>UBJR01000046.1 GCA_900465675.1 Hyphomicrobiales bacterium | reverse complement strand
CCCCGAGACCCGCAACTACGTGCAGCGGGTTTTGGAGAACTACGAAGTGTACAAAGCCCGGCTCGGCCAGACGCCCGACATCGTGCGCGACATGATCGGCGGCCGTTCCTCCTGAGAGCGCTTGCGCAATGATGCGCCGGCGCTAACCTCCCTGACAACAGGGAGATGGCGATGATGACCGATTTCGGAACTGGCTTTGTGGCACGGACGATCACCACGGCCGACGGCCTGCGCCTGCATGCGCGGGACTATGGCAGCGCCCATGCAGGCACCCTTCCCGTCATCTGCCTGCCTGGCCTGACGCGCAATTCTCGCGACTTCCACCAGCTAGCGATCATCCTCTCGACCAACCCACAATCACCCCGCCGCATCATCGCCCTCGACTATCGCGGCCGCGGGCTCTCCGACTGGGATGACAACAAGGCCAATTACAACATCGCCGTCGAGGCACAGGATGTGCTCGCCCTCTGCGAGACCCTTGGCATCCACCACGCCATCTTCATCGGCACCTCCCGCGGCGGACTGATCCTGCATCTGATTGCCGTGATGAAGCCGGAGCTATTGGCAGGCGTGGTGTTGAACGATGTCGGACCGGTGCTGGAACTGGCAGGCTTGCGGCATATCCAGGACTATCTCGGCAAGGCACGGCAGCCCGATAGCTGGGACGACGCGGGAAGAATGCTGCGGGAGCTGCATGGCAGAGACTTTGCGGCGCTCTCGGCAGCAGACTGGCAGGAGATGGCGCAGGCAATCTATCGTGAGACCGGAGATGGAATCGTGAGCGACTTCGATCCCGCCATCGGAGAAGCGATGAAGGCTGCCGATTTCAGCAATCCATTGCCAGATCTTTGGACGCAGTTTGCGGCGATGACGGCTGCGCCGCTCTTGATCGTGCGCGGCGAGAATTCAAAGCTTCTGTCCGAGGAGACAGTTTTGGAGATGCTGAGGCGCCATCCTGACAGTGTGCGCTTGACCGCCCGGCAGCAGGGGCACGCGCCGCTGCTGCATGTCGATTCCATTCCATCACAGTTGGAGCGGTTTATCGAGGAATGCGCTTAGGCGACCACGGTCCACAGGCTAAGCGCTTAGATCCTGAACTCCACACAAGCAAAAAGCCCGGCTCGAGAGCCGGGCTTTCGTGATTTGACCGAAGTCAGATCAGATTAGAATGCGCGCTGCAGGCGGAAGAAGCCGTTTACGCCGTCCGTGCTGTTGCCAGCGCCGTCGTCAGCATTGCCGTAGTTGATTGCCAGCTTCGTGGAGAGGTTCTCTGCGATCTGGTAGTCGAGCGTTACGCCAGCGAGCCAGGTGTGGCCGTCGTCGTAGTTGCCGTCTGCATCAAGTTCGGTGTTGCCGATGTACTGAACGCCAGGAGTAATGGTGAACTTGTCGGTAGCCTTGACAGCGTACTGAGCAGCAACCGACCATTCGCCAGCCGTGTAGTAAGCGCTCTGGCCACTGGAGTAGATACCAGCGATACCGAAGGTACCCGGACCGATGTCAGCACCGAGCTTTACGCGAACAGCGCCTTCTTCAGCGTCGATGTCGTAGCCGCCGATGACCTGGTACGTGAAGGCACCAGCCGTGCCACCAACGCCAACGTCGATACCGACGTCGTTACCATTGGTTTCCCAAGCAAAGCCCTGGCCGCCGAGTTCTTCAACAGCGATACCAGCGTAGAAGTCGCCAGACTCATACTGGTAACGGATGGTGTTGAAGTTCGTCGAACCGGAGTTCAGCGTGTCGAACTCGCCCGAGAAGTCATCATCCCACCAGTTGACGAACTTACCAACGCGGAGGCCAGCGATGTCGATGTAAGCGGTGTCGAGAACGGTTTCGTTCTGAACGTCGCCGAGAACGCCAGCCGGGCGGTAGTTAGCCTGGTAGACGATAACGCCGGTGAGCGGGCCGTATTCGGTGTCGCTCTTGGCAGTGAACTGAACCTGACCGCGGGTGCGGACGTCCCAGTCTTCCAGGCCACCGTTTTCGTATGCATCGCCGAAGCCGAAGTTTACGTCAAAACGAACGTAGCCTTCGATCTTGAGGCAGGTTTCGGTGCCCGGGATGTAGAAGTAGCCAGTGCCGTATGCGTCGCAAACGCGAACGTATTCTACTGCTTCCGGTTCAGCTGCAACGATAGCGTCGGCAGCCTGTGCACCGGATACTACTGCGAGAGCAGCAGCG
>UBJR01000044.1 GCA_900465675.1 Hyphomicrobiales bacterium | reverse complement strand
TGTGTTTCGGCGTGGAATGTTGACCCCCCTGGCGGGGTGACCGGCGTCCAATTTTGACCCCCCACCTGTTTCGTCTGACCATCCGTCTTTTGCTGACGGATGGAGGGGGAGTTGAAGCGAGTGGATACGATTGCGCGTGTTCGTCGAGCCTTCCATGTTCAGGGCTGGTCGGTGAAGAAGATCGTTCGGGAGCTGCATGTGTCCCGCAACACGGTGCGCAAGATTCTGCGTTCCGATGATACTGACTTTTCCTACGAGAGAGAACGCCAGCCGCTACCGAAGACCGGGGCTTGGAAAGCCGAGATCGAGCGCTTCCTGGCCGCGAACGAAGGCAAGCCATCTCGCGAGCGACTGACGCTGATCCGGATTTACGAAGAGCTTCGAGCACTGGGTTACGACGGTAGTTACGATGCGATCCGCCGCTATGCGAAGGGATGGTCAAAGGACCGGGGTGCCGTGACGGCCGAGGCCTACGTGCCGCTCTACTATGCGCCAGGCGAAGCCTATCAGTTCGACTGGAGCCATGAGATCGTTCTGATCCAGGGCGTGACGACGACGGTGAAGGTTGCGCATGTCCGGCTCTGCCACAGCCGGATGATGTTCGCGCGAGCCTATATGCGCGAGAGCCAGGAGATGGTGTTTGACGCGCACGACAAAGCCTTCGACTTCTTCCGTGGCACCTGCACACGCGGCATCTACGACAACATGAAGACGGCGGTCGAGGCCGTCTTTATCGGCAAGGAGCGGCTCTACAATCGCCGCTTCCTCCAGATGTGCAGCCATTATCTCGTCCATCCCGTAGCTTGCACGCCCGCATCCGGTTGGGAGAAGGGACAGGTCGAGAACCAGGTCGGCCTCGTGCGCGAGCGCTTCTTCACGCCGCGTCTGAGGGTCAAAAGCCTGGAGGAACTGAATGTCTGGCTACTCGACAAATGCGTTGCCTATGCCAAGGCCCATAGCCACCCTGAACAGACGGCTCAGACGATCTGGCAGATGTTCGAGGCTGAACGTGGGTGCCTTGTGCGTTATGCCGGGCCGTTCGATGGCTTCCACTGCGTGCCCGCCTCGGTGTCGAAGACGTGCACCGTCCGTTTCGACAACAACAAATACTCGGTTCTATCGACGGCCGTCGGCCGCCCTGTAGAGGTTCATGCCTATGCGAACCGGATCGTCATCAAGCAGGATGGGGTGACGGTCGCGGAACATCAGCGCAGCTTTGGCCGCGGCGATACCGTCTATGATCCCTGGCATTACATCCCTGTCCTCGCTCGCAAACCCGGTGCCTTGCGCAACGGTGCTCCTTTCCGGGAATGGGTTTTGCCAGCCGCGATGGAGAGGGTTCGCAAGCGGTTGAAGAGCGTCGATGACGGTGACCGACAGATGGTCACCATACTCGGATGCGTGCCCGCCGATGGTCTTGCTGCGGTCGAGGCAGCTTGCCAGGAGGCGCTTGAGCACGGCGTCTGCTCGGCCTCGGTGATCATCAATATTCTGGCGCGAAGCCGCGATCCGGCTCCGGCGGTAACTCTGCAAATCCCCGATGCGCTTCGGCTTGCCCATGAGCCGGTCGCCGACTGCGCCCGTTATGATAGGCTCAGGAGGGCAAGTTAATGGAACGTACAGACGTTCTCGAATTGATGAGCACGCTGAAGCTCTACGGAATGCGCAGCGCCTATGACGAGATCATGGGCAATGGCATCAAACGGCAACACGAACCACCGCGCATCGTCGGTGACCTCCTGCAGTCGGAGATCGCCGAGAAGCAGGCTCGGTCCATTCGCTACCAGCTCAGTATCGCCAAGCTGCCGTTGGCGAAAGACATCCACGACTTTGACTTCACCGACACGCCCGTCAATGAACCCCTGGTGCGGGAACTGGCCGCCGGCAACTTCGTCGCCGACCAGCGCAACATCGTCCTCGTCGGTGGCACGGGAACAGGCAAGACCCATCTGGCCATCGCGATTGCCCGTGCGCTCATCCGCAACGGCACGCGCGGCCGCTTCTTCAATGTCGTCGACCTGGTCAATCGGCTGGAAACGGAAGCGCGCAACGGCAAGCAGGGCCGGATGACCGATTACCTCACACGCCTCGACTTCATCATCCTCGATGAACTCGGTTACCTGCCATTCGCGCAGGCCGGTGGCCAGCTCCTGTTCCACCTGATCAGCAGGCTCTATGAGCGCACCTCGATCATCGTCACCACGAACCTCGCCTTCGGTGAATGGCCGTCGGTGTTTGGCGATGCGAAGATGACGACGGCTCTCCTCGACCGTCTGACCCACCACTGCGAGATCGTGGAAACCGGAAACGAGTCATGGCGCTTTAAAAACCGCTCTCAAAGCTAAAGCCGAAGATACCCATCACCCGCACTTGGCCTTCCCTTTGCAACCCCGGCCAGCGCCGGGCAGGCCAAGCGCTGATCGTCTACAGGGGGGTGAATATTGGACGCCGATAAGGGGTCAACATTGCGAGCCGATTGACA
>UBJR01000043.1 GCA_900465675.1 Hyphomicrobiales bacterium | reverse complement strand
GTGAGCGGTCCGGATCATGTCCCCCCGGAGATGCCGCTTCCCGCGAAGTTCGGTGAAGGCGGGGTCAAGAGCAATGGTGATGTTGCGACCGCCCAGTGGTGGACGGCCTATCGCGATCAGCGGCTGAATTCGCTGGTGGCCCAGGGCATCGGCCAGAACCTCGACGTGCTGCAGGCGCTTGAGCGCATCAACGCTGCCGAAGCCCAGGTGACGGTCGCCGGTGCAGGCGCCCTGCCGAGCCTCGTCGTCGGTGCTTCCCATACGGTCAGCGGCCAGATGGGCAACCTTCGCACCCGCTCCGGCGCCACCAACACCACTGCCGGTGAGGCCAATGTCTCCTGGCTGCTCGATCTGTTCGGCGAATATCGCCGTTCGAAGGAAAGTGCGCTGGCCTCGCTGGATTCGGCCTATGCCACCGCCGATGTCGCCAAGCTCACCTTCCTCCAGGATCTGGTCAACAGCTATATCGACGCCCGCTACTACCAGGAACGCATCGCGCTCTCCCAGGCAAACCTGAAGTCGCGCCGCGAAACCTTCGATCTCACCAAGTTCCAGCTCGAAGCCGGTGCGGCCTCCCGCCTCGACGTCGTCCAGGCCGAAGGTCTGGTGCAGTCGACCCAGGCCGAAATCCCCGGCCTCGAAACCAACTTCCGGGTTGCCGCCCATCACATCGCCACCCTGCTCGGCCTGCCGGCCTCTTCGCTGGTCAGCGATCTGCAGAAGGGCTCGCATCAGCCGGTGTTCCGTGGCGGCCTGCAGGCCGGCATTCCGGCTGACCTGATCCGCAACCGTCCCGACATCCGCAAGGCCGAACGGGATCTGGCCGCTGCCACCGCCAATATCGGCGTGGCTGAGGCGCAGCTCTATCCGTCGATCTCGCTGTCCGGCTCGATCTCGCCCTCCTATGTCCGCCCGGTCGGCGGCAATGGCGGCCTGACCACCTGGTCCTTCGGCCCGACGCTGAACTTGCCGATCTTCGACGGCGGCCGCCTGCGCGCCAATGTCGACATCACCAAGTCGGATGCCAAGGCCGCCTATCTCGCCTGGAAGTCTGCGGTGCTGAGCGCCGTCGAGCAGGTCGAGAACGCACTGTCGGCAGTCCGCCGCGATGCGCAGACGGTTCAGGCCCTGCGTGCCCAGGTGAAGACCACCCAGGAATCGCTTGAGCTCTCGACCGCCAGCTACAAGGACGGCGCGTCCTCGCTGCTCGACGTTCTCGATGCCCAGCGCAACGTCTCGACGGCCCAGGCAAGCCTGGCCGCTGCCGTCCAGCAGATGGCCAAGGACTACGTCTCGCTCAACGTCGCCGTCGGCGGCGGCTATGCGCCCGATGGCGCAAAGCCGAGTGCCGTCGCGAAGGTG
>UBJR01000009.1 GCA_900465675.1 Hyphomicrobiales bacterium | reverse complement strand
AGTCGCTCTCCCCGAGGGGAAAAGGGAATCGCCGCACTCTCTCGCGTGCTCGCGATGTTGGATTTCGGGGGCTGCAGTTGCCTCAAGTCCCTTCTCCCCAGCGGGGAGAAGGTGGCCCAAAGGGTCGGATGAGGGGGCTACGCCCGCAAACCTCAAACGAATTCAAATCCTAGGCTTCATCACTCCGCAGCGATCGCCGCCTTCCGCCTTGGCAGGGTCTTGGCATATTGCCAGGCGCGCTTCCATTTCGGGGCGATGACGCCGTTGGCGGCGCGGATGTTGTTGATGAACTGCTGCGTTGCCGCTTCCCAGGAATAGTTCAGCGCCAGCTCGCGGGCCTTTTCGCGGGACGCCGAAAGTGCGGCAAGGCAGGCGGCACGCAGGTCATCATCCAGCGCGCCAACTTCGCCGTCATCGCCGATGATGTCGAGCGGGCCGGTGACCGGATAGGCGGCGACCGGGACGCCGGAGGCGAGCGCCTCGAGGATGGTATTGCCGAAGGTATCGGTCAGCGACGGGAAGACGAAAACGTCGGCCTGGGCGTAGATCGCAGCCAGTTCCTCGCCGAACTTGATGCCGGTGAAAAGAACATCGGGGTAGCGCCTGGCAAGCTCGGCACGGGCCGGACCATCGCCGACGACGACCTTCGAGCCGGGCAGATCGAGATCGAGGAAGGCGGGCAGGTTCTTTTCCAGCGCCACACGGCCAACGGTCATGAAGACGGGGCGCTGCAGGCCGAAGGGCTTTTCCTCGAGTTCGGCCGGGTGGAACTGCGAGGCGTCGATGCCGCGTGTCCAAGGCATCAGGTTGCGGATACCCTTTTCCGCCAGTTCGCGGGCGAGGCTGGGGGTCGCCACCATGCAGCCGGCGCCCGAATTGTGGAACCAGCGCACGAAAGCGTAGAGCCAGCTCTTCGGCACCGGCAGGCGGGCCGAGACATATTCCGGAAAGCGGGTGTGATAGCTGGTGGAGAACGGCATGCGGTTCTTCAGGCACCAGCGCCGCGCCGTCAGCCCGAGCGGGCCTTCGGTGGCGATGTGAACGTAGGACGGCCGGTGTTTCTCGATCTCGCGGGCAACGCGGCCATAGCGGGCGACCGACAGGCGGATCTCGGGATAGGTCGGGCAGGGGAAGCTCGCGAAGCGCTCGGGCGTGACCATCGACACCTCGACGCCCATCTTCGCCAGCTCGCGATTGGTATTCTCGATCGAGCGCACCACACCATTGACCTGCGGGTGCCAGGCGTCGGTGACGATGACGAGGCGTTCGGGCACCGTCCCGGGCGCGGCATTGGCCCAGCTCTCGCCACTCTGGCTCTTCGAAGGATGTTGAAGCATATCCCGTATCCATCCAGGCCGCCGGCTTCGGCGGACACGACCCCAGGCGGGCTTGCTCCACAGATGGAGCGATTCCCGCGTTCCTTATTTTGAAGGCTTTCCGTGATGGATTTATTACAGAGCGCCTGGAGAGCCGGGCCTAGAGCCCAAGCTTGTCCCTGGCAACCAGCGCGCCGTGTTCGCTGACGACGCGGGCGGCGACCTTGGCGGCGAAGCGGGCGCTTGTCTCGGCGTCCCTGGTTTCGAGGTATTTCGCCAGGAAGGAACCGTTGAAGCTGTCGCCGGCGCTGGTCGTGTCGACGACGGTCTCGACTTTTTCGGCGGGAACCGCGGCGCGCTTGCCTTCGAAATCCAGCGTGGCGCCATCGGCGCCGTTCTTGACGACGATGTTGGGGGCGCCGAGCGCGCGGTAGCGGTGGATGGTCGCCTCAATCGAGTCGTCGCCGAAATGCGAGGCCTCGTCGTCGAAGCTCGGCATGACCAGCGTCGAGGCGCGGGCGCCTTCGCTGATGACCGTGTGCATCACGTCATAGCTCGACCAGAGCCGCGGGCGGATGTTCGGATCGAAGACGACTGTTTTGCCGGAGGCCTTGGCGCGGCGGGTTTCGGCCAGCAGGGTATCGGTATCCTCGCGCGGCAGGATGGCCAGCGTGATGCCGGAGAAATAGATGACGTCGGAGGCTTCGACCGCCTCGCGCAGGCGGTCGGGGTCGGCCGCCAGCTGCCTGGCGGCGGAGCTGTCGCGCCAGTAGCTGAAGGAGCGCTCGCCGTTCCTGAGGTTGATCATGTAGAGGCCGGGCGCCTTGCCCTTGATGCGGCGGATATGGCCGGTGCCGATGCCGTGGCTCTCGAAGAAGGCGGCCATCTCGTCGGACATGGCGTCGTCGCCGAGCGCGGTGAAGTAATCGACGGTCCAGGAGGAGGGCATGCAGGCGCGGGCATACCAGGCCGTGTTCAGCGTGTCGCCAGCAAAGCCCTTTCGCAGCAGGCCTTCACCAGCCTGCGACAGCTCCACCATGCATTCACCGATCGAAAGAAAGCGTCCGCTCAAATCAGCCTCCCGGAATTCCTAAGCGTTTGCTGCTTACGCGCAGAGGCCTCGGGTGGCAAGCGCACAGCACATGCAAACGGCCCGCTTTGGGCGGGCCGTCTCTTTTCGAAACGCGGTTTTTGAAGCTTAGCCGATTTCCGGGCAGCCACGGCGATTGGCGAAAATGATCCGGTCAGGACCACCGCGCGTCCAGCCGCGAACGGTGACACTGCGGTCGGTAACGCGGACGACTTCGGCGCGGCGCAGGCCCGCATCGCGGGCGGCCATCACGGCTTCGCGCGGGCTGCAGCCGCGGCGGAAATCGCGATCGCGGTCACCGTAGCGATCCCTGTCGCGGTCGCGATCGTAAATGCGCACGCCATCTGGACCAATGCGGAACTGCACGTCCTGCGCCTGCGCAAAGCTTACGGGCAGCGCGACGCTGCCCAAGGTGAGTGCCAGGGCAAGACCGGCATTCGAGATCAATTTCAGCATTATTCTTTCCTCCATTCGGAGCCCTACCAAGACCCGGAACATGTGTTTCACGAGGAGGAAACTGCCCCGGAGCGTCATTTGTTCCGCTCCGGGGCAAGCGCTGGAGCTGTCCGCGTGTTGCGCGCGTCAGTCGCCAGGGCGGATTTGAGATCAGCGATCCATGTGATAGCAGGCCGCCGATTGCCCGGGCCGAACCTGCTCTGTCGGCGGCATTTCGGTGCGACAGATGTCGGTCGCCTTCCAGCAGCGGGGCGAGAAGACGCAGCCCTTCGGCGGGTTGAGCGGCGAGGGCGGATCGCCCTGCAGACGGATGCGGGTGCGCTGCCGGGCAAGCTTCGGATCCGGGATCGGGGCTGCCGAGAAGAGCGCCTGCGTATAGGGGTGAGCGGGGTTTTCGAACACCGTCGCGCAATCGCCTGCTTCGACCACCTTGCCGAGATAGAGCACCAGCACGTCGTCGGAAATTAACCGCACAACCGAGAGGTCATGGCTGATGAAGATCAGCGTCAGGCCGAATTCCTTGCGCAGTTTGCGCAAGAGGGTGATGACCTGGCCCTGGATCGACACGTCGAGCGCGGAGACCGGCTCGTCGCAGATGATCAGCTTCGGCTTGGTCACGACGGCGCGGGCAATGCCGATACGCTGCGCCTGACCGCCCGAGAATTCATGCGGGTAACGGTTGATCATTTCGGGCACGAGGCCGACGGCATTCATGATGTCGCGGACGCGGTCCAGGCGCTGTGCTTTCGACAGCTTCGGTTCGAAGACCGTCAGCGGTTCGGCGATGATGTCGCCGACCGTCATGCGGGGATCGAGCGAGGCGATCGGGTCCTGGAAGATGATCTGCATGTCGCGGCGTGCGGCCCGCATCTCCTCGTCGGAAAGATCGAGCAGGTTGCGGCCCTGCCAGAGGATGCGGCCTTTCTGCGAGGTCAGCAAGCGCAGGATGGAGCGGCCGAGCGTGGACTTGCCGCAGCCGGATTCGCCGACGATGCCGAGCGTGCGGCCTTCCTTGAGATCGAAGCTCACATTGTTGACCGCTGTCAGCATGACCGGCGGCTTGAAGAAGCCCTTGGCGGGCAGTTCGAACTGGGTCGTCAGATTTTCGACCCGGAGCAGGGAACGGTCAGCCATGGATCAGAAGCTCCTCGCGGCGCGGGAAGGGATGGTAGCAGGCGGCACAGTGGCGCGGCGCAAGCGTTTCGAGCGTTGGCGGGCGATTGATGCAATCGTCCTGGACCTGCGAACAGCGGGGCGAGAAATTGCAGCCTTTCGGCAGATGCTGCAGGTTCGGTGGCCGTCCGGGGATGACGACGAGTTCGTCGACATCCTGATCCGGGCGCGGGATCGAGGCATGAAGCGCCGCCGTATAGGGATGCGCCGGGTTGTCGAAGAGTTCGTCGACCGGCGCTTCCTCGACGATGCGCCCGGCATACATGACGGCGACGCGGTCGGCGAGGCCGGCGACGACGCCGAGATCGTGAGTGATCATCACCAGCGCGGTGTTCATCTCCGAGGTCAGGTCGTTGAACAGATCGAGTATCTGCGCCTGGATGGTGACGTCGAGCGCCGTCGTCGGCTCGTCGGCGATCAGGAGCTTCGGCTTGGTCAGGAGCGCCATGGCGATGACGATGCGCTGGCGCATGCCGCCGGAGAGCTCGTGCGGGTAGAGATTGAAGCGCCTTGTCGGGTCAGGAATGCCGACCCTCTTCAGCATGTCGAGGGCTTCGGCTGAGGCGGCGCGCGCCGTGAAACCGCGGTGAACCTCAAGCTGTTCCGTCAGTTGCCGGGAAATCCTGAGAGACGGATTCAAGGCGGTCATCGGGTCCTGGAAGACCATGGCCATGTCCTTGCCGCGGACTTGGTCGAGCTCTTTCGGCTTCAGCGACAGCACGTCGCGTCCCTCAAGCAGCGCCTGGCCCGATGTTCTGCCGTTCTTGGCAAGCAAGCCCATGACGCCGAGAAACGTCTGGCTCTTGCCGGAGCCGGATTCACCGACGATGGCGACACGCTCGCCGCGCTTGATCGACAGGTTCATGTTGGAGACGGCCTTTACCTGGCCGTCCGGGGTCTCGAAGGTGATCGAGTAGTCTTTGAGTTCCAGAAGGTTTTCGGTCATGTCAGCGATCCTTCGGGTCGAACGCGTCGCGCAGGCCGTCGCCGATGAACAGCAGGCTGAGCAGCAGGGCGACAAGGAAACCGGCCGGGAAGATCAGCAGCCAAGGCATGCTTTCCATGGCATCGGTGCCCTCGGCGATCAGTGTGCCGAGCGAGGTGAGCGGTTCCTGCACGCCGAAGCCGAGATAGGAGAGGAAACTCTCCGTGGCGATGATCTCGGGCACGGTCAGTGCCGCGAAGATCACGACAGGGCCGATCAGGTTCGGGATGATGTGTTTGATGATGATCTTGAGGGGCCGCTGGCCCGAAGCGCGTGCGGCTTCGATGAACTCGCGGTGCTTGATCGACAGCGTCTGGCCGCGAACGATACGGGCCATGGTCAGCCATTCGAGCGCGCCGATCGCTGCAAAGAGCAGGTAGACGTTGCGGCCGAAGATCACCATCAAGAGGATGACGAAGAGGATGTAGGGGAAGGCGTACATGATGTCGACGAAGCGCATCATGATCGAATCCAGCCGTCCGCCGATATAGCCTGAGATGGCGCCGTAGAGCACGCCGATGACGACAGAGACCAGCGTTGCGGTGAAGGCGACGGCCAGCGAGATGCGGGTGCCGTAAAGCACGCGGGCCAGCAGATCGCGGCCGTTCGGGTCGGTGCCGAAATAGTGGCCGGTTTCGAAGGAGGGCGGGATGCGGAAGGCGGCCCAGTCCGGATCCTCGTAATTATAGGGGATGAACCACGGGCCGATGAAGGCGACGAGAACCAGGAGCACGAGGACGACGATCGAGACTACCGCGGCCTTGTTGCGCGACAGGCGACGGAGCGCGTCCTTGGTGAGCGAGCGGCCTTCCGGCGCCAGGCCTTCGGCCTCCAGCAGTTCGGCTGCCAGCAACTCGCGTTTGGCAGGATTGAGGATCATCGGTTTCTCACTTTCGGATCGAGCCACGCGTAGGCGATATCGACGAGAAGGTTCAAAAAGACGATCAGCACCATGTAGAAGATGACCGTTCCGAGAACCATGCCGTAGTCGCGGTTCAGCGCTGCATTGATGAAATAGCGGCCGATGCCGGGCAGTCCGAAGACGCTTTCGACGACCAGCGAGCCGGTGAGAAGATAACTGGCCGCCGGGCCGAGATAGGAGACGACGGGCATCATGGCGGGCTTCAGCGCATGACGCATGACCGTCAGGCGCGGACCGATGCCCTTGGCCTTGGCGGTGCGGATATAGTTCTGGCCCATCACCTCGATCATCGAGCCGCGAGTGATGCGCGAGATGCGGCCGGCATGCGGCAGCGCCAGCACCACGACGGGCAGCACCAGGTATTTCAGCGAGCCGTCACCCCAGCCGCCGACCGGAAGCCAGGCGAGATGGATGCCGAAGACCAGCTGCAGGATCGGCGCGATCAGGAAGTTCGGCAGCACGACGCCTACCAGGATCAGAGCGCCCAGAATGTAATCCGGCGTCTTGTTCTGATAGAGCGCCCCAAGACAGCCGACGAAGACGCCGACGATGATGGCGAGCAGGAAAGCGGCCGTGCCGATCGTGAAGGTATAGGGCAGGCCGATCATGATCTGCTGCGCGACGGTGAAGTCTTCGCTGGCAAATGACGGGCCGAGATCGCCTCTCAGCAGATCACCCACATAGATGAGGTACTGCTGGATGAGCGGCTTATCCAGATTGTAGTGGACAGCCAGGTTCTTCAGGATCACCGGCGGCAATGGCCTTTCGCCATCGAAGGGGCCGCCGGGGGCAAGGCGCAAAACGAAAAAGCAGGCTGTGACGGCGATCCACAGAACCGGGATCGTCGACAGCAATCGACGGAGTGCATATTTGATCATGATCGTGGACCGGCCCTTTCCGCAAGGCGCGGAAAGGGCCGTTTTCCTTTACTCTTTCATCGACAGCCAGCGGGTGCGGTGGATGTCCTGGACGTTGTCGACGAAGCCCTCGATCTTGGGCGAAACGACGTTCTTGGAGACGTAGTAGTAGATCGGCAGCGCGGCGGAATCATCCAGCGCGATCTGCTCGGCCTTCTTGAACATTTCGGCACGCTTGGTCAGATCGGTCTGGGCGTTGCCGTCCTTGATCAGCTTGTCATATTCCGGGTTCGACCAGCGGCCGTAGTTCATCTGGACGCCTGTCACGAGCAGGTTCAGGAAGTTGTCGGGGTCGTTGTAGTCGGCGAGCCAGCCGGCACGGCCGATCTGCACTTCGCCGCGCTGCAGCTGGTCGTAATGCACCTTGGTTTCGGCATTGACGAGCTCGACATTGACACCCAACGGCTTCCACATCGAGGCGATCGCCACGGCGATGCGCTTGTGGTTGTCGTTGGTGTTGTACTTGAGCTCGGCCGTCAGCGGGTGATCAGGACCGAAGCCTGCTTCCTTGAGCAGCTTCTTGGCTTCCTCGACCTTGTCCTTGTAGGGCAGGTCCTTCCAGGAGACGTAAGCCGGATCGCCGTAATTCGCCGTGCCCGGCGGGACCCAGGAATAGGCCGGCAGTTCGCCGGTGCCGAGGATCTGCGGGCCGATGACTTCGCGGTTGATCGCCATGGACAGGGCCTGGCGGACGCGCTTGTCGCTGAAGGGCGGTTTCTGTGAATTGATGACGTAGTAGTAGAGACCGGAGAACGGCGCGACATGCGCCTGGCCCGGCAGGTTCTTCTTCATCCACTCGTACTGGTCGGTCGGGAAGTCGGTGAGGATGTCGAATTCGCCGGCGCGGTAGCGCTTCAGCGCCGCTTCCTGGTCTTCGAGGACGAAGAACTTGGCGCCGTCGATCTTCACGTCCTTGGCGCCGTAATACTGGTCGTTCTTGACGGTGGTGACATGCGAACCCGGAATCCATTCAGTCGGCTTATAGGGACCGTTGGTGACGATGTTGCCGATCTTCACCCAATCGGCGCCCTTGGCTTCCACCACATGCTTCGGCAGCGGATAGGCGGTGTAGTGCATCAGCGCGTTGATGAAATAGGGGGTCGGATTTTCGAGCGTGATCTCGAGCGTCTTGTCATCGACAGCCTTGACGCCGAGCTGGTTGAGATCGGCGATCTCGCCCTTGTTGATTTTTTCCGCGTTCTTGATGGTGAACTGCAGGTAGGCATAATCGGCGGCGTTCTTCGGATCGACGAGGCGCTGGAAGGCGAAGACGAAGTCTCCGGCCGTTACCGGCTGGCCATCGGACCACTTGATGCCGTCGCGAAGCTTGAAGGTGTAGACCTTGCCGTCATCGGACACTTTCCAGCTCTCGGCCTGGCCGGGAATCGGATTGTCCTTGGCATCTTCCGTGACGAGACCTTCGAAAATGTCGCCGGCGATGCGGTTTTCCCAGTCGCCTGACAGTTTCTGCGGATCGAGCGATGTCGGGTCGCCGCCATTGTGGATGTTGATCGTGGCCGCGTGGGCCGAGAAAGCCAGCAATGTGCCAAACATTGCGGAAGCTAGAATTTTTTTCGTTATATGGTTCATGGTTGGGCCACCTTTCCAGGCTTTGTCGCCTGTTTTTAGTCATTTGTTCCCGGTTTTGACCTGTTACGTGCAGGTCAACGCGCACCTTATCGCAAAGGTTTGGCGTTGCAACCCCCCTTGCGAAGGGGTCGTCATGGGTGTGGACAAGCCTATATGCGGCACGAATTTGCCTTTCCGCGTCTACCCCAGAATAGGCTGTTAACGCAGTTGTTTTTTGTTTTCACGGCTTTAGTCTGTCTGCATTCGGACTATTCGGAGAGTGCATTCATGGCAGGCAAGACGGCGGACTGGTGGCGGGGCGCGGTGATCTATCAGGTCTATCCACGCTCTTTTCAGGATACGAACGGCGATGGTCTGGGCGACCTGAAGGGAATCACGCGCCGGTTGCCGTATATTGCCAGCCTCGGCGTGGATGCGATCTGGCTGTCGCCCTTCTTCAAGTCGCCGATGGCCGATATGGGCTACGACGTTTCCGATTATTGCGACGTCGATCCGATCTTCGGCACGCTCGACGATTTCGACGAGATGATGAAGGCCGCGCATGCGCATGGCATCAAGGTGATCATCGACCAGGTGATCTCCCACACCTCCGACCAGCATCCGTGGTTCATCGAGAGCCGGGCGAGCCGCGATAATCCGAAGGCCGAATGGTATGTCTGGGCCGATCCGAAGCGCGACGGCACGGCGCCGAACAACTGGCTGTCGATCTTCGGCGGGCCGGGCTGGGAATGGGACGGCGTGCGCCGCCAATATTACCAGCACAACTTCCTGACCTCGCAGCCGGATCTGAATTTTCACAACAAGGAGGTTCAGGACGCGGTGCTGAAGACCGTGAAATTCTGGCTCGACCGCGGTGTCGATGGCTTCCGGCTCGATACGGTCAACTATTACTTCTGCGACAAGCTGCTGCGCGACAACCCTCCGCACGAGCCCGACGAGAGCGATGCAGGGCTCGATGCGCCCGACAGCAATCCCTACGGCATGCAGAACCATCTCTACGACAAGACGCAGCCGGAGAATGTCGATTTCCTCAAGCGCTTCCGGGCGCTGCTCGACCAGTATGAATACAGGACGACGGTCGGCGAGGTCGGTGATGGCGCGCGCTCGCTGAAGACGGTGGCGGCCTATGTCGACGGCGGCGACAAGCTGCATATGTGCTACACGTTCGACCTGCTCGGCCCCGATTTCACCGCTGCCCATATCCGCAAATGCGTCGATACGTTCCAGCGCATGGTGGCAAACGGGTGGGTCTGCTGGGCCTTTTCCAACCACGACGTCAACCGCCATGTCAGCCGCTTCGCGAAGACCGAGGCAGAGCGGCCGGTGATCGCCAAGCTGGCGATTTCGGTACTGGCGGCGCTGCGCGGTTCGATTTGCCTCTATCAGGGTGAGGAACTCGGCCTGCCCGAAGCCGAGCTCGCCTTCGAGGACCTGCGCGATCCCTACGGCATCCGCTTCTGGCCGGCCTTCAAGGGCCGCGACGGATGCCGCACGCCGATGCCCTGGGAAGCGGCCAAGGCGCATGCCGGTTTCACCGGCGCGGAGAAGAGCTGGCTGCCGGTGCCCTACGAGCAGGCAGCGCTATCCGTCGACACCCAGGAAGCGGACGCCGCTTCTGTGCTTTTGCATTACCGGGAAACGCTGGCATTCCGCAAACAGCATCCGGCGCTCATTGACGGCGACATGGACTTCCTCGGCACCAACCAGGACCTGCTGGCATTTACGCGGACGAAGGCTGGTGAGAAGCTGCTTTTTGTTTTCAACCTGACGCGCGAGGCGGCGGCGTTTGAACTGCCTGCGGGTGTGAAGGTGGCTGGCGCTGTTGCGGTGCCGGGGCTCAAGGGAGCGGTTTCCGGAACTTCGCTGAAGCTTGCGCCGCTGAGCGGGTATTGCGGCCGCTTGACGTGATACGCCGTTGACTAAGGCTTGAGCAGCTTGTCGTATTCCGCGTGCGAGCCAATCCACCACCAGATGAAGTCGTCGCCGTCTCTGACGGCGAGGGTTCGCCATGACGCACCGACTCGCGCGGACCAGAAACGGCCGATATTCTTGAAGTGCAAAGAGGGGTGTTTGGGATCGGATTTTAGAAGCTCGAAGCTTTCGTCGGCGTGCTGCCTTACGTGTTCGGGGAGCTTATTATAGGCTCGCCAGAAGGAGTCGGTGGCGTGATGCCTCAAAGCGGTCTCGTCTTCCTGGCGCGGAATTCAGCAAGCGCTTCATCGGCGAATTGGTCGAGCTTGCCGCTCGCTGCATCGGCTTCCAATTGCCGATCCCAACGCTCCATCTGCAGCGTCTCGAACCATTCTGCAAAAGCGCTGAACTCCTGCTGGGTCAGTTCAGTCACTGATTTTTCGATCTGCTCAAGTTTGCTCATGGCACTCTCCGGTCTGATCGAAAGATAGTGAAGCTGCAGCGCATTGCCAAGATCGCTCACCCGATCAGCATGAACCGGTCGACATCCACCATCCCCATATCCGAAATCTTCAGGTGCGGGATCACCGGGAGCGGCAGGAAGGCGACCTGGAGGAAGGGCTCTTCCAGAGTCGTTCCAAGGGCATAGGCGGCCTTTCTCAAGTGATGCAGCGTGTCGCGGACGGTCTCGTAGGGCTCAAGGCTCATCAGGCCGGCGACGGGGAGCGGGATTTCGCCGGTGACCTTGCCGTCCTCGACGACGACGAAGCCGCCCTTGATTTCTCCGAGGCGGTTGGCGGCGAGCGCCATGTCGTCCTCGTTGACGCCGACGACGCAGATATTGTGGCTGTCATGGCCGACGGTCGAGGCGATCGCGCCCTTCTTCAGCCCAAAGCCCTGAACGAAGCCGTTGGCATGGTTGCCGTTCTTGCCGTGGCGCTCGATGACGGCGACCTTGATGATGTCGTTTCCGAGATCGAGATCGGTCTGGTTGCCCTTGACCGGCAGGCGGTAGCGGCGGTGCTCGGTGATGATTTTGCCGGGCATGACGCCGATGACAGGCGTTTCACCCTCGGCAACCGGCACCCCGAAATGCATGGCCTGAACCGGACGGGCCTTGACGCTGTCGAGGCCGACGGGGGCGACCGGCTTGCGGGTGGCGAAGAGCGCGTCGGTGAAGCGGCGTCCGGCGGCGAAGACCATCTCCGCCTTGCAGTTTTCGAGGCTGTCGATGACCACGAGATCGGCGCGCCAGCCGGGCGCCACAAGGCCGCGGTCGCTGAGCCCGAAGGCGCGGGCGGCGGAAATCGAGGCGGCGCGATAGACGGCGAGCGGCTCGACGCCGTGCTTGATCGCGGTGCGGATCATGTAGTCGAGATGGCCCTGTTCGGCGATATCGAGCGGATTGCGGTCATCGGTGCAGAGCGCCAGATAGGGCGACAGGCGCTCGGTGATGATGGGCATCAGAGCGTGCAGGTCTTTCGAGACAGAACCCTCGCGCACCAGGATATGCATGCCCTTGCGGATCTTTTCGAGCGCCTCTTCGGCGGTCGTGCATTCATGCTCGGTGCGGATGCCGGCGGCGAGATAGCCGTTGAGGGCGGTGCCGCGCAGCAGCGGCGCGTGGCCGTCGATATGGCCGCCCTGGAAAGCCTCGAGCTTGGCGATGCAGACCGGATCCTTGTTGATGACACCGGGGAAATTCATGAATTCGGCGAGGCCGATGACCTTCGGGTGATCGCGGAAGGGCAGGAGCTTTTCGATCGGCAGATCGGCGCCTGCCGTCTCCAGATGCGTTGCCGGAACGCAGGAGGAAAGCTGGACACGGATGTCCATGATGGTTTCGTTCGCCGACTCCAGAAAGAAGCGGATGCCGTCTTCGCCGATGACATTGGCAATCTCGTGCGGATCGCAGATCACCGTGGTGACGCCGTAAGGCAGGACGCAACGGTCGAATTCATGCGGGGTGACAAGCGAGGATTCGATATGCA
Organism: Hyphomicrobiales bacterium; assembly: GCA_900465675.1. Classification (GTDB taxonomy): domain Bacteria; phylum Pseudomonadota; class Alphaproteobacteria; order Rhizobiales; family Rhizobiaceae; genus Rhizobium. The sequence goes on along the minus strand of UBJR01000009.1, from coordinate 786,077 downwards.
GATGCGTGTCGATGAAGCCGGGGACGACGATCTTCCCTGATATATCGATCTCGGTGGCACCCTGATAATCGGCGCAGGTGCCGACGATCCGGTCGCCGGAGATGGCGATGTCTGAGGCCACGATTTCGCCGGTTACCAGATCGAAGAACCGTCCACCCTTGAGGACGATATCGGCCGGTTCGCGGCCGGTTCCCTGGTCGATCATCGTTTCGAGGCGGTTGGTCATGGTGGCTTCCTCAGGCTGAATCGGTTGCCTAGCCTAGACGTTCTCAGGCGCCACGGGGAGAGGCGATCGACGGCGCGGTGCCGATCAGGCGATATCGGTCCGTACATTCGCGCCGCAGAGGATGGTTGCCACCGTCTGGCCCTTCAGGCTGGCGCCGTGGCTGATCAGGCCGGCGATGCCTGCGGCGCCGGCTTCCTCGACAATGAGGCCATAGTGCTGGCGGCAGAAGTCGCGGGCGTTGGTGATATCGGCCTCGGTGACTTCCCAGACATCATCGACAGTCGCTTTCATGCAGTCCAGCGCATAAGGCACGCATTCGCGAACGGCAATGCCATCGGCTGCGGTCGATGCCGTCTCCGTCGAAACCAGCCGGCCGGTTTCCCAGGAGCGTTTCATCGCCGGGGCGTTTGCGGCAACGACGCCGATCACCCGGCAGTTCGGTGCGTGCGCCCTGATCCAGGTTCCGACGCCGGTCAGCAGCGCGCCATTACCGAGTGGGACGGCGATCGCATCGAGCGCGGTTGCCGCATCGCCAAGTTCTTCCGTGAGTTCCAGGGCGATCGTGCCTGCACCCTCGGCAATTGCGCGCAGGGCGCCGTCCTCCACGAAAGGGCAGCCGTTTGTCTCGGCATGAAAACGAGCCGCTGCCTTGGCGGCATCGAAATCATCTCCCTCCAGGCGGACTTCGGCGCCGAGCCGCCTCATGGCTTCGACCTTGCCGGGATTGGCGGTGGTGGCGGCAAAGATGATGACGCGGCGGCCCTGGGAACGGCCGGCATAGGCGAGGCCCTGACCGAAGTTTCCGGCCGAAGCCGAGACAATCGGCGCATCACTCGGCGGTTCGTTGCGCAGCCACCAATCGGTGCCGCGGCCCTTGAACGAGCGGATCGGGTTGAGCGTCTCGACCTTGGCAAGGAGCCGGAGGCCGAGCGCCAGATTGGCGCTTTGCTGTTCGATCAGCGGGCTGTTGAGGAAGACGGGATCGATCGCTTTCGATGCTGCGCGGATGCCGTCGGCGGTAGGGTGTTGCTCGATGTTTTTCATGCGGTGAGGATGACAATGAAAAGCCGCGGATTTTCCCGTTATCTCTGGATAAGACAGGAATTACTCCGCAAGAAACGCAACTATTCGGGAATTTTTCTCATGACGCTGACGAAGGCCGACCGCGAGATCATCAAGCTGATGCAGGAGGATGCGACGATTACGCTGGCCGCACTTTCCGAGCGCGTCGGGCTGTCGCAATCGTCGACGCAGCGGCGGCTGCAGAAGCTGCGAGACGAGAAGGTGATCCTCCATCGTTGATCCGAAAAAGATCGGCACGGCGGTTTCGATGCTTGTCGAGGTGGAGCTGGAGCGCGACAGGCCCGAGCTTCTGCAGCCGTTCATGCGCTGGATTGCCGAGACGCCCGAAGTGCAGGAGGCATGGTGCACCTCCGGCCGCGGCGACTATACGCTGGTCATTCTGGCGCAGTCGGTGGAGCATTTCGACGTGCTGGCCGACCGGATGATGGAGCTCAATCGGAACATCCGAAAGTTCACCACCAGCGTCGTGCTGAAGACGCTGAAGCGGACGCTTGCCGTGCATGTCGAATGATCCGCAGCGCAAAAGAAAAGGGCGCCTCGCGGCGCCCGATCCATGGTTCTTGCTATAGAGCGGCTTATTCGACCGGAACGGCCTTGCCAGCTTCCCACTTGTAGAGCTCGAAGCTCTTCGAGGAGAGGTCGCCGGTTTCGCCGTAGGTGAGCTTGCCGATTGCGGTCGGGATGGCCTCACCGCCCTTGAGGGCGGTTGCGACGGCTTCCGCGTCTTCGGCGCTCTTGGCCTTCTCGATGCCGGCCTTGATGACTTCGACGGCAGCATAGGCGTTCAGCGTGAAGGCTTCGGCCGGGATTTTCTTGGCGGCGAGCGCTGCAGCAGCGGCCTTGGAGTCCGGGCTCTTGGTGGCGTCGGAAGCGTTGGTGAAGATCGTGCCGGCAGCGGCTTCGGTACCGATGTTCCAGAATTCGTTGTTCGACAGGCCGTCACCGCCGATGATCGTCGCCTTGACCGAGAGGTCGGCGAGCTGACGGGCGAGCAGGCCGCCTTCCGGGTGGTAGCCGCCGAAATAGACGACGTCGACCTTTTCAGCCTTCAGGCGGGTGGTGAGCGCGGAGAAGTCCTTGTCGCCAGGCGTGACGGCGTCGTCGATGACTTCCTTGACGCCACCGGCGTTCAGGGTTGCCTTGAAGTTGTCGGCGAGACCCTTACCGTAAGCGCCCTTGTCGTTGATGATGGCGATACGCTTGTCCTTGAAATGCTTCAGGGCATATTCGGCAGCAACGCCAGCCTGCTGGTCGTCACGGCCGCAGGTGCGCAGGACGTTGGTCAGGCCGCGGTTCGTCAGATCAGGAGAGGTTGCCGTCGGGGTAACCATCAGCACGCCGTTTTCAGCCAGCACGTCGGATGCCGGGATGGCAACGCCCGAGGTGACCGGGCCAACGACGAACTTGATGCCTTCGCCGACCAGCTGGTTGGCGGCGGAAACGCCCTGCTTCGGCTCGCCGGCGTCGTCAGCGGTCTTGAGGATGACCTTCTGGCCGAGGATGCCGCCATTCTTGTTGATCTCGTCGACAGCGGTCTGCGCGCCGTTCTTCACCTGATCGCCGTAAGCGGCAACCGGGCCGGTGAGGGGGGCGATGAGGCCGATGGTGATATCGGCATGGGCAAGCGGTGCAAAAGCCAGCGATGCGAGCATCGTCGCGCCAGTCAAAGTCTTCAGACTCATTTTTCGTTCTCCTTGGGTTGGGCTTTCGGCCCGCGTGACTGCCGCGACATCGAAACCGGTGCGTACAACAACTCTTTTGAGTTGCGCCAAGACGGCGGCTTCGGTGCGGTCAATGCGCCCTTCCGGCCATCTTTGACTTCGGCGGGCGCATGGCGATTTTCTAGGAATTCTCATTTGATTTCGCAAGGAAATAACAAAATCACTACCAAAATTGTTCTGGATTGAGCGAAACGAGCGGTGCCTCGCGTCATTTTCGTAAAATTCGGGAGTTTTTCAGAGGTCGTTAGCCGGCATCTACCTTGGGCTAAGTGCTCAAAACGATTTAATCCACGAGTTGCAAATAACGCCGAAAATATACCAAGAATAGTCTGTGAATCTTTGTGCGTGAGAATATTCGTAAAATAGAACCGATTAACATTTGCATGCTATGAAGGTTGTAGAGGGGTGGCCGATCTGGAGTGTGTCTCAAGAATAAACTCGGCCCAGCAAGTCTAATCGTGCGTTGGGACTAAGCGACTGAATGCTAAAGCGCATTGAAGCCAGCCAGGTGAGGGCTGGGATGTTTATCGAGGCCGTCGAAGGGGCCTGGAACGACCCATTGCTCGGGCGTCACCGGTTTCTCGTCAGGCGGGAATCCGATGCCCAGCGGTTGCGTGGCAGCGGTGTCGCCGGGGTGGTCATCAACACAGCCAAGGGCGTCGATACCAACGGCCTGCGCTCCAATGTGCCTGCCTATGCGTCCGAGGATCCCCGTGCCGTCGAGGCGCAGACCAAGGCCGCCCGCGAAACCATCCAGAAATCCGCCGAGCAGCTCGAAGATGTCTTCAGCAAGATTCAAGGCGGGGCGGGTGTCGCGATCGATGATATCGCGCCCGTCATTTCGGGACTGTCCACGTCGCTCGATGAAAACCCGGCGATCTTCCTCAGCGTCACGCGATTGAAGTCGAAGGACGAGACGACCTTCGTACATTCGCTGTCGGTCAGCGCGCTGATGATCCATTTCTCCCGCTATCTGGATTTCGACGAGGAGACGGTTCGAGTCCTCGGCATTGCCGGTCTGCTGCACGATGTCGGCAAGGTGGAAATCCCGCACGAGATTCTCGCCAAGGAAGGCAAGCTCGACGACGAGGAAATGCAGCTGATCCGCAGCCATCCGGAACTTGGCCATGCGATCCTGAAGCGGCAGGCGGGCATGCCTGACATCGTTCTCGACGTCTGCCTCAACCACCATGAGCGGATCGACGGGCGGGGATATCCGAACATGGTTCCCGGCTCGAAGCTGAGCATCTATGCAAAGCTCGCGGCGATCTGCGACGTCTATGACGCCATCACCTCGATCCGCCCCTACAAGCAGCCCTGGACGCCGGCCGACGCCCTGAAATGGATGCTGAGCCGCGAAGGGCATTTCGACATCAAGCTGCTGAAGCGCTTTGCGCTCTGCCTATCGGTCGCTTCGGCGCACAAGGCCTGAGATCAAAGCTTAAGATCAAGACATGAGAAAGCCCGCCGGAGATGCGCTCCGGCGGGCCTTTCTGTGTTTCCAGTTGCTGACAATCAGATGTTGTTCTGCAGGATTTCGCGCAGTTTGCCGAACAGCTCGTCGATATGGTGCTTCTCGATGATCAGCGGCGGAGACAGCGCGATGATATCGCCGGTCGTGCGAATCAGCAGACCCTTCTCATAGGCCTTGAGGAAGGCCGTGAAGGCGCGCTTGGTCGGTTCGCCGGCGATCGGGTCGAGCTCGATGGCGCCGATCAGGCCGGTGTTCCTGATGTCGATGACATTCGGGCAATCCTTCAGCGAGTGCAGCGCGTCGGCCCAGTAGTCGGAAAGCTCCGCGGCGCGGGTCAGCAGGCCTTCTTCCTTGTAGGTGTCGAGCGTGGCGAGTGCAGCGGCCGAAGCGATCGGGTTGCCCGAATAGGTGTAGCCGTGGAAGAACTCGATCATGTGCTCGGGGCCGCTCATGAAGGCGTCGTGGATCTCCGAGGTCACGAAGACGGCACCCATCGGGATGACGCCGTTGGTCAGGCCCTTGGCGGTGGTGATCATGTCGGGCATGACGTCGTAATATTGGGCGGCGAACGGCGCGCCGAGGCGGCCGAAACCGGTGATGACTTCGTCGAAGATCAGCAGGATGCCGTGCTTGGTGCAGATCTCGCGCAGCTTCTGCAGATAGCCCTTCGGCGGGATCAGCACGCCGGTGGAACCTGCGACCGGCTCGACGATGACGGCGGCGATGGTCGAGGCGTCGTGCAGGGTGACGATGCGCTCAAGTTCGGTGGCGATATCGCCGCCATGCTCAGGCTCGCCGCGTGTAAAGTTGTTCTTGCCGGGCTGGTGGGTGTGCGGCATGTGATCGACGCCGGTCAGAAGCGTGCCGAACATCTTGCGGTTGGAGACGATGCCGCCAACCGAGATGCCGCCGAAATTGACGCCGTGATAACCGCGCTCGCGGCCGATGAGGCGGAAGCGCGAGCCGTTGCCTTTTACCCGGTGATAGGCCAGCGCCACCTTGAGCGCGGTCTCGACCGATTCAGAGCCGGAGTTGGTGTAGAGAACGTGGTTCATACCCTCCGGAGCGATATCGACCAGGCGGTTCGCCAGTTCGAAGGCCTTGGGGTGGCCGAGCTGGAAGGCCGGGGCGTAGTCGAGTTCGCCCGCCTGTTCGCGGATCGCCTCGGTGATCTTCGGGCGGCAGTGGCCGGCATTGACGCACCAGAGACCGGCGGTGCCATCAAGCACCTGACGGCCGTCATGGGTGGTGTAATACATGTCCTTGGCGCCGACGAACATGCGCGGCTCCTTCTTGAACTGGCGGTTTGCCGTAAACGGCATCCAGAAGGCGCGAAGGTCGTTCGGGGTATTGAGGCGATTGGACATGCTGTTCTCCTGGCCGCGAGGCCCGTTCCCCGGGCTTGAGCCCGTATTTTTACCGTCCGGTCAAACTATCAGCGCGGAATCGGGCGTCAAGAGACCGAAAGCGCACGAAACCAGAGTTTACCGCTCATTGCTATGCGCTTTGCCGCCGCATGGAAATACCGCCGGAACGGTATCCGGCCGAAACGAAAAAGACCGGCAAATCGAGCGATCTGCCGGTCAAGAAGTAGGGTTGACGTGCTGAAATACTGCGTCCGGTCCATTCCGGAATGATTCCATTGGCGGACCGGTTCTTGGCTGACGTGATGTCAGCGTTGACTTTAGGCCGCGGAACGGCTCCGGTTCTGAACAGCGTAAATGTCTTCGAGCGTTGCCAGGATTTTCATCACAGGCTCGGAATTGCTCGAGTAATAAATGGTCTGCGCATCCCGGCGGGTCCGGACCAGCTTCTGGGCGCGAAGCTTGGAGAGATGCTGCGACAGGGCAGACTGGCTAAGGCCAACCTGCGTCGCGAGGACGCCGACGGGAACTTCACCCTTCACGAGGCTCACGAGGATGAGCAGGCGCTTGGGGTTTGCCATTGCTGACAGAAGCGCGGCCGCCACATTAGCGTGATCTGACAAGTCAGTATTTTCCATTATTCCAATCTTCCTAATGCGAATTTTTTCCGTATAGGCACAGGGCGTTAGACGGGGTTTGGCGGACGCCCGAAAAGTAGCAATTGGGCATGAAGATTGTATATACCTAAATTTCGGGTATCGAGTATGCTATTTTAGATATGTGTGGAATAATTTCCCCGGGTTTTGTGACAGGCTCTTCGAATTCACAACGTGACAAGTTATCGCCCGAAATCACGTCAAAACCAGCACTATCCAGGCCACAAACCCTCAAAGTCCCGTCAATTGTCCCCTTGAAACGGGTTTCAAGCGCCCTAAGCACCTCTGGGTGGTTGTCTACTAAATCTCGCACTATGGCATCGGCTTCCGCCGCCACCGCATCGTTGGCGGGGGAGAGAATCGCAAGGTCCGAACCCTCCAGGAGATAGGCCCGGCCGAAGCCTCCGTTGAGGCTGGCGGACTGCGGCAGCAAGCGGAAAAACCGGAAGTCCGGGAAGTCTATATATAGAGCTTGGCCTTGGTATGCCGGTTCAGGAAACGGCCGCGGATGCGCTCGTGAAGCGGGCTGCCGCGCTCCACCGGTTCGGCGATGCATTGCGTCGTCAGGCGCGGGTAGGCGAGCGGATCGCCCTTGCCGGGCTCGCCTGTTAGCAGCGAGGCGCGGGGATCGGCTTCCAGTGCCTTGGTATGGGTGGAGAGCGCCGAGACGAGGACGACGGGCGTGCCGTCTATATCGGTGCCGAGCAGCACGCGGCTGGCAAAGGGAAAGCCGGTCGCCGGATCGAGTACGGCGAGGCCGGCATAGCGGGCCGAACGGAGCAGGGTGCGGGCGAGCGTCCGGGCCTGCCCGTCCGTCTCCCGCAATACGGAAGCTTGATCTTTCATGTCCACTTTTCTGGCGGAAGTGGACTAAAGGATCAAGCCTGTTCTTTGCGCCGGTGGCGGGTGAGGCCGCTGACGATGTCCTGCGCCGAAATCGTGCCGACGATCGTGCCGTTGTCGACGACGCCGATGCTGCCCGGCTGGCGGGACAGGGCATCGAGGATATCGACGAGAGGCGTTGCGGGCTTGGCCGTCGCGGTGACGGTGGCGCCCACGGCAGACTGGCCGAGACCCGGCTGCATGACGTCCTGTGCCGTCAGCATGTTGATCGGGTTCATGTTCTGCACGAAGTCCGCAACATACTGGTCGGCCGGGTTCTTGACGATTTCCTGCGGGGTCCCGCACTGGATGATGCGCCCGCCTTCCATGATGGCAATACGATTGCCGATGCGGAAGGCTTCGTCGAGATCGTGGCTGACGAAGAGGATGGTCTTCTTCAGGCGGCGCTGGAACTCCAGGAGTTCGTCCTGCAGGCGGGTGCGGATCAGCGGATCGAGGGCGGAGAACGGCTCGTCCATCAGGAGGATCGGCGCACCGGTTGCGAAGGCGCGGGCGAGGCCGACGCGCTGCTGCATGCCGCCCGAGAGTTCGTTGACCTTGCGGTTTGCCCACTTTGTCAGGTTGACAAGTTCGAGCTGCTCATCAACGCGCTTCTTGCGCTCGGCGTCGGCCATGCCGGCGAGTTCCAGACCGAAGCCGACATTGTCGGCGACCGTGCGCCAGGGCAGCAGCGCGAACTGCTGGAACACCATCGACACGGTGTGCATGCGCAGATCACGCAGCGCCTTGGCGCTGCATTTATAGGGATCGACGGGGCCGGTGGCTGTAGAGACCGTCACCGAGCCGCGAACGACGGGCGCCAGCCCATTGACGGCGCGCAGCAGGGTGGACTTGCCGGAGCCGGAGAGGCCCATGAGGACGAGGATTTCGCCTTCCTCGACGGTGATAGAGGCATCTGCGACACCGAGCACGAGGCCGGTCGACGCGCCGATCTCGTCGCGGGTCTTGCCCTGATCGACCATCGAGAGGGCGGCTTCCGGCTTGTCGCCGAAGATGATGCTGACATTGTCGAAACGAACGGAGGTCATACGCCGTCTCCTTCACCTGCAGTGCGGAACATGCGGTCGAGGATGATCGCCAGGATGACGATACAGAGACCGGCTTCAAAGCCCTTGGCGACGTTGACGGTGTTCAGCGCGCGAACGACGGGGACGCCGAGACCGTCGGCCCCGACGAGGGCGGCGATGACCACCATCGACAGCGAGAGCATGATGGTCTGGGTCAGACCGGCCATGATCTGTGGCGTGGCGAAGGGGAGTTCGACCTTGCGCAGCACCTGCATCGGTGTCGCGCCAAAGGACTCGGCGGCTTCGACGAGGGACGGCGGGGTGGAGATGATGCCGAGGCGCGTCAGGCGGATCGGGGCGGGAATGGCGAAGATCACCGTAGCGATCAGGCCCGGCACCATGCCGAGGCCGAAGAGGATGAGGGCAGGAATCAGATAGACGAAGGTCGGGATCGTCTGCATCAGATCGAGGATCGGGCGCAGGACCGAATAGACCCAGGCGCGCCGCGCTGCGGCGATGCCGAGCGGAATGCCGACCAGCATGGAGACGAAAGTGGAGGCGAGCACGAGCGCCAGCGTTTCTGTCGTCTCTTTCCAGTAACCCTGGTTGGTGATCAGTAGCAGCCCAAGACAGGTAAAGACCGCGACGACGACCGACCGGCGTATCCAGTAGGCAATGCCGGTGATGGCGGCGATGACGATCAATGGATGCGGCGCCTGCAGCACGAAGAGCATGCCGTCGATGACATGCGACAGGATGAAGGCCAGCTGGTTGAAGAACCAGTCGGCATTGGTCGTCAGCCAGTCAACGAACAACTTGGCCCAAGAGCCGATCGGAATTTTAGCGTCAGTGATCCAGTCCAAGGGGCGTGCCTATCCAAAAAAGATCAAGAATTCGGGATGAAATGGAGGCGGGACGGCAAAGCCGCCCCGCGCACGTCATCGTCAGAGGCCAAGGCTCTTCTTGACGGCGGGCAGGCCATCGGCACTGCCATCACGCGTCTTGACGCCTGCGAGCCAGGGATCGAGCGCCGACGGGTTGGCCTTCAGCCATTCCGCAGCAGCCTTTTCCGGCTCTTCGCCGTCATTCATGATCTTGCCCATGATCTGGTTTTCCATCTCGAGCGAGAAGGTCATGTTCTTGATCAGGGTACCGGTGTTCGGGCATTCGCCGAAATAGCCGGCACGAACGTTGGTGAACACCTTGGCGCCGCCGAAATCAGGACCGAAGACGTCGTCGCCGCCGGTCAGGTAAGTCAGCTTGAAGTTGGTGTTCATCGGGTGCGGTTCCCAGCCGAGGAAGACGACCGGCTTGCCGGCCTTCTCGGCGCGGGCGACCTGCGCCAGCATGCCCTGTTCGGAGGATTCGACGACCTCAAGGCCCTTCATGCCGAAGGTGTTCTTGTCGATCATGTCGATGACCAGGCGATTGCCGTCGTTACCGGGCTCGATGCCATAGATCTTTCCGTCCAGGTCATCCTTGTGGGCAGCGATGTCCTTGAAGTCCTTGATGCCGAGTTCGGCGCCCTTGGCGTTGGTCGCGAGCGTGTATTTCGCGCCGACGAGGTTCGGACCGTAGGATTCAACCGACTTGTCGTCGAGGAACGGACGGACGTCCTTCTCCTGGGTCGGCATCCAGTTGCCGAGGAAGATGTCGATGTCCTTGTTCTTCAGCGACTGATAGGTGACCGGCACCGACAGAACCGTGGTTTTCGGCTCATAGCCGAGGCCCTTCAGCACGACGGTTGCGGTTGCGGTGGTTGCGGTGATGTCAGTCCAGCCGACGTCGGAAAAACGCACGGCGGTGCAGCTTTCAGGATCTGCTGCGAATGCGGCCGTGGCAATGGAAAGAGCTGCAACGGCAGTTGCGGTAAGCAGTTTGGATGCGCTTGTCGTTCTCATTTATAGACTCCCAGTCTTATCGTCCCCAAGCCAACCATCAATAGCTGACATTTACAAGCGACCACAGTGCGTTTGCGGCGGTTTGGCATACTCGATTGCGACGTCGCGCAATTTTCCGTGATGGCCTGAAAAGCAAGGATTCCGGCGGGATTCGCGCGTGGATTTCCTGTGGTTATCAGCTCTGCGCTCTTCTCATCGGCGATTCGAGCCGTCAAAAGCGAGGAACGGAGAAAAACATGGCGAAACTCTACTTCAATTACTCGACGATGAACGCCGGCAAGACGACGATGCTGCTGCAGGCCTCCTACAATTACCAGGAGCGCGGCATGCGCACGGTGATGCTGATCGCCGCCTTCGACGAGCGCACCGGCAAGGGCATCATCGGCTCGCGGATCGGCCTGGAAGCCAAGGCCATTCCCTTCGAGGCGGAGACCGATCTGCTAGCACTGGTGGCACGGCTTGCCGGTGAGGGAGAGCCGATCGCCTGCGTCTTCGTCGACGAGGCGCATTTCATGACGCGCGAGCATGTCTGGCAGCTCGCCCGCATCGTCGACCGCCTCGGTATCCCGATCATGGTCTATGGTCTGCGCACCGACTTCCAGGGCAAGCTGTTTCCGGCCTCCGAGGAGCTGCTCGCCATTTCTGACGAGATGCGCGAAGTGCGCACCATCTGCCACTGCGGCCGCAAGGCGACAATGGTGGTGCGGCTCGACGGCGAGGGGAAGGTGCTGCACGAGGGCGCGCAGATCGATGTCGGCGGCAACGAGAAATATGTTTCGCTCTGCCGCAGGCACTGGGACGACGAAATGAACGGCCCCTTCGTGGCCGAGGCCGTCTGAAAAGGTGGATTTTCATCCCGTCTCCGACCGGTTAGCTTGAGGCCAACGATTCCCAGGAGAAGCGGGTGCGCAAGGCTCCATCATTCGAAATTCTCATGGAAACGGCAAGCGCGCTGGCGGAAGAGCTGCGCGCCGAAGCTGGCGATTGCGCCGCCTTCATCGGCAGCTTCGCGCGCAACGAGGCGCAGTCCAGCGACGAGACGTTTCTGGACGAGAACCAGCGTTTCCAGGCCGCAGGCCAGAAGCGCGAGGCGCTTGATGCCGCGCTCGGCGAGCTCGCCGGTGAACTCGACCGGTTGTCTGAAGACGTCTCTGCCGATCTCGACAGTTTTCGCGGACTGACGCGCCGCGAACGGATCACCGGGTGGTTCTCGCGCCAGCGGATGTGGAGATTGCACAGCCAGCGCGTCAGCGAGGCACCTGTTGTCGAGCGGCTGCTTGATCTTTTCGCCAAGAGTGATGCGCTTGCAGGCCTTGTAACCCAGCACCGCGGCTTTGCCGGCGAATGCCACAAGACGGCCGAAGGCGGTGTCGTCGATATTATCGAGCACCGCCGCCGCCTCGTCGATGCGATCGATATCGCGCGGATGCGGATGAAGGAGCTGAACGCCAAGGCGCTGACGACGCAGGGGCGCATCGGCGTCTATGGCGGCAGAACGGAGTGGGAGCGGCTCGAGGAAGAGCGCCGTGCTCTGAAAGGCGAGGCTGACCGGATTTCCAGCGAAGAGCAGGTGATGCGCGACGAGAGCCAGCGGCGCGAGCGCTTCATCACCATGTTCCAGAGTTTCGTCGATGCGCTGAATAGCCAGATCGCGCTCTGCAACGTGCTGACCCGGAAGCTGATGGTCGATACCGAAGAGCGGCTGGTGCTCTACCGTGCCCAGGTCGATACCGACCGGCCGGGTGCCAAGGCGAAGATCAGCCAGACGATCTTTCCGAACATCGCCGCACCGATCTCGCTTTTCGAGCGGGGCATGCTGGTGCCGCAGGATATCGAGCAGCGCAAGAGCGCCGCAAGCATCGCCTTCGAGAAGAAGTTTTCCGCGTTTGTGCCTGTTATCAGCATGGAGCACGACAGGCCGCTGATCGACCTGACCAAGCGGCTGCCGCGTCTGAGATTGAGGTTCGGGCGCTCCTAGCTGGCATCAGCGCCGGACCTCCGGTCTTTGCAAGAACCGGCCAAGCCGCTATGCCTCGACCGGGGAATTCCGCGACACGCATGGTAGGGCCAAACGATGGAAACGATTGAAACGATAGGCAACTCCAATCCGGTCCTGCCGGAAGGCTATTCTCTTGTCCCAAAGGGCAAGCTTGCCAACGCCGTCACCTGCCTTGAAATGCGGAAGAAGCCGGAATCTGTCGCCGCCGCCGAACGCTCAGACCTTTCCCTCGCGCGCATGACCGTCCCCGATCTCGATACCTACCGGCAGCTTTTCCGGGCGATCGGCGAGGAATGGATGTGGGTTTCACGGCTGGTGATCAGCGACGGCGAACTGGCGGATATCCTCCGCGATCCCAGGGTGGAGATCCACGTGCTGTCATCGGGCGGCAAGCCGGCCGGGATGATCGAACTCGATTTCCGGGAGCCGGGCGCCTGCGAACTGGTGTTTTTCGGCGTCACCAAGGAGACGATCGGCACCGGCGCCGGGCGCTATCTGATGAACCATGCGCTTTCCATCGCCTGGGCGCATCCGATCGAAAGGCTGTGGCTCCATACCTGCCATTTCGACCATCCGAATGCGCTCTCGTTTTACCGGCGCTCGGGCTTTTCGCCCTATGCCCTATTGATCGAGGTCGCCGACGATCCGCGGGTGACCGGCATCTTGCCGCGGACCGCCGCGCCGCATGTTCCGATCCTGGAATAGCGGTCACGGCAGCGCGAAAATCTTCACCTCTCTGGAAATGCCGTGCAGCTCCTCCATGCGGGAGACTGAGGTGATGCCGCTGTCGCGCAGGATTTCGCAGACCCGTTCGTTTCCGACAATCGCTTCAGTCGTCAGGATCACGTGAGGATCGGCAAGGTTCTGGACGCGAGAGGCGATGTTGACGGTCTGGCCGAAGTAATCCTGCCGGTCGTTGAGGCTGACGGCGAGGCAGGGGCCTTCGTGGATGCCGATCTTGAGCAGCAGATCTTCGCTACCGCGTTCGGTATTCAGGCGGAGCATCGCTTCGCGCATTCGCAGGGCTGCCGTGACGGCGCGGTCAGGGCTCGGGAAGGTCGCCATGACTGCATCGCCGATGGTCTTGACGACCGCGCCTGCCTCGGTGGCAACGATTTCGTGCAGCACCCGGAAATGAGCGCGCACCAGATCGAAGGCGGCGAGATCGCCGACACGCTCGTAAAGTGCCGTCGAGCCTCTGAGGTCGGTGAACAGGAATGTCAGGCTGGTGATCCTCAGGCGCTGGTCGACGTCGAGCGTATCGGTCCGGTAGATATCCCTGAAACTCTGGTTGGTCAGCAGACGCTTGGCGGTCAGGAATGGCCGCCTGCGGCCGAGGATCTCGTGCAGGTCGTCGCCGGCGATGCAGACATTCGGTAGCACGCGGCGGTCGGTGTGGTTTTCGAGCGTCAGCCGCAGCAGACCGGGGCGCAGGGTCTCGGTCTCGTTCGGCGTATGGCTGCGGCTGATGACCATCGACAGGTTCTGGCGCTCGCCTGTCGGCTCGCCCTGGACGTCGATGAACTGCGCCGAATGCGTCACGGCATCGAAGATGATGATGAATTGCGGTGGCAGCTGCACCGAGACAAAGGCCTTTTCACCGGGGTCCAGCTCAATCATTTCCAGGAGGATGCGGCCGAACCGCTCTTCGAGATCATCGGGAAGGTCGACGCCGGTGCTGAAGAACACCTGGCGGTAATATTCGAGTGCCGGCAGCCGGTCGGGCTCGTGGGCGGCGATTCTGCGCACGCGTGGACTGACGGTGAAGGTGACCTCGACCATCTCGTCGAGGGTCGGCTCGTAACCGGCGGCGCAGAGCGCGCAATGATAGCTCTCGCGATCAACAGCCTTCAGCGTGGTGCCGCTGTCGAGGACGCCGCCGCAGCCGGGGCAGAGCACATTCCAGGTCATTTCGAAGGCGCCGATCCGGGCCGCATGCAGAAAGCCCGCGATCGTCTTCTCTTCGTCGAGATCATGCGCCTTGGCGAAGGCGAGCGCGTTGATGCGGTTGAGATCGCGATCCGAGCCGTTCCTGACCGCATTCTCGATGCAGCCGGCCGTCTGCTGGCCGGCCGCATGCCTCAGGGTGGCGAACAGCACGTCGACTTCGCTCATCACACAACCTCCCGGCAGGCGGGCCCACGGCGGACGACGCCAAGCGCGGCATTGTACCATGAGGATTTGCTCATAGAAATCCGAGCCGCCGGAGCCGCCGCCCACAGGGTGGCGCTTTGGTGCGCGCGGCAAAAATCTCGTGCTCTTGTTGTGCTCGCTTCGGCAAGCACTTATGTGGATGAGGAAATTCTGCGCAAGGGGAGATGGCAATGCTCGACCGGATTACCGGTTTCTTCAGGTCTATCGGAAGCGCCATCGGCCGCTGGTTCGGCGTTCTGGCTGCCGGCATCCTCTGGCCCTTCATGGCCGCACATGGCTGGTATCAGCGGCGCAGCTGGATGATCCGTTTACCTGTCATCGCCGTCGTCGCGCTGTTTGCGGTGCTCTACGGCTATTTCTTCTGGCAAACGCAGGTCTGGTCGGGCTTCAATCCGAACTTCGTCGATCAGTACCGCTTCTCGGAGCGCAAGGTCGCCGCCGGCCAGGAAATTCCGGTTGCTGATACCGGCACGGCTTCGGCGTCGTCGCCGGCGCCTGCCAAGACCTGCCAGCGTTCTGCGATCGTCGATGTCACCGCCGATCTGATCGATTCCAACGTCAACCAGAATGCCTGGATCTCCTCCATGCTGCTCTATCGCATGGGCTTCTTCGGCGTCGACTGGGATCACACGCCGTTCCTCGACAACAAGGCGTCCTTCCAGCGCGGCATCAACCAGGCGGTTCGCCGCACGTCCGCCGAACTTGTCGATACGCTGGGGCGCGTTCGCGGTACTTCAGGGATCAACGGCGACCTGCAGAGCGCCCGCGGCAATCTTCAATATGACGAGTACAGCTGGTATTTCGGCATGAACCCGTTCGGCCCGAAGACGCCGACGCCGAGCTACTACCGCTCGGCGATCGAGAGCCTGCGGAAGTTCAACACCGATCTTGCGAATTGCAATGCCGTGTTCGACGGCCGCGCCGACAACCTGCTGCAGTTCATCGATCGCATCGCCAACGATCTCGGCGGCACGTCCGACATTCTGGCGGAGCGCTCGGAGAACCACAATTTCGGCTGGTTCGACACCCGGGCTGACGACCGCTTCTGGTTCGCTTATGGCCAGCTGTATGGCTATTACGCGATCCTGACGGCAGCCCGATCCGACTTTTCGCAGGTGGTGGCCGAGCGCAATCTCGGGGCGCTGTTCAGCGGCACCACCAAGCAGTTCCAAGCGGCGCTGCGTATCCAGCCGGCGATCATTTCCAATGGACGCGAAGACGGCTGGATCATGCCGAGCCACCTTGCGACGATGGGCTTCTATATGCTGAGGGTGCGCTCGAATATCGTCGAGATGCGCGCGGTGCTCGGCCGCTGATGCGGCCGGCTCAGGCGCCGTTATCCTCGAATCCGACGACGCGGAGCTGCTCGACGAATTCGTAAGTGATGCCGACGATCTCGTTGTTGCGGAATTTCCCGACGGAACGGACCGTCTTGTAGCCGCCAAGCCCGTTATCGACGCGATAGGAAAAGTGGAAGCCCGTCTTGTGCAGGCTCGCCTGCTCGAAGGTTTCGGTGATCAGAACCCGGTCTTCGGGATGAATGCGCGAGAGGAGCTCGACCAGATTGGCGGGGCCAGAGGTGAAGGTCATGCGGAAAATCGCGAAGACATCTTCACTGGCGAAGAAATGTCCCGATTCCACTTCGATGCGCCAGAATCCGAAATTTCGGTAGGCTGCAACCATCTGGACGATCTCGAGATCAGAGATGCCGATATGGTCGCGCGTCTGCTTTTCTTTGCCGTTGGCGGGCTGTTCAAATCGAAGAGGCACGTTCCCTCCCATGAGGTTTGCGCACTGATTCTCTTCTGATTTCTCAGCTGATCAGCTTCAAGCGTATGGCCTTAGCTACCAACTGCGTTCTGTTCACGCAATCGAGTTTTTTGATCGCATTGGTCATGTAGGCGTTCACGGTATGGTCGGAGAGCGCCAGGATCTGGCCGATCTCGACCGAGGTCTTGCCCTGCGCCGTCCAGCGCACGACCTCAAGCTCGCGGGCCGACAGCGCATTGTAGGCGCTGTCCTCGTTGCGGCGCACGGTATTATAGGCGTCGAGCGCATGCAGCATGATCATCGCCAGCTCGTTGACCTCGTTCTGGGCGAAGGGAGCACGCTCGCCGCCGAACCAGAAGACCAGCCGGTTTCCATCGAGTGCGTTTATCGGGAAGGTGATCCCCGTCGGCATGGCGTAATGCATCATCAAATTACGTAGCTCGGCCGGGAAGTTGAGCCCTTGCAGAGTTTCCGCCAGATTCCAGTGCTGCGGAACGGCTGATTCACGAAGCTTTGCCGTGAAGGGACAGCTGCGCAGCATATGCGCCCGGTCGAATTCGCGGATATAGGAGGCGGGCAGCGAGCTTTCGATGATCAGCGACTTCAACAGCAGGTCTTCGGCGGACGGTGTGTGCAGGAGCGTCGTCTGCGACAGGCCGAACGCGCCGGCAACCCTGTGCAGTGCGTGAACGAACAATACACGCGTGCGGGCAGCAGCCAGCTCTCCTGTCAGCAGCGATTGCCGTTCAGAGGTAGTCATGTATGACATTATGCGCCCCGATCACTCGAATGTTACCGCTAACACATACGTAAAACTCCACGGGATGCTAGCCACAATTCGCATCGGCCATGCTGATTAATTTATAGTGTTAAAAATTAATCACACATACGCACCCATTGGTTGCATAATGTATTATGCAGGTAGTGATCGCGGCTATTTTACTTCTTCCATTACTACGAAGCTGTGGATTTCTCCCGCGCCGAGAGGAGAAGAATCACCTCAGAAGTTGGTCGACGGTAGACTTAAATTCCTAAAAGGCTGCCTCTGAAGCGATGAATACGGTTTCACTTTAGCATAGCGTGCGGCTGTGGCGCTTGCTGCTTCGGGTCGCTATTGCTAGCGTCAGGCGATCCAAACGGGACGACCGCTCGTGCGCTGCGCCACCATTCTTGCCGTCAAATATTTCGTCATTCTTTCGCTGATTTTCTGCCTCCAATTGCCTCCTGTCTCCGGTTCCGATGCGTGGGCTGCCAAACCCAAGCGGAACCAGCCGCCTTCCATGAGTTTCATCCTCGTCCGCAGCGCCGATTGCCTGGCGGATTGCGCCGAGTGGGTATCGGCAGAAGGCCGGATCACGCGCGACACACCGCTGCGGCTGAAGAAAATTCTGAAGCAGCTGAACGGGCGCAAGCTGCCAGTCGTCTTCCGGTCGGAAGGCGGGGAGGTGGATGCCGCCTATGCGATGGGCCGGATGATCCGCAAGAATGGTCTGGAAACGGCAGTCGGCGGCACGCGGCTCAAGGATTGTCCGATCGCCGACATGCGATGCAAGGCGGCGATCGCCAAGGACGGCACGGCTGCCGGCCTCACTTATTCAGGCGGCGCCTACTGTCTTTCTGCCTGTCCGATCGCACTTGCCGGTGGGACGTCGCGGGTTGCGTCGCAATGGGCCTATATCGGCGTCCATCAGATCACCACGATCTATGATAAAATCCGGGTGTCCTACCGCATCGAATACCGGATGCTGAACGGGCGGAAACACGAGGTTTCCCGCACCGAGATTGGCCGCAGGAGCGAGGGCGAGACGAAATCGACCAAGCTCGGGAAGAAGGCCGCAGCTGCACTTTCCACCTATCTGAAAGAAATGGGCGTCAGCCAGGATATCATCGCACTGATGATGAGTGCGACGCCGCAGACGCTGCGGCTTCTGCCGACATCGGAGGCTTTGAAGCTGGGGCTGATCACCGACATGCTTGCCTCGAACGAGAGCCCGGGCATCCGGCTCTGCCAGGCGGACGATCCGGCCGGCGCCCGCTGCCACCGCCACGGGGAACCGCAGCCGGCGACTGGAACGCCCGCGGAATCACAACCGGCACCGGCTGCTCCCGGCGGTTAGTCCTTGTCCTTGAGATCGTTCTTCTTGGTCGAGCTCATCAGCTTTTCCAGGAAGCCGAGCATGAGCGCGGAGACGACGAATGCGATGTGGATCAGCGTCAGCCACATGATCTTGCCGTCTTCATACTGATCGACATTGAGAAATACCTGCAACAGGTGGATCGACGAGATTGCCACGATCGACGAAGCGACCTTGATCTTCAGGCTGCCGGAATCGAGCTTGCCGAGGAAGGACACTTCGTGCTCCTTTTCGCCGTCCGCCTCGTCGAAGCGGCTGACGAAATTCTCGTAGCCCGAGATCATCACCATGACGATCAGGCTGGCGACCAGGGCTGCATCGATGAGACCGAGCATGGCGAGGATCATCTCGTCTTCGCCAAGTGTGAAGACGGCGCTTGCGACCTTCAGGAATTTGTAGCCGAAGGAGATCGCATAGACGGCAAGGGCCGCCACGAGACCGAGATAGAACACGACGAGCAGCCAGCGGCTCGACAGGATGATGCGCTCGACGAGCAGCTCAAGTGATTTCATCTTTAGGTGCCCCCGCACGCTGAAACGATAGAGGGGGCATAGCCCATCCATGCAAGTTGCAGCAAGCCTTGACGGTGGATTTCATCCCGGCCGATGGCGCGGTTTGTCGTGGAACGGCGTGAAAAGCGGCATGCGGGGTCTTGTTTCCGACGCGGCGATGGCAGCATGGTCGGACAATAACACAAACTCCGAGGACTACGCCGTGGCCATCAAATCCGACATCGAAATCGCCCGCGCGGCCAAGAAGAAGCCGATCTTCGAGATCGGCGCCAAGCTTGGCATTCCGGAGCAGGATCTGGTGCCCTATGGCCACGACAAGGCGAAGATCAGCGCCAGTTTCATTGCTGCGCAGGCGGAAAAGAAGGACGGCAAACTGATCCTCGTCACAGCGATCAACCCGACCCCGGCGGGCGAGGGGAAGACGACGACGACGGTCGGCCTCGGCGACGGGCTGAACCGCATCGGCAAGAAGGCAATTGTCTGCATCCGCGAGGCCTCGCTCGGTCCCTGCTTCGGCGTCAAGGGCGGGGCGGCCGGTGGCGGTTATGCGCAAGTCGTGCCGATGGAAGACATCAATCTGCACTTCACCGGCGATTTCCACGCGATCACCTCGGCGCATAATCTGCTGGCGGCGATGATCGACAATCATATCTACTGGGGCAACGAGCTCGATATCGACATTCGTCGCATCACCTGGCGGCGGGTGATGGATATGAACGACCGGGCGCTGCGCTCAATGGTGAGTTCGCTCGGCGGTGTTGCCAACGGCTTTCCGCGCGAGGGCGGCTTCGACATCACCGTTGCCTCCGAAGTCATGGCGATCCTCTGCCTGGCTTCCGATCTGAAGGACCTGGAAAAGCGCCTTGGCAACATCATCGTCGCCTACCGGCGCGACAAAACGCCCGTCTATGCCCGCGACCTGAAGGCGGATGGCGCGATGGCCGTCCTGTTGAAGGACGCAATGCAGCCGAACCTGGTGCAGACGCTGGAAAACAATCCGGCCTTCGTTCATGGCGGCCCCTTCGCCAACATCGCCCACGGCTGCAACTCGGTGACGGCGACGAAAACGGCGCTGAAGCTTGGCGACTATGTCGTCACTGAAGCAGGCTTCGGCGCCGATCTTGGTGCTGAGAAGTTCTTTGATATCAAATGCCGCAAGGCCGGGCTGAAGCCTGATGCTGCGGTTATCGTCGCTACCGTCCGGGCACTGAAGATGAATGGCGGCGTGAAGAAGGAAGACCTCGGCGCAGAGAATGTCGCCGCCCTCGTCAAGGGCTGCGCCAATCTCGGACGGCATGTCTCGAACGTCCGCAAGTTCGGCGTGCCTGTCGTCGTCGCCATCAACCATTTCGTTTCGGATACCGATGCTGAGATCGCGGCTGTGAAGGAATATGTTGCGCGTCTCGGCGGCGAAGCCATCCTCTGCCGCCACTGGGCCGAGGGTTCCGCCGGGATCGAGGAGCTTGCCCACACAGTCGTCGAACTTGCCGATTCCGGTCAGGCAAAGTTCCAGCCGCTCTATGGCGACGACCTGCCACTGCTGGAAAAGATCGAGATCGTCGCCTCGAAGATCTACCACGCCGGCGAAGTGACCGCCGACAAGGCGGTGCGTGATCAGCTCATCGCCTGGGAAGAGCAGGGCTACGGCAAGCTTCCGGTCTGCATGGCGAAGACGCAATATTCCTTCTCCACCGATCCAAACCTGCGCGGCGCGCCGGAAGGGCATATCGTGCCGGTTCGTGAAGTCCGGCTCTCCGCCGGCGCCGGCTTCGTCGTCGTCATCACCGGTGAGATCATGACCATGCCGGGTCTGCCGAGGTCGCCATCGGCGGAGCGGATATTCCTGAACGAGCAGGGGTATATCGAGGGGGTGTTCTGAGGCTAGAGCTTGTCGGGCCAGCGCTGGGAAGTGTGCAGGATGGTCAGGATTTCCAAGTTCGTTTCCGTCACCCGGTACGCGATGATGTAGGGAATGTCGCTCAGCGCCATCTCTCTGGTTCCAGAAACGCGCCCTTCGCGACCGAGGAGAGGGCGGGTTTGAAGTGTTTCAGCTATTGAGGACAGCCGGCGGACGACCCGGCCCGCGGCGACCGGATCATGCTTCGCGATGTAGGTGCCAATCTGGTCGAGGCGGGCGAGCGCCCGGCGAGTCCATAGCAGATCGCGCTTCATCGTCCGGTGGGCGGCGCCGTATATTTGGAAAGGACGGCGTCGACCTCGTCGGCGCTTGCGAAGTCACCTTTGTCTGCTTCTCTGACGGCTGCTTCTATCTCGGAGATCTGCCATTCCTCGCGCTCGACGAATTCTTCGATAGCGAGAGTAGCGACTTCTTCCGGCGACAGTTTTCGGCGCTCGGCGAGGCGGTCGAGGCGGGATATCGTGGATTGATCGACTTGAAAGCTGAGTAGCGTCATCGGAGCTCTTTTGTGCATTCCTATGATGGAAGTTTAATGCGCCGATATTTCGATTCAAGCTGGAATCGCAAGTCATTGATCTACTGGGGTTTCGCTAGTGACAATACCGGTATCCGCCCTTGCGCTCGAGAACATCGAGATGGAAATGCGTCTCGTGCGCCGCGTCGCTTTCCGGATCGAGCACGGTTGAGAAATAGAGGCAGCCGGAGGCGCTGACGGTGCGCTGGAAGGCGCCGGTCAGTGTTGAATCCTCGCGGCGCGGCTTGACCGCGATGTCCTCGCCCTTCTCGAAGCTGAAGCTTGCGACATCGATGGCGTTGCCGCGGGCGTGTTCGGAGATCTTGCCGGTTTCGGCGCTGTTGCGCAGTCGGCAGATATAGGCGGAAGCCTGGTTGATGGTGGTGATCTTGCCCTGATCCTTGGCGGCGACGGCGGCGGCCGGGATGACGCTTTCCTTCATCCAGTGAGCGAGCGCCCGCGCCGTCGGGCAGCGCAGCGTCGCTTCGGGTTTCACCTTGATGCCGGGGAGCGCTTCCGACAGGACGATCGGCTTGTCGATGCCGCAGCCGTTGCCGTCATCGATCCGGGGGATCTCCTTGAAGACGACGCCGAGGCTCTGCAGCTCCTTGACGCAATCGGCATGGTCGCCATCGCTCTCCGGCTCGATCGTCAGGTGCTGATCTTCCAGCGTCTCGGCTTTCGGTGTTTCGGGCCTGGCATCCTCCGGTTTCTGATCGGCAGGTTGCGACGCATCGGGTTTGGCCGTTTCCGGGGGGGGCTCTTCCGGTTTGCCTGATGCGGCAGGCGCCTGCTTGCCGTCATCGAATTTCGGCTGTTCGGGCTTTGCCTCTTCGGGTTTGGGCTGGGGAACGGGTGCTGTCTGCACCGGCGGAGCCTGGTCTTGCGGCGCTGCCGGTTCGGCTGCTTCAGGCTTCTGTTCAGGTACCGGCCCGTTACGGGGCAGGGTGGCGCCCGAGAGCATGAAGACGGTGAGGCTCATGGCGGCAATTGCGGAAGCGATTTTCACATGTCCATCCCACGTTGCTGTTAGCGGCAGGAGGGACAACGCAAACGGGCTGTTTTCGTTGCAATTTCGCAACGTTTGCGTGGATCGTCAAAACAAGATGGTTATTATCAAGATAATCGCCGATGATATATTGACACAAATAGTCATGTTTTTTATTGCGGCAAAAAGAAGGCGGTTTTTGGGGCCGCCTCAATCTGAAAACGCCTAGCCAGCCCCTCGATCGCGCCCGCGAACCGACCAGCCAGCCCGGTACTTCATCATATAGAGGGTTGGTTTTATGGTTGTCCGCAATTCGCGTTCGCTGCTGCTTGCTTGCACGGCGCTTGCTCTAATTTCTCATTCGTCGATCAGCCTTGCGCAGAGCGCGACCCCGGCCGGGCAGCAGTCGGATGATAAGCAGACGAAGGACGGAGAAACGTTCCTTTCTCCCATCATCGTCAAGGGCGATCGCAAGGCAGCGAATGACCCCTACGACAAGGCCGGTCCTTCCAGCACGGTCACAGCGGACCAGATCGACCTGCAATCGGGGCAGGAAACGGACGATCTGTTGCGTGGCGTTCCAGGCACGTCGACTGCCAACAATCCGCAGAATCCTGGCGTTGCCGTCAACATCCGCGGCTTTGAAGGTTCTGGCCGTGTCAACATGATGATCGACGGCGTTCGGCAGAACTTCCGCTTCACCGGCCATGAGGCGCAGGGCCTCACCTATGTCGACCCGGCATTCCTTGCAGGCATCGATATCACGCGCGGGGCAGTCAACGGTGTTGGCGGCGGTGCGCTTGCCGGTTCCGTCAATTTCCAGACCTACAATGTCGACGATCTTATCCAGGGCGACAAGAGCTATGGCGGCATCGTTTCGGCGACCACCGGCGATAACGGCATGGGCTGGTCGGAATCCGCAGTCGGTGCCTACCGGTTCAATGATGTGTTTGCCGTTGTCGGCGGCATCAGCAAAAGCGATCCCAAGAATTTCGACAACGGCGATGGCGTCGAGGTGCCGTTTACCGAAGAGGACCTGATCTCGGGCCTGCTCAAGGCGGAAATCACGCCGAACGCCGAAAACACCATCCGCATCGGCGGATTGACCTATGACAACGACTTCTTTGCCAACTCCTACTACCAGAATCTGAAGAACAAGACCTTCAGCGCGACCTACGAATACAAGCCCGGCGACAACGATCTCATCGATTTCAAGACCGGTTTCTATTACAACCGTTTGAAGATGACGTATGATACAAACGCGACTGGCGGAGGAACCGCGGCCGGACGCGAGATCACCGATACCGGTATCGGTTTCGACGTCTCGAACACCTCGAAATTCGATCTCGGCGATGTCTCGGTCTCATCGAACTATGGTGTCGAATATTTCCACGACGACTATGACGTCATGAACAGCACGGCGCAGCCGCAGGGTGGAGTGAACGGCGACGGCAAGAATGGCACGCTCGGTGTCTTCAACAGCACCACCTTCACCTATGGAATCGCCGATTTGACGCTCGGCCTGCGCTACGACCATTTCGACCTCAGCGGATCCGGCGCGGTGACTGCCGGCAATCCGGTCGGTCTGCCTGCCGGTCCTTACTCCGTCGACAGCTCCGACGGGCGGCTCAATCCCAGCGTGACGCTGGCCGTCAATGCGACCGATTGGCTGCAGCCGTATGTGACCTATGCCGAAACGATGCGGTCTCCGACGATCAGCGAAACCTTTGTCGGCGGCAACCATCCCGGTGGTTTCATGTCCTTCTTCCCGAACCCGTTCCTGGAGCCTGAAGTGTCCAAGGGCTGGGAAATCGGCGCGAACATCAAGGTCGACGGCCTGTTCGACTCCGGCGACAGCTTCCGCTTCAAGGCCAACTATTTCTACGACCGCGTCGACAACTACATCACCGCAGCGTTCAGCCCGATGGGCGGGGTCTATTTCGCCAATAACCCCGGCACGTCGACGGTTCAGGGGATCGAAATCCAAGCTGGCTACGATGCCGGTTTCGTCTTCGGCGATCTGTCCTACACCCACACGGACACCGACCTGCCATCGCAGATCAACGGTTTTGGCGTTCAGTCCTATCTGCCTGACGACATCTTCACCGCGACGCTTGGTGCACGCTTCCTCGAAGATCAGCGCCTGACGGTCGGCACGAGGCTTTACCTCGCAAGCCGCTCGAATGTCGGTGAGATAAACGTTGCACCGGGCGATAGCGCCTACAAGCCAGGCTACGGCCTCGTCGATCTGTTCGCCAACTACAAGTTCGAGCAGGGCTTCGAGGTTACTGCCAGCGTCACCAACGTGTTCGACAAGGCCTACACGCCGGCCTCCAGCACGATCGCGGGAAGCGCCGTCGAAACCGGTCGCGGACGCACCTTCATGCTGACGGCAAAAGCAAAATTCTGATCGGTATTTCGTGAAAAGGGCGGCCTCGAGCCGCCCTTCTTCATTGCGCATTCGCCTCTTGCGCTCTCCCTCATCTCACGCTAACAATTTCGCCCATGAACACGTCTAAGAACATTGCAGTTTGGTGGTGGGCTCGCTGAGGCGGCCTCGACCAATCGTGTCTTCAGACGACGAGTGAGCCGCCCGAAACTTTCGAGGCGGCTTTTTTGTTTTCTGGCCGCCTTGCGTCCGGGCACCGATAACGGAGTGGAACTATGGTTACGATCCTTCGGGATGATGGTGCGGAAATCTACGAGACCAAGGGCGGCATCACCGTCACCCGGCAGCGGCGGCCCATTCCCTATGCGGATGCCGTGGTGTCCTATGTCGACAAGCTCGATGAGCGCCGCGGCGCGGTGTTCTCGTCGAACTACGAATATCCGGGCCGCTACACGCGCTGGGATACGGCCGTCGTCGATCCGCCGCTCGGCATTTCCTCCTTCGGTCGCGATGTCTGGATCGAAGCCTATAACGAGCGCGGCGAAGTGCTGCTCGGCTTCGTGACCGAGCGCCTGAAGGCCGTGCGCGAGCTGGAGCTTGGTGCTGCCACCGCCCGCCGGCTCGATCTCAAGGTGAAGCTGCCCGACCGGGTGTTTACCGAGGAAGAGCGCTCGAAGATGCCGACGGTGTTTACGGTGCTGCGCGCCGTCACCGATCTCTTCTATTCGCAGGCCGATGCCAGCCTCGGGCTTTACGGCGCCTTTGGCTACGATCTGGCCTTCCAGTTCGATGCGATCGACCTGAAGCTGAAGCGTGCCGACGACCAGCGCGACATGGTTCTCTATCTGCCGGACGAGATCCTCGTCGTCGACAACTACTCGGCCAAGGCCTGGGTCGATCGCTACGATTTCGCCAAGGGCAGCCTGACGACCGAGGGCAAGGCGGGCGATATCGCGCCGGAGCCTTTCGTGCGCACCGATGCCATTCCGCCAAAGAGCGATCATCGCCCCGGCGAATATGCCGAGCTGGTCACCAAGGCGAAGGAAAGCTTCCGCCGCGGCGATCTGTTCGAGGTCGTTCCCGGCCAGAAATTCATGGAGCGCTGCGAGAGCAAGCCATCCGATATTTCCAAGCGGTTGAAGGCGATCAATCCTTCGCCCTATTCCTTCTTCATCAATCTCGGAAACCAGGAATATCTGGTCGGCGCGTCGCCCGAGATGTTCGTGCGCGTTTCCGGCCGCCGCATCGAGACCTGCCCGATCTCGGGTACCATCAAGCGCGGCGAGGACCCGATCGCCGACAGCGAGCAGATCCTGAAGCTGCTGAACTCCAAGAAGGACGAATCCGAACTGACGATGTGCTCGGATGTCGACCGCAACGACAAGAGCCGCGTCTGCGAGCCGGGCTCGGTCAAGGTCATCGGCCGCCGCCAGATCGAGATGTATTCGCGCCTGATCCACACGGTCGATCACATCGAGGGCCGCCTGCGGGATGACATGGATGCCTTCGACGGCTTCCTCAGCCACGCCTGGGCGGTCACGGTGACAGGGGCGCCGAAGCTCTGGGCGATGCGCTTCATCGAAAGCCACGAGAAGAGCCCGCGCGCCTGGTACGGCGGTGCGATCGGCATGGTCGGCTTCAATGGCGACATGAACACGGGGCTGACGCTGCGCACCGTGCGCATCAAGGACGGGATCGCCGAAGTCAGGGCAGGGGCGACCTTGCTCAACGATTCCATCCCCGAGGAAGAAGAAGCCGAAACCGAACTGAAGGCCTCCGCCATGCTTTCCGCTATCCGCGATGCCAAGGCCGGCAATTCCGGCAAGGTCAGCCGCGACGTCGCTGCCGTCGGCAAGGGCGTCAATATCCTGTTGATCGACCACGAAGACAGCTTCGTTCACACGCTGGCGAACTATTTCCGCCAGACAGGCGCCACGGTCTCGACAGTGCGCACGCCGGTGCCGGACGAAATCTTCGACCGGCTGGATCCGGACCTGGTCGTGCTGTCGCCGGGACCGGGCAATCCGAAGGATTTCGATTGCAAGGCGACGATCAAGAAGGCGCGCGCCCGCAACCTGCCCATCTTCGGCGTCTGCCTGGGTCTGCAGGCGCTGGCCGAGGCCTATGGCGGCGAGCTTCGCCATCTGGCGCTGCCGATGCACGGCAAGCCGTCGCGCATCCGCGTGCTGGAGCCCGGCCTGGTCTTCTCCGGCCTCGGCAAGGAAGTCACCGTCGGCCGCTACCACTCGATCTTCGCCGATCCCTCGACCCTGCCGCGTGAGTTCATGATCACGGCGGAAAGCGAGGACGGCACGATCATGGGCATCGAGCATACGAAGGAGCCGATCGCTGCGGTGCAGTTCCACCCGGAATCGATCATGACGCTCGGCGGCGATGCCGGGATGCGGATGATCGAGAATGTCGTGGCGCATCTGGCGCGGAAGGCGAAGACCAAGGCTGCCTGAGCCAAGGATACCGATCGGCCGCCGCCATCCGGTGGCCGATCATTCTCCATTTCTCCTGCGGATGATCGCATGCTCCTGAAGCTGCTCAAGGGACTGGCGATCATTATCGTGCTGGCCGCCATGGCCGTCGTTGCCGGAACGGTGATTCCAAGGCCCTGGCGTGCGCCGCCAGCCGAAACGACGGGTGCGACCGACCGCATTCTCGTTCTCAGCAATCCCATTCACACAGATTTCGCGATCCCTGCCACGCGCGATATTCTCAAGCGCTTCAGCTTTCTCGCCGATGCCGGTCTCGATCTCGGAAGTCCCGATGTGCGCTACATCATCTTCGGCTGGGGAGGGCGCGCTTTCTATACCGAAACGCCGACCTGGGCCGACCTGAAGCCGATGCCGGTGTTCAAGAGCCTGACGCTGGATAGCGCCGTCATGCATGTGCAACTGGCGGGAGATATTCCGCTTGATCATCCCGATGTGACGCCGATCGACGTGTCCGCTGCAGGTTTCGCGCGGCTGTCGGACTACATCGCGTCGAGTTTCACCGATGGCGATGAAAAGCCTGTGCCGCTTGGTTTCTCCTACGGTCAGGGCGACGCCTTCTTCGAGGCGCAGGGCCGTTTCAACGCGCTTGTCGGCTGCAATACGTGGACCGCTGCCGGCTTGCGCGAAGCCGGGATTGCGACCGGTCTGTGGACGCCACTGCCGTGGCTGCTGCGTATTTCGCTCTGGCTTCACAACCCTCCCGGGGCCTTTCGCCCAGGAGAGGAAGTAACTGGTTGACTTCCCATTCCAAATCAGAACATTTCAGGAACGATAAATAAGGATATCGTCGTGGCCAATGCTGAGAAGTTTATCGTCCTCCCGTACCGCAAGAACCGGGGCAACCTGGTGCCGGGCGAGATGCGGCAAGCATCGAATGCCATGAGTGCAGAAAAGATTGCGACCTCGATGGCCGCGCGGTTTATCGGCGTAGCCGCCTATGCGGTGATGGTCGATGACGAGACCGGCGATATGTCGTCGCCGCGGCTGCTCATTCGCCATGGCGAGATCGCCGATCTCAATCCGGCATAACGCTTCCCGATGGAAACTTCGCTCTATCTGCCGGTCAAAGCCTTTCTGGAGGCGGCGGGTTATGCCGTCAAAGGCGAGATCGGCGGATGCGATCTCGTGGGCCTCAGCGAAGGCGATCCAAGCGTGGTCGTGATCTGCGAGCTGAAGCTCAGCTTCAACCTCGAACTTATCCTGCAGGCGGTCGATCGGGCGGCGATGAGCGACGAAGTCTGGATCGCGGCGCGGGTTTCGGCCAAGGGGCGCGGGCGCGAGGCGGACAAGCGCTATCGCGATCTCTGCCGCAGACTGGGGATCGGCATGCTCGGCGTTTCCGATATCGGAGAGGTCAGCGTCATCGTCTCGTCCATCTCGCCGATGCCGCGGACCAATCCGAAGCGCCGGTCGCGGCTGGTCAGGGAGCATCAGCGCCGCCGCGGCGATCCCGTTCTCGGCGGCAGCACGCGCGTGCCGCAGATGACCGCCTACCGACAACAGGCGCTGATCTGCGCCGCTGCCCTGCAGCAGGGGCTGGTCAGGCCGCGGGACATGAAGGCGCAAGCGCCGGATGCCGGAAAGATCCTGCTCGGCAATGTCTATGGCTGGTTCGAAAAGCAGGGGAAGGGCGTCTATGCCCTGACGCCCTCGGGTGCCGAGGCGCTGCTGCGCTGGCCGCAGACTGTCGCCTTTGGTGCCGATGATGGTGAGGCGTCCGTAGAGGGCGCCTGATCTCAGGCGTTTGGAACGCCGCGCTTTTATCAGTTCTTGCCATGGCCGAGGTTGATCGTCGCCCTAG
This sequence comes from Hyphomicrobiales bacterium, assembly GCA_900465675.1. Classification (GTDB taxonomy): domain Bacteria; phylum Pseudomonadota; class Alphaproteobacteria; order Rhizobiales; family Rhizobiaceae; genus Rhizobium. The sequence continues at coordinate 757,058 of UBJR01000009.1, read as the reverse complement.
CTTATTCGTCGTGAACAAAGCTGCGATGCTCGCTGGGGCCGCAATGGGTCCAGCCAAATTCCCCGAGGCTCGACCATGGTTACTTTCACGCTCAATGGACAGACGAAGACGTTCGACGGCGATCCGGATACGCCGCTTCTGTGGGTCATCCGCGATTTCGAGAAGCTGACCGGCACCAAATATGGCTGCGGTGTCGCCCAATGCGGCGCCTGCACCGTGCATATGGACGGCTTCACCCGCCGCTCCTGCATCACCCCGATCTCGACGGTCGACGGCTCCGAGATTTTCACGATCGAAGGTGTCGAAGGCAAGGAAGCCGATGCGGTGAAGGCTGCCTGGGTCAAGATCGACGTGCCGCAATGCGGGTACTGTCAATCCGGCCAGATCATGTCAGCCGTCGTATTGCTGCAGAACATTCCCAAGCCGTCCGACGAAGATATCGACGGGGCGATGGCCGGGAATATCTGTCGATGCGCCACCTACCACCGGATCCGCGCGGCCATTCACAATGCCGCCGCGTCGATGGAGGGCTGAGCGATGACCATTCAGGAGATTGCAACGACACGCCGCGGCTTCCTGGCCGCAACAGGCGGCTTGGTGATCGGCTTTGCGCTGCTGCCGAAGACCTCGGCCTTTGCCGCCGAAAAGGGTGTGCAGGCGGGCGGCGCGGACGCGCTGGTGACGCTGAACACATTCGTCAGGATCGGCACCGACGATACGGTGACGATCCTTTCCAAGCATATCGAATTCGGGCAGGGGCCGTTCACCGGCCTTGCGACGCTGGTCGCCGAAGAGCTCGATGCGGATTGGGGGCAGATGCGCGCGGTGCATTCGCCTGCCGATGACAAGGTCTATGCGAACCTTGCCTTCGGCCTGCAGGGCACCGGCGGATCGTCCTCGATCGCCAATTCCTACGAACAGTTCCGCCAGGCTGGGGCAACGGCGCGGGCCATGCTGGTTGCCGCGGCGGCCGACGAGTGGAAGGTGCCGGCCGGTGAGATCACCGTCGAGAAGGGCAGGGTCAAGCATGCGGCTTCCGGCAAAGACAGTGGTTTCGGTGCGCTGGCCACCAAGGCCGCCGGTATCAAGCCGCCGGCCGACGTGAAGCTCAAGGATCCCTCCAAATTCACGCTGATCGGCCAGGAATTGCCGAAGCTCGATACGGTATCGAAGACCAATGGCCAGGCGATCTATACCCTGGACATCATTCCTGACGATCTGCTGGTCGCCGTCGTCGCGCATCCGAACCATTTCGGCGCGGCGGTGAAATCCTTCGACGATAGCGAGACGCGCAAGGTCAAGGGCGTCGTCGATGTCAAGCAGCTGCCGCAGGGCGTTGCCGTCTATGCCGACAACACGTTTGCGGCGTTGAAGGGCCGGTCGGTGCTGAATGTGGACTGGGACCTTTCGCAAGCGGAGACGCGTTCGAGCGGGCAGCTTTCGGCCGACTATGCGAAGGCGTTGACGGAGAAGGGCATCACCGCATCCGAAAAGGGCGATGTCGAGAAGGCCTTCACCGATACCTCGCTGAAGACGCTGGAGGCGCAGATCATCTTCCCGTTCCTGGCGCATGCGCCGATGGAGCCGCTCGACGCGGTGTTCATCAAGGCGGCGGACGGCAGCCTCGATGTTTATAACGGGGCGCAGTTCCCCGGCATGGACAAGGCGACGGCGGCCAAGATCACCGGCATCGATCCGGCTAAGGTGCGGCTGAACACGCAGATCACCGGCGGAAGTTTCGGGCGCAAGGCGCAGTTCGGTTCGCCCTATATGCAAGAGGCGGCGTCGGTCTTCGCCGCGACCGACCAGTCGCGGCCGGTCAAGCATATGTGGACGCGCGAGGACGATATTCGCGGCGGCTATTACCGGCCGATGTATCTCCACAAGATGCGTGGCGCGATCAATGCCGATGGCCGGATCGTCGCCTGGGACCAGGCGATCGTCGGGCAGTCGATCATGGGCAAGGCCGATCTCGACAGCACCTCGGTCGAGGGCGCCTCCGACCTGCCTTACGATGTGCCGAACCTCAGGGTCATCTCACATAATGTGAAGCTGGCGATCCCGCCGCTCTGGTGGCGTTCGGTCGGCCATACGCATACCGGTTTCGCGGTCGAGACCTTCCTCGACGAGCTGTTCCAGATGGCAGGCAAGGATCCGGTGCAGGGAAGACTCGAGCAGCTGACGGAGGACCCACGCTATGCCGGGGTTCTCAAGAAGGCGGCGGAGATGGCCGATTGGGGCGGCAAGATCCCCGAGGGACGGCAGCGTGGCGTTGCCGTGGTCAAGAGCTTCAACACCTATGTCGGCCAGGTGGTGGAGGTCTCTGCCGGTGCCGACGGGGCGCCCAGGGTCCACAAGGTCTGGTGCGCCGTCGATTGCGGTGTCGCGATCAATCCGAATGTCGTCAAGGCCCAGATGGAGGGCGGCATCGGCTACGGGCTTGGTGCGGTGCTGTTCGATGCGGTGACGCTCGGCGAGGGCGGGGCGATCATGCAGTCGAACTTCCACGATTACCGCTCGATCCGCATCAACGAGATGCCGGATGTGGAGGTCGCCGTCATCAAATCCGGCGAGCCGCCCACCGGGGTGGGAGAGCCGGGCGTGCCGCCGGTCGGACCCGCGACGGCCAATGCCTGGCGGCGGCTCACTGATGCGCCGGTGCGCAGCCTGCCGATCGTTGCCGTGGCGACGAGCTGAGGGGGGCGGAGATGACAAGTAAATTGGTACTCGCCTGCATGGCAGGCGGTCTCTCGCTCCTTGCGGCCTTGCCCGTATCGTTCATGGCATTTGCCGAGACGGCGCCTGCATCAGACAAGACGACCCTAAAGCCGGTCGCCTCCTTCGCATCGATCGCCGATCAGAAGGCGCGGTCGGTGGCGCTCTTCGAAGAGGCGGGCAAGGTGATCGAGCATCCGCGATGTCTGAACTGCCATCCGGCGGGCGACAGGCCGCTGCAGACGATGGCCATGCATCCGCACCAGCCGCCGGTGACGCGCGGCGATGGCGGCATGGGCGTGCCGGGCATGATGTGCAACACCTGCCACGGCCCCGAGAACGCAACGATCGTCGGCCAGTCGCCGACGCTGAAGAGCATTCCCGGCAATCCGGCCTGGCATCTGGCGCCGATCGAAATGGCCTGGGTCGGCAAGTCGCTCGGCGAGATCTGCCAGCAGCTGAAGGATCCGAAGCGCAATGGCGGGCGCGATCTGTCGAAGATCGTCGAGCATATGGCGCATGACAGCCTGGTCGGCTGGGGCTGGAACCCGGGCGACGGGCGCGAGCCGGCGCCCGGCACGCAGGCGGAGTTCGGCGACCTGATCAAGGCCTGGGTCGATACCGGTGCAGCCTGCCCGGCAGGCTGAGGGGAGTATTCAGGCGCCGGTCAGTCCCGGCGCCTGACGATCTTGAGGTCGAGTTCCCAGCGCTGCTCGAAGCCGAGTGTCTTGTAAAGCCCGATCGCCCCGGTGTTGAGCGCATTGACATGCAGGTACGCGGTTGCGCCGGATGCTGCGATTTGGCCTGCGACATAACGGAAGAGCAGCTTGCCGAGACCCTTGCCCTGGAAGTCCGGGTGGGTGCAGAGGCCGCTCAGTTCCGTAAAGCCGGTCTGCTTCAGCCGCTGACCGCCCATGGCGATCAGCTTGCCGCCGCTCTTGACACCCCAGAAAGTGCCGAGTTTCTGGGCTCCTAGGGTGAAGGGGCCGGGTTTGGTCAGCTGTGCCAGCGCCAACATCTCTTCGGCGTCGGCCGCAGTCAGCGGCGCAATCCGGGGGTCGGAAAGCGGATCATGCGGCGTCGTGGCGATCATCTGGATCAGCGTTGCTGCGCCGACGATGTCGAAACCATCCGGAACGGTTGCCGATCCGGGCTCCACAAGCGCCATCGTCTCACCGGGCCGGGGGAGCGCAGCCAACGCTTCCAGGCTCTCCGGCGTGTGGTCGGCGGCCGCCGCGAAGGGCACGATGCCGGGCGGGTAGCGTCGGGCGAGCGGGCCGCCTTCGGCGATGCCTGCATGCGCGGTCTGCAACGCGTTCCAGATCGGGCGGTCGAGGATATGTGTCATGGTTTCTTCTCCTTCGGCGGCGCGCGGCGGATGAGCGATGCTGCGGCCAGGCCGTCTTCGATTGTTGCAAGCTGATCGAGAAGCGGGCCGTCGAGGCTGCCGCAGAGGTCGGCGACGGCGGCGGCGATACGCGGCCAGACTTCGGCGCGCGAGACATCGACGAGCTGCTTGCCTTTTTCCGTCAGCGACACAAGCCTGCGGCGCTGATCGTCCGGCGCCGGCTGCATATCGACCAGTCCGAGGTCCAATAGCTGGCCGACGGTGCGCGTGGCGCCGGGCTGGGTAATGCCGACCGACTGGGCAAGCTCGCCGATCGTCAGCGGTCCAGCGCCGTCGATCGCCGCCAGGAACGGATATTGTCCAGCCTGGATGCCGAGGCCCGCCTCGTCGATGAACTGTTGCGTGTCGGCCTGCAGGCGCTCGCCGATGCGGCGCATTCTGCTTCCGAGAGTCAACAGGCCCGATGTCCGCACGATGTCTTCGACCATGCTGTGCTCCATTATGCATGCCGAGTTATATAACGCGTTATGTAATATCCGTCAACGTGGATTTATGAGCTTGCCCTTTGACAAATCGTCCGTCTTCGACCATATGAGCCGCATTAGCCGCCTGCGCGATTTTCGCGTGGGCGGTTTTGCGTTTGAATGGGCCAAATGCTGCAATTCATTCGCATCCGCAGAGGGATACGAGATGACGGAACAAGGCAATATGACAGTCCGGCGGCTGGCATTCTGGGGCATCCCGATGTCGCTCGGCGTGATGGGGCTGAAGCTCGCCGCCTGGTGGGTGACGGGGTCGGTGGCGCTGCTCTCCGACGGCCTGGAATCCTTCGTCAATGTCGTGGCGGCCTTCATCGCCTTCTTCGTGATCCGCTATGCGCAGAAGCCGGCCGACCACGACCATCCGTTCGGCCACCACAAGGCCGAATATCTCTCAGCGGTCACCGAGGGCGTGCTGATCGTCGTCGCCGCCATCCTGATCGTCAAGGAAGCCGTCGGGTTTCTCAGCGATCCCAAGATGCTGGAAGCGCCGGTGCTCGGTCTTGCGATCAACTTCGCGGCCGGTGTCATCAATTTCGTCTGGGCAAGGCTGCTGATCCGGGTTGGAACGCAGCATCGCTCGGCGGCGCTGACGGCGGATGGCCAGCATATCATGTCGGATGTGGTGACTTCGGTCGGCGTGCTCGTCGGCCTGCTTCTGGCGCTCGCCACCGGCTATCCGATCTTCGACCCGGTGCTCGCCATCCTAGTCGCCGTCAACATTCTCTATCAGGGCTACAAGGTCATCTCCCACTCGATCGGCGGCCTGATGGACCACGCGGCGGAACCGGAAGAAGAGGAGGCTATCAAGCAGGCGATCGCCACGCATGCGGTGGGGTCTCTCGGCGTCCATGATCTGAAGACGCGCCGGGCAGGGGCTGTGACCTTCGTGGACTTTCATATGGTCGTTCCGGCTGCCATGTCGGTGCGCCAGGCGCATGATATCTGCGACCGCCTTGAAGATGCCATCCGCGCGGTGCATCCGGGCGCCAGCATTGCCATTCACGTCGAGCCGGAAGGCGAAAAAGCCCATGGGTTGCGCGTCAAAGTCATAAAGGAAGCCTGACGGCGCGCCGATATGGCCGTCTGCCGGTTAAGGTCTCCGGGCGGAGACACTCTCAGAGCGCTCCTGTGCATGCGGGTAATGTGAAAATCTGCATGTGCGCGGCAGCATTGGCGCGGTGCAACGTTGCTGATGGTGACGGCATCTTCGGGTTGCAATAGAGCCAGTGCCTGCTCTGTATTTCCGGGGATTGCATATAAATTCAATTTGCTATGCATCATAAAGTTGCTTCGCTGCGCCGCGCAGTACTACAATTTTGTCCAGTAATAATCTCTGTTGCGCTGCAATATCGGCTTAATAATTCCAATCTAATCGATCCCTAGATCGCCGAAGTCAAAGTCTTGGCGCGGCATTTTGAATTGCAAACTTATTATTCTGTTTTAGCAATATCTAGGATTTCCATGACCGGACCTTACAAGCGTGCCATTTCACGCGGCGTTGACCCTGCGCGCCAACCGATATCCGCAATCTTGCTTTCAAGTGTCAGCTTTTCAGCCATCGTTCTGTCCTGCATATTGTCCACTCCTGCGTGCGCGGCCGACTATTTGGTGACCAACGAGACGGAGCTTCGCAACGCGATCACGTCGGCAAATGCCAGCGGCGATCCCAGTTCGACGATCGTCATGGCCAACAGCTTCTCGATATCGGCCGGCATCCTGCCGGAGCCGACCAGTCCGATTTCGATCGATACACAGGGCTTCACGCTGACCGGGCTCTATGATGCCTCGACCGTCGGTACACGCGCCAATCTGACGATTCAGGAAAGCGGATCTGGTGGTATCGGCGTCACGTTCTCGGGAACGCTGACCGGTGGCAATGCCGGTGCGGCGGATACGACTGCGGGGCAGGTGGCGGTGTGGACGACACGTACCGCATTTACCAACAATGGGACGATCACCGGTGGCGCAGGCGGCGGCGCCGGTGGTTCCGGCGGTGTGGGAACTCGCATTTTTGCCAGTTCGAGCTTGGTCAATAACGGCACGATTGCCGGTGGTTCCAGCGCCTCCGGTGCGGGTGGAGCGGCCGTCGATTTCGGCGGCATCGGCGCCGCTGGCACGCTTGTCAACAATGGGACGATCCGGGGCGGCAACGGCGGCCTTACCGGTGGCCTGGGCGGTGTCGGTGTGATTGTCCGCGCTGGCAGCGGCGCGGTCACAAACAGCGGAACGATCGAAGGTGGCGCCGGGGGAGTGGCTATCCTGTCGAACACCGGGGCTAGCGATATCGACATCACCAATAGCGGAACCATCCGGGCCGGTGCAGGACAGAGCGACGCGATCACGCGCACCGTTGCGGCGACCACGGGTACCATGACGCTTGAATTGCAGGCAGGATCGGTGATCGAGGGTAATGTCGTGGCAGGGGCTGGGGTTGCCACCGATACGCTACGCCTCGGCGGTACGGGCAGCGACAGTTTCGATGTTTCGGCGATTGGCCCGCAGTACCAGAATTTCGATATCTTTCAGAAGACCGGCACCGGCACCTGGTTCCTGACCGGCACGGGGAGCGCGGTGACCGACTGGGATATCCAGGCGGGCACATTGGCGATCGGCAATGGCGGCACCAGCGGCAGTGTCACCGGTGATATCACCAACAACGGCACACTCGCCTTTGACCGTTCGGACAGTTTCACCTTCGCCAATCTCGTCACCGGCAGCGGTACGATCCGCCAGATCGGCAGCGGCACGACTTTCCTGACGGGCAACAATGGCGCGTTTGCCGGCACCACCTCGGTCGAGGCCGGAACATTGTCGGTCAACGGCATTCTCGGTGGCACGCTCGACATATTCTCCGGCGGGCGGCTGCACGGCATCGGACAGGTCGGCAATACGGTCAATGCCGGCACCGTCGCGCCCGGTAATTCGATAGGCACGCTGACGATTTCAGGCGACTATGCCGGCAGCGGCGGCGTGCTCGAAATCGAGAGTGTACTCGGTGACGATACCTCATCCACCGACCGTCTCGTGGTAACCGGCAATACCTCGGGCAATACCAATGTCCGTGTCGTCAATCTCGGCGGCGCAGGCGGGCAGACGGTCGAGGGCATCAAGATCGTCGATGCCGGCGGCATCTCGGCGGGGACGTTCTCGCTCATCGGCGACTATGTGCTGGACGGACAGCAGGCCGTCGTCGGCGGCGCCTATGCCTACCGGCTCTATCAGAACGGCATCACTACGCCGGGCGATGGCGACTGGTATCTGCGCTCGGCCGGTTTGCAACCCGGTATTCCGGTCTATCAGGCCTATCCACTGCTGATGCTGCTCGGGCTCAATCAGGCCGCCACGCTTCAGCAGCGGATCGGCGACCGGATGCTGTCGAGCGATTTCCAGACGGTTTCCGATGGATCTGCAGGCGGAGCCGCGGATGAGATCGAAGGCGTTTGGATGCGCACCGAGGGTCTGCATGGCCGCCTCACGGCCAATGATGGCACCGTCGATACGAGCCATGATTACGACATCTGGCGAGTGCAGGGCGGGTTGGACGGCGCGCTTTATGACGGCAGCAATGGCAGGCTGATCGGCGGGCTGACGGCGCAGTTCGGCACGATGTCGAGCGACCTGGGCTCCAGCATCAGCAATGGCCATATCGATACGTCGGGCTTCGGACTTGGCAGCACCCTGACGTGGTACGGCGATCAGGGCTTCTATGCCGATGCCCAGAGCCAGTTCAATTTCTACGACAGCAACCTGAGCTCCGATCTCGTCGCTTCGCCGCTGAAGAGCGGCAGTGGCGCCGTCGGCTACATTCTCAGCATCGAGACCGGCCAGCGTCTTGATATCGCAGGCTCCTGGTCGGTTACGCCGCAGGCGCAGCTGACCTATTCATCCGTGGATTTCGGCAGCTTCTACGACAAGTTCGGCGCCGAGGTGTCGCTTGATCGCGGCGCCAGCCTGAACGCCCGGTTGGGGATGGCGGTTGATCGGGAAGCGAGCTGGCAAGCCGACGACGGGACCGCGACACGGCTCAAGCTCTATGGCGCGGCCAATCTCTATTACGAGTTTCTGGACGGTGTCTCGGTGAACGTGGCCGGCAGCCATTTCGTCAGCCGTGGCGATGACCTTTCGGCGGGGCTTGGTCTTGGCGGTTCCTATAGCTGGGGCGACGAACGCTATTCGGTCTACGGCGAGATGGCCGCGAAATCCTCGCTGTCCGGCGCCGGTGACAATTTCTCCCTGGGCGGCTCGCTCGGCGTTCGCGTCAAGTGGTAGGCCAAGCCGGCCGATACACGCCGCCGCCGCTTTTTGTCCGCTTGGAAGATCGGCGCAAAAGGACTATTTGCGGTCCCACATGAGCAATCCATGTGGTGCGCGACGATCGGCGCCCGTGGACGGACGATCGATTTGGAAGGAATAGGGAAATGGCGACGACGGATGTCAGCGGGCTTTCGCAGCTCGGTTCGCAGGTTGAATCACCAACGAGCCCGGAAGCGGCCGTCCTCGAAAAGGTGCCGAACGGCAGCCAGGGCGCCGACTATGTCGTGCGCTTCACGGCGCCTGAGTTCACCTCGCTTTGCCCGATGACGGGCCAGCCGGATTTCGCCCATATCGTCATCGATTACATCCCGAACGATTGGCTGGTGGAATCGAAGTCGCTCAAGCTTTTCCTGCATTCCTTCCGCAATCACGGTGCGTTTCACGAGGATTGCTCGGTCTACATCGCCAAGCGGATCGTTGAGCTGCTCGATCCGAAATGGCTGCGCATCGGCGCCTACTGGTATCCGCGCGGCGGCATCCCGATCGATGTCTTCTGGCAGACGGGCAAGCCGCCCGAGCATGTCTGGCTGCCTGATCAGGGTGTCGCGACCTATCGCGGCAGAGGCTGACCTGCGCGTGCACGAAAATGTGATCGCTGGGCAAAGCCTGCCGCGGCGTTCCGCATCGGCGTTAAGTCGATATTTATAATCATCTTTTGGCGGCAGCGGATTTCGCGGCCGCCTTTTCGCGTTAAGTGGCTTGGATTGCAGCAGAGTTTCCTCCCCGCTATGTGCGGAGGGCATCCTGTCACACACTTCATTCAAGAGATAAAATTATGGCCATTGATCAAGCCGCCGCTGCCCCGCGTGCGGCCGCCGATACGTCCCGCTACGACAAAATGACGATTGCCCTGCACTGGCTGACCGCAATCCTCGTGATTGCGCTCTTTGCTGCCGCCTATGTCTGGAACTCGCTTCCGAAGGGTACGCCGCTTCGCAAGGAACTGCAGGCCATTCATATTTCGCTCGGACTGCTGTTCACCGTCGTGTTCATCGTCCGCCTCGTCTGGCGCAGCTCTGGCGGCAAGCGGCTTGCGGCCGCCGAGGCCGGCGTCAACGCGCTGTTGTCCAGGGGCATGCACTGGCTTCTCTACTGTCTGCTGATCGCGCAGATGCTCCTCGGCTTCCTGCTGCGCTGGGCGCAGGGCGAGCCTTTCGAGTTTTTCGGGCTGTTCTCGGTGCCGAGCCTGTTTGCGCAGGACAAGCCGCTCGCCCATACCTACGAGATGCTGCACAACGATGCGGCCTGGATCATCATCGTGCTGGCCGCCAGCCACGCGCTCGCAGCACTCGGCCACCACTATCTGCTGCGCGACGGCGTTCTCAGGCGGATGATGCCGCACGGCTGACCATCGAGCTGGCATACGGCGCCCTGCGCCATATGCCACCCATATCAGACGTCTGAGGTGTCGCCGCTATCCTGTGAATCGTCGAAGCTGTCGTCATCGTCGGACGGATCGTAGTCGGCCTGCTGGATATTGCTATTGTCGTCGTTGCCGGCCGAATTGTCGGCTGCCTGCTTGCTGTCGTCACCGCCGTAGTAGTTGTTGATGACGGTCTCTTCCGTCGGTGCCGGCGTGTTGCCGAACGGGCTTGAGCCGAAAGGCGAACCCCAGCCGAGCGACGACATGTGATTGCCGAAGACGCCACTCAGCGAATTGGCGAGCAGCATGCCGCCGGCAACACCGGCCGCCGTGCCGAGCGCCCCGCGCAGGAAGCTGCCGCCTGCCGAAGGAGCGTCCGGCTGCGGGTTCCAGGGGCCGGACGGCTGCTGCTGCCGCGGCTGCATCGGGCGTACATTGTCGTCGTAGCCGCGGTCCTGATAGCTCTGGCGCGGGGCATTGCCCCAGGGGCCGGAAGGCTGGGCCGCCTGTTGTGTCTGGCCGCTGCCGAAGATCGAGCTCAGGAAGCCGCCGCCTTGCTCGGCCTGGCGGTGTTCGCTCTCGCCGGCTTCCAGCTGGCGGACGCGCTCTTCGAGCTCCTTGATGTGGTTGGCGGCTGCTTCCAGCCCCTTTTCCTGCACGATGACGGCCTGTGCCAGATAATACGTCGTGTAGGGCTGTTCGCGCACGCCCTGATCGATCAGCGCCTCGGCGTCGCGATCGCGCGGTGTTGCGGATGCGGTGCGTACCCTGTCGAAAAGGCCGGTCAGCAATTGGCGTTCTTCCGGTGACATGGCTCTCTCCTGTGTTACGTGCGGGATAAGCCCGCCTACGAATGACGTAGGAACGGATTCCGGCTTTTCAAAGCCTTGGCAACTTACATTTCGGTAAGCTCAGTCGCGCGCCCAGATCCGCAGCCGGCCGAGCGCGGTAAAGCCGAGGGCCAAGGCATTTTCCAGGTCGTCGCCGCTCTCATAGCCGACGATCGGTTCGCCGGGAAAAAGCCGCCGCGCTTCTCTGACGAGCCCGGTGCGGATCGGCTGCTCCTTGCCGCCGATGGCAAAGACATTCGAATGGCCGATCACCTCGGCCTGGTGATTGAGAATGGCGCCGCCCTGCAGCTCCTCGCCGGAATAGGCGGCGAGGAAGGCGATCTCGGGTCTGTGCAGCAGCGGCTCGGCGAAAATGGGCGTGGCCTGCGGTTCTCCGCCCGTCCAGGCTTTCTCCCAGGCGGCGAGTTTCCCGGCGGTTTCGACGCGCTCCCATGTCAGGCCAGAGCCGTCGTCATCGAGATCGTCATCGGCGTCCAGACCGATCCATTCGGCCTCGAACAGCACGGTAAAACCCTGCGGCGCGAGATCGAGGGCGCAGTAGCTGTCCTTGATGCCCCAGCCGCCCGGCCGCGAGCGGGTGAGGACGGCGATTGTCTCCTCCTGTTCGGCGGCACTTTCCGCGCCGGCGAGCGTGATGGCATCGGGATAGAAGGGCGGAGTGCCCTGACGGTGCAGCCAGAGTGTTCGGGCAAACTCGCCGCGCTGGCCATGAGCGGCGCAGACGGCGTCGCACCAAAGCGCGTTGTTTCTGACGGCCCGATGAAGCAAAAGCGATGTCATCTTTTCCTCCCGCCTGGGGATAGCAGCATAATGCTGGCAGTTCTCGGGTTTGTCATAAGAATATCTTCACCCGTTCCGTGGCTTGTCTTTTTCCCGCATTGTTTTACGCATTGAGTCACACTATGTCCGGGAAACCCGAATGAAGCCGAGAGAGGTTCGAATGAACGACGAAGAACAAGAGGACAAGACCAAGGAACTGTCTTTGGGGAAGGACGCAGAGGCTAACCTCTTCAAATCGCGTTCGATCTTCATCTACGGCCCGATCACCATGGAGCTCGGCCAGAAGGTTTGCTCGCAGCTCGTGGCGCTTGCCGCAGCCAGCGACGAAGACATCCGCATCTACGTGAGCTCGCCTGGCGGCCACGTCGAGTCGGGCGATTCGATCCATGACATGATCAAGTTCATCAAGCCGAAGGTCTGGATGATCGGTACCGGCTGGGTCGCATCTGCCGGCGCGCTGATCTATGTCGCCGTTCCCAAGGAACAGCGTCTCTGCCTGCCGAACACCCGCTTCCTGCTGCACCAGCCCTCCGGCGGCACGCGCGGCATGGCGTCCGACATCGAGATCCAGGCCCGCGAAATCATCAAGATGAACGAGCGCCTGAACAAGATCTTCTCGGTGGCAACCGGCCAGCCGGTCGACAAGATCGCCAGGGACACGGATCGCGACTACTGGCTCTCGGCCGAAGAGGCCAAGGATTACGGCCTGGTGTCGCGCGTCATCACCTCGCAGAGCGAGATCTGATACAATCCGGGGCGTTCGCGCCCCGTTTTTTCTTTCCGCCTGCCGGTCAGCCCGGCGCCGGCTTCCAGCGCTCTTCGATGATCTCCTGCGCCAGTTCGAAGACGCCATCTTCATCTTCGCCCGCATTGTCGCCAAGCAGCGCGATCGCCGCGTCATAGACGGCGTTTTCCTCGTCGTCCGACAGAAGATTCTTTTCGTTCAATGTTTTGATGAGCGATGCGAGAATTGCCGCCGAAGAAAGGCCAACCGCTGCTCTGCTGAGGTCATCGGGATCGTCCGACATTCATTCACCTGGATTTTTGGTTCTCCACCGCAACTAAATTAGGCTTTTTTGCTCGCATAGCAAGCATTTGCCAGTTTCGGGTTCGACCGGACGTGCCTGGCGGCAGGAATCCCCGGGCTGCCAGCAATGATCCGCCTCACTGCCGCAGCAGGTTCTATCTGTGATTGTTCAACCTAAGCGCAAGTTTGAGGCATGCTTGGCGCGGCAAGATTGCCGTATTGTCCGTGTACGCATTTCAACGTGAGGTTTTGGGCCGGTTGCCGGCAAATGAATTTTCGGGGGAAGATTCCATGACAAATACGAGTGGGGTGACGACAGGTTTCTCGTTTCTATGGCGGACGCTGGACAGGGTTCCGCAGCCGCCGGAGTTCGACAAGGTGCACTCTGCCGCGACAGGCGCGCCGAGTGGTAAATCGGCGGACGAGACGCAGATAACGTCGGCAGAACTTCGCAATGCGGCGGATCGCTGGCAGGCGACCGCGATCCGCGTCCTGATCGGCGGCGCAACGGATGACTCGCTCTCTGCAGCGGCCAACAGCGTTGTCGATGCCGGGGCGGGGGACGACACGGTGAGTGTTGGAGCAAAGAGCTTCGTCGATGGCGGCGGCGGTGACGATACGATCGGCGCCTGGTCCGACAGCGTCATCTACGGCGGCGAAGGTAATGACGAGATCGATGCCTGGAGCGGCAGCGAGATCGACGGCGGCGCAGGCAACGACACGATCAAGGCATGGAGCGACAGCCGCGTGTCCTGTGGTGCGGGTGATGACACGATCGACGCAGGAGGTGGTGGGAGCTATGTCGATGGTGGCGACGGCAATGATGACATCAAGGCGTGGAGTGACATGGTCGTCAGCGGCGGAAGCGGCAACGATCGCATCAGCGCTTGGTCCGAAAGTCATGTCGACGGCGGTGCGGGCGATGATGTGATCGACGCCTGGTCTGACAGCTATGTTCATGGCGGCGCGGGCAATGACGTGATCTCCATTCATTCCGGAAGCGTGGCCGCCGGCGGCACGGGCGATGACGTGATCGATCTCGGCCCCAATGCCACAGCACGATTTGGGGCAGGAGACGGCCACGACACGATCCTGAGCCCGGGCGGGAGCGGCCGCCTAGAGCTTGGAGAGGGCTTGACCGCTGACAAGATGCGCATCGAACACAAGGACGGCAAAACGATCATATCGTTCGAAGGTCATCCGAACGACAGTATCACTCTGTCAATTTATCACAGGGTGACGGTCAACTTCGCCGACGGCTCTTCGCAGCAGCTCGAGCAGCCCATCGATCCCGAAGCCCAGGCTGCCCTAATGGCGCGGTTCAAGGAGAACTTGGACAAGCCGATCCCGCCATTCGCGACCAGATAGCGGCAGACGAACGCTTGCAGGGCCGCTTGCACTTGCATGCGGCCCAAGCTCCATGCTCCATGCGGTATTCGCCCCCCATCACGCGAGTCCCGCAATGCTCAAAGACTTTTCCGTTCAAAGCCTGTTCATGGGCGTTCTCGCGGCTTTCGCCGGCTTTGCCAGTTCGTTTGCCGTGGTGCTGCACGGGCTGCAGACGGTTGGCGCCACCGAGGCGCAGGCGGCATCGGGCCTGATGGCACTGTCGCTGGGGCTCGGGATTTGCGCCATCGTGCTGAGCTTCACGACGCGGCTGCCGGTCAGCATGGCTTGGTCGACGCCGGGGGCGGCGCTGCTTGCCAGCACCGGGATCGTCGAGGGCGGGTTCAATGCGGCCGTCGGCGCCTTCATCATCTGTGCGCTGCTGATCGTGGTTGCCGGTCTTTTCAAGCCGCTGGGCCGGGCGGTGGCGGCCATTCCCGCGCCGCTCGCCAATGCGATGCTGGCGGGCGTGCTGATCGGGCTCTGTTTTGCGCCTGTTAAGGCTGTCGGTTTCAATCCGTGGCTTGGTCTGCCGATCGTGCTGACCTGGATGGTGGTCGGCGCCTTCAAGCGGCTGCTCGCCGTACCGGCGGCACTTGCCGCCTTCGGGCTGGTAGTGGCGTTCGGTGTCGATATTCCGGATGGAGCAGGGGCGGCCGTTGGACGGGCGCTGCTGCCGACCGTCGAGTTTGTCGCCCCGGTCTTCAATCTGCCGGCCTTCATCTCGATCGCGCTGCCGCTGTTCATCGTCACCATGGCCTCGCAGAATATTCCCGGCATCGCGGTCATGAAGGTCAACGGCTACGAGCCGAAGCCCGGGCCGCTGTTTGCGATCTCCGGCGTCTTTTCACTGCTGGCTGCGCCCTTCGGTGGCCATGCGGTCAATCTGGCGGCGATCACCGCGGCGATGTGCGCCGGTCCCGATGCGCATCCGGATCCGGCCCGCCGCTACTGGGCAGTGCTGGTCTGTGGCATCTGCTACCTGATCCTCGGGCCGCTTGCCGGTGCCGTGACGACTGCGGTGGCGCTGGCGCCGCCGGTGCTGATCCAGGCGGTCGCCGGTCTTGCGCTGGTCGGCGCCTTCTCGAGCTCCGCCATGGCGGCGTTCCAGGCGCCCGAATCGCGCGAGGCGGCGGCGATCACGTTCCTGGTTACCGCGTCAGGCGTTTCCTTTGCGGGCATCTCCGGTGCTTTCTGGGGATTGCTGGCGGGCGGATTGATGCTGACGCTGCAGCATCTGGTGAAAAAGGCAAAAGCATAGGTGGGGGGTTGCCAGTTTTTTAGCGCACGGCTATAAGCCCGAGCATGAAGACCACAGGCGCAAAGATTTCTGGCACGATTGCACGCGGGCGTATCGCCCTGCGCGACAACGCGCATGCCCTGACCTCGCTTCTTCTCCTCGGCCTTACGCGCGGTTGCCGGGTCCGTTGAGGAGCGCCCGGCGGCCGAAAAGCCTGCCGGCATAAGAGCTCCTCTCACGAACGTTCAAGACCAGGCCACACAAGACCCCTACAGGTCCGCATCGAAGACGGCTCATCCCCGAACGGGCGCCGGCTTATGCGTGAAGCGAGAAGAGACGACGACAATGGACGCCAACAGCAATTCCTCCCAAACCAGCACCTCCCCGAAGGCCGGCATGCCCGAAGCAGGGCTGAAATACCGCGCCTATCCGACGATCAACATTCCTGACCGCACCTGGCCGTCGAAGACAATCACCAAGGCGCCGATCTGGTGCTCCGTGGATCTGCGCGACGGCAACCAGTCGCTGGTCAACCCGATGGGCCACGACCGCAAGGCCCGGATGTTCCAGCTGCTGCTCGACATGGGGTTCAAGGAAATCGAGATCGGTTTCCCCTCGGCTTCGCAGACCGATTTCGACTTCGCCCGCTGGTGTGTGGAAGAGGGTGGTGTGCCTGACGACGTTTCCCTGCAGGTGCTGGTGCAGTGCCGCCCGGAACTGATTACCCGCACCTTCGAATCGCTGCAGGGTGCCCACAAGCCGATCATCCATTTCTACAATTCGACCTCCGAGCTGCAGCGCCGCGTGGTGTTCGCCAAGGATGTCAACGGCATCAAGCAGATCGCCGTCGATGCGGCGAAGATGATCACCGACATGGCGGAAAGGGCCGGTGGCGGTTACCGCTTCCAGTATTCGCCGGAGAGCTTTACCGGCACCGAGCTGGAAGTGGCGCTGGAAATCTGCAACGCGGTTATCGCCGAAGTGAAGCCGACCGCAGACGACAAGCTGATCATCAACCTGCCATCGACCGTCGAGATGGCGACGCCGAACATCTATGCCGACCAGATCGAGTGGATGTGCCGGCAGATCGACAACCGCGAAAACATCATCATCTCCTTGCATCCGCATAACGACCGCGGCACCGGCATCGCCGCGACCGAACTCGGCCTGATGGCGGGTGCCGATCGTGTCGAAGGCACGCTGTTCGGCAATGGCGAGCGCACCGGTAATGTCGACGTGGTGACGCTGGCGCTGAACATGTACACGCAGGGTATCGATCCGGAACTGGATTGCTCCGATATCGAGCGGATCAAGGCCGTCTACGAATATTCCAACGAGATGGTCATTCCGGAGCGCCACCCCTATGTCGGCGAACTGGTCTATACCGCCTTCTCCGGCTCGCATCAGGATGCGATCAACAAGGGCATGAAGGCGATCAAGGTCGCCAACCATCCGGTCTGGGAAGTGCCGTATCTGCCGATCGACCCGCAGGATGTCGGCCGTTCCTACGAGGCGATCATCCGCATCAACTCGCAGTCGGGCAAGGGCGGCATCGCCTATATCCTGCAGCAGGATTACGGGCTCAACCTGCCGCGCAACCTGCAGGTCGAATACCGCGAGGAAATCCAGCGGATCACCGATGAAGAAGGCAAAGAAGTGCCATCGAAGCGGATCTACGAGCACTTCATCGACCGCTACGTGACGCAGCCGAAGGGCCGCATCAAGTTCGTCGATCACCACACATTCGCCGACCCCGAACGCAAGGGCGTGCGAGTGGTTGCTGCCGAGATCACCGACAACGGTGTGACCAAGAAGATCGAAGGCCGCGGCAACGGCCCGATCGACGGCTTCATCAACGCGCTCTCGGACTATCTCGGCGTCGAGATGTCGGTGCAGGATTATTCCGAGCACTCGCTGCAGCACGGCTCGAACGCCTCGGCGATCTCCTATGTCGAGACCGCCTATCCGGGTGGAAAGCTGTTCGGCGCCGGCATCAGCACCAATATCGTCGGCGCCTCGCTGGAAGCGATCGTCTCGGCCGCCAACCGCGTGCTCGACGTCAAGGCCGGCAAGAACTGAGATATCGACAATGAAAAGGTGCAGCGGAGCGATCCGCTGCACCTTTTTGATTCCGTTTTGCTGGGGAGCTTAGATCTCTGCCGCGACTTCCATGGCGATCTGGCTGAGCGATGCTTCGGCGGAGGGGCCGACGAGGGCGTAGGACGTACCGGCATTGTGCCAGGTCACCAGACCGACTTCGTCCTTGATGGTTTCCTTGAAGTCCTCGGTATCGGCAGGCTGGCTATCCTTGCGGAAATAGATCGAGATCAGGTCGCCGTCGGCGCTTGAATAGACCAGCTGCCCGGCCGGGCGGCCATCGCCAAGCACGACACGGGCACCCTGGAACGTCCAGCCTTCGCCGGTCAGGTCAGGCACGCGGAAGGCGACGCCGACGGTCGAGGTCAGCCAGCTTGAGATTTCTTCCGCCTGAGAGGCGGGCACTTCCACAAGATGACGGGGCTGACGGATGATCATCCGCTGATAGCCAGCCACATCGTTCAGCCAATCCTTAGTGCGCGGGCTGTCGTCGGTGACGTGCTGATCGTCGCCCGGCGTCGGATCGCCCGGGCCGATGCCGACGAGATAGCCGATGCCGCAGCCGGCAGCGAAGAGAATGAGTGCGGCGGCAAGCGCCTTCGGCCCGGAAGGCGACAGCTTCAGCGACGGGCGCGTGGCCCGCGGCGCGACAGGCGCCTTTGGCGGCTGCACGCTCTTGATCGAACGCACCAGCGCCAGAGGAACGGGCTCCTTCAGCACATCCTCAAGCCTGCGGCGGCCAAAATCGGCGCCGTGCCTCAGCTTGTCATAGAGCCTGCGGGCGCCTTCGTCGCTGGCGATGCGCTCTTCCAACTCATGCTTCTGCTCCGGCGTCGTTTCGCCGTCGAGAAGGGCGGTCAGCTGTGCATCGAGCGGCAGTTTCTTGAAATCCGGCAAAGGTCAGTACCTGTGGTGAAAGTCGTCGGCGAGGCTGGCGAAATGCAGTCTCGCGGCGGCAAGCTGCGCCGAAACGCCGATTGCCGGAATGCCCATGATCTCGGCCGTCTGCTCGTAACTGTGACCTTCGACCACAGTCAGCAGGAAGATGCTGGCGAGGTTCTCGGGCATTTCGGCAAGCATCCGGTGGACGAGATCGGTATCGGTAACGGTGGTGCGCTCGCGGGCGGCCTCGCGGATGTCGGTGACGTTGCCTTTCGGCGCGGCAGGGCGGGGGCGGCGCTTGCGGCCTTCGTCATTCCAGAGATGCCGCGCGAGCGTATAGACCCAGCTTTCCAGCCGTCCTTCGCCGTTCCACTGCTGGCTCTTGGCGACGGCGCGCTGACAGACGCTCTGCACCAGTTCATCGGCTGCCGCGACATCACCCGTCAGCGTCATCGCAAAACGGCGCAACCGCGGCAGCAAGCCGACTAGGTCGCGTCGGATGTCGATGGTCGTTACGGGCTGACGCATAGTCTCATTTCATGAACATGTCCGGCGCGAAGCGCCGGTGCGGGTAAACGATTTTATATCGCGAATGTGACCTTTATGAAACAAGTTTGACGTGCTTCGCAACCAGAAGAGAGGCTAAGCGGCGATTTCCCAAAGGTTTTCCGCCGCTCATCACACGCTCGTGTTTCAATAGGTCCTGTAACCGTTCAAGCTCTGCAGCAGCGCGCGGTAGGCCCAGGTGTTTTCGCCGCCGCGATCGCGGATTTCGACGAGCTGAACCTTGGCGCCCTGAACGTCTCCTTGTTCCACCAATGCCTGGCCCATGTATGACCGGGCGAGGATATAATTCTCATCGGCCTGCAGTGCCTTGCGGTAGTAGGACATGCCGAGTTCGAAGCGGCCGGCCTTGCGGTTGGCATAGCCGAGATAGTTGAGGATGCGCGGATCGCTCTGGTTCTTGGCGAGGTTCAGAATGTTGATGGCATTCTCATACTGGCCGGCATAGGCGAATTCGCGGGCGAACTTGTAGAGATCGTCGTCGTTGAAGCTCTGCTTCTTGGCGTCGACGCATTCCTTCTTGTCCTTGTCCCAGACCTTGCCATCGGCGCATTTGGTCGTCGTCTCGGTCTTTGGCGGCGGGCTGGTCTCGTCGTTCTCGTCACCGACTGCGAAGGCCGGTGCGGCAAGCCCGGCGGCAAGGCCAAAGGCGAGGGTGAGGCGGCAGATACGGTTGGCGGCGATGCGCATGAGAGGCTCCCTGATCGGCGTCGATGGCGCGATTGTACGCCTCGATCTGGAAATACCAAGGGCAGGATTACCGCGCGGGAAAAATCCTCGCAAAGCGATTCAAGCTGCGGCGAAACTGATTCCGCTTTTGCTGCTAAAGCTTGAAAATATCGACGCTTTCGGGCGAAACGCCATCGCCCTGATCGTTGAGGCTGAAGCGTTCGCCCTTCAGTTCCCAGGCGCCGGGCGAGCCATCGATCGAGAAGAGATTATAGGCGGCGCGCGGCTTCATGCCGCCGGGGCCCTGAGAGGCGGATGCGATGCCGACGACGGGGACCGGGCCTGTCTGTCCCTTCAGCCAGTATAGCGTATTGAGATGGGTGTGGCCGTGCAGCACGAGCTCGGCGCCGCCTGATGTGACGACGGCGGCGAAGCGGCGGATGCCAATCATCCGCTTGTGAAACGAGGTGGCGCCACGGATCGGCGGATGGTGGATCATCACCACGCGGAAGAGCCCGGCTTCACCTGCGGCGCGCAGCATGTTGACCGCCTCGCGAGCCTGGCGCTGGCCGAAGAAACCGCTGGCGGCAAAGGGGGGCGTTGCGACGGCGGTCGAGCAGCCGATGATCGCGACTTTGCCGCGGACCCTCAGATAGGGGAAGATATGCTTGTCTTCCTGCCATTCGGCAGGCGCCAGGTCGCCGCGCACATAATCGTACCAAGCACGCATCGACTTCTCGTAGGCACCCGGCACATAGGCGTCGTGATTGCCGGGGACGATCGACGTCTCCTCGGGATCGCCGAGATCGCGCAGCCAGCCGGCGGCGGAGCGGATTTCCAGCCCGCTCGCCAGATTGACGAGATCGCCGGTGACCGCCAGATGGTCTGCCTTATGAGCGCGGATGTCTTCCAGAAGCAGATCCAGCGTTCCGCCGAAAAGATGCTTGCGCCGGTTACGGTGCCAGTTCACAAAGCCGGTGATGCGCTTCGAGAAGAGCTCGCGGAATGAAAGACGGGGAAGTGGGCCGAGGTGAATGTCTGAGATATGCGCGAGCTTGAACATGCTACGACACATAGACCAGGATATTTACAATTCAAACACATCTGCTTGAACGAAATAGTGAAAACGGAACGATGGCGAGCAACGAGATCAGGTCTTGGCAGTCGAAAATCCTGATGCGGGTCGTCCACGTTTACTTCGCCATGACGCGCGGGATGACGATGGGCGTGCGCGCGGCCTGTTTCGATCCGTCGGGCAAGGTGTTCCTCGTCCGACATAGCTATGTGCCGGGCTGGCATATGCCGGGCGGCGGCATCGAGCGGCGGGAAACGTCGCATGAGGCGCTGGTCAAGGAATTGCGGGAAGAGGGGAACCTTCGGATCGTCGGCGAGCCGAAGCTCTTTCAGGTCTATCTGAACAGGTCGGCCAGCCGGCGCGACCATGTGGTCTTCTACCGTGCCGATGTCGAGCAGACGGCGCCACGCCAGCCCGATATGGAAATCGTAGAGAGCGGTTTCTTCGCGCTCGATGCGCTGCCGGAGGGGACCACCGATGCGACGAAGCGCCGCCTCAGGGAATTGAGCGGCGCAGAGCCGGCCGCTCAATATTGGTAGGGGTCAGGCGGCCGCAAGCTTGGTGCGGCCATGCGGCCGGTCGAGATCGAGCTCCGGGCCGACAGGGACGATGCCGGTCGGGTTGATCGTCTTGTGGCTGCGGTAATAATGTTCCTTGATGTGGCGCATGTTCACCGTCTCCTTGACGCCAGGCGTCTGGTAGAGGTCACGCAGGTAGCCCGACAGGTTCGGGTAGTCGTCGATGCGGCGGATATTGCATTTGAAATGGCCGACATAGACGGGGTCGAAGCGCACCAGCGTGGTGAACAGCCGCCAGTCTGCCTCCGTCAGGGTATCGCCGAACAGGTAGCGGCCCTTGCCGAGGCGGGCTTCCAGCACATCCAGCGTTTCGAACAGCTTGACGACGCTTTGGCCATAGGCTTCCTGCGTGGTCGCAAAACCGGCCTTGTAGACGCCGTTGTTGACGGTGTTGTAGACCAGCGCGTTCAACTCGTTGATTTCGGCGGCGAGAGTGGCCGGATAGAGGTCGAGCGTCGAGCCGGTGATGCCGTCGAAGGCGCTGTTGAACATGCGGATGATTTCGGACGACTCGTTGTTAACGATCGTGCCGGTCTTCTTGTCCCAGAGAACCGGAACGGTGACACGGCCCGAATATTTAGGATCGGCCTTCACGTAGATTTCCCAGAGCGCCTTTGCGCCGAACAGGTGGTCGCCGGTGGCGCCTTCGCTGATCTGGAATTCCCAGCCGTTTTCCACCATCAGCGGATCGACGACGGAGACGGAGATGATGTCTTCCAGCTTCTTCAGCTTGCGGAAGATCAGCGTGCGGTGTGCCCAGGGACAGGCGAGCGAGACATATAGATGGTAGCGGTCGCGCTCGGCCTTGAAGCCGCCGGTGCCGGAGGGGCCGGCCGCGCCATCGGAAGTCACCCAGTTGCGGAACTGCGATGCGGCCCGTTTGAAATGGCCCTTGGTTTCCTTCGTATCGTACCAGACGTCATGCCAGACGCCTTCCACCAGCATGCCCATTGCGTGTTTCCTTCGAATTGGTCTCGTTGAGGCAAAGATATCGCAGACGGCCGGTCTTTGCAGCGGGCAAAGATTGAACAGTGCGTCACAGGCCATTTTGCGCTGCCTGCATTTTGCGTTGGACGGCGGATTTTTTTCCTGCTATCGGCCTTTTCACGATTTTCCTGCGGAACCCGATTTGATGCACGCAATCAGAAGCCTGCGACGACGCTGAAGCTCCCGAACGCCTGAGGGCGTGTTCGAGAACCCCAGCTTTCTGTCTATCCGGTTTCTGTCTCATCATGCACAAGCACGATCTGGTCTACCTCACTGAGGATGCGTCTCACGACGGCGCAATCGAACTCATCAACGAAGAAGCATTTGGTCCCGGCCGGCACACCCGTGCGGCAGCGCGCATCCGCGAGCAGGGGCCGCATGATCTGTCGCTCTCCTTCATCTGCGCCGACGACGGCGAGACCATCGCTTCCGTGCGGATGACGCCGGTGACGGCCGGTGGCGTGAAGGGGCATCTGCTCGGGCCGCTCGCGGTGCGCCCGTCGCACAAGAGCCGGGGCATCGGGCGCGAGCTGGTGCGGATCGCGGTGGAAGCTGCGAAACGCAAGGGTTCGGAGGCGATCATCCTTGTTGGCGATCCGCCCTATTATTGCCAGCTCGGCTTCGAAAGGGTGGCGCATAACGCGCTCAGCTTCCCGGGGCCGGTCGATCCGGCGCGCGTTCTCGTCGTGCCGGTCAGCGATGACGCCCATCAGCGGCTGAAGGGCTCAATTAGCTGGCGTAAATAGAGCTTATGCTTTATCAAGCCCCTGATTTTGCTTGGGACTCACCAGGCGCTTTTCAGCTGGGGGCGGCATGAGCGGACTATCGATGGACGAAGCGCTGGAGCGTGCCGGAACCGGCGCTTTCCAGCGGCGGCTGATGGGGATCTTCGGGCTCGTCTGGACAGCGGATGCGATGCAGGTGCTGGCCGTCGGCTTTACCGCCGCCTCGATCGCCGCGACCTTCGAGATCACCGTGGCGCAGGCGTTGCAGACCGGAACTGTGTTCTTCCTGGGCATGCTGATCGGTGCCGTGGTCTTCGGGCGGCTGGCTGATCGTTTGGGGCGGCGCTACGTGCTGATCCTCACCGTCGCCTGCGATGCCATCTTTGGCCTGCTGTCGATCTTCGCGCCCGATTTTACCAGCTTGCTGGTTCTGCGCCTGCTGACCGGCATGGCGGTCGGTGGCACGCTGCCGGTCGACTACGCGATGATGGCTGAATTCCTGCCGTCGAAGAACCGTGGCCGCTGGCTGGTGATGCTCGAAGGCTTCTGGGCCATCGGGACGCTGATCGTGGCGCTCGCGGCCTGGGCGGCAAGTGTGGCGGGCGTCGCCGATGCCTGGCGCTATATCTTTGCCGTCACGGCGGTACCGGCGATCCTTGGCGTCGCGCTCCGCTTCTTCGTGCCGGAATCGCCGCATTACCTGCTGCGGTCGGGCCGGGCTGCCGATGCCAAAGCGATCGTCAACCGGATGCTCGAGGCCCATGGGAAGCCACCGCTTGCCACCGGCGACGAGATTGTCGCCGCGCCGCATGCCGCCTCGGAAGGGCTGTTTTCGCCCGATCTTCGCCGCCGCAGCCTGATGATCCTGGCGATCTGGTTCCTGGTTTCCGTTTCTTATTACGGCGTCTTCACCTGGATGCCCGCGAAGCTGGCGGGCGAGGGCTTCGGTTTCGTGCGCGGCTACGGCTTCCTGGTCTTCGTCGCGCTAGCGCAGATCCCGGGCTATTCGCTTGCGGCCTATGGCGTGGAAGCGTGGGGACGGCGGCCGACGCTGATCAGTTTCTGCCTGCTGTCGGCTGCCGGGTGCCTGCTGTTCGTCCTGTCGCCCGATGATCTCCTGATCGGTGCCTCGCTGCTGATCATGAGCTTTGCGCTGCTCGGCACCTGGGGCGCGCTTTATGCCTATACGCCCGAACTCTATCCGACCGCATCGCGCGCCACCGGCATGGGCGCTGCGGGCGCCATGGCCCGCCTCGGCGGTCTCGTGGCTCCTTCGGTAATGACCTTCGTGGTGACGATGGGGCTTGGCGTGGCGATCGGGCTGTTTGCCGGATTGCTGGTGATTGCCGCTCTGGCGGCGCTGGCGATCGACGCGGAAACGCGCCAGACTTCACTTACTTAAGCCTCGAAACGCTTCTTCAGCCAGGTGAAGGTATGGCCGCCGGCGAATTCGCCGAGCGCGCCGATCGTCTCGTAGCCGTAGCGCTGGTAGACCTTGAGGGCATCCGGGCTCATCGTATCGATAAATGCGCCGATGCAGCCGCGGCGCTTCGCTTCGTCTTCCGCCATATGCAGTAGCGTTCCCGCCATGCCTTTGCCGCGCAGGTCCTCGGGAACGAAGAGCATCTCGATATAGAGCCAGTCGCGGGCGGTGTAGCCGACAAGCCCGCCGCATATCTCGCCGTCATCGCCGCGCAGGCGGATCGCCAGCTTTTCGCGGCCGCTCTCGCCGAAGCGGGCGAGATTGTAGGCGATCAGCGGGTCGGCGATCTTCTTGCGGTCCTTCTTGGAAAGAACCTTGGTGACCTTCAGCTTCTGCGGGGCCATGGCTGCACTCTTCGGCGGCGATTGCTATCGCCTGCCGATATCAGAGTCTCGCCTTCGCACAAAGCCGCTCAGCGCCCCTCACGCCACCACATGGCGCCGAAGGCCAGCAGCAGGACGCCGACGCCGGCAAAACCGGCAAATAGCGGCAGCGTGTTGATGCCCTTCAGCACCGTTTCGTTGGTGAGCTTGATCTGCATGCGCTCGCTGTCGGCGACACGGATCTGGCCGCGCACCGGCAGAACCGGCGGCACTTCGATGGCGCCGCTAGCATCCGAAACGCGGGCGACGAGGCCGCGGGTCTTGTCGGTGATCGGCTTCAGGGCTTCAGTCGTCGAAACCATCGCCTTGAACTCGGGCGCATCGACGGCGCCGACATGGACGAGGGTCGTCAGGTCGCCGTTGCGGATCTCGAAGAGGCCGATCTCGTCCATCTTCTTCTCGGCCTTGTAGAGGCCGGGCTCGGACTGGGCGAGCGGCAGGTTTTCGGTCTTGCCGGATGGATAGCGGACGGTTGCCTCGCCGGGATCGCCGCCGATCGTCTGGCGAGTGATCTCGAGCGTACGGCCCTGGGCGCGGGCGGTCAGCGCCTCTTCCTCAAGAGCCGGTTCCTTCATCAGCCAATGGGCGATGCGTCGGTAGAGCGAGACGTGCGGACCGCCGCCCTCGAAGCCGCGGGCCCAGAGCCAGCCCTGATCGGAGAGCAGCATGGCGACACGGCCCTGGCCGGCGCGGTTCAGGACCAGCAGAGGATTGTTGTCGGCTCCGACCATGACGGTCTGGCCCTGCGGCTGCTCGACGCCGACGGAACGGAACCAGCGGCCCCAATGCGGCGGCTCGTCGGCGGAACCGTCGAGGCCGCGGGTGACCGGGTGCTTGCGACCCTCGTCCGAGAGGCGGGGATAGAAGGCTTTCTCGATCATCTGGCCCGTCGGTGCCGCAGGCAGAACCGATTGCAGCGGCGTCAGCGCGATCGAATCCTGGCCGGCATGTTCGGGGCCGGCGGCGATCAGCAGCGCACCGCCGTTTTCGACGTACTGGGCGATGTAATCGTAATAGAGGATCGGCAGCACGCCGCGATGCTGATAGCGGTCGAAGATGATGAGATCGAAATCCTTGATCTTGTCGACGAACAGCTCGCGGGTCGGGAAGGCGATCAGCGACAGCTCGTTGATCGGCGTGCCGTCCTGCTTTTCCGGCGGACGCAGGATGGTGAAATGCACCAGATCGACTGAGGCGTCCGACTTCAGCAGATTGCGCCAGGCGCGTTCGCCGGCATGCGGCTCGCCCGACACGAGGAGCACGCGCAGGTTTTCGCGGATACCGTCGATGACATGGACGGCGCGATTGTTGGCTTCCGTCACTTCGCCCGGCAGGGCGGCGACGGCAAATTCCAGCACGTTGCTGCCGCCGCGCGGCACGCGGAAGGAGAAGGGCGTATCCTGACCGGGTGTGGCCTGCAGCGTGGCGATCTCGTCGCCGTTCAGTTTGACGGTGACGGTCGCGGTGCCGCCCGGGCTCGGGCCATCGTCGAAGACGCGCAGGACAAGTTGCTGTTCTTCGTTGACGATGCCGAAGCGCGGCGCCTTGATGACCTCGATGCGGCGGTCGAATTCGTCGGGCTTGCCGGTGATCAGCCCGTGGATCGGGGCGTCGAAACCGAGTGCCTGGTTGACACCGGGAACATCGTGAACCTCGCCGTCCGTCAGCATGATCGCGCCGCCGATGCGGGCGGGCGGAACGTCGGCGACGGCGGCCGAGAGCGCATTGAAGAGGCGCGTGGAGGGCGCGTCGGAATCCTCGGGTTCGGTCGCCTCGACATAGCGGGGCTCGATATCGGGGAAGCGTGACAGCCGGTCTTTCAGCTGCGCCAGCGCATCGTCGGTCATCTTGATGCGCTCGGGCGTCTGCTGGCTCTGGCTGCGATCGACGATCACAGGGACCACCGTCGAAAGCGGCTCGCGGTCCTCCTGCATCAGCAGGGGGTTGGCGAGGGCGGCAAGCAGGGCGATGGCCGCGACCGTGCGGATCCAGGCGCCGCGGACGCCACGCAGGATGGCAAACGCGGCAACGGCAGCGACGATCACGGCGAGGACGGCCAGGATCGGCCAGGGAATGAAGGGGGCGAAATTGAGCGTCATGTCACTGCCCCAGACGTTCGAGGAGGGCGGGGACGTGGACCTGATCGGTCTTGTAGTTGCCGGTCAGCATATACATCATGATGTTGACGCCGGCGCGATAGGCATATTCGCGCTGCGCCTCGTCCGGCGGCACGGTCGGCAGCAGCGGCGTTCCGTTTTCATCGACCGCCCAGGCACCGGCAAAGTCGTTGCCCGTGATCAGGATCGGCGAGACGCCGTCGGCGGAGGCGGCGGATTTCGGATCGCTGGCGCGATTGTCCTGGCGGGCCTCGATCCACAGCGGGCTGCCGGCATAGCGGCCGGGGAAGCTCGACAGCAGATAGAAGGACTTGGTCAACACGTGGTCGGAGGGCACCGGTTCCAGCGGCGGAATGTCGAGATTGGCAAGGATCTGCTGCAGCCGTTCGCCATTGGCGCTCTGCGCGCCGCCCGAATTGTCGAGGGCACTGAACTGGTCGCGGGTATCGAAGAGCACGGTGCCGCCAGCGCGCATATAGGCATCGATGCGGTTGATCGCTGCGGTCGATGGCATCGGGGCGGAGGCGGAAACCGGCCAGTAGATGATCGGGTAGAAGGAGAGCTCGTCCTTGGTCAGGTCGAGGCCAACGGGCGGTGCCGGTTCCAAGGTCGTGCGGTAGGTCAGGAATTCCGTCAGCCCTTCGAGGCCGCGCTCGGAAATATTGTCGACGTCCTGTTCGCCGGTCACGACATAGGCGAGATGGGTGTTGTCGAGCCGCTGCAGGATCAGGTCGTCACCGGGCTTGGAATCGTCGGCGCGCAGATCATGCGGCTGCAGGAAGAGGCCGGCGGCAATCGCCACGGCGATCAGCGCGGCGCTGCGGGCGGCCGGGCGAAGGCGCGAGAAGGCGCCGCTCATGAACATCACGATCAGGCTGTCGGCGAGCAGCAGCAGGAAGGCGATCAGGAAGAGGGCAGGCTTGGCCGACCACGTTTCGCCGCCGATCAATCCGGCGCGGATGACGGTGACGCCTGCGGTGTCCAGCGGCTTCAGTTCGGCATTATCAGGCAATACATTCAACGCGGTAAAGCCATCTTCTGAACCATAGAGTCCGGGCGGGTTGTCGAAGTTCGAGACCGGTGCGGCCTTGGCGTTCAGGATCAGCGGGCGGGCGGTTCCGGTTTCGGTGGTCAGCACGCCCTTGGCGTCCAGCAGCCGGAAGGGCGGCAGTGCTTCGGCGGTCGATGCCGCACCGGCCTCGGAGGTCACGCCGCCGGAGCGGGAGAGCTGGACGATACGGCGGAGCATTTCCACGAAGTTGCCGGAGATCGGCAGGTTCGACCATGTGGCCTCGGCGCTGACATGGAACAGCACGATGCGGCCGGCACTGATCGGCTTGGTGGTGACGAGCGGCGTGCCGTCGGCAAGGCTGGCCCAGGTGCGTTCGGCAAGGTCGGGTGTCGGCTCGGCGAGCACTTGCCGCTTGATCGTCACGTCGGTTGGCCTCGCCATGCCGGCGAAGGGTCCGAAATTCGGGAAGTCGGCCAGCGGCTGCGGTTCGGCCCAGGAGAGAGCGCCGCCGAGCGCACGCTCGCCCTGGCGCAGCGTCACCGGCACCAGCGGATCATCGGCGGGGGCTGCGGCAAGGCGCGGACCGGCGAAGCGGATCAGCGTGCCGCCATTGGCGATCCAGCGCTGCAGCGGCTCGTAGGTTTCCTGCGGCAGACGGCCGATATCGGCCATGATGATCACGGACGGGTTCTGCGCAAGAAGATCCGGGATCGAGGTGGCGAGATCGGGCGAGTTCGGTTCGATCAAATCCGCGTAGGGCTGCAGGGCGCGCTGGATGTAATAGAGCGGCGAAAGCAGCGGCTGGAATTCGTCACCGGCTTCGCCCGACAGCAGCACGACGCGGCGGCGCTTGAAGCCGTCGTCGAGCAGGTGGACGGAACCAGCCGTCGCATGGGCGTCGATGCTGACGCGGGCGAAATCGTTGCGCATCTCGAAGGGGGCGGCGATCGACCCCGTCGCCACCGACTGGCCTGGCTGGAAGGTGACGGAACCGGCGGCAATCGCGCGGCCCTGGGCGTCCTGCGCCGTCAGCGGCAATTGCGAGGCGGCCGACGTGTCGAGGCGGGTGGCGGTGACGGTCATCGCATCGGCGGCATTTGCCGCACCGGTGATGGCGATCGTCTGCGCCCTGTCGCCTTCGACGAGGCGCAGTTCGGCTGGCTGCAGGTTGGCGAGGTCGCGGACGACTGTTTCGTTGTCCCTGGAGGCGGCGCCGTCGGACAGGAAGGCGAGCGTGCCGGGCTTGGTGCCGTTCAAGGCCGCACGCAGCGCCTCGAAGGCGCGCTGGCGGTCGGGAACGAGGGGCTTGGGTTCGGCGGCGCGCAGCTTGTCGCGGGCGACGGCCGCGGTGCCGGGAACCGCATCGTTGGTCGGGTCGGCGGTGAAGGCGATGGCGACGGGGCTGCCTGCGGATTCCGCGTCGTCGATCAGCGCTTCGGCCGTCTGCACGCGGCGCTCCCAATCCGGTGCGGTTGCCCAGCCGTTATCGACGAAGAGCACGAGCGGGCCGCCGGAGGCCAGCGAATTGGTGCGCGGATTGAATACCGGATCGGCGATCGCCAGGATCACGGCGGCGGCGAGCAGCATGCGCAGCAGCGTCAGCCACCAGGGGCTCTGCGCCGGTGTTTCCTCGCGCTTTAGAACGGTCGCGAGGATTTTCAGTGGTGGAAAGACTTCGGTCTTCGGGCGCGGCGGCGTCAACCGCAGCAGCCACCAAATGACGGGGAGGGCGATGAGAGCGCCGAGGATGGCGGGATAGGCGAAAGCGAAGGGAAGGGCGTTCACAGCTGCCCTCCATGCGTTGCCTTGGCCGGCATGCCGGAGAGATACATGTGGATCGCCACCAGCGCTTCGGATGCCAGATGGTCGGTCCGGTGGGTGACGAAGGTCCAGCCGAGATGACGCAGCGACTGGCCGAGACTGTCGCGCCGGGCGAGATAGGCGCGGGTATAGGCATCGCGGATATTCTCGGCGCGGCCGGAGACGAGCTTGGAGCCGGTTTCCGGATCGGTGAATTCGGTGCGGCCGCTATAGGGGAAGATTTCCTCGGCCGGATCGGCCACTTCGACGACATGGCCGCGCAGGCCGCGGCGGGCAAGCGGCGTCAGCCGCGCCATAACGGCATCGGCATCGTCAAGGAAATCGCCGATCAGCACCAGATCGCTCCAGCCGCGGATCATCGCCACTTCGGGCAGCCCGCCGGTGAGCTGCGAATGCATCAGTGCGGTTGCCAGACGCTCGGCGGCATTGCGTGCCGAAACCGGCTCCATGACGCCGGGGCAGCCGATGCGTTCGCCTGAGCGCGCCAGAATTTCGGCAAGCGCCAGCATGATGACAAGCGCGCGGCTCTCCTTGGACACGCTGCCGAGCGTCGACTTGTACATCATCGACGGCGACATGTCGGCAAAGAGCCAGATCGTGTGGGCGGCTTCCCATTCGCGTTCGCGGATATAGGTGTGGTCGTCGCGGGCCGAGCGGCGCCAGTCGATGCGCGACAGGCTCTCGCCTTCGGTATAGGGGCGGAACTGCCAGAAATTCTCGCCGATGCCGCGCTTGCGGCGGCCGTGCCAGCCGGCGATTACCGTGTTGGCGATGCGTTTGGCTTCGACCAGACAATCGGGCACCAGCGAGGCGCGCTGCCTTGCTCGTGCAAGCGCATCGCTGCCCGGTGTCGGATTGACGATCTGTCCGATAGACGCCACGCGTTCTCTATCCTTGTTCTTATCCCCGGGCCTGCTTGACGAGGCCGGCAATCACATCGCGGACCGACATGCCTTCGGCGCGGGCGGCGAAGGTCAGCGCCATGCGATGTTCGAGCACGGGTTCGGCCAGAGCATAGACGTCATCGAGCGAAGGCGCGAGGCGGCCTTCGTAGAGTGCGCGTGCGCGGGCGCAGAGCATCATCGCCTGGCCGGCGCGCGGGCCGGGGCCCCAGGCGACATGCTTGTCGGTCGCGGCATTGCCCTGGCCGGGACGGGCCGAGCGCACGAGGCCGAGGATGGCATCGACCACCTTGTCGCTGACGGGCATCTGGCGGATCAGGCTCTGAATCTGCGTCAGCCTGCCGGCATCGAGCACCGCCTGCGGCTTGGTTTCGCTGAGGCCGGTGGTTTCGAGCAGGATCTGCCGCTCGGCAGCGAGCTCCGGATAGTTGACGTCGACCTGCATCAGGAAGCGGTCGAGCTGTGCTTCGGGCAGCGGATAGGTGCCTTCCTGCTCCAGCGGGTTCTGGGTGGCGAGAACGTGAAACGGCGCCGGCAGGTCGTAGCGTTGGCCGGCGACGGTGATGTGATATTCCTGCATGGCCTGCAGCAGCGCCGACTGGGTGCGCGGCGAGGCGCGGTTGATTTCGTCGGCCATCAGCAATTGGGCAAAGACCGGCCCCTTGACGAAGCGGAAAGAGCGGCGCCCGCTCTCGTCCTGGTCCATGACTTCGGAGCCGAGAATATCCGAGGGCATCAGGTCGGGCGTGAACTGGATGCGGTTGGCGCCGAGGCCGAGCACTTCGCCGAGCGTAGTGACGAGCTTGGTCTTGGCAAGGCCGGGAACACCGACCAGCAGCGCATGGCCGCCCGAAAGCACGGCGAGAAGCGTGTTCTCGACGACGCTTTCCTGACCGAAGATCACCTTCGAAACTTCTTCGCGGACAAGGGCAATATCGGCAAGCGCCTTTTCGGCGGCGGCAATGATCGCCTTTTCATCGAGGCTGTCTTCGGTCTTCATCATACCCATCAGGCATCTCCAACGGCTAAATCATTCGTCGCGAATCGGCGGACTTACACCTCTGCCTCATACCCGATAGAGTTATGAAGATGTTGCGGGCTGACAAGTTCGTTTCGAATGACTATCTCGTGACTTCCCCTCGTTAAGTGCAAACCGGGACAGAAGAATGGCAGGCGAAGAGATCAGGGCGAGCGAAGATGCCGCGGGGCTGGCCGCGCTGATTTCGCGTGCCGCCGGCGAAACCGGTGGCAAAACGCGCCGTCTGCCGCCCGTGGACAAGTGGAATCCGCCCTTTTGCGGTGATATCGACATGGAAATCCGCGCCGACGGCACATGGTTCTACATGGGCACGCCGATCGGCCGGGCGCCGCTCGTCCGGCTTTTTTCGACGGTTCTGCGCAAGGATGAGGACGGCAAGACCTATCTTGTGACTCCTGTGGAAAAGGTCGGCATCCGCGTCGCCGATGCGCCCTTTCTCGCCGTCGAGATGAGTGTGACGGGACGTGGGGACGCGCAGGTGCTGACGTTTCGCACCAATACTGGCGATGTCGTCGAGGCCGGAGACGAGCATGCGCTGCGTTTCGTCATCCATGGCGAGAACAGCGAGCTGAAACCCTATCTGCATGTGCGCGGCAGGCTGGAGGCGCTGGTTGCGCGTCCTGTGATGTACGAGCTGGTCGAGCTTGGCGAAGTGATCAAGGTCGAGGGACGTCAGATGTTCTGCCTGCGATCCGGCGGGCGCATCTTTCCCGTCATGGCTGCGGATGAACTGGACGCGCTTTCCCGATGAGTGAACCGATTGCATCCCGTTATCCGCTGTATTCGGCCGATGAATTCCGTCGCCGGGCGCTCAACCAGAAGGGCGGGCCGATCGATCTCGCCTGGCGCGACCACGGCGATCACCTGATCAACCAGGATCTTCTGCCCTATGTCGAGACCATAAAGCTGCGCGATGCGGCGGTGCTGGTGCCTGTCATCGATGACGGTGACGACGCGCGGGTGATTCTGACCAAGCGTACCGAGATGCTGCGCAAGCATTCCGGCCAAATCGCCTTTCCGGGCGGTTCGATGGATCCGACCGACGACTCGCTCGAGATGGCGGCGATCCGCGAGGCTGGCGAGGAGATCGGCCTCGCCGACATGTTCATCGAGCCGGTCAGCCGCCTGCCGGATTATCTGGCGGCGACCGGCTTCCGCATCACCCCGGTTCTTGCCGTCATCAAGCCCGGCTTCACGCTGACGCCGAGCCCGGATGAGGTGGAAAGCGTGTTCGAGGTGCCGCTGTCATTCCTGATGAACCCTGATAATCACGCGCTCGACAGCCGCCTCTGGAACGGAGTGCAGCGCCAGTTTTACCGCATGCCCTATGAGGAATGGATGATCTGGGGCATTACCGCCGGCATCATCCGCACGATTTACGAAAGAATGTATGCATGACCAGTGTGGCTCACGAAGCCTGGTTTCAGGATCCGCGCCTTTCGCGCGTCTTTTCGCTGCTGAATGCCGATGGCGGCGAGGCCCGGGTCGTCGGCGGCGCGGTGCGCAACAGCCTGATGGGGCTCGATGTCAGCGACATCGATATGGCCACGACGCTGACGCCGGAAGCGGTGATCGAGCGGGCGAAGGCCGCGGGTATCAAGGCGGTGCCGACAGGGATCGCGCATGGCACGGTGACGCTGGTTCTCGACGGCAAGCCCTTCGAGGTGACGACGCTGCGCACCGACGTCGAGACCGATGGACGGCACGCCAAGGTCGCCTTCAGCACCGATTGGCAGGTTGACGCGGAGCGGCGCGACCTGACGATCAATGCGCTCTATGCCAATGCGGCAGGCGAGGTGATCGATCTCGTCGGGGGGCTTGCGGATATCGAGACGCGCAACATCCGCTTCATCGGCGATGCGGCGACGCGGATCTCCGAGGATTACCTGCGGGTCCTGCGTTTCTTCCGCTTCTTCGCCTATTACGGCTCCGGCAGGCCGGATGCGGCCGGGCTGAAGGCTTCCGCCGCGGCGCGCTCGAAGCTCGCAACGCTTTCGGCCGAGCGTGTCTGGTCCGAGCTTCGCAAGCTGCTGTCGGCCAAGGATCCCGGCCGCGCGCTGCTCTGGATGCGGACCGTCGCGACGCTGAACGAGATCCTGCCGGAGACGGAAAAGTGGGGTATCGACGCCATTCCGGGGCTGGTGGCGACTGAGCAGGCGCTCGGCTGGGCGCCGGATCCGCTGCTGAGACTGGCCTCGATCGTCCCGCCCGATGTTCCCCGCCTGGTGGCGATGTCGGCGCGGCTGAAGCTTGCCAATGCCGAAGCTGCCTGGCTGAAAACCTGGGCGCTTGCCGTCCCCGTCAACGACGAGATTTCGTCTGCCGCCTTCGACCGGCTGCTTTACCGCAACGCGCCCGAAGGCATCATCGCACGGCTGAAGCTGGCGCTCGCAGTGGCGCGGAGCAAGGCGGAAGGCGACATGAAGGAAATGAGCCGGGCGGCGCGTCTCGGCAAGCTGCTCGATCAGGCGGAGCGGTGGCAGAAGCCGAAATTTCCACTGAGCGGCGGCGACGTGATTGCGTCCGGCATACCGTCGGGTCCGCGCGTCGGCCAGCTGTTACAGACGCTCGAAGAGCAATGGGTCGATGAGAATTTCGTTGCCGACCGGGCGGCGCTGCTCGCCCGGCTCAACGATATCAC
The DNA here is from genome assembly GCA_900465675.1 of Hyphomicrobiales bacterium. Taxonomy (GTDB): domain Bacteria; phylum Pseudomonadota; class Alphaproteobacteria; order Rhizobiales; family Rhizobiaceae; genus Rhizobium. The sequence continues at coordinate 722,517 of UBJR01000009.1, read as the reverse complement.
GAAATGATCAGGCCGCGTTCGCTTCGTTGCGGATGCGGGCCTTGATATTGTCGACCATGTTTTCGCGGATGGTGGTCTCGCCGTGGGCGGTCTTCATATGCTCAACCGCGCGGCGGACGACTTCGGCGTCGTCATTGGCACGGGTATGCCAGTCGCAGCCTGGAACGAGCGTACCACATTCGAAAAGTCGCATTGTATCCTCCTTGATCCGGAACGTGACAGGATCGCGCAAATTCACGCGTAGCTTGAATGTGCAAAGAGGGGAGAAGGTTCCGGCCGATCGCGGCGATCGGCCGGATTGATAGGCTTATTCCGGCATCGCCCAGAAACGGTAGCAGTCGGATGACTGATAGGGCGTGTTGGAATTGGCGCTTTCGCGGCCCTGTCCCTGCAGCTCTTCGGGCGATTTTCCGCCGGCGAGCTGAAGCTTGACCTGCTCGATGAAGCAGGAAAGGGGCAAATCCGAGCCGCTTTTCGCCCGCATGTCTTCTGCGAGACGGCTCAGAAATTCCGGGGCATCGATTACGCGGGATGATTGCTGCGCATCCGCGGATGAACCGCTTTGTATCGTCATGGACAATCCTCCTCCGATTGTTATGCACATACAAATTGATTTAGAACGCGTTCACCCTTCTTGAAGGGCATTCAACATGTTTTTACCCGTACGTTATCGTACAGTCTGATCTGCAGCGCCTACGGCCATTTCACCGTTGGCGGCATGGACGAGAGAATCGACTCGATATTGCCACCCGTCTTCAACCCGAAGATGGTACCGCGATCGTAGAGGAGATTAAACTCCACATAGCGGCCGCGACGAATCAATTGTTCCTCACGATCCTGTTCCGTCCACTGTTTGTTGAAATTGGCGCGAACAATCTGTGGATAAACTGCGGCAAAGGCCCGGCCGACGTCCTGCGTGAAGGCGAAATCGGCGTCCCAGCCGCCGGCCTCAGGGCTCGAATGCAGCCAGTCGTAGAAGATGCCGCCGGTGCCGCGCGGCTCGTTGCGGTGCTTCAGGAAGAAATATTCGTCGCACCATGTCTTGTAGGCATTGTAATCGGCAACCGCGTGCTGGCGACAGGCGAGCTCCAGCGCCTTGTGAAAGAGCTGCGTATCCTCGTCCTCCTGGCTGCGGCGCCGGTCGAGAACCGGCGTCAGGTCCGCACCGCCGCCGAACCAGCGCGTGGAGGTGACGACCATGCGGGTGTTCATGTGGACGGTGGGCACATTCGGATTGACGGGATGGGCGATCAGCGAAATGCCCGAGGCCCAGAAGCGCGGGTCCTCGTTGGCGCCGGGGATCTGGGCGCGGAAATCGGGGGCGAATTCGCCATAGACGGTCGAGGTGTGGACACCGACCTTTTCGAAGACGCGGCCATGCATCATCGACATGCGGCCACCGCCACCTGCACCATTGTCGCGCGACCAGTCCTTGCCGATAAAGCGGCCCGGCTCGCGATCGGACATCGGTCCGGCGAGTTCGTCTTCCAGTGCCTCGAAGGTGGAACAGATCGTGTCGCGCAGCTGCCGGAACCACGTCTGGGCCGCAAGCTTCTTGTCTTCGATGTCGGCGGGAAGGCCTGCCGGCAATACTGGTCTTTCCATACTAACCCCCATAGGCCGCAGCCGGAGCCGCGACCCGTCATTCCTGATTGCGACGCCTCCTATCAGCTAGGAACGCCAGTCGCCAGCGGGCGGAAGGCCGCAGCCAAGATTCGACTCGCAAATTAGCGGCTTCGATACTACCTTTTTCCGGCAGAGGTAGGTTTCATGAATAAAATTCCGGGACCTCCGTCATTCGACGGCTTGAAACGAAGGATCGAGCGGCATCGTGCCGAGGGGACGCCCCGCACGGGCGCGGACCGCTTCGTGCGCGAAACATACCGGCTTGCGCTGCTCGATGCGCGGGCCAAGGCCCGAGAATGGTTTGCCGAATATCCGAAGGCAGCCTACTGGACCGAAGTCGAAAGCTGGCGGCAGCTCGATAATGATCAGATCGAGTTCACGATGCGCCGCCTGCCATCGGCCGACTGATCATCTCTATTCCGCAGCGTCCTTGAGGCGGCTTTCGATGAGGAGGCCGTGTTCGTCCATGATCGGATGGGCGACCGAGACGATATGGGCGTTGATGCGCTTCAGGTCGCGCAGCATATCGAGATGCAGCGAGCTGGTCTGCAGGCTGTCGGCGCGGCCGTCGCGCAGGCGTTCCAGGTGGCGCTCGGAGGACTGCTTCTCCATCCTGCGGACCTCGACCTTCACTTCCATCATCTGCTTGGCGAGTTTGAAATCGCGGGTGACGAAGATCGTCTGGGCGATGCGAAGATTGTCGATCGTCAGGTGGAAGAGCTTCTTCAGCTCCTCATAGCCGTCCTCAGAGAATTTCAGGCCGAGCGAAGCCTTCTTGGTGACCTGCGGCAGCAGGCCCTTCTCGATGATGTCGCCGATATGTTCGAGGTTGATCGCATAGTCGATGATGACGATCGAGCGGCGGCCGTTCTCTTCGCTGAGCCCTTCGCGGCCGAGCTTGGAGAGATAGATCTTCACCTCCTGCTGCAGGCTATCGACCCGCTTTTCGAGCGAGGGAATTTCCTTGAGCTTGGCGAGGTCGTCCTTCTCGAAAGCATCGGAGGCGCGCATCAGCATGCGCTCGATGAGATCGCCGACACCCAGCGTTTCGCGGGTGGCGCTGGCAAGAGCCACGACCGGGGTCGAGAGTTCGCCCTGATCCAGATATTTCGGGGCGTTGTCAGGCTGCGCCTCTTCCGGAACGAGCCGCAGCATCAGCTTCGACAGCAGGCGCGAGAAGGGCCAGGCGACGGCTGCGAGCATCAGGTTAAAGCCGAGATGGGCGTCGACGGGCAGTTTTGCAGGCGCCAGCGGGAGAAGCTCCAGCAGTTCCGCCCCGTAACCGGCGAGCGGCAAAGCGATGAGACAGCCGATAGCGCGCACGATCAGATTGCCGAGCGTGACACGCTTGGCCGAAGCCGGGCCGGAGAGCGAGGCGACAACCGGCGGAATGGCGCCGCCGAGATTGGCGCCGAGCACCAGGATGATCACCAGATCCGCAGAGAGAATGCCTGTCGATGCCAGCGACAGGATCAGCACGACGGCGGCCAGACTGGACGAGGAGATGAATGCAATGCCTGCAGAGAAGGCGAGCGCTACCGGCCAGGCATTGTCGAGCAGGCCGACGAAGGCCGCGAGTGCCGGCGACTGGCGCATCGGTTCTGTGGCGCTGCTGAGCAGATGCAGCGACAGGAGCATCAGGCCGATCCCGATCAGCGCCGTGCCGCCGCCCTGGCGGGAGGTGGAGCCGCTGCGATAGAGCACGATGCCGGCGAGGATGACCAGCGGCGACAGCCACTCGATGCCGGTCGCGACGATCCAGGCGGTGACGGCGGTGCCGACGTTGGCGCCGAGCAGCACGATCTGCGCCATGCGCGGCTTGACCAGTTCACGCTCGACGAAGGATGCGACCATCAGCGCGGTGGCCGTTGAGCTCTGCAACGCGACTGTAGCGACGAAACCGGAGAAGAAGGAGCGCAGACCGCTGCGCGTGCCGGTCGCAAGCCCTGTCCGGAGCTTGGCGCCGAAGGCCCGCGACACGCCATCTTTGACCTGCGCCAGGCCGAATAGCAGCAAGGCTACGGCACCGAACAGGTTTATCATGACGATCGTGGATTCCATTATCAGCAGTCTTCTTCTTGGTTGGCGTTTGCAATGCTGTGCATATTAGAATCACGTCATTGCCAATTCGTTGAAATTGCTGCGCAGTGACGGATTTTTGTTTGCCCGGCTAACAATAATAGGCCGATTTGGCAGCAACACAACGCCGTTTGCGACATATTGCAGGGATGTGCCGTCATCTACGGCAGAGCCGCTGGAAATCAATGGCATCCGGCGGCGAATGCTACCGGATGCCGCAGATGATTTCGGGTTCGAAGGGCCTTGGTCAGCTCTGCGAGGAGGCCAGAAAAACCGCCAACTGTGCATCGAACGCGCGCTTGTAGGCGGGCCGTGCCTCGCCGCGTGCGACATAGGCCGCTAGGTTCGGGAATTCATCGAGCAGATTGGAGCTTTTGAGCCGCTGAAGCACCGAGATCATCTGCAGGTCGCCGGCGCTGAAATCGCCGTCCAGCCAATCGGCGGTGCCGAGCCGTCGTGACAGCTCGGCCAGCCGCTTGCGGATACGGCCGGTGAGGAGGGGCAGGCGTTGTTCGTACCAGCTCTCGTTGCGCTCCAGAAAGCCTGTCGCCTCCCGTTCGACAATCGGCGGCTCGATGGTGCTGACGGCGGCAAACAGCCAGGCGATGGCGCGTGCCCGGCCGTTCTGATCCGCGGGCAGCAGACCGGGGAATTGTTGCGCGATATGGAGGATGATGGCGCCGGACTCGAAGATCGCCAGGTCGCCGTCTTCGTAGGTCGGGATTTGCCCGAAAGGCTGGAGCGCCAGATGGGCGGGCTGCTTCATCGCCTCGAAGGACACGAGACGGACCTCATAGGATTGCTCGACCTCTTCGAGTGCCCAGCGGACGCGCATGTCGCGGGCCATTCCGCGGCCGCGATCGGGCGAGCATTCAAAGGCTGTGATGGTGATCGTCATCGTTTCCTCCAGAACATGTCTGTCTTGAAGACGTCCGGACAGCCAGGGTTCCGACATCGGCTTGTATCTTGGCACCGCTTTCCGGCCGCGGCGCGCCCCTAGGATTTGCGGGAGACGATCAGGCCCATTCGCGCTATGAAAAGCAACCACAGATCCTGCCCATCACATACCGAGGTCTCTTCCATGACTTTGAACGTGCTTTTCATCGGCGGTACCGGCCAGATCTCCTATCCCTGCGTCGAGCGCGCGGTTGCTCAGGGAAACCATGTCAGCGTCTTCAACCGCGGGCTGAGAGGCGATCCGCTGCCTGCCGGCGTGACCTCGATCACCGGCGAACTCGGATCGGCAGCCTACGCCGATCTCGCCAAGGCCAATTACGACGTCGTCTGCCAGTTCATCGCCTTCACGCCGGATCAGATCGCCCGCGATATCGAGATATTTTCCGGCCATTGCGGCCAGTACATCTTCATCTCGTCGGCCTCGGTCTATGAAAAGCCGGCGCGTCATTATGTGATCACCGAAAACACGCCTGCCATCAATCCCTACTGGCCCTACAGCCAGGCGAAGATCGCCTGCGAGGAACTGCTGAAGAAATCCAGCAATCTCGCCTGGACGATCGTCCGCCCCAGCCATACCGTCCGCACCGGCCTGCCGATCATGATGGGCGAGAGCGATATCATGGCGCGGCGCATGCTGGATGGCGAGCCGACGATCGTCGCCGGCGATGGCCACACGCCCTGGACGCTGACGCGTTCCGTCGATTTTGCCGTTCCCTTTGCCGGACTGTTCGGCAAGCAGGCGGCGCTTGGTGAGATCTTCCACATCACTTCCGACCGCGCCCATATCTGGAACGACATTCAGAAAGCGATCGCGCGGCTGCTCGGCGTCGAGGCCAAGATTGTCCATGTTCCGACCGATACGCTGATCAAGTACAATCCGGACTGGGTCGGTCCGCTGGTCGGTGACAAGGCCTGGACCGCCATCTTCGACAATTCGAAGGTCAAGCGCGTCGCGGGTGATTTCAGCTGTGCCGAGAACCTCGACGACATCCTGGCGGAACCGATCCTGCATCTGAAGCAGCGTCTGGCGAAGAACCGCCCGCCGAAGGGCGAGTTCGATGCGCTGATCGACCGGATCTGCGCGGCGCAGAGCGCGTTGGGGTAGGGCATCCCTTGAGCAAACGATCGATGACGACGATCTGCCGTCATCGATCCCGTTGCCGAGGTGCGGTCAGATTTCTTCAAGCTTCGTTGAGCCATCCAGGCTTTTGATAAGAGTGGCACTGGCATCGTTTAATCCCAAGACACGGGATGCGATACCATGGGTATTGAAACGGTCTACAACCCGATCGAGCGCGGCGACTGCCGTGATGTCCCAGAAGTGAGCCTGTGAAACGTCGATCGTCACGTCCATGCCCTTGGACTGCTCGATGTCGAATGCGTCGATGAAGACGTCGGCCGAGGCAAAGAATACCTGCCCCGACACCAGATATCTGACCTGACCGGCATCGGCGTCGATCTCCGTTTTCACCTGCAGGAGACGGGCCACCTTGAACATGAAGAACACGCCGCTCAGCAGGACGCCGACGGTGACGCCCAGAGCGAGGTTGGCGCTGAACACCGTGGCGAGAACGGTCACGAGCATGACGGCGCTCGACATTTTCGGGTGAACGACCATCGTCTTCAACGACGACCAGTCGAAGGTGTCGATAGACACCATGACCATGATGGCAACGAGTGCGGCGACCGGAACCTGAGAGACCCAAGGCTTCAGCAGCACCATCAGCACGAGCAGCAACGCGCCGGCGAAGAGAGTGGAAAGCCGGCCGCGGCCGCCGTATTTCACGTTGCTCACCGTCTGGCCGATCATGCCGCATCCGGCGATTCCACCGAACAAGCTGGAGGCCATATTGGCGATGCCGAGGCCGGTGCATTCCCTGTTCTTCGAGCTCGGCGTTCCGGTCAGATCGTCAACGACGCTCGCCGTCATCATCGATTCCAGCAGTCCGACCATGGCAATGGCCAGCGCCGGTCCGGCGATGATCGTCAGCGTTTCGAGCGTGATCGGGACGGCGGGCCAGCCGAAGACCGGGAGGGAATCGGGAAGTTTGCCGAGGTCGGCAATCCTCATGACGGGAAGGTTGAATGAGATCGCAGCGGCCGTCAGGATGAGAATGCAAATCAGCGGAGAGGGGATGACCGTGGTCATTCGCGGCGCAAGGTAGATGATCACCAGACCTGCGGCCAGCATGCCATAGGCAAGCCAGTCTCCGTCGATGATATGCGGCAGCTGAGCGGCGAAGATCAAGATTGCGAGCGCATTGACGAAGCCCGTTCGTACGGATTTCGAGACATAGCGCATCAGGACGCCGAGGCGCAGAATGCCGAAGGCGATCTGAAACAGCCCCGCGAGTAATCCCGCGGCGAAGAGGTACTGAATTCCATGGGCATGAACCAGCGGTGCTGCGACGAGGGCGACCGACCCTGCCGCAGCCGATATCATCGCCGGACGGCCGCCCGTGAAGGCAATGACGATGCCGATGACAAATGACGCGAACAGGCCGACCTGAGGATCGACACCGGCGACGAAGGAGAAAGCGATGACCTCCGGGATCAAAGCGAATGTCGCGACGGCTCCAGCGAGCATTTCGCGCCTGGGGTTGGCGGACCAATCCCTGCGGACGGAAGAAAATTGCATGTGATGAGTTCTCGCAAAGCATGACGAACGCGCTCTTTCGAGCGGCCGGTTGATTGGCATGCAGGTTTTGCGTGGTCTGGCGGATCGGCGGCCAGAAGAGCCACCCGGAGTTTCACCGGGTCCGTGGTGAGTGAATTCGTATTATCGCAATTCGTCCGCAAAGCAATACGCCGCCGCTCTGGCGCGAAGCGGCTGCTATATCATCCGGCGACTTTCCGTTCGTCGATGTTCTCCTCGCTGCTTACCCCCGCAAGCTCCCATATATCCACCTTCTCGGCGCGCCCCTTGACCTGCACCAGACCGAGCGGGTGCATTTCGAACTGCCCGGCAACGGCATCGCGTGTTGCCGCGCTCAGCAGGATCGAGGTGTTGAACTGCTTATTTAGCCCTTCCAGCCGCGAGGCGACGTTGATCGTGTCGCCCATCGCCGTGTATTGCTGCCGCGAGATGGCGCCGAAGCTGCCGACAACGGCGGGGCCGGTATGCAGGCCGAAGCGGGTGAAGAGTTCCGGCAGGCCGTTTCCGGCATTGGTTTCGTTCATCGCATCGATCGCCGCCTTCATCGCGAGCGCGCAGCGGCAGCCGTTCTCCGCATGTCTCAAATCTTCGACTGGGGCATTCCACATGACGAAGATGGAGTCGCCGAGATACTGGACGACGGTGCCGCCATTGGCGCTCGGCGATGGTGTTCAAGAGCTCGAAATAGGCCGAGAGTATATCGACGACGTCCTCGGGCGAGTGCTGCTCGGATATGGTGGTGAAGTCACGGATATCGGTGAAGAGGACGGTGACCTCCTGCCGTCTCGCCTTGACCATCGTGCGGTCTTCGGAACCGACGATCCGCCGGACCACTTCGCGCGGCACATAGAGCGCAAACTGGCGGATGGCGTGGCGGCTTGCGGCCAGCGCCGTCGCCAACGTGTTGATCTCCGAGATCCAGGAATGCGAGGCCGCCTTCTCGCCGACATCGAGATCGCCGATCCGCCGGGCCTCGTCGGCAAGCCTGTTCAGCGAGCGGCTGACGATGCGCGACAGGATCACCGATGCCGCGACACCGGCGATCAGGAACCCCGCGGCGATCAGGAGATTGTGGATGAGCAGCCGGTTGGCCTGCGCTACCAGATCCTCCAGCGGCACGACGATGGCGACGACATCCCCCTTGAACAGGCCGGAGACGCTGACCGGGGCGATCTGCAGCAGGTGTCTTTCGCCGTCGAGCTCGATGCGCGCCAGGCCGCCATTGGCAAAGGCCGGGTCGTGGCGCAGCCGTGCCACGGTTTCGAGGCTGCTGTCGAAGCTGTTGGCGGTCGTATCGGCCGGGCCCGTGCTTTTCGACCAGATGTCGAGCAGCCTCTGCATGATGGCAGGGTCGGAATGGGCGACGAGATCGTCCGCATCGTCGATGATATAGGCGCGTGCGCGCGGCGCGATACCCTGCGCATCGAGCAGGCGGCCGACGGTTTGCAGGTGGATATTGATGCCGACGACGACCTTGGCGTTGTCGCGCATCGGTGCGGCGACGGTCAGCGTCGGGACCTGAAGCGTTCCGGCGACATAGGGGCCGATCGAGATCGCCTGGCCATCGCGAACGGCGGATTGATACCATGGGCGCTGGCGCGGATCGAAGGAGGCGTAGTCGATGTTCTTCTCGCCGAGCGGTCTTGCCTGACTGTCGAGAAAACGGAGCGTCGAAATGACGTCGGCGCTTTGCCGCTCGGCGATGGTTCTGATCGCGAAGGCGGTGCCATCGGGCGCCGCAAGTGTTTGGCGCACATCGCGCCTGCTGGTGTTGATGACCTGCACATAGGAACCGTCGGGGTAGCCGGTGTAGATGCTGGTGGCATTCGGAATGTTGCGCAGGGCTTCGAGCAGGAATTCCTGCTTTGCCTGCAGATCCTGCGGCGGCGGGGAGGCGAGCTGCGGCAAGGTCGAGGCGAGGGCGACCGCCTCGGTGCCACCTTGCAGCGTGTTGCGGTAGCCCTCGATCAGCCGCAGGCTCATTTCGCGCATCTGCTGCACGCCGGCGCTGACAGCCGCCTCGCGGCCATGGCTGAAGGCCAGCCAGATGATTGGCGTCGAGGTACAGAGCAGCGATGCGACGACGAGGACGCCGAGATGCAGCCTTAGGGGTTTGGACCAGCCCACGCAATTTTCCTCGACATCAGGAGAGGCGACGGCGCCTGGAGAAAGCGCGCCACCAATCCGGTCAGACGGCGTCCGGTTCCTTGCGCAGATTGGTCACGACGCGGCGGTTCTGCACCTTGCAGGACCGATCCGTGCAGTCGCGAACCTCGCGGTCCTTGCCGTAGCCCTTGGCCCACATCCGCTTGGCATCGACGCCCTTCGAGACGAGGTAGGCCATGGCGGCGTCGGCACGCTTCTGCGACAGCGTCTGCATCTTGGATTCGGAGCCGGAATCATCGGCAAAACCCTGCAGCTTGATCAGCCATGCCGGATTGCGGCTCAGCCAGGCGGCCTGGCTGTCCAGCGTTGCCATGGCAACGGAATCGAGCGTGGCGGAATCCTGGGTGAAATAGATGCGGCGGCCGACATTGAGGATGAAATCCTCCTCGCTGCCCGCCGCGACCGTCTCGAAGCCGGGGGCGGGGTCATTGGTCTTGCCGGTCATCGGCGTTGGTGCAGGTTCCTCCACCGAGGCGATGTTGCTCGTGGTGCAGGAGGCGAGGGCCATCAGCATGGCTGTGGCGGCGAGGCGGCCGGTAAATCCGGTCTTGAAAGGCATCTGGTGATTTCCTCATTCGACCGGGGTTGTCTGGCTGACCTGGGCTGCAGGCTCTGCCTGATCGGCAATATGCGGCAGGACCTGGACGGCGGTGCCGATCGGGCAGCGCTGATAGAGGTCGATCGCATCCTCGTTAAACATGCGGATGCAGCCGCTCGAGGCGTCCTTGCCGATGCTCCAGGGCTCTAGCGTGCCATGGAAGCGGTAACCGGTATCGACGCCATCGCGCAGCAGATACATGGCGCGTGGCCCGAGCGGGTTTTTCGGCGAGCCGCCAGCCACGAATTCCGGCAGTTCCGGATGGCGCTTGCGCATTTCAGGCGGCGGCGTCCAGCGTGGCCAGAGCGCCTTGCGGTCGATCGTGGCGCGTCCGAACCACTTGAAACCCTCGCGGCCGACGCCGACGCCGTAGCGGATCGCCGTCTTGTTTTCCATGATCAGGTAGAGGAAGTGGTGCCGGGTATCGACAACAACGGTGCCGATCGGCTCGGTGCTGAAATACTTGACGACCTGGCGCTGCCAGCGCCTGTCGATCTTGGAGAAGTTGGTGCTTTGATAGGTTATGCCGTTATCGACGGCGGTTCCGGCAAAATACGAGGCGGCGGCGGCAAATGCCGGGCGCTGAACCGCGCCCGCTGCAAGTAATGCCATGCCCCCATGCAAAATAGTCCTGCGGGTCCACTCCATCGGCAAGATCCCCCTCAAAGCCAAGCAGCGAAACCGCAGTAAATCAGGTTTTCTATTTGCTACAACAGAAAATTCTCCAGCAGGGGTGGCTCACGTTACGGCTTTCGGGAAACTGGTTCCTTGGCCATTACTCGGCGATGGCAATATCGCCCCAAGATTTCGCCGAAGCGGGGCCGGAGCTTCAGCTCCAAACCGTCTGCCGCATCGCTTCTCCCGTTATCATCGCGGCGGAGACGGCGACGTTGATCGAGCGCTGTCCCTCGACCATCGGGATGAGGAGCCGCCCGTCGGCCTTGTCATGGACGTGATCGGGTACGCCGGCACTTTCGCGGCCGAAGAGCAGGATGTCATCGGGCCGGAAGGTGAAGCTGGTGTAGGGGCTGGAAGCCTTGGTCGATGCCAGGATCAGGCGGCGCCCTGTGGTTGCGCGCCATTCCTCGAAGCGGTTGAAATTGACATGGCGGGTGAGGGCGGCCGATGAGATGTAATCCATGCCGGAGCGCTTCAGATTGCGGTCCGATATGTCGAAGCCGGCTGGCTCGATGATATCGACGGCAAAACCCAGACAGGCGGCCAGTCTCAGGATCGTGCCGGTGTTGCCGGGAATGTCTGGCTGGTAGAGCGCCAGTCTGAGGTCGGTCATCGCTATCTCCGGGAAGGGCGTGCCAGCCCTAGAACATGTGTGTTTTGAACGCAACAGGACGCATTTTGACCCTGAAATGTTCAATTTCCGCCGATTTTCAGCTGGAAACTTGGCGATTTTCGCGTTATCGGTGCACATCTTCAAACGCCAGCAGGGAGGCCGACATGAATATTTTGCTGCTCACGCGCCTTCCGGCCGTCATCCGACCGCTGGTGATGGCGCGTTCCTGACGCGCAAAAGCGTTCTCAAAACCCCCCATTGATCCATTGCGCGGCCGTTGTGGCCTCGCCCCTTGAACGTCCGGTTCCCATATGTGCTCAAGCGCGGATTTGCGCGGGCCGGGAGACGGAACGGTACGGTTTCGGAGCATTTTCATGTTTGGCTGGTTCGAACAGCGGTTGAATCCCTTCCCCAGCGAGGAGCCTGTGGCGCCTCCCACGGGACTTTTCGCCTTTTGCTGGCACTATACGAAGCCCGCGGCACCCTGGCTGGCGATCATGGCGGTCCTCACCGCGCTGATCGCTGTCGGCGAAGTGGCGCTTTTCCAGTTCCTCGGCGATATCGTCGACTGGCTCGGCAACGCCGACAAGGCGACCTTCATGCAAAACGAGTGGCAAAGGCTCGCCTGGATGGGCGCGCTGATCCTGATCGGCCTGCCGCTGGCGGCGGGCATCGACTCGTTGATCATGCATCAGGTGCTGCTCGGCAACTATCCAATGATCGCCCGCTGGCAGATGCACCGCTTCCTGCTGCGTCACAGCATGACCTTCTTCGCCAACGAGTTCGCCGGACGCGTTGCCACCAAGGTGATGCAGACGTCGCTGGCCGTGCGCGAAACGGTGATGAAGATCCTCGACGTCTTCGTCTATGTCGTCACCTATTTCATCTCGATGATCGTGGTGATCGCTGCGGCAGACTGGCGGCTGATGATCCCGATCCTCGTCTGGCTCGGCGTCTATGTCGGCATCGTCTCCTATTTCGTGCCGCGGCTGCGCCGGATCGCCAAGCAGCAGGCCGATGCGCGCTCGATGATGACGGGGCGTGTGGTTGACAGCTATACGAACATCGCGACTGTTAAGCTGTTTTCGCATGCCGGGCGGGAGGAGAGCTACGCCAAGGAAGGCATGGACGAATTCCTGCAGACGGTGCATGCGCAGATGCGCCGCGTGACGCTGTTCCACATGTCGGTCTACATGAACAACTGCATCGCGCTGTTCGTGATTTCGGGCCTGTCGATCTGGTTCTGGCTGAACGGCGAGATCTCGGTCGGCGCCATTGCCATCGCCATTGGCCTGGCGATGCGTGTCAACGGCATGTCGCAGTGGATCATGTGGGAAGTGTCGGCGCTCTTCGAGAATATCGGTACCGTCTATGACGGCATGGATATGATGACGAAGAACCACGACATCACCGATCTGCCGGGTGCGCCGGTGCTGCAGGCCAAGCGTGGGGCGATCCACTACGAGCGGATCGGCTTCCACTACGGCAAGGGCAAGGGCGTCATCGAGAACCTGTCGCTCGACATCAAGGCCGGCGAGAAGGTCGGTCTGGTGGGCCGCTCGGGCGCCGGCAAGACGACGCTGATGAACCTGCTGCTGCGGTTCTACGACCTGGAAGCAGGGCGTATCACCATCGACGGCCAGGATATCACTGCCGTGTCGCAGGAAAGCCTGCGGGCGCTGATCGGTGTCGTGACGCAGGATACGTCGCTGCTGCACCGCTCGATCCGCGACAACATCGCCTACGGCCGTCCGGATGCGACGGACGCGGAGGTGATCGAGGCGGCGAAGCGGGCGAATGCCTGGGAGTTCATCGAAGGGCTTTCCGACATGCACGGCCGCAAGGGGCTGGATGCTCAGGTCGGCGAGCGCGGCGTGAAACTGTCGGGCGGCCAGCGCCAGCGTATCGCGATCGCCCGCGTCTTCCTGAAGGACGCGCCGATCCTGGTGCTCGACGAGGCAACCTCGGCTCTCGATTCCGAAGTGGAAGCGGCGATCCAGGAAAACCTCTTCGCGCTGATGCAGGGCAAGACGGTCATCGCCATCGCCCACCGCCTGTCGACGCTGACCGAGATGGACCGGCTGATCGTGCTCGACAAGGGCAAGATCATCGAGTCCGGCTCGCACAGCGAACTGGTCGGAGAGGGCGGCATTTATGCCGACCTCTGGACCCGCCAGTCCGGCGGCTTCCTGGCGGATCACGAGGAAGAAGCCGACGCCGCGGCGGAGTGAAAATGAGAAAGCCCTTCCGGCGGAAGCCGGGAGGGCTTTTGCTTAGGCGGTATGGCGTTTTGCGGTGAGTTCCAAGCCCAGCGATTGCATCACCGCCAGGACCGTCTTCAGCGTCGGGTTCCCATCTTCGGCGAAGGAACGGTAGAGTGCTTCGCGTGCCAAACCCGTCTCCTTGGCGATTTCGCTCATCCCGCGCGACCTTGCGACGATGCCGAGCGCATGGGCGATATAGCCCGCGTCTCTGCTTTCAAACGCGTCCTTCATGAATTCGTCGATCGCCTCGTCCGAGGTCAGCGCATCCGCCGGATCGTAATCGTGTAATTTCTCAGCCATCGTTCTCGTCCAGTTCGCGCGCAAGCCTCTTGGCAAGCGCTATGTCGCGGCTCTGCGAACTCTTGTCTCCTCCACAGAGAAGAATGATCAGCTCTTTGCCGCGCCAGGTGATATAGAGCCGGTAGCCCGGCCCGTAATGAATGCGCAACTCGCTGACGCCGTCGCCAACCGGCTCTACATCGCCCGTGAGGCCATAGCTCAACCGCGTCAATCTGGCAGCGATAGCCGCACGAGCGCGCTTGTCCCTCAGCTTTTGCTCCCATTTTCGATAGATATCGGTTTGCGAAAGTCTGATCATCGGTTTGTGATTTATAAATCACAAAACTGAATTTTCAAGTGCGACGCCTAAAGGCTATCCGCCCAGTCGCGGATGCGGTGGGTCTCGACGATGAACATGGTGTTGGCGCTGGCAAGCGTGCGCAGGTCGAGCAGGCGGCGTTCCTCTTCTCGCTCCAGCCATACGGCGACGGCCTCGCTGACGATCGCGTCGTGCTCGATCCCGAGATGTTCGGCGGCGGCCATCAGCCTTTCCGCAATTGGAAGCGGAATATGCACTCTCAGCATTTTCGTTTCCATGCCTGGATGTCTCCGTTGAGCGTCGATTGTACTCCGAGATTGTGGCTAGGTCAGCGGCATTCAACACGCCTCACGCCGATATTATCGAATATTACCAAAATATAAGGTTGTGTCAGCCGCCGTTACTCTTTGCCGGTCCGGGGTTTTTGCCTATATCGGCAATCATGTTGCTGCGCCCCATTCTCAACCTGTTCGAAACCTGGATCGACCCCTTCCGTCAGCGGGATGATATCCAGCCGCTGCGTTCGACGCTGGGTTTCATCTGGTTCTACATCGGCCAGGCACGATGGCCCTTCATTGCGATGCTCGTGCTCGGCGGAATGTCGGCGGCGATCGAGGCGGCGCTCTTCTGGTTCGTCGGCCGTCTCGTCGATATCCTGAGCACCATCAAGCCCGGAGACGGCTGGAGCAAACTGCTTGGCGATCACGGCGCTGAGCTCTTCGGCATGCTGGCGCTGATCGGCATCGTGCGCTTCGTCGTCGCCTTCCTGATCGCGCTGGTCGATCAGCAGGTGATCACGCCGGGCTTCTACAATCTGGCCCGCTGGCAGTCTTATCTGCATGTGTCGCGTCAGTCGCTGCAGTTCTTCCAGAGCGATTTTTCCGGCCGTATCGTTTCCAAGGTCTGGTCGGCGGGGCAGGCGGTCGGCGATCTCGTGACGTCGCTGATGGAGAGCGTCTGGTTCGTCGGCATCTATGCGGCTGCGACGCTGGTGCTGGTTGCGAGGCTCGATTTCTCGCTCGCGGCCGTGGTGTTTTTCTGGATCGTCGCCTTTGGCGTGCTGGCGCGCTATTTCGTTCCGCGCATCCGCTTCCACTCCCGCGAAACCGCCGAGGCGGCGTCGATGCTGAACGGCCGCATGGTCGACTCCTACAGCAATATCCAGACGCTGAAGCTGTTTGCCCGCGACGAGGAAAGCGACCGCTATATGCGGCAGGGCTTCGACATCTATCAGGAAACGGTGCTGCGCTTCACGCGCTTCATCACCGGCGTCCGCGCCTCGATGGCGTTGCTGTCGGGCCTGATGATCGTCACCATGGCAGGTCTCAGCGTAGATCTGTGGCTGCGCGGACTCATAAGCTCCGGCGCCGTCGCCTTTTCGCTGGCGCTGGTGCTGCGCCTGAATTTCCTGCTGGGCCGGTTGATGACGCAGTTCAACGGCATCATGCGCAATCTCGGCACGATCCAGAACTCCGCGGAGCTGATTTCTCAGCCCCTCGGTCTCGTCGATCAGCCGGATGCGAGGGAACTGGTCATCCGCGAGCCGAGCATCCGCTTCGAGAACGTTTCGTTTCACTACGGCAAGAGCAAGGGTGTGATCGATAACTTCTCGCTGACAGTCGCACCCGGCGAAAAGGTCGGTATCGTCGGGCGTTCAGGTGCCGGAAAATCGACGCTCGTGAACCTGCTGCTCAGGATGTACGACGTCGAGGGCGGCCGCATTCTCGTCGATGGACAAGACATCGCCGCCGTGCGCCAGGAGACGCTGCGCATGCAGGTCGGTGTCGTCAGCCAGGATACGTCGCTGCTGCACCGCTCGGTGCGCGACAACATTCTGTTCGGCCGTCCTGATGCCGGCGAGGGCAAGCTGATCGAGGCGGCGAAGCGCGCCGAAGCCATGGGTTTCATCGGCAGGCTGCAGGACCAGAACGGCCGCAAGGGCTTCGACGCCCATGTCGGCGAGCGTGGCGTCAAGCTTTCCGGCGGCCAGCGTCAGCGCATCGCGATTGCCCGCGTGATGCTGAAGGACGCACCGATCCTGGTGCTCGACGAAGCCACTTCGGCGCTCGATTCCGAAGTCGAGGAGGCGATCCAGTCGAACCTCAACCGCATCATGGACGGCAAGACGGTGCTGGCGATCGCTCACCGGCTCTCGACCATCGCCGCGCTCGACCGCCTGATTGTCGTCGATCAGGGGCGAATCATCGAGGAAGGCACGCATGAGGCGCTGATTGCCAAGGGCGGGCTTTATGCCGAACTCTGGGCCCGGCAGTCCGGCGGGTTCCTCGCCTCCGATGACGGCGCTGGCGAGGGTACGGGCGGACGTGAGGCCAAGGTGGTCTAGAGCAGAGGCTCCAGCGTCCCCCAATCCCGCGAAGCCTACGGATTGACTTGAAAATTTCATCTGAAATTTCCCGCGACATTGTGCCGTCAGCCCCTTGTCAAGGGTAGACATAATTTGCGATCAAGCATAGAACGCGCCGGATTGGTGGGGAGTCTGTGGCCGAATTGTGTCTTCAACAGATTCGTCGCTGAGAGGGGCAGGGCGGAATTCCGCGAAAATTGCGCAGAGGATGGTTTAGCCGTGAGCGAACACGATACGACAAGCGGGGCTTCATCAGAGCCCACTCGCCGTGATTTCCTATATCTCACCACTGGTATGGCGGGTGCTGTCGGCGCCGTTTCCGTCGCATGGCCGTTCATCGACCAGATGCGGCCGGACGCCTCGACACTGGCACTGGCTTCGATCGAAGTCGACGTGACGAGCCTGACGCCCGGCATGTCGCTGACGGTCAAGTGGCGCGGCAAGCCGATCTTCATCCGCAATCGTACCCCGGAAGAAGTGAAGGCGGCTGCGGATACGCCGCTGGCCGACCTCAAGGACCCGGTCGCGCGCAACGCAAACCTGCCGCCAGACGCGCAGGCAACCGGCGTCGATCGCTCCGGCGGCAAGGACAAGGAAAACTGGATCGTCATGATCGGTACCTGTACGCACCTCGGTTGCGTTCCGCTCGGCCAGGCCGGCGAATACAACGGTTGGTTCTGTCCCTGCCATGGTTCTGTCTACGATACGGCCGGCCGTATCCGTAAAGGCCCTGCGCCGCAGAATCTGGCTATTCCGACCTTTTCGTTCGTGTCCGACACTAAGATCAAGATCGGTTGAGGGGAGACTGATACATGAGTGGCCATTCCAGCTACGAGCCATCAACCGGCTTGGAAAAATGGATCGATGCGCGCCTTCCGCTGCCGCGTATGATCTATGACAGCTTCGTTGCATACCCGGTTCCGCGTAACCTGAACTATGCCTATACCTTCGGTGCCATGCTTTCGGTCATGCTGATCGTTCAGATCCTGACCGGCATCGTGCTTGCCATGCACTACGCCGCCGACACGTCGATCGCCTTCAACTCGGTTGAAAAGATCATGCGTGACGTCAATCACGGCTGGCTGCTGCGCTACATGCACGCCAACGGCGCATCGTTCTTCTTCGTTGCGGTTTACCTGCACATCGCCCGCGGCCTTTACTACGGTTCGTACAAGGCACCGCGCGAAATCCTCTGGATCCTCGGCGTCGTCATCTACCTCCTGATGATGGCAACCGGCTTCATGGGCTACGTTCTGCCCTGGGGTCAGATGTCCTTCTGGGGCGCGACCGTTATCACCGGTTTCTTCTCGGCCTTCCCGCTGGTCGGCGAATGGATCCAGCAGTTCCTGCTCGGCGGCTTTGCCGTTGATCAGCCGACGCTGAACCGCTTCTTCTCGCTGCACTACCTGCTGCCCTTCATGATCGCAGGCGTTGTTATCCTGCACATCTGGGCACTGCACGTGACCGGCCAGACGAACCCGACAGGCGTCGAAGTCAAGACGAAGACGGATACCGTCCGTTTCACGCCTTACGCGACCCTCAAGGATGCGCTCGGCGTTTCGATCTTCCTGCTGGTTTACGCCTATTTCGTCTTCTACCTGCCGAACTTCCTCGGCCACGCCGACAACTACATCCCGGCTGACCCGTTGAAGACGCCTGCTCACATCGTTCCGGAATGGTACTTCCTGCCGTTCTACGCGATGCTGCGCTCGATTACCTTCAATGTCGGCCCGATCGACTCGAAGCTCGGCGGCGTTCTGGTGATGTTCGGCGCGATCATCGTGCTGTTCTTCCTGCCCTGGCTCGATACCTCGAAGGTCCGTTCGGCCGTCTACCGTCCGTGGTACAAGCTGTTCTACTGGCTGTTCGTGATCAACGCGATCATCCTCGGCTGGCTTGGTTCCCAGCCGGCGGAAGGTCTCTTCACCACCATCTCGCAGATTTGCACGCTCCTCTACTTCGCCTTCTTCCTGGTGGCGATGCCGGTGCTGGGTCTTGTCGAGACACCGCTGCGCGTTCCGAACTCGATCACCGAAGCGGTGCTTGAGAAGAAGAACAAGTCTGCGGCCAAGGCATAACCGAGCGGCGGAAGGAATTAAAAACATGAAAAAGCTTGTTACAAGCATTCTGTCGCTCGCAATTGCAGCCACCTTCGCCGGTGCTGCTCTTGCCGAAGACGCGGCGCCCGCGGCTGGCGCAGCGCCTGCTCATCACGAGGAGGCGACGCCTCATTATCCCCTGAAGGAGCCGACCGAGGAAAAGTGGAGCTTTGCCGGCCCCTTCGGTCACTATGACAAGGGTCAGCTGCAGCGCGGTCTGAAGGTTTATACCGAAGTCTGTTCCGCCTGCCACTCGATGAACCTCGTCCCGTTCCGCATGCTGAGCAATCTCGGTTACTCGGATGCGCAGGTGAAGGCATTCGCGGCCAATTACGAAGTGCAGGACGGCCCTGACGCCAGCGGTGAGATGTTCACCCGCAAGGCTGTTCCGTCCGACCATTTCCCGTCGCCATATCCGAACCCGGAAGCGGCTGCGGCCTCCAACAACGGTGCTGCCCCGCCGGATATGTCGCTGCTCGCCAAGGCACGCGAAGTCGAGCGTGGTTTCCCGCAGTTCGTCTTCGACATCTTCACGCAGTACCAGGAAAGCGGCCCAGATTACATCCACTCGCTGCTGACGGGCTACCAGGATCCGCCGGCTGGCTTCCAGGTTCCGGCTGGTGCCCACTATAACCCCTACTTCCACGCCGCTGCCGCTTTCGCCATGCCGAAGCCGCTCTCCGACGACCAGGTCACCTATGACGATGGTTCGCCGCAGACCGTGGATCAGTATTCGCGCGACGTTTCGGCCTTCCTGATGTGGGCTGCCGAGCCGCATCTCGAAGAGCGCAAGCGCACTGGTTTCATGGTGATGATCTTCCTGCTGATCTTCTCGGGTCTCATCTATCTGACGAAGCGCTCGGTCTATGCCAGCAAGGACCACTAAGCGGTTCTCGTTCGAATAAGCAAAAGGCGGCCTCCGGGCCGCCTTTTTTGTTGGTTCCGGGAATGGCAATTGATAGGGTGCAGCCTCTTTGTGCCCTCGCAGACAGACGGACTTTCCATGAACAACGTTGCCTCGGAGCTTGCCGCCAGCATTCGCTCCATCGCCGATTATCCGAAGCCCGGCATCATCTTTCGCGACATCACCACGCTGCTCGGCAATCCGCGCGCCTTCCGCCGCGCCGTTGATGAGCTGGTGCAGCCCTATGCCGGTCTGAAGGTCGACAAGATCGCCGGCATGGAGGCTCGCGGCTTCATTCTCGGCGGCGCCGTGGCCCACCAGCTGTCCGCAGGCTTCGTGCCGATCCGCAAGAAGGGCAAGCTGCCGCATGAGACGGTGCGGATCGCCTACAGCCTGGAATATGGCGTCGATGAAATGGAGATGCATCGCGATGCGGTGCAGCCGGGCGAGAAGGTGATTCTTGTCGACGATCTGATCGCGACCGGGGGCACAGCTGTCGGCGCGACGAAGCTGCTGCGTCAGATCGGCGCTGAAGTCGTCGGCGCCTGCTTCGTGATCGACCTGCCGGATCTTGGCGGCCGCAAGAAGCTCGAAGAGCTCGGGGTCGACGTTCACACGCTGGTGGAGTTTGCCGGGCACTGACGCCCGGCTTGTCCTATTCGAATTCGAGGACGCTGCTTTCGAAGCGGATCACCGGGATGCCGTCCTGATTGATGCCTTCGTTGAGGATCTTGTTCAGGTGCCAGCCCGGGCGTGATGCCAGCGGGCGGCTGGACAGGAAGGTCACCGAATAGGCGACCGTCTCGTCGACGAAGACGGGCTTCAGCCATTGCAGCTTTTCGAAGCCGGGCGAGGGGCCTAGCTTCGGGGCGGCGAGCCCCTCCTTGGCCAGGCGGACGCTTTGCGCCATCCAGTAATCCAGGAAGGTGCGCATCCAGGCGGCGCAATTGTGCCAGCCGGAGGCGCAGAGATCGCCGAACAGCGTGTCCTTGGCGGCCTCGCGGTCGACATGAAATCGCTGCGGATCGAAACGGGTGGCGAAGTGGACGATGCGCTCCTCGGTGAAGGTGTAGCTGCCGATCTCGACCTTCTGGCCAATGGCATAGAGCTCGGTCATCCTCATGGGCGTGCCTCCGCCGCTTCGCGGGTGCTGAACATGATCCAGTTCTCCGAATAGCAGACGAGCTCACCGCGCTGGTTTTCGATCTCGTGCTTGAAACGCGCAATACCGATGCCGGGCCGCGAGCGCATAAGGCGGGATTCGAGCACGATCGAGCGTCCTGAGAGCGTATCGCCAGATAGCACCGGCTTCTTCCATTCCATGATGTCGATGCCGGGGGCCCCCTGCGAATAGGAGTTCAGCAGATAACCTTCAGCCATCATCCGCATGAACAGGGCCGACGTGTGCCAGCCGGATGCTGCGAGGCCGCCGAGGATGCTCGCCTTGCCACCAGCTTCGGACATATGCATCGGCTGCGGATCGAATTCGGTGGCGAATTCGATGATCTCTTCTGATGTTACAGGGATCGGGCCGAGCGGGAAGCTGCGGCCCGGCGCGAAATCTTCATAGCTCAGTTTCTGGTTGTTCATTGCAGGCCTCGTCAGTCCCTGCCTTCGCAGATGGCATGTGAGGTGTCGGGAGTGCAAGTCTTTTCAGACTTGGAGACGGGAACATCAGGCACAGGATCACCGGGCTTTTCGCCTATTGATTGCGAAATGATCCTGTGATCTTCATGGGCTGTATTCAACGATGCGGGATGTTCATGAGCAATCTGGAGACGGCGCTGCAGGGCGCAACCGAAGACGGCATCATCACCGAAACCCAGGCGCAGACGTTGTTTTCCTATCTCGGCCAAAGACTTGCAGCGGCCGAGCCGACCGCGGGGGGAGAGCAACTGCTGGCGAAACGCCGACGAGATGCCGCCAACCCGCTGGAAGATAGCGAGGCGCCCAGGTTCGTTCGCGGTTTTCATGACATTCTCATCACGATCGGCATCATCGTTGCGCTTCTCGGCTTCGGCGGGGTGGGTTCCGTCTATGCAACCCTGCCTGCGATCATCATTTTTGCCGAAATATTTGTTCGCCGCCAGAGGCTAGCGCTTCCAGCCGTCGCGCTTACCGTCGCGACGGTGCTCTGGATAGGAGCTTCAGTCATGCTATTGACCACGGAACCCTCTCTCGGACTGGAGCAGAGATACATCCACCCGTATCCGTCTTTGGGCGCGTTCCTGTTGCTCGTGCCTTTTCCGCCGCTACTGGCGCTGTTTCATTGGCGCTATCGTGTACCAATAGCCCTCGCGGCGCTTTTGATCTCGCTCTTCCTCGTGTTCCTCGCAGGCGTTTTGGCTTTCATGGCGCCTGCGGCCGGGTGGCACGATGCAACAGGCTCCATACGATATCAGACCGTCAGCATCTTCTTCGTCTGCGTGATTTTCATGTTCGCGGTTGCCATGTCGTTCGATCTCAGGGATCGCGAGCGGGTGACGCGCAGTTCTGACGTTGCTTTCTGGATGCATCTCGTGACGGCGCCGGCGCTTCTCTATGGAACGATGTTGTTGGGCTTCCTGCTGCTTGGCGTGACCGCGAATGACGTCGATAACTACACCGGACCGGCTGTCGTGGTTGCTATCGTCCTTGGCATGATGGCCATTGGGCTGATCATCGACCGTCGCGCGTTCGTCACGTCCGGCCTGCTTTCATTGGGTGTCGCGCTCAGCGCAATCCTGCAGCACAGCAATATGCGGATGGACGGCTTGCTGTCCGCAGAGCTCGTCACTATCGGAATTTTCGTGCTGCTGATCGGTATGAGCTGGCTGCCGTTGCGCCGCGCCATCGTCGGTAGGCTGCCGCTCGGCCTGCAGGCAAAATTGCCGGCGTTGCGATAACGCCGGCACGAGCTGCCCGCCAAGGCGGCAGTGCGCTTTTTGATCAGGTGTTGAAGCGGAAGTGGATCACGTCGCCATCGGCGACAACGTATTCCTTGCCTTCGTCGCGGCCCTTGCCGGCTTCCTTGGCGCCGACTTCACCCTTGAAGTTGATGTAGTCGTCATAGCCGATGGTGAAGGCGCGGATGAAGCCGCGTTCGAAATCGGTGTGGATCACGCCGGCGGCGGCAGGCGCCTTGGTGCCGCGGACGATCGTCCAGGCGCGCGTTTCCTTCGGACCGACCGTGAAATAGGTGATCAGGTCGAGCAGGTGGTAGCCGGCGCGGATGAGGCGGTCGAGACCGGCCTCTTCCAGGCCGAGCGCGGAGAGGAATTCCTTCGATTCTTCGTCCGGCAGTTGTGCGACTTCGGATTCGATCGCGGCAGAGATGACGACGCATTCCGCACCCTGCTGCTTTGCCATCTCGGCAACGGCCTTGGTGTGCTCGTTGCCGGTGGAGGCGTCTGCCTCGGCGACGTTGCAGACGTAAAGGACCGGATGCGAGGTCAGGAGATTGAGGCCCTTGAGGATCTCGATTTCCTCAGGTGCCAGCGTCTTCAGGAGAAGGCGGGCCGGCTTGCCTTCGTTCAGCAGCTTGATAACGGCTTCCATAACCGGCAGCTGGGCCAGCGAATCCTTGTCCTTGCTGGCAGCGCGCTTGCGGGTCTGTTCGACGCGGCGCTCCAGGCTCTCGAGGTCGGCGAGCATCAGCTCGGTCTCGATCGTGTCGGCATCGCCGACCGGATTGATGCGGCCCTCGACATGGGTGATGTCGTCATCTTCGAAGCAGCGCAGCACGTGGACCACGGCATCGACTTCGCGGATGTTGGCCAGGAACTTGTTGCCGAGGCCTTCACCCTTGGACGCGCCGCGCACCAGGCCGGCGATATCGACGAAGGAGATGCGCGTCGGAATGATTTCCTTGGAGCCGGCAATCGCTGCCAGCTTCTGCATGCGCGCGTCGGGAACGGCGACTTCGCCGGTGTTCGGCTCGATCGTGCAGAACGGATAGTTTGCCGCCTGCGCTGCTGCCGTCTTGGTGAGCGCGTTGAAAAGGGTCGACTTGCCGACATTCGGCAGACCGACGATACCGCATTTGAAGCCCATGGCTGAATGTCCGTATTCGCTGAAATCGTTGCCTTGCCTATGGGGGAATGGCGCCCCGCGGTCAAGACTTGCGATGATCCGCGAGGCATCAACCTTGCCGGTAAGGCAGATTTGCCTTACTTTGAACGAGAAGGAGAAAGCCGATGGTGCGGTTGAAAGTGACGGCCAAGGGACAGATCACGCTGAAGAAGGAGGTGCTCGATCACCTGGGCATCAGCCCGGGCGATGAGATCGACGTCAATCTTCAACCGCAACGCCAGGCAACACTCCATGCGATTTCAGGCAAGCTGCCGATCGAATCCCTATTTGGGATGATCAAGAACGAGGCAGGCGTGCATCTTACCATTGACGAAATCAACGAAGCTATTTCGGACGGGTGGGCCAACAGGCGATGACGATTGTCATCGACACGAACGTGCTGTTGCGCTTGGTGATCGAAGATGACACCGGAGAGACGGAGCAAGCGCAGGATGCCTTGGCCAGCGCCAGCCGGGTTGTTGTACCTGTTGTCGCAATCTGCGAAGCAATATGGGTTCTGCGAAGCCGCTATAAGGTCGGAAGAGAGCCGTTGCAGGCGTTTGTGAGGCGTCTTCTCGAAACGGATAAGCTTCTTATGGACCGGGTTGCCGTCGAGGCGGGAATAAACATGATGGAGCGGGGCGGCGATTTTGCCGATGGTCTCATCGCTCTCGACGGCAGGCGTCTCGGTGGCGAGACCTTTGTCAGCTTCGACAAGAAGGCTGTAGCACTTCTCACTGCTTCGGGCTTGAACTGCAGACTTCTACGGCCACATAAATGATTGCGCATAGCTGATCGCGATCAGGCGCATCTTTCCCATATGATAACGGCAGACTCCCGATGAGTGACAATGATGTTGTCCTGACACCAAAAACCAAGACGAAGCTGAAGCTCGACAAGCCGAAGCTCTACAAGGTCATTCTGTTCAACGACGATTATACGCCGCGCGAATTCGTGACCATGGTGCTGAAGGCCGTGTTCCGGATGAGCGAGGAGGCCGGCTATCGCGTCATGCTGACGGCGCACAAGCTCGGGTCGAGCGTCGTGGTCGTCTGTACCAAGGACATTGCCGAGACCAAGGTCAAGGAGGCGATGGACTATGCCAAGGAAGCGGGATTCCCGCTGATGCTGACCGCCGAGCCCGAAGAATAGCGTCTCAATCTCTTAACCAGCCTCCTTAATCGGATATCCGTTGTTTTCAGCCAAAGTGGCGGAAACGGCGGAGGCTTGAGATGCCTGCGGAAGCGGCGACCTGGCATTATTTCGTAGCGGCGGCGATCTTTGCGCTGCTCGGCGCCATCGGCCATGTCTGCAGGGCGGTGTTCAACGTTTTGCCCGACCGTATCACTGACCGGCCGCTGCTCGATCTGCCGCTCTCCAGCGGCTACGATCTTCCCGACCTGCTGTTCGGCACCGAATATGACGACAACGGCTATTACCGGCTGGACAGTCTCAAGAACTTCCGCATCTCGGTGATGCTCAGCACAGCTGGCGGATTGCTGGTCATGCTGTTTTCGCCGGGTGCCTCGGGCGCTGTCGCCTGGATGATCGACAGCGGGCTTTCGGCCTTGTGGAACCTCTTTCTCTACCGGCTGCACGAGACCGGGTTGTTCTGAGGTCAGCGTTCTGCAGGGCGCCGGATCTGATAGCCGATCTTGTCCTGCGCGAAGCCGCAGCGCTCGTAGAAGCGCAGCGTTGCCGGATCCTTCGAGCCTGTCAAAAGCATCACCTTGTAGCATCCGGCGTCCCAGGCTGCGTCGATCGCGTGGGCGATCAGTGCCGCGCCAAAGCCATGCTTGCGATGGCTTGCACCGGTGACGACGTTCTCGATCAGCGCATAGGATGAGCCGTTGCGGGTGAGATTGGGGATGACGACCAGCGTCACGGTGGCGGCGGCCACCTTTCCGGCAAAGCCGATGAAGATGCGCATGCCCGGCTGTGCCAGGATCGCGGTCATGCGCTCTCCGGCAACGGCTGTATCGATCGGCGGATCTGACGGGTTCAGCTCAGCATAGAGGCCAAGCAGAGCAGGGAGATCGTTGACCTCGGCTACGCGGATCGCGAGCGGCGTGCTCATCCGGTCAGTCGCCCTTGTTGCCGAGCAGCTTCTTCAGCATCTCGGCCATCGGGCCGCTGGCTGGCAGGATCTTCGGCTGGTTGTGGTTGCGGGCCTGATGGATGTGGGATTTGGCCACCGGCTTCTTCTCCGCCTTCGACTTTTCTTCGTCGGCCTTACCGCCGGTGGCAAGCGCCAGCTTGTTCATCAGCTGCGAATCCTCGTTGCGAACCAGCATGCCGGCATTGTCGGCCAGCGCGTCCAGCAGCGGCTCCAGCCAGCTCTGGTCTACCTTGGCGAAATCGCCGAGGACGTGATGCTGAACCATTTCCTTGACGCCGGGGTGGCCGATGCCGAGGCGCAGGCGGCGGTATTCGCGGCCGCAATGGGCGTCGAGCGACTTGATGCCGTTGTGCCCGCCATGGCCGCCGCCGGTCTTCAGCCGCGCCTTGCCGGGCGCCAGATCCAGCTCGTCATAGATTGCGACGAGATCGGACGGCTGCAGCTTGTAGAAACGCATGGCTTCGCCGACGGATTCGCCCGACAGGTTCATGTAGGTCTGCGGCTTGATCAGCAGCACCTTTTCGCCGTCGAGTTCGCCCTCGGCGATCTCGGCCTTGAACTTCTTCGACCAGGGCGAAAAGCTGTGGCGGCGGTGGATCGCATCAACCGCCATGAAACCGATATTGTGGCGGTTGCCGGCATATTTGCTGCCGGGATTGCCGAGACCCGCGATGATCAGCATGGGCCAATCCATTCCTTGAAAATCCGATGCCCGTTTCACCACCGCGAAACGGGCATGAAGTCAAGCGCTAAGGCTGGAGCAGCCTGTCATTGCAGCAGGTTGAGGCCGTATTTCAGGAAGATCTGCTTCTGCGTGCCGTCGGCAATCAGCTTGTCGAGCGAGGCCTGCATCTTGCGCAGGAGATCGTCCGGAAAGTCCTTCTGGCAGGCAATGCCCATCGGCTGGCTGGAGAGCACCGTCACCATCTCCAGCGGCTGGTCCTGTTTCAGCTTGTCGAAATAGAGTTCCGAAATCGGCATCATATCGATGCGGCCGCCCAGCAGCTTGCGCATCGTGGCGTTGAAATCGCTGGCGACATCGAGCTTGGGGAAGCCTTTTTCCTTCAGCGTCGTCTCGGTGTAGTCCTCGCGCCAGGTGCCGACCAGGTACTTCTTGGCTTCTTCCAGATTGTCGGCGGTGACAGCGGAGTCCTTGGCCTTGATCAGGATGTTGCGGTCGATGAGCAGCGGCTCCACCCATTTGAACAGGGGATCGCGAAGACCGTTATGGGCTGTGGCGAAGACGCAGGTCATCGGCGTGCTTTGCGCCAACGTATAGGCGCGGGCCCAAGGCATCATCTCGATCGTATAATCGACGCCGATATCGGCCATCACCTTCTCGACCTGCTCGACGGTGGCGCCCTTGATGACCTTGCCGTCGCGGTAGTTGAAGGGTGCGTAGTCTTCAGTCGTGAAGGACACCGTTTGCGCGGAGGCTGCGGCAGGCAGGATGAGGAAGGCGAGAAGCAGCAGCTTTTTCATCGCATAACTCCTGATGTTCGTTGGTCTATGACGCACGCGCCACGAAGGGGATGACGCCGCTCAGCTTCTCGATCAGCTGCGCTGCGGTCTGCGGCCGGTGGAAGAGATAGCCCTGTCCATAATCCAGCCCCATCTGCTGCAGCGTCCGGCATTCCTCTTCGGTCTCGATGCCCTCGGCAATGACTGTGCAGTTCATCTTGTGCGACAGCGTGGTGATCGCCTCGATCAGCATCCGGCTCTTCATGCCGACATCGTCGTTGCCTTCGTTGATGGCGCGGGTAAAGGACTGATCGATCTTGATGATATCAACCGGGAAACGGTTGAGATAGCTCAGAGACGAGTAGCCGGTGCCGAAATCATCCAGCGCGATGCGGCAGCCGAAGCGGCGCAGCTCGGTGACGATCATGCGGATCTGCGGGTTGTCGTGCATCAGCACGGCCTCGGTGATCTCGACGACGATGCGTTCGGGACGTATGCCATGGCGGCCGAGCAGACCGGCCAGACGCGAGGGCAGGGCGGGCTCGAACTGCAGCGGCGAGAAATTGATCGCCAGATAGGTGTCCTGCATGCCGGTGATCCGGGAGATGCGGGAGAGGTTGGAGATCGCCTTCTCCATGATGACGTTGCCGATGCGGACGATCTTGGCGGTCTCTTCAGCGACGTTGATGATCTCGGCCGGTGGCATCAGGCCCTTTTGCGGGTGGTTGAGGCGCATCAGCGCTTCGAAGCCTGCGATGTTGCCGTGGGTCAGGCCGACGATTGGCTGCAGGTAGGCTTCGAACCAGTCCTCGGCGAGGCCTGCCTCGATGCAGCTTTCGATCTCGGCGCGGCTGCGTGCGGTATCGAGCATCGCGTTGTCGAACAGGCGGGCGCCGTTCTTGCCGTCGCGCTTCTTGGCATACATCGCCATGTCGGATTTCTGCAGCAGTTCTGCTGCATTGGCCGCATGGCGCGGATAGATGGCGACGCCGACGGAGGCGCTCAGATGCAGTTCGGGGCCGAAAGGCGTGTCGAAGATCGTGGCGATCTGATCGCACATGGCCCGTGCCCGCTTCTCGGCATCGGCGGCCGGCAGCAGGATGGCGAATTCGTCGCCGCCAAGGCGGGCGGCTTCGTCAGATGGGGCGAGATGGGTCTTGAAGCGGGCAACGAGCTCGCGCAGCGCCCGGTCGCCTTCGGCATGACCCATATTGTCGTTGATCCACTTGAAGCGGTCGAGGTCGACGAACAGGCAGGCAAGCTCCTGGCCCGCGGCATCCGCCTCGGCGATCTTGCGGTCGAGCACGGCTTCGAAGCCCTGGCGGTTCAAGAGGCCCGTCAGGTGGTCGGTGATGGCCTGGCGGTGGTTGCGGTCTTCGGAGGCCTTGAGCTCGGTCACGTCGGTCATGACCGACAGCGACAGCTTGTCGGTGCCGCCGGTCGCGGCGTTGGATTCCAGGATCAGCACGTCGATCACGCGGCCATCGGCGCATCTGAACTTGACCGTGACGTCGAGCGCGCCTTCCTCGGCAGTGTTCCTGCGCGACAGGAAGATGTCGCGGGTATCAGGCATGACGAGATCGGCGAACTTGCGGCCGACGGCGTCAGTGCGGCTGTAGCCGGTGGCGACCAGCCAGTAATCGCTGACGGCTGTGATGCGGTCTTCCTCGTCGAGCGAGAAGAGCATGGCGGGCGTCAGGTCGTAGATGTCGGTGGCGCGGCGATGGGCGAGCTTCAGCTCCTTTTCCTCGCGCTCCAGCTTGGTCTGCATGTCGTTAAAGCTGCTGGCAAGGCGGCCCATCTCGTCACCGGACTGCCAGTCGACGTGATGGCGCGAGCCGAGCTGGCTGGTGGCCTCGATCGCGGCGATCAGGCGCATCAACGGGTGGATGACGAAGATGCGGTTGCCGATCAGCGCGCTGCCGAAAACGGCGAGAACGGCGAAGATGAAGATCGAGATGAAGACAACTTCCTCATGCTTCAGGCCGGAGAAGAGGCCGAGCTTCGGATAGTAGACGGAGATGCTGCCGAGGTTCTTCGGACCATCGACATTGTTGTAGATGATGGCACGCGAGACCTGCTCCAGCTCGCCACTGAACGACTTCGGAATGGTGCTCTGGGTGATATCAAGCTGGCCGGACTGGTCGCGGACCTCAACCTTGACGATGGCGCCCTGGGAAACGATCGTCGCGGAAATCTGCGTGACGCTGTCTTCGTCGAGATCCCAGAGCGGCTTGGCGAGCGCCTGGGAATTGGCAACCAGAAGCACGGAGATGTGGTCGCGGATTTCCTTGTCGGCGCGTTCTGAAGAGAGGAAGAGAAAAAGCACAAAAAGCGGCGCGACAAAAACAAGTAGCGCACCGCAGACAATCGCAAAAAATCTATTTTCAACGGAATTATTCATTGTTCCGTTTTCTCCCCGGCCGCTTCTTCTTCGGCCGCCTTCTAATATACGGCGATATGGCAATAACTTTGGGGAGAATGCTTCCATGAATGTGTTAAAGCTTGCTGAAACGGTTGTAGCCAGCAAATGAAAAGGCCCGCTTTCCGGGAAGGAAGCGGGCCTTATGCTTTACAAATTGATAGGAAGCTTATCAGGCTTCAGCGCCGCCTTCGGCTTCAGACGTGTCTTCTTCGACGCCAGCTGCCGGAGCAACGATGGTGGCGATCGTGAAGTCACGGTCGATAACCGTGGTGACACCCTTCGGAAGGGTAACTTCCGAGATGTGGATGCTGTCGCCGATCTTCTTGCCGCTCAGGTCGACATTGAAGAATTCCGGGATGGCATTGGCCGGGCAGTGAACTTCAACTTCGTGACGAACGATGTTGAGAACGCCACCGATCTTGAGACCCTGCGACTTCTCTTCATTGATGAAGTGAACCGGGATCTCAACGGTAACCTGCGTGTTGCCGGAAACGCGGAGGAAATCCACGTGCATCGTGAAGTCACGAACCGGGTCGAGCTGGTAGTCCTTCGGGAGAACCTGATACTTCTTGCCGCCGAGGTCGATCGTGGCAACGGTGGTCATGAAACCGCCGGCATGGATACGCTTCGTCACCTCGTTGGTGTTGAGCGTAATGGAAATCGGGGCCTGCTTGTCACCATAGATGACAGCGGGAATCAAACCGTTGCGGCGAAGTTCACGGGCGGACCCCTTACCAACCCGTTCGCGCGCCTCGGCCTTGAGCTCGTAAGTTTCGTGGCTCATGGCTATTCCTTTCGAGGTTATATGGAGAGTCGAAGTCCGGCATATGCCGTCCTTTGACTGGAAGCACCTTTTTTGGGAAGCTTCATCCGCATTGCCTCCAAGGGTGTCTGTGCGGACGCGTGCGCTATAGTATAAGTCCGGCTGAAACGCAAGCTCGGCAGGGCCGGTCGCGTCCTTTGCTCCTGCGGTTGTGGCTTTCTTTTGCGCGGTTGTAAAATCTGACGGTTATTTAACCAATGAATCGCAATTAAAACGCCAATTAATGAATCCTACTATGCGAATACATATAGGTGATCACGGTTTCAATCGCGGTCTCAATCATGTTGCGTATCATCTCCTGCATCACAGTCGAACACAGCCTGTCGCATCTCCTTTTCGCGACCGTGATCTGCGTTCTGGGCTCACTGCTGACGATGCGGCTTTTCACGCGGGTACGGCGCACAGAGGGCCTGCAGAAGTTCAACTGGCTGTTTCTCTCCGGCTTCGTCGGCGGATCGACGATCTGGACGACGCATTTCATCGCCATGCTCGGCTACCAGTCGCCGGCGATGAACGGCTACGAGCCCGAACTCACCCTGATGTCGCTGTTCATCGGCATCGCTGCCAGCATCATTGGTTTCACCGTTGCCGCCAGCACGCCGAAGACCATGCTGGTCGAAGCGGGTGGGGCGATCGTCGGCCTTGGTATTGCCTGCATGCATTATGTCGGGATCGCCGGATACAAGGTTGCAGGCCACATGGTCTGGAGCCAGCCCTACGTCCTGACCTCGCTGGTGCTGGCCGCGGCCTTCGGCGCCGTTGCCACCAATCGCGTTGCGCGTCCGGTCACCCGGTTCTGCAAGCACGGCTCCGGCCTGGCGCTGATCCTGGCGATCGTGCTGACGCATTTTACCGGCATGGCTGGATTGACGATCGTTCCCGACAGCGCCATTCCGGTTGCGGGAGAGCTGATCTCGGTCAACATCATGACCGGCCTTGTCGTCGCAGTCATGGTGGTTATCCTCGCGCTTGGTGCATCGACCTATGTCATCGACATTCAGTCCAGCCAGGCGGCCGTCGAGCGCTATCGCCATCTGTCGCTGCACGATCCGCTGACCAATCTGCCCAACCGCGCCGCCTTCAACGAGCATCTCGCGGCGCTGACGAAACGGCCGAAGGACATGACGGCGAATATCGCTGTGCTCTCCTTCGATCTCGACCGCTTCAAGGAAATCAACGACGTTCACGGCCATGCGGCCGGCGACGCCGTGCTGCGGACGGTTGCCGAGCGGCTGATGCTGCTCAGCAACGACAGCCAGTTCATGGCCCGTGTCGGCGGCGACGAGTTCGTGGCCGTGATGCACAAATATTTCATCCGCGCCGATGCCACCGGCCTGGCGCAACGGATCATCGACGAGATCGCCAGACCGGTTTCCTGGGAAGAGCAGACGCTCTGCGTCGGCACCAGCGTCGGTATCTCGACCTTCCCGGGACAGGCAACCACGATCGATGATCTGCTGTCGCAGGCCGACATTGCCATGTACCGGGCGAAATCGACCGCTAGCAACAGCATCTGCTTCTACGATGCCTCGATGGACCAGATCTCCCGCGAGCGGAACGCGCTCGCAATCGAGATGCGTGAAGGATTGCGGCGCCGGGAGTTCGAACTGTTCTACCAGCAGCAGAACGATACGGTGACCCGCGAGGTCGTTGGCTTCGAGGTGTTGCTGCGCTGGAAGCATCCGGTGCGCGGCTATATCGCGCCGATGGAATTCATTCCGATCGCCGAGCGTAACGGCTTCATTCTGGAACTCGGCGAATGGGTGATGCGAGCCGCCTGCGCGGAGGCTGCGACCTGGAAGAACCCGCTGTGCATCGCCGTCAACGTCGCGCCGCAGCAGCTGAGCGATCCCCGCCTGCCGCAGATCGTCCACGAAATCCTGCTGCAGACCGGCCTCCCGGCTTCGCGTCTCGAAATCGAGATCACCGAATCCGGCATCATCGCCGACCACCAGCACGCGCTGCATGCGATCCGCCGGCTGAAGGCGCTGGGGATCAAAGTGGCGATGGACGACTATGGGACCGGCTACTCGTCGCTTTCGACACTGCAGAGCTTCCCCTTCGACAAGATCAAGATCGATCGCGCTTTCGTCGACGGCGTCGTCACCAACAAGCAGTCGGCGGCAATCGTTCGCTCGACGCTGATCCTTGCTGCAAGTCTCGACATCCCGGTTCTGGCCGAAGGCGTCGAGAATGAAGATCACATCGACTTCCTGCGCCGGGAAGGGTGCCTGCAGGTGCAGGGCTTCCTGTTCGGCAAGCCGGTGCCGCGTTCGGGCATCGAGGCGATCGTCGGCACCGACGCGCCCGCCAAGCCTCAACCTGAAGTGATGGCTGTGGATGAGATCAAGGCCGCGGCAGCCGCCTGAGAAGAAAATATCAACCCGCGGATGAGGCTGGCTTGACATCCGGCCTCTGGCAATCTCACATGCGCGCCTTCATGCCCCAAGGGAGAATTATCGAGATGCGTCACAGGCTTATCACGGCGACGAGCGCCATTGTTCTGGCTTTGGCCACGGGAGCGTCCGCCGCTGACATCAGTCAGGACGGTGCGAACGCCATCCGTGACAATCTCAATCACCTGCTGCCGAAGGACATCGCCAAGAGCCAGCCGGTCACCGTGAAGCCGGCAGGCTCGCGCTACGAGATCACCTATGATTTCGCCAAGCTCCTGGAGAAGGTCAAGAAGCAGGATTTCGAGATCAAGGGTCTCGTGCCGTTCAAGATGTTCGCGTCACCGCAGGATAGCGGGCTGTGGAACCTCGAAGGCAACAACAACCTGAACGTGACCGGCCATTTCGGCGGACCGGACAAGGCGCGCACGGACTTCACTTACTCGATCGCTCAGATGGATTTTACCTCGGTCTTCGACCCCGCGATCAGCTATCTGCGCTCGGGTGATTTCAGCGCCAAGGACCTGAAGATCAGCTCCACGACCGATACGGAATCCGTCAATGCCAGCTTCGGGGACATGGTCTACAAGCTGAGCTCGGCAGACAGCGCCACGGCCGGACGTCTGGATTTTGCAGCCAACGGCAAGTTCAGCGCCTTTGCCGAGCAGGTCAGCGGCAAGGAAATGCCGCCGATCCAGATCTCTGCCGATAGCCTGGATTTCGATGCCAAGGTCAACGGCATCGCCGCCAAGGACATCAAGGAGATGGTCCTTTTCGTGCTCGATCATGCCGATGAGAAGCAGCTGACCAAAGAGAGCGAGGCGAAGCTGAAGGGCATGCTCGGCAATGCTTTCCCGCTGCTCAGCTCGCTTGAGGAAACCATCAAGCTCAACAACCTCGCCGTCACCAGTGCGGTTGGCAGCGGCGGCGCCAAGTCCTTCGGCTATCACTTCACCGTCGATGGTCCGAGCAATGCGACGCGTATCGGCGTCGCGATGGATGCTGCCGACGTGACACTCGACAGCGCCTTCGTTCCTGCCGGTTACACCGCTTTCCTGCCGCAGGCGCTCGATATCCAGTTCGGCGTTCCCGGCATGGATTTCGCGGCCTTCGCGGACGAGTTCATGAAGATGGACTTCACCAAGTCCACCGACGACAGCGAGAAGGCCGGGCAGCAGGCTGCCGAGAAGCTTTTCCCAGGCGGTATTCTGAAGGTCGATTTTCCGAAGGTCAGCGCCAAGTCCAGCGTCTATGACGTCGAGGTTTCCGGCGAGCTGGAAGGCCGGGTCGATACGCAGAAAGATTACAAGCTGAATGCTTCGATCGTGGCGCGCGACTACGACAAGACGATCGCCGCCATCCAGGAACTGGCAAAGACCAATCCAGACCTGACCCAGGCATCCTTCGGCCTGATGATGATCAAGGGCTTTGCCAAGGCTGATCCTGATGGCGCGCAGCGCTGGGATGTGGCTGTAGCAAGCGACGGCTCGGTCAGCGTCAATGGCCAGCAGATCAAGGGTCCGGATGCACCGGCCACTGAAGAAGCTGCTCCCTCCGACGAGGCGGATCCTTCGGATGAGGCCGCTCCTTCAGACGAGGCTACTCCGGATGAGACCGCTCCGTCTGACGATGCGGCGCCCTCGGATGATGCTACGCCGTCCGAAGAGACCAAGCCCTGATTTAAAAAAGGCCCGCTGCGAAGCGGGCCTTTTTCGTTCGGCTGGATAGTAGAGACGCGCGGCCTACTGGCGGCACTCTCCACCGCTGATGATGCGGAAGCCCGCATTGCCGGCTTCGCAGGCGTTTGGGAAGGTTTGCGTCTGGCGGCCGCGTTCGCCGCAGACCGGGCGGTATTCGCGGGTGCAGATGCCATCGGGGCGGCCCGGGCGGTCGGGTCTATCCGGTCTTTCAGGCCGGTCGGGCCTGCCTGGGCCATCCGGCCAGTCCGGGCGGCCGGGACGGTCTGGTTCCGGACGCGGGAAGGGTGGCGGCCCGCCGCGGCATTCGCCGCGTCCAACGATCATGAAGCCGCTGCTGCGCGCCTGGCAGGAATTGCTGAATGTTTGCGTGCGCCCGCCGCGCTCGCCGCAGACCGGGGCATATTCCATCGTGCACATCTGCGGCTGCGGCGGCCGGGGACGCGGCGGTGGCCGCGAGTAGCCGGGATCGACGTCGACGGTGCAGGCCGACAGCAGCGGAATAAGCGCTATCAGCGCCAGCCGCCTGCCGGTTTTCAGTTGGTTTCGGATGTTCGTCACAATTGCTCCCCCGTGCAAACAAATCACAGGGGAAGCCTAGTTGAAACGGTCAACGTGATGAAGCGGCAAATGCAACTTCGCCGCTCCGAACGGGGCAGGGATGGAACCGTCAATCGAAGAGACTGGAGACGGACTCTTCCTGGCTGGTGCGGTTGATGGCTTCGCCGATCAGATTGGCGGTCGTGATGACGCGGATATTGTGGGCCGACTGCACAGCCGTGGTTGGCTGGATGGTGTCGGTGATCACAAGTTCGCGCAGCTTCGACGAGGTGATGCGGGTGACCGCGCCGCCGGAGAGAACGCCGTGGGTGATATAGGCCGTGACGCTGGCTGCGCCCTGGGCGAGCAGCGCATCGGCAGCATTGCAGAGCGTGCCGCCGGAATCGACGATGTCGTCGATCAGGATGCAGTCCTTGCCTTCGACTTCGCCGATGATGTTCATGACTTCGGATTCACCCGGGCGGTCGCGGCGCTTGTCCACGATCGCCAGCAGACAGTCGAGGCGTTTGGCAAGCGCGCGGGCGCGCACCACGCCGCCAACGTCAGGCGAAACAACGGTGATGTTGCTGGTGTCGTAATGAGCCTTTATGTCGCGCGTCAGAACCGGCACCGCATAGAGGTTGTCGGTCGGGATATCGAAGAAGCCCTGGATCTGGCCGGCATGCAGGTCGAGCGTCAGAACGCGGTCGGCACCGGCTTCGGTGATCAGGTTGGCGACCAGCTTGGCCGAGATCGGCGTGCGCCCCGAGGCGCGGCGATCCTGGCGGGCATAGCCGAAATAGGGAAGAACTGCCGTGATGCGGCGGGCCGACGAGCGGCGCATCGCATCGATCATGATCAGCAATTCCATCAGATGGTCGTTGGTCGGGAACGATGTCGACTGAACGAGGAACACGTCCTCGCCGCGCACATTTTCCTGAACTTCGACGAAGATTTCCTGGTCGGCAAATCTTCTGACGCTGGCCTTGCCCAAGGACACATTGAGATAGGTGCAGATCGCTTCGGCGAGATGCCGGTTCGAATTGCCTGCGAAAACCTTCATTTTGGCCCGCCTATTGTCTGCTGATAGCCGCGCTTTTTAGCCAGCTTGCTTCTGAATGCAAGCGCAAAGGCGACACAGGGCTTGATATTTATCAAAACCCTGTTGCTAACCGCCCTGAGATTGGCGCCAGACGTT
Organism: Hyphomicrobiales bacterium; assembly: GCA_900465675.1. Classification (GTDB taxonomy): domain Bacteria; phylum Pseudomonadota; class Alphaproteobacteria; order Rhizobiales; family Rhizobiaceae; genus Rhizobium. Next base: position 686,208 of record UBJR01000009.1, on the reverse strand, counting down.
GAATTCGGCGATGGTTTTGGTGCCGATCTGCTGCATGACCGAGGCGGGGACGCCGGCCCAAGGGTCCTGAGCGGCGGAGGGGACCTTCTCTTCGCCTTGAATGCGGTGCAGGCGGCCGCCGCTGCTGTCGAGAACGTCCCAGACATAGGTGACGGTGACATTGCCTTCATCGGTGAAGGCCGAGAGATAGCCCTTCAGGATGTAGTCGCTGCTGTTATCGGTGGAACTCTTGATCGCTAGGCCGTGCGAGCGGGCTTCCGAGCCGAGCTGGCGCGAGAGGGGCGTGACGGCCTGAACGGGCGCGCCGATGATCGGCAAGAAGCGCACGGTGTTGCCCCTGGTCGAGCCCGACTCCACCGGATCGATGGCGGCCACCTGTTGCGTCTCCTGACGCTGCCGGCGCGGCGGCGGCGCCTGGTCGCCCATATCCTGCTCTTCGGCTTCGGCGTTGGATAGCGGCTCGCTCTCGACGGCCTCGGGCGCGCGATAGCTTTGCGGCGCCTGCGCCGAAAGGGCGTCGGCCTGTGCCTGCATGGATGTCGGCGGTGCGCCGGGGCCGGGGCGGTAGGCTTGATTATAGGCGGGGTGATAGCCTTCCTGTGGCTCGGCGGCGAAGGCCTGGCGGGATTGCGACCCGGCCATACGCTCGACTTCGCGCTGGGTCACCGGCGAGGAGCGCGGCGCCGTGGAGGAATCGCCGATATCGACGAGCGGCGTCATCGCGTCGGTCGTATTGCAGGCGGCGAGCAGGCTGGCGAGGCATGCAAGAAGTGCTGGCGCAGTCAGCGATCGCGTCATCCTTCCAGCTTTCCTTCCGTCATTCGCATCAGCCCCGCCCAGTTTATGCGGGCGGGGATGGTCTTGTGTCAATTCCGGATTCTTGCCGGTGAAGTCTCTCAGGCGCCGAGGAAATCCAGTCCGTGGCGCGAAAGCGCCCGCGGTGCACCCGATGTCGTCAGATAGGTCTGGCCGAGCGTCATGGCAGTTCCGCTGTCGGAATCGGCGATGATCATGTGGACGAAGAGCGACATGTTGGGCTCGATCGGCTGCGGATTGCCGACATGGAACATCTGGTGCTCCATCCAGGACGGCGAGAAGCGGGCGCCGAGCGAATAGCCGCAGGCGTTCAGGCGGTGGCGGGCAAGGCCGCGCTCGTCCATGATCTTGGCATGCATGTCGAACACGTCGCCGAAGGTATGGCCGGGCGTCAGCACGGTTTCGATCGCCTGCAGGTTTTCGAGGCAGGCGCTGAACAGCTCGCGGTGACGGTGCGTCGGTTCGCCGACGACGATCGTGCGCATCATCGCCACATGGTAATGCGCGTAGGTGCCGGCCCATTCGATCGTCAGCTGGTCATTGGCATCGAGCTTGCGGCGGCCGGCCTTGTAGCGGCAGAGCAGGGCGTCGGCGCCGGAGCCGATGATATATTCGTTGGCCGGATAGTCGCCGCCGCCGCTGAAGACGGCGCCCTGCATGGCGGCGAGAATGTCGGCTTCGTCGGCGCCGGCCTTGGTGAGCCGGATCGCCTGATCCAGCGCATCGTCGGCGAGGGCTGCGGCGCGCTCGACATAGGCGACTTCTGCGGCGCTCTTGATCAGGCGCAGGCGGCTGACGAGATAGGAGGCATCGCTGATCTGGCCGAAGCTCGAAAGCTGGGCATCGAGCAGGCGGGCGACCCGGCCGGTCATCCCATGGGTATCGTATTCGATGCCGATGCGGGCGCCGAGCAGATCCATTTCGACGAGCAGGTTCTTGAGATCGACGGTCGGATCGGCGTTGACGCGATCGACCCAGACATGGACGTCCTCAAGGATGGAGGTGTGCTTGGCCTGGCGAAGGTCTGCCGAGCGGGTGATCAGCGCCATCGTGCCATCCGCCTTGACCACCAATGTCTGGAAGAAGCAGTAGCCGAAGGTGTCATAGCCGGTCAGCCAGTACATGCTTTCCTGGGCGAAGATCAGCAGAGCGTCGAGCTTTTCCTCGCGCATCTGCTCGGTGACGCGGGCAAGGCGGCTGGCGAATTCGCTCCGTTCGAAGTGCAGTGCCATTGTCTCAAATCTCCCTGATGCTGATCGCTGAAATCTGGCGGCCGTAATCCGGCTCGTTGTTATGGGTGGTGCGGCGGTACGAGAAGAAGCGCTCGCTGTCCGGATAGGTGCAGAGCCCGATGCTTTCGGCGCGCACACCGGCCTTCGTCAACCGGCCGACCGTCAAGGCCGGCAGGTCAAACATCGAATGACCGGGTTTTGCCGACGGAATGAAATATTGCGCGTAAGCAGGGTCCTGCGTGACAAAGCGATCGACGAATTCCGGACCGACTTCATAGCTTGCCTGACTGATCGATGGTCCGAGGCAGGCGACGATCGCCTCGCGCCGGGCGCCGAGTTTCTCCATGGCAATGATCGTGTTTTCGAGCACGCCGGTCAGCGCACCCTTCCAGCCGGCATGGGCTGCGCCGATAACGCGGTTTTCGGGATCGGCAAGCAGGATGGGGCCGCAATCGGCGGCCAGCACGCCGAGGACGATGCCGGGCGTGGCCGTCACCAGCGCGTCGGCCTGCGGGCGGTCGCCATCGTAATTTCCATCGACGGTCACGGCGTCGGGCGAATGGACCTGGTGGACTGTGGCCAGCTTCTCCAGCGGCTGGCCGAACCAGGCGGCGACGCGGCGGCGGTTCTCGTTGACATGGTCGCGGTCGTCGTTCGATCCGAGGCCGACATTGAGGCCGCGGTAAAGACCTTCGGAGACGCCGCCTTGGCGGGTGAAGTAGCCATGAATGATCGCGTCGTTCGCCGCCTGTTTCAGCAGCGCGCTTTCGATCGGTGCGGGTGAAGCCGCGTTTTGCATCAGCGATTCCGGGATGTTTAGAACGGGGTCATTGTTCACCGGATCGTCCGGTGAAGCATTGTCGATTGCGCCGGATGTTGGCGCAGGGCGGCGCGCTCTGTCAATTCACCGGGCGGAAAGGCATGAGATCGACGGCCGGATAGGAGACCGCCATCGCCTTGAAAAGCTCGCCCATGCGGCCCTCACCCGAACCTGCCAGTCGGTCGACGGCGCTCTGGATGATCTGCTGGGTCCGCGGCTCGCGGTCGCGCCCAAGAGCGCTGGCACGATCGAGAATGCCGAGGCCGACGAGGAGGTCGCCCTGATGCAGCGCACCGTTCAGATGCAGTCCCGCCGCAACGGCGGTTCTGGCCAGATGTTCGAAATCCACATGGCTGGTCAGATCGGCTTCGCCGGGATTGGCGAGCGGCGGGTCGAATTCGTGCATCCGCACTGCCTGCAGCGTATCGCCGAAGCCGCTGACGAGGTGGCCGTAGTCGATGGCGAGCGCGGTACCGCCGAAAGCCTTGAGGCGCTCGCAGATGGCGATCATCACCGATTGACGGGCCGGCGAGAATTCGAACAGCGTGCCTGCAGGCATGGTCTGCGCGCCCTCCGGCAGCAGCGCCGGATCGATACCGGCAACACCGGCGGCAAATGTCAGCTCACCCTCTGCGTCGAGGCCGACCATGCGTTCACGGAAACCGGTCGGTGTCTTGACGAACTGGCGGATCGGGATGGCGTCGAAGAGTTCGTTGGCAGCAATCAGCGTGAATCCGTCAGGGACTTCGTCGAAATCATTGTGCCAGGTGATCTTGCCATCATGAGCCTCGAGCGTCTGGCTCTGGACGTCGCGCAGCCGCTCGCTGGTCTCGACCAGATGCACGGTCATGTTTTCGAAGAGCGGTGGGGCGAGACGGGCGATGACGCGCAGCATGTCGGCCATCATGGTGCCGCGGCCGGGGCCGATCTCGACGAGGCGGACACCTGCCGGCGTGCCGTGCTGCTGCCAGGCGTGAACGATGAACACGCCGATCATCTCGCCGAAGAGCTGGCTGACCTCCGGGGCGGTGACAAAATCGCCGGAACGGCCGAAGGGTTCGCGGACACGGTAGTAGCCGTGTTCGGGGTCAGCGAGGCACAGCGAGAAGTAATCGGTCACGCTGATCGGGCCGTTCGCCTGGATGATCGCCTTGATCTTTTCACCGAGTGCGGTGGTCATGGTGGTCACGTCCGGTCTGCGTTCAGTTCTGCAGCGCGACCTGGCGGCGGGCGCGCATGATCGCCCAGAGGCCAAGCAGGATCATCGGGAAGGACAGCACCATCCCCATGGTCAGCCAGCCGGTGCCGAGCAGGTAGCCAAGCTGCGCATCCGGCTCGCGGAAGAATTCCACGAAGATACGCGACAGCGCATAGCCGCAGACGAAGACGCCGGAAATGAGGCCCGGCGATTTAAGGGCGCGGAAGCCGTAGATCAGAAGCGCCAGAACGGAGAGAAGAACGATGCCCTCAAGGCCCGCTTCATAGAGCTGGCTCGGATGGCGGGCAAAGGGACCACCGCTGGGGAAGACGACGGCCCAGGGAACATCTGCAAGGCGGCCCCAGAGCTCGCCGTTGATGAAATTGGCGATGCGACCGAAGAACAGGCCGATCGGGACGACACCGGCGACGATGTCGAACAGGTTCCAGATCGGGATGCTGTTCTTGCGGGCAAACAGGATCATGGCGATCGTCGTGCCGATGATGCCGCCATGGAAGGACATGCCGCCGTTCCAGATCTGGATGGCGCGGATCGGGCTCTCGATCACCGCAGGCATGTCATAAAAGAGGATGTAGCCGATGCGTCCGCCGAGAACGATGCCGAGGGCGGCCCAGACGACGAAATCGTCGAGCTGCGCCTTGGTGACCGGCGAAGCATTGCCCGGCCACAGGCTGTCATTGCCGGCGATGCGCCGCGCGTAAGACCAGCCGAGCATGATGCCGACGACATAGGCCAGGCCATACCAGTGGATGGCGAGCGGGCCGATCGAGAAGGCGATCGGATCGATATCCGGAAACGGCATGATTGCCATAAGATTGGCTGCAGTCGGCAAAGCTTTCCCACCCGTTGATGTGCGCGGAACATGGCGTTGCGATACGAGGCGGTCAAGTCGATTGTGAGGCAGCGCAGGGCGAGGCGGGCTCTTATCCAGAGCAAAGCGCTTGCATCCTTAACGGCGAAGCCCTACCTCCATTTTCAGAGGCTACAGGCCTGAGGAAACTTGTCGTGCGAAGGAGAAGACTGCCATGACGACTGGAACAAACCGCATCATGGACGAATTCGCAAAGTTGATGACCGACGCAGCCGGCGCCGCCCAGGGCGTGCGCAAGGAGGTCGAGACGGCCTTCAGCGCTCAGGCCGAGCGCTGGCTGAACAGCATGGACGTCGTCAAGCGCGAGGAATTCGAAGCCGTGCGCGAGATGGCCATTAAGGCGCGCGACGAAAACGATGCGCTGCTGGCACGAGTCGCAGCGCTTGAGGCGCAACTCGCCGCAAAGAAGAAATAATTCCCGTTTTGCTACAAGATGTGGTGTGGCGCTTTTGCGACACGCCGCATCTCAGACAGAAAATCGGGTGGGTTTATCCACCTGTGGACACTGCCAAAAAAGCCAATGGGCAGAGTCGCTTATCTCCCCCTCCTGAATCTGATTTCGAGAAGCTGTCCACAGTACCTTTCGGGAAATAGCCCGGTCGGGGGCTGGCTTGTCGCCGGTCTGATTATACACTGATTTTAAATGATGATTCGAACCGGACGGCGGTAAGCTCCAGGCAGGTTTCCTGCGTTAAGTCTGGGTTGCGGTTCAAGGGTCATCGAAATGGTGTTCCGGTATTTGCGTGTGCTTTGCTTGTGTTTTGTAGACCCAAGTCAGTCGCATTCATTCCCGGTCAAGAAGGTGCTGCATGAGCCTGATGGAAATGGAATTCGAGCGTCAGTCGAACCCGGTCGATATGATCGAGTACGTCGCCGCCAATAATGACTGGGCATTTGAACGGTCAGGCGAGGACGAGATCGCGATGACGGTCGAGGGGAAGTGGGCCGATTACCACATCTCCTTTTCCTGGATGGAGGAGTTCGAAGCCCTTCATCTCGGTTGCGCCTTCGATATCAAGGTGCCGGAAAATCGGGTCAACGAAGTCACCAAGCTGCTGGCTGCCATCAATGGCCAGGTGCTGATGGGCCATTTCGACCTGTGGCGCCAGGAAGATGTCATCATCTTCCGTCAGTCGCTGCTGCTGGCCGGTGGCGCGGAGCCGACGAACCGTCAGGTCGAAGTGCTGCTTTCCAGCGCGCTTGATACCTGCGAAGTCTATTATCAGGCATTCCAGTTCGTCATCTGGTCCGGCCTCGATGCCGCCAAGGCGATGGAAGCCGTTCTTTTCGAAACCGTCGGTGAAGCGTAATTCCTCATGTCCAGCCTGTCTTCTGATCCCATCGTTCTCATCGGCGCCGGCAATATGGGGGGCGCGATGCTCTCCGGCTGGCTGAAGAACGGCGTGCCCGGTTCGTCCGTGGTCGTCGTCGATCCCGGCCCGTCGCCGGCGATGATGAAGACGATCGAAGATGCGGGCGCCAGGCATGTGACGGCGGCTCCGGATGGTCTGAAGGCCGGCGTCCTGTTCATCGCGGTCAAGCCGCAGGTGATGGAAGCGGTTCTGCCGCCAGTGAAGAAGACGGTCGGGCCGAACACGGTCGTGGTTTCGGTCGCTGCTGGCAAGACGCTCGGCTTCCTGGAAAAGCATCTCGGCGAAGCGGCCATGGTTCGCGCCATGCCGAATACGCCCGCCATGGTCGGCCGCGGCGTCACCGGCGCCTTCGCCAATTCCAAGGTCGGCGCCGATCAGCGCGACCGTGTTCATTCTCTTCTTCGCGTATCCGGTCCAGTTGAGTGGGTTCCGGCCGAGTCCGACATCGATTCCGTTACGGCCTTGTCGGGCAGCGGCCCTGCTTACGTGTTTTATCTCGTCGAGTGCATGGCTGAGGCAGGCCGTAAACTTGGCCTGCAGGCGGACCTGGCCATGCGTCTTGCACGGGAAACGGTCGCGGGGGCTGGTGAACTTCTCCACCAGTCCCCCGACGACGCTTCCAAACTTCGCCAGAATGTTACGTCTCCAGGCGGCACCACTGCCGCGGCTCTTGCCGTGCTGATGGCGGAGAAGGGGATGCAGCCGCTGTTCGACGAAGCTCTCGAGGCGGCGCGCACGCGTGCGCAGGAACTGGCAGGCTGACCGAAATGGCTGACGAGATCACCTATGCCGATTTCGAACGCGTCGATATCCGTGTCGGCACCGTCATCGAAGCCTCGCCATTTCCCGAGGCGCGCAAGCCGGCGATCAAGCTGCTGATCGATTTCGGCCCCGAGATCGGCGTCAAGAAGTCTTCGGCACAGATCACCGTGCACTACAATCTCGACAACCTCGTCGGCCGCCAGGTCCTCGGCGTCGTCAACTTCCCGCCACGCCAGATCGGCCCGTTCCGCTCGGAAGTGCTGACGCTCGGCTTTGAAGACGAAGCGGGCGCGATCGTGCTCGCGGCAACGGACAAGCCGGTGCCGAACGGTAAGAAGCTGATGTAATCAATGGATATCGCGCGAGACCGGGTCGGTCAGCGTGAAGGAATGGAATGTTGCTTCGAAGCCGCCGCGTTGCGGTGAGCAGAAGGCGGGGCCGACCTGCAGTTCTTCTATCGATGGGTCGAACCAGGCAAGGCGCGCCATGCGCCATTCGGTCATGACATCCGTGCGATACTGAATGAACAGCGCGTCGCCGTTGCGGGTGACGCGGACAGACATCACGTCGAAGGCATGGTCGATGCGGAAGGCGGACCAGTCGGAATGAGTATTGGTGACGACGGTGCTGAAATGCATGGCGCCGTCGGTATATTCGATCCCGCATTTCATCCAGCGCTTCTCATCGGCGCGGATCATCAGTCCCGCCTGGTCATAAAGCGCCTCGTAGCGGCCGGAGAAGCTCACCTCGGCGGTGAAATCGCCCTTGCGCTGCTGATGCAGGAAATGCCCGTCGTCCCGGCGGAACCCGTAATAGGTGCCTTGCCAGAAATCTGTCTTCTCGCCGGAGCGCACCTGCAGCGCGTCGTCGCGGACATCCGCTGAAACAGGTGGGTTGAGCCAGGTCATCTGGTTGAAAGCGGTCATTGTGGGGCACTCACGCGGGAACGCGGATGATGGCGCGCAGGCCACCCAACGGGCTGTCACCGAGCGTCACGTTGCCGCCGTGACTGCGGGCGATGTCGCGGGCGATGGCGAGGCCGAGGCCGGTGCCTGAATCGTCGAGGTTGCGGGCTTCGTCGAGGCGGAAGAACGGCTTGAAGACGTCTTCGCGGTTCTTCTCGGGAATGCCGGGGCCGTCGTCGTCGAAGGTCAGCGTCAGCCACTTGGCGCTGTGCTTGGCCTCGATATTCAAGGAGCTGGCGTAGCGGCGTGCATTCGAGGCGAGGTTCATGACCAACCGGGTGAAGGCGTTGGGGCGGACGGAAATCTCGTCGTCGCCTTCGATGGAATAGGTGAGGGCCTTTTCGTGGAGCGAGAAGTCGGCCTCGATCCGTTCCATGATCTCGCTGAGCTTCAGCTCGCCGACATCTTCCTCCACCTCCGTGCGGGCGAAAGCCATATAGGCCTCGAGCATCGACTGCATGTCGTTGACGTCGTCGGCCATGCCCTGCAGGTCGGGATTGTTGCCAGCGAGCGCCAGCTGCAGCTTGAAGCGGGTGAGGATGGTGCGCAGGTCGTGGCTGACGCCCGTCAGCATGGCGGTGCGCTGCTCCATCTGCCGCTCTATGCGCTCGCGCATCAGGATGAAGGCAAGGCCGGCGCGGCGGACCTCGTCGGCGCCGCGCGGATAGAAGTTCTCGGCCTTCTGGCCCTTGCCGAAGCTTTCCGCGGCGGCGGCTAACGCCTGGATCGGCCGGATCTGGCCGCGTAGGAAGAGGATGGAGACGCCGATCAGCACCAGGGAGGCGCCGACCATCCAGACGATGAAGATGTGAGTGTTCGAGGCGTAGGTCTGATTGCGCTTGGTCAGAACCCGCAGGATCTTGCCGTCCAGCTTGATGCGGATTTCGACGAGATTGGAATCGCCGAGCGTATCGAGCCAAAAGGGCCGTTTGATCTGGTCGGTGAGCTCATCGGACAGGATGCCGTCAAGGATCGAGAAGAACGGTTTTTCGCGCGGCGGGGGCAGATCGCCATCAGGCTCGACCGAAATCTGCAGCTTCATCTGCTCGCGGGCGATCCGCGTGATCGCGGTATAGTCGGCGTCCTGCGGATAGGTATCGATGATCTGGATGATCGCGGCGATATCCTGGGTGACGGCCATCGACAGGCGCTGTGTCACCATCTGCCAGTGGCGTTCCATGAATACGGCGGCGACCACCGACTGCAAGAGCAGCATCGGCATGATGATGATCAGCAACGAGCGGACGTAGATGCCCGTGGGGAGGCGGCGGCGCAGAAAGCGCGCGAACCACTTCCAGCCGGTGGCGGGCAAGCGCTCTTCGCGCCGCAGGCTTTCGAAAGTCACCATCTCAGTTGCGATCCTGACGTCCGGAGCTTCAATCGATACTCAGCCTGTATCCTATACCACGAACCGTCTGCAGCCAGACAGGGTTCGCCGGATCGTCCTCGATCTTGCGGCGCAGACGGTTGATCTGCACGTCGATGGTACGTTCTCCAACCTCGACATCGTCGCCGATCAGCTCATGGCGCGGAATGGTGTCGCCGGCGCGCTTGGCGAAGAGCAGCATGATTTCCTGCTCGCGATCGGTCAGGCGGATGACTTCGGCCGCCTTCTTCAGCTCCTTGCGAGTCAGCGAGAAGGTGTAGGGGCCGAACATGATCTGCTCGATCTTCGGGGCATCCGATGCGTTGCGGCGAAGGATGTTATTGACGCGCAGCACCAGCTCGCGCGGATCGAAAGGTTTCGACAAATAATCGTCGGCGCCGGCTTCAAGCCCGGCGATGCGATTGTCCGACTCTGCCAGCGCTGTCAGCATGATGATCGGAACGTTTTTGATCGCCCGCAATCCGCGAGTGACGTCGATGCCCGACTCTCCCGGCATCATCACGTCCATGATGATCAGGTCGAAGTCGAGGCCGGCAAGCTTGCGCTGCGCCTCGGCGCCATCTGCCGCCACGGTTACCCTGAAGCCGTTCTCGGTCAGGTAACGGTTCAACAGCGCCCGGATGCGTGTGTCGTCGTCGACGACAAGCAAATGCGCCGCATCATCTGAAATGATTGTCTTTCCCGTCATTCAGTCCGCTTTCGATGTTTGCCTGTCCCGCATGCCCCTCAGAAATGCCTTCACGCTCTCGCGCGTCTCAAGAGAAGCATTGTCGAATGCCCTCTCAATGCGGCGCGATTGCGGCTCCGCCAGAGCAAGCGCCAGTTCGCGCCCCGTCTTTGTCGGATAGAGTTTGCGCTGGCGCCGGTCTTCCGGGCCTGCGACTTGCCTGATGTATCCAGAATCGATCAGCTGTTTGAGCACTCGAGCGAGGCTCTGCTTGGTAATCTTCAATGTATCCAGAAGATCGGCAACGGTCATGCCGGGTTCACGGTTAACAAAGTGTACCACCCGGTGATGCGCCCGGCCGAAGCCGCTGGTTTCGAGGATCGCGTCCGGATCGGAGACGAAATCGCGGTAGGCGAAGAAGAACAGCTCGATGATCTCGAAGTCGATGATGCCGGTATTTTCCATCGGCGTGGCCAACGGTTCAGGCTTGCCTGCTTTCGGGCCTGTCTGTCTTGCCGGCACGTCATTTCCTTTCTCATCCAATGCGTTCCGGGAAATACGCGCAGACAACGACTCAGCATTATCCGATGCAAATCCATGCTGCCGACAGTTCCCCCGGACTTTGCAGAGTATCGGCCTCGACCCGCCTCTTTCAAAGCCGGCCGATCTCCGCTTCCCAATACAAGGCATATTTTGCCGGCGGCGTCAGTCGATAAAACGCAAATGGGACAACAATCAACAAGGGATGGCATGCGCGCGCCGGAGGATAAACTGCGGCTGCACTCTCCTGTTCACGCCTGCGGCAACCTTTACGGAGTAACTTGTCCACAGAAATGCAAAAAGGCGGCCAGGCGGCCGCCTTTTCTGTTTCATTGCGGAACGTCTGACCGGTCTTACTGGTAGACGTAGACGATGCGGCGCGTACCTGGATCAACCAGGACGGGCCGGTCGTTGATCCGCGTATAGCGGTACTGATAGTCCGGAATCTCCTGGAAGGTCACGTCATTGGGCACCTCGGCACCGACGACCACCTGACCGCCAAGCTCTACAGTCTGACCGGGATTGGTGTCGATATAGGTGCGGACCATCTCCGGCGGCGTGACTTCCTCGACCGATCCGACCGGACCAATCAGTTCGTCACCGGGCTGCGGATCGACAGGCTGCGGATCTGTGGCAACCACGCTCGATGTGCTTTCATAGGTAACGACGGGCACGCCAAGCGTTGTCTGGTTCTGCTGTACGACGACAGGCGTGCCTTCGCGCTCGACCTGCAGATAATCGGCATAGACCCAGCCGCGAACACCGTTCACATCGACGCGGCACCAGCGGCTACCTTCGATGCAGCCATCGAGATAGGCAGAAGAACCGCGGGTTGCGATGCCGACAGATGGGTATTGAGGGCCGGGGCCGGCGCGGACGTTGAGATCGTTGATGGCCGTGGCGGCCATTTCCGCATTGGCAAAGCCAGCGCTTGCGGCAAGCACGGCGCCTGCCAGGAAAAGGTTTCTCGTCATGGTCATTTCCATTTCTCCTTTTTGCTGGGCTGGAAACGCACCGTTCACTTTCCGGTTCCAAAACCGGCCAGTCTATTAATTCCACCTTCGAGCGATATTTCCTTAAGCCATTGATGTTATGTAATTATCGATGAATTTTTAACCTGCTCTTGCGCTGTAAACTGTTGTTACGGCCTGTCGCGGCCGCGTGAGGCCTGGGCAAAAGCTGCTTTCAACGGACGGCTTTCCGGCTATAGCTAGGGCCTGAAACAAGAGAGGCACACATGGGCATGCTCCAGGCCGGCATCATTCCGGTGACACCCTTCCAGCAGAACTGCACGGTTCTTTTCGACCCCGATACCAAGGAGGGCGTGATCGTCGATCCGGGCGGCGACGTTCCGGCGATCCTGGAGGTGATCAAGGAGAACGGCTTCAAGATCAAGGAAATCTGGTTGACGCATGGCCATCTCGACCATGCCGGAGGAGCGAAGGATCTGAAGGCGGCGCTCGGTATCAATATCGTCGGTCCGCACAAGGATGACCTGCCACTGCTGCAGCGGATCGAAACGCAGCAGCAGAAATACGGCATAACGGGGCTGAAGAATGTCGAGCCTGATCGCTGGCTCGAAGATGGCGGCAAGGTGTCTTTCGGCAGCCACGAATTTGAGGTCTATCACACGCCGGGCCATGCGCCCGGGCATGTCATCTATTTCAACCGCGCGCAAAACTTCGCCCATCTCGGCGACGTGCTGTTCAACGGCTCGATCGGCCGCACTGATCTTCCGGGCGGCGATCACGAGCAGCTGCTTCAGTCCATTCGCGAGAAGGTGCTGCCACTGGGTGATGACGTCGGCTTCATCTGCGGTCATGGGCCGGGGAGCCGTATCGGCGACGAGCGGCGCAGCAATCCATTTCTGCAGGGCATCTGACAAAACAAAAGCGCCGCTCGATGAGCGGCGCTTCGTTATTCGCTACAGCTTGCGAACTCAGCCGGCGGTGCAGAAATGTTCGCGGCCATCGTTGCCGATGAAGGTGCCGGTGCCCGGGTCGAAGCTGCGGTAACGGTACGAGCAATAACGCTGCCACTGCGGCGTCCAGGGCTCAAGGCCAGCGCGGACCGGCTGGTAATAGCGCGGCGGCGGCGCACGATAGACCGGCGCGTCATATTCCGGCTCGTAGACCGGTTCGGCATAGCGCGGCTCGTCGTAATAATAGCGCGGCTGGTTCGAGTTGGCGATTGCCGAGCCAACGATCAGGCCGGTTGCGAGGCCCACAGCACCGCCAACGAGGGCGTCGTTGTTGTGGTGACGGCGCCAGCTGTCGGCGGAGGCTTCGCTGACAGCGGAAAGGCTGAGAGCGGCGGCGGCAGCCGTCAGAATAAGTGTCTTTGCGATCTTGTTCATGACCTTGTCCTACTTTCCAAGACAGCGAGAAGTGCTGTCTATAAACTCTTCAAAGCGGCAGCGGGTTCCTGCGCCGTTAGGATGAGACGATAGTGGCGGCTATCTGAACGGATGCTGAATAACAAAACCCGGCATCTCTGCCGGGCTTCCACTCGAATAGATCGCGTTGTTTCGGGATTAGCCGGAAATCTGAAGATTGACGGCCTTCGGTCCCTTGCCGCGGCGGTCCGGCTCCGTGTCGAAGCTTACCTTCTGATTTTCCGTCAGACCGGCCAGGCCGGAAGCCTGAACGGCAGAGATGTGAACGAAGATGTCCGCGCCACCCCTGTCCGGCTTGATGAAGCCGAAGCCCTTGTCAGTATTGAAGAATTTCACAGTCCCAGTCTCGGCCATGCGTCAGGTCCTTTTCTCTCTGCCCGCCATCCACACGGGCAGCATCAATTAAGCCCCTTCCGGAGCGTTGGCAGGCAGTTCTTGAATTTCGAGAAAAAGGTCCCCTCTACCTCGGCCTGTCTCGTGGTGGGATTATTCCCCATCTTATTGAGACTGGCTGACCGGAATATTAGCGTTTCCGGCGCGCACTTTCTTAAGGACTTCCCATGCTCGCAAAATGCCCGAACGCCCCGAGATTGCTGCGATTATTGAGAATTGGCAAGCAAAAGTTTTTTAACGTGTTGTCGGAAGCACAGTCCCGCCGGGTATCCTATTTGCGCCAAAACGCAAAAAATCGCTCCCCGCGCGCGCATGATTAACGTTTTGTATCGTCTGCAATATATTTTGTGAGGAGATTTTCCCAAAAACACAACGCTAGCGGGTTATCGGAGCATTCGAAAAAAAATTTCGAATCAAGCCGGGTGCGCGTACTGGATGCGGTTTCAGGCAGGCTGGGTGCGGCGGCGGGTCAATTCCGGGACGATTTCCACCACAAGCATAGCGGTAAACATCAGCGCGCATCCGATATAGCCGACAGGCGGAATGGTTTCGCCGAGGATGAGGGCGGCCAGCGACGAGCCGAACAGCGCTTCCGAAGACAGGAAGATCGCCGCTTGCGACGGCGTCGTGTAGCGCTGGCCGATGACCTGCAGCACGAAGGCGACGCCGGACGAGAAGATACCGACATAGAGGATCTCGGGTGCTGCGCCGCGGATGGCGTCGAGGCTGATCGGCTCGATGATGGCAGCGACGATGAGGGCGCAGACCGCGGTGACGGCAAACTGCGATGCCGAGAGCGCCAGCGGCCGGCCGGTCTCCTTGACGGTGATGCCGGCAAGGGTGATCTGGATGGCCCAGAAGCCGGCGCAGATGACCGTCAATCCGTCTCCGACCGTGAGTGCCGAGAGATGGCCGCCCGATAGAAGAAAGATGCCGGCGATCGCCATGGCTGCTGCCGGCCAGATGATCCAGTGCGGCGGGCGGCGCAGGAAAAGTACCGCGATGACCGGGACGAAGACGACGTAGAGGCCGGTGATAAAGCTCGAATTGGTGACCGATGTGGTCTGCAAGCCGATCTGCTGGGTCGAGGCGCCGCCGAAGAGGGCCAGTCCGATCGCAAGATAGATGCCGAGCTGCCGCTTACTGGTTTTTACCTTCGCCTTGCGGCTTTCGAGAAAGACGAAAGGCAGGACGGCGGCGGTGGCGACAGCGAAACGCAGGCCGATGAACCAGAACGGGCCGATGGCTTCCATCGCCGTCGATTGCGCGACAAACCCGCCGCCCCAGATGGCGGCCGCAAGCAACAGCAACAGGTTCGCTTGGACGCGAGTCATGGCATTCCTCGATGCGGGGAGAGTGATGAAGTTGTGGTTAGCAGTTGCCTTTTGTTTCAGCAAGCCGGAATAAACGGAGAGGTTGGTCTCAAGGGTGACCGCATGACAGAGCATAACGGCAGAACGTTTTGCCATCAGCCGGCACGGCTAAGCCGATGAGCGCCGGCTATTCGGGAACGCCGCTCGAAAAGAAGCTAGGGCTGAAGGCAGGGCAGGCAGCGCTGCTGATCGGCGTGCCTCAAAGCGTCCCAGCGCTTGCCGATTTCGCGCATTTCAGCCGGGTCGAACTGGTAGCGCCTGAGAAGGAGGCGCGCTTCGACTACATCCATATCTTCGAGACCCGGCGTGCAGCGCTGGAAGCATTGGCGCCGCGATTGCGGCAGCTGGTGCAGCCTGACGGGGTGATCTGGATATCATGGCCGAAGAAGGCATCGAAGCTGCCGACCGATATCGCTGAAGACGTGCTGCGCGAGGTGCTGCTGCCGACCGGTCTCGTCGATGTGAAAGTCTGTGCCATCGACGAGATATGGTCGGGCTTGAAATTCGTCGTCCGCAGGGAGCTCAGGGGCGCTTAGCCGTCCTGGTTTGCAGCGCGCGAGACGCGCAGCAAGGCGCCGTCGCTCTCGTCCGTCACCATCAGCAATGCTCCATCCGGTGCGACGGTGATATCGCGGATGCGGCCGTATTTGCCTTCGAACATGCGCTCCTCGCCAACGAACTTGCCGCTGCCATCGCGCTGCATGCGCGACAGCAGCTGGAATTTCAGTGCGGCGACCAGCATGTCGCCATCCCATTCGGGAAACATCTTGCCGCGATAGACGGCGATGGCGCCGGGGGCAATGGATGGATCCCAATAGTGGAGGGGCTGTTCCAGTCCTTCCTTGTTCGTGCCTTCGCCGATCTTGGCGCCCGAATAATCGACGCCATAGGTGATGACGGGCCAGCCGTAATTCTTGGCCGGCGCGATGAGATTGATCTCGTCGCCGCCGCGGGCGCCGTGCTCGACGGTGTAGAGGTTGCCGTCGGCGGCATCGAAAGTGATGCCCTGCGGGTTACGATGACCCTTCGACCAGATTTCAGGCCGTGCCTTGGCGCCGTCGCGGAAGGGATTATCCGCGGGGATGCTGCCATCGGCGTTCACATGGATGATCGAGCCGGCGTCATCCTTGAAGTCCTGGGAACGGTCGCGGCTGCCGCGGTCGCCGACGCTGATGAACAGGCTGCCGTCCCCGGCGATGGCGATGCGCGAGCCATACTGGATGTTGCCGCCGGTGAATTTCGCCATGGTGAAGATCGGCTTGACGTCTTGGATCCCGGTTTCGTCGGCTGAAAGCCTGGCGGCGAAAGCCTCGGTGCCTGATCCCCTGGCATTGGCGATTGCGGCGGTGAAGTAGAAAATGCGGCTTTGGGCGAAATCGGGGGAGAGCGCCACATCCATCAGGCCGCCCTGGCCGCGGGCGCTGACCTCGGGCACGCCGGCAAGCGGTTCGGAGACCTTGCCATCGCGAATGATCCGGATATTGCCGGGACGTTCGGTCACGAGATAAGCGCCATCGGGCATGACCTCGACAGCCCAGGGATGATCAAGCCCGGTTGCCAGCGTATCGACGCTGACCGCGACGTCCTTGGTCTGCACCCTGTCGGCTGCATATGCAGCGCCAGCCATTGCAAATGCGGCACCTGCCGTCAAAGCGACGCGCAATCCCTTGAGCATGTTGATAATCTCCCCGTTTTACCATCCAGCTGGTTAGGTGGCGCGCGGGGGCGATCGCTTCAACCTCGCTAGGTGCCGGATAACGGCTTTGTGTTGCCGGGTTGAACGGTGCCGGTCTGGATCGTATCGACCAGCTCGGCCTCAACGATGTAGCGCATCGGGCCGCGTTCGGTGGCGTCGAAGGGCCAACAGGTGGTCAGCACCAGATGGCGGCCGTTTGCCGCCGCATCGATGCCGCTTTCGTCCCACCGCGCGACGCGGGCGTCGGTGGTCTTGAAGGTCAGCACGGTGCCGTCACGGCGCTTGATTTCGATGTCGTCGCCGGGTTTGACGTCTTTCAGCCAGCGGAAGTGGGTGTCCCTGTGGGCGGCGATCACCGATGTGCCTTCGTCGCCCGGCTGCGGCGTGTTGCTGAGCCAGGCCGGGCCGAAGGCCAGCGCTTCGCCGGATGCGCCCGACAGCACGATCGCCGTCTTGCCGAGACGCGGGGCGCTGACTTCGGCTTCGGTGGTGAAATCGGCCCAGGGCCACGGCTTGGCATCTTCGCCCCGCAGCTCCGCGGCGAAGGCGCGCTTCAGGAGAACCTGCGAAAGCTCTGCCTTGCCCTTCAGATAGAAGCCGCTGCTGACCAGTGCGACACCATAAAGGCCAAGACCGAGAATGCCGAAGGCGACGATCTTTTCCATCGGCGAGAGCCGGGAGAAAAAGCTCCTGCGCGGCTGCTCCACGTCAAATGCGGTGGCGGCGGCATTCGCCATCATCATTTCCAGATAGCTCGGAAGGGGCGCGAATTCGCCCGTTTCCTCGTTCCAGCTGCCTCTCTGCGTGCCGGCCATCAGCGGCCTCCCGGGATGACGAGGCCGCGCAGGCGGCGGCGCCAGATGGCAAAGCCACCGGCTGCGGCGAGCGCTGCCAACAGCATGGTCAGGCCCTGCATGATCTGCTGGTCGGCGAGCGTTGCGGTCTGCGGCAGCTTTACCGACGCGGAGCGCTGAGCGATGAGATTGGCGGCCGCCGGGGTCGGAGCGGCGGCCATCTGGTTGGCGAGGGCCGCGAACTCCATCTGCGGCTTGGCCATCGCGTGATCCGGTGCGCTGCCTGATGGGGCAGGGGCTGCGGGTTCGCCCATCACCTTCTCGAAGTCCCAGCCTTCGGGCAGGTTCAGCCGCAGCTTGGTCGAGGTAACCGGCTGGCCATCTGGGCGCGATGGCGTGACGTCGATGGCAACGAGGCTGGTGACGCGGGAAACGAGATGATGTGCCATGGCGATCGTCTCGACATCCTTGTCGAGCGCGGCCGGATCTTGGCGCTCATAGGCGCGGGCTTCGAGATCATCAATCTTGCGGCGGGCCCAGAGTTTGGAGAGGCCCTTGCCATCGGCCGCATTGGCGATGTCCATCTCGACGCGCCAGGGCTGGGCGCCGGTCTTGCCGGTGATCTGCAGTTTGCCTGCGGGTTTATCTGTTGGCAGTTCCGCCGTCAGGACAACCGGCTCGCCGGTATAGAGATCGGGCATCGGGTTTGGAGTGATGTCGCTTGCCTGCGTGCCTTCGAAGGTGGCGGCGATATCCGTCATCGCCGGGTTCTGCAGCTTGGCGAAGAGCTCGCCCATGCGCGTCGCGACCTGATCGGTGGAGCCGATATGGGTGAAAGTGCCGCGGCCAAGCTCGGCGGCCTTGGTCATGAAATAGGAGTTCGGGGCCGAGCCGATGCCGACGGTGAAGACGCGGGCATCGCTACGGTTGTTGGTGATCTCCATGAACAGTTGCTGCTCGTTGCCGATTGCGCCATCCGTCAGGAAGACGACCTGGCGGAGCGCGCCATTGGCGACCGATCCCTGATTGCGCAACGCGTCCTCGAGCGCTGGCAGCATCTCGGTGCCGCCGTCGGCCGTCAGGCCGCGGACATAGGCGATCGCCTTTTCGCGATTGTCGGGCGTGGCGCCGACGAGGCCGCCGAAATAATCGGTCATGGTGTCGTCGAAGCGGATGACGTTGAAGCGATCGTCCGCACCGAGTTTGGAGATCGCCAGAGCCAGGCTTTCCTTCGCCTGGGCGATCGATTCTCCGGACATCGAGCCGGAATTGTCGATGACGAAGATGACCTCGCGCTTCAAAGGTGCCGCCGATGCATCCGGCGTTGCGGGCGGGGTGACGAAGGCAAGCAGATAGGTCTTGCCATCCAGCACTTCGCGGAACAGGCCGGCGCTCGGCGTCTTGCCTGGTGCTGCCTTCCAGGTGAGCTCGAAATCCTTGTCGGCCGGAACGGACTCGCCCTTCAGGCTGATGACGCGGTTCTGGTCGCCGTCCTGTTTGATATCGACATCGTGGAAGGCGGACTTGACGTCGCCGAGCGGGAAGCCGGCTTTCAGGTTCACGGTCAGCGCGACAGGGTTGATCTTGGCGTTCTCGCGCGGGTCGAGGACCGGCGCCTCGATCTTGTCGCGGTTCGGAACCGGGTCATTCGGCACGGCGAAGCCAGCACCATTGTTGAACTCGACGGTCTGGACGACGGGAGCCGGATTGTAGCGGGGGGCAACGACCATCGGGAAGCGGAGCGAGAATTCGCCGCCGGACTGGTGGACGGCCTGCTGATACTCGATCTGCACGACGATGGTTTCGCCGGGGCCGATGTTGGCGACCTGGTTGGTGAAGATGTTCGGGCGCTGCTGCTCCAGAAGCGCTGCCTTCTTGCCCTCGGCTTTCGCCTGCTCGTAGATCTCGCGGGCTTCCTGGCGCGGCTTGATCTGGCCCTCGATGAAGCGGTCGCCGATCTGCATCTTCAACTCATCGACGGCGGAATTTTCCGGCAGCGGGAAGACATAGGTGCCTTCGACCCATCCCTTGCTGGGATTCTGGAACCGTTGGGTGACCTTGACGCGGGCGACCGGGCCGGAGACGTCCATCTCGACATCGGTCTTCAGCCGCGGCGCCTCGATGAAAAAGCCCGGATCCTTCGACGGGAAGAGCAGCGAGCCACTGTTGACATCGTTCGGGCGAACGAGACCGGCCAGCTGCGTGGCCTTCGGTGCAGCGGCCTCTTCGGCGCGGGCAACGGACACCAGCCCTGCCGTCATCATGATCGATGCAAAAAATGCGGTGAACGCAATCAGGAATGAAATGGCCACGCGGCGGACGCGGAGCCGCTCTGTCGCAAACTCGTCTTCCAGAAACATTGGCATACCCTCAATAACCAACTTCGGATGTGCAAGATTGAGGCTCCGATCCCGGCGGGCTCACGACGGAATTGCGGCATGCCGCGGCATTTGTTGCGGCTTATTCGTGGCAAAGGCCCAAAACGGGGAAGTTTCTGATTTTAAGGGGTAAATCCGGACCAGCTCAGAGATTGATTCAAGAGCTTCGCAAACTGATTCAACCGGGCGTCACAAACGATCTCTCAGCGTGCGGCAATCGATCAATAAGAATCATCGGCGTCATCGCGCCTTTGCGCTTGAAATGCCTGCGCACATTGGACATAGACCTTAGCGCAGAACTCCGGTCCCGGTCTTCTGCCCGTTTCAACCGTATAGGACCGATATCATGGCCTTTCTTGCCGATGCTCTTTCCCGTGTGAAGCCTTCAGCCACCATCGCCGTCGCTCAGAAAGCGCGCGAGCTGAAAGCCAAAGGACGCGACGTGATCGGGCTTGGCGCCGGTGAACCGGATTTCGATACGCCGGATAATATCAAGGACGCGGCGATCGACGCGATCAAGCGCGGCGAGACGAAGTACACGCCGATCTCCGGTATCCCGGAACTGCGCAAGGCGATCGCCGCCAAGTTCAAGCGCGAGAACAATCTCGACTACACCTGGGAGCAGACGATCGTCGGCACCGGCGGCAAGCACATTCTCTTCAACGCCTTCATGGCGACGCTGAACGCCGGCGACGAAGTCGTCATCCCGACGCCTTACTGGGTTTCCTACCCGGAGATCGTCGCACTTTGCGGCGGCACGCCTGTCTTCGTCGCGACGACCCAGGAGAACAACTTCAAGCTCCAGGCAGCCGACCTCGAAAAGGCGATCACGCCGAAGACCAAGTGGTTCATGTTCAACTCGCCGTCCAACCCGTCGGGCGCCGCCTATACGCATGACGAGCTGAAGGCGCTGACCGACGTTCTCGTCAAGCATCCGCATGTCTGGGTGCTGACCGACGACATGTACGAGCACCTGACCTATGGCGACTTCAAGTTCGCGACGCCTGTCGAAGTCGAGCCGAAGCTCTATGACCGGACGCTGACGATGAACGGCGTCTCCAAGGCCTATGCCATGACCGGCTGGCGCATCGGCTACGCAGCCGGCCCGCTGCAGCTGATCAAGGCGATGGACATGATCCAGGGCCAGCAGACCTCGGGCACGACCTCGATCGCCCAGTGGGCTGCCGTCGAGGCGCTGAACGGTCCGCAGGATTTCATCGGGACCAATAAAAAGATCTTCGAAGGACGCCGCGACCTGGTCGTCTCGATGCTGAACCAGGCCAAGGGCATTTCCTGCCCGGTTCCGGAAGGCGCCTTCTACGTCTACCCGTCCTGCAAGGGTCTGATCGGCAAGACTGCGCCCTCGGGCAAGGTCATCCAGAACGACGAAGACTTCGTCACCGAACTGCTGGAATCCGAAGGCGTCGCCGTCGTCCACGGCTCGGCCTTCGGCCTCGGCCCGAACTTCCGTATCTCCTACGCGACCTCGGAAGACCTGCTGGAAGAAGCATGCCGCCGCATCCAGCGCTTCTGCGCTGCTTGCCGGTAAGCAGTCGCGGCATCGTTTGATCACTTGAGCCCGCCGGAGACGGCGGGCTTTTTGTTTGGGCATGCAACTGTGGAGATCGATCCGGTGATGTGATAGTTTTCGGTCATGGATCGAAAAGACGTGCTCGAAAGTCTGCGGGAATATTCCGATGCCGTACGCGGCATGGGCGCGACGGGGCTTTATCTTTTCGGCTCTGCGGCACGCGATGAGCTTGGCAGCGATAGCGACCTCGATATCTTCATCGACTACGATAGCGGTTCGCATTTTTCCCTGATCGATCTGGTCGCCATCAAGCAGTTTCTCGAAGACGAGCTGAATGTCGAAGTAGACGTGACGACACGCGACAGCCTGCATCCAATGCTCAAGGCGGACATCGAGCAAAGCGCTATCCGGGTCTTTTGATGCCGAGAAAGCTCAAGCCTGTCATCACTGAGATTATCGAGACCATCGACGGTGTGCTGGCAGCGACGTCAGGCAAATCTCTCGACGATTTCAAGGGCGACTGGCTTCTACGGCTCGCGATCCAGCGGGCGTTGGAAATCATCTCGGAAGCGAGCCGCCATTTGCCCGACGACCTCGTCGCCTCGGAGCCCTATATCCCCTGGAAGCAGATTCGGGGTATCGGAAATGTTCTCAGGCATGAATATCATCGCATCGCCGAT
Organism: Hyphomicrobiales bacterium; assembly: GCA_900465675.1. Taxonomy (GTDB): domain Bacteria; phylum Pseudomonadota; class Alphaproteobacteria; order Rhizobiales; family Rhizobiaceae; genus Rhizobium. The sequence continues at coordinate 664,316 of UBJR01000009.1, read as the reverse complement.
GACATTGTCTGGACCGTCGTTGCCAACAACCTCGGGCCGTTACGCGAGGCAGCGCTGAGATACTCGCGCGAGCCGAAGACTGAATAGCGTGATTTGACGGTGTGGCTACAAGTAGCTACATTAGCCCGATGAAGACCGTATCGATCCGAGATGCCAAGAACCGGTTGACTGAACTTGCCCGTGAGGTCGAGGAGGGCGAGACGATTGTCGTGACTCGCAATGGCCGACCGGTTTTTGATCTCGTGCCGCACAAGCCGCGCGGCGGTTTGGATCTTGCGGCGGGGCAGGCCTATCTGAAAGCGCACGGGATCACGCGGGCAGCCGGGTTCATTGCCGATGACTTCGATGAACCGTTGCCCGAAGACTTTCTGCTCAGGCCGCTGCCGTGACGCTTCGCTTGCTTCTGGATACTCATATCGTTCTCGCGATTGTTGATAACGAGCTTGCGGAGCGATTTCCGGCCGTCGCGAAGAGCCTTGCCGAAGATGATACGGACGCTTTTGTCAGTGTCGCCAGCCTATGGGAAATCGCCATTAAAGCCCGATTGGGAAAGCTCGTTCCGCAGCTTTCGCTTGATGTCATTCCGAATTATCTGACGGCTGCTGGCCTGAGATTTCTGCCGATTGAGATCGCCCATGCCATCACGGCCGCCGAGCCGGAGCCTGACACCCGCGATCCCTTCGACCGGTTGCTGCTTGCCCAATGCCAGGTCGAAAATCTCCAGCTCGTGACTATCGACCGCGCGCTTGCGGATCATCCTCTCGCCGCGCGCCTCTGACGATCACAGCCCCAGCGCCGTCAGCATCAGAAATGTTGCGAACAGGATGAAATGGGTCATGCCCTCGATGGCGTTGGTTTCGCCGTCGTTGAGGTTGATGGCGGCGGCGATCAGGGTGATGGCGACCATTACGGTCTGGACGGGCGTCATCGCCATGACGAAGGGTTGGCCGGTGTAGAGCGCGATGGCTTCCATCACGGGAACGGTCAGGATCACCGTCGAGAGCGAGGCGCCCATGGCGATGTTGACGGTTGCCTGCATGCGGTTTTTCAGCGCCGCCCGAAGGGCAGTGAGGATTTCAGGCGCGGCGGAGATGGCGGCGACGACGATGGCGGTCAGAGCGACCGGCGCGCCGGTGTCGCGCAGGCCTTCGGTCATGAAGGCGGACATGAATTCGGCAAGACCGCCGATGATGACGACGCCGACCAGGATGGTGATGATCGAGGCGGAGGCCGGTTCGTCCGCATGTTCCTTGTCTGCTGATCCTGCCTTCCGCTCGACGCGGGGATAGCTGTAGCTGAAGAAATAGCTGTGCTGGCCGACCTGCATGCGCAGGAAGAGCCCATAGAGCGCGATCATCGCGACGATGGTGAAGGCCGAGTAATAGTGCCATTTGGCTTCCGGAACGAATTCCGGGACGATCATCGAGATGCCGATGGCCGTTAGGATCATTACGCCATAGGTCTTGCCCGAGTTGTCGTTATAGGGCTGTTCGCCATGCTTCAAGCCGCCGAGCAGGGCGGCAAGGCCGAGGATGCCGTTGATATCCAGCATCAGCGCCGAATAGATCGTGTCGCGCACCAGCGTCGGCGAGCTTTCGCCTGACATCATGATGGCGAGGATGATGACTTCGACCAGCACCGCCGACAGCGTCAGGATCATCGTGCCGTAGGGATCGCCAACCTTGACGGCGAGGATTTCGGCATGGTGCGCCACCCGGATCGAGGCGAGAACGATGGTGCCGACAAGGGCTGCTGCGGCGATCAGCGCGGCACCGCGGCCCATCGCCATGACGCTATGTTCGAGCGCGTAGCCGGCGATGGCGGCAAGGAACGCGACAATCAGAAATTTCTCGTCCCGCAATCGTGAAATCAGTGTCACGCCTGGCTCCGGATTTGATTCATGCGATCAATCTAAGCCGATGATTTCTTTAATCAAGATGGTGCTTCAACGGTGCAATTTGCGCTAATGCGGATTTAATGGAATACTGCCTCATCGGTTTGCCGGACACAATCGCGGCGTGCCCTCGTCTTCTTTTGCCGCCGCGACCGGCCGGATCATTCCCGGAAGTTCTTTGCCGCGCCCACGAGAAAAAGGAGAGGTGCATGGTCAAGGTGGTTTATGAGGTTGTCCCGCATGACGGAGGCTGGGCCTACAGGTTCGGCGGCGTCTATTCCGAAGCCTTCCCGTCGCATGCCGAGGCGCTCGAGGCGGCCCGTATCGTTGCTGCCGAACAGCAGGTCGGCGGCGATTCCGCCGAGATCAGCTGGCAGGACGACAAGGGCAAGTGGCACGAGGAATATGCCGAGGGCGGTGACCGTCCTGAAACCGAAGTGGTGGATGGCCTGCTCGCCGGCCGCCGCGGGGCGGAAGCCTCTCCCGGCGTCTGAGAGACCGGAAATCCGTCCTTCGATCGTGCGCCGTCAGGCGCGCGTGCTCACGCAATTGTCCAGATAGATCTTCAACCCTTCGACCAGGGCATCGAAGGCGGCGCGGCAGCGCGGCGAGGTCTTCAGGTTTTCGTGCATCGCCACCCAGGTGCCGATATGCATGTCCATGATGCCAGGAAGGACGCGCACGAGGTTCGGGTCGGCGTCGCCGAGACCGGTCTGGCACATGCCGATGCCGCAGCCGCTTCTGATGGCGGCGAGTTGCGCCAGGTAGCTATCGGTGCGGAACGCAAAGGCGATGCCGCCGGCGGCCGGAAAGCGCTGCACCATCGTCCGCACATAGGCTGTTTGCCGGTCGAAACCGATCAGCCGGTGATCCCTGATATCCTCAAGCGTTTCGGGTGTTCCGTGGCGCGCCAGATAGGCGCGGTGCGCGTAGCAGGCAATCGGAATGTCGCCGATGCGCCTGACGACAAGGGCATCCTGCTGCGGCTCCATCATCCTCACGGCGATATCGGCCTCGCGGTTCAGCAGGTCCTCGACATCATCCGATGCGGACAGCTCGATCTCGAGCGCCGGGTGGCGTTCCTGCAGGGATGCAAGGATCGGCGGGAGCACTTCGACGGCAATCACCTCGCTGGCGCTGATGCGCACCGTTCCCTCGATCCTGTTACGGTGACCGGATGCAGCCCGCAACAGCGCAGACGAACTTGACGCCATGGTTTCGGCGAAGGGCGCCAAGGCGCGGGCGGCCTCGGTCGGCAGCAATCCGCTCTGCGAGCGGGTAAACAGCTGCGTGCCGACAGCCTGCTCCAGCGCGTCGATATGGCGGCCGACGGTCGGCTGTGTCAGGCCGAGTTCGCGGGCGGCAGCCGAGAGCGACCCATGGCGGAGCACGGTCAGAAAGGTGCGGTAGAAATCCCAGCTTGGCTCTTCGATCATAAATTTATGTATAGATGATTCAGTTATTTCGTCAATTTCGTTTATGTGTGATCTGCGACACAATCATCTCCATCAAAGGAGATCGATATGACTGAAGATCGGAAGATTGCGCTCGTGCTTGGTGCGACAGGCGGCATCGGCGGCTCGGTGGCGCGGAACCTCGCTGGACGCGGATGGCATATTCGTGCGCTTAATCGTGATGCCGCGAAGGCTTCCAGAAGCCAGCCGGTACTCGAGTGGGTACAGGGCGATGCGATGAATGCTGCTGATGTTGCCGCGGCAGCCGATGGCGCCAGTGTCATCGTCCACGGCGTCAATCCGCCCGGCTATCGCGATTGGGAAAAGCTGGTGCTGCCGATGCTCGGCAATACGATCGCTGCGGCGCGGGCTGTTGGCGCGCGGATCGTGCTGCCGGGAACGGTGTATAATTTCGGCCCTGATGCCTTTCCCATCCTGCGGGAAGACAGCCCGCAAAACCCCGTCACCCGCAAGGGCGCGATCCGTGCCGAGATGGAGCGGCGGCTGAAGCGTGCGGCGGATGCGGGGACCGGCGTCATCATCGTCCGTGCCGGCGATTTCTTCGGGCCGGGTGCGACCGGCAACAGCTGGTTTTCGCAGATCGTCGCGCCCGGAAAGCCGGTAAAGACTCTGAAGAACCCGTCGCCCAAAGGCATCGGCCACCAATGGGCCTATCTTCCGGATGTCGCGGAAACGATGGCCGAACTTATCGAACGGGCATCCTTGCTGCCTGCATTCGCCGTCTATCACATGGAGGGCTTCTGGGACCGCGACGGCAGGCAGATGGCCGAGGCGATCCGCCGCGTCTCCGGCGGGCGGGCGAAGATCGGCGCCTTTCCGTGGTGGATCGTGCCGCTTGCTGCGCCCTTCGTCACCGTGATGCGGGAGGTGAAGGAGATGCGCTATCTCTGGAAAGAGCCGATCCGGATGTCGAACGAGAAGCTTGTCGCAGAGCTTGGGCGTGAGCCGCAGACGCCTGTTGACGACGCTGTGCGGGCCTCATTGATGGCGCTCGGCTGCCTGCCGAAGCCGGCGGGATTGCTGAGCGATAGCCGTGCGGCGGTGCTGCGCTAGCCGAGTTCGGCGATGGCAATGCGGGCAATGGTGAGCTGCAGTTCGGCACTCTCCGTCGAGCCGTCGGCCAGGAACCAGGCAGCGGAAAGACCGGAATAGGCGGCGATCCATTGCAGCAGGCGGCGTGGATCGATGCCTGTCTCTTCGGCGACGATGGGCAACTGGCGCTGCAGCCGGCCGGGTGTGGCAATGATCTCCAGATCCTCGTTGGCGAAGGTGTTGGCGAAATCGAAGCCGCGCTCGCCATGGAGCCCTTTGGGGTCGATCGCAAGCCAGCCATCTTCGCCGAAATCCAGAATGTTGCTGTGATGGATATCGCCGTGAAGCACGGTGATATCTTGAGGGGTCACCAGAAGCTCTCGGGCGATCCGGTGGCAATCGGCGAGTATGCCGCCATGGTGGGCGGCAGCCGGTGCAAGGTCGTGAAACCATCGATCCAGCGGGATCAATGCGGGCAGGGGCTTTGTCCGTGACGCATGCAGCCTGTTGGCGGTGCGGCAGATGATCCGCGTTGCCTCGTCATCCAATTCTTCGTGAGCCATGGCCAGCAGCGAGCGGCTGCTGAGCGAGCGCTCCATGAGAACGGCATATGCGTCATGTGCATAGACTTTGGCCGCGCCGTCGCCATCCCACCAGTCGAGCACCGCACCTCCGGCACGTTCGGCCTCGTCGTCGGACATTTTCAGCATCGCCGGTTTGCCGCGCCAGAGCACCGGCAGGAGATTGCTGCAATGGGTGATGATCGGTGGGCCGTCCGGGGTGAGCGCCCAGCGGGAGAGGTAGGGTTCGAACATGAGGGTGAAGGTAGTGGGCCGGGACGTGCGTTTGAAGAGTTCCGGCTCCCGCACTCCCTCATTTCTGTGCTTGTCGCAGAAATCCAGCCACGGCGCGTCTGCGCCGTGAATGACAGCCTTAAGGAGTCTTCTGCCGCGCAGACGCGCGGCGCTGGATTTCTGTGACGACCACAGGAATGAGGGAAAGCGTGGAGGCGGGTCCAAAAAAGAAATCCCGCCACGAGGGCGGGATCTCCAACTGCCATTTTGCCGGCTTACGCGACCTTGTCGGCCAGCGGATAGTCGATATAGCCCTTCTGGCCGCCGCCATAGAAGGTGGCCTGATCCGGGGCGTTCAGCGGCAGGTTCTTTTCCAGGCGCTTCACCAGATCGGGGTTGGCGATGAAAGGCTTGCCGAAGGCGACGAGGTCGGCGCGGCCGCTGTCGACGGCGTCGATGGCCGTTGCGCGGTCGTAGCCGTTGTTGACCATCCAGTCGGCCTTGCCGCCGGCCTTTTCATAGGCCTGGCACAGCGCCTTGTAGTCGAAGGACGGGTTGTCGCCCTGCTTGTAGTCGCGCTCGCCGCCGGTCTGGCCCTCGACGATGTGGATATAGGCAAGGTCGTACTTCGCCAGGCCTTCGACCACATGGGTGAACAGCGCCTGCGGGTTGGAATCGTAGCTGTCGTTGGACGGTGTGACCGGCGACAGGCGGATCGCCGTGCGGCCGGCACCGATTTCCTTGGTCACGGCGTCGACCACTTCGAAGGTCAGCTTGGTCCGGTTCTCGATCGAGCCGCCATACTGGTCGGTGCGGTCGTTGATGCCGTCGCGCATGAACTGGTCGAGCAGGTAGCCATTGGCGCCATGGATTTCGACGCCGTCGAAACCGGCATCGATAGCTGCGCGTGCGGCCTTGCGGTAATCCTCGATGATGCCGGGGATTTCAGAGGTTTCGAGCGCGCGGGGCTCGGAGGTCTCGGCGAAGGAACCGGTGCCGTCGGCATTGACGAGATAGGTCTTGCCCTTGGCGGCGCGATTGGTCGAGGAAACAGGCTTGCCGCCATTTGGCTGCAGCGTGTTGTGCGAGATACGGCCGACATGCCACATCTGCACGACGATCTTGCCGCCTTCAGCGTGAACGGCATCGGTGACACGCTTCCAGCCGTCGAGCGCTTCCTTGGTGTAGAGGCCGGGCACGTCGGCATATCCCTGGCCCTGATGGGTGATCGGGGTTGCCTCAGTGATGATCAGGCCGGCGGTGGCGCGCTGGCGGTAATATTCGACATTCAGGTCGTTCGGAACGGCACCCGGCGAGCGGTTGCGCGTCAGCGGCGCCATGACGATGCGGTTCTTGACGGCGATATCGCCAACCTGTGTCGGTTCAAAAAGCTTGGTCATAAAGGTATTTCCTTTTCTGGCGGGAGATCACTCGGCCGGGGCGGGGGCTGTCTTGCCCTTGGCGGAGAGATAGGTGAGTGCCGTGGCGCCGAGGCCGATAAAGGCCATGAGCGCTGCGGCCAGGGGAACGCGAGTCAGTTCGAAGCCGCTCTCGATCACCATGCCGCCGGCCCAGGCACCGAGCGCATTGCCGGTGTTGAAGGCGCCGATATTGATGGTCGAGACGAGGTTCGGGGCATCCTTTCCGAAGCTCACGACGCCGACCTGCAGGGCGGGAACGGCGGCAAAGGTGGCGATCGCCCAGACGAGCAGGGTGATTTCGGCCGGGATGAAGAAGCGGCTGGTATAGCTGAAGACGATCGAGGTGACGGCGATTGCGGCGAAGACGCCGGCAAGCGTTACGCCGAGCTTCCAGTCGGCGAGCTTGCCGCCCAGCAGATTGCCGACGGTGAGACCGAGACCGATCAGGAACAGCGTCCAGGTGACGCCCTTCGGCGACAGGCCGGTAACGTCGCGCAGAAGCGGCGCGATATAGGTGAAGAGCGCGAACATCGAGGCCGAGAAGAACACGGTGGTCGACAGCGCCAGCCACAGGCGGCCGTTGCGCAGCGCCGAGATTTCGGCGAGCAGGCTGCCCTGCGTTTCGTTCTTGTCCTTCGGCAGGATGGCGATCAGGCCGAGGATGGTGACGATGCCGACGACGGTGACCACGGCAAAGGTGGAGCGCCAGCCATAGGCCTGGCCGATGGCGGTGCCGATCGGCACGCCAAGCACGTTTGCCAGCGTCAGGCCGGTAAACATCAGGGCGACGGCGCGCGCCTTGCGGTCTTCGCTGACGAGGCCGGCGGCGGCGACAGAGCCGATACCGAAGAAGGCGCCATGGCAGAGCGCGGTGACGACGCGCGCGAACATCAGCACCCAATAGTTCGGGGCGATGGCGCAGAGCAGATTGCCGGCGATGAAGATTGCCATCAGCGCGATCAGCGCCGTGCGCCGCTTCAGCTTGGCGGTCGAGACGGCCATCAGCGGCGCGCCGACGGCAACAGCCAGCGCATAGCCGGTGACGAGCCAGCCTGCCTGGGGAATGTTGACGGAGAGATCGGCAGCGACCTCCGGCAACAGGCCCATGATAACGAATTCCGTGGTGCCGATCGCAAAAGAGCTCAGGGCAAGGACGAGGAGGGCGAGGGGCATGATCAAAGATCCCGGGAGAGCTGCTTAAGGAAGTCGGCGATCGTTTCTTCGTTTCGCTTGTAGAAGATCCACTGGCCAACCCTGCGGGTGGTCACTAGGCCGGCGCGGTGCAGGGTGCCGAGATGCGAGGAGACGGTGGATTGCGACAGACCGCAACGTTCGAACTGGCTGGCGCAGACACCCATTTCCAGCGGATGCTCCTGAGACTTGAAATGTGCCTCGGGATTCTTCAGCCAGTTGAGGATTTCCATCCGTGTCGGATGAGAAAGCGCCTTGAGGATTTCGTCCTTATCCATCGTTCCGTGCCGATCCGTAAATCGAAATTTCTCGATATATGGATCGACGGCCTACGATATGCAAGTCACGACGGTGTGAGCTCTTGCGAGATATTTTTCTGATTAAATTTTAAGCAAAAAAAGAGGGCCACCGGAAAGCCGGGGCCCTTTAAAGGTGTGAAGGTCAATAAACCTCCAGAGGGGAACAGCTAATGCGGTGGCACTGGGAGAGAACCACGAAATGCATCAGCTATGTGCGATATGGTGGTTTATTGGGCAGGTTGCAATGCACTTTTGTGCATGCCTGCTATGCGCTGCACAAATTATGCTGCGATGCAGCGAATTTTGGGCAAAAAAAGAGGGCCACCGAAAGCTCGGGGCCCTTTTAAGGTGTGAAGGTCAAAAACCTCCAGAGGGGAACAGCTAATGCGGCGGAACTGGGAGGAAAAGCCGCCATGTGCATCAGCTATGTGCGATATGGTGTTTAAATGGGCAAACGGCAACCCCCTTTTGTGCATGTCAGTCATGCGTGAGTTGCATAGTCTGCAATTTATTCCAGGAAACGCCGCCTAGAAGTTCCAGTTTCTGGCCTTGGTGACGATGAAATCGCGGAAGGCCTTGAGCTTCGCGGCGTTCTTGATTTCATCGGGATAGCAGAAATAGGTATCGAAAGACGGCACGTCCGCATTGATCGCCAGCTGGATCAGGCCGGGGTCGCGGCCGACGATATAATCCGGCATGCAGGCGACGCCCATGCCAAGCAGGCAGGCGCGCTTGATCGAAGTCTGGCTGTTGATCTGCAAATGCGGAATGCGCTTGTTGTCCGACGAGCGGCCGGCGATCTCCAGCCAGTTGACGTCGAGCAGGTAGTTCGGCGCCGGTTCGCCGAAGGTGATGATGCGGTGGTTGTCGAGATCCTCCACCGTCTGCGGCTCGCCGTAACGGTTGATGTAGGAGGGGGCCGCATAGACGTGCATATGCACGGTGAACAGCTTGCGCTGGATCAGATCGGATTGCTGCGGCTGGCGCAGGCGAATGGCGCAATCGGCGTGGCGCATGTTCACGTCGACTTCCTCGTTGTCGAGGATCAGCTGGATCTGAACATCCGGATAGAGCTGCATGAACTCCTGGATCTTGTCCGTCAGCCAGCCCTGGCCGAGACCGACAGTCGTGGTGACGCGCAGCTTGCCGGACGGCGTTTCCGTCGTTTCGGTAAGCTGCATCTTCACGGTTTCGAGCTTCAGCAGCACGTCGTGAGCGGTGCGATACAGAAGCTCGCCCTGTTCCGTCAGGATCAGGCCGCGCGCGTGGCGGTGAAACAGCTTGGTGCCGACATCCTGCTCCAGCGCGCTGACCTGGCGGCTGATGGCCGATTGAGACAGATGCAGTTTATCGGCCGCATGCGTGAACGAACCCGCTTCGGCAGCTGCGTGAAAAATACGCAGCTTGTCCCAATCCAATGGCATTCCCCCACCCCTCATAGCCATGCTTACTCCGCGGCCACGGCAACGGGCATGTGGCCCGTCAGATATCGCTCGGCCTCGAGCGCGGCCATGCAGCCGAGACCGGCGGCGGTGATCGCCTGCCGGAAGGTATCATCCGTGACGTCGCCGGCAGCATAGACACCCTCTATGCTGGTTGCGGTGGAATCGGGGGCAGTCCAGAGATAGCCGTTGTCCTTGAGCTTCAGCTTGCCCTTGAAGAGTTCTGTCGCCGGCGCGTGGCCGATCGCCACGAAGACGCCGTCGATGACGGTATCGGAGATTGCGCCGGTGCGCGTATCGCGCAGCCTGACGCCCGAAACCGACGGCGGCATCGGCGGCTTGGCCGGGGTGCCGGTGATTTCGGCGATCTCGGTATTCCAGAGGATCTTGACGTTTTCCTTGGCGAACAGGCGCTCCTGCAGGATCTTTTCCGAGCGGAAGCTGTCGCGGCGGTGCACGACCGTAACCGACTTGGCGATGTTCGAGAGATAAAGCGCTTCCTCGACGGCGCTGTTGCCGCCGCCAACGACGATGACGTCCTTGTTGCGGTAGAAGAAACCATCACAGGTGGCGCAGGCCGACACGCCGAAGCCCTGGAAATGCTGCTCGCTTTCGATCCCGAGCCACTTGGCCTTGGCACCGGTGGCGATGATCAGCGTATCGGCGGTCCAGACCTGGCCGCTATCGGTGCGGGCGACGAAGGGGCGCTGGTTCATCTCGACTTCGGTGACGAGGTCGTTGACGATTTCGGCGCCGACATGCTTGGCCTGCTGCAGCATCTGCTCCATCAGCCACGGGCCCTGGATCGGATCGGCAAAGCCCGGATAATTCTCAACGTCGGTCGTGATCATCAGCTGGCCGCCTTGCTCCATGCCTGCAATCAGCACCGGCTTCAGCATCGCGCGCGCCGCATAGACGGCAGCCGTATAGCCGGCAGGGCCGGAGCCGATGATGAGCACCTTCGTGTGGCGGGCGGACATGTCTGAATTCCTTTCGACTGGCGGGGACGCTGCGGCTAGAGAGCGAATGAGGCCGTTTCGCGTTCCTCGCTCATTTATGAACGTCCAGTGCTTTTATTCAAGGGCAGCCTTGCATTACTAACAAGGCATTGCGATCTGCTGTGCAAGAATCCACCGCAACGGCGAAACATTCTTGCCTATTACGGCACTTTATATAGAAGCTGGCGCGACCGAATTAAAGAAAGGCTGAGGCTCTGTGCGTGCCGAACTCGATGTCATCGACATAAAGATTCTGAGAGAGCTGCAGGCGGACGGCCGCATGACCAATGTCGAGCTCGCCGACCGCGTTGGCATCTCGGCGCCGCCATGCCTTCGCCGCGTGCGCAAGCTTGAGGAAGCCGGCATCATCGAGGGCTATCACGCGATGCTGAACAGCCCGAAGCTCGGCTTCGATCTCGTCGCCTTCTGCATGGTCGGTCTGAAGCACCAGTCCGAAGCCAACCTGAAAGCCTTCGCCGCCGCCACCTCCAACTGGCCGCTGGTCCGCCAGGCCTGGATGGTCTCCGGCGACAGCGACTTCCTGCTGCATTGCGTGGCGGAGAATTTGACCCGCTTCCAGGACTTCGTGATCGAGGTGCTGACGGCGAACGAGCATGTCGATACCGTGCGCACGATGCTGACGATCCGGCAGGTCAAGCGGTTGGGACTGGTTGAGGTTTAAGGGGCAGGCTATGCTCACTGCCGAAAATACGCTGCTTTGCATCTTCTCCTATAATATGGGGCAGACCTTGGAGCGGTGTATCTTGTCGACGCTCAAGATGTGCCCGGGCTTTGATCTGGCGATCATCGATGATCAGAGCGAGGACGAACAGACGAGGGCGGTCATCGACAGGTATCGCGGTTCGTTCCGGTATTGCCTGACATCGGAAGGTGCCAAAGAAGGGCGCCGCCACGGCCACTTATACAACAACATTCAAAGAATGTGCGAGCTGGCAGGCGCTCAGGGCTACGAGTATATCTTCCTGATTCAGGACGACATGCAGTTCGTGCGGCCGATGGATGAGGCTATTTGCCAGCAATATTACGATCTGTTTAACAGCGATAAAATGGTTCTGCAGGTCGATCCCCGGTTCCTGCGGAAGGGATACGAGTATGAAATATTGGAGCCGCAGCGCGCTTACGCGTTTCCAGCAGGCGACCCGCGCCGTTCCTATGCTGACGTAGGCATCATCCGGCTATCTGTGTTAAATTCGCTCAAGTGGGAATTTCGCGACAGCGAAGCCGACAACAAGAAAATATTGAGCCGTTTGGGATGCGTCCGGTTGTTTCCCTTCACCCCGATCATGATGCATGTACCGTTTCCGGTCTCATATCGCGGCGGCAAGAAGAAGCGTTCGCTTCTGCCGTTTTACCGGGGGACCTACGAGTTTCATGAGCTTTCGCAGCGTCAAAAGCGTGCGATGGATGAGCGGGATCTGTCTGACATCCCTTATTTTAGAAAGTTTCTGCGGCCGAAGAACATGTATCTGGCCCGGCTCGTCTATGCGCTGGTGACCGATGCATCAGCGCTTAGATGATCGGGGCGCGTCTGTGAGCAGAGGAACCTTGCAGCGGCTGACCAATCGCTTCAGCGCTAAACTGGAGAAGAGGCGAGGCCGCGTGGTCGGAAAGTTTCGCCGGCTGTTTGGCCTGACCTATGTGTCGCCGTTGAGCGAGGCCGATATGTTCGAAGCCCTCCGGTTCAAGTCCGTCGCCTTGGTTGGCAATGCGCGTAGCCTGTCTGAGAGTGATTTCGGCGCGTCGATCGATAACCACGACCTCGTCATTCGCTGCAATCAGGCGCCTATGCCTGACAAGCGTTCTCACGGGGCAAGAACAGACTGGATTGCGACCAGCATAGAACTCGATCGCCAGATCATGGCGCAAAAGGGAGCCAGCCATCTGTTGTGGATGTCGCCGCCACGCAACGCGCTACCGGGCTGGATATTGAAGTGGCCGAATTTTTTCCTTTACCCGTCTGCGAGCCACAAGGCACTCTGCGCTAAAGTTGGCAATAGGCCGACGACAGGGCTGATGCTGATCGATCTGCTCGAACGTTCGCCCTGCTTGGCGGTGTCGCTGTATGGCTTTGACTTCTACCGGAGCCTGTCATTGTCCAACGAGCATAACAGCCGCGAGACACCGCACGACTACGGCACAGAGGAAAGCTATGTCCGGAAGCTCTTGGCTTCCGATCACCGATTCTCGCGGAATATTAATGCTTGAAGATTGAGGCGCAGGCGACGTAATTTCGTCAGCGGCGATCGTCGGCCAGGGCCCGAATGCGGTCGAAAAGTCTGGAAGCATCGATGCTGGCCCTGTGGAGCGCACTGGTTATCGTTTTTTCTTCTTCCAATGTGTAGGCAAACTCTTCCGGTCTTCTCAAACGCTCCTGAAGCTGGCCGATTTCGGTCAGGCGGCTTTCATCTAGGCCAAGATCTTTGAGCAGGGCTTTTGTCTTCCAGGAATTGGATTCCAGAGCCAGGAAGGGCGTGCCTGACAGAATGCAGAGGCATACGGCATGAAAGCGGCCTGTCACATGCAGGTAGCCATGCTGAAGCGCGTTGATGAAACCGGCCTCGTCCTTGTTGAACCAGACATTGCGCATCTTTAGTCTGAAAGCTTCCGCATGGAGGCGAATGTAGGCCTCGCGTAACATTTTCAGCGGTGCTGGGAAATGTGGTTTGCTGGCCTTGATGGTCTTGAGGATTGGCAGCAAACGCGCGTCAGGGCGGGATGCAGCCAGATCAAGCAGGGCTTTCGATACCTCTCGAGACACTGAGTCTCCAACAAGAAGCATATCGCGCGCAACTGTGGCATTGGGGCTGATGGGGCCGCTGCAAAGCGAGAGGTCCGGCAGGAAGTCGATTTTTCGGCCAGCGGCAGCGGATGCGGCCTCGGCGCTCCAGGAATCACGGGTCGATATCAAATCTATGCGCTCAAGATATTGGGCCCATTCCGGTGGGTTTTCCTGGTAGAGCGCATTGATCAGGGCGACCGGCTTTTGGCCGCGCGCCGGATGAGTGGCTATCCGCAGCAAGCGTTCACCGGCACGAGCTCCATGATGCAGCGTGCCCTCGCCATTGATGATGATGAGGTCGCATTGAGCTATGGCACGCAAGAGCGGTCTGTCGTGTTCCCAGTCGTTGCGGACAATGCTATGTGCAGCGATGTTGATTCCGCGACTGATGAGATTGTCTTCTATCGTGCGCATCACACGGAAACACCCGAAATGATTGTCGCCGCGCGTATCGTTCAAAATGACTGCATTTATTGACAATACGGTGCCTTCCCAGGTCGCCATCCATTGAACTATCGATGCTTTTAAAGCGTTTACCCTCTCGCAGAATACCTATCAACTTTTGCATGCTTGACGCCTGCCGGTGCGTTTGCGATTTCCTGTTTGAATGGCAAAGTAAATGGTGGGCAAGGAAGGCCTTATTGTGCTGGGATCCGAACGGCCGTGGCGCCGGTCCATCTTTAGAATTCTTATGTACGTTCTTTGGGGTAGAAGCGGAGCGCATACTCAGGACTGGCTGCCCGGTCTCTCTTTGACCATTCCACAGCAGCCATTTGAGACCGGAACCATCGTCTATCGCGGGAATAGCATTTCGCCCTTGTTGCACCCCGCTGTCTTGAAGAACTCTGCAAGTCAGGAAATTTTCATCATCGGCTCGGGCCCTTCTCTGCGGTCGAACGATTTGTCCCTTATTGGTCCGCGCACGGCTATCCTGCTGAACGGGGCGATCAGCCTGTTGACGGAAGGGATCGATGCGCCCCTCGCTATCGCCATAGAGGATGAGCGCTTTGTCTGGCGGCATTTCCAGCTTATGGCCGAAAAGATTCGGGCGGGAAGTACCTGCCTGTTTTCGACGGCGGTTATCCGCGCCATATGCGAAATCAATGACGACTGGCTTGCTGACAAGACCGTGATCCTGATCGACAACATTCGCAAACCTTACGGCGGCAAGCGGCGGGAATATCCTCAGTTGGCTGACCTGAACTTCGTACGGGTCCATGCCGACGAGGCCGGATTTTCATCCGATCCATCCAAAGGGGTCTTTCAAGGTGGTTCGGTGGCAGTTAGCGCATTTCAGTTTGCTGCTTACTGCAAACCGGCGACCATCGGTTTCTTTGGCGTCGATATTTCCAATGCGAACGGGCCGCGCTTCTACGAGAGAATTGGTAGCATCGCGAAGTCAGGAATAGCGAATGCGAAGCGGCGCATTCTCTCCCACATCTCGCTTGGCATAGGCGCCTGCATCGCTCAGGGAACTGAAGTGCTGAATTTCTCGCCGATTTCCGCACTGTCTGAATGCGGCCTGCCGTATGATTCACGCTATGCTTGGGCTTCCGCGCAGAAGGATGATTTGGCCGTCGAACATAGTGAATGATGCATATCGTTCGCGAATTCAGACGCTAAGCTGTGCTCCGGGGCGATCTGCCGCGCCTATATCGAGCTTTTCAAGCGCGGGCCGTAGTTTGCGTCAGGCGGAGCGGTAGACGGCGGCGATGCGCTTGGCTTCCATGTCGATCTGGAAATCTTCAAGAACGTGGGAAAGCCCTTTTTGGGCCAGCGTTTCGCGCAGCGGCACATCATCCATGTAGAGCGCCGCCGCGCTTGCCATAGCCTCGAGGCTGTCGCGTGCAATCATGGCCTCCGGGCCATCGCCGCTATTCACCAGCAACTCCGGAAACGCCCCGACATCCGTGGCGATGACAGGCACGCCCGATGCCATTGCTTCCAGCGGCGTCAGACCAAAGCCTTCCCAGCGTTGGGGGGCGATGAAGAGGTCGAGGGCGCGGTACCACTCGTTGATATCGGTGTGCTCGCCGACGAAAAGGATGCGGTCTGTAAGGCCAGCTGCGATGACGCGGGTTTTCAGGCTGTTTTCGAAATCAATATGCTTGGCGGTGGCGCGGCCGGCGATGATGGCGATCCAGTCCGGGCGATCCGGGAGGAGGCGGATCATGGTGTCGACGAAGAGGTCGGTGCCCTTCTGATGCCGCACACGGCCGAAGCAGCCGGCGATTTTCTTCGTGGAGTCGAGGCCGACGGCTGCCTTTGCCGCCGCCTTGTCAGCAGGCGGAGAGAAGCGGGCAGTGTCGATGCCGTGAAGGATGACGGTGTTCGCGACTTCGAGATAGGCCGAGGTCTTGCCGCTGGTGGCGATGACGGCGTCCATTTTCGAGATCAGCCATTTGGTCCAGCCGGTATGCTTGCGCTGGGAGGCCGAGGTGAAAACGATCTTCAGCTTCATGCGCAAGAGATCGCGCAAGATGATCGCCGGCAGCATCTCGACATTGCGCCGCGCGTGCCAGACGCGATGCTTCCTGCCTGTTGGCGGCGTCCAGAGATGGATGAGGTCGCGGAAGCGGATATGCGGCAGGCTTGCGGGCAGGCCAGGGCCGAGCGCGGCGATCTTCTGGCCGAGCGCCCGCTGCACGGGAATCAACTGAATGATCGTCGACGTGACGCCGGACAGGCGCCGCTTGAAGTTCGGCGCGATGATCTCGACGTCACGGATATCGATGATGGCGGGGTCGCGATCTGCGGCCACGGAAGATCAGCCCCAGGAAACCTGGAGGATTTCATAGGCCTTCGAGCCGCCGGGCGCGTTGACCTCGATGGAATCGCCGACTTCCTTGCCGATCAGCGCGCGAGCGATGGGCGAGGAGATGGAGATGCGGCCGGCCTTCACGTCGGCTTCCTGATCGCCGACGATCTGGTAGGTCTTTTCTTCCTCGGTGTCCTCGTCGATGAGCTTCACCTTGGCGCCGAATTTGATCTTGTCGCCTGACATTTTGGAGAGATCGATGACTTCGGCGCGTGCCGTCAGGTCCTCGAGCTCGCCGATACGGCCTTCGTTATGGCTCTGTGCTTCCTTGGCGGCGTGATATTCGGCATTTTCCGACAGGTCGCCATGAGCACGCGCTTCGGCGATCGCTTCGATGATGCGGGGACGCTCTTCCTGCTGGCGCCAGCGCAGTTCTTCCTGCAGCTTGACGAAACCACCCTGCGTCATCGGTACCTTATCTACCATTTTCCCGTCCTTTGATCTTCGTGTCTTCCGGTAGGCACAGACACAAAAGAAAACAGGTCCCGAAGAGAACTTCGGAACCGTGCAAACCATCCTAGTTGCTTTGCTTATAGCAGATCGCAAATGGCGATTGCCATAAAATTCGTATCGGGATCTCCAACCTAGCGCTGTATTCGCAGCCGTTTCCGGCAAAAGCCCGTGGTTCGCTTGACTTTTAGCAATGGAACATATAGTGAACAAAATGATGAAGAAGACGCTGAAAGAAAGACTGGCGATCCTTTCGGATGCCGCGAAATACGATGCCTCCTGCGCTTCCAGTGGCACCACGAAGCGCGATTCGGGGGCGAGCGGCGGCCTGGGTTCGACGGAAGGTTCCGGTATCTGCCACGCCTATGCGCCTGACGGGCGCTGCATCTCGCTCTTGAAGATCCTGCTCACCAATTTCTGCATCTATGACTGCGCCTTCTGCATCAACCGCTCGTCCAGCAATGTCGAGCGGGCGCGCTTCACGCCTGAGGAGGTGGTCTGGCTGACGCTGGAATTCTACCGGCGGAACTACATCGAGGGGCTGTTCCTGTCGTCGGGGATCATCCGCTCATCCGATCACACGATGGAGGAGATGGTGCGGGTAGTGCGGGAGCTGCGCGTCACCCATAATTTCCGCGGCTACATCCATCTGAAATCCATTCCCGAGGCGTCTGCGAAGCTGATCGAGGAGGCGGGGCTCTACGCCGACCGCCTGTCGCTCAATATCGAGCTGCCGACCGATAGCGGCATCACCCGTCTTGCCCCGGAAAAGAAGCCGTCCGGCATCCGCCGGTCGATGGGCGATCTCCGGCTGAAGATCGAGGAAGCCGGCGAGCCGACGCTGCAGACGAAGCGGCGCAAGCGCTTCGTGCCGGCCGGCCAGAGCACGCAGATGATCGTCGGCGCCGATGGCGCCAGCGATGCCACCATTCTCGGCACCAGTGCCCGACTCTACGGCAGCTACGGGCTTCGCCGCGTCTACTATTCCGCCTTCAGCCCGATCCCGGATTCGTCGAAAAACCTGCCGCTGATCAAGCCGCCGCTGATGCGCGAGCACCGGCTCTACCAGGCCGATTGGCTTTATCGCTTCTACGGTTTCGGGATCGACGAGATCACCGCGACGCAGGAGGGCGGCATGCTGGATCTCGATCTCGATCCGAAGCTTGCCTGGGCGCTTGGCCACCGCGAGCAGTTTCCTGTCGATATCAACCGGGCCGCCAAGGAAATGCTGCTGCGCGTGCCGGGGCTCGGCACCAAGGCGGTGAAGGGCATTCTCTCCGGCCGCCGTTTCCGCAGGCTTCGCATCGAGGATCTGGCGCGGCTCGGCGTGTCGATCAAGAAGGTACAGGCCTTCGTGACGGCCGAAGGGTGGACGCCGAAGCGGCTGATCGAGCGGCCGGATCTGCGCGCCATGTTCGAACCGAAACCCGAACAGCTGCAGTTGCTCTGATGCTGAAGGTGGCGTTGCAGGGCAAGGGTGATTTTTTGGAGTGGCGCGATGCCGCCCGGTCGCTGGCACTGGCAGGCATTCCACCCGAGGATATCGAGTGGCGGGAGAGGGGCGGCGACAAGCAGCTGTTCTGGGAGGAAGACGTGCTGCCGCCGCAGCCTGCCGGCGGCAAGCCGATGACGGTGCCGCAGGCCTTCATCGATCTGGCATCCGCGGTCATCTGCCATTGCGATCCGGTGCGCTTCTCGCTGCTCTACCGGCTGCTCTGGCGGCTGCAATCCGACAAAAAGCTGCTCAATATCGTTTCCGACGAGGATGTGTCGCGAGCCCGCCTTCTGGAAAAGAGCGTGCGCCGCGACGCGCACAAGATGACCGCCTTCGTGCGGTTCAAGGAGGTCGGCAGCGGTATCTCGATGAACGGGCGGCGGAAGTTTCTCGCCTGGTTCGAGCCGGATCATCATATCGTCGTGCGCAAGGCGTCGTTCTTCCAGCGGCGGTTCAACGACATGGACTGGATCATTCTGACGCCGAAGGGTTCGGCCGGGTGGGACGGCGTGAAACTGACGACCAGCCACGAGCCCTGCGAGAAGCCTGATCTCACCGACGATGCCGACGAATTGTGGCGCACCTACTATGCCAATATCTTCAACCCGGCGCGGCTGAAGGTGAAGGCGATGCAGGCGGAAATGCCGAAGAAATACTGGAAAAACCTGCCGGAGGCCGATCTCATTCCCGGGCTGATTGCCAATGCGGAGAGCCGGGTGATCGAGATGGCCAAACGCCAGGCGAGCACGCCGCAGCCCTTTCACGATCGCCTGCAGGAAGCGGCGCGCAACCAGCCGCAGCCGGAGCCGTCGCCTGCCGGGACGCTCGAGGCGCTGCGGGAGCAGGCCGCCGTCTGCACGCGCTGTCCGTTGCATGCCAAGGCGACGCAGACGGTGTTCGGCGAGGGCCCCGGGAATGCCGATGTTGTTTTCGTCGGCGAGCAGCCGGGCGATCAGGAGGATCTGGCGGGGCGCCCGTTCGTCGGGCCGGCCGGCAAGGTGTTCGATCAGGCGATCGAGGCAGCCGGTATCGACCGCTCGGCCCTTTATGTCACCAATGCGGTCAAGCATTTCAAATACGAGCCGCGTGGCAAGCGGCGCATCCACCAGCGCCCCAATATGGGCGAGGTGCAGCATTGCCGCTGGTGGCTGAAGCTGGAGCTCGATCTGATCAAGCCGAAAATCGTCGTGGCAATGGGCGCGACGGCGCTCGCTTCGCTGACGGAAACGAAGCACAAGCTGACCGATATCAGGGGGCAGGCGATGCGGATGGCGAACGGGCGGCTGCTGTTCACCACCGTCCATCCATCCTATCTGCTGCGGCTCCCCGATGAGCGCGACAGGGCGGAGCAGACGGCGCTGTTCCAGCGGGATATGGTGGAAATACAGAGGCTTATGGCGACGCTTTCGAAAACTGATTCCGCTGCCTGATAATCTGATTCAAAAAGGCCCCAAGAGCTGTCGGTTGCGGGCCGCCTCAAGCGTCCTTTGCCTGAGGTAACGATAAGGGAGACTGCAGTCATGGCACTGAAGCGGATGGACAACATCGGCATCGTCGTCGACGATCTCACGGGAGCGATCGCGTTCTTTGGCGAACTTGGTCTGGAACTCGAAGGGCGCGCCACGATCGAAGGCGCGTGGGCGGGGCGCGTCACGGGGCTCGGCGATCAGCATGTCGAGATTGCCATGATGCGTACGCCGGATGGCCACAGCCGGCTGGAACTCTCCCGCTTCATCCGGCCCGAGGTCGTGGCTGATCATAGGAATGCGCCTGTCAACGCCTTCGGCTATCTCCGCGCCATGTTCACCGTCGATGATCTCACCGAAACGCTCGAGCGGCTTCGTGCATGTGGTGCGCAGCTGGTGGGAGACGTCGTCAGGTACGAGGATGCCTATCTGCTTTGCTACATCCGTGGGCCCGAAGGGTTGCTGATCGGGCTTGCCGAGGAACTCGGCTAAGGCGAGATCAACGATGGCATCTGAGCGCCGCCGTTATGGGTTCGAAGCGGCGCCATTCGTATCCGTCACCGGCAGCGACGTCATGAACGCGGCGATCAGGCTGGCGGTCTTCTCAGGCGCTTCGATCTGCGGGATGTGATTGACGCCGTCGAGCACGGAAAGCTGTGCCTTCGGCAGCAGGCTGGCGATCTCTTCGCCCTGCGCCAGCGGCGTGACGCTGTCTTCCTTGCCCCAGATGAGGAGCGCCGGCTTTTCGAAGCCGCGGTAATTTTCCGCTTTGAAAGCGCGCGAATTTTCCTCGTTGCCGAACAGGCCGGTGACGAACCAGTCGGCGATCGCGTGGCTGGTGCCCTTGACGTCAAGTGGGCGACTATAGACCGCGATCCGCTCAGGCGTCGCGACAGCGTCGTCATCGGCGACGAAATCGCGCAGGCCCTTGCCGATCATCAAGGGGTTGGTGAAGGTGGCGGCGATGATGGCTTCGCGCAGGCCGGGTGCCGAGAAAAGCAGTGCCAGCGGCGGTTCGGCGGGCGGGCGTCCGAGGCCGAGTGCGACGTCGAGCAAGACGAGGCCGGAGATGCGGTCCGGCTGGGTCAGCGCGGCCTCGACGGTTGCGCCGCCGCCGAAGGAATGGCCGAGCAGCACGAATTGCTTTAGCCCCGCGGCATCGGCAAAGGCCAGGATGCGCCGCGCCTGTGCCTGACGGGAGTAATCGCCGGAAGAGGGGCGTTCGGAATAGCCGAAGGGAGGCAGGTCGGGGGCGATGACGCGGAAGCCGTCATTCCCCAGCCGTTCGGCGATCGGCGCCCAGGTTTCCGACCATGCCATGGCGCCGGGGATGAGCAGGATTGCGGGACCGCTCTGTGGTCCCCATTGCTTGTAGTGGAGGTCGAGGCCATCGGCCTGGAGATATTGGCCGGGCTCGCCATTGCGGCCCGGCGGCAGGCTTTCACGCCAGAGCGATGCGGCGTAGAAACCAGCGAATACGAGAAGCGCGATGCCGATGACAGCTCCTGCTATACCGGCAAGAATTTTGGCGATGCGGATGCCGATGCTTTTCATGCGTGCTCCCCCGCCGCACTGTTACATGCGGCGAGGAATAGCAGAAAGCCGGTTAATTTCGCGATTAGGCAAAATAGCTCTGCAGCGGGCGGACTTCGAGATTGCCGGCGCGCAGCGCCTTGATCGCCATGGCTGCGGCTTCGGCGCCGGCCATCGTCGTGTAGTAGGGCACCTTCTGCATCAGCGTGGCACGGCGGAGCGACTTCGAGTCCGAGATCGCCTTGTTGCCGTCGGTCGTGTTGATGACGAGCTGAACCTGGCGATTGCGGATGGCGTCCTCGATATGCGGGCGTCCCTCCAGAACCTTGTTGATCTTCGTCGCCTCGATGCCATTTTCGCCGAGGAAGCGGGCGGTGCCGCCGGTTGCCAGAACCTTGAAGCCTTCGCCGACTAGGATGCGGATCGCCGGCAGGACGCGCGGCTTGTCGGCATCACGCACAGAAACGAAGACCGTGCCGTCACGCGGCAGTTCGACGCTGGCGCCGAGCTGCGACTTGGCGAAGGCCAGCGCGAAATCGGTGTCAAGGCCAATGACTTCGCCGGTCGAGCGCATTTCCGGGCCAAGCAGCGTATCGACGCCCGGGAAGCGGGCGAAGGGGAAGACGGCTTCCTTGACGGCGATGTGCTTCAGGTTGCGGGGATCGGGCTTTTCGCCGTAAGCGGCAAAGGTCGCATCGAGCTTCTCACCGGCCATGGCGCGCGCGGCGATCTTGGCGATCGGCGCGCCGATGGTCTTGGCGACGAAGGGAACCGTGCGCGAGGCGCGCGGGTTGACTTCGAGCACGTAGACGGTGCCGTCCTTGATCGCGAACTGGACGTTCATCAGGCCGACGACGTTGAGCGCCTTGGCCATGGCCTTCGCCTGACGCTCCAGCTCGTCGAGCATTTCCGTCGACAGCGTGCGCGGCGGCAGCGAGCAGGCCGAGTCGCCGGAGTGAATGCCGGCTTCCTCGATATGCTCCATGATGCCGGCGACATAGGCGTCGGTACCGTCGGAGAGGCAGTCGACGTCGACTTCGATGGCGTTCGACAGATAGCTGTCGAAGAGCAGCGGGTTCTTGCCGAGCAGGGTGTTGATCTGGCCGGTCTTGTCGTTCGGATAGCGCTGCTTGATGTCTTCAGGCACCAGTTCCGGCACGGTATCCAGCAGGTAGGTCTGCAGCATCGATTCCGAATGGATGATCTGCATGGCGCGGCCGCCGAGAACGTAGGACGGGCGCACGACCAGCGGGAAGCCGATTTCGGTGGCGACGAGGCGGGCCTGCTCGACCGAGTAGGCGATGCCGTTGTTCGGCTGCGTCAGGTCGAGCTTGACCAGCAGCTTCTGGAAGCGGTCGCGGTCTTCGGCAAGGTCGATCATGTCAGGCGCGGTGCCCAAGATCGGGATGCCGTTTTTCTCCAGCGCCTCGGCAAGCTTCAGCGGGGTCTGGCCGCCGAACTGGACGATGACGCCGACGACTTCGCCCTTTTCCTGCTCGGCGCGCAGGATCTCGATCACGTCTTCGGCCGTCAGCGGCTCGAAATAGAGGCGGTCGGAGGTGTCGTAGTCGGTCGAGACGGTTTCCGGATTGCAGTTGATCATGATGGCTTCGTAGCCAGCGTCGCGGAGTGCGAAAGCGGCATGGCAGCAGCAATAGTCGAACTCGATGCCCTGGCCGATACGGTTGGGACCACCGCCGAGGATGACGACCTTCTTGCGGTCGGAAACTTCGGCTTCCGAGCGTGCAGCGCCGACGAAGGGCGTTTCGTAGCTCGAATACATGTAGGCGGTCGGCGAAGCGAATTCGGCGGCGCAGGTGTCGATGCGCTTGAAGACCGGGCGGACGTTCAGGCTGTTGCGCAGCTCGGCCACTTCCTTCGGACGCTTGCCGGAGAGGGTCGCCAGACGAGCGTCGGAGAAGCCCATGGCCTTGAGGCTGCGGAGATTGGCGGCATCCTGCGGCAGGCCGTGCTCGCGGATGCGGGCTTCGGTATCGACGATCGCCTTGAACTGGGCGATGAACCACGGATCGATCTTGCAGCCTTCGTGCACTTCTTCCGGGCTCATGCCCTGGCGCAGCGCCTGGGCGACCATGCGAAGACGATCCGGCGTCGGCGTGCCGATGGCGGCGCGGATGGCGTTCTGGCTGGATTCACCCTCTTCGACGCCAGGGATCTCGATCTCGTCGAGGCCGGTGAGGCCGGTTTCGAGGCCGCGCAGCGCCTTCTGCAGCGATTCAGCAAAGGTACGGCCGATCGCCATGACTTCGCCGACCGACTTCATGGCGGTGGTCAGGACAGGTGAGGCGCCCGGGAACTTCTCGAAGGCAAAGCGCGGGATCTTGGTGACGACGTAGTCGATTGACGGCTCGAAGGAGGCCGGCGTTGCGCCACCGGTGATGTCGTTGTCGAGCTCGTCGAGCGTGTAGCCGACGGCGAGCTTGGCGGCGACCTTGGCGATCGGGAAGCCGGTGGCCTTCGAAGCCAGCGCCGAAGAGCGCGAGACGCGCGGGTTCATTTCGATGACGACGAGGCGGCCGTCCTTCGGGTTGACGGCGAACTGGACGTTGGAGCCGCCGGTCTCGACGCCGATCTCGCGCAGAACCGCGATCGAGGCGTTGCGCATCATCTGGTATTCTTTGTCGGTCAGCGTCAGGGCCGGGGCAACGGTGATCGAATCGCCGGTGTGGACGCCCATCGGATCGATGTTCTCGATCGAGCAGATGATGATGCAGTTGTCCGCCTTGTCGCGGACCACTTCCATTTCATATTCCTTCCAGCCGAGTACCGATTCCTCGATCAGCACTTCGGTGGTCGGCGAGGCATCGAGGCCGCCGCCGATGATTTCGAAGAATTCCGAGCGGTTATAGGCAATGCCGCCGCCGGTGCCGCCCATGGTGAAGGACGGGCGGATGATGGCGGGCAGGCCGACGACGTCGATCGCCTGTGCGGCGATCGCCATGGCATGGCTGATATAGCGCTGCTTGCGGTCTGTCTCGCCGAGGTTCCACTGGTTTTCGAGTGCGTCGAGCGCCTTGTCGAGATCGGCGCCGGACAGGCTTTCCTTGAGCTTGTTGCGCTCGGCCTCATGCGTCTTGCGGTCGAGATCCTTGATGTCGGTGGCGTTGGCCAGCATCGAGCGCGGAGTTTCCAGGCCGATACGGTCCATGGCTTCGCGGAAGAGGGCGCGGTCTTCGGCCATGTCGATGGCCGCGGGCTTGGCGCCGATCATCTCGACATTGTAGCGGTCGAGAACGCCCATGCGCTTGAGGGAAAGTGCGGTGTTGAGTGCCGTCTGGCCGCCCATGGTCGGCAGCAGCGCGTCCGGGCGCTCCTTGGCGATGATCTTTGCGACGACTTCGGGGGTGATCGGCTCGACGTAAGTGGCGTCGGCCAGGCCCGGATCGGTCATGATCGTTGCCGGGTTGGAGTTGACGAGGATGACGCGGTAGCCTTCCTCCTTCAGAGCCTTGCAGGCCTGGGTTCCCGAGTAGTCGAATTCGCAAGCCTGGCCGATGACGATCGGTCCTGCGCCGATGATGAGGATCGATTTGATGTCTTGGCGCTTCGGCATGGCAATATCCGTTTCTAGCTGCGCAGAAACCCGGCCAGGGTGGGAGGCACCGGGTCGGGTCGCGCATTGAGGGTCTTTTCAGGCTAGAAGCGGCTTATAGGCAAAGCGAAACCGAAACGGAACCCCATAATTCAAGGAATCGACAGGAATTAAGAGGCGACATGCCTGCTGCGTATGGCCATGCATCTGAAATTCTCTTATAGGTTGATTTAATGTATTGTGATGAAGGTACGTGCAGTTTGATGCCGCGATCACGCTTGTTTCTGATTTGCCTGACTTTGGTCTCTTATCCAGCACTTCTCATTCTGGCGGCCTTATTTGGCCTGGATGTTGATTATGAAGCTTTCGTGTTGCCCGCGGCGTGTATTGCAATCTTGGCGATAGTAAATGCCAGATATTGCTCGTTAAGACAGAAGCCGTTTCTGCGTGAGATGACTGAGCCTCTGTTGCTTGGCGTTTTGTTGGCTGTACCGACACTGCTATCAACCTACCTCGCAGCCCACGCCGGGATTCCACTTGCCGACCAATGGCTTTCCGCAACTGACCGGGCGCTCGGTTTTAACTGGCGATCATTTATCGACCTCGTCGACCAGCATCTGATCGTCGCCCGATTGCTGGAATTCAGCTATGATTCATTCACTCCACAGCTCATCGTGATGCCTGTCCTGCTGTCGTTTATGGGAGGGGTGGACCGGTCTTACCGGATGGTCTGCGCCTACGCACTGATCTGTTTCGGAGCCAGTTTTATCGCCGCATGGGCTCCAGCCATTGGTGCATACCCCTACTACCAGATACCGATCGGTTCACTGTCGAACATCAATGTGTATCACGGCTACTTTTTTCTCGATGAGTTCAATGCTGTCCGTGGGGATGCGGATTTCGTTTTCACGATGGGAAAGGTGAAAGGTATTTTGACGTTTCCCTCGGTGCATGCTGGTATCGCAGTCCTCTGTGGCTGGGCGGCCTGGAGGCTTAAATATCTGCGATATCTTTCTCTCGTCCTGAATGCCGGCATGGCAACTGCGGCGCTAAGCCATGGCAGCCATTATCTGGTTGATATCCCCGCGGGCATTGCGCTGGCATGCCTGTGTATCGCGGTCGTGAATGTGGTGTGCGGACCGTCGCCGGTCTGGGCGGCCCGCCTTTCACAAGCGACCTGAGCCTGAGCTGGCCGCCGGTATCACCAGCGCCCGGATCTCGCCTCCCGGCGCTGGATTGGTGATTGCCTCCAGGGCTTCTTCCAGGCCGATCCTGCGGGAAATCAGCGGCTCGACCTTGATGGCACCTGAGGCGATCAGATCGGCGGCGCGGGCGTGGGTGAAGGGGTTGACGAAGGATCCGAGCAGGCGGATTTCCCGGAACAGCAGGTCGAAGGGTTCGATCGAAACCGTTGCGCCTTGCGGCATGACGCCGAGGATGACGGCGGTGCCGCCTTTTCGGGCGAGGCGGGGCGCCTGCTCGATGGTCTCCGGAACGCCGGCGCATTCGATGACGACATCGGCGCCGCCAGGCAGAATGCCATTCCTGCCGCAGATCAGCTCGACGATATCGCCGGCCGACGGATCGACGGTCGATGTTGCGCCGAGTTCTTCGGCGAGCCGACGCTTTTCGGCGTTGCGTGTAGCGAGAACGACGCGCGTTGCGCCGGCAAGGCGGGCGAGCTGCACGACCAGCAGGCCGATGACGCCGCCGCCGAGCACGACGACCGATTGGCCGGTCGTGATACCGGCCGTGTCGACGCCATGGATGCAGCACGCCAGCGGTTCGCAGAAGGCACCGTGCAGCGGATCGAGACCGGCTGGCAGCGCGTAGGCCTGCGTTTCCGGCATGCAGACATAATCGGCGAAGCCCCCGTCGCGGTGGATGCCGATGGCGCGCAGGTTGCGGCAGAGGTTGACCCGGCCGCGCTGGCATTCCGGGCAAAGGCCGCAGGAAATGTTCGGATCGCCTGTAACGCGCATCCCGGCCCGGAAATTCTTCACGCCGGAACCGACCGCCTCGACGATGCCGGTGAATTCGTGTCCGAGGATGACGGGCGGCGTCGAGGGAAATTCGCCGTGGAAAAGATGGCGGTCGGTGCCGCAGATGCCGCAGGCATCCACCTTGACCAGGATATCGTTCGGGCCGGGAACCGGCTTTTCGGCTTCCACCACGGCAAGTCTGCCGGTTGCTTCCAGACGCAGGGCCTTCATGATTTTCTCCTCGCTCCGACGCCATCAGGCGCCAAAATGGGCTGATGCGTCAAGGCTTGACGGCAAGGCCCACGGAGGAGAGCCGAAAGAGTTGGCACTCGCCTCTTGCGCGGCGCTTCATCCGGCGGAAAGATCTTGGCGTTGCCGAGGAGATAGTAGATGACCCTAGAACCCTTGCTCGATGCGCAGCCTGCAATCCAGATCCATGTTGCAACGGTCGTGCCGGCCGCCTTGCTCGGCGCCTATCTGCTGTCGCGGCCCAAGGGCACGCCGCGGCACCGGTTGCTCGGCAAGATCTGGATGGGGCTGATGGTGATTACCGCGCTTTCCACCTTCTTCATTCACGAGCTTAATCTGTTTTACGGTTTCAGCCCCATTCACCTGCTGTCGATCGCCACGCTGTTCGGTGCCTGGCAGGCGATTGCTGCAGCCCGGCGCCACGATGTCGTCAGGCATCGCCATATCGTCCGCTCGATCTATTTCGGCGGCATCGTCATTGCCGGGCTGTTTACCTTGCTGCCGGGGCGGATCATGAACTCAGTGGTGTTTTCCGGGCACGACATGGTCGCGCTTGCCGCGGGGCTTGTGGTGACCTCTGCCGCCGCAGCCATCGTGCTCTCTTCGCGAATGCGGCCGGCGGCATGAAGCCGCTGGAATTCACAGTCGCGGCGGATATATAACTGTTGGCTGCAGAGGTGCATTTGGCACTGCCGGGGAGAGTTGAGATGGAATGGAAGGGCCGCCGTCAATCGGACAATATCGAGGATCGCCGCGGAGACCCTTCCAGCGGTGGTTTTGGCCGCGGAGGCGGGTTCAGCTTTCCCTCGGGCGGCATGCGCCGCGGCGGGGGCGGGCTGTCGATCGGCACAATCATCTTCCTCGTCGTCATCTATTTCATCTTCAAGGCGATGGGCATCGACCTGATGCAGGTGATGGACGGCACGATGAATGGCGGCTCCGGCTACGAACAGAGCCAGTCGCAGGGCAATGGAACGCCTGCCAATGACGACATGACGGCCTTCGTGCGCACCGTGCTTGCCGATACCGAAGATACCTGGACCGGCATCTTCCAGGCATCCGGACAGACGTATGAGAAGCCGGCTCTGGTGCTGTTCTCGGGCTCGACGCGCTCCGGCTGCGGCGCTGCATCAGCCGCATCCGGCCCATTCTACTGCCCCGTCGACCGCAAGGTCTACCTCGATACGGATTTCTTCCGCCAGCTCAGCCAGCAGTTCGGCGCCAAGGGCGAATTTGCCGAGGCCTATGTCATCGCCCACGAAGTCGGCCATCATGTTCAGAACATTCTCGGTGTGCTGCCGAAGTTCAACGAGGCCCGCCAGCGGATGAGCGAGGTCGATGCCAACAAGATGTCGGTGCGCGTCGAGCTGCAGGCCGATTGCTTCGCCGGGGTCTTCGCCAAGTTTGAGCAGCGCAAGGGCTATATCAATCCAGATGATATCCAGGACGCGCTGAACGCCGCCCAGCAGATCGGCGACGATACGCTGCAGAAGCGCAGCCAGGGCTATGTGGTGCCCGACAGCTTCAACCACGGAACCTCAGCGCAGCGCGTCAAATGGTTCAAGCAGGGCTTCGACAGCGGCAAGGTTTCGGCTTGCGACACCTTTAGCGGTCCGGTCTGAGCCGGGAGGCTCCGCCTCTCCGGCGGAGCCATCCGATTAGCGTTCACTATCCATATGCTTCAGCTGCACGTCCGGATAACGGGCGCCCGCAGCGGCGTCCTTTGGCACGGCGCGCTCGATTGCCGCGATGTCGTCCGCGCTGAGCTCAACAGCGCTTGAGCCGAGTGCTTCGGTCAGCCGGTCGCGGCGGCGGGCGCCGATCAGCGGGACGATATCCTTGCCTTGTGCCGCGACCCAGGCGATGGCGATCTGGGCGACGCTGATCTGCTTTTCCGCAGCGATCTTGCGCAGTTCCTCGACGAGAGCGAGGTTCTGATCGATATTGGCAGCCTGGAAGCGCGGGCTGACGGCGCGGAAATCGCCTTTGCCGCCATCCTGGCCCTTCTGCCAGTGGCCGCTGATCAGGCCGCGCGACAGCACGCCATAGGCGGTGATCGAGATGCCGAGTTCGCGGCAGGTGGGCAGGATCTGATCCTCGATGCCGCGGGAGATCAGCGAGTATTCGATCTGCAAGTCGGCGATCGGGTGAACGGCTGCAGCGCGGCGGATGGTATCCGCGCCGACTTCGGACAGGCCGATATGGCGGACGTAGCCGGCCTTGATCATGTCGGCGATGGCACCGACGGTTTCCTCGATCGGCACGTTCGGATCGAGACGGGCAGGGCGGTAGATGTCGATATAGTCGGTGCCGAGCCGCTGCAGCGAATAGGCGATGAAATTCTTCAGCGCTGCCGGGCGGGAATCATAGCCGTTCCAGGCGCCGAGCGGATCGCGCAGAGCGCCGGTCTTGACGCTGATGATGAGGTCCTTGCGCTTGCGGTTCTTCAGCGCTTCGCCGATCAGCATTTCGTTGTGGCCCATGCCATAGAAATCGCCGGTATCGAGCAGGTTGATCCCGGCATCCAACGCGGCGTGGATCGTCGCAATGCTTTCGGCCCGGTCGGCGGGTCCATACATGCCGGACATACCCATGCAGCCGAGGCCGATGGCGGAGACTTCGGGGCCGGTCTTTCCCAGGCGATAGGTTTGCATTGTCTTCTCCTTGTGATGCGTTCGGCACTCTTTCTATCGGCTGCGGATGTGTGCGATAATCCGGATAGTGGCGAATGAGCCGTACGGGAAAATGCACAATGGATGATCTGCCCCTCAGTGATCTGGATGCCTTCACGGCGATTGCAAGGGAGCGAAGCTTCCGTGCCGCGGCCCGCAAGCGCGGCGTTTCGCCGTCGTCGCTCAGCGATTCTCTGAGGCGGCTGGAGGAGCGGCTCGGCGTGCGGCTGCTCAACCGCACGACCCGCAGCGTCACGCCGACCGAGGCAGGCGAACGTCTCCTGGAACGGCTGGCGCCGGCGCTGGGGGAGGTTGCCTCGGCGCTCGGGCAGCTAGACAGTTTCCGCGACAGCCCGGCCGGCACTTTGCGGCTGAACGTGCCGACCATCGTGTCGCGGCTCTTCCTGCCTGAGATCGCCAGCCGGTTCCTGGCACTTTACCCGGAGATCAAGCTGGAGATCCTTGCCGAGGACGACTTTGTCGATGTCGTCGAGGCGGGCTTCGATGCCGGTATCCGTTACGACGAACGGCTGGAGCGCGACATGATCGCCGTGCCGATCGGTCCGCGCCGCCAGCGCTATGTCACGGCTGCATCGCCTGCCTATCTGCAACGGCGCGGCACACCCGCTCATCCGCGCGACCTCCTGGAGCATGACTGCATCCGCCATCGCTTTCGCAGCCGGGCGCATTTCGCCTGGGAGTTCGACCGCGGCGAGGAGACGCTGACACTCTCGGTGTCCGGACCGCTGGTCGCAAACTCGATCGAAATGGAAGTGGGGGCCGCGATCGCCGGACTGGGCATCATCAGGACTTTCGAGGAAGAGCTGCTTCCCGGATTTGAACGGGGCGAACTGGTGCCGATCCTCGAGGAATGGGTCACGGAATTCTCCGGGCCGTTCCTCTATTATGCCAGCCGCAAGCACATGCCGCCCGCGCTTCGCGCATTCGTCGATTTCGTCAAGGCCGAGGCGCGGAGGGGCTCATAATCCCGTTTTGTTCGCGGCCGCGATCAATTTCGTTGTCTTCGCCATCAAAAACTTTGAAATGTTCACGTATTGTTTCATTTTTCTGCTTCGGCTATGTAACATTCCCGGCGATGAGATCGTCTTTCCAGAAAACAGCAGCTGTTGAGAGATGCCTCATGCTTGATCCCAAATTCGTACGCCGCGGCCTGTTCCTGGTTTTCATGATCCTATTTCTCGATGTCATCGGCATCGCGATCATCATGCCGGTTCTTCCCGCCTATCTGGAAGAGTTGACGGGCGGCAGCGTTAGCGACGCGGCGCTGGATGGCGGCTGGCTGCTCGTCGTCTATGCGATCATGCAGTTTCTGTTCGCGCCGCTGCTCGGCAATCTCAGTGACCGGTTCGGACGCAGGCCGATCCTGCTGATTTCGGTGCTCACCTTCGCCATCGACAATTTCATTTGCGCGGTCGCCACCAGCTTCTGGATGCTGTTTGTCGGCCGGGCGCTGGCGGGCTTCAGTGGCGGCAGTTTCGCCACCTGCTCGGCCTATATCGCCGATATCAGCACCGAAGAAAATCGGGCGAAGAATTTCGGCCTGATCGGCATTGCCTTCGGCGTCGGCTTTACCATCGGCCCTGTTATTGGCGGGTTTCTCGGCGAATTCGGTCCGCGCGTGCCGTTTTTCGGAGCGGCGCTGGTGTCGTTCCTGAATTTCGCCGCTGCCTATTTCCTGCTGCCCGAGACCTTGGATGCCAAGCATCGCCGCCCCTTCGAATGGAAGCGCGCCAACCCGCTCGGCGCCTTGAAGCAAATGCGCCACTATCCCGGCATCGGCTGGGTTGCCGCCGTAATGTTCCTGTTCTGGCTCGCGCATTCGGTTTATCCAGCCGTCTGGTCCTTCGTCGGCACCTACCGCTATGGATGGAGCGAGGGTCAGATCGGCCTGTCGCTCGGCATCTACGGCATCGGCGCGGCGATCGTCATGGGGCTAGTGCTGTCGAAGGTCGTTCCTGTTCTCGGCGAGTGGAAGACGGCGGTCATCGGTCTCTGCTTTTCGGTCGTCGGCTTGACGGGCTATGCCTTCGCCTGGGAGGGCTGGATGGTCTATGTGATCATCGTCATGACGGTCATGGAGAACGTCGCTGATCCGCCGCTGCGCAGCATTGCGGCCGGCAAGGTGCCGCCGTCGGCGCAGGGTGAGTTGCAGGGCGCGCTGACGAGTCTGAGCAGCATCACCACGATCATCGGCCCGGTGATCTTCACGCAGCTGTTCGGCTATTTCACCAAGCCGGATGCGCCGGTTACCTTTGCAGGTGCCCCTTATCTGATGGCGGCTTTCTTCATTCTCGTGGCGGCGGTGGTGTTCTTCATCAAGGTGCGACCGTCGCGGCCAAAGACGATCGAAGCTCTGGCAGAATAGCCATCAGATTCAGTGATGCTGTGATGAATATTTCAGCATTTGCCTGTTTTAGGGTAGCTCTTTGCCGGGCTTTGATCTAAGGCCCGGTAATAACTTGCCGCCATTCCGCGGCCGAAAACGATTCAAAACAATTGGACTTTTGCCATGGACACGCCTGTTGACGTGAACAAGCTCGCGCCGCACACCGACAACCATTGGGGATCGCATTTCGGTGCGACGCTGGCGCTCGGCATACCCTTCATCGGCGCGCAGCTCGCCCAGCTCGGCATCAACACGACCGATGTGATGATCGTCGGCCAGCTCGGCGCCGAAAACCTGGCGGCCATGGTGCTGTCAGCGCAGTTCCTGTTCACCATTCTGATCTTCGGCTCGGGCTTTGCGATCGCCGTCATTCCGATGGTGGCGCAGGCCTATGGGCGTGGCGATATCGTCACGGTGCGCCGCTCGATGCGCATGGGTCTCTGGGTCGTTACCGCCTATTGGCTGGTGATGCAGCCAGCCTTCTTCTATGCCGAGGAAATCCTGCTGGCCGCCGGGCAGAAGCCTGAGGTAGCCAAGCTCGCGCATGGCTATATCCTGATCGGCCATTTCGCCGTACTGCCGGGCCTGCTCTACAATGTCATACGGGCGCTGGTGAGCGCCATCGGCAAGGCGGCCGTGGTGCTCAACGTCACGATTGCCATGCTGGTCTTGAACGCGATCTTTGCCTACATCCTGGTGCTCGGCCATTTCGGCTTTCCGGCGATGGGTCTGGAAGGCGCGGCGATCGTTTCCGTTGCCGTGCAGACGGCGGGCTTCCTGTTCATCCTCGCCTATGTGCAGATGAAGGAAGAGACGCGCCGCTACGAGATCCTGGTGCGCTTCTGGCGGCCGGACTGGCACGCGCTTTGGGACGTCGTGCGTCTCGGTCTGCCGATCAGCATCACGATCCTGGCCGAAGTCAGCCTGTTTACCGCAGCGTCGCTGTTGATGGGCCGCATCGGCACGATCGAGCTGGCCGCCCACGGCATCGCACTGCAATGGGCGTCGATCGCCTTCATGATCCCACTCGGCCTCAGCCAGGCGGCAACGGTTCGCATCGGTGTTGCCCACGGGCAGGGCGATCATCTGGCCGTCGTGCGTGCCTCGATCACCGTGATGATCATCGCCTGTGTGGTTTCGGCGCTCGGCGGTATCCTGTTTGCCGTCATGCCGGAGTTTTTCGCGCGCTGGTTCCTGGATACCAGCCACCCGGAAGCTGCCGCGGTGCTCGCCTATGCGGGTCCGCTGATCGTCGTTGCGGGGCTGTTCCAGCTGGTGGATGGCATCCAGGCGATCGCCAGCGGTCTGCTGCGCGGGCTGAAGGACGCGCGGGTGCCGATGATCCTGGCGCTGATCGCCTATTGGCCGATCGGCTTCTTCCTGGCATGGCTGCTGGCCTTCCCGCTCGGCTTCGGCGGCGTCGGCATCTGGTTCGGCTTCCTGGTCGGGCTTGCGGCAGCGGCGACCATGCTCTGCGCCCGCTTCTATATTCTCGTGCGCCGCGAGGGGAGAATGGCCGGCGCCTGAACCCGGCCATTCGTCACCATCAGTTGCTACCGGTCCGTGACTGGCAATGCCGGCGCGAATGCCGAGGCGTGCGCCTGCACGGCTGTCATTCGTCAAGTCAACTTGAGGTCAAGAGCTCCGCCTTGTGCGGATTGCGGCGCTTCCAGCGATTGACGAGGAAGATGCGGCATGGCGCCTCGATGACGTGGTAGCTCGCGGTGGCGACTGCGAGCGCGACGGCACATCCGATGGGGATGACGAGCCAGAGCGGCATGCCTGCGAGCAGCTTGGCCGTCAGGAACAGGCACGGCACATGCAGGAGATAGAGCGAAAAGCTGATCGTTCCTAGAAAACAGAAGGGGCGGGAGGCGAACAGCGCGGCGGAAATCGGATGCTCGCGCGCAACGAGCAGGACTGAGAGGGCCGCAGCAAGCGCCGTCGACATGCCCCAGAGAGTGTCGGAGACCTCGATCGAGAGGGCGCGATGGCTGAGCAGAAAGGCCGGCAAGAGGATTGCCATGACGCCGACTGTCAAGCCGCGGGCCGCACTTTGCAGGCGCGGGTGCAGGTGGCCGGCCAGCACGCCGAGCAGAAAATAGGGCAGCTTCGATATCAAGAGGATGCCGCTTCCCGGAAAGCCGAGGAGACCGTCGATCGCCAGCAGGCAGCCGATCAGCACAGCGATCCACTGGTAGCGGACCGGATTGGCGAGGAACATCCAGATGAACGGGAAGACCAGATAGAACTGGATCTCGGGCGGGATCGTCCAGAGAACGCCGGTCGAGCCGAGCATGACGATATGGCGGGCGATCTGGAAGGGTCCCATTATCGGATCGATATAACCGAGGCCGGGAACGGCCGAGAGGACAACGACCAGCAGCACGGCGGCGAGATAGACCGGATAGATGCGGGCAAAGCGGTTGACGAGGAAATCGGCGGCATTCTTTCTGGAGAATGGCCTGTCGCCATAGAGGTAGGCCATCAGGAAGCCGCTGATGGCAAAGAATATCGCCACGGCGCCGCTGCCGATATCGGGCAGAGGCAGCGGACCGAGCGCTGGAAAGACCAGATAGACATGCGCCATGACGACGGCGAGCGCGGTGATGCCGCGCAATCCGTCAAGGCTTGCAATGTGGCGGCGCTCTCTCATTCATTGTCCAGTCAACGCATAAACTGACTGATGAGTAACACCGCCGCACTTAAGGTGCTGTTAAGAAATAGCGGCTGCTCTTACCGTTCAGCAAGCGCCTCTTCACCCTTCTTGGCGCGCACCATGTTGATGAAGCGGCGGAAGAGGTAGTGGCTGTCCTGCGGGCCGGGAGAGGCTTCCGGGTGATGCTGCACCGAGAAGATCTGCTTGCCGGAGACGCGCAGGCCGCAATTGGTGCCGTCGAAGAGCGAAACGTGAGTCTCCTCAACGCCTTCGGGCAGCGACTTCGTGTCAACAGCGAAGCCGTGATTCATCGAGACGATCTCGACTTTGCCCGTCGTGTGGTCCTTGACCGGATGGTTGGCGCCGTGATGGCCCTGGTGCATCTTTTCGGTCTTGGCGCCGAGCGCGAGGCCCAGCATCTGGTGGCCGAGGCAGATGCCGAAGACTGGGATATCGGTCTTGATCAGCGTCTGGATGACCGGAACGGCATATGTGCCGGTGGCGGCCGGGTCGCCCGGGCCGTTCGACAGGAAGATTCCGTCGGGCTTGACGGCAAGCACGTCTTCGGCGCTCGCCGTTGCCGGCATGACGGTGACCTTGCAGTCGAGGCCGGCGAACAGGCGCAGAATGTTGCGCTTCACGCCGTAGTCGAGGCAGACGACGTGGTACTTGGCATCGGCAGCGCCGAGTTCGCCATAGCCTTCGTTCCAGATCCAGGGCGTCTGCGTCCACTGCGAGGACTGACCCGACGATGCGATCTTGGCGAGGTCGAGACCTTCGAGACCGCTCCACGCCTTGGCTTCGGCCTTCAGCGTATCGACATCGAAGACGCCGTTCGGATCATGGGCGATGACGGCGTTCGGCGAGCCGTTTTCGCGGATCCAGGCGGTGAGGGCGCGCGTGTCGATGCCGCAGAGGCCGATGATGCCGCGGGTCTTCAGCCAGGCGTCGAGATGCTTGGCGGCGCGGTAGTTGGACGGTTCGGTGATATCGGCCTTGAAGATGACGCCGACCGCGCCGTGGCGTGCTGCCGGCGTCAGGTCTTCGATGTCTTCTTCGTTGGTGCCGATATTGCCGATATGCGGGAAGGTGAAGGTGACGATCTGGCCGAGATAGGAGGGGTCGGTGAGGATTTCCTCGTAGCCAGTCAATGCGGTGTTGAAGACCACCTCGGCCTGGACCTTGCCGGTCGCGCCGATGCCCTTTCCTTCGATCACGGTGCCATCTGCGAGAACAAGCAGGGCGGTCGGCTTTTCAATGGTCCAGGGGGCTGTCGCGGTCATCATCATCCCGTTTCCGGCTGCTCTCGACGTCTTGGGCCGTCAGGCTGCCATTTGTGTTCGCAAGCGTATGGGCGCAGCTCGCCGCCGCGCGTCTCAGGCCTGATCACGAATTTTGGTGCAGGTGGCGGTAGATAGCCACGCTCTCGCCTGCCGTCAATCTTTTCTAACGTATCGGGACACGCTTTTCCTGCGGTTTCTGGCGCTGATATCGCAATTTATTTGATCCTCCCCATTTGCGTGGTTTATGTAGCGCCATTCAACAGGAGTGAAATAATGCTGCGCGATCAACTCGCCACCGCCCTCAAAGAGGCGATGAAAGCCAAGAATGCCGAGCGCCTTTCGACGATCCGTCTCATTCAGGCCGCCACCAAGGATCGTGATATCGCCAACCGCGGCGCTGGCAAGGAAGAAGCCAGCGACGACGAGATTCTGCAGATCCTTGCCAAGATGGTGAAGCAGCGCGACGAATCGGCGAAGATCTACGAAGAGAATTCACGGCCCGAGCTGGCCGCGAAGGAGCGCGCCGAAATCACCGTAATCCAGGATTTCATGCCGAAGCAGCTTTCGGATGCCGAAGTGCGCGCCAATATCTCGGCGATCATCGCGGAGACCGGCGCCGAGGGACCGAAGGACATGGGCAAGGTGATGGCGGCTCTCAAGGAGCGCTATGCCGGCCAGATGGATTTCGCCAAGGCTTCAGGCGCCGTAAAGGAACTCTTGAAGTAAATCAGTGATGTAAATCAGATGGCGCGGCCGAGCACAGTCTCGGCCGCCGCATCGACGACCGCGAATTTTGCCGCCTGGTAATCGCGGTATTCAAGAATGAAGCCGCGCGAAAGCCACAGGTCGCCCTTGCGCGGCGGCTCGTCCCAGCCGACGCTTCCCATCTCCGCCGCCTGGCTGAGAAGGCGCTTCAGATGGGTGTTGGAAATCATGAACTGGGTGCGCAGGTCGCTGAGCGATACCGGGCCAATGGATATCCGTTCGGCCGTGCCATCGAATGCCGGCAGGCGGGACATCAGATAGTCCATGACAAGACCGCCGGAATTTGCCCAGTTGAAGAGATTGTAGGTGGCGCCGGGATCGCGCACCGCCTTTGTGGCGATGATAGCCTGAGCAATCAGGGGTTGAATTTTGGCAATGAGTGCCGGCTCGGTGCTGAGCTTTTCGGCGCGCGTGCCACCGTCCAGGTTGTCGAGAATGAAAAGATGTGTCTGCAGCCACTTGAAGAAGTGCTGCTCGGCAGTCTCCGTCGGCTCGACGAGGCGCGTGCGCCGGTCGGCCTGGCCGCTTGAGGGGCGCAGGAAACGATAGACGAGCATTTCCTGGAGGAAGGCGGCGGCGGTGTTGCGGCTGGCGATCTTGTTGCTGACGACGAAATCCACGAAACGCCCGGAATACAGGCCTTTTTTCTCCTCGCCCGGCAATCCGTAATGCAATGCAAAGCCTGAATGCGCCATCAGCCATCGTTGCTGCGCAGCAAAAATGGACGCGATTCTCGGGCTTTCCTTATAGATCGTCAGCATCTCGTTGGCGCAGATCAACACTGCTCCAAAAAAGCGATCGTCTATAGCAAGTGTTTCGGCGGTCAAGGACATCTGGGAACTCGGCAAGGCGACGGCTATTCCATTTGCCTTCTCAGCGTCCCGAGTCAATGTCCGTTTTGTACCGAGTGTCCCAAAAATGGTTAGGTCAGTTAACCAGCAAGATTAAATTGCAAAAATCCGGGACAGCTGTGCCGGAAATTAAAGAAGGCAGGAGCTGGGGGCGCTCCTGCCTTCTTGCTCTTTGCTGCCGACAGCGACGCTGGGCTAGGCCCACACTGGCGGTGTATTTGCAAAGGCACCCTTGCGAGGCGGCGCCGGGGGTAGGGATGGTGCCTCGCTCGGGGATCGCTTTGATGAGAAGACGGTATTGCGCCGCAGCGGAGTATTCAAATTACAAAAATATAATAATTGGGTTGTGGATAGTCTGAATGCCCGCCAAGGCTTTTCATTAGCACGCTTCCCATCAGGCGTTTTCACCGCCGCAGATAGAAACAAGTCATTGAAATAACGAAAACATCAATATTTTCATATGTTTTTGGAAATGCTTGAAAACTGGCGTGACAGCGGCCCTGCGTGCACAATTGTCGCACCCTCCTGCCGCAGGGCGTCACGCTTTATTGATCGTCATTTCTGACGCTTTTCTTGCTTCATCTTCTGCTGATCGACGTAATGGCGCAGCACAGTGTTAATACGCGTCTGATATCCCTTGCCGCTCGATTGAAAGAAATCGACGACATCCTGATCCAGCCGGATCGAGAGAGGCTTTTTGGCCGGCGGCTGAACGATCTCTGTGGTCGACCAATCGATATCGAGAGTATTGGCCCAATCGGGGTCGTCGCGCATGGCGCGCTCAATTTCCGCATCGCTCATGGCCCCGACCCGGGCGTGATCAGTTCGATCCTTGCCCTCGGCGATCATTTTCTCGATGGCTTCAGCCGAATATCTGACGATACGCTCTTTGCTCATTGTTGCGTGCCGCACGGGCAGAAATGATCCGGCAGTATTCACCGCGCATCGTATAAACGATCGCGATCAGTCGCTGCGAATCGGGGCAAACTGCCAGTGTGCGAACTTCTCCATGCCGGTCGGACGTCTTTTCCAGATGCGGTTTGTTCAATGCGGCCGCCGCTGCCGGAAAATCGATTCCATGTTTCAGGATATTTACCTGCCGCTTATTCTCATCCCATTCGAACGACGAGAAGTGCTTGGCTATAGGTTCCACGCTGCACCCGAAGTTCCATTGCTTCCAGGCACGCATGCGCCGCTGTATATGCAATTGTATATACAATCATCTCGGCGTCAAGCCTGTGAATAGCGCGTAATTCCCTCGAAGTTCGTGGCGGCGGGGGGGAAACCTGCTTATATGATCGCTCAGCCACGAGGTCCTGATGCGCTTTTCCAATTCCTTTCTCGATGACATACGCGACCGCGTCCAGATTTCGGACGTGATCGGCCGCCGTGTCAGCTGGGACAAGCGCAAGACCAATGTGCCGCGCGGGGACTACTGGGCCTGCTGCCCGTTCCATGGCGAGAAATCTCCGAGCTTCCACTGCGAGGATCGCAAGGGCCGTTACCACTGCTTCGGCTGCGGGGTGACGGGCGATCATTTCCGGTTCCTGACCGAGCTGGAAGGCTTGAGCTTCCCCGAAGCGGTGCAGCAGATCGCCGATATGGCGGGCGTGCCGATGCCGGTTGCCGATCCGGCGATGGAGAAGCGCGAGAAGGAGCGGACGTCGCTGCTCGACGTCATGGAGCTGGCGACACAATTTTTCCAGGATCAGCTGCAGACCGCAAACGGGGCGAGGGCGCGCGCCTATCTGCGCGACCGCGGCCTGACGGGGCGGACGATCGATACCTTCCGGCTCGGCTTCGCGCCAGACAGCCGCAATGCGCTTAAGGAATTTCTGTCGGGCAAGGGCGTCGGCAAGGAGCAGATCGAGGCCTGCGGTCTCGTGGTGCACGGGTCCGACATTCCCGTCAGCTACGACCGGTTCCGCGATCGAATCATGTTTCCGATCCTTTCGTCGCGGGAAAAGGTGATCGCCTTCGGCGGCCGCGCCATGTCGCCCGATGCGCCGGCGAAATATCTGAACTCGAACGAGACCGAGCTCTTCCACAAGGGGCAGGTGCTCTACAATTTCGCGCGCGCCCGCCGTTCGCTGCAGGGCGCCGATGGCGAGCCGACGGTGATCGCCGTCGAAGGCTATATGGACGTGATTGCGCTGCACCAGGCGGGGATCGAAAATGCCGTGGCGCCGCTTGGCACCGCGCTCACCGAAAACCAGCTCGACCTGCTCTGGAAGATGACGTCGCAGCCGGTGCTCTGCTTCGATGGCGACGGCGCCGGTATCCGTGCTGCCAACCGCGCGGCCGATCTGGCCCTGCCGCATCTGAAGCCGGGACGCACCGTGCGCTTCGCGCTGCTGCCCGATGGCAAGGATCCTGACGATCTCGTGCGCAACGAAGGTCGCGCGCCCTTCGACAAGGTGATGAGCCAGGCGAAGCCTTTGGCGGAAATGCTGTGGGGCCGGGAGGCCGGCGGCGGCAATTTCGATACGCCCGAGGCGCGCGCCGAACTCGAAGCGCGGCTGAAGCAGATGGTGGCTGTCATCGGCGACGAGAACGTGCGCCGCCACTACCAGCAGGATATCCGCGACCGCCTGAACAGGTTCTTCCAGCCGCAGTTCCAGAACAGGGGCGGCGACCGCCGCAATTTCGAACGCGGTGGCGGTGGTGGAAATTTCCGCGGCAAGGACGGCCAGGGCCGCCCGCCGGCGGGTGGTGCGCGGACTGTCAATCTGGTCTCCGAGCGGTTGACGCGATCAGGTCTGGTGCGCGGCCACCAGGAAATTCCGGCGCTGCGCGAAAGCGTGCTGGCGCTGACCGTCATCAATCATCCGGTGCTGATGCAGGATGACTACGACGAAATCGCCGCCATCGAATATGACAACCGCGATCTGCAGCGCCTGTGGTCGGCGATGCTGGGGGCGGCGGCTATGGTCGCCAGTCCGCATCTGACGCGCGAGTATCTGTTCGAAGAGCTGGAGCGGCAGGACTTTGGCGGTCTACTCAAGGGGCTCGATCAGCAGGTGCGCAACGCGCGGCTCTGGACCGCCACCGAAGAGGCGGCGATGGAGGATGCGCGCGAGGGCTACCGTCAGGCGCTTGCCTTCCACAAGCGCGCCAAGGCGCTACGCTGGCAAAAAATCGAGCTCGAGCGGGAAATCGCCGAGGCGACGGAAGAGGGCAATGCCGAGATCATCGACCAGCTGATGCGGGCCTTGCAGGAAGTGCATTTCGAAGGTCTGCGGCTTGAAAACCAGGAAGCGATCATCGACGGCTTCGGCGTGCTTTCCGGCCGGGTCAAGGGCGCGGCGAGCCATTGATGGACGGCGGTGACAAGGCATTTTCGGCGGGTGGCGCGTTGTTCGGCAATGGCAAGGCGCCGCTCGACATCTTGAAGCGCGTCTATGGCTTTCCGGCCTTTCGCGGCAAGCAGCAGGCAGTGGTCGAGCATGTCGCCTCTGGCGGCGATGCCGTGGTGCTGTTTCCGACGGGTGCCGGCAAATCACTTTGTTTCCAGATTCCGGCGCTCTGCCGCGATGGCATCGGCATCGTCGTTTCGCCGCTGATTGCGCTGATGCGCGATCAGGTGGAGGCGATGAAGCAGCTCGGCATCCGTGCTGCAGCACTCAACTCCTCGATCACGCGCGACGAATATGTCGAGATCCGCCGGGGCATTTCATCGGGCACGCTGGATCTGCTCTATGTGACGCCCGAGCGGATCCTGATGGATGGTTTCCGCGAGATCATCGGCGATGCCAGGATCGCGCTGTTTGCGATTGATGAGGCCCATTGTGTCTCCCAGTGGGGACATGATTTCCGGCCCGAATATCGCGAGCTCGGCAGGCTTTCCGAGCACTATCCCGGCGTGCCGCGCATCGCGCTGACGGCCACCGCCGATCCGCATACGCGCGAGGACATCATCGAGCGGCTGAGGCTCGAGGGCGCAGAAGTCTTTACCACCAGTTTCGACCGGCCGAACATCGCCTATGAAATCGTCGAGCGCGACCAGCCGCGCCAGCAGCTGCTGCGGTTCCTGTCCGGACACAAGGGCAATAGCGGCATCGTCTATTGCCTGTCGCGCGCCAAGGTCGAGGACACGGCGGAGTGGCTGAACACGCAGGGCATCCGGGCGCTCGCCTATCACGCCGGCATGGACCGGGCGATGCGCGACGCCAACCAGGATGCCTTCCTCAAGGAAGACGAACTCTGCCTCGTCGCCACCGTCGCCTTCGGCATGGGGATCGACAAGCCGAATGTGCGCTATGTCGCGCACCTCGATCTGCCGGGCTCGGTCGAGGCCTATTATCAGGAGACCGGACGCGCCGGGCGCGACGGACTGCCCTCAGAAGTCTGGATGGCCTATGGCATGGCCGACGTCATCCAGCGGCGGCGGATGATCGACGAGGGCAATGCGGCCGATGAAATCAAGCGCATTGAGCGCGGCAAGCTGAATGCATTGCTCGCCATCTGCGAGACCGCCTCCTGCCGCCGCCAGGCTATTCTGGCGCATTTCGGCGAGGCGCATGTAGGCGGCTGCGGCGGCTGCGATACCTGCACCAAGCCGGTCGAGACCTGGGACGGAACAGAGGCGGCGATCAAGGCGCTGGCAGCCGTCTACCGGACCGGCGAACGCTTCGGCACCGGCCATGTCATCGACGTGCTGCTTGGCAATGCCAACGAGAAGACCGAACGCTTCGGCCACACGACGATGCCGGTCTTCGGTGCCGGGAAAGATATCGCCGCGAAGACCTGGCAATCGATCTTCCGCCAGCTGCTCGCCATGGGCCTGATCCGCATCGATCACGACGCCTATGGGGCGATGAAGCTGGAAGCGGAGGCACGTGCCGTCTTCAAGCATGAGCGGCAGGTGTTCTTCCGCAAGGATCGCGTGGTTGCGGGGCGCAGCAGCCGGAAAGCCGAGCGGACCAACCGCCATGCCGGATTGTCGGGTGCCGACGGGCTGCTGTTCGAGGCGCTCCGGGCCGAGCGCACCTCGATCGCCAAATCGCTCGGGGTCCCGCCCTATGTCGTCTTCCCCGACACGACCCTGATCGCCTTTGCCACCGAGCGGCCGCGCAGCCGCAAGGAACTGCTGGATATC
Source organism: Hyphomicrobiales bacterium (assembly GCA_900465675.1). Lineage (GTDB taxonomy): Bacteria > Pseudomonadota > Alphaproteobacteria > Rhizobiales > Rhizobiaceae > Rhizobium. The sequence continues at coordinate 621,689 of UBJR01000009.1, read as the reverse complement.
TCCGGCGTCGGCCAATCGAAGCTCGAGCGCTACGGCGACGCCTTCCTGGACGTGATCCTTAGCCACGACGACTAAGGGGCGGCGCCCAGGCATGGCGCGCGAAAAGTGCCTGTCCTTGAAAATATTTCGTACCGGATCGGCGACATCTGCACTTGCTTTGTGCTAATTGCAGCGCCCATCGGAGGAATTTTTGGGGATTATGGCGTTTACAATGACAAAAGCATTTCTTTCACACCTCACCACCGAGCTCGCGTCCCTCAAGGACGCAGGGCTTTACAAGTCCGAGCGTGTCATCACCTCGAAGCAGGCGGGGGAGATCGCCGTTGCTTCCGGCGACCGCGTCCTGAACTTCTGTGCCAACAATTACCTTGGCCTTGCCGACAACGAGGAGCTTGCCGAAGCCGGCAAGCAGGCGCTCGACCGGTATGGCTACGGCATGGCCTCGGTGCGCTTCATCTGCGGGACGCAGGAAGAGCACAAGCAGCTCGAGGCGCGCATCTCCTCCTTCCTCGGCATGGAAGACACGATCCTCTATTCGTCCTGCTTCGATGCCAATGGCGGCCTGTTCGAGACCCTGCTCGGCGAAGAGGATGCAATCATTTCGGATGCGCTGAACCATGCCTCGATCATCGACGGCGTGCGCCTCTCCAAGGCCAAGCGCTTCCGCTATGCCAATAATGACATGGCAGCTCTCGAAGAAGAGCTGAAGAAGGCCGAGGGCAGCCGCTTCAAGATGATCGCAACCGATGGCGTCTTCTCGATGGACGGCATCATCGCCAATCTGCAGGGCGTGTGCGATCTCGCCGATAAATACGGTGCGATGGTCATGGTCGATGACAGCCATGCCGTCGGCTTCGTCGGCAAGAACGGCCGAGGCTCGCCCGAATATTGCGGCGTCGAGGGCAGGATCGATATCATCACCGGGACGCTCGGCAAGGCGCTGGGTGGCGCGTCTGGCGGTTACACGTCCGGCAAGGCCGAGGTCATCGACTGGCTGCGCCAGCGCTCGCGCCCCTATCTGTTCTCGAACACGCTGGCCCCGGTCATTGCGGCGGCGTCGCTGAAGGTCTTCGACCTGATCGAAAACGGCGATGGTTTGCGCGAAAAGCTTACGGCCAACGCGACGCTGTTCCGCACCGAAATGACCAAGCTCGGCTTCACGCTGGCAGGCGAGGGACATGCGATCATTCCTGTGATGCTCGGCGACGCGAAGCTGGCGCAGGACATGGCGGCACTGATGCTGACGAAGGGCGTCTATGTGGTCGGCTTTTCCTTCCCGGTCGTGCCGAAGGGCCAGGCCCGTATCCGCACGCAGATGTCGGCGGCGCATTCGACGGGTGATGTCGAGCGGGCGATTGCCGTCTTTGCCGAAGCGGGCAGGGAGCTTGGGGTTATCTAGATGCGGTTTCCCCCTTCTCCCCAGCGGGGAGAAGATGTCCGTCAGGACAGACGAGGGGGCGAGCGAAGCGAGGCTCGGAGCGCAAGCGAAGAGCAGTTGATGTTTACGGGGGCAGCCCCCTCATCCGCCCTTCGGGCACCTTCTCCCCGCTGGGGAGAAGGGACAGTGAGGCCGGGCGCCAATCGAAGGAAGAAAATTATGTCGAACATGATGAAGGCGCTGGTGAAGTCGAAGGCAGAGGTCGGGCTCTGGATGGAGAACGTCCCGGTTCCCGAGGTCGGCCCGAACGACGTGCTGATCCGCGTCAAGAAGTCCGCGATCTGCGGCACCGACGTGCATATCTGGAACTGGGACCAGTGGGCGCAGAAGACCATTCCGGTGCCGATGGTCGTCGGTCACGAATTCTGCGGCGAGATCGCCGAGATCGGTTCCGCAGTCACCAAATACCATGTCGGCGAGCGTGTCTCCGGCGAGGGACATATCGTCTGCGGCAAGTGCCGCAACTGCCGTGCCGGCCGCGGGCATCTCTGCCGCAACACGCTCGGCGTCGGCGTCAATCGCCCGGGCTCCTTCGGTGAGTTCGTCTGCATTCCCGAAGCCAATGTCGTGCCGATCCCGGATGATATTCCCGATGAGATCGCGGCGATCTTCGATCCGTTCGGCAATGCCGTTCACACCGCTCTGTCCTTCGATCTCGTCGGCGAAGACGTGCTGGTCACTGGTGCCGGGCCGATCGGCATCATGGGCGCGCTGGTTGCCAAGCGCTCCGGCGCCCGCAAGGTCGTGATCACCGATATCAACCCGAACCGTCTGGATCTCGCCCGCAAGCTCGGGATCGACTACGTGGTCGATGCATCCAAGGAGAACCTGGCCGACGTGATGAAGTCGATCGGTATGACCGAGGGCTTCGATGTCGGGCTTGAAATGTCGGGTGCGGCACCCGCGTTCCGCGACATGATCGACAAGATGAACAATGGCGGCAAGATCGCCATCCTCGGCATCGCGCCGGCCGGCTTCGAGATCGACTGGAACAAGGTGATCTTCAAGATGCTAAACCTCAAGGGCATCTATGGCCGCGAGATGTTCGAGACCTGGTACAAGATGATCGCCTTCGTCCAGGGCGGCTTGGATCTTGCGCCTGTCATTACTCACCGGATCAAGATCGGTGAATTCCGCGATGGCTTCGAGGCGATGCGCTCGGGCAATTCCGGCAAGGTGGTCATGGACTGGCTGTAAACGAGGAGGAAACCGGCATGAAATACGAGGGAAGCTGTCACTGCGGCAACGTCGCCTTCGAGGTCGAGGGCGATTTCGCCGAGGCACTGGATTGCAATTGCAGCTTCTGCCGCAAGCGCGGCGGCTTGCTCGGTTTCGTGCCGATGACCCAGTTCGAGCTGAAGACGCCGCGCGAGAAGGTGTCGACCTATACGTTCAAGAGCCACGCAATCCGGCACAATTTCTGTGCCGATTGCGGTATTGCGCCGTATAGCGAGGCGACGGCACCGGATGGAACGGCAATGGCGGCGATCAACCTGCGCTGCATTCCGGCGGTCGATATCGGGGCATTGAAGATCAATCCCTTTGATGGCGCGTCGCGGTAGCGGCCTATACTGCGGCGCCAAGACATGGGGCCGCAAATGCCACTATAAAACCGCCATTGACTCGGATAAGAGGGGACGAGAGCTTTACGCCCTTGTCTTTCACTGGTGACATCCTATCTAAGGCTGGCAATCGCTTAAGCGGTTCGTCAGCCTGTGGATAAGGCATTTTCCGTGTTTTCGGCAGCTTTTTTTGTGGAAAAGCTTGACGAGATGAAAAATTGTGGGAATCACCGTTCGACTTAAAGCGGTGAACTTGGGTCAAGGCGGATCGCACAAACCATGGCCGGAAATTTAGAAGCATTGAAGCTCTGTCATCCGGCGCCGGCAATCGTGGTTAATCAGGCTTTAAAGGTCATCCCGTTAGGTGGGTAATTGGTGATTCGAGACCGGCGGTTGCACGCAGTCTCGTAGCGGCCATCACCAGCGAGTTTGAATAGCGTCAGGAAGGCGACGACATAAATGGCAACGAAGGTCAAAGAGAACGAAGAAGCGGAAGTCGAACGCGACGGCGCAACCGACGGCCCTCTTCTCGATCTTTCCGATGACGCGGTCAAGAAGATGATCAAGGCCGCGAAAAAGCGCGGCTATGTGACGATGGACGAGCTTAATGCCGTTCTTCCGTCCGAAGAAGTGACGTCCGAACAGATCGAAGACACGATGTCGATGCTCTCCGACATGGGCATCAACGTGATCGAAGACGAAGAAGCTGAAGAAGCCCAGGGCGGCGGCAACAGCGACGACGACGACAGCGGCAGCGATGACGACAACGAAGGTGGCGAACTCGCGCCTTCGAGCGGCACCGCGCTTGCGACGGCGAAGAAGAAGGAACCGACCGATCGTACCGACGATCCGGTGCGCATGTATCTGCGCGAAATGGGTTCCGTCGAGCTGCTGTCGCGCGAAGGCGAAATCGCCATCGCCAAGCGCATCGAGGCCGGCCGCGAAACGATGATCGCCGGTCTCTGCGAGAGCCCGCTGACCTTCCAGGCCATCATCATCTGGCGCGACGAACTGAACGAAGGCACGACGCTGCTGCGTGAGATCATCGATCTCGAAACGACCTATTCGGGTCCGGAAGCCAAGGCCGCGCCGCAGTTCCAGAGCCCTGAAAAGATCGAGGCGGACCGCAAGGCTGCCGAAGAGAAGGAAAAGACCCGCCGCGCCCGTACCGGCGACGACGACATCACCGATGTCGGCGGCGAAGGCATGCCGATCGAGGAAGAGGAAGAGGACGAAGACGAGTCCAACCTTTCGCTGGCCGCGATGGAAGCCGAGCTGCGCCCGCAGGTCATGGAAACTCTCGATCTGATCGCCGAGACCTATAAGAAGCTGCGCAAGTTGCAGGACCAGCAGGTCGAGCAGCGCCTTGCCGCGACGGGTACGCTGTCGTCGGCCCAGGAGCGCCGCTACAAGGAGCTCAAGGACGAGCTGATCAAGGCCGTCAAGTCGCTGTCCTTGAACCAGAACCGCATCGAGGCTCTGGTCGAGCAGCTCTACGACATCAACAAGCGTCTCGTTCAGAACGAAGGCCGCCTGCTGCGTCTGGCCGAATCCTACGGCGTCAAGCGCGACAGCTTCCTGGAACAGTACCAGGGTGCCGAGCTCGACCCGAACTGGATGAAGTCGATCGCCAATCTGGCCGCCCGCGGCTGGAAGGAATTCGCCAAGGGCGAAAACACGACGATCCGCGACATCCGCCAGGAAATCCAGAATCTGGCGACCGAAACCGGCATCTCGATCTCGGAATTCCGCCGTATCGTGCATATGGTGCAGAAGGGCGAGCGTGAAGCGCGTATCGCCAAGAAGGAAATGGTCGAAGCGAACCTTCGCCTCGTCATCTCCATCGCGAAGAAGTACACGAACCGCGGCCTGCAGTTCCTCGACCTCATTCAGGAAGGCAATATCGGCCTGATGAAGGCGGTCGACAAGTTCGAATACCGCCGCGGTTACAAGTTCTCGACCTATGCGACGTGGTGGATCCGTCAGGCGATCACCCGCTCGATCGCCGACCAGGCCCGCACGATCCGTATTCCGGTGCACATGATCGAAACGATCAACAAGATCGTTCGTACCTCGCGCCAGATGCTGCACGAAATCGGCCGTGAGCCGACGCCGGAAGAACTGGCCGAAAAGCTTGCCATGCCGCTCGAAAAGGTCCGCAAGGTCCTGAAGATCGCCAAGGAACCGATCTCGCTCGAAACCCCGGTGGGTGACGAAGAGGATTCGCACCTCGGCGATTTCATCGAGGACAAGAACGCGCTGCTGCCGATCGACGCCGCCATCCAGGCGAACCTGCGCGAGACGACGACCCGGGTTCTGGCCTCGCTGACGCCGCGCGAGGAACGTGTTCTTCGCATGCGCTTCGGTATCGGCATGAACACCGACCACACGCTCGAAGAAGTCGGCCAGCAGTTCTCGGTTACCCGCGAACGTATCCGCCAGATCGAAGCGAAGGCGCTGCGCAAGCTCAAGCACCCGAGCCGCTCACGCAAGCTGCGCTCGTTCCTCGACAGCTGAGCGGACGACATCACGACATACGAAGCCCGGCCATGTGCCGGGCTTTTCTTTGGGGCGGAGTGCAACTAAGGCGTTTGCCTGCCGCCGTCATGCCACAATTCGGCAGAGGATGGCCGGAGTTCCAGCAAACAACGGGCCGCAGTGCATGACGATCACGTCGCATCCAAAGACAATGGCGGGATGACCGGTGGCGTGGGCCGGGAGACAGCCAGAGGCGGGTTTCAACTGGGGCGCTCCGGCTTCCCTGCTGGTGCACGCGCTGTTCATCGCCTTGCTGCTCATCTATCTGCCGAAGCCTGCAATTTTCAATGCATCCGGCGAGGATAGCGTCAGTGTCGATATCGTCCCGGCGCCGCCCGCGGATGTGCCTTCCGAACGCCGCGCTAATCCTGTTCCGCAGCAAGCCGAAGCGGGTACAGTTCCCGCAGAGCCTTCACCCGCCGTCCCAGTCTTCAAGCCGCTACGGCCGCCCGTGATCAAGATCGATCCGCCTGCCGATGCGCTGGTGCAAGCGCCCCAGCTGTTCTCCGGCCGTACGCTCAGCGATCCCCGCAGCAGAAAGGCCAAGGCGGCGCTGCGCCAGCTTTCCGGTGACGAACGCAATCTACAGCTTTGCGGGGCTCGAGGCGATGGAACAGCTGCGCCGGTCGCGGCCGGGTATCAGCCCCGATGCAATCGCGCCCTATGCCATGGCACCGGAGAAGGTCAGGGGCGGCAGCATCGATGTCGAAGGTGGCGCCTTTCGCAGCGGGAGGATGTGGTACGCGATTCGCTTCCACTGCGAGGTCGATATTGCTTCCGGCGTGGTGCGCTCGTTTGCCTTTGCCGCCGGCGATCCCATTCCGCGCAACCTCTGGCAGGATCACAATCTCGTGGCCGACGACGGCCCGGCCGACTAACCCCGCCATATTCGCTGGAAATCATGCATCTTTCCGTTTTGCGGCTTGATGCTGCCTGCTTTTGACGCCACATCGGCATCAAGCGGTTTTAGGTGCAATGCAGAAGCTATCGAAGAAGCATTTGGCAGGGATCAGTTGGGGTGTGGCGGCATCGGTTGCGCTGCATGTGCTGGTCGCTGCCGTGCTTCTGGTGAAGCTTCCGACGCCGCAGCCTGAGCCGCAGCAGGAAGAGGCCGTGCAGGTCGAAATGGTGCCGCCGCCGGAGGAAAAGAAGGAAGAACCGAAACCCGAGGCGCCGAAGCCCGAGGAGAAGAAGCCGGAAGAGCAGGCGAAAAAGGAAGAGCCGCCTCCGCCACCGCCGCCACCGGAAGAGAAGAAGCCGCAGGAGGAGGCGAAGCAGGAACCACCGCCGCCGCCCCCTCCGCCTGAGGAAAAGAAGGCCGAGGAGCAGGTCAAGAAGGAAGAGCCCCCACCGCCGCCTCCGGAAGAGAAGAAACCGGAAGAGCAGGCAAAGCAGGAGCCCCCTCCGCCACCACCACCGCCGCCTCCGCCGGAAGAAAAGAAGGCCGAAGAGCCGAAAGCCGAACCGCCGAAGGCCGAGCAGGACGCCGCAAACAAGCAGGCTGAAGGCAAGCAGGGGCAGGGTTCACCCATGCCTGTGCTTCGGCCGGTCTTCCAGTTCGGCGACAAGGATAGCGGCCCGAAGAAGTCCGATACCGGCAACAGCGCCGAGGGCGAAGCCAAGCCTGCCACCAGCGCGCCAACCCATGAGGATGCCGCGGGCGAGCCGAAGCCCAAGGCCGATGCCGGCGACAAGCCCGATGGCGCCAAGGAGCCACCTGCCAAGCCGGTGCCCGACGACATCAATCTTCCGCAGGTGGATATTGCCGACGCGCATTCGGAGAACAACGCGCCTGAGATCGATGCTTCGGGCACGGCGATGACCAGCATCGAGCAGGCAAAGCCTGTCGAAAAGCCTGTTGACGCCGCGAAGCCGGACGCGCCGAAGGACGGCCTTGCCGAGGCAAAGACGCTGTTTTCGCAGGATGACGACGGCGATCAGGTGGCGAGTACAGCAATGAACGGTATTCCGCGCGGCCGCCGCGCTGCGCAGCTCTGCAGCACCGAACTGCGCGAGCAGCTGGTTCACGGATCGCCAGCCTATCGCCCAGTGATCGTGCCGATGTACAGGCTGTCGAAGGGCACGGTTCTTGAGGTGAAGCGTGGCGCCTTCCGCACGGCTGAAACTTGGTATGACGTGCATTTCCGCTGCGAGGTCAATGACAACGCGACTGAGGTCGTGTCCTTTGCGCTCGATGTCGGCAACGCGGTGCCACGCAGCAACTGGCGCAGCCGCGGCTTTCCCGAGTAGCGCCAGCTTTGCGCAAGACAGCCCCCGTATTCTCCCGTCATCGCCGATGTTCCGGTGAATGAAAGGACGATGATATGTCGAACGATGTCGAGCACTTCCTCGAATCCCAAGATGAAGCCGTGGCTCTGGCTTTTATCGAAAACAAGTCGGACGAACTGACCGATATCCTTGTCGCAGCCCTTGAAGATGCGCTGCATATCCTTTCCCAGGAATTTGGCCCGCAGACGGTCCATTGATCGCTTGACGCCTTGTGCCGCCATCCGGCGGCTGGCACTCTTGGCTATTGCGGAGAGTGCAGCATGGATGGCGGGTTCAGAATGTACCGCTCGGCGGTATCAGGTATCGACGCTGTCGAGGCGGTAAGCCGGCAGAGTTTCGCGCGCCATACGCATGAGCAGTTCGGGATCGGGTTGATCTATCGCGGCGCCCAGAAATCGCTGAGCGGCCGCGGCATGGTCGAGGCCGAAGCGGGCGATATCATCACCGTCAATCCCAATGAGGTTCACGACGGCATGCCGCTCGGCGAGGGCAGGGCGTGGCGTATTCTCTATTTCGATCCCGGCGTTTTCGGCGATCTCGCCATGGAAGCGGCCGACGGTGGATCGCGGCGCTGCGAAATTCCGCATCCCGTGCTTCGCGACAACCGGATGGCCCAGCGCTTCCTGGCGCTGTTTTCGGCCGTCACCGGCAGCGGGGAGCCGCTGCGCCTAGACGAACTTCTGGTGACGCTGACGGCCGATATTCTGCGCGAGGGGCGCGAGATCACGGATGCCGCGCCGGTTCCAACCTCGGTCGGCCGAGCCCGGTCGCTGATCGATGACGATCCGGCAGCACCGGTATCGCTTGCCGCATTGGCGCGGGAAAGCGGGCTCAGCCGTTTTCAGCTGGTGCGGGCCTTCAGCCGCGCCACCGGTCTCACGCCGCATGCCTATCTGATCCAGAGCCGTGTTCATCTGGCGAGGCGCTTGATCTGTCGGAAGATGCCGCTTGCCGAAGTGGCGGCTGCGAGCGGCTTTGCCGATCAGAGCCATATGACCCGGGCCTTTACGGCGCGCTACGGGCTTTCCCCCGGCATCTATGCCCGCGGCGCTTCCTGATCGCCTGCAATTTCCTTCAAGACCCCGGCCTGCTTTCCCGCTCATCTGGCTTCGATCCAGGGTGCAGGACATGACACGGCAGCAGCAGGGCTATCTCTATCTGACATTGGCGATGACGACGGTCGGCAGCACCGTGATCGCCAGCAAACTGATTGCAGCCGGCTTGCCGCCGTTCACGGCGACGGCGCTGCGCTTTGCTGCGGCACTGCCGTTCTTCCTGCTTCTGATGCGGGCAACCGGGACACGCTTTCCGCGGCTGCCGCGCCACGACTGGGGTATCCTCGTCATCCAGGCGGCAGCGGGCAGCGTCGGCTATACGACGCTGCTGATCTCAGGGCTGTCTATCACTTCGGCCGCCAATGCCGGGGTGATCATCGGAACGCTGCCGGTCGTCTCCGCTGCTATCTCCATCCTGCTGCTCGGCGAGCGGCCGGATCGCTTTCTGCTGCTGGCGATCGGCCTTGCGGCGGCCGGTGTGCTGTCGATCGTCTTTGCGCCCGGCGCCGGTCACGGGTCTCTTGTCGGTGACGTCATGATCGCCGGCGCGGTTCTCTGCGAGGGGCTGTTCATTCTGCTCAACAAGCGGCTGAGGACTGCCATTCCGCCTCTGGCGCAATCGGCGCTGATGGCGGCGATCGGCTTGGTTGCTGCTGCCATCCCGGCGTTGTTCGAAAGCCACGCGATATCGGCGGCGTCAGGAACGGCGCTGCTTTCCGTGCTCTACTACGCGCTGGTACCGACGGTGGCGGGGTTCATGCTGTGGTATGCCGGGGCCGAACGGGTCAGCGGCTCGGAAGCCTCGCTGTTCACGGCCGTTGCCCCGGTCTCTGCCGTCATTTTCGCCTTTGTGTTGCTCAGCGAACCCGTCAGTCTCAACCAGGTCGTCGGCATCGGTGCCGTGCTGGCGGCGGTCGCAGGGCTTGCCCTCGCTGGCCGCAGACGCGGGGCGGCCTAGCCTTCATCGCGGCGGAAATGGGCGCGGTAATCGCGCGGCGTCATGCCCTTTTCGGCGCGGAACTGGCGATTGAAATTGGCGAGCGAGGCATAGCCGACGGCATCGGCAATATGGGCAACCGGCTGGCTGGTCGAGGAGAGGCGGGCGCAGGCATCGCCGATCCGCATGCGGATCAGATAGTCGCTGACCGTCGTGCCGGTATGGCGGCGGAACATGCGGTGCAGGCCCGAGACGCTGAGGGCGGCAATATCGGCAAGCTCGTCGAGCCCGAGCGGCCGCGCATAGTTCAGATGAAGATGGGTGAGTACCCGGTCGATGCGCTCGCGGCTCTCCTGCAGCGCCGGCTGCTGGCCGGGCGTGCTGGCAAGCGGCGCTGCCTGGCGGTCGGCGGCGACCTGGGTGAGGATCGACAGCAGCGAGAGCAGGCGCTCGGCCGGTGGCCGGTCGAAGATGGTTTCGAATTGGGGGCGGACAGCAATTCCGGTCTCCTTGGAAAACTGCAGGCCATTCTGGCCGCGGACCATCAGTTGCTCGATCGGCCGAAGCTCGACCGCGCCCGCCGTCATCTGCCGCATCCAGTCCGGGTGAAACCAGAGAACCAGAGCGCGGTGCGGCACGGCGGGGTCAAGCTTTTCGCGTGACGCCCAGGTGTGGGGCAGGTTGGGGCCGACGAGCACGAGGTCGCCATCCTCATATTCGCCGGTGTGATCGCCTATGAAGCGCTGGCCGACGGAATTGAGGGTGAGCGTCAGCTCAAATTCCGGATGGTGGTGCCAGACGAAGGGAATGGCATCGTCGAGCCGCCGGTTCAGCATCGGCCAGCTGACATCGGATTGGCGGGGGAGAACTTCGAGATAGGGTCTCATCGGGCGCTGATCACGTTGACGACGCCAAAATAGTATCAGAATAGGCCATAGGCGGGCAACATTGCCGCCACGCTACAGTTACACTCTCCTCATCGCCTGAACCGACAGGGATTACCGCAATGGGAGAGAGACATGCAGCAGACAGCCATGAAGCGCGACGCGCATCCGACCGCAGGTTCGGTCACCACGCAGCTCAAGGATATCAAGAAGAAGCTTCCGCTTCGCGTGCTCTCGGAGGCCGACTGGCAGCACTGGACGAAGAAGGGTTACGTCATTGTCCGTCAGGCGGTGCCTGCGGAGAATGTCGAGCGGCTTGTGGAGGTGCTCTGGCGTTTTGACGAGAAGGACCCGAACGATCCTTCGACCTGGTACGCGCCGCAGCGCCGCGAGCACAAGATGAAGGAACTCAACAACACCGGCATGCTGGAGATCTACAATCACCAGGCGCTGTGGGACAACCGGATGGAGAAGCGCGTCTATGACGTGTTCGTCGACATCTGGGACCGCGAGGACCTGTGGGTGACGATCGACCGCGCCAACCTCAATCCGCCGAAGAAGGTCAAGGGCAATCCGAACGGCTTCATCCACTGGGACGTCGACACCTCGATCGACCCGCTGCCGATCGGCGTCCAGGCGGTTCTCAGCCTGAAGAAGCAGGACGGCGATGTCGGCGGCTTCCAGTGCGTTCCCTATCTCTTCGAGCATTACGAGGAATGGGTGAAGACACAGCCTGCGGACCGCGATCCGATGCATCCTGACATGACCGGTCTGTCGACCGAGAATATCTCGATGGAGCCCGGCGACCTGATGATCTTCAATTCGCTGCTGGCCCATGGTGTGCGCCCGAACCATTCCGACAACCGCGTGCGCATGGCGCAGTATATCTCCATGCATCCGGCGGAATACGACAATGCCGAAGAGCGCGACGAGCGCATCCGCCTATGGCGGGAGCTCGACAGCCCGAAGCGCGACGCCTTCCCGGGCGACCCGCGCGAGTGGGAAAAGAACAATGCGACGACGGCGGAACTGACGCCGCTGGGGCGGAAGTTGCTTGGGCTGGATCGCTGGGCTTGAGCCACTGAGAGGCCACCGAGCTTAATGCAGGGGCGCCTCTCAGGCGCCCCCTCATTTGCGTGACGCAAGCAGGAATGACCGAGATGTAGTGCGTGCGGCCCCCTCATCCGGCCCCCCTTGGGCCACCTTCTCCCCGCTGGGGAGAAGGGATGCCGGAGCCGCAGCATTCGCTTCCCGTCTACCCTTGGGGAGAGGGTAGGGTGAGAGGGCTCCGGGTGCGGCGTGTCAATTTTCGAATAGAGGCAACCGATGACGGCAGAACCAGTTGCTGGCTAATCGCCTCCCGCCTCTTGGGCTCTTCGCCTATCCTCCCTATCTCTCCATGCATCAATCCATTGGAGGCACCCATGTCAGGCAGGCCCGTCAAGATTCCCGGACCCGATCATCCGATCAGCGTCGAGCACAATCCGGCCCGTATCGTCGTGAAACTGGGCGGCAAGGTGATTGCCGATACGCATGATGCGCTGACGCTGCGCGAGGCGTCCTATCCGCCGGTGCAGTATATTCCCCGCAAGGATATCGACATGTCGCTGCTGGCGCGTACCGATCATTCGACCCATTGCCCGTATAAGGGCGATGCTTCCTATTACAGCATCGTGCCTGGCGGCGATCGATCGAAGAATGCGATATGGACCTATGAGACGCCGAACCCTGCGGTCAGCGAGATCAAGGACCATATGGCCTTCTATCCGGATCGCGTCGATTCCATCGAGGAGCTGCAGGTGCCCGAAGCCGGGCAGTTCTAACGCGGGGTGACGATGCGCGGCTTGGCGCCGCGCATCGCGTTCAGTTTGTCCGGACGAGACAGCGCACCAGGCCTTCCAGCGAGACGCGGCCGGCGGGCGTGCCGCTTTCGCCGATGACGGTCGCCTGCGTGGCGTTGTTCTCTGTCATCATCCGCATGGCTTCCTCGACATTGTAGCTGCCCGGAATCCGGACCGAGGAGTCGCCTGCGGGGTTGCTGAGCGGCTCCATCAGCGCGTCGACGCGGATGACGCGGCCGCGGTTCACTTCCTTGACGAAGGCCTTGATGTAGTCGTCGGCGGGGCTCAGCACGATATCGGCCGCGGTGCCCTGCTGGATGACCTCGCCGTCGCGCAGGATGGCGATCTTGTCGCCGAGGCGTAGCGCCTCGTCGAGATCGTGGGTGATGAAGACGACGGTCTTCTTCAGTTCCCGCTGCAGCTCGAGAAGCACGGTCTGCATGTCGACGCGGATCAGCGGATCGAGGGCCGAGTAGGCTTCATCCATGAGGAGGATGTCTGCGTCGTTGGTCAATGCTCGGGCAAGGCCGACGCGCTGCTGCATGCCGCCCGAGAGCTGGTTCGGATAGTGGTTGGAGAAGCCTTCCAAACCCACACGCTTGATCCAGATATCGGCGCGCGCCTCGCGCTCGGATTTCGGCACACCCTGGATTTCCAGGCCGTAGACGGTGTTCTGCAGCACCGTGCGGTGCGGCAGGAGGCCGAACTTCTGGAACACCATCGCCGTCTTGTGGCGGCGGAATTCGCGAAGTTCTTCCTCGTTCATCTGGCAGACGTCGGTGCCGCCATAGAGCACTTCGCCCGAAGTCGGGTCGATCAGCCGGTTGATGTGGCGGATCAGCGTCGATTTGCCGGAGCCTGAAAGCCCCATGATGACGGTGATGCTGCCGCCGGGGATATGGATATTGATGTCCTTCAGACCGAGAACGTGACCGTGCTCCTTGTTGAGCTCGGTTTTCGACATCCCCTTGGTGACGGCTTCCACGAAGTCGCGGCCGCGGGGACCGAAGATCTTGTAGAGATTGCGGATTTCGATCGATTGACTAGCCATGCACGATTTCCCGGTGCTTCTGCAGGCGCAGACCATAGGCCTGGCTGATGCGGTCGAAGATGATGGCGATGCCGACGATGGCGAGACCGTTGAAGACGCCGAGGGTGAAATACTGGTTGGCGATCGCCTTCAGCACCGGCTGGCCGAGGCCCTGGACGCCGATCATCGAGGCGATGACGACCATGGCGAGCGCCATCATGATGGTCTGGTTGATACCGGCCATGATGGTCGGCAGCGCCAGCGGCAGCTGGACATTGCGCAGCTTCTGCCAGCTGGAGGAGCCGAAGGCGTCGGCGGCTTCCAGAACATCCTTGTCGACCATGCGGATGCCGAGATTGGTCAGGCGGATCATCGGGGGGAGGGCGTAGATGACGACCGCGATGACGCCGGGCACACGGCCGATGCCGAGCAGCATGACGACGGGGATCAGGTAGACGAAGCTCGGCATGGTCTGCATGACGTCGAGCACCGGATTGACGATGTTCTGCATGCGGTTCGAGCGCGACATGCCGATGCCGATCGGAATGCCGATGACGATCGACAGAACCGTACAGACGAAGATCATCGATACCGTCTTCATCGTATCCTGCCACATGTCGAACCAGCCGATCAGAAGCAGGGTCACCACACAGCCGGCGACGATCTTCCAGCTGCGGCTCGCCACCCAGGCAATGGCGGCAACGGCAAGGATGACCACCGGCCACGGCGCGCCGGTGAGAAGCCTTTCGGCCCAGATCAGGAAACTTTGCAGCGGGCTGAAGAGCCCTTCGATGCTGTCGCCATAGGCGCGGGTGAAGCCGCGAAAGCCTTCATCCACGGCCCTTTTCAGGTCGCGCAGCATATCGTCGTTCATCGTTGGAAATTTCCAAAGCCAATCCATGTCGGTCCCCATGGCAAAAGCAGCGGCGGCCCATTCTTCTTACGGGCGTCGCTTGAAAACATCGGGCGGGCGGCGTCCTGGTGTCAAGACGCCGCCCGCTTGCGAAATATCGGGGATCAGAGAGAAGCCTTGATCTTCTCTGCGACTTCGGGGGAGACCCACTTGGTCCAGAGATCGCCGTTTTCCTTGAGGAAGTGCTTCGCACCGTCTTCACCGGTTGCCTGGTTGTCGCTCATCCAGGCGATCAGCTTGTTGACCGTGTCGTTGGTCCAGGCGCGCTTGTTCAGGTAGTCCATGGCAGGACCGGCGCGGTCGGCGAAGCTCTTGCTAACGAGGGTCTGAACGTCATCCGACGGCCAAGCGTTCGGCTTCGGATCGGCGCAGTCAGCGATCGAGGTGCAGCGCTTCCATTCGGCCGCGTCATAATCGACGCCGAAGCCGAGCTTCACCATCTCATACTTGCCGAGCAGCGAAGTCGGCGCCCAGTAATAGCCAACCCACGGCTGCTTGCCTTCATAGGCCTTGGCGATCGAGCCGTCGAGGCCGGCGGCCGAGCCGGTGTCGACGAGCGTGAAGTTTGCCTTGTCGCCGCCATTCGCCTTGAATAGCTGCGTGGTGACAACAGTCCCGCCCCAGCCCTGCGGGCCGTTGAAGACGGCGCCCTTGCTCTTGTCTTCAGGGGCCGGGAACAGTTCCGGATGCTTGAAGAGATCGGGAATGGTCTTGATATCAGGGTGCGCGTCGGCGACGTATTTCGGAATCCACCAGCCCTGGATGGCGCCGTCGGAAAGGATCTTGGCAGCGGCGACGACCTTGCCGCCTTCGAGGCCGCGCTTGACGAGTTCCGGCTGCAGGCTGACCCAGGCTTCCGGCGCGATATCGGGCTCGCCCTTTTCAGCCATCGAGGTCAGCGTCGGCACCGTGTCGCCGGTGACGATTTCGGCGGTGCAGCCGTAACCTGTTTCGAGAATGACCTTGTCGAGATTTGCAGCAACTTCGGCAGACTGCCAGTTCATGCTTGCGATCGTGACATTGCCGCATTCAGCAGCGGATGCTGCGCCGCCCATAGCCAACAGGCCGGCAGCAAGGACGGTAGAAGCCAAAAGTGCTTTCATTTTTTTGTTCCCTCTGGTCGCGGTGCAACGTGAACCCGGGCGCTGGCAGCACCGCGTCTGCCAGCAAGCACATTGAGCCTGCACAGGGCGTGCAAGCGCCATTCCGATTGCGTCAGAATATGGCGCAATGGCGCTTTCTTTCAACGATTGCTTAAATGCTTTGTCGCGATCGGGACAATCGTCCCGAATCCCCAAATCGGTAGTGCACTTTCGCCGCAGTTGACATCGGGTTCATAGAGGCAGAACAGGGGCTTATAAAATTCCTATCAATGGCCCGTGGGTTCCGCCGGCCGGAAGTTTCCAAATGGACACAGTTCACGCTCCCCGGGACAGCGTTCTCAAGCACCCCGGCTATCTCAATTTCGCCGCCTCGCGCGTCTTCTCGTCGCTTTCGTTCCAGTGTGCCGCAATCGCGATGGGCTGGATGATTTACGACAAGACGCATAGCGCCTTTGCGCTGGCGCTTGTCGGGCTTTGCCAGTTCCTGCCGATGGTGGTGCTGACCTTCGTCGTCGGCCATGTCGCAGACCGGTTCGACCGGCGGCGGATCGGGCTGATCTGCCAGCTGATCGAGGCGGTCACCGCCGCGGTGCTGGCGATCGCCACATGGCAGGACTGGCTGACGCCGGCGGGGATTCTCGTCTCGGTGACGATCATGGGCGCGACTGTCGCCTTCGAGCGGCCGACGATGGCGGCGCTGCTGCCGAATATCGTGCCATCCTCGATGCTGCAGCGGGCGGTCGCCACGTCGACTTCGATGATGCAGACGGCGCTGATCATCGGCCCGTCGCTCGGCGGTCTGCTCTATGGCGCGCATCCGGTGGCGCCGTTTGCCGTCTCGGCGGTGATGTTCACGGCCGCCAGCATCAACGTCATCTCGATCCGCATGAGCTGGACGCCATCGAAGCGCGAGCCGGTGACGCTGACCTCGGTGTTTGCCGGGGTGTCCTTCATCAAGAGCCGGCCGGTGATGCTGGGGACGATCTCGCTCGATCTGTTCGCGGTTCTGCTCGGCGGCGCCACGGCGCTGCTGCCGATGTTTGCCCGCGATATCCTGCATGCCGGTCCCTGGGGGCTTGGCCTCTTGCGTGCAGCACCTGCCATCGGCGCGCTTGCCATGTCGATCGTGCTGGCGCGGCGTCCGCTGAGCAGCAATGTCGGCAAGAAGATGTTCGCTGCCGTCGCCGTGTTCGGCTTGGCGACGATCGTGTTTGCCGTCTCGACCAATATCGCGCTGTCGGTGATGGCACTGCTGGTCGTCGGCGCGTCCGATACGGTCAGCGTCGTGGTGCGCAGTTCGCTGGTGCAGCTGCTGACGCCTGACGAGATGCGCGGCCGCGTCAACGCCGTCAACTCGCTGTTCATCGGCACCTCGAACCAGCTCGGCGAATTCGAATCCGGCATGCTGGCGGGCTTCATGGGACCGGTCGCCGCAGGGATCATCGGCGGCGTCGGCACGATCGTGGTCGTGCTGCTCTGGACGCGGCTCTTCCCTGACCTTGCCAAGGTGAAGACGCTGCAGGGATAGCCGGTCCGCGTTTTTCTTTTTCCGGTCTGTCGGTTTGACGGGGCGTCATTCGTCCTATGTCCATCGACAGACGAAAAGGAGGAAGAGACATGGCTTATGTGGATGGTTTCATCGTTCCCGTGCCGAAGGACAAGCTCGAGGCCTACAAGGAGTTCTCCGCCTATGCCGGAGCGATCTGGAAGGAATTCGGCGCCCTCGAATATGTCGAATGCGTCGGCGACGACGTACCCTATGGCGAGGTGACGTCTTTTCCGCGGGCGGTGCATCTCAAGGAAGACGAGATCGCCGTGTTTTCCTGGATCCTCTATCCGTCCCGCGAGGTGCGCGACGAGATCAACAAGAAGGTGATGGCCGATCCCCGGCTGGAAGGCGACAAGTGGCAGATGCCATTCGACGGCAAGCGGATGATCTATGGCGGTTTCAAGGAGCTGCTGCGCCTCTAGACGCCATTGACATCGGGCATGCGGAGCGACAGGTGACCCGGAGCTGATAACCGGAGCCTTTCGCATGCCAGTCACGTCGATCACCGTCGCAACCCGCGGCCAGGGCCTCTATGAATTTACCGGCGAGGCCGAGGCCTTCGTGCGGGCGCAGGATGCGGAAGAGGGGCTGCTGACCGTCTTCGTTCGGCACACGTCCTGCTCGCTGCTGATCCAGGAAAATGCCGATCCCGATGTGCGCACCGACCTGAAGGCCTTCTTCGCCCGCCTCGTGCCGCCGACATCCGATCCGTCGATGCGCTGGGTCGTTCACACGATGGAAGGGCCCGACGATATGCCCGCCCATATCAAGTCGGCACTGACGCAGGTGTCGATCGGCATCCCCGTGATCAATGGCCGGCTGGGGCTCGGGACATGGCAGGGGATCTATCTTTTCGAACACCGCGACCGGCCCCATCATCGCGAAATCCTGTTTCATTTCAGTGGCTGAACCGAAACTGAATGCGCAATTCGAACACCATTCAGAATTAGCTCTCTATTGTCGAATCATCCCCGCAAGGGAGCTTCGACCGCCACATGAAACGAGGAAAACCCCATGACCACCTTTATTGCCAAGGCTTCCTTTGCAGCATTGCTTGCCATCGCTTCTATTCCGTTCGGCACCACGGCGGCTTCCGCAGCCGGTGCTGACCGCGCCGCTGTCGTCGATGTGCAGTATCGTCCGCCGATGCGCGGTTGCTCGCCGATGGAAGCTGTGCGCAAGGCGCGCTGGAGCGGCCTGCGCGATGTGCGTATCACTGCCGTTACGCCGCGCCGCGTCGTCGTTACCGGCCGTGACCGCCGTGGCCTTGATAGAATGACCTTTGCGAACGTTCGCGGTTGCCCGCTGATCCGTCGCTAACAGTAGCAGGCGCCGGTCTCCCCGATGCGGCGCCACAGAACCGCCCTTTGCCAAAGTCTCCCCGGATCGCGGCAAGGGCGGTTTTTTATTGCCCAAAACGAAAAAAGCCTCGCACGAGCGAGGCTGAGTTCTAGGCCGCCTCGGGGAAAAGAAGAGGCGACGGGGAGTTATCTAGTACTCCGCGGTACGGTTGCAAAGGACACTTTTGTCTATTCCGGTACGCTTTTGCTTCATTGATTCTGATGCTGGTATCAAGAATGCTGATAGCCGCCGGAATTCAGGGCTTCACGCCCGGATGAACAGGGCTCCCACGAGCCCGAAGACTGCGATCGATTGCAGGATGAACATCGGCAGCTGGTCAGACATGGTTCCCTCCCGTGGGGCGATGCGGAGATGTTCTGATTGTCGGGAGACCCGGGCTCCGCTTCGGCCGGGTCTCCTTGGTGATTTTTAGCGGCAGTGCCTGATCGTCTTGGTGACGGTGCGCTCGCCGTCATCGCGGGTGATGCTCTTGGTCACGCAGCGATCGCGATCCCGCTCGCGGTAGGCGCCAATCGCGACACCGCGGTCGCTGATCCTGATATCCGGGCGGACTTCGCCGCGGTCTTCGGTATAGACGCGCTTCTTGACCACGACCGTCTCGGCCATGGCAGGAACGCTGAAACTCAATGCTGCCACTGCAGCCATCGTAGCACAAATCATCTTTCGCATTATCGAATACCTCCGTTTAGCGATGCAGAGGGAACGGCGGGTGCAGCCAGAGGTTCCGGCCGCATCTGCGCGGCACCGTCACCTTGCGGGACAGGCTGTTACGGAAATTTATGGTGGAGAGGACGAACAATTTCGGCCTTCGCGATGTGAAGGAGCTGCCCGAAGCGCTTGTCCGTTCCATGCCCTTGGTGATAGCGTCATATTTCTCTGAATATAACGCTTCGAGTTCACGATGCCGCCTCTGGCCCATTACAACCGACCGCAGAAGAGCTTCTCCAGCGAACTGACTCTCCTTTCGGGAGGCGATCGCTTGGTGGGTGTTTCCGTAAAGATGCAGAGGCGGAAGACCTGGGAGATTTCGCCAACCTTCCATTGCTCGATCATCGGCACATGCCTGACGGCCGGCGAATTGCGGCAGGTCATCGCCAAGCTCGGCGATATCGATGCGAAGACGGCGAGCGATCATGCGCTGCACAGCCGCGGCGTCCGCGCTGCCGGCCAGCGCGATCTGGCCGGCAAGCTTTTGAACAAGGCGCTCGACCGGCGCCATGAGGCTGTTCTGAAGCGCTTCGCGCGGCTCGGCACCGCAGCGGAGCTTCGCACGCTCTGGAATACCTGCATGGAGGAGGGAGAAATTTCCGGCGCCTATTGGGCGGTGATCAGCCATCCAGCTGCCGATCACGGCTTGCTGCAGGATGTCTTCGGCGAGGTGCATATGCTGTCGCATCTCGTTGGCAGTTCCAGCCGCCTGGATATCGCCCGGCTACGCGCGCTGCAGACCGAGCTTGCCCTGAAGGACGAGAAGATTGCCCGGCAGGAAGCGCAGCTACGCCGGTCTTCTGAGGAACGGAGTGCCTTGCAGCGCCGGGTCGACGCGCTTGAGGAGGTCGTGCTTCGCGCCAAGGCCGTGAATGTGGCGGCGGAGCATGGTGATGGTGTCAATGCCGCGCTGATCGAGAAGCTGCAGGCGGCGCGTGAGCGGGCCGAGGCATTGGAGCGGCGGCTTGACGAGAGCGAAGCGCAGGCACTGGCGGCCGGCAAACGCGCGGCGGCGCTGGCCCGGGAAAATCTGGCGCTGCTGCGTGAAAATGCCGGTCTTGAGCGAGCGCTGCTCGATGACGGGGATGCAGACGCGCCGTCTGCTGCTGCGCAATCCGGCATCACGCTTCTCTATGTCGGCGGGCGGCGGAACCTTTTCGAGCGGTTGCGGCTGCTTGCCGAGCAGGCGGGCATCGGGCTGCTGTTTCACGACGGCGGCGTCGAAGAAAGCACATCGCTGCTTCCCGGGCTGATCGCGCAGACGTCGGTGACGCTGTTTCCGGTCGATTGTGTCAGCCATAGCGCCGCCGGGATCGTCAAGCGGCACTGCCGGGACAGCGGCAAGCCGTTCATGCCGCTGCGCTCGGCCAGCCTTGCGAGCTTCATCGCCGCCCTCGGCGACCTTGCCGCAACCGGGCCGCAAAGCCGGAGAGTGCCGGCATGAGCAATCTCGGGCTCAGCCTGCCGCGAAGCATCTCGCTTCGCGAGCAGGTGACGGATGCGCTGCGCAACTCGATCCTTTTCGGCACGCTGAAGCCCGGTCAGAAACTGATCGAGCGGCAGATCTGCGAAGAGATGGGCATCAGCCGCACCGTGTTGCGCGAGGCGCTGCAGCATCTCGATGCCGAGGGGTTGCTGATCAATGCGCGGCGCGGGCGCTCGGTGATTGCGATCGAGATGCAGCAGGCGCGGGAAATAGAGGAAACCCGCGAGGCACTCGAACGGCTGATCGGCGAGGGCTTTACCCGCAATGCCACGAAGGCGCAGGTCCTCGAACTTCACGCCATTCTCGCCGCTCTGGAAGCTGCCGCGGACGAGCGCGATGCGCTGATGAAGGAGAGTGAGTTCTTTTCGCTGTTGGCGGCTGGATGCGGAAACAAGGTCGCAGCCGGCTTCTTCCGGCAGCTGAATGGACGCGTCATCATGCTGAGACGGCTTTCCAGCAAGACTGGCGGAAAGCGCGGCGAGCGGCTTGCCGAACTGCGGGCGATCACCGAGGCGATCGATGCCGGTGATGCAAGCCGGGCAGGGGCGCTCTGCGCTGCGCGTGCCGCAGGCGGACGCGAGCGGGCGGGGCGCGGCAGGCAGGGCATTGCTGCCGTCTCCTAGCGGTAAAGTGGAACCTTTTGCCGCAGCTCTCCGTTTAGCGCGTACAGGAGGACGCCCATGACAAATGATTTCAACAGACCAAACCCTGATTTGCGTACCACGCCGCCCGTGGCCGATCGCCGTTCGCCCTGGACGATGTGGATCGGTATTGCGGCCGTCATTGTAATTATTGCATTGGCCGCATCCTACTGGCCGCGTTCCGGCCCGGCTCCGGCAACGGCGCCTGCAGGCGAAACCAGCACCACGACGACACCGGCGGCTCCTGCTGCTCCGGCCACTCCGCCGGCAGCAACGAGCGAACCGGCTGCTCCGGCAACGCCACCGGCCGCTGCTCCGGCTCCTGCCGCACCAGCGCCAGCAACTCCGGCACCCGCAGCACCGGCTCCGGCCGCACCTTCGGCGCAGTAAATATCAGCGAATAGTCAAAGGCCCGGCCTCAGCGCCGGGCTTTTCTTTGCGCGCTCTTCAGGTGCCTGCCAGCCGCTGGCGCCAGAAAGGCAGGATATGGTCCGCTGTGAGTGCCGCCATCGGAAGGTCTCCCGGGTTGTGCGGATCGATCCAACGGATCTCTTCGATCTCGGCGCGTGGCGCGATCGGCCCGGCAGGCCTGGCCAGCAGGAAGAGATCGGCGATAACGCGGTGATCCGGTTCGTTCGCCGCAAGCGCTTCGAACGTGCCGAGCGGTTCAAGTCGGTCTTCATGCGTTTGCAGGCCGATCTCTTCATCAAGCTCACGCACCAGCGCGGAAATCGCAGTTTCCCCGCCATCGATCTTGCCGCCCGGCTGCATGAAAGCCGCGCTGCCCCGTTTGCGCACCAGCAGCACGTCGCCATTCTCGCCGGCAATCAGCGCCGCTGCGATCCGTATCACCTTCACGACTACCTTCCCCTCCATGATGCCACGAGCGATCCACTGGCTATCCGCACGGCTTTTGACATGAATGGTGCGGGCCGTCTAAGGTCTCGCCAAATCAGGGAGGACATCGGATGAAAATCAGCGCGCGCAACCGTCTGAAGGGCAAGGTTGTCGAAGTCACCAAGGGCGCGACGACGGCGCATGTCCGTATCGATATCGGCAATGGTGCCATCGTCACCGCGTCGATCACCAACGAGGCCGTCGATGAGCTCGGGTTGAAACCCGGCGCCGAGGCGTATGCCGTGGTCAAGGCTTCGGACGTCATGGTCGCCGTCGACTGACATTCGTCCGGTCACGCCTTCTGGCAGTGGGTTGCGGTGCCGGTATCGCCGGTCTCGTAGTCGCCCTTCTGCGGAGGGGCGATCGGCTTGAACAGCGTCCGGTCGGGCTTGAGGTCGAGCAGCGGCGTGCCGTCGAGGCAATCCATGCCGCGCACGAAGAGCATGCCGTCTTCGACCCGCTCCAGCTTGACGATCGAGGTGCCGATCGGATTGGGGCGGACGGGGGAGCGCAGTGAAAACGTGCCGTGGACCTTGCCGTTGCTTGCCGGGCTCTGCAGCACCAGATCCCGGCGTGAGCGGTCGAGCCAGTACAGGATCTCAAGCCGCTCGAAGGCATCGACACCCTTCAGCGCAGCAATCCACGGCTCGAAAATCTCGATGCGGCAGAGCGGTCCGTCGTGCCTGCCCTGGCGCGGCGTTTCCATGCGCGAGGTCCAGGGCGTGTGGACGCGGCCGATGAAGACCAGCCCGGCATCGCTTGCCTCCGGCGGTTCGATCGCCACCTCGTTTTCCCGTAATTCGTTTTCGCGGACCATGGTTCTTCCTTTCTAGGCGGGAAATTGATCGAGGCGCGGAGCGCAGATGCGGGCGCTGCCGTCGAGGGCGCCGACGACGACGTCGATATTGTAGAGCTCTTTCAGCGTCTCGGGCGTCAGCACGTCAGCCGGTGTTCCGAGTGCCGTCAGCGAACCGCCGTTCAAAAGCGCGACGCGATCGGCGGTGAGGAAGGCGTGATCCGGATTGTGGGTCGACAGGACGATCGAAAGGTTCTGGCGAGCAAGCCGGCGGATATGGGCGAGAAGGCGCATCTGGTTGCCGTAGTCCAGGCTGGCGGAGGGCTCGTCCATGATCAGGATCTGCGGCTGTTGCGCCAGGGCGCGGGCGATCAGCACCAGCTGCCGCTCGCCGCCGCTGATTTCTGTATAGGGCTTGGTAGCAAGCGGCGCCATGCCGACGCTCTCCAGCGCATCCTGGGCGATGACGCGATCCTGCCGCGAAGGCATGGCGAAGGGAGCGATGCGGGCGGCACGGCCCATCAGCACGACATCCCGCACAGTAAAGGGAAAGAGCGCGGCATGGGCTTGCGGCACATAAGCGATGCGGGCAGCGCGTTCCCGTCGCGGCCAGCCCGAGAGCGGGCGGCCATCCAGCAGGATTTCGCCCGCCTTGACCGGGAGCAATCCAAGCATGGTCTTGAAGAGCGTTGTCTTTCCGGCGCCGTTCGAGCCGAGCAGGGCGAGCACCTCGCCCGATCTCAGCGCGAGGTCGATGTTGCTGCCGATCACCCTGTTGCAGTAGCCGAAGGTCAGCGATTTCAGCTCGAAACTCATTGCCAGCCCCGCTTTCCCGATGTCAGCAGCCAGAGGAAGAAGGGGGCGCCGACCACGGCCGTCAGGATGCCGAGCGGCACCTCGATGGTGGCGATGCTGCGGGCCAGCATGTCAACGATCAGCAGATAGGCGGCGCCGAGGATCATCGATGCGGGGAGGAGCCTGCGGAAGTCGGGCCCGGCAAGCATGCGGGCGATATGCGGGATGATGAGGCCGATCCAGCCGACGATACCGGTGACCGAGACGGTCGCCGCAGTGATCAGCGTGGCGCCGCAGACCAGCGCCAGCCGGGTTTTCTTGGTATCGATGCCGAGCGTCTGCGCTTCCTCGTCTCCGAGCGTCATGACGTTCATCCGCCAGCGCAGGAGGATGAGTGGGACGAGGCCGATCAGTACAGCAGGCAGGATGGAGAGCACGTCGAAGCGGGTGACGGCGGTCATGCTGCCGAGCAGCCAATAGGTGATGGCGGGGAGCTGGTCATAGGGATCGGCGAGGATCTTGATCAGCGAGATGCCGGCACCCACCAGCGCCTGGATGGCGATGCCTGCCAGAACCAGCGTCAGCGTTGGATCGCGCTGGCGCACGGCAGCGCCGACCGCATAGACCGCGGCGACGGCGAGCAGGCCGCCCGCAAAGGCGAGCGCCTGGATGGCGAGCACCGGCAGCGACAGAAAGATGCCGAGCACCGCGCCAAGACTGGCGCCGACGGAGACACCCAAAATATCGGGTGAGACAAGCGGATTGCGGAAGATGCCCTGATAGGTGGCGCCAGCCCCAGCAAGGGCTGCGCCGATGACGATTGCGGCCGCAACGCGGGGCAGGCGGACGTTCCAGAGGACGGTTGCAAGCAGGGGATCACCGGCCTTTCCACCGGCCAACTCCGTAAACGCCTCGATCAGCGGCCGTGGCCCGCCGCCATATTTGCCGGTCATCATCGACAGCAAGGCGAGCAGCAGCAGACCGGCAAGTCCGGGCCAGAGCCATCGATTGCCGGGTGGCGCGGCTCCCTCGCTCTGATCCCGCGCGGCCATCATTGCGGCGAAACGCCGGAGCCCTTCAGCAGCGTTGCGAGCTGATCCTCGGTCAGGTCGACCTGATAGAAGAGCTTGAAGAAATCACGGACCTCGGCTTTGAGATCGCCGGTGAAGACTGTCGGGTAGAAGAGGCGCTCCAGCCAGGCGATGCCGATCAGCCGGTTGATGCCCGGCGGGGAATCGAACCAGCCGAAGGGCAGGCTGGGCGTGACGAAGACGCGGCCGTTCTTGACGGCATCGAGGCCGGCCCAGAGCGGATCGGTCTTGACGCTGGCCGCGAATTTTCCGGAGGCGGCGAGCATGGTGTCCGGCTTCCAGGAGAGGATCTGTTCGAGCGAAACCTGCGTCAGTCCGCCCTTGCCGGCAGCCGCCGCGACATTGGCCGCGCCGGCGGCTTCGAGAATCTCCAGATTGATCGAGCCCGCCAGGCCGGTTTCCAGACCTTCGGGGCCACGGCCGTAATAGACGCGCGGCCGGTCGCTCTGTGGAATGGCGGCCAGCCTGGCGTTCAGCCCGCCGATTGCCGTCGATGCGTAGTTGGCAAGCTTGGCGGCGCGTTCGGTGACGCCGAGGATCTCGCCGGTCTGGCGCAGCGTTTCGGCGCTTCGGGCAAAACTGCCATCGACGAGCACATAGGGGATGCCGGTCTGGGCCTGCACCTTGTCGGCGAGCGACGCATAGGTCGGATTGACGGTGCCGACATCGATGATGATATCGGGCTTGGCGGCGAGCACCGCTTCCATATTGGCGGTTCCGCCCTTACCGGTCAGCTGACCGAAAACGGGCAGATCGCGGACCGATGGCAGCAGGAAGGCCTTTTCGGCATCACCCGGCTGGCGCACCCAGCCCGTCAGCTTATCCGGCGCCAGGACGTAAATCAGAACCGATGCCGGAGGGCCAGCGGCCAGCGCGCGGCTCACCTTGTCCGGGATCTCGACCTTGCGGCCCGCCGCATCGGTGATGACGCGGGCGTCGGCGCCTGCGGCGAGAAGACTGAAGGCAGCGACGAGAAGGGCGGTAAAAAGCTTCATGGGAAGAGCTGGCTCGTTGGATCGGAGCCGCACTATGGCATAGCGTTATATCTGTTGGAATATCTCCGCGATGCCGAACCTTTGCTTCCTTGCCCTTGAAGCCGGGCGGTGGCCGGGACTATATCTGCGGCAACGAAAAGGCGGGTTTCCCATGTTCCAGTCAGCGACGATCGACACCACCAGCAAGGCGGAATTCTACCGCGAGCTTGCACAGCAGCTCGAGGCGCTGCTGTCGGGAGAGAGCGACATGATCGCCAATGCCGCCAATACGTCGGCGCTGATGTACCAGATGATGCCGGAGCTGAACTGGGCAGGCTTCTATCTTCTGAAGCAGGAAAACGAACTGGTGCTTGGTCCCTTCCAGGGCAAGCCTGCCTGCGTGCGCATCCCGGTCGGCAAGGGTGTCTGCGGCGCAGCCGTCGAGCGCAAGGCTTCAGTGGTCGTCGAGGACGTGCATGCGTTTCCGGGGCATATCGCCTGCGATGCCGCGTCGCGCTCGGAGCTGGTCGTGCCTGTGATCCATGAGGGACGCGTGCTTGGCGTCATCGATCTCGACAGCCCGGTGCCGTCGCGCTTCGATTCCGAAGATCAGGCCGGAATCGAAAAGCTCGCGGAAATTTTCATCGCCGCGAGCTTCTGATTGTCACATCCGCCGCTGGCGGCTGAGAGAGGAGCCGGTACCCGGTCTGGCGCCGTCAGGCGCACGAAGGCCGCGATGCTTGCTTGTAAACACCCATTCCACATTGCCCGGCTCGAAGGGGCGGCGCGGGTTGCGTAGCGCCAACTGGCGCTCGGCCAGGCGCCGGGGGAGGCTGTCCATCATGTCGTTGATGAAGGCATCCGGGGATTCACGCCAGCGCGGCGCGACAGCCACGTCGATGCCGCCATAACGCGAGAAGTCCGGGTGCTTCGAGGAGTAGCAGGCGCCGATCATCCACGCGTGCTGCGATTTCAAGAAACGTTCTTTCAGGGTCATTCCGTCGTCTTTTTCGGCCGAAGCCTTTTATTGATCTGCATTATGTGTCCGGCGCATCATCGACGACATCAGCCTGCGGGCGGTCACCACCGCTCACACGCTCTGTTGCCCACGTGCCATCCGCACGCTGAAAGGTAATCTCCGCATCCTGACCGCCAAGCTGTTGCCGCTCTGCGGCTTGCTTTGCCGCGGCCAATGCGAGTTCGTGAGTTGGAAAGGCTTCTGACCAGACATCGCCCAAGCGGTAAGCCCAGGCCTCGTCATGTTCGCCGACGTGGTAGGTAATCGACATCGGTTTTTCCTTCAAGCGTTTAATATTGATTTTTCGGGGCAGCTGCCATGCACAGGGATCAACGCTTGGCGGTGCTGCCGGTTCCTGAGGATGAGGCGTGCGCGGGGCTGGATAAGCGGTGAGGGCCGTCTTGCACGGTGATGGAACGCTTCGTAGGCTGAGTGCGTTGAAAGATTCGCATCAACATATTTCGACAGGACATTTATGCGCGCTCAATCGAAGCCGTTCATCGTAGAAGTCAAATCGTCCCGCCGCGTCGATCGCAGCAAGGAAAAGTCGATCTGGGGTAACATCGATCTGTCGGCGGTTGCCGACGAGGTCACCAATAACGGCCATGTTCCGGCCGAAGACGCTGACGCCACCGCTGATCGCGTCAGCGCTCAATAGTTTTTCTCTTTCTATCGCCGGCAGGCTATTTCTTGTCCGACGGCTTCTTGCCGGTATGGCCGGGTGCTATCGGATCGCTGGCCGGGAAGGTTTCTTCCAGGGCTTCTTCCAGATAGTCGTCCTGCTCCTTGTCGGTCTTCTGTTCCTCGTCGGATTTCTTCTTGTCGCTCATGCCGAACTCCCGGTTTCCAATGCGGGTGAGATAGCGCGTCTCGTCTGACTGCCAAGCAGGGGAGGCCGGCATTCGGCGGCCTCCCCCCCTTCACGTCAGTGGTCGCGGCGATAGCCTTGCGCCATCTGGTCGAAATGATAGGCGCGCACCCGCGGCGAGCTGTGATCGGGATCGCGGCTGCCGACCGGGCTTTCCTCCGGCATGGCCTGCTCTGACGTCGAAAGATCGTCGGCAGCGCGGCCGCTATTGGCGCTGCCGGCAAAGCTGCTGTTGCGGGCCTCCCAGCCGTCGCTGCGCCACATGTCGGCACGTTCGTCCATGTCGATGCTGCCTTCGTCATCGAGAATGTCGTGGGCGGTGTCATAGAGCGCATCGCCGACACTGACCGAAATCAGGAAGCCGCCGCGGCGCAGGCCCTCGGCATAGGTTTCGCGATCGTCATCCGGGAAGAACCAGTCTTCGAGCGCTGCCCAGAAGCCCGAGCGTTCGCCGGCTCTGGCGGCGGCTTCCGGGTCCGCTTCGTAGCCAGGCATAAAGCGGATGCTTTCATCGGCGACGCCTGCATCCTTCAGCCGCGCGACGGCGCGGTCTGCATCGGCGCGGCTGTCGAAAAAGGCCGTCAGCGTGTTGTAGGCGGAACCCAGCGTGCCAGCCGGGGCATTGTCATTGTAGAGATTTGCCATTGCCGTTTTCCTCCGGTTACCCGGTCCCGCGCGCCATGCGTGGCATCCGGGCGTTCCTTTCCGGCTAACGGTGCGGGTTCGGCTTTGTTCCCGGCTGCCATCTTCTGCACAAAGATGAATGCTAGATGAACGGAATGCGCCGTTGTGCGTTTCACCATCACAGGAGGAACACGACGATGTTCAGCTCATTCATTCAATCAAGCCGGCTTGTCGGCGCCACGCTCGCCGGAGCGGCCGAGAGTGTCTCTTCTGCAATCGCCTACGGCGTTGGTATGGAAGATGCCCATATCGAAGTCGTCGAAGAGGCCGGCACGATCTTTCTCGAAGGGACGGCACCAAGCACGTCGGTGATCGAAAAAGCCGGCGAAATCGCCCGATCGATCGTCGGCGCGCATGTCTGCAACCTTGTCAGAACGCTCTGAGGTTCAATGCACCGGGGACGCCGCGGGAATGCTTCCCGTGGTCACCGGGTCGCCGAGGTTGCGCCCGAAGGGGTTGAGTACGACCAGCCCCGCCATGATGATGGCCAAAACGGATATGCGGAACACCGGCGACTTTAGCAACATCTGACTATTCCCCGTTCAAGCAAAAACACATGCGGAAGCGTAAAGTTCCCGCTCAGCGCGAACCTCCGGCGATTTTCCGGTGTGCCATGGCGCGACACCATAGAGGCGATCGGCAAACGAAGCGTAAACCACACATGCCAACCGATGAAAACCAAATGCGCGCCTGCGCCGTTAACCATGCAGGAGGTGTTCACGATGGACAAGAACTATTGGGAAAATCCGGTCGCTCTTCGCCTTCCGCATCTCGGCCTTCGCACGGTCGAGAATACCTATGACGCGGCGGCCTATCTGATGGAGGAGTGGCCGGTCGATCACGGCGAGGCCTATGACCGGGCAATCAGAATGTGCCTGCTGTCGATTCGTGGAAAGAAGCAGCCCGCCACCGCGCGGCGCGCATTCATCGATGCGGCAAACGAGGCACATATCCACATAAACGTAGCGGCCTAAGCCTTCTGGTGATTGTGCGGCGCAAAAATAACCGAGTGCATTGCGAAAAACCTGCGCGGCAGAGTCGGTAATACGCCAAAAGAATCAGTGGCGAAATAACACACCTTTTTGACGGATATGTCATGTCCCCAAATTTTCCGATACCGCTCGACGGCGTAATTCGCTAATATAGCAGATAGTTTGGTACGACCCTCGACTTCGGTGAATGCACGTAAACGTGCATTGAAATGGTTGACCGTCAGGTGTCCTATCAATTCACGAAACATATTGATTCCCAATGGGATGCAAGATCACGTGTGACGTGATCGGGCACTCCGGAGGCTGTGGCACAACCCGCAATGGAGGCCCCATGCTGAATGAATCGTTGTTCGATGCGTTTGCGAGGAGTTACGAAGCGCGACGCGAAACGGATATGTCGATCGCCGACTATCTGACCCTCTGCAAGAAAGATCCGATGGCCTATGCCAACGCCACCGAGCGGCTGCTCGCGGCGATCGGCGAACCTGAGATGGTCGACAGTTCGAAGGATGCCCGCCTCGGGCGGATCTTCATGAACCGCACCATCCGAACCTATCCTGCCTTCACTGGTTTCTACGGCATGGAAGAGACGATCGAGCGGATCGTGTCCTTCTTCCGACATGCCGCCCAAGGTCTCGAAGAACGCAAGCAGATCCTCTATCTGCTCGGCCCGGTCGGCGGCGGCAAGTCGTCGCTCGCAGAGCGGCTGAAGCAGCTGATGGAAGTGCATCCGATCTATGTGCTGAAAGCCGGCGACGATGTCAGCCCGGTCTTCGAAAGCCCGCTCAACCTCTTCGATCCCGCGATCATGGGCCCGATGCTGCTGGAGCAGTACAACATCCCGACGCGGCGGCTGACCGGGCTGATGAGCCCGTGGTGCCTGAAGCGCCTCGATGAATTCGGCGGCGATATCTCCAAGTTCCGGGTGGTCCGGATGCAGCCGTCGCGGCTTCGCCAGATCGGCATCGCCAAGACGGAGCCGGGCGACGAGAACAACCAGGACATTTCCTCGCTGGTCGGCAAGGTCGATATCCGCAAGCTCGAGCACTATTCGCAGAACGACCCCGATGCTTACGCCTATTCCGGCGGCCTCAACCGGGCCAACCAGGGCATTCTCGAATTCGTCGAGATGTTCAAGGCGCCGATCAAGATGCTGCATCCGTTGCTGACGGCGACGCAGGAGGGCAACTATATCGGCACCGAGAATATCGGCGCGGTTCCGTTCTCCGGCGTCATTCTCGCCCACTCGAACGAAGCGGAATGGCAGACCTTCAAGGCGAACAAGAACAATGAGGCCTTCATCGACCGCATTTGCGTCATCAAGGTTCCCTATTGTTTACGGGTGACCGAGGAAGAGAAGATCTACGACAAGCTCATCGAGGGATCCGAACTGGCCGATGCGCCATGCGCACCCGGCACGCTCGAAATGCTGGCCCGCTTCTCGGTTCTGTCGCGGCTGCGCAAGCATGAAAACTCGACCTACTTCTCGAAGATGCGGGCCTATGACGGCGAGAGCCTGAAGGAAACAGATCCGCGCGCCAGAAGCGTCCAGGAATACAAGGATGCGGCCGGTGTCGATGAGGGCATGGATGGGGTCTCGACTCGCTTCGCCTTCAAGATCCTCGCCTCGACCTTCAACCACCATACGAGCGAGGTCGGCGCCGATCCGGTGCATCTGATGTATGTGCTGGAACAGGCGATCCGCAGGGAGCAGTTCGCTGACGATACCGAGAAACGCTACATGGAGTTCATCAAGGCCGATCTTGCGCCGCGCTATGCGGAGTTCATCGGCAACGAGATCCAGAAAGCCTATCTGGAATCCTATTCCGACTACGGCCAGAACCTTTTCGACCGATACGTCGATTATGCCGATGCCTGGATCGAGGACGTCGATTTCAAGGATCCCGACACCGGCCAGCTTCTCGACCGCGAGCTCCTGAACCAGGAGCTGACGAAGATCGAGAAGCCTGCCGGCATCGCCAATCCGAAGGACTTCCGCAACGAGATCGTCAAGTTCTGCTTGCGGTCGCGGGCGAATAACACCGGCAAGAACCCCTCCTGGACGAGCTATGAGAAGATCCGGGAAGTGATCGAGAAGCGCATGTTCTCGCAAGTCGAGGATCTGCTGCCGGTCATCTCCTTCGGCTCGAAGAAGGATGGCGAGAGCGAGAAGAAGCACAGCGAATTCGTGTCCCGGATGACGGAGCGCGGATATACCGAGCGGCAGGTGCGCCGCCTGGTGGAGTGGTACATGCGCGTCAAACAGGCGGGTTAATGTAAAACTGGAGCCAACATGCACATCGTCGACCGCCGGCTGAATCCGCGCGGTAAAAGTCTGGAAAATCGTCAACGGTTCCTGCGGCGTGCCAAGAGCGCCGTGCAGCAAGCGGTAAAACGCTCGCTGCAGAACCGGAGCATCCGTGATGTGCTCGATGGCGGCGAGATCAGCCTGCCCATCGACGGGATGACCGAGCCGAGCTTCCGGCGCGGCGAGGGCGGCATCAGCGATCAGGTGCTGCCCGGCAACAGAGCCTTCGTCGAAGGCGACATCATTCCGCGGCCGCCCGGCCGCGGCGGCGGAAAGCCGAAGGAAGCGGGCGAGGGCGAGGCGGAAGACAGTTTCCGTTTCGTGTTGACCCGCGAGGAGTTCCTCGACGTCTTCCTCGATGATCTCGAGCTTCCCGATCTCGCCAAGCGCCGCCTCAGCGAGACTGAGGAATTCAGCCCGGCGCGGACGGGGTTCTCCGTCTCGGGCTCTCCATCCAACATCGCTGTCGGGCGCACCACGCGGCTTGCCATGATGCGCCGCATCGCGCTGAAGCGTCCGCGCACCGACGAGATCGAGGCGCTGAAGCGGGAGATCGAGGAGACCGACGACGAGGAGAAGAAGATCGCGCTGACGGCCGAGCTGAAGTCGCTCACCGAAAAGAGCAAGCGCATTCCCTATATCGACCCGCTCGACGTGCGCTACCGCCGCTTCGAGGATGAACCGAAGCCGGTGGCGAAAGCCGTGATGTTCTGCCTGATGGATGTGTCAGGCTCGATGTCGGAGCATATGAAGGATCTCGCCAAGCGCTTCTATCTGCTGCTCTATCTGTTCTTGTCGCAGCGCTACAAGAAGGTGGAGATCGTCTTCATCCGTCATACGGACCGGGCTGAGGAGGTCGACGAACAGACCTTCTTCTATGGTCCCGCGACTGGCGGTACGCTGGTCTCCAGCGCGCTCGCCTGCATGCGCCAGATCATTGCCGCCCGCTTCGATCCGGCCGAGTGGAACATCTATGCCGCCCAGGCGTCCGACGGCGACAATTCCTATTCGGACGGTTCGACGACCGGGCAGCTGCTGCGCCATGAGATCCTGCCGCTCTGCCAGTACTTCGCCTATATCGAGGTTGACGAGGAAAGCGGCGACTCCTCGGTGTCGCGCTCGCCCCTCTGGCAGCTTTACGACAGCATCCGAGCCGAGGCGCTGCCACTATCGATGCGCAAGGTCTGCCGGAAGAACGAGATCTTCCCCGTCTTCCACGATCTCTTCCAGAAACGCGAGGGCGAAAGGGTGGCGCCATGACGGCTGCGGTGAAGGAAAGGCTGCTTTTCGACGGATCGGACTGGGACTTCCCGACGCTGCAACGCATTCACGATGCCTGCGAGGAGATCGCGCTCAAGGAGCTCGGCCTCGACGTCTATCCCAACCAGATCGAGGTGATCACCTCGGAGCAGATGCTGGACGCCTATTCCTCGACCGGCATGCCGCTCTTCTATCGCCACTGGTCGTTCGGCAAGCATTTTGCCCATCACGAGGCTTTCTACCGGCGCGGCATGCGCGATCTCGCCTATGAGATCGTCATCAACTCGTCGCCCTGCATCTCCTACCTGATGGAGGAGAACACGGCGACGATGCAGACGCTGGTCATCGCCCATGCCGCCTTCGGCCATAACCACTTCTTCAAGAACAACTATCTCTTCAAGCTCTGGACCGATGCCGAGGGCATTCTCGATTATCTCGATTTTGCCAAGGGCTATATCGCCCGCTGCGAGGAGCGCTATGGCGAGATCGCCGTCGAGCGGACGCTCGATGCGGCGCATGCGCTGATGTCTCACGGTGTCCACCGGCACGCTGGCAAGGTGAAGCTCAATCTGCGCGAGGAGCAGAAGCGCGAGGAAGAGCGCCGACGCCACGAAGAGCAGATCTTCAATGATCTCTGGCGCACGGTGCCGGCAGGCAAGACGGCAACGGCCGCCAATGTCGATTTGGAGCGCCGGCGGGCAGCCCTTGGCCTGCCGCAGGACAATCTCCTCTATTTCCTCGAAAAATCCGCACCGCGACTAAAACCCTGGCAGCGCGAGATCCTGCGCATCGTCCGCCACGTGGCGCAATATTTCCATCCGCAGCGCCAGACCAAGGTGATGAACGAGGGAACCGCCACCTATGTGCACTACCGGATCATGAACCGGCTGCACGAGAAGGGGCATCTGTCGGACGGAAACTATCTCGAATTCCTGAAATCCCACGCCAACGTGGTGTTCCAGCCGACCTATGACGACCGCCGCTTCTCGGGCTTCAACCCCTATGCGCTCGGCTTTGCGATGATGCAGGACATCGAGCGGATCGTCACCAACCCGACAGAGGAGGATCGCGCCTGGTTCCCCGATATTGCCGGGCGCGGTGATGTCATGGGCGTGCTGCGCGGCATCTGGGCCGATTACCGCGACGAGAGCTTCGTCAGCCAGTTCCTCAGCCCCAATCTCATCCGCCAGCTCAGGCTCTTCCACCTCTATGACGATCCGGAGCAGGAGGAGGGAATCCTGGTCTCGGCGATCCACGATGAACGCGGTTACCGCCGCATCCGCCGCCAGCTCTCCCGCGAATATGATATCGGCTGGACGGATCCGGGCATCGAGATCGTCGACGTCGATCTGGCCGGCGACCGGCGCCTGCTGGTCCAGCACAAGGTCACCAACGACTGGATGCTGCAGGAAAACGACACCAAGCTCGTCCTCCAGCACCTCGCCGATCTCTGGGGCTACGACGTGCTGCTGCAGGAGATCGACGGCAGCGATGCCGTCATCGCCGAGCATCATGCAAGCCCGCGCGGCAAGCTGTTCTGAGCCGTCAGGGCGATCACGTTCTCGTGATCGTGCCGCGCGTCTGCGGCCTCTGGCGGTAGCAGGCGGTTGAAATATGACAATCCATAATCCGGATTAAGGGTCTGTTAGCCTTACCGGCGCTAGCTGGTCTCATGTGCGGAAAGAGGCGCGCCGGCTTCATCCTCCGCAATGTGCATAGCCCATGTCTATTATTCATGCCGTTACCTCCAGAAGTGGCCGGGTCGTCAGACTGACGTTCGGCTCCGGATCCCGCGCCAACAGCCGCGGGGCCAGCCATCGCCGGGACAAGCAGACGCGATCGCGTATCTTCACGCTCGCGGGTGCGCTGCTGCTCGTCTTTTCGACAATGTCGGGAAAGCTCGTCTATTACGCGATGCTGACCGACGATGAGACGTCGAGCATTCCGCCGAACGCCATCGTTGCTTCGCGCCCCGATATCGTCGATCGCAACGGACAGGTGCTGGCGACGGATGTGCGCACCGTCTCGATGTTTGCCGAGCCGATTCATGTCGTCGATGCCGACGAGGCGGTGGAAAAGCTGACGCAGGTCTTCCCTGATCTCGACCGCAAATCGCTCTACCAGAAGCTCTCCGACCGCAAATCGCACTTCACCTGGCTGCGTCGCCAACTGACGCCGAAGCAGCAGAGCGAGGTTCTGGCGCTCGGTCTGCCTGCGATCGGCTTCCGGCCGGAAGTGAAGCGCTTCTACCCGGCGGGGCGCGCGGCCGCGCATATTCTGGGCTATGTCGATATCGACAACCACGGCGTTGCCGGCATGGAGAAGTATCTCGATAACCAGGGAATGTCGGACCTTGCCTCGACCGGGCTTGCCAGTGATAACAGCCTGGAGCCGGTGAAGCTGTCGATCGATATCCGCGCCCAGAACATCGTTCACGACGTCGTTTCCGACGCGCTGACCACCTATCAGAGCAAGGCGGCCGGCGCCGTCATCCTCGATATCCACACGGGCGAGGTGATCGCCATGGCCTCGGCGCCGGATTTCGATCCGAACGATCCGAAGGCGACCGGCGGCGAGGGCTGGCTGAACCGCATGAGCAACGGCACCGACGAGATGGGCTCGGTGTTCAAGACCTTCTCGATCGCAATGGCGATCGACACCGGAACGGTGAAGCTCAGCGACAGTTTCGATGCCAGCGCGCCGCTGCATTATGGCGGCTTCACCATCCATGACGACCGCGACGTGCCGCGCCGCGTGCTGTCGATCCCGGAAATCTTCCGCTACTCGTCCAACATCGGCACCGCCCGGATGATGGACAAGGTCGGCATGGATATCCAGAAAGACTACCTGACGCGCTTCGGCCTCTTGTCACGGATGCAGACGGAACTGCCTGAAGTGAAGGCGCCGAGCCAGCCGAAGGTCTGGAAGAAGATCAATTCGATCACCATCGCCTTCGGCCACGGCGTTGCGACGACGCCGATGCAGACGGCGGTCGCGGGTGCAGCGCTGATCGACGACGGCAAGCTGATCGAGCCGACCTTCTTCCCGCGCACGCAGGAAGAGGCGGAAAAGACCGAAACGCAGGTGGTCAAGAAGAGCACCAGCGACACGATCCGCTACCTGTTTCGCCTGAACGGCGAGCAGGGCACCGGCCGCGCCGCCGATGTTCCGGGTTTTCATGTGGGCGGCAAGACGGGGACGGCCAACAAGGTCATCAACGGCGTCTATTCGCACAAGCTGAGCTTCAACTCGTTCCTCGCCGCCTTCCCGATGAGCAATCCGAAATATGTCGTGCTGTCCTTCATCGACCAGCCGCTGACAGGGGTGCACAACCTGAACCTCGCCGCTGAAACGGCCGCCCCGATGGTGCACGACATCATCGCGCGGACGGCACCGTTGCTCGGCGTCGAGCCGGATTTCGGGCAGAATTTGCTGGCGGGCTATTGAGGGGCCGAAGAACGGCCACGTGATCTCGTGGCAGCAGCGTGACGTCAATCGGCCGCCCGACCCCATTCTAAAGTTAATGGCAGTCGCGTTCTCAGGCAGGATTTATAGCATCCTTCCTGCGGCGCAAGGTGGGAGTGGGCGCCTGCCGAAGAAAAGTGCGGCGGGCTTCAATGCACCGAGATGTCGTTATCCTCGACGAACGAGGCGATGCCATCCCGGGCAATCGTCGCCAGAAATTCGTCGAAGGCTTCCCTGGCCGTCCGTCGCCGTGGTGACGGCCTTGCTATCGAGCGTCTTCTCGGGACAACGGAAAAGAGAGAACATGGTGGGCCCGGAGGGACTCGAACCCCCAACCAAGCGGTTATGAGCCGCCGGCTCTAACCATTGAGCTACAGGCCCTTGCGCAGATGCCTGCGCTGGCTTCGGGGCAATGGTTCCCCGCAGCGGTTTCGCTCTAGCGTAATTCGGATGCAGCGACAAGACGTTGCCGCAATAGCTTCACAATCAAACGCCAAAGAAGGGAAAGGGGTAGCGACAACCAAGGAGTGAATCATGGCGCTGCGGAATTCTACAAAGCTTGTGCTCGGCCTTTTGATGACCGCGTCGGCCGTTTTGCCGGTGACGGCGGCGGCTTTGGCCGATGATTCGAAACCGCGCGAGGCGGTCATCACCGTTTCGGGGGACGGGCAGTCTTCGGTGGCGCCAGATATGGCGGTCATCAATCTCTCGGTCGTCAAGCAGGCGAAGACGGCGCGCGAGGCGCTCGACGAGAACAACAAGGCGATGGCCGACGTGCTGGCCGCCTTGAAGAAGGGCGGGATCGCCGAGAAGGACCTGCAGACATCGGGCTTTTCGGTGCAGCCGCAATATAACTATCCACAGAGCAGCGACGGCCAGCCGAAGCAGCCGGAGCTGATCGGCTACCAGGTGTCGAACGGCATCACGGTCCGGGTGCGCGATCTCTCCAAGCTCGGCGCCATCATCGACCAGTCGGTGACGCTCGGTATCAATCAGGGCGGCGATATTTCCTTCACCAATGACAAGCCCGAGGGCGTGATCGATGAAGCCCGCAAGGATGCTGTCGCCTCGGCGCTGAAGAAGGCGAAGACGCTGACGCAGGCGGCCGGCGTCAAGCTCGGCCGGATCATCGAAATCACCGAAAACAGCGGCCGGCCGATGCCGCAGCCGGTCTATCGCGCCGCGATGATGAAGGAGGCCGCCGATTCCTCCGTGCCGGTTCAGGGCGGCGAAAATACCTATAATGTAACCGTCAACGTCACCTTCGCGCTTGAGCAGTAAGCGCTAACATCGCTTTCCGGTGTCAAAAAATGGCCGTTGGTATCCTGAGCGATATCAACGGCTTGTCTGTTTCCGGCAGGCGCTTGCAGAGAGCCCCGGGCATAAATCGCTTTATCACGCGACTGTTACACTATAAAATCGATCGTGTTATTCGGCCGCGCGAGGGAACCCGAGTTCTGTTTTCCGCATTGTACCCGGCCGATGAGGAGGAAATGGCTTCATCCCTGCCAAGAGGAGACAGACATGACGAATGCCTTGCCGCCACTTCACAACGGACACGCCCCGTTCACCCTTCAGGAACTCTTTCGCGAGGCGCTCTATGCCTTCGAAGAATGGGATACGGAACTCACGGAACCGATCGTGACCTTCGAAGGGAAGGTCCTGCCGATCAGCATGGTGTTCGAAGCCATGCGCGAATGCGATGACATCGTGCCGCGGAATATCGTCGGCGCCGTCACCGAACGGCTCACCAAGCCTTGGGAAGGCGAGGGGCCGCTCGATCAGATGACGTTTTCGACGGCGGCGCGCGTCATGCGCGTTCTCGTCCGTAAACGGCTTCTCGCCAATGGCGTGACCGATGTCGTCGCCATCGAGGGACGCGCAGCGCGCGAATCCTGCGAATAGCCTCAGAAGGCTCGGGATCGCTGCCACGCGGCGATCCCATCCCTGCAACGGGAACCGCTCACGCTTCCAGCCGTTGATGGTGATAGGAAGGACGGGCATCATGCTGAAATCATTCGTACGGGAAATCATGGGAACGGCGCCGCATAAACTGCCGGCGCCGCGATGCCTCAGGCAGTTCGCCGGCAAGAAACGCGTTCTCCTGGTATTTGCCGATGCCGAGGACGACCGCGCCAGCAGGCAGGACGATCTGCTGCGCAAGGCGCATATGCGCTTCATCGAGGAAGACATCGAGGTTTTCAATGTCGCCGGCGGCGGGGTGTTTCCGCTGTTCGACGATCCGCACGATCTCGATGCCGACGAACTGCGCGAGGATCTCGATGGTCCGCAGCCGGGCGAGTTCGGGCTGATCCTGATCGACCGCGACGGCAAGGTTAAGCTGCGCGCCAGCGAGCCGATGCGGCCGGAAGAGATCATCGGGTCGCTTGCAACGATGCCGCATTGACGAGGAGCTCGTACGCGGCACCGGCGTGATGCCGCGCCAGCCACTATCGCCGATGCCGCACCAACAGCTATCACTACGATTTCGCTTTACTTTTTTCCGCAGCCTGCGGATGTTCTCTTCCGATTGTTTGTATCGGAAGAGGATTGCTTGTCATGACCATCGAGGACGATCTGGTTCGCATTGCCGAGCAGGAAAAGGTGCTGGCCTTCGACAGTTTCGACCTGACGACTGCCTGGCAGCTCGGCAAGCTCCTGCAGGAGTTGGCGACAGAGCGTGGCCTCGGCGTGGCGATCGATGTGTCGCTGCATTCCATGCCGGTGTTCTATGCGGCGCTGCCGGGCGTCACCCCTGACAACGTCCAGTGGGTGAGGCGCAAGCGCAATATGGTCTTCCGCTATTCGAAGAGCAGTTATGCCTCTGGCCTGAAGCTGAAATCGGACGGCAAGACGATCGAGACCAACGGGCTTTCGAGCGCCGATTACGCCGCCCATGGCGGCAGCTTTCCGATCAATGTGAAGGGCACGGGCTGCATCGGCGCGGTGACCGTTTCGGGCCTGCCGCAGCGCGACGACCACAATCTCGCGGTCGAGGCGCTGGCGCTGATACTGGCCAAGGATCTGGATTCGCTCCGGCTTGGCTAATGCCGGAAAGCCATTCCCGCCGGAGCGGGAATGGCAGATGCCTTTCAGATCTTGCCGCCGGCTTCGATGATGCCCTTGGTGATGCTGCCGGTGGCCGGGAAGAGCGGGATCAGGCAGGCCTGCAGGGCGTGATAGATATCGCCCTTGCCGGGGAAGAGGCTGTGCGAGGGCACGAGGTCTTCCGTCAGTTCTTCGTGCCAGCCGCCGTTCTTGTGGTCGATGAAGCGGCGCTCGATGAGGTTCCAGACTTTGCGGTAGCTTTCCTCGTGGAAATCGCTCGGCTGATGCTCGTTGAGGAAGTGCGCCGCAGCGGCCGCTTCGCAGACCGGCCACCAGAGCTTGTTGCGCTTGGCGGGCTTGTCGTCCCAGTCGAGCGTATAGAAGAAGCCGCCTTTGTCGTTGTCCCAGCCGAGTGCGATCGACTGTGAGAACAGGCCGCGTGCGGCTTCCGGCATCCAGTCCTGCTTCTTGCCGCCGAGCACCCAGAGCTGCAGGATGAGGCGGCACCATTCCAGCGAATGGCCGGGCGTGGTGCCGGCAGGGCGGAACATCTCGTTCGGGTGGTAGTAATTCTTGTCGAGCTGCCAATCGGCGCCGAAATGCTCGGCAACGCGCCAGCCGACGGAACCGGCGGCACGGCGGATGACGAGATCGGCGATGCTTTCGGCCTTGGTCAGGTATTCGCGGTCGCTGGTTGCCTCGAAGGCGGCCATCAGCGCTTCGGTCAGATGCATGTTGGAATTCTGGCCGCGGTAGTTGCCGCCATCGAGCGGCTGCCAGTCGGCGGTGAACTCTTCGGCGATGGCGCCGTGCTTGGTTTCCCAGAAGCGGGTGTTCAGCACTTCGGTGATATCGGCGATCATGCCGTCGGCGAGCGGATGGCCGATGGTCTTGGCAGAGGAGGCGGCGAGCAGCACGAAGGCGTGGCCATAGCCCTGCTTGTTGGAATCGACAGGGCCGTTGTTGTCCAAAGACCAGAAATAGCCGCCGTTCTTGCGGTCGCGGTGGTGGTTCCAGAGATAATCCATGCCGTGGTCGACGGCATCGGATGCGCCGGGGCGGCCTAACAGCGCGCCGAGGGTAAAGCAATGCACGGAGCGGGCGGCGATGTGGATGCTGCGCACCTGTCCTTCGGCATCCAGCGGCTTGCCCTGATCATCGAGATCGTAGAAGCCGCCCTTCGGATTGATGGAATTGTGCTGGAAGAAGTCGAAGAGGCCGTTTGCCTGGGCGAGAAGCCAGTTCCGGTGATAGGCGCGGTTCGTCCAATTGCCGAGGGCGGTGCCGCCAGTTGCGAGTGCCATGCTACTCCTCCGAATTCGTGCACAAAGCTTTGCGGAACGCCTATATAGGGGTCCGCCGAGTCTGTCATCCGCCGGGGCTTGCAAATGGCGGAATCGCGCCGCATATATTGACATAAAGATATCTTTATGTGATTTGATCGCCCTGTTATTAGCGACGTCAAGGAGTCCGCCCGTGTTCGACAATCTTTTTGGCCCCGATGGGGTAAAACGCGACGGCAGTGAAGTGTTCGCAGCGCTGAAGAAAGCTGCCAGCGAACGCATCCTCGTTCTCGACGGCGCCATGGGCACTCAGATCCAGGGGCTCGGCTATGATGAGGACCAGTTCCGCGGTGACCGGTTCATCGGCTGCGCGTGTCATCAGAAGGGCAATAACGACCTTCTGATCCTCAGCCAGCCGGATGCGATCGAAGAGATCCATTATAAATATGCCAAGGCCGGCGCCGACATTCTCGAAACCAACACCTTCTCCTCGACCCGCATCGCGCAGGCCGATTACGAGATGGAAGGCGAGGTCTACGCGCTGAACAAGGAAGGTGCCGAGATCGTCCGCCGCGCGGCCATCCGCGCCGAGCGCGAAGACGGACGCCGCCGTTTCGTGGCCGGTGCCATCGGCCCGACCAACCGCACGGCCTCTATTTCGCCCGACGTCAACAATCCGGGCTATCGCGCGGTTTCCTTCGACGATCTGCGCATCGCCTATGGCGAACAGATCGACGGATTGATCGACGGCGGCGCCGACATCATCCTGATCGAAACGATCTTCGATACGCTGAATGCCAAGGCCGCGATCTTTGCCTGCGAAGAGCGCTTCGAGGCCAAGGGCATCCGTCTGCCGGTGATGATCTCCGGCACGATCACCGACCTTTCCGGCCGCACGCTGTCGGGCCAGACGCCATCGGCTTTCTGGAATTCGGTGCGCCACGCCAATCCGTTCACCATCGGTCTCAACTGCGCGCTCGGCGCCAACGCCATGCGTCCGCATCTGCAGGAGCTGTCGGGCGTTGCCGACACCTTCATCTGCGCCTATCCGAATGCCGGCCTGCCGAACGAATTCGGCCAGTATGACGAAACGCCAGAGCTGATGGCGGCGCAGATCGAGGGCT
The DNA here is from genome assembly GCA_900465675.1 of Hyphomicrobiales bacterium. Taxonomy (GTDB): domain Bacteria; phylum Pseudomonadota; class Alphaproteobacteria; order Rhizobiales; family Rhizobiaceae; genus Rhizobium. The sequence continues at coordinate 579,750 of UBJR01000009.1, read as the reverse complement.
TTGCCCGCGAAGGCCTGGTCAACATCGTCGGCGGCTGCTGCGGCTCGACGCCGGAGCATATCCGCGTCATTGCCGAGACCGTTGCCAAGTACAAGCCGCGGCCGATCCCGGAACATCGCCCCTTCATGTCGCTGTCGGGCCTCGAGCCCTTCGAGCTCACCAAGGACATTCCGTTCGTCAATGTCGGCGAGCGCACCAACGTCACGGGTTCTGCCAAGTTCCGCAAGCTGATCACCAATGCCGATTACACCGCAGCGCTCGACGTGGCGCGCGACCAGGTGGAGAATGGCGCGCAGGTCATCGACATCAACATGGACGAAGGCCTGATCGATTCCGAGAAGGCGATGGTCGAGTTCCTGAACCTGATCGCCGCCGAGCCGGATATCGCCCGCGTGCCTGTGATGATCGACTCCTCGAAGTTCCAGATCATCGAGTCGGGCCTGAAATGCGTTCAGGGCAAGCCGATCGTCAATTCGATCTCGCTGAAGGAAGGCGAGGAGAATTTCCTGGCGCAGGCAAAGCTGCTGCATCGCTACGGTGCTGCCGTCGTCGTCATGGCTTTCGACGAAACGGGGCAGGCGGACAGCTACGATCGCAAGGTCGAAATCTGCCGCCGCGCCTACAAGCTGCTGACGGAGGAAGCTGGCCTCTCGCCCGAGGACATCATCTTCGATCCGAATATCTTCGCTGTCGCGACCGGTATCGAAGAGCACAACAATTACGGCGTCGATTTCATCGAGGCGACACGGACGATCCGCAAGGAAATGCCGCTGGTGCATATTTCGGGCGGCGTCTCGAACCTGTCCTTCTCGTTCCGCGGCAACGAGCCGGTGCGCGAGGCGATGCATGCCGTGTTCCTCTACCACGCCATCCAGGCGGGCATGGACATGGGCATCGTCAATGCCGGTCAGCTGGCCGTCTATGACAACATCGATGCCGAGCTGCGCGAAGCCTGCGAAGACGTGGTGCTGAACCGCCGGTCTGACAGCACCGAGCGCCTGCTTGAGGTGGCCGAGAAATTCCGGGGCGGGGCGGCGCGCGAAGGCCGCGTGCAGGATCTTTCCTGGCGTGAATGGCCGGTCGAGAAGCGTCTCGAGCATTCGCTGGTCAACGGCATTGCCGAATATATCGAGGCCGATACGGAAGAGGCGCGCCTAAAGGCTGCGCGTCCGCTGCATGTCATCGAGGGCCCGCTGATGGCCGGGATGAATGTCGTCGGCGATCTCTTCGGATCGGGCAAGATGTTCCTGCCGCAGGTGGTGAAATCCGCCCGCGTCATGAAGCAGGCCGTCGCCGTTCTGCTTCCCTTCATGGAAGAAGAGAAGCGGTTGAATGGCGGCAGCGAGCAGAAGTCAGCCGGCAAGATCCTGATGGCAACAGTCAAGGGCGACGTGCACGATATCGGCAAGAACATCGTCGGCGTCGTGCTCGCCTGCAACAATTACGAGATCATCGATCTCGGCGTCATGGTGCCGGCAACGAAGATCCTGGAGACGGCGGTGGCCGAGAAGGTCGATGTCATCGGCCTCTCCGGCCTGATCACACCGTCACTCGACGAGATGGTGCATGTCGCGGCCGAAATGGAGCGCCAGGGTTTCGAGATCCCGCTGCTGATCGGCGGCGCGACGACGAGCCGTGTGCATACCGCGGTGAAGATCCATCCGGGCTACAACAAGGGTCAGGCGATTTACGTGACCGACGCCAGCCGCGCAGTCGGCGTGGTGTCGTCGCTGTTGTCACCTGACAACCGGGACGGCTACGTGGCCGATATCCGCACCGAATATGCCAAGGTCGCGGCCGCGCATGCGCGCAGCGAAGCCGAGAAGGTGCGCCTGCCGCTGTCGCGTGCCCGTGAAAATGCTCACAAGGTCGACTGGACCGGTTACAAGCCAACCAAGCCGAGCTTCCTGGGAACCAAGGTTTTCGAAGACTACGATCTCGCCGATATCGCCCGCTATATCGACTGGACGCCGTTCTTCCAGACCTGGGAACTGCGCGGCCGTTATCCTGCGATTCTCGAGGACGAGAAGCAGGGCGAGGCGGCACGGGCTCTCTGGAACGATGCGCAGGCGATGCTGAAGAAGATCATCGACGAGAAATGGTTCCGGCCGCGGGCGGTGATCGGCTTCTGGCCGGCAAATGCCGTCGGCGACGATATCCGTCTCTTCACCGGCGAGGACCGCAAGCACGAGCTCGCGACCTTCTACACGCTGCGTCAGCAGCTGTCGAAGCGGGACGGCCGTCCGAATGTAGCGCTGTCGGATTTCGTCGCGCCCGAAGCAACCGGTATCGAGGAATATGTCGGCGGTTTCGTCGTGACCGCCGGTATCGAGGAAGTGGCGATTGCCGAACGCTTCGAGCGGGCGAACGACGACTATTCGTCGATCCTCGTCAAGGCGCTGGCAGACCGCTTCGCGGAAGCCTTCGCCGAGCGCATGCACGAGCAGGTTCGCCGCGAGTACTGGGGCTATGCCAAGGACGAGACGCTCTCCAACGACGAGCTGATCACGGAGCAGTACGCCGGTATCCGCCCGGCGCCCGGCTATCCGGCGCAGCCCGATCATACCGAGAAGAAGACGCTGTTCGAACTGCTCGACGCCGAGAAGACCGCGGGCGTGACGCTGACGGAAAGCTACGCGATGTGGCCGGGCTCTTCGGTATCAGGCATCTATATCGGCCACCCCGATTCCTACTATTTCGGCGTCGCCAAGGTGGAGCGGGACCAGGTGGAAGACTACGCCGCCCGCAAGGGCATGGAGGTCACCGAGGTCGAACGCTGGCTCGGCCCGGTGCTGAACTATGTGCCTGCCAAGGTCAGCGACGCGATCGAAGACGCGGCCTGATCTCAGGGCCGCGAGTTCAGAAATTGAATCAAGAAGGGCGGAAAGTGATTCACTTTCCGCCCTTATCGTTTTGAAATGATGCTGTTTTTGGTCTAGGCGCTGAGCTCCGCCAATATCGCCGTTGTATCGTCGCTCTGCTTGAAGCGGGGATAGCGCAGTCCTTCGGGGTCGATCTCCCGTTCTAATTGGCGGAGTTCTTCGATCATCGGGCGCAATCCCTTGTCGAGTGCCGTCCGCACAAGGCTTGCCGCGTCGTAGCGCGCATAAAGGACGACGAGGTCGGCCAGGCCGTCGCTGCAGATGACGGCGTGCGCCCGGGTTTTGACCGTTAGCCGCTCATGGACAAGATGGTCGGCTGCCTCGGAAACGAGGCCGAGCGTCCAGATGCCGCCCGGGGTGTTCTGGCTTTCGCGATGCCGCCGAAGTGCGGCGAGCGTCTCGGTGTCACCGAGCGCGCCGCCGCCCTTGTTGATGCCGCCGGTGCGGGCGATGTGGCTGCGCGCGTGCTCCTGCTCGCGCGCATAGGCACCCGGTATCGCCGTGTGGAGGCTTGCCGAGCCGTCGTCTTGAAGCAGGAATACGCAGGAGTCGCCGAGACCATAGAAGTCGAAGGCCTCATCCGTCGCATGAATCATGGCGAAGGCGGAGAGCGGCCAGGCATAGCGGGGGGCGCCGGGGTGTCTGTCGGTGAAATCCTTGCGGGCGCCCTCGGATACAGCGCGGGCGATATCCGATATTGCCGTCTTGCGCGTAATGCCGCGCTGAAAACCGTCCGCGAAGCGTGCGGCGATCCAGGCGGCATCACTGCCATCAGCATCGATATATTGGCGATCGCCGAGACCCGTTGCGCCGTCGATGACGAAGGCGCAGGCTTCGTTGTGACCGAAGCGGTCTTCGTTTGCCTTTGCCGGATTGCCCGGGTCGGAAACCGCGTCGAGAACGGATATTCTGGGTCCTGTGATCATGATCTCAAGGAATAGCGCCAGGCGAGCGGCTCTTCAATGCGATCCGCTATGACTAGGAGGCGATCGTCAGCTCCGCGACGAAATCATAGGCGTCGCCACGGTAGAGCGAGCGGGTGAATTCCACGGCGCGGCCGGAGGCGAGGTAGGAGATACGCTCGATCGACAGGCCCGCGGCGCCGACCGCGACGCCGAGGAGGTGGGCGTCGGCTTCCTTCATATTGGTGGCCGAGATGCGCTGGACGGCGCGGGTCGGGCGGACCTGGCGGCGTTCGAGTTCGGCGTAGAGCGAGGCGGTGACGACAGAGGGATCAGGCAGGAACTCGCCTGAGACACTGGCGTTTTCGATCGCCAGCGGCTGGTCGTCGGCGATGCGCAGGCGTGACAGGCGCGAGACCTTGATGTCGGTGCCGAGGCCGAGGATCATCATTTCGTCGGGCGAGGGCGTGTGGATGCCCTTGTGCAGCCATTCGGACCGCGAGGTCATGCCGCGCCGCGCCATGTCTTCGGTAAACGAGGTCAGCTGCGACAGGCGCTGTTCGACCTTGGAAACCGGCTTGGTGACGAAGGTTCCCGAGCCGTGACGGCGCACCAGCAGGCCATCGGCGACGAGATCGTCGATCGCCTTGCGGACGGTGACGCGGCTGACGGCGGCGAATTCGGCAATGTCACGTTCCGGGGGCAGGGCATCGCCGTGACCCAGCGTGCCGGTGCGAACGGCCTCTTCCAGCGTGCGGCGAAGCTTGACGTAGAGCGGCCCGGTGCCGCCGGCCTGGACGCGTTCGGGGGAGAGGATGGCGGAGAGATCTTCGGTCATGCCGCCCCCCGCGTCTCGATGTGAAGGCGTTTGACGGCCAGTTCGACAGCCCCCTGCAGCACGTCGCCTTTCGGTTCGGCGAGCAGCGCCACATGGCGCTCCGCGAGCCAGGGGCGATAGGCTTTTGCCAGGCCACCCAGCAGGCAGATCGCCGGGCATTCCGGCCAGATCAGCGCATCGAGATTTTCGCCGATCGCGGCTGCGGCTTCGCTGACGATGCCAACTGCGACTTCGTCATTGTTGTTCGCATGATCGAAGATCACCGGCGCGTAGCGCGCGAAATCCTTGGGCTTGGAGACATGGGCGAATTCGACGAGCTTTTCCGGATCGTTTTCGAACTCGGCCATGATCTTTTCGGTCAAGGCAGAGCCGCGCCGTACCTTGTCATAAGCGAGAAGCGAGCGTTCCAGCAGGTCGCGGCCGAGGCGGGCGCCGCTTGCCTGGTCGCCGACGATGAAGCCCCAGCCGCCGATGCCGCTGATCGTGCCGTGGCGCCGCGCATTGTAGACGGAGCCGGTGCCGAAGGCGCCGATGACACCGTCGGAATCACCGAGTGCGCCCTGCAGCGCGATCAAGGCATCGGTCACAACCTTGCCATCGGCAAAGGGAAGGGCCTTTTCGATACGGCTGCTGTAGTTGCCGACATTGGCGCCTGCCACGCCGACGACGGCGGAGACGCTGGAAACGGTTTCAGGCGGCAATGCGGCATCGCGCAATGCTTCTTTCGCGGCGAGAATGATGTTTTCCAGGGAACCCTGGAGATTGGACAGGATATTGGCGGGGCCTGCGGTGCCGCGGCCCAGAATCTTGCCGCTCCGGTCTGCGACCGCGGCGCGGCAGCTTGACCCGCCGCCATCAATGCCGATTGCCAGTTCCGTCATCGGACCCCCGGATAACGCTGTTCCCGTCGTTTTTTTATTACCATACCAAAAAAATACCATTTACCAAGCAAAATTGGCTTTGAAATTTCATATTTCTATCATGTTGATATTCAATGATAAAAATTTTTTATGAAAATTCGGACCGCCAAAAGTTAAATTCGGCTGGACAATTGGTATTTTTTTGGCCTTAATTCTGAAAAAGGGAACAGCAAACAGGGGCAAATTTACACCGGCGCCAAAATCAAATGCCGGGACGCTCCTGAAGGTGATTGGGTTTGACGCGTAACTGCCCGTTCAGGCAATCCGCCGGCCCGTCATCATCAGCTTTTTCCTTATGAAAACACCGCGCCCCGCTTGTGTATGGGAGGTGCAGTCCGGCCCGGAGGCTTCAAGCCTTCATGCCGGTTCGAGCTTAAGGGACCGCCAGCCCTGGCGATCCTCCAAAGGGGCGTTGGGTGTTTCCTCAGACACTCCGATTGCTTGTTTCAGAACCAAAGACGCGCCTGATGGCGCTTAAAAACAGGAGAGGGAAATGAAAAACACTGCTCTGAAAAGCTTCCTGCTGGCGTCGAGCCTGCTGACGTCGGCCGGTTTTGCCTATGGCGCCGACGTGACGCTGACGGTTGAAAGCTGGCGTAACGACGACCTGCAGATCTGGCAGGAAAAGATCATCCCGGCTTTCGAAGCCAAGAACCCGGGCATCAAGATCGTCTTCTCGCCGACCGCCCCGACTGAATACAATGCTTCGCTGAACGCCAAGCTCGATGCCGGTTCCGCTGGCGACATCATCACCTGCCGTCCGTTCGATGCTTCGCTCGAGCTCTTCAACAAGAAGCAGCTTGCCGACCTGACGAGCCTGCCGGGCATGGAGAACTTCACGCCGGTCGCCAAGGCTGCCTGGTCCACCGACGACGGCAAGTCGAGCTTCTGCGTGCCGATGGCATCCGTTATCCACGGCTTCATCTACAACAAGGATGCCTTCGACAAGCTCGGCATCTCGATCCCGAAGACGGAAGACGAGTTCTTCGCAGCCCTCGACAAGATCAAGGCTGACGGCACCTATATCCCGCTCGCCATGGGCACGAAGGATCTCTGGGAAGCCGCGACCATGGGCTACCAGAACATCGGTCCGAACTACTGGAAGGGTGAAGACGGCCGCGCCGCTCTGATCTCCGGCAAGCAGAAGCTGACGGATGCCGACTGGGTCAAGCCTTACGAAGAGCTTGCCAAGTGGAAGCCTTACCTCGGCGACGGCTTCGAAGCGCAGACCTACTCGGACAGCCAGAACCTCTTCACGCTCGGCCGCGCAGCGATCTATCCTGCCGGTTCGTGGGAAATCGCGCTGTTCAACACGCAGGCACAGTTCAAGATGGGCGCATTCCCGCCGCCGGTTCCGAAGGCTGGCGATCAGGGCTACATCTCCGACCATCCGGATATCGGCGTTGCCCTGAACGCCAAGAGCGCCCATGCCGAAGAAGCCAAGAAATTCCTGTCGTGGGTTGCTTCGAGCGAATTCGCCGACATCTACGCGAACTCGCTGCCGGGCTTCTTCAGCCTGAACTCCAACCCTGTGAAGATGAGCGATCCGCTGGCTCAGGAATTCGTTTCCTGGCGCGGCCCGTACAAGTCGACCGTCCGCTCGACCTACCAGATCCTGTCGCGCGGCACCCCGAACCTCGAAAACGAGACCTGGGTTGAATCGGCCAACGTCATCAACGGCACCGACACGCCTGCCGTCGCCGGCGAGAAGCTCCAGAAGGGCCTCGACAGCTGGTACAAGCCTGGCAAGTAACGCCTGACAGATATTGGGGGTGGCAACCCTTTTGCCACCCTCATTCCTGTGCTTGTCACAGGAATCCAGCCACGCGAAGTCTTTCGCGTGAAAAGAGTCTCCGGCGCCGCAGACGCGGCGCCACTGGATTCCTGTGACAAGCACAGGAATGAGGGAGACGTTGACCTCGGAGCAAACCGTGACCGACCAGACATCGGCAGACATCACCCCGATCAAGCGCCCCATACGCTGGCATATCGGCGTCTTTCTCTTTCCGGCATTCGTCGTCTATTCGGCGATCATGATCCTGCCGCTGATCGAAACGCTCAGGCTTTCGTTCTACAATCTCGTTGACGGTCAGCCGGCCTTCGTTGGGCTGGCGAACTACAAGGTGCTGTTCGGTGACGCGCGCTGGGCGCACGACTTCTGGAACGCGCTGGTCAACAACCTGATCTTCTTCGTCATCCATATGTGCGTGCAGAACCCGATCGGCATTGCGCTGGCGGCCCTGCTGTCGACGCCGCGGCTGCGGTTCGTGGCCTTCTACCGCACCGCCATGTTCCTGCCGACGCTGCTGTCCTTCGTCATCGTCGGCTTCATCTGGAAGCTGATCCTGTCGCCGATCTGGGGCGTTGCGCCCTGGCTGATGGGCCTCGTCGGGCTGAAGGGCCTCTTCGCGCCCTGGCTCGGCCAGTCCGGTCCGGCGCTGATCGCCGTGTCGCTGATTTCCAACTGGCAGTATATCGGCATACCGATGATGTTGATCTACGCGGCGCTGCTGTCGATCCCCGAAGAGGTGATCGAGGCTGCCGAATGCGACGGCATTACCGGCTGGGCGCAGTTCTGGAAGATCAAGCTGCCGCTCATCCTGCCTGCCATCGGCATCATTTCGATCCTGACTTTCGTCGGCAATTTCAACGCCTTTGACCTTGTCTATACCGTGCAGGGCGCTCTCGCGGGGCCTGACATGTCGACCGATATCCTGGGCACGCTGCTCTACCGCACCTTCTTCGGTTTCCAGCTGCAACTCGGCGACCGCTCGATGGGGGCGACGATCGCTACCGTGATGTTCGTCATCATTCTTGCCGGCGTCTCCTTCTATCTCTTTGCCATCCAGCGGCGCATGCGCCGGTATCAGTTCTGAGGGGCGCGACATGTCCAACAAAGCACGCACGTCTCCTCTGCGCACCGGGCTCGTTCACCTGGCGCTCCTCGGCTACACGCTGATTGCCATCTTCCCGGTGTTCCTGACGATCATCAACTCGTTCAAGGATCGCAACGCGATCTTCCGCTCGCCGCTGCAGATCCCGACGCCATCGACCTTCAGCCTTGTCGGCTATCAGACGGTGCTGGGGCAGGGCGATTTCGCGCTCTACTTCCAGAACAGCTTTATCGTCACGGTGGTGGCGATCTTCCTGGTGCTGCTGTTCGGCGCAATGGCCGCTTTCGCACTGTCGGAATACCGCTTCAGGGGCAATACGCTCGTTGGCCTCTACATGGCGATCGGCATCATGATCCCGATCCGCCTCGGCACGGTCGCCATCCTGCAAGGCATGGTCGCTGCCGGTCTCGTCAACACGCTGACGGCGCTTGTTCTCGTCTATACGGCGCAAGGCATTCCGCTCGCGATCTTCATTCTCTCTGAGTTCATGCGCACAGTCTCCGACGATCTGAAGAATGCCGGGCGTATCGACGGTCTCTCGGAATATGCGATCTTCTTCCGCCTGGTGCTGCCGCTGGTGCGCCCAGCCATGGCGACGGTTGCCGTCTTCACCATGATCCCGATCTGGAACGATCTCTGGTTCCCGCTGATCCTGGCGCCGGCCGAAGCCACCAAGACCGTGACGCTGGGTTCGCAGATCTTCATCGGCCAGTTCGTCACCAACTGGAATGCGGTTCTGGCGGCACTGTCGCTGGCGATCCTGCCGATCCTCGTTCTCTACGTCATCTTCTCGCGGCAGCTGATCCGCGGCATCACTTCCGGAGCAGTGAAATGATCAGTTCACAAAAGCCCGTCCGCGTCCTCGTTGCCGGTCTCGGCAATATGGGCCGCAGCCACGCGCTCGCCTATCACAACAACCCCGGCTATGAGATCGTCGGCCTCGTCAACCGCTCGGCGCCGAAGCTCGATCCGGCTCTTTCAGGCTACAAGATCCATCCGGATTTTTATGCGGCCCTTGCCGAGCTGAAGCCTGATCTCTGCGCCGTCTGCACCTATTCCGACAGCCATGCCGACTACGCCGTTGCGGCATTCGAGGCGGGCTGCGACGTCTTCGTCGAAAAGCCGCTGGCGACCACCGTTGCCGACGCCGAGCGCGTCGTGGCGGCTGCGAAGAAGGCCGGGCGCAAGCTTGTCATCGGCTACATCCTTCGCCATCACCCGTCCTGGATCAAGCTGATCGAGGAAGCGCGCAGGCTCGGCGGCCCCTATGTGTTCCGCATGAACCTCAATCAGCAGTCCAGCGGCCCGACCTGGGAAACCCATAAGTCGCTGATGCAGACGACATCGCCGATCGTCGATTGCGGCGTGCATTATGTCGACGTCATGTGCCAGATCACCGACGCCAAGCCGGTCGAAGTGCGCGGCATGGGCCTACGCCTCTCCAACGAGATCGCGCCTGACATGTATAACTACGGCCAGCTGCAGGTGCTGTTCGAAGACGGTTCGGTCGGCTGGTACGAAGCCGGCTGGGGGCCGATGATTTCGGAGACAGCCTTCTTCGTGAAGGACGTGATGTCGCCGAACGGCGCGGTCTCGATCGTCATGGATCCGAACGCCAAGTCCGACGATATCGACACGCACACGAAGACATCCGTCATCCGCCTTCACAACGCCGAGACCGGGCCTGACGGCAAGTTCATCACGCCGGATCAGGACATGACGATGGCGGGCGAGCCCGGCCATCAGGAACTCTGCGATTTCGAGCAGGCCTTCATGCTGAAGGCCATCCGCGAGGATATCGACCTTAACAGGCATATGGGCGATGCGGTGGCTTCGCTGCGCATCTGCCTTGCCGCCGACGAGAGCGTACGCACCGGCCAGCCGGTCAAACTGTAAGGAATTCGACCCTTGGGATCGCTTCAACTGAAATCCATCCGCAAGACCTACGGCACGCACGAGGTGCTGAAGGGCATCGACCTTGAGGTGCAGGACGGCGAGTTCGTCATTTTCGTCGGCCCGTCGGGCTGCGGGAAATCGACCCTGCTGCGCAGCATCGCCGGTCTGGAGGACGTCACATCTGGCTCGGTGCTGATCAACGGCCGCGACGAGACGCTGACGCCGCCTGCCAAGCGCGGTATCGCCATGGTGTTCCAGTCCTACGCGCTCTATCCGCACCTGACCGTCAAGGATAACATGGGCCTCGGCCTGAAGCAGGCGGGCAAGCCGAAGGACGAGATCGAGAAGCGGGTGACGGAGGCCTCCGGCATGCTGTCGCTGGCGCCCTATCTCGCCCGCCGCCCGGCCGAGCTCTCCGGCGGCCAGCGCCAGCGTGTGGCCATCGGCCGAGCCATCGTGCGCGAGCCTGAACTCTTCCTCTTCGACGAACCGCTGTCGAACCTCGATGCCGCCTTGCGTGTCCAGACGCGTCTGGAGATCGCCAAGCTGCATCGTCAGCTGAAGGCGACGATGATCTACGTCACCCACGACCAGGTCGAAGCGATGACGCTGGCCGACAAGATCGTCGTCCTGAATGCCGGCGCGATCGAGCAGGTCGGTTCGCCGATGGAGCTCTATAACCGCCCGGCTAATGTCTTCGTCGCCGGCTTCATCGGCTCGCCGATGATGAACTTCATTGCCGCGGACAAGCTCGGTGACACGGAAGCCAAGACCATCGGCGTGCGTCCCGAGCATCTGACGCTGTCGCGCGACAGCGGCACCTGGAACGCGAAGATCGTCCATGTCGAGCATCTCGGTGCTGACACGATCGTCTATCTGGAGTCCGATCAATGCGGGCTGCTGACGGCGCGGCTTTTCGGCGAGCATCAGTATGCTCCTGATGAGATCGTCTACGCGACGCCGGACCGGGGGCATATGCACCGGTTTGATGGGAACGATCAGGCGATCCGGTAGGGTTTGACGGGGTGAGGGAGGCAGCCGCCCTTCTCCGGGCCGACGAATTTAAAAACAAAGGGCGGTGTTGCTTGGCAATGCCGCCCTTTTTGCGCCGGCCGATGGAATGCCCGCCGTGCATCGCGGAAACTGCACAAAGAAAAAAGGCGCCGCGGTGAGCGGCGCCTGGCAGGAGGGTATGCTGTCCGGTCAGTCGCGGATGACGAGAAGATCCGCCGCCATGAAGCGCAGCGTGACGCTTTCGCCCGACTGGGGCGGGGTGACGCCCGGGTTGTTGAACATGTCGAAGGAAATGATGTTGCCGCCGACATTCATGCGGGTGCGGATGACCGAGCCCAGGAAGTGGGCGGAGACGACTTCGCCGGTCAGCGCCGTGTCGCTCTTGACGCCTTCGGCCAGCGATCCGGCTTCCGGGCGCAGCGCCAGCTGTACGGTATCGCCAGCCTTGTAGGTCTGCACCGACTGCTTCAGCGTCACGCCCTGATCGCCGATCTGGATGCGGTTGGCAGCGGGGTCGACGACCTTCGCTTCGATCAGGTTCAGCGTGCCGACGAACGAGGCGACGAAGCGGGTCGACGGCGTGTTGTAGATCTCGAAAGGCGTGCCGATCTGGTCAGCCTTGCCGGCGTTCATGACGACGATGCGGTCGGAGATCGACAGCGCCTCTTCCTGGTCATGGGTGACGAAGACGGTGGTGATGCCGAGCTGGCGCTGGATGGCGCGGATTTCTTCGCGCAGCGATACGCGGATCTTGGCGTCGAGAGCCGAGAGCGGTTCGTCGAGAAGCAGGACCTGCGGCTTGACGGCGAGCGCGCGGGCGAGAGCCACGCGCTGCTGCTGGCCGCCCGACATCTGGTAGGGGTAGCGCTCCGCCAGGTGGTCGAGGCGGATCAGGCCGAGCATTTCCTTGACGCGCGCGTCGATCTCGGCCTTCGGCTTGCCTGCAACCTTCATGCCGAAGGCGACGTTGTCGTGCACCGTCATGTTCGGGAACAGCGCGTAGGCCTGGAACACCATGCCGATATTGCGCTGGTTCGGCTTCAGCGGGCTCTGGTCCTTGCCGTTGATCGTCAGCGAGCCGCCGGTCGGCGTTTCGAAACCGGCGATCATACGCAGGATGGTGGTCTTGCCACAGCCCGATGGGCCGAGGAAGGAGACGAACTCTCCCTTCTCGATATTCATGTTGAAGTTCTTGACGACCTGAACCTGGCCGAAGGACTTCTGAATGTTGGTCAGCGTGAGAAATGACATGAGACGGATACCTTAAGCCTTGGCCGGACGGGCTTTGCCGAAGCGGGAGACGAGATTGAGCAAGCCCATGCTGAGCCAGGTGATGGAGAAGGCGATCACAGCGAGCGCCGACGGCTCATACGCCTTGTTGGCACCGACGAGCTGCAGGTAGGGACCGAAGGCCGGACGGTTCAGCAGGGCGGCAAAGGTGAATTCGCCCATGACGATCGCCAGCGTGATGAAGGCGCCCGAGAGCACACCGCTCATGACGTTCGGGAAGATGCACTTGAACATGATCGTCGGCCACTTGGCGCCGAGGCTTTCGGCGGCTTCCGTCAGCGTCCGCACATCGATGGCGCGCATCGCCGTATCGACCGAGCGGTACATGTAAGGCAGCGACAGCGTGATGTAGGCGAAGACCAGCAGCACGTTGGTCCCCATGGTCGAGCCGGTCAGCGGCAGGATCGACGAGGAGTTATACAGGCGCAGATAGCCGAAGACGATGACGATCGCCGGGATGACCAGCGGCAGCAGCGTGATGAACTCGATGATCTGGCGCATCTGCGGTACGCGCAGGCGAACCCAATAGGCCGTCGGCACGACGAGCAGCATGCCGAAGATGATGGTCATCAGCGCCATCAGCATCGAATAGCCGAAGGTCTGCTGGAACTGGGCATCGGAGAAGACCGACTTGTAGGCATCGAAGCTGTAGCCGTCGCGGCGCATGCGCAGCGAGAACTCGAGCGTGCCGAGAAGCGGAACGATGAAGTAGGTCGCACCAATGATGATGGCGAACCAGGCGCCGATACGAGAACCCTTCATTTCTGCCACCGTTCAGCGCGCATGCGCAGCATGAGATAAAGAACGTTCGACACACCGGTGATGACGATCATGCCGAGCGCGATCGCGTAGCCGAGGTTGGCGTTGTGCAGCACGTCGCCGCGGATCTGCGCGTAGAGCAGGATCGGCACGATGTTGAGCGAGGAGCCGGTCAGCGCGTAGGCTGTGGCGATGGCGCCGAAGGCGTTGGCGAACAAGAGCAGCGTGGTGCCGAGCAGGCTCGGCCACAGGATCGGCAGGGCGACCATCGTCCAGTACTGGCGATTGGTGGCGCCGAGAATTTCGGAGGCCTCGCGCCATTCCTTCTTCATGCCGTCGAGGGCTGGCGTCAGGATCAGCACCATCAGCGGGATCTGGAAATACATATAGGTGATGGTCAGGCCGAAAAAGGACAGAAGGTTGAAGCCCGTGCCGTAGAGATTGAAGCCGAACCAGTCACGCAGGAAGATGGTGACAAGGCCGGTGCGGCCGAGCGTCGCCAGGAACGAGAAGGCGAGCGGGATACCGGCGAAATTGGAGGCAACGCCCGAGAAGGTCAGCAGCGTGCCGCGCACCCAGGAGGGCAGGCCGCCGAGCACCACGGCCCAGGCAAGGAAGAAACCGATGAGCGCGCCGCCGAGAGCCGATGCGACGGAAACCCGGATACTGATCCAGTAGGCGTTCATGATCGAGGGCGTGAAGAGATCCGAGATGTTCTTCAGCGTGAACTGGCCATTCGGAGTGAAAAAGGCGCCGATGACCAGATAGAGCGTCGGGATGATCAAAAACAGCAGCGCGAAGATGATGAAGGGCGCAATGCCGAGCCAATCCACCACGCGATCGCGGTTGAAGAATGGGGCAGTGCTTGCCACAGGCGCAGTCACAGTGCTCATGGAAGCTATCCGGGGGCGTCGAGGTGAAAAAGAGCCTCCCCGCCGGATGGGCGGGGAGGCGTGGCAGATATTACTGAACGTTGGCGCCGACGATGCTATCCCACTTCGTGGTGATAGCAGCCTTGCCCTTGTCCTGCTCGTCGAGCGTCGGGAAGACGGCCTTCGCATAGCCTTCAGCCGGCGGCAGCTTGTCGAGCAGTTCCTTCGGAACCTTGCCCTTTTCGGCGAGGTCGTTGAAGCGGATCGGGTGGCAATAGCCCTTCAGCCAGCCGAGCTGACCTTCGTCCGAATAGAGGTATTCCATCCAGAGCTTGGCAGCGTTCGGGTGCGGAGCGAAAGCCGAGATCGCCTGAACGTAAACGCCGGCGACAACGCCGGAGGTCGGAACGACGACTTCAACCGGCGGGTTGCCGTTCAGGCTGTCGCGCCAGGAGAGACCGTTGTAGTCCCATGCGACGACGATCGGGGTCGAGCCCTGAGCGAGCGAAGCGGACTTGCCGATAACCGGAACTAGGTTGCCGGCCTTGTTGAGTTCTGCGAAGTAGGAGAGACCTGCTTCACCAGCCTTCGTTGCGTCCTTTTCGCCGGCAGCGAGGCCAGCAGCGTAGACGGCCTGAACAGCCTGGTTCGAAGCGCGCGGGTCACCAGCGAGCGAAACCGAGTTGGCGTATTCCGGCTTCTTCAGGTCGGCCCAATCCTTCGGGACGTTCTTGACGATGTCGGTGTTCACGACGAACGAGAGAACGCCGTAGTAATCGCCGTACCAGTAGCCGTCAGCGTCCTTTGCGGAGTCCGGAATGGAATCCCAGGTGGAGACCTTGTAGGGCTGGATCAGGCCATCGGCCTTGGCAGACGGGCCGAAGGAGAGACCGACGTCGATGACGTCAGGAGCCTGCGGGCCAGTGTTGCCCTTGTTGGCCTTGATGGCTTCGATTTCGTCGCCCGAACCAGCGTCCGGGTTCAGTTCGTTGACTTCGATGCCATACTTGGCCTTGAAGCCTGCGATGACGTCGCCGTAGCCGCACCAGTTGTGCGGGAGAGCGATGGTCGTCAGCGTGCCTTCCTTCTTGGCGGCAGCGATGAGGTCGGCGCTCGGTTCAGCCGCGGCAATCGCAGTCGAAGCTACGACGATCGCAGTAGAAAGCGAAAGCAGTCGAGAAATGTTAGAGATCACTGTTGTTCTCCTTCGGTTTTCAGTGGTCTGGCGAAGCTGTTACTGACGTTGCATGAAGCTTGTATGACAGCCGCGTGACGTTAATTTTTCTTATGATTGCAGGTGCTTGCGGCCGCTGTCTTGTTTGCGACGCGCTATTCTATTTTATCTACGCCCTCATTGATTTCGTTTAGTCTTGCCCCTTTCCCTCTCAACCCAGCTTGCGGAAGAGCCTGGTCTGTTCAAACAGGCCCTCCAGCGTTTTCATGCGCTCCTTCGTTTCGTCCCATGTCGAGCTCTGGACGGCTTCGATCAGGGCCTCGACGATGAAAAGCGTGACGACCGAGGAATCCCAGGCCGACGGTGCCTCGATCTGGACGCGGAACGCGTGCCTTGCGAGCTTGGCGGCGGGCGAACCCCATTGGTCGGTGAAGACGATGATGTCGGCGCCGCGCTTGCGGGCGGCCTGCGCCAGGCTCACCATCTCCTGCTCGTAGCGGCGGATATCGAAGATGATCAGCAGGTCGCCGGCATTCATGTTGAGCACGTATTGCGGCCAGCTCGACGAATTCGAGGAGAGCAGGGCGGTGTTCGGCCGGATGACCTGCATGTGAGTGAAAAAGTACTCGGCCAGCGCGCCGGTGATGCGGCCGCCGACGAAATAGAGGCCGCGCTTGCGGTCAGACAGCAGCGACGCGACGTTCTCGAAGGTTGCCGTGTCGAGATCAGTCAGCGTTTGGCGCAGGTTGCCGATTATGGCATCGGCGAAGCGGTTGAGAATATGCGTGCCCGGGGCATTCGAGGCCCAGCGGTCGTGCTTGGCGATCGGGTTGGAGATCGTCGCTTCGACCTCCTGATGCAAATGCGCCTGGAAATCCGGATAGCCTTTGAAGCCGAGCTTCTGCACCATGCGCACCACCGTCGGCGTCGAGACGCCGGCATTTTCCGCAATGGTGGTGATGCTGCCCAGCCCGGAGACTGGGTAGTTGTCCAGCAGACTTTCAGCCAATTGCTTCTCGGCGCGCGTCAGCGCGTCGAAATGCGAGTGGATGACGTCCGAGACCGTCTTCGACGCGGCGTTCACTCGATCATGCTCCCCGGGAATGGCTTGTTTTGATCCCGACGCTTTCCCTTTGCGTCAGGTGCCACTTTCCCACTCAAAGTTAACAACGCTGTCACAATCCATGTCAACTACTGTCATGAAAAGAAATTTTCAGGATGCGCTTGACAGTGTGGAGAACCTGAAGAATTCTTTTCTTATTAATTTTTTATAAAGCCATCTGGCGAGGCGTTGCCCCCGTGCTCACTGAACTGAAGGTGCTAAGCGAAGCAGAAGGAAGTTGCGTCAGCATCGAGCGGCGCGACGGCAAGAGCGCGCTGCTGATCATCTGCGAGCATGCGTCGCGAACGCTGCCTGAACGCTATGGCGATCTCGGCCTTTCGAAGGATGCGCGGGAGAGCCACATCGCCTGGGATCCGGGGGCTTTGGCGGTTGCGAGCGGTATTTCCGCCGCACTTGACGCCACGCTCGTCTCGCAGCGTTTTTCCCGCCTGATCTACGATTGCAACCGCCCGCCGGAAGCGCCGGGCGCGATGCCGGAGAAGAGCGAGATCTATCCCATTCCGGGCAACCAGAATCTCGGCGCGGAAGAGCGCAAGGCTCGCACCGAAGCGCTGTACATTCCTTTTCACGATGCCGTGCGCAGGCTGATCGCGGAGCGAAAGGCGAGGGGGCAGGAGACCGTCGTCGTCACAATCCACAGCTTTACGCCTGTTTTCAACGGCAAGCCGCGTGCAGTCGAGCTCGGTATCCTGCACGATGCCGACAGCCGCCTCGCGGACAAGATGCTGACGGCTGCGGCCGATGCGCCGCTCTACAAGACAGAACGCAACGAGCCCTACGGCCCTCAAGACGGCGTGACGCATACGCTGATCCTGCACGGGGTTTCCAACGGGTTCCGCAATGTAATGATCGAGGTCCGAAACGACCTCATCAAGGACGATGCCGGCCAAGGGGTCATGGCCGACTATCTCTCAGGGCTTCTCCAGCAATGTCTGGAAGGCTCACCCTAAAAAGAAAAAGGCCCCAGGGAGCAGCTTTGCTGCGGACCGCCCGATGGCAAATGCCACGGGCAATTTGGCACAAGATCGACCGCAATCCCGCGGCCGATCGGGAACAGGGGGAAGTCATGTCTGACTATACCGATCTGGATAAGAAGCAGGACATGAGTGTCCTGCATTCCATGGGCTATGCCCAAGAACTTGAACGGCGCATGAGCTCGTTCTCGAACTTCGCAGTCTCGTTTTCGATCATTTGCATTCTCTCCGGCGGCATCAATTCGCTGGCTCAGGCAACGGCAGGTGCCGGTGGCGCGGCAATCGGCATCGGCTGGCCGATCGGTTGCTTCGTCTCGCTCGTCTTCGCCGTGGCGATGGCGCAGATCAGCTCTGCCTATCCGACGGCCGGCGGCCTCTATCACTGGGGGTCGATCCTCGGCAACCGCTTCACCGGCTGGCTGACCGCCTGGTTCAACCTGCTCGGTCTGGTCACCGTTCTCGGCGCCATCAATGTCGGTACCTATTACTTCTTCATGGGTTCCTTCGGCACCAGCTATTTCGGCCTGACCGATACGACTGTCGTGCGTATCGTCTTCCTGATCATCATCACCGGCGCACAGGCTCTCGTGAACCACATGGGTATCGGCCTCACCGCCAAGCTCACGGACTTCTCGGGCTATCTGATCTTCGCAACGGCCATCGTGCTTTCGGCCGTCTGCCTTTTTGCGGCTCCGTCCTATGAAATCGGCCGGCTCTTCACCTTCGCCAACTATTCCGGCGAAGCTGGCGGCAATGTCTGGCCGGCGACATCGGGCACCTGGGTGTTCCTGCTCGGTCTGCTGCTGCCGATCTACACGATCACCGGCTATGACGCTTCGGCGCATACGTCCGAAGAAACCGTCAAGGCAGCGCATTCCGTGCCGCGCGGCATGGTTTCATCGGTGCTGTGGTCGGCCCTCTTCGGCTACATCATGCTATGCTCGTTCGTCCTCATGCTGCCGAACATGGACGATGCCGCAAAGCAGGGCTGGAACGTGTTCTTCTGGGCGATGGACGCGCAGGTTAATCCTGTCGTCAAGGATATCCTCTACTTCGCAATTCTGGTCAGCCAGTGGCTGTGCGGCCTTGCGACCGTCACCTCGGTGTCGCGCATGATCTTCGCCTTCTCGCGTGACGGCGGTCTTCCGGCTTCCAAGGCACTTGCCAAGGTCAGCCCGAAATACCGTACGCCGGTTGCTGCGATCTGGACGGGTTCGATCCTCTCGGTCCTGTTCGTCTGGGGCTCTTCGCTCGTCTCGATCGGCGATACGCCGGTCTATACGATCGTCGTCTCGTGCACGGTCATCTTCCTGTTCTTCTCCTTCGCGATCCCGATCACGCTCGGCCTCTTCGCCTGGGGTACGTCGAAGTGGGACAAGATGGGCCCGTGGAACATCGGCGAGGGCGCCTTCAAGCTGTTCGCGGTGCTGACGGTCCTGGCGATGATCCTGATCTTCGTTCTCGGTGTTCAGCCGCCGAACGGTCCGGCTCTCTACGTCACGGTCGGCTTCCTTGTCCTGGCCGGCATCGTCTGGTTCGGCTTCGAGAAGCGCCGCTTCAAGGGCCCGCCGATCGGCGACGAAGTGGCACGCCGTCAGGCGGAAATCGCTGCTGCCGAAAAGGCCGTGGGCGAACACTAGAGCCTAGAGGCTTCCCTCTCGAATGGCGGGGCCGCGGCGCACGCGGCCCCATCCCCGGTTCAATGAAAAAGCATCAGGCGGGCTTCGTCTCGCCGCTGCATGCCCTTTCGTTGTTCCGAAATCGCAAAATCAAAAATTCAGGCGGGTAAATCATGACCACCAGCTACACTCTCGACGATCTCAAGAAGGACGTGGCCGAGGGCCGCATCGATACCGTTCTGGCGTGCCAGATCGACATGCAGGGCCGCTTGATGGGCAAGCGCTTCCAGGCTGAGTATTTTCTCGACAGCGCCTGGAAGGAAACTCACAGCTGCAACTATCTCGTCGCCACCGACATGGAGATGGAAACCGTCTCCGGCTACAAGGCGACCAGCTGGGAGAAGGGCTACGGCGACTATACGATGAAGCCGGACCTCTCGACGCTGCGGCGCATTCCGTGGCTCGAAGGCACGGCCCTGGTGCTCTGCGATCTGCTCGATCATCATACGCATGAGGAAGTTGCACATTCGCCGCGCGCCATCCTGAAGAAGCAGGTGAAGCGTCTGGAAGCGATGGGCATGAAGCCGTTCATGGCATCCGAGCTCGAATTCTTCCTTTTCGACCAGACCTACGAGTCGGCTCACGCCGCGGGCTATCGCAACCTGAAGCTCGCCAGCGCCTATAACGAGGACTACCACATCTTCCAGACCACCAAGGAAGAAGAGGTAATGCGGGCGATCCGCACCGGTCTGCAGGGCGCCGAAATCCCCGTCGAAAACTCGAAGGGCGAGGCTTCCGCCGGACAGGAAGAGATTAACGTTCGCTATGCCGAAGCTTTGACGATGGCCGACCGCCATACGATCATCAAGAACGGCTGCAAGGAAATCGCCTGGTCGAAGGGCAAGGCCATCACCTTCCTTGCCAAGTGGCATTACAACGCTGCGGGCAGCTCGTCGCATATCCACCAGTCGCTCTGGAGCCTCGATGGCAAGAAGGCGCTGTTCTTCGACGAGAAGGGCAGATACGGCATGTCGCCGCTGATGGAAAACTATGTCGCCGGTCTTCTCGCGCATGCGAGCGAGATCACCTATTTCCTGGCGCCCTATATCAATTCTTACAAGCGCTTCATGGCCGGCACCTTCGCGCCGACCAAGGCGATCTGGAGCAAGGACAACCGCACCGCCGGCTACCGCCTCTGCGGCGATGGCAGCAAGGCGATCCGCATCGAATGCCGTGTCGGCGGCTCCGACCTCAATCCCTATCTGGCCTTCGCGGCGCTGATTGCCGCAGGCATCGACGGCATCGAGAACAAGCTTGAACTCGAAGCGCCCTTCGTGGGAGATGCCTATGGTGCCCGCAAGGTGCGCGAAATCCCGCGGACGTTGCGCGCTGCGACGGTTGCCATGACCAAGTCGAAGATGCTGCGTAGTGCCTTCGGCGATGATGTCATCGACCACTACACGCGCGCTGCCGAATGGGAGCAGGAAGAATACGATCGTCGCATCACCGACTGGGAAGTGGCGCGCGGTTTCGAGAGAGCATAAGAGGCGTATCGAAGGCGGATGCAATAAGCGCCTCATGATCTCCATATATCCGGAGATGGTGGTGGCTGCGTCCGCCATAGGTCGCTAAAAACATAGGATGAAGATCATGGCAATGATCCAATGCATATCACCCGTGGACGGATCGGTTTACGCCGAGCGTCCGGCGCTGCCGCTGGAAGCGGCGAAGGAAGCCGTGGCCCGTGCGCGCAAGGCGCAGAAGGCCTGGGCGAAGCGTCCGCTCGAAGATCGCGTTCAGCTGGTGCTGAAGGGTGTCGCGCGTCTCAATGAGATGTCGGACGTCGTCGTGCCCGAGATCGCCTGGCAGATGGGCCGTCCGATCCGTTATGGCGGCGAGTACAAGGGCTTCAACGAGCGCTCCAATTACGTGGCCTCGATCGCTGCCGAAGCGCTGGCGCCGCTCGTCGTCGAAGAGAGCGACAAGTTCGAGCGCCGCATCGAGCGCGAAGCCCATGGTGTCGTCTTCGTCGTCGCCCCCTGGAATTATCCCTATATGACGGCGATCAACACGATCGCTCCGGCGCTGATGGCGGGTAATACCGTTGTGCTGAAGCATGCGTCGCAGACGCTACTGGTTGGCGAGCGCCTCGTACAGGCTTTCGTGGAGGCCGGTGTCCCTGAAGATGTCTTCCAGAATGTCTTCCTCGATCACCAGACGACCTCGGCTCTGATCGCGGCCGGCAGCTTCAACTTCGTCAACTTCACCGGCTCGGTCGAAGGTGGTCGCTCCATGGAGCGGGCGGCGGCTGGTACCTTCACCGGTCTCGGCCTCGAGCTCGGTGGCAAGGATCCGGGCTATGTCATGGAAGACGCCGATCTCGACGCTGCCGTCGATACGCTGATGGATGGCGCGACCTACAATTCCGGCCAGTGCTGCTGCGGGATCGAGCGCATCTATGTGCACGAGTCGCTCTACGACAGCTTCGTCGAGAAGTCGGTCGCCTGGGTGTCGAACTACAAGCTCGGCAATCCGCTCGATCCTGAAACCTCGCTCGGCCCGATGGCGCACAGGCGCTTTGCCAAGGTGGTCCGCGATCAGATCGCCGATGCGGTTTCCAAGGGCGCCAAGGCGCTGGTCGATCCGAAACTCTTTCCGCAGGACGATGGCGGCGCCTATCTCGCACCGCAGGTTCTCGTCAATATCGACCATTCGATGGCCTTCATGCGCGAAGAAACCTTCGGTCCGGCTGTCGGCATCATGAAGGTCAAGAGCGACGAGGAAGCGCTGGCGCTGATGAACGACAGTCAGTACGGCCTGACCGCTTCGCTGTGGACCAAGGACGCGGAACGGGCAGGGCGGCTTGGCCGCGAAATCGAAACCGGTACGGTGTTCATGAATCGCGCCGATTATCTGGATCCGGCGCTTTGCTGGACCGGCGTCAAGGAAACCGGCCGCGGCGGCTCGCTGTCGATCATCGGCTTCCAGAACCTGACGCGTCCGAAATCCTACCATCTGAAGAAAGTAACAGCATGAGCAGCAATATCACAGCCAACTGGAGCTATCCGACAGCGGTCAAGCTCGGCCGCGGCCGCATCAAGGAGCTCGCCGACGCCTGCAAGAGTCTCGGCATGAAGAAGCCGCTGCTGGTCACCGATCGCGGCCTTGCTTCCATGGCGATCACCAAGAACGCGCTCGACATTCTCGAAGACGCCGGTCTCGGCCGCGCCATCTTTGCCGATGTCGATCCGAACCCGAACGAGAAGAACCTCGAAGCCGGTGTGAAGGCCTTCAAGGATGGCGGTCATGACGGCGTCGTCGCCTTCGGCGGCGGCTCCGGTCTCGATCTCGGCAAGTGCGTCGCCTTCATGGCAGGCCAGAGCCGTCCGGTCTGGGATTTCGAGGATATCGGCGACTGGTGGACCCGTGCCAGCATCGAAGGCATCGCACCGATCGTTGCCGTGCCGACGACGGCGGGGACCGGCTCGGAAGTCGGCCGCGCCAGCGTCATCACCAATTCGGCGACGCATGTGAAGAAGATCATCTTCCATCCGAAGTTCCTGCCCGGCGTCGTGATCTCCGATCCGGAACTGACCGTCGGGATGCCGAAGATCATCACCGCCGGCACCGGCATGGATGCTTTCGCGCATTGCCTGGAAGCCTATTCCTCGCCGTTCTACCATCCGATGTCGGCTGGTATCGCGCTTGAAGGGATGCGCCTCGTCAAGGAATTCCTGCCGCGCGCCTACAAGGAGGGCACGGATCTGGAAGCCCGCGCCAACATGATGGCAGCCGCCGCCATGGGCGCCGTCGCGTTCCAGAAGGGCCTTGGCGCCATCCACGCGCTGTCGCACCCGATCGGCGCCGTTTACAACACCCATCACGGCATGACCAATGCCGTCGTGATGCCGGCCGTGCTGCGTTTCAATCGCGCTGTGATCGAAGAGAAGATCGCCCGTGCGGCGGCTTATCTCGGCATCGCCGGAGGTTTCGACGGCTTCTATGATTACGTGCTGAAGCTGCGCTCCGAACTCGGCGTTCCCGAAAGCCTCTCGGCGATGGGAATCGCGCCTGACAGGATCGACGAATTGTCAGCGATGGCGATCGAAGACCCGAGCGCCGGTGGCAATCCTGTCACGATGACGCTCGAAAACACCAAGGCTTTGTTCAAGGATTGCTTCTGAGTTAACCAAGGCGGACCAACCAGCTGGCCCGGAAAGCGCAGGCTTTCCGGGCTTTTTTTGTCTGCAAACATCCCAAATTCTAGGGATGTAAGAAATCCGGGCTGCAATTTCGGCTCGTCCGTTTAGATTTTGTTAACCACGATTGGAAAGGATGCATTAACCGCACGATGAATCGAAAAGTGCGTATGAGAGCGATAACCGGCTCGCCACTTTTCCCTTCGAGGACCTGATATGCCAGTCATTACTTTTGCAAATACCAAGGGCGGCGCCGGCAAGACTACGGCCGTGCTGCTGCTGGCGACCGAGCTTGCGCGCAAGGGGTATCGCGTCACCATTCTGGACGCCGATCCCCAGCATTGGATTTCCCGCTGGCATGAGATTTCCGGCAACGTGAAGAACGTCTCTGTCATCGACTTCGTCACCTCGGCATCGCTGCCGCTGCATATCAGCGAGAACAAGGCCAATACCGACTATTTCATCATCGATCTGCCGGGCGCGCGCAATCCGCTGCTTGCCACTGCCGTCGGTCTTTCCGACCACGTGCTGATCCCGATCCAGGGCTGTGCCATGGATGCCCGCGGCGGCGCGCAGGTTCTGGAACTGCTCCAGTATCTGGATGAGAAGGCAGGCATCAAGATCGGTCATTCCGTCGTCCTGACCCGCGTCAACTCGATGGTCACGACCCGCGCGCTGCAGCTGGTCAAGGCGCTGCTCAATGAGCGTCACGTGCCGGTTCTCGACACGGCGATCATCGAACGCTCGGCTTTCCGCGACATCTTCGATTGCGGCGGCACGCTCGCCACCATGGATGCGACCCGGGTCTCGAACCTCGAAAAGGCCCGCGAAAATGCTCTCTGTTTCGCAGAGGAAATGATGCGCAAGCTGCCGGTCAAGCTTCCGGTTGCGGCACGTCTTTCCGGCCTGCTGATGCGTGACGCGGCCTGATTTCACAAGCCGAAACAAAAAAGCCGCCGGGAGACCGGCGGCTTTTTTTGTTTCAATGCATGGCGATCAATCGACGAATTCGACCGTGACGCCGGGCTTGACCATCTTGGCCAGTTCCGTCGCGTCCCAGTTGGTCAGGCGGATACAGCCGTGGCTCTGGGTGCGGCCGATCTTCGAGGGCTCTGGGGTACCGTGAATGCCGTAGGTCGGCTTGGAGAGTGCGATCCAGACTGTGCCGACCGGGCCGTTCGGGCCTGGCGGAATGTTCAGGACCTTGTCGTTGGCGCCCTGTTGGAAGTTGATCTTCGGATTGTAGGTGTAGCCCGGGTTCAGCGCGACACGATCGACTTGCACCGTGCCAGACGGCGAGGGCGTGTCGTTGGAGCCGATCGAGGCCGGGTAAGCGGCGATCAGGTTGCCCGCGTCGTCGTAGGCGAAGACCTGCTTCTTGGCCTTGTCCGCCAGAATCTTGGCGACCGTGCCGGTCTTCGGGTCGCCCGGATTGACAACCTTGATGATGGTGCCGGGGACGGTGAAGTCGGCGCCGGGGTTCATTTCCTTCAGGAAGGCTTCGTCCATGTGGAAACGCTCGGCCAGCATCTCGGTCGTGGACGTATAGGCGAGCGACGGCAGAAGCGCCTTGTGTGCGTAGTCTTCCGGAATCTCGGCGACATAGGGGCCAGCCGCGTCTGCAGGGGTGATCGTATAGCTGATAACAGGCAGGCCGCCCGACAGGCGCAGCTGTTCAAGGATCGCGTCGGTATTATTCGGATCGAGATTTTCGCCGGTCATCTGGTTGTAGGCATAGATCGCCTTGGTGACGTTCGAGCCCATGTGTCCGTCGATGACACCTGGCGAGATGCCGGAGCGGTCGAGGAACACCTGCAGCGCGACGATCTCCGGCTTCGACTTGCCCTTCAGGGTGATCGCCGGCTCTTCGGGTGCTCTTGGCTGCTGTGCCTGAGGTGCCTGCTGATCGGGATCGATCGCGGCATAGTCGCCGTTATCAGGATAGGGCTGATCGAGCGGTTGACGCTCGATGCTTCCGTCACGCGGGATCGCGCCGGTGACTGCGCCGCGCTCCATGTAGCGGGTGCTGCCATAGCGCGTCTGATCGCCGCTCTCGGCATTATAGGGGTCGTTGTTATAGGGATCGCGCGAGGGAGCCGCGGGATAATAGCCCTTGGAGCGCATTTCGGTGGCGACGACATTGCCGTAGCTGTCGACGAGAACGCGATTGCCGTTACGGTCGCGCGAATAATAGACGTCGGCGCCCGGCGGGATATAGTCGACGATCTGGCCATCCGGCGTGACCATGACGACGTCGCGCTGGCGGCGGCCATATTGCTGCGCGTCCGCGACCGGCGCGACGGATGTGACGGCCAGAACGACAGCGGCGAGCGAAAGGCCGTATTTCAGAATGCGATTCACGTCTTGCACCTCAAGCAGGGACTGGGCCGACACACACCCGCGAATTTTGACGCTAGTGTGGAATTTATGAATTCGTACTGAACAAATTATGAAAATATCCGTGATCACTTGCGTGAAGCTAAACGTTTGGTTTGCCAAGGCGGTTCCTCAGCGGATCGCCGGTTGCGGGCAATCATGCGCGACGTGATTGACGAAACCTTGCGCTGCCCCTAACGCTACGGCAGTTTTGAGACAGGGGAGGGATTGAAATGATCGAGTTTGCAGCCGCCAAGGGGCCGCGCCTGATGCTTGACGAGACGTCGGTGATGGATATCGGCGCCTGCGTCGTCGATGGCGTCGATATTTCGCCCAAGCGCGCCATTCCGGATGACGGCGACCCGCGTATCGACCATTCGCTCGAAGGCTTCCTGTTCACCTGCGGCCCCGACCATATCCGTCACCGCGAGCCGATCCCGGGCCGCACCGACGGCGCGATCTATCCGCTGCATGGCTCGGTTTCCGGCCACAAGGCGAAGGTGCTGTGGACCAAGTTCGAAAACGGCAATGCCGAATGCCGCGCCGATATCGATCTTGTCACCGTCGAGGGACTGCCGCAGCGCATCGAGCGCCTCTGGACGATCGATGGCGCGACGGGCGAAGTCTCGCTCGAGGACAAGGTCATCAATACCAGCGACCAGACCGTCCCGACCTTCCTGATGTACCACATGAATGTCGGCGGCAAATGGTTCGACGAGGGCACCCGGCTCGAAGGCAAGATGCTGGAAGACGGCGGTTTCCCTTGGACCTTCGGCGACGAACTCGGCGGGTTGTTCTGCGTCGAGGCACCGGCGACCGAAGGTGGCTTTGCCGAAGTGCGCCTCGGGCCGATGAAGGCCGTGCATGGCAAGACGCTGAGGGTGCGCACGCGCTCCGATACGCTGCCGCACCTGCAGGTCTGGCGCAACCAGAATGCACCGGCGCATATTCTCGGCATCGAGCCGGTCTCGCATCGCTGGGTGCTGCGCAGCGAGCTGGAGGCGGCGGGCGAATTCAACATGCTGAAGCCCGGCGAAAGCCGCAGCTATGCGCTGACCTTCGCCTTTGTATGAGCTAACAATTGTTGACGCTCGCGGTCGCGCATCGTAGAGCTTCTGCCGTTCATTTTCAGGAGGTACGCGTGATGGACATCCGCCAGATCGACGACGACTATTCGGTATCCGGCCAGATTGCGGTCGAGGATCTCGACCAGATCAAGGCTCTGGGTTTCAAGTCGATCGTCTGCCATCGCCCGGACCAGGAAAGCCCCGACCAGACGCCGTTTTCCGTGATCGCGGCGCGCGCCAAGGAACTTGGCTTGGAGATCGCGCATGTGCCTGTCGGCACCATGGGCGTTACCGAGGAAGCCGTGACCGGCATGGTCGACGCGCTTGACGAATTCCCGCGCCCGATGCTCGGCTACTGCCGCTCTGGCGCCCGTTCCACCGCGATCTATCAGAAGACCCATCATATTCGCGGCTGACCCTGCGGCGCGGTTTTGTCCGCGCCCTTCATTCCATAAGAAACTCAGGAGAAAACCATGAGCATCAAGCGCATCGGCCCCGGTCCCCGCATGAGCGGCGCCGTCGTCCACGGCAACACCGTTTACCTCGCCGGCCAGGTTGCCGAAGGCGAGAGCGTTACGGATCAGTGCAAGGCTGCTCTTGCCGAAGTCGACCGCCTGCTGGCGGCTGCCGGCTCCAGCAAGTCGAAGATCCTGCAGACGCTGATCTACCTCTCCGACATTGCGGACTTCGCCGAAATGAACGCTGCCTGGGAAGCCTGGGTCGATCCGGCCAACACACCGGCCCGCGCCACCAGCGAAGCCAAGCTTGCTGCACCGAAATACAAGGTCGAGTTCATCGTCACGGCTGCGATCGACTGATTTTCCGGAATTACCGAAACGGGAAGCCGGTGGGTTCGCTCACCGGCTTTTTGTTTGGAGCCCTCAGCTCTTCGTCCTGATCTGCGTCAGCGTGCGTGCCGGGGTAATGGCCTCAGGATCGAGCTTGATCTCGATGATCGCCGGCTTGCGGCTGGCACGGGCGCGCTCGAAGGCGGGCACGAATTCCGCCGTCGTTTCGACGGTTTCGCCGTGGCCGCCATAGGCGCGGGCAAGGGCGGCGAAGTCAGGGTTGGTGAGATCGGTGCCGCTGACGCGTCCCGGATATTCCCGCTCCTGATGCATGCGGATCGTGCCGTAGATGCCGTTGTTGATGACAAGCACGATTATCGGCAGGTTGTAGCGGACGGCGGTGGCGAATTCCTGGCCGTGCATCATGAAGCAGCCGTCTCCGGCAAAGCAGATCACTTCGCGCTCCGGAAAGAGCTGTTTGGCGGCAACGGCGGCGGGCAGGCCGTAGCCCATTGAGCCTGAGGTCGGGGCCGCCTGAGTGTTGAACTGCCGGAAGCGGTGGAAACGGTGCAGCCAGGTGGCGTAGTTTCCGGCGCCATTGGTGAAGATCGCATCGGCTCTCGTATTGCCTTCGATCCAGTCCATGATCGGCCCCATCTGCACCGGGCCGGGGCCGGTTTGCGGCGGCTTCGACCATGTGAGATAGGCCTGGTGCATGCGCTCGGTACGCTCTGCCCAGCGCGGTTCGCCCGGCGCTTCGAGATCGGCCAGTGCATCGACGAAATCCTGCGGCGACGCGCAGATGGCGAGATCCGGGCGATAGATGCGGCCGAGCTCGGATGCATCGGGATAGATATGGACGAGCTGCTGCTGGGGATAGGGGATATCGATCAGCGTATAGCCTGACGACGGCATCTCCGACATGCGGCTGCCGAGCAGGATCAGCAGATCGCTTTCCTTGATCTCCTTGGCGAGTGCCGGATTGATGCCGATGCCGACATCGCCTGCATAGCTCGGATGCAGATGATCGAACAGCATCTGGCGGCGGAAGGAGCAGCCGACCGGCAGCTTGAAGCGCTCGGCGAAGGCGCGGACATCGGCGACCGCATCGGCATCCCAGCGGGTGCCGCCGAGGATCACCAGCGGACGCTCGGCCTTCAGCAGGCGCATGTAGAAATCATCGATCTGGCGGCGGCCGGGATAGGCGGCAACGCGGACATAGGGCTTGGCGCGGGGTGCCTCGACCTCGTCGCGCAACATGTCTTCGGGCAGTGACAAGACGACGGGGCCGGGACGGCCGGATGTGGCGATGGAAAAGGCGCGGGTGACGAATTCCGGGATGCGTGCGGCATCGTCGATCTCGCCGACCCATTTGGCATATTCCGTCAGCGCCCTGCGGAACTCGACCTCCTGGAAGGCTTCGCGCTCGCGGGCATCGCGCTGGACCTGGCCGATGAACAGGATCATCGGGATCGAATCCTGGCGGGCGATGTGGAGACCGGCCGAGGCGTTTGTGGCGCCGGGGCCGCGGGTGACCATGCAGATGCCGGGTTCGCCCGTCAGCCGGCCCCAGCAATCGGCCATCATCGCAGCACCACCTTCCTGGCGGCAGACGATGACTTCGATATCGCTGTCGTGAAGGGCATCGAGGACCGCGAGGAAGCTTTCGCCGGGAACGCAGGAAAGGCGGGTGACGCCATTTGCCTTTAACGCTTCGACGATCAATTCTCCGCCGGTCTTTCTCATGATGCCTGTTCCCTCCCTTGTGCCTTCAGTTCCAGCGCTTCGAGTTCGGCGAGCACCTCCTCCTGGTGCTCGCCGAGGCGCGGGCTCGGTCTTTCGTAGCGTAGCGGTGTTTCCGAGAGAACCACAGGGGTTCGAACCGTCGGGATCAGCGTTCCTGCGGCATCGGCGAGATCGAGCCGCAGGCCGCGGGCAATGACCTGCGGATCGGCAAACATCTCCTCGATCGTATTGATGGCGCCGGCCGGTACGGCATTATCCTCACAGGCCCTCAGGAGATCGGCCTTCTGCCAGTTCAATGTCTTGCCGGAGACCAGGCGGCGGACCTCGTCGCGGTTGGTGACGCGCGCCTTGTTGGTGGCGAAACGCTCGTCCTCGCCGATGCCGTCGAGGCCGAGGATGGTGCAGAGGCGGCGGAACTGGCCGTCATTGCCGACGGCGAGAATGAGATAGCCATCGGCGGCCGGAATGACTTCGTAGGGCGAGATGTTCGGATGCGCATTGCCGAGCCGCACCGGCGCCTTGCCGGACACGAGGTAATTCATGTTCTGGTTGGCGAGAATGGCGGACTGCACATCGAGCAGCGCCATATCGACCAGCTGGCCTTCGCCGGTCTTCAGCGCGTGGATCAGTGCCGCCTCGATGGCCGAGACGGCATAGATGCCGGTGAAGATATCGGCGATGGCGACGCCGGCCTTCATCGGCTGCCCGTCTGGCTCGCCGGTGACGGACATGAAGCCCGACATGCCCTGGACGATGTAATCGTAGCCGGCGAGATTGGCATAGGGGCCGGTCTGGCCGAAACCGGTGATCGAGCAATAGACGAGTTTGGGATTGATCTGGCGCAGGCTCTCGTAATCGAGACCGTATTTGACGAGACCGCCGAGCTTGAAATTCTCGATCAGCACATCGGCTGTTGCAGCCAGGCGGCGGACCAGCGCCTGGCCTTCCTCTGTCTTGAGGTCGGCGGTGATCGAGCGCTTGTTGCGGTTGGTGGAATGGTAATAGGCGGCGGAAAGATTTTCGCCGTCGGCGCCCTCGACGAAGGGCGGCCCCCATTGCCTCGTATCGTCGCCGCCATCGGGATTTTCGACCTTGATGACGTCGGCTCCGAGATCGGCCAACATCTGCCCGGCCCAGGGACCGGCAAGCACGCGGGCCAGTTCGATGACCCTGATGCCCGCAAGCGGCGGCTTTTTGCTGCTGACCGTCATGTTCCTCCCGCGGGCGGATTACGGCGCCCGTGTTGCCTCAGATGTATCGGATACGGGCTTGGATGCAAAGCGCCGCTCGCGCCAGATGATGTAGAGGCCCGAAGCGATGATGATCAGGATACCGAGCCATTTGATGGCATCCGGGAAGTCGCCAAAGACCAGCCAGGCGAAGATCGTCGCCGAGACGATCTCGAAATATTGCAGCGGCGCCAGCGTCGATGCCGGAGCGGCGCGATAGGCATAGACGCCGAGAATGCCGGCGATCGCCGCCATGACGCCGACGCCTGCGAGGTAGCCGAAGGCGATAGTGGAGGGCATGACCGGATCGAAGACATCGGAGCCGCTGCCTTCGCCGACATAGAGAATGATCGCGCAGAACAGCAGGCCCCAGAGGCCCATCTGGAACTGCATGACCCAGGGGTCTTCGCGCTGCGCCAGGGCCCGGTTCATCATCGCCGAAATGGCGATGCAGACGGCGCTGACGACGGGAAGCAGCGCCACGAAGCCGACTTCCTGGAAGCTCGGCTGGATGATGAGGATGGCGCCGAAGAAGCCGACGCCGCAGGCTGTGTAGCGCCGCCAGCCGATGGCTTCGCCGAGGAAGATGCTGCTGAGGATCGTCAGGATGATCGGCTCGACAAAGAAGATGGCGATGGCATCGGCGACCGACATGTATTTCAGCGTCGCGACGAAGGAGATCATCGAAATGGTCATGATGATCCCGCGGATCGCGTGATAGAAGGTCTGCTTCCACGACAGGTCGGCGAGGTTCTTGCGCCAGATGACGACGGGCAGCATGCAGATCGCCTGGACGGCGAAACGCGCGGCGGTGATCTCCGCTGACGGGACGGTGGCGATCGCCAGCTTGGCGAAGATGTCGATCAGCGGTGAAAACAGCACCGACAGAAGCATGAGCGCCAGGCCCATGGTGACTTCGGAAGAGGAGTTCGTCTTCATTGCAGCGCCTGCCATCTCGGATACTCTGCTCAGGACCGCATGACCGCGCCGTCGCACCAATCGGCGAAGGCCGAGATGGCGTCTGCTGCGCCGGTCTCGTTCAAGGTCTCGTGCCTGAAGTCCTGATATATTTCAGTGGTGATACGGGAGAAGCCCTGGCGTTTCAAATGGCTTGAGAGCCAGAAAACGGCTTTTCCGCGCTCCGTTGCCGGATCCTGCCCGCCGCCAACGAGATGGATCGGGCGATCCTTCGGAAGACGGTCGAGTTGCTCCTTTTTCGTCGCCCGGAACGTCAGTTCGAAAACGTCGAGCCACATCGATACAGAGGCATCGAAGCCGCAGAGCGGGTCGGTGATATATTTCGCGACCTCGGCCGGATCGCGCGACAGCCAGTCGAATTCCGTTGTGTGGCCGGGAATGGACTTACCCCAGGCGGCGAAGGTCAATCGCGGCAGCATGCCGCTTGGTACATCCGAGCCCTTCAGCGCCTTTTCGGCGCGCAGGATCACCTGTGCGGCGCGGCCGGAGAGGCCAACGGCGAAATTCGAATTCCAGACGGCAACCGCATCGAATTTCTCCGGATAGGTCTGCGCGGCGTTGAGCGCGATCAGCCCGCCCATCGAATGGCCGAAGAGGATGACGGGGAGCCCCGGGTGTAGCCTCGCTGCATGATCGCGCATGGCGGCGACGTCATCGATGACGCGGGATACACCGTCGCGCCTCGCGAACTGGCCGGTCGGCGCATCCGGCGCCTTGGTCTCGCCGTGGCCGCGGTGATCGTGGGCGAAGACATGATAGCCGCGCGCGGCAATGGCCTCTGCGAAGCGCTGATAGCGTTTCGAATGCTCGGCAAGGCCGTGGCAGACGACGAGGATACCGCGTGGCGCGCCCGCGGCCATCTCGCTGTGAAAGGCGAGCGAGGCGCCTGCCACGTTAAGCCATTGTGTTTGCGAAAACATCCGATCCTCCCGGCGCGCAGAAGATCAGATCGGCCGTCAAATGCAAGCGGGCCTGCGGCGATTTGCAGGGGAAAATGCTGCGATTCAGGGTTGCGGAACGTTGCGCTTCGTGCTTACTTGTTCTTGTATTGTTCTATCTAGGGGATGGAGATGAGCAGGTTCTTTCTGCATGCGGCAATCGTGGCTTTGTCAGGCCTGTTGGCGGCTTCGGCTTTCGCACAGGAAGGGCAGGGGCGCACGCGCTTCATCCTCGCTGCAAGCTGGCAGCCGGCCTTTTGCCAGACCAACCAGAAGAAGCCGGAATGCGCCAGCCAGACGCGGGATCGTTTCGACGCGACCAATTTTACCCTCCATGGCCTCTGGCCGATGCGGCAGAATTACTGTGGCGTCTCGAAGGAGGAGCAGGCGGCCGACAAGGATGGCGACTGGCGGTCGCTGCCTGAGGTCAAGCTGACGGCGGAGAATGCGGCGGCGCTGGCAAAAGCGATGCCGGGCACGCAATCGGCGCTCGAGCGTCACGAATGGACCAAGCACGGCACCTGCACCAAGCTTTCGGCCGACGCCTATTTCGGCACGGCCGTGCGGCTGATCGGCGATCTCAATGCATCGGCGGTGCGCGAGCTGTTTGCCGCAAATGTCGGCAAGTCTGTCAGCGCCGATCAGATCAAGGCGGCCTTCGACAAGAGTTTTGGCGCTGGCGCTGCCGACCGGGTGAAGATGAGCTGCCGCCGGGCCGGCGGTGTTCGGGTTATCAGCGAGCTGACGATCGGGCTTTCCGAGGATGCGGTGGCGCCAGGCTCTGCCGATAATCTCGGCACGCTGATCCAGGGGGCGGGACGAACCTCCTTCGGATGCGACCAAGGTGTGGTCGACGCGGCCGGTTTCTGAGGCAAAGACTGCTGCAAAGCGCAAGAGAGGCCGGTTTCGGCGTTGCCCGGGAGCCGGGTTTCGCCTACATAGCGGCCACGGATTTACACGTTTGCGCGCGGAGCAGTTTAAAGATGGCACGTCAGTTCATTTATCACATGTCGGGACTCAACAAGTCTTACGGCGCCAAGAAAATTCTCGAGAACGTCAACCTGTCGTTCTACCCGGATGCCAAGATCGGTATTCTTGGCCCGAACGGCGCCGGTAAGTCGACGGTGCTGCGCATCATCGCCGGTCAGGACAAGGAATACACAGGCGAAGCCTGGCTCGCCGACGGTGCGACCGTTGGCTACCTTGAGCAGGAGCCGCATCTCGATCCGACAAAGACCGCCTTCGAGAACGTCATGATGGGCGTTGCCGACAAGACGGCGATCATCGACCGCTACAACGAGCTGATGATGAACTATTCCGACGAGACGGCGGACGAGGGCGCCAAGCTCCAGGACATCATCGACAGCCAGAACCTCTGGGATCTGGAACAGCAGGTCGAGATGGCGATGGAAGCGCTGCGCTGCCCGCCGAAGGATTCCGACGTCACCATTCTCTCGGGCGGTGAACGCCGCCGTATCGCACTCTGCCGCCTGCTCCTGTCGCAGCCGGACCTGCTGCTGCTCGACGAACCGACCAACCATCTCGACGCCGAAACCATCGCGTGGCTCGAAAAGCACCTGCGCGATTATCCGGGCGCCGTGATGATGATCACCCACGACCGCTACTTCCTCGACAACGTCACGGGCTGGATCCTCGAGCTCGACCGCGGCCGCGGTATTCCGTACGAAGGCAACTACTCTGCCTACCTGACGGCCAAGGCCAAGCGCATGCTGCAGGAAAACCGCGAAGAAGCCGGCCGCCAGAAGGCGCTGTCGCGCGAACAGGAATGGATCGCTTCCAGCCCGAAGGCCCGCCAGGCGAAGTCGAAGGCCCGTATCAAGGCCTACGAACAGCTGGTCGATGCCGCAGAAGGCATCCGTCCCGGCGATGCGCAGATCATTATCCCGGTCTCCGAGCGTCTCGGCAATGTCGTTATCGAGATGGAAGGCATCACCAAGGGCTTCGAAGGCCGCACGCTGATCAACGACCTGTCGATCAAGCTGCCGCCGGGCGGCATCGTCGGCATCATCGGTCCGAACGGCGCCGGCAAGACGACGCTGTTCAAGATGATCACCGGCCAGGAAAAGCCGGATGCCGGTTCGGTGCGCATCGGCGACACCGTGCATCTCGGCTATGTCGACCAGAGCCGCGATGCGCTGGATGGCAACAAGACGGTCTGGGAAGAAATCTCCGGCGGTGCCGAAGTCATCAAGCTCGGCAAGTTCGACATGAACTCCAGAGCCTATTGCGGCGCCTTCAACTTCAAGGGCGGAGATCAGCAGCAGAAGGTCGGCAATCTCTCGGGTGGTCAGCGCAACCGCGTTCACCTTGCCAAGATGCTGAAGGCCGGCGGCAACGTGTTGCTGCTCGACGAACCGACCAACGACCTTGATACGGAAACGCTGGGTGCGCTGGAAACGGCGCTCGAAAACTTCGCCGGCTGCGCCATCATCATCAGCCACGATCGCATGTTCCTCGACCGTCTGGCGACGCATATCCTTGCCTTCGAAGGTGACGGCCATGTCGAATGGTTCGAAGGCAACTTCGAAGACTACGAGCAGGACAAGGTCCGCCGCCTCGGCCCCGACGCCCTCAACCCGGGCAGCCAGGCCTACAAGCGCCTGACGCGCTGATATCTGCTTTTATGCCTTTGGAAAGCCCCGGTCATGGCCGGGGCTTTTGCATGTCTGCGGCGTCGTGATCTGGCCAATGAATTTCGCGATTATCTGAATTGAAGCTTGCTACCGCTACGCAAATCACATAAAGATATCTTTATATCTTGATTGGGCAGAATATGGCTGAACCGGTAAAGCTTGGATTGGATGCGATCGTGGACGTCTTGAAGGCGGCCGGCGAGCCGACCCGTCTGCGATTGCTGGCGCTCCTGGCGGCAGGCGATCTGACCGTTACCGATCTTACCGAAATTCTCGGCCAGTCCCAACCCCGCATTTCCCGTCACCTGAAGCTGCTTGGTGAGGCCGATCTCATCGATCGCTACCAGGAAGGCGCCTGGGCCTATTTCCGGCTGAAGCAGGAGGGCAAGGCGGCGGCGCTGGTGCGCGTGCTCCTGCAGCATTCCTCGGAGAACGACCCGGTCGTCCAGCGCGACGGCGAGCGCCTGTCTTCGGTCAAGCGCCAGCGCGCCGAGCGGGCACAGGCCTATTTCAGCCGCAATGCGGCTGAGTGGGACGAGCTGCGCCGCCTGCATGCCGCCGACGAAGAGGTCGATGCGGCCGTCATCAAGCTTCTCGGCAGCCAGCCGGTCTATTCGCTTCTTGATCTCGGCACCGGGACCGGCCGCATCCTGCAGCTGTTATCAGGGCTCTACCGCCGGGCAATCGGCGTCGATGCCAGCCGCGACATGCTGAGCGTGGCGCGCTCCAATCTCGACAAGTCAGGGATCAACAAGGCGTCGGTGCGCCATGCCGATATCCTGAACCTGCCGTTCGACGGGCAGGATTTCGACCTGGTGACCATCCATCAGGTGCTGCATTTCTTCGATCAGCCCGAGATCGCTATCAATGAGGCGGCGCGCATGCTGGCGCCCGGCGGGCGGCTGCTGGTCATCGATCTGGCCCCGCACGGGCTCGAATATCTCAGGGACGAGCATGCCCATGTTCGTCTCGGTTTCTCGCACCAGTCGATGTCCGACTGGCTGCGCAAGGCGGGGCTCGATGTCGAGCAGGCCGTCGATCTTCATCCGGGTCAGGCCGGCGAGCAGGGCCTCACGGTCACCATCTGGCTCGCCCGCGACCCGCGGCGCCTGATGGCATCCGAAGGCGCCGGAACAATATTGGCAGCGGAGGTTTGATTTATGACTTTGAACACTAGTGGCCGCCGCGATATCGGCATTTCCTTCGAATTCTTCCCACCCAAGTCGGAAGAGATGGAAGGTCAGCTTTGGAAGGCCGTCAGCGAGCTGCAGGACTGGAATCCGGATTTCGTTTCCGTCACCTATGGTGCGGGCGGCACGACCAAGGCACCGACGCTGACGGCCGTCACGCGGTTTCTGAACGAGACGCCGCTTGCGACCGCTTCGCATCTCACCTGCGTCGGAGCGACGAAGGAAGAAACGCATCAGGTGATCGACAATTTCCGCAAGGCGGGCGTGAAGCATTTCGTGGCGCTGCGCGGTGACGCGCCCGGCGGTGCCGGTGCGCCGTACCAGCCGCATCCGGGCGGCTATGCCAATGCATCCGAGCTGGTGGCCGGCTTGCGCGAAATCGGCGATTTCGAGATTTCCGTCTCGGCCTATCCGGAGAAGCACCCGGAGAGCAAGGATGTCACCGCCGATATCGACATGCTGAAGCGCAAGGCCGATAACGGCGCCAACCGTGCGCTGACGCAGTTCTTCTTCGACAATGACAATTTCGAACGCTACCTTGAGAAGGTGCGGGCTGCGGGCGTTTCTATGCCCATCGTTCCGGGCATCATGCCGATCCTTAATCTGACGCAGCTGAAGCGCTTTGCCGGTGCTTGCGGCACAGTCATCCCGTCGTTCCTCGACGAGCGCTTTGCCGGTCTCGACGACAAGCCGGAAGAGCGCGCCAAGGTGGCGGCGGATGTCGCAGCCGAACAGATCGAGGATCTGGTGGCCCGTGGGCTCCACGAATTCCATCTCTATACGATGAACCGTTCGCCGCTGGTCTCGGCTGTGCTCACCAATCTCGGCCTGCGCCGAGGTGAGACGAAGGCAGCAGCAGCCGGCGCTGCCGCCTGATCAGGCAGCTCTTCGAACGCAATAAAAAAGCGCATGTCAGGCGGGACATGCGCTTTTTCAATTGGCTGAACTGTTAGTTACTCAGGAGTCCGGTATTCCAGTCATAGGGTCCGTTTGCTGCTCAGATGAAGAGCATAGACAAGACGAACGCGAACGCTGCACTGACCAACAGGACATTCAAGGATCGTGTGATACCCATGTCTGCCTCCTTGCGTTAACGAGCCGATACTATGTCCGAAATGTGTCGGCTGAAAAGCGAAATCAATGTTGCATTGCAGCAACAGCCAGTAGATAACTGCTATACAACGTAACCACGGCATTGAAATCATTCGAAAAAGCGCGGTGAAATTTTATTCACACATTTTAACGGCGCGTTAAAGTCGGCGATTGGACGTTAAGGCCTGCGCCGATATCAAGGCTTCGCCGGAAGCTGCTGAAATCCTGAGCTAAAACGAAAATCGCGCCCGGCCAGAAGGACGGACGCGATGTGATTGCTTGTGAACGGCCGGTCCTGGCGACTCAGAGCGCGCCGAGAAGCCCCGGGGTTGCCCAGCCGTCGGCCGGCATGCCGAGGCGCTGCTGTTCCTTCTGGATGGCAACGCGGGTGCCGGATCCGAGGATGCCGTCGATCTCGCCGACATTGTGGCCGAGCGACTGCAGCTTGGTCTGCAACTGCTTCATCTCGTCGTTGGCAAGGCCCTGTTCCGGCGTGCCCTTCTGGTAGGGCTGGGCGCCGGAGAGGCGGGTACCGAAATAGGCTGCTGACGTCGTGTAGATGAAGGACTTGTTCCATTCGAGATAGATCTTGAAGTTCGGATAGGCGATGAATGCCGGTCCGAGGCGGCCCTGCGGCAAAACGAGATCGCCTTCGAGCTCGCCGAAGTTCGTGTTGCCGTCACGCGGCTTGACGCCGAGAGCAAACCAGTCGCCCGCCTTCATCGTGCCGCCGAGGCCCGACTTTTCCCACGGAAGGTTATCGGGAAGGGTGACTTCCTGCAGCCAGGGCTGGCCGCGCTCGAAGCCGAGATGCTGGATGAACTTGGCGGCGGTCAGGATGGCGTCGGGGCCGCTCTGCTTCAGGCGGACGTGGCCGTCGCCATCGCCGTCCATGCCATAGGCGATGATGTCGCGTGGCAGCATCTGAACCTGGCCGATTTCGCCGGCCCATGCGCCGGTGTTGGTGGCCGGGTCGAGGTCGCCGTGCTGGACCATCTCGATCAGCGCGATCAGCTGCGGACGGAAAAGTTCGGGGCGGCGGCAATCATGGGCGAGCGTCACCAGCGCGTTGCGGGTGTTGAAATCGCCCTGTACGGCGCCGAAGTCGGTTTCCATCGCCCAGAAGGCGGTGATGACGCCGGCCGGTACGCCGTAATCCTGCTCGGCCTTGGCGAACACGTCGGCATACTGCTTCATCTTCTGGCGGCCGATGTCGAGGCGCGCCTGGCTGACGGTGCGCTGCGAGAATTCGAGGAAGGTCTGCTTGAAGACGCCCTGTGCGCGGTCGCGGCTCAGAACCTTGGGGTCGATCTCGGCGCCTGCAAGCGCCTGATCGGCAGCCTCGGCGGTGGCACCGGCGGCAATCGCATCGGCTTTGACACCTGCCAGGAACTGCGCGAGATCGCCGTCGCAGGCAACAGCCGGCGCCTGCGGCGCGGCCGGAGCCGCCGGGGCAGGGGCTGCCGCCTGCTGTGCAAATACCGTGGTTGCTGAGGTGACGGCAAACAGAAGAGCAAGTGCAGAGCGGCTTGCGAGCGAGCGGTGCATGGGTTCGTCCTTATATCCGAAATATGTCCGCCGCTTTCACAGATGAATGTGACGGAAGCAAGAAAGTTCGGTGGACGTTACTAAGAATTTCTATCCTTGGAAACCGCAGCGACCCAATTGTTCCAGTTCTTCTGATTGCCTGCGAACACATTGATGTCGGTCGGCCCCTGGATGCCCGGAATGACGCCCGTCGAGGTGTATTGCCAGAAGGCCCAGCGGCGGTCGGCATAGGTGACTTCGGGGTGTTTTGCGGTGGAACGGACCCAGAAATGGTAGTCCTGGAAATAGCCCTGCAGATTCTCGCGATGGAAATCGACGGAGGTGTAGATGATCGGCCGCTTGCCGTAATAGGCTTCCAGCCGGTCCATGAACCGCTTCATCTCGGAGCGCACTGTTGCCGGATCCGGGCGAAGGCGGCAGGTCTTGGATTCGCCGTTCCATTCGACATCGAGAACCGGCGGCAGGCGCATCGCCTCCTTCGGCACATTCTGGATGAACCAGTCGGCCTGTTCGTCTGCGGAGGAACAGAAATAGTAGAAGTGATAGGGCGCATGCGGAATGCCGACGGCGCGGGCGCGCTGCCAGTATTCGCTGAAGCGCGGATCGACGCGGTCCTTGCCCTCGGTCGCCTTGATGAAGGCGAAGGACACGCCGGAGGATTTCACCGTCTGCCAGTCGATATCGCCCTGCCACTTGGAGATATCGATGCCGTGGATATCGTTCTGATGCGGGGTCTTGGCGCCGAAATCCTGCGGATCGGTGTCCTGGAAACGGCTCTTCTTTATCGAAGCGGTTTCGAGATAGTCATAGCCCGTGGAGCTGCAACCGGCGAGCATAAGTGCCAGCGGCAAAACGCAAAACAACAGCCTGCGCATGGGTATCCCGTCATGTAACGAATGATCTACTTGCCCCACAGCATGACCTTCGAAGACGAATGCAGCCGAGGAATAATCCTCTTTTCACCATATCAACGTAAAAAATCGGTTAGTTTCAAGCGAATTATGCGCGCCTGGCGGATATGACAGCCTGCCAGGCATAGCCGCCGCCGATCGTCTCAAAGGCCAATCCTGCACCGTTTTCATGGGCTTGGGCTTCCAGAACCTCGCGCAGATTGGCGCGCGGCGTGACGTGGAATTTTGTCAGCCATCCCTGGAGCAGGGCTCTGAACCAGCCGGGAAGACCCTCCTGCTGGCCGAAATCGACAATGTGCAGCTGGCCGCCGGGGTTGAGTGCGGCGATCGCAGCGTCGATGGCGCGTTCCCAATCGGGGATCATCGACAGGGCGTAGGAGATCAAGATGCGATCGAAACCGGCGGCGCCGAACTCGCGCGGGGTGAAGGCGGTGGCGTCGGCAACGCGGAAGTCGGGCAGCGTGGCTTTCGTCGCGAAAGTCTTGCGTGCGGAGATCAGCATCTCCTGCGAGATGTCGAGGCCATAGAGCCGGGCATCCGGAAAGCGCTTGTGGGCGAGCGCCAGGTTGCGGCCTGTGCCGCAGCCGACTTCGAGCAGCGTGCCACCCTTGGGTACATCGAGGCCGCGGATCGTCTTGTCGCGGCCGAGCAGATAGTATTTCCGCGTCAGATCGTAGATATGGCGCTGGTAGCGGTACATGCCGTCCATCAGGCCGGCATGTGCCTCGGAGCGATCGTCCGGAAGCGTGCGGATCTCTGTCACGCCTTCTTCCCGTAGATGTGGAAGCCGCCGTAGATCGCGGAGCGATCGAGTGCCGTCATATCGCGCGACTTGTCTTCGAAGTAGTCCCACTGATCGCGGATCGCCGGCGACAGGCGTCCCTCGATGA
This sequence comes from Hyphomicrobiales bacterium, assembly GCA_900465675.1. Taxonomy (GTDB): domain Bacteria; phylum Pseudomonadota; class Alphaproteobacteria; order Rhizobiales; family Rhizobiaceae; genus Rhizobium. The sequence goes on along the minus strand of UBJR01000009.1, from coordinate 538,987 downwards.
TGCTCTTCTCCGCAGCCGTGCGGAAGATGACGCGGGCGCCGGGGCGGGCGGTGCGGCTGATCTCGGCCCAGAGGCCGTTCAGCTGCTCGTCGGTCATCCAATCCTGCGCATCGAGCAGGATATAGCGGTCGCGCGATGCGGCGGGCTCGCCAGCCAGCAGCTCGGTGAAGTTGGCATGATGAACCGTGACCCGATCGACATTGGCGCGGATCACCTCATGATGCTCCGGCTTGAGATAGGTCGGTAGCGGACCTTCGTCGCCAGCGGCGTAGCGGCGCGCGAAGGCCTGCCAGGCGAAATAGTTGTCGCGCATCGGGAAATGACAGGCGAGCTTCTCGAGACGGTGGCGCAGAACCGGCGCGATCGAATGATCGGCGGCGAGGCTTGCAAGCTCGTCATATTGCTGCGGCGGGATGCCGAGGCCGAACAGCGAGCTCTTGCGGCCGGTGATCCAGCGCACGACGGGCTTTTCGAAGAGAGGAGCGACCTGCTGATCGAAGAAGGCGCGCTGCTCTTCCAGCGACTGCGTTTTCGTCATCTGCTTCAGATCGACGCCGTGCAGGCGGGCTAGCAGATGGGCGGCGCCGATGAAGCGGCCGAGCAGGCCCGTCTCATAGATGTTGCGATCGAAGACGGTGACGCGGCGGCGGCCGAACTTGCGGCCATTCCAGTAGCTGCGCGTCGCATCATCGAGAACTGGAGAGAGGTAGTGGTCGAAGGCGCGGCTGTTCGATGCTTCGTTCGGCATGGCGAGGAAGCGAACGAGATCGGCATGACCAGGCAGATGCTTGAAGGCGGCAAGCTTCAGGCGGTTCAGCGCGATGTGATGCGGGTTCAGATCGACGACGTCGATCGAGGCCGGTGCCTTGGAAAGGTAGGCGAGCATGTTGCAGCCGCCTGAGCCGATGGTGACGATACGGTGGTGCGGCTGCAGCTCCATAGCCTGCATGTCGAGATCGGGATCTTCCCAGATCTGCGGATAGACGAGGCCGGAGAAAAGCAAGCCAAAAAGCCGCTCGGAAAGGCCCTCCTTGGAGAATGCCTTGTGGCGGAGGAGTGCGTCCTTGAGTTTCCGGTTCTTGCGGAAGCCGGCATCCGGTGCAAATTCGGTCATCTGATTCCATCACCGTTTTTAGCGTTCAGGGCGTTTAACGCGGCGCTGCTACAGTTTGATGACGCGGGCTGTGGGCAGCCGTCCGCTCGACGGCTGCGTTTGGTACAACGGCCTCGCGTGGCCGAGTGTTGGCTAATCTTGGGGGAATTGCACAAAAGGACTCGCTTTCAGCGTGTGTTCTGCTCTTCTCAGGTGGTTGGGGGATCGGTCGAAGGGGGCTTGGATGAGCAAAAAAATAGCATGCGTTGGAACAATCGGTGTGTTTTTGACATCCTGCGGTAGCTTCACGCCACCTCCACCTGAGACCGAGATAACCTTGCGGGATGCCTTACTCGACACAACCGGCAGCTTGGCCGCGATGAAAGCCGACCTCATTGCGAAGGACAGAACGCTGGGGATGTATGTGGATGACGTCACCGTCGAGTTCTACGTGAAAGGATCCCGTCAGACCGTCCTGAAACAGGAAAGCGAAGTCAACGTGACTCCGCCGGGATTCGCAAAGAGCCTGGTCATCAAACCCAGTTATACGGCGACAGCCGACGGTGAACGCCAGAACAAGATCACCATCAAATTCAAGAACAACGTGACACTGACCGCGGAGCAAAGGGCACTCATCGAGGGATGTCGTCGCGATCCAAATTGTCTCTCCGTCCTGAAGAGAATCGAGAAGAAGCAGCTGCTACCGAAATAAAGCGTCGGCTTTTGTATTTGAGTCCTTTTTTGTGATTGCGTTTCCTGCTTCTCTCCACCGGCGGAGGAAGAAAGATGCGAGTAGTTCTGCGTATCCTGAAGGTGCTTCTGGCGCTGGTGATCGTCGCGGTCATCGGCGGGGCGCTGTGGCTCTATGTTCGTCCGCCGGAACTGCTACGCGTCGGTGACGGCTATGCGGCAAAGATCGTCTGCTCGAATGTGTTCATGGCCGGGCGTGATCCGGATACCGTTCTTGCCGAGGACGTTCAGGCGCCCGGAAATCCGCTGCTGCGGTTGATCCGCGTTTCCGTCAACCGCGAGGAGGGGAAAGTATCGGCCCGCATCCTCGGCCTGTTTGCGCCGGGCCATGCGCTCTATCGCGGCGCCTTTGGCTGCACCAGCGTTCCCGATGGCGACTTCGGCGCTGCGATGAATGCCGCGCCCGAAGAGGATCTCGCTGCGCCGCCACCGAGCGACGATCTGTGGCCCGAGGGCGAGCGGGTCGCTGCCGCCAATAACGGCAAGCTTGCGCCGCTGCTTGCCGACGAGGCGCTGGCCGGTCCGGAGATGCGAGCGATCGTCGTCGTCCACAATGGCCGGATCGTCGCCGAGCGCTATGGCGACGGATTTGATGCGCGCACACCGCTGCTCGGCTGGTCGATGACCAAGACCGTCAATGCGGCGCTAGTCGGCCGGGTGATGCTGTCGGGCAAGCTCAATTTCGACGACGCCAAGCTGTTTGCCGCCTGGCATGGCGATGGGCGGGCGGCGATTACCCTTGCCGATCTGCTCGGCATGGAAAGCGGCCTGGCGTTCAACGAGGATTACGGCGCCGTCGCCGATGTGACGCGCATGCTCTATCTCGACCCCGATATGGTGACCCTGCCGGTAAATGCGGCGCTGCAAGACAAGCCCGGCCAGCGCTTCCGTTATTCGAGCGGCACGGCGGTGCTTCTGTCCCGCATCTGGATGGACAGGCTCGGTGATCCGCAGAGTGCTTTCGATTATCCGCGCGATGCGCTGTTCGGGCCGCTCGGCATGTCCAGCGCCGTGCTGGAGGTCGATGCGCGCGGCACCTTCGCCGGAAGCTCCTATCTCTACGCGACGGCGCGCGACTGGGCGCGCTTCGGGCAGTTCTTGATCCAGGATGGCGTCTGGAACGGCCAGCGGCTGTTGCCGGAAGGGTTCGTGGCGACAATGCGGACGCCGACGCAGTCGTCGGGCGGGAAATATACGCAGGCGCAGGCCTGGCTTGCGGCCCCAGGCGGCGATCTGAGCGCGGCTGCGGGGCTTCCGGGCGATACGTTCTGGCTGGAGGGGCATGACGGGCAGAGCGTGGCGATCGTGCCATCCGCCGGTCTCATCGTTGTCCGCATGGGGCTGACGCCGAGCCGGCTCGGTTACAGGCCGCAGGTGCTGGTCAAGCAGATCGTCGGGGCGCTGTCGGCGCCCTGACCATTCGGTTCACGGATGGTGAGGCTCAGTAGTTGCCCTGGGCAACGTCGTCCATGCCCTTGCGCTTGGCATCGTAATAATAGCCGCGGGCATAGAGGCGAACGGCATCGTCTTCCTTGTTGTCGGACACGAGCCAGGCGCCGCGCAGATATTTCGCGGCATATTTGATGTTGGTCTCGGCATCGAGCAGACCGGACGGCTGGCCGTCGTAGCCCATAGACTTCGCGGTGTTGTACTTGATCTGCATCAGGCCGAAATAGCCGCGCTTGTTATAGGCGCGCGGATTATAGCGGCTTTCGCGGTGAACGACGCGATGCAGCAGCGATTCCGGCATCTCGTAGAGCTTGGCGTATTTGGCGATCAGCTTGCTGACGAAGCCCTTTTCTGCGGTCGGCGCATCGTCGGCATCGTTGTCGCTGAACATTGGCGGTGCCGTCGGCGGATCCATCGGGGCCGATTCGTCGAAGGAGAAGTCCGACATCGAGCGCGGCGCGCTGGCCTGAACGGCGAGCGCTGCAAGCGCGCCGTTCTGCGGCGTCGTTGCCGCGAAGGCAAGCTGCGTCGACGGCGAGGCCGGGGTTGCCGGACGCGGCGTCGGGATCACCGACTGCATCGCGGTCATCTCTGGCGTCAGCGGAATTTCGGTCGCAACGCTGGCGCCGGCGACGGGCTGGAACGCTGCATCGGCAGGGGAAACGGCCATCGGCAGGACGGCTGCCTGCGCCGAAAGGGCAGGCGTTGCCTGTGGATTGGCGGAGGCGAATGCCATCGGGGTCTGCGGAGCGGAGCCGTCGGCAGCCGGAACGGCGGCCATCATCATCGCGTCTTCACCCGGCTTCGGCGTCGGAACGACGGTCTGCACCGCGCTCAACTCAGCCTGTGAGGTGTACTCGACGGTCGAGCATCCGGTCATGATCCCGCAGAGCATCGTCGAAACGACCAGACTGCGTTTCAGGCCGGAAAATCCGTTCGCTACCATTCTGTCACTTTCGGGAATCGCGCCGCCCAGGCAGCGTTTAAAAAGTTACTGAGAAGCTAAGCACTGATTTTTCCCATTAACCTATTCGACTGGGCGTCGCAACCCGCTGAAAATTGCGATTGCGTTCAGGCCGCGATGCGGCGGTAGCCGGCGGTGACGGCGCCGGCGGCAATCAGCAACGTTCCGCCTGTGCGGTTGACGGCGCGCTGGACGCTTGCCTTGCGGATCAGGCCGCGGGCGGCATGGGCAAGCAGGGCATAGCTGGAAGCGTTGATCGTGGCCAGCACCAGGAAGGTGAGTTCCATGATCAGCATCTGTTCGAAGAAGGGAGCGGCGGGGTTCAGGAACTGCGGGACGAAGGCGACGAAGAAGACGATGCTCTTCGGATTGAGAGCAGTCACCACATAGGCGTGAAGAAAGATCTTCAGCGACTTTTCTTCCGGCAGATTGTCGTTGTCGGCGACAGGGCCGGGGATGATCGGGGCGCGCCAGAGCTTGATGCCGAGCCAGATCAGATAGGCGCCGCCCACCCATTTCAAAACGGTAAAGAGAGTCGCGGACGCCGCGAGCAGGGCGCCGAGACCGAAGAGAGAGGCGGTCATGGCGGTGAAATCGCCGAGCGCCACGCCCGATACGGTCGCCAGTGCCGTCTTGCGGCCATGGCCGAGCGCATAGGATACGACGAGCAGGATCGTCGGCCCCGGAATGGCCAGCATAATGGCGGAAGCAGCGGCAAAAGCGAGCCAGGCTTCGAGCGACATGGAATCTCCTCCTATTCCCCAAGAAACAAGCAAAGACACCATATCAACCCTGCGTCAATCATGCGGCGCGGTATTTTTGGCCGATCTTATTCATCAGTTCGGCGAACCACTTGGTCGAGGTGTCGAAGGCCTTGCCGCCCTTGATGCGGGGGAATTCGATGGTGCGCAGCTTGCCGTTCTGGTCTTCGTCGTGGCCGGTGACGCCGGAGACCCTGTTGAGTGCGCTTTCGACCGCAAGATCGGTCATGCTCTGAATCAGGCGCAGATCGTCGACGTTGGCAGTGGCCGAGCGGGCGAAATAGCCGGACTTCTGAACGAGCGAGCGTTCGGCATTCAAAAGGCTCGCAAACTGCTTCTGGAACCAGCCGCCGACATTGATCGTGTCGATCTTCACATGGCCGAAAGCGTCACGCTTGATGGTCTCGCCGGCGGCTTCGCGCTCGGCGACGATGGCATCGAGGCAGGCGCCTTCCGAGACGAAGACGGTGGCGTGGCCGGTGCGGTCCATCACTTCCTTAAGACGGGCGGCTTCGGCCTGCAGGTCGAAGGCCATCTCGGGCAGGTAGACGGCGTCGATGCTCTTCATGCCGGCATTCATCAGCATGCCGTCGACATATTCATTGTGCTTCGTGCGGCGCAGATAGGCATCGGCGGTCGCGGCCGTCAGCCAGCCGCAGTGGCGGCCCATGACCTCGTGGATGACGAGGGTGCGCGGGGCAGCACTCTGCTCGTTGCTGACATTGTCGAAGAAATACGCGCCGACTTCGGCAGCCGTCCAGGCGCCAAGCGACTGGCGGATCGGCACGACGTCGTTATCGACGGTTTTCGGCAGGCCGACGACGGTCAGGTTATAGTTGTTGGCGGCGAGATAGGCAGCGAGATCGGCTGCCGTCGTATTGGTGTCGTCGCCGCCGATCGTGTGAAGGATGGTGATGCCGTCAGCGGCGAGCCGTTCGGCCGCGACGCGCAGCGGATTTTCGCCTTCCTTGACCAGGCCGCGCTTGACGCAGTCGGCAGCGTTGGTGAGCTTGACGCGGCTGTTGCCGATCGGCGAGCCGCCGTAGCGGTGGAGCAGCGGTGCCTTCTCGCGCATGTCCTTGGTGATCTTGATGCTGTCGCCGAGGAGTACGCCCTGATAGCCGGATTTGTAGGCGATCAGCTCGATATCGGGAGCGACATCGCTATAGCGTTCGATGAGGCCGCCGACGGCTGATGACAGACAGGGGGCGAGGCCTCCTGCGGTCAGCATTGCGACTTTCTGTTTGGCCATAATCCCTCCTAGACGGCTTCGATGCGCGATTGCACGCGCTTAGCTAATGCATGCATGCGGCAGGGAAAGAGGCCTGTAAAGTAAAGAATTGACGAAAAATCAGCGCTCCAGGCGAAGGCTCGGCGGAAGCGGCGATATAATCGGTTCAGGCGGCGAAACTGTATCGCCGAGATCTGTGGAAACTGTCTCAGACGAGACGCAAATTGCGGCATCAGATCGGCGCACAATTACCGAATTGTGAAAAGTGTTTTCAACCCTACGACTAATCGCTGCCTTGCATTAGCAACGATTATTTGGTCATGGTGTTGTCAGATATTGCGATGCGAGAAACTTCGATGTCCTTCTGGGAAAAACTGCTGAACGCCATTGGCAATACCGCGGGCAACGTGCTCTCCGCGGTTGTCGAGGCCGTGCGGACGGTTTTCGAAGGCGATCCGGAGACGCGCCGGAAGGTGGCTTTCTCTGTGGCGGTGATCGCGCTTTCCGCCAAGATGGCGAAAGCCGACGGCATCGTCAGCGAGAAGGAAGTTCAGGCTTTCCGCGACATCTTTGAATTTCCGCAGGATCAGGCGAAGAATGTCGCCCGTCTCTATAATCTGGCGCGCCAGGACGTGGCCGGTTACGAGGCCTATGCCGAGAAGCTGTCGTCGCTCTGCGTCACCTGCGCGGCCAACTGCCCGGTGCTGGAAGATGTGCTCGATGGTCTCTTCCACATCGCCAAGGCTGACGGGCTCATCCATGAGAAGGAAATGAACTTCCTTCGCCACATTGCCGAAATCTTTCAGATGAGCGAGCAGCGCTTCGAGCAGATCGCCGCCCGCCATGTGTCGATCGGCCGTGACCCCTACAAGGTTCTCGGCGTTTCCTCGGCTGACGATTTCCCGACGATCCGCCGCCGCTACCTGGCGCTGGTCAGCGAAAATCATCCTGACCGGCTGGTCTCGCGCGGTGTGCCGGAAGAGTTTCATGCTATCGCCAATGAGCGGATGGCAGCCCTCAACGACGCCTATGCGGCGATCGAAAAGGAACGCCGGGCAGCATGACCTCCTTCGAGGCCGATTACCGCAAGGCCACCGTCAAGCCGTCGCCGAACCATGGCGAACGCGCGGATGGACGCAAGCCGGATATCATTCTTCTCCATTATACGGGCATGTCGACGCCAGACTCGGCGCTCGACTGGCTCTGTCGCGAGGAAAGTCAGGTCTCATCGCATTACTTCGTGCATGAGAATGGCGACGTCGTGCAGATGGTGCCGGAGATCCGTCGCGCCTGGCATGCGGGCAAGAGCAGCTGGCACGGCCAGGACGACGTCAATTCGGCGTCGATCGGCATCGAGATCGCCAATGCCGGCCATCCCGGCGGCCTGCCCGAATTCCCGAAAGAGCAGATTGCGGCAGTGATCGAACTGTGTCGGGATTGTGGCGAACGTTGGTCCATCGTGCCCGAAAGGGTGCTTGGACATTCCGATGTGGCACCGGTTCGCAAGGTCGATCCGGGCGAGAGATTTCCCTGGGGAGAGCTGCACAAAGCAGGGGTCGGGCACTGGGTCGAACCGGCGCCGATCACCGGCGGGCGGTTCTTTCAGCGAGGCGACCGGGGGCAGCCGATCGAGGCGCTGCAATCGATGCTGTCGCTTTATGGTTACGGCACGGAAATCACGGGTGAATTCTCCGACAAGATGGCCGGTGAGTTGGAGGCTTTTCAGCGCCATTTCCGCCCTGAGCGGGTGGATGGGATAGCCGATTTCTCGACGATCGATACGCTGCATCGCCTGCTTGCCGCGCTGCCCCGCTATTCCTAAGCGGCGTGACGGTGCCTTCACCGGCGAATTTGCCGATTCACACTTGAATTGTGCAGTGCCACATCATTTCCCTATTATCTCCTCATTGCGATGGTCTAACCCCTGCCGCTGAACAGCGTCCGCCGCCTTGGGTATAGTGTAGCGGAAGGGCGCCAACTGAAACGATAAGAATTGCTGCGGCATGCAGTCATTCCTTGGCTGCGTGTTACCGTGAGACGGCGAGGCGCGCAGTCCGGCAATTCTTTGGGTCGGAGTGTCAAGACTACATGAGAAATGCGATTATTGGTGCTGCGGCATGCGTGGGCGTGCTGCTGGCAGGGTATAACTTTGCCTTCGCAGGCGAAGCAGATAATAAAACTGATAAGACTGAGACCGTTAAATTCAAGACCGTCGATCGTGGCAGCGGCTACGCCATGCCAGACTTTGCGACCAACAAATATTCGGTGCTGATCGCAAAATACGCAAAGCAGTACGATGTTCCCGTTGCGCTGGCATCCGCCGTGGTGCGGGTCGAAAGCAACTTCAATCCGAATGCCCGCGGCAGCGCAGGCGAAGTCGGCCTGATGCAGATCAAGCCGGCAACCGCACGTATGATGGGCTATGCCGGTACGAAGAAGGGTCTCTTCGATCCCGAGACCAACATCAAATACGGCATGAAGTATCTCTCCATGGCGCATGAACTCGGCGGCGGCGAAACCTGCGGCACGATCCTGAAATACAATGCCGGTCATGCCGCCAAGCGCATGAACCCGGTCTCCAAGGCCTATTGCGGCAAGGTTCTGGCGCTTCTCTAAGGGCGCCCGTAACCTGTTGATGCGGAATCCCTTTTCGCCTGCACTTCAGAAAATGATTCAACTGGCTGGCCTGAGTGTCTGACGTCGCGAAGCGAGGTGAGGCATGGCCGGGTTGAAGACGGTTCGGCCGCCTTGCCGCTCACCTCGCAGGCGGCTATCCCTATCCCCGAATTTTCTGGAATCCTATTCCGGCAGGCAGGGAAGGCAGCGATGGCAGCAGATTTCAAATATATCGTCGTCGGCCGGGGCATGATGGGTGCGGCTGCGGCCAAGCATCTTGCGATGCAGGCGGATGGTGTGGCTGTCATCGGCCCCGACGAACCGGAGAATCGCAAGGCGCATCAAGGCGTCTTTGCCAGCCATTACGACGAGGGCCGCATCACCCGCACGGTCGATCCGGACCGCGACTGGGCGCTTCTCGCCAACCGCTCGATCGCCCGTTACGCAGAGATTTCGTCCGAAAGCGGTGTGGATTTCTATACCGAAGCAGGCTGTGTTGTGGTCGCGCCGGCCGGTGGTGACTATGTCAGCGATACCAGGGCGGCGGCGGATTCGCTCAAAGTCGATGTCCAGACGCTGGATGCTGCAGCACTCGCGCAGACCTTTCCGTATTTCTCGCTGCCGCAGGGCTGCGACGGTGTCTTTCAGGCGAAGGACGCTGGCTATATCAGCCCGCGGCGGCTGGTGAAGGCGCAGTCGATCATCGCTGAAAAACGTGGTGCCACCGTGATCCGTGACTATGTCACGGCGATCCGGGAGCGGGGCGATACGGTCGCCGTAATCACCGCATCAGGCGAGACCATCACGGCCGAAAAAGTCCTGCTCGCCGCAGGCGGTTTTTCTATCAGCGAGAATCTCTTGGCCGAAACCGTTGACATGTCGGTTTACGGGCGGACGGTGACGCTGTTCGAAGTCGGCGAGGAGCAGGCAGCAGCTTTTGCCGGCATGCCGTCGCTCATTCTGGATGGGCCTGGTATCGACATCTACTTGCTGCCTCCGATCCGCTACCCTGATGGCAAGCTCTACCTGAAGATCGGTGGCGACCCTGATGATTACCAGCTGAAGACCGATGCAGAACTGCGGGCGTGGTTCCGCACCGATGGCAGGCCGCGGGCACGCGATCACCTGATGCTGATTACCAGACGTCTGATTCCCGAACTGAAGCCGCTTTCGGTCTCCACGGCCTCCTGCGTGGTGTCGAAAACATCCAGCAAGCACCCGATGATCGGCTTCACCTCGTCGCCCAATATCGCCGTCCTGACCGGTTGCGCCGGGACCTCGGCAAAGAGTTCGGACGAGATCGGTCGGCTCGGGGCGGAGCTGTTGCTGACCGGCCAGATTGCTCCCCAGGGCTATCGGACGGATTTCAAACCGGCTTTCCGGTAGCCGGTGGTGATATTTGCTGTGGCAATTCGCTGGCGGCTCCGCTAAGGGAGCGCTGCCAGTTGGCCGGGCAGCCGCGCTTTACAATGCCGAAAGGTGGTAAGGTGAGGAAAGTCCGGGCTCCACGGAAATACGGTGCCGGATAACGTCCGGCGAGGGCGACCTCAGGGAAAGTGCCACAGAAAGCAAACCGCCTGCGCTTGCGCAGGTAAGGGTGAAAGGGTGGGGTAAGAGCCCACCGCGTCTCCGGCAACGGCGATGGCAAGGTAAACCCCACCGGGAGCAAGACCGAATAGGGATGACGTGGTTGGCGCAAGCCTTCCGGCCGGTTTCCAGGTCAGTCATCCGGGTGGGTTGCGAGAGGCGGCGTGCAAACGCCGTCCCAGAGGAATGGCTGCCACGTTCCGGGTCAAACCGGAGCCATACAGAACCCGGCTTACAGGCCAACTGGCGATTACACTTTCTGTCTCTCAGCACATTCGGCGTAAAAGCCGAAGGTGTTGTTATCGCGTGATTTTCGCGGCGCGAAATCGGGCCTCCAATCTATATTTCCATTTTCTTACGGATGCTTTTCCGGGTGCCGGAAAATGCCGATCCTAACCCTTTGTTAAACTTAACAGCTTATAAATTTTCGATACTGCGCTCATCGCGAGAGGGGCGTTTCCCATTGACGCCCATATGGTCCCATGGTATCCCATAAGAGCACTGCACAAGGGCAATCATCTGCCCATCAATCGCAAAGCCAAGGCGCCTTCCGTTCCGGAAGTGCCGGATGGAATTCCATTCATCCGGCTAGCGAAGCTGTGTCTGATTTTGGGAGTTTTGGGCGCGTTGTTTCTGTCCGGGCTCTTTCGGGAACGGATGTTTCGTGTCATGAGCCGCTTCCTCTCAAATGCGACCAACAGGATCGATTCCAAGGGCAGGGTTTCCGTGCCGGCGGTGTTTCGTTCCGTGCTGGCGCAGCGCAATATCCAGGAGCTGTATTGCTTCCAGGATTTTGTGTTTCCGGCGATCAGCGTCGGCGGTCCGGATCTTCTCGAAAGGTTCGAACGGCAGATTGCTGCGGAGGATCCGTTTTCGCCGGTTGCGAACGAGATGTCGCTTCTCATTCATGGGGGCGGGGTCTTCATGAAGCTCGACGCCGAGGGGCGTTTGATGGTCACGGATTTCATGCGGGATTTCACGGGGATCTCGGACGAAGTGACTTTCGTTGGTCGGGCAGATCATTTTCAGCTGTGGCAGCCGCAGGCATTTCAGGCGGCGCAGCTTCAGGCACGAGGGGAGCGCGCGCTGGCGGGCAAGCGCTCCTGAACAAGCGAGGGCGCGGAATGGTGACGAATCCTGGCGGAGATTCTTCTGATGCCAGTGGCGGACCGGTTCGTCACATTCCGGTTCTTCTGCGCGAAGTCCTTGATGCGCTTGCACCTTCATCCGGCAAGATTGTTCTCGATGGCACGTTCGGGGCTGGCGGCTATACGTCGGCGATCCTTGCGGCTGGCGCCGATGTGATCGCGCTCGATCGCGACCCGACGGCAATCGCTGCCGGTCAGGCGTTGGTCGCGGAACATGCCGGTCATCTGCGGCTCGTTCATTCGCAATTTTCCCATCTTGCCGATCATGCGCCCGGTGCGGGCCTCGACGGTGTCGTGCTCGATATCGGCGTCTCCTCGATGCAGATCGACGAGGCCGAGCGCGGCTTTTCGTTCTCGAAGAACGGTCCGCTCGACATGCGCATGTCGGCTGCCGGGGTTTCCGCTGCCGATGTCGTCAATCGCGCCAAGGTCGCCGAACTCATCCGCATCTTCCATTTCCTCGGCGAAGAAGATCAGGCGCCGCGCATCGCGCACGCGATCGAGAAGCGCCGTGCTGAGAAGCTGTTCGAAACGACCCGCGATCTCGCCGGTCTCATCGAACTGGTGACGCCGCGCAAGATGAAAGACAAGATCCATCCGGCAACGCAGGTGTTCCAGGCGCTGCGCATCTTCGTCAATGACGAACTCGGCGAACTGGCGCAGGCGCTGTTTGCCGCCGAGCGGGCGCTGAAGCCCGGCGGGCGGCTCGTCGTCGTCACCTTCCACTCGCTGGAAGACCGGATCGTCAAGAAATTCTTCTCCGACCGTGCAGGCAAGGCCTCGGGCTCGCGCCACCTGCCGGTGGCGCATGAGCGCGCCGCGACCTTTACTGCAGTCGGGAAGTCTATGGTTGCTGCCAGCCAGGCGGAAGCCGAAGTGAATCCACGGGCACGTTCCGCCAAGCTGCGCGCTGGGGAGCGCACATCGGCTCCGGCCGAAGCGGCGGACATGTCCATCTTCGGTCTGCCTAGCCTGGCCAGTCTCGGAAAACTTGGGGGTTGATGTGCTGAGAACGTTCGACTTCGTCTTGATCGGTGTGATGACGGCCGCGGCGGCCGTGACCTATACGATCAAGCATCGCGCCGAGCTGAAGCTCGAGGAGGTTCACCGCCTCGAATCCGAGATCAAGCTCGAGAAGGATACGATCGAGCTGCTGAAGGCCGACTGGGCGCTGCAATCGCAGCCGAACCGGCTGGAGCGTCTCGTCAACACCTATAATGACGAACTCAAGCTGCAGCCGACCGATTCCACCGCTCTCGTTCATGCCCGCGAATTGCCGATGCTGAAGGCGGAGGTTCCTGTTCCGGATGTGACGGAGGCCAAGGCGGACCAGAAGCATGCGACGGGTGCTGTGGCGTCCGCCGCAAAGCCTGCCGCCGGTGCCAAGGTTGCCGCAAAGGTAACGCCGAAGCCGGTGCCGCGGGTCGAAGAGCCTGAGGACGATACGGATCAGATCGCAACCGGATCGGTGGAGTAGGCCATGTCGTTTCTCTCCCGCATCATGGTGTTGAAGAGCCAGGCGCATTTCTCGTCCGGCGTCTATAACCGCTTCGGCGGCCCGTCGGGCAGCATTCCGCTCGAGGGCTCGCGCAAGAAGAAGGCTGGGCAGGCGAAAAGCCGCGTCGGCTTGCTTATCCTTGGCTTCACAGCACTTTACGGCGTCATCGGTGGCCGTCTGGTCGAGTACGCGATGAAGGATCAGGAGATCGTCTCCTCGATCCTGCCGCCCGATCGTCTGATGGCATCGCGTCCCGATATTCTCGACCGCAACGGCGAGGTACTGGCCACCGACATCCGCACGGTCTCGCTGTTTGCCGAGCCGAACAAGATCGTCGACGTTGACGAGGCAATCGAGAAGCTGGCGACCGTGCTGCCCGATCTCGACGCCAAGGGCACCTACAAGAAACTGTCGGTAAAGACCTCGCACTTCGCCTGGCTGCGCCGTCAGCTGACTCCGAAGCAGCAGAGCCAGATCCTGGCGCTCGGCATTCCCGGCATCGGCTTCCGTCCGGAGAAGCGCCGCTTCTATCCGGGTGGCCCGACGGCTTCGCACATTCTCGGTTACGTCAATATCGACAACCGCGGTGTCTCCGGCATGGAGAAATATATCGACGACCAAGGGCTTGCCGATCTCGCCTCCGTCGGCATGACCAGCGACCAGCCGCTCGAGCCGGTGAAGCTGTCGATCGATATCCGTGTCCAGAACATTGTTCGCGACGTCGTCACCAGCGCCGTCACCAATTATGAAGCCAAGGGTGCCGGTGCCGTCGTCCTCGACATCCATACCGGCGAAGTGCTCGGCATGGCCTCCGCGCCCGATTTCGATCCGAACAATCCGGAAGAGGGCGCCAAGGAAGGTTGGCTGAACCGCATGTCGAACGGTACGTTCGAAATGGGCTCGACCTTCAAGACCTTCTCGACGGCCATGGCGCTCGACAGCGGCAAGGTCAGCATCAACGACAGCTTCGATGCAAGCCGTCCGATCCGCATCGGCGGGTTCACCATCAACGACTTCCACGGCCAGCGCCGCTGGCTGACCGTGCCTGAAATCTTCGAATATTCGTCGAACATCGGTACGGCGAAGATGATCGATATCGTCGGCATGGAGATGCAGAAAGACTATCTGACGCGCTTCGGCCTGCTGACGCGGATGAAAACCGAGCTTCCGGAAGTCAAGATGCCGAGCCAGCCGAAGGTCTGGAAGAAGATCAACTCGATCACGATCTCCTTCGGCCACGGCGTCTCGACGACGCCGATGCAGACGGCGGTTGCCGGTGCGGCTCTCGTCAACGGCGGCAAGTTGATCGAGCCGACCTTCCTGCCGCGTACCCGTGAGCAGGCTGACGAGACCGCCGAAGTCGTCGTCAAGAAAAGCACCAGCGACGCGATCCGCTATCTCTTCAAGCTGAATGGCCTGAAGGGCTCGGGCCGTAACGCCGATGTGGCGGGCTTCAATGTCGGCGGCAAGACGGGGACGGCCGACAAGGTCGTCAATGGCCGCTACGCCCATAACCTCAATTTCAACGCCTTCCTGGCGGCCTTCCCGATCGACAATCCACGTTATGTGGTGCTGACCTTCTGCGACGAGCCGCATAACGGCGAGAAGGGCCAGAACATCGCGGCCTACACCGCCGCGCCGATGGTCAAGAACATTATCCGCCGCGCTGCCCCCATTCTCGGCGTCGAGCCGCAATTCGGCGAAGACGGATCGGCCTTGTTGGTGTCTTATTGAGTCTGAATGAATACGGCGCCGATTCGCGTGGGGTGAACGGCGCCAGAGAGAAAAGACGTTCGATGAAACTGCGGGACATTGCCGGAAGCGCATTTCCGGAAATCAAGGATCAACTCGACGGACCGGTGGGCGCGCTGGAGATATCGGGCCTCACGGCTGACAGCCGCAAGGCCGGACACGGCGCGGCCTTCGTCGCCGTCGCTGGCACCAAGGCCGACGGTGCGAGCTTCATCGCCGATGCGGCGAAGAACGGTGCCGCCGTCGCCATCACCTCGCAGCCGGTCGAAGCCTCCATTCCCGTTCTCGCCGTCAAGGAACCGCGCCGCTTCCTGTCGCTGGCTGCCGCCAATTTCTATGGCAAGCAGCCTGCCACCATGGTTGCCGTCACGGGCACTGCGGGAAAGACTTCGGTCGCCTCCTTCACGCGCCAGATCTGGGCGCATGCCGGTCACCCGGCGGCGATGATCGGCACGACGGGCGTCGTCTCGCCCACGCGCAACGATTACGGCTCGCTGACCACGCCGGATCCGGTTTCGCTGCACAAGCTGCTGGCGGAACTCGCCGATGAAGGCGTCACCCATGCCTCGATGGAAGCCTCGAGTCACGGTCTCGACCAGAGCCGTCTCGACGGCGTGAAGCTTGCCGCCGCCGCCTTTACCAATCTCGGCCGCGATCACATGGACTACCATCCGACGATCGAGGACTACATGGCCGCCAAGATGCGGCTGTTCGATACGCTGTTGCCGAAGGGCGCACCGGCGATCATCTTCGCTGACAATGCCTGGTCGGCGCAGGCGATCAAGGCGGCCACCGATGCCGGTCACGACGTCCGCACTGTCGGCCGAAAGGGCAACTACCTTACCCTGAAGCGCGTCGAACATTTCCGTCACAAGCAGGTGGCCGAAGTGCATTCCGGCGGTGAGATCTTCGAGGTCGATATTCCGCTGGCCGGCGACTTCCAGATCGCCAATGCGCTGGTTGCAGCGGGTCTTGCGATGTCGACGGGCGTGCCGGCCAAGGTGGCGATGGCGGCTCTCGAAAAGCTGCAGGGCGCTTCCGGGCGTCTGGAGCTTGTCGGCCATACCCACGATGGCGCGCTTGCTTATGTCGACTATGCCCACAAGCCGGATGCGCTTGAAAACGTTCTGAATTCCGTCCGTCCGTTTACCACCGGTCGTGTCGTCGTGGTGTTCGGCTGCGGCGGCGACCGCGACAAGGGCAAACGGCCGATCATGGGCGAGATCGCCTGCCGTCTGGCCGATGTGGTGATCGTCACCGACGACAATCCGCGCTCGGAAGACCCGGCGACGATCCGCGCCGAGATCATGGCGGCTGCGACCTGTGCCACTGAAATCGCCGACCGCTCGCTGGCGATCAGCAAGGCGGTGGCGATGCTGAAGGCTGGCGACACGCTGATTGTCGCGGGCAAGGGGCATGAAGAGGGGCAGACCATCGGGAGTGTGACGCTGCCTTTCTCCGACCACGCCGAAGTGCGTGAAGCCTTGGAGGAGGCGAAACCTTGAACTGGCTTTGGACCACGGAAGACATGATTGCCGCCATGGCGGGGCGCCCCTTCGGGACGCTTCCGCAGGGCATAACAGGCATTTCCATCGACAGCCGCTCGATTGCTTCAGGCGAAGCCTTCTTCGCCATCAAGGGCGATCGGGTCGACGGTCACGACTATGCCTCCATGGCAATGGCCAATGGTGCGTCGCTGCTTGTCGTCAGTGAGGCGCGGCTTGCGGGTCTCGGCCGTCTAACGGTGCCGATGATCGTCGTCGAGGATGTGCTGGCGGCGCTCGAGCGTCTCGCCATTGCATCGCGCCAGCGGTCGCGGGCGCAGATCATCGCCGTCACCGGCTCGGTCGGCAAGACGACGACCAAGGAAATGCTGCGTCATGTGCTGTCGCCATCCGGCAAGGTGCATGCGTCCGTAGCATCCTTCAACAATCACTGGGGCGTGCCGCTGACTTTGGCGCGCATGCCGCTCGACACGCATTTCGGCGTGTTCGAAGTCGGCATGAACCACCCGGGCGAAATCCGTCCGCTGGTGCAGATGATCCGCCCGCATGTCGCCGTCATCACCACGATCGCACCGGCGCATCTCGGCAACTTCAAGAGCATCAAGGAAATCGCCACCGCCAAGGCGGAGATCTTCGAAGGTCTGGTGCCGGGCGGCCATGTCGTTCTCAACCGCGACAACGATCAGTATAATTTCCTCGAGCGTACGGCGCAGGCGCTCGGCATCAGCAACATCCATTCCTTCGGCCAGCACGCCAAGGCCGAGTACCGTCTCGCCGAATTCAACGGCTCGGACGAGAGCTCGGCGCTGTGGCTGACGATCGACGGCGATACGCTGGAAGTGGCGATCGGCGCGCCTGGCCGCCACATTGCCGAAAACGCGCTTGCCGCCCTCGGCGTCGTGACGCTCGTCGGTGCCGATCTGGACAAGGCGATCGATGCGCTGGCGACCCTGCAGCCCGAAAAGGGCAGGGGGCAGCGCCACAAGCTGCGGCTCGGCGCAGGCAGCCTGACGCTGATCGACGAAAGCTACAATGCCAATCCGGCCTCGATGCGCGCGGCGATCGCGCTGCTCGCGGCTGCCGTACCCTCAGGCTACGGACGCCGGATCGCCGTTCTCGGCGACATGCTGGAGATGGGTGAATTTGCCGAACGGGTGCATGCCGATCTGGCCGGTCCGCTTCTGGCGGCCGGTATCGAACATGTTTGGCTGGCAGGCAAGGATATGCAGGCGCTGAGGGAATCGCTTCCTGACAGCGTTGCCGTCGAGTATCGCGAGACGACGGCAGAACTCAAAGATTATGTACTGAATTCGGTCGAGCCGGGTGATGTCTTGATGGTCAAATCGTCATTGGGGATAGGTTTCGGCAAGATCGTTGCCGCGCTCCTTGACAAGTTTGCGCCATTTGCGGACACGCAGCGCGAGATTTGACCGGGTAAACAAGGGGCCCTGAATGCTGATTTGGCTAGTCGAACTGTCGGAACATTTTAAATTTCTGAACCTGTTCAGATACATTACCTTCCGCACAGGGGCCTCCCTCTTTACCTCCGCGCTGATCGTCTTCCTGTTCGGGCCGGTGATCATCCGTTCGCTCCGCATCCGCCAGGGCAAGGGTCAGCCGATCCGTGCAGACGGGCCGCAGACGCATTTCAAGAAGGCCGGAACGCCGACCATGGGCGGCCTGATGATCCTGGCGGGCATCGTCGGGGCCTCGCTGCTCTGGGCCGACCTATCGAATGTCTATGTTGTCGCGACATTGCTGGTGACGCTCGGCTTCGGCGCGATCGGCTTCTATGACGACTATCTCAAGGTGACGAAGCAGAGCGACAAGGGCTTTTCCGGCAAGGCCCGCCTCGGCATCGAATTCATCATTGCAGGCATTGCCGTCTATTTCATGATGCGCACGTCGCTGGCGTCAGGCCCTGCAGGCTCGACCTTCGGTTCGTCGGTTGCATTCCCCTTCTTCAAGGATTTCCTGATCAATCTCGGCATCATGTTCGTGGTGTTCGGCGGTTTCGTCATCGTTGCCGCCGGCAACGCCGTGAACCTGACCGATGGTCTCGACGGTCTCGCGATCGTGCCGGTGATGATTGCAGCCGCCTCCTTCGGCATCATCTCCTATCTTGCCGGTAACGCGGTCTTCGCGGGCTATCTGCAGATCAATTTCGTGCCTGGCACGGGTGAGCTTGCGGTGGTTCTCGGTGCCGTCATCGGCGCCGGTCTCGGCTTCCTGTGGTTCAACGCACCGCCCGCCGCAATCTTCATGGGCGACACCGGTTCGCTGGCGCTCGGCGGCACGATCGGCACCGTTGCCGTTGCCACCAAGCACGAGATCGTCATGGCGATCATCGGCGGTCTGTTCGTCATGGAAACGCTGTCTGTCATCATCCAGGTCGGCTTCTTCAAGATGACCGGACGGCGCGTCTTCCTGATGGCGCCGATCCATCACCATTTCGAAAAGAAGGGCTGGACGGAAAGCCAGGTGGTCATCCGTTTCTGGATCGTCGCGGTCGGCCTTGCGATGCTCGGCCTCTCGACCCTCAAGCTGCGGTAAGCGGACGATGATCCTGGTCACCACACTTGCTGGCAAAAAGGTCGCGCTCTTCGGGCTCGGTGGCTCCGGCCTTGCGACGGCGAGGGCGCTGGTCGCGGGCGGGGCTGATGTCATTGCCTGGGACGACAATCCTGACAGCGTTGCGAAAGCCGGCGCCGAGGGGATCGCTACGGCGGACCTGCGCACCATCGACTGGGCGTCGCAATCGCTTTTCGTGCTCTCTCCCGGCGTGCCGCTGACCCATCCGAAGCCGCATTGGACCGTCGATCTGGCGCGTGGCGCCGGTGTCGATATCGTCGGTGACGTCGAGCTCTTCGTCCGCGAGCGCCGGGCGCATGCGCCGGATTGCCCGTTCATCGCGATCACCGGCACCAACGGCAAATCGACCACCACGGCGCTGATCGCCCATATCCTGAAGTCATCAGGCCGCGACACGCAGCTCGGCGGCAATATCGGTACCGCGGTGCTGACCCTCGATCCGCCGAAGGCGCAGCGTTTCTACGTCGTCGAATGCTCGTCCTACCAGATCGATCTGGCACCGACGCTGAACCCGTCAGCCGGTATCCTGCTGAACCTGACGCCCGACCATCTCGATCGCCATGGAACGATGCAGCACTATGCCGACGTCAAGGAGCGGCTGGTGGCGGGCAGCGATACGGCGATCGTCGGTGTCGATGACAGCCATTGCGAAATGATTGCGGACCGCGTCGAGCGGGCCGGCACCAAGGTGGTGCGCATTTCGCGCCGCCATCCGCTGGCCGATGGCATCTATGCCGAGGGCACGAAACTCATTCACGCAACCAATGGCGCGGCGCTTCCGCTGGCCGATCTAGACGGCATCCAGACGCTGCGCGGCAGCCACAACGCGCAGAACGCAGCAGCTGCCGTCGCGGCCTGCCTTGCAGTCGGCGTCTCTGCCGATGAGATCCGCGCCGGGCTTGCCTCGTTCCCCGGCCTCAAGCACCGCATGCAGCCGGTCGGCAAGCGCGGCAATGCCGTCTTCGTCAACGATTCGAAGGCGACCAATGCCGATGCGGCGGCACCGGCACTGTCAAGCTACGACCGCATCTACTGGATCGCCGGCGGCCTGCCGAAATCCGGCGGCATCACGACGCTGGCGCCGTTCTTCCCGCGCATTGCCAAGGCCTATCTGATCGGCGAGGCGGCAGCGGAGTTTGCGGCAACGCTTGGCGAGGCCGTGCCCTACGAGATCTCGGGCACGCTGGAGCGCGCCGTCGCGCACGCAGCTGCCGATGCAGAAAAAGATGAAACTGGGCCTGTCGCGGTGATGTTATCCCCGGCTTGCGCAAGCTTCGACCAATATAAGAACTTCGAAGTCAGGGGCGATGCATTTGTCAGCCATGTGGCAGCGCTCGACGGAATCACCATGCTGATCGGTTCGGCAACAGGAGATAAGTGACATGGTAAGCCGTGCGGAACGTGGGCCTCTGGCCGATTGGTTTTGGACCATCGACCGCTTTTTCCTGGCGATGTTCGTCTTCCTGATGGGCATCGGCTTCATGCTCTCCTTTGCCGCATCGCCCGCGGTGGCGGAGCGCATCGGGCTTGAGCCCTTCCATTTCGTCAAGCGCCACGCGGCCTTCATGATCCCGTCGCTGATGGTCATGATCGGGCTTTCGTTCCTGACGCCGCGCCAGGTGAGGCGCACGGCGATCCTGCTTTTGATCGTCGCGATCGCGATGATGCTGCTGGCACTGTTCTTCGGCGTCGAGGTCAAGGGCTCCCGGCGCTGGGTGACGCTGGCTGGCATCTCGATCCAGCCGTCGGAATTCATGAAGCCTGCTTTCGTCGTCGTCTGCGCCTGGCTGTTTGCCGAGCATGCGCGCCAACCTGAAATCCCGGGCAATCTTTTCGCCATCATCCTGTTCGGCATGGTCGCCTCGCTGCTCGTGGCCCAGCCCGACCTTGGCCAGACGATCCTGACCACTGCTGTCTGGGGCGGCATGTTCTTCATGGCCGGCATGCCGTGGCTGTGGATCATCGTGCTCGGCGTCGGCGGGGCAGGCGGCCTCGTCTCGGCCTACTATGTCTTCCCGCACGTGGCGGGACGAATA
Organism: Hyphomicrobiales bacterium; assembly: GCA_900465675.1. GTDB lineage: Bacteria > Pseudomonadota > Alphaproteobacteria > Rhizobiales > Rhizobiaceae > Rhizobium. The sequence goes on along the minus strand of UBJR01000009.1, from coordinate 518,005 downwards.
GACAAGTTCATGACCGGCGAGGGCGACACGTTCCAGATCGATACCGCCCGCGAGGCGATCATCCGCGGAGACTGGTTCGGTCAGGGGCCGGGCGAGGGCATCGTCAAGCGGATCATTCCCGACGCCCATACCGACTTCATCTTCTCGGTCGCGGCCGAAGAGTTCGGCATCATCTTCTGCATCGCCCTTGTTGCGCTGTTCACGGCCCTTGTCTTGAGGGGGCTGTCGCACGCATATAAGGAGAAGAACGATTTCAACCGGTTTGCCGTCGCCGGCCTCGTGCTGCAGATGGGCATCCAGTCGATCATCAATATCGGCGTCAATCTCGAACTGCTGCCGGCAAAGGGCATGACGCTGCCGCTGATCTCCTACGGCGGTTCGTCGATGGTGGCGATCTGCGTCACCGCCGGTTTCATTCTCGCGCTGACGCGCCATCGCCCGGAAAAACGTGCACAGGATCGGAGCCTCTTCCGCGTGCCGCACGGAATGCCGGCGGAGTAACAGAACTATGAGTCAAGGCATCGTCCTTCTTGCCGCCGGGGGAACCGGCGGCCACGTCTTTCCCGCGGAAGCCTTGGCCTATGAGCTGAAGGCCCGCGGTTATTCCGTTCATCTGGTCACCGACAGCCGCGCCGAGCGCTATGCCGGCAAGTTCCCCGCCGAGCAGATTCATGTCGTGCCGTCTGCGACGATCGGTTCGAAGAACCCGATCGCGGTCGCCCGTTCGCTGTGGACGCTGTGGAGCGGCATGCGGGCGGCGAAGAAGCTGATCCAGAAGCTGAAGCCCGCGGTCGTTGTCGGTTTCGGCGGCTATCCGACCGTGCCGCCGCTGCTGGCCGCAACGCGCCTCGGCGTGCCCGCCATGATCCATGAGCAGAACGCGGTAATGGGCCGCGCCAACAAGGCGCTGGCGGCCCGCGTCCAGGCGATCGCCGGCGGATTCCTACCGGAGAATGGCGGCGTCTATCCCGAAAAGACTGTCACAACCGGCAATCCGGTGCGCCCGGCGATCATCGAGGCCGCCAAGGTTCCCTATGCGCCGTCGCATCCCGGCGAGCCCTTCAATCTCGTGGTCTTCGGCGGCAGCCAGGGCGCGCAGTATTTCTCCAAGGCCATGCCGACGGCGATCAGCCTGCTTGACGACGATCTCCGGGCGCGGCTGCGGATCACCCAGCAGGTGCGGCCCGAGGATATGGAAATGGTCGGCGGCTGCGTGGCGCAGCTGAAGATGGGGGCGGATATCGCGCCGTTCTTCACCGACATGGCCGAACGTCTCGCAAAAGCGCATCTGGTCATCTGCCGTTCGGGCGCCTCGACGGTTTCTGAAATCGCGGTGATCGGCCGTCCTGCCGTTCTCGTTCCCTATCCGCACGCGCTGGATCATGACCAGGCGGCGAATGCCGCAGCACTTGCCGCGACCGGTGGCGCGAAGGTCATCGTCCAGGCGGAGCTTTCCTCCGAGAAGATCGCCGCGATCCTGACGCATGCGATGAACGACCCGGAAAAGCTGGCGCGCATGGCGGCGGCGGCAAAGCAGACCGGGAAACCGGATGCTGCGAACTTGCTTGCCGGCATGGTAGAGGCTATTGCCGCCGGACGTACAATTGCAGAGTTCAAGGGGGCACAGTCATGAAACTGCCGAAGGCTATAGGCCTCGTCCATTTCATCGGCATCGGCGGCATCGGCATGAGCGGCATTGCCGAAGTGCTGCACAATCTCGGCCATAAGGTCCAGGGATCCGATCAGTCCGACAGTGCGAACGTTCAGCGTCTGCGCGAAAAGGGCATTGAGGTCTTCGTCGGTCACAAGGCCGAGAACCTCGGCGATGCCGAAGTCGTCGTCGTTTCGACGGCGATCAAGAAGAGCAATCCGGAACTGATCGCGGCGCGCGAGAAGCTGCTGCCCGTCGTTCGCCGCGCCGAGATGCTGGCCGAGCTGATGCGCTTCCGCAATGCGATCGCCATCGGCGGCACGCACGGCAAGACGACCACCACCTCGCTGGTGGCGACGCTGCTCGAGGCCGGCGGGCTCGATCCGACCGTCATCAATGGCGGTATCATCAATGCCTACGGCACCAACGCCCGCATGGGCGAGGGCGAGTGGATGGTGGTCGAGGCCGACGAGTCCGACGGTACCTTCCTGAAGCTGCCTGCCGACGTTGCCGTCGTCACCAATATCGACCCCGAACATCTCGACCATTATGGCAATTTCGATGCCGTGCGCGCTGCGTTCCGGCAGTTCGTCGAGAACGTGCCGTTCTACGGCTTCGGCGTCATGTGCCTCGATCATCCCGAAGTGCAGGCGCTAGTCGGCCGTATCGAGGACCGCAAGGTCGTCACTTACGGAGAAAATCCGCAGGCCGACGTGCGCTTCACCAATGTGCGCATCGACGGGCCGCGCTCGATCTTCGACGTCGAGATCCGCCGCCGCCGCACCGGCAAGGTCTTCAAGCTCGACAATCTCGTCATGCCGATGCCTGGCCGTCACAACATTTCCAATGCGACCGCGGCGATCGCCGTTGCCAATCGTCTCGGCATTTCCAACGAGGACATCGCCAAGGGGCTGGCCTCCTTCGGTGGCGTCAAGCGGCGCTTCACGCTGACCGGCGAATGGAACGGCGTGCAGGTGTTCGACGACTACGGTCACCATCCAGTCGAGATCAAGGCCGTGCTCAGGGCTGCGCGCGAGGCCTGCAAGGGCCGCGTCATCGCGGTTCACCAGCCGCACCGCTATTCGCGCCTTTCGAGCCTCTTCGAGGAATTCGCCAACTGCTTCAACGATGCCGACAGCATCTTCCTGGCGCCTGTCTATGCCGCTGGTGAAGACCCGATCGAGGGTGCCGATTCCGAGACTCTGGTCTCGCGTATCAAGGCTGGCGGCCATCGCGACGCACGCTATCTTCCGTCGCAAGACGTACTACCGGAGATGGTTGGAGAGATTGCAAAGCCGGGCGACTTTGTGGTTCTCTTGGGGGCTGGAAGTATCACCTACTGGGCAGCGGCCCTGCCAAAACAACTGGAAGGCCTTTCGGGAAAGTCGGCATGAAACAGGTAAATGGGGAAAAGCTTCTCGAAACTCTCGGAGAAGGCGTCAAGGACATCCGCGGCCGTATCACGCCGGATGCCCCCATGGACCGCGTGACCTGGTTCCGTGCCGGCGGCCTCGCCGAGCTGATGTTCCAGCCGCATGACGAAGACGATCTCATCGCTTTCATGAAGCTTCTGCCCGAGGACGTGCCTGTCACCGTCGTTGGCGTCGGTTCCAACCTCCTAGTGCGCGACGGCGGCATTCCGGGCGTGGTTCTGCGCCTGTCGGCCAAGGGTTTTGGCGGGCTGGAGATTGCCGGTGAAAACCGCATCCGCGCCGGTGCGATCTGCCCGGACAAGCATGTTGCGGCCATGGCGATGGACAATGGTATCGGTGGCTTCCATTTCTACTACGGCATTCCCGGCAGCATCGGTGGTGCGGCACGCATGAATGCCGGTGCCAATGGCGGCGAGACCCGCGAGCGTCTCGTTGAACTGACGGCGATCGACCGCAAGGGCAACAAGGTCGTGCTCTCGAATGCCGAGATGGGTTATTCCTACCGTCATTCCTCGGCCGCATCGGACCTGATCTTCACCTCGGTGCTGTTCGAAGGCTATGCGGAAGACCGCGCCAAGATCCGCGCCGATATGGATGCTGTGCGCAACCATCGCGAGACGGTGCAGCCGATCCGCGAGAAGACCGGCGGCTCGACCTTCAAGAATCCCGAGGGACATTCAGCCTGGAAGCTGATCGACGAAGCGGGCTGCCGCGGTCTGGTCATCGGCGGGGCGCAGATGTCGTCGCTGCATTGCAACTTCATGATCAATATGGGGCAGGCGACCGGCTACGATCTGGAATATCTCGGTGAACAGGTTCGCCGCGAAGTGTTCGAAAATTCCGGCGTCAAGCTGGAATGGGAGATCAAGCGTCTCGGCGTGTTCATGCCGGGCCGCGAAGTCCGCCCGTTCCAGGGCGTGACCAGCGACTGACGTTTAAACCTACAATTTGAGAGCTTTGCTGAAGGCGGTGTCGAAGATGACGCCGCCTTTGTCGTCTGCGGCCTCGCCGATCGCCACGTCCATGCGGCCGTTGGCAACGCGCACCAGCGTGAAGCCGCCCATGAAGGCGGCCTTGGCCTTGAAGACGTCGATACCGTTGACCTTGTAGGCCATCGCCGTGTCGTGTTCGTGGCCGTGGAAAATGCCGATTACGTTGTAGCCGCTGAGGGTTGCAAGCAGATCCTGACGTTCTGATTCATCCCACCAATGCGGCGTTCCGGTGCCCGTGTCGTCGAAGGTGCTCTTGGCCGGATCCCAGCGTTCGGTGGAGAAATGGTCCCAGCCATAGTGCTGGAAGATCACCACGGGGCGCCCGTCGGACGCATAGGTCTTCAGGTCCTGTTTCATCCAGTCGAGGCTGCTGGCGGTTCCCTTGCTGTTATCGCCGCCATAGCGCTGTGCCTGGATCAGATGCAACCCGCCCCAGTTCCAGGAATAATTGTCGGAAGCCTCGTCGTAATTGTCGACGGGGACGGCCGGTTTGAAGAAGACGCTTGGCTTGTGGCTCATCTGCACGTAGTCGCGCAGCTCGTCGCGATACCAGTCGACCTGCGGCGGACGGCCGTCCTGATCGAGATCGTGATTGCCGAGGCCGACATAGACAGGGAAATGCACATGGTCAGGGCCGCGGCCCTCCTGGTAGCGGTGCGAGAACTGCAGGAGCTGTGATCCCTCGGCAAACTCCGCCATCTGGCCACCGCCATCGTCGGTGACGTCGCCGCAGACGATGATGCCTTGAGGCCGGGCAATCGTCTGGCCGGCAACGCTGAGGCCGCTCGGCTTGCCAGCAATCTGTTCGGGCCATGTCTGGTGGTGGATGTTGTTGAGCGCCAGGATATGGCGCAGCAGATTGGCGTCGGTCTTGCCTTCCTGCTGGCAATTGGGGCTGAGCCCATCGCCGATGCGGCAGGCGTGGACGTCGTTGATGACGAGGAAGGTGACGTTGACATCGGGCACGGCGGCGCGCGACAGCGACGGCAGTGAAAGGGCCATTCCGGCGCCGAGGCCCTGTGTCAGCAGCGATCGTCTGGTCAGCATCGTGGTCTCCCGTCTTTCTGAAATGGAAGAGTAGGAGCAAGCTGTTAACAGACAAGAATCAAAAAGGCCGCGGCGTTTCCGCCGCGGCCCCGATGTATTGGGTTTGGTGTCCTCAGACTTCTTCGCGGCCCGACAGCAGGATGCAGACCAGCGAGATCACTGCTGCGCCGGAAAGATAGTAGCCGACATAGGAGAGGTCGTAGGTCGTTGCCAGCCAGCTGGCGATATTGGGCGCCAGCGAGGCGCCGAAGATGCCGCCGAGGTTGAAGGTCATCGAGGCGCCGGTATAGCGCACCGTGGTCGGGAAGGGGGCGGCAAGTGCTGCGCCGATCGGACCGTAGGTGAAGCCCATCAGCGCCAGGCCGATGATCGAGCACAGGAAGGCGCCCATCAGGCCTGCGGTCAGCAGCGAGGCGTAGAAGAAGCCAAAGATCGCGATGCCGATTGTCACCAGGATCAGAATCAGGCGGCGCGAGTAGCGATCGGAAAGCAGGCCGGAAATCGGGATCGTCAGGCCGAAGAACACGACGCCGACGAGCTGAATGACCAGGAACTGCTCACGCGAATAGCCGAGCTTCGAGGTGCCCCAAGACAGCGTGAACACCGTCATCAGGTAGAATAGCACGAAGGTGGCGACGGCGATGAAGGTGCCGAGAACCAGGCTGCGGAAATGCTTGCGGAAGACGACGGCAACCGGAACGGCGACACGCTCGTGCTTCTCGACGGCCTTCTGGAACTCCGGCGTTTCGGCGATCTTAAGGCGGACATAGAGGCCGACGGCGACGAGTGCCAGGCTGGCAACGAAGGGAATCCGCCAGCCGAAAGCCAGGAAGTCCTCGTTGGTCATCGTCTCGGTCAGGATCAGGAAGAAGCCGGACGAGAGGATGAAGCCGATCGGCGCGCCGAGCTGCGGGAACATGGCGTACCAGCTGCGCTTGCCAGGAGGGGCGTTTTCGGTTGCGAGCAGCACGGCGCCGCCCCATTCGCCGCCAAGGCCGAGGCCTTGGCCGAAACGGCACAGTGCGAGAAGCAGAGGCGCGACGATGCCGATCGAATCATAGCCCGGGAGCATGCCGATCGCCACGGTCGACAGGCCCATGGTCATCAGCGCTGCGACGAGTGTCGCCTTGCGGCCGATACGGTCACCGAAGTGGCCGAAAAGGATGCCGCCAAGCGGGCGGGCGAAGAAGGCGATCGAGAACGTGGCGAAGGACTGCAGCTGTGCAGACGCCGGATCGCTCGTCGGGAAGAAGAGGTGCGGGAAGACCAGCACGGCGGCCGTCGCGTAGACGTAGAAGTCGAAGAATTCGATGGTCGTGCCGACGAGGCTCGCGATCAGAACACGCGCCGGCGAATTGACTTGCGCATTGTTCGATGAGGAGGGCGTCGGCGATACCGGAGATATCGCGTCAGACATTGTCATTCCAATCAGGATTGCTGTTTGCCTTGGGAGGCAACCGGCTCATAGCGCAATTTTCGGTCTCAGCAAACGCTAAATGAGCAATAAACTGATGAAATCCCTGGCCGGTGTTGGGGGCGTTTCCAGACGGGCCAATCCGCGTTTCTAGCAGAATTACCAGATTGACGGGACTCGATTTGAGGCGGCTTGCTGTTCTCGCTCTGGTTGAGAGCCTCGGAGGGGAAATCCATGCAAAGAAATCTTATTGCAGAGTTTTTGGGTACGTTCTGGCTCGTTTTCGGCGGTTGCGGCAGTGCTGTGCTGGCGGCAGCATTTCCGGCGCTCGGAATTGGCTTTGCCGGTGTCGCCCTGGCATTCGGACTGACGGTGCTGACGATGGCCTATGCGGTCGGCGGCATTTCCGGCGGGCATTTCAATCCGGCGGTGTCCGTCGGTCTCGCGGTTGCCGGACGGTTTCCGGTGGGCCGCGTCATTCCCTACATCATCGTGCAGGTCATCGGTGCCGTTGCGGCGGCGGCACTTCTCTATCTGGTTGCCAGCGGAAAAGCCGGCTTCGAACTCGGCGGCTTTGCCTCGAACGGCTATGGCGAGCATTCGCCCGGTGGTTATTCGCTGACATCGGCGCTGATCATCGAGGTCCTGCTGACGATGTTCTTCCTGATCGTCATCCTGGGCTCCACGCATGGGCGCGTGCCTGCCGGGTTCGCGCCGCTGGCGATCGGCCTGGCACTGACACTCATACATCTGATCTCGATCCCGGTTACCAACACATCGGTCAATCCGGCACGTTCGACAGGGCAGGCGCTCTTTGCCGGCGGCTGGGCTCTGCAGCAGCTTTGGCTCTTCTGGCTGGCGCCGATCGTGGGCGGCGCGCTCGGCGGGACGGTCTGGAAACTGCTTGAGAAAGACGACTAAGCGCCGTCGTAATCACGCTGCGCATGCCAACCCGCACAGCTCGTCTGTGCGGGTTTTTTCATCCTCCGAACGAACTTCCGGATGCCGGTGCAAGCCACTGATTTCGAGTCGAAACGGCACAGGTTTGCCGCGCTGTTGGGCGGCCTGGAGGCGGCAGGTTAACAAAAGTAAACGCTTCGTTAACCATATTGTTGTCAAACTGCCATCAAGCCTGAGTGGGCAAGATTCGGTGGGCGAAAGCCTCGCGCAAGCGTCGGAATTCATGCCGTAAGTTATTTTGGGGGTACGTATGAGTCGCAAGCATGTCGCTGTCCTGATGGGCGGATTTTCCTCGGAGAGGCCTGTCAGCCTGTCTTCGGGGAAGGCATGTGCCGACGCGCTGGAAGCCGAAGGCTTTCAGGTGACCCGTATCGATGTCGATCGCGATGTTTCCGCCAAGCTCGTTGCTGCCCGCCCGGATGTCGCGTTCAATGCTCTGCACGGCCCGTTCGGTGAGGATGGTACGATCCAGGGCATTCTCGAATATCTCGAAATTCCCTACACGCATTCCGGCGTTCTTGCCTCGGCTCTCGCTATGGACAAGAGCAAGGCCAAGGGCGTTGCTGCTGCTGCCGGTATTCCGGTGGCGCAATCCGAAGTCATCAACCGCTTCGCCTTTCCTGCCGAGCATCCGATGAAGCCGCCTTACGTGGTGAAGCCGGTTCGCGAGGGGTCGAGCTTCGGTGTGTTGATCGTGCAAGAGGATCAGTCGCATCCGCCGCAGGTCATCAGTTCTTCGGAGTGGCGCTATGGGGAAGAGGTTCTCGTCGAGCGCTATATCCATGGCCGAGAGCTGACATGCGGCGTGATGGGCGATACGGCGCTGGGTGTCACGGAAGTGGTGCCGCAGGGCCACAACTTTTATGACTATGACGCCAAGTATGCGGCTGGCGGTTCAAAACACGTCATTCCGGCGAAAATTTCACCGAAAATTTACCAAAAAATACAATCATTGGCACTAAGGGCGCATCAAGCAATTGGTTGCCGTGGCGTCAGCCGGTCTGACTTTCGCTACGACGATCGCTTCTCCGAAGATGGCGAAATCATCTGGCTCGAGGTCAACACTCAGCCGGGAATGACTCCAACCTCTCTGGTGCCCGAAATGGCCGGTTATGCCGGTTATTCCTTTGGTGAGTTTCTGCGCTGGATGGTGGAGGACGCTTCTTGTTCTCGTTGACGGTCAAAAGGATGGGGCGCCCGAGCCAGCGCGACGATATTGCCTTCCCGGAGGGTGATAGCCGCATGGTGCTGCCGCGTCCGCTGCGCCGCGCCGTTCGCTTTCTCGTCAGCCTCGGCACTGGCCGCATCTATATTCCTGCGCATACCGGTACCGTTTCGGCTCTGGCGTTTCTGGCTGCGACCGGCCTCTACGGCATGTCGCTCGGCGGTCACACGGAAGCGGTCGCTCAGGCGACGACCACGGCTGCAGGCTTTGCCATCGAAGACGTGAAAGTATCTGGCAATCTGGCGACCTCGGAAATCGAGATCCTCGATCTCCTCGGTCTCGACGGCACGACCTCGCTGGTCGCTCTGGATGTCGATACGGCGCGCCAGAAGATCGCCAAACTTCCCTGGGTCGAAAGCGCCGAAGTTCGTAAGATCTATCCGAAGACGATCGAAGTGAAGCTCAAGGAGCGCCAGGCTTATGCGATCTGGCAGCACGGCCAGGAGCTTTCGCTGATCGAGCGCAATGGCAGCGTCATCGCGCCGCTGCGCGACAACAAGTTTTCCAACCTCCCGCTCGTCGTCGGCCGTGATGCCGAGACGGCTGCTGTTGCGCTTGAAGGCGAATTCGCCAACTGGCCCGACATCAAGGCGCGGGTGAAGGCCTATGTCTGGGTTTCGAGCCGCCGTTGGGACCTGCATCTCGACAACGGCGTCGTCGTGAAGCTGCCGGCCGACGATGTCGATCAGGCGCTGGCGACGCTGTCGAAGCTCAACAAGGAACAGGATCTTCTGGCGCGCGACATCGCAGCCGTCGATCTCAGATTGGCAGACCGGACCGCAATCCAGCTCACCCCAGAGGCGATGGCCCGGCGACAAGTGGTGCTCGACCAGCGGACCAAGGATTTGAAAAAGGCGGGGCAAAATATATGAGCTTGTTCGGTTCATCCCATTTCGGATTGCCGCGCCTGAAGCCGCTTTCGTCGAAGCGGTCGCATATCGTTTCGGTGCTCGACATCGGATCGACCAAGGTCGTCTGCATGATCGGCCGGCTGACGCCGCGCGAGGAGAGCGAAATTCTCCCGGGCCGCACGCATGACATCGAGATTATCGGCATCGGCCATCAGCGTTCCCGCGGCATCAAGACCGGCGTCATCGCCGATCTCGATGCGCTGGAAAGCGTCATTCGTCTCGCGGTCGATGCCGCCGAGCGTATGGCTGGCCTCACCGTCGAAAGCCTGATCGTCAACCTGACGGCCGGCCGTCTTGGTAGCGACGTCTATACGGCTACGATCGATCTCGGCGGCCAGGAAGTCGAACTCAACGACCTGAAGAAGGTTCTTTCCGCAGCCTGCCAGCAGTCGCTGCGGCAGGATCGCGCCGTGCTCCATTCGCTGGCAACCGGCTTCTCGCTGGATGGCGAACGCGGTATTCGCGATCCCTTGTCCATGTACGGTGACATGCTCGGCGTCGACATGCATGTCGTCACCGCCGAGCGCGCCGCGCTCAAGAACCTCGAGCTCAGCGTCAACCGTGCGCATCTCTCCGTCGAAGGCATCGTCGCGACGCCTTACGCTTCCGGCCTTGCGGCTCTCGTCGATGACGAAGTCGAGCTTGGCTGCGCAGCGATCGACATGGGCGGCGGCACCACGACGATCTCGGTCTTTGCCGAAGGCAAGCTTGTCCATACAGACGCCGTCGGTCTTGGCGGTCATCACGTGACCACCGATCTGGCCCGCGGTCTTTCGACCCGCATCGAGGATGCCGAGCGTCTGAAGGTGGTTCACGCTTCGGCGATGGCGAACTCGTCCGACGAACGCGAACTGATCTCGATCCCGCCGATCGGCGAGGACGAGCGCGATCTGCCGACGCAGGTGCCGCGCGCTCTGGTGTCGCGCATCGTCGGCGCCCGTATCGAGGAAACGATGGAACTGATCCGCGACCGGATCCAGCGCTCGGGCTTCAGCCCGATCGTCGGCAAGCGCGTCGTGCTGACGGGCGGCGCAAGCCAGCTCACTGGCCTTGCAGACGTTGCCCGCAAGATCCTGGCCCGCAACGTTCGTATCGGCCGCCCGATGGGCGTCTCGGGTCTGCCGACGGCAGCCAAAGGCCCGGCCTTTTCGACGGCAGTCGGCCTGATGATCTATCCGCAGGTCGCAGACATGGAAACACATGCGTCACAGAGCGGGCTGCTCTTGTCGCTTGGGGGAAATAACAGCCGCATAGCCCGGATGGGCCAGTGGCTGAAGGAAAGCTTCTGAACATTGAGTGAATTGGCCGGCGTGGCGATGCGGCCATAAAGAGAAGGAACGGGTACCATGACTATCAAGCTGCAAAAGCCTGACATCACAGAGCTGAAGCCGCGTATCACCGTATTCGGTGTCGGCGGCGGCGGCGGCAATGCTGTCAACAACATGATCTCCGCCGGCCTCCAGGGCGTCGACTTCGTCGTTGCCAACACGGATGCGCAGGCTCTGACGATGACCAAGGCAGAGCGGATCATCCAGCTCGGCGCCAACGTCACCGAAGGCCTCGGTGCAGGTTCGCAGCCGGAAGTCGGCCGTGCGGCTGCCGAAGAGTGCATCGATGAGATCATCGATCACCTGAACGGCACGCATATGTGCTTCGTCACCGCCGGCATGGGCGGCGGTACCGGTACCGGTGCTGCTCCTGTCGTCGCGCAGGCCGCCCGCAACAAGGGCATCCTGACCGTCGGCGTCGTCACCAAGCCGTTCCAGTTCGAAGGCGGCCGCCGCATGCGTCTGGCCGAAGCCGGTATCGAAGAGCTGCAGAAGTCGGTCGATACGCTGATCGTCATTCCGAACCAGAACCTCTTCCGGATCGCCAACGACAAGACGACCTTTGCCGACGCATTCGCGATGGCTGACCAGGTTCTCTACTCGGGCGTTGCCTGCATCACCGACCTGATGGTGAAGGAAGGTCTCATCAACCTCGACTTCGCCGACGTCCGTTCGGTCATGCGCGAAATGGGCCGCGCGATGATGGGTACCGGCGAAGCTTCGGGCCAGGGCCGTGCAATGCAGGCTGCTGAAGCCGCAATCGCCAACCCGCTGCTCGACGAAACCTCGATGCGCGGTGCGCAGGGCCTGCTGATCTCGATCACCGGTGGCCGTGACCTGACGCTCTTCGAAGTCGACGAAGCCGCAACCCGCATCCGCGAAGAAGTCGATCCGGACGCCAACATCATCCTCGGCGCCACGTTCGACGAATCGCTCGAAGGCATCATCCGCGTATCTGTCGTTGCGACCGGTATCGATCGCGCTGCCGCCGAAGCCTCCACCAAGACCTTCCAGCCGGCCGCAAAGCCGATCATCCGTCCTTCGGCGGCCGTTGCTCCGGCTCCGGCCGCAGTTCAGCCTGCTCCGGTCATGCAGGCACCGAAGCCGGTTGATACCGTTGCGCAGACGATCCGCATGGCAGAAGCCCAGATGGAACGTGAACTTGACATCGTTGCCCCGCGCGCTCCGGCTCCGGTCCAGCAGCCTGTCGCTCAGGAAACCTTCCGTCCGCAGAGCCGCATCTTCGCAGCTGCACCGGAAGCTCCGGTTGCCCGTCCGGCACCGATGCAGATGCAGCCCGCTCCGGCTCCGGTCATGAGCCAGCCGGCTCCGCAGCCTGTCATGATGCAGCAGCCTGCACCGGTGGCGCCACAGCCGGTCCGCCAGGAACCTGCCATGCAGCAGCCGACGCGCATGCCGAAGGTCGAGGACTTTCCGCCGGTCGTTCAGGCCGAGATCGATCACCGCTCGCAGCCCGTCGCAGCACAGGCTCACGAAGAGCGCGGCCCGATGGGCCTGCTCAAGCGGATCACGAACTCGCTGAACCGCCGCGAAGAGGAAGTTGCTCCTGAGATGACGTCTGCTCCGGCAGCCGCTTCGCAGCAGCGCCGTCCGCTTTCGCCGGAAGCCAGCCTCTACGCTCCGCGCCGCGGCAACCTCGACGACCAGGGCCGCGCCGTTCCGCAGGCTCGCATGATGCAGGAAGACGACCAGCTCGAAATCCCCGCATTCCTGCGCCGCCAGTCGAACTGACGCGACACAGAATCGCCACGCTCAGCGCCCGGGATCACAGTCCCGGGCGCTTCTGTTTCAAAGCCTTGCATGAAGGCTAAATTAACAAGTCATTTCAATTGCATGGTTTCGTAACAATCCGAAACGAACAGTGATTTGGAATGCAGCGCGGGCACACGTATGTATGAGGTCAAATGACCGCACTTTGACGCATTTTGGCGACAATTCAGCGGTGTGGACAAAAGAACTTCGTGGTTTGATTCCGGTGCCTTGAGCGCTACGAACCTTGAAGGGCAATGAAGGCAGATTTTATGGTTATTGGCATGCTTGGCTTCCAGACGACGGTTTCTCGCCCGGTAACGCTTTCGGGTACCGGCGTACATTCTGGCGCGGAAGTCTCGATCACCTTCAATCCGGCCGAGACCGATACGGGCGTTGTTTTCCATCGCATGCATGACAACGGTTCCGTCACCGAGCTGCGCGCGGTTTCCTCGCAGGTTGGCAATACGGATCTCTGCACCGTTCTCGGTTTCTCCCCTGCACATTCGGTCGCGACGATCGAGCATGTGATGGCCGCCGTTTACGCGCTTGGCCTCGACAACGTGCTGATCGAAGTTCACGGCGCCGAAATGCCGATCATGGATGGCAGCTCTGCTCCGTTCATCGATGCGATCGAGCAGGTCGGTCTGGTTTCTCTTGGCGTCAAGCGCCGCTACATCCGCATCACCAAGCCTGTTCGTATCGAGCATGGCGGTTCGTGGAGCGAATTCCGCCCCTATGACGGCACGCGCTTTGAAGTCGAGATCGATTTCGACTGCCCGCTGATCGGCCGCCAGAAGTGGGAAGGCGACCTGACAGCACAGACCTTCAAGACCGAACTGTCGCGGGCCCGCACCTTCGGCTTCATGCGCGACGTCGAGCGTCTCTGGGCGTCCGGCCACGCTCTCGGTTCCTCGCTCGAGAACTCTGTCGTCATCTCCGACGACAACACCGTGATCAATGTCGAAGGCCTGCGTTACGCCAAGGACGAGTTCGTGCGTCACAAGACGCTCGATGCCGTCGGCGACCTATCGCTGGCGGGCGCACCGTTCATCGGGTGCTACCGTTCGTATCGCGGCGGTCACAAGATGAATGCCAATGCGCTCAAGGCACTGCTCAGCGATCCCAGCGCCTATGAGGTCGTCGAGACCTCTGCCGCCCGTCCGCGCGTTGCTGCGCGTGATTTCATTGCCGTGAATGCTCCCGGATTCGCCCCCTGGTCGGCGTGACCTCCAGAACGATTTCCTAGACCAGGACCGCCTCTTTCGGGAGGCGGTTTTTTTATGCGGATTTTCCGGCCGATAGTGTTTTCGGCGCAGATGCTTAGCTGCAACACGGGAAATCAAAGATGAAAACCCGGATATTCTCTGGGCCTATGCCACAAAAATGCGTTAATGCGTCATCATTGCGTTGCTCTCGCCTCGCATTTGTGGCTAGAAACGCCAGCGAGGTGTGGCTGCCGTTAAGAGTGGGTAGCGGGAGTCGGGATTAATCTATGGGTTATGCAAGGTCTGAAGGTATGATGAAGACAGCGCGCGCTTTGCTCGCATCGCTCGTGGTGCTGAGCGCAGGCGCCTTGATTTCCGGTTGCCAGTCGGATCCGGACATCGACATCACCAAACTCGGCCTCGACAATGACCCGCCGGATGTTCTCTACAATCAGGCGCTTGCCAACATGAAGGCAGGCAACATGGCCGAGGCGGCGCGCAAGTTCGACGCCATCGACCGTGAGAACCCGTTCTCGGAATGGGCCCGCAAGGCGCTCGTCATGAGCACCTTCGTCAAGTACCGCCAAGGCAAGATCGACGAAGCGCTGGCATCGGGCAACCGCTACATGGCGCAGTATCCGCAGTCCAAGGACGCGGCCTATGTCCAGTATCTGGTCGGCCTCAGCTATTCGAAGCAGATTTCAGACGTGACGCAGGACCAGCGCGCCTCATCGAAGACCATCGATGCAATGCAGGCCGTCATCGACAAGTATCCGGACTCTGAATATGTCGACGACGCGCAGGCCAAGATCCGCTTCGCCCGCGACCAGCTCGCCGGCAAGGAAATGCAGATCGGCCGCTACTATCTGGAGCGCAAGGAGTATCTTGCGGCTATCTCCCGTTTCCGTATCGTGGTTGAAAAGTACCCGAATACGAATCAGGTCGAGGAAGCGCTCTCGCGTCTGGTCGAAGCCTATTACGCGATGGGTATCGTCGAAGAGGCACAGACCGCCGCTGCCGTTCTCGGCCACAACTATCCGGATAGCCAGTGGTACGCCGATTCCTACAAGCTGCTGAAGAGCGGCGGCGCAGAGCCTCGGGAGAACAAGGGTTCCTGGCTCTCCGAAGCGGGCAAGAAGCTGCTCCTCGGCTCGTGAGGCCAGTAACGCAATGCTGATCCAGCTTTCGATCCGCGATATCGTTCTGATCGAGCGGCTGGATCTCTCGTTCGAGGCCGGACTCTCGGTTCTGACCGGGGAAACGGGTGCAGGCAAATCCATCCTTCTCGACAGTCTGTCGCTGGCGCTCGGCGGGCGCGGCGATGGCGGGCTCGTGCGCCACGGCGAAGACAAGGGGCAGGTGACTGCGGCCTTCGACGTGCCGATGGATCACGGCGCCCGCAAACTGCTGCGTGAAAACGGCATCGACGACGATGGCGACCTGATTTTCCGCCGTCAGCAATCCGCCGACGGCCGCACCAAGGCCTATGTCAACGACCAGCCCGTCAGTGTGCAGTTGATGCGCCAGGCAGGTCAGATGCTGGTGGAAATCCACGGCCAGCACGACGACCGTGCGCTTGTCGATACCAATGCCCATCGCATCCTGCTCGATGCCTTTGCCGGTATCACCGAGGATGTCTCAGGCGTGTCCGAGCTCTACAAAATCTGGCGCGATGCCGAGCGGACGCTGAAGAAGCACCGCGAGAAGGTGGAGAACGCCGCCCGCGAGGCCGATTATCTGCGCGCCTCCGTCGAGGAACTCGAAAAGCTTTCTCCGCGTGACGGCGAGGAGGAAGAGCTTGCCGACCGCCGCCAGAAGATGATGAAGGCGGAGCGGATCGCCGGCGATATCGCCGAGGCGTCCGAGTTTTTGAACGGCAATGCCTCTCCTGTGCCCCATATCGCCTCGCTGGTGCGCCGGCTGGAGCGCAAGAGCCATGAGGCGCCGGGATTGCTCGAAGACACTGTGGCGCTTCTGGACGCAGCACTAGACCAGCTTTCTAACGCGCAGATGGAAGTCGAGGCGGCGCTGCGCAAGACCGAATACGATCCGAAAGAGCTGGAGCGCGTCGAGGAGCGGCTGTTTGCGTTGCGCGCCGCATCCCGCAAATATTCGGTGCCCGTCGTCGAGCTTCCGGCCCTTGCCGTCAGGATGATCGCCGATCTCGCCGATCTCGATGCCGGCGAGGAGAAACTCGTCAAGCTCGACGCCGAGGTTGGCCGCGCCAAGGCGGCCTATGGGGAAGCCGCCCGTTCGCTGTCCGAAAAGCGTCATCATGCCGGTAATGCGCTGGCGGAGGCGGTCATGGCCGAGCTTCCGGCGCTGAAGCTGGAGCGCGCCCGTTTCATGGTGGAAATCACCACGGATGCGGAGCAGGCAGCCGCCGAAGGCATCGACGTAATCGAATTCCATGTGCAGACCAATCCGGGCACGCGTCCGGGCTCGATCATGAAGGTTGCCTCGGGCGGCGAACTCTCGCGCTTCCTTCTGGCGCTGAAAGTGGCGCTTGCCGATCGCGGCTCGGCGCCGACGCTTGTCTTCGACGAGATCGATACCGGTGTCGGCGGGGCGGTGGCTGATGCCATCGGCCAGCGGCTGAAGCGGCTGTCGGACAAGGTGCAGGTGCTCTCCGTCACCCACGCGCCGCAAGTGGCGGCGAGGGCGGCAACGCATCTGCTGATATCCAAGGGACCGGTGGATGCCGGATCCGAAAAGATCGCCACCCGGGTGGCAACCATGGAGCCGAAGGACCGCACTGAGGAGATCGCCCGCATGCTCGCCGGTGCTTCGGTCACCGACGAGGCGCGGGCTGCGGCTGCCAAGCTGCTGTCGGGGAACGGGTAGGGAGACTGTTGAGGGCGCCGCCCTCGTCCTTCGAGGCTACGCCTTCGGCTTCGCACCTCAGGATGAGGGCTCTGGGGATGGCTGCGATTAGCAACCCTGAAGGCTGACCAATCCGAGCACGGCTCCCTCCACCCTCATCCTGAGGCGCGACCGCAGGGAGCCTCGAAGGACGAGGGTGGCCACCTTGTTCGGCTTCGAACCATAGGGGTTCCTGAGGAGAGCGTGACGTCGGTGATGAGACTTGGTCCATTGCATTTTCACTTGCCGGTATATTGCGGCTCCGCTGCGGTGCCGCCGCCCTCGTCCTTCGAGGCTGCGCCTTCGGCTTCGCACCTCAGGATGAGGGCTCTACAGACGGCTGCGATTGGCAGTCATCACGGCCGACCACTCCGAGCACGCTCCCTCCACCCTCATCCTGAGGTGTGACCGCAGGGAGCCTCGAAGGACGAGGGTGGCCACCACCCCGCCACTTCCCATCCGGACAATTTGCGCTAAAAACGATCACAGATTCTCCGGAGTGATCATGCATGTCGAGCGAAGTTGAAACCCTGACGATCGAAGAGGCCGCAGCCGAGCTGGAGCGTCTGGCGAAAGAGATCGCCCATCACGACGCGCTCTACCACGGCAAGGACCAGCCGGAAATTTCGGACGGCGACTACGACGCGCTGAAGCGCCGGAACGATGCGATCGAGGCGCGGTTTCCCGAGCTCGTTCGCGAAGACAGCCCATCGCGGCGGGTGGGTGCGGAGCCGTCCGTCACCTTTGCGCAGGTCACTCATGCAAGGCCGATGCTGTCGCTTGACAACACCTTCTCGCAGGACGACGTGCAGGATTTCGTCGGCAGCGTCTACCGCTTCCTGGGGCGCCTGCCGGATCAGTCGATCGCGTTTACCGCCGAGCCGAAGATCGACGGCCTGTCGATGTCGATCCGCTACCAGAACGGCAAGCTCGTCAGCGCCGCAACGCGCGGCGACGGCACGACCGGCGAGAATGTTACGGCCAATATCCGCACCATCAAGGAAATCCCGCAGACCCTGCCGAAGGGCGTTCCAGATGTCGTCGAGGTGCGCGGCGAGGTCTATATGGCCAAGAGCGACTTCCTGGCGCTGAACAAGCAGATGGAGGCCGAGGGCAAGCAGAGCTACGTCAACCCGCGCAACACGGCGGCGGGATCGCTGCGCCAGCTCGATGCCAAGGTGACGGAGAGCCGCAAGCTGAAATTCTTCGCCTACGCCTGGGGCGAGATCTCCGAGCCCAACGATCTGCCGAAGACGCAGTTCGACATGGTGCAGACCTTCAAGACCTGGGGCTTCCCGGTCAATCCGCTGATGAAGAGGCTGAACTCGGTGGCCGATATCTTGGCGCATTACGACGATATCGGCCTGAAGCGCCCTGATCTCGACTACGACATCGACGGTGTCGTCTACAAGGTCGATAGCCTCGAACTGCAGCAGCGCCTCGGCTTCCGCTCGCGCAGCCCGCGCTGGGCGACGGCGCACAAGTTCCCGGCCGAGCAGGCGTTTACCGTCGTCGAGAATATCGACATCCAGGTCGGCCGCACCGGCGCGCTGACGCCGGTGGCGCGTCTGACCCCCGTCACCGTCGGCGGCGTCGTCGTCACCAATGCGACGCTGCATAACGAGGACTATATCAAGGGCATCGGCAATTCCGGCGAGCGCATCCGCGAGGAAGAACACGATATTCGCATCGGCGACACCGTGATCGTCCAGCGGGCAGGCGACGTCATCCCACAGGTGCTTGATGTGGTGATGGAGAAGCGGCCGGAGGGGACTGCGACCTATACATTCCCGAAGACATGTCCGGTTTGCGGTTCGCATGCCGTTCGCGAAGTCAACGAGAAGACCGGCAAGGTCGATGCCGTGACGCGCTGCACCGGCGGCTTCATCTGCCGCGCGCAGGCGACCGAGCATCTGAAGCATTTCGTCTCGCGCAATGCCTTCGATATCGAAGGCTTCGGGACCAAGCAGGTGGATTTCTTCTTTGAGAGCGACGACGCCTCGCTGCAGATCCGGACGGCGCCCGACATCTTCACGCTGGAGAAGCGCCAGCAGGCCTCGACGCTGACGAAGCTCGAGAATATCGACGGCTTCGGCAAGGTCAGCGTCGGCAAGCTCTACGCTGCGATCAATGAACGCCGCAGCATCGCACTGCACCGCTTCATCTATGCGCTCGGCATCCGTCATGTCGGTGAGACCACCGCGAAGCTGCTTGCCCGCTCCTACGGCACCTATGAGGCCTTCGGGGTCGCCATGCAGGATGCGGCGCCCTTGTCCGGTGATGGCTGGAACGAGTTGAACGCCATCGACGGCATCGGCGAGATCGTCGCCCGCGCCATCGTCGAGTTCTACAAGGAGCCGCGCAATGTCGAGGTCATCAGCCGTCTGCTGGAAGAGGTTGTGCCTGAGAAGGCCGAGCAGCCGGTAACATCGGGAAGCCCGGTCGCCGGGAAGACCGTGGTCTTCACCGGCTCGCTGGAAAAATTCACCCGCGACGAAGCCAAGGCCCGCGCCGAAAGCCTCGGCGCCAAGGTTGCCGGATCGGTCTCCAAAAAGACCGACATCCTCGTCGCCGGCCCGGGCGCCGGCTCCAAGCTTGACAAGGCCAAAGAACTCGGCGTCCAGACGATGGATGAAGACGAGTGGCTGGCGTTGATCGGTGGGTGATCTTGCGTTGTTCCCGTATTGGGAATATAATTGATCAATGCAGGTGATCGCCAGATCGACGTTGCGCGCGTTTTGGGAGTTGCATCCGCAGGCGAGGGTGCCGCTGAACGTCTGGTATGCCGCTGTCAGCAAAGCTGATTGGGCGGGTCCTTCGGACGTTAAACGCATGTTCGGTGCGAATGTCGATTTTGTCGGAGACAACCGTATTATTTTCGACATCGGCGGTAACAAGTATCGGCTGATCGTCCATGTTGCCTATGCATATCGCCGCGTGCTGATCAAATTCGTCGGCACGCATTCGGATTATGACCGGATCGACCCGGAGACCGTGTGATGGATATCAAACCGATCAGGAACGACAGCGATCTCGCCTGGGCGATTGGTGAAGTGGCCCCGTATTTCGAAAGCCCGCCAGAAAAGGGCACGGCCGAAGCCGATCGCTTCGATGTCCTTTCAGACCTTATTGAGGCGTATGAAGCCAGACACTTTCCGGCTGGTGAACTCGATCCCGTCGAGTTTCTCCAGGCTTTCATGGATATGACGGGCCGCACCCAGACGGATCTCGGCGATCTCCTGTCATCGCGGTCGCGTGCCTCTGAAATTCTCCACCGCAAGCGCGGGCTTACGGTGGATATGATCTTCAAGCTTGGCGAGGTCTGGGGCCTGCCTGCGGAATGTCTTATCAAGCCGTATAAGCTCGAGGTCGCCTAAACCCTGACCCGCGCCATCGTATAGGCATCGACATAGTCGCCGGCGCGATAGGCGAAGGCTTTCAGCAGGCCTTCCTGTTCGAAGCCGAATTTCCGGTAGAGGGCGAGGGCTGCCGGGTTGTCGGTATAGACGGTTAATTCCAGCCGCTTGATATCGAGCCAGTTGTCGGCGGTATCGACAAGGGCCGCCATCAGCGCGCTGCCGATGCCTCTGCCGGCATAGTCGTCGTGAACACCCATGCCGATGCTGGCGGCGTGGGCGCGGCGGCCCTGATTGCGCATCAGGTGGGCGTCGCCGACCAGCGTGCCGTCGAGTTCGGCGACGATGCTGATATTGCCCTGCGGCATGGTCTCGATGCGTTTTCGCGTTTCCTCCAGCGTCTGGAAGGGAATGCGAAGCGTGCCGTAGAGAAAGGCGGGGAGATTGACGAGGGTAGTGACGGCCTCGGCATCGCTGACGCGCATGGCGCGGATGGTGAGACCTGCGGCGGCCGGTCGCTTGGGTGGATTGTCTTCCGGGATTTTCAAAATGCTCTCCTTTGAAATGACGGAGGAGAGCCGGCTTCGAAAACCCTGCTCACCTCGGCAGGGTCTTCGGGACAGATCGCACGCTTAGCGCGCCAATGTCTCCCCGAGCCCTGCAGGGGCCGTGGTGAGATGCATGGTGGCAAGATGCGCGTTCGATACGATCATGACGGGAAAAGTCGTTGATCACAGGTGCGAAGTCAACTGCCGCGTTTGCCTGAGCCTGCGCGCGCCGCTAAGCCTGAGTCATCATCAGCGAATCACGGACCGACCTTGAAGACCATTGCCATCGATTTCGAAACGGCCAACGAACAGCGCGGCAGCGCCTGCTCGGTCGGGCTTGCCTGGATCGAGGACGGCAGGGTGACGCGCGTCGAGGAGCGGTTGATCCGTCCGAAGGATATGCGCTTTTCGGGCATGAACATCGCGATCCACGGTATTCGCCCTGAGCATGTCGAGGATGCGCCGGAGTTTCCTGAGGTCATGGACGAGTTTCATGATGACTTCAGGGGCGCGACGATGATCGCTCATAATGCGGCTTTCGATTTCAGCGTCTGGCGGGCCTCGCTCGATCTCTACCGGCAGGCCTATCCGGAACTCACCTATCTCTGCAGCCTGAAGATGGCGCAGCGCATCTGGCCGCAGTTCCTGTCGCACCGGCTGAACATCATCGCCGAGCATCTCGGCCTGCGGTTCGTGCATCACAATGCGGCCGAGGATGCGGTGGTCTGCGCCCAGGCGGCGATCGAGATGGCCAAGGCGGTGAAGGCGGCGGCGGTGCATGCGATCCCGGCTGCGATCGGCATGAAGCCCGGGCGGCTGCTCGCCACCGGCTACGAACCCTGCACCTGCAAGCGCGCCTGATTTATCAGCGGTTTCTTGCATTGTCCCTCGTGCTGCTTATCTACAAAGCGGGTCAACCAGGGAGCTTCCATCCATGTTTCGTAAGATCGTTCTTGCCGCTGCCTCAGCTGCCACGCTTTGTGCGGGTGCGGCTTCTGCCGAAGTGGTCGGCAAGGTCGGGGTCGACTGGATCGGCAACGATATCATCGTCGATGCCATTCCCGATCCCGAGGTGAAGGGCGTCACCTGCCATGTCACCTATTTCGACCGCAGCCTGATCGACCGGGTGAAGAACGGCAACTGGTTCGAGGATCCGTCCAACAACTCGATTTCCTGCCGCCAGACGGGGCCGATCGAGATCGGCGACATCAACCTGTCGAAGGATGGCGACGAGGTGTTCAAGGCGGGCATGTCGCTGATCTGGAAGAAGCTGGTCGTCAACCGGATCTACGACAAGACCAACGACACGCTGATCTATCTCGCTCATTCGCGCGAGCTGACGGATGGCTCGGCGAAGATGTCGATCTCGACCGTGCCGCTCTATGGGCAGAACCCGGTCTGGAAGAACGGCAAGCCGCAATAAGCAGAAAGGCCCGGCGATGACCGGGCCTTTCTGTATCTGCGATACGTTGCCGATCAGGCTGCTTCGCGCGCCAGTTCGTCGGCGATGACGGTGTCGAGGTTGAGGAAGCAGACCATGGTCTTTTCCAGCGCGACGATGCCGCGGCAGAAGGCGCGCTGCTGTTCCGGGATGATCTCCGGCGCCGGCTGCAGGTCTTCGCTCTTGATGGTCATCATGTCGGAAACCTGCTCGACCAGAAGGCCGACCAGCTTGCCGGCGATGTCGGTGACGATGATGGCGGAGCGCTCGGACGGCTCGGTCATCTTCATGCCGAGGCGGCAGGCCATGTCGATGACCGGGATCACCGCACCGCGAAGGTTGATGAGGCCGAGAACGTAGGGCGGGGTATGCGGCATCGGGGTTACTGGCGCCCAGCCGCGGATTTCGCGAATCGCCATGATGTCGATGCAGAATTCCTGCTCACCGAGATGGAACGAGACGATTTCCAGGTGGGAACCGGCCTGTGTGATAATGGCGTTGGTCATCAAAATTCTTCCCAATTGTCTCCGGCCGGAGCGGCCATGGCTCTGGCGGCGGCGCCGCCACTGAATGCGCCCGCGACCTTGCCGATCAAGCTCCGTGCGGGTGAAGGTTTAGGATGCGAGGCGGCGGATGCTTCTCGCGGCGTGGAACGGGCATTCATGCCTTCGCCGATCTGGAACTGTCCAACCAGCCTGATCAGATTGTCGGCGTCCGAGGCGAGCGTGTGGCTCGCAGCGTTCGTTTCCTCGACCATTGCCGCATTCTTCTGCGTCATCTGGTCCATCTGGCTGATGGCTGTATTGATCTCGTGCAGTCCGGTGGATTGTTCGCGTGCAGAGGTTACGATTGATTTAACATGTTCATCGATCCGCAAAACATCTTCGCCGATCTGCCGCAAAGCCTCGCCTGCGGCCGTCACCAGCTCGCCGCCGGTCTTCACTTCGGCGCCTGACTTGGTGATCAGCGCCTTGATGTCCTTGGCGGCACCTGCCGCGCGTCCGGCGAGTTCGCGGACTTCCTGGGCTACGACCGCAAAGCCCTTGCCGGCTTCACCGGCACGAGCCGCTTCGACACCGGCATTCAGCGCCAGAAGGTTGGTCTGGAAGGCGATCTCGTCGATGACGTTGATGATCTGGCCGATTTCGCGCGAGGCGCCTTCGATGCGTTCCATGGCGGCCATGGCCTGGGTGACGACCAGATCCGACTTTTCGGTGTTCTGGCGCGTATGCGCGACCATGTGGCCGACCTCTTCGGCGCGGCTGGTGGCGCTGCGCACGGTTGCCGTGATTTCGTCGAGTGCGGCGGATGTCTGCTCCAGCGAGGCTGCCTGCTGCTCGGTGCGCTTTGCAAGGTCGTCGGCGGCAGAGCTCATCTGGCGGCTGTTTGCCTGGATGGAGCTGCTGTTGGAGGTGATGTCTGACATCGCCCGGCGCAGGTTGATGGTCGTCTGGTTGAAGTCGCTGCGCAGGCGTTCGAGCTCGGCCTTGAACGGCTGATCGATCGTCGTCGTGACGTCGCCGCCGGCAAGGCGGTTCAGGCCCTGGCCGAGAGCGTTGACCGCGCTGTTCAGCGCCTCGGTGTCGGCAAGCTTCAGGGCTTCGCGTTCGCGGCGTTCCGTATCGCTCTTGCGGCGCTCGGTCTCCGTCTGGCTTTCGAGATTGCGCTTGTCGATCGCCGACTGACGGAAGCTCTCGGCCGCACGGGCCATTTCGCCGATCTCGTCGCCGCGCTCCGTCGCCGGAACTTCGCTGGAGAGATCGCCCTGCATGATGCGCGCCATGCTTGAGCGAACGGCTTCGATGCCGTTGCGGATGGAACCGCCGTGAACGTATTGGAGAAGGGACATGGACAGAATGGCGAAGGCGCCGAGGCCGATCTGGATCCAGAGCGCGCCGGCCGATATCTCGTTGGCCTGGTCGATCCGCTGCTGTGCGACGGCGCTGCCATCCTGCGCAAGCTTGTCGAGCGTCGCCGTCAGCTTCTCGCCGCCGCCATCAATCGCATCGTCCAGCTTGTCGAAGGCATCGTCTGCTGCACCCGCTTCAACGGCGGCCTTCAGATCGACGAGGATCGCCTTCTGCAGTGCTGCGACGTCAGCGTCATAGCTGGCGACCAGGCTGCCGGCTTTGAGCTCGTCGGCGAGGAGCGCCATTTCCTTCGATCCGTTCTTCAGCTGTTCGATCGATTTCGACATTGAAGTGAGGCGGGCCGGATCGACCTTCTTGTCGCCGCGATCAACAATCGTGTCCATGGCGGCAAGGACCAATGTCAGGTTGGCCATGCGCATCTCGTTGATGCGATCGACGCTCAGCTGAATGTCGTTCGCACGATTGAGGGCGCGGTCGATCCGGATATTTTCATACCAGCCAACGGCGACCATCGATCCGAAGCCGATGAGTGCCGCGCCGGCAAGTGTCCACAGCCTTTGGCTGACGGAAAAAGTCTTACGTATGGTATTGCTGCTCATGAAATGATGTCCCCCGCCTGAAAACGCCGGATAAAATACGGTTTTCACTATGCGATCGCTGGAGCTTTCCGCCCGCGCAGACATCATGTCAGTACGGCACCAATAGCGCCGGACGCAGTGTCAAATATAGCTTCCAGAAATTAAGCGTTCGATAACGATGTATTTCTTGGAAGTGATACAGAAATACCATCTAAATGCTTGCGGGATATGCAATTTCGGAAACTTGCCTTGCCGGTTTTCAACATTTCGGATCTTGCAAGGTGAGGCAATTAATCACGGGTAAGAAAACGGGTTGTTGAATTGCGTGGACGGGCGGGAGGTTATATCCCGCTGTCGATGGGCGCTTTGGCGCCGCTAGGGGTTGGATGATGAAGAATTTTCGTATTGCCGTCTGGATTGCCGTGCTGCTCGTTGCCGGTGTGCTGGGCTGGTTGACGCTCAATATTACCAAGACCAAGGACCTGCCGCTGGCGGCCGAGGGTCCCTACGGCGTTCCGTTCACGCTTGTCGCCCAGGACGGCAAGCCAATCACCGAGCAGGCGCTGCGCGGCAGGCCGAGCGCATTGTTCTTCGGCTTTACCCATTGCCCGGAGGTCTGCCCGACGACGCTGTTCGAGCTCAATGGCTGGATGGAGAAGGTTGATCCGGCGGGCAACAAGCTGAACGCCTATTTCGTCACCGTCGATCCGGAGCGTGATACGCCGGAGATCATGAACCAGTATGTCTCGAACGTCTCGAAGCGCATCACCGGCATCTCCGGCCCGCCGGACAAGATCGCCGACGTCGTCAAGGGTTTTCGCGTTTACGCCAAGAAGGTCCCAGTCGATGAGAACAATCCGAATGGTGACTACACGATGGACCATACCGCGTCAGTCTTCCTGCTCGACGGGCAGGGCCGCTTTGCCGGAACCATCGCCTATGGCGAAAATCCCGATACGGCTGTAAAGAAGCTGGAGAACCTGGTTACCAAGGGGTGACACATGCCGGGGGGACACCGTGACATTCTGATTGCCGGGGCCGGCGCCACCGGGCTCACGGCAGCATTGGAACTTGTGCGGCGGGGTCACCGGCCGCGCATCATCGACAGCGATGAGGGGCCGGTGCCGATGGTGGAAAGCCGGGCGCTCGGTATCAATGCCCGGACGCTGACGCTGCTTTCGCCCTCCCGGGTGAGCGATGTCGTACTGCAGGATGCGTACCGCATCGACCGGTTTCGGGCCCGCTCCGGCGGAAAGCTGCTTTTCGAACTCGATCCCGGCCGGGTCACCGGACGATTCCCTGCCATCCAAATGCTGGCGCAGGGGCAGACCGAGCGGCTGCTGCTCAGCAAGCTCTCCGACTATGAAGTGGTGCCGGAATGGCAGACGGTGCTGGAGCGCGTTGAAAATACGGGCGGCAAGCCGCATGTCGTGCTTCGGCGTCCTGATGGTTCGTCGGAAGAGCTGGCGCCCGATATATTGATCGGTGCAGACGGAGCGCATTCGGCTGTGCGCAAGGGCGCTGGGCTCGGCTTTCCCGGGCAGGCGCTGGAAGAGAGCTTCTACATTGCCGACTTCCGCTATCCGGAGCCGATCGACCCGCATTATGTCGAGATCGATCTGTTCAATCCGGGCATGATCGGCCGTTTGCCGGTGTCTTCGGATACAGTGCGCTATCTCTCGACGCTTTCGGATTTCGAAAAACGGATCCGGCATCCCGTTGCGGGAGGCCAGGCCGTCTGGGTTTCGAATTTCCGCATCCATTTCCGCCATGTCGAGCGCATGTCATCGGGCAACATCTTTCTCGCGGGTGATGCGGCGCATATTCATTCGCCGGCCGGTGCGCGCGGCATGAATCTCGGCATCGAGGATGCCTGCTGGCTTGCCTATCTGATCTCCGAAGGGCGCGAACAGGAGTATTCCGGGCTGCGTCTTCCCGCGGTGAAAACGGTGCTGAAGCAAACCTATGGTTTGACGTCGCTGGTGACGATGCGTAATCCGGTGGTGACAGGACTGCGAAACGCGCTGATGCCGATCGCCGTCCGCATCCCATTCGTTGCAGACCGCCTTCTGCGCGGCATTGCAGGTTACGATACGCCGCCTCCGCCCTGGATCGACGGCGCCAAATAAAGAAAGACGAATTCGTGAGTGAAATCCGCCTCTACGTCTCGACCACCGAGAAGCAGGCCGAGCAGGTTCTCGACCTCCTGAGCGAAGTTTTCGGCGAAGAGGATTTCGCCATTGCGACGACCGAGATCGACGAGAAGAGGGACATCTGGGAAGCTTCCGTCTACATGATGCGCGAAGACGAGGACGAGGTGCGCCAGCGCGTCAGCGAGGCGCTGGCGGCCGCCTATCCCGAACTTTCCATCCAGCGCGAAGTGATCCCGGATGTCGATTGGGTGGCGAAGTCGCTGGAAGGTCTGAAGCCTGTCCGGGCAGGGCGTTTCCTGGTACACGGCTCGCATGACCGCGACAAGGTACGCTCCAGCGATATCGGCATCGAGATCGATGCCGGCCAGGCCTTCGGCACCGGCCATCACGGAACGACGGCGGGCTGCCTCGAAGTCATCGACAGCGTGATGCGTTCGCGCACCATCCGAAACGCGCTCGATCTCGGCACCGGCAGCGGCGTGCTGGCGATTGCCGTGCGCAAGCTGAAGAACATTCCGGTTCTTGCGACCGATATCGATCCGATCGCCACGCGCGTTGCCGCGGAGAACGTGCGCACCAACGGCATAGCCAACGGCATCGTCACCAAGACGGCGCCGGGTTTTCATTCGACGGCCTTTTCCGAACACGGGCCTTTCGACCTGATCATCGCCAATATTCTGGCACGGCCGCTGATCCGCATGGCGCCGAAACTGACCGACAATCTGGCGGCCGGTGGTACGGTGATCCTGTCTGGCATTCTGGCATCGCAGCGCTGGAAGGTGCTGTCGGCCTATAACGGCCAGAAGCTTCGCCATGTGCGCACCATCTGGCGCAACGGCTGGGTGACGATCCATCTCGATCGTCCGTAAGGTCAGGGAAGAGCAATACCGGGAAAAAGAAAAGGCGGTGCCAGTGGCACCGCCTTTTGACCGTCAAACGGTCGTGCCCACGAGCTAAAGGAGGAGGAGCGCTCGAGTGGGCTCTACAGTTCTGATTGCCGGTCCGTCGAGGGAGGAGGAGAGACGAAGCGGCAAATAGCTCAGAACGCGTAGCTGGGTGCGCCCTTGTGGCGCGTAGACTTGTGGCTGGTGCCGAGCATCTTGAGGCTATCCTCGTTGAGCGGGCGGCGCGCGCCGATGACGTGACGGACAGTCTGGCGCTCGCCAGCCTGCACCGGGCTGCTGTAAGCGAAGCGCGACAGAGAGGCAGTCATTTCATAATTCCTTTTTCGTTTGAGGTTCATCTCGAACCCGTTTGATGCGCCCTATATAACCATCCGAAAAAACTCTGGCAGAGGGTTTGCGTCATGGGAGCCATGCATGGAATGCATAAAGCGTGCCAGTTTCGTTTTTCGTGTCACATTTCTGCCAAAATAATGGGCGGCTTGCCTTAAGGGGAGGTGATCTTGTTTTTCTCCACTTCCCTAGGAATTCCGGTAACATAGCGCCAACCGCTCTGAGCGGATTCGGCCTTCAGCATTGGGTTTTCAGCATGTTTCAGTCTTTCGAAGTGACCTCCACGCCGCAATTCGGCCGCGATCGCGTCAGCGCCTTGCGTGAAAGTTTCGATGCGCTCGGGATCGATGGCTTCCTCGTGCCACGCGGCGACGAGTTCAACGGCGAATATGTGCCGAAATGCGCCGAGCGGCTGGCATGGCTGACCGGCTTCACCGGTTCGGCCGGTATCGCGCTGATCGCCCGCACTCAGGCCGTGGTCTTTGTCGATGGCCGTTACGTGACGCAGCTTGCCGAGCAGGTGGACGGTTCGGTCTTCACCGGCGGCGATCTGGTCAACGAGCCGCCGCATCTTTGGTTGCCGAGGAAAGGTAAGGAAGGCATGCGCCTCGGCATCGATCCGTGGCTGCATTCCGGTTCGGACGTCCGCAAGCTGCAGCAGGCGCTCGCCGAGATCGGTGGAAGCCTGGTGTTCCTGCCGCACAATCCGCTCGACAAGCTGTGGAGCGACCGCCCCGCCGAACCGCTCGGCGCCGTGGCGATCCAGAACATTGCGCAGGCCGGCGTGTTGGCGCGCGACAAGATCGCCACTGTTGCCGCCGACCTTGCGAAGAAGAAGGTGGCGGCGGTGCTGATCGCCGATCCGTCGTCGATCGCCTGGATCTTCAATATCCGCGGCGCCGACGTGCCGCATACGCCGCATCCGCTGGCGCGCGCCATCATCCATGCCGACGGCAAAGCCGAGCTTTTCCTCGACAAGCGCAAGACCGGTATCGAGCAGGAAGCCTATCTGGCGCAGATTTCCACCCAGCTGCCGCCGTCTTCGCTCGACGAGCGGCTGGCCGCTGTGTCCAGGGACGGCGGACGGGTGATGATCGATCCGGAGATCGCCTCCTATGCGCTGGCCGAAATCATCCGTAAGGCGGGCGGCGAAGTGGTCGAGGGCGCCGATCCGGCAAAGCTGCCGCGCGCCATCAAGAACGATGTCGAGATCAATGGCTCGGCTGCCGCCCATCTGCAGGATGGCGCTGCCATGGTCGAGTTCCTCTACTGGCTTTCGACGCAGAAGCCCGGCGGTATTACCGAGATCCAGGCGGCCGAAAAGCTCGAGGCGGTGCGCGCCAGCGTTGGCCAGAGCATGCAGAACCCTCTGAAGGATGTGTCCTTCGATACGATCTCCGGCGCCGGTGAGCACGCGGCGATCATGCATTACCGCGTTACCGTCGATACCGACCGGCCGATCCAGGCGGGCGAGCTGTTCCTGATCGATTCAGGGGCGCAATATATCAACGGCACGACTGATATCACCCGCACTGTCGGGATCGGTGCCGTCACCGAGGAGCACAAGCGCTTCTTCACGCTGGTGCTGAAGGGGATGATCCAGATCAGCACGGCGCGCTTCCCGAAGGGGACGCGCGGCTGCGACCTCGATCCGCTGGCACGTATCGCGCTCTGGCGGGCAGGGGCCGATTTCGGCCATGGCACCGGCCATGGCGTCGGTTCCTATCTTTCGGTGCATGAGGGGCCGCAGCGCATCTCCAAGCTTTCGACGCAGGAACTGCTGCCCGGCATGATCCTCTCCAACGAACCCGGCTACTACCGGCCGGGAAGCTTCGGCATCCGCATCGAGAACCTGATCTATGTGCGCGAGGCCGAAGAGGTCGAGGGCGGCGATACGCCGATGCGCAGCTTCGAGACGCTGACCTTCTGCCCGATCGACCGCTCGATCGTCATTCCTGAGCTGCTGACCCATGACGAGCTGCACTGGTTCAACGACTATCACGCCCGCACTCGCGAGGCGCTGATGCCGTTGATCCATGACAAGGATATCCAGGCGTGGCTGGAGAATGCGACGCTGCCGCTGGAATATTGAGCGGTTCAACGAGCGGATAAAGGAAAGGGCGGTGTGGCCGCCCTTTTTCATTACATGCCGATCGTGTGGCGCCAGGCCATGACGATGACCCAGGCAACGCCCAGCATCCACATATGCGAATAGCGCAGGCCGATGACCAGCGCTGCGGCGAGCGCCAGCTTCGAATCCCAGCCGCCGTCGAAGAAGGCGGGGGCGACGAGCGTGGTCAGGACCGCTGCCGGGACGGCATTCAGCGCCGCTTCCATGCGCGGCGGGATGCGCTTCATCGTGGTGATGAGCACGTAGCCGCCGATACGTGTCGCATAGGTGGCGATGGCGGCCGCGATGATGACCAGGACCATGTGAAGATCGAATTCCATGATCAGACCTCGTGCGGTTCGTTGGCCGGTTCTGGCTGGTGGACGGCGGGAAGCGGCAGGACGGCGGCGAGCACGATGCCTGCTGCTGCACCGAGGCTGACATGCCAGGGCGAGCCGACGAGATGATAGGCGATAACAGAGGCGACGGCACTGACCGCTGCGACCGGCAGGAAGTTATCGCGGCTGCGGAAGCCGAGAACGATGCCGAGGAAATAGGCGGGCAGCAGGATATCGAGGCCAAGGGTCTTGGGATCGCCGATGAAGCTGCCGAGAACGCCGCCGAGCAGGCTGATCAGCACCCAGGGAACGTAGATGATGATGCCGAAGCCGAAGTACCAGGCGAAGGTGACCTGCCTGCCGGATTCGCTGCGCTTGACCGTTTCGGCAAACTGCGGATCGACCAGCAGGAAGAAGGTGAAGAACTTCTGCAGCGCTGTGAAATGGCGGATGTGCTTGGCGATCGCCGCCGAATAGAGAACGTGGCGGAAGTTGACGGCGAGGATCGAGGCGATGATCACCCAGGCAGGGACGTTGCCGCCGAAAAGCTCTATGCCGACCATCTGACTGGCGCCGGCGTAGACCGTGGCGCTCATGAAGGTGAGCTCGGCCAGCGACATGCCGTGATCGGCGGCAAGCGCCCCGAACAGTGCGCCGAAGGGGGCGGAGGCGAGGGCCACGGCAGAGCCGCCCCGCAAGCCATCAACGAATTCCGATCGACTCATCGGCATGCATGCTTCCTTTTTCTCGAATAGGCTTCCTCTAGGAGGCAAAGGCCGCTGCCGCAATCGAATTTCCTTGATTGAACGATCGATTTCGCTGAACGGTGGGCTGCAAACCACGGAGACAGCAGATGGTCGCGATCGAGTTTTCAAAGGATGAGAAGGCGCAGCTGATGGCGAGTATCCAGCATTTCTTCGATGCCGAACTCGATCAATCCATCGGTATCATCAAGGCGGAGCTGGTGATGGATTTCTTCGCCAAGGAGGTCGGGGCAGCCTATTACAAGAAGGGGCTGCAGGACGCGCATGCGGCCTTTGCCAAGCGCGCCGAGGATCTGGCCGACGATATTTACGGGCTGGAGCGGGCGGCGACGGACTGAGGCTCAGCCTTCGAGCACGTCGCGGCTGTCGATGATGGCAATGCCGCGGAATTTCATCTCGGCGATTGCGGTCGCGACGCCCTCGGGCGTGATGCCACGGCTGGCATCCTCGATGAAGCGCACCCGGACGCCGGGGATCATGTCCAGCGCATCGATGGCCGAGAACTTGACGCAGTAGTCGGTCGCCAGGCCGCAGACGTCGAGATCGGTGACGCCCTGGTCCTCAAGGAAATCGGAAAGGCCTGTCGAGGCGTCGTGATCGTTGTCGCGGAAGGCGGAGTAGCTGTCGACGCGCGGATCTTCGCCCTTCTGCTGGATGAGGTCGATCTCTTCGGCCTTCAGTTCCGGATGCAGCTCGGAATCGACGGTGTACTGGACACAGTGATCGGGCCACATCATCTGCGGCTTGCCTGCAAGCTCGCCCATTTCGAAGGGCTGCTTTCCCGGATGCGAGGAGGCGAAGCTGCCGTGACCTGGCGGATGCCAGTCCTGCGAGGCAACGATGAGCTGGTATTTTCCGCTGTCGATCAGGCGGTTCGCGACCGCCACCACCTTGTCGCCTTCGGGAACAGGAAGATTGCCGCCGGGACAAAAGCCATTCTGGATATCGACGAGCAGAAGAGCTCTCATGCAAGGACTCCGTCAAAGCGTGCCGTCCGCAATCGGGATCGTGAGTATATACCGATTAGTGGGGGGCTGGCGCTCAGCATGCAAGCCCTATTTTTCGGGTATTTCGATTGATGGTGCGGTACTTTAAGCAGTTCCGCCAATCTGACGGCGCCGCGAAATGCTGCGGCTTTCTTCAAACAATGGTCTTCCCCGGCAAGGCTCCCCCGGCGGAGCCCGGCACGGGTCAGATAGCCTGGATTTCGCCCTGATGGTCTGCCGCATCAGCGGCGGCCGGCGAAGAACCGTAGGTACTCTGGTAGGCCTGCTGCGACTGGATGTCGGTCAGCATATTGGTCAGGAACTGATCGTCTTCGCCGCCGGAGGCATCGCCTGAAAGGGCCTGCGTATCGCCGGAGAGGATTTCGTCTGTCGTCAGCTTGCCGTCGCCATTGGCGTCGAGCGAGGCGAGAATGCCCTGCGGGCCGCTTGCATCGCTGCCGGTGTCACTGCCGTCATCGCTGGCGCCGCTATCGGACTGCTGCTGCATCTGCAGCATCATGTTGAGGATATCGGCGGTGATGCGCTGCACGACGTCGGTGGTGGAACCGCTGTCGTCGTCACTGCTGGTGGAGGACGCCTTCGCAGTACTGCTGGCGGTCGTCGAAGCACCGGTGGAAATGTTTGCCGCTGCAAGCTCGTCGGCGGAGATAATGCCGTCGCCGTTCTTGTCGAGGCTCGAAATCGGGGACTGATACTGGGTGAGGGCGCTGCCCAAGGATGAAACGCTGGTCACTGGAACCTCCTTTGCGAGTTCTTCGTGAAGCCCGGTCTTCATGGCCGGACAGGAGCCGGGCTAAGCCGATTTGCGGAGGTGGTCAAAGCGACGTTTTGACAGGGGATAACTGCGATTGACGGATGGCGGCGACGCAGTTTAATCTTTCGTTTACCGTATGTATTTCATTGAAATTGTTATTGAATTTTTGTCTGCTGCGGCGGAATCCATGTGCTGTTGGCGTCCGCCGGTTGCGCATGGCCAGCCGTCTCGGCAGCCAGCGGGTGCAATGCGCTGTTTGACGCTGCTTGTGCTGCTGCGGCAAATTGTCGGGCGATTTTGCGCTTCCCGCGCGGAGGAAGAATCAGCGCGCTCGTTTCCGTTCGCCGAAAACAATGAAGGCGCGAACCCCGGCCCGCGCCTCCGCTTCGTTCTCATCGAGGGCTCAAGTTCCGATGATCTTGTTGCAAGCCATGGCGATGCCCGGATTGCCGAGCACGGCGGCCAGGAGCGCGAGGGCGATCATCGGCAGCGAGTAGCGTTTCATCTGCATCCTCCTTTGCCAGCCCGCGGGCA
The DNA here is from genome assembly GCA_900465675.1 of Hyphomicrobiales bacterium. Classification (GTDB taxonomy): domain Bacteria; phylum Pseudomonadota; class Alphaproteobacteria; order Rhizobiales; family Rhizobiaceae; genus Rhizobium. The sequence continues at coordinate 484,515 of UBJR01000009.1, read as the reverse complement.
GTATGAGGGAAGAGGTGCCGTGGACGAAGTCACGAATGGGTGACATCGCCGATGCCCGGGCCACCGAAGCTTCGTCGCGCGCGGCACCTGCAGACGGGCTCTTGCCGATCCCGCCCATTTCTGCCTTTCTTTCGATGACCGTCATCGGGAGGGAGAGCGATGGCCGAGCCGGACCCTGAGGAGAAGATCGATTCGACGTTCCGCAACGGTTCGCTGACCGCGGCCGGGATCATCCTCGGCTTCTCACTGAATTTCATCGGCCGCTGGGTCTCGAACCCCAACGACTGGAGCCGCATCGACATCGTGCCAATGGTCTTCCTGACCATCGGCATCGCCATCCAGGTCAAGGTCTTCGCCGACCTTCTCGCCCGCGACTCGCTGATCGCCGCCAAATACGACCGCTCACGCCGGCTGTTTCTGATCGGCCTGGTGATCGTGGCGCTGGGCATGGGGATTGCGCTGCTGAATGATATTCTGGGGCTGGGGTCGATGCAGATGTTGGGGTGAGCGCGCGGAGTTCGATGCACCTTATACGTGGGTGGTGTTGAAAAAATTCGCGCTCGCTTGGATTGCTCTTTTGATGGGCTGAATTAATACTTCTCCGTGCAAAGCCGGAGGGGTCTTTCATGTCGTTTAAAGAGCATGTCGCAGAACTGTCGAAGAGAGCTATTTCCGCCCAAAACATAGCACTGACTGAAGAGGCAACCAAAAATGCCTTGGTTATGCCGTTTCTAAGAACTCTTGGATTCGACGTGTTCGATCCAACACAGATTGTTCCGGAGTTTGTCGCGGATGTTGGATTGAAGAAGGGCGAAAAGGTCGATTACGCAGTCAAGATTAAAGGGAAGATTGAATATATCCTGGAAGCAAAAGCCGTCAGCGCCAACCTCTCAGAGGCTCAATACAGCCAGCTCTATCGGTATTTCTCGACCACCGATTGCTCGATTGCCATCCTAACGAACGGAATTCAGATCTGGTTTTTTACCGATCTCGACGCAGCAAACAAGCTCGACACCAATCCGTTCTTCAAATTCGATCTGTTCGATTACAATGACAATGACCTGAAAGAGCTTGAGAAATTTCACCACGACAGATTCTCGATTGAGGACATCAAGAGTTCCGCCAGCACGTTGAAGCGAATGAAGGCTGCGATCAGCTCAATCGAGGCTCAGTTCAACGAACCGGATGATGAATTCGTTCGAATGATCTCGCGAGGTTTCTATGATGGAAAGCTGACAGCGTCGGTTGTGCTTGAATTCAAGCCTATCATCAAGCGCGCGTTCGAGGACCTTGTCCGGCAGAAAATCCAAAAACGCCTGACCGCCGCCTTTAATGAGAACGTCAACATTCCAACGATCAAGGACATCGATTCCGTCACCCAACTGACTGAGGATGCCGACGGCATCGAAACAACCCAGGAAGAAATTGACGGCTTCAACATCGTGCGTGCTATCGGTGCTGAAGTTGCCGATATCGACAGGATCGTCATGCGTGATCAGAAGTCATATTGCGGCATCAATTTCGACGACAACAATCGGAAGCCGATCGTTCGGCTGCATTTGAATGGCAAGACGAAGTTTCTTACCATCTTCGATGCCGACAAGGCAGGAAGCCGGTTTGACGTCGTGCAAGTCACGGACATCTTCAAAGCGAAGAACCAGATTGTTTCGGTGATCGAGTCTTATCTAAAGAATGGCGCCAGCTAAACCCGCTCCACAAACCCATCCAGCACGCGCTTCTGCCCCGCCCGGTCGAAATCGATCGTCAGCTTGTTGCCCTCGATGCCGGTAATGTTGCCGTTGCCGAACTTGATGTGGAAGACGCGGTCGCCGGTCTGGAATTTCGAGGGCTCGGCGGAGGTCGATTTGGCGACGAGTTCGCCTTCGATGGTGCGGCCCTTGGGGCCGCTTTCGCCGTAGCCGATGCGCTCGACGGCGTGGCCGGAGCGGCTGCCCCAGTTGTCGCGGGTGGCTTCGGTCTTGTTCTGCTGGGCGCGCTTCCAGCCGGGTGTCGAATAAGAATTGGAGAAGGGGTCCGACTTGTCGAAGCGCGACTGGCCATAGCCGCCGCGGCCGTAACCGCCGTAGCTCTGTTCGACTTCGGCGACTTCGACATGGCTTTCCGGCAATTCGTCGAGGAAACGCGACGGGATCGTCGATTGCCAGAGGCCGTGGATGCGGCGGTTGGAGACGAACCAGATGTGGCAACGGCGCTTGGCGCGGGTGATGCCGACATAGGCGAGGCGGCGTTCTTCCTCGAGGCCGGCGCGGCCGCTTTCGTCGAGCGAGCGCTGATGCGGGAAGAGGCCTTCCTCCCAGCCGGGCAGGAAGACGGTCTCGAATTCCAGACCCTTGGCGGAGTGCAGCGTCATGATTGAGACGGCGTCGAGGTTCTCGTTCTGCTCGACATCCATGACCAGCGAGACGTGCTCGAGGAAGCCGCGCATCGATTCGAAACTGTCCATCGAGCGGATCAGTTCCTTCAGGTTGTCGAGGCGTCCGGGCGCTTCGGCGCTCTTGTCGTTCTTCCACATATCCGTGTAGCCCGACTCCTCGAGGATCTGCTCGGCGAGATCGGTATGCGGAGTTCTTTCAAGCATTTCCTGCCATCGGCGGAACGATTGAATCACGTCGAACAGCGCCTTGCGGGCCTTGGGTTTCAGCTCATCGGTCTCGATGATATCGGCGGCTGCCGCCAGCATCGGGATATCGCGGGCGCGGGCATAGTCGTGAAGGGCGCGCACCGTGGTGTCGCCGAGGCCGCGCTTCGGCGTGTTGATGATCCGCTCGAAAGCCAGATCGTCGGAAGGCTGCGCGACGAGGCGGAAATAGGCCATCGCATCGCGGATTTCGAGACGCTCGTAGAAGCGCGGGCCGCCGATGACGCGGTAGTTGAGACCGAGCGTCACGAAGCGATCTTCGAACTCGCGCATCTGGAACGAGGCGCGCACCAGGATCGCCATGTCGTTCAGATTGTGCTTGTCGCGCTGGAGTTGCTCGATCTCCTCGCCAATGGCGCGGGCTTCTTCTTCCGAGTCCCAGGAGGCGTGCACCTGCACCTTGACGTCGTCAGGGTCGGAGCGATCGGTGAACAGCGTCTTGCCGAGGCGGCCCGCGTTATGGGTGATCAGGTGGGCGGCGGCGCCCAGAATATGGACGGTCGAGCGGTAGTTGCGCTCCAGCTTGATGACCTTGGCGCCCGGGAAATCCTTCTCGAAACGCAGGATATTGTCCACCTCGGCGCCGCGCCAGCCATAGATCGACTGGTCGTCGTCGCCGACGCAGCAGACATTCTGCGGCTCGCCCTTGGGGCGCTGGGCGAGCAGGCGCAGCCACATATATTGGGCGGTGTTGGTGTCCTGATACTCGTCGACGAGGATGTAGCGGAAGCGGCCGTGATATTCCTTAAGCAGATCCGGGTTCTTGCGGAAGATATGGATCGGATGCATCAGCAGGTCGCCGAAATCGCAGGCGTTCAGCGTCGAAAGGCGGTTCTGGTAGGCGAAATAGAGCTCACGGCCACGGCCATTGGCAAAGGCGCGGGCATCACCTTCCGGAATATCGGCGGGGCTGAGGCCCTTGTTCTTCCAGGTGTCGATCATCCCGGCGAACTGCTTGGCCGGCCAGCGCTTGTCGTCCAAGCCTTCGGCCTGGATCAGCTGCTTGATGAGGCGCACGACGTCGTCTGTGTCGAGAATGGTGAAATCGGAGCGCAGGCCGACCAGCTCGGCGTGGCGGCGGAGCAGCTTGACGCCGATCGAGTGGAAGGTGCCGAGCCAGGGCATGCCCTCGACGGCGCCGCCGACCAGATGAGCGATACGCTCCTTCATCTCGCGGGCTGCCTTGTTGGTGAAGGTGACGGCGAGGATCTGCGAGGGGAAGGCGCTGTTGGTGTTCAAGATGTGAGCGATGCGGGTGGTCAGCACCCGCGTTTTGCCGGTGCCGGCGCCAGCGAGCACCAGGACGGGTCCTTGAAGCGTTTCGACGGCTTCTGTCTGTTCCGGGTTGAGGCCCGAGAGATAGTCCGGCTTCTGGTTTGCGCCATTTCGCGCCGCCATGGCGCGAGCCGCGAGGCCGCCGCCTTGCGCGGCGGGGACCGGCTTGCGCGGTGCCTGCGGCTCTTCGTCGAAGAAGGGAATATCGTCGAAACTATTGCTCATGCCGCGTAATGTAGTGATTCGGTATCGAAAGACCAGAAAAGATGTTCTGCTTCCGTACCCCCAGGCTTTTATGGGGTTTGCTGTGGCTGGAAGGCCAGCGTCACTGAAACCAGCGCCAGGAGCGGCGGAAGGGCGAAACACCAGATGCCCACGAGGACATAAGCCAGTGCTGCCAGTCCACAGCCGAGCGCGAAGGAGGCGACGGCTAGCGCCATCTTCGAGAGCCGGGCTTTTACCGGTGCAGCAGCGTCAACGGGCGTTCCCTGCGCCAGATCGGCGAGATCGATCATCATCTGCGTCGTCGTGCCGGTCATCAGGGTTGTCGGCGGCGCGCTGGCAAGATGGATGCGGTGCACGGCATTCTGAATGGCCATGGCGACCACCAGCAGCATGCCTGTTGCCACCAGCGGCAGGCCGTCCGGATTGGCGAATGGACCAAGACGGATCGCCATAACAGCGGCGGCGGTCAGGAACAGGAGCTTCAGGATCAGCATCAGCCGCAGGCTGCGGTCGTCCATCGTGGCTGTCAGACGCGTCACATAGCGCAGTAGAAAGATCGTCAGGCAGAAGACCGGCAGCGCCAGAAGCTTGGCGATGATGCCTGAAGTGCCAAAGGTGAGGGCCGCGCCAAGTGTCACGAAGTTGCCGGTGACGTGGGCGGTGAACAATCCGCCGAGCGCCAGGAAGCCGGCGGTATCGACATAGCCGCCGGTGAAACTCAGCAGGAAGGGAAGGGCGCGGCGCATGGTTCTGCCTTATTCTGTGAAGGAGTGTCGCCGGTTTTATTGCGCTTTTCTGGTGCCGCTAAAGAAGTGAACGGTAAAATTCCCTCAATAATCGCTCATTCTCAAGCAAAAGTGACTTGCGCCGCCTCTTTCCGGACCTCGTCCAGATTACAATTCTGTAATGACGGACGGATACGCTTGAAGCCGGTTTGTAAAGGGGTGATATTGCCGCAGACAGGCGGGAATCTTGCCCCATACGCCTCTTTCGACCGACCCTGGTCCAACCTCGAGTCCCTCTGGAGACGTGAATGGCTTTCTGGAAGCAGTTTATTCTTTCTATTATCGTGATTGCGGCCGGTTTTGCCGGATGGATATTTCTTGTGCCGGGTTCGGCTGACAGTTTGAGAAATGCTGGGGTTCCCGAAAGTCTGGTTTCAAAGATTTCCTCTTCGGAGAAAACCGCCGAGGCAGCAGCGCCAGCGGCCGGCGAGGGCCAAAGCCGCGGTGAGGGCGGCAACCGGCGCAATGGCGGCGGACGAAACGGCGCAGTGCTGGTGGTGACCCAGGCCGTGGTGCAGGGTGTCGTCAACGACCGGCTGAGCGCCATCGGCACCGGCGATGCGATCCGCTCCGTTGCGGTGACACCGCAGGCGACGGGCACGTTACGCGAAATCCACATCAAGTCCGGCGACAAGGTGAAGGCCGGTCAGGTTCTGGCGACGCTCGACAGCGAAGAGCAGGTGATCGCCAAGGGCCAGGCCGAAGTGGCGCTGAAGGCAGCGCTTGAGAAGTCCAATCTCTACCACAATATCAAATCCAGCGTTTCGCGCATGGATGTGTTCGATGCGGAGATCGCCGAGCAGGGCGCGCGTCTACAGCTGCAGGCCGCCGATCTCAACCTGACACGCCGCAATATCGTCGCACCGATCGACGGCATCGTCGGTATTGTGCCGGTCAATATCGGCGACAACGTCACGACAAGCACGCCGATCGTGACGCTCGACGACCGCAGCGAGATTCTCGTCGATTTCTGGGTGCCGGAGCGGTTCGCCAACACGGTGTCCGTCGGCCAGCCGGTCGATGCGACGTCGGTTGCGCGTCCGGGGCAAGTTTTCTCGGGCGCAGTCGAAGCGGTCGACAACCGTATCGATGCCGCCAGCCGCACACTGCGGATCCGGGCGCGTATCGACAACACGTCAGACGAGCTTCGCGCCGGCATGTCCTTCAATGTCGGCATGAAGTTTGCGGGCGACAAATATCCGGCGGTCGATCCGCTGTCGGTCCAGTGGGATTCGCAAGGCTCCTTCGTCTGGCAGGTTGCCGATGGCAAGTCGCACAAGGTGCGCGTCAGCATCGTCCAGCGCAATCCGGACTTCGTTCTTGTCAAGGCCGATATCAAGGATGGCGACGCGATCGTCACCCAGGGCCTGCAGCGTGTGCGTGAGGGCGGGGCGGTGCGCGTCAGCAATGAGGTTGCCTCCAGCAACGGAGTGGCAACCCAATGAGCGTAACCGAGATTCCCGAGCGCGCCTCCGGCAAGCAGAGTTTCACTGCGCTCTTCGTGCGCCGGCCGATCCTGGCGCTGGTCTTCAATACGCTGATGGTCGTCGCAGGCCTTGCCGCCTATGTCGGCGTCGAGGTGCGCGAACTGCCTGACGTCGATCGTCCAGTCGTCACCGTGCGCACGACATTCGACGGCGCCTCGCCGCAGACCATCGATCAGGAGCTGACGAAGGTGATCGAGGGCGCGGTCGCCCGCGTCAGCGGCCTCAAGTCGATCTCCTCGCAGTCGCAGTTCGGCCAGAGCCGGGTGACGCTGGAATTCTCCGATTCCATCGATCTGGCAGTTGCCGCCAATGACGTGCGTGACGCGATCGGCCGCATCACCCAGAACCTGCCCGATGACGCGGATGCGCCGCAGATCGTCAAGGCGGATTCGGATTCGCAGGCGATCATGCGCCTCGCGGTGACATCCAGCACGCTCAACATGGACGACCTGACGCTGCTCGTCGAAAACGAGATCGTCGACCGGCTCGCCTCCGTCGACGGCGTTGCCGATGTCGAGGAATATGGCGACCAGGAAAAGGTGTTCCGTGTCGATGTCGATCAGAGTGCGCTGGCAAGCCGCGGCCTGACGGTCGGCGATCTCACGCAGGCGCTCGCCAACTCGGCTCTCGACGTGCCCGCCGGCTCGCTGAAAAGCACAACCCAGGATATCGTCGTGCGAGCCACGGCCAATCTGCAGACGCCGGAGGATTTCCAGAACGTCATCCTGCAGGATCGCGTCCGCCTCGGCGATGTCGCCACCGTCACGCTCGGGCCGCGCGACGGCGAAACGGCGCTGCGCTCCAATGGCAATCCGGGCATCGGCCTCGGCATCATCCGCCAGGCGCAGTCGAATACGCTGAATATCTCGACCGGCATCCATGCCGCCGTCGAGCAGCTGTCGAAGACGCTGCCGGAGGGGACCAAGATCGCGATCACCAGCGACGATGCCGTGTTCATCGACGGCGCGATCCATGAGGTCGAGCTGGCGCTGATTCTGGCTGCCGTCATCGTCACCGCCGTCATCTATCTCTTCCTGCGCGACTGGCGGGCAACGCTGATCCCGGCGGTCAGCATGCCGGTGGCGCTGATCGGCACGCTGGCGGCAATCTATATGGTCGGCTTCTCGATCAACATCTTGACGCTGCTGGCGATCGTGCTGGCGACCGGCCTCGTCGTGGACGATGCGATCGTCGTACTCGAAAACATCGTTCGGCGGCGCTCCGAGGGCATGGGGCCGCGTGCTGCGGCCGTTCTCGGCACCCGCGAAGTGTTCTTCGCAGTTATCGCGACAACCGCAACGCTGGCGGCCGTCTTCATTCCGCTGTCGTTCCTGCCGGGGCAGGTGGGCGGTCTGTTCCGGGAGTTCGGCTTCGTGCTCGCCTTCTCGGTCGGCCTTTCATCGCTGGTGGCGCTGACGCTGTGCCCGATGCTGGCGTCGCGGATGCTGACCAAGCCGATGAAAGAAGATCATGGCCTGCTCGGCCGCTTCGGAACGCTGTTTGCCGACACCTATAAGTGGGGTCTGCAGCGCTGCCTGAATGCGCCTTTCGTCGTCATCGTCGCTTCGCTGCTGTTCGGCTGCGCGGCGCTGATCGCCTTTTCGACGGTCAAGAGCGAGCTGACGCCGAACGAAGACCGCGCCATGGTGATGATGCGGCTGACGGCGCCGCAGGGCTCCAGCCTCGAATATACGCGCGACAAGATGCAGCGCGTCGAGGAATATCTGCAGCCGCTGGTCGATAGCGGTGACATCCGCAACGTCTTCTCGATTTCGGGTCAGGGCGGCCAGGCCAATAGCGGCTTCATGGTGCTGACCTTGGCTCCCTGGGGCGAGCGCGCGCGGACACAGGCGGAGATCGTTCAGGATATCAACCAGGCGGCATCGCGCGTTCCGGCGCTGCGCGGCAACGCGATCTCGTCGAACAGCCTGCGCATCCGCGGGGCCGGCAACGGGTTACAGCTGGCGCTGATCGGCAACAATTACGACGATCTCACCGCTTCAGCGCTGAAGCTCGTTCAGGCACTCGATGCCACCGGCCAGTATGACACGCCGCGCCTGACCAACGAGCCATCACAGGCGCAGGTTTCCGTGGCGATCGACCGCGAGCGGGCCTCCGATCTCGGCATCGATATCACGGGTCTTTCGACGGCGATCCAGTCACTGCTGGAGGGGCGTTCGGTGGTCGATGTGTTCGTTGATGGTGAGTCCTATCCGGTGCTTCTGACCTCGACGACACGGCCGATCGATGATCCTACCGATCTGGAAAACGTCTTTCTGAAAACCGGGGACGGCAAGATCGTGCCGATGTCGGTGATCGCCTCGCTGAAGGAAGGCTCGGTCGCCCCGCAGCTGAACCGCGAATCGCAGCTGGCCTCGGTGGCGATCACCGCGGGTCTGAAGGATGGCATGTCGCTCGGCGATGCCGTCAAGCAGGTCACCGAGATTGCAACGCCGCTGCTGCCGCCGGGTGCCCGGCTGCTGCCGCTGGCGGAAGCGGCGACGCTGGAGGAAAATTCCAGCGGCATGGCGCTGACCTTCGGCTTCGCGATCGTCATCATCTTCCTGGTGCTGGCGGCGCAGTTCGAAAGCGTGCTGTCGTCGCTGATCATCATGTCGACGGTGCCGCTCGGTCTTGCCTGCGCCGTCTTCGCGCTGATCATCACCGGGTCGAGTCTGAACATCTACAGCCAGATTGGCCTGGTGCTGCTCGTCGGCGTCATGGCTAAGAACGGTATCCTGATCGTCGAGTTCGCCAACCAGCTGCGCGATCATGGTGTGGCGGTGCGCGAGGCGATCGAGCGGGCCTGCGAGCTTCGTCTACGCCCCGTGATGATGACGATGATCGCGACCATTCTTGGAGGCGTTCCGCTGGTCTTTGCGCATGGTGCCGGTGCCGAAGCCCGCGTCGCGCTTGGCTGGGTGATCGTCGGCGGGCTGGGTTTCGCAACGCTGGTGACGCTGTTCATCACCCCCGTCGCTTACCTTCTGATCGCCCGTTTCGCCAAGCCGCATGCGCATGAAGAGGCCCGGCTGCACGAGGAAATGTCGGATGCGGCGCGCCCGAAACCGGTGCCGGATCCGCAGCAGCTCCAGGCCGCCGAGTAGCGCATTGCGGCTCTATTTCGAGAAGGTGCCGCGGCTCGTCCGCGGCACCTTTTTATAGTCAACGAGCAATTGCAAAACAGCGTGAATCAATTGCGAATGTTAGCCGTTTTTTAAGTATAAGCGGCAATGATCGCCTCGTGACCGATCAATGCCTCCAGCGTTTTTGGAGGTGCATTTTCCGCTGATTTTCAGCGCCCGAACATGACGTTTCGCGGACCCGGTCATGTCAGTTAGTTGCGTATAGTTGTGTTCGGAGTTCTAGTTCTGTGAGTATCTTTCAACGCACATCGGTTGATGCGGCGCTTCATATCCTGCGCGATACCAACCGCAATTTGACCACGACACAAAATCATGTTTCCTCGGGCCTTCGCGTCGAAAAGGCGAAGGACAACGGTGCCTATTGGGCGATCGCCACGACCGTCCGCACCGACAACAAGGCGAACGGCGCGATCCAGGACGCGCTGGGCATGGCGGCGGCCACCATGGGTGTTGCGTATACCGCGGTTTCCAGCGCCATCGAGATCGTCTCCACGATCAAATCGAAGCTGGTTGCGGCCACCGAGAACGGTGTCGACAAGACCAAGATCAACGATGAGATTACCCAGCTGAAGGCGCAGCTGCGCTCGGTGTCTGAAGCTGCGAGCTTCAACGGCGACAACTGGGTGGTGCTGACCGACGAAGACGATCCGACGAAGCCGAAGGAAATCCCGGCGGCGTTCATTCGGGGCGATGATGGCTCGGTCAAGGTCTCGACGCTCACCTATCACATCGATATGCCGTCCACTGGTGTGACGACCTCTCAGGACGCCCGCTATATGGTCGACGACCGCGCTGGCGGCACCGGTGAATATGGGGCGCTGACCACGGATCATTTTGCGACCGAGCTTGGTGCCGCGAAGAATTACGTGATGATGTTCAGCAAAGAGGGAAATACGGCCGGTCAGGTCGAGGTCGGACTCGACGCCAATAGCTCGGCTGACGACATCAAGGATATGATCGGCGTGACCGATGCGGCGCTGAAGCAGATGACGACCGTTGGCTCGTCATTCGGGGCGCTCGAAAAGCGCATCGACCTGCAGAACGATTTCGCCAAGTCGCTGACCGATTCCTACACGTCCGGCATCGGACGCCTCGTGGACGCCAATATGGAAGAGGAGAGCGGCCGGCTGGCCGCCCTGCAGACGCAGAAGCAGCTCGGTCTGCAGGCTTTGCAGATCGCCAATGCGAGCTACAACACGATCACCCAGCTCTTCCAGGGCATCTGAGTTCTATAAGCTGAAATCGAATCGCCCGGGCCATCCCGGGCGATTTGCGTTAGGCCACTTCGTAAAACTGGTGATATCCGGGCACAGTTGGCAGTCCTGCGTGTGCATTTCCAGAATTTTGGGCTATCGGATGATCGCATTCATCTTGTTGCCGCATTCCTTAATATTTGCTCGGGTCAGCTTCGAACGGAGAGCCTTCTGCCCATGATCAAGAAATTCCTTCTTCTGGCGCTTGCCGCCAGCTATCTGAGCGCCTGCACCACGACCGACCCCTATACGGGCGAGCAGAAGATGTCGAACACCGCTGGTGGTGCGATGCTGGGCGCCGTTGGCGGCGCGCTGGCAGGGGCAGCGCTCGGCGGACGCGGCCATGGTGCGCGCAACGCGGCACTGATCGGGGCCGGCGTCGGTGCGCTTGCCGGTGGCGCGATCGGCAACTACATGGACCAGCAGGAAGCCGAGCTTCGCCAGCAGCTTGAAGGCACGGGAATCTCGGTGACCCGCAACGGCGACAGCATCATCCTCAACATGCCGTCGAACATCACTTTCGACGTCGATCAGGATGCGGTGAAGCCGGGCTTCTATCAGACGCTGAATTCGGTCGCGATCGTGCTGCGCAAGTTCAACCGCACGCTCATCGACGTCAACGGCCACACGGATTCGACCGGCAGCCTGCAGCATAACCAGGATCTGTCGCAGCGCCGCGCCTTGTCGGTTGCTGATTATCTCGGCGGCCAGGGCATCGATCAGCGGCGCGTTTCGGCCGTGGGCTTAGGTCCGTCTCAGCCTGTCGCATCGAACGCGACGGAAGCGGGCCGTGCGCAGAACCGCCGCGTCGAAATCCAGATCGCTCCGGTTACCCAGGGCTGATTTCGTCTTTCTCGATTGCAGACGGCCGGGTCATCGCCCGGCCGTTTTCGTTCAGGCATGCATGGATGCGCCCTTGGTGATCTTGTCGACAATCTTCTTGTCGGCGCGCAGCGCGATGCCGACGACCTTGGCGTCATCGGGCGCGAATTCTGCAAAGACGGCGCGGTTGGCAGCATCGTGGCCGGTGGCAAACATTTCCTCGATGAAAATCGACGTCGCAACGCCGCGCTCAAGAGATCGCCGGTGAACGGCTGATATCGTCGCGTCGTCGGCCGAGAGCACGATGATCGGCTGTATGGAAAGCGGGTTGTAGAGATTTCCGGCGCGGTCCCTGTAAGCTTCGCCGAGGATCTCCGGATGCCGGCCGGCGATGCCGCTCATCAGGAAGGCTGTGACATTCAGCGTCTGCCAGGATGCAAGATTGTTTCGCAGGACGATCGCAATTTTGGTATCAAACATGTTCCAGTCTTTCAGATGCGTTTCGAGGTAGCCTTGAGCGAAGATGTAAATTCAACGGTCTTTGCAGGTCTTGAACATTTGTGCGCCCCTCTTGCGGGCGACGGGATCCTGACAGCGCCGGCATTTCCGGGGATCGAGCGCATCGAGGCGCAGTTTTCAGGCAATGCCTTCGAGCCGCACCGGCACGATACCTATGCGATCGGCGTGACGCTGAAGGGTGTGCAGACCTTCAGCTATCGTGGCGAGAGGCGTTTCAGCATGCCGGGGCAGGTGATCGTGCTGCATCCGGACGAGGAACATGACGGCGGTGCGGGAACCGAGGATGGGCTGCAATACCGCATGCTCTATATCGAGCCGGCGCTGGTCGCCGACTGTCTGGAAATGGAGAAGGTGGGCCTGCCATTTGTCGATGAGCCTGTTTTCGGCGATGCGGCGATGGCTGGCGTGCTGCTCGGCGCGCTTGCCGATCTCGATGGTGAGCTGGACGGATTGTTCGTCGACGATTTTCTGACCGACGTTGCGGGAGGCCTGCTGCGGCACGCTGGTGCATCGGTCCGCCCGATCGGCAAGATCGCCTGGCGGCAGGCGCGGCGGGCACGGGACTATCTCGAGGCGCATGCGACACGCGCCGTTCATTCCAGCGAACTGGAGACGGTGACCGGCCTCGACCGGTTCACGCTGTCCCGGCATTTCCGTGCCGCCTTCGCCACCAGTCCGCACCGCTATCTGCTGATGCGGCGGCTGCAGCAGGCAAAGGCATTGATCATTGCAGGCGAGAAGCTGCCGGAGGTCGCCTTTGCGACCGGCTTTGCCGACCAGAGCCATCTCAACCGGCATTTCAAGAAGGCCTATGGGATGACGCCGGGGCAGTGGGCCTCGCTCAGACGCGGCTCATCGCCAGTCCGCTCTTTCGCGCAATGAAGCGGGCGAGCATCGGGCCGGTCAACAGGATCACCAGGAAACGCCCGACCTGCATCGCCATGACGAAGGGCACGTCGACATCGCTCGATGCAGCGATGATGGCGACGGAATCCGCGCCTCCGGGACTGGTCGCCAGATAGGCGGTGAGGGGATCGACGCCGGCGAGCTTGTGAAGCGCGAAGGCCATCAATCCGCAGATCGACATCAGCGTCAGGATCGAGGCGGCCACGCGCGGCAGGGCGCGGGCGGCATGGGCGATGATCGAAGGCGTGAAGCGCAGGCCGATGCTCCAGCCGATCAGGGCGTAGCTGATGGCGAGCAGCCAGAGCGGCAGCTCGATGATCAGCAGGCCGAGGCCCTGCAGCGTCGCCCCCGCGATCAGCGGCAGGATGATCGTGCCGCCCTGAATGCGGAAGCGGGCGGCGGCATAGGTGCAGAGGCAGGTCAGCGCCATTGTTGCGGCAAAAGCCGGCCAGTCGATCGGCGGGAAGAAAATCAGCGGCGGCGGCTCAGTGCCTTCCGCACTTGCCCAGAGTGTCGAGACCACCGAGGCGGCGACGGCAACGAAGACGACGCGCAGATATTGCATGAAGGCGACGAGGCGGGCATCGGCGCCATAGGCTTCGGACATGATGGTCATCGCCGAGGCGGCACCGGGCGACGAGCCCCAAACGGCGGTCGTTCCTGGCAGGACCTGCCATTTTGTCAGGACATAGCCGAGCAGACCCGCGGCAGCGATGATCGAGAAGATCATCGACAGGAAGAGCAGGGCGTCGTCGGCCATTGTCTGGATGATATCGACGGTGATGGCGCGGGCCATCAGGAAGCCCACGAGTGCCTGGCCGAAGAGCAGCGGCCAGCGCGGCACGCGGAGCTGCGATTTCGAGGCGGTCAACGCGAGAACGATCGCGGCGACCATCGGTCCGATCAGCAGCGATGCCGGCAGGCCGAGCATTTCCAGCCCGAGAACCAGAAGCGTCGAAAACGCCAGCAGGATCGCCCAGCGGGGCAGGCTCGCTCTCGAAGGCAGGACGCTGGCAAGGGCTTTGAAAGGCATCGACGCGATCTTGTTGGCCGATCTGATTTACCGCGCAGGGCGATCGAAGGCGGGGATCGGCATGACTTCTCAGACCGGCGGGGGATGCCGGGGCGCAGTGCCGGTATATTTGTCAGCGCGCGTCAGGGTCAACTGCAAAATCTGGCATTGCGCGCCACCATCACCGGTGGCACGCGATACGTGTGAGACGAGCGGCGTGTCCGTTCACTTATGAACGCATTTCTTGCTGATGTTGTTGTTTCTTTTCGCTTTGGTGAACTTTGCGATCATCCCGGCGGGGCAGGTCTTGTCGTCGAACAGCACCGGCTCTCCCGGCGTCATCGTCGCCGCCGTCGGCTTTGTCGTCACCGTCTTGGTCTCGGCGCTTGCCGGCGATGTCAGCATCGCAAGGACCGCTCCTGTCGACGACAGAACGGTCATTCCTCTCATTTTCGGGTTGGCCTTGGCTTGCATCTCGATGTCCCTCCGTTGCCGGGAAGAACACAACTATGCTTTGCGGCCTCTGCCAATTCGCCTTTTAGAGCTAGCTGTGAGGGGGCTCATAGCTTGGCGTGGGTAGCCAGAAAATCGAGGAGGGCGCGAACGCGGGCGGGAAGCGGGCCGCCCTGGCCGATATAGACGGCATAGAAATCCTCGATATCGCCGGGATTGAAGGCTTCCATGACGACGGTAAGTCTCCCTGCGGCAATGTCCTGCCGTAGCGTGAAGGCCGCGAGCCGGGCCATGCCTGCGCCGGCGAGCGCCATATGGCGCATTGCTTCGCCGTCGCTGACCTGCACGCCGGGCGTTACCGGCACGTTGACCGTCTGGCCATCGCTGATGAGCGGCCAGCCCTGAATGGCGCGCGAATAGGAAAAGCCGACGCGGCAGTGCTTTTCGAGATCAGCGATGGATTTCGGCTCGCCATGCCGGGCAAGATAGTCCGGCGAGGCGACAATGAAATTGCGCGTGCTGCCAAGCTTGCGGGCGACGAGGCTGGAGCTCTTCATTGGACCGGCGCGGATCGCGACGTCGGCGCGTTCTTCCATCAGATCGACGACGCGGTCGGTCTGGGTGATGTCGAGGGTGATGCCGGGATGCAGCGCCATGAACTGCGGCACCAGCGGCGCAAGGATATGATTGCCGAACGAGCCGCTGGTATTGATGCGGATTGGGCCAGTCGCCTGCTCGCCAGCCGAGGCATAGCGCTCGGCCTCGGCGATATCGGCGAGGATGGTGACGCTGCGCTGGTAGAAGGCGGTTCCCTCGGGCGTCAGTTGCAGCTTGCGGGTCGAGCGGTTGATGAGGCGTGTGCCGAGCCGCGCTTCGAGGCGGGTCATCAGTTTGCTGACGGCGGACGGCGTCATGCGGCAGGCCGCGGCGGCCGCAGAGAATCCACCGAGTTCGACGGCCCGGACGAAGACTTCCATTTCGCCCGAGCGGTTGATGTCCTGTCTGCTCATGATGAATTTAAGTCATAGATGAGTTTCTTTGCGGCAATCTATATCGCGGTATTCGCAGTGTCTATCTCTGCTGGAGCAACAGGAGAAAGACCATGGAATACAGAAATCTCGGCAGATCCGGCCTGCGCGTTCCGGTGCTCAGCTTCGGTGCCGGCACCTTCGGCGGATCCGGGCCGCTGTTTGGCGCCTGGGGCAATACCGATGCCACCGAGGCAAGGCGGCTGGTGGATATCTGCCTCGAGGCCGGCGTCAATCTGTTCGACACCGCCGATGTCTATTCGGCTGGCGCTTCGGAAGAGGTGCTGGGGCAGGCGATCCGCGGCAAGCGCGATCAGGTGCTGATCTCAACCAAGACCGGGCTGCCCACCGGCGACGGACCGGCAGACTGGGGGACTTCGCGGTCGCGTCTGATCCGCTCTGTCGACGACGCGCTCCGCCGTCTTGGCACTGACTATATCGATCTGCTGCAACTGCACGCCTTCGATGCTTCGACGCCGGTAGAGGAAGTTCTGGCAGCGCTCGATGGTCTCGTCGCGGCCGGAAAGCTGCGTTACACAGGTGTCTCGAACTTTGCCGGCTGGGAGCTGATGAAATCGCTCGCCGCCGCTGACGCCAACGGCCATCCGCGCTATGTCGCGCACCAGGTCTATTACTCGCTGGCAGGCCGCGACTATGAATGGGAACTGATGCCGCTCGGTGCCGACCAGGGCGTCGGCGCGCTGGTCTGGAGCCCGCTTGCCTGGGGCCGTCTGACCGGCAAGATCCGTCGCGGCCAGCCGCTGCCTGAAGGCAGCCGCCTGCATCAGACGGCGGAATTCGGCCCGCCGGTTGACGACGAGAAGCTCTACAACATTGTCGATGTGCTCGAAGCGATCGCAGCGGAAACCGGCCGCACGGTGCCGCAGATCGCCATCAACTGGCTGACCAGCCGTCCGACCGTCTCAAGCGTCATCATCGGCGCCCGCAACGAAGCCCAGCTTCGCCAGAACCTCGAAGCCGTCGGTTGGTCATTGACCAAGGAGCAGATCGGCAGGCTGGACAGCGTCAGCGCGCAGACGGCGCCTTATCCCTACTTCCCTTACCGTAGGCAGGAAGGCTTTGCCCGGCTCAATCCGCCGATCGTCTGACCGTTGATAGCAGGGGCGGCCTCATGCAAAAGGCCGCCCCTTCATCATCCTGATCACGGTCAATCTTGACTGGACATGTCTTCCCAGTTGTCTCATACCAGCCTGCCTGTCGATGGTGGAATGTATTGGAGATCAACGGGATGGCTCTCAAGGACGCGAAATCCGGATTGCGCAACGAGGCGGGGATCGCCGCCGTTCTCGGCATCCTCAAACAGAGCTTCGGCGAGCGCTTCCAGACCGGCGAATCCTTTCGCGCCCAGCACGCCCACACGACCACCTATATTCCGGCGCAGCTGCCTGATGGCGTTCTCTTTGCCGAGACCGCCGATGATGTGAAAGCCGCCGTCAGGGTTTGCGCGGAGCACAAAGTACCTCTGATCGGCTTCGGCACCGGCTCGTCGCTGGAGGGGCAGGTGAACGCGCCGAATGGCGGCATCTCGATCGATTTCAGCCGGATGAACCGTGTTCTCGAAGTCAATGCCGAGGATCTCGACTGCACCGTCGAGCCTGGTATCACCCGCGAAGAACTCAACGTCTATCTGCGCGATACAGGCCTGTTCTTTCCGATCGATCCGGGTGCCAATGCCTCGATCGGCGGCATGGCCTCGACGCGCGCCTCAGGCACCAACGCCGTGCGCTACGGAACGATGAAGGACAACGTGCTGTCGGTGACCGCCGTCACCGCGAATGGCGAGGAAGTCCGCACCGCGCGCCGCGCGCGCAAGTCTTCGGCGGGATACGACATGACGCGGCTCTTTGTCGGTTCCGAGGGTACGCTCGGCATCCTGACATCCGTGACGCTCAGGCTGCAGGGCATTCCGCAGAAGATCGGCGGCGGCGTCTGCGCCTTCCCGACGATCAAGGCGGCCTGTGACGCTGTCATCATGACCATCCAGATGGGCATTCCGGTCGCCCGCATCGAGCTTCTCGATGCGCTGCAGATCAAGTGCTGCAACGCCTATTCGAACCTCGACTATGAGGAAACGCCGACGCTGTTTCTCGAATTTCACGGTACCGACGAGACCGTCGCGCTGCAATCGCAGCAGTTTGCCGAAATCGCTACCGAATGCGGCGGCGGCGAGTTTCTCTGGACCGTTAATGCCGAGGAGCGCGCCAAGCTCTGGAAGGCCCGCCATAACGCCTACTGGGCTTCGCGGGCGCTGGCGCCCGAGCTTGCCGCACTTTCGACGGATGTTTGTGTTCCTATCTCACGGCTGGCGGATTGCATCACCGAGACGCAGGCAGATATCGAAGCGAACGGATTGCTGGCGATGATCGTCGGGCATGCCGGCGACGGGAATTTTCATGTGCTTGTGCTTTTCGACGACAAGACCAGCGAGGGCATTTCGGCCGTCGAGAATTTCGTGGCGCGATTGAACGCCCGGGCGCTCGAAATGGATGGAACATGCACCGGTGAACACGGGATCGGGCAGGGGAAGATGTCATTTCTGGAACAGGAACTCGGCGGCACCGTCGATCTGATGCGGCAGGTCAAGCGCTCGCTCGATCCGGACAATATCTTCAACCCCGGCAAGATTTTCCATCTCGGCTGAAAACGGAACAATCTCATGATCTTCGGTCTTGCTACCGGCATGAATAACAGTAGTGTCGGCAACAGAATTCCGAATGGAGAATCCTTGATTTGATAGGCCGGTTCCTCGTCTTTCTAGGGGGAGTGATCGTCGTAGTGCTCGTTGTGGCGCTATTCGCACCGCTATTCATCGACTGGACCGATTTCCGCAAGAATTTCGAGGATCAGGCAAGCCGCATCATCGGCAAGAAAGTCACCGTGCATGGCACCGTCGATGCGCGGCTTCTGCCGTTTCCATCAGTGACGCTGCATGACGTGCGCGTCGGCCAAGAGCCCGATGGGCAGCCGATCGTGCAGGTCGAGCAGTTTTCGATGGATGCCGAGCTGGCGCCTTTCCTGTCGGGCGAAGCGCTGATCTTCGACATGCGGGTGGTCAATCCGAAGGTTCGCCTGCGGCTACAGAAAGACGGGACGCTGGACTGGACGCGCGGCAGCCAGTCTGAGATCCCGGCCAAGACCGTCGTACTCGAAAATGTGCATGTCAGCGGCGGCGACGTGCAGTTCATCGACGATCAGTCCGGCCGCTCTCGCCATATTACCGGCCTCAATGCCGAGATGTCGGCGAAATCGCTTGCCGGTCCCTGGCGGATCGACGGTGATGCGACGCTTGATGGTGAGCATGGCAGTTTCGCGATCGCCAGTGGTCAGCCGGATGAAAACGGCGCGCTGAAGGTCCGCACCCGGCTGGTTCCGGATCAGCATCCCGTCAGCATCGATCTCGATGGTGAGTTGAAGCTCGTCGATCGCAAGCCGAATTATCAAGGCACGATGTCGGCGGCGATCGAGAACCGCGGGCAGGCGAAGAGCGACAAGACTGCACCGCCCCCTCGCGTCAAGGGTCGCTTCGAACTGACCAACGAGCGCATCCGCGTGCCTGATTACCGGCTGGAAATCGGCTCGCCCGACGATCCCTATGTGATAACAGGCGAAGCGACACTCGATACCGGCAGCGCGCCGGAATTCCTGCTGATCGCCAATGGCCAGCAGATCGATGTCAACAGGATCGGCAATCAGGGCGCCGGCGGCAAGACGGCGCGCGATCCTGGCCTGTCAGCCCGCCAGCGTCTCAATTCGCTTATCAATATCGTTGCCCAGGTCCCGATCCCGCAGGTGCCCGGTAAGGCGAGCGTCCGGCTACCGGCGATCGTTGCCGGCGATACGACGATCCGCGACGTGCAGCTCGATCTGCAACCGGCCGGCGACGGCTGGACGATCGACGATGCTGTCGGAACGCTGCCCGGCCGCACGCAGGTGGAAGGCACGGGGCGCCTCGCACTGCGCGGTCAGCCGTCCTTCAACGGGCATGTGACAGTGGCATCCAACCAGCCGAGCGGGCTTGCATCATGGCTCGCCGGTTCCGTCGATCCGTCGATCCGTCAGCTGCGGCAGGCTGGCTTCTCGGCGGATGTCAGTCTGACCCACCATAGGCAGGCTTTTGACAATCTGGAGATCGCCGTTGGTCCGGCAACGCTGAAGGGCAGGCTGGAGCGGCTGGCACCGAAGGACCAGACGCCGTCGCTGAACGTGGCGCTCGGCGGCGATGCGCTCGATCTCGATGCGCTGCGGGCGCTGACCGGGCTGTTCACCGGCCAGGACGCCGGTGACAACGTGCTCGATCACAAGATCACCGCGCAGCTGAAGGCCGACAAGTTTACCGCTTTTGGCGTCGAGGCTGCCAATGTCGAGACCAATTTCACGATTGCCGACGGCGCACTGGCGATCGAAAAGCTGGCGGTGAAGAATTTTGCCGGTGCGGAATTGACTGCTACCGGCCGCGCCGAAGGCTCACTGCTCGACTACAAGGGCTCCGGCGAGATCACCTTCAAATCGGCTGACCCCGGCCCGTTCTTCACCATGCTGAAGGAGCATCTGCCTGGTCATCCCGTGATGGACCGGCTGGTGCGCAATGCCGCCTGGTACACCAACACGGCGCTTCGCGGAGCGCTGACGCTCGGCGGCGATCAGGGCGACGGGCTGACGCTGACGCTCGCCGGCGTTTCGAATGGCAGCCGGGTCAATCTTGATTACCGGATGTCCGATCTTCTGGCGCTGACGGGCAAGGGGACGACCAGCCTGGAAGGGACGCTTGAGAATGCGACCACGGCCGTGCTCTTCGGCCAGGCCGGGCTCGACCCGCTGCCTGTCGAGGCCGATGCCAATGGCAGGCTGTCGCTGAAGGTTCAAGTTACCGACTCGGATCCCGCCGATGCATCGCTGGCCTTTGCGACCGACCGGACGTCGTTCACCGCCAGCGGCAAGGTCGATGTCCGCCCGGAAAACTTCATGAACGGCCAGATCGGCATATCGCTTGAGAGCGCCGATCTCGACCCATACCTGATTATGAACGGTATTGCGTTGCCGCAGCTCGGAACCGGCCTGCCGTTCGGGCTGCAGACGACGGCGACCATCGATGGCGGAAAGATCGTCTTTGCCGATCTGAAGGGCCACGCCGCCGACAACAAGTTTTCCGGCGGGCTGACCGTTGACCGCAAGGCTGACAAGACCACGGCGACGGGTGACCTGGCGCTCGACCGAGCCGATGCGATCTGGCTTGGCGAGACCGTCTACGGGCCGATGACCGATGCTGCGACCGGCAATCTGACGACGCAGGGGCTCGGACAGCCGGTGTTCAAGGACACCGACGTCAATCTGAAGTTCTCGGCGAAACAGTTCTGGCCGGGCTGGTCCGGCGCGATCAACGATTTTTCGAGCACCATTGCCTACAAGGGCGACGAGCTGCAGCTGAACGGCATGCAGGGCAACTGGGACGGCGGCAAGCTTTCCGGCAATATGCTCTTCACCAATGCCGACGGAACCGGGTTCTTCCAGACCAAGCTGGCGCTTGCCGATGCCGATCTCGGCGGAGTGATATGGGCTCGCGATGGAACGCCTGTTGCCAGCGGCAAGTTCGGCCTGTCGATGAGCTCGGAAGCCTCGGGCAAGACGATGACGGAGCTTGCGAGTTCGCTGACCGGCTCGGGCGAACTTCGGCTGGGCGACACGAGCGTGCGCGGCCTGAACCTCGCGATCCTTGCGCCGCTGCTGTCGGCCACCGATCCGATGAAGGACCAGCTGAACGCCGGCAAGGTGCATCCGATCGTCGAAACGCTGCTGAACAACGGCGAGGCAAAGCTGCCGCCGCTGGGCATTCCCTTCAACATTACCGACGGCGTGTTGCGCGTGCAGAACGTCACCGTCGCCAATGATCTTGCCAAGGTCACCGGCAATGCGCAGATCGATCTGCCGCAGGAGCGGGTGAACGCCTCGCTCGATATCGGCCTCAACCCCGGCAACGAGGCGCTGTCCGGTGCCGACCCGGCATTGCGGCTTGATTTCTCCGGCCTTCTGGCATCGCCCGGCCGGACGATGGATGTCACCGACATCACCGGTTACCTGTCGCTGCGGGCTTTTGAGCGCGAACGACGCCGCGTCGAACGGCTGCAGGCCAACGTACTTGAAAAGCAGCGGCTGCGCCGCGAAGTGGCCCTCTACAAGTTCAACGACGCCGAGCGTGCCAGGGCAGCGGCGATCGAGGCTGAGCGCAAGGCAGAGGAAGACCGCCTGAGAGCGCTTGCGGAGGAGGTTGCCCGGCAGAAGGCGGAAGCCGATGCAAGAGCCAAGGCAGAAGCTGACGCCAAGGCAAAGGCCGAAGCGGATGCGAAAGCCGCTGCAGACGCCAAGGCGGCCGCTGCCGCGGAAGCGCAGCGCCGTGCCGAAGGGCAACTGGTCGATCCAGCACCGGCCGCCAGCGGCAACAAGCTGAATTTCGACACGCTGCCGGGCGTGCCGGTGCAGCAATGATCAGAGCGGATCGGGATTACCGTTCCACGCGGATGCCTAAATTCGCTCTCACCGGTCTTCACAGGATGCTGATAGGTTGATACGCACCGGGGAAACTCGCGCGATGACTTATGGAGCAGGAATGACAGGCGTCTTGGATGGCAGCAATGGCGTGAAGCAGGTCATCTGCATCAGTTGGGGCACGATGTTCGGCCCGGCCTATATCAACCGTCTCTATGCGATGGTTGCGCGCAACATCACGCCGCCCTTTACCTTCACCTGCTTCACGGATAGCCGCGAGGGACTGCATCCCGATATCCTCTGCGAGGATCTGCCGCCGCTCAACATCCCGAGCCTGCCGGTCAATACGCCCGGGATATGGAACAAGTCGCGCCTCTGGGGACCGACGCTCGGGAACTTGAAAGGCAGCGTCCTCTTCCTGGATCTCGATCTGGTGATTGTCGGCTCGCTCGATGCCTTCTTCGAAGTCGGAGGCCCAGATGACGTGGTCATGACCCGAAATCAGACGACCCCGTTCGAGAGACTTGGCCAAACGTCGCTTTTCCGGTTTCCTGTCGGCAAGCTGGTTTCTCTGCAGGACAAGTTTTTTGCCAATCCGCAAAAGATCGCCGACGAATATCGTTTCGAGCAGCGGTTCGTTACCAAGAACGTGCCGGGAGGCCCGAAGTTCTTCCCGCGCAGCTGGGTGCTGCATTTCCGGCAGGACTGCCGGTGGCCGACACCGCTCAATTATTTCTTCGGCCCCCGGCTGCCATCTGGAGCCAAAGTGGTGATCTTCCCGCGTGGGCTGCGGCCTGAACACGCGATAGCCGGGCAGTACCGGGACGGCGCTGCCGACAATGCGCGCGAGCACCTTTCACGGATCGTCAACAGAACGTCTCGCGGCGGCGAGAGCGTATTCTCCCACCTCCGGCACTTCATACGCCCTACGCCGTGGGTGAAGAAGCATTGGCGGGAGTAGCTTCTCCTTTTCAGCGATGCTGCTGGCTGGAAGGATGTGCCCTTCGCACAAACGGCCAAGTTTTATGTGCCTGCAGATTGCATAAGATGGACTTGGATGGTTACCGCTAACCTAGCCATCAAGGGGTCGTTGCCGGGCGCCCACGGGTGCGGCAACGACCTCGCCAAATCTACCGCGCCTTTAGCCAGGCCAGGACATGCAGGCGCAATGCCGAGGAGAGGTTGCTCTCGGAATCGCGGCCGTCGTCAATTTCGGAGATCAGGGCGGCAAGCGGTATTGAGCGGGCCGCGGCGATCATTCTCAATTCAGACCAGAATTCGTCTTCCAGCGAGAAGCTGGTGCGGTGGCCATGAAGCGTTGCGGAATGCTTGCGGATCATCGTCCGGTTTCGGTGCTTGCTTGAGAGATTGATTCAAGAGACCAGGATAAATGGCTGGCGTGAGACGGCTTTTCAGCGCTCTTCGCCGCCGTCCTTTTCGATCCGGCCGTCACTATGCGTCTTTTCGGCTTTGTCGTTCAGCGCCTTCGTCAGCTGCTTCTCAGCCTTGGTTCGGCCGAAGCTGATGCGGTTCTGCTCGGCCTGCCTGTCTTTTTCGGAACGGGCCTGCGTCTTCTTGAACTGGCGGAGATTGACGATTTCGGCGCTCACGGCGTGCCTCCATCTGCAAGGAAATGGGCCGGAATGAAAAAGGGAAGCGATTGCTTCCCTTCGGATTACTGCTTCTTGCGGAATGCGTCGAGCGATACGACGGAACCGGGCTTCTTTTCCTCGCCGCCTTCGGCAGGGGCTGCAGCCGGGGTTTCCTCGCTCTTTTCGGCCGCAACCGGATAGGCGGTGATCTCGGCTTCCGGCAGTTCCTCGCCATCGGCCAGCGGCACGTCGAATTCCAGCTCGAAATTCACCGAAGGATCGTAGAAGCCGCGGATGGCATTGAACGGGATAACCAGCTTTTCCGGAACGTCGGAGAAAGACAGGCCGATCTCGAACAGCGATTCGGTGATCTTCAGGTCCCAGAACTGGTGCTGGATGACGATGGTCATCTGTTCCGGATATTTGCTCTTCAGGTGCTGCGAAATGCGAACGCCGGGAGCGCCGGTCAGGAAGGTGATGAAAAAGTGATGGTCGCCGGGGAGGCGGCCCGTCGTTCCGACTTCAGACAGAACCTTACGGATGACGCCACGAAGCGCGTCCTGTGCCAGAATGTCGTAGCGGATGTGGTCCTGCCCCATGCTTTTCCTGTCTTTCGTTGGTTCGGGAGTCTTTTCTCAGGGATATATGCCATGTCTGGCCGCCCTGCGAAAGTCTCGCTCCGAGTCATGCTTGATGAGAAGCATACATGATTTCAATAGCAGGGAGAAGGTGAAGGCTTCTGTTGCCAGGTGCCTTCGGACCCCGCCTCAAGGGGCTAACCTAGAGGACTTGGAGCGGAATTCCCGCACCGCCGTTAGGCAGCGAGAGCGTATTCCTTAGCGTTGTTGTCGTTTGCAACTACACTTGTGACCCGATAACGGCGGTATCATGCCGAGCAAAAAGACGATCTTTACACCCTTGTCGATCCTATTTCGCCCCCATCAAAAGCAGTCGCCAACCGGCTGTTTTTGGTGGAGGCGCCGGGTACCGCCCCCGGGTCCAATAGGTTTATTACACCGCTCATTTATCGCCATATCCGGTCCGAAGACCGGCAAGGGTTGATATAGTGTTTTCCTGACAGCATGGGAAGAGGCTTCGTCACAGAACCATCGCAGACGGTGCGGAAATGGCTGGATAATTCAGCGGCGGCGGTTGGTTTCACGCCCGGAAGAGCTTAAATATTGGCGGAAACGGAGTCGCCGGCGGCCATGAAGCAATATCTCGATCTTTTGACCCATGTGATGGACAAGGGCACCGACAGGGGCGACCGGACCGGTACCGGCACGCGCTCCGTCTTCGGATATCAGATGCGCTTCGATCTCGACGACGGCTTTCCTGTCCTGACCACCAAGAAACTGCATCTGCGCTCGATCATCCACGAACTTCTGTGGTTCCTGAAGGGCGAAACGAATATCCGCTACCTCAAGGAAAACGGCGTCTCGATCTGGGACGAATGGGCCGATGAGAACGGTGACCTCGGGCCTGTCTATGGCGCCCAGTGGCGCTCCTGGCCGGCGCCCGACGGCGGTCATATCGATCAGATCGTCAATCTGGTGAACGGCATCATCAAGAACCCGAATTCGCGCCGGCATATCGTTTCGGCCTGGAACCCGGCCGAGGTCGACAACATGGCGCTGCCGCCGTGCCACTGCCTGTTCCAGTTTTACGTCGCCGACGGCAAGCTTTCCTGCCAGCTCTATCAACGCTCCGCGGACGTCTTCCTCGGGGTGCCCTTCAACATCGCCTCCTACGCGCTGCTGACGATGATGGTGGCGCAGGTGACCGGGCTGAAATACGGCGAGTTCGTTCACACGCTCGGCGACACACACATTTATCACAACCATTTCGAGCAGGCGAAGCTGCAGCTGACGCGGGATCCAAAGCCGCTGCCGCGGATGCTGATCAAGCGCGATGTGAAGGATATCTTCGACTTCAGGTTCGAGGACTTTGAACTCGTCGGCTATGACGCCGATGCCAACATCAAGGCGCCGATCGCCGTTTGAGGCTTCGCAACTTCAGGCAAGAGCAGGCCGCATCTGCGACGGAAAACGTCACTTTGCAGCAATGTCTGAAAATCGGCGGCATTCCATCAGTAAGATCTTAATAGATCTCGGTTATTTTCGCCCGCTTAGGTGAAGCTCCCGGGGCTTTTATGGACGATACTGACCTCCTTCCTCCAGACGTTCTTTCGTCGATGCTGATGCGCATGTTCGAGTTTGCGCCGATTGCCATGGCAATCACCACCAGCGACACGAGGACGTCGAGCTACGCGAAGGTCAATGATGCCTATCTGAAGTTGACCGGGCTGAAGTGGGAAGAGATCAGCGGCAAGAAGCTGACCTCCGATGGCGCTGCCATCGACAATCCGGCGCGCGACCGCCGCCACCGTATGCTGGCCGAAGAGGGCGCCTATGTCCTCGAGGAAGTCGATATCCGCCATGCCGACGGAACGATCATCCCGACGTTGATTTCCGCGCAGAGAACGATCGTCGACGGCGTCTCCTTCGATGTCGAAGTGATCATGGACGTCTCGGCCCGCGTGCGCCATCAGCGCGAGATCGAACTGGCGCTCCGGGCGTCGGCGCGCACCGATGCGCTCTCCGGATTACCGAACCGGGCCTGTTTCGACGAGACGCTTGCCGAGCAGATCGCAGCAGCGCGTGCCGCCGACAAGGCGATGGCGCTCGCCTTCATCGATCTCAACGGTTTCAAGGCGGTCAACGACCGGCTCGGACATGGCGCCGGAGACGAGGTGATCCGCACGCTTGCCAGCCGCTTCCGCGACAGTTTCAGGGCCAACGACTTCATCGCCCGAATCGGCGGCGACGAGTTCGTGGTGCTGATCGAGGTCGATCCGGTGCTCATTCATGATGTGCGCCATACGGTCAACGACGCCGCGGAGCGTATCTTCAAGCCGATCGCCATCGACGGCGCCATTACCGAAGTCGGCGCGGCCGTCGGCGTCGCGCTGCTCGAGCCGTCGGATACGCCGGCTTCCTTCGTCAAGCGGGCCGACAACTACATGTATCTCGCCAAGCAGACGGGCGATCGCGTCGCCGTCATCTGGCTCGGCAATCCGCATCCGCAGCAGGCGATAGCCGGGCGGGCGGTCGGCTAGCTTTCCTTTTGAGAAGCGGTTAGGTGTCGCGCTCGGCAATCAGTGCAGAGGGGCGGCTATGTCTGGCATCGTGAAGACAATCGTTGTTGCGGTCTCCGAAAACGGTATCATCGGCCGGGACGGCGATATGCCATGGCGGCTGTCAACCGATCTGAAACGCTTCAAGGCGCTGACCTCGGGAAAGCCGTTGGTCATGGGCCGCAAGACCTATGAGTCTATTGGCGGCAAGCCGCTGCCGGGTCGTCCGCATGTGGTGATTTCCAGGCGCGCGCAGATCGACCACCCTGATGTCACCATGGCACACTCACTTGCTGAGGCAGTGCGGGTCGCCGAGGACCTTGCACATACCACTGGTGGCAGCGAGATCATCATCGCCGGGGGCGGCGAGATCTATGCGCAGTCGATGGCGATTGCCGATCGCCTGTGCATCACGCATGTCGAGACCGAGGTCGAGGGCGACACGTCCTTTCCTGCGATCGACGCGTCATTGTGGAAGCCGGTCCAGACACTCGACGTGCCCGCCGGCGAAAAGGACAACTATCCGACGCGTTACGTCGTCTATGAGCGCCGTAACGGCTGATAACGAATTATTTTCCAAGAAAGAACACCAAGTCCTGCATGTCGCGTTGAAAGCAGGGGCGGCGATACCTATAACGGTCACAATCGCTTACCGTCTGCCGCCCCCGCGGGCATTATGCGATCGGGAGTTCAACGAACAAAGAGGTTTTGATGCCCTGGAGCAATCAGAATGGCGGCGGCGGCCCATGGGGCGGCGGCGGCGGTAACAACAATAATCAGGGACCATGGGGGCAGGGCCCGAACCGTCCGAAAGGCGGCGGTGGGGGCAAGGGCGGTCCGCCCGATCTCGAAGACATCATTCGCCGCGGGCAGGATCAGCTCGGCAAGATCGTACCTGGCGGCTTTAACGGCGGCGTGGCACTGATCGTTGTTGCGATCCTTGTGGCGTTCTGGATTTTCCAGTGCATCTACATCGTCCAGCCGGACGAGCGTGGCGTGGAACTGCGTTTCGGCCAGCCGAAGCAGGAAGTTTCGATGCCGGGCCTGCACTTCCATTTCTGGCCGCTTGAAACGGTCGAAACGGTCAAGGTCACCGTGCAGCAGCAGAATATCGGTGCCACGTCCTCTGCATCCTCGAGCGGCCTGATGCTCTCGGGTGACCGCAGTGTCATTAACGTGCAGTTCGCCGTGTTCTTCACGGTCAGCGATCCGAAGGCCTATCTCTTCAACGTCGAGAACCCGGCAGAGACGCTGCAGCAGGTTTCCGACAGTGCGATGCGCGAAATCGTCGGACGCCGTCCGGCGCAGGACGCATTCCGCAGCAACCGTCAGCCGATCGAGACCGATGTTCTCAATATCGTGCAGGGAACGATGGACCGCTACAAGGCGGGTATCACCGTCACCGGCGTGACCATCCAGAACGTTGCTCCGCCGCGTGAAGTCTCCGATGCCTTCGAAGAAGTGCAGCGTGCAGGCCGCGACCGCGACAGCACGATCGAAGAGGCAAACCGCTACACCAACCAGCGGCTCGGTCAGGCGCGAGGCGAGGCGGCTCAGATCCGCGAAGATGCCGCCGCCTACAAGGACCGCGTCGTCAAGGAAGCCGAAGGTGAAGCGCAGCGCTTTACTTCGATCAACGACGAATATGCGAAGGCCCCTGACGTGACGCGCAAGCGTCTGTTCCTGGAAACCATGGAACAGGTGCTGAAGAATTCGAAGAAGGTCATCATCGACGAGAAGCAGGGGGTCGTACCCTACCTGCCGCTCAACGAAATCGGCAAACCGGCACAGCAGGGAGGTTGAGCCATGACATCCAATAAACTTCCCGCGGTGCTGATCGCGCTCGCGGTCATCCTCTTCATCGTCTATTCGTCGGTCTTCGTGGTCAATGCACGGGAGCAGGCGATCGTCGTCCGCTTCGGTCAGATCCAGTCGGTCAAGACCGAGCCGGGCCTCTATTTCAAGCTGCCGTTCGCCTTCATGGATGCGGACCGCGTCCAGTATGTCGAGAAGCAGGCCCTTCGCCTCGACCTCGATAACATCCGCGTACAGGTGCAGGACGGCCAGACCTTCGATGTCGACGCCTTCGTCATCTACAACATCGCCGATGTCCGCCGCTTCCGCGAAACGGTTTCGGGTGACCGCGAAGCTGCCGAAGCACGCCTTCGCGCCCAGCTCGATTCGTCGCTACGCCGCGTCTACGGTCTGCGTGACTACAATGCCGCTCTTTCCGAAGAGCGCGTTGCGATGATGCTGGAGATCCGTGACGATCTCCGGATCGATGCCGAAAACCTCGGACTCAACATCGACGACGTCCGCATCCGCCGTACCGATCTTTCGCCGGAGGTTGCGCCGAACACCTACAACGCCATGCGCTCCGAGCGTCTGGCGGAAGCCGAGCGTATCCGCGCATCGGGTAACGAAGAAGGCCAGCGCCGCCGTGCCGTCGCCGACCGTCAGGTTGTCGAGATCACCGCGGAAGCGCAGCGTGATTCCGAAATCCTGCGCGGTCAGGGCGATGCGGAACGCAACCGGATCTTCGCCGACTCCTTCGGCAAGGATCCGTCGTTCTTCGAGTTCTACCGCTCGATGTCGGCCTATTCCTCGGCGCTGTCGTCGCAGGACACGACGCTGGTTCTGTCGCCGAACTCGGAGTTCTTCCGTTACTTCGACAGCTCGACCGGCGTGCCGTCCGTACCGCCGGCTGCTCCGGCTCCGGCAACACCTGCCGCACCGGCAAACTGACAATAGAAGAATGCAGGATTTCCTGACGGGACTTGCATTCTTTCTCATCATCGAGGGGCTGGTCTATGCACTGGCCCCTCGTTTTCTTGTGCGCATGTCGAAGCTTCTGCCATCGATCCCCGAGCAGCAGATTCGTGCCTTCGGACTGGCCGCTGTTGGCCTTGGCGTGGCCTTGGTCTGGCTTCTGAGACGCTAAGTTGAGATTGCGCGGGATTTCGCGAAAAGGTGATTTCACGCTCCATCATTCCGCCCTATGTTGGTGGTCAGACTGCCGCTTTGACCTGACATGAGGAAGCTTGATGGCCCCCACGACACGCCCGACCTTCAGACGATCGCTCGCTCTCCTGGCCGGCGCTGCCCTTCTTGCCAATATCGGTCTTGCCGGCTCCGCTACAGCCCAGGGAACGCCGCCGGTAAATGGCCCGGCTTCCGTCGCCGATCTTGCTGAAGGCCTTCTCGACGCCGTCGTGAACATTTCGACATCGCAGAACGTGAAGGACGACGAAGGGGCGGGCCCGGCGCCGCGTGCGCCCGATGGCTCGCCGTTTCAGGAATTCTTCAACGACTTCTTCAACAAGCAGCAGGGCGGCAAGGGCGGCGGCAACCACAATGTCAGCTCGCTCGGCTCCGGCTTCGTCATCGATCCGGCCGGCTATATCGTCACCAACAATCACGTCATCGAAGGCGCGGACGACATCGAAATCAACTTCGCCAACGGCACGAAGCTGAAGGCCAAGCTCATCGGTACGGATACCAAGACCGACCTTTCCGTCTTGAAGGTCGAGCCGAAGGCGCCGCTGAAATTCGTCAAGTTCGGCGATTCCAGCGGCATGCGCATCGGCGACTGGGTGATGGCGATCGGCAATCCGTTCGGCTTCGGCGGCTCGGTGACGGTCGGTATCATTTCCGGCCGCGGCCGCAACATCAATGCCGGCCCTTATGACAACTTCATCCAGACGGATGCGGCGATCAACAAGGGCAATTCCGGCGGTCCGCTGTTCAATATGAAGGGCGAAGTCATCGGCATCAACACGGCGATCATTTCGCCGAGCGGCGGCTCGATCGGCATCGGCTTCTCGGTGCCGTCGGAGCTCGCTTCGGGTGTTGTGGCGCAGCTGCGCGAATATGGCGAGACGCGGCGCGGCTGGCTCGGCGTTCGCATACAGCCTGTGACCGACGACGTCGCCGACAGCCTCGGCCTCGATGCCGCCAAGGGCGCGCTTGTCGCAGGCGTTATCAAGGGTGGACCAGTCGATAACGGCTCGATCAAGGCCGGCGATGTAATTCTGAAATTCGACGGCAAGGCGGTCAACGAGATGCGCGATCTGCCGCGTGTCGTTGCCGAAAGCCCCGTCGGCAAGGAGGTCGATGTCCTCGTGCTCCGCGACGGCAAGGAGCAGACCGTCAAGGTGACGCTCGGGCGTCTGGAGGATAGCGATCAGGCTGCCGCGGCGAGCGGCGATAGCGGCGGCTCTTCGGATGGCGGTGTGATCAACCCCGATCCTGGCGAAAACGACGATATGGACGAGCCGGATAGCGGTCAGGCTCAACCGTCGCCCGACAACAAGGGCACGGAGAACAAGGCACCGGATGCCAAGGGAAATCAGGGCCAGGCGGACCAGCAGGGTCAGGTGGCGCCGGATGCGGCATTGCCGAAGAACGTGCTCGGCCTGTCGCTGTCGCAGCTCAACCCCGATATCCGCAAGACCTTCAACATCGCCGAGAGCGTCGATGGCGTCGTTGTGACCGAAGTGACGCCCGGATCGGCTGCTGCAGAAAAGGGCTTGAAGCCCGGCGACGTGATCGTCGAGGTCGCCCAGGAATTCATGAAGTCACCGGATGCGGTGGCCGCCAAGGTTCAGTCCCTGAAGCAGGAAGGCCGCCGCAACGCCCAGATGATGATCGCCGCCGCCAACGGCGACCTGCGCTTCATCGCTGTGCCGATGGAGTAGGCTCAGCCGCGCTCGGGCGCGCTGATGGCGTAGAGGACATGGCGCACGAATTGCGGCGCCGTGTCCGGCACCTTCGGGTGATCGAAGTCGCGCTCGGGGCGGTGAGTCATGCCGATGCGCTGCATGACAGCGCGGGAGCGGCGGTTTTGCGGGACGGTGAAGGCGACGATCTCGGTGAGGCCGTGGTCCTCGAAGCCGTGTTTGAGCAGCGCCGTTGCGGCTTCGCTTACATAGCCGAAACCCCAATGGCGCTTTGCCAGCCGCCAGCCGATTTCGACGGTACCGTTAGGGATCGCTGGCTCATGCGAGGTCCGCACGATGCCGCAGAAACCGAGCGTTTCGCCTGTGGCCGTCAGTTCCAGAGCGTAAAAGCCGAGGCCAGTTTCGGCGATCGTTCTTTGAGCATAGTCGAAAAATTCGTCCGATTCCGCGCGGTTGCGCCGCTTCGGAAAAAATTCCATGACATCAGGATCGGAATTGATCTCGTGGAAGAGGTCGCGATCCTGCTCACGCCAGTTGCGGATGATCAGGCGCTCTGTCGTGAGGATGGTCTCGGTCATGGCGTGACGAAATCCGTCTTGCGATAGCCCTGGATGTAGAGCAGGGCGGTGAGATCGCTGTGGTTGATGCGCATCTTCGCTTCGGCGGCGACGGCCGGCTTGGCGTGGAGCGCAACGCCGGAGCCTGCGAGATGGATCATGCCGAGATCGTTGGCGCCGTCACCGACCGCCATCGCTTCTTCGGGCGAAATGCCGAGCTTTTGCGCGATGTCGTTCAGCGCATCGACCTTGGCCTGCTTGCCGAGAATCGGTTCGGCGACGAAGCCTGACAGGGTGCCGCTCTCTTCGAGCAGCAGGTTGGCGCGGTTCTCGTCGAAGCCGAGGGTCGCGGCGATGCGGCTGGTGAAGACGGTAAAGCCGCCGGAGACCAGGGCGGTGTAGAAGCCCTTGGCCTTCATCGTAGCGATCAGTTCCGGGCCGCCCGGTGTCAGCGTGATGCGCTTGGCGATGACATCATCGACGACGGAGATCGGCAGGCCCTTCAGCAGCGCCACGCGTTCGCGTAGTGCCGGTTCGAAGGCGATCTCGCCGTTCATGGCGCGGGCGGTGATGGACGCCACCTTGTCCTTGAGGCCGACTTCGGCGGCGAGCTCGTCGATGCATTCCTGGCCGATCATCGTCGAATCCATATCGGCGATCAGCAGCTTCTTGCGGCGCGTCTCGGCCTCCTGCACCACGACATCCACAGGCTCATTGCCGATGACGGTGCGGATCGCGGCCTCCGCCTCTGCTGCATTCGAGCCGTCGCGAAGGGCGATGTCGCAGGCAATTCCGTCTGCCAGCCAGTAGAGACCGGCGGCACTGACGCTGTCATGCGCCTTCTCGGCAAGCGCCGGTGACAGAACGGGGTTTGACGGATTGGCAACAAGCGTGGCAACGAGAGCCATATGGAAAACCTTCTGAGCACAAAGAGTGCGATCCTGATAACCGGGCCGACCGCCAGCGGCAAGTCCGCGCTTGCCGTGAAGCTGGCAAAGCAGCATGGCGGCGTCGTGATCAATGCCGACAGCATGCAGGTCTATGACACGCTTAGGGTGCTGACCGCCCGTCCGTCCGGCGAGGATATGGAGGGCGTACCGCATCATCTCTACGGGCATGTGCCGGCGGGCGCGGCATATTCGACCGGTGCCTGGCTGCGCGACGTCACGGCGCTGCTTCCGGAGCTGCAGAGCAGGGGGCAATTGCCAGTCTTCGTCGGAGGCACGGGGCTGTATTTCAAGGCGCTGACCGGGGGTCTGTCCGACATGCCCGAAATTCCGGATGCGATCCGGGCGCGGCTCAGGCAGCAATTGACCGAGGAGGGGCCAGCAGCACTCTACGCGGCCTTGCAATCCAGGGATCCGCCGATGGCCGAGAGCCTCAATCCGGTCGATGGCCAGAGGATTGTCCGGGCGCTCGAAGTCTTCGAGGCGACGGGACGGTCGATCGCGGAGTTCCAGGGAAAGGCCGGACCAGTCATCGTCGATCCTGATGCCGCAGAGAAAATCGTCGTGCTGCCGGATCGTGCGGTCCTGCATGAGCGCATCAACGGCCGTTTCGAGAAGATGCTGGAGCAGGGTGCAGAGGACGAGGTGAGGGCGCTGCTGGCATTAGCGCTTACGGCCGACATGCCCGTCACGAAGGCGATCGGCGTTTCTCAGATCGCCGCGATGTTCGAAGGCCAGATGACCCGCGCCGAGGTGATCGAAAAGGGCTCGGCTGCGACGCGCCAATATGCGAAGCGCCAGATGACCTGGTTTCGCAATCAGATGGACGAGAGCTGGACGCGGCTTTCGCGGACCACCTAAGCAATCAGTCCTTCTTGTAGAGGCTGCTCAGCGGCTTCTTGAGAATGCTTTCGCGCAGTGGCGATGTTCCTGGCTCCCGGCGGATCGACGGGGCCGGTTCCTGGTTGCCGAATACGCGGGGCTGGCTGGCCTCTTCCCGGCGTATCTCGCGCCGCAGCGCTTCAAGGCGGCTGTCGATCGATCCGGCGGCTGCCGGTTGCTGATCCTGAGATGCGTAGGCTCGCGGCAGCATATCCGGCCGGTAAGGATCGGACGGCGACATCGGAGGTGCTGTGACCGGCTGCGGATAGGGTTGCCCTTCCGGCGGCTCCTCGTCGTCGAATAACATGTCGCTCTGCATCGCGGCGCTGAAGCTATTCTGGAACGACGAGATGTCAGGTCCTGCAGCGCCGCTGACGGCACGCATGCGGCTGACGATCTTGCGCAGATCGACGGTATCCGGATCGTCGTCCGAATGTTTGGCCGTGGCGCCATTGGCTTTCGGCAGCAGGTGTTCCGGCACCCGCGAGAAGCGCATGCGCATCGGAACGCTGATCGCCTCGCCGAAGGCGATGGCCTCGCCATTGCCGATCGAGGAGATGAAGCTTGTCGTCGAGATCGACGAATTCGGGATCGCCGAGCGGATGATTTCCTGGTCGCGGTCGTTGGCAAGACGCATGGCAAACAGCGTCGAGCACTGCGACAGGATCGTCTGGTCGAGTTCGCCGGGGCGCTGGGTGATGATGCCGAGCGACACGCCGTATTTGCGGCCTTCCTTGGCGATACGGGCAATGGCCTGTCTTGTCGGAACGAAGCCTAGCGTCGGGTCTGCCGGAATGTAGCGGTGCGCCTCTTCGCAGACGACGAGCATGTGGATCGCGCCTTCGCTCCAGAGGCCGACTTCGAAGGCCATGCGGCAGAGTACCGAGGCGACCGAATTTACGACTTCGGAGGGAATGCCGGAAAGCTGGAAGGTACAGATCGGGCGGCCTTCGCCCGGAATGCGAAAGATCTGTGCCACGGTCTCGGTGATCGTGTCGGAGATCGTGTTGTTGGAGAACATGAAGTGATAGCGCGGGTCGTTGATCGCCGCGATGATGCGCATCTTCAGGGATCGCAGGAACGGCTTTTCGGCGCGGCCTTCCAGGCGGCCGATGCGTTCGTCGATCAGCGCCAGCAGATCGGCCATGCGATAGGGAACCGGCGTATCGGCGGTGATCGAGCTCTTTTCCGTCGTGCGGCGCACCAGCGAGCTGTCGCTGCCGCGGAAGGCGCGCTTGGCGTCCGGCATGATGTCGCGCAACATGTCCAGCTCTTCGGGAACCGGCGGACGGCCGCGGAAGACCACTTCGGCGAATTCCTCCAGCCGCATCAGCCAGAAGGGCAGGTCGAGCGTATCGGTGTCGATGACGACGGAATGTTTGGGGAAGGCGGCTGCGAACTCGTTGTGCGGGTCGAGGATCAGCACGCGCAGCTTCGGATCGGCTTCGATCGCCTTGTTGAGCAGCAGCGAAACGGCGGTCGACTTGCCGACGCCTGTCGAGCCGACGACGGCGAAATGCTTCGACAGCATCGAGGGCACGTGGATCGCCGCGTCGATGCTTTCGTCCTGGGTCAGATTGCCGATCACAGCGGTGGTACCTACGCCTGCATCGTAGATCCGCATCAGGTCGGCCGAGCGGATGCGGTGGGCGACGGCGCCAAGATAGGGGTAGCGCGAGATGCCGGTGGAAAACTCCTCGCGTCCGTCTTCTTCGACGCGCACTTCGCCCAGCAGTTCGGCCTCGATGCTGAAGCCGTTATCCTCGCCTTCACCCCACATGTGGGAGCCGGTATTCATCTGATAGACGAGGGCGACGACGCGATTGCGTCCGACGCTGATCGAAATCAATCGTCCAACAGACCAGAGTTCGGTAAGATCAGTGCCGCCGGCTTCGGCGACGGCGGCGATTGTTGTGCGGGATCCGCTGCACGCGACGACACGGCCGAGAAAACGGTTTCCCCGTTTCCCCATATCGCGGCGGTCATGCTCGCCGGCTTTACCTGACGTCTGCAAGTCGTTGTTGCGCAACGGCCTACTCCCTGCGTTAGCGGACAAAGATATGATTTATCTTTTAACAAATGGTTCCGGCCCTTAATTCTGGAGGGTGAGAACCTGTAGGAAAGGCTTTCCAGCAGGACGGTTTTTTATTTCGGCTGGCGTTGACGCTACGAAATTTTCTGTCTATCAATTGCCCCCATGAAAATAGCAGCAATTCTTATTGTGGTGGGAAAGCGCATGGGCAGGATGGTGTAACCATCCGGCGGTAGCCACCCATGCGCTAGATGACAGGCTCCCTAAGGGGCCTTTTTTTATGCCTGAAATTCAGGCTTGCCGACCACAAACTTCAATCCCAGCAGTCAAAACGGAACAGAAAAATGACGGGCACGGACAACCAGACGGCAGACAGCAATCGGATGACGGGAGCGGAGATCGTACTCCGGGCGCTGAAGGACAACGGCGTCGAGCATATCTTCGGATATCCGGGTGGCGCCGTGCTTCCGATCTATGACGAGATCTTCCAGCAGGACGAGATCAAGCACATCCTGGTGCGCCACGAGCAGGGCGCCGGCCATGCGGCCGAAGGCTATGCGCGCTCCACCGGCAAGGTCGGCGTCATGCTGGTCACTTCGGGTCCGGGTGCGACGAACGCCGTTACGCCGCTGCAGGACGCGCTGATGGATTCGGTTCCGCTCGTTTGCCTCAGCGGTCAGGTTCCGACCTCGCTGATCGGCTCCGACGCCTTCCAGGAAGCTGATACCGTCGGCATCACCCGGCCGTGCACCAAGCACAACTGGCTGGTCAAGGACGTCAACCAGCTGGCGGCGATCATTCATGAAGCCTTCCGCATCGCGCAGTCCGGCCGCCCGGGTCCGGTTCTGGTCGATATTCCGAAGGACATCCAGTTTGCGACCGGCACCTACACGCCGCCATCCGCGCATATCATTCAGAAGAGCTATCAGCCGAAGCTCGAAGGCGACCTGAACCAGATCCACGCCGCGATCGAGCTGATGGCGACGGCGCGCCGTCCGATCATCTATAGTGGTGGTGGCGTCATCAATTCCGGTCCGGAAGCCTCCAAGCTGCTGCGCGAATTGGTCGAGCTCACCGATTTCCCGATCACCTCGACGCTGATGGGTCTCGGCGCTTACCCGGCATCGGGTAAGAATTGGCTGAAGATGCTCGGCATGCATGGCTCCTACGAAGCTAACATGGCGATGCATGATTGCGACGTCATGGTCTGCATCGGCGCGCGTTTCGACGACCGCATCACCGGCCGCCTCAACGCCTTCTCGCCGAACTCGAAGAAGATCCATATCGACATCGACCCGTCGTCGATCAACAAGAACGTCCGCGCCGATATCCCTGTTCGTGGCGACGTCGGCAGTATCCTCGAGGATATGGTTCGCCTGTGGCGGGCGCTGCCGAACAAGCCGGCGAAGAGCCAGACGGCGGACTGGTGGGCCGACATCAACCGCTGGCGCGCGCGCAACTCGTTTGCCTATACCAAGAGCAACGACGTCATCATGCCGCAATATGCGCTGGAGCGGCTCTACGAGCTGACCAAGGATCGCGACACCTACATCACCACCGAAGTCGGTCAGCACCAGATGTGGGCAGCGCAGTTCTACGGTTTCGAAAAGCCGAACCGCTGGATGACCTCGGGCGGCCTGGGCACGATGGGCTACGGCCTGCCTGCAGCACTCGGCGTCCAGATCGCCCATCCGGAGAGCCTGGTCATCGACATTGCCGGCGATGCCTCTATCCAGATGTGTATCCAGGAAATGTCGGCGGCGATCCAGTATGAGGCGCCGATCAAGATCTTCATCATGAACAACCAGTATATGGGCATGGTCCGCCAGTGGCAGCAGCTGTTGCATGGCAACCGCCTGTCCAACTCCTATACCGAAGCGATGCCTGATTTCGTCAAGCTGGCGGAAGCCTACGGCGCTGTCGGCCTGCGTTGCGAGAAGCCCAGCGAGCTCGATGCGACGATCCAGGAAATGATCGACGTCAAGAAGCCTGTCATCTTCGATTGCCGCGTTGCCAATCTCGCTAACTGCTTCCCGATGATCCCGTCGGGCAAGGCGCATAACGAGATGCTGCTGCCGGACGAAGCGACAGACGAAGCGGTCGCCAATGCCATCGATGCCAAGGGCCGTGCGCTCGTTTGATCTGAAGTAGAGGAAGAAGACAATGAACGCACACCTACAGCCGACCGGTTCCGCCTACTTCATTTCGCCGGAAACCGCTGCCGCCGAGAGCCACACGCTTTCGGTCCTCGTCGACAACGAGCCGGGCGTCCTTGCCCGGGTCATTGGCCTGTTTTCCGGCCGCGGCTACAACATCGAGAGCCTGACGGTCTCGGAAACCGAGCATCAGGCGCATCTGTCGCGCATCACCGTTGTGACGCGCGGCACGCCGCAGGTGCTGGAGCAGATCAAGGCGCAGCTGGAACGCATCGTTCCCGTTCACCGCGTCGTCGATCTGACGGTGCGGGCCCGCGAACTCGGCCAGGACCGGCCGATCGAGCGTGAAGTGGCGCTGATCAAGGTCGTCGGCTCCGGCGATGCACGCGCCGAGACGCTGCGCCTTGCCGATGCCTTCCATGCCAAGGTGGTCGATGCCACAGTCGATCATTTCATTCTCGAGATCACCGGCAAGTCCTCGAAGATCGACCAGTTCGTCTCGGTGATGAAGCCACTCGGCCTCATCGAAGTCTGCCGCACCGGCATTGCGGCGATGAACCGTGGGGCGCAGGGCATGTAAGCCTGACG
This sequence comes from Hyphomicrobiales bacterium, assembly GCA_900465675.1. Lineage (GTDB taxonomy): Bacteria > Pseudomonadota > Alphaproteobacteria > Rhizobiales > Rhizobiaceae > Rhizobium. The sequence continues at coordinate 445,875 of UBJR01000009.1, read as the reverse complement.
CTGATCGGCGAAATTCGAGAGCGCCCGGGTCTTTGGCCCGGGCGTTTTCATTTTCCCACGATCGGTCAGAGCATCTCCAGCGAAGATTTGCGTCCGGGTGGAGGGAAGACCTTGTCGAGTGCTGCCCAATCCTCATCGCTGAGATCGAGCGTGACGCTGTCGCGGTTCTCGGCGGCGCGCTCGGCGCTCGATGTCTTGGGGATGGCGATGACGCCGTCGCGTTCCAGCACGAAGGCAAGCGCGATCTGCGCCGGTGTCGCCTGATTGGCCTTGGCGATACGGATCAGCTCCGGATTGTGCAGGATGCGCCCCTGCTCGATCGGCGAATAGGCCATGACGGGGACGCCGTGCTTCTGGCACCAGGGCAGGAGGTCGTATTCGATGCCGCGGCGCGCCAGATTGAAGAACACCTGATTGGCGGCGCATCTGCGGCCGCCCGGGACCGAGAAGAGCTCCTCCATATCGTCCGTGTCGAAATTCGAAACGCCCCAGGCGCCGATCTTTCCGGCGTCCATCAACTCTTCGAAGGCTTCCACCGTCTCCGTGAGTGCATATTCGCCACGCCAGTGCAGCAGATAGAGGTCGATGCGGTCGATGCCGAGGCGCGAGAGGCTGCGGTTGCAGGCCTCGATCGTGCCGGTGCGGCTGGCATTGTGCGGATAGACTTTGCTCGTGACGAAGACCTTGTCGCGCTGCCCCTTGATGGCGCGGCCGACGATGCGCTCGGCGCCGCCTTCGCCATACATTTCGGCGGTATCGATCAGCGTCATGCCGAGCTCGATGCCGGCCTTCAGGCTCGTGATCTCGCGGTCGGCCTCGGAAGCGCGCTCGCCCATGTTCCAGGTACCCTGGCCAAGGGCCGGGACTTCGGTGCCATCCGGGAACGCGATGGCCGGGATGATGTCTTCCTGCATGGCTCTGCCTTTCCTGATGCAGTTGAGGAGATTGCGCTGATAGTCCATCTTTCAAGCAATCCTGTCACGGTGACAATGATCTGGTGGAACAGGAAAATTAGGACAGTTATACTGACCTAAATAAGGGGCCGCAAAAAAGCCGGTCCTTCCGGGAGGACGTCGATGCCATTGGATACGTTCGCAGCGCTGGTGCTGTTTGCCTTCACGACGTCGATCACGCCGGGGCCGAACAACATGATGCTGTTCACCTCGGGGGTGAATTTCGGCTTCCGCCGGACGATCCCGCATATGCTGGGCATCGGCGCCGGCTTCCTGTCGCTGCTGCTGGCCGTCGGGCTGGGGCTCGGTGCGGTCCTCCATACGATTCCGGCGCTCTACACGGTTCTGAAATTCGCCGGTGGCGCCTATCTGCTGTGGATCGCCTGGAAGATCGGTTCGTCGCGCTCGCTGAGCGAGGGCAAGACAAGTGCTGCGCCGATGTCCTTCCTGTCGGCCGCGGCCTTTCAGTGGATCAATCCCAAGGCCTGGGTGATGGCCGTCACGGCAATGGCGACCTACACGAACCCGGATCTCTATGTCGTCAGCGTCCTGATCGTCGGCCTGGCTTTCGCGCTGGTCAATGTGCCCAGCGTTTCCACCTGGGCCGGCTTCGGTTCGGCGCTGCGCGACTGGCTGTCTGATCCCGTCAGGCTCAAATGGTTCAACATCACCATGGCCTTGCTTCTGGTGCTCAGCCTCTGGCCGATGCTGAAATGAGTTTTGCCTGATGTGACTTGGCGGCTGGATCGCAAAGGCCTAAACAGGGTTCGACATCGCGGAGGGCATCGTCTTGCACGATCATGATCACGACCATCACCATGACCACGATCATGGGCACGACCACCATCACGACAACCGCTACACCGACATGCAGGCGCGGGTCCGGGCGCTGGAGACGGTGCTGACCGAGAAGGGGCTGATCGACCCGGCAGCGATCGACGCCATCGTCGAGACCTACGAGACGAAGATCGGTCCCCGCAATGGGGCGCGGGTCGTGGCCAAGGCCTGGAGCGATCCGGATTTCGCCGAATGGCTGAAGCGCGATGCGACGGCGGCGATCGCCAGCCTCGGTTACACGGGCCGCCAGGGCGAGCATATGCGCGCCGTCTTCAACACGCCCGAGACGCATAACCTCGTCGTCTGCACGCTCTGCTCCTGCTATCCTTGGTCGGTGCTCGGCCTGCCGCCTGTCTGGTACAAGGCGCCGGCCTACCGTTCGCGCGCCGTCATCGATCCGCGCGGCGTGCTGGCCGAATTCGGCGTGTCACTGCCCGAAGACAAGAAGGTCCGCGTATGGGATTCGACCGCGGAGCTGCGTTACCTCGTCATTCCGGAACGTCCCAATGGCACGGACGGTTTCGGCGAGGAGGCGCTGGCCGACCTGGTCAGCCGCGACGCGATGATCGGCACGGGCATTGCGTCCGCGCCGGGAGCCGTCGCATGAACGGCCCGCACGATCTCGGCGGACAGATGGGCTTCGGGCCGGTGGCGCCGGAGCCGAACGAGCCGTATTTTCATGCGGAATGGGAGAAGCGGGCGCTCGGCGTGGTGCTTTCGTGCGGTGCCTTCGGCGCCTGGACGATCGACGAAAGCCGCCATGCTCGCGAGCGCATCCCGCCGGCCGATTACCTGTCGGCCAGCTATTACGAAATCTGGACCCGGGCGCTCGAAGTGCTGCTGGAGCGGCACGGTTTCGTGGCGCAGGACGAGATCGCCAAAGGCCACAAGCATGACGACGGCGCCGTGCCGAAACGGGTGCTGAAGGCCGACATGGTGGCCGGTGTCCTGGCAAAGGGCGCACCCTGCGACCGGCCGGTCGAAGCGCCCGCGAAATTCGCTGCCGGGCAACGGGTGCGGACGCGGAACTTCAATCCCGAGACCCATACGCGGCTGCCACGCTACGCCCGGGCAAAGACCGGTGTCGTCGAGGCGGTGCAGGGCTCCTTCGTCTTTCCTGACGATCATGCGCACGGAAAAGGCGAGAACCCGCAGTGGATCTACACCGTTGTCTTCGATGGCGGCGAGATCTGGGGCGAGGGCGCAGACCCGTCGCTGACGGTGTCGATCGACGCCTGGGAGAGCTATCTTGAGCCAGTGTGATCAAGTGTCACCGCTGCGGGACTCGCCGCAGCTGCCGAAATCCGCCGAGGGCGAGCCGGTCTTTCCCGAACCCTGGGCGGCCGAAGCCTTCGCGATGACCGTGCATCTGCACCAGCGCGGATTGTTCACCTGGAGCGAATGGGCGCAGACGCTCTCTGCCGAGCTGCACCAGCCCGGCCGCGCCATCGATGGCAGCGACTATTTCGACTGCTGGGTGGCGGCGCTCTCGCAGATCCTCGCCACCAAGGGCGTCGCCGACGGTGAGACGATCCTGTCGCTGCAGCAGAGCTGGCAGCGCGCCGCCGAGGCGACGCCGCATGGCAGGCCGATCGAGCTTGCCAACGATCCGCTGCGCTGAATTTAGGACGGGAATTGCCGGTAGCATTCCTCGGCCACCTGGCGCAGCTGGTCACGGGAGATCTCGCCCGTCACCGCGTAGCCGAGCTCGCCGTCGATCCAGTAGAAGGTCTCGAGATTATCTGCCGAGGCGAAGCGGAAGCTGGTGGTGTGGTTGCCGGCATTGCGGCCGACTAGAACCGTCAGACGTTCGCCGCCCTGATCCTCATACATGAACATCGCGCCCGGCTTGCCATCGACAGGCAGCAGACGGCCGCCGACGAGATGGAAACCCAGCGTCTGCAGGTCGGGCACCTTCAGGTTCTGGATTGCCAGCCGCTTGCCGAGCCAGGTGGCGAGATGCGCCTCCTCGTTGGCGAAGACTTCGACGGGATGGCGGACTTCGCTGGCATAGACGAGAAAGGCGTTCTGAGCCTGCTGCGGCAATGTCTCAGAGGCGGTGAGCTGCAGTTGCGGCTTTTCGAACAGTGCGGGGCCATAGTGGCCGCTCACCGCGCCTGTCGCGAACACGGCGGCAATAGAGGCGGCGATCGCGGCGCGGCGTGGCCATGACGCGCGAGTGTTGTGCGGCGCCACGAGCAGGGCGTCATCGGGCTTCGCAACAGCATAAGGGCCGAACATTTTCTGGATGGCGGCGCTCTGTGATTTCCATTCGGCGACGGCTGCCGCTTCCTCGGGATTGTCCTTCAGCCATGCCTCGATGCGGACTTGCTCGGCTTCGGGCAGCTGGCCGTCGGCATAGGCATGCAGATCCGCTTCGGTCACGGTCGGGTTGGGTTCGGTCATTTCGGTCTCCGAAGCGTAATCACATTATCGGCTTTCATTCTCTCGGCGACCCGCTGGCGCGCGCGCGACAGGCGCGACATCACGGTGCCGATGGGGATATCGAGTGCGGCCGCGACCTCGCTGTAGGTGTAGCCCTCGACGACCACAAGCATCAGCACGGCGCGGTTTTCTTCCGAAAGCCCGTTCAGCGCATCCTCCAGCCTGGCACGCTCCAGCGGATCGGAAGGCACAGCGGGCGAAGGAAGGCTTTCGGCCGCGTCGAGCTCCACGGTCATGTTGCGCGGGCCGTTGCGGCGGGCGTTGCGGTAAAGATTGGTCATGATCGTCAGCGCCCAGCCGCGCAGGTTCAGGCCGCGCCATTGCGAACGGCGGGCCAGGACCTTTTCGACGCAGTCCTGGAGAAGATCCTCGCCTTCGCTATCGGAACGGGTCAGGCTCCGGGAATAGCGCCTGAGCGAGGGAAGGAGGGCCAGGATCTGGCCCTCGAAGGTTTCGGGTGCGGGTGTTTTCACGCGCGGATACTCAGGGCTTGGCAAGGTCCCAGTTGCCGCCGACGCCATCGCCGGTGACATCGCCCTTCTTCTTGTCCTTGACCCAGAAATAGAGCGGCATGCCGTCCTTGGCCCACTGCTTCGTCCCATCCTTGCGATCGATGACCGAGTATGCCCCATCTGCCTTTGCGTCGCCAGCGGCGGCGAGCGGCGGCCAGTTCTTGGCGCAATCGCCGTTGCAATTGGAGGTGCCCATCGCGTCCTTCTTGAAGGTGTAGAGCGTCATGCCGTTTTCGCCGGCAAGAACCTTGCCCTTGGCGGATTCGACGGTCTGGACCGGGGCGGCGGCGAAGGCGGCGGTCGCAGCCATGGCGGCAACGGCAAATGCGGTTGCGAATGATACGATTTTCATGCGGTCTCTCCTCACGTTCGGCAGGCTTTGTTGCCTTGCCGGATATGAGACACGCGAGCCCGCCGTTTTATTCCATGCCGTTTTCAAGGGCGTTCCAGAGCGAGGTCCGGGCGAACGTCCAATCGCGGGCGAGGATTGTCGTCCCGGGCGTGAAAGCCGAAAGGACTGCGATCAGCTCCTCGGCATCGCGGCGCTTCTGATTGACCGCGTTGCCGCCCACCCATTGCAGCAGATCGCTGCAGCGTGCGGCGGGAAGTGCCGTTCCGTCGAGGATCGATCGCCAGGTTCGTTTCTTGAAGAAGATGGCGCGGGATGCGGCCAGCAGCGCCTGCCGCTCGGCCGCATCGATGATGCCGCGCGCCAGCATGTCACCGAGCGTCGATAGGACATTGACCAGCGGTTCGCTGAGCGCCTTGTAGCCGAGTTCGCCGGGCGCATGCAGCTGGGCGACGGCATCGTCATCCTCCAGTGCGCCGCTCGCATACATCGCATAGATTTCGCCGATGCCGATCATGCCGAAGGCGGCGCATTCGGCGGCGCGCAGCGCGCCCATGCTGGCGGCGCCGAAGACCGGTATTCCTTTGGAGAGCGCAAAGAGGATTTCCTTGTGCCAGACGGGGGCGGCATATTCGAAGTAGCCGTCGATCAGGCCGATCGCCGTTGCGCCCTGTCTGACGGCTGTCAGGATATCGCCTTGGGCAGCCGGTGGCCGGATATCGAGGTGGACGCCGGTCAGCGCTGCGGCATCGGGCAGGGTGGGGCCAACGAAGACGGTCTTCATAGGAACTCCATCGACCGCGAGAGCGCGCGCGGGCCGAAACGGTGCTTGCAGTCTCCCTCGGGATTTTCCAGCGTGGGGACGAAGACCTTGGAGACGGCGATCGCGAGGCCGGGTTCGTGCAGCTCGACGGCGATGGCAGGGCCGAGGCCGATATGGCTGAGCTTGCCCACCACGCCCGCCAGCAGCGCAGCGGCGCCATCTGGCAGATCAGGCCTCTCCATCACCACCTCCCTAACGGGGGCGGCGAAGAGTGCGCGCGTCCCGGGAGGAAGCGGGCGTTCGAAAACCTCCGGCAAGATATCGTCGCGGGCGCCGCTGATGAATGTCAGGCGCGACTGCGCGGCTTCGGTGATGGCGCGGATCGCGGCGCGGACCGGATTGGGATGGGCGCCGCATCCGTGGGTGACGTCGACATAGCGGGTATGTCTGGCGGCGGTGACATCGCCGGGGCCGAGCAGGGCGGCGATGCAGGGAATCTCGATATCACTGGTCACGTCGAAGAGCCGAAGGGCGAGACCGGCAGCGGCAATCTTCGTGTAGAGCGCGCCGATGGCCGGATCGGCGAAGCTTTCCGGGGCAATCGCCTCGATACGCTTCGGCGGCGTCATCTGCCAGAGCGCGAAGGCGTCGCGCTCGATCCGTTCGAGAAGGGCGTGAAGGCGTGCCTCGTCGATGGTGTTACCGGAGGCGAGGCCGTCGGACGATTGCCAGAAGCGGCAATGGCCGATAGTCCGGTCGAGCAGGATTGCGTCCTTCGGGACGAAAATGGTTTTGCCGTCCTCGAGGCTTGTGCCGGCAACCCAGCCGATCGTCTCGTCCGGTTCGATATCGGCGGCGCCGGTGGCGATCAGTTCGTTCAGCGGATGCCAGGCGTGGCCTGCCGCGGTCAGATCCAGGCCGCTGCAAAGCCGGGTGCTGAGTGCCGGACTGCCTGCAATGGTCCGCTCCAACGCTTCCATGGCGGCGGAGACCTTGGCGTCGATATCGGTCAGGCCCTTGCCTTGATTGACGACGATCGAGCGGGCATTGGGAACGATGGCGTTCCAGACCGGAATGCCGATGCAATCGAGGCCGGTGACGCGGGCGAGCCGGGTGATGCCGAAGCGGGGAAGCAGCGGGGCAATGCGGGCAAGCGTTTCCTCCGGCGCGCAGGCGCGGTCCGAATAGGTGCTTCGGGTCAGGAGCGTTGCGTCAGGTATCGTCACATCAGCTCCTTGCTTTCGAGGTTTAGGGACCGTTGACCAGCTTCAGGATCAGGCCCTGAATATGGCCGCCGTCGCCCATCTCGACCTTGTCGAAATCGCGGCCCTGCTGGCGCTGGTAACCTGAAAGCTCGCCCAGCCGCTGCTGCAGCGTGACCCTGATCTTCTTACATTGCGGATCGTCGGCAGCGCTGAGGCCGAGGCTGTAGCCTTCGATCTGCTTGACCATTTCCTTGATCGTGCCGCCATGCCAGCGCTCGTGGGTCTCGACGCCGGAGATGAAGCTCTGCCAGCTTGCCTGCACGGCGGGGGAAAGCGCGGATGATGGTTTCGGTAATGTGTAGGTGATGATCAGCTTCGGGCGCGCGACGGTGATCTTGCAGGACTTGTCCGGCTGGACCGCGTATTTGCGCGTCCATGTCAGCTTGAACGTCGTGTGGGCGATGACCTGACCGTTGCCGGCCGCCGGGCCACGTTCGCCGATCGACTGATACAGCCCGGCGCCTGTCGTGCCCGAGATCGCATAGGTCTTGATCTGTTCGACGGGTTGCCAGTCGGCATGGGCGGCAACCGGCATCGATGCCGATACCGTCAGGAGAAACAACGCGGCCGTTTTCTTCACTCGAATCCCTTTCGCCGGACTGCTGCGAGACTAGAGGCGCGCGCTCCGGCTTTCAATCTGGTGATCGCGCAACTGAGAGGCGTTTTCGCCTTGCGTCCGGCGCACGAATCCTGCCAAGTCGCGCATCATGCAATTTGCTCCGCAACAGGATGAAGCCCTGAAGGCCGTTTCGAAATGGCTGAAGGAGGGACGGTCGCCGCTCTTCCGTCTTTTCGGCTATGCCGGAACCGGCAAGACGACGCTTGCGCGCCATTTCGCCGAGAATGTCGATGGCGACGTGCTGTTTGCGGCCTTTACCGGCAAGGCGGCGCAGGTGCTGCGCTCGCGCGGCGCATCGAATGCCAAGACCATCCACTCGCTGATCTACCGCCCGCGTGGCGAAGAGGCGGTGGAGGATGAGGAGACCGGCAAGACCTCGATCGCGCCGATGTTCACCATCAACCGCCAGAGTCCGGTCGCCAAGGCGGCGCTGATCATCGTCGACGAATGTTCGATGGTGGACGAGGCGCTCGGCAGGGACCTGATGAGTTTCGGCACACCGATCCTGGTGCTCGGCGATCCCGGCCAGCTGCCGCCGGTTTCGGGTGGGGGCTATTTCACCAATCAGGATCCGGATTACCTGCTGACGGATATTCACCGCCAGGCGCGCGACAATCCGATCATCAAGCTTGCGATGCAGGTGCGCGAAGGCAATGAGATCATGTATGGCGATTATGGCGCCGCGCAGGTGATCTCGAAAAACGAGGTCAATCAGGACCTGGTGATGAAGGCCGATCAGGTGCTCGTCGGCACCAACCGGACGCGACGGCGCTATAACCAGCGGCTGCGCGAGTTGAAGGGCTTCAATGCCGAATATCCTCAGACAGGCGACAAGCTGGTCTGCCTGCGCAACGATCCGGCCAAGGGGCTGCTCAACGGCTCGCTCTGGCAGGTGATGACGTCTTCCAAGGAAACGACGAAGCCCGGTATCAACCTGCTGATCCGTCCAGAAGACGACGACATGGATCGTGGTGCTGCGAAGATCAAATTGCTGAAGCAGGCCTTTGAGGATGTCGAGGGTGAAATCCCCTGGAACACCCGCAAGCGCTACGACGAGTTCGACTACGGCTATGCGCTGACGGTCCACAAGGCGCAGGGCTCGCAGTGGAACAATGTGGTGCTGTTCGATGAAAGCTGGGCCTTCCGCGATACGCGTGAGCGCTGGCTCTACACGGCAATCACCCGCGCAGCCGAGACTTTGACCATCGTTCGATAGATCGGGACGATCGTGCGATAGGCGGGCAGGCGTGGCGGACGCCGTTCCGGCGTGGTGGACAGTCTTCAGACCTGGACGATGCCGAGCAGCACAGCCTTGGCGATCGCCTGGAAGCGGTTGTTGGCCCGGAATTTCAGGATGATTGCCGATTCCAGCGCCCTTGCTTCGTCATGGGAAAGGCTGAGTGCTCTGGCGATCCGCTGTGTCGAATAGCCCTCGGCCATCAGCGACAGGCAGCGCCGTTCCTTCTCCGAGAGACCGTCGGGATCCTCGTTGTCGTTGAGCGGCGGCATCTCACCATGGGCGTCGAGATCGAGCAGATCGCCGACCTGCTGCAGCTGGCGGTGCAGCGTCGACATTTCGGCCGTCAGTTCGCGCTTGCGCACCCCGAGCGCCTCGCGAAACATGATCTCTGCTTCCTCCTGCGATCGCGCATGGCGCAGCTCATCCATCAGATCCTGGATGACGGCGATCGGCATGCCGGTCTCGCGGCAGACGTTGATGACGGCCATGCGCATCACGTCGTCCTGACCGTAGACTCGCATCAGGCCGATGCGATTGGCCGAAAGCAGGCCTTTCTCCTCGTAGAAATGTAAGGTCCTGTGGGTGACACCGAATGCATTCGCCATGTCGGCGATCGGCACCGGTCCATCAGGGAGATCCGGCGGCAGCGCGGCAGAAGGCAGGAACCGGTATTTCGACCGGGCCTCCGAAGCGTTGCCGGCGGCAGCAAACATGCGTTTGGAACCGTCTGGCATGAACCCTCCTAGGGCATACTGTTGCACCTCATGCGGTTGCCAGTTGCTTTCGACGGCGCTGCGGAGTGGGGTTTTCCTCGAGGCGTTCTTGTCGTTGGGGAAGGAAGCAGTACGCGGCGTACTAAACTCGATACATATTCTTCACGTTATGCGTGAACGGTCTTTTTTGTAAGTGCTAAAAATAATCGTTTTTAAATAGGATAGCAATGCGGGCGGAAAAGCTTGAAACGCCGTGAAAAGATAGCCGGATGCCGTTTGCGCGAGCGTCAGCGTTTCTTCCAGCGGAACGGGAAATACTCCTCGCGGTACGGATCGCGTCACGCAGCGTGAAGCATCACGAATTTGCATGCTGCCATCTGCGAATCTCGTTGGCCTTGGCGGCGCCATTGGCATAAAAGCGGAGCACGCATCTGCCATCGAATGGATCATCGTCATGCCGACCACGCTTTCCGTGAACCTCAACGCCGTCGCCATGCTGCGCAATCGCCGCGATCTGCCGTGGCCGAGCGTCGAAAGCCTTGGCCGTATCGCGCTGAAATCGGGGGCGAGCGGGCTGACGGTGCATCCGCGGCCCGACCAGCGGCATATCCGCTTCTCCGACCTGCCGGTGATCCGCAACCTGATCGACGACGAATTCCCCGAAGCCGAGTTCAACATCGAGGGATATCCAACCGAGGAATTTCTTGACCTTTGCCGCGGCGCTGCGCCTGAACAGGTGACGCTGGTGCCTGACGATCCGACACAGGCGACATCGGATCACGGCTGGAATTTCCGCAAGGACGAGCGTTTCCTGACCGATGTGATCGCCAAGCTGAAGGCGATGGGAACCCGGGTGTCGCTGTTTGCCGATGGTGACGGCGATGTGGAAGCGGTGAAGATCGCCAAGGCTGTCGGCGCCGACCGGATCGAGCTCTATACCGGCCCCTATGGCGGCTGCTACGACGCCCCTGAGCGGGTCGGCCCCATTCTCGAAGCGCTTGGCAAGACCGCGGATGCGGCGCTGGCGATCGGCCTCGGCGTCAATGCCGGTCACGATCTGACGGTTGCCAATCTGCCGCCGCTGGTGAAGCGTATTCCGGCTCTCGCGGAAGTCTCGATCGGCCATGGGCTGACGGCGGATGCGTTGGAATACGGGATGGCCGAAACCGTACGCCGCTTCTGCCGCGCCTGCGGTCAGAAGATCTGATCTGAAAAGCCCGCCGCGGTGGTGCACGGCGGGCTCTCAGGCTTCGCTCAGGCAGTGAGCGCTGCCTTGTTCTCTTCGATGAAGCTGCGCAGCGTCTGCGGCTGCTTGCCTGTCAGCGTTGTGAAGTCGCCGCTCAGGCTATCGAAATTCCCGGCGCGGATATTGGCATCGGCAGACACCAGCATCTCGACCACGAAAGAGGGCAGGCCGGCACCGGTCATGCCGGCGGAAAGCTGTTCGTCGCTGACGTCAACGACATCCAGCGGGCGGCTGGTGATGGCACTAACGGCGGAGGCGACATCGGCGATCGAATAGGAGGTCGAACCGGTCAGCGTGTAGGTCTTGTTTTCAGCCTTGCCGGAAGCGAGCGTGGCGGCAATCGCCAGCGCGCAGTCTTCGCGCGAGATGTAAGGCACCTTGCCGCCCTTGGTGGCGGTGTACCACTTGCCGCCCTGCAGATTATGCGGCAGCGAATGCATGAAATTGTCGAAATACCAGGCGTCGCGCAGGATCGTGTAGGAGATGCCGCTGGCCTTGATGGTGTTCTCGGTGCCGAGATGATCGGGCGCGAAGGTGACGAGCGATTTGTCGGGCGAGGGCATCGAGGTGTAGGCGAGCTGCTTGACGCCTGCCTTTTTGGCGGAATCGACGGCAGCCGTATGCTGCTTCAGGCGCTGGCCTGGGACGGCAAGCGCGTCGGTACTGATGATGAGGACCGTGCCTGCGCCTTCAAAGGCCGAGACGAGGCCTGCGGCTTCGTCGAAATCCGCCTTGCGGGTGGCAACGCCCTTGGCGGCCAGATCGGCAAGCTTCGACGGATCGCGCGTCGCGGCGATGATCCGTGAAGCGGGTACCTTGTAGGTCTCAAGCAGGTGGTGGAGAACGCGCTGGCCAAGCTGACCGGCGGCGCCGGTGACGAGAATTGTATCGCTCATGGATCTATCCTTTTTATGGTCTCTAAAAGAGACTAGCACTAAAATAGGAATTGACGTCCTTCTGTAAAGGAGGCAGTTTTTTAGCTCTACGTTACCAAAAGGGAACCACACGCCATGAGCGGCACTGTCGTCAGCCTGAAGAGCAAGCCGGCCTCCGGCGTTCGCCGCGAGATCGATTTCGAGCAACTCGATTTCGGCAATTGCCCGGTCAGGGACATGATGCAGCAGATCGGCGGAAAATGGTCGACGCTGATGCTCGAGGCGCTTGCGGCGCGGCCGTACCGCTTTGGTGAACTGAGACGCAAGATCCCCGATATTTCACAGCGCATGCTGACGCAGACGCTGCGGGACCTGCAGCGCGAAGGCTATATCGAGCGCGAGGTATTTGCGACGAAGCCGCCGAGCGTCGAGTACCGGATCACCGAGCTTGGCGTCTCGCTCTACGCGACGCTGGCGCTTTTGCTGAATTGGGCGGAAGCGAACCATGAAGCCGTTCGCGCCGCCCGAATTCGTTTCGATGCCTCGGAAGGCTGAGACGCGGCTTACTTGCCGCGTCCCTCGGTGAGGAACAGCAGGAAGGCGAAGGCCGGGAAGCAGAAGCCGATCCAGGCCGTCATCGTCCATCCGCCCGTGGCGTAGGCCCAGCCGCCGATTGCCGAGCCCGCAGCGCCACCCATGAAGAATGTTGCCATGAACAGGCCGTTGAGGCGGCTGCGATGTTCGGCGCTGATCGAGAAGATCGTGCGCTGGCTGCAGACGAGGTTGGTGGTGACGCCGAAGTCGAGCATGATGGCGGAAGCCGTCAGCAGGCCGATCGCCAGCGTCGATCCGTCGGTGGCGAAATGGCTGACGAGGAACGATACCATCGCAAGCACCATGGCAAGCGTCGATGCCACCTTCGTCAGGCCGCGGTCGGCGAGGCGTCCGGCGATCGGCGAAGCGATGGCGCCGGCAGCGCCTGCAAGGGCGAAGAGCGCAATGCCGTTCTGGCTGAAGCCGAAAGCCGGGCTGGAGAGCAGCAAGGGCGTCGTCGTCCAGAACAGGCTGAAGGCGCCGAACATGCCGGCCTGGTAGAGCGCACGGCGCTGCAGGACCCTTGAGGTCATGGCGAGATGGCCCATGGAGGCGAGGAGCGCACCATAGCTCAGTTTCGTATGCGGTGTGCGCACCGGCAGCGTGGCGCGCAGCAACAGGACCAGCAGCACCATGAAGACGGCGGTGACGTAATAGACCATGTGCCATGAGGAGGCTTCGGCGACGAAGCTGGCGAAGGGACGTGCCAGCATGATGCCGCAGAGCAGGCCGCTCATGACATTGCCGACGACACGGCCGCGGCTTGCATCCGGCGCCATATGGGCGGCGAAGGGCACGACCACCTGAACGGCGACGGAGGACAGGCCGATACAGAGCGAGGCCAGCAGGAAGAGCGCCGGCGTCGAGGCGAAGGATGCACCGATGAGGGCGATGGCGGAGACGCCGATCAGGAGCAGGATCAGGCGGCGGTTTTCGAGAAGATCGCCGAGCGGCACGATCAGCAGCAGGCCAAGGCCGTAGCCGATCTGGGTCAAGGTGACGATGAGGCCGGTGGCGGCGGGCGTGAAGCCGAGATCGGCGCTGATGAGGCCTGCCAGCGGCTGGCCGTAATAGAGATTGGCGGCGACGAGGCCGCAGGTGGCTGCAAACAGAAATGTCATCAGGGACGAGATGGCCGGGGAGGCGGCCGTCTCGTCCGTTGCTGAGGAAATGCTCATGGGAACTCCAGTATGCTGATCTGGGGGAGGATCGGTATAAAAGTCGGTTCAGACCACCTGCTTTGGCGGGCGGCGTCAGGTCAGTAATTTCATGGCGGTGTCGGCGACGGCGTTCATTTCGGCCGCGGTGCTGCCGGTCTTGCCGACGACGCGCATGCCGTTCATCACACAGAGCAGGCTGATCGCCGCCGATGCAGCATCGATCGACGGCGCGACGGAGCCATCGGCCTGTCCGATCAGGATGAGGTCGAGAATGAATTCCTCATTCGAGGTGAAGGCGTCCTCGATGCGTTTCGCGGCTTCCGGATCGAAGGTTGCGATCTCATTGGCGCTGCCGACGACGAGGCAGCCACGGCGGCCGGATTCACCGTGCGACGAGACGGCGTAGAGGCCGAGCAGGGCGCGCAGTTTCTGCCGTCCGGTCTCGGCACCCGCCATGCTCTCGGTGATCTTGCCGCGCCGGATCTTGCGATAGCGGTCGAAGGCGGCGAGAAAGACGCCGCGCTTGTCCTTGAAGGCCTTGTAGACGCTGCCCGAGGTCAGCCCCATCGCCTCGGTCAGTTCGCTGATCGAGGTGGCGTGGTAGCCGCGTTCGGAAAAGACGGCGAGCGCCTTGTCGAGGGCGGCGTCCATGTCGAATTCGCGCGGGCGGCCGCGGCTGCGGCTTATATCTTCGGGGGCGAGCGTGTTCATGGCTCACTCAATTAGGAAATGATCGTTTCCAAATCAAGCGAAATATTCGTGACGGCTGATTTCAGAGATCGAGCACCCAGGTCTGGCCGTTCTCTTCGGTGCCGAACATGCTGTGTCTCTCCTCGGAGACAAGCTGGAATCCCGCCTTGACGTAGATCGCCCGCGCCGAATGCAGGATGTCGTTGGTCCAGAGCGAGATCTGCCGGTAATTCTTTGCGCGGGCGAAGCGAATGCATTCGTTGACCAGCGCTCTGCCAAGGCCAAGGCCGCGCGCCGCCTTGTCGATATAGAGCAGCCGGAGTTTGGCAATGCCGTCGCCGCCATTGGTGATCAGCACCGAGCCGATGTTGATGCCGTTGCGCTCGGCGATCCAGCAATATTCCATGGCGGGATCGAAATTCGCCAGGAACTTGCCGGCGACCTCGGCGACGAGGCCTTCGAAGCGCATGTTCCAGCCATATTCCTCAACATAGGCCTTGCCCTGGCTCTGGACGATCCAGCCCATGTCGCCGGGGCGGTGGGCGCGGATGACCGGGGCGGGCGGCTGCGTCTTGGGATCGAGAAGCGAGCGGATCGTCTGCATTGCGGACACGACGCTCTGCGGCTCGCCATCCGCCAGACGGTCGAAACGCTCGGCCAGCTGGGCATTGGAGCGGCGGCCGAAATCCTGGAATTGCGCCTGTCCCTTGCTGGTGACGCGGACGGTCTGGCTGCGCCGGTCACTTTGATCGGCCTCAGTCTCGACCAGGCCTTCGGCTTTGAAGCGTTTGAGGATGCGGCTGAGATATGCAGGGTCGAGATGAAGATCGGCGGCAAGTGCGGTGGCGCCGATGCCGTCATGCGAGCCGATTTCGAACAGCACCCGTGCATCCGTCAGCGTGAAGGGCGTATTGAGATAGGCCTTGTTCAGCACGCCGAGCAGGTTCGTATAGAAGCGGTTGAAATCGCGCGCGGCTTCGATGAGCGCTGAATCGGTCATGGACAAGATCTCCTGTTGGAGACCTTGTCCAATGTTTAGTTGACTGAGTCAAGTATCCATCAGGCGGCTTCCCGCTTGCGATCGGCACCCAGTGAAAATTCAATCGCAGCCTTCGCATGGATCGTTGTGGTGTCGAAGCCCGGCAGTGGCAGATTGTTCGGGTCGAGGATCAGGCAGATCTCTGTGCAGCCGAGAATGATGCTGTCGGCACCCTTGGCCATCTCGCGTTCGATGATCCGCATCAGCTTTTCGCGCGAGGAATCCAGTACTTTACCGGCGCAGAGTTCGCTGAAGATGATGTCATGAACGATGGTGCGGTCTTCGGCTTCCGGCACGGCGATCTCGACGCCGAGGCTCTTCATGCGGTCGGCATAGAAGCCGTGTTCCATGGTGTAGCGGGTGGCGAGCAGCAGAGGCCGCCTGCGCCCGGCAGCCTTCAGCGCCGAAGCCGTTTCGTCGATGATATGGATCAGCGGCACGGAGATGCGTGCGGCGACCTGTTCGGCGATCAGGTGCATAGTGTTGGTGCAGATCAGCACGCAGTCGGCGCCGCCGACCTGGAGCTTCAGCGCAACGTCGCCGAGGCGGCGCGCCGCGCCATCCCAATCGCCGGCCTTCTGCATTGAAACGATCTCTTCGAAATTCACGGAATGCATCAGCACTTCGGCCGAGGCGAGGCCGCCGAGGCGCTCGCGCACCATCTCGTTGACCAGGCGATAGTAGACTGCCGAGCTTTCGAAGCTCATGCCGCCGATCAGGCCGATTGTCCGCATTTCCATGTTCCCGTTTGTTGATTTCGATAGGCAAATCATGCCGCAGGTGTGGCGCCGAATGTTTGCATTGTTCGGGCGATATTGCAGCAAGTGGCTTTGAGTTTGCGCCATTTTCCAGTAATGTGCAAAAAACCGGCGTCAATTTAAGGTTTGACAATGTTGGATGATCGCGATCGGAAGATTCTCGACCTGCTACAGGCGGACGCAGGCATATCCGTCAGCGATCTTGCGGAGCGTGTTTCGCTGTCGGTCTCGGCCTGCTCGCGGCGCATCCAGCGGCTGGAGGAAAGCGGCTATATCGCCCGGCGGATCGTTGTCCTCGACCGCGAAAAGATGGGCGTGCCGACCACCGTCTTTGCACTGATCAAGACGGCGCATCATTCGGATGAATGGATCGAGAGCTTCCGCAGCGCGATCAGCAGCGTTCCTGAGATCGTCGAGGCGCACAGGCTGACCGGCAATCACGACTATATCCTGAAGATCGTTCTGCCGCGCGTCGAGCATTACGACGTGATCTACAAGCAGATCGTTCGCAAGATAGAGCTTTTCGACGTCTCGGCATCGATCTCGATGGAGATATTGAAGAGCGGCACCACCGTTCCCGTCGGTTATGCCGGGTAGGCGCAAGGGAGCTATTCGCAAACATCCATTGAAAGCCCCGCGGAATTGACGACATTGGCGTTGGCCGAATGGCGCACAAGGGGGTTGTCATGAGCGAACATCGCGTCGTCGTGGTCGGCGGCGGTTTCGGCGGGCTGCAGCTCGTCAACGATCTGAAGGGCGCAGGCGCGGCGATCACGCTCGTCGATCGGCGCAACCATCATCTTTTCCAGCCGCTGCTCTACCAGGTCGCAACGACCATCCTTTCCACCTCCGAGATCGCCTGGCCGATCCGCCATCTCTATGGCAACCGTCCTGACGTAACGACATTGCTCGGCGAGGTCGCCGGTGTCGATACCGCGGCAAAGACCGTCACCTTGCGTAACGGGATGTCCTTACCTTACGACACGCTGGTGCTCGCCACCGGTGCGACACATGCCTATTTCGGCCGCGACGAGTGGGAGCCGGTGGCGCCAGGGCTGAAAACGCTGGAGGATGCGACGACGATCCGCCGCCGCCTGCTGATCGCCTTCGAACGTGCCGAGGTCGAAACCGATCCCGTTGCCCGCGAGGCGCTCCTGACCTTCACCATCGTCGGCGCGGGTCCGACAGGCGTGGAACTGGCCGGCATTATCGCCGAGCTGGCGCGCAAGACCTTGCCCGGCGAGTTCCGCAACATCGATACCCGCAAGACGCGGGTGGTGCTGGTCGAGGCCGGGCCGCGCGTGCTGCCGGCCTTTGCCGAGGAGCTGTCGGCCTATGCGCAGCGCGAGCTCGAAAAGCTCGGCGTCGAGGTGCATCTGCGCGAACCCGTCACCAATTGCAGCGCCGAGGGCGTATCGATCGGCGAGAAATTCATTCCCAGCCGGACGATCGTCTGGGCTGCAGGCGTCCAGGCGTCAGCGGCGGCGAAATGGCTGGGTGTGGAGGCCGACCGGGCAGGGCGTGCCGTGGTCGAGAAGAACCTGACGGCGCCGGGACTGCCGGATGTCTTCGTCATCGGCGACACGGCGTCGGTGATCCAGGAGGGTGGCAAGCCGGTGCCGGGCATTGCGCCGGCCGCCAAGCAGCAGGGCGCCTATGCCGCGAAAGTCATTCGCGCCCGGATCGCGGGCAGGCAGCCGCCCGGCGATTTCCGCTACCGGCATCAGGGCAGCCTTGCGACCATCGGCCAGAGCGCGGCGATCATGGATTTCGGCAGGATCAAGCTGAAGGGGTGGCTGGCCTGGTGGGTCTGGGGCCTTGCCCACATCTACTTCCTGATCGGCACCCGCTCGCGCTTCGCCGTCGCCTGGAGCTGGCTGTGGATCTATCTCAGTGGCCAGCACAGCGCACGGCTGATTACCCAGAAGGAGACGATGCGGGAGGAGAATTAGGGGGGCCGGGCTTCCGCTTTTTGCAAGGCGGCGGTCCTCCTAGCGCCCCTCGTCTCTGTGACGAGCAAAGGAATGAGAGTGGTGCGTTTGGCACCACCCTCACAAAAATCAAGCTGCCAGCGAGGCGATGTCGATGACGAAGCGGTAGCGGACGTCACTCTTCAGGACGCGTTCGTAGGCTTCGTTGACCTGCTGGATGTTGATCTTCTCGATCTCCGAAACGATGTTGTGCTCGCCACAGAAATCCAGCATTTCCTGGGTTTCCTTGATCGAACCGATCATCGAGCCGGAGATGCTCTTGCGGCCCGGGATCAGCGAGAAGGCGTGAACCGGGATCGGGTTTTCGGGGGCGCCGACCACGACCATCGAGCCGTTGACCTTGAGCAGGCCGAGATAGGCATTCCAGTCGATTTCGGCGCTGACCGTGCAGATGATCAGGTCGAAGGTGCCGGCGAGCTTCGTGAAGGTCTCGGCATCGTTGGTGGCGTAATATTCCTTGGCGCCGAGCTTCAGGCCGTCTTCCTTCTTCGACAGCGACTGCGAGAGCACGGTGATGTCAGCGCCCATGGCGGCGCCGATCTTCACGCCCATATGGCCGAGACCGCCCATGCCGACGATTGCTACCTTCTTGCCGGGGCCGGCATTCCAGTGCTTCAGCGGCGAGTAGAGGGTAATACCGGCGCAGAGCAGCGGCGCGGAAGCGTCGAGCGGCAGGTTTTCCGGAATAGACAGGACGTAGCCTTCCTTGACGACGATCGAGTCGGAGTAACCGCCCTGGGTCGCCGTCTTGCCGTCGGCTTCGACGCTGTTGTAGGTGCCGACGAGACCGGGCATATACTGTTCGTTGTCGACATCGCGGCTGGCGCAGCCAACGCAGCTGTCGACGAAGCAGCCGACGCCGACGTGGTCGCCGACCTTGAACTTGGTGACGGCGGATCCGACGGCCGTGACGACGCCGGCGATTTCGTGGCCCGGAACGATTGGATAAACGGCGTTCTTCCACTCGTTGCGGACAGTGTGAATGTCCGAATGGCAAATTCCGGCAAACTTGATGTCGATGACGACGTCATCGGCATTGGGTTCGCGGCGTTCGAAGGTGAACGGCGTCAGCGGCTTGGATGCATCGGTAGCGGCGTAGCCTTTTGCGATGGGCATGGGTAGTTTCCTTCATTTCAGGGAGGGTGGAAGGGATGGCGGACTATGCCCCGGGTCGCATCAAAAGCGGTATAGCGATCCTGCAAGCTTTTTGTACGATCCTGCAAATCTCCTTGCGCAAGAGCACGATCCATCCCATCATTTGGGCAAGCGCCGCAGGCGTAATATCAAGAAAATAAACGGTAATGTTATGACGTTACATATTGGCCCCTTCGATGAAATGACATCGATCATTGCCCGTTATGCCAAGAAGGACGGGAATTCCGAAACGGCGATCGAGAACCTGCATGTGTTCAAGGGCAGCTGTCCGACACGGCTGCAGCATGTGGCCTACAAGCCGAGTTTCTCGCTCGTCCTGCAGGGCAGCAAGCGGCTGATGGTCGGCTCCGACGTGCATGTCTACGGCGCCGGGCAATATGTGCTGACGTCGCTCGATCTGCCTGTCGCCTCGCATGTGACGCAGGCGACGGCCGATGTTCCCTATCTCTGCTTCACGCTGTTCATCGACAGCGAGAAGCTGAGCGACCTGTTGCCGCGAACCAAGGTTTCGCGCGCCACGCCGTCGCCCGAAGATTCGCGCGGCCTGGTGGTCAAGACGGCACCGCCGGAGCTGATCGATGCATCGGCCCGGCTGCTGCGGCTTCTCGACAATCCCGATGATATCGCCGCCATGGCGCCGCTGATCGAGCAGGAGATCTCCTACCGGCTGCTGACGGGACCTGATGGTTCGCGGCTGCTCGACATGACGCTGGCGGAAAGCCAGAGCCACAAGGTTGCCCGCGCCGTCGCCTGGCTGCGGACGAATTTTGCCGAACCGTTGCGGATCGAGGCGCTGGCCGATCATGTCAGCATGAGCGTCTCGTCGCTGCATCACCATTTCAAGGCGGTGACGGCGATGACGCCGATGCAATATCAGAAGCAGCTGCGGCTGCACGAGGCGCGGCGCCTGCTTTTGACCGAGCGTGTGGATGTCGCCACCGCCGGCTACCGCGTCGGCTACCAGAGCCCGTCGCAATTCAGCCGCGAATATGGCCGCCTCTACGGTCTGCCGCCGCTGAAGGACATCGACGCCATGCGCGGGCAGATAGCCGCCGAATAGCCGCTGTTTTTTGATGCGTTGCAGCAACGAATTTCGCTTGACGGCGATTATAGGCTCCGGCATAAGACGTCGCGAACCGTACGGTACGGTACGTATTTGGGAGCGCATATCGTGTCTGTCGAAACCTTGGAGCCCAGCGAATTTTCGCCGCGTCAGAACGCTGTTCTGGAGCAGGCGTTGCAGCTTCTCGTCGATGGCGGAGAAAAAGCACTGACGACCTCGGGTGTGGCGCGCGCCGCCAACTGCTCGAAGGAAAGCCTCTACAAGTGGTTCGGCGACCGCGACGGCCTGCTGTCGGCGATGATCGCCTATCAGGCGAGCAAGGTACGCACTTTCGAGCGCAACGGCGAACGCCTGACATCGGCCAGCCTGCACGATCATGTCGTCATCTTTGCACGCGATCTGCTGGAGGTTCTGGCGGGCGACGTGTCGCTGGCGTTGAACCGGCTGGCGATCGGCCAGTCTCATCGCGACGGCTCCAAGCTCGGAAAGCTTTTGCTCGAACGCGGCCGCCGCCAGATCGACCGCCGCGCCATGGCGCTGATCGATGCCGGCAAGCGGGCAGGGCTCCTGCGCTTCCATGATGCCGATGAGGCATATCACACGCTTTACGGCCTTGTTGTCTCCGATCTGCATGTGCGCATGCTGCTCGGCGAACCGGGCCTCAAGGATACCGCCCGTCAGGCGGAGAGGGCGGTCACCGCCTTCCTGCGTCTGTACGGAACGGAGAAGGTTCTCGCGGAAATGCCGGCACTCGCCTGATTTTCCGCTTCTATCAAACGATGCGACAAGCAAAAGGGAAGGAACTTTACAATGCGCGTCTATTACGATCGTGATGCCGATCTCAACCTGATCAAGTCCAAGAAGGTCGCCATTATCGGCTACGGTTCGCAGGGCCGCGCCCATGCGCTGAACCTGAAGGATTCAGGCGCACAGAACGTCGTCATCGGCCTCAAGGCCGGTTCGCCGACGATCAAGAAGGCCGAAGCCGACGGCTTCAAGGTCATGACCGTTGCCGAAGCTGCCGGCTGGGCCGACCTGATGATGATGGCGACCCCGGATGAGCTCCAGGCCGACATCTACAAGGCCGATATCGCCGCCAACATCCGTGACGGCGCTGCGATTGCTTTCGCCCACGGCCTCAACATCCATTTCGGCCTCATCGAGCCGAAGGCATCCGTCGACATCGTCATGATCGCGCCGAAGGGCCCGGGTCACACGGTTCGCGGCGAATACCAGAAGGGCGGCGGCGTTCCCTGCCTCGTTGCCGTTCACCAGAACGCTTCGGGCAACGCTCTTGAACTCGCTCTCTCCTACGCCTGCGGCGTCGGCGGCGGCCGTTCGGGCATCATCGAAACCAACTTCCGCGAAGAGTGCGAAACCGACCTCTTCGGCGAACAGGTCGTTCTCTGCGGCGGTCTCGTCGAGCTGATCCGCGCCGGTTTCGAAACCCTGACGGAAGCAGGCTATGCTCCTGAAATGGCTTATTTCGAATGCCTGCACGAAGTGAAGCTGATCGTCGACCTGATCTATGAAGGCGGTATCGCCAACATGAACTACTCGATCTCGAACACGGCAGAATGGGGCGAATACGTCACCGGCCCGCGCATCATCACGGCTGAAACCAAGGCTGAAATGAAGCGCGTCCTGCACGACATCCAGACCGGCAAGTTCACCTCGGATTGGATGCAGGAATACCGCGCAGGCGGCTCGCGCTTCAAGGGCATCCGCCGCATGAACGACAGCCACCAGATCGAAGAAGTCGGCGCCAAGCTGCGCGGCATGATGCCGTGGATCGGCAAGAACAAGCTGGTCGACAAGTCGGTCAATTAGTCGCTTCTGTGATTGGAATTTCGGGAGGCCGGGGCGAAAGCTCCGGCCTTTTTCATTTGCGGGTGGTAACAAAGAGCCAGCGGGTCGGCTTGCCGTCGTATCCGCCGCCATCGGCTTCCGATAGTGCAATGTCGCGCCAGCCGCCTGAAGACAGGCATTCCGTCAACCAAGTGGCCGAGGGATAGTTGTAATAGCGGCCGAGGCCGTCATGGCCTTCTGCCTCGCCGCTCTTGAAGCTTGCATGCAGTGGGGCGCCGGCCTTCAAGGCGCGGTGGATGCGGGTGAAGACATCGGGGAGTTCGCCGCGGGGAACATGCAGCAGGCTGGCTTCGGCCCAGACGCCATCGAACGTGTCCACCGTCTCCAGATCCTGAAAGCGCATCACCGTTACAGGCCTGCCGATCAGCTTTTCCGCCTGTTTGGCGAGTTCGGAGGAGCCATCGGTCGGCGTTACATCGAAACCTTTCTCCAGCATGTAGGCGCTGTCCTGCCCGCCGCCGCAGCCGAGTTCGAGGATGTTCGCGCCCGATGGCAGGGCTGCGAGCAAAGCGTCGAGCCTTGCGGTTGGAAGCCGGCGCTCGCGGGACGCGTAGGTCTCGGCGTTGCCGTCATAAAAGGCTGAGGTTTCGTCTTTGGACACTTGCTCTGCTCCCTAAAGCAAGAAACCGGGCGAGAGGCCCGGTTTCCGTAAAACGTTTGGTGTTTCGGCCAAATGCTGATCAGGCCGGAATGAGACGGGTCCAGCCGCGCTCGTCATTGGTGGTGCCCTTCTGCAGGCCGACGAGCTGCTGGCGTAGATCGGTGGTCAGCTTGCCGGTATGGCCGTCGCCGACCAGGAACTCGCCGCCGGCATGGCGGACGAGGCCGATACCGGCGAGAACGGCCGCGGTGCCGCAGGCGAAGGCTTCGACGAGCTTGCCGCTCTTGGCATCGGCCTGCCATTCAGCGAAGGAATAGGGGCGCTGTTCGACGCGCAGGCCCTTTTCTTCGGCAAGCACGATGACAGAAGCGCGGGTGATGCCGGGCAGGATCGTGCCGCCGAGCGGCGGGGTGACGACCGATCCATCGTTCATGACGAAGAAGACGTTCATGCCGCCGAGTTCTTCGACCCAGCGGTGTTCGGCTGCATCGAGGAAGACGACCTGATCGCATTCTTTCTTTGAGGCTTCTGCCTGTGCTACGAGGCTGGCTGCATAGTTGCCGCCGCATTTTGCTGCACCGGTGCCGCCGGCGGCCGCGCGGGTATATTCGGTCTCGACCCAGAGCGAGACGGCCTTGGCGCCGCCCTTGAAATAGGCGCCGACCGGCGAGGCGATGACGCAGAAGATATATTCCTGCGCCGGGCGTACGCCGAGGAATGCTTCATTGGCGAACATGAAGGGGCGAAGGTAGAGGCTGGCATCACCCGTGGGGATCCAGTTCTTGTCGACGCGGACGAGCTCCTCGACGGCCTTCAGAAACAGTTCTTCCGGCACTGCGGGCATTGCCATGCGGGCTGCAGACTGGGCGAAACGGCGGGCATTTTCTTCCGGCCGGAAGAGCAGCACGCGGCCGTCATCGGCCTTGTAGGCCTTCATGCCTTCGAAGATTTCCTGGGCGTAGTGCAGCACGGCGCTTGCCGGGTCGAGTTCCAGCGGGCGGCGGGCGGTGACCTTTGCGTCGTGCCAGCCCTTGTCGGCCGTCCATTTCGCCAGAACCATGTGATCGGTAAAGACCTTGCCGAAGCCGGGCGTTTCGATCGCCTTGATGCGGTCTGCGTCGGAGACGGGAGATTTGTGGAATTCGATTGTGATTTCAGGAGAGGGCGACGTCGCGGTCATTGCTGGCACCTTGGTAGTCCATTGAATAATGCGCGGCACACTACTGCCGCCGCCCCCGTTTTGGAAAGGTCTGTTTCACCGAGTTTCGGCATTTCGTGAGCGGAATCGCGGCGGGATGCGGCGAATGTCCGGGGAGTTCCGCCCGATTTCCGTATGAGCAGGCCTTCTGGATGCCAATCCGTACGAACTTGTCACCGCGACAAGAAAATAGGTCAGCATTGTTGACATAAATTCCGGACCGTGATGATCTGCTGATATTATAAAAAGAGTGCGAGGAAACCCCATGTTGAACTGGGATGAAATGTTTGCGACGCGTTCGTCGCGGATGCGTGCGTCTGAGATTCGCGAGCTGCTGAAACTGCTCGACCAGCCCGATATCATCTCCTTTGCCGGCGGCATTCCGGATCCGGCGCTGTTTCCGGACAAGGAATTCAAGGCGGCCTATGCCGGCATCTTCGACGGCGCGGCGGTGAATTCGGCGCTGCAATATTCCGTCAGCGAAGGCTACAAGCCGCTGCGCGAATGGCTGGTGACGCAGATGGCCGGGCTCGGTATTGCCTGCGAGACCGAGAACGTCTTCATCGTCTCGGGTTCGCAGCAGGGGCTCGATTATCTCGGCAAGCTGTTCCTGTCGCCGAAGGATACCGCGCTGGTCACCTGGCCGACCTATCTCGGTGCGCTGCAGGCGTTCAACGCCTATGAGCCCTCCTACGACCAGCTGACGCCCAATGGCAACCGGACGCCGGACAGCTATCGCGCGGCGGCCGAAAAGCATGGCGGCAAGGTGAAGTTCGCCTATCTCTCCGCCGATTTCTCCAATCCGACCGGCGAGAGTGTCGATCGCGAAGGGCGCGAAAAGGTGCTGGCACTGGCCGAAGAGCTGGATGTCGCCGTCATCGAAGACGCTGCCTATCAGAACCTGCGCTATGACGGCGAGGTGATCCCGCCGATACTGGCGCTCGAGATCGCCAGGAAGGGTCATATCAACGATACCCGCACGATCTATTGCGGCAGTTTCTCGAAGACGCTGGCGCCGGGTCTGCGCGTCGGCTTCATCGTTGCCAATACCCAGGTCATCCGCAAGCTGGTGCTGATGAAACAGGCGGCCGACCTGCATTCCTCGACCATCAACCAGATGGCCATTGCCGAGGTGGCCGAGCGTGGCTTCGATGCGCAGGTGGCGAAGATCAAGGCGGCCTACAGCCATCGCCGCGATGCGATGCTTGATGCCCTTGCACGGCATATGCCTGCCGGCGTCAGCTGGACCAAGCCCGAGGGCGGGATGTTCATCTGGATCACCCTGCCTGAGGGCATGGATGGCGCGGCGCTACTTGCCAAGTCGATCGAGACCACGAGGGTCGCCTTCGTGCCCGGCAAGGCGTTCTTCGCCGACGGCTCGGGCGCCAGCACCATCCGCCTCAGTTTCTCCTGCGCCAACGATGCGGTGATCGAGGAGGGCATCGGCCGCCTCGGCAGGCTGGTGGCCGGTGAGATTGGTGCGCTTTAGGAGCCGGTCCGGCAAAGGTTGGCTTTTTCACGCCGGATGCTCGGTTGCATCGACTCGCCTCGCGCTGCATCTTCCCGCCAATTTCGAAGTTTGAGGGAAGACGATGAGCGGGATCAAGGTCAGGAGTGCTACTCCGTCGGATGTCGAGGAATTGGCAAAACTGATGGCTGAGCTGGGGTATCCGACAACGTCGGACAAAATGGCTACCCGAATCGAGCGGCTGAGCGACCGTCCGGACTATGCGATCTTTGTCGCCGATGAAGACGGTGCAGTGGCGGGAATGATCGCCTTGTCCGTCATTCCTACTCTCTATCGAGACGATCTCGATGGCGCCATTACAGCGCTGGTGGTTTCCTCGAACTTCAGAGGCAAAGGCATCGCCGGACTGTTGATTGCTCATGGCGAGCGCTGGCTATATGACCGCGGCGCCCGCCTCGCGACAGTGAAACCCAGCTCCCGCCGCGAAGACGCGCACCGCCTCTATGAACGTTGCGGGTATCAACATACCGGCTTGAGATTTACGAAGGCGCTTGAAGGGCTCGGCGGATAACGCTTCGCTGATCGCAAAGGAAATCGGCGCCCGAGGGCGCCGATTATGCTCTGATTTTTACGGGTTGAGATGCGGGGCGAGCAGCTCGAGATCGGCCTCGCTCAGCCTGTCGCTCGCGGTGTTGCGCTGGTGCCAGTAGGGATAGAGGAGCGGCGGGACGCTGACATCGTCGAGGCGCTTGCGCTCTTCGGCGGTCAACGTCAGTTCTGCGGCGGCGAGATTATCCTTGAACTGCGCTTCCGTGCGTCCGCCGATGACGACTGAAGTCACCGCCCGGCGGCCGATCAGCCAGGCGAGGGCTACCTGGGCGGCCGAGACACCGCGGCTTTCGGCAACCGAGACCAGCGCATCGACGATATTCCACAGGCGGTTCTCGTCGCGGATCGGCGGCTCCGGCCAGCCGGCGAACTGGCGGGTGCCCTCTGGTGTCGCCTGGTTGCGGCGGTGCTTGCCGGAGAGCAGGCCGGCGGCCAGCGGGCTCCAGACGAGAACGCCGAGGCCCTGGTCGATCGACACAGGCAGCAGCTCGTATTCGGCGTCGCGGGCTTCCAGCGTGTAGTGGATCTGCTGGCTGACGAAGCGCTGGTAATTGTGCTCGCGGGAAATACCGAGCGCCTTCATGATATGCCAGCCGGAAAAGTTCGAGCAGCCGATATAGCGGACCTTGCCCTGGCGCACGAGCGTATCGAGCGCTTCCATGGTTTCCTCGACCGGCGTCTGACCGTCCCATTCATGCAGCTGGTAGAGATCGATGACATCGGTCTTCATGCGGCGCAGGCTTGCCTCGCAGGCTTCGATAAGGTGCTGGCGCGAGGAGCCGACATCGTTCGGCCCGTCGCCCATGCGAAAGCGGGCCTTGGTGGCGAGCATGACGCCGCTTTTGCGCTTGCCGCCGAGCACTTCACCGATAATTTCCTCCGAGGCGCCGGACGAATAGACGTCGGCGGTATCGATCAGGTTGACGCCGGCATCCAGGCACATGTCGACGAGGCGGCTTGCTTCGGCCACATCCTGGCTGCCGGTTGCCTTGGCCCAGCCGACGCCGCCGAAGGTC
The DNA here is from genome assembly GCA_900465675.1 of Hyphomicrobiales bacterium. GTDB lineage: Bacteria > Pseudomonadota > Alphaproteobacteria > Rhizobiales > Rhizobiaceae > Rhizobium. The sequence continues at coordinate 418,847 of UBJR01000009.1, read as the reverse complement.
ATGGTGCCCATGGTGACTGTCGAGATTTTCAGGCCGGAACGGCCAAGCAGACGGTATTCCATAATTCTCTCTCCCAAAATTTGAACGGAAACACGCAATCCGCCGCAAGAAAATAGCGCTGGCGCGCTGCGGTCAAGCGCAGAGCTGATGTCACGCATCCGGCATCTTTGGCCGGATGTCACAATCATGTTATTCGGCCTGTCTATGGAACGGCTAACATTCACGCTCAGGGATATCGCCATGAACAAGAAGCTCTCCGCACTGGCCGCGCTGATCGCGGCAGGTCTTGCCTCCGTTTCGGCCCATGCCGGCAATCTGGTTCTCTATACCAGCCAGCCGAACGAAGACGCGCAGGCGACCGTCGATGGCTTCATGGCCGCCAATCCCGATATCAAGGTCGATTGGGTCCGCGACGGCACGCCGAAGATCATGGCGAAGCTGCAGGCCGAGATCGAAGCCGGCAATCCGGTTGCCGACGTGCTGCTGATCGCAGATACCGTGACGCTCGAGCGCCTGAAGGAAGCGGGCAAGCTGCTCGCCTACAAGTCGCCGGAAGCAGTCAACTACGACGCTGCGCTCTACGACGCCGATGGCTATTACTATTCGACCAAGCTGATCACCACTGGCATCATGTACAACACCTCCGCCGGCATGAAGCCGACGAGCTGGAAGGATCTGGCAAAGCCTGAGGCCAAGGGCCTCGTGACCATGCCGAGCCCGCTCACCTCCGGTGCGGCACTGATCCACGCGCAGACGCTGGCGGCTGTTCCGGGCCTCGGCTGGGATTACTACAAGGCGCTTGCCGGCAATGGTGCGACGGCTGCCGGTGGCAATGGCGCGATCCTGAAGTCGGTGGCTTCGGGCGAAAAGGCTTACGGCGTCGTCGTCGACTACATGCCGATCCGCGAAAAGGCCAAGGGCGCGCCTGTCGAGTTCGTGTTCCCGGAAGAGGGTGTTTCGGCCGTGACCGAACCGGTCGGCATTCTCGCCGGTGCCAAAAATGCCGACGCGGCGAAGAAATTCGTCGACTACGTTCTGTCGGAAAAAGGCCAGGAAGGCTTTCTGAAACTCGGCTATATTCCTGCCCGCAACGGCATGAACGTTCCGGAAGGCTTTCCGGCACGCGACAGCATCAAGGTGCTGCCGATCAACGCCGCTGAAGCACTGAAGAACACGGATCAGGATCTGAAGACCTTCTCGGGCATCTACGGATCGAATTGATCGAACCGGATCGCCGATGCAAGGTTATGTTCGTCCGGGAAACAGCCAGCCAGTCTGGCTGTTTCCTTTTATCGTTCTGGTGGTGCTTATTCTCAGCGTCCTGCCGCTGGTGCGGCTTGCTGCCGCCGGCATTGAGGCATTCGCAGAGGGCGGCGCAGCAGCGGTGCTCTCCGATCCGGCGCTCTGGTCCGCGACCTATTACACGCTGGTGACCGCCATTCTCGGCACCATCATTTCGCTGGTGATCGGCTGCATCTTCGCCTTCGTGCTGACGCTGACGGATATCCGCGGCAGGGGGCTCGTCAGCTTCCTTTTCGTGCTGCCGATGATGATCCCGCCGCAGGTGACGGCACTTGCCTGGGTGCAGATGTCCGGCCCCTCCAGTCCGCTTCTGAAGGCGCTTCATATCGCGCCGCCGCTCGGTACGCCTCAGCCGCTCTATTCGGTTGGCGGCATCGCGCTGCTCTATGGGGTACAGCATGCGCCGCTGGTTCACCTGGCGCTGCGGGCCAGTCTGATGAGCCTGCCGCGCGATGGCGTCGAGGCGGCGCGGCTATCGGGTGCGTCGAGCCTTCGCGTGTTCCGCGATATCATTCTGTCGCTGTCACTGCCCGGTGTCATCGCGGGTGCGGCGATATCCTTCGTTTCCTGCACCGGCAATTTCGGCATTCCCGCCATTCTCGGCATTCCGGCATCGATCTATACGCTGCCGACGCTGATCTTCTCGAAATTCTCCGCCTTCACCAGCCGGACGTTCGGCGACGTCGCGCTGCTTTCGGCCATCATCGCGCTGATCTCGGTCGCCGGTCTGGCGATACAGGACCGGGCGCTGCGCGGCCGCGACTACCGGGTGCTGGGCTTGTCGGGGGCGACCGCTGCCTTCGAGCTCGGATCGTGGAAGCTTCTCTTGACGCCGCTCCTCTGGCTCATCCTGTTTTTTATGCTGGCCGCGCCGTTCTTCGCGCTCGTCGCCGGTGCGCTGGTGCCTGCCTATGGCGTGCCGCTGACCTTCAAGACCATGACCTTCCATGCCTTCGACGAAATCCTTTTCCGGCAGGCGGTGACGCGGACGGCCTTCGTCAATTCGCTGTCGCTGGCCGCAGGTGCCGCGGTATGTCTCCTGCTGGTGACGATCCTGACCGCCTATGCGCTGAGCCGTCGCCGCGATCTCCTGGCGCGGACCGTCTCGAGCGTGATCGAAATTCCCTATTCGCTGCCCGGCATCGTCGTCGCAGTCTCGTTCATCCTCGTCTTTGCCGCGCCGCTGCCGGTGCTCAACATCACGCTTTACGGCACGGTCTGGATCATTTTGCTTGCCTATCTGTCGAGCTTCTTTGCCGTCAGCCTGAAGCCCGTCGTCAGCGCCTTCCATCAGCTGGATCCGGCGCTGGAAGAGGCGGCGCGCCTTTCGGGCGCCGGTTTCTTCCGCCGGCTGGCCGATATCATCGTGCCGCTGATTGCGCCGGCGGCCGGTGCCTCGGTCATTCTCGTCTTTCTGATCGCCTGCAATGAGCTCACGATTTCGGCGCTGCTCTGGTCGGCGGGGACGCAGACGCTCGGCGTGGCGATCTATAATCTCGACGACAGCGGCAGCTCGGATCTCGCTTCGGCTCTGTCCGTGCTGGTCGTGCTGATGGTCGTCTTCATGATGCTGCTTCTGGAATTGCTGGCAAAGCGGCTGCCCAAGGGAGTGGTGCCGTGGCGAAACTGACGCTCAATCATGTCAGCAAGGATTTCGGCACCGGGCGAACGGCGGTCGATGGGCTATCGCTCGATGTGCGGGAAGGCGGTTTCCTGGCGCTGCTCGGCCCTTCCGGCTGCGGCAAGACGACTGTTCTGAGGATGATCGCCGGTTTCGAGACGCCGACCGACGGGTCGATCCATCTCGGCGAGCGGCTGCTGGCCGATGCATCGCAGGCGCTGCCGCCCGAGAAGCGCAACATGGCGATGGTCTTCCAGTCCTATGCGCTGTGGCCGCATATGAGCGTTGCCGACAATGCCGGTTATCCGCTCAAGGTCAGGGGCATCACCGGCGATGCCTATCGCCGCAGGGTGCAGGAGGCGCTGGCGACCGTCAGGCTTGGCGATTATGCCGAGCGGCGCCCCGCGGACCTGTCGGGCGGCCAGCGGCAGCGTGTGGCGCTCGCCCGCTGCCTGGTAACGTCGCCGGATGTGGTGCTGCTCGACGAGCCGCTGGCCAATCTCGACCGCCACCTGAAGCAGGAAATGGAAGAGACCTTTCGCGAGTTTCACCAGCGTTCGGGCGCGACGATGATCTATGTCACGCATGATCAGAGCGAGGCGATGGCCCTGGCGACCGATGTCGCCGTGATGTCCGAAGGACGGCTGCTGCAGGTCGCGCCACCTGCCGAAATCTATGCCCGTCCGGAGGGGCGCATGGTCGGCGGATTGATCGGCCGCGGTGCGATCCTTCGCCTGAGGTCTCCTGCCGGTGATGCCAGAAGCCTTGACTGGGAAGCGATGCGCGAGGCGCTCGGCGGCGCGGCCGCCGATGGCGCCGGCAGCGATATCCTCGTTCGACCTGAAGATGTGAGCGTTGGCGGCGAAGGTATCCCTGCGCTGGTCGAATCCGTGCTGTTCGAGGGCGAGCGCTACGCGCTGAAGCTGTCGCTGGCCGATGGGCAGATCCTGCGCGCTTTCAGCCGCGAGCCGGTTTCGGCGGGCGACCGGCTGGCTGTCACCGTGCGGTCGGCCTGGCGGCTCTGATCGCTTTGCGGCCTTCACGAACGCGATTTTCGACTCTACTAATGGCTGCGATGCCAACCGGGAATGCCTGATGTCGCTTCGCCTTGCCACGTTCAACGTCGAAAACCTGATGACGCGTTTCGACTTCACCGGCTTTCGCAACCAGCTGCGCCAGGACCGCGTCATCCAGCTCTTCGAAGTGCGCAACGAAGGTGTCTACCAGCAGCTGGAGCAGGCGCGTGTGGTTGCCTCCACCGATGACACGCGGCAGATGACGGCGCTCGCGATTGCCGATGCCGACGCCGATATCCTCTGCCTGCAGGAGATCGACAACATGGCGGCGCTGCAGGCCTTCGAATACGGCTACCTCTTCCGCATGGTCGGCAATGGCTACCGGCAGAAATATCTGGTCGAGGGCAATGACAGCCGCGGCATCGACGTCGCCGTGCTGATGCGCGAGGAGACCCGCGACGGCCAGAAGATCGAGCTTCGCGAGATCAAGAGCCACGCGATGATGACCTATCGCGATCTCGGCCTGTTCGACGACACACTGGCGCCGCATGGACATATGGACGACAAGGTGTTCAAGCGCGACTGCCTGGAGCTCGATCTCCTGATCGGCGGCGTGCCGTTCACGCTCTATGTCGTGCATTTCAAATCGATGGGCAGTCCGCGCGATGGCCTCGATGGAAGGCAATCGACCATGCCGGTGCGGCGGGCCGAGGTGAGGGCGGTGCGGCGGATCATCGAGGATCGATTCGGCGCGGGCGCGACAGCCTCGAAGAATTTCGCCATCTGCGGCGACATGAATGATTATCAGGAGCGCGTCGACGTGATCGGAAGCCGGCGGACCGGCTACCGCTTCGAGCATCGCGACGAGACGGAAAGTGCGCTCGACGCTTTCAGCCATGACGGTTTTGCGGAGAATGTCATGCGCCGCCGCGACCCGATCGATCGCTGGACGCTTTACCACGCCCGCGGCCCGCAGGAGCAGTGGCTTTGTCAGCTCGACTATATCTGGCTGTCACCGGCGCTTTCCGCCGCCAATGCCGGGCGCAAGCCCGAGATCATCCGCAACGGCCAGCCCTTCCGCACCGTGTTTCCGCCGGGCCAGGAGGTGGAGCGCTATCCGCGCACAGGCTGGGACCGGCCGAAAGCATCCGACCATTGCCCCGTAGTCATGACATTGGATTTAAAATGAATTCCATATTTTCCGAGGATCTTGCCGGCTGGCCGCCGAAGCAGACCGTATTTCCCGTCGCCGCCCTGAACCTTCGGGTGCTCGATGGCGAACATCCGTACCGCGAATCGCGGCGAGACGAGATCGCCGCGAACTGGAAGGCTGAAGTCGAGGCCAATCCGGCTCTGTTCGACGGGCGCATGGTGTTTCAGCACCAGTTGGCATTCGGGGAGGAGGGGCTACAGGGGCAGGGATATATCATACCCTTCTCGACCTTCATGTACTGGCGCCGCCAGCAGGATCGCATGGGCGGCATGCATCTCTTCGCCTATCCTGTCATCGAAAGCTCCGACGGCGCGCTGGTGGCGATCCGCATGGGCGCGCATACCGCCAATCCCGGGCAGGTCTATTTCGCCGCCGGTTCGCTGGAGCCCGAGGATATCGTATCCGGTGTCTGCGATGTCGAATTCAACATGCGCCGCGAGGTGCTGGAGGAAACCGGCCTCGACCTTGCCGATTCGACGCCGGGCGAACGCTATTATGCCAGCCATTTCAGGCGCACGGTGACGGTCTTCCGGCTGTTCCGCTTCGATCTGACCGCCGACGAGATCGTCGAGAGGATCGCGGCCCATATGCTTGTTGCCGAGGACAAGGAAATCGCCGGTGCGGTTGCTATCCGTTCGGCCGATCACGCCGCCTTTCCCTATAACGTCGCGATGTTCCCGGTGATCGATTGGTATTTCGGTAATCCAATCGAAACCTGATATCTTGCACTCGTTTCGCCGGTCGGGCAGGTTGAGCCTTCGATGACCGATTCAAGGAGGCCGATGTGGCGCGCAGCTACAGCGTCTATGACGTGTTCACCGACCGCAAGCTCGCCGGCAATCCGCTGGCCGTCATCTTCGACGGCGAGGACTTGAGCGATGAGGCGATGCAATCGATCGCCCGTGAGACCAATCTTTCCGAAACCGTCTTCGTCCAGAAGGCAACGAATCCGGCTTACAGCGCCAGGATCCGCATCTTCACGCCGGGGCGCGAACTGCCGTTTGCTGGTCACCCGACCGTCGGCACCGCGATCGCGCTGGCCGAGCGGACACATGGCAAGGATGGGGCGCTCGATCTCGTCTGCGTGCTGGAGGAGAATGTCGGCCCGGTGCGCTGTGCCGTGAAGCTTCGCGAGGGCGAGGCGAGCTTCGCCGAGTTCGACCTGCCGCGCAAATCGCAGCAGATCAGCATGCCGCTCGAAAAGCTCGGGATCGCCAACGCGCTCTCGCTGAAGGTGACCGAGATCGGCTTCGAGAATCACGTGCCCTGCATCTGGAGCGCCGGCGTGCCGTTCCTGCTGGTGCCCATCCACGATATCGGCGCGGCCAAGCGCATGGAGTTCGATCCGCAGCTTTGGGAAAAGACCGTGCCCTTCGTCGACGGGGCCTTGGCGTCCGCCTATATCTATTGCCGCGGCGGACCGAACCATTCGGCGAGGTTCCATGCCCGGATGTTTGCGAGCGGAATGGGGATCACCGAAGACCCGGCGACGGGCTCCGCGGTCGCCGCATTGTCGGGCGCGATCCATCATTTCGACCGGCTGCCCGATGGCCATCACCCGATCACCGTCGAGCAGGGTGTGGAAATGGGGCGGCCCTCGATGATCCATCTTCACATGGATGTGGAGGGCGGGGCGATCTCGAATGCCCGGATCGGCGGCCAGGCAGTGCGTCTGGCAACGGGTTCGCTCGACCTTTGATTTCATTGCATTTCAGCCATGCAGAAAAATCTCCGAATTAATCGAAGAATTTTTCCAGGGGCGCTAGACAAGGTCGAATATCCTGTTTATACGCCCCCTCACACCGCGCAGAGATGCACGGGACACCGGCGGAAACGCTAGGGAATGGGTGATTAGCTCAGTTGGTAGAGCAGCTGACTCTTAATCAGCGGGTCGTAGGTTCGAGCCCTACATCACCCACCATCTTCTCTTTGAAAAGATTAGATATATCGCTGATGACGCAGGCGGCCGAAAGGCCGCTTTTTCGTTTCTTCGGCCATGCGTCTGCGGCTGTCAGTGCGGGAATTTGTTGTAAAAAGATTCCGGATCGTAGACGCAGGCATAGTCGAGCACGCATTGCTTGCCCGTGGCGTCTCTGAGGCTCGTGGTTGCCCACTTGTCGCCCAGACGGCACTGCGACGGCGGGTGACGGAAACTGCGGCCACCGATGCCGATCCGGACGAAGACCGCCGGGTTCTGGCGGATGATCTTTGCCAGTTCCTCGCAGGAATGGTCGCGCGCCTTGACCTCGATCGCGTCGAGCGCAAGGGCTGCCGATGGCAACAGGGCGGCTGCGGCAAGCGCGGCAATCAGGATCTTCATTCTAGCCTCCAGTTCGGGCCACTGATCGCTCTCTTGCGGCCTCATCCCAATCAGATGGTTATGTTTTCGTCCCCGGCAAGGCCGCTGCCGTGCGGCCGCGCAGATAGCCGGCACACAGAGCCAGCAGGATGATTGCGAAGACACAGAAGACCATCCCGCCTGCCAGCTTGTAGCCAAGCACGCCAGCGACGCCGCCCAGCAGGAAGGAAAGGATCGTGGTACCGTGCAGGCTCAGGCGGCGGACGGTCTGCGCCCGGTCGGATGCGGTGCTGTTGCCGATCAGAAGCGCAAGACCGACACCGATATCAGTTGCGATGCCGGAGACATGGGTAGTTCGCACCCGGCTGCCTGATATGCGAGTCGAGGCGGCGTTCTGGATGCCCATGGTGAAGGCAAGCAGGCCGGCAATGGTGATTCCGCCGAAGGCCGATGAAGCGGTGTAGACGCCGACGCCCATCAGGAGGGCGGATTCGGCCAGCAGAGTCAGCGCATAGATATTCGAAAGCCGCCGTTGCCTGCCAATCTCGATGAACAACGAGGCGCAGAAGGCGCCGAGGATGAACATCGCGACGATGGTCGCAAAGGCGATGGCGGCGTTGAGTTCACGGATGGACAGATGATCGGAGATCATCGAGACGTTGCCTGTCATGTTCGCCGAGAAATAGCCGAAGGCCAGATATCCGGCACTGTTGACGCCGCCAGCGACGAAGGCGAGGGCGGTTGCAAGAAGCAGATCGATCTTCGATGTCCGGCTTTCGCCTTCATGGACCAGCATGTGCAGACGGCTCGCTGAAACGGCTTTGCGATTGCCGCAGTCAGCCGTGAGTCTCGCTGTAGCGCAAGCTGCTAGAAATAGCCGGTGGCGGCCTCAGGCGGAGAGGCGGTGGAGGGCTGCGGTTTCGCCGTCCTGGCGGTACTCCCAGCCATCAGCGGTGATCCGGCGCCATGTCGGCTGGCCGTCGCGCGTGAAGGCGCCGTCGATGGTGCTGTGCGGCGGGTAGGGTGGCGTGCATTCGTGCCAGATATAGCTGTTCGGCGGTGGCGGATTCAGGAACTTGGCCAATCTCTTGAACATGTCGGATCCCGAAGGTGGAGAGGCCCGCCGCTTTTGGGGTGAGGCGGGCCTACGAACAGGAGGCATAACGCAAAACAGGCGCCTCGTTATTCTTGTAACATCCGCCGCTGAGGATTTCGCGTGACATGGCCGTGACACAGGCTTTTTCACGGCCGTGTTGAATAAAGCGGCGCGTGCCTGCCGCGGCTATTGATTTCGGCGAGCTTGGTAACATCTTCATCCCATTGCCAGTTTCGACACAGGGGATATCAATGCCGAAATTTTCTCTCGCTTTCGTCTGCCTTTCCGCTCTCTTGCTTGCGTCCTGCGGAAATACCGCCTGGGGCTTGAAGCGTGACGGCCAGGACGCGAGCCACGCGATGGACAATGCCACGCATCGCGTGCTGTCTGCAGGCGCGAAGAAATAGCGCCGTCCGCTGGCGAACGGCGCCTGATGCTGATGCCGGATGCGGCTAGCGCAGCGGCTGCGGCGTCGGTGTGGCGACGCTGTCTTTCGGCGAAAAGATGACGAAAGCAAACAGCAGCACGCCGGCGAAGACGATCAGAGAGGAGACCGCCACCAGCGGCTCCATCGCCATGTTGCCTTCGAGCATCATGTAGAGCGCCGGGACCATGATCGCGACGCCCAGCGTATAGACATAATATTGAATCATCGCGATCCGCCGCTCTGCCTTCTTCGGATTGAGCGCATAGTAGCCTCCGAACAGCGCCATGCTGACCCAACCCAAGAGATTACAGTGCGCATGGGCGCCGATGACGGTGTGATCTTCCGATATCGCCATCTTCAGTCCGATCGATATACCGATGATGAAGAAGATAACGGCAGTCTTGAAGTACAGTTCTGCTAGGCGCGGCATGACATTTTCCCTCTGTTAACCCACAGCAAGAATACCACCTGTTCCGGCATGGGAAAATCCATGCTTTGTTAGTGGTCTCGCCCTATTTTTTCTTCGAGGGAAAAGAAACCCCGCCGAAGCGGGGGTAGCTGGGGAAGTGAGAGTAAAAGCGATCTCCATCGCCAGGAATGAGGTAGGGCACGGCCAGCGACAGGCCAGCCCTGGGGAGTGGAAATTTCTGGCCGGGTTATGGTTAATTTTTTAACTATATGGGCGTTAGGGTGGAACGGAAGCGAGCTGCTTGCCGTTAAGGCAGCGAACTGGAGGAAACGATGATCTTTAAAATTTTTGCCGCAAAATCGGAAGTCCAGAGCGACGATACCGGTACCTATGCGGATGGCCTTTTCGACAGCCAGCGCATCGATGTCAGCACCCGCCGCGACGGGCGCTACCGCTCTTCGCATGAGCGTGACTACGGTCCGGGCCGCAAGGTTGCAGAAATGCCGCTCGGGCTTGCCTGAGCGCTTTCTCCGGCGTCAGGCAGTCTTTTCCGTCAATGCCCGGAAGGGAAATTTCCGGGCGCATTCGCAGCGGATGATATAGGTCTCCTGGAAGTTGGAGGCCTTTTCCTCGAAGAACCCGCGCGGCATTTTATCGACCAGGAAAGCCGGGTGCTTGCGGGTCGGGTGATCGTCTTCCGAGACTTCCGCGATACCGCTGTTGCCGCATTGCGGGCAAGTGAGCTTCTTCGAAAAACGGTCGCGTGCGGCCATCTGCTATCCTCTTCAACTGAGCCGGTCATACAGACGAAATCCGCGCCGGGAAAGCCGTTCACGGCGCCGGCGCCTCGATATGCTGTGGTTTCGGCGTCGAGCCTGTGGTTGCCGGATCCGGCCAGGGCGAAATCGCCACCGTTCCGGCGATGATGACCGCGACGATGGCGCCGGCGATCCCGAAGGTCCAGATCAGCCAGCTGCGGCGCTCCGCCGCGTAGATACGCTGTTCTTCCTCAGCCGGGGAAAGCGAGGGTTGCCGGCCCTCGTCTGGTTTTGTGTCAGCCATGAAGCCTCCGTTGTTTTATGGGGAACAGGCCGCTGACGGGATTGTTCCGCTTACGAAGCCTCAAATCGGATCAGTCGGTTGCTGCCGTGGTGACTGCGGGCGCCTGATTGTCGGTCGATACCACGGCCGTTGGCAGCGGTGTGCCGCGCTTGCGTTCGCGGATCAGCGTCAGCAGTCCGGAGCAGATAATCAGCGCGATGCCGCCTGCCATCGGCAGGTCTATGGCGTCGTCGAAGATCAGGTAGCCGAAGGCGATCGCCCAGATCATCTGGCTGTATTGCGGCGGGGCGACGAGGCTGGCCGGCGCCAGGCGGGCGGCGCTCATCAGCAGCACGTTGCCGATCGCCCCGAGTATGCCGTAGCTGGCAATGAAGAACCATTCCTGCGCGGTCGGCACAGCGATGTTGGAGATCATCAGCAGGCCGCTGACCGTCAATGTTCCAAGAAGACCGGCGCCGTAGAGGGAGAGCCGCTTTTCGGCCGGTCCCATGGCGCGCAGGATGACGATCGAGATCGCCGCGCTGAGGCCGCCGATCGCGGCCGCCAGATGGCCGACCGACAATTCGCGGAAGCCCGGGCGAAGGACGATCAGCACGCCGATGAAGCCGACGACGACAGCGGTCCAGCGCTGCCAGCGGACATCTTCCTTGAGGAAGATGACCGACAGGATGGTGACGAAGGACGGAAGCAGGAAGAGTAGGCAGAAGGCCTCGGCCATCGGCAGCTTGGTGAAGGTGATGATCGAGGCGATGGCGCCGACGGCACCGCAGACGAAACGAAGCATCCAGAGCGTGCGGTTCGACGTCTTGACCATGTCGAACCAGCTATCGTCCCTGGACTTGATGAACGGCATGACGACGAGACCGAAAGCGCAGCCGAGGAAGGCGATCTGATAGGCGGGGATGGCGCCGTGCAGGATCTTGATGGAAGCGTCGCTGAAGGCAAAAACGGCGTAAGCCGCAAACGCGACGAGAACGCCGCGGAGCGGCGAGGCAGAAGAGGGCATGATATAGAATCGCGTTTGAGAGGGATCGCACCCTCACATACGCAAGAAAAGCAGGCGCGGGCAGGGGTGACCGCGAATAGCTGCCATGCGGTACCCGGTCAGCTTGCCTCGCTGCGTAGCTGCGCTCCGTATTCACGATAGATGCTCAGGCAATCCGTATAGCTGAGCGTGCCCTTGCCGCCATAGATGATATGGACGCTCGATGCATCGGTGGCCGCCTGTTCGACGACGAAGAGAATGGCATCACCAAGCGATTTGCCGGTGATCGGATTGTCTGTGCCGTCATCCTGGGTCATTCCTTCAACGACGGCTTCAATCTTACGGTTGCTGAAAACGGTGCGTCTGTCTTCCGGCGTCATGAAAATGTCCTCAATCGAAAAAAGTGGCGAATTGCCCTTACGATCGAAGAACGTGCGGCGAGGCGTTTTGTGCCAAGCGAACCGTCAGATGATGCAAGATTTGGCCTTTCCGGTATCCGATAACCGGCGTATGCACTGTCATCGCCCTGCCGGCTGGCCTTTTCGGCTGCTTCATGCCGGTGCCACAAAGTTGCAATCGCATTGGCCACTCGATGACCCCGGCGGACATGACAGACACTTCTAACGAAGCCGCCAGCGCACGCCAGGCGAAGATCGTGGCGCTCGTCGTCGCCGTATCCTTCTTCATGCAGATCCTCGACGGCACCATCGTCGCGACCTCGCTGCCGCAGATGGCGGCGAGTTTTGGTGTGCAGCCTGTCTCGATGAGCATCGGCATCACCGTCTACATGCTGACCATGTCGGCCTTCATTCCGCTGTCCGGCTGGCTCGGCGACCGCTTTGGCGCCCGGCGGGTGTTCCTGCTCTCGATCGCCGTGTTCACTGCGGCGTCGCTGTTCTGCGGTCTTTCGAGCAGCTTGGGCGAATTCATCATTGCCAGGGCGATCCAGGGCGCAGGCAGCGCCCTGATGACGCCCGTCGGACGGATCATCGTCCTGAAGAACGCCCGGAAATCGGAGCTCGTCCAGGCGATCGCACTGATCACCTGGCCGGCGCTGACGGCGCCGGTCGTCGGCCCCGTGCTCGGCGGCTTCATCACAACCTATGCCAGCTGGCACTGGAATTTTCTCATCAATATTCCGATCGGCCTGATCGGCCTTGCGCTGGTGCTGCGCTTCGTTCCTGAACAGCGGGAGGAGGAGGCCGGGCGGCTCGATGTCCTCGGCTTCGTGCTGAGTGCTGCAGGGCTGACTTTGCTGCTGGCGGCACTTGAGTTGTCGGTGAAATGGAGCGGCGGGCTGCTGCCCGTCGCGGCGATGTTTGGCGGCGGCGTGCTGTTTTCCTATCTTGCGACGCGACATTTCCTGAAAGTGCCCAATCCGCTGCTCGACCTGTCGGCCTTCAAAGTGCAGACGTTTGCCTTGTCGACACTATCGGCGGGTACTGCCTGCCGGGTCGCCATCAATGCGACGCCGTTCCTGCTGCCGCTGCTGTTTCAATTGGGCTTCGGCATGAGCTCGATTGCGGCTGGCGCCTATCTGCTCGTCTATTTCCTTGGCAATCTCGGCATGAAGACGGTGACGACGCCGTTGCTGGCGATCTTCGGGTTCCGTAACGTCCTTGTCGTCAACGGTCTCATCGCCTCGGGCTCGATCATCGCCTGCGGATTTTTCGGCGAGAATACATCGACGCTGCTGATCTACGCGGTTCTCTTCATTGCCGGGCTTTCGCGATCGATGGAGTTTACGGCGCTCAACACGCTATCTTTCGCCGATATCCATGCAGCGCAGCGCAGTTCTGCGTCGACCCTGTCGAGCATGCTGCAGCAGGTGTCGATGCTGCTTGGCGTGGCGGTCGCTGCGGCCGCCCTCAACATCTCGGCTGCGAGCCGCGGCGCGCAGCGTCCGGAGCTTGCGGATTTCCGCTGGGCGTTTCTAACCATCGGCATCATCGGTGTGATCGCCTGCCTGCGTTTTATCAAGCTTCCCGATAATGCAGGGGCCGAGGTTTCGCGCCACCGCCGTTATGTGAAAAAACTGGAAAAGTGATGGAACCATTTCCGCCCGCAGGCGTTTTCAGCGCGGGTGAGTGTGTCTTCCTGAGTTTTACCTTTCACATATTGCGCCTCTGCCGGTTCTTCCGGGAGGCTGAGGTCTTATTGCCGGATGAGTTCGTTTGAAATCGGACAGTCGATTCAGTTGCCGGGAAGCGGAGGATTTGCCGCTGTTTACGCGCGATGATCGATGCAATACCACAATCGGGAGCAGACGATTCGGCCGACAGGCTGCCACGTTTCTGCGCGGCAGAGTCCGGAGGCGGAATGGGTGAGGTCAAAGGCGATACGGAGAAGACGATCCGTATCCTCTACATCGACGACGATGAAGCACTGGCCATGCTAATGCGCCGGAATCTGTCGCGGCGCGGCTTCACCGTCGAATGGGCCGAAGATGGCGCAACCGGCCTGAAGCGGGTTGCCGAAGGTGCAATCGATGCCGTCATTCTGGACCATTTCCTGAAGGCCGAGACCGGGCTCGACATTTTGCCGAAGCTGATGGAGCTGCCGGATCATCCGCCGGTCATCTATGCAACGGCTTCCGGCGATACCAGCGTTGCCGTCGCGGCCCTGAAGGCCGGCGCCGACGACTATGTGCTGAAGGGAATCTCGCACGACTATTTCGACCTTCTGGCGGCGGCCCTCCAGCAGGGGCTGGAGCGGGCGCGGTTCCGCCGCGACACGGCGCATGCGCAGGAGGTTATCCGCCAGCAGCGCGACCACGCGGAAATGCTGCTCGCCGAGGTCAACCACCGCATCGCCAACAGCCTTGGGCTTGTCGGCGCGCTGATCCGCATGCAGTCTTCGGTGACGACGGATCAGGTGGCGATCGACGCGCTGCAGGAAACGCAGATGCGCATCAACGCGATCGCCAGCGTACACCGCCGCCTCTATACGAACCGGCAGGTCGGTACCGTCCAGATCGATGAGTATCTAGGCAGCCTGCTCAGCGAACTCGAAGCGTCGATGCGTGACGACAAGCGGCCGCATCGCGTGGTACTGACGGCGCAGGCGGTCAATCTCGCCACCGACAAGGTGATCACGCTCGGCTTGATCGTCAGCGAACTGGTGACCAACGCCTTCAAATATGCCTATGGCGACGGCGTCGAGGGTGAGGTTCGCGTCATCATTGACCATACGGATGGCCAGCTTTCCGTGATCGTCGAGGACGACGGTGCGGGGTTCGACGATGCAAGCCCGGCCAAGGGAACCGGTCTCGGCACAAAGATACTGACGGCAATGGCCGCAAGTCTGAAATCCGAGCTCGGTTACGACCGCCAGCACCGCGGCACCCGGGCTACGCTCGTCTTTTCGATCAACTGAGCTGGAGGCCGTATTGGCAGCGATCTGTACGCCCGATGAGGTTTTGCGTTTCTGGCTGGAGGAATGCGGACGCGATCAATGGTTCCGTTCGTCCCCGGAGCTGGACTCGGAAATCACGGCGCGGTTTCGCGACACGCATCTGGCTCTGGCCGGAGGTGCCGTGGAAACATGGCGGGCGAGCCCGGAGCAGCGGCTGGCGGCAATCATCGTGCTCGACCAGTTTCCGCGGAATATCTACAGAGCGACGCCTCTCGCTTTTGCCACTGATCCTCTGGCACTGCGTGAAGCGAAGCTTGCCGTCGATGCGGGCGCCGACATGGCGATCGACGCGGCGCATCGCTGTTTCGTCTACATGCCGTTCGAGCATTCCGAGGTGCTGGCAGAGCAGGATCGCTCGGTGGCGCTGTTTGCGGCTCTCGGCGATGAGGAATATGCAGATTATGCCCGGCGTCACCGGGAGGTGATTGCTGCTTACGGACGCTTCCCGCATCGGAACCCCATTGTCGGGCGCGATTCCAGCGCGGCAGAACTTGCGTATCTGTCAAAGCCCGGCGCAGGCTTCTAACGGCGGATTTCGACTTCCGCCTTTCTGTCGCCTTTCTTTGCTATAAGAAGCGGCCTCATCGATAAAAGCGAATCCTGCGGGGATTATTTTGCGGCTCAACCATTTCCTGCTTCGACCCTTCGTACTCGTGGCGCTGACGCTGGCGACGCTCGTTCAGTCCGTGGGTGTGCCGCTGGCGCAGGTCACACAGCCCGCTGCTCCCGCCGTTTCCCAACCGCAGCCGGCACCCGCTCCTGCGGCCGCCGCAACTCCGGCCCCGGCCGCAGATGCGCCGCTTGCTAATAGCGGCCTCGATCAGGCGCTGAAGGATATCGAGGCGGCGAAGAAGAAGCTCGCGGCCTATCAGGAGAGCGCCAAAGTCAATTCCGACAATGACGATGGGCTGGTGACGCTCTCCGGTCAGGTCGACGAGCTCGGCCGTGCCGTGATCGCTACATCCGTCGGCCTGCGTCCGCGCTTCGACCAGATCAAGAACCGCCTTGCCGAAATCGGCGAGCCGCCGAAGGACGGGCAGCCGCCGGAAGCGGAGATCGTCACCAACGAGCGCAACGCGCTGACCGCCGAGCGGTCGCAGATCAACGCCGTGACTGGTGATGCCGAGAACCTGTCGATGGCGGTCAACAAGCTGATCAACGAGGTTGCCGAAACCCGCCGCCGTCTGTTTGCCGCAACGCTTCTGCGCCGCACCGATGTGTCGATGTCGGTTCTCGACGATGCCGGCAGCGCCTTCCTCACCGAGATCGGCAAGTTCAACGACGCCATGACCGGCTGGATGGTGTTCGTCTGGAAGTTCAAGCGGTTGCCGCTGTTCACCGCGCTCTTGCTGTCGCTGGCGACCGCGCTGATCCTGTTGTCGGGGGGCTACCGGATCTTCGGCGGCTACCTGAAGCGCGACGATGGCATCGAGCATCCGAGCTACATCAGCCGCCTGTCGATTGCGTTCTGGGCAACGGTGATCCGCACATCGTCGCTGGCCGCACTGCTCGTCACGTCCTATTTCTTCCTCGACAGTTTCAATGTGCTCCGGCCGGATATCGCCCCTGTGATTGCCGCGCTGTTTGGTGCGATCGGGCTCATCTATTTCGTTCGGCGTTTCACCAATGCCGTGTTTGCACCGCGCGAACCGCATTGGCGGCTGGTCAGGCTTTCCAATCGCGGCGCACAGTCGATCGGCGCCTGCCTGCTGGCCATGGCTGTCGTCAACGCGCTCGATTATCTGTTCGGCAGCGTCAGCGAGGCGATGGGATCGCCGCTGGTTCTGACCGTGGTGCGCAGCCTGATCGCCGCGATGATCATCGGTTTGATCCTGATTGCCGCTTCTTTCGGACGGCCGATGCTCGCCCGGGGCGGCGATCCGGATGCGCCGGGCCGCCATTGGCCGCGCGGCATGGCGATCATCCTGAGGGTGCTTGGCGTCGGCCTGATCGTCACCGCGCTGACGGGCTATGTTGGCCTGGCACGCTTCGTCGCAACCCAGTTGATCATCACGGGCGCGATCGTCGTCACCACTTATATCGGCTTGCTGTCGGGCAAGGCGATCTCGAAGACGGAGACGTTCGGCGACACTTTCATCGGCCGCTTCCTCAGCCAGCGTTTCAAGCTGGGGGCGGTTGCCATCGATCAGGCGGGCCTTGTAGCAGGTCTTGCGATCTATGCCGTGGCGTTGATGACCGGCATACCGCTCGTGCTCCTTCTCTGGGGCTTCCATATCCAGGATCTCCAGCAGATCGCCTACAGGCTGTTCACCGAGGTTCGCCTTGGCGGCATCAGCATTTCGCTGGTGGGGATATTTACGGGCATCCTGCTGTTTGCCGGCGGCTATCTGGTGACGCGCTGGGTGCAGCGCTGGCTTGACGGCAATGTCATGGCGCGGAGCCATGTCGATATCGGCGTTCGCAACTCGGTCAAGACCGGCATCGGCTATCTCGGTGTCGGCGTTGCGGCGATCGTCGGCGTCTCGGCTGCTGGCATCGACCTTTCGAGCCTGGCGCTCGTCGCCTCTGCCCTGTCGGTCGGTATCGGTTTTGGCCTGCAGAACATCGTCTCGAATTTCGTTTCCGGCCTGATCCTGCTGGTCGAGCGGCCGTTCAAGGTCGGCGACCATGTCGTCTCAGGCACGGCCGAGGGTATTGTCACGCGTATCTCGGTGCGCGCCACAGAGATCGAGACCTTCCGCAAGCAGTCGATCATCGTGCCGAATTCGGAGCTGATCAATGCCGCGGTTGGCAACTGGACGCATCGCAACAAGGTCGGCCGTTCGGAAATTCCGGTGTCCGTCAGCTACGAGGCGGATCCGCAGAAGGTGATGGATATCCTCTTGGAGCTGGTGAACGCCGTACCGCAGGTGCTGCGTAATCCGGAACCGCATGTGGAGTTCCTGCGCTTCGGCACCTATTCGCTGGATTTCGAACTGCGCTTCATGCTCGCCGATATGGGCGACGGCCTGAAGGTGCGCAACGGTTTGCGCATCGCCATCCTCAAGCGGTTCAGGGAAGAGGGCATCGAGATTCCGCTGCCGCAGAGCGACATCACCTATCATCGCGAGAATGCTTTGCCTCCAGCGCCAGCGGCAAAGCCGTCGATGGAGGAAAATCTTCAGGATAAAACGCCGAAGGATGATGGTGGCTCCGTCCGCCAGTTGCGCGGCAAGGCCGCCGATGGCACTCTCAAGGGGTAAGGGGTCTTATTCAGCGGCCATTCACGCGCCGTTGGCTATAAGATCCTGGCAATCGGGTTTTCGCTGCTGGGGGCAGCAGCGCCGATAAGCCCTTGGGGAGGGCGCCTACAGGCGCCGTTGTGAATGGCAAGACTTGCCGTTGGACTGCTTCTTTCCCTCTTTGCCGCTGCAAACGTGTGGGCGGCAACCGTCACCAATACCGATCCCGCCGCCGTCGTGGTTGTCATCACCGAAGGCGGCAACAAGGTCGAGATCGTCGTCGATAGCGGCGCTTCCGAGACGCTGTGTGCGTCCGGGTGCTTCATGACCGCACCTGATGGCGACCGGATCGGGCTTGATGGCGGAGAGACGATCGATATCGTCAAGGGCTCGGCCGTCATCAAGTAGCCGGGGCCTGCACCCTGGCCGCGCAGGGCTGCGGTTTTCGCAGCCTCACCGGTATGCGCGCGCACACTCTCTTAATCATAAGAATAAGAAAGCATTTGCCGCGATCTGCAAGAACTTCCGGGCGGGTTTTCCGGGTGCCTCGATTAATCATTATTCAAATGAATTGATATATCTGTCTCATCCAGGGACACATTTTCATTCAAAGGTTTTGCTATGTCGTTTTTAGGTATTTCGGGAATGCAATATTCCGGCGAAATGTTTGCGGGTGCGCGTATTATTCTCGCGGAAGATTCCAATGTCTTCACGTCGATGATCAGCGCTCGGCTCAAGGAGCTTTTTGATATCAATGTCGAGGTCTGCCGCAATTTCGAAGACCTCCAGCTGGCCTATGACAAGTCCTCCGACCCGATCACGCTAGCAATCTCGAACATCAATCTTCCCGGCGCCGAAAAGGGTGAAGCGCTCGAATATCTGGTGGACCTCAGCATCCCGACGATCGTCTTTACCGGCACTTTCCACGAAGGCCTGCGCGACGAACTGATGGCCAAGGATATCGTCGACTACATCCTCAAGGACAATGTTTTCGCCGTCGATCTGCTGGCCGAATCCATTTGCCGATTCCTCACCAACAAGCGTCATCACGTGCTGATCGTCGATGACAGCGCCACGGCCCGCGCGCTGCTCTCCAGCCGCCTGAAGCGCTATAATTTCCGCGTCAGCGTTGCCGAAAGCGGAGCCAAGGCGCTCGAGATCCTCAAGGCCAACCGCGATATCGGCCTGATGGTCACCGATTACAACATGCCTGACATTGACGGCTTTGAACTGACGCGCCGCATTCGCGCCAGCATCGGCTCCCACGAACTGCGCATCATCGGCGTCTCGTCGTCGTCGAACCGGCTGTTGTCGGCGCGCTTCCTGAAGGCCGGCGGGAACGATTTCATGCTGCGTCCGTTCATCGACGAGGAGTTCTATTGCCGCGTCAATCAGAACCTCGACACATTGCTGCAAATCAAGACGATGAAACGGGAACGGGCGGTTGCCTGAGACGAGTGATCCTGAGCCGCGGAGTATGGAAGGTCCCCGATCGACGCGGGGACCTGCTGCCGTTGTTAAGAGACTTCGAATTTCTGCAATTTCAGGTTATTTTGAGCCTGTTCTGCCTCTTCACCCAATTGGGTGTGTCCGCTATCGTCCAAGCTGTTATGGGGACAGCCGATTCGGCTGCTCCAGGCGCCGCGGGGAGTAAGGGACTGGATGGCTTTTCAGGCGGATTTCAATCGGGATAGCTCTGTGCCGCGTTTTGGCGGGCACAAAATACTTCTGGTTGAAGATTCCCGGATGTTTTCTGCCGTTTTGTGCCACCGCTTCCAGACCGAGCTCGGTCTCAACGTCAAGACGTGCCCTTCGCTCAAGGCGCTTCAGGAAGCGCTGGCCCAGGATCCGCATGGCTATACGATGGCCGTCGTCGATCTGAACCTGCCGGATTCGCCTTATGGCGAGGCACTGGATTGCGCCATCGAGCACAAGATCCCGGCCATCGTCTTCACCGCCACCTTCGACATTGCGACGCGCAACCGGATTATGGAGCGCAACGTCATCGACTATGTGCTCAAGGACAACGAGTTTGCGCTCGATAACCTGGTTGGCACCGTGCGCAGGGCAATCCTGAACCGCAAGACCCGGGTTCTCGTCGTCGATGACGTCCAATCCGCCCGCCAGGTCCTGGTCGATCTGCTGACGGCGCAGCAATATATGGTGGTCGAGGCGAATTCCGGACTTGAGGCGCTGGCGGCGCTGGAGGCATACAGCGATATTGAGCTTGTGGTTACCGACCATCATATGCCCGATATGAGCGGCTACGAGCTGACGCGGCGTATCCGCCACCGGTTCGGATCCGACAAGATCCGGGTGATCGGCGTGTCTTCGTCGAACGACAGGATGCTGTCGGCGAGTTTCCTGAAGGCCGGCGCCAGCGATTTCGTCTACCGGCCCTTCGTTGCCGAAGAGCTGCAGTGCCGGATCGCCAACAATGTCGAGACGCTGACGCAGTTGAAGCAGCTGAGGGCGGCGGCGGCCTGCGATTATCTCACCGGCCTCTACAATCGCCGCTATTTCTACGATTCAGGCCCCAAAGTCGTGAACCAGTGTCTGCGCCAGAAGGCGGTAAGCTCGGTTGCCATTCTCGACATCGACCACTTCAAGCGGCTGAACGATACTTATGGCCATGAGATCGGCGACAAGGTTCTGATCGCCGTCGCCGCGCGCCTGGCAACGATCTTCGAGGGCAGCGACAATCTTCTCTCGCGGCTCGGCGGCGAGGAATTCGCGATCTTGTTTCCGATGATGGATTCGCATGCCGCCACAAAGCTGTGCGACGAAGTCCGGTCCGATCTGTCACGGCTGAAGGTATCGGCTGATGACGAGGAGCTGTCGGTGACCGTTTCGATCGGCGTTGCCGAGATTGCCGGCTACGAGAGCTTCGAGAACTATCTGAATGCTGCTGACCAGTTTCTCTATATGGCCAAGCACAAGGGCCGCAACATGGTCTATTCGGATGCCCGCATGACGCAGGAAGCGGCGCAATAGACGCCGCTTCGCATTTTCGATCTCAATCGTCTGGTTTTCAGGCTGCCAGCGCCTGACGCGCGGTCGCCATCGTCATCTTGCGCTCGGCGCGCTCCTGCTGGGGCGAGCGGTTGTAGAGTTCGCGATAACACTTGGAGAAGTGCGAAGCGGAGACGAAACCGCAGGCGACCGCCACTTCGACGACAGGCATCGACGACTGCACCAGCAGATGGCGGGCGCGGTCGAGGCGGATCTCGAGATAGTAGCGGGCAGGGGAGCGGCCCATTTCCTGACGGAACAGGCGCTCGATCTGGCGGCGCGAAAGACCGGCGCCATCGGCGATTTCCAGCAGCGACAGCGGCTCCGCAAGATTGCCTTCCATCAGCTCGATAATGGAGAGAACCTTGGCGTTCTGGACGCCGAGGCGAGCGCGCAGCGGCAGGCGCTGGCGGTCGTGCGGGCTGCGGACGCGGTCCGTCAGGTGCTGCTCACAGATGCGGTTGACGAGGCTCTCGCCGAAATCCTGGCCGACGAGGTTCAGCATCATGTCCAGTGAGGCAGTGCCGCCGGCGCAGGTATAGAGATTGCTGTCCACTTCATAGAGGTCGGCATAGACCTCCGCCTGCGGGAAGGCTTCGGAGAAGCCCGGCAGGTTTTCCCAGTGGATCGCGCAGCGCTTGCCATTCAGGAGCCCGGCCTGAGCAAGCACATGCGCGCCCGTACAGAGACTGCCGACGGCGACGCCGCGGTTATAGCTTTCACGAAGCCAGGCATTGACCGACTTGTTGTTGAAATCCTCGACATCGATGCCCGAACAGACCAGCACCATGCTCGGGCGGTTCTCGCCGCCGAGATGGCGGCGCTCTTCGGCGAGCGAGGAATTGGCTTCGACGCCGATGCCGCAGGAAGAATAGACCTTGTTGCCGTCAACCGAGGTGAGGCGCCACGTATAGGCCTGATAGCCGAGCATGCGGTTGGCGATACGCAGCGTGTCGATCGCCGCCGAAAAGGGCAGCATGGTGAACTGGGGAACCATAAAGAAGACGAGTGAGCGCTTCTTGGTCAGCATCTTGTTCATGAGCAAAATCCATGCTGGAGGGCGATGCGCTATTGGTGCGTGGAATGCGTCGCTTAGATGTTCTGAAAGCGACATTCGCATGGAAATCTGCGGCTGATAAGCGCTATTTTGCGACATGCCGCTCTAAGTGGCCTGCCAAATGCGCGACGGCTTCGTCAAAAGTCGCAAGCTGAAACTGATTTCAAATATATGCGTCTGAAATTCAAGATTAAATTTCACCAGTCCGGAAACGATGAGGGCGGCGCTGCCATTAGCAGGGCGCCGCCCTCACGCTGGGAGGTATGTCGCATTCATTACATATCCTTGCGGTCATCCGCTGCTTCTGCCGACGGATAGCCAACGTCCTTGCGGACGTCGAACGGCATGGATTCGATTTCGCGTGCTGCCTTCCACTGGTGCCATGCGTGCGACGCCTTGTGCAGAAGGCTGCCGACGTCGAAATGCAGGCCGGATGAGCTCTTGCTATCCCGATAGGTGATGGTGGTCATTTTCCTTGTCCTTTGATCGTTGAGCGTCTTGCGCCCGTTACCTGATATGGGCCTTTGGTATCCATCAATCAAACGAATAGATTTTATGGATACCATCAGTTTTGTTGAAGGTCTTTCGCATCAATTCGCGTTCGGCAGATGCGGAAGCGTAGGGATCGACATCGGCGATAAGGTGGTGCGGCAAGGCCGTCATCTGACGCATGGTGTTGTCCCATGCGGCCCGCTGGATCTGCCGCGAACGGAACGCGAAGAAGGCGTCGATTGCAGAATGGACGGTGTCAGTCATCATGGCCTCCTCTTTGTCTATCAGCCATGGGTGAAATATAAGGTTCGATTGACTTTCAGCCAAACGAAATGATATGGTGCTTAAGATCAGAAAAATTGAAAGATGCGCCGATGACGATGCCCTTTCGCAGGCCAATCCCGCTTCTCGATAACGATGTTCTGCGCACCTTCGTGGCGATCGCGGAAACCGGCAATTTTTCGACGGCCGCCGAAGCGGTGTTCAGAACACCCTCTGCCGTCTCCATGCAGATCAAGAAGCTCGAAGAGCAGCTCGGCGCGACATTGTTCCTGCGCGACGCCCGCTCGGTGACGCTGACGCAGCATGGCGAGCTGTTGCTCACCTATGCGCGCAATATCCTGGCGCTGTCGAACGAAGCCGTGTCGCGCTTCATCATGCCCGAGCTCAGCGGCGTGGTGCGCCTCGGCGCGCCCGAAGATATCGGCGAACGGCTGCTGCCGAGCATTCTCAAGAGTTTCGCCGAAAGCTATCCCGGCATCATGGTCGATGTGACCATCGATATGAGCATCGGGCTGAAGAAGCGGATGGAAGAGCAGCGCCTCGATCTGGCGCTCGTCAATTTCGCCACCAGGCCGTTCCCGACCGGCGGAGAGATCGTCTACCGCGAGAAGCTTGTCTGGGCCGGCGCCAAGTGCGGCACGGCGCACCGCAAGGAACCCCTGCCGATCTCGATCTGGGAAGAGGGCTGCATCTGGCGCCAGGAAGCGCTATCGCAGCTTGAGCGCAACAAGCGGCCCTATCGCGTTGCCTATCTCAGCGGCCATACGATGGCGCAGAGGGCGGCTGTGGTTTCCGATCTGGCGATTGCGCCGCTACCGCGCTCTTATGTCAGCGACGATATGGTGATCCTCGGCGCGCAGGAGGGCCTGCCGGAGCTCGGCTCCTTCGAGATTCGCCTTCTGACGGCGTCGCAACTCTCTGGTCCGATGCAGGCGGTTGCCGACAGCATCCGCTTTGCCTTTGCTGAAAAAGCGAAGGCCGCGGCTGCCTAAACCATTCTGGCGTGAACCTTTTTGGCTTTGATGCGTTTATCGGCCGGAGCGGCGTTCGCCGCTTCGGAGAGGTCATATTTTCAAAGGAATTCCACGATGACGACCACAGCCAAAATCGGCGCTGCCCTCATGCTCCTGCTTGCTCTTTCGTCCTGCGGCAACACGATCCGCGGCGTCGGCCGCGATACGGCCAACGCCGTCAATGCGACACAGGATGCCGGCCGGTCCGTCGATCGGGCCGCACGCCGCTAATCAGATCTTGGCTGCCGGATAGGCCCTTTCAAGGCCGCCGGAGCGCACCAGTCCAGTGCGGAAGGCCTCATAGGCCGGATGCTGGCTGGACTTGGCGGCTTCCATCAGGCGGACTTGAAGGCGGTCCGGAGCGGCTGAGCCGATCCATTTCCCCGTCGTTTCAAGCTTCAGCGAATTGAGAAACCGGCTCTCGGCCGATTGATCGAGATAGCGGTGCAGGCCGTCGACCAGATTGTCGTCCTGCGCCGCATTCTCCATCAGGAGCTGGAGGTAGGACTTGTCGGCATCGCTGCTGCCGGCAAATTTCTGGGCAACAGTGTCGCGATCGGGAAAGGAAGCGGCGGGGGTCATTAAGCACCTGCAATATCAATGGGCGCAGCCTGGCTGCGTTTTCGTTGTCGAAGCCATATCATGACGGCGCTGGCCTTCGCGAAGCTTGCTAAAGCGCTCGCTTCACCCGGGCCGCCACTTCTTCGGGCACCCACAGGGTCCAGAGCTCCGGGTAATTCTGCAGAAAGTAGATGGCGGCGTTGCGGCTGCTTTCACCGTTTTCGTCCTGCCATGCCAGCACGTCGTTGATCGTGCCGTTGTCCCATCTGCGCTTGCGAAGATAATCCATCGCCGGACCGGCGCGGTCTGCGAATGACCTTGTGGTGACGGTGAAGGCCTGGGATGTCGGATAAGCGTTGCGCTCGGGCTTGGCGCATCCGGGGACGGAGGTGCAGTTGTCCCACTCTGCCTGGTCGAAGGGGACACCCATCGCCAGCCGCACCATCTCGTATTTTCCGGCGACCGCAGTCGGCGCCCAGTAGTAACCGAGCCAGCCGCGCTTGTCGGCAAAGGCATCGGCAATCGATGCATCGAGCGACCGCGGCGTTTCAGCTCCTATGAGGTCAAAGCCTTTCTCTTCTGCATGGAAGGCATTGTAGATGTTCTGCGTCGAGATCTTGCAGGCCCAGCCGGTTGGACAATTGAATATCGCAGCCTTGTCCGTCGATCCGTCGCCCGGAAAGAGATCCGGACGGGCGAGGGCGTCTTCCAGCGTCCTGATGGATGGGTTGGCGTCGGCGACGAATTTCGGGATCCACAGACCTTCGACTGCGCCTTCCGAGAGGATTTCGGCGCCTTCGACAAGGCGGCCGGCGGTAATGGCATCGTCCAGTTCGGTCTGGACGCCCTTGACCCAGAGTTCCGGCGCGACGTCCGGCGTCGATTTTCCGTTCATCGAGGCGAAGGTCGGCATGGTGTCGCCGGGGACGATCTTGACGTCACAGCCATAGCCGGCTTCGAGAATGATCCTGTCAAAATTCGCGGCGATGGCGGCCGAGCCCCACTTCATCTCGGCAATCGAGACGTTTCCGCAACCGGATGCCGCGGCCGAGGTCGCAAACGCGCAGACAAGGGCGGCGAATAACAGCATTTTTCCTGCGGTCTTCATCTGCACATCCTTATTTCCACTCAGGATTTTTAATTTTGCAAATGCTAGCGCAGAAAAGGTTGCGGTCAACTTTCCGCAGTTGAACTTTTTTGGCCTAAAATATTGATTTATAAAGGCTAATATTAGCGACTCCTGTCGCATTCAGCCGGGCGCGCCGATGCGCAGCGCACAAGCCGCCGCCAACAAAAGTTCAAAAAAGGTCAAAATTCATGTTTGCTTAAGGCCTCAATAACTCTCCGGTAAGGATGTCGCGTTATCAGTGTAGCCACGGCGGGGGACAAACCGCCGGTTCTCCGGATCAGGTTTTGCGTCCCGGAGAAGACGAGTTTCGCCGTGTATGGGCGAATACGCCAGAGTTTACGGCAAACCGCGCGGCTTACTGCCTGCGCGGTTTTCGTGTTTTTGGCCCTGCCGTTGACCGCGCGAGGCAACGCGTTGTAGGCCTCGTCACATGACCAAAGCCATCATGCTGCAGGGAACAGGATCGGATGTCGGCAAGACGGTGCTCGTCGCCGGGCTCTGCCGGCTGGCGGCCAATCGCGGACTGACGGTGCGGCCCTTCAAGCCGCAGAACATGTCCAACAATGCCGCCGTTGCCGACGATGGCGGCGAGATCGGCCGCGCGCAGTGGCTGCAGTCCCTTGCTGCGCGCACACCGTCATCTGTTCATATGAACCCGGTGCTTTTGAAGCCGCAATCGGAGAATGGCAGCCAGATCATCGTCCAGGGCAAGGTCTGGGGGCAGGCAAAGGGGCGTGACTATCAGCGTCTAAAGCCACAACTGCTTGAATTTGTACTGTCGAGTTTCGCCACGGTTTCCGAGGGCGCCGATCTGGTGATCGTCGAAGGCGCGGGATCGCCGGCGGAGATCAACCTGCGCCCGGGCGATATCGCCAATATGGGTTTTGCGACAAGGGCCGGCGTGCCGGTCGTGCTGGTCGGCGATATCGATCGCGGCGGCGTCATCGCCTCGCTCGTTGGGACGCATGCGATTCTCGACGACACCGATCGGGTGATGATATCAGGCTATATCATCAACAAGTTCCGCGGCGACGTCTCGCTTTTCGACGACGGGATTGCCGCGATCGGTCGCTATACCGGCTGGCCTTGCTTCGGTGTTATCCCTTGGCTGAAAGCGGCGGGCGGGCTGCCTGCGGAGGATTCGGTCGTTCTTGAAAAGCTGGCGCGCGGTTCGTCGGCGGCGCTTAAAATTGCTGTCCCTGTCCTGCCGCGGATCGCCAATTTCGACGATCTCGACCCGCTTAGAGCCGAAGACGACGTCGAGCTGGTGTTCGTGGGCGCCGGGGAGCGTCTGCCCGAAGACGCGGCGCTCGTCGTCTTGCCGGGCTCCAAATCGACGATCAGCGACCTTGCCGATTTTCGGGCCGAGGGATGGGATCGCGATCTGACCTCCCATGTCCGGCGCGGCGGCCGGGTGATCGGCATTTGCGGCGGTTACCAGATGCTCGGCCGCAAGGTGCACGATCCGCTCGGCATCGAGGGCGGAACGGCGGAGGTTGACGGGCTCGGCCTGCTCGACGTCGAAACCGTCATGGCGCCGGAGAAGACCGTTCGCAACAGCCATGCTGTTTCTGCCGAATATGGTACGCCGCTGTCAGGCTATCAGATCCATCTCGGCGTGACCGAGGGGGCGGATTGCAGCCGGCCGTCGGCCGTGGTGGACGGTGCCGCGGATGGTGCCGTATCTGCGGATGGACATATCGTCGGCACTTATCTTCACGGCCTGTTTTCCGCCGATGCCTATCGCAGCCGGTTGCTTCAGAGTTTCGGCCTTCACGGCGAAAGGCGCAATTACGCAGAGAGCGTCGATCGGGCGCTGGATGCTGTTGCGGCCGAACTGGAGGCGCATCTCGACCGTGACTGGCTGAAACGGCTGCTTGGCTAGATTTCCCCGGACATTTCGCGGCGCCGCCGGTCGAGCTCTTCGCTGTAGCGGCGCAGCGTGTGGCTTTCGCTGAGCTGGCCGACGACCTTGCGCTCGATCAGATTGTTCAGCACGGCGAGCGCTTCGCTCTCGCTCTTGTCGAAGATGGCGGCTGCCTGCTTGGCATTCATCTGCGGCTGCAGGAAATCGTTCTTGTAGCGCACGAAGCTCTCCAGCCCCTTGCCCTCGTCGTCGGTGGCGATCGGGTTGGCGTGGATTTCCGGCACTAGCACCAGACCGGCATATTTGCCTGAGTCATCGACAAGGATGACGCGTTGCGTGGCGCCGGCGGGAAAGGCCTTCTTGAACTCTTCGACAGTGGTTGCGGCATTGGCGGTCTTGACGTCGGCGCGCATCAGCTTGTCGACCGTCAGATTGCGGATCCAGCCGACATCGTGGGCGCTGCGGATGCTTTCGCCGCGCAGGTGGAAACGCCAGGTGGCGAAGGAGTAGCCGAAGGTGGTGCGCACGACGAGCGAGGACGTGATCACTGCGGCGAGCACCAATACGGTGATCGGGAAGTCGCCGGTGATTTCGAGCGCCAGAAAAGTCATCGTCAGCGGTCCGCCGATGATGGCGACGGCGAGTGAACTCATGCCGACGACGGCGTAGACTTCGGGTGTCAGCGAGGCATGCGCAAAGAACGGCGCGGAATAGGCAAAGAGCTTGCCGAGAAGCGCGCCCATGAACAGCGAGGCGAAGAACAGACCGCCCCTGAAGCCGGAGCCGATCGACACCGCGGATGCAAGCGACTTCAACAGCAGGATGCCGACGAGCGTCGGGATCGCCACCTGATGCGCCAGGTTGAGATGCAGGGCGCCGTGACCTGCCGAAAGCACCTGTGGAGAGATGGTGGCCAGCAGGCCGACGACGATGCCGCCGAGCGCCGGGCGTACCGGCGTCGGTACCGAACTCTTGCGGGCAAGTTCCTCGACAAAGGAAACGCCCTGCATGATCAGGATGCCGGCACCGGCGCAGCAGGCGCCAAGCAGAATGGCCGGCACATAATCGGCCGGCACCACAGTGCCGAATCTGCCGACGTCGATGGTGAAATCGTTGCCTGCGAGCAGCCGTGCCACCAGCGTCGAGAGCAGGGCAGAGACGACGACAGGTGTCAACGAGACGATGGTGTAGGTGCCGATGATCAGCTCGAACGCGTAGAAGGCGCCGGTTAGCGGGGCATTGAAGGCGGCGGCGATGGCGCCCGCCGCACCACAGCCGACGAGGACGCGCAAATCGGCGCGGCGCAGCTGCAGCTTGAGCCCCAGCTTCGAGGCCAGGCCCGCCGCCAGCTGCGTATAGCCGGCCTCGAGCCCGACCGATGCGCCGAAGCCATTGGAGATCAGGTTCTGGATGGCGACGATGATGCTGTCGGTCAGCGAGAGGCGGCCACCATGCAGCGCATTGGCCTCGATCGGGTCGACCATCGGCTTCTTGCGTGTCCTGCTGAGGATGAAGAGCAGCAAGCCGAGAAGCATGCCGCCGCAGACCGGTGCCAGGAGCAGCAGCAGCTTGTTGCTGATATCGGAGGAGCTGAGACGATCGACATCGCTGATGCCGAAGATCAGGCTGTGCATCTCCCGGGAGATCAGGCTCATGCCGGTGACCGCGCAGCCGGAGATGACGCCGACCGCGCCACCGGCGAAAACCGTGCCCATTTCGTTCTGGCGCGCCAGCGCACGCAGCCGCGCCAAATCGAATTTGAGATGGCGCCGCGTCAGGCGGCCGATATCGGTTTTCGTGAGCATGATGACAGAACTAGGCGACGGGGAGCAGGATCAAGGAAGCGCGCGTTGTGCGCCGCATGATTTCGCGAGCAATTGCAGCAAAAGCGAGGCGACGGCAAGTGAAATTTGCACGTAAGTCAATGAATTTAATAGACTATCTGTTTGGTAGACTCAGTCGTGTTAAGACGGGGCATTTTCCATCGTGCCGGGCTCGATTGACTTCGCACTGCCGCACGCCTAACGATGAAATCAATAACGGATGGTTCCGGAGCGGTGATTGCCGCCCTGGATGAAAAGGGAATGTGACGGGGCGGACCCAAACCGGGCGTCTTCATCACAGCCGACCCCGCGACTGTAGAGCGGTCAGGGTCTTCCATCCGGTGCACCGGCACCACTGCCTGATCGCCGCATTCCGCGGCAGGGCGGTGGCTCAAGGACACCGGAAAAGCCACTGGAATGCATCGTGATCAGCAGGGGCTGGACGCCTCCATTTCTACGAATCGTCCGCCTTTTCACGAGAATGCAGCCGGGAAGGCGAGGAAGATCCGCTGGCACGATCAGGGATGGCCTTGCGCCATCCCTGTCGGGGCCTCGAACCGCGAGCCAGGAGACCTGCCAACCGTGCCGGGCGAAGAGCCCACCCAAGGGCAATCCTGTCCGCTGCCAGCACGGAGGTTGTCATGGCTGAAACGAATAGTTCGGTGCTGTTTTCAGCACGATGGAAGGGCGAGGCGCCTCGGTCTTCTGGCGTGGCGCAGGCTCCCATCTCTGCCCTCATTCCTGTGCTTGTCACAGGAATCCATTCGCCGCGCGTCTGCGCGGCGGAGAGACTTCTCCTCCAAAGCACCAGAGTCATTCACGGCGCGGACGCGCCGTGGCTGGATTCCTGTGACGAGCACAGGAATGAGGGACGTGGGTGTGGCGGACGCCAATACGCTGATGCCGGAGCCATCCTCACATGAGCAGCACCACCTTCGTGCTCGGCGGCGCCCGTTCGGGAAAATCCCGTTTCGCAGAGCAGCTGATCGCCGATAGCGGCCTCGAGCGCCACTATATCGCCACCGGGCGGGCCTGGGATGACGAGATGCGGGCGCGGATTGCCGCTCACAGGGACGATCGCGGGCCATCCTGGACGACGCATGAGGAGCCGCTGCAGCTTGTCGAATGCCTGTCGGCCATCGACGGTGAGGGGCGGGCGATCCTTGTCGATTGCCTGACGCTCTGGGTCACCAATCTGATGATGGGGGAGCGGGACATGGCGGCGGAATCGGCTGCCCTTGCAGCCTGGCTGCCGAAGGCCAGGGCTCGGATCGTGCTTGTTTCCAATGAAGTCGGCCTCGGGATCGTGCCCGAGAACCGGATGGCGCGGGATTTCCGCGATCATGCGGGGCGGCTGCACCAGATGATCGCGGCCGCTGCCGCGGACGTGTATTTTATCGCGGCCGGACTGCCGCTGAAAATGAAGGGTTGAAATTTATGAACCAGAAGATTCCTGCAACCGTGATCACCGGCTTTCTCGGCGCGGGCAAGACGACGATGATCCGCAACCTACTTTCCAACACCGGCGGCAAGAAGATCGCGCTGATCATCAATGAATTCGGCGATCTCGGCGTCGATGGCGACGTGCTGAAGGGCTGCGGCGCGGAGAACTGCACCGAGGATGATATCATCGAGCTCACCAACGGCTGCATCTGCTGCACCGTTGCCGACGATTTCATCCCGACGATGACCAAGCTGCTCGAGCGCGAGCAGCGCCCTGATCATATCGTCATCGAGACATCGGGCCTGGCGCTGCCGCAGCCGCTGGTCGCCGCCTTCAACTGGCCCGATATCCGCAGCGAAGTCACCGTCGATGGCGTGATCACCGTCGTCGATAGCGCAGCCGTTGCCGCCGGACGTTTCGCCGACGATCACGATGCCGTCGATGCGCGCCGCGCCGAAGACGAGTCGCTCGATCACGAGAGCCCGATCGAGGAGCTGTTCGAGGATCAGCTGACCTGCGCCGATCTGATTGTGCTCAACAAGACGGACTTGCTGGATGCCGCAGGCATTATCCGCGTCCGTGACGAAGTGGCGTCGCGCATTTCGCGGAAGCCTGCGCTGATCGAGGCGAAGAACGGCGACGTTCCGGCAAGCGTCTTGCTCGGCCTCGGCGTGGGTACCGAGGAAGATATTGCCAACCGTAAGTCCCATCACGAGCTGGAGCATGAGGACGGCACGCCGCATGACCATGACGAGTTCGACAGCTTCGTCGTCGAGCTCGGCGCGATTGCCGATACCGCCGGTTTCATCGAGAAGCTGAAGGGCGTGATTGCAGAGCACGACGTGCTGCGCCTGAAGGGCTTTGCCGCAGTTGAGGGCAAGCCGATGCGCCTGCAGATCCAGGCTGTCGGCAGCCGTATCGACCAGTATTTCGACCGTGCCTGGGCTACCGGCGAAACGCGCGGCACGCGTCTCGTCGTTATCGGCCTGCATGACATGGATGAAGCGGCCGTGCGCAAGGCCATCGAGGCACTCGTCTGATCCATGCATCTGCTTCTCGCCCAGAAAGGAACAATTAGCGACGGTGACGAGGCCATCGATCTTGGCCAGTCGCCCGGCGATATCCTGTTCCTGTCTGCGGCGGATACGGAGCTTGCGGCCATCGCCGCCGCCCACGGACAGGGCGGCGGTTCACCGCTGACGCTTCGTCTTGCCAGCCTGATGAGCCTCAAGCATCCGATGTCGGTCGATGCCTATGTCGAGCGGACCGCGCGGCACGCAAGGATCATCATTGTCCGCGCACTCGGTGGCGCCAGCTATTTTCACTATGCGCTGGAGGCTCTCCATACCTGCGCGGCGCGGCACGGTGCACGGATTGCCGTTCTGCCCGGGGATTCCAAGCCGGATGCGGGGCTGACGCCGTTTTCCAATGTGGCGCTCGACGATCTCAATGCGCTGTGGGCTTACCTGATCGAGGGCGGCGACGCGAATTCGCGGCGGCTGCTGGATTATGCGGCGGCGATGCTGTCGGGTGGTGAAAAGCCCGGTGCGGCTGCGCCGCTGATGAAGGCCGGGATATGGTGGCCGGGGCGGGGAGTCGTTGGGGTTGAGGAGTGGGGAGTGTTGTCTGCGGCGATGCTGCGGAACGGGGCACCCCCCTCTGTCCTGCCGGACATCTCCCCCTCAAGGGGGGAGATTGGCTGGGCGGACCCGCTCGCTACGACCTCGATTGTTTTGCGAGATGCCAACAACGAGTCAATCTCCCCACCTGTGGGGGAGATGTCCGGCAGGACAGAGGGGGGCGAGCTTGCTGCGACGGAGGAGGTGGGATCCGAACCCATCGCCGCCATCAGCTTCTACCGAGCCCTGGTCCAGAGCGGCGAGACCGCACCGGTCGAGGCGATGATCGAGGCCCTGGCGGCGGAAGGTCTCCGGCCGCTGCCGGTGTTTGCCTACAGCCTGAAAGACCCGGTCTCCAAGGGCATCATCGACAGCATTTTTGATCAGGCGCCTCCTGATGTCGTGGTCAACACGACGGGCTTTGCGGTGTCCGCGCCGGGTGCTCAGCGTGAACCGACCGTGCTGGAAAAAAGCGGCGCCGTGGTGCTGCAGGCAATCCTGTCTGCCTCGTCGCGCGAGGCGTGGGCCGGGTCATCGCAGGGGCTGTCGGCGCGCGATCTCGGGATGAACGTCGCGCTGCCCGAAGTCGATGGGCGGGTTCTGGCCCGTGCCGTCTCGTTCAAGTCGGCAGCGCGCTATGATGCTGCTGTCGAGGCGAATATCGTTACCAGCCAGCCTGATGAAGGGCGGATGCGTTATACGGCGAGGCTTGCCGCCGGCTGGGCGCGGCTACGGCGAAAACCAGCAGAGAAGCGGCGTGTGGCGCTGGTGCTCGCCAACTATCCGAACCGCGACGGGCGCCTCGGGAACGGCGTAGGCCTCGATACGCCTGCGGGTACCGTCGAGGTGCTGAAGGCGATGCGCGGGGCGGGCTACGATGTCGCGGATTTCCCTGATGATGGCGATGCGCTGATCCGCCATCTCTCGGAGGGGCCGACGAATTCCGGGCGTGACGGAAAGGTGATCCGCGAAACGCTTTCCATGAGTCGATACAAGGCGTTCTTCGCGTCTCTTCCGAAAAAGATTCAAGACGAGATGACGGCGCGCTGGGGCGTGCCGGAGGGCGATCCCTATGTTGTGGATGGTGACTTTGCTTTGCCATTCACGCGGTTCGGCAATGTGCTCGCCGGTATCCAGCCGGCCCGCGGCTACAATATCGATCCGAAGGAAAGCTACCATTCGCCCGATCTCGTGCCGCCGCACGGGTATCTCGCCTTCTATGCTTTCCTGCGCCAGGAATTCGGCGCCGATGCGGTTGTTCACATGGGCAAGCATGGCAATCTCGAATGGCTGCCGGGCAAGGCGCTGGCGCTTTCGGAGGAGTGCTATCCGGAGGCGATCCTCGGGCCGCTGCCGCATCTCTATCCTTTCATTGTCAACGATCCCGGCGAGGGCACGCAGGCCAAGCGCCGGACGGCTGCCGTCATCATCGACCACCTGACGCCGCCGCTGACGCGGGCCGAAACCTATGGCCCGCTGAAGGATCTGGAGGCGCTGGTCGACGAATATTACGAGGCATCCGGCAGCGATCCGCGCCGTATCCGGCTGCTGTCGAAGCAGATCCTCGATCTGGTCGCCGATATCGGCCTCGACAGCGATGCCGGGATTGCCAAGGGCGAGACCGAGGATGAGGCGCTGAAGAAGCTCGATGCCTATCTCTGCGATCTCAAGGAAATGCAGATCCGGGATGGGTTGCATGTGTTCGGCGTGTCGCCGGAGGGGCGGTTGCTGACGGATCTGACCGTGGCGCTGGCGCGGGTGCCGCGCGGGCTTGGCGAGGGCGGGGATCAGAGTTTGCAGCGGGCGATTGCTGGGGATTTGGAGTTGGTGGGTGCCGTACCCCTCTCTGTCCTGCCG
The DNA here is from genome assembly GCA_900465675.1 of Hyphomicrobiales bacterium. GTDB lineage: Bacteria > Pseudomonadota > Alphaproteobacteria > Rhizobiales > Rhizobiaceae > Rhizobium. Next base: position 384,665 of record UBJR01000009.1, on the reverse strand, counting down.
GACATCTCCCCCTCAAGGGGGGAGGTCGGCTCGGCGGAACCGCTCGCTTCCACCTCAATTGTTTTGCGAGATGCCAACCACGAGTCGATCTCCCCCCTTGAGGGGGAGATGCCTGGCAAGGCAGAGGGGGGTAACCCGCATACAAGCGCCAAATTCGATCCCCTCGACTGCAACATGGCCGCCCCCTGGAACGGTCCACGTCCGGACATTCTCGGTGACATCCTAGACGCCCCCTGGCGCACAAATGGCGACACCGTCGAACGCATCGAACTGCTGGCCGCCAAGCTCGTCTCCGCCGAAATCGAATGCCCGGCCGACTGGCCCCAAACCAGATCCGTCCTTACAGAGATCGAAACCCGGCTAAAACCCTCGATTCTCGCCTGCGGAGCCGCCGAGATTTCGGCGCTCCTCACCGGCCTCGACGGCCGTTTCGTCGCTCCCGGTCCCTCCGGCGCTCCGACGCGCGGGCGGCCTGATGTGCTGCCGACGGGGCGGAACTTCTATTCCGTTGACAGCCGCGCGGTGCCGACGCCTGCAGCCTATGAACTCGGCAAGAAATCGGCGGAGCTGCTGGTCCGCCGCTATGTGCAGGATCACGGCGAGTGGCCGGTTTCCTTCGGGCTGACGGCCTGGGGCACGTCCAACATGCGCACCGGCGGCGATGATATCGCCCAGGCGCTGGCGCTGATCGGCGTCAAGCCGGTCTGGGAGATGACCTCGCGCCGCGTCACCGGCTATGAAATCATCCCGCCCGCGATGCTCAGACGTCCGCGGGTCGATGTGACGCTCCGGATTTCAGGTTTTTTCCGTGACGCCTTTCCGGAACAGATCGCGCTGTTCGACAAGGCGATCCGCGCAGTCGGCGCTCTGGATGAGGATGCGGCGGATAATCCGATTGCCGAGCGGATGCGCGGCGAGGCGGCGCGGCTTGCGGCGTCCGGCATGGATCAGGCGTCGGCGGCCAAACGTGCCGGATATCGCATCTTCGGCTCAAAGCCGGGCGCTTACGGCGCGGGGCTGCAGGCGCTGATCGACGAGAAGGGCTGGGAGCGGCGCGCTGATCTGGCCGAAGCCTATCTCGTCTGGGGAAGCTATGCCTATGGCGCGGCCGAGGAAGGCCGGGCCGAGCGCGGCATCTTCGAGGAGCGGCTGCGCTCCATCCAGGCGGTGGTGCAAAACCAGGACAACCGCGAGCACGATCTGCTCGACAGCGACGATTACTATCAGTTCGAGGGCGGAATGGCGGCGGCAGCGGAGCATGTCGGCGGTGTGCGTCCTTACATCTATCACAACGACCATTCGCGGCCGGAAAAGCCGGTGATCCGTTCGCTGGAGGAAGAGATCGGCCGTGTGGTGCGCGGGCGCGTCGTCAATCCGAAATGGATCGATGGCGTGATGCGCCATGGATACAAGGGTGCCTTTGAGATCGCCGCCACGGTCGATTATCTCTTTGCCTTTGCGGCAACGACGGGAGCCGTCGGCAACCATCATTTCGAAGCCGTCTACCAGGCCTTCGTCGCCGATCCCAAGGTGCGTGATTTCATGGCGGAGAAGAACCCGGCCGCTCTCGAAGAGATGAAGGAGCGGCTGATGGAGGCGATCGACCGGCATCTCTGGACGCCACGCAGCAATTCGGCGCGCTTCGATCTGGCGCCATCATACCATAAACAGACAGCATGACATTTCATCAGGAAAGACAATGAGCGAAGAACCAGTAGACACCGCCGAAAAGGACGATGCGCGCCACAACGAGAAGATGGCCAAGAAGAAGGCCGCGCGCGGCAAGATCATGGCCACCAAGACGGACGAGAAGGGCCTGATCATCGTTCACACCGGCAAGGGCAAGGGCAAGTCGTCCTCCGCCTTCGGCATGATCTTCCGCCATATCGCCCATGGCAAGCCGTCGGCCGTCGTCCAGTTCATCAAGGGCGCCATGTGGACCGGCGAGCGTGATCTGATCGAGAAGCATTTTTCCGATATCTGCCAGTTCTACACGATGGGTGAAGGCTTCACCTGGGAGACGCAGGACCGCGCCCGCGACGTGGCGGCGGCAACAGCGGCCTGGGAAAAGGCCAAGGAGCTGATCCGCGACGAGCGCAATTCCATGGTGCTCCTCGACGAGATCAATATCGCGCTGCGCTACGATTATCTGGATGTGAACGAAGTGGTCGCATTCCTGAAGGCCGAAAAGCCGTATATGACTCACGTCGTGCTGACCGGCCGCAATGCCAAGGACGAACTGATCGAAATCGCTGATCTCGTGACCGAGATGGAGCTGATCAAGCATCCGTTCCGCTCCGGCATCAAGGGGCAGCCGGGCGTGGAGTTCTGATGGCGCAAAGCTGGATATTCTGGGCGTTTCTGTCGGCAGCCTTTGCGGCGCTGACGGCGATCTTTGCGAAAATAGGTGTGGCTGGCGTCAACTCGGATCTGGCGACGCTGATCCGCACGGTGGTCATCATCGCCATTCTGGCCGGTATCGTCACCGCCACCGGCCAGTGGCAGCCGCTTTCCAGCATATCCGGCAAGACTTGGCTGTTCTTGGCTTTGTCAGGTGCCGCGACGGGCGCATCATGGCTCGCCTATTTCCGGGCATTGAAACTCGGTGATGCGGCGCGCGTGGCACCGATCGACAAGCTGTCGATCGTGCTCGTCGCCGTCTTTGGCGTCGTCTTCCTCGGCGAAAAGCTTGGGCTGGTAAACTGGCTCGGCGTGGTGATGATCGCCGGCGGGGCGCTGCTGCTGGCGCTGTTCTAGCCGTTCGCCAGCTTTCGCAGGATTGCGGCCGTTTCCTCGTTGGCGGGGAAGAAGGATTCGATCGCCAGCTCGGAGAGCGTGACATCGACAGGCGTGCCGAACACGGTGGTGGTCGAAATCAGCGATAGCGTGCCTGCAGAAGTGCGCAGCCGTAGCGGTACGGCGATCCCTGCATAATCGTGCTTTGTCTCATCCGCCGGGTTGCCGCCAGGAGAAAGCTCCTGCAATTCCCTGAGAAGTGCGCCGAGGATCGGGTCGCCCGAGGTGTCGATCTGCTGGCGAAGCCGCTCGAGAAGGTGCGCGCGCCATTCGGCGAGATTGACGATATGAGGTGCCAGTCCTCCCGGATGCAGGCTGAGGCGCAGGACGTTTACCTCGCCTTCGAGCAGGCCTTTCTCAGTGATATCCGCGAGCAGCGGTGCGATCGCCGCATTGGCGGCAACCAGCGTCCAGTGCCTGTCGATCGCAAGTGCCGGAAAGGGCTCTTGCGCTTTCAGGACCATGTCGACAGCCAGTCTTGCCGGTTTCAGCGCCGGGTCGTCCAACGAGCGTTCGGCAAAGAGCGGCGCATAGCCGGCGGAGAGCAGCATCGGATTGCGTTCGCGAAGGGGAACGCCGAGCCGTTCTGCCAGATGTAGCAGCATGTCGCGGCTCGGCGTCGCGCGCCCGCTCTCGATGAAGCTCAGGTGCCTCTGCGAAATCTCCGCTTCGAGGGCAAGATCGAGCTGGCTCATGCGGCGGAGCTTGCGCCAGTCGCGGAGGTGGTCACCGAGGGAGCGGGCTGAGGTCATCATCGTCAGGCTTCCGGAACGAGGTCGAGGAAACCGTGTACGGCCTTCAGGCGTCCGCCTTCAAGCAGGGCGAAGTCCGTTCCCTTGATAATCGCCTCGCTGCCGTCGGGGCCGAGACCCCAGGAGAAGCGCAGATTGTTGCCATGGCCATCGGCGGCGCCGATCAGATTGAAGCGGAAACCAGGGAAGCGGGTCTGTACGGCATCGACCAGTGCGTTGATCTGCTCGTGACCCTCGCCGCGCATCAGGGGATCGATATAGGTGGCGTTTTCGGCCCAGCTTTCGGCGATCAGCGCGCGGCGGCGGTCTGCATCCTCCTCGTTCCAGATGGCGATGTAGCGTTCGGCAGTGTTGCTCGCGTCGGTCATGTCATGTCTCCTTTGATCGCCCGGTTCGTCCAGGCATCGCGATCATCGGCAAACGCCGTTCGCTCATCAATTACGCGAGAGGTAATCAAGCTCGCGGCTTGGTGATTTGACAGTGCCGTCATCCGCCGGAAGGCTTGGCAATCGATTTCGAAGATGGAGGACGGCCTGATGACATCGCTTTCGGCATATGCGGCACGGGTGGCACAACTGGCGCTTCTGGCATCCGCGCTCGGCTGGTCTTCCGCGTATGCGGCAACCGTTGTCGACGAGTGGAAGAAGATCAAGGCTCCGCCAGCACCGAAGCTCGGCGAGGTGACCGTCGATCCGTCGACGACGGCGCTGCTGCTGCTCGATTTCAATGGGGCGCAGAACCCGGACAAGGGGCCGTGCAACACCAAGGTCAAGCCGCGCTGCATTGCGGAACTGCCGCATGTGGCGAAGCTGATGAAGGAGGCGCGCGATAGCGGGACGCCAGTCGTCTACAGCATCACCTCGAATGCGGCACCTGAAGATATCGCAACGGTGCTCGCGCCCAAGGATGGCGATCCGATCGTGAAGTCAGGCGCCAACAAGTTCATCAATACCGATCTCGAAAAGATCCTCACCGACCGGCATATCAAGACGGTCATCATCACCGGCACGGCTTCGGAGGGGGCGGTTCTCAATACGGCTGCTTATGCGGCGCTGAAGGGCATGGATGTGGTGCTGCCCGTCGATGGCATGTCGTCCACCGATCCCTATGCGGAGCAATATGTCACCTGGCATTTCGCCAATGCGCCCGGTGTTTCGGCGAAGACGAAGCTGACGAAGATCGATGCGATCAAATTCGGTAAGGCGCCGGGCTAGACGCCCAGCCAGACGCGCAGCGGATTGGCCGGGTCGGCGATCAGCTTGATCGCGAAGGCGATGCAGACGACGACCAGCAGCGGCTTGATGAGCTTGGCGCCGGTGCGCATGGCAAGGCGAGAGCCGACCTGCGCGCCGAGGAACTGGCAGACACCCATCATCAGCCCGATCGTCCAGAGCGTCGCGCCGAAGGAGGCGAAGACGATGAGGGCGCCGATATTCGAGCCGAGGTTCAGAAGCTTGGTATGCGCCGTCGCCTTCAGCATGCCGAAACCGGCAAGGGTGACGAAGGAGAGCATGAAGAAAGAGCCGGTGCCGGGGCCGAAGACGCCATCGTAAAAGCCGATCAGCGGCACGAAGGTCATGCCGAAGGCGAAGGGCGTGATGCGGCGATGGGTGTCGAGGTCATTGAGATTGGGCTTGAAGGCGAAGTAGAGCGCGATCGCGACCAGCAGAACCGGCATCAGGGCGCGCAGCACGTCGCCGGGCACGATGGTTGCCAGCGCCGCGCCAAGCGCGCCGCCCATCACGGCCATCATCGCCATCGGCAGCTGTTCGCGAAGGTTCACATGGCCCTTGCGGGAATAGGCGAGTGTCGCGGAGGCGGCGCCGAACATCGACTGCACCTTGTTGGTCCCCAGCGTCTGCAGCGGCGGAATGCCTGATATCAGCATGGCGGGAACGGTGATCAGCCCGCCGCCACCGGCGATCGAATCGACGAAGCCTGCGCAGAAGGCGGCGAGGCAGAGAAGGGCGAGGAGATGAGGGGCAATATCGGACACGGCGGGACTCTGTGGGCAGGCGGGAGAAAGCGGCGCCATGTTGCATTTCCCGCACTCGCCTGCAATGGCTGCGGAGACACAGTCTGCCCTTTCAGGTTCATGCAATGCCGTCCTTCGCCGCCGACAGATCGAAATCATACGTGCTTGGCCTTGGCTGCGAGCGGGGAACGCCGGTGGAGGAAGTGCGGACACTGGCGAAGCGAGCCATGGAGCTTGCCGGGATCGGACCGGGCGAGCTTGCGGCCATTGCCTCGATCGGCAGCCGTTCGGGGGAGCCTGCAATCCTGACGCTGTCGCAGGAATTTCAAATCACGCCGGTCTTCTTTGCTGCCGCGCGCCTGGAGCAGGAGACGCCGCGTCTCAAGAACCCTTCGGCCGCCGTCTTTGCCCTTGTCGGTTGCCACGGCGTTGCCGAGTCGGCGGCGCTGGCTGCTGCGGGAGGAGCGGCGGAGTTGTTGGTGCCGAAGATCAAATCTGCTCATGCCACGGCCGCCATCGCGCGCGTCCTGTTGCAGAAAGAATAGGCGGCGCTATGGTGTCGGCCACCTCGCGGGGATCCCCGGATTTCTGCGGCGAGAATGAGAAGGATATTTCATGCACAAGGTCATTTATGACACGGACCCCGGCGTCGATGATGCGATGGCGCTCCTCTTCCTGCACCGTCACCCCGACATCGATCTGATCGGCATCACCACGATCTTCGGCAATGCCTCGATCGAGACGACGACCCGCAACGCATTGTTCCTGAAGCGCGAATGGAACATCGCCGCACCCGTTGCCAAGGGCGCGAACGTTACGTTCGATCCCTCGCGCAAGGAAATCGGCTGGCCGACCTTCGTGCATGGCGATGACGGTCTCGGCAATATCGGCGTGCCCGCGACGATCGATCTTCCCACCGATCCGCGTCCGGCGCATCGCTTCATTATCGAGACGGTGCGGGCCAATCCGGGCGAGGTGACGCTGGTTGCCGTCGGCCGTATGACCAATCTAGCGCTGGCGCTGAAAGAAGATCCTGAGATCGCCAAGCTGGTGAAGCAGGTCGTTATAATGGGCGGCAATTTCTATGTGCCGGGCAACGTCTCGCCGGTCGCCGAAGCCAATATCCATGGCGATCCGGAAGCCGCCGATGTGGTCATGACGGCGCCGTGGAAGGTCGCGGTCATCGGCCTCGACGTCACGGCGATCACGACGATGAGCCGCAGCTATCTGAAGGCCGCCGCCGATAAGGGCGATGCGGCGGTGAAGCTGCTGAACGACCTCTCGCAGTTCTATATCGATTTCTACAAGCATGCGGTCGAAGACGGCATGATGGTGCATGACAGCTGCGCCGCGGTTTATGTCGTAGCGCCGGAGCTGTTCACGACGGTGACGGGCGCGGTGCGCGTCGTCTGCGGCGGCATTGCCGACGGCCAGACGATTGTCAAGCCGGATGGGCGCCGCTTCCCGCCGGGCGACTGGGACAATCTGCCGAGCCAGATCGTCTGCACCGGCATCCAGTCGGAAAAGGTCGTCGATCTGATCCGGGATACGCTTCTGCGAGCCTGATACAGCCAACGACCGGGCGGTTTCCGCCCGGTTCGACTTTGCCGAGTCCTATCAATTCGATCCGGCTGTTTCCTCAGATTTCGAGTCCGGTTGCTCTCAAATTGAGTCGGCGGTGAAACGGCAATCGGTAATTGCCGGCGTTTCGCCGCCGTTGACCTCGCCAAGCGGCGGGCATAGACCACCCTTATGATCGAGAATGCATTCGCCCATTTGCCGGTATTGGAGCCGGGAACCGTCTGGCTCGTCGGCGCCGGTCCCGGTGATCCCGGGCTGTTGACGCTGCTTGCCGCGAAGGGGCTTTCGGAGGCCGACGTCGTCGTTCACGACGCGCTGGTCAACGAGGAATGTCTGAAGCTGGCCCGGCCGGATGCCGCCCTCGAATATGCCGGAAAGCGCGGCGGCAAGCCGTCGGCCAAGCAGCGTGATATCTCGCTGCGTCTAGTCGAGCTGGCGCGTTCGGGCAAGCGGGTTCTACGGCTGAAAGGCGGCGATCCCTTCGTCTTCGGACGCGGCGGCGAAGAGGCGCTGACGCTGGTCGAGCACGACGTCCCGTTCCGCATCGTACCCGGCATTACCGCTGGGATCGGCGGGCTTGCCTATGCCGGCATCCCGGTCACCCATCGGGATATCAATCACGCGGTCACATTCCTGACGGGACATGATTCTTCGGGCATCGTTCCTGACGCGATCAACTGGGGTGCGATCGGCCGCGGCTCGCCTGTGATCGTCATGTATATGGCGATGAAGCATATCGCGCAGATCAGCGCGTCCCTGATCGCGGCCGGGCGCCGCGCCGACGAGCCGGTGGCCTTCGTCTGCAATGCAGCCACCAGCGGCCAGCAGGTGCTGGAAACGACGCTCGGTGAAGCTGTCGCAGCGGTCGAAGCCTCTGGGCTGGAGCCGCCGGCGATCGTGGTTGTCGGTGAAGTGGTGCGGCTGCGGTCTTCGCTCGATTGGCTCGGCGCGTTGGCTGGACGCCGCCTGCAGCCCGATCCGTTCAGGCAAGGCGGAAAGGAGACGGCATGAGCGGCCTTCTCATTGCGGCCCCGTCCTCCGGTTCGGGCAAAACAACGATAACGCTCGGCCTCTTACGCGCCTTAAGAAACCGCGGCGTGGCGGTGGCGCCCGGCAAGGCGGGCCCTGATTATATCGATCCGGCCTTTCATGCGGCGGCCAGCGGGACGCCGTGCCTCAATTTCGACCCTTGGGCGATGCGCCGCGAGCTGATTTCGGCCAATGCCGCGATCCACCGGCAGGGCGACCGCACCCTGATCATCGAAGCGATGATGGGGCTGTTCGATGGCGCGGCTGACGGGAAGGGAACGGCTGCCGATCTGGCGGCCATGCTCGGGCTCTCCGTTATCCTGGTTGTCGATGCCTCGCGCATGTCGCAGTCGGTTGCGCCTCTGGTCAGCGGTTTTGCGAGTTTCCGCGCGGATGTCCGCATTGCCGGTGTCATTCTCAATAAGGTCGGCAGCGAGCGGCATGAGATGATGTTGCGTCAGGCGCTGGATGCCATTCGCATGCCTGTGGTCGCCGTCATTCGCAGCGACAAGACGCTGGCATTGCCTGAGCGGCATCTGGGGCTGGTGCAGGCAGGTGAGCATGCAAGTCTGGAAGCCTTTATCGATCATGCGGCCGAAGCCGTCTCGGATGAGTGCAATTTCGAGTTCCTGCTGCGGATCGCCCGTCAGGGGCTGAACGTCGCCTCGACCGCCAACATTCGACGTCTGCCGCCGTTGGGACGCAAGATCGCCGTCGCCCGCGATATCGCCTTTGCCTTTTGCTACGAACACATGCTGCTCGGCTGGCGCCGCCGCGGCGCGGAGATTTCATTCTTCTCGCCGCTCGCCGATGAGGCACCCGCCGATGATGCCGATGCGATCTATCTGCCGGGCGGCTATCCCGAGCTCAATGCCGGTGCCATTGCGGCGGCCTCGAACTTCAAGAGCGGCATGACCGATGCGGCCGCGCGGGGTACGCGGATTTATGGCGAATGCGGGGGCTACATGACGCTCGGTGAAGGGCTGATCGATGCCGAAGGCATCCGCCACGAGATGCTCGGATTGCTGCCGCTGGTGACGAGCTACGAGCAGCGCGGCCGCCATCTCGGCTACCGGCGCGTCCGTCCCATCGGCGAGGCTTTCTTCGAGCAGCCGATGACGGGGCATGAGTTTCACTATTCGAATGTGGTTTCGGAGGGCGAGGGCGAGCGGCTTTTCGATGTCACAGATGCGCTTGGCGCAGATCTTGGCCAGGCCGGGCTTCGCCGTGGCCAGGTCGCAGGCTCCTATATGCACATGATCGATCTTGCCGGGGAGCCGGCATGAGCGGTCCGATCGTGCATGGCGGCGGCATCACCGCCGCGGCCGCCGAATTCGGCGGGCGGCCGGAGGACTGGCTGGATCTGTCGACGGGCATCAATCCTTGTCCGGTTTCGCTTCCGGTGATCCCGCCTGCTGTCTGGCATCGGCTGCCTGACAGGCATCTGGTGCAATCGGCCGTGGAAGCGGCGCGGGACTATTATCGCAGCGGACTGCTTTCTCCACTGCCGGTTCCTGGCACCCAATCCGTCATCCAGCTCCTGCCACGGCTGCTCGAGCGCGAGAGCCGCGTGGCGATCGTTTCGCCGACCTACGGCGAATACGAGAAAGCCTTCGCTAATGCCGGGTGCCGGGTCGACCAGATCGCCGGGCTTGGTGGGATCGGCGAGGGGCATCGACTGGTCGTCGCCGTCAATCCGAACAATCCGGACGCCAGGCTGCATGATCGTGACCGGCTGATTGCCGTTCATGATGTGCTGAAGGCGAGGGGCGGGTATCTTGTGGTTGATGAGGCCTTCGGCGATGCTGATCCTGAAGCGAGCCTGGTGCCGCTGGCGGACGGGCTTTCGAACCTCATCATCTTCCGTTCCTTCGGAAAATTCTTCGGGCTGGCGGGCCTGCGCCTCGGCTTCGTGATCGCGCGCGACGATATTCGGGCCTGCTTCGAGGATTGGCTTGGTCCCTGGGCGGTTTCCGGCCCGGCGCTCTCGTTGGCCGCATCGCTGCTGCGCGCCGATCCGGCGCCTATTGCTGCCGGGATCGCCGAGCGCAGTGCGGCGCTGAACGCCGTTCTTCAGGGTGCCGGTCTGACGATTGCCGGTAACGCAGCCTTGTTCATGCTGGTCGAAGACAAACGTGCGGCAGCCCTCTATACGCATCTCTGCCGGCATCACATTCTGGTCCGCAGGTTCGACTACGCGCCCAGTTGGCTGCGCTTCGGACTTGGGCCGGACAGTCTGGCTGACCAAAGACTTGCAGCCGCGCTTGAGAGTTTTGACGCATGACGATCGACGAACATCTTCTGGTTCTTCTGCTGGCCCTGCTTCTCGACCGGATCGCCGGCGACCCCGATTGGCTCTGGTCGCGCGTTCCGCATCCGGTCGTCTTGTTCGGCAAGGCGATCTCCTATTTCGACCGCACCTATAACAGCGAGACGCTGACCCGGCCCGAGCGGCGTCTGAACGGAACGGCGTCGATTGCCGCCCTGCTGTTCGGCAGCGCCGTTGCCGGGCTGCTCCTGCACTGGTTCTTCGAGCTGTTCGGGATGATCGGCATCGTCCTCGAAGTCGTCTGCGTTGCCATCTTCATGGCGCAGAAGAGCCTGGCGGATCACGTTTCCGATGTCGCGGACGCGCTTCGGGCGGAAGGAATTGCCGGTGGGCGCAGAGCGGTCTCGCGCATCGTCGGCCGTGATCCCGAAACTCTCGACGAGCCCGGCATCTGTCGCGCGGCGATCGAGAGCCTGGCGGAAAACTTTTCCGATGGCGTGGTCGCACCGGCACTCTGGTATGCGGTGCTCGGTCTCCCGGGCCTCCTCATCTACAAGATGCTCAATACGGCCGACTCGATGATCGGCCACAAGTCGGATCGCTATATCGACTTCGGCTGGGCGTCGGCCCGTCTTGACGATATCGCCAACTGGCCGGCGGCAAGGCTCTCGATCCTGCTCATCGCTGCGGGCGCCTGGCTGCGCCGTGGCGCGCGCGCCTGCCGCGAGGCGGTTCAGGTGGCGATCCGTGACGGCGGGTTGCACCGTTCGCCGAATTCCGGCCGTCCGGAGGCAGCAATGGCGGGCGCGCTCGACGTTCAGCTGGCCGGTCCGCGCGTTTATTCCGGTATCGTCGTCAGCGAACCGATGATCAACGGCGCCGGACGCGACACAGCGACAGTCAAGGATGTCGAAGACGGCGTTCTCGTCTTCAACGGCGCCTGCATGATTCTCTCGATTTCCGTCTTCGTGGCGTTCCTTTTCCTGCTTTGACAGCATTGCTGGCAATAGACAAAGTAAAGATCTTTCCGCCTTCCGTTATCTTTCTGATTACCAAGCGCTTTAAAGCAAAATAATCAGTCTATTCGTAGACTGCTCTTCGTGATGCCGGACAAACGTTCCGGTGAAGAGGGATAGTCATGAAGACGTTTCTGGCGGCGGCTGCCGCTTGTCTGTTGCTGCAGTTTTCTCCGGTTGCCGCCAGCGCGGCCAATCTCGTCGCCCGGGTCAGTCTCGACGCGCAGACGATGACGGTGACGGAGAACGGTTTCGTCAAATACCGCTGGAAGGTATCGACTGCACGGCGCGGCTATGTGACGCCGACGGGCTCGTGGAGCGCCAAGTGGCTGTCGCTCAATCACCGCTCGCGCAAATATGACAATGCGCCGATGCCCTACGCCGTGTTCTTCAACGGCGGATATGCGGTTCACGCCACATATGACCTCAAGCGGCTCGGAATGCCTGCATCGCATGGCTGCGTGCGTCTTCATCCCAACAATGCCGCGCAATTCTTCTCGATGGCAAAGCAGGTGGGGCTTGCCAATACCCGGGTCGTCATCACCCGCTGACCGGCTTTCCAATCGCATATACGGCCCGGAGATCATATTTCCGGGCCTTTTGCGCATTGCTGTTTCGGCAACAGTTCCCACCCAATTTTGAGGGCAGCGCGCTCGAAAGCATTGGCTTTTGAAATGGATTTGCCTATGAGGGGGATAAATCCGTTATTCAAAGAGGTAAGCGCGTGACCGCTACATTCGATAAAGTTGCCGACATCATTGCTGAAACCAGCGAAATCGATCGCGAAACGATCACGCCGGAAAGCCATACGATCGACGACCTCGGTATCGACAGCCTCGACTTCCTCGATATCGTCTTTGCGATCGACAAGGAATTCGGCATCAAGATCCCGCTCGAGAAGTGGACGCAGGAAGTCAACGAAGGCAAGGTAACGACCGAAGAATACTTCGTGCTCAAGAACCTCTGTGCAAAGATCGACGAGCTGCGCGCCGCCAAGGCTTAAGCGACACCGCCATCTTTTTTATCCGCCCTGCCTCTGCAAACCGTAGCGGCCGGGCGGTTTTGTTCCTAACTAGGCGTAACCGGCGCTTCTGATCTGCCGGGCCGGAGGATCCGATGCTACTGGAATATTTCCAGATGATCGACCGCATCGAGACGGTCGACCTTGAAAAGGGCGTGCTCAAGGCGCGTTCCGTAGTACCCGCGAAGAGCCCCGTCTTCGAGGGGCATTTTCCAGGCATGCCGCTCGTTCCGGGCGTGCTTCTGATCGAAACCATGGCGCAGGCCTCCGGCATGCTGGTGCTCGCCGCGACCGATTTCGCCGCCATGCCGTTCCTGATGTCGGTCGATGGCGCCAAGATGCGCACCTTCGTCGAGCCCGAAGCCGTGCTCGACATCGAAGCCTTTCTCGAACATGACGGTTCGGGCTTCGCGGTTACCAAGGCCAAGATCACCAGTGGCGGCAAGAAGGTCTGCGACGCGCAGCTGAAGCTGCGCACCATGCCGTTCAGCGAAGTTCCGCTCGGCGATATCGTCAAGAAGCGCGCAAGCGAGGTCGGCCTGATGGACGCGATCGCGGCGCAGGGAGTGAAATGATGGGCAAGTCTGCGAATGACGTCGTTATCTCCGGCATCGGCATCGTCACCTGTCAGGGCGTCGGCAAGGATGCGCATCTGGCGCTGCTGACGGCAGGCGAGGCGCCGAAGGCGATCGTCGAGACCGACAAGTTCAAGCCATATCCGGTGCATCCGCTGCCCGAGATCGACTGGTCGCAGCAGATCGCCAAGCGTGGCGATCAGCGACAGATGGAAAACTGGCAGCGCATCGGCGTCTTTGCCGCCGGTCTGGCGCTCGACGATGCAGGCTTCAAGGATGATGCCGAAGCCTGCGGCACGATGGACATGATCGTTGCGGCCGGTGGCGGCGAGCGCGACATCAATGTCGATACGCTGATCGTCGACGAGGGCCTGAAGCGCAACGACCGGGAATTGCTGCTGAACGAGAAGCTGACGACCGAGCTTCGCCCGACGCTTTTTCTGGCGCAGCTTTCCAATCTGCTCGCCGGCAATATCTCCATCGTTCACAAGGTCACCGGTTCCTCGCGCACCTTCATGGGCGAAGAGGCGGCCGGTATCTCGGCCGTCGAGACTGCCTTCTACCGCATCAAGTCGGGTGAATCCTCGCATGCGCTCGTCGGCGGCGCTTTCGCTGCCGAACGCCAGGACATGATCCTGCTCACCGAGGCGATCGGCGCGCATACGCGCGGCGACTGGGCTCCGCTCTGGTCGCGCAAGGACAAGGACGGCGGCGGGATGATTACCGGTTCGGCCGGCGCGTTTCTCGTTCTGGAATCGCGCCAGCACGCGGAAGCCCGCGGCGCGCATGTCTATGCGACGATCACGTCCATCGAAGGCGACCGCGGCAACCGCAATGCCGGGAATTTCGAAAAGCGCCTCGAGCGCTTGCTCGAACCCGCTGCGAAGCTGGCACCCCAGAGCACGGCAATCTTTTCCGGTTCGACCGGCATGCATGATCTGGCCGAGCGGGAAAAGGCCGTGCTGGAGCACACGCTGTCGGGTGCCGCCATCCGCGGTTTCGGTGGCATTTCGGGTCATGCGCTCGAAGCGCAGTTCACGCTGGGTCTCGCCTTCGCAGCCCTTGCCGTCGATGCTAAAGCCAAGGTTCCGGCCTTCGATCCGGCTCATGAAAAAGCAATGATTGCTGCGGCCGATGCCGCCGTCGTCACCACAGTCGGCCACCAGCGCGGCGAGGGCGTCGCCGTTCTTTCCGCGGAAGCGTGAGGAGTGATCAAATGACAGACAAGGCTTACAAGGATCATCTCGGCCGCCCGATCGTCGCCGTGACCGGCATGGGCATCATCACCTCGCTCGGCCAGGGTCTCAAGGATAACTGGGCAGCGCTGACATCGGGTACGTCGGGTATCCACGACATCACCCGTTTTCCGACCGATGGCCTGTCGACGCGGATCGCCGGTACCGTCGATTTCATCGACATTCCCGTGCCGAACGCCGTCGAGCGCTCCTACGCGTTTGCCCGCGAGACGACGATCGAAGCGCTTGCCGACGCCGATATCTCGGGTGATTTCAATGGTCCGCTGTTTCTGGCAGCGCCACCGATCGAGCCGGAATGGAGTGCCCGTTTCGAACTCGCCGACCGTTCGCCGCCTTCCGATCATCCGGGCGACGCCTATGACCGGTTTCTGACGGCGATGCGTCAGCGCCCGGATGCGGCCTTCCATGAGGCCGCACTGTTCGGTGCGATCTCGGAACGCCTCTCCGACCGCTTCGGGACGCGCGGTCTGCCGGTGACGCTGTCGACGGCCTGTGCTTCCGGCGCCACCGCCATTCAGCTTGGCATCGAGGCGATCCGTCAGGGCCGCACGGACCGGGCGCTTGCCGTTGCGACTGATGGTTCGCTGAGCGCAGAGGCGCTGATCCGCTTTTCGCTTCTGTCTGCTCTTTCCACCCAGAACGATCCGCCGACCAAGGCCTCCAAGCCGTTCAGCAAGGATCGCGACGGCTTCGTCATCGCCGAAGGCGCTGCAACGCTGGTGCTGGAATCGCTGGAATCGGCGATCGCCCGCGGCGCGAAGATCCTCGGCATCATGAAGGGTGCCGGCGAGAAGGCCGACAGCTTCCATCGTACCCGTTCGTCACCCGACGGCGGCCCGGCGATCGCAACGATCCGTGCGGCGCTGGCAGATGCTGGCCTGGATGAAGGTGGCATCGGCTATATCAACGCCCATGGCACCTCGACGCCGGAGAATGACAAGATGGAATATGGCTCGATGCTCGCCGTCTTCGGCGAGCGCATGGCGTCCATTCCGCTATCGTCAAACAAGTCGATGATCGGCCATACGCTGACGGCTGCCGGTGCCGTCGAAGCGGTGTTCTCGTTCCAGACGATGCTGTCGGGCACGCTGCCGCCGACGATCAACTACAACAATCCGGATCCGGCCATCGTTCTCGATGTCGTGCCGAACAAGAAGCGTGATCAGCAGGTTTCGGCCGTGCTGTCGAACTCCTTCGGCTTCGGCGGACAGAACGCAAGCCTTGTCATGGCGCTTGAACCGGCTTAAGCGGTTGCCGACAAAATTCAGAGATAAGAACGCCTGAAAGGCGAGAGGTTTTGCTATGCGCGCTTTGCAACTGGTCGATGACCGCAAGCTTGAGATCACCGACCTGCCGGAGCCGGAAGCCCCTTCTGCCGGTGAAGTGACGCTGCGCGTCAAGGCGGTGGCGCTCAATCATATCGACGTCTGGGGCTGGCGCGGCATGGCATTTGCCAAGCGGAAGATGCCGCTGGTCATCGGCGCGGAGGCCTCCGGCGTCGTCGAGGCGATCGGCCCGGGCGTTGCCAACGTGCTGCCTGGCCAGCTCGTGTCGATCTATGGCGCGCGTACCTGCGGCCTCTGCCGTCCCTGCCGCGAAGGCCGCGACAATCTCTGCGAACACGTCTCCGGCGTTCATGGCTTCCATCTCGATGGCTTTGCGCAGGAGAAGGTCAATCTTCCGGCCCGCCTTCTCGTTCCGGCGCCTCCAGGCGTCGATGCGATCGGCGCGGCGCTGGCACCGGTGACCTTCGGGACCGTTGAGCATATGCTGTTCGACAACGCCAAGCTCGAGCCCGGCGAAACGATCCTGATCCATGCCGGCGGCTCCGGCATCGGCACGGCGGCGATCCAGCTTGCCAAGAAGATCGGCTGTACCGTCATCACGACCGTCGGTTCCGACGACAAGATCGAGAAGGCCAAGGCGCTGGGTGCCGATTACGTCATCAATTACCGCACCGACCGTTTCGAAGGCGTGGTGCGTAAGCTCACCAAGAAGAAGGGCGTCGACGTGGTCTTCGAACATGTCGGCAAGGACACCTTCGCCGCCTCGATGTTCTGCCTGAAGCGCGGCGGCCGTCTTGTCACCTGTGGCTCGACCTCGGGCGTTTCGACCGAGATGAACCTGATGATGCTCTTCCAGCAGCAGCTGAAGCTGCTCGGCTCCTTCGGCTGCCGCATGGAAAACATGGCGGACGCCATGCAGAAGATGGGCCGCGGCCTCGTTCATCCCGTCATCGATACCGAAGTCGGCTTCGACGATATCGACCGGGCGCTGGAGCGTATGGAATCGCGTCAGATCTTCGGCAAGATCATCCTGAAGATGGACTGACCTTGTGAAGCTGTTCATCACCCGGATCGTTCTTAAGCTAGAACATTTTCGCCAGTGGCTGATCGCCCAGCTGATGTTCGGCTTCCTGAACTTCCTGAAGATCTTTCCGGCTGATGGAGCGATCCGCTTTGCCGACTGGCTGACCCGCAAGATCGGCCCGCGGACGCGGCGCCACAAGCTGATGCTCGTCAATCTGCGCAACGCCTTTCCCGAAAAGAGCGAAGACGAGATCCAGGCGATCGCGCTTGGCAGCTGGGGCAACATGGGCCGGCTTGCCGCCGAGTATGTCTTCCTTGACAGGCTTTTCGACTTCGATCCGGAACGATCTGAGCCCGGCCGGATCGAGGTGACAGGCATCCCGCTGTTTCTCGATCTTCGCGACAATCCGCGGCCGTTCATCGTCTTTACCGCGCATAGCGGCAATTTCGAGCTGCTGCCGGTGGCTGGTGCCGCCTTTGGCCTCAATGTGACGGTTCTCTTCCGTCCGCCGAACAATCCCTATGTGGCGCAGAAGGTCTTCGATTTCCGCAGTGCGCGCATGGGTAAGCTCGTGCCATCGCATGCCGGTTCGTCCTTCACGCTGGCGCGGCAGCTCGAAGCCGGGCAGGGCGTCGGTGTTCTCGTCGATCAAAAGTTCAAGAAGGGGCTTAGGACGCGCTTCTTTGGCATCGATACGACGACCAATCCCCTCGTTCCCAAGCTCGTGCGCCAGTTCGGATGCGAGGTCTACCCGGCGCGCTGCATTCGCCTGCCGGGAAATCGCTATCGGCTGGAGATCGAGCCGCAGCTGGAAATCCCCCGCGACTCAGCCGGCAATCTCGATCTGACGGCAATGGCGCAGATGCTGAACGACAAGGTCGAAAGCTGGGTCCGGGAATATCCGGAGCAGTGGCTCTGGTACCACGACCGGTGGAAAATCAAGGAAAGCGTGCTCAACTAGAGCTTATACCCCTAAATTTCGTATGTGAAAATATGACCGCCGTTCACATTGAATGTGAACGGCGTTCATGTTAGTGGTTGCCACCAAGGCGAGTAGCCGGTTGGGGAAGATCGGGAATCGACGAAACCTGCCGTGAAAACTGACATATGCTGGTTTCCCCTATGTGTCAGGGGATTGGGGGGCATATTGCTGGAACTTCTGCAGGCATTTTCTTCACGTTGCTCACAAATCGATGCGGCGATCCGCGCGGGCGACGATCATCAAGTTTCAACTCTTGATAGCGAGTTCGAGGCGCTGATCGGCGCTATTGTTACGTATCAGGCGTCGAATATCGTCGAAATTCACATGCAGCTGCAATTCGTCGTCTGTTTGCTGGAGCAGAATGCCGATGATTGCGCGAGCGTGATGGGCTATGCGGCGACGCTTTCAAATCTGCTGGATCGCTATTTTGGCAATTCCGGCAAGCCGCGCCGGATTCCGGCACCGGCGGAACGGTTGCCGAAGCCGGATGGCTATGTCCCGAACATGGACAACGGCAATTTCCTGAATTCGGCTATTCTCGAGACACTGCCGGATCGCGTTGCCGTGCTGACGCGCGACTATCGCTATCTCTATTCCAACCCGACGAACTGCACTTATCTCGGCCGCAAGCCGATCGACATGATTGGCCGGCACGTCGCCGAGTTCATCGGCGCCGAGCGCTTCGAGAAAACCAAGGCACATTTCGACGCCTGCTTTGCGGGGGAGCGGGTGGAATACAACTATGAACGCACCAGCGGCGAGGGCGCGAAACTGATGCGCTGCCGCATGTCGCCCCTGCGCGACAATGGCGGGCGGGTGATCGGGGCGCTGATCATGATGGAGAATGTCAAAGCGCCTGAAACGGTAAGGGTCTAGGATCGGCGCATTGCCTGTGTGGCGACGTGCCGGGAATGGCTAATCGTTGGGCCCCTTGCCCTCGAATATCTGCGGGATAGCCTTGTCGATCCTGGACTCGCGGGTCTTCGATTGCTTCGGTTGCGCGAAATGCAGCAGATAGGCGCGCTGGCGGCCCGGGGTGAGGGCGGTGAAGGCGGCTTTGAGGGCCGCGTCGCCATCAAGCCTTGTCTGAAACTCTTCCGGCACCGTGAACTCGGTGGTCTTCTTGTAGTCGACCTTCAGACCGGCCTTCTCGACCTCGATCGCCTGCTGCACATAGGACTTGAGCAGGTTTTCCATGCCGGAGATCTGTTCGGCGCTGGTAAAGCGGATCTGGCGGGCAGCCTGGACGTTGTCCGTCTGCTGGATGAGAATGCCGGCCTCGTCCTTCATCAAGGCGCCCTTGAAGAAGAGCAATGCGCAGTAGTCCTTGAAGCCGTGGATCAGGACGATGTTGGCCTTGCCAACCGTGTAGCAGGGTTCGCCCCATTTCAGCTCTTCGGTCAGGCCGCAATCGAGGACAATCGTTCGCAGCCTGGCGCTTTCCTCGCGCCAGCTATCCTTGCGGGCGAAATAGGCATCGACCTTCGGGTTGGTTGCTTGTGCCGCCATGCTCAATCCTTGCTCCAGACCGCGAGCTCGTAGCCGTCGGGATCGGTGAAATGAAAGCGCCGCCCGCCCGGGAAGGCCGTGATCGGCTTGACGATCGAGCCGCCGGCTTTGCTGGTTGCGTCCAAAGCGGCTTCCAGATCGCTGGCATAGAGAATGACCAGCGGGCCGCCCGGCCGGGGCTTGTCCAGCGTCGTGAAACCGCCCGTCAGCCTGCCGTCGCTGAATTCGCAATAGGCAGGGCCATAATCTTTGAAGCTCCAGCCGAAGGCCGCCCCATAGAAAGCTTTCGATGCCTCGATATCGGCGACATTGAATTCGATATAATCGATGCGAAGCACCGTTTGATCACTGGCCATCTATTTCTCCATCAGCGCCTTCAGCGCATGCAGATCCTTCTCGACATGAGCGCCATCGGCGGAAAATTGCTCGTCCGTCATGCCGGGCTGCTTGAGCAGGGTGAACATCACCTCGCAGCCATCGCCATTGGGAACGATGCGCAGCGCATTGTAGACGCGCATGCCGCTCTCGATCGTCACGGTATGGTCGATGATGCCGAACTTGTTGGCCGGCACGAAGCTGACCCTGACGGTGCCGAGCACGCCCTTCGCGATCCAGTCGTCGCCATCTCTTTCGAGGCCGGAGGCGAGGCCTGATGCCCAGAGCGGCATATTCTCCGGCTCGCCGGCAAACGCGTAGACGTCCTGCCAATCGCGATCGATCGAGCAATGGACGATCCTTGCGGTCATCGTTGTCATCAAGTCCTCCCGGCACTTGGCTGCGCCTGATCTGTCCCATGCGAGATGGCGCGCGATCGCCATCGATCAATATCGCGCCTTGCCGATCGGGTCCACCGGAGGGCCCGATTTTGGCGTCTTCGATACTTGCCGTTTCCGGCTTAGAGTGCCACAACACCGGTCGAATTTGACTCATCGGAGGATTGTCGTGGAAAAGGCAGAAATCGGACTGATCGGCCTTGCCGTCATGGGTTCCAACCTGGCGCTGAATATTGCGGAAAAAGGCAACAAGATCGCGGTTTTCAACCGCACACCCGAGAAAACCGACGAGTTCTACGAGAGCGCCGGTGATCTGAAAAAGCAGATCGTTCCGTGCAAGACGATCGAGGAATTCGTCGAGGCGATCCGCCCGCCGCGCCCGATCATCATCATGATCAAGGCCGGCGAGCCGGTCGACCAGCAGATGGAGCTGTTGCGCCCCTACCTTTCCAAGGGCGACATCATGATCGATGCCGGCAACGCCAACTTCCGCGACACCATCGCCCGTTTCGACCGCCTCAAGGATACCGACCTGACCTTCATCGGCATGGGTGTCTCCGGTGGTGAGGAAGGTGCGCGTCACGGCCCGTCGATCATGGTCGGCGGTACGGAAGACAGCTGGAAGCGTGTCGAGAAGGTGCTGACCTCGATTGCTGCCAAGTACAAGGGCGACCCCTGCGTTGCCTGGCTCGGCAATGACGGCGCCGGTCACTTCGTCAAGACGATCCATAACGGCATCGAATATGCCGACATGCAGATGATCGCCGAAATCTATGGCATTTTCCGCGACGGCCTCGGCAAGAGCTCGACCGATATCAGCAAGATCTTCGGCCAGTGGAACAAGGGCCGCCTGAATTCCTACCTGATCGAGATTTCCGAGAAGGTGCTTGCCGCCACCGACCCGATTTCCAAGGGCTCGATGGTCGACATGATCCTCGACAAGGCCGGCCAGAAGGGCACCGGCAAGTGGTCGGCGATCGAAGCGCAGAACATGGGCATTCCGGCGACTGCCATCGAAGCCGCCGTTGCCGCCCGCTCGATTTCTTCGATGAAGAGCGAGCGCGAAGCTGCTGAAAAGATCTTCGGCAAGCCTGATTACAAGTTCCCGATCGCCTATGGTCCTGATCTCGACAAGGATCTGGAACTGGCGCTCTTCGCCGCCAAGATCGGCGCTTACGCGCAAGGCTTCGCGGTGATGGCGGAAGCATCCCGCGAGTTCAAATGGTCGCTGCCGATGCCGACGATTGCCAAGATCTGGCGCGACGGCTGCATCATCCGTTCGCAGTTCCTGGACGAGATCACCTCGGCCTTCACCAAGGCGCCTGATGCGGCCAACCTGATCGTCACGCCAGCCTTCTCGGAGATGGTCAAGGAATCGATCCCGGCGCTGCGCCGCGTCGTCACGGCCGCGCTCCAGGCCGGTCTCCCGGTTCCGGCACTGACCTCGGCGCTCACCTATTTCGACGCCTACCGCCAGGGCCGTGGCACTGCCAACCTGATCCAGGCCCAGCGCGACTTCTTCGGCGCCCACGGCTTCGACCGCCTGGATGGCAAGGACTTCCACCACGGCCCATGGGGCAGCGGTGCCGCGACCTTCTGAGGTCTGTCTATCTGGAGCGAGAAAAGCCCGGTTTCGACCGGGCTTTTTTATTGTCCGGACGCAGGTCTTTCTTGGCAACTCAGTTGAGTGGTTGCATTCGAGGATACAACTCTGCGTCTTTCTTGCAACGTTACCTTTAAATGGTGAAATTTACGACTTAACGGCGAAAATCTATCGGATTTTGCTCGCGAAATGTGTTTAATTTTTCCTAACGACTAATCGATTCGTATAAAATTCGGCATTGACGGCACTTATTTTATTTTAGGCGATTGCGGCATGCGTTCCCTCAAGGGGATCCAGATGCCCTGTGGGGAAAAATGCGTTCACGTGCAGAGTGCGTCGAAGGCGCCAAAGAAGCAAATTTCGATATGCTTCAAACCGGTCGCGTACATACTTCATCACCGCCTGAGGATCACAGGGTTTCCTCGTCTGCGCCGATCGTTTTACAGGCCATTCTTGGCTTTCTTACTGCGCTTCTTAGATTTTTTTCGCGCTCCGCTGGCTTAGCCGTTCGGCTTTTCAGCTCAGCGGGCTTGCCTTTGGCGGGTGCCGTAAAGACACCGCCGCTCGCCCAGAGCCGGCTTTTGCTTATCCCAGCTCTTCTGCTCGCGTTCCTGTCAGTTGCCCCAACGCAGGCGCTTGCTGAATCGCCTGCATGTCAGGCGATCAATGCAAACTGGAATAGTGTCAATATTCCCGCCACGACCGATGGTGGCCTTCTGGAGGTGGTGTATCCGGCGTCCGACTTCCTGGCGACAGATCAGCTATCATTCTCGATCTCAGATAGCGCACCCAGCTTGAACAATTATTTTACCGCAGCAAATCAAGATTTCTCGAATTCGTACGTTAGCTATCAAAACGGGCAGTACAGCTCAGGGAATAGCTCAACCACGGTCTCCGGTACAGACTTGACGCGCGACGGCCTGCATCTGGTCTACTCCAACGGCGAGGTTTCTGGCAGTCTCACGGTTTCCGTGCAATGCGCCTCTGCAGCCGTATCCCCTACGGTTACTGTTGTCGGTGTTCCGGAAAATGCCAGCTATGCGATTGGCGCCACTCTGGAGTTTACGGTTGAATTCAGTAGCGCCGTCAGCGTCACCGGAACGCCGCAACTGGGTTTGACGATCGGATCAGCGACACGGCAGGCAAGCTACTCCTCGGGCAGCGGCACGACGGATTTGAAATTCCGCTATCTCGTCGCCGCAGGAGACCTGGCGCCGAGCGGCATGGAGATCAGCGCGCTTTCATTCAACAGCGGCACCATCACGAATGGTGGCATGACCGCCGATCTGACATTGAACAGCGTGGCGTCCACCAGCGGTATTCTTGTCGATGGCGTGCGCCCGGCGGTGTCCTCGATAACATTGAACGGGAACCCGGCGCCGAATGCAGGGACGCTCAGGTTTGCCGTGGCGTTCTCGGAACCGGTAACAGGTGTCGACACGTCTGCATTTCAGCTGACGACAACAGGCTCGGTGGTCTCTTCGATCAGCGACGTTACAACCTCCGGACAAGACGCTACCGTTACCGTCGGGGTCACGTCTGGCTCTGGGACTGTTCGTCTCGATCTAGTGTCCGGCGCGGCGCTCAAAGATGGCGCCGGCAACGCTCCCGGTGCCGGCTACACCTCCGGTGTCGTGCATACGGTTCAACAGGTGCCCGGCGCGCCGACGGTTGGAACCGCCACGGCGGGCAATCAACAAGCTTCGGTTGCCTTCACGGCGCCCGCGTCGAATGGTGGCGCAACGATCACCGGCTATACCGTCACATCGAACCCTGGCAGCATCACCGCAACCGGCTCTGCCAGCCCGGTCACAGTCTCGGGTCTGGCCAATGGAACGGCCTATACCTTCTATGTCACGGCGACCAACAGCGTTGGAGCGGGCGTGGCGTCAGCAGCGTCCAACTCGGTGACGCCGAAGGGCACTCAGACGATCACTTTCAGCAACCCGGGCACGCGGAACTTCGACACCTCGCCGACGCTCACGGCGAGTTCGTCCTCGACACTGGCAGTGACGTTCACGTCTTCGACGGCCGGTATCTGCACGATCTCCAGCGGCGGGGTGCTGACCTTCATCTCGACCGGGACCTGCACGATCGATGCCGACCAGACGGGCGACGGCGTCTATCTTGCTGCGCCTACGGTTTCCCAGAGCTTCTCAGTCAGCGCCGTTGTTCCCACCGCTCCGGTGATTGGTTCGGCGACTGCGGGCGACGAGCAGGCGACGATTTCGTTCACTGCGCCGGCGAGCAACGGCGGCGCGCCGATCACCGGTTATACGGTAACGTCGAGCCCTGGCAATGTGACGGCGACGGGGGCAGCGAGCCCTATCACTGTCACCGGCCTGAGCAACGGCACGGCCTACACGTTCACGGTGACGGCAAGCAACAGCATGGGGGCAGGGACTGCTTCGGCTGCGACCGCTGCCGTCACGCCGGCAGCCGCATTGACCAAGCCGGTCGCCGGTTTGGCATCGGCGACAGTTGCGGCGAATTCGTCCGCCAATCCGATCACGCTCGCGATCAGCGGCGGCACGCCTGCTTCGGTTGCGGTCGCCTCGGCGGCAAGCCACGGCACGGCGACGGCTTCCGGCACGGCAATCACCTATACACCCGCTGCTGGCTATTCGGGTGGCGACAGCTTCACCTATACTGCGACCAATCCCGCCGGCACATCGTCACCGGCAACGGTCAGCATTACGGTGACGGCGCCGACGTTTACTTTCGCGCCGGTTGCCGGTGCGTTGACGGCAGGCACGGCCGGAACCGCTTACAGCACGACGATCGTCGCCTCGGGTGGCGGTATTTCCTATACTTATGCCGTCACAGCCGGCTCGCTGCCTGCCGGTCTGTCGCTTGCCACAGATGGCACGATTTCCGGCACGCCGACAGCTGACGAAAACGCCAGCTTCACCATCACCGCAACGGATACACACGGCGCGACGGGCACGGTATCCTATTCGCTTGCCATCGGCCCCCAGGCTCCCTTCGCCAACGGGGTTTCGGCGACGGTGGCGGCGAATTCATCAGCCAATCCGATCACGCTCGATATCACCGGCGGCGCGGCTGTTTCGGTTGCTGTCGACTTGACGGGTACGCGTGGCACGGCGACGGTTTCCGGTACGGCGGTCACCTATACGCCTCTTGCCGGCTATTCGGGCACTGACAGCTTCACCTATACGGCGACCAATTCTGCCGGCACATCTTCACCGGCAACGGTGACCATCACGGTGACGGCGCCGACATTCACTTTCGCGCCGGCTGCCGGTGCATTGACAACAGGCACAGTCGGAATCGCGTATAGCAAGACTATCGCCGCCTCGGGTGGCGGCGCTCCCTACGACTACGCCATCACCGCAGGTTCCCTGCCTTCCGGTCTGTCGCTTGCCACAGATGGCACGATCTCCGGCGCGCCGACAGCAGACGAAAACTCCAGCTTCACCATCACCGCAACGGATTCAAACGGCACGACAGGAACAGCAATCTATTCGCTGCAGGTGAACGCAGCCGGTAGCGCGAGCTTTGTCTTCACGCCCGCCGCCGGAGCGCTGCCGGAGGCGATGGCCGGTGAGGACTACAGCCAGGCTATCAGCACTACCGGCGGTACCGCGCCGTTGATCTATAGTCTTTCGACAGGGACCCTGCCGCCCGGCCTGATCCTGAACATTTCGACCGGCGCACTGTCCGGTCCCCTGCATGCGAATACCGAAGGAGACTATAGCTTCACGATTCAGGTGGAGGACAGCCACCATGCGACTGCCACCGCGGCCTACACACTGAAGGTCAAGGCACAGGATATCTCGGTGACCGACAAGGTGGTGAATGTACCCGCCGGTTCCTCGCCGCCTGATGTCTATCTCAACCGCGGGGCGACGGGCGGTCCGTTTACATCAGCTGACATTACCTTTGTCGAACCGGCCAATGCCGGCAGCACGGCGATCATTCAGGGCCAATTGGCGCAAGCGGGATCGTTCGCGCCTGTCGGCTGGTACCTTCAGTTCACACCGAACCCTGCATATTCGGGTCAGGTTCGAGTGGGCTTCCGGCTTACCAGTTCGCTCGGCAATTCGAACACCGGTACCGTGACCTATAACCTCAACTACGCTGCAGGCCAGGTCGCAGAAAGCATCGACCATCTGGTCCACGACTTCGTCCAAAGCCGCCAGAACATGATTTCCTCGAGCATCAAGGTGCCGGGCCTTCTCGAGCGCCGCCAAATGGGGCAGGAAAGCAATCCTGTGACCGCACGCATGATGCCGTCCGAGAACGGACTGACAGTTGGCTTCTCCACCAGTCTCGCGCAGATGGAAGCGGCGGGCAGCACGCCGGTGGATGGGAAAAATGCCGATCTTTCGCCTTTCAATATCTGGATCGACGGCGCATTTCTGACACACAGGGACAGCGCCACCGATGACGGAAAGTGGGGAAGCTTCGCCATGATCAACCTGGGAGCGGATTACCTGCTCTCCGACAAGGCGCTGCTCGGCTTCTCCCTGCATTACGACCGTATGACCGATCCGACGGATGCCGATGCGGAGCTGACCGGAAACGGCTGGCTGGCGGGTCCGTATGCCTCCTTCGAAATCGGCAAGAACGTGTTCTGGAACACCAGCCTGCTTTATGGCGGATCGTCCAACGACATCGATACGGATTTCTGGGACGGCACGTTCGATACGACGCGCTGGATGGCTGATACCTCGATCGAGGGGCAATGGGCGATCGATGACGACACCATCCTGACGCCAAAGCTGCGGGCTGTATACTTCTCCGAGAAGGTAGAGGATTACGCCGTCAGCAACAGCACCGGCGATATGATCGCGATCGATGGCTTCGACGAAGAACAGTTCCGTCTCAGCCTCGGGGCGGAGATTGCCCGGTCGTTTACGGTTGAAAGCGGTTCGGTGCTGACGCCGAAGCTCGGCCTGACAGCCGGATTCTCGGGTTTGGACGGATCGGGCGCATTCGGGTTGCTCACGGCCGGCCTGTCTATCCAGACCGTCGATCTGTGGATGATCGATGCCAGCCTGCTCCTGAATGTGGAGGGCGACGGTGAGACATCGGCCGGTGCCAGGGTCGGGGCGGCAAAACGGTTCTAGAACCGTTTTGTGCCTTCCATCCCGGCGGACTTGCCGTCAGGCTACCAGTCTGCTCGGCGTCGCCCATCCGGCCACACCGGTTTGCTGACGCTTTGCAGCAGTTCCGGTTCGATGCCGTCGATGCGGGCGATGACGGCCTTGGCCATTTCGCGGCCGGCGTGGCGGACGTCTTCGTAAGCGGTGATGATCTCGGGGCGGATCCAGTTGAGGATCGGGGCGGATTCCTTCGAGACCATGTCGACATCCTTGCCGAGGCGCTTGCCGGCAGCCTCGATCCCGGCGTTGACGGCGATGGCAGCACTTCCGGCGGAACAGACGATCGCATCAGGTGCGCCCGGCGAGCGCATCATCGTCTCCACAGCATTCCTGATCTCGTCGAGCGGCGCATCGATATTGACCCTGAGCGGCACTTCCTCGGCGCCGTAGTCGTGCAGGCCGGTCTGGAAGCCGATCCGCGTGTGGGTGTAATAGGTGAGCTTGCTCGGCGGCTGTAGCAGCGCGATGTGCTTGCGGCCGCGCTCGACCAGCCGCTTCACGGCCTCGTGCGCGAAGGCCTCGTTGTCGAAGTCGTGGTAGGGATGAACGAGGCCGGCATCGGTGCGGCCGTGGGTCGCGAAGGGGATGTTCTGTTCGGCGAGCAGGCGCACGCGTGCATCGTCAGGTTCAATGCGCGAGATGATGACGCCATCTGCCGAGCCGGTGTCGAGAATATAGCGCACCGGCGCCATCGGATCGCGGCTGTGGGAATGCGGCGTGACGACGATGTGATAGGGCGTTCCGGTCAGCACTTCCGAGATGCCGAAGACCATCTGGCTCGAAAAGCCCATGATCTCCTCGTCGATCGAGAGAACCAGGGCGATGACGTTAGTCTTGCCGGTGCGAAGGCGTACGCCGGCACGGTTTGGCTGGTATCCGAGCTGGCGCGCCACCATGCGCACCCGCTCCTTGGTTTCAGCGCCGATATCCGGTGCGTCCTTCAGGGCGCGCGAGACGGTGGTGATGCCAAGACCGGTCATGAAGGCGATCGTCTTCAGCGTCGGACGCTCGCGCTGGACGGTCGCCGCCCCCGCGAAATTTCCCTTGTTTTCCATAGGTCTAAGCTACCCTCACGCGATTTGCGTCTGCTTATAGATGCTTTTTGAACGCGCCGTAAGCGCATCCGCATCGAAAAGCCGCTCCTCCCTAAGTCACAAAATCTGTAACGATACAGTAGAAAAGTCGAGCACTTTTTGATGCCTGTAGGGCAGGGATAGACGCATAGGTTGAATCGATGGAAATCGCACAGATTTTTTGCGGCTGCGAAGGGTCGCAATTGGATTTTTTTGAGAATACTTGTAAATATATAAGCTATAACAATCATTTATGTCATGAAGTGCGCTGCGGTATTGACCGCACAAGTTGGCGCCATAGATGCACGTTTCCTGGCTTTTTGACAGGTATGGGTAGCAATCGCAGGCGCTAAAGAAAATTTTACGTGCAGGCTGTTGCGTCAAAAAATCGATTGCACTAAGTTTTTCCGGCAACGTTTCAGTGAGGGAGGAGAACTCATGAATATCCGTTCGTTCGCGGCCATGCTTGCCGCTTCGGTCATCATTCCGTTTAGCGCCGCGCAGGCGACCGATCTCGAAGTCACCCATTGGTGGACCTCGGGCGGCGAAGCTGCGGCTGTCGCAGAACTCGCCAAGGCATTCGATGCCACCGGCAACAAGTGGGTCGACGGTGCCATTGCAGGTTCCGGCGGTACCGCACGTCCGATCATGATCAGCCGCATCACCGGTGGCGATCCGATGGGCGCCACGCAGTTCAACCACGGCCGTCAGGCTGAAGAACTCGTCCAGGCCGGCCTGATGCGCGACCTGACCGATGTCGCTACGGCAGAACACTGGAAGGACATCGTCCGTCCGTCGAACCTGCTCGATTCCTGCACCATCGACGGCAAGATCTATTGCGCCCCTGTGAACATCCACTCCTGGCAGTGGCTGTGGCTCTCGAATGCCGCCTTCAAGAAGGCTGGCGTCGAAGTGCCGAAGAACTGGGATGAATTGGTCGCTGCTGCGCCGGCTCTCGAAAAGGCAGGCATCGTGCCGCTCGCCGTCGGCGGTCAGGCATGGCAGTCCGCAGGCGCATTCGACGTTCTGCTGCTGGCTCTCGCCGGCAAGGATACGTTCTACAAGGTCTACAAGGACAAGGATGCGGAAGTTGCCGCTGGCCCCGAGATCGCCAAGGTCTTCAAGGCAGCAGACGACGCCCGCAAGATGTCCAAGGGCACCAACGTCCAGGATTGGAACCAGGCAACCAATATGGTCATCACCGGCAAGGCCGGCGGTCAGATCATGGGCGACTGGGCGCAGGGCGAATTCCAGCTCGCTGGCCAGAAGGCCGGTGTGGACTATACCTGCCTTCCGGGCCTCGGCGTGACCGACATGATCGCAACGGGTGGCGATGCCTTCTACTTCCCGCTGCTGAAGGACGAAGAGAAGTCCAAGGCGCAGGCCGTTCTCGCCAAGACGCTGCTCGACCCCAAGACTCAGGTTGCCTTCAACCTGAAGAAGGGTTCGCTGCCGGTTCGTGGTGACGTCGATCTCGGCGCTGCCAACGACTGCATGAAGAAGGGTCTCGACATCCTTGCCAAGGGCAATGTCGTCGAATGGACCGACCAGCTGCTTTCGGCAGACAGCCAGAAGCAGAAGGAAGACCTCTTCTCCGAGTTCTTCTCCACGGCGATGACTGTCGAAGACGCTCAGAAGCGCTTTGCCGGTATCATCGGCTCCGCTGACTGATCCCGTATATCTGCCCTTGCGGTCCGGCCCTGCTTTTCAGGGCCGGATCTGCACTGATCTTCGGGATCGGCGGGCGGGGTAGGTCTCAGGCGTCCTTGAGAGGGCGGCGCTGAGATGGAGACGATTGGAAGCTCGCCTGCAAGGCCGTCTTCCATTCCGGATCACGAAACGCGATTGCGATTTCAGGAGGAGCCACAATGACGGGTCAAGCGCGAGCAGGCCGGCCAAACCAATTACTGCGCAATCTGAATGCGAAGATTGCATCCATTCCCATGATCCTGACCGCGGTGGTTATCTTCCTCGGCGGCACGGTCTGGACCGTATTCTATTCCTTCACCAATTCGAAGCTTCTGCCGCGCATGAGCTTCGTCGGCTTCGATCAATATGAGCGGCTCTGGGCCGCGCCGCGCTGGGTGACTGCGATCGAGAATCTTGCCGTCTACGGCATTCTCTCGCTGATCTTCTCGCTGGTGATCGGCTTCGTGCTGGCGGCGCTGATGGATCAGAAGATCCGTTTCGAAAACACCTTCCGCACCATTTTCCTCTATCCTTTCGCGCTGTCCTTCATCGTCACCGGTCTCGTCTGGCAGTGGGTTCTGAACCCCGATTTCGGCGTGCAGTCCGTGGTGCGTTCGATGGGATGGACGAGCTTTACCTTCAATCCGCTCTATACGCCCGAGATCGTCATCTACGGCATCCTGATCGCCGCCCTCTGGCAGGGCACGGGGCTGGTCATGTGCCTGATGCTGGCGGGTCTTCGCGGCATCGACGAAGACATCTGGAAGGCCTCGCGTGTCGACGGCATCCCGATGTGGAAGACCTATCTCTTCATCGTCATCCCGATGATGCGCCCTGTTTTCATCACCACGCTCGTCATCATCGCGTCCGGCATCGTCAAGGTCTACGACCTCGTCGTGGCGCAGACCTCGGGCGGTCCGGGCATCTCGTCGGAAGTGCCTGCAAAATACGTCTACGATTACATGTTCCAGGCGCAGAACCTCGGTCAGGGCTTTGCCGCATCGACGATGATGCTGATCACGGTCGCGATCATCATCGTTCCCTGGGCCTATCTGGAATTCGGTGGAGGGCGCAAGCGTGGCTGATACAGGAACCCTCAACACCACTGCTGCCGGCATAGACGCCATCAAGCCGAAGCTCGGCGCCGGGCCGAGTGGGCCGCGGCCGAAGCCGATGCTGTCGGGCCGCAACATCATGCTCTACGGCACGCTGACGATCGCAGCTCTCTATTACCTGCTGCCGCTCTATGTGATGGTCGTCACCTCGCTGAAGGGGATGCCCGAGATCCGTATGGGCAACATCTTCTCGCCGCCGATGGAGATCACCTTCGAACCCTGGGTGAAGGCCTGGGCGGAGGCCTGCACGGGTCTGAACTGCGACGGCCTTTCGCGCGGCTTCTGGAACTCGGTGCGCATCACCGTTCCGTCGGTGGTGATCTCGATCGCCATTGCCTCGGTCAACGGTTATGCGCTCGCCAACTGGCGCTTCAAGGGATCGGAACTGTTCTTCTCGATCCTGATCATCGGTGCCTTCATCCCCTATCAGGTGATGATCTACCCGATCGTTATCGTGCTGCGCGAAATCGGCCTCTATGGCAGCCTGACGGGCCTCGTCATCGTCCATTCGATCTTCGGCATGCCGATCCTGACGCTGCTGTTCCGCAACTACTTCGTGTCGCTGCCGCAGGAACTCTTCAAGGCGGCGCGTGTCGATGGCGCGGGCTTCTGGCAGATCTTCCTGCGCATCATGGTGCCGATGTCGCTGCCGATCTTCGTCGTGGCGATGATCCTGCAGGTCACCGGCATCTGGAACGACTTCCTCTTCGGCGTCGTCTTCACCCGTCCTGACACCTATCCGATGACGGTTCAGCTGAACAACATCGTCAATTCCGTCCAGGGTGTGAAGGAATACAACGTCAACATGGCCGCAACGATCCTGACGGGTCTGGTGCCGCTTATCGTCTACTTCGTGTCCGGGCGTCTCTTCGTCCGCGGTATCGCCGCCGGCGCAGTGAAAGGTTGATCATGAACACAAGCGTTTCCATCAAAGATCTGTCGCTGAATTTCGGTGCCGTCAGCGTCCTCAAGGACCTGAACCTCGATATCAACGACGGCGAGTTCCTGGTTCTGCTCGGCTCGTCCGGCTGCGGCAAGTCCACGCTGTTGAACTGCATCGCCGGTCTGCTCGACGCGTCCGAAGGGCAGATCTACATCAAGGGCAAGAACGTCACCTGGGAAGAGCCCAAGGACCGCGGCATCGGCATGGTGTTCCAGTCCTACGCGCTCTATCCGCAGATGACGGTCGAGAAGAACCTGTCGTTCGGCCTGAAGGTCGCAAAGATCCCGCAGGCCGAGATCGACAAGCGTGTCGCCCGCGCTTCCGAAATCCTGCAGATCCAGCCACTTTTGAAGCGCAAGCCGGCCGAGCTTTCCGGCGGCCAGCGTCAGCGCGTGGCGATCGGCCGTGCGCTGGTGCGTGATGTCGATGTCTTCCTCTTCGACGAACCGTTGTCGAACCTCGATGCGAAACTCCGTTCGGAACTGCGCGTCGAGATCAAGCGTCTGCACCAGTCGCTGAAGAACACGATGATCTACGTCACCCATGACCAGATCGAGGCGCTGACACTCGCCGATCGTATCGCCATCATGAAGAGCGGCATCATCCAGCAGCTCGCCGATCCGACGACGATCTACAACAAGCCGCGCAATCTCTTCGTCGCGGGCTTCATCGGCTCGCCGTCGATGAATTTCCTGCACGGCGAGCTCACAAATGCCGGTGGCAAGACGGCCTTCGTCTCCAACGGCGTGACCTTCTCGCTCGACGGCTATCAGACCGAGCAGTCGCTGCAGCCTGGCCGCAAGGTGGTTCTCGGCGTTCGACCCGAGCATATCAAGGTGAACGAGAATATCGGCGCCGAGGTGCATGAGGCGACGGTCGATATCGAGGAGCCGATGGGCGCCGACAACCTGCTGTGGCTGAAACATGCCGGGCATACGATGTCCGTGCGCATTGCCGGTTCACGCCGCTTTGCCCCGGGCACGCCGGTCAAGCTCAGCTTCGATATGTCGCTTGCATCGCTGTTTGACGCTGCCAGCGAAGACCGTATCTAAATCGCAATACAGGCGGGGCGATGGCTCCGCCTGATCTTCAATAGCGGCCCTCCGGCCGTCCAAATTCGGCCGCGGTCCGGTTCGTCCGGCATCCCCCAAGGCGGCCTGATCGGGTACTATCATGACGTCCTTGCCGAAGAACGGTTCCTCCATCGATCTCGCGGGCAGCTGGCAGCTAGCCTCCGCCGATGGCGAAATCAAAAGCACGATCGCAATCCCCGGCGATGTGCATTCCGCGCTCCATGCCGCCAAGCTCATCCCGGATCCGTATTTCGGCCGCAACGAAGAAACGATCCAGTGGGTGGCGCACCAGGAATGGGCGATCGAGCGCAGCTTCAGGCTGAAGGAGACCGAGGGCGACTGGTATCTGGATATCGATTATCTCGATACGGTGGCCTCGGTCTTCGTGAACGGCTTCCTGGCGCTGTCCGCCGACAACTGCTTCCGCCGCTACCGGCCGGATGTTTCGTCGATGCTGAAGGCCGGTGACAACACCATCCGCATCGTCTTCAAGTCGAGCATCGCCGAGGGCGCCGACCGGCAGGGCAAGCAGCCTTTCTACATTCCGTACCATCCCGGCAATTCGCCGATCGCCAACGGCAACCTGCTGCGCAAGCCGCAGTGCCATTTCGGTTGGGACTGGAACATCGCGATTGCGCCGCTTGGCCTTTACGGCACCATCGCGCTGCGGAAGCTGGAGACGGCACGCATCGAGCAGGTGACGACGCGCCAGACGCACAATCTGGACGGAAGTGTCGAGGTGCTGGTCACGGCGACGCTCCATTCCAAGAATCCGGGCATCGTTCCCGTTCATTTTGCGCTGGATGGCGAGCGTGTGCGCCTCGATGTCGGCGTCAGCGGCGGGGAGACTGTCGTCAATCACGTCTTCCAGATCGACAAGCCGAAGCTCTGGTGGCCGGCGGGCAGCGGCGAGCAGGCGCTCTACGAACTGACCGTCGATCTGCCGACGGACGTGGTGACGAAGCAGATTGGCATTCGCACCATCGAGCTGATCACCACGCCCGACGCCGCCGGTAGCCGCTTTGCTTTCAAGGTGAACGGCCGCGAAATTTTCTGCCGCGGCGCCAACTGGATCCCGGCCGATGCGCTCTACTCGCGGTCGTCGCCGGAGAAGACCGAAGACCTGCTGCAATCGGCGAAAGCCGCCAACATGAACATGATCCGCGTCTGGGGCGGCGGTTTCTACGAGCAGGATTATTTCTACGATCTCTGCGACCGGCTGGGCTTGATGGTCTGGCAGGACTTCATGTTCGCCTGCAACCTCTATCCCTCGACCGAAGACTTTCTCGATAACGTTGCCGTCGAGGTCGATTATCAGGTCAAGCGGCTGTCGTCGCATCCGTCGATTGCGCTCTGGTGCGGCGATAACGAGCTGGTGGGCGCGCTCACCTGGTTCGACGAATCGAAGAAGGACCGCGATCGGTACCTCGTCTCCTACGACCGGCTGAACCGGACCATCGAGCAATCGGTGAAAAAGGCGCTTCCGGGCGCGCTGTGGTGGCCGTCCAGCCCGGCTTCCGGCTATCTCGATTTCGGCGATGCCTGGCATGCCGATGGTTCCGGCGACATGCATTACTGGTCGGTCTGGCACGAGAACAAGTCGTTCGACAATTACCGCACGGTGCGGCCGCGCTTCTGCTCGGAATTCGGCTTCCAATCCTACACGTCGCTGCCTGTCATCAAGACCTATGCGGACGCGAAGGACATGAATGTCGCATCGCCGGTGATGGAGCTGCACCAGAAGAATGCCGGCGGCAACGAGCGGATTGCCGGCACGATGTTCCGCTATTTCCGCTTCCCGAAGGATTTCCCGAATTTCGTCTATCTCAGCCAGATCCAGCAGGGCCTGGCGATCAAGACGGCGGTGGAATACTGGCGGTCGCTGAAGCCGCATTGCATGGGCACGATCTACTGGCAGCTCAACGACACCTGGCCGGTCGCCTCGTGGTCGAGCCTTGATTACGGCGGCCGCTGGAAGGCGATGCACTATCTCGTCAAGCGCTTCTTCCAGCCGGTGGCGGTCGCAGCGATCCCTGCTGACGACGGCAAGGCGATCCGTTTCTCGCTGGTCAACGATACGCTCGATGAAGTCAGCGTCGATCTCTCGATCTCGATCCTGACGATGAAGGGCGAACGCAAGCATCTCAGGGATGTGCAGGCGATCTGCACGCCGGATGCGGCGGTCACGGCTGCCTCGATCGACCTGTCCGACATTCCCGACGGGACGCTGCTTGCCTGGCGCTTCACGGCGTCGAATGGCATGGGCGGCGAGGGGCATTATGTCCACGGCACCTACAAGGCTCTGGAGCTCGAGCCCGCCGGCTTGCAGGTCACGCACGAGTATATCGAGGAGGACGGTTCGGTCTGTCTCAATGTCACCGCGAAGGGACTGGCGCTTTTCGTGATGATTGAGACGGACGAGGACGGAAAATATTCCGATAACGCCTTCGATCTGGCGGCCGGTGAGACCCGCCGCATCACCTTCACCCCGGCAAATCCGCTCGAGAAGGGCAAGCTGCCGGACTTCCGTTTCTATGATCTGCATTCCTGCCAGTCGGCAGAATGATTTGAAAGATGGGCACGAGGCCCGAGGAGGATACTATGACGAAACTCAGCTTCCAGCTTTACAGCGCGCGCAACTTCCAGCCCTATTCGGCGATCTTCGAAAAGCTCGGCAAGGCCGGCTACCAGGAAGTCGAAGGCTTCGGCGGCATTTATGCCGATCTCGACGATGCCGGCCTGAAGAGCCTGCGCGCCGAACTCGACAAGAACGGCCTGACGATGGCGACCGGCCATTTCAGCCCGGATTTCCTCGACGGCGAAGTCAAGAAGTCGCTCAATATCGCAAAGGCGCTCGGCATGGATTCGATCTATGCGCCGCATCTGGCGGCCGAACAGCGCCCGAGCGATGGTGCCGGCTGGCTGGCATTCGGCAAGCGCCTGCATGAAATGGCGAAGCCCTTCAAGGATGCAGGTTACGAGTTCGGCTGGCATAACCATGACTTCGAATTCGTCAAGCTCGCCGACGGCTCGCTGCCGATCGAGCGTATCTTCGAAGGCGCGCCGGATATTTCATGGGAAGCCGATATTGCCTGGGTCGTTCGTGGCGGCGCCGATCCCTTCGCCTGGATCGAAAAGCTCGGCTCGCGGATCACGGCGGTTCACGTCAAGGACATCGCGCCTGCAGGCGAGAACAAGAACGAAGACGGCTGGGCCGATGTCGGCCATGGCACGCTGCCCTGGGCAAAGCTGATCGCTGCTCTCAAGGGCACCAAGGCAAAGCATTTCGTCGTCGAGCATGACAATCCGGCTGATATCGACCGCCTGATCACCCGCTCGATCGCATCCTACAAGACCTATTGAGGCTTATCATGACCAAGGAACTTGGCGTCGGCATCATCGGATGCGGCAACATCTCCACCACCTACTTCTCGCTGTCGCCGCTGTTCAAGGGCCTGAAGGTCCTTGCCTGCGCCGACATCAACATGCAGGCCGCCGAAGCCCGCGCCGCCGAATACGGCGTCAAGGCGCAGACGATCGAGGAGCTGCTTAAGAACGACGAGATCGACGTCGTCGTCAACCTGACGATCCCCGACGCGCATTTCCCGGTCTCCAAGTCGATCCTCGAAGCCGGCAAGCACGTCTATTCGGAAAAGCCGCTGGTCCTGACCCTGGAGCAGGGCGAGGAACTGCGCCGCATCGCCAAGGCGAAGAACCTGTCGGTTGGTTGCGCACCGGATACCTTCCTCGGCGGCGCGCATCAGCTCGCCCGCAAATATATCGATGAAGGTGGCGTCGGCCGCATCACGTCGGGCGCCTGCTACGTCATGAGCCCCGGCATGGAGATGTGGCATCCGAACCCGGACTTCTTCTTCCTGCCGGGCGGCGGCCCGATCCTCGATCTCGGCCCTTACTACATCGCCAACCTGATCAACCTGATCGGGCCGGTGAAGCGTGTCGGCGCCATGACCTCGATGGCATCGGAAACCCGCACCATCACCAGCGCCCCGCGCAATGGCGAAGTCATCCCGGTGAAGACCCCGACGACGATCCAGGCGATCCTCGAATTCGTCAGCGGCGCCACGGTGACGTTGACGGCGAGCTGGGATGTCTGGTCGCACCGTCATGCCAATATGGAGCTCTACGGCACCGAGGGCTCGATCTACGTGCCGGACCCGAACTTCTTCGGCGGCGTCGTCGAGGCGAGCGGCAAGGACAAGGCCATCAAGCCGGTTGATGGCTGGGAACATCCCTTCGGCATCTTCAACCAGGAGAGCCCGCAGGGACCGCGCGCCAACTACCGCACGGCTGGTCTCGCCGACATGGCGATGGCGATCATCGAGGGGCGGGACGCGCGCTGCTCGCTCGATCGCACGCTGCATGGCGTCGATGTCATGACCTCGATCCTGAAGTCGGGCGAAGAAGGCCGGTTCATCGAACTGACGACGACCTGCACCCAGCCGGCCGCCCTCGGCATCGAAGAAGCACAAGCGCTGCTGCGATAAGGCCGCTCTTGAAGTAAGGCTTCAAACGACTATTGTCCCGCGCGGGCAAAATCTGCCCGCGCGATTTTCTTAAAGGAATAGAATTATGAGCTGGCAACCGGCTTCCGACCGTTATTCGAAGATGAAGTACAACCGCACGGGCCGTTCGGGCCTGAAGCTGCCAGCCGTCTCTCTCGGCCTCTGGCACAATTTCGGCGGCGACACCCCGCATGACCGCAAGGTCGATATGTGCCGCACGGCCTTCGATCTCGGCATCACTCATTTCGACCTCGCCAACAATTACGGCCCGCCTCCAGGCAGCGCGGAAACCGCCTTCGGCGAAATCCTGCGCACCGATTTTGCCGGTCTGCGCGACGAGCTGATCATCTCGTCGAAGGCCGGTTACGACATGTGGCCGGGTCCGTATGGCGAGTGGGGCAGCCGCAAGTATCTGATCGCTTCCTGCGACCAGAGCCTGAAGCGCATGGGCCTCGACTATGTCGATATCTTCTATTCGCACCGCTTCGACCCGGAGACCCCGCTGGAAGAAACCTGCGGCGCGCTCGATCATATCGTGCGCTCGGGACGTGCGCTCTATGTCGGGATCTCGTCCTACAATTCGCAGCGCACCCGCGAAGCAGCGAAGATCCTCAAAGATCTCGGCACGCCCTGCCTGATCCATCAGCCGAGCTATTCGATGCTTAACCGCTGGGTCGAGGACGACAAGCTGCTCGACGCGCTCGACGAAACCGGCATGGGCTCGATCGTTTTCTCGCCGCTGGCACAGGGCATGCTGACCACCAAATATCTCGGCGGCATTCCTCAGGACAGCCGTGCGGCGCAGAACCACTTCCTGAAGAAGGATTTCATCCGTCCTTCGATCATCGACAACATCAGGAAGCTCAACGAGATCGCCGAAAAGCGCGGCCAGACGCTGGCGCAGATGGCGATCGCCTGGGTGCTGCGCGGCGACCGCGTGACCTCGGCGCTGATCGGCGCCAGCCGCTCCTCGCAGATCGTCGATTGCGTCAAGGCGCTGGATAATCTCGAGTTCACGGCGGACGAACTGAAGCAGATCGATGTCTATGCCAAGGAAGCGGATATCAATCTGTGGGCCAAGTCGGCCGAGCTGGACTAGGGTAAGGGCGATTGGGGGAGTTTGGGGGCTAATCCCTCGCTCCCTCATCTCTGTGCCCTTAGGGCTGCGCCCACGGGATGGCACAGAGATCCAGCCGTCGCGCGTCTGCGCGACGAATAGACTCTTCCCGGCCCAAGGACTTGGGCCGGCTGGATTCCTGTGACGAGCACAGGAATGAGGGAGTTGGGGAAACGTCGCCCGTACCTCTTATTATACTGACGTACGTACCGCAAATTCTGGAGGAGCCGCTATGATCCGCAACCCCATTCTGCCCGGTTTCAATCCGGACCCGTCGATCTGCCGCGTCGGAGACGATTACTATATCGCGACCTCGACCTTCGAATGGTATCCGGGCGTGCAGATCCATCATTCGCGCGATCTGGTGAACTGGACGCTGGTGAAGCGTCCGCTGGAGCGCAAGTCGCAGCTGGATATGCGCGGCAACCCCGACAGCTGCGGCGTCTGGGCGCCGTGTCTTTCCTATGCGGACGGGTTGTTCTGGCTCGTCTATTCCGACGTCAAGCGTTTCGACGGCAATTTCAAGGATGCGCATAATTACATCGTGACGTCGCCGACGATTGAGGGCGAATGGTCCGAGCCCATTTATGTGAATTCTTCGGGCTTCGATCCGTCGCTCTTCCACGACGAGGATGGCCGCAAATGGTTCGTCAACATGCAGTGGAACCATCGTACCGAGAGCTATGGCGGGGCGCCGAAATCGCCTGCCTTCGACGGTATCCTGCTGCAGGAATGGGATCCGAAAACGCGCGAGCTTGTCGGTCCGATCAAGAACATCTTTGCCGGCAGCCCGCTGGGGCTGGTCGAGGGACCGCATCTCTTCAGGAAGAACGGCTACTATTATCTGACGACTGCCGAGGGCGGCACCGGCTACGACCATGCGGTGACCATGGCGCGCTCGCGCAACATCGATGGTCCCTACGAGATGCATCCGAACATGCATCTGATCACCTCCAAGGACCAGCCGGGCGCGGTGCTGCAGCGGGCAGGGCACGGGCAATATGTCGAGACGCCGGATGGTCAGGTTTATCACACGCATCTCTGCGGCCGGCCGATGCCGCCGAAGCGGCGCTGCACCTTGGGGCGTGAAACGGCGCTGCAGAAATGCGTCTGGAAGGAGGACGGCTGGCTCTATCTCGAGAACGGCACCGTGGTGCCCGATGTCGAGGTTCCCGGCCTCAATGGCGCGACGCTCGCCGAGAAGCCGGTTCGCGCCGAATACAGCTTCGACGGTGGAAAGCTGCCTGCCGATTTCCAATGGCTGCGCACGCCGGAGCCGCAGCGCATCTTCAATCTCACGGACCGCCCCGGCCATCTCCGGCTGATCGGACGTGAGAGCATCGGCTCGTGGTTCGAGCAGGCTCTGGTGGCGCGCCGCCAAGAGCACCATAGTTTTCGCGCAGAGACGGTTGTCGAGTTCCAGCCGGATACCTATCAGCAGGTGGCTGGGCTGACGCACTACTATAACCGTCACAAATTCCACGCTGCCGTCGTGACGCTGCACGAGAAGCTCGGCCGCTGTGTGACGATCTTCTCTTGCGATGGCGACTATCCGAATGGTCGCATGACATTTCCTGCCGGAAGCGGTGCCGCATTACCGGCGGACGGGCGCGTGCAGCTGTCGATGGAGATCCGCGAGAACGGGCTGCAATTTTTCTGGCAGACGGAAGGGATGGGCGCCTGGCAGCCGATCGGGCCGGAGCTGGATGCCGGTGTGGTTTCCGACGAGGGCGGGCGTGGGGAGCATGGCTCGTTTACCGGTGCCTTTGCCGGTGTGTTTGCCTTCGACACGTCGGGCAGGGCGAAGATGGCTGATTTCGATTGGTTCAATTACGAGGAGTTGTGAGGGAGTGTCGGCCTGTCTGCCACTCGCCCTCGTCCTTCGAGGCCCCTGCGGGGCGCCTCAGGATGAGGGCTGGTCGTTTGCGGGCTTGGTTGTTGATGGCTTTGCGGGCGGTCTGTGTTGATGGCTTTTCGAGTGGTTTGGTCGCTGATGGATTTGCGGTAGCTCAGATCCTTGATTTCTTGGTCCTGGCGAAAACATCCACTCCAACCTCATCCTGAGGTGCCCCGCAGGGGCCTCGAAGGACGAGGTTGGCCACCAGAGATGCAAA
The DNA here is from genome assembly GCA_900465675.1 of Hyphomicrobiales bacterium. Classification (GTDB taxonomy): domain Bacteria; phylum Pseudomonadota; class Alphaproteobacteria; order Rhizobiales; family Rhizobiaceae; genus Rhizobium. The sequence continues at coordinate 344,442 of UBJR01000009.1, read as the reverse complement.
GCAATAATCGCTAATAAGATAAAACTAAATTATAAACTTCTCCCTTTATCATGCAGATTTGATTACGAAAGTTTAATTTAAGTTTCAGATTCAGTTCATCTTTGCAGACGTAATTTCGGGGCGTGTTCAACACGAGGAAACCCCAATGAAAAAGATCTTCGCCGCTCTGCTCTCCGCCTCCTTCCTGCTGTCGCCGATCGTTGCTTCGGAAGCCAGCGCTAACGATTACCGCCGCCCCGGTGTCGTCGAGCGGGACGTGCACAAGCAGGTCGTCGTCAAGAAGTACCGCTGGACCAAGGGTCACCGCGTCAGTGCTGCGGAACGCCGCCGCATGTCTGACGTTCGCGACTACCGCCGCTACCGCCTGTCGGCTCCGCCGCGTGGCTACCATTGGGTGAAGGTCGATAACGACTTCCTGCTGGTTGGCGTGGCAAGCGGCATCATCTCCAGCATCATTTCCGGCCGCTAAGCAGCCGGGATCGATGAGAAGGGCGGCAGCGATGCCGCCCTTTTCATTTGTTCCTGGTGCCGGATGGACGGCGCCAGATAGCGGCAGTGAGGAGTGCCGCTCCGAGCGCTGCTGGCTTGCTCTTCTCTTCTGCCGGAGCGCTGAGGCCCGGGATCGGCGGCAGCGGTTCGCATTCCTCGCAGACGCAGCGGAACGGCTTGATCGGCCTTGCGGTCATGCGGCACGCAGCGCCCAGCTGGCGAAGGGATCCGGCAGGTGGCGCCATTGGTCCGGTGTGAAATCGTCGGCTTCGACAAGACATGTATCGAGGCCGGCGCGGATTGCTGCTTCGTTCATCGGATCGGCGCCGATGAAGACGATCTCCTGACGCCGGTCGCCCCAGATGGGGTCGAGATAGGGCGCGAGTGCTGCCGTGAAGCCCGGATCGCGGGGCCATTGTTCGTTCGGCACGGCTGCCCACCACAATCCCATCTTACTGGTCCGCACGATTGCGCCAGCCTGGCTGATCTCCCCGACATAGTGAGGCCGGGTGGCCAGCCAAAAGAAGCCCTTGGCACGCACCACACCCGGCCATGACTGATCGAGAAAGGCCTGCAGCCTGGCGGGATGAAAGGGACGCTTCTCGCGATAGACGAAGGAACGGATACCATACTCCTCAGTCTCCGGCACATGATCGCGGAAGCCGTGGAGCTCCTTGTACCAGAGGGGATGGGTCTCGGCCTTGTCGATATCGAAGCGGCCGGTACCGAGGACGTCGCCGAGGTCCACGCGGCCGAAATCGGTTTCGATCAGCCGTGCGTCCGGGTTCAGCCCGGTGATGATGGTGCGGGCCGCATGGCGTTGTTCCGGCGTTGCGGTCCCGCTCTTGTTGAGCACGACGACGTCGGCGAATTCGATCTGCTCGACGAGGAGATCGACGATCGTCCTGTTGTCGCGATCGCCCGCCGTTTCACCACGGTCGGCCAGGAAATCGGTCGAGCCATAGTCGGCCAGGAGATTTGCGGCATCAACCACAGTGACCATCGTATCCAGCCGGGCGATATCGGAGAGGCTCTCACCCTTCTCGTCGCGGAACTCGAAGGTGGTGGCGACGGGCAGGGGTTCGGCGATACCGGTCGATTCGATCAACAGATAGTCGAACCGGCCCTGGGCGGCGAGCTTACGGACTTCGCTCAGCAGATCGTCGCGAAGGGTGCAGCAGATGCAGCCATTGGTCATTTCGACCAACTGCTCCTCGGTGCGCGAAAGATTGGCGCCGCCGTCACGGATCAGCGCGGCGTCGATATTGACCTCGCTCATATCGTTGACGATCACCGCCACGCGCATTCCCTGCCGGTTGGAGAGGACATGATTGAGAAGCGTCGTCTTGCCCGCGCCGAGAAAGCCCGAGAGAACCGTGACCGGAAGTCTGCTGTCCATGGATATCTCCATTATAAATGTTATACCATTACATATGGCGACCTAAAAAAGACGAGCAGAAGCGCTCGCCTTCTCTGGCCGGTGCTCGAATGCGCTCAGCTATCGCGGCTGAGGCAATCCTTCATGCTGGCGGCGATGCCGCGCATCAGGGTGAAATAGAGATCGGGGCCGGCCTTCAGCGTTGCAGCTTCTGGATCGAGCACGCCCGACTTGGCCTTGGTGCCTTCGATGACGACGTCGACGAGGCGCGGTTCGAATTGCGGTTCGGCGAAGACGCAGGTGGCGCCGAGTTCGCCGACCTTCTGGTGGATCTCCGACACCCGTTCTGCGCCGGGAATGGTTTCCGGGCTGACGGTGATCGATCCTGCCACCTTGATGCCGTAGCGATGTTCGAAATACTGGTAGGCGTCGTGGAAGACGATGAAAGGCTTGTCCTTGACCGGAGCGACTGTCGCCGCCAGTTCCTTGTCGAGTGCATCGAGCTTGTCATCGAGCGTCTTGGCATTGGCCTGGTAGGTCAACGCGTTCGCCGGGTCGGCGGCGACCAGCGTGGTGGTGATTTCGGCGGCCATTGCCTTGGCGTTCATCGGGTCTAGCCAGAGATGCGTATCGAATTCGCCATGCCCGTGATCGTGGTCATTGTCGTGCCCGCCATCGTGACCGGTGGCCTCCGCAGCCTGGTGATCGTGGCCTTCGGCCTCGTCGCCGTCATCATGCGGCTCGAAGGCGCCGCCTTCGCGGAATTTCAGCTTGGTGAGGCCGGGCGCATTGTCGAGTTCGGCGATGCTGGCATCGCTGCCCAGCGCCTCCAGAGGCTTCTGGAGAAATGCTTCCAGCCCGGCGCCGACCCAGAAGATCACCTTTGCATCCTGCAGCGCCCGCGCGTTGGATGGTTTCAGATTGTAGGTATGCGGGGAGGCGGCGCCATCGACGATCAGCTCTGGCGTTCCGACGCCCTGCATGATCGAGGCGACCAGTGAATGAATGGGCTTGATCGAGGTGACGACAACAGGCGCATCGGCAGCCTTGGCTGTTCCTGCCAGCATCAGGGCCGGAAGGATGAGGGTGAGGCCGGCAGCCAGTTTCATGTGCACGCTCCGCTTGAATTGCGTTTGTTATGTTATTACATCAATTGCGTAATGCTATAACGTGTGCGATAGCAGGACGCAACAGCACATCAGGAAAAATGATGTTATCTCCCGCCAATTCCGGGGCGAAGCCACTGGTTTCCCTCAATAATGCCGGTATTCGCCGCAATGGCCGCTGGCTGGTGCGCGGCGTTGATTTTTCCGTTTCGCGCGGCGAGATCGTGACGCTGATCGGGCCGAACGGCTCCGGAAAATCGACAAGTGCCAAGACTGCCATCGGCGTGCTCAAGCCTGACGAGGGCAGCGTCGAACGGCTGCCTGGGCTGAAGGTCGGCTATGTGCCGCAGAAGCTTGCCGTCGATTGGACATTGCCGCTGACTGTGCGCCGGCTGATGACGTTGACCGGCCCGCTCGCCGAGAAGGAAATGATGGCCGCGCTCGAGTCTGCCGGCATGGCGCATATGCTGAACGCCGAAGTTCAGCATCTCTCCGGCGGCGAATTCCAGCGCGCCTTGATGGCGCGCGCCATTGCCCGCAAGCCCGATCTGCTAGTGCTTGACGAGCCTGTGCAGGGCGTCGATTTTTCCGGCGAGATCGCGCTCTACGACCTGATCAAGCAGATCCGCAACGAAACCGGCTGCGGCATTCTGCTGATTTCCCATGACCTGCATGTCGTGATGGCCGAGACCGATACTGTCATCTGCCTGAACGGCCATGTCTGCTGCCGCGGTACGCCGCAGGCCGTCAGCCAGAGCCCCGAATATGTGCGGCTGTTCGGCAGCCGGGCGGCGCAGACGCTTGCCGTCTATAGCCACCACCACGACCATACGCATCTGCCGGATGGGCGCGTCCTGCATTCAGACGGATCAGTGACCGATCACTGCCATCCCGAGGACGGCCATCACCACGATCACGATCATGGGGACGGGCACGATCATAGAGCTCACGATCATGATGGCCACGATCACCATCACCATGCGGGAGAGCGCCATGCTTGACGATTTCTTCGTCCGTGCCGTTCTCGCCGGCGTCGGTCTGGCGCTGACGACAGGGCCGCTCGGCTGCTTCATCATCTGGCGGCGAATGGCCTATTTCGGCGATACGATCGCCCATTCGGCGCTGCTTGGGGTGGCGTTGTCGCTGCTCTTTCAGCTCAATCTGACGCTCGCGGTCTTCGGCGTTGCCGCTACGGTGTCGATCCTGCTGCTCTTTTTGCAGAAGCGTCAGGCGCTTTCGGCCGATGCGCTGCTCGGCATTCTCTCGCATGCCACGCTCGCCATCGGCCTCGTCATGGTCGCCTTCATGAGCTGGGTGCGGATCGATCTGATTGCCTTCCTGTTCGGCGATATCCTTGCGGTGTCGAAGACCGATATTGCGATGATCTGGGGCGGCGGGCTGTTCGTCGTCGCGGCGATCGCCTGGCTCTGGCGGCCGCTGCTGGCCTCGACCGTCAATCCGGAGCTTGCCGAAGCCGAAGGCCTGCAGCCGGAGCGGGCGCGGCTGTTCTTCATGCTGTTGATGGCGGTCGTCATCGCCATTGCCATGAAGATCGTCGGCATCATGCTGATCACCTCGCTACTGATCATTCCGGCAGCTGCGGCGCGCCGCTTTTCACCGACGCCCGAGATCATGGCGGTGCTGGCATCGCTGATCGGCGCCGTTGCCGTCGTCGGCGGTCTCTTCGGCTCGCTCACCTATGACACGCCGTCAGGCCCGTCGATCGTCGTCGCAGCCCTCATTCTCTTCATCCTCAGCCTGCTGCCGCGGTTGGGGCGCAAGGAACCGCAAGGACAAGGCACATGAACACGCCACAGCTGACCAAGAACCAGGCGCTCGTCTTCGATGTCCTGGAAAAGGCGGAGGGCCCGCTCAGCGCCTACACGATCCTCGACAAATTGCGCGATCACGGGTTCCGGGCGCCGTTGCAGGTGTACCGGGCGCTGGAGAAGCTTTTGGAGTATGGCGTCGTGCATCGGCTGGAGAGCATCAACTCCTTCGTCGTCTGCGCCCATCCGGACGAGAATTGCCACAGCCACGGCACCGTCGCCTTCGCCATCTGCGAGAGCTGCGGTCAGGTCATCGAGTTCCACGACCACGCTGTCGATCATCAGCTGATGAACTGGATGCGCAGCAAGAAGTTCAAGGCGGAGAAGACGACGATCGAGATCCGCGGCGTTTGCGAGAGCTGCGCGGCCTGACGTCATGCAATCGAATGCATCTATGTAGTGTATTTTATTTTATATGTAATTTAAGATTGCATTTGATTTTGCACGCGCTAGGATGTCCGTGAATGGAGGGCATCCCATGGGTCTTATCCGCAAACTGATGAGCTTGACGCTACCGCTGCTGCTCGGCGGCTGTACCATTTTCGCGCCCAGTTACAATGAGGCGATCTATGCGAAGCTGGACGGCGCGCATGCCAGCCTCACCAAGATCGAAACCTCTATCGAGGCAAGCAGCCCCTCACGTGTGCCCTATGGCAAGGTGGAGCCCTATTACATCGACGCGTTGGCGGGTGTGAAGGAGGCTGCGGACATTGCCGGCAAGCGGCCGGCCTACCTCCGCGGGCGGCCGGCGGCCAATGCCGCACAGCTTCTTGTCGATGATATCGATAATTGTCGCCGGGCGATCGAGGCCTCGCGCGCAGCATTCAAGGCCGACGGCCAGGCGCCTAACGAGGCCGACAATATTTCCGTTGTTCGAAACGTTTGCGCCATTCCAAAGACGATGGAAGGCGCCTTGAAATAATAGGGGGTTGTTCATGCCGATCGATACTGCGAACTTCGCACCGGGGTCTGCCAAGGAGCTTCTCGAAGGGCTCCTCGAGGTGGCGATCCTCAAGGCAAAAGACCAATGGAGCGGTATCAAGCAGGAAATGACCTTCCAGCTTGAATTCATCGCCCAGAAAACCGCCAAGGTCATCGCGCAGCTTGCTGCCGGGGAGATTAGCGACAAGAACGCCGACCTGACGCTTCATCTGCTTGAGATCAATCTCAACAGCGCTCTGAAAGAGTTCGAATTCCTTCTCTACAACGCCGCCCAGAAGATCCTGTCCGCGGTGTTCGGCCTCATCAAGGTGGCGGTGAAAAACGTCACCGGCGTCACTCTTCTGTTCTGATCAATCCAGCCGCTTCAAATCCCGCGCAAACCGCTGCCAGTTCGACACGTATTTCTCCGCCGAGCGCCTAAGTCCCTCGATCGCCTTTTCATCCAGCGTGCGGATGGCGCGGGCGGGGGAGCCGACGATCAGGGAGCCGTCTGGAAATTCCTTACCCTCGGTGACCAGCGCATTGGCGCCGACAAGGCAGTTGTTGCCGATCTTCGCGCCGTTCAGCACTGTCGCGCCCATGCCGATCAACGAATTGTTGCCGATGGTGCAGCCGTGGACGATGGCGTGGTGTCCGATGGTGCAGCCTTCGCCGATCGTCACCGGGGCGCCCGGATCGGTGTGCAGCATGGCGCCTTCCTGGATATTGGTGTTGCGACCGACGGTGATCGGCTCGTTGTCGCCGCGCAGCACCGCGCCGAACCAGATGCCAACGCCTTCGCCGAGCGCGACATCGCCGATCACATGGGCATCCGGGGCGATCCAATAGAGGTCGTCTGCCAGCAGCCTTGGTTTCAATCCTGCAAGTGCATAGACGGGCATGGCGCGCCTCAGCCGACGGTAACGGTGAGGGTGGCGACGCCGTCGATGCCGCACTCGACCGTGTCGCCCTTCTTGACAGCGCCGACACCGGCCGGCGTGCCGGTCATAATGACGTCGCCGGGGGCGAGGATGAAGAGTTTGGAGAGTTCGGCAATGATCTCCGGCACTTTCCAGATCATCTGGTTCAGATCGCCTTCCTGGACGCGTTTGCCGTTGTGATCGAGCCAGATACGGCCGCTTTGGGGGTGACCGAGCTCATCGGCGGGGACGATCGGCGAAACGGGAGCAGAATATTCGAAGGCCTTGGCCACTTCCCACGGACGGCCCATCTTCTTGGCAACCGCCTGCAGGTCGCGGCGGGTGAAATCGATGCCGATGGCGTAGCCGTAGATGCAGGCGAGCGCCCTTTCGACCGGAATGTTCTCGCCACCTTCTTTCAGAAAGATCACGCATTCGGCTTCGTAATGCACGTCCTCGGAGAGCGGTGGGTAGGGGAAAGGCTGACCGGCTGGCAGAAGATTGTCCGCGTTCTTCTGGAAGAAGAAGGGCGGCTCGCGGCTCGGATCATGGCCCATCTCGATCGCGTGGTCCGCATAGTTGCGCCCGACGCAATAGACGCGGCGCACCGGAAAGAAACTGGCGCTGCCTTCGACCGGCAGGAGAACGGGCTGCGGAACAGGAATGACGGGGTTGATGGCGGATGACATGGCATGCTCTTGCTGTTGCGGTCCGGCGATCTTAGACGCAAAGCGGCAGGCAATGAAAGGACGCGGGCGCGATTATCGGTCGCGTGCCGTGCAGCGAACACCGGCAACAAAGCGATTGCGGTCGCCCGCGGCAAGTACCGTCGCATGACACTCGCCTTCCGTGGATTGATGGCGACTGTAATCACCCATGTGATGCTGTGCCTGATATATCTCTGCAGGTTGTATAACGGTCCCGTTCCGGCACGGAGTCCCGAAATGGGACAGCCGAATCTGTGGGTTGTCACATTTGGTCAACTATCTGAATCTTTGGTATTTCCGGGCTTCGCGAAGGGCGTGCCACAATATTGCCGCTTGCTTTTTATTCCGAATGCTGTCACGTCATGCAGTACTCGGGCATTAGCATGCCGGTGACTGGACAGATTGGTAGCTCTCCCGCAAGGGTGGCAGAGCGGCAAAACCGCTTCGTAGACGTTCTTTCCCCGTACGTGACTTCTCCGACTGACCCTTCGCGCCCGGTTCGCGGGACGAAAGCTAAAGCCGTCCGCTTCCTCTCGAGGGGGCGGATACTAAGACAAGACTAAGGGAAAAGGACTATCCCACATGGCCACCAAGGGCACCGTAAAATTCTTCAACCAGGACAAGGGTTTTGGTTTCATCACTCCGGAAGGCGGCGCTAAGGACGTATTCGTCCACATCTCCGCTCTCCAGGCTTCGGGCATTCAGTCGCTGCGCGAAGGCCAGCAGGTCACGTTCGACACCGAGCCGGATCGCATGGGCAAGGGCCCGAAGGCCGTCAACATCTCGGCCAACTAATTCGATTTCTGCTTCGGCAGGAATGAGAACGGCGCCTTCGGGCGCCGTTTTTCGTTTGGGGATCAGGCGCTGAGCGCTTCGGCCGGCGCGGCGCTGAAATCCACCGCTGCGAAGGCGGCGGCAATCACCTCCGGACCGGCGCCGGGCTTGGTGGCATCGGTCGACAGGATCTGCCGGTAGCGCCGGGCGCCCGGCAGGCCGGTGAACAGGCCGACCATGTGGCGGGCGATATGCTGGACACGGCCGCCATTGTCGATATGCGCCTGCGCATAGGCCATCATCCGGTCGCGCAGCTGATCCCAATCCATCTCGCGGGCCGGGGCGAGATAGAAGCGCTGGTCGACCTCGGCGAGAATGGCGGCATTCTGATAGGCGGCGCGGCCGAGCATGACGCCATCGACATGCCCGAGATGCGCCTGCGCCTCCTCAAGCGTGTGGATGCCGCCGTTGATGCCGATGAAAACATCGGGCCAGCGCTGCTTCATGCGATAGACCATCTCGTAATCGAGCGGCGGGATCTCGCGGTTTTCCTTCGGGCTCAGGCCCTTCAGCCAGGCCTTGCGGGCATGGATCCAGATGGCGTCGGCGCCGGCATCGAGCACGCGGGTGATGAGATCGGGCAGAGCAGCCTCGGGATCCTGCTCATCGACGCCGATGCGGCATTTCACGGTCACCGGCACCGCCGACACCGCCTTCATGGCACGCACGCACTCGGCCACCACCTCGGGCGTCAGCATCAGGCAGGCGCCGAAGGTGCCTGACTGGACACGGTCGGAGGGACAACCGACATTCAGATTGATCTCGTCATAGCCATAGGGCGCGGCGATCCTGACGGCCTCGGCCAGCTTGGCCGGATCGGAGCCGCCGAGCTGCAGAGCCACCGGATGTTCCGCCGCGTCGAAGGACAGCAGCCGCTCGCGCGGGCCATAGATGATCGCATCGGCCACCACCATCTCGGTATAGAGCAAGGCGTTGCGGCTGATCTGCCGGTGAAAATAGCGACAATGACGATCGGTCCAGTCGATCATGGGTGCCACGGAAAACACCGGGCCATTCGAATAATGAGCCTTGCCTTCCGTCACCGATGTGCCGCCGCCCTGCGCCGTCATGCCGTTTCGATCCTGTTTCGCTGTGGTCCCGCCATCAAATGGCCCATCACAGATGGGAATACGGCGCGCGATGCGCAACCGCCGGGGACGAGGTCCTATACAGAACAAATCCCGGCATGGCGAGCGGCAAAATCCGGATGCCGGGCGTCGTTTCGACTGTGAAAATCGCCCGCTGTTCACAATTTCGTCCCGACCGGCGGAATAATGTGGGCGCTGGATGCCGGGACTTGATGCAATCGGGGCGAGGGCGTAGGTCAGAGGCAGGCGCTCTCGCGCGTGCGGCTGACGGCGCAAATGCTGCCTTGCGGCGGCCGGCACCGGGCTGCTTTCGACGGGTGCCGGAGACAGGAATGGGAATGCGGAAGGACAGGTGGCCGGTTTGATCGATCCCTATGTTATGCTCGGAATTGACCGCGATGCCGGAGAGCCTGCGATCCGCAGCGCCTGGCGCAAGGCCGCCAAGACCGCGCATCCCGATTCCGGCGGCGATGCCGAGCATTTCGGCAAGCTGCAGGCCGCCTACGATCTGCTGAAGGACCCGGTGCGCCGCCGCGTCTATGACGATACCGGCTACGACCCCCAGCTCGCCGATCCCAAGGATCTCGAGGGCGTGCTGATGCTGGAAAAGCTGGTCAACGACATTATCCTCGACGAGCGCGAACCCGGCAGCTTCGACCCCGTCGCTGCCATCCGCCGCAAACTCTCCGACGACATCGTCAAGAACCGCTTCCACATCCTGGAACTGGAGCGCCACCGCAACCGCGTCCGCCAGCACATCGACCGCCTCGGCCGCCGCCCCGAAACCGACGTCCTCGGCTCGATGCTGCGTGCCCGCAGCCAATCGATCACCGACGCCATCCAGAAGGCGCAGGGCCAGATCGAGGCGATCGAGCATGCGTATCAGATGCTTGAGGGGTATAGTTACGAGCTGGAGGCGTTGGTGATGGTGGCAGTGGAGGAGCCGGAGAGGCAACGGCGGGGTGAGGCTGCGGAGTAGAAGTAGTGCTACTTCGACGTAGGCTTGAAAAGTGTGGGCTGAGTAGGGTCTTTTTCTCGATAATTGACGTTAGCTATTTTCTTGACAATATTGGAAGTCCAACTGTCAATTTTTGATTGAGCTAATTCATAAGCAGATACTATGTCGCCAGTACCCGTTCGCCCCTTCTTTTCGTAGCGGGCGAATTCTTCGCCATCCACACTTAATTTGATCCTGGACAACGACAGTTCAATTATGAAAACAACAGCTAAGTGGTGATCTGATTTGCTGCCATCGCGAACCCATATGCACTTTGGGTTGAGTTGATCTGGATCTAAATCAATACCGATCTCTTCTTTAACTTCGCGATACACACATTGCTTTAGGACGTCTAGCTTGCTGCCCGAATCCAAAAGATTCGCGTCTTCCTCGCGAACGTGGCCACCGAAATAGCAAAGCGTTTTGCCTTTCTCCGGCGACGTGGACGAGGTTGCTCTAACGGCTTTCGTTCCCACAAGGAATTCGTCTTTGCCCTTCTCCTTGATCACGGCAATTGGAATGAGCTGAAGCAGAGTTTTATCTTCCTCAACCTCATGGCGATCATGAAATGCTAGATTTTCTTCGACGTAAGAAGAGATGTCGCTGTAGTCGAATATGGTGGGAAGATTCGCTATTTCTGCTTTCGGAATGTATCCAATTTTCTCATCCGCCAAATTTTCAAGAGGTTGAGAGTTGTCTTTGTTATATTGTAACTTACTTCGTTTTGATCTTGATTATCTGTGTTGTGTTCGGTGATGTTCCGAAAGTAAGATGAGTATTTCGTCTTTGTCTCCTTGATTGAGGAAAGATAAGAGCTCAGGACCTCGTTCCGCATTATGCTTCCCTCCTTTCTGGTCAGTAGGTTTTTATACTCTCGTTCGCTCGACGTCGCTGGAGACGCTTCGAATATCAGGACCAAATCGATTGACATACGAAATCTGTTGGATGTGAAGAAGTTGGTGAAGCGTTCGAAATCGTCGTTGCGCAACAGTTTCTCTTCACGCTGCCATTCAAACCAGCAAAGAGCATCGAAGAAACCTCTATCTAGGATGATAACATCGAGCTTTTTGGCGGAAGTGGCCAGCGTTTCGGAGAGTTGGTTAAGCGCGGCGCACGCGGTCCAGACGTTGAAGATGGGATCAAACTTGTTTGGAATTGGGCAAACGCTCGCGCGCTCGGTAAGTATTTTTGTGCGAAAGTTGTTTCGCCGCAAAAAAATGTCCAATGATCCAATGCAGGTTGATTTTCCGGCTTTTGGCGAGCCAGCAAATTCTATAACTATTGGTCGACGTGGCCTGGACCTACGCTTTATCTCAAGAACAGTCGCTGCCAACTTTTCAAGCTCGACAATTTTTTTGTCAATCTCGGCTTTGGATGTCATTTTTGGTCCTGTTTTCCTATTAGGTCGCTTACCGACTTATCTTCAAATTGCTCGATTAGGCGACCGGCCGAGAATCCCGCAAAGAATCCTATTGGGATGACAACGAATATGAATTCTCTTGGCGTGCCGCCTCCTTCTGTGGAGGCGTGAACCGACGCACGCCAAAGTGCGTAGACGACCATGGAAAACACGGCACCGAATATGGGTCTCAGAATAAAAAAGAATATTGTCCCTATTCTTGAGGGAGATATTTCGTTGTTGGGCAGAAATTCATATGAATTATTTATCGATGCCTTGTAAAGCTTTCTGCTATAAAAAATAGTTGCGCCACAAATTGAAGCAGATATCACGCAAGCGATAGCATCAAATTGCGTCATTGCTGTTGATTCTGTGCTTGTTAGTATTTTTGAAAGAAGGAATAACGTGGCCGCAATTAATAATATTAGGTAATATATAAATAGGCCAATTACGTCGCCTACGTGAAGACGCATTAGCGACAAGTCGTGTTTCTGTTTATCCATGCGAATCCCCTAAATGCTATTTAGAGTATGTTGCGTGGATCAGCTGTGCAACTCTTGTCTATTTTTTGGGTTTTCGGATCAATCGATTGGAATGCAGGTGCCTTGGTAGCTCACCGCCCCGGCCGCCCGGTCTTGCCCTTCGTCCGGCTCTTGCGCTTCTGTTCGCCAGGATCTTCATAGCTCCCGACACCCGTCTTGCCGCGCACCAGCGGGCGGACGTCATGGTTCGAGACGGCCCTTTGGGCCTCCTCACCATGAGGGGTGCGCTCCGGCTGGCCCTCGAGCAGGGGCGAGAAGCGCTTGGTGCTCTTTGATGCATCCGGCTTTTCCGGCAGCTTGCCGCTGACCGGTTTTTCGGTGCGGCCGACGGTCATTTCGTCGAGGTCGTTGCGGCGGAAGAGGGAGGTTGCAGCAAGATCGCCCCCCTCTGGCCTGCCGGCCATCTCCCCCACGGGTGGGGAGATCGACTCGTGGCGGCCGCTCGTTCCCTTGCTGCCGCCCTCATTCTGAGGTGCTGACGCCGTAGACCGCAGCCTCGCAGCATCCTTCCTGCCGGCTTCCATCGACTTGGCTTCCTCGCGGGCCATCGGGTCGTCCATAACGGCGAGTTCGGCGGCCTTGAGGCGTTTGATTTCGTCGCGCAGGCGGGCGGCCTTTTCGAAGTCGAGGTCGGCGGCGGCGTCGCGCATGGATTTTTCGAGCGCGTTGAGATGGGCCTGCAGGTTGTTGCCGACCAGGTTGCCGCCATCGGCGAAGCCCTTGCCGTTGACGCCTGAAATGTCGGCGCGGACGTGGTCGCGCTCGTAGACGCTGTCGAGGATGTCGGAGATCTTCGCCTTCACCGATTCAGGGGTGATGCCGTGTTCGGCATTGTAGGCCATCTGCTTTTCACGGCGGCGGGTGGTTTCCTCCATCGCCCGCTTCATCGAGCCGGTGATGTTGTCGGCATAGAGGATGACCTTGCCGTCGACGTTACGCGCGGCACGGCCGATGGTCTGCACCAGCGACGTTTCGGAGCGCAGGAAGCCTTCCTTGTCGGCATCGAGGATGGCGACGAAGCCGCATTCGGGAATGTCGAGGCCTTCGCGCAGGAGGTTGATGCCGACGAGGACGTCGAAAGCACCCAAACGAAGATCGCGGATGATCTCGATGCGTTCGAGCGTGTCGATGTCGGAGTGCATGTAGCGGACGCGCACGCCCTGTTCATGCAGATATTCGGTCAGGTCCTCGGCCATGCGCTTGGTCAGCACGGTGCAGAGTGTGCGGTAGCCCTTGGCGGCGGTCTCGCGGATTTCGCCGAGCACGTCGTCCACCTGGGAGCGGGCGGAACGGACTTCGACGGGCGGATCGATCAGGCCGGTCGGGCGGATGACCTGTTCGGCGAAGACGCCGCCGGACTGTTCCATTTCCCAGCCGCCGGGGGTCGCCGAGACGGCGATGGTGTCGGGGCGCATGGCGTCCCATTCCTCGAAGCGCAAGGGACGGTTGTCCATGCAGGAGGGCAGGCGGAAGCCGTATTCGGCCAGCGTCGCCTTGCGCCGGAAGTCGCCCCGGTACATGCCGCCGATCTGCGGCACGGTGACGTGGCTTTCGTCGATGAAGACGATGGCGTTGTCAGGAATATATTCGAACAGCGTCGGCGGCGGATCGCCGGGGTCGCGGCCGGTCAGGTAGCGCGAATAATTCTCGATGCCCTGGCAGGAGCCGGTCGCCTCCAGCATCTCGATATCGTAGCGGGTGCGCTGCTCCAGGCGCTGGGCTTCCAGCAGGCGGCCGGCCTTTTCGAGTTCGGCGAGGCGGAGCTTTAGCTCCTCCTTGATCGACTTGATGGCGCCGTTCAGCGTCGGGCGCGGGGTGACATAGTGCGAGTTGGCGTAGATCTTCACCGATTTCAGGTCGCCGGTCTTGGCGCCGGTCAGCGGATCGAACTCGGTGATGGCGTCGATCTCGTCGCCGAACATCGAGATGCGCCAGGCCGCGTCTTCCAGGTGGGCCGGGAAGATTTCGATCGTGTCGCCGCGGACGCGGAACGAGCCGCGGGTGAAATCCATGTCGCGGCGCTTGTATTGCTGGGCGACGAGGTCGGCCAGCAGCTGGCGTTGATCGAGGCGGTCGCCGACCGCCATCTGGAAGGTCATGGCGGTGTAGGTCTCGACCGAGCCGATACCGTAGATGCAGGAAACCGAGGCGACGATGATGCAGTCGTCGCGCTCGAGCAGCGAGCGCGTCGCCGAGTGGCGCATGCGGTCGATTTGCTCGTTGATCGACGATTCCTTCTCGATATAGGTGTCAGAACGCGGGACGTAGGCTTCCGGCTGGTAATAGTCGTAGTAGGAAACGAAATATTCGACGGCGTTATCCGGGAAGAAGTTCTTGAATTCGGAATAGAGCTGGGCGGCCAGCGTCTTGTTCGGCGCCAGGATGACGGCCGGGCGCTGCGTCGCCTCGATCACCTTGGCCATGGTGAAGGTCTTGCCCGAACCGGTGACGCCGAGCAGCACCTGGCTGCGGTCGCCGTTCTCCAGTCCCTCAACCAGGTCGCGGATCGCCGTCGGCTGGTCGCCAGCGGGGCTGTATTCGGAGTCCATGCGGATGGTGATGCCACCTTCCGACTTGTCGGGTCTTGCCGGACGGTGCGGTGTCCAGATCTTGCCGTTCTTGTGCAGCGGATTGCCAGATTCAATCAGTGCCGACAGCGCCTCGACGGTGGCGGTCACCGCGGTGCCGGCCTGCAGCGAGGCGGCCTCTTCCAGCGTCGTGTCCATGCCGGCGACGGGATTGAGACCGGCGGCGGCGCGGGTCTTCGGGTCGGTCGAGCCGCCCATCGAGGTGCCGCGCGCCGATTTCGACGCGGCGATCTCCACCTTCTTGCGGTGCTTGCCGGCTTTCGAAGCGATCTGGCGCTGCGTCTCGACGGAGGATGCCTCCGCATCGGCCTCCAGCTGCTTCACCCAATCGGCGACGGAACCCTCGAGCGGGGCGGCATCATCCGGCGGGACCCGCTGATCCTTCCCGCTGCGCGCGAAGGGCGTCCCGGTGAAAGACGACTGGGGAGCTTCCTCGAAACCATTCGGGGCGGGGGATTTCTTCGTCGGTTTAGCCATGGCCGGAATATGGAGAGAGTCAGCGCGAAAGTGAAGAGGCAAAGGGTACAAAAGGGAAACGAATGAATCGTTCGGATTCGGCGAATAATGGCGCTAAACGGAAAGCCGGCCGGGTCGCCCCGGCCGGCTTTGTCATGCTTGTCAGATGTCTCAGCCGCGCTTCTTGATGACGCCGTAGACGATGTTGCGGTTCTTGCCGAAGAAGACCTTGGATTCGCAATCCTGGCCTGCCGTCGCCTCGTGGATGATCTTCCACATGTCGGCTTCTGAGCGGAGCAGCAGTGCCCAGTTCATGAAGGTCTCGATATAGCCGTCGACGAGGATCGGGTAGGAATAATTGGCGAACAGGAAGGTGCCGCCCGGCTTGACCATCTCCAGGCAACGCTGGGTGAGCTTGATGGCAACGCGATCGACCAGATAGTCGTAGAGGCCGGAGGCATAGACGAGGTCGAAGGTGCCGGGGTTGGAGCGGCGCATCAGCAGTTCGCGCACCGAACCGTCGATCGCTTCGACGGCCGTGCCCTGGAAATCACGGGCAATGGTGCCGATGCTGATCGGATCCTGATCGAGAGCGACCCAGCGCTTCAGCGCCTTCTGCTTCATCGCTTCGGAATAGGCGGCTTCGCGCAGGTGACCGGCGGCGACGCTGAGCACTTCCGTGCCCGGGCCGCGTTCGGCGGCAACTTCATCGACCTGGCGGGCGAGGATGTCGCGGCGGTCCCAGTTGGCCTGCGAGGAGGGCGCGGTGCTGGTATATTCGAACAGCGCCTTGCCGAGATCGGAGGCGGCCGCGACCTTATCCATCACGCTTTCGTGGCGGTAGATGAAGTCGAGCAGGGTGGCATCGCCGGAATAACCGCGCGGCTTGTCCCAGGACCACTTGGTCAGTGGATCCTCGAGGAAATAGCTGGTGACGGCGTGATTCTGGATCAGCGGCACCAGTTCCTGCCAGACGCGCGGATGAATGCGAGCGCGCATCTCATGCAGCGAGATCGTGACGCGATCGATAATCTTCGTCGGGTCTTCGGATTTGGCAAACTGCTGGCGGGCCAGTTCGAGCAGCAGGGCGACTTCACCCTTGCTGATGGCCAGATGCTCTTCGAATCGGTCGCTCTTCGGCGCTTCGAGCTCGGTCGCTATGGCTTTGGGCGTAATAAGGCTATGGCCGTCGAAATCCATCTTGGGCTGGGTCACGCGATACGTCCTCTAATCAATTGGGGTTATATTACCGGGTCACACCTGTACCGTTTTGGGCGTTACCTTGAATTGTATATTAGCGAGAAACTTTTCATTAACCATTGAAATCCATAAACATGATTAACGGCGCCGGTCTGCCGCTCATTTAGCAAGCTTTAATCGAGCCCCTGTATTTTGGTGGTATTAGATTGCCGGTGTTGCCGTGCTTCCTCATCAGAAGGGGCTAAGCGAACCGCACGAATGCGTCAGTCAATTCCGCCCGGAGTATCAGCGGAGAGCTCTGGCGAAGCGTAGTACGGAGCGGTGGAACAGTGCATGAAGCACGAAATTGCCTATGCGGCAGAGATCGATCTTGAACCGAAGTTGCTGCGGCCGACGCCGGGCGAACTGCGGGATCTCTATCGCATCGAGGGGGAAGCTGAACGAAAGATGGCGACACGGCAGGGGCTGTGGATCGCTGTTATCGTCTATATCCTGTTTTCCGCCACCGACCTGCTGCTGATCCCCGATGTTGCCGCCTTCACGATTCTGGCCCGCGTCAGCGTCGGCAGCTTCGCGCTGCTGTTCCTGGAAGCCGAAGTCTATCTGAAGAAAAGCATCCAGTGGCTCGACCGCACCAGTGCGCTGGCGCTGGTGCTGGGCTTCGCGATCTGGTGCTTTCCGGCCGTCCGCACCGTCCATGCCGACAGCCTTTCCTATTACATGATCTTCGGCGCCATCTTCATGATGGGCGCCAACCAGTTCTTCAATTTCCGGTTCGGCCTTTCGGTTCTGGCCTCCAGCGCGGTGCTGGTGACCTTCCTGATCTCGCTGCTGTTCTTCTGGCCGACGAGCGTCTACGCCATGGCCTTCGGCATGTTCTACGTGTCGTGCTTCGTCTTCACCTCCTATGTGAACTGGAAGCTGAACCACGAGCGCTATCACGTCTTCCTCAATGCGCTTGAAGCCAGGATGCAGCAGAAAGAAGCGACGGATCGCGGCGAGGCGCTGCTTCGCATGTCGAACACCGATTACCTGACCGGTCTCGAAAACCGCCGGGCCGTGGACCAGCGGCTGCGCGACTACTGGAAGGAATGGCAGCGCAAGGGCGTCGGCTTCACCGCCATCCTCGTCGATGTCGATTTCTTCAAGAAGTTCAATGACGGCTATGGTCACCAGGAAGGCGACCGCTGCCTCATTCATGTTGCGCGCACCATCAAGGACGCGATCGAGCCCTATGGCGCGTCGATCGGCCGCTACGGCGGCGAGGAATTCATCGTGCTGGCGCAGTTCGACGAGGTCGCGCGCGTGACCGATCTGGCCGAATGCATTCGCGATACGGTCGAGCAGATGGGCCTGATCCATGAGGAGCGCCGTGACGGCACCTCGATCGTTACCGTCAGCGTTGGCGCGGCCTATACGCGTGACCAGAGCGGCAAGCTGGAAAAGATCATCCACGAGGCCGACCGGGCGCTCTACAGCGCCAAGGCGGCTGGTCGCAACTGCGCCCGCCTGTTCGATCCGAACGATCCGTTCAGCAGCGACGAGAGCGAGAATATCGCGGCCCTGCTGCGGATCGCCGTGGCGCAGGATCTGCTGTCGCTGGTCTATCAGCCGATCGAGGATATCCGCACCGGCCGCCGCGATGCTGTCGAAGCGCTGATGCGTTTGAAGACGCTGGATGGCAGCTCGATCCCGCCGAGCCTGTTCATCCCGATTGCGGAGCGCACCGGCATGATTCTCGAGCTTGGCCGCTGGGTGATCCAGACGGCTTGCCGCGAGGTTTTGGCTCCGAACCTGGCGCAGATCGCCAGCGTCAATGTTTCGCCGATCCAGCTGCGTATGCCGGGCTTTGCTGCCAGCGTTGCCGCCGTGCTCTATGAGACCGGCGTTGCCGGCAACCGCCTTGCCTTCGAAATCACCGAAGGCCAGGAAATGGAAATGCATGCAGACGTTCTGAAGTGCATCAGCGATCTGAAGACGCTGGGCATCAAGATCTGGCTCGACGATTTCGGCACCGGTTTTGCAGGCCTCTCCTGGCTGCGCCTCATCGATTTCGACACAGTCAAGATCGACCGCTCGTTCCTGCATGGCAGCGCCACGCCGCGCGGCAAGGCGATGCTCGAAGACATCGTCGGGCTAATCCGTAACCGTGGACCGAAGATCCTCGTTGAAGGCGTGGAGACGGCGGATCAGCTGTCGCTGTTGCGCCAGCTCAGGATCGACTATGCGCAGGGCTATCATCTCGGCCGCCCGGCGCCGGTTCAGGCAATCGATTCCACGCCCGCAAAGCCGAGCCGTCCGGCGCTCGTCGCATCCCGGCCAGCCGGCCGCTAGGGCCTGCTGACGCCTGCCAAAATGCCGCAGTCAGCTTGGGGGAACAATGTCAGCAGCGCTGACGTTGTGATCCGCTGTCTTCAAACAGCGCTCCCGCCCGTTTCCAGGGCACTCTTTCCGACGGCATCCGGAATTGCCCCGCCTCGCCGCCGTTTTCGGATGGAGGACAACAGATGTCCGCATTGGCAAGTCTGCGTGCGCTTACACCGCAGCAGCGCAATACGCTGATCGCCAGCTATCTCGGCTGGACCCTCGATGCCTTCGATTTCTTCATTCTCGTCTTCGTTCTCAAACACATTGCCGAAGAATTTCACACCGACGTTCCGGCCGTCTCGGCGGCAATCTTCCTCACGCTGGCGATGCGCGCGGTCGGTGCTCTG
This sequence comes from Hyphomicrobiales bacterium, assembly GCA_900465675.1. Lineage (GTDB taxonomy): Bacteria > Pseudomonadota > Alphaproteobacteria > Rhizobiales > Rhizobiaceae > Rhizobium. Next base: position 325,274 of record UBJR01000009.1, on the reverse strand, counting down.
GTCTTCGGGCTGGCGGCAGACCGGTTCGGCCGCCGCGTCACCCTGATGGCGGATGTGCTGCTCTATTCCATCTTCGAGTTCCTGACCGGCTTTTCGACCGGGCTGACGATGTTCCTGATCTTGAGGGCACTCTACGGCATCGCCATGGGTGGGGAATGGGGTGTCGGCGCCTCACTCGTCATGGAAACGGTGCCAGACGAATCCCGTGGGATCGTTTCCGGCATCCTTCAGGCAGGCTATCCGTCCGGCTATCTGCTGGCGTCGATCGTCTTCTTCTTGCTGTTTCCGGTTATCGGCTGGCGCGGCATGTTCTTCGTCGGCGCGCTGCCGGCACTGCTGGTGCTCTATATCCGCCGTAACGTCGAGGAGAGCCCGGCCTTTCTGCGAAGGCAGCGGGAAGGGCGCAGGCCGTTTCTGACGATCCTGCGTGAAAACGTGCCGCTGTTCATCTGGTCTGTGCTGCTGATGACGGCGTTCAATTTCCTCAGCCACGGCACGCAGGATATCTATCCGACCTTCATGGAAACCCAGCGCGGCTATGACAGCTACACGACCGGGGCGATCGCCATCGTCTACAATATCGGGGCGATCTGCGGCGGATTGTTCTTCGGTGCGCTGTCGCAGCGGATCGGCCGCAAGAAGGCGATCGTCATCGCGGCGCTGCTGGCGATCCCCGTGGCACCGCTATGGGTCTACGCGCCCGGGCCAGTGCTGCTGGCGATTGGCGCGTTCCTGATGCAGTTTTTCGTCCAGGGCGCCTGGGGGATAGTGCCTGTGCATCTCAACGAACTGTCGCCAGACGAAGTGCGCGGCACATTCCCCGGCTTTGCCTACCAGCTAGGCAATCTGCTGGCCTCGGGCAATGCAACGATGCAGGCGGGCCTGGCCGCCCATTGGAACGGCGACTATGCGACGGCGCTTCTCGTCGTTGCGGCGATTGTCGCCGCCGTCGTCGCGCTGCTTGCCGGCTTCGGTTACGAGAAGAAGGATGTGCGCTTCGGCGCGGCCGAGGCCGAGACGCCAAAAGGCGCATTCCGGGCCTGAGTAGCTGCGGCGGACGCGAGCCGTCCGCCGCCGATTTTCGCCGATTGTAGTCTTTTCTTAACCAGCGTCTTCTAATCTTTCCTTGCGGTGGTCAGGTATTGCGTTCCACTGCGACTTTTTATGATCCGGTTTGCACGATGGCCGGTATCATGAAGGCGATAAATTTCGCCGTTACCTTTCCTAATGAATTCTTGCTGACCGCGGGCATAGCGATTTCTGCACCGTTTCCAATGCGGCGTACGAGACGAAGTCGGCGAGCTTATACATTACGAAGCCGGCGGGTCATTTGAGACGAATTGAATACAATCAGATATGGCAATCTAGAGGGCTGCGGTGGTAACCGCCGGCGCTGGTGTCCGGGTCTTCGGGCGCTCGGGCACGATCGCCCGCCGCCCATACCAGAACACCCCGATGGCTGCGATGGCTGCGGCGCCGTGGACCCAGTAGGCGAGCGCATAGCCGCCTTCCTTGGTCAGCCAGCCGGCAACGATATTGCTGAGGGATGCGCCGATACCCTGAACAGTCATGACGGCGGCGAGGCCGGCGTTGAAGCGTCCGGTGCCGGAGAGGATGCGCTCGGCGGCAAGCGGCGTGGCGATGCCGATCAGTCCGGCGCCGACGCCGTCGAGGAACTGCACCGGATAGATCGCTGCGAAATTGCCGAAGCTTCCGGCGATGGCGCCGCGCAGCGGCAGGGCACAGAGCGCTATGATGAAGACGAGCGCGAGGCCGAAGCGCCGGATCAGGAAAGGTGCGGCCAGCGCCATGGCGATCATCGACAGTTGAGAGACGCCGGTGACAATTGCCGTCGTGCGGAAGGGGGTGCCGAGCTGGATCGAAAAATCCTGGGCGATCAGGCGGCTCATCGGCGCATTGCCGAAATGGAAGATCAGCAGCGTTACAGCAAGGAGGATGAGGCCGCGCGAGCTGGCAATGATCGAATAGCCCGACGGGCCGGGCGTGCCGTCGTCATGGGCCAGACCGCGCGCGACGGCGTTGTCGATGCTGCGCGGATCGATCGCCAGCGTGGCGCCAATCGTGGCTACGGCCGTCGCAATCATTAGCCAGATGATGCCGTTGAGCCCGAAAAGCAGGGTGGCGAGATAGACCCCGGCCAGAGAGACGACATTGCCGGCATGGTTCCAGAATTCGTTGCGCGCCACCTGATCCGGAAAGGCCGCCTCGCCAACGAGACCAAGCGTCAGGCCCATCAGCGCTGGGCCGATCACCGCCCCGACAATCGCGGTTGCCGACTGGCCGCCGAAGACGGAGGCGTTTCCGGGGCTGGCCAGCGTCCAGAGTGCGGCGGCGGTGACCAAGACGACCGGGATGATGATCAGCAGCCGTTTGTGTGGCGAGGCATCGACCAAGGCGCCGAACATCGGTGTGGCGATCAGCCCAAGGATGCCGCCGAGCGTTGCGACAATGCCGAGCGTCATCGGCGACCAGCCATGCGTGGCGAGGAAGCCGTCGAGGAATGGCCCCAGTCCGTCGCGGGCGTCGGCAAGAAAGAAATTGAGCGTCGCCAGCGCGACCAGCGAGCGGCGGCTGAGGGCGGATTGTTGCGGCGATGGCATCTCTGCTCTTCCTTCAGGACGGTGGTGTCCTGAAGGTGGCTCCGCGGTTTGCGGGCCGCTTCCGGCGCTCGCCATGAACGGCGGCCCGGATCAAAAGTTCCGCGCCTGCGGCAGGGGCGCTTCGATTTTCTTCAAATGCGCCCAATGGGTTCCGCGGGGCTTGAAGAGCGTGAATTTCGGGATACATGCTGGCGCCAGCAGTCACGCCTTCCAAGGATTCTCATATGCCGTTTTCGCTGAGCCCCGCCGCCGTCTGGCCGGTCATCATGCTTTTTGCCTCCAACATCTTCATGACCTTTGCCTGGTACGGGCATCTGAAGCACAAGAGCAGCGCCATTTTCCTGGCCATTCTTGCCAGCTGGGGCATTGCCTTCTTCGAATATTGCCTCGCCGTTCCCGCCAACCGGATGGGCTCGGAAGTCTATTCGACGGCGCAACTGAAGACGATGCAGGAGGTGATCACGCTGATCGTTTTCGCCGGCTTCTCGATCTTCTGGCTCGGCGAAAACCTGACCTGGAACCATGCGATCGGCTTTGCGCTCATTGCGCTCGGCGCGTCCTTCATCTTCCGCGGATGAGGATGCGGCCGCCCGCGATGCGGCGTAAGCGGACGGGCGGCCTTCGCCGCGACCGGGGTGGTGATCGCAGCGCGCCGGTTGCCTAACCGGCCGCGCATGCGAGTTCCATCAAATCGGCGCCGTCTTTTCAACGGCACGTTGCCACTTGCCATTGTCTTCTGCTGCATGGACACTCTTACCCATAGAGGGAGTGGACCATGGCAGAGCGCGGCCGCGAGTTTGCAGATATCGCCTATACCGTCCTCGTCGTCGAGAAGAAGCCGGGTATCGAGGCGGTGGCCGCGGCGCTCGGCATGACCTATGCCGTCCTGCATTCGAGGCTGATCAACCGGACGTGCTTTTCGGCGGATGAGATCAATGCCCTGGTGCGGGTGGTACCGGATGTACGGCTCGTCAATTGCCTGCTGAAGGAAACGGGTTTCGTCGCCGCCGATCGTCCAGTGCCTGATGCCGCGGGCCACGATGGCCAGCCGGCCGAGACGGTCGGCCTTCAGCGCATCGCGACGCGGGTGGTTGTCGACGCAACCGGCATCCTGGAGCTTGTCGATGCTGCACTTGCCGGGGGCGGAATGGATCACAGACGGGAAGCGCTCGTCCGCAACGAGATCAGCGAGACTGAGCGGTCGCTTGCCACCCTGCGGCTGCGGATCGCCGAGGCGTGATTCAGCGGACGCGGCGGCGGAGCTTGTCCAGCCAGTCATCGCCCTCTGCCCGCAACGCCTCCATCTCGGCCGAAATGTCGCCGTGGCGCTGTTCCAGCAGGTTCTTGCGCGCCGGCGTGCCACCCTTGCGAAGCTTGGACTCGATGGCAAGAAGCTGGAGCTTGTAGAGGTTAAGCGTGCGCACGACGCGCATATATTCGCTGAGAGGATTGGGATCTGGCATCGACTGTCGGCTGGCTGGATCTGCGTTTCAAACGCGCAGCCCCTATCGCGCCGGACACAACCGCGACATCAAAACGAGCGGCGTTTTTCAACGGGGAGGTGGTGGCATCATGACGGCCGGTAACATCGAGTGACCGGCCGGCGGGGAACGGGTGGAGGCGTTCTGCGTTGGTTTCCAGAACCGGAGATCAATAATGCAGAAGAACAAACCACTCGTTGAAGTCGTCGTATCCACCGCCGAAGGCAAGGTACCGATGGGCATCATGAACACGGAGCAGGCGCTGGCTCTGCCCGATGATATCGATGCCAAGGTCTCGCATCCCGATCATAAAGCAGGCGAGACGGATGTGTATATTCCGATCGAGGAGCTGGAGCAGCATGCTGCTGCGTCTGTCGGTTCAACGGGCCGAAAACCCAATAATTACAAATAGTCCATGTCTGCAATCTGCCTGAATGCAGTCGCATTTGGTTGAGACCTTGTCACCATCAGGTGATGATGAGGTGATTGGCCATGAGCGTGTCATTTCAGACGATGGCGGCTATCCGTTTCGGTTACGGCTTCCGGCCCGGCGAGTCTGGGCCGCAGGATATCCAGGCGCTTCTCGGCCAGCTGAAGACCGGGGCGCAGAGCCCGCCGTCTTTTCCGGCCGGCGGCGCTGATGCATGCCGCCAGCGGCTGACGGCGCTGCAGGATCAGCTGAAAGCGATGCGTCAGGATGCCAACGCCGGCGGCGACGAGGGCGAGCGCCGCGACCGGCGCCGCGATCTGCAACGGCAAGTGCAGCGCGGGTTCCAGCGCGATGCCAATCAGCGACTGATGCAGCCGGTGCTTTCGGCCAACGGTTTTTACGAGCGGCTGGCGACGTTCTGGACCAACCATTTCTCGACCAGCGCCAACAAGAGCCTGCCGATGCGGATGATGGTGCCGCTCTACGAGGCCGAGGCGATCCGTCCGAATCTCGGCGGCTCGTTCCGCGATCTCTTGCGAGCGGCGACCGAGCATCCGGCGATGTTGATCTATCTCGATCAGGCACAGTCTCAGGGGCCGGATTCGCCCGGCGGGATACGGCAGAGGAAAGGCCTCAACGAAAATCTCGGGCGCGAACTGCTGGAGCTCCATACGCTCGGCGCAGGCAGCGGCTATACGCAGGCCGACGTGCGGGGCGCCGCCATGGTGCTGACTGGACTTACCGTGGATCGTGACGATGTGGATACCGTCTTTCGTCCGCGTCTTTCCGAGCCCGGGCAGCATAGCGTGCTTGGCATCTCCTACGGCGGTGAACGGCGAACGCGCAAGGACTATCTCGCGATGCTGGATGACCTCGCGGCGTATCCGAAGACGGCCGAGCACATCTGCCGCAAGCTTTGCGTCCATTTCATCTCCGATCAGCCGCCGTCCGAAATGATCTCGGCGATGGCGGATGTCTGGAAGCGCGCAGACGGCGATCTGACGGCTGTCTATGGCGCGATGCTCGACCATCCGGCCGCCTGGCGCGACGAGGGCTCGAAGGCGCGCCAGCCTTTCGATTTCGTGGTTGCCGGGCTGCGGGCGCTGAATGCCGGGAGCTTCATGGAAGCCAATCAGGATGATGACGGCGATGCCAATACTGCGATGGCCGCACCGCCTGCGGCGATGGCTGGCGGGGATGCGATGAAGAACGTGGCGCCTGCCGATCCCGCCGGTAAAGAGGCGGTCAAGCGGCGCAAGGCGTCTCAAACCGCCAGAGCTTTGGGGCAGGGTGCGTTACGCCGTATGGGCCAGCCGGTCTGGCTGCCGCCGAGCCCCGCAGGTTTCGACGAGACATTCGGCGCCTGGATCACCGCAAGCCAGCTTGCCGAGCGGCTCGCCTGGGCCCGGCGGGCTTCGGCGCAATTCGGCAAGGACGAGGATCCTCGCGACTTCCTCAAGGCAACGCTCGGGGATGCGGCGCGCGACGAGACAATCCAGGTCGTTTCGCAGGCGCCGAGCAAGATCAGCGGGTTGACGCTGGTTCTTGCCTCACCCGAATTCAACCGCCGATAAGGAGACCGGCCATGACAGAGTTTTTGCTTTCCCGCCGTGGTTTTCTGGCCTCCGCCTGCTGTCTCGCCGCTGCCCCGGTTTTCACGCCCGTCACCTTCGCCGCCATGCCGGGCGACAACAGGTTCGTCACCATCGTGCTGCGCGGCGCCATGGATGGCCTCGATCTGGTCCAGCCCTATGGCGAGGCCGGTTTTGCAACGCTGCGTCCGACACTGGCGCTGACGCCGGATAAGGGGCTCATCGATCTCGACGGTCATTTCGGCCTCAATCCGGCCGGCGCAGATCTTCTGCCATTGTGGAAGTCGAAGGAGCTGGCCTTCGTCCATGCGGTCTCGACGCCCTATCGCGACCAGCGCAGCCATTTCGACGGCCAGGATATGCTGGAATCGGGCGGCGAACATGTGGCCGAAGAAAAAAACGGCTGGCTCAACAGGGCGCTTGCCGTCATCCCGCGCTCGGATGCGCGCAAGGCGATCGACGTCAACACATCGACGGAGCTGATCCTTTCAGGTCCGAACAATGTCGATGTGTGGGCATCGGATTCCAATCTCAGCACCGCCAAGGATGAAATGCAGTTTCTGATGCGGCTCTATGCCGGGGACCCCGCCTTTGCCAAGGCGATGGAGGAGGCGACCCGGGCCAATGGCGCTGCGATGATTGCCGAACCCGATGGCAAGCGCGGCGAGAAGATCGCCGATGTCGCCGTACTTGCTGGCAACATGCTGAAGGGCGACTACCGGATCGCAAGCTTCTCGATCACCGGCTGGGATACGCATGTCGGGCAAGCCGCGCAGTTCAAGCGACCGGTTCAGGATCTGGCGGAAGCGATCAACACACTGAAAACCACGCTAGGCGCTGATATCTGGTCGAAGACGGTCGTCCTTGCGATGACCGAGTTCGGCCGCACCGTGCGGCAGAATGGCTCCGGCGGCACGGATCATGGAACGGGCGGTTGCGCGCTGCTTGCGGGCGGAGCCATCAATGGCGGACGTATCCTCGGTAAATGGCCGGGCATCGGCGATGCCCAATTGCTCGACGATCGCGATCTGATGCCGACGGCCGATGTTCGGGAGATCGCCGCGGCGATGCTCTACCGGCAGTTCGACGTTACTGCCGAAGACCTGACGGCGAAGATCTTTCCGGGGTTGAGTTTTGACAAGGGCTCGCAGTTCCTGCGAGCCTGATGAGAGCCAAGTCACTCGGCAGGGACAGGCATCGGCGCTCCGTTCTCGTCCAGCGCCACCATGATGAAGGTACCGGCGGTGACTTTCTCCATCTTGTTGTAGCGCGATCGGTGCGCCCAGGCCTCGACGCAGAGGGTGATCGAGGTGCGGCCGACGCGGTCGATGTTGGTATAGACGGAGAGAGTATCGCCGATCTTGACCGGCAGTTCGAAAGCCATTTCCTTGACGGCGGCGGTGACGACGCGGCCGCGGGCGCGCTCGGCGGCGCGGATGCCACTTGCCAAGTCCATCTGCGCCATGACCCAGCCGCCGAAAATATCCCCCGCCGGATTGGCGTCGCCGGGCATGGCGAGCGTGCGGAGGGTCAGTTCACCTTTCGGCTTCGGGCTGTCGTTCATCATCAAGTCCTTGTCATGTCACGGAGAGTGAAGATGGCAGGCTTGACGGCCGGATGGCAAGGGCAATGCGGCGGTTATGCAGGGAGGGATTTGTCAGAGACGGCCGAGCGTGAAGAAGAGTGCGGCCCAGAAGAGCGCCGAAAGCTCGGCGGCTACCAGAAAACCGATTGCGCGTTCCGTCATGGGAGCTCCCCCCTCGTGGTTAAAAGGGGCTCGCGACCCCAGACGCGAACCCCAATCCCTTCGTGTCCGCCAAGACGCGTTAGGATGGCGAGCGAAATACTCAAAATGGGGGAGGCGCGGTATCGTAAGATCTTGGGATCCCACGGCTGGAATAGTGCTCCGTGTGTCTCCGATGGCTGACTGGGCAATTTTTATTCTTGGTAGCCCGCAAAAAAATCGCTGAGCTTAAATATAATAGAATTCATATATTTATCTCTTGCGTGGCGGTTCAGGGAGGTTGTTTCCGTTACGTTATGTGAAGTCGAGCTAATAATGCTTCACTGGCCGGTAAGACATGCCCTGCAGAATTTGCGTTGATCATCAGTGCGTGAATGCGAGGGGACTTCGTGCGCAATACAAAGATTTCGACCCGTCTGTACGGGCTTGTCGGGCTTACACTGGCGATTTTCGTCGGCGTGATGGCGTTCTTCCTGAACTATTCCTACTCGGAGCTTGAGGCCGAGCGGAAAGCCGGTCTGGCCCAGATGGATGCGACGGCCATCAACATCATGAAGAAATACTACAAGATGGAGCAGGACGGCACGCTGACGCGCGAGCAGGCGCAGACTGCCGTCAAGGACGTCATCGCTTCCATGCGCTATGGCGACAGCGGCTACTTTTGGATCAACGACATGCACCCGACGATGGTGATGCATCCGATCAAGCCGGAGCTTAATGGCACCGACCTGTCGCAGAACAAGGATCCGAACGGCAAGTTCCTGTTTGTTGAGTTCGTCAATACGGTCAAGGCCCATGGCCAGGGCTTCGTCGATTACTACTGGCCCAAGCCGGGCGCCGAGCAGCCTGTTCTGAAATACTCGCATGTCGCCGGCTTCGAGCCCTGGGGCTGGGTTGTCGGCACCGGCGTCTATGGCGACGACCTTGCCGCGCTTTACCGCCAGAACGCACTCTGGGCCGCGCTGCTCTGTGGTGCGGGCGCTATCGTCACCCTGCTCATTGCCTATGCGATCGTTCGCAGTGTTACCGGTCCGGTTGCGCGGATCGGTGCTGCGATGCATGCCATTGCTGCCGACGACTCCACTGCCGCAGTGGTTGACAGCGAACGCCGTGACGAGATCGGCCACATGGCCAAGGCGCTGCTTGTCCTGCGGGACTCGATGATCGAGCGTAGCGAGATGCGATCACGCGAGGATTCCCGTCAGCGCGAGCTGGATGGTGAGCGCCGCAGCAGCGAGCAGCGGATGCGTAGCTCCGCCGAACGCCAGAACCACGCGATGATGACGCTTGGCCAGGGCCTCGAGCGTCTTGCCGCCGGTGATCTGACGGTCACGGTCGGCGATCTCGGCGAGGAATATGCCAAGCTGCGTTCGGATTTCAATGCGGCTGCCGGTGCGCTTAGCAGCGTCATCCAGGCGATTTCGGAATCGAGCCATATCGTCAACGACAGCGCCGCCAATATCAGCGAAGCGACCAACAATCTTTCGAAGCGCACCGAGCAGCAAGCGGCCGCTCTGGAAGAGACGGCAGCGGCGCTCGACGAGATCACGGCGACCGTCCGCACAGCCTCCGAGCGGGCGACGGAAGCGCGCGAGATGGTGTCCGAGACCAAGACCAGCGCCGGCAAGTCGGGCGAGATCGTCCGCAATGCCGTTGCGGCGATGAGCCGGATCGAGGATTCGTCCAGCCGTATCGGCCAGATCATCGGCGTCATCGACGAGATCGCCTTCCAGACCAACCTTCTGGCGCTCAATGCAGGCGTCGAGGCGGCGCGTGCGGGCGAGGCCGGCCGCGGCTTTGCCGTCGTTGCGCAGGAGGTCCGCGAGCTGGCGCAGCGCTCCGCAAACGCCGCCAAGGAGATCAAGACACTGATCAGCAACTCGGCTGCGGAAGTCGGCAACGGCGTTTCCCTTGTCCGCTCGACGGGCGATGCGCTGGTGGAAATCGAGGCGCTGGTCAACAAGGTCAATGACCACGTGAATTCGATCGCCACGGCGGCGCGCGAGCAGGCAACCGGGCTGCAGGAGATCAACACCTCGGTCAATCACATGGATCAGATGACGCAGCAGAACGCTGCGATGGTCGAGGAGACGACCGCAGCCAGCCAGACGCTGGCTGCCGAGAGCAACCAGCTGCGCACGCTGCTCTCCAACTTCCGCCTCGGCCAGAGCCAGCGGGCGGCGCCGCGCGCCTATAACCGGGCGGCCTGAGAGCATCCGGAAAAGGCGGGAAACCGCCTTTTCCACCAGGGGTAAGCTTTCCTTCACGAGTTTTATTTAAATTTGATTGGAATTCTTCAGGTTGCAAGCAGGGCTGCGGGGCGATGGAGGGTATTGTGTCTGTCTCTCTTCTGCGGCGTATCGTGCTGACCACGCTGGTTTCCACGGCGCTTACGACTTGTTCCATCAGTGACGGCCTCGTGCCGCCTGCCAATGTCGATCGCGGCACCAAAGTCAGCTCCATTTCTCCGCCAAGACAGTCCGCCATGCGCATGGCGCCGATGGAAACGGCGCAATCCTATCCCGCTTCGGCGCCCGTTTCGCGCGCCGGCGGATCGGTCGATTACCTCGATAAGCCAAACCTTGCGGGCGAGGGACGTTCCGCCAGCGATGCCGCTCCGGCGCCCGGCGGCAAGCTGCCGATGATCGACAGTGACGAGGCGCTTGCCCAGCAACAGGTGCCGCGCTCTCAGAATGAGCCCGGCAACTGGGGTGGCACGCGCCAGCTTTCGGTTCCCGAGGGCGGCGTCAACATGGATTCCGAACTCGGCGCCGAACCGGTCGTCGGCCTTGCCCAGGAGCAACAGCAGCAGATCGCCGAAGGCGAGACGGCCGAGCCCGTGGTCGATGGCATCGGCACCGATGCGCCTGTTCAGACCAACCAGCGCCACATGCCGCGCCCGGCCGCACAGGCCGAGATGAACCAGGCCGCCGCCTGGAATGACGGCAGCGCAGTCGTTGCCCCGCAGCGCGTTCCCGAAGAGAACGAGAGCCAGGAAGTGGCGATGCTGAGGCCGAACGATCCTATGATGAGCACGCCGGCCATGCCCGCTGATCCGAGCGTGATGCCGGCCTCGGAGCTTTCCTGCCGCCGCGAACTGAAGCGCATGGGCGTGGTTTTCACTGACAAGCCGGCGATCTCCAATGGTCCTGCCTGCCAGGTGCCTTACCCGATCTCCTTGCAGGGGCTTTCCGGCAATATCGGCGTCCGGCCGGCCGTGACGCTGAACTGCCAGGTGACGCTCGCCTTCGCCAAATGGGTGAAGAACGAGCTCGCGCCGTCGGCACGCTTTCGCTACTGGTCGGGCATCAAGACGATCGAGCCGCTCGGCGGTTATTCCTGCCGGCGCATGAACAACAGCCGCCAGAAATACAATCCGATGTCGGAGCATGCGCATGGCAATGCGATCGATGTCGGCAAGTTCGTGCTGAAGAACGGTCACGAGATCGATATCCGCAAGAAGGGGCTGTTCTCCTTCCGTGAGGGCCGTCTGCTCAAGGCGGTGCGCAGCGACAGCTGCAAGTATTTCAACACCGTGCTTGGCCCCGGCAGCAACCCCGAACACTGGAATCACTTCCACTTCGATCTGAGAGACCGCAAAAGCGGCCGGGTCTATTGCAGCTAGCGTGCCTTCTTGGCGCATGCCGGGGAATCTGATCTGACGGGCACTCCTGGAAGAGGAGAGCAGAGATGGCAGACCGCAGGCGCCCGAATTTCGTCATGCTTTTTCTTGTGGTGGTGATTGCCGCAGCCGCCGTTTTCGGCGGGCGCTGGTATGTCTATGTCGCCTATGCGAGCGACCCCTTCGACGAGGTCGGCATCGGTCTAAACACGATGATGCCGGGACCCATCCGCGAGATCGGCTGCGGCATGCTGAAGAGCCGTTTCGAAGGCAAGACGCTGCCGCCCTTCGGCTGCGGCCTCAACGGACAGTGGTGAGCGCTCAAAAAGAAAGCCGGCGAAACGCCGGCTCAGACTGACCGGTCTTCAGGGGAAATCGACCGGGTTCTAAAAGTGTTCGTGCTTACGGCGGCATTTCTCTACAAATAGAGGCAGCGGAAATATGGGCGTAACGAGCGCCCGTTGACGGTTCCGCAAAGGGATGGGCGGCGGGGCGGAAACCGTTGCTTGCCTCTGTGGCGGTTATCCTCCGCGAAGATCACCGGTTGATGACAAGGGCGATGGAAAGACGATTTTCCGCTGGCCGCTTTTCTTCGCGCCACTATGGCTTGCCCGCTGAATAGTGTGTTCACGGGGTACGGGATGTCAAAGTGTCACAAAGGGGCTATATAGCGGCCCAGTAAGAGGAAACATCCAAAAGCCGCATGACACCCATCATTTCGATCCGCAATCTCACCAAGCATTATGCCAATGGATTTGAAGCGCTGAAGGGCATCGATCTCGATGTCGAGAAGGGCGAAATCCTGGCGCTGCTCGGCCCCAATGGCGCAGGCAAGACGACGATGATCTCGATCGTCTGCGGCATCGTCAATCCGAGCGGCGGCGAGGTGCTCGTCGGCGGCAACGACGTGGTCAAGAATTTCCGCGCGACGCGGACGATGATCGGCCTTGTGCCGCAGGAGCTGACGACCGACCAGTTCGAGACCGTCTGGAACACGGTGAGCTTCTCACGCGGCTTGCACGGCAAGAAGCCGAATCCGGCGCATATCGAGAAGGTGCTGCGCGACCTGTCTCTCTGGGACAAGAAGGACAACACGCTGCGGCAGCTTTCCGGCGGCATGAAGCGGCGCGTGCTGATCGCCAAGGCGCTGAGCCACGAGCCGGAAATCCTCTTCCTCGACGAGCCGACGGCCGGTGTCGATGTGACGCTGCGCAAGGACATGTGGCGCGTCGTCGAGCAGCTGCGCGCCTCGGGCGTCACGATCATTCTGACGACCCACTATATCGAAGAGGCCGAAGAGATCGCCGATCGTGTCGGCGTCATCAACGGTGGCAAGCTGCTGCTCGTCGAAGACAAGGCGGCGCTGATGGCCAAGCTCGGCCGCAAGCAGCTGATCCTCGAACTCACCGAGCCGCTTGAAAAGCTGCCGGAGCATTTTGCCGGAAACGGCCTGTCGCTGGAACAGGGCGGCGCGCGGCTGGTCTACAATTTCGATGCGCATAACGAGCAGGAAAGCATCGCGGCGCTTCTGACCCGGCTTTCGGCAGACAACATCCATTTCAAGGATCTCTCGACGCGGCAAAGCTCGCTCGAGGATATCTTCGTGGCACTCGTGGGAGGCGCCAAATGAATATCGAAGCCGTCAAATCCATCTACTTCTTCGAGATGGCGCGCACGCGCCGCACGCTGCTGCAGAGCGTCGTCTCGCCTGTCATCTCGACCTCGCTCTATTTCATCGTCTTCGGCGCCGCCGTCGGTTCGCGCATCCAGACGGTAGAAGGTGTCTCCTACGGCGCTTTCATAACGCCCGGCCTGATCATGCTGACGCTGCTCGGCCAGTGCATCAGCAACGGTTCCTTCGGCATCTACTTTCCGAAATTCACCGGGACGATCTACGAGGTGCTGTCGGCGCCTGTTGCGATGACGGAAATCCTGCTCGGTTATGTCGGGGCGGCGGCCACCAAGGGATTGCTGATCGGGCTGATCATCCTGCTGACGGCCAATGCCTTCGTCGAAGTGAGGATCGAGCATCCCTTCATGATGATGCTGTTCTTCCTGCTGACGGCGATCACCTTCAGCCTGTTCGGCTTCATGATCGGTATCTGGGCCGGCAATTTCGAGCAGTTGAACCTGATCCCGATGCTGGTGGTCCCGCCGCTAACCTTTCTCGGCGGCAGCTTCTATTCGATCAACATGCTGCCGCCCTTCTGGCAGGCGGTCAGCCATTTCAATCCGGTGCTCTATCTTGTCAGCGGTTTCCGCTGGAGCTTCTACGGGATCGCCGACGTCAATCCGCTGATCAGCCTCGGGATGATCACGCTGTTCCTGGCGATCTGCCTTGGCACACTCGGCTGGATGTTCAGGACCGGTTACCGGCTGAGAAACTGACGCCGGATCAAGCCTGTCGCTTTGCCAGGCGCATCGCCGCGGCCTCGATCATCAGGGTGACACCGGCCTCGAAAAACATCCCAGGGCCGCTGTCGCGGTAGTGCAGAACGGCGCGGCTCGTCAGCGGATAATTGACGGCTGCCTCGTCAAGCTGCTTCGTGTTGGGCTGCGGCTCCGCCTGCTCTTCGATCACGCAGCCGAGCGTATAGCGCCCGAGGGCGACGAGAAGCTCCATCGCGGTCTCCGGCGTCATCCCGGCATCCACGAGCAGGCCGATCTGAGTCTCGACCTTTGCAAGATCCTGCGGGTCGGCCTCCGTTCCTGCATGCACGCGCCCGCCATCACGATAGGCAAGCAGCGCGTTGCGAAAGCTGCGGCAGTTGGCGAGCAGATAGGCGCTCCACACGTCTCCGGGTTTTGGTGCCGCATGCGTATGCCCGCGTCTCAGAATCTCGGCATTCATCGCGTCGATCAGCGCGCGCTTTCCCTTGAAATGCCAGTAAAGTGCTGGCTGGCGGATGCCGAGGCGCTCGGCCAGCGCGCGGGTGGAGAGCGCGTCCAATCCCGCTTCGTTCAAAAGCAGAAGCGCCTCATCGACGATACGCTGGCGGTCGATCTTCATCTCGTTGGCAATCCTGGTTGCGTTTTCACCTTATCAGCGATAAGTAACTTATCACTGATAAATTTGGTGAACGATATGAAGAAAGCGCTCAGCGTCGTCTATGCCACCGTGGTTCTGGACGCGGCGGGGATCGGCCTGACTTTGCCGATTTTTCCGCGTCTTCTGCGCGATGTCGGCCATACGGACAATCTCGGATGGCGTTTCGGCGCCTTTCTGGCGCTTTATGCGCTGATGCAATTTCTGTTTTCGCCCGTGTTGGGGTCGCTGTCCGACCGGTTCGGACGCAAGCCCGTTCTGCTCGTCTCGCTTGCGGGTGCTGCGATCGACTACGTGTTTATGGCCTTGGCTCCGGCACTCTGGATGCTGTTTCTCGGCCGTGCGATTGCCGGCCTTACCGGCGCGAGCAATGCCGTTGCGGCGGCCTGCATCACGGATGTAACCGAAGAACATGAGCGAGCCCGCCGTTTTGCACAGCTGAGTGCCTGCTTCGGTGTCGGCTTCATTGCCGGGCCCGCGATCGGCGGGATCCTTGGCGAATATTCCGTTCGCCTGCCGTTCATTGCCGCCGCGGTGCTGAACGCTCTGAACTTTGCCGTGGCGATTTTCCTGCTGCCGGAAACCCGCAAGCGCGGCGAGGGAGAGGAGGGGCAACCGCTGTCGCCCTTCACGCATTTCAAATGGTTGTTCAGTTTCAAGCCGCTGCTGACGCTGATGGCGGCTTATTTCCTGCTGGCTTTCATCGGGGAAGTCGGCGGCACCGTGTGGGTTCTCTATGGCCAGGACAAGTTTTCCTGGTCGGCGATGATGGTCGGCATTTCGCTGGCCGCCTTCGGATTCTTCCATGCGGTGGTACAGGCTTTCGTGGCCGGACCGGTCAGCGAACGCTGGGGAGAGCGGCGCGCAGTGCTGATTGGCGTCATCGCCGACAGTATCGCCTATGTGACGATCGCGTTTCTGAGCGAGGGGTGGATGGTGTTTTTCCTGATGCCGTTGTTTTGCCTGGGCGGCATCGGCGCGCCGGCGCTGCAATCGCTCGTCACGGCGAATGTCGATGCGGAGGCGCAGGGAAGGGTCCAGGGCCTTTTGGCAAGCATGGTCAGCCTCGCCTCGATCGCCGGGCCGCTGGCGATCAGCACCATCTATTTCGCCTCACGGGACGTCTTTCCGGGACTTGTCTGGGTGCTTGGTGCTGCCGTTTATCTGGGGCTTCTGCCGCTGATTTTCAGTCGCCGCCCTGCTGTCCCGTCATGAGCCATTTTGCAATGCATGGCTGTGCAATGTCTGATGCTGGCAGGGAATATTTCACCTATGGTGGCGTAAATCGCGATAGAGGTGTGGAAATCGCCCCATGTCACGCCTTCGTCACGCGACAAGCTTATCGATAGTGTGCTTAATAAGCCCTGCGAAGCGAGGGGATCGCTAGCGTTTCCGTTCCTGGCCCGCCACCTGGTGGGCTTCGATATTCTACCGCCATTAGAATACGGACGCCGATTATGATCAGACTTCACATTTTATTCGCCGTCGCGTTCATGGTTGCGATGTGTTCGCTGGCATTTGCTGTCAGCTACAATCATTCGAAGACAAGCGACAGCCACACCAACGGAAGCTCAGGCTTCCTCTGGCTCTCGGCTTCCAGTTGAGCTGAGGGCCTGCGCCTTCGTTTCTCTTTGGCGCTGCCGCTGAGATTGAAAGCAGCACGAAACCAACCCGTTACAGTGCAAATAGCAAGCCCTTAATCCCGCAGGCGCAGTTCGTCTGTCTGCATCTGCATCGAGCCCAGCGTTTCCAGGAAGCTCATGCCGAGCAGGCTCTGGTCGAGCTTGCCGTCTTCGGCGACGCTGGCGGCGACGCCGGTGCGGACGATCGGGCCGATGGCGACGCGGTCGAGAGTCACGGGGGCAGCGCGGGTGCGGCCGTTGGCGGTCATGACGGTCATCGAGTAGTCGAGGTTTTCGGGGATGATGCCGATGCGTTCGGCGTCGGCATGCGAGAGCGCGACCATGCTGGCGCCTGTGTCGACCAGCATCTGGATGGTCTGGCCGTTGACCGAGACGTCGGCCTCGAAATGGCCGTTCAGCAGCTTGTGCAGGATGATCTCGCTGCCGCCTTCGCTGGTGGTGACGACGACGGCGCGGCCGGGTACGAGCCCGGCCAATAGCCGGTTGCCGACGCCAAGCAGATCCTGTCGGTAGAGATAGACGGTGGCGAGCGCCAGGATGATGACAAGCCAGATCATCAAGTTGCGCATCGTTTCGCCGATATTGCGGCGGCTCGCCCAGATGCCGGCCGAGAGCATCAGCGCGATCGGCAGAAGATAGACCATGCGCCCGAAATCGTCGGTCTCCATGCCCATGATGCGATCGTTGCCGTTGTTGAACACGAGGATGGCGAGGCCGATGCCGAGGATCAGCAGGAAGATCGTCAGACGGCTCATGCAGGCCGCCCCGTATCGATGCTTTGCCGGCTACTCTCCGCGTGCGCCGCGCCTTCGAAGAGCCTGGCGGGCAGAATCGCCATCAGGCTGGCGCGTTCGGCATCGGAATAGCGCATCCACGCGCCGATTTCCTCGATCGTGCGGCCGCAACCCGTGCAAAAACCGGTTGCAGGATCGATGGCGCATACATGGATGCAGGGTGTTTGCATGAAGGATATATCGTTGTTTCACAAGGCCATGGCAAGGGCGCAGAGCGCGGCGATCTCGGAAATCTGTTCGGCGGCGCCGAGCGTGTCGCCGGTATGGCCGCCGAGTTTTCGGCGGATATAGAGGGTCACTGCGAGGACCGAGATTCCGGAGGCCAGCAGGCTGCAGACAAGCGGCAGCAGACCGAGTGCCGGCCAGATGATGAAGGCGGCGAGCAGGCATCCCGAGACCAGCGCCATATGCATCGCACCTTCGCCGGGCTTGCCAGCGGAGGCGGCAACACCGTCCGTCTTCGCCGGCGGCAGGCGATGCCAGTGCCAGACGAGCGCGGCGCGGCCGAGGCAGGCGGCGGCCGGGATGGCGAGCGCGGCCTCGAAGGCCGATGCTTCGCGGGCGATGGCGGCGAGTGCGGCAGCGCGGAGCGCGATCGAGAGGATCAGCGCAATGGCGCCGTAGCTGCCGATGCGGCTATCCTTCATGATGACGAGCGCATGGTCGCGGTCACGTCCGCCGCCGACGCCGTCGGCGGCATCCGCCAGGCCATCCTCGTGCAGCGCGCCGGTGACGACGGTGAGCGCTGCGATCGCCACCAGCGCCGACATCAGCCGGTCGGCGCGCAGGCCCAGCATCATCAGGAAAATCGCAGCAGGAATAATGCCGATCAGCAGGCCGGCCAGCGGGAAGGCGCGGGCGGTCCGGGCGAGCTTGCCGTCGTCGTCTGCAAAGACGAAAGCAGGCATGGGAATACGGCTCAGGAACGCGACGGCGCGGGCGGTATCGATCGCATAGGCCTTGATGATTATGTCCCCACTTCATGCATGGAAGCTGCGGCGCTTTTGGAGTTGTTCGCCTCTGCCGCTGGCTTTAAGAGAGTCGCGACGAAAGAAGCCGATTTGCTGCGAAAAGACAAGTTGGCCCCGGATCGCCGGGAAAGAGCAAGAAGACAAGGAATCCCCATCCATGAGCGTTTCAGGCCTGCCGTTCGACGATTTCCGCGCGCTGCTGCGCGAGCTGCCGGGACCGGATGCCAGGGCGCTGGTCGCAGCGCGTGAACGCGACGCGCAGCTGACAAAGCCGCCGGGCGCTCTCGGTCGCCTGGAAGAAATCGCCTTCTGGCTGGCGGCATGGACGGGCAGGGCACCTGCCGTCAACCGGCCGCTGGTGGCGATCTTTGCCGGTAACCACGGCGTTGCCCGTCAGGGGATTACGCCGTTCCCGCCATCCGTCACGCAGCAGATGGTCGAGAACTTTGCCGCTGGCGGTGCTGCGATCAACCAGATCTGCGTCGCTTACGATCTCGGCCTCAAGGTGTTCGACCTGGCGCTCGATTACCCGACCGGTGACATCACCCAGGAAGCAGCTCTCTCCGAGCGCGACTGTGCCGCCACCATGGCCTTCGGCATGGAGGCGATTGCCGGCGGTACGGACCTCCTCTGCATCGGCGAGATGGGTATCGGCAACACGACGATTGCGGCAGCGATCAACTACGCCCTTTACGGCGGTTCGGCACGCGACTGGGTCGGTCCCGGTACGGGTTCGGAAGGCGAGATGCTGGAGCGCAAGGTGGCGGCCGTCGAGCGCGCCGTCGAGCTGCACCGCGATCATCTCGACGATCCGCTGGAGATCATGCGCCGTCTCGGCGGCCGCGAAATCGCCGCGATGGCCGGCGCGATCCTGGCGGCCCGTGTCGAGAAGATCCCCGTCCTGATCGACGGCTATGTGGCGACGGCTGCCGGTGCTATCCTGCAGGCGGCCAATCCCTCGGCGCTCGACCACTGCCTGATCGGCCATGTCTCTGGCGAGCCCGGCCATCTCCGGGCCATCGAGATGCTCGGCAAGACGCCGCTTCTGGCGCTTGGCATGCGGCTCGGCGAGGGCACGGGTGCTGCTCTGGCGGCCGGTATCGTCAAGGCGGCTGCCGCCTGCCATTCCGGCATGGCGACCTTCGCGCAGGCAGGTGTCACCAACAAGCATTGATTGGGCGCCTCGCGTTCAGCTTTGTGACAGGTTGATGACGGACGCTTGCGGCGCGGACCGGGAAACGGTATTCGCATTTTCACTGATGGACGGCGCAGGACGCCGTCCCCGACCGCAAGACGAGGACGCCTTGGAAAAACCTGCCGTTCGAAAGCTGACCGGTGTCAGCCACTTCTTTGCCGCTGCGAGCTATTCCTGGGCGGGATTTCAGCGCCTGATCAAGGAATCTGCTTTCCGGCAGGAACTGCTGTTCGGCGCCGTTTCGCTGATCCTGCTGATCGCTGTCGGCGCCACGCTTTCCGAGCTGGTGATCGCGGTGATCCTGCTGCTGGCACTGTTTGCCGTCGAGGCACTCAACACGGCGATCGAAGAGGTCATCGACCGCATTTCGCCTGAAATCTCGATGGTCGGCAAGCATGCCAAGGACCTCGGCTCCTTCGCCGTGCTCTGCATGCTCGGCGCCTGCGGGCTCTACCTGCTGTTGACCGTCGGCAAGCATCTGATCGCCATCGTCTTCGGATGATATTCAGACCGACCCCTAAATATTAAGGTTGTGTAAATAATAATTGTACGTTTAGGTTGTTTTCGTTTTGCGCGACAGGTGCACACGGGGGCGACGATTGGCACATCTTCAGGCGAATGCGGTTCACCAGGTTGAAGGCGGCGAGAAGGCCAGAGACCTTGGCTATATGGGGCTGGCCGCGCTTGGCCTGACCTTTCTCTTCTTATGGCTGTCGCAACAGGGCGGCGTCTCGTCGGCGATCGGCATCGGCGGGCTTATCGTTGCTGCCTCCGCCGCCGTCGGCGGTGTCATGGGATTTCTGTTTTCCGTGCCGCGTATCATGACGAAAGAGGCACCTGCCGTTCCAACTGCGGATGTGAAGGCCGGCGCGGAAGGCTTGAAGTCGCCGCGGCGCGAGAGGCTGCTGGCGTCGAATACCAACCTGGAGCGAATTTCGGAATGGCTGACAACGATGCTGGTCGGCGTCGGGCTGACGCAGGTGGCGAGTCTGCCCTCGCATCTGAATTCATTTGCCGATTTTATCGACAAGCAGGCCAGTGGCCTCTTCGCCGGAGCCAATGCGCCGCTACTCAATGCTGTCACCGTCTCGTCGCCTTTCCTGCTTGTCTTCGGGCTGATCGCCGGCTTCATCTTCTTTTACCTCTACACGAGGATCTATCTGTCGCCGCTGTTCCAACAGGTGGAAATCCTGCTGGATAAGGATCCCGGTGAGCAGAAGCTCGGCGAGCAGACGACAAAGCAGATCGTCGATAGCGTGCCTGTCGAGGATCGAGACGCCTTCCTATCCTACCTGACGAGCAGTGACCGTCTGTCCGTCAATCAGGGGATCGAGATCATTTTCGACCTGCTTTACCAGCCCGGCGGCTATGAACAGGCGATCGCGATCGGCACCAAGCTTGCGAGCACACCGGCCTCGAAGATCGCCCAGTTCTGGTTCTTGATGGCCGCGGCCTACGGGCAGAAGCATCGCGCACTGCGCGTCGGCGAGGCTGCTCCGGAAGAGTTGGCGAAGACGAAGAAGGCGGTGCTGAGTGCGGCAAAGCAGGCGATCCTGCTCGACCCATCCTACAAGGAAAATCTGAGAAATCTGACGCGGCTGGATAGTATCGACAACGACCTGGGAGACTTCCGCGATGATCCCGCGTTCCTGGCGTTACTCGCGGGCTGACCTTAGGCGAAGCTCTTGCGCTTACGGGAGACTGCGTGCGCTTCCTCGACGGCAGGAAGGCTCTGCAGGACGCGCTTGCCGGGCAGGATGGCAATGACTTCGGTGCCTTCGCGGAGTTTCGATTTCAGCACAAACTGGCCGTCGTGCTTGGCGAGGATCGCCTGGACGATCGGCAGGCCGAGGCCGGTGCCCTGTTCTGCGCTCTTGATGGCGATCGAGCCCTGACCGAAGGCAGAAAGCACGATCGGGATTTCCTCTTCGGGAATGCCGGGGCCGTTGTCCTTGATCGAGATATATTGGCCGCCACCCGCCGTCCAGCCGACCTTGACGTGGATCTCGCCGCCCTGGGGCGTGAATTTCACGGCGTTAGAAAGAAGGTTGAGAACCACCTGGCGCATCGATTTCTCGTCGGCCCAGACAGAGGGAAGCTCTGGCTCGAACTGCTGGCTGATGGTGATGTTCTTGCCGCTGGCGCGCAGCTGCACCATGCCGATGCAATCTTCGGAAATATCGAGCAGCGAGATCGCCTCTTCGCTGAGCTCGTATTTTCCGGCCTCGATGCGGGAGAGGTCGAGGATCTCGTTGATCAGGTTCAGCAGATGTTGGCCGGAGCGGTGGATGTCGCCGGTATATTCCTTGTAGGTGGGGTTGTTGAGCGGGCCCATCACCTCCGACGACATGACTTCGGAAAAGCCGAGGATGGCGTTCAGCGGCGTGCGCAGCTCATGCGACATCGAGGCGAGGAAGCGGGACTTGGCAAGGTTCGCTTCCTCGGCGCGGCGGCGCGCTTCGTCCGACATCGACTTGGCAACTTCGAGCTCGGCAATCAGGTCGTCTTTTTCCGACTGGAAGGAGAGGATGCGCAGATTCTGCTTGAACAGACGGTCGCTGATATAGCTGAAGAAGATAACGGTGGTGGTGAAGAGTGCCGTGAGGCTGAGTTCGAGGACGTCGCGGGAAATCCCGGCCTTGGTGGCGAGCGCTATGATCGCAGGCGTAAAGGTGACGAGCACCGATGGCGCCAGCATGAAATTCGACATTGCCGTCACCGACAAGGCGATCAGCAGCGTCGCACCCTTGTAGAGAATGAAGCTGGAGGGTTCGCAGGCAGGGCAGCTCTGGAAGGCGAAAAAGGCCCAGGCAAGTCCGATCGGCAACTGGCCGGCGAGCAGCGCGCGGCGCCATTTCCGGGCGGATTCTGCCGTCATTTCCTGTTTGCGGGCGCGGCGGACGAGATAGACGTTGGCGGCATAGGCGACCAGCGTTGCGACCGCCCAGAAGAAGATCTGTGTGTCGCCGGTGAAATAGATGCCGAGAGCGGCGATGATGATTACGAAGAGCGGCATCAGGGCGGCACCCTGCGTGAAGGCCGTCATATACATGCGCAGGACGTCGCGGTCGAAAGCTGCGGTCGAGGAATGGCCGGACTGCAAGCGCTCGCGTGTCTGCCGAACAGCCTTGGAAACGGGCTTGTTGCGGTGACTGCGGGACTTGTCGACGATAATCTTATCGGTCGATGTGCTGACGCCGTTACTCATTTGCACTTGAATACTTGATCCGCGGGTGTTTCCACCGTAACCGGCAAATCTTAAGAAGGTGTTTGCCATTTCTCTCAAGGATTTGTTTTTGAAGGAGGCGGAAGCGTGACGCGCGGCTTCAGGACGATACGCGACGGCGTGACTGCCTTTGCCATGCTGGCGCTGATCTGGCTGATCGCGGCCAAGCTCAACGATCAGCCGGAAACGGTGCATAGCGGCGCGTTTCATGCGGCAGATGGCGATAGTCTGGCGATCGGCGGCGAACGCATGCGGCTGAAAGGCATCGATGCGCCGGAGCTCGTGCAAAGCTGCGAGCGGAACGGCAGGCCGTGGGCATGCGGCAGGGAGGCCCGGGATGCGCTGCAGCGGCTGGTCGCCGGCACTGACACGCAATGCGGCGGGACCGAGCGCGACCAATATCAACGGTTGTTGGTGATCTGCCGGAGCGGCACCATCGACATCAATCGCGAGATGGTTCGAACCGGCATGGCGGTTTCCTATGGCGATTACCGGCGGCAGGAGGACGAGGCCCGCGCCAGACGCTCGGGTCTCTGGGCAGGGACATTCGAGCGGCCGCGGGACTTTCGCGATGACGAGAGACTGCATTCCGGCGGCATCGTCAGGATGATCGGGCAGGCGGTCGGATGGGAATGACGATCGAGACGTTGCAGGGCGAGATTGCTGCCTGCCGCATCTGCCGGGATGCGCCGCTTGATCCGTCGAAACCTCTGCCGCACGAGCCGCGTCCTGTTGTCATCCTGTCGCAAACCGCGCGCGTGCTGATTGCGGGGCAGGCGCCTGGCCTTCGCGTCCATGAAAGCGGCATTCCGTTCAACGATGCCTCGGGCGATCGCCTGCGCGACTGGCTGCAGGTCGGCCGCGAGGCCTTCTACGATGCAAGCCGTTTTGCGATCGTGCCGATGGGCTTATGTTTCCCGGGATATGACGAGAAGGGTAGCGATCTGCCGCCGCGGCGCGAATGTGCGCCTCAATGGCGAAAGCAGGTGATGGATCTGATGCCTCAGATCGAACTGATCCTGACGGTCGGGCAATATGCGCAGAACTGGCATATGGGCGGTGCGGCCAAGGGCAATATGACCGACACGGTCAAGGCGTGGCGCGAGACGCTGTTTTCGAACCGGTCACCCGCGGTCTTGCCGCTGCCGCATCCGAGCTGGCGCAACAGCGGCTGGCTGAAGCGCAATCCATGGTTCGAGGAAGAGTTGCTTCCAGTTCTTCGCAGTAGAATTAAACTGCTTACAAACTGAAACAAAATTCTTTTCCTGCGCCGGAATCGCGATATACAGAGAATATAATTCGAAAGGGCTTTCGCATATGGACCGTCTCGACCGTAAGATACTGCGCCTGCTGCAAGAAGATTCGACCCTGGCGGTCGCTGATCTCGCCAAGAAGGTCGGCCTTTCGACAACGCCTTGCTGGCGCCGTATCCAGAAGATGGAAGAAGATGGCGTCATCAAGCGCCGTGTTGCCATCCTCGACCCCGAGAAGGTCAACACAAAGGTCACGGTTTTCGTCTCGATCCGCACGGCGACGCATTCGATCGAATGGCTGAAGCGCTTTTCCGAGGTCGTGGTGGAATTCCCCGAGGTGGTCGAGTTCTACCGGATGAGCGGCGATGTCGATTATCTGCTGCGTGTCGTGGTGCCTGACATTGCCGCCTACGACGCCTTCTACAAGCGGATGATCGCCAAGATCGAAATCCGCGACGTCTCCTCGGCCTTCGCGATGGAACAGATCAAGTATTCGACGCAGCTGCCGCTCGACTACATGCTGCTCGACAGCGCCAAGTCCAACGAGGACTGAGTTATTTCAGGCGGGCGATGACAGCATCGCTCGTCAGCTCGCGCTTTGCATCCTTGCCGATCGATCTCGCCGTCTTGCCGGAATTATCCGAAGGGCGGCGAGCCAGTTTTAGCGCCTGCGCGCGGCAGGTCCGGCGCAGCGTGATCAACTCCGCTGCGCCGGAAGAGGCCCCGATCATTTTTCCAGGCGGGAGAGCAGCGAGGACGTATCCCAGCGATTGCCGCCTATGGCCTGAACGTCGCCATAGAACTGGTCGACCAGCGCGGTGACGGGCAGCTTGGCGCCGTTGCGGCGGGCCTCGGTCAGCACGATGTCGAGATCCTTGCGCATCCAGTCGATGGCGAAGCCGAAATCGTATTTGCCCTGGTTCATCGTCTTGTGGCGGTTTTCCATCTGCCAGGAGCCCGCAGCACCCTTGGAGATGACATCGACAACCTTCTCGATGTCGAGGCCGGCGCGCTTGCCGAAATGGATGCCTTCGGCGAGACCCTGAACGACGCCGGCGATGCAGATCTGGTTGATCATCTTCGTCAACTGGCCGGAACCGGCTGGTCCCATCAGGCCGACCATGCGGGCATAGGCATCGATGACGGGCTTGGCCTTTTCGAAAACGGCTTCGTCGCCGCCGCACATGACGGTGAGCACGCCGTTTTCGGCGCCGGCCTGGCCGCCGGAAACCGGGGCGTCGATGAAGTCGCAGCCTTTGGCCTTGGCAGCTTCATCGAGTTCGCGGGCGACTTCGGCGCTGGCTGTCGTGTTGTCGATCAGGATCGCACCCTTCTTCATGCCTTCGAAAACGCCGCCCTTGCCCGTGGTCACCGAGCGAAGATCGTCGTCGTTGCCGACGCAGGTGAAGACGAAATCGGCACCGGCGACAGCTTCGGCCGGGGTTGGTGCGGAGGCGCCACCGAACTTGGCGACCCAATCGGCGGCCTTGGCGGCAGTACGGTTATAGACCGTGACGTCGTGGCCGCCTTTCGTTTTCAGATGACCCGCCATCGGGAAACCCATGACGCCGAGACCGATGAAAGCGACTTTTGCCATATGCCAGATCCTTTTCGTGATGTGGGGGCATGCTTAGCGGAAACCGCCGTTGCTGAAAAGTCATCACGGGCAAGCGCGGTACGGCCCGCTGCCGGCTGCCGGGGAATAAAATTCTGCGGGACCGCCGGTTTGAGGTGAGGAAAGTTTCCGTTGGGACAAAACTCACAAATATAAATGTCGATCTAATTTATAGAGTTTCTCATTATCAGCCATCACAACGCGCAGGCACGCCGTCTGCACTGCCGCCGAAAAGGGGAAAGCCATGATCTCACGCCGTCAGACCCTCGGTCTCCTTGGTGCGGCCGCCGCTGTAGCCGTGCTTCCGTCCATCAAGCCGGCGCGTGCCGCAGCAGCAACGGAGTTTCGCATCGGCTGGCAGAAGAATGGCGTGCTGGCGCTCGCCAAGCGCCGCGGGGCGCTGGAAGCGCGGCTTGCCGACAAGGGGATCACTGTCAGCTGGTCGGAATTCACGTCCGGACCGCCGTTGCTGGAGGCGCTTGGCGCCGGTGCCCTGGATTTCGGCGCCACCGGTGACGTTCCGCCGCTGTTTGCCCAGGCAGCCGGTGGCCATCTCTATTATGTCGGCACCTATCGCGGCAGCCCGGCCGGTTCCGCGATCCTGGTGCACAAGGATTCACCGATCCGGACGCTTGAGGATCTGAAGGGCAAGAAGCTCGCCTTCAAGCGCGGATCGAGCGCTCATAACGTCGCCGTCAAGGCGCTGCGCAAGGGCGGACTCAAGGTCGAGGACGTGCAGGCGCTGGATCTATCGCCGCCGGACGCGGCCGCCGCCTTCAAGAATGGCAGCATCGACGCCTGGTCGATCTGGGATCCCTATCTGGCGATCGCGGAGGCCGATCCGGATACGCGGATACTGACGACGGCTGAAGGCCTCGTCGATTCCTACAGCTTCTTCCTGGCGAACCAGGATTTCACCGACAACAACGGCCAGGTGATCGTCGATGTCATCGACGAACTCGCCAAGGTCGGCAAGTCGGCGCAGGGCAAGCTCGACGAGACGGCCAAGGAGCTTTCCGAGATCACCGGAGTGCCTGCCGAGGTGACCCGGGTGACGCTCAGCCGTCCCGGCGCCGATCTCGGTGCAGTGACGACGATCACCGATGGCGCGGCTGCCTATCAGCAGGCATTGGCCGACGAGTTCTACGAGCTGGGCATCGTGCCGAAGAAATTGACGACGGGCGACATCGTCTGGCGCCCGAAGGCCAGCTGATCCGTTTTTTGAAGAGAGGTAAATTTCATGACTTCCAAACCAATCGATTTTCTCTGGTTCATCCCGACCTCAGGTGACGGCGCCTATCTCGGTTCGTCCGACCAGACGCGCGCGCCTGAAATCGGCTACATGACGCAGATCGCCCAGGCGGCCGACCGTCTTGGCTTTTCCGGTGTACTGCTGCCGACGGGCGTTGCCTGCGAGG
This sequence comes from Hyphomicrobiales bacterium, assembly GCA_900465675.1. Classification (GTDB taxonomy): domain Bacteria; phylum Pseudomonadota; class Alphaproteobacteria; order Rhizobiales; family Rhizobiaceae; genus Rhizobium. Next base: position 298,623 of record UBJR01000009.1, on the reverse strand, counting down.
AATCTTTCGTCACGGCGGCGGCTCTTTCGCAGCATACCGAGAAGCTGAAATTCCTGGTGGCGATCCGTCCCGGAACGGCGTCGCCGGCCTACTACGCGCGTCTGGCGACGACGCTTGACCGGGTATCTAACGGCCGCGTTCTCCTGAACATCGTCGTTGGCGGCAGCCCGGCAGAATTGGCGGGTGACGGCATCTTTCTGCCGCATGACGAGCGTTATGACCATGCCAACGAATTCTTCGACGTTTGGGAAGAGCTTCTCGAAAAGGGCGTGGCGAGCATCGACGGCAAGCATATCAAGGCGACCAATGCGCGCCTCGGCTTCCCATCCTACCAGAACCCGCGCCCGCCGCTCTATTTCGGCGGCTCCTCCGATGCCGGCATCGATTTTGCGGTCGGCCGCGTCGATAAATATCTGACCTGGGGCGAACCGCCGGCACAAGTTGGCGAGAAGATCGAGCGCGTGCGTGCGGCTGCGGCGAAGGTGGGCCGCGAAGTCAGCTTCGGTATCCGCCTGCATTTCATCGTCCGTGAGACGGACGAGGAGGCATGGGCCGCTGCCGACCGGCTGATTTCCAAGCTCGACGATGCGACGATCGAGGAAGCGCAGGCGCGCTTCGCAAAGGAATCCGACTCCGTCGGCCAAGCTCGCATGGCAGCGCTTCATAACGGCCGCCGTGACAATCTGGAGGTTTCTCCGAACCTCTGGGCCGGTGTCGGCTTGGTGCGCGCCGGTGCCGGAACGGCGCTCGTCGGCTCGCCGAAGACGGTTGCCGCGCGGCTTCGCGAATATCAGGAGCTCGGCATCGAGACGGTGATCGGCTCCGGTTATCCGCATCTCGAAGAAGCCTACCGTGTCGCCGAGCTGCTGTTCCCCGAACTCGGCCTTGGCCAGAGCGAGCAGCGTCACGGTCTCCGCAACGATTTCGGCTCGAAGCAGGTCTTCGGCGGCGGCAGCCATGGCGGCAACCTGAAGGTCGTGTCGGGCTCCTAAGACAGTTAAGCGAGGAGAAGAGCATGTCGGTATTCGAAACGCCGCTCGCACGCGTCGCCGCAAGGCAGACAAGCCGGAAGGGCCGGGCGCTGCCGCGGCTGCCTGATGGCTCCGCGCTGCTGCCGTATCTCTTGCCGGTGACAATCGTCATCTGCTGGCAGATCGCGTCGTCGGCAGGGCTAATCTCCTCGCGCATCATGCCGTCTCCCGCCGATGTCACCGTCGCCTTCTGGTCGACCACGACCTCGGGCCAGCTGCCGCATGACGTGCTGGTCAGCGCCGGGCGCGCCTTTGCCGGCCTGCTGGTTGGTGGCTCGATCGGCTTCCTGCTTGGCATCGCCAATGGCGTATCGAAACTCTCCGAGCAGCTGACCGACACGACGCTGCAGATGCTGCGTACCATCCCGCATCTGGCGATGATCCCGCTTGTCATCCTGTGGTTCGGCATCGGCGAAGAGTCGAAGCTGTTCCTGACGGCTCTCGGCGTGCTCTTCCCCGTCTATCTCAACACCTATCATGGCGTTCGCAATGTCGATCGCGACCTGATCGAGATGGGCAGGGTCTATGGGATGGGCAACTGGACGCTGTTCCGGAAGGTTATCTTTCCGGGCGCGCTGCCTTCGATCTTCGTCGGCCTGCGTTATGCGCTGGGCATCATGTGGCTGACGCTGATCGTTTCGGAATCGATCGCTGCCTCCTCAGGTATCGGCCATATGGCCAACAATGCCCGCGAATTCATGATGACGGATGTCGTGGTGCTGGCGCTTGTCATCTACGCTGTGCTCGGCAAGCTCGCCGATGTCGTGGCGCGGGCTCTGGAGCGGCGCACGCTCACCTGGAACCCGATCTATCAGAAGTAGGAGCGAGACGATGACCGCGATCAGCCATGAACGCTTCCGCGAGCCTGTCGAGGCCGAATACGAGGCAGACATCGACGCCGCCCGGATCGCGCCGGGGACTGCTGCCGCGATCACCCTGACGGGGCTCGAGAAGAGCTTTGACGGCAACCGCGTGCTGCGGGGCATCAACCTGCATATCCCGGCCGGTCAGTTCATCGCCGTCATTGGCAAGAGCGGTTGCGGCAAGAGCACGCTGCTGCGCGTGCTGCTGGGCCTCGACCAGCCGACGGCGGGCAGCATCCGCTTCGAAAGCGGCAATGGCGAGGAAAGCCAGCCGAACGCTCGCATCGTCTTCCAGGAGCCGCGGCTTCTGCCGTGGCTGAGCGTTGTCGAGAATGTTGTGGTCGGCCTTGGCGACGGCATCGACAAGCGGCGGGCACTTGCAGAATCCGCGGCCGTGCTGTCCGAAGTTCAGCTGGCGGAGAAGGCGAAGGAATGGCCTTCGCGGCTATCCGGCGGGCAGCGTCAGCGCGTGGCATTGGCGCGCGCGCTGGTGAGCAAGCCTGGTGTTCTGGCGCTGGACGAGCCGCTCGGCGCGCTCGATGCGCTGACCCGCATCAGCATGCAGGAACTGATCAACCGCGTCTGGCGCGAACTCGGCTTTACCACCGTGCTGGTGACGCATGACGTCAGTGAAGCCGTGCATCTGGCCGACCGGGTGATCGTTCTGGAAGAGGGACGGATCGCGCTTGACGTAGCGGTTCCCTATCCCCATCCGCGCCGTCATGGCAATCCGGAGCTCGCCGAACTCGAAGGCAAGCTGCTCGGCGCCATTCTGGGCACCGGCCGCTGAAGGCGTCAATGCGTGCCGCTTGCCTCGCGATCCAGGAAGGCCTCGAAATTGTCGAGGCCGATTTCCGTGCCCTGGCGGCGCAGGCCATCATCGGAATAGCCGTCGAGGAACACCACCTGCTCGGTAAACAGCATGCGGGTGCCCGCCGCTGACGGCTCGAAAGTGACGGTGGCAAGGGACGCGGAGATGCGGGTCTCGCCGAGCTTCATCTCGTAGGCATAGACGATGCGGGCATTCTCGACGACATCGAGATAGTGAGCGTCATAGGCATGCAGCAATCCTTCGCCATCGCTGGTGTGGTTGCGCTCGCTGCCGCCGGCGCGAAAATCCAGCCGGTATTCAATCGTCGCCCAGCCGTCATGGCAGGCAAACCAGGTCTGCTTCGAGGCCGGATTGGCCCAGGCACGAAAGGCGCGTTCTGGTCTGGCCTTCAGCTGGCGCTCGATGGTGAAGGTCGTGTGTGTCGCGGATGGCCGGGTCACGGTGTCGTTTCCTCTTCGGCAAGAAACTGGTTCAGGCGGTCGAAGGCAGCGTTCCACCCGGCCTTGCGCTCGCCGATCCAGCGCTCGAGTTCTGCCAGCTGCTCCTGCCGCAGATGGTAGGTGCGGACGCGGCCGGTCTTTTCAGATTGAACAAGGCCGCTGTCTTCCAGCACGTTCAGATGTTTCAGGACCGTTGGCAATGCCATCGTCAGGGGTTCGGCAAGTTCCGTGACCGATGCCGGGCCGCGGCCGAGGCGATCGATCATGCCGCGGCGGCTGCGATCCGAGAGCGCGTGGAACATCCGGTCGAGTGTGGCGGCTTCGATGATCATTCGGCAGGCATAGCCTTGCGGATCGTCTCGGGCAGCTGGTGCTTGTAGGGATAGAATTTGAAATAGGGCAGGGATTCCTTCAGAACCCGGGAAAAGGAGGGGCGCTCGACGAGCCGGCGATAATAGCCGGCGAGTTTCGGCCGTTCCGCTCCGAAGGGCACTAGTGTCTCGCTATAGAAGAGCGCCGGGGCGGCGGCACAATCGGCCATGGTAAAGGCATCGCCTGATATCCAGAGATTGCCCGCCAGCTGCCGCTCGATCATGTCATAGGCCATCTCAAGCGTGCCGCGGGCGTCGGCGACGCCCTGCGGATCCTTTACATCGGCGGCGCGCATCGTGTCTGCGACGATCTTCTGCATCGGCGTCTGGACATAGAGATCGAAGAAGCGATCCCACAGGCGGACCTGCAGGGCGCGGTCCGGATCAACCGGGATCAGATGCGCTTCGCCGGGATAGTGCCGGTCGAGATATTCGATGATGATGCTGGTTTCGGGAATGGTGCTGTCACGCGCCTCATCCCTGAGGATCGGCATCTTGCCGACCGGCCAGTAGCGGAAGAGATCCGCCCGCGAACTTTCGTCCGAGAAATCGACTAGCCGGTCTTCGAAGGGCGTACCGTTCTCGTAAAGCGCGATCAGTACCTTGTGGCAGAAGGAGGCGAGCGGATGTCCGTAAAGCACGAGCGACATGAGGCGGCCGTTCAGCTGGGATAAAACTTTGCTGATTGGCTAAGTATCAGGATGGGGTGGTTGTGGCAAGGGATAGTTTGCTGATTGGGTAACTATTGAGCGGGCTCCGGCGCGGGAGGGCGAAGAACGAATGAGGTATCCATGCGCTTGGAACGCTCTCCGAGGTCATCCGACATTTCCTGCCAAATACGCCGCAAGCGTCTGACATGGAGATCGTCGGCAATCCAGCCCATCAAGTGTTCGATGCAACGCTTTGTGGTCGCCGGATCGGCGGTGATAACTTCGCATGCCCAGATGCAGTAGGCATCTATGCCTACGGCTTCGATCACTGGAGGTAAGTCGGCTTTGGGTTGTCTGCTGACGAGTGGCTGAATGCCGCTCACCTCGCCGATTTTCCGCATTGCGTTTGTCGCAGCAAAGAGGACACCGGCATAAATCTTATCGAACTCGTCCGGTCCTTCGAACGGTCGCCATCGACGCTCGTCGATGCTCCAGAAATCCAGCGACCTCTCAAGGTCAAAAACGGTTCGGATGTTCATCTGTTTCAACAGCAGGAATTTGTCGAGGCCAAGGATGTTACAAAGCTGCGCTTGTCCGACCCAATCGATTGTCTGATAGATCCCGTAGGGTGACTCGACATGCAGCATGATCGGATTGTAGGTCGCGAGGTTCTGGACATCGTAGATGCCGCACTCTTCAAGCCTGAAACGCGTCGAGTAATCGATGCCATCAATTACATCCAGCGGCGTCAGGCGTGTTACCGCGTTGAAGCGGTCATCGTCCATTTTGACCCAAGCCACGAGTGACTGCATCTTCAACAGCAGAAACTTTGTTGCGCTCTGCGGCAGTAATCCAAGAAGCGGCGCCAGCGCCATCCAAATCCAAGGCACTTCGTCACACTGACGTGCCGCCGCGTCTCCGCCTGCGACGATCGCTTCAATCGCTTTTGAAGGGTCTTCGAACGCTTCGTAGAGGAAGATCACGATGATGACCGAGGCGAAGATTTCGACCGTCTGCCAAAGGAAGGTGTAGGCAGAAAGGTCGAAGACGGCGAGACTGCGGACGAACTGGCGAGATGCTGCAATGAAGGCCCCAGCAAAGGCGAGTGATCCAACTATTTGAAGCTGGCTGTTGACGCTGCCTTCCGGGCAGCAAGTGGTTGCACCTGCGGCGATGCTGCATACGCGGCCACCGGAAGCCGTCAGGATCTCGAAACCGTTGGTTACGACGCTGAACAGGTTCAGGAAGCCAAAATAGCAGAGGACAGCAAAGCCTGCCGAGGCGGCGAGCAGTCTATAGTCACCGAGGTTCCCGAAAATTCGAGAAGACCGGATGCGCCGCTCGATCTCTTCGACGAGTTCCATGGAGTTCGAGCGAGAGAGTTTGTAGTCGGGGTCACCGAGATCGGCCAGGTATTTCGCCGTGACCAGCTCAAGCGACGGATTGCTTGCTGGTTCAAGCCCTGCCGAGGATGTGGCCGATCGCTTGTCACGCGTCGTCGGATAGGAGAGCACGAAATCGGCTATGAGCCGCAGCCGGCGAACTCGTATTTCATTCCGGCAATAGATCAGAAGTACGGGAACGAAAAGCGCCAGAAGAAGCGCCGCCCAGCTCATCGTCGCAATCGATTGCCATACCGAATCTAAAACGCCGAGGACGCCGGCTTTTTCCCAAACCGCATACAAGTCTTCGAACATGGACATTCCCCCATCCCAGGAGGAGCTTCCGTCGTTTAAAGCCTGCCGTCCACCAACGTCATAAACGCCTAAGTTGCGACTGATCTTGGACGATCACCCAGCCAGCCGCGCAATCACCAGATGACCCGGGCTCGGCTCGCCTTCCTGCATGCGCACGTTGATCTCGGTCATCTCGACCAATTCGAAGCCGGTCGCCGTCAGGCGGTCGCGGATATAGGTGTCGGCGTGGAGGAAGCGCTGGTGCGGGCCGACGGCGTAGGGGCGGGTGTCGGCGGCGGGCAGGCTTTCCGAGGAGAAGATGAAGAGGCCACGCGGCGCGAGGTTTTCGGCAGCGCCGAAGAACAGCGGCTCGAGGGCGCCGAGATAGGGCAGAACGTCGGTGGCGGTGATCAGGTCGAAGGCGTCTTCGTCGTTGTCTTCGAGAAAATCCTCGGCCTCGGCGACGAACAGCGTCTCGTAGAGATCCTTTTCATGGGCGATCTCGACCATGTTTTCGGAGAGATCGATGCCGGTCATGTCTTCGCAGAGATCGCGCAGTGTGCCGCCGGTCAGTCCGGTGCCGCAGCCGAGGTCGAGCAGGCGCTTGAAGGGGCCGAGCTTGAGCTCCTGCAGGCGCTGGCGCACCATCATCGGCACATGGTAGCCGAGCTGCTCGACGAGCACGTCTTCGAAGACTTCGGCATGCTGGTCGAACAGGGTCTCGACATAGGCGTCCGGCGCCTTTGCCGGCGTTTCGCCGCGGCCCATGGAGGCGATACGGACAGCCGCACCGCCGTGGTCGTCGGGATCGATTGCAAGCACGTCTTCGTAAGCCTTGACGGCCGCATCGACGTCACCTGCCTTTTCGAGGGCGAGCGCGCGGTTATAGGCTTCTGCCAGTGCGTCTTCGTCGATCTTCTCTGCCATTGCCGGTCCACCTTTTCGCTTTATGGATGCCTCTAAGGCGGCGAGGCGGCTTTGGCAATGGCAAGCGTGACGGTGATGGAACGCGGCGGGCCGCTCAGTGAATGATGAATTCGCCGCGCAGCGCGCGCCATTCGGTCGCCGAGATCAGCTTGCGGTGGATGTAGCGGACGGAGTGCAGCGGGCCGTCGAGCTTTTCCTGCCAGAACTTCAGGAAGCCGCGCATCTCCGGAAAATCCGGGGCGAGGTCGTATTCCTGCCAGAGATAGGTCTGCAGGATCGCCGGATGATCCGGCATGCGATAGAGGATCTGGGCCGTCGTCAGGCCGTAACCCTGGAGCTGTTTTTCCATGTCCTTTGTCATGTCAGTCTCGCTTTCGTTCCCACTCCCGCCTATTAGCGGCAGTTAAAATGGAAACACGGCGTGGTTAACCGAAGATTGACACCAAGCGGGCAAAAGAACCATTCATTTTTGTTTGATTTCAATAGTTTGGCAGCATCGCATCGCGAGTGCTGCTAAAGCTGTCAGCGGATCAGATGTCGGGTCAGGCGGCGCTCGATCCAGTTCCAGAAATGGCGCAGCGCTTCCACCATCGTCAGATAGAAGATCGCAGCCCAGAGATAGGTCTGGTAATCGAAGGTGCGCGAGAAGGCGTAACGGGTCTCGCCCATCAGGTCCAGCACGGTGATGATAGCCACGACCGCTGAGCCCTTGATCAGTAGGATGATTTCGTTGCCGTAGGGGCGGAGTGCGACGATCAGCGCCTGTGGCAGGATGATCTTGCGGAAGGATACTGCCTTGGACACGCCGAGCGAATCCGCTGCCTCATGCTGGCCCTTCGGCACGCTTTCGAGGGCGCCGCGCAGGATCTCGGCCTGATAGGCGGCCGTGTTGATGGTCATCGAGAACAGGCCGCAATACCAGGCATCGCGGAAGAACCACCAGAGGCCGACGGACTCAAGCTGCGGACGGAAGCCGCCGAGGCCGTAATAGATGAGGAAGAGCTGCGCCAGCAGCGGCGTGCCCCGAAAGACGTAGACGTAGCAATAGGCAAAGGTGCTGAGGATCCGGTTCTTCGACATTCTGGCGAAGGCCAGCGGCAGCGACAGGACGGCGCCGCAGACGACGGAAATCGCCACCAGGATGATCGTCGTCATCAGGCCATGCAGGTAGCGCGGCCCGTAGCGCGTGAACTTGTCCGGATCCCAGCCGGCGATGACCATGTAAATCAAGGTCGCGGCGAGTGCCAGCCAGATGAGAACGAGAATCGTGCCGGTGATGCGCGCCGCCGAGAGCGGCTTGGCGATATGCTTCGGCGCAGGCTGCGGCGGAATGAGGGTTTCTGCGACGCTCACCGGCGAACCTCCGAGCGCTTGGCCCAGCGTTCGATATAGCTGAGGCCGTAGGAGGAGATGACTGCAAGGACCAGATAGATGATGCAGGCGAGAAGATAGAAGAAGAAGGCCTGCTTGGTGACGCGCACGGCAACGGCGGTCTGGCGCAGGATATCGGCGAGCCCGATGATCGAGACGTACGACGTATCCTTCAGCAGGATCATCCAGAGATTGGTCATGCCGGGAAGCGCAATGCGGATCAGCTGCGGCAGAACGATCAGCCGCAGGGTGCGGCCGCGGTGGAAGCCGAGCGCATCGCCTGCTTCGTACTGACCCTTCGGAATAGCGCGGAAGGCCGAGAGAAGTACTTCGGAGCAATAGGCCGAGAAGACGACGGAAAGGGCGATCATGCCGGCGACGAAGGCGTTGATCTCGATCCGCTCGTCATAGCCGAAGGAGGCGAGCACCGACTGGATCAGGATCTGCATGCCGTAATAGATGATGAACAGCGTCAGCAGCTCGGGCAGGCCGCGGAAGATCGTGGTGTAAATGCCGGCGGCGAGCCGTACGGACTTCTCTTCCGACTGCTGGCCGAGCGCCACCAGAAAGCCGATCACCAGACCGACGGGCAGCGTCAGCAGCGCGACAGCGACGGTGGTCTTCAAGCCGACGGCGATTTCATCGCCCCAGCCGGTATCGCCGCAGGCGAGGATCGTCGACTGGCCGAACCAGGTGAAAAGACCGGCAGGTCCGCATAGCGGATCGAAAACATACCCTATCCAGGCCCAGAGCGAGCCCAGCGCGGAAAACAATCCGCCCATCCACTTTTCCCCTCACGGCTTATGCCGTTTTGATCTTTAGTATGTTGTCAGACAAAAATGGCGGAAGAGCAAGCCTTCCGCCATCATCTTTACAGGTCAGTTACAGTTTTTCTCAATCGCCGTAAACGTTGAAATCGAAGTACTTGTCCTGAATTTCCTTGTACTTGCCGTTGGCGCGGATCGCGGCGATCGCCGTGTTCAGCTTGTCCTTCAGCGGGTCACCCTGGCGGACGGCGATACCGGCGCCGATGCCGTTGATTTCCTTGTCGACGGGAAGCGTGGTCAGGATTTTGCAGCAAGCGCCGGCGTCAGACTTGACCCACTGCGAGAGAACGACGACGTCGTCGATAACGGCGTCGATACGGCCGTTCGAAACGTCGAGCTTGTACTCGTCGGCAGTCGGGTAGAGTTTCAGCTCGGTGTCGGCCAGATGCTTTTCAGCATAGTTGGCGTGGGTGGTCGAGGTCTGTGCGCCGATCGTCTTGCCCTTCAGGCCGGCGACATCGGTGATCGTCGAATCCTTCGGCACGGCGATTGCCGGCGGGGTGTTGTAGTACTTGTTGGTGAAGTCGACGAGCTTCGAGCGCTCCGGCGTGATCGACATGGACGAAACGATCATGTCGAACTTCTTGGCCTGGAGAGCCGGGATGATGCCGTCCCAGTCGTTGCTGACGAAGGAGCATTCAGCCTTCATTTCAGCGCAGAGAGCCTTGGCGATGTCGATGTCGAAGCCCTTGATCTCGCCGCTGGCGTCGACGAATTCGAAAGGCGGGTAGGTGGAATCGGTACCGATCACGAGCTTCTCGCCATCGGCCATTGCCGAGCCGGCGAAGAGGGACAACGCTGCAAGCGACGCTGCGGCGAGGAGATTGGAGATACGCATAGAGATCCTCTCTGTTGGCGACCGCTGCGTCTTCTTTTTATCCGCCAGCGGCCAGAATGCGGCGGGCATGAGCGCCGCCTTGACGCGATAATCAAACCTTTTTGCCGCAAATTGCAACTGGAATCCGCGCGCCTTTGTTGCGTCGCAAACTATGGCGAAGATGAACGGAGGCGGACCGAGGTGTTCATAGCGGGTTAATGGAGGTGTTCCTAAAAAACGCATGGAACAAATCCGGGCCTCGGAAATTTCGGTCCCGACTCAACATGCGGAGTGCGCGCAACAAGCACTCTGAAAAGCCAATAAGGAACGAGGAAACCCTATGGGAATGAAATCGAGATTGTTCGCCAGCGCTGCCTTTCCGCTGCTTTCGCTGACACTGGCCGTCACGCCGGTGCATGCGTCAGCGCTCGGCGGCACCGGCGCGGCGCAGTCGCCCCAGGCGATCAGCGGCTCGTATGAGCTTGCCCAGGATGCGCCTTCGGAAGAGGAATTGCTGAAGAAGCGCCACAAGCAGCCGGAGGCCGAACAGCAGCAGCAGCAGGAGGCCGCTCCGCAGGCCGAGCAGCAGCAGGAGGCGCCGAGCCGCAAGCAGCGCGAGGCCGCGCCGCAGGCCGAGGAAGCAGCCCCGCAGGCAGAACAGGCTCAGCCATCGGAAGAGCAGCAGCCGCGCCGCAAGAAGCGGGAAGCAGCCCCCGAGCCGGAACAGGCTGCCCCTCAGGCCGAGCAGGCACAGCCAGCTGAAAACCAGGAACAGCCACGCCGCAAGAAGCGCGACGCGGCTCCCGAAGCTCAGCAGCAGGAGCAGGCAGCTCCGCAGGCCGAACCGACCGAACAGCCAGCCGAGAAGCCGCGCCGCAAGCGCGACCAGCAGCCTGCACAGCAGGAGGCCGCTCCGGCACAGAATGAAGCCCAGCCTCAGGTAGAGCAGGCGAAGCCGGAAGTAGAAAAGGCAAAGCCAAAGGCCGACGAGGCCAAGCCGCAGACAGAAGAGGCCAAGCCGCAGGCCGGTGAAGCGAAGCCTGCAGTAACCGAAGAGGCACAGCCCGAGCAGCAGCGTCCGCGCAAGGGCGACAAGAAGCAGCAGGCGACCGAAGGCGAGCAGCAGCAAGAGCCTGCCGCAAAGCCTGGCAAGAAGAATGCCCAGCAGGCCGAGCAGCCTGCCGAAGGCAAGACGCCTGTGCCGACGGAATCGCCAGCCCCCGATCAGGCACCCGTACCGGCCGAATCGCCGGTACCGGCAAAGCCGCCGGTTCCGGCAGAACCCGGCCAGGCGCAGAAGCCTGCAGCCGAAGGCCAGCCGCAGCAGGGTGAGCAGCAGCCGGCTCCCGGCCAGCAACCTGGTGCCAATGCCGCCGAACAGCCCGCCGTGAACGGTCAGCAGCCGGTGGCCGAGCAGGCAATCCCGGCACCTGAAAAGGTGACGCCGCAGGAGCTTGAGCGCCGCAAGCAGATCGCTGCCGATCCAAGCAAGAGCACTGAGACGGTGGTTCTGCCGGTCGAGAATGGTGCGGCCGTTCTCGATAGCGACAAGGATGCCGATCGTTCGGGTGGCCGTGATGGCCGCCGCCAGCGCGACAAGCAGCGTGCGGACGAGCAGCAGCCGGTCTTCGTGCCGAAGTCGGATGCCGATGCACAGCGCGCAGCTGGCGGCGAAGCCCGTCCGCCGGTCAAGATCGAAGCCGTTACCGCCGAGGAAGGCCGCCGGCTCGACCGCCGTCCACAGTTCCAGCGTCCTGACGGCGCGCAGGTCGAAGGACGTGTCGGCGACGACAACCGCGTTCTGCTGCAGATCAACAACAATATCGTGGTGCGCAGCGACGACGACCGCCGCTTCATCCGCGATGGCGAACGGCCGATGTATGAGCAGCTGCCGCGTGACCGCTATCGCGAAACGATCGACCGCCCGGACGGCTATCGCATCGTGACGATCCGCAACCGCTATGGCGACATCATCCAGCGTTCGCGTGTCGATAGCCGCGGCCGTGAGTATGTCCTCTATTACTCGCCGGAGCTCTACGACAATCCGGATCAGGACTATTTCGAAGATCCGGGTGCCGATCTGCCGCCGATGCGTCTGCGGATCCCGGTCCGCGACTACATCATCGACACCAGCAGCGATCCGGATCGTGACTATTACGACTTCCTGCGCGAGCCACCGGTCGAGCCGGTCGAGCGAGTCTATTCGCTGAACGAAGTGAAGTATTCGGCTCGTATCCGCGACAAGGTGCGCCGTATCGACCTCGATACCATCACCTTCGCCACCGGCAGTGCCGAAATCCCGATGAGCCAGGCGCGCAGCCTGCGCAAGGTCGCGGATGCGCTGAACGAGGTGCTGCAGAAGGATCCGAGCGAGACCTTCCTGATCGAAGGTCACACGGATGCCGTCGGCTCCGATCAGAGCAATCTGGTTCTCTCGGACCAGCGTGCGGAATCGGTCGCCAACGTGCTGTCGGATGTCTATGGCATCCCGCCTGAAAACATGGCGACGCAGGGCTATGGTGAGCGTTACCTGAAGGTCAACACGGCCGGTCCGAACCAGGAAAACCGCCGCGTCACCATCCGCCGCGTCACGCCGCTGGTGCGTCCGGTCGCCTCCAACAACTGAGGCGGGCCGATATCGAAATAAGAGCCGCCGGGCGACCGGCGGCTTTTTCTATGGCTGAAAGGCGGGAAGGCCGAGGGTTGCGGCGATGAAATCGGCGATCGCCAGCGTGTCGTCGAGGTCGAAGCGCGGCAGGGCCGTATCCGTGACCGGATGGTCGGCGGCGATGGCGCAGATATAGGGATCGGTGGGCGCCAGCGGCTCGCGCTTGGCGGCCTGCAGGCGGCGGGCCTCGATCTTCGGGATCTTTTCGTGCTTGTAGCCTTCGATCAGCACCAGGTCGCAAGGGGCGAGGCGAGCCAGTATCTCTTCGAAGGCGGGCTCAGGTTCGCCGCGCAGCTCGTGCATGATAGCATAGCGCGTGCCGGAGACGATCGTCACCTCATGGGCGCCGGCCTGCCGGTGGCGGTAGCTGTCGGCGCCAACCTTGTCGATGTCGAAGTCATGATGGGCGTGCTTGATCGTCGAGATGCGATAGCCGCGGCGGGTAAACTCCTCGACGAGGCGCACGGCAAGCCCGGTTTTGCCGGAGTTCTTCCAGCCGGCGATGCCGAAGACCCGCGGGCCGCTCATGATGGCAGCGCCTGCAGCCAGCGCTCGGCCTCGATGAGATCGTCAGGGGTGTTGATGTTGAAAAAGGGATCGAGCATAGCGGCACGAGTCGGGCGGAGCGGAAATTGAACTTCCGCGACGTCATGACGTAACAGGAAGTCGCGGACGCGGCGCTTTTCGTCGGTGGCGATCCAGGATTCCAGGTCTGCCGCGAGCGCGACCGGCCACAGGCCGAAGACAGGGTGGCTGCGGCCTTCCGATGCGGCGATCGCGATCCTTTCCGGGTGACCGAGCGCACCGATGAAATCTGCCACCAGTTCGGCCGGGAAGAACGGGCTGTCGATCGAGATGGTAACGACGTGGCTGACGCCTTTGAGCTTCGCCGCATAGGCCATGGCTGCGTGGATGCCTGCCATCGGTCCGGCCTTGCCGGGGATGATATCCGGAATGAAGGCAAGGCCGCATTGCGCTTCGCTGCCGGCGTTGACGGCAACCGACGAGACTTGAGGCGAGAGCCGCGATATCGCGTGGTCCAGTAGCGTGCGGCCGCCGAGATGGGCCGAGGCCTTGTCGGAGCCCATGCGCGAGGAGCGTCCACCGGCTAGGATGACGCCCGGGATATTGGTCTTCTGCGGCGGGAAATCGGCCATGGTGGATCTCAGACTGGGCTTCTCGGTTCGGATTCCTGCGCCAGCGGTGCAACGCGGCGTTTGGCCTCACGATAGAACGTATAGAGGCCGGAGGCGATGACGATCGCTGCACCCGTCAGTGTCCAGGCATCCGGCAGTTCGGAGAAGAACAGGAAGCCGAGAAGGCCGGAAAAGATCAGGCTCGTGTAGCGGAAGGGCGCCACGAGGGAGACTTCGCCGGTCCGCATGGCCGTGATCACCGACTGGTATCCGATCAGCACAAGAACGGAGGCCAGCAGCAGATGGGACAGCGCTGTCCACGTCGTCGGGTGCCAGCCGCCAAGCGGCGGCATCAAGAGGGCGCCGAAGAAGGCGACCGAAATCGCGGTGACGACAGTCACCATCAGCGACGGAATTTCCGGATCGATCGAGCGTGTCGCGAGATCGCGTCCGGCTGTTGTCAAAACGCTCGCAACGCAGAGCAGGGCTGCCGGCGTAAAACCTTCCGGGCCGGGGCGGATGATGATCATCACCCCGATCAGGCCGACGAGGATCGCCGACCAGCGGCGCCAGCCGACCGGCTCGTTGAAGAACAGCGCGGCGCCGAAAGTGACCACCAGCGGCAGCGATTGCAGGATCGCTGAGGCATTGGCGATCGGCATCATTCCGAGCGCCGTGATGTAGGTGACGGCGGCCAGCATCTCGCAGATGACGCGCAGGATGATGATCGGCTTCAGAATGATAGTCCAGGAGCGCAGGGCGCCCATCTTGCGGGCTATCAGATAAACAAGGACACTCGTGAATAGGCCGCGGATGAACATGATCTGCCCGGCATTCATGTCACCGATCACCGATTTCGAGAGGGCGTCGCTGGCCGAAAAACCGGCCATGGCCATGCTCATGAAAATGGCGCCCTGGGTATTGCGAGACCGCGGCATGCTAAGAGATTCCCGATAATGCTGAGGCCCTTTTAGAGGGGAAGAAGCGGGAATGAAATCGATTGCAAGTCACAGTCTGCATAAATCGATGGCGCAGTGCACAATCGGCGAGCGGCCGCCGCCAAGACAGGGCTATTGAACAAAAGCAGAGCGGTAACGTTTCCCTTATGAGTGAAAGCGGCATGTCCGCGGCTTTCGAAAATCCAGGGAGATCATAATGCCGACCGAAATTCCAAACCCGGCCGAAACGCCCCGCGGGCCGACGCCCACACCCGGGATACCGGATCGTGTTCAGGAGAAGCCACCGCTGACGCCGGCTCAGGATCCGGCCGACAACAAGAACCCCAACGACCCGACGCCGCCGAATCCGGCATTGCTGCCGATCGGCGATCCCGCGGGGGCGGCGTAGCGCAGGCGGCTAGCGCAAATTCCAGGAAGTCACCCGCCGGTGACGCTCATGTGGCGTGCGACGGCGGGTTTTTTATGCGTGCGGTCGATGATGAAATCGTGGCCCTTGGGCTTGCGGGTGATGGCTTCGTCGATCGCTGCATAGAGCAGACCGTCATCTTCGGTGGCGCGTAACGCAGAGCGCAGGTCGGCGGCATCGTTTTGCCCGAGGCACATGTAGAGCGTGCCGGTGCAGGTCAGCCGCACGCGATTGCAGCTCTCGCAGAAATTATGGGTCATCGGCGTGATGAATCCGAGGCGGCCGCCGGTTTCGCCGACGGTCACATAGCGCGCCGGGCCGCCCGTCTGGTAGCCGATATCGGTCAGCGTAAACTGCTTTTCCAGCGAAGCGCGCAGCTCCGAAAGCGGCAAATACTGGTCGGTGCGATCCGCATCGATTTCGCCCATCGGCATCGTCTCGATCACCGTCAGGTCCATGCCGCGGCCATGGGCGAAGCGCAGCATGCCGGGGATCTCATGCTCGTTGAAATCCTTCAGCGCGACGGCGTTGAGCTTGATCTTCAGACCGGCCTTCTGCGCCGCATCGATGCCCTGCATGACCTTTTCCAGGTCGCCCCATCGGGTGATCTTGTGGAATTTGTCCGGGTTGAGCGTATCGAGCGAGACATTGATGCGCCGTACGCCGCAATCGTAGAGCTCCTCGGCATGACGGGCGAGCTGGGAGCCGTTGGTGGTCAGCGTCAGCTCCTCAAGGCCGGTGCCGACCTGCTTTCCGAGCTCGCGGATCAAAAACATGATGTTCTTGCGCACCAGCGGCTCGCCGCCCGTCAGTCGGATCTTGCGGACGCCCTTGGCGATGAAGGCGGAACAGAGCCGGTTCAGTTCTTCGAGCGAAAGCAGATCCTTCTTTGGAAGGAAGGTCATGTTTTCAGCCATGCAATAGGTGCAGCGGAAATCACAGCGGTCGGTGACGGACACGCGCAGATAGCTGACGGCCCGTCCGAACGGGTCGATCATCGGGCTTGCATCCGCCACGAGCGGTGCAGCGCTTCCTATCGTGCCGACATTGCTGTTCACCAATACCTCCGCAATCATGTTAATGTGGTCATATGTGACTGTGCCGTCAAGGTAAACGGTACAGGCACACGGTAGATTGAGCTTGCCAGAAAACGCCTCAATGCCTACTCAACGAATGCGAACGGAGTGCAGCAATGAGCGACATCTGGCCCACCGAACTCAGGGTTTCGAAAGACCGGCAGCGTCTTGCCGTGACGTTCAACGACGGTCAGAGCTTCGATCTCTCGGCCGAAATGCTGCGTGTACTGTCGCCTTCGGCGGAAGTGCAGGGGCATGGTCCCGGGCAGAAGTTGACCGTTCCCGGCAAGCGCAACGTGGCCATCATCGCCATGACGCCGACCGGAAACTATGCGGTGCGCATCGGCTTCGACGACATGCACGACACCGGCATCTTCACCTGGACCTATCTGCGGGAGCTCGGCGAACGGGCTGTCGAGCTGTTTGCGAATTACGAAAAGGAACTGGCCGACAAAGGCATGAGCCGGGACGTGGCGGAACAGCCGCGCTGATTGACAACAGCCATAGGGGGCATGGATGGCGGGAACTGCGATGAGAAACTGGCTCCGGGCGAAGGGCAGCCCGGGCGGCAGCAAGGTCACCTTTCTGGAATTGTTCTTCGACCTTGTCTTCGTCTTCTCGATTTCGCAGCTCTCACACGCGCTTGCCGCTCACTACACACCGCTCGGTGCCGCCGAAGCGGCGCTGATGACATTTGCGGTCTGGTGGGTCTGGATCTTCACGGCTTGGGTGACCAACTGGCTGGACCCCGATAAAATGCCGGTGCGGGCGATGCTGATCGTCCTGATGCTGCTCGGCCTCGTTCTCTCCTCGTCGATCCCCGAAGCCTTCGGCGACAAGGGGCTGTTGTTTGCCGGCGCCTATGTGCTGATGCAGGTGGGGCGCTCGCTTTTCACCGTCTATGCGGTGCGGCATTCCAGCCATTCCAACTATCTGAATTTCACGCGTATCAGCATCTGGCTGGCGGTATCGGGTGTGTTCTGGATCGCCGGTGGACTGCTCGAGCATGAGGCAAGACTGATCGCCTGGGTGATTGCGCTCGCCATCGAATATGCCGGTCCTGCGTCTGGTTTCTTCGTGCCGGGTCTTGGCAAATCGACCACCGCCGACTGGGATGTTTCCGGTGCGCATATGGCTGAGCGCTGCGCTCTGTTCATCATCATCTGCCTCGGCGAGGCCGTTCTCGTCTCGGGCCGCACATTCTCCGAAATGCCGTTCTCGCCGATGACCGGCCTCGTTCTGGTCACCAGCTTTGCATCGACCGTTGCCATGTGGTGGCTCTATTTCCGTTTCGGCCATGAGCGGGCCGCGCATCGGATCGAACATGAGGAGACGCCAGGAAGTCTGGCGCGCCAGGCGTTCACCTATGCGCATATCCCGATTCTGGCAGGCATCATCGTCGATGCGGTGGCAGTGGAATTCATTTTCTCGCATCCGCATGAGGTTGGCGATATCGGCATTGCCGCTGCCGTGCTTGGCGGCGCCGGGTTGTTCCTGGCGGGAAATCTCTGGTTCAAGGGTGCCGTCAGCGGACGGGCGCCACTCTCGCATCTGGCAGGCATTATCCTTCTGATCCTGCTGGCGTTTCTTTCGCCAGCCGTCGAGATTTACGTGATGGGGATACTGGCTGCACTGGTGCTCGTCATCGTCGCGGTCTGGGAGTACCGGTCGCTGGGTTCGGCGGCGCCCGCGCCGACGCTGCACTAGCGCTCAGTCGTCGTCCTTCAGGTCCTGCTGCAGCAATGCGATGATGCGCTCCATTGAGCCGGCCATGGCCATGCATTGCTCCAGCGGCTCATCCGAAAGCATGCGGTCGATCAGGTCGGTCTGGATCACCATGGCCTTTTCCGTCAGCGCGCGGCCGTCTTCCGTCAAATAGAGCCGCAGCACCCGCTTGTCGCGCTCGTCGCCGCGCCGCTCGATCAGGCCGCGCTTTTCCATCTGCGGCAGCAGCATGCTCATGTTGGAGCGGCCGACCAGCAGCTTGCGGGCCAGATCCTGCTGCGTCAGGCCTTCGAAGCGGTAGAGATTGATCAGGATATCGAGATGCGGTGTCTTGATATCGAGCCCGGCCAGCGAGCGGCCGAGCGATTGCTGCATCAGCTGGCAGGCGCGGGCAACGGCGATCCAGCTGCGAAAACGCGGATGATCCCAGGGAAGGGATTGATTTTTGTTCATCGTTGTACTTTATTGTTCAGTGTTGAACATTATTGGATTCCCACTATGGCAAACTTCGCGCTTGCGGTCACCCGCTTCGGATTTCGCGCGCTGCAGGCTCTTTCGCCCGATCTGGCCGGCGAGGCGGCCTTCCGCCTGTTCTGCCGTACGCCCTCGCTTCGCCCGAAGGGAGCAATGGCCAAGGCCACACATGCCGCTGGATCCTTGTGGCTGAAAGATGCCGAGCGCATCGCGATCCGGCTTGCAAACGGCCGGCGTGCGGGAGCCTACAGGATCAATGGCGGGGCGAGAGGGCAGCGTGAGCGCTATCTCGTAACCCACGGCTGGGGATCGGGCATGGCCTATATGGCCGATCTGATCGCAATGCTGGCCAAGGACGGTGCCGAGGTCATCGCGCTCGATTTCCCGGGACATGGGATCTCCGGCGGACGCTCGCTGCATATGGGGATGGCGGTGGAGGCGATCGCGGCAGCCCAGGATCGCTTCGGCCGATTCGACGCCGCGATTGGCCATTCCTTCGGTGGCGCCGCTTTGATGGTATCGGCGACCCGCATCTTGCCGCAGATCCAAAAACTGGAAGCGGAAAAGATCGTCACCATCGGCTCGCCAAGCGAGATGGCCTGGCTGTTTCATGATTTCGGCCGGATGATCGGCCTTGGCAAGCAGGCGCAGGCGGCCTTGGAGCGCAAGGTTCAGCGCGTAACCGGCCGCAAGCTCGCCGATTTCGATGTCGGCACTTCGGCTGGCCGTCTCGCAGTGCCGGTTCTTGCCGTCCATGCCGAAGACGACAAGGAAGTAAACGCCTATCATGCGCGGCGCTATGCGGCGTCAGGAGAGAATGTCAGGCTGTTCTGGGCCAACAGCTTCGGCCACCGCCGGATCATCGGCGCCGAACCTGTGCTGCAGGAGATCAAGTCGTTTCTTGATGCCGCGCCCGGCAAGAGCGATGCCGAGATCGCTTCTCTTTTCGAGCTTCCGGTGCGGCGCGCGTCATTGTAGCGTCATCTTAGGCGGCTAATGAAAGCCGTGAATCAGGATGGCAGGCGATCATGAAAATCATCAGGACTGTGGAAGAGCTCGGCGAGATCTATGCTGGCGGGTTGACGCAGGCTTCGGTTGCCAAGGTCACCAAGGTGCTGACGCCGCTCTACCGGCAGATGATCGAGGCCTCGCCGTTTGTGGCACTCGCAACGGTCGGACCCGAGGGGCTTGATTGCTCACCGCGCGGCGACATTGGCGGCGTCGTCAGGATCGTCGACGAGAAGACCCTCCATCTTCCGGACTGGCGCGGCAACAATCGCGTCGATTCGCTTTCAAATATCGTTCGCGATCCGCGATTGGCGCTGATGTTTCTGGTGCCCGGATCGAATACGACAATGCGGGTCAATGGCCGCGGCGTGGTCTCTGATGACGAGAGCCTGCTCGAAAGCTTCGAGATGGACGGCAAGCATCCGCGGACTGTCGTGGTGATCACTGTCGATGAAGTCTATTTCCAGTGCGCCAGGGCGCTGATGCGCTCGCAGATCTGGAACCCGGAAACCTTCGCCGATCCGGCAAAGCTGCCGACACCGGGCATGATGCTGAAGGCGGCAGCAGGCGATTTCGACTACGAAACCTATGATCGCGAATGGGCGGGACGCGCTGCGAAGACGATGTGGTAGCGCGTCACCGGATGGTGATGGTCAGGCCTTGTAGATCAGCCAGCTCTTGGTGAAGTCCTTCTGCATGCCATCCTCATAGAGGACGCTGCAGTTGCGGCCGGCGTGCTTGGCGCCGTAGAGGGCGATATCGGTCTTGTAATAGAGCTCTCCCGCGTCGTCGGCATGGGATGCCATGCAGACACCCATGGAAACCGTGACCGGGCCATAGTTGATCCGTGTGCGGGAGTTCTTGAACGGTGTCGCTTCAAGGGTGCGGCGGATCCGCTCGGCCATGCCCATGACTTCTTCCTGCGTGTTGCCGTCGATGATCAGGGCAAATTCTTCGCCGCCCGTGCGCGCCACGAAGATATCGCGGCGGACATTGGCTCGGATGACCGAGGCAACTGTGGCAAGGATCTTGTCGCCGACCGGGTGGCCGTAGGTGTCGTTGATCTTCTTGAAGTTGTCGATATCGGCCAGCACCAGAGCGGTCACAGGCTTCAGGGCGACGTTGTCGAAGACAGCGGCGAGCCGGTCGTCGAAGGCGCGGCGGTTGGACAGGCGGGTCAGCGAGTCGGTGTTGGCGATGCGCTTGTACTCGTCGAGTTCCTTGCGGACCTCATCCATTTCCTGCGAGCGCTGAGCGACATTCTCGACGGTACGTTCGCCGTGGGCCATGGTGTCGCCGGTTGCCTGGGTCAGCAGGGTGATGGCGTTTTCGAGGAGATCGACACTGGTGGTGTTCTTGGTGTTGATACGGCGGTAGGTTTCGCCGAGCAGCTTGTTGTAGCTCTCGAGAGAGGTCTGCTCCTGGCGCAGCACCCTGAGCAGTCCCTCAAGTTCGGCGGCGATGCGGGAATGGACATCGTCGAAGACGCGGGCGGGAGAGTGGGTGAAGTATTGCGAGCCGAGCTCGTCGAGTTCTTCCTGCGTCGCCTGTCCGCCGAGTGCCGCGAGATCGCGCGTCAGGGCCGGATTGGAACCGATATAGGCTTCGTAGAAGAGTTCGTAATTGCGCGGGATCGGCGCGACGCCCATAGAACGCATGGCAAAAGTGATCTGGCCTGCGACATCCGGGATCTGCGCTTTCTGCGCTGCAGCCGTATTCATCCGGCATACTCCTCAAGGAATTAGAAAAGCAATCTTCTATTGGTTAGCTTAAATTCGTTGGGAAACAATTAAGACGATATATACCAACGATTACATGTGATTATTCTGGTTGTATATTCCAGAAATACTATAGCATTGAAAAAACTCAGGAATCTGAGGGATGCTCACACCTGAGGCTGTCTTCCGGCTGTGGCCGGTTGAAAGTTTCCCGGAAAATCTCTGAAAAAATTTGCATAAGCGTGTTCTTATTTCATTGACGGTGGCGGCGACGGCGTCCGTCTTTTGTGAACGCGGCTTTGCCCTGCCGTCAGAGAGATATCAAGATCATTGCTTCCGAAGCTATTTTGAACGCTCCGGAAGCTAATGCGTGTAGTCCCGGCATCAGCCGAGATTGAGTTCCTGGAAGAAGTCGTTGCCCTTGTCGTCGATGACGATGAAAGCGGGGAAGTCCTCGACCTCGATCTTCCAAACGGCTTCCATGCCGAGTTCGGGATATTCGAGAACCTCGACCTTCTTGATGCAGTCCTGTGCCAGACGGGCGGCCGGGCCACCGATCGAGCCGAGATAGAATCCCTGATGCTTCTTGCAGGCTTCGCGCACGGCGCGCGAGCGGTTGCCCTTGGCAAGCATCACCATCGAACCGCCGAAGGACTGGAACTGGTCGACATAGCTGTCCATGCGGCCCGCGGTCGTCGGACCAAAGGAGCCGGAGGCATAGCCTGCCGGTGTCTTGGCCGGACCGGCGTAATAGACGGGGTGGTTCTTCATATAGTCAGGCATGCCTTCGCCATTTTCCAGGCGTTCGCGGATTTTCGCATGCGCAAGGTCGCGGGCAACAATGATGGTGCCAGTCAGCGACAGGCGGGTCTTGACCGGATGCTTGGAAAGCTCGGCGAGAATGCCGGCCATCGGCTGGTTGAGGTCGATACGGACCATCGATTCCGACAGCTTCGTTTCGTCGATCTCCGGCATGTATTTCGAGGGGTCGGTCTCGAGCTGTTCGACGAAGATACCGTCGCGGGTGATCTTGCCCTTGGCCTGACGGTCGGCGGAACAGGAAACGCCGAGGCCGATCGGCAGCGAGGCGCCGTGGCGGGGCAGGCGGATGACGCGCACGTCATGACAGAAATACTTGCCGCCGAACTGGGCGCCGACGCCCATCTGCTGCGTCAGCTTGTGGATTTCCTTCTCCATCTCGATATCGCGGAAGGCGTGGCCGCTTTCCGAGCCTTCGGTCGGCAGGTCGTCGAGATAGCGGGTCGAGGCGAGCTTGACCGTCTTCAGGTTCATCTCGGCCGAGGTGCCGCCGATGACGATCGCCAGATGGTAGGGGGGACAGGCTGCCGTACCCAGCGTCAGGATCTTCTCCTTGAGGAAGTCGATCATGCGGTCATGCGTCAGCAGCGATGGCGTGCCCTGGTAGAGGAAGGTCTTGTTGGCGGAGCCGCCGCCCTTGGCGACGAACAGGAAGTCGTAGCTGTCGGTGCCTTCTTCATAAATATCGATCTGGGCCGGCAGGTTGTTCTTGGTGTTCTTTTCCTCGAACATCTTGATGGGCGCCAGCTGCGAATAGCGCAGGTTCTTCTTTTCATAAGCGTCGAGAACGCCCCTGGAGAGCGCCGCGGTATCGCCGCCTTCAGTCCAGACGCGGCGGCCCTTCTTGCCCATGATGATGGCGGTGCCGGTATCCTGGCACATCGGCAACACGCCGCCGGCGGCGATATTGGCATTCTTCAGCAGATCATAGGCAACGAAACGGTCGTTGTCGGTGGCCTCGGGATCATCGAGGATCGAGGCGAGCTGCTTCAGATGGCCGGGGCGGAGCAGGTGGTTGATGTCGGCAAAGGCGGTCTCGGCCAGCAGCCGGATACCCTCTGGCTCGACCGCCAGGATCTCCTGACCCTTGAAGCTGTCGACCGAGACGTAGTCGCTGCTGATCTTGCGGTATTGCGTCGTGTCTTTGCCGAGCGGGAAGAGATCGTCAGCCATTGGAAACCTTTCGAATGGGCTAGTTTGGAAGCGATCTAAATCCGGGCGCGGCGAAATGCAATGCGCTGGAGAAGGGTCTTGGTTCCGCCGCGGCAAAAAGCCCGCCCGGCAGAGCCGGACGGGCCTCGATCCAAAGGAGTCAGATCAGATTAGAATGCACGCTGCAGGCGGAAGAAGCCCGTAACGCCGGTGTAGCTTGCGCCAACCGTAGAGGTGTCAGAGTCGTGATCGACGTAGGTGACTGCGAGCTTCGCTGCCAGATTCTGAACGACCTGATAGTCGAGCGTTACGCCTGCGCGCCACTCGCTACCACCGTCAAATTCCTGCTCGCCAGCCAGGCCGGTAACATCGACATTGCCGGTGTACTGGAAGCCAGGGGTGATCGTGAACTTGTCGGTCGCCTTGATGGCGTACTGGGCTGCAACAGTCCATTCGCCCTTGGTGAAGTAGGCGCTAGGACCATCAGCCCAGATCGCTGCGATGCCGAGCGTGCCGGGACCGATGTCGGCGCCGATCTTGCCGCGAACGGCGAAGTTATCGGCATCGACGTCGTAGCCAGCGAGAACTTCATATGTGAAGCTGCCGGCCTTGCCGCCGATTGCAGCGTCGATACCGAGGTCGTTGCCGCCAGTTTCCCAAGCGAAGCCGTTACCGCCGAGTTCTTCGAGCGCGACGCCAGCGTAGAAGCCGTTGGCTTCGTACTGGTAACGGGCCGTGTTGAAGCTCGTGGTGCCGGAGTTGGTGATGTCGAATTCGCCCGAGAAGTCGTTATCCCACCAGTTGACGAACTTACCGACGCGCAGGCCAGCGATGTCGATGTAGGCGGTGTCGAGAACGGTTGCGTTCTGAGCGCCGCTTGGGCTCAGAGCGCCGTCCTTGCTTGCCGGGCCACGATAGTTGGCCTGGTAAACGATAACGCCGGTGAGCGGGCCGTATTCGGTGTCGCTCTTGGCAGTGAACTGAACCTGACCGCGGGTACGGACGTTCCAGTCTTCGCCGCCCTTGCCGGTGGCCGGATTGTCGGTGCCGTCGCCAAACGCGAAGTTGACGTCGAAACGGATGTAGCCGTTGATCTTCAGGCAGGTTTCGGTGCCCGGGATGTAGAAGTAGCCGGTGCCGTAAGCGTCGCAGACGCGAACGTATTCGACGGCTTCCGGTTCTGCAGCGACGATGGCGTCTGCGGCGTGAGCGCCGGAAACTGCTGCGAGAGCTGCAGCGGAGCCAAGGAGAAGGCTCTTGATGTTCATGGATAACCTCCAATTCAAAGTTTCGATTGGGCTGGGATTTTTTGCCAACGGCATTCCCTTTCCCGGCCCTTGTTTTTGAGAAGAAGGTGGCATGCCCCCAACTTCGAGGCGGTGGGTACAGGGCGAACGAAACGTCAAAATTACAAGTTTGTCACAACGGGTGGTAAAGTATCGATGTTGCGTATTTGTCACGCGTATGTATATATAAACGCCAACGTACAGTAATATACTGAACTATAGGTAATATATTACATAATTATAATGAATGCTGATGTTGAGTTTATATTTTATAATATATTGTAATTACATTTAGATATTCGAATATTAATCTTATTTTTCGAAGTCGTGGCGTTTTTATACGTCCGTCATGGAGCGGCGCTAGAGGTTCGCCCCGGGCAAACCCAAGGCCCGTTTATGCCGGGAAAAACGGCGAAAGGCTCGCGAAGTGACCTCCGCGAGCCTTTCTTGTTCAACAGGCTTTGCTTGCTCGGCCTTACTTCGGTCCGATCATCTGCTCCGGCCGGACCACCGAATCATACTGTTCCGACGTTACCAGCCCGCTGGCGAGCGCTTCTTCCTTCAAGGTCGTGCCGTTCTTGTGAGCCGTCTTGGCGATCTTGGCGGCGTTGTCATAGCCGATCGTCGGGGCAAGGGCGGTGACCAGCATCAGCGATCGCTCAAGGCCTGCCTTGATGTTGTCTTCGCGGGCTTCGATGCCGACGACG
The DNA here is from genome assembly GCA_900465675.1 of Hyphomicrobiales bacterium. GTDB lineage: Bacteria > Pseudomonadota > Alphaproteobacteria > Rhizobiales > Rhizobiaceae > Rhizobium. The sequence goes on along the minus strand of UBJR01000009.1, from coordinate 273,684 downwards.
CAATTGTCGGTAAAGGAGATCGCGGCATCGCCAAGCAGCTGGACCGATTGCAGGAAGTTGTAGGCCATCATCGGATTGTAGACGTTGAGTTCGAAATGGCCTTGGCTGCCGGCGAAGGTGAGGGCGGCATTGTTGCCGAAGACCTGGGCGCAGACCTGGGTCATCGCTTCGCACTGGGTCGGATTGACCTTGCCTGGCATGATTGACGAGCCGGGTTCGTTTTCCGGCAGCGCCAGTTCGCCGAGACCGGCGCGCGGGCCGGAGCCGAGGAGGCGGATGTCGTTGGCAATCTTGAAGAGCGCTGCTGCTGCGGCATTGATGGCGCCATGGCTGAAGACCATGCTGTCATGCGATGCCAGCGCCTCGAACTTGTTGGGCGCCGTTACGAATGGTATATCGGTGATCTTGGCGATCTCCTCGGCAACCGCTTCGGCAAAGCCGACCGGCGCATTGAGGCCGGTGCCCACGGCCGTGCCGCCTTGTGCGAGCTCGCAGAGGCCGGGAAGCGTCATCTCGATCCGCTTGATCGCCGAACCCACCTGTGCGGCATAGCCCGAAAATTCCTGTCCCAGCGTCAACGGCGTGGCGTCCTGCGTATGCGTGCGGCCGATCTTGATGATGTGATTGAACTCGACCACCTTCATGTCGAGCGCTGCGTGCAGATGCTTGAGGGCGGGCAGCAGGTGATGAGCGAGCTGCTCGGCGCAGGCGATATGCATCGCCGTCGGATAGGTGTCATTCGACGACTGACTCATATTGACGTGATCGTTCGGGTGAACAGGCTTCTTCGAGCCCATCACGCCACCCAGCATTTCGATAGCGCGGTTGGAGATCACTTCGTTGGCATTCATGTTCGACTGCGTGCCGGAGCCCGTCTGCCAGACGACGAGCGGGAAGTGGTCGTTGAGCTTGCCGTCGATGACCTCCTGCGCTGCCACGGAAATCGCCTTGCCGATCTCAGGGTCGAGCTGGCCGAGTTCGACATTGACGCGCGCGGCCGCCTGCTTGACGATACCGAGTGCGCGGACGATCGACAGCGGCTGCTTTTCCCAGCCGATCTTGAAGTTGCCGAGCGAGCGCTGGGCCTGTGCGCCCCAATAGCGGTCGCTGGCGACTTCGATCGGGCCAAAGGTGTCTGTTTCGGTACGGGTCGTGCTCATCGCAGTGCCTTCCTCTGCTGTCGTCAGGATGGCGTCTTATAGGCCCGGAGCGCCGCCAAGAAAACCGTCTCGCGGCTTAAAATATGAGAGTGATTTTCATGTTTTAGGCCCGGTTGGAGTGGTATTTGGGACACGGCCGGAATTTTATGCGGAACAGCTGAAAAACGGGCTTTGGCGGCGGCGCGAAATTGGGTAAAAAATTAACCAATAATTTCATAATTTTGTGTGAACTGCGGAGCGCCGCCGCGAAGGATCACGTCACGCAAAGTTGAGTCGTCCGGCGCTGGCGGCGCAGGCTGGATTCTGCCAATGGAGCAGTGAGCCAGGCGGTAGAAATCTCGAATGGGCTCGGGCCCACGCCAAGACAGCATGACACTGGGACTGGAAAAAGCATGACATCGTTTTTCAAGGGTGCGGTTTCCGCACTGGCACTTTCCTGCGGCTTTGCGGCACTTGCTGCGCCCGCGCATGCCTATACGCTGATGGACATGATCCGCGGTGACCGGCCGCGCACCCAGAGCACCATCATCGATCCTTCCAATCCCGCGCAGATGCCGGCCATGCAGGCCCCCGTCGACGCGCCGCTGCCGAAGGTGACGTCACCGACCTATTATACGTATAAGCCGGACCCGATGCGTCTGGTGAACACGGCGAAGTTTGCAGACCCGGTCGTAACCGGGGCCGTCGTCGATGCGTCGGCAACGTCGGGCGACCAGTCCGGCGTTCAGCGCCGTTATCTCGCCGATGCCAAGGTTCGCGCCGACGGCAATGTCGCGAAGTCGCTCGAATCCTATTACGGCGACACCAAGAACCCGCTCGTCTGGGTCAGCGGCACGGAAGTGAACGATCGCGCCAAGGCAGCCATGAGCTTCCTGGCAAGCGCCGGTTCCGTCGGTCTCGATCCGGCAGACTACGCCGTCGATCTTCCGGCTGCCGATGCCGCCAATCCGGACTCGACCGTTCGCGACCACGCGCTGACGCAGTTCGAACTTGAGCTGTCGTCGAAGGTTCTGGCCTATGTTCAGGACACGGTGCGCGGCCGTATCGATCCAAACAAGCTGTCGGGTTACCACGATTTCAAGCGCAAGGTCGTCAATCTCGATCCGGTGCTGAAGCTTGCGCGCATGAGCCCGGATGTCGGCTCTTATCTCGCGAGCCGCAGCCCGGATGGGCGCGAATTCGATATTTTGAAGAAGGAGCTTGCCAAGCTGAAGGCCGAAGGCGGCGACCAGGAGCAGATCACCATCTCGCTCAACGGCCTGCTGCGTCCGGGCGACAGCTCGCCGGAGATCGCCAATATCGTCAAGGCGGTTGGCAAGCATGGTTCGGAAGCGCTCAAGACCCAGCATGCTGCGATGCTGGCTGCCTATACCGGCGGTTCGGACTATTCGCCCGAGGTCGTGTCGCTGGTCGAGGACTTCCAGAAGGAGCATGGCCTGAAGCCTGATGGCGTCATCGGTCAGGCAACCGTCCGCGTCATGACCGGCGGCGATAGCAACACCGCGAAGATCAACAAGCTCGTCGTCGCGATGGAGCAGGCCCGCTGGCTGCCGGAAGATCTCGGCTCGCGTTACGTGATGATCAACCAGCCTGCCTTCATGGTCTATTACCACAACGACAACAAGGAACAGCTGTCGATGCGCGTGGTCGTCGGCCAGCCGACGCATCAGACCAATTTCTTCGAAGATGAGATCCAAACCGTCGAGTTCAATCCGTTCTGGGGCGTGCCGCAGTCGATCATCATCAACGAGATGCTGCCGAAGCTGCGCGCCGACCCGAACTATCTCGACCGCATGGGCTATGAAGTGGCCGTCAACGGACGTGCTGTTCCGTCTTCCAGCGTCGACTGGTACGGTTCGACCGCCAACGTTTCCGTGCGCCAGCCACCGAGCGGTGACAATGCGCTCGGCGAACTAAAAATCCTGTTCCCGAACTCGCATGCGATCTACATGCACGACACGCCGCAGCGCAGCTTCTTCAAGCGCGATATGCGCGCGTTGAGCCATGGCTGTGTGCGCCTTGCGGATCCGCGGGCGATGGCGGCTGCCGTGCTGAACACGACGGTCGACGATGTCGCCAAGCAGATCGCCACTGGCCAGAACAAGGCTGTTTCGGTGCCGCAGCGGATCCCGATCTATATCGCCTACTTCACGGCCTGGCCGAACAAGGACGGCAATGTTGAATATTTCAACGACGTCTATGATCGCGATACCTACACGATGAAGGCCTTCGACATCACCAGCAAGGCGCGCGGCGCTCAGATCTGAGCGTGCTGACAGTCATGAAAAAGGCGGCCCGCGTGGCCGCCTTTTTTTGTTTGCCATGCTGGCAGGCTCAGGCGGTCTGTACGGCCTTGTTGCCCGCCGCATAATCGCGGATCAGCGCGTTGGCGAAATCGGGCGTCAGTTCATCGAAATGCTGGATGATGCGGGTGGGTTCCAGGCTCGCGATCGGCACGTCGGAATAGCCGAATGGGACGCCGATAGAGGCGACCGAGGCGTTCTTGGCAACGGCGATATCGTTAAAACTGTCGCCGACCATGATGCTCCGCTCAGGGGTGCCGCCGGCCTTTTCTATCGTACCGAGGAGATGGCGGGCGTCGGGCTTGCGGACCGGAAAGGTATCGCCGCCGGTGATCACCTCGAAATAGTGGGTCAGCTCAAGCTTTTCGAGCAGCGTGCGCGCCAGCGATTCCAGCTTGTTGGTGCAGACTGCCAGCTTGAAGCCGCTGGTCTTCAGGTTGTCCATCGCGGCAACTAGGCCCGGATAGGGCTTGGTCTGGCCGGGCATCGTTTCGGTATAATGCGCGATGAAGCGCTCCAGCAGGACCGGCGCCTCGCTTTCGGTCAGCGGGTGACCGCGCAGCTTGCAGGCGCGCTCGATCATCACCTTGGCGCCGTGACCGACGAGATGGGTCAGGTTGTCATAGCTGACCGGCTCGAGGCCGATCGAGCCGATCGAGTGATTGAGGCTCTCGATGAGATCGGAATGGGTATCGAGAAGCGTGCCATCGAGATCGAATACGACAAGGGCAGGGGTCAAGGTCTGTTGCCTCTTCATGAAAACGGGTCGGTCCGGAGTAGGCGAAGGGCGGTCAAAAAGCAACGTCAAGACTAGGCTGTTTCGGACCCGCCGCGATGCTTTTGCTTTTCAGTTTGCTTCGGTTATTTTGGCTTTCGTTTGGCATGCGAGCCGTGTTAACAGCACATCCAACGAAACAATCGGAGTAAGCGGCGCATGGATGCCCGCGAGATGAAGATCAAGGCTGCCGCGGTTGCGCTGACCCATGTGGAGAGCGGCATGCGCCTCGGTATCGGCACGGGGAGCACGGCTGAAGAGTTCGTGCGGCTGCTGGCGGAGAAGGTCGCAGGCGGCTTCAAGATCGAAGGCGTTCCGACATCCGAACGCACGGCGCGGCTTTGCGTCGAACTTGGCGTACCCCTGAAATCGCTCGATGAATTGCCGGAACTCGATCTGACCATCGATGGCGCCGACGAGGTGGATGGCGCCCTGCGTCTGATCAAGGGTGGCGGCGGTGCGTTACTGCGTGAAAAGATCGTCGCCGCAGCATCCGGACGGATGATCGTCATTGCAGACGAAAGCAAGTTGGTCGAGACGCTCGGCCAGTTTCCGCTGCCGATCGAAGTCAATCCGTTCGGTCTGGTTTCGACCCGGATTACGATCGAGAAGGTCGCCGCGAAGCTTGGCCTCAGCGGCAGTCTTGCGATCCGCCGATCGGGTGACGGAGATTTTACCACGGATGGCGGCCACCACATTATCGATGCATCATTTGGCCGCATTCCTGATGCAGAGGCGCTTTCGAGCGAGCTGAATTCAATACCCGGTGTCGTTGAACACGGGCTTTTTCTCAATATGGCGGCACTTGCGATCATTGCTGGTCCATCCGGTGCCCGCACGCTGCAAGCGAACAGATAACAGGAGCATTGAACTCATGAAGACATTTGCAGGTCTTGGCCGCATCGCCGCTGCGACCGTAATTCTCTCCAGCTTCGCTTTCGGTACTGCCGTCAAGGCTCAGGAAGTCACGGAAGAGCAGCTGAAGGCAGCACGCGCGGCAATCGCTGCGATCGGCGCCACCGCTCAGTTCGACAACATCCTGCCGGGTCTGGCAGAGCGCCTCAAGGCCGGCCTGATCCAGGATTCGCCGAACTACGAAGACCAGATTTCGCAGACGGTCGATGCGACCGCTCTCGCCCTGGCGCCGCGCCGCGCTGACCTCGAAAAGGAAGCTGCGACCAACTATGCCAAGGCTTTCACCGTTGAAGAGCTGAAGGCGATCGCCGATTTCTACGGCTCCGACGTCGGCAAGAAGCTGCTCAAGGACGGCCCGATCGCTTCGCGCGAGACCAACCGTGCGGCCGATATCTGGGCTCAGGGTATCGCCCGCGACCTGCAGAAGAACGCCAGCGACGAACTTGGCAAGATCATCAAGGTCGAGCCGGTTCAGCTCGACACGCCGGCAGCACCGGCCGATGCTTCTGCCGCTCCGGCGCAGGCGCCCGCCAAGGCTCCGGCAAAGGCACCTGCCAAGGCTCCGGCTGCTCCGGCCCTCAACCTGCAGACCCCGCAATAAGCGGTTTCACGATTACGATGACGAAAGCCCGGCTCGCGCCGGGCTTTTGTTTTCGTGGCCACCGATACTATATGCTTTGTCAGCCTTTCCTCCCGATTCCCAACCGGAGCATTTCCTCATGTCTGCATATGATTACGACCTCTTCGTCATTGGTGGCGGTTCGGGAGGCGTAAGAAGCGCGCGCGTGGCGGCTTCGCTCGGCAAGAAGGTGGCGATCGCAGAGGAATATCGTTACGGCGGCACCTGTGTCATCCGCGGCTGTGTGCCGAAGAAGCTGTTTGTCTATGCTTCGCAGTATCATGAGCATTTCGAGGACGCGGCCGGCTTCGGCTGGACCGTTGGTGAAACCAGCTTCGACTGGAAGAAGCTGATCGCGGCCAAGGATGCCGAGATCTCACGGCTGGAAGGGCTCTACAAGAAGGGACTTTCCACCGCCAACGCGGAGATTCTGGAGACCCGCGCCGAGCTTGTCGACAATCATACCATTCGGCTCATCAACACCGGCAAGACGGTGACGGCCAAGACGATCGTGATCGCCACGGGCGGCAAGCCGAATGCGCATGCAGCGCTTCCCGGCCACGAGCTCTGCATCTCGTCCAACGAAGCCTTCGATCTTGAAGTGCTGCCGAAATCGATCGTCATTGCCGGCGGCGGCTATATTGCCGTCGAGTTCGCCAATGTCTTCCATGGCCTCGGTGTCGAGACGACGCTGATCTATCGCGGCGCGGAGATCCTCTCGCGCTTCGACCATGATCTGCGCCGCGGCCTGCACGAGGCGATGACGGCCAAGGGAATCCGCATTCTCTGCCACGATGTGATCGAGAAGGTTTCCAAGGGCGCCGATGGCCTTGTGGTCGAGACCAAGAACAACGGTACGCTGAATGCCGGCGTGGTGATGCTGGCGCTTGGCCGTGATCCTAATACCGAGGGTCTTGGCCTTGAAGCGGCCGGCGTGAAGACCAACGAGCGGGGCGCGATCGTCGTCGACGATTATTCACGCACCAGCGTCGATAACATCTACGCGCTCGGCGATGTCACCGACAAGGTACAGCTGACGCCGGTCGCCATCCACGAAGCGATGTGCTTCATCGAGACCGAGTACAAGAACAACCCGACCAAACCGGATCACGATCTGATCGCCACGGCGGTGTTCTCGCAGCCGGAGATCGGCACTGTCGGTTTGACGGAAGAAGCGGCTGCGAAGAAATACCGCGAGATCGAGGTCTATCGCGCCCAGTTCCGGCCGCTGAAGGCAACGCTGTCGGGCCGTGGCGAGAAGATGCTGATGAAGCTGATCGTCGATGCTGCCAGCCGCAAGGTCGTGGGCGCCCATATCCTGGGGCATGACGCAGGCGAGATGGCGCAGATTCTGGGCATCACACTGAAGGCCGGCTGCACCAAGGACGATTTCGATCGCACGATGGCAGTCCATCCGACCGCCGCCGAAGAACTCGTCACCATGTATGCGCCGAGCTATCGCATCGTCGACGGCCAGAAGGTCTGATCGTCAGCTGGTGATGCGCGGCATACGAATGACCTTCAGGAACAGGGCATTCATCGCCTGAGCGATACCGTCGGTCGGCGTTACCTCGAAATAGAGGCCGGGAGAGGCGCATTCTGCCATCTTGGTCGGGATCTGGCTCTGGAAGGGCTTGATCCAGCTGTTGTACCAGCTGTTGTTGGGCAGCGGCAGGTAGGTCGTATAGAGTACGGCAATCTTGATGCCCTTGTCCTTCAGCGGCTTGCAGAAGGATGTGTCGATCGGCTCCTGGCAGCGTCCGCCTGTCGTCGCCTTGGTGCAGGTTGACGGCTTGTAGCTGTCGCCGACACCATCCGATACGAAGAACAGGATCTTCTGCGGCTGGGTCTGGCTGTTGCCGTCACCTTGGTTGCCGATGATCGTCTTCATCTGTGTCAGGGCGTTGTCGAAGCTGGTCTGCTGGTCGTTGTTGTATCCCTGAAAAGGGATCGACATCAGATCGACGGCATTCGTGTAATTCGCCACCTTGTCGAGATCAGTGATCGGGTCGGAAATCGTCGTCAGGTTGGCATCCTGCGCGCGTTTGCCGAAGGTATAGACGCCCATGGCGAACTGGTTATCGGTGACGCGCTGGACTTTCGCTGTCTGCGTCAGCTGCTGCGTCGCCTGGCGCACGACGTCGATGCGCAGGGTGACGTTGTTCTTCTTGGCGAGATTGTAATAGCTGTTCGGGTCTTCGACGCCGGCGTCAGAAACGACGTGGCACGCGAAGGCACAGGTATCCGACGTCTTTTTTTCCATTGTCGCGACATCGGTCGGCGTCGCGCCGACGCCCATGGACGGCGTGTTGTCGAGCAGGATGTAGAAATTCATGAAGGCGGCGGTCTGGAAGACGGCATTTGCCGTGCCGTCGATCTGGATGCTGTTCCGGCCGAAGATCTGCATGAAGGTCGTCGGAATGCTGGCGCTGAACGACACCTGGGAATTCAGCTGATTGGCGACCTTGTTGACCTGAACGTCGAGGCTGACGTCGCTTGCCTTCAGTTCTCCCTGCATCTGGGCAAGGAAGATGCTGCGCGCATCCGCCAGGCCGGTCGAAAGCGGGCCATCGCCACTCGTCATCGCCTGCGTGACCGCGCTGGACTGCTGCGAGATGGAGCCGACAGCTGCGGCGTCTGCCGCAGCATAAAGCTGTGTCCGCAGACTCATCGCATGGCCGAAATCGATGGCCATGCCGGCCGAACCGATCAGCGGCACGGCGAGCAGGGCAGTCAGCAAACCGAAGTTTCCGGAACGGTCGGCGAGCAAACGGCGCATGGTCATCGGCGTCGAAATCCCTGTCTCGGCCGCTTGCCTGCATTTTCAGGAAAGGCACCAGTGCGGCCCATTAATATTGAAGGGTGTTGTAACAGCGAAAGCTAAATCGTCAGCAAAACGACGTGGTATAGTTTGTCTTAATGGCGGGGATTGAAGTGCGGGCGCAGCGTTCCTTTATATGCAGGAAAAACGTCGCCTTTTGCCCTTGAAAGTGTCCGAAACGCCGCTAGGCAAGCCGGGCCTAAAGGTTTATAAGCCGCCGTTATTCTTCAAGGACGATGCCCGGCGTTATCCGGTGTAGCAAAGGTGAGTAAGATGGCACAGACTTGGACCCCGAACAGTTGGCGGCAAAAACCGATCCAGCAGGTTCCGGAATATCCGGACCAGGCCGCTTTAGCGGCAACGGAAGCCACGCTTGCCACTTATCCGCCGCTGGTTTTTGCCGGTGAGGCACGCCGCCTCAAGAAGCAGCTCGCCAGCGTTGCCAATGGCGACGCATTCCTGCTTCAGGGTGGCGACTGCGCCGAAAGCTTCGCCGAACATGGCGCTGACAATATCCGCGACTTCTTCCGCGCCTTCCTGCAGATGGCCGTGGTTCTGACCTATGGCGCGCAGCTTCCTGTCGTCAAGGTTGGCCGCATCGCCGGTCAGTTCGCCAAGCCGCGTTCGTCGAACATCGAGACGATGAACGGCGTGTCGCTGCCGAGCTACCGCGGTGATGTCATCAACGGTATCGAATTCACGGAAGAAGCCCGCATTCCGAACCCGGAGCGCCAGCTCGATGCGTACCGTCAGTCGGCGGCAACGCTGAACCTGCTGCGCGCCTTCGCGATGGGTGGCTATGCCAACCTCGAAAACGTTCACAAGTGGATGCTCGGCTTCATCAAGGACAGCCCGCAGGCGGATCGTTACCGCAAGTTGGCTGACCGTATCTCCGAAACCATGGACTTCATGAAGGCGATCGGTATCACTGCCGAGAACCAGCCGAGCCTGCGCGAGACGGATTTCTTCACCAGCCACGAAGCGCTGCTTCTCGGCTACGAGGAAGCGCTGACCCGCGTCGATTCGACTTCGGGCGACTGGTATGCGACGTCGGGCCATATGCTCTGGATCGGCGACCGCACACGTCAGCTCGACCATGCGCATGTGGAATATTTCCGCGGCATCAAGAACCCGATCGGTCTGAAGTGTGGCCCGTCGCTGACGCCCGACAACCTGATCGAGCTGATCGATGCGCTGAACCCGGCCAACGAAGCCGGCCGCCTGACGCTGATCTGCCGCTTCGGCCACGACAAGGTTGCCGACAGCCTGCCGAAGCTGATCCGCGCCGTCGAGAAGGAAGGCAAGAAGGTCGTTTGGTCCTGTGATCCCATGCATGGCAACACGATCACGCTCAACCACTACAAGACGCGTCCGTTCGAACGGATCCTGTCGGAGGTCGAGAGCTTCTTCCAGATCCATCGCGCCGAAGGCACGCATCCGGGCGGCATCCATATCGAGATGACCGGCAAGGACGTCACGGAATGCACCGGTGGCGCCCGCGCCGTGACGGCGGACTCGCTGTCCGACCGCTACCACACGCATTGCGACCCGCGTCTCAATGCCGACCAGGCCCTCGAGCTTGCCTTCCTGCTTGCCGAGCGCATGAAGGGCGGCCGCGACGAGAAGCGTCTGGCCGTCAGCGCCTGAGTGCAAATGATCTGAATTGGAAAAGCCCCGCGATGCGGGGCTTTTTTATTGGACGAGAACCGATTGCTGGCAGCGCGCATCGGTGACGCGGATATCGGCTTCGCCGATCTTGATGCCGAGCATCATCAGCGTGTTGTAAAGCAGCTCGTCGAGCGGCTTTGTCAGCCCCGTCAGGGTCTGTGCCACGGCCGCGGTCACCGCTTTGGGTGTGCCGAGCGTCAGGGTCAGCAGCTGCACCTCGATATCGGTGTTGCCGAGCAGGCTCTGAACCGTTGAGGTCAGGCTATCCTTCGTCGAAATGTTCTTGACCGTCTTTGCCGCGATGTCGGCTGGCTGGAAGGTCAGCTTGCTCTTGTCGAGGTTGGTGACATTGACGTCGGCCATGGCGCTTGCTTTCAGAAGTCCGAAGACATCGAGAAGCGTGGCGCGATTGACGCGTGGCTTGCTGCCGAAATTCGCGAATGCCGTCGTATCGACATCGCCGAGCGCGATCTCGGCAACACCAGGCACGGCTTCGACGCCGACGCTGGTATTCTTGGCGCCGCCGCCAAGGCAGGTGATGTTCGAAAGCCTGGCCTCCGCATAGGCCACCTCGACATAGAGCGGCACGCGAAGTTTTAGGCCGCCGAGCAAGCCGAGACCCGGCACGCTGGTTTCGATCGCCAGACGGATTTGCGGGGTGCGGACGGCGGAACCTGCAGAGCCCACAGCTGTCGCCGCATAGCCGACCGGCCGCTCGCCGACGGCGACGCTGAGCTTGACGTTCAGCAGACCGGGAACGGTGCTGTTGACGTTGGCCGCTACCTGCTTCTTCTGGTTGGCGGCCAGAGCGGTCGCCGAGATCAGCTCCATCGCCGTGGCATCGACCTGCAGATGCGAACCGCTGCCGATGGCGCGTTCGCCGGTGGAGCCGAGATTGAGGATGTCTTCAAGCTTCACCTTGAGCTGGGTGGAGCCGAGACCCTTCTCCAGCGCGGTGATCGTCTTGTTGACTGCCGCCGGCAGGCCGGGCGTCTTGCCAAGCGTGTTCAGCAGGCGCGGATAGGAGATATCGGTCGCCAGCAACTCGTCATAGGTGGCGGCGTTGGCGTTGAGATTGGTCGCCAGGAGATCGAGATAGGAGAGCAGGTTGATGTCGGTCGAAGCAAGGCCTTCGTAATCGACCGCTTTCAGCGAGACAGTGGTGCCGAGGAGGGCGCTGAGCAGGGCGTTCAGCACGCCGTCGTTGACGCTTGCCAGACGCGAGCCGACGGAAAAGGCTGCGACTTTTGCGGCCGACGCGGTACCGGTGGCACTCAGTGTCGGGGCACTGGCGAAGATATTGGCGAAGGCCAATTCACCCTTCTGCGATACTGCAACTTTTACGGCATCGTAGGGCTGCTTTCCGGATACGAAGCGCTGATCGGGGGCAACGGTCTCGTCGGCGAGATAGGCGCCCAGCGAATAGCTGACGACAGCCTGGAATTGTGACGTATCCGAGCCCTTCGGTAGTGATCCCTTGCCGGTCAGGTAACCGTTCTCGGTAAGCACCGCCACGTTGATCCCGTTCTCTGTGAAATTGGCAAGAATTTGTTCGGCGGCACGGTTGATGTCTGACGCAGCGGCGATGGCGCCTATGTCGCTCATCTGCTGCAGCCGGCGCTGCTGCAGCGTCAGCATGCCGTAGTCGACCCCGAGGCCAAGGGAGTAGATGATAAGGGGCGCGCAGAGAGCGGCACTGATGGCAATGTTGCCGCGCTTGTCACGGGCAAGCCTGAAGGCATTCAATGTCATTCAGATGCCTCCCATCCGGATCGTCGCGAAGCGCTTGATGGTATGGTCCGGAAGCGGAAAAGTGTATAAATTCCATATAGGTAGATTGGCGGAATCATACTCCGTCGTCACCGTGAACTGGTTGACGTTGCCGGGATCCGTGGTCACCGTAACGTGGATCTTGTCCTTCTGCAGCAAAGGATGATTGATCGTCGAGGCGGTGATGAAATTGTCGACCAGCGTTTCGCGCTCCTTGGCGGAAATGCCGGCGACGGCCGTGCGGGCGGCGTCGGCGGTGATCTGCTGGACGGAATGGGCCGCGGTCAGGTAGATCGCGTAGGCGATCAGCGTCAACATCACGAGCAGGAACAGCGGAGCGATGATCGCAAATTCAATCGCGGCGGCTCCCTTGTCGTTCGAACGGAAACGGCGAAACACTGTCATACTGCGCCTCATGCGAGCTTTGTAAGCTGCGTTCTGTATAGGCCTGAAACTATTAATTTTGGATTAGCTAATAAAAGTAATGCGTGTGTTTTGGTGCGGCAAGATGACCTATTTCGGGAAGGCTCTCCCGTCTTTCCATGCAACTCCCGATGGCTTTCGGCCTGGGAGGGCCTGACTCGACTAGTGCGGGGCGGTCTTTCAAACCATCAAAAACACTGAGCTTTTCCATCAACATATTGGATTTGACGCCTTCACCGTCTGCCGTCAGTTTCCGCAGGAGTTCAAATGGAGACGGCGGCAATGAGCGGAGACTATGCTGGGGGATGCGCCTGTGGCGCCGTGCGGTTTCGGGGCACTGGCAAGCCGGGGCCCGTTGTTGCATGCCATTGCTCGCAGTGCCGGCGGCAGACGGGGCTTTATTTTACCTCAACCGACGTCCCGCTTGACGGGCTCGTCATTGCCGGCCGGGAGGCTTTGCACTGGTATCAGTCGAGCGATGCGGCAGAGCGCGGCTTCTGCCGCAATTGCGGATCGGGGCTGTTCTGGCAGCGCACCGGCGCTGACACGGTCTCGATCCTTGCCGGTGCCTTCGATCAGCCGAGCGGGCTGTCCATCGGCTACCATATCTACTGCGCCGACAAGGCCGATTTCTACGAGATCAACGACGGCCTGCCGCAATATCCCGAAAGTGCCTAGATGCGTTTGGCGTCGAGCGCGGCACTGAGCCTTGCGACGTCCTCGCGCAAAGAGGTCAGCTCGGTCAGCACGCGCATGTCGATTTTCTGGTGCAGCGCCAGCACTTCCAGTTCGGCCTTCAGGTTCACCTCGTAATCCTTGGCTGCCTCCAGCCGGTCGCGCTCGGCCTGACGGTTCTGCGACATCATGATGATCGGTGCCTGGATGGCGGCAAGCATCGAGAGGATGAGATTGAGGAAGACGAAGGGGTAGGGGTCGAAGGCGCCGGTCGCCAGGATGATGGTGTTGATGACAGTCCAGATCACCAGGAAGGCCAGAAAGGTCAGGATGAAGGACCAGGAGCCGCCGACGCGGGCGATGCCATCGGCAATGCGCTGGCCGAAAGACGACTCGGCCGAAAGGACGGCGTTGACGTTGGTGGAGATGATCTTCCGTTCATGGGCTTTCTGCAGCACGCGCTTCTCGATGTCGCCGAGTTCGTCGGCACTCTTGCCGAAATGCGTGTGGATGAAATTGGGGAGGTTATACATGCGAGGCTCCGATGCTGTATCGCGTCGGAGCCAGTATTCCCGCTGATGGCCTGAATGCAATGCGAATTAGTGTCTTAGCTCAGTAGCTGGCTTCGTTGACCATCACATGCTGCGGGAAGAAGCGGTCGAGCGTCTGCGCCTTGCCGAACATGACGTCGTGCTGCAGGTAGCGGTAATCGCGCACCAAGGGGTCGAGCTTCTTCGGATCGAGCACCCAGTCCGGCGTCACCTCGTTCTTGCGGGTTGCCAGCTGGTAACGGTCGATGATGTCGTATTTCTTCTGCACCCGGCCGAGGAAGCCGGTGTAGTAGGGATGCTCGAATCCGGCGAACTTCAGGAGATTGTAGGAGATCAGCGACGGGCTGATGGTCCCGACATCCTGCTTGACGCCCTTCTTGTTCGACCAGATCACCAGCGGCGTCTCATGCTGCTGCTTCATCACATCGAGCGGCGCCTTGCGGGTGGCGACCTGGTCCGGCATGTAGCCGGCGCTCATGTAGACATTGCCGAGCGGCGGCAGGTGGTCGCCCCAGAGAACGATGATCGTCTCGCGGTCGCGATGCGAGGCCCAGTCCATCAGCATCTTCAGGCTGTCGTCAGCTTCCTTGACGCCCTGCGTATAGGTCGCGAGCGTTGCGCGGTCGGCTTCCGGAATGTCGCCCTGGATGTCGATCGAGTTGTGGGCGTAGCGGTTGGCCTCGTAGGGGCCATGTCCCTGCAGCGTGACAGCGAAGAAGAAGAACGGCTTATCCAGTCCGTCGCCCTCGCGCATGATTTCCTTCATCAGCGAGTCGTCGGATGCAAAGATGCCGCGCTTTTCCATCGGCGGGAGGGTTTCCTCGGTGCGGAACTCCTCGAAGCCGAAATCCTTGTAGACCTCGTTGCGGTTCCAGAACCAGCCACTAAACGGGTGGAGTGCGCGTGCCGTATAGCCTTCGCCGCGGAAGAAGGTCGCAAGCGAGGGGACGTCGCGGCGGATATATTGCTGATAGGGAATGCTGCCATAGGGCAGGAAGGCATTGGAGAAGCCTGTCAGCGCCTCGAACTCGACATTGGCGGTCATGCCGCCGAATTCGGGCGAGAAGACATAGCCGGACTGCGAGGCGCGGATCGTCGGCATCGGGTCGGCGCTGAAATTCAGCTTCTTCAGCCGCGTCGGATCCCAGAAGGATTCGCTCATCAGCATGATGACATCGGGCTTTTCACGCGGACCGGCGAGATAGCCGTAATTGCGGGCCGGTATCGCGTCGAGCGCTTCGGCGTTGAGGCCTGCGGGGGCTGCCACATCGGCCATCGGCACATTGAAGATGAAGGCCAGGATGAAGCCGTTGCTGCGGTAGTTTTCCTTCTGGTCCCACATCATCGGCACGACCTGCAGACGGTCGCGGATATAGGAATATTGCGAATAGTCCATCAGCGAACCGAAGGCGGCGATCACCGGCAGGCCGAGGCAAAGGCGGCGCAGGCGCGCCTGGTTCGAGAGCTTCGGAAAGGTGCGCCAGGCATAGCGCCAGCCGAACACCATGCCGGCGGCCAGCAGTGCAAGGCCGACGACGATCGCGATTGCCGTGAACGGCCGGTCGCGCACCATCACCGGCAGCAGTTCCATGATCTGGCGGCCGAAGAGGATATCCGAGGGATAGAAGGGGTCGGAAAGGTAGTGCTGCTTCTGGTTGGAGACGAAGGCCGGGATCAAGACAAGCGGAACGAGGATCAGTGCGGAGAGATAACGGCGGCCGAAGGCGGCATCGAGCGTCAGCATCAGGATGGTCAGCATGACAACGGTGGTCATGCCGGGGCGGGCCGTCGAGGTCAGGAAATCGCCGACATCGGCAAGCGTGCTGCGGGCGATCCATTCGACGGCGATGACGCTGAGCAGTGCCATCGAAAAGGTGAATGCGATGCTGAGGGCGGCTCGGGCGGCGGGAGAGCGGACATTCGCGCCGAGACCAGCAGAAAGCAGCGCCATTCTTCTGGCCTGCGCGGACTTCATGACCAACGCGATCAAGGGCGGACTCCAATGTCATTCCCGCCGTCATCCCGGCGTCATAAAACCTTCACCGAACTGTCACATGCCCGCCATGAACGCTAGATGAACCGTTAATGTTTCCTTGCTTTTCCCGAAGATTTGAATTTTCGTCTGAGCAGACCCGGCGGCTTTTCATGGCAGGACACGTTGCGGGGCGAACGCGCGCGCGCTAAATAGATGACATGACACAGGAAAACGCTCCCTTGAACACGCTCCGGATTGCCGTCGGCCAACTCAACCCAACGGTCGGCGATGTTGCTGGAAATCTTGCCAAAGCCCGCGAGGCACGTGCAGATGCGGCCCGTCAGGGCGCGGATCTGCTGCTTTTGACCGAGCTGTTCATTTCCGGCTATCCGCCCGAGGATCTGGTGCTGAAACCGGCATTCCTCAAGGCCTGCCTGAAGGCTATCGAGGACCTCGCAGCCGATACCGCGGATGGCGGACCGGGCCTGATCGTCGGCTTCCCGCGGCAGGGCGAAACCGGGCGGCACAATTCCGTCGCGGTGCTCGATGGCGGCAAGATCCTGGTGTTCCGGGACAAGATCGATCTGCCGAATTACGGCGAATTCGACGAGAAACGCGTCTTTGCCGAAGGCTCGATGCCGGGGCCGGTGAATTTCCGTGGCGTCAGGATCGGCGTGCCGATCTGCGAGGAGATCTGGAACGATCTCGGCGTCTGCGAGACGCTGGCCGAAAGCGGCGCCGAAATCCTGCTGGTGCCGAATGGCTCGCCCTATTATCGCGGCAAGGTGGACGTGCGCCATCAGGTGGCACTGCGGCAGGTGATCGAAACGGGCCTGCCGCTGATCTTCGCCAACCAGCTCGGCGGCCAGGACGAACTGGTCTTCGACGGCGCGAGCTTTGCCTTCAACGGCGACAAGTCGCTGGCCTTCCAGATGAGCCAGTTCGAACCGGCGCTTGCCGTCACCACCTGGAAGCGCGGCGACAACGGCTGGCGTTGCAGCGAAGGGCCGATGTCGCATATTCCGGAGAAGGAAGAGGCCGATTACCGCGCCTGCCTGCTTGGCTTCCGCGACTACGTCAACAAGAACGGCTTCAAGAATGTCGTGCTTGGCCTCTCCGGCGGCATCGACTCGGCGATCTGCGCGGCAATCGCCGTCGATGCGCTGGGCGAGGAGCGGGTGCGCACCGTCATGCTGCCCTACCGCTACACGTCCGAGGATTCGCTGAAGGACGCTGCCGAATGCGCCAAGGCGCTCGGCTGCCGCTACGACATCGTGCCGATCGAGGCGCCGGTGACAGGCTTTACCTCGGCGCTCTCGGACCTCTTCGAAGGCACCGATAGCGGTATCACCGAAGAAAACCTGCAGAGCCGCGCCCGCGGCACGATCCTGATGGCGATCTCCAACAAGTTCGGCTCGATGGTCGTCACGACGGGCAACAAGTCGGAAATGTCGGTCGGCTATGCGACGCTTTACGGCGACATGAACGGCGGCTTCAATCCGATCAAGGACCTCTACAAGATGCAGGTCTATGCGATCTCGCGCTGGCGCAATGCGCATGTGCCGCCGGATGCGCTTGGACCATCAGGCGTGGTGATCCCGCAGAACATCATCGACAAGGCGCCCTCCGCCGAACTGCGGCCCGACCAGACCGACCAGGATTCGCTGCCGCCTTATCCGGTTCTCGACGACATTCTCGAATGTCTCGTCGAGAAGGAAATGGGCGTCGACGAGATCGTCGCGCGCGGCCACGATGTCGCGACGGTGCACCGGATCGAGCATCTGCTCTATCTCGCCGAATACAAGCGCCGCCAGTCGGCGCCAGGCGTGAAGATCACCAAGAAGAATTTCGGCCGCGACCGCCGCTATCCGATCACCAACCGTTTTAGGGATCGTGGTTAGCGATCGTTAACCCGATCAACCGAAAGCTGCTGACGGCAGTCTCTTCTCGCGTTTCTATGCTTTGGAAACGCGGGAGGTTTGAGCATGCGGGAAACCAAGGTCGCCGTCTTCATCGATACGGAAAACCTGCCGGCGCGCTGTGCGGGAGAGATCATCAGCATCGCCGGCGGATACGGACGCCTTATCGAGCGCCGGGCTTACGGCGACTTCACGAAAGAGGCGGCGCAGCCGTGGATCGCGGAGGCCGGACGTCAGGCACTCAGCCTGCAGACGGCTGTCAGCTCCCATTCCAGCAAGAACGGCGCGGATATCCTGCTTGCCATCGATGCAATGGAATATCTGGCCGGTTCGGCGATCGATCTTTTCTGCATCGCCAGCAGCGACCGCGATGTCGGCCATCTGGCGATGCGTATCCGCATGCGCGGCAAGCAGGCGATCGGACTGGGCGCGCCCAACGCATCGGCGCTTTTGCGGCAGTCCTTCGATGATTTCTTCGAACTGAATGTTGGTGAGGCGAATTCCACCTTTGCGCTGCCGAAGGTGATTGCGCTGCAGCCTTCTCCAAATATCCGGCCCTATATCACCCAGGCGCTGCAGGCGGCCAAGCTGCAGGGCGAAGGCTGGCTCGATATCGCCGAACTCGGAACGCTGTTGCGGCAGGTCTATCCGGAGTTCAAGGCGCAGCATTTCGGCGCTCCGAACCTCAGCTCGCTTTTGAAGCGATGCGCCTTTATCGAAACGCAGATGCATGGCACAAACCGCATGCAAATCAGAATGAAGCGGAACGGCTAAGCGCCGGGCCGCAGCAAATGCGGGAGGCATGCATGCGCAGTTCGGTCGAGATCTACAACATCCGCACGGCCAAGAGCCGGGTCGTGTTCCAGACGGAGCAGCTGATCGAGGCGCCGAATTTTTCGCCCGATGGCCGCTACCTGCTGCTCAACGGCGATGGCCTTCTGTATCGCTTGTCACCGGATGGTGAGGGCGGCCTGCAGCAGGTCGACACCGGCTTTGCCACTGCCTGCAACAACGATCACGGCATTTCGCCCGACGGAAAGCAGTATGTGATTTCCGACAAGACCGAGCACGGCAAATCCTGCATCTATACGCTGCCCTCGGAAGGCGGCGCGCCAAAACAGATCACCGAAAACCTGCCATCCTATTGGCATGGCTGGTCGCCTGACGGAAAGGAACTCGCCTATTGCGGCATCCGCGGCGATCTCTTCGACATCTATACGATTTCCGTCGATGGCGGGGCCGAGCGGCGGCTGACGCATGGCGAGGGGCGCAATGACGGGCCGGATTATTCCTTTGACGGGCAGTGGATCTATTTTAATTCCAGCCGCACCGGGCTGATGCAGATCTGGCGGATTCATCCCGATGGGACCGGTTTGGAGCAGGTCACGCACGACAATCACGGCAACTGGTTTGCCCATCCGGCGCCCACCAACGACAAGGTGCTGCTGCTTTCCTACGACGCTGACGTCTTCGATCATCCGCGCGACCTGCATGTGCGCCTGCGGTTGATGGATATGGACGGCGGCAATCTGACGACGCTTTTCGAGCTGTTCGGCGGGCAGGGCACGATCAATGTTCCCTGCTGGTCACCTGATGGTGACGAGTTTGCCTATGTCCGGTATCTCCCGGCCACTTGAAGCTTCTCTGAAAAGCGGGCAAGAGGCTTTCGTCAGGTGCCCGCTTGCCGCGGGAGAATCGGGAATCCGGTGCAAGCCCGGAACGTGCCCAACGCTGTAAGGCCGACGCCTGCCGCATCATGCCACTGGTTGACACCGGGAAGGCTGCGGCGGGCGGATGACGCCAAGTCAGAAGACCGGCCTGGCATCATAGACTGATCCCGCGCGGACGGCGGGGCGGTTGCGTTGTTGGGGATTTGACGATGCGGCCCATGAACAAGGATGCGCTTGAAGGCGCGTCCGCCTTTTCCGCTGACGAGCGCGACGCCGTCTACCGGGCGATCATGACCAGGCGCGATGTGCGCGACCAGTTTCTGCCTGATCCCATCCCATCCGATGTGCTGGTGCGGCTGCTTGAGGCCGCACACCACGCGCCCTCGGTCGGCTTCATGCAGCCCTGGAATTTTATCGTTGTCGAAGATGCCGGTGTGCGTCAGCGCGTCTGGAACGCCTTCGACAGGGCGAACCGCGAGGCGGCCGGGATGTTCGACGGTGAGCGGCAGGCGACATACCGTTCCCTGAAGCTGGAGGGCATCCTCAAGGCGCCGCTCGGCATCTGCATCACCTGCGATCCGTCACGCAGCGGTGACGTCGTGCTGGGGCGCACGCATAATCCGCGGATGGATAGCTATTCAACCGTCTGTGCGGTGCAGAACCTCTGGCTCGCGGCACGGGCCGAAGGCATCGGCGTCGGTTGGGTCAGCATTTTCCATGAGAGCGAACTCAAGGACATTCTCGGCGTGCCCGAGCATGTCGAGATCGTCGCCTGGCTCTGCATCGGCTATGTCGATACGCTCTATAGCGAGCCCGAGCTGGCCGTCAAAGGCTGGCGGCAGCGGCTGCCGCTCGACGAGCTGATCTTCCGCGATGGCTGGGGCCGCCGCTAATTCCGCTGTTGCTGCTGCGGCTGCGGGCCTGAGGTGGCCGGATTCTTCAGGTCGATGCTGCCCTGGTCGCCCGCGAGAAATTGCGGGCCTATCTGGCGTACCTTGCTGTTTCCGGGGTCGTAGGGGCGGTCGGGTACCTGTGCCTGCGGCGCAGCCGGTGTGGGGGCAGCAGTTGCCGGCGGCTTGGTGGTGATCGTCGTGATCGAGCCCTTTGGCGGCGGGGCGCTGACCGTCTGGTTCTTGCGCATCTGTTCGTAATAGGCGGTCAGATTGCAGGTGCAGGAAGATTTCTCGCCGGGCGCCCGGTTCTTGTAGGCGAAGGCGTTTGGCATGGCGCTGTAGCGGGCGCCAGTCGCGGCCGAGATCATGTTGGCCGCGTCGGTGTTGGAGACGTCCTGATAGAAAAGCTCGGTCTCGATGCCCGGGCACATTTTCGAGCAGGTCGAGGCGTCGCGGCTGAAATCGATCGAAGTCGCATTGGTGCTGATCGGGAAGAAGCCGCCATCGCAGCTGCGTACGCACATGGTGCTGACATGCGACATCATCTCGCCGCGCGGCACGCCATATTGGGTGTTGCCTTCCTCGCCGTTGCCGAGCGGAATGAAGGTATCGCCGCGCATCGCCTGTTCTTCGGTGCTTGGCGCCGGGACATAGGCGCGCTCGTCCGGCTGATAACCCGGATCGTCGTTGCAGCCGTTATCGTCGAGGGCGGCCATCAGTTCGCGGCGTTCGTTGACATCGCTGCCGCCGGCCTCCCGCAGTTGGTTGCGGCGGTCCTGGAGGTGGTGGATGTTGTCGATCATCCGCGATTCCGATTCCTGCAGGTCGCTGCAGTAGCGGTCATTCTCGCCGCCGATGACGACCATGCTGTCTACGCTGCAGCCGTTGCTGCGCAGGTCGTTGCGCAGCTTGCGGAGCTCGAGGTTCTGTTCGGCTATGGCGCTTGCATATTGGCGGATCTCCGGGCCGTTGCCGATCACCTGCGGCAGGTCGGCAAGGCGTCCGCGCAAATCTTCGCAGATCGCGCTGGTCTGCGCCGCCACGGGCGCGGCAGCGGCGAGAAAGAGAGCAAGGGTCAGGATTCGGCGTTTCACGGTATCATCCCGCAGCATAGTAAACCGGAAGCGGCAGAGCATTTGCCGCATCCGTTCTGTCTAGCTGCCTTCCGTTAACAAGCTAACGAAGGAATTCTAACGCATTTTTCCGATCGACGGCAAATCACGCCGGCTGCTGTGCCTCGACCACGGCGAGAGCTGCCATATTGACGACGCCGCGCGAGGTCACCGACGGCGCCAGGATGTGGGCCGGAAGGGCCGTGCCGAGCAGGATCGGGCCGACATGCAGGCCGTCGGTCATCGACTTGACGACACCGAGCGTGATGTTGGCCGCATCGAGGTTCGGGAAGACCAGCAGGTTGGCTTCGCCATGCAGCGTGGTGGACGGCATGACGCGCTTGCGGATTTCGTCCGCGATTGCGCTCTCGCCATGCATTTCACCGTCGACCTCGAGATCGGGGGCGGTATCACGGATCAGCTGCAGGGCACCGCGCATTTTCGTGGCGCTTTCGCTTTCGCGCGAGCCGAAGTTGGAATGCGAGACGAGGGCGGCGCGCGGCGTGATGCCGAAGCGCTTGATTTCCTCGGCAGCCAGAACGGCTGATTCAGCCACTTCCTCGGCGCTCGGATTGAACGTCACGTAGGTGTCGGTGAAGAAGGTCGCGCCGCGCTGCGAGATCAGCAGGCTGAGTGCCGAGAAATCGCGGACATCCTTGCGCTTGCCGATGATCTGGCGAACGTCGCGCAGGTGCTTCTCGTAACGCCCTTCGAGGCCGCAGATCAGCGCGTCTGCTTCGCCGCGGCGCAACGCCAGCGCACCGATGACCGTGGTGTTGGTGCGCACGATCGTGCGGGCCGCTTCCGGGATGACGCCCCGGCGGCCGACGAGGGACAGATAGAGATCGACATATTCGCGGAAGCGCGGATCGTCTTCCGGGTTGATGACGGCGAAGTCGGAAAGCGGGCGGATGCGCAAGCCATAGCGCTGCAAGCGGGTCTCGATGACCTGCGGACGGCCGATCAGGATCGGTTCGGCAATGCCTTCTTCGATGAGAACCTGAGCGGCGCGGAGCACGCGTTCGTCTTCACCTTCGGAGAAGATCACCCGCTTCTTTTCGGCAGCCTTGGCGGCCGTGAAAATCGGCTTCATGATGAAGCCGGAGCGGAAGACGAAGCGGTTCAGCTGGTCGAGATAGGCGTCGAAATCGGTGATCGGACGGCGTGCGACGCCGCTCTCGGCCGCGGCCTTGGCGACGGCAGGCGCGATGCGCAGGATCAGGCGCGGATCGAAGGGCGAAGGGATCAGGTAGTTCGGTCCGAAGATCGGCGTTTCGCCGGAATAGGCGCGGGCAGCGACATCGGACGGCTCTTCGCGGGCGAGGCCGGCGATGGCGCGGACGGCTGCCATCTTCATCGCTTCGTTGATCTCCTCGGCGCCGCAATCCAGCGCGCCGCGGAAGATGAAGGGGAAGCAGAGAACGTTGTTGACTTGGTTCGGGAAGTCCGAGCGCCCCGTGCAGATCATCGCGTCCGGCCGGGCAGCACGGGCGAGTTCCGGCATGATCTCCGGCGTCGGGTTCGCGAGCGCCATGATCAGCGGCTTTTCGGCCATCTGCTCGAGCAGTTCCGGCTTCAGAACGCCGGCAGCAGAGAGGCCGAGGAAGACATCGGCGCCGCCGATGTTTTCGGCGAGCGTGCGGGTATCGCTCTTCTGCGCGTAGACGGCTTTCCATTGGTCCATCAGCACGTTGCGGTCCTCGTAGACGAGGCCTTCGATGTCATGGACCCAGATGTTTTCGCGCTTGGCGCCGAGTTCGACGAGCAGATTGAGACAGGCGAGCGCTGCAGCGCCGGCGCCAGACGTGACGATCTTGACGTTGCTGATCGACTTGCCGGCCAATTCCAGGCCGTTGAGGATGGCGGCGGCAACTATGATCGCGGTGCCGTGCTGGTCGTCATGGAAGACGGGAATGCGCATCTTTGCGCGCAGCTGCTGTTCGATCTCGAAGCATTCCGGCGCCTTGATATCTTCGAGGTTGATGCCGCCGAAGGTTGGCTCAAGCGAAGCGACGGTCGAGACCATCTGCTCGACGGTCGAGGCATCGACCTCGATATCGAAGACGTCGATATTGGCGAACTTCTTGAAGAGAACGGCCTTGCCTTCCATCACCGGCTTGGACGCCAGAGGGCCGATGTTGCCGAGGCCGAGAACGGCAGTGCCGTTGGAGATGACAGCGACCAGATTGGCGCGCGAGGTATAGTCGGCGGCCGTCTCCGGATCGTCGCGGATCGCGAGACACGGCGCGGCGACACCGGGCGAATAGGCGAGTGCCAGATCGCGCTGGTTTCCGAGCGGCTTGGTCGCCTGAATTTCGAGTTTGCCGGGGCGGGGATAGCGGTGGAAGAACAGCGCCTGTTCGTCAAGAGTTCCACCTGTCAGGTTCTTCTCCGTCTTGGATTTGTCCTGATTATCCATTGCCTTCTCCAATACCGCAGTCATGTCGTTTGAAGCCTTCTCCATACAACAATCGGTGCGGCGGGACAGCGGGAATTTGAGGTTGAAAGCGGAAAACTCTTGTGCCCGAGGGATGCGTCAAACAACCGCGCTGTCATCTTCCTGAAACACGAGTCTGATTTTGGAAGGCCAGATGAACGATGGGGCACGGGCAGGATGCCTGTGATGGATTACATGGATACGCGACACTTCCGTACGCTCTTCATTTCCGATGTGCATCTCGGTTCCAAGGCTGCCAAGGCCGACTTCCTGATCGACTTTTTGCGCCACCACGAGGCAGACACGATCGTCCTCGTCGGCGATATCGTCGATGGCTGGCGCCTGAAGCGCAGCTGGTACTGGCCGCAGGTCTGCAACGACGTCATCCAGAAACTGCTGCGCCAGGCGCGCAAGGGTACGCGCGTCGTCTACATTCCCGGCAATCACGACGAATTCCTCCGCGACTTCCCGGGCATGCATTTCGGCGGCATCGAAGTGGCCGAGCGGATGATGCACGAGGGCGCCGACGGGAAGAAGTATCTGGTGCTGCATGGGGACGAATTCGATGTCGTCGTCCGCAATGCCCGCCTGCTCGCCTATCTCGGCGACTGGGCCTATGACATGGCGATCCGCATCAATATCGTTCTGGCCGCCATCCGTCGCCGCATGGGCATGCCTTACTGGTCGTTCTCGGCCTGGGCCAAGCTGCAGGTCAAGCATGCCGTCAACTTCATCGGCGAGTTCCAGCGTGTCGTGGCCGACGAGGCCCGCAAATGTGGTGCCGACGGCGTCATCTGCGGTCACATCCACCATGCCGTCATCGAAGAGATGGACGGCGTGCGCTATATCAATACCGGCGACTGGGTCGAAAGCTGCACGGCGATTGCCGAGCATGAGGACGGCACTTTCGAACTGATCACCTGGAATGCGATCGCCAGCAGCGAGCCGGTGACTTTGAAGCTGACGCACCAGCCTGAGCGCGCGCCGCAGGCTGCCTGATTTTCAACCCGCCATATTGCAAGACATTTAGCCGTTGCCTCCGGGCAACGGCCCTATTTATTTTTTAAAACGTTTCAAATGGGCTATTTCTCGCCATAGTCGCCCCTAGGTTGATGTGTTAGGCAGCGCACAGTTTCCTGCAGGTCCACCATGATTCCCGCCCAGAATGCCTCTGTCGATGAGGGGGCTCCGCCGCGTTTCCGGCTGCTCAGCGCCCTGTCTTACTGCGCCCCGCTGATCGTCAACGGTGTCGCGCTTCCATTCTTCCCTGTCTGGCTTGCGGTTCACAAATTCACCGATCACGAGATCGGCGTCATCCTTGCCGTGCCGATGGTCGTGCGCGTCCTCGTGGCGCCGGTTGTGGCGATGTATGCCGACCGGATGAAGGAGCGCGCCGACGTGCTCCTATGGTCTGGCGGGTTGTCGCTGCTGACGGCGATCGCACTTTACTGGACGACGAGCTTCTGGCCGGTGCTGATCGTGTATAGCGTCCAGGGCGCCACCTTTGCGCCCTATGTGCCGATCGTCGAATCGATCGTCATTTCGGGCGTCCGGCGCTGGGGGCTGGATTACGGATCGATGCGCGTCTGGGGATCGATCGCCTTCATCGTCTCGACGATGATCGGCGGCGAAATGATCGGCTTGTGGGGTGGCGATATGGTGCTGCCGGTCATGATCTTTGGCTTTGCGATGACCATGGCGATGGCGATCTACTGTCCGCGTATCGGCCCGACGCGGCGCCGCAATACGCCTGTCGATCTGCAGCAGGCAACAGGCAGCTCGCTGCGTCAGCCGCATCTGTTGGTGCTGCTCTGGGGCGTGGCGATCCAGCAGTCCAGCCACGCGCTGCTCTATGCCTTCGCATCGATCTATTGGCATCAGCTTGGCTTTACCGGCACGCAGGTCGGTATTCTCTGGAGTGCCGGCGTGGCCTCCGAGGTGCTGGTGTTCTTCGTCTCGAAGCATCTCAGCCGCCGCTTCAATGCCTGGACTCTGATCCGCTTCGGCTGCGCCATGTGCATCTGCCGCTGGATCCTGTTCCCGATGCACTGGGACTTTACAGGCTTCTTCTTCCTGCAATGTTTCCATTCCTGCACCTACGCCTTCGTGCATACGGGCGTGCAGCGGCGGATCGTGGCTTCGGTGCAGGCGACGCAGGAATCCTCGGCGCAGGGCGCCTATTTCTTTTACAACGGCATGTTCCTGGGCCTGATGACGCTCGCTTCAGGCTATCTGTATGCCTGGCTCGGCCTCGCCAGCTACTACGTCATGGCGCTGGTTGCGGCGATCGGCATGGCGCTGGTGTTCGTCGCCTATTACCTTCAGCCCCAGAGCTCTTTGTCCGGCGGGAAGACGAGGGAAGCTTCGTAGCGCAGGCCGGGCTCGCGATCCCTGGCGAGCAGCAAAGGTCCGTCGAGATCGACGAATTCGGCGTCCTGCGCCAGCAGCACCGCCGGCGCCATGGCGAGCGATGTGCCGACCATGCAGCCGAGCATGATCTGGAAGCCCAGTCGCTGCGCTTCGCGCTTCATCGCCAAGGCTTCCGTCAGGCCGCCGGTCTTGTCGAGCTTGATGTTGATCGCGTCGTAACGGTCGCGGAGGCTGGCGAGATCGCCAGTGTGATGGACGCTCTCGTCGGCGCAGACGATGACAGGCCGCTTGATCACCGCGAGCATCTCGTCCTTGCCGGCCGGTAGTGGCTGTTCGACGAGCGCGATATTCATTTCAGCGGAGATCCGCAGATGGTGCTCCAGAGCCGCTTCGGGCCAGCCTTCATTCGCGTCGAGGACGATCATGCTGTTCGGGGCTGCGGCGCGAACAGCGCGGATGCGGCTTTCGTCATCGCCGGTGCCGACCTTGACTTTCAGCAGCGTGCGTCCGGCATGTTCCCGTGCCTGTGCCGCCATCACCTCGGGCTCGCCGAGCGATATCGTATACGCGGTCGTCAGCGGCTTTGCCGCCGCAAGGCCGATGTTGGCCGCGACGGTGGCACCGGTCAGCTTGGCCTCCAGATCCCAAAGGGCGCAATCGACGGCGTTGCGGGCAGCACCGGGCGCCATCGCCGACTGCAGGTCATCTCTTGAAATACCGGCCTCGATCAACGGCCGTGCCGCTTCGATCTGTGCCTCGACACTTTCCATCGTCTCGCCGTAGCGTCGATAGGGCACGCATTCGCCCCAACCGATTCTGCCATTTTCCCTCAGCGTGACGCTGATCACCTCCGCGGAGGTCTTTGCGCCGCGCGATATCGTGAAAGTGCCCGCGATCGGGAATGAATTCATTTGGATTTCGAGGGACCGTGGCATATTTGCAATCCTGAAAGCATGGAAATTCTGCGGGTCTTGGGTATATTAACCCGCCGGGCGTGAGCAATGCTTCGCGAGTCGGCAATGTCGCCGCAAGCCCTGAAAGACACAAGCATTTTGAAGCCCGAGCCCAGCAAAGCCGCCTCACTCCACGTGGACGACCAAGCCAACGGCTCCGGGCGATTGGTGCGTCTCGAAGGCAATTGGCGCAGCGGCAACATCCACACCGTTCTCAAGGATTTCGAAGCGCTGTCTCGCGGTAACGGCGATCTGACGCTCGATCTTTCCGATGTCACCGATATCGATACTGCCGGTGTCTGGCTGCTGGTGCGGCTGAAGCTCGAAGAGGAGGCCGCCGGCCGCCAGGTGCATTTCGAGGGCACCAACCAGCACATCGACGAGATGATCGAGGAATTCTCGCAGCGGCCGGAAAAGCAGGAAGCGGAACCAGCGAAGAAGCGATCGCTCGCCGAGAGGATTTTTGCGCCTATCGGCAAGATGGCCTACGATCTGTGGGATAATTTTGCGGCAGCGATGTACATCCTCGGCTCCGCGGTGCGCGGCGCGCAGATGAAGTTTGGCCGCGGCAGCGGCGTTTCGCCGGCCTCGATCGTCAACCAGATCGATCATATGGGTGTTCGGGCCGTGCCGATCATCCTGCTTATGTCGTTCCTGATCGGCGCGATCATCGCACAGCAGGGCGCTTTCCAGCTTCGCTATTTCGGCGCCGAGGTCTTCGTGGTCGATCTCGTCGGCATTCTGCAGCTTCGTGAAATCGGCGTGCTCCTGACGGCGATCATGATCGCCGGCCGCTCGGGCAGCGCGATCACCGCCGAAATCGGCTCAATGAAGATGCGCGAAGAGGTCGATGCGCTGAAGGTCATGGGCCTCAATCCGGTCGGCGTGCTGATCTTTCCGCGTCTGGTGGCGCTGACCGTTGCGCTGCCACTGCTGACCGTGCTCGCCAATTTCGCGTCGCTTCTTGGCGCCGCGACTGTTACCTGGGCCTATTCCGGCATCACCTTCGCCACCTTCACGTCGCGCCTCCACGAGGCGGTGACGCTGTCCACCGTGCTTGCCGGGATGATCAAGGCGCCGTTCATGGCGCTGGTTATCGGCATTGTCGCCGCCGTCGAAGGGCTTAAGGTCGGCGGCAGTGCCGAATCGCTGGGCCAGCATGTGACGGCTGCGGTCGTTAAGGCGATTTTCGTTGTCATCCTCATGGACGGGCTTTTCGCCATCTTCTATGCGGCCATTAATTTCTAGGGTTTGAGCGTGAACGAGCAACAGACGGAAACGGGCGGAGAAAAGGAGCGGGACATCGTGCTTTCGGCACGCGATGTCACGGTCGGATTCGGCTCGAAGATCGTGCTCGACAAGCTGAACCTCGATATCTACCGCGGCGAGATCCTCGGCTTCGTCGGCGCCTCCGGTACCGGCAAGTCGGTGCTGATGCGCACGATCCTGCGTCTCTTGCCGCGCCGTTCCGGCTCGATCGAGATCCTCGGGCAGAATTTCGACGAGCTGAACGAGAGCGAGCGCAATTCGCTCGACATGCGCCTCGGCGTTCTCTTCCAGCAGGGTGCGCTGTTCTCGTCGCTGACGGTCAAGGAGAACATCCAGGTTCCGATGCGCGAATATCTGGATCTGCCGAAGTCATTGATGGACGAGCTGGCGCATCTGAAGATCAAGCTGGTGGGTCTGGCTGCCGACGCGGCCGACAAGTATCCGTCCGAACTCTCTGGCGGCATGATCAAGCGCGCGGCGCTTGCCCGTGCCTTGGCGCTTGATCCGGACCTCGTTTTTCTCGACGAGCCGACATCGGGTCTCGATCCGATCGGTGCCGCCGAATTCGACGATCTCATTGCCAGGCTGCGCGATACGCTGGGTCTCACCGTCTACATGGTGACCCACGATCTCGACAGCCTGTTTTCCGTCTGCGACCGTATTGCCGTGCTTGGAAAGAAGCGGGTAATGGTGGAAGGGACGATCGACGATATGCTGGCCTACGATGATCCGTGGGTTCAGTCCTATTTCAAGGGCAAGCGCGCACGCTCGATCGTGCCGCAGGAAGAGACTGCCGGCGCCTCGCGCGCGGGCAGTCACGACAGCCGCGGGAAGTGACCGGAGACGATGGAAACCAAAGCGAACTATACGATTGTCGGCATCTTCACCGTTCTGGTGATCGCAGCGGCGTTCGGCTTCGTCTACTGGATGGCGGAATATGGCCGCAGCGGCCCGATGGCCGAGCTTGTCGTGCGTATTCCGGGATCGGCAAACGGTCTCAGCGTCGGTTCGCCGGTGCGCTTCAACGGTATTCAGGTGGGATCGGTGAAGTCGCTGTCGATCGATGCCGACGATCCGCAATATTCACTGGCCTTCACCGAGGTGCGCGTCGATGCGCCGATCTACCCGTCCACCAAGGCGATCCTTGAAATCCAGGGTCTGACCGGTGCTGCCTATATCGAAATGTCGGGCGGCAAGGTGGGTGAAGAGAACATTCTCCAGAAGTCGATCGATTCAGGCAAGCGGGCGGTGATCGTCGCCGACCAGTCGAGCGTGACCAACCTGCTCGCCACTGCCGACAAGATCCTCGACCGCGCCAATGACGCCGTCGGCCAGGTTCAGGGCTTCGTGCAGGATGCGCGCGGGCCGCTGACCAAGACGCTGCAGAATGCCGAGACCTTCTCCGATGCGCTCGCCAAGAACTCCGGCAATATCGACAGCTTCCTGCAGAGCGTCGGGCAACTTTCCGAGACGGTTCGCAACGTTTCCGGCAAGGTGGATTCGACATTGGCTGCCGTCGAGGCGCTGGTGAAGGCCGTCGATGCCAAGAAGATCGATACGATCCTCGCCAATGCCGAGAAGGTCAGCAAGGACATTGCCGACGCATCTGGCGGTCTGAAGGGAGCGATCGACAAGTTCGACCAGACTGCAACGACCTTCAACGATGTCGGCAAGAAGGCGCAGTCGGCACTTGATCGCGTCGATACGCTGGTGGCGCAGATCGACCCGCAGAAGCTGAAGGGCTCGGTCGACGATATCTCGCAGGCGACCAAGGACGCGCGCGTTGCCGTCGCTTCGATCCGCGATGTGGCCAATACCGTCTCGTCGCATCAGAAGGACATCAACCAGACGATCCAGGACGTCTCGCAGATGGCGAATAAGCTGAACTCGGCTTCGACGCGCGTCGACGGCATCCTGATCAAGCTCGACGCGCTGCTCGGCACCGACAATTCGCAGTCGCTGTTTGCCGAAGCACGCGACACGCTGGAATCCTTCAAGAAGGTCGCCGACAATCTGAATGCCCGTATCGGGCCGATCGCCGACAATCTGCAGAAGTTCTCGAGCGGCGGGCTGCGCGACGTGCAGTCGCTGGTCAACGATACGCGCAACACGGTGCAGAACCTCAACGACGCGATCAGCAATTTCGACAGAAACCCGCAGCGCCTGATCTTCGGTGGCGATACGGTGAAGCAGACCGACGGCCGCTCGCGCCGTTGATTTCGATAAGAGAAAAGCAGGGGAAGCATAATATGGCCGTATCGCATCTGTTGGCGCGCCGTTCATTGCTGGCGAGAGCAGCCTTCACGCTGCCGCTGGTGGCGCTGACCCTTGCCGGTTGCGGCACGGGCGCCAAGAACGACACCTACGATCTGTCTGCGGCCGTCGGCAGCGGTGCCGGTCCGGCCGCCAAGCGCAGCCAGATCCTGGTGCCGGAGCCAACGGCGCTGGCAGCGCTGAACAGCGAGCAGATCGTCGTTCGCGTATCACCGTCCGAGATCCAGTATCTGGCCCGCTCGCAATGGAGCGACAAGCTGCCACGCATGGTGCAGTCGAAGCTGGTCGAGGCCTATGAGAATTCCGGCAAGTTCGGCGGCGTCGGCAAGCCCGGCCAGGGACTGGCGATTGACTATCAGGTCGTGACCGATATTCGCGCCTTTGAGATCGACAGCAGCAAGGGCAGCCAGGCGGTGGTCGAGATCTCCGCGAAGATCCTCAACGATCGCAACGGCACGGTGCGCGCCCAGAAGGTGTTCCGGGCTGCTGCTCCGGCTGGAGGTGCAGCCGAGGGCATGATTAAGTCGCTCGACCGGTCCTTCTCGGCAGTAACAACCGAGATCGTCGACTGGACGCTGCAGTCCATCTGACATCGGATATCGGCGGGCGAGCGAGAAAAATCACCTGCCGGTGTCGGAACATGACGTGCCGGGACGTCCTTTGCTAAGGAGATAGCAAGGAGACAGACAATGACCGGCCTCGTCCTCACCACCTTCGACTGGGTTCCCGATCTTCCGCGCGGCTACGTGCGCGATATCCGCGTGCGCTGGGCGCTGGAGGAGGCGGGATTGCCCTACCGCGTCGCGGGCATCCCCTTTGCAAAGCGCGATGCGCAGCATTTCGCGCATCAGCCATTCGGCCAGGTGCCGTGGCTGACCGATGGCGATCTCTCGATCTTCGAAAGTGGCGCGATCCTGCTGCATCTCGGCAGCAAGAGCGAAGCGCTGATGCCCGGTGACGCGAAGGGCCGCAGCGCGGCGCTGGAGTGGCTGTTTGCGGCGCTCAATTCCGTCGAGGCGGCAAGCCTGCCCTGGACGATCATGATCTTCTCCGGGCAGGATGGCGATACGCCGGCCTGGAAAAACCTGGATTCCTTCCTGAAGGCCAGACTGAAGCATATGGAGCCGGTGCTTGCCGCGCGCGAATGGCTGGCCGGGCAGTTTTCCGTTGCCGATATCCTGATGGCGGATGTGCTGCGCCTCGTCGATCGTTTCGACGGGTTGGCGGCCTTTCCGGCCTGCCGCGCCTATGTCCAGCGCGCGACGGCGCGGCCGGCTTTCGCGAAGGCCCATGCGGACCAACTCGCACATTTCGCGGCTGCCGATGTGAAGCAGCCGGCCTAGCGATCAGTTCGCGGGAACGGCGGCGGTGGCTGCCGCCGGATCGGCCGAGGCTGTCGCCGCGGCGGGAGCGCCGATCAATGCAGCGTCCAGCATGGCGACCATCTTGTCGTCGCGGATCGCTGCGGTCTTTTCGCCCATGACAACGCCGACGACATGGCGGCCGTCCTTGTTGACCGAGGTCACGACGTTATAGCCGGATGCATCCGTATAGCCGGTCTTGATGCCATCGGCGCCCTGATAGCGATACATGACATTGTTGTGGCCGCGCAGCTTCATGCCGCGGAACTGGAAGCCGCGCATCGAGAACATCTTGAACTCTTCCGGATAGTCGCGGATCAGCGCGGCGCCGAGCGTCGCCATGTCGCGCGCCGTCGTCATCTGTTCCGGATCGGGCAGGCCGGACGGGTTCTTGAAGGTGGTGTTGGTCATGCCGAGCTGGTGGGCCTTGGCGGTCATCAGCTTGCCGAAGGCATCTTCCGAACCGCCGAGCTGTTCGGCGATCGCCACCGCCGCATCATTCGCCGAGAGAACGATGATGCCCTCGACGGCTTCGCGCACCGTAACCTTGCGGCCGGCGCCGACGGCGAGCTTGAAGGGCTCCTTGCTCTCGGCATTCTCGGACATCGTGAGCTTCTGATCCCAGCCGAGGCGGCCGGCATGCATGGCTTCGAATGCCAGGTAGAGCGTCATCATCTTGGTCAGCGACGCCGGGTAGTTCAGCTCGTCCTGATTGGCACTTGCCAGCACCTGGCCCGTCTGCGCGTCGATCAGGAAACTCGCCTGTCCGGCCGAGGATGTCGAGGAGAGGCCGAGGAACAGGGAGGCGGAGAACGCTGCGGAGAGAAGCAGCGGCATGGTCTTTGGCATCGAATGTGGTCTCTTCAAAAACGGCGGCAGCGCGTTGGCAACCTGAATAGGGTCGTGACGGAGTGACGTTGTCTGGCCACCGGATTGAGCAAATCTACGGCATTATGACAAGCGTGTCTTGCTTATAAGCCCGGATTTGCGGCGGCCGTTTGTCTCACTTTGCCGTGAGGCGCTTCATGCCGAATGAAAAAAGGGCCGCTGATGAAGCGGCCCTTTGCGTAGCGAAGTCCGAGTTTTCTTCCGTTAGGTCAGGCGGCCCGCGGCGTGGGCCAGCATGGTGTAGACCTTGCCGGTATCGGACGTCAGATAGGACTGGGTGATCGTCCGGTCGCGGTCGCTGCGGGCAACGTCCGCAAGCAGCTTTTCGAAGTCGGCGATGTAGCGATCGACGGCGGTGCGGAATTCCGGCTCGCGGTCATACTTGCGCTTGATCTCATCGAAGGTCTGCTGGCCCTTCAGCGTGTAGAGGCGGCGCGTGAAGACGTCGCGCTCGCCGCGCTGGTAACGGCGCCAGAGATCGACCGAGGCGTCATGATCGATGGCGCGGGCGATATCGACCGAGAGCGAGTTCAAGGATTCGACGACGTGACGCGGATTGCGGCTGTCGGCGGCGCGCTGCTGTGCCGGAGCGGCTGCTTCGGCGCGCGGTGCTGCCGAACGGGCAGGTGCTTCCTCGGTATCCTCGTCACGCGAGGCGCCACGCAGCAGATCGCTGATCCAGCCACCGGATTCCTGGCGGGCAGGCGTAGCAGCTACGGGTGCGGGCGCAACGGGAGCAGCACGCTGCGGCGCTGCCGCCGGTGCCGGAGCGATGGTGCCGCGAAGTGCGAAGCCATCTTCGATCTGCGGACGGGGTGCCGGAGCAGCCACAGGCTGCGGGGCCGGCTGTGCAGCAACGACGGGCGCTGCAACAGGGGACGGAGCAGGTGCCGGCGGAGCCTGGCGCGGCGCGGGAGCCGGGGCCGGTTGGGCGGCGCGCGGCGCCGGTTCGGAGACTTCGAACTGCTGCACCGAGCGGCCGACGATATGCGAGATATCCTGCAGCGCCTTGATCTGTTCGGCGACGGCGCGGCGCATGGCGGCAGCGCTTTCCTTGGCTTCCTCTGGAAGATCGAAGGCACCGCGCTTCAGCTCGCTGCGGGTCATGTCGAGTTCCTTGCGGATATCGCCAGCCGAGCGGCGGATTTCTTCCGTCGCACCCGAGAAGCGGGCAACCGCCTCGTCAACGGCTTCGCGCAGCGATTCACGCAGCTGCTGGGCAGCGCCATCCGAGGCGCGGCCTGCTTCGCCGAGCATGCGTTCAACATCTGAAAGGGAAGCCGTCAGGCCGCCGCGGAGACGGTTGGCAAGCTCGCTGGAGCGGCGTTCGGCATTGCCGAAGGTGCCGTCGATCGTGGCATTGGCTTCTTCGCCGGCCTTGACGATCGAGCTGCGCATGGCCTCGGCGGCTTCTTCGGCACGCTTCTCGGTGTCGGAGAGCACGCGGCCGATATCGGCGAAGGAAGACTGCACGCTCTGGCGCAGATTTCCGCTGACCTGATTGGAGCGCTGTTCGGCGCGCTCGAAGGCGCCTTCGACCATGGTGCCAAGCGCACGCATCGTCTTTTCGATTTCTTCCGAACGCTGCACGAGACCGATCGACAGGCTCTGGAGAGCGCCTTCGCGCTCTTCGAGGGTCGAAACGAGGTTCGACTGGGCGGCACCCAGCAGACCGGAGGCCTGCGTCAGAACCTTGGAGTGTTCGTCGAAGCGGCCGATGATCGAGCCGACCTGGGCGAGCGTCTGTCCTGAGATATCCGACAGGCGATCGACCTTGCCTTCGAGAAGGCGGGTGGAGGCGGAGACCATTTCGGCAGCCTTGGCAGCCGAGTCCGTGAAGCGCGAGGTCGTATCGCCGAGGCGGCCGTCGACATCGGTCAGATCCTGGGCGGCGCGGTTCATCATCAGGGCCATCGAGGCGCTGTTATCAGAGAGGCGCTCGATCAGCGAATTGACGTTGGCAAGCAGGCTGGTCTCGATGGCGTTGACGGCCGTCGAGGCGCTTTCCGTGCGAGCGGCAATGGCGTTGGCGAGAGCGGCATTTTCGGCACGCAGGCGATCGGCGCTCTGCTCGGCAGCAGCGGCGATGCGGGCAGCGGCTTCGTGGCCGGTTTCGGCATAGCGCTCGATCATCGGGCGGGCGGTCTCGTCGATGAGGCGCGAGAGCTCCGAGGAGCGGCCGGCCAGCATCGAGTTCAGTTCGCGGGTGCGCTCGTCGAGCGTTGCACGGATCGAGGTGCCGCGGGCTTCGAGAGCCTTCTCGACATCGGTCAGCGACGCGTCGATTTCGCGGGCACGATCTTCGAGACCGGTGCGGATCGCCGTGCTGCGGGCTTCGAGCGCACGGTCGACATTCGACATGGTGCTGGCGATGCCTTCGCTGGCGCTGGTGATCGTCGTGCGGATGGCGTCGCCGCGGGTCTCGAGCGACGACTGGGCGTCGGAGAGAGCCTGCGAGATGGCGTTGACCTGGCCGCTGACCAGGGTCTCGGCTTCGGCAACCTTGTTGACGATGGCGTTGCCGGCTTCGGAGAAGGTCTGGGCGACCGCAGCGGCCTGGCCTGCGAGGCGGTTCTGCGCCTCGGAAACGCGGCCGACGATCTGCTCGGAACGCTCGTCCATGGAGCGGGCGAACTCGCCGGTCTTGTTGTCCAGCGTTTCCGTGAACTGCTGGCCAGTGCGGCCCATCAGGTCGGCGGTGCGCTGTGCTTCGGCATCCATGCCCTGTGCGGCATCGGCAACGGCGTTGCGCAGCGTCGAGGCGAGGCCGGCAGCCTTGCCTTCGATTGTCTGGTTGACGGCGTCGAGACCCATGGTCAGCGCCCGGTCCATGGTGGACAGGCGTTCGCCGAGACGTTCACCGCCGCGGTCCATGGTGTCGCCGAGATTGGCGGTGCGCTCGTCGATCGACGACGAAAGCGTCGCCGTGCGCTCATCGAGCGAAGAGGTCAGGCTCGCCGTGCGATCATCGAGGGACGAGGCGAGGCGGGCGGTGCGCTCATCGAGCGCGGAGGAGAGATGCGTGGTGCGCTCATCGAGTGCTGTCGTCAGGCTTGCGGAGCTCGCCGCAAGCGAGGCGTTCATCTGCGATGCGCGGCCATCGAGGCTCGCAGCGAGGCTGGAGGCCTGCGCCTCGATCGAGGACGAAAGGCTGCGAGCGCGCTCTTCAAGCGTCGAAGCGAGGTTGGCGGTGCGATCGTCGATCGCGCCGGTCAGCGTGTCGCTGGTGCTTTCGAGAACCGTGGTGACGCGGAAGGCCGCATCATCGCCGAGTTCGCGCAGCTGGTTGATGCTGTCGGAGAGCGTTTCGGAGAGACGTGCACCGGCTGAATCCACCTGTTCGGCAACGCCGCCGACGCCGTCGCGGATGCGGTTTTCGAGCGCCGTCAGGCCGGCCTCGACACGCGAGCCGGTTTCGGCAAAGCGTTCGGTCATGCCGCCGACGGAATGGTCGAGATGGGTCGAGAAGGTTTCGGCCGTACGGGAAATCTCGGCCGCAGCACCTTGGAAGCGCTCGGCGATCTGGCCGGCGCCTTCGCGCAGACGCTCGTCGAGTGCGCGGGAGCTGTTGTCGATCGTCTGGCGCAGCGAGGCTTCGTGATCTTCGAGCGACATTTCCAGCATGCTGGCGCTGGCGGCGACAGAGGCGCTGATCGTCGTTGCCTGCTCCGACAGCGTATCGCTGATCTGCGCATGGGCTTCGCCGAGCGCCAGGCTGATGGCGTTGGTGCGGTCTTCGAGCGTCGAGCGGATGCGGTCATGCGCCGATGCCAGGCCACCCTCGATGCGGTCGGCGGCTTCGCCGGTCAATGTCCGCAGGCGCTGCGCAGCATCGCCGGTGACGGCTTCGATGCGATCGGCAGCTTCTCCCGTCAGCGACTGCATGCGGGCAGCGGCATCACCGGTAACGGCCTCGATACGATCGGCCGCTTCGCCGGTGAGCGTCTGCAGGCGCGCGGCTGCATCGCCGGTGACGGTCTCGATACGGTCGCTGTTGCTCGACAGGGAAGAGTGCAGTGCGGCCGCGTGGTCGCTCAGCGAGCGTTCGAGGCGTTCCTGGCTGTCGATGTAGGCGCTGCGGATGGCTTCCGACTTGTCGGCGAAGGCACCGGCAACGCGGGCTTCGGCGCCGGCAACTGTATCCAGCATCGCATTGGCGCGGGCCTCCAGGGCGCTGTCGAAGCGGCTCTGGCTGTCATCCAGCGAAATCGCCATTGCCATCGTCTTCTCGTCGAGCGAGTCCGACAGACGGTCATGATGACCTGCCATAGCATCGACGAGCGCATTGCTGCGTTCGGACATGGTGTTCTCAAAGCGCTCCTGAGCGGAGTCGAGCGAGATGGCAAGTGCCATTGTGCGTTCGTCGAGAGCGTCGGCGACACGGTCGTGGTGACCTGACAGCGTGCTTTCCAGAGCGTTGGCGCGTTCGGCCATGGCGCTGTCGATGCGTTCATGGGCGGAATCCAGGGCCGTGGTGATCGCTGCGGCGCGCTCGGAGATGACAGTGTTCAGGTCGTCGGCGCGGCCGAAGGCCGAGGTAATCTGCTCGGTACCCGAGGAGACCGCTGCCGTCAGTTCCGATGTCGTCGACAGCAGCGTGTCGCGGAATTCGGTCGAGCGGGCCTGAAGATTGTTATGCAGTTCCGAAGTGCCTGCTGCCAGTGCCAACGAGATTTCGCCGGTGGCGTTGTGGAGGGCAGACGACAGGGCTGCTGTGCGGTCGGCAAGGCCGGCATGCAGTTCGGACGTGCCGGTGGCCAGCGCGTTGGTGATCTCGCCGGTAGCGCCCTGCAGCGCTGCGGAGAATTCACTGGTGCGGCCTGCGAGGCTGCCGTGGAAATCGGCCATGCCTGCTGCCAGCGCTTCGTTGACTTCACCAGAGGCGCTCTTCAGCGTCTGGTTGATTTCCTTGGTGCGGGCGGCCAGCGCTTCGGAAATCTCATCGACCTTGCTGCCGAGCGAGCTTTCGAGAACTTCCTGGCCGGTGCCGAATGCCGTTGCCAGCGCGAAGGACTGGTCGGTCAGCGATGCGCCGAGACGCTCGATGCTCGAGGTCAGGATGCCATCCAGCGATTCCGAACCGCCAGCCAGCGTTTCGTTGATGCGGGCGAGACTTTCCATCAGCTTGGTGTCGAGAGAACCCGCGCGCTTGTCGAAAGCGGTGGCGAATTCTGCGACGCGTTCGTCGAAAGCTGTGGACATCTGCGCGACCGTGCTCTGCAGGCGCTCTTCGAAGAAGCCCGAACGCAGGTCGAGATCCATGATCGCGTCGTCGGCGCTGGACTGCAGGCTCTGGCGGAAGCTCTGGCCACGCTCGTCAAGAGCGCTGTTGAGCTTGGCAAGCACGCCATCCAGCGAGCCGGTGATCTCGCGTTCGCTGCCGGTCAGCGTCTCGTTGATCTCGCGGGTGCGGGCAATCAGGATTTCGTTCAGCTGGCGGGCGCGGTCGTTGAGCGCGGCGTTCAACTTCTCGGCGCTGCTGTCCATGGTGGAAGCGCGCGTCTCGAACTGGCTGAGCAGGTGCTCGCCGCGTTCGCTGAGGCTCGAAGTCAGCGTGTCCAGGCGGGTGTCGAATTCATGGGCTAGCGCAAAGCCCGACGAGGTCAGGGTCTGCAGCAGGGAATCGGTCTTGGCGGCCAGCAGCGAGCCGAGCGACTGGATGGCGGCTTCCGACTTTTCGGTGAGCGTCGCAGCGCGCGTGTCGATCATCGAGGCGAAGGCTTCGCCTGAGGTCGACAGGCGGACGGCGATTTCTTCCGTCGCCAGCGACAGGTCTTCCTTCAGCTGGTCGTGAACGCCAACGATCGAGCTGCGAATGCGCTCGGCGTGATTGACGATCGCTTCGCGTTCGGAGCCGAGTTCGTGGACGAGACCGCGCACGCGCAGTTCGTTATCGGCGTAGCTGCGCTCAAGCGCGTTCACTTCAGAATGGACGAGGGTTTCCAGCTCGGAGGCGCGCGCAATGGTACGCTCGATGCCTTCGTTCATGGCGGAGACTTCGCGGCGTACGGCCTGACCGACGGTCATGATGCGCTCGGAGGCGATCGTTTCCGGTTCGGAGAGGCGCAGCGCCACTTCGGCCATGGAGCGGGCGGCGTTGCGCATGTCCTGGGCACGCGAAATCATGATCGCGAAAGCGTAGAACAGCAGAACAGGTATGATGATGCCGACGATGCCGGCGATCACGCCAGGCAGGCCGACCAGATCGGCGACCGAACGGATCTGCCAGATCTGCGGCGAATAGAGCAGGGACATCAGACCGATGCCGCCGACAATCCAGATCAGCGAAAACAGGGTGGCGTTGCGCACGGCGACGCGCGTCGAGCTGCCGTCGAGCGACTTCAGAAGCGAAGCGGGCGTGTTGCGGTTGGCATCGTTTGCCGGGGCAAAGGCCGGAGCGCGGGGTGCCTGATGCTCTGCACCCTTTGAGCGGCCGCGGCGGCGCTGGCTGTCGTCCTGGTCCTGCTGATTACGCGCAGATGGGTTCTCAGACACATTGGCCTCCGGGGCGTCGGGCGTTTTGCCGCTGCGAGACGGCGCTTTCTGCTGGCTGAAATCGATCTGGAGCGCCTCGTCCAATGCCTTGAACGCTTTGTCCTCGATCGACTCGTTGTACTTGTTGTTCGCCATTCCGTTACGCCTCGTTACATCTCAGCCGGTTCAGCCGCTGGTCCGGACATCGCCGCGTCCGGACGTCAACCTTTTGCCTCTGACCTTCCCATCCAAGACGACGGACGGATAAGCATGTCATTTCAGAGTGGATAGCCGCTTTTTCAAACGGACGGTATCAAAACATTACCATTATCCACTTGGCCCGCAAAGGCGCGTAGCACAAACCCACTGTACCAGTATCGTAGTGACACATCCGGGCTTCGTAGACAATTAACGAAGGCTTGCTAATCACCTTCCGTTAATGGGTTGTTAACATGATTTAACGGCAGAGCCTGTTGAAAAACCAATAATTTAGCGATGTTTAACGGATATTAACCATAGCGCCAGAATCCCGCCCTCAATGTGCCGGAATTTAACGCGATCGCCACTCTCCAGCCGCACTGTAGAGTTCAACCGCGGGGATAAAGACGGGAGTTTGGCACATGGCAGCAGTCAGTATCGCGTTCGAAGCGCCGGATAATTCGAAGGGGCCGTGCCCCTCCAAGGTCCGTCCGATCGACCTGGTGCATCTTGCAAAGCAGACGATGGGCGACAAGGCCCTCGAAATCGAGGTCCTCCAGATGTTCGCGCGCCAGGCACGCGCGTGTCTCGGAGAGATCGCCTCCGGAGAGGCGCAGAAGATCGTCGCAGCCGCGCACCGGCTGAAGGGCGCCGCAAGCGCTGTCGGTGCTTTCCGGGTGTCGGAGACGGCCGAAACGCTTGAGTTCAATGCCGGTGACGCTGCATCGATGGCAGCCGTCGGTGCTGCTGTCGTCGAGGCCGAGAATTTCATCCTGAAGCTGAGCCGTTAAGAGCCAGGCATCAGTCGCAAAGCTGGACCCGCTGCATCATTCCGGAACAGGCATGTCTGTTTCCGATGAGCAGCGGGTCTTTTTGTGACCACCGGCATGCCGCAATCAAGCAAGCCTGTCGCTTTTAAGTGTGGGATGACACTGCCGGGGCTGTCGATGTTGACTGCCTCGCAGATTTGTTGGAAGAAAAATTCTGATCCTCCCTCAATACGGTTACCGGAAATCACAATGCCCAAACTGACCATTGTCGCCTTCGACGGCACGCGCTTTGACCTTGACGTCGATCAGGGTTCCACCGTCATGGAAAATGCCGTGCGCAATTCCGTCCCGGGCATCGAAGCCGAATGCGGCGGCGCCTGCGCCTGCGCTACCTGTCATGTCTATATCGACGAAGAATGGGTCGAACGCGTCGGTCCGCCCGAAGCGATGGAAGAAGACATGCTGGACTTCGCCTTCGACGTCCGCCCGACTTCGCGCCTCTCCTGTCAGATCCGCATGAAGGCTGTGCTGGATGGACTGACGGTTCACGTACCGGAACGCCAGGCCTGATCTCGCCAAAAAAAGCCTCGCGCGCCGGATGACGAGCGAGGCGAGGCGGGCGCATAACCATCGGACGAGGGAGGACCGTCCGCGGCTTGGAACGCGCCAGGAGAACCCAGCGACGGAAAGATCAGGTAGTTCAGTCCTGAACTTTCGAATGTGTTCATATTAGCGCGCCTCAGTTGAGTCGCCTATCGCTAATTTTCACCATTGAGAGGCTGGGGAGGACGCAAGTTTCGCACAGGTTTCGTTGTGCAGCTAACGATCTTGCGTCGTATCTTGCCCGCAAATGCGCTAGTTTTTGCCGCCGGATGATTTGAGTCGGTTGTTGAGCAGTCGCATCATCCGATTCTGGAAATTGACCGCCTCGACCTTGTCGAAGCGCGCCTGAAGGCGGTCGTGCTCGTCTATTCCGCGAGTGGATTCTTCCGATACCAACTCCTGCATTGCCTCGCAGTTGCGCTGTGCGGGAAGCGCAAGAATGCCGCGCTCCATGGCGCGTGCCTGTGTTCTGGCGATTTCGGCGTGGCGCTCTTCGTGGCGCTTGATATCGCTCGATAGCGCATCCCAGATCATCGACAGGTCCTTCGTCGCGCCCTTGCGGTTACGCCAGCGCGGCAGGATGATCTGAGTATGGACGGTGACCTTGGCGCTGCCGACCTTGCAGCGTCCGTCGTGCTGGACATAGGTGGCTTCTCCGCCGAAGCGGATCTTGGTGGCGCCGGGGTGGCGGGCGGATGAACCGTTGGCCGTCGGGCCGCGTGTGCTGAGCTG
Source organism: Hyphomicrobiales bacterium (assembly GCA_900465675.1). Classification (GTDB taxonomy): domain Bacteria; phylum Pseudomonadota; class Alphaproteobacteria; order Rhizobiales; family Rhizobiaceae; genus Rhizobium. Next base: position 232,106 of record UBJR01000009.1, on the reverse strand, counting down.
CTGGTCGAGCTCGTCGGCGGTTTTGCCGCGGATGTCGAAATAGGAATAGCTCTTCGTGGCGACCACTTCGGCCGACGCTGAGGTGCAAAGGGCAATCGTCATGGAAAAAGCAAGGAGAAGACGCATATTCGGCGATGCGGAGGGCATTCTAGACGGTGACCCATGTTGAAGTTTGGCGGAGCTTGGGGCATAGCCACCGCGAGCGCAATAGGCGCAGGATTTTTTATTATCAATAGGATAAACGCCGGTGAGTGAGCTTCAGGTCAGCCGATGGCGGGTCGCCCATGACCGCGAGTTGGCGCTCGGCGCAACGAGCGTGATCATGGCGATCGTCAACGTGACGCCGGACTCGTTTTCCGATGGCGGGAAGTACGATCACGCCGATGCGGCCGTCGCGCACGCGCTGGCGGCGGTGGCCGAAGGTGCTGAGATCATCGACATCGGCGGCGAGTCGACGCGGCCGGGTGCTGCCAAGGTCGATGCGGCCGAGGAGCAGCGGCGCGTGCTACCCGTCATCGAGGCGCTGCGCGGCAAGACCGAGGTGCTGATTTCTGTCGATACCTACCGGGCGGAGACCGCAAGGCTCGCCATCCAAGCAGGCGCCCATATCGTCAACGACGTGTTCGGGCTGCAGAAGGATCTGGCGATGCCCGGCGTTGTTGCGAAGGCGAATGCCGGCGTGTGCATCATGCATACGGGCCGCGAGCGCGAGAAGCTGCCCGATATGGTCGCCGACCAGGCAGTGTTCCTGGAGCGGTCGCTGGCACTGGCAAGCGAGGCCGGGATTGCCAACGAGCAGATCGTTCTCGATCCAGGCTTCGGTTTCGCCAAGGAAACGGCGGACGAGAATTTCGAGTTGATGGCGCGGTTTGCGGAGCTGTCGCGCTTCGGCTTTCCGTTGCTCGCTGGGACCTCGCGCAAGCGCTTCATCGGCGCTGTGACCGGCCGGGATGCCGCGGATCGCGATGCGGCGACGGCGGCCAGCAGCGCGCTGCTCAGATTGGCGGGGGCTGCGGTTTTCCGGGTCCACAATGTCGCAATCAACAGGGATGCGCTGGCTGTTGCCGATGCTATGCTGGCGGCACGCCGAAATTACGAAGGACGCCGGGGCCAATGACTATGAAATATACGATCCTGATGCAGAACTGTGCGTTCTTCGCGCGCCATGGCGTGCATGACGAGGAAGAGTTCCTCGGACAGCGCTTCTTCGTCGATGCCGAACTCGACGTGACTGCCGGCAAGGCGCTGGAAAGCGACTCGATCGAGGATACCGTCAATTACGGTATCGCCTTCACTGTCATCGAGGAGATCGTCGTCGGCAAGCGGCGCTATCTGATCGAGGCGCTGGCGCTCGATATCGCCAAGGGGCTCTGTGAGCGCTTTCACCAGATCACCCGGGCGAAGATCACGGTGCGCAAGCCGAGTGCGCCGGTTCCAGGCGTGCTTGATTTCGTTCAGGTGAGCGTCGAACACTTTGCACACTGATCCTTTCAAGGCGGCCACGCTCGGTCTCGGCGGCAATATCGGCGATCCCGTGCGCTCTATGGCCTCGGCATTGCAGCACCTCGATATGCGGGACGATTGCCGGGTGATAGCGGTGTCCAGGCTTTACCGGACGCCGCCCTGGGGCAAGACCGATCAATCCTTCTTCTTCAATGCCTGCGCAGGAGTCGAGACGTCTCTGGCGCCGGAGGCACTGCTTGATGTCTGTCTTGAGATCGAGCGGGAGATGAAGCGCGAGCGGATCGAGCGCTGGGGGCCGCGCACGCTGGATATTGACGTCCTGACCTACGAAGGTGTCGAGCAGGAAGCGCCGCGGCTGGAGCTACCGCATCCACGCATGACGGATCGCGGCTTCGTGCTGATGCCGCTTGCTGATTTCGCGGGAGATCTTCTGGTGAAGGGGCGGACGGTTCGGGATTGGCTCGCTACTGCCGATGTGCAGGGCATCGAAATCGCTGATGCCAGCTTCGAGTGGTGGCGGAAGCCTTGAAACGAAAAGCGGCGGAAAATCCGCCGCCTGGGTGTGTCCTGAGGATGATCTGTCTTACTGGACCGAGCCGACCGTCATCTCGTCCAGCTGACGGGTGAGGGTGAGGCCGATCACCGGGATCATGCGGTCTTCGACCTTGACCGAGACGGTGACGTTCATCGTCTTGTCATCGCGGATGCGGGCAATCATCGCGCCATTCAGCTTCGAGCGGTTGAGACCAACGACGACGGTATCCGGGGTAACGGTACCGGATACAACGTCCAGACCCTTGCCGGCGGCGCCATCCAGGAACTGTCCCTTGTAGCTGCTGCCCGACTGGGTGATCGTCGCGGTCATCGGCTGTTTGAAGACGCCGACGCGGCAGGAGCCGTCAAGCTTTATACCGGTGCCATCTGTAACCGAGGAACCGACCAGGTTGCAGGTGAACTTCGTGCCCTTGTATTTGCCGGCGACGATTTCGCCCGGTCCACGCCAGGATCCGGCCACCGATTCGAAGAAGGCCTTATCGCGTGTCGCAGCGGTTGCTGCAGGAGTGACGTCAGCCATCGGCGACAGAGCCACGGCGGCCAGGCCGCAGACGAAAAGAAGCTTGCGCAAATACATGGATTTTCCTTGGCACACCTACCCGCTACTGCCTTGGAGTTTTGCCGAATAATGGTTAATGGTTGGTTTCCGGGATGGCGAAAGGCTCTGGAAGACCAGCATTTTCGGCGTCTGGACAGCCTTCAACCTGGGTAGCTACGCCTATGAAAAATATAGGTTTCCTGATTGCTTCCGTTGCGTCAGGCGACGTGGCTGAGAAAAACCCTTGGGGATCACTTCTGCTGGTCGCGGCCCGATATCGAAGGCGTGAGATCGCCGATGAAATCGCTGATTCCCGGCCGCTTCAGGGCGTGAAATGCCAGCGGGCGGCAGAGATCCATGGCGGCGATTCCGATGCGGGCGGTCATCAGGCCGTTGATGACACCTTCGCCAAGGCGCGCTGACAGCTTCGACGCCAGTCCATGGCCGAGAACCTGCTGCACCAGACTGTCGCCAACGGCGATCGAGCCGGTCACCGCGAGATGGGCAAGGACGTCGCGCATCAGCCTGACCATGCCGAGCGTGCCCGGCCGCCCGCCATAGAGCTCCGCCATGGCGCGGATCAGCCGCGATGCCTCATACAGCACGTAGAGCAGGTCAACGATGGCGCGCGGGCTGACAGCGGTGACGATCGAGACGCGCTTCGAGGAATTGACGATCAATGCACGCGCCTGACGGTCGAGCGGTCCGAGCAGCTCGCGTTCGGCAAGCGCCACCAGATGCGGGGCGTCGATGATGTCGTTTTCGGAGGCCTTCAGCGTGGCGCGGCCCTTGGCTGTCTCGGGCTTTGCCGAAAGCATTGCCGCCAGCCGGTTGACGAGACTGCGCGCCTTGGCCGGCCTGGTTTCCAGAATGGCCGCCTCGGCCTCGGCCTTGATCGTCTGGACGGCGGCGAGCCGCATCATGCCCGCGGTCTCGCGGATGACGATACCGATCACGGCAAGGATGCCGATCGCAAGCGCGGTAAGGGCGGCGTAGCCCAGCCAGTCGGCGCGGGAAAAGAGGTCGCGGATCAGGCTGTCGGTCCAGAGACCGAAGGCGAGCGACAAAAGCACGCCGAACGCCGCTCCGGCGATTTTCGCGAAGGATGTGCGGCGTCTGCGCGGCATTGCGACCGGAAGCGGCGCAGCATCCTTGTCGGGGTTGATGAAGGGATCATCCTCATCCGGTGTCAGGACGACGTCGGCCTCGAAGCTGGACGGCTTGCGGCGCTGCACCGGCACGGCGGTTTCCAGCGCGCGAGGCTCGTCTTCGTAAACAAAGGCTGCAGGTTTGCGCGTATTGCCAGCGGCATTTTCTGGATTGGACTTGCTCATGCGAGGCGGTCTCCAAACAGGAACTGCATGGCGCGGTCGAGGCGGATATGCGGCACCGAGAGCTTGATGCCGCCACCGGTTTCCTCGAGCTGCGGTGGCCTGAAGCGGACGACGTTGACATCCGGGAGGTGGATATCTCCCGCATTGGATTCAATGGCTGCGAACAGGCTTTCGGGGTTCTCGGGCAGGTCTCCGGGGAAGATAGCGGTCTTGCGGATGCCGTCGAAACGCTCGCCGCCGATCGTCTCGCCATCGATCGGCGTGCCGACGATCACAGGCAGGTCGTGTCCGTCGCGCCTGACGGTCGCCTCGCGGGTGGCGCGCACCGAGGCAAGCGCCATGACGTCGATGCCCGCGCCGGCCATGCCGATGCGGTGGACGGCGCGTTCGACGAGGCGCCGCGTCAGGGCGTCCAGCCGGTCGTGGCTTTCGTGATGCAGGTGGTCGGCCTTGGTGGCGGCGACCAGCACCCGGTCAATACGGCGGCCGAGAAGCGAGGAGAGGAGCGAGTTGGTTCCCGGGCGGAAGCAGGCCAGCACGTCTGTCAACGCCCGTTCGAGATCCTGCACGGCTTCGGGGCCGCGGTTGATTGCCTGCAGCGCATCGACAAGCACGATCTGGCGGTCGAGACGGGCAAAGTGCTCGCGGAAGAACGGTTTGACGACGACCGATTTGTAGGCCTCGTAGCGCCGCTCCATCATCGCCCAGAGCGAGCCCTTTTCGGCCCGGCCTTCGGGCGGCGGGAGCAGCGGCGCGAAGGTCAGTGCCGGTGAGCCGTCGAGATCGCCCGGCAGGAGGAAACGGCCGGGTGGCAACGTCGAGAGCGAACGTTCGTCGGCCTTGCAGGCCTTCAGATAGGCGGCAAAGGACGTTGCGAGGTCTCGGGCCTGCATCTCATCGGCCGCCGCGTGAAGATCGGCTGCCTGTGTCAGCTCGAGCCAGGTCTTCGAGAGTTCGGCGCGGATGCCGGTGCGGGCGAGCGCCAGGGTATCCTCGCTGAAAGTCCGGAAATCCTTGGCGAGCAGCGGCAGGTCGAGCAGCCATTCGCCCGGATAGTCGACGATATCGATCGACAGGCGCCCTGGCGAAAACATGCGGTTCCAGCCGCTGGCGCTCTGATAGTCGATGGTGACCCGCAGTTCTGAGATGGCGCGGGTGGAATCCGGCCAGACGCGATCCTTCACCAGCGCGCGGATGTGATCTTCGTACTGAAAGCGCGGAACGCCGTCATCAGGCTGCTCTTCGAGGCGTATCGCCGAAACGCGGCCCGATTGCACCGGTTCGAACAGCGGCAGGCGGCCGCCATGCAGGAGGTTATGGACCAGGGAGGAGATGAAGACCGTCTTGCCGGAACGGGATAGACCGGTGACGCCGAGACGGACGGTCGGATTGACCAGACCCGTGGCGCGGTCGGTGAGGTTATCGAGTGCGATGCGGGCATCGTCAGCGAAGGAGGTCAAGCTTGGCGGCAAGGCGGTGTCCCGGTTGTCATTGCTCAAGCATATAGGATGGCGAGGCCGCCGGAAAAAGAACCGGCATGCAACCGCGTCAGCCGCTCAGAAATTCACGCAGCTTCCAGGCGGCGGCCGCTGCGTCGAAATCCAGAACCGCAAGGCCGCCGGCGGGAAAGCCGCCGGGCAGGGCGCGCAGCAGCTGTTCGTGGCCGATCAGCGCCTCCAGCGTCTGCTCGATCGTCGGATTATGGCCGACCAGCATCACCGCATTGCTTTCCTGCGTATCGAGGAGCTCGAGATAGACATTTGGGGCAGCGTTATAGAGTTCGTCGATATAGCGCAGCTCCAGCGATAGCCCCATGGCGCGGTGAACAGCATCGGCCGTCTGGCGGCAGCGCTTCGCCGTTGAGCTCAGGATAATGTCCGGACGGTAGCCCTTGTCCGCTGCGCGGTCGGCGAGGATCTCGGCATCGCCGTATCCCTTTTCGCTCAGGGCGCGGTCGAAATCGCGTTCTCCGGGCTGCGCCCAGGCGGCTTCGGCATGCCGCAACAGGTAGATTCGCGAAGGCGTATGCAAGGTTGCGGCCATAGAAAAATCCACGTGCGAAGGAGCCTTTTCAGTAGCCGCCGGGTATTGCCGGCGTCAACCGGTGACGTGCCGTGGTGGTGCAAAAGCGCTGGGCCTACACGGCTTGTTGAAGGCGGGGTGAGAAAGCGAATCTGGAATAGTGCTGAGAAAATAGACTGTTAGCCTAAAAATATGACAGATTTAAAAATCTGTTTACATGTCGTATTTGGCTTGAATCGATATTGGCGCATGAGATATACAGCCCGCCACATGAGATGTTCTTCAGGAGAATCGCGTTGAGTGAGAAGATCGATCTTAGCAGCTACGTTCCCTCGGAAGACGAGGAGTTCATGAACGTAAACCAGCGAGCATACTTCCGCACGAAGCTGGTCGCATGGCGAAATGACATCCTTAGAGAAGCGCGCGAGACACTGGATCATCTCGCTGAAGAAAGCGCCAACCACCCCGACCTCGCGGATCGGGCATCTTCCGAAACAGACCGCGCCATCGAACTTCGGGCGCGCGACCGTCAGAGAAAACTGATCTCCAAGATCGATGCTGCCCTGCAGCGGATCGAGGAAGGCACTTACGGCTACTGCGAGGAAACCGGCGAGCCGATCGGCCTTAAGCGCCTCGACGCCCGCCCGATCGCGACACTGTCGATCGAAGCGCAGGAACGCCACGAGCGCCGCGAGAAGGTTTACCGCGACGAATAAGCGTCCTGGGAGCAGGCATAAAATAAAAGGTACCGCATTGCGGTGCCTTTTTCGTTTTGGCGGTCTGGCTGACCGGCTATTTGTCTCGGTTGACGCTCATCTCGCCGAAGATGCGCGCCACTTCCTTCTGCAACTCGGCATCGGCGCCGGTGACCGGCGGTGCTTCCGGGTCACGGCGCTGCAGGTTGACCGGCTGCGGCGCAATGGTGCGGATCGGCGCGCTCTGAATGGATTGCACCGGCTGGACGACGCGTTCGGCGGCCAGCGTGGTGTTCATCTCTTCTTCGAGAATGCGCTGAAAATCGCCTTTCGGCTGCTGTGGCGGCGCTCCCGCGTCGGCGGTCACCACCGGATGGCCCTCCGAAACCGTCGGAAGGCTTTGTGCCGGCGGCGTCAGCACTTCGGGTTCGATACGCGCCTTTTGCGGCAGGACGCGGGCGCGAGCGGCATCCAGGATATCGGCGGCATTGGTGGTTTCGAGCGACGGTGCCGGTTGCGGCTGCTCCATCGGGCGGATGGTGATCGTCGGCGGGACACGGTTTTCTGCCGCGGCAATGACCGGAGGAACGGTGATGGCCGGAGCGGGAGCCGGAGCGAAGGCGGGTGCTGCGGCGGCGGGTGCGATGGGTTGCGGGCGGCGCGGCTCGATGAAAGGTGCCGGAGCGGGCGCAGGCGCAGGGGCAGGGGCAGGGATGTAGAGCTCGGCCTCTTCCTCTTCGAAGATCGCTACTGGTTCCGGCTTCGGTTCAACCCGGGGCTCCGGCCGCTGTTCGGGAACCGCGCGGAGTGCAGGGCGTTCGGCCACGGCCGGGCGCCGTTCGATTACGGGAGCTGCCGGTGGTGCAACCGGCGCCGGGCGGAGCTCAGACGACGGTTTCGCCTGTTCGGCGCCCTCAGGCAGGATGCGGCTTTCGATGACGATATCGCTGGGGCCGCCGATCATGATCAGGTGCTCGACGTCGTCGCGGCGCACCAGTACGAGGCGGCGGCGGGTGTCGACGGCAGCGGCGTCCAGAACCTGCAGACGCGGCTGGCGGTTCTTGCCGCCGCGCACGAAAGGCGAGGGTGCGCGGTTGCGCATCAGCCAGAGTACGCCGATCAGGACGACCAGGCCAAGGCCGACGCCGCCTGCTGCTAGGAGGAAACGGCTGCCATAGTCGCTCACTACGCTGTCAAACATGATCTCAAACTCCCCTATACGCAGGCCGCATCATGAAGGCTTTTCAGTTCCTTAGGCAATAGGCTGTGTGCTTGTCCAGTCACGCCCGTGCGAGAAGATCGCCTCAGAAGCCCGATGGCTTGCGAAACTGGCGCTGTTCCTTGTGAATTCAAGCGTTCCGGCGGTACGGCACTGTTTTTGCAAGGCCTACAAATTGCTAAGAAGGAACGAACGCCTGATTCCTGCTTTGTCTTCCGGTGACAAAGCACCATGCCGGATCGGCGCATGCGAGGACTAGATGACGACACCGCGTCAGGCTGACGACTACAATTCCCCGATCGTGGATCGAGGAGGACGTTCCGGCACGGCTATCCGCATCCTCCTCCTGGCGCTGGTGCTGATTGCGGCGGCCGCCGCCTTCGTGGTGTTCAAGAGTTCGCTCGACAACGAGATGGTGCTCGGCGTTCTCGGCGTGCTGGCGATGGTCGGCATCTTCTTTCTGGTGTCTTCGGTGATCGGCTTCATAGAAGTGATGCCCCAGCGCCAGTCCGACAGCCTGGCCCGCTCGTTTCTCAACAGTCACCCGGATGGTTCGCTGATTACTGATGACAAGGGCCGGATCATCTATGCCAACGGCGCCTATGGAAAGCTGACCGGCGCGCGCAAGGCAACCGAGGTGCAGACGCTGGAAGCGCTGCTGTCGCGTCACCGCGAGTCCAATGAGGCGCTCTACCGTCTGTCGAACGGGCTGCGCGAGGGCCGTGAGGGGCAGGAAGAGTTCCGGCTGCTGCGGGCGCTCGGACCATCGCCGAATGGTTCCGGGGCGCACTGGTACCGCCTGAAGGCGCGTACGCTGAAGACCGAGGAGAGCGGCAGCAAGCCGCTGCATATCTGGCAGATCAGCGACATCACTTCGGAGCGCGACGATCAGGAGCGCTTCTTCAAGGAATTGCAGAACGCCATCGACTATCTCGACCATGCACCGGCCGGCTTCTTTTCCGCCGGGCGCAAGGGCGAGATTTTCTATCTCAACGCGACGCTGGCCGAATGGCTTGGTCTCGACCTGACGAAATTCATACCGGGCTCGATGACCATCGGCGACGTGGTGGCAGGCGAGGGGCTGGCATTGATCCAGTCTGTCCAGGCCGAGCCGGGCCTGAAAAAGACCGATACGCTGGATCTCGATCTGAAGAAGTCGAACGGCCAGAGCCTGCCGGTGCAGATCGTCCATAGCGTCACGTCGATGCGCGACGGTGCGCCGGGCGAAAGCCGGACAATCGTGCTGCGGCGCGAGCCGGGCACCGAGAACGAGCAATCCGCCTCGGCCGCGGTCATGCGCTTTACCCGCTTCTTCAACAATACGCCGATGGCGATCGCCTCCGTCGATGGCGAAGGCCGGATCCTGCGTACCAATGCGCCGTTCCTGAAGCTGTTCTCCGGCCTCGTGTCCCGCGATGACGTCGACAATGGCGCACGGCTCGAAGCGATCGTCCAGCAAAGCGACCGCGAACGGCTGCAGGGCGCGCTCGACGCCGCCAAGGACCGGCAGGGCGACATTCCGCCGATCGATTCCCGCACGCCTGACGACGATGCACGCCATTTCCGCTTCTACATCAATGCCGTCATCGACCAGAGCGATGAGGCGCCGGAAGAGGCGGCGATCGTCTATGCCGTCGAGGTGACCGAGCAGAAGGCGCTTGAGGCGCAGATGGCGCAGACGCAGAAGATGAACGCTGTCGGCACCCTGGCGGGCGGCATCGCACATGACTTCAACAACGTGCTGACGGCGATCCTGCTATCCTCCGACCACCTGCTGCTGCAGGCGAGGCCGGCCGATGCGAGCTTCGCCGATCTGATGGAAATCAAGCGCAACGCCAACCGCGCGGCGGTGCTGGTGCGCCAGCTGCTGGCCTTCTCGCGCAAGCAGACGATGCGGCCTTCAGTGCTCAATCTGACCGATGTCGTCGGCGATCTCCGCATGCTGGTCGACCGGTTGCTGTCGGGCACCAACGTCAAGCTCGATGTCGAATATGGCCGTGATCTCTGGCCCGTCAAAACCGACCTCTCTCAGTTCGAACAGGTGCTGATCAACCTCTGCGTCAACGCCCGCGACGCGATGCCCGAAGGCGGCAAGTTGACGGTGCGGACACGCAACGTGACGGCGGATGAAGTCGCGGCTTTCAACTATTCCTACATGCCGAACGAAGACATGGTTCTGGTCGAGGTCAAGGATACCGGTACCGGTATCGCGCCCGAGATCATGGACAAGATTTTCGAGCCGTTCTTCACCACAAAGGAAGTGGGCAAGGGTACCGGTCTCGGGCTGGCGATGGTCTATGGCATCGTCAAGCAATCCGGCGGCTATATCCAGCCAGAATCGGAAGTCGGCAAGGGAACCACCTTCCGGGTGTTCCTGCCGCGCCATATCGTCGAGCCGGTCATAGCTGCCGAGGGGAGCGCGGACGGTGCTGTTGCCAGCAATGTGGTGCAGATGCCTGTCGCGGTGCAGCCGGAACAGCCGGAAGACCTGACCGGCAACGCCGTCATTCTGCTGGTCGAGGATGAGGAGGCGGTACGCCGCGGCGGCAAGCGCATGCTGGAGACCCGCGGCTATACTGTTCACGAGGCCGGATCGGGCATCGAGGCGCTGGATATTCTGGAAGAGCTCGACGGCAAGGTGGATATCGTCGTTTCCGATGTCGTCATGCCGGAGATGGATGGGCCGAGCCTGCTGCGCGAGTTGCGCAAGACATACCCGGATATGAAGTTTGTCTTTGTGTCCGGTTATGCCGAGGATGCGTTTGCGCGCAATTTGCCGGAGGGCTCGAAATTCGGCTTCCTGCCGAAGCCGTTCTCGCTGAAGCAGCTGGCCGTCGTCGTCAAGGAAACGCTCGACAGCAAATGACGGGAGGCGTTTCCGCCTCCCGGATTTTCAATTCATTCAGGCGTCCAGCGCCACGGCGATTTCGGCTGCCAGGCGCGCGTTGTTTTCTACCAGCGCAATATTGGTCTTCAGGCTCTGGCCGTCGGTCAGGTCGAAGATGGTGCTGAGCAGGTAGGGCGTGACCGCCTTGCCGGTGATTTCGTCGCGCTCGGCGCTGTCGAGCGCGCGCTCGATGTAGATTTCCATCTCCTCGCGCGGAATCTCGTCGGCTTCCGGAACCGGATTGGCGATCAGCATGCCGCCGTCGATGCCGAGCTGCTCGCGGGTCGTCTGGAAATTGGCGATCGCCGCCGGGCTGTTCAGTGTCAGCGGGCTCTTGAGGCCTGACTTGCGCGACCAGAAGGCTGGGAATTCTTCGTTCTCATAGGTGACGACGGGAACGCCCGAGGTTTCCAGCACTTCCAGCGTCTTGGGGATATCAAGGATCGCCTTGGCGCCGGCGCAGACGACGATGACGCCGGTGCGGGCGAGCTCCTGCAGGTCGGCCGAAATGTCGAAGCTCTCTTCGGCGCCGCGATGCACGCCGCCGATGCCGCCGGTGGCGAAGACCTTGATGCCGGCACGCGCTGCCGCAATCATCGTCGCCGCAACCGTCGTGGCGCCGGTGCGGCGCTCGGCGATCGAGAAGGCGAGGTCGGCGCGCGACACCTTCATCACGTCCTTTTCCTTGGCGAGCCTTTCAAGCTCTTCCGGTTCGAGGCCGATATGCAGGACGCCGTGCATGACCGCGATGGTCGCCGGAATGGCGCCCTGTTCGCGGATGATCGCCTCGACGCTGCGGGCCATCTCGATATTGCCCGGATAGGGCATGCCATGAGTAATGATGGTCGATTCCAGCGCGACTAGCGGTGCGCCGCGCTGCTTGGCGGCGGCAACTTCCTTCGAATAGGAGATCGGCAGCAGAGGGGAGATCGGTTTCGTCATTGTCGTTTCCAGTTCATCGATAAGCGCGCTTCAATGCAGAATTCTGGCGGCCGGAACAAGGGCCAGCGTGTCGCGGAGGAGCTCCGGTGTCAGTTTTTCACTGACGGCAAGCGGCGATTGGACGGTGACCGCTGCTGCCGCAGCGCCATGACGCACGGCTTCCTCCAGCGGCAAGCCGTGCATGAATGCCGACAGCACGCCTGCGGCAAGCGAATCCCCGGCGCCCGTGACGTCGGCCACGCTGTCGACGGCCGGCGGCTGCAGCGCGATCGACTGCTTGCCGGCAAAGGCGATCAGTTCGCGCTGTCCGCGGGTGACGACGCCGCCCTTCAACCCGGTGTCACCGAGCAGCGACACCCAGTCTGCCGCATCATCAGGGCGCGCTCCGGCGAGAGCCGTGGCTTCCGCCTCGTTGAGGAACAGGAAGTCGATGCCCTCGGCACAGGCCTTCAGCTTGATCACCTTGGCTGGCGAGATGGCAATCGCCGCCACCGGTTTTCCGAGGCCGTTTGCCCGGGTGACGATTGCCGCGATCGTATCTTCCGGCAGATTGGCGTCGAAGAGGATGAGATCGTTGGCGGCAAAGGCTTCGCGCACCGCGCGGATGGCGAGACGGCGGGGTGAGAAATAGCGGTAGAGGTCCATATCGGCGAGCGCGATGACGAGATTGCCGTCTCGCTCGATGATCGCGGTGTAGCTCGGCGTCTTGCGGTCGAGGAAGACGAAAGGGCGGTCGTTGACGCCGGCTGCGTAGGCAGCCTCCTTCACCATCTCGCCGGTCGGATCACCGCCGCGCGGCGAAATCATCGTCACGTCGAAGCCGAGGCGGGCGAGATTGCGCGCCGCGTTGAAGCCGCCGCCGCCGGCTTCCTCGAACCAGGATCCCGGGTTGCTTGAGCCCGGCGCCGTCTCGCCGGATATCCGTCCGCGCCGGTCGATATGGGCGCCGCCGAGCACGAGAATCTTGCGCTTCATGCGCGAGCTCCAGAGGGGGCGATTTCGCCGAATCGAGCCATCCGCTGCAGCTCGCCGTCAGGCCGCGTCACGCTGCTAAGCCCTTGCGCCGCATCAATAAAACAAATGTAGAACACGTACTGATTTACCTTTTCGTTTCAATCATTTGGACGCCACTTGCGTAATGAGAACAAATCACGTACAAAATCGGCATCGGCGGCAACATTGCTAGAGCGGCTTCAATAACCTAAAGGTGGATCGAATGTCACAGAATACATTGCGGCTTGTAGAGGACAAATCGGTGGACAAAAGCAAGGCACTTGAAGCGGCACTCTCTCAGATCGAGCGGTCGTTCGGCAAGGGCTCTATCATGAAGCTCGGCTCGAATGAGAGCGTGGTCGAGATCGAGACTGTTTCGACGGGCTCTCTCGGACTGGATATCGCACTCGGCATTGGCGGTCTTCCCAAGGGCCGCATCATCGAGATTTATGGACCGGAAAGCTCCGGCAAGACGACATTGGCGCTGCAGACCATTGCAGAAGCCCAGAAGAAGGGCGGCATCTGTGCCTTCGTCGATGCGGAACATGCGCTCGACCCGGTCTATGCCCGCAAGCTCGGCGTCGATCTGCACAACCTCCTGATCTCGCAGCCGGATACCGGGGAGCAGGCGCTAGAAATCACCGATACGCTGGTTCGTTCCGGTGCCGTCGATGTTCTCGTCGTCGACTCGGTCGCTGCACTGACGCCGCGCGCCGAAATCGAAGGCGAGATGGGCGACAGCCTGCCGGGTCTCCAGGCACGTCTGATGAGCCAGGCATTGCGCAAGCTGACCGCATCGATCTCGAAGTCGAAGACCATGGTCATCTTCATCAACCAGATCCGCATGAAGATCGGCGTGATGTTCGGTTCTCCGGAAACCACGACGGGCGGCAACGCGTTGAAATTCTACGCCTCGGTTCGCCTCGACATCCGCCGTATCGGCGCGGTCAAGGAGCGTGAAGAGGTGATTGGCAACCAGACGCGCGTCAAGGTCGTCAAGAACAAGATGGCGCCTCCCTTCAAGCAGGTCGAATTCGACATCATGTATGGCGAAGGCGTATCTAAGACCGGCGAATTGGTCGATCTCGGCGTCAAGGCAGGCATCGTCGAGAAGTCAGGTGCCTGGTTCTCCTATAACAGCCAGCGGCTCGGGCAGGGGCGTGAGAACGCCAAGATTTTCCTGCGCGACAATCCGGATACGATGCGCGAGATCGAGACTTCGATCCGCCAGAATGCCGGCCTGCTTGCAGAGAAGCTGCAGAACGGCGGTCCCGATGCCAATGACGGCGATGGTGACGGCGAACCCTGATCGTCAGCGCAGTTATGAGTTCGAAACGGCCGCATTTCGCAAGGAATGCGGCCGTTTCGTTTTGCAGGCGGGTTTGCCTGCTGGACAGTGGTTAATGCGGACGATAAAAGCCACTGGATTTAAGATTTGACCTGCCGTGGGCAGCATTGAAGGGCATAGCATGAGCGGTGTGAATGATATCCGGTCGACCTTCCTCGACTATTTCAAGACCAACGGCCACGAAGTCGTTCCGTCGAGCCCGCTCGTGCCGCGCAACGACCCGACGCTGATGTTCACCAATGCCGGCATGGTGCAGTTCAAGAACGTCTTCACCGGTCTTGAAAAGCGCCCTTATTCGACGGCGACGACGGCGCAGAAATGCGTGCGCGCCGGCGGCAAGCATAACGACCTCGACAATGTCGGTTACACCGCGCGCCACCATACCTTCTTCGAGATGCTCGGCAACTTCTCCTTCGGCGATTATTTCAAGGAACGGGCGATCGAACTTGCCTGGAACCTGATCACCAAGGAATTCGGCATCGATGCGAAGCGCCTGCTGGTCACCGTCTATCACACCGACGACGAAGCCTTCGGTCTCTGGAAGAAGATCGCCGGTCTCTCCGAAGACCGGATCATCCGCATTCCGACCAGCGACAATTTCTGGGCGATGGGCGATACCGGTCCCTGCGGTCCGTGCTCGGAAATCTTCTACGATCACGGCGATCATATCTGGGGCGGCCCTCCCGGCTCGCCGGAGGAAGACGGCGACCGCTTCATCGAGATCTGGAACCTCGTCTTCATGCAGTACGAGCAGATCACCAAGGAAGAGCGCGTCGATCTGCCCCGCCCGTCGATCGACACCGGCATGGGCCTGGAGCGCGTCGCGGCGCTGCTGCAGGGCAAGCATGACAATTACGATATCGACCTGTTCCGCGCGCTGATCGAGGCGTCCGAAGAGGCGACCGGCGTCAAGGCTGAAGGCGACCAGCGCGCCAGCCACCGGGTCATCGCGGATCATCTGCGCTCGTCCGCCTTCCTGATCGCCGACGGCGTGCTGCCGTCCGCTGAAGGCCGCGGCTACGTGCTTCGCCGCATCATGCGCCGCGCCATGCGCCATGCCGAGTTGCTTGGCGCCCGCGAACCACTGATGTGGAAGCTGCTGCCGGCGCTGATCCAGCAGATGGGCCGCGCCTATCCGGAGCTGGTGCGCGCCGAAGCGCTGATCACCGAAACGCTGAAGCTCGAGGAAACCAAGTTCCGCACGACGCTGAAGCGCGGCCTGTCGCTGCTGTCGGAAGCCACGACCACGCTCGGCAAGGGCGACATGCTCGACGGCGAGACCGCCTTCAAGCTCTACGACACCTACGGATTCCCGCTCGACCTGACCCAGGATGCCCTGCGCGCCCGCGAGATCAACGTCGATCTCGCGGGCTTCACCGATGCCATGGAGCGCCAGAAGGCGGAGGCCCGTTCGCACTGGGCCGGCTCCGGCGACAAGGCGACCGAAACCATCTGGTTCGAGCTGCGCGAGGCGCATGGGGTGACCGAATTCCTCGGCTATGCCACGGAAAGCGCCGAAGGCGTTGTCCAGGCGATCGTCAAGGATGGCGCCTCTGCTCCCCAGGCCGTCAGCGGCGACAAGGTGCAGATCGTCGTCAACCAGACGCCGTTCTACGGCGAGTCCGGCGGTCAGGTGGGTGATGCCGGCATCATCTCTTCCGATAACGCCAGGATCGAGATCACCGATACGCAGAAGCGCGGCGAGGGGCTGTTCGTTCATATCGGCACCGTCGTCGAAGGCACGATCAAGACCGGCGATGCGGTTGCGATGACCGTCGATCACGCCCGCCGCTCGCAGATCCGCGCCAACCATTCGGCAACGCATCTGCTGCATGAGGCGCTGCGCGAGGTGCTCGGCCACCACGTTGCCCAGAAGGGCTCGCTGGTGACGCCGGATCGTCTGCGCTTCGACGTGTCGCATCCGAAGCCGATGTCTTCAGAAGAGCTGAAGGTGGTCGAGGATATGGCCAACGAAATCATTCTGCAGAATTCGCCTGTCACGACGCGTCTGATGAGCGTCGATGATGCCCGTGCCGAGGGCGCAATGGCGCTGTTCGGCGAGAAGTACGGTGACGAAGTGCGTGTGGTGGCCATGGGCCAGGGCCTGCATGGCGCCAAGACCGGCAAGCCTTATTCGATCGAGCTCTGCGGCGGCACGCATGTGTCTGCGACCGGTGACATCGGGCTGGTGCGCATTCTCGGCGACAGTGCCGTCAGCTCCGGCGTGCGCCGTCTCGAAGCAGTCACCGGTGAAGCGGCCCGTGTCTATCTGGCGGAACAGGACGACCGCGTGAAGACGCTGGCCTCGGCTCTCAAGGTGCAGGCAGGCGATGTGGTTTCGCGCGTCGAAGCGTTGATGGACGAGCGCCGCAAGCTGGAACGCGAACTGGCCGATGCCAAGCGCAAGCTCGCCATGGGCGGCGGCCAGGGCGGTTCCGCCGATGATGCAGCCCGCGAGATCGCCGGCGTCAAGTTCCTTGGCAAGGCCATTACCGGCGTCGATCCGAAGGATTTGAAGGGCATTGCCGACGACGGCAAGGCCAGTCTCGGCTCCGGCGTCGTGACGCTGATCGGCGTTTCCGACGACGGCAAGGCCAGCGCCGTGGTTGCCGTTACCGAAGATCTCGTCGGCCGCTTCAGCGCCGTCGATCTGGTGCGCATCGCTTCTGCAGCACTCGGCGGCAAGGGCGGCGGCGGCCGTCCCGATATGGCCCAGGCCGGCGGTCCGGACGGATCGAAGGCCGACGAGGCGATCGAAGCCGTTGCGGCAGCGCTCGCCGGCTGATCGTCACCGGATGGTGATAGTGAAAGGCGGAGGCTTCGGTCTCCGCCTTTTTTGTTTTGCGCCTGAACTCCGCAGGATTTGTCAAACTGGACTATGGTTGTCTGCGGGTGATCGATTTGCATGAGGTCTGACATGAACGGGCAAACGGCTTGGTCTCTCTATGAAAACCGTCTGAGGCGGGTTTCGGCCTATATCCACGACCACCTCGACGAGGAGCTGGATATGGAGCGGCTGGCCGATATCGCCTGCATGTCGAGCTATCACTGGCACAGGATCTACCGGGCGATCTACGGCGAGACGCTGGCGGCGACCGTCAAGCGGCTGCGGCTGCATCGCGCGGCGGGCGATATCGTCCGTACAGATCTTGATATCAGCGAGATTGCCAAGCGATCGGGCTATCCCAATCTCCAGTCTTTCAACCGCATCTTCAAATCGGTCTACGGCATGCCGCCGGCGCGCTACCGGAAAGAGGGAAGCCACACAGTCTTCGAACCCTCGATTTCAGGAAAGGCGACAGCCATGTTTGACGTGACGTTGAAAACCATCGAGCCGATCGAATTGATCGGCGTGCCGCATACCGGTTCCTACATGCAGATCAGCAAGGCGTTCGAGACGCTGTTCGGAACGCTTTATGCCCGCGGGCTGGCGTCACCCGCCATGCGGATGATCGGTATCTATTTCGACGATCCCGATATTGTTCCGGCTGAAAGACTGCGGTCGGTTGCCTGCGTCAGCGCTGATGAGACCATCGCCGCCGAGCCGCCTTTCGTCCGGCAGTCTCTCAGCGGCGGCGAGTATGCGGTGCTGCGCCACAAGGGGCCGTATGCGGACATGCACAAGGCCTATCAGTGGCTCTATGCCGAATGGCTGCCGGTTTCCGGCCGGCAGCTGCGCGACGGGCTGATGTTCGAGGAATATCTGAACAACCCGCGCGACACGGCGCCGACCGGGCTGCTGACGGATATCTACATGCCGCTAGTGTGAGTGGGCATTGAGCTGCATGTCCTGCATCGCTTCGTCATCCAGCGCGTTCGCCCGGCGGTAGGCGTCGCGGTTGGCGACCCGGCCGAGATAGTCGGCAAAGGCTGGCCGCTGCTCGAGCGAGCCGAAATTCAGGCCCCATCCGATATGCGAGCCGACATAGACATCGGCGGCCGTAAAGCGGTCGCCGGCGATATAGGGGTTGTTGGTCACGGCCTTTTCGAGCGTGTCCATGACGTCGCCGAAGCTGCCATATCCGGCCATTCGGGCCTTCTCGGCAGGCGTGACGAAACCGAGCGCGCGATTGGTGACCGCCGACTCCAGCGGACCGGCGGCGAAGAACATCCAGCGGTAATAGGAGCCGCGCTCTTTAGCGCGCGGCGCCAGCTCCTTCTCCGGAAAGGTATCGGCCAGATAGGCGCAGATCGCGGCGCATTCGGTGATGATGGTGCCGCGGTGGCGGATTGCAGGAACCTTGCCCATCGGATTGATCGAGAGATAGTCCGTTCCCTTCATCGTACCGTCGAAGGTCTTGATCTCCGTGCGGTAGGGAACGCCTGTTTCCTCCAGCATCCAGCGGGCGATCCGGCCGCGCGACATCGGGTTTGTGTAGAACACCAGCTCTTCGGTCATCATTGTCTCCTCATCGATTGCTGATATCTGGCGCAGGCCAGCGACGCGGCAATGTCTAGCGGAGGCTGCTGCCAATTTCTGTCAGCAGTCAGAGCTGCTTTCGGTACTGGATGAAGCCGGAGCGTTCGGCGATCTGATCATAGAGGCGGCGGGCGCGTTCGTTGGTCTCGTGCGTCATCCAGTAGAGGCGGCCGGCGCCCTGTTCGCGGGCGAGATCGGCAACGCGCTCGATCAGTGCGGCACCGGTTCCAAGACCGCGCTGGTCTGCCTCGACATAGAGATCCTGCAGGTAGCAGGTCCATTTCGGCAGCCAGGTGGAGCGGTGGAAGATGGTGTGGACGATGCCCTTCAGCTTGCCGTCGTCATCGAAAGCGCCGAAGGCATGCATCGGCTCGTTTGCAGCGTGGAAGCGCGCCCAGGTCAGTTCAGTGGTCTCAGGCGGAATGACGACTTCGTAAAAGGTCTGATAGCCCTTCCACAAGGGCTCCCATTGCGAGCGGTCGGATGGCTCAAGCAGGCGGATCGTCGTCATGTGCTGTTCCCTTGTTGTTGAAATGAAAACGGCGGGAAGATCCCGCCGTTCTGCCGTTCTCTGGTTCTGGCCGCCTCAGGCGCCCATGGCCTTCTTGAGGTTCTCGTCGATCTTGTCGAGGAAGGCAGTCGTCGACAGCCATGGCTGATCCGGGCCGATGAGCAGCGCCAGGTCCTTGGTCATGAAGCCAGCCTCGACGGTGTCGACGCAGACCTTTTCGAGCGTTGCCGCGAACTTTGCAAGTTCGGCATTGTCGTCGAGCTTGGCGCGGTGTGCGAGGCCGCGGGTCCAGGCGAAGATCGAGGCGATCGAGTTCGTCGAGGTTTCCTGGCCCTTCTGGTGCTGGCGGTAATGGCGGGTCACCGTGCCGTGCGCGGCTTCCGCTTCGACCGTGCGGCCATCCGGCGAGAGCAGGACGGAAGTCATCAGGCCGAGCGAGCCGAAGCCCTGTGCGACCGTGTCGGACTGGACGTCGCCGTCATAGTTCTTGCAGGCCCAGACGTAGCCGCCGGACCACTTCAGCGCCGAGGCGACCATGTCGTCGATCAGGCGGTGTTCATAGGTGATGCCGAGCTCGACGAACTTGGCCTTGAATTCGGCCTGGTAGACTTCCTCGAAGATGTCCTTGAAGCGGCCGTCATAGGCCTTCAGGATGGTGTTCTTAGTCGACAGGTAGACCGGCCAGCCGCGCATGATGCCGTAGTTCATCGAGGCGCGGGCGAATTCGCGGATCGACTCGTCGAGGTTGTACATCGCCATGGCCACGCCGGCGCCGGGAGCGTCGAAAACGTCCTTCTCGATGACTGCGCCGTCTTCACCGACGAACTTGATCGAGAGCTTACCCTTGCCCGGGAATTTGAAATCGGTCGCCTTGTACTGGTCGCCGAAAGCGTGACGGCCGACGACGATCGGCTTGGTCCAGCCCGGGACGAGGCGCGGAACGTTCTGGCAGATGATCGGCTCGCGGAAGATCACGCCGCCGAGGATGTTGCGGATCGTGCCGTTCGGGCTCTTCCACATCTGCTTGAGATTGAATTCCTTGACGCGGTCTTCGTCCGGCGTGATCGTCGCGCACTTGATGCCGACGCCGTGCTTCTTGATGGCGTTGGCGGCGTCTACGGTCACTTGGTCGTTGGTGGCGTCGCGGTTTTCGACAGAAAGGTCGAAGTAATCGATATCGAGGTCGAGATACGGATGGATCAGCTTGTCCTTGATAAGCTGCCAGATGATACGCGTCATTTCATCGCCGTCGAGATCGGCGACGGGGTTAGCGACCTTGATCTTTTTCATGTATCTGCCTCGTAAGCTGGTGGGGACTGGGTCCCGTGGCGGGTGATTTTTGAAATCCCGAGCGCTATAGCATTGTGTGCTTGGAACGCAAAGCCGCAAGCACCCCGGAAAGAGCATTTTGGGGCCATTGCCAAGTCCGCGGATTTGATTAGTGTCCGCGGCAATTGCTTCGTTAACGGACATTTCATCATGAAGACGATTGCCTTGCTGCTTACCGTATTCGCCGGTCTTCCGACCCTTGCAAAAGCTGCCGAAATCCCGGCGCCGGTTCAGGAGGTCATGGACGCCACGGTCAACAACTGGTCAGGCGACGATATCGAATGGGTCGACATCTTCGACCCCGGCAAACTCGACACGCGCTACAGCAAGGATTTCGCCGCCAAGTACCGCGAGGCGGCAAAGCATCCCGCCGTGGACGACGGCATTTCACCCTTCGATTACGACGTCATCGTCAACGGCCAGGATGCCTGCCCGCTGGAAGATCTGAAGCTGACGCCGCAGAAAGCCGCCGATGGTCAGGATGAGGTCGTGGCGTCGTTCCGCAAGATGGCATGCGGCGAGGGCGAAGAGGCACAGGCGGTTTCCACCGTGCGCTTCGAGATGGCGACGGAAGGCGGCAAGGCCGTCATCGACGACATTATGCTCGAGGATCCCGAGACCAAGGCCACCAGTTCGCTGAAGGCGACGATGGACGAGATCGCCAAGGGCCAGTGAGGGCTGGCCCGGCGTTTGATTTTGCCCCGTTTGGCGGTATGTCCGGAGAGGGCATGTTTCGTGACTGCGCCGGATGAGGGCTCATCGGTTGTTTTCGGGCTTCGATCTTCGTGACTGGCTGCTTGCCAACGACCCGGCGCTGTCGCGCTTTCGCATGGCATCGCGGGTGACGCTGACGATCGTCATCTCCTTTGCGATCCTGTTTGCGATCCATCTCTTTGCTGTGCCGCTACCGACCGCCTCCTATGGTCTCGGCATCGTGCTGTCGATCGAGGGGGGCGTCGCCGTGCGCGACAAGGGCAATTCGCGGCAGCTGATCACGCGGCTGCTCGGATGCCTGGCCAGTCTTGCCGTCGTGGCAATCGCCGCGGCGCTGGAAGATCATCGGGTGCTGACCGATCTGGTCTTTCTGGTGGTCATCTGCCTTGCGGCCTCGGCGCGCGTCTTTGGGCCGCGCGGGTTTGCCATCGGCATGTTCGCCTTCACCTCCTATTTCATGGGGGCCTATTTCCACCCTGACATCGGCGAATTGCCGCTGATCGCGGTCGGTCCCGTTGTTTCGGCGCTGACCGGACATGTCGTCCGTGCGATGCTGCTGCCTGACAACTGGCGGCGCGATCTGTTGCGATCGCTGGAAAGCGTGCGGGGCAGGGTCAACCAGATCCTCTTCAAGCTGGCAGCGCTTGCTTCGGACGGACAGGTCGGGGAGCACGACCGGCAGGAACTGCGCCAGCTGGAAGATCGGCTGAAGGAAGTGGTGCTGATGACGGAGAGCTTCATTCCACGGCCGGCCGGCGGCGTCTTCGACAAGGGTGGCGATCCGGCAGCCGAACTGGCGATCCGTCTTTTCGATCTGCATCTCGCCGCGGAAAGCGCCATCGTGCTCAGCCAGCAGAGCCTGCCGGATTTCGCGCTCGTTCACGCCGTCATCGAAGGCAAGCAAGGAAGCCTTGCTCAACAGGATGACACATCGTCCGACCCGGCAGCCGAGACCAGGCGGGCGCTTTTCTGGCTCGGTGACGCCAGACGTCACCTCGTGGAGACAATCGCGCAGGCGCAGATGACCGCATTCGCCGGTGTGGAGCCCGCCGATGACGAGCCGACCGCTGCGGCGATCGACTTTTCCTTCGCCAATCCTTTGATCAAATCCGCCTTGCAGATCACGCTCGCTGCCGCGCTGGCCATGAGCTTCGGGCTGATGCTGTCGCGCGAACGATGGTTCTGGGCGGTGCTCGCCTCGTTTCTGGTCTTCACCAATACAAATTCCCGCGGCGACACGGCGATGAAGGCGCTGCAGAGGTCGCTCGGCACGCTGTTCGGCATCGTCGTGGGCCTCGGGCTTGCGACGCTGCTGACCGGCCATGACGCGATCGCCATCCCCGTCGCGGTCGTCTGCATCTTCCTGGCCTTCTACTTCCTGCAGATTTCCTATGCGACGATGACCTTCTTCGTGTCGATCGTACTCTGTCTCGTTTACGGGATGACCGGTGCGTTGACTGTCGATCTGCTGGCGCTGCGCATCGAGGAGACGTTGATCGGGACGCTGGCCGGGACGGCGGTCGCCTTCCTGGTTTTCCCGGCGCGCACCCGCGGCGCACTGGATGCCGCACTTCAGAAATGGTTCGACGCGCTCGATGCGCTGCTCTCGGCGATCCTCGACGGCAAGCCGCGCTACGAGCTCATCTCGCTTTCTCAGACGCTCGATGGTGCCTATCGCGATGTCACCGTCGCTGCACGGCCTCTCGGGTCGGCCTGGTCGGTGGTGACACGTCCCGGCCGGATCCGGCAGACGCTGGCGATCTTTCTGTCGGGCACCTATTGGGCCAGGATCGTCGCCAGCTCTTATGGCGAGGGTCTGAGCGATGCGGAGCGTGAAAAGGTGAGCGCGGCGCTGGCGGCTGCGCGGACGCGGCTCTCGGCGGTGGCGCCGCGCGGTTCGGAGTGTTTCTTCGTCGAGCGCCAGTCGGCAGCTTCCGCCGCACGGCATCTGCCGATCTCGATGAGCGGCGCGAGGCTCGGCGTTGAGATGGTCGGCGGCGTCCTCGACCGGCTCTATCCGGCCGCATAAGTCTTGCCGTTTGCCGCGCGCAAGGCTATTCCGGCTCGAAAGCAAGGACGGCATTCATGGCAGGCACAAACAGCGAGCGGGAACTTCTGACCGAAGGACCGGCGATCATTCTGGTCGAACCGCAGATGGGCGAAAATATCGGCATGGTGGCGCGCGCCATGGCCAATTTCGGCCTTGCGGAGCTGCGGCTCGTCAACCCGCGCGACGGCTGGCCGAACGAGAGGGCGCAGGCGACGGCGTCGAAGGCCGATCACGTCATCGCCGGCACGAAGGTCTACGACACGCTGGAGGAGGCGATCGCCGACCTCAACTTCGTCTATGCGACGACGGCGCGCGAGCGGGACGGTTTCAAGCCGGTACGCTCGCCCGTGGTAGCCGCCGAGACGCTGCGGACGAGATTTCGCGCCGGGGAGGGCGTCGGCATTCTCTTCGGCCGCGAACGCTGGGGCCTCAGCAACGAGGAAGTGGCGCTGGCGGACGAGATCGTCACCTTTCCGGTCAATCCAGCGTTCGCCTCGCTCAACATCGCCCAGGCGGTGCTTTTGATGTCCTACGAGTGGATGAAGTCCGGGATGGACGATCTGGGCGAGGTGCGCTTCCAGGCCATGGAGCAGACGCCATCGACCAAGGAGCAGCTGTTCGGCTTCTTCGACCAGTTGGAGGAGGCGCTTGATGCGCGCAATTATTTCCACCCGCCCGCGAAAAAGCCCAAAATGGTGGACAATCTGCGCGCAGTCCTGTCGCGCCGCGCCTTCACCGAGCAGGAAATCAGCGTGCTGCGCGGCGTGATCTCCTCCCTCGACCGGTTCTCGCGGCAATATCCACGCGGCAGCCGGGCTCCCGAAAAGACCAAGGAACGGCCGAAAGATGACAGCAGCGGGGAATGAGCTGAAACCGGTCCTGGTTTTCGATTCCGGTATCGGCGGGCTGACCGTGCTGCGCGAAGCGCGCGTGCTGATGCCGGAGCGCGGCTTCATCTATATCGCTGACGACGCCGGCTTTCCCTATGGCGGCTGGGAAGAGCAGGCGCTGAAGGAGCGTGTCGTCAGCCTGTTTGCCAGGCTGCTCGAAGAGCATGACCCCGAAGTCTGCATCATCGCCTGCAATACGGCCTTCACGCTTGTCGGCGCCGATCTGCGCGCTGCGTTTCCGCAGATGACCTTCGTCGGAACGGTGCCTGCGATCAAACCGGCGGCCGAGCGGACACGTTCCGGGCTGGTTTCGGTGCTGGCAACGCCTGGTACCGTCAAGCGCGCCTATACGCGCGACCTGATCCAGTCCTTCGCGCAGCAATGCCATGTCCGTCTGGTCGGATCGGAAAATCTGGCGCGGATGGCCGAGGCCTATATCCGCGGCGAGACCGTATCGGACGCCGCGGTGATGAGCGAGATCGAGCAGTGTTTCGTCGAGAAGGACGGGCGCAAGACTGATATCGTCGTGCTCGCCTGCACGCATTATCCGTTCATGGCCAATCTTTTCCGGCGACTAGCGCCGTGGCCCGTGGACTGGCTGGATCCGGCCGAGGCGATTGCGCGCCGTGCCCGCAGCCTCGTACCGGAAGTGGCCGATGCGGTTCATCCCGACAATTTCGATTTTGCGGTCTTCACGTCGGGCAACCCGGATTTTGCAACGACACGGCTGATGCAGGGCTTCGGTCTCAGCACCCGCTAAGGCGTTTCAACGCTTTCTTTCGCTCTGGTGATGACGCAGACTCGCTGCCGGGGAATCAGGTGCGGCACCTTCCGTGCCTGAGAATGAAGGAATGCGCCGTGCCGCTTCAACGACTTGTCATGCTGATCTTTTTCCTGCAGCCGATCGCCTTCGGCGCTTGGCTGCCGCGTATTCCCGACATTCAGGCGAAACTGCAGCTCGGCACCGCCGATCTGGCGATTGCCCTGCTTGGCCTGCCTGTCGGAACGCTGCTGACGCTCTCCTTTGCAGGGCGCGTCGTCTCGCGCATCGGCGGACGGGCGGCGATTATCTATGGCTTTGTCTTTTTCCTCGCCGTTGTCTCGCTGCCGGCCTTTGCGCCGACCGTCACATTGCTGTTCTTCTCGCTTTTGATCCTCGGCGTTGCGTTGTCGACCGTCGAGCTCGGCATGAATGTCGAGGCGGACCTGACGGAGAAAGTCACCGGGCTGATCATCATGAGCCGGTCGCATGGCTTCTGGAGCCTCGGCATCATGTTCGGCAGTCTGCTCGGCGTTGGCGCGATCGCCATCGGCACTGCGCCGCATTGGTCGATCCTGGCGATATCGGTGATCGTGCTGCCGATCGCGCTCATCGTCAGCACCCGATTGCCGAAACTGCCGGAAAGTCACCATGCGGAGACTGCGGTGAAAAGTGGCTTCAAGCTTCCGGGACTAGCGCTGCTCGGCGTCTGTGCCTTCGTCTTCGGCGTGACCATGACCGAGGGAGCGATCGCCGATTGGTCGGCGGTCTATCTTCGTGATGTTTTCGGTTCCGAGGGAGCGCAGATGGGGCTGGGCTACTCGGTCTTCGCATGCATGGTGGCCGCCGGGCGGTTCAGCGGCGACTATCTGAAAGGCCGCTTCGGCGCGGTAGCGATCGCACGGGCGTGCGGCACCGCTTCGCTTGCCGGGATGGCGATCATCCTGCTGGCACCGGTAGCTCCCTTGGCGCTGATCGGATTTGCGGCTGTTGGCGTCGGCGTCTCGGTCGGCTTTCCGCTTGCGGTCACATCGGCGGCTGCGCTAACCGACCGGCCGGCGGCCGCAAGCCTTGCGATCCTCTCCTTCGTCGCACTGCTCGGCTTCCTGATCGGCCCGCCGATCATCGGCTTCATCGGCGAATATTGGGGACTGAGGGCAGGGCTTGCGGTGCTGATCGTGCCGCTTTCCGTCAGCTTGATCTTCACCCGGATGCTAAAACCGCGCAGCGGCGATGCTCAGAGCCGTCTTGTCGAACCCGAGGCTGTCTGAAGCCTGCAGTCTTTCTGTGGGTTTCCATCAGAGACGGGTAACAAAGACAGCGGCGAATCTGCTAGAGACGGCGGACAGATATTAAAAGGAATTCGACTTGCAGGTTGGCATCGATATGGGAACGGCGTCCGGCAGCAGCCCGGCGACACTCGATATCGAGGAGCTGCTGGCAACGCGTCTGCTGGTGCAGGGCAATTCCGGTTCCGGAAAATCACATCTGCTGCGGCGGCTGCTGGAGCAGTCTGCTCAATGGGTTCAGCAGGTGATCATCGATCCCGAAGGCGACTTCGTGACGCTGAGCGACCGGTTCGGCCATATCGTCGTCGATGGCGAGCGCACCGAAGCCGAGCTTGCCGGTATCGCCAACCGAATCCGCCAGCACCGCGTCTCCTGCGTCCTGACCCTGGAAGGGCTCGATATCGAGCAGCAGATGCGCGCTGCGGCCGCCTTCCTCAACGGCATGTTCGATGCCGACCGCGAATATTGGTATCCGGTTCTCGTTGTCGTCGACGAGGCGCAGATGTTTGCACCGTCAGTCGGTGGCGATGTCTCGGAAGATGCGCGCAAGATGTCGCTGGGCGCGATGACCAACCTGATGTGCCGTGGCCGTAAGCGCGGCCTGGCCGGTGTCATCGCCACGCAGCGTCTGGCAAAGCTTGCCAAGAATGTTGCCGCCGAAGCCTCCAACTTCCTGATGGGCCGCACCTTCCTCGATATCGACATGGCCCGGGCCGCCGATCTTCTCGGCATGGACCGGCGCCAGGCGGAAATGTTCCGCGACCTGAAGCGCGGAAACTTCGTGGCGCTCGGTCCGGCATTGTCGCGCCGCCCGCTGCCGATCCAGATCGGCAATGTCGAGACGTCGGCGCGCTCGTCGAGCCCGAAGCTGATGCCGCTGCCGGATGCTCCGCAGGACGTCGAAGACCTGATCTTCACACCGGATCCCGAAGAGTTTCAGCGGCCGCTCGTTCGCCGCGCTCTGCCCGCACCACGCCCGACCACCGATATTCTTGCCGAACTGGCTCGCTCGGCACCAGCAGCGACGCCGGCACCATCCGAGCCGCGCAGCAGCCAGCCGGAGCTCTCGGCAGACGAGCGCGAAGAGCGCCTGTCGGCGGTCCTTGCCGAAATTCTCGACGATCCGGCCTCGGGTTTCCGCACGGATTCTGTGCTCTACCAAGAGTTCCTGGTGCGTCTGCGAATGCGCCGCGTGCCGGGCCCGCCGATGCCGCTGCCGGAATTCCGCCGCCGCGTTGCGGTGTCGCGCTCCGGCGTCGATGCGGACATGGCGGCTGGCGAAGCCTGGGCGACGGCGCTCTCGCTTTCAAACGGCGTCACCGACGACCTGCAGGGCGTGTTCCTGATGATGGCGAAGGCCGCAATCGGCGGCGAACAATGCCCGTCGGATGCACGGATCGCCCGCGCCTACGGTACCCACTCCGCCCGCCGTGCCCGCCGTCTTCTCGGTTATTTCGAGGAGCAGGGCCTGATCGTCGTCCACACCGACTTCACCGGCAAGCGCATCGTCGCATTCCCCGACCTTCAGGCCGAAACAGCACCAGGCTCGGCGGATGCACCAGACGATGATGCACTGAAGAGTGCCGCGGAATAATCTTGCTCAGACCCAAGTCTGAATGATCTCGGGGCTTGCATGGATGCAGGTGAGCTCGAGCCGCGTCGTGCCGATATTCTTGAAGCGGTGCGGCGTCTCGGGGTTGACGACGACGATGTCGCCGGGATTGGGGTCGAGCGTTTCGTTGCCGACCGTGAAGCGCGCCTTGCCGGAGCGGACGATCCACATTTCCGTGTAGGGGTGAGTGTGGAGTGCCGGCCCCTGGCCGGGTTCGCTGTCGATCAGGAAGACCGAGACGGGTGCGCCGAAATTTCCGCCTTCAAAGAGGATGGTGCGATTGGGGAACTGGTTCTGATCTTCGCGCGGGATGATGTGGAACATGATTTCCTCCTTGGATCGTGCGCCGGACTTCGCTATCTAAGTATCTTAGTGAGAAGATAACCCAATTTATCTTCTCGTCAAGATAAATTGGAGCTGTTGATGACGACGGAAGACCACGTTGACCGGCTGCGCGCGCTTTGGGCCGAGGAACTGCCCGATCTCGATACGATGCCGATGAGCATTCTCGGGCGCATCTACCGGCTCTCCAATCTTGTGCGGCCGTCGATCGAGGCGACCTTCGCGGAGTTCGGTCTCGATCGCGGCGAGTTCGATGTGATTTCGACGATCCGCAGGGCAGGGCCGCCCTACCGGATGATCCCCACCGATCTCTATCGTTTGCTGATGATCTCGTCCGGGGGGCTGACGCACAGGCTGGACAGGCTGGAAAAGGCGGGACTGATCGAGCGGCGGCGGTCGGAACAGGACAAGCGCAGCTTCGAGGTGGCGCTGACGGCCGAAGGTGTGGCGCGTGCCGAGGCGGCGTTTCGCGAAGACATGGCCC
Organism: Hyphomicrobiales bacterium; assembly: GCA_900465675.1. Lineage (GTDB taxonomy): Bacteria > Pseudomonadota > Alphaproteobacteria > Rhizobiales > Rhizobiaceae > Rhizobium. Next base: position 203,708 of record UBJR01000009.1, on the reverse strand, counting down.
GCGAGCTCCGTCATCTGGATGTGCTCGACGAGGGTGAGCGGAGGGCGCTTGCCGGTCTGCTGCGCAAGCTTGCCGGTTCGATCGAGGCGGCTGGCGCAGACGCGGCGGAGCCAAATTCCGTTTGACAATCCCGTGACTTATCCCTAAAGACCGCGCCAGCACGGGGCAGCAATGTCCCGTGTTTCATTTGACATGTCCCGTGGATCTTTCCAGTTCGCGTAACCGGAAAATCCTGTCGGGCCTCCCAAAAGGGGCCAAAGGAGGGCGTGTTTCCTTCGAGCGATCTGACAACAGACCGTTCTAACACTCTGAAAGGAAATACGATGAGCAAGCGCGAATCGTCTAAGTACAAAATTGACCGCCGTATGGGCGAAAACATCTGGGGCCGTCCTAAGTCCCCGGTGAATCGCCGCGAATACGGCCCGGGCCAGCACGGTCAGCGCCGCAAGGGCAAGCTTTCGGACTTCGGTGTGCAGCTGCGCGCCAAGCAGAAGCTGAAGGGTTACTACGGTGACCTGCGTGAGAAGCAGTTCCGCGCAATCTTCGCTGAAGCCGACCGCCGCAAGGGCGACACTTCCGAAAACCTCATCGGTCTTCTGGAATCGCGCCTGGATGCGATCGTTTATCGCGCCAAGTTCGTTCCGACCGTCTTCGCTGCACGTCAGTTCGTCAACCACGGCCACGTGACTGTGAACGGCGTCCGCGTCAACATCGGTTCTTACCGTTGCAAGGCCGGCGACGTCATCGAAGTTCGTCAGAAGTCGAAGCAGCTCGTAACGGTTCTGGAATCCGTCTCTCTCGCTGAGCGTGACGTTCCTGACTACATCGAAGTTGATCACAACAAGATGGTTGCGACCTTCGCTCGCGTCCCGACGCTCTCCGACGTGCCGTACGCGGTCGTCATGGAGCCGCATCTGGTGGTCGAATTCTATTCGCGTTAATCAACGCGAGGCGTTTTCGCATACGGAAAAGCCGCCTCCAGGGCGGCTTTTTTGTTCTCTGGAGAGAAGTCATGGTGGATTTGCAGGCAGTCCTCGACAGCATCTACAAAGAACTGACGCCGCGGATCGGCGAGGGCAAGGTTGCGGATTACATTCCGGAGCTGGCCAAGATCGATCCGAACCAGTTCGGGATGACGATCTCCACCGTCGATGGTAAGGTCTACAGCGTCGGCGATGCCGCCGTGCCCTTCTCCATCCAGAGCATTTCCAAGGTTTTCATGCTGACGCTGGCGCTCGGCAAGGTGGGCGAGAGCCTGTGGAAGCGCGTCGGCCGCGAGCCATCAGGTTCGGCCTTCAATTCCATCGTCCAGCTGGAGCATGAGGGCGGTATCCCGCGCAATCCCTTCATCAATGCCGGCGCCATCGCCGTTACCGATGTCGTCATGGCGGGACATGCGCCGCGCGAGGCGATCGGCGAGCTGCTGCGCTTCGTCCGTTATCTCGCCGACGACGAATCGGTGACGATCGACGAGAAAGTGGCACGCTCGGAAACGCAGACCGGTTACCGCAATTTCGCGCTCGCCAATTTCATGCGCGCCTACAAGAATATCGATCATCCGGTCGAGCATGTGCTCGGCGTCTATTTCCATCAATGCGCGCTGTCGATGACCTGCGAGCAGCTCGCCCGTGCCGGCCTGTTCCTGGCGGCGCGCGGCAGCAATCCGGTGACCGGCCATTCGGTGGTTTCGCCGAAGCGGGCGCGGCGTATCAACGCGATGATGCTGATGTGCGGCCACTATGATGGATCCGGCGACTTCGCCTATCATGTCGGCCTGCCTGGCAAGAGCGGTGTCGGCGGCGGGATCTTTGCGGTGGCGCCGGGTGTCGCTTCGATCGCCGTCTGGTCCCCGGGGCTGAACAAGGTCGGCAACTCGCAGCTCGGCGCCGTGGCGCTGGAGATGCTGGCGGCGCGCACCGGCTGGTCCATTTTCGGCGATTGATGCTGTGTCTGCCGGCCGCTTTCTGCTAAAGGCAAAGTCCTGACCATCTGGAAGAAACGATGAATATCGCAGCCAACATTGCCGATGCACTCGATGAAACCGCCGACGAAGGCGGGATCGGCCATGCGCTGTTTGCCGATGCGCCGCGTTCCGTTTCGTTCAACAAGCTACGCAAGCGCCTGCTGCGCCAGATGCGCCAGGCCTTCGACGATTTCGATATGCTCAAGGGCCAGAAGCGCTGGCTGATCGGCGTTTCCGGCGGCAAGGACAGCTACGGCCTATTGGCGCTGCTGCTCGACTTGCAATGGCGCGGACTGCTGCCCGTCGAACTGATCGCCTGCAATCTCGACCAGGGCCAGCCGAACTTCCCGAAACACATTCTGCCGGAATATCTGAAGAGCATCGGCGTCAAGCACCGGATCGAATATCGCGATACCTATTCGATCGTGAAGGAGAAGGTGCCGGAGGGGGCCACCTACTGTTCGCTCTGTTCGCGCCTGCGCCGCGGCAATCTTTACCGTATTGCCAAGGAAGAGGGCTGCGATGCGCTGGTTCTCGGCCACCACCGCGAGGATATTCTCGAGACCTTCTTCATGAACTTCTTCCACGGCGGGCGGCTGGCATCGATGCCGGCGAAGCTGCTCAACGACGAAGGTAACCTGATGGTTCTCCGGCCGCTTGCCTATTGCGCCGAGGATGACATGGCGAAGTTTGCGGCGGCGATGCAGTTCCCGATCATTCCCTGCGATCTCTGCGGCTCGCAGGACGGTCTGCAGCGCAATGCGATGAAGGACATGCTTGCCGATATCGAACGGCGGATGCCTGGCCGCAAGGACACGATGCTGCGCGCACTCTCCCATGTGAACCCGTCGCATCTTCTCGATCCGAAGCTCTTCGATTTTTCGAGCCTGATGGTCACGGAACCGTCACCGAAGAGCGAGTAACTGGGCGGAACGCTCAAACAGGGACTTATCATGACCTCGACAATTGATATCACGACGCTTTCCGATCTTCTTCGGCGGGCGGCGAAGGCCGAAATATTGCCGCGTTTCCGCAGGCTTAGCGCCGGCGACGTGCGCGCCAAGAGTGAGGCGACCGATCTGGTAACGGAGGCCGATGAGCAGGCCGAGCGGATGATCAAGGCCGAGGCAGCCAAACTCTGGCCGAACGCCTTGTTCGTTGGTGAGGAATCGGTCGCTGCCGATCCGGCACTGCTCGAGCGAATTGAAGGCGCGGATCTCGCGATCATCGTCGATCCGGTCGACGGCACGTTCAATTTCGCGTCCGGCATTCCGGCTTTCGGCGTCATGGCATCGGTCGTGTCGAGGGGCGAAACCGTTGCGGGGATTATCTACGATCCGATGGGTGACGATTGGGTTCTGGCGGAGAAGGGTGGCGGCGCCTGGCTGAAGCGCCCTGACGGCGAGACCGAGCGCTTGTCTGTTGCTGAGCCGGTCGCGCTCGATCAGATGGTCGGCATGGCTTCGACCGGCTTCTTCGCCAAGGAAAAGCGCGCCGAAATTCTCGGAAATCTGGCGAAGGTGCGCTTTCTGGCCAACTACCGCTGCGCCGCGCATGAATATCGCGCCTTTGCATCCGGGCACGTGCACTATCTCTCGTACAACAAGCTGATGCCGTGGGATCATCTGGCAGGGACGCTTATCTCTCAGGAAGCCGGAGCCCATGCGGCGCGTTTCGACGGCACGCCTTATCTGCCGCATCATGTCGATGGCGGATTGCTGATCGCGCCGGACAAGGCGTCCTGGGAGTTGTTGCGGAGAGAAGTTTTCACCGTTTAGGTGGCGAGGCCGAAAGCCTCGATCCATGCTCGATATATAGGAGGGAAAGCATATGTCCTCCCAAGCATTTTGATCACGAAACGGCCCCGCTTATCGAGCGGGTTTTTCGTTTGGTCAGTTCGTCGAACTCGTGGTGATTTGGTCGACCGGCACTGCCGGCAGGTTCTGTGGAAGGGAGGCGATTGCGAACATCGCAAACGCATAAGCGGCAAATACGGACGCCGCGACGGTGGTCTTGATCATCTCTTGCTCCAACGTTGCCCTTAAAGAGTAACCCCAAAGAGCGATGGCAGCAAGGAATATGAACGCCAGATGAACGAAACGTCATCAATCCCATGCCGAAGCGGTCTTGAACCGTGATTGGCATGGGCGCGCGTTGGTCCGGAACGACTCGCAAGGTGATTCGTTGAGTCGCATGTTTTGCGTGAGGTTGATGTCATGAAGAGCATCCCTGCATTTTCTCCAGTGCGTATCAGGCTCGGTGGGCGTTACCGAGTCGTCAAGACTGTTCATGACGCCTACCGCCTGATGGTGACGGAGTGGCCGTTGAAGGAAGGACCTGCACTGTATCGTGCGGAGGTTACCTGTCTCGACGCCTTCAATGGTTTGGCGGATGCCGGCGAGGCCCGGAAGAAATTTCTGGTGGCCGCTACAGAAGCGCACCTCATTGGGTGATTTTGGCGCTCCACACGCAATAGTTTTCGCCAAATCACGCTCTGCCTTTATGCGAGCACAATTGAGGTCTATATACCTGCGCATCGAACTTGCCTGTTGAGCTTCGTTTTTGCGCTTCGAGCGCCCGAGCTAATCTTTCCTCTCAAATCGATCACACACCGACGGCGTGCGCCGGGCGGTAATCTCAACGCGATTGAAAGGAAATCGTCATGAACAATGGAATCGTCAAGTTTTTCAATTCCGCCAAGGGCTTCGGCTTCATTCAGCCGAGCGACGGCTCGCCTGACATCTTCGTTCATATTTCGGCCGTCGAACGGTCGGGCATGAGCAACCTCGTTGAAGGTCAGAAGATCACTTTCGACGTCGTGCGCGACAATCGCAGCGGCAAGAATGCTGCCGAGAACCTCGCGACTGCATAACACTACCGTCTTCGACCTTTGACCACGGATGTACTGGCACTGGTCTTCAGACGATCGGGAGGCTGGGTTTTCGCCCAGCCTTTTTTCATTGATCCAATATTGAGAGCCATGATGAAAAAGACAAATGCAGACTTGCTTCTTCGCAGAGCCGAACGCCAGGTTGCCAACACCAGCGGCGGCGGCCATCTCGGCGGCACGAATTTCGGTCAGGCCTACGATGCGAAGACATCGTCGGTAAAGGGCGACAAGAGCCGCAAGCCGATGGGCAAGCGATAAGCTTCGCCATCAGTGCCGCAATCAAAAAAGCCCGCCAATCCGGCGGGCTTTTTTTATTAGAAGTGGGCAGCACCGGGATCGAGCTGCGGGCTGTCGCCGGGATGGGTGAAGAGCTTGCCTTTTTCGGCCCAGAGCGTTGCGGCAACGCTGATCGCACCGAAGACGGCAAAGCCCGCGAAGAGCGGCTGGACTGTGCCATTGAATAGCTGGCCGACGCCGCCGCCGAGAAGGGCGCCGAAAGTCGTCGATACGAAGCCGGTGATCGCGGTTGCTGTGCCGGCCAGATTGCCCATCGGCTCAAGGCTGATTGCCGTGAAATTGGTGGCGATCACCGCAAACAGCATCAGCAGCACCGTGAAGAGGGTGTAGTCGAGCGCGAAATTGACTGTGCCCCCGAGCGCCACGACGAAGCCGAAGGCTGAGATGACGGTAAAGAGAAGCACCGCTGCATGGGAAATGCGGCGCATGCCGAAGGTGCGGACGAAAAAGCCGTTGGCAAAGTTGGCGACGGCGATGCCACCGGCGGTCGCCGCAAAGGCGATCGGCAGCCAGTCGCCGAGGCCATAGACCTCGCCGAATACCTGCTGGACGGAGATGACATAGGCGCTGATGACGCCGGTGAACATCGTGAGACCGATCATGTAGCCGCAGGTAATGCGGTTGGTCAAAACGGTCTTGAAGCCATTGCCGACGGCGGCAAACGAGAGCGGTATGCGCTCCTCGCGCGGCAGTGATTCCTTCAGCCGGGCGGCTGCCCATATGAAAAGGATCGAGCCGACGAGACCGAGCAGTATAAAGATCCAATGCCAGTTGGCATAGCTGATGATCAGCTGGCCGACCGACGGGGCGACGATCGGCACGATCATGAAGACGATCATCACGAAGGACATCACGCGGGCCATTTCGCGGCCACCGAAGCAGTCGCGGACGATCGCCATGCTGGTGATGCGCACCGCTGCGCCGCCAATGCCCTGGACGAAACGCATGACGAGCAGCATTTCGAAGCTCGAGGTCGCGGCCGCGCCGAACATCGCAAGCACGTAGACGGCGAGACCGCCAAGCAGGATGTTGCGGCGGCCGAAGGCATCACAGAGGCTGCCGAACAGGATCTGCGACACACCGAAGCCGAAGAAGAACACGGCGATGACCAGCTGGGCGTCGTTGGTGTTGGTGACGTTAAGCGAATGGCCGATGGCCGGCAATGCCGGCAGCATGCTGTCGATCGCCATTGCAACGCTCGCGGTCATGATCGCGATGGTGATGACGAATTCGGCAAAGCCCATGCCGATGCGGGCCGAGCCCTGGTTTTCGATATGCGCCGTGTGATCCGCCGCCATGATGAAGTCCCCCAAAGAAAATGCTATCCGGCCGCCTAGACGGCCGGATTGTGAGGCTGGAAAAGCCGTCCCTTTTCAGCGATCAGCACGAAGCCGAGACCGATGAAGGCGACAGTGAAATAGCCGATGACCATCGGCAGCGCCGTGCCGTTGAAGGCCTGGCCGATGGCCGCACCGATAGCTGCACCGCCGATGGTGCTGGTGAAGCCGAGAACCGATGATGCTGTACCAGCGACATGGCCGAGCGGCTCCATTGCCAGCGAATTGAAGTTCGAGCCGATCCAGCCGAACTGGAACATCGCCAGCCCGAACAGACAGATGAAGACCGGGAAGGGCGTTGGCTGCGGACCATAAAGCTGCACCAGCAGCCAGATGGTGTTGACGATGATGAAGCCGACGAGCGAGGCATGCGACAGCCGCCGCATGCCGAAACGGCCGACGAGCCGTGAATTCAGGAACGATGAGAACGACATGAAGATCGCAACGCCGGCAAAGGCGAACGGGAAGTAGACCCCGAGATCATAGATGCCGACATAGACCTGCTGCGCCGAATTGATGAAGCCGAACAGCGCGCCGAAGACGACGGTGGTTGCCAGCGTGTAGCAAAGCGCGCTGCGATTGGTGAGCACCAGCTTGAAGCCGCCGATAACAGACTTTGCGGTGAACGGACGCACATTGGCGGGCGCCAGCGTTTCTGGCAGGCGGTTATAGGCCCAGATCAGGATCAGCGTCGCCATCGTGCCGATGAAGACGAAGATCATGTGCCAGGTGGAAAACAGCATGACGAGCTGGCCGGTGCCCGGCGCGATCACCGGCACGATCATGAAGGTCATCGAGATCAGCGACATCACTTCGGCCATCTGGCGGCCGCCATAGATGTCGCGGACGATCGATATGGTGATGACGCGGGTGGCCGCAGCACCGATGCCCTGGATGAAACGCAGCACCAGCAGACCGCCGAAGGACGGGATCAGTGCAATGCCGAAGGCGGAACAGATATAGATGACGAGGCCGACGAAGAGCGGTTTGCGGCGGCCGAAACGGTCCGATATCGGGCCGAAGAACAACTGCGCCAGACCAAAGCCGAAGAGATAGGCGGAGACGACGAACTGCCGGTGGTTCTCGCTTTCGACCCCGAGATTGGCGCCGATCTGCTGGAGGGCGGGAAGCATGACGTCGATGGCGAGAGAATTGACCGCCATCATGAAGGCAGCCAGAAAGATGAACTCTCGCTTGCCCATAGGTGTTCGACCCGCGGCAACGGTGGGAGAGGTGTCCGTCACTTTAGAAATTCCCATAAACAGGCCAAGGCGCTGTTCAGCACAGCGCCTCGGACTCAAATCAAATCAGGTTTGGAAACCGGACGGACGCCCGGTGCCCGGTCAGGAGGCGGCGCGAACCGCGACGCCGTTTTCCTGCAGATGCTGCTGCAATTCGCCCGCCTGGAACATTTCCCGGACGATGTCGCAGCCGCCGATGAACTCACCCTTCACGTAAAGCTGAGGGATCGTCGGCCAGTTGGAGTAATCCTTGATGCCCTGGCGGATTTCCGAATCGGCGAGCACGTTGATGCCCTTGTAGTCGACGCCGATGTAATCGAGAATCTGGACGACCTGGCCGGAGAAACCACACTGGGGAAACTGCGGCGTGCCCTTCATGAAAAGGACGACGTCGTTGGTCTTGATTTCGTTGGCGATGAATTCGTTGATGCCGCTCATGGGACCTAATCCTTTCAACAGGCGGGTTAAAGGCCCACCGTTTCAATCGTTTGCTTTAGATAGCATGCGCCCGATCAAATTCCAGCAGTCAATGCCAAAAAAAGACCAATCGTAAGCATGCTAGGTAACGCTGTTGCGCTTTCGTTACGCCGCTGTCTTCAGCGGCTGCGCTGCTTGGTGCGGACGGCTGCGGTGCGGCGCTTGCTGACCTGTTTCTTGGTGGTCTTGCGCGGGGTGGCAGCCTTTTTGAACCGGCCAGTGGTTGCCGAGCGCGTCTGACGTTTCGTGCGCTTCGTCGTGTTGCTTCCGCTGGTCTTCTTCAGGATCTCCTTGAGAACGCTTTCGACCACGCCGTTGACAAGTTCTTTGATAAGATCTGCCATCCAATGCCCCCTGCGACACAAACCGGTTCCCCGGCTATTGAATTCCGGATGTTTTAGGTTAGCAAGCGGAGTTCGCGTCCGTTCGTGCTTTTTCCGCCTTATTTGGCGTGCAAGGCGGCGGCCGATGGCGCCATGGGGGCTTGCCGGAAAGATAGTGATGGAACTGATCAGGAAGCGGGTGGTCCTGCATTTCCCGGGCTTCGAGCCTCTGGATGGACGCGCGCAGCGGGCGCGCTACGAGCGCTCCGCCAAGCAGAGTGCTGCGGCCTGGAATTACGCGGTCGAGACGGGAGACGCCGAAACATCCGATTATCCTCTGCGCTTTACCGTTCATGCCAATGCGCCGGCTTGGCAGACCGAAAACACGATCCACATCTTCGACCACGACGAACTCGTCCAGTCGCTTCGCAATAAGCCTTTGGCGCGGCGGATGGCGGATGGATTTGCCGCGGCAGCGAGGATTATCGCCGATGGCGCAATGACCGGCTATTTCCGCCACGCCTGGCGTTTCGGCCTGTTCTTCATCTTTCCCTTTCTGCTGATGATGCTCGGCATGCTGCTGACTGCCGCCATCGCGCTTCTGCCCGTTGGCGCCGGTTTTGCCGCATGGCATCTGGTCTGGAGTCTGCCGCTTGCCGGCATCTTCTTTGCCTTCGTGTTTCTGCCGTTCACGGAACGGTTCCATACGCTGCACCTGTTTGCCGATTGGGAGATGGCCGTCGGGCTCGGGCACATGAACAGGCCGCAATTCCAGGACTTTCTGGAGCGCTGTGCTCTGGCCGCGCGTGCGGCTCTTGCGGAAGAGGCGGACGAATATGTCATCTCATCGCACAGCATGGGCTCAAGCGTGGCTGCGCATGTTCTCGGGATGCTGCTCGAGCGCGAGCCGGGTCTGCTCCATGGCAAGCGCGTCGTTTTTGCCTCGCTTGGCTCCGCGGTGCTGCAATGTGCGTTGCTGAAGTCTGCCACCCTGTTGCGGTCGCGCGTCGGCGCCATTGCCCGAAATCCCGCGGTCTTCTGGCTCGACGTTCAGTGTCTGACGGACGCGATCCATTTCTACAAGGTTCCGGTCGTCGCCGTTTCCGGTCACGGCGATGCGCCGCAGGCAAAGATGCTGTTCATCCGCGTCAAACAGATGCTGACGCCCGAGCACTACAAGAAGATCAAGCTCGATTTCCTGCGGGTGCACCGGCAATACGTGCTTGGCCCTGATTTGCAGGCGTCCTTCGATTTCACGCTGCTGACTTCTGGGCCGCTGGCGGGAACGGTGATGGCTGATGGGGCGTTGAAGTCGGGGCTAGCAGAGATCAGCTAACGGAAAAGTTGGTGATCGATGCGGAACAACTTGAAATCCGATGCCGATGGATTGTTGATCTGGATCAGTCCCGGCCAGGAGCCGCCTTGCGCAAGCGCAGCATAGACCGGCGCTTGGCTGGCGTCGACCGGTAGCGGAAACGCACAGACGGCGACATAATCAAAAGGAGCGGCTGCTTCTCTTCGGATTTCGCTGTCTGCCGACGTGAAAAGTTCGAACATGCGCTTCATCCCGGGCGACGCACGGTGAAATGGAAGCGCTGCGACCGAGAAACCCGGAGGCAAGGCGAACGCGAGCGGAAGCGAAAGCCCGGCCGGAACGGCGATCTTGCCCGGCGCGACAGATGACAGAACCGAGAAATCCTGGCCCTCACACTCGCTGTAGGCCATGTAGTCGATCGCGTCGTAGCTCTGTTCCTGGGGCGGGAAAACCAGACGGAGTAACAGCGCGATCGCGATGACCGATGCCAAAGCGGCGCCGACGAGGCGCTGAGCCTCCTTGCCGTTTGGCCCAAAGCTCTCGGGAGCGGTCACTATTTGCAGTGCGTACGGCAGAAAAAGCGGTACGAAGGCGAAGGTAAATCTGATGTTTCGGGTCTGCAGCAGTGTTATCGCGAGACTGGCGACGGCAATTGCAAAGACGATGACAAGACCGGCATTTCCTCGCCGGGCGGCTTGAAGAATGGCCGGTAGTGCCGCAATGGCGATACACACGAGTACGCCAAGCATCATCAGGATCGTGAACTGCGGATGCTGGAAATAGTAGATAAAACTGAATTCCTGCGGAACGCGGTCAAGCCAGTCGTGACGCGACAGCGGATCGATCATCCAGTAGGGGCCGGATAGACATCTCGGGAAGATGTAGGCGGTCACGCCCAAGAATGCGCCGCCCATTGCTGTAAGGGCAGCAATCTTGATCGGTGCTGTCTGCCGATGCAGCACTAAACCGCCGATCAGCAAGATCGATGAGCAGCCGAGCGCCAGAACGATATAGGGAGCTGAGAAGGAATCGCATTGTGTCGATCGTATTGCCGCAGGTCCGATGAATGCGAAGGCTGCGGGCAACGTCAACAGCAGGATCGTGGCTGCCGCGCCGAGAAGAACATCCCGGGATTCGGCGATCTGAAAGATGAAGCAGCCCACCAGCCCCAGGAATGCGACGGCGATCAGCGGCAGACCCTCAAGGCCGACGATGATGCAGATCATCGTCCCGATGCCCATCAGAATTCCACCGCCTCGGCTCCAGCGCTCCAGGCCGACACCGATCATCAGCAAGCCCAGGATCTGCATGTTGTGATGGTCTATGCGCGTGGGAACGAACTCCCAGATCGCATAGGTCATAAAAACGATACTGACGACGAGGATCGGATAGCTGATGACGACGCCGCTGCGCATCTGCCGGGAGAAGAACATGGCCGTCAGAGCGCTGAACCCGACGAGCATCACTGGCGGCCAGATATGGAATGCGATCTGGAGCGCGTGCTCCGGTCCTAATGCCGGCGAGAGCAGATAGGCAATCGTCACAAAGGGGAGGTCGATCAGCCGCGACCAGGGCGATGTGTAGGGCTCCGGCGTTGCGATCACCGGCAGACCGAGATCAAACCAGTGTCCGCCACCGAGGAAAAGATGACGGATCTGAAGTTCCCGCATCTTGTCGTCGATATCGCCGAGAAACGCCTGACCGTCGGCCAGATCCAGGAGGGCGATGATCAGGCTGAGCGGCGCGATGATCGCAAATACTCTCAGCCAGGAAGAAGAACGGTCGCTACTCTCTGCCTCAGCTGCAATGCCCGGGAAACCAGAAGTCATGCCAATATCCGCCGCTCTCGTGTGCGGGGGAATTATGGACGGCAGACGATTAAAATTGCGCTAGGGCGCGGAAGGGGCCGAAAAAGAAAATGCCCGGCTTGGCCGGGCATCCATCTGTCTTATTCCGGCGCCGAGGTCTGAAGCGCCAGGGCATGCAAGATGCCACCCATATTGCCTTTCAGCGCCTCGTAGACCATCTGGTGCTGCTGCACGCGGCTCTTGCCGCGGAAGGCTTCAGCAACGACTTCGGCAGCGTAGTGGTCGCCGTCACCCGCCAGATCACGGATCGTCACCTTGGCACCGGGGATCCCGGACTTGATCATGTCTTCGATGTCGCCGGGTTTCATGGGCATGATCGATTTACTCCTTGCGCATCATTCGGCAGCGGCAAGCGCGTTGCCGCCGTCCATGAATTCAGGGAACCACGATTCATGGGCATTGCGCAATTGCTGAATGGGCAGCGAGATCAGATCGTCGATAACAAGGTTCTCACCGGAAACAGAACCAAGGCGGCGGAACGGTATGCCGGCACCTTCGGCATTAGCACAAACGAAGTTTGCGACATCGGCCTTGACCGCGATCACATAGCGGGCCTGGTCTTCGCCGAAGAGCAGGGCATGGGCGGCACCCTTGCCCTCTGACAGCGTGACATTGAGGCCCTTGCCCGACGACATTGCCATTTCGGCAAGCGCCAGTGCCAGGCCGCCAGACGAAATATCGTGGCAGGCGGAAACCTGGCCGTTGCGGATCGCGGAGCGGACGAAGTCGCCGTTGCGGCGCTCTGCAAAGAGATCGACTTCAGGCGCCGGACCATCGGTGCTGCCGATGATGTCGCGCAGGTAGATCGAAGAGCCGAGATGGCTGCCGTCGGTGCCGATCAGGATCAGCTGGTCGCCTTCGGCGGCGCTGCCGATACGGGCCATCGACTTCCAGTCGGGCAGCAGGCCAACGCCAGCGATGGTCGGGGTCGGCAGAATGGCGACGCCGTTGGTTTCGTTATAAAGCGAGACGTTGCCCGAGACGATCGGAAAATCGAGTGCGCGGCAGGCTTCACCGATGCCCTTGATGGATTCGACCAGCTGGCCCATGATTTCGGGCTTTTCCGGATTGCCGAAGTTCAGGTTATCGGTCGCAGCCAGCGGCTCGGCGCCGGTGGCGGTGATGTTGCGCCAGCATTCGGCGACGGCCTGCTTGCCGCCTTCGAACGGGTCGGCCTCGACATAGCGCGGCGTGACGTCCGAGGAGAAGGCGAGCGCCTTGGTCGGATGGCCCTCGACGCGGACGACACCGGCGTCGCCGCCCGGCAGCTGCAGCGAGTTGCCCTGGATAAGCGTGTCATACTGCTCGTAGACCCAGCGGCGGCTGGACTGATTGGCGGAACCGACGAGGTCGAGCAGGGCCTTATTGTAATCGGCGGGCGCAGCCACGAGCTCGGCCGGCAGCGGCGCGCGCTTGCCCGACTCGCGCCACGGGCGGTCATATTCCGGAGCCTGGTCGCCGAGATCCTTGATCGGCAGGTTCGCGACTTCCTCACCCTGGTGGACGCAACGGAAGCGCAGGTCGTCGGTGGTCTTGCCGACGATGGCGAAATCGAGGCCCCACTTGACGAAGATCGCCTTGGCGACCTCTTCCTTCGACGGTTCGAGAACCATGAGCATGCGCTCCTGGCTTTCAGACAGCATCATTTCATAGGCGGTCATCTGCTCTTCGCGGACGGGAACCGTGTCGAGATCGAGCAGGATGCCGAGATCGCCCTTGGCGCCCATTTCGACGGCAGAGCAGGTGAGGCCGGCGGCACCCATGTCCTGGATGGCGATGACGGCGCCGGTCTTCATCAGCTCAAGGCAGGCTTCCAGCAGGCACTTTTCGGTGAAGGGGTCGCCGACCTGAACGGTCGGGCGCTTTTCTTCGATCGACTCGTCGAATTCGGCCGATGCCATGGTCGCACCACCAACGCCATCGCGCCCGGTCTTGGCGCCGAGATAGACGACGGGCAGGCCGACGCCCTTGGCTTCCGACAGGAAGATGGCGTTCGACTTGGCGAGGCCCGCGGCGAAAGCGTTGACGAGGATGTTGCCGTTGTAGCGGGCATCGAATTCGACTTCACCGCCGACAGTCGGGACGCCAAAGGAATTGCCGTAGCCGCCGACACCGGCGACGACGCCGGAGACGAGGTGGCGGGTCTTCGGATGGCTCGGCTCTCCGAAGCGCAGCGCGTTCATCGCCGCGATCGGGCGGGCGCCCATGGTGAAGACGTCGCGCAGAATGCCACCGACGCCGGTCGCCGCACCCTGGTAGGGCTCGATGTAGGACGGGTGGTTGTGGCTCTCCATCTTGAAGACGACGCAGTCGCCGTCATCGATATCGACGACACCGGCATTTTCGCCCGGACCCTGGATGACGCGCGGTCCCTTGGTCGGCAGCGTACGCAGCCATTTCTTCGAAGACTTGTAGGAGCAGTGCTCGTTCCACATGGCCGAAAAGATGCCGAGCTCGGTGAAGGTCGGCTCGCGGCCGATCAGATCCAGAATCCGCTGATATTCATCCGGCTTCAGGCCGTGGCTGGCGATGAGTTCGGGGGTGATCGGGCGGGTATTGGATATGGTCATGAGCTCTCGAAAGTCCCTGCCGTTGCGCGTTTTGGGGTGTCTTTAACCCAAGTTGGCGCGGCGCGCGACAGGAAAATGCCCACCGTCAACAAAGACCGGACCGAGCGCCTTTCGAAGCGGCAGATGCCTAGAATTTGTAGCCCAGCTGCAGGCCGGCGCGCGTCATGCCGTTGTTCGGGCCGTCGCAGAGATTGGCATGCGAGGAGTGGGCGATCTGGGCCATGACATTCCAGTGATTGTCGAAACGGTAGCCGGCGCCGATATATTCGTGAAACAGCACACGGCAGCCAAGCGCCGGGCCGTCGTCGTTCTCATCCAGTTCACCCGTGTGGATGACGCCGCCGAAACCCGCTTCGGCGAAGACCTTTTCCGAAAAGTCGGCGGTCCAGGAAAAGCCGGTGAAGACCTGTGTTGCCGATCCGGATGTACCGATCGACGTTCCCAAATGGATGCGCGGGCGGGCCAGTTTCTGCAGGCCGGTGGCCTCGTCGTGGCCGAACGGATCGAAGAACAGCGTCAATTCAGGGAAGACGCCGTCCTCATGTTCGCTGCCGCCCTGGATGGAGGCCGAGGCGCCGAAGCGCAGTTCGTCGAATATCTGATCCTGCGCATGGGCGGGGAGGCTCGCTGATCCGGCAATGAGAATGGCGGCTGCAGATGCTGACAGGAAACGCAACGCCACTTTACGGATACAAGCGTCCATAGGCTGTCCCTCGCGCCCATCGAATCACAGCAACGGCTGATGACCGATTGGAACTCAGCGTGAGGCGCCGGTAAAGAGGCCCCTAAAATATGACAGGGTTCGGCATTGCGCTGGCGCGAAAATGCAACAGGTCACACTTCGCTGTCATAGGACGAGACGCCGCTTTCCAGCAGGCGGCGGAGGATCATCATTCCCTTGGCAAGCTCGGCGCTGCCGCCCGGCGATGAGAAGGCAACGCGGACACGGTGGAACACGCGCTCCGAGCGGGCCGCCTTGAACTCGTCCTCGTCATCAACAAGGACGCCTTCCTGATAGGCGGCATTCTTGAATGTGCCCGAGAGCCAGGGTTCCGGAAGCTTCAGCCAGAGGAAAGGCACATGCGGATGCGACACGAAGTCGAAGCCGCCGAGGTGTTCCCTGACAACGGCCTGGCGCGATGCCAGCTCCTTGACGCAGGCGGCGCGAATACGCTCCGCTTCGCCGCTCTCGACAAGACGGGCCGCGGTCTCCGCCAGAATGAAGGGCAGGCCGCCGGTTATCATCTTGTGGGTGACCTTGATACGCTGGGCGAAATGCGGCGGGCAGGCGACCCAGCCGCCGCGAACCCCGGCTGCGACCGACTTCGACAAGCCGTTGACGAGGAAGGTGCGCTCGGGCGCCAGTGAGGCCAGCAACGGTGCATCGTCTCCGGTCATGCCGCCATAGAGATCGTCCTCGATCAGCCAGACACCGTGGCGGCGGGCAATGTCGGCGATGGCAACACGGCGCGCGGCAGGCATGGTTGCGAGCGTCGGATTATGGGCAGTCGGCATCAGGAAGGCGATCTTCGGGTGCTGTTGATGGCAGACACGTTCGAAATCGTCGGGGATGACGCCATGCTCGTCGGAATCGACGATGATGGTGCGGCGGCCAAGAATGCGGGCGCTGCGGCTGACTTGCGTGTAGCTCAGGTTCTCGAAAACGATCTTGTCACCGGGCGCAGACATCGCGGAGATCACGGCTATCGCGGCAGCATGGACGCCAAGCGTCGGCACGATGTTTTCGGCATCCGGCGTCCAGCCGTTGCGCGCAAGCCATAGGCGTCCGGCAGTGAACCAGTTGGTTGGGAAATGCCGCGAGTAGGACGAGACCTCGGCCATGTGCTGTTCGCCGATCTCGCCGAGAATGCCGCCAACGATCTTGCCCTGGCCAAGGTCCGGCGCCGCTGTCGTGTCGAAGCGGATCTTGTTTGGCGGCGCATCGATGGCACGCGTACCGCCAAGCGATAGCGTCAGCGGATCGGCCTGTTCGTTGGGCGCCACCTGCGTGCGGTCGAGAACGTAGGTCCCGCGCCCCACTTCTCCGGCAACCAGTCCGCGTTCATGCACCAAGGCGTAGGCCCGGCCGATTGTGCCGATTGTCACCCCGATATCGTAGGCGAGATTGCGCTGTGGCGGAAGCTTGCCGCCGGCGGGCAGGGCGCCGCTGGCAATGGCGGATTCGATGCTATCAGCCAGCCGCATATAGACCGGACCGGAGCCGCGAGAGAGATCAGGGAGCCAATTTGTCATGGTGACAATGAATAGATTGTCACCGTTGTTCTGTCAATATTATGAGACATTACCGCCAAGCAAGATGACAGGAGAGCGGCGATGTCGATAGTACAGCAGATCAATGGTGATATTGTGCCGATTGTGTCGATCGATGGTCCGCACGTGATCGTTCCCCGGGTCGAGACGACCGGTCAATCTTGGCTGCAGCGCATGTGGAATGGATTTCTCGTCTGGCACGAGAAGCGCGAGGGAAGACGTGCCCTGCACGAACTTACGGGCGATCAGCTCAAGGATATCGGTCTATCGCAATCCGATGCTGCGCGAGAAGTCGGAAAATCGACCTTCTGGGACTGATCAGCTGCAGGCTTTGCTGCCCGATGACCAGCGATTGACGTCGGCGGCAATGCGGGCAGAGACCGGCTGCGACATCATCGGGCCGAAGGCCTGGAGCTTCGCGGGATTGCCTTCCGCCTGCACTACCAGATGCGGCAACCCAGCCGGGCTGTTCTTGTGTACGACCAGGATGCGCGGGCGGCCGGAAAAGGAATTGAGTTCCGGTGCCAGGCGGTAGGTCGCGAAGGATGCATCGCCCGACTTGAACCAGCAATTATTGGCGCCGACGGCAACGCGTTCCATCGTGGAGAGCGCGTCTCGGTTTGCGCTGACGGGAGGCGCCTTGGACTGGCAGGACGCAGTCAGCATTCCGATGACAGCAAGAGCGGCGGCAGCCGTGAAGGTGGTCGCAATGCGCATCGGTGGTCTCCCGTGGTGGTTTAGATCCACCTGATATCCGGCGAAGGTTAAGCGGCGATTACGTCGAGCGCCGAAGCGAAGAGACCGCGCCCGTCGGAGCCGCCATGAGCTGCTTCGATCAGGTTTTCCGGATGCGGCATCATGCCGAGAACATTGCCGCTCTCGTTCACCACGCCAGCGATATCGTTGATCGAGCCGTTCGGGTTCGTTCCCTCGGCGTAGCGGAAGACCACCTGGCCGTTGCCTTCGATCTTCGCCAGCGTCTCAGCGTCGGCGAAATAGTTGCCGTCGTGATGCGCAACCGGCGAGCGGATGATCTGGCCCTTGGCATAGGCGCGGCTGAAGTCGGTATCGGCGTTGACGACCTCAAGCTTGACTTCGCGGCAGACGAATTTCAGCGAGGCGTTGCGCATCAGCGCGCCGGGCAGGAGGCCTGCCTCGACGAGGATCTGGAAGCCGTTGCAGACGCCCAGAACCTTGGTGCCCTGCTTGGCCTTCTCGATGATCGCCTGCATGACCGGCATGCGGGCAGCAATGGCGCCGCAGCGCAGGTAATCGCCGTAGGAGAAGCCGCCCGGGATGACGATCAGATCGACATCCGGAACCTGCGTTTCCGTCTGCCACACCGTTACCGGGGCGTGACCGGAGATCTTGGTGAGCGCTGCGATCATGTCACGATCGCGATTGAGACCAGGGAGCTGAACGACGGCGGACTTCATGGGTGCGGTTCAAACCTTGCTTGTGCTTCTGCGAGTTCTCGAAGTTCTAGGCGATTTTCAATGCGATCGAGACGGTTCTCGACGTGGCCGAAGGTGGCGCGCAGATTGTTCACGTCACCTTGAATTACGTGCAGCTGGTTTCGCAACGTCATATTATCCGTGCGAAGTTCGCTAATGGCATGATCGACTTTGTCGAAGCGCTGGCTGAGCTTCTTCAGAAGCTCATACATGAATTCCTGAGTAACATCAGCCATCGCGCATTCTCCGCAACCTTCAGTCGAGAGAAATAGTATAATTCTCGATAACGGTGTTGGCGAGGAGTTTTTCGCACATCGCCTTGAGGTCGGATTCGGCCTTGGCCTTGTCCGCACCTTCGAGCTGCAGGTCGAACACCTTGCCCTGGCGGACATTGCCGATACCAGCGAATCCAAGGCCGCCAAGAGCGCCTTCGATTGCCTTGCCCTGCGGGTCGAGAACGCCATTCTTGAGCGTGACGGTTACACGAGCTTTGATCACTTGCCTGTCTTCCCTGACTTACTTGACCAATACAGGCCCGGTGCCGCGCACGGGCTCGTTTTCATTGATGATGCCGAGGCGCCGTGCGACTTCGGAATAGGCTTCCAGCAAGCCGCCCATATCGCGGCGGAAGCGGTCCTTGTCCATCTTTTCCTGCGTTTCAATGTCCCACAGACGGCAGCTGTCCGGCGAGATTTCGTCGGCGAGGATGATGCGCATCATGTCGCCTTCGAAGAGGCGGCCGCACTCGATCTTGAAATCGACGAGCTGGATGCCGACGCCAAGGAAGAGGCCGGTCATGAAGTCGTTGACGCGGATGGCAAGCGCCATGATGTCGTCGAGTTCAGCGGGGTTGGCCCAGCCAAACGCGGTGATGTGCTCTTCCGAAACCATCGGGTCATCGAGCGCATCGGACTTGTAATAGAATTCGATGATCGAGCGTGGAAGGACGACGCCCTCCTCGATGCCGAGGCGCTTGGCCAGCGAACCGGCCGCAACGTTGCGCACGACGATCTCGAGCGGGATCATCTCGACTTCGCGGATCAACTGCTCGCGCATGTTGAGGCGGCGAATGAAATGCGTCGGGATGCCGATCTTGTTCAGATGGTTGAAGATGAACTCGCAAATGCGGTTGTTGAGAACGCCCTTGCCGTCGATAACTTCGTGTTTCTTCTTGTTGAAGGCGGTGGCGTCATCCTTGAAGAACTGGATCAACGTACCCGGTTCCGGTCCCTCATATAGAATCTTGGCCTTGCCCTCGTAGATACGGCGGCGACGGTTCATTTTAAGCTTTTCTCTGTCTTGGCGCTCTTGGGATAGCGCAGTGGATCGATCTCGTGGCGTCCCCATAAAGGAAAAGAGTCACTTTCACAATGCGCCAGTAACTCCTTCCCCGGATTCCCAAGATATAGGGATGCGGTCTGAGAGAATCGAAGATATTGCGGATATCAGCCTACAGAATTTTGATGACTGTTGGAAATCAAAGCCGTGGGACCGGCCGGTTATGCAGGCTTATTTGGTGGCGTTGCGCTTGATCTCGCGGCTGAGGCCGCTTTGTAGCGCCCGCGCTCCGCCTTCCTGATGGCGCCAGCTTGCTGCCTGGACATAGGCCGGAATTTGCGTTGCGGGCATTGGCCGGGCAAGCGCGTAGCCCTGCAGCACGTCACAGCCGAGATCGGCGAGAATGCGGACGTGATCCATGGTCTCGACGCCTTCGGCCGTCACCAGGATATTCAGCGAACGGCCGATATCGATGATCGAGCGCACGAGTTTGCGCTGCTCGGCCGATTGCGGCAGCATGCGGATCAGCTCGCGGTCGATTTTCAGCGTCCGCGGGCTGAGCTTCAGAAGGCTGACGATCGAGGCGTGACCGGTTCCGAAATCGTCGATCTCGATATCGATGCCGAGCCTGCGGAAATGCCGGAGGTTGGCGATCACGGCGTCGTCGCAGTCATCGAGCGAGATCGATTCCAGCAATTCGAAGGAGAGCGTGCCTGGAGCAACCTTGAGGGCGCGTAGCTTCTTGCCGAGCGCCGGATCGTTGAGACGGCTGGACGAGACGTTGACCGAGATTTTCGGCGCAAGGAATCCGTCCTTTGCCCAAACGGCGCGGTCGGCGAGGGCATGTTCGAGAATGAGCCCGTCGATCGTCGAGACGACGTCGAGATCCTCGGCGATCTTCAGGAAGCGGTCAGGCGCCATCAGTCCGTGTTCGGGATGCTGCCACCGCGCCAAGGTCTCGACGCCGGCGACTTCGAGTGTGCGGGCATGGAACTGCAGCTGGTAGACGGGGACGAATTCGTGGCGCTCAAGGCCCTGCAGGATTTCGTCGGCCAGGCGTTTGGCGGCAATGATGCTGCGGCGCGCGTCCTTGGAGAAGAATTCGTGGCGGTTCCGGCCCGCACCCTTGGCGCGGTAGAGGGCGATATCGGCGTTCAGCAGAAGCTGCTTGGCGTCCAGATCGGCGCCGCTGTCGGCGGCTATGCCGATGCTGGCGCCGAAGCGGCATTCATGGCCTTCGTAGCGGATCGGCTTGGAGAGTTCGCGGATGATGCGGGCGGCCATGTTCGACAGCTTCTTGGTGCCGCTTTCGACGGCGCAGAGGACGACGAACTCGTCGCCGCCGATGCGGGCAACGAAATCCGTCGAGCGGACGCAGTCCTTCAGCACCTTGGCGGCATGTTTCAGCATTGCGTCGCCGGCGCGATGGCCGAGCGTGTCGTTGATCTGCTTGAAGCGGTCGAGATCGATATGCAGCACGGCAAGCGTCAGCCCGCCCTTGCGGCATTCTTCGGCGCGTTCTTCGAGCGTGCGGTCGAGATAGCGACGGTTCGGCAGGCCGGTCAGATAGTCGTGGAGAGCGAGATGCTCGATGCTCTCCTTGGCGGCTTCAAGTTCCTGGTTGCGCGCTTCGGCGAGGTTCTTGGCATTCTGCAGGTCGTTGCGGAGCTTGACCTCTTCCGTGACGTCCCAATTGGCGCCGATCAGCTTCCGCTTGCCTTCGGCATCGACGAAGAAAGCGGAGCGGGCCCGAATGACGCGCTCGAGTCCGTCGGTCCTGATGATGCGGAACTCGTGCAAGAGGCCCTGGTCCTTGTCGAGGCTTTCGTCCAGCTTGGCAAGTGCCGCGGTCCGGTCATCGGGATGCAGCATCTGTTCCCAGGCTTCGCCGGGTTGCATGCGGGCCGTGCCTTCGAGGCCGTACATGGTCAGAAGCCGGTCGTCCCATTCGACGGTGCCGGCCTCGAGATCAGCTTCGAAGACGCCGATTCGGGTGATGTCGAGCGCCAGATCGAGACGGCGGGAGAGATGCTCCAGCATCTCCTCGGCGCGCTTGCGGGCGGTGATATCGGTGTCGGTGCCGACGATGCGGGCAGGATTGCCGTCCTCATCCCACTCGACGCAGGCGCCGCGGCATTCGATCCAGACCCAATGCCCGTCCTTGTGCCGCTCGCGA
Organism: Hyphomicrobiales bacterium; assembly: GCA_900465675.1. Lineage (GTDB taxonomy): Bacteria > Pseudomonadota > Alphaproteobacteria > Rhizobiales > Rhizobiaceae > Rhizobium. Next base: position 182,248 of record UBJR01000009.1, on the reverse strand, counting down.
TACTCGAACACCTGGTATTCCGGGTCGCCGGCAATCTGCCGCTCGATCGCCTTTATCACGAAGTCGCGGTCATCGGGGTGGAGGAGGGCCAGCCACTCCTCATAGTCGCCGTTGGCTTCTTCATCCGGGCCCATGCCGCGGATTTCTTTCCAGGTCTCGGAATAGTATTTCGTGCCGTTGCGATGGTTATGATCCCAGACGCCGAGCCCCGAGCCGATCAGGGCGTAGTTCCAGCGGCTTTCGCGTTCTGCCAGATCCGGCGTATCGCGCACTTCGAGCCGCCGCTTGTCCGCCGGCTTGGCGGGCTTCAGCTCTACGGTTGCCGGATGGTCTTGTCTGGATCGCTTCAAATGCGCGCACTCGATTCATTCGCCTCGGCGCATTATCGTAGCGTTCACTGAAATATCTATTAAAACTCAGGGGTGCCGCGTGGTCAGGGCTTCAGTTTTGACAGAAACTGCGCAAAGACCATCGTGCCCTCCGGCCATGGACCGTGACCGGACTCGGTGTTGATATGTCCGGACTCGCCAGCATCGATCAGCATCGAACCCCAGCTGGCGGCGATATCGTCGGCATGCTCGTAGGTACCGAACGGATCGTTGCGGCTGGCGACGGTGAGTGTCGGGAACGGCAGCGGATCGCGCGGATAGGGGCCGAATGTCATCAGGTGCTTCGGGCGGATATCCGGATTGGCGACATCCGGGGGAGCGACCAGAAACGCGCCAGCCACCTTGTTCTTGAACTGCGGGATCGCATGGATCACCGAGGGGATGCCGAGCGAGTGGGCGACGAGCACCACCGGGCGCGTGGAGGCGTTGACCTCCTCGGCGATCCGGGCAGCCCAATCGTCGCGAACTGGCTTCGACCATTCCGCCTGTTCGACACGGCGCGCCGTGCTGAGCTTGGCTTCCCAGCGGCTCTGCCAGTGATCGGGGCCGGAATTGGTGTAACCGGGGACGATGAGGATATCTGCGTCTGAAACTTTCATAATGCCGCCGATGTGAGAAAGCTTGACCCGTCTGTCAAGGGAAGGCGGGACAAAGGCGGCAAAATTTGTTATGGTTTGGCGATTGCCGGTTGCGGATTTCGTGTCGGCCGCCTCAAAGCCGATGCTTTTTCCGCCGCCGGTGTACGGCTCACGGAGGAGAAAGCCATGACGGCATTCCATGTCATGACGGGAGCAGGCGAAGCCTATGCGCATCCCGCCATCAACAAGATCAGCATTGCAGACGTCTTCGACGCGCTGAAGCGCGGATTGGACGATTTTCGCGAAAAGCCGTCTCACTATGTCTTCCTGTGCCTGATGTATCCGGTCGCCGGTGTGTTTCTGGCCGTCGCGACATCGAGCGCCAACCTGCTGCCGATGATCTTCCCGCTGATTTCGGGCTTCGCGCTGATCGGCCCGATCGCGGCGATCGGCCTTTATGAGATCAGCCGCCGCCGCGAAACCGGGCTCGATACGTCCTGGACCCATGCGCTCGACGTCCGCCATTCTCCGGCGCTGCCCTCGATCATTGCGGGCGGGCTGCTGCTCTTCGCCTTCTTCGTCGTCTGGCTGGTTGCAGCACAGACGCTCTACAGCAATCTTTTCGGCGACGTCTTCCCGCGCTCGGTCGAGACATTCTCGGCGCAGATCTTCGGAACACCCGAAGGCATGCAGCTGATGCTCTGGGGCAACGCGCTCGGGCTCGTCTTTGCCATCGTCGTGCTGGCGACGACGGTCGTGACGTTCCCTATGCTGCTCGACCGCGATGTCGGTCTGGTGGCTGCCATGGGTGCTTCGATCCGGGCAACGGCGGCCAATCCGGTGCCGGTGTTCTTCTGGGGGCTCATCATTGCGGTGCTGCTCGTCATCGGCAGCATTCCGCTGTTTGCCGGACTGGCGCTCGTGATGCCGATCCTCGGACATGCGAGCTGGCATCTCTATAGAAAGCTCGTTGCGCCGGCCTGATCTGGCCGGTTCGGGCGCCACCGGAACTTTGCGGCCTTCCTCCGAGTTGTCTTGCGATATCTTTGAGGGAGGCAGCGCATGGAAGGTGCCAAAAAACTCTTTGCGCATTTCGCGACGAAGATCTCCGAGTTGGCGGGCGCGCCCGTCACCTTCGTTCTTGCCGTCATCTCCGTTCTTGTCTGGGCCGGGCTTGGCCCGGTTTTCGATTATTCGGAGACCTGGCAGCTGGTGATCAACACCGGCACCACCATCGTCACCTTCCTGATGGTTTTCGTGCTGCAGAACGCCCAGACGCGCGATACGCGGGCGATCCAGGCGAAGCTCGACGAGATCATCCTGACCAGCCATGCCGAGAACCGCTTCATCGGGATCGAGAACCTCGACGAGGACGATCTGAAGCATCTCGACCGGCTGGTTGCCAAGGCCGCCAAGGGCCGGCGCGACGCGCAGGAGGATGGTGGGGAAGTTAAGCTTGCCGATGAAGACAGGAGCGGCAAGGGCCCGAAGCGGCAGCAGGCCGCTACTGTTGCCAAGAAGGCCAGTGTTGCCGTCAAGAGATCAGCGTCTGCAAAGGCGGCCGGGCGCAAGCCGGCAGCCGCCAAGAGCCGCAAGCAGAAGACAAAAACGGCGCCCTGAGGCGCCGTTTGCGATGCCGATGGACGGTATCAGCCGAAGACGCGCTTGAAGATCGTGTCGACATGCTTGGTGTGATAGCCAAGGTCGAACTTCTCGCGGATCTGCTCTTCGGAGAGCGCGGCGCGCACCTCCTGGTCGGCGAGCAGCTCTTCGAGGAAGTCTTTGCCCTGTTCCCAGACCTTCATGGCGTTGCGCTGTACCAGGCGGTAAGCGTCCTCGCGGGAGACGCCGGCTTGCGTGAGGGCAAGCAGAACGCGCTGCGAGTGAACAAGTCCGCGGAACTTGTTGAGGTTCTTCTCCATATTCTCAGGATAGATCACCAGCTTCTCGACGACGCCGGCAAGGCGGTTGAGGGCAAAGTCCAGGGTGATCGTCGTATCCGGGCCGATGGCGCGTTCGACGCTCGAGTGGCTGATATCGCGCTCATGCCAGAGGGCCACGTTTTCCATCGCCGGAACGACCGACATGCGTACGAGACGCGAGAGGCCTGTCAGGTTTTCGGTCAGGACCGGGTTGCGCTTGTGCGGCATGGCCGACGAGCCCTTCTGGCCGGGCGAGAAAAACTCTTCGGCTTCCAGAACTTCGGTGCGCTGCATGTGGCGGAATTCGATGGCGATGTTTTCGATCGACGAAGCGATGACGCCGAGCGTGGCGAAGAACATCGCGTGGCGGTCGCGCGGGATGACCTGCGTCGAGAGAGGCTCCGGCGTCAGGCCGAGCTTAGCGCAGACATGCTCTTCGACGCGCGGGTCGATATTGGCGAAGGTGCCGACGGCACCCGAGATTGCGCCGGTGGCGATTTCGGCACGGGCGGCGACGAGGCGGGCGCGGTTGCGGTCCATCTCGGCATAGAAGCGGGCAAGCGTCAGGCCCATGGTCGTCGGCTCGGCATGAATGCCGTGGCTGCGGCCGATGCGGACGGTGTCCTTGTGCTCAAAAGCGCGGGTTTTCAGGGCGGCGAGCACGCGATCGACACCGGCCAACAGGATGTCGGCAGCACGGACGAGCTGGACGTTGAAAGTGGTGTCCAGCACGTCGGACGACGTCATGCCCTGATGCACGAAACGGCTGTCAGGGCCGACGAACTCCGCCAGATGGGTCAGGAAGGCAATGACGTCGTGCTTGGTGACAGCTTCGATCTCGTCGATGCGCGCAACATCGAACACCGCCGCGTTGCCCTTTTCCCAGATGGTCTTTGCCGCGTCCTTGGGGATGACACCGAGTTCGGCGAGCGCATCGCAGGCGAAGGCTTCGATCTCGAACCAGATGCGGAACTTGGTTTCGGGCGACCAGATGGCGACCATCTCTGGGCGGGAGTAACGCGGGATCATGGCTCACTGCTTTCGTTGGTAGACAAAACTTGCTGGCGCCCCTGTAGCAAAGACGGGCGGCAATCTCAACGCATGCGTTTCGCCAGCGCGAAACTGGTGGCGAGCAGGCAGATCAGGCCGAAGGGCAGGAACAGCCGGACACCGAGTACCGAGAACTGGTAGACGGCATTGGCGCCGGTGAAGATGAACTCGAAAATCCAGATGACGCTGCCGAAGGGCGCATGCCAGCGCGAATAGAAGATGCGGTAATCCATTGAAAACAGAAACGCCGTCATCAGGATCGTGCCAATCGTCAGGCAGGCGAAAAAGGCGGCGAAACGGGTCTCGATCGGGCGCTGCCAAGCGAAGAAGCGGGCCAGCGGCAGCATGAACGGCCAGGCGAACAGGCCGCCGAAGAAATAGAGCTGCGCGAGTTCGGCAAGATGGCTGGTTTCGAAGCGGTTGCGCAGATAAAGCGCCGCGGTCGCCGAGGCCGTCATCATCAGGCCCCAGAGCAGGGCGCCCGCAAGGACATCCAGCAGCGGTGGCTTTGCGGCGCGCAGGCGTTCCATGGTCAGCGGGCGATCGCGGAGAGTGCCGTCATACGCGGCCGGCTTCGGCTGCTGCCCGCAATGCGGCGATCTCGCTGCGATAGGCTTCGGGCGATCCCGCCTTGAAGATCGCCGAACCGGCGACGAGCACATTGGCGCCAGCCTTGCCGACAATGGGTGCTGTTTCCAGCGTCACGCCGCCATCGACCTGCAGCTCGATCGGCCTGTCACCGATCAGGGACTTGGCGGCGGCGATCTTTGCGGCCATCGCCGGAATGAATTTCTGGCCGCCGAAACCGGGGTTCACGGACATGATGAGGATCAAGTCGATATCGTCGATGACGTTTTCGATGACGGAGAGCGGCGTTGCCGGATTGAGCGTCACGCCGACCTTCTTGCCGAGATTGCGCACTGTCTGCAGCGAGCGGTGCAGATGCGGGCCGGATTCGGCATGGACGGTGATGCGGTCGCAGCCGGCCTTGGCGAAGGCTTCGAGATAGGCATCGACAGGCGCGATCATCAGATGGCAGTCGAAGGTGGCGTCGGTATAGGAGCGCACGGACTTGATGACATCGGGGCCGAAGGAAATGTTCGGAACGAAGTGGCCGTCCATGACGTCGAGATGGATCCAATCGGCGCCGGCTGCGGTCACGTCTCTGATTTCCTGGCCAAGCTTGGCGAAGTCGGCGGCGAGGACGGAGGGGGCGATGCGGATCGGCAGCGTCATGGGGATCTCTCTCGTTAAGATGCTCGCCGCGGATTTAGCAGTGTGCGACGCGACGGGCAACTGATCGAAGTGCCCGATCTGCAGCATCATCACTCCGAAGCCGCGCCGAGGATCGTGAAGGCGCCGTTGCGCCATTCCTGCAGGCGGTAGGGGTTGTCCGCCAGTTCGTGATTGGCTCCGAATGTGACAGGACCGATCGGCGTCTCAAAGCGCGTGCCGGTCAGCACATCGGCGAGCGGCTTGCCGTTTGCCGCGGACACCGCCTGTTGCGCGATCGCTGCGGCTGCGGCTGTGGGAAGCACATAGCCTTCCGGTTCGATGCCCTGTTCGCGCATCGCCTGGGCGGCAGCCTTGCCATCCGGCTGGCTTGCATATTCGGGGATCGCGACAGCGTGCACGCCGTCCGCCAATGCTAGCGGTTGATTGGCGGCCCGCATTGCGTCGCCGCCCAGAATATCGAGCGGGATTTTTTCGGCCGCCGCATCGCGGGCGATGATCGCCACGTCCGAGCGGTCGCCGCCGATGAAGACTTTGGCGGCGCCTGCGCGTTTCAGCCGGCGGACAAGCGCGATCTGCTGTTCCTGGCCCGGCCGGTAGGTGTCGGTGAAGGCCGCCTTCAGGCCGTTCTGCTCAAGAGCGTTCCTGACGGCCTCGGTCAGTTCGCGGCCGTGGATCGTGCCGTCCTCGATGAGGGCGATCGGCGCGGCCGCCCAGTCGCGCAGGATAACCTCGATGATGCGAGCGGCTTCAGCACCATCAGGCGGGCCAAGACGGAAGAGCGGCCAGCCGTTCTTCAGAGAATCTTCCATCAGGATGCGCGAGCGGACGGACACGGTGATTGCGGGGATATTGGCATCCTTCAGCTTCGGCAGGGCACCTTCCAGCGTCTCGCTGCAGAGAAAGCCTATGGCGACCTGGACCTTGGCGGCGATCAGCGCGTCGGCAATCGTGCCGCCGCTGTTGTCCTCGCAGGGTTCGTTGACCGCGACGAAGGTGTTGCCATCCTTGGTGACCTGAAAATTAGCACCGGCGAAGATCTGGGTTCCGAGCTGCTGGAGATTGCCGCCCTGGGGGGCAACGACGCCGATGATGATGCCGGCTGCATGGCCTGCCGGCGCCGCCATCAGCAGCATCGAAACAGCAGCTATGCCACGCAGAATATTCATAAAAGTCGCCGGCTCCTGACCTTTGTCCATGCCCTTTTATCCGGCGAATACTAATCGTCAAAGAAAAACAGCGTAATAGGCAGCATTTCGTCGCGTTCATTGTAGAAAATGTAACCGATGGCGGCCATATTAGTGACATAACAACAAGCGGCGAGGCCGCAGGAGACCTTCTGTGTTGAGCAGGCAACCGATCGATCCAGCGCTGTATCGCGATGCCATGAGCCGCTTTGGTGGGCATGTCCAGCTGGTGACGACGGCGCTCGGCGATCAGAAGCGCGGCGTGACGATCACTGCCGCATGCTCCGTCTCCGACAGTCCGGCCTGCGTGCTCGTCTGCCTCAACAACAGCAACCCCAAGAATGAAATCTTCTTCCGCAGCGGCATCTTTGCGCTGAACACGCTGGGCGCCCATCATCAGGGGCTGGCCGATGCCTTCTCCGGACGCATGAAGCTCGACAACGAGGACAGGTTCTCGACGGGCAGGTTCGAGAAGCTGGTGACGGGTGCGCCGGTGCTTTCGGATTCACTCGCCTCCTTCGATTGCCGGGTCATGGAAATCAAGGAGATGTCAACGCATCACGTCATCTTCGGCGAGGTGGTCGGCGTGCGTTTCGACGAAACAAAACCGGCTCTCCTCTATATGAACCGCGACTATCACACGCTATAACTTCTCCAAAAGGGAGGAGACATGGCTGATCAGAGCGCGCCGCTTCTGCCGCAGTCGATCGATGATACGATCGCGCTGCTCGGCGGGCAGGATTATCTTGCGGGCCGGGCGCTCGGCACCGTGCTTTTCCTGGCATTGAAAATGAAGCGGCCCTTGTTTCTCGAGGGCGAGGCGGGCGTCGGCAAGACTGAGATCGCCAAGGTTCTGTCCAAGGCGCTCGGGCGTCCGCTAATCCGGCTGCAGTGCTATGAGGGGCTGGACGTCGCCTCTGCCGTCTACGAGTGGAACTACCCGGCACAGATGCTGGAGATCCGGCTGTCGGAAGCCTCTGGCCTGACCGACCGCGCGCGGATCGAATCCGATATCTTTTCCGAGCGCTATCTGATCCGCCGCCCGGTGCTGCAGGCGCTTTCCTCCACAGACGGGCGTGCGCCGGTTTTCCTGATCGACGAGCTCGACCGTACCGACGAGGCCTTCGAGGCCTTCCTGCTGGAGGTCCTGTCCGATTTTCAGGTGACTATTCCCGAGCTCGGGACGATCAGGGCAGACGAACCACCCATCGTCATCATCACCACGAACCGGACGCGTGAGGTGCACGATGCCCTGAAGCGGCGCTGCCTCTACCACTGGGTCGATTATCCCGAGGCGCAGCAGGAGCTTGAGATTATCCGCCGGAAAGTGCCTTACTGCAACGAGACGCTGTCGCGCCAGATCGTTGCCTATGTGCAGCGGCTGAGGACACTCGACCTCTTCAAGAACCCAGGCGTTGCCGAGACGATCGACTGGGCGACGGCGCTGACGGAGCTCGATCGGCTGGCGCTCGATCCGGAAACGATTTCCGACACGATCGGCACGCTCCTGAAATATCAGGACGACATCGCGCGCATTCAGGGCGGCGAGGGCGCACGGGTGCTGAAGGATGTCCAGGACGAATTGCGGGTTGCGGGATAGGCGATGCAGGGCGAGAAGGCAGAGGATGGTATCGTCGTTCCGCCGCTTCCGTTGGGTGACGGCCGGTTTGCTGACAATATCGTTTTCTTCGGCCGGACGCTGCGCAAGGCCGGACTGAAAGTTGGCCCGGCCGCGATCGCTGACGCCATCGAGGCGGTGGAAACGATCGGCATGGGATCGCGCGACGAGTTCCATGCGGCGCTCTCGGCGGTCTTCGTCAAGCGGCATGAGGATGCAGCTGTCTTCGACGAAGCGTTCCGGCTTTTCTGGCGATCGCGCAATCTCGTCGAGAAGATGATCGCGATGATGTCGCCACGGGCGCCGGATACGCGGGAGAAGGAAAAGCAGAGACCGGGAGAGACCCGGGCAAGCGATGCGCTGCTCGGCGACCGGCGCGCCGACAAGCCGCCGCGCGAAGAGCCCGATATCGAGATCGATGCGCGCTTCACGATGTCGGGCAACGAGATCATCCGGCGCATGGATTTCGCGCAGATGTCGGCAGCGGAGATGGCGCTCACCAAGAAGGAGCTGGCACGCCTGCAGCTGCCGCTCGACCGTGTCACCACCCGGAGATTCAAGCCATCGCATCGCCACGCGACGGTTGATCCCCGCGCAACGATGCGCGCCGCCCTTCGTACCGGCGGATCGCTGATCCTGCCGCGCTACCGCGAGCGCAAGGAGATTCAGCCGCCCTTGGTGGTGCTCGCCGATATTTCCGGCTCGATGAGCCAGTATACGCGGATCTTCCTGCACTTCCTGCATGTGCTGACCGAACGGCGGCGGCGCGTCAGCACCTTCCTGTTCGGGACGCGGCTGACCAACGTCACACGGCAGATGCGCAGCAAGGATCCGGATCAGGCGCTGGACGAATGTGCGGCTGCGGTCAACGACTGGTCGGGCGGAACGCGGATAGGCGAGACGCTGCACGAGTTCAATCGCCTCTGGGGACGGCGCGTGCTGGGGCAGGGCGCCGTGGTGCTGCTGATCACGGACGGGCTGGAGCGCGAGGGCGTCGAGCAGCTTTCGGCCGAGATGGACCGGCTGCACCGCTCCTGCCGGAGGCTGATCTGGCTCAATCCGCTGCTGCGCTTCGATGGTTTCGAGCCGCGGGCGCGCGGCGTTCGCGCCATGCTGCCGCATGTTGACGAATTCCGGCCGGTCCACAATCTATCCTCCTTGAGTGATCTTGCTGCGGCACTCGGGTACGGCCGCGCCGAGGCGTACCAGCCGCGGCGGTATCTGGAGAGAATGAGAGGCTCTGCATGAGCGAGACGTCTGTTGGTCTCGATCCGCTGATGACGGCGGAAGCCTGGAGGAGAAGCGGCCGCGATGTGGCGATCGCCACGGTCATCGAGACTTGGGGTTCTGCGCCGCGGCCTGCGGGCAGCCATCTGGTGATCGATGCCGATGGCAATTTCGAAGGCTCCGTTTCCGGCGGCTGCGTCGAAGGCGCCGTCATCACCGAAGCGCTCGATGTTATCGGCAGCGGCGAAGCGAAGATGCTGGAATTCGGTGTCGCCGACGAGACGGCCTGGCGCGTCGGGCTTTCCTGCGGCGGGCGGATTCGCGTCTATGTGGAAAGGCTCGGCTAATGGAGCTGGCGGCGCTCGAGCGGCTGAATGCCTTGAGGCAGGCACGGATCGCTGCCGCACTGGTCACCGATCTCGGTGGTGGCCGGGCGAGCGTCGTTGCCGAAGGTGACCGGCTCTCCGGCGCGCTTGGCGAAGCCATAGCGGCGGCCTTTCGCTCGGGGCGCTCGAGTATGGTGGAGGCCGATGGCGGGCGCTATTTCCTTAACGTCCATCTGCCGCCGCCTGATATCGTCATCATCGGCGCGGTCCATATCAGCCAGGTCCTGGCGCAAATGGCAGCGCTGGCAGGCTTCGACGTCAGGATCATCGATCCGCGGACGGCTTTCGCGACGCCGGAGCGTTTTGCGGGGATCGACTTGACGGCCGACTGGCCGGTCGATGTCCTGAAGGACAAGCCTATCGATGCCTATACGGCGCTGGTCGCGGTGACGCACGATCCGAAGATAGACGATTTTCCGATTGCCGAGGCGCTGCGCCGCGGCTGTTTCTATGTCGGCGCCCTGGGAAGCCGGAAGACCCATGCGTCGCGTCTCGAGCGGCTGAGGGCCGAGGGTTTCCCGGATGAGGCGCTGGCGCGCATCAACGGGCCGATCGGGCTCAATATCGGCGCAGCCAGTCCGGCAGAGATCGCCGTCGCCATCCTTGCGCAGATCATCGAGGCGCTGCGCTCGCGCAATCTCCTGTCTCCGAAGGGTGGCATGGGATGAAATTTGGCGAGTTTCCGGTCACCGGTGCGGAAGGACTGATGCTGGCCCATGCGGTGAAACTGCCCGGCCGGACCTTGCACAAAGGCCACCGCGTTTTGCCGGAGGATATCGAAACGCTTCGGCGCGCCGGTATTACCAGCGTCACCGCAGCGCGCATCGAGGACGGGGATCTCAGCGAAGACGAAGCGGCGCGGCAACTTGCTGCGGCAATTGCGCCAGATCATCTGCGCTTTTCGGAGGCAGCCACGGGGCGGGTGAATGTCTATGCGGCGGCAGATGGGCTGTTTGTCGCGGACCGCGCCATCGTCGACCGCGTCAATCGCATCGATCCGGCAATCACGCTAGCCTGTCTTGGAGATCATGCGCGCGTGCGGACGGGCGATATGGTGGCGACTTTCAAGATCATTCCGCTTGCGGTGTCAGGCCACAAGGTCGAGGCCGCGTGCGATGCCTTGCGAGCTGCGGTGGCCTTCGAGGTCAAGCCTTTCGCCGAATATGCAGTATCGCTTGTCGCTACCGAGTTGCCGTCGCTGAAACCCGTGGTCATGGACAAGACGGCGCGCATTCTGGAGCGGCGGCTGGCAGCATCCGGCAACTGGTTGGCACGCGAGCAGCGCGTGGCTCACGGGCGCGACGCCGTCGCTGTCGCCATTGGTGAGGCAATGGTGGCTGCCGATCGCTTTCCGAAGCTCGTGATCGTCTTTGGGGCATCGGCCGTGATCGACGAAGATGATGTAATCCCGGCGGCGATCCGGCAGGCCGGCGGAGAGATCCTGAGCGTCGGCATGCCGGTGGATCCCGGCAATCTGATGGTGCTCGGGCGGATCGGCGAGACCTATGTCGTCGGTGCGCCGGGCTGCGCCCGCAGTCCGAAGGAGAACGGTTTCGACTGGGTGCTGGATCGCATCCTGGCTGGAGAGAAACCCGATGCCCATGATCTGACGGGCATGGGTGTCGGAGGGTTGCTGATGGAGATCGAGACACGGCCGCGGCCGCGGGACAGTGCCGAGGAGCGTCACCGGCCGGTGACAGTTGCTGCGGTCATCCTGGCGGCCGGCAAAGCCAGCCGGATGGGAGAGGGTGGTGCCCACAAGCTGCTGGCGGAGTTCGACGGCAAGCCGCTGGTACGCCGCGCCGCCGAAACCGCGCTTGCTGCCGATACGGCATCCGTCGTCGTCGTGACCGGTCACCGGGGGAGCGAGATCGAGGCTGCACTCGCCGGATTGGGTGTGGCGGCCATCGAGAACCCCGATTACGCGTCCGGCATGGCAAGCTCGCTCATTTCAGGATTTTCGGCGGCGCCGGCACGCGATGCGGATGGTGTGCTTGTAATGCTCGCGGATATGCCTGGCGTGACGGCTGCCGATCTCGACGCCCTGATCTCCGCATTCCGCACGGCGTCCGGACGGGCGATCGTTCGCGCGGTGTCCTGCGGCAAGCGTGGCAACCCGGTCATTCTTCCGCGCTCCCTCGGCGATGCCGTGATGCGGCTTGAAGGCGATGTCGGGGCGCGGCATATCATTGAGACATCCGGATTGCCTGTGATCGATGTCGATATTGGCGATGCGGCACATCTGGACGTGGATACGCCGGAAGCCGTTGTAGCGGCCGGTGGCATTTTGAGGGGGTAGAATGGATACGGCGGCGATCGAGGAAATGTTTCAGGGCCTCGGCCCTGTCACCATCAAGCGGATGTTCGGCGGCAAGGGAATCTATCACCTCGGCCGGATCATCGCGATCGAACTGCGCGATGAAATGCTCCTGAAGGCTGACGAGAAGAGCGCGCCGGAATTTGCCGATGCCGGCGCCAGCCAGTGGGCCTACGAGGGCAAGAAGGGCAATCCGGTGAAGATGCCCTACTGGTCTATCCCCGAGAATGCCTATGATGATCCGGACGAGATGGCGAAATGGGTCAGGCTTGCCTACGAGGCAGCGCTGCGGGCCGAGTAGTCAGCGGAGGTCGGTGTCGCCGAGGAAATCGATTGCCGCACGGGCAAATTCGGAGAGTGGCTGCGGCAGCTCGTTGCGGCCGAACCAGCCGAAATCGGAAAGCTTATCCGGCTCAGTGATCTCGGGATCGCCGCGAAACTCGTCGGCGATGTAAAGCAGCGAAATCCAATGCTGCCTGTCGGCCTGGCTGAGCACCTCCGCTGGACCAAGCAGTCTGACAGTGCGGATTTCGAGGCCGGTTTCTTCCTCGGCCTCGCGGCGTGCGGCCTCGGCGGTGGATTCCATAAAATCCACCTTGCCGCCTGGAATGCTCCAGTGACCCGGTTCGGGCGCCTTGACGCGCTCATAGAGAAGAATCTTGCCGTCGCGCAAAATCACCAGGCCTACGCCGAGGCCTGGGAAATCGATGCCCGGCTGACCCATCGCGGGATCAGACCTTGGCGCTGGCTGCGATCAACATGAAGGCAGGGATGTCGTCGCCGAAACCAACCGGTGTCGGGCCGTCATCGTGGTCGCGGTAGCGGCGGCGGTCGCGAGAGTCGTCGTTTGCCGGATAGGGCCGAGTGTTGCGCGCGTTGTTGTGCTGCTTGTTCTCTGCCTTGCGCTCTTGCTTCACGCTTTCGACCTTTGCTGGTGGTGCTACTTCGATGATTTCTGCGGTAGTATGTTCGACGGCGGTATCAGATTTATGACCCGAAGCGCCGCGGCCCTTGCCGCGGCCGCGATCGCGGCTCTTGTCGCCACGGCCGCCGCGTCCCGGACGATCCATCTCCTTGCTTTCCTCTGCAGGAGGCAGGGCATTGAGATCGCCGTTCAGCCATTCGACCTTCTCGCCGATCAGCTTTTCGATCGCATCGGTGAATTTCATATCGCGCTTGGTCACCAGCGTGAAGGCGGCGCCGGAGCGGCCTGCACGGCCGGTACGGCCAATACGGTGAACGTAATCTTCCGAATGGATCGGTACATCGAAGTTGAAAACGTGGCTGACATCCGGGATGTCGAGGCCGCGGGCTGCGACGTCAGAGGCCACCAGAAGCTGGAGCTGGCCGTCGCGGAAGTTCTGCAGCATGGTGGTGCGCGAACGCTGGTCCATATCGCCGTGCAGCGCACCGACGGAGAAGCCATGCCGTTCCAGCGAGCGGAACAGGTCGGCAACATCGACCTTGCGATTGCAGAAGATGATGGCGTTCTTCAGCTCTTCCTGGGCGCGCACGAGATCACGCAGGGTAGCGCGCTTCTCATAATCCTTGCCATGGGTGGCGACGAAACGCTGGGTGATGGTCTTCGACGCGGAGGCCGGCTTGGCGACTTCGATGCGCTCCGGATTCTGCAGGAAGCGATCGGCGAGCTTCTGGATCTCCGGCGGCATGGTGGCCGAGAAGAACAGCGTCTGGCGGGTGAACGGGATCATCTTGGCGATGCGTTCGATATCCGGAATGAAGCCCATGTCGAGCATGCGGTCGGCTTCATCGATGACGAAGATCTCGACGCCGCTCATCAGCAGCTTGCCGCGCTCGAAATGGTCGAGCAGGCGGCCGGGCGTGCAGATCAGAACGTCGGCGCCGCGCTCAAGCTTGCGGTCCTGTTCTTCGAAGGACACGCCGCCGATCAGAAGGGCGACGTTCAAACGGTGGTTCTTGCCGTATTTCTCGAAATTCTCGGCGACCTGGGCCGCGAGTTCGCGGGTCGGCTCGAGAATCAGCGTGCGGGGCATGCGGGCGCGGGCGCGGCCCTTTTCCAGCAGCGACAACATCGGCAGAACGAAGGACGCCGTCTTGCCCGTACCCGTCTGCGCAATGCCGCAAATGTCGCGGCGCTGCAGGGCGAACGGGATGGCGCCCGCCTGAATAGGGGTAGGGATCGTGTAGCCGGCGTCGGTAACGGCGGAAAGCACTTTTTGGCTCAAGCCAAGATCAGCAAATGTCGTCAAAGGGAAAACTATTTCCGTTCAGGTTCGGCCGAACTCTGGCTGAGTCGGCGGGATTGCATGCCGCAATGCAGCGCGACATATTCCCAAACGGCTTGCAAGTCAAGGAATACGGGCCTTGCAGCCCTTGCACAGGTAAAGCTGTGGTTACTGCCTTTGGTTATTTTATATAGGTCGCCAGTTTCAACCCTGCATTCATGAAATACATCGGGTCTACGGCGCGACCGTTCTGGCGTACTTCATAGTGCAAATGCGTGCCGGTGGAGCGGCCGGTGCTACCGGCAAGGCCGATAACATCGCCACGATCGACGGTGTCGCCGACCTTTACCAGGATCTGCGACATGTGCCCATAGCGGGTGGAAATGCCGTTGCCGTGATCGACTTCCACCATGTTGCCATAGCCACCCGTCCAGCCGGCGGTGGTGACCTTGCCAGCGGCCGTCGGGCGAACCTTTTCGCCTGGGGCAAAGCGGAAGTCGATGCCGGAATGAAGTGCCAGGCGGCCGAGGAACGGATCGCGGCGGTTGCCGAAGGGGCTCGTGATGTCCTTGCCGATGCCGGGATTGCGGAAGGGCAGGGATTCGGCGGTGTTACGCACGGTCTCAAGCCGTGTCAGCGCGGTGTCGAGCTGCACCAGGGAATTGTCGAAATCGTCTTCGCTCTCCGGCTCCACGAAGGGACCGCCGACGGCGCTATCGTCATCGCCGGCTTTTGCCGTCTGCTGCGGGACTGAAATGCTGAAGCGGTTCAGGACGCTGGAAATGGCATCGGCGGCATCGCCTGCATCGGCTGTCAGTTGATCGACCCGCGAACGCTGGTCTTCCTCGACGCCTTTCAGCGAAAGCGTGACCTTAGAAAACAGACGGTCGGCGCGGTCGCCGACAGTTTCAGGTGCGGGAACATAGGCGAGGGTGGTATTGTCAGGCGTGGCGTCCGCCGGTTCGCTGCCGCCCGAAAGCATCTTGTTGATCGCTGCGGCGCCGCCCGAAAGCGATGCGCGCTTGTCCTTGGTATCGGGAACGAAGGACTGGACCGGCGCCGGCATGTCCTTATCCGTGAGGCCGGAGCTTTCGGCCCGGTCGAGCAGCGATCCGAGCTTCCCGTGACGCGAGGTCAGCGCCATCTGCTGTTCCATCAGCTTGTCGACCTTGTCCTCGACGACCTGCTGATCGAGCAACTGACGGGAGGTGACGCGGTCGACCTGGGCACGCAAGGCTGCGATCCGGTCTTCGTAATCGTGCTGCATCCGGGCCTGGCGCGCCATGGTGGCGCCGATCAGGTCGTCGCGAAGCACGAGATAGGAGGTTGCGAGCAGATATCCGATGGCGAATACACCGACGAAGCAAAAGGCAAGGGCGGCCATCCAAGGCTTGACCGTCATGTGGCGGACCTTGTCGCCGCTGGCCAGAATGAGGATATGCTCTTGTGAACGCTTGCCGAATACGCGCTGGTGCTGTGCATGCGTCACGGAGAATCTCCCAATTGATGCGCCCGTGCCTCGATTGGGTTGATTACACACTGTTAAGGTTAACAAATTACTTCGGCCATGGAGCCGGCGCACGCAATGGTTCAGCCACTGCTTGTCGATGTCAATGAACGGTAGAACGATGGTGTCAGTCCGGCTTCGGCACGCGCCAGGTCGTTGAAAGGCGGTTTCAGCGGGCCGCGGAAGTTTGCCCGGACGAGCTCTCGAAAGGTCTGAGCCGGATCTCGGCGTTCGCGGGCGCAGAGAAACCGGAACCATTTTGCGCCGATCGCGACATGGCCCTTTTCATCGTTGTAGATGACATCGAGGATGGCGGCGCTTTCAAGGTCGCCGGTTTCGCGCATCTTCGCCTGCAGCGACGGCGTGACGTCGAGGCCGCGTGCTTCGAGAATGAGCGGGACGACGGCGAGCCGGGCGGTCAGGTCGTTGCGGGTGGAGTGCGCCGCCTGCCAGAGCCCGTCATGGGCCGGAACATCGCCGTAATCGGCGCCGAGGTCTCGCAGCCTGTCGCGGACCATGCGGAAATGCTTGGCTTCCTCGAAGGCAACCTGCATCCAACCGTCGAAGAAGGAGTTCGGCACCGGTTCGGTGGCGAAGCGGGCGACGATGTCGAGGGCCAGATCGACGGCGTTGAGTTCGATATGGGCGATCGAATGAAGCAGGGCGATACGGCCATGAACCGTGTGCAGCGAGCGCTTCTCAACCTGGGTCGGCGGAACCAGCTTCGGTTTCTCCGGGCGGCCCGGCCGCTCCGGCAATGGGGGGTCGAGCGGCGAGCGCAGCGAAATCCTGCGCTCGAACCAGCGCGTTGCTGCTTCCTGGGCGAGCTCCGTCTTCCTGTCGAGATCGGCGGAGCGGATGGCGTCGATCGCGCCACCTCGCAACGACGTCATCGTCAGTGCGGTCATGCGGCGAGGTTCCTGACGGCCTGCAACACTGCCTCTGCATGGCCGGGCACTTTGACCTTCTGCCAGATGGTGGCAATGGTGCCGTCGGCGCGGATCAGGAAGGTGGTGCGCTCGACGCCCATATAGGTGCGGCCGTACATGCTCTTCTGTTTCCACACGCCATAGGTCTGCAGCACGGTCTTTTCCTCATCCGAAGCAAGCGCGACGGCGAGGCTATGTTTCCTGATAAAACGCTCGTGGCATTTGACCGAGTCGGGCGACATGCCGACAAGCCCGGCACCGGCCTTTTCGAATTCGCCGGCAAGCTCGGTGAAGCCGATCGATTCGGCGGTGCAGCCCGCCGTGTCATCTTTCGGATAAAAGAACAGAACCAGAGGTTTGCCCCTGAATTCTGCGAGCGATACGCGGCCGCCGCCATCACGCGGGAGGTCGAAGTCCGGGGCTTCGGCGCCGATGCCGATATCCGCCATGTGGAAACCTTTCTTTTGCCGGGTTTATGGGTGACACTTAACCCAGCCGATATATATTGGGCGAGTACCGGGCGAGCTAGACCGGAAAGTGGAATTCAAGGAGTTACCCAAGACGTATGTCGGCGATCCGCGGCGAAAAAGTTACGTTTCGCAAGAAAGACATCGTCGCCTTGCATGAACTCCCTTCGGCCCAAACCGAAGATCCCATGATCGTGCATTGCCCGCCGCCACGCTCCAAGCTGCGGCGCACCGCCGGATGGACCGGCGGATGTTTTGCCGTGCTTGTCCTCATTCTGGCTGTCATCGCCGCCGTCATCGAAAGCGGAATGGTCGATCAGACGCTCTCGAAGCAGGCGCAGATGGCGCTCAATTCGGCGATCGGTCCGCGATACAGGGCCGAGGTCGGATCGACCGTGATCCGTTTCACCTCCGGTCTTCGGCTGGCTCTCGAAGCGCGTAACGTCAACATGATCGACCAGCAAAGCGGCCAGCATCTGTCGACGACAGGTGCAATGCGCATGGCTCTCAATCCGCTGGCGCTGTTTCGCGGGCGGATAGCGATTGCCGATGTCGAGGCCGAGGATATTGCACTCGATACGGCGCTTCTGCCCTCCGGCAATCCGGTAAAGCTCGAAAATCTGCGGGTCGATCAGATCCCTGAGGCGCTGGAAGCGGCTTTCTCCCATCTTGACCTGTTCGACAGTTTCGCACAGCGGGGCGGTACGGACAGCATCCGTATTTCAGGCATCGACATCAAGATTGCCGACACCGCCAACGGGCCGCTGTCGATCGTTGTCGATGATCTCGTTTTTTCCCGTCCTTCGGCAACCGCGCTGCATCTAGCCGGTCAGATCTCGATCAACGGCGAGCCGGCGATGCTCGATGTCCAAGCTGACAACCGCGACGGCAAGACCCAGCGCTTTACCGCCAAGCTCAGCCACGCCGATGTCACGCCGTTTGCCATCAAGCGGAACGTGCTTGGCGAGATCCGGCAGGGGGTCAATGCATTTGCCGATTTTACGGTGTCGGCAGCGAGAGACGGCGAGGGTACCGATCCCGCGCTGAGCGCCGGCATTACGCTTGCGCCCGGTCTGATCTATGTCGACGGCGACCAGCAGGAACTCACCAGCGGGCAGATCAATCTCGATTACGACTTCAAGAAACAGACGATCGAGATCGCCAAGTCGCACGGGCAGTTCGGCGCCACATCGGTGCCGTTCAACGGTGCGCTGATCGATCTCGACCGGCTCGATCCAGCGGCCGGCAAGGGTTTCGGGGTCGATCTCCTGGTTAGCGGCGGCAGCGCTTCGCCCGTTGGTTCCGGCGAGCAGCCGGTACCCTTCGATATCCAGGCAAGCGGCCGCTTCATGGTCGCTACCCGCGAATTGCAATTCCCGGGCATCACGGCCTCCAGTCCACTCGGACAGCTTTACGGCGCTCTGCATGTGAAATTCGGCAACGTCTCGCCGGAGATAAGTTTTGCCGGGCAGTCGCAGCAATTGCAGACGGCGGCGATCAAGCAGCTCTGGCCGTTCTGGATGGCGCCGAAGGCGCGCGACTGGGTGTTGAAGAACCTATTCGGCGGAACGGTGAGCGATGCCTCGATTTCGGTCTTCATCCCCTTCGGCCGGCTGGACGAGGCTGTCGGCAAGGGGCTGAAGCTCGACGAGAATCAGATCAAGATCGATTTCGATATCGCCAATGCGCGGATGAACGTTGCCGGCGATATTCCGCCGATCCGCGATACGGCGGCGCATTTCGATCTCAAGGGACCGCGGGCGACGGTGTCGATCAAAAGCGGTCGGTCGTTCTTTCCGTCCGGGCGTACGGTGGATCTCGGCGAAGGCACGTTCGTGCTGCCGGCGACTTACGACAAGCCGCTGATGGCGGAGATGCAGCTTGCCATATCGGGGGCTGCCGATGCTGTCGGCGAACTGCTTACCTATAAGCCCGTGCAGGTGCTGCAGCGCGCCAACCTCGTGCCGCAGGATCTCAGCGGCAAGATTAGCGCGACGGTACAGGCACGTTTCGGACTGGTCAGCGCCCAGAACCCGCCACCACCGGACTGGAAGGCGTCGATGCAGCTTTCGGGCGTCGATGTCGCCAAGCCGGTGTCCGGCCGCAAGATCACCAATCTCGATGGCACGCTCAACGCCGATCCGAAACAGGTGACGCTCGACGGCAAGGGGCAGATCGACGGCGTTCCTGCCGATATTTCGCTGCTGGAGCCGGTCGACAAGAATTCGGGCATCTCGCCAGAGCGCGAAATCACCGCGACGTTGACCAACGACCAGCGAGAAAAACTGTTGCCCGGTCTGTCAGGCATCATCGACGGCAGCATCAAGGTGGAGCTGACACGGATCGACAACGACCGCCAAGCCGTCAGTATCGACCTGTCACGCTCGACGCTGCAGCTTCCGTGGATCGGATGGTCGAAAGGCGCGGGCATTCCGGCTGGGGCGGACTTCGAGATATCCGGTCCGGCAGACAATACGCAGGTCAAGAATTTCAAGTTGAAGGGTGACGGTTTTGGTGCCAGCGGCTCGCTCGTGGTCAGCAAGGGCGGACTGACCTCTGCGACATTCGATAGCGTGAAACTGTCGTCACTCGACGATTTCGCGATCTCCATCCGCCGCGCCAAGGGTGTCTTCGAAGTCTCGGTTTCCGGCGACACCGCGGATGCGCGGCCGATCCTGGCCAGGTTGAAGAACGGCCAGAACGGTAGCGGCGACGGCGACGGGAAATCCGACAGCGGCGGCGACATCACGGTGCGCGCCAAGCTTGGACAGGTGGTCGGCTTCAATGACGAGCGTCTGCGCAGCCTCGATGCGCTCTACATGATGCGCGACGGCGATCTGCAGGTCCTCAACCTTTCAGGCGTGACCGATAGCGGCGAGGCGGTAGTCACGCAGATGAAGGACGGGCGGATCCTGAACGTCACGACCGGTGACGCTGGCTCCGTGTCGCGCTTTGCCGATTTTTACAAGCATATGCGCGGCGGGCTGCTCAACATGACGGTGCGCTTCGGCAATGGCGGCTGGGACGGTTCTGCCGATGTCCGGCGGTTTTCGATCGTCAATGAAGACAGGCTGCATTCGATCGTTTCGACCCCTGTCGGTCAGGATCAACGAAGCCTGAATTCGGCGGTCAAGCGCGATATCGATACATCGGCACAGCGCTTCCAGCGCGGCTTTGCCCGCATCGTGTCGCAGAACGGCATTGTCAGCATCGAAAACGGTGTGGTGCGCGGCGAGCAGATCGGCGCGACCTTTCAGGGCACCATCCGCGATCCGAATGGCAATATGGACATGACCGGCACGTTCATGCCGGCCTATGGGCTGAACCGCCTCTTCGCAGAATTGCCGGTTATCGGCATCATTCTCGGCAACGGTTCCGATCGCGGCCTGATCGGCATCACCTTCAAGCTGACGGGCAAGTTCGACAAGCCGAACCTGCAGATCAATCCGCTGTCGATCATTGCGCCCGGCGTGTTCCGCAACATCTTCGAATTTCAATAAAAAAAGCCGGCGCGAGGCCGGCTTTCGATGATGGCTGACTTGCCCGCTTATCAGGCAGCGGGACGGATCAGGATGTGCTTCTTCTTGCCGAGCGACAGCTTGATCACGCCATCGGCGGTGATCTCGCTGCTGCCGATCATCTTGCGCTCGTCGCTGACGGCCTGATCGTTGATGCGCACGGCACCACCCTGGACATGACGGCGCGCCTCGCCGTTCGATGCGGCGAGACCGGCGCGGACGATCAGGGAGAGCAGGCCGAGACCGGCATCCAGTTCGGCGGATGGAATTTCGACCGACGGAAGATTGTCGGAAAGCGCGCCTTCCTCGAAGGTCTTGCGGGCGGTTTCAGCTGCCTGCTCGGCCGCTGCACGGCCATGCAAGATAGCCGTCACTTCGGTCGCGAGGATCTTCTTGACCTCGTTCAGCTCTGCGCCGCCAATGGCCGAGAGGCGGGCGATTTCATCCATCGGCAGGGTGGTGAACAGCTTGAGGAAGCGCGGAACATCGGCATCCTCGGTGTTGCGCCAGTACTGCCAGAAGTCATAGACCGGCAGAAGCTCGGCATTCAGCCACACGGCGCCGGACGCGGACTTGCCCATCTTGGCGCCCGACGAGGTTGTCAGCAGCGGTGAGGTCAGCGCGTAGAGCTGCTCTGTCCCCATGCGGTGACCGAGATCGATCCCGTTGATAATGTTGCCCCACTGGTCGGAACCGCCCATCTGCAGGCGGCAGTCGTAGCGCTTGGCAAGCTCGACGAAGTCGTAGGCCTGCAGGATCATGTAGTTGAATTCGAGGAAGGACAGCGACTGTTCGCGGTCGAGGCGCGTCTTGACGCTATCGAAGGACAGCATGCGGTTGACCGAGAAGTGACGGCCGACATCGCGCAGGAATTCGAGGTAGTTCAGCGAGCGGAGCCACTCGGCATTGTTGATCATCAGCGCCGCGTTGGCGGGCTTGCCGTAATCGAGGTAGTTCGAGAAGCAGCGCTTGATCGAGGCGATGTTGTCTTCGATCATGTCGATCGTCATCAGCTTGCGCGCTTCCTCCTTGAAGGAGGGATCGCCGACCATGCCGGTGCCGCCGCCCATCAGCGAGATCGGACGGTGGCCGGTCGCCTGGAACCAGTGCAGCATCATGATCTGCGTCAGATGGCCGACGTGAAGGCTCGAGGCCGTCGGGTCGTAGCCGATATAAGCCGTCACGGTTTCCTTGGCGAGAAGATCGTCGAGGCCGGATTCATCGGAGATCTGATGAATGAAGCCGCGCTCTTTCAGAGTGCGCAGGAAATCGGATTTGAACTCGGACATGAACTTCGTCTCTTGAGGCTTCGGAGGGAATTGCGATCGGCACTTGTTGAAGCGCCGCGGCGCGTTTAGCACTGTTTTGCCGAAAGTGCACTATTCGGCCGCAGAGTTTTTGGAGGAAGCATGCCCGGAGTGAGAACCGCGATCGGCCTGATGAGCGGTACGTCGATGGACGGTATCGATGTGGCTCTGGTGCGGACGGACGGCGTGAGCGTCGTCGAGCGCGGGCCGTTTCTGGGCGTCGGCTATGATGCTTCCTTCCGCAACCGGCTGAAACTGGCGCTCGAACAGGCAAAGACGATCACGACGCGGACAGAGCGGCCGGGCGATCTGGCAGCCATCGAGCACGAGCTTACGCTACGGCATGTGGCTGCCGTTAGGGAATTTCTCGACACGAACGGGATTGCTGCCGAAGCGGTGGATGTGCTCGGTTTTCACGGCCAGACCATTCTGCATCGACCGGACGAGGCGCTGACCGTTCAGATCGGCGACGGCGCGTTGCTGGCGAATGAAACCGGGATTGTCACGGTTTTCGACATGCGCGCCAACGACATGGTGCATGGCGGACAGGGTGCGCCACTGGTTCCTGCCTATCACGCGGCACTGGCTGCCAACATAGACGGCGCCAAACTGCCGGTCTGTTTCGTCAATATCGGCGGGATCTCGAACCTGACCTATGTTGGTGCCGACGGGACGGTGATTGCCTATGACAGCGGCCCCGGCAATACGCTGATCGACCAGTGGGTCGAGGCGCATGCCGGCATTCCCTTCGACCAGGGCGGGATGATCGCCTCGGAGGGGCGTATCGCCGATGATCTCGCGGAGCGCTATCTCGCGAGTCCTTTCTTTAACGCTACGAAACGCCGCTCGCTCGACCGCAACGATTTTCTGCCGCCTTCGGGTAGTGATGCGGAGCTCGCCGACGGCGCGCGCACGCTTGCCTACGTGGCGGCTGCCTCGATCATCAAATCCGCCGGTCACCTTCCGGTGACGCCTGCGCTCTATGTGATCTGCGGCGGCGGGCGGCTGAACCGGGTGATCATGCGTGACCTGACGGAACTCGCTGCGAGGCAGGACTCAGCGGTGATTTCCGCCGAGGATGCCGGTTTCAACGGCGACGCGATGGAGGCCGAGGCCTGGGCCTATCTGGCAGTCCGCTCGCTCGAAGGATTGCCGCTGACCTATCCGGGAACGACGGGTGTGCGGGAGCCTGTCAGTGGTGGAGTGCTTGCGGAGGTGAGACGTGGAGACCATTCTCGAGACTGAACGGATGCGCCTCGTCATGTGGCAGCCAGATGATGCGCGGTTGGTACATGACCTGCATTCGACAATGGCGACGAGCCGCTTCATGTCCGGTGGCGAGCCGTGGAATATGACGAGGTGCGAGGAGCGCATCGCTCAATGGTTCCGTGAACAGGCCGAGGATGGGACGACGAAATACAAGGTTCTCAGCCGGGACGGTGGCCGCTTTATCGGGCGCGCGGGAATATCGCTGCACGATCGGGAAACCGGCGAATACGAGATGGGTTACGCGTTTCGCGAAGATGAGTGGGGCAAGGGCTTTGCCACGGAAGTGGCCCGGGCACTGATCGACTGGTTTTCGGCAAGAAACATGGGCCGGCTGATCGCCTTCACCCATCCGGACAATCATGCGTCGCAGCATGTTTTGCGAAAGGCCGGGATGCGGCAGATTGCGCCGCGCCATATTGATGGCTTCGTGGCGCCGACCTTTGAGGTGGGCGCCACGAATAGCAATTCCTAGCGGATGCGCTTGGCAGCCGGTTCCGGAACCAGTTCACCGTTGAGGCGGCGATCGAGGTAATCCTCGCATTCGGCCATCAGCGGCTCGATCTGGCCGTTGAAGAAGTGGTTGGCACCCGGCACCGTGCGGTGGGTGATCAGGATGCCCTTCTGGGTCTTCAGCTTCTCGACGAGGCCGTTGACGTCCTTTTCGGGCGCAACCTTGTCCGAATCGCCATTGATGATCAGGCCCGAGGACGGGCAGGGCGCCAGGAACGAGAAATCGTAGGTGTTCGGCTGCGGGGCGATCGACATGAAGCCTTCGATCTCAGGGCGGCGCATCAGAAGCTGCATGCCGATCCAGGAGCCGAAGGAATAGCCGGCGACCCAGCAGGTCTTCGAATCGGGATGCAGGCTCTGCACCCAATCCAGCGCCGAAGCGGCATCCGAGAGTTCGCCGGCGCCGTGGTCGAATTCGCCCTGGCTGCGGCCGATGCCACGGAAATTGAAGCGCAGTGTCGTGAAGCCGCGCTTCTGGAACATGTAGAAGAGCTGGTAAACGATCTGATTGTTCATCGTGCCGCCGAACTGCGGGTGCGGGTGCAGAATGAGAGCAATCGGGGCGCTTTTTTCCTTGGAGGGCTGGTAGCGGCCTTCAAGACGGCCGGCTGGGCCGTTGAAAATGACTTCGGGCATCGGTACTCCGGGTTTTATTTTCGCGTTCGGACTGCGCAGACTTGACGGACGTTGTCAGCTTTTCTAAAACGCAGTTTAGAACAATTCGAAACTTTGCATGGCGCACCACGCAGTGTGGAAAGTGTCATAAGGCAAGCCCGGCAGACATTTCAAGAAAAATGAGCCGGACGACCGAAGCAGAAACCAAGCGCAGGACCTGAGATCATGGCGCCGCCCCGCCTTTATCTTGACTGGAACGCGACGTCGCCGCTGCATCCCGCAGTGCGCGAGGCCATGCTGCGCGCCATGGATCTGTTTGGCAATCCGAATTCCGTGCATGCCGAGGGCCGTGCCGTCAGGGCCGCGATCGAGGGCGCGCGCCGTCAGGTCGCAGCGCTTGTCGGCGCCGAGGCTTCGCATGTGGTGCTGACCAGCGGCGCGACGGAAGCGGCCAATATGGTGCTGACGCCGGAATTTCGCATGGGGCGCACGCCGCTGGCGATCGGACATCTCTATTATAGCGCCGTCGAACATCCGGCCGTGCGCGAGGGCGGACGCTTTTCGAAGGACAAGGCCAGCGAAATTCCGGTGACATCGGAAGGTGTGGTCGATCTCGCGGCGCTTCAGGCGCAGCTTGCCAATCATGACGTAGCGTCAGGCCTGCCGATGGTGGCGATCATGCTGGCCAATAACGAGACCGGCATCATTCAGCCGATCCGCGAGGCTGCCGAGATCGTCAAGGCGCATGGCGGGCTGCTGGTCGTCGATGCGGTTCAGGCAGCAGGCCGCGTCGAGATCGACATCAACGCGCTGGGTCCCGACTTCCTGATCCTCTCGTCGCACAAGCTTGGCGGTCCGAAGGGCGCCGGTGCCTTGGTGTCGCGCGGTGAGGTCCTGATGCCGAAGCCGCTGATCCATGGCGGCGGGCAGGAGAAGGGTCACCGTTCGGGAACGGAGAATTCGCTGGCTGCCGTCGGTTTCGGCGCCGCAGCCGCTGCGGCTGTTTCGGACTTTGCCGGCCGGAACGGACGTATCGCGGCCTTGCAGCGCCGTCTTGAAGACGGCATGCGGAATGCCGCCCCTGACGTCGTCATCTATGGCGCTGAGGGGTCGCGGGTCTGCAACACGACGTTTTTCACGCTGCCGGGGCTGAAGGCCGAGACAGGGCAGATCGCCTTCGATCTCGAAGGTGTGGCGATTTCGGCGGGTTCGGCCTGTTCTTCGGGCAAGGTGGGCGAAAGCCATGTCCTGGTCGCCATGGGCCATGACCCGAAACTGGGGGCGCTGCGCATCTCGCTCGGCTTTGCGACCAGCGACGAAGACATAGACCGGGCGCTCGGCGCCTTTGCGAAAATTGCCGGGCGGCGAAGGCCGACCGGAGAGGCGGCCTGAGCGCTTCAGAAAATTGCGGAAACGGAAATTTCTGCTTGCCATCAGGGCTGAAAAGGCCCTTTTGGCCCACTACATAAGGGGCAATCAAAAAATGCCCGCACGACAGCCTGCCGGCCCTTTATCCGGCGAGATTGGAGAACGACATGCCAGCCGTACAAGAAACGGTTGATCGCGTCCGCGAGATTGACGTCGATCAGTACAAATACGGTTTCGAGACCATCATCGAAATGGACAAGGCACCCAAGGGCCTGTCCGAAGACATCATCCGCTTCATCTCCGCCAAGAAGCAGGAGCCGGAATGGATGCTGGAATGGCGCCTTGACGCCTACAAGCGTTGGCTGACGATGGAAGAGCCCAGCTGGGCACGCGTCGATTATCCGAAGATCGATTTCAACGATCTCTATTACTATGCCGCGCCGAAGAGCACGCCGGGCCCGAAGTCGCTTGACGAAGTCGATCCCGAGATTCTCAAGGTCTACGAAAAGCTCGGCATTCCCCTGAAGGAACAGGAAATCCTGGCCGGTGTCGAAAAGCCCCGGATCGCCGTCGATGCCGTTTTCGACAGCGTTTCCGTCGTTACGACCTTCAAGGCGGAGCTGAAGAAGGCCGGCGTGATCTTCATGTCGATCTCCGAGGCGATCCGCGAGTATCCCGAGCTCGTTCAGAAGTATCTCGGCTCCGTCGTCCCGACGACCGACAACTACTATGCGACGCTGAATTCTGCTGTCTTCACCGACGGCTCGTTCGTCTTCGTTCCGAAGGGCGTTCGCTGCCCGATGGAACTGTCGACCTATTTCCGCATCAATGAGAAGAACACCGGCCAGTTCGAGCGGACGCTGATCATTGCCGAGGAGGGCGCCTATGTGTCCTACCTCGAAGGCTGCACAGCGCCGCAGCGCGATGAAAACCAGCTGCACGCGGCTGTCGTCGAACTCGTTGCGCTCGATGATGCCGAGATCAAGTATTCGACGGTCCAGAACTGGTACCCGGGCGATGCCCAGGGCAAGGGTGGCATCTACAACTTCGTCACCAAGCGCGGCGATTGCCGTGGCGACCGGTCCAAGATCTCGTGGACGCAGGTCGAGACCGGTTCTGCCATTACCTGGAAATACCCGTCCTGCATTCTGCGCGGTGACGATTCCAGAGGCGAGTTCTACTCGATCGCCGTTTCCAACGGCCATCAGCAGATCGATAGCGGCACCAAGATGATCCATCTCGGCAAGAACACGTCGAGCCGCATCGTTTCCAAGGGTATCGCCGCCGGCGTCTCGCAGAACACCTATCGCGGCCAGGTCTCGGCCCACCGCAAGGCATCCAACGCCCGCAACTTCACGCAGTGCGACTCGCTGTTGATCGGCGACAAGTGCGGCGCCCATACGGTGCCCTACATCGAGGCGAAGAATTCGACGGCGCAGTTCGAGCACGAGGCGACCACCTCGAAGATCTCCGAGGATCAGCTCTTCTACTGCCTGCAGCGCGGCATCCCCACCGAAGCAGCGATCGCCCTGATCGTCAACGGCTTCGTCAAGGAAGTCCTGCAGGAGCTGCCGATGGAATTTGCCGTCGAAGCGCAGAAGCTGATCAGCATCTCGCTCGAGGGGTCTGTCGGCTGACGCCGTCGCGATTGACTATTCAGGGGCGCGACTGAGCGCGCCCGTTTCCGAACGCTTTTATGGAAAAAGAACATGCTTGAAATCAGAAACCTGCACGCCCGCATCGCCGAAGACGGCACCGAGATCATTCGTGGTTTGAACCTGACGGTGAAGGCCGGCGAGATTGCTGCGATCATGGGGCCGAACGGCTCCGGCAAATCGACGCTCTCCTACATCCTGTCGGGCCGCGAAGACTACGAAGTCACCGAGGGTGACATTCTCTATAACGGCGAGAGCATCCTTGAGCTCGACGCTGCGGAGCGTGCCTCCAAGGGCATTTTCCTCGCCTTCCAGTATCCGGTCGAAATCCCGGGCGTTGCCACCATGCAGTTCCTGAAGGTGGCGATGAACGAGCAGCGCAAGGCGCGCGGCGAAGACGAGCTGAAGACGCCTGATTTCATGCGCCTGGTGAAGGATGCGGCCGCCAAGCTGCAGATCAACACCGAGATGCTGAAGCGCCCGCTGAACGTCGGTTTCTCCGGCGGTGAAAAGAAGCGCGCCGAAATCCTGCAGATGGCGCTCCTGCAGCCGCAGCTTTGCATTCTCGACGAGACGGATAGCGGCCTCGACATCGATGCGCTCAAGATCGTGGCCGACGGCGTCAACGCGCTGCGTTCGCCGGATCGCGCCGTCATCGTCATCACCCACTACCAGCGCCTGCTCGATTACATCGTGCCTGACACCGTCCACGTTCTCTACAAGGGCCAGGTGATCAAGTCCGGCGACAAGACGCTGGCGCATGAGCTGGAAGCCAATGGCTATGCCGACATCATCGGAGCGGCAGCCTGATCGAGGCGGAAAGGACGACGTCCATGAACATGCAGACGACGAGCCGCTTGACTGCTGCGGAAGCAGCGCTGATCGAGGCTTTCAACAACCAGTTCGGCGAACTGCCGGGCGACGGCGCGGTCACCGCGACGCGCGACCGCCTGCTTGACGATCTGAAGAAGTCCGGCCTGCCGACGCGCCGCGTCGAGGCCTGGCACTATACCGACCTGAAGAACCTGCTGCGCGCGGTTCCGGCTGTTGCCGGCGATGCCGTTTCGAAGAGCGTCAAGCCGCTCGTCGAGGGATCCTCGGTGCTTTCGATCGTCCAGGGTCATGTCGATGCCAAGGCTTCGGTGCGCGATCTCGAGGTTTCGAGCTATGCGCAGCATCTGCTCGACGGTTCGGCTGCGACGTCGCTAGGCGCACTCGGCGCCGATGACGCGGTCGGCCGTATCAATGGCAGCTTCGTGCGCGACGGTTACGTGATCGACGTTGCCGATGGCACCGAACTCGACAAGCCTCTCGAAATCGACATCGTCCATGCTGGCGGTCAGATCCATACACGTCTGCCGGTGACGTTCGGCGCCAACGTCAAGGGGACCGTGATCGAGCGTCACCTGACGGTGACATCGGATGCCGCGCTGGTATCTCATGTCAGTGACATCACCATCGGCGAAGGCGCCGAACTCACCTGGATCATCCTGCAGCAGCAGGGCGCCGATGACACGCATCTCGCCCAGATCCGCGTTGATCTCGGCGCTGACGCCAAGTTCAGGCTGTTCGTCATCAATGCCGGCGGCAAGCTGGTGCGCCAGGAACTGCATATCAAGGCGACGGGCGAGGGTTCCGACCTGACGCTGCGCGGCATCAATTTGCTCGGCGGCGATACCCATACCGACGTCACCATGGTTCTCGGCCATAACGTGCCGAACACCGGCTCGACGGAGATCATCCGCAACGTCGTGTTCGACCGCGCCAAGGGCGTCTTCCAGGGCATGATCCGGGTTGCCCCGGATGCGCAGAAGACCGACGCCAAGATGGCCTGCAACACGCTGCTGATGTCCGATGATGCCGAGTTCTCGGTCAAGCCCGAGCTCGAAATCTTCGCCGACGACGTGCAGTGCGGCCATGGCGCGACGGTTGCCGATATCGACCACAACCATCTCTACTACCTGATGGCGCGCGGCATTCCGGAGAACAAGGCGCGGGCGATGCTCGTCAATGCCTTCGTTGCCGAAATCGTCGAGGAACTGGAAGACGAAGGTCTGGTCGAAGCGCTTGAGGGCGTGATCTCGGCCTGGCTTGAAAAGCACGCCTGATCGGATCGCATCATGGACAAGATCGTGCCGGTAACCGCCTATGACGTCGAAGCCATTCGCAAGGATTTCCCGATCCTCGCGAAACAGGTGTATGGCAAGCCGCTGGTCTATCTCGACAACGGCGCCTCGGCGCAGAAGCCGCAGGCGGTGATCGACGCGATCAGCCATGCCTATTCGAATGAATATGCCAATGTGCATCGCGGCCTGCATTTCCTGTCGAACGCCGCCACCGAAGCTTACGAGGCTGCGCGCGAAAAGGTGCGCCGCTTCCTGAACGCGCCTTCGGTCGACGAGATCGTCTTCACCAAGTCCTCGACCGAAGCGATCAACACGGTCGCCTATGGCTGGGGCATGCCCGAGATCGGCGAGGGCGACGAGATCGTCCTGTCGATCATGGAGCATCATTCCAACATCGTTCCCTGGCATTTCATCCGCGAGCGCCAGGGCGCGAAACTGGTCTGGGTCGATGTCGATGACGAGGGCGCGTTCCAGATCGAAGCCTTCGAAAAGAGCCTGACTGAACGCACCAAGCTGGTGGCGATCACCCATATGTCGAATGCGCTCGGCACTGTCGTTCCGGTCAAGGAAATCTGCCGCATCGCCCATGAGCGCGGCATTCCTGTGCTGGTCGATGGGTCGCAGGGTGCGGTCCATATGCCTGTCGACGTGCAGGATCTCGATTGCGACTGGTATGTGATGACCGGCCACAAGCTCTACGGTCCCTCGGGCATCGGCGTTCTCTACGGCAAGAGGGATCGGCTTCGCGCCATGCGCCCGTTCCAGGGCGGCGGCGAGATGATCTTCGAGGTTACCGAGGACAACGTCACCTATAACGAGCCGCCGCACCGTTTCGAAGCCGGTACGCCGCCGATCGTGCAGGCGATCGGTCTCGGCTATGCGCTTGACTATATGGAAAAGGTCGGCCGCGAGGCTATGTCCCGTCATGAGGCCGATCTGACGGCTTATGCCACGGAGCGGCTGCGCGACGTCAACTCGCTGCGGGTCATCGGCACGGCGCCCGGCAAGGGCGGCATCTTCTCGTTCGAGCTTGCGGGCCTGCATGCCCATGACGTCTCGACGGTGATCGACCGGCGCGGTGTTGCGGTTCGCGCCGGGACGCATTGCGCCATGCCGCTCTTGAAACGCTTCGGCGTGACCTCCACATGCCGTGCATCCTTCGGCATGTACAATACCCGTGCCGAGGTCGATGCCTTGGCCGATGCGCTTGACTATGCGCGCAAGTTCTTTGCTTGAGGATACCGTTATGAGCCTTGACGACAGCGAACAGAAGATCGACGTGCGCGAGGGCATCGTGCATTCCAGCATTCCGGCGGAAGAGCTGGCACGCCTCAGCGATGATGTCATCATGGCGCTGAAGACGGTCTATGACCCTGAAATTCCTGCCGATATCTTCGAACTCGGGCTGATCTACAAGATCGACATCGAAGACGACCGGATGGTGAAGATCATGATGACGCTGACGGCGCCCGGTTGCCCCGTGGCCGGCGAAATGCCGGGCTGGGTGGAAAACGCCGTCGGTTCCGTCGAGGGTGTTTCCGGCGTCGAGGTCGAGATGACCTTTGATCCGCCGTGGACGCCGGACCGCATGTCGGAAGAGGCGCAGGTCGCCGTTGGCTGGTACTAATTGGCCGCTGGTATTGATCGGTTAAGCCACTGGCACTACATTTGATTCATGAAACACCGGACCTTCAATCCGTGTGCGTAAGGAGAATGAGCCGATGGGCTTTGCAGTGATGAGCATGACGCAGGAAGCGGCCGATCGCGTGAAGGCGATCGTCGGCGGTGCAGGAGCGGATGCAAAGGGTATTCGCGTTGGCATCAAGAAGGGTGGCTGCGCCGGGATGGAATATACCATCGACATGGTGAGCGAACCCAACCCGAAGGACGACCTGATCGAGCGCGATGGCGCGCGCGTCTGGATCGAGCCCTCGGCGGTGCTTTATCTGCTCGGGACGCAGCTCGGCTTCGAACAGACGACGCTGCGCTCCGGTTTCACCTTCACCAACCCGAACCAGACATCGGCCTGCGGCTGCGGCGAATCCGTCGAGCTGAAGCCCGCCGATCTCGCGGCACTCGCCGCGCAGGGCAATCCGGTCGTGACCGCTTCGCATTGATGCGCGGTCTCATGGCCACCGACAGGCCGCCAGCGATGGCGGCTTTTTGTTTTGCAGTTGTCCGATCGCGGCGGCGTAACATCTCTCAGGCATGATCATCGAAACGCTGCTTCTGCTCTTTGCCAAAGGCGCTCTGCTCGGTCTCGTGATCACGATACCGCCAGGCCCGATCGCGACGCTTTGCATCGACCGCAGCCTGAACCGCGGCTTTGCATCGGGGGCTGCGATCGGCATCGGGGCGGCACTCGGAGATTCCATCTACGCGCTGGTTGCCGCTGCGGGTCTCGCGATGGTCTCCGACGTCGTCGATACCTATTCGCTGATGATCGCTGCCGTCGGCGGCGTGCTGCTTCTCTTCCTCGGCATCCGCGACCTGGTGACGCCGCCGGCTACAGCGCGGGAAGTGGGCGCCGGTAATCTCTTCCGTCTGATCGCCTCGACCTTTCTGCTGGCAATCTCCAATCCGGGGGCGCTGCTATCCTTCGGCGGGTTGTTCGCGGGCCTCGGGCTTGTTGACGGCAATACGGTCACGGAGACGGCAGCGATCGTCATCGGCGTCTTCTTCGGGGCGATGGCGTGGTGGGTGGCGCTGAGTGCGGCGGTCAATCTCGCCAGAGACAGGATTTCCAGCGACGTGACGCTGCTGATCCGCCGCATTTCCGGCTGGCTGATCATTGGCTTTGGCATTGCCGTGCTTGGCTATGCCGCGATCAATCTTCTCGGGTAATTCAGTCGCGCTTGATGGTGGCCAGCCACTGCCAGATGTCGGCTCCGGTTTCGAAAACCACGGCGTTTGCCTTGTAAGCCTGCGTCGCCTGCATCATGTCGGTCATCTCGGAGGCGAGATCGGCCGGCTGGCCTTCATCCGTGGTGAGCGTTGCGGGGTCGACACGGCTGTAGCCCGGGGTGCTCAAGTTCGCGACATTGTTGGCAGCGGCGGCGAAGCGGTTGGTCTGCGCCCGCATGCCCGACGATGCAGTATTCATGATGCTTGAGATGTTCATCGGCCGGTATTCCCCACGCGTCCCGTCACTGTCCTATAGCAGCCGGAGCTTAGTGAATGCTGAACGCGTTTCGTTAACGGTGGCCGCAGCTGGATGCACGATCTGTGTCGAACTGGTGCAGGTCGTGAATGCTGGCTGAGCGGTCCGCACTTGGCGTCGTTGCGACCGGGGAGTACGATGCGGCCTGATGGTGGAGGCGGCGATGTCTTCAAGCTTCAATGTTCACAAGGCGGATGGATACGAGCAGCTGATGGGCCGCTGGAGCCGCAAGCTCGCGCCGTCATTCATTGCGTTTTCAGGTGTCGAGGATGGCGATCGGGTGCTCGATGTCGGCTGCGGCACAGGAAGCCTTACCTTCTCGCTGTTAGAAACCGTTAATGTCGGCGCGATCGAGGCAATCGACTTTTCGCAGATATTCATCGACGAGGTGATCCGTCACAACAACGATCCGCGCATTACGGTGCGGCAGGCGGATGCCTGTGCGCTGCCTTTCGAGGCGAAGAGTTTCGACCGGGCGCTGGCCCTGCTCGTGCTGCATTTCGTTCCGGAAGCGCCGAAGGCAATTTCCGAAATGCGGCGGGTCGTGCGCCCGGGTGGCGTGGTTGCGGCGGCGGTCTGGGATCATCTCGGCGGCATGCCGGGCATGCGGATGATGATCGATACCGTGGCGGCGCTCAGTGAAGGCGGGCGGCAGTTGCGCGCCCGCTATTGCTTTCAGCCGATGATGCAACCCGGCGAGATGAAGCAGGCCTTCATCGATAGCGGTCTTTTCGATGTCCAGGAGACGCAGCTGCTTGTCCGCATGGATTACGAGACTTTCGAGGACTACTGGAAACCGATTGCCGCGGGGGAAGGGCCGCTCGGCGCATTCATGGGCAAGCTCGGCGGCGCGGAGAGGGCGCAGGCCGATGCGGCAGTACGTGATGCCTATGAAGCCGGGCGGCCCGACGGCCCGCGTTCCTTTGCCAACATCGCCTGGGTCTGCCGCGGCAGGGTGCCCTGAGCGTAGTTCACTTCTGGATATCGATGCCTGCTTCCACAGCCGCGGCTATGAATGCCTGCCGGGCGTCCTCGTTGGTCCGCTTTCCCTTGATGACATCGGCGCAGATCAGCAACGCCTTGTCGAGCGCCGGGCCGTCTTCCGTCGGCCAGTCCTCGATCATCGCCCAGGAGGCGGCCTGTGTCGTGTTGATTGTTACGTAGACGCCTGGCTCTTCAAGCGCGAGCTGCACGGGTTTAGCCCAAGGCACCTGCGTGAGATCGTCGTCGGATTTTGCCATGGCGGTGTCACCTGTGATTGCCTGAAAGTGGGAGACCCTTAGCTTTCACTCGGGCTGCTCACAAGCTTTCAAGAAAAGAAAACGCCCGGACCAAGCCGGGCGCTCCAGTTGTTCAGACCTTATTCGGCCGCTTCGGCGTAGTCTTCGAGCGGCGGGCAGGTGCAGATCAGGTTGCGGTCGCCGAAGACGTTGTCGACGCGGTTGACCGGTGACCAGTATTTGTCGACGCGGAAGGCGCCGGGCGGGAAGCAGGCCTGTTCGCGCGAATAGGGGCGATCCCATTCGCCGACCAGGTCTTCGACCGTGTGCGGGGCGTTCTTCAGCGGGTTGTTCGCCTTGTCGGAACGGCCTTCCTCGATATCGCGGGCTTCCTGGCGGATCGCCAGCATGGCTTCGCAGAAGCGGTCGAGTTCGGCCTTGGTTTCCGATTCCGTCGGCTCGATCATCAGCGTGCCGGCAACCGGCCAGCTCATGGTCGGGGCGTGGAAGCCGCAGTCGATCAGGCGCTTGGCGACATCGTCGACCGTCACGCCGCAGCTGTCGACCAGCGGGCGGGTGTCGATGATGCACTCATGCGCCACGCGGCCGGCTTCGGACTTGTAGAGCACGTCGTAAGCGCCCTTCAGCCGGGCTGCGATGTAGTTGGCGTTGAGGATCGCCACCTTGGTTGCCTGCGTCAGGCCTTCGCCCCCCATCATGAGGCAGTAGCTCCAGGAGATCGGCAGGATCGATGCCGAACCGAAAGCTGCCGCGGAGACCGCGCCCGGGCGGCCGTCGCTTTCCGGGTGACCCGGAAGGAAGGGCGCCAGATGCGACTTGACGCCAATCGGGCCCATGCCGGGACCGCCGCCGCCATGGGGAATGCAGAAGGTCTTGTGCAGGTTGAGGTGCGAGACGTCGGAGCCGATGTCACCTGGGCGGGACAGGCCGACCATGGCGTTCATGTTGGCGCCGTCGAGATAGACCTGGCCGCCGTGCTTGTGCACGAGGTCGCAGATTTCCTTCACCGTTTCCTCGAATACGCCATGCGTCGAGGGATAGGTGATCATGCAGCAGGAGAGGTTTTCCGAATGCTGCTCGGCCTTGGCGCGGAAATCGTCGAGGTCGATATCGCCGTTTTCGCGAACCTTGACGACCACGACCTTCATGCCGACCATCTGGGCCGAAGCCGGGTTGGTGCCATGCGCCGAAGTCGGGATCAGGCAGACGTCGCGGTGACCATTGCCATTGGCGATATGGTAGTTGCGGATCGTCAGCAGGCCCGCATATTCGCCCTGGGCACCGGAGTTCGGCTGCATCGAGAAGGCGTCATAGCCGGTGACGGCGCAGAGCTTTTCGATCAGGTCGTCGATCATCTCGCGATAGCCAAGCGCCTGGTCCGCCGGGACATAAGGATGGATATCCGAGAATTCCGGCCAGGTGATCGGCAGCATTTCCGCCGTGGCGTTCAGCTTCATCGTGCAGGAGCCGAGCGGGATCATCGAGCGGTCGAGCGCCAGATCGCGGTCGGAGAGCCGGCGGATATAGCGGGTCATCTCGCTTTCGGCGCGGTTCATGTGGAAGATGGGATGCGTCAGGTATTCGCTGGTGCGGGCGAGACCCTTCGGCAGGCGATAGCTCGGCTCGAATTCGGCAACGGCAAAGTTGCCGCCGAAGGCGCGCCAGACGGCTTCCAGCGTTGCCGGGCGGGTGCGCTCGTCAAGGCTCATGCCGATCTTGGTGGCGCCGACCTTGCGCAGGTTCACACCCTCGGCAACAGCCGAGCGCAGGATGACACCCTGCATGTGGCCGACATCGACGGTGATCGTGTCGAAGAAGGTTTCGGGCTCGATCGTGTAGCCGAGCTTCTCGAGACCCTTGGCCATCAGCACGGCCTTCTGGTGGACCTGCTGGGCGATCGCCTTGATGCCCTTGGGGCCGTGGAAGACGGCATACATCGAGGCCATGACGGCGAGCAGCACTTGCGCGGTGCAGATGTTCGACGTCGCCTTTTCGCGGCGGATATGCTGTTCGCGGGTCTGCAGCGACAGGCGGTAGGCGCGGTTGCCGCGGGCGTCGACGGAGACGCCGACGAGGCGGCCGGGCATCGAACGCTTGTGTGCGTCCTTGACCGACATATAGGCCGCATGCGGACCGCCGTAACCGACCGGAACGCCGAAGCGCTGCGAATTGCCGATGGCAATATCGGCGCCCATTTCGCCCGGAGACTTGAGCAGCGTGAGCGCCAGGATATCGGCGGCAACGACGGCGATGGCGCCGGTCTGGTGCAGGCGGGAAATCAGGCCGGTGAAATCATGGACGTGGCCATGGGTGCCCGGATACTGGAAGATTGCGCCGAAGACATCGACGGGGTCGAGATCAGTGAACGGGTTGCCGACAATAACGCTCCAGCCGAGCGGCTCGGCGCGAGTCTTGATCAGCTCGATCGTCTGCGGATGGCAGGCGGCATCGACGAAGAAGGCCTTGGCCTTCGACTTCGAGACGCGCTCGGCCATCGCCATGCCTTCGGCAGCAGCCGTCGCTTCGTCGAGCAGCGATGCGTTGGCGACGTCGAGACCTGTCAGGTCACAGATCATCGTCTGGTAGTTCAGAAGCGCTTCAAGGCGGCCCTGCGAAATTTCCGGCTGGTAGGGCGTGTAGGCCGTGTACCAGGCGGGGTTTTCGAGGATGTTGCGCTGGATGACCGGCGGCGTGATCGTGCCGTAATAGCCTTGGCCGATCAGCGAGGTCAGAACCTTGTTCTTGTTGGCGGTCTCGCGCAGCTTGTCGAGCGCCTCGCGTTCCGTCATCGGCGCGCCCCAGGCGAGCGGCGCCTTCTGGCGGATGGAGGGCGGCACGGTCGCATCGATCAGCCCGTCAAGGCTGTTATAGCCGATGACCTTCAGCATATCGGTCATTTCGGCCGGAGACGGTCCGATATGACGGCGGTTTGCGAAGTCATAGGGCTGGTAGTCGGTAAACTGGAATTCCGTCGGCGTCGTCATTACGCGGTGAGCTCCTTGTAGGCCGCCTCGTCGAGCAGGCCATCGGCGTCAGCGGCATTGGCAAGCTTCAGCTTGAAGAACCAGCCGGCACCCTGCGGATCGGAATTGACCAGCGACGGATCGGCAACGATGGCCGGGTTCACTTCGGTGATTTCGCCATCAAGCGGACAATAGACGTCGGAAGCAGCCTTCACGGATTCGACGGTCGCGGCATTGTCATTCTTGCCAAAGCTTGCGCCGACTTCAGGCAGTTCGACGAAAACCAGGTCGCCGAGCTGGTCGACCGCGTAATTGGTGATGCCAACCGTTGCAACGCCGCCTTCGATCTTCAGCCATTCGTGTTCTTCGGTAAATTTCAGCATGGAAAGGTCCTCTCTTGAAAAGGTTCAGCGTTTGTAGGTCGGCGTGATGAAGGGCAGGGCGCTGACGGTGATCGGCAGATACTTGCCGCGCACTTCAGCGTAGATTTCGGTTCCGGCAGCCGCGTGCGAGACGGGCACGTAGCCCATGGCAACGGGTCCCTCGACGCTCGGGCCAAAGCCACCGGACGTGACTTCACCGATCTCGGTCTTGCCTTCTGCATCGGCGTAGAGCTTGGCATGGCCGCGCACCGGCGCCTTGCCCTCGGGCTTCAAGCCAACGCGGCGGCGTGTGGCGCCGTTGTTGAGTTCGGAGAGAATGCGGGCAGAACCCGGGAAACCGCCGGCGCGGGCGCCACCGGTCTTGCGGGCCTTCTGCATGCCCCATTCCAAGGCCGCTTCGACAGGCGTCGTCGTCGTGTCGATGTCGTTGCCATAAAGGCAGAGACCGGCCTCGAGGCGGAGCGAGTCACGGGCGCCGAGGCCGATTGCCTCGACATCGGGATGCTCAAGCAACCGCTTGGTGACATCCTCGGCCTTGTCGGCGGGAATGGAGATTTCGAAGCCGTCCTCGCCGGAATAGCCCGAACGGGAGACGAGACAGGAAACGTCGTGCAGGCGGCAGTGGCGCACGTCCATGAATTTCATGGCGGCGACATCGGCCCAGAGTTCGGCGAGCACATCGACGGCGCGCGGTCCCTGCAGCGCAACGAGCGCGCGGTCGAGCACGGTGATGTCGCAGCGGTCGCCGATATGTTTCTGCATATGCGCGACGTCTTCGTCCTTGCAGGCGGCGTTGACGACGACGAACAGGTGGTCGTCGAGATGGGTGATCATCAAATCGTCGAGGATGCCGCCATTGTCGTCGGTGAAGAAGCCATAGCGCTGGCGTCCCTCGGCGAGACCGAGAATGTCCACGGGTACGAGGCTTTCGAGCGCGAGGGCTGCATCCTCATACTTGCCGGTCTTCGCCTTCACGATGACCTGGCCCATATGCGAAACGTCGAAGACGCCGGCAGCCTGGCGGGTCTGCAGATGTTCCTTCATGACGCCGGCCGGATATTGCACCGGCATGTCGTAGCCTGCGAAAGGAACCATGCGGGCGCCGAGCGACAGATGCAGCGCATGAAGCGGGGTTTTCTTGAGGGCAGCAGTATCGTCCAATGACGCCTCCGGTCGTTGCGCGTGGAAGTCCATGCGCGGGCTCAAATGAAGGCGCAGTTACGCCTCGTTATCGAGCCCCCTCTGTCCTTGCGCCTGAGATTGTTATCCCTTCGGCGAGCGTTTCGAGAACGCCTCTCTCCAGAGTTCCGTCTGCCCCTTGTGGTCCTTTTGCCTGAGAGTTTCCGGGGCGGTTGCTCCTTCGGCACTGGTTCTTGCAAACCAGCTTCTCCCAACAAGGTTGCGGCAATTATCGGGCGGAACGGGTGCTTGGCAAGAGGGGAATGTCGCCACCGAGCAAATTTTTGTCGCGCCGCCCCGGCGCGAATTGCATTCTGCGGCAAATCGGCTTTTGCTTTTCGCCAATAAAGTGATTAATCGCGACAGCAGCGGTGAGGGGATTGGATGACTGCACGGAGCCGGAAAGCCGGGATGCTGACGCGCATGATCTGCGCGCTGAGCCTGCTTTTGCTCGGCCTTGGGCACCAGCTGCCGCAACTCGGCGCCGACCCGCTTTACAACGCTGCCGAATATACCCTGCCTGACGGTTCCTTCGCCTCGCTCTGCGTCACCGTCAAGGATGACGAAGGCAAGCGGATTCCGATGGGGCCGAATTGCGACGTCTGCCGCCTCGCTGTCTCGGTGATCCTGCCCGCGCCGGATGCTGCCGCATGGCTGAAGCTCGATTTTGCCTCGTTCGAGAACGGCCTGACGAGCGACATCGCGGCCCTGTCGCTTCGCGCCGTGACGCAGCCGAAATCGCGGGGGCCACCGGTTCTGGCCTGATCTCCAACCCGAACCGAAATGCAATATGATGCCGGAGACCGCCAAGACGATGCGGATGACGGCGAGGAGACATCAGATGAAAACCGTTCAAACCCTTGGCCTTGCCGCTGCTCTTTCCTTTGCCGCGACGGCCGCCAGCGCCCATGTGACCTTTCTCGACGCCGAGGCGCCGCAGGAAGCCACCATCCTGGCAACGCTGCAGGTCCCGCATGGCTGCGACGGCAAGCCGACGAATGAAGTGCAGGTGAAGCTGCCGGAAGGCTTTGTCTTCGCCAAGCCGCAGCCGAAGGCCGGCTGGGAGCTCGAGGTCATCAAGGGCGACTACAAGAGGAGCTACGACAATCACGGTACGCCGGTGAAGTCGGGCGCGATCGAGATCCGCTGGAAGGGCGGCAATCTCTCCGACGATTTCTACGACACCTTCGTGATCCAGGGGAAGGTATCGGGCATCGAGGCTGGGGCGTCGCTGGCCTTCCCGGTCACCCAGCTCTGCGGCGATACCGTCGAGGCCTGGGATCAGATCGCCGCCGATGGCAGCGATCCGCACAAGCTGAAGAGCCCGGCGCCGGTGCTGAAGGTGGTCGAGGGCAGCGGTCACGGCCATGGCCACGACGACATGGCGGGCATGGACATGAGCGGTATGGCCGGAATGGCCATGGCGGCGCCCGCGGGCGACGAGGCGAAGATCGGCGATCTCGAAATATCCGGCGCCTTTGCCAAGGCGATGCTTCCGGGCCAACCTGTCGGCGGTGGCTTCTTCACGGTCAAGAACAACGGCAAGAACGATGATACGCTTGTCGCCATCACGTCGCCAAATGCCGGCGAGGTGCAGATGCACGAGATGAAGACCGAGAACAATGTCATGAAGATGCGCGAGCTGAAGGGTGGCATCGCCATTCCTGCGGGCGGAACCGTCAAGCTCGAGCCCGGCGCCCTGCATCTGATGTTCCAGAAGGTCACTGCGCCCTTCAAGCAGGGTGACACAGTTCCGGTGACGCTGACATTCGAAAAGGCGGGCAAGGTCGATGTGACGCTGAAGGTGCTCTCGGCGCAAGGCAAGTAACACGCCCGTCAAGGCAATCAACAAAAAGGCCCGCGTCACAGACCGCGGGCCTTTCTGCCTTCCGGGGACAGAAGTTAGAAGTCTTCGTAGGATTTAAGCGCGTGCTGCAGGCCTGCCTGCGGCTGCTTGTTGCCCTTGGTCATCAGGTCCAGCGCCACTTCCGTCGACTGGATGATGTTCGGCATTTCTTCATGTTCGTCGGCCGCTTCGACGCCACGCAGCTGGCGCTCGGCAATCCTGCGGGCATCCTTCGCGGCCATGCTTGCCGGAACGCGCGGAGCGATCCGCAACGAGTCGAAGGCGGCAGCCGCAGTGCTTGCCGATATGGTCACGACCTGTGTCATGCTTTCGACGATACCGGTGTGGCGTTGGCTCCCGGCTAAGGAAAATACTCGCATTTTACCGATCTGCCGGAATTACCGGGAAACGATTGGAAATGCTCTTCTGCTGCGCTAAACAGGGCCATGTTCCAGGCTTTTCTCGTTGCCGCCGGTGGCGCTCTCGGCTCTCTGCTGCGTTATTTCGTCGGCCAGTGGTCGCTCAGACTGTGGGGTCCCAACTTTCCGTGGGGCACGCTGATCGTCAACGTTGCCGGATGTTTCGTCATCGGCGTGTTTGCCGAGATGATCGCCCGCCGTTTCAATGCGTCGGTAGAGCTGCGGCTCTTGCTGGTCACCGGCTTCCTCGGCGGGTTCACGACGTTCTCAGCCTTTTCACTGGACGCAATTTCGCTTTTCGAGCGTGGT
This sequence comes from Hyphomicrobiales bacterium, assembly GCA_900465675.1. GTDB lineage: Bacteria > Pseudomonadota > Alphaproteobacteria > Rhizobiales > Rhizobiaceae > Rhizobium. Next base: position 141,363 of record UBJR01000009.1, on the reverse strand, counting down.
GAAGCCGTGCTCGGCGGTGTCTATATCGCTGCCAGCGTCGGTCTCTCGATGGCCGCCGTTGTCGCCGGTCTTGCGCTGATGCGGGCGCTGATCTGAGATTCGGGTTTCCGTTTTCGACAAAAATGCTCTAAAGCCACCGGCAAAGGCCGCGCTTGGCGCCGGCAACTCTTTCCGAAAGTACTTTCATGGCTGGCATTGAACATATCACCGTCGAACCGGACGAGGCGGGCATGCGGCTCGATCGCTGGTTCAAGATCCATTTTCCGGGCCTGGGCTTCGGTCCTCTCCAGAAGCTCCTGCGCTCCGGCCAGGTGCGTGTCGATGGCGGCCGCGTCAAGACCGACGCGCGGGTGCAGCCCGGCCAGGTGGTGCGCGTTCCGCCGATTGATGTCGATGCCAAGAAAAACACCCCGATTGCCGGCCATGATCTGAAGCATAGTGGCGATTACGAATTGCTGCAGCGTATGGTGCTGCACGAGGACGACAAGGTGATCGTGCTCAACAAGCCGGCCGGCCTTGCTGTGCAGGGCGGATCGGGCGTAACGCGCAATATCGACAAGATGCTCGAGGCGTGGACCAGCCCGAAGGGCGAGAAGCCGCGGCTGGTGCATCGGCTCGACCGCGACACTTCGGGCGTGCTGGTGATTGCCCGCACCCGCGGCGCGGCGCAAAAGCTGACGGCGGCGTTTCGCGAGCGCGACACCAAAAAGACCTACTGGTCGCTGGTGAAGGGCGTACCGCGCAAGCACGAGGACAAGATTTCGACCTGGCTCGTCAAGGAGCAGACGCCGGACGGTGACCGCATGCGGGTCTGCAAGCACGGCGAGGAGGGGGCGGACCACGCGATCTCCTACTACAAGGTGCGCGAAACGGCAGCGCAGAACCTCGCCTGGCTGGAGATGGAGCCCTATACGGGGCGTACGCACCAGTTGCGTGTGCACGCGCTGCACATCGGCCACCCGATCATCGGCGACCCCAAATATTTCGACGACGACCATAACTGGGATTTCCCCGGCGGCGTGCAGAAGAAGCTGCATCTGCATGCGCGCAAGATCGACGTTCCTCATCCGAATGGCGGCCGTCTGCGGGTCACCGCGCCGCTGCCCCCGCATATGGTGCAGACCTGGAACCTGCTCGGCCTCGACCTCGCAGAGGCGGATCGGGAAGACTACGAATGAAGCTCGCCCTGTTCGATTGCGACGGCACGCTTGTCGACAGTGCTGCGCTGATCCATGAAGTCATGGCCCGGACCTTCGTGGCCTTCGGCCATCCGCGGCCTGCGATCGAAAGCACCAAGTCGATCATCGGTCTGACGCTCGATATCGCCATTGCCCGGATGCAGGGCAAACCGCATGTCGATGACGAGGCAGTGGCAATGACCGCGCACTACAAGAAAATCTACATGGATGTGCGCGGCGAACCCGGCATGGACGTGCCGTTGTTCGACGGTATCAAGACTGTCATTGCAGCGCTTGCGGCGCGCGACGACATCCTGATCGGTGCCGTGACCGGCAAGTCCCGGCGTGGCCTTGTCAGCGTTCTTGAAATCCATGGCTTTGCGCCACACTTCATCGTTTCACGGACTGCCGACGATTGCCCGTCCAAGCCGCATCCGGCCATGGTGACGGAATGCTGTGACGAAACCGGCATGAACCCTGCCGATACCGTTGTCATCGGCGATGCGATTTACGACATGCAGATGGCGAAGGCCGCCGGTGCCAAGGCGATCGGCGTATCCTGGGGATATGCCAGTGTCGATGAGCTGATTGCTGCAGGTGCCGATGCGATCGCCCATCATCCGAACGACGTGCTCGACCATTTATGAGGTGACGCCATGCGCGACCTGTTGAACGACCTTTCCGAAGGCCTCAGCCATCCCGATCCGATCCGCCGCGCGCAGATCCAGATGAAGAAGCCGCTGCCGAAACGCTTCTACAAGGAGGTTTCCGTTGCCGAGCAGGATGCCGGATTTGCGATCCTGCTCGACGGCCGGCCCGTCCGCACGCCTGCCAAACAGATCCTTGCCGTGCCGACCAAGCTGCTTGCCGATCTGCTCTCTGCCGAATGGCAGGCGCAGGCGGAGGTAATCGATCCGGCGACCATGCCTGTGACGCGGCTGGTGAACACGGCGCTCGACGGCGTGGCGACCGACACACAGGCGGTGTTCGACGATATTGTGCGCTTTTCCTCCAGCGATCTTCTCTGCTACCGCGCCGACCAGCCGGAGCTGCTAGTGCAGCGCCAGGCCGAGCGCTGGGATCCGGTGCTCGACTGGGCGGCCGGCGATCTCGGTGCGCGCTTCCTGCTGATCGAGGGCGTGATCCATCATGAGCAGCCGCGTGACGCCATCGCGGCTTTCGGCGTGACGCTTCGCCGCCATAATAGCGCGCTGGCGCTTGCCGCGTTGCATACGATGACGACGCTGACCGGATCGGCAATCCTGGCGCTGGCTTTTGCCGAGCGGCACCTGACGATGGACGAAGCCTGGTCGCTTGCGCATCTCGACGAGGACTGGACGATCGAGCATTGGGGCAGCGACGAGGAAGCCGAAGAGCGTCGCGCCAAGCGCTTCGAGGACTTCAAGGCGTCGGCGGATGTTTTTTTGGCGCTAAGGGCCTGAAACATATTGCTTTGACCGCCATAATGACGAACTCTGCGACTCCTGAGTGGGGATGGGTGCAGGGTTTTTCAATGAAGTGGCTGCGGTTGTGTTTTTGCCAGATAGCGATCATCTGCGCTGCCTTAACCGGCTGTGCCGGCATGGGTTCCAGCGAGCCGCCAGCCCCTGTATATGACGTCAGAAGTGCTGTGGTTCTCGGTGGCCCCGGGATCGCCGGGCCTCTGCTTTCAGGCATCAGCGACCGCGTCAATGCCGCCATCAATGCCACGGTCCGCACCGACGTCTATCCGCGCGTCGTGCTGACGATCCGCATCGTTTCCGTCACCAAGGGGCAGGGGTTCGACAACAACCGCAACGTCGCGAAGATTACCGCCGATGCTGCCTCTGTCGACGACGGGTCGGTGATCGGCGTCTCGGCTTTCGACGTGTCGAGCTTCGCCAACGATCCTGCGATGGCCGATCAGATTCTCGCAGAAGATATTGCCGCGCGGCTTCGCTCGGCATTCAAGCTGACGGCCGGGCGCGGCTGATCAATGCCGCGCTGGCGGCAGGAGGAGTTTTCATGAAGGAAATTCTCGAGGAGCTTGAGCGCCGGCGCGACGAAGCGCGGCTTGGCGGCGGGCAGGCGCGCATCGATGCGCAGCACAAGCGTGGCAAGCTCACGGCCCGCGAGCGGATCGACCTGATCCTCGATGAAGATTCCTTCGAAGAATTCGACATGTTCGTCGAGCACCGTTCCACCGATTTCGGCATGGAGAAGACCCGCTTTGCCGGCGACGGTGTCGTCACCGGCTGGGGCACGGTCAACGGTCGTACCGGCTTCGTCTTCGCCAAGGATTTCACGGTCTTCGGCGGCTCGCTTTCGGAAGCGCATGCCGAGAAGATCATGAAGGTTCAGGACATGGCGCTGAAGAACCGCGCGCCCGTCATCGGTATCTATGATGCAGGCGGTGCGCGCATCCAGGAGGGCGTCGCGGCGCTCGGCGGCTATGCGGAAGTGTTCCAGCGCAACGTGCTGGCATCGGGCGTCATCCCGCAGATATCAGTGATCATGGGGCCTTGTGCTGGTGGCGACGTCTATTCGCCGGCTATGACCGATTTCATCTTCATGGTGCGTGATACGTCCTACATGTTCGTGACCGGGCCCGACGTCGTCAAGACTGTGACCAATGAGACGGTGACGGCCGAAGAGCTCGGCGGCGCCTCCGTGCATACGACGCGGTCGTCGATTGCCGACGGCGCCTATGACAACGATGTCGATACGCTGCTGCAGGTGCGCCGCCTGATCGATTTCCTGCCCTTGTCAAACACATCGCCGATCCCGGAAATCGAATGTTACCAGCCGGTGACAGAGGTGGACGAGTCGCTCGATACGCTTGTGCCCGCCAACGCCAACAAGCCCTATGACATCAAGGAACTGATCCTGAAGGTCGCCGATGAGGGCGATTTCTTCGAGATCCAGTCGAGCTTCGCCAAGAACATCGTCTGCGGCTTCGGGCGCATAGAGGGCTCTACGGTCGGTTTCGTGGCCAACCAGCCGATGGTGCTGGCGGGCGTGCTCGATAGCGATGCATCGCGCAAGGCGGCGCGTTTCGTGCGCTTCTGCGATTGCTTCAACATTCCGCTGGTGACCTTTGTCGATGTACCGGGATTCCTGCCTGGGACGGCGCAGGAATATGGTGGCCTGATCAAGCATGGCGCAAAGCTGCTGTTTGCGTATGCCGAAGCGACGGTTCCGAAGTTGACGGTGATCACCCGCAAGGCTTTCGGCGGCGCTTATGACGTGATGGCGTCGAAGCATTTGCGCGGCGACCTCAATTACGCCTGGCCGACGGCACAGATCGCCGTCATGGGAGCCAAAGGCGCGGTCGAGATCATCTTCCGCAAGGATATTGCCGATCCCGAGAAGATCGCGGCGCATACGAAAATGTACGAGGACCGGTTCCTGTCGCCTTTCGTTGCCGCCGAGCGCGGTTACATAGACGAGGTGATCATGCCGCACTCGACGCGCCGCCGTCTGGCGCGCGGATTGAAGATGCTACGCAACAAGGATCTCTCCAATCCCTGGAAGAAGCATGACAACATTCCGTTATGAGCGAATAAAACTGTCCTTTCAGCTGTTTACGCACTGTCGAAGAAGTGAATAGACGTTGGCATTCCGTGATTTTTCTTGGGAATGGCGACGCGCTAACGCTCTTGCGCCCCTAAAAGGAGAGTCTTTATGTCTGGTATTTTTGATCGCCTGAACGCCTACCAACCCTTCGCGCTGGCTGCGCTCAGAATTTTCACCGCTTTGCTTTTTATCGAGCATGGCACGATGAAGCTTTTCGCTTTTCCCATCCCGCAAGGCGAGGGTGGTTCGCTGCCGCCGCTTTTCCTCGTTGCCGCATTGCTTGAGGTTATCGGTGGTCTGCTCGTTCTCGTCGGCTTCCTGACGCGCCCGGTTGCCTTCCTGCTGTCCGGTGAGATGGCGATCGCCTATTTCATGGCGCATTTCCCGCGCGGCTTCTACCCGGCGGTCAACGGCGGCGGCGAAGCGATCCTGTTCTGCTTCATCTTCCTGTTCCTGGTTTTCGCCGGAGCTGGCGCGCTGTCGGTGGACAAGCGCAACGCCTAAAGAAGACGCCGCGGGTCTTGGCCTGCGGCGTTTTTATCTCATGCGGTGAGCTTCAGCCCCGCGATGCCTGCAACGATCAGTGCGATGCAGGCGAGGCGCGATGCGGTCGCGGGATCGCCAAGCAGCCAGATGCCGAGAAGGACCGTGCCGACCGTGCCGATGCCGGTCCAGATCGCGTAAGCGGTGCCGATCGGTAGCGTCTTTACCGCCAGCCCCAGAAGCACGACGCTGATCACCATCGAGATAACGGTGAAAATCGTCGGCATGGGTTTGGTGAAGCCATCGGTGTATTTCAGACCGATCGCCCAACCACATTCAAAAAGTCCGGCTAGAAACAGCAGGAACCAGGCCATCTCACTCTCCTTTTCAAGAGCGAGGCCGTCCCCGCGACATTTGCGCCCGAGGGATCGGACGCCGCAGTCGTCTGCGTTGATTTCTATATGCGCGGAGTAACGGCCGAGTTCAAGGTAGGAATTGGCATAGCTGCCATGCCACCCGTTTCTTGCGCCTTACCCAAGCCGCTCGGCATGCCACTTCAAATGGTCGTCCATGAAGGTCGAGATGAAGTAGTAGGAGTGGTCGTAGCGCTCGTGCATGCGGAGCGTCAGACCGATGTCCGTGCCTTTGATCGCCTCTTCGAACAGCCAGGGGCGCAGGCCCTTTTCCAGGAAGCCGTCGGCCTTGCCCTGATCGATCAGGAACTCCGGGAACCGTGCGCCATCGCTTACCAGCGCGCAGGCGTCATACTGGCGCCACTTGGTCTCATCCGTGCCGAGATATTTTCCGAGCGCAGGTGCCGACCAGTCGGCTGTCGAAGGTTCGACGATCGGCGCGAAGGCCGAGCAGCTCTTAAAACGCTCCGGGTTCTTCAGCGCGATCGTCATCGCACCGTGACCGCCCATCGAATGGCCGAAGATGCCCTGACGGCTCATGTCGGCCCGGAATTGTTCGGCGATCAGGGCAGGGAGCTCTTCGGTGATGTAGGTGTACATCTGATAGTGCTCGGTCCAGGGCGATTCCGTTGCGTCGAGATAGAAGCCGGCGCCCTTGCCCATCTGCCAATTGGTCAGCTCGTCGGCAACGTCATTGCCGCGCGGGCTGGTGTCGGGGCAAACGATGATCAGGCCAAGTTCTGCAGCCATGCGCCGGTATTCGCCCTTCTCCATGACGTTTGCATGGGTGCAGGTGAGGCCGGAGAGATACCAGAGCACCGGGCAGGGCTCCTTGATCGCCTTCGGCGGCACAAAGACCGCAAAGGTCATGTCGCACTTGCAAGCTTCCGAAGCGTGGCTGAAGACGCCCTGCATGCCGCCGAAAGCGGTTGCCTGGGAAATGATGTTCATGGCTGACTATCCGTATTGGAGCTGGCGGCCTTGGCGCGCCGGCAGAGGCGATCGAATGTTTCCAGGAACCGTGAGCGGTCCTTGGGGCTGAAGGCGGCGTTGTAGCCCTTGCTCTCGCCGGTCTCGCGAAGATGGGCGCCGAGATCGCGCATGGCGCTCGCCATACCGATATTGGTGTCGTCGAAGACGCGTCCGGTCGGGCCGCTGACGAGCGCGCCGGTTGCGACACAGCGCACGGCAAGCGGCACATCGGCGGTGACGACGACGTCACCTTGACCTGCATGCTCCGCGATCCAGTTGTCAGCCGCGTCGAACGCATTGGATACGATGACGTTCTTCACCATCGGATCGCGCGACGGACGCAGGCCCGAGTTGGCGACGAAGGTGACCTCGATGCCGAGGCGCTCGGCAACCTTCAGGATTTCCGGTTTGACCGGGCAGGCGTCTGCATCGACATAGATCATAAAGTTCAATCTGTTCTTGCTGGAACGCCACGCGTTACCGCGTAGCGTTCTTTCTTTCGGCTCTCATAGTCCGGCGGCTGCCATCGGTTCAAGATGTCAGGCTTCTTTCAGTGTGCCGGCCTTCTTTGCCACCCAGGTGGCAATGACGTCCATCAGCGTCGGATTGAGGCAGTCGTAGGTCTCCAGGCCGATCTCCCTGAACTTGCCCCGCACGCCCGCCATCGCTGAAGGCGGCGTGCCGGTTTCAATGATCGAGGAGACGAAGGCCGCAAAGCCCGGTTCAGGCCAGCCGCTTTCCTGGAAACGTTCGGGATGAACGAAATCCAGCCCCTTGAACGCGTGATCGCGCTCCACTGGTCCGTACATGTGAACGCCGCACTGCTTGCAGGCATGGCGCTGGATCAGCGCTTCGGGATCGACGACGTGAAGCTTGTCGCCATTCTCCAGAACCGAGACATTCTCATGCGCCGCCACTGCCACGATCGAGAATGCGGCGCCCTTGGGCTTCCAGCACTTGCTGCAGCCACAGGCATGGTTGTGCAGTACCGTGCCCTTGACCGCCACCTTCACGGGCTTGTCCGTACAGGCGCAGACAAGCGTTCCGCCGTTGAAATTCGCCTGACCCTTCTTCACCCCGCCATCGAGCAGCGGGTGTATCGATACCTGGTTTGCCATGTTCAGCTTCTCCTCCTCAGCTGCCCACGGCTCCCAAATCAGGATCGATTTGCGACAAAGCCGCAGGCGATTTCAACGTCGAACCGCATTCCGCATCACTCTCCTCAGTAGACCACGACGCCCCGGATGCTTTCGCCCTTGTGCATCAGCTCGAAGCCCTTGTTGATGTCTTCGAGCGGCATCGTGTGGGTGATCATCGGGTCGATCTGGATCTTGCCCTGCATGTACCAATCGACGATCTTCGGCACGTCGGTGCGGCCGCGCGCGCCGCCAAAGGCCGTGCCCATCCAGTTGCGGCCGGTGACCAGCTGGAACGGACGCGTCGAGATTTCCTGGCCGGCGCCGGCAACGCCGATGATAACAGACTTACCCCAGCCGCGATGCGATGATTCGAGCGCCTGACGCATGACCTTGGTATTGCCGGTGCAATCGAACGTGTAATCGGCGCCGCCGATCAGGTCGCCGTTGCGCTTCGTCAGGTTGACGAGATAGGGCACGATGTCGTCGCCGACTTCCTTCGGATTGACGAAATGCGTCATGCCGAACTTTTCACCCCATTCCTTGCGGTCGGGGTTGATATCGACGCCGATGATCATATCGGCGCCGGCAAGGCGCAGGCCCTGCAGCACGTTCAGGCCGATGCCGCCGAGACCGAAGACGATCGCCGTCGAGCCGATCTCAACCTTGGCGGTGTTTATGACAGCGCCGATGCCTGTGGTGACGCCGCAGCCGATGTAGCAGATCTTGTCGAAGGGGGCGTCGGGGTTGACCTTGGCGAGCGCGATCTCCGGCAGAACGGTGAAGTTCGAGAAGGTGGAGCAGCCCATGTAGTGGTGGATCTTGTCCTTGCCGATCGAGAAGCGCGAGGTGCCGTCGGGCATCAGGCCCTGGCCCTGCGTCGCGCGGATCGATGTGCAGAGGTTGGTCTTGCGCGACAGGCAGGAATAGCACTCGCGGCATTCCGGCGTGTAGAGCGGAATGACGTGATCGCCCTTCTTCACCGAGGTGACGCCGGGGCCGACATCGACGACGATGCCTGCACCTTCGTGACCGAGAATTGCCGGGAAGAGGCCTTCCGGATCGGCGCCCGACAGAGTGAAATCATCGGTATGGCAGATGCCCGTCGCCTTCACCTCGACCAGCACCTCTCCGGCGCGTGGTCCTTCAAGCTGAACTGTCATGACCTCAAGCGGCTTGCCGGCTTGAACGGCGACTGCGGCGCGAACGTCCATCGTCTGATCTCCCTCATATGATTTGATGGCGGACATTGGCACGCCGGGTAAGGGAGGCTCAAGCAAAAAGCTTGATCAAAAGACACTTTGTCCGGGATGCGGCAGCGAGTTTTCCGCAAACGTCAGAAGAGGTTTTCGCTCGCGAAAATAATGGCATAGCCGTGCATCGCGATTGCCGCATAAAGCCCGAATGCCACAAGCATCCGCTCGCCATCATTCATCTCATCAAGCTTCTGGCGCGGCTTGACGGATCCCGAGCCGATCATGCTCAGCAGGATGAAGACGACGAGGCCGGCGATCAACAGATTGTTCGACAGTCCGATCTCCCAGCCGATCGCCAGAATGCAGCCTGTGACAGCGAAACTTGCCACCATCAGCGAATGGCGGGTGCGGAAAATCTGCCGCAGAACTTGGCCGCCGTCGAAGCGATGCATGGGCAAGAGGTTCAGCAGATTGAAGGCGCCGAGAATCAGCAGGAAGACAAGCAGCGGCCGTCCGAAACTGGCAGGCAGAAGGCCATGGCCGATCCCCTGGTATGCGGTGATGACGATCTGCACGAGGAAAGCCGACATGCCGGCGCCCATCAGCGCGCAGGCCGCGACCTCGAAGAGATTCTCGTACGGCCGCCCGCCAATGGCGATACCGCCGAGCAGGGGGACGAAGATCATTCGTACCGACCGATGTCCGAAGGCGCGATAGGCCGCCATGTGGCCAAGCTCATGAAGCACGATGACCAGCGTGAGAAAGGTGGAGATCATCAGGCCGCTGACGTTGAGCCCGAAGAATGGCCAGAGCAGCAGCGTCGAGAGGATCGCCAGGCTTGTCTGCACCAACGGACCTTCGAAGTAACCCTGTGGCTTCGAAATGCCGGTTTCCAGCCAGCCCTGCAGCGACCTTACCTCCCGCTGCAGAACGAAATAGCGGAAGAGCAGAAAAGCAAGACCGCGATAGTGGTCGGTCTGGCTGATCTCCAGAGTCGCCCCTTGCGGCGTTGCCCTGATAATGCGGCTCTCGGTGTAATGCGTCCAGAACTGCGGATCGAGCGTGCTGTCGTCGGCAATCCGGGAGCGGAAGGCATGAACGCCGCCAGCCGGGAGCGCGTCGAGCGCCAGGACGCGGCGCAGCGGCTCTCCATTGCGGTCGAGATGGCTGTAGACCTGCTCGACGAACCCAGGACGATGCGCGATTGGCCGGCTGCTGATGACGGCGTGATGCCAATCAGCGGCTTCGCCAGCGGGATTGATCGCCTTCCAGAGTGTTTCCGGCGAACAGTGGAAGGTTCTGACGACGCTGATCGTGCGTTGCCCGAGTGGCATACGCATCAACAGCCAGAGCAGGCCAAGATTGATCGATAGCAGCAAGCCTGCCGATTGAAGGGCCGTCATTCGCAACTCCGGCCCCAGCCACAGGACGAAAACGGCTCATCTTAGAGCGGGCGTCTTAACAAAAATCCTTGGCTTTCAGGCTCTCAAAGGCTGCGGCTGTCCCGGAATGGGTCAGGCGAATTCCATGATGACGGCATCGACGGCCAGGCTTTCACCCGGCTTCGCCTTGACCTTGCCGACGACGAGGTCGCGCTCGGCGCGCAGGACGTTTTCCATCTTCATGGCTTCGACCACCGCCAGCGTTTCGCCGGCCTTGACCTCCTGGCCTTCGGACACCGAGATCGACACGACAAGGCCGGGCATTGGGCAGAGCAGGAGTTTCGACGTATCGGGCGGCAGCTTCACCGGCATCAGCCTGTCGAGTTCCGCGTGGCGCGGCGTGAACGTCTTCGTCCGGACAGAAAGCCCCTGCCAGTCGATCCGCAGGCCATTCAGGATGGGGCGGATCTGGGCGATGACTTTGACGCCGCCGATCGTTCCGGACCAGACGGGTTCGCCCGGTCTCCAAGTGGTGACAACCTGGATTTCGCTGCAATCTGCATTCATCCCCATGTCGAAGGGGATGGTGACGTGGCCTTCCGTCAGCGAGAGGCCGACATAGTCCTTGCCGATCCTGACCACCCAGTCGCTGCGCAGATCGCTGCTGGCCGCACGCAGGCGGTCGGCGTGGCGCTCGCGGCGGCTCGTTTCGATCAGCGATGCCGATAGCGCGATGGCTGCGAGAGCAGTCTGCTGCCAGCCGTCAGGTTCGGACGGGGCAAAGCCATCGGGATATTCCTCGGCAATGAAGCCGGTCGACAGGCGGCCCTCACGCCAGCGTGGATGTTTCATCAGTGCCGAAAGAAACGGGACGTTATGTTCGATCCCGTCAACGACGAAGGCGTCGAGCGCTTCGGCCATGGCATCGATGGCCGCCAGTCGGTCCGGCGCCCAGGTGCAGAGCTTGGCGATCATCGGGTCGTAATACATGGAAATCTCGGCGCCCTCATAAACGCCGGTGTCGTTGCGGACGATCACGTCGCCCTGCTTGCCTTCTTCAGGCGGGCGGTAGCGCGTCAGGCGGCCGATCGAGGGCAGGAAGTTGCGATAAGGGTCTTCGGCGTAGAGACGGCTTTCGATCGCCCAGCCGTTGAGCTTGATGTCCTTCTGCACGAAGGGGAGCTTTTTACCGGCGGCGACCCGGATCATCTGTTCGACGAGATCGATGCCGGTGATGAGTTCGGTCACCGGGTGCTCGACCTGCAGGCGGGTGTTCATTTCGAGGAAATAGAAGTTGCGGTCACGATCGACGATGAATTCGACGGTTCCTGCACTCTGGTAGTCGACGGCCTTGGCAAGCGCGACAGATTGCTCGCCCATGGCCTTGCGGGTCTTCTCATCGAGGAACGGCGAGGGCGCCTCTTCGGCGACTTTCTGATTGCGGCGCTGGATCGAGCATTCGCGCTCGCCGAGATGGACCGTGTTGCCGTATCCGTCGGCGAGCACCTGGATCTCGATATGACGGGGATCGACGACGTATTTCTCGATGAAGACGCGGTCATCGCCGAACGAACTCTTTGCTTCAGAGCGTGCCCGGTCGAAACCGTCGCGGACTTCGCTCTCGCTCCAGGCGATACGCATGCCCTTGCCGCCGCCGCCGGCTGAGGCCTTGATCATGACCGGGTAGCCGATCTCGCCGGCAATCTTTTCGGCATGGACGGCATCTTCGATGACGCCGAGATAGCCGGGCACCGTCGAGACCTTCGCGGCGTTGGCGAATTTCTTCGATTCGATCTTGTCGCCCATGGCGAGGATCGCTTTGGGCTTCGGTCCGATGAAGACGATACCTTCCTTCTCCAGCGCTTCGCAGAAGGAGGCGCGTTCGGAGAGGAAGCCGTAGCCGGGGTGTACGGCTTCGGCGCCCGTTTCCTTGCAGGCAGCGATGATCTTTTCGGCCACCAGATAGCTTTCCGAGGCCGGTGCAGGGCCGATATGGATGGCTTCGTCCGCCATCTCGACGTGAAGCGCATCCCGATCCGCGTCGGAATAGACTGCGACCGTCAGGATACCCATGCGCCGCGCAGTCTTGATCACGCGGCAAGCGATCTCGCCGCGGTTCGCGATCAGGATTTTCTTGAACATGCAGACTCCACCCGAAAAATGCGTTCTGAAGTTCTACGCAGAAACTTCAGAACGCACAATCGTGCGAAAGCCTTGCAGATATTCAGCTTTATGGCGTGGGGTCAGGCGACCGCCTGCTCGTCATCGACAATCCGTAGCCAGCGGCTGGTGCGCGGCTGGTGATAGTCGCGAAGTTCGAGCGCCCGCATGATTTCCACCCAGCGGGGATGGTTCGAGGCGGGCAGGGTCTCCGTCTCGATCCGCCTGAGAACGCCATGGGTCACCGGCGAAACCGGAATGACGCCGCCTTCGCTGACATTGCGCAGCACGCGCATGACGAAATCGATATCCTGGCGGGTGATGCCCTTGCGATCGACGGCGCGCGAAAGCTTGTAGCCGCCGACATTGTCGGTGATCGCAAGGCGCAGCTGATCGAGGGCGAAGGCACGCAGCTCGTCCGGCACATGGGAGGAAATCTCCATGATGTGCAGCACGAGCTCCAGCTCGAGCGCGGAATTGACGACACCGTCAGTCGCAAACATGCGCATGATCCAGGCAACGTTGATCGCGTCGAGCGAGCCCTGCGGATAGGTGTAATTGACGATGAAGCCTGCCAGGTTCTCGACGAAGAACGCGTTCCATTCCTGGCATTTTTCGGGGCAGGAATTGTTGAGGGCAAGCATGACGACGACGTCGTCGGATGTCCGGACGCCGTCCGGAAAGCTGTGCTTGCGCAAAAGGCCGATATCGTCGGCGGCAAGCCGATGCTTTCCGGCGATGACACATGCCGGGAAAGCGAGTCGAAATTCGCTCATTTTTTGTCTCCAGAACCTCATCATGAGGCCGGAGACGGTTCTAGCGCGGGCGAATTGAAGATCCCTGAACAACGACAGTTAACGAAATGCCGCGCCGTTCAGACGGAATTGACAGACTTCGACTGCGCCCGCTCGCGCCAGATGATGAAAAGCCCCGAGGCCACAATGATAGCGATGCCGATCCACTTGGAAAGTGTGGGAAAATCATTGAACAGCGCGTAGCCGAGAACCGTTGCCGAGATGATCTCGAAGTACTGAAATGGAGCAAGCAGCGAGAGCGGCGCCAGGCGGAAGGCGCGCACGATCAGCATATGGGCGTAACCGGAGATCGTTCCGAGAAGTAGAAGCAGGACCAGACCGAGGACGGACGAGGGCAGCGAGATTTCGAAATCCGGAATGCCTGCGGCTGCACCGCCCGCAAGTGCCACCGACATGAACAGCGTGCCGCCGATACCGGCCATGGTCTGCATCGTCAGCGGCGAATCGGCATCGCCGATGGCCCGGTTCAGGAACAGGTAGAGGGAATAGAGAAAGGCGCAGAAAACCGGCAGCAGCGCCTTCAGGCCGAAGATCTCGTAGCTCGGCTGGATCACGATCATCGCGCCGCCGAAGCCGACGACGATCGCCGTCCAGCGCCGCCAGCCGACCTTGTCGCCCAGGAACATCGCCGACATCGCCGTCAGCATGAACGGCTCGACGAAATAGATGGCGAAGACATCGGCGAGCGGCATGTATTTGACGGCGACGAAGAACAGCAGGCTGGCGGCGCCGTGTAGCGCGCCGCGCAACAGATTCATCCACGGGCGCTTGGCCGACAATGCCTTCCAGCGGAAGATATAGAGCAGCAGCGGCAGCGTGCAGACCAGCTGGAAGAAGAAGCGGTAGAACGTGACCTGGCCCGGCGACATCGATTCGAACGTCGCCATATATTTGGCGATCGCATCCATGGCCGGCAGGACGATCATGGCGCTGGCCATGATGGCCATGCCTTGGAGCGGGTTCTGGTATGATTGTGGCTGAGACATGCTGCGCTTTCGGAAACACAGCCATCAACCACAGGAACCGCGCCGGATCAATATGACCTAGGCGTCGGAGACAGTTTCTCCGAAAACCGATTCGAACGACTGACGCAGACGGATGTCGACATCTGACATCATCACCGGCAGGCCGAGATCGACAAGGCTTGTGACGCCATAGGCGGAGATCCCGCAGGGGACGATGCCGGTAAAATGATCGAGATCGGGCTCGACGTTGAGCGACAGCCCGTGAAAGGTCACCCAGCGGCGCAGGCGGATGCCGAGGGCGGCGATCTTGTCCTCACTCATCGTGCCATCCGGCAGCAACGGCTTTTCCGGCCGCCGCACCCAGACGCCAACGCGGTCCTCGCGCCGTTCACCGCGGACATTCATCGAATCGAGCGTGCGGATGACGACGTCTTCGAGGGCTGCGACAAAAGCGCGGACGTCCTGACGGCGTCGCTTGAGATCGAGCATCACATAGGCAACGCGCTGACCGGGACCGTGATAGGTGTATTCACCGCCGCGGCCGGTGGCGAAGACCGGGAATCGGTCGGGCTGCACAAGATCCTTGGCATCGGCGCTTGTGCCTGCCGTGTAGAGCGGCGGGTGTTCGACCAGCCAGACGAGCTCATCGCCGCCATCGGCGATCAAGGCCACTTCGCGCTCCATGGTTTCCACAGCAAGCTCATAGGGCACCAGCTCATCGGCGATGCGCCAGCGCACGGGTTTGTTGCCGGCCTGTGGAAACATGGAGAGTTGAAGATCGGTACGCAGCATGGACTTTTCCCTTGCCGCAAAGGCTCAGCGGCATGCTGCTATATGGCCTCGTTTGATAACCAATTCAAATGCTGCGATTTGTTTTGAAAAAATCTGTCATATCGCTCTTGTGCGCCCAAAATGCTTTTGCTACATGCTGCCTCGCCGACGCAAATCGGCTCTACCACGATGCGGTCGTGGCGGAATTGGTAGACGCGCAGCGTTGAGGTCGCTGTGGGGCAACCCGTGGAAGTTCGAGTCTTCTCGACCGCACCAAAGTAAACCCGCTTCGGCGGGTTTTTCTTTTTCTACAGTTTTTTATCTCATTTTGCTGATGTGAAACCTGAGCCGCTGACAGTTGTTTCGGCGCTATCGACCATTGGCTGCCTTGCACTAGTTTATTTCCTTGTCACATCGACGGGAGCGCTGCGTATTGAGCCTCACCTTCGCAATTGGAGATATCCACGGCTGCATCGGCCCGCTCTTGCGGATGATCGAGCGGGTGGAAGACTACGCGCCATCCGGAAAGATCGTGTTCCTCGGCGACTATATCGACCGTGGTCCCGACAGCCGTGCCGTCGTGGAGACTTTAATAGCAGGGCCGCGCTCGCCGGACTGGCAATGGATCGCGCTGAAGGGCAATCACGAGGACATGGCAACGGGTGCTCACGAGGGGCGGCACGACGAATCGTTGTGGCTGGACAACGGCGGGATCGAGACGTTGGCGTCTTACGGCGGGCCGGTTCCATCAGCGCATTTGAACTGGATGGCGGCACTGCCGCTTCTACACACGGATCCGCATCGCATCTTCGTGCATGCCGGCGTCAGAGAAGGACGGTATCTCGAAGATCAGACGCCGCATGAGCTGATGTGGCTGCGCTTCGAAGACGATGTATCAGGTGAGTTCTGGGGAAAGCATCTGGTGCACGGGCATACGCCGTCACCGGCCAATCCGCGAACGACGGGAAATCGCACCAATCTCGACAGCGGCTGCGTCTTCGGGGGAAAACTCTCCTGCGCGGTTTTCGATGATGGTCTACCGGGCGGTCCGGCCGCATTGCTTCAGGTTCGAGGCTGATCGCCGCGGGGATAAAACAAGAGCCGCACATGCGGCTCTTGTTGCGTTTTCGTCGCTGTCAGTGCGTGCCAACGTCACGGCAGGCATCGGTATCGGAAGCTCCGCCATCACCGGCTCTGGTCTGCACGCCCGTCAGTTCGGCCGGGTTCTTGCACGGCGGAAGGCGCTGGGCTTCGAGCTTGGAATAGTTGATCTTCTTGGGCGCGGCCATCTTGGTCTGGTACCAGCCGTCGCTGTCATTGGTGTAGTCGTCGGAATAGGCCGGAGGGGCATGTTCGGTGTAGTGAACAGGCTTCGGCGGGCTGATGCGGATCGGGCGGACGTAGCTGTCGTCGTACATGGGAGCGGCGAAAGCGGACGATGCGACGCCAATGGCAAACAGGGCCGCGGTGGCTGCAAGTTTGATTCTCATGTGATATCTCCTCAATCAGTTGTTGCAATCAACAACGAAACGATAACCCTCGGCAGGTACGAGTTCGCTCCTGAATTGAGGCGAAATTGTGGGAGTATATGGCCAGCGCGGATTACGAATTGTCCATGTAATTCACGATTCTGTGGCGATATTTCACCGTTTTGTGACATAGGTTAGCAGCCTATCAAAACAGCAAAACCCGGCCACATGTGCGGCCGGGTTTATCGAAACATGCAACCCATGAATACATTATTCGTTTCTACAATTGTTGAAGCTAATCCTCGTTCGGGATATGCGAGTCGACGCCTGTCGTCTCAAGACGATTGCGAACGTGGTGGACGCCATCGACGGAAAGCGCGCCGAGTTCGGCCTTGCGGGCAATTCCGATCGTCTCGACTGAACCTTCCAGCGTGATCGTATGGCCGTCGGCATGGACGTCGATGCTGTCTGCGTCGAGATCAGGAATGTTTTCGAGGTTTTCGGAGACGCGGGCTTCCAGATCGTCGCTCTCGCTGCGATCGATCATATCTGCCGTCAGCGAATCCCTCAGACGGTTCTCATTGCCGTCCTCGTCGGTTCCATCGATGCGGAAGCCGCCGTTGCGGTCACGGTCGAAATTGGCTGATGTCTCGCCATAGGCGCCGTTGGCGGGCTTTGCCGAGGATGCGCCGGGGCTGTCGGAATAGGGCCAGCCGTCATCGAGATTGCGCTCCTCGTAGTCGCGATAATCTTCTTCGCGTGAAATGGTGCTCTTGTCGTCGGTCTTCGGCATGATCGTCCTCCTTCAAGGTCATGCTCAAAGAACGCTCATCGGCTGGATTGGTTCGTGGAAGTTTTATGAAATTAGCGGGCGGCCTTTTCCCATTTGCGGATCAGCCGGTCGCGCTTGAGCTTGGAGAGGCGCTGCAGCCAGAAGATACCATCGAGCTGGTCGATCTCATGCTGGATGCAGATGGCGAGAAAACCATCTGCGTTTTCCTCCTTCGTCTCGCCGGTCACAGTCTGATAACGGAAACGGATTGCGCCGGGCCGGATGACCTCCTCTGTCGCGCCGGGCATGGAGACACTGCCTTCCATCTGGCGCAAAGGTTCCGCCGAAGACGAGAGGATTTCCGGATTGACATAGGTCCGCACGCCATCGGCCTTGCTGAGTTCGATCACCACCACCTTTTGGAAGATGCCGATATGGGCTGCCGTGATGCCGACGCCGGGTGCGGCCCGCATGGTGTCCAGGAGATCGCCCGCAAGGCTCTGCAGATCGCCGTCGAAGGCGCTGACAGGTGCGCAGACTGTTTTCAATCCGGGATGCGGATAGCGTAGGATCGGGCGGATCGTCATGTTTTCGTAAGCTCCTGATATTCGGGTTGCGGAAACTATCGCCGCAACGGCGCATTGTCATCCGCAGACATGGTTTTGGACGCTAGACGCAAGGAGCCAATTCGGTTAGCAGGGACGGGGACTTATGCTGCCGCAACGGCTGGCGGGGTTCGTTTATCCGTTTGTTGACAATGCCTTTTCCGCCGCCATTCTCGAACGCGGCAGGAAAGCCGTAACTGTTATGATCCTGGATGCGAGGCGCAAATGACGGCAGGCGAAGAAGACGAACGCATCCGCAAGCGTCCAGAGGACGAAGACGCCGACATCTATGACGAGGACGGCAACGTTCGCAGCGATTTTCTAGCGCTGCTCGGCGCAGCGATCGCTGATCGCGACACGATTTTCCTGCGCCAGAATGTGGCGCGCCTGCACGAATCGGAAATCGGCGATCTGCTCGAAGCGATCCAGCCGGATCAGCGTCTGGCGCTGGTGCGCCTGCTCGGCGACGACTTCGACATGACGGCGCTGACCGAGGTGGACGAAGCGATCCGCCGCGAAATCGTCGACCAGATGCCGAACGAGCAGATCGCGGCGGCGATCGGCGATCTCGATTCCGACGATGCCGTCTACATTCTCGAAGATCTCGATCAGGAAGACCGGGACGAAATTCTCGCCCAGCTGCCGTTCACCGAGCGGGTGCGGCTTCGCAGAGCCCTCGACTACCCCGAGAGCTCGGCAGGCCGGCGCATGCAGACGGAATTCGTCGCGGTGCCGCCGTTCTGGACCGTCGGGCAGACGATCGACTACATGCGCGAGGAGGAGGACTTGCCTTACTCCTTCACGCAGATCTTCGTCATCGATCCGACCTTCAAGCTGCTCGGCGCCGTCGATCTCGACCAGATTTTGCGCACCAAGCGGCAGAACAAGATCGAAGTGATCATGCGGGAGACGAACCACCCGATCCCGGCCGAGATGGACCAGGAAGAGGCGGCACAGCTCTTCGAGCAGTATGACCTTCTCTCAGCCGCCGTCGTCGACGAGAATGAGCGTCTGGTGGGCGTGCTCACCATCGACGATGTGGTCGACGTTATCCATGAAGAGGCTGACGAGGATATCAAGCGCCTCGGCGGTGTCGGTGACGAAGAGCTGTCGGATAACGTCATCTCCACAGTCCGTTCGCGCTTCCTCTGGCTGCTGATCAATCTCGGCACGGCGATGCTGTCTGCCAGCGTCATCGGGCTGTTCGACGGCTCGATCGAGAAGATGATCGCGCTGGCGGTGCTGATGCCGATCGTCGCCTCGATGGGCGGCAATGCCGGCACGCAGACCATGACCGTGACCGTACGGGCGCTCGCGACCCGCGATCTAGACATCTACAACGCTGGCCGCATCATCCGCAGGGAAGCGACTGTCGGCGTCATGAACGGGGTGATTTTCGCAACGATCATGGGGGCGATTGCCGGCACCTGGTTCCACGACTACCAGCTGGGCATGGTGATCGGCGCGGCGATGATCATCAACCTGATTGCCGCAGCGTTGGCCGGCATCCTTTTGCCGCTGCTTCTGGACAAGGTCGGCGCCGATCCCGCCATCGCATCGTCGGTCTTCGTGACGACGGTCACCGACTGTACGGGCTTCTTCGCATTCCTGGGGATTGCGACCTGGTGGTTTGCCATTTAACCACGCTGCCCTGCCGAAATTGACTATTACGTAAAAGTCAATATTATTGGCGGGAGAGAGTGGGAATCTGATGCCTGTGAACAAGTATTATAGCATAACGGAGCTGACGCGCGAATTCGGTGTGTCGACGCGCACGCTTCGCTTCTATGAAGACGAAGGTCTGATCCATCCGGAGCGCCGCGGCCGTACCCGGCTTTTCCGCCAGGCGGACCGCCGGCTCATCCAGGAAATCCTGCGTGGCCGGCGCATCGGTTTCACCATCGCCGAGATCCGCGAGATCATCACCGTCTACAAGGAGCCGCCGGGCGAACTCGGTCAGCTGAAGCTCTTGATGAAGCGCGTCGATGAGAAGCGTGAGGACCTGCGCCAGAAGCGCAAGGATATCGACGACACGCTGGCGGAACTCGACAATATCGAGGAATCCTGCCTCGGCCGGCTGGCCGAAATCGGCGTCGGCACCTGAGCCGCTATTGCGGTTCGGACGGAAGCGCCTTGATGCTGCATTGATTGGCGATCGCCTGCACCCGGTCGTCGTCAGGCTTGACGATCCCCGTGTGGAACGGCTCCAGCAGCTTTTGCCCCTGCATTTCGGTCAGCGTGCATTCGCAATAGATCTGACATGACTTGGCATCCATCCCCTGGCACCAGCCGGGATTGCACTGGCGCATGTGAATTTCGGCGAGATCCGGTTTTGCGGGTGGAGCGACGAAGGTCATTGCGTAGGCGATGGCGATCAGAACCGGCTGATGGATCAGATAGAATGCCAGGCTGTGGCGCCCGCCGCGTGCCAGAAGCGAGCCGCCGGTCCCAAGTGCGGCAAGCTTCTGCGGCAGGCTGGTGCGCAGGGCAATCAGCGCCAGCGTCAAGCCGGACATATAGGCTGCGGCCCAGGGGAAGATCGGCACATAGTCATTCGAGCGCGGCGGCATGTCGGTAAGACCGATCCACCAGAGCAGCGGCTGGTTGAACGATGCCGAGCGGAGCGTGCCGGGCGCAGCAAAGGTATCGGCAACCCAGGCGGCAACTAGGGCAATCGTCACGAGGGCGGTGACGAAGAGCGGCAGGCGGGCGAAGACGACGCCCACCAGCGTCATCGCCGCCATGCAGTGCAGGATGCCGAAGAATATCCACTCGCCGGGCATGGCGATGCGCGTCGCAATGGAGATCAGCAGTGCAGCGCCTGCAATCATCGCGAAGCGCTTCCAGAATGACGGCCAGCGAATGCCTGCCTGGCTCGACAACGCCATGCTGAGCCCGGCAATGAACAGGAATGTGGTGGCGATGGCCCGCGCATAGAGCTTCAGCCAGCCGGTCTCTGCGGTTCCGGGCGCCAGATAGCCCATGAACTCCAGGTCCCAGCTGAAATGATAGGTTGCCATGGCGATCAGGGCGGCGCCGCGCAGCGTGTCGAGGAGGCCGATCCGCGGCGGCTGAGCCGGGTTGCCGTTGCCGTCAGCCATCATCGTCATTCACTGTCTCCCGGACAAATCACCGTCGCCGTTTTGCGCTGGGTCGCGGGGAATAGGAGAAAGGTGGAGATTTGATGGCGGCGACACATCCATGATCGCCAGCCGCGCCTCCGAAAAGAACTGCCTGCGCGTCAGCACGAAGACGACGGTCGCCGTCGTTGCCATGAAAACGTAAGCGTTGACGAACCAGCCGAGATAGCCGATCGACAGGAAGATCGCCCGCAGGCCTTCGTTGAAATGACCGCCGGCAATGATGTTCATGCGGATGACGCGCTCGGCGGCGCGTTCCGCAGCATAAATATCCGCTTCCGTGTCGCGCATCATCGGAATCGAGCCGAACAGGATCGTGCAGTAGTTGAAAAGCCTGTAGGACCAGCCGAATTTGAAGAAGGCGTAGGCGAACAGTCCCGCCAGTCCGCCGACCTTGAGTTCGAAGCTCACGTGGCTGCCGCCGAAGACATAGGGCAGGTCGGCGAAGATGGCGCTGACCTTGTCGGTGGCGCCGAGCAGGGCAAAGCAGCTGCCGATCGCGAAGATCGATGTCGAGGCGAAGAAAGCCGTGCCGTTCTGCAGGCCGGCCATGATCTGGGTGTCGATCATCTTCAGGTCACGGCGCAGCGAATTGTAGATCCATTCGCGGCGACGCTCGCCCATTGCATGCGTCAGACTGGTGCGCCCGAAGAAGGTCCGGCCGCGGAGAAGCCAGGAATAGCCGAGCCAGGACACGGCAAAGAAGGCAAGCGCAGTATAGTCCGCAAGCGTAAGCATCGATGATTCAACCCCTTGGTCTCCGGCGCCACTCTACATATGCCATGAGATGCTGCAATGACGGGGACGGCGGCCTGAAGCGATTTCCAGTGGCGCGGCCTTTCGCAAAGCACCGACAGGCATTAAATCCTTCTGCAGCAGTGTCGCGCCGGTCAAACGCGATGTCGGTTCGCCGCGCGCGGCAAGTTTCTCCCGGGGATAGTCTCGGTGCAGTTCATTATTGGGAAGCAGGCATGTTCCTTTCGGTATTCGATGTTTTCAAGATCGGCGTCGGGCCTTCGAGCTCGCATACGATGGGGCCGATGTCGGCTGCCAACCGCTTCCTCGACCTCATTCTGTCGAACGAGTGGCCGCGGCCTTCATCAGGCGCGCAGGTCGCGTCGATCAAGGCCAGCCTGCATGGCTCGCTCGCCTATACCGGGATTGGCCACGGAACGGGCAGGGCGGTAATTCTCGGCCTGATGGGCGAGGCGCCAGATAGCGTCGATCCCGACAAGATGGACGGCATCATCGATCAGGTGGAGCGTTCCGGCCGCATCACGCCGCCCGGCCATCCGGCCTATTTCTTCCTGCCGAAGAACGACCTGGTCTTCGACAAGAAGCAGACGCTTCCCGGCCATGCGAACGGCATGATCTTTTCAGCCTTCGACAAGGACGACCGGCTGCTGCTGCGCCGCATCTACTACTCGGTCGGAGGCGGTTTCGTGGTCACCGATACCGAACTCGAGCAGATGCGCGCCAAGAAGAAGGCAGCGCCCGGTGCGACTAAGGTGCCCTATCCCTTCGCCACTGCTGCCCAGATGCTGGAGATGGCCGATCGCTCCGGGCTCACCATCGCGCAGATGAAGCGCGCTAATGAGGAGAGCCAGCGCAGCCGCGAAGAGCTCGATGCCGGTCTCGACCGGATCTGGGACGCGATGCGCTCCTGTATCGAGCGCGGCCTGAAGGTCGATGGCATCATGCCTGGCGGGCTCAAGGTTCGCCGCCGGGCGCGCCAGATCCACGACAAGCTGCAGGAAGAATGGCGCAGCAACCGCATCAACCCGCTGCTCGCCAACGATTGGCTGAGCGTCTATGCCATGGCGGTCAACGAGGAGAATGCCGCGGGCGGCCGCGTCGTCACCGCGCCGACCAATGGCGCTGCCGGCGTCATTCCGGCTACGATCCGCTACTACGAGCATTTCCATGACGACTGGGACCAGAACGGCATCCGCGACTATCTGCTGACAGCAGCAGCCGTTGGCGGTATTATCAAGCACAATGCCTCGATCTCCGGCGCCGAAGTCGGCTGTCAGGGCGAAGTGGGTTCGGCGGCTGCGATGGCGGCTGCGGGGCTCGCCGCGGTCATGGGCGCGACACCGGCCCAGATCGAAAATGCCGCCGAGATCGCGCTCGAGCATCACCTTGGCATGACCTGCGATCCGGTTGCCGGCCTCGTCCAGGTTCCCTGTATCGAGCGCAACGCCTTGGGTGCCGTCAAGGCAGTGACGGCGGCCTCGCTGGCGGTAAAGGGAGACGGTCAGCATTTCGTTCCGCTGGACGCCTGTATCGAGACGATGCGCCAGACGGGATACGACATGAGCGAGAAATACAAGGAAACCTCCACCGGAGGTTTGGCGGTCAACGTCGTGGAATGCTGAGTTTGTGGACTTCGGGCCGGTAGCGCTTGACGCTGCCGGTCAAAAGGATTTCAACAGCCAGCATGGCATTGCATCTCATCAAATTGTGCGTTGGCGCCGACTCCATCGAGGATTTGCGCGAATGGGTCGCTGAACGTTCTCTGCGGGCGATTGCCGCCGGTCTCGAACCCCACTCCATCCACACCACCCGCATGGTGCCGAAGCGCGTCGATGAACTTCTCGACGGCGGCTCGCTCTATTGGGTGATCAAGGGGCAGGTACAGGCGCGCCAGAAGCTGCTGGGTATCGAGACCTTCACGGATGGCGAGGGCATCGGCCGCTGCCATCTCATTCTCGGACCGGAGGTCATCGAGACATCGGTTCAGCCGAAGCGGGCGTTCCAGGGCTGGCGCTACTATCCGGAAGAAGACACGCCGCGCGACCTGATGAGTCTCGGCGCCGGTATTGCTGAAATGCCCGCGGACTTGCGCCGCGAGCTTTCGGAACTCGGATTGCTCTAGATAATCAGCGAAGCCGCAGAGTAACCGGCGACGTGCCTTCCGGGCAGGTGACGTGCAGGTGGATGCGGGCTTCGGGCTGCTGGTAGCGCCAGGCGCGGGCGCCATGAGTCAGCAGAAGATTGATCAGATCCTTGGTCTTTGCCGACTTGGTCGCGCGCGGCCGCCCGATCTCGGCGAGGCGCAATGCAGCCTCATGAAGCGGGTGCAGGCCGATGCGGGCCGGCTTGCCGGTTGCGCGTCCTTCGGGCGGAAAGCCCGGTACATTTCCATTGATCGCCATAATATTCCCCGTACGCACTAACAATCGAGGTCACGAATTTCGACCAGAACCGCAAACACCGGTTCGGCCATCAGCGGTGCCGTCAGAAACAGGACTGGCGGCGCCGAATATCTCACTGGGCAGCCGCCCAGCACTTAACGCCGGCGCGCTTCAGCGCCTTGCAGGCATTGACCGCGTCGCGCTGGTCGTCGAAACCACCGAAGCGGGCGCGATAAATCTGTTCGCCGTCATTGGCATAGGCGACAGCGAAAGGCTTGGCGGCGCTCAGCGCTTTGCCGCCCCTGGTCTTGGCGTTCTGCAGCAGATCCATCGCTGCATCCTTGCTGGACGAGACGCCGATCTGGACAACCCAGCCGGACGGACCCGTTTCGGTGACAGGTGCAGGCGTCGCAGCAGCCTTTGCCGCAGGGACGGAAGCCGTGGTCAGCTGGTCCACGGAATTGTCCTCTGCCTGTTCCGGCATATAGGCCGGCGCCGGCGTCGGGACGGCAACCGAACCCTTGATCGCAACCGTCTTGACCTTTGTCGGCGACGGCATCTCGGTCGGCTGCTGAGTTGCCACCAGCGGGTTTTCCGTCTTTACGGCAGGTGTGTCGGTGTAAGCAGTCGCCGCAGCGGCAACTTCGTAGCGTGCAGCCGGAGCCGGAGCTGTATGCGGCAATTCGATCTCGGAGGCAGCAGCGACCGGAACTTCAGCTGCCGGGGCAGGTACCCGCGTCGGAGCCGGTTCGGCAATCAGCTTGGTGCCGCCGCGGGTCGAAGCCTTCGGCAGATAGGTGGCGATCAACTTGCGCATCTGGTTGTCGCGGGCAGGGGTAGAGGCACCACCCATGACCACGCCAACGATCGAGCGGCCGTCGTCCTGCACGGAGCTGACGAGATTGAAGCCTGCAGCGCGTGTATAGCCGGTCTTGATGCCGTCGACGCCGCGCACGGAACCGACGAGACGGTTATGGCTGCGGATCGTGCGGGTGCCGAACTTGAAGCTCTGCGTGGCGAAATAGCCGTAATATTGCGGGAAATGCTGGCGAAGCGCGATGCCGAGGCGGGCCTGGTCGCGGGCCGTGGTCATCTGCGCGGTGTTCGGCAGGCCGTTGGCATTGCGATAGGTGGTCCGGGTCATGCCGAGCGCGTGGGCCTTGGCCGTCATCATCTGCGCGAAGCGATCTTCACTGCCACCGCCAATCATCTCGCCAAGCGCGGTTGCCGCGTCGTTGGCGGACAGCGTCACGAGGCCGAGAATGCCCTGTTCGACGGTGATCGAACCGCCTGCGCGGACGCCGAGCTTGGTCGGTGCCTGTGCGGAGGCGTGCGGGGAGAAGGGGACGCGGGTATCGAGCGAAATGCGGCCCTGCTCCAGCGCCTCGAAGGTCATGTAGAGGGTCATCATCTTGGTCAGCGATGCCGGATACTGAAGGCGGTCGGCGTTCTCGCTGTAGAGAACGTTGCCGGTCTTCGCATCGACGACGATCCCTGCATATTTCGGATTGGCTGCTTCCGCTTCCGCGGTAACCGATTCGGCAAGAAACGCCGTCGTGGCGATCGCAAGTGCCGCAAGCATCTTCACCAGGAAATTGCCGGACCGCGACGGATGTACGGAGGAGACTGACCTTGACACTATTTCACTCTTCGCTTGCATTTCTGATGTTTTTGAACCAGACCGCACGCCCCTCCGCGGCGATCGTTGACTACGGAATTTACCGGGGCTGAGTTACCAATCCGTTTATGATTAATCGTTTCTTTCGCCCGTCAGCCGCGTTTTAGCGGCTTGTCGCAGAACGGGTCGCGAGACGCGCCTCCACAAAAGAGCGAATAGCGGCATCAATATGGTCCCAATCGTTCAAATGACGGCTGGAGAATCGGTAAAGCACGCTCAGATCCTTGCCGACCTTGATGTCGCGCTGGCAGTCGCCGCTGGTCGCGAGCTCGGGCGATTCGGGCAGGATGCAGCGAACGGCATAGTCGGCCGCGTTCGGGCGCTCTGCCGTCAGCAGGACCTCTCCGGTGTAGCCGGCATCGGCGCGCAGGTTGTGGAGCGTCAGGCCATCGGCATAGGGCTTGGCCGCACCGTCCATCAGATGGGCGTAGATCGGTTCGATTCGCCCGGACATGTCGCGCGACATCGTGCTTTGGGTGATCTGCAGGAAGATGAGGCCGGCCGACTGGGCAACGTCGTCGAAGCGTTCGCGGTCGTTCTTCGTGTAGCCCTGCATTTCCGGCCAGGTCAGATACAGGTCGGCACGCTCGGAGACGCCGGCATGGCGCTGGCTCGGGAAGCGAATCGTGTTTTCCGAAAGGTTGAGCGTGTCGCGGCCGATCGTGACGCTGACGGCCTGGGTGCTTTCGCTATTGCCTGCCAGCGTGATGTGGCGGCCGAACCAGCGGCCGCCGAGGCTGATCGCGATGGTCAGGACGGCAAGAACGGCGACGGCGGCGGTCACGCGGATCAGGAAGCCACTGGAGAGGATCGGGCTTTCGTCGACTGCGGCGGCATTGGGGGCGAGATGGCTCATGGCGGCTCTTCAGTCGTTGACCGCCGCAAGAAAAACGTGAGCCGCCGGTGCCTGGATGAATCTGACGGCATCATCAGGCGAGGATGGTTAATATCGCATTAACCAAAGAGGTGCGGAGCGCCCGATAAAGGGCGAGCCGCTCCCGGGACAGCGGGAGCGGCTCTGGGGCGCCGGTCGGGGACGGGGATGCGGGGGACTGACCGGTGCCTGGCTGTGACGCCGGGATAACCCGGCGGCTGTCTTACTTCACGCTGCCGACGGCAACCGCACGGCCATCCTGAAGCTTCATCCAGCGATTCGGATCATCCGAAGACTGACGCTTGAGGTAGGTGTATTCGGTGTCGGCCCAGAGCATGACCTTGTTGCGCATGTTATCGAGAATGAAGTCGCCGTGGTCGGTGCGGACGGTCAGCACGGCATGGCCCTCACCATTCGGCTGCAGCACGACGGTCATCAGAAGATCGGACGGGGAGACGCCGGCATCGATCAGCAGCTTGCGCTTCAAGAGCGCATAGTCCTCACAGTCGCCGACGGTACGCGGGTAGGCCCAGCGCTCTTCGACACCGTAGATCTCCATGTCGGTCATCGGCTGGATCGACGAATTGACCTGATAGTTGATCTTCAGGATATCCTTCCAGCGTGCTTCGGTGAGAAGCAGCGGGCCGGCGTCACCCGCGGGATTGCTGCAATCGGCCGGATTTTCCTTGCAGAACTGATAGGCGCCGATCGGTGGGCTAGCGTTGCCTGCAAGCGTCATGCTGCCGGGCGCCGCCTGTCCTGTGCCCGTCATGGTGATCATCATGATACTGGCGAAAATGCCGCTCTTGATTGCGTTGAACATTGTCTCTGCCGTCTCCCCGTTTGTTGAGGTGACAATGACATCGACGGTTTTATCCGACGCAAAATTACGTAGTCAAATTAAGTGCTTAGTTGATTCAAAAGCGGAGAAAACTTGAACGATATTTGAATCGAATACGCATAAAAACCGCAGAAAATTTGCGGCGAATTCGATTAAAATTGCAGCTATTCCCGATACGGGTTCTGTGCCGGAATGGCGCTATTCCGGGGTAAAAGTTAACGGCGGAGTGTTCCGGATTGTGGCTTGTTATCGCGTTGTTAACGCTGCCTTGCCGGCTGACCTTGCCGGACCAGATGCAAGATCGCCGACATAAGGGCGCAAAAAGCGCCGAATTGGTAGGTTTTCGTCCGATTCCGGCGAAAATTATTTTTCGAGAAAATGCAGAAATTTTGCCGCCGCATCGACGATAGCAGCGGCGATGGCGCTGTTGTCGAGGGAATGAGCGGCATTTTCGACGATGACGAGCTCGGCTT
Organism: Hyphomicrobiales bacterium; assembly: GCA_900465675.1. Lineage (GTDB taxonomy): Bacteria > Pseudomonadota > Alphaproteobacteria > Rhizobiales > Rhizobiaceae > Rhizobium. Next base: position 113,348 of record UBJR01000009.1, on the reverse strand, counting down.
CAGGCCAGGATTGGGCCAGTTCCCATGCGGTGGTCAACGGCGCCTCAAGGTCAAACCGGCCCTGGATCAGCGTTGCGGGTATGCCCTGAAGCTTGCTGGCATCGGCGAGCAGCTGCCGGTCCTTCAGCCAGGCGCCGTGATGGAAGTAGTGCGTCACGATCCGCGCACGCATCAGCAGATAGCGCGGATCGGCCCACCGGCGCGGCATGCCGTTCGGATCGGCAAGCAGGATCGACGCGGCCTCCCACCGGTGCCAGGCCAAGGCGGCGGCCTGGCGCAGATCGGCGTCAGGGCCGTTCAGCATAGCGAAATAGGCTGCGAGTGGTCCGCGATCGCGGAGGCTGTGTGGAATGGCCTCGATGAAATGCGCATAGTCAGCGGGGAAGAACCGGGCCATGCCGCTACACAGCCAGTCGATCTCGGAGCGGCGTGTCGTGGTGATGCCCGCGAGAATCATGCCTGCAACGGGTTGCGGGTGACGCTGTCCGTAAGCAAGCGCGAGCGTCGTACCCCACGAGTTGCCAAACAGGAGCCATCGCCCGAGGCCGAGATGTTCGCGGAGGCGTTCGATATCGGCGACCAAATGCCAGGTAGTGTTGGCAGCAAGATCGCAATCCGGGTCGGCCGCATTCGGCAGGCTGCGGCCGCAATTGCGCTGATCGAAGAGGATGATCCGGTACGCCGACGGATCGAAATAGCGTCTGGACGCAGCCGAGCACCCCGAGCCCGGGCCGCCATGCAAAACGACAACCGGCAGGCCGTCCGGATTTCCGCAGCATTCAAAATAGAGCCGGTTGCCGTCGCCGGTATCCAGCATGCCGTGATCGTATGGCTCGATCTCAGGAAATAATACAGACATCAACAAAGCCGCCTTCTTGCGAGGCCGCCTTGATCGTCGATGGCGATGACAGAAGGATGACGCCTAGAGGAATTCGCGTAGCGTATCGCGAGATTGCAGCGAGAGGAACTCGAGCGCCACGCCTTCGGAGAAATGGCGCACCACGCGGCCGCGCATGTTGCCGAGGCGGATCGCTGTGCCGAGCGGTGGCCGGGCCTCGACGTCGACGGCAGCGCCCGACAGCGAAAGGTCCATGATACGGCAGACATAGCGCGTGCCGTCTTCGAGCGTCAGTTCGCTCTTGGTTTCGCGCGGCGTCAGGCGGTCGTGGCGGCGGTCTTCCGGCAGGCCTAGCTCATGCTTGTTGGCGAGCCAGGTCAGCTGTGCCGCGAGCTTCTCGCGCTTCCGTTCCGTTGCGTTGATCGACATGGTGAAGCCGCGGGCATCGACGGTCTGCACATGGCCTTCGACACGGCCGAGATGGTCGATATAGGCGACGACACGTTCGTTGGCGCGCGGGCGGCCGGGGCAGGTGACGTACATGTCGCCTGGCGACATGTCGATGACCATGCATTCGAACTCTTCGTAGTTCGCAAGCATCAGCCGGCCCTGCATATTGATCGGCACGCGCTGAAAAACACCCTGTTCAGGGCGCGGCGCTCTCTGCGTCTGAGCTTGCTGGAACGAGTGCATGAAAGCGCTTCTTTATAAAATGATATAGTGCGATCTTTACCCGCAACACCTTAACAGAAGGTTGTCTGACGACCTCACATTGCAGCTTCTGGCAAGCATCCGATCTGTATCGTTTCGAGACGCTTCAGCGGGCAGGTGAACCACTGCGGAACGAGGAAACGACTCGCCCCAGAATCGCGCCCAGACCATGCGGTCTTGTGGGTTTGGTGCTCACCTGCCAGCCTGCTTCGGCACTAGCGTCGCCCTGGAAATTCCGCAGCGCGCGGCAGCGGTCGAGCACCAGGAAATCGAGCGGCACGACCTCCAGCCAGCTGGCGACAGTCGTGGCGGCAATGACGCCGAAGAGGCGCTCGCAGTGACCGTCATCCGACCGCAGCGGCATCAGCGCGATCTCGAAGGCTGCGCGGTGGCCGGCGGTGCTGTAACCCGTTACGTTGAGCAATGCCGGCATCGCATGGCGCATGGCGCCGGCCAGCGTGGCTTCGATGGTGTTGCCATATCCTTCGCCGAACAATGCCGAGAAGCTTTCGTCGCGCAGATCCTGGCCGAAAAGATCGGAAATCTTGGCGCCGGCCAGCCTGAAGGTGACCGGGCCTTCGGCGCTGATCTCCAGTATGAAGAGGCTGGGCAGCATGTGACCCAAAGTGGACGGTTCCAGTTCGGATTTCAGCGGCGCGTCTTGGGTGCCGCGCAAACGGTTCCAGTAGTCGTAAACATCGATGATGGTGTGATGACGCACGGTGCACCCAATCTGTTTCATTACAGTCCAGAATCAGGCCGTCATGGCCTGCTTGGGTGTTATCCTGCGGGTTTCATGCCAAGTCGGGCCCGTTAAGGTTAAAGAAGGGTTTCGATTGCCCGTCCCGCCCTTCCATGGGAGTTGTCTTGTCATCGCTTCGGAAACGAAGTTCAGCACGAAAGACTTATCGGGCACGGGGTTATCCCGGGGGACGCTCGGCCGCCGTCCGGTTCTGCCGGACGGCTTTTTTTTTGCCCGACGCTCCTGTAAGGCTGTGGCCTCGAAGTATGAGGGTACAGATGGACGAGCAATCGCCGGAGCGGCAGACGAACGGTGAGGAACGGGTGCAGGCCAAGCGCGAACCGGTCTTCAATCTGCCAGGCATTCTCGTTGCAACACTCGCCCTTCTTGCCGCTATTTACGCCGTGCAGACGCTGGTCCTGCCGGATCAGGCGGTCGAGTGGCTGCTCCTCACCTTCGGCTTCATCCCCGCGCGCTACGTGATTCCGCTGTCGGAACAGGGGCTGCAGTGGCTGTGGAGCCCGGTAACCTATTCGCTGCTGCACGGAAGCATCGAGCATATCCTGTTCAACGGCCTGTGGCTGATGGCCTTCGGCGCGCCGGTCATCCGGCGGATCGGTATCGGCCGCTATCTGACCTTCTGGTTCCTCTCGTCGATCGCTTCGGCAGCGTTGCATGCCGCATTGAACTGGGGCGATCCGACGCTGCTGATCGGCGCATCCGGCGTGATTTCAGGGCTGATGGGTGCAGCCTGCCGGTTTGCCTTTCCTGCCGATGCGCGTCCGGGCCGGCCGGCGCATCTCAATCCGCGGCTTTCGATCGTGCAGACGTTCCGCAGCCGCACGGTGATCGCCTTCACATTGTTCTGGCTGTTCGGCAACGCGCTGATCGCCGTCGGCGTGCCGCTGATCGGCGACGGCAGCCAGGCGATCGCCTGGGACGCCCATATCGGCGGTTTCGTCTTCGGCTTCTTCCTGTTTCCGCTGTTCGACCGTGCACTACCGCCTTCGGACGAAGGTCAGTACGAGCCGTCCGTATTGCAATCCTGATCGTTGAAGTGCACCATTCCAACTGATCCGCGTTGGGAGGAGAGACCGTCGCGGATGCCTGTGATCCAGTAAAGTGTATCCACTTACGACATAGGAGGTTGCTGATGTCCAACACAGTAAAAGCCATACTCGACCTGAAGGGCCGCGACGTCGTGACGGCTGGTCCGAACACCACCGTTGCCGAAGCCGCCAAGGTGCTCAGCCAGAAGAAGATCGGCGCGATCGTCATCGTCGGCGTGCAGGGCAAGATTTCCGGGATATTTACCGAACGCGACGTCGTTCATGCGATCGCCAAATCAGGCAAGGACTGTCTTGACCAACCGGTCGCATCGATGATGACTTCCAAAGTGTTCCGCTGCCACGAGGATTCGACCGTCAACGAACTGATGGAGCTGATGACCAGCAAGCGCTTCCGGCATGTGCCGGTGGAGAGCAACGGCAAGCTCAGCGGCATCATTTCGATCGGTGACGTGGTGAAGACCCGCATTGCAGCGGTCGAGCGCGAGGCCGAAGAGATCAAGGCCTATATCGCAGGGTAGGCACACCGCCGGCCATCACGCGTGGCCGGCAAAAGCTTCCTGCATTCGCTTGAGTTCGGGAAGCCTCAGCGAGGCTTCCTGGTAACCGCGCTCGATTGCCTCGCCGGCGCGATGGAACTCCGAAAGCCCGATATCGCTCAGCCGCGGATGCAGCGAGATATCCGGCGGGTCGCCCGCCAGGCGCGCGCGTGAAATCCTGTCCTGAATGATGTTGAAGGCCTGCACCATGACGCCGGTCATGCCGAGGCGCGTATAGGGTGTTTCCTCGCGCTTCTGCATTTCCTGAACCGTCAGTCCGGCATTGTGCTTGACGACGGCGGAGCGGCCGAAGAGGTCGTAGTTGAGGTTAACAGCGCAGACGAGCGGCTGCTCGTAGCTGCGGCAGACGGACACCGGCACCGGATTGACGAGGGCGCCATCAACGAGCGTCCGGTTGTTGCTGCGGATCGGCTCGAAGATGCCGGGCAGGGCGTAGGAAGCGCGCAGCGCCGTAATCAGTGAGCCATTGGAGATCCAGACCTCGTGGCCGGTATTGACCTCGGCGGCCACGGCGACGAAGGGACGGTCGAGATCCTCGATATTCAAACCTTCCAGATGCTCGGCCATGCGCTTCGTCAGCCGCATGCCGCCGAACAGGCCGCTGCCGCCGATCGTCAGATCGAGCAGGCTGGCGATGCGGCGCATGGTGAGCGAACGGGCGAATTCTTCGAGTTCGTCGAGCTTTCCGGCGAGATAGCAGCCGCCGACGAGAGCACCGATCGAGGTGCCGGCGATCATGCCGATCTCGATGCCGGCTTCATCCAACGCTCGCAACACGCCGATATGGGCCCAGCCACGCGCGGCGCCGCCGCCGAGCGCGAGAGCGATCTTGGCTTTCTTCTGTGGTGGTGGGGAGATCGTAGGAACTGTCATATCGGGCAATGTGGAAGACGAACCGGAATCGGATTGGCCAGCTTCAGAGCCCTGACGGTGCAAACTCCAGTTCAGCATGGCGTGCCTCCTCCCGGCAGAACACTCTGTGTTTTCGAAGTGTGTTCCTCTTCCCTTTCCAAATCGTATATAGAGGGCTGATCTGTCCCTATAAGAGGCAAATGCCGCCGTTTTGCGCTATTTCTTATAGACGTCAGCGGGATCGAAATGGCGCTCGTCATCGACGATGTCGAGCATCGGCTTTCCATCCTGCAACGATACGGTCCGATAGAAGCATGAACGGCGGCCAGTATGGCATGTCGCATCGTGACCGGCGACCTCTACTTTCAGCCAGATGGCATCCTGATCGCAATCGGTACGGATCTCCCTGACCGTTTGGATATTGCCCGACGTTTCACCCTTCATCCACAGCTTGCCGCGCGAACGGCTGAAGTAGTGCGCCTTGCCTGTCTGGATGGTGAGCGCCAGAGCCTGCGCGTTCATATGTGCGACCATCAGGAGCTCTCCGTCCTGGACGTCGGTCACGATCGCAGTAATCAATCCGCGATCATCGAAGCGCGGGGTGAAATCCCCCGCGTCCTCGAGCTCGGATTTGTCGTCTGAAGGCGCGTTGAAGGCGAATGGCGTCATCGATCGGCTCTCTTTGTGAAGCCGGTATCAGCGGCCCCGTACCATGGACATGAATCGCGCCTGGTCGGCAGGTTCGGACTTGAAGGTCCCAGTAAAGGTTGTCGTCAATGTGGTCGAACCCTGCTTCTGCACACCGCGCATGGCCATGCACATATGTTCGGCTTCGATCATGACCGCGACGCCGCGCGGACGCAACGTTTCATCGATCGACTTGGCGATCTGCGCCGTCATGGTTTCCTGCGTCTGCAGGCGCCGGCCGAAGATCTCTACGACGCGGGCGATCTTCGACAGGCCGAGCACCTTGCCATCAGGCATATAGGCGACATGCGCCTTGCCGATGATCGGGACCATGTGATGTTCGCAGTGCGAGAAGAACGGAATGTCCTTGACGAGGACCATGTCGTCATAACCGGCAACCTCTTCGAAGGTGCGGCCGAGCACGTCCTCTGCGTCCATATCGTAGCCGGCAAAGAGTTCGCGATAGGCCTTGGCCACGCGCGAGGGGGTGTCGAGCAGGCCTTCACGCGCCGGATCTTCACCGGCCCAGCGCAGCAGCGTGCGGACGGCGTCTTCAGCTTCCTTCTGGCTCGGGCGGTTGGAATCGCGGCTGTTCTGCGGAAAATTCTTTACAATGGCGTCCATACTGTTCAAGTCTCCTGATCCGCTCGCATGCGGATCGTCTTTCGGACTCGCCAACTGGTATCCCCTGTCAGGAATGTTGCACCTTTGGCAGGCTCCGGGGCTTTCAGGGCGTCGCCCATCCGGCACGGTTTCCCAATCAATCTTACCGGAGGCCATTGCTTTTTCATGGCCCTCGAACGACATACATATAGGAAGACAGCGTCTTCATGTAAGTATGCTAACACGAGACGGTGCGTTTTTTGTTTAAGATACAATGACCACCGAATGAGCCGGTCCACAGCGATCTGGGGCGGAATTGACCATGGACGAGATCTACAACAGCAAAATCCTGGAATTTGCCGGTAATATCCCGCGGATCGGCAGCCTCGAAGATGCCGATGCCAGCACCCAGGCGCATTCGAAGCTATGCGGTTCGAAGGTGAAGATCTGGCTGAAAATGGATGGCGATACCGTCAGCGATTTCGCCCATGACGTCAAAGCCTGCGCGCTCGGCCAGGCGTCCTCGTCTGTCATGGCGCGCCATGTCATTGGCGCCACCGCAGGCGAGTTGCGCAAGGCGCGCCAGGATATGCTCGACATGCTGAAGGCCGACGGCGAAGGTCCCGAAGGACGCTTCGAGGAGATGCGCTACCTGCGCCCGGTCAAGGATTACAAGGCACGGCACGCCTCGACGATGCTGACCTTCGACGCTGTCGTCGATGCCATCAGCCAGATCGAGGCGAAGCGCGCCGAGATGGCGGAAGCCTAAGGCGATGTGCGAGTTCTGCTCCCTGCAGCATGACGACGAGGATGAGGGCGGCGCCGCGGCGGCTCCGCAGAAGTCCAAACGCTTCTCCCGCAATTACACGGGCGCTTTCCCGAAAACGCCGGGCAGGCTCGCCGGCATGGGTTTGATCCGGTTTTACCAGCTGACGCTCTCCGGTTTCATCGGCAATTCCTGCCGTCATATCCCGACCTGCTCCGAATATGGCTACGAGGCCGTCGCCCGCCATGGGCTGTGGGCAGGCGGATGGATGACGCTGTTTCGCGTCGGACGCTGCGGTCCGGGTGGCACGAGCGGGCTCGATCCGGTGCCGGAACGGCTGGAACGGCGATTCCATTGGTGGACACCCTGGCGCTATCTCGCGTTCGGCCGGAAAGCCGCGTGACCGTCTACGTTGCCCTGCTGCACAGTATCGTCCTGGCGCCGGGACGCCGGGTGGTGATGTCCGACCTGCGCGACATGGCCTCGGCGCTCGGCTACCGCAACCCACGCACACTTGTCTCGACCGGCAATATCATCTTCGAGGCACCGGAGTCGCCTACCGGTGATATCGAGAAGAAGCTGGAGGCGGCGTTCATCGAGAAGTTCGGCAAGCCGGTCGACATCATCGTCCGCACCGGCAAGAGCTGGGAGCGGCTGGCACGGTCCAATCCGTTTCCTGATGGTGAGGGCAGCCAGGTGATCGTTCGCGTCATGCGCAAGCCGCTCGATATCTCGGCACTCGACAAGCTGAAGGCCTATGCCGACCCCAGCCAGCGTCTGGCGCTTGCCGATGGCGATCTGTGGATCGATTTCGCCGGCAAGCCCAGCGAATGGAAACTGCTTTCGGCGCTGACCACCAAGCGCATGGGGGCGGGCACGCTGCGCAACTGGAACACCATCCGCGGCTTGGCCGAGATGCTCTGACAAGACCTGCTTTTTCTTTACTAACAGGCCAAATCCGATTATCAGGCGGCAGCGCTTGCGTACGGACGCGCGCTTCATTGCAACCACCCGCATTCGTTGGCGGGACTGGACAAGGAGAATATCGATATGTCCCAATCCGTTTCCCTGACTTTCCCTGATGGCAATGTGCGCGATTTCGCCGCCGGTACGACCGGACGCGAGGTTGCCGAATCCATTTCCAAGTCGCTTGCCAAGAAGTCCGTCGCCATTGCGATCGACGGCGTTGTGCGCGACCTTTCCGATCCCGTGACAACGGGCAAGATCGAGATCATCACCCGCAATGACGAGCGCGCGCTGGAACTCATCCGCCACGATGCAGCACACGTCATGGCCGAGGCCGTGCAGGAGCTCTGGCCCGGCACGCAGGTCACCATCGGTCCGGTGATCGAGAACGGCTTCTATTACGACTTTGCGAAGAACGAGCCCTTCACGCCCGACGATCTGCCGAAGATCGAAAAGAAGATGAAGGAGATCATCGCTCGCAATGCGCCCTTCACCAAGCAGGTGTGGTCGCGCGAAAAGGCGAAGGAAGTCTTTGCCGCCAAAGGCGAGCAGTACAAGGTCGAGCTCGTCGATGCGATCCCTGAAGGACAGGATCTGAAGATCTACAATCAGGGCGAATGGTTCGACCTTTGCCGCGGTCCGCATATGGCCTCCACCGGCCAGATCGGTAACGCCTTCAAGCTGATGAAGGTTGCCGGCGCCTATTGGCGCGGCGACAGCAACAATGCCATGCTCTCTCGCATCTACGGCACGGCCTTCGCCGAGCAGTCCGAGCTCGACAACTATCTGCATATTCTTGCCGAAGCCGAGAAGCGCGATCACCGCAAGCTTGGCCGCGAGATGGACCTGTTCCATTTCCAGGAAGAGGGCCCGGGCGTCGTGTTCTGGCATGGCAAGGGCTGGCGCATGTTCCAGACCTTGACCGCCTACATGCGCCGCCGCCTCGCCGGTACCTATGAAGAGGTCAACGCACCGCAGGTCCTCGATGCTTCGCTCTGGGAGACCTCTGGTCACTGGGGCTGGTATCAGGAGAACATGTTTGCGGTGAAGTCGGCTTACGCCTTTACGCATCCCGAAGACAAGGAAGCCGACAACCGCATCTTCGCGCTGAAGCCGATGAACTGCCCGGGTCACGTGCAGATCTTCAAGCATGGCCTGAAATCCTATCGCGAGCTGCCGATCCGCCTTGCCGAATTCGGCAATGTGCATCGCTATGAGGCGTCGGGCGCACTGCACGGGCTGATGCGCGTCCGCGGCTTCACGCAGGACGATGCGCATGTGTTCTGCACCGACGAGCAGATGGCTTCGGAATGCCTCAGGATCAACGACCTGATCCTCTCGGTTTACGAGGATTTCGGCTTCAAGGAGATCGTCGTCAAACTCTCGACCCGTCCCGAAAAGCGCGTTGGCACCGACGCCCTCTGGGATCGTGCCGAAAGCGTGATGATGGACGTGTTGAAGACGATCGAGGCACAGTCAGAGGGCCGCATCAAGACCGGCATTCTGCCGGGCGAGGGCGCTTTCTACGGGCCGAAGTTCGAATATACGCTGAAGGACGCCATCGGTCGCGAATGGCAGTGCGGCACGACGCAGGTGGATTTCAACCTGCCGGAGCGTTTCGGCGCCTTCTATATCGACAGCAATTCGGAAAAGACGCAGCCGGTGATGATCCATCGCGCCATCTGCGGCTCCATGGAACGCTTCCTCGGTATCCTGATCGAGAACTTCGCCGGCCACATGCCGCTGTGGATCGCACCGCAGCAGATCGTTGTCGCGACGATCACGTCCGAAGCCGATGGCTACGGCGCCGAAGTTGCCGAAGCACTGCGCGAAGCCGGTCTGAACGTTTCGACCGACTTCCGTAACGAGAAGATCAACTACAAGGTCCGCGAACATTCCGTTACGAAGGTGCCGGTGATCATCGTCTGCGGCAAGAAGGAATCCGAAGAGCGGACGGTCAACATCCGCCGCCTCGGCAGCCAGGACCAGACTTCGATGACGCTTGATGCGGCGATCGAAAGCCTGACCTGGGAAGCGACCCCGCCAGACGTTCGCCGCAAGATCGAAGCGAAAAAGGCCAAGGCTGCCTGATCGTTTCCCGCTGAAACAAAACAGATCAAGGGGCGGCTCTCGCGAGAGGGCCGCCCCTTTTGACATTCATATTCCGAGAACGGTTACGCTTGGCGGCGTGAAATCCTTGATCCCCAGTTTCGGGTAATCGCATTTACGATCAAACTTGGCCTTCGATACCGTCCGCATGCATTTCGGGTCGGTCTTGAAGGCATATCCGGGCAAACTGACGTACTTGACACTCGGCGCACAGAGCGCGAGCGCGATACACATCGTCAATGCCGCGCAGATGGTCCGCATGGGACACCTCCTTCGTTCGGCATGACTTCTCGATACGGAACCCCTCCGCACGCCAGACAATTGCATGTCCACCTTCAGGCTTCCATTCGCCTAATCGGATGCAGGTGCTCTGCGCGTGGGCTATGCGCCGCTCATCGGGATGGGCGAGGGGAATGCTCCGTTCAGAGGAGGAACCGGCCAATCAGTCGGCGTCTGCGCCATCCGATCCGCTGTTCGGAACCAGCTGGTCGTAGGACGGCAGCGGCGCCTGCGCCGATTTCTGCGGCGGCTCACCTGCCGCAGAGGGCTGCGGCTCAGGCTGGACGGTTGTTGCGGCGCTGTCCGGCTCCTGTGGCTGGACGTCCTTCATCAGCACTTCGACGTCGGTGTTCTTGCCGGCTTCGACCTTGAAGTCGCGCTGGTAGATCTTGTCCTTGTTGCGGGCGACGGCGGAATATTCGCCTTCGGCAAGCACCATGGTCGGGAAGGCGCTGACGCTTTCGCCGACGCTGTCGCCTGCGGCGGTCAGGATCGACCAAGCGGTGTCGGCGATCGCCTCGCCACCGGCGTCGGAGACGAGCTTGAAGGTGATCTGCGCCGCGCGGTGCTGGATCGTCGCTTCGGTCAGCTTGCCGGCCTCGATCTGGATATCGGCGCGGATCACGGCATTGACATCGCCATATTCGGAGACGACGTGATAGGTCCCGGCATTCAGGCGAACGACGGTATTCGGAGATACATCGGCCATGACCAGGCCACGCTCGCCGTCGTCGCGGACTTCGGAGGAATAGATCGAGAAGCTCAGCTGATCCGGGCGGATGCGGACGTCGGAACCGGATACCGCATTCAACAGCAGACCACCGGCATCGAGCACCATGACCTGCTTATCGACCGTGCCGCTCTCGGGCACGTTGACCTTCTTGGTGACGCCGGCGCGCCCGAAGGAGACATTGACGAAGTAATCACCGGGCGCCAGCTGGAACGCGGCGGAACCGCCCTTGGCGCTGGCGATCAGCGGCAGCTTGCCGTCGGCACCGGCGATCGGACTGAAAACATACCAGGAAAGGCCGTCTTCGACAGGCTGCCCGTCGGCCGTCAGCTTTGCCTCCATCGGCACTTCATGCAGAAGCGCGCCCGGCGGCGTCGTGCCGGGGGCGATGAAGGCGTTCAGCTTCGGCATCTTGGCCGTGGTGTCGAGCTGCTTGAAGTCCTTGAATGCGTCCTGCGCACCTGCCGAAAACGGCGAGGAGATCACCAGTGCAAGCGCAAGGGCTATCCGCGCAAGGGGCAAAATGCCGGTCATGAGTTTCCTGGACCGATTGACTTTAGAAATCACAGGGGCCACTTCAAGACCAACCCGATGGCAAATTCAAGACCCATCCCCGTTACAGTCCTGAAATTGAAAGTTTCTCCCGCATGAAATCCGATATCAAGCTGATCGATTACCTCAACGTGCGCCGTTCCATTCCTGCATTCCAGATGTGCGAGCCGGGTCCCGACAAAGCCGAAATCGAGGAAATTCTTCGCCTGTCGTCGCGCGTTCCTGATCACGGCAAGCTGGCGCCATGGCGCTTCATCGTCTATCGCGGCGAGGAGCGTGTGCGGATCGGCGAGGAATTGCTGAAGCTCGCCCTCGAGGCCAAGCCTGAGCTGTCGGACGAGATGATCCAGGTGGAACGCACGCGCTTCACCCGGGCTCCTGTCGTCGTCGCCGTCGTCAGCAAAGCCGGGCCGCATTTCAAGATCCCGGAATGGGAGCAGGTGATGTCGGCGGGTGCGCTGTGCCTTAACGTCATCTTCTCCGCCAATGCCCATGGCTGGGTGGCGAACTGGCTGACAGAGTGGTTCGCCTTCGACGAACGCGCCTATCCGCTGCTCGGCGTGCAGCCGGGTGAGAAGGTTGCCGGCTTCATCCATATGGGTTCGTCTGAATTTCCGCCGGTCGAGCGCCCGCGCCCGGAACTGACGGAAACCGTAACCTGGGTCGGTGGAGAGAACTGATGTTCTACCGGACGGACGCCAACAAGCATGGCCTGGCGCATGATCCTTTCAAGGCGATCGTGTCGCCGCGGCCGATCGGCTGGATCGGGACGAAGGGCACGGATGGTTCGCTGAACCTCGGCCCCTATTCCTTCTTCAATGCGATCTCGGATCGCCCAAAGCTGGTGATGTTCTCGTCGAGCGGCCGCAAGCACAGCCAGAAGAATGCGGCCGAGACAGGTGTTTTCACCTGCAATTTCGTCAGCCGCCATCTGGTCGAGCACATGAATGTGTCATCGGCGGCCGTGCCCTACGGAACCAACGAGTTCGAGCTTGCGAGGCTGACGGCGCGGCAGGGCGAGATCGTCGACGCACCCTATGTCGCGGAAGCCTTTGCGGTTCTGGAATGCAAGGTCACCGAAATCATCGAGCCGAAGGGGCTGTCCGGCGAGCCGTCCGAGAATGTCATGGTGCTCGGCGAAGTGGTCGGCATCCATATCGACGAGACGATCATCCGCGAAGGCCGCCTGGACATGTCGATCGCCCGGCCGGTGGCTCGCATGGGATACATGGACTATGCGGAAGGCAGCGATGTCTTCAAAATGATGCGGCCGAAGACGCCCTGATGCGCTTGTGCCCTGCGCACAGGGGTTAATGAATATGGTGAACCAATCATAAACCATTTGCCGGTAGCGTTCTCAAAACAAGAGGAGCGTGAAGGAATCACGTTCCGCAGGTTGGGGCGTAATGGTGATTGTAGAGGCATTCCTTCGCTGGGTCGAAACTGCCAAGTCCGGAGACCGGGCACGAGCGGCCAGCGCCCTTGGCCGGGCCTATCTGCAATCCGAGATGCAGCCGGAAGAGCGCAAGGCCGCCGAGATGGCGATGACCTTCCTGCTCGACGATCCGTCGCCTAAAGTCCGCCTCGCTCTCGCAGAAGCCATCGCCTGGTCGGATGAAGCGCCGCGCTCGCTGATCCTGGCCTTGGCCGAAGATCAGCCGGAAATTGCCTGCCATGCTGTGACCTGCTCGCCGCTGCTGACCGATGCCGATCTCGTGGATCTCGCCGGACGGGGCAGCGAGGTGACGCGGATGCTGATCGCAGCGCGCAGCAGCTTGTCGCGCGCCGTCTCTGCGGCGCTTGCCGAGATCGGCGGCGAGGAGGACGTGCTCTGCCTGCTTGAAAACAACGGCGCCTCGATCGCACCGCATTCGCTGAAGCGTATCGCCGAAAGGCTCGGTGACTGCTGCGATATTCGCAATCTGCTGCTCGATCGCGAGAGCCTGCCGGCCGATGCCCGCCAGCTTCTGACGCAGCATGTCAGCGATGCGCTGGTGGCGCTGCCGCTCGTCCAGGCCGCCATCGGCTTCAACCGTCTGCAACGGATCAGCCGCGAGGCGACGCAGTCTGCCGTCGTCTCGATCGCCGGCGAAATTCAGCCGCGCGAGATCGACGACCTCGTCGAGCATCTGCGCGTCCACGGCCATCTGACGCCATCCTTCCTGATGCATGCGCTGTGCTCGGGAAAGGTCGATTTCTTCGCAGGCGCCGTCGTCAACCTGACGGGCTGCAGCGAAAAACGGGTCCGCTCGATCCTGGCGACTGGCCGCATGCATGCTGTTTGCGCGCTTTACGAGACAGCAGGTTTGACGCGTGAAATCAGCACGATCTTCGTCGAGGCGACGTTGTTGTGGCGCGAGGCTTCGCGAAAGGCTTCGGCAACGATGCTTTCGACGATCTGCGGCCGGCTGCTTGAACGCTTCCGCCATCACGGCGCCCATGACGCCGTCAAGGAACTGCTCGACATGGTCGAGAAGCTGCATATTGCCGAGCAGCGCCAGTCGGCGCGCGCCTATGCCTCGCAGGCAGCGCTTGTCGCAGCCTAGTGGCTAAAGCGCTGGGCGACCCAGGAATATCCGTTTGAAACGAAATGCACCGGCTTGACGAGCGTCTGCTTGATGTCGTCACCGGTTGGCAGCCCGGCGCGGACGCGCTCGGCAACCCGCACAGCATAGGCGCGAATGCCGGTTGGCTGCGGTTGTTCGACGGCTGGAGCCGTTGCTGTTGCCTGCGCTTCAAGCTTTGCTGTCTCGGGAGCGGCTGTGGGCTTCGGTTCCTCGCAGACGGCGATCACTGTCGGATACTTGGCGTTGGTAAAACCCTTCAGCTGCTTTTCCGATTCGGCATCGCACATCGCCACCGTCTGCCAATGCTTGTCGACCGTCGCCACGTAATTGCATTGGGTGACGGAATCGTTGCACCCGAAGATGGTCATGGCGATGAGGACGGCTTGCATATCCGGGATCCCTGGCTATTGAAACTCATGATCTTAGACGTCGCAATTCCAACGGAATAAAGGCGGTTACATTACCATCTCTTCATGCAAGCCGACCAGGAAAGCAGAAGCCATGTTCGTGACCATCACCCTCGAAACGCCGCGCCAGCCTGAAATCATACGCCTGCTCGACATGTCGGATGCCTATGCGGCTTCGCTCTATCCGTCCGAGAGCAACCATCTCGTCGATCTCTCGTCGCTGGAGCAGCCTTCGGTGAGCTTCTTCGTCGCGCGTAACGACGGTGTGGCCGTCGGCTGCGCAGCTCTTGTCGAAGCGGGCGATGGTACGGCGGAGATCAAGCGGGTGTTCGTCGACCCCGAGGCACGCGGCCTCAAAGCGGCCAGCCGGCTGATGGACAAGCTCGAGGAGCAGGCAACGAAGCGCGGACTAAAAGCGATTCGTCTTGAAACCGGCATCTACCAGCCCGAGGCGATCGGCCTTTACCGCAAGTACGGCTATGTCGAGATCGAGCCTTTCGGCTCATACCAGCCGGATCCGCTCAGTCTGTTCATGGAAAAGCGGCTCGGCTGATCAGCCCTCGGCTGCCGCGCGCTGCGATGGCGGCGCCTGCTCATCGATGATGATTTCGGGTCCGGTGCCGCCCTGATCGGCGGTGCGGACCTCGTGCATCCACTCGCGCCAGATTGCGACCAGCAGGGCCATCAGCACCGGACCGATGAAGAGGCCGAGGAAGCCCATGGTTTTCACGCCGCCGACCAGACCGAAGAAAGTCGGCAGGAAGGGAAGCTTGATCGGGCCGCCGACCAGTTTCGGCCGCAACGTCTTGTCGACGATGAAGAGTTCGACGCTGCCCCAGATGAAGAGCCCGGCGCCGGCAACATGCGAGCCGCTGGCGACCAGATAGATCGATACCAGCGTGAAGGAGAGCGGCGCGCCACCCGGGATCAGCGCCATGATGCCGGTCAATACGCCAAGCGTCACGGGCGAGGGCACGCCGGCGATCCAATAGGCGATGCCGAGAACGATGCCTTCGCCAATCGCAATCAGCGTCATGCCCATCACGGTCGAGCTGATAGTTGCCGGAACCACGCGGGAGATCCGCTCCCAGCGGTTCGGCAGGATGCGTTCGCCGAGCATGTCGATCTGCTTGGAGAAGGAGGAACCGTCGCGATAGACGAAGAACAGCGCGATCAGCATGAAGAGCAGCGTCAGCAGCAGATGGAACGATGCGCCGCCAGCGGCCAGCACCGCACGATAGATATTGCCGATATTGGCGCCGCTGACGGCCTGGATAACTTCGCCCATCGAACCCGGCGTGCCGATATATTTCGTCCAGAGCTCGTCGATATAGGGACCGGCAAAGGGCAGGGCGAGGATCCATTGCGGCGTTGGAGCGCCCATCCGGTTGGCGCGGATCGCCCAGGCGACCCATTCACGGACTTCGCCCGTCGTATAGGTGATCGCAAAAACGATCGGAATGACCAGGAAGGTGATGATCAGGATGATGGCGATGGTCGCGGCGATGGTGGTGTTGCCGCCGACGCGGGAGAGCAGCTTGCGATAGAGCGGCCAGCTGGCAAAGCCGATGACGAGGGCTGCCAGGACCGGGACAACGAATCCGTAGAAGAAATAGACGCCGGCGGCGACGATCAGGATCAGGAGCCAGCGTGCGGCTGATATCGAGGGAATAAGGGGCGTGCGGGCATGTGCGGAGGGACCAAGCCACCGCGGCTCGCCTGGCAGTTTGTTTTTATTCGAGAGGCTCACGTCGTTCCCTGCTTTTCTTCTCAACCACGGATATGGGCCATCGTGCCACCGGACGCAAGCATTTCGGCCAGGAAATGCCAGTTGCTCGGGCAGCGCCAAGGACCATGCCGCGGTTGGCATAGCGCTTTGTGCTGAAGCCAGTGTGACGGCAATTTCCTGCCAGAGTGTTGACCGTCAGCGAAAAGATGATGCGCGCCGCTCAACGAGAAATCGCAAAGGATGGCAGAACGCCAAACGAAAACAGCGCGACGGAGCAGATCCGGCGCGCTGTTTCGAAGTCTTTTGCGAGCCGCCTCTTAGATATCGAGGTTCTCGGCGAAAGCGGCCCGATCCTGAATGAAGCGGAAGCGGGCTTCCGGCTTGGTACCCATGAGGTCATCGACCGCCGTCCGCGTACCCTCGAAATCGATCTCATCGATCAGCACGCGCAGCAATGTACGCTTGCTCGGATCCATGGTGGTTTCCTTGAGCTGGGCGGGCAGCATTTCGCCGAGACCTTTGAACCGGCTGATTTCCACCTTCGACTTGCCCTTGAATTCCTTCTCCATCAGCTCCGCGCGGTGTCTGTCGTCGCGCGCATAGGCCGATTTCGCACCCTGCGTCAGCTTGTAGAGTGGCGGAACGGCAAGGAAGAGGTGACCGCCACGCACGAGTTCCGGCATCTCCTGATAGAAGAAGGTGATCAGCAGCGAGGCGATGTGAGCACCGTCGACGTCGGCATCGGTCATGACGATGATGCGTTCGTAGCGGAGGTCTTCCTCGCGGTATTTCGAGCGCGTGCCGCAGCCGAGCGCCTGGACGAGGTCCGAAAGCTGCTGGTTGGCACCGAGCTTTTCGCGCCCGGCGCTGGCGACGTTGAGGATCTTGCCGCGCAGCGGCAGGATCGCCTGGTTTGAGCGGTTCCGCGCCTGCTTGGCAGAGCCGCCTGCCGAGTCACCTTCGACGATGAAGAGTTCGGCGCCGGCAGCGGTGTTCTGCGAGCAGTCGGCGAGCTTGCCGGGCAGGCGCAGCTTGCGTACCGCGGTCTTGCGGTTGACTTCCTTTTCCTTGCGGCGGCGAAGGCGCTCTTCAGCGCGTTCGATCACCCAGTCGAGCAGCTTGGCTGTCTCGTTGGGATTGTCGGCGAGGTAATGATCGAAGGGGTCGCGAAGAGCGTTTTCGACGATGCGCTGGGCCTCGACGGTGGCGAGCTTGTCCTTCGTCTGGCCGACGAACTCAGGCTCGCGGATGAAGATCGACAGCATGCCGACTGCGGAGATCATCACATCGTCGGTGGTGATCTGCGCGGCACGCTTGTTCTGCGTCAGTTCGCCATAGGCCTTCAGACCCTTGGTCAGAGCAATGCGCAGTCCGGCCTCGTGCGTACCGCCTTCTGGCGTCGGAATGGTGTTGCAATAGGAATGAAGCTGGGGATCGCCGCCATACCAGGTGATCGCCCATTCCATAGAGCCGTGGCCGCTGGCCTTCTCGGTCTTGCCGGCAAAGATCTCGCGGGTGACGGTGAAGTCCTTGCCCATCGTTGCCTGAAGATAATCCTTCAGGCCGCCGGGGAAGTGGAAGACCGCCTTGTTCGGGACATCGGACCCCTCAGGCAGAATGCCGTCATCGCAGCTCCAACGGATTTCGACGCCGCCGAAGAGATAGGCTTTCGACCGCGCCATGCGGAACACCCGGCCCGCATCGAACTTGGCGTGATCGCCGAAGATTTGCGGATCGGGATGGAAGCGGACGCGCGTGCCGCGACGGTTATGAACGTCGCCAAGCTCCTCGAGGCCACCCTGCGGCAGGCCGCGCGAGAAGCGCTGGCGGTAGAGCTTGCGATTGCGGGCGACTTCGACTTCCAGATCGTCGGACAGCGCGTTGACGACAGAGACGCCGACGCCGTGCAGACCGCCCGACGTTTCATAGGCCTTGCCGTCGAACTTACCGCCGGCATGCAGCTTGGTCATGATGACTTCGAGCGTCGATTTGCCGGGAACCTGCGGATGGTTCTCGACCGGGATACCACGGCCGTTGTCGCTGACCGTCAGGTAGCCCTGGATATCGAGATGGACCTCGATGAAGTTGGCGTGACCGGCAACGGCTTCGTCCATCGAGTTGTCGATGACTTCGGCAAACAGGTGGTGCAATGCCTTCTCGTCGGTGCCGCCGATATACATGCCTGGACGCATGCGCACCGGCTCGAGGCCTTCGAGGACGCGGATCGACGAGGCGCCGTAATCATCCGATGTGGACGAAGCGGGGCCGGGGCGGGCGGAAGCGGCGGGTGCTGCCACGACGGGCTTTTCCGCAGGCGCAGCCGGCTTTGCTGGCTCCTCCTGCTTGGGCGCGAGGGGCATTCCGGCGAAGAGGTCGTTGCTGTCATCCATGGAATCGTTCAGATCTTCAATCCTGTTTGGGCAGCCCGTCCGCATGGGCTGGACCCAAAATCACCGCATTTGATGTCACGTTTGCGAATCAGGCAGATTTTGCCAGAAATCGCCTCGTTACGCGACGCCGCCCGATTTGGCGGAATTCTCTAGAATTGGTTTGCGTTGCCGGGCGCGGAATGGCAAGCGGACTTATCTCTGAGGAAAGCGCTCGCATGAAAATGTCCACAAGTCATTGCATGATTGTCACCGCAATTGCGGCCTTTTTGCTGTCCGGCGGGCTAAAGGCCTCCGCGGCCGACGTCCTGCCGCCGTACAAGGACGAGCTGTTTTCGGCACAAACAGTGCTCCAGACTTCCGATAACGGCGCCTTCGAGATGATCAGCTATGACGAGATGCGCGACATCAACGGCCGTGATCAGATCCCGGAACAGCGAGTCCAGCAGAAATACGTGTCGCTTGGCATCCGCAAGCTGCAACAGGAAGAAACGCTCTCGCTCGATGGGCACCGGATCGATGTCACCAGGGTGGGACCGGCGGAAAATGCCGCCTTTACGGTGATCTTCATTCATGGGCGCGACGGCACGCGCCGGCTCGGTGCCAACGATTTCACCTTCGGCGGCAACTTCAACCGGGTGAAGAACCTCGTCGCCGGCAATGGCGGCGTCTATTACTCGCCGACCGTCAAGACCTTCGACAGCGATGGCGTTGCCAACATCGTCGAGCTGATCCGCTACGCCAGCGAGAAGTCCGGTGGCAAGCCTGTCATTCTCACCTGCGCCTCGATGGGCAGCCAGATCTGCTGGGGCGTGACGCGGGATGCGGCGAGCGTCAAGCGGCTGAAGGGCATGCTGATCATGAGCGGCGTCACCGATCCGGATTTTACCAAGAGCGCCTTCTACAAGGCCAAGCTGCCGATGTACTTCGCCCATGGCAGCCGCGATCCTGTCTATGCCGCGACCGATCAGCAGGGGCTGTTCGAAACGCTCTACAAGTCCAAGTACCCGACCCGCTTCACGCTCTTCGACACCGGCAATCACGGGACGCCGATCCGAATGATCGACTGGCGCAAGGCGCTGAACTGGATTCTTGCTTCCTAGGCAGTCTAGCGAGCGGATTTTAAGCATTTTGGGCGCTAAACCGTCTTTTTCCCTTACGTAAGGGGCGGAAAGCTTTTCATTCTCTGCTGCTTTTGCTAAGGCCGCAGAATACCGGAAAAATGTGGAAGGCTTGGCATGACACCTGACGTGCGTCCGCTCGTGGCGGGGAACTGGAAAATGAACGGTACCCGCGACTCCCTCGACCAGATCAAGGCGATCTCGGAAGGTGTCAAAGGTCCGCTCTCCTCGAAGGTCGAGGCGTTGATCTGCCCGCCGGCCACGCTGCTTTATGTGGCGACGGCGCTCTGCACCGACAGCCCGCTGGCGATCGGCGCGCAGGATTGCCATCAGAAACCGTCCGGCGCCCATACCGGCGACATCTCGGCCGAAATGATCGCCGATTGCTTCGGCACTTACGTCATCGTTGGTCACTCCGAGCGTCGCACGGACCATGCCGAGACCGACCATCTGGTGCGCGCCAAGGCCGAGGCTGCATTCGCTGCCGACCTGACCGCCATCATCTGCATCGGCGAAACCGCCGACGAGCGCAAGGCCGGCCAGACGCTCGATATCATCAAGCGCCAGCTTTCCGCCTCGGTGCCTGACACCGCGACGGCCGAAAACACCGTGATCGCCTATGAGCCCGTCTGGGCGATCGGCACCGGTCTGACGCCGACCGTAGACGATGTCGAGAAGGCGCATGCCTTCATGCGCAGCGAGCTGACGGCCCGTTTCGGCGCCGAGGGCAAGAAAGTTCGCATCCTCTATGGCGGGTCGGTCAAGCCCTCCAACGCCAGGGAGCTGATGGGTGTCGCCAATGTCGATGGTGCACTGATTGGCGGCGCGAGCTTGAAAGCGGCGGATTTCCTCGCCATCTACGGCGCATACACGGAACTCACTGCCTAAATCTGAGCTAAGGGCTTGGAATAGGCGATTGCCTCATGTAAAGAGCGCCAGATTTTATTGGATGCCCGCCTTGTGGGCAGGACTGGACCCATGCAGACCGTATTGATTGTCATCCACCTCATGATCGTGCTGGCGCTTGTCGGCGTCGTGCTTATCCAGCGTTCGGAAGGCGGCGGCCTCGGCATCGGCGGCGGTTCCGGCTTCATGTCGGCGCGCGGCACGGCCAATGCGCTGACCCGCACGACCGCGATCCTGGCGACGCTGTTCTTCATCACGTCGCTCGGCCTCGGCATCCTGACGCGTTACCAGGGCAATCCGACGGATATCCTGAACCGCATTCCGGCAACGAGTGGCGCCGGCAACGGCATTCTCGATTCGCTGGGTGGCGGCGCTGCCAAGCCTCCGGCCAATCAGCCTGTCAGCAACGGCGTTCCGAATGGCGGCGCTGCCGCTCCGGCTCCTGCAGCACCCGCGGCTCCGGCCCCGGCTGCATCCGCGCCTGCTGCAACGGCTCCGGCACCTGCCGCGACGGCTCCCGCCGCCAGCGCACCGGCCGCAGCACCTGCTACTCCCGCCACCCCGGCCCAGCCGGGCGGCGTACCGACCGGACAATAAACCGGTCAGCGAAATAAACCGCCGGCAGGCCCAAGGGTCTGCCGGTTTTCTTTTGTTCAGATTCCACGCTGGCACCAAAAGTTCTGGAAAAGAATTTTTGGGCTGGTGGAATCGTTTTTGAAAAGGTATCCGGTGACTCCCATGGCGCGATACGTATTCATCACTGGCGGCGTGGTTTCCTCTCTCGGTAAAGGAATTGCGGCCGCGGCTCTCGGAGCGTTGCTGCAGGCCCGTGGATATCGGGTGCGGCTTCGCAAGCTCGACCCGTATCTGAACGTGGACCCGGGCACCATGAGCCCGACCCAGCACGGCGAAGTCTTCGTCACCGACGACGGCGCGGAAACCGATCTCGATCTCGGCCACTACGAGCGCTTCACCGGGCGTTCGGCGACCAAGACCGACAACATCACCACTGGCCGCATCTACAAGAACATCATCGACAAGGAACGCCGCGGCGATTACCTCGGCGCGACCGTCCAGGTCATTCCGCACGTGACGAACGAGATCAAGGATTTCGTCATCGAGGGCAATGACGACTACGATTTCGTCATCTGCGAAATCGGCGGCACGGTCGGCGACATCGAGGCGATGCCGTTCATGGAAGCGATCCGCCAGCTCGGAAACGACCTGCCGCGCGGCACCGCAATCTACGTCCACCTGACGCTGATGCCCTATATTCCGGCAGCCGGCGAACTGAAGACCAAGCCGACCCAGCATTCCGTCAAGGAACTGCAGGCGCTCGGCATTCATCCCGATATCCTGCTGGTACGCGCCGACCGCGAAATTCCGGAAGCCGAGCGCCGCAAGCTCTCGCTGTTCTGCAACGTTCGCCCGTCCGCCGTCATCCAGGCACTCGACGTTGCTAACATCTACGACGTGCCGATCGCCTACCATAAGGAAGGCCTCGACAACGAAGTGCTGGCCGCTTTCGGCATCGAACCGGCACCGAAGCCGCGCCTCGACGCCTGGGATGAGGTCTGCAACCGTATCCGCACGCCTGAAGGCGAAGTGACGATCGCGATCGTCGGCAAGTACACCGGCCTCAAAGATGCCTACAAGTCGCTGATCGAGGCGCTGCATCACGGCGGTATCGCCAACCGCGTCAAGGTCAACCTTGAATGGATCGAGTCGGAGATCTTCGAAAAGGAAGATCCCGCACCCTATCTCGAAAAGGTTCACGGCATTCTGGTACCGGGCGGTTTCGGCGAGCGGGGTTCGGAAGGCAAGATCAAGGCGGCGCAGTTCGCCCGCGAACGCAACGTTCCCTATTTCGGTATCTGCTTCGGCATGCAGATGGCAGTCGTAGAAGCCGCCCGTCACCTGGCAGGCATCGAGAAGGCCTCATCGACCGAATTCGGCAAGACCGAAGAGCCGGTCGTCGGCCTGATGACGGAATGGGTAAAGGGCAACGAGCTGCAGAAGCGCACGGCGGCCGGCGACCTCGGCGGCACCATGCGTCTCGGCGCCTATAAAGCAGCCCTGAAGAAGGGCACCAAGATCGCCGACATCTATGGCTCGACCGATATTTCCGAGCGCCACCGCCACCGCTACGAAGTCAATGTCGACTACAAGGACCGCCTGGAAAATTGCGGCCTGGTCTTCTCCGGCATGTCGCCCGACGGCGTGCTGCCGGAAACGGTCGAATATCCTGACCATCCGTGGTTCATTGGTGTTCAGTACCACCCGGAACTGAAGTCGCGCCCGCTCGACCCGCACCCGCTCTTTGCCAGCTTCATCGAAGCGGCAACCGAGCAGAGCCGTCTGGTCTAGGCAGACAAAACGTCGAAACTTGACAGCACCGGCTGCCGTCTCCATGTTACATGTAACAGGGAGACGGCAATGCCTTCGAACGTCAGTACACGCGTGAAAAAGCGCCGCGATAGCCTCAGGGCCGCGGGTCTGCGCCCGGTTCAGATATGGGTTCCGGACACACGCTTGCCGGGCTTTGCCGAGGAGTGCCGCCGTCAGTCCGCAGTCGTCGCACAAGCGGATGTTGGTGATCCCGATCTCCACGGCTTCATGGATGCTGCGCTCGCCGACATGGACCTGACCGAAGAATGAACCGCGGCGATCTCGTGACCGTCGCGCTCGCCGGAGACTTCGGAAAGCCTCGCCCCGCGCTGATTATCCAGGCCGACAACTTCGACACTACGGACAGCGTGACGCTGCTGCTGATTTCCGGAACCCTTGTCGATGCTTCCTTGCTGCGCGTGACCGTCCATCCGGACGAGACGAACGGGCTGCGGAAATCATCGCAAGTCATGATCGACAAGACCATGACCGTCCGGCGCAACCGTATCGGCCGAAGCTTCGGGCGGCTGAGCGAGGAGAGGATGATATCGATCACGCGCTCACTAGCACTGTTTCTCGGCATAGCTTGAGCTCTCCTGTTTGGCCCAAATCT
This sequence comes from Hyphomicrobiales bacterium, assembly GCA_900465675.1. Taxonomy (GTDB): domain Bacteria; phylum Pseudomonadota; class Alphaproteobacteria; order Rhizobiales; family Rhizobiaceae; genus Rhizobium. The sequence continues at coordinate 89,768 of UBJR01000009.1, read as the reverse complement.
CTCCCAAGGAAGCTTCGTCCGTCTGCCGGTAGTCGCAGCAGCAACTTGCTAGCTATGTTCGAAGCGTGTTCCAGAATTCGCGCTGAGAGCGTTCCGGTCTTCACAGACGCAGCCAAAGATGGTAGAGACTGCGGCGCCATCCGCCGGTTTGACCGGCGCGAAGCGTCTCATGGGGAGATTGTTTGATGAAAACCAACGGCACCGAAAACCACAGCTGAACAAGCCGTGCCGTTCGGGCTGGCATGTTCGGTCCACCATCAAACGACATTTCCTGCCCCATGGAGGGCCTTCATGTTTCGTCGCTTCGAAAAGCTGACCGATCCTTTCCAAACCTATGCCGAAGAGACGCCGCCCGATAGGGTTTGGCCATTCATCTTCAATACACTGAAACCGCTCCGCCACGTCGCCGCCGCAAGCCTGGCGCTGACCGCCGTCGGCGCGATCCTCGAAGTCTGGCTGATCGGCTATTCTGCCCGGCTGGTCGATATACTGGCGGCGATCCGTCCCGACGAGCTCTGGGCGCGTCACGGCGGTGAGTTGCTGTTTGCCGCTTTCCTTTTGCTGGTCATCCGCCCGGTTGCCGCACTGTTTTGCGAAGGGCTTGACGACATCGTCTTCAAGCCGAATGCCGTGGCAATGATCCGCTGGCGGGCGCTTCGTCATGTCCAGCGCCAATCCGTCGGCTGGTTCCAGAACGATTTCTCGGGGCGCGTCGCTGCACGCGTCCAGGAAATCGGCAACAGCGCCACCGGTGCCGCCTATTGCTTCCTCCACACCATCTTCTACGTGGCGATCTATATCGCCGGGTCAGTCTGGCTGATGGCTTCCGTCGATATCAGGCTGGTCATTCCGATGCTGGTTTGGGTGGGGCTGTATTTCGCGCTGATGGCCTATGTCATTCCGCGTGTCAGGCTGGCCTCGGAGCGTTTCCAGGAGGCGGACTCGGCCTTGTCCGGCCTGCTGGTCGATACGTTCTCCAACATCGACACGATCAAGCTCTTCTCTCGCCAGCGGGACGAGGACCGCGACAGCAGACAAAATCTGGATGCCGCCCGCCGGGCCTTCATCGCCTCGCAAAAGCTCGAGGTGACGGTCAACAGCAGCATGGTGTTTCTGAGCAGCCTGCTGATGGTCAGCCTGATCGGCTATTCGATCCTGCTTTGGCAAAACGGCAATGCGCCGCTCGGCGTGGTCGCTGCCGCACTGGCCCTCGGCTTCCGGATCACCGCCATGGCCGAATGGCTCCTGGATGCCGTTGCCTCGCTGTTCAACCATATGGGTGCCGCACGCGATCAGCTGCGGCTCATCGCACAAGCGGTCGATATCCCGGATGCGCCGGATGCGGGCGAGATGCGGCTGAACGGCGGGACACTCAGCTTCGTCAACGTCAGCCATCATTATGGCAAGGGGCAGGGTGGCCTGGAGCGTGTCACGCTCAAGGTCGAGGCGGGAGAGAAAGTCGGGCTGGTCGGCCGGTCAGGCGCGGGAAAATCGACGCTGGTCAATCTGGCGCTGCGCTTTTTCGAAGCCGAGCGCGGGCTGATTTGCGTCGACGGCCAGGATATCCGCACCGTTACCCAGGAAAGCCTGCGCAGCCGTTTCAGCATGGTGGCGCAGAATGCCGCGCTGCTGCACCGCTCGGTGCGCGACAACATCGCCTACGGCCGCGAGGACCTGCCGCAGGCGATGATCGAGGCGGCGGCAGCCAAGGCGCATGCGGACAGCTTCATCCCCGGCCTGCGCGATCAGCAAGGCCGTGCTGGCTATGATGCGCATGTCGGCGAACGCGGTGTCAAGCTCTCCGGCGGGCAGCGTCAGCGCATCGCACTGGCGCGGGCGATCCTGAAGAACGCGCCGATCCTGATCCTTGACGAGGCGACATCGGCGCTCGATTCGGAAGTGGAAGCGGCCATCCAGGATACGCTCTACGGCTTCATGGAGGGCAAGACAGTGATCGCCATCGCCCACCGGCTCTCGACCATCGCCCGGATGGACCGGATCGTGGTGCTGGATCAGGGCCGGATCGTCGAGGAAGGCCGCCACGAGGAGCTGCTGAGACAGGACGGCATCTATGCGCGCCTCTGGTCGCGTCAGTCCGGCGGCTTCCTGGGGCTCGATTCAGGCAATTGAGAAAAGTGGCCCGGCGTCATAGCGCCGGGCCACCTGTCTTACGCCGCTTTCGGCAAGGGACCGACATAGACCGAGCGCGGCCTGATAAGCCGCCCCTGCAGCGCCTGCTCGCGCGCATGGGCAATCCAGCCGACCGTCCGGCCAATGGCGAAGACGCCGGTGAAGGCTTCGCGCGGGAAGCCCAATGTTTCCAGGAGCAGCGCCGTGTAGAACTCGACATTGACGTCCAGCGGACGATCCGGCTTGCGCTGCTTGAGGATCGAGAGCGCCGCGCGCTCGACCGCCTCGGCCAGCGTCACGCGGGCGCCATCAACCTGTCCGGTCGCCGTCAGCGGTTTCAGCGCGTTTTTCAGGGCGTCGGCACGGGGGTCGCGGACGCGGTAGATGCGATGGCCGAATCCCATCAACCGTTCGCCCTTGTCGAGCGCATTGCCAAGCCATGCCTTGGCGTTGTCGGCCTGGCCGATGGCGTCGAGCATATCCAGCACCGGCCCCGGCGCGCCGCCGTGCAGCGGACCCTTGAGAGCGCTGATTGCGGCGAGCACGGAGGAAGTGAGACCGGCCTGGGTCGAGGCGATGACGCGCGAGGCGAAGGTCGAGGCATTCAGGCCATGGTCGGAGATGGTGACCAGATAGGCGTCGAGGGCCGATGTCTGTTCACCACTCGGAGGCGTGTCGTTGAGCATCCGCAGGATGTCGGCCGACTGGGAAAGCTTTTGATCCGGCGCTATCGGGGTCCGGCCTTGCTGCAGCCGCAGAACTGCAGGGAGGAATACGGCGGATGCAGCCATCAGGCGGATGGCGACAGCGCTGCCTTCGCCATCGGGCAGACGGGCGATCAGGGCGCGCATGGCGTCGACGGGCGGCAGCGCCATGATCGTGGCGTCGACCGCTTCGACATGGCGGAATATATCGGCGCGTGCTTCGCCGAGACGCCGCGTCAGGGAGGCTTCATCGAGCGCTTCGGGCATCAGGCCATCGAGCAGCAAAGTCGCGGTGCGCTCGTAGGTGCTGTCGGCGACGAGATCATCCAGCGAGACGCCGCGGATGATCAGCCGGCCGGCTTCGCCATCTACATCCGAGAGCTGCGTTTCTGCTGCGACGACATCTTCAAGACCATTCTTCATCAGTGTTTCTCCTTTACCCGATAAAGGATCGGGCTTAGATTAGTTGACGTCAATCTTGATGCAATTGATCAATATGAGGTTCACATGTCCTGGCTGACGGCAGAGGAGGCGCTGACGCAACTCGGCACCAAACCGCAGACGCTCTATGCCAATGTCAGCCGTGGCCGCATTCGCGCCAAGGCCGATCCCGCCGATCCGCGGCGCAGCCTCTATCACACCGCCGACGTCGCCCGGCTGGCCGAACGCCATGCCGGGCGCCGCAAGAGCGAGACTGTTGCGGCCGAGGCGATCCAGTGGGGCGATCCGGTCCTGCCATCCGCCGTTTCGACAATCATCGACGGCAGGCTTTACTACCGCGGCCGCGATGCAGTTTCGCTGTCGGCCTCGGCAACGCTGGAAGCGGCCGCGGCCGTTCTTTGGGATGCGCCTGCCGTCGAGCTTGCGGGTGAGGTCATCGAAGGCGGCCCGCCTGTCATCCGCAACGCATTCCTGGCGCTTGCCGGCAGAGTGACGCGGGATCTTCCAAGCCTCGGGCGTTCACGTTCGGTGCTGCGCAGCGAAGCGATCTCGGTTTTCAGCTGTGTCAGCGCCGCGCTCGCGCCCGGCCGCGGCGATTTTGTCCATATCCGTCTCGCCAATGCCTGGGGCAGGCCGGAGGCTGCCGACTGTCTGCGCCGGGCACTTGTGCTTCTTGCGGACCATGAGCTCAATGCATCGACATTTGCCTCGCGGGTCACGGCCTCTTCGGGGGCGTCTCTTTCGGCCGCGGTGCTTTCAGGCCTCTCGGCACTGACCGGCCCGTTGCACGGCGGCGCGTGGCAGGGTGTTTCCGCGCTCGCGGACATGGCGAGACACGCTGGCGCCGAAGAGGCTGTGCGCCGCGTTCTCTCTCAGGGCAATCCGCTTCCGGCTTTCGGTCATCCCCTGTATCCGGATGGTGACATAAGGGCATCGGCGCTTCTTCAACATTTCGAAATGCCGCGCCTGTTTGAGGAGATCAGGAAGGCAGGCGAAGCGGCGACAGGTGAGAGGGCGAATGTCGATTTCGCCCTGACAGCGATGGCGGAGAGCTTTGCACTGCCCGGCGAGGCGCCGATGGTGATCTTCGCTCTGGCGCGCACGTGCGGCTGGCTTGCCCATGCGATGGAGCAGGTCGAAGACGGCCATCTGATCCGCCCGCGGGCGCGCTATTGTGGCCCGGCCTTGGTGGCCGGCGGCTAACGCTTGCCAGCGGCGGCGCTTTTCTGCATACGGGATCAAGCTTTTGTTTTATGATGGCGAGCCGGGAAACGGGCCGATCGCCTGCGCAGCGACTGCGCATCTCAGGATTGGCCGAAAGTCATATGGGGACGTATCATGGGCTTGGTTTCAACAATCCTTCGCGGATCGGCTGCTGCATGCATATTGCTCGCGCTGCCGGTCGTCGCAGTGGCGCAGACGAGCGGCTGCGCGCTGCAGAACGCCGATGGCGGACGCCGGATCCTGCGCTGCCCAGGCGGCGTGACAGTCACCGCTGAAGCTGGTGCCGGATTCAATCTTAACGACCGGAATGGCGACGGCAGTCCCGACAGCGCATCGCTGCGGCGCAAGGCGATCCTCGTCGATGTCGACAGCAGCCGGCATACGGGTGGCTTTCAAGTGGTAACGCCACAGGCGATTGCGGCTGTCCGCGGCACGCAATGGGCTGTCGATGTCGGTGGCGGACAGACCTCGGTGCTGGTCGTGCGCGGCGCGGTTGCCGTGCGGCGCCCGCAGGGCGATTCCGTCGTTCTTCGTCCGGGCGAGGGCGTCGATGTTCGCGCTGGCAGCAGCGCGCTCGAAGTTCGCCGCTGGCCGCAGGCGCGCGCCGCGGCACTGCTTGCCCGCCTCGGCCAGTAGGATCCCATGCCCCGTCAGAATGTTCTTGTGACCGCCGCGCTGCTTCTGTCCGCGATCTGGGGCGCGTTCCTCGGCTCGGCGCATCTTGGCGGCGGCGCAACGGTTCTCGATCGTCCCGAAGCCTCGCTGACCGATCTCAAGAGCACGCTGATCGGCAGGAGAACGCCGCCACCCGTCGTTACCATCGCGGCGATCGACGACCGGACGGCTGCGGCTCATGGCTATCCGCTCGACCGCGCGACGCTGGCCAAGGCCGTGACGGCTATTGCCGCCTTGAAGCCCAAAGTCATCGCGCTCGATCTGCTCTTCGTCGATCCCGGCAACGATGCGGCCGATAGCGCGCTGGCTTCGGCGCTTCGGCTTGCTCCGTCGGTGATCGCTGGTGCTGCAGTGTTCCCGCAAAGCGTCCAGTTCGTCGGCAACGAAGCAAACGATCCGCTGGCGGCCATTCCCGTCGCAGAGAGCCTGCTGCTGCCTCAGGAACGGCTTGCCGATGTCGCGGCAACGGGCATCGTCAATGTCTCGACGGACCAGACCGGCGTACCGCGCTTCATCCCGCTGCTGTCGCGCGGCGAGGGGCGTATCGACCCGTCCTTTCCGCTGAAGGCAGCGTCTCTGGCGATAGGCCACGATCCGGCATTCCAGCCCGGCGCGATCGCCTTTACCGACGCGCGTATCCCGACCGACACAGGGCAGCGCCTGCCGCTGACCTTCTACGGCCCCCGCGGCACCATTCCGACTGTCAGCATCGCCGATGCGCTCGATGGCAAGCTCACCGCACAGGAGGTGGCCGACAAGGTCGTCGTCATCGGCTCCACGGTCACCGGCGGCGGCGATGTCTTTCCGACGCCCTTCGATCCGGTTCTGCCTGGCGTCGAAGTGATGTCGACAGCGATCACGCATCTGGTCGCCGGGGACAGCGTCATCCGCGACCACAATGTCCGCCGATTCGATGCGACCCTTGCGGTGCTCCTGCCGCTTGCAGTCGTCGGTCTGCTTGCCTGGCGGCGCAGCGTCATCGGTTTCGTGATGATCGCGCTGTTGTTCGTCGCCTGGGCCGGCGTCAATGTCGCGGCATTCCGGCAGGGATACTGGCTGAGTGCGGCATTACCGATTGCCGCCGCGTTGCCACCGGCTCTGATCTTCGGCGCCGCGCAGCTGTTTGCCGACCGCCGCCGCGCCCGTCTTTTCGCCGCGCAGAGCGAATTGCTGCAGCGGATCGAAGCGCCTGGCCTGGGAGAGTGGCTCGCCCGAGATCCTTCCTTCCTCTCCCATCCTGTGCGCCAGAACGCAGCCGTCGTGTTCATCGATCTCTCGGGCTTTACCGGCATGAGCGAAGCGGTCGGCGCTGTCGCCGTCCGCGAGATTCTCAGCGGCTTCTTCGAGCTTGTCGATGAAGAGGCGCGTGCCCACCAGGGTGCCATAACCAGCTTCATGGGCGATGGCGCGATGATCCTCTTCGGCCTGCCGGAGCCCCAGCCGGACGATGCGGCGCGTGCTGCGGCCTGCGCACTGTCTCTGGCGGAGCGCACCCGCGCCTGGCTGGCGGCCAACCCGACGCTGCCGTCCGGCCACAAAGTCGGCTTCAAGATCGGCGCGCATTGCGGTCCCGTCGTCGCATCGCGTCTCGGCACGGGTAACCGCCAGCAGATCACCGCGACGGGCGACACCGTCAACGTCGCCAGCCGGCTGATGGAAGTGGCGGCCGGGCGCGGGTCGGAGATCGCTTTCAGCGCAGCGCTGGTGCATGCGGCCTCCCAGGGCGGCACACCGCCTGCGGGTGGAATTCTCGATGGACCATTCGAGACGCGCATTCGCGGGCGGGCCGGCGGTATCGAAGTCTGGTTGCGGCGGCAGCAGGCTGCCTGAAACTGGCGCTTTGACTTTTTGCCTGCAAAGGGATAGGAACGCGCCAACCGTTCGGCCGGGCAGATCCCGGCCAAGGCGCGCTTGCGCCTGAAAATTCCGAAAGACAGATCACATGACAGAGATTAACGGCGTCGTTCCGGCGATCGCCAAGGCGTTGTCGAAGCGCGGCTATACGGCGTTGACCCCGGTTCAGCAGGCAATGCTCGACCCGGCGCTTGCGTCGAAGGACGCCCTCGTATCGGCCCAGACCGGCTCCGGCAAGACCGTGGCATTTGGCCTGGCGCTGGCACCGACGCTGCTTCAGGACGACGACCGCTTCGAGCCGGCAGCGGAACCGCTGGCCCTGGTCATCGCGCCGACTCGCGAACTCGCCCTGCAGGTCAAGCGCGAGCTCGAATGGCTCTATGAAATGACCGGTGCGCTGATCGTCAGCTGCGTCGGCGGCATGGATATCCGCAGCGAGCGCCGGGCGCTGGAGCGCGGAGCTCATATCGTCGTCGGCACGCCCGGCCGTCTCTGCGACCATATCCGCCGCCGGGCACTCGACATTTCGTCGCTGAAGGCCGTCGTGCTCGACGAGGCGGACGAGATGCTCGATCTCGGCTTCCGCGAAGATCTGGAATTTATCCTCGAATCGTCGCCTGACGACCGTCGCACGCTGATGTTTTCGGCAACGGTGCCCGCTGCCATTGCCAAGCTCGCAAAGAGCTTCCAGCGTGATGCGGTTCGCATCTCGACGCAGTCGGAAGAAAAGCAGCATGTCGATATCGAATATCGTGCATTGGCTGTTGCACCCTCCGATCGCGAGAACGCCATCGTCAATGTGCTGCGCTATTACGATGCCAAGAATGCCATCGTCTTCTGCTCGACGCGTGCAGCCGTCAATCATCTGACGGCGCGGTTCAACAATCGCAATTTCTCGGTCGTCGCACTCTCCGGCGAACTGACGCAGAACGAACGGACGCACGCGTTGCAGGCGATGCGCGACGGACGCGCCCGCGTCTGTATCGCGACCGACGTTGCCGCCCGCGGCATCGACCTGCCAGGCCTCGATCTCGTCATCCATGCCGATCTGCCGACCAACTCCGAAACGCTGCTTCACCGCAGCGGCCGGACGGGCCGCGCCGGGCGCAAGGGCGTCAGCGCCATCATCGTGCCGCTGAATGCCCGCCGCAAGGCCGAGCGCATTCTGGACGGTGCCGGCGTTTCGCCGACCTGGGCCCGCCCACCGTCTGCCGAAGAGGTGATGCAGCGTGACGACGAGCGGCTGCTTGCCGATCCGATCCTCAGCGAGGCGCAGTCCGATGACGACCAGACGCTCGTCAATCAGCTGATCGCCAACTATGGCGCCGAGAAGCTGGCCGCCGCTTTCGTACGGCTCTACCGGTCCAATCAGTCTGCGCCTGAAGATATCACCGAAGTGTCGCTCGACGGCGGTGCACGCAAGCGCCGCGACAACGCCGATGGTCCGCGTGAGCCGAGCCAGAAGGGCCCGCGCGACGATTTCGGCGCCAGCGTCTGGTTCTCGCTTTCGGTCGGCCGCAAGCAGAATGCAGAACCGCGCTGGCTGATCCCGATGATCTGCCGCAACGGCAACCTGACGAAGCGCGAAATTGGCGCCATCAAGATGCAGCCGGAAGAGACCTTTGTCGAAATCGCCGCCGGCAATGCCGAGGCCTTTCTCGCGGCGCTTGGCCCGAACAAGACGATGGAACGCGGCATTCGCGTCAATCGCCTGAACGGCACACCCGATTTCAGCCGCCCGGCGAACGACCGGCCTGCGGGCAAGAAGGCCTACGAGGCACGCCGCGACGACGCCGTGCGCGACGACCGCCCGAAGGCGAAGTTCAAGAAGGACTTCTCCCCGGAGCAGGCGCCTGCCGGTGGCGAGCGCAGCGACAAGCCCTGGAGCAAGAAGCCCGGCAAGCCGAAATTCGAAGGCAAGCCAAGGGCGGAAGGCCAGAAGTTCGAAGGCAAGCCCAAGTTTGAGGGCAAGCCGAAGTTCGAAGGCCAGAAATTCGAGAGCAAGGGCGGCTTCGCTCCGAAGGGCAAGTTCAGCAAGAAGAAGCAGGGCTGAGTTGGCGGCAACGCCATCCCGGCCGCTCGATAGTGGGCAGCAGCGATGACGATGATGGCCGGTGCGGTGGTTCACGATGCGGAAGCGTTCATACGCCGCCATCTTGAGCTTCGCCCGGCGCCATCGGTCCCTGAAATTTCTCTCTATGCCGCCCATCCGGCAAGCCGTCTCGGCCGCCTGCCGGGCGGCGGCGGCGAGCCGCCGTACTGGGCCTATCATTGGGCCGGCGGCAGCGCACTGGCCCGCCATATTCTCGACAATCCAGACGTCGTCAGCGGCCGCACGGTGATCGATCTCGGCTGCGGCTCCGGCATCGTTGCCATAGCGGCGGCGAAGAGCGGCGCGGCTCATGTGACCGCCATTGATACCGACCGCTATGCGGTTGCCGCGACAGCGCTCAACGCGCAGGCAAACGGCGTCGCGATCGATGTCCTCCAGGCTGATATTCTCGGGGACCCGCCACCTTCGGCCGATCTCATCCTTGCCGGTGATCTGTTCTACAATCACAACCTTGCGCGCAGGACGCTGCCCTTCCTGCAGCGCTGCAGGGCGGCGGGCATTTCGGTGCTAATCGGCGATCCCGGACGCAAGACGCTGCCACGCAGCAGGCTGACTGCGGTCGCTGAATACAGGGTTGCGGATTTCGGGGAAGGCGAGGCGAGCGGCGGTATCTACACCCTCGCGAAGTGAACGGCGCCCGTGGGCGCCGCTCGGCAAACTCACACGGCTCGCGTCAGGCCGCCGTCGACGCGCAGGTTCTGGCCGGTGATATAGGCAGCGCCGTCGGAGGCCAGGAAGGCGATGGTGGCGGCGATTTCCTCGCTCGTGCCGTAACGCTTCATCGGCACGCTGTCGCGGCGCTCTTCCGTCGCAGGCAGGCTGTCGATCCAGCCGGGCAGCACGTTGTTCATGCGGACGTTGTCACCGGCATAGGTCTCGGCGAAGATCTTCGTGAAGGAGGCGAGACCGGCGCGGAAGACTGCCGAGGTCGGGAACATCGCGCTCGGCTCGAAGGCCCAGGCGGTGGAGATGTTGATGATGGCGCCGGATTTCTGCTTCTGCATGTGCGGCGTGACGAGGCGCGCCGGGCGGATGACGTTCATCAGGTAGACGTCCATGCCGCGATGCCAATCTTCATCGGTAATCTCGAGGATCGGCGCGCGCGGGCCGTGGCCGGCGCTGTTGACGAGGACGTCGATGCGGCCCCATTCGGAGACGGCACGATCGACCAGCTTGCGGAGATCGTCGTTCGACTGGTTCGAGCCGGTGACGCCGAAACCGCCGAGTTCCCGGGCGAGTTCTTCGCCTTTTCCCGACGAAGACAGGATCGCTACCTTGTAGCCGTCCTTAGCCAGGCGTTTTGCAGCCGCAGCACCCATGCCGCTACCGCCCGCCGTCACCAGTGCTACCTTATCAACCGACATGCATGCCTCCATTGCAGACGCGCACCGGACCAGCCGATGCGCCGTTATATGATGGCAGCCTTGATATCACTCCGGTTTTGCAAAGGCGAGCGCTGCAACGGCTACATTGCGAGCCGGAAGCGCATATCCTCAGGTTCGCCGTTCCGCTCGAAGCGGACAACCAGCTCATCCAGTGCAACGCCGATATCGGCATCGGTCCAGCCCTGGCTTTTCAGACGCAGGAAGATCTCCTGCATGCGGAGCCGCAGGAACACGGCGAGATCGGGATCGGAATCTTTAATCGAACGCATTGCTCTACTCTGAAATCCTCGAAACACGGCTGCAGAAAGAAACGGGCTCGCCACGCGAAACAGGAGGCGAGCCCTTGCCCTCGCAGGTCCGCCGACTTGCATCAGGCACCCGCCAAGACGGCGGGTATAGAATTGAAGGTTCGGAGGCGGATCGGACGCCTCATCATCAAGTAACCATAAGACGGCATGCGTGTCGCGTGACGCGGCCGTGACACGACCTTTGCGCGAAAGCATCGCTTTTACCTGCATCCTACTGATCTGAAACGGGTCACTCTACGTAATCCCCGCCGAGAACGAGAGAAATATTCATGCGGGTATTGATTATCGGATTGGGACTATTGGCAATCATTGCATGGGCCGCAGCCTTCTACATGACATCAGGCGCCTTCTGAAAACCCGCCTTGCGGGTCAGTGTGCTGCGCCCCTTGGGACGATCGACGGCGCGGAAATCGCCATCAATGAGCCTTGCGGAAAAATAGATGATATGTCATTTATTGTGATATCATCGGATATCGCTTCATGCCTCCAGAACACGAAAAGATTGCCGCCACCTTCGGTGCGTTGGTGGCGCAGACGGCGCGGTTGTGGCGCCGGGCTGCCGACCAGCGGCTGCAGCCCTTCGGTCTGACGGAAGCCACATGGCTGCCGCTGCTGCGGATCTCCCGCTCGGAGGCACCGATGCATCAAAGAGCGCTCGCGGCATCACTTTCGCTCGATAATTCCTCGGTCGTCCGGCTCATCGACAATCTGGAAACGGCTGGCCTCGTCGAACGTCAGGAGGGCGAGGACCGGCGCGCCAAGGCGATCGTTCTGACCGAGGCCGGGCGGCATACCGTGATCGATGTCGAGCGCATCGCCCAGGGCGTCCGCGAAGAGGCGCTCGCCGATCTCTCCAAGGCCGACATCGAGACGGCCTTCCGCGTGCTCGAGCATATTTCGAGCATCTTTTCTCGCAACGGCGAGGAGCCGACACCGTGAATTCCCATCCTGGCCGCATGGCCGGCGCCGAACCGCTGACTGCCCGCAAGACCGTTCCCGTCTGGCTTCTGGCGCTGGTTACCTTCAGCGGCACGCTTGCCATGCATATTTTCGTGCCTGCCTTGCCTGCAGCCGCCACAGATCTTGGGGCGAGCATCGGCGAGATGCAGATGACAGTCAGTCTCTATATTTTCGGCCTTGCCGTCGGCCAGTTGATCTACGGACCGCTTTCCGATCGCTATGGACGGCGGCCCGTGCTGATGAGCGGGCTGGTGCTTTACACGCTGGCGGGGTTCGCCGCGCTGTTTGCACCCGGGGTCCACGCGTTGATCGTTGCGCGGCTGTTTCAGGCGCTTGGCGGATGTGCCGGACTGGTGATCGCCAGAGCCATCGTCCGGGACACGTCGACGGCTGACGACACGGCAAAACGGCTGGCGGTGATGAACCTGATGGTCACCGTCGGTCCCGGCCTGGCGCCGATCGCCGGCGGGGCGCTGGCCGCGACACTCGGCTGGCGGTCGATCTTCGTCGCTTTATGCGCGCTCGGCGTTCTCAACATGCTGATGACCTGGAAGATGGTGCCGGAAACCGGCAGGCGCAATGCGGAAGCATCGATGAAATCGCTGAGCCGCGATTATCTCGCTCTGCTTCGCTCGCCCGCCTTCGTCGGTTACGCCATTGGCGGCGGCTGCGCTACGACATCGATGTATGCCTTCACCGCTGCCGCACCATTCATCGTCATCAACGAATTGCACCGGCCGGCGACCGAGGTCGGCATCTGCCTCGCGCTGCTGATCTTCGGCTATTGGATCGGCAGCATGATCGCCACGCGGCTGATCGGCAGGATTGCCATGAGGCCGCTGATGCTCGTTTCCAATCTCGTCAGCATAGTGGCTGCAATCGCCTTCTTCGGGCTGGCGGCAACCGGCGAGCTCGGCCTGCTGCCGATGATGGCGGCGATCATGGTTTATACGATCGGGGCTGGGGTGGCGTCGCCGAATGCGCTGACGCTTGCCGTCAGCGTCAATCCGAAGGTCACCGGCTCAGCCTCGGGACTCTATGGAGCCACGCAGATGGCCGTTGGAGCCGTCTGTACGGCGCTGGCAGGCATTGGCGGCGATCCGGGCTTTGCCGCAGCGAGCGTCATTCTCGGCGCCAGCCTGTTGGCGCAGAGCTGCTTCTGGATCGGCGTGAAAGCCAGCCGGGTCAGGGCAGAAGCGCCGGCCGCAGCAGCATGACGGGGCAGGGCGCGCCGGCCTCAAGGGCGGGCGCATTCGGCGGCCGGATGATCAGGCAATCGGCCTGCGCGAAGATTTTCATCATCGACGAATCCTGCTTGCCGAACGGCCGCGCACGGCGCACACCATCCGGTAACACCTCAAAGCTGGCCCGAACATAATCCTGCCGGTGATCGTTGGCCGCGAGATCGACCGCGGCCTCGACAATCGCCTCGCGTTTCACCGGCGGCAGTGAGGCGAGCTTGCGCAGCAGTGGTTCGAGGAATAGCAGGGCGCAGACCAGGCTTGAGACCGGATTTCCGGGCAGACCGAGAACATGGATCCGGCCGAGACTTCCGACCATCAGCGGCTTACCGGGACGCATGGCGATACGCCAGAAATCGAGCTGCATGCCTGCCGCTATCAGCGTTGCCTGCACGAGGTCGTGATCGCCGACCGATGCGCCGCCAAGCGTGACGATGACATCGGCGCCGGCGCCTTCGGCCCTGCGTACCGCTTCGGTGATGGCTGTGCTATCATCCGGCACGATGCCGAGATCGAGCACCTCGCCACCGGCATTGCGGACGAGCGCGGCAATGCCGAAGCCGCTTGACGCAACGATCTGCGAAGGGCCGGGCATGCCGCCGGGTGCCAGCAGTTCATCGCCCGTTGCAAGGATCGCCACCAGCGGCTTGCGCAGAACCGGGATTTCCGCATGGTTCATGCCGGCCGCGACCGTCAGCCGCGTGAAATCCATGACAGTGCCCGAGGTGAGCACCGTTTCGCCGACACGGAAATCCTGCCCCCGCGGGCGGATATGCTGGTTTTCGCGAACCGGAAACTTGGTGCGGATGCCGCCATCGATCTTTTCGGCGTCCTCCTGAAGCAAAACGCTGTCGGCACTATCAGGCACAGGGGCACCGGTGAAGATGCGGACGGCTTCGCCATCACCAATCGCGCCGTCGAATGCATGCCCGGCCGACGAAGTGCCGATGACGCGAAGTTCGGCACCCGGCTCGGGCGCATCCGCTCGGCGAAGCGCATAGCCGTCCATGGCGGAAGAGTTGAAGGGGGGCTGCGTCAGCCGTGCAGCAAGATCGCCCGCCAGCACGCGCCCATCTGCGGCGGCGAGCGGCACGGTCTGCGCATCGGCGATCGGCGAGGCGCTGCCCAGCAGACGCGCCTGCGCCTCCTCGACCGGCAGCAGGCTCATGATTGCGCCTCCGGGTGACGGAAATCGCCGGACTTGCCGCCCGACTTTTCCAGCAGCCTGACGCCGCCGATTTCCATCGCCTTGTCAGCGGCCTTCGCCATGTCGTAGATCGTCAGGCAGGCGACCGACACGGCGGTCAGCGCCTCCATTTCGACTCCGGTCTTGCCGGTCAGCTTCGCCGTCGCCGTGACCCTGAGGCCCGGAAGCGCTGCATCTTCGGTGATATCGACACTGACCTTGGTCAGCATCAGCGGATGGCAGAGCGGAATGAGGTTTGCCGTCTGCTTGGCCGCCATGATGCCTGCCAGCCGGGCCGTACCGATGACGTCGCCCTTCCTGGCATTGCCGTCGCGGATCAGCGCCAGAGTTTCCTGGGACATCCGGATATAGCCTTCGGCAGTGGCAATGCGCACGGTCTCGGCCTTGCCGCTGACATCGACCATATGCGCCTCACCGGCGGCATCGATGTGGGTAAGGCCGGGCTTGGCGCCGCTCATGTCATTCAGCCGCGATTGCCGCTTCGCCGAAGAGAAGCGCGCGGGTGGCCGCCGTAACGTCATCCTTGCGCATCAGGCTTTCGCCGACGAGGAAGGTATTGATGTTGAAGGCCTGAAGGCGCCTGCAATCAGCATTGGTGAAGATACCGCTCTCGCCGACCAGCAGCTTGTCTGAAGGCACCATCGCCGAAAGCTTCTCGCTGACGGTCAGGCTGACTTCGAATGTGCGCAGATTGCGGTTGTTGATCCCGAGGAGCGGCGACGAGAGCTTCAGCGCCCGCTCGGTTTCCTCTTCGTCGTGGACCTCGACCAGGACATCCATACCGAGCGCAAAGGCTTCGTCCTGTAGGCGCTCCGCATCGCTGTCCGTCAGCGAGGCCATGATCAGCAGGATGCAGTCGGCGCCCCAGGCGCGGGCTTCGTGGACCTGATAGGTCTCGAACATGAAATCCTTGCGCAGCGCCGGTAGCGCGCAGGCAGCACGCGCCGCTGTCAGGAATTCCGGTGCGCCCTGAAAGCTTGGCGTATCCGTCAGCACGGACAGGCAGGCAGCCCCACCGTCCTCATAGGCCTTTGCCAGGGCCGGCGGATCGAAATCCGGGCGGATGAGGCCCTTGGACGGGCTTGCCTTCTTGATCTCGGCGATCAGTCCGTAGAGCCCTGCATCGCGCTTGGCGACCAGCGCCTTGTGAAAGCCGCGCGGCGCCGATTGGCCTGCCTGCATTGCCTTGAGATCGGCGAGCGAGACCTTGGCCTTGGCGGCGGCGATTTCCTCGCGCTTGTAAGTCTCGATCTTCTTCAGGATATCGGTCATCGGTCGATCCTAGTCGATGTCGTTGGAAACGGCGATGAGTTTGTCGAGCGCGGCCGCGGTTGCGCCGCTATCGAGCGATTCCTTTGCCAGCGTCATACCCTTGGCGATCGTCTCGGCCTTGCCGGCGACGACGAGCGAGGCGGCGGCATTGGCGAGCGCGATGTCGCGGTAGGCATTCCTGGCACCGCCGAGGACGTCGCGGAGTGCCGCAGCATTGACGACACCATCCCCGCCCTTCAGGGCAGAGAGCGTGCAGGGCGAGACACCGAAATCGGCAGGTGACAGTTCGAAGCTGCGGATCTTGCCATTCTCAAGCGCGGCCACAGTGGTCTTGCCGGTCGTGGTAATTTCATCGAGACCATCGCCATGGACGACCCAGACGCTTTCGGAGCCGAGATCACGCATGACTTCGGCCAGCGGCAGCACCCATTGCTCGGCAAAGACGCCCAGCAACTGGCGGCGGACGCCCGCGGGGTTGGTCAGCGGGCCGAGCAGATTGAAGATCGTGCGCGTGCCGAGTTCGACGCGCGAGGGTCCAACGTGACGCATGGCCGAATGATGCTGCTGCGCGAACATGAAGCCGACGCCGGCTTCAGCGATGCAGCGCGAAATCACTTCCGGCGAAATCTCCAGCTTGACGCCGAGAGCGGCCAGACTGTCCGACGCGCCAGACTTGGAACTCAGAGCACGATTGCCATGCTTGGCAACCGGGACGCCGGCGCCGGCGACGATCAACGCCGCCAGTGTCGAGATGTTGTAGGTGCCGCTGCCGTCGCCACCGGTGCCGACGATATCGATGGCATCGGCGGGCGCTTCGACGCGCAGCATCTTCGAACGCATCGTCGTGGCGGCGCCGACGATCTCATCGACCGTCTCGCCGCGCACGCGCAACGCCATCAGGAAGCCGCCGATCTGCGAGGGCGTCGCGTGGCCCGACATCAGGATGTCGAAGGCCTGGCAAGCCTCGTCGCGTGTCAGGGGCTCGCGGCTTGCGGCCTTGGCCAGAAGCGGCTTCAGATCGGTCATGCGCTAAAGCTCCTCCTAGCGAACGGTTGCCTGATCGGCGAGCGTCTGGTTGATCGAGGCGCTGTACTGCGTCTGCAGCAGGGTGACCATCTGGTCGAGGATGTCATCGCCGGCCGCATTGGCGACTGCTGCGATCTGCGCATCCTGGTTGTTCAGCGCATCGGTCGTCGGATCGGTGTTGACGTTGGTGACCTTCAGCAGGATCTGCGTGGTCGCGTCGGCGCCGACGGCATTGGCAACGGTGTCGGCCGGACCGCTGAAGGCAGCGCTGACGCCGCCGCGGCCGAGAACGGCATCGTCGGTGGTGCGGCTGACACCGCTCTTGCTTTCGACGGCGATGCCGAGCGGGGCTGCGATATCGGCAAGCGACTTGCCCTTCTGCGCTTCCTGCTTCAGCTCGTCGGCCTTCTTGGCAAGTTCCAGCTTCTGCTGTTCTGCCGTCCAGTCGGCAACCGCCTTGTCGCGAATTTCGGCAAGCGGGCGATCGCGCTCTGGCGTGACTTCGCGGACATCGAACCAGACGTAACCGTCATTGCCGAGGGCAAGTGCGACCGGCTGGGTGCCTGGCTCGGTCTTGAACGCTTCGCCGAGCAGCTGCTGCTTCGACGGGATGTCCTTGACCTCGTTGCCGTCCTTGTCTGCACCGGTGGCGTCGATCGCATCGACGACGACAGCCTTGAGTTTCAGCTCCTTGGCGATATCTTCGAGTGACTGACCGGCGCTGCGCATGTCTTCGATGTGATCGTGAACGTTGATGACTTCCTGCGAAGCGTTGACCAGCGCCAGCTGCTTGCGGATGTCTTCCTTGACCTCGTCGAGCGTCTTGACGGTTTCAGGCTTGATATTAGTGATGCGCAGGATGACCGGACCGAAGGCGCCATCGACGACCGGCGTCGTGCCGCCATTCTTGGTGACGGCGAAGGCGGCCTCGGCAACCGACTGATCGGGAACCTTGTCCTTGGTGAAATCGCCGAGAAGTACGTCGGTCGCGGTCTTGCCCTGGTCGGTGACCAGCTGATCGAAGGTTGTGCCGCCCTTCAGCGCCGTCTGTGCGGCGGCGGCGAGGTCCTTGTTGGCGAAGGTCAGCTGCTCGACGGTACGCGTCTCCGGCGTGCGGAAGGTTTCCTTGCGCTTGTCGAAATCTTCGCGGATCTGATCGTCGGTCACCGTCGCGACGTCGGCGATATCAGACGATTCGAGCTTCAGGTAGGCGACCTTGCGGTATTCAGGCGCGCGGTAGCGGGCCTTCACGCCATCGAACCACTTGGACAGCACATCGTCAGCAGGCGCCTTGATCGGTTCGATATTGGCGTTGGTGAGAAGCAGGTAGTCGATGTCGCGGCTTTCCTGGCGGTAAAGCTTGAGCGCGTCGACCAGGGCGGCCGGCGCCTTGAAGCCGTTGGAGACGGCATCTACGATCTGGCTGCGGACGGCGACCTTACTGCGCTCGTTGATATAGTCGGCCTCAGGGATGCCCGCATTGCGCAGGCGCGATGTGAAGAGGCTACGGTCGAACTTGCCGCTGACATCCTTGAAAGCCGGATCGTCTCCGATCAGCTGGGCAAGGCGGTCTTCCGAGAGGCCGAGATTCATGTCTGCGGCCAGCTGATCAAGCGAAGCGCCGGCAACCAGCTGCGCGATCGTCTGCTGCTCGACGCCGAACGCCTTGGCCTGCTCCGGGGTCAGGCGCATGCCGAACTGCTGGCTGAGGCTGGCAACCTGTCGCTGATAGGCGAGGCGGAACTCGTTGACGTCCACCTTCTGATCGCCGACCGTAACGACTGTCGTGCTCGAACCGCCGCCGATGAGCTCACGGGAAATACCCCAGATGCCGAAAGACGCGACCAGGAGAAGCATGAGGAGCTTGGCGACCCAGGTCTGGGCAGCTCTTCTCAGGATATGGAACATCGAAACGCAAACCTCGCATTAGATTCCGCCCATTCACGGGCAAAGCTTTCGACGTTCCTTAGAGCAAAGTAAGGCGGAAATGAAGCGCTATCCGACGAAAACATGACAGCATCCGGAATGGATTTCCGGTGCTTGCGGCAGGCAACAAAAGCACACCGGTACCGGAACCTTTCCGGCCCTCAGTTCGTTGTTGCGGCATCCGGAAAAATAGGAGCAGACAATGGCCGAACTGAAAACCGCCTCCGCCCAATCGACAGCCGCGCGCGTCAAGGCGGATATCGCCGCCGATGATCTTTCTGCGCAGGTCGCAGCCTTGCGCGAGGATCTGGCCCGTCTTTCGGAAAGTGTCGTCGCCTTGGGGCAGGGCGCCAAGAGCGCCGTGACCGACGAAGCGTCGGTGATGACGGAAAAGGTGCGCGACAAGGTGCGCGAGGAACCGATTTTCGCTCTCGCCGTCACGGCTGGCATTGCCTATGTGTTCGGGCTGATGAGCCGCCGTTAACGATTGCGAGACAACAAAAAAGCCGGGAGCAAAACTCCCGGCTTTTTTGCGTTCAAATTCCGTGCGCTCAGCGCCGGACCATCCGGCCGATCGCGATAAGCAGGCAAGCACCAACGAAACCGGTGATGAGATAGCCGAGCCAGCCAGCCAGCGGCTGGATATGCAAAAGGCCGAGGATGAAATTGGCAACGATGGCGCCGATGATGCCCAGAATGATGTTCATGAACACGCCCATGTTGCTGTTCATGAATTTCTCGGCGAGCCAACCGGCAAGGCCGCCAATGATAATTGCTGCAATCCAGCCGACACTCTGATCTTCCATAATGATTTCCCTCCTAAGAAAACAACGAAATGAACGCGGAAACTGCAGAAAGGTTCCGTCCCGGTCAGGGTTGCAGCAGCGTCACCGGCATATGCAGCGCATGCGTGAGCAGCTGGAACAGAAGGCCAGACAACGCCAGGATCGCAAAGCCCAGCGGCATGATCAAACTCTTACTTGACATTTTTACTCACTCCCTTTGCCGATCGAGAATAGATCATCGGCAAAGGGCGGCAAGTTAAATATTAACGGATAGTTAAGCATAAAATTTGAATGAATCGGCGACGATGAAACCGTTTTTTACTTCGCCACGTAAAATATTCCAGGTTGCAAAATTAACGTGCCGTTAATGCATATTAGTGATCATCGATCTATAGCAACCTGGAGGAGACTCAGATGCGTCATTCACATCTCATGGAACATCTCGAAGCCGCTCGAAAGATTGCGGAAGCAGACAATGAAATGTTCGTCGCCTACTTGATAAAAATCGCGAAAGAGGCGGCGCGCAAGCAGGACAAGATGCCGCGCGATAAGCAGGCGATTGCCGCTTGAGACGGTTGCGGCCATAGACGAAAGTGTCCGCTAATATGACGACGGAACCAAGATCGCCGGGCAGCAGAAGCCTGCCGCTAGCACTTTGACGAGTGCCTACCGGATCGAAAGGACCAAAATCTCTTTCGATCCGGCAACTTTTGCGGGTTCTCCAGGGCGGCGAAAGTCAAGCGTTATCCAACCGTTCGGGACCGCATTATCCAACAGCGCAGAGCGATTACTGACCGCAGGCGGCAGATTTGCCAGGACTGACGACGTTTCCACCGGGATCGTGCGCAGCCCTTCGCGCAGATCTCCGTTCGCTACGGCAATCGTTCACGTCGGTGCTGGAGTTCGAATCTCCGCTATTGATGGTGCTGTTCGTTGCGCTTGGATCAATCGTTCCGGGTTGCGTATTGTCAGTGTCTCCAACGCGGCTACCATGACTAGTGCCGCTCACACGTGAACCTGAGATCGTCCCGATCGACGAACCGGAGGCGCTCGCGCCGTCGGCAGACACGTTACCGGACTGGGCGAGGGCAGCCGTCGCGAGACCCAGCGAGAGAACGACAGTGGCTGCAACTTTCTTCAGCATGGACTTCTTCCCTATGCATTGTCAGATGCTCTCCCAACAGCTGACGGCCCAAGATGTTCCGCACGCCTGATGGGACAGGCGAGCGCGCTTCCCGAAGCACAGATTTTTATGTCCGGCCCTTGCATTGCAACGCGGCTTTGCGTCATAAGGCGCTCGAAGGAAGAGTGTCCGAGTGGTTTAAGGAACCGGTCTTGAAAACCGGCGTGCGGGAAACCGTACCGTGGGTTCGAATCCCACCTCTTCCGCCATATGTATCGCCACGCGAAACACCTCTAATTTAACCCTTCATAAACCATAACCATTAAAATTACCGCTACCGTCGCGATATTGTTCGCAAATTCGGCACATTGGCCACACAATTAAAGTCTCGTTAGGTGCAGGGGCGTAGGCAGGGTTGGTCCGATTTAGGGCACTTGCTTAACCATAACGATCTTTGGCGGCGTGGGACATATGAAGTTGGAATACGGGGCGGCGTCTTTCGCAACGGGTGCGCGGTGGCTGGCGCTGGCAGCGATGTGCGCTGCGGTGACGGCATGCGGAACAACGTCTCAGGCGCCGAAGAAGCGCGCCCACGGCAAGGAATATTTCTCCGAGAAGGAATATGGCGTCAAAGCCAGCCCGCGCGTCGTCGAGGGCGGACCGATCCCGAAGGGCGGCGGGCGCTATCTCGTCGGCAATCCCTACCAGGTCAAAGGCAAGTGGTATTATCCCAAGGAAGACTTTTCCTATAGCAAGACGGGTGTGGCCTCCTGGTACGGCTCGGCCTTTCACGGCCGCCTGACCGCCAATGGGGAGGTCTACGACCAGCTGTCGATTTCTGCCGCGCATCCGACCTTTCCGCTGCCGAGCTATGCACGCGTCACCAATATCGAGAACGGCTCGTCGATCGTCGTGCGCGTCAACGACCGCGGACCGTATCACGAGGGCCGGATCATCGACCTATCAAACAAGACGGCCGATCTCCTCGACATGAAGCATAGCGGCACCGGTCGCGTTCGCGTTCAGTATGTTGGCAAGGCGCGCATGGACGGTCATGACATGCCGTATCTGATGGCGTCCTACGTGCCAAAGGGCAGCCGTATTCCGGCCGTCGATCCGGGCGGGCAGATTGCCAGTGGCGTGATGGTCGCCTCCAATGATCGCCGCATCACCAGCGATCAGCTGCAGAGCCTGGGAACGCTGACGGCGCCGCAGGCGTCACGCGTGCCTGTGCCGATGTCCGCCACGGCTTATGGCGGCGCAACGCCGAGCGCCCGCTACAATGCGGCACCCGCACCGGCGCCATCGGCTTTCGGCACGCTCAGCGCGCCGCAGGGTATGGGCGAAATGATCGTACTGCCGGAAATCGGCCCCGTTCCCTACGAGCGTCCTTATGGCTGGGGGCAGGGGTCTCTGGCGATGGGCTATCAGGAAGACGGCGTTCGGACCGTGACAGTGCCGATCGCGTTCGATGCGGTGATGGTTCGCAACGACGGCCTGACCGAGGAATCGATCCTTGCGTCTTTCAAACGCCAGCAGGCAAAGCAGCCGGCACGCTAAGACGCCGATTGCGGCAGGCCGCCGCTATCACTAACCTCCAGAATCGATTTCGCGCCAGGGGTTTGCAATGCTGAAGCGTCTCATCGGTTTTTGCGCGGTCGTGCTGTCGGCCGCTTCATCTGCTGCTGCCGCCGAGCCTGCGCCCGCAGGCTTCGTCACCAAGGCGGCGCAAGCCTATATGATCGAGGCTTCGACGGGCACGGTGCTGCTTGCCAAGAACGAGGATCAGGCGTTTTCGCCGGCATCGCTCGCCAAGCTGATGACGATGGATATCGTCTTTGCGTCGCTGAAGGGCGGCGAGATCACCCTCGATACCGACTATCCGGTCTCCGAATATGCCTGGCGCACCGGCGGTGCGCCGTCGCGTTCGGCGACGATGTTTGCGGCCCTGAAGAGCCGCGTGCGCGTCGAGGACCTAGTCAAGGGCGTCGCGATCCAGGGCGCCAATGACGGCTGCATCATTCTGGCCGAGGGCATGAGCGGCACCGAGGAGAATTTCGCCTCGGCGATGACGCGCCGGGCGCAGACGCTCGGGATGACTAAGAGCATCTTCGGAAACTCGACCGGTCTGCCGGATGGCAAGAGCAAGACGACGGCGCGGGACATGGTGACGCTGGCCGCCGATCTGCAACAGACCTATCCGGCCTATTATCCCTATTTCGCCCAGGCCGACTTCGAATGGAACAAGATCTTCCAGCGCAATCGCAACCCGTTGCTCGGACTGGGGCTCGGTGCCGACGGATTGGCGACGGGGTTCGCCGAAGGCGAGGGCTTCTCGATCGTCGCCTCGGTCGAGCGTGACGGCAAACGGCTGTTCCTGGCGCTCGGCGGCATCGCCTCCGACAAGGAGCGGACCGACGAGGCCAAGCGTATTCTCGAATGGGGTCTGACCAGCTTCGAAACGCGGCAGATCTTCGCCGAAAAGGAAGTCGTCGGTTCGGCGAGCGTCTATGGCGGACAATCGGGTCATGTCGATCTCGTGGCGCGAACCCCCGTCAGCGTCTATATTCCGGTCAGCAATCCGGACCGGCTGGCGGCTAGGATCATCTATCGCTGGCCGCTGACGGCGCCCGTCGCGGCCGACGCGGAAGCGGGCACGCTAGTGATTTCCGCCGGCGGCCGGGTGTTGCGCGAAGTGCCGCTCTATACGGTGCAGAATATCGCCGTGGGATCGCTGACCAGCCGGGCTGTCGATGCCCTGGTCGAACTCGGCGAATCGATGTTCTTCTCCTGGCTCTGGGACAAAGCCGAGCCCACCTGAAGGCCGCATTCTGCCGTGAAATTACCGGGGAAGGCGGAGCTGGCGGGAAACAGCGAGGTTTCGCCCGGGCGCATCTTCGGATAGATAGATCGAGGCGCTGCCGACGTTTTGTCGGCGGCATGTCGGGAATACGGGAAAGTGCTGTTGTCGTCCGGTACGGGATTGTTCGTTACATTCGAAGGCGGTGAGGGTGCCGGCAAGTCGACGCAGATCCGCCGCCTTGCGGAAGCGTTGCGCAGCCGCGGCCATGAGGTGCTGCTGACGCGCGAGCCCGGCGGTTCTCCGGGTGCTGAGGCGGTGCGCTACGTGCTGCTGTCGGGTGCTGCCGAAGCCTTCGGAACGCGGATGGAGGCGATCCTTTTTGCCGCCGCGCGCAACGATCATGTCGAGGAGGTGATCCGCCCGGCGCTGCTTGACGGCAAGATCGTCCTTTGCGACCGCTTCATGGATTCGTCGCGCGTCTATCAGGGCGTCACCGGCAATCTCGAACCCGATTTCATCGAGACGCTGCAGCGCATCGCCGTCAATGGCGTAGTGCCTGACTGCACAGTCATTCTCGACATTCCTGCAACCGCTGGACTTGCGCGCGTCAAGTCGCGCAATGCCGATGGGCCTGACCGTTTCGAGAAGGAGGAGCTGGAGACGCACGAGAAGCGCCGCGAGGCCTATCTCGATATCGCAGCCCGGGAACCGGAACGTTGCCGCGTCGTCAATGCCATGCAGGACGAGGCCGAGATCGCTGCCGAGATCCTTGCGATCATCACCAAGCTGATGAGCGGCATTGCGGCCGAGAAGACACCGGTAGCCGTTCATGAGTGAAGAGCGGCCCGGCCTGCTGGATGGAGCGATCTGGCCGGCGGAAAATCCCAAGCTTTTCGGACATGAGGACGCGGAAGCGTTTCTCTCTCAGTCCTATAGGTCCGGCAAAGGCCATCACGCCATCCTGATCGAAGGCCCTGAAGGCATCGGCAAGGCGACACTCGCCTTCCGCTTCGCCAATTATGTGCTTTCCAATCCCGATCCGGCGCTGGCGCCGGAGATCGTTCCCGATCCCGATCCTGCCTCGCCAGTCAGCCGCCAGATTTCGTCAGGCGCTTCGCACAATCTTCTGCATCTTGCACGGCCCGTCGATGAAAAGACCGGCAAGGTGAAATCGGCGATCACTGTCGATGAAGTGCGCCGCGCCGGGAGATTCTTCTCGCAGACATCGGGCACCGGCAACTGGCGCATCGTCATCATCGATCCGGCCGATGACATGAACCGCAATGCGGCAAACGCCATCCTGAAGATCCTCGAGGAGCCGCCGAAGCGGGCGCTGTTCCTCGTTCTGTCGCATGCGCCGGGCAAGCTGTTGCCGACCATCCGTTCGCGCTGCCTGCCGCTGAGGCTCGCGCCGCTTGGCGACGATGCGCTGGCTCTGGCACTTGCCAATCTCGGCGCCGCGGTTGACGACCGGGCATTGCTGACGGCGGCGAAGGGCAGCGTCGGAGAGGCGCTGAAGCTGATGAATTACGGTGGCGGCGAGATCATCTCCGCCTATCAGGATGTGCTATCGGCTCAGGGACCGGCGGCGCGGCGCGCCATGCACCGGCTGGCCGATGCGCTGTCAGGCAAGGAAAGCGACACGATCTTCGAATTCTTCGCGAGCCATATCGGCGACGACCTGATGAACCGGGCGCGCCAGGCGGCGAGGGCAGGCGATCTCGGTGCTGCCGAACGGCTTGCGAGGCTGCAATCCGATGTCAACGAGCGGCTCACCGTCTCGGGCGCCTACAACCTCGACCGCAAGCAGACGATCCTCGGTATCCTGTCCGATATCAAGCAGCCCGGCCCTTAATCAGCCTGCCAGCAGTTTCCAGGCGACGACGGCAAGTGTCAGCGCCAGGACGATGCGGATCGTCCGCTCGTGCAGCTTCGGTGCCAGCAGGCTTCCGGCGACGATGCCGGGTATCGATCCGACAAGCAGTGTTAGAAGCATCAGCCAGTCGATTTCGCCGATGAACCAGTAGCCCATGCCGCCGATCAGCGTCAGCGGCACGGCGTGAACAATGTCGGATCCGACGATCTCGCGAACGTCGAGATTCGGGTAAAGGATCAGCAGGATGGTGACTCCGAGCGCGCCCGCGCCGACCGACGTCAGCGTGACCAGGACACCGAGCGCCAGACCGAGGATGACGGTGAAAATGGCGATCGTTGCCGGCTTTGGTGGCGTCCGCTCGCCGATGGCGCCGCGCGCAAAGGACAAAACCTGGGTGCGGAAGATCAGCATGAAGGCAGTGATGACAAGCAGCCAGCCGAGCGCGATGGTGATCGTATGCGCGACTTCGACGCTCTTGCGATCGACGCCGGCCATCAGCCAGAGCAGGAGGAGGGCGGCCGGCACGCTTCCGGCGGCGAGCGAGCCGACGATGCGCCAGTTCACCCTCCCATGCATGCCGTGAACGGCGGTGCCTGCCGACTTGGTAATCGCCGCATAGAGCAGATCAGTGCCGACGGCTGTCGCCGGATGAACGCCGAACAACAGCACGAGGATCGGCGTCATCAGCGAGCCGCCGCCGACGCCGGTGATACCGACCAGCATGCCGACGAGAAAGCCGGAAAGCGAATAGAGGGGCTGGAACGTTTGTGGCAGGCTCACGGGGCAGACCTTGAGGCGCCTGCGCTGATCGGCTCATATTTGACGGTCATTATGCCTCGCCCGGAATTGTCACCAAGGCGTAGAATGCCGGCGAAATCCCGTCAAGCGCAGCAGGCCCGCGAGGCGGTCAAAACGCTGCCGCTTTCGAAACTTAGTGTTTCTCTTCGCCATCACATGCGCTAAGAGCGGCTGACAATTTTTATAGAGTAAGCCGGATGTCCGCCATGACCGACAAGAAGCCCTTCTACATCACCACCGCGATTTCCTATCCGAACGGCAAGCCGCATATCGGCCATGCCTACGAACTGATCGCAACTGACGCCATGGCGCGCTTCCAGCGCCTCGACGGCCGTGATGTATTCTTCCTGACGGGCACCGACGAGCACGGCCAGAAGATGCAGCAGACGGCGCGTGCCGAAGGCATCACGGCGCAGGAGCTTGCCGACCGCAATTCCAACGAATTCCAAGCGATGGCGACACTGCTGAATGCGTCGAACGACGATTTCATCCGTACGACGCAGGAACGCCACCACGAGACCTCGCGCAACATCTGGAACCTGATGGCCGACAACGGCGACATCTACAAGGATTCCTACGCCGGCTGGTACTCGGTGCGCGACGAAGCCTACTATCAGGAAGACGAGACCGAAGTGCGCGCCGATGGCGTCCGCTACGGGCCGCAGGGCACGCCTGTCGAATGGGTGGAGGAAGCCAGCTATTTCTTCAAGCTGTCCGAATACCAGGACAAGCTGCTGAAGCATTACGAAGAGAACCCCGATTTCATCGGCCCATCGGAGCGCCGCAACGAGGTCATCTCCTTCGTGAAATCAGGCCTCAAGGATCTCTCGGTTTCGCGCACGACTTTCGACTGGGGGATCAAGGTTCCCAACGACCCCGAGCACGTCATGTATGTCTGGGTCGACGCGCTGACCAACTACATCACGGCCACAGGCTATATCGAGGACCGGAACGGCCCGCGGGCGAAATACTGGCCGGCCGACGTTCATATCATCGGCAAGGACATCATCCGCTTCCACGCCGTCTACTGGCCGGCGTTCCTGATGTCGGCTGGTCTGCCGCTGCCGAAGCGCGTCTTTGCTCACGGCTTCCTGCTCAACAAGGGCGAGAAGATGTCGAAGTCGCTCGGCAACGTCGTCGACCCTGTCAACCTCGTCAATCACTTCGGTCTCGACCAGGTGCGTTACTTCTTCCTGCGCGAAGTCTCCTTCGGCCAGGACGGCAGCTACAGCGAGGAAGCGATCGGCCAGCGCATCAACGCTGACCTCGCCAATGGTATCGGCAACCTTGCCAGCCGCTCGTTGTCGATGATTGTCAAGAACTGCGACGGCAAGATACCGGAACCCGGCCCGCTGACGGATGAAGACAAGGCGATGCTGGCGGCTGCCGATGCGCTGCTGGCCTCCACCCGCGAGGATATGGGCAAGCAGCTGATCCACAAGGCCGTTGCCTCGATCATCGCCGTCGTCTCGGAAACCGACCGCTATTTCGCCGGCCAGGCGCCGTGGGCCTTGAAAAAGACCGATCCGGACCGGATGGCGACCGTCCTCTATGTGACGGCCGAAGTCGTGCGTCAGCTCGCTATCCTGCTGCAGCCGATCGTGCCGCAGTCGGCCGAAAAGCTGCTGGATCTCGTTGCCGCGCCTGCGGACAAGCGGGATTTCGCAGCTCTCGGCGAAGCGGGCCGTCTGGTTCCAGGCACCGTGCTCGAAGCACCGACGCCCGTCTTCCCGCGCTACGTGGCGCCTGAGGCGTAAGGACGTCAGATGCTGATCGATACGCATTGCCATCTGGACTTTGCCGACTTCGATGCCGAGCGTGACGAGATCGTCGCGCGCGCGCATCAGTCCGGCGTCAAGCAGATGGTGACGATCTCGACGCGAGTGCGCAAGCTCGACGGCCTGCTCGCCATCACCGAACGCTATCCGTCGGTCTTCTGTTCTGTCGGCACCCATCCGAACAGCGCCAATGAAGAGCTGGATATTCAGACCGAGGATCTCGTGCGGCTGGCCAATGCGCATGAAAAGATCGTCGCCATCGGTGAAGCCGGTCTCGACTATTTCTACGACACACAGACGCCTGACGATCAGCAGACCGGTTTCCGCCGCCATATCGCGGCTGCACGCGAAACGCAGCTGCCGCTGGTCATTCACAGCCGCAGCGCCGACGAAGACATGGCGGCGATCCTGACCGAGGAAACAGGGAAGGGGGCCTTCCCTTTCATCTTGCATTGCTTCTCGGCCGGTCCTGAACTTGCCAAGACCGGCGTCGAGCTCGGCGGCTACATCTCGTTTTCAGGCATCCTGACCTTCCCCAAGTCGGAAGAACTGCGCGCGATCGCCGAGACGATCCCGCATGACCGGCTTCTGGTCGAAACCGACGCGCCGTATCTGGCGCCGAAGCGCTGGCGCGGAAAGCGCAACGAGCCTGCCTACGTCGTGAACACCGCCGAAGTGCTGGCGGAGACGCTTGGTGTCAGCTATGCCGAGATGGCGCGCATCACCACCGAGAACGCCTTCCGACTGTTCACAAAGATGCCGAGGATCTAGCCTCGTGGGTTACCGGCGGCGTTTCACCATTCTCGGCTGCGCATCGTCGCCAGGCGTGCCGCGCATCACCGGAGATTGGGGCGCCTGCAATCCCGATAATCCCAAGAACCGGCGGACACGCGCATCCTTCATGGTGCAGCAGTTCGATAATAATGGCGGCGCGACGACCGTCGTTATCGACACCGGCTCGGATTTTCGCGAGCAGATGATCGCCGCCAGGGTCGAGCATATCGACGCCGTGCTCTACACGCATCCGCACGCCGACCACATCCACGGCATCGACGATCTGCGTGGCTACTATCACAACGCTCAGCAGCGCGTGCCGATCTACGCCAATGCGTTCACGATGGAGCGTATCCGCCAGGGTTTCGGCTATTGCATCGAAACGCCTCCAGGCAGCAATTACCCGCCGATCGTCGAGCCGCGGCTGATCGAGACGCTCGAGGAACCGGTGCGCATCTCAGGCGCCGGCGGCACGATTTCGTTTCGGCCGCACGAGCAGCAGCACGGCGATATCATCTCGCTCGGCTTCCGCATCGGCGATGTCGCTTATTGCAGCGATATCAGCGACTTTCCGCCGGAAACTGCGGCGAAGCTTGAAAATCTCGGCGTGCTCGTCATCGACGCGCTGCAATACCGCTATCATCCGAGCCACCTGTCGCTGGAGCAGTCTCTGGACTGGATTTCACGGCTGAAGCCGAAGCGTGCGATCCTGACGCATATGCATACGCCGCTGGACTACGACACAGTGATGGGCGAGACGCCAGATCATGTCGAACCGGCTTACGATCAGATGCAGTTCGACATCGAACTAAGCGATCCGAAAGAGCGCTGAGGGCTGCAGAATACGTGGTTTTCGGGGTTCTTGGTCGTAGTCGACACAGCCATTTGTTCCATAATCTATCTTATGCGATCTTTGTGTAGCTATTGGCGAGCTGCCTATGAGTGCCTCCCGCTCCTGTTTTTGCCCGCTACATTCGCCGCTTGAACGTATGTTCGGCCGCCGGAAATTTTCTTGAGCGGACATCGGCAGCATACTCCTCTGCCGCGGCGGCAGCACGCTTGCCGAGCTCATCGTAGCGCTTGACGAAGCGTGGCGTGAAATCGTTGAACAGCCCGAGCATATCGTCGGACACCAGGATCTGGCCATCGCAGGCTGACGATGCGCCGATGCCGATTGTCGGGACATGGATGGCCGATGTGACTTCGCGGGCTAGCGGTTCGACGGTTCCCTCGATGACGACAGCGAAGGCGCCGGAGCCGCCGATTGCGTGGGCGTCGCGGCGGATCTTTGACGTCTCGTGTTCCGTATGGCCGACCGAGCGGTAGCCGCCGGCGGTATGGACCAGCTGCGGCATCAGGCCGATATGGCCGAGCACAGGAATGCCGCGTGCCGTTAGGAAAGCGATCGTCTCGACCATCTCCTCGCCGCCCTCGAGCTTCACGGCATCACAGCCGGTTTCCTGGAGAATGCGGACAGCGTTGCGGAAGGCTATCTCTTTCGATTCCTGATAGGTACCAAACGGCATGTCGACGACGACGCAGGCTTGCTCGACGCCGCGCATGACCGCCTTGCCATGGGCTATCATCATCTCGAGCGTCACGCCCGTCGTGGTTTCCATGCCATAGAGCACCATGCCGAGCGAATCTCCAACGAGGAGCAGATCGCAATGGGCATCGAGGAGACGGGCCATCGGCGTCGTATAGGCCGTCAGGCAGACGATCGGCGTGGCGCCCTTCATCGCCGTGATCTTCGACGGGGTCAGACGCCTTGTTGTTCCGGATGCACTCATCGTACCGCTCCCAGTTTCATGACGCCCTGCCCGCCGATTACACGGTTGTCGAGCAGCCGGGTCATGCCGATCCTGACGAACAGCGCGACAACGACGGGATCGCGGATTACCTCGACCGGTTTTAGCGTCGCGGCATCGCGGACGGCGACGACTTCGGGATTGGCAAGTGGTTCGCGGCCGAGAAAGGTCTTCAGCAAATGTTCGAGCTCGGCCGGATCGGTCAGGCCGGCAGCGACCAGCCGCTCGGCTTCGGCGAGCGTCTGCGGCACGATCACAGCCGCCTTGCGCTCGTCGGCGCTCAGATAGACATTGCGCGACGACAGCGCCAGGCCATCATGATCACGCACCGTCGGTACCGGGACGATCCGGACCGGCAATGCCAGATCCTCGACCATACGCCTGACGACCACGACCTGCTGATAATCCTTCTCGCCGAAATAGGCGCGCTGCGGCTGGACGATATTGAAAAGCTTGCAGACGACCGTGGCGACGCCGGCGAAATGGCCTGGCCTCACCGCTCCTTCGAGTTCGCGGCCGATCTCGGGTACGTCTACGACCGTCATCATCGGCTTCGGATACATGTCGGTAACGCCAGGCGCAAAGAGGATGTTGACACCGGCTTGCCGGAGCATGGCCGTGTCGCGCTCGATATCGTGGGGATATTTGCTGAGGTCCTCGTTGGCGCCGAACTGCAGCGGATTGACAAAGATCGAGGCGACAACAATGTCGTTCTCCACCCTCGCCCGCGCCACCAGCTCCAGATGGCCGGCATGCAGATAGCCCATCGTCGGTACCAGGCCGATTGTGCGCGATTGCCGGCGCAAAGCCTCGAGTGCTGCGCGCAGCTCACCAATGTCAGAGAAAACTCTCATTATTCCCCCGTCACTCCACCTCGCGCGCATAGAAATTGCAATCGGGCCGGAAGGTCAATCCGTCGTCCAGGATATAAACGATTATATGCTAATCTGCTGATAATGGGTGGAAATTTAGCGGCTGCGACACCCTGTTCGTCCCCTTGCCTTCCTGCTTATGCTGCCAATCTAGAGAGGACATGTTTCTCAGTCGGAGGTTCTCTTGCCCTGGATCGCCTATATCGTTCATTTCATCGCCGCCGCGTTCCTGACAAACGGCATTCCGCACTTCGTCAACGGCGTCAGCGGGCGTTCCTTCCGCACTCCCTTCGCGCGGCTCGGCAGCTCGGATCTCAGTTCTCCTGAAATCAACGTCATCTGGGGCTGGCTGAATTTCCTGATCGCCTTTCTGCTCTTCGCCAATATCGGGCCGCTCTATATCGGCACGCCCGGCGATACGATCTTCGTTACCGCTGGCATGCTTGTCATGGGCGTCATCCTCGCCCGCATCTTTGCGTCCAGCGCGCGTTAAAGAGTTACTTGCTTAAAGCAAGTCACTACGGTAGTGGTTTGCTTCATGCAACGAACCAGCTTTGCCATCTTCCCATGCCCTGCCGCCCGCGCGCTGAACAGCGTCGGCGATTCCTGGAGCATCATGATCCTGCGGGACGCCTTTCACGGGCTGACGCGGTTCGACGATTTCCAGAAGAGCCTTGGGATCGCGCCGAACATCCTGACACGGCGCCTCGCCCATCTGGTCGAGGAAGGCATTTTCGAGAAGCGGCTCTACAGCGAGCGCCCTGCCCGCCATGAATATGTGCTGACCGCGAAGGGACAGGACTTCTTTCCGGTGCTGATGGCGCTGTCGACATGGGGCGGACGGCACGCCCCGCAGGAAGATCTCGCCTATCTTCTCGGCAATGCATGCGGCGAAGAGCTTGAAACCAAGCTGGTCGATGCCAAAACCGGCGAAGAACTCACCCCCCGGAATACCTGCCTGCTGCCCGGCCCTGCGGCCGATGAGGCGGCGCATGAGCGCATTGCGCGGATGAAGGCCTGGTATCTGGGCTTTGATGCTTAAAAAGGAACAAATCATGGATCGCATTGTCGTCACCGGTATGGGACTTGTATCGCCGCTTGGAACGGGTGTGGAGATCGCCTGGAAGCGGCTGCTTGCCGGCGGCTCCGGCCTTCGCTTGCTGGGCGAAGATATCGTCGGCGATCTTGCGGCCAAGGTCGGCGGCGTGGTGCCTGACATCGCTGAGGATGCGGAAGGCGGGTTCGATCCGGATCGCTATATCGTTCCGAAAGACCAGAAAAAGATGGACCGCTTCATCCATTTCGCCATGGCGGCGGCCGACGAAGCGGTGCGCCAGGCCGGATGGATGCCCGAGGATACCGCCTCCCGCGAGCGCACGGCAACGATTATCGCCTCCGGCGTCGGCGGATTTCCCGCGATCACCGATGCGGTGCGCACGGTCGAGACCCGCGGGCCGCGACGGCTTTCGCCGTTCATCGTACCCTCGTTCCTCGTCAACCTGGCGGCCGGACAGATCAGCATCAAGTACGGCTTCAAGGGGCCGCTCGGCGCGCCGGTTACCGCCTGCGCGGCCAGCGTCCAAGCCATTGGCGATGCTGCCCGGCTGATCCGGTCGGGTGAAGCCGATGTGGCGATCTGTGGCGGTGCGGAGGCCTGTATTGACCGCGTGAGCCTTGGCGGATTTGCGGCCGCGCGCGCGCTTTCGACCGGCTTCAACGACACGCCCGAACTCGCCTCGCGCCCATTCGATACTGCCCGCGATGGCTTCGTCATGGGCGAAGGTGCTGGCATTCTCGTCATCGAGACGCTGGAACATGCGCTTGCCCGCGGCGCCACGCCGCTAGCGGAACTGGTCGGCTACGGCACGGCGGCCGATGCCTATCACATGACCGCAGGACCTGAAGACGGCGACGGCGCACGCCGGGCGATGGAAGCGGCCATCCGGCAGGCGAAGATCACGCCATCCGAGATCAAGCATCTCAACGCCCACGCAACCTCGACGCCGGTCGGCGACCGTGGCGAGATGGCGGCGATCGGCACGGTCTTCGGCCGCGATGGCGGGATCGCCATCAGTGCCACCAAATCCGCGACCGGCCATCTTCTCGGCGCTGCCGGCGGGCTGGAAGCGATCTTCACGATCCTGGCACTGCGCGACCAGATCGTCCCGCCGACGCGCAATCTCGATGAGGCGGATCCCGTCGCCGACGGTCTCGATATCGTCGGCAAGACGGCGCGCAAGCTTGAGCTGGACTATGCGATCAGCAACGGCTTCGGCTTTGGCGGCGTCAACGCAAGCGCCCTCTTCCGCCGCTGGAACTGAACGTCTCCTGCGATTGGCGGGCGATCGGTCCGCCACTTTCAAATTCGCTGAAATGCCCTACACTCCAGTCTATTGGCCGGAGACAATTTCATGCGTGCTCTATCCGCCGTGCTTCTTCTGTCTGCCGCTTTGCTGACCGCACCGTTACAGGCGCGCGCCGAAGATCCCATCGCAACGACGCAGCAGATCATCGAAGGGCAGATCAATGCCTTTCTGAAGGACGATCCCGATACCGCCTATTCCTATGCGGCTCCTGGGATCAAGGCGCTGTTTCCGGACAAGAACGTGTTCTTTGCGATGGTGAAGAAAAGCTACGAGCCGGTTTATCATCCCGGCAATTACGCCTTCGGCCGCAGCAAATCGATCGCCGACGGCGCGATGATCTATAATGAAGTGCTGATCTCAGGGCGCGACGGCAAGGACTGGACGGCGATCTACCAGATGGCGCGCCAGCCCGACGGCAGCTACAAGATCAACGGCGTTCAGATCGTTCCGAACACCGACAGCAAGGGGATATGAGCCTCAGACGGGCTCGAGATCGCCCCTCGCCCATTCTTCGATCGTCTCGGCCATGAAATCGGCAAAACGTCCCTCGGCGATCGCCTTGCGGATGCCCTGCATCAGTTCCTGATAGTAGTTCAGGTTATGCCAGGAGAGCAGCATGCCGCCAAGCGCCTCATTGGCGCGAACGAGGTGATGCAGATAGGCGCGCGAGTAATCGCGCGTCGCCGGGCAGTTCGACTGGTCGTCGAGCGGCCGCATGTCCTCAGCGTGACGGGCATTGCGAATATTGACCTTGCCGCGGCGGGTGAAGGCCAGGCCGTGGCGGCCGGAACGGGTCGGCATCACGCAGTCGAACATGTCGATGCCGCGGGCGACGGATTTCAGCATGTCGTCAGGCGTACCGACGCCCATCAGATAGCGCGGCTTCTCCGTCGGCAGAACCGGAAGCGTGGTCTCCAGCATGCGCAGCATGACGTCCTGCGGCTCGCCGACAGCGAGGCCGCCGACGGCGTATCCCTTGAGATCGAGCTGCTTCAGCGCCTCTGCCGAGCGAACGCGCAAGTTCGGCTGATCGCCGCCCTGGACGACGCCGAACATCGCCTTGCCCGGCTGGTTGCCGAAGGCCACCTTGCATCGCTCGGCCCAGCGCAGCGACAGTTCCATGGCGCGTTCGATCTCGCGCGGCTCGGCCGGCAGTGCCACGCATTCGTCGAGCTGCATCTGGATATCGGAGCCGAGCAGGCCCTGGATCTCGATCGAGCGCTCCGGCGACATGTGGTGCAGGCTGCCATCGACATGCGACTTGAAGGTGACGCCCTGCTCATCGAGCTTGCGAAGGCCCGAAAGCGACATGACCTGGAAGCCACCTGAATCGGTCAGGATCGGATGTTCCCAGCGGATCAGCTTGTGCAAACCGCCGAGGCGGGCGACGCGTTCGGCGCCGGGGCGCAGCATCAGGTGATAGGTATTGCCGAGGATGATATCGGCGCCGGTGTCGCGCACCTGATCGAGATACATCGCCTTGACCGTGCCGACAGTGCCCACAGGCATGAAGGCCGGGGTGCGGATCGTGCCGCGCGGCATGGTGACTTCGCCGAGGCGGGCGCCGCCATCGGTCTTCTTGAGAGTGAACTGAAAATTCTCGGTCATCTGTCGTTCCGGAAAAGCAGGCTTGAGTCGCCGTAAGAATAGAAGCGGTAGCCTGTCGAAATGGCGTGTTCGTAAGCCGCGTGCATGGTCTCGAAACCGGCGAAGGCAGACACCAGCATGAACAGAGTCGAACGCGGCAGGTGGAAGTTGGTCATCAGCATATCGACCGCCTTGAAGCGGTAGCCGGGCGTGATGAAGATACCGGTGGCACCCGCCCAGGGCTTTATCTCGCCGCTATCGGCAGCAGCGCTTTCGATTAGCCGCAGCGACGTTGTACCGACGCAGACGATGCGCCCGCCCCTCGCCCTGACAGCGTTGAGCTTGGCAGCCGTCTCATCGGTGACGTAGCCACTTTCGAGATGCATCTTGTGGTCGTCGGTATCGTCAACCTTCATCGGCAGGAAGGTTCCGGCGCCGACATGCAGCGTCACGAAATGGCGTTCGATGCCGGCCTCGTCGAGAGCAGCAAAGAGCTCCGGCGTGAAATGAAGGCCGGCAGTGGGTGCGGCGACGGCGCCTTCCTCGCGGGCATAGATCGTCTGGTAATCGGCACGGTCGCGTTCGTCTTCCGGCCGCTTGGCGGCGATATAGGGGGGCAGCGGGATATGGCCGACGCTGGCGATAGCTTCGTCGAGTGCCGGGCCGGAGAGGTCGAAGGCCAGCGTCACCTCGCCGGCATCGCCCTTTTCGACGACGGTGCAATCGAGCTGTCCGAGGAAGCAGCTTTCGCCGCTATGGCCGAAAGCGATACGGTCGCCTTCCTTGATCCGCTTGCCGGGCTTGGCAAAGGCTTTCCAGCGATTGGCGCCGACACGCATGTGCAGCGTCGCCGAAACCTGCTGGCCGCCCGCCCCTTCGCGGTGGCGGATGCCTTCGAGCTGTGCGGGAATGACCTTGGTGTCGTTGAAAACCAGCGCATCGCCCGGCTTCAGAAAATTCGGCAGATCGCGGACCGTGTGATCGCTCAGCGTCTCGCTGGCAGCGGCATCGACGACCAGCAGGCGCGCGCTGTCGCGCGGCTCGGCGGGCCTGAGCGCAATCCGCTCATCCGGCAGGTCGAAATCGAAAAGGTCTACGCGCATCGGGGTACTTCCGGGCAAAGCGAAACCCGCCCCGCGTTCTCACGCAAGGGCGGGTTCCGTCAGAAATCACAATCAGACGTCGGCGGCAACCCGCATCGAGACGATCGAATCCGGGTCTACGACCGGCTCGCCCTTCTTGATCTTGTCGACATTGTCCATGCCTTCGATGACCTGGCCCCAGACGGAATACTGCTTGTTCAGCCACGGAGAATCCGCAAGGCAGATGAAGAACTGGCTGTTGGCCGAGTTCGGGTTCTGCGAGCGGGCCATGGAGCAAACGCCGCGATTATGCGGGGTAGCGGAGAACTCGGCCTTCAGGTCGGGCTTCTCGGAGCCGCCCATGCCGGCACGGCCAGGGTTGAAGCTCTCGCTGCCCTTCTTGCCGAACTTCACGTCGCCGGTCTGGGCCATGAAGTCGTTGATGACGCGGTGGAAGACGACGCCGTCATAGGCCTTCTCGCGGGCGAGTTCCTTGATGCGGGCGACATGCTCAGGCGCCACCTGCGGCAGGAGCGCGATAACGACCTTGCCCTTGGTGGTTTCCAGGATGATGGTGTTTTCGGGATCCTTGATCTCGGCCATTCTTATTCTCCTCGTTCTTCTTGAAGTGCTTGCTTTAAATTACTTGGCGACGGTGACCTTGACCATGCGGTCAGGATTGCTGACTTCACCGTTCTGGCCCTCGCCCTTCTTGATCTTGTCGACGAATTCCATACCGGAGACGACCTTGCCGACGACGGTGTACTGACCGTTCAGGAAGGAACCGTCAGCGAACATGATGAAAAACTGCGAGTTGGCCGAATCCGGATCCTGCGAGCGGGCCATGCCGACCGTACCGCGGACGAAAGGCGTCTTCGAGAACTCGGCAGGAATGTTCGGCAGGTCGGAGCCGCCGGTGCCGGCGAGGCTCGGGTCGAAGCCCTTCGACATGTTGCCATACTGGACGTCGCCGGTCTGGGCCATGAAGCCGTCGATGACGCGGTGGAAGGCAACGTTGTCGTAGGCGCCCTTCTTGGCGAGCGCTTCGATCTGGGCAACGTGCTTCGGCGCAACATCAGGCGCCAGCTGGATCACGACAGGACCATCCTTCAGCTGAATGGTGAGCGTATCGGCAGCAAGAGCGTCACCAGCGAAGGACGCGATATACAGCACGGCGGCAAAGGCGGCATAAAACAGTTTCATTGTAGCTCCGTTGCGGCGGACGACCGCCTCAAGATTTGCGCTTGGATTGAAGGGCTTGCAGGACTGCGGCCGGAACGAAGGCGCTGACATCTCCACCCATAGCGGCGATCTGGCGGACCAATGTGGCGGTAATGGGCCGTGAGCCCGTTCCAGCTGGCAGAAAAACGGTCTGGATATCAGGCGCCATCTGCCGGTTCATGCCTGCCATCTGCATTTCGTAATCGAGATCGGTGCCATCGCGCAGACCGCGGATCAGCAGAGAGGCGCCGTGCTTGCGGGCTGCATCGACCACCAGATTGTCGAAGGAAACCACATCGATGCCGGCAGCCTTCTGCGGCAAGATCTCGGCCAGCGACGTGCGGATCAGCTCGGCCCGCTCCTCGAAGGAAAACAGCGGCGCCTTGCCCGGATGAACGCCAATCGCGACGATCACCTTCGCGGACACATTCAGCGCCTGGACGAGCACATCCATATGTCCGTTGGTGATCGGGTCGAAGGACCCCGGATAAAAAGCAGTCGTCATGGAACCCGGCCGTTTCGTTCGTTGCCTTTTGTCACGGATGCCCCGTTCCCGCAAGTCATTTGGCGTCTTCCGGCCGGGCGGCTGAACGGCGGATGAATGCTCCGTTCAAGGCCGTTTCAGATGCGATCTGGATAATGAAAACCATCAACACGGCGATGCCATTCCGGTATCCGGTTCCCCCCTGGAAGTCACTTCAATGCTCATGCTGCTGATCGCGCTTGCCGTCTTTATCTCTCTTGCCGGCGAGGTCGCCTATGGCCTTTACAAGGAAAAGTATGAAGTACGCTGGGTGCGGCCTGAAGTCAGCGAGCACCATGCGCTGATGCGCCAGCTTGGCCGGCTGCGTTGAACGGGTCTCGCGAATCTGAACGCCAGATGAACGAGGCATTCAAGGTCGCTTCAGACCAAGCTTAGTAAACGACACGTCAACATCCTGCGGAACCATTTCCAAGCGGATGCATTTAATCAACCGAAGCGTAGATGCGATACGCGGTTTTAAGGAAAAGAATATGCCCGATAAGATTACCGTCATTAACGTTTTCTGGATGGCAATGGTCACGGGAATGCTCACCGCAACAATCGCACTCTACGATCAGAAGACTGATACGTCCAAGGTATTTGGCCCTTACGCTTCGGCCCGCGCGCCGATCGTCAGCCAGTACTGAGGAACGTGAACGCAACTTCGGAAAGGATTGCCCATGTTCACGATCTTGACTGTACTTACCGCTCTTATCAGCGTGATGTTCATCGTGTCTGTGGCATCAACCATTTCCGCTCTTCGCCGTGAAAGCGAAGAGGTCAAGGCTTACAACGAAAAGCGCATCACTTTCTAAGCCACTCCCGCCCTTGAGCGCATTCCCCTCCCGCGCTCGGGTCAGATGAAGCCGGACGCCACAAAAGCGTCCGGCTTTTTCTTTGTCCGGTCAGGCCGGGCGGTAGGCGAGACAGCCACTTTTGCGGAACGGCAGCACCAGAAGTGCGCCATTGGCATAGAGCCTGCGGACGTAATCGGGGCTGTCGCCGCGCACGATAGCAAAGGCACTCCCCCATCTGAGCAGCTTCACCCCATCGGGCAGGCTTGACGGACTGCCGGGCGGGCGGAAGACCATGGCGGCCGGGGCATTTCCTGTTGCCGCGAAGACGCCGGCAAACAGCAGGAATACGGCCATGAGAATGGCGCTTGCCAGTCCCGCCGTTCTCGCTATCCGCATGGGCAATCTCATCGCCATCTCCCGTCAGAAGTCGAATATATGCTCGATCCCGGGATCGGCAATCGGACGTTCGCGCAGCAGTTGGGCGAGATCGGCAATCTTGACCGCCACCAGTAGCCGCTCGCTGTCGAAGCCTGCGCGCGGGAAACGGGCGATCAACTCGCCCGGCGGCGGCGTCTGGTCACTCGCTGTCGCAGTCAGCGACACCATGATCTCGTCGTTTCCGGCAATTTCACGGATCGTGCCGCCAGCCTTGGCGATATCGGCAAGAATATAGGTAAAGCGATCGTAGCGTGGCGTTTCGATGAGAATACCGCTGGCGCTTTCCGAGACGACCCTGACATCAGGCATTGCCGAAAGCGCGGGCGCCTGAATTCCTGAGACGATGGAGAAGATCGTCAGTTTCGCCTCGCCGGTCGCCGCAACGGCGTTGGCGATCATGCCCGCATAAGCGATTTTCGCCTTCCATTCGCCGCCGAGCGCCAGCCGCCGCTCCCAGCCGCGGACCGGCTCGTCCACCGGTGCGGCCCAGAGCTTGTCGATCTCGGGTTGGAACGGATATTTGTACCAGGGTGTCTGGCGCAGGAACGCGGCGTAATCGACGGCCATGTCGCGAGCGACGATATCCTGCGGGGTCTTCTGATCACCACGCCAATAGGCCGTCAGGCGGCCGAGCGTTTCCTCATAGGCTGCCTTCAGGCCCATTTCGAGCGTAAAGCTGACGCCGATCGTTGCCACCATCATGCGCGTCTGCGTATCGGCGCCGCCATGGCGATCGGCGATCGCCGTCAGTGCGCAATCGGCCTTCCAGAAATCGCGAACGCTTGCCAGATAGTCGAAACGGTATTCGTCACCTGATTTCAGCACCTCGGCCAGACCATCATAGGCATAGACGATGTGCCATTCGGGATAGGTGAGGAAAGTATTGGCCTCCTCACGCTTCATCTGGGGATCGCGGATCAGCGGGCTGTAGGTATCCGGCTCGGGATCGGCATGGCAGAAGGTTTCGACATAGGCGGCCGGGCTCAACAACAGCAGCACGATGATGACGATCGCACCGAGAAAAAATCCGAAGACTTTCAGCAGGCGGCGCATCAGCGCGCCTCGCTACGGAAGAGATAGCTCGAGACGATCGCGACACCGCCGAGGAACAGATGCGGAAGATTGGCGAGGATCTTGAAGCCGAAGGGCAGATCCTGGATGCCGTAATTGATGATGCCGAGATCGAGATAGCCGGAGCCGGTGATCAGGCCGAGCAGGCCATCGGCGAAATAGAGCAGGCCGAAATAGAAGAGGAAGGAGCGCGACGCCTGCACCGAAAGATAGGCAGCGATCGCGGCCCACAAGGCTGAAGCCAGATGCAGGCTGTCGTCATAGATATCAAGCGCGAAGATGCCGAAGGCCCTGCCCTGCGCATCCGTCAGTCCCGGAATGTAATTGAGCGCCGCCGCAAACAGCAGCGCCACGGTGTAAAGTGCCGCGATCAGTCGAAGCTTGCTCATCATTCCCCCTCAGATCTTGCCCAGATAGTTATCCCAGAACCGGTTGCGGAACAGCAATTCCGGATCGGCCTTGCGTTT
Source organism: Hyphomicrobiales bacterium (assembly GCA_900465675.1). Taxonomy (GTDB): domain Bacteria; phylum Pseudomonadota; class Alphaproteobacteria; order Rhizobiales; family Rhizobiaceae; genus Rhizobium. Next base: position 49,133 of record UBJR01000009.1, on the reverse strand, counting down.
CGCCGCCGCAAAATCGGCGGCGCGTGGATAGGCACGCTGCAGTTGATCCAGCCGTGCATGCGGCCGGTAAGGCAGATAGTAGCTGCCGCCGATGGCAATCACACGTTCGATCAGCGCCTCGGTCATCCGCGCCATATCGGCCTCGCCGCGCACCGTCTTCTCCTGCGAGAACAGCATGACGGCGGCAATACGGGGTTCCGTAGCGTAAGCCAGAACACTGTCGCTGTCGGTGTTCACATAACGTAGCGTGATGTTCAGCAGTTGCTGGTAAGAGGCCGGAATGACATCGCGGCAGGCCGCGACAAAATCGGCAAATCGCGACGGTGAGACGAAATATTCGTGCAGGATGTCGGTGCGCAAGGGATCGCGGTCGTCGAGGGTGATGACCGGCTCGTTCATCAGGCTGTTGCGGGTCGAAGCAGCCAAAATCTGTGGATTGAGCACCGCCTCTGTCCACCAGCGCATGTGCTTGACGCCATCGGAACCCAGCTGGCGGCGGAAGATTTCACGCGAGACTTGGCTGATGAAGCCGGATCCGGTGGCGGCAGGAATGGCGGACTGATCGGCCGCGGGGCGATAGGTGATCAGTAGGCCGTCTTCGAAGAAGCGGTCGAGCGAGATGTCCAAGCGTCCGTAGGCCATCTGCACCGATGGATCGGATGCCAGCACTTCGGCGAAACGGCGGCCGACGTCTTCGCCGGCAAGATGTTCGAAGGACGGCTCCAGCAAACTGTTCGGCACCATGTCGAGCTCAAGCTCGGTGATCACCCCGAACAGGCCGTAGCCGCCCATGGCATGGTTGAAGAGCTCGGCATTTTCGGTGCGCGAGCAGGTCAGAAGATTGCCGTCGGAGGTCATCATCTTCATCGACCTCACCGTGCTGCCGCAGGCGCTGAAGGGCACCGGCCAGCCATGCGCGTTGACCGAGAAGGTGCTGGCGACGCCGAAATCGTTGTTCGACTGCATGACGGCAGGCGAAAAGCCGATCGCATCAAGCTTGCTGATGACGGTCGACCAGCGGGTACCGGCGGCGACACGATAGGTCTTTGCCGCGGTATCGGCTTCCAGCCAGTTCTGATCGAGGGTCAGGGCCGTCCCATTCAGTGGCAGGCTATGGCCACCCATCGAGTGGCGGGCCGCACTTGCGGCCACCGGCTGACCGTTGCTGCGGGCGTCCGCGAGTGTTGCCCTGAGGCGATCGACAAGCGCCTGTTGCGGCGGCTCGCTGAAGGTCAGGTGCCGGGCAACCGGCGTCGGCGACAGTTCACCGGCATCATTGAGGATCGCCCCGCCCGCCGGCGCATCGGCATCTGCGGGAAAGGCCGGGCCGGGATCGCTCGACGGCGACAAAAGATATTGTCCTGCCACCGCCCCGGCGATCGCCGAGCCCGCAACGAGAACGCCGCGCCGCGTCCAGTTCCCCATGATTCCCCTCACCCAAATATCAACTCAAGCTAGCAGAAATCTCTTTACTCCATAAAAAAACCGGGCGGCAGGGGCCGCCCGGTTCTCAAACCAAAGCCTGGTTAAATTATTCTTCAGAGGAAGGCGGTGCCTCACCCTCGACTGCAGGCGTTGCTTCGCCGGTTTCAGCAACCGCTTCGCCGGTTCCCTCGCCTGCTTCCTCGCCGTCCTCCTCCGGCTCGCTGATACGCTCGACGGACACAACCTTCTCGTCCTTGGCAGTCGAGAAGATCGTCACGCCCTTCGTCGCGCGGCTGGCGATGCGGATGCCGCCGACCGGTACACGGATCAGCTGACCGCCATCCGAAACCAGCATGATCTGGTCGCCATCATCAACAGGGAAGGCGGCGACGAGTTCGCCGATTTCACCGGTCTTCGACGTGTCGGTGGCGCGGATACCCTTGCCACCGCGGCCGGAGATACGGAAGTCGTAGGACGAGGAACGCTTGCCGAAGCCCTTTTCGGAAACCGTCAGCACGAACTGCTCGCGTGCCTTCAGCTCTTCATAGCGCTCGTCGGAAAGCTGTCCCTCCTCGGTGACCTCCTCGCCGACGAGAGCGATATCGTCTTCATCGACGCCGGTTGCGCGACGTTCTGCAGCGGAGCGCTTCAGATAGGCAGCACGTTCCCACGGCTCGGCATCGACGTGACCGACGATGGTCATCGAGATGATCCGGTCGCCGTCGCCGAGATTGATGCCGCGCACGCCGATCGAGTTGCGGCCGGCGAAGACGCGGACGTCGTCAACCTGGAAGCGGATGCACTGGCCGAGCGCCGTGGTCAGAAGCACGTCGTCATGCTCGGTGCAGGTCTCGACGGAGAGGATTTCATCACCCTCCTCCTCGAGCTTCATGGCGATCTTGCCGTTGCGGTTGACCTGAACGAAGTCCGACAGCTTATTGCGGCGAACGGTGCCGCGGGTCGTCGAGAACATGACGTCGAGGCTATCCCAGCTATCCTCGTCCTCCGGCAATGGCAGGATGGTGGTGATGCGCTCGCCGGGTGCGAGCGGCAGCATGTTGATCAGAGCCTTGCCGCGCGAGGTCGGCGTGCCGATCGGCAGGCGCCAGACCTTTTCCTTGTAGACGATGCCGCGCGACGAGAAGAACAGCACGGGCGTATGGGTATTGACCACGAATAGCCGGCTAACAAAATCTGCGTCGCGGGTGGTCATGCCGGAGCGGCCCTTGCCGCCGCGGCGCTGCGCCCGGTAGGTGGTCAGCGGTACGCGCTTGATGTAGCCGAGATGCGAGACGGTGACGACCATGTCCTCGCGGGCGATGAGATCCTCATCATCCATTTCCAGGCCGCCGTCGATGATTTCGGTGCGGCGCGGTGTGCCGAACTCGTCGCGAACGGCGCCAAGCTCATCCTTGACGATGGTCATGATGCGGATGCGCGACGACAGGATATCGAGGTAATCCTTGATTTCTTCGCCGATCTTGTTGAGTTCGTCTCCGATTTCGTCGCGGCCAAGCGCCGTCAGGCGGGCGAGACGCAGTTCGAGGATGGCGCGCGCCTGCTCTTCCGAGAGGTTATACGTCATGTCCTCGTTGATCCGGTGACGCGGATCGTCGATCAGGCGGATCAGGCTTTCAACATCCGATGCCGGCCAGCGGCGGGTCATCAGCTGCTCGCGGGCCGTTGCCGGATCCGGCGCCTGGCGGATGACGCGGATGACTTCGTCGATATTGGCAACCGAGATTGCCAGACCGACCAAGACGTGAGCGCGCTCACGTGCCTTGCGCAGCAGGAATTTCGTTCTCCGGCTAACAACTTCTTCGCGGAAGGCGACAAAGGCGCGGAGCATGTCGAGCAGTGTCAGCTGTTCCGGCTTGCCGCCGTTCAGCGCCACCATGTTGCAGCCGAAGGAGGTCTGCAGCGGCGTGTAGCGATACAGCTGGTTCAGGATGACGTCGGCATTGGCATCGCGCTTCAGCTCAACGACGACGCGGTAGCCCTGACGGTCGGATTCATCGCGCAGATCGGAGATGCCCTCGATGCGCTTTTCGCGCACCAGCTCGGCCATCTTCTCGATCATCGTCGCCTTGTTCACCTGATAAGGGATTTCGGTGATGATGATCTGCTCGCGGTCGCCGCGCATTGGCTCGATGGTGGCAACGCCGCGCATGACGACGGAACCACGGCCCGTCTCATAGGCCGAACGGATGCCGGAACGGCCGAGGATCTTGGCGCCGGTCGGGAAGTCGGGACCCGGGATGATCTGCATCAGCTCCGGCAGCTCGATCGCCGGATTGTCGATCAGCGCGATACAGCCTTCGATGACTTCGGAGAGATTGTGCGGCGGGATGTTGGTCGCCATGCCGACGGCGATGCCGCCTGCCCCGTTGACCAGCAGGTTCGGGAATTTCGCGGGCACCACGACCGGCTCGGAGAGCGTGCCGTCGTAGTTGTCGCGGAAATCGACCGTTTCCTTGTCGAGGTCGTCGAGCAGCGAGTGCGCGGCCTTTTCCAGGCGGCATTCGGTGTAACGTTCGGCCGCCGGCGGATCGCCATCGACGGAGCCGAAGTTGCCTTGGCCGTCGATCAACGGCAGCCGGAGAGACCAATCCTGCGCCATACGGGCCAGCGCATCGTAGATCGCCGAGTTGCCGTGCGGATGGTATTTACCCATCACGTCACCGGTGACGCGGGCGCATTTGACGTATTTCTTGTTCCAGTCGATGCCGAGCTCGGACATGCCGTAAAGGATGCGCCGGTGCACGGGCTTGAGGCCGTCGCGGACATCCGGAAGCGCGCGGCTGACGATAACGCTCATCGCGTAATCGAGATACGACCGCTGCATTTCCTCCATGATGGAGATGGGCTCGATGCCTGGCGGGAGCTTCCCGCCGCCTGGGGGTGTTTGTTCAGTCAAAACAGATCACGATCTCTTTGTAGAATCACTGAAAGATTTATAGCGGAAAGCCCCGTTCCGCGCCAATTTGAGCGGGCGTTTTGAACAGGCTTTTACGGCGGAAAGGCGGCAAATCAGCCGTTTCGGCGCTTCAGCGCCATACGGCGATTTGCCAAATGCGAGGGGCAGCTTCACAATCAGAAAAATCAAGACTTCATATGGTGTTCCGGAGGGACAATGGCAAGCGCCGACCAACTGATCAATGCCTTCACGACGCTGCTCGTTACCATCGATCCACCCGGGCTCGCCCCTATCTTTTTAGGGCTGACGACGGGCATGAGCCGCAGCCAGCGCAAGCAGGTGGCAGTGCGCGGCTCGGTCATCGCCTTCATCATCCTGGCGGTCTTCGCACTGTTCGGCGCCAGCGTGCTCGGCGTGCTCGGCATCTCGATCGGCGCCTTCCGTATCGCCGGCGGTCTGCTGCTCTTCTGGATCGCCTTCGAAATGGTGTTCGAGAAGCGCCAGGACCGCAAGGAGAAGACCAGCACGGTGGCGATCACCAAGGACCACATCCAGAATATCGCCGTCTTTCCACTGGCAATCCCGCTGATCGCCGGCCCTGGTGCGATCTCTGCCACCATCCTGATTGCCGGCTCGCTGCCAACGACATTCGAGCGGGCGCAGCTCCTGATCGTCATTGCCGCCAATCTGCTGCTGATGCTGGCCGCGCTATTGATCGCCGATCGCCTCGACCGCTTTCTGGGTGTCACCGGCCGGGCGATCCTGACGCGGCTCTTGGGCGTCATCCTGGCGGCGCTGGCGGCGCAGTTCGTGGTGGATGGCGTCAAGGCGGCGTTCAGCCTCTAGGCGCCGCAGGATGACATTCCAAAGCGGCTAACGATCCGTCCGCTTGGCCTTGAGAAGGCGCTTCCAGATGGTTCCACCCAGATATTTATTGAAGATGACGAAATAGGCGATCATCAGGGCAAAGGACAGGAGGGCCGGACCGCCGTCCAACGAAAAACCATTCTCCGTCTTTCCACCGAAGATCAGAGCCACACCGTATCCGGCGACCCAGAAGATCGTGAAAAAATCAAGGATGGCGGCCAGAACGATCCGCCAGGTCGCCGGCACTTTTTGCGCCGATGAAACGTCACTCATGAAAACCTCTCGCTATCGAGATAACCGGATGCCCAAATGAAAACGGCGCCTTGCGGCGCCGTTTGGATCAGAACGGGATGTCGTCGTCGAGATCCCGCGAGAAGTTGCCGCCGGCGCCTCCACCAGAGCTGCCGCCACGGCCGCTGCCGCCCGACGACTGCGCAGGCGCGCCGTAATCGTCGCCATAGCCGCCACCGCCGCCACCGTAATCGTTGTTGTTGCTGCGGCCGCCACCACCACCGCCGAAGCCGGAGCTCGCGCCGCCGCCATCGCCGCGGCCGTCCAGCATCGTCAGCGTCGAGCCGAAGCCCTGGAGCACCACTTCCGTCGAATAACGATCCTGGCCCTGCTGGTCCTGCCACTTACGGGTCTGCAGCGCGCCTTCAATGTAGAGCTTGGCGCCCTTCTTGACGTACTGTTCGATGACCTTGCACAGGCCTTCGTTGAAGACCACGACGGTGTGCCATTCGGTCTTTTCCTTGCGTTCGCCCGAATTGCGGTCGCGCCACGTTTCCGAGGTCGCGATGCGAAGGTTGGCGATCGGACGGCCGTCCTGGGTTCTGCGGATTTCAGGGTCTGCACCCACGTTCCCGATCAGAATTACCTTGTTCACGCTACCAGCCATACTTTTCACCTTACCTGCCACCCTGCCCGGTGGCGCTAGAAACAATGGATGTACCTTAAACTATAGAGCCCTCGGGAGGGGCGTCCATGGCGGCGTCATCCACAAGGAATTTTGTTCTTTATTTGTTCTATTAAATGACTATGATCCTGTCAACAGAATCGAAAACCTTCTCCTAGCCCGGATTTCAGCCTCGACTCGCCCGCGAGCATCACTAAATAAGGGGCTTCATCAGAGAGACCAAAGCAGAAGACGATGAGCGAACTGAAGACGATTTCCATCCGTGGCGCGCGCGAGCACAATCTGAAGGGCATCGACCTGGATCTGCCGCGCAACAAGCTTATCGTGATGACGGGGCTATCCGGATCCGGCAAGTCCTCGCTGGCATTCGATACGATCTATGCCGAAGGGCAGCGGCGCTATGTCGAAAGTCTTTCGGCCTATGCGCGCCAGTTCCTCGAGATGATGCAGAAGCCCGATGTCGACCAGATCGACGGGCTATCGCCGGCCATTTCGATCGAACAGAAAACAACATCACGCAACCCGCGCTCGACCGTCGGCACGGTCACCGAGATCTACGACTATATGCGCCTGCTGTTTGCGCGCGTCGGCGTTCCCTATTCGCCGGCCACCGGCCTGCCGATCGAGAGCCAGACGGTCAGCCAGATGGTCGACCGGGTTCTCGCCTTCGAAGAGGGTACCCGTCTTTATATTCTGGCGCCGCTCGTGCGCGGCCGTAAGGGCGAGTACAAGAAGGAACTCGCCGAGCTCATGAAAAAGGGCTTCCAGCGCGTCAAGGTCGATGGCCAATTCTACGAGATCGCCGATGTTCCGGCGCTGGACAAGAAATACAAGCATGACATCGATGTCGTCGTCGACCGTATTGTCGTGCGCGCCGACATGTCCTCGCGTCTGGCGGACAGCCTGGAAACCTCGCTGAAGCTCGCCGATGGTCTGGCTGTCGCCGAATTTGCCGACAAGCCGCTGCCGCCGGAGGAGACCTCGGCGGGCGGTTCGGCCAACAAGTCGCTGAATGAGACGCATGAGCGCGTGCTGTTTTCGGAAAAATTCGCCTGCCCTGTCTCGGGCTTCACCATTCCAGAGATCGAGCCGCGGCTGTTCTCTTTCAACAACCCGGCCGGCGCCTGCCCGACCTGCGACGGCCTCGGCGCGCAGCAGAAGATCGACGCCAACCTGATCATCCCGGAACCGGAGCGGACGCTGCGCGACGGCGCCATCGCGCCTTGGGCCAAGTCGTCCTCGCCCTATTACAATCAGACGCTGGAAGCGCTCGGCAAACATTTCGGCTTCAAGCTCGCCAGCCGCTGGAACGATCTTTCCGCCAAGGCGCAGGATGTGATCCTGAACGGCACCGAGGAGAAGATCGAGTTCCGCTATGCCGACGGTGCGCGTTCCTACACGACGCACAAGACCTTCGAAGGCATCATCACCAATCTCGAACGCCGCTGGAAGGAAACGGATTCCGCCTGGGCGCGCGAGGAGATCGAGCGCTTCATGTCGGCAGCACCCTGCCCTTCCTGCGCCGGCTTCCGCCTGAAGCCGGAAGCGCTGGCGGTGAAGATCGACAAGCTGCATATCGGCGAAGTGACGCAGATGTCGATCCGGGTCGCCCGCGACTGGTTCGAAGTGCTGCCATCACATTTCTCGGCCAAGCAGAACGAGATCGCCGTCCGCATCCTCAAGGAAATCCGCGACCGCCTGCGCTTCCTGAACGATGTCGGCCTCGAATATCTCAGCCTGTCGCGCAATTCAGGCACGCTATCCGGCGGCGAGAGCCAGCGCATCCGTCTGGCGTCGCAGATCGGCTCAGGGCTGACGGGCGTGCTTTACGTGCTCGACGAACCGTCTATCGGCCTGCACCAGCGCGACAACGCGCGCCTGCTTGATACGCTGAAGCACCTGCGCGACATCGGCAATACCGTGATCGTCGTCGAGCATGACGAGGATGCGATCCTGACGGCTGACGACGTCGTCGATATCGGCCCGGCGGCCGGCATTCACGGCGGCCAGGTCATTGCCCATGGCACCCCGCAGGACATCATGGCCAACCCGAAGTCGCTTACCGGCAAGTATCTGTCCGGCGAACTCGGCGTGCCGATACCGGATGAACGGCGCAAGCCGAAGAAGGGCAAGGAGATCAAGGTCGTCGGCGCCCGCGGCAATAATTTGAAGAACGTCACCGCCTCTATTCCGCTGGGTGTCTTCACCGCCGTCAGCGGCGTCTCCGGCGGCGGCAAATCGACCTTTCTGATCGAGACGCTCTACAAGTCGGCGGCGCGCCGCGTCATGGGCGCGCGCGAGATTCCGGCCGATCACGACCGGATCGACGGCTTCGAGCATATCGACAAGGTGATCGATATCGATCAGTCGCCGATCGGCCGCACGCCGCGTTCGAACCCGGCGACCTATACAGGCGCCTTCACGCCGATCCGCGACTGGTTTGCCGGTCTGCCGGAGGCAAAGGCGCGCGGCTATCAGCCAGGCCGCTTCTCGTTCAACGTCAAGGGCGGCCGCTGCGAGGCCTGCCAGGGCGACGGCGTCATCAAGATCGAGATGCACTTCCTGCCCGACGTCTACGTCACCTGCGACGTCTGCCACGGCAAGCGCTATAACCGCGAAACGCTCGACGTCACCTTCAAGACCAAGTCGATCTCCGATGTTCTCGACATGACGGTCGAGGAAGGCGTCGAATTCTTCGCTGCCGTTCCGGCGGTGCGCGACAAGCTGCAGTCGCTGTTCGATGTCGGTCTCGGCTATATCAAGGTCGGCCAGCAGGCGAATACGCTGTCGGGCGGCGAGGCGCAGCGCGTCAAGCTCGCCAAGGAACTGTCGAAGCGCTCAACGGGGCGCACGCTCTACATTCTCGACGAACCGACCACCGGCCTGCATTTCCACGATGTCGCCAAGCTGCTGGAAATGCTCCACGAGCTGGTCAACCAGGGCAACTCGGTCGTCGTCATCGAGCACAATCTCGAAGTCATCAAGACCGCCGACTGGGTACTCGATTTCGGCCCCGAAGGCGGCGATGGTGGGGGTGAGATCGTTGCGACGGGCACGCCGGAAACAATCGTCAAGGAAAAGCGGTCCTATACCGGGCAGTTCCTGAAGGAGCTGCTGGAGCGGCGGCCGGTGAAAAGAACGGTCGCGGCGGCGGAGTGAGATGCTGAGGCAGGCAGGCGCGAACGATCTGGAGACTGTTCGCCGCCTGACGGCTGCGGCTTACGGCCCCTATGTCGAGGCGTTTGGCGGTGAGCCGCTGCCGATGCGCGAAGACTATCGGCCGCGGATCGCCAATGGCGAAGTCTGGCTTCTCGATATGAAGGATGAGCCGGTTGGGCTTGCTGTACTGGAGCGGCATGCGGATCATGCGATGCTTTTCAGTATCGTCGTTTCGCCTGACCACCATAGCCGCGGTATCGGAAGGACGATCCTCCGTCGGGTCGAAGACAAGACGCGCGAATGGAGATTGCCGGAGCTGCGGCTCTACACCAATGCGCGGATGGAGCGGAACATTGCGATCTATGCAGCGTCCGGCTTTCAGGAAACGGGTCGACGGCCCAATCCCTACCGGCCAGGATGGGTGATCGTCGATATGGCAAAGCAAATCGCCTGAACGGGCAAAGGGAGGAAGAGAATGAGCACATCCGGCACTATCCGCGTCGGCATCGGCGGCTGGACATTCGAGCCCTGGCGCAACCACTTCTTTCCCGGCGACCTGAAACAGAAGGACGAGCTCAATTATGCCAGCCGCCAGCTGAAGGTCATCGAGGTCAACGGCACCTATTACAGCTCGCAGAAGCCCGAGACCTTCGCCAAATGGGGTGCCGATGTTCCCGATGGTTTCATCTTCTCGCTGAAGGCCAGCCGTTTCGTCACCAACCGCAAGGTTTTGGGCGAGGCCGGCGAATCCATGCAGCGGTTCCTGACACAGGGGCTGACGGAGCTCGGCGACCGGCTCGGGCCGATCCTCTGGCAGTTCGCGCCGATCAAGAAATTCGAGCCGGACGATTTCGAAGCCTTTCTCAAGCTTTTGCCGGACAAACAGGACGGGCTGCCGCTCCGGCACGTGGTCGAAGTTCGCCACGACAGTTTCAAGGTGCCTGACTTCGTGGCGCTGCTGGCCAAATACGGCGTCGCGCCCGTTGTCGCCGAGCATTTCGACTATCCCATGATCGCCGATGTCACAGCCGACTTCGTCTATGCGCGGCTGCAGAAGGGATCGGACGAGATCAGGACCTGCTATCCGCCAAAGAACCTGAAGGCCTGGGCGGTCAGGCTGGAGACCTGGGCGGCGGGCAAGGTTCCGAATGATCTTCCGTTGATTGACGCGGATCGTCAGGTCAAGGTGGAGCCGCGCGACGTGTTCGCCTTCATGATCCACGAGGGCAAGGTCAACGCTCCCTTCGGTGCCATCGCCCTGCAGGAAGAAGTCGGCAAATAATCAGTACGGCAGGACGTGGGCGGCGAGATCTTCCGCCGTCAGCCCCTTGCCTGCCCGCTGTCCGGCCATGCCGTGCAGATAGACCCCGGCCGCTGCCGCCTCGAAGGCGGGCAGCCCCTGCGTCAGCAAGGCGCCGATGATGCCGGCCAGCACATCGCCGGAGCCTGCCGTCGCCAGCCAGACAGGCGCATTGGTATTGATCAGCGCGCGGCCATCTGGCGCGGCAATCACCGTGTCGGCTCCCTTGAAGACGATGGCCGCATTGGCACGTTTCGCGGCCATCTGCGCCTTGCCGACCTTGCCGATCTCGGTATTGGTGGCGATATCGGGAAACAACCGGGCGAATTCGCCATCATGCGGCGTCAGCACCAGACGCGCCTCGCCACCGGCGAACAGGTCGAACAGCCGCTTCGGCTCCTGGCGAAACGAGGTGATGCCATCGGCGTCGAGAACCAGATGGCGGTCGCTGAGTGCGGCGGCATAGTCCCTCGCCTGCTCGCCGATGCCGAAACCCGGGCCCAGCACGAAGGTCTGCAGGCGATCGTCCTCCAGCCATGCCTCGAGCGCAGCAATGCCGTCGACTTCACGCAGCATGACGGCAGTCAGATGGGCGCTGTTCTCGGGCAATGCATCCGGAGGTGCTGCGATCGTCACCAGACCTGCGCCTGCCTTGAGGCCCGATATAGCCGACATCCGGGCCGCTCCAGTCTTGCCTGACGTTCCGGAGAAGACGACGAGGTGGCCGCGTTTGTATTTGTGCGTTTCCATCTTCGACGACGGCATCAGATGCGCCCAGCGCGCCGGTGTGTTCTCGGCGATGCCCAACACCGCCTGTGCCCGGACGATGCGGCCGGGAATGCCGATATCGGCGACCTCAAGCGTGCCGCCGAACTCCCTGCCCGGCATCAGCAGATGGCCGGGCTTGCGGGTCATGAAGGTGATGGTGTGCGATGCGGCGAATGCTGTGCCCAAAACCTCACCGGTGGCGCCATGGATGCCGGATGGCAGATCGACGGCGATGACCGGCAGGCCTGCCTTGCGGATGGCCGTCATGGCATAGGCCGCCTCGGGCGGCACGTCGCGGCTCAGCCCCGCGCCGAACAAGGCATCGATGACGGTATCACCGGGCCGCGGCTCATAGGATGCCAGCGGTTCGCTGGCCACTGTGCATTCCGACCGGGCGCGCAAGGCGTCGCCCTGGAGCTTATCGGGATCGCCGAGATGAAACACCGAAACGCCGGCGCCGCTTTCGGCCAGAAACCGCGCTGCGACGTAGCCGTCGCCGCCGTTATTGCCGGGGCCGCAGAGCACGGCAAAGCGAAGTGTGCCGGGATAAAGCCGCATCGCTGCGGCAGCGACAGCGCCGCCTGCATTGGTCATCAAACCAAAGCTGTCGATACCGGTCTCTGCTGCAGCGGCATCGACTGCCGCCATTTCCTTAGGAGTAAGAAGCAATTCGTTCAATCGATCGGTCATGGCGCCATTGAAGTCAAAAAGCGCCTAAAAAACAACCGCTTTCGCTCAATCTATATTCGCATATATTTTGTGCTTTTGCCTATTTTATAATCTCCAGCCTGCATCGCAAAGCAAACCGCAGACTTGCAAGATTTCTCAATTTTGAGCGCATTTTCGATTTTTTGGATAAAAACCGTCATATTTTTCTAAAAAATCGCCCACAGATGCAGGCAATCGCATCGATTTGGGTGCATTTGCGGGATTTTTTCGGTCTGGCCGGTTGCGAACTGGCATGATACCTGCATCATGTTTGGCGAGCGGCATACGCACGCTTTAACGGGAGAAGCGGAGAGTCATTTTCTCATGAAAAAGATCGAAGCGATCATTAAGCCTTTCAAGCTCGACGAAGTGAAGGAAGCCCTTCAGGAAGTCGGCCTGCAGGGCATTACGGTTACGGAAGCCAAGGGCTTCGGTCGCCAGAAGGGCCACACGGAGCTTTACCGTGGCGCCGAATACGTCGTCGATTTCCTGCCGAAGGTGAAGGTCGAAGTTGTCCTCGCCGACGAGAATGCAGAAGCGGTAATCGACGCCATCCGCAAGGCCGCACAGACCGGCCGCATCGGCGACGGCAAGATTTTCGTTTCGAATGTCGAGGAAGTCATCCGCATTCGTACTGGCGAAACCGGTATCGACGCTATCTAAGCAAGCCTTGCCCCCAAGAGGCAAAGCCAGATCGTCATAGCAAATCAAAGGGAGTGTTTCATGGCGAGTGCAGCCGAAATTCTGAAGCAGATCAAGGAAAACGACGTCAAGTTCGTCGATCTGCGCTTTACCGACCCCAAGGGCAAACTGCAGCACGTCACGATGGACGTCGTCTGCGTGGACGAAGACATGTTCGCCGATGGTGTCATGTTCGACGGTTCCTCGATCGGCGGCTGGAAGGCCATCAACGAGTCCGACATGGTGCTGATGCCGGATACCGACACCGTGCACATGGACCCGTTCTTCGCGCAGTCGACGATGGTGATCATCTGCGACATTCTCGACCCGGTTTCGGGCGAAGCCTATAACCGCGACCCGCGCGGCACCGCCAAGAAGGCCGAAGCCTATCTGAAAGCATCGGGTATCGGCGACACCGTATTCGTCGGTCCGGAAGCCGAATTCTTCGTCTTCGACGACGTCAAGTACAAGGCCGACCCCTACAATACCGGCTTCAAGCTGGACTCGAACGAACTGCCGTCGAACGACGACACCGAATATGAGACCGGCAACCTCGGCCACCGTCCGCGCGTCAAGGGCGGTTACTTCCCGGTTCCGCCGATCGACAGCGCCCAGGACATGCGTTCCGAGATGCTGACGGTTCTCAGCGAAATGGGCGTCGTCGTCGAAAAGCACCACCACGAAGTGGCGGCCGCTCAGCATGAGCTCGGCATCAAGTTCGACACGCTGGTGCGCAACGCCGACAAGATGCAGATCTACAAGTACGTCGTCCATCAGGTCGCCAACGCCTATGGCAAGACAGCAACCTTCATGCCGAAGCCGATCTTCGGCGACAACGGCTCGGGCATGCACGTGCATCTGTCGATCTGGAAGGGCGGCAAGCCGAGCTTTGCAGGCGACGAATATGCAGGTCTTTCCGAAGCCTGCCTCTATTTCATCGGCGGCATCATCAAGCATGCCAAGGCACTGAACGCCTTCACCAACCCGTCGACGAACTCCTACAAGCGTCTCGTCCCGGGCTATGAAGCCCCGGTTCTGCTTGCCTATTCGGCCCGCAACCGTTCCGCCTCGTGCCGCATTCCGTTCGGCAGCAACCCGAAGGCCAAGCGCGTTGAAGTCCGCTTCCCGGATCCGATGGCGAACCCGTACCTTGCCTTCGCTGCCATGCTGATGGCCGGCCTCGACGGTATCAAGAACAAGATCCATCCGGGCAAGGCCATGGACAAGGATCTCTACGATCTGCCGCCGAAGGAGCTGAAGAAGATCCCGACCGTCTGCGGTTCGCTGCGCGAAGCGCTCGAGAGCCTCGACAAGGACCGCAAGTTCCTGACCGCCGGCGGCGTGTTCGACGACGACCAGATCGACTCGTTCATCGAGCTGAAGATGGCCGAAGTGATGCGCTTCGAAATGACGCCGCATCCTGTCGAATTCGACATGTACTATTCGGCATAAGCAAATACCGGAAAGCCCTGGCGAAAGCCGGGGCTTTTCAAGATGTCACTGAGGCTGATGGCGACATGACACTCATGTGACGAAATCCTGCACAAATCTTGATTTGAGCAGGCCCAATCACCAAATCTGGTGATGAAAGGAAGTCGTACCATGAAAGAAAGAGTTGCAAAGTTCGGTATCGGTGAAGTGGTCCGGCATAAGGTATTTCCGTTTCGCGGAGTGATTTTCGACGTCGATCCGGAATTTGCGAATACGGAGGAATGGTGGAATTCCATTCCGGCCGAAGTTCGGCCCAGCAAGGACCAGCCGTTCTACCACCTGCTCGCCGAAAACGACGAGAACGAATATGTCGCCTACGTCTCGGAGCAGAACCTGGAAAATGACGAGAGCGGCCTGCCACTCCGTAACGAGCAGGTCTACCAGATCTTCGACATGGCGCCGACAGGCCAGTTCAAGCCCAAGATGAGCCTGGCCAACTAAGCGCATCGGATCCAAGCCTAACAAACCCCGCTCCGGCGGGGTTTTTCTTTGCCGACGGCAATAAAAAAACCCGGCGCAATGGCCGGGTTTTCTGAAACGGTATGCGAGACGCTTACTGAGCGGTCTTGGCAGCGTTCTGTGCGTCTTCCAGCTTCTTGCGGGCTTCTTCAGCCTTCTTCTGCATGCTGTCCTGCAGGCTCTTCTGGCTTTCGGCAAGCTTCGATTCGGAAACTGCTTCGCCATCGTAAGCGCCGGTGAAGCCTTCGAGCGAGATCTTGATCGGGTTCGGAGCGCGGCGGAAGTTGATCGAGGTGAAGATCACGTCGCTGCCCTTCTTGAGGCTGGCGATCATCGCGTCGGTCAGCGGCAGTTCAGCCGTGCACTTGTCGGGCAGGCAGACGGCGTAGTCGAGCTTCTGGCCCTTGTTGTTGTCGATCTGCATCATGATGCCGGGCGGGATCAGGCGGGCGGTCGGAACCGAGACCTGAAGAATCTTGCGGTTGACCTTGCCAGAAACGCTGATGAGGCCGACTGCGGTGACGAGCTGGCCGCCATTGGCGAGGATCAGGTTCTGGACGACGCAGATGTCGTTGTCTTCCTGCTTGCTGCAGGTCTTGTACCAGCCGAGACGCGGTGCGCCGGCGGCCTGCTGAGGGGCGCTCGCTGCATCCTGTGCGAAAGAAGCAACCGGTGCCGAAGCGGCGCCGAAAGCAACGGCCAGAACGGACAGAGCTGCCCGCATTTTCTTTTCAGACTTGAACATCATAGCGGATTCCGTCTCCTGATACCCATTCGGGACCGCGATTTGCAGCCCTCTCCAACCGGGTCATTCGGCATTCCACCTCTTAAAACAATAAGGCAAATGCATGACCCCGAAACTCGGGAACACCTGTTACATTGAGGCGCTCCAGATATCCAGTATTTCTTTGGCAATTTCTGGATGCTCGGAAAGATTTGAGGGTGAGAATGTTCGATTTTGCGCGCTCCATGATAGTCTTCGCGCGAATCGAGCCATTGCCGGAAAGGAACGAAAGATGCTCCGGATCGCCCTGCCCGCCATCTTTGCGCTCTTTTGCAGTGCCGCCATTGCCGAGCCGCTGCACGGCATCGCCATGCATGGGCAGCCGGCCCTGCCGCCGGACTACAAGAGCTTCTCCTACGTCAATCCGGATGCCAAGAAGGGCGGCCATATCACCTATGGCGTGGTCGGTACCTTCGACAATCTCAATCCCTTCATCCTGAAGAGCATGCGGACCACGGCGCGCGGCATGTGGGATCCCGATTACGGCAACCTTATCTACGAATCGCTGCTGCAGCGCTCGCGCGACGAGCCCTTCACGCTCTACGGCCTCTTGGCCGAAACCGTCGAATGGGACGACAACCGGACCTTCATCCAGTTCAACCTCAATCCCAAGGCCAAATGGGCCGATGGGCAGCCCGTCACCGCCGACGACGTGATGTTCACCTTCGAGCTGCTGCGCGACAAGGGACGCGTGCCGTTCTCGACACGGCTCAATCTCGTGTCGAAAATGGAGAAGATCGGCGATCGCAGCGTGCGCTTCACCTTCAACGACAAGGCCGACCGCGAGACGCCGATGGTGTTCGGGCTGATGCCTGTTCTGCCCAAGCACCTGGTCGACCCTGAGACCTTCGACCGCACGTCGCTGACGGCGCTGGTTGGTTCAGGGCCCTACAAGATCAAGACGGTGAAGCCCGGCGAAAGCATCACCTACGAGCGCGATCCGAACTATTGGGGCAAGGACATCCCCTCCAAGGTCGGGATGGACAATTACGACCGGATCACCGTGCAGTATTTCCTGCAGGACACGACGCTGTTCGAGGCCTTCAAGAAGGGCGATGTCGACGTCTATCCGGACGGAAGTCCCGGTCATTGGGCGACCGCCTATAATTTCCCGGCTGTCAGCTCCGGCGCCGTCATCAAGGATACGTTCGAGCCACAGCTGCCGAGCGGCATGTTCGGCTTCGTCTTCAACACCCGCCGGCCGATGTTCCAAAATCTCAAGCTGCGCGAAGGCCTTTCGCTGATCTTCGATTTCGAATGGGCGAACAAGAACCTGTTTTCCGGCGCCTACAAGCGCACGGAAAGTTTCTGGCAGAATTCCGCGCTCTCGAGCGTCGGTGTCCCGGCCGACGAGCGCGAACTGGCGATGCTCGGGCCGCTCAAGGACAAGATCGATCCTGAAATCCTCAATGGTACCTACAAGCTGCCTGTCACCGATGGCTCGGGCCGCGACCGCAAGGTGCTGAAGCAGGCCGTCGACGTGCTGAAGGAAGCCGGATATTCGATCAAGAACGGCAAGATGACCGATAACAAGGGCAAGCCGCTCTCCTTCGAGATCATGACCCAGAACGCCGACCAGGAGAAACTGGCGATCGCCTATCAGCGCTCGCTGCAGACGCTGGGAATCACGGTCTCCATCCGCACCGTCGACGATTCGCAATATCAGAGCCGGACCAACAGCTTCGACTACGACGTCATCGTCAAATCCTACGTCTCGTCGCTGTCTCCGGGCAATGAGCAGCTTTCCTATTGGGCCTCGGCCAGCCGCGACCGCGAAGGCAGCTCGAACTTCGCCGGTGTCGCCGATCCCGATGTCGATACCGCGATCAAGCACCTGCTGGCGGCGCGTTCCGACGAGGATTTCACCGCCGCCGTCCGCTCACACGATCGTCTGCTGCTGTCCGGCCACTACGTGCTGCCGCTCTATCACATCGACCAGCAGTGGATCGCCCGCAGCAAGCGCATCGGCCATCCCGACAAGGTGCCGCTCTATGGCTATCAGCTGCCGGCTTGGTGGGACCAAAGCGCCCAATAGGCGGTTCCTTTTTCCTGCCTGGTTGAAGTCGGCGGCCTGAACGCATAGATGGCGTGAAGCACCCGAGCCAGAAAAGGAAAGCACCATGGAACGCATCACCATCGACGTCATCTCGGATGTCGTCTGCCCCTGGTGCTATCTCGGCAAGGCGCGGCTGGAGCTGGCGATTGCCGAGGTGCAGGACGAAGTCGGCGTCGACATCAACTGGCGCCCCTACCGGCTGAACCCCGATTATCCGCCCGAAGGCGTCGATCAGAAGAAGAGCCTGGAAGAAAAGCTCGGCGGCGCCGAGCGCGTGGCGCAGGCCCATCAGATGCTCACCGGTCTCGGCAAGGACGTCGGGATCAATTTCGATTTCGAAGCAATCAAGATCGGGCCGAACACGCTCGACGCGCATCGCCTGATCCATTGGGCGATGATCGAGGACCGCGACAAAGCTGACCGCGTCGTCAACGCTCTGTTCAAGGCGAATTTCGAGGAAGGCCGCAATGTCGGCGACCATGCCGTGTTGCTCGATATCGCCGAGAAAGCCGGTCTCGACCGCGCCGTCACCGCCTCGCTGCTGGCTTCCGACGCCGACAAGGATCTCGTCATCGGCGAGATCGAGGCGGCGCAAAAGATGGGCGTCAACGGCGTGCCGTTCTTCATCTTCGACCAGCAATATGCCGTCAGCGGCGCACAGACGCCCGACGTGATCGCCGGAGCGCTGCGCGATATCGCCAAGGCAAAGGCCGAAGCCCGCGCCGGGATGAATTGATCCCGGCTATGCCTTCGCCAATTCCGCGAGTTGCGTCATGATGACGGCTGCGCCCTGCAGCCGTTTTTCCGGCGTCGGCAGATCGCGGGTCAGGAACAGGCTGTGGTCCGGGCGGATCTTCGCCATCGAGCCCTGCTTGGCGATATAGCCGACCAGGTTTGCCGGGTTCGGGAATTCCTTGTTGCGGAACTGGACGACGATGCCCTTCGGGCCGGCATCCAGCTTTTCGACATTGGCGATACGGCAGAGCGACTTCACATAGACGATCTTGAGAAGATGCTGGACCTCGATCGGCATCGGGCCGAAGCGGTCGATCATCTCGGCGCCGAAGCCGTCGATTTCCTTGAGTTCGGTGATTTCACCGAGACGGCGGTACAGCGCCATGCGCAGATGCAGATCGGGAACATAGTTGTCCGGGATCATCACAGGCGTGCCGACGGAAATCTGGGGTGACCAGCCGGTATCGGCGATCTCGTCGACGCCCTTCACTTCGGCAACCGCTTCCTCGAGCATCTGCTGATAGAGCTCGAAGCCGACTTCCTTGATATGGCCAGACTGTTCCTCGCCGAGCAGGTTGCCCGCGCCGCGGATATCGAGGTCGTGGCTGGCGAGCTGGAAACCGGCGCCCAGCGTATCCAGCGACTGCAGCACCTTCAGACGGCGTTCGGCGGTCGCCGTCAGCACTTTGTTGACCGGCAGCGTGAAGAGCGCGAAGGCGCGCACCTTCGAACGGCCGACGCGGCCGCGCAGCTGGTAGAGCTGCGCGAGACCGAACATGTCGGCGCGGTGGACGATCAGCGTATTGGCGGTCGGCACGTCGAGGCCCGACTCGACGATCGTCGTCGATAGCAGCACGTCGTAACGGCCTTCATAGAAGGCATTCATGATGTCTTCGAGCTCGCCGGCCGGCATCTGGCCGTGGGCGACGGCGACCTTCAGCTCCGGCACGTCGGATTGCAGGAAGGCGTGCACGTCTTCCAGATCGGCAAGACGCGGGCAGACATAGAAGCTCTGGCCGCCGCGATAATGCTCGCGCATCAGCGTTTCGCGGATCACTAGGCTGTCGAAGGGCGAGATGAAGGTGCGCACCGCCATGCGGTCGACCGGCGGCGTGGTGATCAGCGACAGCTCGCGCACACCGGTCATCGCCAGCTGCAGCGTGCGCGGGATCGGCGTTGCCGAAAGCGTCAGCACGTGGACGTCGCTCTTCAGCTCCTTCAGGCGTTCCTTGTGCTTGACGCCGAAGTGCTGTTCCTCGTCGATGATCAGCAGGCCGAGATTGGCGAAGTTGATACCGGCGCCGAGCAGCGCATGGGTGCCGACGACGATATCGGTCTTGCCGTCGGCGACTTCCTTCTTGGTCAGCGCCAGATCCTTGGAGCCAACGAGGCGCGATGCCTGCTGGACGCGGATCGGCAGGCCGCGGAAGCGCTCGGAGAATGTCTTGAAATGCTGGCGCGACAGCAGCGTCGTCGGCACGACGACCGCGACCTGGACGCCATTCATCGCCGCGACGAAGGCCGCGCGCAGCGCCACCTCGGTCTTGCCGAAGCCGACGTCGCCGCAAACGAGGCGATCCATCGGACGGCCGGCGGCGAGATCACCGCGTACGGCCTCGATGGCGGTATCCTGATCTTCCGTCTCGTCATAGGGGAAGCGGGCGGCGAACTCGTCGTAAAGGCCCTCGGGCGTCGTCAGCACCGGCGCGTGGCGCGTCAGGCGTTCGGCGGCGATGCGGATCAGCGCATCGGCCATATCGAGCAGGCGCTTCTTGAGCTTGGCCTTGCGCATCTGCCATGCGCCGCCGCCGAGCTTGTCGAGGCTGGCTTCGGTCCCTTCGCCGCCATAGCGCGACAGAAGATCGATGTTTTCGACCGGCAGGAAAAGCTTGGCCTCGTCGGCATACTGCAGCTCGAGGCAGGCATGCGGCGCGCCGGCTGCCTCGATGGTTCTGAGGCCGATGAACCGGCCGATACCGTGCTCGGCGTGGACGACGATCGAGCCTTCGTCGAGACCCGCGACTTCGGAGATGAAATCGGCGGCGCGCTTGCGGCGCTTTGAGCGGCGTACCATGCGGTCGCCGAGAATATCCTGTTCGCCGATAACGATCAGATCGCCGGTTTCGAAACCGGCCTCCAGGCTGAAGACGGCCGCTGCCGCCTCGCCCTTCCCAAGGCTGCCGATGTCCTTCAGCGCCTCGATCGGCTTGACGCGTTCAAGGCCGTGCTCGTTCAGCACCTGCAGGAGCCGCTCCAGCGAGCCTTCCGTCCAGGCAGTGATCAACACCTTGGCGCCGCCTGTGCGCTTGTCGGCGATATACTTGACGACGACGTCGAAGACATTGACGCGTTCGGCATTACCAGCGCCTTCAGCGTTCGAGCGCGCCCAGCGCTCGCCCTGGCGGGCGTCGATATTGACGACGCGGCGCGCTTCGCCCTCATGCTCGTTAAAGGGCGACATGCGGATGGCGTTGAAGGCATCCAGCGTTGTCGCAAAGGTCTTGCTGTCGAGATAGAGCTGGCCGGGGGTAACAGGCTTGTAGGGTGTCCCCTGCGACATCTGGCCCTTGGCTGGCTGGCCGGAACTGAGGCGGGCATCGTAATAGTCGAGGACCAGCTTGGAGCGCTCTTCGGCGGCTTCTCGAACCGTATGGTCGGTGACGAGCTGAAAGCCCTTCAGATAATCGAAGACCGTGTCGAGCTTCTCGTAGAAGAGCGGCAGCCAGTGTTCCATACCCGGATAGCGGCGCCCTTCGGAGACGGCCAGATAGAGCGCATCGTCGCGGGTCGCGGCACCAAAGGACGAAAGGTAATTCTTGCGGAAGCGGCTGATCGTATCCGGGGTCAGCGTCACTTCGCTCATCGGATTGAGATCGAGCGAGCGCACCTGCCCCGTCGTCCGCTGGCTGGCCGGATCGAAGCTGCGGATGCTCTCCAGCGTATCGCCGAAGAAATCGAGGCGAACCGGCTCTTCCGAGCCCGGCACGAAGACATCGAGAATGCCGCCGCGCACGGCGTACTCGCCGACTTCGCGCACTGTCGCGACACGATCGAAGCCGTTGCGCTCCAGGCGGCCGGCAATATCGTCCATGCGGACCTGATTGCCGGGACGGGCCGAAAACGCCAGGCTTTCAATCACATCCTGCGGCGCGACCTTCTGCAGCATCGCATTGACGGTGACGAGAACGATTGCCGCATGCGGCTTCTTCTGATGCGCGATCAGGCCGCTCAGCGCCGCCAGACGGCGGGCCGAGGTATCGGCGCTTGGCGAGACGCGGTCATACGGCAGACAGTCCCAGGCGGGCAGCGTCAGCACTGGGATATCGGGCGCAACGAAGCTCAGCATCTGTTCCAGATCGGCCATACGATGGCCGTCCGAAAGAACATAGGCGACCGGGCGGCCGGCGCGCGCCAGTTCGGCGAGCAGCATCGGCTCCATGCCTGCGGGCACGTTGCCGATCGTCAGCGGCTCGGCGGCGGCTGCGAGCTTCTTTGCGTCAAATCCTGAAATCATTCCGGTTTCCTGGAGGCGGTATCGGCGGGATATTCGAAGTCCGGCTTGAAGGCGGCGATGCGCTGGAACATCGGCGTCTGGAAACGCTCCGGTACCGGCCATGTTCCCATCACCCAGCGCACCAGATCGTTGTCTTCCTCGCCCATGATGGTCTCGAGCTCATCGAGTTCGGCGTCCGAGAGCGTGGCGATCTCGGCTTCGGCGAACTGGCCGAAGACCAGATCCATTTCGCGCAGCCCCCGGTGCCAGCAACGGAACAAGATCCGGCGGCGGCGCGGATCAAGCCCGGCGCTCGAGAGTGTCACACCTGTCATGGCAGTACCTTCCTGTTGATGCGCCTCTATAGCCCCTCGAAAGCGCGTTGTCAGCCTTGCCAAGGCCCTATTGTTCATCGCATTTTGCCGCCATGCGTCCCACCATTCTCGATCCGCTGTTTTCTCCTGTTTCGGCTCTTGCAGGCGTTGGTCCGAAGATCGCGGAACTGCTGGTCAAGCTGCTCGGCCGCGAGACGCCCGAGGATACGCGGATCGTCGATCTGCTGTTTCATGCGCCGTCTTCAATCGTCGACCGGCGCAATCAGCCGGGCATCGCGCGGGCGCCGCAGGGCGCGATCGTGACGATCACCGGGCGGGTCGACCGGCATCAGGCGCCACCGCGCGGCAAGAGCAATATTCCCTACCGGGTGTTCCTGCATGACGAGACCGGCGAGCTTGGTCTTGTGTTCTTCCGCGGGCAGGCCAACTGGCTGGAGAAACAGCTGCCGCTCGATGAAGAGGTGACAGTCAGCGGCAAGGTCGACTGGTTCAATGGCCGGGCGACGATGGTGCATCCCGATTACATCGTGAAGGCGAGCGAGGCCGAGAACCTGCCGCTGGTCGAGCCTGTCTATCCGCTGACCGCCGGCCTATCGCCGAAGACCCTGCGCAAGATCATCGAAGCCGGCTTGCCGCGCATGCCCGAGCTTCCAGAGTGGATCGATCTGGCCCTGACGCAAAAGCAGGCCCTCCCGACCATTCGCGACAGCTTCCATATGCTGCATGAACCGCAGGATGCGGCCGATATCGATCCGCAGGCGCCGGCGCGCCGGCGCCTTGCCTATGACGAATTTCTGGCTGGCCAGCTGTCGCTGAGCCTTGTCAGGCAACGATTGCGGAAAGTCTCCGGCCAACCCGTAAGTGCTACTGGAGAAATCAGCAGCACGATATTGCAATCTCTACCCTTTTCGCCGACAGGGAGCCAGACGCAGGCGATCGCCGAAGTGCTGAAAGACATGGCGAGCGAAGACCGGATGCTCCGCCTTCTGCAGGGCGATGTCGGTTCCGGCAAGACGCTCGTGGCGCTACTGGCGATGGCGGCGGTGATCGAAAGCGGCGGCCAGGCGGTGCTGATGGCCCCGACGGAAATCCTGGCGCGGCAGCATCATGCGACGATCTCGAAATTCGGCGCGGCTGCCGGTCTTCGCATCGAGGTGCTGACGGGCCGTACCAAGGGGCGCGAGCGCGAGGACATTCTTGAGCGCATTGCCTCCGGCGAGGCTCAGATCATCATCGGCACGCATGCGCTCTTCCAGGATAGCGTCAGCTACAAGAACCTGATGCTGGCCGTTGTCGACGAGCAGCATCGCTTCGGTGTTCACCAGCGCCTGCGGCTCACCGCCAAGGGCATCTCGCCGCACATGCTGGTGATGACCGCGACCCCCATCCCGCGCACGCTGGTGCTCGCCGCCTTCGGCGACATGGATGTCTCGAAGCTCACCGAGAAGCCGGCGGGGCGCAAACCGATCCAGACGATCACCATTCCGAACGAACGTACCGGCGATATCGTCCAGCGGCTGAAGAGCGCATTGGCCGAGGGCAAGAAAGCTTATTGGATCTGCCCGCTGGTGGAAGAATCCGAAGAGCTGGATCTGATGTCCGCCGAAGAGCGGCATTCGACACTGACCTCGGCGCTCGGCCCCGGTATCGGGTTGATTCACGGGCGCATGAGCGGGCCGGAAAAAGATGCCGTGATGATGGCGTTCAAGAACGGCGAGATCCGGCTGCTGGTGGCAACAACCGTCGTCGAAGTGGGGGTCGACGTGCCCGACGCGACGATCATGGTCATCGAGCATGCCGAGCGTTTCGGGCTTGCGCAGCTGCACCAGCTGCGCGGCCGTGTCGGGCGCGGCGACGAGGCGTCCACCTGCATCCTGCTCTACAAGGGGCCGCTTGGGGAGACCGGACACGCGCGCTTGACGATCATGCGGGAAACCGAAGATGGCTTCCGGATCGCCGAGGAGGATCTGAAGCTGCGCGGTGAAGGCGAATTGCTGGGCACCCGGCAATCCGGAACACCCGGTTTTCGCATCGCCAGCCTAGAGGCGCATGCCGACCTGCTGGAGATCGCCCGCAAGGACGCAGCCTATCTGATCGAGCGGGATCCGGAACTGACCAGCGAGCGCGGACAGGCGGTCCGCACTCTGCTCTATCTATTCCGGCGCGATGAGGCGATCCGCTTTCTTCACGCGGGCTGAGAGCTTCGGCTTGACGTTCGGCTGCGGCTCGGCGCCCGGTATGACCGGCAGATGTTCGGGCGTGACCAGGCCACCCGAAATCAGCAGCTTGGCGCCGTCCTCGGCACTCATATCCAGCACGACGATCTTTTCACGCGGCACGAAGATCAGGAAGCCGGCGGTCGGCACCGGCGTCGGCGGCAGGAAGACGCTGACCATATCCTTGCCCATGGCATTGAACTTCGAGGCGATCTCGCCCTTGGCATCGGTGGCGATGAACACCAGCGACCAGAGTCCGGCGCTCGGATATTCGATCAGCCCGACCTTCTTGAAGGAGTTGCTGCGTTCCTTGAGCACCGTCTCGAAGATCTGCTTCACGCTCTTATAGATGCTGCGCACCAGCGGCACGCGGCGCACCAGCGATTCGCTGAACTGCACGATCGTCTGGCCGATCAGGTTCTTGCCGAGAAAACCGATGATGGTGATGAAGATCATCGCGATCAGCAGGCCGGAACCAGGGACCGCGAAATTCAGATAGCTGTCCGGATCATAACGGGCCGGAATATAGGGTTTCACCCAGCTGTCTGCCCAGCGCACGACAGACCATGTCAGCCACAGGGTAATGGCGATCGGCGCGCAGATGATGAGGCCCGCGAGGAAGTTGTTTCTGATGCGCGTTGCAATCGGCAAACGGGGAATCTTGTTCGTCATCGCTGGCGATGAACTCCCTTGAGTCTATCGGCTTTCGTGATCCGGCGCTCCCCCGTACCTTCGAAACGAAGCTGCCAGAATTCGGTTCCCCGGACAAGCCTCGTCCGGGGATTTCGGGGTTCACTCCACCGTGACCGACTTGGCAAGGTTGCGCGGCTGATCGACATCGGTGCCCATGAAGACGGCCGTGTGATAGGCGAGCAGCTGGATCGGCAGCGAGAAGATCATCGGGGCGATGATCTCATCGACATTCGGAAGCGTGATCGTCGCCATGGTCGGCAGCTTGGAGGCACCCGCGCCTGCTTCATCGGTGATGAAGATGATGCGGCCGCCGCGGGCAGCAACTTCCTGCATGTTGGAGACCGTCTTCTCGAAGAAGCGATCGTATGGCGCGATAACGATGACGGGCATGTTCTCGTCGATCAGCGCGATCGGACCATGCTTGAGTTCGCCCGCCGCATAGCCTTCGGCGTGGATATAGGAAATTTCCTTGAGCTTCAGCGCACCCTCCATCGCCAACGGGAAGCTGGTGCCACGGCCGAGATAAAGCACGTCGCGGCACTTCGAGAGTTCGCGGGATAGGCTCTCCATCTGCGGCTGGATGAGGTTCAGCACGCGGCTCATGATGCGCGGCATCTCGGCCAGATGCTTGACGAGCTCCTTTTCGTCCTTGGCGGTCAGCGTGCCACGAGCCTTGGCGGCGCCGAGTGCCAGCGAGGCAAGCACGGCCAGCTGGCAGGTGAAGGCCTTGGTCGAGGCAACGCCGATTTCCAGACCGGCCATGATCGGGAAGACGGCATCGGATTCACGGGCGATCGTCGATTCCCGGACGTTGACAACGGCGCCGATCTTCAGGCCGTTTTCCTTGCAGTAGCGCAGCGATGCCAGCGTATCGGCGGTCTCGCCTGACTGGGAGATGAAGAGCGCGGCCTGTGTCGGTTGAAGCGGCATTTCGCGGTAGCGGAACTCCGAGGCGACGTCGATCTCGACAGGCAGGCGCGCATAGCGCTCGAACCAGTATTTGCCGACGAGGCCGGCAAGATAGGCCGTGCCGCAGGCGGAGATCGCCAGGCTGCTGACCGACTTGAAATCGATACCTGCGGCGTTGGCGCCGACAGTGTTGTCGGCGAAGTTTACGTAGTGGCTAAGCGCGTGGGAGATGACCTCCGGCTGCTCGTAGATTTCCTTCTCCATGAAGTGGCGGTGATTGCCCTTATCGACGACATAGGCTGTTGCCTGGGAAATCTGGCGCGGGCGCTTTACGACGTTGCCGCTGAAATCGAGGATCGTCGCGCCGTCGCGGCTGATGATCGCGCAGTCGCCGTCGACGAGGTAGGTGATCTCGCTGGTGAAGGGAGATAGCGCGATGGCATCCGACCCCAGGAACATCTCGCCCTTGCCGTGACCGATGGCGAGCGGCGGGCCTGAGCGGGCAGCCATGATGGTGTTCGGATGATCCTTCAGCATGACGGCCAGCGCGAAGGCACCAGTGACGCGGTTCAGCATCTTCAGCAGTGCTGCCTGCGGCTGCAGGCCTTCGCGCAGATATTTCGCCATCAGGTGGGCGATGACCTCGGTATCGGTCTGGCTTTCGAAGACCGAACCTTCGGCGGTCAGGTGATCGCGAATTTCCGAGAAGTTCTCGATGATGCCGTTATGAACGACGGCGACGCCGCCGACGAAATGCGGATGGGCATTGGTTTCATTCGGAACCCCGTGCGTTGCCCAGCGGGTGTGAGCGATGCCAACAGTGCCATCGAGCGGCTCCGAATCAAGGCGCTTCTCAAGATTGAACAGCTTGCCCTCGGCCCGGCGGCGATCCATCACGCCGTCATGGACCGTGGCGACACCGGCCGAGTCATAGCCCCGGTATTCCAGGCGCTTCAGCGCATCGACCAGACGCCCGGCAACCGGCTTGCTACCGACGATCCCAACAATACCACACATGAAATTATCCCCAACCGCTTCGAAATAGTGACGCCACTCCTATCGATTTATTCTTATTTCTCAATCGGTCAGGCGGTCACTTTGGATTTCGGCCCGTAACTCAGCCCTTGGCCTTCTTCTGAGCCTTGATCGCCAGCGCCCGCTCGCGCAAAACCTTCGCACGCTCCGGCTTTATTTCCTGGCGCGCACGTCCAAATGCAAGCGCTTCGTCCGGAACATCATCGGTGATGACGCTGCCAGACGCAATGTAGGCGCCATCCCCAATCCGGACAGGTGCGACCAGCGAACTGTTCGACCCAATGAAGGCGTTGGCACCGATCCTGGTCTCGTGCTTGTTCACCCCATCGTAATTGCAGGTGATGGTCCCTGCCCCGATATTGGTGTGAGCGCCGACGACGGCGTCGCCGATATAGGTCAGATGGTTGACCTTGGCGCCCTCGGCGATCTTGCCATTCTTCACTTCGCAGAAATTGCCGACCTTCGAGCCCTCGCCGAGATCGGCGCCGGGGCGCAGGCGTGCAAACGGGCCGACCGTCGCGCCGGCGCTGACATGGGCGCCCTCGATATGCGAGAAGGCGTGAATGACGGCGCCGCTGTCGATCGTCACACCGGGTCCGAAGATGACGTTCGGTTCGATCAACGCATCCTGGCCGATCACAGTGTCGTGCGACAGGAAGACAGTTTCAGGCGCGATCATCGACACGCCTGACAGCATCAGTTCGTGGCGGCGGCGCTCCTGCCAGAGACGCTCGATATTGGCGAGCTCGGCGCGATTGTTGCAGCCGGTCATCTCGACTTCCGGCGCATCGACGGCCGTGACCCGGCCGCCCAGCGAACGGGCGATCTCTACGAGGTCGGTCAGATAGTATTCGCCCTTGGCATTGCTGTTGCCGATCCGGGAAAGCAGATCCAGCGCCTTGCGGCCGTTGATGGCCATCAGGCCGCTGTTGCACCAGTTTACGGTGCGCTCGGCATCGGTCGCGTCCTTCTCTTCGCGGATGGCAATGAGTTCGCCGTCCTTGACCAGCAGACGACCATAGCCGGTCGGCTTATCGGTATGGAAGCCGATGACGACGATGTCGCTGCCATCGGCGAGCCCCTGACGCGCCGCCTTCAGCGGTCCATCGGTCTGCAGCGGAACATCGCCATAGGTGACTAGGATGTCGTCATAGCCGCGGGCGATCGCCTCGCGGGCAGCGAGCACCGCATGACCGGTCCCAAGCCGCTCCTTTTGCAGATGCGCCTCGACGGCAACGCCGCTGACCGATGCGGCTTTTGCCA
The DNA here is from genome assembly GCA_900465675.1 of Hyphomicrobiales bacterium. Lineage (GTDB taxonomy): Bacteria > Pseudomonadota > Alphaproteobacteria > Rhizobiales > Rhizobiaceae > Rhizobium. Next base: position 20,923 of record UBJR01000009.1, on the reverse strand, counting down.
CTTCGTCGGCATCGCGGCCGACGACGAGCGCGACCGACGAAATGCCGGCCTTCGACACGGCATCGACCACATGGGCGATCATCGGCCGGTTGGCCACCGGATGCAGAACCTTCGACTTCGAAGACTTCATGCGGGTGCTGTCACCGGCGGCGAGGATGACGGCAAGGCAGGTGCGTTCCATATGCAGGCTCCGGGAATCCGTTGTTCGACGCTTTTGCTGTGACATAGCAGCAAGGCGAAGCGGCGACAAAGATGAAAAATGGATTACGCCGCTAGGCCGAGGCGCGGCTCATCGTGAGGAAGGCTTCGTGGACGTGATCGCGACCATCGATGATGACGTCTTCCATCGCCTTGCGGGCACCGGCGACATCGCCGGCGGCGATCGCATCGACGATCCGCATATGGGTATCGGCGATATTCGAGAAGCCGTTCTGCGATGGCGGTGTGCTGATGCGGAACATGCCGACAAGGGCTGCCTCGATCAGGCTGCCGAGCGTGCGCATGAAGGGATTGTGCGAGGCATCGGCAACCGCCAGATGGAACCGGAGGTCGGCAAGCGCCAAGCTCTCGGTGGTGTGGCCGGGTTCGGCCATGACGAGAGCCAGTTCGCGCAGATGCGCGATATCATCGCCGGTGGCGCGCTCGGCGACGAGGCCAGCCGCGAAGGGCTCGAATGCCAGGCGGATATCGTAGAGCTGCAGCAGGAATTCTTCGGTGGCGCCGTTATCGAAATGCCAGGCGATGATTTCGCTGTCGAACATGTTCCAGAGGTTCTTCTCCGTCACACGCGTTCCGACGCGCGCCTTGGCAACGACCATACCCTTGGCGGCAAGCGTCTTCATGGTTTCGCGAAGCACCGTGCGGGAAACCTTGAAGCGCTGGGCGAGCTCCACGTCGCCGGGCAGGATCGAGCCGACCGGATAGGTTCCGGCGACCATGGCCCTGCCAAGCTCGTCCACGACCTGTGCGTGGCTTGTCCGTGTCTTCCGCCCCGTTCTGCGGGTATCAATCATTCTGTTGCGCAAGCAACACGTCCTCCGTCAGGCATACCTCTTGTTCAGGCTGGAAAGGAACAGAATGGCCTTCTGCATCAGAATGAATGCGAAGAGCAGAAGCCCGATCAAGATCTTCGTCCACCAGCTCGACAGGGTCCCGTCGAAGGTGATGTATGTCTGAATGAGCCCCTGTATCAGGAGACCGATAAAGGTCCCTGCTACAAATCCTGCACCCCCAGTCAGCAGCGTCCCTCCGATGACGACCGCTGCGATGGCATCGAGCTCGACGCCCACCGCTGCAAGGGAATAACCGGCCGACGTATAGAGCGAAAAAACGATTCCGGATAGGCCCGCCAGAAAGCCCGAAAGCGCGTAGATCTGGATGGTCGTCTTGGCGACCGGAACCCCCATCAGCTCGGCCGTCTGCACTCCGCCGCCAAGCGCATAGACGTTGGCGCCGAAGCGGGTGCGGTGGGCGATGACGATACCGGCGATGAAGACGATGAGCATGATGCCGCCGATCAGCGTCAGGCGGCCACCGCCCGGAAGGCGGTAGTAGATGCTGGTCAGCGTCGAATAGTAGTCATGCTCGATCGGGATGCTGTCGATCGACAGCACATAGGACATGCCGCGCGCCAGGAACATGCCGGCGAGCGTGACGATGAAGGGCGGCATCTTCAGATAGTGGATCACCGCGCCCATCAGCCCGCCGAAGACGGTGGTGATAACAAGCACCAGCACGAAGGCGAGCAGCGGGTGAATGGAGGTGTCGCGCAGGATGACGGCGAGGAAGACGCCAGTGAAGGCGATGACCGAACCGATCGACAGATCGATGCCGCCGGAAATGATGACGAAGGTCATGCCGACGGCGGCGATGCCGAGAAAGGCATTGTCGGTGAGCAGGTTTCCGGCAACACGCGTCGACAGCATGTTGGGGTACTGCAGCGCGCAGGCCGCATAAGCCAGGATGAAGATGACGATGGTCGCGAGCAGCGGCAGGTATCGGGAATTCATTTCGGCTGCTCCGCTCTGGACTTGCGGCTGAAGAAGACGGCGGCAGACTGCAGCGCCGGCGACTGGATGATCAGGATCACCAGGATGATCACCGCCTTGATGATGAGGTTGAACTCCGGCGGGAAGCCCGACAGCAGGATGCCTGTATTGACCGACTGGATGATCATCGCACCGATCAGCGAACCGAGAATACTGAATCGTCCGCCGAGCAGCGAGTTGCCACCGACGACGACAGCCAGGATGGCGTCGAGCTCCAGCCAGAGCCCCGCATTGTTGGCATCCGCGCCCTTGATATCGGCGGCGACGATGATGCCGGCGATGGCCGCGCAAAGGCCGCTCAGCATGTAGACGGCCATCAGCAGGACGGGCGTTCGAACGCCGGAAAGCGTGCTGGCTCTGCGGTTTATGCCGACTGCTTCAACCAGCATGCCAAGAGCGGTGCGGCGGACCAACGCGATAACGATCGCCCCGGCCACCAGCCAGATGACAACCGGCATCGGCAGGAAGGCAAAGGAGCCGCTGCCGAAGAAGATCAGGCCGGGATCGTTGAAGGTCATGATCACGCCTTCGGTGATCAGCTGCGCGATGCCGCGTCCGGCGACCATCAGCACCAGTGTGGCGATGATCGGCTGAATGTTGAGGACGGCGACGAGGAAGCCATTCCACACGCCGCACAGCAGACCGACGACAAGCGCCGCAACCAGCGTATAGCCAAGCGAGTTCCCTGAAACGATCGAGGAAGCCGCGACCGCGCCGCAGATGGCGATGACGGCACCGACCGAGAGGTCGATCCCCTTGGTGGCGATCACGAGCGTCATGCCGATCGCCAGCAGCGCCACCGGCGCGCCGCGGTTCAGCACGTCGATCAGACTGCCATAGAGGCGGTCATTTTGAATAACGACATTAAAAAATTGCGGGAACATGATGAAATTCAACAAAAGAATGACAGCAAGCGCAATCAATTGCGGCGCCAGGCGTATGGCAAGCGCCTTCAGCGAGGAACTCATGCATCCTCCGTTTTCTTGTCAGCCGCAGCAATGGCATCAACGATGCCAGATGCGGTTATGCGGTCGCCGGTCAGCTCGGCAATATGCTCGCGGTCGCGCAGCACGATGACGCGCGAGCTGTAGGCGACGAGTTCCTCCAGCTCCGAGGAAATGACGATCAGCGACATGCCCTTGGCGCAGAGCTCTTCGATCAGCCGGATGATCTCGGCATGGGCGCCGACATCGATACCGCGCGTCGGCTCGTCGAGTATCAGGAAATCCGGATTGGTGGCCAGCCAGCGCGCCAGAATGGCTTTCTGCTGATTCCCACCCGAGAGTAGCCGGATCGGCTTCTCGCGGTCCGTGGTGCGGATATCCAGGGCCTTGATATATTGGTCGGCCAGAGCATTCTGCTCGCTGCGGGACAGCGGCCTCGCCCAGCCGCGGCGCGCCTGGAGCGCCAGCGCGATATTCTCGCGGATCGACAGGTCACCGATGATGCCATCGGTCTTGCGATCCTCGGGGCAGAAGCCGAAGCCATGGCGGATCGCCGCCCTTGGATTGGCCAGCGCCACCGGCTTGCCGTCCACTTCGGCCTTGCCGCTGTCGGCATTCTCGATACCGAACAGCAATTCCGCGGTCTCGGTGCGGCCGGATCCGAGGAGGCCAGCGATACCGACGACTTCGCCGACGCGGACAGCGAGGTCGAAGGGCTTCACCTTGCCGCGCTTGCCGTAGCCTTCGAAGCGGTACTTGACGGCGCCGGCGGCAATGCTGCGCTCCTTGGCGGTCTCTTCGGCATGGGCCAGTTCGCGGCCGAGCATCATCGAGATCAGCCCCTGCCGCGGCAGCTCCGCCTTGTCGCGGGTGCCGACCAGCTTGCCGTTGCGCAGCACGGTGATGCGATCACTGATCTCATAGACTTGTTCAAGGAAGTGAGTAATGAAAACAATGCCTAGTCCCCGCTCCTTCAAGTTCTTGATGATGCCGAAGAGCATCGCCACTTCCTGGGTGTCCAGGCTGGCAGTCGGCTCGTCGAGGATCAGGACCTTGCCGGACAGGTCGACGGCACGGGCAATGGCGATCACCTGCTGCACGGCGACCGAGAAGCGATCGAGCTGTGCGGTGACGTCGATGGTAAGACCGTATTGCGCCAGCAGGTTGCGCGCCTGCCGGTTCATGGCGCGGATATCCAGCATGCCGAAGCGGCGCGGCTGGCGGCCGAGAAACAGGTTCTCCGCGACGCTGAGATTGGCGAGGAGGTTGACCTCCTGATAGACGGTGCCGATGCCGAGCTTCTGGGCTGCCAGCGTATCGGCAGGGTCGATGTGGTTGCCATCGAGCGCCAGCGTGCCTTCGTCGCGGCGATAGGCGCCCGTCATGCATTTGATCAGTGTCGACTTGCCTGCCCCGTTTTCGCCGAGCAGCGCATGCACTTCGCCCTTGCGCAGCGTGAAATCAACCTTGTCCAGCGCCACCGCGCCGGGGAAGAATTTCGATATGCCTGACGCGACGAGGACGTTCTCGAAATCGTGAATCATGGTCCGGTCTTTTCCTGATATTCAGCCGTCTTGCCGTTGCAGGCGCGGGACATGATGTCCCGCGTGCAGAGGCAGGTCCGCACCGGCCCATGATGGGCCGGTGCGGGTTCAGTGCCGATCAGTAACCAAGACCCTTCTTGGACTCGTAGACCTTCTTCGGATCGTCAGCCTGGGTGTAGAGCTTCGATTCCGTCTGGATCCACTTCGGCGGCGCTTTCTTGTCCTTCAGGTAGGCGTCAAGCGCGTCGAAGGCCGGGCCTGCCATATTCGGCGTCAGCTCGACGGTCGCGTTGGCTTCACCTGCGGCCATCGCCGTGAAGATATCCGGAACCGAGTCGATCGAGACGACGAGGATGTCCTTGCCCGGCTTCAGGCCGGCTTCCTTGATCGCCTGGATGCCGCCGACGGCCATATCGTCGTTATGGGCGTAGAGGGCGCAGATATCCTTGCCGCCATTCTCCGCCTTCAGGAAGCTTTCCATGACTTCCTTGCCCTTGGCACGAGTGAAGTCGCCCGTCTGGCTGCGGACGATCTTGAAGTTCTTGTGGCCGGCAATGGCTTCCTCGAAGCCCTTCTTGCGGGCGATCGCCGGCGAGGAGCCGGTGGTGCCCTGAAGCTCGACGACGTTGCACTTCTTGTCGCCGACATTCTTGACGAGCCAGTCGCCGGCAACCTTGCCTTCGTGGATCTGATCGGAGGTGACGGCCGTCAGATAGAGATCATCCGGCGCCTTGATGGTGCGGTCGAGAAGGATGACCGGGATTTCGGCTTCCTTGGCTTCCTTCAGAACGTCGTCCCAGCCGGTTTCAACAACCGGTGCCAGAAGGATGGCGTTGACGCCCTGCGCGATGAAGGAGCGGATCGCCTTGATTTGGTTTTCCTGCTTCTGCTGAGCATCGGAGAACTTCAGGTCGATGCCGCGCTTCTCGGCTTCCTGCTTGGTGACGGTCGTCTCTGCCGCACGCCAGCCCGACTCCGAGCCGATCTGCGAAAAGCCGACGACGAGCTGGGCCGCGTTGGCCGAACCGAACATGCAGGCAGCCAAAACCGTGGCACTCAAAAGTGCAGTTTTCAATTTCATGATTGTCTCTCCCAATTGCCGCTCCTCGCGGCAGGCTCAAAAAATCATATAGTATTACTTTTGTAAATGGACATTTTAGCATGCGCTGCAGCAAAAAAGGCGCTCCTTTCGGAGCGCCTTTCGCAATCGCAAAAGTTGCGGCCAGATATTACTGCGGCAGCTTATCGTCGACGCCTTCGACATAGAAGTTCATGCCGAGCAGCGTGCCGTCGTCAGCCTTTTCGCCAGCCTTGAGCCACGGCGTACCGTCCTGCTTGTTGATCGGGCCAGTGAAGGGATGCAGCTCGCCGGACTTGATCTTGGCTTCGGTTTCCTCGGCCATCTTCTTCACGTCATCCGGCATGTTCGTGTAGGGCGCCATCTTCAGGATGTTATCCTTCAGACCATCCCAGCTCTGCTCGGACTTCCAGGTGCCGTCGAGCAGCGCGTGCACGCGCTTGGAGTAGTAGTTGCCCCAGGTATCGACGATTGCCGTCAGCTGCGCCTTAGGGCCGGCCGCGATCATGTCGGATGCCTGACCGAAAGCGTGGATGCCGCGCTCTTCGGCAACCTGCATCGGCGCGGTCGTGTCGGTGTGCTGGGTCAGAACATCGACGCCCTGGTCGATCATCGCCTTGGCAGCGTCGGCTTCCTTGCCCGGGTCGAACCAGGTGTTCACCCAGATGACCTTGAGCTTGAAGCTCGGATCGACGGACTTCGCGCCCTGCTCGAAAGCGTTGATACCCATCACGACTTCAGGGATCGGGAAGGAAGCGATATAGGCCGCGCCGTGCTTCTTCGATGTCTTGGCGGCGATCTGGCCGAGGATATAGCGGCCTTCATAGAAGCGCGAGTTGTAGGTCGCGAGATTCGGGCCGGACTTGTAGCCAGTACCGTGCTCGAACTTCACATCCGGGAACTTGGCAGCAACCTTGACGGTCGCATCCATGAAGCCGAACGAGGTGGTGAAGATCAGCTTGCAGCCCGAACGGGCGAGACGCTCGATGGCGCGCTCTGCATCCGGACCTTCCGGAACGTTTTCGAGGTAAGGCGTGTCGATCTTGTCGCCGAATTCCTTCTGGATCTGCTGGCGACCGAGATCATGTGCCTGCGAGTAGCCGCCGTCGGTGTGCGAACCGACATAGACGAAGCAGATCTTGGTCTTGTCCGCAGCCTGAGCCGAGCCGACGCTGATCAGCGCGGCAGCGGAAGCGGCGAGTGCGAGTGCTATTTTCTTCATGGTGACCCCTGTTGGTTTTGAAGAGATTTCCGGAAACCCGTCTGATTCTTGTTCTTCTATCGCTCCGGGACGAAGGCTTTACCAAGCGACGCGGGCGTGTTGATCAACGTCGTGCGCCGATTATGAGAAATGATGATGAGAACCACAATAGTGGCCGCATAGGGCAGCATCGACAGGAACTGCGCCGGAATGCCGATGCCGAATGCCTGGGCGTGCAGCTGCAGGATCGTCACGGCGCCGAAGAGATAACCGCCGGCAAAGACGCGCAGCGGCCGCCAGGAGGCGAAGACAACCAGCGCCAGCGTGATCCAGCCGCGCCCGGATGACATGTTCTCCACCCATTGCGGCGTATAGACCAGTGACAGCTGAGCGCCCGCCAGACCAGCACAGGCGCCGCCGAAAATGACGGCGAGATAACGGGTTCTGATGACATTGATGCCGAGCGCATGGGCCGAGGCGTGATTATCGCCGATGGCACGCAGCTTTAGGCCGGCACGGCTGCGGAACAGGAACCAGCTGACGCCAATCAGTAGCGCGATCGACAGATAGAAGGTCAGGTCCTGGCGGAAGAGCACCGAGCCGATCACCGGAATATCCGACAGGAACGGGAAGACGATCGGGCTCAGCCGGATACCGGGGACGCTGACGAAGGATTCGCCGAGCATGCCTGAAACCCCGAGGCCGAGGATGGTCAGCGCCAGACCTGTCGCGACCTGGTTGGCGACCAGCGTCAGCGTCAGGAAGCCGAAGAGCAACGAGAACAGCGCACCGGCGGCGATGCCGCAGATCAGGCCGATATAGGGCGAACCGCTCAACTGCGCACCGGCAAAGGCAGCGACCGCACCCATGATCATCATCCCCTCGACGCCGAGGTTCAGGACACCTGAGCGCTCCGCCACCAGTTCGCCGAGGGCGGCGATGACGAGTGGTGTCGAGGCGGTGATCACAGTCAGCAGGATGGCTTCGAAGATGCTCATGCCGCACCTCCCCGGACCCGCGACCAGATAATGCGGATCTTGTAATAGATGAGCGTGTCGCAGGAGAGCACGAAGAACAGCAGCAGACCCTGGAACACGCGCGTCACCTTGTCGGAAACGCCGATCGAGAGCTGCGCCGCCTCACCGCCGAGATAGGTCAGCGCCAGCACCAGGCCCGAGAGAATGATGCCGAGCGGGTTCAGGCGCCCGAGGAAGGCGACGATGATCGCGGTGAAGCCGTAGCCCGGCGAGATCGCCGGCTGCAGATGCCCGATCGAACCGGACACTTCCGAAATACCTGCGAGGCCTGCAAGCGCGCCGGAGAACAGGAAGCCGAACCAGATCATCCGCTTCGAGGAGAACCCTGCAAAGCGCCCTGCCCGTTCCGACTGGCCGAGGACGACAACCTCGAAGCCCTTCAGCGTGTATTTCATCATGAACCAGACAAGAATTGCCGCCACGATCGCGAAGATGGAGGCCCAGTGGGCTCGCCCGGATTCTTCCCAGATGGCCGGAAGCGTCGCCTCCGGCGGGAAGCTGACGCTCTCAGGGAAATTGAAGCCCTGTGGATTGCGCCAGCGGCCGCGGATCAGCCAGTCGAGGAACAGCTGGGCGATATAGACCAGCATCAGCGATGTCAGGATCTCGTTGGTATTGAAATGTGCCTTCAGCAGCGCCGGGATCGCGGCAAACAGAGCGCCGCCGATCGCGCCCATGATCAGCATCAGCGGCAGCACCATCGGCGAATGCCATTCGGTGAAGACGATCGGCAGGATCGAGCCGGTGATGGCGCCGACCGTGAACTGACCTTCGGCACCGATATTCCAGTTGTTGGAGCGATAACAGACCGACAGGCCGACGGCGATCAGGATCAGCGGTGCGGCCTTGATCGCCAGCTCATGCAGCGACCAGACCTCGAGCAGCGGCTCGATGAAGAAGGCATCGAGCGCCTGGATCGGATCCTTTCCAAGGATCGCGAACATGATGGCACCGGCAATCAGCGTCAGTGCCAAAGCCAGCAGCGGCGAGACGAAGGCGTAGAGCTTCGAGACCTGCGGGCGCTTTTCGAGTTCAATGCGCATGTGCGGCCTCCGCAGCGGGCTTGCTGTCGTGCAGGCCGCCCATCAGCAGGCCGATCTTTTCGCGCGTCAGTTCGCCAGCCGGGAACGGCGGCGACAGACGTCCCTCGGAGATGACGGCGATCTCGGTTGCCACTTCGAAGATCTCGTCGAGATCCTGGCTGATGACGATCACGGCCGAACCGGCACGCGCCAGATCGACCAGCGCCTGGCGGATGCGGCTTGCCGCACCGGCATCGACGCCCCAGGTCGGCTGGTTGACGACGAGCACGGCAGGCTGGCGGTCGAGTTCGCGGCCGACGATGAATTTCTGCAGATTGCCACCCGACAGCGATCCGGCTGTGGGATCCTCGCCGCTCTTGCGCACGTCCATCGCTTCGGAGATGCGGCGAGCCGCATTCTTGACCGCGCCATGGCGGATGACGCCGAGAAAGCCGCCGCCAAGGAACGACTTGCGGTCGGACTGGCAGCGCGCCAGGACGAGATTGTCGGAAAGCTTCATCGCCGAGACAGCCGCGTGGCCGTGGCGTTCTTCCGGAACGAAGCCTGCGCCCAGCAGGCGGCGCGCGGTAATCCCCACGTTGCCGACGGGCTTGCTGCGGATGACGACTGCCGATGGCTCGGAGACCGGATACTCGCCCGATAGCGCATCGAAGAGCTCGCCCTGGCCATTTCCGGCAACACCGGCGATCGCGAGGATTTCACCGGAACGCACCGCAAGCGAGACATCCCTTAGCGGCATCGCGAAAGGCGTGCGCGCGGCGACAGACAGGCTGGTGACGGCAAGCTGCACCTCGCCCTTATTGCCGCGATCGGGATGGGTGACGGCTGCGACATCGCTGCCGACCATCATGCGGGCGAGCGATGCCGGCGTTTCCTGCTTCGGATCGCAGGCGCCGGTGACCTTGCCGTGGCGCAGAACGGTGGCGCGATCGCAGATGCGCTGCACTTCCTCGAGACGATGGCTGATATAGAGAACCGACCGGCCCTCGGCCTTGAGTTTGAAAAGCGTTTCGAACAGCTTGTCGGCTTCCTGCGGCGTCAGCACTGATGTCGGTTCGTCGAGAATGATCAGCTTGGGGTTCTGCAGCAATGCGCGGACAATCTCGACACGCTGGCGCTCGCCAACCGAGAGATCGGCAACATGGGCATGCGGATCGAGCGGCAGACCGTAAGCTGCCGACAGCGTGCGCGCCTCTTCGGCGATCTTGCCGATCGGAATGGTGTCAGCGAGGGAAAGCGCAATGTTTTCGGCAACAGTCAGCGCCTCGAACAGCGAGAAGTGCTGAAAAACCATGCCGATGCCGAGATTACGGGCTTCGCCGGGAGAGCCGATCGAGACCGACTTGCCTTGCCAGAGGATGTGACCTGCCATCGGCTCCAGCACGCCGAACAGCATTTTCACCAGGGTCGATTTGCCGGCACCGTTTTCTCCAAGCAGGGCATGGATTTCGCCGGGCGCAATATCGAGGTCGATTTCATTGCAGGCAGCAAAGCTACCGAAATGCTTGGTCAGCTTTTGGACCGACAGTAACGCACCAGACGACGGCGCATTGGATGACGACACGTTCCCCTCATTTCTCTCTGCCGATCCGTCCTTTTTGCACGGAATCCCTATGGGATCAGCAGCGTAGTTCCAGTCGTTTTTCTTGTTTCCAGATCCGCGTGAGCCCGTCCCACCTCACGCAACGGATAAGTTTGATTGATATTGATACGCACTTTGTTGCTCAGCACAACAGCAAATAGCGCGTTTGCACAATCCTTAAGCTCCTGCGGTGTCGCAATATAGCTGAAGAGCGTCGGCCGGGTGGCGTAGAGCGAGCCCCGTTGCGCCAGTGCCGACATGGTGAAGTTCTCGATGGCGCCCGAGGACTGGCCAAAGGAAACGAACAGGCCGCGCGGCTTCAGGCAATCGAGCGATTGCGGAAAGGTATCGCGGCCGATGGAGTCATAGACGACGTCAACGCCCTTGCCCGCCGTGATTTCCTTCACGCTGTCGAGGAAGTTTCCGGACTTGTAGTTGATGACATGATCGTAGCCGTATTCCAGCGCCAGCTTGACCTTGTCGTCGGAACCGGCCGTGCCGATGACCGTTGCGCCAAGCGCCCTCGCCCACTGCCCGGCAATCAGACCGACGCCGCCGGCGGCAGCGTGAAACAGCAGCACGGTCTCAGGGCCGACTTTGAAGGTACGGTTCAGGAGATACTCGGCGGTCATGCCCTTCAGCATCATCGCCGCCGCGGTCTCCAGGCTGACACCGTCGGGAACCTTGACGAGATGCTTCGTCTCGACATTGCGCTCGACGCTATAAGCGCCGTCCGCGCCGGCATAGGCAACGCGGTCGCCGACGTCAAAATCGGTGACACCGGGCCCGACCGCAGTGATCGTTCCTGCGGCTTCCTTGCCGGTAACGAAGGGCAGATGCGGCGCCTTATAGGTGCCGTCGCGGAAATAGACGTCGATGAAATTCAGGCCGATTGCGGCATGCTTCAACTGCACTTCACCGGCAGATGGCGGTGGCAGATCGACATCGACATATTCCAGAACCTCTGGTCCGCCGTTGCGGCTGAATGCGACTGCCTTCGTCTTTGCCATCATGCCTGTCCTTATGCCGATTTTCCGAGCGCCGGGAAAAACTGCAGCACGGCGCCGATGCAATAGAGATAGATACCGCTGATGATGAAGAGAACAACCGCCCAGTGCGGAATGCTGAAATGCATCAACAGCGCATAGATGCCGATCGCCGACCAGAGGAAGAAGACGCCAAGATTGAGCGGCCGCAGCCGCTTGACGCGGACCGGGTGCAGGAAGTTGATCGGCAGGAAGGTCAGGACCACAGATACGGTGACGACGATCATCGCGGTCAAGGCGCTGGCATCCATGACGAACAATGTGAAGACGATCATGTTCCAGACGACCGGGAAGCCGGAGAAGAAATACTCCTCCGTCTTCATCCCCATGTCTGCATAATAGATGGCACTTGAGACGACGATCATGCCGGCCGCGGCAAAGGACCAAGGCTCACCGATCATGCCGCTCTGATAGAGCGCAAAGGCCGGCAGCAGCACGTAAGTGACGTAGTCGATGATGTTGTCGAGCGTATCGCCAGACCAGTTGGGCAGCACTTCCTTGACGCGGACCTTGCGTGCGATCGGGCCGTCGATACCATCGACGAGCAGTGCCAGACCCAGCCACCAGAACATATCGATGAAGCGATGCTCTGCAGCGGCGACGACACCGAGAAAAGCCAGAAATGAGCCGGAAGCCGTCAGAATATGGACGGAAAAGGCGCGCATCTCCGCATAGGGCACACGCTTGTAATTGAAAATCTTCATGTTTCCCCGTACCGCCTGCCGCCCCCATTACTACCGGGCGCGTTTTGGCCCTAATATGCATCCTTTGCCCCGCTCCGCCAGATCAAAAGCGAAAAGAGCCCACAGGGCATTGAATCATGAGAATGACATGCATATTTCGCGGCTGGCACGCGGCAGAGAATGGATTGCCTTTAATTTGCGGTGGTTTTGTAATATCAGCCTCGCAATAGAATTATCGTGTGATGAATACGGGATCCGATACCGAAATGAACGCCCCTGCAAAGACAGAAGACTTCGCCTCCTCCATTCCGGCAAACGTCTATGCCGAAACGGTGCTGAGCGTCACGCATTATACCGACCGGCTGTTCCGCTTCACGATGACCCGGCCGCAGGGCTTCCGTTTCCGCTCCGGCGAGTTTGCGATGATCGGCCTGATGGTCGAAGGCAAGCCGGTGTTCCGCGCCTATTCGATCGCAAACCCCGCCTGGGCCGAAGAGCTCGAGTTCTTCTCGATCAAGGTTCCCGATGGTCCGCTGACCTCGCATCTGCAGGGCATCAAGCCTGGTGACCAGGTGCTGATGCGCAAGAAGCCGACCGGTACGCTGGTTCTCGATGCGCTGACCCCCGGCAAGCGTCTCTACATGTTCTCGACCGGCACCGGCATCGCGCCCTTCGCCAGCCTGATCCGCGATCCCGAGACCTATGAGAAGTTCGAGGAAGTCATCCTCACCCACACGACCCGCGACGTCGCCGAACTGAAATACGGCTTCGACCTCGTTGACGAGATTCGCAATGACGAGCTGCTCAGCGAAGTCGTCGGAGACAAGCTGCGTCATTACGCGACTGTCACCCGCGAAGATTTCGAGCGCACCGGCCGCATCACCGACCTGATTGAATCCGGCAAGCTGTTCACCGATCTCGGCATTCCGCCGATCGATCCGGCCATCGACCGCGGCATGATCTGCGGCTCCTCGGCGATGCTGAAGGACACAAAGGAATTGCTGGAAAAGGCAGGCCTCGAAGAAGGCGCCAACAGCAAGCCGGCCGAATTCGTCATCGAACGTGCTTTCGTCGGCTGATAGGCTCCATCAGAGTGTTTCGAACGGCTCCGGAAACGGGGCCGTTTTCATTTCTGGCTGAGATAGTCGATCAGCACGGTCATCGTATCGCGGGCGGCATCTGTGCGGCCCTCGCGGATCGCCTCGATCGTTGCGACATGCAGCGCGATGGACCGCTCCATGCGCGACGGGTTTGCCGTTGAGTACCAGATGCGGCGCGCGTGGGTCTGGACCGGACCAAGTGCTGCCGTGATGAAGCGGTTCGGGCAGGCTTCCTCCAGCACTTCGTCGAACGCCTTGTCGGCGGCAAAGAAGGCGGAGAGATCGCCGCTGTCGGCGCAGGCACGCATGGTGTTCTCGCAGCCGGCCAGTGCCCCGCGCTGATCCTCGTTCGCATGCTCGGCGACCAGTGCAGCGGCAATCGGCTCAAGTTCGCGGCGCACCTGCATGACGCTCGCGTGATCATCGGGGCCGATCTCGGCGATCTGCAGGCCGACGCGCGGGCGCACGATGATCAGTCCCTGCCAAGCGAGCTTCTGGATTGCCTCGCGGACCGGCGTACGGCCGTGGCCGGTCATGTCGATCAGCTGCCGTTCGGTCACCATGGCGCCAGGCTTGACCGCGAGCGTGACGATCGCGTGCTCCAGCGCCAGATAGGATTGGTGACTTTGCGAATTCTGCATCTCAGATCCGGGACACAAGTTACTGATATATCATCCCTTGCACGCATCCCGCGCGATGGCAAGGTTACGTTTGAGGGATGACATATCAAACTGCGGTGACGTCACCTCACTCGTGACGAAGCGCCTCGATCGGGTTCAGCTGCGCGGCGCGGCGGGCTGGGAAATATCCGAAGATCATGCCGATCGCCGCCGAGAAGGCAAAGGCGACGCCGATCATCAGCGGGCTGACGACGAAGGGAACCTTGAGTAGGGTCACCGAAACGAAGCCGATCCCCATGCCGAGCACGATGCCAGTGATGCCGCCGAAGAGCGACAGCGCCACCGCCTCGACGAGGAACTGCATCAGCACCTGCGTTTCCAGCGCGCCGATCGCCAGGCGAATGCCGATCTCGCGGGTCCTCTCGGTGACCGAAACAAGCATGATGTTCATGATGCCGATGCCGCCGACGAGCAGGCTGATGGCCGCGACCGCGCCGAGCAGGCCGGTCAGCAGCGTGGTCGTGCCGGTCATCGCCTCGGCGATCTGCGTCATGTCGTTGACGTTGAAATCGTCCTCGCGGCCAGGAATGATCTTGCGCCGCTCACGCAGCAGGTTCTCCGTCTCGTCCTGGATCTTCGATGTCGCAACGCCGTCTCGGGCCGAGATGACGATCATCTGCACGTTGGCGTTGGCCTTGCCGCCGATGCGGCGCTGGTAGACCTTCACCGGCATGATGACGACATCATCCTGGTCGTTGCCCATGCCCGACTGGCCACGCTTGGCGAGAACGCCGATGACGCTGCAGGAGACCTTGCCGACGCGGATCTGCTGGCCGGTCGGATCGGCGGCTCCGAAGAGCTGCGAGCGTACGGTCTCGCCGAGAATGCAGCGCGCCCTGCCGCGTTCCTCCGCGGCATCGAACGTGCGGCCAAGGGCCATGTCCCAATCCTGCGCCACGAAATAGTCGTTGGTCGTCCCCATGACGCTGGTCGAATGGCTCTGGCCACCATATATGACCGTCGCCGTCGTCTGGTTGAGCGGGGCAACAGCGCGCAGACCGCCGACCTGATCGCGGATCGCCTCGACGTCCTTGACCGTGAAGCGGCGCGCTTCGGTACTCGCACGTCCGGGACCGAACTGGCCGGGCCTTGCGAACAGCATGTTGGTGCCGAGGCGCTGCAATTCAGTGGTGACCTGGGCCGTCGTACCGTTGCCGATCGTCACGAGAGCGATGACGGCGGCAACGCCGATGACCACGCCGAGCACCGTCAGGAATGATCGCAGCATGTTGCGGGTGATGGCCCGCAGGGCAAGTTTCAGCGTCTCAAGAAACATGGCCCGCCCTCGCCTGATGCACCGTTTCGGTTTCGAGCTTACCATCGACGAAGCGCAGCAGCCGCTGCGCATAGGCGGCGATATCCGGCTCGTGCGTGACCATGACGATGGTGATCCCCTGCTCCCGGTTCAGCCGGGTCATCAGGTCCATGATTTCGACGCTGGTCCTGGTATCGAGATTGCCGGTTGGTTCGTCGGCCAGCAGCAGCGCCGGCTCGGTGACGATGGCACGGGCGATGGCGACGCGCTGCTGCTGGCCGCCAGAAAGCTCCTGAGTCTTGTGGTTTTCGCGGCCAGAAAGGCCGACCAGCTTCAACGCTTCCCTTGCCCGCTCGTGACGTTCGCCGGCCGGCATGCCGCGATAGATCAGCGGCAACTCGACATTCTCGACAGCGGATGTGCGCGACAGCAGGTTGAAACCCTGGAAGACGAAGCCCAGCATGTGGCGCCGTAACAGGGTCAGCTGGCTGCGATCGAACCCACCGGTCGAGATGCCCTGAAAGACATAGTCACCCGATGTCGGCACGTCGAGACAGCCGAGGATATTCATCGCCGTCGATTTGCCGGAGCCCGAGGGGCCCATGATCGCGACGAACTCATGAGCATTGATCGTCATGTCGACATGGTCGAGCGCGCGGATTGCCGCCTCGCCCTCGCCGTAGACTTTCGAGACCTTCTTGAATTCCAGAAGCGGCGGATTGCTCATCGCTCTGCCGCCTACCGGGTCTTCGCCGTGGCGTCGGTCACAAGCGCGTCGCCTTCCTTGATGTCACCAGACGCTACCTGCGTGAACTGGCCATCGGAGGAGCCGACCTGGATCACCACGGGTACCTGCCGCTCCCCCCGCAGAACCCAGATGCGGCGCTTGTTTCCCGTCAGCGCTTCACCGCCGGCACCCGAACGCGGACCCATGCGCGGCGGCCGGAAGAGACCGAGCAGTCCGCGGTTGCGGCCGGAGCCCACTTCCGGCGGGGCATAGCGCAGCGACGCGTTCGGCACCATCAGCGTGTTCTTCACGGCCTCGACCGTCACGTCTGCGGTCGCCGTCATGCCGGGGCGCAGCAGCAGATCGGCATTGTCGACCGACAGTACCGCCTTGTAGGTGACGACATTGTTGGTGGTCTCGGAGGCAAAGCGGATCTGCTCGATTTCAGCCGGGAACGTCCGGTCCGGATAGGCATCGACGGTGAAAGTCGCCTTCTGACCGACAGCGATCTGGCCGACATCGGCCTCATCGACATCGACCTGCAGCTCCATCTTCTTCAGATCGCCGCCGATGACGAATAGAACGGGCGCCGACAGCGATGCGGCGACCGTCGCTCCGGGATCGACGGAGCGGGTCAGGATGACCCCGTCGATCGGCGATACGATGCGCGACTTTTGAAGATTGACCTCGGCAAGCTGGAGATCAGCCTCGGCAGACAGGACATCGGCCTCGTTAATCTGTTTGGCGGCGACGGCGGAGTCATATTTGTAGGTCGCGTCGTCGAGGCTCTGGCGAGTGGTAACGTTGCTCTGCACGAGGTTCTTCACACGATCCAGCGAGGTGCGGGCCGATTCGAGATCGGCGCTAGCCTTGGTGACATTGGCCTGTGCCGATGCCAGCTTGGCGCGCGAGCTTTTGGCGTCAGCCTCCAGCTTGGTGGTGTCGAGAACGGCAAGCACGTCGCCTGCCTTGATCGTGCTGTTGTAATCGACATTGACGTCCCGGACGGTGCCGGACAGCTCGCTCGATATATCGACCTGCTCGGTCGGCTGGACGGAGCCGGTCGCAGTTACCAGAACCGTCAGATCACCGCGCTTCACCGGCTGGGTCGCGTAGCTGTATTCGTTGCCGCCGCGGCCGGCATAATAATAGGCCGCGCCGCCGCCGATGATGATGATTGCCACTGCTGCCAGCAGCCTGCCGCGCCACCGGCCGGACCGGCGCTGCTTGCCCGACGCGGCGAGTACAGCTGCCAGATCGGCATGGCCGGGCGCTTGCGGGTCAGACGGTTTCGGGCCGGTTCCAGATTCGGAATCGCTCATGAAAGTCCTCAAACAGAGATATAAGAGCATCTGCTCGGTTCAGCCCTAGATAGTCATAGGCAAGATGAACCGGAGATTAGCGATAGAGGCGCATTGCCACGGAAAGCGGGCGATGTGCAATTAAATCTTGGTAATGAAAATCCGGTTTTAATCCGCATCGCCGGGAAACTGACCAGCACCGGCGATCGGATGCAGCCAGCTTTCGCGACGCTTCGTCCATATCTCGTGGTCGGGCTGGATCTCCCCCGGCGCGTCATCGAGGGAACCCAATCGAATCTCGGCCTTGTCTTCGGTCAGACAGAAAAGCCGGCCGCCGCAGAGCGGGCAGAAACTGCGGCCCGCAAAGGCTGAGACCGGGCCCGAATAAGATAATGCAGCGCGCGGCCAGATGGCGAAGGCTGAAAACAGGGAGCCGCTTTCCTTGCGGCAATCCGCGCAATGGCACAGACCGGAGAGCAAAGGCGCGCCGGAAATGACGTAGCGGACGGCGCCGCAGAGGCAAGCGCCTTTGCGCGACAGGCTCACATGCGGACACCCGGAACCGGGAGCGGCGGCTTGCGCTTGGCCGCCATCAGCAGGTCGAGTTCGGTCGCCGATGGTCCGAATTTCTCGAACAGCCGTTTCGCCTCTTCATCGTCGAGCCGGTATTTGCGGGCGAATTCGCTGATGCTGTAAGGGCGCCCGCGCAGCACTTTGCGGGGCGCAGTGATCCCCTCGCCTGATTGCTCTGACATGAAACATCCCTCCTTCGGTTCAAAAGGAAACTAGGGCGCGGCCGCGTGATGGAAAGGACAGCCCAACCAGGAAGGCGAAAGTGCAACCTTCAATATTTTCCGGAATTATACTTAGGGTTGGTGAGATGAAATGCCACGTTGACTAAGAATTTCGTCCGGACCGATAGTTTACCCGTACAAGGTACAATCGGAGGATGGACCAATGCTTAATCGTGCAGTTCTGCTGACCTCGCTTGCGTTTCTCGGCGCTACCGCCTTCATGGCAACGCCCGCTTCGGCACTGACGATGAAGGAATGTAGCGCCAAGTATAAGTCCGCGCAGACGGATGGTTCGGCCAAGGGCGTCAAGTGGAACGACTTCCGCAAGGCGCAGTGCGGCGCGGATGCTACCGCCGAGCCCGATGTCTCGCTCAACACCAACGAAGAGCCGGAAAAACCCACCACGGCAGCTCCGTCAGGCGTCAAGTTCCCGACGGCGATCTCGACGAAATATGCCAGCGAAAAACCCGGCAAGGCACGCATGCATACCTGCGTCGACGCCTATAACGAGGACAAGGCCAGCAATTCGCTTGGCGGTCTGAAGTGGATCCAGAAAGGCGGCGGTTACTACAGCCTCTGCAATGCGAAGCTGAAGAGCTGAGCATAGCCTGATGTGATGCCATGCCCCGCTGCGCGTTCAGCGGGGCATCCCCAAATCTCACGATATCCTGAAACGCGGCCTTCGATCATAACTATGCCATCCAAACGCGCGATGGCGGTCGCGCCAGGATAGAGCGACCCCGAGGCGGGGCCGCAAAACGAGGGATCAGGCCATGTGGGATATCATTACGATCGTCGCAATCTTCAGCATCTTGTTCATCGGCCGCGAGGCGCAGACGGTGGTTGCGAAGGCACGCGCCTCGGGCTGGAACGACTTTCCCCGGCGCTGATCCAGCAATTTCTTTTGACAGCTGGAAACAAAAAAGCGCGCCCTGACGGCGCGCTTTTCTTTTGAGGCTTGTCTGCGATCAGCGGCAGACGCGCATGCTCTCCATGTGCCAGCCGCCATCATAGGCGTTGGGTACGCGTCGGTCCTCGAACCAGCAGCGCGGCGGAGGCGGTGGTGGCGGCTCGACATAGCGCGGACCACTGTTATTGACGATCGCGCCACCAATCATGCCACCGATCACGCCGGCAGCCAGGCCACCGGCGATCGCAGCACCAGTATTGTCATGGTGGCGGCGGCGCGGCGGTGGTGGTGGCGGGTAATAGCCGCGGTCACGCCGCTGCCATCCATAATCCTGAGCGACAGAAGCCGGCGCGGTCGCCAGCATGGCGCTTCCCGCGATGACCGCCGCAAGGGTCGAAATGAGTATCTTCTTCATCATGTCTCCAGTCGAGCTTCCGCGCTTCGCGCACCGCACTCAAACATGGAAACAATGGCATCATTGCGATTAATCCAGCATTAACGACGTGTGCACCACGCACGCCTTTCCGGCCGCATTGCGATCAGGAGAACTCGCCCGCCCGAGGGCCTGCAAGCGTCACGCGCCAGACCGATCGCGCCCGGAAATCCTGGGTTGCCAGGAAGGTGTAAGGCGTACGCTGCCAGGGCCGCACCGCATTCGTCAGATTATCGAGCACGTAGTCGCTGCCATCGGTGCGGGCAATCAGCACGACGTGATTCTGATCGTGCGGGCCAATCACCACCGACAGCGCCAGCCGGTCCGCCGGGAAACCGGCATCGATCAGATCCTTCATCTTCTGCAGCGCGTAGTCTTCGCAATCGCCGCGGCCGCCTGTCGGCAGCGACCAGTCGTCGCCATTTGCGGCCAGCGGACCATCATTTTGCGGAATGACCCGTCCGTTTACGGCACGGTTGACTTTTTGCAGCAACGGCACTCCGGCGCCCTCACCGGCCTGATGCGACGACGTCTTGTGACAAAGCCACCTGTACTTGGCGCAGGCCGACGCGAATCCGACCGGCGCGCCGATACTGCGCGTGACCGGCAGGAACTGACCCGCAAAGGCTTGAAATTGCAGAGAAAGAAACAAAGCGAAAACAGCAGCAATAAGACGAATCATATGTAAGCCCCTCTATTTGCGGCGGGACAATAACATGCTTTTTATTAGAGCTTTAGTAAAATTTTATACTTACGTAGTTAACTATAGATTAAGATCTCGTCCGGTTATCCACAAATATTTCTTCATATTAATTAGTTGCTAATATAAGAATTGTCTCCGTTAGCATTTCGTTAACCTTGGGAGATAAATCAATGATCCGCAAAGCAGCGAAGTACAGCGTCGCCGTTGCTTACCTATTGGCCAGCAGCAGTCTCGCATTTGCAGCGCCTACCACCCTCCTGAACTGCAGAATTGCCAAGCCAGGCACGCTTGAATACCGGCTCTGCAAGCCGACGGAGTCGATCCCGGACGCTGGCTACAGCGGGTCAAACGATAGCAAGGGCGGCAGCCAGGGCAGCAGCAGAGGCCAGCAGTCATCCAACGCCGGGACGGCCGGCGGCGATGGCAATGGCAATGGCGGCAATAGCGACAACGGCGGCAGCAGTGACAACGGTGGCGGCGGTGACAACGGTGGCGGCGGAAAGCCGGGCCATGAAAAGCCCGGCGATGGAAAGCCTGGCCACGGCAAGCCAGGTGATGGAAAGCCTGGTCATGGCAAGCCCGGCGACGGAAAGCCTGGCCACGGCAAGCCAGGTGATGGAAAGCCTGGTCATGGTAAGCCTGGTGATGGAAAGCCTGGCCACGGTAAGCCCGGTGAGGGAAAGCCTGGTCATGGTAAGCCTGGTGATGGAAAGCCTGGCCACGGTAAGCCCGGTGAGGGAAAGCCTGGTCATGACAAGTCGGGCAATGACAAGCCAGGTCATGACAAGCCGGGGAATGACAAGCCAGGCAACGA
>UBJR01000040.1 GCA_900465675.1 Hyphomicrobiales bacterium | reverse complement strand
AGGGAAGTTACAAAGGTGGCCCGAAGGGTCGGATGAGGGGGCTCCGGGCTTCAAAGCCAACTAGGATTCTGGTTATCCCCACTCCCTCATTGCTGTGCCCTTAGGGCTGAGCCCACGGGATGTCACAGGGAACCAGGCCACCGCGCGTCTGCGCGGTGAATGACTTGCGACACTATGAAGAGTCTCCTGCGCCCAAGGACTTGGGCGCGCTGGATCCCTGTGACGGGCACAGGGATGAGGGAGATTGGGGTCGGGCGTCCCATCTCTTCTGCGTCTTTCAAAAGGAATTTCCGATGACCTATGCATTGATCACTCCGCCACTGGCGGAGGCGCTGGCGCTTGGCGAGGTGAAGGCGCATTTGCGGCTGGATGGGGCGGACGAGGATGCGTTGCTGATGTCGCTGATCCGCGTTTCCCGTGAGCATCTGGAGCGGGTGACGGGGCTTTGCCTGATGGAGCAGGCCTGGCGGCTTTATCTTGATTCAGTTCCTGAAGACGGGGTGATTCAGATTGCCAGGGGGCCGGTGCAAGCGATTGAAAGCGTGACGCTTTATGATGCCGGTGGCGAGGAAGTCTCGCTGCCGCTGGATGGGCATGTGCTGGATCGCAGCACGCGGCCGGCGCGGCTGATCCTCGGGCGCACTGCGGTGGCCGGGCGGGCGATCAATGGCATCGAGATCGATTTTTCGGCGGGCTTCGGCGCAACGGCGGCGGATGTGCCGGATACCCTGAAGCGGGCGATGCTGATGCATGTGGCGCAGATGTTCGCGTTCCGCGGCGCTATCGCGGTGGCCGATCAGCCGGCGGATATTCCCGATGGATACGACCGGCTGATCACGCCCTTCCTGATGAGGCGGCTCTGATGCGGGCGGTGATGTTCGATCCCGGGCAGATGACGGCGCGGCTGGAGCTGGAGCGGCAGGTCGAGACGGCGGACGGGCAGGGCGGGGCGGCGGTTTCCTTCGAACCTGTCGGCCCGGTCTGGGCTTGCATCGAGCCGCTGGGCGAGAGCCGCGAGGAGCGGGCGGGTGCGGAGATCGTGACGGTGACGCACAGGATCTGGCTCAGGTTTCGCACCGGTCTTGCTGCTGGCATGCGGCTGCGCAAGGGCGAGCGCATCTTCGCGATCCGGAGTCTGCGTGATCCCGATGAGGGCGGGCGCTATCTCGTATGCCTCTGCGAGGAGGACGGGCGATGACGGCTATGGTGCAGACGATCACCGATCTCGCGGTCTTTCTGGCGAAACTGGCGCGGGATGGCGGCAAGCGGCCGAAGGAGACTGGCGATGAGCGCGGCAAATGAACTGCTGACGGCGATCCATGCGCGGTTGACCGGCGATGCCGGGCTTCGCGGGTTGATTGGGGCGGATGGTATCCGCGACAGGCTGGTGAGCGGCAAGAGGCTGCCCTGCATCGTGATCGGCGAGATGACGAGCGGCAGCATTCTCGAGGGCGAGGCGGGTGATGAGCATCGGTTCTCGCTCGACATCTGCTGCGAGGAGGGCGGCCGCAAGGCGGCGGGTGAGATCGTGGCGATGGTTTTGAGGTTGCTTGACGATGAGGCCCTGACGCTGCAGGGGCATCACCTTGTCGGGCTGCAGCACCTTTTGACGCGGTCGCGGCGCGAGGCGAAGACGCGCATGCACATGGCCGAGATGCGCTTCAGGGCAGTGACGGAACCGGTTGACGCGCCGCCTGCCTGACCATAGCGGCGAGCATCAAGACCAGGGCGAGCGCGATGGCCGCGAGCACGGCGCAGATGATGAGCGTCAGGCCGGTGCCGGCGCGGTCGAGCGTGGCGGTGAAGATGACGGGCGCTGCGGCATTGGCGAGGTTTTGCGGCATCGACAGACGGGCCGCCTGTAACCCGTATTCTTTGGCCGAGAAGAAGGACAGCGGCAGCAGCGCGCGGGCGACGGCGAGGATGCCGGAGCCGAAGCCGTACATCAGGATGAAGGTGACGAGAACAGGGGTCGAGCCGCTGAACGTGAGCAGCATCGCGAAGCTTGCGAGCATCAGGCTGATGCCGACGATCGAAGTCAGGATCGGATTGCCGCGCTTGCCGAGCAGCATGTCGAGCCCGCGGGCCGAAATACCGATGACGCCGCGGGCCGAGCCGAGCTGCAGCGCAAAGGCGGGCGAGGCGCCGGACTGGCGGAAGATTTCGATCAGCGACGGCGCCACGCCGAAACTGACGAAGGTGCAGAGCGTGGTGGAGGCTGCCAGCAGCAGGAAGGCGGTGCGGCGCTGCTTGCTCGACAGCGCGATCGGCGGCGTTTCGGCAGCGGTACCCTGCGTATGCGTGGCGACCGGTTTGGGCAGTGCGAAAAGATGCAGCGGCAGGCAGATGAAGAGGTGGAGGGCGGCCGAAATCCGGAAGGCGGCGCGCCAGCCGAAGGCGTCGTTGAGCCACGTCAGCAACGGCCAGAAAATGGTCGCCGACAGGCCGGTGAACAGCATGAGGATGGCGATGACGCGCTTGCCGTTCATCCCCTCGCGCTCGACGACGGCGGTATAGGCGGGTGCCGACAGGCCGAGCGCGCCGCCGAGGCCGATGACGATCCAGGCGAGCGCATAGAGGATGATGTCGTGCGCAGCCGAGAGCATGACGAGGCCGGTGGCGAAGATCACGGACGAGGCGGCGAGTACTTTGGCGGCGCCATGGCGCGCCAGCAGGCGGCCGGTACCTGGGCTGGCGAAGGCGGTGACCACCATCATGATGGTGATGCCGGCAAAGATGATCTCGTTCGGCAGGCTGAGCTCGGGCGCGATGACGCGGCCCATGACGCCGAGCATGTCGAATGTGGTGCCCCAGCCGATGAGCTGGGTGATCGCGAGGACGGCGATCGTCTGCGCCGAGCGGAGGGGGAATGTTGGCATTGGTGCTGAAAGGTTTTGGGGCTGGAAATAGCGGTGGGGTTTAGCAGGTTTGGTGGGGGTGAGGGAAGGTTGGAGTCTGACGATCGAGAGCGTTTCGATTGTGGCCCCCTCATCCGCCCTACGGGCACCTTTGTAACTTCC
>UBJR01000012.1 GCA_900465675.1 Hyphomicrobiales bacterium | reverse complement strand
GCGAAATGGGGGGCACTCCACTAGATTTGTTTTGCTCGGAGACGGATGATGGGAGCCTGTACTTTGCCACAAGCCCTCAACTAAGACTTTGGCGTTCGCATACCTAAGTATGATGTGCGTTAGACCTAGTCCGAGTTAACCTCTCCCTATCACCTCGCAATCCTCCCTCATGACCGCGAAGTGATCGCCGCGACGTCTCTCCTCCGTCGCGTGCAAGCGGATATTAGTCCGCTTTGGGCCGCCTCCATCCGCCCTGAGGCGGCCCCTTTTCGTCATCTCCATGTGTCTTTCGCTAGTCCTTGAAAGCGGGCGTGGCAGATCTCACTTGATAAGCTGACTTCAATTTTTGAACTGTCGGCTCCTTGCACCAGCAGCTGCTGCCGGTCCTCAGCAACGACGCCTGATGACGTCCGGGTGAAACGAAATGGGTATCATCGATAAAAGCATTACCGCCGCCGACGACGGCGAACTGATTGACAGCTATTCTGCGACCATTGCCGGGGCCGTTGACCTCGTCGGACCGGCTGTCAGCCGCATCGAACGAATTGGCGGTAGAGGCGGGCACGGTTCAGGCTTCGCAATCTCGCCTGACGGCCTGATCGTCACCAACAATCATGTGGTCGATGACGCCAAGACCGTCCGGATCAAAACCGCCGAGGGGCTGACGACTGAGGGGCGGGTTCTCGGTCGTGATCCAGATACCGATATCGCCCTCGTTCGAGCGAACACCAGTGTGGGTGCTTGGGCCAGGCTTGGCGACTCGAAGAAGCTGAAACGAGGGCACATTGCCGTCGCTATCGGCAATCCACTTGGGTTTGAGTGGACCGTCACGGCTGGCATTATCTCCGCGCTCGGCCGATCCATGCGTGCATCTAATGGCCGTCTAATCGATGACGTTATACAAACTGACGCCGCGCTGAACCCGGGCAATTCCGGAGGCCCTCTTGTGTCATCGTCAGGTGAGGTGGTCGGCGTGAATACCGCCGTGATCCAGGGCGCTCAGAGCATCGCCTTTGCCGTTGCCTCGAACACCGCGAACTACGTTGTTTCCGAAATACTCCGGTTTGGGCGTGTCCGCCGAGGCTACATCGGCATCGCCGCCGACACTGTTGCCCTGCATCGGCGTATAGCATTCAACGCTGGCCTAACCCAGACGACATCTGTCCGTATCCGTCGGATCGAACCTGATAGCCCCGCCAGTGCTGGCGGCCTGGAAGAGGGGGATCTGATCTTGGCGATCAACGGGTCAGCGGTTGCTGGCATCGACGATGTTATCAGGCTGCTTGGCGGCGACTCGATCGGGGAAGAAACCGAGTTTCTTATCTTCTCAGTTCAAGGCACACTGGAACGGAAAGTGCTGATTCCGTCCACGCGTGCTTCCTAACGCAGCTCCACATCTCTCATTCATCGAGGTGATAATTGACGCAGTTCTTCGAAACCACTCAAGGGATCATGGCAATTGGGGCGTTCATTGGCGCCAGCTGTTTCGCCGCTGGAGCGATCGTTCCCGATATCCTCAAGCTTGCGACGGCAGGGGTCAGACGCGGCCGAAGCGCAGAAGCGAGAAGCCTTGCAATGCTCACAGTGTTGGCTCTCGACGACTTTGTCGGTGCCAGCTATGCCGCGATCAACGACACTCCCGAGTTCAATCCAATGGATGACGGTGAGTTCGCGTTTCACGTTCCCGACCCGCGTTTATCGTTGCCACAGGATGCAGATTGGGACCTGTTGGGCAGCGAGATGGCACATGAGATCCTCTGGTTATCCAATCGAGTGAAGAACTTGTCGAACGCGCTGGACAGCCTGGACCTTTCAATGCCCGGCTTCGATAGCTTCTTTGAACGGCGTCAGGAGGGTTATGCGGGGTTGGCGGCGGAGGCGATGGACATTATCGAACGTTTGCTAGTTGAGTTTGATCTGACTTTGCCTGCGAAGCCCGAGTATTACCGCCAGCGTGAGGGGTTTGTCGCAGCTATTCAGAGTGCGGGGGAACGTAGTTCAGGTCGCCGGAAGACGGGCCCAGTTGCTCAGTCGAGCGGGTCAAATGTCCTCCAGCTGTTCCCCAAGACAGGCGAAGAGGCCGAGTGAACTTGATCAATGGCGCCAACAGTTTGGCGCCATTGATCTGATGCTTTTCTAAAGCTTTTGGAGCTTGTTTGTGTCCACCAATAGAAAAAAGCCTGGGAGTGCGAGGACCGAGAGGACCAATCGGAGTGGTGTCCACGCGGTTGGCTCGATTTTCCTTGGAGACGATTTCGAGTGGTTCTACCGGCCACAAGAAGTGTCCGACGTGGGGATAGACGCAATTGTTGAAATACTCGACGACGATGAACCAACTGGCCGGTTGATCGCCCTGCAAATCAAGACTGGCGCATCTTATTTTCGAGGCTCCGGCGACAGTTACGCCGTAACCATCGAAAATAGACATATGGAGTATTGGACCAAGTTCGATCTTCCCGTCTATCTGATCCTCGCCGATCCAAAGAAAGGGCTTTTCCGTTGGGAAAAGGTAGAACGCAGGCTGTGTCAGCCAACTCAGAACGGTTGGAAGATCAATGTGCCCAAGAAGAACGCGCTTGATGCATCTGCGAAAGCTTATTTTGAACGGTTTACCTCCAACGACCCACAAGCGATGATGCGTTCGAACTTTGCGCTTGATCGCGAACTGATTGAAGAGATCGAAAAGACAGGAAATCCTGCGATATTCGTTTGGGAGGAGTGGATCAATAAAGGGCTGACGTGGCGTAACCTTAGAATCCATATCGATGGCGACAGGTCCCTAAAACCGGACCTCGAAATCGATTATCGTCTGTCTGCCAGTGGGCTTCCGGAGATAATGGCGAAGTTGTTTCCGTGGTGTACGTACGGCTATGCGGAAGATGTCACCGACCAAATGGGAGAGGTCAACCTGCACGTACTAAGCGTTGAGCTTAGACCGGAGGCGCTGGCTTACCTACAGGTCGAACGGTTTTTCGAAGCTGGATATCCAGATGAGCAGGAGGTTACCGTTCCCCATCAGGAAGATGATCAGCTTAGCGAAGACGAGTACAACGACATGATGTTCAACATGCGCGTTGCGGAGGAACGGTAAATTCAGGCCATCTCGTTAGTCGAACTGCGGTTCGACGACCATGGCACTGTCGTCGGTGGCCAGAAAGTTGAAGGCCGACGATGATATCTCCTTTAACTCTTCAGCCGTGATCAGCCGCCTGATTTTAGGCGTGATGCGGCTGGTTTCGCTAGTCTTCCTCATTTTCTCCAGCACACATTTTGCGGCGGTGATATTCTCATTGCTGGATACGAATAGTGAAAGACCAAGGTAGTCAACATCATCTTCACCAACGTTAATCCTGAAAATAAACATGCGCAGATCAACTGACTCACGTCGGCCGCCAACGAGGTAAAGTCGCTCGTCGTTGACGAAGAACGCTCCTCGAAAGGTACGGCGCTCTTTCGCCTGTGTTTCTCGCCACATGACGAACTGAGGTGCACCATCCGGACCCACCGCCCTCTCAAGCCGACAATAGTAGATGGCGTACTCGTCGTCCTTGCCCGCAATGATAAGACGGTAGTTGCCGCTGTACCGCGTCGAACGAGTGACCGCACTGTCGTTTATGGCCATGTCAGTGAGAAAAGGTGTACCGGCATATGCTCTTCTCTCGAATTGAGCGTATAGGCCATCCTCGTCAACGACCGGACTTAACTCGATTGGGAGAGATGCGCGTCTCACATACTTGCAGAGGAGATATGCGTATTCCCGCGTTGGCGTCCAACGCCCGTAAGCCACATCTCTAGCTCTTCTGTGCCCTAACGCGGCTTCGAGTTCCTTCCAGCCCTCAGTTTGCGCATCGAATGCCTCTTTGGTCAGTTTTCTAACCGCGTCCACCCATTCAACAGAAGCCAAAGCGTGCCCCCAATCTTTTGACGCGATGTTTGCATAGCCGCTTCAGTCGCACAAGTAATCGCAGTGAGCCGACTTGCATGAACGGTTTTGCGCAGTTCTGTACAAAATCGCGAAATCCCTGAATTGTTTTGAATAGTTAAGTATCTGTTATGACGCGATATTTTGTCTATAGTTGGTTCGGTGACGGAGATCGCCCGATCGCATCGGTCGCGACTTCGTCACCAAGCCGCGAGTAGCGTTAGCATGGTGACGCCAATGAGGGCGTCGAATGCGGAACCTCGCGTTTGAAACGATCGTAGCTCAGGAGGTCTTCATGATTGGAACGAACTCATTCAGCGGATCCTACAGCGAGTTTCGTGGTCGCGCTCTCGCCGACCAGGGCCGTGTTCCGTCGCCATATGAAATCATTAGTGGAAAGGCGTACTTTCCACCGGACATGCGCCAAAGCAGCCCTAACGATCCGCAGAAGCCTACAGGCTTCAAGTTGAAGGCGGCCCTCGTAGCTATCGGGATCGCTATCGGAACGGGGTTCGCGGGCGGCGTTTACACAGCTGATGGTTTGGCCAAGCTTGAAAAGGCTTGGACGATTGTCGTGGACCGTTGGACCGACAGGATCGGTGTCGAGAAGGCCAATGCTGTTAGCGAGGCCTTCAATGAACATGCGAAGCCTTTATATGTGGTTCTTTCGCCTGCCTTGAAGAATGTGAAGCCGACGATCGACATGGTCGTTGGCCTGAAAGATCAACCGGCGAAGCGCGACAAACTCGTCCAAGACCGGCAGACAAAAGCGAAGGTCACCGTCCTTGCGAACTCGCAGTCTAAAGAGAGCGCGAGTATCCTGATCAATGAATTCGATACGGCCGCAGCCTGCCTAAACAGCAAGGAATGCAACGCCGCCGTTTGGCACGAAAACTTCGATGGTGCCATCTGCGGCGCACAGCGTACCTATGGCCAATTCATCGATCTGCAGCGTCAACGACTTCCGACTTTCGCGAACGATTACTCGCAAGCTCTCAAGTCCATCGATTGTGATGCTGTTCTCTACAGATAGGGAACTCAGGAGGGGCGAGCAGCGACCGCCTGCTTCCCTGAGGCCAAGCCTTATAGAAAAGCCCTTCCTTAGCTCTCGGCGTCCAGCGGCGAGAGCTTCACAGCGATCAGACAGTCACGCCGGACGCGACCCAATCAATCCATAATATGCTATGAACAGATAGCAGACTATCGGCATTGCGAATGCAAGGTGGATCCCGATCGTATCGGCCAGAAATCCTTGAAGCAGGGGAATCAGAGCCCCGCCAACGATCGCCAGGCAAAGAATGCCCGAACCTTGGCTCGTGTGCCTGCCGAGTCCGTGCAGCGCCAAGCTGAAGATTGTCGGGAACATGATCGAGTTGAAAAACCCAATGGTCAGCACAGACCACATCGCAACATGCCCTGTGGTCAGCACCGTCACGACCAGCAGAAGTGCGGCGATCATGGCGTTGAAGGCCAGAGCCTTCCCATCGTCGACGTAACGCATAACTACCGATCCGATAAACCGGCCAATCATTGCACCACCCCAGAAATAGGAGACGTAGTGGGCGGCGTCAGCTTCCGGCAGGTTCGCCACCGTTGGCTCGGCGAAGAAGTTCACGAGGAAGCTGCCGATACTGACTTCAGCGCCGACGTAGACAAAAATCCCGACGGCGCCGAGAACGAGATGGCGATAATCCCAAGCCGAGTTTCCCGGAAGCTGCTCACCGCCGCTTTCTTCTTCCGTTACGATAGGAAGTTTCAATGCTGCAAAGATTCCGGCGAGCACTAGGAAGGCCAGAGCCAGGATTAGATACGGCAGCTTTACCGCTGCTGCCTCGGCAGCACGGAGCGCATCGAGTCGTTCCGGAGAGGCGTGAACGGCAACGGTCGCTGCCGACAGTATGAGGAGGGCACCGAACAGCGGAGCAAGGGTGGTCCCAAGAGAGTTAAAAGCCTGGGTCAAGTTGAGACGGCTTGCAGCCGTTTCGGGCCTGCCGAGCACTGTTACGTACGGATTCGCGGCGACCTGAAGGATGGTGACGCCTGTCGCCAACACGAATAGCGCTCCCAAGAAGATTGCGTAAACACGATAGCTGGCCGCAGGGATGAAAAGTGCGCATCCGATAGCCGCAATAGCGAGCCCGGTGACGATTCCCCACTTGTATGAGATCTGCTTGACGAGAGCACCGGCAGGGATGGAGACAATCGAGTATGCGCCGAAGAAGCACAGCTGAATCAGCATCGTCTCAGTGTAGCTGAGTTGGAATACATTCTTCAGATGGGGGATCAGGATGTCATTGAGGCAGGTGATAAAACCCCACATGAAAAACAGCGATGTTAGAGCGACTAGCGCTCCCACATGCTTGGATGAAGAAGAAGGGACAGAGAGCGGCGTAATCGAATTGTCTTGCATTGCGGACATTGCGGGGGCTTTCAAAAATGTACCCGGCTCGAATCTCGAACCGGGCTCCTAATATGTGCGTTCACACCAAACTTAATTGTCATACTTATTCAGGCATCGCCAAGATTTGGTGTGTTGACGAGCCGACAATCCGCCCTAAGCGAGTGAGGTGTTTAGACCTTGTCGCTCTTGTCGGTGCCATCGTCCTTACCATCGTCTGATCCGCTGTCTCCGGAACTGTCTGCTGGAGCTTCATTGCGCACGACTACCCCAGGCCCCATGAGAACCTGCTTGCCGTTCTCGAGTGTTGCGATCACGCCGTCGGAGTAGATTTTGACCGACGCAACGATACCCTTCGGGCCATCATCACCCGGTCCCTCGATGTACTTGCCGACGTATCCTTGGGCGCTCTGGAGATTGGATAAGGAAAGGAGAGAATCGAGCTTAGCGTTCGATTGAATGGTCTGCTCGACCTGTGAAAAGCTGGCGAGCTGGGCCAACTGCTGCGCGGGATCGGATGGTTGGGTTGGATCTTGATGTTTTATCTGGGCAATCAACAGCGTAAGGAAGCTGTTGTAGTCCAGCATATTTTTCGCTCCGGCTTTCGAACCAGCGGACTGCGCTTGGTCCGCCCCAGAGCTGTCACCGGTCTTTTGAACGGGTCCAACTGTCATACCGCGTCTCCTAGTATAATTTGCTCGAGCTAAGGAAGGGCTTGTCTTGTCCGGTCGCCGTGTGTGAAATGCGTCAGCGAGCGCCCACGAGGGACCGGCTGCCGGTATCTGAGATTGAGATCTGGAGCGGCTGGCCTTTTGCGATCTGGTGCGAGCCTGATGCCAACGCGGCCATGCTCAACACACCGCAAATCATCAGAGCAATGATTGCATCCATGATTACTTTCATGACCGGCTAACCCTCCACTCACTCGGGACTGCGGCAGATGGCCGAAAGATTGTTGCCGTCAGGATCAACGACAAAGGCGGCGAAGAAGTTCGGATGAAACTGGGGTCGGAGACTGGGGCCGCCGTTGCTTGTCGCGCCGCTCTCCATCGCTGCGTTGTAGAACCGAACAACGCCAAGGCGATCCTCGGATTGCAGAGCGATATTGACCCCGCGACCGTTGTACCCGGTGGCAACCAGCCAGAGCGAAATCTCGCCATCCTGACCGAACCCAGCACCGTCGTCATGTTCGAAAATCTTCTCGTATCCCAGCGGCGCCAGCGCCGTCTCGTAGAAGTCCTTCATCAATGGAAGCTGATGAGTGTGTATTCCGATGTGATCCAGCATTTCAGGTTCCTGAATGGTCGCGAGCCGCGAACAGGG
Organism: Hyphomicrobiales bacterium; assembly: GCA_900465675.1. Classification (GTDB taxonomy): domain Bacteria; phylum Pseudomonadota; class Alphaproteobacteria; order Rhizobiales; family Rhizobiaceae; genus Rhizobium. The sequence goes on along the minus strand of UBJR01000012.1, from coordinate 233,192 downwards.
TCGATCTGATGCCTTCCGAGAAGTACGAAGACACCACAAAGCTCAAAATAAATAGCTTCAATAAATAAAGCTATTATCTGGTTGTATGATGGAAAGCAATTGAGCTGCGGGTAAATTGGGTGTGGATAAAGTTGGCTGGGGCGGCCAGTGGATTAACCGGGGGACAGTCTCTGGGCCGTCAACGAGCCACGCAACGCGACGGCACAAAACCACGGGGTTCGTTGATCTCCGTGGCATTCAATTGATCACATGCTTTGGCGGTGGCTTTGGTCGCCTACTTCGACGGCCAATCCGCATAGTTTAGCGGGGACCACTCGTATTCCTTGCCAGATCCCCTGATATAGCCAACGCCCGGGAACGGGAGGTGAGGGGCGGCGATCAACTCCCGCTCGGTCGCAATTTCCTTGAAAGCGGCCTGGCGCGTTTCCTCCGCAACCTTTTGGTCTGTGTCGAAAATAATTGTTATTTCCGGATCCTGAAACTGAACGGCAGAGTGGACTATGTCACCAACGAACGTGATCTTCTGCCCTTCGCTTTCGAGAGTGTAGAACGCGCTTCCAGGGGTGTGCCCTGGATGTACGGTACCCGCGATTCCTGGCGTGATCTCTGCCGTGCCCGTGAAGCCCGCTACTTTGCCAGCCTTGTCATACGGTCCCAGCATTTCGGATGCCTCCTTTTTGAGAGAGGCGTCTGCACTGGATTCGGAGTCACGAAGGAAAAAGTCGAGGTCAGGTTGCCCGAGATGAACCGTAGCTTTGGGGAACATAATCTTGCCGTCTCGCACGAGACCACCAATATGATCCGTATGCGCATGCGTGATCAGCACGTCGTCAATTTGGTCAGGAGCTACGCCTAGCGCAGCCAAAGCGCCAGGCAGCTTCCCAGCGGTTTCGGGGCCGAAGAGGTCCCCGGTCCCAGTGTCGATTAGAACCTTGCGATCTCCAATCTGGACGAGATACGCATTGATCGACGTGTGCACTGGGTTTGACAGAAAATCACTGTCCAGCAGGCCGTCGATCTTCTTTTCGCTAGCTCCCTTCAGCAGCTTATGGAGATCGAGAGCGGCTGTACCGTCGGACAGCGCTGAAACCTTAGCAGCGCCGACCTTGAACGAATAGACAGTCGGGATCTGGGAGACGGTGACTGGCTGATTGACCGAAGCGGCGAATGCGGGAGCGTGGAGTGCCGCTGTCGAGGCAAGCCCGGTAACAATCGCAAACCACAGTTTATGACGCAGGGACTTTTTGCTCGAATTGAAAAACATGTGAACCTCCCGAGATGCGAAACCTGATAGTCATCATGTATGGCAATTTGAGGAGGTTTCTGTCAAGGCGGCTGGACGCGATGCCTTACCCAGAAGGTCGGCGGGATGGCTACATCGCGCAGCGCCCTGATGTCGACGGCATCAGGTCATTGGGATCGACCTCACGAAACGGTTAGATGTATGCCGCCCCGATCCAGCGCCGCGTGCCACGCGGAAAGCTTCGGCGAAAAGTGGCTCGGCGCAAGCTGGACCATGATCCGAGGTTGTGCACTCATTTTCCGCGAAACGACGGTAATTCTCTCAAATCGGGAATTTTGTCCAAATTGCCGAACAATGCTTTTTCGGCGATTAACATAATTTCCGATAATATCGACGGTTGTTCGGCGAAGTGTAACAATCGGTCGGCAATGCGGCCGGTTTGATAGCTCGCGTCACCCGTCAATAGCACCAGGGTATGTGTTGCAAATTTGGAGTGAGCGGTAGGTATTGCGGCTGTAGCGGTCTCGACAGGAGCCGCCGGTGGTAGTTCGTCACCGCCCCCACACCCATACATGGAGACGACCGATGACGGTCAATGCACTGTACAAGACAAGCGCAACCGCACAGGGCGGCGGACGCGATGGCCACACCGCTCTGGCCGACGGCACCCTCGAATTCGACCTGGTTATCCCGAATGAACTCGGCGGTCCGGGTGGAGACGGCGCGAACCCCGAGAAGCTTTTTGCCCTTGGATATTCGGCATGCTTCCTTGGTGCGCTTCGTGTTGGCGCACAACAGCTGAGAACGAAGGTACCTGCAGGCTCCACCGTTTCTGCGACGATCGGGATGGGGCCGCGTTCAGAGGGTGGTTTCGGTATCACCGCTGCGCTCGATGTTTATTTGCCAGGCATGGCGGAGGCTGACGCTCAGCATCTCGTTGAAGCGACCCACAGCGTTTGCCCGTACTCCAGCAGCATCAAGGCGACGGTTGACGTAGCATTCACTATCAGAACCTGATCCATTGGGACCGGCTCTCCTGATGGCGGAGCCGGTTACTTCCCTTCTCGTTATACTCCCTCCTGTACGGGGTTACATCCGCGCCCCTTGATTCCGTATGCGCTCGTCCCCACCCCTTTGAGAGAGGTGCGGAGGTAGGCGAGCGATATGATATTTCGAAAAGACCACCTGACGCTTGGGCTCGTACTGCCAGCTCCAAGCCAGATCGAAGCCGATTTCGATTTCGAAACTCAGATTGCCCTCGCAGCAAGAGCAGATAACGCGGGCTTCGCGGCGCTATGGGTTAGGGACGTCCCTCTAAACAGTAGCAACTATCCCGACCCGATTGGGCATTCAGACCCCTGGGTTTTGCTGGGTGCCTTGGCCGCCATAACCACGAGCATCCAGCTGGCCACAGGAGCTATAGTCCTGCCACTTCGGCACCCTCTGCACGTTGCGAAGTCTGCGCTGTCCGTCCAAGCCCTCTCGCGCGGCCGCTTCACCCTTGGGCTCGGATCTGGAGACCGTCCGATGGAGTACGAGGTTTTTGGCGAGGATATCGAGCAGCGAAAGACCCTCTACCGTAAAAACTGGGAGAGGGTGGCTGCCGTTCTCGGTGATGCAAAGGCTGTGGTAGATGCCAGCGGCGAGCCAAGGCAGGACTTCGAGATCCGGCCCCGTCCAGCAATCCCTGCGCCGATGCTGTCCGTCGGGTCATCCTCCCAATCATTGGAATGGATTGCCCGGCATTCGATTGGGTGGATGACGTACTACAGGAACCTCGATGTGCAGAAGGATCGGATTGCGCTTTGGCAAGCTGCTATCGGCAAGACCACGGCGGCTTTCCGAGGGCTCGGACAGTCCATGGCGCTGGAACTGACGGAGGGTGCAAGGTTGCGACCCGAGCCAATCAACCTGGGCATGAAGACCGGCCGCTATGGCCTTATAGATGCAATACAGGCGATGAAGCAGATGGGGGTCCATCACTTGGCGCCCAACATCTCCACGGCGAGCCGACCGCCTATTGATGTGATCGAAGAGATCGCGTCGGAAGTGATCCCGGTCCTTTGATCGCCCTCACAGCGCCGAGCGGGCGCCAATTCTATAGATTCCAAGATTTCGGGATGGGGTTAATTGTATGGATTTGTTGACTTATCGAATGGGCTCGCCTACCCAATCCCCTAAGTTTTGACAGGAATCCCCTAACTTTTGAGCAGAAAGTATTTCGAATTTCGAACTATTTTCGCCAAATTCAGTGTTCGGGGCGTCGAACGTTAGTACCACGTTGTTCGGCGTTCGAACGCTGGATTCTGAATTTTCGGGATAGCTGGATTTGTCGACGGCATTGTGCCGGAGTTCGGAATGAGGTTCTCCCCGAGCAACCGGTGTCGATCTTCGCCGCAACACTCGAGGCGGCATTGGGCCTCAGCTACTCCGCCGCACCTCACCAACAACGCCAAGCAAGCGCGTGATCTTGTCGGTGTCGACGTTGGTGCCGTCCCACAGACCCATCACTACATCCCTACCGTACGAAGTCCGGAGGCTCCAGGTCCGAACGAACGGATATGAGGTTTGGTTGGCCTAGCTGCTGTGGGTTTGGTGCTTCCGCAGGTTATGATCGCTTAGTAGCCAAAGGATGTGCCGCGGAAAGGTGCGAAGAATCTCGATTTAAGTCGCTTGTTCTTCGTGGTTTTGGCCGCTCGGATCTTTCATCTGAGCGGCCAATCTTGTGCTGGACGCCCTATCAGATCGCACGAAGCCTCGTGACGTTAGGAGCCAGGGGCTGGGCATTCGACCGGTAAGAGGACACTTGAAAACCCTGAATGAGTGAAACGAGGTCACCTGTGTCGGTAGCCAGCGCCGTGGCTGATGCAGTCGTCTCCTCGGCCATCGCCGCGTTCTGTTGCGTTGCGCTGTCCAGCTGATTCATGGCAGCGGAGATGGAGCGGAGGGTCAGGTCCTGTTCCTGAGCGCTATGTGCAATCTTGGAGACCGTGCCATCGGCACTGTGGATCTGGGCCGAGATGCGTTTAAGCGCCTCGCCGGTCTTCGCAACGAGATCGACACCTTGAGCTACCTGCACGGATGAATTGGAGATCTGTGCCTTGATTTCCTTTGCGGCGGCAGCTGAGCGTTGCGCAAGCTCGCGGACTTCCTGTGCGACAACTGCGAAGCCTTTGCCACTCTCTCCAGCTCGGGCAGCTTCGACACCAGCGTTGAGTGCAAGCAAGTTGGTCTGGAACGCGATCTCATCGATGACACCAATGATGGTGTTGATCTGCGCAGCGGATTTCTCGATCGCGCTCATCGCAACGATTGCTCTCTCGACGATTTCATCGCTGTCGCCAGCCTCTTTGCTTACGGTTTTGACCTGTCCGGCGGCCTCGTGAGCACCCTCTGCCGTCTGGCGGACTGCTACGGTAAGCTGATCCAACGCCGCCGAAGTCTCCTCGAGACTAGCGGCCTGACGCTCGGTCCGCTGCGCGAGTTCAGCCGAGGCTCGGCTAATCTCATCCTTGCTCAACGCGATATCCTTGCTTTTGAGACTAACGCGCGTCATCGCTTCCTCCAACTGCGACAGCGCCTCGTTGAAGCTTTCGCGCAACGCGCTGTACTTTGGACCCAAGTCCGCGCATCGAACAGTCAGATCGCCGACCGCCAGCTTTTCCAAGGACGCTCCGATTGTCGCGACGACATTCGCCTGAATAGCTGCTTCTTCGCGCTGCTGATCAAAGTTTTTCTGACGTTCTGCATTGAGGAAAGCCTCCTGCTCGCCCTGTTGCAACCTCATCGCTTGTCTTTCCCGAACCTTGTCCTGAAGGGAAAGGGTGGCCTTTGCCATCTGACCGACTTCATTCTTCATGTCGGTGTGGGGAATGGCAACTGAGACGTTCTCGTCGGCTACAGCCTGGAGAGCGCGATGGATGGCTGACAGTGGATTGGCGATACTGCGAACCACCCAGATGGACGACCCAATGCCGATAACGAGAACGACGCAGCCTATGGCAACGGCATTCCATACTTCACGCATGACAGTTGCGTGCAGATCGTCAAGATAGGCACCGGTGCCGATCACCACTTGCCATGGAGCGAATTCCGCAGAGTAAGCTGCTTTCGGGAATTGAAGGGTCTCGGAATGTCCGGGCTTCGGCCAATCGTACTTGGTCCATCCTCCCCCATTCCTGGCTTTTTTCACAATATCCAAGAGGAACTTGTTACCCTTGTCGTCGACCAGAGCGGCATAATTCTTACCCAGTCCTTTTCGGTCAGGATAGATCAGGCGTGTGGCATCGTAGTCGTAGCCGAAAAAGTATCCATCAGGCGTGAACCGCATGTCGTCCACCACGTCGAACGCTGCTTTCTGCGCATCCTCACGGCTCATCTCTCCGGCGAGTTCCTTATCATGGAAGCGCTTCAGGACCGAGATCGCGGACTCGGTTTGGGTCCGGAGCATGTCATATCGTTCGTTGTATATGGCCGTCGAAGAGCTGTGGATCTGAAGGTAGACCGCAAATGTAAAGGCGGCAAACAGGCCGCCGATCAAAATGAGCAACTGAGACGAAATCTTGAGATTCTTCATCTGGGGAAACCTTAACGGCAAGATACGCGACCCGACGGTGGGGCCGAACGCGTACTTCTTTGGCAAACTGGGTGAGGCGCTTCATGCGCTTGGCGGAATATGAGCCGCCGTTAAGATGTTGATGGTAGATCTATTAAAGATTAGCTAAAGCGGCGTTAACTAATGCCGCTGGCGCCTAGCACCTTGGTATGAGTGCTTGGGACAGTGAAAACTGACAGAGAATAAGGGCTTTTTGTTTGGAGCCCAAAATGAACCTACTTCTTGACTATACGATCTTCCATGTACTTATCAGCCTGGTCGCGCTCATCTCAGGTATCCTGTTGGCGTCGGCATTTACCAAAGGCCTTGACCCCCGCTCGACAAGACTGACGTTTCTTTGTTTTACGGCCGCCAATCTGCTGACCGGCTTTTTATTTCCTTTTCACGGCGTTACGCCAGCGATCGTCGTAGGGGCGCTCAACACACTGATCCTCATTGGAACCGTCATCGCCCACGGCAAATCCAGGGGCAACTGGATTTGGGCAGTGACCTACAAGGTAGGAGCCCTCGCTCTCCTGTATTTCAACTGTCTGGTCCTGATCGCCCAGAGCTTTCAGAAGGTTCCGTTTCTTCATGCGGCTGCACCGGTGGGAAACGAGCCGCCCGTAATCATCTCCCAGGGCTTGCTGTTCGTGGTCGCGCTTGTCGTCGGTTACGCGTGTCTTCGCGGGTCGAGACGCCGGTTCTCTTAAGGCTGCCCACCAAATATGTATCAATGAAAGAGTTTTTAGATGAGCAAGCTCGCTGAAAAGGTGGCTTTTGTCACCGGCGGTAGCCGTGGTATCGGCGCCGCAATCGCCAAGCGCTTGGCGGCGGATGGTGCCTCTGTCGCAATCACTTACGTGAATGGAAAGTCCTCAGCGGAAGCAGTGGTCGCTGCTGTCGAGGCAGCTGGAGGGAAGGCGCTGGCGATAAAGGCTGACAGCGCGGACGCGGATCAAGTCGGCAAGGCAATCTCTCGGGCTGTCTCGGAGTTTGGACCGATCGACATTCTCGTCAACAACGCGGGCGTTTTCCCGACCGGCTTGATCGTTGACACGACCGATGCCGAATTCGACAGGGCTTTTGCGATCAACGTGAGATCTGGCTTTGCTGCAGCCCGGGCCGCACTCAAGTCGATGCCGGACGGAGGCCGCATCATCTTCATTGGGAGCACGCTTGCGCTACGAGTCCATGCGCCGGGGTTGAGCGTCTACGCTGCAACTAAGGGAGCCGTGGCACTGATGGCCCAGGCTTTGGCCCGCGAGTTGGGTCCCCGCAAGATCACGGTCAACACCGTCCACCCCGGATCGACGGACACTGATATGAACCCGTCCGACGGTCCCTTCGCCTGGGCTCAAGTCGATCTGATGTCGAATCCCGTCGGTTTTGTCGAGGCCGATGAGGTTGCAAACGTGGTCGGCTACCTTGCGTCGCCTGATGCACGGTCGGTTACTGGTGCGGCCTGGACAATCGACAACGGCGCGACTGTTTAAAAAACACCGCGTCGCACCTGCGCCAGTGGGGTGCGACCCGACCTCAGACATGATACGGTATAGGACGTGCCAACAGTGCTCGTCTTGAATGGAGAGAGTTGAGTGTTGACGCAGCCGAAGATACCATTGCGCATCTCCAATGCTGGGATGCAGGACGACGCACACATCATTACCGTCGAGACCGACGATCAAGCGCCGTTCATCGACTTCGCTGCTCGGTGGCACGTTGAGGCCAGACGCGTGTCACCAACGATCCTTTCGCTTTTCTTCCCGGCACATGACCGCGAACTACTTGAACGTTTCGAGGAAGAGTTCCCGACTACGCCGAAGTAGTTCAAAATAGCGCTTTAAAGCCGTGAGTTCATTAGGGTCGTAACGGCATTAGCCAGCGCATCTAGGTCTTCATCCAAGACACCTCGCATGCGAAGTCCCTCGGCGGTTTGGAACAGGTAGTCAGCCGACGTCCCAAGAAAGCCGGACGCGGTCGCCAGGCGGGAGACAATTACTTCGCGCTCAAGATTTCCCGCGTAGTTTGGGCTGTTGTGGTCGATAGTGAAGGCTATGGCGTCGCCGAATTTCTGTCCGTCGGCATCACAGACATCGAGCCATTGTGGCGCGTATGCCCCCGTGATCATCTCGCGTTTCCACAAAACCGCCAGCTCGGTTTCAAGATCGGCTTCAGCGATCCGGAAGGCCACACCAGGGCAGGTTCCGCCTTTATCGAGACCCAAGACAAGCCCAGGCACTTCGACCGTCCCACGTCCAGCGGACACGGAGAGGCAAAACGAGCGATGCCATCCCTGGATGACGGCGACGCGGCTTTCTTCAAACTGAAATGTAGGATTCCAAATCAGCGAGCCGTAAGCGAATACCCAAACATCACCAGCGGGACGTGATGCCAACGTGTCTCCGATGCTTTCGGCACGCTGTTCATCGCTCCACAGCACTACTTCAGGGGCATCACGGGCTATTTGCTCTCCCCATGTGCCCGCTTCTAGCTGCTGCCTCGTGACGCCAATTAATGGTTTGTCCATGGTGAAGCTCTCAAGGTGGAGGCCGATTGAAGAGGGCTGGCTTATGTCCTACCTTGGCAGTGCCACGCAATCAATACCGTCAGTTCAATATTTGAAGCTTATTCGCTGGCGTGAGCCGCCTCCGGTTCATTCAAACCGGAGGCGGACAGTATTACTTAGCGAGCGCGGCCTTTTCGATCACCGCAGCAACTTCCTTGGCATGAACAACCAGCGATGCGTGGCTGCCCGCCACCTCGGTCGTCTTTGCCTTGATGCGGCCCGAGAAGAACTTCTGCGCTTCAGGCGCCACGGTCTTGTCCTTCGTGCTGATGACGTAGAAGTTCGGCTTGTCGTGCCAAGCGGCAACCGTAACCGGAGCCGTGTATGCGGCAACGTTCAGAGGAAGCTGCGAGTTCGCCAGGCTTTCGGCGATCTTGGTCGGCAGGTCGGCAGCCACCGCCGAAGGGAATACCTTCGGATCGATGTAAAGGTTGCCCTTGTCATCCGGGTGGATCGCTGCGGTACCTTCCGTTGCCGGGCCGCCTTTGGCGAGGGCTGCCAGCGATTCACCGACGTCGGGTGCAAATGCCGAAACGTAGACGAGCGCCGATACCTTTGGGTCGTTGCCAGCCTGCGTGATTACGACGCCGCCCCAAGAATGGCCTACCAGTACGGTCTTGCCGTTCTGCTTGGCCAGCGCTTCCTTCGTTGCCTTCACGTCAGCGTCGAGAGAGGTCAGAGGATTTTCTACCAGCGTGACGTGGTAGCCCTTCTTGGTAAGGATATCCGCGACCGGCTTCCAGCTGGTCTGGTCAACGAACGCGCCATGAACCAAAACGATGTTATGGGCAGCGCCCTTGGGAAGGGAGGCTGCGGAAGCAGGGGCGGCCACAGCGGCTCCTGCGAGGAGAAGGGTGGCGGCGGACAGAAGAAGATTTTTCATTTCTAACTCCATTTATGACTTGCCAAACTAGGGATTGGGCCAATGCTAAGCAGGCGTTTTGGCAAAGTGACGACTGCGGTCCAAACTTCAGATTCGAGATGGAAGTCCACCTTCCATCGGCGGGAAATGCTCTGTAAAAGAACGAGATCGCTTGTACACAAGGTAGGCCTCGTGACCTCAAAACCCCATGACATCAACGACGGACTTCTTGCTCCAGCGTCCGGTTCTGCGTCCGGATATGACCTATTGTCCGATATCCTCCGTTTTGTTCAGCTTACCGGCGAGTTCGTTTTCACGACCGAATTGAAAGCTGGTTTCAATGTCAGTTTTCAATCCCGTTCAGCGTTTCTTCATGTCGTTCAGGAGGGCGAGCTTTCCGTCGAATTAGAGGGCCAGCCGCCCTTCAAACTTCGGACAGGCGACGTCTTGGTCCTTCCACATGGAGTGAGTTATTGGCTTCGCGATAGCATGCCCTTGAGCCGCGCCCTGGAAGCCCCGCTGATGGTTCGGGAAGTCGGTCCCAATGAAGCAACGCTTCGACATGGGATTGGAGAAGAACGAGCACGGACACTGAGCGCCACGTTCCAGTTTGCAAACCAGAGTCACATACTGCCGCTTTTGAGATTGCTTCCGGACACAATCCATATCGCGAAGGATGCGGATCAATCGGCCGTTCTCATCCGTGATGTGGCGCAGTTCCTGATCTTGGAGACAGCTGAACGAGAACCCGGGGCCGCACTTATGATCTCTCGCGTTATAGACATTCTGATCATCCGCTCGATAAGAACATGGGCAAGGTCACTTACTCCAAGGGAAGGGTGGGTCGGTGCGCTGCGAGACGCTCGGATCAGTCGCGCTGTTGCGGCGCTTCACCAAGACCCTTCGCGAGCATGGTCGGTAGATGAGCTAGCCTCAATAGCCGGGATGTCACGGTCGAGGTTTGCAGAATTATTTATGTCGACCGTCGGAGAACCTCCGCTGCGTTATCTGCATAGGTGGCGCCTCGCCACTGCGGCAGATTTATTGAAGCGTTCGAGTGTCGCCGTGGGTGAGGTTGCTCACATGGTAGGATATGACTCGGAGGCGGCGTTCAGCAGGGCGTACAAGACAATGTACGGCGTCAGCCCAAAAGATTCCCGGTCATAGTGGTTTCGTCGAGCCAACTTGAGGCCCGATTTCGTATCGGGCCTCAAGTTCTATTTCCTACTTCAGGAAGTCCTTGAGATATCCAAGGAGAGCCTCCGGCTTCTCTTCCGCGATGAAATGCCCACTTCCTTCGACGTGGAAGGTTTTGGAGCCAGGCGCACGCTCGTCGAGAGACCCTTTCAGTCGCTTGTAACCAGGTCCACCCAGACCGAGAACCGGCATGTTCAGCTTGCCGTAGGTTCCGTCGTCGGCGATATCCTGCAGAAATGCCTGATACCAGCCGTTCGTTGCACGGATCGCATCAGCGCTCGCGTAGGCGTTGGCATATACAGCGCGGTCGGTCGCATCAATGGCTGACTCATCTTCGGCCATGTAGTGGAAGAACCATTCCTGCTCCAGGTGTTGGCGCCCTTCCATAAGCTTCTCAGGAAGACCCTTAACCTGATGGAATGCGAACCACCAGAGGTAGACGTTGTCCTGGTCTGCCTTATCGTTGAACGAGCCCGGCGCGGGAAGCATTGGGATCTTGAAGTAGCCCGACGACGGATGGCCGACGTCGAGCATCACGAGCTTCGATGTCTGTTCCGGATGGTTTGCAGCGAAGCTGAATGCGACCATCGCACCGATGTCGTGGCCTACGATTGTTGCAGACTTGTAGCCAAGGCTTTTCACCAGATCTGAAATGTCCTGGGCCATCGTCTTCTTATCGAAGCCGTCAGCAGGGCGGTCCGAAGCCCCCATGCCGCGAAGATCGACAGAAATGACTCGATGGGTCTTTGCGAGTTCAGGCATGACCTTGTGATAAGACCACCATGTCTCCGGCCAACCAGGCAGCAGAATAATCGGATCGCCTTCACCACCCGCCACATAGTGCAGCTTAATTCCGTTCACAGTTGCGAAGTTATCCGTAAAGCCGGGAAGCGTCTTTACGAGTGCGGCGTCTGAGATGTCTTGAGTTTGAGCGCTTGGGCTCTGCGCCGATGCCATGCTTACGCTGGATAGTGCCACACCAAGGGCAACAATGTATGGGCGAATGTTCATGGCTGATGTCCTGCTTGAACGAGGAAACGAACGGAAAGCCCCCCGCGTTTCGGCGGGAGGCTCGATGATCAGTCCTTTTTCGGGAAGATCGTGCCGACCTCACGGCCAAGGTTGTATTCGAGATCGCCACGCGTCTGGAGGCCACGATCAAGAAGCTGCTTAGTGATCGAAGGAAACTCCGGTCGGCTTGCTGCGCCCCAGAAAGCATCCGAATGCAAAGGGTATTCAGCGTCCGGGAGAAGCGTGTACTTGTTCACGTATTCCTTGATCTCCTCAAGGACGCGACGTTCCCACTTGGAGACGCGAAGGGCGTAGGCGTCAACGAACGCCGCAAAGTCCTTGTCCGGAATTGCGCGGTTCACATACCCGTACTTCTCGGCGATTTCGGCATTGAAGTCGCTGCCGCCGTAGAGGATTTCAAACGTGCGGCCGCGACCCACGAGAGTGGGAAGGCGACCGGCGGCACCACCACCGGGAAGGGCGGTAAAGCCGACTTCCATCTGGCCAAGGATAGCCTTCTCAAGGCTGGCGAAGCGGATGTCGGTTGCGAGCAGGAATTCGCTGCCTGCGCCGCGAGCGATGCCGCGAATTGCAGTGATCGTTACCACCGGCAGATGCTGCATGCGTACTAGGATGTCGACCCAGGCTGCGTAACCAGTGGGGCTCGGCAGAGCTTCGGCGATCGCCGGATCAGCAACCAGATCGTAGTGTGCGAGGAAGAAGTCCTCGTCGGCGCTTTCGAACACGACGACGTTGACCGTCTTGTTTGTCTCCAGCTCGGTGAGGAGGAGCTTCATTTCGCGCATCATGTCAGGACCGATGACGTTGACGGGCGGGTTATTGAAGGCAACCTTCCAATACTGCGGTGTAACCTCAGTCAAATGAAACTGGGTTGGTTTGAATTCCTTGATGAACATCTTGATCTCCAAGCTCTGTGGTACGCGCTCAGGGTTTGAGGCGCTACCTTCTGACTAGATTGAGTTTCCCCGATGAGGGGTGCAGACGATCCGACAGCGGACCGTTCACGTTAGGCGAGAAGCGTTGCCTTCATGCCGATGTTGAGCTTCAGGACGACTGCAATCGTGCAGGTCGTGCGGGCGCGTTCGGCGCAGTAATCGAAGCGTTCCTGGGAGATGCCGGGAACCCTTGCTTCGCAAGTGATGAAGGAGCTTTTGATCGCCGGATGGCCATCGTCGCCGTAGCCAAGTTCGACTTCGACGGAGGTTTTGATGCTTTCAGCTTCGAAGCCGATCATTCCGAAATTGTTGGCCAGCGCCTGATTGAAGCAGCCTGCCTGTGCCGTCGCGAGAAGCTCTTCAGGGCTCCCACCGGGCGTGCCTTCGAAGCGGCTGGAGAAGCTGTAGGGCTTGTCCTTGAATGTGTCCGTCCCCGTCGACAGCGTTCCTGAGCCCTGCTTCCAGTTGCCCTTCCAGTTTGAAAGTCCGGTCCACTTCATCGTTCAGTTCCTTCTTAACAAATGCACTTCGCGTTGCTCAACAGCCGGGGTGAGCCAGTGGGAACGGCCGGAGACGTGCGGGTTCCGGCTTTTTGGGCGCGAAATCGACGCGCCGAAGGGTTGCCGCTCCAGTGATGGAGCGGAGTGTCAGGTCGTATGGTCGGATTATTTGGTTGGCGCGTCCGATAAGGCACTCGGGCCGTCGTCTTCCGCACCGTCAGCTCCCCGTCGGGGCCAATTCGATGTTATGCTAAGCGTTAGCGTTCAACCGTCATCGCATCAGCCTCAAAAACGTTTCATGGAGACAGCGTTTGCCATCTCCATGTACGAAACATCGGATATCTCAGCTATCATACAAAGGTCGTAGCGGCTTCCAGAGTAACCAATGCCTTGGGGACACTGTTGCTAAACCGTTGATGCTTCAGCGTCTTCCTCGGAGTGATCGAAGCCTGGCTCTGCGGTGACATTGCGCAGTGAGACCAGCACTACTGAAGCGGTGATCAAGGTGATAGCAGTCAAGATCCACAGAAGCGAAGCAAATGCGTCACTGTAATCCTGAACCAGGCGAATTGACGTTCCAGCAGGCACTAGGGTTTGGGCCCCGGCTAGGTCGCCGGTGACGAGCCTTTGTGCAATATCAGCGGATCCAGTGCCCAGGTTGTCCGGAAGATGTGCTTTCGTGAGCGCCGAAAGGACGGCGGTCACGATGGCGAGGGCGACACCCTCACCAGCTACGCGCGTCGTGCTGAAGATGCCTGTAGCCATCCCGGCACGCTCCTTCGGAACGACACTCACCGCCAGCCCATCCATCAATCCCCAGGGCAAGCTGATACCCACGCCAATCATCAGCAGCGGTATCGTCAGGGCGCTTGGTGCTGAGCCCACCGGTGTTTGGCCGAGCCAAAAGAGACCCGCCGCCGAGATGAGTAGGCCTCCGCTGCAGACGGTAGCAGGAGCGAACCAACGCGTTAGGATGCCTGCTGCTATCGGTAGAACCAACAGGGGACCGGAGAGCGCCATCATGAGCTGCCCGGCGGCGATTTCATTCATGCCCTCTATTCCGACGAAGCGAACTGGCAAAAGCACGAGGAGAACTACGAACGCGTATGCGGGCGCGGCCGCAAGCAGCTGGACGCCGACAAAACGCGGATATCGAAACAACGTCAGGTCAAGCATCGGATGCTTTGTTGTACGCTCCACGAAATAGAACCCGATCATAAGTATGGCAGCACCTACCAAGGGTGCCGCGACGGTCAAGTCGCCCCAGCCGATCGCAGGTCCCCTCAGGACCCCATAGGTAAAGAGCGTGAGCGCGAGGGTGAATGTGATTGCACCCACCCAATCTAGTCCTGCGGCGTCGGGATTACGCGTCTCACGCAAGAAGGGTATGCCAAGTACAAGAGCTATGACTGCCAGCGTTACCACAAGCGCAAAAATTGACGGCCAACCCAGCGCATCGATCATCGCCCCGGACGCAATCGGACCAAACGCCAGACCAACACCGAAACTCGCACCGACGACGCTAAACGCACGCATTTGCGCCGTGCCTTCGAATTCCTGAGCGAGAGAAGCCATGCCAGCGGAGAAAGCCGCAGCGGCTCCCAGTCCCTGCAGAGCACGTAAGCAATCGAGCGCCAGAATATTCGGGGAAAACGCAAGCGCCGCTGAGAACACCGTGAACGCCGTCAATCCGATTACATATATGCGCTTGCGGCCAAAGAAGTCAGCGAGCGCACCGAATGCCATTAGCGTGCTACCGAAGGTGAGCATGAATGCATTCGTGACCCAGTTGAGAGCGACCGGGTCCCCTCCGAGCGTCCGGCTTATCGCCGGTATCGCGACCGCCGGACCGGTGAAGGTGAGGGGCATTGCGGCGGACGAGCAACAAATAGCAAATAGCACTACGAGCCGGGTCGGCAGGCTTCGTCGATGGTCTTGATTGGTCGATTTCATAGAGGTGTCCACAGGTTGGAGATCAGATTGAAAGAGGGGGGAAGTCATGACATTGACTTGGTTTCAGGATAGGTTTTCTCTAATTTGATGATTAGCCGGATGTTGTTCCGCGCTTTCACGAATGAAACGCTCGAATGGTGGCAATATGGATCATTTCAACGGCTTGGCAGCGTTCGTTAAGACGGCGAATCTCGGAAGCTTCGCTGCTGCAGGGAAAGCGCTTGGGCTGACCCCATCAGCAGTTGGGAAGGCCGTCACCACGTTGGAGAGACACCTCGGAGTCAGACTGCTGCAGCGATCGACCCGAAGTCTTAGATTGACGGAAGAGGGGCGGCTCTTTCACGAAAGATGCAGGCGTATCCTGGACGACTTTGACGACGCTCGTGCCTCGCTTGCCCATGCGCTCGCTACACCCAGCGGTCGACTGCGCGTTAGTGTCCCCTTGGTAAGCTATCATTTGCTGCTGCCGGTTATTCCGGAGTTCATCGAAAGGTTTCCTGAAGTCGAGCTGGATATCGATTTCAGCGATCTGATCGTCGACCTTATTGACGACGGAATTGATGTCGCGATCAGAAGTGGAGAACTGCCAGATTCTCGACTGACGTCGCGAGCGTTGAGGCCGTTCCGAATGCTGCTTTGTGCCGCTCCGCGCTACTTGGCGACCCATGGGGAGCCATTGCGTCCTAAAGATTTGGACCATCACCTCGCCATCCGATTTCGATATCCCAACACGGGCAAACTACAGCCTTGGCCATTGCTCGTCTCCGAGAGCGATTTTGAGATGCGGGCGCGGACTGTACTGACCTGCAACAACATGGAGGCACTTCGGGGAGCAACAGAGAATTCACTTGGAATAGGTTTCATGCCGGACTTCCTTGCCAGGGAGGCCATCGCTGCTGGTCGTTTAATACCACTTCTTACGGACTTTCTGGATGGGCCTGGTCAATTCCATTTGCTTTGGGCTTCGAACCGTCACCTGTCACCGAAGGTACGGGTATTCGTCGACTTTCTAAGCGAGCGGCTGTTTTCCAGTCAGTGCTCAATAGAAGCGTGATCTCGGACTCCGATTTATGCTGCCTCACTTTGTCCAATCAGATCTGTTCGCCGGATGAGTTCGGCAACCGATCTGACCTTCATTTTCCGCATCACGTTGCCACGGTGGATCTTCACGGTAACCTCGCTGATGCCAAGCTCGTAAGCGATCTGCTTATTCATAAGCCCCCGGCATACCACCACCATTACCTCACGTTCGCGCGGCGTCAGGGTTGCCACCAAGGCTCGGACTTCATCTGCCTCGGACGCCGTCTTAACGTCTTCGGCGCTTCGTGCGAGAGCAACGGAGATCGCGTCAAGGAGAACATTTTCTCTGAAGGGTTTCTCGATAAAATCCGAAGCCCCGGCTTTCAGTGCTTGCACAGCGACCGGTACATCGCCATGACCGGTGATGAATATGATCGGAACCTTTCTTCCTTGACGCTCAAGGTGTTCCTGGAGTTCGAGACCACTGAGCCCAGGCATTCTTAGATCGAGAAGAATGCATCCTGGTCCGTCAATAAAGGGCCCTTCCAAGAACTCCCGGGCTGATCCATAGGACCGAGTCTTCATGTCGAGTGACTGCAGCAGGTCTACGATGCCAGTACGAAACTCATCGTCATCGTCGATAACGAAAATTGTCGGATCAAGATCGGCTCGAATGTTCGGTCTATGCGACAGGTTCACGTCCATGACGTTTCCCTCTCGAAGGAGAAGATTGACGGTTCTGGATCGGACAAGAGTTGCACTCGGATCGATGAGGCAGGGAGCCGAGACCCAAGCGCAGGCTTCATCATCAGCGAGCGCTCAGCAATTTCTCGATATGACTGATAAGCAGTTTCAAATCGACCGGCTTGCCGAGAAAAGCATGGGCGCCAGCTTCCATCGCCGCGCGTCTGATCGTATCTTCCTGGTGCGACGTCATGAAAATGATTGGTGTCGGGTCTGTGCCGCCTCGCAAGATCGCTTGAAGCTCCAGACCGGAAAGTCCGTGCATTTTGACGTCCAGCAAGATGCAATCGATCATTGCTCGCTCGTCGTAGGTTAGATAGTCTTCGGCAGACGAGAACGACCGGCTTTCGTAGCCGTACGAACGCAGAAAGTCTCCCATGGCTTCGCGAATCGACTGATCGTCGTCCACAATCGCAATGATGCAATTGGATTTCATCGTCTTCTATGCCTTTGACTTTATTCGAAGGCTTCATCCTATCTGCGCCACCATTGGGGGGACATCATACATACGTGTGAGACGACCCTGGTTCTCAACTGGAAGTGCGATCTCGAACGTCGCGCCGACCGTTTCGTTATTTCTAGCTGTAAGTTTTCCGCCTCGTGATTCGACCGTTGACTTGCAAATGGCCAAGCCCATTCCCATCCCGGAAGCCTTGGTCGTAAAGTAAGGCTCGAAGACATTCTCGATTGCTTCACTGGACAGACCAGGTCCGGTATCGCTGATGGCCATCACAACGAAGCCCGTGTCGGCCGTTGAGAGCTGGATCGAAATTCGACGAGATTTTGTTCGAGCCTCCTCCATTGCCTGCATCGCGTTCGTGATCAGATTGATCAGCACCTGCTGGATTTCACTCTTCGAAGCGTTGGCAGGGGGGAGATTGGGTGGCGAAGTCAGATCGATCGAAATATTCTGACGCTCGATCTCGTATTCCAGAAGCGATCTTGTCTCCTCAACCAGGCTTGGGAGGTCTACCTTCTCGGATGCAATAGGGCTTCTCGAGAGCATCGCTTTAGTTGTCTTGACGATCTGGCTAGCGCGTTCACCGTCCTTCATTGTGCGCTCTGCTGCGCGAATAGCCGCCTTAACATCTGGCGGATTGCGGTTAAGCCAGCGCAGGCACGCCTGGGCGTTCATGAGCAACGCTCCAAGTGGCTGGTTAAGCTCGTGCGCCAAAGAAGCTGACAGCGCCCCGACAGCAGAAGCGCGGGAGGCGCGAGCCAACTCAGCTTGCGCTGCCATCATCGTGGCCTGCGCGGCCTCTCTCTCGGTAATGTCAACAAGCCCGATGACGATTCGATCCAGTCCGGACTGATCTTCCGGAAATTCCACGGCCATGAGGATGACAGACTCTGTACCGTGATAATCTCTGATACGACCCTTGGATTCAAATCGCCTCTGTCCGTGGAAGAACGCCTTTACGAACCCAAAAAGCGATGGGCAATCATGCGGTATGAATCGCGAGATGGGACCAATAGCTTGCTCTTGAGTGATATTGCCTAGCACCTCCAGGGCCGCGTCGTTGACGGCCACGGTTCGGATCGCCTCCGTACATGCCTTGGGAAATTCCGGGTTGTCGCGAGTATACGCGCACAAGTCGACAACGCCCTGCGCACGAAGATTATCGAGCAAGGCATTGAGCGCTGTCAAATCCTGCTCCCACAAAGCAATGCCACTTTGCTTGAATATGGATCTGTAGCGATATTCGCTGCTTTTGGTGCGATGATGAGACGCTAGGAGAGCGAGGCGGCCTGTCTCATTCTTGTAGAGCAGGGCCGTGGTAATCAGCAGCGCTGAAAGTGATCCGACCAAGCGTAGAAAGGTGGCAAGGTCATCATCGATGCCATGCGAAACGAAAAATGAGATCACACACAGCGCCGTGCACATCGCGCCAGCAGCGAGAACGCCGAAACGGGACAGGAAGTCCGCCGACAATAGCATGATAATGACGTAAAATACGGCAACGGCGCTTTCGATGCTTGTGAAGGTGTCGATCAGGAAGACGGCGAACGCGTTCGATCCCGCCGCGATCGCCAAAGCGACGTCGTTCTCACGCTCAATGGTAGATCGCTCCCCTGGGAGCCATTTCCAAAGCCGGACCAAGACGGGTTTCCTTCAAGCAAAACACCAAAGTCGTCGTTGCCTTCGAGACGCGGCGGCACTTAATCACCAGATTGTCTCAAGCCTTACGATCATCAGGCTTGAAATACATAGTGACTTTTGTTCGGAAGGGAAACCTGAATCTCATCCTCCTTGTGACATTTGCGTGATGATGGACGCAAAACCAAAAGACCGCTCCGGTGGGAGCGGTCTTGGCGGATGGCTCCGCTGGCCAGGCGAGGGGTGATACCCGGCCGCTAGGTGGATGGGGGAAGTGCTCCACCTTCGCCCCAGCTGGGAGATGTGGGGCGATGTGGAGACGGTAAGCACAAACTCTGGCGCGGGATATCATACACAAGTGTGAGATCGACTGACCGCTTCGAGGTCTAAGGTCGGGCGCAGGAACGCTTCTTGTGGATGCTCTTAATTCAGTGCGTCAAAGGTTGTCCGCTCCATCAAGCATATCAAGAAATTCGAAGAAGGACTTTCTCTATGTCAGCAACGCCTACCTCCCACCCCGTTCTCTCAGGGGCGTTTGACGATAAGGCCGTGGCCGAAATCTCGTCCGCATTGGCTGTTCTGCTCGCCGATGTCTTTGCGCTCTACCTAAAAACCAAAAATTTCCATTGGCACGTACGCGGTCGACATTTTCGCGACTACCACCGGATGTTGGATGAACAGGGAGAACAGATTTTTGCGATGACGGATGCTCTGGCAGAACGTGCCCGCAAGATCGGCGGCACAACAATCCGCTCGATCGGGCACATTGCTCGTCTACAGACGATTAAAGATAACGATGTCGAGCTGGTTACTCCCGCGTCGATGCTCTCGGAGCTGTGCGAAGACAACAAACAACTCGCCGCTGATATGCGGCGGATCCATGAGATGACCTCGGGCTTGAACGATTTCGCCACCACTAGCGTATTGGAGAACTGGATTGAAGAAACTGAGGGTCGCGCGTGGTTCCTATATGAAACCGCTGCCGACTGACGGCAGCCCACCCGCAAAACGCACTGCTCGTCTAGTTGAGGACGAGATTTCGTTAGCCGTAATGAACGGGGACGATAATGTCTGAACTAATTATAGTCGGAACCATAAGCGCCATGGCAGGCGAAAGAGATCGGGTCGTTTTGCTGCTGCAAGAACATCGCGAGCGCTGTTTGCGCTTCGAAGAAGGCACCGTGAGCTTCCAAATCTTGACGGCCGATGAGAATGACAACGATATTTTCGTCCACGAAGTCTACCGGGACGACGAGGCATTCAATCGCCACCTCAATGGACCTTCGTTGAGGTAGTGGCAGAGTGATGTCGCCAATCTCCTATCGGGTTTTACGCTTCATCAGGCTAGGATGGTTTGATCGAGCCTGAGCCTGGTCCGATAACTCTCTGGTGTTGGTAGGGCAAGACGACCGGCGCATGTGGAGCATGTGCTTCCATCGCCGGTCCCTGCCGGTTCCGCCGAACCTTTTCTTGAAGTTACATGACTTGATCGATCACCGTCACGCGACGAGCCGAGCCAGGGTCAAATCGACAGACGAAAGCCAGGCGAGCCTACTCGCCTGAGGCAGATCACTGGGTAGGTCTGTTCAAACCAGTTCAAAGGCCAGCGAAATACCTTGGCCGCCGCCGATGCAAAGCGCGACCAACCCTTTCATCAAGCCGTCCCGACGCATGGAGTGCAGCAGTCTGGTTGCGAGAATTGCACCGGTAGCCCCGATGGGATGACCGTGAGCGACCGCTCCACCCTCGACGTTTACGATATCCTCCGGAATGCCAAGTGACTTCATTACCGCCAAAGGAACGGCGGCATAGGCCTCATTGATCTCCATTCGCTCCACTTCAGCCAATTTCCATCCTGCTCGCTGGAGGGCGAGGTTAATCGCGGGGATCGGGCCCAAGGCAAATCGTTCCGGTTCGACGGCGCCGACAGCATACGAGACTATACGCGCAATTGGCTTGAGCCCCTCGCGCTCAGCATAGTCCTGATCCGCGACAATCATCGCCGACGCTCCGCTGTTCAGGCCTGGTGCATTGCCTGCGGTAATCGATCCGTCATTCCTGAACACGGGCTTCAACTTCGACAGAACGTCAATCGTTGTGTCCGGACGAGGGGCCTCGTCAACATCGAATGTCACCAAGCCCTGTCTTGTCTCAATGGAGATTGGTGCAATCTCGCCTGCGAACTTTCGCTCGAGTTGCGCTGCGACGAAGCGCTTGTGCGACCTGGCCGCCCAGCGGTCCTGATCCTCTCGGCTGATGCCGAGTTCGCTGATGACGTCCTCGGTGTGCCATCCAGAATGCTTTCCTGAGAAGGCGTCGTGGAGACCGTCAGTCAACATACTGTCAATGATTTCGGCGTTTCCCATGCGGTAACCGCCCCGGGCTTTTGACAGGAGGTAGGGGGCCCGGTCCATGTTCTCCATTCCTCCGGCAACTGCCAGCTCGGCGTTACCAAGCAAAATATCCTTGGCGGCGGAAACGAGTGCCTCGGCGCCAGAACCGCATACTCTGTTCACGGTGGATGCAGCTGCGCCTACGGGCAAGCCAGCCTTCAGCGCAGCTTGGCGAGCCGGGTTCATCTTGTTGCCAGCTTGGATAACATTACCCATGTAAACACTTGCAACATCGCTGCTTTTTACACCTGAGCGCGATACAGTCTCTTTGATGACGGTCGCGCCTAAGTCGGTCGCGAGAACCGTTTGGAGACTGCCCTCAAACCTCCCAATGGCCGTCCGGACTGGTTCAATTATGACAACGCGGTGAGTCATGGGGCATCTCCAAATTCGACAAGGATCACGACAGCGTCATCACAAACGCTAGGGACTACATAATTATCTTGCTTCAAAAATTGAAGGGAATAATACTAAGATATAGAGGTTGATACGGCCGTTGGCGTTGTCCGCGTCCTAGCAACTTACCCGCCGTCACGACTAGCAACGAGAGAGATATGATGTTTTTCCTTGCCCTTCTCGTCGGTGTTGTCGCTGGGATGAGGGCCCTGATAGCGCCAACTGCGGTTGCGTGGGGCGCGTTTCTCGGGTTCATTGCGGCTTCTGGGACGCCGCTCGCCTTCATGGGTTACCGCTTCACTCCGTGGGTGTTCACTGTTCTTGCATTGCTCGAACTCGTCAGCGACAAGCTCCCGGCAACGCCAAGTCGGAAGGTCCCGGCACAGTTTGCCGCTCGCATTCTGATGGGAGCGCTATCTGGTGCCACGATTGGTGCGGCCGGTGGTTCACTCGCGGCTGGGTTGGCTGTTGGCATTATGGGAAGTGCAATTGGCACATTCGCTGGTTCAGCCTATAGGTCCCGAATGGCTGCCTATTTCGGTTCAGATCGAGCCGCTGCGTTGACGGAAGATGCACTCGCCATCATCGTTGCGATTGCTGTCGTTGCGCTCTGCTAGGGTCGGTCGGATTTAGCTAGACCCTCGGCAACTCCATCCAGTATCTCGTTAGCAAGTTCGTCGTCATCCACCGCGCGAGCGAGGACGATCGCGCCGACCATGGCCGCTAGAGTGCGTAGCGCTTCTTTTCGGGCTCGTGCCTTTGACGACCATGGAAATCGTTCGACCATCCTCGAGATGATCCCGGTAACGTGACGGGTGAAGGTCGGCTTGTAAGTTGGCTCACGCGCAATCTCTGGTCCCAAGGAAGCCATAAGGCACCCATTTCCGGAGCCGTTGCAGTGCTCCTCTGACAGATACGCCCGAACGAAATCTGCCTTCCCTTGTTCGCTTGCTTCGAACCCATCTGTGAGGTTTACAGTGCCGTCGGAAATGTGTTGCAGGGCCTCGGCAATAAGTGCCTCCTTCGAATTGAAGTGATTGTAGAAAGGACCGTGGGTCAACCCGGTCGCCTTCATGATCTCGCTCACGCTGACTCCCGAAAACCCTTTCTCCCTATAGGCCGAACCCGCCGCCTCAAGTATCCGAATGTGTTTTTCTGCTGTTTCTGCTGCCGGATATCTCACCGCGATCTCCTCAAAATTTCGATTGACACTATACATGATAACCGTCATGCATCAAGGACCAAACATGACAATCATCATGCTTGGCGATGTTTCTGGCGATTGCCGGTTTTGGAAATTCAAACAGGGCCGTAAGCTTTCGACCCATACGGAGTGACAATGACTACGAACGAAAATAAGGGCACTGCGGTCATCACCGGTGCTTCCGCCGGTATCGGCAAGATCTACGCGCAGCGCCTCGCCAAGCGCGGGTACGATCTCATTCTTGTCGCTC
The DNA here is from genome assembly GCA_900465675.1 of Hyphomicrobiales bacterium. Taxonomy (GTDB): domain Bacteria; phylum Pseudomonadota; class Alphaproteobacteria; order Rhizobiales; family Rhizobiaceae; genus Rhizobium. The sequence continues at coordinate 210,202 of UBJR01000012.1, read as the reverse complement.
GCCGAGCAAATCTTCTCGAAGAAGTGGCGACCTCGATCCGAGCCGACTTCAGCGTCAAGGTGAAAACGGTCGTTGCAGACCTGGCTGTTGGCTCGGATCTCGATGCAGTCGCTAACCTGTTCTCGGCAGATGAAAGCATTTCGCTTCTCGTCAACAATGCTGGCACGTCGACGTTGGGTTCGCTGACGGCGGTCAAGCAGACTGAAGTCGACGCGATGACGGGTCTGAACATCGGCGCTCTCGTACGCCTCAGCCTTGCCGCTCTTCTCGCGTTCAAGTCCAGGGACAAGGGAACAATTATCAATATCGGTTCCGTACTCGGCTTCCACACTCTGCCGATCAGCAGCATCTACAGCGGCACCAAGGGCTTTGTGAACAACTTCACGCGTGGCCTCCAGGACGAAGTTGCAGAGACCAACGTCAAGGTTCAGCTTGTGCTGCCAGCTGCCACCGCCACCGATATCTGGCCCCTGTCTGGCGTGCCGATCTCTGCTCTGGATCCGAACACGGTCATGGACGCGGAGCATATGGTTGATGCAGCCTTGGCTGGCCTCGACCAGGGCGAGACTATCACGCTGCCTTCAGTTGAAGATGAGCAGCTCTTCGCCGAATACGATGCAGCTCGCCTCAAGCTGTTGATGGCATCGCAGAGCAGCAAGTCGGCTTCGAGATACGCAACCGGCAAATAATATGCAGACGACTGGCGGAGGGCATGATGGCCTCCGCCAGTGGATAAAGCATCTTTGTCTCCCGGCTCCGAACCCAGTTCCAATTAGCGACTAGCCCGCTCGTTGAAGTTGGAAAAGGCGCCGGATTTTTTCTGCAAGGCTGTGTGGGTGATTGTCGTTTGAAGACGTGCGGAAGGTACCGATGAGCTTGTGTTCCGCTTCGAGCCGCTGAGACAAGATGGCTCCGAGTTCCTCTGCCAGTATCGGGCGTGATCGCATCAACTCGGCGAGTGCTTCCTGCGAGATCTCGTATACCACTGCCAAAGTGAGTGCCGTTATTCTACCGACCTCTTCGACGTCCGTTAAAACTCCGCCCTCACCAAAACAGTCGCCTGGCGCAAGTCGCGTCAGCTCCGTCTCGATACCAAGTTCGTGGCGAGTAACGAGAAGTACACCGCTTCGGACGATCATCAGGGAGTTTAGCGTCGAGCGCTGCTCTGCAATGACTGCACCTTTTGGAAATGTCTTCCTAGACATACTTGCCGAAAGGACTTCCCGTTCGGCGTCGGTCAACGGCGAAAACAGCTGCATCGACAGCAGTAAGCGTGACGCCGACCCGGTTTGCGGCGTATGGAGCTGATCGCCCTGTGGAAACCCGGAAGATGGCGTCAGGTTCGGAGTCGACAGAGGGAGTGCTGCCGCCCGACAATGCCGGAAAGCCAAGTCATAAAGCTCATTCTTCGCGGCAGCGACCCGGGTCCGATCAGCTACACGACACGATAGTTCAACTTCGACTGCGCTATTGGAGATGCTGGAGATTGCCACCGATGGCGGAGGGAACTTCAAAATAGAGTTGCTGCTCAATAGGACGTTGTGCATCACGTCTTGAATTGCGGCCGGTGTCCTCACGGGCGCAACGCTCAGCGTGAGAGAAATGCCGTGGCTCTCATCGGGCGTCGACAGATTGGTCAAGGTTGCCTTCGCAAGAGAACTGTTTGGAATTACAACGAGATCGTTTGATCCGCTCAGAAGATGGGTTGAACGCCAGTTCGTTTCGACAACGCGTCCCGCGACGCCATCCGACAGTTCGATCCAGTTTCCAACGCTGTAGGGACGTCCAAGGTTGAGAGCGATGCCAGAAAAGACGTCGTTAAGCGTGCTTTGCAGGGCGAGGCCGAGAATGACAGCGAGAACCCCCGACGTCGCAAAGACAGTTCCGACCGGGACGCTGAAGACGTAAGCGACAACCGACAGTCCGGCGCCGAGATAGATCGACCCGACGAGGATATCCTGCAGAAGTCTGCCCTCTCTCGAATGCCGTTCGAACGTTCTGACCATCCGCACGAGGCTCACCAGCACCATCGCGCCGCCGATCCACCAAACGGTTTTCGCTACTCCAACGAAAATCCCTTGGGTCATCGTGATACCGGCGCTACCCGGCCGATAAGGCTCGATACCGTTGGCGATGAGCAACGCAGTCAAAGATGCAAAGAAGGCAACGTGTACGAGAAGTCTGGATGAGGGGTGCTGTCGAAAAAATGCTGCACTGAGGATGATATCCGCGAGGACAAGTAGCACAAATTGCACGACGGGGTCGGTGGTAACGTAGGAAATCATGCTACTGACGCTCATTTGGCGGGGTGCCGGTAATCGAGGGTGGACTACAAGCTCATCTCCGAACCGGAATTAGCTTCAAATATGGAAGCCAAATGCGGCGGATTTCCGCTTCATTCCGCGAGATTCCCGCTACGAGGCGGGGGTAGCGGGCGGTGTCCAGCCTCTGTCGAGTTCGTCCAGAAGGGCTCCCCGGTTGCCGAGCATCGCCTCTTCAATGGCGCCGGTGATTTCCTTGACCTTCGCGACATACTCCGGGTTATCGAAAACAGGGATGTCCTCCCTCCAAAGCGGGGCCAACTGACGCAAGCCCGCTCGGTCATGCTGAACGAAGACGTTCTTGCTCTTCTCGACGTCGTAGGGATGCATCCCAGTGGCGCTCAATGCATATCCCGCCGCCCGCACTGAACTATCGAACACCTCACGCACGATGTCCGTTGCGCCTGCTTGATACAGCCTGTAGACGTCTGCACGGTCTCGGGCGCGAGCAATGATATGCAGGCTGCTGTTCTCTCGGCGAGCGTGTTTTACGATTTCCAATGCTCTGGGCATGTCGTCTATCGCGACTACGAGGACCTTAGCCTCGTGAAGCCCTGCCGAATGAAGTAGGTCTGGCCTGCTCGCGTCGCCAAAGAATGAGCGCATACCCATTTTTCTCAAGCCATCGACGATGTCTGCTCGATAGTCGAGCACCACCGTCTTGTGTCCGTTGGCAACGAGGATGCGATTGATGACCTGGCCGAACCGGCCAAGACCGGCAATGATGATGTGTGCTTGCTCAGCGATCTCATCCGCCTGTTTGCTCTCAACACGGTTGAAGCGGGGGATAATCACCTTTTCCAGCAATATGAACAAGATCGGCGTTAGCATCATGGAGAGCGCGATCACGAGAAGGAGGATTGCGGCGATGCCCTCAGCTAAAACTGCACTCTGAACCGTGAATGACAGAAGGACGAAGCCAAATTCTCCTGCCTGAGCGACTCCAAGTGCGAACAACCATCGGTCGGAGCCCTGGAGCTTAAAGAGGCGACCTAGTCCATAGAGGACGGCAGCCTTTGTTGCCATGACAGCAGCGGTCAGAGCCGCGACCAAGGGAAGTTGGTCCCACAAAAGCGTGAAGTTGACGCTGGCGCCGACCGTGATGAAAAACAGTCCAAGAAGCAGCCCCTTGAAGGGCTCAATATCGCTCTCGAGTTCATGACGAAACTCACTATTTGCGAGGACTACTCCCGCCAAAAAAGTCCCCAGCGCAGGTGAAAGTCCTACGGTGGTCATCAACAAAGCGATCGCGATTACGAGCAGAAGACCCGCAGCGGTGAAGACCTCTCGAAGCTTTGATGCGGCGATAATCCTAAAAAAGGGGCGAGAGAGGTAGTTCCCTGCTAGCACCACGAATGCGACGGCAGCCACGGTGATGAGGGCGACCTCCCAACCGGGCATCCCGCTCATCCATTCTGCTGCTTGCGACCCGTGGCCACCGGAATGCGCTGCAGATTGTGACACCAGTAGTTCAGGCCGCGCCAGAAGCGGGATTACCGCCAAGATTGGGATGACGGATATATCTTGAAACAGAAGAACCGAGAAGCATGACTGGCCGCCATCGGACTTGAGAAGGCCTTTCTCGCCGAGTGTCTGCAGAACTATTGCCGTCGACGACATGCACAAAACAAAACCCGCGACCATCGACACGTCCCAGGAAACGCCGACGGCGATACCCAAGCCGGTAAGAACGGCACCAGTTCCTATGACCTGTAAGCCGCCAAGCCCAATCAGCCTTGTCCTCATCTGCCAGAGCGTTCGGGGTTGAAGCTCAAGTCCAACGAGGAAAAGCATCATGACGACGCCGAATTCTGCAAAGGTCTGAAGGTCTTCGGTTTCGTTGCCAACCAAGTGCAACAGCGGCCCAATGACGACACCAGCAATAAGGTAGCCGAGCACGGAGCCAAGTCCGAGCCTTTTTGCAATCAGGACGGCGACGACCGCCGCCAGTAGGTAGATGAACGCCTGAAACAGAAACCCATTCATGCTCCAGTCTCCTTGCCCATCGGGATGAAGTCGTACTTCAGGAAGTCACCGTGCGATCGAGCGCCGGTGTCGATCGTGTCGTCTCGCAACGCCTCGAGAAGAGAGCGGTAGGCCAGTACGTGCAGCGGTGCACGCCCGTCGGTGTTTGCGTCGATCGCTCCGAAAAGGACGAATGGCGAGAGAAAGGTCATGCCACAGACTTCCATGGACCGTTGAAGGGGGCTTAGCAAGGTTCTCAATCCGTGCATCTGATTGACGGTTGCGTCATAGGCAGCCGGACGTCCGCCGGTCGTAATCACGGCAAGGAACCTCTTGCCTTTGAGCTTGTCACCTCCAGGTCCATAAGCAAACCCATACTCAAGTACGAGGTCCTGCCACTCTTTTAGGAGAGATGGCGTTGAATACCAGTAAAGAGGAAACTGAAATACGATTATGTCGTGGGCAAGTAGCCGCGCCTGCTCGACATCGATATTGATTCCGAATGTTGGGTATTCGCCGTAGAGGTCTGCAAAGGTCACATCGGCAACAGAGTTTGCCGCCTTGGCCATTGCGAGATTTACCTTCGAATGGCGCTGGCCGGGATGTGCGAACAGAACCAAGACGCGGCTCATCGAAACCTCACTACGTGGAACATGGGAAAGGCTGCCGGGGGAAGTTCATCCGATCGATGCAAACAAGATCGGTGAATTTTCCCACCAACGCGAGCTTTGAGCTAGCTGGACTCTGATCGCCTCAAAGGGATTATCAACACATTCTCTATTGGACAAGTCGCTTTGTTTTTTGAAGCCAGTTGACTTGCTATGTGTTTAGCTTTTTATTTTGAAGCTAAATCGCTGTAATCGTAGAAGGTGATAACGTTGACGCCCGATCTCCTTTATCCGAGTGACGAGACCGCGCTCCTCGTGCTCGATCCATACAATGACTTTCTCAGCGAGGGCGGAAAGCTCTACGACCGCATCAAGGATGTCGCACAGACGGTTGGTCTCTTTGACAATCTCCGGCGGATTACCAAGGCTGCGCGACAGGCCAAAATCCAGGTGTTTGTCGTGCCACATCATCGATCGCGCGATGGGGACTATGCACATTGGAGGCATATGACGCCCACGCATGTCATTTCGGATCGCCTAAAAACTTTTGCCGAGGGCAGCTGGGGTGGAGAGTGGCATCCAGAATTCGGCCCTCAGGCAGGCGACGTTGTAGTCAAAGACCACTGGTCACAGAGCGGATTTGCCAACACCGACCTAAACGAACAGCTCCGCCAGCACGGCATTGAGAAGATAATACTCGTAGGGCTACGGGCGAACACTTGCTTGGAAGCGACTGGGCGATTTGGGATGGAGTTAGGGTATCACGTCACTCTCGTTAAGGATGCGACCGCTTCATTCTCGATGGAGGAGATGCATGCCGCGCACGAGGTGAATGGGCCGATGTTCGCGCACAAGATCCTGACTACGACCGAGGTAATCTCGAATTTCGTGTCAGGGCCTGCAGGATGGGTGAACTCCAATGACAGAATATGAAACTGACCGCACGGCTCTTTTGATCGTCGACCCCTATAATGACTTCATGACGGAAGGTGGGAAGCTGTTCGACGCAATCCGGGATACTGCGGATTCCGTGAACTTCTTCGATAATCTCCGCCGAATAATCGGAGCTGTCCGTGCTTCGAACATTTCGGTGCTGATCTTGCCACACCATCGCGCTCATGAGCATGCGTTCGTGAACTGGAAGCACATGACACCGTTCCAGAAGTCGGGCGTACCTCTAAAGGCATTCGAGCTAGGAACATGGGGTGGCGAATTCAACGATGAATTCGGCCCAAGGGATGGTGACGTAGTAGTCCAAGAGCATTGGGCACAGAGTGGGTTCGCCAACACTGACCTTGATTTGCAGCTTCGCCAACGCGGAATTGAAAAAATCATTCTTGTAGGAGTGATCGCGAATAGCTGCATTGAGTCGACTGCCCGGTTCGGCATGGAACTCGGCTATCATGTGACGCTCGTGAGAGATGGCGCTGCGGCATTCAGCCAGGAAGGAATGCATGTTGCCTTCAACGTCAATGGGCCAACCTACGCTCACTCGATCCTGACAACGGATGACCTCCTCATTCAGCTGAGAGGCTCTCCGCCAGCATCATAACATCTGAAAAATGAGAGACCCAATGAAAGCTGCGTTTTATGAGAAACAAGGCGATGCAGACACTGTGCTGCAAGTCGGTTCTTTACCTGATCCAATCCCAGGGCCCGGTGAAGTGAGGGTCTTCGTTCGTGTGTCGAGCGTCAATCCCACCGATCTGAAGGCCCGTGCCGGATACGGAGGGGTGCCGATGGCGTTTCCGCGCATCGTTCCCCATCAAGATGGGGCTGGGATAATTGACGCAATTGGCGATGGCGTTCCGGCGTCCCGTTTGGGAGAGAGAGTATGGATCTATGAAGCGCAGGCTGGACGGGCTACCGGAACCGCTGCGCAATACACGATCGTCCCGGCCGAGCGTGCCGTTCCTCTACCCGACAATGTTTCCTTCGAAACAGGGGCCTGTTTGGGAATTCCTGCGCTCACCGCTCACAGATGCCTTTTCGCCGATGGAGACATTCGCGGCAAAAGGATCCTCGTGCAGGGAGGTGCGGGAGCTGTAGGCACTGCCGCTATACTTCTTGCAAAGTGGGCAGGTGCCTGGGTAGCGACGACTATCAGCCGCCCCGAGCAAGCGAACATCGCCAAGGAGGCGGGTGCCGATCTCGTCATAAATCGGCGGACAGACGATATTTCTACGGTCATTATGATTGCTACAGGAGGTGGTGGCATCGACAGGATCGTGGAAGTCGACCTGGCTGCCAATATTCAGACCGATCTGCTGTGTATCGCTACAAACGGTGTGATCTCGAGCTATGCTGCGGCCGATCCCAAGGAAGCTGTTGCTTTGCCTGCCCTGAAAGCGATGCTGAAGGCAGTCCTAATACGTTTCGTCTTCGTCTACTCTGTACCAAGTGATGCCAAGCAGGCGGGTGTCGACGCGTTGACCAAGTGTCTACAGGCCGGTGCGTATGCGCCCGCGATAGCGGCCAGATATTCACTCGATGAAATCGCGGCGGCTCATGAGGCACAGGAATCGGGCAAGCTTATTGGCAAGATCCTTGTCACAACTGACTGACGATTGCCCCCCAAATTTTAGGGATGTAGGATTTTTGACCTTTGGGGTCGGTGTGCTCGACGCGACAGAGATGCTCGAGCACACGGGACTGGACCGGTTGCGGCTATACAGTCAGGGCCGACAGAGCGTCTTTTGCACTTCCTTGCTGCTTGGCCTGCTCCTCGACCTGTTTACGAATTTCATCTTCAATCTGTTGACGGACATCAGGTGGGAGCTGAGCGAGCGCGTCTTCCGACAGGTTATGTGCGGAGAGGTACTTGGCCCTTATCATCTCCGCTGGATTCATGTTTGCCCATTTGTGCAGCTCATCGACCAATTCTTGCTGATGGGCATCTGCGTCCTCACCAGAAATCGACAACCCGCCTTGGTCTTTGGAACTGGCGACATCACCCGGGATGGTCTCCGTTGAGCCAGAGTCACCAAAGGAACCAAGGAAAGCACTGAATGCAGAGTCGTCGCTGCTTTGCGTTTTGCCCTTGCTTGTTGAGGTCTGAAAAATGCTTGAGGTGTCACCAATTTTCATAAAATTTCCCCGAAAATACGATCCCTGCGAAACTGCAACATCCATATACTGCGATTCTTCGGTTCAATTTTTGAAGTTTCTCTTGCGAAAGTCAACGGATTTGCCCATTTTAAGCTTGGGTGAAGTGCGAATGCAGGGAAGTTGATTTCCGAGCGGGTGGGACCGCCTCGGATATCAATTGCATTCTTGTGACGAAGGAAGATTTAGATGAGCTGGGATGGTGTATCGGACACAATGTGTCCTATCGCCCGAGGGCTGTCTATCGTAGGTGAACGATGGACGCTCTTGATCATGAGAGAGCTTGGCATGGGCTCTCGACGTTTTGATGACATTCAGGCGCAGACTGGGATGTCGTCGCACCTGCTTTCGCTCCGACTGAAGCAGTTGGAAGCCGACGGCGTCATTGAACGTCGTCTGCCAGATGGCGGTTCAAAACGCTATGAATATTACGCGACCCAGAAGGGGCAAGAACTTGATCGAGTTCTGATGGCTGTCAGGGCGTGGGGCCTCAGATGGGGTGACTACGGTCCAGACGAGGAGCCTGCGACTAAGCTCGTTTACAAAGAGACGGGTAAGCCGGTTCGCGACAACTTCGTATCGTTCGGAGACAGCGATCTCGAAAAATTCGCAAAGACCCAGGTCGTCATGAGCCAGGCCTTTGCGCAGGAGCGAGAGCGGAAGCTGACCTCGTTCAAAGAAGCGAAGAGCATCAAGAACGCGGCCGCTCATTCCTAGCCTTAGGGTGGCGTCGTTACTTCGACGCCACTGACGGTCCTGGCACGGAGTTTTTGTCGACCGACACCACCACCGAGAGCCCGGGAGCTAACTGGGCTAGAAGTGACTGCGAGCTGTCGACTGAAACCCTTACGCCTACGCGCTGTGCGACCTTGGTGAAGTTACCTGTCGCATTGTCAGGTTTGACAACCGCGAATTCGGACCCAGCGGCGGGCGAGAAGCTCTCGATCTGGCCCTTCAATTCCGCATGACCGAGAGAGTCCACGGTGAAGGTCACCGGCTGGCCAACTTTCATGCCGTCTAGCTGGGTTTCCTTGAAATTTGCGATTACCCAAATGTCCTGCGGAACCAACGCGACGAGTTGGGTCCCGGCGGTAACGTACTGCCCGAGTCTTACGCCAACTTCTCCGAGCTTTCCGGACTTTGCCGCCGTAATGGAGGTGTGCTGAAGGTCAATATCGGCAAGGTGCACAGCTGCCTCTGCTCCGCTAACCGCCGCCTGCAGAGAGGCACGATTGACTATAATCGCTGCCAGGTTCTGTCTGGAGACTTCTAGTGCCGCCTCAGCTTGGTTGACGGCAGCTTTTGCCTGATCGAGCCCAGCCTGTGCCGCATCGGAGTCACTTGTCGTTGAAATGCCCTTGGCGAGAAGGTTCTCGATACGGTCCCAGGACAATTGAGCATGCTTTTCGGCAGCCTTCGCGCTGTCGATCTGAGCCTCGCTAGAAGCAATGCTGGCTCGTGCTGACCGTTCTTGCTGCTGTGAGTTCAGCAGTGCAGCTTTTTGGCCATCAAGGGCAGATCGCGCTTGTTCAAGGCGTTGCACGTAGATCTGATCATCGATTTTCGCGATCAGCTGACCTTCCTTGACGGTTTGATAGTCCTTAACGGGCACGTCCGTGATGTATCCGCTGACTTGCGGGCTCACGATGGTCACATAGCCTTTCACGTATGCGTTGTCTGTTGTCTCCACCGAGGTGTCGAAAGGCGGCAGGTGCCAAGCATAAAGCAGCAGAAGGACACCACCGATCCCAACAATGACCGCGATCACTTCGAGTGGAGAACGGATGAGCTTGTACATGTGGGAGGTCTTTCATGCGGCTTCGCCGGAAGATGCAGAGGGCCTTGCGATCTTCGATTGACAGAATTGGAAGGTGAGGTGAACGAGCATTAGGACCAGGGCGGTCAACGCTATCGCTCCAGCCAGGAAGAATGCATCTCCAAACGCGAGGCTGTTCGCCTCCCTTGTCACTTGCGCGGATATTAGTGCCAAGCCCTCGCTGTTCAACTGAGCTGGATCACCTACGACCTTGGCGTATGGGGCCACCAGCGTGCTGAGCCGGTTAGCGACGATCGGATTAGTTAAAGCGATCTGCTCGGACAGGATGTTGGAGTGGAATTTCTCACGGATCGTAATGAACGTGCCGTAAGAGGCGGTGGCGATGAGAGCCCCGATGACCTGTGTGAACATGAAAACCACAAAGAAGGTCACCACGTATGCAGGCCCTTTAGCAAAGGCGGAATTGAAGAAGTCAGCCAACGTTGGTGGTACAAACATGGCCGCACCCATCGCAACTAGTGCCTGACTGAGGTACATCTGCTCCGGGCGGGTCAGGCTGGTTGTTTGACTATCAATAAAAGCGCCAGCGGCGATCATCACCAAAGCGACGATCTGGATGCTGCGACTGTATCCCTGATTGAGCAAAGCCGCGCAAACAAAGCCGCCCACCACTGTAAATACCAGTATGATAAGGTAGAGCATCTGCAGTTGGTCGAAGAGCAATCCGGCATTTTGATACCACAGCATCACGATCGCGGACTGCTCTCCCGCTAAGAGGCGGAAGATGAGAAGTATCCCGAAGATATGGATGTTGCGCCAAGATAGGAGCCATCGAAAATCTATTAACGGATGCTCGCGCCGTAGTTCGATTATAGCTGCGATAGTAAGGGACGCCACGGCGACGACGAGCATCTCACCTAACCAGGGGGCTTCAAACCACCAGTAAGGGCGACCGACTGAAAGCGCTACCGCTACGCAGCCGTAGCCAACTGCGATGAACAGGTAGCTGACGATATCCGTGCCAACAATCACCTTAACGCGCGGTGGAGCAGTCAGTGGCAGAAGGAAGATTATTGGGAGCACTAACAACGCTAACGACATCTCCAGTGTGTAGAGGCCACGCCATCCTCCAAAATCGATCAGTGTAGGAGAGACTAGCCGCGTCAGTGGAGCGCCGAGCAACGTGTTCATGGTCACGAGGCATAGCCCGATGGTCCCCCGCTTTTGAGGGGGGATAATCTCCAGCATGTAGAGGAAGCCAAGGGTGGCGAGCGGAGCGGCGGCGATCCCGCTAAGGAAGCGCACGACAATAGCCGACTGAAGATCCGAGATGAAAAGGTTTAGAACCGAAGCGCCAATGAAGCAGGTAACCGCCACCTTGGCCATCGCACGAACGCCATACTGCATTCGAACTTTCACCAAAATGATACTCAAGCTGACGTTTGGCGCCATATAGGCTGCTGACAGCCATGCCGCCTCTGTCGTCGTTGCTGCGATCGAGCCTTGAATCTGATTGAGATTTGCCAGGGCGAGGTTCATCCCCAGCCCCTGTGTCAGAAAGAACAACACTGAAGAAAGAAAATAGAGTGCCGATCTCCAAGGAGCCATTGGCACGAATGGAGGCGGAGCGGGTGGTCCTTCAACAGGGGGCGACTTTTCGATTGGAGTGACGACACCCCATTTGCTCTTGTCTTGGAGGTTGTTCTGCGTCCCTGCTAAAACTGTCGAACCCGTTTCAGCAGGGGCGGGCTCAAGGACTAATCCCATAGTCAGGCTACCGATGTCGGACGAAGAGAGAGGAACCGATGGAGTGCTGCAACGACTTGTGCACCTTCGCCGATGGCCGCGCCAACTCTCTTAGTGGAACCTGATCTCACATCTCCGATAGCAAATACGCCATGTACGGATGTCTCCAGCTCTGCGGCGGTAGGGCGAGCCTCCGAAGGCCCGGTGGCTACGAAGCCAGCAGGATCTAAGACAACGCCGCAGCCCGACAGCCATTCGGTCGTGGGGTCGGCTCCGATAAACAGAAATAGATTTCGGGTATCGGCGCTGCGCCTGCTGCCTGATGTCTTATCAAAAAGAGTAAGCCCGGTGAGACCGGAGGCGTCGCTCCGCAAATGGTCGATTTCAGTGTTGTAGTGGACGGTGACGTTCGGGGCAGATTGAATGCGATCAACGAGATAGCTCGACATACTTGCGGCAAGACTTTCACCCCGCACCAACATATGCACGGTCCGGGCGTGGGATGCCAAATAGACTACCGCTTGACCCGCTGAGTTGCCTCCGCCGATCAGATAAACCTCCTGGTCCTTGCAAAGGTTTGCTTCGATGGGTGAGGCCCAGTACCAAACGCCACGCCCTTCCAACTCCTTCAAGCCGTCGATCTCGGGGCGACGGTAATATGCGCCACTGGCGATTACGATCGACCTTGACCGAACCTCGTGTCCATCGGCTGTCTTCAACACGAAGTATCCCTGTGGGCGTGTGCAGTCCAAAGACTTGATCTCCGTTGGGATCATCATTTCAGCACCAAATTTCTGAGCCTGATTGTAGGCTCGAGCAGTCAGTGCAAAACCGGAAATACCCGTCGGGAACCCGAAGTAATTTTCAATACGAGCGCTTGCACCCGCTTGTCCGCCAAACGACCTCGTGTCGCAGACTGCAACGCTCAGACCTTCGGATGCGGCATAGACGGCTGTTGACAAGCCTGATGGTCCGGCGCCGACGACGGCTACGTCGTAGTGATTTCGGCTAGGCTCCGCCATCATCCCAAGGATCGAGGCAATTTCCTCGGTCGAAGGATTTTCGAGAATGCTGCCATCGGCGAGCACAACAAGTGGCGATGCGGTCGGATCGGCGTGAGCGCGGTTCAAAAGCTCCGCTGCATCCTCGTCCTCAGAGGGATCGATTGCGACAAACGGATGCCCATTGCGTCTGAAGAACCCCTGCAGGCGGACGACGTCATGATGATCGCGGGAACCGATGATAGTCGGGCCGACAGTTGCACCCTCGATCAGATTAACGCGACGAAGGATCAGCGCCCGCATGATGCGTTCGCCGATCTCTGCGTTGGCGATGAGTAGAGAGCGAAGTCGGTCTGGCTCAACCATCAGAGCCTCAGTCTCTCCTTCCGCGCGTCCATCCACAAGTGCTGTCCGCCCAGACAGGTTGCCAGTTTCGCCCATAAAGCCGCCTGGTCCATACTCGGCAATCGGTGTGACCTGACCGAAGATGTTTTTGACCTCGACTGTGGCGTGCCCGTCTAGGATAACGAAGAGCCCAGGGCTCCTCTCGCCTGCTTTCAAGATCGTTTCGCCATCTTGAAATTTCACGAGCTTTCCGAAGCCCTTCAGGACATCGAGTTCATGCTGATTGAACACCGGAAATGTCTGTTCATACCTTGGTCCCGTAGCATTCAGTGGGGAAGAGTTTGACATTGATTGCTCCTTGAGGTTAGCGAGCGTTCACGCGAACGATCAGTTTGCCGAAGTTCTTGCCTTCAAGTAGCCCGATCAGTCCGGCCGGAGCGTTCTCCAACCCGTCTATGAAGTCCTCGCGATACCTGATCTCTCCAGAAGCGACGGCCGCCCCTACCTCTGCGAGAAACGAAGGGTAGAGTTCGGCGGCAAATTCAGAGTTGATGTAGCCGCGCAGCGTCAGGCTTCGGGCCAGGATGGTGTTCATCGTTTGCGCAAGTAGTGCTGCGTTGTCTCCGGTAGGGACGGCATTGTATTGGGCAATCAGCCCACAAACAGGCACGCGAGCGTAGAGATTCAGGAGGGGAAGAACGGCCTGCCATACCGCGCCGCCTATGTTCTCGAAGTAGACGTCAATGCCCGTCGGGCAGGCCGCAGCCAGCCGGTCAGGTAAGTCTGGTAACCTATGATCGATGACCTCGTCGAAGCCGAACGTGGATTTCGCAAACGAGCATTTCTCTTTGCCGCCTGCTATTCCGACTGCACGCGCCCCGGCCCGCATAGCGATTTGGCCAACCAGAGAGCCGACAGGTCCCGAAGCTGCTCCTACAACGACTGTTTCGCCGTGACGTGGCTTCCCAATCATCTTCATGCCGCTATACGCCGTGAAACCTGGCATACCAAGAACACCTAGCGCGGTGGTGACGGGCGCAATTGTTGCGTCGAGTTTCCGGACCCCTGGGGTCTCGACCACGGCGTGGGTACGCCATCCAGTCCGTGCCAAAACGATATCACCCTGATGATAGTCTGGGTGTTCTGACTGCAGCACCGTCGCGACGCCGGAACCTTCCATAACTCCGCCGACCGGCGTCGGCTCCGCGTATGACTTTCCGGCATTCATTCTGCCCCGCATATATGGGTCGAGCGAAAGGTATTCAATTCGCAGAAGCAGTTGGCCTCCGGAAAGCGCGGGTGGCGTGAAAGACTCACATCGAAAATTATCCTGCGTCGGCCTTCCATCGGGACGGGAAGCCAGAACGATTTTTGATGCGTCAATTCTGCTCATTCCGAAGTCCTCCTACGTTCCGCTCGGACGTTTTGAAGGAAGAATCCAGCCGTCCTACCAAGGCGCAGATTGCGACCCCAAAACACCACATGCACCGAGAACTTCAAAAAATGAAGTAATCAATAGATATGATGCCAATGATGACGGTTGTCAGGTATAATGCCTTGGATCTCCGCGATCGATCTGAGAGAAATGTAACCGCAATGAACGAAAATGGACTCGGGTGTGATCCGCTGGTCGTCGCGGAACGCTGGAGGAAAGAGGGGCGAAAGGTCGCCCTGGCGACTGTGGTCAAGACTTGGGGGTCCGCACCAAGACCGGTGGGTAGCCATCTCGTCGTAGATGACATGGGCAACTTTGAAGGCTCGGTATCTGGTGGCTGCGTCGAAGCTGCGGTTGTCGTCGAAGCGCAGGATGCGATCGCAGACGGTCGCCCACGAGTTGTGGATTTTGGGGTCGCCGATGAGATCGCTTGGCGCGTGGGCTTGTCATGTGGCGGCCAAATCAGCGTTTACGTCGAGAGGATCGAGTAATGAAGCTGGCGGATCTTGTGCTGATCAACGAAGCGAGGAAACAACGAACAAAGGTTGTGACCATCACGAATTTGGCGTCTGGGGACCAGAACGTCCTTTTCGGCCAAGACGCTGTCAACTATGAAGCCAGTGCGCTCGATCTAGCAGCTCCTAGACCAGAAGATTCGGATGATCTCGGTGGGCAACAAGACTCCAACTTTACCAATGTCTACCTGCCGAACCCAAGGATTGTGGTTATCGGCGCGGTACATATTGCCCAGGCGCTTGCAGCGTTGGCAAGAATTACGGCGTTCGATGTTCTGGTCATAGATCCACGAACTGCTTTCGCCGCCCCTGAAAGATTTCCAGATGTCGACATCCTTCCAGAGTGGCCTGAAGATGCGTTGCGTATACGAGGTCTTGATCAATTTTCTGCACTTGTCGCCTTGAGCCACGACCCCAAGATCGATGACTACGCAATCAGTTTGGCGCTTGAACAAGGATGCTTCTACGTAGGCGCTCTTGGGAGCCGCAAGACACACGCAAAGCGCTTAGACAGGTTGGCCAATCAAGGCGCCACAGAAGCGCAACTTCAGAAAATTCGAGGCCCGATAGGTTTAGACATTGGAGCCAAATCAACTGCCGAGATAGCGATCGCTATTCTTGCTCAGGTGATCTCGGCGTGGCGGCGACCTGATGGTACGACATCATGAGGTTTGGCACAAAAGCCACCAAAGATGCAGTCGGAGGCATTCTCGCTCACACCACGAAGGTGATCGATAGCTCGCTTCCCAAGGGCCTGATCCTTGGGGAGGAAGAAATAGGCGAGTTGCTAAACGCTGGGATTGATACGTTGACGGTCGCCACGCTTGACGATGGGGACGTGCCCGAGAACGATGCCGCCAACGCTCTGGCGGTTGCCGTGGTGACGCCGGGGGCTCGGATTTCGCGTGCGACGACGGGGAGAGTCAACTTCCACGCGGTGGAGAATGGAATCTTCTGGCCCAACAGGGAAGCTATTGATCGGTTCAACAGTGTGGATCCAAGCATCACGCTTGCGACCTTAGCCGAAGGCCGCTCTGTAAAAAGCGGTGAGATGGTCGCGACGATCAAAATCATCCCATTTGCGGTATCGGGCACGGCGATAGGCGCAGTCTTATCTTCGCGAGCCGACCGCGAGGTCTTCGCAGTAAAGCCATATCTGGCGCATGATGTCGCTTTGATCTCAACGATGCTTCCAGCGCTCAAGCCTTCCGTCATTGAGAAGACAACACGGAATCTTCGGCGCAGGCTGGAGGATTCGCGGAGCAATATCGCGTGCGAACTGCGGTGCGAGCATCGACCTGATGCCTTGGCGGAGCAGATCCGGGCAGCAGTGCTCACCGGTTCGTCGAGTCACCAAATCATCATCGTTTTTGGCGCCTCCGCTGTGACAGACGAACGCGATGTTATTCCCGAAGCAATCCGCCTTGCCGGTGGACGAGTGTTGAGAGTGGGAATGCCTGTCGATCCTGGCAACCTTCTTGTTCTCGGCGAAGTGGGACCGATACCAATCGTTGGTGCGCCTGGCTGTGCTCGTAGCATCAAAGAAAACGGATTTGATTGGGTTATTGGCCGCTTGCTGGTAGGCGAAAGACCGAGTGCGGTCAACATCGCCGGTATGGGCGTTGGAGGATTGCTCAAAGAGATCTCAACGCGCCCAAACCCGCGCGATGAGACCGAACGCAGTCCGACTGCTGTGTCAGTCTCTGCCGTTATCCTTGCTGCGGGGACCTCCAGTCGTATGGGAGACGTCGACAAGCACAAGCTCCTTGCCCGGCTTGACGGTGTACCTTTGATCAGGCGCACGGCTTTGGCAGCTATCAGAAGCAAAGCTGCAGACGTTACAGTAGTAACTGGCCATCGTCGCGATGACATTGAAAGGGCGCTTGACGGCATTTCAATAGCGCTCGTTCACAATCCCCAATTCAAGGAAGGGATAGCAACCTCGCTTGCCTCCGGTGTTTCGAGTGTTAGCGGAAATGATCCCGATGGCATTTTAGTGCTGCTAGCTGACATGCCGAACGTTTCGGTCGCCGATATCGATCTGTTGATCCAGGCATTTGCTGCAGCAAAAGGCTCTTCAGTTGTCCGGGCGACCACGCTCGGTAAACGAGGGAATCCTGTCATTTTGCCCAGACGGATCTTCGCTGAGGTGCTGACGCTTCGGGGCGACGTAGGCGCGAAGCACGTTATCGAGAACTCTGATGTCGATGTCGTGGATGTTGAGATCGGCTCCGCTGCAAGCTTTGACATCGATACGCCGGAGGCGCTGATGCTTTCCGGTGCAACGTTTGACTAGGCCTGAACGCCCAAACGGACCGACGCGTTATTTGACAAAATAAAACAGGTGTTTTAAACGTCTGTATGACTGAGGAGGAACTTATGTCATATATCGTTCGCCGAACGGTGCACGCCGCGATTTGGAAGTTTTTGCTGAGGGGCATTCGTGTGCCCAATGGGCAAACCCAATGAGCGATAAATCTCCGATCAGCCATATTCCGAACGGACCATTTGCTGTTGGGACAAGCGTCCCGCGTTTGAATGCGGAGAGCTTTGTTCGAGGGGAGGCAATATACTCTGCCGACATCGCGCCATCGAACGCTCTCCATATGCGGATTGTGCGCAGCGCTCATCCCAAGGCCAGAATCGTAAGCATCGACACCGCTGCAGCCGAGAAGACCGCTGGCTTCGTTACATTGGTGACCGCACAAGAGATGTGGCCCCAAACCGAGCCGACACCTTCTCGGTTCTCTAAAGATCGCTTTCCTGGACCGCTTGATGTCCGGCCGCTCGCCCTCGATGAGGTTCGGTACGTCGGGGAACCGATCGTTGCGGTAGTAGCCGACAGCGTAGCCAGCGCTCGCTTGGCGGCGGACAAAGTTGTCGTCACATACGAGCCCTTGGCACCGCTCCTTGACCCGTCGATGGCAGTCAATTCCGACAATTTCGTACACCCGCTTTGGAAAACGAATGTTGCAGCGCATGACGTCATTCGTGTCGGTGACCCTGAGGCAGTTTTCTTCGAAAGTGACGTCGTCACGGTCTCGGGTGAGCTTTCCGTAGATTGCTCTACGAGCGCTCCAATGGAGATGCGCTCGTACGTAGCCCACTGGGATCCAAGGTCGGCACGGCTGAAGGTAGAAGGGGCATTTCAAATGCCTCATCCGTCGCGTTGGACGATCGCGCAAGCGCTTCGTCTCAAAGAGAGCCAGGTCCAAATCATAGCCCCCAACATCGGCGGGACCTTCGGCCTTAAAATGGTTGGTCATCCGGAAGAGGTTTTGGTTGGTTTCCTGGCGATAAAGACTCGTCGTCCTGTCGCTTTCGTCGAGGATAGAGACGAGTGCTTCCTCGCTCGGGGCCGCGAGCAGAGGCACTCCTTCCAGATTGCCGCAAAACCAGATGGCCAAATCGTTGCGTTTCGGGATCGCATGGTAGCGGACATTGGTGCGGTAGGCGCCGGAGGAGGCTGGCAGATGGCCCTTGTAGCTGCGGCTGTGATGCCGACCGTCTACAAGATCGAGAACTGTCTTATCGATTGCTATCTGGCCACCACCAACAAGTCTCCGTGGCAAGGGATAAGAGGGTATGGCAAGGAAATTGGCAATCTCGTTGTCGAGAGGGCCATCGAGTTACTTGCCCAGGAACTCGGGGTGACTTCGAACGACCTCCGACGCAAGAATCTAATTCCGTCGGACGCGTTTCCCTACAGGCTGCCGTCAGGGATGATGGTTGATAGTGGTGACTATGAGCCCGCATTGAATGAGCTTGAGGAGATGACCAGTCGGTGGGCACTGAATGCTCCGGCGGGTGACGACGAACATATCGTCGGTCGCGGATATGCGTTCGAACTTACGCCTGAGGGGGCGGCGTTCCCAGGCGCGGTCCCAAGCGGCTTCGAGACCGCGACCGTAAAGGTCGACCCAAGCGGAGAAATCACGGTACTCGCAAGCATAACGTCTCCCGGCGGCGGCAATGAAACTGGCTTGGCGCAGCTCGTTGCCGACGTTTTCGGTGCGCAACCTTGCTCGATAACCATCCGGCAGGGCGATACGGATGTCACGCCGTTTGGTGGAGGAAACAGCAGCAGTAGAAGTCTCATGCTCTGCGGTGCCGCTGCGGTTTCGGCCGCAGAAGATGTCCGGTCGAAGTTGGCAAGGTGTGCAGCGAACCTGCTGAGATGCGAGCCAGCAGATATTGCTTTTCATGATGGCGAAGTCTTTTCGACGGCGGCTTCCGACCGGCGATTGAAGTTTTCGGCCGTCGCGCTCGCGGTCTATACCCATCCCTTCACTTCTGGCGCTGGTGTAGAGCTGCCGCTTCAATCGACTAAAAGCTACAAGGCCCAGAACGTAAGACACTCACCCGATGAGCACGGTCGCATCTGCGCCTATCCGTCTTATCCCTATTCCGTTCACGCAGCGGAGGTCGAAGTCTCGCGAGACACTGGCGTTGTGCGTGTTCGAAAGTATTCCGTCGTGCATGATTGTGGCACCGTGATCAATCCATCCCTGGTCGATGGCCAGATGCGTGGCGCAGTTGTCATGGGCATTGGCGCGGCCCTTTGGGAACGCATGCAGATGGATGAGGGTGGTCACAAGGTTACTGACCGGCTCAAGAACTATCTTCTTCCCAGGGCTTCAGACCTTCCAGCAATAGAGATCGGACACCGGGTCACGCCCAGTGCATTCCACCCGCTTGGTATGAAGGGTGCCGGGGAGTCTGGCGTTGGTGGCGCCATGGCTGCGGTGATGAATGCGGTTGGCAACGCCATCGGTCCAGCTGCGGCTCGAAGGCTTAACGCGATCCCGGCAACACCAGAGAGAATTCTGGCAGCAATAGTCGCGGGGCGATCATGATTGCAAAGCCATTTAGCTACTCTGCGCCGGAAACCCCAAAAGAAGCTGCGTCTCTGCTCGCTAGTTGTCCCGGTGAAGCATTGGTTCTTGGTGGTGGAACAATGCTGGTCCCCGCTATGACCAGGGGCGAAACTATACCGGATTTGGTGGTCGATCTGCGCCAAATGGCACTGAAGAGAATCTACGAAGAAAACGCCAGCATCGTTCTAGAAGCCAGTGTTACATATGACGACGTGCTCGCTTCGCCGTTGATCGCCGAGCAAGTACCGCTACTAGTTCAAATGGCGTCCGGCGTCACCGGCGGTCGCAGCATTACGGGACAAGGGACTTTAGTCGGATCGGCATGCTTCGCAAATCCGGCGTCCGATGTGCCCGTTTGTTTGGCAGCGCTGGGGGCTCACTTGCGCCTGGTCGGCGCTGACGGTACCCGCCAGGTGCCGATGGCTGAGTTCTTCCGTGGTGGATTTCAAACGTCCCGGGAAAGGGACGAGCTTGGCGTCGCTTTGATATTCCCGCGCCCGCGCGGGCCAGTGGTCACCTCCTACCGTAAGGTGAAGCCGAGTGGCAGCTCGTGGCCCATTGTCACCGTGGCGTGTGTTGTTGAACAAACGCCTGAGGATAGCCCCTCAATCAGCCTGGCGATCGGTGGTCTGGATTCCACACCGCTGCAGGTTTCCACGATGGGCAAGTTGTCCTCGCAGGACCAGGAGGACCTGATCTCTAAACTCGTGTCCAAGGTCAAGAACCCGTGGGAAGACGCACTCGCTGACTTCGAATATCGCTTACGAGTTGCGCCTGCGATTGCACTGAGGGTCATGCGTGAAGCCTTGGGAGCCCAGAATGGCTGACCGCGTCATCACACTTTCAATCAATGGTGCGGAGCGTCAAATCGATAACGATCCTCGGCAGCTCCTGGTCGATGTGGTGCGTGAACACCTTGACCTCAAAGCTACCCATATCGGCTGCCTTAGCGGTGATTGTGGGGCCTGCTCGGTAATTGTTGATGGCGAAGTTCGCAAATCCTGCCTCAGCCTCGCGGTCTCAATGGAGGGCGCGGACATCCGAACGCTTGATGGATGGGTCGACGACATTCTGGCGCGACTTCAATCGGCTTTCATTTCGACGAACGCCTTTCAATGCGGCTTCTGCACATCAGGAATGTTGATGGCAGCATATGACCTGCTTCGGCGAAATCCACGCCCAGATATCTCGGAAATTAGGAAGGCGATCAGTGGCAATCTGTGCCGATGCACAGGTTACGAGCCGATCATTCAGGCCATCCAAAAAGCAATAGAGGAATGAACGGAGATAACATGACCGAAACAGTTTTCATTGCGGGCCGCGAATTTCGGGTACTGGACCTGAGTGACAGGCTCGAGAACGCTACGGCCGATTTTGAGCCTACACCGCATCATATTGGCTATCTGACGCCTGAGAATTCGCCCAAGGTCGTCAAGGAAAAGCGCGGGATCCCAACCGAGGTTTGGCCGAATGGCCTTGGGTGGTCATCTGAGATCACCACAATGCCCACGCACTCGGGCACGCATGTGGACGCTCCCTCGCATTACGGCCCTCGCGTGGATGGAAAACCGGCACGCACAATTGATGACGTGCCACTGCGCTGGTGTATGAGCGACGGTGTCGTACTGGATTTCTCCAGCTCTGCCCCCGGATATGGCATCACCGCTTCCGATATCGAGAATAAGCTGCTCGAGATCGAATACTCCCTGAAGCCGTTCGATATCGTTCTGATCAGGACGGATGTCTCCAAGCGTTTCAAGGAGCCAGGCTACGAGAACCTGCATCCTGGCCTGACGCGCGGCGCCACAGAGTATCTCGTGGACCGTGGCGTAAAACTCATCGGAATTGACGCTTGGGGGCTCGATCGCCCCTTCGAAGCGATGTTGGCCGACCCTAAAGACGCGGCGTCGCACTTCTGGGAGGCCCACCTGCTGGGCCGCGAGAAAGAATACTGCCAGATCGAGAAGCTCTGCAACTTAGCTGACATCCCGCGCCCAAGCGGTTTCACGGTCTTGGCTCTGCCAATCAAGCTCGCCGACGCTAGCGCAGGCTGGTCGCGAGTGGTGGCACTCATCGACGATTAATCAAACCATCTTCAGGAGGAGGATGAAATGGGAACGCAAACTACACCTCAGATGGCGACCGCTCGTAAGACGGCGATCGCCAGCCTGATCGGAACATGTATCGAGTGGTACGACTTCTATATCTACGGCACCGCCGCAGCGCTCGTCTTCAGCACACTCTTCTTCCCATCGTATGACGCGACCGTCGGCACGATGCTTTCGTTCGCGACATTCGCGATCGGTGCGTTGATGCGACCGTTGGGCGGCCTAATCTGCGGCCACTACGGCGACAAGGTGGGCCGCAAATCGATGCTGGTGGTGACACTGCTTGGAATGGGCCTCGTCACCTTTCTGATCGGTCTTTTGCCCACCTACAATCAGGTCGGCATTATTGCTCCGATCCTCCTTATCATTCTCCGTATGCTGCAAGGCGTAGCGTTCGGTGGGGAATGGGGTGGAGCGGTGCTGATGGCGGTCGAACACGCTCCCAAGGAGAGGAAGGGGTTCTTCGGAAGCTTCCCTCACATGGGCTCGCCGATTGCGCTTTTTCTTTCGACCGGCACTTTCTCGCTTCTGGCGCTGCTGCCTAAAGATGACTTCATGTCTTGGGGGTGGCGTATACCGTTCCTGTTGAGCGCCGTGCTTGTCATCGTTGGGTTGGTGCTCCGCCTTCAGCTCTTTGAATCACCGGACTTCCAAAAGGTCTTGGACAGCGACAAGGTGGTCGAACGGCCCGTGGTGGAAGTGTTCAGCAAACACTGGTGGCAGATTCTAATCGGGGTTTGCGTTGCGGTCGGACCAATCGTCGCCTTCTACGTTCAAACCCTTTTCGTAGTCTCGTACGCTACTCAGTCGGTGGGAATAGGACGGGATATTGTACTTAAGGCAGTTCTCATCGGATCCGCTGTCGAGCTGGTCCTGCTGGGCGTCTTCGCATGGTTGTCCGATATCATCGGTCGCAAGCCGGTAGCACTCTTCGGCGCTGGCTTTACCGCTCTAACGGCCTATCCTTTCTTCCTGCTCGTCGACGGTGGAACGCTCGCGAGCGTCTCTGCTGCGATTTGCCTGGCCATGGTAGGTATCGCTGCTATCTATGCGGTATTGCCAGCCTATCTCGCCGATCTCTTCGAACCTCACGTTCGGTACAGTGGTATTTCCGCGTCCTTCACCATCGCGTCGGGTGTCCTCGGCGGCTTTACGCCAGCGATTGCGACTGCCTTGTATGCGTGGTCGCAGTCATCAGTGCCAGTCGCGGTGTACTTGGGCATCATCAGTCTGGTCAGCTTCTTTGCTGTGCTCGGCGCGAAACAAAGAGGGCTCATGTCTCAAGCATCGTCCCAGCCGACCACGTTGAGAAGTGTGAACTAAGGCAGGTTATAAATAGCGGGGCCAGCTACGAATAGCTGGCCCCGTAGCCGTTTCAGCCGATTACATTGCAAAGCACGGGCGGGTTCTGTATGAAATGCCCGCAGCGGGTGAGGGGCCCTAACCGGAAGCGACATGGACAACCAACGGGATTTCACTATCGGCTCAGAAGTCTCTGACCGGATACTTGAAACAGCTGAATCGTTATTCGCTCGTAAGGGGTTCGGTGTCTCGCTTCGAGAGATTACGGCAGCGGCAGATGTGAACGTAGCGGCAGTGAACTACTATTTTGGCTCCAAGACCAAACTCACTGAAGCCGTTTTCGACCGCCTTTCATCCAGGGTGAATTCAGAGCGCCTGGCTGCCCTTGAGGCATTGATCGCCGCCGCTAAGAACGGTGGCACAAAGCCAGACGTCCGAGATATCATCAAGATCTTCGTGAAGCCGTATCTTTATCCTGCCGAAAAAGGGCAGCTGTTGGCGCGGCTGATCTTGCAGCACCGAATCGAGCGGTCAGCGCTGACCAGCACGATCATTCAGCGGCACTTTGATCCGATGGCGTCCAAATTTATAGAGGCGCTTAGTTTCGCAACGCAGGCACCTAAGCCAGAGTCGTTCTATTGGCGATATGTATTCATGGTGGGGGCGATCGTCCTCACCGTTACGGATGTGGGTCCGGGAAGCCGCCTGGAAAGGCTTTCTGATGGAAACATTCATGCTGGCGTAGAGGCAATGGAAAAGGAGGTCGTAGACTTCCTCGTTGGTGGGATGATGGCCGATACGGCCACCTAACCAACTTGGCTGCCTGAAAGTGCGATCTGAAATTCGGCTTCCGTTTTTGCCGACACTTCTGCGATATCGACAAGAGGAGCAAGCTCCACCAGTTTAAGGCGTGGTGCTCCGGATCGCGCAACGCTAAACACTGCTAAGTCCGTGATGATAAGATCGATCACGCGGCTTCCTGTGAGTGGCAGGCTGCAGTGCCGCTTGATCTTCGGGCTGCCTTTGGCCTCGTGCTCCATCAGGACAACAACACGTTTTACACCCGCGACGAGGTCCATTGCGCCGCCCATGCCCTTGGCCATCTTGCCTGGGATCATCCAGTTCGCCAGGTCGCCGTTCTGTGCTACCTCCATGGCGCCCAGGATCGATAGGTCAATATGACCGCCACGGATCATGGCGAAGCTTTCGGCGCTGGAGAAATAACTCGTCATAGGCAGCTCGGTGATGGTCTGCTTGCCCGCATTGATGAGATCGGCGTCTTCCTTCCCTTCCTCAGGGAAAGGACCCATGCCGAGCATGCCATTCTCGCTTTGCAGCCGGACGGTCAGTCCCTCTGGAATGTAGTTCGCCACCAATGTGGGGATGCCGATGCCAAGATTGACGTAGAAGCCGTCGTGGATCTCGCGTGCGGCCCGTGCCGCCATCTCTTCTCGTGTCCAAGCCATTGCTGTTCCTCTAAGCGGCACTCTTTCTGATCACGGTTCTCTGTTCGATCCGTTTGGCCGAAGAAGGCACATGGACGATCCTCGAAACGAAAATGCCTGGCGTATGAACATGATCGGGGTCGATAGATCCTATGTTCCCCAGATGCTCGACCTCCGCCACTGTATGCTTGGCGGCGGTTGCCATGATTGGGTTGAAGTTCCGCGCAGTCTTGCGGAAAACTAGGTTGCCTTCGTCATCGGCTCGATAGGCATGTACGATTGCTAGATCCGCGAAGAGAGATCGCTCGAGAACGTATGTCTCTCCGTCGAAATCTGTGGTGGCCTTTCCTTCCGCAACAACCGTCCCGGCGCCTGTCTTTGTGTAAAAAGCCGGGATACCAGCGCCTCCGGCGCGGATTCGCTCTGCGAGGGTTCCTTGTGGCGTGAATTCCACCTCAAGTTCGCCTGCTAGGTATCGCGAAGCGAAAAGTTTATTTTCGCCAACGTACGACGAGATCATCTTGATAATCTGGCCGGTCTCAATCAATTGACCAAGGCCAACGCCATCTATCCCGGCGTTGTTCGAAATCACCGTAAGGCCCCGCACCCCGGAAACCTTCACTGCTTCAATCAGAGATTCAGGTATGCCGCATAGGCCAAAGCCACCGCTCATAATGGTCATGCCGTCGTGCAGCAAGCCAGCAAGGCTTTCCACCGCCGAGCTATAAACTTTTGTCATTTTCGAATTCCAAATCGCGAAGAAACTAGTGTTGTTGTTTGACAGCGACTTTTTGTTCAATACGACCGAAGATGGAATTCTGCTTCGGGTCCAGCATCTCAATGCGAACCACGTCTCCATCGCGCAGGTATGGCGTTTGCGGCTCGCCTTCCAGGATCGTTTCAACCATTCGGATTTCTGAGATGCAGGAGTAACCTGAACCGCCGTTTGCGATTGACTTACCCGGACCGCCTTGATCATCACGGTTCGATACTGTTCCCGATCCGATAATCGTCCCTGCTACAAGCGCTCTCGTACGAGCGGCGTGAGCGATGAGGTCAGGGAAGTCAAAGGTCATTTCCTTGCCAGCATTGGGCTTGCCGAACTGCGAACCATTTACGTAGCTCAACAGGGGAAGATGGAGCCTCGCTCCGTCCCAGTGGGCTCCAAGTTCGTCGGGCGTGACGGCGATCGGGGAAAAAGCCGATGCGGGCTTAGATTGGAAAAACCCGAAACCCTTGCCGATCTCTTGAGGAATGAGGTTGCGCAGAGATACATCGTTGACCAGCATCACCAGCTTGATTGCTTTTGCAGCGGTTTCCCGTCCAGCACCCGACTGCACGTCATCGACGACGACCGCGATCTCGCCTTCGAAGTCGATTCCCCAGGATTCGTCTCCCGCAGGAATGTCACCCCTTGGACTGAGAAATGAGTCGGACCCTCCCTGGTACATGAGCGGGTCTGTCCAAAAGCTGTCCGGCATGGTCGCATTGCGAGCCTTACGGACAAGCTCAACATGATTGACATAGGCAGAGCCATCGGCCCACTGAAAAGCCCGAGGTAAGGGACTGGCGCATGCAACCTCGTCGAACGGAAAACGTGAACCTTCCGACTTATTCAGCCTATCGTATCTTTCCTTGAGCTTCGGCTCTGCATCAGCCCAGTCATCAAGGGCAGACTGCATTGTAGGATAGATGTCGGAGGCATCAGTCGCCCATTCGTTATCGCGACTTACAACAATCAAGCGGCCGTCCCGGCCCGATTTCAAGCTAGCAAGTTTCAAGGCGTCCTCCTCCTTGGTTCGGCAGTCGAGGCGCGTAACTCACGCGAATTCCTCAGTTTCAATTAAAACATATGTTTCAATCATGCGTTTGAAGTCAAGAAATTTCGTATATTTCCCTTTTGAGGGTCTTTTTGAGCCCTCTAGCAGGAGGCCATAGCTCGACCCCCCTATGGTTTTCGGCTATTCAATGGTCGTGGAAGTGAAGGCGTCGCCGAGAGCTGGCTGCGCCAAAAAGCGGAATATATTCAATAGGGGTGAGCGATGCGGTATCCCGCAGCGGAGACTGCCGAGAAGCACGAGCGGATCCTGGAGCAAGCGGCTAAGCTATTTCGAGAGCGCGGCGTTAGCGAGGTGTCAGTTAATGACCTTATGAAGGCCGCTCACCTCACTCATGGATCTTTCTATAACCACTTTCAGTCCAAGCAGCATCTGGTCGCAGATTGCGTGGACTACGTGAACGCTTCCGCACTACAACGCATAGCAAGCAACGAGACCACTAAGGAGGGCCGAGCAACATTCGCCTCTTCCTACCTGAGCGTCGGAGCCAGGGACAATCCCGGCTCATACTGTCTGATGTCTTCTCTTGTGTCAGAACTGACACGCGATCCATCCGCTCGGCCTGCGATTACTCGCTACATCGGTGCTTTTATCAATAAGGTTGCCACACATTTCCGTTGGCCAAGAAGTAGCGAGCCAAGGCGAAAGGCAATCCGCATGACCGCGTCTCTCGTTGGCGCTATGGTTCTCGCCCGCGCGGTGGACGATGAAGAGTTTTCAAAGGAAATCTTGGACGAGGTCATCGCTCAGCTCTCCGGAGATTTTTAAAACTGTTTCCCGATATCGAGATCTGAGGGACGCCGTAGCACCCCTTACGCTCATTGGCTAGGACTTGAAGCTTCAAAAAATGAAGCTATAAAGGGGCGTCGCGATGATGGTGCACGGCTGCGCCGGTTGCGGCAGTCGCAACGTAGCGACGTCGGTGCCTATGATGCTACGTCGTTGCTCGTGAACTGCCGCGATGCGCCGAAGTGGTGAATTTCCAGATGTCGCTGACGTAAACAGTTTCCAACGATAACCTCCGCTGAGAGGGAAGGCATTTTCATGCTCAAGCTGTACTTCCACGCCACACCGAACTCGATGAAAGCGGCTCTTTTGATCCAAGAGCTAGAATTGCCCTTCGAGATCGAGCCGATCGACATCTTCAAGGGGGAGCAGCACTCTGACGCTTTCCGAGCTATCAACCCCAACGCCAAAGTCCCGGCCTTGCTCGATGGCGATGTTACCGTGTTCGATTCTCACGCTATTCTGCTCTACCTGGCGGAGAAGCATGGCAGGTATCTCCCAGCGGGCGCCAAAGAGCGGGCCGCCGCTCTATCTTGGCTCGAGTTCGTTGCGAGTGGTCTTTCTCCGTTCTCCGGCCAGGCGGTTCATTTCCTGCATTTCGCACCGGGCGACCTCGAATATGCAAAGAACCGTTATCTCAAGGAAGTGGAGCGTCACTATCGCGTTCTGGACGACCGGTTTTCGACGAACGAGTTCCTCGCCGGGGCTGAGTATTCAATCGCGGATATGGCACTTTGGGGTTGGGCATCGATCGCTGGCTTTATCTTCGGCGAGAAGGGGTTGGCAGACTATCCCAACGTTCAGCGGTTTATGGACACCATTGCGAAGCGTCCGGCCGTGGCTCGTGCGTTGGCGATGAAGGAAAAGCTGTCGTTCAAGTCTGAAGTTGACGAGGAAACCCTTCAGGCGCTGTTCCCTCAAAACAAGGCTGGATAGCGCGGCCGCCTCATTGCCCGTGATTGACAGGGCAATTGAGATCGATCATGGATGCTCAAGCATGATGATCGTCATGCTTGAGCATCCAACCAAGAGATTTCGATGGATCTGGACGTTAAATCGCAAACAGTTGCTTTGGGCCAAGCTGGGCAGGCTTCAACACGAAGAGAATGGCTTTCGGTGTTCGCTGTTGCGCTCGGGGCTTTCTCCCTTGTGACGACTGAGTTTCTTCCCGTTGGCCTTCTTCCCGAGGTGGCGCGAACCCTCGACGTGTCCCTCGGAAGTGCTGGCCTAATGATCACCGCGCCAGGCATGATCGCAACTGTAGCTGCTCCAGTGATCTTAATTGGAACGAAAGCGATCGACCGGCGCCTGGTGATGCTAGCGTTGAGCGGGCTGTTGTTCCTGTCTAACGTGCTGTCAGCCACCGCTCCCAATTTCTTGGTTCTTCTGGCAGCTAGGGCGCTTCTCGGTATCTGCCTTGGAGGGTTTTGGACGGTTGCCTTGGCTACGAGCGGGAGCATGGTCCAGAGCCAGCAGTCCGCTCGCGCCATGTCGATCGTCTTCTCCGCCGTAACCGCAGCGACTGTCATCGGGGTGCCCCTTGGCACATATTTTGGTTCTATTTCGACATGGCGGGCGTCGTTTGTTGCGACGGCCGCATTGGTCACAGTCGCCTTTGTCGGGCAATTGATATTCCTTCCGTCCATCATCCCGCAAAGCCGCCAGAGTTGGTCCGCTATAGCATCTGCTTTGCTAGCGCGAGGAACACAGATGGGCCTCGCCGCAACTGCCCTAATCATCTCAGCTCATCTCGCTGCCTACACCTACATCGCTCCCTACCTGATCGACTTTGTTGGTCTGCCGCCACTTGCCGTCCCGTGGATACTTCTCGTTTTCGGCGCGATCGGTTTTGCCGCCAATCTAAGTGCTCCGGCTTTTTTGGGGCGCTATCCTCTGGCTGTATTCGCCACTCTTGTTGTGTTGTTCTCTGTCTGCTTCCTTGTCTTACCCTTCACTTCAAGCTCGTTGGGAATTACCGTGTTGGTCCTAGTGGTGTGGGCGATATGCAATGGCGCAGTGTTGCTAAGCATGAATTCATGGGTCGTCCGAAGGTCGCCTGAGCATGCAGAGGCCGCATCGGCACTATTTGTAAGCACGGTACAGATTGGCATCGCTTTTGGAGCCATCGCGGGTGGTGCGGTTGTGGACACTCTTGGTGTGCCCGCCAACTTTGGCCTCGCGTTCTTGCTTGCGGCCCTGACGGCTATCCCGCTCGTTGCTGAGCGTAACAAATTTAATTGAAAGGACTGGGCATGCTCAAGTTCAAGACCGCACTTATTATCGGTGCAGGGCCGGGGATCAGTGCATCGCTAACGCGATCTCTCACAAAGGCTGGGGTTAAGGTCGCTATGGCGGCTCGAAACGTCGAAAAGCTCAGCGATCTTGCACAGGAGACCGGTGCGAAGGCATTTCCGGTCCTCGATGCGGCGGACGCTTTCTCGGTTGAACAACTATTCGACGAGGTGGATGAGGCATTCGGAGCGCCGGACATTGTCGTCTACAACGCCAGTGCGAGGGCTCATGGTCCCCTAGCCGAACTCAATCCCTCCGACGTCCATCGGGCCCTCGACATTACGGCGTTCGGCGGATTCCTGGCGGTTCATCACGCCGCGCGAAGGATGGTACCGCAGGGTCACGGCGCAATCCTGCTGACTGGCGCTTCGGCATCCATCAAGGGGTTCCCGCAGTCAGCGGCATTCGCAATGGGCAAGTTCGCATTGCGAGGGCTCGCCCAAAGTGCGGCACGGGAACTCGGTCCGAAAGGCATCCATGTCGCTCACTTCATCATTGACGGCGGCGTAAGGAAGTCCGGTGTCAGCGATACGAATGACGGACTTCTTACGCCTGATGCGATCGCTCAAACGTATTTAGATGTCCTCAAGCAGCCTCGTGACGCCTGGTCACAAGAAGTCGACCTTCGCCCGTGGGCCGAGAAGTTCTGACCCAGGCCCGATAGGATTGTCTGTACCCACAGCAGTTCACAGCCCTAATGCCTGACAATTATCAGGTATCAGATTGGAGAGTTTTATGAAAACAGTTCGCTTCCACGAGACAGGCGGCCCTGAAGTTCTCATGTACGAAGACGTTCCCGACCCGACACCCGGCCCTGGGCAGGTGCTGATCAAGGTCGAGGCGGTCGGCGTCAATTTCGCGGACGTCCTCAGACGGCGAGGTGATCCATACCCGATGCCTTCTCCCGTCCCATTTACGTTGGGTGGCGAAATCGGCGGGACGGTCGAGGCTCTCGGCGAGGGTGTCTCCGAACCCGCCGTGGGTACCCCGGTCTACGTGACCTGCAGAGAAGGCGGCTATTCGCAGTACATCGTTGTGGCCGCCGAGACGGTTGTGCCGCTTCCCGCAGGGATCTCACCGGCTGAAGCCACTACGCTCGTTATCCAGGGCCTTACGGCAGTATTTGCTATCAAGGAAAACGGCAGGTTCGTGAAGGGCGAGACCGTTCTGATCGAGGCGGCAGCTGGCGGTGTTGGATCCTTCGCAGTCCAATTGGCGAAAGAATACGGCGCAGGGAAGGTCATCGCTGCAGCTAGCAGCGAGGAGAAGCGGCAATTCGCGCTTGATCTGGGCGCCGATGCAGCCGTTGACTACACCGATCCGAACTGGGCGCTGGTCGTCAAGGACATGACCGGTGGCTTGGGAGCCGACATCATCTTGGAAGTGGCCGGTGGCCCGACAGTGTTCCAAGCCCTCGATGCTCTGGCACCCTTCGGAAGAATGGTCGTATGCGGAATGGCAAGTGGCGAAGCGGTTCAGGTCGACCCTCAGGCTCTCGTTATCGAAAACCAGTCCATCACCGGCTTCTATATCGGCGGGTACTTCCGCAGGAAGCCTGATTTGGTGAAAGCCGAAATCGCCGAATTGGTCAGACTCGCCAGGGAGGGAAAACTAAAATTGCCAGTCGGCACCGTTCTTCCACTGTCGGAGGCCGTTGAGGCGCACAGGCTCCTCGAGGGCCGCAAGACGACGGGGAAGATGGTTCTCGAGCCTTGGTCATTGTGATGGCAGGTAGGGCGGACAAGCAGTCCGCCCGCTTCCACGAGTGAGCAAAACGAAATTGAAACGCCGACCCCGTTTAAAGCAGCGATTTATGAAGCTTCTAAAAACTATCTACGAAAAAATTGAAGAGCCACTGTCAGAGGTCCTCAGCCATTTTGTGACTACCGCTGCCTGGCTCGTGGCAATCTTTCTAACGAATGTCATCATGCACTTCCTTGCGCTAGACGTCAGCAAAATTCCCTTCACTGAGGTGCGTTTGGAGGACTGGA
Organism: Hyphomicrobiales bacterium; assembly: GCA_900465675.1. GTDB lineage: Bacteria > Pseudomonadota > Alphaproteobacteria > Rhizobiales > Rhizobiaceae > Rhizobium. Next base: position 178,745 of record UBJR01000012.1, on the reverse strand, counting down.
TCACAGTCATGGATGTTGTGGCGATCACAATTGTCTTGGGACATGGTCTTTGGGCTTCTCTGCGGGGCAAAGATGCATAGTCGACATCCCTTCAAGGCTTTTGGGCTCAAGGTTGCGATAAGCGTCAAGAGGACACTGTTCTATGTAGCTCTGCCGCTTTTTGTTATCACACTTGTTCCGATATTTGTGGTGAGTGTACAGAGGTATATCGGCTTCCCACTGTTCTTTCTGTCGTGCGCCGTCTTGCTTTTAGGCGTGGGCATTGTCCTGATATTGCGGTTTTTGGTCGCCAGCGGACTCTTGGACGTCTTAGCGCATATTGTCGAGAACCTACTAAACCTTACGAACAGGCTGTAGAGCCTGGAGGCTTGAACATTTAGGCTGCAGGGTCCAGAAGCCCTTTTCTGCGTGAACGTCACGTCGGCGAATGCCAATCTGCACAAAAAGTATTGGCGACTTCAACGTTTGATTTGTCGCGCTTTTGCGCATTACGATATTACGACGCAACCAATCTAAGCACGATCACCATGGCTTCCGAGCGATACCCTCGTTTAAGAATGCAGAAAGTTCTAAAGCGATCTCAGCATTTGCTTCTTCAAATAGCATTGCCTCTCTATCTGGTGACCCTTCTTCCGATTGCGGCCGTGGTGGCGCAAAGGTTGACGGCCTTCTAGGTCGCGCAACCCTATCTGAGGCTTGAAATCTCGCGTGCCCGCCAGCGACCGATCCAAATAGCGCAAAGTGAAGCGAGGATTAAGAACCCTACGATCGCCACCACGATCGCGGCGTCGATGTATGGTTTGAGGTCAAGCGCAGCAGCGCCGAGCCTAGCCTTGCGCACGTCGTCGGGGGTAACCGAAGCCTGCTGACCCCCAAAGCGATCGACCGCATAATTTGCGACAGCAGCGATCTCGGCATCGCTCAGAGACTTTCCAAACGCGGGCATACGCATCTGTCCGGCGGCTGTGTTCGCGGATGCTCCGTTCAAGACTACCTGTATCAGGTTCATCGCCTGGAGATCGTTTACCGCTCCGCTTCCTTTGAGATCAGCGTGTGGTGTCTGCATTCCTGCGCCGTCCCAGCCATGGCAACTAGCGCATGAGCCTTCGAACACAGTCCGACCGAGCGTATTGGGACCGCCCGGAACGTAGGCAGCTTCTCGCAACGCTGGTGGGTCCGTATTCACGATCGGATCATGTTCGGCCGACTGAGGCGGGATCGATCGGATATAGACTGCGAGAGCGTGGATGTCGGGCTGGGTCAGGTGGCTCAAACTCAGCCTGACGACTTCCTCCATCGGTCCAGCAGCGGCTCCTCGCCCCTCAGCGTGCCCGGTGGACAAGTAGGATTCGAGCTGGGCATCAGTCCAGCTGCCCAACCCACGGTCCTTATCAGAGGTTAGATTGTACGCCCGCCACCCCTCGATCTCTGCACCCGCGAAGGCACGACCGGTGTTCCAACCAAAGGAAAGGGTGCGCGGCGTATGACACTCGCCACAGTGACCCAGCGCATTTGCGAGATAGTTGCCCCGGTTCCAGTCGTCACTTTGCTTGGGGTCCGGCGAGAACCGCTTGTCGACCAAGTTCACAACGTTCCAGAAAGCCATTCCCCAACGTTGGTTGAACGGGAAGGCTAGTGTGTTTTCTTTGGTCTCCTGCTCAACCGGTGGAAGGCTGAAGAGGTAAGCTTTGATCGCAAGCGCATCTTCCCGGCTCAGACCGGTATACGAGGCGTACGGAAACGCTGGGTAGAGGTGCTCGCCGTCTTTGCCAATACCCTGATGCAGCGCACGAACGAATTCATCGTCAGACCAGCCACCAATACCGGTTTTGATGTCCGGGGTGATGTTCGGAGAGTAGATGACGCCAAAGGGAAGCGTGAACGGACGACCACCAATGTAAGGCTTGCCGCCCTCGACAGTGTGGCAGGCTTCGCAATCCGCAGCGCGGGTTAGGTATTCCCCGCGCTTGATTAAATCTGCGTCAGTTGAAGTCTGCGCCGCAGCTGGGCCGATGAGGCAGAGACTTGCGACCAGCGCAAAAGTTGCCAACGCGAGCGTTTTCATTCGGCATCTCCCGAGCTGGCGGCGCCCGTCATTTTCGCGAGCGATCCCAACGCAAGCGAGATACCTGCTGTCGGGGCCAGGCTGCTGAGGACCGGCCTATCGGATGATTCAGACACCAGCTTCGTATGGTCGAACGGTGTTGATCGCAGGCGGACGCCCGTCGCTGCAAACAACGCGTTTCCAAGGGCCGGGAAAGCTGACGCTGTTCCGACCTCGCCGATACCGCCCGGGTTTTCCGCGCTTTGAATATGGTGGACGGACATTCGCGGCGCTTCGTCGATCCGGAGTATCCGGTAGTCATGGAAATTACTTTGGACCGTCTTCCCACCCTCGAACTCAATTCCGCTGAATAGCGCTGCGGAGAGCCCGAACATGGTGCCGCCCTCAATCTGCGCCGCGACAGTATCCGGATTGACGGTGTAGCCGCAGTCGATGGCGGCGGTGGCCTTGATCAACTTGATTGTTCCTTCAGGCCAGACGGCCACTTCAACGACAAGCGCACAGAAACTTCCGAATGCCTGGTGAAGGCTAACACCTCGTCCGTGACGCGCGGGCAGGGGAGTTGCCCAATCCGACTCCTTTGCAGCGAGGTTCAGCACGGCAAGAGCACGGGGGTTATGGGCGAGCATCTTCGCGCGAAATTCGATGGGATCTTGCCCAGCCTTGTGGGCAAGCTCGTCGATGAAGGTCTCGATGACGAACACGTTGTGAGCTGGCCCAACACCGCGCCACCATGAGAACGGCAGACCTTTGGGAGGGTCGTGACGCACCCAGTCTACTCGCCGCTTGGGGATATCGTACGGGATCTCAACCGAACCTTCGACGACGTCGCTGTCCAACCCATCAGGCCCCATCGCCGCAGGCGCGAACCGCGCGAGGACAGAGCCACCGGTTGTTCTGTGCCACATGGCGATTGGTAGGTCACCGGCCCCAAGTGCCGCCGATACATGATCGTGGTAGGCGGGCCGGAAATAATCCTGTCGGATGTCCTCTTCACGGGTCCACACGACCTGCAGCGGGTAGGAAACTTGCTTTGCGAATTGGGTGGCTTGCGCGATGGAATCCGCTTCCAGGCGACGGCCAAACCCGCCACCAATCAACTGATTGTGCATCCGAACTTTGCCTTGGGGCAGGCCAGTGATCTGCGCAGCAAGCATCACGGCCGTCGCCGGGACCTGTGTTCCGCACCAGATGTCGCAACCGTCCGGCTGGACGTGGACAATCGTGTTGATGGGCTCCATCGTGGCATGCGCCAGAAAGGGAAGTTCATAGGTTGCGTCCAGACGTTTCGTGCCCTTCGAAAGCCCCTCGATCGCGCCTTCCTGGTTCAGCGCTACGATGGGCGTTCCGTCCTTGGACGCAATGACCAGTTCGTCTCGAATGGAGGCGGTTGAGACGTTGACGTTGTCTCCGTCGTCCCACTGGATCTTGAGCGCTGCTGCGGATCGCTGAGCTGCCCAAGTATTATCTGCAACTGCTGCTATCGCATTGTCGATCTTGATAACCTCGACAAACCCGGGGACCTTCAGTGCGTCTGAGTCGTCGACGGATCGAAGGCGCCCCCCGAACACCGGTGAGGCTATAACACTTGCAACCTTCATCCCGGGAACGCGAACGTCTAGGCCGAAGATTGCGGAGCCGTCTACCTTTCCTGGCATGTCGATACGTTTCGCCGACGTGCCTATGAGTTTGAAATTCGCAGGGTCTTTCAGGGGAACGTCGGTTGGAGGCGGTAACGCCGCTGCCTCGGCGGCGATCACGGCATATGCGAGAGAGCGCCCGGTATCGGGGTGCGAAACCCGTCCGTCCGCCGCGAGACAGCGGCCAGGATCTACGTTCCAACGATTGGCTGCAGCTGTGACCAGCATCATTCGTGCAGTGGCTCCGGCTTTTCGCAGCGGCTCCCACCAGCTTCTTATCGAGGTCGAGCCGCCGGTTCCCTGAAAATGCAGCAAGGGCGTAGCGTAGAGTTCCGGATTGGGAGGCGCCGGAACCACGGTAAACTGACCAAAGCCGATCTCAAGTTCCTCGGCGATAAGCATGGCTTCGGCGGTATAGATCCCTTGGCCCATCTCGACGTTCGGAATGATAAAAACAATCCCGTCAGCGCCTATGCTGATGAAGCCGCTCGGCATCAGCACTTTGCCGTCTGGGGAGATTGAAGCGGCGCCTGGCGCTAGGTTCGCCGCTTTGAGTTTCGAAGCGACGGGCAAAGCAAAGCCCAGGATCAGTGCGCCCTTGAGGAGCGAGCGACGCGAAATGTCGGATGTTGCCGTGTTCATAGGGTCACAGCCTCTTTTATCGCTCGTCGAATTCGCTCGTAGGTCGCGCATCGACAGACGTTGCCGGACATGGCGGCATCAATCTCGGAATCAGAGGGATTTGGCACATGTGAGAGGAGTGCGGCGGCGGACATGATCTGCCCGGACTGACAGTATCCGCATTGCGCAACTTCCTCTTGGAGCCACGCAGCCTGGACGCGACGTCCGGAGTCCGTCTTTCCAACGGCCTCGATGGTGGTCACATTGCGGTCGCCCACGGCGGACACCGGCATAACACACGACCGGACAGCTCGTCCGTCAATATGGACAGTACATGCGCCACACTGCGCGATACCGCAACCATATTTCGTGCCGGTCATTCCCAAAAGGTCCCTGATGACCCACAGGAGCGGCATGTCGTTTGGGGCATCAACATCCACTGCCTGGCCGTTGACCTTGATCGATCGCATTGAAATTGCCTTCTAATTGGGAAAGGCCGCGCAAGCCTATTAGGTTCGCAGAATACGAAGGCGCTTTAAAAAATGAAGTAATACTCAGGTGTTATTGCACTCACGCGGACGATTAGGGCGCCGAGTGCTGTCTTACGTCTGGCGCAGGGGCAACGAGTAGCCCATTAGGGCTGAATGCCCTCGATGTGCATGAGGACGTCGGCGGATTGAGCCGCTTCGTCGATGAGGTTTGCAACCGCCAGAGGATTGGATGCCATCACAACGTGAGAGGCGCCAGGTATCACGACCGTTTTCCGCGAGTCTGCTCGATCTGCCATCCAACCCAATCCTTGGGGCGGCAGGCAAACATCGGCGTCGCCGTAGATGAAGTAAGAAGGCACCGCCTTCCATAGTGGCTCGCCAGAGGGGCCGTTCAACGCGCCACCAGCAGCATGCCTCTGGGTCGCGGCCATGAGAGCCGCCTCGGATTCACTCATATCGGCCGCGAACTGGGCGTGAAATTTGTCGTGCCGAATCCAAAGAGCCACATCGCCACCGTCAAGCGGTATCGGCTGCGCGAGAGCCTGTTCTAACGTGCTGCCCGGGTACTTCCCGGCCAACGCAGCGCCACTCTCCCCTTCGTCTGGCGCGAAAGCAGCGACGTAGACGAGCGCCCTGATGTTGCCGCTGTCCTTGACGTTGCTTATCACCTGACCGCCGTAGGAATGACCAACGAGAACGACTGGCCCGTCGATGGCCGCAACAACCCGGGAAACGGTGGCGGCGTCGCCTTCAACGGATAGGAGAGGGTTTGGCGTTGCGATGGTCACATAGCCACGTTTCTGTAGCTCCACGATGACGCCATTCCAACTGGCAGACTCCGCGAAGGCACCATGCACGAGTACGACAGTTGGCTTGCGGGTCAAGTTTTCCAAGTGGCTATCCTTTGATCTGGGTTGCTGCAGTTTGCGAGGGTCGTTTGACAGCGAGAGTTATTCGGAAATCTCGCCGAGCAGTCGTCCGAAGTTGAGTTCGGTGTCGCCACGGGTCTGCATTCCGCTCTTGGCAATTGCGCCAATCCGCTTTTTGTTTTCAGGATCTTGTGCGCCAACGCCGAAGAGGTCGGAATCCCGCCGGAAGTCATCCTCTGACGCCAGATTGATTGCGCTCATGCGCTCCTTGATGGCCTGCACACCGCCAAGTGGGAAATGTGCAATCCGTTTGGCAAGCGAAGCCACGAATGGTCCCAACTCCGCATCGGGTAGGGATCGGTTGATCCACCCGTATCGCTCTGCTGTATCAGCATCGAAGTCGTTTGAACTAAGCAAAGCTTCAAGCGCTCGGCCACGCCCCATCAAGCGAGCGAGATGCTGAATCCCGCCAGCACCTGGCGAAAGCCCAAAACCAGCTTCGATCTGGCCAAATATTGCCTTTTCTCTCGATGCAAAGCGCATGTCGCACGCCAGGGCGAATTCGCTCCCAGCACCACGAGCGCGTCCCGAAATCTGGGCAATCGTTACCGCCTTAGACAGGCTGAGACGGCGGAACAAGAGGCCAATAGACGGCTCCCCAACAAGCTGCGCCGCAATCTGCCGATACTCCGCAATCTTCGTCATATCAACATGCGGAATGAAAAAATCAGGATCGGCACTGGAAAAGACTACGACGCGTGGTCCGTCGCCCTGGTCCAGCTTCGGGATCAGTGTGACGAGATCCTGGACAAGTGCAGGCCCCAACAAGTTCATTGGTGGGCTGTCGATTTCCGCGAAGAGGACACCGTTTTCGAAACGAGTTCTGAGGGTTTGATATTCAGTCATGTCGGCCTTGGCCTCCGTCGATGACAGGTCGCTTAATCGATAAGCTGGGCGTCGAGGTTGATCTCTGACTTCAGAGCCTTCGATATCGAGCAATTTGTACGGGCACGCTCAGCGCAGCCGTCGAACTGCTCTTTTGTGATTCCAGGAGCGCTCGCCTGCGTCGTTATGTGGATGCCGATGATGGTCGGCCGACCTTCGACGAACTGCAGGTTCACGTTGATCGACGTCTCGATCGATTTTGCTTCGAAGCCGATCATGCCGAAATTATTTGCCAGCGCTTGGTTGAAGCAACCTGCGTGCGCGGCGGCCAGTAGCTCTTCAGGGCTGGCACCTGCGGAATCTTCGAAACGGCTAGCGTAGCTATACGGGATAGCAGGCAGGCTGCCGCTCTCTGTCGAGATTGTACCCTTGCCCTGCTTCCAAGTACCTTTCCAGGTGGATGATCCTACAGGCATGTGTTTCTCCGTCATTGCTTCATTTATTGAAGCTAATATCGTCAAGACGGTCGATTGGCAACCGCCCGGCGCGATCAACACATTTTGATGGACGGTAGAATCGAACCGCTCAGGAGAACATCTCCAGCCTGTAACCGTGAGGCTGGAGATGCAAGCGCTCAGTTCGCGTGATACCGGGCGGCAAGGTGATCACGCGAAGTATTGGCGGCAACAGCGCCTTCTGCTTTCACGTATGCATTCCAATCGCTGATCTGAGGCAACGAGGGAATACACACGGGCTCCTCCTTCTCGAGTGCCCGGAGCGATGCAATAACGAGATCGTCTGGCTTCATCACACGCTCAGGCGGGAAGCTGGCGATGTCTCCACCCGCGACCGCGTGGAAATCCGTGGACACCAATCCTGGAACGAGCAACTGTACTCGAACGCCGGTGCCTTCGGCCTCCAAATGCATATGTCTGGTGAAGGCCATCACGAAATTCTTGGATGCGCCGTAACCGGCGTTGCCAGCAAATTGCATGAACGCGGTGCCGGAGCCGACATTGATGATGCTTCCGCGACCTTCGGCGACCATGCGGCCCATCGCATATCGCGACAAGCGGCTGAGCGCCATAACGTTCACGCGAAGCATATGGTCAAGGGCGTCGGCGTCGAGTTCCGCGACCTTGCCACGCGAGGCGTATCCGGCATTGTTGATCAATAGGTCGATCGGAGGCCCGTTGCTGATACGCGCGACGACGTTTCCTACACCTTCATCTGTAGAAAGGTCTGCCGGGAGAACTTCAACGTCGACTCCGCTTTCGTTTCGGAGCCTATCCGCCAAAGCTTCAAGGAGGTCAGTCCGACGAGCCACAAGCACGAGATCGTGCCCTGTATGTGCTAAGTGCTCAGCGAAGCTCTTGCCGATACCCGCTGAAGCGCCGGTGATGAGTGCGCTGCGTGTCTGTCTGGTCATAGGTTGCCTTGTCAAATGATGTCAGTCATGGGCGCTACACTGCCATGATCAGGAGCTTGGGGCCGCTGTTACGACCCCACTGTCGTTAGGCCGGAACGCGTTCGACAGCGGCGAGAAACTCGTCAATGGTGATGACGTTGTGGCCGAAGGTAGGATAGCTCAGGTTGATCGCTGCGTGGTGCGCTTCCTCTGTGAACTCTGCAACGGCATCCTTAAGGAAGGTAACGTGGAAGCCCTCCTCGAGGGCGTGACGTCCTGCGCTCTCGACGCATGTGTGCGACGTCAGGCCAGCGAGAACCACCTTCTGAATGTTGTGCTCCTTGAGCTTGGCAAGCATGTCGGTATTCACGAAGCTGTCGAATGTTCTGTGACGGCTGATGATGACATCCCCGTCTACTGGCGCGAGCGGTGGGAAAAAGTCGGCACCCCATTCCCCCTTCCAGAACAGCCTGTTTTCCATTGCCCACTGCCACCTGGGATGAACATGCTTTACGTCATCGAAGCTGTGCTCGTGCAGGCCGTGAGGCACGTAAAAGATCTTGACGCCAGCTGCTCTTGCACCAGCCACCAGACGGCCGAGATGTGCAATCAGGTCTGTCTTGCCGAGCATTGGCCCGATACGGCCCGCGAGTTTGCCCTTCTCGTCAAGAAAGTCATTCAGCACATCGACGAGGAGGAGTGCGGTTTCGTTCAGCGCGTAGGTTTCACTCATTCTAAAATCCTTCGTGGAGATCCGGAGCGGGCTGGCTTCCGGATATGTCTGGAGATCACTTGTTGGCGGTTCTGATCGGTCGCTTGGCTCAAACCTAAGAGCGATCCGCGTCTCGGGAGGTTGGCGCTATGTGTTTCGCCGCATACTCCCCGGACTGACCTAACCAGGTATTGGAGACGTATGCCGGTGCATACTGGTGCCTCTGATGCCCCGCTTCTTCCGCGCCGACATTCGGTTTCAGGACTTGGACGTCGTCATAGTCCCCGCCGTTTTGCGGAATAAAGGGAATCGGCTGAGTGGTATGCGCGGACAGAAGACGCTCGACAAAGAACTGCGCCATTTCCTCGACAGCTTCTGGCGCCGCGCGGTTAACTTCATAGAAGACGGTTGGCGGAAGAACGTCGAACCCCGAGTAATAAAGAACGCCGTGCTGGATTGGCCAGAGAAGGTCGTCGATTGAGCCATTGACGCCGCGCGGACCATAGTGCGCCATGCGACCACCAACGGTCATCGCGACCATCGCCCGTTTTCCTTCGAATACACCCTCGCCGAAGCGCTTACCCCAGTTGGCACCGCCCTGTGGGCCGACGCCGTAGGTGAAGCCGTATGCGTATACCCTATCTACCCACCCCTTAAGAATGGCGGGCATTCCATACCACCACAGAGGAAACTGCAGAACGACAACGTCTGCCCACACCAGCTTGCGCTGTTCTTCGGCCACCTCAGGAGATTGCTCGCCCGCAGCAAACGCCTTCTTTGAGGCCCGCGCATAATTCAGCGGTCCCTCGTCGTCTGATCGAGTGGGAAAATCGCCAGCATCAGCGATGGCCTTCCAGTTCATTTCGTAGAGGTCGGAGACTTGGACTTCATGTCCGGCCTCTGTGAGATCCTTCACGGCGCGGTTCTTCAGGTGACCGGACAGTGATGAAGGTTCAGGATGTGCGTGGATGATAAGATATTTCATGGTCAGGAAATCCGGGCGAGGGCTATGTCACAGTTTGGAAACATGCGGATAAGATTCATTGCGCTATCAAGTTGCTGAGGCCTCAGCGACGACCTTCATCGCTTGAATCATGCCATTAAAACGCGGTCGTATTCTCTCCACGGCGGCGGCGCGTTCGGATTCACTCATCGCGGCTGGGTCGTAGTTGATCGTATAAACCAGAGTTGAAGTGGTCGCGCTCGTAGCTTCAAGGGCAACACTCCCGTGATATGTGAAGGCAGCCATCGGCCCGATCGTTTGAGTGTAAGTGTAAGAAAGCGGGCCTTTGCCTACCATCACTTCGACAATGGACCCTCCGATGGTCCGTACACTCCCGATGCCACCGGTGCCTGATATTTGCTCGCTATCAACACCCAGGTACTTTCCCGCGTTGCCGTAATTTCCGATTAAATCCCAAGCCCTTTCGGCGGAGACAAAGATTTCGATCTTGCTTTCGATGACTACGAAATCCGGGGGAATGGGGCCGGATTGGGAAACAATTGCTTCCGACATTGGACACTACCTCGTAAATGGCGAGATGATAATAGCTTCACTAATTGAAGCGAAATTTCACAATGTCAACTCAAATGCGGGAGCGGTGTGTCTTTGGCGATTGGTCTTGGCTCAAAATAGCTGGGCGAGCTTGACCTTTCGATTTCAGCTTCATAATTTGAAGCTAAATAGAACGTTGGACCGCTCGCATCACGACGCGTGTTGGGTTTGGTCCCCAAAATCGGAGAAGCACTTTGAAGATCTTGTTCATCGTCACGAGCGCGGAGCTTGGGTACTGGTTGGCGGAACTTACGCGTCCGTACTGGCATCTAACGGAGCGGGGCCACGAGATAACGCTTGCCAGTCCAAAGGGCGGGAATATCAAGCATGATCGCCTGAGCAACCCGCTTACTGAGAATTCATGGGAAGCCAACGATATTGTCAGCAAGGGGTTTCTCTCCGACCAGTCGCTCGCCGCTCTCCTCGAGACAACGAAATCTCTTGATGAAATCAATCCGGGAGATTTCGACGCAGTTCACGTCGTCGGTGGTACGGGCGCGGCAGTCGATCTCTATCCGAACGACCGCGTTGCCGCGATTCTTGAACACTTCTGGGCTTCGAACAAAATCGTTGGGGCGATCTGCCACGGAACTATCGCGCTCGGCAACAATCCGGACCGCGTGCAGGGAAAGCACGCGACGGGCTTCTCGCTTGATGAGGACCTCGCCGCCGAGAAGCTTTACGGGAAGAACTTTATTCCGAATTACCCTCAGCCGGTCTTAGAAAAGGCAGGCGTCGAGTTCTCGCACGTTGAACAGTGGGGAGTGCGCGTCGTCACTGACGGCAAACTCATCACCGGCCAGAACCAGCAGTCGGCGTCCGAATATTCCTTGGCGTTCAATCACCTGCTCGCTAAGCAAAGGCCCGTGGTCTCATTCTGATCCTAGCTAGGGACGGCGGTTCAGCCCGTTAGCCTTGTAATGCCGCTCCTCGATTGGAGTGCAGCGTTCGCTAGATGGCGGGCGCCTTTAGCCCAACGATAAGGGCAAATTCCAAGCTTCGAAAGCCGATACAGTGACATCATCATTTCATGCTCCCTACACGCTCCGTCGACTCGATGGACTGGAGAAGGCGTTCTGGCTGCTGAATCAAAATCGCAGCACGCATTTCTGTACAATCGCGGAGTTAGAAGGAGCGTTCGCTACGGACGCCTGGCTCAGGACGGCGGACCATATTGGAAGGCAGATCATTTTCGCGTCCGCACAAATTAGAACCGACGGTGATGGTCATCCGATTTTCGAGATCGGCGAGACACGGGGAATTCCCATATCTGTGGTACATGACGATCCCCGAACGTGGACGGACCGCGTCGAGGATGAGCTGTCGCAACCTATCGATGCCCTGGTTGATCCCTTGATCCGGTTGAAGGTGATCGCAGACGGAACGAATTCAACACTGATCCTTACGATGCATCACTCCGTGGGGGATGGTCCATCTGCAGTGCATCTAATCCGAGATATTCTGTGGGCAGCGTGTGGTCAGTTGATTGACGTCGCGGCAGACGTCCGATCGCTTGAGCAGGCGGTTGATGATCTGTCGATGCCGATTAAGTCGTTTCCCCCGGTTCGAACTGATGCTCTCTTCCCCCCGCCTGGGTTCCGATCGGCCGATATCAAAAGGCCGCAGGTTCGCATAAGCTCCGTCTCGAGCGAGGAAGTGGCCGCTCTTCGGGCAATCGCGCGAGAGCGTGGCACAACACTCCACGGCGCTCTCAGTGCGGCGGCCGCGCGAGCCTTCGCAGCATTGAAACCGCAACATGCGGTAGTGCCACCGAGAGTTTTCTCTCCAATTGATGCGCGTCGGCGGCTTTTGAAGAACGCTGAGAATCTGGGCGCATACATTAACGCAGTTACCGTAGATACGCTAAGGTTCTCTGAGGATTTTTGGGAGGACGCCCGGCAGTTTTCCTCAAAAGTAGGGCTCTTCAACGATTTGGATGTGCTCGCATTCGGCATTCGAGGCGTCAGAGCCGCGTTGGCCGGGAATCCTACGGTGGCAGAGACAGCTTCTGTATGGGCCCACGTTTACGGCGCCGAAATTCTTATGACCAATCTTGGCGCGTTAGAGGTCGGATCCGCCTATGGCGATGCCAGGCTAACCGGAATCTGGGGACCCGCCGTCTCCACGGGGATCTCACACGAACAGACACTAGGCGTCGCCTCTCTGAAAGGAACACTTCGCATCTTACACACAAGTTTCGAACCGATTGACGGCCTTCTTGAGGCCATGCTTGACATCCTGCTTGGCCAAATAGCAACTCGTTGAGACGCAAGACCGGACACGGTCCTGCTTAGGATGAGTCTCTTCACAGCAGCTGCGATCGCAGCCGCAACAACACAGGCAAAGCGATGAAATTCGTCAATCAGGGCGCTCAAGGAGAGTGGCCAGTCAAGAGACGGGCGATCCTCGACTGGCTAATGCTAGATGTCCAGAGCGAGCGGTTCATCGACAATATTCTTGTGGAGATGTGTCTGCGACTTCGCTCGCAAGGCGTTTCCATCGGCAGGGCGACCCTCCACTTCCGAACCAACCATCCGGAATGGCTCGGTGCTCGCATCGTCTGGCGTTACGGAATGAATAAGGCCGAGATCCACACGTTCGGATACGACGTCGAAAGTACACCAGCGTTTCTTCAAAGCCCGGTGAACGAACTGTTCAACGGTGCATCCGTTGTCCGCCAGCCCCTCTACAAAAATCGCGGCGACCCCACGAAGTATCCGATCTATGATGATCTTCGGGAAGAAGGCATGACCGATTACGTCGCTTGGCCACTCATTCACACTTTGGGCAAAAAGCACATTATCAGTTTCGCTTGCGATGCTCCGGGCGGCTTCAGCAATGAGGACATGCAGGTGCTCGAGGATCTGCTACCAGTGATCACGCTGCACAGCGAAATTCGCATCAAGAATGTGATAACCCGGACGCTCCTGCGAACGTATGTTGGGCCACATGCGAGCGAGCAAATCCTGGCGGGAGCGACTACCAGAGGAAGTGGTGAGACGTTGGGCGCAGCGATCTTGATCTGCGATCTGCGAGATTTCACCACTATTTCCGATCTTTGGCCTCGTGACGACGTAATCGACATGCTGAACGGTTATTTTGATGCGATGTCGGGGCCGATAGAGCGTCATGGTGGCGAAATCCTAAAATTCATGGGGGACGGTCTGCTCGCGGTTTTTCGGCTTACGGAACCAAATGCTTGTGGCAGGCTCCTCTCTGCTATCAGCGAGGCTAAGACAGCCATGGAAGCCCTCAACGCCGAGCACGAGGATCACGGGCGAAGCAGGTTACGGTACGGCATGGGCGTTCATGTCGGGGACGTCATGTATGGCAATATAGGCTCGCGAAACCGCTTGGATTTTACCGTCATCGGACCGGCTGTAAATGTGACATCCCGACTTGAGGAGTTGACCAAGGAGACACAGCGCTCGGTGTTGTTTTCTAGAGCCTTTGTCGAAATGGGCGGATACAGCAATGAAATGGAGCGGTTAGGCTCCTATCCTTTACGAGGGGTAGGGGAGCCAGTAGAGGTCTTTGCACTTAGAGGAACCCTATAGAACTCGCGGCCAAAAAAAGTTCTGACTGTCGCGAACCTCTTCGTGCAACGCATGAGACAAAGACCAATGTGATAGATTAAAAAATGTCAATAATTTCAGTAACTCGATTGACTCCAAGCATTATAGACATCATGTTTGAGCTGCATGATGGCCGTCATGTGAAGCCTCGCTGACGCCACTTTGTGGTCTGCCCTAGACTGTGATGGTGCGTGAGTTTGATGGCTGCGCGGGCCGCCTGGGGTTGGGCGGCCCGCGTTTTCGATTCTCCCCAACTTCGAGCCGCCGCAGGTGACAACAGCGGGCCGCTATCGGCCAATTGGCCCAGCTCAAAATAGCTCTTCCGGACGCGTGACCTGCCCCCGCCCATCCATCCTTGACCTAGCGGAATAAACTTCATAATTTGAAGCTAAATATCGTTCCTGGTCGACTTCCGATCGTCTAATTTGGAGAGAGCATTGAGAATCTTGTTCGTTACCAGCAGTTCGGACATGGGCTATTGGCTTTCCGAGCTGACACATCCCTACTGGCATTTCTCGGAGCGCGGGTGCGAGATCGATTTTGCCAGCCCGGCAGGTGGCAAAGTGAAGTATGATCCGATGAGCGATCCGTTTGCCGAAAATTCTTGGGAGGCTGACGACCTTGTCTCCAAGGGCTTTCTCACCGACAAGTCGCTCGTCGCCCGACTGTTCACGACAATCGCGCTCAAGGACGTCGATCCCAATCGCTACGACGCTATTCATGTGGTCGGTGGAGGTGGCGCGGCCGTCGACCTATTCCCGAATGAGGAGCTTGGCAAACTGCTCGAGCACTTCTGGGCAGAAGAGAAAATCGTCGGCACGATTTGTCATGGCTCGATCGCGTTAGCTAACAATCCAGCTCGCGCCACGGGTCGACGGGCGACTGGCTTCAGTCGAGCGGAGGATGCCCAGGTGGAGGCCCTGTATGGAAATGATTTCATTCCCCGTTGGCCGCAGGTCGAGATGGAAAGGGCGGGAATTCTCTATTCCGCCTCTACAACGGTTGGCACTCAAGTCGTCATAGATGGCAAGCTGATTACTGGGCAGAACCAGAAGGCCGCGTCAGAGTATTCGATCGCGTTTATACACCTTCTGTTTGGCAATGACGTGGTTGTTGAGGTCTGACGCCTTCGAACCGATATGGTGCGCCACTTGGCGGCGCACCATATCGCTGTGGTCAAGGCATCCAACCACGCCCGAGCGCGAACCGCACAACCTCGCTTTCAGGCATCGGTTTCGCAAGCCGGAATCCTTGGAGCGTCGAGCACCCCAGGGCTCGCAAGATCTCGATCTGCTCGAAAGTTTCCACGCCCTCGGCTACAACGCCAATATCCATCGATCGCGCTATGTCTACGACCGATGATATGAGCTTGCGCTGCGAGTTCGATGTCGCCAGCGGTTTGACGAGCTTGCGGTCAATCTTCAACCGATGGGGAGCCAGTTCTATTAGGCTGACCAGGGATGCGTGTCCGGTACCGAAATCATCGATTTCGAGTTCAATGCCCATTCCTCTCACGCTTTCGATCGCTTTGCTCAAGGCATGATCTTCTTCATCGAATGAAATCGACTCCAACAATTCGAAAGACAGCGAACCCGGATTGAACCGGAGCGACGAAAGCTTTGAGAGGAAGCTTTCCTCCCTCAGCCGTTGTGCAGACACATTGACCGAGACACGGGGAAGCTTGAACCCTTCCACTTCGAATTTGCGCACGGCGTCCAGCGACTTGGTAAGGATGATCTCGTCGATCGCGCACAGCTTTCCGATTTTTTCCGCGACTGGCAGGAAAGCAGCTGGCGATATCAGCCCTCGTTCGGGATGATTCCATCGAACCAAGGCTTCAGCGCCGACAATTTCAAGGCTCTTGGCGTCGAACTGAGGCTGGAAGAATGGGACGAACTGATCCTGCTCAATCGCGGCAAGGATTTCATCCGCCAACTGCCTGCTCGTGACAAACTCACTTCTCAGTGTCGGGGTGTACAGTCTGACGCGGCCCTTGCCTCGCTTCTTCGCTTCATAGAGCGCTATGTCGGCATCCGCGATCAGCTGGGAAATGTCACACGAAGTGTCCTGCACAGCGATTCCGACACTAGCGCCTAATCGCCACTCCCGACCATCCGCAGAAATAGGCTTGGCAACCCTTGTCACGATGCTCGCGCCAATCTCACTCGCAAGCTCACCGGCATTTGCTGCCTGGATAAAGATTACAAACTCGTCTCCCCCAATTCTCGCAAGGAAACATGCGGAGTTGCTCAGAGATACAAGGACCTGAGAGATCGAACGAAGAACTGCGTCGCCTACATTGTGCCCCGCCGTGTCATTCACCTCCTTGAAGCGATCCAAGTCGATATGAATGCAAGCTATTGGCTTTCTCTCGGTAGCCGGTGTCGCTTTCAGTCTCTCGATAAATCGTTCGACATATCGTCTATTGGGTAGCCCCGTAAGCGGATCGTGAAGCGCCTGGAATTCAAGGTCGTTCCGGGCGGCTTCTAACTCTTGGTTTTGGTTCCGGGCTCGTTCTTCTGCCTCGCGAAGCTCCTCCTGGAGCAGAATGTCCTTCGTAACATCCCAATTGGCGCCGATCACAACCCGCTCACCATCAGGCATTATGTGGGTAACGCCATAGGCCCTAATTATCCGCGTCTCCCCAGATGGGGTGGAGATACGAAACTGGCCAACCAGCTTGCGACGGCTCTCTATGGCTGCCGTCAAGGCCTGTTCAACCTCGGCGATATCGTCGGGGTGAACTCGTTCGCGGAATTGATCGTAGCCCAGTGTCGTCGATTCAGGGCCCAAGCCGAAAATCTCGCCCATCCGGTTGTCCCAGATGAGGCGCTTTTTCTCCGGATGAAGTTGCCATACGCCGACACCGGACGCCTCAAGTGCCAGTTCCAGCCTTCGCGACATTAGTAATAGCTGATCTTCACTTGAATCCACGTTGGGTTCGACGTCATGTGGCCTGAAACTCAATGTATTTCGCGACGCCTTCACCGCAGGGCGAGGAAGGAGAGCTGTAATAGAGGAAAATCTGCTTCTGAGAGACGCGAAACTTTCAATATATGACATGAGCGCCCTGGATTTGAGATGGATTGGTGCCATGCGAATTTCGATCGCGGATAGCGCTTCGGATTTTGCTGCGGAGTAATGCTGGCCCTGCACTAATAGAAATATTATAGGGTTCTTAATGAGCGTTTAACTGCGCGGTCGCGCGAGCCTAATTCACCCACAAAAACAAGCGAGTTCTTCCCTTTTCCGCTAATGTCAGCTATCCCCGAGGTCGGGTAGGGAGAGCTTCGTGGTAGGTGTCCAAAATCCTTCTGCTGACGACGGTCCGCTAGCGTCAGCCGCCGATTTGAAGTCGCTGCCGCGATCCAGGCGGATAGGGCAGGCCTATCTGTTGGAGAGTCTGCGGCGCTCGGTGACGTTCGACCATG
This sequence comes from Hyphomicrobiales bacterium, assembly GCA_900465675.1. Lineage (GTDB taxonomy): Bacteria > Pseudomonadota > Alphaproteobacteria > Rhizobiales > Rhizobiaceae > Rhizobium. Next base: position 161,493 of record UBJR01000012.1, on the reverse strand, counting down.
TCGCTGTTTGCGGCTTAGATATTGATGGGTTCGAGCTGGGAACTGGCAATTCGTTCGATACTGATCTGCCTCCTCTTTTCGTGGAGAAATACGTTGAGGCCGGATGGTATGCTCGCGATCCGTTGATAGAAGCAGCCAAGAGCGGGCAGAAGGGTCTTACGGATGGGGTGGGATCTCCCGCAATGCCGCAGGAACTCGGAGAGATTCTTTCGTTCTTCAATCTGAGAAATCGGGCTCTTGTCCCCATTAGACGCCAAAGCAAGACCTTTGGCGCGGTTCTATTCACTCGCTCTGTGCCGTTTCAGGCAGATGAGTTGGCCTACCTCCAGTTTATCGCGAGGCCACTTTATGAAGCGGTTGTTCAGCCACTGATGGATAGGTTCGCGGCGGTTGAACTCCAGCTCACCGCTGGCGAAGTCAATTGCCTAAGGCATGCGGAGCTTGGCCTTACCAGCGACGAAATCGCTGCAGAGCTTGGTTACGCCGCGCAAACAGTGAATGCTTACATCCTATCTGCCACGAGGAAGCTGAAAGCCAATAACAGGACCCATGCCATCGCCACCGCCATGCGTCGAGGGTTGCTGGGATAGTCGTTACTTCGGCAAAGGGACACCGGATACCTCAGCGCAGAACACCAGTAGTTTGTCTTGAATGCTGGTGTCGCGTGACTGCTCGTGCGGCGCGGTTTCCTTCAGATGAAAGAAGTAACGGCTGGTCGAGAGTGCCCTTGTCTCGTTGCTGGTCGCCAGCCAGGCCTGCGTTTCGCACCCTTCCAGCAAGTCATCGGTTGCCGCAGCGCCACCCATCCTCGTGGGAACCCAACCTGGAGATAGGGTGTTAGACAAGACGTCTGGCCACATTCTGGCAAAGCCGAACGCCAGCAAAACGTCATGCAGCTTGGATTCCGAATAGGCTGCCCATCCGTCCCAAGGTCGTGATTTCCACATGATGTCATCGCTGTTGAAATTCGCTTGGCGATGCATGTTGGAACTGAGGTAGACCTGCCTGCGTGGCTTCTCGATCAGTGCTGTTAGCATGTAGGGAGCTAGAGTGTTGATCGAGAAGATCTCGGGCAATCCATCTGCCGTCAACACTCTCGTATCTTGGTGACCAATGGCAGCGTTATGGATGATCGCGTCAAAACGTCCAGAAGCATTTGCTTGCTCGGCGACAGCCCTAACTCCCGCTATCGTGCTCAGGTCGCCGACAACAATATCCTCGACCTCCGGCAACTCGCGCCTTGCGTCAGTTGCACGACCGTTGTTTCGCGCATGAAGGGTCACTCGATGGCCCTGTGCTACGAGGAGTTTTCCCGCGAGGAGGCCCAGTCCAGTGGAAGAGCCTGAGATGAAAATGCGCGACATATTGGACCTCTCAGAAGCTTTTGGAACCCGGACCGAGTTACGCGTATTGGGCAATACCGTTGCCGAAAGACCAGTTTTCACGTTTAACCTCAACCAGGTTTATGAACACATCCTCCTTGCGCACGTTTGCGCGGGTGTGGAGATCGTTCGCGACCCGTAGGTAGAACGCTTTTTTGAGTTCGGTGGTTCGACCCTCGTTGAGCGTTATCTGGATGATTAGCGCGTCGGTCGAGCGTTCGATCTCAAGGTAGGTTGGATCAATGATGAGGTCGGTGCTGGTATGCTCAGCAATGATCTGGAACCTGTCATTCTTGGGAGCACCGAGTACCTCTACGAGAGCTTCGTAGACAACGTCGGCGACCGTCTGTTTGAATTCAGCAGGCTTCCCGGCTTGAATTTCGATTCGAGCTAGCGGCATTAGGCGCTCCTGTGTTCGAGGTCACTGGTAGGGACGTTTCCTCGACAGAACCATACGACGAAAATGTTATTGACTTCAAAAACTGAAGTTGATCTGTCGAGCATTCGTTTTCGGCGTCGTTGGCGCGTGCTTTCTTGGCTAACTTCTAAATATCTAAGTTGGAGACCAAAAATGGAATATCGATATCTTGGCGGCTCGGGCTTCAAGGTTCCCGCACTGAGCTTCGGCACGGCAACATTTGGAGGGAAGGGCGACTTCTTCGGTGCGTGGGGCAAGACGGACGTCAGCGAAGCAAAGCGGCTGGTCGACGTGTGCCTTGATGCCGGGTTGAACCTCTTCGACACTGCTGATGTCTATTCGGCAGGCGCGTCGGAGGAGATCCTGGGTCGGGCAATCGACGGACGACGCGGCGATGTTCTGATTTCCACGAAGGCGACATTTCGCTCGGGCGAGGGGCCTAACGACGTGGGTTCCTCCCGTCACCATCTGACCAGAACCGTCGAAGCCTCGCTTAAGCGACTCAATACCGATTACATCGATCTATTCCAGCTGCACGGCTTCGACGCCGCGACGCCCATCGAGGAAACCCTGTCGACGCTCGATGACCTCGTTCGTGCTGGCAAGATCCGCTATGTCGGATGCTCGAACTTCTCCGGCTGGCATCTCATGAAGTCACTGGCCGTTGCCGAGAAATACAATCTTCCGCGCTACGTTGCCAACCAGGCCTACTACTCATTGGCCAACCGGGAATACGAGTGGGAACTGATGCCGCTAGGTCTCGATCAGAAGGTCGGCGCCATGGTCTGGAGCCCGCTTGCCTCCGGCCGTCTGACCGGCAAGATCCGGCGCGAAAATCCGCAGCCCGAAGGGACGCGTTATGCAGCACGGCCTGGAGATGGTCCGTTCATCGAATCTGAGCGCCTCTACAATATTGTTGATGCGCTGGACAAGGTGGCGGCTGAGACGGAAAGATCTGTGTCGCAGGTCGCACTGAACTGGCTACTCCGTCGCCCGACGGTTTCGAGCATCATCATCGGCGCACGTAACGAAGAGCAGCTCAAGCAGAACCTTGGCGTGGTCGATTGGAAGCTCAGCGATGAGCAAGTCGCGTTTCTTGACGAGGCCAGTGCGCAGACGCCTGCTTATCCGTACTGGCATCAGGCAGGTTTTGGCGAGCGGAACCCGTCTCCGATCGGCCGGTAACTCTCATAGCATCTCATAGCAATCTCGCAGCCGGATCTCGCTCATCCAGAGTGTCATCCGGCTGCATAACGAGGACAGAGCGATAAACGAGAATTTAAGCTTCCGTATTTGAAGCGTATTTGTTATGTTTCGCGGGTCTTTTGACCAAAATTCTGCAGATATGAAACGCTGCTGCAGCAGGATCGCGCGGTCATGATGGCTACCGCCGGTTCGATAGGTGCAAAATGATTGCCGTAAACTCGCGCATTACCTCCAGTTTTCGTCTTCGCAGTACAGATTTAGAGACCCAAACCAGCCAGAAACTATCAAGCTGAACGCGGGTGAAACGTCGAAAGTCCGCACTGGTAACGGCCTTACTGAAAACGGGCTGGTTCCGCAGTCAACTATCGATGCCATCGCGGGAATTGATGTTCAAAAACAAAAGTTGGCACTCGTCGGCGCGGTCGGAGATCAGCTCGGACTCGATCCTGGCAAATATCCCTCGACTGAAGATTACGAGAGCGACATCGCGGATAAGCTTCAGCTGTTACAGCAGAGTGCCGAGGGACAGAAGCAATTGGATGGCATCGCTGCCAACCTCGGCCTCGACAAGCTTGGAGTGTCGATCGCTACGCTAATTGGCGCAATCAAGGCCCCCGGCGATGTGGACGATCAAAGGCTTGCGAATGGTTTCAGGAGCACGTCAGACATCGATACGCGCTATCAGGATGCCTTCAGCGAATACGCAGAGTCGCACAAGGGAGCCGGGATCTATGGTCCTTCTGGAGCGTTCGTCGATTAGCGTATTGCGCATCGCAGTTGGCTCGATCCTAGAGAAGCTTCTGCCGGGTTGCTGACAGAAGCGCCGTTGCCATAATCGGATCGTTTGTTGATCGGGCGAGTGAGGCAGCGCCAATCATCGCGCTCAAGATAGATAAGGCACGCTGTTCCTTCTCCACCGTATCCGAGTGAGGAATGATTTTTACTAATATGTCGCGAAGCTCGGCGAGGCCTTGGGAAAATGCCTCCCGGATCGCATCGCTCTGGCCACCCAGGTCTTCAGAGAATTGACCGAAGATGCACGGACTATCTGCACTAAACAGTCGCTCCGAGGTCAGGTAGTGACTGAGTAGTGCCTCAAGCGGGGCGTCTGAATGCTGTGAGACGATTCGCTTCCAGCTGGCACTCGTTTGCCCGAGGAGACTTTTGCAGGTCTCGTAGGTCAAATGCTCCTTGGACTGGAAATGACGATAAAACCCGCCGTGGGTAAAGCCTGCAGCGTTCATAACCTCCGCAACGCCCAGCCCCGAGAAACCTTTGTCCAGAAATAGCTTGCTCGCAGCGGCGAGAATCTTCTCTCGTGTTTGGGCGAACTGCTCTTTCGTGACCCGCATTCCAATCTCCAGCATATAGCGCTTGACTTCAAATATGATGGGTATCATGTATGACGGCAAGCCTGATAGTCATCAGGTTCGACAAAAGAATTCTCGATGGCCGCTTCTTGGGAAGCGATGCCTCAAACGATTGTCAATCAGGATCGATCAGATGGTCTCGACCGTTCTCGCCTCGACACTTGCTCGGCGCAACATCCACTATGGGTGGGTCGTTGTCGGAGCCACCTTCCTAACAATGCTCGTCACTGCTGGCGCCATGGGCGCACCGGGAGTCCTGATTAAGCCGCTGCAAGATGAGTTTGGCTGGACGACCTCATCAATCTCGTCCGCTCTGGCAGTGCGGCTTGTGCTGTTCGGCATGGTGGGTCCGTTTGCTGCCGCCTTTATGAACGCGTTCGGTGTCAGGAAAGTCGTCGTATTCGCACTGACTTTGGTGGCGATCGGCTTCATCGGCTCATTGTTCATGACCAAGCTCTGGCATCTTCTGGTGCTCTGGGGTCTCATCATCGGATTCGGCACCGGTCTAACAGCAGTCGTGCTGGGTGCGACGATCTCCAACCGCTGGTTCACCAAGCATCGCGGCCTGGTCATCGGCATGCTCTCCGCGAGTTCCGCTACAGGGCAGCTTGTGTTTCTGCCCATCATGGCCGCGCTGACGCAGACGTATGGATGGCGGTCGGCCGTCTATCTCGTGTGCGGGATGATCGTCGTGGCGGCGATCGCGGTTCTAGCGCTAATGCGCGACCATCCCGCCGACGTTAACCTCCCGCTGGTTGGTGAAGTTCACATCACACCGGTGAGTGGCAAGCCAAAGGACAGCTTGGGCAAAATGCTCCTGTCGCCTATCACCATTCTTCGAGAAGTGTCGACATCCTCCACGTTTTGGATCCTCTTTTCGACGTTCTTCATCTGCGGCCTCAGCACGAACGGCTTGATCCAAACCCACTTTGTAACGCTCTGCAGCGATTTCGGCATCATGCCCATCGAGGCGTCCGGCTTCCTCGCTATCATCGGGATCTGTGACTTTATCGGCACCATCTGCTCGGGCTGGCTGTCAGATCGCTTCGACAATCGTTGGCTTTTGTTTTGGTACTATGGCTTGCGGGGGCTCTCGCTACTTGCCCTCCCGTTCACCGACTTTGGGTTTTATGGCCTGACAATGTTCTCGATCTTCTACGGTCTTGACTGGGTTGCAACGATCCCGCCGACGGTGCGGTTGGCCGCAGATCGTTTCGGCCGAGAGAAAGCGGGACTGGTCTTCGGCTGGATATTTGCTGCTCACCAGCTTGGCGCTGCTACTGCGGCATACGGCGCAGGTTTGTCACGCACGGAGCTGCAAAGCTATCTGCCCGCGTTCTTTATCGCGGGAGCCTTCTGCGTCCTGGCTGCCATCCTGTGCATCACCCTGAGCAAAGCTGCACGAACCGGCCCTACGGCAGCTGTCGCGCACTGATATTGACTGATCGCCGCTTAGAGTGGCGCTAACCCCACTGGACTCTCCCATGGCTGAAGCAACAACCAGCGACACAGTTTCACACCTACCCTCGTTATATTGGCTAGCCCTTGGCACTTTCGCGGTGGGAACCGAAGGCCATATGATCGCGGCGATCCTCCCACGTATCGCATCCGATCTTTCGGTTTCGGTTGAGGCGGCAGGGCAACTCGTAACTATCTTTGCGCTGACCTACGCCTTCTCTTCGCCACTGCTGACCACGCTCTTCGGCCATGTCGACCGCCGCCGAATTCTTCTCTCCGGCATGGGGCTTTTCGTTATTTCCAATATCCTGGCAGCGATTGCATCAAGCTATGAACTTCTCGCTGTCGCCCGCCTATTGCTGGCGATGTCGGCCGGGCTCTATGTACCCAACGCAAATGCTCTTGGAAGCGCACTCGTCCCACCCGAACGCCGGGGAAGGGCGCTCGCGATCGTTAGCGGCGGTCTGGGTGTGGCGGTTGCCATCGGCGTGCCCCTCGGATCGTTCGTGGGGATTTCCTTCGGCTGGCGCATGCCGTTCATTGGGGTCGCAGTTCTCTCTTCCATTGCTTTGATCGGCCTGCTGGCGGGTCTTCCCAAGGACATCGGACGAGGTCTCTCAGCACCCAGTCTCGGCGACCGCATCCGCGTCATCAAAAGACCCGGCGTCGGACTTGCGTTGATCCAGACCGTTTTCCTTGGAATGGGCGCCTATTGCGCTTACACCTATGTCGCTCCATTTCTGGATGCGGTCGGAGGGATTAGCGGTTCCGCGCTCACCGAGGCTCTGTTCATTTTCGGCGTCTGCGCGTTTATCGGCATTATCGTGAGCGGCCACATCAGCGACAGCATCGGTAGCCGCCGCGTCGTTGCATACTCGCTTGCTGTTATCATTCTCAACTATGTTGCGATGTTCTTTGTCCCGCACGTCCTGGGCCCTGGAAGTGCGAAGTTCGCTGCCTTCATCCTGGTTGGTGTCTGGGGCTTCTCGTCGTGGGCGTTCTTCCCCGCGCAGCAGTCCAGATTGATCGCGGTAGCGGGACACTCGGTCGGTCCCATCGTTCTTTCGCTGAATGCTTCAGGAATGTACCTGGGCTTCTCGATCGGAGCAGGGGTTGGTTCCGCCATCCTGACGAAACTAGACGTCGTCAATCTGGCCTGGGTTTCCGCGCTCTTCGTCACCGTCTCGTTTGGCCTACTTCTTCTTACGAGCGGCCGAGAGCAACACGACGTCAATCGCCGCTAGTCGGCCCGCCTCATCACCATAATTCGAGAACACAATAAATGTCGAATGCTTGGCACCGATATCGTGCAATCCGAGACCTCTCTTACGAGACAGCTGAGTTCACGCTCTCTCGAGTGTACGGGCTACCTGTCCAACTGACACCGATCGACGACACTGCGTTGGAAGCGTTCGAGGAGCATTGGCTTCATCACCCGCATCGCCGTTACGAGTGGGATTGGCGTGAGGAAGTGGAATCCTGGGAGAACCGGCCCTCCCATTTCGAAGTGGCAATCTGGTGCAATTCGTATTTGTCCGGCCTAGCGGTTGGCAAGGTCTCCAACGGCAGGTTTGTGTTGTCCGTCTATTTGCTGGAAGGTTCACCCGTCGATACACATCCGTTGAAGGGTCTGGTTCGCTTCTGTGCCGTGGAGGCAGCTGAAGCCTATGCCACTATCCTTGGATGCGAGGAACTTCACTTGCGGCGGCCAGTAGACGGTGCGCTTCCGCTCTATTTCGATATGGGCTTCTTCCTTGCGACCAATCAAGCCAACGTGGTAGTCTGTAAGAAGGAGTTGACCCGATGACATCTGAAGATTTGCCATCCCTTGAAGAGGCTCGTGAGCGTGCCCGCCGGTTCGTGGCTGGACGTAGAGCGGAAGGTGACGCACGACTGCAGAAATACAAAGAGACTGCTAGGCAGCTTCAAATAGAGGCATCAGACGAGGTAGATGGCGACATGACCCTGGATCGGCGAAACTCCTCCTCAGGATCGACGTTCGAGATCTAAACAACGGTGTCTACACGGTGACCTTGGGCCTCCTAGAGACGCAGCGTGAACCCATCGAGATAGATTTCGGGCATAAGGTCGAGATCACCACGCTCATCGCGCTTCCAACCGTGTAGCTTGTAGAGCCGCTGTACTCCGCTGGCACCGCTCCTGACCCGAAGACAAATTGCCGAAGCTCGCCAATCAGTGGCGAGCTTTTTTGCTTCAGCAATGAAGACTGTCGAGAGGCCGTTGCCCGCGAAGCGAGGATCTATCGCCAGGTATCTTAGACCAGCGGCACTTTCGATCCACGCTTCGTTTCCTGGTGCTCCCCAGCGATAAAGCGTCAGCGTTCCCGCGAGAACGCCGTCGATCTCACCGACGAGTACGGTGGCGTCCTTCCGCTTCTGTGCTCGATCGCGCAGGTCCGCGTACCGCTCGGGCGAAGACACCACACCGGGCATCTTGATCGAGTTTTGCGTGTCGAATGCCCGGATCAGCAGTTCTCCAATGACATGGTCATCAGTCTCTTCAGCGTGACGTAGTTTCATCTTGCTCACGATGACCTCCCTTTCCATCATGCTAGACGCTTTTGCCCTGCGCGTCGCTGAAGACGTCGGCTGCGAGGCGCGAGGCGCTCATCGCGGACGGCCAGCCAGCATAGAACGCTAGGTGAATGAGGATCTCTCGAAGTTCGTCTTCGCTAATCCCGTTCAGCTTTGCCAACTTGAAGTGATCCACGAGCGGTTCAAGGCGTCCCGTCGCAATCAGTGTTGTCACGGTGATCAGGCTTCGGTCGCGTTTGGAAAGGCCGGGGCGTTCCCATATGTCTTTGAAGACCAGATCTTTCGTTAAATCTGCGAGTTCCGGCGCGAACTTAGCAACGTGGTTTATGAACGCTGAGCCGTCTTTAGCTAACGTCGCCATACGTAGACCTCCAATATAAAAACCTGATGACTATCAGGTTATGCGGGAAAACGTAGGCCGAAGGTTAAGCCCTCGGCCGATTTCATGAACAGAAAGATGCAGCGTCCTCAGTGGATCCTGGGGACGTCCGGAAGCGAAGACAGCTCGCAGGCAGTCAGCGCACTGATGGCGACAAGAACTTCCTTTCGAGTGAAACCACTCTCTTCACCTTTGGCGACCAGATCTGAGAAATCGATCGCGATTTCACCACCGCAATCGGTGATACGCTCTTCAGAGACAGCCAGTGCTTCTTGTACATTGATCATCAGACCCTCCACTTGGCTCTCGGGCGCCTTACTTTCAGAAAAGCGGCGGAAGCCATTTCGTGCGACATTGAGGGTCCGAATGGACCGCTTACAATGAGGCCGTTAAACCCTACTTGGGGAGGCCGTTCGTGGAGTTCAATACGTTGAAAGAGAACGACTATAGAAATTCTCGATGAGGAAAATAGCTTCATATATTAAAGCTAAAAGCATGTCCCACTGTGGACGTGTGTCATGCAAGATATTACGCTATGGCTGTAGCAAGCCTTGAACGAAGAGCAGCCTGTGCCAGCGAAATCTGTCCCGAACACTTGGACTCCTGAACTTGTGACAAAGCGTTTGTGCGAGACTTCCGGCGCGAACGGTGCGTCCGCCCAGGTTTTTCGACGAGGAGGTATCGTCTGATAGTCTCCACGAAGAGGTATTGGCAGCAATCTGCCGAGTTCGCGAACGCTTCGGGCCGGTGGAGCCCTCGGTGGTCGGCCGCGTCAACCGGCTTGCTAAATCTGTTGCGGTGAAAGGCGACGCTGAGACAATCGCTAAATTAATCAACGAGAAGAGTGTGAAGGCTATCCTTCCTTCAGTGATCTCCGACATCTATCCCAAATCGCTCTACGGTGGCTGACCGTGAAGCGGGCATCGAAAACATTGTATAAGAGGGGACGCGAAGGCACGCATGAGATACAACGACTTCGTCATTGAGAGATTTCCGTGACAAGAACACCAACTTCCCTGCAACCAGTCGCGACGAACGTCGCCAGCCCGAGATGGGTGTTGCCGGTGTCGATCCTTGGAAGCAGTCTGGGCTTTATTGACAGCTCGGTGGTCAACATCGCACTTCCGTCGATCCAGTCTGATCTCCGCGTCGATCTCTCTTCTATACAGTGGATATCGAACGCGTACCTTCTGACTCTAGCCAGCTTAATTTTGCTGGGTGGCGCCTTGGGCGATCGATACGGAACGCTTCGGGCGTTCGTAGGTGGATTGGGGGTCTTCATCGTCGCATCGGCCGCATGTGGATTATCGCCTAACAATGCCACTCTGATTACTGCTCGCCTAGTGCAGGGCGCCGGTGCCGCTGTCCTCGTCCCCACTAGTCTCGCTCTCATAAGCCAAGCCTATACGGGGGAGGCGCGTGGGAAGGCGATTGGCACCTGGGCGGGGGCTGGTGGTGTCCTGATGGCACTCGGTCCCACACTCGGGGGATGGGCGGTCGACACGATCGGGTGGCGTTTTGTCTTCTTCATAAACGTCCCGATCGGCGCACTCGCATTGCTCCTTTCGCGGAACATCGCCGAAAGCAGGCAAGGTGACCCTAGCCGTCGTCTGGATATGCCCGGATCGGTTCTAGCTGTAGCAACGCTTGCACTATTCACCTACTCGTTGATTGAGGTCGGTAGCGATCGCACCATTGGACTGGTCGCATTGGCGCTGTCTCTCATGACTGGCGCGGTATTCTGGATTGTCGAGACGCGTGAGAAATCACCGATCCTCCCCATGAGGCTTTTTGCGTCGAGATCGTTCACCGCTGCAAACCTGCTCACAATCGTCCTATACGGCGGTTTGGGCGGCGCCGTCTTCATTCTCCCATTTCATTTGCTCAGGGTGCATGGCTACTCGGCCACGGAAGCGGGCGCCGCATTTCTTCCCTTCTCGCTAATCCTTGGTTTGGGGTCGCCGTTTGCGGGAGGATTATCGGCGAAAGTGGGGCCCCGGGGTCCCATGACGGGTGGGCCGATATTGACGGCCGGAGGGTTCGCGCTTCTCGGTATCTCAGCATCTGTGCCAGGATACTGGCTTGGCTATTTTCCCGGACTTGTCCTTGCAGCCGTCGGCATGACCATCACCATACCCGCGCTGACCACTATAGTCTTCGATGCCGCGCCAGAAGCCGACAGCAATGCCGCTTCGGGCATCAATAATGCAGCGGCCCGGAGCGGTGGATTGATTGCCGTCGCAGCCGTCGGACTGGCGTTTGGCGGTTCCGATATCGCAACACTCGAACCGAGCGCAATCTCGGCTGCCTATGCGACGGTCATGATAGCCGCGACGCTCTCAGCGCTTGTAAGCGGCCTTGTGGCATTGTGGGCAATTCCATCCCGTGACGGCGTCTCGCGATGACCGTGAAATTCGACTTCGCTCTCTACACCGGTGAATGGCGTCTTAAGCGGTCATCCTCCGACGGAGCCGAGATGGTCGGCACGGCAAACATCATACCTGAACCCAATCGTTATAGTTACCTCGAAAGTGGCTTTCTCCTACTGCCTACGGGCCAAAGGCTGCCGTTCAGCAGGCAATATTCCTTCGTCAATGCGGGGGCCACGCTCCAAGTGTTTTTTGATGCGATGCTGACCGAGCGGTTTCTGGATATGGCCATAATCGCTGTCGACAGTGAGCTGATTGGCAATGGCAGCCATTTTTGCGGAAGCGACACCTATGTGAGTGAGTTCCGATTTCTCAGCAAGGACGTATTTCAAACGAAGCACGTCATCTCGGGGCCTCGTAAAGATTACACGCTTGAGACCCGGTACGAGCGGTGCGAAGCAGCGCCCGTCCCCGGAGCCTCGTAACTGCGGCAATTCGATCCATACACAGGTATGATAGGATCAAACGGTCTCCTCGAATAGCGTTCCGGCTAACCCCACCGCAGTTTGGAGAGCCACTTGTCGGGAACGTTATCGGAGTCGGATTTCACAGTGTCGGCGGTTGATAGCTTTGGCTCAACCCCAGTCACCACAAACTTTCGACAGCGCGTTTCGATTTTTGTCGAGATGACCGTCGCGGAAGCGATCAACGATCCTCTAATCGGAAGCTTAAATGAAGCGGATGGTGTTAACACCAGAGCTTTTGCGCAGCTCTTGCAAAGTGCAACACGGGTGCTGGCGACCCCACAAGCAATGCCAACAATTTTTAGATCGCGCGGTCAGAAGAGTATCGAAGGAATGCCCGTGGGACATGACGGCACGTCGGATGAAATCGAAATTATAGGTGGTCTAGCGCCTGATTGTGAGGAGCGCTTGCAGCTCAACAATCGCCACTCGCGATTTTGAGCCAGCGCCCGGTCTTTTCGCGCTTGCGCTTTCTCAGGCGATCGCCGACCCATTGATCGAAATTCTCAATGAGGCCGATTGGGGTCGGCGACATAGCTTTTGCCCAGCTGCTTCAAAGGCGGCTCGGGTTTTGGGAAAGTGCTACGACCGCAGAGGTATCTAGCCAAGAGAGAGCTACGGCGCGGAAAATTCTGAGGGCAGATTGGGATTGAAATGCGTGCTGCAGCGTTTCCGGTGGTGATCGAAGTCGCTGGAATTGGGTGCTTACCTTTCAGATCCCAATGCGCAGGAACCGAAAGCAAGTACGCCGTTGGATATGAAACCAACGGCGTACAACACCATCAATCAGAGCGCATCAAACGCGGCTATCGCTGCGCTAGCAGCGGAGCGGGCGCTGAACGGATTGGCGCCAGTTACCAACCGACCACTCGTTACCGAGAAGTCGTCAAACGGAGCGGGCGGTGCCACATAAAGACCACCGGCCTTAACGGCGCTCTCTTCAGTGGTCAGGACGCCATCCTCGTGGATTTTGTCAAGCACGCCAGCCAGTTTGTCTGCTTCCGTTGAAAACCCGGTCAGTTCCAGGCCATCGACGATCGATTTTCCAGTTTTGCTGTCCTTTACGCCTGGAAAAATAGCGCCGCCGTGACAGACCGCAGCAACCACGCCTCCGCGAGCCCAGACATCAGATGCAACGCTCTGCAAGACCGATGCCGTCGGATAGTCGTAGACGCTTGCGAAACCAGCAGATGCGAAAAACATACCATAGTCATCGGAAATCAGGTTTGATGCCTTTTTGACTGCACCACTGAGCAGCTTGTTGAGAGGGTGTTCGGCATCTGCGACGATCGCAACATCGTCGCCGGAGATAAACTGGGAGCTTAGTGAATAGGGATCGATCGTGTACGTACCTGTTTCGCTCGCCAGATCAACCGTAAACCCAGCGCTCGTTAATGCGAGATAAGGGTGCAGTATTTCGGTGTAAAAGGCGCCGTTGATCCCGCCGTCAGGGTAAAACTCTGCGCTGTGGCTTGTAATGGCAATCAATGCCTTCTTGGGCAAGTTCGTTGACATTCTAGGTCCTTCCTGCTGCAAGGCGCAATTTCCCGATCGGAAATCCGCTCAATGTTGCTAGGTGAACATCGCAAGAACCGTAATCATACAAAGGTCGTATCCGTGCGCGTTGTGCTCGGGCCGGATAGCCTCAGCATTTGAGCGTTTGGTGGAAGGTTGGTCGATAGCTGCGGCCGATCACAACTGGTAGGAATCCGTATTAAATCCTATTGACTAAACAAGATTTGTTCTTTATCTGTTCCTGAATGACCAAGAGCGCCAGAACCATACGAATAGCACGCTGAACCTGACCCCGGCATCCGGGGCATTCGCTGTGTCAATTCGAGGGTTCATGATGAGCATCTCTTCTTCGCGCCATGTGTCGCAGTCCAATCCTGTAGAAGTCTTTTATCCGCTCAGCACCGTCCGGTGCATCGGGCCAGTGCTGTTCCGAGACCAATTGGCACGCGATATCGCTTGTTTGCTGGACGTTGATGACAATGTTATCTCCTGGTCGTGCCGGTCCCTTTCGCTTTCCAAAGATGGACAAACATACAAGCCGGATTTCATGGTCGAAAAAACCGATGTAAGGATCGCGGTTGATGGCGTGCGGGAAGACCGAGCGCCGGATTGGGCACAGGAAAAATCGATCGATGCCGGTTTCCCGTACGAGGTGATCGAGCCCTCGGCACTTCCCCGCATTCGGTTGAAGAACGCCAAGGATCTCCTTCGGTACGCCCGTTATGAGGCGCCGTTGTCGGATCGCGTCAGGCTGCTTGCGACTCTCGAAGAATATTCAAGCCTCACCTTAGCCGAAGCGCTGATCGTGTTTCGTGAGATCAAACCGGTCGCCGGATTGGCATCCATGGTTCTTCAACGGTTCGTGACCATGGACCTTGACGACCGCCTGATCGGGCCCGAGACGATAGTTCGCCGCAAGCGCGACTGATCTTTTCCAAATGCAACCAGTTTTCAAGCGCTGCCTAGAGCAGCGGAGGGACAGCTATGCCGCTTGGCACCAAGAATCCTAAGATTAACTCATCAGTTAAGAACTACGCTTTCTACCGTACATTTGAGAGAGCGCTAGATAATTGCCCCGGCTTCAAAATCGGCGGTCCAGGTGTCGTGGCTGCTGTTGTCCCCCCTCAAAGCTCTGCGGAAGACTTCAAGCCATGTGCAATCGCGTTTTTGTACGATGGAGTGGAGCAGGACGCCTGGGATCATATTGGATACGCTTGCATCGGTGCCGGTGCCAAGCAGGAGTGGATCAAAAATGAATTCGCGGAGCGGTGCGGGAAGCGCAGCCGGGCCCTATTGATCACAGAGACCAGAAACCTGCCGCCCCACGTCGCGGTAGCAGTCGATACCTTCATCGACGTTGAGCCGATTACCACAGACGACCTCCAGGAGGCATGCTCCAAGGTCCTAAAGATTAGAGTGTCCAAGAAGCAAGCCAGTCAGCTTCTTACCTTCCCATCCGATTTGTTGTTTGCGGCCCTCCGACGCAATAGCACCGCCGCCGACACGATCCGTCAGCTTGGTTCGATTTCACTACCTGTCGGCGAGGTGAAACCTATCAAGGAGCAGACGCTGCGCCTTGAAGAACTGCACGGGTACGGCGCGGCCAAGGATTGGGGGCTGCAGCTAGCTAAGGACTTGGATGCATGGCGTTCAGGAAGACTGAAGTGGTCAGACGTTGATCGTGGTCTTCTTCTCAGTGGACCGCCGGGAGTCGGCAAGACGATCTTCGCAAAAGCTCTTGCGGACACCTGCGGGGTCAACTTTGTTCCGACGTCCGTTGTGCAGTGGCAGGCAAAGGGTCACTTGGGCGATCTCCTGAAGGCAATGCGGGCGGATTTTGCGTCGGCAGTTGATAAGGCTCCTTCTATCCTTCTCCTCGACGAACTTGACTCGATTGGCGACCGTCAGACGTTCACGGGCGAGTACGCGTCGTATTCAATCCAAGTCGTAAACGCCTTATTGGAAGCCCTGGACGGATCGGCCAATCGAGATGGGCTGGTTGTCCTTGGGGCGACAAACTTTCCCGAGAAGATCGATGCTGCGATCCGACGACCTGGGAGGCTAGATAGGCATGTCGCCATCGGGCTGCCCAGTGAGGCGGATCGAGTAGCTATGATCAGTCAGATGCTGGGCGAGCAGGAGGTTCCGGACCTTCAAACGCTAGGCCCCTTAACTGAGTCCATGGCGGGGGCGGACCTTGCCCGAATGGTCCGAGACGCCAAGAAGAAGGCGCGGCGCGAGCAGCGATCTCTTTCGCTGGCCGATCTCACTTCGCTGCTGCCGGACCTGATCAAAATCGACGGTAGGTACCGCTATGTTGCTGCGGTGCATGAGGTCGGGCACGCGCTCGTCGGAAAGGCTTTGGACATCGGCCACTTCTTCAGCGTCAACCTGGCCAGTCAGATCAATCCTCGGCTTGAACTGCAATCCTACGGTCAAGCAGTGTTCGGTATCCCCCGCGTAATCATTCGCAATGCCCAACGCTATCGTAATGAAATCTGTTTCCGATTGGCGGGAATGGCGGCCGAGCAGTTGACCTTCGGCTTTCACACGGACGGTGCAGGTCTGGGTGCGACCAGCGATCTGGCGACTGCTACAGGTCTGGCCGTGCAGATGGAAACCCAATTTGGTATGGGCACAGGGCTGCACCATCTTGGCGGCGACACGGCATTGGGGCACATCAACTTGGCCGCAGCGCCTTGGCTTGTAGGCAAAGTGGATGCTGTCCTGCGCGAGGAACTAATCCGTGCAACTGAAATGCTGAGTGAGCGGCGCGAGCTTGTTTTGACCTTGGCAAAGGAGTTGGACCTCATCGGCTCCATCGTGTCCGACCGTTTCGATGAGATTTGCGACGAAGCAGAACCCAGCGGGGAAGCAGCTCAACAGATGTGTTCGCCAGTGGCCGAAAAGGCAGGTGTCACCGGCCCAGACGGCGAAAGCCAGACATCATCGTTGAGGGAGGCACGTCGATGAAAGCTTGGATCATTAGTGATATTCACTCTTCTAGGCTGGATCTCTTGCACCGTAGGCCGCTGATCGTTCCACGGGCCGATATCTGCATCTGCGCGGGCGATATTGCCGACAGCATCGAACGAGCTATCGACTTCCTACACAATGAGATCGCGCCGCATATGCCTGTAGTCGTCACGCTCGGCAATCACGACTACTATGGCACATCAATTGACCGCGCCTTGGAATACGCCCGTAAATGGACAGCGGGTACAAATGTGCACGTCCTCGAAAATGAGACATTTCAGAGTGATGATCTTCGCATCATCGGTGCGACGTTGTGGACAGATTTCGAACTCGAAGACCACGACTATGGCCATCTGCCAATCGATGAGCGCCGCCAACTTGCGGTCCAAGAATGCAGGAAATATCTCCTCGACTTCCGCCTGATCTATCGCTTTACCTCTCTACTCGAAGCTCACAGTAGTCTCCTGACGCCAGGCGAGATGATCGCCCGGCACTGGGAGAGTAGGGGTTTTATTGACGACGAACTGGGAAAGCCGTTCAGCGGCACAACCATGGTTCTCACGCATCACGCCATTTCGGCAAGATCGCTCGATCCACGCTTTGCTGGACATATCTCGAACGCAGCTTTCGCTTCGAGCCTGACAGAGACCATTCAGCGGAGAAGACCACACTTTTGGATCCACGGGCATATCCATCGATTTGCTGACTATATCGAGGGCGACACGCGTGTGCTGTGTAATCCTCGAGGATACCTGCAAGAGAGCAACAGCAGCGGATTTCGACCGGGCTTCGTAATCGAGACATCAGTCACAGAAGTCGGGGAGGAAAGCGATGATTAGAGCTTCAGTTCAGTTGCGGACTGAGTGGGATAATGGAATCCCACCTACGTCGCGATGGTTTACGATGCATCTGCTGAGGAACTTCAAGAGATTGAGCGCATCGTGGACAGCGAGGGCTTCGTTCGGGATGAAGAGAGGTGGCGGCCAGGTGGCGAAGCCAAGCTATACAGGCTGTCCGAGGCGTTGCGAGCGGCCGGTTTTGGCTTAAAATTCGAGCCTGACGACGACCGGCCTTTCAACTTGCAGTGTCTCCATCTGATGCCGGAGACGCGAAGCAGTCTTGAGCACACCGAAAGCCTCCGACTAGACGAACTCGCTGGATTTTGTCCGGTTCAGGCTGAAGGCGAGTTCGACGGAATCTATTTCTATTTCCGCGCCCGAGGCTCGTATTGGCGGTTCGAAGCTGGCGGCAATGCGACCAATTCTAAAGGTGCTAGATGGTGGCATGAAGAATGTTGGCCCGGCCCGACTGGCTTTGAGGCTGGATACATGAGCGATGATGATGCAATCCGATGTATCCTCAAGGCGATTGACCTTCACAGATTCTCGGACCGCAGCCGGTTCGAGGAGGGCCATCGGGACTACGAGAGAACAACGCTGGAAGGGTGGTTCCTGGGAGCACTGAGCTTGCCGCGTGTCGTCAAGCGGCTTGGTACTAGCGGGGAAGAAGCGCTTAAGAGATTGACGGCGTATGGTATCGAACGGCCTTACTTCGCCGATCTGGAACTCAAAGCCTTATCAACCGTGCCAGGAAAGGATCAAGCGCTCGACAAGGTCCGTGGCATCTGGACAGATCCTGCGGATGAGGACGACTGATGGCCCAGTACCCGTTCAATATCGACGTTAGTACTGTGGAGAGACAGTTAGAAGTTCTTCGTCTGTGGGGCATTGGTACCCTCGATACCGCGACGGCATCACTGATTTTGAAGGTTCCACCGAGCGCAGTTCTGGAGGTGGCCAGTGGTGATCGCATCGAGCCGCCGAACGAAGTCACACTCAAACATCGCATCCAGGAACTTGAGGCTCGCATCCGTCCTGAACTGCGCAGAAGAAAACGAGACCAGGGGGCGAAGGACTTCGTAGCCATTTGGGCGTCGATCTCTGGCCTGCTGGATCTCGTGGCCTCGATCGATGGAAGCGGGGACATGTGGTAAAAGGGAGGCCCGCCAGCAATACTCAGTCGCCCATGCTCGGATACGAACGGTGCTGGATGTTTTAGCATCGGCAGGAAAGCAATATGAAGCGGCTTGTCTTGCTGACAGCGGAGAGCCCGATGAAATTGAGTACAACAATGCCAATCTAGCTGTCTTACGCGGCTTGGATCGGATCGTTCAGCGCCCCGACTACTATCTGATTGGCGATTTCAACCACATTGATCCAGTAACTGAGCATGACGTTCTGTGGGCTTGGTCCGGCGGCGGGTTCCTTACGACGTCTTCAGCAGCTGAGATGCTTGAACTTGAAGAAGGCGATACCTTTGCCGAGATTGCTGCGCAGCTCGATATCCCGTCCCCACAAGAGGAGGCGCTGGCGCTACCGGCGGCGGCGGCCATTCTCGGGGATCAACCGTTTAATGGCGACCCAACCTTTAGTGTGAGGCGACGAATTGGAGATGGTCGACTTAGTTCATATTTCCCCTCGGATGTCGAAGCCCGCCGGGCTTTCGAGGCTGACGTTGATGATCCGGGACCCGTCCGAAAATCTTAGATTGATGGGAAGTGAGATCGCGGCCTGAATGAAATACCGCAAACGGTATGGTTCGCGTTGGTTACATTGGCTATGGCATCTGAGAGAGAACCACTATGATTTTTGGCTTAGACTTGGGCGCTTTCCGCGCCCTTCGAGAGGCGAGAAAGATGAGCCAAGAGAAACTTGGTGATTTGGCTGGGATTAGTCAAAGTAGGGTTTCCGCAATCGAGGCCGGGAAAGACAACCCCAAGATCGCAACGCTAAATGCCTTATGCGCTGCGCTCGATGCGGAATTGATCCTTGTACCTCGTCGGATTGGGGGAGACGTCAGAGGAATTGTGGACCGGCATCTCAATCGGCACGTTGCCCCAACGGGACCAGTAAAATCTGTTAGAGACGAGTTGTTTATCCCAGATGGCGATGACTGATATCGGCGAAGAAGCGTCTGGCCTAGAGCAGGCCAGCCTTGGATTTGCGCGGAAATGTAATTGTAGGGGACAGCCATTAAGCACCGCCGGTCTCCACTTGTCCAAAAGTGCGATTTGGTAGCAAGTTCCAGATCGCAACAATCTTTCGGTAGACAATCACCCATGCGACTGCACCCAAGGCAGAAAGATGTCGACGTCTACCAGGTAGGTTTTGGCGAGGACGACCTATTGCAGCGGAAAGGCGCTGGGAAGCGACTTTCGGACTTGTTGGAAAACGTTGAAGATCCTGTCGTGCTCGCGGTGGATGGGCCATGGGGCAGTGGCAAGTCATATTTCCTCAAGCGGTGGGTGGGCGCTCACACAATAGAAAACGGTGGCAAGGCTACAACCGTCTACTTTGACGCGTTCGCCCATGACTTCCTGGATGATCCGCTCATTGCATTGACCGGCGCGATTGGCGAACGCCTACCTCCTCAGAAATCGAACGCCTCGTGGAAAAGGGCGAAGACGGTCGCGGTTAAACTCGCGCGGCCGGTCCTGCGCATCGGAGCGGCCGTAGCTACAGCTGGAGCGTCGGAGGCCGTCGGCCCGATCCTGGACGCAGCAATTGAGGCTGGTGGCAAGGAGGCCGAAAAGGCCGCCGAGGAATTTTGGCGCCGGGAAGACGGTAAACGAGCCGCAATGCAGCAGTTTCGTGTCGCGCTGGTCGAGATCACCAAAGACGATACGCCACTGATAATTGTCGTGGACGAGCTTGATCGCTGCCGCCCGGACTATGCTCTTTCCCTGCTGGAGACGATGAAGCACTTCTTTGCAGTTGAGCGAGTTCACTTCGTCCTTGGCGTGAACAGCGAGGCATTGGAGCAGATCGTTCAGGTTCGCTACGGCGCAGGCATCAATGCGACAGACTATCTGAAACGGTTCATTTCCCTGTCGATGCAATTGCCCAAATTTGTCGGAAATGATGCGAGCGTCCGATCTCAGGCCAAATATCTCGAAGCTGCGGCCGCAGACATGGGCGTCCATCATAAAATTACAGAGACGCTGCAGGAGCAATTGGCCTTCGCTTCCGAGAGCGTGGGAGTTTCGCTAAGAGACATCGAACGGATGCTCACCAGGATTGTGTTGCTTCCGAAGGGCAAGGAGCTTCCAACCCATTTTGCAGGTTATCAAATCGTCATCGTGTCGCTGATCATCTGGCAGGTGCTAAAGCCGGAATTCTTCAGGCGGGCACTCAACAAGACCCTGACTATCCTGGAGATCAAAAACTTTTTCGGATTTAAGGCCGAGGTCCTTGTGAATAGCTCCGAAAGCTACAATCACGACGCATACATCCTTACCGGGGTCTGGATGCATGCCCTTACGGGCGAAAGCGCAGATTTGGCGGACCAGCAGTCTTTTGCGAAACTCTTTAGCAATTACGGTCGCGACACAAGCAAAGTGCTGCAGAATATAGAGCGCACCTACTTCAGCCAATTCGAAGTCGTCAGCGACCAATAGGCGCGTGCCCGCCTAGATGCCGCCATGTCCTCATGATCTCGGTTGCGGAAAAGAATAGCTCGTCCCCTTCTCGATCAGGCGAGAAGAGAAGTCGAGTAGCTTCACGCGGTTCCAGCTTCAGCATCCCGCCACCCAGTGGATGGCCCTCTAGCTCGCAGCTGAGTTTGGTCAATGGCGCTTCCCACGTCGAAAGTGCGATGGTTGACTTGCGCATATCCGTGATTTGAACGCCGTGGACGCTGTTCGTACAGGCGGCGGCGCAGTCGTTGCGAGCCAGCTTTACGTCTGCCCCGGACATATACTGGAGGAAGTAATCTGGCCTGATGACCCCTGGTACGGAATACCATGAACCCCGTGTGCGGCACTTGTACGAACGCCTTGCTTCGAGACCTTCATCCGTATCGAGGTACGCCGTGACTTGAGGCGGAAGGTCACCGGTCGGAGGGATCGCGAGGAGGAGGCAGGCCTCGTCCGCTGCCTTCCACCTCGCAATCGTATCATCATCGATAGGCAATGCACCCAAATGCTTTCCGCGCCGAACGGTCGGAACCAGAAATTCTTCCGGAATGCCTAGTCCGGCGGCTTGGGATGGCGAGAGATGGAAAAAGTCGTTGGCGCCGCTGATGTAGCCGATGCCAATCTTGGCGAAGTCAGCAAACCTAAGGGCGCCACGCAGCCTCCCGGCCGTCAGATAGGCATCTCTAGCGGCGGACGACAGGATCAGCGGCCGTAATCGTCCTGACCAGTCTCTTTTAAGATCCGCCCAATTGTGGGCTTCGGAGCTTGGAGGTGCTTTGCATTCCTCAAACCGGTCCACCTTCGAGAAGTGGACGGCCTCGGTCTTTCCTCCAAAATCCTCGCAGTAGAGCAGCCAGCAATCCTCCGATAGGCGGGGAAACAGCTTTTCGCGAATGGCGATGACCTGAACCTTCGAGAAACTCGCCAGAAGATAATCAAGAAGCGCGACCGCGTAGGTTGCGTGGCCGATCTCCGCTGGCACCACAAAGGCCATACGACCGCCTTTTTCGAGCAACGCCGAAGTCGCGACCAAAAACGGTGCCCATGCGGAACTTAGGCCGCTGAAGGCCACGCCGTTTGTTTGACAGATCAAGGTCGCTGCAGCCTTCGAGAGGCCCTTGAAATTCTGATAACGGATGAAGGGCGGATTTCCTGCTGCGCAGTCGAACCGCTCTGCCGTGTCTGCAGCCCAAGTGAAAAAATCGATGTTGTCTATGTTCGTATCTGGCAATCGCTCGCGGGCAACCCATGCGGCATAGGGATCGCGTTCGACACCTCTAGACCTGCTGTGATGGGCAAGGATGGCGCCTTCGCCACATGAAGGGTCAAGCAACTGGTCCAAGGGGTCGCGAACAACCCAGCTCACCAAGGATTTAGCAACGTGGTTGGGGGTAAAGAATTGGCCTGCGACCTTGCCTGTTGTCGCGGAAGGAGAGACGAAGTTCATCTGAGACTATGGGACTGCGGTCAAACCATTGTCAGTTCAGATCGCCGCAATTGGCAATAGCCGCGAAACTCGATCCTTCAAGCAAATTGCTTCCGCAAGCTGTGCATATGTACAGATAGAGCCCGCCAGTTCGCGCGGCTGGCGAGCGATTTTCATCAGACAAGCCTCAAGAGTGCAGTCTGACCAGCAACGGTATTGGCTGCCGCGCTACTCGCGGCAGCTGTTGATCAAAGGGCACGAAGGTCTTCTGCAGCTGTCTTGCCAGAGCGGCGATCCTGCGTCGGCTCAAAGCTCACCTTCTGACCATCCTTTAGGCCCGAGAGGCCCGAACGCTCAACTGCCGAGATGTGAACGAACACATCAGGAGAGCCGTTGTCCGGAGCAATGAAGCCGTAACCCTTCTCAGAGTTAAACCATTTAACGGTACCAGTAGCCAATGTAGATCCTCGGTTGATTTGCGGTCACAGAAATAGCTGTCATTTCCAAGATGGCAAGGTCTGGATTGAAGTTTGATCGGCGCCACTGCCTAAATCAGGCGAAGTGAACGTAGCCCCGAAAACATTACGGGCGCTCAACCCGCGAGGGGAGCGCCCGTATGTTGCTGCTAGCGACAAAAACCACCGGAGTGGCAGGTCGCTCGCTTGAGGCCGTGATGTATAGACCTGAATTAGGTCGAGCAACGTCCATTTTTGCAGTGCTGCCATGCATCGGCGCCGAGCATCATGCGGCCGACGTCACGACGGACTCCACTTTTCGTTTCGAGCAATATTAATAACTTCAACCTAGTGTAGCTTCTGCGGCCGTTCTCTTGGGACTGGAATGCTGAGCGAAGTTGACATTGCTTTCTTTAAACGCCGGATCGCGGAGGTTCTTCGGGATGGGCGCCCTACGGATTGGCAGCGTCAGTTCCTAACCGACATGCTTGCGAAAATTGGCCGCCAAGGAATGCGTACCAAGTTAAGTGACAAGCAGTTCGCCATCCTCAAGCGTCTCACGAACGAGCCGAACGACCGTCCCTCGCTCCAAATTGTCGGTGGCTATACCCACCAGGAAAACCGCCCAGTTCCGCGAATTCGAGCTATCACTCAAGTCGCACCGTTTGGAGCAGGACGACTTCGTGGCCCCCGCCTTAGTTTGCGAAATCCCCTTCGTCCTCCAAGGCTATTTCGGCGTGCCTCCTCTCTTGGGCGACTGTCAGCCTTGGGAGGAAGGGCAATTATTGCCTTGGTTGCGTCGATGGTGATCGTCGGGGTGATCGGCGGCATCATAGGTAGCGTCCCCGATGGGATCGACAAATCGCCCACACTTCCTGGTGCGGTCGTCAGCGGCTCCCCGGTTAAAGCCAAGAGCGCTGGAAAGGTGACTTTTACAATCACCGACGGAGACACTATCAAGTTAAAGGATGGCACCCGCGTGCGGTTGGTCGGTTTCAATACACCTGAGAAATTCGAGCCTCAATGCCCTGCTGAGGCGGCGCTTGGGAACCGTGCGTCAGCACGACTGAAGGAACTGGTAGCCGGAGCGGGGACGACAGAGGTGGCCCTCGTTCGGTGCGCGTGCAAGCCCGGAACCGAAGGTACCAAGAAATGTAACTATGGCCGCAGCTGCGGCACACTTTCGGTTGATGGCCGCGATGTCGGACGAACGTTGATCGCAGAGGGATTGGCCGTGTCGTTCATTTGCGGCGCCACAGGATGTCCGCCAACGCCCAGGCCTTGGTGTGGGTAGCCAGATAACAGTGGTGAGATTTGTGTCAGCCCCGCAAACGCGGGGTCAGTTGGCAACATGGTTCGTGACAGCGACGGCCGTCCTGGCGTCGACCTTGTTTGTATTGCAGCCCGCGCTAGCCAACACACCCTGTAGTGGACCGAAAGGCGGAATCGACATAGAGCGAGACCTTCATTTGCCGAGATGGCTCCGTCAGCGCGAGCAAGAAATCGTGTGAAGCGGCGATGGGCGCGGTCGGACTACTCGGATCACAAGTGGATGAAATGCAGCCAACCCTGACTGGTGAATGCTCCTGCCGAGGCGGAAGCTGCTGCACCGGACCTCGGGGTGGCCGGTATTGCATTGCGGACACGGGAAAAAAGAGCTATCTGCGCAAGTAGCGTTCACTAATACAGGTGCTGCATGGGCACCGCGCTCATTTTGAGCCCCTCCGGAGATCGATACAGGAAATAAGCAACCGGGTCGGATTGATGAGGCGTCCACCGCTACCCCTTGTGACAACGATGTGCGCCCAGAAGCTCCGAGAATCCGCGACGAGGTCGGTTGGAACCAGGACAATCGAAATATTTGCCAAGCCGTGGTCGTTCTCGACGAAATAACGAGCTTCTTCGAACGACGGAAATGACCTTGCCTTTGGCTCCGCGCCACGCAGGCCCTTCATGATTAGTTCGCCGTCACTGCGACCAGATTCGCTAACCTCGAAACTCATTGGTGGCCCCAAAGACTGTCGCACATGCACCGCTCTCATTGCATGCCTCAATCGGTTGGCAACTCCACGGAGGCGGGCCGCGACTAATCATCCCATAACTAGGGTACGCAACGAGCAGGCAGACGGCCACAACTGACGACCTTAACATGGCGCGGACCTTAGTATTCTGTCATTCAGCATTGCGTCCTCAACTGCGATCCACTGCGTGAGCCCGTCACGGTGTCTTTTTGCTAAAGCTTATTGGCAATTCCGGAGACAGCATCTGGACGGATACCATTCGAATTCGAATTGCGCCGCTGCTGTGACAACGGCGACCCACGGTTAAACGCTATCGGATGTATAAGCTCGCTGCGAGAGGTCGAAATCTATTGGTCAGTGACGAAGTTAATTGAGTCTAAACTTTCAGATCCGACGTGCTCTGACGCGAGCGTGCAAGTTCGTACCATTGGTCACGCGACGTCTGCCTACCTTCGACTGACACTGTCCGAATTTCATACGTGTTGACACACAGACTTGAGCAGTTGAAAACGAAATTGCCTACTAGGGGAGAAAACTGATGGCTGACGAATTGAGCACACCGCCTGCATCCGACTCGGTCGGAACCGATACCACTGCGAAGACTCCTGCGGTTAAGAAGACGCGTGCCCCGCGCCGTCCGAAGGCCGTAGCTGAAGTTGCTACTTCCGATGCTGTTACTGCACCGAAGGGGCGCCGGGGCGGTCGCAGGAAGGCTCAGGCTGTCGAAGTGGCAACCGCTCCTGCTGAGACGAAGCGCAAGGGCCGTGGACCAGCGAAAGCGGTAGCCGCGCCGAAGGCAACGAATTCTGTTGCGGCACCCGCTTTGTCTGACGATCTCGCGGACCTGCTCCAGCTCGAGGAAGAAAACAAGCGGCTTCGCAAAACCCTGGCGGAAAAACTCCGTGCCGAGAATGCTGATCTGCGAAAGCGTATCGGCTCTTAAGTGGATCTTGCCGCATGCCGGTAGATGACACTCCATGACGCGAATAGGATTGCACCGGAACTTATTTGTCCCCCGATGCAATCCGACCGCCCATTCACGGAGACGATACCTCGATGAAGATGCCTTGGTCGTTCCTGGCCCGCCGTCGCACAACTGATCCGTCTCCGACCGAGATCGCCGAGGTCAAAGAGGCTTTTGAGACCGTGGATGTGCCTCCGGATCCGGTAGAACAGCGGCCTGCGGCGCTCCAGGGTGTTGTAGACGACGCTCTGACAACGACCGTCGAAGACGCTCCCGAGCCTTCCGGTGCAGCAGAAAGCGTTGATGATGAAGGATCGTCAATCGAACTTCCAATGCGCCAAACGTCTGTGTCTCAGACAAAATCAAGTCCGCAACGTGGCGTTTCAACGCGCCGCAAACAGCATGGAAGGGTAGGGGCGCTGCCCGCCAATCCTAGCTCACATTTCTCGAAAGGTGAAAGCCGAAACACGCAGTCTTCGGTGTCGGAGCCACGGGCGACCGATGGTTCACATTCGAGTGTTTCCGCGTTAGACGGAGAAATTAATCGGCTTCGGCGTCAACTTGCGGACAAACTGAGGCTGCAGAACGATCAGCTCAAACAATTGCTTCGGCGGTTTGATCCGTCATAGCTGGACCTGAACACAGAGAATTATGCGAAACCCAAAACGTGAATTCGTCGTCGAATATAAATCTCGGCGAAAGACGCAGCTGTCGCCAAAATCCATCTGGGCGAACATCGACCTGAAAGCTGCTTCTAAAGCGGTCGAGGAAGATGCTAGCCTTCGGCTCGCGCAAACACAACCTGCTCGTCCACCTATCGACGTTGGTCAGTCTCTCGATACCAGCTCGAAGGCAGCGCCGACTGTGTCAGCAGAAGGCGCATCTGTGAGATGCGAAAATCTGAATACCGTAAGCTTGTCGTCCCTAAGCGAGCCCGCACCAATTCCGAGCGTAGTGCATGCGGGGGCGCCCGCCAGAATTTCGAAACGGCAGCGGCCGGGTTTCCGCACTAGGCGTCCTAAGATCGAAAAAGTCCCCGGCCCAGCGGCACCGATCGAGAACACGGTCTCATCGGGGGAACTCGAAGCGCTGGAAGCTGAGAACCTGCGTCTCAAAGTGGTGCTCAAGGCAAAGCTTGCCAAGGAAAACGAATTTCTTCGAGTGATGTTGATGCGATTGAACGCTAGTCAGGCTACAATGACTCTGGCGAAGACGTCCGACTCTTGATTGACCTCCGCGCGATTACGATCTCAGCTCGGTTACCTTCAGGGCGGGAAAAGCCAATTTGAAACTTTCGAAACCAGATCGTTTGCGGCTCCTACTCAAGAGTCTTGACCGCGTGACCTGGCGCGAGGCGCCGTCCAAGGTGGGATTGAAGACGGCTGTAAAGGCCAGAGACCAAGGTTATATAGACCTGACGGTTGAACCACAAAAACGCTACTTTTGCCGTTTGACGGCCCATGGCCAGACTTTGAAGCGGCGCCTGATTGCCATGGAGAGAGCGCAAGCGGATCTGGCAATCAAGTCACAAACGAAACCGGAGGCAGTGTAGACCGTTACTCGCCAGCTGTGTTTGGCCGAGAATCAGATAACGGTAGAGACCAATGTTTGAGAGGTGACTTTGCCTGCGTTTCTCGTGACTGCGACAATCCTCGTAGAAGCCGACGACGAAGTCCGGGCTTCCCGTAAAGCACTAGCGAAGATGTTGATGGAGCCCAGCATCGCTCTCGACGTCCAGTCCGACGGCGAACACCATGCTCGCGTCATTATTGGAGGTATCGAGCGGCAAGAGTTGATGAGAGAAGCTGGCTTCATCGACCAGACGAGCGAAGATCGGCCATCATGTCCGACGACGAGGATGTCTCAAATCGACGACGGGCAACGATTAACAGAGCGCTTGCGAGGGCGCATTCACTGGGGATCCAAGTAGATGCTGATCTTCGGTTCGCTGAGCTTTTGGAGAAATGGGCGGGCGGGCAGATCACGATGAAGGAAGCTCGTGCAGCTTACCTGGATCATATCCGGGAGAGGGACCAGGCACGCGCCGACTGGCGTGCTCTGGGTATTGCATCGTCGATAGCTAAGGCCAAGGCCGCGCTGGCCAAGGGGCAACGTGAAGGCTAAACCTTTCTGTGGCCCTGTAGCAAAGGCCCGCGAAAACACCTATTCGCTGTTGTCCGCCGCCAAGCTTTTTACAAGATTGATGATCGCCCTTCGACTACGTAGGTCCCGGATCTGAACGAACGCCTTGCTGAGCGCGACGCCATCAGGCGACGTAAGCATGCGCTCAACCACCGCTACCTCCAAGGTATCGGCGATCGGTCCTTCTTCGCCAAACAGTGCGGCTGGTGTAGTACCTAGAACGAGCGCGATGCTTTGAAGCCGACTGGAGCCGACCCGGTTGCTGCCCTTCTCATATTTCTGAACCTGCTGAAAAGTAATGCCGAGCCGTTCACCGAGAGCACTCTGGGAAAGCCCGAGCAGCTTTCTTCTTGCGCGAATTCGCGCACCAACTTCGACGTCGACTGTAGATTTGGCAAGGGGCGTTCGTGGCATTGTGGATCCTAAGTTTACAGACAAATTGATAGCGATATAACTATAAGTTGTCCAATGGGTACGTTCTGTCATCCACAAAATCGGACCCTCCTTTGGTGCCAAGCCTTGATGCCTCTAATCGCACTAGTTTCGACGGTGATAGGCATCGTTGCCTGGAGGCGCTGCCAGCGAGATTGACCGCCACAACGAGTTGAAGTATAGATCCATCCATGATGATCAATGCTCGGACCTCGATAATACGCTGAAGGTAAACTGCCGCGCCAAAGATGGCGCGTGACGTTATCTTGTCGTCCGAGGAATAGTGATGAGCACTTCCAGATCTCGCGCAAATCTGCCGTCGAATGCCGGTCTTGCGTTCAGTCCCTCTTTAAATTTTGTCCACTGTAAAGGCCCGATCATGTTCCGCACGCAAGGTGCGCTAGACATGGCTTGCCTGCTCGACAACGACCCGAAGGTCATCTCGTGGTATTGCGATCCGCCGCCATTGTTCAACGACAGGCAGCAGCATCAGCCCGACTTTTTGGTTATTACAAAGACTGGGCATTTGTTGCTTGATGTCTTCGAATACGTCTATCCGCCACACTGGGCTGAAGACGCTGCTAAAACTCGGTCGGATTTCTATCAGGTAATTGATGTCTGCCATCTCCCCCGGACCAGGCTCCAGAACGCGAAAGATCTTCAACGGTACGCAGGTCGGGAAGTCGCTCTCGGCGATCGCGTTCGGCTGCTGATGGCGCTAGATAAGAAGCCATCTCTGACGGTAGAGCAAGCGTACAAATCGTTTTTCGATACCGAACCAATGGCTGGTCTGGCGTCGCTCGCGCTTCAACGGTTTGTTTCAATCGACATGGATGACAAGCCAATTGGACCGAAATCAAACGTTCGGCTGTGGTCGAAGGATTGCTGACAACAGTGTTGGAAGGAGGCCAATGCGCACATGGGCGCACTGGCCTCTGTTGGCGAGGATCATTGCGGTTTAGCAGGCATAACCGAATACGATCGGGCCGGAGCAATTCGCGGACACTGATAGTCTACGCGATGATGCGACAAACCCTTTCCTCGCCGTCGAAATCTAACCGCGTAAAGTCTGGCTCTTCAAACATATCGTCGCCGAACCAAGCACGAGCGGGATCTATTCCCGCTTTGTGAGCAGCCACTGCTTTTTCCAGGGCATCGTCGGTGATCGGCCGTATCTTTAAGAACCGGGTATCGGTTGGTGCCGGTGGAGCAAACATCGTTGAGCTGGCGCACCTCCTGGGTGGCTGATTGCCCTAATTTGCTAGTGAGGAGGGGAATAAGGTGACCATTTCGACAGTTGCAAGGGTAGCGGTTTCGTTAGGGTTCTTTGTGAGCTTCGACGTGTCCGCTTCGCAAGGCGCTCAATCGTTTCAGTGCGTTCAGCCACTTCCGGAGTTCACGCTAGGGGAGAAATCGCAGCCGACTGACGATCAGGTGGCGGCCCTCTGTGCATGTATCTGGAACGAGTTTCCGGAGAAGGGATGGGAACGTCGAACCTCGACGCTCATCAGAGAGGGCGAAGACGGCGGGTGGCGAGCCAGGCCGTTCATGGCAAGGTTCTTCGCTGCTCTAGAGTCTTGCGGCGGAATGGAGCTTTAGCCGGTCTGCCGGTCTCAAACGGGAAAGGAAATGACATCGATATCGTGTGACGTGTCGGTCGTCAGTCGAAAGCTGCAGATCAGACTCTTTGCCGTCAAACTGCAAGTTGAGCTAACGCAATGATCACTTCACGCGCTTGATCGATCGTTACGACAGCTCTTGGCTTTTGGTGAATGAACTCAGACGCGTGCCGGTGGTGGTTAGCAGTTTGCTTGACATTCTTCCATTGTGGCGCTTTAGAACGAGCTGCCTTATCGCCGCCGACAAGATCCTCCAAAGTTTCCATCGCTTTGTAAATGTCAAACCAATTGTCGGCACGAGCCGTGAAGATCAGAAGGCCGGAAACTAAGATTTGCGATCTTGCAGCCTCAATCCGGCGCTGAGTGGCTGAAGCCACAGGTACAGCGCTGCCATCTTCCAATGACAAAACGGCGCGAGTCCGTACTCTGCCGAAGCCGAAGCTTGCTTCCAGCTCGATCGATACGGGGAGCTTGTTGCCGTCATCATCAAACTTGAAAGCAGCACCGGCAGTTACTTTGCCAGCATCTGACGCGATGAGGCAAAGGGCGCCGTTGAGTTCCTCGATTAGCCTGTTGGAGATTGCCATCATCTCGTTGGTATTCGTGCAGTGGATCCATTGCCTTGTCCGGAGCAACAAGACTATTTTGCCGCTATCGTCATACTCTTCAACCCAAGGGTCAAAGGGTCTACCCAACTCCTGCTTAATGTCGTTGAGATCTATCGACGCCCCCCTGATTTCCAGCGCCCACCCTGAACTAATGCCACTCATGTATTTGCCTCTAGGTTAACGGAACATCGCCAGCAGCTGCATCGGTTTCTTACACGAGCGCTCTGATCAGCGCATTAACCTTGGAAACACCGAGCGCCATAAAGCCGAATTCTTCTATCTGTCGAAACCGATCATAGGCTTGCTGCGGACGCTTTGAGCGCCGGGCGGCTCAACGTGCTGAAGGTCGTCAGCTTGCGAAGAGATGTCGTCCAGGCCTTTTGGGCGGCGTCAATCGGATAAGGCGCTGTCAACCTTATCGGTGTATCTAGCAAGTTGTGGTTACAGGAGATTTCGATGCGACGTCCTCTAGAAAGCAAACGCCGAATTTCCCCTTCCGACGTGATTGCGATTGCGTCCGCTGTGATCTCTGCCTTTGGCTTCGCTTGGGCGGTGAAACAAACGAACGTTGCACGGGAGCAGACGGAGATAGCCAGATATTCGCTAGTTTCGGGCAAGCGAGATGAAGCTATGTACGATTACATCGAGAAATTTGATAAACTCTGCACATCGCTTACAGATGTCACAGACGGAGCAGCTTTCGCCTTTGAGCAAGAAGATCATCTGATTACGGTGACCTTTGGGTCAAAGAGGCCGGACAGACATGGGTATGGTGGCGAAAAGTTTGCTGAGATTCTCCAGCAGGAAGAGTTGCTGCGAGTGTTCGGACCTAAGATGAGCATTTGGTTCGAGCCTGCCGAACTCACTTCTGTGAAGCGCATCAACGCGGATTTGAGCATTCTGCTGACGGGCGGCAAACTTGTGAACATGGGCCTCGAAGCGTCCACCGTAGCGGATGCATACGGGACCTGTCTTGCTACCAAGGCGGACTTGATCTCATGGTACAGGAGTAGTGATCACGCTTACGAAAAGGCCGAATTCGTGACAGTCAATGATCCAAGGTCATTCTACCGAACAGTCGAAGCTTTTTAGCGCGACCACGCCAAGCCCGTCAAACGAGCAGGGACCGATGTACCCGATCCGCAAACCGACGCATCGTGTAAGCCAAGCCACCCTAATATCGTGATGGCCGAAGGTTGACGTGTTCTGTTTTCGTAACTCGCGGACGTCTTCCCCAACCAATAGCTTGCGCTCCGGGGGACGCAGGAGCACCGTGCAAGCGGCATGGTCATCATATCGTTGCCGGGCTGGGTCTTTGGCGACGCGGTCCCAAACACTCTCGATGCAACCGGCTTGCATGGTGGGGGACGGCTCGAAAGTTAGCTTGAGGCTGCGACAAGACATTCCAAGCGATTAACTCGCAAATACCCCAGCCCCTGCCTGCTTTCACCATCCCTCTTTTTATCTAAATCTAGTTGTAGCAAACGCACGATTCTTATGTCATTAATCCCAAAAACGGCGACCTTTACTCGCTCTGGGAGCATTTTTACTTGAGAAAAAGTGTTCGGCATCGCTTCCTGAAGTATGCGATTTTCGTCGCAGCTCCTTTGAGCGTGCCCACGGCGCCAATGGCCGCTGTTGGCGAATGTCTCGATTTTAACCCGGGCATCAACTATATGCGGGTAGAGGTCGACCCTGCGACGGTGCGCCAACCGTTCCAAAGTTCGATGGCGTATGGGCTACTGAGCACCTTCTCCGAACAAATCGCGGTCAATAACCTTCAGAGATCTGACAGCTCAATTGCAAAATTTTCCATTTCCTCGACGAAAGCGGCCCTCTCTGCAGCGGTCGGCCTTGGCGATGACGCGTCTTTTTTGTTCAGGCCAACTGACGAAGCAGTCGCAAATAATGACCTATCGCTGAAGTTTTTGGCGAGTGATGAATCGTCGATCGCATCAGACCGGCGATCGATCTTCATAACCAATGGGTTCATCAATAGGATCTCGATGGGCGCAATTGCGACTGTCTTTGGGTCGGTTGACGGTTACAAAGCCCACCTGAATGACGTCGCAACACACAATTACTCTGACTTCCTCATGGCGAACAACATTGTGTTGAGCGAAACCGACAACTCGCTGCCGATCGGGTACGTGCTCTTCGGAAAGGACGTCGTGAGATCGGACCCAACGGTTTCAGCCGTCTCAGCATTCGCCAACGAGTTCCTTGGCAAGCTGCTTTTCGCGACCGCGCACGAAATCGGGCACATCAGGCTCCAGCACAACGAGCGTGCCTACGGAGACTGCCAGGAATTCGAGAAGCGTGAACTAGCTGCCGACCGGTACGCGGCGAGGTATCTGGCGAACTTCGTTTTCAGGATGGATCCCGACGAATTTGATAAACAGCGTTTGATCGATTTCTCTTCCTTCTTCCGCGACTACGGTGAGTACGAATTCTCTGGGAAAAGCTCCCGAGGTGACTGCGCCTATCCGAGCGCGACACTGAGAGCGAAGGAAGTCAAAAAGGCAGTCTATCGCGCCACGGTAAAGCTCAAGCAGGAAACCTATTCATCTGCGGACTACACGACGCCCAATCCTACGAGCGTGATCTGCAACAACGGCTCCAAGAGCTGGAGAGTTTACTTCGGCGACCAATTCTACGTGCCTGAGGACGAAATGCGGCGGCGAAGCATTATTGAGAGCAAAAAAGTTGAAGCTGAGATCAAGTGAGAGGCATTAGATGAGACGACTTATTGTTGTGGCGGCTCTTCTCGGAGCTTCATCTGGATTGGCTGTTGCGAATGACACAGGTGTCGAGAAATCAGAGATACTGCTCGTGTCCGGCGAAGCAATGGCTGCCGGGGGTATGGGCGCCATAACTCCCCTTAACGTCTGCGACCCAACTCGACTCGATCAAAAGAATATCGGCCAGTTACTTGGTAGTGCTTTGACGGACATCAACCTGTCGTTGGACCCGTTGCCGGACGATGGCTACCAAGCGGTTGGTGTCGGCAAGACATGGCGTACTGCACCAGCAGCCCTTGGTCTCGATCAGATCAAGGAATACAACAAAGACGCCGCCGAAAAGCTGCCAAGCAACGCCAAGCTTTATTACCATTTTCTCGATGGTACCATCACTGTCAGCGACGATCTTGTTACCTTGTCAACGCGTACGGTCTTGGAGCGCGGCACAAGCTACAAATGGCGCGAACCATTCGCGGGATCTTACTCGTCGCGCTTCTTTCACAATCAGTTGCGATTAGCACTTGAGCAGGAATTGACAAAAAATGGGTGCCAGAAGTAACTCTTGGAATGAAGGGCTCAGCATCGCGGTTTTCACGATCTGGATCACTTTTTACCTCATCAACATCCTGATAATTCTGGGGTACCGGATGCACCTGTTTCCTGGTGAGGCGGAGCTGTTGCCTAGCCAGGTGCCAATTTGTTTCTTCTACGCGACTGTCGTGTATCTGGGGCCGACATTCTCGATGATATTTTTCTACACTTCAAGGCGGCGATCGAGCGATGCCAGCATCGGAATGATCTCGATCATTGCTCTCACCTGCGTATCTGCGGTTACGAACGTCGCGTACACCGCGTATCTCCTATATCCATGGTACCACGGCCTAAGCCCGGATGACGATATCATGAACATATTTGAAGAAGCATCGACCTTCGCAGGCTACATCATCATGATCTTGATTTCTCCCTTCATCTCCATTGTTTTCTCAACAAACGAGTAACTAGCGAGGTGCTGCGCTGGCAGCATTCGAAACGGAGATCGCATGAAGTCCAAGATAACTATGTGGGTCCTTCCGGTCTTTTCTATGCTGTTTTCCACGGCAGCCGGGGCGCAGGACCAAGCGAAGGCGATTTCAAAGCAGGCCTTAGGTTGGCAGCTGGAATCGTTTCTGCCATCAAACATGTCGCCTGCAGTTTCCTGGGATTGTTTCGATTTCCCTCAGCAAGCATCGGACTTTGCGAAAGAGTACGTCCAGCTCCTCTACGGTCAGGACGGTTGCAAGATCAGCGACCAGGTAACGCGAGCCGACGGCAGCATCTCACTGTCGGTTAGCTGCCCCTACACGACCAGAGAGATAGAATTCAAGAAAACCTCGGACTCGAGGATCGGCGTTAATGAAACGGAGATCGACGGCTCTGGCAGCAATAATCAATATCTTAGCCTGTTCAAGCAGTGCGACGCGTCGGTCGAGTTTGACTGCAGTGCCCATGGGCAGGCGTCTTGGCACGCAGCCCATCCAGCTGAAGCCGTGAATTACTCCTGCGAGGAGAGAGACCCACAGTCGGACGAACCTCCAGAGGTGAAAAGCAAGCCAGACTTTGGCTTCCCTGTCAAAATGAAGCACTTCAAGGTCATACGCGGTCGGCCAGGCGAGGAAGTCGACAATGGACTTCCTGAGCAGTGCAATTGGTTTGAGGTCGATGGAGAAGAGTTTTGCTATTCGCCGACGGCGCTAGAGCAGTTCGTCGATAATCCCCACGCATTAAGTCTTGCGAATATCGTCATCGAGATCACGGTCGACGAGAAGGAGTTTTCCGGCAACGCCGAATATTGCGATGACGTGAATGCCCTCGCTGAGCAGATGCCCTGGAAGAAGGGGATCAAATGCGAGGTGACGACTGAGTGATCTAAAGCCCGGATTAGGCTTTGCTTGAAAGTCGACGAAGCGCTGCAGCGCCAGCCGCCTCCGACACCTGTTGTTGCTGACGTGCTCGCACGGGGAGTGCCGATTCCCCTAGCATTTGTTCATATCGTTACCGCCTAAAGCGGTGTTGCGCCGGTCAACCGTTCAGAGATGAAACGATCTCCGTAAATATTGAAGGGTAAACATCGTAGGGTGTTCGCGTGTCGCGACAACGAGATGTTCATCAAGATCACCGGCTCAATGCGCTGTGCAGGGAGTTCTTAATGTTGTCCGGCTTAGGTGGACATGTCGAACGTGAGGCAGGCTCGGTAGGGTCAAGCCTCTCGATAATCTGTGGCAAACAGCATCGATGGAAGAGCAAAAGATTGTGTCGAAAGTGCCATTGCAGGAACGTTGGGGAGATTTGTTCTGGAACGAAGAGGAGGCTGTTCCGGTCGGCACTGGGACGCAGCGTGGACGGGACAGGTGGGTGCACTTGCCAAGCTACCAAAGCCATTCATTAAATGGCACCGTCTACCGGCTAGATTTCTCATCAAGTGGGAAGCCCGCGATGTACATAGGTCTTGGAGTCCCAGATGTCGGAAAACGCCTTCGGGCACATCTGGCATCTGACAAGGGTACACAACTCAAGATTCAGGCGCATTTGATGACCCAACAAATTCGCGTTTGGACGATGGATCGTGCCTCGAAGATTAGGATGGGAGAGGTCGAGTTCACGGCAGACTTCCGAAACCGTTACGAACTCGAGCTATTCGAAAAAGCGGCGATCGCATTTGCGCACATGCAGCTTTCACCGGTCTGGCAGATTACCAACAAGTAGCTCCGGCTTCCTATGATCTGGAGATTTAGATCCGGGATACCAGCCCAGGTCTGCAAGCCCGGTTTGCGGGTCGTAAGGGCTCGGCGCGTTCTAGGGTCAAACAGCAGCGCAAGTAGTGGCGCTGCGTTGAGCTACATTGACAGCCGTGCCGTCGAGGATAACCATAAGCGCATCACAATAGAGTTTGCATTTTGCGATATTTCTCTACACCGCTGGAGCTGGAAGCCAGCATTTTTATCCAGGCTCGCTCTCATGCCGAAGCGCAATCCAAATTAGACCAGATACTATCGAAACACATCGACGCGTGTGACATGCGCTGGTTTTCCGACAGGCCATTTGGTTCAAGATATCTCCCTGAATTGAGTTTTGGAACTGAAATACGGGTACGCCATTTACAGCCCGACGAATCTTTCCAAGAGATCGAATGCTACGATCTTTGGCATCTGATGCTGTCGAGGGAAGAGAATGGAAAGCGACGTGTACATTCTATGTCACAAGACTGGTACGGCGAAGGAAAATTGCCGATCTACGCTGCCTTTCTCGTGATGCGGACAACCTGCTACATCGAGGCGACTTCCTTAGAGGCGGCACAGGTCTTCGTGTCCCACATGAAAGGCAAGCGATTGAACCGACACGAAGACGATCGAATCTTTTGGGACTACGCCTTTCTAGGATTGTCCCAGATAACGCTATCGCCGAACATGCTTGTTACCACAGTGTCGGATCAAGGGCCGCTAAAGCTGATCTACATGGGAGACCCCAACGCGGTCGTATTAAGTGTCACTCACGGCCCCAAGGCTGAAGCCCCTGAACAACACAAGGTCGCTGCGGATATACGCGGAGTTCTCCGGCGCATGGGAGCGGGCTTCGAGGATATGGCAGACGGTGAAGCATATGAGATTGCATCGCTGTTGATCGAGTATCGGGACAAGACCATGGGCGAGCCGGTGGATGACGGATGGGAATGATGGCGTGGTGCTGATGCTACATCATTCCGGATTTCTGTATCCATCCAAAGGACCGCATGGCTGCCTTTATCGCTGACGTTGGTAAAGGCACGATGCTCGATAGTTGGGGGTGCCGCTCTGAGCTACTCTTGATTTTGATGGCCACCTGAGATGGCCGCGTCAGAATTAAACTACTTTCCCAGCGGTGTTTTCGCCCGCTGGAGCAGCCGGAGCAATCTGCGGCTTCGCGACACCAGCTAGTGTGGAAACCTCGGTGGATGGCAATGTCACGGAGGCGCTGCTTTCCCCGGACTTTTGGGTAGAACCACGATAGCCCGCAACAATCGAGCGTATAGCGGTGTTGAGCGCCGACGTGGTGACCGATAACGCGATGCATGTGATCAGGATCAAGATAAAGCCGCCGGTCGTCTGCGGATCAAGCCAAACGGCTGCGCAGAGTCCAATCAGGAATCCGGCGAACGTTGAGACACACCATCGCAAGAGAAAATCGACCAAGTCAGCCTCCCTGTTCAGCTTCGTCCGACGACCGACAACAATTGGGTCCCTCGTTTGTCGAACCATCGCTGCATCTTCAGCCTGAGGGCTTCGACCGTCCAGCCTCCCTTAGCGCCCCATAGTTTCGGGTCGCTCTCGATGTCCTGCACCCAGCCCAACATCGCCGCCAATGCGCCTTCGTAGTCCTTCACATCGGAAAGATCGGCGATAAGGACGACGGCATCTTGCTTTCCCTTCTTTTGAGGAGGAGACCACGCCAACAGGTAGGGACCCAAGCCCTTGAGATCAGCGCCAGCAGCAGCGGCCTGTCTCAGCGCTCGGTCGGCATTTACGCTTCCATACTGATCAACGGCTACGCCGCAAACACTAGCTTCCTCCATGTCCATAAGCTTCTCGGCCGCCGACCGCGACGACATCGGCCAAACAGTGACCATCTGCTGCTGCCTGGGGCTTGAGACCGCCTTGGAAGATCTGATCGAGTTGACGTATGCCTCGCAAATCATCAGATGGCGTGCCCGATCATGATTGGACGCACGATATTTGAAAGCGAGAATTCCATATGCCGCGAAGTCTGTGGGCGGGTAATCCTCGGGGCCTGCAAAGAGCCGCGATGCGTAGATCTCACCGCCATCTGCAGATGCCGCAGTGACAACCGCTTCGCTGGATTGCTGGCTCATCGCTTGATTGGCGGTGGGTTCCGATCCAGCCGACTGTGACGACGCCAGCACCATTCCAGTGCTAACCGTTCCGGCCGAGGCCATCTCTTCCCCGGAAGATCGGCTTCGATGATAGATTTTGAGAATCTCAAGCGTTTGCTGCTCGGTGAGGTAGCCTGTCGGCGCTTCTTGGCGCGATCGCTGAAACGCAATGATCGCTCGCTTAGTCCGCGCTCCTCTGACGCCATCAGGCGGTCCCGGATCAAAACCTAAAGAACGCAACGATTTTTGAACAACGGCCGTGGCGCTGGTTTCGCCGGTCGCGCTTGTTATCATCTTGTCAGATCGTGCGGTAGCGACGGCAGGCTTGTCGGGAAGGTCTCGGATTATCCCTCCAATGAGTGCGCCGCCTATCGCGCCGATCGGCGAAGACTCCTGCGCATACGCCGACGCGCACGAGACGAAGAAGATCGAAGCAAGAAGAATGTTTAAGATCGCCCTTTGCATCGATGTAATACCATCAGGAGCCCCATCCCGAATGACTATCTCAGAACAACGGAAAATTTTCAATGATTAGACGAGTGGCGATAACTACTCAAAACGGTCGCCAAGCGGTTAGTATTTTTCCGAGAAGCCCCTTCGTAACGAAGCAACTTCAGCGGCGATGGCGATGTAATAAATGTGAAGGTCGCGGAGCTGAGCTGCACTGTCGACGGTTTCCCCGCATTCGTTGCCCGCCCGTCGCATGAAACTAGGAGCAGAAGGTATTGGCCGATCAAAGCATGGAACCCGTATCAGCCCGTACCCTTTCATGCTTCCAAGTCGTCTTCGGATGGGACAAGCACTCGTGCGAATTGTGCTGCTCGTTCGATGTTGAGCGTGACGTTTCGATAGAGGATTTTTCTGGTCTTATCCTGCGATTCCCACTCGTTAGGCTTTGTCTCCCGCCAAAAACCGAACGCGATGTATTGCGCGTTTACTACCAATCTTTCGGCCAGACCATTCGGAATCCACAGTGAGGGGGCGACCTGCGTGTTTGTTTTGGCATCTAGCACGACGGACGAGCAGTGAACGAGACTGATCTCGTCATCTCCAGCGCTTTCATAGATCTCATTTATGGAAACAAGTACCGCGACACTGCGACCGCCGTCTTTGAGTGATTTGAGGAGCGTTGGGTAAGACTTCGGTGAATAAAAGAAGCGGCTCCACGATAGTTCTTTGCTGCGATCCGCGATCTTTACAAGCTCGCTCAATTGGGACCGTTCATTCGATCCTTCAATCGCATTCCAAATTTGAGCGAGGCCCACAGCCGAGCGGACAAAGTTATCGAGGCGCCCCTCTTTTAGAATTCTCCCAGTGCGCTGACCAAACGACTCCTCGCTCGATGCAGCCTTTACCTTCTTTGCAATGACGGTCGGAATGTTGAGACGAAACTTGATTTGGCCACGATCTACTTCGAATTCGGGCTCTGCGCGATCCTCGACAGCTTCGGACTCCCTCATTAGAATCGATACTGCGCCAGGAACGGAGTGCGAACATGTATCCTTGTGGCTCTCTCCTTTGGTCAACCGGAAACAGGCGGGAACCTCACGACGCAGTCGCGCATCTTCCCCTTTCGTGATGTAGCTGTTTACATGCTCAACGCTAACGCCGCAGGATGGACAGGTGAACGGACGATCACCATCTTTGACCTCCCAGGCAAACCGCGATCCCTGTGAACCAATTGCGCGAAACAATCTCATTGCCATATCAGTGCCCTTCTCAAAAAAACGAAGGCACTGGTAGTCTACAACGCTTAACGCTCTACCGGATGTTGCAAGAGATTGAACGGGATGGTGAAGAAAGCCTGAACTGTTTGGTCATTGAGATCTTGCCGCCAACAGAGGGTGACAATCTTCGATTTCTTGATGCGCGAAATCACAAAACCGCTGAAGCAACCAAGGCGACCTGTCTGTCCACTCTTCCAGCGAAGAAAGAATGGATCATAGCCGTCCATAGAGGCGGCGAAGAGACACTCCGGCTCGTCTCGAGAATCTGCTACGCCACCTAGAAGATTTATGCAGAACTCAGAGGCACCAGGTCCTTGGCACGCATATTGAACATATCCTTGTCCTAGCATCATCATTGGTGTGTCCGCACCGGTCGACTCCCTCCAGCCCAATCGGTTGGCTGGAATATCGAGGTCATTGGGAAAAGGGTAGGCCGAGGAAACTATGGACATCGAAAATCTCGCAGAGGTCGATGTTGATTCTGCGTCGAAGTAACGGTCGGCGCAACTGCTGAACCCGCGTTGGTCGATTGCTAAAGTACGGCCGCCAAGTGAACGCCCGTCCGTATCGATTTTTTCGCTCCTATCCGGTTTGTCCGGTGTTCTGGCTGGCACATCGGACCTGCACCATGGAACTTTCGTGTCTCTTGGCTTCACGCAGCCAAGTCCTCGCCTGGACCGCCGGGAGCACCGAGTGGCTGCTAAAGAAACCAGATTGGGGCGTTGAGAATACGCGATGGGCGATTTTTGGTTTGCGCCGTCATGAATATTGCTGGACCATGTCAGATATTGTGTCTTTGCCACCGCTATGAACAAAGTTTCCTGTCCGAAATCAATTCTTCTCTCCGACCTCATCGATCTCGGCTACTCAGAGTGTTTCGCGGTCCAGCTGGACCACGAGTACGAAATGGATGACGGAGATTTCTTTCTGTTTGACACGCGAGACAGGCAGCTTTGGGGCGCTACACTGATGGCGGCTTACGAAGCCGTCATGCATGACGAAGGCGGCAAGCCCATTGCAGGCTACGCAAGCGAATGGTTGACGCCGATGTATCGATTAATTTGCGTCCCGAATGGCACTCCGAAAGGAGGATGACGTCGGCCGCAACGCTACTAGAATTCTTGGAGTAGCCTTTCGGGATGGCCAACGGCTCGGGAAGGGCGCGTGTCACATGATCAGAGTGCCACTTCCAACGGGTCGAAGGGGGTTCAACCTCTCGGCATGTCCCTCTGTCCGACTTCAATCACCGACCGGTTCGGATGAGCTTTCTATTCCCTATCCTCGACGGCTTAAAGGGCTCTTGTGTGGATCTTGAGAGGCCAAAACTTTCCGCCCAAGACCCATCCTTCCCGATAGGAGGATGTTGTTGCTGACGGTCATTCAGAAACACCGACCGCCCGCCTGCTGAAATCTCCACACGCAGATTTTTGTTATTTGGCGGGCGTTTCGCAACTGCGGAAACCACTTAAAGGGAATTCTGGAAGAACGAGGGCGTTTTCCGGCAAATAGATTGGGGCGTCTACAACACCCGAAAGTCTCGCAACTGATTTCTCGCGCTTGACGTGAAAACAAAGTTACTTAATCTAAGAGGGCCGCGCGATCTGTTGGAGGAGACGGAGCCGTGCCGCTGGCGGCTCGTCCGCGCCATTCCACTCTCCCCGCCCGAGCATTCGACATCATTCGATAGGACACGCCATGTCTCTCACCATTGCCCAGCGTCTCGACAGCCTGAAAGCACGCACCGCCGAACTCGCCCATTGGCGCGACAGGCAGAGCGTGGAAATCGACGGCTGGACCTTCGACGGCGAGCCGATCGCCCATCACCAGGATTGGCCGCATCGCAAGGGCACGGTGCATTTTTCCGCTTCGGCAAAAGCGCCGGCCGACTGGCCGCTGGACAAGATCCGCCTGCAGCTCGATCTCGGTGGCGAAAGTCTGGTCACGCTTAACTACGGCGGTGAGGAAGCCGAGACGTTCGGGCTCGATCCCTATCATCAGGAGTTTCCTGTCAGGGGCCGCGAGTTTTCCATTTCGACGGAGAGCGTCGCGCGTTTCCCCTTCGGCGAGCCCAACCGTGCGCCGCGGCTGAACAAGGCGCGGCTGATCTGGCTGGACGAGCCGGTTCACCGGCTGCATCTGCTGCTGCGGCAGATCACCGAAGCTGTCGATGTGCTCGACGGGCACGAAGCTGTCGCGCATATGATCGAAGCGGCCGAACAGGCGCTCAGCAGTCTCGACTGGCCGTCGGATACGGCTGCCTATGTGTCCCGCACGTCGGGTGCGGTCATGCAGCAGAGGATCTGGGAATTGCCTGAGCTGCAGGATGATCCGGCCGGGCTCGACGACCAGCAGAGCGCCACGGCGCAGGCAGCTTTCGATGCGCTGACGATCAGGCTGAAGGAACTGCAGAAGCGCTTCCCGCCGAATGGCGAACTGCTTTTGACCGGCCACGCCCATATCGATCTCGCCTGGCTGTGGCCGTATAACGAGACCCGCCGGAAGATGCGCCGTACCTTCAATACCGCCCTGTCGCTGATGGAGCGCTCCGGCGATTTCCGCTTTAATCAGTCCACCGCCCATTATTATGCGCAGATGGAAGAGGATGATCCGGCGCTGTTGGAGAGGATCAAGGCCAAGGTCGCCGAAGGCAAATGGGAAACGGTCGGCGGCATGTGGGTCGAGCCCGATACCAATATGCCGACAGGCGAAAGCCTGGTCCGCCAGGTTCTCTATGGTCAGCGCTATTTTGAGAAAACTTTCGGCATCCGCCACAGCGTCTGCTGGCTGCCGGATTGCTTCGGTTTTTCGGGCGCCTTGCCGCAGATCCTCAAGCTTGGCGGCATCGACAGCTTCTTCACCATCAAGGTCAACTGGAGCGAGACCAACCATATTCCCTCCGATCTGTTCTGGTGGAAGGGCCTCGATGGCAGCCAGGTGCTGACCCATACATTCGACAATCCGATGCATGGCTATAACGGCTTCGTGCAGCCGGATTGCTTCGTGCCGACCTGGAAGAATTTCCGCGGAAAGACCCAGCACGAGACCTCGCTTCTGGCCGTCGGTTACGGCGATGGCGGTGGCGGCGTGACGCCTGAAATGGTCGAGCGCGAGCTGCAGCTGCGCGATTTCCCGGCGATCCCGCAGGCCCGCTGGGGCACGGTGAAAGGCTATTACGAACAGGCGCACAAGACCGCGGCGGAAAAGCAGCTGCCGGTCTGGGATGGGGAAATCTATCTCGAACTCCACCGCGCCACACTGACGACGCAGAGTGGGGTCAAGCGCAAGCATCGCCAGGCCGAGCGTGCGCTGATCACCGCTGAAACCATTGCCTCGCTCGCCCATATGCTGGGCGCGGAAAAGCCGCGGAGCCTCGAAAGCGATTGGCGCGTGGTGTTGAAGAATGAGTTCCACGACATCCTGCCGGGGTCAAGCATCCGCGAGGTCTATGCCGATGCCGAACACGAGCTCGACGGCGTGATCGGCAACGCCCGCCAGGAGCAGGCGGCAGGCCTGACCGCGCTCGCCTCTGTCCTGCCAAGGGGCGCGGCATCATCTGCGCTTCTGGTGGTCAATCCGTCGCTTGCAGCGCGGCCGCTGAACGCCACGCTGCCTGACGGAACGGCCATTTCGTCTGCCGATATCGTCGCGCCGCTTTCCGTCGCGGTTTTCGATCGCAGCGCTCTGAAGCCTGCCAGCGGCCTGAAGGCAGCCAGGCAGGTGCTGGAGAACGAGCATCTCTCCGTGACAATCGGCACGGATGGCTCGGTGACGAGCCTGATCCACAAGGCAAGCGGCCGTGAGGCGGTCGATGGCTCAGCCAACCAGCTCTGGGTCTATCCGGCCGACAAGCCGCGCAATTGGGATGCCTGGGATGTCGATGCCGACTATACCGCCAAGGCGATCCGCCTCGATACGCCTGATAGCATCGAGCTGATCGAGAGCGGTCCGTCGCGGGCGGCGATCCGCGTCGTGCACCGCTACCGGAATTCGCGCGTCACCAACACCTATGTTCTGACGGCCAATGCCAAGCGCCTCGATATCGAGACCGAGATCGACTGGCACGACCGCCGCACGATGCTGCGCACCCTGAACCCGGTCGCCATCAGCGCCCGGCAGGCAACGTTCGAATGCGCTTATGGCGTGGTCGAGCGCGCGACCCATACGAACACCTCTTGGGAACAGGCGATGTTCGAAGCCGCCGCCCACCGCTTCGTCG
This sequence comes from Hyphomicrobiales bacterium, assembly GCA_900465675.1. Lineage (GTDB taxonomy): Bacteria > Pseudomonadota > Alphaproteobacteria > Rhizobiales > Rhizobiaceae > Rhizobium. Next base: position 117,613 of record UBJR01000012.1, on the reverse strand, counting down.
ATATCAGCGAGCCGGGCTTCGGCGTGGCGCTGCTCAACAATGCCAAGTATGGCCACAGCGCCCGCGGCAATGTCATCGGCATGAGCATCGTGCGCGCGCCCGTCTATCCCGATCCGCTTGCCGATGAAGGCGCGCAGAAATTCACCTATGCGCTGATGCCGCACGAAGGCGCCTGGCATGAGGGCGGCGTTCTCGACGAGGCACTGGATCTCAACCAGCCGCTGATGACGGTCGAGGCAAGCGGACTGGCAACCGGAACGCTGTCGCCTGTCGGCGTTACGGGCACGCCTGTGGCCTTCTCGGGCCTGAAGCCTGCAGAGGAGGGCGAGGGGCTGGTGCTGCGCCTCTACGAACCGGCCGGGCGCCGCGGCAAGCTTTCGCTGTCGCTGCCCTCCGGATGGAAGGCATCCGGCGCGTTGAACATCCTTGAGGAACCGATGGAGCGGAAAGGTGCTGCCGACATCATGCCCTTCGAAATCCGGACCTGGAAACTGCAGAAGGGCTGATGCCGATCGGCAGGATAGCGCCCGCTAACGCGGGCGCGTCTGCCTTAAGACTGCGGCGGCGAGATCGGCCTGGCTATAGGGCTTGAGAAGAACAAGCGCGCTTTGATCTGCCTCGAAGCCTGCGACAGACGTATTGCCTGTCGCAAAGATCACGGGGAGCTGGGGATCGAGGGCGCGCGCCTTCTTCGCCAGCTCGGCGCCCGAGAGGCCGGGCAGGCCGACATCGGTCAGCAACAGGTCGAAACTGTCGGGTGACAGCTTCGCCAGCGCCTCTTCTGCGCTGCCTGCCTCGCTGACGCGGTGCCCGGATTGCTGCAGCATCTCGGCGGTATCCATGCGGATGAAATCGTCGTCCTCGACATAGAGGATCCGCAACGACGCCGCCGGGGCCGCAGCTGCGGCGCTCCGCCGTTCGCCCTGCGCGGCGCGCGCCAGATTGCGCTGGCGCTGATTGTTCAGAACGTGGCGGATCTTGCGGGCGAGGGCCTCGCGGCTATAGGGCTTGGACAGGAGATCGACGCCGGCATCCAGCCGCCCGCCGTGGACGATCGAGTTCTCCGTATAACCAGATGTGAACAGCACGGCGACATCGGGCAGGCGCTCTTTCGCCTTGCGCGCCAATTCCGCACTTTTCAGCGGTCCGGGCATGACGACGTCGGTGAACAGCAGATCGATCGGAATGCCGCTTTCGATGACCGTCAGTGCGCTGGCTGCGTCCTTGGCCTTCAGGATGCTGTAGCCGAGATCGGCAAGCATCTCGACAACGGTGGCACGAACTTCCTCGTCGTCCTCGGCAACAAGGATGGTCTCCTGGCCGCCGGTCGCCGGGCCATGGTCGCCTTCGGTCAGCAGATCCTCTTCTTCCAGAGTGCGCGGCAGATAGAGACGAACGGTGGTGCCTTGTCCGATCTCCGAATAGATCTTCACGTGGCCGCCGGATTGCTTGACGAAGCCGTAGACCATCGAAAGGCCGAGTCCGGTTCCCTTGCCGACAGGCTTGGTCGAAAAGAACGGTTCGAACACCTTGCCGATGACCTCGGGCGGCATGCCGGACCCGGTGTCGCTGACCGCCAGCATCACATATTGCCCGGCGCTGACATCGGCATGCCGGCGCGCGTAGTCGTCGTCGATAAAGGCGTTGCCGACCTCGATCGTCAGCTTGCCGCTTCCATCCATCGCATCGCGGGCATTGATCGCCAGATTGAGGATGGCGTTTTCGATCTGCACCGGATCGACGAAGGTGTTCCACAATCCTCCGGCGCGGATCGTCTCGATCTCGATGGCTTCGCCGATGGTCCGCCGCAGCATCTCGCCCATATTGGCGACGAAGCGCCCGACATTGACGACCTTCGGCTCAAGCGGCTGGCGCCGACCGAAGGCGAGTAGCTGGCTCGCAAGTTTCGAGCCACGATTGACGCCGGCAAGCGCGTGATCGATGCGCCTCTGCGCGCGCTCGTTGCCGACGACATCCTTGCTCAGAAGATAGAGATTACCGGCAACAACCTGTAGCAAGTTGTTGAAATCATGCGCAACGCCACCGGTCAGCTGGCCGATCGCTTCCATCTTCTGCGTTTGCCGGATCAGCTCTTCGGCTTCCTGTAGTGCCGCGGCCTGTTCTTTCTCGGCCGTGACGTCCCGCCCATAGGCATAGACCATCTCCTGCTCGAAGGAAAACCGCCAGGAAACAGTGCGTTGGCCGCCTTGCTTGTGGTTGAACCGCAGCTCGACACCCTGCAGCTCGCCGCCGGAAACGGCCTGCTTCAGGGCGGTGTCGAAGACCGTTGCGTCACCGGTCACCAGAAACTCACACATGCGGTGACCCGCCACTTCCTTCCGGCGGTGGCCGAGCAGCCCGGACCATGCCGGATTGATCGCCCGCACTTCGCCATCGGGCCGCATGACGACGAGAATGTCGCCCGCGTTGCGCCAGACGCGGTCGAGTTCAGCGCTGCGTTCCGCGACTTTCCTCTTCAGCGCGGCGGCGTTCGACGGCAGTGCGGGTGCGCTCGGCAAAATCACGGATGAAATCGAGCTCGACCTGCGGCCATTCGCGGGGCACCGCGTTGTTGAGGAAGAGAACGGCAGCAATCTGGCCATTCTCGCTCAAGGGAACCGTGACGGCGGAATGGACACCGATCGCCTTCAGCGCATGGGAGGTCGCAGCCGTGCGCGGATCCTCGTCGACATCGGCAAAGACCACCGTCTCGTTGCGCTTGAGGTCGTCGATATAGGTGCCGTATTCGCGAAAATGCAGCGTGCCTGCAATGCTCCGATTGCCGGCAACGTTCCAGTCCCGCTCGATCGTCACCGTTTCGGCAACCGGATCGATGATCCCGTAACCGGCCCGGGTGACGTGCATGGCCCGGCCGAGGATTTCGGCTGCGGCATAAGCAATTTCAGTCGGTTCGGTCGTTTGGCGGATGCAGTCTGCGAGATCGATCAGAGCGATGCGGCGCGCCTCCTCGTGCCGTGCGTCGGTGATATCGCTGTTGACGCCGATCATGCCGAGGAACTCGCCGCGAACGCCGAAGCGGGGCCGGGCGTCGGTGTGCACGAGGCGGTACTCGCCTTCGTCGTTGCGATAGCGCGCCTCGACCGCAAAGGCCTCGCGCCTGGCGACGGCCTTTGTCACCTGGTCCATCAGCGGCGGGACATCGTCGGGATGGATCGTGGCGTTCCAGTCGAATGTCGAGATATCGCGCTCCGCCACACCCCAGAACTGCCGCATCGAGGCGTTGAGATAAAGGCAGTGCATCGCCTCGTCGCTCATCCAGAGCATGACCGGGGCATTTTCGGCGACCAGCCTGAAGCGCGATTCACTTTCGCGCGCAGCGTCCTCGGCTTCCTTGCGCTCGGTGACATCGTAGCCTTGGACGAAAATGCCGCCGATTTCGCCGTCATCGCCGGTCAGCGGCTGGTAGATGAAATCCAGGTAGCGGTCGATCAGTTCGGCATCCGGCCGTTGCTGCAGCTTCACCAGCTGTTCGCTGCCGATATAGGGGATGCCGGTGCGGCGCACCTGATCGAGCAGGGCCACAAACCCCTGCTCCTCGACCTCGGGCAGCGCTTCGCGGATCGTCTTGCCGATCACGTTGCGATGGCCGACAAGCTGCTGATACGCCGCATTGGCGATTTCGAACCTGTGATCCGCGCCGCTCATCGTCGCCACGAAGCCGGGCGCCTGTTCGAACATTTTCTGCAGCCGCGCCTTTTCGGCCCTGAGCTGACGTTCCGCCTTCACCTTGGCCGTTGTCTCGACGACGATCGCCATGACCGCGACCGGTTTTCCGGTCTCGTCGCAGATCGGCGAATAATCGAGCTTGGTCCACAGCCGCTCCGGCTCGCTGGTGCCACGGCGATAGAGCATCAGCTCCTGATCTTCATAGACAAGCGTCCCGCCAGCCAGCACGACCTTCATCACATGGTCGTTGAAGTCGGCGACTTCAGGCCAGCCCTCGCGAACCTTCGAGCCGAAGAGATTAGGATGACGGCGGCCGGCGAAATCGGAATAGGCGTCGTTGTAGATCATCACGCCGTCTTCGTTCCAGAGCGTCACGATCGGCACGGGGGAGTTCAGGATCAGGCTGCAAACGCTTCTCAGCGTCGGCGACCATCCGCTGATCGGCCCAAGCGAGGTTGCCGACCAGTCGAAGTTTGCAATGATCTCAGCGGCCTCGCTTCCTCTCTTCAGGAAGGAATGACCGTGTATGCTGGCTTGATGCATCTTGTCCGACCCGCGTTTCCATCGGGAAACTGCCCATGAATATCGCCATAACTATAGAGCGATCGCTAACCGGCAAGAGCCCAGGAAAATCGAGATTGCAAAACCAGTTAACGCCGGTTCTTAAGCCTTGTGGATCGGATCGACCCAGGCCACTTCCTCCGGCTTCTCGACCGGCTCGATATCGAGATTGACGACCACCGGATCCTGGCCGGAGCGGACGAGCACGCATTCCAGCGTCTCGTCGCGGCTGGCATTGATTTCCTGGTGCGGAACGTAGGGCGGGACGAAGATGAAATCGCCGGGGCCGGCCTCGGCGACGAATTCCAGGTTTTCGCCCCATCGCATTCTGGCCTTGCCCTCGACGACGTAGATGATGCTTTCGAGATCGCCGTGGTGATGAGCGCCGGTCTTGGCATTGGCATGGATCGTCACGGTGCCCGCCCAGATCTTCTCGGCGCCGGCGCGGGCATTGTCGATCGCCGTCGCCCTGTTCATGCCCGGCGTCTGGGCCGTGTTCGGATCGAGCGCATTACCCGGAATGACCTTCACGCCGTGTGCGCGCCAATCGATCGGGCCGTGCGTGTGATCTCCCGAATGGTCGTGATCATGGCTCATCGTAAATCTCCTCTTCGGCAATTGTGCCCGGGATAGCGCAGGCGAAGCAAGAGGTACTTGCCCGAGATCGGCGATGGAGTTTGAGAGCCCGGACTGCTATCTCCGTCGCGACGGAGAAACGAGAATGACGCCATGAGCCACATCCCGCAGATCGACTACGACACCGCATCCGACGATATCCGCCAGGCGCATGACGAGGAAGTCCGGGTGCGCGGCCGGATGACCAATATGAAGAGAACGCTGCTGCACTCGCCTGCCGCGCACCGCATCTATGCCGAATGGTTCACCCTGCGCGCCGAGCTCAATCCTGCCGTCAGCGACCGGGAGATCTGGATCTTCTCGCACGCGATCTCGAAATCCTGCAACTCGAAGATCGCCATCACCTTCTTCCGCCGCGCGCTTGTCAATGCCGGCTTCGATCCGGATGCGCTGGTTCTTTCAGACAGGGAACGCCTGCTTGCCGATTTCGGCACGGCGATCGTTGCCGACTCGAACGCGATCCCCGCGGCGATCTGGGAGCGGCTCAAGCAGCTCTATCCTGCCAAGGTGCTCGTCGATCTCGTCGCCTTTGCAGGCATCATGCTGGCGACGGCGGTCTTCAACAACGTCGTGGAGATCGATTTCGATCCGGAACTTGAGGCATTTGCCGAAGGTGCTGCGCATCCCGTTACGTCAGGTTGAACTCCGCGTGGCATTCTCCTGTGCGAAACCGGCGCATATCCCCAAAAAGTGGGATATCGCTGCGGCCTAAATGAGCACATAACCCGCCCTGGTTGAGCGGCAACGATTCGGTATCGTCGCTGCTTCCAAGGAGGAGTTGAGGATGATGTCTGATGTGATCGCGCAGATCGCCCGCGCAGCGGCGGAGCTGGAGGTGGAGCTTCGTTCTTTACTGCAGCTTGATCAGGATATGTCGCAGCCGTCTCAGGATGATGCCGAAACGTTGCCGCATCTTCTGGCCGAACGGTTTCCGCAGCTTTCCGGCGAACGTGCAGAACTTAGAGGCCTGCTGAAGATCGGCCGGGCGGCGCGGCGCAGCGAGCACCTGTCTCCGGCCGTTGCCTCCGCAGCGCTGGCAATGACGGCCGAATTCCGAACGATGATTGCAAGACTGGGCGCACGCGCGCAGCTCGTCTAGCCGCTCGCATGACCCGTATGCCGCTTTACGCGCAGCGGAAGCTCGCTTAGTTCTTCTGAACAGGGTTCAGGAGCGGATCGAGCGATATGGCCGGCAACATAGCTTCCACTGATATCTTGGCGCCGCTTGCTGCCATCTCGGAATTTTGCGAGCGGGTCCTGACCGCCTCGGGCGCCAGCCAGTCGACGGCAGAGGCCGCCACGAGAGCGATGATGCACGGAACCCGCCACGGCATCGACAGTCACGGCGTCCGGCTGCTGGCTCACTACGTGAAAGGACTGACCGAAGGGCGGCTCAATCCCAATCCGGCGCTGAAATTGGCAAGCGCCTTCGGCGCCATCGCCTCGCTGGACGCCGACAATGCCCATGGCGCGCTGGCGACCTATACCGCCATGGAGCATGCGACCCGTCTGGCGGGCGAGTTCGGCATCGGCGCCGTCGCGGTGCGTAACTCGTCGCATTTCGGCCCGGCCGGCGCCTATGCGATGGATGCGGCAAGCCGGGGCTTTATCGGTTTTACCTTCTGCAATTCCGACAGCTTTGTCCGTCTTCACGACGGCGCGATGCGTTTTCACGGCACCAACCCTATCGCCTGCGCCGTGCCGGTTCGGGGGCAAAATCCCTGGCTTTTCGATATGGCGACCAGCGCGGTTCCTTATAATCGCGTCCAGCTCTATCGCAGCCTCGGCCGCGACCTTCCATCCGGTGTTGCGTCGGACGAGCGCGGCCACGATACGACAAACCCCGATATCGCCGATATGCTGGCGCCGCTTGGCGGTGAATTCGGCTTCAAGGGCGCCGGGCTCGCCGGCATTTCCGAAATCCTCAGCGCCGTGCTCACGGGGATGAAGTTGAGTTTCGACGTCGCACCAATGCCAGGCCCCGATTTCTCGACGCCACGCGGACTTGGCGCCTTCGTCCTCGCGCTCAATCCGGCGGCGTTTCTCGACGTCGAAACTTTCGACGCCGCCATGACGCGCTATGTCGAGACGTTGCGCAATTCGCCGGCGCGCGATGGCTTCAATGTCATGGCACCCGGCGACCGGGAGTGGGCTGTGGCGGAGCGCCGGGAGCGCGAAGGCGTCACGATCGACCCGGTAACCGCGGCATCCTTCCGCAAGCTCGCCGCGGACTATGCTGTGAACTCGCCTATTTGACGTCATGCGGCGGATTGACGCACAACTTTGCCGATGGTACGTCTGATTCAATTGGTCAGGCCATTTGACCGATTGCGCGCTTGAGGAGGCGCGTCAGGGGGAGGCAGCCATGTTTTCGGCCGTGGAGTCACGCCGCCTTTACAGGCAGGTGGCGGATCAGATTCGTCTTATGATAATCCGCGGCGACCTTGCCGTCGGGCACCGGTTGCCGGCCGAGCGCGACCTTGCCGAACAGCTCTCGGTGTCGCGGCCGACGGTGCGCGAAGCGCTGATCGTTCTTGAGGTTGAAGGTCTCGTCAACATCCGCATGGGCTCTGGCATCTATGTCGTGCGCCAGCATGCCGTCGGCAGCACGGGTAGCGAGCGGGAGCCGGTCGAGGGACCCTTCGAGCTGCTGCAGGCACGCGCGATCATCGAATGCGCCATTGCCGAAGAGGCCGCCAGGACTGCAAAGCCCGAGGATATCGAGCGTCTCGATGAGACACTGCAGCGCATGAGCGGCGTGGTCAACGATGCCAGTGCGGTGCTTGCCGCCGACCGTGCGTTTCACACCGGCATCGCCGCAATCGTACAGAATTCCACGCTGATCCGGGTCACCGGCGAAATGTTCGACATGCGCCTGACGCCCTATTTCGAGAAGCTGGCTAGCCACTTCGAGGGGCCGGTCACCTGGCGCTCTGCGGTGGACGAGCACCGCGTCATTCGCGATGCGATCGCCGCTGGCGACGCAGCGGGCGCGAAGGCTGCGATGCGCGCACATCTGACCATGTCGCAGAAGAGATTTTCCGAAAGCTTCGGGGAGGAGTTTTCGGGGGAGGAGGGGCGCGGCCAGCAGGCCGGGCCGAAAAAGGGAATTGCAGTTACTTAAACAGAGCTCAGGAGGAGAGAGCGATGAAAATGAAATTGGCAACGATCGTCTGCACGGCTGCGGCGATCATGGCATCGACGGCAATTGCACATGCGCAGACGGTTCTGAAATGGGCCCATGTCTACGAAACCTCGGAACCCTTCCACACGGAATCGGTCTGGGCCGCCGGCGAGATCAACAAGCGTACCAATGGCCGCTACAAGATCGACGTTTTCCCGGCTTCGCAGCTCGGCAAGGAAGCCGACATCAATCAGGGCCTGAAGCTCGGCACCGTCGATATCATCATCTCCGGCTCAAGCTTCGCCGCCCGCGACTACAAGCCGATCGGCGTCACCTATTTCCCCTATATCTTCCGCAGCCCGGAACACCTGATCGCCTATACCAAGAGCGACGTCTTCAAACGCCTCGCCAAGGGCTACGAGGACAAGACCGGCAACCACATTGCCGCCGTCAGCTACTACGGCACCCGCCACACGACCTCCAACAAGCCGATTGCCAAATGCGCCGACATGGCGGGGTTGAAGATCCGCGTGCCCGATGTGCCGGCCTATCTTGCCATGCCGCGCGCCTGCGGCGCCAACACGACGCCGATCGCATTCGCGGAAGTTTATCTGGCGCTCCAGAACGGCACGGTCGAGGCCCAGGAGAACCCGCTGACGACGATCGAGGCGAAGAAGTTCTATGAGGTTCAGAAGAACATCATCCTGACCGGCCACATCGTCGACCACCTCAACACGGTGGTCTCGAAGACACTGTGGGCGAGCCTTTCGGACGAAGACAAGAAGATCTTCGGTGACGTCATGCAGGAAGCCGCCGAGCGCACCACCAAGACGATCGAAGGCAAGGAAAACAGCCTGATCGCTACCTTCAAGGAGAAGGGTCTGAACGTCGCCGAGATCGACAAGGCCGATTTCGAGAAGACGGTCATGGACAAGGTGAAGTTCGAGGACTTCGGCTACGACAAGGCCGATTGGGAAGCGATCCGCGCGATTCAGTAAAGCCCGCGGCGCGGCGTCTCCGGACGCCGCGTCCATTCTTTCCGCAGGGGATCAACGCCGCTCATGACGCAAGAAATTCACACGCAGGTGACCGCCGAAGAGATCGGTCAGGAATTCGAAGGCCACGCGCCGACCGCCAACATTTCCGACTATGCCATCGAAGACTGGATCACGCTGATCGTCTTCTGGCTGATGGCGGGCTGTGTCTTCCTGCAGTTCTTCACCCGCTATGTGCTGAACGACAGCTACGCCTGGACCGAGGAAATTGCCATCAACTGCCTGATTGGCGTCGTTTTCCTTGGCGCGATCATGTGCGTGCGCACCTCGCGCCACATTCAGGTGGACGTCTTCTATCACTATATGCCGGCACGCCTGGCCCGCGTCCTCGCGACTGTCGTCGATATCGTCCGCATCGGCTTCTTCGCTTACGCCTGCCACCTGATGTGGCGCTATGTGGACGTTGTCGCCGACGAGCAGATGGTCACCATCGATCTGCCCCGCAACATCGTCTTCTACAGCGTGCTCGTCGCCTTCGTGCTGATGCTGATCCGTGCGGTGATCGTCTTCATCGCCAACATGCGCCGCGGCTACTCGGTTCTCGAGCGCCCCGAAGAATTCCAGACCGTCGAGGGTTGATCCAATGCTGCTGCTTCTTGGCTCTTTTCTGGTGCTGATGCTGATCGGCGTGCCCGTTGCTATCGCGATGGCCGTCGCCTCGGTGCTTTACATTGTTCTCTACGGTGTTGCGCCCGATATCATCGTGGCGCAGCGGATGATCGCCGGCGTCGAAAGTTTCCCGCTGCTCGCCGTGCCCTTCTTCATCCTCGCCGGCAATCTGATGAACTCGGCAGGCGTGACCGGCCGCATTTATTCCTTCGCGGTGGCCCTCGTCGGCTGGATGAAGGGCGGTTTGGCGCAGGTCAATATCATCGGTTCGGTGATCTTTTCCGGCATGTCCGGCACTGCTCTCGCCGATGCCGCCGGTATCGGCACCATCGAGATCAAGGCGATGAAGGACCACGGCTACCCGGTTGAAGCTGCTGTCGGCGTCACAGCCGCCTCGGCGACGCTCGGCCCGATCTTCCCGCCGTCGCTTCCCTTCGTCATCTACGGCATGATGGCGAATGTTTCTATCGGCGCGCTGTTCATGGCCGGCATTCTGCCGGGCATCGTCATGACGCTGCTGATGATGGTCACCGTTGCCGGTTTCGCCTATGTCAAACGCTGGGGTTCGGACGCGCCGTTCGACGTCAAACAGCTGCTTTCGGCCGGTATGGAAATCGTCGTGGTTCTCTTGGTGCCGCTGTCGATCTATCTGATGATGCTTGCCGGACTATCGATGAATGCCGCTGCCGGTATCGCGCTCTCGACGCTGCTCGGGCTCGACTGGTATTTCGGCTTCTCCGCCGTCATGGCGCTGATGACCCCCGTCATCCTGATCGGCGGCATGACGATGGGCTGGTTCACGCCGACAGAAGCGGCCGTCGCGGCCGTTCTCTGGTCGCTTTTCCTCGGCCTGGTGCGCTACCGGACGATGACATTCTCGACACTGGCGAAGGCAAGCTTCGATACGATCGAGACCACGGCTTCGGTGCTCTTCATCGTCACGGCCGCCTCGGTCTTCGCCTGGCTTCTGACCGTCAGTCAGGCGGCGCAGCTGCTGTCGGACGCGATCCTGTCGATCACCGACAACAAGTGGGTGTTCCTGATCCTGGTCAACTTGCTGATGCTCTTCGTCGGCTGCTTCCTCGATACGATCGCGGCGATCACCATTCTGGTGCCGATCCTGCTGCCGATTGTTGCCAAGTTCGGGATCGATCCGGTGCAGTTTGGCCTGATCATGACGTTGAACTTGATGATCGGGCTGCTGCATCCGCCGCTCGGCATGGTGCTGTTCGTGCTCTCGCGCGTGGCCAAGCTCTCGGTGGAGCGGACGACGATCGCCATTCTGCCATGGCTGGTGCCGCTCTTCGTCGCATTGATCTTGATCACCTTTGTGCCGTCTATATCTCTCTGGCTGCCGCAGCAGCTTGGCCTGTTGCGCTAGGAGGATGGGAATGCAGACGCGTCTGGCACGGCTTTATGCCAAGGGTGACTTGAGGATCGAGGCGGCTGAGGTTCTTGAACCCGGACCGGGAGAGGTTTTGCTGAAGATGGCGGCCGCAGGTATCTGCGGCTCCGACTTGCATTATTATCAGGACGGTGGCTTCGGCCCCGTCAGGGTTCGCGAGCCGATCATTCCGGGACATGAAGCGGCGGGGATTGTCGAAAAGGCGGGCGAGGGTGTTCCCCTGAAGGCGGGTACGCTCGTCGCGGTCAATCCGAGCCAACCCTGCGGCCATTGCGAATATTGCCAGAAGGGCATGCCGATCCATTGCCTGGAAATGCGCTTCATGGGCAGTGCCATGCGGCTGCCGCACGAGCAGGGGATGTTCCGCGAGTGGCTGGTGGTTCCCGCCAAGCAGTGCTTCGAAGCCGGGCCGGAAACAAGTGCGGCGGAGGCTGCCTGCAGCGAACCCTTGTCTGTCTGCCTGCATGCCGCCTCGCGGGCGGGAGAGATCAGGGGCAAGCGGGTTCTGGTCACCGGCGCCGGGCCGATCGGCTCCTTGATGGTTGCCGTTGTCAAACATCATGGCGCGGCGGAGATCGTCGTCACCGACCTTGCGGATGCCGCGCTGGAGCGTGCTGTGGCGATGGGTGCAACGCGTGCGGTCAATGTCTCCCAGGGCGCCGGGGCACTCGCGGAATTCGAGGCCGGCAAGGGCTATTTCGATCTCGTCTTCGAATGCTCCGCGGCAGCCCCGGCGATCCGCGGCGCGATCGCGACGGTGAAGCCGCGCGGGACGATCGTGCAGGTGGGTGTATCGGGCGAAGTTCCGGTGCCGCTCAATGCCATCGTTGCCAAGGAGCTGCATATCCACGGAACGCAGCGGTTCCACGAGGAATTCGCGACCGCCGTCGCGCTGATCTCAAGCCGGGCGATCGATGTCCGCCCGATCATCAGCCACAGCCTGCCGCTTGCGCAGGCAGATGCTGCCTTCCTGCTGGCGGGCGACAGGAGCGCCGCCTGCAAGGTGCAGCTGACCTTTTAGACGGGTAGCGCAACACCCAGCCGTTCGGCATGAGGCTTCAGTGAGTCCATGATGCCCGGAAACAGCACGACGCCGTCCTCGAGCGCCTTGCGCTTGCGGGCAAGGCCATTCTCGCCGGGAAGGCGCACACGCGCCACGCCGGGGCGGGGCGGATTGCTGTGGCAGGCGTCAACGAGCCAACCGGTCTGGCGCAGGAAGGCGTCACGGCCGCCGAAGGCATCGGGATCGAAGACCTGAACGGTGACCGCCGCATTGGTGCCCTTCGGCTGATCGACGCGGCCATAGCCGGCGAGGCCCTGGGTAAAGGCTTCGACATGCAGCGCCATGCCATACCCCTTCTGGCCGTGGTCGAGACCGCCGGTTGGAAGAAGCGTGCCGCCGCGCTCGATGACACGTGGGTCACGGCTCGGATTGCCGTTCTCGTCGAGCAGCCAGTCGTGCTCGTATTGCCTGCCTTCGCGAACCAGGCGCTGGGCCATGTTCACCGTGGTGATCGAGGCGCTGATATCGATGAGAATGGGATCGCCGGGTGTCGGGATGCCGTGGGCGACCGGGTTCGGCGTATAGACGCCCTTGGTGCCGCCGAAGGGGGCGACTTGCGCGCCCGAAGGGCTGGAACTGGCGATGCTGACCATGTAGCCGCGGTCTGTGGCGAGCGTCAGGTAGGCGGCGAGGCAGCCGATATGATGGCTGTCGGCAATCGTCACGGTGGCCGTTCCATATTGCGCGGCGCGATTGCTGGCGAGCTTGACGGCTTCGGACGTCAGCCAGGCGCCGGGCAGGCGCTTGCCCTTCCAAGCAATGGCCGGACCGCGATCCGAGATGACATCGGGGGCGCCCGAAACCGTCATCACACCGTCGGCAACGCTCTGCAGATACCAGCCTGCAAGCGCCAGACCGTGTGTCGTATGGCCGAGCAGGTCGGCTTCGACAAGAAATCGCGAGACGGCGTCCGCCTTGTCATCCTCAAGACCAGCCGCCGAGAACAGCGACGTTGCGAAGGCGCGCAGTGCCTCCGCCGGATAGCGTTTGTCTGTCGTATCGGCCATGTCAGCCTCCGTTGGTGTTCAGCGGGCGAGGAAGCGCGGATGCAGGGTCTCGCCGCGCAAGGTCGCCAACACATGTTCGGCCGCGATGACCGACATGGCGCGCTTGGCGTCGAGCGTGACGCCGGCGACATGCGGCGTGACGATGGTGTTCGGCAGCGAGAAAAGCGGGTTGTCCTTATCCGGCGGCTCGACGGCAAAACTATCGAGTCCGGCTCCTGCGAGGTGGCCGCTTTTCAACGCCGCAATCAGTGCCGCTTCGTCGACGACTTCGCCGCGCGCCGTATTCACGAGGTAAGCGCCGCGCTTCATCAGGCCGAGCCGTCTGGAGTCGATCAGGTCGCGCGTCTCAGGCGTCAGAGGGCAGTGCAGGCTGACGATGTCGGCGTTTGCCAGCAGTTTGTCGAGATCGGTCTCGCGGGTGACGTCTTCGAAGGCTTCGGCAGGCGTATGCGGATCGAAGGCGGAAATTTCCATGCCGAGCGCCTTCGCCATCTTGCCCAGCGTCTGGCCGATAAAGCCGAAGCCGACGATGCCGAGGCGCTGGCCGCGCAGCTCGCGGCCCTGATACTGGCCCTTGTCCCAAGTGCCATCGCGGATCAGCGCATCCTGCCGGGAAAAATCCTTCACCAGCGCCATGATAAGCGCCAGCGCGTGCTCGGCGACAGAAATGCCATTGCTGCCTGTCGTCATCGAAACGGGAATGCCGAGCTCGGCGGCCGCCTTGACGTCGATATCGTTGGTGCCGACGCCGTGTTTGGCGATATGGCGGAGGTTGCCGCCTGATGTCATTTCTTCGGGGCCGAGGACATCGGCAAGCAGGCGGATGATGGCACCCTGGGGCTGGTGCTCCTTCATCAGGGCAATCACCGTAGCGCGGTCGATATAGGGCTTGGTCTGGACGACCTTGACGCCTTCCTTCTCCAGGACTTCGCGCCCTTCGGGCGCAAGTTCTCCTCCGAGAACGAGAACGGTTCTCTGCATGCCTGCCTCCTCATTTCCTCCCGGAAAGCGGCGCAGTCTGCGCCGCCGGGTGCTACGCCGCCTTGCGCGGCGAGCGCGCCATCAGCCGGGCATAAGCGATGGCCGAGAGCATGTTGACGTGATTGGCCTTGCCGGTTCCGGCAATGTCGAAGGCCGTGCCGTGATCGACCGAGACGCGGTCGATCGGCAGCCCGAGCGATACGTTGACGGCGGTCTCGAAGGCGACGAGCTTGATCGGGATATGGCCCTGATCGTGATACTGGGCGATGACCAGATCGAAAGCGCCGTTATAGGCGCGGGCGAATACGGTATCGGCCGAGATCGGGCCAACGACATCGATGCCCTTGGCCTGCGCCAGCTCGACCGCTGGGGCCAGGAATTCGCTGTCCTCGGTGCCGAAGAGGCCGTTTTCGCCGCAGTGCGGATTGATGCCGGCGACGGCGATCCGCGGCTTCATCCCGAGACGCATGAAGTGATTATGGCCAGCCTGGATCGTCGCCAGCACGCGCTCCGTCTTGGCGCGCTCGATGGCGCCGCGCAGCGAGACGTGGGTGGAGACGTGAATGGTGTTCAGCCGCTCTGAGGCGAGCAGCATGAAGGAGCTCTTCGAGCCCGTCAGATGCGCGAGCAGGCCGGTATGGCCATCGAAATGATGACCGGCAAGATTCATCGCTTCCTTGTTGATCGGCGCGGTGACGATGACGTCGGCTTCGCCCGACATGGCGAGATCGACGGCGCGGCTGATGTATTTCACCGAGGCATCGCCTGCAACCGGGCTGACCTTGCCGATTTCAGGCAGTGGCGCGCCAAGCTCCACTTCGTCGACGGCGATCGTCGAGCCGTCTTCCGAGGCAGTGGGGCCGAAGCGCAGGCTGGTGCCGGTGGCGCGGTCGGCGCGAACGAGCGCTTCCGTATTGCCGACGATGACGAAATCCTTACGCTCGCCAGCCGGCATTGCCGCCAGCGCCTTGACGATCACTTCAGGGCCAACACCAGCGGGATCACCGAGCGTTACCGCCACTTTTGCATTCTTCGTCATCGTCAAATTCCCTTAAAAAGCAGCCTGGTAGATGGCGCGGATATCGTCACGCGCGAGTTCGCGGGGATTATTGTCGAGCAGGCGGCGGATCGCAAAGGCATCGTCCGCCATGGCATCGAGATCATCGGAGGGAACGCCAAGGCCCGAGAGCTTCATCTCGATGCCGAGATCGGCGCAGAAGGCATAGGCCGCATCGAAGACCGAGCTGACGTCATCGGATGTCTGGTGGCCGAGGGCGGCCATCACGGCGCGGGTCTTTTCCGGAACGGAAGGCGTGTTGAAGGCCAGCACATGCGGGAAGATCAGCGCGTTGGCGGCGCCATGCGCCACATGCCAGCGGGTGCCGAGCGGATAGGCCAGTGCATGCCCACCGGCGGTATTGACCGGACCGAGGCAGAAGCCGCCATAGAGCGAGGCAAGCGACAGACCGGCACGCGCTTCGGCATCGGCACCATCCTTGACGGCGCGGGCAAGATACTTGCCGACGAGGCGGGCGCCTTCTATCGCATAAATATCGATCATCGGATGGGCCTTGCGATTGGTGAAGGCCTCAACGCAATGAGCCATGGCATCGACACCCGTTGCAGCCGTCGTGCGGGCGGGAACGGTAAAGGTCAGACCGGGATCGATGACCGCGATATCGGCCAGCATGTAAAGGCTTTCGACGGCAAGCTTCACCTGCGTCGCGGGATCGGTGACGAGGGCGCGGGTGCCAGCCTCGCTGCCGGTTCCGGATGTCGTCGGAACCTGCGCCAGCGCCACCTTGCGCGGGCCGGTCACTTTGTGGGGGCCGACGACCTCGCGCAGCGTTTGCGGCGAACCGGCGAGAACGGCGGCGAGCTTGGCAAGATCCATGGCGCTGCCACCGCCGAAACCGACGATCAGCTCGGCATTGGCCGCATTCGCGGCGGCCAGCACCTTGTCGAGATTGGCAATGTCGGGCTCGGGAGTGACATCGGCGAACACGGAGACGTGGCCCGGCAGTTCCAACACATCGACACGCGACGCGTTGAACGCATCGGAGATGACGAGCGTGCGCGTATAGCCCTTGCTTTCCGCCCACTTGCCGAGCTTGTCGGCGGTGCCGACGCCAAACTCGATGACTTCAGGCCTGACAACCGTGATGGGCGAATCCAGACTGACCATGAACACGGCTCCTCCATAAATGCGGCCAAAGCCGTTATTGATGTAAAGTTGTTATATCAACTTCACGTTTCTGGCAATAAGCGAGGCGATGGTTTTTCAGCAGTTTTGCGGAAACGTTCTGAAGCGCATCCGATAAAATCGAGAAAATAGCCTATAAATCAGGATGTTGATGGCTTTCATCTTGTGCCGTCAACTGTGATGTCGCAAATCCAAGCTATGCCCGGCAGCTGCGAAATCACTTGTAAATAGACGAGTCGATCCCGCGTCAAAGCGCGCGGAATCGGCCGACTTGATCCTTCATACGGCTACATCGCTTGGCAGGCGAACATATTTGATCGCCCGGCGATAATAGGTGTAGGCGATGTGCAATGCTCCATCCGGCCCCTCGGTGATCGACGGATAGGAGAATTCGCGGTTGAGCGAGTCCTTAGAGTTGTTGCTGAGGCAATAGCCGTCGCCGGTATCGAGATCGATATGGCTATCGAAGCTCTTGCCGCTATTGGTGGAGATTGCCAGGCTGAGCGGTGCGCGCGGAACACCCCACACGGCCTTTCGCCTTGTTTCTGCTGCGCTTTCTGTGGCTTTCGCCTCGCCCTTATCGCTTTCGATCTCGTCGTAGAGCGACTCGCGGCGCGCATCCGATGTCTCGGCATTGCTGTGGTTGTAAACCATCGCAATCCGCCCGTCCGCCAGCTTGGTTGCCTGGATCGACGAGTTGTTGTTCGGCAGGTTGACCGGCTTCGGCGCCGACCAGCTCTCGCCATTGTCATCCGATTCCGAGGAGAGAACATGTTCGGAAAAACGGTTGCGGAAGAAAGCGACCATTTTACTTCCGTTGAGCGGAATGATGTTCATGTGGACGGCGCCGAGGCTGTCGGGCACGTCGATCATCGTCCAGCTCTCGCCCTGATCGCGCGATACGAGAACGCCTGCCGTGTCTGCATCGCCGCTCCAGCGCTGGCCGGGCAGGCTCACACAGCGGAATGCCGGCAGAAGCCAGGTTCCCGCGGAGTTGACGATGACAGGCTGGCGAACGAAGGTGCCGGGCAGATCGCAGAGAACACGGACGGATCCGAACGTCTTGCAACCATCTTCGGAGATGCGGCACTTTACAATTGACCCATCCTGGTCACCAGATGTCTGTGACGTGTAAAGCAGCCAGACGTTTCCGTCGGGGGCCTTGAAAATCAGCGGATTCTGCTCGGATTTTGCCGGATCGTCGGAGAGCTTTTCGGCTTCCGACCATTGATCCGACCCCGGCGCGAGGCGCGACATGTAAACGGAAATGTCGCCCATTCCCTCCATCGTTCCGCCGAACCAGACGCAGGTCAGCGTGCCATCGGCCAGAAAGGCCAGGTTGGCGGCATGGTTCTGGATGCAGGGTGACGGCAGGTAGGCGTCGGCCCGGCCGGGCTGCGCCGGATTGGGGCCGATTTTCCCGTTCATCAGCGCCGGAACGGCTTCCGGCGGCAGCGCGGTAAAGCTCATGACATCCTCCTCACGGCAGCTGCGCGTAACCTTCGGAAAGGGCGGCATAGTCGGCGTCGCTGAGGGCGACGAGCGGCGGGCGGGTGCGCTTCCAGGCGGCATTGCCGGTCTTCAGGCCGACCATCGCCTTGATCGTCGGGATCTGGACGTAGGAGTTGGAGAGCGTACGGTAGGCATTGATGCGGGCCTGGGCCTTCTCGACCTTGTCTGCCTGCGCTTCGTCATGGACGTGATCGTAAACGGCGCGCAGCGAGTCGGCGACGAGGTTGGAGGTCGCCGTGATGCAGCCGGCGCCGCCGGCCTTGAGGAGCGGCAGCAGCAGCGGATCGGCGCCGCAGAGAACCGAAAAATCCGGATAGGCGGCGATGATCGCCTGCATGTTGTTGAAATCGCCTGCAGATTCCTTGATGCCGACGACCGTGTCAGGGAAAGCCTCGATCAGGCGGCCGATCAGCGGAACGGACAGCGGAATGCCGGAGACCTGCGGGATGTGATAAAGGATCACCTGCAGGCGGCTGTCGTTGATGCCTTCGAAAATCGCCGAATAGGCGTTGAAGAGACCGTCGTCGGTCACGCCCTTGTAGTAGAAGGGCGGCAGCATCACGACGTTGGTGACGCCAAGCGAAAGCGCATGCTTTGTCAGCTCGATCGTTTCGGGAATGGCGGCAACGCCGGTGCCCGGAAGGAGCTTGTCAGGCGAGATGCCGGCCTTCAGCGCGGCTTCGAGCAGCATCCGGCGCTCGGCAATCGAAAAGGAGTTCGCTTCGCCTGTCGTGCCGAGCAGGGCAACGCCGTGGCAGCCTTCATCAAGCAGGCGCTTGCAATGCTCGGTGAAGAGCGCAACGTCGGGGCTGCCGTCGGCGTTCAAGGGCGTGGTGGCGGCGCTGAAAACGCCGGTGATCTTGTGATTGCTCAAAGCATCCTCCTCTGCAGCGTGATGCTGCTCCTGGCACTTGCCGTGCGTGACTTTTCCTCGAAATGATAAGTTGTTGTCAATCTTACAAGCTGCGTCAGAATGACGTTGGTATTTTATCTATATGAAATTAAATGATAAAAATTTTTTGCGTGGATTTGAAAGTTGAAAACGGCAAATTTGGATTGACAGATTTACATTATCGCGCAAATCTCAGGGGCATTGTAAGGCGTCCGGCTCGGGGAGGGTTTTCGAGTACGCGCTGTTTTGCCCATGGGAGGAATGTATGACAGACCGCAATGACAAGAATGCTTCCACGGTTTCGCGCCGCGACGCGCTGAAGCTCGGTCTCGCCGCCGGCGTCGGCTTCACGCTGTTTGGCATGAGCGCCCGCATCGTCATGGCTGACGACGGCCAGGTGCTGAAGGCCATCAATCCGGCCTTCGATCAGGACTGGTCGCCGCTGCGCGGCGGTGGCCGTACGTTCCGCTGGAATTCATTCTGGTGGGCCTCGCCGATGTATTTCGACGCCGAAGGCAAGCTCAATCCCTACGTCTTCACCAGCTGGGAATCCCCGGACAAGAAGGTCTGGACCTTCAAGATCGATCCGAAGGCTGTGTTCTCCGACGGCAGCAAGATCACCGCGGCCGACGTCAAGGGCTCCTGGGAAGTCGCTTCCCGCCCGAACACCAAGAGCCAGCGCGCCGATCAGGTCATGGGCAAGGTTGACGGTTACAAGGACGTCGCCGGCGGTTCGGCCACCGAGATCTCGGGCGTTGCCACGCCTGACGAAGGTACCGTCGTCGTCACGCTGACGGAAGCCGACCCGATCTTCTTCATGCGCCTTGCCAACCACATCATCCCGATCACCAAGGCTTCGCAGTCCAAGGGCAGCGATGGCGAGGAAGTGGCTGACTGGTACAAGCCCGACAACAGCGCCGTCTATTCCGGCCCGTTCAAGCTGACCGCGCTCGATATCGACGCTGGCACGCTGACCTTCGAGCCGAACGAGAACTTCTTCGGCACCAAGCCGAAGCTTGCCCGCATCGAGATCGCCTCGATCGAAGACAACGTCACGGCAACGCAGCTCATCAAGTCGGGCGAATACAATGCCCATACCGAGCTGGTCACCTCGACCATCATCCAGGACCTCGGCCCGGAATTCTCCGCCGGCCCGATCATCCCGACCAGCCAGCACTTCTGGTTCAACGTCAAGCGCGCGCCGATGGACGATCCGAAGGTTCGCCAGGCGCTGATCATGGCGATCGACCGCGACGGTCTCTTCAAGGCATCCTATCCGGATGGCCCGCACAAGAAGGCCGATCAGATCCTGAACTCGGTCCCGGGTGCCGACAATTCCGGCTTCGAGCCCTATCCCTACGATCCTGAGGGCGCCAAGAAGCTGCTCGCCGAATCCAGCTACGGCGGTCCCGATCGCCTGCCGAAGATCATGTTCGTCGGCATCTCGGCTCCGGCCATTCAGGCAGCTGCCCAGTTCATTGCTGAGCAGTGGCGCCAGAACCTCGGCATCACCGCCGTCGATATGAAGCCGCAGCAGGACTCCTATGCCGGTCCGGACCAGAACTCGGTCCAGATCTTCCGCGACGACGTCGGCACCCGCGTTCCGGATGCCGTGTCCTATCTCTCGGGCTGCATCGCCTCCACGTCGTCCAACGCCCAGAACAAGCTCGGCGGTTACAAGAACGACAAGGTGGATGCGGCTCTCGCAGAAGCGGCCACCAAGGCTGCTGACGATCCTGATCGCATCAAGCTCGCCCAGGATGCCCAGAAGGCATTCCGTGACGATTGGGCGTTCATTCCGTGGTATTCTCAGGCCATGTCCCGCTGGGCAACCAAGGACGTCAAGGGCATGGAGAAGAACCTCGACTGGCAGGTCGTCGCTCCCTGGGACGTATCGGTTGGCTGATTGAGACGGCAAAGCCGGTCTCTCCAGCCCCCAAGCAACCGCGCGAAGGCCTCAGGGTCTTCGCGCAAGTTTCAAGAAAAGGTGCGGTCCGCGTCAGTTTGCGGAGAACGTTCCTGACAACAGGTGGGAGGTGGCCTTGCTTCGCTACGTGTTAACGCGATTTGCCATCTGGATTCCGTCGGTTCTCGTCGTCATGCTTGCCGTCTATGCGATGGCATTCTACGGCGCCGGCGATCCGATCAAGCTGATCTTTCTTCGTGCGCCAGGCGACGTCGCCTATAATCCGGAGCGCATCGAAGCCATCCGCGAAAGTGCTGGCCTCAACAAGCCCTTCATCGAGCAGTTCGGCTATTACATCTGGAACCTGCTGCATGGCCAGTTCGGCAATTCGCTGACCTCAGGCCGTTCGGTCTGGGCCATGGTCTCGGCTGCCGCGCCTGTGTCCTTCAAGCTGGCGCTCTGTTCCATCATCCTGACGGCGGTTGTTGCGATCCCGCTCGGGATGATCGCCGCGCTGAACCAGAATTCCCGCATCGACTACACGATCATCGGCTCGGCGCTGTTCCTCTGGGCGATCCCGGCCTATGTCGCCGGTCCGCTGCTGATGGTCGGCCTCATCGTGCTCCTGCCGATGATCAAGGTGCCCTATGGCTGGGGCGGCGTCTTCGACGTGCGCATCATCCTGCCGCTGATCGTCTTGTCCTTCCAGCCGATCGCGCTGATCGTGCGCCAGACACGCGCCGCCGTCATCGAGGTGCTGTCGGAAGATTTCGTCCGCACCGCCCGCGCCAAGGGCGTTCCTGAACTGGTCGTGGCGCTGAAGCATATTCTGCGGCCCGTCCTGACGCCCGTCGTCACCCAGCTCGGCCTCATCATGATCACCATCGTCAACGGCGCGATCTTCGTCGAGCTGGTCTTCGGTCTGCCCGGCCTTGGACGCCTGACCGTGCAGGCGCTGACCAACTCGGACTACCCCGTCATCCTCGCGATCACGCTGATCGGATCCTTCCTCGTCATGGTCTCGAACCTGCTTGTCGATGTGCTCTATCCGATGCTTGATCCGCGTGCCAACGACGCAAGAAGGAGCCGCTGACCATGTCCGCCATCCCTCTCTCGACAATCGAAACTGCCGATGAACCGCCGGTCAGCCTGTGGCGTGACGCCTGGTTCCGCCTGAAGCGCAACAAGCTTGCTGTTTTCGGCCTGGCTGTCGTCCTGATCCTGGCATTCGCCGCGATCTTCGGTCCCTATCTGACGCCTTACGACTACCTCAGCCAGGATCTGCAGGCGCGTAACGCCGCCCCGTCCATGGCGCATCTGTTCGGAACCGATGATCTCGGTCGCGATGTCTTCAGCCGCGTCGTCTTCGGCACGCGTACGGCGTTTCTCGTCGCCGTGGTCGTCACCTTCATCGCCGTGCTGATTGGCCTGACGCTCGGCGCGGTCGCGGGCTTCTTCGGCAATCCGTTCGACCGCGTCATCATGTGGCTGACTGATGTCACCATGTCGGTACCCAACCTGCTGCTCGTCGTCGTCATCAACGCATCGCTGAAGTCGCCGATCACCAACTGGATGGAGGCGCAGTATCAGGCGACCCTCAATCCCTTCTATCGCCAGACGATCTGGGTCGACTTCCTGCTGGTCTTCGGTTCGATGGCGTTGATTTCCTGGCCGCCCTATGCACGCCTCGTCCGCGCCCAGGTGCTGTCGATCCGCAGCCGGCCCTATATTACCGCCGCACAGGCACTCGGTCTTTCCAACTGGGTCATCATCAAGCGCTACGTGATCCCGAACGCGCTCGGTCCGCTGATCGTCTCGGTCAGCGCTGGTCTCGGCACCGCGATGGTTCTGGAAAGCGCGTTCTCGTTCCTCGGCGTCGGCGTCAACCCGCCGACCCCCAGCTGGGGCAACATGATCTCGGATGGTCTGCGCGTCTGGCAGCATTATCCGCATCTTCTTGCCGCTCCGGCGGCCGTGCTCGGCCTTGCCTCGGTTGCCTTCAGCTTCCTCGGCGACGGTCTCAACGACGCGCTCAACCCGCGGGGCAACAAGTGATGAACACGAAGACATCAGAACGCCTTCTCGACGTCCGCGATCTCACCGTCGAGATCGATGGCCGCAACGGCCCCGCCGTCGTCGTCGATGGCATCGATCTCTATGTCAACAAGGGCGAGACGCTCGGCGTCGTCGGCGAATCCGGTTGCGGCAAGAGCCTGACGATGCTCTCGCTCATGCGATTGCTGCCGAACAAGATCAAGGTCACCAAGGGCAGCGCCGCCTTCGATGGCCGCGACTTGCAGAAGATGTCGAATTCCGAACTGCGCAAGGTGCGCGGCGGCGATATCGGCTTCGTCTTCCAGGATCCGATGACCTCGCTGAACCCGGTCATGCGTGTTGGAGCGCAAATATGCGAGCCGCTGATCTATCATCGCAAGATGAGCAAGGCGGAGGCACGTACCCGCGCCATCGAACTGCTGCGGCTCGTCGGCATTCCCGGCCCGGAAGAGCGGCTGATGGCCTATCCGCACGAGCTTTCGGGCGGCATGCGCCAGCGCGTGATGATCGCCATCGGGTTGGCCTGCAATCCGAAGCTCCTGATCGCCGACGAGCCGACGACGGCGCTCGACGTCACCATCCAGGCCCAGATCGTCGATCTGGTGAAGGATCTGCGCGCCAAGCTCGGCATGTCTGTCGTCTGGATCACCCACGATCTGGCGCTGATCGCCGGTCTGGTCGATCGCGTTGCCGTGCTTTATGCCGGCACCGTTGTCGAAGACGCGCCTGTCGACGAGCTCTATGCCCGTCCGAGCCATCCGTATACGCGCGGCCTTTTGGCCTCGATCCCGAAGCTCTCGGACGCGCCGACGAGTCGGCTTTCCTCGATCGGTGGAACGCCACCGGAGCCCGGCCGCCGCCCCAAGGGCTGCCCGTTTGCGCCGCGCTGTCCGCTGGCGGAAGCCATCTGCCACGAGCGGGTGCCGAAGCTCGAGCCCGTCGCCGGTGCCGGAAATCACCGCGCCGCATGCTTCGTCGTCCAGAAAATGCAGGAGGCTGCGTGATGGGTGCTCAACCGCTTCTGAAGGTCGAAAACCTCGTCAAGCATTTCCACGTCAAGCTCGGCGCCTTCGGCGACCGCTCGGCGACGGTTTATGCGCTCGACAATGTCAACCTCGACATCATGGAAGGTGAGACGCTGAGCCTCGTTGGAGAGTCCGGCTGCGGCAAGTCCACGACCGGTTTCACCATTCTCAACCTCTACAAGGCGACTTCGGGCCGCGTGGTCTATAAGGGCCAGGATCTGGCGACGCTCGACGAAAAGCAGATGCGGCCCTTCCGCCGCGACCTGCAGATCGTCTTCCAGGACCCGTATTCGACGCTCAACCCGCGCATGACCATCGGCGAGGCGATCGGCGAACCGATCCTCTTCCACAAGCTCTGCACCAAAGCTGAGCTGAAGGACAGGATCGCCGCGCTGCTGACCGATGTCGGCCTGCCGACCCGCTTTGCCCAGCGCTACCCGCACGAACTGTCCGGCGGCCAGCGCCAGCGCGTCGTCATTGCCCGCGCTCTCGCCTGCCAGCCGAAATTCATCGTCTGCGACGAGGCAATTTCGGCGCTCGACGTGTCGATCCAGGCGCAGATCATCAACCTGCTTCTCGACCTGCAGGACAAATACGGACTGACCTACCTCTTCATCGCCCACGACCTTGCCGTCGTGCGCCACATCAGCACCCGCGTCGGCGTCATGTATCTCGGCCGTCTGGCCGAGCTCGCGAGCCGCGAGGAGCTGTTCGACAACCCGCTCCATCCCTATACCAAGGCGCTGCTTTCCGCGGTTCCGGAAACCGATCCGGAGCATGAACGCACCCGTCAGCGGCAGATCCTGCAGGGTGATGTTCCGAGCCCGCTCAACCCGCCGTCTGGCTGCCGTTTCCACACGCGCTGCCCAGTGGCGATGGACGTCTGTTCGAAAGTCATTCCGGAATGGAAGGAAGCCAAACCAGGCCATCTGGTCGCCTGCCACGCCGTCAACACGGGACAGACTGCATGACGTTGAAAGCTGCCATCATTGCCGACGACCTGACGGGCGCGCTGGATACCGGCACGCCCTTCGTGGACGCCGGGCTTTCGGTGGCGGTGGCAATCGATGTCGAGACCGCCGATGAGGCGCTTGCCGCCGGAACGGATGTTGTGGTCATCAACACGGCGTCGCGGGCTTTGTCCGCGGACGAGGCGGCCGGACGTGTCCGGCTAGCTGCCAAGGCGCTGAGCGCCAGGCAACCCGGTATCGTGATGAAAAAGATCGACTCTCGGCTGAAGGGCAATGTCGCTGCGGAGTCCGCAGCTCTTGCGGACGCGCTCGGCCTTGCCAGGATCGTTGTCGCTCCTGCCATTCCCGATCAGGACCGGACCACCTATCGCGGCTTTGTCGTCGGCCGCGGCGTCGAAAAGCCGATCCCGGTTGCCGATCTCTTCGCCGGACGCGAACTGGACGTCTCGGTTGCCGACGCCGAAAGCGATTATGATCTCGACGATATCGTTCTCGCCAACGATTGGGCTTTGGTCCTGGGGGTCGGTGCACGCGGCCTCGGCTCGGCGCTTGCCCGAAAGCTTGGCCGGAGCGGTGGCCAGCCACTGCCGTTCGAGGCATCGCGCCGCACGCTCTTTGCCTTTGGTTCGCGTGACCCGATCACCTCGGCACAGATGAACCGGCTGGAAGCCTCCGGCACGCTGCGCGCCGCAATCGATGCGCCGATGGGCACCGTCGAATGCGGCGAGGGCCTTGCCCTTCCCGTGCTGCTCCGCTGCAGTGGCGAAATCTCGGGAGACGGCGCTGCCGTCGCCCGGCGTTTCGCCGGCGGCGTCAAGGCCGTCATCGACGACACCAAGCCCGACATGCTGATGGTCGGCGGCGGCGACACGGCGCTTGCGGTCTTTCGCGAACTCGGCATCCGCACATTGATGCCGAAGGGCGAGATCGAGGCTGGCGTGCCGTGGTTCGACGTTGCGGCTGCTGATGGACGGCATTTCCGGTGTGCGGTGAAATCCGGGGGCTTCGGCAATTCCGAGAGTCTGCTAAGACTGGTTCCACGGAATCAGGCGGCTTGAGCATGAGACCGACGGGGAGAATGGGCGTGGATGAAGCAAATGGCGCATCGCTGAATGCGGGGAACGGTCCGGCAGCAAAGCCGGAACGCGGCAAGGCCGTGAAGCTCGTCGATCGCGTCTTCGACCAGATCCTCGAGCGCATCCGCGCCGGCAACTATCCGCCGGATTCGCGCCTGCCTGGCGAACATGAACTCGCCTCGATGCTCGGCGTCTCGCGCCCGATCGTTCGCGATGCGCTGGCGAAGCTGCGCGAGCAGGGCACCGTTTATGCGCGCCAAGGCGCCGGCACCTTTGTCAGCGCCCACGGCTCGCCGACGACGCAGCTTGCCTACTCGCCGGTCAAGACGATCGCCGATATCCAGCGCTGCTATGAATTCCGCCTGACGATCGAGCCTGCGGCGGCCTATTTCGCGGCCAAGCGGCGCGATGAGCCGGCGATCCAGAAGATCGCCTCGGCGCTGTCGGATCTGCGCGAAGCGACGAGCCACCAGCTGCATCGCAGCGATGCGGATTTCGTCTTCCACCGCTGCGTCGCCGAGGCGGCAAACAATCACTATTACACTGCCTCGCTCGATGCGCTGAAGCCGCATATCGCGGTCGGCATGCATCTGCACGGCCTGTCGCTGCTCGGCCCGCGCCAGGGTCTCGAGCAGGTCTACGAAGAGCACAACGAAATCTACAGGGCTGTCGCCGAGGGGCGCGCCGACGATGCGCGGAACCTGATGCAGACCCACCTCGAAGGGTCGCGTGACCGCTTGTTCGAGGGCAGGGCGCTCGATCTGTCGTTCAAATAGCGCGTTTGCCGATATCGGCGATAGCGCAAGCCTCGCCGCCGCCGAAAATGCGCGAGCGGGTGAGGAAGCGTTTCTCGCGTCCATTGTCCAGCGAGAACATGCCCCCGCGTCCGGGTACAACGTCGATGATCAGTTGCGTGTGTTTCCACGCTTCGAACTGGCTGGCGCTGATATAGACCGGCACGCCGCCGATCTCGCCGAGCTTGACGTCGTTGTCGCCGATCATGAATTCGCTTGCGGGGTAGCACATCGGCGACGAGCCGTCGCAACAGCCGCCGGATTGGTGGAACAGGATATTCGGATGATCGGCACGGATTTCACCGATCAGTTCGAGAGCTGCGTCTGTGGCCAGCACGCGAGGCTCGCCTTCGATTGTTTCTTCCATTTGGTTCCTCCCGTGGTTGAGGAGAGGAAACCCCTCCCCAACCCCTCCCCACAAGGGGGAGGGGCTAGTCTGTTGCGCCCTTCCTGTCCGCAACACCGTCTCATCCGCATTGATGTTGCCGAAGAACGAGCGGGTGCCTCAAGGTAAGCCCCTCCCCCTTGTGGGGAGGGGTTGGGGAGGGGACTCTCCCTCCAAACGCTACTCTCAGAAGAACCCAAGCGACTTCGGGCTGTAGCTCACCAGCATGTTCTTGGTCTGCTGATAGTGATCGAGCATCATCTTGTGGGTCTCGCGGCCGATACCGGATTGCTTGTAGCCGCCGAAGGCCGCATGCGCCGGGTAGGCGTGGTAGCAATTCGTCCAGACGCGGCCGGCCTGGATTTCACGGCCGAAGCGGTAGGCGCGGTTGCCGTCGCGGGTCCAGACGCCGGCGCCGAGGCCATAGAGCGTGTCGTTGGCGATCTCCAGCGCTTCCTTCTCATCCTTGAAGGTCGTCACCGAGACCACCGGCCCGAAGATTTCCTCCTGGAAGATGCGCATCTTGTTGTGGCCCTTGAAGATCGTCGGCTTGACGTAGTAGCCGCTCGCAAGCTCGCCACCGAGATCGTTGCGGGCGCCGCCGGTCAGAACCTCGGCGCCTTCCTGGCGGCCGATATCGAGGTAGGCGAGGATCTTTTCCAGCTGCTCGCTCGATGCCTGAGCGCCGATCATCGTCGCGCTGTCCAACGGGTTGCCCTGCTTGATCGCTTCGACGCGCTTGACGGCCTTTTCCATGAAACGGTCATAGACGGATTCCTGGATGAGCGCGCGGCTCGGGCAGGTGCAGACCTCGCCCTGGTTCAGCGCAAACATTGCAAAGCCTTCGAGCGCCTTGTCGAGGAAGTCGTCATCCTCGGCCATCACATCGGCGAAGAAGATGTTGGGCGACTTGCCGCCGAGCTCAAGCGTCACCGGAATGAGGTTCTGGCTGGCATATTGCATGATCAGCCTGCCCGTAGAGGTTTCGCCGGTAAAGGCGATCTTGGCAATGCGCGGGCTGGTGGCGAGCGGCTTGCCGGCTTCGAGACCGAAACCGTTGACGATGTTGAGGACGCCGGGGGGCAGAAGATCGCCGATGATTTCCGCCCAGACGAGCAGCGATGCGGGCGTCTGTTCGGCCGGCTTGATGACGACGCAGTTGCCGGCGGCGAGCGCCGGAGCAAGCTTCCATGCGGCCATCAGGATCGGGAAGTTCCAGGGAATGATCTGGCCAACGACGCCGAGCGGTTCATGGAAATGATAGGCGACGGTGTCGTTGTCGATCTCGCCGATCGAGCCTTCCTGGGCGCGAATGCAGGATGCGAAATAGCGGAAGTGGTCGATTGCCAGCGGAATATCGGCGGCCATGGTTTCGCGGATCGGCTTGCCGTTGTCCCAGGTTTCGGCCTGTGCCAGAAGCTCCAGCTTGTCTTCCATGCGCTGGGCGATCTTCATCAGGATATTGGAGCGCTCGGCAGGCGCCGTTCTGCCCCACTTGTCCTTGGCGGCATGGGCCGCGTCGATCGCCGCGTTGATGTCCTTTTCGTCGGAGCGGGGGATTTCGCAGAGCTTGCCGCCGGTGACGGGCGTGATGTTGTCGAAATATTTCCCGCCGATCGGTTCGCGCCACTCGCCACCGATATAGTTGCCGTATTTCAGCTTGAACGGAGATTCGACGATCTTCTGATGCAGCATGTCATCCTCCCTTGATGATGCCAGGTTCGGGAACGAACCAGTGGAGGAAATCTGCGCGTCTTTTGGCTTTCGAAATACCCGCCCGGGGCAATGCCGCACTGCACACTGTCGCAGCGCTGCGACAGGCTTGAGAGCTCAGTGCAGGTTGAGCCGCTTCATCTTGCGGTGAAGCGTGGCGCGGCTCATGCCAAGATTGGCAGCGGCCTGCGAGACATTGCCGTTGGTGCGTGTCAGCGCCCGCATCAGCGCAGCGCGCTCCGCGTCCATCAGCGCCTCCTCGCCGTCGGCCGGGCGGCTTTCCTGCAGGGCATCGGCCGCGGGGATGCCGGCGGCGATCCGGCGGTCGTCGAGTTTCAGCGCCAGCCGGGCGGCACGCGTGGCGCCAAGCACCAGATCGTGACGGTCGACGGCAAGCAGGGCGGCAGCGGAATTGGAGCCTGAAGGCACCATCAGGAAACGGGAGCCTGCAAAGGCGCTGCGGAAGATATTGAGCTCGATACGCATCGCCGCGTCACGCACCGCCTGCGCCAGGATCGACAGGGTCATCTCGTTGACGTCGTCGCGGCAGGTGGAGATGTCGAGAGCGGCGGCCAGCTGGCCGCGATGGTCGCGGATCGGCGCGGTCGTGCAGCTGAGCTTGATGTTCGAAGAGAGGAAGTGCTGGTCGCGAAAGA
Organism: Hyphomicrobiales bacterium; assembly: GCA_900465675.1. Lineage (GTDB taxonomy): Bacteria > Pseudomonadota > Alphaproteobacteria > Rhizobiales > Rhizobiaceae > Rhizobium. The sequence continues at coordinate 88,297 of UBJR01000012.1, read as the reverse complement.
TCGAGACGGAGCGCTCGTCGGCCAGCGCCGTGCCGATGCCGTTCGTACCGACGCTCGCTTCTGTCCAGACCGAGCCGGTCCAGAGGCCGAGGTCGTTGAACTCCTTGTCGTCGGCACTGGCGCCGCGGCGCTCCAGTGCCACCCCTTCGCGGCAGGTCAGAAGCAGGCAGCAGCCTGCCTTGCCGACCGTCAGGAACAGCCGGTCGAGCTCATCGCTCGCGTCGCGGATCAGTTGTTCGGATTGTTCGCGGGCAAGCCGGAATTCCTGCTCGGTCAAGCGCAAGGGGGTGCGCTTCTCTTCCGGAGTCAGCTGATGCTTGTCCATGCAGCGGCGCCAGGAGGCAACGATCGGGGAGCTGGCTGCAGCAGAGTTCTGCTGCGCCCACGTGTAGACATGGTCGGCATGCGCTGTGGTTTCGTGCATCTGCTCCTCCCACGGAACGTAGACAGCAGTCTGGGGCAAATGCCGTCTCATTGCAATTCTGCTTAAGGAAGCAGCCTGTTCCATGTCTCAGGGGAACTGTCGCAGATCTGCGACAGTTCGCTGTTTCAGCTGGTCTTTGGCTGTGTGGCGGGCAGAAGCTTGCCGCGGGCAATCAGCCAGAGCGTGCCGATCGCGATCAGGCCGACCACGGCATTGACAGCGATGAAGATTACCACGGCCAGACCTTGGAGCGCCGCGTCGTCGCTATGGCTGGCAACGCGGATCGTGGCGGTGGCAAGGGCGGTCGCACCGAAGGTGAAGGCCCAGTAGGAACCAGCGAAGGGCTGCTCCATGATCCAGGGCAGGAGACGCAGCAGGATAGCCGCCTCCAGGATGGCGTAGCCGAGCATCGCATGAACCAGCATGTCGGGCGTCCCGCCGTTGACACTGAGATAGGCGACACTGCCGACCGCCGGAGGGGCGAGCTGGATACCCAGTGTCGGGCGCAGTTGCACGGCGAGTTCCGGCGCCGTCAGCAGGCGATGCAGCAACACCGAGTCGATCGCCAGCCAGGCGAAGAAGCCGGCGCCGAAGGCAAGCTGGCCGAGCTCATGGTGTCCGAGTGCACCGAGAACGATGGCGGAGACGAAGGAGCCGGCGACCGTCGGCAGATAAAGGACGGGTGTCGTGGCGGTCACATCACGGCCGCCCTGCCACAATCCTCCGGTCCGCCACAGGGCGAAGGCGAAGGTGAAGACGACGCCGACACCGAAGAGGAGTTCGGTCGCTGCCCGCGAATAGGGCAAGAGAGCGAGGCCAGCCAGCATGGTGGCGACACCGGCGAGGCCGACGAAGCAGCATTGAACGGCATGCTCCAGCTCGGCCAGTGCCTCGCTCCGGGCATTCAGCCATTTCAGGCCGTAGAGGACGCTGACGACGAGCCAGACGGCCACTGCCAGCAGGCTGAGGATCTCGCCCGGCGCGGCGGGCAAGCCCCAGACCGAGGCCGCCGCCCGCCAACTGTTGCCGAGCCCGGCAATGCCGAGAACCATGCCGAAGAAGGATGCCGGGACACGCGGCATCTGGAAACCGGCCCTTGCCGGCATGTCTGCAGCTTGCATTGCCATGACCTCGCTTCAACAGGGGAGCGGAAGGCGCGCGCCTTCCGCGTCGCAGAATGTACTTAACCGGCGATCGCCTCGGCGGCGTCGAGGACGCGGGCCGAATAGACCATGGCGGCGCCGGCATTGATAGCCACCGCAACACCGAGCGCCTCGGAGATTTCCTCCTTGGTCGCACCCTGCTTCAGGGCTTCCGTCGTGTGGACGGCAATACAGCCGTCACAACGCACCGTCACCGCAACGGCGAGCGCGATCAGTTCGCGCTGCTTGGCGTCAAGATAATTGGTCTTCTGCCCGGCCGTCGAGAGGGTCTGGTAACCCTTCACCGTCTCAGGCACGGTCTTGCCGAATTCGCCGATCCGGGCGATCAGCTGGCTGCGGTATTCTTTCCAGTTCAACATGGTCTTGCCTTTCCATCATCTTCAGCAGCGCCGTCGCTGTCTGTTGGGATGGAATATGGACTTTTCAGGCGATCCGATGAATGTTTGAGAAAGTCAAATTCTAGCGTGATCGTCTCATGGATATCCTCAGCCGCCTTATCGACCTTGCCGGGCTGCGCACCAGCCTGGACATTCGCTGCCGTCTTGAGGGCTCTTTCGCGATCGACCACGAACCGGCCGGTCGCGGCGTGATCCCGTTTCATGTCGTCCTTTCCGGTAGCTGCCGTCTGCGGCTACCTGATCGGCGAACCTTCGAAATGGTGGCAGGAGATTTCCTCCTGCTACCGCGCGGCGAGGCGCATCTGATTGTCGGCCGCGACACCGGTGCCCGGCCATCGCCCGTCAGGGTCTCACATGACGGTATGCTTCCGGTGCGGGCGAATGGCGATGGACCGCCCGATGTCGATCTGCTCTGCGGGCATTTCGATGCGGCAGCGGGTTTGTCATCGCTGCTGCTCGACACCCTGCCTGATGTCTTTCATGCTTCGCTGGCCGGAGCGCAGTCGCAGGAGACCCTGAAGCTGCTGGTCGGAATCCTGCGTGACGAGGCGATGCATCAGGAAGCCGGTGCGTTGACGGTTGCCACGGCAATCTGCCTCGCACTGCTGGCGATGGCGCTGCGGGCGCTAAACAATGCAGCGCTCGGCACCGCCGGTCTCGTGGCGCTGATTGCCAATCCGCGCTTCTCGCGCGCGCTGAAGGCTGTGATCGCGAACCCGGCGGAAGATTGGACGATCGAGCGGCTGGCGTCGCTCAGCGCCATGTCACGCGCCACTTATGCCAGACAGTTCAAGGAAACGTCGGGAATGACCGTGGCGGGCTTTCTGACCGACCTCCGTATGACGCTTGCCAGCGACCTCTTGATCCGCACGCGCCGGACGGTCGCCGATATCGCAGTGGAGGTCGGCTATGACTCCGAGGCGGCCTTCGGCAAGGCATTCAAGGCAAGGCGTGGAGTGCCACCGGCGCGCTTCAGGCAGCAGATGGCCTGAAGCGCGCCGGGCATTTTCTCAGGCGACGGCGCCGAACTGGGCGTCGTGCAGGCGGGCATAGGCACCGTTGCGGGAGAGAAGCTCCTTGTGGGTGCCTTCCTCGTCGATGCCATCGCGCCCCATCACCACGATGCGGTCGGCATTGCGGATCGTGGCCAGACGGTGGGCGACGACGAGCGTCGTGCGTCCCTCCGAAAGTTCCGAAAGCGCCTGCTGGATCTGATACTCGGTCGCCGTGTCGAGCGCCGACGTGGCCTCGTCAAGGATCAGGATCGGCGGGTTCTTCAGGAAGATGCGGGCGATCGCCAAACGCTGCTTCTGGCCACCCGAGAGCTTCACACCCCGCTCGCCGGTCGGCGTGTCCAGCCCTGACGGTAGGGAGCGTACGAATTCATCCAGCGACGAGCGGCGCAAGGCCTCCATGATCTCGGCATCGGACGCGCCAAGACGGCCGTAAGCGATATTCTCGCGGATGGTCGAGCCGAACAGGAACACATCCTGCTGGACGATGCCGATCTGGCTGCGCAGCGACGCCTGCGTCATGTCGCGGATATCAATGCCATCGATGGTGATGGCGCCCGACGTGACATCGTAGAAGCGCGGCAACAGCGAGCAGATGGTGGTCTTTCCCGCACCCGAGGGGCCGACAAAAGCGACGGTCTCGCCTGCCGATATCTTCAGGTTCAGATGCTCGAAGACCTTGCCGTCGTCCGAATAGCCGAAGGAGACGTCGTTATAGACGATGTCGCCCCGCAACGAGTTGACCGTCATTGCATTCGGCCGGTCGGCGAGATCCGGCTCGGTGTCGATCAGCGAAATGAAGCGCTTAAAGCCGGCAATGCCCTTCGGATACATCTCCAGCACCGAGGTGATCTTGTCGATCGGGTGGAAGAAGACATTGACCAACAGCAGGAAGCCGACGAAGCCGCCATAGGTCAGCTCGCCTGACACGACATACCAGGTGCCGGCCACCATGATGATCAGCTGCACCAGGCGCGTGCTGAAATAGCTGAGCGCGATGCTTGCGGTCATGTAGGCATAGGCGTTGAGCTTGGTTTCCTTGTAGCCTTCGTTGTTGCGGGCAAAGAGCTCGCTTTCGTAGCCTTCATTGCCGAACGCCTTGACGACGCGGATACCGCCGACGCTTTCCTGGACGCGGGTGTTGAAGTCACCGACCTTGCGGAACAGATTGCGCCAGGTCACCGTCATCTTGGCGCCGTAACGGCTGACGAGCCAGGTCATGAACGGCACGATCGCGGTGGTGATCAGCGCCAGCTTCCAGTGGACCGAGAACATCAGCAGGAAGGCGCCGATGAAGGTCATGATGGCGATGAACACGTCCTCGGGGCCGTGATGCGCGACCTCGCCGACCTCTTCGAGGTCCTTGGTGACGTGGGTGATCAGGTGGCCGGTCTTGTTGTTGTCGAAATAGCGGAACGACAGCTTCTGGATGTGATCGAAAGCCTGGCGGCGCATATCCGACTCGATCGAGATGCCGAGCGCATGGCCCCAATAGTTGACCACGGCCGATAGAGCCGTGTTGATCGCGTAGATGGCGAGCAGTGCCGCGGCGACGGCAGCAATCAGTCCCCAGTCGCGGCCGGGCAGCAGCTCGTCGACGAAGAGCTTGACGGCCAGCGGAAAGCCGAGCTCCAGCAGGCCTGCCAGAACGGCGCAGCCGAAGTCGAGGAAGAACAACCGCTTGTAGCGGCCATAATAGGAAAAGAAGCGACGAAACATGAATGCCCTCCGGGGCAATATTTGTCAGGATCGTTGGATGGGAAGCGGGTCAAGCAGACGCGCCAGATCGGCACCGCTGCTCAGCGTTGAAATGTGCCGAAATTTCTCATCGGACGATCCTCCTTCATGAGTCGCTGAAGCCTTATAGTATGAGCTGCTGTGTAAGTCACTACAGCTTGTGGGTGGAAAACGAAAAGCCCGGCGAGCTATTGTCCGCCGGGCTTCAAGAATGACCGTGATCAGAGGCTCACTTCGGTGTGACGTCGAAGCCGAACCACTTTTCCGACAGCGTCTTGATGGTGCCGTCAGCCTTGGCGGCGGCGATCGCGTCGTTGAACATCGCCTTCAGTGCGGCGTCGTCCTTGCGCAGGCCAACCGAGCTGCCACGGCCGAGGAAGCCGCCCTGGAAGCGCGGACCCGTCGTCGTCATGTCTTCGTTGCCCGGCTTCTGCGAAGCGGTCGTCAGGTAGGCCATCGAAGCCATGACCAGATCGACGCGACCGGCCTTGAGGTCGAGATCGTGCTCTTCGGTGGTCTTGTATTCGCGGACTTCGACGACGCCCTTGAGGTACTTGTCGACGAAGGCGGCAGCGGTGGAGGCTGTCTGGACGCCGATCGTCTTGCCCTGCAGCGCAGGCTTGATCTTGTCGATTTCGGCGGCGGCGCCGGACTCATCGCTGGCGAGCGAGAAGACCTGGCCCTTTTCCGGCAGGTTTGCCAGATCGCTCTGCTTCGAGGTGGCAAAGGCCTGACCGGTCGAGCCGTAGGAATCGCTGAAAGCGATCACTTCCTCGCGCTTGGCGGTCGCCGACATGCCGGAGATGATGGCGTCGAACTTGCCGGCGTTGAGTGCCGGGATCATGCCGTCGAAGTTCTGGACGACGACCTTGCACTCGACCTTCATGTGGGCGCAAAGATACTTGGTGAGCTCGATCTCGTAGCCGTCGAGCGTGCCATCAGGCTTGGTGAAATTGTAAGGCTTGAACGAACCTTCGGTGGCGATCGTCACCGTCGTCCACTTCTTGTCGTCGGCATGGGCGATGCCTGCCGTGGCGAGAACGGCCGTCGCGGCGGCCGCAGTCAAAACCCGCGAAAGAATTGTCATTGTAGCTCCCCTTTTCTTGGTTTGGGCTGAGAAATTACTTGCTGATGAACTGCTTGAAGCGTTCCGAGCGTGAATTGGCAAAAACGTCCTGCGGCTTGCCGTCTTCTTCGACGAGTCCCTGATGCAGGAAGACGACGCGGCTTGAGACGTCGCGGGCGAAGCTCATCTCGTGGGTTACGACCAGCATGGTGCGGCCTTCTTCGGCGAGCGCGCGCATGACGCGGAGAACTTCGCCGACCAGTTCAGGATCGAGCGCCGATGTCGGCTCATCGAACAACATCACTTTCGGACGCATCGCCAGCGCCCGGGCGATCGCCGCACGCTGCTGCTGACCACCCGAAAGGTGGGCCGGATAGAAATTGCGCTTCTCGGCAATGCCGACCTTGGCAAGCAGTGCCTCGGCCTCCTCGATGCATTCGGCGCGATTGCGCCTCTGCACGTGAACCGGCGCCTCGATGACATTCTCCAGCACGGTCTTGTGGGACCAGAGATTGAAGCTCTGAAACACCATGCCGAGCTGCGAGCGAATGCGATCGACCTGTTTGCGATCGGCCGGGCGGCTTGCGCCCTTGGCGTCAGGGACCATCCGGATTGTTTCGCCGGCAACGGTCACTTCGCCGGAATTCGGCGTTTCCAGCAGGTTGATGCAGCGCAGGAATGTCGATTTTCCAGAGCCTGACGAGCCGAGGATCGACACGACGTCGCCTTCATGCGCGTCGAGCGAGATGCCTTTGAGCACTTCGACATTGCCGAAGCTCTTGTGCAGTTTTTTGACGCTGAGCGCGATCGGGGAAGGGGTGGGGGTCATCGGGCCTCTCCTTCAAGTGCGGGAGCAGACACGTCTGCCGGATGATAGGGCACGGGCTGGCGCAGATGCGGGCTCAACCAGTATTCGACGAGATGGACGAGGCGCGTCAGCAGGAAGTTGATCGCCAGATAGATCGCACCGGCGACGATGAAGACCTCGATCGCCCGGTAGCTCTCGGAGATGATGCGCGCGGCAACGCCGGTGACTTCCATCAGCGTGATGATCGATGCCAGCGAGGTCGCCTTGACCATCGAGATCATCTCGTTGCTGTAGCCGGGCAGAGCCTGGCGGATCGCCAGCGGCAGCACGATGCGTCGGAACTGCATTAGCCGCGGCATCCCGCAGGCGCGTGCCGCCTCGATCTGGCCGAAGGGAACCGAAAGCAGACCGCCGCGGATGATTTCGCTGGCGTAGGCCGCGGTATTCATCGTCAGTGCCAGCACCGCGCACCAGTAGGGGTCGCGCAGGAACGGCCAGAATATGCTGTGGCGGACGGCTGGAAACTGGCTGAGACCGTAATAGAGCAGGAAAATCTGGACGAGCAGCGGCGTGCCGCGAAAGACGAAGACGTAGGCGCGGGCAAACCACTCAAGCCCCTTGTTGCCGGACAGGCGGCAGAGCGCGATCGCCAGTGCCAGAACGGCGCCAAGTGCGATCGAGGTGGCTGCAAGTTCGAGCGTCAGCGGGATGGCTGAAATCAGGTTGACGAAGGTCTCGGAAAGAAATTGCCAGTCCATCAGCCTCTCCTCACGCCGCGCGAGAAGTGCTTTTCGGCACGTCTCAGGAACAGGCCAGAGCCGGTGGAAATGACGAGGTAGATTGCACCGGCAATGACGTAGAAGTCGAAGGGCAGGCCGGTCGAACCGGCGGCGATCTGCGTCTGGCGCAAGAGTTCGGCGACGCCGGTGATCGAGACGAGGGCGGATTCTTTCAGCACCACCTGCCAGACATTGCCGAGACCGGGAAGGGCGTGGCGCAAGGTCAGCGGCGCGATGATGCGGCGGAAACGCAGCCAGCGGCCCATGCCGCAGGCGATCGCCGCCTCGATCTCACCGGGATGTACCGCCTTGAAGGCGCCGCGGAAGACTTCGGTGAATTGGGCGCCAGAGGTGATGCCAACGGCGAGCGAGCCGGCGAGGAAGCCCGGAAACCCGAGAAAGCCTTCGGCCCCGAAGAGCTGGCCGATCGCCGTCACGGCGGCACTGCCGCCGAAATAGAAGAGGTAGATGACGAGCAGATCGGGAATGCCGCGCAACACCGTGGTGTAGGTGTCGGCAGCGATCCTGAGGCCGCGTCCGCCTGATATCTTCGCCCAAGCGCCGAAGGAACCGATGACGGCGCCGGTCGAATAGCCGGCGAGCGCGACGAGAACGGTCATCCACGCGCCTGCAAGCAGCGCCTTGCCCCATCCATCGGGGCCGAAGCTGATGAGCTCTAGGATGCCCGGCTGATTCATCATGCCGACCTTTCGGGAAGCGGCGGCTGCACGTCGTCGGGGATCGGATTGACGAACGGCGTCCCATCGAGGCGGGCCTTAAGGTCCGCCTTGGCCGCCTCGATGAGATCAGGGTTGCGGATCAGATCGATGGCGGTGCTCGCCATGACCTTCGCCGCGTGTTCCGTGCCCTTGTGGGCAGCCGGAAGTTTGCCCTGGGCAACAAGTTGCCAGGAATGACCGGGCGTACCGATCGCATAGGTGGCGCCGCGCATCTGCACTGTTGGTACTACCCAGCTCACGCTGCCGACATCGGTGGAACCGACGATCGAGCTGTCGCCGGCATAGAGCGGGAAGATCTCTTCGCAGAGCGGCTGATCCTTCTTTGGCTTCAGACCGAAACGGGCGTAGGACGAGGCGATATCCTCAGGGCTCATCGTCGCCTGGAACTTGCGGGCGGTCTCGCGGTCGGCATCGTCGAAGACAGGCGGGCCGAGGCGCTGGAGATTGGCAAACATAAGATCTTCGAGCGGCACGTTGCCAACCAGATTGGCGTCGCCGCTGATCACTTCGCTGCGCACCGATGTTTCCGTCATCAGCGCGGCACCCTCGGCAACCTTCTTGACGCGGGCAACGAGTGATAGAAGTTCCGGCAGGTTGCGGGCGCGGACCAGATAACGGACGGTCGCCTTGGCCTGAACCACGTTCGGCGCCGAGCCACCGGTATCGGTGACGGCGTAATGGATGCGGGCGCTCGACGGCATATGCTCGCGCATGTAGTTGACGCCGACATTCATCAGCTCGACGGCGTCAAGCGCGCTGCGGCCGAGATGCGGGGTGGCCGAAGCGTGCGAGGCGCGGCCGGAGAAATGGAAGTTTAGCTCGTTGCAGGCAAGCGACAGCGGATTGTTGACGCCGGCAAAGGCTGCCGGATGCCAGCAGATGGCGATATCGACGTCATCGAAGACGCCGGCGCGAACCATGAAACCCTTGGAGGAGCCGCCCTCTTCAGCCGGGCAACCGTAATAGCGGATGCGTCCCTTGAGACCATTCGCAGCAAGGAAATCCTTGACGGCGGAGGCTGCCAGCATGGAGCCGGCACCCAGCATGTTGTGGCCGCAGCCATGGCCGTGACCGTTCACTTCGGCCTCGCGCTTTTCGGCAAGCCCGGCCACCTGGCTGAGGCCTGGAAGTGCATCGAACTCACCGAGAATGGCGATCACGGGTCCGCCCTCGCCAGCCTCGCCCATGACGGCGGTCGGCAACCCGGCAATGCCGCGCTCGACGCGGAAGCCCTCGGCTTCCAGCTGGCGCGCATGCTCGTCGGCCGAGCGGTATTCCTCGTAATTCGTCTCCGGCATATCCCAGATGCGGTCACTGAGCGCAGCGAAGGATGCGCTCTTGGCTTCGACGATATCCCAAACGGCTTCGATGTTTTTCATGACTTTCAAAACGGCTTCGTTTCGCATAGTATCCAAAATTGGCGCCAATTTAGGTTACAAAAATTCTTTGCGCAATCCATGTGCATGAATAAATTTTGGACAAACTCAAGCGGTTGCCACGCCTACAGAATTTGGAACAGGCGTGCTATCGATGATGCAAAACAGGGGATTGCGAATGGCAGACGTCGTGATGGAAGAGGGGCCGGAAGCGGCAGAAGCACGCGACGTCACGGACTTCATCCTGCAGGACATTCTCGCCGGCGTGCTTTTGCCCGGGACGTGGCTGAAGCAGATCGATCTCGAGCGCCGCTACAAATGCACGCGCCCCGAAGTGCGCCGTGCGCTGGACCGCCTGGCACAGAAGCGCCTTGTCGAGCACGTTCCGAACCGCGGCTACCACGTTTATGAGCCGGATGGCCGCCGCGCCCAGGAAGTCAGCGAAATCCGCATCATTCTCGAAACCGCGATCGCGGCAACGATCGTTTCAAATGCTGCGGCAGACGAGATCGCCAAGCTTCGGAAGCTTGCCGATCATTTCGACCTGATGGTGCTGAATGGAACGATGCTGGAGCTCTACGAAGCCAATCTGGCCTTCCATCGCCAGCTGCTGACGCTCGGCGGCAATCTCGAACTTGTCGACCTCATTACCGAAATCCGCCAGAGGACCTCCTCGGCGCCGGTCTCGCAATGGCGCACCCGCGCCCGTGTCGAACAATCCGGCCGCGAGCATCATCAGATGATCGATGCGATTGCGGCCGGGGATGTCGAAAGCCTGAAGGCGCTGGTCCGCCAGCATATCCTGCAGCGCTGAATCAAACAGGCCGGGATACTCGTATCTCCCGGCCTGCCTTTGGTCATGATCAGTTGGACTGCCAGCTCTTGACCAGCTCGTCGTAATTGACCGTCACCGGCTTTTCCTTCTCGTTCTCGATCTTCAACTGCGGAGCGAGGTTGCCCTTGGCGACGGCATCCTTGTTCCAATACTCAAGATCATGCTCTTCGGCGAGCTTCGGACCGATATCACCCTGCACCTTGGCGCGTTCGAGGCGTTGGAGCACCTTTTCCTGCTCGGAGCAAAGCGAGTCCATGGCTTCCTGCGCGGTCTTGGCGCCGGAAGAAGCGTCACCCACGGCCTGCCACCAAAGCTGTGCCAGCTTCGGATAATCGGGAACGTTGGTGCCGGTCGGAGACCACTGAACGCGGGCCGGCGAGCGGTAGAACTCGATCAGGCCGCCGAGCTTCGGAGCGCGCTCCGTGAAGCTCTTGTCGCGAATGGTCGACTCGCGGATGAAGGTGAGGCCGACATGGCTCTTCTTCACGTCCACGGTCTTCGACGTCACGAACTGCGCGTAGAGCCATGCGGCCTTGGCGCGGTCATCGGGGGTCGATTTCATCAGCGTCCAGGAACCGACATCCTGATAGCCGAGCTTCATGCCGTCCTTCCAGTAGACGCCATGCGGTGAAGGCGCCATGCGCCATTTCGGCGTGCCGTCCTCGTTGACGACAGGCAGGCCTGGCTTGACGGCGTCAGCCGTGAAAGCCGTATACCAGAAGATCTGCTGAGCTACTTCGCCCTGCGCCGGCACGGGGCCGGATTCGGAGAAGTTCATGCCCTGTGCTGCCGGCGGTGCATAGGCCTTCAGCCAATCCAGATATTTCTGGATCGAATAGACGGCAGCCGGGCCGTTCGTGTCGCCGCCACGGGCAACGCACGAACCGACAGGACGTGAATTCTCGTCGACCTTGATGCCCCATTCGTCGACAGGAAGACCGTTCGGCAGGCCCTTGTCACCATTGCCGGCCATCGACAGCCAGGCATCGGTGAAGCGCCATCCGAGCGACGGGTCCTTCTTGCCGTAGTCCATATGGCCGAAGACCTTCTTGCCGCCGATGTCGCGGCCGGTGAAGAATTCGGCGATGTCCTCATAGGCTGACCAGTTGACCGGAACGCCGAGATCGTAGCCGTACTTCGCCTTGAAGTCGGCCTTGTTCTTCTCGTCGTTGAACCAGTCGTAGCGGAACCAGTAGAGGTTCGCGAACTGCTGGTCGGGAAGCTGATAGAGCTTCTTGTCGGGCGCAGTCGTGAACTTGGTGCCGATAAAGTCGTCGATGTCGAGGCCGGGATTGGTAACGTCCTTGCCTTCGTTGGCCATCCAGTCGGTGAGCGAACGGGCCTGCTGGTAGCGCCAATGGGTGCCGATCAGGTCCGAGTCGTTGACATAGGCGTCGTAGATGTTCTCGCCCGACTGCATCTGCGTCTGCAGCTTTTCGACGACGTCGCCTTCGCCGATCAGGTCGTGGGTGATCTTGATGCCGGTGATTGCCGTGAAGGCGGGCGCCAGGACCTTCGATTCATATTCGTGGGTCGTCAGCGTTTCGGAAACGACCTTGATGTCCATGCCGGCAAAAGGCTTGCCCGCATCGATGAACCACTGCATTTCCTTTTCTTGGTCGGCGCGCGGAAGCGACGAGAGATCGCCGATTTCCTTGTCGAGAAAGGCTTTCGCCTCGTCCATCCCGGCATAGGCAGAGCCTGTCATTGCCAGCAAAATGCCTGCTGTCGTCGCAAATAGATGCCGTCGCATAATATCCTCCCAGGGTTAGCGATTGCAGTCTTCACGTTTCAGGCGGCCAGTACCCCCGGCCATCTGTCTAAACTTGGCATCACACGTAACGGAACACGCCGATCGCGTAGATCACGGAGATGCCAAGAGCCCACCACAGGCCGGGTCCGACAAGGCCCAGCCATGCGAGATGAATGAACGCTGCCCCCAGCAGCGAGATGAAGAGACGGTCGCCGCGCGTGGTCTCGAAGCGCAGCAGGCCGGTGCGCGGAGAGCCCCCCGGCACGAAATATTCCCAGACGCTCATGCCTGCGAGCAGCACGAGGATCGTCAGGAAGAACAGCGCCGTCGGCAGTGTCCAGGCCATCCAGGAAAAGCTCATTTCCGTCTCCTCCTCAGACGCGGCCCAGGGCAAAGCCCTTTGCGATGTAGTTTCGAACGAAATAGATGACGAGTGCGCCGGGCACGATGGTCAGCACCCCGGCCGCCGCAAGCACACCCCAGTCCATGCCGGCCGCCGAGACCGTTCGCGTCATGATCGCCGAGATCGGCTTTGCCGCGGTTGTGGTCAGCGTGCGGGCGAGCAGCAGCTCCACCCACGAGAACATGAAGCAGAAGAAGGCCGCGACCCCGACGCCGCTGGCGATCAGCGGCATGAAGATCTTCACGAAGAAGCGGGGGAAGGAATAGCCGTCGATATAGGCCGTCTCGTCGATTTCCTTCGGCACGCCGGACATGAAGCCTTCAAGGATCCAGACCGCCAGTGGCACGTTGAACAGGCAATGCGCCAGCGCCACGGCGATATGGGTGTCGATCAGCCCGAAGGCCGAATAGAGCTGGAAGAAGGGCAGGGCAAAAACTGCGGGCGGTGCCATGCGGTTGGTCAAGAGCCAGAAGAACAGGTGCTTGTCGCCGAGGAACCGGTAGCGCGAAAACGCATAGGCCGCAGGCAGGGCCGCCAGAACCGAAATCACCGTATTCATGGCCACATAGATGATCGAGTTGATGTAGCCGTTATACCAGGACGGATCGGTGAAAATCACCGCGTAGTTGGCGAGCGTCGGATTCTGCGGCCAGAGCGAGAAGGCCCCGGTGATTTCCGAGTTCTCCTTGAAGCTCATGTTGACCAGCCAGTAGATCGGCAGGAGCAGGAAGACGATATAGAGCGTCGAAACCACCCAGGAGAAGTTTCCGGCGGGCTTGTATTTCATTGTCTGAGCCATGGTCCTCTCCTTTCTCAGGCGTTTTCGTCGCTGCTGGTCATCACGGTGTAGAAGATCCACGAGAGCAGCAGGATGATCAGGAAGTAGATGATCGACATGGCCGCGGCCGGGCCGAGGTCGAACTGGCCGACCGCCGTCTTCACAAGATCGATCGACAGGAACGTCGTCGAATTGCCAGGCCCGCCGCCTGTCACGACAAAGGGTTCGGTGTAGATCATGAAGCTGTCCATGAAGCGCAGCAGCACGGCGATCAGAAGCACGCGCTTCATCTTCGGCAGTTGGATGTAGCGGAAGACGGACCAGCGAGAGGCGCCGTCGATCTTCGCCGCCTGATAATAGGCGTCGGGGATCGAGACGAGGCCGGCATAGCAGAGCAGCACGACGAGGCTCGTCCAGTGCCAGACATCCATGACGATAACGGTGATCCAGGCATCGGCGGGATCACGGACGTAGTTATAATCGAGCCCGATCGCCTCCAGCGTATGGCCGAGCAGACCGATATCGACGCGGCCGAAGACCTGCCAGATGGTGCCGACGACGTTCCACGGAATGAGCAGCGGTAGCGACATCAGCACCAGGCAGACCGGGACGCCGAGCCCCTTCTTCGGCATGTTGAGCGCGATGAAGATGCCGAGCGGGATCTCGATCGCCAGAATGATCAGCGAGAAGGCGAGGTTGCGCTGCAGCGCCGCCCAAAACCGATCCGATTCCAGCGTCTGCACGAACCAGTCGGTTCCGGCCCAGAAGAACTCGTTGTTGCCGAACGTGTCCTGAACCGAATAGTTGACGACGGTCATCAGCGGGATGACGGCCGAAAAGGCGACGAGCACCAGCACCGGCAGGACGAGAAACCAGGCTTTGTTGTTCAAGGTCTTTTCCATGGATCAGGCCTCCCTGCCGACGCGCCAGGAATTGGCGTAGATGCTGATGGCCGCGGGATCGAAATTGACCCGGGCATCCTCCGGAATTTCCCCATCTTCGGGCACGACGATCGCCAGCGGCTGCCCGGCGAAGCGGGCGCGGACGATCTTCTGACGGCCGATATCCTCGACCTTCGAGATCGTGACCGGCATGCCCTCGCGGCCGAGCCTGACGAATTCGGGGCGGATGCCGAGCTCCACCTTCGATGCCCCGTCAGTGCGTGGCGCGTAGTCGAGATTGATGGTCTGTTCGCCGACGCTGACCGCGTTTCCGGAAACTTTGGCCGGCATGACGTTCATGCCCGGCGAGCCGATGAAATAGCCGACAAAGGTGTGGCTCGGCCGTTCGAACAGTTCGGCCGGCGTGCCGATCTGGACGATCTCGCCCTCATACATGACGACGACTTTTTCCGCGAAGGTCAGCGCCTCGGTCTGGTCGTGGGTGACATAGACCATGGTGAAGCCGAACTGCTTGTGCAGCCGTTTCAGCTGCGAGCGCAGCACCCATTTCATATGCGGATCGATGACGGTCAGCGGTTCGTCGAACAGGATGGCGTTGACGTCGTTGCGAACGAGGCCGCGGCCGAGCGAGATCTTCTGCTTCTGGTCGGCGGTCAGACGCTGCGCCTTGCGCTTCGCCCAGTCCGAGAGATCGATCATCTCGAGGATTTCGCGGACGCGCCTGTCGACTTCGGGCTCGGCGACGCCGCGGTTGCGTAGCGGGAAGGCCAGATTGTCGTAGACGGTCATCGTGTCGTAGATGACCGGGAACTGGAATACCTGGGCGATGTTTCGCGCTTGCGTCGACAGGTTGGTGACATCCTTGCCGTCGAACAGGATGCGTCCATGCGATGGCTGAAGAAGCCCGGATATGATGTTGAGAAGCGTGGTCTTTCCACAGCCGGAAGGGCCGAGCAGCGCATAGGCGCCGCCATCGGTCCATTCGTGATCGACTTCCTTCAGGGCGTAATCCTTGTCGGATTTCGGATCCGGCCCGTAGGCGTGGCGGATATGGTCGAGCGTGATGCGTGCCATGTGAGCCTCCTAAGCCGCGTGGTTGCCGGTTGCGATCGCTCGTCCACCCGGCCCGAAGGCCATCAGATGGCGGGTATCGAGGAAGACAGCGACCTCAGTGTCCGGGTCGATGTCGTGAATGCCATGCGCCAGCATCACCCAGCGCACGCCGTTGAAATCCAGATGGACGAAGCTCTCCGACCCGGTGATCTCAGATATCAGCGTGCGTGCCGAAAGCTTCGGCGAGGCGCCGGTCTGCTGCGAAAGCGCCAGATGGTGAGGGTGGAAGGCGATGGTCACGACGCCATCCGCCATGCCGGCGAGATGCCGGGGCACGGGTATCTCCGCACCGCTTGCATGCTGGAAGCTTGCTGCGCGCTTGGTCACCTCGATGAAGTTCAGCGGCGGGTCGGCGAAGGTCTTGGCGGTGATCAGATCGGCTGGGCGGCGATAGACCTCGATCGTCTTGCCGAACTGAGTGACGCGGCCTTCGCTGAGGGTAACCGTGTTGCCGCCGAGAAGCAGCGCTTCCGAGGGCTCCGTCGTAGCATAGACGAAGATCGCGCCCGAGGCGGCGAAGATGCGCGGCAGTTCCTCGCGCAGTTCTTCGCGCAGCTTGTAGTCCAGGTTGGCGAGCGGCTCGTCGAGCAGCACCAGGCTGGCGTTCTTGACGAGGGCTCGGGCAAGGGCCGTGCGCTGCTGCTGGCCACCGGAGAGATTGAGCGGCGTGCGATCGAGATACGGCGTCAGCTTCATCAGCTCGGCCGCCTTGCGCACCTCGGCGTCGATGGTCTTGGCGTCGTGACCTGCAATGCGCATCGGCGAGGCGATGTTCTCATAGACCGAGAGCGCCGGGTAATTGATGAACTGCTGGTAGACCATCGCCACCTGGCGCTTCTGCACCGGCATGCCGGTGACGTCGGCGCCGTCGAAATAGACGGAGCCGCTGGTCGGCTTGTCGAGGCCGGCCATCAGGCGCATCAGCGACGTCTTGCCTGACAGCGTCGGCCCCAGCAGGACGTTCAGCGTTCCCCGTTCGAAAGTCAGGTTGGTCGGGTGAATGTGATACTCACCGCCGACCATCTTTGCGGCATTGCGCAGTTCCAGCATTCCGGCTCCCGTGCCTCCTCAAGACGGGGACCACATGCCGCTCTATCCGGCCATTTGCGCGGGCAGGGCGGCGATGTACTCCTCCAGTGTCTGCATCTGTTCCGTCGTCATGTGCAATCCGGCCTTCGTTCTCCGCCAGAGAACATCCTCGGCGGTGAAGGCCCATTCATTCTGCATGAGATAGCGCACCTCGGCCTCATAGAGATCCGATCCGAAATGCCTGCCGAGATCAGCCGTGGACGCGGCCTTGCCGAGCAGCACATTGGCCTTGGTGCCATAGCGTCGCGTCAGCCGGCGGGCATGGCTGTCGGCGAGGAACGGATAGGCTGCCTTCAGCTTGCCAACCTCGCCCTCATATCCCTTCACCGGAAAATCTCCGCCGGGCATATGGCTTTTCGCCGTCCACGGACGGCCCTTGACGCCGATCGCCTCGCCGATCTTATCCAGCGCATGTTCCGACAGACGCCGGTAGGTGGTGAGCTTGCCGCCGAAGACGTTCAGCAGTGGTGCGTTGTTGACTTCGGTCCCGTCCTTGCCTTCGAGCTTCAGCACGTAATCGCGGGTCGCCTCCTGCGCCTTCGAGGCGCCATCGTCGAACAGCGGGCGAACCGCCGAATAGGTCCAGACGATATCCTCGGGCTTCACCGGCTCCTTGAAATACTCGGAGGCCGCGTTGCAGAGATAGGTGGTCTCTTCGCCGGAGATTCTGACATCCTTGGGGTCGCCGGTGTAATCGCGGTCGGTGGTGCCGATCAGCGTGAAGTCGCTCTCATAGGGAATGGCGAAGATGATGCGGTTGTCGGGGTTCTGGAAGAAATAGGCCTTCGGCCCCTCGAACTTCTTCCGGACGATGATATGGCTGCCCTGGACGAGGCGGACATGGCGTGCCTCGTTCTCGCCGAAGGCGGCGCGGATCACATGATCGACCCAGGGACCGGCGGCATTGACCAGCATGCGGGCCTGATGCGTTGAACTGCGTCCCGACAGCGTATCGACCGTCTCGATGGTCCAGAGGCCATTCTCGCGCCGTGCGGAGACGACTTTCGTGCGCGGCATGATCAGCGCGCCGCGGTCGCTGGCATCCCTGGCATTGAGCACCACCATGCGGGCGTCGTCGACCCAGCCGTCGGAATATTCGAAGGCTTTCGTAAACAGCGCCTTCAGCGGCTTGCCGGCCGGATCGGTTCGCATGTCGAGCGTCGCCGTCGGCGGCAGCAGCTTGCGGCCACCGAGGTGATCATAGAGGAACAGCCCGAGACGGATCAGCCAGGCAGGCCGGATGCCGCCCTTGTGATAGGGTAGCACGAAGCGCATCGGCCAGATGATGTGCGGGGCCATTGCCCAGAGCACCTCGCGCTCCATTAGCGATTCACGCACCAGGCGGAATTCGTAATGTTCGAGATAGCGCAGACCGCCATGGATCAGCTTGGTGGCACCCGACGACGTGCCGGAGGCGAAGTCGTTCATCTCGGCCAGCGCCACCGAATAGCCGCGTCCAGCCGCATCCCGGGCGATCCCGCAGCCGTTGATACCGCCGCCGATCACGAATAGGTCGTGAAGTGCCTGGCCCACATTCCCCTCCCGTGTGCCTTTTGTCTCGGTTACCCTCCCCGGCAAACCGAAACTACGCAGACTAGAAGTGAAGACGAAGCGAATGTCAAACGAATGTTTCGGGCATCTAAAACCGGAAGATCAGAGGCAAATCATTGCTCAGCTGTGCAATGACTGAAAACCGCACTTTCGCTTTGCCGCCGCATGCGGTGGCTCAAGCCCGCTCCTCCCAGATCCTGGCGATTTCGACGATCGTCGCCACGGCCTTTTCCATATCCTGCAGGCTCACCCACTCCAGCGGCGAGTGGAAGGCATGTCCGCCGTCGAAGATGTTGGCGGTCGGCAGGCCCATGAAGGAAAGCCGCGAACCGTCCGTCCCGCCACGGATGCTGCCGCGCAGCGGGGTCATGCCTGCACGCCTGATCGCCTCGATCGCGTGGTCGACGATCTCCGGATTGCGGTCGAGCACGGCCTTCATGTTACGGTACTGGTGCTTGACGCTGAATGTGTAGGAGGAGCCGGGATAGGCTTTCATGACATCCTTGACGATCCCCTCGAGCAGGGCTTCCTTGGCGGCAAGGCCGTCATCGACGAAATCGCGGATGATGAAGCCGAGCTCGGCCTTCTCCATCGAACCGCTGACGCCGGTCGGGTGAATGAAGCCGTCGCGCCCTGAGGTCGTTTCCGGCGCGATCTCTTTCGGCAGCCGGGCGATGATATCGCCGGCGATCTTGATGGCGTTCTCCATCTTGCCCTTGGCAAAGCCCGGATGCATGGCGAGGCCCTGGATGACGATCTCGACGCCGTCGGCGGAAAAGGTCTCGTCCTCGATTTCGCCGGCCGTCGAGCCGTCGACCGTGTAGGCGAACTCGGCGCCAAGCTTCTTGAGATCCGCCTTGTCGACGCCGCGGCCGATTTCCTCGTCTGGTGTAAGCAGCAGTTTGATCGTCCCGTGCTTGATATCGGGATTATCGATCAGGAATTTCGCCGCCGTCATGATTTCGGCGAGCCCCGCCTTGTCGTCGGCGCCGAGCAGCGTCGTTCCGTCGGTGGTGATGATGTCGTTGCCGATCTGGTTCTTCAGCTCGGGATGATCCGCGACACGGATCACCTGCTGCGGATCGCCCGTCAGCCTGATATCGCCGCCCTGGTAATTCCTGACGATCTGCGGCTTGACGTTCGTCCCGGTAAAGTCGGGCGCGGTGTCCATATGCGAGCAGAAGCAGATCACCGGAACGGTCTTGGCGGTGTTTGCGGGAATGGTCGTGTAGACATAGCCGTGCTCGTCGAGATGCGCGTCGGCAAGGCCGATCTCCAGCAGCTCTTCAACGAGGACCCGGCCGAGATTCTTCTGCTTCTCGGTCGAGGGCTGGCTTTTCGATGCCGGGTCTGACTGGGTGTCGATGACGGCGTAGCGCAGGAAGCGGTCGAGAACGGTGGGGGTCATGGGATCATCCGGTATGGCGTGGCGAAAAGACCGGTATAGCCGCTGACGGCGCCAAGGTGAACGGCGTTTCGGCGCCTATCGCAAGACAGCGCGAAGCCGCGGCGCGGCAAAGTCGAGAAAGGCCCGGAGCTTCAGCGGCAGGACGCCCTGTGACAGATGCACGAGACTGACGGGGGAGGGTGGCTGTTCGAATTCTTCCAGTAGCGGCACCAGCAGCCCGTCCTCGACGGCGCGTTTTGCCTGGTAGGAGAGCGTCCGGGTGATGCCGAGACCGGAGACCGCCGCATCGACCGCAGCTTCGGCGGTGTTGACGGAAAGCCGGGGATGGATCGGCGTGGAGACATCCTGACCATCCTGGCGAAAGACCCATAACTGGGCCGGTGTGACCCCTTCGAAGGAAATGCAGGCGTGATCGGCAAGCTGCTGCGGATCAAGGGGCGTGCCGTGCCGCCGCAGATAATCCGGGCTGGCATAGGCCGTTCGCCTGACGGTGCCGAGCCGGGTCGCAATCAGGTTGTTTTCCGAGAGGTGGCGGATGCGCAGCGCCACGTCGATGTGCTCGTCGGCCAGGCTGACCGGCCGGTCGCTCATCACCAGCCGCATGTTGATGTCAGGGAAGGCTTTCAGGAAATCGGTGATGACAGGCAGGACGTGCAGCCGTCCGAATACGATCGGCGCTGTCATCGTCAGGTCGCCCTTGGGCGCCAGATATTCGCCGGTGGCTCGCCGTTCCGCCTCCTCGACGCGTCCGAGGATTTCGCGCGCCGCACTGACATAGCCTTCGCCTGCTTCGGTCAGCGAAATGCGGCGGTTGGTGCGCCTGATCAGCCGGATGCCGAGATGGGCCTCCAGCTCCGATATCTTGCGGCTGACAGTCGGTAGAGGCGAGTGCAGGGCGCGCGAGGCCGCCGACAGGCTGCCATTCTCGACCACCAAAAGCACGCTCATCGCATCAAGACGATCCATCTGACCTTCCGAAAAACGAGAGGATAACTATCAAGATCGCTATCTACTACAGAAAAGCGGAAATCACTAGGTTTCTTCGCAGGTCTTCGGACCAACGGATTTCAACCCGCTGCGAAAGGCACCCCAATGAAACTCCACCACTTCCCGCTTTCCGGCCACGCGCACCGCGCCGTCCTGTTTCTCTCGCTCCTCGGCGTCAAGGCTGAGCTTGTCGAAGTCGATATCCCCGGCGGCGCACATAAGTCGCCTGACTATCTAAAGCTCAATCCGTTCGGCCAGGTGCCGGTTCTGGAAGATGGCGACGTGGCGGTCAGCGATTCCAACGCCATCCTCGTTTATGTCGCCACGAAACTTGGCCGCAAGGATTGGCTGCCGGATGATGCTGCAACGGCGGCGAAGGTGCAGAAGTGGCTTTCGGTGGCTGCAGGCGAAATCGCCTACGGCCCAGCAGCGGCGCGCCTGATCACCGTCTTCGGTGCCAATTTCCGCGCCGAGGAAGTGATTGCCCGCGCCCACCGCATTCTGACGCTGATCAATGCCGAGCTTGAGACGCATCGTTTCATCATCGGCGACCGGCCGACGATCGCCGACGTCTCGCTCTACAGCTACATCGTCAACGCACCTGAGGGGAACGTCGACCTCGCGGCCTATCCCGAGGTTCGCCACTGGCTGGCCCGGATCGAGGCGCTTCCGGGCTTCGTGCCGTTCCAGAAGACAGCGGCTGGCCTTGCCGCCTAGCGGCAAACCGCGGCCGGAGACATCCGGCCGCTTCTCCATTGGAGGCTCCCATGCTTGATAGTGCCGAAATACCAGCTTCGCCCTGGCACGAAGGCGAACTCGAACTGCAGCGCAGCGTCGGGATGGCCGAGCAGATGGATCCTGTCGGCCGCAAGGTGCTGCGCACCTATCTGCTCGACCAGCATCGCGAGTTCTACCCGCTGCTGCCGTTCATCGTCATCGGCGCGGTCGATCCGGATGGCGCCCCTTGGGCGACGATCCGCGCCGGGCAGCCCGGTTTCCTGCATTCTCCGGACCCGCTGACGCTCGATGTCGAGGCGGCGCGTGATCGTAGTGATCCGGCCGAGCGCGGCATGGAGGACGGCGATCCGATCGGTATGGTTGGTGTCGATCTGATCACCCGCCGCAGAAACCGGCTGAACGGCACGGTCAGCCGCAGCGCAGATGACCGCTTTTCCGTCACCGTCGGCCAGAGCTTCGGCAACTGCCCGCGCTATATCCAGAACCGCCAGTTTGCGTTCATCCGTGATCCGGCTGCAAGCTCCACTCCCGCGGCAATCGTCTCGGACCGGCTGGAAGGCGAGGCACGGAAGATCATCGAGGAAGCCGATACGTTCTTCGTCGCCTCTTATGCCGATCGCGGTGCGGGCCGGGAAGTGGACGTTTCCCACCGCGGCGGCAAGCCGAGCTTCGTTCGCATCAATGCCGATGGCAGCCTGACCGTGCCGGATTTCAACGGCAACCTGTTCTTCAGCACACTTGGCAATTTCATGATCAACCCGCGTGCAGGGCTGGTGTTCGTCGATCACGAAAGCGGCGGCCTGCTGCAGTTGACGGGAGCGGTCGAGGTCGTCCTGGATTCGCCGGAGATCGCAGCGTTCGATGGTGCCGAGCGCCTCTGGCGCTTCACACCGGAGAAGATCGTGCTGCGGCCGGAGGCCTTGCCGCTGCGCTGGACCTTTGCCGAAAACGGCTTCTCTCCGAGCAGCCTGATGACCGGCAGCTGGGCGCAGGCGGAGCGCCGCCTGCAGGCCGCCGAAAGGGCCAACAACTGGCGGCGTTTCCGCATCGAGAAGGCTGTCGATGAGAGCGAGACGATCCGTTCGCTGACACTGGCACCCGTCGATGGCGAGGCGCTCATCCCGCATCTTGCGGGTCAGCACCTGCCGATCCGCATCGCCGACGGCGATCAGCATATCCGCCGGAGCTATACGATATCGAGCGCGCCATCGGACGGCCACTACCGGCTGAGCGTCAAGCGGGAGGGCAAGGCATCGAACCTGCTGCACCGGATGCAGCCTGGCGACGAGATCGAGGCACGTGCGCCTGGCGGTGCCTTCACCATCGAGGCGATGGAGCGCAAGCGGCCCGCGGTTCTGCTGGCCGCCGGCATCGGCATCACGCCCATGCTATCGATGCTACGCCATGTGGTTCATGAAGGCGACCGCACACGTCACCGCCGGCCGATCTGGCTGTTCCGGTCGTCACGCACAGTGGGCGAGCGCGCCTTCGATCAGGAAATTGCCGGGCTGGTCGAGCGCGCAAATGGCTCGGTCCACGATATCCGAGTGCTGAGTTCCCCGGCTGCCGAAGATGCGGGAAATTACGATGCGGCGGGCCGCATCGACATGAATCTCCTGAAGGCGCATCTGCCATTCGGCGACTATGACTTCTATCTCTGCGGCCCCGGCGCCTTCATGCAATCGATTCATGATGGTTTGCGTGGATTGAACATCGCGGAAGAGCGCATCCATGCCGAAGCCTTCGGTCCCTCGGCCCTGAAGCGCGATACCTTGGCAGGACAACCCAACACACCGCCGTCGGTTCCTGCTGCGACAACGCCTGCGAAGGTAATCTTCACGCAGTCTGCCAAGGAAGCGCGATGGAAGCCGGGGGATGGTTCACTGCTTGAATTTGCCGAAGCACGCGGGCTTTCCCCGGCATATGGCTGCCGTGCCGGGAACTGCGGCGACTGCAGAACGCGCATCGTCAAAGGCGCTGTCAGCTACATCTCGGAGCCCAGCTATCCAGTCGAAGGCGGCGAGGCGTTGATCTGCTGTTCGGTGCCTGCAGAAGGTGGCGATCTGCTACTCGACATCTGATGCAAAATGGGCGTCGAACAGGCGGAAAAACTGGCTGAATACAGCCGTTAACGGCGCCTATACCATGAAATATGATGCTCGTTTTGCGTTCTTTACCAAGTGGCACACCTTATAGGAAAATCTGTCCCACTATCAAACAGGAGGGACAGCATGAACGCTGCACCAAATTACGGTCTGATAGGTCTGGTCAGCGTAACAATGATCGTTATAGCTGCCGCCGTTTTGACTTACGCCGCGTGAGTCAGACAGACCATGTCATATCGCGCCAAATCTCATAAGGCGCTTGGCGAAGGCTTCTCCCCGGCCTCGTTAAGCTTACCCCGTAACCACCACATCAGCATTCACTTGAATACGCCCCATTTCAAGGCATTCTCCGGCCGTGGCCACACGAGCCGGTTCAAGTATTGCGTACCGGCTTTCTAGTACGCCCGCCTCCCAGCCCTGATGGGAGGCGGGTGTCCTTTAAGCGTCGTGGGGACGCCGATCAATAAATTGCAGAAAATGCCCATCGAACCCTTGAAATCGCGGGGGCGTGAAGCTATTTAGCGCTCACCACCCGTATCGATGGCCTGCGAAGCCGACCTCTGGTCAGCCAAGCGTTTGCCGTCCGGGCAATAAAGAAAAGGTGCTCCCCGAAAGGGTAGAGCACCTTTTTCTTTTTCGGCTCTATGTCAGCGTTGCAGCCCAGGCTGCGACTTTTGTGCCTGTTGTCTTCAGATGGTCGGACGCCGAGAAGCCGGAAAGCTTCTTGCGCGGGACCAGGTCATGGTCGCCGTCTTCCAGCCACAGGATCCGGATCGCTGCCGAAAGCCTATAGCCCTCGACCTCGGGCCGGGTGCCGAATTCGTCGCGCGTACCCTGCACGATCAAGGTTGGCGTGCGTAATCCTTCCAGATGGGCGGTGCGCAGCTGCGCTGGTTTCTCCGGCGGATGGAAGGGATAGCCGAGGCAGAGAAGCCCGGCGATCTGACCGGCCGCGAAAAGGTCATCGGCCACCATGCTGGCGACCCGCCCGCCCATCGACTTGCCGCCGATGATCAGCCTGCCTTGGCAATTGAGAGCCTCGACGGCGTCACGATATTCCGACTGCAGCGTCTCGGCCTTCGGTGGAGGGCGGCGCTGGCCGGATGTCCGGCGGGCAGACATATAGCCGAATTCGAACCGGGCGACGCGGAAACCCGCGTCGGCGAGTGCTGCAGATACAGCATTCATCGATTTGGAATCCATTGGGGCGCCCGCGCCATGGGCGAGAAGAATAGTGGTTCCGGCGTCATCGGCGCCTGTTATCAGGAAGCGGCTGTCCATCGCTGCTTTCTACAGGCTGACCGCGGTTGCCGCCAGCGCCTTAATGGAAACGCGGCAGATCCGGCAGACCGGCGAATTGCTCCGTCAGAATTTCGCTGAGCGCCACCAGCACTTCCTTGCGGGAAAAGCCGACTGCCTCGAACCTGTCGATGATATCGACGATGTCGAGTTCGACCTCTCCACGGCAATGAGCGACGCGCTCGGCGGAGACCATCAGTGCGTCTTCAAGTGTCAGCATGGTTTTGCTCCTTCTGCACAAGGCAAACTGGCGAGCAAACAATTGGTTCCGCAACCGGTGGAGGGGAGCCCGCTATTGCGGGCTCCCTGATCCATCAAACCGACTTGAACACCGTATCGATGGCGCCGGCGGCCGCCTTGACAACGATATCGGCCTCTTCGCGGGTGAGGCAGAGCGGCGGCGCAAAGCCGAGGATATCACCCTGCGGCATGGCCCGGCCGATGACGCCGCGCTCGAGAAGGGCAGCAGAGATCTGCGGGCCGATCTTGCGGGAAACGTCGAAGAATTTGCGGTCGTCCTTGTCCTCGACAAATTCGATCGCCGCCATGAGGCCGTCGCCGCGCACTTCGCCGACATGCTTGTGGGAGCCGACAGCCTTGGCAAGCTCGCTGCGGAAATAGGCGCCGGTCTCGCCGGCATTCTTGACGAGATCCAGCTCGTCGATCAGTTCGAGATTGGCAATGCCGGCTGCCGCGCAAATGGGGTGCGCCGCATAGGTCCAGCCATGACCTATCGCGCCCATTTGATCCGACCCCTGAACCAGCACCTGCCAGACTTTGTCGGAGACGATGGTGCCGGAGAGCGGCGCGTAGGCCGAGGTCAGGCCCTTGGCGATGGTGATGAGACCCGGCTTCATGCCGTAGTGATCGGAGCCGAACATGGTGCCGAGGCGGCCGAAGCCGGTGACCACTTCGTCGGCGACAAGCATGACGTCATACTTGTCGAGCACGGCTTGAATCTTCTGCCAGTATCCCTTCGGCGGCGGCACGATGCCACCGGTCCCGAGGATCGGCTCGCCGATGAAGGCTGCAACCGTATCCGGGCCTTCGGCGAGAATCATCTCCTCCAGCTTGTCGGCGCAATATTGCGAGAACTGCTCCTCGTCCATCGAGCGGTCCGGGCGGCGGAAATAGTACGGTGCCTCGGTGTGGAGGACGGGCGCTCGCGGCAGGTCGAAGGCCTTGTGGAAGAGCTCAAGCCCGGTCAGCGAGCCGGTCATGACACCGGAGCCGTGATAGCCGCGCCAGCGCGAGATGATCTTCTTCTTTTCCGGGCGGCCGAGAATGTTGTTGTAGTACCAGATCAGCTTGATGTTGGTCTCGTTCGCATCCGAGCCGGACAGGCCGAAATAGACGCGGCTCATGCCTTCGGGTGCCCGGTCGATGATCATCTTCGACAGCGTGATGGAGGCTTCCGTGCCGTGACCGACATAAGAATGGTAGTAGGCGAGGTTCTTCGCCTGATTGGCGATCGCGTCGGCGATCTTCTGCCGACCGTAGCCGACATTGACGCAGTAGAGACCGGCAAAGGCATCCAGGCTGGTGCGGCCGTTGGTGTCGGTGATGTATGCGCCTTCGCCCGACGAGATGACGCGGGTCGGCGTTTCGCCGCGGGCATGCATGCCCATGTGCGTCGAGGGATGGAAGAAGTGGTCGCGGTCCCAGGCGTTGAGTTCGTTGCTTCTGTCGAGCATGGCAGATGTCCTTGATGTGGTGAGTGTGAGTGCCGCGTCAGGCGGCGGTGTCGATGCAGAGATATTTGAGCTCGGTGAAGGCCTCGATGCCGTGGCGCGAACCTTCGCGGCCGAGGCCGGATTGCTTCCAGCCGCCGAAGGGGATCGGACCGCCCGTGATCTTGACGCGGTTGATCGCCACCATGCCGTATTCGAGCGCCCGTCCGAGCCGCATCTGCCGCGCACCATTGGCGGTCACGACATAGGCGACGAGCCCGTATTCGGTGTCGTTCGCCTTGGCGACGACTTCCTCTTCGGTATCGAAGACGGTGATGCCCGCGACCGGGCCGAAGGTTTCCTCGCGCATGATCAGCGCATCGGCGGGAACATTGGAGAGCAGCGTCGGCTCGAAAAACAGTTTGCCCGCCTTGTGCCGCTTGCCGCCGGTGACGAGCCTGGCGCCGCGCTTCAGCGCATCCTCGACCTGCTCCTCGACCTTGGCGATAGCCCGCTCATGCATCAGCGGGCCGATTTCGGCACCGGTGGACAGGCCGTCGCCGACCTTCAGTTCGCGGATACGCTCGGCAAATGACGCTTCAAACCGGGCGGCGATCGAGCGATGCACGAAGATGCGGTTGGCGGCGAGGCAGTCCTGGCCGGAGGTCGCAAACTTCGCATCGATGGCGATCTTCACCGCCTGCGCGACATCGGCATCATCGAAGATGATCAGAGGGGCGTGGCCGCCGAGCTCCATGACGAGCCGCTTCATGGTTGGCGCGCATTGGCCCGCGATCAGCCTACCGATACCGGTCGAGCCGGTAAAGCTGATTGCCCGGATGCGCTCGTCTTCGCAAAGGCGGCCGACGATGGTCGCAGCATCGCCGGTCACGACGTTGAAGACCCCGGCGGGAAGCCCGGCACGCTCGCCGAGTTCGGCAAGAGCCAGCGCAGAGAGCGGCGTTTCGGAAGAGGGGTGGGCAACGACGCTGCAGCCGGCGGCAAGGGCGGCGGCCGCCTTGCGGGTGATCATCGCGGACGGAAAATTCCAAGGCGTGACGATGCCGACGACACCAAGCGCTTCGCGGCGAACGATCATCTCGGCGCCCGGCAGATGGCTGGTGACGTTTTCGGCATTCAGCCGCTTGCCCTCTTCGGCATACCATTCGACGAAGGAGGCGGCATAGTCGATTTCGCCGAGCGATTCCGACAGCGGCTTGCCTTGCTCCAGCGTCATGATCAGAGCCAGATCGTCCTTGGCTTCCAGCATCAGGTCGTGCCATTTGCGAAGAATCCGGGCCCGCTCCTGCGGCAGCATCGCCCGCCAGGCGGGCATGGCGCGGGCAGCGGAATCGATGGTCGCCGTGGTCTCTTCAGCGCCAAGGCTCGCCACCCAGGCGATGGTCGCGCCGCTTGCGGGATCGGCAACCTCGAAGCTTTTGCCGTCGGTGCCTGCAGACCAGCGGCCATCGCAATAGGCGAGGTCGCGCAGCAGATGCCTGTCCTTGAGGCGCGACAGCGCCTGATGAAAATCGGGGCGGGCAAAAACCGCAGTCATGTCTGTCTCCTCGTTACCGACGGCGAAGTCTTTCACGGGAGGAGGCGAGATTTTGTCCTTTGAGGGCGCTTTAAAGAGAGAGATTGTCTAAGGCTTCGCGGCAGGCCACACGATCTGTCTATGGCGCGGATGGGGTCTCTGTCTGCACCAGGGCTGCGACCGGCAAGACCGTCTCATCCTTGACGGTCTTGGTGACGATATAGGTGAAATAGCGCTCGATCCCGAGCTCGCGATCGAGCAGACCATCGATCAGCCGCTGGTAGGCATCGATGTCAGGAGCTGCGACCTTGAGGAAGTAATCGACGCCACCACCAACCGACCAGCAGCCGACGATTTCCGGGACGCCGGTGACCGCCCGCTCGAAGCGTTCGAAATCGCTCTGCCGGTGATTGGCGAGCGTCACTTCTACCATCACGCTGGCGACCGGGGCGATTTTGCGCAGGGCGATGCGCGCATGATAACCGGTGACGATGCCTGCCTTTTCCAGCTTGCGCAGCCGCATCCAGCAGGGCGTCGGCGAAAGCCCGGCCTTTTCTGCCAAAGCAAGTTTGGTAATGCGGCCATCCCGCTGAATCGCATCGAGAATTCTGAGGTCGATGGCATCAAGTTTCATGATCGTTCCGGCCGTCCAAATCATTTCAAAAGCGAGCGCGACAATGGAAGCGCATTTGGCTGGCGTCAATCGAGGTGACCTCCAGGATACCTGAATAACGCCGCAAGGCAGATCGGGACGCGATCTCTTCGATGCGCAAGCAGTCGTTAACCATCGCCGGTCTAACGATTGAGTTCGTGAACCGGGATGATTCGATGGATGCCTCTCCTGCGGCGCTTCTTGCCGCTCTTAAGAACAGTGAACTTTTGATCGTGCGCGATGTGAGCAAGGCAGGCGATGTCGATCGTTGCGCCGAAACGCTCGACAACCTGCATGGCGAGGCAGCCGTGACATTCTGGAAGGCTGAGTGCCGCCGGCTGGCGGATGAATTGGCACAGTGCGGACTGGCAAGCGAAGCGATCAGCGAGCGCGTTCTCGATTTTCAGGCAACCGTCCAGACGGTACTCGTCCAGCGCCACCAGGCCCGGGCCTTGGCCGCAACGCGCGCCGAACAGCAGAAGAAGCGCCGTATCGCCTGATTGTCAGAGCCGGCGCAGGCTGATCTCGCTGGTGACCACGGTCTTGCCGGATGCCGGATCCCTGTCGACCGTCTGGATCGACAACTGGCTATTACCGCGCTTGCTGATCGTCATGTTGGCATTGCGGTCGCCATTGATCAGACGCGCCCAGCGGACCGCGAGATTGATCACATCGCCCTGACGACTTCCCGAAAGCTGCGAGGGCGCCCCTGACGGGCCGACATAGGTTCCGGAATAGCGCGTGCCCCGTGCCGTCAGGTCGGCTGATATGGCGCGGTTGATCACCAGAAGCCCGCGGCAATTTCCGCGCATAGAGATCGAAGCGCCCGGCGCGTTGATATTGAACTTGCAAGAGACATTGATCGGCGAGCTGCCGATCTTGCGGGTGACCTTGCCGGTCCCGGTCCAGTTGCCGCTGAGCGGCTGCAGGAAGCCCGCTTCGTCAGCGGCGGCCGGTGCCGCAACGCAAAGTCCGGCAAGAATTGCAAAGAGGCGTGCCTGAATACGCATGATCTCAATCCCCATGAGCGGAATTGACACAGAACGCAGTGAAAGCGGCGACGGTTCCGCCCAATGGCATCAGAGCCAGTTGATGCGTTTGAGGATATAGAGGGTCGCGATCGAGGTTGCCGCCACGAAGGCGACGATGATGATGAAGGCCCAGGTGTCGTTGACGCCAGGAATGCCGCCGACATTCATGCCGAACAGGCCGGCGACGACGCTCGGCGGCAGCAGTAGCGCCGCAAGGGCGGCAAGCCGGTTGGAATTGCGGGCGATGCGCTCACTGATCACGGTCGACAAGTCGTCATGCAGGATGCCGGTGCGGTCGCGGATCGCATCCAGATATTCGATGAAGCGCATCAGCTTGTCGATGACCTCGCGCATCCGGAGCTTGTCGCGCTCGGCAAGCCAGGGCGCGTCGTCATGCTCGATGCGGTTCAGCGCGTCGCGCTGTGGTGCGAGGTAGCGGCGCAACTGTACGGACCGCCGGCGCAACAGCTTCAGACGCTCCCGGACCTCGGCGGCCTCACCATGAAAGATCAATTCGTCGAGTTCGTCGACTTCCTCGTCCATCTGGTCAAGAACCGGCTCCAGGTCCCTGACAAGCTTGTCGCTGACGAGGGCGAGCAACTCGCCTGTCCGCTTCGGCCCTTTGCCCTTTTCGAGCGCCTGCCGGATATCGCGCAGCGCTGTGATGTAGTGGCCGCTGTCGCGTAGCGTCACGACGCGATTTTCATCCACCCAGGCATGGAGGGGAACGAGATCGATCTCGATGGTGGCGTCCCCGGCTTCCTCGGGTGGCGCCGCGCAGACGCCGCGCAGGATGATCAGCAGACCGTCGTCGACGGGCTCGACGCGTGGACGGGATTCGTCCTCCAGCAAGGCATCGGCAACGAGCGGATCGAAGCCACCGTTGCTGGCGACCCAGGCGGCTGCGGCGTCGTGATCGCGTTCCAGGTGGACCCAGAGAATGCCATCAGCAGGCTTCCAGTCACGAAGACCGGCCGCGCCGATTTCGCGGCAGCCGCCCTTGCCATCGAGAATGACGGCAAAACGTATGCCGGGTTCCACGCCATAGCTTAGCTGGATCTTCTGGCCTGCGACCTCCATCCGTGCCCATCCTCCCGTCGAAAGTGCAAAAAAGAAAGCGAAATCATGCGGCTATTTCGGCATGGTTTAGCACTTCGCGAAGGGCGGCGGAACTACAGTTTCTGATCAATGATCGCATGCTTTACGGCCTGTTCGGCCGAGCCGATCACTCCGCTGCAGCCGCAAGACATCCGTCGATGATCGTGCGGATTTCGGCGCGGCAGGAGCCGCAATTGGTTCCAGCATTCAGCTCCTTGCCGACCGCTTCGACGCTGTGACAGCCGCCGCGGATCGCGCCGATGATCTGGTTGACCCCGACGCCGAAGCAGGAGCAGACGGTGGCGCCCGGATCCGGCTTTCCGGCGCCCGGCCGGCCGGCGGCGATCGCGAAGCGTTTGCGCAAGTCGTCATGCGAGGCAACCAGTTGCTGGATCGCCCAGGCGCGGGCGACGGCGACCGGCTCGGCGGCGATAAAGAGGGCGGCAAGCAGGCGGCTGCCGTCGAAAAAGGCGAGGCGGGTCTCACCAGTCGCGCCGTCGGTGTAGCCGATCGGCTCGGCCTCTATCGGAATTCCGAGATGCGCTCTGCACCACCCTGTCCAATCCTGCATGCTGTCGCATGCGGCAAATTCCAGCCGCCAGCCACCGTCGGCCTTGGCGAGTGCCCAGTAATCGCAGTCGAGACCATGCGGTTTTTCGACCGATACCGCGAAGCCATAGTGCTGTACCTTCACCGGCTGCAGCTTGACCGCGACGTTCTTCGAGGCCGGCTGGCCGGAAAGCGGATCAACGACAGGGGCGACAACGGCATCGATGCGGGACCGGGCGGCGAACTGGTCGTTCCAATGCATCGGGACGAACACGCTGCCGCGGGCCTGCCGGCCGGTCACCAGCGCGCGGACAACCGCCGTGCCATGCGGACTTTCGAGCTGCACCAGACCGGCACTGCGCACACCAAGTTCGATCGCGTCGCGGGGATGGATTTCCGCGAAGGGTTCGGCGATATGGGCAGACAGGCGCGCGCTTTTTCCCGTGCGGGTCATGGTGTGCCACTGGTCGCGGATACGCCCGGTGTTGAGTGTCAGCGGGTAGTCGCTGCTGGTGCGATCCGTCTCAGGCAACTCGATGGCGATGAAACGGGCACGGCGATCGCCGTGAAAGAAGCCGCCCTGGCTGAAGAACCGGGGCGTGTTGCCACCGCCTGACGGCGCCGGCCATTGGAAGGGCGGCTGACTGTCGTAAGCATCAGGATCCAGATCGGCATGCGCGCCGATATCGAAATCGCGGGTGCCGGCATTCTCGAAAGCGGACAATGCGGCATGCTCGGCGAATATCGTCGCAGGGTTTTCGAAGCCGAAAGCGCTCGTGTGTCCCATGCGGCGCGCGACTTGCGCAAGCTGCCACCAGTCCGGCTTTGCCTCGCCGGGAACGGTCAGGAACGGACGCTGGCGGGAAATGCGGCGCTCGGAGTTGGTGACGGTGCCATCCTTTTCTCCCCATCCAAGCGATGGCAGCAGCACATCGGCATGGCGGGTCGTATCAGTCTCTTGCAGAACATCGGAAACGACGACGAAGGGGCAGGCGGCAATCGCTGCCTCGACAGCATCGGCATCCGGCATCGAGACGACGGGATTGGTGGCCATGATCCAGAGCGCCTTGATGCGCCCATCGGCGACGGCGCGGAACATGTCGACGGCCTTGAGACCGGGCTTCTGCGCAATGACGGGCGACGACCAGAAGCGCTGGACACGATCCCTGTCGGCGGCGTTTTCGATTGCCATATGCGCAGCCAGCATATTGGCGAGACCGCCGACCTCGCGTCCGCCCATGGCATTCGGCTGGCCGGTCAGCGAAAACGGCCCCATGCCCGCCCGGCCGATTCGGCCGGTCGCCAGGTGACAGTTGATGATGGCGTTGACCTTGTCCGTGCCCGATGACGACTGGTTGACGCCCTGGCTGTAGCAGGTGACGGCCCGCTCGGTGGTCTCAAACAGCCGGAAGAATTCGCGGAGCTGCATGGCGGGCAGCCCGGTCCGTTCAAGCAGCGTGTCCCAGCTTACCGATGATGCGGCCGCGAAGGCCTCGCCAAATCCCGCCGTGTGAGCGCCGATATAGTTCTGGTCGATCGCTGGACTGGTGGCGATATGCGCCAGCAATCCGGTAAAAAGCGCGACGTCGCCATCGGGGCGGATCGCAAGGTGCAGGTCGGCGATATCGGAGGTCATCGTTCGGCGCGGATCGATGACGACGATCTTCATGCCCGGGCGGGCGGCCTTGGCGGCGGAAAGCCGCTGATAAAGAACCGGGTGGCACCAGGCAAGATTCGAACCCGTCAGGATGACGAGATCGGCAAGCTCCAGATCCTCGTAGGCGCCGGGCACGGTGTCCGATCCGAAGGCGCGGCGGTGACCGGCGACGGACGACGACATGCAGAGGCGGGAATTGGTGTCGATATTGCCCGAACCGATGAAGCCTTTCATCAACTTGTTGGCGACGTAGTAGTCCTCGGTCAGCAGCTGGCCGGAGACATAGAAGGCGACGGCATTGGGACCGTGTTCGGCGATAGCTTCGGAGAATTTGGAGGCTACGAGGTCGAGGGCGGCATTCCAGTTTGACCGTTCTCCACCGATCTCAGGATAAAGCAGGCGGCCGTCGAGATCGATGGTTTCGGCGAGGGCCGAGCCTTTGGAGCAGAGGCGGCCGAAATTGGCGGGATGGTCGGGGTCGCCTCGGACGGAGACGGTGCCGCTGTCATCGAGTTTCGCGATGACGCCGCAGCCGACGCCGCAATAGGGGCAGGTCGTTTTGGTTTCAGTGGGCATGGGGGTTGGCCCTCATGCCCTGGTGCGTGGGGCTACCCCCCTCTGTCCTACCGGACATCTCCCCCACAAGGGGGGAGATCGACATGTGGAACGCATCTCCCCAAACAACCGAGGTTGGAGCGAGCGGGCGAGCCCAGCCAATCTCCCCCCTTGTGGGGGAGATGCCTGGCAAGGCTGAGGGGGGTAGCTCCGAACGCATCCGTCTGATCACTCCGCCGCCATCATCAAGCTCTCGAACGCGACAAACAGCGCCCCATCCTCGTTTCTGACAGGGATCGTCCGCACCGCTCCATCATCCGCCCCGAGCGCCTTGCCCGTTTCCAGCGAGATCACCCAGTTGTGCAGCGGGCAGGTGACGGCTTTGCCGTGGACGATACCCTGCGAGAGCGGCCCGCCCTTGTGCGGGCAGTGATCCTCGATCGCGAAGACCTCGTTCTCCGCCGTCCTGAAAACGGCTATCTTGCCTTGAGGCGTCTTTACGCAGCGCGCGCCGCGCAGCGGGATGTCGGATATGCTGCCGATCGAAATCCAGTTCATATCCATCTCCTCACTCTGCCGCTTCGCTGAAGCCGACGGTCGCCATCGGCTTGAACTCGTGCTTGTCCTTGCCGGAGACCCGCTCCGACCAGGGGTCGACCTGGGCGAATGTCTGCGAGAAGACGAAGCGCTCGTAATATCCGCGGCGCTTGTCGTGATCGGTCATGATCTGGCGGCGGATCTCGTCGAGACCGATGCGCTTTGCCCATTTATAGATGCGCTCGAGATAGCGGCCCTGCTCGCGGTACATCTGCGTCAGCGCCACGATATGCTCCAGCGCCTCATCCTCGGTTTTCACCAGGCCGAGCACCTCCGTGCCCTTGATGTCGAGACCCGCGGCGCCGGCAAAGTGGATCTCGAAACCGGAATCGACGCAGATGACGCCGATATCCTTGCAGGTCGCCTCGGCGCAGTTGCGCGGACACCCGGAGACCGCGAGCTTCAATTTTGCCGGTGTCCAGGAACCCCACATGAACTTTTCGATGCGGATGCCGAGGCCGGTGGAATCCTGCGTGCCGAAGCGGCACCAGTCGGAGCCGACGCAGGTCTTCACGGTCCGAAGTCCCTTGGCATAGGCCTGACCGGAGATGAAGCCCGCCTTGCCGAGATCGGCCCATACCGCCGGCAGGTCTTCCTTCTCGATCCCCAGAAGGTCGATCCGCTGGCCGCCGGTGACTTTCACCATCGGGATCTCGAACTTGTCGACGACATCGGCGATGGCGCGCAATTCGCTGGCGTTCGTCACCCCACCCCACATGCGCGGCACGACGGAATAGGTGCCATCCTTCTGGATGTTGGCATGGACGCGCTCGTTGATGAAACGTGACTGGTAGTCGTCGGCATATTCATCCGGCCAGTCGGCGACGAGATAATAGTTGAGCGCCGGGCGGCATTTGGCGCAGCCGCAGGAGGTCTTCCATTCCAGTTCCTGCATGACCGCGGGGATCGTCTTCAGCTTTTTCGCCTTGATCAGGCGCCTGACGTCGTCGTGGCCGAGCTCGGTGCAGGTGCACATCGGCTGAACCGCCTTGGCACTGTAGGCGTCGCCGAGCGTCAGCGACATCAGCTGTTCGACAAGCCCGGTGCAGGAGCCACAGGAGGCTGACGCCTTCGTATGAGCGCGGACATCATCGAGCGATGTCAGACCCTTGGAGGTGATGGCAGACGTGATCTTTCCCTTGCAAACGCCGTTGCAGCCACAGATTTCCGCATCATCCGGCAAGGCTGCAACGGCCGCCATAGGGTCCAGCGGCGACCCTCCCTGGTAGGCCTGGCCGAAGATCAGCGTATCGCGCATCTGCGAAATATCGGTCGCCTTCTTCTTCAGGTCGTTGAACCAGGCGCCGTCGGCGGTTTCGCCGTAGAGCACCGTGCCGATGATGCGGTTTTCCTTGATGACGAGCCGCTTGTAGATGCCGGCTGTCGCATCGCGGAGCACGATCTCTTCGCGATCGTCGCCATCGGCAAAATCGCCAAGCGAGAAGAGCTCGATGCCGGTGACCTTAAGCTTGGTCGGCGTATCGGAGTGGACGAAGGCGGGTTTGGTATCACCGGCCAGATGCGCGGCGGCAATGCGCGCCATCTCGTAGAGCGGCGCGACAAGTCCATAGACCATGCCACCGACCTCGGCGCATTCGCCAAGCGAGAAAATGCTGCCGTCGGACGTCTGCATGCCGTCATCGACGACGATACCGCGATTGACGGTCAGCCCGGCGTCCTTTGCAAGACCGGCATTGGGTCGGATGCCGACAGCCATGACGACGAGGGTGGCGGGAATGATCCTGCCATCATCGAGCTCGATGCCTTCGACCTTGCCATTGCCGATAATCGCCTTGGTATTGGCCTTGCAGATCACCTTGATGCCGCGTTCCTCGATCGCCTTCTGCAGGAGATAACCGGCGGCGGGATCGAGCTGGCGCTCCATCAGGGTCGGGTTGACGTGCAGCACGGTCACATCCATGCCGCGCAAGCTGAGACCCGCGGCCGCTTCAAGCCCCAGCAGGCCGCCGCCGATGACGACGGCCTTGGCGCGCGACTGTGCGGCAAGCAGCATGGCCTGCACATCGTCCAGATCGCGATAGGTGATGACCCCCGGCAGATCCTTGCCGGGAACCGGGATGATGAAGGGAACGGAGCCTGTGGCGATGACGAGTTTGTCGTAGCTCTCGGTGACGCCGTGATCTGACGTGACGGTCTTCGCTGTCCGGTCGATCGCGACGATCTTGTGGCCCTTGTAGAGCGTGATGCCGTGATCGATGTACCAGCCGTCGCCATGGATGACGATCTGGTCATAGGTCTTCTCACCGGAGAGAACCGGCGACAGCATGATGCGGTCGTAGTTGACGCGCGGTTCCGCGTTGAAGATCGTGACCTGATAGCGGCCGGGTGCCTGTTCGAAGAGATGCTCCAGCATGCGCCCGGGCGCCATGCCATTGCCGATGATGACGAGTTTCTCGGTCATGGGGTCACTCCGCAGCTTCGACGAAGCGGTGACGTTCGTAAAGGAACTTCAGCACGGCCTCGCGGCATTTGAGATAGGTTCGGTCGGAAGCAAGCTCGATTCGGCCCCGCGGCCGCGGGATCGGAACGTCTAGGACTTCGCCAATCCGGGCAGCCGGGCCATTGGTCATCATCACGATCCGGTCGGACAGCAGTACCGCTTCATCGACGTCGTGGGTGATCATCACCATGGTGTTGCCGAGCCGCTGATGAATTTCCATCACCGCATCCTGCAGATGGGCGCGGGTCAGGGCATCGAGCGCGCCAAAGGGCTCGTCGAGCAACAGGATCTTCGGTTCCATCGCTAGTGCGCGTGCTATGCCGACACGCTGCTTCATGCCGCCCGAGATTTCGGCGGGGCGCTTGTCCCTGGCATGCGCCATCTGCACGAGATCGAGATTGGCCATCACCCAGTCATGGCGTTCCGCCTTCGTCTTGGTGCCGCCGAAGACTTTGGAGACGGCCAGATTGACGTTGTCATAGACCGACAGCCAGGGTAGCAGCGAGTGGTTCTGGAACACCACGGCGCGTTCCGGCCCCGGTGCATTCACCTCCCGGTTTTCAAGCAAAACGGCGCCTGAAGATACCGGCGTCAGGCCGGCGATCAGGTTGAGCAGCGTGGACTTGCCGCAGCCGGAATGGCCGATGATCGAGACGAACTCGCCTTTGGCGATCGTCAGGTTGATCCCCTTCAGGACTTCGGCGCGCGTGCCGCCGCGGTCGAAATGCTTGTCGATATGGTCGAGCTTCAAATAGGCAGTCATCTGAGTATCCCTTGTTGTGGACGCAATTCCGGACCGAAAACCGGTTCCCATTTTTCCTGGAATTGCTGCTCCTCAGTTTGCGCCGCGGGTAATCAGCCGTCCGGCTGCCGCAACGAGCTTGTCGAGGGCGAAGCCGACGACGCCGATATAGGCGAGCGCGACGATGATGTCGGGCAGGCGCGACGAGTTCCACGCATCCCAGATGAAGAAGCCGATGCCGACGCCGCCAGTCAGCATTTCGGCCGCGACGATGGCGAGCCAGGACA
This sequence comes from Hyphomicrobiales bacterium, assembly GCA_900465675.1. Classification (GTDB taxonomy): domain Bacteria; phylum Pseudomonadota; class Alphaproteobacteria; order Rhizobiales; family Rhizobiaceae; genus Rhizobium. The sequence continues at coordinate 50,996 of UBJR01000012.1, read as the reverse complement.
GGCCGACGCCGATCCTAAGGCCGGTGAAGATGTAGGGGGCGGCAGATGGCAGCATGATCTTGAAGAAGAATTCGACCTGGTTGAGCCGCAGCACCTCGGCAACGTTGCGGTAGTCCTGCGGAATGTTGCGCACGCCAACGGCAGTATTGATGATCACGGGCCAGACCGAGGTGATGAAGATCACGAAGATTGCCGATGGATTGCTGTCCTGGAAGGCAGCCAGCGACAGCGGCAGCCAGGCGAGTGGCGGAACGGTGCGCAGCACTTGGAAGATCGGGTCGAGCCCGCGCATCGCCCAGACCGACTGGCCGATGATGGCGCCGATGACGATGCCGCCCACGGCCGCCAGGCCGAAGCCATAGGCAACGCGTTGCAGCGAAATCAGCACGCGCCAGCCGAGGCCGATATCCTGCGAACCATAGTTGAAGAACGGATAGGCGATCAGATCATAGCTTTCCTGCCAGACCTGATGCGGCGAGGGGAGCGAGGCGGTCGGCGACGAACAGAGAACCTGCCAGACGCCGAGGATGATGAAGAGCACGATCATCGGCGGGACGACATTGCGTACGATGGCCGCGCCGAGATTGCCGAGGTTGAAACGCCGCACCGGCGGCTTGGTCAGATGCACCACTTTCGCGGCTTTCGATGAGGCCGGGACCGGCGTGAGCGGTTCGTTCTTTGCGAGGGCTGACATGCGATCGCTCCTTGAGAATGAAAAGGCCGGCGCGCCCGTCACGCGCCGGAGGCGGGAACTAGGACGCGGCCTTGATGGCGAGGCTATCGAGGTAGGCGGATGGGTTTTCGGGATCGAAGACCTTGCCGTCGAAGAAGGTCTCCTTGCCGCGCGATGCCGAGGCCGGAATATCCGCGGCGGCAACGCCGAGATCCTTGGCAGCCTCACGCCAGATGTCCTCGCGGTTCACCTGATCGACCAGTGTCTTGATATCCGTATCCGGCGCGAACTTACCCCAGCGGATGTTTTCGGAAATGAACCAGCTGTCATGGCTCTTGAAGGGGTAGGAAACGCCGCCGGCCCAGAACTTCATATAGAGATCCGTGCCATGCTCGACGCGGCCATTGCCGTAGTTGATATCGCCCTTGAGGCGCCCGAGCACATCCTTCGGCGGCACGTTGAACCATTGCCGCTTTCCAAGGATCGCCGACATCTCCTCCTTGTTGTCCATGCTGTCGCACCATTGCTGGGCTTCCATCACCGCCATCAGCAATGCCTTGGCGGCGTTCGGGTTTTTCTCGATCCAGTCGGCGCGCATGCCGAGCGCCTTTTCAGGGTGGTGCTTCCAGAGTTCGCCGGTGGTTGCCGCGGTGAAGCCGATGCCCTGGTTGACGAGCTGCTCGTTCCAGGGCTCGCCGACACAGAAGACGTCCATGTTGCCGACCTTCATGTTGGCCACCATCTGCGGTGGCGGAACGACGATGGTCGAGACATCCTTGTCGGGATCGATCCCGCCGGCGGCCAGCCAATAGCGGACCCAGAGATCATGCGTGCCGCCCGGGAAGGTCATCGCAACCTTGACCTCACCGCCACCGGCTTTCTTCTTCTCGAAGGCCGCCTTGAGCTTCGAGGCGTCAAGCCCGACGCCGGTACCGGCATATTCCTTGGCGACGGAGATGCCCTGGCTGTCGTAGTTGAGGCGCGCGAGTAGAGCCATCCGCACCGGCTGATTGTTCTGGGTCACCTTGCCGGTGTGCATGAGATAAGGCAGCGGCGAGAGGATATGCGCGCCATCGATGCCGTTCGCAGCACCGCCAAGGACGAGATTGTCGCGCGTGGCACCCCATGACGCCTGCTTGGCGACATCAACATCGGGCATTCCGTGCTTTTCGAAGAGACCCTTTTCCTTGGCCACGATCAAGGGAGCTGCATCCGTCAGCGCGATGAAGCCGAGCTTAGCGCCGGATGCTTCCGGTCCTGCCGATGCAGCGAAAGCGCCCGATGGGAAGGCGGAACGGACTGCGCCGATGAGGGCAGCGGTGGCGGTTATCTTCAGGACGTTGCGGCGGCCGATGCTGCCGGAGAAGATCTTGGTCATGCGCAGTCCCCTTGCTGTCGAGTGGTTGCCGGATTTTGGGCATAAAAAAACGCCGCTCGGAGATTGCGTCTGCGGGAAGGAAGGGTCCCGGACTGCAAAAACCTTGCGACGTCGATGTCTGTTGCGAACGCCTATCGCGCGCTCGTCTGCCTGGATCGCCGTTGATCCGGGCGCTATTAGCCTTGCAAAGGGCGTGCCAGTTTCAGAAGAGGCTATTCAAGCATCTGGAAAGGTTGCGCCTTTTAGCCAAAAAGGGCGATCTGCCTCAAATAGAGCAGCGCTGAGAACTGCGTATCTTTTATGCGAATGCTCTCAACAAGGCGCGCCCGGCTGCCATCGATTTGTGCAGCGCAGTAGAGCTTACGCCTCTGTGGGCTCGCGGATAAAGATGGATGCGCTCTTGACCGGAAAGCCGTTGATGTAGCCCGCGAAGTCGCCCGGATCGAAGATCCGGCCGTCCATGAAGCGGTCGCCATCGCGCTCACCCTCGATTCGGACATCGGCGTCTTCAGGTGTGCAGTCATCACCGAGTGCAGCACGGTAGAGGTCGGGCCGGTAGGCGGAAGCGGCGGCGCGTGCCAGCGTCAGGCTTGGTTCCGCCTGGCCCCAGCGCACCATCTGGCTATAGATCCAGAGCGCCTGGCTGGGCCGCGGATAATTGGCGTGACCGGCGTGGAATTGGAAGTAGTTTTCGATGACCCGGCGGTTGCCCTTGGCGTCGAGGCTGAATTCGCCGGCGAGAACGTGACGGATGATCTCGACCGGGGCAGCGATATAGCGAGCGTCGGCCAGCGCTTCCGCCAGCGCATCGTGATTGGCGGGGTCGTCGCACCAGCGGGCCGCGCCATCCAGCGCCACGATCAGCCGTGACACGGTTTCCGGGTGGCTCTCGGCCCAATCAGGCCGCATGCCGATCACCTTTTCCGGCGCCGAAGGCCAGATATCCTGCTTGGCGGCGACGATGCGGCCGACGCCGCGTTCGGAGGCCACCATGTTCCACGGTGCGCCAACGCAGAAACCGTCGATGCCGCCGGCCGCCAGCGCGTCTGAGGTCAGCGGCGGCGGAACGACTACCAGCTTCACGTCCCTGTCCGGATCGATGCCGCCAGCTGCGAGCCAGTAGCGGAATTCGTAATTGTGCGACGAGAAGGGATAGGTCATCCCAAGAGTCGGCATGGCTTCGCCGCGCGCGCGCATATCGGCGAGAACGGCCGCAAGCGCCTTGGCATTGTCGAGCGCGCCGGCGGTCTCGGAAATGCCTGCCGTCTGCTGCATGCGCTCGAACAGGCGAGTGGAGAGTGTGATCGCATTGCCGCCGCGGCCGAGCGAAAAGGGCGTGATTGCGGGGGACGGATTGGAGCCGAGGCCGAGCATGGCTGCGACCGGCATCGGCGACAGCATATGGGCGATGTCGAATTGGCGGAACGCTAGCCGGTCGCGCACATTGGCCCAGGAGACATCCTTGACCAGGTCGAGCGTCAGCCCTTCCTTCTTGGCAAAGCCGAATTCCGCAGCAGCGATCAAGACCGAAGCGTCGACCAACGGAATGAATCCGGCGCGCAGGACTTTTGGTCCTTCACCGGTCAAGAGTGCGGGAGATGCGGCGCGGCCATCGCCGCTGCTGATTTTGGTCAAGACATTCACTCCAGCGTCCTCCGGGCACCCATCGCGTCGAAGAGAGGGCTCACATCAAAAGCCCGGCCGCAGTCACGACGCTCTGCGCGATTTCAGACATTTTCTTCTTTTCGTTCATCGCCGTTTGGCGCAGCAACGCGAAGGCTTCCTCTTCCGACAGGCCACGCATCCGCATCATGATGCCCTTGGCCCGCTCGACGACCTTGCGCTCCTCAAGGGCTGATTTGGCATCGGCAAGCTCGCGTTGCAAGCGGCTGAAGGCATTGAAGCGACTGACGGCCATATCGAGGATCGGCTTGACGCGCTCCTTCTTCAGTCCGTCGACCACATAGGCCGAGACGCCGGCATCGACGGCAGCCTCGATCGAGGCGCTATCGGAGCGATCGACGAACATGGCGATCGGGCGGCTGACCGAGCGCGTCAGCTGAAACAGATGTTCCATCATGTCGCGGTTCGGATTTTCGATATCGATGATGATGACATCAGGCTTTAGCGTTTCGATAATGCGCGCCACGCCCTGGACCTCGTGAATGACGGTGACGCGCAGATGCCCGGCTTCGCGCAATCCCTCTTCGATGATCGAGGCACGGATCGCGGTTTCGTCGATGACAAGGATCGTCAGGTCGAGGTGGTTCATGCGTCAGTTATGACGCAGTGCAGCAAGACTCGCAAGAGAATGGCTATAAATTTGAGCAAAGCGAATCTGTGGATAAAAAATAGGCGACCGCTGTCGAGTTAGTCCCGCCTCAATCCTTTATCATCGAACAGTCTGATATCCTCCGGCGAAGCCCGCAAGGCGACCTCGGCGCCGACGTCGATCGGCACGGCCGAACGGTATTCCACCGTCAGCGGCTGGCCATCCGGCAGCTGGCAGTAGAGATATTGCGTCCCGCCGAGATATTCGGAGAAATCGACGGTGGCTCGCAAGGTGCCCGCGGTTTCGCCGGTTGCAAGGGTCAGATGCTCTGGGCGAATGCCGAGCGTCACCTTGGTACCTGTCGAAAGACCGTCGCCGGAGATCGGCGACTGTATCGTCTGTCCACCGGCCGCGATAAGGCCAACGCCGCGCCATTCGGCGTTCAGCAGGTTCATGCGCGGCGAGCCGATGAAACCAGCGACGAAGACATTTGCCGGCCTTTCGTAGACTTCGCGCGGCGTGCCGGTCTGCTCGACGCGGCCATCGCGCAGCACGACGATCTTGTCGGCCAGCGTCATCGCCTCGGTCTGATCATGCGTCACATAGATCATCGTGTTGCCGAGCTCGCGGTGCAGCCTGGCGATCTCGATGCGCATGGAGACACGCAGCTCTGCATCCAGGTTCGACAAGGGCTCGTCAAACAGGAAGACGTCGGGCTTGCGGACGATGGCCCGCCCGATCGCGACGCGCTGCCGCTGGCCGCCGGAAAGCTGGCCGGGGCGGCGGTCGAGAAGATGGTCGATCTTCAGGATCGCCGACGCCGCCTTGACGCGGGCATCTATCTCCGGAGTTTGTGTCCGCGCCATCTTCAGCCCGAAAGCGAGGTTATCGCGCACGCTCATATGCGGATAGAGCGCATAGGACTGAAAGACCATGGCGATGCCGCGGTCGGAGGGATCGAGATCGGTGACATTGCGTCCCTTGATTTCGATCTCGCCATCGGTGACATCTTCCAACCCGGCAATCATCCGTAGTAGCGTGGACTTGCCACAGCCGGACGGGCCGACGAAGACCACGAAGGATCCCTCCGCGATCGTCAGGTCGACGCCATGGATGACGTCGAGACTGCCGAAGCTCTTGCGAATGCCTGAGAGCACCACTCCTGTATCAGGCATCTTATTCACCACGGGCCTCGCCAGCGCGAACCCAGACCAGCATCTCACCCGGTTCGCGGTTATCCCACAGAGGATAAGGAACGAAGCGCGCCGTTGCGGGCTTCGCTGAAGGCGGTGATGTCCGGTAGAGATCTGCACCCCAGTCCGACGTGTCGCGGCTCACCGGCAGATCGAGCGCGACGGCGCCGCGCAATCCGGCGACTTCCGAGACCTTCGCCTTCGACGGATCGGCGGAAAGCGAAATGCCGTTCAGTCCTGCGCCGTTATCCGTCTCCTCGACGCAATAGACCAGCGGCCCACGCATCAGCGCGGTGCGTCCGGCATCCTGGCGCACGCGCGGATTGGCGAAGAGCTTTCGGGCTGCAAGCGGAATGACGAGATCCACCTTGTCGCCGCTCTTCCATTCCCGCTCGATGCGAGCATAACCGTCCACGACGACGGATTCGAGGGCGATGCTTTCTCCATTGACGGAAAGCGTCGAGCCATCAGCCCATTCCGGGATACGCAACGAGATGGCAAAGCGGGCAGGGCGGTCGAGATCGAGGTCGAAATGGATCGCGCCGTCCCATGGGTAACGCGTCGTCTGCGCCAACTCGACCTTGGCACCTGAGACCTCGAAGCGAGCCTTGCTTTCCCCATAGAGATGGACGGCAATCTCGTCTTCGGCGACCGCATACATGTAGGAGCCGACGGATGCCAGAAGCCGGGCAATGTTCGGCGGGCAGCAGGGGCAATGGTGCCAGATCCAGCGATGATGCTTGCCGGAGCTTTCCAGCGGGTTTTCGTAGAAGAAGGTCTTGCCGTCGAGCGACAGACCCGCCATCGCGCCGTTGTAGAGCGCCTGCTCCATGATATCGGCATAGCGGCGGTTGGGGCCGCGGCCGAGCATGCGGTTGGCCCAGAAGACGAGGCCGACGGAGGCGCAGGTCTCGGCATAGGCGCTCTCGTTCGGCAGGTCGTAATAGTCGGTGAAGCCTTCGTTGGAAGCCGCCGGGCCAATACCGCCGGTGACATACATCTGCTTGGTCGTCAGGTCGTCCCAGAGCGTCTCGAGCGCCGCGGTCAGCGTATCGTCGTTATACTCGGTGGCGATATCGGCCATGCCCGCATAGAGATACATGGCGCGTACGGCATGGCCGACGACCTTCTTCTGCTCGCGCACCGGCAGATGTGCCTGGCCATATTCATAGGTCTTCTGATGGAAATCGGCAGCACTGCGGCCATCGCGGGTCGCTTCCTCGGTGAAGAAATGCGGTTCAGTGCCGCGCTCGTCGATGAAGAACTTCGAGAGGTCGAGATATTTCTTCTCGCCGGTCACGCGGGCGAGCTTCACCAGCGCAAGCTCCACTTCCTCATGGCCGCAATAGCCGGGAAGTTTGCCGGGGCCATGGCCGAAGACAGTGATCAGGTAATCGGCATAGCGGCACATGATGTCGAGCAGCTTGCGCTTGCCTGTTGCCTGGTAGTAGGCGACGGCACCCTCGATCAGGTGCCCGGCGCAATAGAGTTCGTGATGGTCGCGCAGGTTCGTCCAGCGGCGGCCGGGCTGCACGCGCTGGAACCAGGCGTTCAGGTAGCCGTCCTTGTCCTGCAGCTTCTCGTACATGTCGATGATCTCGTCGACGCGGGCCTCAAGCTTCGGATTGGTGCGGCGGTAGAGCGAATAGGCCACTGTTTCGATCGACTTGCCGAGATCGCTGTCCCAGAACATCTGCGTCGAGCCGCCCCATGGGCCGATCGGGATGACGACGCCGGGGCTTGGCTGGTTGACGTCAATCGCCTGGATCAGCCCCGCCTCGACGCAGCGGTCGAGCAGCGTTTCGGCCGTCGAATCGCAGATCGCATCCTGGCGGTCGCCGAACAGGCCGGCGAGCTCGACGCTCGGCACGGGCAGGGGACGGAACTGGCGGTCTCTCTTCAGCTTGTTCATGGCTTCATCCATTTCGTTGAAAGATCATCATTTCACCGCGCCGGCCATCAGCCCGCGCATGTAGTAGCGTTGCAGAAGCAGGAAGACGATCAGACAGGGGATCGTCATGACGACGACACCGGCCTGGACCGCACCCCAGTTGATGGCGCCAAGGCGCCCGGCGCGCACCGCCGTCATCAGGACGGGCAGCGTGTATTTCTCGTTGCTGGAGAGCAGCACGAGAGCGGCAAGGAACTCGTTCCAGGCGTTCAGGAAGGCAAAGATCGCGACAGTCGCGACGCCCGGCAGGACGAGAGGCAGGAGCACGCGGATCAGCAGCTTCATATCGCGCGCACCATCGATCTGCGCCGCTTCCTCGATCTCCTTCGGCACGGCGTCGAAGGCATTGCGCATCATGAAGACCGAGAAGGGCAGCTGCAGCGTCACATAGACGAGCGTCAGCCCGAGCAGCGAGTTGTTGAGGCCGAGCTTTGCGAGGATGATGAAGAGCGGCGTCAGGATCGACTGGAACGGGATCATCAGCGTGGCGATGATCAACACGAAGAGCGCGTTCTTCAAGGGAAAGCGGTAGCGCGAGAAGCCATATCCGGCGAGCAGGCTGACGGCGACCGTCAGCACCACCGTTGCCAGCGACACGAACAACGAATTGATCATGTGCTGCCAGATACCGGCGCCGAACGTATCGAGCAGCGCATACGCATCGAAGCTGACGCCTGTCGTCGGCCATGGCGGCAAGGGCGGTAGGCTGGCTTCCGTGCCATGCCGGAAAGACGAGAGCAGGGCGATGACGAAGGGCGCCAGGAAGAACACCGAAATGGCGATGCCTGCGACATGATAGGCCGATTGCGAGCGGAAGCGCTTGCGGGCGCGGCGCTGACTGGAGGAAGTCATCAGCGTTCCTCCCCGACACGCAGCAGCCAGAGCTGGACGATGGAGATCGCCACCAGGATCGCCAGCAGCGCGATCGACAAAGCGGCGCCATAGCCGAGATTGAAGGACACGAAGGACTGGTTGAAGATGTAGTAGACCACCGAGATCATTTTGTTCTGAGGCCCGCCCGAGGTCATGATGTAGAACTGGTCGAAGGCGAGGATCGAGCCTGTAACCGAGACGATCAGCGCCAGCGCAATGGTCTTGCGCATCAGCGGCAGGGTGAGATGGCGGAAGCGCTGCCAGCGCCCGGCGCCGTCGATGCGGGCGGCTTCGGTGAGTTCCGTGGGAATGGCCTGCAGTCCGGTCAGCAGGATAATCATCGTGAAACCGGCAATCTTCCAGACGACCATGACGACGATGGTTGCAAAGGCGGTGTCGAAGCTCGCCATGATATTGGGGCTGCGCTCGACGAGACCGAGGGCGCCCAGCGCCGGGCCGAAGAAGCCGCTGTCGACATTGGCCAGCCACACCCAGAGCAGCGAGGCCGTGGCGAGACCGACGACCACGGGCAGGAAGATGATCGTTCTGTAGGTGCTGACGAAGCGCCGCTCCTTCTCGACAAAGATTGCCAGCGGAAAGGCAACGGCGAAAATCGCGATGGTGACGATGACGGTGTAATAGGCGGTGAAATTCAGCGCCGCCATGAAGCGGCTGTCATTGAACATGCGGGTATAATTGGCAAAGCCGATCCAGCGCTGCGCGCCCATCAGCGGCCAGTTGTGCAGGCTCATCCAGCCGGTAAACAGCACCGGCATCACGAAGAAGACGATGACCAGCGCCATGGCCGGCGCGATGTAGAAAAGTCCGCGCCATTGCGATCTGCGCCGCCGCTTGCGACCGGCGAGCTGGCGCTGGGGACCTGAAACGGTCATCGAAACGCTCCGCATCTTTCATTGCTGCATAAGGGATGGATCGGCCGGAGAGCTGCCACCGCTCCCCGGCCGCGGCCGGGAGAGACTTATTGGCCGCTGTCTATGATCGACTGCATTTCGGACTGGGCGTTCGAGAACGCACCATCGACATCGTCGCCGAAGATCGCTGCGTTGGTGAACGTTGCCCAGGGGCCGTTGGCGCTGTTGATCAGGTCGTTGAACTGCAGCGTGTAGGGCGTCTTGGCGACGGCGATCGCCTTCAGGCCGACTTCCATGCGCGGGTCGAGCCCGGCGAGGACCTCACTGGCGATATCGCCGCGGGTCGGCAGGCTGCCATACTTGGCCATCACTTTCTGGCCGTCCATCGAGTAGATATATTCGATGAACTCCTTCACCGCGTCGATCTTCTTCGTGCCCTTGGTGATGACGAAGTTGTCGCCACCGGCGAAGGATGACGGCTTGCCATCGACGCCGGGGATCAGCGTCACGCCGAAGTTGATATCCGGATGGCTGGTGACCAGCGTGCCGATGGCAAAGGCGCCCAGCGACTGCTGGCCGATCTTGCCGTTGGTGAAGCTCAGGAAGTTCGAGCCGTTATCGCTGGCAGCGCCTGCCGGAACTAGATCCTTCTTGACCATGTCACGGTAGAAGCCGACAGCCTTGCGCATCTGCGGCGTATCGAGCGTCGCAGTCTTGCCATCGGCCGACAGGATATCCGCACCACCGCCCCAGACGAGCGGCGTGAAGGTGAAGATCATGCAGCCGCCGCAACCGCCGCCCGAGAAATAGAAGCCATAGGTATCGTCACCGAGCTTGCGGATCTTCTCGGCATTTGCCTCGATTTCTTCCCAGGTCGCGGGCGCCTTTTCAGGGTCGAGCCCGGCCTTCTTGTAGAGGTCTTTGTTCCAGGCGAAGACCGAGGTCTCGACCGAAAGCGGCAGGCCGTAGATCTTGTCCTGATAGGTGCCGAGCCGGACATGCGACGGCGACAGCGAGTTGAAATAGGGCAGTTTCTTCGCCCAATCCGTCAGGTCCTCCAGCTGCCCTGCTGCGGCGAAGGCCGGCGTGTAGATCAGGTCCATCGACAGCGCATCGGGCGCCTGGCCGCCGGCGATTGCCGTCGCATATTTCTGCACCAACTCGCTGAACGGCACTTCGGTCGCGACGACCTGGTTTTCGTGGCTGGAATTATAGGCTTCGACGACCTTCTTGAAGGCGTCGCCGATACCTGAGCGAACCCACATTTCAATCTTTTCGGCAGCCGAGGCTGTCGATACGAGGCTAAGGGTGGCAAGGCTCGTTGCCACCAACAGACGCTTCATCATGGCACTCCTCCCAATAGGGCGCGTCTCCTTCGCGCCGTTTCTAAATCCCGAGGGCGTCGCCCCCGCATGTCTGCCGCACCACGAGGCGGCACGGCAATTTCCGGATGCCGGGCTCCACCGGCCGCCCTTCGGCAAGCGCCAGAACCGTCAATCCGGCCTGGCGCCCCAGTTCCCGCAGCTCCATGTCCACCGTTGTCAGCGGCGGACGGGTCTGGGCGGCGACAATCTCCCAATTGTCGAAGCCGACCACCGAAACATCCTGCGGCACCTTGATGCCGCGCTCGCGCAACGCGTCGATGACGCCGCGGGCAATCTGGTCGTTGCCGCAGAAGATGCCGTCGGGTCTTTCGCCCCCGGCACTCCAGAGCCTTGCGACCGCATCGTGCCCCCAGCTTTCCGACCAGACGCCGAACATCACGGGCCGCTCGCTGTCGGCAGCCTCGCGAAATGCGTTGGCCCGTTCGCGCACCGAGAAGAAATCCTCCGGCCCGGTGATATGCACGAGCCGCCGCCGCCCAAGCTTCGCCAGCCATTCCGCGGCAAGCTTTGCGCCATGTGCGTCGTCGGAACGGAAAGTGACGCTGTCAGGCGCCCCTTCGGTGAAGGCGTAGACGACAGGCACATGCAAATTCGACAGATCGACCGGCAACCGTCTATCCAGACGCTTTCCTGTCGCGATGATGCCGTCCACCTGCTTGTCGAGCATCGCATCGACATGGATCTGCGCGAGGGCCGGATCATCCTCGATGGCGCAGAGGAAGACCGAGACGCCATGATCGACCAGCGCCTCGGAAATCCCCGCCATGACAGGCAGGGTGAAACGGCCGTATGTGTCGTTGGTCAGAAGCCCGATCGTGAAGCTGCGCTTGCTGAGCAGACCGCGCGCCAGAGCATTCGGCCGGAAGCCGATCTCGGCTGCGATGCGCTTGACCCGCTCTCGGGTATCGATGCCCATGCGGCCCGTGTCGTTCAGCGCCTTCGATGCCGTCGAGATACTGACGCCGGCGGCCGCCGCCACGTCGTGAATGGTAATCCGCCCGCGCTTTCCTCCCGCGATATCCAGTGTCGTCCTCCCGCAGTTCGACGGTGAGAAAACCTTTTACCAAGTCGGCTGTCAAGTGAGAAAAGGTTTTCTCACAGCTGATAGCTGTCTTGCTTCGATCGCGGTTGTGAATAGCGGTGAGCGAGGATGGCTATCGCGCCCTCGATGGGAGAGGTGAAATACTGAAACGTCATTGGAAGCAGCGCTTCCATTCACGTGAGACTTGCAGAATGCTCGGGCGGTAGTAATATTTACCACCGATGTTGGAGAAACAGCCGATGGCCAATGTTGAAAAGATCAGTGTTTCCATGACGCCGCAGCAGGCCGATCTGCTTCGCGATGCAGTAAGCAGCGGCGCCTACGCGAGCAATAGCGAAGTGATCCGCGAGGCTCTGCGGGACTGGACCGCCAAATGGGAGAACCGCAAAGGCGACATCGAGCGCCTACGCCGCGCGTGGGAAGAAGGCAAGGCGAGCGGAGAGCCGGTTGCCGCTGATTTCGAGAGCATTCGAATGGAGGCGCGCAAAGCATTGGACACAGCGCGCAACAATGGCCGCTAAGCTACTCTGGCTACCGAAGGCTCTGACGGATGTGCACGACATCTACGTGCAAATCGGCCTCGACAATCCTGCCTCTGCCGAGCGCTTCTTCGATCGGTTTGAGCAAAAGGCACAGTTACTGGCAGGCCAGCCACGCATGGGAGTGCGCCGCCCTGAGATCAGCGCAACCACGCGAATGCTTGTCGAAGCGCCATTTGTAATTCTTTACGAGACCATTCCTGACGATGATGAGGCACCGATCGAAACCGTTCAGATCGTCCGTGTCATAGACGGTCGTCGCGATCTCGAAAATCTGCCGATTTGACCCAGGCAAGATCACACTAGCTCGCCGGCACCTGCTTGGCATCTCGCTTGTTTGGCTAATAAAGCATCGGTTTACGAAGTTTCGGCAGCGATCCTTAATATCTGAGGGGTACAGCATATCGGATGATGGTGCTGTGCGGGGATCCGTCGTCTGCGATGAGAGAGAGACTTTACTATGTGGATCGTCTGAGGGTTTTCGCCTTTGGCCTGCTGATCCTCTATCATTCCGCGGCCGCATTCTTCCCTGACATGGGCTGGCTGCTGCATAGCGAGAATACCAGTCGCGGCCTGTCGCTCATCATGGATTTTCCGCGCGCCTGGCGTCTTGCGCTGCTGTTCTTCATATCCGGCATGGGCGTCGCCTTTACCTTCAAGCCAGAGCACGGGCTGACATTCATTTACCGGCGCACCCTGCGCCTGCTCATCCCGCTGCTCTTTGCCATGGCTGTCATCGTCGTGCCGCAGGTCTGGTACGAGCGGATGTATGAGAACGGCTATACCGGTTTGTTCCTGGAATTCTGGCTGACGCGCTATTTCACCGAGGGAAAATATCCGACCGGCAATTTCACCTGGGCGCATATGTGGTTCGTCGCCTACCTGCTGGTGATGTCCGTCATCTGCTACCCGATCTTTCAGTATCTGCTGCGGCCGGGAAACCCGGTCTTTGCCTGGTTCGAGCGCACGGCCAGGACAGGCGCTATCTATCTTTTCTTCCTTCTGCCCCTTGGCCTCAACCTGGCGCTTTCGCCGATCTACCCGCGCGAGACCAACGCGCTCTATAATGACGGCGCCTGGTTTGCCGTCTGGGCCAGCTGGTTCGGCCTCGGCTTCCTGATTTCCCGCCATCACCGGGCGCTGATCGGTACGCTGATTGCGCGCCGCTATGTCAGCGGCGGGATCGCGCTGGCGACCACCATCTGGCTCTATCTGGCATCCTGGACGGTCGCGCCGGAACAAGCGATCGGCAGCTACGATATCAACGAGACGCTACTCTTCAAGACCAGCGTCTTCCTGCTTGCCTGGAGCATGATCCTCACCCTGATCGGATTTGCGGCGCGCTATCTCAATCAGCCGAGCGAACGTCTGGTGACGATGAACCGGCTGGTTTTCCCGCTCTATATCGTCCACCAGACGGTAACGGTCGGAGCGCTCTATTATATCCTGCCGCTCGATTTGCCGGCGATCCCGAGCTTTGCACTTGTCGCTGCGGCAACGGCTGTTATCTCGATTGCCTTTGCGTTTGCCGTCGATCAGTTGCCGAGCCCGTTGCGCCAATTGGTGGGGCTGACGGACAAGCCGCGGCCGGCGCGCGAAAACGACGCACTGGAGCGCTCGGCGCGGCGTGGATAATCGCCCTTCTGGCGGGTTCCGGCGCGGGGATGGCGTCAACGCGCTTGCCTAATATTTGCGGCAAATCCTATCCTGTGTGATATCGCCGAACCGCACGGATTGTACCATGACCGCTACGCGCCCGATGCCCGAAGAAAAGGGTATTCTTGAGTTCCTGGAGATCTGCGCCAGCGTCTATTCGGACGATGCGATATCGCAATCGATTGAGGCGCAACGGGCGCAATATGATGCGCTTTGCGCCCGCTTCAGCCCGCCGATTCCAGAGGGACTGACATTTGCCGACAGCATCATTCGGGGCGTCCCGACGCGGCGCTATCGGCCGGCGAAGGTGACGACACCGACGCTGCTTCTTTATCTGCATGGCGGCGGCTTCGTCGTTGGCTCGCTGGAAAGCCACCATGCCATTTGCGCCGAGATTATCGAGTTTACCGGCGCCGAACTCGTCGCTGTCGATTACCGGCTGGCGCCTGAGCACCTTTGGCCGGCACAGACCGACGATGGTTTCACGGTGCTTTCGGCGCTTGCAGAAAGCGGACAGCGGATCGTGCTGATCGGCGATAGTGCGGGCGGCAATCTGGCCGCGGGTCTGGCCGTTCGCGCAGCGCAGACGGGCATCTCCAGCATTGCAGGTCAGGTGCTGATCTATCCGGCTCTCGGCGGCGATCTTTCCAAGGGATCGTATATCGAGATGGCCGAGGCACCGGGGCTGACCACCACCGATGTCGCCTACTACCGCGAGGTTCTGCAGGCGCCGCAGGATGATCCCGTTGCCGCGCCGCTGAACAGCGCCTCGGTAAAGGGCCTGCCGCCCGCTTTCATCACTGCCGCTGCTTTCGATCCGGTACGCGATGACGCGCGGAACTATGCGGCACGGCTGGCAGAAGCCGGCGTCGAGGTCTGGTTCCGCGAAGAACCACAGATGGTGCATGCCTGGCTGCGCGCGCGCCACATGAGCGACGGAGCGCTAGCCGGATTTCGCGCCGTTTGCGAAGCAGTACGCCGCTTCGCTTGTGGCTGAGGCTCACATCAGGTCGCGCGGAATGCGCTTTTCCGCAAATACCTTCTCGAAGACCTGAACATCTCCTTCATAGGCGGTCACCACGGCGCTGATGACCCATTCGCTGGCGGTGCAGCCAATCTTTGCGGTCGAGACCGTCCGCACGAACCAGCCTAGGCGGCGCATGTCACAGGTCCAGGTGGATGTGCCGGCCATCGATAGCGGATCGCCCGGCGTGATCGACCAGGTTTCTTCGCGCAACTGCCGCGTCGAGAGCCCGGCATCCGGATGTTCGAAGAGGCCAGTATCCTCATGTATCCGGTAATCGGTGCGATTGGCCGAGAGATCGCGCAGAACCTGCCGCTTTGTCACCGATGGCGCGTGCTCGATATATTTCGGCAGCGGATCGGGATTTTCGGGCTCGGGAATGCTGATTTTCCTGTGATCGCCAAGCAAAGGCAGCCCCAAGCCAAGCGAAGCGATATCGATCTCGACACCGAGATCGTCGGGTGGCGGCAGGATCATCGGCCAATAGGCCGTCGAGATCGCCAAGCGGATGCGGTGGCCCTTGCGGAAGCGATAGCCGCAGGCATCCAGCTGCAGCCGGATGGACACCGTTTCACCCGGGACCAGCGGCTGCGGATCCGCATTGCTGTCCTTATGGGTGAGATTGATGACGCCGAAGGCGACGCGTGTTGCCGTTCCGTCGGGATGAACGTCGACGAGACGGGCGCAGAGATTGCCGGTCTTCGCCGGCGAGCGCAGGGACAGCGTCAGCACCGGGCGGCCGAGATAGTCGTGATCCGATCCGAGCGGCATCGTGTCGAAAATCAGCGAACCGGCATCGTCGGAGCGCTGATCCAGCGCCATTTCGGCGTCCGGTTTCAGCGTGAAGTATTCACCCGAAGACGTCCCAGTATCGAGTGGCGAGCGAAGATAGGCGCTATGTTCCGGGGCCTGCGGGATCGGCATGCCCTCGGTGAGCTTGCCGAACTGCTCGACATAGAAGCACTGCATTTCGGGTGCGGTCCAGACATCCTTCGCCACCCAGAACCCGGGATCGAAATCGCGCCGCGGGGCAGGGCGGATGGCGTCGAGAATGTAGGCGCGGGTCTGCGGCAGCTTGTCGATGCCGTTGTCCTCGCCGCGCAACCACTTGTTCCACCAGGCGATCGCCTCGCTGTGGAAATCCGTGCGTGGTTTTGGCCAGGCGAAATGTGGATATTTGTGCACCCAGGGGCCGACAAGCGCCTTGGCCTTTTCACCGAGGCCTTCGACTGCCATCAGCGGTGTGTTGCGATACCCGTCTGCCCATCCGGCAAGCACGAGGGCCGGGATTTCGACGTCCCCGAAATTCTCCGAGATCGAGCCATGCTGCCAGAATTCATCGCGGCGCTGGTGCGTCAGCCACTCTTCCATGAAAAACGGCTCGTGTTCGAGACGCTCCAGCCACATTTCTCTCCAGCGATCGCCGACCAATTCAGGGTCGGGCGAGCGGGACTGATAGCCGAGCATTGTCGCCGCCCAGGAAAGCTGCGCCGAGAGATGGCAGCCGTTCTTGTAGTGGATGTCGTCATTGTAGCGATCGACCGTCGAGGCGATCGAGATAACCGCCTTCAGCGCCGGCGGGCGAAGGGCTGCGACTTGGAGGCTGTTGAACCCGCCCCAGGAGATGCCCATCATGCCGACCGAGCCGTTCGACCATGGTTGCGCGGCGATCCAGGCGATCAGCTCGCAGGCATTGGCCAGTTCGAGCTCGGTATATTCGCCATCGATAACGCCATCGGATTCGCCGGACCCGCGGATATCGACGCGCACGCCGGCGATGCCTGCGGCGGCAAAGACCGGATAGGTCGACTCGTCGCGCAGGCAGGTTCCGTCGCGTTTGCGGTAGGGCAGGAATTCGAAGACAGCGGGAACCGGATCGCTCTCGGCGCCATCAGGCATCCAGATGCGGGCGGCAAGCCGGGTGCCGTCGTCAAGCGTGATCCATTGATTTTCGATGGTGGTGAAGCCGCGGTCGGTCATGCCTTTTCCTCGATGCACTTTTGCAAGACGAGGCGGCTTGCGCCGCCCCGCGCCTATTCAGTTGCCCGCACTTTCCATCCGCCGCGTGGCAAGAACCCGCTCCAGCCAGCCGATCTCCATCTCCGGCACGGATTTGAGCAGCAGGTCGGTATAGTCGTCGAAGGGCGGCGAGAGCGCCTTCGATTTCGGCCCGAATCTGACAAGCTTGCCACGATGCATCACCGCCACGCTATCGGCGATCGCCCGGACGATGGCGATATCGTGGGTGATGAAGATATAGGAGAGCTGCTCCTCCTCCTGCAGCCGCAGCAGCAGCTTCAGGATCCCCTCCGCCACCAGCGGGTCGAGCGCCGAGGTCGGTTCGTCGCAGAGAATGAGCTCGGGCTTCGCCGCCAGCGCCCGGGCGATCGCCACACGTTGCTTCTGCCCGCCGGAGAGTTCCGCCGGATAACGGTCGATGAAGCCGTTGCCCATTTCGATCTGGTCGAGCAGCTCCTTCACCCGCGCCGTCTTCTTGGCGCCGCGCAGCCCATAGTAGAAGGTGAGGGGACGGCCGATGATATCACGAACGGTCTGGCGCGGGTTCATTGCTGTGTCGGCCATCTGATAGATCAGCTGGATGCGACGGAGATCGTCATTCGAGCGCTTCTTCAGATCCGGCGTCAGCGGCTTGCCGTCGAAGATCACGCGGCCCTGGTTCGGCGGCAGCAGGCCGGTGATGACGCGCGCGAGCGTCGATTTTCCGGAACCGGATTCGCCGACGACCGCCAGTGTCTGGCCCTTCGGCACGTGTAGAGAAACGTCGTGCAGCACCTTGAAGCCGTTGGAATATTCGGCGCTGACATTCTCGACCTTCAGGAGTGTCCCCGATTGATCCGGCGCCTCCGCGCGCGCGGCCTGCCGGACATTGACCAGCGCCCGCGTATAGTCCTGCTGCGGTTGCTCGATGATCTGCTGCACGCTGCCATATTCCACCGTCTTGCCGTGCCGGAGAACCATGATGTCATCGGAGATCTGCGCAACGACGGCGAGGTCGTGGGTGATGTAGAGGGCCGCCGTATGCGTCTCCTCGATCGCATGCTTGATGGCGGCGAGCACGTCAATCTGCGTTGTGACGTCGAGCGCCGTGGTCGGTTCGTCGAAAACGATCAGCGACGGGTTGGAGCAAAGCGCCATGGCGGTCATGGCGCGCTGCAGCTGGCCACCGGAGACCTGATGCGGGAAGCGGTCGCCGAAGGTTTCCGGGTTCGGCAGACCAAGCACCTGGAAGAGATAAAGCGCCCGCTTGCGTGCCTCGTCCTTGGTCATCAACCCGTGCTTGACCGAAGCCTCGATCACCTGGTCACCGAGCTTGTGCGCCGGGTTGAAGGCGGCGGCCGCCGACTGCGCCACGTAGCAGACACGGGCGCCGCGGATCTGCCTTATGCCGCCCTTGCCGAGCGGCAGGATGTCCTTGCCCTCGAGCAGCACCTCGCCGCCGGTGATCTCGGCGCCGCCGCGGCCATAGGCGAGCGCCGACAGACCGATGGTCGATTTGCCGGCGCCGGATTCGCCGATCAGGCCGAGCACCTTGCCCTTTTGCAGGTCGAAGGAAACGCCATCGACGATCGTCACCCGTTTCGGCGGCTCGCCGGGCGGATAGCTGGTGGCCTCGATCTTCAGATTGCGAACGGAAAGAAGCTCAGGCATCGCCGCGCCCTCCCTTGAGGCTGGATGTGCGTTTCAAAAGCCAGTCGACGACGAGATTGACGCAGACGGCAAGAGCAGCGATCGCCGTTCCCGGAACGAGTGCTGCCGAAATGCCGAAGATGATGCCGTCCTTGTTGTCCTTCACCATGCCACCCCAGTCTGCTGCTGGCGGCTGGATGCCGAGGCCGAGGAAGGAGAGGGTGGAGAGAAACAGGATCGAGAAGGCGAAGCGCAGGCCGAATTCGGCCAAAAGCGGGGTCAGCGTATTCGGCAGGATTTCCCGGAAGATGATCCAGGCCTTGCCCTCGCCACGCAGCTTTGCGGCCTCGACGAATTCCATGACGGCCACATCGAGCGCCACGGCGCGGCCGAGGCGGTAGACGCGGGTGGAATCGAGGACCGCCATGACGAGGATCAGGATGATGATGTTCTGCGGCAGGACCGCCAGAACGACGAGCGCGAAGATCAGCGTAGGGATCGACATCATCAGGTCGTTGAAACGCGAGAACACGGTATCGATAATGCCGCGTGACACAGCTGCCGTGAAGCTCAGCAGGATGCCGAGCGAAAATGAGATCAGCGTTGCGCCGAGCGCCACGAAGAGCGTGGTGCGGGCGCCGTAGATCAGCCGCGAAAGAATATCGCGGCCGAGATTGTCGAGGCCGAAGAAATACTGGCTGTCGGCCATCTGCCAGACATTGCCGACCACTTCGGTCTCGCCATAAGGGGCAATCCAGGGGGCAAAGATCGCGAAGATGAAGGCGATGACGATACCGGTCATGCCGACCCAAGCGGTGATGGGGATATCTCTCAATCTCATCGCGGGTGCCTCAATCTTGGATTGGCGACGATGGCCAGGATGTCGGCGATCATGTTGAGGAAGATGTAGACGGCGGCGAAGATCAGACCGCAGGCCTGCACCACGGGCATGTCGCGCACCGTCACCGCATCCACCATGTACTGGCCCATGCCGGGATAGACGAAGACCACCTCGACCACGACGACGCCGACCACGAGATAGGCGAGGTTGAGCGCCACGACATTGATGATCGGGGCCAGCGCGTTGGGCGCCGCATGCTTGACGATGGAGCGGAAGGCGCTGAGGCCCTTGAGTTCCGCCGTCTCCATATAGGCCGACGACATGACCGAAAGGATCGCCGCCCGCGTCATACGCATCATGTGGGCGAGGACGACGAGAACCAGTGTTGCCGTCGGCAGTGCGATCGCCTGCAGCCGCTCGGCAAAGCCCATGCTGTCATAGACGGTTGCCGGAAAGGTCGCGACGCCGAGTTTGACGGCGAAGACGAGGATAAGCAGGTATCCGATGAAGAATTCCGGCAGCGAGATCGCCGCCAGCGAAATCACGTTGATGATCTTGTCGGGCAGCCGGTTTCGGAAATGCACAGAGAACATGCCGAGCGCCACGGCCAGCGGCACAGAGATCAATGCGGCAAAACCGGCAAGAAACAGCGAGTTCCCGAGACGTTTGCCGATCTGCTCGCTGACCGAGTTCTTGCTGGCCCAGGACGTACCGAAGTCACCCTGAACGGCATTGCCGAGCCATTCGAAATAACGCGTCGTCACCGGCCGGTCGAGGCCGAGATCCTGGCGGATATTGGCGACCGCCTGCGGCGTTGCCGACTGGCCGAGATAGGTGGTGGCGAAATCGCCGGGCAGGGCTTCCAGCCCGCCGAAGATCAGAACCGACACCGCAAGCAGCAGGATGAGCGAGAGCACGAAGCGCTCGATGATGAGGGCAAGCAGCGGAAAACGCTGCCTGAACCTCAGGCCCGGCAGTGGACTGCCGGTCGATGGACTGGACATGGCGAAAGCCTCGCGCTGAAACGTCAGGGGGACCGCAAGGGACATCCTTGCGGTCCTGGTTCAGTCAGAGATGGCGGGGAAGCCCCCGGCCGTCAGGCATCAAGCCAGACGCGAGTGGCGACGTAGCCGTTCGACATGTCGTTGCCGATATCGTGGACATAGCCCTTCACCTGCTTGGAGCAGGCGTTCACGAAGTCGTTGAACATCGGCAGGATCAGTCCGCCTTCGTCGCGCACCATCATTGCCATGGTGCGGTACATGTCCTTGCGCTTGGTCTCGTCGAGTTCCGAGCGTGCTTCGAGCAGCAGCTTGTCGAAGTCGGGACGCTTGAAGCGGGTGTCGTTCCAGTCGGCCGTCGAGAGATAGGCCGTGGAATACATCTGGTCCTGCGTCGGGCGCCCACCCCAGTAGGAGGTCGAGAAGGGCTGTACGTTCCAGACGTTGGTCCAGTAGCCGTCACCCGGCTCGCGTTTGACCTCGATCTCGATGCCGGCCTTCTTGCAGCTTTCCTGATAGAGAACCGCCGCATCGACGCCGCCCGGGAAGGCGACTTCGGAGGTGCGCAGCAGCACAGAACCGCTGTGGCCGGACTTCTTGTAATGGAAGGCCGCCTTGTCGGGATCGTAGGCGCGCTGCTCGATGCCTTCGGGGAAGAGGGCATAGGTGTTGTTGATCGGGAAGTCGTTGCCGACCTTGCCGTAGCCGCCGAGGATCTTCTTGACCATGGTTTCGCGGTCCATGGCGTATTTCAGCGCGAGGCGAAGGTCGTTGTTGTCGAACGGCGCCTTGTCGCAATGCATGATGAAGACATAGTGGCCACGGCCCGAGGTCGAGAGAATCTCGACGGTCGGCGCGCGCTTCAGAAGGTCGACGGTCTTCGGATCGACACGGTTGATATAGTGCACCTGGCCGGACGAAAGCGCCGCGATGCGGGCGGTGGCGTCGTTCATGCCGATGATTTCGATGGAATCGACATAGCCGCGATCCGAGCGCCAGTCGTCGGCGTTCTTTTCGAAGGTGGCGCGGACGCCCGGCTCGAAGCTCGCCAGCTTATAGGGACCGGTACCGATCGAGGCGAGCGGATCGTCATTGCCGCCATTCGGCTGGATGACCAGGTGATAGTCCGTCAGTAGCAGCGGCATATCCGCATTGCCTTCGGTCAGCGTCAGCACGAGGTTGCCGCCGTCGGCCTTGATATCCTTGATCGAACCGAGAACGCCGAGCGCGCCCGATTCCGACTTCTTGTCGGTATGACGCTTCAGGGTGGCGACGACGTCGTC
The DNA here is from genome assembly GCA_900465675.1 of Hyphomicrobiales bacterium. GTDB lineage: Bacteria > Pseudomonadota > Alphaproteobacteria > Rhizobiales > Rhizobiaceae > Rhizobium. The sequence goes on along the minus strand of UBJR01000012.1, from coordinate 29,365 downwards.
GATCGTCAGTTCCTTGCCGTTGTGGAATTTCACGCCCTTGCGGATCTTGAAGGTCCAGGTGGCGGCGTCCTTCGACGGCTCCCAGGATTCGGCCAGCGACGGAACGGCGGCACCCGTCAGCGGATCGGATTCCACCAGCATGTCGCCCCAGCAGCGGCCGACGCAGAACATGAATTGCGAGAGAAACTTCGCCGGGTCCTTCGAGTCGGTGGCAGCGCCGCCTTCGAGGCCAAGCTTCAGGTGGCCGCCGCGCTTTGGTTCGGCGGCTTCAGCGCTTTCGGTGAAGAGCTTGTCGGCGACGGCGAGCGTGAGGCCGGCAGCCATGGCGCGTCCCAGAAATTCGCGGCGGTTCAACCCGCCGGCGGTGACGCGGCTTGCAAGATATTTCGTGTAGTCGTTCATTCCCCTGTTCCTTCTTGTCATGATTTAAGAATTGGCAAGTGGACCGCAGAACCGGTTTCCTCTCCGGTGCCAGGTCCATATTCGTTCGGGAAAACGTCGCGGTTGGTGCCGCCCTATCTTCCTTTCTCGGTTCGACGATTGCGCGTGAGCGGAGGCGCCAGCTTGATGGCGCGGCGATCGGGAATGCCGGGATTTCTTATTGTCCGGCTTGTTTCCTGAAGATCGGAATGATGGGTGAGAATGGCGCCTGCGATGGCGAGACGACAGCGTGCCGCATGCGTCTTCGCCGCGGCGGAAGGCGGGGAGGTCAGCAGCTCAAAGGCGGTAAAGCTACGTCCGTTCAACCTACGCTACCTCCGCTCTTGCGGCGACACGGCCCGTCAGGACTGCCTCTGCCTCTGATATGAGTGAGATTGAATTAAGGGCTGTTTTGGACAGTAGGGGGGCGGGTGTAGCGACATGATCTGCATCGTATGCGACATAACGAGCATATGCCCACACCAAGGGCGGTTTCGCATTGATGGGGGCGGAAAACATTTCGTGCCTCCGCTGGAAAAGCCACCCAGCAGAAAGAGATGCAGTCCCATCCCTCTGGTTGTATTGGTTGATTTCTGCGCTGCCATGCACACCCCATCCCGCTAGCCCGCGCAGTGATGCCTCGCGGTATCTGCTTTCGGGAAGGGGAGTTGGCAGACAGCTCATTGCTCACCCCTGTTTCTTCTGCCCGACATGGCGTCCAACGCCATCCGGGGCAGGGAGGAAGGAATGGCGCTCGGCAATCGCTTTCGCCTCGGCCAGGATTTCCGGCGGCGCCGAAACCGCCTTTCCGGCCTTGGAATCCACATGCAGCAGCATCTGCTCGGCGGTCGCCAATAACTCGCCACTCGCCGCATCGCAGATGCTGTGGAAGACGTGCAGCCGCTTGTCATCGACCAAGAGCAGCTGGCAGGTCGAATAGATCGCCTGGCCAAGCTTGGCTTCGCCGAGATGCCGGATATGGGTCTCCACGGTGTAGTAGCTGTGTCCGGCCTCGACATAGGCGAGACCGGCGCCGATCAGCCGTAGCAGCGCGTCCGTGGTATCGCCGAAGACCTGCAGGTAGCGATGCTCGGTCATGTGGCCGTTGTAATCGACCCAGGCCGGGCTGACCTTGGTATCGACAAGCCGAAGCGGAGCCGAAGTCTTCGCCTGTTCGGCCGGCTTTGCAGCAGCCCAGAGCGAATGCTCGAAATCCTTGAGCAGCTTGCCCGCACCCCAGCCCTTGCCGCCATCACCGACCTTCAGAGCCTGGAAGATACCGGCCAGGTTTTCATCGCGGATCCGTTCGAGCTCGCGGATCGACAGATCGCCCGCTTGCTCGTCCGACTGCTGACCGATCTTTTCGACAAGCGCATCGTCGAGATCGACGACATCCGTCAGCTTGGTCCAGGGCCACTGCAGGCAGGGGCCGAACTGCGCCAGGAAATGGCGCATCCCTGCTTCACCACCGGCGATCCGATAGGTCTGGAATAGACCCATCTGCGCCCAGCGCAGGCCGAAGGAATAGCGGATCACGTCGTCGAGCGTCTCGACGGTGCAGATATCGTCCTGGATCAGCCACAGCGCCTCGCGCCACAGCGCCTCCAGAAGGCGATCGCCGACGAAGGCCTCGATCTCCTTGGCGATATGAACGCCCTTCATGCCGATCGGCGGCAGCTTTTCCAATGCCGCCTTGATCGTTGCATGGCTGGTCTTCTCGCCGCCGACGATCTCTACCAGCGGCAGCAGGTAGACCGGGTTGTAGGGATGGGCGACGAACAGGCGATCGGGGAACTGCATGTCTCGCTGCAGATCGGTCGGCAAAAGGCCCGAGGTCGAGGAGCCGATCAGCGCATCGGGGCGGCAGGCGGCATCGATATGGGTCAGGACGCCGCGCTTCAGATCGAGCCGTTCGGGGACGCTTTCCTGGATCCAGTCGGCATCGACAACGGCTTCTTCAAGCGTCTTGCAGAAGGTCAGCTTGCCGCGCGGGGGCAGGGGGGCGCCTGTCAGCATCGCATAGGCGCGCTCGGCATTGGCGATCACCTCACCGACGATGCGCTGCGCTTCCGGATGCGGGTCGAAGACATCGACATCGATCCCGGCCAGCAGGAACCTTGCGATCCATCCGCCACCGATGACGCCGCCGCCGACACAGGCTGCCTTGTTGATCTTGATCATGCAGCCCTCAACGCTTCTTCAGCTTCAGTTTTTCACGCACGGCCGCAGGCCCGATGATGCGCGCACCCATGCCCTCGACCACCTGCACGGCCTTTTCGACCAGTTGCGCATTGGTGGCGAGCATGCCTTTCCCGGCATAGAGATTGTCTTCGAGGCCGACGCGGACATTGCCGCCCGCGAGCACCGCCGCAGCCGGATAGGCCATGGCGTTGCGGCCGATCGAGAAGGCCGAAAAGGTCCAGCTCTTGGGCACGTTATTGACCATCGCCATGAAGGTGTTGAGATCGTCAGGCGCGCCCCAGGGAATGCCCATGCAGAGCTGGATCAGCACCGGATCCTCGATCAGGCCTTCTTCGGCGAGCTGCTTGGCAAACCAGAGATGGCCGGTGTCGAAGGCCTCGATCTCGGGGCGCACTCCGAGATCGGTCATCTTCTTCGCCATCGCCCGCAGCATCGCCGGCGTGTTGGTCATGACGTAATCGCCGAGGCTGAAATTCATCGTGCCGCAGTCGAGCGTGCAGATCTCCGGCAGGCATTCGGCGATATGGCTGACGCGCTCGGTGGCGCCGGCCATGTCGGTGCCTTCGGGATTGAGCGGCAGCGGGCGTTCGACATCGCCGAAAATCAGGTCACCGCCCATGCCGGCAGTCAAGTTCAGCACGACGTCGATATCGGCGGAGCGGATGCGGTCCGTCACTTCGCGGTAGAGATCGTTGCGGCGGCTTGCAGCCCCCGTCTCGGGATCGCGGACGTGACAGTGAACAACGGCCGCCCCCGCCTTGGCGGCGTCGATCGCGGAATCCGCGATCTGCTTGGGAGTAATGGGAACGTGGCTGGATTTCGAAACCGTGTCACCGGCGCCGGTGACGGCACAGGTGATGAAGACATCGCGGTTCATCGCAAGAGGCATCGTGTTCTCCCTCGTATTGACCCCATTACGCTGCAAGATGCGGCCGCATGCTTTGCAGAAACGGAATTGATTGATACAGTTTCGGCAATCTGGAGAGACCATGCTCAGCCGCTCGAACGACCGCCTCGATCTCGATCTTCTCGTTCTGCCGGAGACGAACCTGATCCTGCTCGCCTCGGTGATTGAGCCGATGCGCGGGGCAAACCGTATCGCCGGCAGCGAGCTCTACCGCTGGCGGCTTTTGACGCCTGATGGCGCGCCTGTCTTGACGACGAGCGGCATTCCGGTGCCTGCGGCCGGGGCATTCAGCACTGCACGGGAGGATGCGCCACTCTTCGTTCTGGCGAGCTACAACTGGCGCCGCAGCGCGACAGCAGCGCTGAAAATGCAGCTCTCGCAGGCGGCGCGCCATCGCAGCGTCATTGCCGGAATCGAATCCGGCACCTGGCTGCTGGCCGAATCCAGCCTTCTCGACCGCCTGACGGCAACGATTCACTGGGAGGATTTCGAGGATTTTTCGCTGGCCTATCCGCAGGTCAAAGCGGTCAAGGACCGCTTCGTCATCGACGGAAAGCGCCTCACCACGGCGGGGCCGCTCCCGACCGTCGATCTGATGCTGGAGATCATCCGCCAGCGGCAGGGCTATTCGCTGGCGCTCGAAGTCAGCCGCCTTTTCAGCTACGAGCAGATCTCGTTCCACAACCAAAGCCAGCTTTCACCCTCCGCCGCGGGCTTGAGCATGCGCGATCCGCGCGTGGCGGCGGCCGTGCGTCTGATGGAGGAGCATATCGAGCAGCCGGTCATGCTGAGCCGTATCGCCAAACGCGTCGGCGTCAGCGCCCGCCACTTGCAGGGATTGTTTCAGGAGAGCATCGGCGCGCCGCCACATGTGCATTATCTGGCATTGCGGCTGAATGCGGCGCGGCGGAAAGTCATCGAGACCAAGGCATCTTTCGCTGATATCGCCGCCGCTACCGGGTTCAACTCCGCCTCCGCCTTTGCCCGCAGCTACCGCGCGAGCTTCTCCGAAAGCCCCTCAGACACCCGGCGGAGGCTGCGCCGCCCCGTTACGCCAGTGCCTGATACCCAATCGGCTTGAACGCCTCGCGAACCATTTCCGCGAGCTCGCGGACAGCTTCGGTTGAATGATAAGGATTGCGGCGCAGAACGACACGCGAGGAATCGACCGGCGGAAAGCCGTCATCTGCCGTCAGCTCCCGGCAACCGGGCGGGATATTGCTCCGCGACAGCGTGGTCACTGCGAGGCCCGCGGATGCTGCGTTCTTCAACCCGGAGCTTGTGTCTGCGACAAAAGCGACCCGGTATTTCCGTCCCTGGAGATCGAGCGAACGGAAGGCGAAGTCGCGCGACCATGTGGAATTCCGGTAGGTCGCAATCGGCAGGGGATCGAGATCCTGCAGCCGGTGCACCATGGAGGTGACCCACACCGTCGGATCGACGCAGAGAACCTCACCCGGCGACTGGTTGTTCCAGTCGAAGACCACAGCGAGATCGAGCTCGTCGCGCTCGAGCGCGGCAAGATTCCGCGCCGTGTAATCGCAGGACACCGTAACCTCGACAGCCGGGTGCCGGACGGCAAAGGCGGAAAGTGCTGCCGGCAGCACCGTCTGGCTGTATTCCTCGGGAATGCCGATGCGGACCGGCCCATCCAGCGGCTTGGTACGGATCGTCGCCGCAGCTTCGTCCAGCAGGTCGATGACGCGGCGCGCATAGGGCAGGAGCTGCAGGCCCCAGCGGGTCGGCACAACGCCGCGGGCTCCGCGCTCGAAGAGACTTTCGCCTATGGTTTCCTCAAGTTTCTTGATCTGCGCGCTGACCGCAGACTGCGTCCGCCCGATCGCCTGCGCCGCTGCCGAAAAATTCGACGTCTCGACGACGACGAGGAAGGTCCGGAGCAGATCGCTTTCGATGGGTTGCCGCATGGTCCAGCCACAAAAAATTCAGATGGCAGCCATCTCAACTATTCGTTTGCCTGATGTCAAGAATGAGAGCAAACAGGGCAAATCAGACCTCTGGTTCGGGAAAACCAATGTCACTCAATACGGACGTCCGCCCGCTCGGATTGAGCGAGCACGAGAAGGGCGTCATTCTGGTGGTTGCCGCAACGCTGGCTTGGAGCGCGAGCGGCATCTACTCACGCATGCTCAGCATCGATGCCTGGACGACGATCGCCTGGCGGTCGCTGTTCGGCGGCCTGTTTCTGCTGATACCGAGCTTCTTCCTCGAAGGCGGCTTGTCGAGAAAGCAATGGGCTTCGATCTTCCATCCGTCGGGCATGGCGATGATCGCCTGCCAGACCTTTTGCCAGGCCTGTTTCATCGGCGCGCTCTATACGACCAGCGTGGCAAATGTCGCGGTGATCTATGCGACGGCCCCGTTCATCGCCGCGCTGCTCGGCTGGTTGCTGCTCCGGGAACGCGTTGCACGGCGAACCATGATGGCGGGCGGCGCCTGTCTGCTCGGCGTCGTCATCATCGTCGCCTCGTCGATCGGGGGAGGGACGGGCCTCGGCGATCTTCTCGCCCTCGGCATGACGGCATCCTTCGCCCTGATCATCGTCATTCCGCGTATCAGCCCCGGCGTGCCAAGCCTGCCGCCGACCATCGTCAGCGCTTTCCTGACACTGGCGATCTTCTCGCCCTTCGGTTCAGTCGGATCGATCGACCTCTATAACTGGGTCGTCCTTGCAGCTTTCGGCGCCACCAACTTCTCGATCGCGCTTGTGCTGTTCCTCGCCGGCGCGAAGCGCATGCCGCCGGCCGAGGCGGCGCTCATCGGCACGATGGAAATCGTCCTGACGCCATTTTGGGTTTGGCTGTTTCTCAGCGAGAGGCCTCCCCTGGCAACCGTGCTCGGTGGGGTCGTCATCGTCGCAGCCGTCGTCTGGCACACGGCTGCCGATTTCCTGCGGGGGCGCACGGAAGCACGCTCGCGCGGCAAAACTGCCGCGTGAACATGCGTCCTCAATGCCGGCTTTTGAGAAAACAGGCGTTGCCAGAATATTTTTCCTGTACGAACACCAAAATCGAAACGATCTGATCTGTCGAAACAATTGCCGCGCCGTAAGTTGACGGCCTGCGGGTGACACGGCGCATCGCCGGAACGACGCTCAAAGAAGAAATATATAAGGAGATCAAAATGTTGCTGCAGTCTTGCCGCGCCGCGCTGCTCGGTGCCGTTTTCAGCTTTGCTTTAAGCCCGCTCGCCGCCTACGCCGAAACCCCTGCCGATACGCTGGTCGTTGCGCAGTCGATCGATGACGCCGTCAGCTTCGACCCGGCCGAAGGTTTCGAACTCACCACCGTTCAGTCATTCAACAATCTCTATCAGCGTCTCGTACAGTCGAACCGCGACGACGGCACCAAGATCGAGCCGGCGCTCGCCGCGTCCTGGGAAGCTGGCAGTGACGGCAAGAACCTGACCTTCGCGCTCGCCGATGCCAAGTTCGCATCCGGCAATCCGGTTCGTCCTGAAGACGTGATCTTCTCGCTGACACGCGCCGTGAAGCTCAACAAATCCCCGGCCTTCATCCTCAATGAACTCGGCTGGAAGGCCGACAACGTCGATGCCGCCGTCACCAAGGTAGACGACAAGCACGTGAAGCTCACATGGACCGCCGATGTCGGTGCCGGCTTTGCGCTGTCGCTGCTGACCGCGCCGATCGCTTCGGTTGTCGATGAGCAGACGGTTTCGGCAGAGGCCAAGGACAATGATTTCGGCAATGGCTGGTTGAAGACCAATTCCGCAGGCAGCGGCGCCTTCACGATCGCCACCTACACGCCGCATGAGGCGCTGGTGCTGCAGGCGAACGCCAATTCGTCCGACAAGCCGAAGCTCGAGAATGTCATCATCCGCAACGTGCCCGACGTCGGCGCCCGCCGCCTGCTCGTCGAGCAGGGCGATGCCGATATCGCCCGCGGCCTCGCTGCCGACCAGATCGACGCACTGAAGGACAAGAGTGGCGTCAAGGTTCTCTCGGTTCCCTCGGCACGCACCGATTACATCCTCTTGAACACCAAGGCCAACCCGACGCTCGGCAACCCGGCCTTCTGGGAAGCAGCCCGCTATCTCGTCGACTACGATGGTATCGCCAAGAACCTGCTGCGCGGCCAGAGCACTGTTCACCAGTCCTTCCTGCCGGTCGGCTTCCCGGGCGCTCTGACGGACACCCCGTTCAAGCTCGACGTCGAGAAGGCGAAGAAGGTACTTGCGGATGCAGGCATCAAGACGCCGTTCAAGGTCGAGTTCATCGTCTTCAACGACCAGCCGTTCCTCTCGATCGCCCAGTCGCTGCAGTCGACCTTCGCTCAGGCCGGTATCACCCTCGATATCCAGCCGGGCGTCGCCAGCGACATCTATGCCCGCGGCCGCTCCGGCAAGTTCGAAATGACGCTGCGTTACTGGATCCCGGACTATTTCGATCCGCATTCCAACGCGAGCGCCTTTGCAATCAACAAGGACAACTCGACCAACACGGCCGCGAAATATGCCGGCTGGGTGATCCCCGAGCTGACCGACGAGACGCTCGCCGCCGTCAAGGAACAGGACGCCGCCAAGCGCGCCGCGCTCTATCAGGACCTGCAGAAGAAGATCCAGGCGAGTTCGCCCTTCATCTTTACGCTTCAGGGCAACGATCAGGTCGTGATAAGCGACAAGGTCAAGAACTATGCCCAGGGCCTGAATGCAGATCAGGTCTATTACGACAAGGTAGAGAAATAAGTGCCGCAAACGGCAACCGATAATAGCGCCGACATGAACAACTCCCGCCAGCACAACAGCTGGCGGGAGTTGTCTTTCGTCTGGCCGCTCATCAAGTGGACATGGTCTTTCGCGCTGACGCTGTTCGGGTTAGCGGTGGTGACCTTTGCGATGACGCGGCTCTCGCCGATCGATCCGGCGCTGCAGCTGGTCGGCGATCATGCCAGCCAATCGACCTATCAGCAGGCGCGGGTGGAGCTGGGGCTCGATCAGCCCTTGCCACTTCAGTTCGTCCGCTATGTCGAGACGGCGCTGTCGGGCAATTTCGGCCAGTCGATCTCCACAGGCCAGCCGGTCGCCAAGGATATCGCCCGCACCTTCCCGGCAACGATCGAGCTGGCGACCGCGGCCATCATTCTGGGAGCCGTGATCGGCCTTGCGCTCGGCATCGCCGCCGCCATGCGGCAAGGCACCTGGGTGGATAGTCTTGCCCGCTTCGTCTCGCTCTTTGGCTACTCGGTGCCGATCTTCTGGCTTGGCCTGCTGATGCTGCTCCTGTTTTACGCCCGGCTGCACTGGGCGCCGGGACCGGGCAGGGCGGATGTGGTTTTTCAATACACCGTCAAGCCGGTCACCGGCTTTGCCCTGATCGATACATGGATGTCCGGCAAGGCGGGCGCCTTTCGCGATGCACTCGCCCATCTGGCATTGCCGGCCACCGTTCTGGCCCTGAATGCGCTGGCTGCCATCTCCCGGCTGACGCGTGCCGCCATCCTCACCGAACTCGGCCAGGAATATGTGACGACAGCGCGCGCCAAAGGGGCAGGTCTCGGCCGCATCGTCTTCGTCCACATTCTTCCCAATATTTCAGGAACGCTACTGACCGTGATTGCTCTTTCCTACGCCAGTCTGCTCGAAGGCGCGGTGTTGACGGAAACCGTCTTTGCCTGGCCCGGTATCGGCCGCTATCTGACGACGGCGATGTTTGCGGGGGACATGCCTGCCATCCTCGGCGCCACACTGATCGTCGGCGCCTGCTTCGTGCTTCTGAATGCGCTGACCGATCTCGGTGTCGCCCGGCTGGAAGCGGGGAAGACGCGATGAGTGCGATCGTCCAAGCGCCGCTCGGCGGTCCGTCCTTCGTCCGGCGTGTCCTGCGCTCGCCATCGGCCGCCGCCGGCAGCGCCGTTGTGCTTCTCATTCTCACCTTCGCGCTGCTGGCGCCGCTGATTGCGCCCTATGACCCAAACCTGCAGGAGACCGCAAACCGGCTGATGCCGCCGAGCGCCCTGCACTGGCTCGGCACCGACGCCTTCGGAAGAGATATCCTGTCGCGCATGATTTACGGCGCGCGGCCGACCTTGCTCCTCGTTCTCGTCGTCGTGCTGCTGATGGCGCCGCTCGGCATTCTCGTCGGCATCTTCGCGGGCTTCTTCGGCGGCATGACCGAGCGCCTGCTGATGCGGATCACCGATATCGTCATGTCCTTTCCGCGTCTGCTGCTCGCCTTCGCCTTTGTCGCGATCATGGGGCCGGGCCTCATCAACGGTGCATTGGCGCTGGCGCTGACCAGCTGGCCAGCCTATGCGCGGCAAGCCCGCGTGGAGACCGCTGCTCTGAGGCGCAGCGATTATCTGGCGGCCGCCGAAATGGTCGGTATCCGGGGAGCGCGATTGCTTTGGGGCCATATCCTGCCGTTGGTGCTGCCATCCGCCATCATCCGTCTGGCGCTCGATCTCTCGGGAATCATTCTCGCGGCCGCGGGGCTGGGGTTCCTCGGCCTCGGCGTTCGTCCGCCGACGGCGGAATGGGGTTCGATGGTCTCCGAAGGCACGCAGGTGATCTTCGATCAATGGTGGGTGGCCGCGGTTCCCGGTGTTGCCATTCTCGTCACCTCCTTTTCCTTCAATCTGCTGGCCGACGGCCTGCGCGACATTCTGGATCCGCGTCATGACTGAGCCGCTGCTCTCCGCCGAGGATCTATCTGTTACCTTTCCCTCGGAGGCCGGCCCGATCCGGGTTGTCGATGGAATTTCCTTTTCGGTCGGACGCGAAGTGGTCGCACTCGTCGGTGAATCCGGTTCTGGCAAGTCGATGACGGGCAGGGCGGTCATGGGCCTTCTGCCGAGGCGCGCTGAGGTCGCGGCGAAACGCTTGTCCTTCGATGAAAAGGACCTCACTGCGCTTTCAGCGTCCGGCTGGAACAGCCTGCGCGGCAGCGGCCTTGGCCTGATTTTGCAGGATCCAAAATATTCGCTGAACCCGGCCCGTAAAATCGGCCGGCAGGTCGAGGAAACCCTGCTGCTGCACACCAAGCTTTCATCCGCTGAACGGCGCGAGTGCGCACTCGACATGCTCGGCAAGGTCGGCCTGCCTGACCCCGGGCGGATCTATTCCAGTTATCCTGCCGCCTTGTCGGGCGGAATGGGCCAGCGCGTGATGATCGCTGCCATGCTGATCAACCGGCCGAAGCTGCTGATAGCCGACGAACCGACATCGGCGCTCGATCGCGAGCTACAGGACCAGATCCTGACCTTGCTGCGCTCGCTGACCGAAGAGCTCGGCATGGGGCTGCTGCTGATCAGCCACGACCTGCAACAGGTTTCCCGCTATGCCGACCGCGTCATGGTCATGCGCCAGGGAAGGATCGAGGAGCAGATGGCCTCCGCCGATCTTGCCAATGCCAGCTCCGCCTATACCCGTGCACTCTGGGCCGCCCGCCCGTCGGCGGCGACCTATGGGACACGGCTTCCCGTCTATGGAGACGAGGCATGAGCGCGCTGACGATCGCCGATCTCTCCGTCACTTTCCAGGGCGGTGGCAAGGGCTTCACCGCCGTGCGCGGGGTGAGTTTCGATGTCGCGCCGGGCGAGACCTTCGGACTTATCGGCCCGTCGGGATGCGGCAAGACCACCGTTCTGCGCGCAGTCGCCGGCTTGAACACCAATTGGCAGGGCTCGATCTCGGTGTTTGGCGAACCTCTGCACCCCGGCCGGAAAATCACCGGCGCCTTACGCGCCGGTATCCAGATGGTGTTCCAGGATCCCTATTCGTCGCTGCATCCGCGCCATCGCATCTCCCGCATTCTCGGCGAGCCGCTTTCGCTGCGCGGCATTCGCAATGTCGAGGAAGAGGTGCGTATCGCGCTCGATCAGGTTGGGCTGCCCTCAGCCGTTGCCGGCCGCTATCCGCACCAGCTTTCTGGCGGCCAGCGCCAGCGTGTGGCGATTGCCCGTGCGCTCTTGCTCAAACCCAAGCTGTTGTTGCTCGACGAGCCGACCTCGGCGCTCGATGTCTCGGTGCAGGCCGAAATCCTGAACCTGCTCAACGATCTCAAGGCCTCGCACGGCTTGACCTTCATTCTGGTCACCCACGACACCGGCGTCGTCGCCCATATGTGTGACCGCGCCGTCGTCATGGAAGCCGGGAGGGTTGCGCAAGTCCTGGATCGAGAGGCGCTTTCCGGCAGCACCGTGCCCGATTGAATTCCAGGCTGTAAACTGGCCGGCAGTGAACATGCGGCATAGGTACACCGGTTCGAACTTCTCCTTTTCGCCACGGCAAACATCCGCTATCAACCGCGTCGACATACCGAAACTGCAAACGGTCTTATCTGGCTACCCCATGACCCCTCCCAGTCCGCAGCGCTTTTCCGATAAAAACTCGCTTGCGTCCCGCCTGTTTCACCCGATCCTTGCCGGCGCCACGCTGCGGGACCGGCTGCTCGCCTGTTTGGGCGCGCTCGTCGCCATCGCGATGACGGGCATGTTGTGTGGATTCCTGTTCGGTGAGGGATCGCATCTGCCGCTGATCGTAGCCCCCATGGGAGCTTCCGCTGTTCTATTGTTCGCTGTCCCCGCAAGCCCGCTCGCGCAGCCATGGTCGATCATCGGCGGCAATACCATCTCGGCTTTGATGGGCGTCGCGGCAGCGAGCCTGATCAGGGATCCGATCGTTGCCACAGGCGTCGGCGTATCGCTCGCCATTGCGGCCATGTCCCTGACACGATGCCTGCACCCGCCCGGCGGCGCTGCGGCGCTGACCGCTGTTCTCGGCGGACCCGTCGTCGCCAGCTGGGGCCTGCTTTTCCCCTTCGTGCCGGTGGCTCTCAATTCCTGCTTGCTGGTGGCGATCGGGCTGCTGTTCCACAAGCTCTCGCGGCACAACTATCCGCATGTCGTCATCGCGCCCGCAAATACCCATCGGACCGCCGATCCACGTCCGGAAGAGCGGACGGGATTTCGGGAGGAAGATATCGACGCGGCACTTGCGGCACTGAACGAGACCTTCGACATCGACCGTGCCGACCTTGGCCGTTTGCTGCGCCGGGTTGAATTCGAGGCCGTCGCGCGCTCCAATGCCGAGATCAGCTGCGCCGACATCATGTCGCGTGATGTGATCGCCATCGACGCCGATGCGACAGTCGAACAGGCCCGCTGGCTGCTGCTCAACCACAACGTCCGCACCCTGCCGGTGAGGGATGCCCGGCGGCGGCTGATCGGCACCGTTGGACTGCGCGAACTGGCGCTTTTTTCGGGTGCCCTGGAAGGGCGCATTTCGGAAGCGACGACAGCGCGCGCCAGTGACCGCGCCTTCGATCTTCTGCCTCTGCTGACCAACGGCCGGACGCATGCCGTCATCATCATCGACGAGAACGATCAAATTCTTGGCTTGGTTTCGCAGACGGACCTCCTGAGCTCCGTCTCACGCTCGCTGCCGAAAAAACCCGGCGAAGAGGGTGCAGCGGCCTGAACAGCTCAGCGCAGCGCCAGATAGCAGAGCAGGCAGGCTGCCGATAAGACGGCCGCCAGCCTCGGGCTTTGCTGATCGAAAATCAGTGCAACCACGATGCCACCCGCGACCGTCAGGCTTGCGTGCCAGAGGTCCTTGTCCGATACGGTCAAGGCGAGGGCTGCCAGAAAAACCGCGCTCGCAACCATGGTGACCGGTTCCGACTGTTCGGCGATGTCGCGCCGGGCAAGATAGGGAAGGGCAAAGCGGCGCAGGCTGAGGCCGAGCGCCGCCGCAAGCAGAAGACAGGTCATCAGAAGGTTGAACATCGGCCGCCGATCGATTGTTGGTCGATCAATCGACGCAAATCCCGTGCCATTTGAAAACAGCCTGTATTGCCGTAGCCTCCGGCGGTCACTGACTATTTCTTCCGCACCCAGCGCGTTTTTTCGTCAGATTGGCTGTGCAATCTCGTTATGCCGAGCAACGCTGTAAGGCCTATACGTCGACCCGTTGCATGGCTGTTGGCACGCTTCGGATCCAACGGCTTAGCGCCGGCCGAGATCGATGCCGAGTGAGACAAGGGCGGGATTGTCGGTTGCGGCCGCGCCGGCAGCGTTACTGGCAAAGCCAGAGACGTTGGGTTGAAGCGCGATTGCGATCGGCAATGCTGCCGCGCCAAGCGCTGGAAGCTCCGAGCTGTGCTCGGCCCTCATCAAGCGGGGTAGGGTGCTTGAATGCCGGTGGATCATCGCCGGCGGCAGCGGCGTCGTCGCATCCATGAGACGTTCGAGAAGCTCTGCCGGCAACCCGCCGCCGATGACGACGGTGTCCGGGTCGAACATTGCCTCGATATTGCGGATCGCGATGCGCAGATACTGCGCCGCCTCACGCAGCCACGCTGTCAGGCGTGGATCGTCCTCAACCAAGCGCTCGACAAGCTCTTCGGCCGAAACCTCGTCCGGCGTGCGTGCCGGGCCGCAGATGGTTTCTGCCGCCGCATAGAAGGAGACATATTGCTCCAGGCAGCCGCGGCTGCCGCAGGCACAGAACCGTCCGCCCGGCTTGACGATCAGGTGGCCGATTTCGCCGGCGCCGCCGAACGCCCCTCGAAAGTGCTGGCCATCCAGTACCAGACCGCCGCCAATGCCGAGATTGAAGTGCAGATAGAAGAACGAGCGGACCGTGCGCCCGATACCATAGAGCCGCTCGCCGATCGCCGCGACCGTCGCGTCATTCTCGACAAATGTCTTGATCCCCGTCAGTTCCTCGAGACGCGATGTCAGCGGAAACTTCGTCCAATCGTCGCCTTCCTGCACCTTGTCGTACCAGAAGGTGCCGTTCTCGACGGTGCCCGGAACGCTGCAGCCCACACCCCAGATCTCCTCGCGCCGCACTTGCCCCGCCACCAGCAGCCCGGAGGCGATGTCCGCCAGCACGCCGGCGGTAGTCTTCGGGTCGCGCTCGCCAAGGATCCGGGTTTCGGTGGCGACAACTGCGCCGGTCAGATCGACAAGCAGGCCGGTGACGCGCTGATAGGCGAGGCTGAGGCCGATCGTGTAGCCGCCGCTCGGATTGAGAGACAGCTCCACAGCCGGCTGCCCACGCTGTCCTGCACGTTTGCCCTGCTGGCGGATCAGGCCTGCTTCCTCGAGATCCGCCGCGATGTTCGAGATTGCCTGAACCGTCAGGCCGATCGTTTGCGCCAGCTCGGTACGGGTGATCGGTCCACTGCGCCGGACGGCATCGAACACGGCTCTCCTGTTGAGCGTTCGGGTCTGTAGCAGGTTTGTGCCGGGCAGCGCACCGTCACGATCGAGGCGAAGATTCATGCCGCCATTCATACCATCACGGCCTGCTTTATCAAAAGCCTTTTAATTAAAAAGTGTTGTGTTATCTTTTCCGCATCTACTGTTCGAATGACAGTGGCAACGGGTGAACGCGAAGCTATGAAAGAGCCGGATAACCGGCCGTTGGCAGCTGGCATTTGAATGCCGGAAAGGTGAGTGCAGAACTGGGATGACATTGATAGAAACTGCCCGAAGCCGGCGCTAGCAGCTGCTACGCGGTAGGGGCAGGCGTTCACAACGGTGCTTCCGACGGAAGCTGCCGACGGTTTATCTTTGGTTGCATTTTTCCAATGCCGCTGACGCAGGTAAATCTTACCGGTTTCTTCGAAAACTACGCTAAAACAGTCGGTTGAGTCATGTTGTTAACCTCTATTTGTTGACGCGATCGCATCAGAGGGCGGTAAAAAATAAAATTCTGATGTTCAACTTGACAATGTAAATTCGCCACTGCTAGCTAATAACTAAATAGTTACATAGCGGCTTGGGAGACTGGTTTGCGAGCGATGATCACCATCGAGAATGTCTCAAAATCGTTTCCTACGAAGGGCGCTGGCGCGTCCACGGCTCTGGACGGGGTGAGCCTACAAATCCAGGACCGCGAGTTCTTCACGCTGCTTGGCCCCTCCGGCTGCGGTAAGACAACACTTTTGCGCATTATTGCCGGTTTCGAACTTCCGACCGTCGGAACAGTCCGGATAGAGGGGGCGGACTCCTCTTTCTTGCCGCCGCAGAAGCGGCCGGTGAATACGGTTTTCCAGAGCTATGCCCTCTTTCCGCACATGACCGTCGCCGAAAACGTTGGTTTTGGACTGCAGATGCAAAAGGTGCCCAAGGCTGAACGGGATCTTCGCGTTGCGGAGGTGCTGCGGCTGGTGCGGCTCGAAACCATGGCGGCGAGATTGCCTCGCCAGCTCTCCGGGGGGCAGCAGCAGCGTGTGGCCCTGGCGAGGGCGCTTGCACCGCGGCCCAAAGTGTTGCTGCTCGACGAGCCGCTGAGCGCCCTTGACCTGAAATTGCGCAAGGAAATGCAGAGCGAGTTGAAGCGGCTGCAGCGGGAAACCGGCATTACCTTCGTCCTCGTCACCCATGACCAGGAAGAAGCGTTGGCGATGTCCGACCATATCGCCGTGATGTCGGCCGGCCGCGTGCTGCAGATCGGCGAGCCGCGCGAGATCTACGACAATCCGAAGAGCCGCTTCGTGGCTGATTTCATCGGCGAATCTAATGTCTTGCCCGGCGCCATGATCGGCCGCGGCAACGACATTCTGATCGCGGTGCGGCCGGAAAGGATCGCGGTCTCGGCGCCGGCTAGCGGCTCGGCGGGGCGGATCCGTGGCACGGTCACCGCAGTGACCTATCTCGGGCTCGATACGCTCTACGAAATCGTCATCGAGAACGGTGATCGGCTGCGCAGCCGCACCCGCCAGTCGGTGGATGGCCTGGCCGCCGGGCAGGCCGTGGTGCTGGACTGGTCGAGCGATGCCGAACGGCATCTGACGAACTAGGGAGAGGGCGGATGAACACACAGCGCACATTGACGCTCGCTGCCCCGGCCGTCCTGGTCATCGGCATCTTCATGGTGCTGCCGTTGCTGGTGGCCGTCGCCTATTCCTTCATGACTGCCAACCCCTATGGCGGCGTCGACATGCCGTTGACGCTGGATGCCTATGTGCAGTTCCTCTTCCAGCGCGATTTCGATGATACGCTGCTGTTTTCCTGGAGCTATGTGATCATCAGCCTGCGGTCGGTCTATCTGGCGGGCCTGACGACGGCGATCTGTATGCTGCTCGGCTTTCCGGTTGCCTGGTACCTGGTTCGCCAGTCTGAGAACCGCCGCCGGACGCTGCTTTTTCTCGTCACCTTGCCATTCTGGATCAACACGCTGATCAGGACCTATTGCTGGGTGTTGATCCTGCGGGACGAGGGTTTGGCAAATGGCCTTCTCAAGGCTGCCGGGGTGATCTCGACGCCCTTGCCGCTGCTCTACAACGACGGCTCGATCCTGCTCGGGCTCGTCTATACCTTTCTGCCCTTCATGGTTCTGCCGGTCTATTCGACGCTGGAGCGGATCGACCCGCGGCTGATCGAGGCAGCCTATGATCTCTACGCCAGCCGGATCGCCGTTTTTCACCGGGTTGTCTGGCCGCTGGCAAAGCCCGGTGTTCTCGTCGGCGCCAGCCTTGTCTTTGCACCATCACTCGGCTCGTTCCTGGCCCCTGATCTTCTCGGCGGCGGGAAGAAGCTCCTTGTCGGCAGCCTGGTGCAGATGCAGTTCACCTCATCGCGCAACTGGCCATTCGGCGCTGCCCTTTCGATCCTGGTGACGATCGCTGTTCTGGCAATCTTCCTAGTCCGGTCCAGAAAGGCCGAGGAGGCGCGGCTATGAAGACGCAGCGTCCATTCGACTGGCGTCATACGCCGGGTTTCGGCCCTTTCACGGCCGCCATTCTGATCTTTCTCTATCTGCCGCTGGCCATTCTGGTCGTCTACGCATTCAACGCCAATCAGCTGGTGACCATTTGGTCCGGCTTCAGCCTGCGCTGGTTTGGCGAAGTGGCGGCCAACGAGGATATCCGGCGGGCGGCTTTCAACAGCATTGTCATCGCCATTGTCGCGACAATCTCCTCCACAGTGATTGCCACGGCCGGGGCCATCGCTCTCGAGCGCGGTGACTTGAAGGGGGGGCGCGGGGCACTCACCTCCTTGATCGCGCTCCCCCTGATCGTTCCGGAAATCATCGTTGCGATCATGACGCTGATCTTCTTTTCGGCGCTCGGGATGACCAACGGGCTGGTCAACCTGATGATTGCTCACACGGTATTCTGCATCCCCTTCGCGCTCTTGCCTATCCAGGCCAGATTGCGCGATCTCGGCACCAATCTGGAAGAAGCAGCCCGCGATCTTTACGCCAGCGAATGGCAGCTGTTCCGCTGCGTAACGTTTCCTCTGCTGCTGCCTGCGATCTTTGCCGGTGCGCTGATGGCTTTCGTCGTCTCGCTGGACGATTTCCTGATCAGCCTGATGGTCTCAGGTGCAGGATCGACCACCTTGCCCGTCTATGTCTACGGCATGATGCGCCTCGGCGTCACGCCGGAGGTCAATGCCATTTCCACCATCCTGCTCGGTATCTCGCTTGTGCTCGTCACCGGCGCGCTGCTGCTCGGGCGCAAGAGCCAAGGCAACGAATAACCAAAAAAGAAGAGGGTGAACATGAAGACCGCAAAGAGGATGCTGGCAACCGCCAGTCTGCTTGCCATCGTCGCTCCATGCATCGCGCATGCCGACGCTGGCGTCCTGCATATCTACAACTGGACCGACTATACCTCGGAGGAGATGGTCAAGAAATTCGAGGCCGAAACTGGCATCAAGGTGACGATCGACACCTATGACTCCAATGAAACGGCACTGGCGAAGATTAGCTCGGGCGCCGCCGGCTACGACGTCATGATCATCAGCAACGATTTCGTACCGATCTTCATCAAGCAGGGATTGCTCGAGAAGGTCGGCGTGGCCTCCATGCCGAACTTCAAGAACCTGGATCCGAAATGGCAGAAGCGCAGCTGGGACCCGAAGGCCGAATATACGGTTCCATGGGTCTGGGGGACGACCTCCTATTCGGTCGATACCGCTGTCTATAAGGGAGCGACCGACAGCCTGAAGGCGCTGTTTGAGCCGTCCGATGATCTCAAGGGCAAGATCGGCATGTTCGGCTCGCCGTCTGAGGTGATGTCACTTGGTCTCCTCTATCTCGGCAAGGACCAGTGCAACAGCAATCCGGCTGATCTAAAGGCGCTGAACGCGCTGCTCGAAGCCCAGAAGCCTTTCGTCAAGGTCTACAATTCGGACGGCACGACAGAGCGCCAGGTCTCCGGCGAAACCGTGATGCACGAGCAGTGGTCGGGCAAGGCGCTCGCCTCACGCCTGCAGAAGCCGACGATCAAGTATGTCTTCCCGAAGGAAGGGGCGGTCGGCTGGATGGACAATGTCGCGGTTCCGAAAGGCGCTCCAAATCCCGAGAACGCCAAGAAGTTCCTGAACTTCCTGATGGATCCTGAGAACATTGCCCTGCAGCAGAAATCAACCGGCTATCAGAGCGCAGTCACCGGTTCCGACAAGTTCCTGCCAAAGGAAACGGGTGAATCGCCCGAATTCAATCCGCCGAAAGATATGAAGATCGTCTTTGCGCCTGCCTGCGAAGAAAAGGCAACCCGCGCCTACGACCGCATCTGGACATCGCTCCGCCAGTGATCAGCCAAAAATAGGCGGGCGCGAATGCCCTGCCATTCCACGCATAAGACGGCAGGCGGCGCGTAGCTTCCGGCCATGAATTTGAGGACAGAACCATGAATGAAGCCGTCAAACCTGCCACCCTCAAACCTGCTGCGGCACCTCCGCCGCCGAAGCATTTGCAGGCACTGGCGCCACTCACCCCGGACGAGATCAATATCGCCGTCGCGGTCGTCAAGGCGGATCCTGAACTTGGCCCAGGCGTTCTGTTCGAGAATATCGACCTTCGCGAGCCATCGCCTGCCGAATACCGTGCTTATCTTGACGGCGGAAAACTGCCGCGCGAGGCGCGTATCAACGTCAACCATCTCGATGTCCCAGGCGTCTGGCAGCTCATTGTTTCTGTTGCCGACAAGGCAATCATCCGTCGCACGCATTTCCCGGCCGCGCGTGCCGGCTTCATGGTCGAGCAGATGATAAGCGTCGAGGTCAACGTCAAGAACGACCCGCGCTTCATCGAGGCCTGCCGCAAGCGCGGCATCTCCGACATGACGGGTGTGATCGTCGATTCCTGGTCGGGCGGCAATTTCGGCCATGAAGATGAGGAGGGAAGGCTGATCTCGCACACCTTTTCCTGGCTGCGCGTTCATGAGTTCGGCAACTACTATGCCCACCCAATCGAGGGGCTGAATGCAGTGATCGACGTGAAGACCGGCGAAGTGCTGCGGGTCGACGATTATACCGATCATCCGCCAATCCCGATGACGCGCTACGATTACGATCCGGAGTTCCTGCCGCCGCCGGACGCGCCGCTGAAGCCGCTCGATGTCGTTCAGCCGGATGGCGTCAGCTTCACGATCAAGGACCATGCGATTTCCTGGGACAAGTGGACGCTCGCGATCGGCTTTACGCCACGCGAAGGTCTCGTGCTTCACGATATCCGGTTTGACGGCCGCTCCGTCGTGCGGCGTGCGGCTATTGCCGAGCTCGTCGTTCCCTACGGATCACCACTCTACGGCCACGCCCGCCAGAACATTTTCGATGTCGGCGAGTACGGCTTCGGCAAGCTGACCAATTCGCTGAAGCTCGGCTGCGATTGCCTCGGCCAGATCCAGTATCTCGACGCACATGTGAACGGATTGAAAGGCGAGGTCGTCACTATCGAAAAGGCGGTCTGCATCCATGAGGAAGACGCCGGAATCCTCTGGAAACACTGGGATTTCCGAACAGGGCGGACGGTGCTGCACCGCGGCCGCAAGCTTGTCATTTCGAGCATCTGCACTGTCGGAAACTACGAATATGCCCAGTACTGGTATCTCGATCAGGCCGGTGAAATCGAATTCGAGATGAAGGCGACCGGCATCGTCAATACCAATGCATGCCATCCCGGACAGCCGGACAAATACTCGACGGAAATTCAGCCGGGCCTCGGCGCTCCGATCCATCAGCACATCTTCTGCGCGCGCCTCGATATGGCGGTGGATGGCGGCGGCAACAGCGTTGTCGAAACCAACTCCTACATGGAGCCCTTCAGCGACAGCAATCCGTATGGCAACGCCTTCCATGCTGTCGATACGGTGCTGAAGACCGAGCTTGCGGCGGCGCGGCGCGCCGATCTCTCCACCCATCGCAGCTGGAAGGTCGTCAATCCGAACAAGCTGAGCCAGGTCGGCAAACCGGTCGCCTACAAGCTCCATGCCCCGAACTGCGTCACACCGATGATCCAGGACGACGGTCCTTCAGGTATCCGCTCCAACTTCATCCGCAATCACATCTGGGTCACGCCGTTCAATGAGAATGAACGCTATCCTGCAGGAGAATTCGTTGCCAATTCCGATGGCAGAGATGGTCTCGCAGAGCTCGTCAAACAGGACCGCAATGTCGAGAACACCGACATCGTGCTCTGGCATTCCTTTGGTCTCCACCATGTCGTGCGCGCCGAAGACTTTCCGGTTCAGCCTTGCATTTCCTGCGGCTTCTCGCTCGCGCCGGCCGGTTTCTTCGAGGTCAATCCGTCGAACAATCTGCCGCCGGTGATCAACAGGGCAAGCGTTCTCGCTGGAGAGAACAAGGCAAGCTGCTGCAGCTGATCTGAGGACAGTGACCGGTGGCGAACCGCCACCGGTCACTTGATGATGAAGCTTTGGGACAAGGGCATGGTCACGGCGATAGCACGACGGAATATCAGCAGCGGTGCCACCGATTGCGGCATGCTGGCGGTCGGTCTCGCGGCGTGGCTTGCGCTCTACTGCGCTCCACAGGCGGTCGGCGATGTTATCTGCCGGTCAGCTGGCGTGTCCACCACGGCGCCCCTCGGATTAGTGCAGGCAATCGCATCCTGGCTCGTCATGATGACGGCGATGGCCGCTCCGTCGCTGCTCCTGTCGCGCGGGCTGTTTCGTCTGAGCTGCAAGGCAGCGTCACAACCGGTATCGATGCTTCTTGCCGCAGCCATTACCGGCGCCCTGGCCGAGTGGCTGATGCGCCCGGTCGGGCTCGTCGATAGCGATGGCCGTTTCGCTGCGCCGCTTTTTGCCCCCGCCATGTTTGCCGCCGCCGTCCTGGTGTTGATCCGAGGCCGGAATGAACAGGGCAGGGAGGTGCTCTGCCGTGCCGCCTGCTGCGCCAGCATGGTTCTGCCGCAATTCGCTGGAGGGGTCTCCAACATGATCTGGATGGCGGTAATTTCCGGTTGGATGGTGCTGGAGAGCCTCGTTCCGTGGCGGCGCGAATTTGCCGTTCTTGGTGGCCTGACGCTCGGTCTCGCCGCCAGTTTTTCTCTGCTGCAGGGAAGCAGCTGACGCTTCCTGCACTTCGATGCCTGCCTGCTAAAACAAGAGGAGATTTAGATGGGCTTCCTTTCCTACAATCCAACCGATGGACAATTGATCGGCCGCTACGAAGAACACACCGGAGCCGAGGTCGAACGGATCCTCGATCAGTCGCACAAGACCTGGAAGACCTGGTCCGCCGCACCGCTCAGCGAGCGCGCTGCTTTTCTGAACCGCCTTGCGGATCTGCTGGAGGCGCGTGTCGACGAATATGCCGCGCTGATCGTTTCGGAGATGGGCAAGCCATTCGCCGAAGCACAGGGCGAAATCAAGAAATCGGCTTTCGGCGCCCGGCACTTCGCCGGTGACGGATTGGCCTATATCGCCGACGAGCCGATCCCCGGAACGCCCGCCAAGATCGTCTATCAATCGATCGGGCCGATTTTCGGGATCATGCCGTGGAATCTTCCCTTCTGGCAGGTGCTGCGCTTCTTCATCCCGGCCGCCCTCATCGGCAACACCGTGATCGTCAAGCATGCCGAAACGGTCCAGGGATCGGCGGCGGCGATCGAGAAGCTGATCCTCGATGCCGGCGCGCCGCAGGGGCTCTATTCCAATCTCGTGATCGATCGCAAACGTGCTCCTGCCGTCATTGCCGATCCACGCATCGCCGCCGTCACGGTGACGGGCAGCACGGCTGCGGGCCGCACGGTTGCGGAGCAGGCGGGTTCTCTCGGCAAGAAAGTGGTGCTGGAACTCGGCGGCTCGGATCCCTTCGTCGTCTTCGACGATGCCGATTTCGATAAAGCGGTGCAGATGGCAGTGGTCTCGCGCTATTCGAACAACGCGCAGAGCTGCATCGCCGCCAAGCGGATTTTCGTCCACGCGCCGATTGCCGAGCGCTTCGCCGCAGCCTTTGTCGATGCCGTCAAGCGCATTCCGGTCGGTGATCCGATGAAGGCGGAAACAAAGCTCGGTCCGCTGGCCCGAGCCGATATCCGAGACAATGTCCAGCGTCAGGTCGATGACGCCGTGAAGGCAGGCGCGCGCGTTCTGACCGGTGGCAAATCGATCCCCGGCGACGGCTATTTCTACGAGCCGACGGTGATTGCCGGATTGCCCCGCGATGCGGCGGTGGCACGCGAGGAGTTTTTCGGCCCCGTCGCAATGCTCTTCACTTTCAAGGATGAAGACGAGGCCGTGGCACTGGCAAATGATACGGAATACGGCCTCGGCGCTGCCGTGTGGAGCAGCAATCCGGAACGCGCCGAACGCGTCGCCTCCCGCATCGAGGCTGGAGCCGTCTTTATCAACGATTTCGTCCGTTCCGATCCCCGCGCGCCCTTCGGCGGCATCAAGGGCTCGGGCTTCGGCCGGGAGCTTGGCGGTCTCGGCGCGCGTGAGCTCGCCAATGCCAAACTCGTCTGGAAAGGTGCTTGATCAAAGAACAAAGCCAACCGGGTCCTCCGGTTGGCTTCTCGGCTCAACGCCCGTTTGATTATCTAGCGCCGCACTGTTCAGTGCGCCCTCGCGAACTGAAACGGTAAAAGATCGTCGCTCTGCGCTTCCGCATCGATGGCAGCAATGCCACCGATGATGGCTCGGGCCAAGGCTTCGCTCAACTTGGCAAAGAGAGAAATCGTCTAGCGAGGGGGGAAACTTTAGACCAAAAATGTGCGGAGGTGATGCCACACTCGGTACTTAAGGGCATGTTGCGCCGGGTTGCGCGACATGAAACCCTTTGATCAGAGTACATGTAGGTGAGGGGCAAGAATGATCGAGCTGCCGTTTGACAGACGCGAATACCAGGAGCGTCTCGGCCGGATACGTGCGGAGATGGGCAGGCGCGATCTCCAGCTTCTTGTGATCAACGACGTCGCCAACCAGCACTATATTACGGGCTACGACGGCTGGTCCTTCTATACCCCACAGACCGTCTTGCTGCCGATCGAGGAAAGCGCGGAGCCGGTCTGGCTCGGCCGTGCCATGGATGCGGCCGGCGGCTTGCTGACGGCGTGGATGCGCCCGGACAACATCGTCGGATTTCCCGAGGGCTACGTACAGCAATCCGATCGTCACCCGATGGATTGGATCGCGCAGTGGATCACTGCGAAGGGATGGGGCAGCCGGCGGATCGGCATCGAGCTCGAAGCCTACTATTACTCACCCAAGGCACATGCCCGCCTGACCGCAGGACTCCCGAATGCAACATTCGTTGACGCTGATCTGTTGGTCAATTGGATAAGGTCGGTGAAGAGCCCGGCCGAGATCGACTATCTCCGCAAGGCATCCCGGCTCGCAGAGGCAGCGGTTTCAACCGCCTATGACATTATCGCGCCAGGCGTTCGTGAATGCGATGCCATCGCGAAGATCCAGGCCGCGCAGATCGCTGGAAGTCCCGACTTTGCCGGAGACATCACCGCATTGCCGCCCACCATTCTCGCGGGTGAAAACGCCTCGGCCCCTCACATCATGTGGAGCAACCGCCGCTTTGGCGCAAACGAGACGATCGCTCTCGAACTCGCCGGCGTCTGCCGCCGGTACACGTCCGGTTTGGCGCGGACGATGCAGTTGGGGAAAGCACCGCAACAAGTCACCAACACCGCCAACGCCGTTCTTGAGGGAATGGAGGCTGTGCTCTCGGCGATCAGGCCGGGTGTGCTTGCCGAGGGTGTGGAACTCGCATGGCGCAAAGTGATCGAGCGCCATGGGCTCAAGAAGGAATCCCGGATCGGATACTCGATCGGCGTTGCCTATCCGCCCGACTGGGGTGAGCACACGATCAGCCTGCGTCCTGGAGACAAGTCGGTCCTGCAGCCGGGCAATGTCCTGCATTCGATCCTGGGCATGTGGATGGACGGGTGGGGCATAGAGGTGAGCGAAACCATTCTGGTGACGGAGACCGGTTGTGAAACCCTCACCAATTTTCCTAGAGAGATCCATGCCAAGACCTGACACTCTGTCGCCGGGCCAGATCAAGCACATGCTGGAGGTGCGAAGACACCTGCATGCCCATCCCGAGCTGTCAAATAAGGAGAGCCGGACGCAAGCCTATCTGCGCGGCCAGCTGGAGACCGGAGGATTGACAGCAGTCCGCGATGTTGCGGGCTTCGGGCTTGCGGTCGATATCGAGGGAACAGCCGGCTTTTCCAACCGGAAGGTTGCCGTTCGCGCTGATATCGACGCCTTGCCGATCGAGGAACACTCCGGCGTTGCATTCTCTTCGACCGTGAAGGGCGTCATGCATGCATGCGGCCATGATGCGCATGCGGCTATGGTGTTGGCTGCGGCAACGCATCTTCACCGGCATCGCGACACCTTTGCCGGAACGGTCCGCTTCATATTCCAGCCCGCAGAGGAGGCCGAGCCTCTCGGCGGCCGCCGCATCGTAGAAGAAGGGCTCCTCGACGATATTGACGCGGCGATCGGTATTCATGTCGATCCCTACACGCAGGCAGGCAAGATTGCCGTCGCCGGCGGCCCCTTTACGCTTGCCAGCGACATTTTCGATGCCGTGATCCGCGGCTCGTCGGCACATGCGGCCAAGCCGGAGGAAGGCGTTGATGCCATTGCCGTGGCATGCGCCATGGTCTCGGAACTGCAAAAAATCGTTTCGAGGGAGCGGGATGCCTACGATCCTTTGGTCATCTCCGTGACCAGCATCGAAGGCGGCGGTTCCTACAATGTCGTTGCCGATACCGTCCGCTTGAAGGGAACCATCCGCAGCGGCAGCCCGGCGACGCGTCTCCGCGCCCGCGAACGTGTCCAGGACATATTGAAGGGTCTTGCGCTCGCGCATAGGGCAACGGTCGAATTCAGCCTTGTCGAGGGCGAGCCACCTGTCGTCAACGATCCGGCACTGGCCCGCGTTGTCGCATTGGCGGCGGACACCCTGTTCGGTGCCGGAACTGCGGTTGCGGCGGCCGGATGGACAGCCGCCGATGACTTCGGCTTCTACAGCGAGAAACGGCCCTCAGTCTACTTCAGGCTTGGCATCCGCAATGAGGCGGAGGGCTGTATCTATCCCCTTCATCACCCGCAGTTCAAGATTGATGAGACTGCCTTGAGAGTCGGCGCCGAACTCGTCGTAAAAATCGCGTGTGACGCCCTAGGCGAGGGGCTATGAGGCTGCCCGACCGCTAGTCATTGCCGAAGTCTGGATGGATCCGGTTTTGAAGCCGCATAGCGGCATCAAGAAAAAATCACACCCTCCGAACCAGTTCCTGCTTTCCCGCCATTGCGTGGCGGCAGCATCGATCCGATCTGTATCTTCAGCGGCCACATCGGAGAAGAGACATGTCGACCATTCCCTATCGCAGCGCGCTCATCATCGGAGCGGGCCCAGGCATCAGCGCCTCACTGACGAGAAGCTTTCGCTTGGCAGGCCTCTCCGTTGCCATCGCTGCTCGCGACACCGGCAAACTCAAATCGCTGGCAGAGCAGACCGGTGCCATCGCTCTTGAGGTCGACGCCAGCGACCCGAGCCAGGTCGAGAGACTTTTCGCGCAAACGGACGCGCATATCGGACCGCCTGAGGTCGTCATCTATAACGCTAGCGGCCGCGTGCGCGGACCACTCACCGATCTTGATCCCTCGGAGGTCGAAAGGGCAGTGGCCGTTTCCGCGTTGGGTGCATTCTACTCGGTACAGCAAGCCGCCAGGCGCATGCTTGCGGCCGGCAAGGGCGCGATCCTGCTGACGGGTGCTACGGCCGGCGTAAAGGGCTTCGCCAACTCGGCACCGTTCGCCATGGGGAAATTCGCGCTGCGCGGGCTGGCACAAAGTGCTGCGAGAGAACTGGCTCCGAAGGGAATTCATGTCGCCCATGTGGTGGTTGACGGGGGTGTCCGGAGCGAGCTTCGCGGCGATCCCGCGGAAGCGCCGGATAGCACGCTCGACCCTGACGCAATCGCACAAACCTACATCGATCTCTTGCGCCAGCATCGAAGCGCCTGGTCATGGGAGATCGAAGTCAGGCCATGGGTCGAGCGGTTCTGACGGTCACAGTTCGGCATGCGCGAAGGCGTCCTTAGGGGATTGCTGAAACCAGCAGAAACACCGCAAATATCACCAGATGGATCGCGCCCTGCAGCACCGTCGTCCTGCCGGTGCCCAAAGTCAGGGTGCTGACGAAGAGGGTCAGCACCAACAGCGTCGTGTTTGCTGCTGAGATCCCCAGCGACAGTTGCTGATCGAGAACGAGCGAGACGACGGCGACGGCCGGGATGGTGAGGCCGATACTCGCAATCGCCGATCCGAGAGCGAGGTTGATGCTGTTTTGAAGCTGGTTCTTCAGCGCGGACTTCGCCGCCGCAATGCCTTCCGGCAAAAGCACGATCGCGGCGATCACCACGCCGACGAAGGTGTGGGGCAGGCCTGCCAGATCGATCGCCCTGTCGAGAGAGGGGGAAAGGGTCTTGGCAAGCAGGACGACGGCGGCGAGAGATACCAGCAGGAGACCGAGGCATGCCAGCGATTCCCGGTCGGATGGCTTCGCGTGGTGCTCTGCCACCGCGCTATCGCTTTCCACATTGTCAGCTGGCGCATCCAGGAAATAGGCGCGATGCTTGACGGTCTGCACGAAGACGAAGACGGCCCAAAGCATCAGGGAAACCAACCCGACGAACATTGCTTGCAGCGGCGAGTATGACGGCCCAAGGACTGTCAGCGTGTGGTTCGGCAGGATCAGCGCCAGCGCGGCGAGGGTGCCGAGCACGGCCAGGGCAGACGACGCGCCCTGAAGCTGGAACGTCTGCTCGAAGTGCCGCCGGCCGCCCACGATCAGGCAAAGCCCGACAACGCCGTTGAGCACGATCATCACGGCCGCAAATACCGTATCACGCGCAACCGAACCACTGCCTTCTGCTCCTGAGGCCATGATGGAGACGATCAGCGCAACTTCAATGACAGTCACGGCGATCGCCAGCAGGATCGAGCCGAAAGGTTCGCCGAGCTTGAGTGCCAGGACCTCGGCGTGATGGACGGCGCTGAAGACGGAAGCACCAAGGAAGACGGCCGCAAAAACCAGCACCAGTGCCGCGTCCGATGGCACGACATGGAGAAACTTCAGCGCCAATAGGACCGAGGCAAGAAGCGGAGCCACCCAGGTCCAGGCCGGAATTGCCGCGTGATGTGTTTCGGTGGCGGCAATCGAAGCTTGCTTCATAGCTGTTCCTGACTTCCGGCGGTGTTTGATCAGACGTGTAGCGACAGAGGCAATCTATAATCGAGGAGATCATCAAATGCACGCCGAACGTTCTGGAGCCGACCGTCGGCCACGGCAGTCTAGTTCATCATCTTTTGTGCTTCGAGGGAACTCCTCGCGAGAGGCGCAGCACGTCCGGCGTGGGGAAGCTAACCCAAGTGCATCATGGCCGCCTTGGAGGGTAGGGCATCAGCCACCTTCGCGCAAATAGGCAGCAAAGGCTTCGGCGGGGGTCCGGTATCCGAGGCATTTGCGAGGCTGTGAGTTTAGATGATGCGCCAACTCAGTCAGCTGTTGCTGGGTGACATTGGCAAGATCCGTGTCAACAGGCATGAAGCGTCGGATACGTTTGTTGGTGTTCTCAACGGCGCCTTTCTGCCATGGCGCGCTGGGATCGCAGAACCAGCTCCTTGCGCCGATGCCTTCCTCCAAAGCCCTGAAGCCGCTGAACTCCGTGCCGCGATCGAAGGTAAAGCTCCGCCGCGCCATCGCTGGCAACGGCGAGAAAGCATGAACGATCTTATCCATGATCGGTCGCGAATGACGACTGTTGTTCTTGAGCATGACCGTATAGCGGCTCTCGCGTTCAATCAGTGAGGTGACATTGGTCGGCCCAAGCTCCCGCTTGAAGATCAGCAGATCGCCTTCCCAATGTCCGAACTCGGTCCGATTGCCAATAAAATCAGGCCTTTGAGATATCCTGCAATCGGCCGGGAAGACGTTGCCGCGCGGTCGGCGAGAGCCTCGAGGTCGACGCTTGCGGCGTGCCTCCGGCAGATAGCGATAGAGGCCCAGACCATAATCCTCCTTGCAGTAGACAAAGCGATAAATGGTCTCAGGGCAAATGCGAACCGGGTTGGCGGCATCTTCGGCAAGACGGCCGGCAATCTGCTCCGGGGACCAATAGGCCTTCAGGCGGTCAATTACCAGCTCGCGCAATCTTGGGTGCCGCCTGAGCTTGCGCAGCCTTCGACGCCGCTCCTTGGCGATGTCATCGGCGATCGTATCAAAGTAGCCGGTGTACTCGGGAAACTCGCGATCGTGAAAAGTGTTGCGCTTGAGCTCACGATAGATCGTTGAGCGATGACGTCCGAGCTGGCGGGCGATCTCGCCAACTGGCACCTTTCGCTCTCTGAGATGATAAAGACGGCGACGATAGGCGATGGTGAACTGCTGATAGCAAAGCGACATGCCAAAATCTCCAAAGTGAAGCCATTGAAATTACTAGCATGTCGGACTTGGAAATAGAATGTACCGCGACGCACATCATGTCACAGCTATTTAAAGATGAGACAAAATAAGCAATTTAGAAACGCGACGTAATTCTATTAACTATTACTGGAATTGCAAG
>UBJR01000039.1 GCA_900465675.1 Hyphomicrobiales bacterium | reverse complement strand
TGAACTGCCCCCACTTTCGACCGGACACTCAGCATAAGCAGGAAGGCTCAAGCACAGGCTTGAGGATAAGCTTATGTCTAACGAGTTTCGACAGGTTGATCTGATGATCGGTGACGTCCGGCGGCGACGCTGGACAACGGAGCGCAAACTGCAGATCATCGAGGAAAGCTATGCCGCCGGGGAGACCGTTTCCTCCGCGGCGCGGCGACATGGAGTTGCGCCAAATCTTCTGTATCGCTGGCGTAGGCTCCTTAGCGAGGGAGGTGCGGTGGCCGTGGATTCTGACGAGCCAGTGATCGGCAATTCCGAGGTGAAGAAGCTGGAAGATCGAGTGCGCGAGCTTGAGCGCATCCTCGGGCGCAAGACGTTGGAGAACGAGATTCTCCGCGAAGCTCTTTCCAAAGCCCACTCAAAAAAACCGATATCGCGGCCGATCTTGTTGCCGAAGGACGGTTCCCGATGAAGACCGTGGCTGACGTCCTTGGCGTATCGAGGTCCAATCTCGTGGAGCGCCTGAAAGGCAAGTCCAAGCCGCGTGGATCATATCTCAAAGCGGATGATGCCGAGCTGCTGCCTGCCATTCGTAAACTCGTGGATGCTCGGCCGACCTATGGCTATCGGCGGATCGCTGCCCTTCTCAACAGGCAGCGGCGAGCCGCCGATCTGCCCGTCGTCAATCGCAAGCGAGTGCATCGCATCATGGCCAATCACGCCATGATCCTTGAGAAACACACGGCGGTGCGAATTGGTCGTGTCCACGACGGCAAGGTCATGGTGATGCGGTCTAATCTCCGCTGGTGCTCGGACGGGCTTGAGTTCACTTGCTGGAATGGCGAGGTGGTTCGTCTCGCGTTCATTATCGATGCGTTTGACCGGGAAATTATCTCATGGGCAGCCGTCGCCAATGCCGGGATATCCGGCTCCGACATTCGAGACATGATGTTGGAGGCCGTCGAAAAGCGCTTCGGCGCAATCAGCGCCCCGCATGCAATAGAACATCTATCTGATAACGGCAGTGCATATACCGCGAGGGAGACCAGGCTGTTTGCCCAAGCCCTCAACCTGATCCCATGCTTCACGCCCGTGGCCAGCCCACAATCGAACGGCATGTCTGAAGCCTTCGTCAAAACCTTGAAGCGAGACTACATACGCATCTCATCCATTCCGGACGCCGACACAGCTCTCCGGAAGATCGACGGATGGATTGAAGACTATAATGAAATCCATCCACACTCAGCGCTCAAAATGGCCTCCCCAAGGGAGTTCATCAAAGCATTGTCTCAATAGCTGAGCTGTCCGGCGAAATGGGGGGCACTCCA
>UBJR01000037.1:0-2500 GCA_900465675.1 Hyphomicrobiales bacterium | reverse complement strand
CGCGGACCAGGCCAGTGGCAATTGTGGTTAAAGTGGAACAAGCTGGAAAGCTTGGCCGTAGTGGGTGATAGCCCCGTACGCGTAGATACCATGATTGTCCTAGAGTAGGGCGGGACACGTGAAATCCTGTCTGAACATGGGGAGACCACTCTCCAAGCCTAAGTACTCGTGCATGACCGATAGCGAACAAGTACCGTGAGGGAAAGGTGAAAAGCACCCCGACAAGGGGAGTGAAATAGAACCTGAAACCGGATGCCTACAAACAGTCGGAGCCCGCAAGGGTGACGGCGTACCTTTTGTATAATGGGTCAACGACTTAGTGTAACAAGCAAGCTTAAGCCGGTAGGTGTAGGCGAAGCGAAAGCGAGTCTGAATAGGGCGATTGAGTTTGTTGCATTAGACCCGAAACCGAGTGATCTAGCCATGAGCAGGTTGAAGGTTGGGTAACACCAACTGGAGGACCGAACCCGCATCTGTTGCAATAGATTGGGATGACTTGTGGCTAGGGGTGAAAGGCCAATCAAACTCGGAAATAGCTGGTTCTCCGCGAAATCTATTTAGGTAGAGCGTCGAGCGAATACCCCGGGGGGTAGAGCACTGGATGGGCTATGGGGACTCACCGTCTTACTGATCCTAACCAAACTCCGAATACCCGGGAGTACTACTCGGCAGACACACGGCGGGTGCTAACGTCCGTCGTGAAAAGGGCAACAACCCTAACCTCCAGCTAAGGTCCCCAAGTCATGGCTAAGTGGGAAAGGATGTGAGGATCCCAAAACAACCAGGATGTTGGCTTAGAAGCAGCCATCATTTAAAGAAAGCGTAACAGCTCACTGGTCTAAATAAGGGTCTTTGCGCCGAAAATGTAACGGGGCTGAAGCCATGCACCGAAGCTGAGGATGTGCAGTAATGCACGTGGTAGCGGAGCGTTCCGTAAGTCTGTGAAGGGGTACCTGTGAGGGGCCCTGGAGATATCGGAAGTGCGAATGTTGACATGAGTAACGATAAAGGGAGTGAGAGACTCCCTCGCCGAAAGACCAAGGGTTCCTGCTTAAAGTTAATCTGAGCAGGGTTAGCCGGCCCCTAAGACGAGGCGGACACGCGTAGTCGATGGGAACCACGTTAATATTCGTGGGCCTGGTGGTAGTGACGGATTGCGTAACTTGTATCTTCTTATTGGATTGAAGGTGCAGGGAAGCGGTTCCAGGAAATAGCTCCACCGTATAGACCGTACCCGAAACCGACACAGGTGGTCAGGTAGAGTATACCAAGGCGCTTGAGAGAACTATGTTGAAGGAACTCGGCAAATTGCACGCGTAACTTCGGAAGAAGCGTGACCCCAATTTACGCAAGTATATTGGGGTGGCACAGACCAGGGGGTAGCGACTGT
The DNA here is from genome assembly GCA_900465675.1 of Hyphomicrobiales bacterium. Classification (GTDB taxonomy): domain Bacteria; phylum Pseudomonadota; class Alphaproteobacteria; order Rhizobiales; family Rhizobiaceae; genus Rhizobium. The sequence goes on along the minus strand of UBJR01000037.1, from coordinate 1,110 downwards.
TTATCAAAAACACAGGGCTCTGCGAAGTCGCAAGACGACGTATAGGGTCTGACGCCTGCCCGGTGCTGGAAGGTTAAGAGGAGAGGTGCAAGCTTTGAATCGAAGCCCCAGTAAACGGCGGCCGTAACTATAACGGTCCTAAGGTAGCGAAATTCCTTGTCGGGTAAGTTCCGACCTGCACGAATGGCGTAACGACTTCCCCGCTGTCTCCAACATAGACTCAGTGAAATTGAATTCCCCGTGAAGATGCGGGGTTCCTGCGGTCAGACGGAAAGACCCCGTGCACCTTTACTATAGCTTTACACTGGCATTCGTGTCGGCATGTGTAGGATAGGTGGTAGGCTTTGAAGCAGGGACGCCAGTTTCTGTGGAGCCATCCTTGAAATACCACCCTTATCGTCATGGATGTCTAACCGCGGTCCGTTATCCGGATCCGGGACAGTGTATGGTGGGTAGTTTGACTGGGGCGGTCGCCTCCGAAAGAGTAACGGAGGCGCGCGATGGTGGGCTCAGACCGGTCGGAAATCGGTCGTCGAGTGCAATGGCATAAGCCCGCCTGACTGCGAGACTGACAAGTCGAGCAGAGACGAAAGTCGGTCATAGTGATCCGGTGGTCCCGCGTGGAAGGGCCATCGCTCAACGGATAAAAGGTACGCCGGGGATAACAGGCTGATGACCCCCAAGAGTCCATATCGACGGGGTTGTTTGGCACCTCGATGTCGGCTCATCGCATCCTGGGGCTGGAGCAGGTCCCAAGGGTTTGGCTGTTCGCCAATTAAAGCGGTACGTGAGCTGGGTTCAGAACGTCGTGAGACAGTTCGGTCCCTATCTGCCGTGGGTGTAGGAATATTGACAGGATCTGTCCCTAGTACGAGAGGACCGGGATGGACATATCTCTGGTGGACCTGTTGTCGTGCCAACGGCATAGCAGGGTAGCTACATATGGACGGGATAACCGCTGAAGGCATCTAAGCGGGAAACCCACCTGAAAACGAGTATTCCCTATCAGAGCCGTGGAAGACGACCACGTTGATAGGCCGGGTGTGGAAGTGCGGCAACGCATGAAGCTTACCGGTACTAATAGCTCGATTGGCTTGATCGTTCTCATTG
>UBJR01000031.1 GCA_900465675.1 Hyphomicrobiales bacterium | reverse complement strand
GCCGATACTGTTGAAAAACTATTGGTGGTGAGCATCTCATCTATCCCCTTAGAAATTAGCGTCCGTGACACGAACGCCCGCCGAGATATCGTAATGCCTTTCTAGGAGGCTAAATGTGTGTAACTCGGTTGTGGATGGCGAAACAATTTATAAGACGCCGCGCGAGTTGGCGACGCTTGTCGGAATGGATGGCCTCGTGTGGCGAGACAAAAATCCTTTTGTAAATTGGTCTGTTGGCAAAGATTGGCACGACCTCGACCTATGCCTTTGCGGCGTCGATATCTCGGCCTCTCTGGCGCGAGTAGGACTTCAGTGTGAACGGATGACAGCGGACCCGATGGAACTGAAGATTGTTCGGTGATGCCGGATGTAGCCGTATTGCCAAGGAATTCGCATTGCTTATGCAGGAAAGCCCTGATTCAATCGTCGTATTGATTTGCGGAGGATTGAGCGATGATGGGATGTCAGGCAGCTCCGGCGCAGCTCTTTTATGACTTCTGTATTGATGATCACGTCCCCGCCGAGCACCTGTTGCGGGGAATAGACCGTCATCTCGAACTCGATAGCGTTCGAGAGCAGTTGAAGCCTTTCTATAGCAGCACTGGCCGTCCCTCGGTCGATCCCGAACTGATGATCCGGATGCTGATTGTCGGCTACGCCATGGGCATTCGGTCGGAGCGGCGGCTGTGTGAAGAGGTCCATCTCAACCTTGCCTATCGCTGGTTCTGCCGCCTCGGACTGGACGGCAAGGTGCCTGATCACTCCAGCTTCTCGAAGAATCGCCATGGCCGGTTTCGGCAAAGCGATATCCTGCGACACATGTTCGAAACGGTGGTGGAGCGCTGTCTTGCGCAAGGGTTGGTCGGAGCAGAAGGTTTTGCCGTCGATGCCAGCCTTATTGCAGCGGATGCCAACAAGCAGCGTTCGGTACCAGGAGCTGAGTGGGAAGCAAAGGAAGGCGCTAGCCGCTCGGTACAAGAGTATCTGGCTGTTCTCGATGATGCCGCTTTCGGTGCTGCGTCGCCGGTGACACCAAAGTTTATCTCCCCGTCTGATCCTGCCGCCCAATGGACCGGTGCTCACAAAGGCCATGCCTTCTTCGCTTACGCCACCAATTATCTGATAGACACCGATCATGGTGTCATTGTCGATGTGGAGGCGACGCGTGCGATCCGCCAGGCAGAAGTCGGGGCATCCCGCACGATGCTCGAAAGGACCGAGAACCGCTTCGGCTTACGGCCGGACTATGTGGCTGCTGACAGTGCTTACGGTTCCGCCGACAACTTGGCATGGCTGGTCAAGGAGAAGAAGATCGCGCCGCACATTCCGGTCTTTGACAAGTCGAACCGGACAGACGGCACCTTCTCACGTTCGGACTTCACCTGGGAAGCCGAGAACGAGCGATACATCTGTCCGGCCGGGAACGAACTGAAGCAGTTCCACCGCACTTACAATACTCCAAGATCGGGGATCACGGCCGAAGGGACACGGATTTATCGTGCCAGCAAAAAGGACTGTGATGTCTGTGACCTGAAGCAGCGTTGTTGCCCGAACACGCCTATGCGCAAGGTGCCGCGCGATCTCCATGAGGATGCGCGCGATGTTGCCAGAGCGATTGCGGCCACACCAGAATATGAACTGTCGCGTCACCGCCGGAAGAAAGTCGAGATGCTATTCGCGCATCTCAAACGCATTCTACGGATGGCGCGTCTTCGGCTTCGGGGACCCTGTGGTGCGAGAGACGAATTCTTGCTTGCCGCAACCGCACAAAATCTAAGGAGGTTAGCTAAACTCAGGCCACAAACGACGTCATATGGCGTCATTGCCGCATGAGAGCGGCATGAATTGAGACCCTGCGCCGAGGCGCGGGGCAGAAACGCGTTGGTACTCCGCCCGGAAAATCAAAATGGGCGGATGAGCAGCTAATGCGGCGAGTTTTTCAACGATATC
>UBJR01000016.1 GCA_900465675.1 Hyphomicrobiales bacterium | reverse complement strand
GGCAGGGCAGAGGGGGCTGACACCCGCGACGTCTCGATACTACCGCCAAAACTCCGGTATCGTCTCCGCCAGTCTCGGCCCCAGCCGCAACGGTGCAATCTTCTCCGCCAAGCCCGTCGCGTCCGAAATCTCAACCCCGACCCCGCAGATCGTCGCCGGCCCGGTCGCCGCCTCCATCCGCCCCTTCGGCATCTTGGAGATGAACCGGTTGAGCGGCTCCTCCTTGTCCATGCCGAGCGAGGAGTCGTAGTCGCCGCACATCCCGGCGTCAGACATATAGGCGGTGCCACCGTTCAGGATCTGGTGGTCGGCGGTCGGCACATGCGTGTGGGTGCCGACGACGAAGCTGGCGCGGCCGTCGACGAAATGGCCGAAGCACTGTTTCTCGCTGGTCGCCTCGGCGTGGAAGTCGAAGATGATGGCGTCGGCCTGCTCCTTCAGAGGCGCGGCGGCGAGGATCGCCTCGGCGGCCTTGAAGGGATCGTCGAGCTCGGGATGCATGAAGACGCGGCCCATGATGTTGGCGACCAGCACGCGGGCGCCGTTGCGGGCATAGAAGAGACCAGAGCCGCGGCCGGGCGTGCCCTGCGGATAATTGGCCGGGCGCAGGAACTGATCGTGGCGGCCGGCAAAGGCGACGGCGTCCTTCTGGTCCCAGACGTGATTGCCCGTGGTGACGACATCGGCGCCGGCGTTGATCGTCTCGAGGAAAATGTCTTCGGTGATGCCGAAGCCGCCGGCGGCGTTCTCGCCGTTGACGATGACGAAATCGAGTTTCAGGTCGGATACGAGACCGGGCAGGCGATCCCAAACCGCGGTGCGTCCCGTCTTGCCGACCATGTCACCCAGAAAAAGCAGTCGCATTCACTATCCAATCCAAGAGGCAAAAAAGCGAAGGCCGCTTTCTGTCAGGATGGCATCCAGGCTTATATCATGCGGCTCGTCGGGCACATGTGCCACTTCCTGGCAGTCGAATGCAATGCCGATGAGCTTCGGTTTGCGGCCTTTTTGCCGCAAAAGGCTAATGGCACGGTCATAATAGCCGGCGCCATAGCCGATCCGGTGGCCACGGGCGTCGAAGGCCGAGAGCGGTACCAGCATGATGTCGGGGTCGAGAACGGGCGCATCCGGCCCTGGGCCCGACGTGCCGAAGCCGGTCGCGATCAATGGTGCGCCGCGCACCAGTTCGCGAAACACGATCGTCTGCTTGTTGAGAATGGCGGGCACGCAAAGGCGGGCGCCGCGGGCCTGAAACCGCGCCATCAGCGGCCGCAGATCGGCCTCCGAGCGGATCGGCAGAAAGCCTGAAATGACGGTGCCGGGATCGAAGCGAACGGCATCGCCTGCGTGGTCGGCCATGGCAAGGGCCATCTCGATGCGCGCTTCCGGGGCGATCGCATCGCGAAGGGCGAGCCGTTCGGTTCGCAGGTCCGCCTTAAGTTGCTTGAAATCGGTGAGCATGCCGCAAACCATAAACCGCTGACGGGCCAATGCAATGCGTGAAAGCGGCGTTCGCTTTGCTGATCGGCTAGATGACGATGCTTGACGGAATGCCCGACGAACCGGTTGGAAGCGGCATGGCCTGCGTGTAGTCGCCGCCGGTCTTGCCGTTTCTCACTTCATCCATCGCCTTTTCGAGGATCTGACGGACCTCGCGCAGAAGCGACTGCAGCTTTTCCAGCGTCTTCCGATCCTCATCGGAAATGCCGGATGTCTGGTGTTCGCCATCGGCGGCGGTTTCCTCATAGGCCTTGCGGGCCTGAACGGTATCGACAGGCTCACTTTCCGCGGCGGTAGCATCCGCCGGTCCTTCGGCTTGTGCCGCATCCGCGCTGCTGGATGCGACCGCTGCTCCGCCTGTGCCCGCCTCGGCAGATGCAGCCGTGACGGCGCCGGGCGTTGCGCCCACACCAGCGATGGAAGAGGCAAATTGCGCTGCGGCCGAGGCAATCTTCTGTGACAGCTGTGCGGCGAGCCGCGCCGTGGCTTCGGGCGAGAGCCCGCCGCTCTTCAGCATCTCCACCTGCTGCTGCAGTTCTGCAAGTTTGCGCGCGGCGCGTTCCTTGGCGATATCGGAAGACGATTTCTTGTCCTGCTGCAGGGCGGCGAGGGCCTGATCGGCGCGCTCGGCCAGCCGGACCTGCGGATCGCTGCTAGGTGTTGCGTAGGCCGCAATCGACTGTTGTGGTGTGCTGCGCAGTATGTTCAGCGCATTCGACTGTGCGACCTGCATCATATCCCCCGATATCGTCAGAGATGATTTCTGCAACTTCAGGCTTGCGCGGGCCTTGGCAGCAAACGCCGGGCGAGCGTCTTTTGTGTCTCGCAACGATGCAGCGCGGCAGGGTGACGGATTCAGCCCTCTCTGCAATCCTCGCCGCATTGCCTCCGGCTTGCTCATCCACTATCGGGGGAGACGGAGAACGATGACGACTTGGCAGGCATGCCCATCTGGAGACGGCTATGGTGGATGAGAGTTTTTCGATTTCGGGCAAGCTGACGGACGAGGGCCACAAGCTGGTCCAGCGCGTCTACTATGAAGACACCGATTTCTCCGGCCTCGTCTATCACGCCCGCTACCTGCATTTCCTCGAGCGCGGACGCACCGACTACCTGCGTTGCCTCGGTGTCGAACAGCGCGAGCTTATCACCGCCGATGATGAAGGGCTGGTTTTCGTCGTCCACCGCATGGAGATCGACTTCAAGAGCCCGGCGCGGATGGACGATATCCTGACAATCGTCACGCGGACCGAAAAGGCGGGCGGCGCCAAGATGATTCTGTCGCAGGAAATCCGCCGCGGCGAAACGCCGCTGATCGCGGCAAAGGTCATCATCGCTGTCATCAACGCCAAGGGCCGGCCGCGCCGCCTGCCGGAGGGCTTGGCGAAGCAGATGCTGATTGCGGCTGACGCAGGCTAAAAGGAAGCGTTTTATGCTGTAGAACGGCTGTAAACCGGCTCTTGCAAAAACATGAGTTTCATGTGAAGGAATTTCCGCGCTGCAGGAAATGTGCGGTGTTCCGCCGCCGGACCAGCTCAGATCAGTTCTGACCGGCTAGAAAAACCCAGCTGAATTAAAGCTTTCAGTCGCACTCTGACACCAACTCAGTCGCACTCTGACACTAACGATGTGTTAACCATAATGGTGTCTTACTCTGAATGTCAGAGTTTGTGCGGTGCACGCCTTCCTTTGACCAAATTTGACGGCAAGGAAGGCGGAAGAAAAGCTTCAAGCTTGACCAGGGCTTAGGGCGGCGGTCGCCAGACATTTCTTGCGAGATCACTTTTGTGCCGCCCGGTCAAGCACCGGGCGTTTGGATTCGGGGATTTTGGATCAATGGAACAAGCAGGATTGGCAGCAGCAACGGCCGACGTCAGCCTCTGGTCGCTGTTCATGCAGGCAGGCATCGTCGTCAAGCTCGTCATGCTCGGGCTTCTCGCGGCCTCTGTCTGGACGTGGGCGATCGTCATCGACAAGTATCTGGCTTATGGCCGTGCGCGGCGCCAGTTCGACAAGTTCGAACAGGTGTTCTGGTCGGGCCAGTCGCTGGAAGAACTCTACAGGACGCTCTCCGAGCGCAACAACACCGGCCTCGCGGCGATCTTCGTTGCGGCGATGCGCGAATGGAAAAAGTCCTTCGAGCGCGGTGCGCGCTCGCCGATCGGTCTGCAGATGCGTATCGACCGTGCCATGGACGTGACGCTGTCGCGTGAATCTGAAACACTTTCGTCCCGCTTGGGCTCGCTTGCAACGATCGGTTCGGCCGGTCCGTTCATCGGTCTCTTCGGCACGGTTGTCGGTATCATGACCTCGTTCCAGGCTATCGCCGGTTCGAAGTCGACCAACCTCGCGGTTGTGGCGCCGGGTATCGCCGAAGCGCTTCTTGCGACGGCTATCGGCCTCGTCGCCGCTATTCCGGCGGTTATCGCCTATAACAAGTTCTCCGCCGATGCCGGCAAGCTTTCGGCTCGCATGGAAGGCTTCGCGGATGAATTCTCCGCCATCCTTTCGCGCCAGATCGATGAAAAGCTGCAGCCGCGCCAGGCCGCGCAGTAACGGAACGGCGGGAGTACGACCATGGGTATGGCTGTTGGAGGCAATTCCGGGAGCGGTGGCGGACGCCGCCGCCGCGGTGGCCGGAACAAGAACGTAATTTCCGAAATCAACGTGACGCCGCTTGTCGACGTCATGCTGGTGTTGTTGATCATCTTCATGGTCGCAGCACCGATGATGACGGTCGGCGTGCCGATCGACCTGCCGGAAACGCAGGCCAAGGCGCTGAATTCCGAGACCCAGCCGATCACGATCTCGGTCAAGAACGACGGCCAGGTGTATCTGCAGGAAACGACGATCCCGGCTGAAGAGATTGCCGCGAAGCTCGAGGCGATTGCGACGACGGGTTACAACGAACGCATCTTCGTTCGCGGCGACGCGACGGCGCCTTACGGCGTGATCGCTGATGTGATGGCGCGCATCCAGGGTGCGGGCTTCAAGAATATCGGCCTAGTCACGCAGCAGAAGAAGGACCAGTAGAAAGCAAGATGAAGACCAGCGTCGTCACATCTGCTGTTCTGCATGGACTGGTGCTCGCTGCAGCGCTGGTGACCATTGGCTCGCCCGAGCATTTCAAGGTTGATGATTTCGAAGCGATGCCGGTTGATCTGGTGCCGGTCGAATCGATCACCCAGATGCAGCAGGGCGACAAGAAGGCGCCGATGAAGGAAACGTCGGCGCCGAAGCCGACGACGCGTCCGCCGACCCCTGATCAGGGCGAAAATGCCGGCGACAACAAGGTTGATCTCAAGACACCGCCGGTGCCGAACGCCAAGCCGAGCAATACGGATGCGGCGGCTGCCAATTCGAGCGAGAAGCCGGCGCAGAAGATCGATCCGATCCCGAACGAGGTGAAGGAAGTCAACAAGGAAGAGACCGAGGTCGAGCAGCCGAAGGAAGTCGCTTCCATTCCGCAGACCAAGCCCGACGTCGCGCCGACCCCGCCGAAGCCGGAGGAGAAGCCGGTCGAGGAAGCCAAGCCCGAAGAGGCGCCGAAGCCCGACGCCGAAGCGCTGCCGGACAAGGTCCCGACTCCTGTCGCCAAGCCACAGGTGAAGCCGCCTGAGGAAAAGCAGGCCGAGAAGCCGCCGGAAAAGCCCCAGGACCAGCCCAAGACCGCTGAAAAGCCGACCGACAAGAAGAAGGACGATCAGAAGCGCGACGTGGCGAAATCCGCATCTTCGATGAAGAGCGACTTCAACGCCGACGACATTGCTGCACTCCTGAACAAGACCGATCCTTCTGCCGGCGGCACCAAGCGTTCGACCCAGGAAGCCTCGCTCGGCGCCAAGAAGGCGACGCAAGGTGCTTCAAAGCTGTCGATGAGCGAGATGGATGCGCTGAAGAGCGCGATCGCCGGCAACTGGAACGTCATTCCGGGCATGGAAGGCATGGGCGACGTGCGCATCAAGGTGCACATGAAGCTCGATGAAGACGGCAACATCATCGGCCAGCCCGAAGTCGAAGCAACCGGCGGCGATAACGATTCGACCCGCCGCGCGCTTGCCGGCGGTGCCTATCGCGCGATCATGAAGTCCGCGCCGTTCTCCACGCTTCCAAAAGATAAATACGATGCCTGGAACGAAGTCGTCGTGAACTTCGATCCCAGCGATCTAGGGATTTAAATGCTGAAAGGCCTTTGTCATATGAGAAAGTCTTCCCTTCTCCGCGCCTTGATGATGGTGGCGGGTCTCGTCACCGTGGGTGCGTTTACGACGCCTGCGAACGCGCTCGTCGAAATCAACATCAACAAGGGTAACGTCCAGCCGCTGCCGATCGCCGTCACCGACTTCCTGCAGGGCGACATGGGCGCGCAGGTTTCTCAGGTGATTGCCGCCGACCTGCAGCGCTCGGGCCTTTTCGCGCCCGTCAACAAGAACGCCTTCATCGAGAAGATCTCCAACCCCGATGCCGCTCCGCGCTTCGAGGACTGGAAGGTCATCAATGCGCAAGCGCTGGTGACCGGCCGTGTGACGCAGGAGGCCGACGGCCGTCTGCGCGCCGAGTTCCGCCTCTGGGATACGTTTGCCGGCCAGCAGATGACCGGTCAGCAGTTCTACACGCAGCCGGAAAACTGGCGCCGCGTGGCCCACATCATCGCTGACGCGATCTACAAGCAGATCACCGGCGAAGAAGGCTATTTCGATACCCGCGTCGTCTTCGTGTCGGAATCCGGCACCAAGCAGCAGCGCAAGCGCCAACTCGCCATCATGGACCAGGACGGCTTCAACGTCCGTACCCTGACCGACGGCAGCGACCTCGTCCTGACGCCGCGCTTCTCGCCGAACCGCCAGGAAGTCACCTACATGTCCTTCGCCAACCAGCAGCCGCGCGTCTACCTGTTGCAGCTGGAAACCGGACAGCGCGAAGTGGTCGGCAATTTCCCCGGCATGACCTTCTCCCCGCGCTTCTCGCCTGACGGCCAGAAGGTGGTGATGAGCCTTCAGCAGGAAGGCAACGCCAATATCTACACGATGGACCTGCGCTCGCGCACCACGACGCGCCTGACCTCGACGGCGGCGATCGACACGTCGCCGTCCTATGCTCCCGATGGCGGCCGTATCGTCTTCGAAAGCGACCGTGGCGGCCACCAGCAGATCTACGTGATGAATGCCGATGGTTCCGGCCAGACGCGTATCTCCTTCGGCGACGGCAACTATTCGACGCCGGTCTGGTCTCCGCGTGGCGATCTGATCGCCTTCACCAAGCAGTCGGGCGGCAAGTTCTCGATCGGCGTGATGAAGCCGGATGGCTCTGGCGAGCGTATCCTGACGACGGGCTTCCATAACGAAGGCCCGACCTGGGCGCCGAACGGCCGCGTGCTGATGTTCTTCCGCCAGGCCGCCGGTGCCGGTGGTCCGCAGCTCTACTCGATCGACCTGACGGGCTACAACGAACAGCTCATCAAGACTCCGAACTACGCTTCCGACCCGGCATGGTCGCCGCTGCTGGAGTAGTGGACGGCCCGGAATACGCCTTCATGTCGCCGCAAAGTCCTGAAAATGGGCAATGTAGGGACAAATCAGTAAATCATTAACCATACTTCTTGAGCGCCGATTAACCTCGTACGGTTACAGTCCGGCAACCCTGATGAAGTCGCAAGGAGACCCGGCCATGAGCCGAATTCATACCCCGGCAATGAGCCGCATGCAGAGCCTCGCCCGCAACCCCGTCATGATCGCGCTCGTCGCTGGCCTCGCTCTCGCAGGCTGCGCCAACAAGAAGAACATGGCCAACAGCGCTGGCGATCTCGGCCTTGGCGCCGGTGCAGCAACGCCGGGTTCGGCTCAGGACTTCACCGTCAACGTCGGCGACCGCATCTTCTTCGACACCGACTCCACGTCGATCCGCGCAGACGCTGCCCAGACGCTCGACCGTCAGGCACAGTGGCTCGCCCGCTATCCGAACTACGCAATCACCGTCGAAGGCCATGCCGACGAACGCGGCACGCGCGAATACAACCTGGCTCTCGGTGCACGCCGTGCGGCTGCCACCAAGGACTACCTCGCTTCGCGCGGCGTTCCCGCTCAGCGCCTGAAGACGATCTCCTACGGCAAGGAACGTCCGGTTGCCGTCTGCGACGATATTTCCTGCTGGTCGCAGAACCGCCGCGCCGTTACCGTTCTCGGTGGCGCAGGCATGTAATCCGCGGAAATCGCATTACATTTTGGAAAGGCGGTCTGTTCGCGGGCCGCCTTTTCTTTTTGAACACACTTTGGCCAGACTCCGTTGCTTTTTGAAAGCAATTGGCAAAATCTCCTGTTCGTGCCATCGGGGCGCGAAGAATCACTGGGACAGGACGATACCTATGAAGAAATATGTCGTGGCAGGGGTGCTCTGCCTCGCGGCTGTGACGGGGACCGAGCGAGCGGCATATTCCGCCTCGTTTCTCGGTCTGAACCTTGGCGGCAAGCCGGTGCAGACGCAGGCGCAGCCTCCCGTCGTCAACGTGCAGAGCAGCGGCACGGAAATGCGCGTCCAGCAGCTGGAAGATCAGCTGCGCCAGCTGAACGGCCGCATCGAAGAGATGAGCTATCAGATCCTGCAGATGCAGGAATCGCTGCGCAAGACGCAGGAGGACAACGAGTTCCGTTTCCAGCAGCTTGAAAAGGGCGGTGGCGGCGCAGGCGGCGGTTCGACCGGCGGCAGCACCAAGGGCACCAAGAAGAGCGAAGCCGACGTTCCCCCCGCATCGACGAACCAGGCGCAGGCCGGTTCCCAGGGGCAGGGCGGCGATGACGTCGCGACGATCATCGAAGCACCGCAGGGAGCCGAAACGGCTCCCTCCAACGACGTGCCGTCGAACAGCGGTCTTGGCCAGCCGCCGCAGCAGCTGGGTTCGATGGACTTCGACCAGAACGGCAATCCGATCGGCGGCACGGTCAATCCGGGCGCCGAGGTCGGTTCTGCGCCGCTGCCACCTCCGGGCTCCGGCGCTTCGCCGCAGCAGACGGCATCGCTCGGCAGCGAGGCCGACCAGTACAAGGCTGCCTACGGCCATGTTCTCTCAGGCGACTACGGCACGGCGGAGCAGGAATTCACCCAGTACATCGCGCAGTATCCGGGCAGCGCCCGGGCGGCGGATGCGAATTTCTGGCTCGGTGAAGCGCTTTATTCGCAGGGCAAGTTCAATGAAGCGGCCAAGACCTTCCTGAACGCACATCAGAAATACGGCTCGTCGGAAAAGGCGCCGGAAATGCTCTTGAAGCTTGGCATGTCGCTGGCTGCGCTCGACAACACCGATACGGCCTGCGCCACGCTCAAGGAAGTCTCGAAGCGCTACCCGAAGGCATCGCGCGCCGTCATAAGCAAGGTCGCGAGCGAACAGAAGCGTCTCGCCTGCTAAGGGTTTCCGGTTTGTCTCCGGAAGCCATCCTGTCGCCCGAGGCTGCGGTCAGCCGCTTTCTCCAATCGCTTGCCGAACCCACGCGCATTCTCGTCGCGATTTCAGGGGGCAGCGATTCCACCGGCCTTCTCGTCGCCCTCAACGAAGCCATCAAATTCCAATCGAAATTCTCGCTCTGCGCCGCCACCGTCGATCACGATCTGCGCCCTGGCTCTGCGGATGAAGCGCGCGCTGCCGCTGCTCTCTGCCATTCTCTTTCCATAGATCATCTCATCTGCCGCTGGACAGGTCCGAAGCCGAAGACCGGCATCATGGCCGCTGCGCGCGAGGCCCGCTATCAGTTGCTCGCCGCCGCCGCGCGGAAACTCGGCGCAGATCTTGTTGTTACCGCCCACACGCTCGATGATCAGATCGAAACGCTGGCGATGCGCGCCGACCGTGGCGCCACGTCCGCAGCCGAGACCGGGATTGCCGACGCCATGCTGTTCGATCGCAGCATCTGGATCGCCCGCCCTCTGCTTGCCTCCAGCCGAGCGGACATTCGCGCGCTGCTCACCGCCAGCCATATCGGCTGGTCGGATGATCCGAGCAACGAGGACATGAAATATGAGCGCGTTCGAACGCGCGCAGCCCTCGCTGCGCAAAGCGCCGACCGTCTCGACATGCCTTCCATGGAAACGAGAGCGGCGCTTGCGGAAAGTGCTGCAGACTGGCTCGACCGGCATTTCTCTCTCGCCGACCGCGGCCTCGGGCGCGTTTCGCCACAAGGGATCGATGTTGGCGATCCGGCCTTTTGCTATGCGCTCGGCCGTCTGGCAGCTGTTTTCGGCGGGCAGGCGTTTCCGCTCTCGTCTTCGTCGCTCGAACGCGTCCTTGCATTTCTCGGAACCGGCGAGCCGGGGAGGGTGACGGCTGGCCGGGTGGTCTTCGACTGGCGGCGTGACGGTCTTTACCTGACGCGCGAGGACCGCGGCATCTTGCCACTCGCGCTTGCGCAGGGCGCCTCCGCCATCTGGGACGGGCGGTTTGTGATCGCCAACCATTCCGGCTCGGAAATCCGTGTCGAAAAGCAGGGTGCCATGCCAGCGCAAAATGACGTTGACGATCGCCTACCGCGATCTGCTCTCAAGCGCGCAATGGCTGCGGCTCCGGCAGTGTTTGCGGGAGATGACGCAATCGTGTCCGGAGCATTTTCCGGGGACATGGAGGTCATCCCGTATTTTGCGCCATTCGACCGCTTTTTGACACGATTCGACTTCAAGTTCGCACAACGCCTCGCGGCGGCTTTTGGAACACGCCCCTATCCAAGGTCACCTTTAGGTCTTATTGACGGAAAAACCATCTGACGGACCGGATCGCCTTGGCAATGACACGGCGCAACCCTATGTTAGAGTTCAAATAAGACGGCCGCCATGAGGCGGCTGTTCCAGTGCTGGGGAGTTCGATGAACCCTAACTTACGTAATTTCGCCTTGTGGGCGATCATAGCTCTGCTGCTGATCGCTCTTTTCAGCATGTTCCAGACGACGCCGGCACAGACCAGCTCGCGCGAAATCCCTTACTCGCAGTTCCTGCGTGAGGTTGATGCGGGCCGTGTGAAGGAAGTCGTGGTCACGGGCAACCGTGTCTCGGGCAGCTATGTTGAAAATGGCACCACCTTCCAGACCTATTCTCCTGTGATCGATGACAACCTGCTCGATCGCCTGCAGCAGAAGAACGTCCTGGTTTCGGCCCGCCCGGAGACCGACGGTTCTTCCGGCTTCCTGAGCTATCTCGGCACGCTGTTGCCGATGCTGCTGATCCTCGGCGTCTGGCTGTTCTTCATGCGGCAGATGCAGGGCGGCTCGCGGGGCGCGATGGGCTTCGGCAAATCCAAGGCCAAGCTTCTCACCGAAGCGCATGGCCGCGTGACGTTTGAAGATGTCGCCGGTGTCGATGAAGCCAAACAGGACCTCGAAGAAATCGTTGAATTCCTGCGCGATCCGCAGAAGTTCCAGCGTCTCGGCGGCAAGATCCCGCGCGGCGTGCTGCTCGTCGGTCCTCCGGGCACGGGTAAGACGCTGCTCGCCCGCTCGGTTGCCGGCGAAGCCAACGTTCCGTTCTTCACGATCTCGGGTTCCGACTTCGTCGAAATGTTCGTCGGTGTCGGCGCAAGCCGCGTCCGTGACATGTTCGAACAGGCCAAGAAGAACGCGCCCTGCATCATCTTCATCGACGAAATCGACGCCGTCGGCCGCCATCGTGGCGCCGGTCTCGGCGGCGGTAACGATGAACGCGAGCAGACGCTGAACCAGCTCCTCGTCGAGATGGACGGCTTCGAAGCCAACGAAGGCATCATCCTGATTGCCGCGACTAACCGTCCTGACGTTCTCGACCCCGCACTTCTGCGTCCGGGCCGTTTCGACCGCCAGGTCGTGGTTCCGAACCCTGACATCGTCGGCCGCGAGCGTATCCTCAAGGTTCACGCCCGCAACGTGCCGCTGGCACCGAATGTCGATCTCAAGGTTCTGGCCCGCGGGACGCCCGGTTTCTCTGGTGCGGATCTGATGAACCTCGTCAACGAAGCTGCCCTGATGGCCGCACGTCGCAACAAGCGCGTCGTCACCATGGCGGAGTTCGAAGACGCCAAGGACAAGATCATGATGGGTGCCGAGCGCCGCTCGTCCGCCATGACCGAAGCCGAAAAGAAGCTGACTGCCTATCATGAGGCCGGTCACGCCATCACCGCGCTCAAGGTTGCCGTGGCCGATCCGTTGCACAAGGCAACGATCATTCCGCGCGGCCGTGCTCTCGGCATGGTCATGCAGCTCCCCGAGGGCGACCGCTACTCGATGAGCTACAAGTGGATGGTCTCGCGCCTGACGATCATGATGGGCGGCCGTATCGCGGAAGAGCTGACCTTCGGCAAGGAGAACATCACCTCGGGTGCGTCCTCCGACATCGAGCAGGCCACCAAGCTTGCCCGCGCCATGGTGACCCAGTGGGGCTTCTCCGACGTGCTTGGCCAGGTCGCTTACGGCGAGAACCAGCAGGAAGTGTTCCTGGGCCATTCGGTTTCGCAGTCGAAGAATGTTTCGGAATCGACGGCTCAGAAGATCGACAGCGAAGTGCGCCGCCTGATCGAGGAAGCCTATGCCGAGGCACGTCAGATCCTGACGGACAATCACAACGAGTTCGTTGCGATTGCTGAAGGTCTGCTCGAGTACGAAACGCTGACCGGTGAAGAGATCAAGGCCCTGATCCGCGGCGAAAAGCCGGCGCGCGATCTCGGCGACGATTCACCGCCGAGCCGCGGTTCGGCTGTTCCGAAGGCGGGCGCACGCCCGGCATCGAAGGGCGATGAAACGGAAGGTGGCCTCGAGCCGCAGCCGCATTGACCGAAAGTACGAAAGACTAAGCTTAAGAGAGGCCGGGTTTCCCCAGGAAGTCCGGCCTTCTCGTATCGGTAACGCGATATAATCGGTTTTCGCGGTAATTGACGTGATGGCGCCTGCGTTTTGTGGCATGCCGCTATTATGCGCAGGCCGCGTTAGAGACATCGAACGAGTTGATTCGTTCTTGCGGCCGGGATTTGCTTGGCACATGGCGCCGTCTGCTTGGCGCGCCGGAAGCATAGGGGTACATATGAAGAGACGTTACTTCGGCACGGACGGCATTCGCGGCCAGTCGAACATTTTCCCGATGACGCCGGATCTGGCGATGCGGGTCGGCATCGCGGTCGGTACCATCTTCCGCCGCGGCAATCACCGCCACCGCGTGGTCATCGGCAAGGACACACGCCTGTCCGGCTATATGCTCGAAAACGCCATGGTTGCGGGTTTTACTGCTGCCGGCGTCGATGCCTTCGTTCTCGGCCCGATCCCGACACCGGCCGTCGCCATGCTGACGCGCTCGCTGCGCGCGGATATCGGCGTGATGATCTCGGCTTCGCACAATCCTTATGAAGACAACGGCATCAAGCTTTTCGGCCCCGATGGCTACAAGCTTTCCGATGATATCGAGCAACAGATCGAGGACCTTCTTGAAAGAGACCTGTCCAGTCAGCTCGCCAAGTCCGACGATATCGGCCGCGCCAAGCGCGTCGATGGCGTCCATGACCGCTATATCGAGCATGCCAAGCGCACACTGCCGCGCGACGTGACGCTTCAGGGCCTGAGGATCGCCATCGACTGCGCCAATGGCGCTGCATACAAGGTTGCGCCCGCCGCTCTCTGGGAGCTCGGCGCCGAGGTTGTCACCATCGGCAACGAGCCGAATGGCACCAACATTAACCTGAATTGCGGCTCGACCAGCCCGGTTGCCCTGCAGAAGAAGGTCGATGAAGTCCGGGCCGATATCGGCATCGCGCTCGATGGAGACGCAGACCGTGTGATCATCGTCGATGAGAACGGTGCCGTCGTCGATGGCGACCAGCTCATGGCTGTGATTGCCGAGAGCTGGGCCGAAAGCCAGCAGCTGCGCGGCAATGGTATTGTCGCAACCGTGATGTCGAACCTCGGCCTGGAACGGTTCCTCGGTGACAAGGGCATGACACTTGCCCGCACCAAGGTCGGCGACCGCTATGTGGTCGAGCACATGCGCCAGAACAATTTCAACGTCGGCGGCGAACAATCTGGCCATATCGTCATGTCCGACTACGGCACGACGGGTGATGGCCTCGTGGCGGCGCTGCAGATACTGGCTGCCGTCAAGCGCACCGGCAAGACCGTCAGCGAAATCTGCCGCCGCTTCGAGCCCGTGCCGCAGCTGCTGCGCAATGTGCGTATCTCCGGCGGCAAGCCGCTTGAGGATATCCAGGTTCAGAAGGCGATTGCCGATGCCGAAGCCGAGCTTTCGAAGAACGGCCGCCTCGTTATTCGCCCGTCGGGCACCGAGCCGCTGATCCGCGTCATGGCCGAGGGCGACGACCGCGCCCAGATCGAGCGCATCGTCAACGACCTGATCGGAACGATCTCGAACGTCCGCAGCGCGGCGTAAGATCCGCCCGATGTCTTGCATTGAACCGGCTCCACAAGCGCCGGTTTTTTGTTGCCGCAAGAATTATGGTGTCCGCTCTATGAACAAACACGGTAAATATTCGTAGTTAAGCGGGTTTTAACGTTTCCCGTTCATTATCCAGACAAAGCATATCAGATTGGCAGGCTCGCGCTCGGCCAATGTAACTTCTTTGGAGTGGATCATGAAAAAAGGCTTGGCCGGCATCTTCGCCGCACTGCTTATGACCTCGAATGCACTGGCGGCCGATCTCGCTCCTGTCGAGCCGGTTCCGGAAATGCCGCCTGAAGTGACTGTTACCGAAGCGACCGGTTGGTATCTGCGCGGCGATGTCGGTTATGGCTTCAACGATCTGCGCGGTGCCAAGTTCTATCAGGGCGGAAGCTCCGCTGACGAGGTGGACTTCACGACCTCCGATCTGCGCGACAGCTTCACCGTCGGCGGCGGTGTTGGTTATCAGGTCAACAGCTACCTGCGTACCGACTTGACGCTCGACTATCTCGGCAAGAGCGACTTCCACGGCTCGACGACCGGCGGCGGTTCTGCCTTCGGTGCCTGCCAGGTCACCTGCTCTTCTACCGATCTGTCTTCCTTGACGGCATGGACGCTGATGGCGAATGCCTATGTGGATCTTGGCACCTACGGCGTCTTCACGCCTTATGTCGGTGCCGGTATCGGTGGTTCCTACGTTAAGTGGAAAGATCTGCGCAACACGTCTTGCGACACCAGCGGCAGCGGTTTTGGTTGCGACGATACCGTCACGCATAACGGCAAGGGCGACTGGCGCTTCAGCTACGCTCTGATGGCCGGTGCATCGATCGACGTCACCTGCAACGTCAAGGCTGATGTCGGTTACCGCTTCCTGCATGTCGATGGCGGCAACATGTTCGGTTACGCTGAGAACGGCGGCCCGGGCCGCGACAAGGGCTTCAACGTCCACGAAGTCCGCGCCGGTGCACGCTACCTCTTCGGCGGCTGCGAGCAGCCCGTCGCTTACGAGCCGCAGCCGGAAATTCCGCTGCAGCAGCCTGTCTACAAGTAATCGGATCTCTATCGATCTTGCGAAAGCCGCCTTCGGGCGGCTTTTTGCTTTTCAGGCCTCGCGTCGCACCTGCGTCAAAAAATCCCCAGTGTGCGACACTTCTCCGTTGACCATGACGGGCGAGGTCTGTATTTACGGCGGCGGGACACCTCTCCCCAACGAGAGGCTAATTACCTGGAAGGGTATACATATGGCCGCTGCCACCGCAAAGCCGGACGTCCGTCCGAACAACACTCATTTCTCTTCTGGCCCTTGCTCGAAGCGCCCCGGTTGGTCGCTCGATGCTCTCTCCGACGCGCCGCTTGGCCGTTCGCACCGCGCGAAAGTCGGGAAGACGAAGCTGAAGCAGGCCATCGATCTTACCCGTGAAATTCTGGAAGTGCCCGCGGATTACCGCATCGGCATCGTTCCTGCCTCCGATACCGGCGCCGTCGAAATGGCGCTCTGGTCGCTGCTCGGCGAGCGCGGCGTCGACATGGTCGCCT
This sequence comes from Hyphomicrobiales bacterium, assembly GCA_900465675.1. Taxonomy (GTDB): domain Bacteria; phylum Pseudomonadota; class Alphaproteobacteria; order Rhizobiales; family Rhizobiaceae; genus Rhizobium. Next base: position 36,650 of record UBJR01000016.1, on the reverse strand, counting down.
GGGAAAGCTTCGGCGCCGGTTGGGTCACCGACGTCGTCAAGCAGCTGAAGCTGAAGGACGTCCGCAAGATCGAAGCCGGTTACGGCGAGCTGCCCGATCTCTCGACCATCGATTTCGACCGCGACGTCGTCTTCACCTGGAACGGCACCACCTCGGGTGTCCGCGTTCCCAACGCCGATTTCATCCCGGCTGACCGCAAGGGCCTGACGATCTGCGACGCGACTTCCTCTGCCTTTGCGCAGGACATGGACTTCGCGAAGCTCGATGTCGTCACCTTCTCCTGGCAGAAGGTTCTCGGCGGTGAGGGCGCTCACGGCGTTATCATTCTTTCGCCGCGCGCCGTCGAACGCCTGACGAATTATGCACCGGCCTGGCCGCTGCCGAAGATCTTCCGCATGACCTCGGGCGGCAAGCTGATCGAAGGCATCTTCACCGGCGAGACGATCAACACGCCGTCGATGCTCTGCGTCGAGGACTATATCGATGCGCTGCTCTGGGCCCAGAAGCTCGGTGGCCTGAAGGCGCTGATGGCGCGCGCCGATGCCAATACCAAGGTCATCGCCGACTTCATCGCCGCCAATGACTGGATCGCCAACCTGGCGGTCAAGGCGGAGACGGCTTCCAACACCTCCATCTGCCTGAAGATCGTCGACAAGGATGTCACCGCTCTCGATGCCGATGGCCAGGCGAATTTCGCCAAGGGTCTCGTCGCTCTCCTCGAGAAGGAAGGCGTTGCCTATGACATCGGCGCTTACCGCGACGCCCCGTCGGGCCTTCGCATCTGGGCAGGTGCCACCATCGAAGCTTCCGACATGCAGAAGCTCATGCCATGGCTCTCCTGGGCGTTCGAAACGCAGAAGGCCACGCTTTCCCAGGCTGCTGCCTGAGTTGATCGCATAAGGCCCCGCCGGAATGGCGGAGCCCAGCATCCCTGATTTCATCCATCGCTGAACACTTTTGAAGGAAGCCCACAATGGCACCTCGCGTTCTCGTATCCGACGAACTGTCGGAAACCGCCGTCCAGATTTTCCGCGACCGCGGCGTCGAAGTCGATTTCCAGCCGCAGCTCGGCAAGGACAAGGACAAGCTCGCCGAAATCATCGGCAATTATGATGGTCTCGCCATCCGCTCCGCCACCAAGGCGACCGAGAAGCTGATCGCTTCGGCGACCAACCTCAAGGTCATCGGCCGCGCCGGTATCGGCGTCGACAATGTCGATATTCCGGCTGCCTCGCGCCGCGGTATCATCGTCATGAACACGCCCTTCGGTAACTCGATCACCACCGCCGAGCACGCCATCGCGCTGATGTTTGCCGTTGCCCGCCAGCTGCCGCAGGCCGATGCCTCGACGCAGGCCGGCAAGTGGGAAAAGTCGAAGTTCATGGGTGTCGAAATCACCGGCAAGACGCTCGGCGTCATCGGTGCCGGCAATATCGGCGGCATCGTCTGCAAGAAGGCGATCGGCCTCGGCATGCATGTCCTGGCCTACGATCCCTTCCTGTCGGCCGAACGCGCCCAGGAAATGGGCGTCACCAAGGTCGAGCTCGACGAGCTGCTGGCCCAGGCCGATTTCATCACTTTGCATGTGCCGATGACCGACAAGACCCGCGGCATTCTCGGCAAGGACAATCTCGCCAAGACGAAGCCCGGCGTTCGTATCATCAACTGCGCCCGTGGCGGTCTGGTCGATGAAGCCGCACTCGCCGAAGCCATCAAATCAGGCCATGTCGCCGGTGCCGGTTTCGACGTCTTCGAAGTCGAGCCTGCCAAGGAAAGCCCGCTCTTCGGCCTTCCGAATGTCGTCTGCACACCGCATCTGGGTGCGTCGACCACCGAAGCCCAGGAAAATGTTGCTCTGCAGGTTGCCGAACAGATGTCGGATTACCTCGTCAAGGGTGCGGTTTCCAACGCCATCAACATGCCGTCGATCACCGCCGAGGAAGCACCGCTTCTGAAGCCGTTCATCAAGCTGGCTGATGTTCTCGGCGCCTTCGTCGGTCAGGTCACCGACGAGCCGATCAAGGAAATCGAAATCCTCTATGACGGCGTGACCGCCGGCATGAACACCCGCGCTCTGACCTCGGCAACGCTCGCCGGTCTGATCCGCAGCCAGGTGGCGGACGTCAACATGGTTTCGGCGCCTGTTATGATCAAGGAAAAGGGCATCGTCCTCTCCGAGGTCAAGCGCGACAAGACCGGTGTCTACGACGGCTACATCAAGCTGACGGTCAAGACCGACACCATGACCCGCTCGATCGCCGGTACAGTGTTCTCGGACGGCAAGCCGCGCTTCATCCAGATCAAGGGTATCAACCTCGACGCTGATGTCGGCTCGCACATGGTCTATATCACCAACACCGACGTTCCTGGCATGATCGGCTTCATCGGCACGACGCTCGGCTCGGCCGGCGTCAATATCGCCAACTTCCAGCTCGGCCGTGACAAGCAGGGCGGCGATGCGATCGCGCTGCTCTATGTTGATGGACCGCTGAACGACGAAGTTCTTGCCAAGCTGACTGCCAATGCAGCAATCCGCCAGGCCAAGCCGCTGGTCTTCGCCGTCGATTGATTTTCCTCCCAGGAAGACAGGAAAAGCCCGGCGCGGGAAACTGCGCCGGGCTTTTTTACGCGTCAGGGATCAGATCAGGCGCTGATGCTGCCGGCATCGGGCACGCGGCCTTGCGGCGTCAGCCCGTCGACCGCCTGCGGCAGGGTCTTGGAGAGGCGGGCGAGAAGGTCATCTTTGTTGAGGCCGGTCGCCTTGGCGAGCTCGTCGAGAATATCGGGACCGAGGGCTTGGGAAAGCTGGCCGTTGTCGATCGGCTTGTTCTCGCCAGAGGAAACCCAGGAATTTGCCGTGTCGCCGAAGCCGTTTTGCTGGAAGTGATCGAGCAGACCGCCAAGGCCGCCGCTCAATATGCCGCCGGCCGAGCCGCCTTTCAGCAGGTCGCCAAGGCCGCCTGCACCGGCAAGACCGCCGAGAAGGCCACCCAAACCGCCGAGGCCGCCGGTTTGTGTCGCGCCGCCGCCATCTTGCCCGCCGCCGAGAATGCCACCAAGGAGACCGCCCAGGCCGCCACCATCCGCTTGCGGCGCGGCTCCGCCAGGCTGGGTGCCTGAGGCTTGAGGCTGTGCGCCGCCGGTCAGTTCGCGTAGCGTGGCTGCAATCTTGTCGCGGTTCTGATAGCCCGCAACGGCCAATATGCCCAGCAATGCCGTAAGATTCCTGCGATCCATGGTGTCCTCCCGCTGAAATCGCCAGGGCGCAATCCGCCCGGATGCCTCAATGCACGAGACGGAAAAATGTTCCGTAGCGCCGGTATTTTCAGCCGCGCGGCTTGAGCAGGCGAAGGGCGTTCATCGTTACCAGCACAGTTGCACCCGTATCGGCCAGGATTGCGGGCCACAGACCGGTGACGCCAATGATCGTCGTGACCAGGAAAACCGCCTTGAGACCGAGCGCGATGGTGATGTTCTGGAAGATGTTGCGCATCGTTCGCTGCGACAGTGCGATCATCTCTGCGACATCGCCGACACGTCCGTGAAGGATCGCCGCATCCGCAGTTTCGAGCGCGACATCGGTTCCGCCACCCATCGCGATGCCGATATCGGCGGCGGCAAGCGCCGGGGCGTCGTTGATGCCGTCACCGACCTTGGCAACAGTGAAGCCCTCGCGCTTCAATTCGCCGACGACGCGCTGCTTGTCTTCGGGCATCAGTTCGGCGCGCACATCGATACCGAGCTGCTTGCCGATCGCCTGGGCGGTGCGGGCATTGTCGCCCGTCAGCATGACGATCTTCACGCCGCGGGCCTTGAGAGCGTCGAGGCCGGCCCGCGCGTCGTCTCGCGCTTCGTCGCGCATGGCGATCAGACCGGCAATCGTATCATTGACGAGAAGGATCGAGACGGTCTTGCCGTCGTCGTTCAGTGTCTGGATCGCTTCGCCCTGCTCGGCGGTCAGCCGCTCGCGCACGGCGGCGGGGGAAAAGAGGTCGAGCTTCTCGCCACCGGCACGACCGCTCATTCCCTTGCCTGCAACGGCCGAGGCTTCAAGGGCAGGCGGGACCGGCAGCTTGTCGGCTGTTGCCCTGTTTAGGATTGCCAATGCCAGAGGGTGGCTGGAGTTGCGCTCGAGCACGGCAGCGCGCGACAGGATCTGCGCCTGGGTCAACGTGCCGAAGGAGACGATATCGATGACCTTCGGCTTGCCTTCGGTCAGCGTGCCGGTCTTGTCCAGCGCGACGGCGGTGATCTTGCCGAGGCCTTCCAGCACGGCGCCACCCTTCAGCAGCAGCCCGCGGCGCGCACCTGCCGAGAGCGAGGCGGCGATGGCGGCAGGCGTCGAGATCACCAATGCGCAGGGGCAGCCGATCAGCAGGATCGCCAGCCCCTTGTAGATCCATTCGTCCCAGGCGCCGCCCGTAATGAGAGGTGGCAGGATGGCGACCAGTGCGGCAACTGCGACGACACCGGGCGTATAGTAGCGCGAGAAACGGTCGATGAAACGCTCTGTCGGCGCCTTCGATTCCTGGGCTTCCTCGACGAGCTTTACGACGCGGGCAATGGTGTTGTCGGCCGATGCGGCGGTGACGCGAATGCGCAATGCGCCATCGCCATTCACCGTTCCGGCAAAGACGATGTCATCAGGCGTCTTGCGAACCGGAACGCTCTCGCCTGTAACGGGCGCTTCGTCGATTGCGCTTTCTCCGGAAACAATGATGCCGTCAGCCGAAATCCGGTCGCCGGGGCGCACCAGAATGATGGCGCCGACGGCAAGCGTCTCGGCCGGGACTTCGCGGGTTGCGCCGTTTTCCTCAAGCAATGCGCTTTTCGGCACGAGCGCGGTCAGCGACTGGATGCTTGCCCGGGCTCTACCCGCCGCAACGCCTTCCAGCAACTCGCCGACAAGGAAGAGGAAGACGACGGCCGCGGCTTCTTCCGCCGCATTGATGACGACGGCGCCGACCGCGGCGATGGTCATCAGCATCTCGATAGAAAAGGGCGTGCCGGCCAGCGCCGCCATCACCGCCCGCCTTGCGATGGGTACAAGACCGATCAGCATCGCGACCATGAATGCGTAAGGCGCGATCGCCGGGACAAGGTGACCCGCCGCATAGGCTATGACGAAGGCCGCGCCCGACAGGATGGTGAGCCTGCCCTTGCTGCTTTTCCACCAGGGACCGGTGGACAGCGTGTGATCATGACCATGCAGGCCGGGGATTTCGGCCTCATCGTGCGAATGTCCGGCATGATCATGACCGGCCTTCTCCGGCGATGCTTCTGCAGCCTTGCCGCCCGCCGCCATCGGCACGACGGAATAGCCAAGGCCGGTGACGCGTTTCTCGATTGTGCCGAGATCGCTGCTGCCATTGTGGCGCACCGTCATCGTACCAGCCGTCACGGAGACCGAGACATCCTCGACGCCAGGCACGCGGCGCACCGCCGTGTCGATCTTTGCCGCGCAGGAGGCGCAGTCCATGCCGCCGACGCGGTATTTTGCCTGGGATGTTTCGGCCATGATCCGGTTCCTTGTCTTCTACCGGTTTTCTTCCTACATCCTCTAGTCACTAGAGGTGCAAGAGGCGATCATGAAAAAAATCACCATTGGAGATGCCGCGCGTCAGAGTGGCGTCAAGGTGCCGACGATCCGCTATTACGAAAGCATCGGATTGCTGGCTGCCCCAAGCCGTAGCGAGGGCAACCAGCGCTCGTATGAAGTGTCGGATATCCGGCGGCTGGCCTTCGTGCGGCACGCGCGCGAGCTCGGTTTCGAGGTCGATGCCATCCGGGCGCTGCTGACGCTGCAGGACGATCCGCATCAATCCTGCGCATCCGCCGATGCCATCGCCAAGGCCCGTCTCATCGAGGTCGAGCAGCGTATCCGCAGCCTGACGGCGCTGAAGGCGGAGCTGGAGACCATGGTGGAGGGCTGCTGCCACGGGCGCGTCGACCAGTGCCGGGTCATCGAGATACTCGCCGATCACGGCCAATGCATGCACGACCATCATTGAACTTAAAACCGCCGTGGCCGTTTCTTCGACTGGACAATGGAGGAGCCTGTCATGACGAAGATGAGCCTTGCGGATATTTCCAAGAAGATGCGCGATATCGATGTCGCGATGCTATCGACCCATACCGACGGCGGCGCGATCGCCGGCCGGCCGATGAGCAACAACCGGGAGGTCGATTACGATGGCGACTCCTACTATTTCACATGGTCGGATTCGCGCATGGTCTCCGATATCGAGCGTAACCCCAAGGTCTCGCTGACATTCCAGGGGAAGCAGTTCTTCTCGATCGCCGTCGAGGGTAAAGCCGAGGTCGTGCGCGACAAGAAGGCCTTTGAGGAACATTGGACCAAGGACCTCGACGACTGGTTCAAGGATGGTATCGACACCAAGGGCGTAGCGATGATCAAGGTCCATGCCGATCGCATCCATTACTGGAGTGGCGAAGAGGACGGCGAGGTCAAGCTGAAGAACTAGGCCATGCAGCGCCGGTGGCAAAAGAATAGTCACCGGCGCGCTGACGGGAAGCACTTGCCGAGATTTTACAGAACGACGATGCCTATTCATCGGGCTTTCGCCTAAAGTTTAGGCGTGCTATGATTCTGATTTTATTTAGCTTTTTTATTTATAACGGAAGAGTCCTATTTCAATGTCCGATAAGATTCATGGCCTTCACCACGACGAATCCAGATGATTTCCACGCCCCGAACGATGACTTCCGTTCGCTGTTCGAGACCCATCCGTCGCCGATGTGGGTCTATGATCCCGTCACGCTGCGTTTCCTGATCGTCAACGATGCGGCCCATGATCTCTACGGCTATTCCGCCGAGGCCTTCGCGCGGATGACGGTGCTCGACATCCGGCCCGCGACCGAGCGGGAGCGGATGGTCAGCGCCGTTCAGGGCCGGACCGATATCGAGCGGGCCGAGCGCTGGACGCATCTGAAGGCCAGCGGCGAGCCCTTCGAAGTGCTGACCTACGGGCGCGAGGTGCGCTTCGACGGCGGCAATGCCATTCTTGCCATCGTTCAGGACCGAACCGAGGTCAACGCCGCCAGACGGCAGGTCACTGACGCTCGCTCACTGCTTGACAGCATCGTCGATAACCTGCCGGTCGGTGTCTTCGTCAAGGATATGGAAGACGACGGGCGCTATGTGCTGTTCAACCGCCAGAGCGCCACGATTGCCGAAATGCCCGGCCGCGAGATCGTCGGCAAGACCGACCGCGTAGTGTTTCGCGACAAGACGCGGTTTTTCCGCGAGCAGGACAAACGGGTGCTGGAAGAAGACATCACGATCACCTTCGAGGAGGTCATTGCCAAGAAAGGCGGCGGCCACCGTCTGCTGAAGACGGTGAAGCGTGCGCTTCCAGCATCTGAGGGCCGTCAGCGCCGTTATCTTCTCGGCATCTCGCAGGACGTGACCGAGGAGCGCGCTTTCGAAGCGCGCCTTGCGCATCTTGCCATGCACGATGCCCTCACCGGGCTGCCGAACCGCGCGGCTTTTGCCGATCATATCGAGAGCCATGCCGCGGCAGCGACGGCGCAGACGCCGATCGCGCTGCTGTACCTCGATGTCGATCACTTCAAGCTGATCAACGACAGCAAGGGTCACGCGGCCGGCGACGCGCTGCTCTGCCAGGTGGCGCGGCGGCTGAAGATGCTGCTGGAGGAGGGGGATCTCGTGGCGCGCCTAGGCGGCGACGAGTTTGCGATCGTGTTGAAATCCGGCGATTGCGGCCGGACTGGACGCTTTGCCGAGCAGCTGCTCGCGGTGCTCAGCGCGCCTTTCGATCTCGACGGCAGCAACGAGCACGTGACCTGCAGCATCGGTGTCGCCTTGGCGCCGGATCATGCCGGCGATGCCGACGTGCTGATGCGGCATGCCGATCTGGCGCTTTACGCCGCCAAGGAAAGCGGCCGCTCCACCTACCGTTTCTACGAGACGGAAATGCGCCTTGAAGTGGAGCGGCGTCATCAGCTCATCGCCGAATTGCGCGATGCCGTCGAGAAGCGGCAGTTCGAGCTTCACTACCAGCCGATCGTGCAGGCGGCGAGCGGCGAACTCGCCGGTTTCGAAGCATTGATCCGCTGGCATCACCCGAGCCGAGGACTTGTGGCGCCGATGGAATTCATTCCGCTCGCCGAAGAAACCGGGCTGATCGTGCCGATCGGCGAATGGGTGCTGCGCGAAGCCTGCCGCGTTGCAGCCGGCTGGCCCGAACATCTAAAGATCGCCGTCAATCTTTCGGTCTGCCAGTTCCGCCACAACACGCTGCTCGCGACCGTCGTTTCGGCGCTCGGCGACAGCGGATTGCAGGCGCAGCGGCTGGAGATCGAAATCACCGAGTCCGTTTTCCTCGCCGATGTCGAACAGAGCCTGCCGCTGCTTCGGGCCCTGAAGGAGCTCGGTCTGCGCATCGCCATCGACGATTTCGGCACCGGCTATTCGTCTTTCAGCTATCTGAGGGCCTTTCCCTTCGACAAGATCAAGCTCGACCGCAGTTTCGTCGCCGGCATGGAGAGCGACCCCGGCAATCTGGCAATCATCCGTGCCGTCGCCGGCATCGGCTCAGGGTTCAATGCGGTGACGCTTGCCGAAGGCATCGAGACGGAGGAGCAGCTGCAGAGGCTACGGCGGGAAGGCTTCGCGGAAGTGCAGGGCTATCTGCTCGGCAAGCCGATGCCACAGGCCGACGCCGAGCGGATGATCGAAGGCGATGTGCCGTTAAGGCGCGCCCGCTACCGTTGAGATCATCGCGTCGAAGGCATCTGCTGCCTTGCTGCGATAGCGCTCTTCATGCCGCAGCAGGAAGAAGGGCCGCGGCAGCGGCTTTATGGCCGCTTCGACGATGGTGCCGCTCTTGAGTAAGGGGTCGGCGAGGATCCGCGACATCAAGGTCGCTCCCAATCCAGCCTCGACGGCGCTAATGATCGGCTCGTTGGCGGGCAATTGCAGGGTAACGTCAAGCTCGGCGAGACTGAGACCCTCTGCCTCGATCATGCTTTCGAAGGCATGCCGCGTGCCCGATCCCGCCTCACGCATCACCCACGGGGTTTGCCGGAAGTCGCCGATGCTGCGCGGCTTGCCGTCCGTCCAGGGGTGACCGCGGCCGACGATGACGATCATCTCATCGATCGCAACCTGCCGGGCCGAAACGCCGCGGCGATCCTCGCGCCATTCGATCAGTCCGATTTCCGTCTTGCCGTTCATCACGGCGTCGGCCGTTTCGACGGTGTTGCCGATGCCGATATTGAGCTTGATGCCGGGATAGAGCTTGCGATAGGCGGCCAGCTTCGGCGCCAGCCAGTGCGCGGCGGCCGTCTGGCTGGCGATGATCGACAGTTCGCCATGCATCAGGCCGGAGAGATCCATCAGGGCCGCCTCCGCTGCCTTGGTACTTGCCAGCACCTGCTGTGCTTCCTTGAGAAACAGCTGGCCCGTCCGGTTGAGGACGATCGAGCGGCCGACGCGGTCGAAGAGCGTCACGCCGTGGCGGGTCTCCAGCGCGGTTATTGCGGCGCTGACGGCCGATTGCGTCATGTTCAGATATTCGGCGGCGCGGGTCACATGCTGGCGGGCGGCGACTTCGACGAAGATGCGGAGTTGCTCAAGGGTCATTTCATCGATTTTATCGAACGTTTTTACAATTACAATTCGTTGGAAGCGATTAATTCAAGGGGCTATTGGTGACGCCGAAAGATGAGGCGAGCGGCAATGACCATTCTGATGAAAACCGGTGCGGGTGATGTTCCCAGCGAAGGGCTGAGGCTTGTCCGGCATTTCACGCCCAACTGGTTTGCAGCAACGATGGGCACCGGGATGTTCGCCGTCTGCCTGGCGCAGTTTCCATCGGCACCGGCGCTCTACAGCCTCGGCGAAACGCTGTGGGTGGCGAACCTCCTGCTCTTCATTGCTCTTTCGCTTATCTATGCGGCGAAGTGGATCATCTATCCTGGCGATGCGCGCCGGATCTTCGATCATCCGGTGCTTTCGATGTTCTTTGGCTGCATTCCGATGGGACTCGCCACCATCATCAACGGCTTCGTGATCTTCGGGCAGCCGCTGATCGGGGATCTCGCGATCGATATCGCGCAATCGCTCTGGTGGTTCGATGCGGCGCTGGCGATCCTTGCCGGCCTTTCCATTCCACTTGCCATGTTCACCCGGCAGGAGCACGCGATCCATCAGATGACCGCGGTCTGGCTGCTGCCTATCGTCGCCTCCGAGGTGACCGCCGGCAGCGGGGCGATGCTGATGGCGCACCTGCCGTCCGGTGCGCCGCAATTCACCATGCTCTTCGCGAGCTATGTCCTCTGGGCCTGCTCCGTGCCGCTGGCGCTCGGCATTCTGGTGATCCTCTTCCTGCGCATGGCGCTGCACAAGCTGCCGCCTGCCAATATGAGCGCGACGAGCTTTCTGGCGCTCGGCCCGATCGGCACCGGTGCTTTCGGCCTGGCTCTCTTTGCCGCCAATAGCGGCAGTGTGCTGGAAACAAAGGGGCTCGGCGAACTGGCGACGGCGATGGCTGGCGCTAGCCTGCTCGGCGCCGTTCTGCTCTGGGGCTATGGCCTCTGGTGGCTGGCGATCGCCATCGCGACGACGGTCAGCCATGCGCGCGAAGGGCTGCCGTTCAATCTCGGCTGGTGGGCCTTCACCTTTCCGATCGGCGTCTATGCGGTTACTACGCTGCGGCTGGGCCAGCTGCTCGACTTTCCGCTGCTGACAAGTTTCGGCGGCGTGCTGGTGGCGGCGCTTGCGATGATCTGGCTGGTCGTGGTCGGCAAGACGCTCTCCGGCGCGCTGAAAGGTTTTCTCTTTGCCGATCCCTGCCTGGAGAACTGAATTCTGCGCGGCATAGGCCGCTCACTCGTCACGACGCTGGCCGAATTCCGGCTGTGGCGGCTGCCCCTTGCGTGGGCGGCCAATCCTTTCTATATCCAGCGGCACGGAAAGCCCGGCGGACGAGCCCGCCGGACGCATTGAAACCGGCCGTATTTGCAGCGCAAAGTATGCCGGTGGCATCAATCGTGGAACTCGCGCAGAATTTGGCAGTCGGACGTGAATACACTGGATTTTGACAAGAAGCCGGAAGACACCCGTGTCGTCGTTGCCATGTCGGGCGGCGTCGACAGTTCCGTCGTGGCCGGGATTCTGAAACGCCAGGGCTATGACGTTCTCGGCATCACCCTGCAGCTTTACGATCATGGCGCCGCCGTTCACCGCGCCGGTTCGTGCTGCGCCGGTCAGGATATCGACGATGCGCGCCGCGTCTGCGAGACGCTCGGTATTCCGCATTACGTGCTCGATTATGAAAAGCGCTTTCGCGATACGGTGATCAACCCGTTCATGGAAAGCTATGTGGCCGGTGAAACGCCGATCCCCTGCGTGTCCTGCAACCAGACCGTCAAGTTCGCCGATTTGCTGGAAACCGCCAAGGAGCTCGGGGCCGATGCCTTGGCCACCGGCCATTACATCCGCTCGCGGCCCAATCCTGCGAGCGGCGCGCCGGGACGCAGAGCGCTCTATCGCCCTGCCGATGCCGATCGCGACCAGAGCTACTTCCTGTTCGCGACGACGCAGGAGCAGATCGATTATCTGCGCTTTCCGCTGGGCGGTCTGCCGAAGTCTGAAACGCGCAAGCTTGCCGAAGAGATGGGCCTCGTCGTCGCCAAGAAGGCCGACAGCCAGGACATCTGTTTCGTGCCGCAGGGCAAGTATTCCGATGTCATCAACAAGCTGAAGCCAAATGCGGCGCTGGCGGGCGAGATCGTTCATCTCGACGGCCGCGTGCTCGGCCGTCATGACGGTATCCTGCATTATACGATCGGCCAGCGCCGCGGCATCGGCGTCGCCACTGGCGACCCGCTCTATGTCGTCTATCTCGACGCGCGCTCGCGCCGCGTCATCGTCGGCCCCAAGGAAGCGCTGGAAACCCACCGCGTCTATCTGCGCGACGTCAACTGGCTGGGCGACGAACCGCTGTTGCAGGCTGCTGCCGGCGAAGGCTTCGCCTGCTATGCCAAGGTGCGCTCCACCCGTGTGCCGGAACCGGCGGTGCTGCGCGCCGACGCATCGGGCATCTATGTCGATCTGACCGTCGGCGAAGCCGGTATCGCGCCGGGCCAGGCCTGCGCGCTCTATTCGGCGCCGGGCGATGACGCCCGCGTTTTCGGCGGCGGCTTCATCGAACGCTCGGAACGCGAGCCCGCAGCGGAAGCTTCGCTGAAAGCACTTCTGAGCCAGCCGGTGGCTGCGTGAAATTGTTGGGAAAAGCCATGCTGCAGCGCTCCCTTTTTCTCCTTCACGTGCTTGACACAAAGCCGAGACGCTCTTAATAACCCGCTCATCCGACAGGCCGCCGCTTTGCGAATGTCTTGTCCGGATGGTGTGGCTGGGTAGCTCAGTTGGTGAGAGCGCAGGATTCATAACCCTGAGGTCGGCGGTTCAATTCCGCCCCCCGCTACCATTTTTCATCACCGAATACGCATTCTAATGTGAGGCTTGGAAAAGCTTCTGATCGCTTTTTGCGATGAGACTTTTGGGCAGCTCTGCTTGCTTTGATTCTGGTCAGATGCGTTCTGTGCCTTCAGCGTCTTCATCCCACATTTCCCAAGCGCTCGACGTTTTGACCAAAAATGCCCGCCGCAATGGTGTGCGACGGGCATAGGTTGATCCGAAGGCCGATCTGTCAGGCTATCACCGGCAAATCCGTTCACGTCTTTGAATGAGATCACCGTGACGCCAATAGCGAACGGTCTCCGGCGAGCAGGCAGGCCACTATTATTTTCTTCATGCTTCTTCCAACGTTCTGTTGACGAGACTGGAAAAGCAACGCGGTCTGCGCGGTTTGGTTCCTGAGAGCGTGGTGATTTGCATCGGCTCACCGGATTCGGGCCCGTAGGCTTTCAGGATACCCCCGGCTATCCCGCAGCAGACAGCGTCTGCATCCGTTCCGCGATAAACGCGCTGGCCTGTTCTGCAGGCATCGCCTTTCCGAACAGGTAGCCCTGGCCGATATCGCAGCCGAGGCGGGTGAGGTAGCCGAGCTGGCTGTGTTCCTCGATGCCCTCGGCCGTCGTCTTGATGTTCAGGCTGTGGCCGAGGCCGAGCATGGCGCGGACGATCTTTTCCTGGCGTTCGTCGTCTTGGTAGGTGGCAACGAAGCTCTTGTCGATCTTGATCTTGTCGAAGCGGTAGCGGGCAAGCTGGGCAAGGCTGGAATAGCCGGTGCCGAAGTCGTCAAGAGCGATCTGGACGCCCGCCGCATGCAGTTCGTCGAGGATGACGGCGGCCACCGCCGGATCCTGAATCAGGGCGTTTTCGGTGATCTCGATCTCCAGCCGCTCCGGCGGCAGGCCGGAGGCGACCAGCACCTTGAGGACGCGCGAGGCCAGCAATCTGTCTTCCATCTGCACCGGCGAGATGTTGAAGGAGAGCACGATCCGGTCATGCCAGGCCAGTGCATCGCTGCAGGCCTGGGTCAGCAGGTTTTCGAAAAGCTCGGTGATCATTCCTGTCTCTTCGGCAATGCCGATGAAGACAGGCGGCGGGATGCTGGTGCCGCTATCGTCGGTCCAGCGGGCAAGCGCCTCAAAGCCGCAGATATCACCGGTCTTCAGGTCGATCAGTGGCTGGTAGAAGGGCCGGATGGCCTTTTGCTGGATGGCGGTGCGCAGCTTGGCTTCGAGGGCCGCGCGTTCGGCGACCTTGTCCTGCATCGAGGCTTCGAAGGCGAGGGCATGGTTGGGGCCGCGCGACTTTGCTTCGTACATGGCAAGATCGGCGCGGTGCGCGGCGTTTTCGAGCGGCTCGCTGCCCTCGATCCAGCGCTCGTAGCCAACACTGGCGCCAACCTCGACGGCAAAGCCGTCGATGCTGATTGGCCGGGTGACGGCCTGAATCAGGACGCGAGCGAAATGCCGCTCGCGCTCCTCGGTCATGCCGGCGCCGATGATGACGAATTCGTCGCCGCCGAAGCGGTAGACGCAATCGGCGTTGCCGAGCGAACAGATGCGGCGCGCCACCTCGATCAACAGGATGTCGCCGCCCTTGTGGCCGACGAGATCGTTGACCTTCTTGAAGCCGTCGAGATCGACGGAAAACACGGTGACATTCAGCGCTTCCGCCTCTGCATGCTCGTGGTTCTTCGGCGTGGAGCGGGTGAGCTTTTTACGCTCGAAGGCGTAGCGGTTTGGAAGCTTGGTCAGGTGATCGTGGGTGGCCGTCCAATCGGCCTTGAACTGGGCCGCGGCACGAAGCTCCATTTCCTGGCGGAGATCGGCTATGCGCAGGATCGAATAGATGAAGCTCATCGCACCGGCGATGACGAAGGCGAGCACCAGTTTCTCGGCGCCGTAATCGTCGAACATCTGTACAAAAGCCGACAGCCCGTCGCCGAATTGCAGCCAGGCGCCGAGCAGCCAAAGGACCGTTCCCAGCATCATGACCGATAAACATTGCCTTCCGGCACGGCTACGAAAGAACCCCGGCATCGTCATTCCTCACCCCATATAAGACATAGCAATATCATCGAAGTCTGAAATGTTCGTTGAAAACGGGTAGTGATTGTTTGCTGCAATCGCTGGGCTGCGGAAGGACGTAAGGGATGGCTGGTCGCACGGAAACGACGGGCCTGGCCGGCTCCGCCCAAGTTTTTAGACGCGAATTGAAACCTTTAGCGTGCTTCCCGCTTTAAAGAGCAAAACCAGAGTGGGAAGCAATGTCCGCATTCTATTTCAAGACGCATGACAATGACGGCACTGTGCCAGCCGACCGGGCATTCGAGTTTCCGGATCTGATATCGGCCGTTGAGCAGGCCAAGCGCGTGCTGGCGGAAATGGCGCTGGATGGGTTGCCGTCGGCGCCGGGCGAGCGGCTGAGTATCGAAGTGCAGAACGGCCAGCGTATGCCGATCGTCAATCTCGAACTCGAGCTGACCATCAGCTACCTGCGCCAATCGTGAAGGTGGCCGGCGGAACCAAGCGATCGCTTCTGCCGTTTGGACATTGAAGTTGAAACGCTTAGGAGGACAGGTCCATGCAGGTCGTCGGCACTCAGGTCATTCCCAGCCATGGCGGAAAATCGGGATTCACCGTCGAATTTGTCAGTGATGGCGGCGAGGTCGTTTCCGTTCAGATGAAGGGAGCCGATGATCTCAACCGGCAAAACGCAATCGATAAGGCGAAGGCGTTGATGGGCGAATTTGCTTCGGCCGAGGCGCAGGAAGGCGGCGATATGCGCGTTCGCGAGAGTGCGCGCGTTTCCAAGGCAGAGCAGGAGCTGGAAGCGCAGCTTGACCGTGGCCTTGAGGATACGTTTCCGGCAAGCGATCCGGTTTCGGTGACCAGTCCGTCAATTGCGGGCGACGGCGTCAAACACTGACGCAAATCCCATTTATAGTCACGCTGGGTATCATTGCCTTGCGGTCATCGGGTTGATCGCAAGGCGTTTTTCCGTCACTTGTATTTCAGAAAATCCTTTTCAGAGAAATCCCTGATGTCATCCAACACCTCCTTCGTTCGCTCGACGCTGATCATGCTCGGGCTCGGCGTTCTGCTTCTGGTGGGCATCGTCGGGACCTCGCTGTGGTTGACGAGGGAGAACCGGGTCTATTCCGATACCGTTGCCGAGATGCGCCGGATCCGCAGCGGCTCGGCCGATCTGCTTTCGGCGCTTCAGGATGCCGAAACCGGCCAGCGCGGCTTCCTGCTGACCGGCGAGCAGAGCTATCTCGATCCTTTCAATCTGGCCTTGAAAAATCTGCCGGAGCGGCGAAAGCGCCTTGCCGATGCCGTTGCCAACTACCCGGAATATGCCGGGAAACTGCCTGATCTCGACAAGGCGATCGACGGCAAGCTGGCAGAGGTCGAGAACACCGTAGCGCTCGCCCAGAGCGGAAGGCAGCAGGAAGCGCTTGCCATCGTCAGCAACGACAGCGGGCGCGTTTACATGGACGATGCCCGGCGCCTTATGATCGGCTTCATTGGACTGACCGACGAGCATTTGCGGGTGATCGTTGCCGAGCAGCTTGAGGCCGCCAGCGATCTGCAATGGGTCACCGTCGGCGGTGCGCTGGCGATCGTGATTGTGCTTGGCGGCGCCATCCTCATTATCTTCCAGCACGTGCGCGATCTGTCGCGTGCGCGTGAGGAACTGGAAGCGCTGAACAGCGGCCTCGAGGAGCGCGTCAACGAGCGCACAGAGGATCTGATGCAGGCGAATCAGGAGATCCAGCGATTCGCCTATATCGTCACCCACGACCTGCGCGCGCCGCTGGTCAATATCATGGGCTTCCTCAGCGAACTGGAGGCGAGCCTCGTTGCAGTGACGGCCTATGTGATGGCCGACGAGAAGAAGCCGAGCGAAAGCGAGATTAAGGAAGCGCGGCTGGCGGTGGAGGAAGACCTTCCGGAGGCGATGAGCTTTATCCGCTCGTCGACGCGGAAAATGGATTCGCTGATCAACGCCATCCTCAAGATTTCCCGCGACGGGCGCCGCAAACTGGTTCCGGAGAGGGTCGACCTCAAGGCCGCGATGGAGACTGCGGCTGCGAGCGTTCACCACCAGGTGGTTGCTGCCGACGGGACGATGGAGATGGACATTCGCGTTCCGGCGCTCATCACGGACCGCTTCTCGCTGGACCAGATCGTCGGCAACCTTTTCGACAATGCGGTCAAATACCACTATCCTGGCCGCCCGGTGAAGATTGCGGTCCGGGCAATGCCTGCCGGCAAGGGCCGTATCAAGATCGATGTCGAGGACAATGGCCGCGGTATTGCAAAGAACGACCGCGAGCGCGTTTTTGAGCTGTTCCGCCGCGCCGGCGAGCAAGATCAGCCGGGCGAGGGGATCGGCCTGGCATATGTGCGTTCGTTAATACGAAATTTGGGCGGCGACATTACTGTCGAGTCGACGGAGGGTACCGGCAGCACGTTCACGCTGCTCCTGCCTTCGGATCTCACCACCATCGTAAAGGGTACAGAGTCATGAAAGCCACGGGCCAGGAAGTCACGATCGTGATGATCGAAGACGATGAGGGGCATGCCCGCCTCATCGAGAAGAACGTGCGCCGGGCCGGCGTGAACAACGAGATCGTTCCCTTCACCAATGGCAAGAGCGCTCTCGATTTCATCCTCGGTGCCGATCGCAGCGGTGAGGTCAGCAGGGACCGCTATCTGCTGGTGCTGCTTGATTTGAACCTTCCCGATACGTCGGGCATCGACATTCTCGAGCAGATCAAGGGCAACGAGCACACCAAGCGCATGCCTGTGGTGATCCTGACGACGACCGATGACGAGCGTGAAATCCAGCGCTGCTACGATCTCGGCGCCAATGTCTACATCACCAAGCCTGTGGACTATGAAGGCTTCGCGCACGCGATCCGCCAGCTCGGCCTGTTCTTCGCGGTCATCCAGATTCCGCAGCAATAACGCGAAAAGGCGAGCGGTTTGGCTGCTCGCCCTTCTTTCAGCTCACCAGCATCGGGATGCTGATGACAAAGCCTATGAGAACAACGGCGGTAACGATCTTCAGAAGACGCACGCGCCGTGTACGCTCCCCACTCCAATCATACGTCATGGCTGGTCTCCCCGGGGCAAGGACTTAGCGCCCGGCAAGCCGGGTTCAATAGGTATCGCGCAACTTGCTTGCGTAAGGCTTATCTAAATTTCATGTTGGAAATGGTAGCCTAGCGGCCGAAGCGCAGCGCCCAGCGGCGGCCGTCATGGCTCATGCGCAGGATGGCAAGCGGCTCGATGTCGGCCAGCCAGAACGAGGCGAGCGGCGCGTTCAGCACATGGAGAACGGCGGCCCGGATCACCGCAGCATTGGCGACTGCGATCACGTGCCCGTCGAGGCTCTGCTGTTCTTCCATCCAGCCGGTGACGCGAGACTGAAGTTTGGCGAGACTTTCTCCGCCATGCGGCGCCGATTGCGGATCCGTCATCCATTGAACCAGAGCGTCCGGCTCCTTTGCCTGCAGATCGGCAAGTGAGCGTCCCTTCCAGCGGCCGTAGTCTGGATCGGCGAGCCTTGGGTCGCCGGTGGCGGCAAGGCTCAGGATTTCGGCCGTCTGCAATCCTGCCAGGGCAGGGCTGCTTGCGCTCCGATCGGCGTGCCGAAGCTTCTCCGTCAACGCTGCGGTTTCCACAACGGCGCTCTGTTCCAGTGGCTCGTTCAGAGGGAAGCGGCCTTCGCGGTTGGCGCTGGTCGGGCCGTGGCAGATCCAGGTCAGCCGGGTATGCACAGGTGAGCCTCCGGCTTGCCGTGGATGGCAAATGAAGTTTCGTTGACAGTTCTCAGCCTAGAGATATAACGGGCATGTTGCGGGTTTGGAAGCCGGTGGAAATCCGGCGCGGTCGCGCCACTGTGACCAGGATGCGAAAGCAGGCTGGAAGTCAGACCTTGCCGCCAACACTCTTTCGACTGAACGCGTCATTCCAGGAGGAATACATGTCTGACACCACTTTTGCGCCCGTCGCAGCACCGGCGCCAATCCCGGTAGGCGAAATCCTGCCATGGGCGATCTTCGGCGGCCTGCTGATGATCATCGCCATCTATTTCGTCGGCACGGAAGAAGGCGCCATGGCGCTTTTCAACGGCATGTATGTGCACGAATTCGTGCATGACGGCCGCCACCTTCTCGGCTTCCCCTGCCACTAAAGGACGACAGACATGGTTGGAAATCTTCTTCTCCGCGGGATGATCGCGGGGGCGATTGCTGGCATCCTGGTTTTTGCCTTCGCCCATACATTCGGTGAGCCGCTGGTCGATCAGGCGATCGCCTTCGAGGAAGCCGCAGCCACGGCTGCCGGCGAAGCCGCCGAACCCGAAATCGTCAGCCGCGCCACCCAAGCCGGCATCGGCCTCTTCACCGGGGTAATGGCTTACGGCATCGCCGTCGGCGGTCTCTTTGCTCTTGCCTTCGCCTTCGTGCATGGCCGCTTCAGCAAGCTCAGCGCCCGCGGCACCGCTGCCGTCATCGCGCTGGCAGCCTTCGTCGCCATCATCCTCGTTCCCGGCATCAAGTACCCGGCCAATCCGCCGGCTGTCGGCAATCCGGACACGATCGGCGTTCGCACCGAGCTGTTTTTCCTGATGATCGTCGTCTCGGTTGGGGCGCTGGTTGCCGCCGTGGCATTTGCCCGCAATCTGGCTGTCCGCTTCGGCATCTGGAACGGTTCGATCATCGCCGGTATCGCCTATATCGTCTTCATTGGTGCCGTGCAGTATCTGCTGCCGCCGATCAACGAGGTGCCGGAAAACTATTCGGCAGCGGTGCTCTGGAGCTTCCGCACGACGTCGCTCGGCATGCATGTGGTCCTGTGGTCGGTGCTGGCGGTGGTCTTCGGTTTCCTGGCCGAGAAGCGGCTTGAAACGCGGTCCCCGGTTGGCCGTCCGGCGTTTCGGTGAGAGGTTGGTGAGGGAGGTGTTCCGCACTCTCCCTCATTCCTGTGCTCGTCACAGGAATCCAGCCACCGCGCGTCGGCGCGGTGAATGACTCTAGTTTCCCGCGTCCATGGACATGGACGCACTGGATTCCTGTGACAAGCACAGGAATGAGGGATTGGTAAGGTCTGCGATGAAACGGCTGCTTCTTCGTTCGGCGATCTCTGTAGCTGCGCTCGCGCTGCTGACCGGCGGAGCCATGGCCCATAGCCGCACCGCGTCGGAAAACCACAGCGGCATTCCTGTCCCTGAAATTTCGCATGGCGAAATGGCGGTCATGGCTGATTACCGCGATCGGATCATCGCGCTCGCGTCCGGCGCCACCGATACGAACGAGCCGTTCCGCCGGGTGCTGAACTATGCGCAGATCCAGTATTCCTACTGTCTCCGGGGCCGTATGCCCGGCAGCGTGACGGACGAGGAAAGCCCGTTCAACGAATGCGCCCATGCCTATCTGGCCGCCACCAAGGCGGTGCTGCTCTCGATGCGCGAGATGCCGCGTGAGGCTGACGAAGCCAATGCGATCATCTCGGATGCCGATGCCGACATGGTGCGCCGCGGCCTGTCGCTGATCACCTGCCGCTTCAGCGGCGAGGCTTTCAACACTGCCGATGTCATCAAGCCGCGCTGGAGCGAAATTCCGCTGCATACGGCAAGCATGGCGTCGCTGACCGGTTTCTTCGCGGTGATCTTTGGCGTCTTCTTCGCCGGCCGCAGGCTGCTGCGGGTTCAGTCTTCGGTGTAGCGCTGCTCGCGCCAGGGGTCGCCGAGCATGTGATAGCCGTTCATTTCCCAGAAGCCCGCCCTGTCCGACGGCATCAGGTCGATGCGGCGCAGCCATTTGGCGCTCTTCCAGAAATAGAGATGCGGCACGACCAGCCGCATCGGGCCGCCGTGATCAAGCGTCAGCGGCTGCCCCTCCCAGGCGGTCGCCAGGATCGCATCTTCGGCGGCGAAATCCGCCAGCGGCAGATTGGTGGTGTAGCCGTCATAGCTCGTCAGCATGACGTAACCGGCTTCGGCCTTCGGCATGGCGGCGTCCAGCAGATCGCGGGTTGAGACGCCTTCCCAGCGGTTGTCGTAGCGCGACCATGTCGTCACGCAATGGATGTCGCTGACACGGGTGCTCTGCTGCATCGACTGGAAATCAGCCCATGTCAGCGCAAGCGGTGTCTCTACGAGACCGCGCACCTCGAGCTTCCAATCATCCAGCGATATCGCCGGCTGCTCGCCGAGGTCGAGCACCGGCCAGTTCTTCACCAGATGCTGGCCGGGCGGCAAACGCTCGGTCTCCGGGCGGGAGATGCGGCCGGTGAGGAACTTGCCTTCCGCGGCCCAGCGGCGTTTGGACGTGGTGAGCTTGCTGTCAACAGGCGCCTGTTCGTCTGTCATCGTGGTCTCCCATCACAGTCGGCCGATAGGACAATTCCGGGCAGGGCGTGTCAAGGGCGGGGCGATCGCCTTGGCCATGCCTGTCGCCTCTTGGAATTCGCGGCGCCGGTCATTACAATCGGGCGGTCGGGGTTGCCTTCCTGGGGAGGGAGGCAAAATGGGAGGAGCCGCCGCTGTCACAGAGGCATAGGCTTATATTTGCGCTGTTTTCAGTGCCTTTCGTCGTTTTCGCCTTTTTCTATTACGGCGGATCGCTGGCGACGCGCGCCTATATGGGCGAAGCCTCGGCGCAGGCAGGGACAGCGCTGCGGCTGGCCGTCTCGGCCCTCAGCGGTCACCTGAACCGCTACGAGGCACTGCCGGCGCTGATTGCCGATCACGACGACATCAAGGAACTGGTCACGCATCCCGACGACAAGGATCTTCGGGATGCCGCGAACCTCTATCTCAAGGAGATCAACCATCTCCTCAAGTCCTCAGACATCTATGTGATCAAGCCCGACGGCGAGACGATCGCCGCCAGCAATTTCAATATGCCGGGAAGCTTCATCGGCGAGAATTTCAGCTACCGCCCGTATTTCCAGGAGGCGATTGCCGGAAAGCAGTCGCGTTTCTATGCGCTGGGGACGACCTCGCTGAAGCGCGGCTATTATTTCGGATCACCGATCAGGGCCGGCGATGACATCCGCGGCGTCATCGTCTTCAAGGTGGATATCGACATGATCGAGTCTTCCTGGACCAGCGGCGAATATCGCATCTTCGTCTCCGATCCTGAAGGCATCATCTTCATGTCCGGCAAGCCGGCCTGGCTCTATAACAGCATCCTGCCGCTGACGGCGGATCGCATGCAGCGGACCGAGGCCTCCCGGCGCTATGCCAACGCGGCGCTGACGGCGCTGCCGCTCGGACGCAGCCGGTTCGCAGAGCATGATCTGATGACGATGATCGAGGAGGGCGCGCAGAAGGAATATCTGGTGCTCTCGCAGTATATGCAGGCCGAAGACTGGACCGTAAACGTTCTGCTCGACACCGGCTCTGTCCGGGCGCAGGCGCGCACGGCGCTGGTCGCCGGTTTCCTCATGCTCTGCATTGCCGGTCTCGCCTTTGCCGTTCTGCGCCAGCGCCGGATGCGGCTCAATGAACGCATGCAGTTGCAGGCAGACGCCCGCAACCAGCTGGAACGGCGCGTCGAGGAGCGCACGGCCGATCTTGCCCGGGTCAACAGCCGTATCGAGGAAGAGATCGCCGAGCGGCGCCTGACGGAGCAGCAGTTGCGGCAGACGCAGGCCGATTTGATCCAGGCGGGCAAGCTTGCCGGGCTCGGCCAGATGTCGGCGGCACTCTCTCATGAATTCAACCAGCCCCTGGCGGCCGCCAAGACCTATACGGATAGCGCCGCCGTGCTGCTCGACCGCGGAAGAAACACCGAGGCGCAGGACAATATCCGCCGTATCGGCGGGCTGATCGACCGGATGGCGGCGATCAGCAAGCACTTGCGCAATTTCGCCCGCAAGCCCAACGAGAAGCTCGGGCCGGTGCCGCTCGACGAGGCGATCCGCGATACGCTGGAGATCGTCGCCTGGCGGCTGAAGGCGGCCGATGCCGATCTGCAGCTCGATCTTGGGCTGCATCCGCCGGTCGTCCGGGCGGGTTCCGTGCGTCTCCAGCAGGTGCTGGTCAACGTCATCTCCAATGCAGCGGATGCCGTGGAAGGCCTCAACGACCGGCGGATCGAGGTCAGCGCCTTCGAGAGTGCCGGCAAGGTAGTGCTGACGGTGCGTGACTTCGGGCCAGGCGTGCCGGCGGCGATCGCCGAGCGCATCTTTGACCCGTTCTTCACCACCAAGGGCGTCGGCAAGGGGCTGGGGCTCGGTCTTTCCATCTCCTACAACATCATCAAGGATTTCGGCGGCAGCCTGACTGTTGCGAACCACCCCGATGGCGGGGCCGAATTCCGCATCGAACTGCAATCGGCGGCGGGCGCCATGCCGGAGGCCGCGGAATGAGTGAACAGAAGATCCTGCTCGTTGATGACGAGGAGGAGCTGCGCCGTTCGACGGCGCAGGCGCTGGAGCTTTCGGGCTTCAATGTTGAGACCTTCTCGAACGCAGACCATGTGCTCGAGCTGATCGGTTACAGTTTCCCCGGCGTCGTCGTCAGCGATATCCGCATGCCCGGCACCGATGGCATGACGCTGATGAACCGGATCCGCGAGATCGATGCGGAAGTGCCTGTGATCCTCGTCACCGGCCATGGCGATGTGCAGCTGGCGGTGAAGGCAATGCGCGAAGGCGCCTATGATTTCATCGAAAAGCCGTTCACGCCGCAGATGCTGGCCGGTGTCATCAAGCGCGCCCTGGAGCGCCGCAGTCTTGTCCTCGAAAACCGGCTGCTGAAAGCCGTTGCCGGAAAGCGCGATGACATCGAATCGCGGCTGCCGGGGCGAACGCAGGTGATGGTCGATCTACGCTACCGCATTCGGGCGATCGGGGCGAGCGATGCCGATACGCTCATTGTCGGCGAGACAGGGGCAGGCAAGGAAGTGGTGGCCCGGGCACTTCATGATATCAGCGCCCGGGCCAGCCGCCCTTTCATCGCCATCAACTGCGCGGCCTTGCCTGCGAACCTCATTGAGAGCGAGCTGTTCGGCCACGAGGCCGGCGCCTTTCCCGGCGCCGTGCGCCCGCGTTACGGCAAATTCGAGCATGGCCGCGGCGGGACAATCCTGCTCGACGAGATCGGCTCGATGCCCTTCGATCTGCAGGCGAAGTTTCTGAGAGTGCTGCAGGAGCGGGTGATCTCGCGGCTCGGCTCCAACGAAATCGTGCCGCTCGACGTCCGCTTCATCGCCACCAGCAAGGTCGATCTGGAAGCCGAAGTCGCCGCCGGCCGCTTCCGCGCCGATCTCTTCTACCGGCTGAATGTTGCGACCCTGCATGTGCCGGCGCTGACGCAGCGGCGCGCGGATATTCCGCTGCTGTTTCTCCAGTTGGTACGAGAGGCGGCGGCGCGCTATGGGCGCGACGATCTGCCGGTTTCGCCTGACCTGATCTCCGATATCGCCCAGCGCGACTGGCCGGGCAATGTACGGGAACTGCGCAACGCGGCAGACCGCCTGGTCCTCGGCCTCGATAGTGGCGAGCGGCCGAATGGCGAAGTGTCCGGGCTTGCCGATCGCGTCGCCGAATTCGAGCGCGGCGTGATTGCCACGGCGCTTGTCGCGCATGGCGGAAGCCTCAAGCCCGTCTATGAGTCGCTGCAGATTTCCCGCAAGACGCTGTACGAAAAGATGCAGAAATACGGGCTCGACAAGAAGATGCTCGTTTCCGAATAGCCAAGATGGGTGGATTTCCACCCATCGTCTTTGGCCTTTGTTTCCAAATCGACCCATGGTGCAGCGCACGCAGGCGAAATCTCTGTCTGACGGTGGCGCCTGACGATTGCCGGGGCCCGTTTACCTCCTGTTAATGGCCGCCATTCCAGCCGCGCACGGGAAGCGCCGCTGGCAGCCTGTTTTCATCAGGGAGGAAAACGATGAAACTCTTCAAGGCCATGCTTGGCATGACGGCCGCTGCCGCCGTCTCTCTTTTCGCTGCCGGTGCATCCGCACAGGGCTATCCTGAACGCACCATCACCATGGTCGTGCCGTTCGCGGCCGGTGGCCCGACGGATACCGTCGCGCGCCTCGTTGCCGAATCCATGTCGAAGGATTTGGGGCAGCAGATCGTCGTCGAAAATGTCGGCGGCGCCGGTGGCACGCTTGGCGCCGGACGCGTTGCGGCTGCCGATGCTGATGGCTACACCATCCTGCTCCACCATATCGGCATGGCGACGTCCGCCACGCTCTACCGCAAGCTCGCTTATGACACGCTCAACGCCTTCGATTATGTCGGTCTCGTCACCGACGTGCCGATGACGATCGTCGCCCGCAAGGATTTCGAACCGGCCGATCTCAAGGGCCTCGTCGAATATGTCAAGGCGAACAAGGACAAGGTCACCTATGCCAATGCCGGTATCGGTGCGGCCTCGCATCTCTGCGGCATGATGTTCATGAGCGCGATCCAGACGCCGCTGACGACCGTTCCCTACAAGGGTACCGGCCCGGCGATGACCGATCTTCTCGGCGGTCAGGTCGATATCATGTGCGACCAGACGACCAACACCACGAAGCAGATCCAGGGCGGCACGATCAAGGCCTATGCCGTGACCTCGCCGAAGCGCCTCGATGTCCTGAAGGACGTTCCGACCGCTGTCGAAGGCGGCCTGCCGGGCTTCGAAGTCGGCATCTGGCATGGCATCTACACGCCGAAGGGCACGCCTGCTGACGTCAACGAGCGCCTGTCGAAGGCGCTGCAGGTGGCCCTGAAAGACAGCAATGTCGCCGCACGCTTCGCCGAACTCGGCACCGTGCCGTCGCCGGACGCCGATGCGACGCCTGCGGCCCTGAAGGCAAAGCTTGAGAGCGAAATCACCCGCTGGAAGCCGGTGATCGAAGCCGCCGGCGAATACGCCGACTGAGTGGTCGCAAGCCCGGAGCTTGTGGCCCCCTCACCCTAACCCTCTCCCTGCTGGGGAGAGGGGACGCGGTTTTCCTTCTCCCCAGCGGGGAGAAGGTGCCCGACAGTTTCAGGCGCAACGCGTTGCGCCGGGGATGAGGGGGCTCCACCCACAGTTCTCTCCAACCCCACGGAGACACCATGAAATCTGTCACATTCGACACCACCAATGCGATCTGCGGCGCGCTGCTCGTCGCGACCGGCGCGTTCTTCGCCTATCAGTCCTTCACGCTGGAACTCGGCACGGCGTTGCGCATGGGGCCGGGCTATTTTCCGCTGGTGCTCTCAGGGGTGCTCGTCATCCTCGGCGCTATCGTGTTCTTCCAGGCGCTGCGCGTCGAGGGCGAGCCGATCGACCCATTTGCCTGGCGCGGCATGCTCTTCATCCTGCCTGCTCCCGTTCTGTTCGGCCTGACGGTGCGCGGTCTCGGCTTTGCGCCCTCGCTGTTTCTCACCGCCTTCGTCGCCTGCTTTGCCTCGCAGAAGATGAATGTCTTCTACGCGCTGATCCTGTCGCTCGGCCTCACGGTCTTTTCGGTCGCAGTGTTCAGCTATGGCCTCGGCCTGCCGTTCGAGCGCTTCGGTCCGTGGACCAGGTTCTGAGGAGAGAGACATGGAACTTTTCAACAATCTCGCCCTCGGTTTCGCCACGGCAGCAACGCCGGCAAACCTGCTCTTCTGCCTGATCGGCGTTCTCCTGGGCACGCTGATCGGCGTGCTGCCCGGCATCGGCGCCACGGCGACGATCGCCATGCTCTTGCCGATCACCTTCCAGCTGGAGCCGGTCTCCTCGCTGATCATGCTTGCCGGTATCTACTACGGTGCACAATATGGCGGCTCCACGACGGCGATCCTGATCAACATGCCGGGCGAGTCATCCTCGGCGGTCACGGCGATCGATGGCTACCAGATGGCCCGCAAGGGCAGGGCAGGCGCGGCACTTGCGATCGCAGCACTCGGCTCATTCTTCGCAGGAACGGTCTCGACCTTCCTCGTCGCCATCTTCGCGCCGCCGCTCACCGAGATCGCGCTGAAATTCGGCGCGCCCGAATATTTCTCGCTGATGATCGTCGGCCTGGTGTCGTCGATCGCGCTGGCGCATGGCTCGATCATCAAGGCGCTGGCGATGGTGGCGCTCGGGCTGCTGCTCGGGCTCGTCGGCACCGATATCTATACCGGGACGCCGCGCTTCACCCTTGGCATCCGCGAATATGCCGATGGGCTGAATTTCGTGGCGCTCGCTGTCGGTGTCTTCGGCATCGCCGAAATCCTGCGCAATCTCGAAGGCGAAAAGACCCGAACGGTGCTGATAGCAAAAGTGTCCGGATTGCTGCCGTCGAAGAGCGAGTTCAAGCAGATGATCGCGCCCGTGATCCGTGGCACGGCGATCGGCTCGGCGCTCGGCATCCTGCCCGGTGGCGGCGCCATTCTCGCGTCCTTCGCCTCCTATACGGTGGAGAAGCGCACGTCGAAGAACCCGGAAGAATTCGGTCATGGGGCGGTGGCGGGCGTCGCCGGTCCCGAATCGGCCAACAATGCGGGCGCTCAGACCTCGTTCATCCCGCTCTTGACGCTCGGGATCCCAGCCAACCCCGTCATGGCGCTGATGGTCGGTGCGATGATCATCCAGGGGATCGTTCCGGGTCCTAATGTCGCGACCGAACAGCCGGCGCTGTTCTGGGGCATCATTGCCTCGATGTGGATCGGCAACCTGATGCTCGTCATCCTCAACCTGCCGCTGATCGGTCTCTGGGTGAAGCTGCTGACGGTGCCCTACTACGTGCTCTTCCCTGTCATCATGGCCTTCTGCTCGATCGGGGTCTACAGCGTCAACGCCAATGTCTACGACCTCTATGCCGTCGCCTTCTTCGGCCTCATCGGCTATGTGCTGGCGAAGCTGCGCTGCGAGCCGGCGCCGCTGCTGCTCGGCTTCGTGCTCGGCCCGCTGCTGGAAGAGAACCTGCGCCGGGCGATGATCCTGTCACGCGGCGATCCGACGACCTTCGTCACGCGTCCGATCAGCGCCGTGCTGCTCGCCATCGCGCTCGGCGTGCTGATCATCGTCTTCCTGCCGAGCGTCAAGAAGAAGCGCGAAGAGGTGTTCGTCGAGGAAACGTGAGGGGTTGAACTCACCGCTCCTTTGTTGAACAAAGGATCCATGAAGCGGGCGCCGGTCTGGCGCCCGTTTTCGCATGCAAGGACATCCCGGCTCATGACCATTCCCGCAGGGATCATCGACGATCTGCCCTTTCTCACCTCGCTTCGTCGCGATCTGCACGCCCATCCGGAGCTCGGCTTCGAGGAGGAGCGCACCAGCGGTATCCTCGCGAAACTGCTGGAGGAGGCCGGCATCAAGGTGCATCGCGGACTGGGGATGACGGGCGTCGTCGGAACGCTACAGGTCGGCAACGGCACGCGCAGCATCGGCCTGCGCGCCGATATGGATGCGCTGGCCATGCCCGAGATGGCGGATCGCCCCTATAAATCGACAGTACCCGGCAAGATGCATGCCTGCGGCCATGACGGGCATACGGCGATGCTGCTCGGCGCCGCCCGGTATCTGGCCGAAACCAAGAGCTTTTCCGGCACCGTGCATTTCATCTTCCAACCGGCCGAAGAGGGCCGGGGCGGCGCAAAACGCATGGTCGAGGAGGGACTGTTCGATCTCTTCCCCTGCGATGCCGTCTACAGCCTGCACAATATGCCCGGTCTCGACACCGATGAGATTGCCGTCGTCGGGGGGCCGCAGCTTGCCTCATCCGACAGCTGGCGCGTCACCTTCCGCGGCACCGGCACGCATGGCGCCAAGCCGCATCTCGGCCGCGACCCGATCACTGCTGCGGGTACCTTCATCGCGGCACTGCAGACCATCGTCGGCCGCGTCGTTGATCCACTGCAGCCGGCCGTCGTCAGCGCCTGCTCGCTGCAGGCGGGTGACCCGAAGGCGCTGAACGTCATCCCCGATATCGTCGAGATCGGCGGCACGGCGCGGGCCTATTCGCCCGAAGTGCGTGACCAGCTGGAAGAAGAGATCGGCCGGTTGGCGCGTGGCACCGCGCAGATGTTTGGCATTGCTGCGGACTATCAATTCGAACGGCGCATTCCGCCTGTCGTCAACGATGCCGACGTGACGGCGCGGGCGCTGGGTGCCGCGGGTGAGGTATTCGGGGCGAAAGTGCGCACCAGCTTTCCGCCGTCGACGGCGGGGGACGACTTTGCGTTTTTCGGGCAGAATGCGCCTGGGTGTTACGTCTGGCTCGGGAACGGCCCGGCTGTGGACGGGGCGCTGCATCACAATACGGCTTATGATTTCAATGATGGGGCGCTTGGGTTTGGGGCGGCGTATTGGGTGAAGCTGGTGGAGCGGGAGTTGGTGGCTTAGGTCGCGTGCGAGCAAGAGCAGTGGACTTGGCCCCCTCATCCGCCTACCGGCACCTTCTCCCCGAGGGGAGAAGGGACTTGTGGCGCGGCCTTGCTTCAATAATTTGAGATTCGCGAAGGGCGCGATTTCCCTTCTCCCAGCGGGGAGAAGGTGCCCGAAGGGCGGATGAGGGGGCCACGCCCTCCAAGCGATTCTTAGGACAATATCTCCACCACTGGCGTCTCCAGCACCTTACCCGTCAGCACATCGGCAATCCCCATATCCGTCTGATGCGGACCGATATTGCAGGCAAGTGTCGCCCCGAAGCAGGCCTTGAAGACGAGGTAGGGCGGCTGCCAGGTGACGATCTCTTCCATCGCCTTGCGGATGTCGCGGAAGGCTTGTGCCGTCTCGGCGAGCGAGGCTTCGCTGACGAGGCCTGAGAGCGGCAGAGGCAGCAGCGCCAGGATGACGCCATCCTTCGCAACGGCCATTCCGCCGCCTGCTGCGATCACCGCATTCGCCGCCGCCGCCATATCCCCGGTGTTGCCGCCGAAGACCGTCAGGTTGTGGCTGTCATGCGAGACGGTGGTGCAGAAGGCGCCGCGCCATTCTCCCCAGCCCGTCAGAAAACCGGTGCGCGGGCGGCCATCCGCCAGTCCGTGGCGGTGGGCGACCGAGATCATCGTGCTACCTGCGGGCGGGACCACGAAGCCGTTTTCGACTGACGTTTCAGCTTCGGCCCATTGGGTGAAGCGCGGACGGTCGATGGTGGCGACGCGCACGCGCGTCCCCTCGGAACGAACCTTGAAGTCGTCTTGGCCGAAGGGAGTGAGCTTGACGGAATTGGTGAGTGGCGCGGTATCGAGCGGCTTCGGCGCCGCGGTCATGGTGCCATCGCGGGCAATGGTGCGGCCACTGGCGATCACCCGCCGCGCCCGGAAGTCGGTGAGATCTTCGAAGAGCACGATGTCGGCGCGGCGCCCGGCGGCGATCAGGCCGAGATCGCTGCGCTTCAGCCGTTGCGCGGCGTTGAAAGTGGCGGCGCGGAGTGCCCATTCCGGGCGCATACCGTAGCGCATCAGGCGGCGGATCACGTCGTCGAGGCCGCCACCATCAAGCAGTTCATCGGGGAAAACATCGTCGGTGCAGAGCGTCACCGTCGGCGGCAGATGGCCGATGGTGTTCAAGGCTTCGACGAATTCGGCGAGCAGGTGATCGTGTGAGCCGCGCAGCTCGATGGTCATGCCGGCAGCCAGCTTCTGCAACAGGTCGGCACCGGAGGTCAGTTCGTGGTCGGAGGTGATGCCTGCGGCCATGAAGGCGTTGAGATCGGCGCCCTCCAGCCCGCGGGCATGGCCGCAGACGAGCTTTCCGGATGCCAGACCGGCATTGACGATCTCGGTCATGCGCGGGTCGCCGTCGATGACGCCGCGCATGTTCATGACCTCGGCGACGCCGCCGATCGCAGGCAAGCGCAGCATCTCGGTGATGACGGAAGCGTCGAAATCAGCCCCGGCGCGCTCCAGGCCGGGTGCCGAGGGCACACAGGATGGGGCGAGCAGGATCATGCGGAGCGGCAGACCGGCGGATGCCTCGATCGCCCAGCGCACGCCGTCGAGGCCGTGGACATTGCCGAACTCATGCGGATCCCAGAGGATCGTGGTGACGCCCCGCGGCAGCACGGCCCGGGCATATTCGGCCGGTGTCACCATCGAGCTTTCGACATGCATATGGGTGTCGATCAGGCCGGGGGTGATGATGGTGCCAGATGCGTCGATGATTTCGGCGGCATCGCTGCGGCTTTTCGGAGCGTGCACGCTCGATATCAGCGGGCCGGTCAGGCCGATATCCGCCTCGCGGATCAGGCCGGTGACGGCATCGAGCAGCTTGCCGCCCGTTATGAGAATGTCGAAGGGCAGGTGGCCGCGGGCGGCGGCCACGGCGCGGGCGCGCAATTGGGGATCGTTGAGATCGGCCGGTTCCTGGCGCAACGAATGGGTCATTTGCGGGCCTCGCTTTCGAGCGCGCCGAGGATCATCGCGCGGGCGGCCTCGGCATCGATCTCGACAGCAAATTCGGCATTGGGCGCGGCATGGGTTGCGCGCGTCTCGACGACGGTGCGGCCGCGAGTGAACTGGCCGGCGAGTTCGACATCGATGCGGGCGGCGCGGAAGTTGACCAGATCAGGGGCCACGAAGGCGACGGCGGCAGAGGGGTCGTAGATCGCCATGGCGGCGCGGCCGCGGCTGATGCCGATATTGACGTAACCCGCGAGCATGTCGGCGATCAGTTCGGCATTGGTGCCACCGGCTGAACGGATCGGGCCGATATCGTCGGGCCTGGCCAGGACTTTGCGGCAGAGATCGAGATCGACCATCTTCAGCGGCAGGCCGTGGCTGATGACGATCGCCAGCGCTTCCGGGTCGGCGAGCGCGTTGAACTCTGCTGAGGCCGTGTGATTGCCGATGGTGACACCGCCGCCCATCCAGGTGAGTTCGGTGATGCGGGCAGCGAGATCGGGACGGGCGAGCGCTAGGGCTGCGATATTGGTCAGCGGTCCCAAGGCCAGGATGCGATGCGGTCCATCTGTTTCGAGCCAGCGGCAGAGTGCGGTGAACGCATCGCTATCCGGCAGCGCCGAGCCTTGCGGCAGCGTGCGGCCCGCGGTTGGGATGCCGGTGTCGCCGAGGATCGCCTGAGCCGTCTCGATCTTGCCGAGCACCGGATTGGCGCGGCCGCTGTGGATCGGGAAGGTCCAGCCGAAGGCCTGTGCGGCGCCTGATGCGTTCAGCTTCACCTGTGGCAGCGGCGTGTTGCCGAAGACCAGCGAGACGCCTGATATTTCGAGGCCCGACTGCTTCACCACCAGAATGGCGGCAATGTCGTCGAAGCCCATGTCGGTATCGATCCAAATTCCCATCATGTCACCCGAAGCGCGAAAGGCTTGCGGCTGCAGCAAGCGGAAGGTCGAAGGAAAGCGCGGTGCCGATCGGGTGGGCGGCGAGGCCTGCATCGACCTCCGCCTTGATCGGCCCGAGCGGGGTGTCGAGCAGGTATTCCCGCGTGTTGCCGGCATAAGAGGTGCCGCGCACAGTTCCCTGGAAAGGACCGGAACCAAGGATGACCGTGCGCGGCCGCCACGCCAGCCCTGCAGCCTGAGGCGCAGGGGCCGGCAAATCGATCGGGCCGTTTTGCGTGACGAGCTTGCCGCCTTCGAGCTTGAAGACGTTCTCGAAGCCGACGAAATCGGCGACGAAGGCGGAGACGGGGCGATTGTAGATATCTTCGGGCGTACCGATCTGCTCTATGCCGCCGTTCAGCATCACGACGATCCGGTCGGCAAGGGCCAGCGCCTCCACCTGATCATGGGTGACGAAAATCATCGTCACGCCGGTTTCCTTCTGGACGCGCTGCAGCTCGGCGCGCATTTCCAGACGCAGCCGGGCGTCGAGGTTGGACAGCGGCTCGTCGAGCAGCAGCACCTTGGGTTCCATCACCATCGAGCGGGCAAGCGCCACGCGCTGTTGCTGGCCGCCGGAGAGTTCGGCTGGTTTCCGGGCGGCAAAGCTTGCGAGACCGACCGACTTGATGCCCGACGTCACGCGCTTGTCAAGATCCTGGCCTGACATGCCCTTGAGGCGCAGGCCGAAGGCGACGTTTTCGTAAACGGTCAGATGCGGGAAGAGGGCATAGGACTGGAAGACGAGGCCGACATTGCGTTTGTTGGCCGAGACGCGGGTAATGTCGTCGCCGTCGAGATTGATGCGGCCGGAGGCGGGTGTCAGCAGGCCGGCGATCGAGCGCATCGTCGTCGTCTTGCCGCAGCCGGAGGGGCCGAGCAGGGCGACGAGCTCGCCCTTTTCGATCGTGAGATCGAGGTCCTTCACCGCGACCGTATCGCCATAGGCCAGCGTCAGCTTGTCGAGTTGAAGATAGGCATCAGACATAACGCGAGAATCCCAGAAAGCGTTCGGCAAGGAAGACGATGCCGATGGAAAGGAAGGCGAGCAGCGAGGAGAGGGCTGCGATCGACGGGTCGTAGGTGGTCTCCATGTAGCCCAGCATGTCAATCGGCAGGGTGCGGACACCGGGACCGGAGAGGAACAGCGAGACTGGCACCTGATTGAAGCTGGTGACGAAGCCGAGGATGAAGGCCGCGAGAATGCCGCCGCGGATATTCGGGATCACCACCCGGAAGAAGGCGCCGGATCGCGATGAGCCCAGGAGAACGGCTGCCTCCTCGATATCGGAGCGCAGGTTGTTGAGGCTCGCCGAGACGACGCGCACCGCATAGGGCAGCACCAGCGCGGTGTGGGCGAAGAACAGCGCCAGCGTGATATTGAAGCCGAAGGGCACGATCAGATAGCGCAGCAGCGCCAGGCCGACGATGATGCCGGGCACGATGATTGGCAGGGAAACGATGGTGCGTACGGTCTCGGCGAAGGGCAGCTTGTAGCGCGACAGCGCGTAGGCGGCGGGAATGCCGAGGATCAGCGCCGAGAGCGTGCCGAAAACGGCGAGGAACATCGACATGCCGAAGCTCTCGCGGAAGCTGTCGATGGTGAAGACCTTGGCGACCCATTTCAGCGACAGGCCCTGCGGCGGGAAGGCGAGCGTATCGCCGGCGGAGAGCGAGGCGGCAATGATGATCAGGAACGGGCCGATCAGGAAGGTCAGCAGCAGGATCAGGACGATGGGCGGGAAGAGGCGTGCGGTCATCGCTTGTTCCTCGCGGTCGCCAGGCGTTTCAAGAGAATGTTGGCGGCGAAGCTCATGACGATCAGCATGAAGGCGATGACGCTGGCGGAGACGAAATTGTTGGAGACGGACACCTGCTGGTAAAGCAGGGTCTCCAGCATCAGCACCTTCGAGCCGCCGAGCACGGCGGGCGTGATGTATGCGGTGAGCGAGCCGGTGAAGACGAGGGTGCCGCCGACGACAAGACCTTCCTTGGTGAGCGGCAGGATCACCTTCCAGAACACCTGGAACCAGTTGGCGCCGAGCACGCGGGCGGCCGGAATGGCGTCCTTCGGCATGTTTTCCAGGGCGCTGATCAGCGACAGGATCATCAGCGGCAGGAAGAGCTGCAGCAGGCCGATGAAGACGGCGGTCTCGGTGAAGAGCAGGCGCAGTGGCTCGTCGCTGAAGCCGAGGCCGGTGATCGCCTGATTGATGATGCCGGTGCGGCCGAGGATGACGATCCAGGCATAGGTGCGGGCAACCGGCGAGATCATCAGCGGCAGCGTCACCAGGCCGATCATCCGACCCTTGCCCTTCGGCGGCAGGTTGACGATGGCAAAGGCCGCGGCATAGCCGATGACGGCCGAGACGGCCGTGACTTCGAGGCCGAGCCGGAAAGTGCGCAGGAAGACGGTGCGGTTCAGCTGCTCTGAGAAGAAATCGGTATAGGCCGACAGTGTCCAGGCGCCGTCAGCGCGAAAACCTTCTGAGAGCAGAATGGCGACGGGCAGCAGGAAGACCACGGCCGCAAAGATTGCGGCCGGCAGCGCAAGCGCCAAAGCTTCTGCTCGGTTCTGAAACATCGGGAGCCTTTCGGGCGGATAAGAAACGGTCCCGGCAGGCCGGGACCGGCGGCGATCGGCGGCTTACTGGCCGACCGTGCTGTTCCATTCCTTCAGCCAGGCATCGCGATTGTCGAGCGCCACGGCAGAAGGAATGAGCTTCAGGCTCTTGGCGGTGTCCTCGCCATAGGTGAGGTTGTTCGCAGCGGCTTCGGAGAGCTTCACCTCCTTGTTTGCCGGGCTATCGACCAGCTTTTCGGCAAGCTTGGTCTGGATGTCAGTGGAGAGCCAGAAATCCATGAACTGCAGGGCGAGATCCTGGTTCTTCGAGCCTTTGGTGAGGACCATGACGTTCATGCCGCCGGTCTGGCCTTCCTTCGGGGTTGCCCAGGCGACGGGGACGTCGAGCTTGGTGAAGCCTGCCCAGGAGAAGCGGCCGATCGGGGCGGCCCAGATCTCTTCCTGCTGCATCAGCTGCACGAGCTGCGAGGACTTTTCGTAGAAGGTGACGATATCATCCTTCTTTTCGCCGACGGCCGCGATCGCGCCCTTAAGGTCAGGCGTATCCTTGCCGATCGCCTTTCCGAGCATGAAGAGCGCCGGCGGGCCCTGGTTGGTGGTAACGTTCGGGAATGCGACGTGGCCGACATATTCAGGCTTCAGGAGATCGGCCCAGGACTCGATCTTCATCTTGTCAGAGCGGTAGGCGATCGAGGTGGCGTAGAATGTGTAGCCAACGCTCATGCCGTCGCCGTTCGGATCCTTGGCGACATCATAGAGCTTGTCGAAGTTCGCGAGCTTGGAGCTGTCGATCTTGTCGATCAGGTCCTTGCGGGAAGCCGAGAGCGCGTCGGCCATCGAGACGACGGCCATGTCGATGACGGGGCTCGCCTTGTTGGCTTCCATCTTGGCGATGCGCTCGACGCTGTTGCCAGTTTCCACGACGAGCTTGCAGCCACATTGCTTTTCAAAGGGATCGTAGACCAGCGTCTTGAAGTCGTCCTGTGCGAAGGCATAGACGGAAATGGTCAGCGTCCGGTCCTGCGCGGCTGCCGCCAGCGGGGAGAGCGCCAAGAGCGCTACCGATGCGATGAGGGATTTCATGTCGCGAGTTCTCCATCTGTCAGGTTTTCTTTTGCCGGGCGCGCTGGCCCGGAGGATTGGCGGACGATCAATTGCATCGGAACGCGATCGGTCTCCGCAGTGACGATGACACCCTCCCGGGTGCCGCTTTCCAGAATGGTCTTCAGCAGCGCCGAGATGGCGATCTCGGCGATCCTGTCCATGTCCATCCGCGCCGTAGTCAGCGCGGGAGTGACGACCGGTGACCAGATCAGGTCGTCGAAGCCGGTGACGCTGACATCGGCAGGCACATTGATGCCTTCCTGCTGCAGCTCGGTCAGTGCCCGAAGGGCTTGCAGGTCGGAAAGGGCGGCGAAGGCGGTAAAGCCTTCGGCTGCCTTCCTGGCGAGGCCGAGCCGGCAGCCGGGGCCGGCCGTTTGCTCCAGCCTTTCGATCCAGAGCATCTCAGAACTCATGCCCTTGGCGAGCCCGGAACGGATGCCGCCGGCGCGATCGTTCTGGACGTTGGATTCCGGATTGTTGCCGATGATCAGGATGCGCTTGTGGCCAAGACCTGCCAGATGGGCGGCGATCTGCTGGCCGCCCTGCCAGTGGTCGGCGGCAACCGTGTTGC
This sequence comes from Hyphomicrobiales bacterium, assembly GCA_900465675.1. Taxonomy (GTDB): domain Bacteria; phylum Pseudomonadota; class Alphaproteobacteria; order Rhizobiales; family Rhizobiaceae; genus Rhizobium. The sequence continues at coordinate 664 of UBJR01000016.1, read as the reverse complement.
CGGGGGTCGAGGCTGTGTCGATGACGGCGACTGGGCAGCTGGAGGCGGAGATGCGGGTGGCGCGGCGGGGGACGACGACCATGCCATCGACACCGCGTTCGATCAGGCGGTTGATCGCCTCGGTCTGCGCCGTCACATCGCCGCGCGAATCGGCGATGAGCACGCCGTAGTCCGCGGATTTGGCTGCGAATTCGATTGCCTGGGCGATTTTCGGAAAGAGCGGGTTGGCAATATCGGGAAGCACGAGGCCGAGGACGCCGCTGCGGCCGGTGCGTAGTGCCCGGCCTGCCTGGCTCGGGATATAACCAAGCTCGGCGGCATGCTCGCGAATCTTTTCCGCCAGCTGCTCGGAGACACGGCCCTTGCCCGAAAGCGCATTGGAAACAGTCGCGACGGAGACGCCGAGCGACGTTGCTATCCTGCTCAAGTTCGGTCCCGGGCGTGACGAAGCCATGGTTTGCCGTGCGTTTGATTAATCGTTTAATCAGGCTCTACAGGAAGCATGTGGCGTTGTCGAATCGAATCTTAGCGTAACTGGCGTTTTCCGCACTGTATTAGATGTTGCGGACATAAAAAAAGCCCCGCAGAGCGGGGCTTCTTCTGGATCGTTTCAGCGGTGATTACTTCTTCACCGCAACCGTCTGCACCTTCGCGACGGCACTCG
>UBJR01000036.1 GCA_900465675.1 Hyphomicrobiales bacterium | reverse complement strand
GCCCTGCCACAGGCCGCGAGCGCGCAGGAGCAGCGCAAGAACGTCAGCCAGTGCCAGGCAATTGCCCAAGGCATTCCGAAGGCGCAGTTCGCCAGCTTCTCGACCACCGCACCCGTCATCCCCGCGGTATCGGAAGGCGAGGACGTCACCTTCACCTTTCTCGGCCACTCCACTTTCGAGATCGACACACCCGGCGGCATCGTCATCGCCACCGATTACAACGGCATCTACCAGCCCTCGGTGACGCCTGACGTCGTGACCATGAACAAGGCGCACCAGACGCATTACACACTGACGCCGGATCCGGCGATCAAGCACGTGCTGCACGGCTGGAGCGACATCCCCGGTGAAAGGGCGAAGGTCGATCTCGTCGTCGGCGACGCCTATATCCGCAACGTCACGACCGACATCCGCTTCAGCTACGGTCTCGGCGGATCGCAGCAGGATGGCAACTCGATCTTCATCTTCGAGATCGCCGGCCTCTGTATCGGCCACCTCGGCCACCTGCATTACGAGCTGACGGATGCGCATTACACCGAGATCGGCCGTCTCGACGTGGTGATGGTGCCCGTCGACGGCGGGCTGACGATGGGCCCGGACAGCATGGGCCGGGTGATCAAGCGCCTGCGCGCCTCCATCGTCCTGCCGATGCACCGCCGCGGACCGCCGGTGGAGCGCTTCCTGTCGATGATCGGCAAGGAATTCGATATCCAGATGGCGCAGGACAACACGTTGACGGTATCGCTGCGGACGCTGCCGAGGAAGCCGCAGATTTATGTGATGCGGGATGTGCAGTAGGGACTCGCAAAGCCCGCAGCCCCTCACCCTACCCACCGGGGCCGAGCCAACGGTCTCGGCCCGTCCTTCGGACCCCCGAGGGGAGAGGGGAAGTGGACGCTGCGGCTATGGCGTCCCTTCTCCCCAGCGGGGAGAAGGTGGCCCAACGGGCCGGATGAGGGGGCCGCGCGATAAAACGGGAATTTGTTCAAGCAAACTGCAAATGCCGCTTGATCCCCACATCCGGCATCTTGTCATCGTCGAGGTTGGCCTTGGCGATCTCCCAGCCGAATTTGAGCTTGCTGCCGGTCGAGACCCAGATTTCGGCATCGTCCACATGCATGGCGAGCATCGTCAGTTTCGGGTCCTTCTTGCCGTTCTCGTACCAGGCGGCAACGACAGAGTTCCAGTATTCCTCGATCTTCGACGGATCGGCTTTCAGTTCGATCTTGCCTGCCAGGCAGGCGTGATAGTCGTGATCCTTGCCGACCACGCAGAAATGCGCGCGTGTTCCCGGTTTCACGGCACGAACGATATCCGCGTCCGATTTGGTGTAGAACCAGATCGTATTGGTCTTCGGATCGGCATGCGGCGCCATGGGCTGCATATGCATGTCTGCGCCGTCGACACCGAGCATGCCGGCATGAATGCCGTTCACCTGATCCCAGAGCTGCTGCGCCGGATGTTCGCGGGCTTCGCTGAAGCTTGCCATGGCCATTCCCTTCCGTTTTCAGTTTCCGGTTCAAAACGTCAGGTCTGCCGCCTTTGTTCCCCCGCGCTGCACAAGCCAACCGCCTGCGTGAAAAGGCGCTTTCCGCTTGAATACGGCCCGTTTCGCTCTTATAAGGCGGCCCATTCCGAATAATGAGACGTGAACAGGGGTGCCATGGCTGGCCATTCACAGTTTAAAAACATCATGCATCGCAAGGGCCGTCAGGACGCTGTGCGATCGAAAATGTTCTCCAAGCTCGCGCGCGAAATCACTGTCGCCGCCAAGGCCGGTCTGCCCGACCCGTCGATGAATGCGAGCCTGCGCCTGGCCATCCAGAACGCCAAGGCCCAGTCCATGCCGAAGGACAATATCGACCGCGCCATCAAGAAGGCAGCCGGCAGCGATGGCGAGAACTACGAGCAGATCCGCTACGAAGGCTACGGCCCGGGCGGCACCGCCGTCATTGTCGAGGCGCTGACTGACAACCGCAACCGCACCGCCTCGAATGTCCGCTCGATCTTCACAAAGGCAGGCGGTGCACTGGGCGAAACCGGCTCGGTATCCTTCTCCTTCGATCACGTCGGAGAAATCACCTACAAGCTCGCAGCCGGCGATGCCGACAAGATGATGGAAGCCGCGATCGAAGCCGGTGCCGACGATGTCGAGACCGACGAGGAAGGCCACTACGTCACCTGCGCTTTTGAAGCTCTCGGCGAAGTCGCCAAGGCGCTCGAAGCGACGCTCGGCGAAGCCGAAACCGTCAAGGCAGTCTGGCGCGCCCAGAACAACGTGCCAGTGGACGAGGAAAAGGCTCAGTCGCTGCTGAAGATGATCGACAACCTCGAAGACGATGACGACGTCCAGAACGTCTATTCGAACTTCGAAGTCTCCGAAGAAGTGATGGCCAAGCTTTCGGCCTGATCGCCTCTTGGCCGAAGACATTTCAAAGGCGGGCTTTTGCCCGCCTTTTTTGTCGTTTCAGCCCCCGGCTGCCCGGATGAAGCTGTCGCGGAAGGCAGCGAGATCGCCCGCGCTGACATCGGAGACCGCCCAGAACACCAGTCCATCGGACGACCAGTCCGTCATGTTGTAGCCGTCATGCTCCCGCGTCGCCTGCCCGCCTTTCGCCTGCGGCCAGATGAACAGGTTGATGACGTGACCGTTGCGCCGGTAGACGAGTGCCGCCACCACCCGGCCGCCGATATAATCGACCCGGCCGCCGACCAGCGGGAAACCATCCTTGGCGAGATCGTTGACGGGCGGCGAGAAATCGATGCGGCCGTTGAACCAGGGCTTGACCGTATGCTGGTTCGAGGTCTGCACATCGACGAGGTGATCGGCGAGCATCGAATGGACATGGCTCGCCAGCAGCTGGTCCTCGATGCCGAGATCCGGCACCGGCGCGTTGACGAACAGCATTGCGCTCGCCGCCAGCGCCGCCAGTGACGGCACGAAGCTCCAGTCGCGAATGAAACGAAAGAAACGGTCCCACCACGAAGCAGGTTTCTGGCGCGGCTGAAGAGCGGATGAGGAGATGGCCTGCTCGCGCGACAGCGCGGCAAGAACCTGCGACCGGACCTCGTCCGGAAGCTTGAAGCGCACGCCGTCCCGTCCGATCCGTTGCCGCACCCCGCGCACCCTTTCAATCTCCGCCCGGCAATCCGGGCACCCCGCCAGATGACTTTCCAGCTCTGCGGCACGCACCAGATCCAACTCGCCGTCGATGAAAGCGTGCACCACCGGCCCCCACTGGTCGCAGCCCTGCTTCGGCGCCTCGCTCATGCCCGCACCCCGCCATTCTCAAACGCATCCCAGGCCTCGCCGAATTCGCGCCGCGCCCGGGCGATGCGCGACATCACGGTACCGATTGGCACATCGATGACCTCGGCGATCTGCTTATAGGAAAGCTCCTCGAGTTCGCGCAGCACCAGAATTTCCCGCATCGCCTCCGGAAGCAGGCCGATGACATGGCGCACGCGCGACGTCTCGCTCTCGCGGATCATCGCTGTCTCTGCCGTCTCGTCATTCGATGCGATCTCATGCGCCGGGCTGTCGCTTCCGGCATCGGCATCCAGCGGCGTTTCGAAACGTGCCTTCCGCCTTCCCTGCTGCTGCCAGGCGAGGAAGCAGTTGCGGACGATGGCGAAAATCCAGGCCCGTGAATCACCGCCGCGATAGGTCTCGAAACTGCGATAGGCGCGCAGGAAGGCGTCCTGGACGATATCCTGCGCGGCATCCTGGTCGCGGCTGAGAAAGCGCGCGAAATTGTAGGCTGCATCCATGTGCGGAAGGATGTTCTGCTGGAAACGCAATGTGTGATCGGGCTGCGCGGCGGCAGCAGCGGTCTGCCGTCCGCCCCTCGCCTGTGCCATTTCCATATAGCCGACGAGGACCGACGCTGCCTCGACGAGAAAGCAGCTTGCGAGCTGCGAAAACGAACGCGAGCGGCGGCGCCAGCGCAGCAGAGCCATGGCCAGCTGATCGTCGAACGATGTGGGGAAAGCAAGACAGGCTTCGGTCATCACACCCTCTGCGGCTGCAGCGCAGCCGACTCTAGTCCTCGGGCCGCCCTCAGCACAATGCGACCCTTTATTGCCTAGATCGCCAAGCACCCGGTTTTATTCCCTGCCGACTGAGATTTTTTTGACCGCTTTGCCGGGGTGAAAAAATTAGCCGTTCATTCTCAATGACTTGCATGGAAAATTACGCCAGGCTCGGAATAAGCAGCAGGCCTCTCCGGTCTAGTTCTTCAGCGGCGGCGTCGAACCCATCCCGTCTCCGCTGAGACACAGGACAAGCCAGAGGAGGCATCCCAATGTTTGAAATGTCACGCCGTACACTGCTTGGTTCGGCCGCCGCGGCAGCCGCATTCGGCCTCGCATCGAAGCTCGAATTCGTACCCCCGGCCTTCGCCGCATCGCCGGACGAACCGGCAACCGGCTTCTACCGCTACAATGTCGGCGATATCGAAGTGACAGCCATCTATGACGGCATCTGGCGCAAGCCGCACGATCCCGCCTTCATCAAGAACGCCACGGTCGACGAGACCAAGGATGCGCTCGCCAAGGCGCATCTGCCGACCGATTTCATGCCGATCCCGCTGACGGTGGTCGTCCTGAAGGTCGGCGGACGGCTGATCATGATGGATGCCGGCTCCGGCGTCGGTCAGTGGCAGGCCAATGCCACCAACCTTCCCGGCAACATGGCAGCCGCCGGCATCGACTACCGCAAGATCGACACGGTCATGATCTCGCATTTCCACCCTGACCACGTCTGGGGCCTGATGGAAAAGGGCACCAATGCGCCTGTCTTCCCGAATGCCGAACTTATCGTCCATTCGGCCGAATATAACTGGTGGACCGATCCCGGCCGCCTCTCGAAACTCGCGGAGGGACGCAAGCCTGCCGGAAAGCGCATCGCCGAAGTCTTCCCGAAATGGAAGAACTGGAAACTGGTGGAGGACGGTGCGCAGGTGGCGCCCGGCATCGAGCTGATTTCGGCGCCAGGCCATACGCCGGGTCATTCGACCTATCTGGTCAACTCCGGAAACAGCCAGCTGCTGGTTTCGGCCGACATCATGTACGTCCCGGCGCTGCTGGCGCCGCACCCGGAATGGCAGGGCAGCTACGATCAGGACGGACCTCTTGCCATCACCAGCCGCCGCAAGCTGATCGATCGCGTCATATCGGACAAGATCGCCATCTGCGGCTCGCACTTCCCCTTCCCCGGCTCCGGCAGCTTCGTCAAGGACGGAAATGCCTATGCCTTCACGCCTACCAGCCAGGCCTGACGCCTGAGGAGACTATCGTCATGAAAAGATCATTCACCCGCTACGCCGTTCTCGGCGTCATCAGCTTCTGCGCGTTGTCGGCAGGCGGCTCGGCCATCTCGGCATTGACGGCGATGCCCGCCTTTGCCGTCGACAACATGGAAGCCGGCGACGGTCCGGACCTCACTTCCGTCCGCGCCAAGATCGCTGCCAAGGACTATCAGGGCGCACTCGAGGAATTGCGCGGCCTCGCCGAGGATAACCAGCAGGCCGATGTCTATAACCTGCTCGGCTACACACTGCGCATGACCGGCGACTACGACACGTCGCTGACCTACTACACCAAGGCTCTCGAACTGCAGCCCGATCATAAGGCAGCACACGAATATCTTGGCGAGCTCTATCTGCAGACCGGCAAGCCCGACAAGGCAAACGAGCAGCTCGCTTCGCTGAAGCAGCTGTGCCCCGCAGGCTGCGAGGAGCTGGAAGACCTACAAGAGGCGATCGCCGCACGGGGCGGCAACTGACGGTGATTGCCCCGGGGCGGGCGGCAGATGCCGCTCGCCCTGCTCACCCTTTGGAGATGATCATGGACCATTCCCCTAGCCGATCCGCCGGCAGCAATGCAGCACTCCTCGCCGGACGTCTGCTGCTCTCGGCCATCTTCCTGCATGAAGGCGCAACGCTGGCGCTGAACTTCAACGCCACAGCAGCGGCTTTCGAAAGGCTCGGTCTCGAACTGCCGGTCGCTATCGGCGTCATCCTGCTGCAGCTTGCGGCGGGCTTCTCGGTCGCGGCAGGCATGGCCACACGGCTGGGCGCTGTTGCACTCGGCATCTTTTGCCTGATGACGGCCCTGCTCTTCCACACCGATTTCACCAGCCAGAACGAACTGCTGCATTTCGAGAAGGACCTTGCGATCGCCGGCGGCATGTTTGTGCTGGCGATCTCGGGCGCCGGATCGCTGTCTGTCGATGCGGTCCTGAAGCGCATCGTCCCGGCGCCGGTGGCTGCCTTCTTCTGACCTTCGCGATGATCTGGATCAAAGCGGTTCACAGCTCCGTGAGCCGCAGCCTGATTTTAAGAAAGCGGTAACGCTGCAACCCTTCAATGCCCCTGCCTCCAGCCGGTCTGTCTCAGGCCAGCGTCTCTCACACCATCGGCGGGGAAAATGCCATGAAGAAACTTGCTCTCACTCTCTCCATTTCGCTGCTCTGCGCCTTCGCCGCGCAAGCACAGCCCACAATGGTCAAGCGCTTCAACGATTGGGGCGTCTATTCCTACAAGGCCGATGGCCAGACGGTCTGCTATCTGCTGACCGTACCGACCGGCCAGACGCCAGCCAGCGTCGATCACGGCAAGAACTTCTTCATGGTCGGCCCCGGAGCTTCGGCGAAATACGAGCCGCAGGCACGAATGGGCTACGAGTTGAAGCAGGGATCGCGCGTCAAGGTGCGCATCGGCGACCAGACATTCTGGATGTTCACCCGCGAGAACGCCGCCTGGATGCAGCATGAGGAGCGTGAACCGGAAATGATCCGCGCCATGCGCGGCGGCAGCGAGATGGTGATCGAGGCGACCTCCAGCCGGGGGACGGACACCAGCTACACTTATTCGCTCGATGGCATCACGGCCGCCTTAAAACAGGTGACCAGCTGTAGCTGACATGCGCCGGTTTTCTCTTCTGCGCCGCACGATGGGGCTGCTTGCCCTCTGCGGCCTGTTTGCCGCCTGCCTGGCCAGCCAGGCATCGGCAATCCCGGTTGAGACAAGCGCGCCAAAAGGCCGGGAAACCGGTCTGCCGGTTCCCCGTTTCGTCTCGCTCAAATCGGCCAACGCGCGCATGCGCATCGGCCCGTCGCTGGATTACGGGACCAAGTGGATCTACGTGAAATCAGGCCTGCCGCTGGAGATCACCGCCGAATACGACAATTGGTGTCAGGTGCGCGATAGCGATGGCATCACCGGCTGGATGCATCGCGCCCTGCTCTCCTCGCGCCGGACCGCGGTGATCGGCCCCTGGCTGAAACAGCCTGCCGCACTTCACACCGGAGCCCGGGAAAGTGCGGCTGTATCGGCGGCGTTGATCGCCCGCGTCCTCGTCCATGTCGGACGCTGCGACGGAGCGTGGTGCAGCATCGGCCTGCCACACCAGAATCTCACCGGCTTCGTCGAGCAATCGGCCCTTTGGGGCGTCTACCCCGGCGAGACAATCGCCGATTAGGCGGCGGCGCTCATAAAGCTACCGAGGCCCGCGAAGAGCTCGACCGACTTCAGCCGTGCCTCGATATCGTGGATCGGCATCGAAATGATCAGCTCGTCGGCCTCCGTCTCTTTCAGAAAGTCCTTGAGCTTGGCTTCGGCCGTCTGCGGCGAACCAACGACGGCATAGCGCAGCGTATGCTCGACATTGAGCTTTTCCATCGGCGACCAGAAGCTCTCCATATCCTTCACAGGCTTCGGGAACTGGCCGCGCACATTGCGCCGGAGATTGACGAACTGCTGCTGCGCCGAAGTGAAGTGATACTCGGCCTCTTCATCGGTCGGCGCCACCGACCCCATCACGCCGGCCATCACATAGGGCTGATCGAGGACGGCGGAGGGCTGGAACTTGCTGCGATAGATATCGATGGCATCGAGCAGCGAATCCGGCGCGAAATGCGAGGCGAAGGCATAGGGCAGACCAAGCATGGCGGCGAGCTGGGCGCTGTAGAGGCTGGAGCCGAGCAGCCAGATCGGCACATGCGTCCGGTTGCCGGGCACCGCGAGGATCGCCTGGTTCTCGACCGGCTCTCCGAGCAGCTGCTGCAGCTCGACGACATCATGCGGGAAGCTTTGGGCGCCGGCATCGAGGTTACGGCGCAGGGCCTGCGCCGTGCGCATATCCGTTCCTGGCGCGCGGCCAAGTCCAAGATCGACGCGGCCGGGGAAGAGTGCCGCCAAGGTGCCGAACTGCTCGGCGATGACAAGCGGCGAATGGTTCGGCAGCATGATGCCGCCCGATCCGATGCGGATCCGCTTCGTCGCCGCACCGACATGACCGATGACGACGGCAGTCGCGGCGCTGGCAATCCCCGGCATGCCGTGATGTTCGGCAAGCCAGAAGCGCTTGTAGCCATATTCTTCCGCCTTCTGCGCCATCCGCGCGGAACCCGCGAGAGATTGGCTGACAGTCGTGCCCTCCGGAACGGGCGAAAGATCGAGGATGGAAAAGGGAATCATGAAAACCTGCCGTCGGGAATGTGGGGCTACCGGCTATGTAGGTGGTGAGAGCGCCGCATCCAAACCCTGCGGCGAAGAAAAAGGGCCAGTCGCTTGGTCGCCAATAAGCGCTGATGCCGAAGCAAGGTCAGTGTCCCACATGTCAACCATGGCGGCTGGCGACCCTAAGCGGACCTCTGACGTGTTCTATATGTCATTTGGCTTAATCCGCCACGGCGGATCGGTGCGGTTACTTCCAGCGAGGTACAGTAGGATACGGTTTCCGCCTGGATCAAAAAGCTCGGCTTCTCGCCAAAGCCAACTCTGATCTTGCGGCAGAGCTGAGAACACGATTCCTGCAGCAACTAGCCTTTGATATTTTTCATCTAAATCATCGCATTCGAAATAAACGGTGGTGCCAGTGGCTACATCGTCGCCCTTGTGTAACGAGAACGTGCTGGTACCGTCAGGGCAGACAAAGCGCACATAGTCAGGTCGTGCATCCACAATTGGCACCAAGCCGAGAGCGCAATAGAATGTCCAGCCCGCGTCAAGATTGGGCATTGTCACAGTGACTTGGTTCAGGTTCATCCCACTATTCTCGGTTTCTGCAACACCAACACCTGAGAGTTTACCGGATTTGTCATTCGGTTCAATGACCCCTTGTGGCGCAAGGTGGCCCATTGCCGGTGTCGGTTGCGCCCCTAATCGGCATTCCGCGAACCCGCGGATCAGCCCAAGTAAGCACCACCTACTATTACATATCTGCATTGCATAATCGGAAGTAGGCGCTTGCCCGCGATGGGATCATAAGGAGCGCAGCTTATGCATACGAGAGTGTTTTAGATGGATTGGGTCCCTGTAGTCTTCGTTACATTCAAGGTTCTTGCCTTGGGAATAGCGATGTTCTTCGCCATCAAGTGGCATTATGACCGTGCGGAGAAAAGCGACAGGCGAGCGCTACTGCGATCGGGCGGCATGATGGCCGCCGTCTTCGCGCTGGCGGTACTCGGCGTGGGGCTCGCCGCCTTCCTGCTCAGCAGGAAGCTCGGCTTGGACCTGAGCCTCTGATGAGGCCGCTGTTTCAAGCGACTCCAGATCCAACTGATGGCTGGAGTCGCCTGCTCCTCTGAGGGCGTTAAGACGCGCGGCGGTGCCGGAGCACATGCACTTCAGCGCTTTGGTGGTGATGGCCCTGCGGCAGTGTGAAATTGCCGAGCTGGCGGTCCATTTCCAGCGCCTCGCTGGCGAGACGGTGGATCGCTGCCGTGCTTTCCTCGACCATCGCCGCATTCTGCTGCGTCATCGAATCCAGTTCGGAGACCGCGCTGTTGATCTGGCGCAGCGTATCGGCCTCTTCACGGGTCGATTCCATGATCTCGTGGATCTGGCCGTTGATCGCCTCGACACGGCTGCCGATACCGGTCAGCGCAACCCCTGCCCGCTCAACCAGCGATACGCCGCTTTCGACCTCATGTGTCGACTTCTGCAGCAGGCTGGCGATTTCCTTGGCGGCGCTCGAGGAGCGCTGTGCCAGTTCGCGGACTTCCATGGCGACGACAGCAAAGCCCTTGCCGGATTCACCGGCACGCGCTGCCTCGACACCGGCATTCAGCGCCAGCAGGTTCGTCTGGAAGGCGATTTCGTCGATGACAGAGATGATCGAGTTGATCTGGCGCGAGGACGACTGGATCGCCTCCATCGCCGCGATCGTCTCGCGCATGATATCGCTCGAACCCGCCGTTTCCTTCTTGGCGTCGCGGGCGATCCGCTCGGCCTGCTCGGCGCGTTCGATCTGGATACGGACCGACTGGGTGATGGCATCGATCGCATTGGCGGTCTCGGTGATCGAGGCAGCCTGACGCTCGGTGCGGCCGGCCAGATCGTCGGCCCCGTTGCGCATCTCTTCCGAGCCTGAACGAACTGCCATCGAATTTCCGCCGATCGCCGTCATCGTTTCGCTGAGCGTTGCCAGCGCCTCGTTGAAGTTGACGCGCAGGCCCTCAAGCTCGGTCGGGAAGCGCGCCTCGATCTGATAGGCGAGATTGCCGCTGGCCAGATGATGCAGACCCTCGTCGAGCGCCTGCACGACATCCTGCAGGCTCTTCGCCTCGGCTTCGCGCAGCGCCAAGTTTTCCTGGCGGTCGCGCTCGGCGCGGGTGCGGGTCTCGGCACTTGCGGCTTCGAGCTCGCGGCTTTCGAGCAACGACTGCTTGAAGCGCGCCAGCGCCTTTGCCATCGTGCCGATTTCGTCGTGGCGGTTCTGGCTGCCGATCTCGGTATCGAGCTTGCCGTCCGCGACATCGCGGGTGTTGCCGGCAAGGCGGGCGAGCGGCGAGAACAAGAGCTTGGTGATCAGGCCGGTGGCGATCGCCATGACGACGAGCGCACCCAGGCCGATCATCGTCAGCAGCGTGGCGATCTCGATCGAGCCGGCATTCAGCTCGCTGAGACGGACGCTTTCGACCACCAGGAAGCGGTCGCCGTGATAATCGATGCCGCGGACATAGGCACGGGCCGAGCCGTCGGCGCGGTCGAAGTCATCGACCGTCATGCCCTGATTGTTGGCGAGCGCGTCCGGGATAAAGGTGAAGGGCGCAGTATCGAGCGTCGCCAGCTTGCCGTCTGCAAGACCGACAGCCGAACCATCGCTGGAAATGATCGCCGCCTGCGCCGTGCTGCCGGACACGATGCCCTTCGACAGGATGCCGGTGACGATATCATCGCGAACCTTGAAGAGGATGATGCCCTTCGCGAGGCCCAGCTTGACGATCGGAACGGCATAGAAGATCCCCGACTTTCCCGCATCGACGCGCAGACCCGAGAAGCCTGTCGGCGCGGAATCGTCGGTCGCCTTTGCCGTGTTCTCGACAGCCTTCGCGTAGGCGAGACCGGCACCGGTCGCCTTCCAGGCATCGGCTTTCAGGTTTTCGGCGAAATTGTCGTCCTTCTTGTAGGAATAGAGGACGGAACCGTCCATGTCGGCAATCAGCAGATCGCTGAAGGCCGTGTTTTCGAGGTCGCGGGCGACTTCGCCCTGCGTCTTCTCATGGTTGGAATAGTAGAAGCCGCTCGGCCCCTCCGGCTTCATCAGCTTTTCGCGCTGATCGGCCGGGTTCGGATTGTTGGTGATGAAGATCTTCTTCAGTTCCGCGCGGGCATCGCCCGAGGACTTCTCGATGGTCTTCCAGCCGCTCTTCAGGCTGGTGATCGACATCTGCAGCGCTTCGATACGCGCGATCGAGTTCGCCTGGTTTTCAAGCTGCTCCAGCTGATCCTGCAGCATGTCGCCGCGGAAGATGAGCACGCTCTCCTTCGCCTTCAGCGCCTGCTCGTCGGAAATGCGGCTGCTGGCGAAATAGCCGAGCACGCTGATGGTGCTGACGGCAAGCGCCGTGAGCAGAATGAAAGTCGCAATGACTTTAAATGATAGAGACTGAAATCTCTGAGCCATAAACTAGAACCCTTCCGGAGCGGCTTGCCTGGCTTTTCGCAGCTGGCTTGACCGAAAACAGAACACTGGGGGCCTTAACCTTCCGAAAAAGGAGCCCCTCTCACATTTGATGGATTAGATTTCAGACAACTGATTTAATTCGCAGTAAACGGCGCGACATAAAAACAAGGGATGTTTTTGTTTTGTTCACATATCAATGGCAGTTATTTTGCAACTGCAATATGGTGAGCCATGCAAAACACGATTCGCATCATCGGCATCGATCCCGGCCTGCGCCGCACGGGATGGGGCGTCATCGACACGCTGGGCAATTCGCTGCGCTTCGTAGCCTCCGGCACGGTCACGTCGGACGGCGACATGGACTTGGCCTCCCGCCTCTGCCAGCTGCATGACGGGCTTGCCGAGATCGTCCACAGCTACACACCCGATGAAGCCGCCGTCGAACAGACCTTCGTCAACAAGGATGCCGTCGCCACGCTGAAGCTCGGCCAGGCCCGCGGCATTGCCATGCTGGTGCCGGCCCGTGCCGGGCTGCAGGTTTCCGAATATGCTCCGAACGCCGTCAAGAAAGCCGTCATCGGCGTTGGCCATGGGGAAAAGAAGCAGATCCACATGATGCTGAAGATCCTGATGCCGAAGGTGGAATTCAAGGGCGACGACGCCGCCGATGCGCTGGCGATCGCCATCTGCCATGCCCACAATCGCGGCAGCAACCGCATGCGCCTGGCAGCCTTGGCCGGATAGTTTGTTCTTGACTTGTTCTCTAAGTAAGGATTATTCTTACTTTGAAGGAGCAAGTCATGCGCGTTACCTCGAAAGGTCAGGTCACGATTCCCCGCGATCTCCGCGAGCTGGCCGGCATAGAGCCAAACAGCGAAGTCGTGTTCTCCATGGAAGGCGGCAAGCTGGTTGTCTCCCCGAAGACTGGTCGTCGCGCCATCGAAGATCGAAACCGCCTTGATCAAGTCCTCAAAGCGATCTCCAAGCTTGAAGGCACTGGTGATCAGGCGATCGATGCCGACGCGCTCATGTCCATGACGCGTGACCGCTGACATGGCGACCTTGATTGACACCAACGTGCTGGTCGATCTCGCCGTCCCGTCGTCCAATTGGCATGGCTGGTCAAGGCAACGGACGATCGAGGCTTTCGATCAGGGGCCGGTGCTCATCAACCCGATCATTTATGCCGAGTTTTCGGTACGCTACCGCGATATCGATGAAGTCGATAACGCACTGCCGGAAGATGCCTTCCGCAGAGAAAATCTCCCCTGGCCAGCGGCTTTTGCGGCCGCAGCCGCATTCCGCATCTATCGCAAGGCCGGCGGCCAGCGCGAACGTGTGCTACCGGATTTTCTGATCGGTGCGCATGCCGCCATACGCGGCTATTCACTGCTGACACGCGATGTGAAGGGCTACCGCGCCTACTTCCCGTCGCTCGACCTCATCACTCCCGAAACCCATCCCTGACGGACATATCATGATCGGCAAGCTCAAAGGCACCATCGAAGAAATCGGCGAAGACTATGTGCTCGTCGATGTGCATGGTGTCTGTTACGTCGCCCATTGCTCGGGCCGCACCCTGTCGAAGCTCGGCTCCGTCGGAGAGGCCTGCGTCCTCTTCATCGAGACCTATGTCCGCGAGGACCAGCTGAAGCTTTTCGGCTTCACGAGTGTGCTTGAGCGCGAGTGGTTCAACCTGCTGCAGAGCGTTCAGGGCGTCGGCGCCAAGGTGGCGCTCGCCGTGCTCTCGACGCTGACGCCGCCGGAACTCGCCAATGCCATTGCCCTTCAGGACAAGACCGCCGTCTCCCGCGCTCAAGGGGTTGGGCCGAAGGTCGCGGTCCGTATCGTCACCGAACTGAAGAACAAGGCACCCGCCTATGCCGGCGAGGCGATGAATATCGGCCTCAAGCAGGAACTCGGCGAAGGCGTGGCCTCGGCCCCGGTCGCCGACGCCGTCTCGGCGCTGACCAATCTCGGCTATTCGCGTGATCAAGCGGCGAATGCCGTCGCTGCCGCCATGAAGACTGCCGGCGAAGATGCCGACAGCGCCAAGCTGATCCGGCTGGGGCTGAAGGAACTGGCGCGATGATTTCCTTGCGAAATCAGTTATTCCTTACTATATTTAAAACGTAAGGAGGTTTAGATGAATATCTATTATGGTACATTGACATCAAAGGGCCAGACAACTGTTCCCGCAGAAGTTCGCGAACTCTTGCACCTGAAGCCTGGCGATAAAATTCGCTACATCCACAGCGATGGTAAGGTCTTCATCAAGGCGAAGAACAAGCGCGCGATCGATCTCGCGGGAAAATTTCACGATCCATATCGCCCGACCTTCTCGCTCGATGACATGGATCAGGCTGTCGGAGACTCTATCGCGCAAAGGGTCGCCGCGGCAAAATGATCGGCCTCGACACAAATATTTTGCTGCGCCTTTTTCTCAAGGATGATGCAGAGCAGGCTAAGAAGGTCGAGCTTCTTTTCGCGTCGCTTCCTGAGGCAGGGCCGGGCTATATAAGCTGTATTACCCTGATGGAGGTGACTTGGTTTCTGCGACAGCGCATCAAGCTAAAGCGTGAAGAGATCATGGAAGCAGTTTCCGATCTGCTGGATGCCGCCGACCTCATTCTGGAGGACGAAAACATCGTTGAAGAGACGCTTGATGTGATGGCGCAAACGACAGCCGAATTTGCCGATGTCTTCATAGCTCTTAGGAATCGAGATGCCGGCTGCTCTGTTACGAAAACTTTCGATCAGCGAGCTGCCAGAGGCGTCCCTGGAATGGAACTACTGACATGAGCGACCCCGCCCGCCTGATATCGCCGGAAAAGAAGGGCGAAGATTTTGACGCGACGCTGCGTCCACAGTCGCTGGATGAATTCACCGGCCAGGCCGAAGCGCGCGCCAACCTGAAAATCTTCATCGAGGCCGCCAAGAACCGTGGCGAGGCGCTGGATCATGTGCTGTTCGTCGGCCCGCCCGGTCTCGGCAAGACAACGCTGGCGCAGATCATGGCGAAGGAACTCGGCGTCAACTTCCGCTCCACATCTGGCCCTGTTATCGCCAAGGCCGGCGATCTTGCGGCGCTGCTCACCAATCTCGAAGAGCGTGACGTGCTCTTCATCGACGAAATCCACCGCCTGAGCCCGGCCGTCGAAGAAATCCTCTATCCGGCGATGGAAGATTTCCAGCTCGACCTGATCATCGGCGAAGGCCCGGCCGCCCGTTCTGTGAAGATCGATCTGTCGAAATTCACCCTCGTCGCCGCCACCACCCGTCTTGGCCTGCTGACGACGCCGCTGCGCGACCGCTTCGGCATTCCGGTGCGTCTCTCTTTCTACACCGTCGAGGAACTGGAGCTGATCGTCCGCCGCGGCGCGCGCCTGATGAACCTGCCGATGACCGACGAGGGTGCCAAGGAAATCGCCCGCCGCGCCCGCGGCACGCCACGCATCGCCGGGCGCTTGCTGCGCCGCGTCCGTGATTTTGCCGAAGTCGCCAGAGCCGAAGCCGTCACCCGCGAGATCGCCGACGAGGCGCTGACCCGGCTGCTCGTCGACAATATGGGTCTCGATCAGCTCGACAAGCGCTACCTCAACATGATCGCCGTCAATTTCGGCGGCGGCCCTGTCGGTATCGAAACCATCGCCGCCGGCCTTTCCGAGCCGCGCGATGCGATCGAGGACATCATCGAGCCCTACATGATCCAGCAGGGCTTCATCCAGCGCACGCCGCGCGGCCGTGTACTCACCGCAACCGCCTGGAAGCACCTCGGCATGCAGCCGCCGAAGGACCTGGAAGCCGCGCAGTTCCGGCTCTTCCAGCAAGACGACTGAGCGCGCCGATGCCGAAGAGAACGATGATCCGGCTGGATGGCAGTGCCGGACGCTTCAACTACCGCATTGCCGGGCTCGGCTTCCGCGATGGCCATGTCCTCGTTCACCGGGCCGTCCATGAGCCTTTCTGGACATTCCCGGGTGGCCGCGCCGAGATTGGCGAGACCTCGGAAGAAACGCTGCGGCGCGAGATGGTGGAAGAGCTCGGTGTGACGGTTGAGGTCGGCCGCCTGCTCTGGATCGTCGAGAATTTCTTCCATTTCGAGAAGCGCGACTGGCACGAACTCGGGCTCTATTATCTGATGGAAGTCCCCGAAAGCTTCCCCTTCCGGCCAAACGAGATCGTCCATCAGATCGAGGACGGCAAGAGCATTCTGGAGTTCAAATGGGTGCCCGCCACCCGCGAAGCGCTGAAGGCTCTCGATATCCCGCCCTATTTCATTGCCGACGAGATCGAGACGCTTCCTCCGGCACCGCGCCACGTCGTCTGGCGAGACGGCGATCTCGACCGGGACGATTGAGGGAACTGTCCCTTTCTCCGCGCATTGCATTCTGAACAAGGAGCATCGCCATGCAGCAATACAGGACGGGCACGAGCGTCGAGTGGACATGGGGCAAAGGCAAGGGAACGGGCAGGATCGCTGAAAGCTTCACCGAAGACGTCGAGCGCACCATTGAGGGCGCCGACATCAAGCGGAAGGCGACCAGCGACGAACCCGCCTATCTGATCGAGCAGGAAGATGGCGGCAAGGTCTTGAAGAGCCACTCGGAAATCAGGAAGGTTCATTGACGGGCGATGACCGGTCCGACAGGAGATGACATGACAGTTTTCGATCCCTGCCGGGTTTTCCGCAAGCTCGCCTATAACAATGCGCTCGCCAATGTCAGATTGCTCGACGCCTGCCTCCGGCTGCAGCCGGGCGAGTTCGAAGCGCATCGCACCAGCTTCTTCCCTTCGATCAAGATGACGCTGAATCACATCATCACCGTCGACTGGTTCTACGTGGATGGGCTGGAAGGCGGCAGCCTCGGACCCGATGCATGGAAGATCGAAGAGCCGTTCGATACGCTCGAAGTGCTGATCCCCGAGCAGCGGACTGTCAATGCGCGCCTCGTTGCGCTATGCGAAGCGCTGACGCCGGAGACCTTGGCGGCCACCATCCGGCTGGATCGCGGCGGCCGGTTTCAGGAGGAGCGTGCGGACGATATCCTCAGCCACCTTTTCCAGCACCAGACTCATCACCGCGGCCAGGTGCATGCGATGCTGGCGGAATCCAGTGTCCGCCCACCGCAGCTCGACGAATTCATCGTCAACGATGATGCCCGTTTCCGGGGCGGCGAGATTGCCGCCCTCGGCTGGAGCGAGGAAAAGCTGATGCGTTGACCGCCAGACTCAGTCGTTCAGGCGCGACTTCAGCGCATCGACGATGGTCTTGGTCAGCAGATCGTAGTTTTCGTCGAAGTGGTGGTCGCCCGCGAGCTCGACGACGGCAGCGCCGCTCTGCTTTATATCCGGGCAGGCGACTTCGTCATCGTCTTCCTTGCCGTAGATGCACTGGATCAGCTTGGGATCGACGTCCTTCAGATCGGCGACCGGATCGCCACCGGCCCCGTCGGTCTTCTGGCCAAGCCAACCCATGACGGAGATCACGTAGTCAACCTCGTGCGACAGCGACAGCAGCGAGATCTGGACGATCGACGCCTTCTCGGCCGGTTTCAGCAGCTTGTATGTCGCCGGCACCACGTCAGCGCCGAACGAGTAGCCGATCAGAAGCACATGCTTGACCTTCCACTGCTTCCGGTAGAGGTCGATGATCTTGCCGAGATCGTCGGCGGTCTCCTGCGGCTTCCGTTCCGACCAGAAGTAATGCAGCGAGTCGATGCCGACGACGGGAATCCCCTCCTTCTGCAGCTTGCTGCCGACTTCTTTGTCGATATCGCGCCAGCCGCCATCGCCGGAATAGACGATCGCCATCGTATCCATCGCCGGCTTGGCATCGAGAACCGCAAGCGGCAGGCCGAGCGGATTGTCGGCATTGCCTGATGCGTCGATCATGTCGTCAAGCGTATCGGACAGCGTCGTCTGCGCGTCGTCATCGGCGTCGCGCACATCGATCGCCGGATGCGTCTTCTTCAGCTCCGCGACATGCTCGCGCCCATCCTTCGGTGCATTCGACGTCAAGGCCACCACGACGGGATCCGGCAGATTGCCCTCGGTCAGGCCGTAGATCATCCGGTCGCCGACGGTCTTCTTGCTGGCCGGCGTGCAGAGTTGCTGCGTCAGCGGAATGCCTGCCGTGGGATCGATCGCCAGCGTCTGGCCGATCGTCGCATCGGGGGTCTGCGCCGCGATCGCCAGCGCCAGAGCGCCGCCCTCGCCGACACCGGCGATGATAGGCAGATGATAGGCGCTGTTGCCGGCGGCGCGCTGAACCTGCTGGCTGAGCGCCTCGATGTCGGAGACCAGATAGATGCAACCGTCATTATCGCTCGCATCGTATTTGCGCAGCGCATCCAAGTAGGACGGAAAGTCGACGCCGATCACCACCGCACCAGCATCCACCAGCTTGTCTGTCTCGGCCTTCTCGTTGTCGCCCCAGCCGGCGGCGTCCGAGATCAGCATCACTGCGCCTTTCACATCGCCCTTCGGCAGAAAGATGTGCGGCGACGGGATGAGCCCGGTTTCGAAGTCCTGCGTGCTCTCGTCGGCGGCATAGGCCGGAAACGCAAGCGCCGTGGCGCATGCTGCGGCGAGGATATATTTTCTGATCATTTCCTGACGACTCCCTTCAATCCGCCACCGATGAGAAAGGTCGCGTCCATCAACGCGATCATCGGATTGCCCCCTCCGGAAACCGCAAGATAGCGCGGTTGCCAGTGCGGATGAAACTTTGATTTGAATGCCCGAAGGCCTTTGAAATTGTAGAAGCGCTCGCCGTGTTCGAACACGGTGCTTCCGATCCGGTCCCATACGGGGGCCGTTTCGCGCTTCGACATGCCCGAAAGCGGTGCCATGCCGAGGTTGAAATGGCTGTATCCCTCCTCGCGCAGATATTCCATGATCTGCACGAAGAGAAAGTCCATCGACCCCTTCGGCGCCTCGGGCGAGAAACGCATGAGGTCGATCGTGCCTTCCGATTTGGTTTCGGTGACGAGGATATTGGCGAAGGCGACGATCTTGCCGTCCTTCTTCAACACGCCGACCGGCTGCGAATTGACATAGTCAGGCTCGAAGGCGCCGAGCGAGAAACCCTTCTCCTTGGCATTGTGGTCTTCCAGCCAGGAGCTGGAGACCGCAGCCAGATCGGCGAGAATGGCGGGCACCTCTTCCGCCGGTATGACCTCGAAGCTCAGGCCATCGCGCTGGGCGCGGCTGGCCGTCTGGCGCAGGTTTGCCCACTTGCCGCCCTTCATTTCGAAGGCGCCGAGATCGGCAACGGCGAGCTCGCCGAGCTTGAATGCACGCAGACCCGCATCGGCACAATGGGATAGCAGCGCAGGCGAGATCTGATAGAAGACCGCGCGGCATCCCGCAGCCCGCGCCGCCTCGACGAAGCTCCAGACGAGTTCCGGAATGGCATGCCGCTCGCCGACCGGATCGAACAGCGCGATCCATGAGCGCCCCTGGCGGCCATACATGATGAAGGCATCGCCCTTTTCGGAGAACATGATGCTCTTGTCGGCCATACGCACCAGATTGGCGTCGGCATAGTCCTGCGCCTTGACGATATCGACGGCGCGCTGCAGCGCCTCGTCGCTCGCCGGTTCCGGCCGGAAGGCCGCGGGACGCAGCAGGCTAAAGATGGCGATCGCCGAGGAAATGATGGTGATCCCGAGCACGGCACGCAGACCGCGCGGCGCTTCAGCCGCGAATTCGAACTGCCACCAGAGCTCGTTACTATATTCGACATCGCGATAGACGAAGAGCAGGATGACGACTGCGCCGACGCAGATGACCGCAATCGCCATGAGCCAGGCGGCAGTCAGCGTCTGGTTCAGCAGCGAGGCGTGGCGCGTGAAAAGGCGGCGGCTGACGAACAGGCTGAAGATCAGGATCGCGAGGAAGATCGCTTCAACCAGCGCAATCGCCTTCAGCAGCGACAGGGTGAGCGCCAGAACGGCAGAGACCACCGATACCAGCCATGCGCCATCGAGACGCTGGCCAAGACCACGCGCGGCAACCACGAGCGCCAGACCGAGCAGGCTCGACAGGAAATGGGCACCCTCGACGATCGGCAGAGGCAGATAATTGGCGAGGAATTCGAGATTTTCATCCGGCGTCGGCGTGACGCTCGAGAAGATCAGCATGACGCCGAGGATCAGCGCGAAGGCCGACAGCAGCTGCGGTGTCAGGCGCCCGCCGATGCGGCGGATGCTGGAAGCGGCCGGATGATCGACGAAGCGGCGAAGCTCTGTCAGCGACACCGCGAGCACTGCGATCAGCAGCGGCAGCACATGATAGATCAGGCGGTAGAGAACCAGCGATCCGAGAACCGCGTCGATATTCACCGCGCTGCCGAGCGAGGCGATGATGACAGTCTCAAAGACGCCGAGACCGGCCGGCACGTGGCTGAGCACGCCGAGGCCGACGGCAATCGCATACACCGCCAGGAACACCGGCCAGCTGATCGCTGTCTGCGGCAGCAGCACATAGAGCACGGTGGCCGACGCGGCGATATCGAAGGCGGTAACGAGGAACTGCCGCGACCAGGTACGCGAATCCGGCAGGCGGACGGCGATCGGGCCGAGAGCGACCGCCCGGCCATCACGCCCGAGATAGACCATGACGCCGAGGCCCGCCAGGATCGCCCCGGCGATGATCCGCAGCAGCAGCGCATTGGTATTGATCAACGGCCCGATTTCATCGGCGATGATCATCAGCGCGATCGCCGCGACGCTGGCAAGACCGAGACCGAAGGACAGCGTCACGAAGGCGATGACGCGGCCGATATCCTCGGGCGTCAAGCCGAGGCGCGAATAGGCGCGGTAGCGGATCGCACCGCCGCTGAGCGCGCCGAAGCCCGCCGTATTGCCGACCGCATAGGCGCTGAATGCTGTGAGCGCCACATGCGGAAAGGGCAGCTTCTTGCCAATGTATTCGATCGCATTGAGATCGTAGAAGATCAGCGCGAAGAAGCTGAGGCCAGTAAACAGCAAAGCCAGCAAAATGGAACTGAAGCGCGTGTCGGCAAGCGCTTGGACGACGTCGTCATAGCGGACTTCATTGGTGAGCTGCATGATCGCATAACCGACCATGCAAAACAGGATAAGCGTCGCTGCCGCGACAAGCTGCGTACGGTAACGCCGGATAAAGCCCCGAAAGCCACCGGCTTCCTCGCTTTCCATTTCTTCCAGACTGCCTTGATTCGCCATCTTACCCCTGCCGACTGCCAGCTTGGCGTGAGTCGTTCGGCAAAGAACTAGCATATGCTGCAGGCAAGCTCTATCGGCCCCCGACAGCGCTACCCCGCTACCGCCAAGCGCGCCTCATCGGCCTGAATTGGGGCAAAATTAGCGCTGGGTGACATAGTCCTCCACAGCGCTTTTGTAGCATTCCGTCGCACCCGCTCCACCCTCAGGCGGCAGGTTCGCCGCCTGCCCGTGCCTGGGCCGCATAGCGTGCGGCAGCTGCCATCGCCTCGTGGTCCCGCCCGTCGCCGGAAACCTGCACCGTCGGCACCGCGAACTCGATGCCGTTTTCCTTGAAGGCGTTGCGGATGATCGCCAGCGCGTTGCGCCGGATGACGAACTGCTCCCCGGGCTTGGTCATCATCGACAGCCGGATCTCGATGGCGAATTCTCCGAATTGCTCGACGCCCTTCATCTTCAGCGTCTCGATGATATGCGGGCCGAAATCGGGGTTGTCGAGCAGCTGCTGGCCGATCTGCTTGACGACCTTCTTAGCCTTCACGAGATCGGTGTCGTAGGTGACGTTCAGGCTGATCTTGTCGATCGTCCAGTCGCGGTTGAGGTTCTTGACCGCGCCGAGCTCGCCGAAGGGAACGGTCGTCAGCGGTCCGCGATGATGGCGTAGCTTCACAGAGCGTAGGCTGAAGGCCTCGACCACCCCCTTGTGGCTGCCGCTTTCGATGTACTCGCCGACCCGGAAGGCGTCGTCCCAGAGGTAGAACATGCCGCTGATCACGTCCTTGACGATCGTCTGCGCGCCAAAGCCGACCGCGACACCGACGACACCGGCGCCGGCAATCAGCGGCCCGATCTCGATACCCAGGCCCGAGAGCACCATCAAAACGGCAATAACGGCGATGACCACAGCGAAGATATTGCGGAAGATCGGCAGCAAGGTCTGCAGGCGGGCGCGCCTGGCTTTCTCTTCATCCGAGGCCGAAGCATCGAGCGGCGAATCGATAAGCTTGCCGTTGATATAGGCTTTGACGATATGCCAGAGCAGATCGGCCGCAAGCAGGATGACGATGCCGCCAATGGCGCCGCGAGTGATGCGATCAACCATGGTGTCGCCGGCCGCCATCCTGTCTGCCGCAAAGCCCATGATCCGCCCCATCCAGACCGCCGCTGCCGCGATGATGATGGCGCGAACGCCGCGGTCCAGCAACACGGTCGCCATCCGGCGATTGGCGAGGAAGCCCGCTTCCGCCTGATGCAGCGAACGGACCGCGGCCGTCGCAACGCGGAGAACCTTCGGCAGAAGCAGGGCATAGATGCCGAGCCAGAGCAGCAGCATGAAGCCGGTAACCCACAGGAGCCAAAGCGCGAGGAAGTAGATCGTCAGAAACCAGGCTGTTGCCGTGCTGTGCCTGACGCCATCGCTGGGGCGCGACCAGACCGCTTCGACGGCAATCAGGAAAAGCCCGATTCCGAGGATGTAGGCGACAAACAAGCGGGAGCCGACTGAAAAGCCGAGCGGCTCCATGATCTGGATCACCACCCAGCCGAAGGCGAAGTAGATGGCGAATATGGCCGAGCGCCGGAACCAATACAGCGCCTTCGCACGGGAAATATCGCGCTCGCCGTCGGCGCGCGGCAGCGTCACCAGCACGACCAGCATCCGGCCGATGGAAATTGTGAAGCGGGTCGCGATCAGCGCGATCGCAACGGCAATCGCGATCGCCTGGCTCACCGGCGGCCAGCTGAACGCAACCAGCGGCACGATCGTCGCCATGGCGAAGACGATAGCCGGGATGACGCGATAGAAGAGATTGGCGCCAGCGTGATGCAGCGCGGCAGGCTCCTCAACATCGGATCGGCGGACGCGCGGCCGCGGCGTCGCGGCACGAAACAACAGCTCAGCCAAAGTGCCGATCAGCAGCAGCGCCAGGCCCTGAACGGCGATCCAGCCCGGCCCCGTTGGCTCGACCTCGCGATCGACGATGCCATCGGCCGCCTCGACTTCTTCCGGCAAGTCCATGGCCGCGTCCGAGACCATTTCGACATGATGGCGTGCATGGGCAAGCAGATCCGACAGGACGGACATCTGTCCGCCGTCATCGGCCGCCGCCGCGGGCGCCGTCTTCATCTGCGATGCCATCCATGTCTGCACCTCGGGCGCCTGCATCAGCTGCATCATCTGCCGCACCTTGTCGGGCGGCGTGGCGGCATCGGCTGCGGGTGGCGCCGGCGCGGTCTGCGCGATTGCGCCGCCGGAAGCGCCGAGAAAAATCGTCAACGAAAACAGGCAAGCCCAGAGGCTCCCCCTCACGAACCTTGAACCCAACACCCGACGCCCTCCGGTATGACTGGAATCAACCATATCGCTTGCGATGCCATAGGCAATGGGCACGAAAAAACCCGCGCTCGGAAAGCGCGGGTCTTCAAGAATATATGAGCACCTGTTGGGCTTTACGCCTTCGGCTTCTCGACGTGACCGCCGAAGCCGGCACGCATCGCCGAGAGCACCTTGTTGGCGAACTCGTCCTGGTCGCGCGACGAAAAGCGGCCGTAGAGCGCAGCACTCAGCACCGGCGTCGGAACACTTTCGTCGATGGCCGCCATGATCGTCCAGCGCCCCTCGCCGGAATCGGAGACCCGGCCGGCATATTTCGCCAGAGCCGGATCGGCATGTAGCGCATCCGAGGTGAGGTCGAGCAGCCAGGAGGTGATGACGCTGCCGCGGCGCCAGACTTCCGAAACATCCTGCAGATTGAAGTCGTAGCGGTAATGTTCCGGATGCGCGAGCGGCGCCGTCTCGGCATCGGCTTCATGCGTCGCCGCGCCGATATTGGCATTCTTCAGAATGTTGAAGCCTTCGGCATAGGCGGCCATCAGGCCGTATTCGATGCCGTTATGAACCATCTTGACGAAGTGACCGGCGCCATGCGGACCGCAATGCAGATAGCCCTGCTCGGCGGTGCTGTGTTCGCCGGCGGTGCGGTTTTCCGACGGCTTCACGTCGCCGACGCCGGGCGCGAGCGAAGCGAAGATTGGCGACAGCGACTGGACGATGCCCTTTTCGCCGCCGATCATAAGGCAATAACCGCGCTCGAGGCCGAAGACGCCGCCGCTGGTACCGACATCCACATAATGGATGCCCTTGGTGATCAGTTCCGCGCCGCGGCGGATATCGTCATGATAATAGGAGTTGCCGCCGTCGATGATGATGTCGTCATCATGCAGCAGCGGCAGAAGCTGGGCGATCACCTTGTCCGTGATGGCAGCCGGCAGCATCAGCCAGATGGCGCGCGGACGCGACAGTTTCGAAACGAACTCCTCCAGCGAGCTGGCTCCGGTGGCGCCCTTGCCCGTCAGGTCCGCAACACTTTCCGGCTTCGCGTCATAGACCACGCATTCATGGCCATCCCGCATCAAGCGCTGGACCATGTAGTTGCCCATACGGCCCAAACCTACCATGCCAAGCTGCATTTTATATTCTCCTGGGAATCTAATCGATATGATTCCGGAAATTAGCACTCATGCCGCCGCAGGCAAGCGAAGTCTCTGTCACATTCGGGAGATGAGATCCTCGCCACCTTGCTTTCATGCCGCAAAACGTTTCGCGCAAAGGGTGTGGCCCTGTTAAAATCGGAGTGAAAAACTCAGTAAAAGAGCCGCCCGGAGCCCGGCGGCAAAGACGTATGGCAGTTGCATTGCAGTATGGCGCAGTTACCGGCGGCTGCTTTCAAACGGCCAATCAAAGCAGTCACGAAAATTTTCTATGCCCGAAATAAAGCTGATTAATCCGTTTCTTTTCATATTCTTAACTTATCACTCATCTTCGTCACAACACTGTTCCGCAAAATTTTGCACTTGGTGAGCAGTTGCCTTGGCGAAATCTCGATGGTAATTTTTGATTAACAACTAAATAAAAAAACAACGGGGGAAGTGCCCTTCAATTTCGATCTATGATTTGTCAGTTCAGGATTGAAGACTATGAAGGCCACACCAATTAATATTCATCCAAAAGACGTACGAATACTGTCCGCTTCGCGGATTGCCGGGTATTTGTTCGCATTCCTGCTGCTCTTCACCATCGGCATGTCGATGGTACCCAACCAGTTCTTCGTCGTTTCGCCGAAGGCGGTGATCAACGCCCCCGTGCAGATGATCGCCTCGCCGATCTACGGCCGCGTCGACAAGATTTCCTTGCAGGTCGGTCAGGTGGTAAATCTCGGCGACGTGACGGCAACCGTCTCCAATCCCAATCAGGATCAAACATCTCTCACCGGTCTCCGGCTTGAGAAGCTCGACCTGACAGAAAAGCTCAACAACACGATCAACGTGGTTGCCGAGCGCAATGACCAGCTGAGCAAGGTCAAGGCGCAGATATCGGATGTGAAGGACGGGGTTCTGAGCGAACTTGGCGCCGTCATCAGCAACGCCCAATCGAACGTCTCGATCTACGAGGCGCGGCTTGCCGAGCAGGATGCGCTGCTGCAGCGCGCCACCGTGCTTTTGAAGAAGGGGATGACCTCCGAAGCGAGTGTCGAGCCGCAGCGCCAGAAACGCAATGCCGCCCAGGGCGAGCTCGATGCAGCCCGCGGCGAACTGAAGCGCAACGAGATCGTCCAATCGCTGGTCAGCCGCGACATCTATACGGGCGGTACGGTCGCAGCCAACCTCCTGACGCTGGAAATGCAGCGCACCAAGCTCGCCGGCGACATCGCCGAAGACAATATCGAGATCAATCAGATGACCGAGCGCAAGGCGCAGGTCGAGAAACTGATCAACCGCGAGGAAGGCCGGCTGGGCAAATCGGGGGCTGCCGAGGTGGTCGCCGATCATCACGGCCAGGTCGTCAGCGTCGACGCCTCCTTCGGCGATTTCGTCATGCAGGGACAGGCGGTCGCCAAGTCGCTCGACTGCACCGAAGCATTCGCTGCGGCGGTCTACAGAAGCCGGGACGTCTCCTCCCTCGATATCGGCACGCCGGCGATGGTCAATTTCCGCTCGCTCGGCGTCAAGAAAAGCGGCCACGTCTACAAGATCGTCCGCTACTTCGACAGCGGCCAGCAGAACCGCTATTTCGCCAAGTTTCCGAAGGCCGAGGGCGACGAGGTCTATGTCCTCGTCAAGGTCGACGACGATCCCGTCGAGCTGACCGCTGCCGGACAACCGAACAACGACAAGTTCTTTGGATGCAATGTCGGTGAGGACGTGATTGTCTCGCTTGGAGAGACCGTCGTCGCGCGCCTCACCCGCTATTCGAAAATGGCCGTCGACAAATTGTCAGAGGCGGACGGCCTGCTCTCCGCGTCGGCCTTTTTCGACAAGGGCCACAAGATGGCGAGCCTCCAGCAGTAACAAGCGCGCTTTCGCTTCACGTTATCGAGCGGCGATAACAGGGAAGACTTTGATATGGTTTTGCGTAGAACGTTCCTAGCGGCGATGCTCGCCATGGCGGCATTTGCCTTCATCCCACCGCCTGCTGCGGCCGCAGGCAAACATGACGAACTGGCCTGCACGCTCTGCGACGGCCTGGCCGCGCTGATGACGGGTGAACCGGAGCAGGCTTTCGTCTTTCGCAGTTTCGAACCGGCGAACGGCGGATCGAAGCTGCACCCGGCGCTCGACAATACCGGCTTCACCTATGACAACGCGCTGGCGATGATGGCGCTCTATGGCTGCGGCCGCGCCAAGGAGGCCAAACGCGTCGCCGATGCGCTGGTGTTGGCGCTGGAAACCGACCGCCACTATCACGACGGACGACTGCGCAACGCCTATCGCTCCGGGCCGGTCACAACAGGCAAGGACGGCATGTTGCTTCCCGGCTACTGGAGCACGGCCAGCAATTCCTGGATCGAGGACGGCTATCAGGTCGGTAGCGCCACCGGCAGCACCGCCTGGGGCGCGCTCGGTCTGCTCGCCGCCTATTCCGAGACCGGCCAGACGGCTTATCTCGACGGCGCCCGCAAGATCATGGACTTCATCCACCGTTCGACTGCCGACCCCAAGAACCCCGGCTATTTCGGCGGCTTCTTCGGTCACGAGCCAACGCCCGACCGGATGACCTGGAAATCCACCGAGCACAACCTCGATATCTACGCCGCCGATCATTGGCTGGCGACCATCGATGAGGCCGGCGACTGGGAGCATGACGGCGAGAGCGCCAAGGACTTCCTCGACGCCATGTGGAACAAGGCAGAGGGCCGCTTCTATATCGGCAGCGTGCCGGACAGCAACGCGCCGAACGTCAACATGTCCGGTCTCGATGCCGAGCTTTGGCCCCTGATCGCCGTCAAGGATTTCGCCGCCAAGGCACCGCAGGTGCTCGAATGGACCGAGGCCAACCACGGCGTTCCCGGCGGCTTCGACTTCAACAACGACCGCGACGGCATCTGGCTGGAAGGCACCGCGCAGGCGGCGCTGATCTATCAGATGGTCGGCGACGCGCAGAAGGCGGAGCCGCTGTTCCAGACCATCTCGGCCCAGATCTCACCCGAGAAACTGATCTACGCCACAGTCGATGAGCAGCTGACCACCGGGCTGCAGGTCGGGCCGAACTCCGAGCCCGGCGACTTCAAATATTATCGCCTGCCCCATGTCGGGGCGACGGGATGGGCCGTGCTCGCGGCGCTCAGGCTCAACCCCTTCAATGCAGATTCCTTTGCGGCCAAGAACGAGGAAAAGCCATGTCCCCAGAAGTAGTCACCCTCTCGGATGCCATCCTCTTCTCGCTGGTGACCCTTGCCCTCATTCTGGGCTGCGCACTGCTGCTCGACAGCAACAGGAGCAAGGACCGCGCCGTCTTCGGCACCATCCTGATCCTGATGCTTGCGAACTACGTCTATTTCCGGCTGACGACGACGCTGCCAGCTTTCGACTGGAGCGCCTACGCGATCTGGCCGCGCATCTACCTGGCTTTCGAGGCCGTGGTCATCCTCTACACACTGCTGTCGATCGTCTTCTTCTTCCGTCGAACCGACCATACGGGAGCAGCCGATACCAGCGAGGCGATGATCTCGCGCATGGGAAAGCCACCGGCCGTCGACGTCTTCATCTGCACCTACAACGAGGATGTCACCATTCTGGAGCGGACGATCCTGGCCGCCAAGGCGATCGACTACGGCAACTTCACCATCTGGATCCTCGACGACGGGCGGCGCGAATGGCTGCGCGACTACTGCGGCGAACTCGGCGTGCGCTATCTGACGCGCGACGACAACAAGGGCGCCAAGGGCGGCAACATCAACAATGCCATCCGCTGGTCGAAGCAGATCACCAACGCCCCCTTCATCCTGATCCTCGATGCCGACTTCGCGCCGCAGCGGCCGATCCTTAAGCGCATCATCGGCCAGTTCGTCGATCCCGAGATCGGCCTGATCCAGACCCCGCAATTCTATTACAACGCCGACCCGGTGCAGCATAACCTTCTGGCGTCCAAAGCCTGGGTCGACGACCAGCGTATCTTCTTCGACGTCATGCAGCCGTCGAAGGACGGCTGGGGAGCGGCCTTCTGCGTCGGCACATCCTGCGTCGTCAGGCGCGATGCCCTTGAACTGATCGGCGGCATGCCCGAGGAGACGGTCACCGAAGACATTCATCTCACCTACCGCCTGATGCAGAAGGGATTGCGCACCCGCTGGCTGAACGAGCGACTCAGCGTCGGCCTCTCCGCCGAAAGCCTGTCGGGCTACATCACCCAGCGCTGCCGCTGGTGCCTCGGCACCATCCAGGTCGCGCTTCTGCGCGACGGCCCGTTCTTCGGCCGCGGCTATACGCTGATGCAGCGGCTGCACTATTTCCATGGGCTACTGTTCTGGTTCTGCCGGCCGTTCATGCTGCTTCTGATGGCAGCGCCTATCCTCTTCTACTTCCTCGGCCTGCCGGCGATCCTGATGGAGCCCGAAGCCTTCTTTCTCTATGCCCTGCCGATGGTCGGCGCCATGTGGACTTTCCACGCCTGGGTCTCCGGCTGGCGCAGCCTGCCGCTGTTCACCGAGGTCTCGCAGATGGTCTCGGCCATTCCGATCACCATCGCCATCTGCCACGCCATCGCCCACCCCTTCGGACGGCCATTCAAGGTAACGGCGAAGGGCGAGGACCGCACCCGCGTCGATATTCTCTATCCGATCGCCACCACCTTCGCGCTGATCATCATCCTCACCTTCACCGGCATGCTGAACGGACCGCTGCTCAGCAACTATAGCGGCCTCGACAGCTTCAGCGTCGCCTGGGGGATGGTGGTCATGGTCTATGCCTTCGTCTCGATGCTCGTCTGCATCGAGTTGCCGCGCGAACCACTGGATGCCATCCGCTTCCCGCTTGGGCGCAAGACGGCGATGACCTGCAACGGCCAGGCCCTGCCCTGCACCGTCGATAGCTTGTCTCTGACACAGGCGGAAATCAGCCTGCAGCAGCCGCGCATCGGCATGAATGCCGGTGTCGGCGATCTGCTTCTCTTTTCGCCCTTCCCCGGCTTCGACGTTGCCGGACGCATCGACCGCGTCGATCAGAACCGGTCGTCATTCACCGTCTCCGTCGTCGCGGTGAAGGAACGGCGCGAAAGCGAGGATATCCACGCCCATCCGGCGATCGTCCGGCGCAAGATGATCCAGCGGCTCTACAGCGAGATGCCGGAAGCAATGCCGGGCCGGGCCTATCCGCTGGCAGCGCTCCGCGCCCTGTTCAGCCGCATGTTCCAGAAGCCGTCCGCCTATTCCGGCCAGACGCGGATGGCAGCCAACACCGTCTCCGTGCGCCGCTCCAGATGGCGCCCGTCGCCGGGCGGCATCCTGGCGAGCGGATCAAGGGCATTGCCGGCGCCGGGCCAGGGATTGCTGCCGCCCGCGGCCGAATAGGTCACTCCGAGGGCGGTTCCCAGGTATCCGGCTCCCGCACCATATGGACGATGCCGGCTGGATTGAAGATCCAGCCGCCGCGAAAATTCTCGCCAAGCGGTTCGATGGCATCGCAGCGCGTCACGCCAGCCTGGCGAAGATGCTCTGCGGCCTGGCCGAAATCCGGCGTCAAGAGCTCCAGCCAGAGTTCCGCCTGGCTCATGCCCGGGCTCTCGTCGATCCAAAGCCGGATCGGCCCGAGTTCGAAGCCGCGCGTACCCTCATTGCCGATTTCCTTCAGCCCGACGACATCGCGGTAAAAATTCAAAACGGGCTGATATTGGTGCGGCGGCACCTTCATCGCGACATCGACGCCGCCCTCGAAAGCCGCGCTCATGTCCGCGCCTCGTAGTCAGGCGCTTCGGCCGGCTCGCCGCGCATCTCGCTAAGGAACATGCCGTCGCGCAGGTTGATGCCGTGCTCGACGAAGGCCTTCATGCAGCACAGCATGTTGGCCCAGACCTCGCAATTGAGATAGGTGCCGCGCCGCCCGGCTTCGTCTTCGTGCCAGCCGTCTTCGGAGATGGTCACCATCGTGCCGCCATCCTCAAGCGCCTCGAACTTCATTTCGACCGTCGTCTTGTAGCGGACCTTGTCCGCATCCGTTCCGCCTTCCCAGCGCAGCACGATCAGGCTCTCCGGCACCAGATCGACCACCTCCACCGGCGCGTCCTTCCACCAGGTCACCGTGGTTCCCTTGACGAGCCGCGCGCTCGCGCCGCCGACCGTCGTGAAATAGCCCGAGAGCTTCTTCGGATTGACCACCGCATCGAAAACCTCCGCGGCAGGCCGGCCGATCCGGCCTCCGACACGAATACCGAGGGACATGGCATTTCCTCCTCTTTTCCATTGTGATCGGCGCCATTATGTTATAAAAACATAACATGTCAAGCGAATCGGAAAACGACCCCGTCTTCAAGGCCCTCGCCCATTTCCGGCGCCGCGAGATCCTCGACCTTTTGAAGGACGGACCGCGCACGACCGGCATGCTTTGCGAAAATTTTCCGGATATGGACCGCTGCACGGTGATGCAGCATC
Source organism: Hyphomicrobiales bacterium (assembly GCA_900465675.1). Lineage (GTDB taxonomy): Bacteria > Pseudomonadota > Alphaproteobacteria > Rhizobiales > Rhizobiaceae > Rhizobium. The sequence continues at coordinate 105,577 of UBJR01000036.1, read as the reverse complement.
TGAAGGTTCTGGAGGAATCCGGTCTGGTGATCGCGAAGAAGGAGGGCCGCGAACGCTGGAACCACCTCAACAGCCTGCCGATCAAACATATCTACGACCGCTGGATCAGCGCCTATGCCGGGCACGCTCTTTCGATCATCGACCGGCTGAAGAGCGATCTTGAAGCGCAATAGAAAACGGGCGCCGAAGCGCCCGTTGATTGCACGACCGTTCAGGCCGCCCTGCGCATCGGCTCCGCCGCCGGAACCACCCGCCGGTCGAGAGCCGCACTCTTCAGCGTCAGAAGCAGCGCACCAACGACCAGAATGGCGCCGACCCACGGTGTCGCCTGCAGGCCAAGCGGCGACTCGACGACCAGGCCGCCGATCCAGGCGCCTGCGGCAATCCCGAGGTTGAAGGCGGCGATGTTCAGCGCCGAGGCCACATCGACAGCTGCCGGGCGGACCTGCTTGGCAAGCTGAACGACATAGAGCTGCAGGCCCGGCACATTGGCGAAGGAGAGGAAGCCGAGCGCCACCAGCGTCGGGATCGTCAGCCAGGGAGAGACGGCCGTGAAGCTGAAGAGCACCAGAACCGCGGCCTGGGCAACGAAGAGCCAGGTCAGCGCCCGCACCGGATCCCGATTGGCGATCCGCCCGCCGACGATGTTGCCGGCAGCGATCGCCAGGCCGTAGAGCACCAGGATGAGGCTAACTGAGGAAGCCGAGAAGCCGGTGACCTCCTGCAGGATCGAGGCCAGGAAGGTGAAGGCCACGAAGGTGCCGCCATATCCGAGCGCCGTCATTCCGAACACCATCAGCAGGCGCCCGCTACCGAGGACGCCGGCCTGCTGGCGCAGCGTCGCCGGTTCGGCCTTCGTCAGCGTCGATGGCAGCAGGACGGCAATCGCAATCAAGGCGATGACGCCCAGCCCGGCAACGGCTGCGAATGTCGCGCGCCAGCCGAAAGTCTGGCCGATGAACGTGCCGAGCGGCACGCCGGTGACGATCGCCACCGTCAAGCCCATGAACATCATGGCAATGGCCGAGGCACGGCGATTTTCAGGAACCAGACCGGCGGCGATCGTCGAGCCGACCGAGAAGAACACGCCATGGGCAAAGGCCGACAGCACACGGGCGACCAGCAGCGGCAGGTAGCCTGGGCTGAGCGCGGCCATCGCATTGCCAAGGACAAACAGCGCCATTAGCCCGAGCAACAGCGGCTTGCGCTCGATCCGGCCGGTGAGCGCCGTCAGGATAGGCGCACCGAAAGTGACGCCGAGGGCATAGACGCTGACGATCAGGCCGGCGAGCGGCAGCGTGATGTGAAGGTCATCGGCAACGGTTGGCAGCAGACCGACGATGACGAATTCGGTGGTTCCGATCGCGTAGGCCGCGATCGTCAAAGCAAAAAGTGCAAGGGGCATAATGAGATCCGATGTGAAAGCCGCATCTGACAGGCGCGGCAAATTCTTGTTCGGCTCACAATATGGGCGACCGCCATTGCCAAGATAATCCGGATGGAAATCCCAACACTTGTGAATTCAATTCACCAAATCAAACTCGCTCCGGTATGTGCAACAGCCGTCCGTTTGTAAAAATTGGAAATAGTTTGTGACTAAGTCTATACAAAAGCTGACGTTTTTCGACTTGCGGCGGAAACCGACATACCGGATATTGAAGGCAACTTCGAGGACGCCGTTATGATCAGAATGATTCAAGATCCCGCCGAACTGGCCGGAGAAGACATCACTGGCAAATATATCCTGCGCAAGCTGAACTATCACTGGTTCGCTTACGGCAAGGCCGCGATCGTGACAGCCTGCAAGGGCACGATTCTGCATCTCGACCGCGAAGAGACCGTTTTCTCCGAGCGCTGGGGCCGCCGTGCGTATACCGGCAATGGAAAGCGCTATCCGGGCGGCATCTGTCCGATATCAGCCGTTGCCTGCATCTGCGATACCCCGGAGGACGTCAACGCCGTCATCCAGCTCGATGTCGATGCACAGGACGAGTTCTACCAGCTGATTGCCAAGGCCGAAGCAAGAGTCCAGGCGCTCGCCGCATCCTCGCAGAACACCATCTATCTGGCTGCAGCCGAGTAAGAACTTATTGCTGCGGCCCTGTCTGGCTGAGCAGCCACTGCCTGAAGAGCGCGACTGACGATCTTTCCAGGGCGCCCGCCGGATAAAGCATCGCATAATTCAATGCCGCCGGCTGCTGTTCGACGAAACAGCGCACCAATTTTCCCGACTGAAGATCTGCATCCACCAACGAACTTCGAACGAGCGCAAAGCCTTCGCCCCGGCCGCAGGCTTCCAGCATCTCCTCGAACGTATCGAAGACCTGTGCTTCCCGCACCGCTTCGCCAATATCGAAACCGGCCAGCTCCTGCGAATTCAGGTCGCCACCAACCTGCTCGAACCATCGCTGCCAATCGAGAACTGTATGACGCATGCCGCGATAGGCAAGCAGAGGTGCCGCACGAACCGCACCCCGGCGCGGAAGCCGCGCGGAGACTTCCTGCGCACACACCACGAATTCGTCGTCGAGCAATAAAGATTCGGTCACAAGCTCTGAGCCGCCATGCCCAAGCCAGATCGCCAGATCGACGCTGGTGAAATCGGGGCGCTGATAGGTGACCGCGGTGCGCACCTCAATCTTCGGATAACGGCGGCAGAAGGCTTCCAGACGCGGCGCCAGCCATTGGCTGGAAAATTCAGGTGTCGTGGCAATGACCAGCGAAGGATTGAGGCTTGCCGCGCGGCCCTGATGCAGGGCCGTCTCCAGCGCGGTCATCGCTGCGGAAATTTCCGGATGAAGCTTCGCTCCGAGAGCTGACAGCCTGGCCCCATGCCGCCCGCGGTCGAAAAGCCGCCCGCCAAGCCAGCCTTCCAGCTGCGCGATCTGGTGGCTGACCGCCGTCTGCGTCAGCCCTAGCCGCTCCGCCGCTTTGGCAAAGCCACCGGTTTCCGCAATTGCGCAGAAGGCCTGCAATGTGGCGACAGGCGGCAGAACTCGATTTGGCATGAAAATCCTTCACCATTGAGCGGGGGGAGTTTCATTATACCGCGCTACTCTACAGCAGTAAATTGGCGTCATGGAAGGAAAGACCATGACCGTTTCCATGAAATTTCTGAATATCTTGCTGCGCTTGGTTCAGCCATATCGGGCCAAATCGGCGGCCAAACCGCCCCGCCCCGCCAAGGCCAACGACCTAAGCGCTCACCTGAAGAAGGACGTGGCAATCGGGGAAGGGAAACTGTGAAGGGGAAAAAGTGCGATCCGCGGCAACCGGTGGATGTTTACGATCCTGGGTGCCTACAAACGTAGGTGGGCGCCATATGTCCAGGCCCACGAGCCTAGTCAGGGACAGCTCCCGTTGGATCGAGTATGGCCCCAGGGATTGTGATTCCTGTCGAGAGGCGCAGATCGCCTTCAATATATAAGGGCGTTCTCGAGGCCGCGCCAGTGGCAGAAGACAGTGTTTCGGCGAATTAATTCAGCTCGGCAGGCGTCCGGCCGTTCAGCTTTTCGGTGATGCTACGCAGGCGGCTGGTAACTTCGCCAAGCGCCGATGCCAGCGTCTCCTCGGTGCGCGAGGTCGCGGCAAGCACCGTATCACGGTTGCTGCGCAGACCATCGAGCTCCGCCTCGAGACCCGCCACCCGGCGCGTGAGCTCGGCAATCTCGTCCATCACCATGATACCGGCCATGACAGTGATCCTGAGATCGCCGATTTCGCCGAACTGGCCCTTGAGATGGCCGACATAGCCGTCGAAGCGGTTAGCGAGATCCGTCAGATGGCCTTCCTGGCCTTCCTCGCAGGCCATGCGATAGGCCTTGCCGTCGATCGTAACAGTCACCTGCGCCATGTCGCTGCTTCCTTTACCGGTCCAGAACCGCGCGAATGGTCTCCATCGCCGTTACCAGCCGGCGGGAGACCTCGCGATTGACCTCTTCCAGACGGTTCGCCCGGAATTCCGCCTGATCCAGCTCCTGCGCCAGTTTCGAGCGATCGGCATGAACGCGCCGTACCTCGCCCTCGATATCGCCTTGCTCGCGCTGGCGTTCGATGCGCATGTCGACGGCGTTCTCCAGGCCTGAGATGGCCTGTTTGAGCTCGTTGAGCGCTGCTTCCATGGCGTTGCCTGTCGGCGTCATTGTCTTAAGTCCGGTGTTCCCGCAGAAGACCATTCGAATCGGCAAGCGGTGCCGGTTCAGTGTTTTCAAGAGGATATGCAGCTCGCCAACTGCCCGTCAATAAAGGCGGCATGGGGGCACCGGCCCTATTCTGTGGATGACTGAAATAGTCCCAGTCTTTGCAGTGAATTGGTCTTTTGTAAAATTTGATGGTCAAATGTTAAAAATCGTCGCACCCGTCCCGGATTCGGCCTGCAATTTATTGACTTGGCCGTTCCAACTGCTATGTGTCACCCCGCTCTCATCGATGGTCTTCAGAAGGCTCGAGGCCATCCCCCGACACCCGGAACCCGTGGAATAGCCATGACCTCTCCTGAACAACACGACCGGATGGCAAATGCGATCCGCTTCCTCGCCATGGATGCAGTCGAAAAGGCTAATTCCGGCCATCCGGGCATGCCGATGGGCATGGCTGATGTCGCCACTGTCCTCTTCAGCAAGTATCTCCGCTTCGACCCGAAGAAGCCGCATTGGCCGAACCGCGACCGGTTCGTCCTCTCTGCAGGCCACGGCTCGATGCTTCTCTATTCGCTCCTCTATCTAACCGGCTACCCGGACATGTCGATCGAGGACCTGAAGCAGTTCCGCCAGCTCGGTTCGAAGACCGCCGGCCATCCTGAATACGGCCACGCGACCGGCATCGAAACGACCACCGGTCCGCTCGGCCAGGGCATTGCCAATGCTGTCGGCATGGCGATCGCCGAGCGCAAGCTGCGCGAGGAATTCGGTTCCGACCTGCAGGACCACTACACCTATGTCATCAACGGCGACGGCTGCTTGATGGAAGGCATCAGCCATGAAGCGATCGCCCTTGCCGGTCACCTGAAGCTGAACAAGCTGATCCTCTTCTGGGACAACAACTCGATCACCATCGACGGCGCTGTTTCGCTCTCCGACTCGACCGACCAGATCATGCGCTTCAAGGCGGTTCACTGGAACACGATCGAAGTCGACGGTCACGACCAGGCGGCAATCGCCGCTGCCATCGAAGCAGCCCACAAGTCCGACCGCCCGACCTTCATCGCCTGCAAGACGATCATCGGCTTCGGCGCTCCGAACAAGCAGGGCAGCCACAAGGTTCACGGCAACCCGCTCGGTGCCGAGGAAATCGCCGCTACCCGCAAGGCTCTGAACTGGGAAGCCGAACCTTTCGTCATCCCGGCCGACGTTCTCGACGCATGGCGCACCGCCGGTGCCCGCTCGGTCGATCTGGTCAAGTCCTGGGAAGCTGGCCTCGCAAAGTCGGCTCACAACGCCGAATTCAGCCGCCGCTTCGCTGGTGACCTGCCTGAAGGCTTCGATGCTGCGATCAGCGACCTGAAGAAGAAGATCGTCGAGACCAAGCCGACAGTCGCGACCCGCAAGGCGTCCGAGGACGTGCTTGAAGTGATCAACGGCCTTCTGCCGGAAACGCTCGGCGGCTCCGCCGACCTGACGCCTTCGAACAACACCAAGACCAGCCAGATGGTCTCGATCACGCCAACGGATTTCTCCGGCCGCTACATGCACTGGGGTATCCGCGAGCACGGCATGGCTTCGGCCATGAACGGCATCTCGTTGCACGGCGGAGTGATCCCCTATGGCGGCGGCTTCATGATCTTCTCGGACTATTGCCGTCCGCCGATCCGCCTCGCCGCCCTGATGGGCATTCGCCTCGTCCACGTCCTGACGCATGACTCGATCGGCGTCGGCGAAGACGGCCCGACCCACCAGCCGGTCGAACAGGTGCCGAGCCTGCGCGCCGTTCCGAACCTGCTGGTCTTCCGTCCGGCCGACGTCACCGAGACGGCGGAAGCCTGGCAGATCGCGCTGAAGACGAAGAACCGCCCGACCGCGCTGGCCTTGACCCGTCAGAACCTGACGACGGTTCGTACCGAATATTCGGAAGAGAACCTGACGACCAAGGGCGCCTATACGCTCGCCGGCAAGGCCGACGCCAAGGTGACGATCTTCGCTTCGGGCTCTGAAGTCGAACTCGCCGTTGCCGCCCGCGCCACGCTGGAAGCCAAGGGCGTTTCCGTCCGCGTCGTTTCCGTGCCCTGCACCGAACTGTTCTTCGAACAGCCGGATGCCTACCGCAAGGAAGTGCTCGGCAACTCGCCGGTCAAGATCGCCGTCGAAGCCGCCGTTCGCGAAGGCTGGGATGCGTTCATCGGTCCGGAAGGCACCTTCATCGGCATGAAGAGCTTCGGCGCTTCCGGCCCGGCCAAGGACGTCTTCAAGCATTTCGGCATCACGGCAGACGCCGTCGTCGCTGCCGCAGAAGCAAAGCTCTGAGTTTCAGGGAGAGCGCTCCGGCGCTCTCCACTCCATCCGCAAGCCCCATGTCTAGGGAGTGAATGCAAATGACTGTAAAGGTTGCCATCAACGGCTTCGGCCGCATCGGCCGCAACGTTCTCCGCGCTATCGTCGAATCCGGCCGCACCGACATCGAAGTCGTGGCGATCAACGACCTCGGCCCGGTCGAAACCAACGCTCACCTGCTGCGCTACGATTCGATCCACGGCAAGTTCCCGGCGACCGTCAAGGTCGAAGGCGACACGATCATCGTCGGCAACGGCAAGCCGATCAAGGTGACCGCCGTTCGCGATCCGGCACAGCTGCCGCACGGCGAACTCGGCGTCGATATCGCGCTCGAGTGCACCGGCATCTTCACCTCGCGTGACAAGGCTGCTGCCCACCTGACGGCCGGCGCCAAGCGCGTCATCGTTTCGGCTCCTGCCGACGGCGCTGACCTGACCGTCGTCTTCGGCGTCAACCACGACCAGCTGACCAAGGAACACTTGGTCATCTCCAACGCATCCTGCACGACGAACTGCCTCGTGCCGGTCGTAAAGGTTCTCGACGACGCCGTCGGTATCGATCATGGCTTCATGACCACGATCCACTCCTACACGGGTGACCAGCCGACGCTCGACACCATGCACAAGGACCTGTACCGCGCCCGCGCTGCAGCCCTGTCGATGATCCCGACCTCCACCGGCGCTGCCAAGGCCGTCGGCCTCGTGCTGCCGCACCTGAAGGGCAAGCTTGACGGCACGTCGATCCGCGTCCCGACCCCGAACGTCTCGGTCGTCGACTTCAAGTTCGTCTCCAAGAAGGCAACGACCGTCGGCGAAATCAACGAAGCCATCAAGGCTGCCTCCAACGGCAAGCTGAAGGGCGTTCTCGGCTACACCGACGAGCCGCTGGTTTCCCGCGACTTCAACCATGACGACCATTCGTCGATCTTCGCGACCGACCAGACCAAGGTCATGGAAGGCAACTTCGTCCGCGTTCTGTCCTGGTACGACAACGAATGGGGCTTCTCGAGCCGCATGTCCGACACGGCCGTCGCCTTCGCAAAGCTCATCTAAGCTTCGCTTTTGCGAAAAGCAGATCGAGAGAGCGGCCCGGGAAACCGGGCCGTTTTTGTTTTAAATGACGGCCGAAAAGGGGAGAACGGTATCTTGGTGGATCTCAGAATTCGAAAAGCGCGCGCAGCCGATGCCGATGAACTCACCATGCTCCTCAACGAGATCATCGCCGCTGGCGGCACGACGGCCATGGAAGAATCCTTCTCTCCCGATCAACTGCGAGACTGGTTCATAGACGGCCAGTCGGCGCTGACGTGCCATGTCGCTGAGACGGATGACGTCCTTGCGGGATTTCAGTTCCTAAGTCTCTATCCAGATCTTCCCGAGGGATGGGCCGACATCGGGACATTTTCCCGCAAGCACCCCAAAATCCCCGGCGTCGGCACTGCCCTGTTCGCGGCAACGCTTGCCGCCGCCCGGACGCTCGGTATGGAGTTCATCAACGCGACGATCCGCGCCGACAATACCGGTGGTCTGGCCTACTATGCGAAAATGGGCTTCGAGACCTACAGCGTCACGAAGGATGTTCCCCTTCTCGACGGCACGCCGGTCGATCGCATCAACAAGCGCTTTCAGGTCAATCGCCGATAAGCGCCGCCTTATCGGCAAAAGCGATGCTCATCTCAGTTTTTGCCCTGCTCTCGCCTGATTTGCCTATACATTCTTTATAGAGATTCTCTCCCGTAGCATTCGTTGGTGAGCCGTCCGGCTCTCCGTTCAGCAGCATGACGCCGCAGCCCAGCAAGGTTAAGCCGCAAGGCCTACCCTTCCGGTCTGTTTTGCCGTTTACTGGCGGAAGCGCAGCAAGGACGAGGATCGAGCAATGGTTGCGGTTTCCGGGGGCGGGCCGCGGCGCGGATGTGAAAGGGGATGGACGTGGAAGCATTCTATATCGTCGTGCTGGTTTCGACGGCGCTGGTGCTTCTTGCGGCCTTGTCCAGCCTGCTCGCCTTCCGTTTCGGCGCCCCCTTGCTGCTGCTCTTCCTCGGCATCGGCCTGCTGGCCGGTGTGGATGGCCTCGGCATCGAGTTCAGCAACAATTATCTTGCCTATATCCTTGGCTCCATCGCGCTCGCCGTCATCCTCTTCGATTCCGGCTTCGGCACGCCAATTCAGGCCTTCAAGCTTGCCGCTATACCCTCGCTGACGCTTGCATCCGTCGGCGTTCTGATGACCGCCGCCCTTGTCGGCTTCGCCGCTACCTGGCTGCTCAATTTCAGCTGGCTGGAAGGCATGCTGCTCGGCTCCATCGTCGCCTCGACCGATGCCGCCGCTGTCTTCTTCCTGCTGCGCATCGGCGGCATCAATATTCGCGACAAGGTGCGCTCGACGCTGGAAGTCGAGTCCGGCACAAACGATCCGATGGCGATCTTCCTCACCATCGTCCTCGTCGAACTGCTGGCGAGCGGCGAAGGCTATTCCGGCATCAATCTGTCGATGCTGGCCCTCTTCATCGAGGAAATGGGTCTCGGCGTCATCCTCGGCATGCTCGGCGGCATGATGATCGCCCAGGTGGTCAGCCGCCTCGATACCGATCGCGGCCTGACGCCGATCTTCGTGCTCGGCCTTGCCATGCTGGTCTTCGCCTTCACCGGCGCGGTCGGCGGCAGCGGCTTCCTCGCCGTCTATGTCGCGGGCATCTATGCCGGTAACCGCAAGCTTCCGGGCCTTGCCGCCATCAAGCGCTTCCAGGACGGCATGACCTGGCTGGCACAGATCATCATGTTCCTCGTGCTCGGGCTTTTGGCAACGCCGTCGCAGTTTCCGGCAATCATCCTGCCCGCCGTGGCGCTGGCGCTGTTCCTGATCTTCGTCGCCCGGCCGCTGGCCGTATGGCTATCGCTGCTGCCCTATGACTATACGCAGCAGGAAATCGGTTTCGTCGCCTGGGTCGGCCTGCGCGGCGCCGTCTCGATCCTGCTCGCCATCATGCCCATCCTCGGCGGCCTGCCAAATGGCCATGTCTATTTCAACGTCGCCTTCATCATCGTCCTCGTCTCGCTCCTCGTCCAAGGATGGACGATCAAACCGGTGGCGAAGAAGCTCGGCCTCATCATTCCGCCGCGCATGGGCGCCGTCGACAAGGTCGAGATCGATCTGCCGGGCTCTGCAAACCATGAACTCCTCGCCTACCGCGTCATCAAGGACAGCCCCGTCCTCCGTGGCGAGCGCATCCCGCGCTGGGCCACACCGTCGCTGGTCATCCGCGACGGCAAGTCGCTGCGCTATCAATATGCCGGGCGGCTGCGCGAAAACGATCTGGTCTATCTCTTCATCGTGCCGAGCTACGCGCGCCTGCTCGACCGTCTCTTTGCGAGCAAGGCGCCTGTCGATGAGGATGATGCGGATTTCTTCGGGGCGTTCGCGCTCTCGCCGATCCGTCCAGCCGCCGATCTCGATGCCGCCTATGGGCCGGGTCTGCTGAACGAATCCGAGAAGGGCCTGACGATCGCCGAACTGATGAAGCAGCGGCTTGGCGGCAAGGCCGACTATGCCGATCGTGTCCGTCTCGGCTCGATCATCCTCATCGTTCGCGACCTCGACGACCAGGATCACATCAGCTCCGTCGGCATGTCTCTGGAAGCGGTGGAACCGGCAATTACCCTGCCGATCTTCATCAACATGCGCGATATCATCCAGCGCATCCGCGACCGCTTCAAAGGCCGCCATGTGCCGGAGCCCGCGCATGTGGGACGGGTGCCGGAGAGCGACGAAAACGCGCGTGAAAAGCACGGCTGAACACCTTGCGTCGCGGGGCATCCTTGCTATGGTCGGCCACCTTCCAAGGCACTAACGAACGGATACTCCCATGCCAGCTTTCAAGACCCTCGACGACCTCAACGGCATCGCCGGCAAGCGCGTTCTCGTCCGCGTCGATCTCAACGTTCCGGTGAAAGACGGCAAGGTTACCGACGCAACCCGCATCGAGCGCGTCGCACCGACGATCCTCGAACTGTCGAAGAAGGGCGCAAAGGTCATCCTGCTTGCCCATTTCGGCCGCCCGAAGGATGGTCCCTCGCCTGACCTTTCGCTGTCGCTGATCGCAGCCGACGTCGCCAAGGTTCTCGGCAAGCCCGTTGCCACCGCCACGGACTCGATCGGCGATGCAGCATCCGCCGCCGTCGCCAAGCTGCAGGACGGCGATATCCTGCTGCTCGAAAACACCCGTTTCCACAAGGCCGAAGAAAAGAACGACGCCGAACACACCAAGGCGCTCGCCGCCAACGGCGACATCTATGTCAACGACGCCTTCTCCGCGGCCCACCGTGCGCATTCCTCGACCGAAGGTCTCGCCCACCTGCTGCCTGCCTATGCCGGACGCACGATGCAGGCGGAGCTGGAAGCGCTGGAAAAGGGTCTCGGTGAGCCGGTTCGCCCGGTCGTCGCCATCGTCGGCGGCGCCAAGGTCTCGAGCAAGATCGACCTGTTGATGAACCTGGTGAAGAAGGTCGACGCCCTCGTGATCGGCGGCGGCATGGCCAACACCTTCATCGCCGCCCGCGGCACCAATGTCGGCAAGTCGCTCTGCGAGCATGATCTCGCCGAAACCGCAAAGCAGATCATGATCGAAGCCGCATCCGCCGGCTGCGCCATCATCCTGCCGGAGGACGGCGTCGTCGCCCGCGAATTCAAGGCGGGAGCCGCCAACGAGACGGTCGCCATCGAAGCGATCCCTGCCGATGCCATGGTTCTCGACGTCGGCCCGAAGTCGGTCGAAGCCGTCAAGGCCTGGATCGACCGTGCGCAGACGCTGGTCTGGAACGGCCCGCTCGGCGCTTTCGAGATCGAGCCCTTCGACAAAGCGACGGTTGCGGCGGCACAATACGCTGCCGAGCGTACCAAGGCCGGCAAGCTGACTTCGGTCGCGGGCGGTGGCGATACCGTTTCGGCGCTCAACCATGCTGGCGTCGCCGACGACTTCAGCTACGTCTCGACGGCAGGCGGCGCCTTCCTGGAATGGATGGAAGGCAAGGTCCTTCCAGGCGTTGCCGTTCTCAAGGGCAAATAATCAGCCAAAGCTGATTTAACAATTTTTACATGTGGATAGGACCGCGGAAGCACCTCGCTTTTGCGGTCTTTTGCTCAGTGGGGCCAAAACTGCCCAAACTTTCAAACGATTGAAATGATTTCAATCGTTTCAATGGTTTAGCGCTCCATTCTCCCGCTCATAAACTTCTGTTATCCGCGAATGATAGCCATTGAGCCGTAGGCGCCTAGCGCGCCGATTTTTGGGATAGGAGCAGCATGGTAGACGCGAAGATGTTGGATAAGATGAGCTCTGCACCGGGTTTCATTGCAGCGCTGGATCAAAGCGGTGGCTCGACGCCGAAGGCACTGCGTCTTTATGGCGTATCTGAATCGGATTATTCCGGTGACGAGGAAATGTTCCGACTGGTCCATGCCATGCGCGCCCGCATCATGAGCGCGCCTGCCTTTTCGGGCGAGAAGGTCATCGCCGCGATCCTCTTCGAACGAACCATGGACGGCGAAGTCGATGGTCAGGCTGTCCCCTCCTACCTCTGGGAAAAGCGCGGCGTCGTTCCCTTTCTGAAGATCGACAAGGGCCTCGAAGCCGAGGAAAACGGCGTTCAGGTGATGAAGCCGATGCCGGATCTGGACGCGCTCCTGATCCGCGCCCGGCAGAAGGGCATATTCGGCACGAAGATGCGCTCGGTCATCGCCCATGCCGACAAGGCAGGGATCGCCGCCGTCGTGAAACAGCAGTTCGAAGTGGCGCGCCAGATCATCGGCCACGGCCTCATCCCGATCGTCGAGCCGGAAGTCTCGATCAACAGCCCGACGAAGCAGCAGGCCGAGGCCATCCTGCGCGACGAGATCCTAAAGGAACTGGACAAGCTTCCCGCCGGTGAAAACGTCATGATCAAGCTGACGATCCCGACCGTTGCCGATCTCTATGGGCCGCTGATCGCCCACAAGTCGGTGATCCGCGTTGTCGCCCTTTCAGGCGGATACAGCACCGAGGAAGCCTGCGAAAAACTCAGCCATAACCACGGCATGATCGCCAGCTTCTCCCGCGCTCTGGCGGAAAATCTGCGCGTGACGATGAGCGACGCGGAATTCGACGCAAGCCTGACCAAAACGATCGCCCAGATCTATGCGGCAAGCGTCGATAAGTCCGACGCGCGCGAGAGCGCCCTCGTTTGATCAAATATGGGCGGCCTTGGCCGCCCATTTTCTTTGTCACGGCGACAAGTTTGCCCCTTCTGCGACAGGCGCTCCCGGCTAATCATGGTGGCCTGCCGAACAGGAGCCTGCCGTGCCCAATCTTGCCTACACCACCCTCGACGTCTTCACCTCCGTTCGCTTCGAGGGCAATCCGCTTGCCGTCATTACCGGCGCCGAGCATCTCGATACGACCGAGATGCAGAAGATCGCCGCCGAGTTCGGCTATTCCGAAATCACCTTCGTGCTGCCGCCGAAGGATCCTGCCAACACCGCGCATGTCCGCATCTTCACGCCGACCATGGAAGTGCCCTTTGCCGGCCATCCGAATGTCGGCACCGCCTATTTCATCGGCCAGCAAAGCGACATCTTCGGCAAACGGGTCGGCGACCGGCTGCGCTTCGAGGAAGCCGCCGGTATCGTCGAGGTCGATCTGCGCCGCAGCAATGGACAGGTGACCGCAGCGACGATCCGTGCGCCAAAACCGCTGCAGGTAGGCGCTGCAATCCCGGAAGCCGATATTGCCCGCTGCATCGCCATACGACCGGACCAGATCGCCACCGCACGCCACCACCCGCTTTTCGTCTCCGTCGGCCTGGAATTTGCCGTTGCCGAACTCGCGAACCTCGAGGCACTTGCCGCAGCGGTGCCCAACCCCGCCCTGTTCCGAGAGGCCGCCGGGAACCGCGGCGAGAACAACCACGACTTCTCGCTGTTCCTCTATGTCCGCTCGAAGGAAGACCCCTGGCATCTTCGTGCGCGCATGTTTGCGCCACTCGATAACGTCCCTGAAGACCCGGCGACCGGCAGTGCCTCCGCCGCCCTCTCGGCATATCTGGTTTCCCGGACGCCCGGAAACGACAGCCAACAACGCATCACGATCGAACAGGGTGTCGAGATGGGCCGTCGGAGCATCATTGAGGTCGATGTGACGAAAGCGGGCGGACCGATCACCGATGTCCGCATTTCCGGCAGCTGCGTCTTCGTCATGCGCGGCGAGATTCTCGCCTAGCCGAAGAACTCGCGCCCAAGCAGCGCCACCGTCCAGATCGCGAAAGCGATCAGCGCAATCTTCCAGAAGTCCATCCGCCGTCGCAAACCGGGCAGCCCGAACGGCTTGATGATGTGTATGACCATGGCCAGGATGAGCAGCAATGCGAGCAGCTTGGTCATGGTTTTATTTTTCCAATATTATCATAATGTCACAGGACCGACATTATTCCGGGCGAACACAGAATTTCTTCATGCCGTAACGGCATTCCGGGGCACAATCAACACCATTGGGACTGGGCGGGACATCGTCTCGGCTATGTCTTTTTGAAATCGAACTCGTCGAGAGTGGGCATATGAGAAGAAATCTGCTGTCCGTCGCCGCGCTGCTTTTCGGAACGCTTTTCCTCTTCATGGGCAATGGCCTGCAGGGCATCCTGCTCCCCGTCCGCGGGAACATCGAAGGTTACGCCACCACCACGCTCGGTCTGCTCGGCACATCTTGGGCCGGCGGCTTTGTTATCGGCTGCCTCGTGGCGCCGAATATGGTGCGCCGTGTCGGCCATGTGCGCGCTTTCTCCGGTTTCATCGCCATCATCGCCATCAGCGCGCTGTTCAGCGGTATCGTCATCGATCCGGTCTGGTGGATTGCGCTGCGCGCCGTCACCGGCTTCTCCACCGCCGGCACCTCGATGATCATCGAAAGCTGGCTGAACGAACGGGCGACGAACGAAAGCCGTGGCGCGATCTTCTCGCTCTATATCGCCATTACGCTGTTCGGCGTCGTCGGCGGCCAGATGATGATCCCGCTGGAGGATGTGCGCACGCCCATCCTGTTCATGATCTGCGGCGTCTTCTATTGCGTCGCCATGCTGCCGACGACGCTGTCGACGGCGGCTTCTCCGCAGCCGCTGAAGGCCGTGCGCCTCGACCTGCCGGCGCTCTACCGCAATTCGCCCGTCTCATGCCTCGGCATCCTGCTCGTCGGCATTGCCAATGGTGCCTATGGTACGCTGGGCGCCGTCTTCGGCGCAGGTGCCGGGCTGTCGGATACCAGCATCGCCATCATGATGAGCGCCACGATCTTTGCCGGCGCCGTCATGCAGTTTCCAGCCGGCCGTCTCTCGGACCGCATCGACCGCCGTTACGTTCTGGCCGCCATGTCCGGCCTTGCTGCTCTCGCCGGTATTCTGATCGTTCTCTTCAGCCCGTCCGACCCCTTCTGGGTGATCGGCCTCGTTGTGTTCTACGGCGCCGTCGCCAACACGCTCTATCCGATCGCCGTGGCGCACGCGAACGACTTCGCCTCCTCCGAGGATTTCGTGAAGGTCTCCGGCGGACTGCTGCTGCTCTACGGCATCGGCACCGTCATCGGCCCGACGATCGGCGGGCCCGTCATGTCCATGGTCAGCCCGCACGCGCTGTTCCTCGTAACGGCGATCGCTCACGTGCTGATCGCCGCCTATGCGATCATCCGCAGCCGCCTTCGCGCTGCCATCCACCCCGATGCCCGTGACGCCTACACGACGATCCCGACGGCAACATCGCCGATGATCACGCCCGAAAGCATGACGCTTGCCGACCGCGGATCCAACAAGTCTCCCGAAAGTGGCGATCCTGCTGTAAAGTATGGTTGAAAAGCCAAACTGAACGAAAGGGAGGATTGCCATGAGCTTCTTTGACGAGGAACGGCCAGTGAAGAAGACCGCCCACGAGATTGGTGCGGATCTTTCGCTGTTGTCGGTCGGTGAGCTCGAGGAGCGAATCGAGCTGCTGAAAAGCGAGATCGCAAGACTGGAGGCCGAGTCGGCCAGGAAGGCTTCCGGGCGCGCCGCCGCCGAGGGCCTGTTCCGCACCTGACTTCAGAAAAGAAGTCACAGGCAAGCGCAAAACACGCTTCGCCCAGTCTTAATGCTGAACAGTATTAACAGGATATTAAGCTTTACGAGCTACTACTTAAACCATCCAGATTTCGTCTGGATCTCAGACAGTTTTCCATGCGGTGAATTGGTCTGATTTTTCTCCCTGTTTTACCTTGAGAGCCGCTTTTGCGGCTCTTCTTTTTTGCCTGCACGGCCGTTCACCACGAATCTGTGGAAGTTAACCCTTTCTTAAGAAACGCCTTGCGCATTTAGGGTAATGATACCATCTTAAAGACATAAAGACCGGCCCTTGAAACTTTTACTTCAGGCTGGCGTTACCTGACCATATGTAGACGCGTGCAACAGGGACAAATTGAATGTCGGAACTTGGTTTGAATACGATCAGCTTCGCCGGACGCGCCGCCGCATCGTCGCAATTCAAGACGCTTTATGCCGAGGGCATGTCGCTTGTCGAAGAAACCGCAGCCTACCTCGACGGTAACGGCCGCGCAGCTTCCAAGGTCCTCCCCCGCATGGCGTCGGTACTTTACGCAGCGGAATCGATGCGCCTCACCACCCGCCTGATGCAGATGGCATCGTGGCTGCTGCTGCAGCGCGCCGTCAACAACGGCGAGATGTCTCGCGATCAGGTTCTGGCTGAAAAGAACAAGGTTCGCCTCGACGGCTTCAACGTCGATCGCAACGCTCCCGGCTGGGGCGACCTGCCGGAATCCTTCCGCGATCTCGTCGAGCGCTCGCTGCGCCTGCAGAACCGCATCGCCCTTCTCGACCGCGAAATCTATCGCCCGTCGGAAGCCCCAATCGTTCCCGACAATCAGAACAGCGTTCAGGCGCAGCTCAGCTTGCTGCAGACCGCTTTCGGCAACAACTAAGTTTACTCAGAAGTATATTTAAATCCGGCCGGTTGCGTTCCCTGCGCAACCGGCCTTTTTCATTGGCGGAAAGCGCAGCCCCAAAACCGGGCAATAAAAAAGCCCGGTAGAAACCGGGCTCTTTTCAAATTCAGTACCGCAGAAGCGATTAGAGGCCGAGGCCGCCGAAACGCTTGTTGAACTTGGAAACGCGGCCACCGCGGTCCATGAGCTGCTGGTTGCCGCCCGTCCATGCCGGATGGGACTTGGAATCGATTTCGAGGTTCATGACAGCGCCTTCCGAACCCCAGGTCGAGCGGGTTTCGTATTCGGTGCCGTCAGTCATCACAACCTTGATGGTGTGGTAGTCGGGATGGATATCAGCCTTCATAACAATCTTCCTGCGATGCCAGGGTCCAATTTGACGCATGTCATTGCGGCAAGAGGCCCGATTGAATAAATGAAGCCGCAGTCTCGAAGGCTACGGCTTCCCATTCGGATGCGGTGCCTATACATGAAGGCCTAAAGGATAACAAGTGCCAACAAGCTGGTGATCAACGGTTTGAGGGCGATTGGAGCTGATTTGACAGACGCAGTGCAGGGCGGGGAAAAGAAGTCGCGGTCGCTGAAGCCTCTCGGGCGCCTGACGCCTTATGTCATGCGCTACCGCGGCCTGGTGACCGGCGCCCTCGTCGCGCTGGCGCTCGCCGCCGTCACCTCGCTTGCCCTGCCGCTGGCCATCCGCCGGATGATCGATCACGGCTTCACGCAGCCGGACGGCTCCTTCATCAACAGCTACTTCGCGATGCTGATGGTGATGGCGATCGTTCTGGCGATCGCCAGCGCGCTGCGCTACTATTTCGTCATCACGCTTGGGGAGCGCATCGTCTCGGATCTGCGCCGCGATGTCTTTGCCCATGTGACCCGCCTCTCCGCCTCGTTTTTCGACGTCAACCAGTCGGGCGAGATCGTATCCCGCCTGACCGCCGACACGACACAGATCAAGTCCGCCGTCGGCGCCACCGCCTCGGTCGCGCTTCGCAACCTGATCCTCTGTCTCGGCGCCATGGGCATGATGGTTGTTACCTCGCCGAAGCTGGCAAGCCTGGCGCTCGGCGCCATCCCGCTGATCGTCTTCCCGCTGGTCGCCTTCGGCCGCTCGGTACGCAAGCGCTCGCGCGCCGCCCAGGATACGCTCGCGGAAGCCTCTGCCTTTGCCAACGAGACCATTGCCGCCACGCGCACCGTCCAGGCCTTCAACGGCGAGGATGCCGCTGCCGCCCGCTATGGCATGGCGGTCGAATCCGCCTATGAAGCCGCCCGCTCGGCAATCCGCTCGCGCGCCCTGCTCACCGGCATCGCCATCACCCTGATCTTCGGCAGCGTCGTCGCCGTTCTCTGGGTCGGCGCCCACAATGTTCTGACCGGAACGCTGTCGGCCGGCACGCTCGGCCAGTTCCTGCTCTATTCGGTCATCGCCGCCGGCTCGCTCGGCGCACTCTCCGAAGTCTGGGGCGAACTCTCGCAGGCGGCCGGTGCCGCCGACCGGCTGACCGAGCTTCTAGACGAAGTATCGCCGATCGCAGCACCGCCCCAGCCCGAGATCCTGCCGGTGCCCGCCCGCGGCCGCGTCGAGTTTTCAAACGTCCATTTCGCCTATCCGTCTCGCCCCGGAAAATCGGCACTGCATGGTTTGAGCTTTCACGTCACCCCCGGCGAGACTGTCGCCATTGTCGGGCCATCGGGCGCCGGCAAAAGCACGATCTTCTCGCTGCTGCTGCGCTTCTACGACCCGCAGCAAGGGATTGTCGCCATCGACGGCCTCGATGCCCGCGCAACCGACCCTGATGATCTGCGCGAGCGCATGGCGATCGTCCCGCAGGACGTGACGATCTTTGCCGCCTCGATCCACGACAATATCGCCTTCGGCCGCCCGGAAGCAACGCCGGAGCAGGTCCGCGCCGCCGCGATCGCCGCGCAGGCCGACGAATTCATCGCCCGCCTCGACCGCGGTTACGACACGCAGGTCGGCGAACGCGGCATCACGCTATCGGGCGGCCAGCGCCAGCGCATCGCCATCGCCCGCGCGATCCTGAAGAACGCGCCGGTCCTCTTGCTCGACGAAGCCACCTCGGCGCTCGATGCCGAGAGCGAGACGCTGGTCCAGAAGGCCCTCGACGGCCTGATGCAGGGCCGCACCACCCTCGTCATCGCCCACCGCCTGGCAACCGTCCTGAAAGCCGACCGCATCCTCGTGCTCGACCAGGGCCGCATCGTCGAGGAAGGCACCCACCAAAGCCTCATCCGCCACGGTGGCATCTACGCCAAGCTCGCCAAGCTGCAATTTGATGCAGGCGCGGAAGAGTTTTTGGCGATCGCTAAGTAATGGCTTTCACCCCTGCGGGAACGTAAACACGTCCACCGGCTCTCCCAATCCGCGGAGCGGGTAGGTGCCGACCGGCTCCAGTTCGGCGCCGCATTTTGCCATGTCGACGAAAGCCTTCGATATCAGCACGGGACGGCCGACCTCCTTGGTCAGGGTTTCGAGCCGTGACGCAACATTCACCGCCGGGCCGATCACCGTGAAGTCCAGGCGCTTGCGCGAGCCGATATTGCCATACATCACATCGCCGACATGGACGCCGACGCCGTAGCGGAGTTCGACGACGCCGCGTTCGGCATTGAACTTGTTGAGGTCGTTGATAGCCGTGCGGGCTTCCTTCAGCGACAGGAGAAGATTGCGGCAGGCATCGGGATTGCTGAGCGGGAAGATCGCCAGCAGCCCATCGCCCATGAATTTCAGGATCTCGCCGCCATGGCGCTCGATCGGCTCGGACATGGCATCGAAATAGGCGTTCAGCAGTTCGATCACGTCGTCGCGCGGCCACATGTCGGAGATCGTCGTGAAATCGCGGAGATCGCATATCAGGATCGCCGCACCAACCGTGCTGCCGCTGCCCCGCGTCGTGGCGCCGGCGAGGATCTGTTCGCTGGCATGCGGGCCGACATAGGTCTGCAGCAGGGTGCGCGCCAGGATGTTCTTGACGCGGATCTCGCTGACCAGCGTCAGGGCCGGGAGAAGATCGCGCAGGAACGAAATATGCTCGGCCGTGAATCCGCCCGGCCGATTGCTGGAGAAGGTGACGACATGGCGCTTGCCGAGCGTATGCTCCAGCGGCCAGGCGATATAGTCGGTCAGTCCCTCGCCGTGCAACTCCTCATAGAGCGCATAGTCGCTGCGGATCTCGCCTTCGAGGTTCTGGCGAACTTCCGACGCGCCGCTGAAGATCTCGTTCATCGGGCTGCTGAGGAACTGCGGCGTGTTCTCGACACCATAGCCGAAGGTGGTGATCTTGCCTTCCTTCAGCCCCGGCCGCCAGAGAACGCGCGCGCCCATCCATTGCGGATGTAACGTGCGGAAATGCAGCGTCGCGCGGCCGAGCGGCACGCCTGCTTCCAGGAGCCTTTCATTCATCTCGACGAAGATGTTGTCGATGAAGCGTTCGCCGCGCGTCTCGTTGACCAGCCAGTCGAGAATACGGCGGCGGCGAAGCGGCCAGGCGCCGTCTTCGGCATCCGTGAAAGTGGCCATCGCATCGGGGGACAGATGCATATCAAACCTCATGAAATCCGCTTGCAGCGGCAAGCGGTGGAATTCTGTTTTACCCTTAGATGGTTATCGAAGGTGCAAATGTAATATCAATCCCCCATTCCAAGGCGACTAAAGTCGCATGCCCTCAAGCAATCGCACCGGTTGCCTTTACCCCACCCTGCCCTAACCTCCTCCTGCCCGGCCAGACGCAGCCGGGCGACTGAGCTGTTGAATTCTGGGAGGAGAATCGAATGGCGCCTTTTACCTTTACCCGCCGGGCAAGTATTGCCCTCGGCATCGGATTGCTGACCGCACTTGGCGCGGGACCGGCGCTGGCCGAAGGATTTCCGGATCGCACCATCACCATGGTGGTGCCGTTCGCCGCCGGCGGATCGACCGATGTCGTCGCCCGCATCATCGCCGAGAAGATGTCTGCCGATCTCGGCCAGCAGGTCATCGTCCAGAACGTTGCCGGTGCCGGCGGCAATCTCGGCGCCGATAATGTCGCCCGCGCCGAACCGGATGGCTACACCATCCTGATGGGCACCGTTGCCACCCACGCGCTGAACCCGCTGATCCTCAAATCGACGCCCTACGATCCGCAGAAGGATTTCGCCCCGGTCTCGCTGCTTGTCGTGGTGCCGAACGTGCTGGTCGTCAATCCGGAACTGCCAGCCAAGAACGTAAAGGAGCTGATCGCGCTGCTGAAGGCCGAGCCGGACAAGTGGAGCTACGCATCCTCCGGCAACGGCACGCCGCTGCATCTCTCCGGCGAGCTTTTCAACGCCATGGCCGCAACGAAGATGCAGCACATCCCCTATAAGGGCGCAGGCCCGGCGCTGACCGACCTGCTCGGCAACCAGGTCTCGATCATGTTCGACAACCTGCCTTCGTCCTCTCCGCACATCAAGAGCGGCAAGCTGCGCGCGCTGGCGGTGACAACGGCCAAGCGGGCGACATCCTTCCCGGATATTCCGACGATCGCCGAATCCGGCGTTCCCGGCTACGAGACCTACACCTGGAACGCGCTCTTCGCCCCGGCCAATACACCGGCCGATGTGGTGGCAAAACTCAACGATTCAGCCAACAAGGCTCTGAAGGATCCTGCGGTCGCCGGGCGAATGAAGGACTTCAGCGCCACGATCGTCGGTTCGACGCCGGAAGAGCTTGGTGCTCACGTAAAGGCCGAATTGGCCAAGTGGGAACCGATCGTTAAAGGTGCAAATATCCAGATGGAATAGATTGAACTTTTGCTCTAGATTGCTCTTTGTTACCGGGGCAACTTCCTGATTTTGGGAGACAATCGATGTATAAGTTCGAAGTGTACAAAGACAAGGCTGGTGAATTCCGTTTCCGCTTCAAGGCGTCAAACGGCGAGCAGATGTTCGGCTCGGAAGGCTACAAAGCAAAGGCATCCGCGCTGAGCGCCATCGAATCCATCAAGAAGAATGCGCCCGGCGCAACGGTCGACGATCAGACCAAGCCAACGGCATAATTTAAGGGAGGCGGCATCCCGAATGCGGTGCCGCCTTCACACCGCCCGCCCGGCCACCCGGCCGGAGAAAATGCAACCGCCGAGGAAGGTTCCCTCCAGCGCGTTGTAGCCATGCATGCCGCCGCCGCCGAAGCCGGCGACTTCGCCGGCCGCATAGAGACCGGGTATGGCATCGCCATTTGGGCCGATCACCCGGGCCGAAAGATCCGTCTCCAGACCACCCAGCGACTTTCGCGTCAGGATATGCAGGCGCACGGCAATCAGTGGCCCCTTGGCCGGATCGAGCAGCCTGTGCGGCCGGGCCGTCCTCAGCAGCTTGTCGCCGATATAGCGCCGTGCGCCGCGGATCGCCGTCACCTGCGCATCCTTGGAAAAGCTGTTGCCGATCTCGCGGTCGCGCGCTTCGATCTGCCGGCGGATATGCGAAACGTCGAGCAGCCTTTCGCCGGTCAGCGCATTCATGCCGTCGACCAGCTGCTCCAGCGTGTTGCGAACGATGAAATCCTCGCCCTTGTCCATGAAGGCTTTCACTGGTCTCGGCGGTTCCCTGCCGAGACGCTGAAGCAGCAGCTTGATATCCTTGCCCGTCAGATCCGGGTTCTGCTCGGAGCCCGAGAGAGCAAACTCCTTCTTGATTATCGCCTTGGTGAGGATGAACCAGCTGTAGTCGTGGCCAGTCTGCTTGATCGCCTTCAGCGTCCCGAGCGTATCGAAGCCCGGCATGGCAGGGGCGGCAAACCGGTTGCCGCGCGCATCGCACCAGAAAGAGGACGGCCCCGGCAGGATGCGGATGCCATGATTTGCCCAGACCGGATCCCAGTTCCGCAGCCCTTCGGTATAGTGCCACATGCGATCGCCATTGATGACGCGGGCACCGGCCCGTTCGCCGATCTCCAGCATGCGCCCATCGACATGGGCGGGCACACCAGCGACCATCGCGGCCGGTGGAGGCCCCAGCCGCTGCTGCGGCCAGTTTCGCCGGACGAGATCGTGATTGCCGCCGATACCGCCCGAGGTGACGATGACGGCGCCGGCGCGGATCTGGAACGTGCAGGAAATCATCCGCGCCGTTGCTTTGCCGCGTGGCGCATTGTCAGGCACCAGCACGGTGCCGAAAGCGCCGACGACCGTGCCGTTCTCGACGATCAGATCATCGACTCGATGGCGAAAGCCGAAGGTGATCTTGCCCTGTTCTTCCGCTTCGCGCACACGGCGAATAAAAGGCTCGAGAACGGCCGGCCCTGTTCCCCAGGTCAGATGAAAGCGCGGCACCGAGTTTCCATGGCCATGCGCCATGCCGCCGCCGCGTTCGGCCCAGCCGACGACGGGAAACCAGCGCATGCCCTGCTGATGTAGCCAGGATCGCTTTTCGCCGGCGGCAAATTCCAGATAGGCTTCGGCCCAGAGCCGCGGCCAGTAATCTTCCGGCCGGTCGAACCCCGCCGAGCCAGACCAGTCCTGCCGCGCCAGATCGATACCGTCGCGGATACCCAACCGGCGCTGTTCGGGATTGTTGACGAGAAACAGCCCGCCGAGAGACCAGAAGGCCTGCCCGCCCAAGCTCTGCTCGCCTTCCTGATCGACAATGCAGACCTTGTGTCCGCGATCGGCAGCCTCGGCAGCCGCTACTAATCCAGCCAGGCCAGCGCCGATGACGAGCACATCACATTCCATCCCGAACGCCTCCCCCGCATTCACGAATCCAAGGTTATGCAGTGGCAGCGTCAGCCGCAACTGCTGGATTTCACTCTCTGAAATTTGGGGCGATGGCAGGGCGGCCAGATGCCGCCCCCAGCTTATTTCTCAGTGAGCTTGAGCTCGATACGGCGGTTCGTCGCTCGCGCTTCCGGCGTATCGCCGGGTGCGATCGGCTGGAATTCGCCAAAGCCTGCGGCCACCAATCTATCTGCCGGGACGCCCTGCGAGATCAGATATTTGACGACCGAGATGGCGCGCGCCGAGGAGAGCTCCCAGTTGTCCCGGTAGCGCCCGGTACCTGACAGCGCCACGTTGTCGGTGTGTCCATCGACACGCAGCACCCAGTTGATCTCAGGCGGGATTTCCTTGGCAAGATCGAGAAGGGCAGCGGCGAGCTTGCCCATCTCGGCGGTACCGTCCGGATTGAGATCCGAGCTGCCCGACGGGAACAGCACTTCCGACTGGAAGACGAAGCGGTCGCCGACAATGCGGATGTTTTCGCGATCGGAGAGAATCTCGCGCAGACGGCCGAAGAAATCGGAGCGGTAGCGGTTCAGCTCCTGCACGCGCTGCGCCAGCGCCACGTTCAGCCGCCGCCCGAGATCGGCGATCTTCGTCTGTGAGGTCTGATCTTTCTGTTCGGATGCCTGAAGCGCCACTTCGACGGCAGCAATCTGGCTGCGAAGTGCAGCAATCTGCTGGTTGAGCAGTTCGACTTGGCTCATCGCGCGCTCGCTGACCTGCTTCTGCTCGTCGAGTTCCTTGGTCAACCCGCCGATTCGCTGCTGGGCAACGTCCTGCCCGCCGGAACCGGCATCGAGCAACGC
Organism: Hyphomicrobiales bacterium; assembly: GCA_900465675.1. GTDB lineage: Bacteria > Pseudomonadota > Alphaproteobacteria > Rhizobiales > Rhizobiaceae > Rhizobium. The sequence goes on along the minus strand of UBJR01000036.1, from coordinate 81,520 downwards.
CTGCAGCCGCGAACGCTCGCTCTCGGCGCCGGCAAGTGAGGCCTGCAGGTTGGCGACGGAATCTTCCAGATCCTGCTTGCTGCCCTTTTCGAGCGCCAGCAGCTGGGTGAGTTCGTTGATCTGGCTGTTGAGGCGCGTCAGCACCTCGTCACGGCCGCTGATTTCGCGGCTGAGGATGAACTGGCCGACGACGAAGACCGTCAGCAGGAACATGATGGAAATCAGCAGCGTCGACAGCGCATCGACAAAGCCCGGCCAATAATCGACCGTACGCTCGCGGCGGCGGTTCCTGGCGAGAGCCATGGCTTACTTGCCCTCGCTCTTCTCTGTCTGACTACTGCGATAGCCACGCTCCTGCGCCCCGATCCGCTCGGCTAGCCGGTCGAGCGTGCGGCGCATCGCCTTGGCCTCGTCCTGCTGCGCCTCGATCCAGTCGCGCAGCATCTGCTGCTCGTTTCGCATGTTCTTGACCAAGCCCTGGATACCCTCCGCGAGGCTCGCCATAGCGGCAACGGAACGTTGATTGCCGGCACCGCCGTCTTCCGAAACCTTCTTCAGATATTCTGAGAGCGAACGCACATCTTCCGAAGAGCCGCCTGCAGCATCGATCATAGGAACCGGCATGTCCGAGCCAACGTCGGTCACCGACGAAAGCCAGTTTTCCAGCTCCATGTAGAAGCGGTTCTGCGCGCGGCCGGCCTGCAGATCAAGGAAGCCGAGGATCAGCGAGCCGGAAAGACCGAGCAGCGACGACGAGAAGGCCTGGCCCATGCCCGAAAGCGGCGTCGAAAGACCTTCCTTCAGTGTCGCCAGCACATCGCCGGAGCCATTGGTGCCGGCATCGAGAGATTGAATGACATTGCTGATCGAACCGATGGTGCCGATAAGGCCCCAGAAGGTACCGAGCAGACCGAGGAAGACCAGGAGGCCGATGAGATAGCGGGACGTATCGCGGGATTCATCGAGACGGGTCGCAATCGAATCCAGGATCGAACGCAGCGCCGTCGTCGACAGTGTTGCCGTCGATTTGCGGCTGCCGATCAGCGCACGCATCGGCGCGAGCAGCTTCGGATTGCGATTCACTTTGTCGGCGCTGCCGGCGGCGCGGAACGAGTTGAACCAGCGCACTTCGGGCCTGAGCGCCAGCACATGGCTGAACACCAGAATGATGCCGACAGCGAGCACGCCGAGGATCAGGCCGTTGAGGCCCGGATTATGCATGAAGGCGGTTTGCGTCTGCCTGAAAAGGATCGCAGCAATGAAGCCGACGATCACCAGAAAGAGGACCATCGTCCACAGAAAGGACATCGGGCTGGAGAGTTTGTGCGTATAGGTACCGCTCGGTTTTTCGGTCGAGCCGAACTCCGCCGCATTCACGTTTTCCATGGTCTCGCAGCCTCCGCATTGCTTGCACTGCGAGACTAGAGCAACATTGTGCCGAATTGAAGTATGCCGCGACAGAAAACCGTGTGTTTACAACAGCCGGTTTTGATGAGGAATTACTTCGAAGGGATAGGGCGCTTGATGGTTTCGGTGAGTGCCTTGTGAATGTACTCGTTGCCCGCTACCACCGCGCCGCCTTCGACGACGTCAGCGCCGCCGTTCCAGTCGGTTGCGTAACCGCCGGCTTCGCGGATCAGCAGGATACCGGCAGCGATATCCCAGGGGGAAAGGCGGTCTTCCCAGAAGCCATCGAAGCGGCCGGCGGCTACGTAGGCGAGATCCAGAGACGCTGCACCCATACGGCGGATACCGGCGACTTCGCCCATCACATGGCGCAGCTCGACGAGGAATTTGCCGTGATTGCCGCGGCCGAGATGCGGAACGCCACAGGCGATGACGGCATCGGACAGCACGCGGCGGGCGCCGACGCGCAGACGGCGATCGTTGAGGAATGCGCCACCGCCGCGCTCGGCGGTGTAGAGCTCATCGGTCGCCGGGTTGAAGACGACGCCGGCGACGATCTCGCCGTTGCGCTCCAGCGCGATCGAGACCGCAAACATCGGAATGCCGTGCAGGAAGTTGGTGGTGCCGTCGAGCGGATCAACGATCCAGCGATGCGCGCCGTCCGTGCCCTTGATCTCTTCGCTTTCCTCGCCGAGGAAGCCATAGGTCGGACGCGCCTTCAGCAGCTCCTCCTTAACGATCTTCTCGGCCTTGCGATCGGCATTAGAAACGAAATCGCCCGGACCCTTGACCGAAACCTGCAGGTTCTGAACTTCCCCGAAATCACGCCCCAGCGACTTGCCTGCCTTGATGGCAGCCTGAACCATGACATTGAGAAGAGCAGAACGGGCCATGTTGGCAATTTCCTTGGAACTGGTACGGGGTCGCTGTCAGGGCGGGAAGTGTCCCTGATCGCCGGAAAAGGCAGCGCTTTATAAGATTGGCGGCCTCAAGACCACAAAATCGGGGAAATTTCAAGGGGAGACGACGCCCACCCTCGTCGCCAGACGAAAACCGGCGGCCAAGGCCGCCGGTTTCTCTAAAACTTCTGCTGTGTCAGCAGCACTTCGCGGGCGATCTGGTCAAGCGGCAGAACGCGGCTGACGCCGCCCTTGGCGATCGCTTCCTTCGGCATGCCGAAGACCACGCAGCTCGCCTCGTCCTGCGCCACAGTATAGGCGCCGGCCTGGTGCATCTCGAGCATGCCGCGCGCGCCGTCGTCGCCCATCCCGGTCATGATGATGCCCATGGCGTTGGAGCCGGCAGAACGCGCGGCCGAGCGGAACAGCACGTCGACGGAGGGGCGGTGGCGGGAAACCAGCGGCCCTGTCTTCACCGACACATGATAGCGCGCGCCCTGGCGTTCGAGCAGCATATGCCGGTCGCCGGGCGCGATCAGCACATGGCCGCGCAGTACCGCATCGCCATCGACGGCTTCCTTGACCTCGACCTCGCAGAGACCGTTGAGGCGCTTCGCGAAGGCAGCGGTGAACTTCTCCGGCATGTGCTGGACGATGACCATGCCCGGCGCGTTGGCGGGTAGCGCCTCCAGAAATTCGCGCAGCGCCTCGGTTCCGCCTGTCGATGCGCCAACGCAGACGACCATCTCGGTGGTCTTCGCCATGGCGCGACCCGTCGGCGGCGGCAGCATCGCATCGGCCGTGAGCTTCTTCGCCGGGCCATCAGCGGATGCCGAACGCACCACGCCCACACCACGCCGTACCGACGGCAAGCGGGCATGGGCGGCGCCCTTCACCACTTCGCGGATGCGGATCGCATCGTCAGCCAGGCTGTCGGCAGCGCCGATCTTCGATTTGAGGATGATATCGACGGCGCCGGCTTCCAGCGCCTGGATGAGCGTCTCAGAACCGGTCTCCGTCAGCGACGAGCACATCACAACTGGGATCGGGTGCTGCGACATCAGCTTGCGCAGGAAGGTAATGCCATCCATGCGTGGCATTTCCACATCCAGCGTGATGACATCAGGGACGTCTTCCTGCATCTTGCGGGCGGCCATGAAAGGGTCGGTCGCCACGCCCATGACTTCGATATCGGGGTCTTCTTCGAGAATGCGGACCAGCGTCTGGCGAACACTGGCGGAATCGTCGATGACGAGGACGCGAATCTTCTTTCCCATCTCAATCCTGCTTTACGTCTTCTGGAATACCGTGTTCGAAACCTGCTTCAGCGGCAGGTCGAATCCGGTGATCGATTCCGAATGGCCGATGAACATGTAGCCGCCGTCGGCCAGGCAGTCGCAGAGCCTGCTCAGCACACCCTGCTGCGTCGGCTTGTCGAAATAGATCAGCACATTGCGGCAGAAGATGATCTGCATCGGCTCGCCGACCGGATATTTGTCGTCCATCAGGTTCATGCGCGCAAAGCCGACCTTGCTGCGCAGCGACGGTGCGATGCGCACATCACGGCGGCCCGGCTGCTTGGCAGTCATCACATATTTGCGCTGCAGATCGTGAGGTACTGGCTGCACCAGATCCTGCGGATAGATGCCGCGGCGCGCCGTCTGCAGCACATCGGTGCTGAGGTCGGTGGCCAGCACGCTGTAGGACAGCCCGGCCCGCTCCTCGACGAATTCGGAGAGCACCATCGCCATCGTATACGGTTCGGCGCCGGTCGAGCAGGCCGAACTCCAGGTGCGGATCTTGCGCGCACCACCTGCAACAAGCGCCGGAAGCGCCGTCAGCTGCATATATTCGAAATGCTTGGCCTCGCGGAAGAAGTCGGTCTTGTTGGTCGTCACCACGTCGATCAGGTAAACCGTTTCCTGCTCGAGACCGCCATGATCGAAGAGGAAGTCGCAGTAATCGTCGAAACTGGAGTGATGGGTGGCCCGAAGGCGGCGGCGCAGGCGGCCCTCGAGCATCGTCAGTTTCGTCGGAGGCATTTTGATGCCACTATAATCGTAGATGAACCGGGCAAGCTTGTCGAAATTACGCTTGCTGATCCGGTCGCCCGGCAATTGGGCTTCCACTGCTGCCATACTCATGTACGCAATACTCCAAAGGCGGCAGCGCTAGGCCGCCGATTGCAATGCCGAGGCATCCTCGCGCGACAGCAGCCGCGCGAGATCGACGATCACCACGAAACCATCGTCGCGGCGGACCACGCCGGCGATATAATCCGAACGCCAGCGGACGCCGATATCCGGCGCCGCCTCGATCTGGTCACGCCGGAAAGGCGTGACCTCGAAGACCCGGTCGGCAACCAGACCCAGCGTCAGCATCCGGCTCTCCATCGGAATGTCGAGAACAAGAACCCGCGTGTGCGAGGTCGGCTGCGTCTTCGACATGCCGAGCTTCAGCCGGAGATCGATGGTCGGCACGCCCTGGCCGCGCACGTCGCGAAGGCCGAGCAGGTAGTCCGGACCGTTAGGGATCTTGAACGCTTCCGCGTAGTCAAGAATTTCCCTGACCACTTCCACCGGGACGGCGAAGATTTCATCGCCGAGGCTGAAAGTCACGAATTGAGCTTCCTGGGACGCTGTCGCCATGATTATGCGCTTTCCTTGAATTCGGCATCGCCCTCGTCGGGACCGCCCATTGACATATCAAGGGCAAAGCCCTTTGCGCGTGCCTGCTGGCTGGCAATGCTGTTGGCAGCCGGAGCCTTGGACGGCTTGCGAACCGCCGGAGCCGGGATACGGCTGACCGACATGCGAGCCGCCGGCACCTTCTGCTGACGTCCGGTCGCCATATCGACGCGGAAGAAGGCGATCGAGGCCTGCAGTTCTTCAGCCTGCGTCGCAAGCTCTTCGGAGGTTGCAGACATCTGCTCGGATGCACCGGCATTCTGCTGGGTCACCTTGTCGAGCTGCTGGATCGCTTCGTTGATCTGAGAGGCGCCGACATCCTGCTCGCGGCAGGCAGCACTGATTTCGGAAACCAGTTCTGCGGTCTTGCGGATATCCGGAACCAGACGTCCCAGCATGTCGCCGGCCTCGGCGGCGGCCTTGACCGTGTCACCGGACATGGCGCTGATTTCAGCGGCAGCCGACTGGCTGCGTTCGGCAAGCTTGCGGACTTCGGAGGCAACGACCGCAAAGCCCTTGCCGTGTTCGCCTGCACGGGCCGCTTCGACAGCGGCGTTCAGGGCGAGAAGGTCGGTCTGGCGGGCGATTTCCTGAACGATGCCGATCTTCTGGGCGATGGTGCGCATCGCTTCGACAGCGCGGGTCACCGCTTCGCCGCTGATTTCGGCATCCTTTGCCGACTGGCGGGCGATCTTCTCGGTCTGCGCGGCATTGTCAGCGTTCTGCTTGATGTTGGCCGCCATTTCCTCCATGGCCGCGGAGGCTTCTTCAGCCGAGGCAGCCTGTTCGGTAGCACCCTGCGAGACCTGCTCCGAGCTGGAGGACAGTTCCTGGCTTCCGGCCGAGACATTCTCGGCGGCCGCGATCGCATCGGCGACAACACCACGCAGACGCTCGACCATCCGCTCCAGCGCAATGCCGAGCGTATCTTTGTCCGACAACGCCTTCGGCATGACGGTCAGGTCGCCATTGGCGATCTGGTCGGCGATACCAGCCGTGTTGCGGAGATTGGCGGTCATGGTGTTCAGCGCGTCCACCAGGTCCTTGACCTCGTCATTGGAATTGACGGTGGCCGTGGCGGCAACATCGCCGAGTGCAACCGCGCTTGCCAGCTCGGTAGCGGCGGCGAGGTTGCGCTTGATGGCGTTGGTGACGAAGATGACGACGCCGATCGCAGCCAGCGTGATCAGCAGACCGCTGATGACGGTGAGCTGGATCAGCGAATGGAACAGCGCGATGCCCTGCTCTCTGAGTTCCTTCGCAGCTTCCAGCTGGTATTCAGTGAGCTTGCCGATCCCGTCAGTGGTCGGATCGATTGCCGGGTAGAGGTCATTCTTCACGAAGCCATCGAGCTTGGCGGCATCGTGGGACTTCAGGATATCCTGCAGTTCCTCGACCTTGGTGTCGGACTTGGCCATGTCGCTCTTCACCTTTTCGGCGATCAGGCTTTCCTGCGGCGTCAGCTCGGTCGAGAGATAGGCCGACCATTGGTCGGAGATCGTACGCTTTGCGCCTTCGATGCTGGTCGCGGCCTGCTGCCAGTCGAGCTTGTCAGCATGCAGCTTGTGCGTCGTATCGACGATGCTAACGGCATAGGCGTCAGAGACAAGCTTCAGCTGCTGCAATGGGACGACGCGATCGTCATAGATCGACTTCATCGATTCAGTCATGGCATTCATGCCGTAATAGGCGCCACCGCCAATGACGCTGGCAATGGCAATGCTGGACGAGATCTGGATCGCAAGAATCTTGGTGCCGATGGAACTGAAGAGTCCTTTTTTGCGGCTGGCAGTCATAGGGCATTCCTCACTAGAGATTGTCTGATTATTCCGCCGCGGCAACGCGGCGTTTGGATCGCGCCGCGGTAAGCGGCACGCATCACGAGACCATTCGCTTGTTCCAGATCATCGTCGCTTGAGCCGGCAGCCAATCAGGACGCACCCGGGCTTCGGCGACCGGCAGGCAGACATCGCCGGTCGAAACCGGCGCATCCATCACGCCGGGCATTTCCCTGCCGCGGGCCCATCAGGCCCGCGGCAATCTCATCGAAGCTTCAGCGTTCAGGCGCTTTCGCGGAAGTCGTCATCATGCGCGTCCGGACCGCCCATCGACATGTCGAGCGCAAAGCCCTTGGCGCGAGCCTGCTGGCTCGAGACCGACTGACCGTGAGCGAAGTGATCGTTGGTGGGCTTGCGGGCAGCAGCCGGGGCCTTGACGAACTTGGCGGTGGTCTTGACCGGAGCAGCCTTCTTGACACCAGCGCGGGTGGCGCCGGCCGTATCGACCTTGAAGAAGGCGATCGAGGCCTGCAGCTCTTCTGCCTGGGCAGCGAGTTCTTCAGACGTTGCCGACATTTCTTCCGATGCCCCCGCGTTCTGCTGGGTCACCTTGTCGAGCTGCTGGATCGCTTCGTTGATCTGCGAGGCACCGATATCCTGCTCGCGGCAGGCAGCGCTGATCTCGGAGACCAGTTCGGCGGTCTTGCGGATATCCGGCACCAGGCGGCCGAGCATTTCGCCGGCATCGGCAGCAGCCTTCACCGTATCGCCCGACATCGAGCTGATTTCGGCGGCAGCAGACTGGCTGCGTTCGGCAAGCTTGCGGACTTCCGAGGCGACGACCGCAAAGCCCTTGCCATGTTCGCCTGCACGGGCTGCTTCGACAGCGGCGTTCAGGGCGAGCAGGTCGGTCTGGCGGGCGATTTCCTGAACGATACCGATCTTCTGGGCGATCGTGCGCATCGCCTCGACGGCGCGGGTGACGGCTTCGCCAGATGCTTCGGCGTCCTTGGCCGACTGACGGGCGATCTTTTCCGTCTGGGCGGCGTTGTCTGCGTTCTGCTTGATGTTGGCAGCCATCTGCTCCATCGAGGCAGATGCTTCCTCGGCGGACGCAGCCTGCTCCGTTGCGCCCTGCGAAACCTGCTCGGAAGAAGCCGACAGTTCCTGGCTACCCGACGAAACGTTGTCGGCAGCCGACAGCGCATCGGCGACGACGCCGCGCAGACGCTCGATCATCACGTTGACGTTGCCGAGCAGCTCGCCGATTTCGTCGCGGTTGGTGATCTCAGCCGTCTTGGTGAGGTCGCCTTCGGCAACTTCGCGAACGACGGTGTTGGCGCGGGTTAGACCCTTGCTGATGGTGTTGGCGATCCAGAACGCGGTGACGGCAGCGAGCAGCAGAGCGACGCCGGCGATAGAGATCATGACCGTACGGGTCGATGAAAACTGCAGGTCGGCGCTATCGTCGGCATCCTTCATGCGCTGCTTTTCGAGCACCAGAATATCGTCGAGCGCCGCATCGATCTTGTTGGCAGCATCGCGCGCGGTGGAGACCGAAATGGTGTTAGCAGCATCCATGTTCCCGGCCTTCATCAGGTCACGAATCTGATCGTCGGCCTGGTTGAACGCCTTGGAGAATTCGGCAATCTGCGCCCAGCGCGGCTTGCCTTCTTCACTGGCGATCGCAACAACGCTGCTGAATGCGTCAGAGAAGTCCTTGCGGGCCTGATTGCCCTTCTGAATCGAAGAGGCGATATCGTCTGGCGTGCGGGAAGTCAGCAGGTTCTTCTGCTGACGGATCGCTTCCAGCTGCGCGATATTGATCTGCTGCGCGAGATCGAGGCGTGCCGCCGGACCGGCAAGCAGATTGCCGAGCGTGTCGTTCAGTGCGCCCAGGCTCATGACGCCGTAACCGGCGGTACCCACGAGCATTAATATGATGAAGGTGAACGCAGTCACCAGTTTTGCTTTAATTGTCAGTCGCATCGTCCAGCCCCCTAGCTGATATCAACGGCGTTTCAGTGTGAGTTGCCGGCGCTGTCGTGCCGGGAGGAAAAGATTGCCTGCAGGTTGGGGATGATGATGAATTCCCCTCCCCGTTTGACGAGGCAGTTGATGTAGTCGGCGCGCCAGCGCATGCCGACACTCGGCGGTGGTTCGCTCGCCGTCTTTGCGAGCGTGGTGACTTCATTCACCTTGTCGGTCCTGAGGCCGACGAGCGTCTGCTCGCCGTGCAGGTCGATTTCAATAACGATGATGCGGCTGTCGATCGTCGCTTCGGTCGCTTCCATTCCGAAGGCGAGGCGCAGATCGGCAAGCGGGATGACCTTGCCGCGAAAGTTGATGACGCTGGCCACGAAGGACTGAGCGCCGGGAACGGCGGTCTCAGGCAGAAGGTCGAGGATTTCCTGGACCATCACAGCTTCGAGCGCGAAGGTTTCGCCATTCATGTCGAATGTCAGAACCTCGACTTCGTCGGCATAGGACCAGAACTGGTCCACTCTCTCGGCTACCGCACTCATCCTGCCACCCTCATCTGAGATTCCTGTTGCTGACCGGCGGCCACGAGATGGCCGACGTCGAGAATGAGGGCGACGCTGCCGTCGCCGAGAATGGTTGCGCCCGAGAAGGTCGCAACGTCGTCATGCAGCTTCGACATCGACTTAATGACCGTCTGGTGGTCGCCGATAATCTGATCGACAACGAGGCCGACACGCTCAGTGCCGGTCGAGATGACCACCACCTTCTGGTGAACGTCAGGCTTGGTGCCGGTGCGGAACAGATCGCGGAGCCGGAGGAACGGGACCAGGCTGTCGCGCAGCGAGATGAAGCTCCGCCCGCGCGAACGCAGGTCTTCTTCTAGCGAAAGCTCAAGGCATTCCTCGACCGCCGACAGCGGAATGACGTAGCGGCCGGAGCCGACACGAACGAGCAGCCCGTCGATGATCGCCAGCGTCAGCGGAATGCGAAGCGACACATCCGAGCCTTCGCCCGGCTTGCTTTCGATATCGATAGCGCCGCGCAGCGCCTCGACCGTCTTCTTGACCACATCCATGCCGACGCCGCGGCCGGAAAGATTGGTGATCGCCGCGGCCGTCGAGAAGCCCGGCGCGAAGATCAGCTGCAGCAGTTCGGAATCCGACAGCGACTGGCCCGGCGCAATCAGGCCTGACGACTCCGCCTTGGCACGGACCCGTTCCCGGTTAATGCCGCGGCCGTCGTCCTTGATGGAGATGATCACCTCGCCGCCGGACTGGCGGGCAGACAGCGTCACCGTGCCGGTTTCGCTCTTGCCGGCAGCAAGACGGTCGGCAGGCGTTTCCAGACCGTGATCGATGGAGTTGCGGACCAGATGCACCAGCGGATCGGCAAGGCGCTCGATGACGGTCTTGTCGACCTCGGTGCTCTCGCCTTCGGTGACCAGCTCGATCACCTTGCCAGTTTCGCGGGCCAGATCGTGGACGAGGCGGCGGAAGCGCGAGAACAGCGTTGCGACCGGCACCATGCGCAGCACCATCATCGTGTCGCGCAATTCGCCCGACAGCCGCTCGATTTCTTCCGAGACGGAGCGAAGGGCGATATCGGCACTGGAGCTGGCAAGCTGGCTGAGACGCGACTGGGCAATGACGAGCTCGCCGACGCGGTCCATCAGCTCGTCGAGGCGCTCGGCCGGAACTCGGACATTTTCCTGCGCCTTGGCCTGCCGGCCATCTGCAACAGCGGGTGCCTCGCGCTTGGCCGGCACTGCCTCGACCGGCTTGAAGGCCGGAACAGCAGCAGCAGCCGGCGTCGCGGGTGCGGGAATGGCTGCAGGTGCAGGTTCGACGGCCTTCACGGGCTCGGCAGCAGGTGCCGGGGCGTCAACGATATCGACGACTTCGAGCTCCATGTCATCCATTACGAAGATGAAGACATCGTCGATCGCCGAACGATCCTGTTCGCTCTTCAGCACCACTTCCCACGAGACGTAGAGCTCGTTCGGGACCAGTTCGTTCAGCGGCGGGATGGCTGCGGTATTGGCGCGGACGGTGCACTCGCCGAGTTCGCGCAGCTCGTCGAGCAGGCCGAGCGGATTGGTGCCGTTGGCCATCGCATTCGACGGCAGGCTGAAACGGATGCGCCAATGGTTGAGCTTCTTCTGCTGCGCTGGTGCGGCGGCGGCCGGAGCAGCGACGGCAGGCGCCGCCTCTTTCGCAGCAGAACCGCCGACAGCTGCCTGCAGCAGGGCAAGCAGCTTCTGTCCGGTATCGCCGTGATCGGCATCTGGCTGATCGACGAGAGCGCGCATGTGGTCCTGCGCTGCCAGAACCGCGGCCACCAGTTCAGCGGTCGCCGGCACTTCGCCCTTGCGGACCCGGTCGAAAGCCGTCTCGCAGTGATGCGTGAAGGCGGCAAGCGCCTCGAAGCCGAACATCGCGCCCGAACCCTTGAGCGTGTGCAGGCCGCGGAAGACGGCATCGACGAGACCCTTGTCGTCGAGCTGATGGGTGAGATCGAGAAGGCCCGCCTCGATTGCCTCCAGGCATTCGGCGGCTTCCATGCGGAAGACTGCGACCGGATCGAGCGTGCTCATCTGCCTAAGACCTTCTTGACGATCTTCACCAGGTTCTCAGGATCGAACGGCTTGGTCAGCCAGCCGGTCGCACCGGCGGCCTTGGCGCGCGCCTTCAGATCGGCGTCGGACTCGGTCGTCAGGAAGATGATCGGAACGCCAGCCTGGCTCGGCAGCTTCCGCAGCTCCTCGATCATCGTCAGGCCATCCATAACAGGCATGTTCAGATCGGTGACGATCAGATCGAACTGGGCGGTCTGCGCGGTGGCAAGACCCTCCGCACCGTTGACCGCCTCGGTCACGGCGTAGCCTGCATTGGTCAGCGTGACCTTGGTCGTCAGCCGGATGCTGGCGGAATCGTCGACTGTCAGGATGTTGGCGCTCATGCTGTAACCTCTTTATGCAACCAGAACTTCGCGTCCTCGGCGGTGAAGGCTTCGACGAAGCCGGCCCGTTCGAGAACCTTGAGAAGACGTTCGCCAACAGGCGAGGAGAGTGTCAGGGATTTGCCCAGCGCCTTTGCTTGCCGCCGTGCCGATTCAACCAGCTGCACGAAGCTCAGGTCGGCTTCGGCACCAGCCGGAATCTCAAATACAATCCGCTCATTACTATCGAGCGCCGAAATAATATTCGCACGCAGATCGGATACGTTTCTGATGCTCAGAACATCAGGAAATAATACAGAATCACGGAGTTGATTATCCATGTTCAAGTCAGCCCTCGCGGCATGAGAAATACTTGTATTCCTTTAAAGGACTCTCACGACAGGCTTAACGGGGAGTAAATTCTGGTTGTAACCGATCTGCAATTGGAGCGAGTCGGGACTCCCGAATTTTTACCTAAGATAAGTTGTAGTATGGCTTTCCCGCTCTTTAAAAAACAAAATGAAAACAGTCTGTTATTTTAATATTAGGGCTAAAGCGGACAAAGGGCGCTGGAATCTTTACGCAGCATTAATCACAACGTACGCGAGTCGGAACTGTTTACCCCTCATTTCCATCCTGCCCGTAAAGATAGCACCAGATTTCCAAAAGTTATAAGTAAAGGGAACAGGGTGAAACACGGGGCGGTATCGGCACAGCCGACAATCTTGACGGCGGGCACGGATGTAAGCCGGACGCTGGAAACGGCGCGCAGCCAGGTCGAAGAGCGCTTCCTCGAAGGCGGCACGGTGCTGCTTTCGGTGATGGATGTTCTCAACCGTTTGCTGAATTCCCTCGATAACATCACCAAGGCGCTCGACAACAATGAGTCGAGCAATGCCGATGCCGATTTGCGCGCGACCGTCGAGAGCCTGACGGCCCTGCCGGTCACCGAACAGGCCCGCCAGAACGCCCTGACGGTCCTTGCACAGACCGGCAGCGATCTGCACAAGCACATTGCCGAAATGCAGGAGACCATGCGCTACCTGCGGACTTTTGCGGTGACCGTGAAGATCACCGGTGCCGGCCTTCCCGAATTCGCCGGCTTCGCCCAGGAAATCCTTGAACGCATCTATTCCGGTACCGAGGAAGTCAACCGCTTCGCCGGCCATCTCGACAGCCTGCAGAAGGAAGTCAAAGTGGCGCTGAGCTTTGGCGTCAATCTGTCGAAGAGCTATTCTGAAACCGTTCCTGCCGTGGCTTCGGCGCTCCGCCAGGATGCGCAGAAGATTGCCGGCCACCGCCAAAATCTTGGCGCCATCGCCCGAGACGTCGGCGCCATCGCACGCGGCGTCCAGTCCAAGGTCGCCTCGACGCTGTCGGCACTGCAGATCGGCGACATCACCCGTCAGCGCATCGAGCATGTGCAGAGCAGCTTTGCCCTGCTCGACGAGTTTCTGGATGGCGACGGCAAATCGCTCGACGCCGACCAGCGCGAGCGTTTGCGTAACGTCATCAACCACCTGACCGCCGCACAGATGGCGGATATGTGCACCGACTTCCACCGCGACTCGCAGAATGTCGTGCAGACCATCAAGAGCTTCAGCCACGACACGCACGAGATCATGAAGCTCCGCGATCAGATGGGCGGCGGCGGCGAAAACAACTTCATGCGCGCCCTGGAATCGAGCGTCTCGGCAGCCCACGAGATCGTCAAGCAGGTCGATGCGGCCACCCGGCAGGCGGACCAGGTCAGCCAATCGACCCTGGGCACTGCTGCCAAACTGTTGGAATCGATCGGCAACATCCGTTCGGTCAAGACCGATATCAATTACATGGCTCTGAACACCAACCTGCGCTGCAGCCGCCTCGGCGAAGAGGGCAAGTCGATCAACGTCGTCACCGCCGAGCTGCGCATCTTTGCAAGCAAGCTCGACGATTCCGCCGACTCCATCGTCAACGGCCTTCCGGCACTGGAAGCGGCCGCCGGCAACATGGCGCCCTCAACCGGCAATTCCGGCGGCCTCGCCGAGAACCTGACGGCCGCCGTCGGCAGCATCCGCTCTGCCGCCAACATGATGGAAGAAGAACTGAAGGTGCTGGCCGAGCACGGCCGCGAGGTCGCAAGCAAGATCACCCTGATGATCGGCAAGCTCGATTTCGAACACGATCTCGGCGAAACGCTGGCTCGCTGCGCCACTGTTCTGGAAGATGCCGCCGGTCAGGAAATCGCCTCCATCGACGACATCGCCGAGGCTGTCGCGCCGCTCGATCGCAAGATCTTCAAGCTCTACACCATGGTCCAGGAGCGGCACGTCCACCGCCACATCATCCCGCAGATGGAAGACGAAGCCGCGCCCGCGCCGGTGGCAGCAGCGCCCGCAAGCGCGGGTGGTGACGAGGATCTCTTCGCCGATGCGCTGTTCTAGGAACTACGGCAGCCGGCGGAACTTGTTCGCCCGGTCGATCCCCGCCTTCTGCTGATCGTCCTCGATCCCCAGAAAGAAATCCTCAAGCTCCGGGTCGGGCAGTCCGGCCCGGCGCGATAGGACATACCACTTGGCAGCCTCGATCGGATCAGGTTTGGTGCCGAGCGCATAGATGTAGAGATGCGCCAGCTTGTTCTGCGCCACGACATTGCCGCGGTTGGCGGCAAGCTGCATCCATTCGAAGCCGCGCACGAAATCGCGCGGGCCGTTCTGGCCATTCACGAGCCAGACAGCCAGATCGACCTGGGCGGTATCGAAACCGGCACGCGCCGCGCGCGCCATCCATTCACGTGTCCGCCGGCGCTTTTCTTCCGGCAGGTCGGGCAAGGTCGAATAGAGTTCGGCAACGGCATATTGCGCGTCGGCGATCCCCTGCTCGGCTGACTTTTCATAGTAAGGCAGCGCCAGCTTCAGCCCCTCCTGTCCGGGATGATCGGATGTCAGGATCTGCGCCCAGTTGAATTGCGCCGAAGAATTGCCGGAATCGGCCGCCTTCTTCATGTAGTCGTCGGCTTTCGCCTTGTCGCGCTGCACGATCTCGCCGGCCATCAGCATCAGCGCATATTTGAACATCGCCGCCGCATCGCCGCCCTCGGCCGCCTTGCTGTACCAGAAGGCCGAACTCTTCAGATCGCGGCGCACGCCAAGCCCGGCATATTGCATCTCGGCAACCAGCGTCTGTGCCGAGGGATCGCCAAGCTGCGCCCGCGGCAGCGCAAGCTGCATCGCCGTCAGGTAGTAGCCGCGCTGATAGGCGCCGTAGGCGTCATCGACGGGTCCGTGGTAATTCTTCTCGGGCGGCAGATCGGGCAGCTTCGCACCCATGCGATCCAGCACACCGAGCCCGGACGAGGGCTGCGCACCCTCTGCCGGGCGGCCCTTCTTCAGCGGCTCGGCATCGCCGCCGGCTGGCCGTGTCACCACATTGTCGATCGTCTGCGCGGCAGCAACGTGGGGCAGCGCCACGGCGAGCGTGGCGGCAGCAAGGAAGAATCGGCGCATCTGAACGGCAAGGATCGGCATAAGCGCGACTTCAATCCTCAAACCGTGGCGCTTTTTCGTCAAGAAGTGCGTTGACCTGAGCAACGATTGCAGGCGCCTGTGCCGGATCGCCAAAGACCGCCAGACGGAGGGCGACAAATTCGGCGCCGGATTCGGCAACGACAAGCGCCGAGGCCGGATCCGTTCCGCCCATCACCATGCACGGGATCTCGATCATCGAGGCCCACCATTCGCCGAGCGCAACGTTCTTCGGATGCGCCTCCGGCTTGATGTCGCCGTCGAGCTTGCCGAAGAAGATGTAGTCCGGGCGGGCCTCGCCGATCTCCAGCGCCGTATGCCTATCGGTCGCGTTGCCGCCGCCGACGATCAGCTTGTCGGCATATTTGTCGATCGCCTCGGCCAGGGCTGCAGCCGGCTCAGCCATATGCAGCCCGTCAGCCCTCGCCCGTCCGACGATACGGCTGTCGCCCGATATCAGCGCTGCAGCGCCGGCATCCTGGATAACCGGGACAAGCTTTTCGGCATGTTTCTGAAAGGCGCCGTCATCGAGACCGTATTGCGGAACGATCACCGAGGCGACATCGCCGCCCTTCAGCGCGTCGCCGACGATCTTCGTCCTCTCATCGGCATCGGCGATGTCGGGGGCGATCAGAACTAGGCGGCAGCGGTTTTCCGGGTCGGTGGTCATGACGTCTTTCCATTTTCCGCGGATTCCGCCAGCAGGCGGCAACTCCGCACTCGTTTTGTGTGAGTAATTCCGATAGACGGGGCTGGCAAGGGGAGGACTTGAAAAGCATGCTGCCGGAACTGTCATTCTTTTACGCGGCGGTGCCCGCGGTATTGCTCGTCGGGCTGGCGAAGGGAGGCATGGGAGATGCCCTCTCACTGATCGGCGTCCCCTTTCTGGCGCTCGTCGTCTCCCCGGTCGAAGCCGCCGCCATCCTGCTGCCGATCCTCGTTTTCATGGACATCATCTCGCTGATCATCTGGCGCCAGCATGGCGACTGGACGACGCTGAAGATCATGCTGCCCGGCGCCCTCTTCGGGATCGCGCTCGGCTGGGCAACATCGGCGCTCATTCCCGGCAATGTGCTGCGCATCATCATCGGCACGGTTACGGTGCTTTTCTGCCTGCGCTACTTCTGGAACAATTTCGGTCCCGGTGCAGGCAAGGTCATTCCGCCCCGCGGTCAGCGGCCGTTTCTTGCCAGTGCCTGGGCCACGCTATCCGGATATGGCAGCTTCGTTGCTCATGCCGGCGGTGCGCCCTTCCAGATCTACGCCTTGCCGCTGAAATTGCCGCCGCGCGAATTCACCGGCACCAGCGTTCGTTTCTTCGCAATCCTCAACGCCGTGAAGCTGATCCCCTATTTCGCTCTTGGCCAGCTCGACACCAAGAACCTCGTCACCTCGATGACGCTGCTGCCCTTCGCGCCACTGGCGACGATCGCCGGCGCCTGGTGTGTGCGCCGCATGAAGCCGGAGATCTTCTATCCGTTCATGTACGCGATGGCGCTGATCGCTGCCTTCCTGATCATCCGTGAGGGTCTCGGCTATTAATCTTCCGAGCGACTTGGATTGTCGCGGTCGCGCTCGTAGCTGCGAACCCAGGTGAATTTCGGCAGCCATGCCTCGCGGCGGATCGTCCAGAGCTCGTAGGTCGGCTTGAACTGGCCGGGCACATCGAACGAGCCGAGGTTCAGCTCGATCTCATCGCTGCTGCGGCCGAAGACCGGAGAGCCGCAGCGCGGACAGAAGAACCGTCCGGCATAGCTCCCCGTCTCGCCTTGAACCTCGACCGCATCGGCAGGATAGATCGCCGAGGCATGAAACAAGGTGCCGTGATGCTTGCGGCAATCGAGACAATGGCAGATGCCGACCCGGTATGGGGCTCCCGTTGCAACAAAGCGGACGCTGCCGCAAAGGCAGCCGCCGGTAATGCGGTCCATCCTGATCCTCCTCAAAATGAAGCTGAGCAGATATCTAGGGCGGCAGACGGCAAAGCTGCAATCGCGCTTGCTGCACCGCACAATTCCCTTGCCGGAATGCGCCCTTTGCCGTAGCGTTCCGGCATGTCGAGCGCTGACCCTTTCGCCGCGATATCAGATCCTAACCGGCGGTTCCTGCTGGAAGAGCTGAGGCGCGCGCCGAAGACGGTCAACGAACTCGCCGAAGGCCTGCCGATCAGCCGCCCCGCGGTCTCGCAGCACCTCAAGGCGCTCTTGGACTCCAACCTCGTTTCCGTGACATCCGAAGGCACACGCCGCATCTACGCGGTCAACAACCGCGGCTTCGACAAGCTCAATCTCTGGCTGGATCAGTTCTGGGCCTAGCGCCCGCCTTACATAAAAAATGCGCCAGTCCAACTCCGCACTGAATGGACTGGCGCATGATGTCTTGGGATCGGCTCTGTCTTGCTAAACCTTTTGAAAGATTATGTTTATGTCCTTATGGACCGCAATTGACCGAGCAATGATCTCTCAATTATTCGATTAGTGAACGGAAGATTTCAGACGTTGGATCTCGTCTTTGATACGCAGTTTCCTGCGCTTGCACTCCGCAATGTCTGCGTCTCTTTTGGAGGGAGCTGTCATCAGCGAATGTAACTCTTCCTCCAGAGCTACATGCTTCTTCTGTAGTGACTCAAGATGAGCTTGAACAGTCATTAGACCCTTCCTTCCTCTTGCCTTCCCCAGCCATCCATCGCTGGAGTTCTAGGCGTCAACCTTTCGACTGTGACATATTTTTGAAGGCTTGTCGAAGGCGAAAACATGGTGTGTCGATGGCAAATTCATGATCAACACTAACTTCCCGTTACCGCTATTTGGTGATAGGAGCTTGCGGAAATCATCGGCAGACCGGACAACGTCCGAAGACGATAATGGGGAATGTAAATGGCCGATCAGGAACAGGCGGAAGTCAGGCTCATCGCGGCTCGCCTGCGTCAGGAACACGAAGACTATGATGCCGCGATCAATGCCATGATTGCCACTGGCTGCGATGCTCTGCGCGTTCAGCGCATGAAGAAGAAGAAGCTTGTGATCAAGGACAAGCTGTCGAAGCTCGAGGACCAGATCATTCCGGATATCATCGCCTGAAGAGGACGTGCCGTTGACGATGACAGACAGACCACCCGTTGCCATCATCATGGGTAGCCAATCCGACTGGGAAACCATGAAGAACGCTGCCGACACGCTCGAGGCGCTCGAGATTCCCTACGAGGCGCGCATCATCTCCGCCCACCGCACGCCCGACCGGATGGTCAGCTTCGCCAAGGGCGCTCGCGACGAAGGTTTCAAGATCATCATCGCCGGCGCTGGCGGTGCGGCCCATCTTCCGGGCATGACGGCCGCCTTCACCCCGCTTCCGGTCTTCGGTGTACCGGTGCAATCCAAGACGATGTCCGGCCAGGACAGCCTGCTGTCGATCGTGCAGATGCCGGGCGGCATCCCTGTCGGCACGTTGGCGATCGGCAAAGCCGGCGCGATCAACGCCGCCCTGCTGGCCGCTGCCGTTCTTGCCCTTTCCGACGACGATATTGCCGATCGCCTCGATGAATGGCGCGCACGCCAGAGCGATGCGATTGCCGAATACCCCATGGACGATAGATGAGCGCAAAGACAATCGGCATCATCGGCGGCGGCCAGCTCGGCCGCATGCTGGCCATGGCTGCTGCCCGCCTGAATTTCCGCACGGTCATTCTGGAGCCGCAGGCCGATTCCCCGGCAGCCCAGGTCGCCAACCACCAGATCACCGCCGCCTATGACGATCCGCCAGCCCTTGCCGAGCTCGCCAGCCTCTGCGACGTCGTCACCTACGAATTCGAGAATGTGCCCGTCGCCGCCGCCGAGACGCTGGCCGCAAGCGTCCCGGTCTATCCGCCGCCGAAGGCATTGGAAGCCGCCCAGGACCGTCTGGTCGAAAAGCGCTTCATCAATGACTGCGGCATCCCAACGGCCAAGTTTCACGCGATCGACAGTCAGGCCGACCTTGAGGCGGCGCTGAAGGACTTCGGTGGCCAGGGGGTCCTGAAGACCCGGCGCCTCGGCTATGACGGCAAGGGCCAGAAAGTGTTCCGTTCGGCCGCAGACAGCGCCGAAGGCGCCTTTGCGGCGCTCGGTGGTGTGCCGCTGATTCTGGAAAGCTTCGTCGCCTTTGAGCGCGAAGTGTCGATCATCGCCGCCCGCGCGACTGATGGCACGGTCGTCGCCTTCGATCCGGCAGAGAATATCCACAGAAACGGCATTCTCCACACCTCGACGATCCCGGCCTCGATTTCCGACGCCACGGCAAAGGCTGCCCGCCAGGCCGCGGATGCAATCCTGACCTCGCTCGGCTATGTCGGCGTCATCGGTATTGAGTTCTTTGTGCTCGCCGACGGCAGCCTGATCGCCAACGAGATGGCGCCGCGCGTCCATAATTCCGGCCATTGGACGGAAGCCGCCTGCGTGGTTTCCCAGTTCGAGCAGCATATCCGGGCCGTCGGCGGGTTGCCGCTCGGCGATGCCGGCAGGCATTCGGATTGCGTGATGCAGAACCTCATCGGCGATGATATATTGACCGTTCCGGACTGGCTGAGGCGCAAGGACGCGCTCGTCCATCTCTACGGCAAGACCGAGTCCCGCCCTGGCCGCAAGATGGGCCATGTGACGGTGCTGACGGCGAAAACCTAGGATTTTGCCGGATAAAAGGCCTTCATGTGGTTGACACAGGAATGCCATCGGGTTATCTGCCTGCCCAACCTAAAGGCGCGCCACGAGCGCGCTTTTGAATGTTTGAAGATACGGGCGAATGTGAAATTCCCCCCAGAGATCGCGGATCAGAAAAATGAAGATCAAGAATTCGCTCAAGTCGCTCAAGGCTCGTCACCGTGACAACCGTCTGGTTCGCCGCAAGGGCCGCATCTACATCATCAACAAGCTGAACCCGCGCTTCAAGGCTCGTCAGGGCTGATTGCGCGTTCCGGAGGCGATTGACGGCGTAGCCGCTTGATCGCTCATTTCCGGTGGGTCGCTTTGGTGATCACGTCAAATTTTCTTTGATCTTGTGTGATGGCGGGCTACATTGTCCGCCATGCGCTTTTTTGCTTTACTCTTGGCGGCCGCGCCGCTCGCCACCGGTTTTCTCGCTCCTGCCTTCCCCGCCGAAAGCGCCGAGAAGGACGTCATCGTCGAGCAGCCGGATACCAACGCCTCGCCGAAGCAGAGGCTCGACAATCTCTACGCCCAGCTGAAACGCGAACGTGACCCCGAAAAGGCCAACGGCATCGCGCAGGAAATCCGCACGGAATGGAACGATTCCGGCAGCGCCACCGTCAATCTTCTGATGCAGTGGGCCGACAAGGCGATCGAGGACAAGCGCAGCGCCGCCGCCCTCGACTTTCTCGACCAGGCGATTGCCCTGAAGCCGACCTATGCCGAGAGCTGGAACCGCCGCGCCACCCTCAACTACGCCTCAGGCAATTATCGCAAGTCGATGTCGGACATCGAGCATGTGCTGGATCTCGATCCCCGTCACTTCGGCGCGCTATCAGGCATGGCCGCGATCCTGAATGACACCGGCAACGAACAGCTGACGCTGAAGGCATGGGAACGCTTCCTGGAGGTCTTCCCGGCCAACCGCACGGCGCAGGAGCAGGTGAACACGCTGTCCGAAAAACTGGCCGGCAGCCGCACCTGATCTTGACGGCGGCCGAGCGAGCCCAATTTTAGGAAGCAGTCACAGAGTTCACCGCCGGTCCGTCCATGCTTGCCGAAGTTTCCGCCCTTCTTGCCCCTCTCGCCGCCGCGATCGGCTACAGCTCCTTCAAAGCCCGGCAGTTCGAGCAGGCTTTCCCCAATGTCGGCGAGCTGACCGATATCGGCGGCTATCGCATGAACGCCCTGCATATCCCGCGTCCAGACACGGCCGACCTGCCGGCGATCGTCTTCATTCATGGCGCCAGCGGCAATCTGCTGGATCAGGCTGGCGCCTTTCTGCGGCCTTTGCAGGGCCGCGCCGAAATGCTCTTCGTCGACCGCCCCGGACACGGCTACTCCGAGCGCGGTGGCCCCGAAAATGCGGTGCCGTCCGGCCAGGCAGAAGCCATTGCCCGGCTGATGGAAAGGCGCGGCATCGAAAAGGCGATCATCGTCGGCCATTCCTTCGGCGGCGCCATCGCGGCCGCCTTCGGCGTCCATCATCCGGAGAAGACGGCGGGGCTGCTCTTCCTTGCGCCGGCGACTCACCCGTGGCCGGGCGGCGTGGACTGGTACTATCACGCTGCAACAGCCCCGCTTCTTGGCTGGCTCTTCAATCACGCGCTCGTCGTGCCGATGGGATTGCGGCGGCTGGAACAGGGCACGATGAACGTCTTCCGGCCGAACGTCCGGCCGGCCGACTATATCGCCAGCACCGGCCCGTCACTGGTCCTGCGGCCCGGCACCTTCCACAACAACGCCACGGATTTCACCCGCCTGCTCGGCTATCTCAAGGCCGAGTCCCATCGCTATCGGGAGATCACCGCGCCGACCGTCATCATGACCGGTGACAGCGACGACATCGTCTGGGAACACCTGCACTCCCAAGGCCTTGCCCGCGATATCGCCGGCTCGGAACTGGTGACCATACGGGGCGTCGGGCACAAGCCGGATTATCTGGCGACGGATGTGGCCATCGCCGCGCTGGAAAAGATTGCAGGCATGCCGCGCGATCTGCAGGCAGCCGCCCGTATCGCCGAAGAGCGGCTGGCCGGCGATATCGCTGCGACCACCAACTGAAAGCCTTGCACCCGGCGCAGGCCGAACCATATCACACCCCATAGTTTATTCTTTGGAGGGGATATCATGGATCGGCTGCAAGCCCGGACCGTCTCGCTTTTCACTGCTTTCGCTTTGGCGCTCGGCCCGGTCACCGTGCATGCCGCCTCGCCTGCCCCGGTGGAGGGCGAGCATGGCATGGTCGTCACGGCGCAGCATCTGGCAACCGATGTCGGCGTCGAGGTTCTGAAGAGCGGCGGCAACGCCGTGGATGCAGCTGTGGCCGTGGGTTATGCGCTCGCCGTCGTCTATCCCACCGCCGGCAATATCGGCGGCGGCGGCTTCATGACGATCCGGACCAAGGACGGAAAAAGTACTTTCCTGGACTTCCGCGAACGCGCACCGCTAGCCGCCACCAAGACCATGTATCTCGATGCCAAGGGCGATATCGTTCCCCGCGCCAGCCTCGACGGCTATCTCGCGGTCGGCGTGCCGGGATCAGTGATGGGCTTCGAGACCGCGCGCGAAAAATACGGCACCAAACCCCGTGCCGACCTGCTCGCTCCGGCGATCGCTTTCGCCAAGGACGGCTTCACCTTCGAGCAGGGAGATGCAGCCTCGCTCGCCGGCAGCGCAAAGCGCCTCGCCAAAGACGAGGCGGCTGCCAAGATTTTCCTGAAGCCCGATGGCAAACCTTACGCCGAAGGCGAGAAGCTTGTGCAGCCGGAACTCGGCGCCGTACTTCAGGCGATATCCGAGAAAGGCCCCGACGCCTTTTACAAGGGCACCCCGGCAGACGCGATCGTCAAAGCCAGCCAGTCAAAGGGCGGCATCCTCTCCAAAGAAGATTTCGAGCAATATTCGGTTCGCGAGTTAAAGCCGATCGAATGCAATTACCACGGCTACGACATCATCTCCTCGCCCCCGCCCTCCTCCGGCGGCGTCATCATCTGCGAGATCCTCAACGTTCTCGAAGACTACCCGCTCTCCTATCTCGGCTACGGCTCGGCCGAGACCGTGCATGCGATGGTCGAGGCGATGCGCTACGCCTATGTCGATCGCAACGCCGCACTCGGCGATCCTGACTTCATCGACAATCCGGTCTCCAAGCTGCTCGACAAGGCCTATGCCACCGAGATCCGGGAGAAGATCGATCCCTACAAGGCCGGAAAATCGGCCGATCTGAAACCGCTCGGCGGCAAGGAAAGCACCGAGACGACCCACTATTCGATCATCGACGACGAAGGCAATGCCGTTGCGGTGACCTACACCCTGAACGGCTCCTTCGGCGCCGGTGTGGTGGCGCCGGGCACCGGCATCCTCTTGAACAACGAGATGGACGACTTCACCTCCAAGCCCGGTGCGGCGAACCTCTACGGCCTCGTCCAGGGCGAAGCCAACGCCATCGCCCCGAAGAAGACGCCGCTCTCCTCGATGAGCCCGACGATCATTACCAAGGACGGCAAGCCCTTCATGGTGATCGGCAGCCCGGGCGGCTCGCGCATCATCACCATCACACTCGAAGCGATCCTCAATGTCATCGATTTCGGCATGGACATCAGCCAGGCAGTGAATGCCCCGCGCATCCATCACCAATGGCAGCCGGACAAGGTCTATCTTGAGCCCTATGCACTGTCGCCTGACACCGAAAAGGCGCTCGCCGCCATGGGCTACAGCTTCGACGGCGGCAACGATGCACCTCTCTGGGGCCAGGCCGCAGGCATTCTCGTTGGCGGCAAGAGCCTTACCGATATCGCGAAGGGCGGCGGCTCACGCTACTATGGCGCCATGGACAGCCGTGCCGCGGAAGGTTCGGCCAAGGGCTACTGATCAGCGGATCCGGGCGCGGACATAATCGCCCCGGATCGCCACCTGCGGCTTTGCCCCCGGCACACTCGGCGTCAGTGTATCGACCAGCGACGCCTTGGCCGTCACCGTGTAGTCGACCGGTACATGCTCCCCGAAGCCAATATAGGCATCGAGCGACTGCGCCTCGATACCTATCATTTCGTCCCGGGTGATCGAGGCATAGGTAAGGTTCGCCCGTACCGCGGTTCCCGCGATGTCGACCTCAGATGCGTGACCGTTGAGTGTAATATCCGCAGCCTTGCCCGATGTCCGAAACGCGGAAAAGTTTCCATCAAGCCTTGCCATGAAGGTCTGCTGGTTGATGCTGACAGCGGCACCCGCAGGCACGTTGGCGGAGACTTCAGGCGTGCAATCGGCAATGTCGCTCCACGCCGAGACGCCGACATCGATCGTCATTGCCGTGCCGTCGATCCGCACCCGGCTTTCATCCTTGCAGGCATTGAAGAACCAGCTCGAATACCAGGATGAGAACCAGCCGCTTCGGCGGCCGGATGTCACGGCTTCATAAGGCTTCCCGGCATCGGTGGTGATCCTGATCGAGCTGGAATCGCCCTGGATGACGATGGAGCGGACCCCGGTGATGTCGAAGATTTCTCCAGGCGTGTTCGAGCCACCGAAGGCGGAAACGAGGCTCATGAAGAAAAGAGGTATGGAAAGGATAATGGTCATCGGTTTGCTCCCTGTTTGACACCGGTCGATCCGGCGCAAGCAAAGGTGAGGTCCGACACGCTTTCTTGAGACCTTGATCGTGTTCCGGGTCGCCCGCAATTGCGATCAAGGCCAATCTCGTGCTCATATTGATGAGAAAAATGTCCGGACACTGCCGATGATTTTCGTACCGCTGCCTTTCGTGGTCGCCCTGCTCCTCTCCATCCTCTTCATCCGGATGCTGAGGATGGAGGAATGGAGCGCGCCCGGGCGGCGGCTGTTTCTGGCGCTGATCGCCGCCTATGCGGTTCAATCCGTCTTCATCGGCCTGCGCTGGGGCTACGACATGCTGGCGATCATGCCGCTGCAGGCCGTGCTCGCCGCCATTGTCGCGCCGCTCTCCTTTGCAAGCTTCGCGGACCTGACGCTTGGCACGCCACGGCCGCTGAGCCGGCAATGGCCGCATCTTCTGCCGGCAATCGGCGTTGCTCTGGCATTCGCCTTCTGGCGGGATATAGTCGGCCTGAGCCTGATCCTGCTCTTCATCGGCTATGGTGTCGCGCTGCTCTGGATTTCGCGAAGCGGCGCCGATGCGCTTGTCGCCTCCCGCCTCGACGGGGCGTTCCTTTCCTATCGCTCGCTGGTCATTACGGCTGTCGCGCTGATCGGCTCGGGCCTGAGCGACGTCGTCATCAGCCTCGATCTCTACCGCACCGGCGGCGCCAACGCCGGGGCCATCGTTGCGCTCGGAAATGTCATCGTTCTCCTGATCCTCGGCGCCGCGGCCTCGATCGCCGGCGGCACGCAGCCTGAACAGGGGATCGACAGCGCTCCACCGTCCCCTGTTCTTCCGACGGAAGAGGACGGCGCCGTCGCCAGCCGTCTCGACAGCCTCATGGAGACCAAGCAGGTCTATCGCGATCCCGAGCTCAATTTGAACCGCATCGCCCGCAAGCTCGGCCTCCCCGCCCGCCGCGTCTCGGTGGCGGTCAACCGCATCCACGGCATGAGCGTCTCGCAATATGTCAACGAATTCCGCATCCGCTTCGCCTGCGATCAACTGGCGCATAGCGATGCGCCGGTCACCAGCGTGATGTTCGAGGCAGGCTTCATCAGCAAGTCGAACTTCAATCGCGAGTTCCTGCGCGTCACCGGCACCAGCCCGACGGAATACCGGCGCCGTGAGCGCGCGCCGCAGCTCGCCAAGGAGACCGCGCTACAGGCTTTCGTGTCACGGTGACAAGAACCGGCGTTCACAAGCGCAAAGCCGTCTTCTATTCATGGCGCAGCACATCAGCCGAAAGAGCATCACATGGCATCCATTGAAATGATCGTCGCCGCCCGCGCCCGTCTGCGCGGACATATCAGGCGCACGCCGCTGCTCTCGTCACCCTTTCTCGACGAGATGGCCGGTCGCCGTGTCTTCGTGAAGGCCGAATGTTTGCAGCACACCGGCTCCTTCAAGTTCCGTGGCGGCTGGTCGGCAGTATCGGGGCTGGAACCCGATATCCGCAAGCGCGGCGTCATCGCCTTCTCGTCCGGCAACCACGCGCAGGGCGTGGCGCTAGCCGCCAAGCTCCACGGCGTCCCCTCGGTCATCATCATGCCCGCGGACGCGCCGAAGCTGAAGATTGACAACACCCGCGCCTTCGGCGCCGAGGTGGTGCTCTACGATCGCGCCAAGGAAGACCGTGACGCGATCGGCGCCCGGCTCTCTGCCGATCGGCGCCTCACGCTGATCAAGCCTTTCGACGAACCGCTCGTGATCGCCGGCCAGGGGACGACGGGTCTTGAGATTGCCGAACAGGCGGAAGAGGAAGGCATCAAGGAAGCCGAAGTTCTGGTGCCCTGCGGCGGCGGCGGACTGAGCTCCGGCATCGCGCTGGCGCTGGAAGCAAGCGCCCCGAGCTTTACCGTCCGCACCTGCGAACCTGAAAACTTCGACGACTTCGCACGCTCGCTGGCATCAGGCGAAATCAAGCGGAATGCGGCGATGGCCGGCTCGATCTGCGATGCGATCATCACGCCTGAACCCGGCAAGATCACCTTTCCGATCCTTCAGAGGCTTGCCGGCGCAGGTATCGCGGTGACGGACGACGAGGCGCTGCGTGCCATGGCGCTTGCCTTCAAGCGGCTGAAGATCATCGTCGAGCCAGGCGGCGCGGTGGCCCTTGCGGCGGCATTGTTCCACGGCAAGGCACTGGAGAGCGATACCGTCATCACCGTCACTTCGGGCGGCAATGTCGATACCGACGTTTTCGCAATGGCGCTGGAGCGCTTCGGCTGACGCCGGGTCCTCGGACCTTATAGCGGGTGGCTGGTTTCGAGCAGAAACCTGCGGCTGGAAGCCGCAAGGCTGTTGATGAGACAGGCGCGCCACCCGATCGGTGCTTTCGCCCGCGAGACCGGCTTTTGCCGATCGCGAGCGGATACGCCGTGCCTTCCTGCGCGCATTCAGCCCGCCACCGCAGAACATCCGCCGGACGCACAGAGCGAACAGGTCCTCTAGACTCGCATTCATTACCGCACGCGGAAGCTGTCTATTTCGCGGCTCCGTTGATCGGGCGTTGTCTCTCCATCCTCACGCAAGCTTAGCACGACACATATCCTGACAAGACGGCGGCAGGTAGGGCTGTAATCGTTGGTTGTGGGGTAAGTCATTTTTCGGCCGATAACGGCTTCGGTTGTTTTAGGCCTGACGATTTGCGGCAGCAATGCCGCATGTCGTGTTGGGAAGGCGGCAGCTTTATGCGCGCCGCATCGATAATGCTTGTCCCGGCCATCGGCTCGCTTCCAGCGATGCCTGTCGAACCATTTGTTTCTGCGTCTTGTTCCGTTGAGTTTGTTGCAAACCGCCCGAAGGCGGTGCGTGCGAACCTTTGGACATCAGACGTGAGACGGTTACCGGCAACGCCAGTGCAAGGGCAACTAGATGACCTCGATCGCTTCCTTTACGACCGCCCAGATCAGAGCTCTCTCGACGAAGACGATCAAGGAGCTTTCGGCCGAGGATATCGGGTCGCTCTCTCCTGATCAGGTGAGGGTTCTCAGCAAGACGCAGATTTCTGCGCTCGAAGCGGAAGATATCAGACAGCTCGACTCAGCTCAGCTTGGTGCCATATCGGCCGGTGCGATTGCCGGTCTGGGACCGGAGCTACTCGCAGCGATCGACGCCGCGAAACTTGCCGCGCTTGGCGGGGCTCAGATCGCCGCCTTGAGCACGACCCAGCTTGCTGTCCTCACCCCCGAGCAGATCGAGGCTCTGACGCCCGATCAGATCAAGGGCCTGAGCGCATCCCAGATTGCTTCGCTCGGGGCGGACGATATCGCCAAGTTTTCGGCAGAAGACGTCGGGGCGATCAGCCCCAAGGCGATCGGCGGCTTGCAGACCGAAGCAGTTTCCGCTCTCAGCGGCGAGCAGATCGCCGCGTTGAGCACCGATCAGATAAAGGCGCTGACGGCAAAGCAGATCGCCGGCTTGACGCCAGGCCAGATCGCGTCGTTCTCCGAGAGCCAGATCGGCGCACTGTCGGCAGCCCAGGTCGGCACGCTGTCCAACATACAAATCGTCGGACTGACTGCCACACAGATCGCAAGCCTCAGCAACACGGCCATCACAGGTCTAAAGGCAACACAGATCGCCGCGATGAGCGATATCCAGCTTGAAGGCCTCAGTGTGGCCCAGGCAGCCGCACTGACCGCAACCCAGGTTGGCGCGCTGGGCGCCGATGACATCGCCAAATTCTCGCCCGACGAAATCGGAGCAATCAGCGCCAAGGCGTTTGCCGCGCTGAAGCCCGAAGCGATCGCGGCTCTCAGCGGCGAGCAGATTTCCAAGTTGAGCGCCGATCAGATCAGAATGCTGACGGTAAAGCAGGTTGCCAGCATAACGCCGGACCATCTCGGTGCATTCTCCGACCTGCAGATCAAGGCACTGTCGGCCACCCAGACAGGCGCATTGACCAACGACCAGATCGGCGGCCTGACGGCAGCGCAGATCGGCCAGCTTAGCACTGGGGGTATCAGCGGTCTGAAGGCGGCGCAGATTGCCGTGATGCAGGCGGATCAGGTGGCCGGTTTGACGGCTGCGCAAGCAGGACTTCTCACAGCTTCCCAGGTTGCCGGCTTTAGCGCCACCAATGTTACCGGGCTGAGCGGAGACGCCATCGCAGCCATCAAATGGCCCAGTGGCCTTAGCAATGCGGCAATTGCGGCACTTGGTAACGATCAGATTGCCAAACTGAGCGCCAATCAGATCAAGTCGCTGACGGCGAAGCAGATCGCCGGCTTCACGCCGGATCAGATCGCCACTTTCTCAGGCGTGCAGATCAATGCATTGTCCGCAGCACAGGTTGGTGCGCTGACCAACGCGCAGATTGCCGGCCTTTCCGGCACACAGATCGGCCAGCTCAACACTGCGGCCACCCCGGGTCTGAAGCCGACACAGATCGCGGCCATGAGCGCGGATCAAGTGGCCGGCATGACTGCAGCGCAGATGGCGGCGATGAGCACCTTGCAGGTTGCCGGCTTCGGCGTCGAAAACATTTCGAAGATGAGCGCGGAGGCCTTTGCGGCGATCAATCCAAAGGCCATCGGCGGCTTGAAGAACGAGATCATCGCAGCCCTGGGAAATGAGCAGGTCGCCTCATTGAGCACGCTGCAGATCAGAGCGCTGACGGCAAAGCAGTTCGCCAGCCTGACACCTGCTCAGTTCGGCACCTTTTCCGACGTACAGATCAAGGCTCTGTCGATAACCCAGGCTGGTGCGCTGACCAACGATCAGATCAGCGGCCTTTCCGGTGCCCAGATCGGCCAGCTGAGCAACACGGCGCTGAGCGTTCTCAAGGCAAGCCAGATCGCTGCGATGACGGCCGAGCAGCTTGAGGGTCTAAGCGTTGCACAGGTTGCTGCCCTGACGGCAACGCAGGTCGGCGCATTGACGCCGGAGGATATCGCCACATTCTCGGACGACGAGATCGCGGCCATCAGCCCCAAGGCCATTGGCGCATTGCCGGCCAATACCATCGCTGCACTCACCGACACGCAGATCGGCATGCTGAGTGCGGATCAGATGAAAGCATTGACCGCCAAACAGATTGCAAGCTTCAGCCCTGCGCAGCTCGGAACGTTTTCCGAGACACAGATGAAAGCTTTGTCGGCAACGCAGACCGGTGCGCTGACCAACGCCCAGATCGGCGGATTTTCCGATATCCAGATCGGTCAACTTAGCAATGCTGCCATATCCGGCCTCAAGGCAACGCAGATCGGCGCGATGACGGCTGACCAGCTTGCCGGTCTCACGGCAGCTCAGGCCGCGGCGCTGACGGCAGCGCAGACTGCCGGTCTTACGGCAACCAACGTCACCAAGCTGAGCGACGAAGCCATTGCCGCCCTCAACACCAAGGCGATCGGCGGCCTGAAGAGCGAGGCGATTGCAGCGCTCAGCAACGACCAGATCTCGATGTTGAGCGCTACGCAGATCAAGGCGTTTACGGCATCTCAAATAACCAGCTTCACCCCCGATCAGCTCAGAGGTTTCAGCAACGATCAGATCAACGCGCTGTCTGGAGCTCAAGCCGCATCGCTTGGCACGGCCCAGATTGCAGCATTGACGCCTGCTCAGATCGGTGAACTCAGCAACGCGGCCATTGCCGGTTTGAAGGCGGCGCAGATCGCGGCGATGAGCGCCGACCAGCTGTCCGGACTGACAGCAGCGCAGGCCGCTGTTCTTGCCGCCGCGCAAGTTGCCGGGGTGAACCCGGGCAATTCCACGAAACTGCCCGTCGATGTTATCGCCGCCATCCCCCCGAAGGCGATTACGGGCATGAAGAACGAAACGATCGCCACTCTGACCGACACCCAGATCGGCGAACTCAGCGCCGACCAGATCAAGGCATTCACCGTAGCGCAGATGGGTGGCTTCACTGCCGCTCAGCTCGGCAAGTTCACCGACGAGCAGGTTGGCGCGCTCTCCGCTGCTCAGGTCGGCGCGCTGACCAAGGAGCAGATCGCAGGTCTGTCCGCGGCGCAGATCGGCCAGCTCAGCAGCGCGGCCGTTGCTGGTCTGAAGCCCACGCAGATTGCCGATATGACGGAAGCGCAGCGCGAAGGCCTGAGTGTCGCCCAAGCCGGCGCGCTGACGGCAGCTCAGATTGGTGCGCTCACCGTGGCCGACATAGCCAAGTTCTCCGACGAAGAGATCGCCGCGATCAATCCCAAGTCCATTTCCGGTCTGACCAATGCAGTGATAGCCGCTCTCACCCCAAGCCAGATCGGCAAGTTGAGTGCTGAACAGATCGCAGGCTTGCTGCCCAGCCAGGTTGCCAGCTTGACGGCAACGCAGCTCGGTAAGTTCACTGAAGAACAGATCGGCGCGATAACGGCGGCGCAGGCCGGTTCGCTGACCAATGACCAGATATCAGGCCTGTCCGGCGCGCAGATCGGACAGCTGAGCACCGCGGTTTTTGCCGGTTTGAAGTCCTCTCAGATTGCCGCAATGACGGCTGACCAGATTGCCGGGCTTACGGCCGCGCAGGCCGGTGCCTTGACCGCGGCACAAACGGCTGGCCTGACGGCAGCAAATATCGTCAAGCTTGGCGACGAGGCATTTGCCGCGATCAATCCCAAAGCCATCGCCGGCCTGACCAACGAGGCGATTGCCGCGTTGAGCGATAGTCAGATCGGAAAACTGAGCGCGGAACAGATCGCGTCGGTCACTGCACAGCAAATCCCGGGCTTCACCACAGCGCAGATCGGCAAATTTACCGAGCAGCAGATAGGCGCACTATCCGCGGCTCAGGTCGGCGCACTGACCGGCACACAGATCAGCAGCCTTACTGCGGTTCAGATCGGTCAAATTAGCAATACCGCCTTTGCCAGCCTGACCGCTATGCAGATCGCGGCGATGACGCCAGATCAGGTAGCCACGATCACTGCGGACAAGAGCGCTTTGCTAACTGCGGCACAGGTCGCCGGCTTCAGCGCGCTCGCTGTCAGCAAGCTGAGCGACGATGCCTTCGCGGCCATCGGCGCCACTGCGATTGGCGGCCTCAAGCCGGAGGCCATCAGCGTCCTCAGCGACAGCCAGATCGCCAAGCTCGGCGCTGACAAGCTCAAGGCTTTGACCGCATCGCAGATGCCCGGTTTCACGCCGACTCAGCTCAGCAAGTTCACGGACGAGCAGATGGGGGCGTTGTCGGCGGTGCAAACCGGGGCGTTGACCAACGATCAGATTACGGCTCTCTCCGCTGCCCAGATCGGCCAGCTGAACAACGTTGCGGTTGCCGGCCTGACGCCGGCGCAGATCGCCGCCATGTCGGATACGCAGCTTGAAGCGCTCAGCGTTGCCCAGGTCGGCGCAATGACGGGTGGTCAGGTGGCCGCCCTGAGCCCGCAAGATATTGCGAAATTCACTGCCGAAGAAGTGGCGGCTATCAGCCCAGCGGCGATAGCCGGCCTGAAGAATGACGCGATCGCGGCCCTCAGTACCGAACAAATGGGCAAGCTCAGCAAGGAGCAGATCGCCGGCCTCCTTCCGGCGCAGATCCCGGGCCTCACGCCTGCACAGCTTGCCGGGTTCACCGACGACCAGATCGGTGCCCTGTCGGCAACGCAGGCTGGCGCACTGACCAATGGCCAGATCGCGGCGCTTTCTCCTGCGCAGATCGGCAAGATCAGCGCGACCGCCACCGTCGGCCTTAAGGCAAGCCAGATTACGGCCATGACCGCGGATCAGGTGGCCGGGTTGACCCCGGTTCAGATTGGCGTCCTCACCGCCCTGCAGGTGGCCGGATTGACGGTCGCAAACGTCTCCAAGCTGACGAATGAAGCAATCGGCGCCATCAATGCCAAGGCGATGATCGGCCTGCGGAGCGACGTCATCGCTGCCCTCAGCGATAGCCAGCTCGGCAAGCTCGGCCCCGATCAGCTGAAGGGGCTGACGCCGCAGCAGATTCCGAGCTTCAGCCCGGCTCAGCTTGCCAAGTTCACAGACGCTCAGCTCGGCGCTCTGACTGCCGCCCAGCTAGGCGGGATGAGTGCCGTGCAGATCGGCAGTCTGACCGCCGCACAGATCGGCAAATTCAGCGACACAGCTGTCGCCGGTTTCACGCCAGCCCAGATCGCCGCGATGACGGCTGACCAGATTGAAGGCTTCACACCGGCGCAGACGGCAAAGCTGAGTGCCGCACAGCTCGCCGCGATGGCGCCCGAAGATGTGGCGAAGTTCTCCATCGAAGACATTGCTGCCATCGACACTGGGGCGATTTCCGGACTTTCCGTCGAGGACCTCAGGGGTCTCGACAAGAACCACGCCAACGCCTTCACAAGCCCTCAGGTCCTTGCCATGAACGACCAACAGGTTGCAGCCGTCGTGGCGGCCTATAGCGACTTCTAGAGCAGTCTCTGGTTCTTGGCGGCTCCCCATCAAGGATCGGGAGCAGCTATCAATTCAGCTGTGGCTGAAGCCTAACCGCCAGCAAGCCCCTTCACCGGTATCGCGTTGACCAACGCGTCCCGAACGGATTGCAGGACGAGGGAGGCAAGGCGCGCGGTTGCTGCATCCGGATCCGCTTCCGCGCGGTGCAGCACAAGCCCGAGCGATGGCAGCGGCGGCAGTCCGGCAGCGCCGGGCGCAAGCGCTCCGACTTTTGACGGCAGACCGATCGGCGTGCGGATGGTGATCCCGAGGCCTGCGGCGGTCGCTGCCCACAGCCCGCCGAGGCTGGGACTGACGAAGGAAAGGCGCCAGGGGATGTTGGCGCGGTCGAGAGCATTCGTGGCCGCGGTCCGCAGCAGGCACGGAGCTTCAAGCGAGGCCAGCGGCAGCGGCTCCCCGCTTTCGCCGCTCCACGGCGACGGCCCCGAGGCCGGGCCGATCCATTGCATCGGAACTTCGCCGATCGTCTCGCAATGCGCCGTCACCGCGCCGCTGCTCCAGGCGAGCGCCAGATCGAGCTTGCCTGCTGTCACCCGCTCGATCAGTTCGACATTGCGGACGACACGCGCTTCGATCCGGACCCTTGGGTGCGCCCGGGCAAAACGCCCGAGCACATCGGGCAGCACGGTCTCGCCGAAATCCTCCTGCAGCCCGAGTCGCACCCAGCCCTCCAGCTCGACGCTCTGGATCGCCGCCACCGCCTCGTCGTTCAGTTCAAGCAGACGACGGGCGTAAGCAAGCATCGTCTCGCCCGCCTCTGTCAGCGCCAGCCCGCGGCCGGCTTTGCGGAAGATCGGTGTCCCCGCCTGCTCTTCAAGCTTCTTCAATTGCGCGCTGACGGCGGATGTCGAACGTCCCAGACGTTCGGAAGCCTTGGCGAAATTGCCGAGCTCCATGCCGGTCGCGAAGGTTCGGAGAACATCCAGATCGAAATTCGTCTTGCGCATCATCAATCCCGTTTTTTAGGATCATATGTTCAATATATTCTGATTTTATGGATTAATCTGCCGTGCGATTTTCCTCCTGTCAAGATTTCAAACAAGGATGCTCACATGCCCTTCGTTCGCATCTCCCTTCTCAAAGGCAAATCGCCGGAATACCTGCGCACCCTTTCGGACGGCATCCATCGCGCGCTCGTCGAGGCCTTCGACGTGCCACCTGCCGACCGTTTCCACGAAATCCAGCAGCATGAACCGGGCGAACTGATCTTCGACCGCAACTATCTCGCCGGTCCACGCTCCGACGACTTCGTGCTCTTCGCGATCCGCGCCGGCCGGCCGCGGACGACGGAGATGCGCAAGGCCTTCTTCAAGCGCGCCGCCGAATTGCTGAGCGAGGCGCCGGGGCTTCGGAAGGAAGACATCATGATCACCATCGTCAGCTCTCAGCCCGACGAATGGTCCTTCGGCGACGGCCTGGCGCAGATGGCGGATGACGGCTGGCGCGCCCGCGCCGTGGGAGAGCCGTCATGAGCGGCAATCCTCGCACGATGACCATTTGCCGCCCGGGAAACGTCACGCGCTCGCCCGATGGCCTGGCATCGGCACCCTTCTGGGTCGAGATGCTGCTCGAAGGCGAAGCGCGCGGCGAAAACACGGCCATGCGGGCAACACTCGATCCCGGCACCGTCACCAACTGGCACACGCATCCGCGCGGGCAGCTGCTCTATGTCCTCTCCGGCATCGGCCGCGCCCAGCGCGACGGCGGCCCGGTGGAGGAACTCAGAATGGGCGACGCCGTCTGGTTTGCCCCAAATGAAAAGCACTGGCATGGCGCGGCCGCCGACAGCCCTTTCAGCTATATCAGCATCCAGGCGACCGACGGCGACCGCATCGTCGACTGGCTGGAATCCGTGGAGATATCCCGATGATCGCCATGCAATACAGCTTCACCCTGCCCGCCGATTACGACATGGGCATCATCGACCGCCGGATTCGCGACCGTGGGCCGGGCACCGATGGCTTCCCGCATCTGGGTTTCAAGGCCTATCTCAGCGCCAGGAAAGGCGAGTTCGGCAGCGCGGAAAATCTCTATGCGCCCTTCTATCTCTGGAACGAGCCTGAAGGCGCCAGCAATTTCATCACCGGGCCGGGCTTTGAGGCACTGACCCAGTCCTTCGGGCGCCCGGGCGTCCGGCAGTGGATGGTCTGGCATGCAGCCACTGCGCCCGATCTCGGCAAAGCGCGGTTTGCTTCAAGCGAAATGCTGCCTATCGAGCCGCACGCGGATCTTGCCGGATTGAGAGTGCAGGAAACGGAGCGTGCGTCGCAAGCAGGCAGCAGGCGCGGTGTGCTGGCCGCAATCTCGGCTTTCGAAGCGACGACGTGGTCGCTCGTCCGCTTCACGCTTTATTGCGACGCGCCGCTGATATCGGG
Organism: Hyphomicrobiales bacterium; assembly: GCA_900465675.1. Taxonomy (GTDB): domain Bacteria; phylum Pseudomonadota; class Alphaproteobacteria; order Rhizobiales; family Rhizobiaceae; genus Rhizobium. The sequence goes on along the minus strand of UBJR01000036.1, from coordinate 46,275 downwards.
TGATGGCCAGATCTACCGGGTCGGCCATATGTCCCTGCAAGCGTAAGCCGATCTACCCAAAAGAAAAAACCCGCCGTGTTCGCGGCGGGTTTTGTATTCCTGGCAATCTCTGAGGATCAGATGCCGCTGCGGCCGTCGGAGCCGATATAGGCGATGCGGATCATGTTGGTAGCACCAGGCGTGCCGAGCGGAACGCCGGCCGAGATGATGATGCGGTCGCCGGGCTTGCCGAAGCCTTCGTCGGCAACGATGCGGCAGGCGCGGTTGACCATGTCGTCTAGGTCGGTCGCATCGTGGGTGACGACGCAGTGCAGGCCCCAGACAATCGCCAGACGGCGGGCCGTCTTGATGATCGGCGACAGCGCCAGGATCGGCACCTGCGGGCGCTCGCGCGAGGCGCGCAGACCCGTCGTACCAGACGAGGTGTAACAGACGATCGCCGAGAGCTTCAGCGTTTCGGCAATCTGGCGGCCGGCGAGCGAGATCGCGTCGGCACCGGTTGCCTCGGGCTGAGCGCGCTGCGCGTAGATGATACCCGGGTAATGCGGCTCGCGCTCGATGGCGGTGGCGATCGACGCCATGGTGGCCACGGCTTCGACCGGGTAGTCGCCCGATGCCGATTCAGCCGAGAGCATGACGGCGTCGGCGCCTTCGAAAACGGCGGTCGCTACGTCGGAGACTTCAGCGCGGGTCGGAACCGGTGCGGTGATCATCGATTCCAGCATCTGCGTCGCGACGACGACTGGCTTGCCCGAACGGCGGCAGGCGCGGATCAGCTGCTTCTGGATGCCGGGAACGGCTTCAAGCGGCATTTCAACGCCGAGGTCGCCACGGGCAACCATCAGCGCATCGGACAATTCGATGATTTCTTCGATGCGCTCGATCGCCTGCGGCTTCTCGATCTTCGACATGATGCCGACGCGGCCCTTGGCGATCTTGCGCACTTCGGCGAGATCTTCCGGGCGCTGCACGAAGGAGAGCGCAACCCAGTCGACGTCGTCGGTGGCGAGAACGGCATCCAGATCGACGCGGTCCTTATCCGTCAGAACGCCGACAGTGAGCAGCGTATCGGGAAGGCTGACGCCCTTGCGGTCGGAAATCTTGGTGCCCGAGATAACCGTGGTGACGATGCTCTTGCCGTCGCACTTTTCAGCGCGAAGGGCGAGCTTGCCGTCGTCGATCAGCAGGCGGTGGCCCGGCTGTACCGATTCCAGGATTTCCGGGTGCGGCAGGAAGACGCGGGTGGCATCGCCGGGCGCTTCGTTGTTGTCGAGCGTGAAGGTCTGGCCGGGCTTCAGGTCGACCTTGGTATCGGCGAACTTGCCGACGCGAAGCTTCGGGCCCTGGAGGTCGGCGAGAATGCCGATCGGGCGGCCGGAGCGGGCTTCGACCGAGCGGATGCGCTGGATCAGCGAGCGCATCACGTCATGGCTCGCATGGCTCATGTTGATGCGGAAGACATCGGCACCAGCCTGGTGCAGCTTCTCGATCATCGCTTCGTCGCTGGAGGCGGGGCCGAGCGTGGCGAGGATTTTTACTTTGCGGTTACGCTTCATCAATTCGGGCTTTCTTGCGTTCCGGGCGTATCGGAAAGTTGGACCATCCAGCTACCCTGGCGGCCCGTATCATATTCCTTGAACCCCATCTTCTGGTAGCCACGGGCATAGCAATCATTGACGCCCGTGATCTTGAACTCGTTCTCCGCTACGCACATCTGCACATCGCCCGTCCAACGGCCTCCCCGGGCGGCATCTTCTGCGTAGAGGTAGTAATATCGCGACTGCAGCTCTCCTTCGATCAGCGTCGCGCAGGTCGTTGCCGGGACCTGCCACCAGCCTTCGGTGATCCAGCCATCCTTGGCACGATAGCCGATGGCGACGCCGACCAGATTTTGGGTGCCATTGCAGACGCGGAAATCCGCGCGTGCCGCGTTTGCGGCGAAGAATGGCATCATGGCTGCGAATGCGAACAAAGCGAGGCGGGCAAGCGGCCCGGACCGGGTGAGGAAACTTGGTGCGGCTTGCATCAACACGGCTTCCGATTTGCTCCCACGGTTATTCGTTTTCCCGTGCCTTCTTGCGCCGCCATCCCGCGAATGTCAACGCGATGCTAATCGATTATATTCCTTTCATAACCTGCTTGTGACCGGCGAGTCACGGCTGTTGCCGTCTCATCCCGCTTGAACCTCCGGCACGTGCATGCGATCAGTGGCGCCTTGCCCGAAATGACGAATGGCCCTTCGCTGATGGAAGACTTCAAACCCTTCGAAATCCTACCCGGCAATCATGACAGCGGCATGGTGATCCTTGGCGATCACGCCATGAACCGGCTGCCGGAAGGTTATGGAAAGCTTGGCCTGCCGGAGACGGCCTTTGCCCGGCATATTGCTTACGACATCGGTATCGAGGGGCTGGTGCGCAGCCTCTCGGCCAGGCTCGGCGTTCCCGCCGTCCTCGGCGGCTTCTCGCGGCTGCTGATCGATCCGAACCGCGGTGAGGACGACCCGACGCTAATCATGAAGATCTCGGATGGCGCCATCATTCCGGGCAACCACCCGATCTCCTCCGTCGAATGGCAGAACCGCATCGAGCGCTTCCACCGGCCCTATCACGATGCCGTGGCGGCAGAGATCGCCAAGGTGGCGAGCGCCACGGGCAAGGCGCCGCTGGTCCTGTCGCTGCATTCCTATACGCCCGCCTGGAAGGGCGTTCCCCGCCCGTGGCACGCAGCCGTCCTCTGGGACAGCGACCACCGCGCCGTCGGCCCGCTGCTTGACATGCTCCGCCGCGATCCCGATCTCATTGTCGGCGACAACGAACCCTATGACGGGGCGTTGAAGGGTGACACCATGTACCGGCACTGCATGGTATCGGGCATTCCGCACGCCCTGCTTGAGGTCCGTCAGGATCTTATCGGCGACGAGGCCGGCATCGCCGGTTGGGCGGCGCGGCTGGCGCCGGTCTTCGAGGCGATGAATGCCGATCCGGCGTTGCACGAATACCAGGTGCACCCGTCGCGCACCGGCCCCTATACATGAAGGAATCGAGATGACCGACCTGACGAAAGAACAGCAGACAGAGTTTGAGGCCGCCGCCTTTCGCAGGCTGGTGGCGCATCTGCGCGATCGCACCGACGTGCAGAACATCGACCTGATGAACTTTGCAGGCTTCTGCCGCAACTGCCTGTCGAACTGGTACCGCGAAGCGGCCGAGGAAAACGGCGTAGCCGTCACCAAGGATCAATCCCGCGAGATCGTCTACGGCATGCCCTACGAGCAGTGGAAAACCCTCCACCAGAACGAGGCTTCGGAAGCACAGAAAGCTGCTTTCGACACGAACAACCCGCACAAATAAGCCGATGATGGCCGAAGGGGCTTGACCGCGGCGCCGCTTCACGGCAGTCAACGCCCACGAATTTCAATCCGCAAAAATCAGGAGAACACGGATGTCTGATGCTCACGGCGTCGCCCGCGATCAGCTTCGCGCTTTTGTCGAGCGTATCGAACGCCTGGAAGAAGAAAAGAAGACCATCGCCGACGACATCAAGGACGTATACGGCGAAGCCAAGGGCATGGGCTTCGACACCAAAATCCTCAAGAAGGTCGTTGCCCTGCGCAAGAAGGACGAACAGGAGCGCATGGAAGAAGATGCGATCCTCGACACCTACCTGCATGCTCTTGGCATGATCGAGTCGCCGCCCGAAGGTTGAGCCGCGACGGCATAGTTCAAAAGCCGCCAGGCCTCGCGCCTCGGCGGCTTTTTCTATGGCCTGACGGGTCCACAAACAAAAAGGCCGCCGGATCGCTCCAGCGGCCTTTGTCAAACGATTGGACGCCTCAGTTCGTGTTGAACTTCTTCACTTCCATGAAGTTGACGGCCGTGCCGCTGAAACGGCCGGGATCGATGGAAGCGGTCTTGACGTTGAAGCCTTCGGCATAGACGGCGGTCGGCTGTGCGCGGAGCGTCTGGCTAACGAAGCGCGGCGCCTTGACTGGCTTGGTGACCATTTCGAGACGCGCATTGGTGAGCGCCCACTGCGAGATCATCTTTTGCGTCAGCTTGGGCTCGGTGCGAACCGAAGCGCGGCCTGCATCGGCGGCGGCAGCAACGGCCTTGGTCGGACGTCCACCCTTGGACGGCGTTACAGGGACGGCATCATCAACGCTGACCTGCTGCTGAGGCAGATCGAAGTTATCGCCGAAGCTTGCCGACTTTGTCGGTGCAAGTGCTGCAAGCTGCACCGGCGTCTTGGCGGCGACAGGCTTCGATCCGGGCATAGCTGCATTGATCGCCTGCTCGACCGTCGCCGGCGCGAGAGCAGCAACCTGCGGACCGGAAGCAGCGCTATCCTTGTCGAGCTGCTGTGCAACGGCAGGAGAAAGCTGCTCGGCTTCCGCTTCGTCGCCCGCAGCATCTGGATCAGCATCAGCAGCCGCAGCCAGAAGGTTTTCGGCAGCAACAGGACGATCAACAGGCGTCGGAACAGGAATGGACGGATCGACTGACGCCACTTCCGCATCACCCGGCTCGCGGCGCTGACCAAGCAGTTCCGGAACAGGAACATGATAGGTGCTGAGATCGGCAAACTGCTGCGGCTGGTCTTCCTGCGCCGTTGCGGCAGCAAGAGCCTGCTGAGCTGCGTTGCCCGAATTGGCCGGAAGCATCGCATTGGCGACTTCGCCGCCGCCGAGCTGACCGGCGAATGCCGGACGAACCTGCGGAACCGGCGCATTAACCGCGGCAACCTGAACTTCTTCTTGCACCGGCTCGGCCGCGGCGGCCGGAGCTTCAGGCTTGGTCGGCGTTGCCTTGGCAACAGCGACAGGAGCCGAATCGTCCGAGCTGTCCTCTTCTTCGTCCGCACCGCCACCGAACAACGCTGCAAACAGCGTCTTCGGCTTCTTCGTTTCAGAGAGACTGTCACCACCGACCGCAGCAACCAGCGTGTCGGAATTCACGCGGCGCTTATAGTCAGCCAGAGCCTGCTGGTAGCCGGGAAGCGGCGTGCCGTCGGCAGGGATATGAAGCGTGTTGCCCTTCGGGAAGAGGCGGACGAGCTCATCGCGGCTCATGCGCGGCCAGGCACGAACGCCGCCGACATCCATATGCACGAAGGGCGAACCAGACTTGGGATAGAAGCCGACACCGCCGACCTGCATCTTCATGCCGATCGCGCGCAGCGTCGCTAGCTTCACGTCAGGAATGAAGAAGTCCATCGCCTTGCCGAGCATATGCTGGCTCTTCTCGGCGACACCGGAATTGCGCGAACGCGACTTCAGCATCGCATTGGTGCCCGGCGAGCGGAAACCGCAAACGACGTTGATGTAATCTTTCGAGCCACTCTGGCGGTAGACTTCCCAGATCAGGTCGAACAGATGCGGATCCATCTTCGTCGGCTGGTTCTTGCGCCAGTCGCGAAGGAATCGGTTCAGCTGCTCAAGACCCTTCGGGTCGAACTTGCCGTTGCGCTTGTAGGTGATGACGGCCTTTTCACCGGTATGGATGAAATAGAGCTTCAGGCTGCGTGTCTCGCCGGCCGCTTCGGAAGGCGTGCCGACGAATACAGGTGAGGATACCGCAAGCGCGAGGAGGGCGGCCATTGCCGTCCGGACCACCTTTCCGCCAACGTTGGCGCACAGCGTACGCCAGCTCAAGCGCGAAGGCTTGGTATGCTCATTCAGATCCGGCAAACTCAATCCCCGTCAGACTGCCAAATGTCCGGCTGTCCCAATGACTGTCAAATGCGGTGACACGATGGCAAAAATGCCACACACGATCAACCTTTTCTTTACATAGTCAACGATCGACTAACAAGTGGTTTATGAACAGTAACCGAACATGCTTGCGGGAATATTAACGGATTGTGGACTAAGCGGCGTCCTTCTGGGGATTATCGGGGTCAATCCCGTAGTCCTTCAGCTTGCGATACAGCGTCGAACGGCCGATCCCCAGTTTCCTCGCCACTTGACTCATCTGGCCCCGGTAGAATTTAAGGGCGAATCGGATCAACTCCTCTTCGACGTCAGCAAGTTTCCTCACCTCGCCGGCTGGATTGACGCTCGCGATCGCGTTTTCGGCGCTATCGGCGTGACGATGCGCAGCATCGAGAACGGAGGGCGGCGGAACGCTGTAGTCGGATGCCGCGAACTCCGCATCGTGATCGCGATGCGTGTTGTCGGCGACCAGCGCCAAGTGATCGATCACGTCATATTCCGGCAGCTGCGCCGCAATCTGCGGGAAATCAGATTCCGTCAACTCAGGGCCTTCGGCCAGAACGACAGCACGGAAGATGGCGTTTTCCAGCTGCCGGATGTTGCCCGGCCAGTCGTAAGCCGTCAGCAGCGCCAGCGCAGCGGAATTGACGGTCATGCGATGCCCGTTCTTCTGCTCCGATGAGAACCGGTCGGTGAAGACGCGCACCAGATGCGGAATGTCTTCCTTGCGCTTGCGCAGCGCCGGAATGGTGATCGGGAAGACGTTGAGGCGGTAATAGAGATCCTCGCGGAAGTGGCCGTTCTTGACCTCCTCGATCAGATCCTTGTTGGTCGCCGAAATCAGGCGGACATTGACCTTATGTGCGGTGCGGGCACCGACGGTCTCGATCTCGCCCTGCTGGACGGCGCGCAGCAGCTTGACCTGAACCTCAAGCGGCAGATCGCCGATTTCATCGAGGAAGATCGTGCCGCCATCGGCCTCCATGAACTTTCCGGTATGGCGCTCGGTCGCGCCTGTGAAAGCGCCCTTCTCATGGCCGAATAGAATGCTCTCGACCAGATTGTGCGGGATCGCACCACAGTTGACGGTCACGAACGGCTTGCCGGATCGGTCGCCGGCAGACTGGATCGCCCGGGCAACAAGCTCCTTGCCGACGCCGGACTCGCCTTCGAGCACAACAGGAATATTCGATTGCGCGGCACGCTGCGCCAGATCGATGACGCGAAGCATTGCCGGGCTTGCCGACACGATATCATCGAAGCCGACCACACCGGAGCGCGAACGGCGGCCGGAGCGGGCCTTCACTTCGCGCTGGTCGAGCTTCATTGCATTGGCGATCGAGGTAGCGATCCGCTCGGGCGAGACAGGCTTGACGACGAAATCGAAGGCGCCGGCGCGCATCGCCTGGACTACCGTTTCGATGCCGCCCTGCCCGGTCTGCACGATCACCGGGATCTGTGTGCCGAATTCGTGCACCGCTTCCAGGAATTCGAGACCGGTCATCTCCGGCATCATCAGGTCGAGCACGATGACATTGAAGAGGCCGGCATCGCGCTTGACCATCTCCAGGCCGATGCGGCCGTTTTCTGCCTGATGGACGACGTGCCCGTGGCGCTCGATTGCGTTCTTCAACAGACGGCGCTGTACCGGGTCATCCTCGACCACGAGTATCTGCCCTGCCCCTTTGAGCTCATTGTAACCGGTCATTGTCGCCTCACTTCATGCGAAACCTAGGTTGCACTCTGCCTGAAAGGCTTGAACATCCAGTTTTGAGAAATAATCGCATTTTAACGATTGTGACGATGGCGATTCCGTATCGAACCGGGGCCTTTAACGCGCCGAAAGCCCCTTGATGCGGGACCTTCCGGCGCTTAGGTAGTCAGACCTGTTTTGAATGAGGAAGAGGAGCTTCGCCATGAATTTTGCGCTCAACGCTGCCGGTCTTAATTTCTCGGCAACATCTGCCGGTGGCGCGGCTGACGCTGCGCTCGGCGATCTTCCGGTCTGGAAACTGCAGGACCTCTACCCCTCAGCAACATCGACGGCCTTTACCAGTGACATGGAAAAGGCAGGCAAGAACGCGATCGCCTTCGAGGAGAAATGGAAAGGCAAGCTTGCCGAAGCCGCCACCAAGACCGGCGCCGATGGCATCGGCCAGGCGCTGAAGGAATATGAAGCGCTCGACGACATCATCGGCCGGCTCGGCTCCTTTGCCGGCCTCACCTATTTCTCCGATACGACGAGCCCTGTTAACGGCAAGCTGTATGGCGACGTGCAGGCGCGCATCACCGAATACTCAGGCCACCTCTTGTTCTTCGCGCTGGAACTGAACCGCATCGACGACGCTGTCATGGATGCCTGCATGGAAAACGACCCGGCTGCCGGACACTACCGTCCCTGGCTCGTCGATTTGCGAAAGGACAAGCCCTATCAGCTGGATGACAAGCTGGAGCAGCTCTTCCTCGAGAAGTCGATGACATCGGCCGCCGCCTTCAACCGCCTGTTCGACGAGACGATGGCCGAGCTTCGCTATGAGATCGACGGCGAGAAGGTGCCGCTCGAAGTCGCGCTCAACATGCTGCAGGACCCGGATCCGGAAGCCCGCCACAAGGCGGCGATGGCGCTGGCCGAAACCTTCAAGGCCAACATCCGCGTCTTCACGCTGATTACCAATACGCTCGCCAAGGACAAGGATATCGCCGACCGCTGGCGCGGTTTCGAGGACATCGCCGACTCCAGGCACCTTGCCAACCGTGTCGAGCGCGAAGTGGTCGATGCTCTGGCTGCCGCCGTCAAGCAGGCCTATCCGCGGCTGTCGCACCGCTATTACAAGATGAAGGCGAAATGGCTCGGAATGGACCAGATGAATTTCTGGGACCGCAACGCACCGCTGCCGGAAACCTCGAACGCCGTCATTTCCTGGAACGAGGCGAAGGATACCGTTCTCTCGGCCTATGGCAACTTCGCCCCCGAGATGGCCGATATCGCCAGGCGCTTCTTCGACGAACAGTGGATCGACGCGCCGGTTCGCCCCGGCAAGGCGCCCGGCGCCTTCGCGCATCCGACGGTGCCGTCGGCTCATCCCTATGTGCTCGTCAATTACATGGGCAAGCCGCGCGACGTGATGACGCTCGCCCATGAGCTCGGCCACGGCGTCCATCAGGTTCTTGCCGGCGGACAGGGCGCGCTGATGTGCCAGACGCCGCTGACGCTGGCCGAAACCGCCTCGGTCTTCGGCGAAATGCTGACCTTCCGCGCCCTGCTCGACAAGACGGCGGACAAGCGCGAGCGCAAGGCGATGCTAGCCCAGAAGGTCGAGGACATGATCAACACGGTCGTGCGCCAGATCGCCTTCTACGAATTCGAGCGCAAGCTGCACACCGCGCGCAAGGCCGGCGAACTGACCGCCGACGATATCGGCGAACTCTGGCTGTCGGTTCAGTCAGAGAGCCTCGGACCGGCGATCAAGATTTCCGAGGTTTACGAGACTTACTGGACCTATATCCCGCACTTCATCCACTCGCCCTTCTATGTCTACGCCTACGCTTTCGGCGACTGCCTGGTGAACTCGCTCTATGCCGTCTACCAGAAAGCGGACAAGGGCTTCCAGGACAAGTATTTCGAACTCCTGAAGGCCGGCGGCACCAAGCATCACTCCGAGCTCCTGAAGCCTTTCGGCCTGGATGCCACCGATCCGTCGTTCTGGAGCAAGGGACTGTCGATGATCGAGGGGCTGATCGACGAACTGGAAGCTTTGGATAAGGGCTGAAGCGATAGGCCTCCTTCTCGCGGGGAGAAGGTCGACGAAGGGCGATCAGCGAGACGGCTTTCCGCATGTCAGGCGGGTTACGCCGTCCTTGCTGCCGTCCAAGAGAGAACGAATGACGCCAACCCACCCACTCCCGCATTCCTGTGCTCGTCACAGGAATCCAGCCACGGCGCGTCTGCGCCGTGAAGTGGCTCTTTCGCGCCCAAGGACTTGGGCGCACTGGATTCCTGTGACAGGCACAGGAATGAGGGAGGCGTAAATTGAGCCCATTCATCCTCTTCCGCGACGACACAACCGATCAGACGATGCTCTTCGCCGAGCCGTCCGAAACCATCATCGCGAACGACCGAGCCGAATTCTTCGCCGCCTTGCAGCGCATGGAAGACGCCAAGGCCGCAGGCAAATGGCTGGCGGGCTACATCTCCTATGAGGCCGGCTACCTCTTCGAAGACAAGCTCGCCCCCAAACTCCCCGCCAATCGCCAGTCGCCACTCCTCCGCTTCGGCGTCTTCGACCGCCCGGCACCCGATGACCACCCGCTCTCTCAGCCTGTCCGCCGCCGCGACAACGAGGAATTCCTGACCACCCCGAAAGCCGGATGGGATTTTGAGACATATAGAGAGCGCTTCGACCGCCTCCACTGGCACCTGCGTCAGGGCGATTGCTACCAGGCAAATCTCACCATGCCGGTCGAGGCGCGCTGGAGCGGCGATCCGCTCGCCGCCTTCTGGTCGCTGATCGAGCGCCAGCCGGTCAAATACGGCGCCTATGCCGATCTCGGCGGTCCGATCATACTCTCGCGCTCGCCGGAACTCTTCTTCCGCACCGATGAGGACGGCTGGATCGAGACGCATCCGATGAAGGGCACCGCCCGGCGCGGGGCCGATGCGGCAGAGGATGAAGCGATCAAGGCCGCCATGCTGGCCGATGTGAAGACCCAGGCCGAAAACCGGATGATCGTCGATCTCCTGCGCAACGATATCTCGCGCATCACCGAAGTCGGCACGCTCGACGTGCCAAAACTCTTCGACATCGAGAGCTACCCCACGGTGCACCAGATGGTGAGCCATGTGCAGGCGAAGCTGCTTCCCGATCTGACGATCTGCGATATCTTCGCCGCTCTCTTCCCCTGCGGCTCGATCACTGGCGCCCCCAAACTCAGCGCCATGCAGATCCTCGACGATCTCGAGGACCAGCCGCGCGACGTCTATTGCGGCGCGATCGGCATGATCGCTCCCTCGGGTGCCATGCGCTTCTCCGTCGCCATCCGCACCATCAGCCTTTTCGAGGACGGTCACGCAATCTTCAATGTCGGCGGCGGGATCGTCTTCGATTCCACCGCCGAGGCCGAATATGACGAGTGCCTGTTGAAGGCGCGCTTTGCGATCGGCGATCAGGAAATTGCCCGATGAGCGATTTCTCGCTGATCGAAACCATGCGCTGGGATCCGGAAGTGGGCTTCACCCGGCTGCGACTGCATCTCGCCCGCCTCGAACGCTCTGCCCGCCGTACCGGCTTTCCCGTTCCTCGGGCTGCGGCCGAAGCCCTGCAAGAGGCGGTTCGGGATGCGGCGGCCCCGCTCCGTGTCCGGCTGACCTTCGACGCCAATGGCCGGATCGAGGTGACCAGCGCCCCCTTCGTGCCGTTGGCGCCTGACACCATCTGGAAAGTGAAACTCGCCGCCCGGCGTCTCGATAGCAGCGACAAGCTGCTGCGCATCAAGACCACCCGCCGTCAGGTGTACGAGACGGCGCGTGCGGAATATGCAGCTGCTGACGCCGACGAAGTGCTGATGCTCAATGAGAAGGATGAGGTCTGCGAGGGTACCATTACCTCTGTCTTCCTCGACGACGGCTCCGGCATCCTGCGGACGCCACCGATCTCCTGCGGATTGCTGGCAGGCGTGTTGCGCACGGAGCTGATCTGCCAGCGCAAGGCGCGCGTCGGCCGCATCGGTCTTGCCGATGTCGCCGCCGGCAAGCTCTACATGGGCAACTCGCTGCGCGGATTGATCCCCGCCATGCTCCTGCCTTAGGCGACGATCTTCAGCCGGTCGCGGCCGCTCTGCTTGGCAACATAGAGTGCCTCGTCCGCCCGCGCATAGATCTGCTGCACGGTATCGCCGATCCTGAGCTCTGCCAGCCCGGCCGAGCAGGTATAGAAAAATGCCGGGGAAGCCGGCAGCGGCCGCGCAACGCGGACACGGTCGAGCACCCGGTCAACGATCTTCTCGCCCTGTTCCAGCGTCGTATCCGGCAGAACCAGCATGAATTCCTCGCCGCCGATCCGCCCGAAGCTGTCGCGGCGGCGGACCATCGGCTGGACGCGACGGGCAAAATCGATCAGCACCAGATCCCCCACCTGATGGCCGAAGCTGTCGTTGATCCGCTTGAAGAAATCGAGATCGATGATGCACATGCAGCCACTGATCGACAGTGCCGAACCCTGCCGCAGGATCATGTTCTCAAGCGCCGCCATCATGAAACGGCGGTTGGAAATGCCCGTCAGCTCGTCGGTCTGCGATGCTTTCAGTGCGAAGTCGCGATCCTGCCGGAGATCGCGCTGGCTGGTCTTCATATGCGTGATGTCGCTGGCGATACAGAGCATCCAGCCGTCGCGCTGAACCGTCTCCGTCATCCAGAACCAGCGGCCATCGACGACATCGGTCTCGAAAGCACGGAACGGTAGCTTGCCGCGGCGCGATTGCGCCGAAATCAGCCAGGCCTCGAAATCGGCTGTACGGATGATCGTACCGCGTCCGGCCTTGGTGTTGCGGCGCATGAGGTCGGCCCATGTGGGCGTTTCGTCCGGCTCGATGGCGAAGATGGAGCGAAAGGCGGCGTTCGCATATTGCAAACGGTCATCCTGATCGTAGAGCCCGATCAGCACGGCACTTTCTTCCTGCAACTCCGCAAGCCGCTCCGATATCTGGGTCATCCGATGGTCCCGGGCGTGCTGTGGCGATATGTGGCACATTGCGGCGAAAGTCTAAAAAGAAGATGGATGGACCAGTCGCATTTCGGTTATCAACAGCCTCATAACGGCACACAGCTTTCAGGATCGGAACATGTTCATTCTCTCCCTCACCTACGTGAAACCCAACGAGGAGGCCGACAAGCACATGGAGACGCACATGGCCTGGGTGAAGGAAGGCTATGCAAAAGGCTGGTTCCTCGCCTCCGGCCGCAAGGTCCCGCGCACCGGCGGCGTGATTTTCGCCACTGGCGACCGGTCCGAGATCGAAGCCTACGTCGCGGCCGATCCTTTCACGCTGCACGGCGTTGCGGAGTATGAGGTGACGGAAGTGGCATTGACGACGGTCAATGAAGGGCTGGAAGCTTTGAAGGGATAAGCGCTTTACTCTTGCATCAAACCCGGCAAACCGGCAGTTTCCTGACAATGAAACTTCCCGCTTACACACCCTATGATGGATCATCCAGGCCGTTCACCATCGGCCTGATGCCGCTCGATATCGGCAGGTGGATCGAGCCTGATGCCGATCTGGCGCGCTATCTCGGCGAGAAGCGCGGCCTCATCGGCGCCCATCGCGAAGACGTTTTTGTCGCCGAAGACGATACGCTGGCGGCACAGGAAGAATGTCTGGCGCTGCTTGCGGACTATCTCTGCTCTGCCCATCCCGATCTGTATGCCCGCCACGGCAGCGTTATCGAAACGGTGGGCACCAAACTTGATCTCGCCGACAACACACTGCCGCCGCTGATGAAAGCCGGCCTCCTTGTTGCCGATGATCTCGTCATCATGCGCCGCAAGGATGATGGCTGGCATTTGGTCGCAGGCCACGTCTCCTTCCCGTCTTCCTGGTCGCTGCAGGAAAAGTTCGGCCGTCCGATGCAGGCGATCCATGCGGATGTGCCCGGTTTCAGCGAGGGCACGCGCAACGCCGCGCTGATCACCCGCATCTTCGACAATCTGCAGGTCCCCCAGCCGGTCGAGCGGATGAACTGGTCGGTCAACACGACAGGCGATCTCTTCCTGCCGCTCTCCAAGCACCGCCGCCCGCCTTCTGCCGACGATTTCACGCTTGGTGACCGCTTCGCCCGCGTCGAGCGGCAGACGTTGCGCAAGCTTCCCGTTTCCGGCGATATCGTCTTCACGATCCGCGTCTATGTCGATCCGATTGCCGCGATCGAGCATCACCCGCGGGCCGCAGAACTCGCCTCAAGCTTCGCGTCACAACTCGACGCGCTGGACGAACATCAGGCCGCCTACAAGGGGTTGACGCTGCAAAAAGTCGACCTCGTGCAGAAGCTGCACAGCCTTGCGCAGCAGCTGGCGCCCGCCTGATATTTGCTTTCCCGGACCAAACGCTCTTTATTGTGACGCCATTTTATGGTTAGAGCCGGTCACTTCGCTTATTTTCAGCGCATTTTGAAGAATTCTTGAGGCTCATCGCCTGCGTCGCCTTCCACAGGAGAAAAGAATGACGGAACAGAACCACCCGGTATATGCCGAAATTACCGGCCCGATCGTGATGATCGGCTTTGGCTCCATCGGCCGCGGCACGCTGCCGCTGATCGAGCGCCACTTCAAGTTCGACAAGAACCGGTTGGTTGTCATCGACCCGCGCGAAGAGCCGGGCGACATGGAAATCCTCAAGAAGCACGGCGTCCGTCACATCAAGGAATATGTGACGAAGGACAACTACAAGGACCTGCTGAAGCCGCTCCTGACCGAAGGCGAAGGCCAGGGCTTCTGCGTCAACCTCTCGGTTGACACCGGCTCGCTCGACCTGATGAAGCTCTGCCGCAAGCTCGACGTTCTCTACATCGACACCGTCGTCGAGCCGTGGCTCGGCTTCTATTTCGACAAGAGCATGAAGAACGCCGACCGCACCAACTATGCGCTGCGCGAAACCGTGCGCAAGGAAAAGGAAAAGAACCCGGGCGGCGCAACGGCCGTTTCCACCTGTGGTGCAAATCCGGGCATGGTTTCCTGGTTCGTCAAGCAGGCGCTGGTCAACCTTGCCAACGATACCGGCCTGAAGTTCGAAGAGCCGGATCAGCATGACCGCGAAGGCTGGGCCAAGCTGATGAAGAAGCTCGGCGTCAAGGGCGTCCACATTGCCGAGCGCGATACGCAGCTCACCAAGACCCCGAAGCCGCTCAATGTCTTCTGGAACACCTGGTCGGTCGAAGGCTTCATTTCCGAAGGTCTGCAGCCGGCAGAACTCGGCTGGGGCACCCACGAAAACTGGATGCCAAAGAACGCCAAGAAGCACAAGAAGGGTTGCAAGGCCGCGATCTACCTGGAACAGCCGGGCGCCAACACCCGCGTTCGTACCTGGTGCCCGACGCCCGGCCCGCAATACGGCTTCCTCGTCACCCACAACGAGTCCATCTCGATCGCCGACTATTTCACGGTTCGCGACAAGGACGGCGAAGTGACCTTCCGCCCGACCTGCCACTACGCCTATCATCCGGCCAACGATGCCGTTCTCTCTCTGCATGAGATGTTCGGCAATGGCGGCACCGCGCAGCCTGTGCACCACGTTCTCGACGAGGACGAACTGGTCGAAGGCATCGACGAGCTCGGCGTACTGCTCTACGGCCACGAGAAGAACGCCTACTGGTTCGGCTCGCGCCTGTCGCTCGAAGAGACCCGCCGCATCGCGCCTTACCAGAACGCCACCGGCCTCCAGGTCACCTCGGCCGTTCTCGCCGGCATGGTCTATGCGCTCGAAAACCCGAAGGCCGGCATCGTCGAAGCCGACGAGATCGACTACAAGCGCTGCCTCGAAGTGCAGCTGCCTTACCTCGGCCCGGTCGAAGGACACTACACCGACTGGACCCCGCTCGATGGCCGCCCGGGCCTCTTCCCCGAGGACATCGACACCAAGGATCCGTGGCAGTTCAAGAACATCCTGGTTCGCACGTAATCGCGAACCGGCAGAGACAAGATGCCCGCCGAAAGGCGGGCATTTTTGTAACGCCCGCTGTGTAATTTCGCTTGCAGCTTGCAGAAGGCTTGCCTTGGCGGCCGCCCCGCGCCATGTTTTTTCCAGAACTTGCGGATATCGTCCGCCGCCAATCGCCGGAGAAGCTTTATGAAGTTGAGAAATATTGCCGCGCTCGCGGCTGCAGCAGCAGCGCTCGCAGCTTGTGTTTCCTCTGATCCCCGTCCCATGCCGGTTTCCACCCGTGCCGCGCCAACAGGCGTCGAAGGCGCATGGCGCGATCCGAACGGCATCGTCTCGACCTTCCAGGCTGGCACCTTCACCACCCGCACGACCGACAGCAACCAGCTGCTGGCATCCGGTACCTATGTGAACACCGGACCGTCTCTGGTGGAAATCAACATGACCTCGCTGGTGCGCAAGACCCAGTCCAAGGTCAACTGCGCACTGGTCAATCAGGGCCAGCTGAACTGCACCTCGGATGCGGGCGCGCAATTCACGTTGACGCGCAGCCTGTAACCGCGCTTCACCGATTACCGAGAATGAAAAGCTCCCCTTCGCGGGAGCTTTTTTGTTTACCGCCACTTGGAAAGCGCGGGCATTGGCCCAGCTTTTCGCTTGCGGTTGCGCAGGTGAGATGAAAACATCCGGCGCGCCGGGTAAAAACGGCTAAGAGGGATCGGCGGAACAGCCAGGGGTAAGCGCTGCCGCCGGAAAATCAGGAGAACAGGATGACGAAATCCTTTAGTTTCGGTCTGCTGACGGCGTCCATGCTGGCGCTCAGCACGGGCGCGGCTTTCGCCGACTATCAGCTCAATATTCTTCACATCAACGATTTCCATTCCCGCATTGAATCGATCAACAAGTTCGATTCCACCTGCTCTGCCGAGGAAGAAGGCAAGAAGGAATGCTTCGGCGGCGCCGCCCGCCTGAAGACCGCGATCGACCAGCGCCGCCAGGCCCTCTCCGGCCAGAACGTGCTGCTGCTCAATGCCGGAGACAATTTCCAGGGCTCGCTGTTCTACACCACCTACAAGGGTGCAGCCGAAGCCGAAGTGCTGAACGCCATGAAGTTCGACGTCATGACCGTCGGCAACCATGAATTTGACGACAGCGAAGACGGCCTTGCCACCTTCCTCGACAAGGTGCAGTTCCCGGTCATTTCGGCTAACGTCCTTGCCGGTGACGGCTCCAAGCTCGGCGACCGCATCAAGCCGTCGCTGGTTCTCGATGTCGGCGGCCAGAAGATCGGTATCGTCGGCGCTGTCACCAACGATACGGAAGAGCTCTCGTCGCCCGGCCCGAAGGTGCTGATCGCCGACGACGTCGCCTCGATCACCGCAGCCGTCCAGGACCTTAAGGCGCAGGGTATCAACAAGATCATCGCGCTCACCCATGTCGGCTACCCGCGCGATCTCGCCTTCATCGCCAAGATCCCCGACGTCGACGTCGTTGTCGGCGGCCACTCGCACAGCCTGCTGTCGAACACCGACCCGAAGGCCGAAGGCCCCTATCCGACGCTGGTCGACAACCCGGGCGGCTACAAGGTTCCGGTTGTTCAGGCTGCATCCTACAGCAAGTATCTCGGCGATCTCGTCGTCGATTTCGATGACAACGGCGTCGTCAAGAGCGCCAAGGGCGATCCGATCCTGATCGACTCGACGTTCACCCCGGATCCGGCGCTGACCGCCCGTATCGCCGAGCTGGCAAAGCCGATCGAAGACTTGCGCAAGAAGGTCATCGGCGCTTCGGAAGGTCCGATCGAGGGTGATCGCACCATCTGCCGCGTCCAGGAATGCTCGATGGGCAATCTCGTCGCCGATGCTATGCTCGACCGCACCAAGAGCCAGGGCGTCCAGATCGCCATCCAGAACGGCGGCGGTCTGCGCGCCTCGATCGATGGCGGCGAAGTCACCCAGGGCGAGGTCATCACCGTTCTGCCGTTCCAGAATACGCTGGCGACCTTCCAGCTGACAGGTGCCGACGTCGTCAAGGCGCTCGAAAACGGTGTCAGCCAGATCGATCAGGGTGCCGGCCGCTTCGCGCAGGTCGCCGGTCTGAAATACAGCTTCGACGTCTCCAAGCCGGTGGGCAGCCGCGTCAGCGATGTGCAGGTCAAGGACGGCGATAATTTCGTCGCCATCGATCCGGCCAAGACCTACGGCGTTGCCACCAACAACTTCATGCGCGCTGGCGGCGACGGCTATTCGATCTTCGAAACAGCGGGCAAGAATGCCTATGACTTCGGCCCCGATCTTGCCGATGTCACCGTCGGATACCTGACGGCGCACAACCCGTACAAGCCCTATACCGATGGACGCGTGACGGCGATCGCAGCCGCTGGTGCCGCCGCACCGGCAGCCCCTGCTGCGGCTCCGGCAGCAACAGCACCGGCCGCGGCTCCCGCTGCGGCACCGGCTGCGGCTGCTCCGGCAACGGCAACGCCCGCCAGCCACGTCATTGCCGCTGGCGACACGCTCTGGGATCTCGCCAAGCAGTTCTACGGCAACGGCGAACTCTGGAAGAAGATCTCCGAAGCCAACGGCAGCCCGAACCCGCGCCGCCTTGTTGTCGGCGAGGAGCTGAAGCTCCCGGCGAAGTAAGACGATTTGTCCCGATCTCGAAAGCCGGTCCGGGGTTTCCCGGGCCGGCTTTTCTACTTATAGGGTTGAACCGATCGCGTCCGGCTGCGTATGAGCCGGCGAAGACATGAGAGCGTTGGGGCCAGAATGACCGTTGAACTTTCGAACCGCCCGGCGGAACACCCGCCCGTGACCTTTGGCAAGGTGGGCGTGCTGCTCGTCAATCTCGGCACACCGGATGGCACCGACTATTCCTCGATGCGCCGCTACCTCAAGGAATTCCTGACCGACAAGCGCGTCATCGAATGGTCGCCCTGGAAATGGTACCCGATCCTGTTCGGCATCGTGCTCAACACCCGCCCCGGCAAGGTCGGCAAGGCTTACGAGCTGATCTGGAACAAGGACAAGGACGAGAGCTACCTGCGCACCTATACGCGCAGCCAGTCGGACCTGATGGCCGAGCGCCTGAAGGACCTGCCGAATGTCGTCGTCGACTGGGCGATGCGCTACGGCAATCCGTCAATCGCCTCGAAAATCGACAGCCTGAAGGCCGCCGGCTGCGACCGCATCGTGCTCTTCCCACTCTATCCGCAATATGCGGCAGCAACGACGGCAACGGTCAACGACAAGGCGTTCCAGAAGCTGCTCACCATGCGCTGGCAGCCTGCCCTGCGCACGATCCCTGATTATCACGACGACGAAACCTATATCGAGGCGCTCGCCAACTCGGTGACCAACCATCTGGCGACGCTGGACTGGGAGCCAGAGATGATCCTCGCCTCCTTCCACGGCATCCCGATGTCCTACTTCAAGCAGGGCGACCCCTATTACTGCCAGTGCCAGAAGACAGGCCGGCTGCTGCGCGAACGTCTAGGGCTGTCGAAAGACAAGTTCATGGTCACCTTCCAGTCCCGCTTCGGGCCCGAGGAATGGCTGCAGCCCTATACCGACAAGACGGTCGAGAAGCTGGCACAGGACGGCGTCAAGAAGATCGCGGTCCTCAACCCCGGCTTCGTGTCCGACTGTCTCGAAACGCTGGAAGAGATTGCCGAGCAGGCAGCCCACTCTTTCCATGAGAACGGCGGCGAGAAATTCGCGCATATTCCCTGCCTGAACGACAGCGAAGATGGTATGCGCGTGCTCGAAAAGGTGGTGCGGCGTGAGCTTCTCGGCTGGGTCTGACCCAGCCAGCGGCTTTTTGTTGCGGATCATTGCAAATAACGGGATAAGTCTCCACGTTTGATGTGTGCCGGATTTTCCGGCAACAACCGGTGGAGGAATTTCATGGTCCTGGGCGGCTTCGACATTGTCGTCATCGCACTCGTCATCTTCGTCATTTTGGTGCTCTTTGCGGGCATCAAGACGGTGCCGCAGGGCTATCGCTATACGATCGAACGCTTCGGCCGCTACACGCGGACACTGGAGCCCGGCCTCAACCTGATCACCCCCTTCATCGAGCGCGTCGGCGCCAAGATGAATGTCATGGAACAGGTCCTGAACGTGCCGACCCAGGAGGTCATCACCAAGGACAATGCCTCGGTCTCCGCCGATGCCGTGTCCTTCTATCAGGTGCTGAACGCCGCGCAGGCCGCCTATCAGGTCTCCAACCTCGAAAACGCCATCCTCAACCTGACGATGACCAACATCCGCTCGGTCATGGGCTCGATGGATCTTGACGAACTGCTTTCCAACCGCGACGCGATCAACGACCGCCTGCTGCGCGTCGTCGATGAGGCCGTGCACCCCTGGGGTATCAAGGTCACCCGCGTCGAGATCAAGGACATCCAACCGCCCCGCGATCTCGTCGATGCCATGGCCCGCCAGATGAAGGCGGAGCGCGAGAAGCGCGCTCAGGTTCTCGAAGCCGAAGGCTCGCGAAACGCGCAGATCCTGCGCGCCGAAGGCGCCAAGCAGTCGGCGATCCTGCAGGCCGAAGGACAGCGCGAAGCCGCCTTCCGCAACGCCGAAGCGCGCGAACGCCTGGCCGAAGCCGAAGCCAAGGCAACCAAGATGGTCTCCGAAGCGATCGCCGCCGGTGATATCCAGGCGATCAACTACTTCGTGGCGCAGAAATACACCGAAGCCCTGACGTCGATCGGTTCGGCCCCCAATTCCAAGGTGGTGCTGATGCCGATCGAGGCATCCTCCATTCTAAGCTCGCTGAGCGGCATCGGCGCCATCGCCAAGGAAGTCTTCGGCGACGGCAGCACCACGCCCGCCCCGCAACCGCCCCGCCAGGTCACGCAGCGCAGCACGCCGCCCGTAAACCCCTTCAACCAGAATCCGGAGCGCTGACGCATGCTGGCACGCATCGTTGCAGAGCTTGGACCGTGGAGCTGGTGGGTGATCGGTCTGATCCTGCTGGCCGCCGAAATGATCGTGCCCGGCTTCTTCCTCGTTTGGATCGGCCTTGCGGCGCTCGCCGTCGGCGTCCTTTCGCTTCTGCTATGGGACGCAGGCTTCTGGGTCTGGGAAGTGCAACTGATCCTTTTCGCGGCCTTTGCCGTGGCGACAACTTTCGTTGGCCGCAAGCTGACGCTGCGCCACGACGCAACGGACGAGCCCTTCCTCAATCAGCGCGGCGCGAGCCTTGTCGGCCGCACGGCAACACTGGCTGAGCCGATCCGCGAGGGACGCGGCCGGATTCGTCTCGACGATACGATATGGCAGGTGATGGGGCCTGACCTTCCGGTCGGCACCCGCGTCAAGGTCGTCGCCAGCAATGGCCGCGACCTGACGGTTGAGGCCGCCTGATCAGGCGACGCCGATCCGCAAGAGATCGTGGAAATGGATGAGCCCGACCGGCCGGTTGTCGTCATCGACGACGATCAGCGCGCCGATATGGTGCTTGTTGAGCAGCGCCAAGGCAGCAGTCGCCAGTACACTCGGCTTCACCACCTTCGGCGTCCGCGTCATGATGTCGTCGACAACAAGTTCCGCGAGGTTGCGCGTCAGATTGCGCGCCATGTCCCCTTCGGTCACGATGCCGCAAAGCCGGCCGTCCTGATCGAGAACGCCGACACAGCCAAAATGCTTGCGCGACAGAACCTGAATCGCATCCGGCACCGGCGTCCCCTGCGGCACCAGCGGCACGCGCTCGCCGGTATGCATGATGTCACCGACATGCGCCAGGCTGGCGCCGAGTTTCCCGCCCGGGTGAAACACATGGAAATCGCGCGCCGTGAACCCGCGCGCCTCAAGCAGCGCTACCGCCACGGCATCGCCGACTGCCAGCTGCATCAGTGTCGAGGTCGTCGGCGCGAGACCGTTCGGGCAGGCTTCCTCCTCGTTTGGAACGAGAAGTACCACATCCGAAGCCTTGGCGAGTGACGATTCCGCGCCGCAGGTGATCGAGATCAGGGGGATGGAAAACCGGCGGGTATAGGAGATGATGCTGCGAAGCTCAGCACTCTCGCCGCCCTTGGAGATCGCCAGAACCAGATCGTCCCTGGCAATCATGCCGAGATCACCATGATTGGCTTCGGCGGCGTGTACGAAGAAGGCAGGCGTTCCTGTCGAGGCGAATGTCGCGGCAAGCTTGGCGCCGATATGGCCGCTCTTGCCGACGCCCGTCACGATCACCCGGCCGCTGATGCCGCCGATCGTTTCGACCGCTTGGGAGAATGGGCCGGAAAGCCCGTTGTCGAGCGCGCGCTCGAGCGCCTCGAGACCGCGCCGTTCCGTCGTGATGGTCCGCTTCGCGGATTCCAGCACACTGTTCTCGGCCAGATTGACAGCTTTCCTCATCATGTGCCTGCGTTAGCGCTTTTCACTGTGGCTGTCCATTGCTGTCTCGGTCGAAACGACGGCGCGAAGGCACCAGTCTAAACGAATGATTAACTATGACGTTTTACTTTCAGGTAACGAGTTGAAGCATGCCACACGCGGATTCTGAATGGGCAAGGAACGTGATACGAGCAGTTTGACGCCGCTCCGTGCGACGCGCTTTGCCGTGTCTGCCGTTCTCCTGGCCGCCGCAGCACTGCCGCAGTCCGCGTTCGCCCAATCGGCGCAGAGCTACGGCAGCGGCACATCTGGCTACTCATCCTCCTCCCAATATTCCTCCGGCGGCAACACCGGCGGCCAACAGACACAGGCGGCCGACCTGGATGGCGATGGTGTTCCGGATCCGGGCCAGCCCGGCGTGCCCTCCCCCGATGACACCGCAACCGGCACCCAGACCGGCGCCGCCCAGCAGAACGGCACGTCATCCACGACGGCATCAGGCGATCAGCAGCCAAGCGACGAGACGACAGGCTCGATCCTCGACGAGGACATGCGCCGCCTCAACACCCGCGAACCGGCGATCGACGAACGCCGTCTGCCGCGCAAGGCCGATGATGCGTTGACCGAGAAGGATACCGACGGCATCCGCATCGGCACCTTCATCCTGCGCCCGTCGATTACGCAGTCGATCAATACCGAGACGACCAAGGAAAACGGCACCAAGGAAAGCCGCGGCTTCCTGCAGACCGATGGCAACGCGACACTCACCTCCGACTGGGCGCTGCACCAGCTGACCGTCACCAGCCAGGGCAGCTGGCAGCAGAACATCAGCGGCGAAGGCGAAGAGCAGCCCTCCTTCCAGATCGACGGCGATCTGCGCCTCGATCTGCCGGAGGATACGGTCGCGCATCTGGAGGGCGGCTACCGCTTCTACCGTGAAGACACCGACGATCCGAACGCCATCTCCGATGCCAGCAAGCAGTCGAATGTTCAGGAATTCAGCACCGGTGCTTCAATCGAGCGCGACTTCGGCGTGCTGCGCGGCACCACCGAACTCGATGTCGTCAGGACCATCTATTCCGACGTGACGCTCGCCAACGGCACGGACGTTTCCCTCAGCGACCGCGACCAGACCGCAGGCACATTCCGCGCCCGCATCGGCTACGAGCTCTCCCCGGCACTCATCCCCTTCATCGAGGGCACTGTAGGCAAGACCGCCTACGACGAGACCCGCGACAGCTCAGGCTACGCCCGCTCCGGCAACAGCTACGGCGCCAAGGCCGGCGTGCAGGTCGATCTCGGCGAGAAGCTCAGGGGCGAAGTCAGCGCCGGATACGAAACCGCAAGTTTCGACGACGACCGCCTGGCCTCGATCGATACGGCGACTGTCGACGCCAATATTCTCTGGTCGCCGCTGCGCGGTACCAATGTCAATTTCGACCTGCAGACCAGCATCCAGCCTTCCACGACGCCGGGGCTGAGCGGCTATGTCTCGCACGCCTTGACGACGACAATCACGCATCAGCTGCGCGACAACCTGCAGGCAACGGTTCTGGGTGGGGTGACGCTGCGCGACTATCCGGCCGGAGCGAGCAGCGATGAGACGGTCTATACGACGAGTGCCGGTCTCATCTGGAACATCAACCGCTATCTCGATCTGACGAGTACTCTCGGCTACGAGCTGACGACGCGGGATGAAGGCACCGACTCGCAGCAATGGCGAGCCGGTGTCGGTTTGCGGCTGAAACGCTAGGCCTTAAAGACCCTTCAGCAGAGCCTTGAAGCCGTCCTCGACGGTCGGGCGGATATCCGCACGGTCGAGCGCGAAGGCGACGTTGGCGAGGATGAAACCATCCTTGGCGCCGCAGTCATAGGTCGTTCCCTTGAAGTGATAGCCCGCGAAATCCTGCGACGTCAGAAGCTTCAGCATGCCGTCGGTGAGCTGGATTTCGTTGCCCGCGCCACGCTCCTGCGTTTCGAGAATCTTGAAGACCTCCGGCTGCAGGATGTAGCGGCCATTGATGAAGAAGTTCGACGGTGCGGTGCCCTTGGCAGGCTTTTCGACCATGCCGGTGATGCGGAAGCCTTCACCGATCGCCTCGCCGACACCGACGATGCCGTATTTGTGCGTCTGATCCGGCTCGCATTCTTCGACGGCGATGATGTTGCCGCCGCTCTGGGCGTAGAGATCGATCATCCCCTTCATGCAGCCCTTGCCCTCGGCCTTCATGATCATATCGGGGAGCAGCAGCGCGAAGGGTTCGTCGCCGACGATCTCGCGGGCGCACCAGACGGCGTGGCCGAGGCCGAGCGGCTCCTGCTGGCGGGTGAAGCTGACGGTACCAGCCTTCGGCAGCTGGCCGGCCAGCAGCGTCATCTCGGCTTTCTTGCTGCGCTCGCGCAGCGTCTGCTCCAGCTCGAAATGGATATCGAAATAGTCTTCGATGATGTGCTTGTTGCGGCCGGTGACGAACACGAAATGCTCGATACCCGCTTCCAGCGCCTCGTCGACCACATACTGAATGATCGGTTTATCGACGACGGTCAGCATTTCCTTCGGAACGGCTTTGGTTGCCGGAAGGAACCGCGTTCCAAGACCTGCGACCGGGAATACCGCCTTACGAACCTTTTTCTGCTGCGTCACGTAGAACCTCCTGGGGGGCTTATCGCTTTGAACTCAAGCTATTTGGGGTGAATTAAGCTAAATTCGCTACTGTTTTACAAATGATGACGGGAAGACGTTGTCATGGTAAAGAATTTGTTGACTTCGTTCCGGTAGTCTCGGGTCCGGACGGAATGCCCCTCCGCCGCACTTGTAACAGAGATGACGGATACGGACTGCCGATGACCAAAAATCACAAATACTCCCTTCGTGGTCTTGCTCTCGCCCTCGTTGTGACCGCTTCCGCCGGATTGGCTCCGCATAACGCAGCCGCCGACCAGCGGTTCCAAAAGTGGATCGCGGACTTTTATCAAACTGCCGCGCAAAATGGCATCAGCAAGGCAACGTACCGCAAAGCCTTCGCGGGTGTGAGCGAACCTGACCCTACAGTCCTTGAAAAGGCGGCTTTTCAGCCGGAATTCACCACCAAGATTTGGGACTATGTGGATTCCCGGGTTAACCCCTACACAGTCGAGATCGGCCGCAAAATGGCCGCAAAGCACGCCTCGACCCTGAACGCCATCGAGCGCCATTTCGGCGTCGACAAGACGATCATTCTCGCCATCTGGTCGATGGAATCGAATTACGGCGCCGTGCTCGCCAAGGACGACCGCCTGCATTACGTGCCGCGCGCACTGGCAACGCTTGCCTATGCCGATGAGCGCCGGGCGAAATTTGCCCAAAAGCAGCTCATCGCAGCACTCAAGATTCTGCAAAATGGCGATATCTCCGCCGACGGCATGACCGGTTCCTGGGCCGGCGCCATGGGCCATACGCAATTCATCCCGACCAGCTACCTGCTTTACGCCGTCGATGCCGATGGCAATGGCCATCGCGACATCTGGAACTCGGTTCCGGACGCACTGGCGACGTCGGCCAATCTGCTGGCCAAAAACGGCTGGGATACCGGCAAGACCTGGGGCTACGAAGTCCAGGTTCCCGCAAGTGCTGCCAAGCAGGCAGGCAAGACGCACACACTGGCGCAATGGGCCGCAATGGGCCTGACCCGTCCGAACGGCAAGAGCTTCAAGGACGCCTCCACCAAGGCGCAGCTGAAAATGCCGGGCGGCCCGGGTGGCCCCGGTTTCCTGATGACCTCGAACTTCTTCACCATCAAGAAATACAATGCTTCCGACAGCTATGCTCTCGCCGTCGGTCTGCTTGCCGATGAGATTGCCGGCTATGGCGGCATGAAGCAGCGCTGGCCACGGCCGGATGGTACGCTTGATGTGAAGGAAAAGTTCGAGCTCCAGACTCGTCTGAAGACGCTCGGCTATTACGACGGCGAAGTCGATGGCAATTTCGGCTCCGGATCGAAAGCCGCCATTTCGGCAGTCCAGCAGCGTCTCGGCATGCAGACGGATGGCGAGCCTTCGCTTCCTCTTCTGAACGCGCTGCGGCGCTAACAGGAAGAATCCGCGGCACAAATCGCGTTGTGAGTGGACGATTGCGCCCACTCCATGCGAAAATGGCGCGAGATGCGGGGCATGACCATGCGGAAGTCTGATCATAAGCGGAAACTCGGCGGACGAACGCTGCTGACGGCTGCGTTGGTGCTGTCGTTCGGTGTGACTGCGCCTGTCCATTTTGCCGACGCCCAGGAGCGCTATCAGCGCCGCTCGATCCTCGATTTCTTCCTCGGCCGCCGCGCCGTCGAAGAAGAATATCCGCCAGCGCCCGATGTCCAGCGGCCCCGACCGCAGAAGAAGCGCACTGCGCCGCCCAAAGCAGCGGTCGCGCCGAAGGCTGTGGCGCCCGTGCCAGATGAGGACGTCGTTCAGAAGCAGGAAAATGCCCAGAAAATCCTGATCGTCGGCGACTTTCTGGCAAGCGGCCTCGGCGACGGCATGACTGAAGCCTTCAAGACCTCTCCCGGCGTCGTCATCGATGCCCGCGGCAATGTTTCGTCAGGCCTTGTCCGCGACGACTACTACGATTGGCCCGAGCAGCTGCTGAAGATGATGGACGAGGTGAAACCCGCCATCGTCGTCGT
The DNA here is from genome assembly GCA_900465675.1 of Hyphomicrobiales bacterium. Taxonomy (GTDB): domain Bacteria; phylum Pseudomonadota; class Alphaproteobacteria; order Rhizobiales; family Rhizobiaceae; genus Rhizobium. Next base: position 19,915 of record UBJR01000036.1, on the reverse strand, counting down.
GATGATCGGCGCCAACGACCGCCAGCAGATGGCGATCAACGGCACCAAGGAAAAATTCCGGACCGACGCATGGTATGCCGAATACCAGAAGCGCGTGCTGAACTTCGGCAAGGAAGTGACAAGCCGCAAGATCCCGCTGCTTTGGGTCGGTCTCCCGGCCTTCGATTCGGATTCGATGACGGCGGATGCCGTGCAGATGAACCAGCTGTTCCGCAAGCAGATCGAAAGTGCCGGCGGCGAGTTCGTCGACATCTGGGACGGCTTCGTCAACGAGGGTGGCGAGTTCATCGTCACCGGTTCGGATATCAACGGCCAGCAGGTACGCCTGCGCACCTCCGACGGCATCAACCTGACGCAGGCGGGGCGCCGCAAGGTTGCCTTCTACGTCGAAAAGCCGGCACGCCGCATTCTCGGCACCCAGGCAAGCCCGGACCTGGTGCGCCTCGACACCAGCAACCTGCCGAGCCTCGGCCTGCCGGAACCCAACGCGCCGCACACGCAGCCGATCAGCCTCTCCGATCCCAATCTCGACGGTGGATCCGAACTGCTCGGCGCCAAGGCACCGCCGGTATCGCTGACGAAATCGCCACGCGACATTCTGGTGCAGGACGGCATGGTCGAACAGGCGCCCGCCGGCCGCGTCGATGATTACAGGCTTCCCGCCGCCAAAGAACCGAAGCAGGTTTCCGCAAAATAAAAAGGGCCGCAAAAGCGGCCCTTGTCTTTCAGATCAGGCTTCCGATCAACGCGGCAGAACCGTCGAGCCCATCAGCGCTTCATCGATCGCGCGCGCGGCCTGACGGCCTTCGCGGATTGCCCAGACGACCAGCGACTGTCCACGGCGTACGTCACCGGCGGTCCAGAACTTGTCGACCGAGGTCTTGTAGTCCTTGTCGTTGGCAACGACATTGGTCGAGCCGCGACGGTCCGTGTTCAGCGTCAGCTTGCCGTCGAGTTCCTTGAGCACGCTGTCGGTGAACGGGCCGCGGAAGCCGATGGCGATGAAGGCGAGATCGGCCTTGATCACGAACTCCGTGCCGGGAACCGGCTTGCGGCGCTCATCGACTTCGCAGCACTTCACACCGGTCAACACGCCGTCTTCGCCGACGAATTCGAGCGTTGCGACCTGGAATTCGCGGACAGCGCCTTCGGCCTGCGACGACGAGGTGCGCATCTTCGTGGCCCAGAATGGCCAGACGGCGAGCTTGTCTTCCTTTTCCGGCGGCTGCGGGCGAATGTCGAGCTGGGTCACCTTGACAGCACCCTGGCGGAACGCTGTGCCGACGCAGTCCGACGCAGTATCGCCACCACCGACGACGACGACATGCTTGGCACCGGCAAGGATCGGATCCGCCTGCCAGCCGACGCTGTCGATATTCTCGCGGCCGACGCGCTTGTTCTGCTGCACGAGATAAGGCATCGCGTCATGAACGCCTGCGAAATCCGTGCCTGGAATACCGGCCTCGCGCGGGGTTTCCGAACCGCCGCAATAAAGCACGGCGTCATGATCTGCCAGGAGCTGCTCGACTGTCACGTCGACGCCGACATTGACGCCGCAATGGAACGTGACGCCCTCGCCCTTCATCTGCTCGACACGGCGGTCGATGAAGTTTTTCTCCATCTTGAAATCAGGAATGCCGTAGCGCAGCAGGCCGCCGGCCTTGCTCTCGCGCTCATAGAGATGAACCTCGTGACCAGCGCGGCCGAGCTGCTGGGCAGCCGCCATACCGGCCGGACCCGAACCGATGATCGCAACCTTCTTGCCGGTGTGAACGGTCGCCGGCTGCGGGCGGATGAAGCCGAGCTCATAAGCCTTGTCGGCGATTGCCTGTTCGACCGTCTTGATCGCCACAGGCGTATCTTCGAGGTTCAGCGTGCAGGCTTCCTCGCAGGGCGCGGGGCAGACGCGGCCGGTGAACTCCGGGAAGTTGTTGGTGGAATGCAGGTTCTGGATCGCTGCTTCCCAGTTGTTGTTGTAGACGAGGTCGTTCCAGTCCGGGATCTGGTTGTGAACCGGGCAGCCGGTCGGGCCATGACAATAGGGGATGCCACAGTCCATGCAGCGGGCTGCCTGCTTCTGCACTTCCGGGTCAGACATCGGGATGGTGAATTCGCGGAAATGCCGGATACGATCCGACGCCGGCTGATACTTCGCAACCTGCCGGTCGATTTCCAGAAAGCCTGTAACCTTACCCATATTTTCGTCCCTTACCCTCATGACCGCCTCGCCTGCGGCCAGTTGTCCATCATCAGCCTCAGCTCTGGAGGCAGGTTGCTTCTTTCGACCGTCATCAGCACATATCCCCTGAGATCCATCCGTGCGGACCAGCAGCAAGATGCTGCCGCCAGTTGGCACGGGTCATTTGAAGATAGTCCGGTCATCCGCCACGCAATGAGCGCGGCGGACTTCTTTGCAAATTATTCCGCAGCGATGCCCATCCGGGCGCGCTCCATTTCCTCAAGCGCACGGCGGTACTCGACCGGCATGACCTTGCGGAATTTCGGGCGGTAGTCGGCCCAGCCGTCCAGGATCTGCTTCGCGCGGGTGGAGCCCGTGTAGTGCAGATGGTTGGAGATCAGCTGATAGAGACGCTCCTCGTCGTGACGCGTCATGTCGCCGGAGACGTCGACGCGTCCCTTGTGCGCCAGATCGCCGCCGTGATGATGCAGCTTCTCCATCATGTCGTCCTCTTCCGGAACCGGCTCGAGTTCGACCATCGCCATGTTGCAGCGCTTGGCGAAATCGCCGATCTCGTCGAGAACGTAAGCCACGCCACCGGACATGCCGGCCGCGAAGTTGCGGCCCGTTGCGCCGAGAACGACGACGACGCCGCCCGTCATGTATTCGCAGCCGTGGTCGCCCACGCCTTCGACGATGGCGATGGCGCCCGAGTTACGGACAGCAAAGCGCTCGCCGGCCACACCGCGGAAGTAGCATTCACCCTCGGTCGCGCCGTAGAGAACGGTGTTGCCGACAATGATCGAATCTTCCGCGACGATCTTCGAATTTTCCGGCGGACGAACGATGATCTTGCCACCTGACAGGCCCTTGCCGACATAGTCGTTGCCGTCGCCGATCAGGTTGAAGGTGATGCCGCGTGCCAGGAACGCGCCAAACGACTGTCCGGCCGTGCCGCGAAGCGTCACGTTGATCGTGTCTTCCTTCAGGCCGCGATGGTTATAGCGCTTGGCAACTTCGCCCGACAGCATCGCGCCTGCCGAACGGTCGACGTTCTTGATATCGACTTCGAAGGCAACCGGTGTCTTGGACGTCAGTGCCGGTTCCGCCTGCTCGATCAGCTTGCGGTCGAGGATATCGTCGATCGGATGCTTCTGGCGGGTGGTCCAGTAGGTCTCTTCCTTGGCGGCTTCGACCTTGTGGAAGATGCGGCTGAAATCGAGACCCTTGGCCTTCCAATGCGCCAGCATCTCATCCTTCTCCAGCAACTCCGAAGCGCCGACGATATCGTCGAGCCTGGTGAAGCCGAGCGAGGCGAGGATCTCGCGCACTTCGTTGGCGACGAAGAAGAAGTAGTTGATTACGTGCTCAGGCGTGCCCTTGAAGCGCTTGCGCAGGACCGGATCCTGCGTCGCAACGCCAACCGGACAGGTGTTCAGATGGCACTTGCGCATCATGATGCAGCCGGCAGCGATCAGCGGCGCGGTCGCGAAGCCGAACTCGTCGGCACCGAGAAGTGCGCCGATGATGACATCGCGGCCGGTCTTCAGACCGCCATCGACCTGCAGCGCGATGCGCGAGCGCAGACCGTTCAGCACCAGCGTCTGCTGGGTCTCGGCAAGGCCGATTTCCCAGGGGGAACCCGCATGCTTCAGCGAGGTCAGCGGCGATGCGCCGGTGCCGCCATCGAAGCCGGAGACCGTGATGTGGTCGGCACGCGCCTTGGCAACACCGGCGGCAACCGTGCCGACGCCGACTTCCGAGACGAGCTTGACAGAGACATCGGACGTCGGGTTGACGTTCTTCAGGTCGTAGATCAGCTGTGCCAGATCTTCGATCGAATAGATGTCGTGGTGCGGCGGCGGCGAGATGAGGCCGACGCCCGGGGTCGAGTGGCGCGTCTTGGCAACTGTTGCATCGACCTTGTGGCCGGGCAGCTGACCACCCTCGCCGGGCTTGGCGCCCTGGGCGACCTTGATCTGCAGCATGTCGGCATTGACGAGATATTCAGTGGTCACACCGAAGCGTCCCGAGGCGATCTGCTTGATCGCCGAGCGTTCCGGGTTCGACGAACCGTCCGGCAGCGGCATGTAGCGGTCGCTCTCTTCGCCGCCCTCGCCGGTGTTCGACTTGCCGCCGATCTTGTTCATGGCGATCGCCAGCGTCGTATGCGCCTCACGGCTGATCGAGCCGAAGGACATGGCGCCCGTCGAGAAGCGCTTGACGATATCGATCGCCGGCTCGACGTCATCGACCGAAACCGGCGTGCGGCCCAGCTGTTCGGCGCTCTTGATGTTGAAGAGACCGCGGATCGTATTCATCCGCAGCGCCGACGTGTTCACCATTTCGGCGAACTCGCGGTAGCGGTCCTCGGCATTGCCGCGAACCGCATGCTGAAGCGTGGCAACGGCATCCGGCGTCCAGGCATGGCTTTCGCCACGCATGCGATAGGCATATTCGCCGCCGATATCGAGCGTTGTCGCCAGCAGCGGATCCTTGCCGAAAGCCGAAGTATGGCGGGCAACGGTCTCTTCGGCGATGGCCGAGAGATCGACACCTTCGATCATCGTTGCCGTGCCGAAGAAATACTTGTCGACCAGTTCCTGCTGCAGACCGATCGCATCGAAGATCTGGCCACCGCAATAGGACTGATAGGTCGAGATGCCCATCTTCGACATGACCTTCAGGATGCCCTTACCGACAGCCTTGATGTAGCGATAGACGACTTCCGAGGCATCGACTTCCTTCGGGAATTCGCCCTTGGCATGCATGTCGAGCAGCGTATCGAAAGCGAGATACGGATTGATCGCTTCGGCACCATAGCCAGCGAGCAGGCAGAAATGGTGCACTTCGCGCGGCTCGCCGGTCTCGACGACGATACCGACGGAGGTGCGCAGGCCCTTGCGGATCAGGTGATGGTGGACAGCAGCGGTCGCCAGCAGCGCCGGGATGGCGATGCGGTCGGGGCCGAGCTGACGGTCCGACAGCACGATGATGTTGTAACCGCCCTTGACGGCCGCTTCGGCACGCTCACAGAGGCGGTCGAGCATCTCCGGCATGCCTTCGGCGCCACGCTCGACGTCATAGGTGAAGTCGAGCGTCTTGGTGTCGAAGCGGTCTTCCGTGTGGCCGATCGAGCGGATCTTCTCGAGATCGCCGTTGGTCAGGATCGGCTGGCGCACTTCCAGACGCTTCGCATTCGCCATACCGGTGTGGTCGAGCAGGTTCGGACGCGGGCCGATGAACGACACGAGGCTCATGACCAGCTCTTCACGGATCGGATCGATCGGCGGGTTGGTGACCTGCGCGAAGTTCTGCTTGAAATAGGTGTAGAGCAGCTTCGACTTTTCCGACATTGCCGAGATCGGCGTATCGGTGCCCATCGAACCGACGGCTTCCTGACCCGTGGTCGCCATCGGCGACATCAGGATCTTGGTGTCTTCGGTCGTGTAGCCGAAGGCCTGCTGGCGGTTCAGCAGCGAGACGTCGCGGCGCAGCGCGCGCGGCTCCACCGGCTTCAGGTCTTCGAGGATCAGCTGCGTGCGGTCGAGCCAGCTGCGGTAGGGATGCTTGGTGGCGAGCTCGGACTTCACTTCCTCGTCGGAAACGATCCGGCCCTTTTCCATGTCGATCAGCAGCATCTTGCCGGGCTGCAGGCGCCACTTCTGAACGATATCCTCTTCCGGAACCGGCAGCGTACCGGCTTCCGAAGCCAGGATGATACGGTCGTCGTTGGTGACGAGATAGCGGGCCGGACGCAGGCCGTTGCGGTCGAGCGTCGCGCCGATCTGTTTGCCATCGGTAAAGGCGACGGCAGCCGGGCCGTCCCACGGCTCCATCAGCGCCGCATGGTATTCGTAGAATGCCTTGCGTTCGGCAGCCATCGACTGGTTGCCGGCCCAGGCTTCCGGGATCAGCATCATCACGGCATGCGCCATGGAATAGCCGCCGCGCACCAGAAACTCGAGCGCGTTATCAAAACAGGCCGTATCCGACTGGCCCTCGTAGGAGATCGGCCAGAGCTTGGAGATATCGTCGCCGAACAGCGGCGAGGACACCGAGGCCTGACGCGCCGCCATCCAGTTTACGTTGGAACGCAGCGTGTTGATTTCGCCGTTGTGGGCAACCATGCGGTACGGATGCGCCAGCTTCCAGGACGGGAAGGTGTTGGTCGAGAAGCGCTGGTGCACGAGGGCGACGGCGCTTTCAAAGCGCGGATCGGCCAGATCCTTGTAGTAGGCGCCGACCTGATAAGCCAGGAACATGCCCTTGTAGACGATCGTCGCCGACGACAGCGAGACGGGATAGAAATTGCTCTCCTCGCCGTCGAACTCGTCATAGATGCGGTTGGAGATCACCTTGCGGAGCGTGAACAGGCGGCGCTCGAACTCGTCGTTCGTCGCGGCATCTTCACCGGCGCCGATGAAGATCTGAACGTGATGCGGTTCGGTGGCAGCGATCTCGGGCGCCTTCGACAGCGACGAGTTGTCGACCGGCACATCGCGGAAGCCGATCAGAACCTGACCTTCCTCGGTGATGACATCCTTGATCACCTTCTTGAAATGCTCGATCTGCGCTTCGTCGCGCGGCATGAAGATGTGACCGACGCCGTATTCGCCAGCCTTCGGCAGGGTGATGCCCTGCTTGGCCATCTCTTCACGGAAGAAGCGATCAGGAATCTGCACCAGAATGCCCGCGCCGTCGCCCATCAGCGGATCAGCGCCAACGGCACCGCGGTGCGTCAGGTTTTCGAGAATGAAGAGACCGTCCTTGACGATCTGATGCGACTTCTGGCCCTTCATATGCGCAACGAAGCCGACGCCACAGGCATCATGCTCGTTACGGGGATCGTAGAGGCCCTGCTTTTTCGGCAGTCCGGAGGCGAATTTGCGCGTTTTGGCCGTCGCGCGCGCATTGGCCGCAGCACTCTGGTCAAAACTCGTGGATGGCGTCTTCTTCGTCATCGTCTTCGCTCCTGTCAAAGCCCGCGGGGGTCGGCGGGCGGCCTTTCGTCATGCACCGTTCCCGATCTTAGGTCCGGCGCGTGACAGCGCTGTTGCATTGTGAAGATCGGCCGCATGCGTCCGCCAGAAGCGATCCGCCGCGCTCCGCGCCTGTCAGCCGCTTCCGCGCAACCTCAAAGGTCTTGCGCTCGTGCGGACTATAACGTGAAAGCCTGCAAAGGTCAGGACTTTCGGCACCTCTCCGGCCACGAAGGCCAAAATAGGACAACAACCCTGTCCTAATTCACAAGTTCTATGCCAGAATGACGGAGCTCCCGCAAGAGTGATAAATTAAAAAAACATCAAGTTTCGACCGAAAGTTACCCGAAACAACAACTAGGCGACATAAAATTACGCTCTTTTGCACTATTTTGTATATTGATTGCGGAAATCAGATTTCGTGATGTGTCTGATGGCTGGCGCTTGATCGGCCGCGGCAATGGCGTAATGTCCCTGCCGAACTTTGCCCTCCCCAAACTACCAAGTGCGGTCACATCATGTTTTTTGCTTCCGACAACTGGGCCGGTGCCCACGAGGCCATTGCCAAACGTCTTCTTTCAGCCTCCACCGGATTTGCCGCCGCCTATGGCAACAGCGATCTCGACAAGAAGGTCGCAGCCCGCTTCTCCGAGGTCTTTGAGCGCGACGTCGCCGTCTTCTTCGTGGCAACAGGCACCGCCGCCAACTCGCTCTCGCTTGCCAGCGTGCAACGGCCGGGCGGCGTGACCTTCTGCCACTCCGAGGCCCACGTGATCGAAGACGAGTGCGGCGCACCGGAATTCTTCGCCGATTCTGCCCGCCTGATCCCCGTCAGCGGCGAGGCTGGAAAGATCGACCCGGCGAAACTCTCGGCGAAGATCGCCAGCTTCCCGGAAGATGCCGTGCATCACGGCCGCGCCTCCGCCATTACCATCACTCAGGCGACAGAGATCGGCACCGTCTACTCGCTGCCTGAAATCGGCGAGATCTCGTCGATCGCCAAAAAGCGCGGCCTCCCGCTTCATATGGATGGCGCCCGTTTTGCAAATGCGCTTGTCGCGCTCGGTGCAACACCGGCGGAAATGACTTGGAAGCGCGGCGTCGATATTCTCTCCTTCGGCGGCACCAAGAACGGCTGCTGGTGTGCGGAAGCTATCGTCTTCTTCAATCCGGAGCAGGCCAAGGACATTCCCTTCATCCGTAAGCGCGCCGCGCAGCTCTTCTCCAAGTCGCGCTTCATCGCCGCGCAGTTCGACGCCTATTTCGAGGAAGAGCTCTGGCTTGGTCTTGCACGCCATTCGAACGGCATGGCCGATCAGCTGCGTGCCGGCATCGGCGCCAGCAATACCGCCCGCCTCGCTTGGCCGACGGCATCCAACGAAGTCTTTGCCGTGATCACCAAGGCCGCAGCCAAGGCCGCCGAAAGCCGCGGCGCAAAATTCTATGAGTGGCCTATCCCGGTCGCCACCCCGGAACTTGTTGGCGACAACGAAACGCTGATCCGTCTGGTGACGAGCTTTGCGACGACGGAAGCCGATGTCGACGGCTTCCTGAAATGCCTGGCGGCATAAGACGGCATCAATTCTGATGTCCAAAGACGGCGGATTGGGGTGCACCCTGATCCGCCTTTTCTGCTTCGTGGCCGATCACCACGATCATCATCACGCAGGCAACCAGCCCGGATACGAATATTGCTCCATAAATCATCGGTCCGTTCTCCCTTGCCCCGAACGACGACCTTTAAGGATTGCTAAACTATCGGCCGAAATCTGACCAAACGTCTAAGCGACACGGTTGAGACGAGCTTAAAGCGGCAAGCAGCCCGTTAACGTTTGCGTGAAAGCCTGCACAAATGTGTGGTCTCGCGGAACTTTCGAGCCGCCTTTCGATTTTACAGGCGAAAGGTGAAAATCATGAAAAAACTCGCAATCCTAGTCATTTCTCTCGCCACCGCCTTCACCGGCATTGCGCCAGCGCAGGCGTTCCCGGTGGTCAACATCGAGAAGCCGCAGCTGGCATCCGATATCCAGCAGGTGCGCAGCCCAAGAATTGTGCGCCACCGCAACTGGAACAACCACCATTGGAACAATGGCCGCTACCACTCGAACTATAACCGCCGCTACTATCGCGACGGCTACTACCATCGCCATAACAACAATGCTGGCGCGATTATCGGCGGACTTGCAGCCGGTGCGATCATCGGCGGCGCATTGAGCGCTGCGTCGCAGCCGCGCTACTATGGCGGCAACTCGCACACCCGCTGGTGCGCCGACCGCTACCGTTCGTACCGGGCTTCGGACAACACGTTCCAGCCCTATAATGGCCCCCGCCAGCAGTGCGTAGGCCCATAACCAGAACAACAGAAACCCCGCCAATCCGGCGGGGTTTCTGTTTAGCTGCTTGACCGCAAGCTGCGCACCTTGCCGAGGATGTCTTCGGAAAGCGCCGAGACCAGAGCCCGATCGGCGCCCTTGCGTGGAACGAGCACGAATTCCACATCCTCGAGCACCGGCAGCCGACCAGGCGAAATTTCCTTCAATCCTGACGGTGCCATGCTGCGCGGTTGCACCAGCACCCCCATTCCGGCACGCGCCGCCGCCGTAAGGCCGCTGAGGCTGCCGCAGGTGCAGACGATCCGCCACGCCACCTGCGTTCGCCCCAATGCTTCCAGCGCGATGCTACGGGTGACGCTTGGCGCCGGAAAGGCGATCAGCGGCAGCGGGTTCTGCGCCATGATATGCTCGGGATCACGCGCCAGCCACACCAGAGGCTCGCGGTAAACCAGCTTGCCGCGCGCATCCCCCAGCCGGCGCTTGGCAAGCACGAGATCGATCTCGCCATTGTCTTGCATCTCATAGAGCGCACCAGAAAGAGCAACAGTGAGTTCCAGATCGACAGACGGGTGCGAGCGGACGAAATCTTCCAACACCGCCGGGAGCTGGCTGGTGACGAAATCCTCCGAAACGCCGAGCCGCAACTTGCCGCGCAGACTGTTGCCGCGAAACAGAGACTGCACTTGCCCCTCGATCGAAAGCATGGCCCGGGCATGCGACAGCAGCGCCTCACCGTCTCCAGTCAGCACCACCTTATGCGTATCCCGCGCCAGCAATTTCCGGCCGACCGACGTTTCAAGCCGCTGAATATGCTGGCTGACCGTCGATTGCCCAAGCCCCAGGCGCTCGGCAGCCAGAGTGAAACTGCCCATCTGTTCGACGGCTACGAAGCTGCGCAACTGGGTAAGATCGAGCATTTTAATCTCAATTCATGATAACTGTTATTCCTTGCATCCTGAATCATAATGGATGACAAAACAATGAACTTAGAATTGCCCGGGACCAGATCATGCGCCGCTTCCTGCCAGATACTTTCACGATCCTCCTCGTCTGCACCGTTATCCTCGCGTCGCTGTTTCCGGCGGACGGAGCGTTTGCCGGTTACTTCAGCATTGCCACGGATTTGGCGATCGCCCTGCTGTTCTTCCTGCACGGCGCGCGTCTTTCCCGCGACGTGGTGATCGCCGGCGTGCTGCACTGGCGTCTGCATCTGGCGATTCTGCTGACCACCTTCGCGCTGTTCCCGCTGCTTGGCGTAGCCATCGGCTTCATCCCCGATACGATCCTGCCGCAGCCGCTCTATCTCGGCATTCTCTTCCTCTGCGTGCTGCCTTCGACGGTTCAGTCCTCGATCGCCTTCACCTCGATGGCCGGCGGCAATGTTCCGGCAGCGATCTGCTCGGCATCGGCATCGAACATCTTCGGTATGTTCCTGACGCCGCTGCTCGTCGGCTTGCTGTTCTCTGTCGGCGGCCATGGCGGCTTTTCTTGGGATGCACTTGAGCAGATCATGCTGCAGCTGCTGCTGCCCTTCGTGCTTGGCCAGGTATTGCAGCCGTGGATCGGTGACTGGATCCGCTCGAAAAAGAAGATCCTGATGCCTGTCGATCGCGGATCGATCCTCATGGTCGTCTACGTGGCCTTCAGCAAGGCCGTCGTCGAGGGTCTCTGGCATACATTCTCGATCGGCGATATCGCCGTGGTCATCGTCCTCGACATGCTGCTGCTCGCGCTGGTGCTTGCGATCACCATGTACGGAAGCCGGGCGCTTGGCTTCAACAAGGCCGACGAGATCACCATCACCTTCTGTGGCTCAAAGAAGAGCCTGGCGAGCGGCGTGCCGATGGCCAACGTCATCTTCGCCGGCCAGTCGATCGGCGCCATCGTGCTGCCGCTGATGCTGTTCCACCAGATCCAGCTGATGGCCTGCGCCGTCATCGCCCAGAAATACGCGGCTGCCGCCGCAAAGCGGGCCAGCGCTAAAGAACTCGAGGAAGCGGCAAGTCCGGCCTGACCGGTGAGCGCGGCACGCAATCAACAAAAAAGCGGCGCTCCATCGGAGCGCCGCTTTTCTTTTCAGCCCTGGGAGGGATTGATCAGTTGGTGACCTGAGCCTCGATGGCCTTGGGCGCGTTAACCGCCTCGGCGGCAATCGCAATCTTCCGGGGCTTCATGGCTTCAGGAATGCTGCGCAGAAGATCGATGTGCAGCAGGCCGTTCTTCAGCGAAGCCGCAGTGACCTCGACGTGATCGGCAAGCTGGAAGCGGCGCTCGAAAGTACGCTTGGCAATGCCACGATAGAGGAATTCGCTGCCGTCGGCAGCATCTTCGCTCTTTTCGCCCTTGACGGTCAGGGCGTGCGCCTGAGCCTCGATCGAGATTTCGGTTTCATCGAAACCGGCAACCGCCATCGTGATGCGGTAGGTGTTCTCACCGGTGCGCTCGATATTGTAGGGCGGATACGTCTGGCCCTGATCGGGCTGAGCAAGGCTGTCGAGCATCGTGAAAAGACGATCGAAACCGACGGTGGAACGGTAGAGGGGAGAGAAATCGACGTGACGCATGGTGTCCTCCTTGGGAAGCGACGAGTTGCGAAAAACATGTCCCCGAAACCCCATATTCGGCAGCTTCGGAGCGGTTGGGCAGGCCCTTCCGGCGCCTGCAGAATTCAGATGGTGATCGATTTTCCGGAGTTCAAGTGCCGCCGATCAGACCGGTGAACCACGCATGAACGCCCGGTTCGGTATCGGTTCAGCCGCCCTGTCCTAGAAATCAAACCGTCGGGTAATCAAACTGGCCCGATGGCTGAAGTGCATCGTCCCTTCTTCTTCAGTCCGACTTTGGACCGGCGCCGGCATCCCTCTCGCCCCGCCGGTCTCTTTTTCCTGCAGGGTTGGCTGCCGGACGATCTTTAAGAGTTGATTTCAGCCTCGCGTGCATTATCCCCTACAATGGACGTTCATCGAGCAGCGGCAAATCCCATGGACCAGGTTCTCATCTCGACTCCAGACAATCCGGCTCCAGAGAACCGGACCGAGGGCTATTTCGAGACCTTTGACGGGCAGCAGCTGCGCTATGCGGTGTTTCGCTCCAACGCCTCCGTCGCCAATGGCACGGTCGTGCTGCTGCAGGGCCGCAACGAATATATCGAGAAATATTTCGAGACGATCCGCGATCTGACGGCGAAGGGCCTCTGGGTGGCGACCTTCGACCTGCGCGGCCAGGGCGGCTCGCCGCGCCTCGTCAAGAAGCGCCAGCACGGCCATGTCCGGCGGTTTTCGGATTACGAGCGCGATCTGGACATCTTCCTCGAGAAGATCGTGCTGCCGGACACCCGCCTACCCTTCTACATTCTGGCGCATTCCACGGGAGCGCTGATCGCGCTTTCCGCCGCACCGTATCTGTCGACGCGCATCGAGCGTATGGTTCTGTCGGCACCGTTCATCGGTCTGATCGGTCAGGCTGCATCGGCCTCGACCATCCGTAGGCTGGCGTCCGCCGCCTGCAGCGTCGGCTTGGGCACCATGGCGCTGAGCGCCAAATTGCGCGAGCCCGAGTTCCGCGACAACCCGCTGACGTCAGACGAGGTCCGCTTCGAGCGCAACGCCGCAATGATGCGAAATCACCCCGAACTGACGCTCGGGCCACCGACTGCCCGCTGGCTGGTCGAATCCTTCAAGACGATCGACAAGGTGATGACGCCGAACCACCTGTTCTCCATCACCATTCCGACCGTTGTCATCGCCCCCACGCGTGACGGCGTCGTGCCCTATATCGCCCAGGAGCGCCTGTCGCGCTATTTCCGCGCCGGTCAGCTGGTGCCGGTCAACGGCGCCCGTCACGAGATCTTCCAGGAGCGCGATGTCTATCGCGCAGCCGCCCTTGCCGCCTTCCACGCCTTCATCCCCGGCAGCGATGCCGAGGCGATACAGGAAGTCGAAGCAATCGGCACCTGACGCCTAGCGCTGCAGGATGGCGATCGCCTGTTCGTAGACAGCCCGGCTGCCGGCGGCGATGATCGAACCGCCGTTTTCCGGCCGCCCGCCGTCCCAGGTCGTCATGATGCCCCCCGCCTTTTCGACGACAGGAATGATGCCGCCGACGTCGTAGGGCTTCAGGCTGTTTTCGATCACGAGATCGATATGCCCGGCCGCAAGCAGCGCATAGGCGTAGCAATCGCAGCCATAGCGGAACAACCGCACCTGGCTTTCGATCTCCCGGTACCTGTCCATATCGTTGCCGGTGAAGAGATGCGGCGAGGTGGTAAACAGGATGGCGTTGGAAAGCGCATCGCAATCGCGCACCTTGAGCTGCCTGTCGCCTTCCGGCCCGGTGTAGAACGAACCGCTCTGGTCAGCGAAATAGCGCTCTCCGGTGAACGGCTGCTCGATCATGCCCATGATGGCTTGGCCATTTTTCTGCAGGCCGATCAGCGTGCCCCAGACGGGTACGCCCGATATGAAGGCCCGCGTGCCATCGATCGGATCGATGACCCAGACATATTCCCGGTCGAGACCGACGCTGCCGTGCTCCTCGCCCAGGATGCCGTGTTCGGGATAATGCGCCTCGATCAGCTTGCGGATCGCAGCTTCCGCCGCCTGGTCGCCTTCGGTGACCGGGTCGAACCCGCTGGCGAGCTTGTTGGTGACATCAAGGCCGGAGCGGAAGCGCGGCAGCGTTTCGGCTTTGGCCGCTTCGGCCAGACGATTGAAGAACGAGCGGTCGGGGAGCATTGGCGGATCCGTTTCTGGCCTCGGGATTGGCGCTTTTCATAGCGAAACTGCGTTAAAATGCAAACACTTCAGGCAATCGATCTTTATCTGCCTAATTATTTTGCACTGCAATATTTTGCTTGACGATTGTGCAGCGCAATAGTAGCTTCTTCTTACAGTCTTCTGACTGTAAATACCCTCCTTGGGTGTTTCCTCCCTAGACTTAGCCGCGCTGCAGAGCGCGGTTTTTTTTGAGTATTGCCAGGGAGAGTTATTCAGCCGCCAGCGCCGTATCGTCGGCAAAACGCTGCACGTAATCCGCCATCTGCCGCATGAAGCTCGTCACCGCATTGGCGATCACAGGGAAATCAGCCCGCTTTTCCAGTGTCACCTCATCCACATAGATCGAGCGATTGACCTCGATCTGCAGCGCATGCAGGCCCCGCGACGGGCGCCCGTAATGCTCGGTGATGAAGCCGCCGGCATAGGGCTTGTTGCGAATGGCCGTGAAGCCCATCTCTTCGAAGATGCTGATCGCAGTGCGCGACAACTCGGCGGAGGCCGACGTTCCATAGCGGTCGCCGATGATGAAATCCGGCCGCTGGTTGCTGCCGGCAACCCGCACATTTCCAGGCATCGAGTGGCAATCGATCAGCACACCGAAGCCGAACTGCACATGGGTACGGGCAATCAGCCGCCGAAGTGCGGCGTGATAGGGCTTGTAGACGCTCTCGACGCGATCGAGCCCCTCCTGGACGGGAATGCGCCGCGCATAGATTTCCATGTTCTCTGCAACGATCCGCGGGATGGTTCCGAGACCGCCCGCAACGCGCAGCGAATTGATGTTCGCATAGGACGGCAGAAGCCCGTCGAACATCCGCGGATCGAGTTCGTAGGGTTCACGGTTAACGTCGAGATAGGCTCGCGGGAAATTTGCAAGCAGCAGCGGCGCGCCGAGCAGGCTGGCCGCCGAGAACAGTTCATCGACGTAGTGATCCTCCGAACGGCGGATCGAAATGCCCTGCAGACGCGACTGGGCGATAAATTCCGGTGGATAAATGCGGCCGCTATGGGGGGAATTGTAAACGAAGGGAATTGTCTGCGACACGGGCTCACGTATCTCAAAAAGCTCGTATTCGCGGATTTCAGGCACCTTCTACCCTCTTAACCATGTCGTTCGAGGCTTGCTTGCCCCATGTTGCCAGTTGCCCGGCCGCAAGTCCATACTATGTACAGGGGATGACAGCCACGGGTGGTCACTTCACCGGTTGTTTACCGGGGAAGGACTAGTGTATTGGCTGGAGCCTCCCATAAAAATTCATCTCACCAGCGGTCTGGATAATGACTCAGAAGATACTGCTTGCAGAAGACGACAACGACATGCGCCGCTTCCTCGTGAAGGCGCTCGAAAAGGCAGGCTACAAGGTTCTGTCCTACGACAACGGCGCAAGCGCCTATGACCGGCTCCGCGAAGAGCCCTTTTCGCTTCTGCTGACCGACATCGTCATGCCTGAAATGGACGGCATCGAACTCGCGCGCCGCGCGACCGAACTCGACCCGGACCTCAAGGTCATGTTCATCACCGGTTTTGCTGCTGTGGCACTGAACCCTGATTCGAAGGCACCGAAGGATGCAAAGGTCCTTTCCAAGCCTTTCCACCTCCGCGATCTCGTCGATGAAGTGAACAAAATGCTTGCCGCGTAAGGCTTGCAGGCGTCAGGTCACAAAACTTCGAAAAAGCCTATTGACGGCCCCAAAGGTTTTGTGATCTATGCGCCGCCATCGGATGGGCGTGTAGCTCAGCGGGAGAGCACTACGTTGACATCGTAGGGGTCACAGGTTCAATCCCTGTCACGCCCACCATCCGATCCTCTTGATTTATTAGAGGATTTTCACCAAGCCGCTGATTGGTGATTTTAGCCTCCCTCAAAGCCGGCTAAGTTTTCTCACAAAATCTCCCACGCCGCAGCCTTCTGCAGGACTGCCATTTCCCGCGTCTACCGCGAGCGACCGCAGGGGAAACTGCGGTATGGTTCTCAGTCGAATTAAGAAGTATGCCCTGAAATGCGCCATGGCGATCGCGGCTGTGTGCCTGGCCGAATCTTTGGCACAAGCGAAAGCCTCTGCAGAGCCTTCACGACGCGCTCGCTGATGCAACCCGGGCCGCGACAGCACAAGACTGCCATCTCTCGCCCAAGGCCTTCTCTGGGCCTTTTATGGCCGTTGAAAAATCGGCATGACCCGGCCCAGCCGGCGGCACACTTCCATCACATAAAACAGCCGACGCGAATCGGACGGCAATGATGATCCGCGGCATGGTCTCGAAGCGAACTGGGGGCCGCTTGTTGCCATGCGCGAGGACCAGGTAGGCCGGAAAACGAAAAGGGCCCGCAAAGCTGCGGGCCCGATTGCGTTAAGCCGGTGAAGCGTGGCCGACGGGCCACCCTCCCTTGCGTCTTAGGCTGCGTTGTAGGCGGCCACGACGGCTGCCAGCTGGTCGTCGTTCATTGCCTGGATCTGCGGAGTGGTGAAGGCGTTGGCGTGATCCTTGTCCAAAGCCGTGATGTCGTCAGCAGACAGTCCCTTGATCGCGCTGACGTCGATTGCGGCGATCTCGTCGACCGAGAACTTCGCGACCCCTTCCGGCGCCATGGCGCCGATCTGTGCAGCGTTCAGCTTTGCGGTCTGCGACAGCGTGATCCCTTCGATCTGAGCGGTGCTCATCGAGGTGATCTGCGTTGCCTTGAGACCGGTGATCGCCGTGTCGCTGAGCTTGCCGATCTGAGCCGCGGAGAGACCCGCGATCTGATCGTTGCTCAGTGCGCCAACCTGGGCAGCGGAGAGTGCACCGAGCTGGTCGTCGGTGAACTTGCCGAGCTGGGCAGCCTTGAAGCCGGCGATCTGCTGTGTCGTGATCGACTTGATCTGATCAGCGCTCAGCTTGCCGATCTGGCTGTCGCTGAGAACACCGATCGCGTCGGTCTTCAGACCACCGATCGACTTGGTGCCGATCGCGGCAACCGCGTCGTCCGTCAGTTTGGTGACGTTCGTGGCGCTGAAGCCAGCGACCTGCAGAGCAGTCAGCAGACCTGCCTGGCCTGTGGTGATGCCGGCAACCTGATCGGCGCTCATTGCCGTGATCTGGCTTGCCTTCAGACCCGCTACAGCCGCGTTGCTGAGCTTGCCGATCTGACCGGCAGAGAGACCGCCAATCTGGTCGTTGGTCAGTGCACCAACCTGAGCGGCGGAAAGTGCGCCGATCTGGTCGTCGGTGAACTTGCCGAGCTGAGCAGCCGTGAAGCTGGCAACCTGCGTCGACAGCAGACCGGAGATCTGGTCCGCGCTGAGCTTGCCGATCTGGCTGTCGCTGAGAGCGGCAATGGCATCGGCCTTCAGACCGTTGATCGACTTCGCCGTGATCGCCCCGATGTCGTCATCGGAGAACTTCTTGATGTCGTCAGCGCTCAGGGCACCGACCTGGGCTGCCGTCAGCACAGCAGCCTGTGAGGTGCTGACACCTTCGAGCTGTACGTCGCTCATGCCGCTGATCTGGGTTGCCTTCAGACCGCCCACTGCAGCGTTGCTGAGCTTGCCGATCTGAGCAGCCGAGAGACCGGTGATCTGCGTGTCGGAGAGTGCGCCAACCTGAGCAGCCGACAGAGCACCCATCTGATCGTCGGTGAACTTGCCGAGCTGGCCAGCCGTGAAGCCTGCGATCTGCTGCGTTGTCACAGCCTTGATCTGATCGGCGCTGAGCTTGCCGATCTGGCTGTCGCTGAGGACAGCGATCGCTTCGTTCTTCAAGCCAGGGATCGCCTTGGCGGTCAGGCCGGCAACTGCGTTGTCGGTCAGCTTCGTCACGTTCGTGGCGCTGAAGCCACCAACCTGCGCAGCTGTCAGCAGAGCACTCTGGTCAGCGGTGATGCCGGCAACCTGATCGGCGCTCATCGCCGTGATCTGCGTGGCCTTGAGACCGGTGACTGCCGTGTTGCTGATCTTGCCGATCTGACCGGCCGAGAGGCCACCGATCTGCGTATCGGTCAGCGCGCCGACCTGAGTTGCGGAGAGCGCACCGATCTGGTCGTCGGTGAACTTGCCGAGCTGCGTGGCAGTGAAGCCGCTGACCTGCTTCGGCGTCATCGCCTTGAGCTGGTCGGTGCTGAGCTTGCCGACCTGGCTTTCGCTGAGGACAGCGATCGCGTCGTTCGTCAGGCTCGGGATTGCCTTGGCGGTCAGGCCCGCAACCGCATCATCGGTCAGCTTCGTAACGTTCGTGGCAGTGAAGCCAGCAACCTGCGCACCGGTCAGAAGAGCGCTCTGGCCTGCGGTGATGCCGGCAACCTGATCGGCAGTCATCGCCGTGATCTGGCTTGCCTTGAGGCCGGTGACGGCCGTGTTGCTAAGCTTGCCGATCTGACCGGCGGAAAGACCACCGATCTGGTCGTTGGTCAGTGCACCAACCTGAGCGGCGGAGAGTGCGCCGATCTGGTCGTCGGTGAACTTGCCAAGCTGAACAGCCGTGAAGCTCGCAACCTGTGTCGACAGCAGACCGGAGATCTGGCCGGTCGTCAGCTTGCCGATCTGGCTTTCGGTAAGGGCAGCGATTGCCTCGTTCTTCAGGCCGTTAATCGACTTTACACCAATCGCTCCGATTTCGTCGTCGGAGAACTTCTTGATGTCATCGGCACTCAGAGCACCGACCTGGGCCGCCGTCAGTGCGCCAGCCTGAGCAACGCTCAGACCTTCAAGCTGCGTGTCAGACATACCGCTGATCTGCGTTGCCTTCAGACCGCCGACTGCAGCGTTGCTGAGCTTGCCAATCTGAGCAGCCGAGAGACCGGTGATCTGCGTGTCGGAGAGTGCGCCAACCTGAGCAGCCGACAGAGCACCCATCTGATCGTCGGTGAACTTGCCGAGCTGGCCAGCCGTGAAGGCGGTAACCTGCTTCGGCGTCATCACCTTGATCTGGTCGGCGCTGAGCTTGCCGATCTGGCTGTCGCTGAGAACAGCGATCGCTTCGTTGGTAAGACCACCAATCGCCTTGGCGGATATCCCGGCAACAGCGTCGTCGGTCAGCTTCGTCACGTTCGTGGCGCTGAAGCCTGCGACCTGGGCAGTGTTCAGCAGAGCGCTCTGACCTGCGGTGATACCGGCAACCTGATCGGCAGTCATAGCCGTGATCTGGCTTGCCTTCAGACCAGCGACAGCGGCATTGCTGAGCTTGCCGATCTGACCGGCAGTCAGGCCACCGATCTGGTCGTTGGTGAGCGAGCCGACCTGAGCAGCCGACAATGCACCGATCTGATCATCGGTGAATTTGGCAAGCTGGCCAGACGTGAAGGCAGTGATCTGCTTGGTCGTGACCTGCTTGAGCTGGTCCGTGCTGAGCTTGCCGACCTGGCTTTCGCTGAGGACGGCGATGGCTTCATTCTTCAGGCCAGGGACCGCCTTGGCGGTCAGGCCAGCAACCGCGTCGTCGGTCAGCTTGGTGATGTTCGTGGCGCTGAAGCCTGCAACCTGTGCAGCCGTCAGCAGAGCGCTCTGGCCTGCGGTGATGCCGGCAACCTGATCGGCAGTCATCGCGGTGATCTGCGTAGCCTTGAGGCCAGCAACAGCAGCATTGCTGAGCTTGCCGATCTGACCGGCAGTCAGGCCACCGATCTGGTCGTTGGTGAGTGCGCCGACCTGGGCAGCCGACAATGCGCCGAT
>UBJR01000035.1 GCA_900465675.1 Hyphomicrobiales bacterium | reverse complement strand
AGTTTTTCAACGATATCGGCCCAAAGCGGCCGTTGCAGGAAAGCATCCCGTCACACGGTCTCACCCTCGAAGGCGCACGACATCCTTCGAGGGCGGTAGTCCGAACTGCCTTGCGTATTCACGGCTGAACTGGTTCGGGCTTTCATAACCAACGCCGAAGGCGACCGACGTTGCCGTTCCTTCCCCAGCCATCAAAAGCCTGCGCGCATGCAGCAGCCGGACTTGCTTCTGGTACTGGATCGGGCTGAGTGCCGTGATTGCCTTGAAGTGTCGATGGAACGCCGAGACGCTGAGCGCCGCCATCTCCGCGAGAGCCTCGACCCTGAGCGGCTTGGCGAAATTTTCCCGGATCCATTGGATCGCAACGCCGATCCGCGATAGTGCAGCATCTGGCGCGGCAATGTCCCGCAGCATCCAGCCGAGCGGGCCTTGCAGCACCCTGAAGAGGACCTCACGCTCGTAGGCAGGTGCAAGCACGGCGATTTCGTCCGGACGGTCCATCAGCCGGAGCATCCGCACCCAGGCGTCGAGGAACTCGTGGTTGACCGGCGCGACGGAGAAACCGGAGCCGAACAGCTTGCTGCACACCTGCACGGGCAGATCGCTGATGAGGGCGGCGACCGTTGGCGGGTGGAGTGTCAGGCTGACCGCGAGATAGGGTTCTCCCGCCACCGAAGGGTGAACCGATCCCACCGCCGGAAGATCGACCGACATGACGAAATACGTCGCCGGGTCGTAGGCGAATGTCCGCTCGCCGACCGTCATCGTTTTCGAGCCAGTGAGGATCAGGTTGATCATCGGCTCGTAGACGGCAGAGAGCCGATGCTCCGGGATCTCGCCCTGGACCATCGCAACACGGGGAATTCCCGTTTCCGTGCGGCGGTTTTCCGCCGTCGATGCCAAGGCACGCAGTTCCTGAAGTTGCTTTTCCATGGCGATGACCGTGACAGCTCGAGAAAGCCCCTGCAAGCGTAAAGCAGAAATAGGCAAGCTTCGGAGAGGAATAGGTGAGCGGGCAAGATGGCACAGGCCTAGCTTCAGGGCACAGCAAACAGGCAAGGAAACAGCCATGAAGATCGTCATCGTCACCGGAGGAAGCCGGGGTCTTGGAGCCAGCACAGCCATCGAATGCGCCCGCAAAGGAATGGGCGTTGTCGTGACCTACAACAGCAACCCGGCAAAAGCGGACGATGTCGTCAAGGCAATCATCGGGAACGGCGGTAAGGCCGTTGCCCTAAAACTCGACGTCGGCGACATCAGCGCGTTTCCGGCCTTCCGGGATTTTGTTGCTTCGAAACTGCGTTCCATCTTCGGCCGGGACGATTTCGATTATCTCGTCAACAATGCCGGATACGGCCTCTTCAATCCGATCGCGACTGTTACGGAAGAACAATTCGACGGGCTCTTTAACGTCCATCTCAAGGGGCCGTTCTTCCTGACCCAGATCCTGCTGCCGCTGATGGCGGATGGCGGCCAGATCATCAACATCACTAGCGCCACCTCGCGCGTGGCAACCGCTGGCGTCGCGCCCTATGCCTCCTTCAAGGGTGGGCTCGAAGTGCTGACCCGCTACATGGCCAAGGAGTTCGGCGGGCGCGGCATCCGGGCGAACTCGATCGCACCCGGCGCAATCCGCACGGAGCTTGGCGGCGGCCTGAACGACGAGTTCGAGGCCATGCTGGCAGGCCAAACCGCACTTGGCCGTGTCGGCGAGCCTGAAGAGATCGGTGGAGCCGTCGCCAGTCTCCTGTCGGCAGAGAACCGCTGGATCAACGCCCAGAACATCGAGGTCTCGGGCGGATACATTATCTGAGCAAAGGAGAGCACCATGCTCGACCATGTCTTCATATCCGTCAGCGACATCGATCGGTCGATCGCCTTCTACGAAGCGGCATTGGCACCACTCGGGATTGTTCATGCTCATGACTATGACGGAAAGGACGGGCCGCCCGGCCATCCTGATCTGAAGGGGTTCGGCGCGAATGGCAGGGTGTTCTTCTGGCTCCGCGAAGGCGTGGTCGAAGGCCGTGCTGCTCATATCGGCTTCGTCGCCGACAGCGCCTCCCAGGTCGACGCCGCCTATGCCGCAGCTGTCGCCGCGGGCGCGTCAAAAATCCATCCGCCCGGAGCGCAGCTCCACTACGACCCCCGCTACTACGCCGCCCAGGTTCGCGACCCGGACGGCTACAGCCTCGAATTTGTCTACAAGGAATGGCAGCACTGATATGACAAAGCTGATGATCTATGGCGCGACCGGCTATACCGGCCGCATGGCGGCGGAACATGCGAAGGCTGCCCGCACGCCTCTCGTTCTCGCCGGCCGCAACGAAGCGACCCTCTCGAAACTCTCTGCGGAACTCGGCGTCGAGTACCGCGTCTTCGGCCTCAATGATGCTGCGGCAATTGACGTCGGTCTGGCTGGCGTCTCCGTCCTGCTGAACTGCGCAGGACCATTCATGCGCACCGCCGATGCACTGATGAAGGCATCGATCCGCAACAGCATTCACTATCTCGACACGGCTGCCGAACTCGACAGCTACCGTCTGGCCGGCACGCTCGACGACGACGCGAAGGCTGCGGGCGTGATGCTCATGCCGGGCGGCGGCGGAAGCGTCTCCATGCTCGGCAGCCTTGCCGGACATGCGGTCGCTCGTGTGAGCGACCCCCGCAAGATCAGGATTGCGCTGCATGTCGCAGGCGGACTTTCGCGCGGGTCGGCGATCAGCGCCATGGAGAACGTCACAGTCGAAACCCTGGCCCGTGTGGACGGAGAGCTTGTCTCGATTGCCGCCGACGGCGTCCGCAAGTTCGATTTCGGCAAGGGCGCGGTCGACTGCTTCCCGGTGACGCTGCCTGATCTTATCACCATCTGGCTGGCGACGGGGGTCCCCGACGTCGAGACCTTTGTGCATGTCACCGGCGATGGTTTCCCGCAGGGTGATCTCTCGACCCTACCGGACGGCCCAGTGAAGAGGAGCGGCGGGCGAACCGCTACCAGGCAGCCGTCGAAGTTACTGGCGCAGATGGAACGATCACCCGTTCCATCCTCGATACGGTCAACGGCTACACGTTCACGGCGATGGCGGCGGCCGAGGCTGGCCGGCGCGTCCTTGGCGGCGAAGTCCGTCCCGGCTT
Organism: Hyphomicrobiales bacterium; assembly: GCA_900465675.1. Classification (GTDB taxonomy): domain Bacteria; phylum Pseudomonadota; class Alphaproteobacteria; order Rhizobiales; family Rhizobiaceae; genus Rhizobium. The sequence continues at coordinate 1,099 of UBJR01000035.1, read as the reverse complement.
CCAGACGCCTGCAGCCCTGTTAGGAAGCGGCTTCGCGCAGACCATCGCCGATACCTCGATCAACGATGTCTAAGGAGACCGGCGTCATGCAGAAGCTCATCGAATCCTTCATCATGGCCGCCAATGCCTTCGACGTGGAAGGGACGCTGTCGCTGTTTTCAGCCGACGCCGTCATCGACGACGTTTCAGTCGGCGATGCCTTTGTCGGCCGCAATGGTATCCAGCACTACCTCGAGCGGTTCTTTGTTGGTTACAGCACCAACAGCAAGCTGCTGTCGATCGAAGATCTCGACGAATTCCATTCGGACGTCCGGCTCGATTTCACAGGCGATTTCGGACACGAGATCGGGATCCTGAAGATCGCGGTCAATCCCGATGGCCTGATCGAGCGCATCGACGCCGATCTCGAATAACAGACTAATTTTCAGCCCTATCAAAACAGGAACATCTGCGCCCAGCGCGCCGATGCCGGGGAGGGCGTGCATTCCGCAGGCCTCCGGCACGACAAGGAGCAAATTCATGACCCTATCGCCATCCTTCGCACAGGATGCTGCAGACCGGCTCGCCGTCGTCGAGGCTCTCTATCGCTTCACGGCCGGCATCGATCTTCGCGACAGCGATCTCCTCGCATCATCGCTGGCGGAGAATGCCGTCTCCGACTTCCGACCGGCTGCTGCCAAGGCAGGCTTCGAATATCCCGTCATCGAGGGCCGGGATGTCATCGTCTCGGCGTTGGCGACATCGCTCGCCAACCTGGACACGACGCATTCCGTCAGCAATCCGCGGGTGATGATCGATGGAGACACCGCACGCATGGACGTTCTCGTCGAAGCCCAGCACGTCCCCCGCAGCGATCCCTCGCGTCACTACCTGATGAAGAACCGCTACGACGTCGAACTCAAGAGGAACGGCGGCCTCTGGGTCATCACCCGCAACACCGTCGACAACGTCTGGCGCTCCGGCGACATTGGAGTTCTTTCCGGCATCTAGCCTCCACTATATGTGGCCAAGGAGGGCGGCGAGAGACTTTGTCTCCGCCGCCTAGCAGCCTGTGGCTGCGGGGTGGCGCGATGTCCGCCTCTGGCGGATATCGTTGAAA
>UBJR01000028.1 GCA_900465675.1 Hyphomicrobiales bacterium | reverse complement strand
GTCAACAGCACCCAACAAAGAATTCCAATGTTTCTCGTAAATAATTGTAATTGAAAGAGAATTCGAAATGGATGGCGCGGAGCACGATGATGGACGTGCTGAAAGCAGGCAGAGCGCCCGGTTTGCCCGCTTACCCCTTCAAAATTGTGGGGCGCCATCATTCCGCCGTGACAGGAGCACAATCGATACGGATAAGGACGCAGCATTCGAGCCAGTTTCAGGTCTTACAGTCATAAGGCACCTGATTTGACTCGCGTGCGCAAAATATGCACATCTTCAGGCCCAGCCAGTACGGCCCCGAAGAAGCCCATGAAAGGACGCGGACGCAGCTGCCATGATGACGGAGAAGATGATGATCCGCTCGTTGGGCAACGAGCCGCCGCTTCTCGCCGATGGCAGGCGTGCGCCCGACAAGCGCGAGGTTTCGCTCCGCTGGCTTTCCGGCACCTTTCTGACGGGTATCACCTCGAGCATCCTGATGGGAGTCGCCCTGTTCGCCGCCCTTGACGGCCGCCAGCAGCTGGCGATCCCGGCGGAAGCCTATGCCAACGTCAATGCAGACAGCCACGAGGATGCCGCGGTAACCCGTGGCGGAAGGCTGATCGCGCCGGCAATTGCCGCCAAGCCTTCCGACAAGGCGATCATGGAGGTCTCGACAGTCGTTCATGATGGCGACAAGGAAGTGGTGCGCCGCCAACCCTTTTCGCATGTGAAGATGCGCCTTGCCGCAAACCATGTCGCGACTGAGGATTATCCGGATTTCGACGCGCTCTCGATTTTTTCCGCCGACGAGCCGCTACCGGCACCAGCACAACGCACCGGCGCCATCTACGGCTCCGATGTCGAATCCGAAGTCGCCCTTAAGTCCGTGCCCTTCCCGACCGGCAAGAGCGACCTCAAGGTTGCCGCCGGCATGTCTTTGGAAGAAGTCGAAGAAAATGTCCGTTCCAACGGTTCCGTTCTAACGGACGGCTCATCGCAGGTGGCTGCGCTCTACTACGTCGATCCGCAGCGCTTCTCCAACGAAGACAACGATGTAGATCTGACCGCCGGTCTTTCCGCCCGCGTGCTCGAGCAGAACATGACCGTCTCAGCGCCTGAAACGATTACCCCGCAAACCGAAGAATTTGCCGACGATATCATCCCGGCGCGCCAGGATGTTCCGATCGCCAAGGCGCTGATCGATGCCGGCTACCCCGAGCCGCAGGCCACAATGCTGTCGGGCTACCTCTCTCAGCCGCTCGGCAGCGAAGAGCTCTCGAAAGGCGACGTGCTGCGCATCGGCATCATCCAGAAGGGCGAACAGGCAAGGCTGATCCGCGCCAGCGTCTATCGTGGCGCAAGGCATCTGGTCACCATCGCGCTCGATGACAAGGGCCGTTTCGTCGTCGCCAGCGAACCGCCGCATCTCGACGCTGTGGCGACCGCCTTCAGCGACGACACGCTGTCGGTTCCATCGGGCCAGAATCTGCCGCGTGTCTATGACGGTATCTATCGGGCCGCTCTGTCCTACGGCATGACCAAGGACATGACGGCGCTGATCATCAAGCTTCTGGCCGCCAATGTCGATTTCCAGGCACAGCTGAAATCGAGCGATTTCCTCGAAGCGTTCTTCTCGGTCGCCGACTCGACAGGCAAGGCCACGGACGATTCCGAACTGCTCTATGTCAACGCCCGCTTCGGCGACACGGCGATCCGCTTCTACCGTTTCCAGGCCGATGATGGCAGCGTCGATTATTTCGACGAGGACGGCAAGAGCATCCGCCAGTTCCTGCTGCGCAATCCGGTTCCGAACGGCATCTTCAAATCCGGCTTCGGCATGCGCCGTCACCCGATCCTGGGCTTTGCCCGCATGCATACCGGCGTCGATTGGGCCGCGCCCCGCGGCACGCCGATCATCGCAACGGGCAATGGCGTCGTCGAGAAGGCCGGCTGGGACTCCGGTGGCTACGGCAACCAGACGATCGTCCGTCACGCCAACGGCTATGAATCCTCGTATAACCACCAGAGCGCCATCGCCAAGGGCGTGGTCCCCGGTGCCAAGGTCCGTCAGGGTCAGGTGATCGGCTGGGTCGGCACGACAGGTGAATCGACCGGCCCGCATCTTCACTACGAGATGATCGTCAACGGCACCAAGGTCGATCCGCTACGCATCCGTCTGCCCGGCGGAAAATCGCTGGATGGCGACGCGCTGGCGAAATTCCAGGACGAGCGCAAGCGTATCGATACGTTGCTGAACAACCAGCCCGTCGATCAGGTTGCCAGCAAGTAATCTCGCCTCTGCCATGCAACGGCGATGCTCCGCCCAGCGAGTAGAAACCACCCCAAAAAATTTCGATTCAAGTAGAATTCATTTGAAGTAGACTATTCGAAAGTGATTCGGCATCGGTTTAGCTAAATGATTTGGCGGGCGACATGGAATCGAGCGATGCATTCGAAACGTGGGCTTTGTGCAAGGCACATGAGATCCTTTCGAAAGAAGGATTTCTTCTCATGGATGCCGCCCAGGCTCTGGACAAGAAACGAACAAAATCCAACGCCTTTCTCCTGCGCAACGCCATTGCCCGCTCCCTGATGGAAGCGGCGAGCCTGCGCAGCGTTCAGGCGGCAGGCGAAACCGCCTGATATGTCTCCACACCAGAACATGACCGCTCGGCGCACATGAAAATGCCGCCCCGGATCTCTCGCGGGACGGCACGTCATCTCATCGTCGGGCGCGCGCGGTTTATGCCGCTTCGCTGACTGTCTGCTTGGTGCGGAACAGCAGCCGGTCGGTGCCGTTCGTCACCTTGACCATCGAACCGTCAGGCACCTCGCCCGACAGGATCTGTTCAGCCAGCGGATCCTGAACATATTTCTGGATCACCCGCTTCAGCGGACGAGCGCCATAAACAGGATCGTAGCCCTTGTTGGCCAGCCAGTTGCGCGCATCCTCGTCAAGATCGATGATGATCTTGCGCTCGGAGAGCAAAGCCACCAGCCGCTTCAGCTGGATATCGACGATTGCGCCCATTTCCTCGCGCTTCAGGCGATGGAAAAGGATGATCTCGTCGATACGGTTCAGGAACTCCGGACGGAAATGCGCCTTGACGACGTCCATCACCTGTTCGCGAACGCTTTCGCTGTCGTCGCCCTCTGAAAGCTGGGTCAGGTAGTCGGCGCCCAGGTTGGAGGTCATGATGATCATCGTGTTGCGGAAATCGACGGTGCGGCCCTGACCATCGGTCAGGCGGCCATCATCGAGAACCTGTAGCAGGATGTTGAAGACATCGGGATGCGCCTTCTCGATCTCGTCGAACAGCACGACCTGATAGGGCCGGCGGCGGACGGCTTCCGTCAGCGCACCACCTTCATCATAGCCGACATAGCCGGGAGGGGCACCGATCAGCCGGGCCACGGAGTGCTTCTCCATGTATTCAGACATATCCATGCGCACCATCGCCGTCTCGTCGTCGAACAGGAAGCGGGCGAGTGCCTTTGTCAGTTCGGTCTTGCCGACGCCGGTCGGGCCGAGGAAGATGAACGAGCCGATCGGCCGGTTCGGATCCTGAAGACCGGCGCGCGCACGGCGGACGGCACGCGACACGGCCTGCACCGCATCACCCTGGCCGATCACCGATTTCGCCAGCTCGTCTTCCATTCTCAGCAGCTTGTCGCGTTCGCCTTCCAGCATCTTGTCGACAGGGATACCGGTCCAGCGGGAAACGATATGGGCGATATTGTCGGGGGTCACGACCTCCTGCACCATCGCGCCGCGATCGCCATCCTGCTTTTCGGCATCGGTAAGCTGCTTTTCAAGCTCCGGGATCACCCCGTAGGTCAATTCGCCGGCGCGCTGGAATTCACCCTTGCGCTGGGCGATCGCCAGTTCGTTCCGAGCCTCATCGAGCTGCTTCTTGATATCCGCGGCAAGGCCGAGCTTCTGCTTTTCCGACTGCCAGCGGGCGGTCAGGGCATCGGCCTCTTCTTCGAGATCGGTAAGTTCGGTCTCCAACCGCTTCAGGCGGTCGGCCGAAGCAACGTCGGTTTCCTTCTTCAGCGCTTCGCGCTCGATCTTCAGCTGCATGATGCGGCGATCGAGTTCGTCGAGCTCTTCCGGCTTGGAATCGACCTGCATGCGCAGGCGGGCAGCAGCCTCGTCCATGAGGTCGATCGCCTTATCCGGCAGGAAGCGGTCGGTGATGTAGCGGTTCGACAGAGTCGCGGCCGAGACTAGGGACGAATCCGAGATACGAACTTTGTGATGCTGCTCGTACTTTTCCTTCAGGCCCCGCAGGATCGAGATCGTGTCTTCGACCGTCGGCTCATCGACGACGACGGGCTGGAAGCGGCGGGCAAGAGCCGGATCCTTCTCGACATGCTTGCGGTATTCGTCGAGCGTGGTCGCGCCGACGCAATGCAGCTCGCCGCGGGCAAGCGCTGGCTTCAGCAGATTGGACGCATCCATCGCCCCATCGGCCTTGCCGGCACCGACAAGCGTGTGCATTTCGTCGATGAACAGGATGATCTCGCCGTTTTCGGACTGAACTTCGTTCAGCACCGCCTTCAGGCGTTCCTCGAACTCGCCGCGGAACTTCGCACCGGCAATCAGCGCACCCATGTCGAGCGCCATCAGCTTCTTGTCCTTGAGGCTTTCGGGCACGTCGCCATTGACGATGCGCAACGCGAGCCCCTCGACGATGGCGGTCTTGCCGACGCCGGGTTCGCCGATCAGCACCGGGTTGTTCTTGGTGCGCCGGGAGAGAACCTGGATGGTGCGGCGGATTTCGTCGTCGCGGCCGATTACAGGGTCGAGCCTGCCCTCGCGAGCCTCGGCGGTGAGGTCGCGTGCGTATTTCTTCAGGGAATCGAAGCCCTGTTCGGCATTGGAAGAGTCTGCCGTGCGGCCCTTGCGGATTTCGTTGATGACCTGGTTGAGGCTCTGCGCCGAAACGCCTGCATTCCTGAGGCTCTGCGCGGTGGAAGCAGACGACTCGATTGCCAGCGCCTGCAGCAGACGTTCGACGGTCACGAAGCTGTCGCCTGCCTTCTTCGCAGCCTCTTCGGCCGTCGAAAACACTTTCGCAAGCGGTGCCGCGAGATAGATGTTGCCGCTGCCGCCCGACACTTTGGGAAGCTTCGCAAGGGCAGCGTCGTTTGCCAGACGAGCGGCCTTGGCGTCGCCACCGGCACGCTCGATCAGCGAGGCGGCCATACCCTGGTCGTCGTCGAGCAGCACTTTGAGCACATGCTCGGGCGTGAATTGCTGGTGGCCCTGGGCCAAAGCGTAGGTCTGAGCGGACTGGACGAAGCCGCGAACGCGCTCGGAGTATTTTTCGATATTCATGCTGTACCTCCATGGATCGCCCTGCCCTGAAGAGGCACAGGCCGATGATTGAGATTGAGCTCCCTGAAAGGCAAGCCCGGCTCCACCGTTTTGGGATTTCGGCGAAGCAATCGGAGACGAATATGGTGGGATATCGCAGCAGTTTAAAGGGGGATTGCATTGAAAAGCGGCAGCGATTGCTGCCGCTCGCTCAGGATTTTTCAAGAGCCGCGAAACGCGTCGCGCAGAACGCCGAAGACCTATTGAAGCTGCGGCTTTTTAAGGAAGCTGTTGCGGTCGGCGGACTTGATGCGCAGCCAGGCTTCGCGCCCGTCGCGCAGCACGCGCATCGGGATTTCGGCACCGGCCGAACCGCTTTCCCAGACCTTGCGATAGAAATCCGCAAGTCCTTCCACCTCGCCGTCCCGGATTTCGGAGATAACGTCACCCCGCTTCAGCCCCGCCTTGGCGGCAGGACCATCCGGCGCCACGCTCATGACGATGACCTCGCCGTTGTTCTCCGCCGAAAAAGCGCCGAGCCAGGGCCGCGCAGGCTTGTTGATCTGGCCGCGATTGAGCAGGTCGTCGAGGATCGGGCGCAGAAGATCGATCGGCACCGTCATGTTGATATCCGCGACGTCACCATCCTTTGCCATCTGCAGCCGGAGCGAACCGATGCCGAGCAGCTTGCCCTCGGCATCGACAAGAGCAGCACCGCCCCAGGAGGGATGGGCGGGCGCCGTGAAAATCGCCTCGTCGAGCAGATATTCCCAGTAGCCTGCGAATTCCTGTTTGGCGACGATATTGGCCCGGACGAACTGCCCTATACCATCGGCCAGCATCACGGGATCACCGACCTTGGCATCCGAGGAATTGCCGAGCGGCAGTGCCGGGAGGTCGAGCGCACCAAGCGCCTGGATCAGACCGAAGCCGGTTTCCTGATCATAGGCAAGCGCATGCCCGGCAACGACATGACCGTCCTGACGCGTCAGCCAAACTTCCTCGGCTTCTGTGATCAGGTAGCCGATGGTCAGCACGAGGCCGTTTTCACGAATGACGACGCCGCTGCCTTCTCTGACTGTGCCGAGCGTGGCAGCGGTAAAGGCGTCCTCGGCGATGGAGGACCGAACGGCCACAATTGACCGCAAAATCTGATCTGTATTCATCTCTTTATCCTGACCGCAGATGCGCTGGCCGAAAGCGGGGCTGTCAGGACAGCGCACTGATATAAAGGTATGAACTGGGCGCCGCGAGCGCAAGCTTTGCAATCACAGATCCGTGCGGGGATGACACCCCGCCATGGCTAAGCCGGTGATTTTCCGTATCTATCAGCAGGAAATTCGGATATTCGCGATTCCGTGATCGCAATGAGGGGAAGCAGATGGAAACAAGCGACCGGGCCTCTGGCGTGCTCAAGCAGCATTTCGACCAGCATAGAACGCAGCTGAGCCGCTCGGAGCTTGCCGTTGCCGAATATCTGGTTGCGCTGCCGATCGACGTGCTGATCTTCAAGAGCGCCGAAGAGATTGCCTCCGATGCGGGCACCAGCGACGCCACCGTCATCCGCACGGCGCGCCGCCTCGGCTTCAGTGGCCTGCCGGAGCTGAAACGCGTCTGCAGCCGCACGATGGCGAAGACCATTCCGACCAGCGACCGCCTGGAACAACGCTTTCGCGGCACCGGCAGCGAACTACCGAAAGTCGCGCAACAGATGTTCGCGACAGCCCGCGAGGTTCTCACTTCGACCGAGGAGCAGTTTGATGAGCAGATGCTGTCTGCAGCCGTGTCGCTGCTGGAAGGCGCCGATACCGTCTGGTGTCTTGGAATGGGGACCGCCGAGATCGAAGCCCGCCATTGCGCCATGGCGCTCAGCCGCGCCGGGTTGAGAACAAGATGGTCCGGCGCATCGGGCTTCACGCTTGCCAACGATCTGCTCGATCTCCGTGCAAGCGATGTCGTCGTGCTTTTCAATGCGGTGCATGAAACACCCGAATTTTCGATGGTTGCCAGCCAGATGAGCGAGATCGGCTGCAAGCTCATCCTCGTCTGCGGCGTTCAGCTGCGTGCGCTTTACAAAGATAAGGTCGATGCGCTGCTGACCTGCATCGGTTCCCCGTCCAAGCTCGCAAGCTGGACCCTCGGCGCCATCGTCACCGGCGACATGCTTGCCTACGGCGTTGCCGTCAGAAATCAGTCCCGTGCGATCGAGACGAAGCGCCGGCTTGCAGGCTTGCGGGCAAAGGCAGAGCGCAGGAACTGATGCGACAACCGCGGCAAATTCGTCGGCCACCGCGGACATTCTTCCTCAATGCCTCGATCGCTTTCCAGAACGGGACGCCTCAACGAAAAAGGCCGCCCTCAAGGCGGCCTTTCTTATTCCATTAGCAGAAATGCTTATTCCGAAGCGGCGTCAGCCAGTGCGGGAGCGTCGGCTGCGGCCTCGCCTTCACCCTCACCGCTGGCGCGGCGCGGACGACGGGGGCGGCTGCCGGTGCTGCGGCGGCGCGGCTGGCGCTCGCTCGACTGGCCGCCTTCCTCTTCCATCGAAACCTCGACAGGAATGCCCTCGATCTCAGGCTGCGGACCCGTGCCGTCGATAACCTCGGCAGCGACGGCCGGAGCCGGCGCTTCGCGGCGCGGCTCACGTTCGGCGCGCGGTTCCCGGGGCTCCCGCTGCTCGCGGGGTTCACGAGGTTCGCGTTGTTCACGGGGCTCGCGCTGTTCACGCTGCTGATGCTGTTCGCGCGGCTGCTGCTGATCGCGGGGCGGCTGAACAACGACGACATCGTCGTTATCGCCATCCGAATCGTCGCCATTCTCGGCGCCGTCCTGGTATTCGCCGCGCTCGTCGCGCTGGAAGCGCTCCTGCATCTGCGCCTGAGCACTCGCGATGATGCGGTTATAATGCTCGGCATGCTGAAGATAGTTCTCGGCCATGACGCGATCGCCGGAGCTCTGGGCATCACGGGCGAGCTGAGCATATTTTTCAGCAATGTTCTGGGCGGTACCGCGAACCTTTACGTCCGGACCCGAGCTGTCGTAGGTCCGTGTCAGCGGATTGCCACCCTTGCGGTTGAAGTTGTTGTTATTGTTGCTTCCGCCGCCGCCATTGTTGTTGCTGCCACGCCCTCGACCGCGCTTGTTCTGCTGTCCTGGCCTCATCGATCGTTCACCTGAATTCTCTGTTTGTGTGGAGTTAAGGCACCGACCGCAATGCCGGAAACCGGTCAGAGCTTTCGTGCCGCAAGCATGATGCGCCTTCGCGCCGACCTGCCGCTTGTTCTCAAGTCATATTGACTGATTCACGCATTGGGTCGTGTTCAACCTTTGAAACTCTCGTTTAAAAGAGTGGACCCCCGAGGCTGACCAAGTACCGAACGAATCTTCGTTCCTTCTTGGGTGCCCAACGCGTGAGCGCAACCTATCTTGCTTCCCGGGGAAATCCAAGCCTTTTCTTCGCAATAGCAATATCGTCCTGTTTAATGCTGCAATTTGTCGCTCAGACATTGAGTGCGAACACGAGCACCCGGTCATTCTGGCCGTAATCTTTGACGGACGCGAGACGCTGGAAGCCTGCAGCTTCAAAAACCGCAGTGACGTCGTCCCGCTGATCGTATCCGATCTCCAGTCCGACGATACCGTCTGGCCGCAAGAACCTCGCTGCATCCTTGGCTATCGCTCTGTAGGCGTCAAGCCCATCCGGACCGCCATCCAAAGCGGCCGCAGGATCAAATTTCGTCACTTCGGGCGCGAGATCGTGAACGACCTTGGAAGCAATATAGGGCGGATTTGAGACGATCGCATGAAAGCGTCCTTCGACGTTCTCGAACCAGCTGGATTGCAAAGCCTCGAATCGTTCCTGAAGCCCGTTTCTTTCGGCATTGGCTTTTGCCGTTGCCAGTGCATCGGAGGAGATGTCGCTGCCAATTCCCTTGGCTTGCGGGAGTTCGCTCAAAAGCGCCAGACAGATCGCCCCCGTTCCTGTGCCTATATCAAGGATATGGAGATCCGCGCCCGAACTTGCAAGGTTTCTCAAATAGGGAAGCATCACGTCGACAAGGATTTCGGTATCCGGCCGCGGCTCCAGTGTGCCTGCCGACAGCGACAGCGGCAGGCCGTAGAATTCACGCTCGCCGAGAATACGATGAACGGGTTCGTGCTGCAGCCGCCGCTCGATGGCGGCGTCGATCGCCGCAATCCTGTCGTTCGCCGGAGCCTCGTTCGCCCGCGTCAGCATTTCCGTCGCCGAAAGGCCGAGCAATCCGGCCACGAGCAGACGGGCATCCGTTGCGGGATCGGCGATCCCGGCTTCCGTGAAGCGGCGGCGGGCTTCGGAAAGAACCGCCGAAACCGTTCGCCCGCTTGCCGTCATTGCTGTTCGCCGAGGCTGGCGAGCTGGCTTGCCTGATAGTCGGCCAGCAACGCATCGACGACTTCGTCGATCTCGCCGACCATCATCCGATCAAGCTTGTAGAGCGTCAGGTTGATGCGGTGATCGGTGATGCGGCCCTGCGGGAAATTGTAGGTTCGGATGCGTTCGGAGCGGTCGCCCGAGCCCACCTGGCTCTTCCGGTCGGCAGAACGCTCGCTGTCGGCCCTCTGCCGCTCGGCGTCGTAGAGACGCGACCGAAGTACCTGCATCGCTTTCGCCCGGTTCTGGTGCTGCGACTTCTCGGAACTGGTGACGACGATACCGGTCGGCAGGTGCGTGATGCGCACCGCAGAGTCCGTCGTGTTGACGTGCTGGCCGCCGGCACCCGACGAGCGCATCGTATCGATGCGGATATCTTCCGCCCGGATTTCGATGTCGATCTCCTCGGCCTCCGGCAGAACCGCTACTGTCGCGGCCGAGGTGTGGATACGCCCGCCTGCTTCCGTCTCCGGCACGCGCTGGACACGGTGTACGCCGGATTCGAATTTCAGCTTGGCGAACACGCCACGGCCGGTGATCGTCGCGATGATTTCCTTGAAGCCGCCAGCTTCACCCTCGCTCGACGACAGGACCTCGACCTTCCAGCCATTGGCAGCCGCAAAGCGCTCGTACATGCGGAACAGATCGCCGGCGAAAAGCGCAGCTTCGGAACCACCGGTTCCGGCACGGATTTCCAGGATGGCACTCTTCTCGTCGGCTGCGTCCTTAGGCAGCAGCAGGATCTGGATCTCCTGCTCCAGCCCCTCGATCCGCTCCTTCACATCGGGATATTCAAGCTCGGCGAGTTCGCGCATATCGCGATCGACAGACTTGTCCTCTAGCAGCACTTCCAGATCGGCAAATTCATCCACCGCCTTCTGATAGGCGCGGATCTTGCCGACCACGGGCTGCAGCTCGGAATATTCGGAGGCGAGCTTCACATAGACGTCGGCCGCAGGACCGGCGGACATGCGCGCTTCGATCTCGCCGAAGCGGCGTTCCAGCTCGCGCATCTTTTCCAGGGGAAGCTTCGCCACCCTTCACTCCAATTCTTCTTATCGTTGTCTAAAGGGGAATATTGTGGCTGCTGGCGAAACGGACAAGAATGTCGCGCACGGATTCCGTCGCATGCGTATCGTCGAGCGCCTCGTCCATCAGCTTCGAAAGCGCCGAAACGTCGAGCCCGAGCAGCATCGCCTTCACCGGCCCGATCGAGGCCGGCGACATCGAGACCGAGCGGAAACCGATCCCCAATAGCGCCATTGCCGAGATCGGCTTGCCGGCTAGCTCACCGCACAGCGTCACGGTCGTGTTGTTGCGTTCGCCGGCGCGGGTGATGTCACGCAGGATCCGCAGGAACGGACGTCCGAGCGTATCGAAACGGTCGGAAACGCGCGCATTGCCGCGGTCGACTGCCATCGAGAACTGGAACAGGTCATTGGAGCCGACAGAAACGAAATCCGCCGCTTCCATCAGCTCATCCAGCTGCCAGAGCAGCGCCGGAACCTCCAGCATCGCGCCGAACTGCAGCTTGCGCGGCAGGCCGTGGCCGAAGCGGGAAAGATGTTGCACTTCCTTCTGCAACAACTCGCGGACTGCCTTCAGCTCCGAAACCTCGGTCACCATCGGCACCATGATCTTCAGCTCGGTTCCGGCGGCTGCCTTCAGCATGGCGCGAAGCTGCGTGCGCAGCAGGCCAGGCCGATCAAGCGACAGACGGATGGCGCGCCAGCCGAGTGCCGGGTTTTCTTCCTCGTGGCCACGGAAATAGGGAACGACCTTGTCGCCGCCGATATCGAGCGTGCGGAACGTCACCGGACGCCCGGCCGCCTGCTTCAGGACATTGCGGTAAAAGGTTTCCTGCTCATCCGCCTTCGGCATCGTCGATGCGATCATGAACTGCAGCTCGGTGCGGAACAGACCGATACCCTCGGCACCGGATTCTGCCAGCTGCGGCAAATCGACCAGCAGACCGGCATTCATCTGCAGCGCAATGCGTTTGCCATCCTTGGTGACGGGTTCGACAGCTCGCAAGGCGCGGAACTGCTCCTGCTTGCGGGCGCGGAAGCGCACCTTCTCCTCATAAGAGCGCTGCAGGTCCTGCATCGGGCGCAGGTGAACATGACCTTCGTCACCATCGACGATCGCCGCGTCGCCGTTTTCAGCGAGCGCAACGACGCCCGCTGCCTGGCCGATGACAGCAATGCCCATGGCGCGTGCAACGATGACCACATGGCTCGTCACCGCGCCCTCTTCCAGCACGAGACCGCGAACGTTCGCCCGAGGATAGTCGAGTAGTTCGGCAGCCCCCATGGCGCGGGCAAAAATGATCGCATCGTTCGGGAAGCCGTCAGCGGTCGTCCGGCCGCTATAGCCGGTCAGCTGCCTGAGAAGGCGGTTGGCCAGATCCTCAAAATCATGCATCCGTTCGCGGAGGTAGGGATCGGTCAGACGCATCATCCGCGCCTTGGTATCCGATTGCACCTTCTCGACCGCCGCCTCCGCCGTCAGGCCGTTGCGGATCGCTTCTTCCAGCTTGCGCACCCAGCCCTGGTCATGCGCGAACATCCGGTAGGTTTCGAGAACCTCGCGGTGCTCGCCCTCCATGGAGACGTCACGGCGCGACAGCATATCGTCGATCGACAGCCTGAGCGAGCCCATCGACTCCGCGAGGCGACGGATTTCCTTGTCCGAATCCTCGTTCAGCAGATTGGTGACGACGATGCGCGGCTCGTGCAGCACGACGTAGCCCAGGCCGATGCCTTCATTATAGGTATCGCCGTCGATCGTCACGGCACGCGTCAGGTCGAGCTCGAGGCCGGGCTTGGTGATCTTCTTGAGTTCGCCGGTGGCGATCATCTCGGCGAGCACCATCGCCGTCGTTTCCAGCGCTTCCAGCTCTTCGTCGCGATAATTGCGGCTGGCCTTGTTCTGCACGACGAGAACGCCGAGCGAGCGCCCGGTTCTCAGGATCGGCACACCAAGGAAGGAATGATAGATCTCTTCGCCGGTTTCCGGCAGGTAGCGGAAGGCCGGGTGCGACTGCGCATCGGAAAGATTGAGCGGCTGCGCGGAAGCGGCAATCGTACCGACGAGACCCTGTCCCATCTTCAATTGCGAAAGGTGAACGGCTTCCTTGTTCAGACCTTCGGTCGCATAGAGCTCGAGCACGCCGTCGGCACGCAGCACGTAGACCGAGCAGACCTCGGCAACCATGTTGCCGGCAATCTGGCGAACGATCCGGTCGAGTCGCTCCTGCGGCTCCAGCGGTTCCGCCATCAACTCGCGCAACCGCTTGAGCAGTACGCGCGGACCACCGGACAGGTCTCTCATTGCGTCTCAAGCTCCCCGAAACAAACGCCTAATGCGGCCAGCAGAACCGGCCGCATCTCTTCATCTCGAAGGGGCGGCCCGCCCGCTGGGAATCAATTCTTATCCAGACCGTAGCAGGAATGCAAAGTTCTGACAGCGAGTTCCGCATACGGACCGTCGATCAGGATAGAAATCTTGATCTCCGACGTGGTGATCGCCTTGATGTTGATACCCTTTTCCGCGAGCGCGCGGAAGGCCGTTGCGGCAACGCCAGCGTGCGAACGCATGCCGATGCCGATGACGGATACCTTCACCAGACCGGATTCATGCTGCACGACGTCGTAGCCGATAGCCGGCTTGTTGTCCGACAGGACCTTGATCGCCTTGTCGACATCACCTGACGGAACCGTAAAGGTCATGTCAGTCTTCGAACCGTCCTCGGAAATATTCTGGACGATCATGTCGACATTGATGTGGTTCTCGGCCAGCGGTCCGAAGATCGCGGCGGAAACGCCCGGCCGGTCGGCAAGACGGCGAAGCGAGATCTGAGCTTCATCCTTGGCATAGGCGATGCCGGTGACTACTTCCTGTTCCACGATTTCATCCTCGTCACAAATCAGCGTTCCGGGCGGATTCAAGAAATCACCCATGCCCGGAGCATCGGGATCTTCGAAAGAAGAGCGCACGAAGGTACGAACCTTGTGCACCATGGCAAGCTCGACCGAGCGAACCTGCAAAACCTTGGCGCCGAGCGATGCCATTTCGAGCATTTCCTCGAAGGCGATCTTCTTCAGGCGGCGCGCCTGCGGCACTATGCGCGGATCGGTCGTGTAGACGCCATCGACGTCGGTATAAATATCGCAGCGGTCAGCCTTCAACGCCGCGGCAACGGCAACGGCAGAGGTATCAGAACCGCCGCGGCCGAGCGTTGCGATGCGATTATCGGGGCCGATACCCTGGAAGCCGGCGATGACGGCAACCTGTCCCTCGCCCATGCGCTTGACGATATCCGCACCGTCGATTTCCTGGATGCGGGCGGCGCCATGGGCATTGTCCGTGCGGATGGCGATCTGCCAGCCCTGCCAGGAGCGCGCATTGATGTCCATGGCCTGCAGCGCGATCGCCAGCAGACCGGCGGTCACCTGCTCGCCCGAAGCAACAACGGCATCATATTCGCGCGCATCGTAGAATGGCGAGTTGGCGCCGACGACTTTCGGCATGTTCTGCACCCAGCCGACCAGCTCGTTGGTCTTGCCCGACATCGCTGAAACGACGACCGCGACCTCGTGGCCCGCGTCGACTTCGCGTTTCACATGGCGGGCAACGTTCTTGATGCGGTCCAGATCGGCGACGGATGTTCCGCCGAATTTCATAACGATGCGTGCCATAAGCCTCTACCACAGCCAGCGCCTGATACCGGATCGGGATTTTCCGGAAGCTCGCGCGCCATTGACAAACCACCGGGAGAGACGATCGCCAGACCCGGCATCCAAAGCCAGTCGGACCGCAGGCCGGAGCGCTCGAATTGGGAGTTCTGGAACGCTTCTGAAGCCTTGGCGCCCAAGGGCTCAAGTTGCGGCGTCTCTTAGCGGCTTTGCAGGGGGGTGGCAAGGTCGCCTTCAGGCGATTGGCGGTACGGTGGCGCAAAGTTTTCGATCATGAGCCGGACAGGCATTTCGAAGGGCCCGCAGGCGTCTTTTACGGCCGCTCTTCATAACACCTTGGGGTTATGTTCGATCCCGCTCCGCTCGTTCATCTTTTCTTCATAAATAAAAAATGCGGGCGGTGACCTGCGCGGAACAGCTATAAGAATTGCACTGCGCAGCTCCCGGGAAGATCAATCAACAACTCTTCGCGGAGGCGGAACATGAACAACACAGTAAAACTCGACCGCGCATTGGGCCTCTGGTCCGTTGTGCTATTCGGCCTGGCCTATATGACGCCGATGATCGTCTTCGGCACCTTCGGCGCACTTGCAGCAGCAAGCCAGGGCACGACGGCGATGGCCTATCTCGTTGCCGCCGCCGCCATTCTGCTGACGGCGATCAGCTACGGCGTCATGGCCCGCGTCTATCCGGTTGCCGGCTCCGCCTACACCTATGCGCGCCGCTCGATCAGCCCCAGCATCGGCTTCCTCGTCGGCTGGGCGGTTCTGCTCGATTACTTCTTCCTGCCGATGGTCATCTGGCTGATCGGCGCCGCCTATCTGACCTCGGCATTCCCGACGATCCCGGCCTATGTCTGGATCATCGGATTCATCGTGCTGACAACGCTGGTCAATGTCGTCGGCATCGCCTTCGCAAACCGCGTCAATTTCATCCTGATGCTGGTGCAGCTCGCCGTCCTGATTGCCTTCGTGTTCCTGGCTGCCCGTTACGTCATGGCCGCCAGCGGTCCCGCAGGCCTCGTCTCGGCAACGCCGTTCTTCAAGACCGACGTGCCGTTCTCCGCATCGATCGCCGGCGCCGCGATCGCCGCCTATTCCTTCCTCGGCTTCGACGCCGTCTCGACGCTGACCGAGGAAACCAAGGATGCCAAACGCACCATGCCGCGCGCCATCCTCATCACCGCCCTTGCCGGTGGCCTCATCTTCGTCGTGGCTGCCTACATCACACAGCTTGCCCATCCCGGCATGGACTTCGTCTCGGTCGATGCCGCTGCCAGCGAAATCGCCAAGATGATCG
The DNA here is from genome assembly GCA_900465675.1 of Hyphomicrobiales bacterium. GTDB lineage: Bacteria > Pseudomonadota > Alphaproteobacteria > Rhizobiales > Rhizobiaceae > Rhizobium. The sequence continues at coordinate 221,650 of UBJR01000028.1, read as the reverse complement.
GCGGCGACGTCTTCGTCACCATCTTCCTCGCAACGCTGGTCGTCGCCCAGTTCACTTCGGGTCTCGCCGCTCAGGCAAGTGTCGGCCGCCTGCTGTTTGCCATGGGCCGCGACAACGTGCTGCCCTCATCGATCTTTGGTAGCCTGCATCCGAAGTGGCACACGCCCATCATCAACCTGATCCTCGTCGGCATCGTCGGCCTGCTGGCGCTGACCATGGACGTCACCACCTCGACCTCCTTCATCAACTTCGGCGCCTTCCTGGCCTTCACCGCCGTCAACATCTCGGTCATCGCGCTCTACATGAAGGGTGACCAGCAGGTGAAGCCGCTCGGCGCACTTGTCGGCCTCGTCATCCCGGCTCTGGCCGCCGTCTGCGACCTGTTCCTGCTCTGGAACCTCGACGAGCATGCCAAGGTTCTCGGCCTGATCTGGCTGGTGATCGGCATCGGCTACCTCGCCTACCTGACGCGCTTCTTCCAGTCCGCGCCTCCCGAAATGGATTTTGCCGAATAACGTCCGCCAAGCGTCAGCCCGGCCGGCAACGGCCGGGCTATGCCAGAAACAGCCTGAATAGCTCGGCCTGGCTGGAAATATTGAGTTTCGAGTAGATCTGCCGGCGGTGCACCTTGACGGTATTGGGCGAAAGCTCCAGCACGGCCGCAAGCGAGAGGTTGGAATGCCCCTTGAGGATCAGCGTCACGATCTCGAGTTCACGCTTGGTCAGCAGCGGATGCTCGATCCGCGCCGCCGGAGCCGCGTTCTTGATCTCCAGCGACAGTCCCGAGACATGGAACCAATGACGGCCAGCCAAAGCGCAAACCAGCGGCGCTGCCGACCGCAACCGCTGCAAATCCTCTCCGGAAAACAATGCCGCGCTTCCGGTTCGCGACAGGGAAAGCACGGCGCTATAGCCATTCTCCAGCGTCAGGACGAAGCCGATCTCGTCGAGGATCTCGGTCGTTGCGTAGTGAATGCGGAAATACTCGGTCTGCGCAAAGTCGTCTGGCGCGATCTCGCGCATCACGATCATCCGCGCACTACTGTCGGCACGCACCGCATCGTAGAAGGGATCGAGCACGAAGGCGCCGGCCAGATATCGGTCGACGATCAGCGCCCGCTCGGCCACGATCTTCTCGTTATAGAGATCGAAGGCGTGAGCATCGGGCGAGTAGATGAAGCCATTCATCATCTGAAACGGCGAAAGCAGCCGGAGCGCCGCGGCAAGCGCATCCGGAAAGGACCGCGAACCGATGGCATTCGCTGCCTGAGCGAGAGCAGCATTCCAGACGTCGAAGGCCGGCATCTGGGCAGTTGGTCTCGAAACGGAATTCATGGATCGTCCTGGAAATCACAGGCCCGATAGGGCTTGAAACACAGCAAGCACTCTTTCAAAGCGAAATGCAATGACTCCGATGGAACATGCTCACATGACGACGAAACCGGCAGACGCCACTATTTCACACCCGCTGGATCTTCCCGCGATCCAGATTGCCCGCGGTATCCGCGAAGGGCAGTTCAGTTCCGAATCCATCGTCTCGGAATCGATCCACCGCGCCAGGCTGGTGACCGCGAGGCTGAACGCCTTCACCGTCATTCGCGAGGATCAGGCGCTGGAAGCCGCCCGCGCTGCCGACCGCGCGGTGGCGCGTGGCGAAGCCACCGGGCCGCTTCACGGCGTACCCTTCGCAGCCAAGGACCTGACACCGACCGAGGGCGATCTGACGACACTCGGCTCCTGGACGAGGGGTGATTGGGTTCCCGGCGAAACGGCACTTGTCGTCCGCCGCTTGCAGGAGGCCGGCGGTATTCTGATGGGCAAGACCGCCACCCCCGAATTTGCCTATGCAAGCTTCACCCACAGCCCGCGCTGGGGCGTGACGCACAATCCCTGGAATCCCGAGCATACGCCCGGCGGTTCGTCCGGCGGCTCGGCGGTGGCTGTCGCAACCGGCGTCGTGCCCTTCGCCGAAGGCACGGACATGGGCGGTTCGGTCAGAATTCCGGCCGCACTCAGCGGCGCCGTCGGCCTGAAGCCCAGCCTCGGCCGCATCCCGATGACCATTCTTCCCAGCGTCTTCGACAACATTTCGCATTTCGGCCCGCTGGCCCGCACCGTCTCCGACGCCGTCTCCTTCATGGAAGCTGCCTCCGGCCCAAGCGACGAAGACATCTCCTCGTTGCCCATTGGCTTCGCTCCTGATGCGGCGAGAACAGGCAGCCTCAAGGGCAAGCGCTTCGCACTCTCGATCGATCTCGGCTACTACCAGATCGAGCCCGAGGTCGAACGCCTTGTCCGCAATGCCGCTGAGGAGCTTCGCCGTGCGGGCGCCATTGTCGATGAGGTCCCGATGCAATGGACCCGCGCCGTCAACGACGAGTGGTTCGACATCTGGTGCGTCTTCATGTCGGGTTTCTTCGGCGATACGATCGAGAGCCACCGCGAAAGGATGGATCCGGCCGTCGTCTCGATGATCGAACGCGGTCTGGCGATGAACGCCACGGCCTACAAGCGCGTCGAGCTGCTGCGCACCCGCATGTGGCGGGACATGGCCGCCCTCTTCCAGACCTATGACGCGCTGCTATGCCCCACCTGCGCCGTCACCGCCCCGCTGGTCACCGAATGCGACGACGACTATGTCGCGACCGGCGCTGACGGACGCTTCATCGGTCTCGACATGACCTGTCCCTTCAACATGCTGCCGCAGCTGCCCGCCCTCTCGCTGCCTGTCGGTCTTGCCGCGAATGGCCTGCCTGTCGGCCTGCAGATTGTCGGGCGGCGCTTTGCGGATGAGAGCGTGCTTTCGATGGCGGCGGCACTCGAGGCCCGGCTAGCCGTGCCGAGACTGCCCGCCCCTTGACTTATGCTGCCGATCGTCCGACTTCACTGCTGACGAATGCAAGGAGCAGACCGATGAGCGAAGCCGCGAAGAGCACGATCGACCAGAGCGAAGTTGACCGCTTCTCTGCGATGGCGGCTGAGTGGTGGAGCCCGACCGGCAAGTTCAAGCCGCTGCACAAGTTCAATCCGGTGCGGCTGACCTATATCCGTGACAAGGCGGCGGAGAACTTCGGGCTTGATCCGAAAAACCCAAAGCCGCTTGAAGGTCTGCGCGTTCTCGATATCGGCTGCGGCGGCGGACTGCTGTCGGAGCCCGTAGCGCGGATGGGCGCCACAGTCGTCGGCGCCGACCCCTCTGAGAAGAACATCGGTATCGCCTCCACCCATGCCAAGGCATCGGGTGTTTCAGTCGACTACCGCGCTGTCACGGCCGAGCAGCTTGCGGAGGCCGGCGAGACCTTCGATATCGTCCTGAACATGGAAGTCGTCGAGCACGTTGCCGACGTCGAATTTTTCATGACGACCTGCGCCAAGATGGTCCGCCCCGGCGGGATGATGTTCGTCGCCACCATCAACAGAACAATGAAGGCCGCCGCACTGGCGATCTTTGCCGCTGAAAACATCCTGCGCTGGCTGCCGCGCGGCACACATCAATATGAGAAGCTGGTGCGTCCCGAAGAGCTGGAAAAGCCGATGACGGAAAACGGCCTCGAAATCATCGACCGCACCGGCGTGTTCTTCAATCCGCTTTCCAATCAGTGGAACCTGTCGAAGGACATGGACGTCAATTACATGCTGCTGGCGAAACGCCCGCGGTAAGAGAAACGCCTTCAGACCTTCAGCTTGCTGACCCGTTCGAGCAAATCCTGCTGGCGTTCGGCGTTACGCGCTGCAAGCTCCTTGAGCCGCTCCCGATCGATCGTCAACTCGGCACCATCAGGCCCGAAAGGCTGCTTGAACGTGAATGCGTGCGGGCTCGGCCCGTGGTCGTCGAGATGCTCGAGCCGCTGAGCACCCTCCGCCCAATCCGGCCGATGCGTTGCGGAAACCCACCAGAGCACGAGCGGCGGCCATGACGGCTTTACGTTCCAGCTTCGGGCATTCTTCAGGGCCTCGGCATGCACGCCATTGTAGCTGAACGCCATCAGCGACTCGATATCAGCCCAGAGCGAGAGCGAGGACGGCGCGGACGTGAACCCGCTACCCTCGATGTAACGCGGAAAGACTTGCGCCCCCCAGCTTCTGGTGCCGGGCACGCCAGGATAGCCCGAGCGCCCGAGGAACCCGCTGGCACGCGTCGCCGCCTCGAAATTCACCGGCTCGCGCAGGACAAAGCCACGGATGGTCTCACTTTCGGGAGGAGCGACGTGAACGCCAAAATTGTAGAAGGCCAGGCGCTCCGTCGTCATCTCAGTTCACATCATCTGGCAGAACCGGCAGCGCCGCTATCTTGATGCCTTCGTCAATCAGCTCTTGCGCCTCATGCGCGGTGGCTTGACCGATGATACCGCGAGCATCCGCCTCGCCGTAGTGGATTTTTCGCGCCTCTTCCGGAAACTTGGTACCAACGTCTTCGGAATTCGCCTTGACCTCGGCAACCGCCTGCTTGAGCTTCTGGAACGCTTCGCGGCGCATCGCATCCATGGCGACGGTCTTGATTTCGTCCTTCTTGCGCGCGGTCGAAACCGAAGGCGCCATCAGCACCTTCGAGATCGTTGCCGACTGACAGACCGGGCAGTTCAGAAAGCCGGAGGCCAGCTGACGATCGAAATCAGCACTCTCGGAGAACCAGCCTTCAAACTCGTGCGCATTCTCGCAACTGAGGGAATAGCGGATCAAGCGGCCGCGCCCCCGCTCATTGCTGCCGGTATTTTCTCAATCGAAAACTCACGGCCATTCTTCAGGTTCGGGATCTTGTCATGCGCCACCTTGACGGCGGCAGGATCGATATCGGCGACGGTGACGGCCTCGCCGGTTCCGCCTGCAGAAGCCAGCACGCGTCCCCAGGGGTCGATGATCATCGAATGCCCGAAGGTCTCGCGTCCATCCTCGTGAACGCCGGCTTGCGCCGCCGCAATGACGAAGACGCCGTTTTCGATGGCTCGCGCCCGCAGCAGGATCTCCCAATGCGCCTCACCGGTCTGCTTGGTGAATGCGGCAGGCACCGTAATGACCTCAGCACCGGCAACGGCCTGTGCCCGGAAAAGCGCGGGGAAGCGGACGTCGTAGCAGATGGTGAAGCCCATTTCGGCAAACGGCAGCGACACGACGCGCGCCTCCGAGCCTGGCCGATAGGCCGCGCTCTCGCGCCAGCTCTCGCCGTTATCGAGATCGACATCGAACATGTGGATCTTGTCGTAGCGGTTCAGCACCTTGCCATCGGGCCCGAACAGGAAACCACGATTGGCCATCTTGCCGTCGTCGAGCGCAATCGCCGTCGAGCCGACATGCAGGTAGATGCGGAGTTCGGCAGCAAGCTCCGATGCGGTATTGACGATGATATCGTCAGCCTCGCCGCGCAGAACCGCCTTGGCGGCCGCCCGGTCCCGCTGCAGCATTCCCGTCATCTCGGGTGTCTGGATATAGGTCGCGCCCTGTGCGGCGGCCTCACGAACCAGCCGCGCCATCGACACGGCGTTACGCGCCGGATCGACACCTGAACACATTTGAACGGCAGCAGCCTTGAAGACCATAGTCTCGGCTCAGGCTGCGAGCATCGGGTCGAGCTTGCCGGCCCGATCGAGTGCGAAGAGGTCGTCGCAACCGCCGACATGTTCGCTGCCGATGAAAATCTGCGGGAATGTCGACCGGCCATTCGACTTGCCGATCATCTCCTGACGGAGATCGGGAGAGAAGGTCGCGTCATGCTCGACATAATCGACACCCTTTTGTTCGAGAAGGGATTTTGCGCGTGCGCAATAGCCGCAAGCCTGCCGCGTATAGATCGTTACCAGTGTCATCTCTATCTCCAGACGAGTGCCTGTTTTCACTAGTCATATAGGTTCTGAAAGGGCCCTTGCAAAGGTCGAAACACTGATGTCGGCGGCGCCCGCCTTGCGCAACGCGCGCGTTGCCGCAGCCACTGTCGCCCCTGTCGTATAAACGTCATCGACGAGCACGACACGTTTGCCGAAGACGTCGTTTTCGTGGCCGCGCGCCAGCGCGAAGGCTCCCCGGACATTGTCCTCGCGGGCACGGGCGCCGAGACCAACCTGCTGTTCGGTCCGTTTGACGCGCAAAAGCGTTGCCGGAAGCAGCGGCTTGCCGGATAGACTGGCAATATGCCGCGCCAGCTCGGCCGCCTGATTGAACTTGCGCGACAACAGCCGCGAGCGATGCAAGGGCACGGGAATGATTACGTCGCAAATCTCGACTGTGCCGTCGGCCGCTCGCAGCATCCAGCCCGCCATCATCGGCGCCAGATCGACACGGTCGCGATATTTGAGGCCATGAACGAGATCGCGGACGGCCTCGTCATGGATGGCGGCAGAGCGCAGCCGGTCGAAGGGCGGCGGGTTTGCGATCGCTTCGGCACAGAGAATTCCGACGCCAAGATCGTGCGAGAAGGGAAGTCCGAGAACCTCGCAATAGGGCCGCTCGATGAAGCACACGCCCGTCCAGCATTTGGCACAGAGCCCTCGATGCCCCGCGGTCAGCACCCCGCAGGCCGAACAGGCAGGCGGGTAAACCAGATCCGCAAGCATGCGAAAGGGCTGGAGGACAAGCGTCCGTCCGGATTCTCTCAGCCTGCCGAAATCGATCGCCCCCATAGACGAAAGCTAGCTGGTTTTCCAGCAAAGGAAAATCCGTCTTGCCGCTTGAGAATGACGGGACTATTCACGTCGCATGGATATCATTTTCGACAGGGCGGCGATCGCCGCACACCGCCACCGCGCCTTGCAGGCAGGCGATCCGAAGGCCGCGTTCCTTCTCGATATCGCCGCCGAGGAGCTGGCCGAGAGACTGTCGGTGGTCGAGCGCACCTTCGAGCACGCCGTCGAACTGCACGGCGCGACGGGCGCGGCGGCGCGCGCCGCATTGGCAACCGGCAAGATCGGCGATCTCAGGCGCATCGAAGTGCAGGATGTTTCCGGCGCTCCCGGCGAACTTCAGGTCGCGCCGCTGGAGGACGTTCCGCTCGAACCGCAATCCGCCAATCTCGTCATCGCGCCGCTCAGCCTGCATTTGACCAACGACACCCCCGGCGTCTTCATCCAGATCAAGCGTGCACTGCGGCCTGACGGCCTGTTCCTGGCAGCCATTCCCGGCGCTGGAACGCTGCAGGAACTGCGCGACGTTCTGCTTGCGACCGAGGCCGAAATGACCGGCGGCGCGAGCCCCCGTGTCATTCCTTTTGCCGATGTGCGCGATGCCGGCGGACTATTGCAGCGCGCCGGCTTCTCGCTGCCTGTCATCGATGCCGAAACCTATACGGTGCGCTACGATTCGATCTTTCCCCTGATGAAGGATCTGCGGGCGATGGGCATGACGAATCCGCTCGCCGCGCGCAGCCGCAAGCCACTGACCCGCGCCTTCTTTCTGCGCGCAGCCGAAATCTACGCCGAGCGCTACTCCGATCCGGATGGCCGGATCCGCGCGACATTCTCGATCATCTACGTCTCGGGATGGGCTCCTCACGAGAGCCAACAGAAGCCGCTTCAGCCGGGATCGGCGAAGGCACGCCTTGCCGATGCTTTACGCGTCGAAGAGCACAAGCTAAAACAATGAAACGCTGACCTACGGGTTGTGGGCGGCGATCGTGTTGCTGACATTCGTCAGCATGGTCTGGAGATTGTTGCCGAAGGTGCCAACGCCAGCAATGATGCCGACGGAGATCAATGCCGCCAGCAAGCCATATTCGATGGCGGTGGCGCCGCGGATATCCGCGATCAAAGCCTTCAGAGAACGCATTACCCCCAACCTTTCCCGCATATGGCGGTGACCTTTTCCTCTGCGCCCCGGCAGACGGTCTTCCCTCAGCAGCCGGCGCCCGAACCGTACCCCTGGACGACGCAGACGGAGCCAGGGCTTTCCTGGAGCACGCTGCGGCGGATTGTGTAGCGCTTGCCGTTCTCGGTCTTGGGGATCGAGCCCGTTGTGATGTTGTCGAATTCCGTCGGCACGCTGGCAAACACGCTGGACTTCGATTTATCAGCGAGCATCGGCGTGAGGATCAACGTCAGGGCGACCGCGGCTGTGCCGAACAGCAAGGCAAGATTAAGCGCACCCGTCCTGCGCGAGGCATTCGAGCTCTGCTGTTTCTCTCTGACTGCTTTCCAGAAATCGTCGTCCATCCGTCAAGCCTTTACACACACACGCCGGTTGCTTGATTGAGGCCGATCTTTGGCAGAAGGTGATAAACGATCGATTAATATCCGCGGACAAAAACCATCCGTGAAAGTAAATCGTGAGAAATCTCTAAAGTAGATCCTGCAGCATCGGTATCAGCGGCTCGTCGGCCGGTGGCATCGGATAATCGCGCAATGCCATGGGCTTAACCCATTTCAGCGCTTGGCCCTCCCGGCCGTGCGGGACGCCTTCGTAGCGGCGGCACACATAAAGCGGCATCAGCAAATGAAATGTGTCATAGCTGTGGCTGGCGAAAGTCAGCGGCGCCAGGCAGGCGACCTTAGTCTTGATGCCGAGCTCTTCCTCGAGCTCGCGCACCAGCGTTTCCTCCGGCGTCTCGCCGGGCTCCAGCTTGCCGCCCGGAAATTCCCAGAGCCCTGCAAGCGATTTCCCCTCCGGCCGCTGCGCCAGAAGAATACGCCCATCGGAATCGATCAGCGCGCAGGCGACGACCAGAAGGATCTTCTTGCCGGCCTCGCTCATCCGCAGCGATCCTTGCGCCAGTAGCTGTAGCGATAGGCTTCGCAAAAGCCGATCCGCTCGTAAAGAGCGAGCGCCGGCGCGTTGTCCGCCTTTACCTGAAGCCAGGCGGAGCGCGCAGAGCGCATCCGTGCCCAGCGCAGCGCAGACGTCAGGATTTCGAGACCCAGCCCCTCGCGGCGGCGTTCCCGCGCGACCGAAAGCGACATGATACCCGCGAGATCGTTGTCCTGAACGCAGAGCACTGTCGCCAGCGGACCGGTCTCCGGATCCTCGATCATGAACAAGCCGGATGGCGGCTTGATCGCATTGATGATTTCGGCAAGCGCGGGCTTCAGTTTGGCCGACACCTGATCGGTCGCCAGATTAGCATCGACGAAGCGGCCGATGTCGTGGGTCGGGAGATGATCGAGTGTATCCGGAAGATCTGCCTGTGTCAGATCGCAGGTCATGACGATCGTCTCGTCGAAATGCGTCCAGTTTTGCGCCGCCACCAAATCCACCAGCAAGGACGAGCAGAGCGGCGTTTGCCGCAAAACCGCCGGGCGGCCATAGGCCTCGAACTTGCGGCTCGCCTTTTCCACACGGATTTCGATGTCGCGATGATCGGACGGATCGAGCGGCACGATGGAATTCAGACGGTTGGACGGATGACCGGCCGTCAAACGCACCTGCCAGCTGCCGTCATACTGCACGGACGAGGCCGGCCAGGCCCGGAAGCCTACGGCCTCGAGCCTGCGCACCAGCGGCAGATTTGCACTTTTTGAAGAAGTCTCAGTCAATGAACGATCAGCTCCGGTAGTCGCCGTTGATCGCCACATACTCCTTAGTGAGGTCGCAGGTCCAGACCGTTGCGTGACCATTCCCGAGGCCGATATCGACTTTGACAGGAATATCCTGCTCCTTCATCACATTCGAGGCCGCCTCTTCGGAGTAGCCGGGATCGCGCTCGCCGTTGACGGCAACGCGCACGTCACCGAACCAGATGGCCAGCCTGTCGCGGTCCGCCATCTCGCCGGCCTTGCCGACAGCCATGACGATACGGCCCCAATTGGCATCCTCGCCGGCAGCCGCCGTCTTCACCAGCGGTGAATTGGCGATCGAAAGCGCGATGCGCTTTGCGGCAGCATCGCTCTCGGCGCCGGTCACGGTGATCTCCAGCATCTTCGTGGCGCCTTCGCCATCGCGGCAGACCTGCAGGGCGAGATCCTTGAGCACTTCGTTGAGCGCGACGCGGAACGTCGCGAGGCGGGCATCGTCGGCGCGCTCGACGCGGGCCTGACCGTCTGCCGCAGCCGCACCCGTTGCAAACAGCATCAACGTATCAGAGGTCGACGTGTCGCTATCGACGGTCATCGAGTTGAAGGTCGGGCCAACGCCCTCGGACAGCATCGCCTGCAGGGCAGCCGGGGCAATATCGGCATCGGTCACCACAAAGGACAGCATCGTCGCCATATCGGGCGCGATCATGCCGGCGCCCTTGGCGATGCCGTTAATGGTGACGGTCACACCACCGATCTCGGCGCTGCGCGTGGCGACCTTCGGATAGGTATCGGTCGTCATGATCGCCTTGGCAGCTTCGAACCAGAAATCGCCACTCGCATCGCGATGCATGGCATCCAGAACACCAGCAAACTTTGTCGCATCCAGCGGCTCGCCGATGACACCCGTCGACGCCAGGTAGATTTCATTCCCGCCGCAGCCGACGGCGGCGGCAGCCGACTTCGCCGTCAGCTCGGTCGCCGCGCGGCCCTTGAGGCCAGTAAAGGCGTTGGCATTACCGGAATTGACGACGACGGCGCGTGCAATGCCATGCGGCAGGTTGGCGCGGCAGAAATCGACAGGCGCCGAAGGGCACTTCGAACGCGTGAAGACGCCCGCGACCGAGGCAGGCTTGTCGAAGACCATCATCAGCACGTCGGTCCGGTTCTTGTACTTGATGCCTGCGGAAGCGGTCGCCATGCGCACACCGCGTAGCGCAGGCATGGATGCGAAGGTCTTCGGGGCGAGCGGAGAAACGGAACCGGACATTGTGATGGACCTGCCTGATAGTGAAGGGCCCGGAAGAACCGGGCCCGAATAGTGATGATTACTGCTGCGGCTGAACGACAGGCTCTTGACCCGGCGCCGGCTGCTTGTTCGCATCCTCGTAACCCTTGCGCAGGGTTTCGTCCATGATGTCGACCTTGGACTTTTCCTTCGCGGAAGCGAGAAGAGCAAGATACTTGTCGCGCATGACGAGCTGACGAACCTGATCCTTGACCTGATCGAACGGCGGCGGAGGTGCGTCGCGCTTATCTTCGACCTTGATGACGTGATAGCCGAAATCGGTCTTCACAGGGGTCTTCGAGTAGGTGCCCTTGTCGAGCGCGAAGGCTGCGTCTTCGAATTCCTTGACCATGCGGCCCTTGGTGAAATAGCCGAGATCGCCGCCGTCAGCCTTGTTCGGGTCGGTGGACTTTTCCTTGGCGAGCTCTGCGAAATCCTTGCCGGCGTCGAGCTGCTTGATGACGTCCTTGGCTTCGTCTTCGGTCTTCACCAGGATGTGGCGGGCATGCACTTCTTCCTGCTTCGGAAGAGCGGCGACTTCCTTGTCGTAGCGCGCCTTCACTTCGTCGTCGGTGACGGTGTCAACGACGTGCTTCTTGAAGTAGGCGTTGTGCAGTTCGCGGTCCGTCAGATACTGAAGGCGCTTCTTGAACTCGTCGGTCTGATCGAGCTTTTCCGTGGCGGCATCGCCGGCGAGCAGCTTTACGTCGATGGCGGCGGACAGCGCTGCGACCTTCTTCTGATCGTCAGGCAGCTGGGCCAGCTGCGGATCGAGATTGGCGATCGCCAGATCCAGTTCCGACTGATGAATTTCCAGAGTGCCAACCTTGGCAATGACGGCATCCGGCTTGTCTTCAGCATAGACCGGCGCATGGAACGCAACGAAGGTCGCGACCGCCATCACGGCAAGTTTGTTGTAGCTCAACATCAAATAACCTTTCAGAGTTACACCGCCGGCTTCAGCATCATGTGTGAATCCAGCCCAAAACAGCGTTCAACACTGGAATGTGGCCTTTCTATATCAGCCAAATCCGTTGACATCATTCGACCCCCCTCTTATCTGTCACGCAACCTCGCGTCCAGAAAAGTTTCCTGGCGTTTCGAGACGCGTGCCTGATTTTCGGCTGGGCATTCGTATAAGAAAAGCTGGGGAAGAATATTGAGAAAGGACCAGTCATATGGTCAGCTTTGGCGGCCTTGCCCGCAAGATATTTGGCTCTGCCAATGACCGCCGCGTGCGGTCTTTCCAGCCGAAAGTCGCAGACATCAATGCGATTGAAGAAAAGACGCGGGCATTGAGCGACGAACAGCTCGCCGCTCAGACGGTCGAGTTCCGCAAGCTCCTCGCCGAAGGCAAGACGCTCGACGACATCCTGGTGCCCGCCTTCGCGGTCGTCCGCGAGGCCTCGCGCCGTGTACTCGGCATGCGACCTTTTGACGTACAGCTCGTCGGCGGCATGATCCTTCACTCCGGCGATATCGCAGAGATGAAGACCGGTGAAGGTAAGACACTGGTCGCAACCCTGCCGGTTTATCTGAACGCGCTTTCCGGCAAGGGCGTGCACGTCGTCACCGTCAACGACTATCTGGCGCAGCGCGACGCGGCGACCATGGGCAAGGTCTACGGCTTCCTCGGGCTGACCACGGGCGTCATCGTCCACGGCCTTTCCGACGAGGAACGCGCCGCCGCCTATGGCTGCGACATCACCTACGCGACCAACAACGAGCTCGGCTTCGATTATCTGCGCGATAACATGAAGTACGAGAAGAACCAGATGGTTCAGCGCGGCCATAACTTCGCGATCGTCGACGAAGTGGACTCGATCCTCGTCGATGAAGCGCGCACGCCGCTGATCATCTCCGGTCCGCTGGACGACCGCTCCGATCTCTACAACACGATCGATGCCTATATCCCGCTCCTCTCGGACGGCGACTATGAGATCGACGAAAAGCAGCGTTCTGCCAATTTTTCCGAAGAAGGCACCGAAAAGCTTGAGAACCTGCTGAAGCAGGCTGGCCTGCTAAAGGGCAACGCACTCTACGACATCGAAAACGTCGCGATCGTCCACCACGTCAACAACGCGCTGAAGGCCCACAAGCTGTTCCAGCGCGACAAGGACTATATCGTCCGCAACGACGAGATCGTTATCATCGACGAATTCACCGGCCGCATGATGCCGGGACGCCGTTATTCGGAAGGCCAGCACCAGGCGCTCGAAGCCAAGGAAAAGGTCAAGATCCAGCCTGAGAACCAGACACTGGCGCAGATCACGTTCCAGAATTATTTCCGCATGTACGGCAAGCTCGCCGGCATGACCGGCACGGCGCAGACGGAAGCGGAAGAATTCGGCAACATCTACGGCCTTGAAGTCGTCGAAGTACCGACCAACCTGCCGATCCAGCGTATCGACGAAGACGACGAGGTCTACCGGACCTTCGAAGAGAAGTTCAAGGCGATCATCGCCGAGATCGCCGAGGCGCAAAAGCGCAACCAGCCCGTTCTGGTCGGTACCACCTCGATCGAGAAGTCCGAACTGCTGGCCGACATGATGCGCAAGCAGGGCTTCAAGGACTTTCAGGTCCTCAACGCCCGCTATCATGAGCAGGAAGCCTATATCGTCGCACAGGCCGGTGTTCCCGGCGCCGTAACGATCGCCACCAACATGGCCGGCCGCGGTACCGACATTCAGCTCGGCGGCAATCTCGACATGCGTGTCGAGCGCGAGCTCGATGGCGTCGAGCCCGGTCCCGAATACGACGCGAAGGTCGAGGCGATCCGCGAAGAGATCAAGCAGCTCAAGGAAAAGGCGATCGCCGCCGGCGGTCTCTACGTCATCGCGACAGAGCGTCACGAAAGCCGCCGTATCGACAACCAGCTGCGTGGCCGTTCCGGCCGCCAGGGCGACCCTGGCCGTTCGAAGTTCTACCTGTCGCTTCAGGACGACCTGATGCGCATCTTCGGCTCCGACCGCATGGATTCGATGCTGACGAAGCTCGGCCTCAAGGAAGGCGAAGCGATCGTCCATCCCTGGATCAACAAGGCCCTCGAGCGCGCCCAAAAGAAGGTCGAAGCCCGCAACTTCGACATCCGCAAAAACCTGCTCAAGTATGACGACGTTCTGAACGACCAGCGCAAGGTCATTTTCGACCAGCGCCTGGAGCTGATGGAATCGGCCAATATCGCCGAGACCGTTTCGGACATGCGCCGCGAAGTCATCGAAGACCTCGTAGAAAAGCATATTCCGGAACGCGCCTATGCCGAACAGTGGGATGCTGCCGGCCTGAAGGAACAGGTCGTCAGCCTGCTGAACCTTGATCTGCCCATCGAAGACTGGGTCAAGGAAGAAGGTATCGGCGAAGACGATATCCGCGAGCGCCTGACCGAAGCCTCCAACGCCGCCTTCACGGAAAAGGCCGAACGCTTCGGTGATGACATCATGCGCTATGTCGAGCGCTCGATCGTCATGCAGACGCTCGACCATCTCTGGCGCGAACACATCGTCAATCTCGATCACCTGCGCTCGGTCATCGGCTTCCGCGGCTATGCCCAGCGCGATCCACTGCAGGAATACAAGTCGGAAGCCTTCGAGCTCTTCCAGTCGCTGCTGAACAACCTTCGCCAGGCGGTGACGGCTCAGCTGATGCGCGTCGAACTGGTCCAGCAGGCGCCTGCCGAACCGGAACTTCCGGTCATGCACGCACAGCACCTAGACCCGGCGACCGGCGAGAACGAATTTGCGACGGCTTACCAGGCCTCGGAAGTCATCGTCGCTCCCGAGAACCGCGACCCGAACGACCCCTCCACCTGGGGCAAGGTCGGCCGCAACGAAGCCTGCCCTTGCGGCTCGGGCAAGAAGTTCAAGCACTGCCACGGCGCATTTGCCGAGGCGTGAGAGCCTAGATAGACAATGAAGATGCCGCCTCCGGGCGGCATTTTCATTTGCGGCACAGACAACCGCGATATTAAGCGCCGCGGACGCGCCACAACCGTTTCTTAACCCTGATCTGGCAAGACTGACGATACGATTTGCCTGAGTTCTGGGTTGTGCGTGTTCATTATGGCAGTCATTGAGACGGCGGGAAAAATGCTGCCCGCGAGCCTGCGTCCCGCCGGCAGCCGGGTTCTGCATATGCTTGCCGCCGTGCTGACCCAGCGGGATGGCAAGGCGACCGCCCAGCGCATGGCGCTGACGGCCTTCGCAATCCGCATCCTCAGCGCCGCCCTTGCTTTCGTTTCTCAGATCATTCTTGCGCGGCTGATGGGCGAGTGGGAATACGGCATCTACGTCTTCATCTGGGTACTGATCGTTCTTTTCGGTGATCTCTCCTGCCTCGGTTTCCACACCGCGATCGTTCGCTTCCTGCCGCAATACAAGGCATCGGGCGCTTTCGAGGAAATCCGCGGTCTGACTGGCACCGCCCGCATTTTCGCAATCCTTTCCGGTTCGCTGCTGATGGTGTTTGGCATGGCAGGCCTGCATTTCTTTGGCGACAGGATTGCGACCTACTATCTGATCCCCGGCTTCCTGGGCCTTCTCGCTCTGCCGATGATCGCGCTCGGCGACGTTCTGGAGGGCACTTCGCGCGCCAATCACTGGCCGGTCATGGCTCTGAGCCCGATCTATATCATCCGGCCGGTACTGATCATCGTCTTTATGCTCATCGCGAACGCGATGGGTGCCGATCATACCGCCGTCACGGCGATGCAGGCTGCTCTCGCTGCTACCTACGTTACGGCGCTTGGCCAATATGCCGCGACGCTGCTGCGCCTGCGCCACCACTACGACACCGGAAGCCGCAAGGTTGATTTCATCGTTTGGCTGAGCGTCGCCTTCCCGATCTTTCTGATCGAGGGTGCCAGCTTCCTGCTGACCAACTCCGATGTCGTCATCGTCGGAATCTTCCTAGAGCCGCATGATGTCGCAATATACTTCGCTGCAGCCAAAACCATGGCGCTGGTGCAGTTCATCATGTTTTCTGTAAAGGCTGCCTCCGGCCCGCGTTTCTCCAACATAATCGCCGACGGCACGAGGGGCGAGCTCGCCTCTGCCGCCGCCGACGCGGCGCGATGGACCTTCTGGCCGGCACTTGGCGTCGGCCTCGCGGTCCTTGCCGCTGGTCACCTGCTTCTATCGCTGTTCGGTGGAGCCTTCACCGCCGGCTATGTGCTGATGGCGATCCTGCTTGCCGGCATTCTTGCCAAGGCGCTGGTTGGTCCGGCCGAAATGCTGCTGATGATGGCAGGCAAGCAGAACCTCTGCGCTGCCCTCTATGCCGGCGCGCTGACGGCCAATATCACGCTGAACCTGACCCTTATCCCCCACCTCGGAACCATCGGCACCGCGATCGCCACGGCATCGGCGATGGCCGTCGAGGCAACACTTCTTCATATCGCTGTGCGGCGCACGCTTGGCATCGTACTTTTTGCATTCAGCCGCCCGGCGACTGCGCAGGCAGACAGGAAGGCCCCTTGATGGTGCGCACCCCTCCGAATACCGAGTCCACCGACGCTACCACCAACCGAATGGTTCACGAGCTCGCCTCGCTGAATTTCGAGGGACCGCAGGCCGAGGCCCGCGTCGAGATCGGCCGCCCGGGTCGCGAGCTTTGCGTCTATCCCGGCAAGCTCGGCTACGAGCTGCAGGATGAACTCGACTTCCTGTCGAACCGGGCGATCGAACCGAACGTCTTCTTCACCGGCCGCTTCCTGGCGCCCGCCATGCCGCGCCTCGACGACCGGCAGGTCAGCTTCGCGCTGATGCGTGATACCGGCGGCAACCGCAGCCGTATGCGCTTCCTGATGCCGTTCTCCGTCGAGAAGCCGGGCTTTGCCGTCGGCCCATCGATCATCCGTGCGTGGTCGAACAGCTTCGCGCCACTTGGAACGCCGCTTGTCGATGCCGAGGATGCTGCCGAGACGCTCGACAATCTCTTCGAGGGCCTGACGATCCGCGATCTCAGGCTGCCCCCCATTCTGGTCCTGCCGGATCTGCGGCTGAACGGCATTTTCGCCCGGCTCGTCAAAGCCGTCGCGCTGAGCCGCAACCTGCCGATCACCATGACCAACCCCTTCGAGCGTCCGATGCTGCAGAGCGAGGAAGACGCCGCCGTCTATCTCACAAGCTCCGTATCCTCGTCGCACATGCGCGAGATGCGCCGGCAATGGCGGCTTCTCGAAGACAAGGGCACGGTGACCTACAGCGTCGCCCGCCAGCCGCGCGACGTGCATATGCGCTTCGAACAGTTTCTCGCCATGGAAGCCGGCGGATGGAAGGGCAAAAAGCGCAGCGCGCTCGCCACCGACCGCTACCACACCGCCTTCGCCCGCGAAGCCGTCTCCAATCTGGCAGCCATCGACGCGGTCCGTATTCACACCATCGACTTTAACGGCAAAGCGATTGCCGCCATCGTCGTGCTGATGATGGGTGGCGAGGCCTATACTTGGAAAACCGCCTATGACGAGGAGTTTGCCCGCTACTCGCCCGGCAAGCTGCTGATGGGCGAGTTGACAGAATGGCATCTCGACGACGCCAACATCATCAGGTCCGATTCCTGCGCCATTCCCGGCCACCCGATCATGAGCCGCTTCTGGAAGGAACGCGAGGAGATGGGAACGTTGGTCATCGGCCTGTCGCAGAACGGCGACCGGGATGTGCGCCAGGCAGCAACCCAGTTGCACATGTACAGCAACACCCGCAACATGGCGAAAATGCTGCGCGCCAAGATCATGTCGCTGGCCGGACGCGGCTAGGCGGTCTCTGCGGCGGCGCGCTCCCGCAGCGTCCGCCGGATCACCTTGCCAGTCGTCGTCAACGGCAGCGCATCGACGAATTCGACCTCACGCGGATATTCATGCATCGAGAGGCGCATCTTCACCCAGTCGCGGATTTCGGCGGCAAGTTCCGCGCTCGGCGCAAAGCCCTGTGACAGCACGACATAGGCCTTGACGATCTCGGTGCGGACCGGGTCCGGCTTGCCGACCGCCGCCGCCAGCTGCACCGCGGGGTGGCCGGACAGACAATCCTCGATCTCAGCCGGCCCGATCCGGTATCCGGATGAGGTGATGACATCGTCGTCGCGGCCCTCGAAGGCGATGAAGCCTTCTTCATCCTGATGCGCCAGATCTCCTGTCAGCAGCCAGCCGTTGGCGAACTTGCGCTCCGTCGCGTCATCATCGTTCCAGTAGCCGAGAAACATCACCGGATCCGGCGCCCTGACACCGATCTGCCCGGTCTGCCCCACCGGCAGCTCGTTGCCCTTGTCATCGACGACGGCAACACGATGCCCCGGTGCTGGCCGCCCGATCGCCCCCGCCTTCGAAACGCCGGCGGCGGCGCTCGAGGAGATGACGAAATTGCACTCAGTCTGACCGTAGAATTCGTTGACGGTCATTCCCAGCGCATCACGCACCCAGTTATAGGTCTCGCGACCGAGAGACTCGCCCGCCGAACCGATCGTCCGCAGATCAAGATGGTATTTCCGGTGCAGATCGCCGCCAGCCTTCAATAGCCTGAGCGCCGTTGGCGGAATGAAGGCGTTGCGCACATGCATCTCGGCCATGATCCGGTAGGCCATGTCCGCATCGAATTTCTGGGCTGGTGATGAAACCACGGGCACGCCGAGCAGCAGGCTTGGCAGCAGCGCATTCAGCAATCCGCCCGCCCAGGCCCAGTCGGATGGCGTCCACACCTTGTCTCCCGCCTGCGGGAACCCCTCGTGAGCAAACTGCATGCCTGGAATATGGCCCGCAAGCACGCGATGGCCATGCAAGGCGCCCTTCGGCGGGCCCGTCGTGCCCGAGGTGAAGATCATCAGCGCCGGATCGTCGGGTCCGGTCTCGGCAACCTCGAAGACAGGCGAATGCGCTGCGACCAGATCCGCGAAATGAAGCGCTTCTCCGCCGTCGATCGAAACCACCGTCTTCAGTTCGGGAAGCCGGTCGCTGATTTCCGCGATCCGCGTCATCCCGAAGGCATTGGTGATGACAGCGGATGCGCCTGCCGTCTTCAGCCGGTATTCCAGCGCCTCGACACCAAAAAGCAGCGCCAGTGGCAGCGCGATGGCGCCCATCTTGTAGATCGCGACATGCGAAATGACAGTCTCGAAGGATTGCGGCAGCAGCAATGCCACACGATCGCCGCGCCGGATACCGAGCGAAACCAGCGCGTTGGCGAGTGACGCCGACCTCTGAGAAAGCTCGCCATAGCTCATCGCTTGATGGCGGCCGTCAGGGTTGAAATGTTCGAGACAGATCCTGCCAGACTCTCTTGCAGCCCAATCGTCGCTGACCGCCCGGCCGATATTGAAATCACCTGGAATGTCCCACGCAAATTCACGGTAGAGATCGTCGTACCGATCGAAGTCGGGCAATTTCATAGGTCAGGTCCAGTCGATGCTGCACCAGCTAACACCCTGTAGCGCCGAAGCGCAAGCGGGTGGCCGAGCGCTGCAAATTTCTGCCCGCAGCCTGCTGACACTTCGCCCGTATTAGCCCTAGATTACTCGGCAGGCGGCGGCGTTTATTCAATCACGGAGTCATTTCAATGGATTATGTAAAACTCGGCAAGACTGGCCTCGAAGTGTCGAAAATCTGCCTCGGATGCATGACCTTCGGCGATCCCGGCCGCGGCAACCATGCCTGGACGCTCGGCGAAGAGGAAAGCCGCACCATCCTCAAGCAGGCGATCGATCTCGGCATCAACTTCCTCGACACCGCCAACACCTATTCCGACGGCTCATCCGAAGAAATCGTCGGCCGGGCGATCAAGAGCTTTTCCAAGCGTGAAGACATCGTGCTCGCCACAAAGGTCTTCAACCGCATGCGCCCCGGCCCGAACGGCGCCGGCCTGTCGCGCAAGGCGATCTTCGACGAGATCGACAACAGCCTGCGCCGCCTCGGCACCGATTATGTCGACCTCTACCAGATCCATCGCTTCGACTATTCGACGCCGATTGAAGAGACGCTCGAGGCACTGCATGACGTCGTCAAGGCAGGCAAGGCCCGCTATATCGGCGCCTCCTCGATGCATGCGTGGCAATTTGCCAAGATGGTCTATACCTCGCGCCTCAACGGCTGGACCGAATTCGTCAGCATGCAGGATCACGTCAATCTGCTCTACCGTGAGGAAGAGCGCGAGATGCTGCCATTCTGCCACGACCAGAAGATCGCCGTCATTCCCTGGAGCCCGCTTGCCCGCGGCCGCCTAACGCGCGATTGGGACGAGCAGACGGCCCGCACGGAAAGCGACGAATTCGGCAAGACGCTCTACCGTCAGGCCGAAGAATCCGACCGCAAGATCATCGACGCCGTCGGCCGTCTCGCAAAGGAGCATGGCGTGCCACGCGCGCAGATCGCCACGGCCTGGATCCTGCAGAAGAGCGCGATCACGGCACCGATCATCGGCGCATCGCGGCCCGGTCACCTGAGCGACGCCGTCGCCGCGTTGGCGGTCAAGCTCACGCCGGAAGAGATCGCAACGCTCGAAGAACCCTACATTCCCCACCGCGTCGAAGGCTTCAAATAAGCAAACGGCCGGCGCCGTCTCAAACCTTGAGCGGCGCCGATTTCGGCGCCAACTTTTCACGCATCGACGAGAGGAATTGCGCCGCCAGTTCGCGGCTCTGGACGGCCCGCGCCAGGCTGACCGCCCCCATCATCGACGACAGCGTGGTAAAACCATTCTTGCGCCGTTCTTCTGGCGTATCGCCGGGGACGACTTCAGCCAGGATTGCCGCAAGCTTCTCGAAGCCATCGTTGAAAATTTCGCGTACCGCGCCAGTGCTTCGCCCGACCTCGTCCATCAGCGAGACGAAGACGCAGCTGTTGCCGGGATCATCGACGGCCCGCCAGGAGACATAGTGCTCGACCAGCGCCTCCAGCGGCCGATCAGGAGACTGCGCGATCAGCTCCTTCCAGCGCACTTCAACCCGCGCCACCAGCGCGCGGCTGACCTCGATTTGCAATTCGTCCTTCGACTGAAAGTGGCCGTAGAAACCGCCATGCGTCAGCCCGCAGGCCTTCATGATGTCGGCAACACCGACGCCATCGAAGCCGTTCTCGCGAAACATCACACCCGCCGCCTGGATGATCTTCTCACGGTTTTCGGCAAATTTTTCGCGGCTGACACGCATCAAAACAATTCCTGAAATTGGTCGCTTGACAATTTATATGATGCCGATCATCAATACGCAACAAATATGATGACCATCATCTAAATCGGTGATGTATTGATCAGCCCTCTGAATGGAACACGCCCCATGGTATCCACAGCGC
Source organism: Hyphomicrobiales bacterium (assembly GCA_900465675.1). GTDB lineage: Bacteria > Pseudomonadota > Alphaproteobacteria > Rhizobiales > Rhizobiaceae > Rhizobium. Next base: position 200,658 of record UBJR01000028.1, on the reverse strand, counting down.
TAGCCTCAACCCTCGCCCGGCGAAACATTCACTATGGATGGATCATCGTCGCCGCCACCTTCTTGACCATGCTGGTGACAGCAGGCGCCATGGGCGCACCCGGCGTTCTCATCAAGCCGCTACAGGACGAATTCGGCTGGGAGACCTCGCAGATTTCCTCTGCCCTGGCGATCCGCCTTATCCTCTTCGGGCTGATGGGCCCCTTCGCCGCTGCCTTCATGAACTACTTCGGCGTCCGCAAGGTTATCGTCTTTGCCCTTGGCCTGATCGGCGCCGGTTTCATCGGCTCGCTGTTCATGACCTCGCTCTGGCAGCTGCTGGTGCTCTGGGGCATCGTCGTCGGTTTCGGCACCGGCCTCACCGCCATGGTCCTTGCCGCGACCGTCTCGGCCCGCTGGTTTACCAAGCATCGCGGCCTCGTCGTCGGCATGCTCTCGGCCAGCTCGGCCACCGGCCAGCTCGTCTTCCTGCCGCTGATGGCGGAACTCACCGAGCGCTTCGGCTGGCGCTCGACGGTTTTCTTCGTCTGCGCCATGATCATGGTCGCCGCCCTCGTCGTCCTGCTGTTCATGCGCGACCGCCCATCCGACCTGAACCTGCCGTCGGTCGGCGAGGCACACGTGACGGCGGCGCCCGCCCGCGGCACGCTGATCGACGCTCTAAAGATGCCGCTTGTCGTTCTCAAGGAGATTTCGGGAACCTCGACCTTCTGGATCCTGTTTGCCACCTTCTTCATCTGCGGCCTCAGCACCAACGGCCTGATCCAGACGCATTTCGTCACGCTCTGCGGCGATTTCGGCATCCTGCCGGTGGCAGCCGCCAGTGTTCTGGCTGTCATGGGTATCTTCGATTTCTTCGGCACGATCGGCTCCGGCTGGCTCTCCGACCGTTTCGATAATCGTTGGCTGCTGTTCTGGTATTATGGCCTGCGCGGCCTCTCGCTGCTCTTCCTGCCCTTCAGCAACTTCACCTTCTATGGCCTGTCGATCTTCGCTGTCTTCTACGGCCTCGACTGGATCGCCACCGTTCCGCCGACCGTCAAGATCGCCGCCGACCGCTTCGGCAAGGAGAAAGTCGGCTTGGTGTTCGGCTGGGTTTTCGCCGGCCACCAGCTGGGCGCGGCAACGGCGGCCTACGGCGCCGGCCTGTCCCGCACCGAGCTCCAAAGCTACCTTCCCGCCTTCTTCATCGCCGGCGCCTTCTGCCTGCTCGCCTCGATCCTGGCTATCACCCTGAAGAAGCCGGGCCTTGGCAGCGCCGGGCCGGCCGTCGCGCACTAACGAAAATGGCTTCCGGCGCATTTGCGCCGGAAGCCATATCAAATCAGCCGGATAAGCCCGCCCGCCGTCTTGCATGCGCGGGCAATCGCATGTTAGACACCCGCCCGTCGGTATCCGTTGCCCCATTGGCGGAATTGGTAGACGCGCTCGACTCAAAATCGAGTTTCGAAAGAAGTGCTGGTTCGACTCCGGCATGGGGCACCACCTCCCGGAAAAGCAGCCCTTAGAGCTGCGTCCCGTAGCGCGCCGGAAAAGCCTGCCGAACCGTCTGCGTCTACTTGTTCTTCAGCAGCCACATCTTGCCGGCCATGGTGATGCCGTAGACATCCTTGGCGGCGTCGGTGTCGAGGTTGCGGCGCTCGATGAGGCCGGATCCGCTCAGTTCTTCGATCGACTTGGGCGTCACGGACTTGATCTTCTGCGGACGCTCTTTCCACCGGTCGTTCTTTGCGTAGGTCACGGTGGCGTTCTCATGAGTCCACTTGTTCGTGGCCTGGGGATGAAGGTCGCCATCCTTGGCAAGCTTCAGCGCAGAGATGAGGGCGGGGGTAAGTTCGATCATAATTGTAAAAGGCCTGTTTTAAGTTTCTGAGGGGGCCTTAGCACATATTTGGCGAACACCCTCAAAAAAGCGGCCGGATTCGTATTTTTTGCAAAATTACGCGGCAATTCGGTTACCACCGCCTCATAACAGGCCAGCGGCAAGGACCCTGCCGAATGCCGTTCCTAGTGGATCAGCTGTATCCGTATCTCTTCCTTCGCAGCGAAGGAGCGGCATTCATCGAGATCATCGCCAACGAAGATGACGTCGCCGTCGGCGTCGAAGACGCCCCAGCAGGCCTCATCCTCGAGAAAGACCTCCCTGACATAGCCGAATTCGACAGTATCATCGCAGTAGTGGCTGGCGGCCGCCGCAACAGTTCCTAATTCTCGCATGGAATTCTCCAATGAGATGGCATCGACTGTTTTAGTGCGAGCTCATATTGAGCGCCGAAACTGGCTTCAGGCTGTTGCAACCTTGAGGGAATGCTTGCGCGAGGTCTCATTCCAGATACCGCGCAGGCACATTTCCTGCCAAAATTCCTGCGCACCGCGGCCATGCTGTCCAAATCAAGTGTTTAATTTTGCTTGCCCTTCGTTCAAAGTGGCGCCGCAACGAACGGCAAGGGGACGACGTGCATCAGGAAGCAGGCCTTATCGCAACAGTCGCCGTAAGCTTCGTCTTTGCGGCGGTGCTCGGCTACGTCGCCGACCGGTTGCGGCTGCCGCCGCTGGTCGGATATCTGATGGCCGGGATCCTGATGGGGCCGTTCACACCCGGCTTCGTCGCCGACACAGGACTGGCAAGCCAGCTTGCGGAAATGGGCGTCATCCTGCTGATGTTCGGCGTCGGCCTGCATTTTTCGGCGAGCGACCTCCTGGCCGTGCGCGGCGTGGCGGTTCCGGGCGCCATCATCCAGATCCTGCTTGCGACACTGCTTGGCGTGGCGCTCTGCTCCTATTGGGGCTGGAGCCTGGGAGCCGGGATCGTTTTCGGCCTTAGTCTCTCGGTCGCCAGTACGGTCGTGCTTCTGAAAGCCCTGGAAGAGCGAAATCTCATCAACACGGCCAGCGGCCGCGTCGCGATCGGCTGGCTGATCGTCGAGGATCTGGCGATGGTGCTGGCGCTCGTGCTGCTTCCGGCGCTCGCCGAGCTGCTGGGCGGCCACGCGAGCGATGCGGTCGCTCATGGCGCGGGTCTGCCCCTGCCGCTGACGATCGCACTGACGTTGGTGAAAGTCGCCGCCTTCGCCATCATGGCCGTCGTGCTCGGCCCCAAGGTCGTGCCCTGGCTTCTGACCCTCGTGGCCCGCACCGGCTCGCGCGAACTCTTCACCCTGACAGTTCTGGCGATCGCTCTCGGCATCGCCTTCGGCTCGGCGGCGATCTTCGGCGTTTCCTTCGCGCTCGGCGCCTTCTTCGCCGGCGTCGTCATGAGCGAGTCCAACCTCAGCCATCGCGCCGCCGCAGATTCCCTGCCACTCCAGAATGCCTTCTCGGTGCTGTTCTTCGTTTCGGTCGGCATGCTTTTCAATCCCTCGATCCTGTTGCAGGAGCCGATGGCAGTCTTCGGCGCGCTGGCGCTGATCATCATCGGCAAGGGGATCATTTCCTTCGGTATCGTCATGCTGCTGCGCTTCCCTGTCGGCATGGGCCTGACGGTGGCGGGCGGTCTGGCGCAGATCGGCGAATTCTCCTTCATTCTTGCAAGCCTCGGCGTCTCGCTCGGCCTCATGCCGAAAGAGGGACAAGATCTCATCCTCGCAGCCGCCATTCTGTCGATCACGCTCAATCCGCTGGTCTGCCTCGCAGCCGAGGTCGCGCACAAGCGCGTCCACAAGAAGTGGCCGCATCTCTACGACGGCTATGGCCGCAAGCGCCTCGACGTGCTGGGGCGCGAGCTCGAGAAGAACCGGCTGCTCGGCGAGGAACGCGAACGCGAACACCAGCTGGAAATGCAGAAGCTGGTCGAGACCTTCCCGATGTTTGCGGAGGTCGACGAGCATTCGCAGGAAGAATTGCTGCTCCTCTTCCGGCCGAAATCCGCGCTCCCCGGCGAACGCGTGGTCCGCAAGGGCGATCGCGGCGACGGCATGTACTTTATCTCTTCGGGCGCTGTCGAAGTGCGCGTCAATGGCGGGCCGGTCCGGCTCGAGCCGGGCTCGTTCTTCGGCGAGATGGCGCTGCTCTCGGGCGGGCGCCGCACGGCCGATGTCATCGCCATCGACTTCTGCCAGTTCCTGGTTCTGGAGCGCCGCGATTTCAACATGTTCACGGCACGCCACCCGGCTTTGAGGGCAGCGGTCAGCGATATGGCGCGCGAACGCACGGAAATGAACGTGATGCGCGCCAAACGCGCCGCCCATCCGGAACCGCGCGAGCCTTCGGCCGAAACTTGAACACGGTCATCTGCCGCCGGATCACGAAAAATTTCACCGCCGGCGCCACTATCATTGCCACAGTGAGCATTTACAGCGCCTGACCCGCCGCCTAATGCTCTTGCACCGCAGCACGAAAGGAATGGAATGCTCCGCAGACTTTACGACTGGACCATGTCTCTCGCCGCCCGCAAGTCGGCCGAAGTCTGGCTCGCCGTTATCGCCTTCGTCGAAAGCTCCGTCTTTCTCGTTCCGGCCGATGTCCTTTATCTTCCGATGGCGCTTGCCAAGCCGGAACGCGCCTATCGCTACGCGTTGGTGGCAACGGTCGCCTCAGTCCTCGGCGGCATCGCCGGCTGGGCGCTCGGCTATTACGCCTATGATGCGCTCGCCCGTCCCGTTCTCGAATTCTACGGCAAGCTCGAAGCCTTCGAGCAGCTCAGGGTCTATATCCATGACGAGTGGGAAATCCTGCTGCTGCTTCTGGTGACGTCGGGTCTGGCGCACCTGCCGCCGATCAAGATTGTCACCATTCTCGCCGGCGTCATCCACATGAACCTCGGCTTCTTCGTCATCTCGGCGATCGTCGCCCGCGGCTCCCGCTTCTTCTTCCTCGCCTGGCTGCTACGCCGCTACGGCGAGCCGATCCGCCATTTCATCGAGAAGCGTCTCGGCCAGATCGCCGCTATCGCGGCAGTCGTGCTGATCGCCCTCGGCGTTGCCTACAAGCTCATTGCCCACTGAAACTCCGCGGAGCCCCGCCATGACTGCCATTGCCCCATCCGTCAGCCGTCCGGTCTTCATCTATTCGCTGGTCCTCGCCGTCGCCATGGCGGTCGTGGTCGGCACTGCGCTCGGCTTCCAGTATATCGGCGGCTACATCCCCTGCGCGCTCTGCCTGATGCAGCGCCAGCCCTATTATTACGCCATTCCGATCGCGCTCCTTGGCGCGGTCGGTTCGCTCTTCGGCCTCCCGAATTGGATGTCGCGTGCGCTCCTCCTTGCAGCCGGCGCCCTGATGGTCGTCGGCGCCGGCATGGGCGTCTATCACTCGGGCGTCGAATGGCACTTCTGGGCCGGCCCCACGACCTGCTCGACGACGGCAGGCAGCATGACGCAGAATGCCGGCGATCTGCTGACTGAACTCAACACCATCAAGGGACCATCCTGCACCGACGCGGCTTTGCGCGTGCTCGGCCTGTCCTTTGCGGGCTGGAACGTGATTGCAAGCCTCGTGCTCGCGGCCTTCGCCTTTATCGGCGTCCGCAAGTCGGCCTGACAAAGGCGTTTGCCGTTACGGCTGCAGTTCGGTATCCCAGTAGAGATAATCGAGCCAGCTGTCGTGCAGATAGTTCGGCGGGAAAAGGCGGCCGTTATTGTGCAGATCCTGCACCGTCGGCTGGTACGGCTTCTGATGCGGGACCATGCCCGCCTGCTTCGGTAGCTTGCTGCCCTTCCTGAGATTGCAGGGGGAGCAGGCCGCCACGACATTCTCCCAGGTCGTCTCGCCGCCATGGGCGCGCGGGATGACATGGTCGAAGGTCAGGTCGTTGTGATCGCCGCAATACTGGCACTCGAACTTGTCCCGGAGGAACACGTTGAAGCGCGTGAAGGCGGGATTGCGCGATGGCTGAACATAGGTCTTGAGGCAAACGACGCTGGGTAGCCGCATCGAAAAGCTCGGCGAAGAAACCGAGTGTTCGTACTCTGCGATGATATTCACACGGTCAAGGAAGACCGCCTTGATCGCGTCCTGCCAGGACCAGAGCGACAAGGGATAATAACTCAAAGGCCTGTAGTCAGCGTTCAGAACGAGCGCCGGCAGGGCCTGGGGGGAGACTGCAATCGTCAAGGGACTCTCCTGATCGATTCGGCATCTGCATCCTTATATTAGGCCGGTTGTGACAGCCTTGTGAAGTCCAATAAATTCAGTCAATAACGGCAATTCGATGAGTGTTGCCGATCAAGCCATCGGCACGAGCCCGCGGCCGAGTTTCTGCGCATAATACGCCCAGAAAAGCCTTGCGGCCACGGATCTCCACGGTGCCCAGACAGACGCCATTGCCGCCAGCGCCTTGGCTTGCGGCCGTTCGGCGAGACCGAATGCCGCGGCAACGGCATTTTGCAGCGCAACGTCGCCGGATGGAAAAATATCGGCATGGCCGCAGCAGAACATCAGATAGACCTCTGCCGTCCAGGGACCGACGCCCTTCAGCGCCGTCAACGCATGCCGCGCCTCGTCTGGCGGCAGCACCGAAAGCGCGGTCAGATCCAGATGTCCGGCTGCAACCGCGGTCGCGATCCCCGACAGCGTCGAGGCCTTGGCACGGGAGAGCCCGAACTCCCGCCACGCCTCCTCATGCAGCATCACGTAGCTCTCGGCCGTCAGCTTGCCATCGGCAGGCAGCATTCGCCGCCAGATCGCTTCGGCACTTGCGCGTGAGACCATCTGCGAGACGATGATATGGGCAAGTCCGGCAAAACCCGGCTCGCGCAGCCGTAAGGGCAGCGGCCCGGCATCGGCGGCGACGGTTGAAAGACGCGGATCGAGGCGCAGCAATTCGGCCAACCCCTGCTCCACATCGCCCTCGTTTCGAATGATCTGCACGTCGCCTCGCGGTGGTTTCGAATCCGTGGCAGAAGAAAGCATGACCACGACTCAGCGTCAAAAGCCTGTCTTCCGTTTTGCCCCCAGCCCCAACGGGCCGCTGCATCTCGGCCATGCGCTGTCCGCCCTCATCAATCAGGACATGGCAGATGCCGCCAGTGGCCGGTTGCTGTTGCGCATCGAAGACATCGATCTGACCCGCTGCACACCCGATTTCGAAACCGGCATCTACCGCGACATGGAATGGCTGGGCATTTCATGGGAGAGGCCGGCGCGCCGCCAATCGGAGCATTTCGGCGAGTATCAGGCAGCGCTCCAGCAGCTGATCGGCCGCGGCCTCGTCTACCCGTCTTTCATGACCCGCGGCGAGGTAAAGACAAAAGTCGCATTCCAGGAGGCGAGAGGAGCGGCATGGCCGCGCGATCCGGACGGTTCACCGCTCTATCCCGCTGACGACCGCGAATTGAGCGCGGTAGAGCGAGCGGACAGGCTGAGCGCAGGCCTCAAGCATGCATGGCGGCTAGACATGCGCCGCGCGCTGGAGGCCGCCGGTTCAAACCTGAGCTGGACCGACACCGGAGACGGCGAACGCGGCATCGTTGAAGCCGACCCGGCCGCCTGGGGCGATGTCATCCTCTCCCGCTCCGACGCGCCATCGAGCTATCATATATCCGTCGTTCTCGACGACGCGCTCCAGGGCGTCACCCATGTTGTGCGCGGGCTCGATCTTTTCCACGCAACATCGGTTCACCGGCTGCTGCAGGTTCTGCTCGGCCTACCGGAGCCCGCCTATCATCACCACCGGCTCGTGACCGATGCATCCGGACGCAAGCTCTCGAAAAGCGAGGGCGATACCGGGATTGCCGAACTACGGGCCAAGGGTCTTTCAGCCGCCGACATCCGGCAGCTTGTCGGCCTCTGAGCGCTTGTGGCCATTGCCACTGAGAAAATTGCGCTTGAAGATCGCCCGAACCCGAAATTTCAGCAGCGCCGCGTTTAGTTCAGCGCCGATAATGAAGATCACCCCGACCATATAAAGGAAGATCAGCACCACCATCACCGAGGCGAGACCGGCATAGGTCGCGGTGTAATTGGCGAAGGTTGCCAGATAATAGGCGAAGATCAGCGCGCCCGCGAGCCAGAGGAGCAGCGTCAGCAACACGCCCGGTATGACGTCGAACACCTTGCGGCGCCCTGACGGAAGCCAGAGATGCACGACCAGCAAGCCGAGCGTCAGCATCACCAGCGTGCCGTAGATACGCCAGCTGAAGACCACCTCCAGCGTATCGACGATAAGTGGCAGCCACTGGCGAACGGTCGGCGGTATCCACTCGAAAGCATCGTTGTGGAGCAGCCATTCGCGGGCATAGTCGAGACCAACGGGAACCGCCACAAGCAGGATGCTGATGGCCGCAAAGATGATGACGGCGACGAGGACATATCCGAGACTGGCAAGGCGCGTGAAATACCACGGCCGCGTCTCCTGCACGCGATAGGCGCGGTTCAGCGAGATGCGCAGCGCCTCCACGCCATTCGAGGCGAAATAGGCGGCAGCGAGAACCGAGATGGTGAGCAGCCCGCCGCGCGGCACAGTTAGGACCTGCACAACCTGATCGGCCAGCGGCTTGGCGATCGCTTCCGGCCAGGTATCGAAGATGATGTGGATCGCCGTCATCGAAAACTGATCGGCGCCGAGGAAGTTCGCAAGCGCCGTGCCGAAGATCAGGAACGGAAAGACCGCAAGCAGGGTCGATAGCGCCACATGGCTGGCCATGGCGAAGCCGTCGTCCTCGATGAGATGGCAGATCGCGTCATAGACCACCTCATAGAGCATACGCAGTATCTTCGGCATTCCATCTCCGGCGCTGGCGATTGTAACCTCGGTGCGAATATGGGAAACGAGTCCCAGTTTGTACAGGAATCAATGAATGGCAGAGCCGCGCACCATCATCGTTACCGGATGTTCATCCGGGATCGGTGCCTATTGCGCACGCGCTCTCAAGGCTGACGGCTGGCGTGTCTTCGCCACTGTACGCAAGCAGGAAGATCTCGGATCGCTTCAGGCGGACGGCATAGAAGCCTTCCGCATGGATTATGCCCATACCGATTCCATTGCTGACTTCATGCGCGAGATCGAAGTCGTCTCCGGCGGCCGCATCGACGCTCTCTTCAACAATGGCGCTTATGGCCAGCCGGGCGCCGTCGAGGATTTGACGACGGATGTGCTGCGGGAACAGTTCGAGGCCAACTTTTTCGGCTGGCATGAACTGACGCGCCGCGTACTGCCCCTGATGCGCAAGCGAGGCAGCGGCCGCATCGTCCAGTGCTCCTCGATCCTCGGCGTCGTGCCCTACCGCTACCGCGGCGCCTACACCGCATCGAAATTCGCTCTCGAAGGCCTGAGCGTCACGCTGCGAATGGAGCTGCAAGGCAGCGGCATCCATGTCAGCCTGATCGAGCCCGGCCCTATCGCCTCGCGCTTCACGGCCAATGCGCTCTCCAAGATCAACGAGCACATCGATATCCGCGGCTCCGTGCATGCGGCAGATTATCGCCGACAGCTGGCGCGGCTTGACGGCACCGGCCCGGTCAGCCGACATAAACTTCAACCGGATGCGGTCTATGCGGTTCTAAAAGACGCATTGAACTCGAAAAATCCGAAGCCACATTATCCTGTAACGGTTCCGGCAAAGCAGGGCATGATGCTGAAGAGACTGCTGCCTGCAGATCTCTTCTATCGCCTGATGCGCTGGACCGACTGACCAAGAAAGCCGAATGCCATGTCCACGGCCACTTACATTCTCGCCATCATCGTCATGGGCCTCGTCGCGCTGGTGCTGATCCGCGGCCTCTTCAACATGATGAAGGGCGGCGATTCCAACCTGTCGAACAAGCTGATGCAGCTGCGCGTGCTGCTGCAGGCGATCGCCGTCATCCTGATCATGCTGACGCTGTGGCTGACCGGCGGCGGCCGCCCGACCTGACGCATTGAGAACTGGGGGAACGAGTGGTCAAGCTCAACAAGATCTACACCAAGACCGGCGACGACGGCACGACCGCGCTGGTCTCCGGTCCCCGGCGGCAGAAGCATGATCTGCGCATCGAAGCCTATGGCACGATCGACGAAACGAATTCGGCGATCGGCGTCGTCAGGCTCCACACCGCCGATCACCCAGAGCTCGACCGGATGCTGATGCTCATCCAGAACGACCTCTTCGATCTCGGCGCCGATCTTGCGACCCCCGATACCGGCAAGCCCCTCGACTATGAGCCACTGCGCATTGTCGCCCCTCAGGTAACCCGGCTGGAAACTGATATCGACAGGCTGAACGCCGATCTCGAACGCTTGAAATCCTTCGTGCTGCCGGCCGGCTCGCCGGCCGCTGCGCACCTGCATCTGGCCCGCACCATCTCGCGGCGCGCCGAGCGGCTGATGGTGGCGCTGTCGCGAACCGAAGGCGAGACCGTTGGCCAGGAGGCGCTGAAATACGTCAACCGCCTCTCCGATTTTCTCTTCGTTGCCGCCCGTCATGCGAATGACCAGGGCCGCGCGGATGTGCTTTGGGTTCCCGGAAAAAACAGATAGGTTCCCGGCAACGAAGATCGCCCGGGGGCAGGCTTTCATGTTCATTCCACTGCACGACGCCAATACGCTGAAACATATCAAGGTGCAGTGGGTAACGCTGGCCCTGATCGCCGCGAATGTCGCGATCTGGCTGTTCACCGGCTTTGCCGCCCCTGATATCGCGAAGGCAGCAACCGTCGGCCTCGGATATATCCCGGCCGTCGCCTTCGATCACGCCATCCTGCCGCCTGAGCTGGAACTGATCCCCGAGCCGCTGACCTATATCAGCTACGCCTTCCTCCATGGCAGCTTCTGGCATATGGCGGGAAACATGATCTTCCTCTGGGTCTTCGGCGACAATGTCGAAGATGCCATGGGGCATCTGCGCTTTCTCATCTTCTATCTGGCCTGTGCCGCATTCGGCGCGCTCTGCCACGGCCTGCTGGCGACTGAATCCCAGGCGCCGCTGATCGGTGCGTCAGGCGCCATATCGGGCATCGTGGCGGCCTATCTCGTGCTGCATCCGCGCGTCAAAGTCTGGGTGCTGGTGTTCTTCCGTGTGCCCTTGCCGCTTCCCGCTTTCATTCCTTTGCTGCTCTGGGTCGGCCAGCAGTTCTTCATGCTGGTCATCAGTACGGATAGCGACGTCTCCTGGGGCGCGCATGTCGGCGGTATCCTCGCAGGCGCCATCCTCGTCCTGCTCCTGAAGCGCCGCGATGTGCCCCTCTTCGACCGGGAGATCGTCACGCCGCGCGCGGTGCGCAGCACGCCTGCCATCCGCCGCGCCATCGCAGCCGAAGACAGTCACTCCTGACAGCGCACGCACAATATTGACGTGAACGTAAACGTAATATATTTCCGGTCTCCAATTTGTCTGTCTGCGACTGGCCAGCGTTGTATTTGGAGGAAAAACGCGTATCCATGTCGCCATTCGACAATCGGAGCAGCGCCGAAACGCGCATTTTCCTGGCGAAAGAGTTTGAAGGAAGGACCCCATGAAGATTCTCGTTCCTGTGAAGCGGGTGGTTGATTACAACGTGAAGATCCGCGTCAAGCCTGACGGCACGGGTGTTGAACTCGCCAACGTCAAGATGTCGATGAACCCGTTCGACGAGATCTCGGTGGAAGAGGCGCTGCGGCTGAAGGAAGCGGGCAAGGCCGAGGAAGTGGTCGTCGTGTCGATCGGTCCCGCCAAGGCCGAAGAGACGCTGCGCACCGCGCTCGCCATGGGTGCCGACCGCGCCATCCTCGTCGAGACCGATGATGCCGTCGAGCCGCTCACCGTCGCCAAGATCCTCAAGGGCGTCGCCGATGCCGAACAGCCGGGTCTCGTGATTGTCGGCAAGCAGGCAATCGATGACGATAGCAACCAGACCGGCCAGATGCTGGCAGCCCTGCTCGGCACGGCCCAGGCGACCTTCGCCTCGAAGATCGAGATCGGTGATGGCAAGGCGACCGTGACCCGCGAAGTCGACGGCGGCCTGCAGACGATCGACGTCAAGCTTCCGGCTGTCGTTACCACCGACCTTCGCCTCAACGAGCCGCGCTATGCGTCGCTTCCGAACATCATGAAGGCAAAGAAGAAGCCGCTCGACAAGAAGAGCCCGGCTGATTTCGGCGTCTCCACCGAGCCGCGCCTCAAGGTGCTAAAGACCGAAGAGCCCTCCGGCCGCAAGGCAGGCGTCAAGGTCAAGTCGGTCGCCGAGCTCGTCGAGAAGCTCAAGACCGAAGCCGGCGTCCTCTAAGGTTCGAGAAAGGAATATATCCATGGCCATTCTTCTTCTGGCTGACCACGACAATGCGACCCTTTCCGACCAGACCGGCAAGGCACTGACGGCCGCTTCCAAGATTGGCGGCGACGTGCATGTGCTGGTCGCCGGCAAGGGCGCCAAGGCGGCTGCCGATGCGGCTGCCAAACTGTCAGGCGTTTCCAAGGTTCTGCTCGCCGAAAGCGACGAACTCGCCCACAATCTGGCCGAGCCGCTGGCCGATCTCATCGTCTCGCTCGCAGGCAGCTACGACACGATCATCGCGGCAGCGACCTCGACCGGCAAGAACGTCCTGCCGCGCGTCGCAGCTCTGCTCGATGTCGCGCAGATTTCGGAAATCATCGAAGTCGTCTCCGCCGACACCTTCAAGCGGCCGATCTATGCCGGCAACGCCATCCAGACGGTACAGTCGACGGACGCCAAGAAGGTGATCACGGTGCGCACCGCATCCTTCGCCTCGGCCGCTGACGGCGGTTCGGCATCCGTCGAGACGGTCTCGGCAGCTTCCGGCTCCGGTCTCTCGACCTTCGTCAAGGATGCACTTTCCTCCTCCGATCGTCCGGAACTCACCTCCGCCAAGATCATCATCTCCGGCGGCCGTGCGCTTGGCTCTGCCGAGAAGTTCCAGGAAGTCATCCTGCCGGTTGCCGACAAGCTCGGTGCGGCCGTCGGCGCCTCGCGCGCTGCCGTCGATGCCGGATACGCTCCGAACGACTGGCAGGTCGGGCAGACAGGCAAGGTTGTCGCCCCGCAGCTCTACATCGCCTGCGGCATCTCCGGTGCCATCCAGCATCTGGCCGGCATGAAGGACAGCAAGGTGATCGTCGCCATCAACAAGGACGAGGAGGCGCCGATCTTCCAGGTCGCCGACTACGGCCTCGTCGCCGATCTCTTCGAAGCCCTGCCCGAATTGCAGAAAGCTCTTTGAGCGGGCACATGCCAGCTTTTCGCACTTGCGAATGACTGGAAAATTATCTCTTATGGGACTACTACTGCTGCCGGGCGATCATTTTGCCCGGCAATTTCATTAAAAAATACGGCTGCGCTCGCGGGGGCGACTGCCGCGGGGGTTTGGATATGAGCGCGTTGAAGACGATCGGTATTGTCGGTGCGGGCCAGATGGGTTGCGGCATCGCGCACGTTTCGGCCGCTGCAGGCTACAAGGTCCATATCTATGACCTGAGCCAGGACCGCATCGAGTCCGGTCTGGCAACCATCAACGGCAACCTCGCAAAGCAGGTGACCAACGGCAAGATGACCGAGGAAGAGCGCAAGACAGCCCTGTCGCTCATCACCGGCTCCGCCAATCTCAACGATCTGGCCCCATCCGATCTCGTCATCGAGGCCGCGACCGAAGAAGAAGCCGTCAAGCGCAAGATCTACGCCCAGGTCTGTCCGGTCCTGAAACCGGAAGCACTCCTGGCGACAAACACCTCATCGCTTTCCATCACCCGCCTTGCATCGGCTACCGACCGCCCCGAACATTTCATGGGCATTCACTTCATGAACCCGGTGCCGGTGATGAAGCTGGTCGAGCTGGTGCGCGGTATCGCCACCGACGAGAAGACCTTCTCGACTGCCAAGGCATTCGTTGCCTCGCTGGAAAAAACCGTCACGGTCGCCGAGGATTTCCCGGCCTTCATCGTCAACCGCATCCTGCTGCCGATGATCAACGAGGCGATCTACACGCTCTATGAAGGCGTCGGCACCGTCGATGCCATCGACACCGCCATGAAGCTCGGTGCCAACCACCCGATGGGCCCGCTGCAGCTTGCCGATTTCATCGGCCTCGACACCTGCCTGTCGATCATGCAGGTGCTGCATGACGGCCTGGCCGACTCGAAGTACCGCCCCTGCCCGCTTCTGGTGAAATATGTCGAAGCAGGCTGGCTCGGCCGCAAATCCGGCCGCGGCTTCTACGATTACCGCGGCGAAGTGCCGGTCCCGACCCGCTAAGCGGCATCAGAGGCCGATCGCACCCCTGATCAGCGCCTTGGCGTCCTCGCTGTCCCAGGCAGCCGGGCCGTTCATCGCCGAGACCAGGCATCCCTTGTCATCGAGCAGCAGCGTAACCGGCAGGCCGAAGGCAAGGCCTTCCTTTTTCAGGCTGTTGAACACGCCGATCGTATTGTCGCGGTAGAGTTTCAGGGAATCGACGCCGGTCTCGCTGAGGAAGGCCTTCGGCTTCTCGTCATCGCCGGTATCGATGTTGACGGCGACCACCTGGAACTTGTCGCTGCCCATCTCTTTCTCAAGCGCATTCAGCGCCGGCATCTCCTCGCGGCAGGGCACGCACCACGTTGCCCAAAGATTGAGAAGCACGGTCTTTCCGGCAAAATTGTCGAGCGTGACAGGCTTGTTGTCAGCATCGTTGAAGGCGACCGATGTCAGTTTGCGCGGCTCGTTGGCAGCGACCATTGCCGCAACCTGTCCCTTGGCAAGCGGCGTGATCTTCTGCGCCAGATCCTTTGCCGCGGCGCATTGGCCGGACGCCGTTTCGCCGCCGCCATTGCCAGACCCCGTCTCCTTAATGTAAACCGCTGCCGCACCGGCAATTATGCCCGCGACGGCAGCTATCGAGATCAATTTCAGGGATGGCAGCCCAAGCGGCTTTCTTGTCGTCATTTCATTCTCCAGGACATGCATCTTTCAAGGCAGGCAGCTTCGATGGCCGACGGCAACACGGACACCAAATCCTCCAACCAGATGTGGGGCGGACGCTTCGCTTCAGGCCCCGATGCGATCATGGAGGAGATAAATGCCTCGATCGGTTTCGACAAGAAGCTATTCGCTCAGGATATCCGCGGGTCGATCGCCCACGCGACGATGCTTGCCCATCAGGGCATCATATCAGCCGACGATAAGGACAAGATCGTTCACGGGCTAAACACGATCCTGTCAGAAATCGAAAGCGGCAATTTCGAATTTTCGCGGCAGCTCGAAGACATTCACATGAATGTCGAAGCCCGTCTTGCAACGCTGATCGGCCCCGCCGCCGGACGCCTGCACACTGCCCGCTCGCGCAACGACCAGGTGGCGCTCGACTTCCGCCTCTGGGTCAAGGAAGAGCTGCAGAAGACCGAGGCGATGCTGACCAGCCTGATCGCAGCCTTCCTCGACCGCGCCGAAGAGCATGCCGACAGCGTCATGCCGGGCTTTACCCATCTGCAGACAGCCCAGCCGGTCACCTTCGGTCACCACTGCATGGCCTATGTCGAAATGTTCGGCCGCGACCGCTCGCGCGTGCGCCACGCCATCGAGCATCTCGACGAGAGCCCGATCGGCGCTGCGGCACTGGCAGGCACCGGCTACCCGATCGACCGTCACATGACGGCCAAGGCGCTCGGCTTCCGTGAGCCGACCCGCAATTCGATCGACACCGTCTCCGACCGCGACTTCGCCATCGAATTCCTGTCGATCGCCGCGATCGCCGGCATGCATCTGTCACGCCTTGCAGAAGAAATCGTCATCTGGTCGACGCCGCAATTCGGCTTCGTGCGCCTCTCCGACGCCTTCTCCACCGGCTCCTCGATCATGCCGCAGAAGAAGAACCCGGATGCTGCCGAGCTGGTACGCGCCAAGACCGGCCGCATCAACGGCTCGCTGGTTGCCCTGCTGACCATCATGAAGGGCCTGCCGCTCGCTTATTCCAAGGACATGCAGGAAGACAAGGAACAGGTCTTCGACGCCGCCGAAAGCCTGGAACTGGCGATCGCCGCCATGACCGGCATGGTCCGCGACATGACCATCAACACCGTGCGCATGAAGGCGGCGGCCGGTTCCGGTTACTCGACCGCGACCGATCTAGCCGACTGGCTGGTGCGCGAAGCGGGCCTTCCTTTCCGTGATGCCCATCATGTGACCGGCCGTGCCGTGGCGCTGGCGGAAAGCAAGGGCTGCGATCTCGCCGAGCTGCCGCTGGCCGATCTGCAGGCGATCAATTCTGCGATCACCGACGCTGTCTATGGTGTTCTGACGGTCGAAGCTTCCGTTGCCAGCCGCAAGAGCTTCGGCGGGACCGCCCCGTCGGAAGTGCGCAAGCAGATCGCCTACTGGCGCGGCCGCAACTGAGTTCGGACCGCCAGCAACAGCGCAACAATCAGGGTGCACAAGCTGGATAAACTTCGCTATGAAGATGTCCACCAGTGCCGCTCCAAGAGGATACCCATGCAGACCAGCTTGCCGCACCTCATCCGCCTGACGGTCGTTCTTGCCGTCGTCGGCCTTGCCGTTGCCGGATGTGGACGCAAAGGCGATCTCGATCCGCCGAGTGCGCAGGCAACGAAGGGCGGCGATTCCTCCAAGCCGACGAAACAGCCGGGCGTTGCCGACAAGCCTTTCCTTCTCGATCCCCTGCTCTGATAGGCTGAAGCCGTGAACCACTTCGAGTATCGCGACGGCATTCTTTACGCCGAGAACGTTCCTGTTCCCGAAATTGCCAAGGCCGTTGGCACCCCCTTCTACTGCTATTCCACGGCAACGCTGGAGCGCCACTACCGCGTCTTCGCCGAAGCCTTCAGCGATGTGGACTCGATGGTCTGCTACGCCATGAAGGCGAATTCGAACCAGGCCGTGCTGAAAACCCTCGGCAAGCTGGGCGCCGGCATCGACGTCGTTTCCGAGGGCGAGCTGCGCCGCGCGCTGGCTGCCGGAATCCCGGCAGGCCGCATCATGTTCTCCGGTGTCGGCAAGACGCCACACGAGATGGATTTCGCGCTTGAAGCCGGCATCTACTGCTTCAACGTCGAGTCCGAACCCGAACTCGAGATTCTCAACAGCCGCGCCGTCAAGGCCGGCAAGAAGGCGCCGGTTTCCTTCCGCATCAACCCCGATGTCGATGCAAAGACGCATTCGAAGATCTCGACCGGCAAGAAGGAAAACAAGTTCGGCATCTCCTGGGAGCGTGCCCGCGCCGTCTATGCGCGCGCCGCCACGCTTCCTGGTATCGAAGTGACCGGCATCGACATGCATATCGGCAGCCAGATCACCGAGTTGCAGCCCTTCGACGACGCCTTCAAGCTGCTGCACGATCTGGTCGCCACGCTGCGCGCCGACGGCCACGACATCCACCATGTCGATATCGGCGGCGGTCTCGGCATTCCCTACAAGGACGACAACAACCCGCCGCCGCTGCCCGACGCGTATGCGGCCATCGTCAAGAATCAGCTGCGCAGCCTGAACTGCAAGATCGTCACAGAGCCCGGCCGTCTGATCGTTGGCAACGCCGGTATCCTGGTGACCGAAGTGATCTACGTGAAAGACGGTGGCGAGAAGACCTTCGTCATCGTCGATGGCGCGATGAACGATCTGATCCGCCCGACGCTTTACGAGGCCTATCACGAGATCAAGCCGGTGGTGATCTCCGCCGCCAATGCTCCGCGCATCAAGGCCGATATCGTCGGCCCGGTCTGCGAGACCGGCGACTATCTGGCGCTCGACCGCGAGATGGCAATGCCGAAGCCGGGCGATCTCTTCGCCGTCATGTCGGGTGGCGCCTACGGCGCGGTGCAGGCGGGCACCTACAACAGCCGCCTGCTGGTTCCGGAAGTGCTGGTCAAAGGCTCCGATTTCCACGTCATCCGGCCGCGCCGGACCTACGAGGAACTGATCGGCCTTGATTCCGTCCCGGCCTGGCTCGACTGACGAACCATCACTTTTTGGCGACCGGCCGTGAAAAACCGGCATTAACCGCCGGTCGCCCTCGCCTTCGCCACAAAGAGTGTTATCCTTTCCCGATGCGAGCGAATTGCTGAGCAATCGCCGGAAGCGCCCACTGTTACTCTAACACGCCATGGCGGAGACCGGATTGAAGAAGAGCCCGAGCAGGCAGGGATATGGTGCATTTGCCATCAGGCCATCTCTTGCGAGGCTGGTTGCGGTAAAGCGTCTTTTCGCGCGTGTCGTCCTTCTCTCCGAGCAAGCATTGCCGCCGCTGGTGCCCGTTCTCTCGATCATCGCACTTTATCTTGCTACCTCCTGGTTTGGCCTCTTCCGCAGCGTTCCCGATGTCCTGCGCATCCTGCTGCTGGTCGCGTTTGCGGCCGCCTTCGTTGCATCACTCATCCCGTTCCGCCGACTGCGATGGCCAACCAACGCCGAGGCCGACCGGCTTCTCGAAGAACGCAACGGCCTGCCGCATCAGCCCGTCACCGTACAGGAAGACGAACCGGCCTTCGATACGCCGTTTGCCCGCGCGCTCTGGCGCGAACACCAGACGCGCATGGCCGAGAAGATCGCCGCGCTCGACGCCGGTTATCCGCGCCCGGACATCGCCCGGCACGACCGCTTCGCCCTGCGCGCCATTCCGGCGCTGCTCGTCGTCATGGGCTTTGGCTATTCGCTGTCCACCAATGGCGGTTCGATCGCCGACGCCTTCCAGCCTCCCGTCGAGCAGGGCGAGACAAATCCCGCCGTTCGCATCGATGCCTGGGTCACGCCTCCCTCCTATACCGGCCGCGCGCCCGTCTATCTGACGGCCACGGGCACGGAGCAGGCGCCGATCAACGTTCCGCAGTTCTCCAGCCTGACCGTGCGCGTCAGTGGCGGCCAAGCGGACGAAAAGGTCGTCTTCAAGAAGGAGAACGGCGAGGCCAGGGAGATTGCCGCCGAAAAGCAGGCAGGTCAGCAGACGGCAGGCGCTTCCGCACCAACTCAGCAGCCACAGCAGACTGCGGCCGGTGAAACGCCGGTTCCCACGGCACAGACGCACCTGATGAAGCTTGAGGAAAACGGTGCGCTGCAGGTCAACGGCCGCAGCTGGAGCTTCAATGTCATTCCCGACAAGGCGCCGGAGATCGCTTTCGATGGGCTGCCGAAGGCGAGCGTAAATGGTGCTCTCGAGATCAAGTTCACGGCCAAGGACGATTACGGCGTCCAGGAAGCCCACGCGGAAATTCTACCCGTCGAATCCGATCCTTCTGCCAAGCCTCTCTACCCGCTTCCCGATTTCCGCCTCGATATCCCGCGCCGCAATGCCCGCGATGCCAAGGGCGTTAGCAGCAAGAACCTGACCGAGCACCCGCTGGCCGGCAAGCGCGTCCGCGTGACGCTCGTTGCCAAGGACGCGGCAGGCCAGATCGGCCGCAGCCCGCCGCACGAAATGGTTCTCCCCGCGCGGCCATTCAACGAGCCGCTGGCCGCAGCCGTTGCCGAGGAACGCCAGGTCTTTGCGCTCGACACCCGCAAGATGCCCGATGCGATCGCGCTCAACGAAGCGCTGACGATCCGCCCGGAAGAGACGATCCCGAAACTCACCAACTACCTGCTGATCGAATCGGCGCTGGCGCGTATGAAGCTTGCCAAGACCGACGAGCAGCTGAAGGACACCGCCGATTATCTCTGGGACATCGCGCTTGGCATCGAGGACGGCGATCTCTCGCAGGCCGAGCGCAATCTGCGTAACGCCCAGCAGAACCTTGCCGACGCGCTCCAGCGCAACGCGCCGGATGCCGAAGTCAAGAAGCTGATGGACGAGCTTCGCAAGGCGATGAACGAATACATGAAGGAGCTCGCCCAGCGCATGCAGAATGCGCCGATGCAGCCCAATCAGAATGCCCAGATGCTGCGGCAGCAGGATCTGGAGCGGATGATGGACCAGATCGAAAACCTCGCCCGCTCCGGCAACCGCGATGCTGCACAGCAGATGCTGTCGGAACTGCAGCGGATGATGAACAACCTGCAGGCGGGACGTCCGCAGCAGGGCCAGCAGCAGCAGGGCGACAATAGCCAGATGCGCCAGCAGATGGACAAGCTCGGCCAGATTTTGCGCGACCAGCAAAAGCTGATGGAGCAGACCTTCAAGCTCGATCAACAGCTTCGTGACCGCATGCAGCGCGGCGACCCCGACATGGGCATGAACGACCCGCTGCTTGACAATATGATGCCCGGCCAGGACGGCGAACAGCAGGATCAGGGCCAGCAGCAGCAACAGCAAGGTCAGAACGGCCAGCAGGGTGATCAGCAGTCGAACGAGATGACCGAGCAGCAGCTGCGTGACGCACTGAAGAAGCTTCGCGAACAGCAGGATGCGCTCGGCAAGCAACTCGGCGAACTGCAGAAGGGTCTCGGCGACATGGGCATGAAGCCCGGCCCGGGCTTCGGCCAGGCACAGCGCGAGATGGAAGGCGCCGGTCGAGAACTCGGCCAGGGCCGTGGCGATACCGCAGTCCAGGGTCAGGGCCGCGCGCTGGAAGCGCTGCGCCAGGGCGCCCGTGAAATGATGAACCAGATGATGCAGGCGCAACAGGGCCAGCAGGGTCAGCAAGGCCCGAACGGCCAGGTCGGCCAGGGCGATCAGAACGGCCGCGACCCGCTTGGCCGCCCGCGGCGCGCCGATGGGCCTGACTTTGGTGATACCGTGAAAGTGCCCGATGAGATCGACGTCCAGCGCGCCAGAGAAATCCTCGATGCCATCCGCGAAAAGCTCGGCAACAACCCGCCACAGGAAATGGAACGGCGTTATCTGGAGCGGCTGCTCGATATTCAGTGATCGGGCGGCCGGAGGGCTCGCGTTTTTCGATCAGCTTCGTAATGTCCAATCTTGACGGTTGACGAACGACAGCGATTCGATGGCAATTCTCTTCAAGACTGCAATCAGCGAAAACTCAGCATTCGAGATGATCGAAAAGGCGCTTTCGGGCGCCTACCAGTATGACGGCTATCTCAACGTCGTCAGCGATGCCGGAGAAACGGCATTGTCCTGGGGACCGGCGATGCATGCCGAGGAGTTCAAGGCCGAGGTCAGCGAGATCCTGAGAAAGACCTGGGACGCCGCCCGCTTCTGGATCATCTACGAGCGCCGCGACGATCGCCGCGATCCCGAAGCCACGGAAATCCGCAACGCCGCCTTCCGCATCACCCGCGGCTATAGCGGCGTCGTGGTCATCACGCTAAGCCTGCTCGGGAAGCGTGACAGCGACAACGATATCGAGCTGGTATTCGTCTGCTTCGAGCAGGATTTTCACAGGCGGAATTTCCGGGTGCGCTACGAAGGCAAGTTCGTTCCGGACGAGAGTTGAGGCTGCCTGGTCAGGCAGCCAGTGCGCGGGCGACCGCCTTGCGGATATCGGGAAGTGCAAACGGCTTCGAGACCACATCGACGATCTTTTCAGCTAGATCGTCAGCGCGTTCGCGCTGTTCGGCATAGCCTGTCATCAGCAGGATTTTCAGCGCCGGAAAGGCTGACTTTGCCTGGTGTGCCAGCTCGATGCCATCCATGACGGGCATGCGGATATCGGACAGCAGCAGGTCGTAGACCCCGTCCTTCAGCTTCTCGAGTCCCTCGGCACCGTCGGCCGCTTCATCGGTCTCATGACCGTCAAGGCGCAAGGCCCGGGCTACGAAAGAACGGAGGGAATCTTCGTCTTCCGTGATCAGAATTTTTGCCATCGATGCATCGCTCCGTCTTCATGCCCCAAGACGGAAATCGCATGCCGTTCCTTTGCGATCAGTAAACGGCGGCGGGCGATGGACGGGATGGTTAACAACCCGTCTGTATCGCAGGCGCTCAGGCGTCGCCGGTGACGACGCCCACGAAGGGAAGTTCGCGGAAAGCGTAGGCGACATCCATGCCGTAGCCGACGACGAAATAGTCGGGGCATTCGAAGCCGACATAATCGGCCTCGAGCTTTTCCTTGCGCTTGACGCTCTTGTCGAGCAACACCGCGATCGTCACGTTGCGGGCGCCGCGTTCGAAGAGCAGTTCCTTGGCAAACAGCAGCGTACGGCCGGATTCCAGAATGTCGTCGATCAGCAGGACATCGCGGTCCTTCACATCGCTGTCGATATCCTTGACGATGCGAACGCCCTGCGAAACCGTGCCGGTGCCGTAGCTCGACAGCGTGATGAACTCGACCTCAGGCGCCAGGCCGTTGTTGTGCAGGGCGCGGATCAGGTCGGCCGCGAAAATGAACGACCCCTTCAAGACAGCGATCACCAGAAGGTCCTTGGTCGGACCTTCGGCAATCTGCTTTGCCATTGCATCGTTGCGCTCGGCAATCTGCTCGGCAGTGAAAAGAGGATCGATATTTTTTCCGCGCACGACAGGCATACGGCTTGCTCCGTGAAAATGAAGGGTAAGCCGTTAGCACATTAGACGCGGAGAAACACCCTTAGGGCATGAATGACAGCCGGACTTCCGGCATTTTTCCACCAGAGTGCTGAACACGCGCCGAAAATCCGCGGCTCTCGCCGCCATAGATCACGTCGACTGGCGGGTTAATGACGATGCTCGCCATCAGCCGCCCATCGCTCACTAGGTCGGCGCGGATCGGCCGAACCGTCTGCGTGGTGCCGCTCTCGTTTTCGAGAATGCCGTTGACCATCAGGATACGCATGCCATTGGCATCGCGCGGCGTCAGCGTCACATGGGTGAAATGCAGGGGCGATCCGATCGCAGACTGGTCGTCCGCCTGAAGACTGGAGAAACCGCCGGACAACCCGAAGACCAGAAGAAAAAGCAGAAGGACAAGCGCCGCAAAACTCTTGAACGATGCCTGCTGCAGATGTTCTTCCAGGGCGCGCAAGGCGACCACAGCTCCGGTCACCGCTTTAGGTGTCTCCACCTTCGGTACTGCTGCAGCCCGCTTGCGATTATCGTTGAAACTTTTCGCATTGAAGCCTGGCGATGGGCTTCGCCCGCTGATGACGACGAACTCGGCATCGGAAATGTCGGCCGGGCGCGTTCCGGCCCGCGGCTGGCGTGCCGCCTTGTCCGGCGGCAGGAAATCATAGGCGTGCCCCGGCGCGCGGCGGCTGAACGAAGATGCTTCCATGATGACGGCCTTTCAGCTCTTCACATGGTTTCGGTGCACGGACGATACCGGGCATTGAAACGAATCCAGCTCAGTCGTAAATTTTAATGGTTAATGCTTCGCTAAATCCGGTGCCGATAGGGCATCTTTCCGCCGAAATTTACCGGTTGTTAATCCACTTGGTTAACAAGTCGATGGTGTGAAACCTCGAACAATCTGAGTTGCCCGTTGATCCACTTCGAGAATGTCGGTTTGCGCTATGGCATGGGGCCGGAGATCCTCCGGGACCTGACCTTTGACATTCCGAAAAAGTCCTTCCAGTTTCTGACGGGTCCCTCCGGCGCCGGCAAGACCACGCTGCTGCGCCTGCTCTTCATGTCGCTGCAGCCGACCCGCGGTCTGATCCGCATGTTCGGCCGCGATATTTCGGATATTCCGCGCCCGGAACTGCCGCTGCTGCGCCGCCGCGTCGGCATCGTCTTCCAGGACTTCCGCCTTCTCGACCACCTGACGACCTATGAGAACGTCGCGCTGCCGCTGCGCGTGCGCGGCAAGGACGAGAGCACCTACAAGACCGACGTCCTGGAACTGCTGAAATGGGTCGGGCTCGGCGAGCGCATCAACGTGCTGCCGCCGGTCCTCTCCGGCGGTGAGAAGCAGCGTGCCGCGATCGCCCGCGCCCTCATCGACCGCCCGGAAGTCCTGCTCGCCGACGAACCGACCGGCAATGTCGATCCGCCGATGGCGCGCCGCCTTCTCAATCTCTTCCTCGAGCTCAACCGGCTCGGCACCGCCGTCGTCATCGCCACCCACGATCTGGCCCTGATGGACCAGGTCGAAGCGCGGCGGATGATTCTGTCCGAGGGGCATCTCGACGTCTATGACTGAGCGATCCCCCAGCAAGAAGGTAGCGGAAGCGGCCACCCAGCAGCAGCGGCGCCCGGAAATGCGCGTTCGCCCGACAGCGCCGATCCTGCCGCCTTCCAACATCCAGGGCAACGCGCTGATGGTGGTGATCGCCATCATGGCCTTCCTCGCCTGTCTGACGCTCGGCGGCGTCAGCATGGTGCGCTCGACCGCCGCCAGCTGGGAAAGCCAGATTTCCCGCGAAATCACCATTCAGATCAAGCCGGACGACGGCCTCGACATGGACAAAGCGCTGAACCAGGCGCGCGATATCGCCATGACCTTCGTCGGCACCAAGAGCGGCCAGATTGTCGATGAAGCCGCAACGGCGCGCCTGCTCGAGCCCTGGCTCGGCAGCGGCCTCGATCTCAAGGAACTCCCGGTTCCCCGGCTCGTTATCGTTACGATCGACGAAAACAATCCGCCGGATTTCGAGGCAATGCGCTCGCTGCTCAAGGACAGTATCCCGCAGGCGACGCTGGACGACCACAGAACGTGGGTCGACCGGCTGGTATCGATGGCGCATACGACCGTCATGATCGGCACCGGCATTCTGCTGCTGGTCTTCACCGCCATGGTACTTACCGTCGTCTTCGCAACGCGCGGTGCACTATCGGGCAACCGCCATATCGTTGAGGTGCTGCATTTCGTCGGCGCCGAAAGCTCCTTCGTTGCAACCGAATTCCAGAAGCACTTCCTGAAGATCAGCCTCAAGGGCTCGGCGATCGGCAGCGGTCTGGCAGCGCTGTTTTTTGCCGCCGCGGGCTTCCTGCAGAGCCGCACGATCGCCACACCGCAGACCGATCAGGCAACTGCGCTTTTCGGGACCTTTTCGGTCGGCGTGCTCGGCTATTTCGGCATCTTCGCCACGATGATCATCATCGCCCTGCTGACGACGCTGACGGCGCGCGTCACGGTCGTCCGCACGATATACGAGATCGATACACTTCGCTCCGATCCGACACGAACAGACGGGATAGCGAGCTGATGATAGCTATCACACATAGCGCCGCCTTTGCCCGTTCGCTGCCGCAATCCCGATATATGCACGACTCATGACCATGGGCTACACGAGACGCAATCCGATTCGCCCCGACCCGGCGCTGGCTAGCTACCGGGTCGAGACGCCGCGTCGCGGGCCTCTGCGCCGCATGCTGCGCTGGTGCGGCTTTGCTGTCGTTCTCGCCATGGCGCTCATCTTCGGCGGCTTCCTGCGCTTTGCCGATTCCGTCACCACAATGAGGCCGCCAGCCGAACCGAAGGCCGACGCGATCGTCGTGCTGACAGGCGGCTACCAGCGCATCGACCAGGCGGTCGAACTCCTGCAGAAGGGCGCCGGCAAGCGGCTGCTGATTTCAGGCGTCCACCCCTCGACCACACCCGCACAGATCCGCAAGACCACGACAGGGTCGGCCGATCTCTTCGATTGCTGCGTCGATATCGGCTATGACGCGATCGACACGATCGGCAATGCCGAGGAAGCATCGAACTGGATCCATGCCAAGGGCTACCGAAGCGTGCTCGTCGTCACCAACAACTATCACATGCCCCGCAGTCTCGCCGAACTTGCCTATGTCGACGACGACACCCAGTTCATTCCCTATCCGGTCGTGAATTCCGACCTGAAGACGCGCGCCTGGTTCATGGATCCGAATGCGCTGCGTGTCATGCTCGCCGAATATGGCAAGGTGCTGTTTGCCGGTGCGCGCAACATCACCGGCTTCGGCCGCCACCCCGGCCTGCGTTCGGCTGCCGCCGACGGCAAGGACTGAAGCGAAGCGTCTTTTTCTGGCGGTGATAATCGTGTAGGCAGGTCGCAACCGCCCTGCTCGCGGATATAGGCTTTTCGGGAAACCTTATGCTCGCCCTGCGTTCCGTTCTCTTCAACACGATCTTCTACGCCAACCTCATCCTGCGGATGATCGTGCTTTCGCCCTATTATTTCGTCGTGCCCCGGCTGACCGCCTACCGCATTCCGAAGAACTGGGCGCTCTCGAACCACTGGCTGATGGAGAAGATCGTCGGCACGACCTTCGAGATCGAGGGCATGGAGAACCTGCCCGATGGTGGCTATATCCTGGCGCCGAAGCATCAGTCCTTCTGGGATACCTACGCGCTGCTTCCCTGGCTGAAGGACCCCGTCTATATCCTCAAGCGCGAACTGATGTGGATCCCGCTGTTCGGCTGGTATGCCAAGAAGCAGCGGATGATCCCGGTCGATCGCGGCGCCCGCGGCAAGGTGATGGTCGAAGTGCTGAAGCGCACCAAGGAAGAGCTGTCGACCGGCCGCCAGCTGATCATCTATCCTGAGGGCACCCGCCGCCCGCCGGGCGCCGAGCCGGTCTACAAATACGGCATTGCCCGCATGTACCGGGATCTCAACATCCCCGTCGTGCCGATCGCCATGCATCCCGGCCTGTTCTGGCCACGCCGCAGCACCATGCGCTATCCCGGCCATTTCAAGGTCCGCATCCTGCCCGCGATCATGCCGGGCATGGACCCCGATGCCTTTTTCGAGCATCTCGTCGAAGTCACGGAGCGAGCCAGCGACGAACTGCTTCTCGACACCGTCGCCCGCAATCCGCATCTCCCGCTGCCGCAGACGGCCATCGACCGGCTTGCCGTTCTGAACGAACCGAAGACCGCGTCGGCCTGAGTTCAGGCGGCGCGCAGCCGCTCGACTTCGCCTACCACCTGCTCCAGCCAGTGATCGCGGATTCCCATCTGCTTCAGATGGGACAGTGTGTTGAAGACATAAGCGTCGTTCGGACCCGATTGCCCCTCGGCCTCGTTGACGACGCGCGCGGCCTCGCCGGTATCAAGGGCGCCCGCATATTGCACGTGGCTGCGGTCCACGACATAGGCGACCGCCTTCACCGCGCGGCCATCGGCCAGCAGCAGCGAGACGCGCTTTTCCAGATAGACATTGGTCACCAGTTCGCGAGCCCGTAGATAATCGATGACCTCTTTCCACTTTTCCGGCGCGACGGAGAAGGCCATACCGCGGCATGAGCCACCGCGATCAAGACCGAGCACGAGACCGGGATTTTCCTGCGTTCCGCGATGAACCCAGGAGCGGACGCAGAGCGAACGCCGATAGCCATAAATCAGAGCCTGCGACCGTTCAGCAAACTCGAAGCCCGGGTTCCACATGAGGGATCCGTAGCCAAACACCCAAAATTCGTCCATATCGCAAGCCAGACCGAGATTCCTATTCGCGATTCACCATTGGAGAACATCATGGCAGCGTCAAGCCAATCCGGCAGCAGCAGAAAATTCTGGTGGCTCGGCTTGGGCATCGTACTGGTGGTCGCAATCTATACCGGCGGCTGGTTCTACGCCGCTTCACAGCTGAAGGACACGGTGCTGAAGGTCATCGCACCGCATAACACTGCCGGTGTCAGCGGCGAGTGCGCCGATATCGATTTCCGCGGCTATCCCTTCCGCATCGGCCTGTTCTGCTCGAAGGTCGATGTCGACGACAACAAGAACGGCGTGTCGGCGAGCTTCGGCCAGCTGCGCTCCGCCGCAAAGGTCTATGCGCCCGGCCATATCGTCTGGGAACTGGATTCGCCTGCCGAAATCCGCACCGCAAACGGCCTGACCCTCTCGGCCCAATGGGCAAACCTGCAATCCAGCCTGATCACCAAGTTCAAGGGCATCGACCGGACATCGACCGTTATCGAAGGACTGAAGGCGACCGCGGTTTCCTCCTATAGCGGTCAGACGATCGACGTCGATGCCGCCCGTACGGAAATTCATCTCCGCCAGAATGAAGGCGATCTTGATGGCGCGATCTCGCTGCAGGATGCCAGCACCGTCATCAAGGATTGGCCGCAGGTCTTCCCAAAATTCTCGGCGAGCGCCGACGTGACGCTGGCCGGTAAGGCGGGAATGATCGATGGCAGCGACAAGCAGGGGCTCTACGGCGCCAGTGGCGAGCTGCGCAAGGTCGTGGCCGATATCGGCGACGGCAAGGTCATGACGCTGACCGGCCCCTTCTCCTTCGATGAGCAGGGCTTTCTTTCGGGTAAGTTCAAGCTTGAGATCGAGCAGCTCGGCCCGTGGCGGGACAGCATCAAGCAGACTTTCCCGCAGATCGCCAAGACGGTCGATACCGCCGCCAAGCTTCTGAAAGCACTGGCAGCCGGCAGCGATCGCGTGTCGGTGGATCTGGTGGTCAATCGCGGCGAGGCAACCGTCAGCGGCTTCATCCCGCTCGGCTCCATCCCGCCTATCTAAAGCGTTTTCTGAGAAACGCTGGAGATCAGCTCTTCTTCGGTTCCTGGCCGTGATGGCGGCCGAAGTCCGGCGCGTCAACGTCCTGACCAGCCTGAATGATCGAGCGGCGGATGGCGCGGGTGCGGGTGAAGAGCTCGAAAAGCTTGTCGCCCTCGCCCCAGCGGATAGCCCGCTGCAGGTAGGCTAGGTCTTCCGAGAAACGCGACAGCATCTCAAGGATAGCATCCTTGTTGTGCAGGCAGACGTCGCGCCACATGGTCGGGTCGGATGCCGCGAGACGGGTAAAGTCGCGGAAACCCGAAGCCGAATACTTGATGACCTCGGATTCCGTCACCGCCTCCAGATCGTCGGCAGTGCCGACGATATTGTAGGCGATGATGTGGGGCAGATGCGAAACGATGGCCAGCACCTTGTCGTGGTGCTGCGGATCCATCTCGTCGACCCGAGCGCCGAGCGCCTCCCAAAAATGGCGAAGCTTGGCAAGCGCTGCCGGATCCGTACCGGTCACCGGCGTGAAAATGCACCAGCGCTGTTCGAACAATCCGGCGAAACCAGCATCCGGTCCAGACTTTTCGGTACCAGCCAGCGGGTGGCCCGGAATGAAGTGAACGCCTTCGGGAATATGCGGCTGCATCTGCGCGATAACAGAGGCCTTGGTCGAGCCCACGTCCGTGACAATCGCGCCCGGCATCAGCGTTGCGGCGATTTCCTTGGCGACACTTCCCGACGCACCGACCGGCACCGAGACGATGACCAGATCCGCATCCTTCACGGCTTCGGCCGCGGACTGGAGATAGCGGTCCCCAAGACCGAGTTCTTCCGCCCGCTTCAGCGTGTCGGCGCTGCGGGTCGAAATCACCACTTCCTTGGCGATCCCCAGCCGCTTGACGTCGTGAGCGATCGACGAGCCGATGAGGCCGATACCGATAAGCGCGATGCGGTCGAACTGGATGGTCATGCCTTGCGTCCCATAAACTCGCCGAGCGACTCGATAACACCGCGGTTCGCCTCTTCCGGGCCAACGCTCATGCGCAGCGAGTTCGGGAAGCCATAGCCCTTGACCGCACGCAGGACGTAGCCGCGGCTGGTCAGGAACTCGTCTGCATCGGCAGCGCGCTTGCCATCGGCATCGGGGAAATGGATGAGAATAAAATTGGTGACCGACGGCGTCACCGTCAGGCCAATCGTCTCCAGGGCACCCTTGAGCTTCTCGATCCACATCAGATTGAAGGAAACAGCCTCCTGCACATGTGCCTGATCGCGAACAGCCGCAGCACCTGCGGAAATTGCCGGCGCATTCATGTTGAACGGCCCGCGGATGCGATTAAGCGCATCGATGATCTCCGCCGGCGCGTACATCCAGCCGACGCGGAGCGCGGCCAGGCCATAGACCTTCGAGAAGGTGCGGGTCATGACAACATTGGCGTTGGACGAGACGATCTCGATACCGGATTCATAGTCGTTGCGGCGAACATACTCGGCATAGGCGGCGTCGAGCACCAGCACCGCATCCTTCGGCAGCCCGGCCTGAAGACGGCGGATTTCGCTGACCGGCACATAGGTGCCTGTCGGGTTGCCCGGATTGGCGATGAACACCATCTTCGTCTTCGGCGTCACGGCTGCGAGAATCGCATCGACATCGACCGCGTGATCCTTCTCCTTAACGGTCACAGGCGTGGCGCCCGCGCCCATGATCTGGATCTTGTAAACGAGAAAGCCGTGCTCGGTGATGATGGCCTCGTCGCCAGCGCCGAGATAGACGTGGCAGAGAAGGCCGAGCAGCTCGTCGGAACCGTTGCCGCACATGATGTTAGCCGGATTCAGACCATGAACCGCAGCGATCGCCTCGCGCAGCTCGTGTGCCTGCCCATCCGGATAGCGCTCGAGATTGCCGGCAGCGTTCTTGAAGGCTTCGACCGCCTTCTGGCTGGCGCCGAGCGGCGTCTCATTGGAGGAGAGCTTGTAGACGCGGGCAACGCCCGGCGCATGTTCCTTGCCCGGCACATATGCTGCGATATCAAGAATACCGGGACGTGGAACGGGCTTGCTCTTCTCAACGCTCATGGGATCAACCTTGGAAAAATGCCGGGAATTCCGGCTTAAATTGCCCTTTGGCAATAAAACGGAAAGCGGCTTTTGTCGAGTGACTTAGCGGTTGCGCGTGGTCGGAACGCCATGCGGCGCAAGAACCGGCACGAAGACGCGGCGCGAGGCGCGTGCAGCTACCGGCAGACCCTGATAGAGACGCTTCTGCGCCTCGACGATGATGACACCGGAGAAGGCGGGCCACAGCGTCCGTCCGATGCGCTCGAAGCCACGCCGCAGGCTCAGTACAGTGCGCAGCTTGGACGGCGGGAAGAACAGCGCCTCGGCGGAAGCTCCGGGGGTAAAGTTGGTCTCGCGCAGCAAATGCGTCAGCTGGCCACGCGAATAAGGGCGGCCGGAGCCGAAGGGCGTGTGCTCCATCCGCGCCCAGACGCCACGCCGGTTTGGCACGACGATCACCAGACGCCCGCCCGGCGCAAGCACCCGCCAGAGCTCCTTCAGCGTCTCCCGCGGGCTTTCGGCAAATTCCAGCGAATGAACCATCAGCACCCGGTCAACAGATGAATCCGGCAGCGGCAATTCTTCATCGAAAATCAGCGCCGTCGAGGAGAGCGACCCCATCGGCCAGTTCACCGCGCCCTGGCCGGCCGGCATGAAGGCGAAGGTGCGCTCGGTATCGGCTCCGAAACGATCGAGAAACGGCACGGCATAGCCGAGACCGACCAATCTCTCCTGCGGCAGCCGCACCCAGAGCGACGACAGCGCCATGGCGATCGACTGCTCGGCCAGGCGGCCAAGCTCGGAATGATAAAACTGGCGTAGATCGACAATATCCGCGTGCATTGCGGTAAATGTTATCAGTGGGCGGTTGGACTTCAAGGCCGGAGCCTCTACATTCCGGGCATGTCCGTAGGAAAGAGGCCGTTCAGACTATGAAACCTTTGGAATTAGAAGTTTTTCTCTGCCGCTCCGATAATTTTGGCGTTCTCGTGCATGATCCGGAAACCGGCCTGACGGCAACGATCGACGCGCCGGATGCGGCTGCGGTCGAAGCGGCAGCCAAGCGCCGCGGCTGGACCATCTCCCACATCTTCACCACCCATCACCACACCGACCATGTCGAAGGCAATCTGGCGCTGAAGGAGCAGTTCGGCTGCGAGATCATCGGCCCGGTGAACGAGGCCGTGGCCATCCCTGGCCTCGACAAGACGATGGCCGATGGAGACAGCTTCACCTTCGGCGACCATACGGTCAACGTGATCGAGACCCCCGGCCACACCGCCGGCCACATTTGCTATCACTTCGTCGACGACAAGCTGCTCTTCGCCGCCGATACGCTGTTTGCGCTCGGTTGCGGCCGCCTGTTCGAGCGCCCCGCCGCCGACATGTGGCATTCGCTGCAGAAGCTTGCGGTCTTGCCGGATGAGACGGCCATCTATTTCGGCCATGAATATACGCTGTCCAATGCCCGCTTCGCCGTCACCATCGACCCCACAAATGAGCGGCTGAAGGCCCGCGCCGCCGAAATCGAGGCACTGCGCGCCGACGGACGCTTCACGATCCCGACGACGCTGGCGCTTGAGAAGGAAACCAACCCCTTCCTGCGCGCTGCCGATCCAGCAATCCGCCGCAATCTTCTGATGGAAACGAAGACGAACGAAGAGGTCTTTGCGGAAATCCGCAAGCGCAAGGACAATTTCTGATGTCGCCCGACGAGATCATCGAGGCGCTTTCGATGCAGCTGCATCCGGAAGGCGGCTTCTATATCCAGACCTTCCGCGACACCAATGGCGGCGAGCGCGGTCATTCGACGGCGATCTACTATCTGCTGAAATCAGGAGAGCGATCGCATTGGCACCGCGTCCACGACGCCGCCGAGATCTGGCACTATTACGCCGGAGCACCGCTCGCCCTGCATCGCTCGGAAGACGGAACGCGCAGCGAAACGCTGAAGCTCGGCACCGACCTGGCGGGCGGCGAACGCCCCCAGGCAATCATTCCCGCCAACTGGTGGCAATCGGCCGAAACGCTCGGCGATTTCACCCTTGTCGGCTGCACCGTCTCACCCGGCTTCGAATTCTCGAAATTCGAGATGGCACCGCCGGACTGGGCACCGGCCGGCTGACCTACTCGGCTGCCGCAGGCTGTTTCGGCGCCGTCTTGCGCCGGAACATTTCCTGCGCCGCCAGAATGGCACCACCGGTGACCAGCAGGCAGGCAAGAGCAATCCGCCAGCTCGGCTCCGCAAAGCCGAACAGAGTCAGGATCAGCGTCGAGAGCAGCGGAGCGGCATAGCTTGCAGCGCCCAAAATCTGTATATCGCCATTCTTGACGCCATGATCCCAGGCATAGAAGGCGGCCCCCACCGGAAAGAGCCCGAGCCCGACGACGGCCAGCCACTCGAATGCCGTTTCAGGCCATACGGTGGTTTCCAATCCGAGATGGCAGACGAGCGACAGGATCGACGTGGCGATGCAGAAGCCGGTCACGACATCGGTCGACACCGCATCGAAACGCCGCGTCAGCAGTGAATAGCCGGACCAGGTGAATGCGCAGAGAAACGCCGCGCCATAACCGACGGCATAGGCGCCATCGAAATTGATGCCGTTGCGTCCGACGATCAGAAACGTGCCGCAGAGACCGCCAAGGGCACCGGCAATATGATACCAGCGCAGCTTCTCGCCCGGCAGCAGCGCCGAGCCGACGACGATCAGCAGCGGCCAGAGATAGGCGATCAGTCCGGCCTCGACTGCCGGAGCGTTCCGGAGCGCCGTGAAATAGAGAAAATGATAGCCGAACAGACCGGCGATGCCGACGATCCAGACCTTCGCCGGCTGCTTCAAGAGCGCCAGCCGCGACGGGTTGAGAACGAGGACGGCGATGCCGGGGATACTGCCGATGGCAAAGCAGATCGCCGACAGCTGGAATGGCGGCATCTTGCCGGATGCAGCAGTGAAGAGCGCGAGAAACGACCACATCAGAATGGCCGTGAAACCGATCAAAGTTGCCCGAAGCTTCATCATGTCCCCCGATTGCGGAGACAGGCTCCGTCAGCTGGCGCTGTATTTCACCGCCTTGATCGTCACCGTTCCATATTGCGTCGGAATGCTGACGTAGACTGGAGCATATACATTTGCCGCATCCGCCTTGGCAAACCAGATTTCCATCCGGCCGCTCTTGCTCAGATAATCGATATCCTTGCGGCCCTTCTTGTAGCCCGACCGCGGCACGAAGCGGACGCTGCAGACGGTCGCCTTGCCGGTGAACCCATCCGTCGCAAAATCTTCGGAGCCCTTCGGCGATAGCACCAGATCCATGCGCATCTCGCCGTCATAGATCGGCAGCTTCTGCGAGCAGAGCTTCACGTCAGCAGGAAAGATCAGGCCGGAAATCGGATCGAGAACCGATCGCATATCGCCCGGCGATACATTGATCCAGTTGCTCGGCGGCTTGCGCTCCGGCTTCACCGTGGTCGAAACGATATTGCCGTTGCTGTAGCGAACCTCGTAGGTCCGCGCCCGCTTGCCGCTCTTGTAATAGAGCGAATAGCGCTGCGCCTGCAGCCGGTCATCGCGGATGACGCCATCGACGCTGGTCTTAGCCGAAATCGTCGTCACCAGGTCGGCAAGACCAGCCGAGCTGATGTCACCGGATACCGTATAGCTCTTGTCATCCTCGATCTGCGTGACGAAGGCCGCCCGCGCGATCGGCAGGACACCGAGGGCGACGCGATATTCCGTGCGGTGGCGGATCTCCTCCGCGCCGGCCGGAATCGCCATCGATGCCACGATTGCAGGGATCAAAATCCGTCTGCCCAGAAGAGCCATGAAGCGAGCCTTGTTTGACGGGCGAACGCCGCCCTGTTACGCGGTCTATACTCTGGCCGCTTGTCGAAGCAAACACGAGCTTTTTGACAGAATTGCGGGAAAGGCCAAGGTTTGGCTTGACGCGGCGAGCCGCTCTGACTATAGAACCGCAACTTTCCAATCATGGCCTTGGATTGCAAGCCCGGTTTTGCCGGTGCGTCGTAATTCGGCGGCTGAGAAAAACAAGAATAGGTGTCAAATGTCTCGCGTGTGCGAATTGACCGGCAAGGCCGTCCTCGTTGGCAACAATGTCAGCCATGCCAACAACAAGACCAAGCGTCGGTTCCTGCCGAACCTGTGCCAGGTTACCCTGATCTCCGACGCTCTCGGCCAGCGTTACCGCCTGCGCGTTTCGGCTCACGCCCTGCGCTCGGTTGAACATCGCGGTGGTCTCGACGCGTTCCTGATCAAGGCAAGCGAAAACGAACTGTCGATGCGCGCTCGTCTGCTGCGCCGCCAGATCGTCAAGAAGACTGCAGAAGCTGCTGCTGCCGCCTAAGCATCGGCGCGCTTTCTTCTCGAAAGTTTCAAAAGGCTTGCACGGTTGAAACCGGACAAGCCTTTTGCTTTGCCGGTATGGTACCGGCCAAAATTTGTTCACTCCAACTGGTGGCATCACCCAGGATAAAAAAATGCTGAAGACACGCTATCTGCTTATCTATGTGGCCCTGATGACGCTCGTCGTCGTCGCCTCAAACTTCCTCGTTCAGTTTCCGCTGAACGCCATGGTCGCCGGCATCAACCTTGCCGACATCCTGACCTGGGGCGCCTTCACCTATCCGATCGCCTTCCTGATCACCGATCTGACGAACCGCCAGTTCGGTCCGCAGACCGCCCGCAAGGTCGTCTTTGCAGGCTTCGTTGTCGGCGTCGGCCTGTCCTTCTACACGGCCGTTCCGCGCATCGCGATCGCCTCTGGCTCGGCCTATCTTGCCGGACAGCTGCTCGACATCGCCGTCTTCAACCGCCTTCGCCGTCAGGCCTGGTGGCGCGCGCCGCTGGTCGGCTCGTTGATCGGCTCGGCGCTGGATACGATCATCTTCTTCTCCTTCGCCTTTGCCGCCTTCTTCGTCTTCTTCGGCGCGAACGAACCCTTCGCGCTGGAATCGGCGCCGATCCTCGGCGTGCTCTCGATGGAGGCTCCGCGCTGGATCTCCTGGGCGCTCGGCGACTTCACCGTGAAGATGCTGGTTGGACTCGTCATGCTGCTGCCCTACGGCGCCCTGATGAACACCCTGCGCCCGATGCAGGCAACAGCCGCTCGCTAAAAGCAAATGAGGCCGTTGGCGCTATGCCGGCGGCCCTTTCGTTCTGAGGGCAGGATGGCGCAATACTTCCGCGGCGAGGCTATCGACCGGCTCTGAGGAATCGAGCCTGAGCAACGGCGTTGCCCTGCCCTTCAGCCATTCCTCATGCGAAGCGGCGCTTCGCCGCTCCGGCCCTGCCGTATCGTAGCTTTCGGCCCACTCCAGGAATTCCTGGCTCTTCTCTGCCATGTCGCCACCAGGCTTGATCCGGTCGCCATAGCGGGTCTCCTCTCGCTCCCGGATGCGTGCCATGCGCAATACGGGGTCGATCCTGAGGAAGACGATGAGATCGTAGAGCGGCTCGAACTCGGCCGCCCATTTCAGCGCTGAGCCAGAGAGAACCCAGCCGTTGGAGGCTTGGATTGCCTCGTGCAGCATCGCCACCCGCGCCTCGACCGGCCGCTGTGTGGTGAATGGCGGATCGGTCGGCATCCAGAAGAAATGATCGGTATCGAGGTGCCGGATCCCGAGCTTCGCGGCAAGCGCTTGACCGAGCGTCGTGGTGCCGGAGCCTGACGCTCCCATGACATGAATATTCAGCATGGCTCTCTCGATATCGGTGAAGGGAGAGAGCAGATAGCGGAGAGTTTTGACAGTTGTTCGGCGGCGCGCTCACTCGGCGAGCCGGAACTCCAGCATCATGTTCCGCTGCAGGATCGAATGGTTATCGTCCGAAACGAGGATGATATGGGTCGAGCCATCGTCGGCCCGGAAGGCATCGAGCCCTTCCATATTGTCGATCTGATAGCCGAAATCGGCGGTCATCAGCACCGTGCCGGTTGCGACAGCGCCAGGCTGGATTTCGGCGGCAGCGATCCGGCGGATGCGCATGCCGATACCATCTGCCATGTTGAAGCGCCGCTCCAGAAGCAGCAGATCGCCATCGGGCAGAAACGCCCCGTCGGTCGGATCAAAATCGCCGGAGCGGCTGACAGCAAACCGGCCCTTCAGCGGCCCCTCCAGGATCGCCGCATAGACGTTTCCATCATCATCGAGGCTCTCCTCCGCGACAATGACTGCAGAACCCTTCAGAGCGCTGTCTGCGGGCGCAATCGCCACCGTCTCAAGGCTGCGGTTGCCGCGCAGGTCATCGCGCGGGATCAGGATGGGCAGCGTGCCCAAAGCGGGTGAATTCGCGAAGCCCTGACGCGGATAGATATCGACGCGATGATTGCCCTCGAAGGAGACAAGCGCGCGGTCCTTGTCGAGCGCGAGCCCTTCCGCATCCATGCGGCCTTTGCCTTCGAAACTGCGCCCGGTCGCGTCCTTCATCGGATTGATATCGACATCGGCAAGACCGGAAAGACGGCCCTGCGCATCGCGCACCAGCGTGCCGGTCAGCCAATGGCCGGTATCGAGCACCCCCGCTACATGCCTCCGATCCGGATCGACCTTGATCGATGACCACGAGCCGAATATCCGGTTGCTCGACACCATTTCCAGACCACCGATGAATTCCAGCGGGCCGAACCTGGTTTCGTCAGAACCGATCTTGAAGGTGGTGATGACGCGGCTCTCGATCGGGGCACTCTCGGCAATCACCGCAGATGGCAGTCCCGCAAGGCAGACAGCAAGCATGGCCACGCGGGAAAAAGCGATCATATGGTCAGCTGGCGCGGCGCGCGTGGCCGCCACGCGGCTGTGCGGCCTGATCCTCGAACAAAGAGGCCAGCTGTTCGGTCATCGCGCCTGCAAGCTCGTCGGCATCGACGATGGTGACGGCGCGGCGATAGTAGCGCGTGACGTCGTGACCGATACCGATGGCGAGCAGCTCGACCGGCGAACGCGTCTCGATCTGCTCGATGACGGCGCGCAGGTGGCGCTCCAGATAATTGCCCGGATTGACCGACAGCGTCGAGTCGTCGACCGGCGCCCCATCCGAGATCATCATCAGGATCTTGCGCTGCTCGCGCCGCGCGATCAGGCGGTTATGCGCCCACATCAGCGCTTCGCCGTCGATATTTTCCTTGAGCAGACCCTCGCGCATCATCAGCCCGAGATTGCTGCGGGCGCGGCGCCACGGAGCGTCGGCGGACTTGTAGATGATATGGCGGAGATCGTTGAGACGGCCCGGCGTCTGCGGCTTGCCACCGGCCAGCCAGCTCTCGCGCGCCTGCCCGCCCTTCCAGGCCTTGGTGGTGAAACCGAGGATCTCGACCTTGACGCCGCAACGCTCCAGCGTGCGCGCCAGAATATCGGCGCAGGTGGCAGCAACCGTGATCGGACGTCCGCGCATTGAGCCGGAATTGTCGATCAGCAGCGTCACGACGGTATCGCGGAACTGCGTGTCCCGCTCCATCTTGAAGGACAGCGCCTGCATCGGATCGATGATCATGCGCGTCAGACGCGCCGGATCGAGATAGCCCTCTTCCAGGTCGAAATCCCAGGACCGGTTCTGCTGCGCCATCAGGCGGCGCTGCAAGCGGTTCGCCAGACGGCCGACGGCCCCCTGCAGATGCGCCAGCTGCTTGTCGAGAAACGCGCGCAGGCGCTCGAGCTCCGTGGCGTCGCACAGT
Organism: Hyphomicrobiales bacterium; assembly: GCA_900465675.1. Classification (GTDB taxonomy): domain Bacteria; phylum Pseudomonadota; class Alphaproteobacteria; order Rhizobiales; family Rhizobiaceae; genus Rhizobium. Next base: position 162,884 of record UBJR01000028.1, on the reverse strand, counting down.
TCTTCGGCCGTGATGATCTCGTCGAATTCCTCGGTAAAGACCCGGTAATCGACCTTCTCGTTGAAATCGGCGAAAGGCGTATTCGGACGGCGGGTCTCGCCCGGCGTCTCGGAATCGTCCTCACCCTCTTCCATCATGTCGTCGTCGGAGATTTCGGCGCCTTCAGTCTCGCCGTCCTCCATCTGCTCGTCGGCGACTTCGCTGTCTTCGACCGGTGCAGCATCAGAACCGGCGTCTTCGTCAACCTCGTCCTGGTCCTGCTCGTCGCCGCTCAGCTGGTCGTCCTGATCAGAGTCCTCGTCGGTTTCCGGCTCGCTGTCGTCGTCGCCATACTCCTCGGCCATTTCCATGGCCGACAGCATGTTGCGGATGACCTTGGAGAAGGCCTGCTGGTCGTTGATGACGTTGGAGAGATTATCGAGCTCGGTGCCGGCCTTGTCCTCGATGAAAGGACGCCAGAGATCCAGCACCTTGCCTGCCGAGGCCGGAGGCTTCTGACCGGTGAGCTTTTCGCGCACCATCATCGCCACGGCTTCACCGATCGGCGCGTCTTCCTGACGCTCGATACCGTTGAAATTCGCCTTGGCATATTTCTCGTCGGTCATGGAGCGCAGGTTCGCAGCCATGCCTTCCATCCGCAGCGCGCCGATCGATTCGACTCGTGCCTGCTCGACGGCATCGAAGACGGCACGGGCATCGGAACCCTGCGGCGCCATCGTCGTGTGGACCTTCTCGTCGTGGCAGGCAAGACGGAGCGCCATGGAATCGCCCAGACCGCGCGTCACCGCCAGCTCATGCGCCGTCGGCCGTTTGGAAAGCTCGGGCAGCCGGATACGCTCGGCCGTCATTCCCGGACGTTCGTTGGCGAAGGTCACTTCGACCTCGTCGTTACCGGCGATTGCGCGGACGCAGCCGGTTATCGCGCGCCGCAACGGCTCGATATCGATAGGGCCGTTGGGCTTGGCTTTCGAATTGTCACCACGAGATGCCATGATCGACCGGCCTTAGGCCTCCAGAACGATGTTGGCGGCGCTTTCCTTCAGCTCGACGCCGAAGGCACGCTGGTAATGTTCGGCAACGAGCGCACGTTCAAGCTCGTCGCACTTGTTGAGGAAGGTGACGCGGAAGGCGAAGGCGAGATCACCGAAGATCTCGGCATTTTCGGCCCAGGTGATGACCGTACGCGGGCTCATGACGGTCGACAGGTCGCCGTTCATGAAGGACGCGCGCGTCAGATCGGCAACGCGGACCATCTTGGAGACGGTGTCGCGGCCATCCTTGTCCTTGCCGAAGCTCTTCACCTTGGCAGCGATAATGTTCACTTCATGCTCATGCGGCAGATAGTTCAGCGTCGTGACGATCGACCAGCGGTCCATCTGCGCCTGGTTGATCTGCTGCGTGCCGTGATAGAGGCCGGTCGTATCGCCGAGACCGACCGTGTTGGCGGTCGCAAACAGGCGGAAAGCCGGGTGCGGACGGATGACGCGGCTTTGATCGAGCAGCGTCAGGCGGCCGGCGGATTCCAGCACGCGCTGGATGACGAACATCACGTCCGGGCGGCCCGCATCGTATTCGTCGAAGACGAGCGCGACGTTGTGCTGATAGGCCCAGGGAAGAATGCCGTCCTTGAATTCGGTGACCTGCAGCCCGTCCTTGACGACGATCGCGTCCTTGCCGATCAGGTCGATACGGCTGACATGGCTGTCGAGGTTGATACGCACGCACGGCCAGTTGAGGCGCGCGGCGACCTGCTCGATATGCGAGGACTTGCCGGTACCGTGGTAGCCGGAGATCATCACGCGGCGGTTATGCGCAAAGCCTGCAAGAATGGCGAGCGTCGTCTCGCGGTCGAAAAGATAGTCTGGATCGAGGTCCGGAACATAGGCGTCGCCCTTACTGTAGGCGGGAACGCGAATATCGGAATCGATGCCGAAAACGTCTCTGACCGAAAAGGTCGTGTCCGGCAGAGCGGGAATATCTAACTCAATCTTGCTCATCACGTCTCCAAGGCGGGCATAGCGCCCGGCCATATCTCTCAGGCCATTTCGCAACCGCGACGCCGCAGTTTTCTACCACGCCGTCCAGGGTGAGAACGTCGGCGATGCTTCTCCGGGACTGAAATGAAACCTCGGCGGGATGATGACCCCGAGCATTCTAGAACAAAGTCCCGGACAAGAAACGCCGCGTCCGGAAGGAAGGCAAAGGCGCCAGAAGCAAAACGCAATAATGCATGCCGCGATTGCCTGCGGCCCTAGCCGATTTGGACCATACCCGATTGAAGACGGAGAGCAAGGACGGGAATTAACAAAAACCGTTCTGCTTCAACAATTGATAGGCCTGGATCACGGCACGGAACCGCTCCTCGGATCCGCGGTCGCCGCCATTGGCGTCAGGGTGGTGCTTTTTCACCAGCTCCTTGTAGCGCGTCTTGATCTCGGCCGACGTCGCATCGGCGGCAAGGCCCATCGTATCGAACGCCTTGGCTTCGAGGCTTTTCAACTTGCGCTGTTCTGGAAAGCGCGGGCCGCTGCCCTTGCTGCCGCTGACGAAGCCGAACGGATCGCGCACCCGGTTATAGGAGCCCGAGCGGACGTCTGATTGCAGCGGGCTGTTCTTGGCGGCCTTGTTGACGCCGACCGTCCAGGTGGGGCGATGACCGGTGATCGCTTCCTTCTGGTAGCGGGCGATCTCGCCATCGGACAGGCCGGAGAAGTAGTTATAGCCCTTGTTGTATTCCTTGACGTGCTCGAAGCAGAATAGAAAGAACTGCCCCTCGGCATTGCGTCCGACGGGAGCGCGATGCGCACCTTTCTTGTCACAGCCGTCCCACTGACAGGTCGGGGGAGCCTGTTCGGGTTCCTGCTCGCGTTTGCGGCGGGTGCGGATGCGATCGAAATATTTGGAATCAAGTCTCATGACGGCGCTAATTATGAAGCTGCCGCGGCGCGACAACAAGAATTGACAAATGGGAATGTTGCTGGCTTGGTGGGAACCCCTTTTTTCACCAGCAACTGGACGAAAACGTGACCCTTCAGGCCCGCATAGAAGAAAAACTGACCGAGGCTTTCGTGCCCGAACGTTTGAGCGTCATCAACGAAAGCCACCTCCACGCTGGCCACCAGCCTGACATAACAGGGACAGGCGAAACGCATATGCGTGTTCGTATCGTCTCTGAAAAATTTTCAGGAATGACGAGGCTAGCCCGACACCGGGCCATTACCGAACTCTTGAAACCAGAGCTCGATGCCGGGCTTCATGCCCTCGCCGTCGAACCCTCGGCACCAGGAGAAGCGACCCGCTGGTAGTGGATACCGGCCTCATATAAGTCTTTGCGGCGCGCGATCCAACAGCAAAAGCCAGTTAGACCGCCTTGGGCGCGTCTTCTTCGGCGGGGCGAATGCGCAGCTTGGTGATGCGGTTCTTTTCGCGCTTCATCACAATGAAGCGCTTGCCGTAGAAGGTGAAGGCCTGCCGCTCTTCCGGGATTGTCATCGACTCGTGAATGACGAGGCCGGCAATCGTCGTGGCCTCCTCGTCGGGAAGCTGCCAGTCGAGCGCCCGGTTTAGGTCACGGATCGGAACGCCGCCATCGACGACAACGGAACCGTCGGCCTCCTGACGGACACCTTGCATCTCGATGTCGTGCTCGTCGGAAATATCGCCGACGATCTCTTCCAGAATATCCTCGAGGGTGACGATGCCCTGCACCTCGCCATATTCATCGACGACGACGGCGAAATGTTGCTTGCGGCGCAGGAAGGCGTTCAGCTGATCTTCGAGATTGGTGCTGTCAGGCACGAACCACGGCTTCTGCGCGATCTTGACGACATCAAGATTCTCAGGCTCGACATTCGGCTCGGCCAGCGCCCGCAGCAGGTCCTTTGCATGCACAACGCCGATGATATTGTCGGTCGTTCCACGCCACAGCGGCATGCGCGTGTAGGGGCTTTCGAGAATGGTCCGGACCACAGCTTCCGGGGCGTCGTCGGCATTGATGGCCCGCATCGCCATGCGATGCACCATGATGTCAGACAATTCGAGCTGGCTGAGATCGAGCACGCCGCCAAGACGGTCACGGTCCGCCTTGACGACGGAGCCTTCCCGGTGAAGCAGATCGACCGCACCGCGCAGCTCTTCATGCGCCGTCAGCATCGATGTTTCGCGCGACAGCGTTATGCCGAAGACACCGAGGATCTTGCGCACGATCGCATTGATGAAGGACGAGACCGGGCCGACAATGGCGACGAAAAGCTTGACGGCAAAGGCAACCGTGAGAGCGAAACGGTCAGGCGTCGAGATCGCCCAGCTCTTCGGCAGAACTTCCGCGAAGATGACCAGGATGACGGTCATCGCCAGCGTTGCAAGCGCCACACCGGAATTACCGAACAATCCGAGAAACAGGCTGGTCGCCAGCGCCGACGACAGGATGTTGGCGAGATTGTTGCCGATCAGCAGCGCGCCGATCAGCCGGTCGCGCCGCTCGATCAGCTCCCGCACCACGCCGGCGCGTTCGTCGCCATTGGCCTCGAGCGTGTGGATGCGGCTGCGCGAGACGGCGGTCAGCGCCGTTTCCGATCCGGAGAAGAAAGCGGACATGAGAACGAGGGCCACGATGGAGACAATTTCTGGCCAGTAGACAGAAAGAAATGCCAGCGTGCCTTCGATGCTCATTGCGGGTGCTTTTCCTTGAGGAAGCTCAACACTTCGGATTGCGGCACGTCGTCGGCGATGAAGGACTGCCCGATGCCGCGCGTCAGGATGAAGGTGAACTTGCCGTTCTTGACCTTCTTGTCCTGCGCCATCGCCTCCATCAGCCGTTCGGCCGGCGGCAACTCGCCCGGGATATCCGACATCCGCGTCGGCAGGCCAACCGCCTTCAGATGCGTCTCGACGCGTTTGGCATCATCGGGGCTCGCAAGGTTCATGCGCGCCGAAAACTCATGCGCTAGCACCATGCCGATCGAAACGCCTTCGCCGTGCACCAGGCGGGCGCTGTCATAGGCCGTGGCCGCTTCCAGCGCGTGACCGAAAGTGTGGCCGAGGTTGAGCAAGGCGCGCGGGCCATTTTCCCGCTCGTCGGCCACCACCACGTCGGATTTCGCCTGGCAACTGGTGGCGATCGCCTGGATGCGGGCATCGCCTCCGGCAAACACGGCCTGCCAGTTCGTCTCCAGCCAGACAAAGAAGTCAGGCTTGTCGATCAGGCCGTATTTGGCCACCTCGGCATAGCCCGCCCGGAATTCGCGCTCCGTCAGCGTGTTCAGCACATCGGTATCGGCAAGCACCAGATCTGGCTGATGGAAGACGCCGATAAGGTTCTTGCCATGGCGGCTGTTGATGCCGGTTTTGCCGCCGACGGATGAATCGACCTGCGACAGCAGAGAGGTCGGCACCTGCACGAAGCGTACGCCACGGCGCACGATACCGGCGGCAAAGCCTGCGAGGTCACCGATCACACCGCCGCCGAGCGCCACGACATAATCGTTCCGCTCGACACGCGCTTCCAGCACCTTGTCGCAGACCGTCATCAGATGCTCGAAGCTCTTGGTCTTCTCGCCGGCCGGCAACACCAGCGTCGAACACGCAATGCCGGATGCTTCCAGGCTCGCGACCAGTGCATCGAGATAGATGGGCGCCACATTCGCGTCGGTGACAATAGCCGCCTTGCGGCCCTTGAGGCGGGCGGTGATTTCGGCACCGGCGCGCGCAATCAGCCCCGGCCCGATCAGAATATCGTAGGCGCGATCGCCAAGCGGCACATGCACCTTCTTTTCGGCGGCAACGGAAGCGATCGCATTCATGGCACTGCACTTTCACTTTGGTGTTCCACCACGGCCTTCAGTACTTCGTCGGCCATCAGTTCCTTGCGCACATCGCGCGACAAAACGGTGACGTCGGCCTGCGCATAGATCGGGTATCGCGCGTTCATCAGGTTTTCGAGCGTCTGCATCGGGTTTTCGGTCTTCAGAAGCGGCCGCGTATCGCGCTTGTTGACGCGTTCCCAGAGCACATCCAGATCAGCCTTAAGCCACAGCGACAGGCCGCCCTTCTTGATATGCTTGCGGGTGCGGTCGTTGATGAAAGCGCCGCCACCGGTCGAGACTACGCGAGGCCCGTTCTTCAAAAGCCGCTTCATCACCCGCGTTTCGAGCGCCCTGAACTCTTCTTCGCCGTATGATGCGAAGAGTTCGGTGATCGTCATGCGCGAAACGCGCTCGATCTCGACGTCGCTATCGATGAACGGAATTCCAAGCTGCTGGGCGACAAGCCGCCCGACGGAGGATTTTCCTGCACCCATGAGGCCGACGAGGATAAGATTGCGGGACCCGAGCGCGGCGCGAGCTCTGTCTTTCAGACTGTCTGCAACTGTCAGAACTGGGTCACTCATCGGTCCATTCACACTTTGTTTGCAAACGGTATCGACAAATGAAGGTGTAGCGTCAAGTCGCGGGCAAGGGAAACATGTTCCAAATGCGGCTTCTTGCACGCAATCGCGCTTCTTCCTAAAAAGAGGCCAAGCTCATGGAGTTCAAGAAATGCCGACCCTCTTCCGTTTCCTCGCTGTCTTGGCGGTTATCGCCGGGGCGATCTACGGAGGCATGGTGGCCCTGGTGACCTTCGTCGAGCCGCAGCCCCGCGACGTGACGATCCGCATTCCATCGGAGCGCATCAATCCGCCGGCGACCGGCACCATCGCCCCGGCAAAGAAGTAGGCCGATGCGGGATCTCGGCAGCGTTCACGTGGAATCCTTTCTGGAGATGATGAGCGCCGAACGCGGCGCAGCCGAAAACACGCTGCAATCCTACGAGCGCGATCTCGACGACCTCCACTCCTTTCTGAACGGACGCAGCGTCCGCCTGACGGAAGCGGCCTCCGCCGACCTGACCGCCTATCTCTCGTCGCTTGCGGGCCAGGGCTTCAAGCCCTCGTCGCAGGCCCGAAGACTGGCCTCGATGCGGCAATTCTACAAGTTTCTCTATGCCGAGGGCCTGAGGACGGATGACCCGACGGGTGTGCTCGACTCGCCGAAGAAGGGCCGGCCGCTGCCGAAAACCATGGGCGTCGAAGAAGTGACACGGCTGTTGACGCAGGCCGAGCACGAGGCCGGCGATCCCGCCGCCGGTCAATTGAACCGCCGGCGCATGCTGGCGCTTCTTGAATTGTTATATGCCACCGGCATGCGCGTGAGCGAGCTTGTATCGCTGCCGGCCCGGGTCCTGGATCAGGAGGGACGCTTCCTGATTATCCGCGGCAAGGGAAACAAGGAACGTCTCGTCCCGCTTTCGCAATCGGCGATCGCGGCGCTGAAGGCTTATGGTGGCGCGATGGCTGTGGAAAACGCCAGCGCCAAGAAGCCCACCGAGAGCCCCTGGCTATTCCCGGCAGCGTCGAAAGAAGGCCATCTGCCACGACAGGTCTTCGCCCGTGACCTCAAGAACCTTGCGATCCGCGCCGGGCTGACCCCATCTATGGTTTCGCCGCATGTCATGCGCCACGCCTTCGCCAGCCACCTGCTGGCCAACGGCGCGGACCTGCGTGTTGTCCAGGAACTTCTCGGACATTCGGACATTTCGACGACGCAGATCTACACCCACGTCCTGGAAGAACGCCTGCAACAACTGGTGCAAACGCATCACCCTCTTGCAAAACAGGCGAAAAAGCACGAATAGGACCGGCGACAAGGGGCAACGCCAGCAATTGCCCCGGGCACAAGGAACGGAAACGCACCTCATGCACAATTATCTCGACTTCGAAAAGCCGATCTCCGACCTCGAAGCTAAGATCATCGAACTGAAGAAGCTCGCGTCCGAGGACGAGAGCATCGACACGTCGGATGAAGTCGGAAGGCTCGAAGTTCGCGTTCGCGAAGCGATGGTCGATATCTATTCCAAGCTCAATGCCTGGCAGAAGACGCAGGTCGCGCGCCATCCGCAGCGTCCGCATTTCGTCGATTACGCCAAGGTCCTGTTCCAGGAATTCACGCCGCTCGCCGGCGACCGCAAGTTTTCCGAGGACGCCGCCATCCAGGCAGGCCTCGCCCGCTTCCGCGGCCAGCCTGTCGCCGTCATCGGCCAGGAAAAGGGCAACGACACCAAGAGCCGCCTGAAGCACAATTTCGGCAGCGCCCGCCCTGAAGGTTACCGCAAAGCGATCCGCGTGCTCGAAATGGCCGACCGTTTCGGCCTGCCTGTAATCACGCTGGTCGATACGGCAGGCGCCTATCCGGGCGTCGGCGCCGAAGAGCGCGGCCAGGCGGAAGCCATCGCCCGTTCGACGGAAATGTGCCTTGGCGTCAAGGTCCCGATCGTTTCCGTCGTTATCGGCGAAGGCGGTTCGGGCGGCGCGATCGCCATTGCCACCGGCAACAAGGTCTTCATGCTCGAGCATTCGATCTACAGCGTGATCTCGCCGGAAGGTGCGGCCTCGATCCTCTGGCGCGATTCCACCCGCGCCAAGGAAGCGGCGACCAACATGAAGATCACCGCCGAAGACCTGAAGTCGCTCGGCATCATCGACGGCATTATTCCGGAGCCGCTGGGCGGCGCCCACCGCGATCCGGAGCATGTCATTGCCGCCGCAGGCGACGTGATAGCCAATTCGCTTGCCGAGCTTTCGCCGCGTTCCGGCGAGCAGCTGCGCAACGACCGGCGTCAGAAGTTCCTGTCGATGGGCCGTAACCTCTAAGGCAGCCACAGAAAAATTGGCCCGATTAGGGCCAAATCTTGGCCACAATAATGTTATCTACCAGTTTTCGCGCTTGCGGGGGCGCCGCGGGCCGGTCATATCCTCGTAAGGATTTGTAAAGTATAAGCCGCCTATGATTCTCGGTATTGCCCGGATTCTACGGTGTGGAGCGGGCTGAATCTGGTAGTTGGGCTAACTGAATGCGCATTCGTCATTTCGCCTACGTTTCCTTGATGGCACTCGCCTTGGCGGGCTGCAACGACACACTGGAATCGGCAAGCAAGATCGACCTCTCCACCGTCAAGAACAAGGTGGAGCAGCCGCTGCCGCCGCGCATCTTGGCGCAGATGAGCGCCAAGAGCATGGATCGCAATTCGCCGATCCTGATTCGCATCTTCAAGGAAGAAGGCGCGCTCGAGATTTGGAAGGCGAAGACCGACAACCGTTTCGACAAGATCGCTGACTACAAGATCTGCGCCTGGTCCGGCCGTCTCGGCCCGAAGGTGAAGACCGGCGACCGGCAGGCTCCGGAAGGTTTCTACAACCTCACCCGTGCTAATCTGAACCCGAACTCGAAATATTATCTCGCGATCAATACCGGCTTTCCGAACAAGTATGACGCCGTTAATGGCCGCACCGGTTCGGACCTGATGATCCACGGCGCCTGCTCGTCCTCGGGCTGCTACTCAATGACCGACGAACAGGTTCTCGAAATCTACGCCTTTGCGCGCGACGCCTTCAAGGGCGGCCAGACCTCGGTTCAGCTGCAGGCCTTCCCGTTCCGCATGACCGCGGAAAACATGTACAAGCACCGGCTCGACCCGAGCTACGACTTCTGGAAGATGCTGAAGGTCGGCTACGACAATTTCGAAGTCACCAAGCGCCCGCCGGAAGTCAATGTCTGCGAGAAGAAATACGTCTTCAACCAGCAGACGGCTGACGGCGGCGGCTTCAATCCGGCAGGCAAGTGCCCGGCCATGTCGACGCCTCCGGCGCTCGCATCGGCTCTGGCGTCCTACGACAAGACCTATGCCATGGATTATGCCAAGGCCGAGAAGAAGTTCGACGGCCTCGCCTGGTATGACCCGACCGAAGCCGAGCGCAAGGCCGTCGTCGCCAAGACCCGCAAGGGCCGCGATCTCGCTTACGCGCCGACCGGAACCTCGCTCGAAGCCGGCCGCATGGTCAAGGTTGCCGAGCTCGAAGGCATGATGTCGAAGCCGGCAGTGCCCGCCACGGTTCCGGCAACTGCGATTGCGGCAGCCACCCCGGCGCCTGCTGCTGCAGCCGCACCGGCGATTGCGGCACCCGCTCAGCCCGCAGCCACGGCAGTTGCGGAGGCTTCTCCGGCAAACGTTCCGGTTCCACAGCAGAACCCGCTGGCCTTCGCGCCCGAGCCGCCGCAGGAAACCGCCGACGCTTCCAAGAAGCCGTTCTGGAAATTCTGGTCCAAGAATTGAGCGGTTCCGACGCCGTCGCCTATGACCTTCGCGGTCTGAAGTGTCCCCTGCCCGTGCTGAAAACGCGCCGCAAGATGTCCTCCATGGCGAGCGGCGCTCTCATCCGGGTCGAAACGACGGACCCGCTGGCCGGCATCGATATCCCGCATTTCTGCAATGAAGACGGCCATGAGCTGCTGGAAACGGTGAAGACCGAGAGCGGCCACCGCTTCCTGATCCGCCGGAAATAGGTCTCAGATCTTCATGCCGGGAACGGCAAGCGGGTTGGATTCCAACGCTGCACGGTCGGGCGTGTCGATGCGCGGCTTGCCGAGGAAGGCATCGAACAGCGTCTTCACGAAGTCCTCGGGCAGATCCTTGGTGATCAGCACCATGCGGGTGCGCCGGTCGTTGGCATCGGGCCAGGCAGGCAGGCGCACCGGCGGATGGAAGATATTCTGGACGCCATGCAGCACCAGCGGCTTATCCGGCCGGTCAGAAACCGCAACGATCGCCTTCATCCTGAGCAGCTTCTCGCCATGCGCCGAGCGCAGGAGATCGATAAACATTTCGAGCGCCATCGGATCGATTGGCTTGTCTTCGATGATCGAGAAAGACCGGATCGAGGCATCGTGACGGTTCACATCATGCGGATCCTGGCCATCGTGGTGATGGTCATGATGGTGGTGGTGCCCGTGACCATGATGGTGATGATGATCGTGGTGATGGTGATCATGCGCGTTTTCATCGCGCAGCCACCGGCCGACATCGGCAATCTTCGTCTCCGGATCGTAGAGGCCATTGACGAGCACGCCGGCGGTGCCGGTCTCTTCGTCATCGGCATCCATCAGAGCCGCCCGCGGATTGAGATCGCGCAGCCGCGCTTCAAGCGCGCCAAGACCTTCGCCACCAGCCATCGGCCGCTTCGAGACGATCAGCCGGTCGGCCACAGCCACCTGCTTGCGGGCTTCCTCGTGATTGTCGAGCGTCTGCAATCCGTTGACGGCATCGACGACGGTCACGACGCCATCGAGCTGAAAATTCGTGGCGATGACGGGGTTGCCCATGATCGCCTGCATCACCGGCGCCGGATCGGCGAGCCCTGTCGTCTCGATGACGATGCGCCTCACTGCCTTCACCTTGCCGGTCTGGATCGCATCCATCAGATTGGCTAGCGTATCGACCAGCTCGCCGCGCACCGTGCAGCACAGGCAGCCGTCCGAAAGCTCGATGATCGCATCGCCGGAGCTCTCGACAAGCAGATGGTCGATGCCGACATCACCGAATTCGTTGATGATGACGGCCGCATCCTTCATCGCCGGATCCTTGAGGATCCGGTTCAGAAGCGTCGATTTTCCCGCGCCGAGAAAACCGGTCAGGATGGTGACCGGGATCCGGTCTGCATGCAGGCTCATGGGATTTTGCCTTTAGAACGACGTCGGACGCGGCAGCGGCACCGGGATATTGGCGGCATCACCCATCGCATCTGCCTTGGTACCCTTGTCAGGCTGGGTATCCTGCCCGGGGATCAGCCCGGCGAAGACGAAATTCGGCTCGTGGTCCATTTCGTGAATGTAAGGCGACTGCACCTTCATACGGCCGACCTCGTCGCGCGTTTCGCTGCGCACCTTGGCGCCCTTGGCGCTGCAGATTTCGGCGCTGATATCGCTGACGGCGTCCTGCCCCGGCCCGTAAGGCTTCAGCGAGGCAAGTGTTGCGCTTGATCCGGCGGGCGTTGCAAAACCCTTCTCCAGCAGATTGGCCGTCGCATCTGCGCGCGCCGCAAGGCTGTCCGTGCCGAGCACGACCGAAACCACGGTGCGTCCGTTGCGGGTGGCAGAGCCGATCTGGTTGAAACCCGAAGCGCAGATGAACCCGGTCTTCATACCATCCGCACCGGCAAAACGGCCGATCAGCAGATTGATGCTCGGCGTATTGGTCTTGCCGTTGGTAAAGCCTTCAAGCGCGAAATAGCCCGAATATTGCGGAAAATCGCGGCGCAGCGCGACGGTCAAGACCGCAAGATCGCGCGCCGTCGTGTACTGGCCCTTGCCCGGCAGTCCGTTCGGATTGACGAAATGCGAATCCGTCATCCCGAGCTTCAGGGCTTCCGCATTCATGCGCAGCACGAAGGCATCCTGCGTTCCGGCCACCGCTTCGGCGACGGCAACGGCGATATCATTGGCCGACTTGACCATCAGGATCTTCAACGCGCTGTCGAGCGTCAGCTTCTGGCCTGGCTTGTAATACATCTTGGCGGCAGGCTGCGCTGCGGCCTGCTTGCTCATCACGATCGGCGTATCGAGGCTGATCTGGCCGGAGCGGATCGCATCGAATGTCGTATAGACGGTCATCAGCTTGGTCAGCGAGGCCGGATACCATTTGCGGAAGGCCTCTTCGTGCTCGAGCACGCGGCCGCTCTGAACATCGACGAGAATATGCGGATTGGCTTGCGCAAGCGGAACCGAAGAAAGCAGTGCGGCAGTGGCACTGACGGCGAAAGAGACCGGCCGCAGGGCGGCAAACAAACGATTCTGGCGCGTCGACACGTCTAGTCCTTAAGATGTCCGGAAAATCTCGAAACCTTCACTATTTAACGTATATGGCCATGACATGGCAAAGGCCATTGAATAAGTTCTTTTCGCGGCAGCCGCTATCTCTGCCGCGGAATAGCCCGTTACCGGTACAGGAATTTGAGCATGCCGATTTTGAACAGAGCCGCTGAATTGCAGGACGAAGTGACCGAATGGCGCCGTCACATCCACGCCCGTCCGGAGCTTCTTTTCGCGGTGGAGAACACGGCAGCCTTTGTCGCCGAAAAGCTGAAGGAGTTCGGCGTCGACGAAATCGTCACCGGCATCGGCCGCACCGGCGTCGTCGGCCTGATCAAGGGAAATGGCGGAGGCAGCCGCACCATCGGCCTGCGCGCCGATATGGACGCCCTGCCGCTGACCGAAATCTCGGGCAAGCCCTGGGCCTCGACCACGCCGGGCAAGATGCACGCCTGCGGTCATGACGGCCACACGGCCATGCTGCTCGGCGCCGCAAAATATCTGGCCGAGACGCGCAATTTTAACGGCAACGTCGCCGTCATCTTCCAGCCGGCCGAAGAAGGCGGCGGCGGCGGCAACCTGATGGTCAAGGATGGCATGATGGAGCGGTTCTCCATCGAGGAAGTCTATGGCATGCACAATCTGCCGGGCTTGCCCGTCGGCCAGTTCGCCATCCGCAAGGGGCCGATCATGGCGGCGACCGACGAGTTCACCGTCACCATCAAGGGCCGCGGCGGCCATGCGGCCCAGCCGAACCGCACGATCGACCCGATCGCCATCGGCGCCCAGATCGTCGCCAACCTGCAGATGATTGCCGCGCGCACCGTTGATCCGCTGCGCTCGGTCGTCGTCTCCGTCACCAAGTTCAATGCCGGCTTTGCCCATAACGTCATTCCGAACGATGCCCAGATCGCCGGCACGATCCGCACGCTCGACCCTGAAGTGCGCGACATCGCCGAAAGCCGCTTCAAGCAGGTCATCAACGGCCTCGCCGCAGCCCACGGCGCCGAAGCCGACATCTCCTTCCAGCGCAATTATCCCGTCACCGTCAACCACGCGGCCGAGACCGGCCACGCCATCGCGACGGCAACCGATATTGCCGGTGAGGCCAACGTCAACCCGGAAATCGACCCGATGATGGGAGGCGAGGATTTCTCCTACATGCTGAACGCCCGCCCGGGCGCCTTCATCTTCATCGGCAACGGCGACACCGCAGGCCTCCACAACCCGGCCTACGATTTCAACGACGAAGTCATCACCCACGGCATCTCCTACTGGGTGCGCCTCGCCGAACAGCGCCTCGGCGCCTGATCTATACTGAAAACCGGACTGAAAAAGGCTTGGCTTCGCGCCAAGCCTTTTGTATGCATGAGCCCCAAGTGGTTCCGTAGCTCAGCAGGATAGAGCATCAGATTCCTAATCTGAGGGTCACGCGTTCGAATCGCGTCGGAATCACCATTCCCCCGCCCAATTCCGCGTGAGACAACAGGCAGCATACAGCAGCTATATCCCGGCCAATCCGTTAAACCAGACAAACGAAATTCGGCGCCCCAGTCGCCTCGATAAACTCGGCTTGTTACTTGAACGAACTATTGGGATGCATATCGCTTCCATTCGAATAATTGCGTTCTTTATATTTAGGCTAAGAGGATCGTTCTCAGCCAAACCCTCCCATATTGTCTCCTCAAAGTGCCGACTACTTTCAGCATTGAGACCGTTTGGGTTTCTATATAGGGCTTGATAGCGGGTTATAGCAGCAGCACGAAATGACCGAAGCGATTGATCTACCATGTTAAACGCTTCAGCAGCCTCATCTCCGAACAGCGCTCTCATACGGAACTTGTATGCCAAAAACTCCGACCAAAATTCGAACTGTTGATTGAAGCGCGCGAGCGGCACGAAAAGAAAGTTGCGCCGATCTGCTTCAGCCTCGCTCTCATTCGGTTCAGGTTTTCGGCTTTCACCTTCATCGACGTAGGACATCGGTGAACGAAGTACCGAGATCTTATGCTCGGCCTCGTAGAATTTCTCAATGACCATTTGGCAAAGCTCGATATCGCGCTTGCCCGTGGTCTCGCGCCGCCAAGACCAAAGTCCGCCGACAGCGACGTATATACCGACGGCGGTTGCAATGAGTGTTGCCATGTTTTGAAGGTTGGCCAGCATGTTCATCCCCCGGAACGCCGGACAAACAAAATCACACCAGCAACTAAAATCAAACGCTGCGACAACCCATAATCGCAGAAACCGCCTAAGAAACTCACAGGCTAGTCTCTAACGTGGGTAAACCCCTCCCGCCAAAGCGGAAGGGGCGCAAACAGCACTAAAATCAGCCCGGGGTCAGCGTCATCGAAGCACTGCCGGCCGCAACGTTCAGGCCGAGCTGGCCGGTGACGCTGAGCGCCTGCAGGTGGATCGAACCAGACGTACCGCCGATCAGCACGTTGGCGCCGACGCCGGCGCCGACGGTGGCTTCGGCAGAGGCGCCGACATAGAGGCCGCCAAGCGAGCCGCGGTGATAGCCGGCTGTCGGGGCGAAGACGGCCCAGACGAGGCGGCTGCGGGTGGTGAAGCCGAGGTCGATGCCGAGCTTGCGGATATCGCCGGTATAGTGATCGGTCACTTCATTGCCGATCGTCGAGCTGAATACGCAATCGGCTTCCTTCGCGGAGCCGAGAACATAGCCGAGGCCGCCGCCGATATCGCAGGTCAGCATGCCGATCTTGACGCCGCCGCGCGTATCCGGTTCCTCGTAGGTCCGGACCATATCGGCAGCGCTCGCCGCTGTGACACAAGCCTGCGTAAGCGAAGCTGCTGCAATTACCATCGCAATGGTCTTTTTCATCATGGTCTCCTTCTCAAATGGCACCGGCAGCTTCTGATCGAAACCGCACCGGCAAGCAAACCCAGCCACAAATAACGTATGGGATCGCAGAACGATCCAAGAGGCCTTCATTGTTTCCATACGCAATGAAGAACGTTCTTAACGTTCTGATCGCAAAGGGGACAATTCGAAGGCAGGACCGTTGCTTATTGGCCGCACTCGATGCCGGAATTGCTTTTCCGCACACCCCACGCAGAAATTGAGTAAGGCCGGACAATAGCCGCTCCAGGGCGAAAAACCTAAATATTTCGTAAGGTTGGAACCAGGCGTGCGATTGGCGAGTTGATCGTCCGGTTAATCGAAAGGCCAAAACCATGAAATCTCTTATTCTTGCATCCATGCTTGCAGCAGCCGCCATTGTTTCGACCACTGCGCCGTCACAGGCAGCAAACGTAACCGTTACCACCACCGAGCGCGCGCCGGCACACCGCTGGCACAAACCGATGCACCACGTGGCGACGCATTGCTACGTGAAGACGGCCCGCTTCCACGAACACGGCCACTGGGTCGTCAAAAAGACCCGCGTCTGCCGCTAAGACTTATTTCTCAAGATTGGAGAACCGGCCGTCAGAGGCCGGTTTTTCTTTGCGCTTTGCCGGGCTGGAACTTTGCCGCTGGGGCGGCGTTAAGCTGGCAGAACGGAGTTCCCGCCATGCGTCAAAAACTCACGCTACTTGCGATCGGCTATATCGCCATCAGTGCCGTCATCGTTGCCTTGGCCTACCAGCCGCACGGCACCACGACCACCCAGAAGACCGACCGCCTGGCCGGAGCGACCAGCAGTTCGCATTTCCTGGCGGAGCGCTTCGCCGGCTGATCAGCTGAGCGCCGGCTTGTAGGCAACGACGTGGAAATATTCCTCGTCCGGCAAAGTCTCGCCGCGCAGCAGCTGCCCATCGACTGAAAACAGCATCGGATCGCTGTCAAAGCCGCTCTCGCCGAGTTGCGAGCGAAGCTGCTCCGGCGTCGTTGCATAGACCATGATACCGAAATCGTGGGCGCGGTGCAGCAGAATGGCATGTTCGCCATCGCGCTGTTCCAGCGGCGCAAACCGGCGCTCGCGCACCAGCCCGACGGCATGCTTCACAAGGCGAAAGCCGAGCTTGAGTGGATCGTTCGACCAGACGATCGAGGAGCGCGCCCGCTTTTCACCGAACCCATGCCAATTGCGGTTGAAGGTCGAGAACACGAAGGTGCCGCCAGCCTTCAGCACCCGGGAGACTTCGCCAAGAATTGCCTTGCGCCCATCCGCATCCACGGAATCGATGCCATTATAGCTGAAGACCACGATGTCGAAGCTGCTCTTCGCAAAGCGTGAGAGATCGCGGGCGTCCATATGCTCCAGCTGGGCGGAAGGGTAGTTGCGCTGCGCTAGCGCCACCATCTCGGGCGTATAGTCGATACCGACATAATCAGCGGCCACGGGCTGAAACAATCCAGTGGTGCGGCCGCCGCCTATACCGATGTCGAGGATGCGCGCGCCCGCGCCGCGATTGCGGGCGATCTCGAAAACCACACGTTCACCCTCATTGATGAAGCCCGTGCTCGACCGGTAATCACGCCGGGCGAGCGGGTTGCTCCATGTTCTGCGGTTGATCTCTTCCATGCGATGCATAGGCACCTCCGGTAAAACCAGGAAATTTGGCTTTAACCTATGCCGCTGCCCGTGGAGCGTCCAATTACAGAACGTTAATCTTTTGTTAATGGTTAACGCAGGGCGTCAACCGAGCAGGATCTGGTTGCGGACACCGTGGACACCTTTGACCGAGCTGACCACCGCGGTCGCCCGCTCGATCTCTTCGACTGTGCCGACAGTGCCCGTCAATACGATCTCTTCATTCTCGGCCGTTACCTGAACATCGGACGCATCGATGCTCCCGGCCACGGCCAACGCCTCGGCTGCCGCAATCTCCAGTGTCGCGTGATTGACAAACTCGGCTTCGATCTCCGGCTGTTTGCCGTGAAAAGTGGCTTCCTTGAAAACCATGACTCTTCCTCCTTTTGCAATGGCAGAGAAACGCCGGAGGCAGCGGTTGGTTCAGATCCTACCAGGTGACCCGGTAGTTGATATTGACATTTGCCGAGCGGCTTGAGGACAGTGGATCGTTGACGGCAGCGTTCAAATTGAGATTCGGCAGGATATTCTGGCTGACGCCGACGGAGCTCGAAAAATCCTGACCGAGGCCCGTAACGCTGCCATTGGCGGTCAGCGCTGTCCCCGTCCAGGGATAAATCAGCTTCATCGCCTGGCTGGCGGTGACCGAAGTCTGGCGCGCGGCCACCGGATCGAAGCCGACATTGACGAAGCGGCTGGTCTGGAGATCAAGCGAGTCGGAGAGAATGAAGCTTTTCGAGCGGCTGAGCATCAGCGCGCCGCTGCCGCGCAGCGTATCGACGCGAACACCGGCAGATTGCTGCGCCGGTCCGCCCGGGGTTGCCCTCACGTTGCTGATCTTGCCCCAGAGTGTCGCCTGCCCGGATCCCTTGAGGATCGCATCGCCATCGGTTGCCGATAGCCCGAGATCGACACCGGCGCTGGTTTCCCACTCGAACGGCAGACGAAACCCCATCGTTGCCTTGTAGGCCTGATCGGACACCTGCACCGGGTTCCAGATCAACAGATTGTCGGCCCGCGCCGGCAACGTCTGGGCAAGCCAGGCGGCGCATAGAATTGTCAGCTTCAGCAACGTCATCAAAGTCTGCCTTTTGGAGCGCCGAGACGCAGGAACCATGCGGAAGCATCGCGAAACGCGTCCGTTCATTCCTCCCAATTTTTGAAGTGGCAGGGCACCGCAGTGCCGTTTGCCGGGTGCGCCCAAGCGCTGGAATGCGGCTCTGGCCGTCCAGGCCACGCATCCCGTCATCCTCCATGGATGTTACAAGAGTCACATCCGAACGCCGCTCTGTAAACCCCGTTGCGAGAGAAAACTGCTGCGTTGCACACTTGCCGCACCCCGGAAAGCGCGGTAGAGCCGAAGGCCAATGACGGCTCTGGATAAGACACGCGCATGAAGACCGGCCTCACCGCGCCGCGGCGCATCAGCATTTTCGGCTCAACCGGCTCGATCGGCGTCAACACGCTCGATGTGGTCAATCAGCTTGGCGGCCGCGACACTTTCGAGGTCGTGGCCATATCAGGCAACACCAATGTCGCGCTGCTGGCGGAACAGGCAAAGGCCTCTGGCGCCAAGGTCGCCGTCACCGCCGATGAGATGAGCTATGGGGCTCTGAAGGCTGCTTTGTCAGGCACCGGTATCGAGGTCGCAGCCGGCCGCGAAGCGCTAATCGAGGCGGGTAGCCGTGACACCGATGTCGTCATGGCGGCAATCGTCGGAACGGCAGGACTGGAGCCCACGCTGGCGGCAGCAAGGCGCGGCGCCGACATCGCCCTTGCCAACAAGGAATGCCTGGTCTCCGCAGGCGAGCTTTTCGTCAAGGCTGTGGCCGAAGGCGGCGGAAGACTGATCCCCGTCGATAGCGAACACAGCGCCATCTTCCAGTCGCTGGAGGATGATCAACATCATGCCGTCGAGCGCATCGTTCTGACCGCTTCGGGCGGTCCGTTCCGCACCTGGACGCGCGAGCAGATGGCAGGCGTCACCGCCGATATCGCCCGCGCCCATCCGAACTGGTCGATGGGTCTGAAGATTTCGATCGGCAGCGCTTCGATGTTCAACAAGGCGCTGGAGATGATCGAGGCCAAGCACCTCTTCAACGTTCGTCCTGATCAGGTTGAGGTCATCGTCCATCCGCAGTCGGTCATCCATTCGATGGTCGGTTACGTCGATGGATCGGTGCTGGCGCAGCTCGGCTGCCCGGATATGCGCACCGCGATCGGCTATGCGCTGACCTATCCGAACCGCTCGAAGCTCGATGTCGAGCGGCTGGACTTTGCCAAGCTGGCGCGTCTGGATTTCGAGGCGCCGGATGAAGTGCGCTTCCCGGCGCTGCGGCTGGCCCGCACAGCACTGGAACGCGGCGGCCTGCAGGGCGCCGTCATGAATGCTGCGGAAGAGATCGCCTTCCACGCCTTCTGCGATGGCCGGATCGGCTTCCTTGAGATGGCCGATATTGCCGAGCGCGTGATGGATATGATGACCGGCCACGAGGCCGCCACGACGATGGAAGACGTCTTCGCCGCCGATAACGAGGCACGGCACCGCGCCGGCGAAATCATCGCTCAAAAGGAAATGGCCGCTTAAGCGGCCATTTTTATTACGTTATTTCTGTTTTCCTTAGGCGACGTGCCTTGCAAGCGCACAGCGCGACCAGAGCGAATGCAGCGCGCCGACCAGATGCTCGATATCGGCATCGGAATGCTGCGGCGTCGGCGTGATGCGCAGGCGCTCGGTCTTCTTCGGCACCGTCGGATAATTGATCGGCTGAACATAAACGCCGAAATTGTCGAGCAGCAGATCCGAGATCCACTTGCACTTCGCGGCATCCCCGACCATCACCGGCACGATATGGCTCGGGTTCGGCATATGCGGAATGCCCTGCTGGTCGAGCAGCTGGCGCAGCTTGCGCACGCGGTCCTGATGGCGGGCACGCTCGAAGGGGCTGGCCTTCAGATGCTGGATCGAAGCGACCGCACCGGCGGCGAGCGCCGGCGGCAGCGAGGTCGTGAAGATGAAGCCCGAGGCGAAGGAGCGGATGAAGTCGCAAAGCGCCGTCGACGCCGCAATATAGCCGCCCATGACGCCGAAGGCCTTGGCAAGCGTTCCCTCGATCACGGTGATCCGGTCCATCAGGCCTTCGCGCTCGGCAATGCCGCCGCCGCGCGGGCCGTACATGCCGACGGCATGGACTTCGTCGAGATAGGTCATTGCGCCGTACTTGTCGGCGAGGTCGCAGATTTCCTTGATCGGAGCGATGTCGCCATCCATCGAATAGACGCTTTCGAAAGCGATCAGCTTCGGCGCCTTTGGATCGGCGGCCGCCAGCTTGGCTTCGAGGTCATGGATGTCGTTGTGCTTCCAGATCACCTTCTCGCACTTGGCGTAGCGAATGCCTTCGATCATCGAGGCGTGATTCAGCGCATCGGAGAAAATGATCATGCCGGGGATCTTGCCGCCGAGCGTGCCGAGCGCCGCCCAGTTCGAGACATAACCCGAGGTGAAGGTCAGCGCTGCTTCCTTGCCATGCAGATCGGCAAGTTCGCGCTCGAGCAGAACGTGGTGGTGGTTGGTGCCAGAGATATTCCGGGTGCCTCCCGCACCCGCGCCACAGTGGTCGATGGCGGCTTTCATCGCCTCGATCACCTTGGGATTCTGGCCCATACCGAGATAGTCGTTGGAGCACCAGACCGTTACGTCTTTCGGGCCGTCGGCCGTGTGGCGCGTCGCACGCGGAAACTGTCCGCTGTGGCGCTCAAGGTCGGCAAAAACGCGATAGCGGCCTTCAGAATGAAGACCATCAAGCTCGCTTTTGAAAAACGCTTCGAAATCCATGCATATGCTCCAGTATCACGCGACCGTTTTGCTAAGCACACCGCCGCGCGTCAACCCATGGCGCCTCCTTTACCATCAACTGCGGCAAAAGGCGCATATTTTTGAATCATTCCAGACGAAAAAGCTTCAACCCAGCCGATAAAGCGGCTGGGTTGACATATCCGGAATGCCGCTCGTTGCGACTAACCTACAGCAGCAACGGCCCGCTTCGTCATGACTTTTATCAAATTGGCGCGATATTCCGCGCTGGCATGCAGATCGGAAAGCAGGCCGTTGGCATCGACCTGAACGCCCATCGCGGCATCGGGCGACCAGTTGGCGCTGAGAGCCGCTTCAAGCCCACCATGCCGAAAGGCACCGTTGCTGCCCGCCCCGGCGATGCCGACCCTGACTGTGCCGCCTGACCTGGTCACCAGCACGCTCGTGATCGCATAACGCGAGGCCGGATTGCGGAACTTGGCATAACCGGCCTTCTCCGGCGCATCGAAGCTGACACCGGTCACGATCTCACCGTCCTCAAGCGCCGTCTCGAACAGCCCGGTAAAGAACTGATCCGCTGGTAGCTGGCGCCTGCTTGTCACGATCGTCGCGTTGAGCGCCAGCATTGCCGCCGGATAGTCGGCAGCCGGGTCGTTATTGGCGATCGAACCGCCGATCGTCCCCATATGCCGGACATGCGGATCGCCGATCAGGCCCGCCAGTTCGCAGAAGGCCGGAAGCACACTGCGAATTGCCGCAGATGAAGCGACTTCCGCATGCGTGGTCGCGCCGCCGATGCTGATCTTTCGGCCATCGACCTTGATACCCTTCATGGCGTCGATATGCCGGAGATCGACAAGGTCGCTCGGCGCGGCGAGCCGCTGCTTCATGGTGGCAATCAGCGTCATACCGCCGGAAACGAACTTGCCCTCCGGCTTGCCCGCGATCAGCTTGACCGCCTCATCGACCGAAGAGGCGCGGTGATAGTTCAACTCGTACATGGCCGTTCCTCCTCAATTGGTCGCACGTGCCGCCATCCACACCTTCTGTGGCGTGGCGGGCATGGTCAGCATGTTGTTGCCGATGGCATCGGTGATCGCATTCATCAGCGCCGGTGGAGACCCGATCGCCCCCGCCTCGCCGCAACCCTTGATGCCGAGCGGGTTGCTCGGGCAGGGCGTGTTCTGATGCGACAGCTTGAAAGAGGGGAGGTCATCGGCGCGCGGCATGGCATAATCCATGTAGCTCGCCGTCAGCAGCTGCCCGTTCTCGTCATAGTGGACGCCTTCGAGCAGCGCCTGGCCGATACCCTGCGCAATGCCACCATGCACCTGTCCCTCGACGATCATCGGGTTGATGATATTGCCGAAGTCATCGGCGGCGACGAACTGGATAATCTTGGTATGACCCGTTTCCGGATCGACCTCGACTTCGCAGATGTAGCATCCGGCCGGGAAGGTGAAGTTCGACGGATCGTAGAAAGCCGTCTCCTTCAGCCCCGGCTCCATGCCCGCCGGCAGATTGTGGGCGGTGTAGGAAGCAAGCGCCACCTGGAACCACGGCAGCACCTTGTCGGTACCGGCCACCTTCAGCTCGCCGTTTTCGATGACGATATCGCTCTCGTCGGCCTCCATCAGATGCGCGGCAATTTTCTTCGCCTTGGCCTCGACCTTGTCGAGTGCCTTGACGACAGCCGACATGCCGACGGCGCCGGAGCGCGAGCCGTAGGTGCCCATGCCCATCTGCACCTTGTCGGTATCACCGTGGACAATGGAAACGCTGTCGATGGGAACACCGAGACGATCCGCCACCAGCTGGGCAAAGGTCGTCTCATGTCCCTGGCCATGGCTGTGCGAGCCGGTCAGCACCTCGATCGTGCCGACCGCGTTGACGCGCACTTCCGCCGATTCCCACAGGCCGACACCGGCGCCGAGAGAGCCGACCGCCTGAGACGGCGCAATCCCGCAGGCTTCGATATAGCAACTCATGCCGATCCCGCGCTTCATGCCGCGGTTCGCGGCCTCCGCACGACGGGCTTCGAAGCCATTCCAGTCGGCAGCCTGTATCGCCGCGTCAAGGGAGGCATCGTAGTCGCCCGCATCATACATCATGATCACGGGCGTCTGATGCGGGAACGAGCGGATGAAATTCTTCCGCCGGAGCTCGGCCGGAGAAATACCGAGTTCGCGTGCCGCGGTTTCCATCGTCCGCTCCAGCAGATAGGTCGCCTCCGGCCGCCCGGCCCCGCGATAGGCATCGACGGGCGCCGTATTGGTATAGACGGTGCGGACATTGGCGTGGATCGCCGGGATCGCATACTGCCCTGACAGCAGCGTCGCGTAGAGATAGGTCGGCACTGCCGACGAGAAGAGCGACATGTAGGCGCCAAGATTGGCGATCGTATCGACCTTGAGGCCGATGATGCGATGATCGGCATCGAAGGCCATCTTCACCTTGGAAACGTGGTCGCGTCCATGCGCGTCCGTCAGGAAGGCTTCGGTGCGATCCGAATTCCATTTCACCGGAACGCCGGTCTTCTTAGAAGCCCAGAGACAGACGATTTCTTCCGGATAGATATAGATCTTCGAGCCGAAGCCGCCGCCGACATCAGGCGCAATCACCCTCAGCTTGTTCTCCGGCGCGACATTGTAGAAGGCGCTCATCACCAGACGGGCGACATGCGGATTCTGGCTCGTCGTGTAGCAGGTGTAATGATCCTCGGCGGAGTCGTAGATGCCGAGCGCAGCCCGCGGCTCCATCGGATTGGGCGACAGGCGGTTGTTGGTGAGCTCGATCTCGGTGACGTGCGCCGCAGCAGCAATCGCCTGATCCGTTGCGCCTTCATCGCCGATCACCCAATCGAAGATCAGGTTGTCCGAGGATTCGGGATGTATCTGCGGGGCGCCGGGCTTAAGGGCTTCGACCGCCTCCGTAACGACAGGAAGCTCCTCGTAGTCGATGCTGACCGCTTCGGCTGCATCCCGCGCTTCGCCGAGCGAATCCGCAACGACGATCGCCACGGCATCGCCGACATAGCGGACCGTATCGACCGCCAGCGGCCGCCACGCCCCCATCTTCATCGGCGAGCCGTCGCGCGAATGGATCATCCAGCCGCAGATCAGATTGCCGATGCCATCGGCAAGCAGCTGCTTACCATCGAGCACGTCGATAACGCCGGGCATCGCCTTGGCGGCCGAGACGTCGATATTGGTGATCTTTGCATGAGCATGCGGGCTGCGGATGAAATAGCCATATTTCATGCCCGGAACGACCATGTCGTCGGTATAGCGGCCCTTACCTGTCAGAAACCGCTTGTCTTCCTTGCGTGCGACGCGTGCACCAATTCCTTCAACACCCATGATGTCCTCCAATGGGGTTTCGGGCCTGGCATTCCGCCAAAGAGAATTGTGTTCGGCAGCTGCCAGACGAATTCAGGGGGATGCTATTCGGCAGCCTGCTTGGCGCCGCCATGCATTTCGGCATTGGCGGAGAGCACGGCCTTGACGATGTTGTGATAGCCGGTGCAACGACAGATATTGCCTTCGAGCTCGTGGCGGACGGTTTCCTCGTCGAGATGGCCGCCGTGGCGGTTGATCATATCGACCGAGGCCATCACCATGCCGGGCGTACAGAAGCCGCATTGCAGGCCGTGATGTTCTTTGAAAGCCGCCTGAACGGGATGCAGCTCGCCATTTGCGGCAAGCCCCTCGATGGTCATCACCGAAGAGCCGGAGGCCTGGACAGCCAGGATCGTGCAGCTCTTGACCGACTTGCCGTCCAGATGGACGACACATGCACCGCATTGCGTTGTATCGCAGCCGACATGGGTGCCCGTCAGCCCCAGCTTTTCGCGAATGAAATGGACGAGAAGCGTTCTTTCTTCACAGTCGCCGCTCACCGCGCGGCCATTCACCGTCAGTTTGACTTTCGCCATGATGTCCTCCTCGTGCCTCCTCCAGGCACAAGCGGCATCATTTGACCTTTTCCCTTTAGGATCAACCGCTACTTTGGGGAGTTGTATCAATTTTGCTTCACTGCCGAAGTCCGATAGAACAGGGCTCTCCTGAAACGTTATGAAACGAAGCGTGACCGCAAACTTTGCGGAGATTGCTGGACACGCTTTGTTTACGACATAGTTTGCAGCCTACGTGACAAAAACAAAAACACGTGAGGGACGGCTGCTGCCAGGGGGCAGCGAACCTTTTGGAGATGGAAATGAAGAAGATTATCGCATTCGTACTCGTCGGCCTCTCGATCGCGAGTTGCACGCCGACACAGCAGGGTGCCGGCATCGGCGCCGCTTCCGGAGCTGTGATCGGTGGTGTTGCTACAGGCAATGTCCGCGGTGCCGCAGTTGGCGCAGCGATCGGCGGCGTTGCCGGCGCACTGATCGGCCGTGTCGCCGAGCAGCCCGGGCAGTGCTATTATCGTGATCGAAACGGCAATCGCTACATCGACGACTGCCCGCGCGGCGGCTACTAAGCGTTAAATTCACCGACTAAAAAATCCCGGCCAGCGCCGGGATTTTTCATTTTCTGTACTAAATTAGCCCGCCAACAACTTAAATTGGTACACGTTTCGCATTTTTGCCGCTAAGGTGCCCGCGGCTGGGCAACGCGAAGCTTCATTTTCCATGTAACTAAAAGCGGCGGATGCAGATCAGAGGGACGACACCGAAAGCGGGTTTCGCGTATCGGCGGACAGGCACCATGATGGTGATCGCGGCAACGGCCGCGTTTTCGCCTGCATTGGTCGATGAGGCATACGCCTTTAAGCTGTTTGGCATAACGATATTCGGCAAGGACGACAGCGAAGCGGAACAGGTTCCTGATCCGGTGCGATACGACGTCGATCTGACGTCGGGCACGGCCGATCCTGATCTCACTGAGGCGCTGCAAAACAGCTCGCGCCTGGTCGGCGACAAGGACAAGCCCGTCTCCGGCGATCTCGGCGTGGTCGTCAAGGCGCGCGACGACCGCGAGCGACTGATCGCCACTCTATATGAAAAGGCCCGTTATGGCGGCGTGGTGACCATCACCGTCGATGGCAAGAACATCGACAGCCTGCCGCCCAATCCGGTCTTCGACCGATCGAAGCCGGTCGCCGTCAACGTCAATGTCGATCCGGGGCCGGTTTTCCACGTACGAGACGTCCAGTTCGGTGGCGATGCAGCGATGCGCGATCCCGCAGACTACGATCTGGCGCCCGGCGAAGAAGCGGGCTCCCTCGTCATCATCAAGGCCGGCGACAAGATCGTCGAGCAGTTGAAGAGCGAGGGACGGCCGCTTGCCAAGCTGACGAAGCGCGAGGTCGTTGCCGATCATCGCACAAGCACCGTCGATATCGTCATCACCACCGAAGGCGGCCCCGTTGCCCCTGTCGGCACCGTTGGCGTCACCGGTGAAAAGACCGTCAAACCCGATTTCATCCAGCGCTATTCGCGGCTCAACCGCGGCGAGGCCTATTCGCCAGAGGCTTTGAAGAAGGCGGGAGACCGTCTGCGTGCACTTGGCGTCTTCTCGAGCGTCACCATTCACGAAGCCAATGAGCTGGCTGCCGATGGTACGTTACCGATGACCATCGAGGTGTCGGAAGGCAAGCAGCGCTACTTCGGCTTCGGCGCCAACTACTCGACGATCGACGGCTTCGGCCTGCAAGGCTACTGGGGCCATCGCAATCTTTTCGGTGAGGCGGAATCGCTACGTATCGAAGGAACAGTCGGCCGGCTCGGCGAGAACGACATCAGCAATCTCGACTATTCGACCGGCATTTCCTTCACCAAGCCTGGCGCCTTCTTCCCGGCAGGAACGCTCAAGGCATCGATCCTTGCGAAGACGGAAAATCCTGATGCCTACAACGCCTCTCTGATCACCGGCTCGCTCGGTTACTCCTACGAGCTCAGCGATCAGGATACCGTCTCGGCCGCAGCCGAGATCAGTTACGAAAAAGACGACGACGCCTTCGGCAACAACGAGTATCTGACCTTCGCTCTGCCACTGACATACGAGCGCGACGCCCGCGACAACAAGTTCAATCCGACGGAAGGCTACCGCGCGACACTCGCGGCAACGCCGAGCTATGAAGCCTTCAACGGCACCATCTTCTCCTCCTTCGAGGGCTCGATTTCGGGCTATCAGGCGATCGGCCAGGAGGACAATGTGGTGTTCGCCGGCAAGGTGGCTGCAGGTTTCCTGGTCGGCGGCGAGCTGCAGGACATTCCCGCCACCCGCCGCTTCTTTGCCGGCGGTGGTGGCTCGGTGCGCGGCTACGGCTATCAGGAGATCTCGCCCTACGACGCCGACAACGAGGCGACCGGCGGCAAGTCCTATGTGACCGCATCGCTGGAGGCACGCGTCAGGATCACCGACACGATCGGCATCGTGCCTTTCATCGACGTCGGCACGGTCTCGGCAGACACCTTCCCCGATTTCGGCGATTTCCGCGCCGGCGCTGGCGTCGGTATTCGCTACGCCACGCCTTTCGGTCCACTGCGGCTTGATTTTGCCGTACCGCTGAACAAGTACGAAAATGGCACGGCCTATGGAATCTACGCCGGCATAGGCCAATCATTCTAACGGCGGAAAACGCAGCGGATGAACCCGTTGCACCGCCATGCGAACGGGATAGTGTCCGCCTTCATGCAAGCACTGACGAAACTGATGAACTGGATTGTAAGGCTGCTGGGCTATGGCCTTGGCCTCGTGCTTGTCGTTGCCGCGATTGCGATCGTCATTTTCGGCTTCACTTCCTTCGGCTCACGCATCGTTACCGAAAAGGTCGCGGAGATCATCTCCAACCGGGACATGAACGTCTCGATCCGCGAGCCTGGCAGCCTGCTGACAGGCGGCCTCGATGCTGCACAGATCACGATATCGGACACCCGTGGTGTTTTCGCCGAAGCGAGAGGAATCTCTATCAACTGGAATCCCTTGGCGCTGCTGACCGGCACGTTCCACGCCAAGCAGATCGGCATCCAGTCGATCACCGTCGTCCGCAAGCCGGTGCGCACATTGCCGTCGCCGCCGGATACCGGCGAAGAAGCCGGCTTCAAGCTGCCCATCAAGATCGACATCGACAACATCGCGCTGCCGCAGATCAATCTCAGTGAGCAGCTTGTGGGCCGCGCCTTCACGCTGGTCGCGGGCGGCAATCTGCAGGCCGATCAGAGCGGTGGCCACGCGGTTCTCAACGTCAATCGCCAGTCGGTGCCGGACGCCAAGCTGAACGCAGACGTTGCCTTCATGCCCGAGGAAAACCACCTTCGCCTCAAGGCTCAGCTTGCCGAACCGAAGGGCGGCGTGATGGCGACGTTGCTGTCGCTGCCGGGCGATCCATCCGTCAATCTGTCGATCGATGGCGACGGTCCGATTTCGAACTGGAAGGCCAAGCTGCTGGCGGCCC
This sequence comes from Hyphomicrobiales bacterium, assembly GCA_900465675.1. GTDB lineage: Bacteria > Pseudomonadota > Alphaproteobacteria > Rhizobiales > Rhizobiaceae > Rhizobium. The sequence goes on along the minus strand of UBJR01000028.1, from coordinate 134,493 downwards.
TCGATGGACAGCCCCGCGCTTCGATCGAAGGCCAGCATGTGCTGACGCCGGAGGGTCTTCACCAGATCAACCTGAAAGGCGGCGGCGATCTCAGCTCGCTCCTGCCCCCACCCTTCCGCCCGCTCTTTGCAGGGCAGACGAATATCGATCTGGCCGCCACTTTCGACAACAAAGGCAAGATCGACATCCAGACCGGCAACATCGCCACCGGAAGCGTCGTCATCGCGGCCTCCGGCACGCTCGATCCGGCGGGTAACAACAGCCTGAATGCCAATGTTCTTGGCACATCCGGCCCGGTCGACTTCCGCTGGCCGCTTGAAAAGGGTGAAGCGCGCCTGCTCGTCAGCGGCCTCAACGTCGCCCTGACCGGCGACGCCAAGGCTGCCCGGCTGAATGCCAGCGCATCCCTGGACGCGATCACCATTCCTCAGGCCACGGCAAGCAACGTCAAGCTGACGGCCAAGAGCGATGCCTTCAACATCGCCAAGAAAAGCGGCGGCGTGCAGATCCGTCTTGTGGCCGGCGATACGGCCTTCATCAATCCCGACATCAACCGGGCGGTTCAGGGACCGGTCACGCTGGCAGCCCCGCTTCAGATCGCGCCCGATAGCATTGGCTTCAACGGCACGACATTCGAAAGCGCCAATGCCAGCGGCAGCGTTAACGGCACCTACAGACTCGACAGCCAGGCGCTCACAGGCAATGCCAAGCTGACGATCGAACCGGCGGCCCTCCCGGTGGCGATCGCGCCGCGTTTCGACACACCGATTTCGATCGAGACACAAGTTGCAGGCACGATCCCTTCGAAGATCAATCTGTCGAACCTCGTGGTGAAATCGGGCAGCCTGGAAACCAACGGCAACGTCACCCTCGACGGCGACACGCTGGCGGCCGATCTCAGCGGGCGGCTTCCCGATATCGGCAAGCTCGTTCAGGATACCGGCGGCGAACTGGCCTACACGGCCAATATCAGTGGCCCACTGACCGCGCTCGCCATCAAGGCGAACTTGAAATCTGCGGCGCTTCAGACCGCTGGCCGTACGCTCTCGGGTCTAGACGTCGCTCTCTCCGGAACCGCCGATCCCGATGCGCCGCAGGCGACGGTCAGCGCCAAAGGTGCGATCGACGGCCAGCCGCTGGCGATCAATGCCAATGTCCAGTCGAAAGACGGGACGACCAGCATTCCGTCGATCTCCATCGATGCCGGCAGCAACAAGCTGAACGGCAATATCGAGCTGACGCCATCCTTCCTGCCGAGCGGCAAGCTGAATTTCGATTTTCCGGATGTCGGCCTGCTGGCAGCCTTGGCAGGACAACGTGCCGAGGGCGATCTGAAGGGGGCCTTCGACATCGCCAATGACGCTGGCAAGATCTCCATCAAGGCAAAGGCCAGCGGCAGCGGCATCAGGCGCGACGGCCTGTCGCTGGTGAAGCCGGATATCGATATCACCGTCAGCGATCTGAAAGCTTTTGCAGCGAACGGCATCATCAAGGCCGACGAGATTTCTTCGGGCGCCAACACCATCAGCGGTCTGGCGGTCAATTTCACGCAGCAGCAGAACCGCACCAATTTCGATCTGACATCCGTCTACGACGCCAATCCGCTGGTCGCCGCCGGCGCCGTCGAAACCAAGGACGGCAGCATGAAGATCGAGCTCGACCGGCTGTCGGCAAAGCCCCGCAACATTGCCGTCGAGCTTTCTGCGCCGACCGCCGTAACGATCGCCGGTGGTGCCGCAAAGCTGGATGGCCTGACGATCCGCACCGGTGAGGGTTCGGTCAGCGTTTCGGGCTCGGCCGGAGAAACACTCGATATCGATGCGACGATCAAAGACCTTCCCGCCAGCCTCGCCAACACCTTCGTCCCGAAGCTCGAGGCGGCAGGCAGCATTTCCGGCACGGTCACGGTAACCGGCACCCCGGCGGCCCCGATCGCGAACTTCAAGCTCGACTGGAAGGACGCTTCGACAAGCCAGACAAAGGCCGCCGGCCTCTCCGGTTTCGCGATCGCCGCAAGCGGCAAGCTCGCTGACAACAGACTGGATTTCGAAACCACCGCAGATGGCGGCAAGGGACTATCCCTGAAGGCCTCGGGCAACTACATGGTCGCCGGCGCCAATGCCCAGGCCCTGTCGGTCGATGCCGAAATCGCCAACGTGCCAGCGGGGCTCGCCAACGCCTTCGTTCCCGATCTCGGCGCCGCCGGCGTCATATCCGGCACCGCCAAAGCCTCCGGCACGCTCCCCAACCCCACTGCGCAATTCGATCTGTCATGGAAAGACGCCGCAACCAGCCAGACTGTGAAGGCCGGCCTTGCCAAACTGGCCATCGGCGCGATCGGCACCTTCGCCGACAACAAGCTCGCCTTCGACGTCGACGCCACCGGCGCAAAGAACCTGGCGTTGAAAGCCAAGGGCAACTTCGTCGTTGCAGGGCTCGAAGCGAATACGTTGACAGTCGATGCCGATATCAGCAACGCCCCGGCCTCGCTGGCAAATGCCTTCGTTCCGGGCCTCGGCGCCGAAGGACTGATTTCAGGGACAGGCAAGGCTTCCGGCAGGTTGCCACGCCCTAGCGCCGAATTCGACCTGACCTGGACCGATGCGGCGACCGGCCAAACCAAAAAGGCGGGGCTCGCGAGTTTCAACGTTTCCGCCAAGGGCAAGTTTGCCGATAGCAAGCTCGATTTTGACACCGCGGCGAGCGGCAAGAACAGTCTATCGCTGAAAGCAGCGGGCAGCTTCACGATTGCCGGTCCCGATGCAAACAGCCTCTCCGTCGATGCCACGATCGGCAATGTACCGGCCGGGCTGGCAAATCCCTTCGTTCCCGGCCTTGGCGCCGAGGGTCTGATATCGGGGACGGCCAAGGCCTCCGGCAAGTTGCCGAGACCGAATGCCGACTTCGACCTTACATGGACGGATGCCGCGACGGATCAGACGAAGAAGGCCAAGCTCGCCAGCTTCGACGTCACTGCCAAGGGCAAGTTCGCTGACGACCGCATCAATTTCGACGCGGCGGCAAGCGGCAAGAACAGCCTGTCGCTGAAGGCAACTGGCAACTTCGCCGTTTCCGGCCCCGATGCCAACGCGCTTTCGGTCGATGCCGACATCACCAACGTGCCAGCCGGCCTTGCAAACCCCTTCGTGCCGGGCCTTGGCGCCGAAGGACTGATTTCCGGAACCGCCAGAGCTTACGGAAAGCTCCCCAATCCGGCGGCCGATTTCAAATTTGCCTGGAAGAACGCCGCAACCAGTCACACCAAGGCCGCCAATGTTACCGGTCTCGGCGTCACGGCCGATGGCCGACTTTCTGGTAATACGCTGAATTTCAACGTCAACGCCAACGGCAGCGGTTCGCTGTCGGTCAAGGCGAAGGGCAGCTTCGAGGTTGCCGGCCCTCAGGCGAATTCGCTGCGCGCCGACGCTGACATCAATAATCTGCCGGCCGGCATCGCCAACGCCTTCGTTCCCAATCTTGATGCCGAAGGGGCAATTTCGGGCAGCGCCAATGCCGCGGGCAAGCTTCCGATCCCCGATGTCGATTTCAAGCTCAACTGGAAAAATGCGCAGACCAGTCAGACAAAGAGCGCTGGCCTTACGCCACTCGGCATCACCGCCAACGGAAAGCTCGCCAGCAACACGCTGACCATCGATACCGGCCTTTCCGGCGACGGCGGCCTGTCGATGAACGGCGGTGGCAGCGTCGGCATCACCGGGCAGAAAGCGCTAAACCTGCAGTTCCGCGGAAACCTGCCCTTTGCCATTCTCGGCGCGCAGCTCGCCCAACAGGGGTTCGTTGCAGAAGGCGCGGCGGATATCGATCTTCGCATTACCGGAAATGCCGGCGGTCCCGTTATCAACGGCAGCGTCAACACCAGCGGCGCCAAGCTGATCGACGTTCGCCGCAACCTGGCTCTCAATAACCTGACGGCCAGCATCACCATGAACGGCCAGCAGGCGACGATCTCGCGCTTCAGCGCCAATCTTGCAAGCGGCGGAGCAATCTCGGCCACCGGAACGATCGGTATTCAGCCGAATGGCGGTTATCCCGTCAATATCGACGTCAAGCTGGACAAGGCCGTCTATGTCGACGGCACACTCGTCGTCGCGACAGTCGATGGCACCGTCGGTCTGCGTGGTCCGCTGCTGTCCAACCCGACCTTGAGCGGACGCCTCGATCTGGAGAAGGCCTCCGTCACGGTGCCGGAAAAGCTGCCGACCTCGCTGCGCGAAATCGACATCAGGCACATCCACGCGCCCGCCGCGGTGCTCAAGCAACTGCGCGACGAAAGCCCGCCGAAGCCCGGCGAAAAGTCTTCGACGATCACGCTCGATCTTCAGCTCAATGCGCCGTCGCAGATCTTCGTTCGTGGCCGCGGTATCGATTCCGAGCTTGGCGGCAGTCTGACCATCAAGGGGACGGCAGCAGCCCCGATCGTCTCCGGCGGCTTCACCATGCGGCGTGGGCGCCTGACGATCCTGAACCGCCGCATGAACTTCACCGACAAGAGCCGCATCACTTTCGCAGGCAACCTGACCCCTGCTTTGGATATGGAGGCAAGCTCGACCTCGGGCACGACGACGCTGACGGTCGATGTCGGTGGTCTGGCGACCGACCCGGCCATCACCTTCTCGTCGTCACCGGCCCTGCCGCAGGATGAAGTCCTGGCGCAGTTGATCTTCGGACAGTCGATGTCAAAGCTTTCGCCGGTGCAGATCGCTCAGCTTGCCGATGCAGTCAGCCAGCTCGCCGGTGGCCGGTCAACCTCGCTCTTCGAGGGCCTGCGCAACCAGCTTGGCGTCGATGATCTCGACATCAGCACCGACGAAAAAGGCCAGACCAGCGTCAGCGTCGGCCGCTATCTCAACGAGCGCACCTATTTCGAACTGCAGCAAGGCGGTGCGGCCGGTGCCAAGGCGATCATCAATCTCGATGTCGGCCGCGGTGTGAAGCTTCGCGGTGCTGCGGGCGGAAATGGCTCGGGTGAAGCGGGCGTCGTTTACGAGCACGAGTATTGACGCTCGCGCCCTAGAAGATGGTCTTGCTGGTTTTCAGCAGGATGTTGGTTTCCGTCACGTTGATTCCGTCTACCAGACGGATGCGCCGCAGCGTCTCGTCGAAGGACACGAGATCCCGGTCTTCAAGTTCGGCGATGAAATCCCATTTGCCATTGGTGCTGTGCAAGGCGCGCACCTGAGGCAACCCGCGCAGCTGGTCGGCAACCTTGTCGGCCAGTTTGCCGAGAACCTCGATGAGAATGATGGCCCGGACGCCCGCCGAGCGCACCTCGTGCCCGGTCCGGATTGTGAAGGCCGCGATCGTGCCATTGGCAACAAGCCGGTCGATCCGCGCGGCAACTGTCGCCCGTGAAGCGCCCGTCATCGCTGCCAGAGATGATACCGGCGTTCTTGCATTGTGTCTGAGAGCGCTGAGCAGTTCCTGATCGAGATCATCCATGATTTTCACTTTGCTCGAATGGTGTGAGCAATTTGTACAATGTGGATTTTATTTTGGCAATTTTCCATCTTTTTGTCGCCGCGGCAATAGCCGAATATGCAGCTCGAAACTCGAAATCCGGAGCTTGGAATGGACGTTCAATCGCGCGCAGTCACCCTCATTGGCGTTCCGTTGGAAGAAGGCTCCGGCCGCAGGGGCGCCGCAATGGGCCCGGCAGCACTTCGCATCGCAGGGATCGACCAGACGCTCATCGAGCTCGGTCATGACGTCAAGGACGACGGCGACCTGCAGATCGTGCCGGCCCGCGACCTGCCCAATCATCCGAAAGCCCACAATCTGCGGATCATCGGCGCGTTCACCCGGGCGCTGGAAGCGAGCACCTATGAAGCAGCAGCAGCCGGACGTCTTCCGCTGATCCTTGGCGGCGATCACGCCCTGTCGATGGGTAGCGTCTCCGGCATGGCACGCTATGCCGCCGAACAGGGCCGCCCGCTGTTTGTCATCTGGCTTGACGCCCACTCGGATTTCAACTCGCCGGAAACCTCGCCCTCCGGCAATATTCACGGCATGCCGGTCGCGTTTTTCACCGGTCAGGCTGACCTCGCCGAAGTTCTTCCGAAGACCCGGCCGCTGGTCGATCCGCGCAACGTCTTTCAGGTCGGCATCCGCTCGGTCGATGCGCCGGAACGCGAGCTGATCAAGAAGCACGGCGTCAACGTCTTCGATATGCGCTCGATCGACGAACAGGGCATCGCGCCGATCATGCGGCAGATCCTTGCTGCGGTGGAAGAAGCCAACGGCCTCCTGCATGTCAGCCTTGATGTCGATTTCCTCGATCCCGATATTGCCCCGGGCGTCGGAACGACCGTGCCGGGCGGAGCGACATTCCGCGAAGCGCACCTCGTCATGGAGATGCTCTGCGACAGCGGCCTCGTATCGTCGCTCGATCTCGTCGAACTCAATCCGTTTCTGGACGATCGCGGCAAGAGCGCCCGCGTTCTTGTCGAACTGACCGCCAGCCTTTTCGGCCGCCGTATCTTCGATCGTCCGACCCGCGCCGCCTAATCCGAGGGAACCCAGCCATGAACGCATCTGAAAACCTGATCGCCACCGAACAGCGGCTTGGCGCCCACAACTACAAGCCGCTCGACGTCGTGCTGACCCGCGGCGAAGGCGTCTACGTCTGGGATACCGACGGCAACCGCTATCTCGATTGCCTCTCGGCCTACTCCGCCGTGAACCAGGGTCATTGCCATCCGAAGATCCTTGCCGCGATGGTCGAACAGGCCGGCAAGCTGACACTCACCTCCCGCGCCTTCCGCAACGACCAGCTGGCCCATCTCTATGAAGAGCTCGCGGCACTGACCGGATCGCACAAGATCCTGCCGATGAATTCCGGTGCCGAAGCCGTCGAGACGGCGATCAAGGCCGTGCGCAAATGGGGCTACGAGGTGAAGGGCGTGCCGGAGGGCAAGGCAGAGATCATCGTGTGCTCCGACAATTTCCACGGCCGGACGCTCAGCATCATCAGCTTCTCGACCGACCCGGATGCACGCACCGGCTTCGGACCCTATACGCCGGGCTTCCGCACCATCCCCTTCGGCGATGCCGATGCCTTTGCTGCGGCGATCAACGAAAACACCGTCGGCGCGCTGATCGAGCCGATCCAGGGCGAGGCCGGCGTCATCATTCCTCCGGCCGGTTATTTCAAGCGCGTCCGCGAGCTTTGCACCACACACAATGTCACGCTGATCCTCGACGAGATCCAGACCGGTCTCGGCCGCACCGGAAAGCTGCTTGCGGAAGAGCACGAAGGCATCGAAGCCGACGTCACGCTGATCGGCAAGGCGCTCTCCGGCGGTTTCTATCCGGTGTCAGCCGTTCTTTCGAACACCGAGGTCCTTGGCGTCCTCAAGCCCGGTCAGCACGGCTCCACCTTCGGCGGCAATCCGCTCGCCTGCGCCGTTGCCCGCACCGCGCTCAAGGTGCTCACTGAGGAAGGCATGATCGAGAATGCCGAGAAGATGGGTAACTATTTCCTCGAAGGTCTGCGCTCCATCCGCTCGAACATCGTCAAGGACGTACGTGGCCGCGGCCTGATGCTGGCGATCGAGCTCGAGCCCGAAGCAGGTGGCGCGCGCCAGTATTGCTACGGTCTCAAGGAGCGCGGTCTGCTCGCCAAGGATACACACGAGCACACGATCCGCCTCGCTCCGCCGCTGGTCATCACCAAGGACCAGGTCGAATGGGCCGTCTCCGAAATCGAGAAGACAATTACCTGAGGTGAGCGGCCTCTTCGGAGGCCGCAACCAACACGAAGTATGTTTGCGTGAACTCACGCATTAAACGCTAATATACATCAGTATATTCAGTCAGTTACTCATTTTTAATCTAACTAATCATATTATTTCAGCAGAAACACCCGGGCGTATTGTGGGGGCAGCGTCCGGGTTTTCAGCTTTATTTGAGATCTGACCTGCCGCATCGAATGCGCCGCAGGCGCGGCGATCTGTGTGCCTGTTTTTGGCAATCGCCCTCGCCCCGCACCGCTTTGGAGTGCTGCAGTCCTTAGAGGGACGACGATGCCGCTATTTTCAGTTATTTCAGGTTCCGACGCCAAGGCCATGTTCTCGGCGCTCAACAAATCGCAGGCCGTGATCGAATTCGACCTGCAGGGCAATATTCTGACGGCCAACGAAAACTTTTGCCGGACGCTCGGCTACGAGCTTTCGGAGATCGCCGGCAAACACCACCGGATATTCTGCGATCCTGACTATGTCGCGTCTGCGGCCTACAAGGATTTCTGGGCCAAGCTCGGCAAGGGCCAGTTCGATTCCGGCGAATACCGCCGCATCGGCAAGGGCGGCCGGGACGTCTGGATTCAGGCGACCTACAACCCCCTGCTCTCCAACGGCAAGCCTTACAAGATCGTCAAGTTCGCAACTGACGTGACCGCGGCCAAGCTCGATTCGGCAAATGCCATCGGCAAGATCGAAGCGATCTCCCGGGCACAGGCCGTCATCGAGTTTACCCCGTCCGGCGAGATCTTGACCGCAAACGGCAACTTCCTTTCCGTCCTCGGCTACAGTCTGGAGGAAATCCGCGGAAAGCATCACAGCATGTTCTGCGAAACGGCCTATACGGCCTCGCCTGCCTACCGCGAATTCTGGACCAAGCTTGCCGCCGGCCAGTTCGTTGCCGAAGAGTTCAAGCGAGTCGGCAAGGGCGGTAAAGTCGTCTGGATCCAGGCGTCCTACAACCCGATCTTCGACATGAACGGTCGCGTCTTCAAGGTCGTCAAGTTTGCGACCGATATCACCAGCCGCGTCCAGGCCGTCGATGAACTCGGTGAAGGACTGACGCGCCTTGCCGCCGGCGACCTGACCGGCGCCATTGAGACACCATTCCTTCCAGCTCTCGACAAGGTCCGCGTCGATTTCAACAGCGCCGTCGAACGTCTCAGCGGCGCCATGCGCACCGTTGCTGAAAACACCGATGCCATCGCGCACGGCTCCCGCGAAATGACGACCGCTGCCGGCGAATTGTCCAGGCGGACGGAGCGGCAGGCAGCAACCGTTGAGGAGACAGCCGCCGCCCTCGAGCAGATCACCCAGACAGTGGCCGACAGCGCCAAGCGCGCCGGTGAGGCTGGCGACCTGGTGGCCAAGACGAAGCTTGGCGCCGGACATTCCGGCAGCATCGTCCGCAAGGCGATCGGCGCCATGGATCAGATCGCCAATTCGTCGCGCGAGATCAGCAACATCATCAGCGTCATCGATGAAATAGCGTTTCAGACCAATCTTTTGGCCCTGAATGCCGGTGTCGAGGCTGCCCGGGCCGGCGAAGCTGGCAAGGGGTTTGCCGTCGTCGCGCAGGAAGTACGCGAACTCGCCCAACGCTCGGCGAACGCGGCAAAGGAAATCAAGACGCTGATCACCGCCTCGTCCGAACACGTCAAGAGTGGCGTAACGCTGGTCGGTGAAACCGGCAGCGCTCTGGAAGAGATCGTCTCGCAGGTCACCGAGATCGACGGCAATGTCGTGGCCATTGTCACAGCTGCCCGCGAGCAGTCCACCGGGCTGACGGAGATCAACAAGGCCGTCAACGCAATGGACCAGGTCACGCAGGACAATGCCTCCATGGTCGAGGAGACCACGGCTGCCAGCGGCAAACTCTCGAAGGAAGCCGAAAACCTCCGGGTGCTGCTGTCGCAATTTAGATTTGCGCAACACTCTTTCGCTAAGCTCAACACCAAAGCCACAGAAGCGCCTGCCGCACGCGCAACGCCACGTGGTCAACGCGTAACGAATGTTCGCGCCAATGGCGGCGCAGCCGCTCTGGCTTACGAGAATTGGGAAGATTTCTAATGAGCACCATTAATTCCAATAGTTTCAGTGGCGACACGCTCGAGATCATTGCCTTCCGGCTGCACGATCAGGAATTCTGCGTGAAGACGACGACCATCCGCGAAATCCGCGGCTGGGCGCCCTCCACCCCGATCCCGCATGCACCGTCGGATGTCATCGGCGTGATGAACCTGCGCGGCTCTGTAATCCCGATCATCGACCTCGCCTACAAGCTCGGCATGAAGAGCACGGTCGCCAATGAACGCAGCGCCATCGTTGTTGCGGAAGTGCACAGCATGGTCATCGGCATGCTCGTCGACCGCGTCTCGGACATCCTGACGATCTCTTCCGGCCAAGTTCAGCCCGTTCCTGAGGTCACCGCCTCCTTCGATCGCGCCTATTGCGAAGGTATCATCGCCTCCGAAAACGGCATGATCTGCTTCCTGAACCTCGCGAAGATGTTCAAGGAAAGCGAAGCCGAAGAACTCGTTGCCGCTTAACGGAAGGCAGCGCCACACGAAATCAAAGCCGCCGTCGAGGCGGCTTTTTTTGTGCCCAGTAGAAATCACCCATAAGAACTTGGCGTAAAAACAAATCTTATTAGCAATCTCTTTTATACCCTAAATTAACCTTCACACCATCATCATGGGTTGCGAACTGACAGTATTACGATTTCTGATAGTTGCGATTTTCGCGTATAGCGCGATTAATCCGACCTCAAATCCAAAAGCTGTAAGTTCATCAACTTTGCCTGGCGAGAGCGTCGGCACATGATTGGGGAACGGGGATGCTGGGTTTATCTTCCGATGCAAAATACATTCTTGATGCCATTTCGAAATCTCAAGCCGTTATCGAATTTGATCTGAAAGGCAATGTCCTGAAGGCCAACGAGAACTTCTGCCGGGCGCTCGGCTACAGTCTCGATGAGATCACCGGCAAACATCACAGCATGTTCTGCGATCCGGCCTTGGTCGCAACCGCGGAATACCGCGATTTCTGGACCCGGCTTGGCCGCGGCGAACATGATGCTGGCGCTTACAAGCGGCTGGCAAAGGGCGGCCGTGAGATCTGGATCCAAGCGACCTATAATCCCGTGCTCAAGGGCGGAAAGCCCTTCAAGGTCGTCAAGTTTGCCACCGACATCACCGCGGCCAAGCGTCAGGCGATCGACGACGCCGGCAAGCTCGATGCGATCTCCCGGTCTCAGGCCGTCATCGAATTCAAGCCGAACGGCGAGATCCTGACGGCCAACGAGAATTTCTGTAGAGGCTTAGGCTACAGCCTCTCCGAAATCGCTGGAAAGCATCACAGCATGTTCTGCGATCCGGCCTATGCCCGCACCGAAGACTATGCCAATTTCTGGCGGCGGCTGGCAGGCGGCGAGTTCATCGCCAACGAGTTCGTTCGTTATGGCAAGGGCGGCAAGGAGATCTGGATCCAGGCCGCCTACAACCCGATCATCGGCGCCGATGGCCGCGTCTACAAGGTCGTCAAGTTCGCCACCGACGTGACCGAGCGAATGAGCGCGATCAGCCAGCTTGGCAGCGCTTTGAAACATCTCGCGGAGGGCGACCTGACGCAGACGGTCAATACCGCCTTCGTCCCATCGATGGAGCAATTGCGCCACGATTTCAACACTGCGCTGGAAAAGCTGCGGGATACGATGGTGACGATCGGCGAGAACACGGCCGCGATCGCCGCCGGGTCTCACGAGATCGGTGCGGCAGCCGATTCCTTCTCGAAACGCACGGAGCAGCAGGCGGCGTCCATTGAAGAGACGGCCGCTGCACTGGAGCAGATCACCACCACCGTCAACGACTCCAGCCACCGCGCCGGCGAGGCCGGTCAGCTCGTGGCCAAGACGAAGCATGGCGCCGAGCAATCCGGTATCGTCGTGCGCAATGCAGTCTCGGCAATGGGGCAGATCGAGCAGTCGTCCCGCGAGATCACCAACATCATCGGCGTCATCGACGATATCGCCTTCCAGACCAATCTGCTGGCGCTGAATGCCGGTGTCGAGGCCGCACGCGCCGGTGAGGCGGGCAAGGGCTTTGCCGTCGTCGCCCAGGAAGTGCGCGAACTCGCCCAGCGCTCGGCAAGTGCTGCCAAGGAAATCAAGGCGCTGATCAACCAGTCCAGCGAGTTCGTCAAGAATGGCGTCGATCTCGTCGGCCAGACTGGCCGGGCGCTCGAAGAGATCGTCAGCCAAGTCGCCGACATCAATACCAATGTCGCGGCCATTGTCGAAGGATCACGCGAACAGGCGACAGGCATCAAAGAAATCAATCAAGCCGTCAATTCGATGGACCAGGCGACGCAACAGAATGCCGCCATGGTCGAGGAAAGCACCGCAGCAAGCCACAAGCTGACCTCCGAGGCAGAGGTGCTGAGAGCCCTGCTCAGTCAGTTCCGCCTCGGCAACGAGATGCAGCATCGTCCAGCTGCGAGACATACCTCTCCGGCTCTGCAGCTTGTCGCCCGTGTTGCCAGAGCGCACGGTTCAGCCGCACCGGCCGCCGACAACTGGGAAGAATTCTGATCTCCACTCAAGCACACCTGCTCTCCGGCCCTGTTTGCAGGGCCGGTTTTTCTTTGCATCTCTGCAAGCAAGGCGTGCTGTCAAAACCAGCCGTCGCCCCTAATTTTTGATTGAATTAGAATATCATCATAGACAAGTATCGATTTGACGTCTCGTCCTTCGCACCTATTCTACGAGAATAGCCACATATGCTTTCAGGCAAGGAAACTCCCTGAAACCACAATGAAAACAATCACTATATAATTCGGCACTTTCCAGAAATTACGCAATAGAAAATATTATAGACGCAGTCTTGCCGATTTCGTTTACAGCTTCTTAGCTGTACAAGTAGTCAAAACCAACCTTAGCGCGAAACTCCTACACAATATTAGAATCTACGTATATTCTGATACTGTATCGATCGGAGACCTGACAACCACTTTTGGTTGCTGCTATCCGATACGGAAAGCGCGCGCTTCCGATTTTGATTTCCAAGCCTGGGCATGGGGTCCTGGCGGAATCGCTTTTGGAGGTTGGAAATGCAGTATCACAAATCGGCTATCACTGTACTCGCCATCAGCTGTGCAGCGTTGATCATGCCGTCCCAGGCTAGCGCCGAAGGCCTTCTCGGCGGCCTCGGAAACGCCCTCAGCGGCGGCTCCAAGAGCAGTACGAGCAGCGGGAGTACAAGCAGCGGCAGCAAGAGCAGTGGCGGTGGCCTCAGCATAGGCGGTAGCAACGGCATCAGCATCGGCAACAATGGCGGGCGCGGCCTCAGCGCGTCCATCGGTGGTTCCAGCGGCGTCAATGCCAGCGTCGGCGGCACATCGAAGGGTGGACTTGGCGTCAACGCGTCCGTTGGCGGATCCGGCGGCATCAATAGCAAGACGAGCATCGGCGGCGGAACAAAAGGGCTCGGAGTCGGCACGACAGCAAGCGTCGGCGGCAGCAAAGGTTTGAATGCTGACGTCAAAGCCAATGTCGGCGGTAGTGGCCTCGTCAGCGCCAGGGCGAAAGCTGGATTGGGCGGCAACACGCTGGTCGATATCGCCCTCGGCGTGCCGGGCATCGATCCGGATGATCCGACCGGCCCTAATGGTCCTAATGGCCCCAACGGTCCCAATGGCCCGAACGGGCCGAGAGATCCCAATGGCTCGAATGGCCCTCGTGGTCTGAATGGGCCGGCCTACTCCTACAATGACATGTCGGCAGCCGAGCGCGCCAAGGTAAAGCTTCGCTGCCGGGACATTCTCGGCTCGGGCGGCTACGAGGCAAGCCTCGTCAAGCTCTGCCGCATGGTAATCGCGATGCGCTGACCTCCTCCCCCGGGACCGTGTCCGGCGCGAGAGGCCGGATGCGGCCTGGTGGTGAAAGCGCCCAACTCCGGAATTCGCGCCTCTCCCCGGAGGCGCCTTTTTCATGAGAAAGGCACGCGCTGAGACGCGTGCCTTCCCTTAGATTCACCAAGGTTCCGATCAGCCGAACAAGGCAAACGTCGCCTTCAGCGTGACCCATACGCCCCACAGGAGAGGAATGCCGACCACGGCCCAGGCAAGTGCTGCCTTGGCGTCGAAACCGCCGCGGCCGATGCCGAAGGAACCGCTCGGCCCTGCACTTGCAGCGGCCGACTTGGCCTGCAGCGATGCCACTTCCGCGTCGGACATGAACCACTTGTCAGCAAGCGGCCGGACGAAGAGGTTGGCGATCAGGCCGAGTGCCAGCATTCCGGCGAGGATATACATCGTGCCGGTATAGAGCGCCGGTCCAGGCGCCACGCCCGCCGAGATCTGCGCCTCGCGGATGTAGTTGACGACCACAGGGCCGACGATACCGGCAGTCGCCCATGCCGTCAGCAGACGGCCATGGATGGCGCCTACGAACTGCGTGCCGAAGATGTCAGCGAGATAGGCCGGGATTGTCGCGAAGCCGCCGCCATACATCGACAGAATGATGCCGAAGGCGAGAACGAACAGCGCCTTGTTACCCATATCCGCAAATGTCGGAGCTGCGGCATAGAGAACGATACCGAGGATGAAGAACGTGAAGTAAGTGTTCTTGCGGCCGATCCTGTCCGACAAAGAAGCCCAGAAGAAGCGTCCGCCGATATTGAAAAGCGAAAGCAGACCGGCAAAGCCCGCCGCGATCGTTGCGATCGATGCTTTCTGGCCCGCATCGAGTTGCGCGAAGCCGACGTCAGGCAGACCGATCAGCGAACCGGCAAAGATTTCCTGCAGCATCGGCGATGCCATGCCGATAACGCCGATACCAGCAGAGACGTTGAGGCAGAGAACCGCCCAGATCAGCCAGAACTGCTTGGTCTTGTGCGCATCGCGCAGGTGCACGTGCTTGGTGGTGATCATGCTGCTCTTGGCAGCAGGGGCCGTCCAGCCCTCAGGACGCCAGCCGGCCGGCGGAATGCGGTAGCCGAAGGCACCGCCCATCATGAAGACGAAGTAGATGACGGCCATGACCACGAAGGTCTGCCAGACACCGACCGACGTGTCGGTCTTGAAGTAGTTCATCAGCAGATTTGCGAGCGGAGCGCCGATCATCGCGCCGCCGCCGAAGCCCATGATCGCCATGCCGGTCGCCATACCGCGACGGTCCGGGAACCACTTGATCAGCGTCGAGACCGGCGAGATATAGCCGAGGCCGAGGCCGATACCGCCGATCACACCGGCACCGAGCCACATTAGCCACAGCTGATGGGTCATGACACCGACGGCAGCGACGAGAATACCGCCGCACCAGCAGCAGGCGGAAACGAAACCGGCCTTGCGCGGACCGACCCTCTCAAGCCAGCCGCCCCAGATTGCCGCAGAGCAGCCGAGGAGCACGAAGAACAGCGTATAGATCCAGCCGAGATCGGCAACGCGCCAGTCGCAGGTCGTGGTGAAAAGGGCCGAAGCCAGCGTCAGATCCGGGCAGGCCGTCGAGGTGCTGATCCCGAGAGATTTAGACAGCGGCAGCCAGAACACGCTGAAGCCGTATGCCATGCCGATGCACAGATGAATGGCGAGTGCGGCCGGCGGCACAAGCCAGCGGTTGAACCCCGGTTGCGCAATAATTCGCTCACGATCAAGCAGGCCAGCGCCCGCCAGTACCCCTGCTCCTGATGTATCCGCTGCGGTCATGAATGAGTTCCTCCTGGATCTGACCTTGCTGACATGAATCGCGCTCGACAGGCAAAAACAACCTGCGTCCCCCTCGCGCGAAACAATGTTTAGTGCCGGATAGGCTCCGCCGGCTCGGGCTTGCGGATCAGGGAAGAGGCCTCGATCACCAAAGGGTCGAAGCCGTTATTCTCCTGCTCCAGAATTTCGAAAAATTGGCGCCGCATGCGCGGTTCCCAGAATTTGTTGATATGCGTGGCAACCCCCTGCGCCGCCTCACTGGCCGGTTGGGTCTTGAAAAACGTGGCAATCTGATTGGCCATGTAGACCAGCTTGGAACGCGTATCATGCGACATCGGCGATGCTTTCCGGCGAAATGCGGTGAGGATGGGTGAAAATCTCGAAATCATCGCCGCGAACCAGGGCGACCAGCGTCATCCCGGCGTCCTCGGCCGTGCGAATGGCGAGTGCCGTCGGCGCCGAAATCGCAATCAGGATCGATGCGCCAAGAATTGCCGTCTTCTGCACCATCTCGACGGATATACGGCTGGTGACGACGACAGCACCGCCGATGCCGGTATTGCCTGAACGGATGACCGCACCGCAAAGCTTATCCAGCGCATTGTGCCGCCCGACATCCTCACGAACGGCCGAGAGCCCCTGCCCAGGAATATAGAAGCCTGCGCCATGGACGGCACGGGTTTCGCGATGCAGAGGCTGCGCCTCGTTGAGCAGGTTTGCAGCGCGCACAATATCGCCGTGCGTCAGCGCCAAGGGCGAACCGGAAACGTCCGGCACCTTGCGCACAGCCTGCTCGATCGATTCGATGCCACAAAGGCCGCACCCGACGGGACCGGCCATGCTCCGGCGGCGCGCGCGCAGCGCATCCTCGACATCGTCAGCAAGCGTCACCTGCACGTCGATACCGAGATCACCATCGACGATCTCGATAGACGAAATTTCGCCGGTGCTGCCGATAATGCCTTCGGTCAGGCTGAAGCCGACGGCAAAATCCTCGAGATCATCCGGCGTCGCCATCATCACGGCATGCGAACTGCCGCCATAGGAGAAGGCAATCGGCACCTCTTCCGGCACGATGCGTTCTCCCGGCATCACCACACCGCCCTTGCGGGCGGTGCGGCTGACCGAGATGCGTGTGTGCCGTTCGGACATTACTCCGCGGCCTCCATCTTGCCGGAGATACGGCGGCTCTGGCGGGCCTGCTCGTCATATTCGAGCTGCCACTCGGTCGGCCCATTGGAGGGCGAAACCTGCACCGCCGTCACCTTGTATTCCGGGCAGTTGGTCGCCCAATCGGAGAAGTCGGTGGTGATGACGTTGGCCTGCGTCGTCGGATGATGGAAGGTCGTGTAGACAACGCCGGGCGCAACGCGCTCGGTGATCAGCGACCGCAAAGTCGTGTCGCCGGAGCGGCTCTGCAGCTTGATCCAGTCGCCATCGCGGATGCCGCGCTGTTCGGCATCATGCGGATGGATTTCCAGCCGGTCTTCTGCGTGCCAGGCAACGTTCTCGGTGCGGCGCGTCTGCGCTCCCACATTATACTGGCTGAGAATACGGCCGGTGGTGAGCAGCAGCGGGAATCGCGGACCGGTGCGTTCGTCAGTTGCGACATACTCGGTGCGGATGAACTTGCCCTTGCCGCGGACGAAGCCATCGACATGCATGATCGGCGATCCCTCAGGATGCTTCTCGTTGCACGGCCACTGAACAGAACCCATCTTTTCCAGATAGTCGTAGGACACCAGCGCGAAGCTCGGCGTACTCGCCGCGATCTCGTCCATGATCTCGGACGGATGCTTGTAGTTCCAGTTGAGCCCCATCGCTTGGGCGAGCTTCTGCGTCACTTCCCAGTCGGCATAGCCGTTCTTCGGGGTCATCACCTTGCGTACGCGGTTGATGCGTCGCTCTGCGTTGGTGAAGGTTCCGTCCTTCTCCAGGAAGGTCGAGCCCGGCAGGAAGACATGCGCGTAGTTGGCGGTCTCGTTGAGGAAGAGATCCTGGACGACGACGCATTCCATCGCCGCCAGACCGGCCGCGACATGCTTGGTATCGGGGTCCGATTGCAGGATGTCCTCACCCTGGATGTAGAGCCCCTTGAAGGTGCCATCCACAGCCGCATCCAGCATGTTCGGAATGCGCAGGCCCGGCTCGTTGTTGAGCTTTACGCCCCACAGCTTTTCGAAGACATCGCGCGTCGCGTCGTCGGAGATATGGCGATAGCCCGGCAGCTCGTGCGGGAAGGATCCCATGTCGCACGAGCCCTGCACGTTGTTCTGGCCGCGCAGCGGGTTCACGCCAACGCCTTCGCGGCCGATATTGCCTGTTACCATTGCCAGGTTGGCGATCGCCATGACGGTCGTCGAACCCTGGCTGTGTTCGGTAACGCCGAGGCCGTAATAGATCGCGCCATTGCCGCCGAGCGCATAGAGCCGGGCTGCGCCGCGCAGATCGGCAGCCGGAACGCCGGTGAACTTCTCGGTCTCCTCGGGGCTGTGCTGCGGCTCCGAAACGAAGGCCGCCCAATCCTCGAATTCCGACCAGTCGCAGCGCTCGCGGATGAATCGCTCGTTGAACAGACCTTCGGTGACGATGACATGCGCCAGCGCCGTCATGACGGCAACGTTGGTGCCCGGTCTCAGCGGCAGATGATAGGCCGCCTCGACATGCGGCGTGCGCACCAGATCGATGCGGCGCGGATCGATGACGATCAGCTTGGCACCCTGACGCAGCCGCTTCTTGAGCCGCGAGCCGAAGACCGGATGACCATCGGTCGGGTTCGCACCAATGACGACCACGACGTCGGAATGCTCGACGCTGTCGAAATTCTGCGTACCGGCCGAGGTGCCGAAAGCCTGGCCGAGACCATAGCCGGTCGGCGAATGGCAGACGCGGGCGCAGGTATCGACATTGTTATTGCCGAAGCCGGCACGGATCAGTTTCTGGACAAGGAAGGTCTCTTCGTTGGTGCAACGCGACGACGTGATGCCGCCGACCGCTTCGCGGCCATACTGATACTGGATGCGCTTGAACTCGGAAGCGACATGCGCATAGGCCTCGTCCCAGGTGACTTCCCGCCAAGGATCCGAGACCTTCTCGCGGATCATGGGATTAAGGATGCGATCCCTGTGAGTCGAATAGCCATAGGCGAAGCGGCCCTTGACGCAGGAATGCCCGCGGTTTGCCTGACCGTCCTTCCACGGCGCCATGCGCACCAGCTCCTCGCCGCGCATTTCCGCCTTGAACGAGCAGCCGACGCCGCAATAGGCGCAGGTGGTGACCGCCGAATGCTCCGGCTGGCCAATCTCGATCACCGACTTCTCGGTCAGCGTCGCCGTCGGGCAGGCCTGCACGCAGGCGCCGCAGGACACGCATTCGGAATCAAGGAAATGTTCATGCATGCCGGGCGAGACGCGAGAGCCGAAACCGCGGCCTTCGATCGTCAGCGCGAAGGTGCCCTGCACCTCTTCGCAGGCCCGGACACAGCGCGAGCAGACGATGCATTTCGACGGGTCATAGGTGAAATACGGGTTCGACTCGTCTTTCGGAATCCATTTCAGGTTGATCTCGCCATTGCTGCGCGCCTTGACGTGATTGTCGCCTTCATAGCCATAACGAACGTCGCGCAGGCCGACGGCACCCGCCATGTCCTGCAATTCGCAATCGCCATTGGCAGCGCAGGTGAGACAGTCGAGCGGGTGGTCGGAGATGTAGAGTTCCATCACCCCACGGCGGATATCCTTGAGCCGCCCCGTCTGCGTATGAACCACGAGACCCGACGCAACCGGCGTCGTGCAGGAGGCCGGCGTGCCGTTGCGTCCCTCGATCTCGATGAGACAGAGACGGCAGGAACCGAAGGCATCGACCATATCGGTAGCGCAGAGCTTCGGAACCTGGATCCCGGCCTCCATCGACGCGCGCATGATCGAGGTGCCCTCAGGCACAGTGATTTCGCGGCCGTCGATGGTCAGCGTGACCATGGCTTCGGATTTCGAAGCCGGCGTTCCGTAGTCGATTTCATGAACGAGAGACATGGGTCTTTACTCCGCCGCTTCGATAAGGGGTGTTGGAGCGAAATCGTCCGGGAAGTGCGTCATCGCACTCATGACCGGATATGGGGTGAAGCCGCCCAGGGCACAGAGCGAACCGAATTTCATGGTGTTGCATAGATCGGTGAGGAGCGCCCGGTTCTTCTCCGGTTCGATCCCCCGGGCGATCTTGTCGGCCGTCTCGACGCCACGTGTCGAGCCGATGCGGCAGGGCGTGCACTTGCCGCAGCTTTCGACCGCGCAGAACTCCATCGCGAACCGCGCCTGCTTCAGCATGTCGGCGCTGTCGTCAAAGACGACGATACCCGCATGGCCGATCAGACCATCCTTGGCGGCGAAAGCTTCGTAGTCGAACGGCGTATCGAACAGCGCCCGCGGGAAATAAGCCCCAAGGGGACCGCCGACCTGAACCGCCTTGACCGGACGTCCGCTCGCAGTGCCGCCACCGATCTTGTCGACGATATCGCCGAGCGACAGGCCGAAGGCCGTCTCGTAAAGACCGCCATGCTTGACGTTTCCGGCGATCTGCAGCGGTATCGTGCCACGCGAACGACCCATGCCGAAATCACGGTAGAAAGCTGCACCCTTGTCGAGAATGACAGGCACCGATGCCAGCGAAATGACGTTGTTAATGACGGTCGGTGACGCAAACAGCCCGTTGTGAGCAGGCAGAGGCGGCTTGGCGCGCACGACACCGCGCTTGCCTTCCAGGCTGTTCAGCAGCGCCGTTTCCTCTCCGCACACATAGGCACCGGCGCCCATGCGCACTTCGATGTCGAAAGCCTTGCCTGATCCCATGACCGAAGGACCGAGAACACCGGCCTTGCGGGCGATCTCGACCGCCTCTGTCATCGCCGCGATCGCATGCGGATATTCCGAGCGGGTATAGACAAAGCCCTTGGTGGCGCCTGTCGCAAGCCCGGCAATCGCCATCCCCTCGATCAGCACGAAGGGATCGCCTTCCATGATCATCCGGTCGGCAAAGGTACCGCTATCGCCTTCGTCAGCATTGCAGACGATGTATTTGCGCGGCCCCGAAGCGTCGAGAACCGTTTTCCATTTGATGCCGGTCGGGAAGCCGGCGCCCCCTCGCCCGCGCAGCCCGGAATCGGTGACTTCCTTGACGATTTCCGCAGGCGCCATCTGAGCGGCACGCTTCAAGCCCGCCAGGCCACCATGCGCCTGATAATCCTCAAGCGACAGCGGATCGGTGATGCCGCAGCGGGCGAAGGTCAGGCGGGTCTGTTCCTTGAGGAATGGGAGGCTTTCGACCTCCCCAAGACAGAGCGCGTGATCGCCGCCGGACAGCAGCCCGGCCTCGAACAAGCCCTCGATATCCTTGGCCTTCACAGGACCATAGCCGATACGCTTGCCTTCGATCTCGACTTCGACGAGCGGCTCCAGCCACAGCATGCCGCGCGAACCGTTGCGCACCAGCTTCACGTCGAGACCGCGAGCAGCAATCTGCGCGGCCACTTCCTTGGCAACCTTGCCGGCGCCGAGCGAAAGCGCCGCCGCATCGCGGGGAACAAAAATCTTGACGGTCATCGCCGCGCCTCCGCAATGAATTCGGCAACCGTCTCGTCATCGACGCGGCCGTAAAGCTCGCCGTCCAGCATCGCCGCCGGCGCGCAGGCGCAGAGCCCGAGACAGTAGACCGGCTCCAGCGTGACGTTGCCATCGAGCGTCGTCTGATGGAAATCGATACCCAAAAGCGACTTGACCCGCTCAGCCATGGCATCTCCGCCCATCGACTGACAGGCCTCGGCCCGACAGAGTTTCAGAACATGGCGCCCGGCCGGATGATCCCGGTAGTCATGATAGAAGGTCATCACGCCATGCACTTCGGCGCGCGACAGGTTCAATTCGTCAGCGATCACAGGAAGCGCTTCCTGCGGCACATAACCGAACTCATCCTGGACTTCATGCAAGATAGGAAGAAGCGGACCTTCGAGAGACCGAAGGCTCGAGACGATCGCGCGCGTACGCGCGGCAATATCGCCGGTGGCGACATGGGCATTCATTTTGGCAGGCCTCCCAGGGCTTCCCGTTTCAGCCGCCACACCAGCCTCCCCCAGCTTGGTATGACATTGTGACAGGAAGTGTCTCAGGGAACATGCAGGCGATCAATAAAGCTGTTCCGTCGATTGATAGGTTTTTCCTATCGAAGATCTTCGCTCTCCGCGAGTATCCTTGCCTCATGCAACAGCGCAGAGACGAGTGGCGTGAACGGCTCGCGATGTGTCGCGACCAGACCGACAAGATGATCGGCCTCCGGCTCGACAATCGGGATCATGCGGATTTCAGCCGGAAAACCGAAAGATTCGGCCACATTCCGCGGCATGATGCTTGCCCAGCGGCCGGTGCGCACGTGAGAAAACAGTACGATCATCGACCCTGATTCCAAAGTCGGATGCGCCGTCGCACCGGCCTCGGCCAGATGCCGGTTGATGATCCGGCGGTTCTGCATGTCTGCAGTCAATAGACAAAGCCGAAGATGACTCACCTCGCGCCAGGTCACAGTTTCGCGATCGGAAAGCGGACTGCCGGCAGCTGTGATCAGGTTGTAGCGCTCGGCATAGAGCGGAACCGTCGTCACCCGCCCAAGCGGTTCATTCTCCAGATAGGTGATGCCGGCATCGATCTCGAGATTTTCGAGCATGCTCAGAACCTGCAGCGAGTTGCGCGAGACGATCGAAAAGGTAACGTCGGGGTGCCGCTCCTGAAACGGCGTGGTGATCCGCGGCAGCATCGCCAGCGCGGTTGGAATGGAAGCGATCCGGAGGTGACCGGAAAGCCCCTTGCGGGCGGTGCGCATCTCCTCGCGCATCGTGCGGGTATCGCCGACGATCCGGCGCGCCCACTCAAGCACACGCTGCCCCTCTGGTGTCAGCCCCTGGAAGCGCGACCCGCGCTGCACCAGCATGACGCCCAGCTGGTCCTCCAGCTGGCGGATCGCCGCCGAGAGCGTCGGCTGTGAAACGCCGCATTCCTCGGCCGCGCGACCGAAATGCTTTTCATTGGCAAGGGCTATGAAGAATTCCAGCTTATCGATCATCCGGTCTCCCGCCGAACTTCCTGTTCAGGCATCTTTGGCCGGAGAACACACGCTTAGCAAGAGCGGCTATCGGGCCGCTGCGGCTCCAGGAAACAGCGCGAAAAGCGAATCCAGGAAGGAGGCGACACTCTCGTTTCCGAGGCTGTAGTAGACGAGACGTCCCTCACGGCGGGTATTGACCAGACCTTCCATCCGCAGCCGCGCCAGCTGCTGCGAGACCATCGCCTGTTGCACGCCGAGCAGCTCTTCGATCTCGCTGACGGTCTTTTCCTCTTCGGCAAGAATGCAGAGAATGAGGAGCCGCGTCTGGTGCGCCATTGCCTTGAGGAGGCTGCTTGCTTCATGAGCTTTCTCAGCAAGCTTCTTCAATTCCTGACCAGCTGTTCCCGGCGCAGTTGTAGGCAATGGCATTCGGATTCTCTGATGGACGCGTTAGGACGGGCCCAAGCGATAGCATATTCGCACCGTTATACTGCGCAATTTTACTAAAATACCAAAAATAGTCCAAGTAAATCAGCAGATAAGCTGGCCGCCATTAATTTCCAAGACTTGGCCGGTGATGTAGCCGGAGAGTGCGGGCGCCGCCAGGAAAAGATAGGCAGGGGCGCAGTCCGCAGCGGTTCCGAGCCGCTGCAGCGGAATGGTTTTGCGGGTCTGCTCCAGCTTTTCGCGCGACGAATAACGCTCGTGGAAATCCGTCTCGATCGTCCCTGGCGACACGCAATTGACACGGATCGCATCGGGCGCAAGCTCGCGCGCCAACGCCTTGGAATAGGTGGAAACGAAGGCTTTCGAAGCCGAATAGATCGCCGATCCCGGACTGCCGCCGGTCAGCGCCGAAATCGACACGGTATTGACGATCGCCGCGCCGTTGGCGGCCCGCAACGCGGGGAGAAGCGCACGCGTCACCTCGACGACGGATGTCTGATTGAGCCGAGTGATCGCTTCATATTCGCTGTCGGTAAGCTCGCCTGCCGGAAACCGGCCGACCATCGTGCCCGCATTGTTGACCAGCACGTGGACGCTGCCGAACGCCTGAAGAACCTGATCCGCAAATTTTGCGGTACCGCCGGAAGCGGTAAAATCGCCAGCGATCAGCACCGCACGGCCGTCCGCTTCCGCAGCCGTCAGGAAGTCTGGCAGCTGCCGTTCGGTGCTCCGGCCGGTATGAACGGCAACACGCGCACCGCAATCAAGAAATTGCCGGACGACTTCGAGGCCGATGCCGCGGCCCGCGCCGGTGACAACAACATTGCGGTTTTCGAAAAGCTTTGGATCAAACACGCGATGGCCCTCCCGGCGTCGGCTTTCAGTCGCCGATTGCGCAATTTTCGCTTTAACATATGATCGCAAAAAACGAAAGAAAGGGAGGCGCAGCATGTTTCTGTCCGGACGGCAGACCGAGATCCTCGATATCGCCAAGTCCGAGGGCCGCGTGCTGGTAGAAGATCTGGCGGCGCGTTTCTCGGTGACCCCGCAGACCATCCGCAAGGATCTCAACGATCTCTGCGACAGTCGTGTGCTGACCCGCATCCATGGCGGCGCGATCTTTCCGGGTGGTACGGAGAACGTCAAATACGAGGCACGACGCTCGATCGCCGCCAACGAGAAGACGGCGATCGGCCGGGCAACCGCAGCCCTCATCCCCAACAATGCCTCTCTGTTCATCAATATCGGCACGACGACCGAAGCCGTTGGCGAAGCACTGATCGAGCATCATGAGCTGATGGTCATCACCAATAACATCAACGTCGCCAGCCGCTTGCGGCTCTTCCCCTCGATCGAGGTGGTGATCGCTGGCGGTGTCGTGCGCCATTCCGATGGCGGCATCGTCGGCGAGGCGGCCGTCGATTTCATCCGCCAGTTCAAGGTCGACTACGCCGTGATCGGCGCCTCAGCGATCGATCCGGATGGCGCGCTGCTCGATTTCGACTACCGCGAAGTCAAGGTTGCCCAGGCAATCATGGCCAACGCCCGGCACGTGGTCCTGGTCGCCGATTCCACCAAGTTCGAGCGCACCGCGCCTGTCCGTATCGGCCATCTCTCGCAGGTCCACACCTTCGTCACCGATGAATGCGCCCTGGATTCGCTGCGGCGGATCTGTTCCGAGGGCGGTATCAGCCTGGTTGAGACCAACAGGACGGACGGCGGGAAAGATTAAATCTGCATCGTCGCAAAAGGTTCGTTTGACATTCACTTTCTTTCGTTTTAGCGCTTAACGGATTTCATTTTTAAGCACTAAATCATTGGAGAGCGTGCGTGAGCGGGCAGATTTTCGACCTATTCGTGATCGGCGGCGGGATCAACGGCTGCGGGATCGCCCGGGATGCGGCTGGCCGCGGCTATTCTGTAGCGCTGGCCGAGATGAACGACTTCGCCTCGGGCACGTCGTCGGGTGCCACCAAGCTCATCCATGGCGGTCTGCGCTATCTCGAGCGTTACGAATTCCGGCTGGTCAGGGAATCGCTGATGGAGCGCGAAGTGCTCTGGGCGATGGCGCCGCACATCATCTGGCCGATGCGCTTCGTGCTGCCCTACCACAAGGGCGGCATCCGCCCGGCCTGGCTGATCCGTCTCGGGCTGTTCCTCTATGATCACTTGGGTGGCCGCAAGCTTCTGCCGCCGACGGCAACGCTCGACATGCGAACCGATCCGGCCGGCAAGCCGCTGAAGGCGCTGTTTGCCAAAGCCTTCGAATATTCCGACGGCTGGGTCGACGATGCCCGCATGGTGGTGCTCAACGCCAGGGATGCCAGCGATCGCGGCGCGCTGATCATGCCGCGCACGAAAGTGGTGTCGGCCAGGCGCGAGAACGGCCTCTGGATCATCGAGACGGTCGATACGCTGTCTGGGCGCAATTCGACGCATCAGGCCCGCATGCTGGTCAATGCCGCCGGTCCCTGGGTCGATCATGTGATCCGTGCCGCCTTCGGCGAGAACGAGGCACGCCACGTCCGCCTCGTCCAGGGCAGCCACATCATCGTTAGGAAGAAGTTCGAGGGTCCCAAGGCCTATTTCTTCCAGAACCCCGACAACCGCATCATCTTCGCCATTCCTTATGAGACCGACTTCACGCTGATCGGCACCACCGACCGCGATTACACCGGCGATCCCAGGGATGTCAGGATCTCCGGCGAAGAGACCACCTATCTCTGCAATGCGGCAAGCGAGTATTTCAAGGAGCCGGTAAAGCCCGAGGATATCGTCTGGACCTATTCGGCGGTTCGCCCGCTGTTCGACGATGGCGCCTCGAAGGCGCAGGAAGCGACGCGCGACTATGTGCTGAAGCTCGAGGGGAAAGACGGCAGCGAAGTCAACAATACACCGCTGCTCAATGTCTTCGGCGGCAAGCTGACGACCTACCGGCGGCTGTCGGAACATGCGCTGGAAAAGATCGGCGAGGCGATCGGCGTCAAGGGCAGTCCGTGGACGGCGAAGAGCCATCTGCCGGGCGGGGATTTTCCGGTGCAGGGTTATGAGGCGGAGGTTGGCAAGTTGAAGGCTGTGTATCCGTTCCTCGCCGACAGCCATGCCCGCCGGCTGACGCGCCGCTATGGCACCAGGGCCAATGTGCTGCTCGGCAAGGCCGCGTCATCAGCTGATCTCGGCAGGCATTTCGGATCGGATCTCTACGAGGCGGAGGTGCGCTATCTCATGCAGAACGAATGGGCCTTCACCGCCGAGGATGTCCTCTGGCGGCGCAGCAAGAAGGGGCTCTATCTCAGCAAGGAAGAGGCGGCAGCGCTGGAGAGCTTCCTGCAGGCCGAGCGGCTCGCCGCCTAAGTGTCTGCAGGGGGGCAGCGCCGGTCCTTACTGAGCCGGCGCAACGCTTCCCGTTGGCTTCCACGTTTTACGGCAGTTGATAGCCGGCCGCCTTGAACATCCGGTACCACTCCTCGCGGCTCAGCTCGATGTCAGCTCCGATCGCGCTGTCACGCAGGCGTTGGGGGTTCGTCGTTCCCAGCACCGTCTGAATTTTGGCGGGATGACGCGCGATCCACGCGACAGCAATGGCAGCAGGCGTCGCACCGTAAGTTTCCGCAAGTTGGTCCAGAACCTTGTTGAGCTCCGGATAATTCTCGCGGTCGCCCAGGAAAATGCCTTCAAAGAAACCATGCTGGAACGGCGACCACGCCTGCAATGTGATGTTATTGATCCGGCTGTAGTTGACGAGCTCGCCATCCCGGTCGATCGACTGCTCAGATCCACCCATATTGGCGGCAACCCCGAATGCGATAGACGGCGCGTGGGCAACGCTCAGCTGGATTTGATTTGCTATGATCGGCTGGGTAACAGCTGTCTTCAGCAAATCGATCTGGCCTGGCGTATGGTTCGAAACACCGAAATGGCGAACCTTGCCCGATGCATGGAGCTTGTCGAATGCCTCTGCGACCTCTTCCGGCTCCACCAGCGCATCGGGCCGATGCAATAGAAGCACGTCCAGATAGTCGCTCCGCAGGGCCTTGAGGGACCGGTCGACGCTTGCGAGGATATGTTCCTTGGAGAAATCGAAATATCCCGGCCGGATCCCGCATTTGCTTTGAATGACGATCTGGTCCCGTTCGTCGGCTGTGAGGCGAAGAGCGTCACCAAACCGTGCTTCGCAGCGATGGGGCGCGCCGCCATAGATGTCCGCGTGATCGAAAATATTGACGCCGATCTCCCGGGCCGCCGAGTAGAGGGCTTTAATTCCGCTGTCATCCAGCGTGTTGATCCGCATCAGGCCGAGCACGACACTCGATACCGACACGCCCGAGGTCGAAAGCTGAATATTTTTCATGGGAACTCCCTGCAGCAATTGCGAATAGTTGAGGGACCCTATTAGGCGTGGAAGCCAAAATCTAGAGCCGATAGTGGGCCGCCCGCGACCGCCAGATACTCAAGATCTCATGTTCATTGCTAGTGGATCGGCACTCATGTGCCCAAAACGAAAAAAGCGGCCCTGAAGGCCGCTTTCGATCATTTGGGACTATTCCCGATCAGTCCTGTTCGACAACGCCACGCAGATGCGTGAGTTCGAGGATGAACTGCTCGAGCTTGGACTTGTGCTCGTGATGCTCGGCATCATCGAGATCCTTCTGCGCCGCTTCGATACGGCGGGTCAGTTCGTCCTTGTTGATTTCCTCGACCGGAACGGCCGATTCGGCGAGCAGCGTGCAGCCCGTCGGCAGGATGTCGGCGAAGCCGCCGAACACGACGTAGTCCTGCTTGCTGCCGGAGGCCGAGCGAACGCTGACGATGCCGGGCTTGATGGTCGTCATCGTCGGCGCATGGTGGGCCATGACCGTCATCTCGCCCTCGGTTGCCGGAATGACAACTTCCGTCACCATCTCCGACAGGAGCAGACGCTCCGGAGATACGAGTTCAAAATTGAAATTGTCAGCCATCAGTGACTTACCTTCTCGGCCTTTGCATCTTGCAGTTTGGTCCCGCAGAACGGGCAGTGCTGTATCGCCTGATCGAGATAGCCGAGGCCTTCTTCGGCCTGAACCAATCCGACAACCATCATCAGCGCACCGTTATCCGCCCTGTAGACGGTGGGCGCTGCGGGTTCCGGAAGATCTGCCACGACCACCCGAAGGGAGTCGCAGCAGAAAATCTCGTCTTGCGCGTCGCTCATCAAGCGGCTGCGGAGAGCTTCTTGGCCTTTTCGATGGCTTCTTCCATCGAGCCGACCATGTAGAAGGCTGCTTCCGGCATGTCGTCGTAGTCGCCGTTGACCAAGCCCTTGAAGCCCTTGATCGTGTCCTCGAGCGCGACGAGCTTGCCCGGCGAACCGGTGAAGACTTCGGCGACGAAGAACGGCTGCGACAGGAAGCGCTCGATCTTGCGGGCGCGGGCAACGGCCAGACGGTCTTCTTCAGACAGTTCGTCCATACCCAGGATGGCGATGATGTCCTGCAGGGACTTGTAGCGCTGCAGCGTCGACTGAACCTTACGAGCGACTTCGTAGTGCTCTTCGCCGACAACCATCGGGTCGAGCATGCGCGACGTGGAGTCGAGCGGGTCAACGGCCGGATAGATGCCCTTTTCAGCGATCGAACGCGACAGAACGGTCGTTGCGTCCAAGTGGGCGAACGAAGTTGCCGGAGCCGGGTCGGTCAAGTCGTCGGCCGGAACGTAAATGGCCTGAACCGAGGTGATCGAACCGGTCGTCGTCGTGGTGATGCGTTCCTGCATCTGGCCCATGTCCGTTGCGAGCGTCGGCTGATAGCCAACGGCCGAAGGAATACGGCCGAGCAGAGCCGAAACTTCGGAACCTGCCTGCGTGAAGCGGAAGATGTTGTCGACGAAGAACAGAACGTCCTGGCCCTGGTCGCGGAAGTTTTCAGCAACCGTCAGACCCGTCAGAGCGACGCGAGCGCGGGCGCCCGGCGGTTCGTTCATCTGGCCGTAAACGAGGGCTGCCTTCGAGCCTTCGCCGCCGCCGTGCTTGTTGACGCCGGACTCGATCATTTCGTGGTAGAGGTCGTTGCCTTCGCGGGTACGTTCACCCACGCCTGCGAACACCGAGTAACCACCGTGCGCCTTGGCGACGTTGTTGATCAGTTCCATGATGAGAACGGTCTTGCCGACGCCTGCGCCGCCGAAGAGGCCGATCTTGCCGCCCTTTGCGTAAGGCGCGAGAAGGTCGACGACCTTGATGCCGGTAACCAGGATCTGTGCTTCCGTCGACTGTTCGACGTAAGACGGTGCATCCTGGTGGATGGCGCGCTTGGAAGCGGTGACCAGCGGACCGGCTTCGTCAACCGGCTCGCCGATGACGTTCATGATACGGCCGAGCGTTTCCGGACCGACCGGAACCGAGATCGGCGCGCCGGTGTCGAAAACTTCCTGGCCACGGACGAGACCTTCGGACGAGTCCATGGCGATCGTACGCACGACGTTTTCACCGAGGTGCTGCGCGACTTCAAGAACCAGGCGGTTGCCCATGTTCGTGGTTTCGAGCGCGTTCAAAATCGCCGGCAGTTCGCCTTCGAAAGCCACGTCGACGACGGCGCCGATAACCTGTGTGACCTTGCCGACAGAGCCTGTGGCGGTCTTCTTAGCGGCGGTCTTCGCTGCCGCCTTCGGGGTAGCTGCCCTAGCCATTCTAATACCCTCTTTCTCTAACCTCAGAGCGCTTCCGCGCCCGAAATGATTTCAATGAGTTCCTTGGTGATCTGCGCCTGACGCTGACGATTGTAGTTGAGCGTCAGCTTGTTGATCATCTCACCTGCGTTACGTGTCGCGTTGTCCATGGCGCTCATCTTCGCGCCCATCTCGCCAGCTGCGTTTTCAAGCAGTGCGCGGAAGATCTGGACAGAAATGTTGCGCGGAATCAGATCCTCAAGGATCGATGCCGGATCCGGCTCGTATTCATAGACAGCGCCGGCATGGGCAGCATCCTCGGTGACGCCTTCCGGCACCTTCGCGGGAATGATCTGCTGTGCCGTCGGGATCTGGCTGATGACCGACTTGAACTCGGAATAGAACAACGTGCAGACGTCGAACTCACCAGCTTCGAACATCTCGATGATGCGCTTGCCGATCTGGTCCGCATTCTCGAAGCCGACACGCTTGACGTCGCGCAGTTCCTTGCGCTCGGTGATGAGCGAAGAGAATTCGCGGCGCAGGCTGTCGTAGCCCTTCTTGCCAACGGTGAAGATCTTGACGGTCTTGCCCTGAGCAATGAGCTTGCGGGCATGATCACGTGCAAAACGCGAAATCTGCGAGTTGAAACCGCCGCAAAGACCGCGCTCTGCGGTGCAGACGACGAGCAGGTGAACCTGATCCTTGCCTGTACCGGTCATGAGCAACGGCGCACCGTCGGCGTCGGTAACTGCATGGGCGATGTTCGCGAGAACAGCCGCCATGCGCTCCGAATAAGGCCGGGCGGCCTC
This sequence comes from Hyphomicrobiales bacterium, assembly GCA_900465675.1. GTDB lineage: Bacteria > Pseudomonadota > Alphaproteobacteria > Rhizobiales > Rhizobiaceae > Rhizobium. The sequence goes on along the minus strand of UBJR01000028.1, from coordinate 104,048 downwards.
GGCCGCCTCCTGCGCACGCCGAAGCTTAGCCGCGGCGACCATTTTCATCGCCTTGGTAATCTTCTGCGTCGCCTTGACGGAGGCGATCCGGTTTTTCAGATCCTTAAGTGAAGGCATCCGTTATCCGTCCTAACTGAGCCCGATCAGGCGAAAGACTTCGAGAACGAGTCGAGAGCAGCAACGAGCTTGCCCTTCGTATCGTCGCTGATGGCCTTTTCCGTGCGGATCGTATCGAGGATCGCCTTACCTTCCGAGCGGAGGTAGGAAAGCAGACCCTGTTCGAACTTGCCGATCTGGTTGACGGCAATCTTGTCGAGATAGCCATTCACGCCAGCGAAGATCACAGCAACCTGCTCTTCGGTCTTCAGCGGCGAGAACTGCGGCTGCTTCAGAAGTTCGGTCAGACGTGCGCCGCGGTTCAGCAGGCGCTGCGTCGAGGCATCGAGGTCCGAACCGAACTGAGCGAAGGCGGCCATTTCGCGGTACTGGGCGAGTTCGCCCTTGATCGAGCCGGCAACCTGCTTCATCGCCTTGATCTGCGCGGCAGAACCGACGCGCGAAACCGACAGACCGACGTTAACAGCCGGGCGGATACCCTGATAGAACAGGTCGGTTTCGAGGAAGATCTGGCCGTCGGTGATCGAGATCACGTTGGTCGGGATGAACGCCGAAACGTCGTTACCCTGCGTTTCGATGACCGGCAGAGCGGTCAGCGAACCGGCGCCCTTTTCGTCGCTCATCTTTGCAGCGCGCTCGAGGAGACGCGAGTGAAGGTAGAAAACGTCGCCCGGGTAAGCTTCGCGGCCCGGCGGGCGGCGCAGCAGGAGCGACATCTGACGGTAGGAAACGGCCTGCTTGGAAAGGTCGTCGTAGCCGATGAGAGCGTGCTGGCCGTTGTCACGGAAGTATTCGCCCATGGCGCAACCGGCAAACGGTGCCAGGAACTGCATCGGAGCCGGATCGGAAGCCGTCGCAGCAACGATGATCGAGTACTTCAGAGCGCCGCGTTCTTCGAGAACCTTGACGAACTGGGCAACCGTCGAGCGCTTCTGGCCGACAGCGACGTACACGCAGAACAGCTTTTCGCCTTCCGGACCAGACTCGTGAATAGCCTTCTGGTTCAGGATCGCGTCGAGAATGATGGCGGTCTTGCCGGTCTGGCGGTCACCGATGACGAGCTCGCGCTGGCCACGGCCGACCGGGATGAGCGCGTCGATAGCCTTGAGGCCGGTCGACATCGGCTCATGAACCGACTTACGCGGAATGATGCCCGGAGCCTTGACGTCAACGCGCGAACGGCGCGTTGCGTTGATCGGGCCCTTGCCGTCGATCGGGTTGCCGAGAGCGTCGACAACACGGCCGAGAAGTTCCGGACCAACCGGAACGTCAACGATGGCACCCGTACGCTTGACGGTGTCGCCTTCCTTGATGTCACGGTCCGAGCCGAAGATAACCACGCCGACGTTGTCGGATTCGAGGTTCAGGGCCATACCGCGGATGCCGCCGGGGAACTCGACCATTTCACCGGCCTGAACGTTGTCCAGACCGTAAACGCGAGCAATACCGTCGCCGACAGAGAGAACCTGGCCGACTTCCGAGACTTCAGCTTCTTTGCCGAAGTTTTTGATTTGATCTTTGAGAATTGCGGAAATTTCCGCGGCGCGGATATCCATCAGCCAACCTCTTTCAATGCAAGCTTGAGAGTAGAAAGTTTGGTACGAAGCGACGTATCAATCTGACGGGACCCGACCTTCACGATCAGACCACCAAGAATTGACGGATCAACCGTGACGGCAATCGCCACGTCTTTGCCGGTGGCGCTCTTCAGCGCCGCCTTCAATTCAGTTTCCTGCGCTGCGGTCAGCGCATGGGCCGAGGCAACCTCGGCAGAAATTTCGCCACGCTGACGGGCAGCGATGATGCGGAAGGCCTTGATCATGCCCGGGAGGGCGAACAGGCGGCGGTTACGCGCCACGACCTTCAGGAAGTTACCGACGAAACCGGAAATACCGGCCTTCTCGCTGATGGCGACGATAGCCTTCAGCTGATCGTCAGCCGAGAATACCGGGCTGGCGACGAAACGCTTCAGGTCGTCGCTCTCATCCAGCATCGCCTGGAAACGGTCGAGATCAGCGGTGACGCTCTCGACGGCACCTTCTTCAAGCGCCAGATCGAACAGCGAGGACGCATATCGCTCTGCAACACCAGAAGTAAGCTGGGACGTGTCTGCCACGGGCACAAATTTCCCTGATTTCAATTCAAGAATCCGGCCGTCGGCGGGCGCCTGACCTATGCTCTTGAATTCGTTTTGATTTCCCCCAGAAATCGCAAGAGAAGCCTCTTGCTTCTTCCGAAATTCGGGGTCCGTCTAACATAGGACGCAGGGACTCGCAACACGCGTAACGCCCGAATATGCCTTTCGAATGATTTTCTATCGGCAAAATCGTGAAATGGCGTGGAGGCAGGCGAGCAGGCGGTCCGCTGCCCGGTAATTCAGGTTGTGAGGAAGCCGAAAGAATAGGCCAGCGGAACAGCCGCGAGGATCGCCTGCACAACCAGAAGTAAATAGTTGATAATTGTGCTCCCCTTATCTGAAAGGAGCGAAATGATGCGTGCGAAAAACGCCATCGCGAAGGCGGCGCCGAGCGCCATATAGATGAAGTCCTGCGCCAGCATGATCGCCGCAAGGCCGAATCCGAGATAGAATCCGCCGACCGACCGCTGTTCCGCGTAGCCGTCCCGCCGCTCGCCGCGCGGCGCAAGCCCAAAAAGCTTCATCGCATAACCGGGCGCGAACATCATGACGAAACCGGCAGCCGCCGTGAATGCCGCGCAGCAGAATGCCAGCTGCTCGCCAAAGGTTTCCGGAAAATAGAACTCCATGAATCGACCCCAAATCATGCCGCGTTTGGCAGTCCTTATGGCATGATTGCAGGCGGTGGAAAACGGCCAGCAGACGCTGTTTTTAAAGGAAGCTCTGCGGATCGATGTCGAGCTGGACCTGAATGGAGCCACGCCCTTTCGGCGCCTGCGACAGCATGGTCTTCAGAAACGCCTGCATATCGGAATTACGGCGCCCGTGGACGAGCAACCGGAAACGATGGCGACCGCGGACGATTGCAAGCGGCGCTTCGGCCGGTCCCAGCACGGAAATGCCCGAGACCTGCGGCGCGGAACCGCGGATGCCGCGCGCATGAGCCTCCGCATCCTGGCGGGTCTCCGCCGAAACGATGATCGAGGCGAGACGGCCGAACGGCGGCAGAATCGCGCGCTCGCGCTCGGTGATCTCGCGCTCGTAGAAGGCACCCGCATCGCCCGAGACGATCGCCTGCATGACGGGATGCTGCGGCTGATAGGTCTGCAACAGACCGTGGCTCTTCAAACCCGTTCGTCCGGCGCGGCCGGTAACCTGCGACAGCAGCTGGAAGGTTCGCTCCGCCGCGCGCGGATCGCCGTTGGCGAGGCCGAGATCGGCATCGACGATACCAACCAGCGTGATCAGCGGGAAGTTATGCCCCTTGGCGACGAGCTGCGTTCCGATGACGATATCGGCCTCACCCTTGGCGATCGCATCAAGCTCCAGCCGCAGCCGCTTCACACCGCCGGTGATATCGGAAGAGAGCACGATGGTGCGCGCGTCGGGAAAATGCCGCTCGACTTCCTCGGCGATCCGCTCCACCCCGGGGCCACAGGCGACGAGATGATCGAGCGTGCCGCATTCCGGGCATGCCTCAGGCGTGCGCTCGGTATGGCCGCATTGATGGCATTGCAGCTGGCTTCGGAAGCGGTGCTCCACGAGCCAGCTTGAACATTGTGGGCATTGGAAGCGGTGACCGCAGACACGGCAAAGCGTCAGCGGAGCATAGCCACGGCGGTTGAGAAAGAGCAGCGCCTGCTCCTTCTTCTCCACCGTCTTGCCGATCGCCCGGATCAGCACCGGCGACAGGAAGCCGCCGCGCTCCGGCGCGTGACGCCGCATATCGACAAGGTGAAGATCAGGCATCGCCGCATCGCCGAAGCGCGTCGGCAGATGGATCGTCGTGTAGCGGCCGCTCTGGCCATTGACCTGGCTCTCCACCGATGGCGTGGCCGAAACCAGCACGACGGGAAAATCACCGATACGGCCGCGCACCACGGCCATGTCGCGTGCATTGTAATAGACCCTGTCTTCCTGCTTGTAGGCCGGGTCATGCTCCTCATCGACGATGATGAGACCGAGATCCTCGAACGGCAGGAACAGCGCCGAGCGCGCACCGGCAACGACGCGCACCTCGCCGGTCACCGCTTGGCGCCAGACCTTTTCTCGCATGCGCGGCGCGAGATCCGAATGCCATTCGGCGGGCTTGGCCCCGAAGCGATCCTGAAAACGTTCGAGGAAGCTCGCCGTCAGCGCGATCTCCGGCAGCAGGATCAGCACCTGCTTTCCACGCCGCAGCGTCTCGGCGATCGCCTCGAAATAGACTTCGGTCTTGCCGGAGCCCGTCACGCCGTCGATCAGCGACACCGCGAACGCGCCGTTGCGCACCTCGGCCAGAATCTCGTCGGCGGCTTCCTTCTGCGGACCGGCGAGCCGCGACGGCGCAAAGTCCGGATCGGGCTTCGCGACGACAGGCGGTGGCGGCAGAAAGATGGTTTCGAAAATCCCCTGGCTGATCAGGCCATCCACGACACTGGTAGAAACACCCGCGGCATGGGCGAGCCCTGTCCGCGTCCAAGAAACGCCGTCGGAAGCCGTATCGAGCACGCGGGCGCGCGCCGGTGTCATCCTCTCCGGTCCGCCGCCGACGAAGCGCAGGCCTTCCACCATCGGCTCCGGTTCGAAAGCATTCGGAGCCCGAAGAGCCATGCGCGCCACGAGACCGGGCGGCGAGAGCGTATAGGCGGCGACCCAATCGATGAAATCGCGCATCTCCTTGGTCAGCGGCGGGCAATCGAAGACATGGGTGATCGGCCGCAGCTTCTTCGGATCGACGCCATCTTCGCCGCCATCCCAGACGACGCCGATGACCTGACGCGGCCCAAGCGGCACCTGGACGACAGAACCGGGCTCGACCGCCATGCCATCAGGCACGGCGTAGGAATAGGGCCGCGGTGCAGGCAGCGGAACGAGCACCGGAACCGTGCGGGTTGCCGGTGGTGTCTCGAACAATGCGCCAAAGAGATCGGACGAATCTGTGCTCATCGCGGCAGACCATGCCCGCAACGCAACAGAAAGGAAACCCGCTGAAAACGGCTAGTCGTCTTCGTCATCGTCACCAGCAATCGTGCCCGTCAGCCGCATGCCTTCGATCCAGGTGGCGCCGTTCTCACGGATCACCTTGCGCGGACGAACGCCGCATCGCTCACGCACCGCTTCCGCCAGCTTTTCGGAATGCGTCACGATCCAGACCTGACTGCTCTTCGAAGCCTCAGCAATCATGTCGGCAAGCGGCAATAGCATATCGGGATGCAGGCTCGACTCGGGTTCGTTAAGCGCGATCAATGGCGGCAGCCGATAGGAAAGAAGTGCAGCCGCAAGACCGAGAAAACGAATCTGTCCATCCGAAAGCTCGCGGGGCTGAAACACCCGATGCGGAAAATCGGGCAGAATAAGCCCGAACTCTGCCGTCTCTCCCGGATCAGGAACAACGAGCTTCGCCCCGCCGAGCGCCGATGCCAGAATACGGTCGAGTTCCACCGTATCCTGCCTGGTATGGACAAGCGTCGCGAACACAGCGGCCAGATTGGCGCCGTCCTCATCGAGCATCGGACCGGTGACGGCGAGGCAGGGGTGGCGCAGAGGCGACGCCCGGTCGGTGCGAAAGCCATGGAAAAAGCGCCAATTGCTAACGATCCGCCGGAAGGCCGCAACCTCGGGAAAATGCCCGGCGTCACCGAGCAGCGCGATCGCCGTTTCCGAGGTCAGTGCTTCATCCGGATAGTTCTCCATCCGGCCGTCGCCGCCGCGCACCGAGATGGCAGGCCCGGCACGTTTCATCATCGTCACTGCCCGGCGCCCGGTCTCCACCGAAAGCTCCTCGGCCTTCACCTGTGGTTCGAGCGCAAAGCCTGCCGCTGCCTTCGGCGGCCGGAGCCCGGCTTCGACGTGATAGCGAAACGTGATCGCCCGCTCCTCGTCGACGATCTCGACTTCGAGCCTGATACGCGCCGGTCCCTCGGATTTGCGCCGCGTCCCCGACCAGAGCGCCGAGAGCATCCCGCCTTCCGCTGCAAGCTCGTGCGCCAATCGTCCCCGCACCGCCGCCTGTACCAGCTGCAGCGCACGGTAGAGATTGGATTTGCCCGCACCGTTTTCGCCAAGGAACAGCGTCGTATCCGCCAGATCCATACGGATCGAACGCAGCGAACGGTAATTCTGGGCAAACATCGAGCGAAGGCGCATGACACCGCTTTAGCGCAAAGCAGCACCAAAAAGAATGGGTGGGACGCGGCTCCAGCCTGGCTTGGCCGATCTTAGCAATTCCATAATGTCCCTCGGTCAAGATCGGCAGCGAACACCAAAATCAAGGCCGCCGCCGTGAACGAACTTCTGATTATTGCCGATCCGCGGCTGATGGCCGAACGCAGCGCCTGGCTTATGAGCCTCGCGGGCGAACGCCGCCTTTCAGCTCATACGCTCGACGCATACGAACGCGACAGCCGCCAGTTTCTGACCTTCCTCACCGGCCATCTCGGTGGCCCCACGACGCTGAAGGATATCGAGGCGTTGCGCCCTGCCGATTTCCGCGCCTTCCTGGCCGCCCGCCGCAAGGTAGGATCAGGCGCCCGCTCGCTCGGCCGCAATCTCGCCGGCCTGCGCTCGCTGCTTCGCTATCTCGAAAAGAAGGGCCTGGTGAACGCTGCCGGTGCCAGCGCGGTGCGCTCACCCAAACAGCCGAAATCGCTGCCGAAGCCGCTTTCCGACCGTCAGGCCGTAACCGTCGTCAGCGGCGAGGCGCAGATGCATGACGAGCCCTGGATCGCCGCCCGCGACGCCGCGGTCATGACACTGCTTTACGGCTGCGGCCTGCGCATCTCCGAAGCACTCGATCTGACACCTGGAGATTTCCACGCCGGCGCAACGTCACTGCGTATCACCGGTAAAGGCAACAAGACACGCTTGGTCCCCCTACTTGCCATCGTCGGTGAGGCGATCGGTAAATACAGCGCGCTTTGCCCGTTCCATCTCGAGGCAACCGAGCCGCTCTTCCGCGGCGCCCGCGGCGGCAAGCTGCAGCCGGCGATCATCCAGCGCACGATGCAGACGATGCGCAGCGCCTTTGGCCTGCCGGAAACCGCAACGCCGCATGCGCTGCGCCACTCCTTCGCCACCCATCTGCTCGCCGGCGGCGGAGATCTGCGCACCATCCAGGAGCTTCTCGGCCACGCCAGCCTTTCCACCACCCAGGTCTATACGGGCGTCGATTCGGCCCGGTTGCTCGAAGTCTATGATCGTGCCCACCCAAGGGCGTAATCATACGTTAACGCATTCCCTTAAAGGAATATGCGCGAAGGCGGCGTAGAGCATGAGACTGATCAAGCACCGCGAGCGGAACCACCAATCATGACGATTTCCATCGGCCATCGCAGACTGCAGATCGCGCAGCCGGGCAACATCCTGCTCTGGCTGATCGCGGCCTTCCATATGCTGCTGGCCGCAGCCTTGCTCGCCGTTCTCTTCTCCGTTTCGCCCGCTGCCGCTGCCGATGACAGCTGCTCCGGCAAGGATCTGATGGCCGAGCTGAAGCAGAGCGACCCGGCCCGCTACGCCGAAGTCGTCAAGGAAGCCGACGCTGTTCCGAACGGCAAGGGCATCTTCTGGAAGATCGAAAAGCCGGGCCTGAAACCCTCCTGGCTGCTCGGCAGCATGCATGTCACCGATCCCCGCGTCCTGAACCTTCCTGATTACGCCCAGGCAGCGCATGACAGCGCCGATACGATCGTCATCGAATCCGACGAAATTCTTGACGAGAAGAAGGCCGCCGCCGCCCTCCTCGCCCGCCCTGATCTCACCATGTTCACCGACGGCACCACCATCGACAAGCTGCTGTCACCCGAAGACTATGCCCGTCTCGACGCTGGACTGAAGCAGCGCGGCATTCCGCTTTCAGCCGTATCGCGCATGCGCCCATGGATGATCGCCAGCGCCGTGGCGCTCCCCGCCTGCGAAATCGCCCGGAAGGCCAAGGGCGTGCAGTTCCTCGACCAGAAGATCGCCGCCGACGCGATCAAGCAGGGCAAGCAGGTCAAGGGCCTCGAAACCCTTGCCGAACAGCTGCAGGCGATGGCCGAGCTGCCGATGGAATTCCACCTGAAATCACTGATCGAAACGCTGGAACTCGGCCCGAAGATGAACGACGTCGTCGAAACCATGACCGACCTCTATCTCTCGGGCGATGTCGGCATGACCATCCCGATGCTGAAGACCGTATCTCCCGAAGAGGGTGGCGACGGCGACTACGCCGCCTTCGAACAGCGCATCATCCTCGACCGCAACAAGGTGATGGCCGACCGCGCCGCACCCATCCTCGCCAACGGCAACGTCTTCATGGCCGTCGGCGCCCTGCACCTGCCGGGCGATCAGGGCGTGATCCAGCTGCTGCGTAAGCAGGGCTTTACGGTTACTGCGGTGAATTGAGCCGGAAACTTTCCCGGCGCACCCCACATCGTCCCTCATTCCCGTGCCCACCACATGAATCCAGCCGCCGCGCGTCTGCGCGGCGAGAAGACTCCATGTCTGCAAAAGGTCGCGATGCGTCTGACGCGGAACCCCCTCATCCGGCCCTTCGGGCCACCTTCTCCCCGCTGGGGAGAAGGGAAAGTCGAGGATGCCTCTTGCGCGCTAACACCCCCTCTCCCCTCGGGGAGAGGGCAGGGTGAGGGGGCTCCGGGCTCAAGCTTTCAGGAATGCCGGGCGCAAAAAAGCCGCGGCCCTGTCGGACCGCGGCTTCTCTGGCAGTAGCTGACCAATCTTACATATGGATAGGCTTGAAGAAGGCCGCCAGCGCCGCTTCCTTCACGGCTTCCGACATCGTCGGATGCGCGTGGCAGGTGCGGCCGAGGTCTTCGGCTGAGCCGCCGAATTCCATCAGCACGGCGATCTCGTGGATCATTTCGCCAGCGCCGAAGCCGACGATGTGGCCGCCGAGGACGCGGTCGGTTTCCTTGTCGGACAGGATCTTCACGAAGCCGTCGGTCGCCAGCATCGCGCGGGCGCGGCCGTTGGCGGTGAACGGGAACTTGCCGGTCTTGTAGGCGATGCCTGCGGCCTTCAGCTCTTCCTCGGTCTTGCCGACGGAAGCGACTTCCGGCTGGGTGTAAACGACACTCGGGATGACGTCGTAATTCACATGGCCGTGCTGGCCGGCGAGGATTTCGGCGAGTGCAACGCCTTCGTCTTCAGCCTTGTGCGCCAGCATCGGACCCTTCACCACATCGCCGATCGCATAGATGCCTTCGACATTGGTCTTGAAGTGCCCATCGATTTCGACGCGGCCGCGGTTGTCGAGCTTTACGCCGGCTTCTTCGAGGCCGAGGCCAGCCGTGTAGGGAATGCGGCCGGTCGAGATCAGCACAACGTCGGCTTCAACGGTCTGCGCGTCGCCGCCCTTGACCGGCTCGAACGTAACCTTCGCGCCCTTGCCACCCTTCTCGACGCCGGTAACCTTGGCGCTAAGATTGATCTCGATGCCCTGTTTGCCGAGCATGCGCTGGAATTGCTTGGAAACATCGCCGTCCATCGCACCGAGAATCTTGTCGAGATATTCGATAACCGTGACCTTGGCGCCAAGGCGCGACCAGACCGAGCCGAGCTCGAGGCCGATGACGCCGCCGCCAACGACGATCATCGTCTCCGGCACCTTGTCGAGAGCAATCGCACCCGTCGAGGACACGATGATCTTCTCATCGATATCGACCTTGACGCCCGGAATGCCGGCAACGTCGGAGCCGGTAGCAATCACGATGTTCTTGCCTTCAAGTTCCTGCACCTTGCCGTCTTCGGCGGTGACGGAAACCTTGCCTGCCGAGACGATCTTGCCCGTGCCCTGGAAGGCATCGATCTTGTTCTTCTTGAACAGGAAGGCGACGCCATCGACATTCGACTTCACCGTCGCATCCTTGTGCGCCAGCATCTTTTCGAGATTGAGCTTCGGCGCCGCAACCTCGATACCTAGCGCATCCATGCCGTGGGCAGCCTGGTGGAACATCTCGGAAGCATGCAGCAGCGCCTTGGAGGGAATGCAGCCAACGTTCAGGCAGGTGCCGCCATAGGTCGCGCGCTTTTCGACGACCGCAACCTTCAGGCCGAGCTGAGCCGCCTTGATTGCCGCGACATAACCGCCAGGGCCGGTTCCGATAACGATCACATCGTAAGCCATTGTTCTTTTCCTTTTATTCGTTCGTTGGTCAGGAAATGGAAGCCTATCGCCCGCCGCTCACATTCATGATGGCGCCGGTCACATAGGATGAATTCGAAGACAGGAGATAAAGCACAGCATCCGCGACTTCCGCGGCCGTTCCCGGACGCTGCATCGGGATGGAAGAGGCCATGTCCCGGGCGCGGTCGGGCAGACCGCCGGATGCATGGATATCTGTATCGATGATACCGGGCCTGATCGCATTGACCCGGACGCCCTCGGTCGCGACTTCGCGCGCCAGACCAATCGTGAACGTATCGATCGCGGCTTTCGAGGCGGCATAATCGACATATTGCGACGGCGAGCCGATGATCACCGCCATCGACGAGATATTGACGATCGCCCCACCCTTGCCGCCATGCCGGGTCGACATCCGACGCACCGCTTCCGCAGCGCACAGGATGGAACCGGTGATGTTGATACGCATCATACGCTCGATGCGCTCGACGCTCATCTCATCGACACGCTGCGGCTGATCGACGATGCCAGCATTGTTGACCATGCCATCGAGACGGCCGAAATGCCGGTCGACGGCCTGAAACATGGCGGCGATATCAGCAGCATTTCCAACGTCGCCCTGAATGGCGATGGCATCGCCGCCCTTGCTTTTGATCTCGCTGACAACGCTTTCGGCAGCTGCAGCGTTGGCAGCATAATTGACGGCAACGCGCCATCCCTGGCTCGCCGCAAGCCTGCAGACGGCAGCGCCGATGCCGCGGCTTCCGCCGGTGACGAGGAGGACGGGTGCATCGCTCACTTCACGCACTCCTTGAAGGAGAAAACATCCCAGGGTGCAACGGCCTGCGTGCCCTCGCCGAGGATCGATGAATCGCGCAGCGCCGGACCGATCGCAGGCAACACGATGCTGGCAACGGCATTCGATTTTTCGCCGGGAAGGTTGTCGATCGCGCCCTTGTCGTCGACGCCATAGACCGGACCTTGCCAGATCGTGCAGGCATCGAGATCGGCGCCAGTGGCATCGCCTTCAGGGCAATTGAACATCACCATCCCGATTGTACGCGTCGGGTCTTCCGAGGGCATGACGTAACCGTCAAGCACGGCCTTGCTGTCCTTCACCGTCATCTTGAACTGATTGCTGGCAGCCGCCGCATCGGAATTCAGCGGCGAGAATTTCAGCTGATAGGTGCCGTCACGATCCACATAGACGGCGTTCGAGAGCGGGCAGTCTGCCGCTGCGGCAAAACCGGGCAGGATCAGGACAGACGCTGCAACGAGTGCTGCAAGGCTCGATCTCTTGCTCATTGCGCCACCGGCTCCTTCCGCCCATCGGAATTTTCGATCACATAGAAGTCCGTCAACATCACCAGCGGATGACCGTCGTCTGCGAGGCCCCAGAAAACCGGGTAAAAGCCATCGCCCCAACCGCTCCAGAAGATCGCTACATTGCCGGGCTTGCCTGCGACAGGCGAATGAAGCGCAAAGCGGCCGCCATTGGCATTCAGCTCAGGCGCGATGACGTCGTAATAATTCACATCCTCGTCCGGCTTTGCCGCTTGTTCCGTTTCCGCCCGCTCCTCAAGAAGCTTCAGCGTATCGGCATCCATGTAGGAACCGAGACCGGCATCGACAGGATAGCCGAGGATCTCGTCGTCCTTCAGCGCCGCCGGGTCCTGACCGGGGATCGCCGCCATCTCCCAGCGCGCCGGCTTGCCTTCGCCGAAGCGCATGCTGGCGGCGGCGACACGGCCGAAAGCCTGGTAGAGGGTCACAGGATAATTGCCCGGAGGGACGGTCCGGATGAACGCCGGCCGATCAGGCTGCGCCAGCGGATCGGCGGCGATGATATGTCCGGAGGTCAGCTGCACGTCGCCCATCTTGACGATGGTTATCTTGCGTTCGGCAAGTGCGGCGTCATCCAGCAAAACCAGGTCGAAATTGCTGCTCGCCTTGCTGATATCCCAGGCGGCAGCGAAAGCCGGAACCGGAAGATGCACTGCGGCTGCGCCCAAGAGCGCGAATGCCGCCTGCCTGATCCGGTTCCGCATCGGATTTGCTCCGCTTAGAGATCGAGAACCAGACGTTCCGGATCTTCCAGGCTTTCCTTGACGCGAACGAGGAAGGTGACTGCTTCCTTGCCGTCAACGATACGGTGATCGTAGGACAGCGCGAGATACATCATCGGACGGATGACGATCTGGCCGCCGACGACCACGGGACGGTCCTGGATCTTGTGCATGCCGAGGATACCCGACTGCGGAGCGTTCAGGATCGGCGAAGACATCAGCGAACCGTAGACGCCACCGTTGGTGATCGTGAACGTGCCACCCTGCATGTCAGCCATCGACAGCGAACCATCGCGGGCAGCCTTGGCAAGACGGCCGAGTTCCTTTTCGATCTCGGCGATCGACATCTGGTCCGCGTCACGGATGACGGGAACGACAAGACCCTTGTCCGTGCCGACAGCCATGCCGACGTGGCAGAAGTTCTTGTAGATGATGTCGGTGCCGTCGATCTCGGCGTTGACGGCCGGGAGTTCCTTCAGCGCGTGGGTCACGGCCTTGGTGAAGAAGCCCATGAACCCGAGCTTCACGCCATGCTTTTTTTCGAAGACGTCCTTGTACTTGGCGCGCAGATCCATGACCGCCTTCATATCCACCTCGTTATAGGTGGTCAGCATGGCAGCCGTGTTCTGGGCGTCCTTGAGGCGTTTGGCAATCGTCTGGCGCAAACGCGTCATCTTCACGCGCTCTTCGCGGCCGGCATCCTGAACGGTCGACGGCGCACGTGCAGCCACCGGAGCGGCGGCCGGTGCAGCCGCAGCCGGAGCGGAAATGCCCTTGGCGACGGCAGCGATCACATCGCCTTTCAGAACCTGACCGCGCTTGCCGGAACCATCGACCTGCTCGGCAGCGATGTTGTTTTCAGCGAGCATCTTGGCAGCAGCCGGTGCCGGCGGCATCGAGGACGGTGCAGCAGCGGCAGCCGGGGCTGCGGCAGCAACCGGCTCGGCAACCTTGGCCGGTGCAGCTGCGGCCGGAGCAGCAGCCGGGGCTGCTGCAGCAGCACCTGCGGCGATCTGGCCGAGCAGCGCGCCGAGGCCGACGGTCTCGCCGGCCTGGGCAACGATTTCGGACAGCGTGCCGGAGGCCGGCGCCGGGACTTCGATGGTCACCTTGTCGGTTTCAAGCTCGAGGATCGGCTCGTCCGCCTTGATGGCGTCGCCGACCTTCTTGAACCAGGTGCCGACTGTCGCCTCGCTGACGGATTCACCGAGAGTTGGAACGCGGATTTCTGTGGCCATGATTTTGGTTTCCGTTGATCAGTTTGTTTCGATCGTTGTTCGTTTCGTTGGATCAGCCGCCCAACGCATCCTCAAGGAATGCGGCGAGCTGCGACAGGTGCTTGGACATCAGGCCCGTTGCCGGCGAAGCGGCGGCCGGGCGGCCCGTGTAGCGGACGCGCTGATATTTCGCATCGATATGGGCGAGAACCCATTCCAGATACGGGTCGATGAACGACCATGCACCCATGTTCTTCGGCTCTTCCTGGCACCAGACCATCTCGGCGTTCCGGAAGCGGCTGAGCTCGTTGATGAGCGCCTTGGCCGGGAACGGATAGAGCTGTTCGACACGCAGCAGGTAGACATCGTCGATGCCGCGCTTTTCGCGCTCTTCGAGCAGGTCGTAATAGACCTTGCCGGTGCAGAGCACGACGCGGCGGATCTTGGCATCCTTCTGCAGCTTGATCGGGCCGTCCTTGATGACTTCGGCATCGTCCCAGAGCAGACGGTGGAAGGAGGATTCACCCGCCATTTCGGCCAGCGTCGAGACCGCACGCTTGTGGCGCAGCAGCGACTTCGGCGTCATCAGCACGAGCGGCTTGCGGAAGTCGCGCTTCAGCTGACGGCGAAGGATGTGGAAGTAGTTCGACGGCGTCGTGACGTTGGCGACCTGCATGTTGTCTTCGGCGCAGAGCTGGAGGAAGCGCTCCAAGCGAGCCGAGGAGTGCTCCGGACCCTGGCCTTCATAGCCGTGCGGCAGAAGGCAGACGAGACCGGACATGCGCAGCCACTTGCGTTCGCCAGACGAGATGAACTGGTCGAAGACGACCTGCGCACCGTTGGCGAAGTCGCCGAACTGGGCTTCCCACAGGGTCAGCGCGTTCGGACGGGCCAGCGAATAACCATATTCGAAGCCGAGGACCGCCTCTTCCGAAAGCATCGAGTTGATGACTTCGTAACGGGCCTGGGTCGGCGACAGGTTGGCAAGCGGAATGTAGCGCTCTTCCGTTTCCTGATCGTAGAGAACCGAGTGACGCTGCGAGAAGGTGCCGCGTTCGCAATCCTGACCCGACAGGCGGATCTTGTGACCTTCCGTCACCAGCGAACCGAAAGCCAACGCTTCAGCCATCGCCCAGTCGATGTTTTCACCCGACTGAACCATGTTGGCGCGGTTTTCCATGAAGCGCTGGATCGTCCGGTGCGCATGGAAGCCCTCGGGAATCTCAGCCAGCTTGCGGCCGATTTCCTTCAGCTGCTTCATCGGAACGGCGGTCTTGCCGCGGCGCTGCTCATCGGCATTGTCAGCCGTGCGCAGGCCCGACCACTCGCCGTCCAGCCAATCGGCCTTGTTCGGCTTGTAGCTCTGGCCGGCCTCGAACTCCTGCTCGAGATGGGCGCGCCAGTCGGCCTTCATCTTCTCGACTTCGCCTTCGGTCAGAAGGCCTTCGCCAACGAGACGCTCGGCATAGATCTGCAGCACGGTCTTGTGGCCGCGGATGACCTTGTACATCTTTGGCTGCGTGAAGGACGGCTCGTCGCCTTCGTTGTGGCCGTAGCGGCGGTAGCAGAACATGTCGAGGACGACAGGCTTGTGGAACTTCATACGAAATTCCATGGCGATCTTGGCGGCGTAGACAACCGCTTCCGGATCGTCGCCGTTGACGTGCAGGATCGGCGCTTCGATCATCTTGGCGACGTCGGACGGATAGGGCGACGAACGCGAGAAGGCCGGGTTCGTGGTGAAGCCGATCTGGTTGTTGATGATGACGTGCATCGTACCGGCAACGCGGTGACCGCGCAGACCGGACAGGCCGAGGATTTCGGCAATGACGCCCTGACCGGCGAAGGCCGCGTCACCATGGATCAGCAGCGGCAGAACCTTGGCGCGCTCGGTCAACGGAATGGTGTCGCCGTCCCAGACGGTGGCACCCATATCCTGCTTGGCGCGGGCCTTGCCCATGACGACAGGGTCGACGATTTCGAGATGCGACGGGTTTGCCGTCAGCGAAACGTGGACCTTGTTGCCGTCGAATTCGCGGTCGGAGGAGGCACCGAGATGGTACTTCACGTCGCCCGAACCTTCGACTTCGTCAGGTGCGTAAGAACCGCCCTTGAACTCGTGGAAAATGGCGCGGTGCGGCTTTCCCATGACCTGCGACAGCACGTTCAGGCGGCCGCGATGGGCCATGCCGAACACGGCTTCCTTGAGGCCGAGATTGCCGCCGCGCTTCAGGATCTGCTCAAGCGCCGGGATCAGCGATTCACCGCCGTCGAGACCGAAACGCTTGGTGCCCTTGAACTTGACGTCGAGGAACTGCTCGTAGCCTTCGGCTTCGATGACCTTCTGCAGGATCGCCTTCTTGCCCTCGGGCGTGAAAGCCACACCCTTGTCCGGACCTTCAATGCGTTCCTGGATCCAGGACTTTTCTTCCGGGTTCGAGATATGCATGAACTCGACGCCGAGCGTCGAGCAATAGGTGCGCTCGAGGATCTCGATCATCTCGCGCAAAGTCGCGTATTCGAGGCCGAGAACGTTGTCGATGAAGATCTTGCGATCGTAATCGGCGGCGGTGAAGCCGTAGTTCTCTGGCGAAAGCTCGTGATAATCCTCGACCGGCGCGGCGATGCCGAGCGGATCGAGCTTGGCGTGCAGATGGCCGCGCATGCGGTAGGCACGGATCATCATGATGGCGCGGACGGAGTCGCGCGTCGCCTGGATGATGTCGGCACCATCGCTCGGCTTGCCCGATGCTTCGGCCTTCGCCTTGACCTTGGTCTCGATGACCTTCTCGACGATGCCCCAGTCGCCGTCCAGCGCCGAAACGAGATCGCCGCCGGCCGGGATCGGCCAGTGCTTCTTGCGCCAGGATGCACCCTTGGCTGCCTTCTTCACGTCGCTTGGATCATCGTCCAGCGCCTTGAAAAAGGCCTGCCACTGTTCGTCGACCGACGACGGATCTTCTTCATAACGGGCGTAGAGCTGCTCGATATAGGCAGCGTTGGCGCCATCCAGAAACGAAGTGATCTGAAACTGCTCGTTGGCTTCTTGCCGTGCCATGGTGTTACGCGGGCGCTTCTGCCCGCCTCCTGACTAAGATGAATTTGCCGGCCATCTCGCCGGCTGCCGCATTCCAATCTACCGCCTGTCCGCGGCACATCTGCATTCGAAAGTCAGCCGGGCGGCGGCGGCAGATGCGATCCGCCGCCCGGGTCTATATGTCGGTTCAGCCCTTGAGGACTTCAACCAGCGTCTTGCCGAGGCGAGCCGGGGAAGGCGACACCTTGATGCCAGCTGCTTCCATGGCAGCGATCTTCGATTCCGCATCGCCCTTGCCGCCGGAAACGACCGCACCGGCGTGGCCCATGGTGCGGCCCTTCGGAGCGGTACGGCCGGCGATGAAGCCTGCCATCGGCTTCTTGCGGCCCTTCTTGGCTTCGTCGATCAGGAACTGCGCTGCATCTTCTTCAGCAGCGCCGCCGATTTCGCCGATCATGATGATTGAGGTCGTGGCCGGATCGGCCAAGAACATCTCGAGCACGTCGATGAACTCGGTGCCCTTGACCGGGTCGCCGCCGATGCCGACAGCCGTCGTCTGGCCGAGGCCTTCGTTCGACGTCTGGAAGACGGCTTCGTAGGTCAGCGTGCCGGAGCGCGAAACGATACCGACCGAACCCTTGCGGAAGATCGAGCCCGGCATGATGCCGATCTTGCATTCTTCCGGCGTCAGGATACCCGGGCAATTCGGGCCGAGCAGGCGCGACTTGGACTTGTCGAGGCGAGCCTTGACACGGACCATGTCCATGACCGGGATGCCTTCGGTGATGCAGGTGATGAACGGGATCTCGGCGTCGATCGCCTCAATGATCGCGTCTGCTGCGCCTGCCGGCGGAACGTAGATGACCGATGCGTCAGCGCCGGTGCGTTCCTTGGCTTCGGCAACCGATGCGAAGATCGGCAGGCTTTCGCCCTTCGAGCCGGTCCAGGTTTCACCACCCTTCTTCGGGTGAATGCCGCCGACCATCTGCGTGCCGTAGTAGGCAAGCGCCTGTTCGGTGTGGAAGGTGCCGGTCTTGCCGGTCAGGCCCTGAACGAGAACCTTGGTATTCTTGTTGACGAGAATAGACATGTATAGGTCCTCAAATTAGGCGTTGATCGCCGCGACGATCTTCTTGGCCGCATCGTCAAGATCGTCAGCAGCCGTGATCGCGAGACCGGATTCGTTGAGGATCTTCTTGCCGAGTTCGACATTGGTGCCTTCGAGGCGAACGACGAGCGGAACCTTCAGACCGACTTCCTGCACGGCAGCGACGACGCCTTCAGCGATGACATCGCACTTCATGATGCCGCCGAAGATGTTGACGAGGATGCCTTCGACCTTGGGGTCGGCAGTGATGATCTTGAACGCAGCCGCGACCTTCTCCTTGCCGGCGCCACCGCCGACGTCGCAGAAGTTTGCCGGCTCTTTGCCGTAAAGCTTGATGATGTCCATCGTCGCCATGGCGAGGCCTGCGCCGTTGACCATGCAGCCGATATTGCCGTCGAGGGCAACGTAGGCGAGGTCCCACTTGGAGGCTTCGATTTCCTTGGCGTCTTCTTCGGTCTCGTCGCGCAGCGCCTTGACGTCGTCATGGCGGAACAGCGCGTTGCCGTCGAAGGACATCTTGGCGTCGAGAACGCGCAGATGACCGTCCTTCATGACGATCAGCGGGTTGACCTCGAGGAGCGCCATGTCCTTTTCGTTGAACGCCTTGTAGAGCGCCGGGAACAGCGACTTGGCATCTTCGGCGGCAGCGCCGTCGAGCTCCAGAGCCTTGGCAATGGCAGCAACATCGGCAGCGGTCACACCGGCTTCCGGGTTGATGGCGATCGTGTGGATCTTCTCAGGCGTGTCGTGGGCAACGGCTTCGATGTCCATGCCGCCTTCGGTCGAGACGACGAAGGCAACCTGACCGACCGAGCGGTCAACCAGCAGCGAGCAGTAGAGTTCGCGGGCAATGTCTGCGCCGTCTTCGATGTAGAGACGGTTGACCTGCTTGCCGGCTTCGCCCGTCTGCACCGTTACCAGCGTGTTGCCGAGCATTTCCTTGGCGTGAGCGACGACCTCTTCGATCGACTTGGCGAGGCGAACGCCGCCCTTTGCGTCGGGGCCGAGTTCCTTGAACTTGCCCTTGCCGCGGCCGCCAGCATGGATCTGGCTCTTGACGACGTAGAGCGGGCCCGGAAGCGACTTTGCAGCCGCCTCGGCTTCCTCGACCTTGAGGATCGGCACGCCGCTTGCGACCGGCGCGCCATATCCCTTCAAGAGAGCCTTGGCCTGGTATTCATGAATATTCATGGATCTATTCCTGTTTGAATTGCGTGGGGGCGCGCGGGAATTACTTCAGCGCAGGCGCAATGTTGATGCAGGCTTCGCAAAGACCGGCGACAGCGGCAACCGACTTGTCGAAGGCTTCCTTTTCGGCCTTGTTGAGGTCGATCTCGATGACGCGCTCGACGCCACCGGCACCGATGACCGTGGGAACGCCGACATACATGTCCTTGACGCCGTACTGGCCGGTCAGCTGCGCTGCGCAAGGCAGAACGCGCTTCTTGTCCTTGAGGTAGGATTCAGCCATTTCGATCGCCGAAGCAGCCGGAGCATAGTAGGCCGAACCGGTCTTGAGCAGGCCGACGATTTCTGCGCCGCCATCACGGGTGCGCTGGATGATTTCTTCGAGGCGTTCCTTGGTGACCCAACCCATGGTGACGAGGTCGGTGAGCGGAATGCCGCCGACGGTCGAGTAGCGGGCGAGCGGCACCATCGTGTCGCCATGGCCGCCGAGAACGAAGGCGGTGACGTCCTGAACGGATACGTTGAATTCCTTCGAAAGGAACAGACGGAAGCGCGAGCTGTCCAGAACGCCGGCCATGCCGACGACCTTGTTGGCCGGGAGGCCGGAGAACTTCTGCAGGGCCCAGACCATCGCGTCGAGCGGGTTGGTGATGCAGATGACGAAAGCGTTCGGAGCATACTTCTTGATGCCGGCGCCGACCTGCTCCATGACCTTGAGGTTGATGCCGAGAAGATCGTCGCGGCTCATGCCCGGCTTGCGGGCAACGCCTGCGGTGACGATGCAGACATCAGCACCTTCGATCGCGGAGTAATCGCTGGCACCCGTCAGGTTGACGTCGAAGCCTTCGACCGGGGACGACTGGGAAATATCGAGGCCCTTGCCCTGCGGGATACCGTCGGCAATGTCGAACAGAACGATATCGCCGAGTTCCTTGAGACCGGCGAGATGCGCCAGCGTGCCACCAATCATGCCAGAACCAATGAGTGCGATCTTATTACGCGCCATTTCGCTTTTCCTTTGCGAATATAATCGGTCGGGCGGCGCGCCGCGGCGTCGTCCAATGCCGCAATCGCATAGACCTAAAGCCCAAAAATGGCAATGTGTTATTTTTGGTGTAGCGTTTTCAATCGTTTAGATGACAAAATTCTTACGTAAACGTAAATCAATTTGTCACCAAATTGTTACTCGGCGGCGGTCTTTTGATGATGCAGCGCAAGATACTCAGCGCTGCGCATCTCGAAGAGACGCGACGCGGTACGATCAAACTCGAAGCCCTCGGTGCCGCGCCGCTCGGCGAGCAACTGTTCCGGCATGGCCGCCGCGGAGGCATGCAGACGCACGCCATGGTCATATAGGGTATCGACGAGAATGATGAAGCGTTTGGCCTGATTTCGCTTGTCAGCCGTCAGAAGCGGAATGCGATCGATGAAAACAGTATCGAAACGGCCTGCGATCGCCAGGAAATCGGCAGCGCCGAACGGCTTCTCGCAGAGATCGGCAAAACTAAAGCGCGCCATCCGGTCGACGGCGAGCGGCACATGGATCGAGCGCCCCTTCATCGGGATCTCCACCGGCTGCGCCTTGCGCCCATGCAGCATCTGCGTCCACGACGCATCCATGGCCATATCGGTGCGCGCATCGATCGGCGTCAGGTAGACCGGCTGGCTGTTCAGCTTTTCCATCCGGTAATCGGTCGGCGAATCCAGCGTGACGACATCGACATTCTTCTTCAGAAGCTCGACGAAGGGCAGGAAAAGCCCACGATTGAGGCCGTCCCGATAGAGATTGTCGGGTTCGACATTCGAGGTGGCAATCAGCACGCAGCCCTTTGCGAACAGCTCCGAAAACAACCGCGACAGGATCATCGCATCGGCGATGTCGGTGACGGTGAACTCGTCGAAGCAGAGGAGTTCGGCTTCCTCATAGAGCGAGGCAGCGACCGGCGGCATTGGATCGGCCTGCTTGGTCTCGCCGTCCTTGAGCTTCTGGCGATGAGCGGCGATGCGATTGTGCACATCGGCCATGAATTCGTGAAAATGCGCCCGCCGCTTCTTCTTGCAGGGCGCCATGCCGAAGAACATGTCCATCAGCATCGTCTTGCCGCGGCCGACGCTGCCATGGATGTAGAGGCCCTTGATCCCGGGCTCGGATTTCTTCTTGGAAGCGAACAGCCAGCCGAGAGCGCTCGATTTGGCGGCAGGACGGCGTTGCTTCAGCTGCGACAGAACCCGGTCGAGGCTCTTGGCAACATCCATCTGTGCCGTATCGATCTGCAGAGAACCCGAGGCCGTCAGCGACTTCAATTGTTCGCTGACGCTCAGGGCGTAGTCTGGCATTGGCTGCATGAGGGCTGGTCCGCCTATGCGAGACCGGCGGACGCGCCGCCGGTGCGATTACCGGCTGAGAGTGATCGGCTGGCCGCCATTGGTCTGGCCGGAGAAGCTGTTGTCAGCCGTCTTGTAGACACTGCCGATCTGGTTGCCGCTGCGGTCCTTGAGCAGAACCTGCTTGCCGGAAACTTCCCAGGAGCCCATCGCCGTCAGCTCGCCCGTGCAACCGCGCGTGCCGCCACGCGAACCGCTGCCGAGATTGGTCAGCGTCAGGAACATGTCGCAGCCGCCGTTGACACGCCAGCTGCCGACCATCGATTCCTTGGTAACATCGAGAGCGTTTGCAGCCATGGCGCCCGGTGCTGCCGGTGCTGCCGGGGCCGCGCTCGGCGCTGCCGGAAACTGCGAAGCGCCGCCCGGAGGAGGCAGCTGCCCACCCTGCACCGACGGTACAGGCTGCGCGGTCAGCGGCGCCGGTTGGCTGCTGTAGCTCGCATTGTCATAGGCCGTACGCTGGCAGCCAGCGAGTGACAGAACAACCGCCACACCTGTCATCGCATATCGCAACTGCATCTTGAGGCTCCCGAATATCCGCCTTGCCGCATCAAAAGTAGTCATCAGACTAATTTTCGAATTAACGTATTTCACTTTGGTTAATCAAGTGAGCACACCCGTAAATTGCCCGTGACAGAATCTGTGCCGGAACGAAGGCAATTCAAGCCGTGCGGCCGCACTTCTGAAGGGAGAATTTGTCAGCACGGTGATCAGCGCAAATTCTCAAGCACTTTCCGGCCTTGCCTGGAGAGTGAAACGGCGCCCGAAGGCGCCGTTCGAAAAGCGATGCCGATCAGACCCGGCGCTCGACCATCATCTTCTTGATCTCGGCGATTGCCTTGGCGGGGTTCAGACCCTTCGGGCACGTCTGCGCGCAGTTCATGATCGTGTGGCAGCGGTAGAGGCGGAAGGGATCCTCGAGGTTGTCGAGACGCTCGCCCGTCGCTTCATCTCTGGAGTCGATCAGCCAGCGATAGGCCTGCAGCAGAACAGCCGGACCGAGGTAACGGTCGCCGTTCCACCAGTAGCTCGGACAGGAGGTCGAGCAGCAGGCACAGAGAATGCACTCGTAGAGGCCATCGAGCTTCTGGCGGTCCTCGTGGCTCTGCTTCCATTCCTTGGCTGGCGTCGGCGATACCGTCTTCAGCCAAGGCTCGATCGAGCGGTGCTGGGCATAGAAGTTGGAGAGATCGGGAACCAGATCCTTGACGACAGGCATATGCGGCAGCGGATAGATCTTCACCGTGCCCTTGATATCGTCGAGACCCTTGGTGCAGGCCAGCGTATTCGTGCCGTCGATATTCATGGCGCAGGAACCGCAGATGCCTTCGCGGCAGGAGCGGCGCAGCGTCAGCGTCGGGTCGATCTTGTTCTTGATATAGAGCAGACCGTCGAGAACCATCGGGCCGCAATCGTCGATATCGATATAGAACGTATCGATCGACGGCGTTTGGCCGTCATCCGGGCTCCAGCGATAGACGCGGAATTCGCGGATATTCTTGGCACCGGCAGGCTTCGGCCAAACCTTGCCTTCGCGCATCTGGGAGTTCTTGGGGAGAGCGAGTTCTACCATGTCCGGTTCCTCTTAGTACACACGAGCCTTGGGCGCGATCTTCTTGGGATCGATGCCCTCTGCGATCAGCTCGGTGTGAACCGGGCGGTAGTCGAGCTTGACGTCGCCTGCGTCATTGACCCAGGCAAGCGTGTGCTTGCGCCAGTTGACGTCGTCGCGGCCGGCGAATGCGCCTTCCGTATAATCTTCGCGCGCATGCGAGCCGCGGCTCTCCTTGCGGGCTTCGGCGCCGTAGATCGTCGTGATGGCGTTGGCCATCAGGTTCTGCAGCTCCAGCGTTTCGACGAGGTCGGAGTTCCAGATCATCGAGCGGTCGGTGACCTTGATGTCCTTCATCTCGCCCCAGATTGCCGAAATACGGCGGCAGCCGGATTCCAGCGATTCCTGCGTGCGGAACACGGCCGCGTCTTCCTGCATGGCGCGCTGCATCTTCTCGCGCAGAACGGCCGTCGGCGTGCCGCCGCTGGCGTTCCGCAGAGCGTCGAAGCGATCCATGATCTTGTCGCAGGCAGCAACGTTCAGATGCGGAACCGGCGATGCGCGGTCGATGACCTCGCCGGCGCGGATCGCCGCGGCACGGCCGAAGACCACGAGGTCGATCAGCGAGTTGGAACCAAGACGGTTGGCGCCGTGCACAGAGGCGCAGCCGGCTTCACCAACGGCCATCAGGCCGGGGATGACGCGTTCCGGATTGCTGGAGTCGGCATTAAGCACTTCGCCCCAATAGTTGGTGGGAATGCCGCCCATATTGTAGTGGACGGTCGGCAAAACCGGGATCGGCTCGCGGGTCACATCGACACCGGCGAAGATCTTGGCGCTCTCGGAAATCCCCGGCAGACGCTCGTGCAGAACCGCCGGATCGAGATGGTCGAGATGCAGGAAGATATGGTCCTTGGCCTTGCCGACGCCGCGGCCTTCGCGAATTTCCAGCGTCATGCAGCGCGAGACGACGTCGCGCGAGGCAAGGTCCTTCGCCGAAGGGGCGTAGCGTTCCATGAAGCGTTCGCCCTCGGAATTCACGAGGTAACCGCCTTCGCCGCGAGCGCCTTCGGTGATCAGACAGCCGGAGCCGTAGATGCCGGTCGGGTGGAACTGGACGAATTCCATGTCCTGCAGCGGCAGGCCTGCACGCGCCACCATCCCGCCACCGTCGCCGGTGCAGGTATGGGCAGACGTTGCCGAGAAATAGGCGCGGCCGTAGCCGCCGGTCGCCAGCACCACCATCTTGGCAGCGAAGCGATGGATCGTGCCGTCGTCGAGGTTCCAGGCAACGACGCCGGTGCAGCGGCTGCCATCCTCGGACATGATCAGGTCGAGCGCGAAATACTCGATGAAGAATTCGGCGTTGTTGCGCAGCGACTGGCCATAGAGCGTGTGCAGGATGGCGTGGCCGGTACGGTCGGCAACGGCGCAGGTGCGCTGTACCGGCGGCCCCTCACCGAAATTCTGCATGTGGCCGCCGAACGGGCGCTGGTAGATCTTGCCTTCCTCGTTACGCGAGAACGGCACGCCGTAATGCTCAAGCTCATAGACCGCCTTCGGCGCTTCCATAGTCAGATACTGCATGGCATCGACGTCGCCGAGCCAGTCGGAGCCCTTGACGGTGTCGTAGAGGTGCCACTGCCAGCTATCCGGCGTCATGTTCTGCAGCGAGGCGGCAATGCCGCCCTGCGCTGCGACCGTGTGCGAGCGGGTCGGGAATACTTTGGTGATGCAGGCGGTGCGGAAACCTTGTTCGGCCATGCCGAGCGTGGCGCGAAGACCAGCGCCGCCGGCGCCGACGACGATCACATCATAAGAGTGGTCGACGTACTTGTAGGCCTTCCCATTCTGAGCGGGTGAAGAGGGTGCCATGATACGGTTATCCTACGAATGCAATTTTCAGAATGGCGAAAAGACAGAGGCCGGCGATCAGGATCGAGAAGAAGGTGTTCAGCATCAGGCTGACGATCTTCAGCCATTCGGTGTGAACATAATCCTCGATGATGACCTGCATGCCGAGCTTCATGTGAATGACGCCCGAGATGATCATCAGACCCATGATGACGGCGACGAACGGGTTCGACAGCGCGTGAACCACTTCCGCATAGGGCTGGCCGGCATGAACCAGCATGAAGATGATGAAGAACAGAAACAGCGGCACGTTGGCGACCGCGGTGACGCGCTGGCGCCAAAAATGATCGGTGCCTTCCTTGGCGGAGCCGAGGCCGCGGACCTTACCGAGCGGGGTACGCATATCCATGAGAGCGACCTTTAACGAATGACGAAGCCGATCACCCAGACCAGCACGGTCAGACAGAGCGATCCGATCAGATTGGCGATGGCGAGCTTGGTGGAGAATTCCTTCCCGAAACCATGGCCGAGATCCCACATGAAGTGGCGGAAGCCGCCGAGCATGTGATGGATCAGCGCCCAGGTGTAGCCGAGCAGCACAAGCTTGCCGATGATGCTGCCGAGCACCCAGTTGGCCCAGTCGTAGTTCGACTGTCCCGTCCCAGCCGCGATCAGCCACCAGGCGATCAGCAGCGTGCCGACATAGAGAGCGCCACCGGTAATGCGGTGGACGATCGACATGATCATGGTGGGGATTGGTTTGTAAATTTGCAAATGCGGCGACAGGGGCCGGTTATTTGTCACATTCGCCATCAGAACCTCGCGGCGTCTTCTCTGCGCTTCCGGAATACGGAGCATATCGAGGCAATCACAGGAATGACAAAATTGTCTGTGTGCGTTGCATCAATGGCGACGTTTAATCACCGAAGCCCCGGACGACAAGCACAATCGCCGTCCGCTTTTAATTTAATCGATTCGCGTTACCGGGAAGTTGCTGCAAAGCAAAACTGGCTTCCGGTACTCAGATTTTATCCTGATTTTTCATCGCTCAAGTGGACATACGGGAAGTTTTGAAGCAAGCTGCCGTTAACGATTTGTTAACGATCGCATTTTGCGAGGAAGACAGCCGATGGTCACGCGTTTTTCGAAGGTCATTCCGCTCATGCTCGGCGCCCTGATGGCGCTGCCTGCCGCCGCTGGCGAACGCTATCCGCACCACGGTCGCGGCATGGTCCATTTTGCGGGCGGACAGCAATGGTTCGGCGATCGCGACCGCCGTCACGGCCACAACCGCTTTGTCAGATTGCGACAGTTCTCGCCTGTCTATAACGGCTACACCATTCAGGGCAGCAACGCCGCCGCACCGGTGAACAACGGTCCGGCCTATAACGGCACCTATGCTGGTTCTTATGCCTATGACGTCGATGGCGGCACCTATATCGGCGCCAGCGGCTATACGATCTATGCTGCACCCAGAACCGCCACCCTGGCGCCGAAAGCCAAAGTGATCGATGTCGCGATCCAAGATGACCCTTGCGAATACGAGGCAAATGTCTGCGTGATCAGGCCCTGAAGCGCCAGACGGTCGTCTTCTTGACCTCGCTATCCTCAAGCGCTCGGGTGACCGGCACCTCGTAGACAGCGCAGAATTCCAGCCGGTCTTTCGGCAGGTAGGCGCGGCCGGGATCGCCGACCAGCACCGTCTTGCCCTCTTTCGCTAGCCGCCCGAACCACGGCAGCAGCGCATCGGCAAATTCGCGGTCGTAAAACACGTCGCCTGCGAGCACGATATCTGCAGCAACGTCAGAGCCAACAAGGTCCGAGCCTTCGAAGCCGATCGCGACCTGGTTTGCCGCCGCATTAAGTCGCACGGCAGTCCGAGCCCAGGGATCGATATCGGCGGCGGTGACGCCAGCTGCTCCCACCATCTTCGCGGCGATCGCGACGAGGCCAGAGCCGGTTGCGAAATCAAGCACCTGCGCGCCACTGAGCGTATCAGGATGGTCGAGAATATAGCGCGCCAGCCCCTGCCCGCCGGCCCAGGCGAACGCCCAGAACGGCGGCGGCAGACCGATCTCCGCAAGCTCCTCTTCCGTCTTCAACCATAGCTCATGAGCCTCGCTCGCCAGATGCAGCCGGATCTCCGGCACATGCGGCGGCGCCATGAGGCTGGTATTGGCGCGGATGAAGAGTTCCGGATCGGTCTTCAAGAGCGGTCAACGCGGCGGGTTGTCGAGACCGCCCATGCGGCAGACTTCGAGCCACTCTTCGTCGGTGACCGGCTGCACAGAAAGGCGCATGGAGGTCACCAGCGACATCTTCGACAGCTTCTCGCTTGCCTTCACATCCTTCAGCGTCACCGGCTTCGGAACGTCCATGACGGCGCGGATATCGACGCAATCCCATTTGGGATCGCCCTTGGCCGAGGAATCGGGATGCGAGAGGGCGCAGACTTCGACGATCCCGACGATCTCCAGCCCATCATTGGAATGGTAGAAGAAGCCCTTGTCGCCGATCTGCATGGCGCGCATGTTGTTGCGGGCGAGGTAGTTGCGGACACCCGTCCATTCCGTCCCCTTCTCCCCGGCAGCCTTTTGCTGCTCCCAGGACCAGGCGGCCGGCTCGGACTTGTAAAGCCAGTGCGCCATCTCAAGCCTCCGGATTGTTGAAGACCCAGTTATAGGGCTTCACCTCGACGCTCTCGAAAAGGCCAGCCTTGGCATAAGGGTCTGCTTCGCCAAGCGCCTTGGCGGCTTCCAGGCTGTCGGCCTTGACGATCACCAGGCTGCCATTCGGCTTGCCATCGGCATCGAGGAACGGACCGGCAATCGCCAGCTTGCCTTCAGCATTCAGCTTGTTGAGGTATTCGACATGAACAGGACGCGTTTCCATGCGCACGTTCAGATGGCCTGGCTTGTCCTTGCAAATAAGGGCGAAAAGCATGTCAGTCTCCTATTCGGTGGTGATCGGACGTGTCATCAATTGTTCGATGGCCTCGGCAATCCCGAGCTTGCCCTCGATGATCGCCGAGACGGCGTCGGTAATCGGCATGTCAACGCCAAGCTCGCCGGCCAGCCGCGCGGCAACGGCAGCCGCGAAAGCGCCCTCGACCAGCTGTCCATGCGCTGGATCGGCCTGTTCGCCGCGCCCGAGCACGATGCCGAAGCGCAGATTGCGCGATTGATGGCTGGTGGCCGTCAAAACCAGATCGCCGAGCCCCGAGAGCCCGCGAACCGTGCCCGCCTGTCCGCCCTTGGCCGCAACCAGCCGCGACATTTCCGCAAGACCGCGGGCAATCAGCGCCGCGCGGGCGGAATCGCCGATGCCGCGGCCCTCGACGATGCCGCAGGCAATGGCCAGAACATTCTTCAGCGCGCCCCCGAGCTGGACGCCGATGCGGTCGTCCGACGCATAGAGCCGGAAGGTGCGGCCTGAAATCGCCTGCGCTAGCCGCTCGGCAACGTCCATATCAGCAGCCGCGATCGCCATCGCCGTCGGCAGGCCCTTGGCGATATCGGCCGCAAAACCGGGACCAGAGAGCACGGCGACACAATGAGCCGGAAGCTCCCGTTCCAGCATGTCGGTCAGCAACGCACCGGTCGCGCGTTCGATGCCCTTGGCACAGGTGACGACGACAGCATCCTTAGCCAGATAAGGACCATACTGGCGCGCAGCATCCGCCTGCGCTTGCGAGGGCATGGCAAAGAGGACGATCGACGCATCGCGGATGGCATCCGCTTCTGCGGAAAATTCCAGTGCTTCCGGCAGCGCAATTCCCGGCAGTGCCGCATCGTGCAGCCGCTCGGCCGCCAGATCGGCCATCAGCGCCGGATCCCGGCCGACAAGCGTCACGGCGCTGCGGCCGGTGAGCGCGATGACCGCGGCAAGCGCAGTTCCGAACGCACCGGCACCGATGACAGCAATCCGCTCGCTCATGCCTTGGCTCCGCGTTTTCCGTAATTGACCAATGCCTCGGCGTTGGAATCGAGCGGCCAGCGTGACCGCGGCTGGACGTCGAGATCATCGGGCGCCACGCCGATCGCCATGCGCTCCAGTCCGGCCCAGGCGATCATCACGGCATTATCGGTGCAAAGCCGGAGCGGCGGCGCGATGAAGCGGAAACCATGCGTTCCGCAGAGCGCTTGCAGCGTGCCGCGAACTTCCTGATTGGCCGCGACACCGCCCGCAACCACCAGCGCCGGCTGACCCTCGATATCAGGAAACTCGGTTTTGAAACGCTGCAGCCCACGCCCGATTCTGTCCTTTAGCGTGCGCGAAATCGCTTTCTGGAAGGAAGCACAGATATCGGCAATATCCTGCGCCGATACGGGCGCAATCTCGGTTGCCGCCTGACGAACGGCCGTCTTCAGACCGGAAAAGGAAAAGTCGAGGCGGGCCTCGCCGACCAGTGGCCGTGGGAAAGAAAAGCGATCCGGATTGCCCGATTTCGCCGCCTTCTCCACTTCGGGACCGCCGGGATAGGGCAGCCCCAGCAGCTTCGCCGTCTTGTCGAATGCTTCGCCGAGCGCGTCGTCGATCGTTGTACCCCAGCGCTTGTATTGGCCGATGCCGCGCACCAGGATGAGCTGCGTGTGGCCGCCGGAAACGAGTAGCATCAGATAGGGGAAGGAAAGCCCATCGGTCAGCCGCGCCGTTAGCGCATGTCCCTCGAGATGGTTGACGGCATAGAGCGGCTTGCCTGCGGCTCGTGCGATTGCCTTGCCGGTCATCAGCCCGACCAGCAGCCCACCGATCAGCCCCGGACCGGATGTCGCAGCAATGGCATCGACATCCGCCAGCGACACATTGGCGCGCTGCAGCGCTTCTTCGATCAGCGTGTCGAGCGCTTCGATATGCGCGCGCGCCGCAATCTCCGGCACAACGCCGCCATAGGCGCTATGCTCGTCAAGCTGACTGAGCACAACGTCGGAAAGCACATTCGAGCGGCCTTCCGCATCGCGTTCGACGACCGCAGCCGCGGTCTCGTCGCAGCTTGTTTCGATGCCGAGGATACGTAGAAAGGGAGCCATGAAACCTGATCGTTGATTGCGATGGGGCGGAAACCCGGATACGAGACTTCCGGTAACAACGGATCAAAGCGGATGCAAACAAAACCTTTCCGGATCGGTACGCGGGGCAGCCCGCTGGCGCTCGCCCAGGCACACGAAGCCCGGGACAGGCTGATGGCCGCGCATGGCCTGCCGGAGGAAATGTTCGAGATCGTGGTGCTGACCACGACCGGCGACCGCATCACCGACCGTTCTCTTTCCGAGATCGGTGGCAAGGGCCTTTTCACCCAGGAACTCGAAGAAAAGCTGGCGATCGGCGAGCTCGATTTCGCCGTGCATTCGGCGAAGGACATGGCGACCACGCTGCCGGAAGGGCTCTATCTCTCCGCCTTCATGCCGCGCGAGGACATCCGCGACGCGGTGATCGGCCGCACGGCTGCAAAGCTGATCGACCTGCCGCACGGCGCAACCGTCGGTTCCTCGTCGCTCCGCCGTCAGGCACTGATCCGCCGCATGCGCCCGGATATCAACGTCATCACCTTCCGTGGCCTCGTCGATACCCGTCTGCGCAAGCTGGCCGAAGGTCAGGCCGACGCGACGCTGCTGGCTCTCGCCGGTCTGAAGCGCCTCGGCAAGGTCGATGTGCTGACGGATATTCTCGACCCCGATACGTTCCCGCCCGCTCCGGCACAGGGCGCGATCGCCATCGAAAGCCGCATCGGTGACGAGCGGATGGACAACCTCCTCGCCGCCATCAACGATCCGGCGACCTTCGATGCGGTTTCTTGCGAGCGCGCCTTTCTTGGTGCTCTCGACGGCTCCTGTCGCACGCCGATCGGCGGCTACGCGATCTGCGAAGGCGACCAGATCAAGTTCTCGGGCCTGATCATCACTCCGGACGGACGCCACCAGCATTCGATCACCATCGACGGCAACCGCCGCGATGCCGCGGCGCTCGGAACCCGGGCCGGGCAGGATGTCCGCGACCGTGCGGGAACCACGTTCTTCGACGACTGGAACTAGCCTCCATGCGCGTGCTCGTAACCCGCCCGCAGCGTCAGGGGGAGCGAACGGCACAGCGATTGCGGGGCATGGGTCATGAGCCCTTGCTTCTGCCTCTGTCAGAACCGCGTCACGACACGGACGCTGCGATCAAGGCATTGGATGCGCATGACGGCCCGATCGCGATCACCAGCGCAGAGGCCGTTCGGTCCCTGACCGCAAGATCCGGCGAACTCGCGCGCCACCTCACCCGGCCGGTATTCTGCGTTGGCGCGGCGAGCGCCGAGGCGGCAGACGCGGCAGGCTTCACCTCAGTCTCCGCAAGCACCGTCGATGGCAGTGATCTGGCGGAGCTGATTGCTGGTCAGGCAAACGGCGTCATCACCTATCTGGCTGGCGTCCCGCGCGCCGAAAAATTCGAAAAGCGGGCGGCCGAACTCGAACTACAGATCGATGTTGCCGTCTGCTATCGCATGCAGCCGGTCACCATCGATCTAGCTCAGATCGAACAGCTGGCCAGGACACCAGCAGACGCCGTCCTCTTCTATTCCCGCGAGGCGGCGCTGGCATTCTTTGAGCTCTTCACAGCCGAAGCCACACCTGTCTGGCTCACAGATGCCAAGCTGCTTTGCCTCAGCGAAGCCGTAGCAACTGCCATCCCCGGCGGCCTCAGGAAAAATATCCGGACAGCCGCGATGCCGGATGAGCAAAGCCTTTTGTCGCTCCTTTGAAGGCATGCTCCGCCCAAATTTGATCTAACCTCTTTCCTTAACTGGCATCACTGACTAGTTTCGTTGCAATGCAGGAAAAAAGAGGACCTCATGGTTTCGGGAAACCCGCCACGCCATTCGAAGAGAACCGAACAGCCGGTCACGATCGATCTGGAGGCGCAGGAATTTGCCAAGCAGGAGGATGCAGCAGAGAAGCCTGCGCAGGCGGCTGAGAGCCCTGACGACCAGGCAACCAGCGATCTGAACGCCTCGCTCCAGGCGGCAAAGGAGCAAGCCTCCGAAGACCTGAATGCAAAGGCGGAAATCCCCGCCACGGAAGAGCCCGCGGCCGCGGAAACACAGCCCGATGAAGCGCCCTGCCGCGCCGAGGAACCGGTCATTGCCGCACCGCCGCCGCAGCGCGGCGGCTCGACTTCGGGTCTCATCGCCGCAGGCATTTTTGGTGGTCTTGTGGCACTGGTGGGTGCCGGTGCCATCCAATATGCCGGATATCTCCCCGGCTCTGCGCCGCAGCAGGCCCAGTCCGATCAGAGCGCAGAATTTTCTGCCGAACTTGATGGCCTGAAGCAGTCGATCGCCAATCTGGCGGCCGCGCCGAACCCGGATGACGACGCCCTCGACAAGCGGATTGCCGCCCTGGAAACAGCGGCAAAGGCGCCGTCGCAAACCGTAGCGGGCGACCCGGCAGCAGTCGAAGCCCTAAACCAGAAGGTCACCGATCTCAGCGCACAGCTGGAACAGATCCGCTCGTCGATGACGCAGACATCCGAGCAGCAGGCCTCCAGCGGCGCCGATCTGACCAAGCGTCTCGACGAAGCCGAGAAAAAGCTCAACGAGCCGCGCCAGGACGTTGCCGTCGCCAAGGCGATCGCCGCCGCTGCGCTGAAGGCAGCGATCGACCGCGGTGGCCCGTTTACGGCCGAACTCGATACATTCGCAGGCGTTTCACCTGACGATCCGGCGGCCAAGGATCTCAGAAGCTTTGCCCAAACCGGCGTGCCCTCGCGTGCCGAACTGATCAATCAGGTTTCCGATGTGGCAAGCGCCGCCGTCGAATCCGCGAACCAGCCGAGCCCTGATCAGAGCTGGTCGGACCGGTTGATGAACAGCGCCAAGTCGCTGGTCAGCGTCCGCCCGGTTGGCAATATCGAGGGTGAAAGCGTCGAGGCGATCGCTGCCCGCATGGAAAACAAGGTTCGAAACGGCGACCTTCCGGGCGCCGCCAACGAATGGAACGATCTGCCCCCGGCAGCCAAGCAGGCGTCGGCAGCCTTCAAGCAATCTCTTGAGGCCCGTATCCGGGTTGAGGATCTTGTCAGCGGAGCCCTGTCCAAAGCCGTCTCCGGCACCGGCAAGGAGGGCTGAACCGATGGTCAAGCTCGTCATTTTTGCGCTCGTGGTTCTCGTTCTCGGCTACGGTTTCTCCTGGCTCGCCGACCGGCCCGGTGACCTGTCGCTCATTTGGGAAGGCCAGCTCTATCAGACCAAGCTGATCGTCGCCGCCAGCGGCCTGATCGCCTTGATCGCCCTCGTCATGATCGCCTGGTGGCTGGTCCGGATGATCTGGACCTCGCCGCATTCCGTCACCCGCTATTTCCGCGCCCGCAAGCGCGATCGCGGTTATCAGGCGCTCTCGACCGGCCTGATCGCCGCCGGCGCCGGTAATGCGCTTCTCGCCCGTAAGATGGCTGCCCGGTCGCGCGGCCTGATCCGCGCCGACCAGGAACCGCTGATCAACCTTCTGGAAGCGCAGGCCGCGCTGATCGAAGGCCGGCACGATGAGGCACGCGCCAAGTTCGAGGCCATGGCCAACGATCCGGAGACCCGCGAACTCGGTCTGCGGGGGCTGTATCTCGAAGCCAAGCGCCTCGGCGCCAACGAGGCAGCCCGCCAATATGCCGAGAAGGCTGCCGATAATGCGCCCTATCTTCCCTGGGCCGCACAGGCGACCTTGGAATATCGCAGCCAGGCTGGACGCTGGGACGATGCCATCCGCCTGCTCGATCAGCAGAAGGCAGCCCGCGTCGTCGACAAGCAGGACGGCGAGCGTCTGCGTGGCGTGCTGCTGACGGCGCGCGCCGACGACAAGCTGGAGAAAGACCCGGCAGGTGCCCGCGACGACGCCCTCCAGGCGCTGAAGCTGATCCCCGATTTCGAGCCTGCCGCCACCGTCGCAGCAAAGGCGCTGTTTCGCGAAGACAAGCTGCGCAAGGCTGCCGCCATTCTCGAACAGGCGTGGAAGGCCAGACCACATCCGGATGTCGGCCGCATTTATGTGCAAGCACGCAGCGGCGATTCCGTCACCGACAGATTGAAGCGCGCCGAAAAGCTGGAGGCTCTTCGCCCCAACAACGTCGAGTCGCTTCTCGTCGTCGCCCAGGCCGCCCTTGCCGCTCAGGATTTTGCCAAGGCGAGAGCCAAGGCGGAGGCCGCCGCCCGCATGCAGTCGCGTGAGGCAGCATTCTTGCTGCTTGCCGATATCGAAGAATCCGAGACTGGCGATCAGGGCCGTGTCCGTCACTGGCTGGCCCAGGCGCTGAAGGCGCCGCGCGATCCGGCCTGGGTCGCAGACGGCTTCGTCTCCGACAAATGGCTGCCTGTGTCGCCCGTCACCGGCCGTCTCGATGCTTTCGAATGGAAGGCGCCTTTCGGTCAGCTCGAAGGCCCGGTCGAGGAAGGCACTGTGCCGTCGATCGATGCCGCCCTGAAGACATTGCCGCCGGTGCGCCAACAGCGTGCCGAAGCACCTGCCAACGACCACCGCATCATCGAACTGGAACGCGCCGCAACCATCGCCGAAGCCGTGCGCCCGGCTCCGGTTTCTGCACCAACGCCCGCCTCGGCTCCAAAGCCGGCGGAAACGATTGCCCCTGTCAGACAGCTTGAACCCAAACCATATTATGGAATGCCTGACGACCCAGGCGTTCGCGACAACAAGGCGGCCCCGGAACCCAAGACGCGGCTCCGCCTTTTCTGAGATGGAACGACAACCGCATGTTCGAACGCTTTCAGGCATTCTTCCACAATCTCACCGCAGACGATGGCAGGAAGGGTTTCAGCCCCGATGACCCGCGCATCGCCGTGGCCGCTCTCTGCATGCAGGTCATGGAGGCCGACGGCCAGATCAAGGACAGCGAGAAGAAGCGGCTGCGCAAGCTTCTCAAGGAGCAGTATGGCCTCGACGGCAAACAGCTGGATGCGGTCATCGCCGCCGGTCTCGAAGCCGAAAGCAGCGCCGTCGACTACTACCGCTTCACGTCGGATCTCAAGCGCCACCTGAATACCGAGCAGCGGCTGGAGCTGATCGGCATTCTCTGGGACATCGTCTATGCCGATGGCGAGCGCAGCGAGATGGAAGACCACGTCATCTGGCGCATCGCCGATCTGCTCGGCGTCTCCTCGCGCGAGCGTATCCAGAAGCGCCAGGAAGCGGCCGCGCGCGTGACGGATGCGGTCGTGGTGCAAGACGATGCAGATTGAGCGGCCGGTCAATCGCGACAAGCGCCCGATCCTGATCGTTCTGCATCAGGAGCAGTCGAGCCCCGGCCGGGTCGGCCAGCTTCTCGTCGAGAAGGGCTACAGGCTCGACATGCGCCGCCCGGTTCTCGGCGACACACTGCCTGGAACACTCGACGACCACGCCGGCGTTGTCGTCTTCGGCGGCCC
Source organism: Hyphomicrobiales bacterium (assembly GCA_900465675.1). Taxonomy (GTDB): domain Bacteria; phylum Pseudomonadota; class Alphaproteobacteria; order Rhizobiales; family Rhizobiaceae; genus Rhizobium. The sequence goes on along the minus strand of UBJR01000028.1, from coordinate 68,878 downwards.
CATGAGCGCCAACGATCCCGACGATTTCGTGAAATCCGAAATCAACTGGCTGGACATCCCACTCAAAGAGAACCGGCCATTCCTCGGCATCTGCCTCGGCGCGCAGATGCTGGTCCGCCATCTCGGCGGCAAGGTGCAGGCGAATGCCGATGGCTCGACGGAAATCGGCTGGTACCCGCTGCATCCGACCGAAAAGGGCCGGCTGTTGATGCACTGGCCGAAGATGGTCTACCATTTCCATCGCGAGGGCTTCGACCTTCCCCGCGGCGCCGAGCTTCTGGCTGAGGGTGACGCCTATCCGAACCAGGCCTTCCGCTACAACAAGAATGCCTGGGCGCTGCAGTTCCATGCCGAGCTGACGCGGGTGATGATGCACCGCTGGGTCGTCCATGGCGCCCATCGCTTTATTCTGCCTAATGCGCAGCAGGGCCGCGAGCATCTGGAAGGGCGCATGCTCTTTGACGCGCCGCTAAAAGCCTGGCTGAACGAATTCCTCGATATCGTCTTCGAGGGAAAGGCGGCAAAGAGCGCGCCTGTCTCTATGCCGGCGTCGCTGAGCGCATAGGCGCATCCAGCGTATCGATCTGCCGCAGCTGGCGGAAGCTCATCGCCCAGATCACCGACACCGCGAGCGTCCCAAGACCGCCGATCACGACCGCAGGCACGGCGCCGAACGTATGCGCCATCGTACCCGCCCGGAATTCGCCGAGTTCATTCGACGCGCCGACAAAAACCATGTTGACGGCGTTCACACGGCCGCGCAGCTCATCCGGCGTCCAGAGCGCGATCAGGCTTTCGCGCACATAGACCGAAATCATGTCGGCGGCACCCATGATCGCCAGCGCGGCAATCGAGGTCCAGGTATGCGTCGAGACGCCGAAGACGATAGTGGCGATGCCGAACAGACCGACGCCCATGAACATATAGAAGCCGGCGCGATGCTTCATCGGGCGGGCGGCAAGGAACAGCGCCATCACGATCGCGCCGACGCCCGGCGCCGAACGCAGCAGACCAAGCCCCCAGGGGCCGAGCGTCAGGATATCGCGGGCATAGATCGGCATCAGCGCCGTGGCGCCACCAAGCAGCACCGCGAAGAGATCGAGCGAGATCGCCCCGAGCACCACCTTGTCCGCCTTGATGAAACGGAAGCCGCCGAGGATCATGTCCCAGCTCTTTGCCTCACCGGAACTGCGCTGCGCAGGCTTCGGGATCATGAAGAGCAGGATGGCGCCGAGTATCGCGAACACCACCGAGACTGTGTAGGCCGTCGTCGCACTGACGCCATAGAGCAGACCGCCGAGTACGGGACCGGTAATCGCCGCCAGCTGCCAGGACGACGAATTCCAGGCGATCGCGTTCGAAAGATCCTTCTCCGGCACGAGGTTCGGCGCCAGCGACTGGATGGCAGGCGCGGCGAAGGCGCGCTCGATACCGAAGATCAGCAGCACGATGAAGACAGGGATCGGCGAGAACGTGCCGGTCACCGTCATGATCAGTAGCGCCAGCGTGCAGAGCGCGCTGACGAGCGAGCAGATCGAGGCGACGGCGCGGCGGTTGTAGCGGTCGGCGACCGAGCCGGTCACCAGCATCAGAACCAGCGACGGTAGGAACTGAACAAGGCCGATCAGGCCTAGATAGATTGCGCTCCGCGTCTGGTCGTACATCTGCCAACCCACAGCAACGCTGAGAATCTGCTGCGAGAAGGACAGCAGGAACTTCGCGAAGAAGAACCGGGTGTAGGAAGAATGCCGGAACGCCGCAAAACGGTCTCCGGTGGACGAGAAAGACATGGGGGCAACCAATGAAACCGGGCCGCGCGGGACAGTTCAAACGCGCCCATTAAACATGATTCACCGCGCGTTAAGACACGGCACTTGCCCGTTTAGTCGCCAATAGCTACATGTCTGTCAACAACGAACTGGAGACGACGATGATTGCCCTCTTTCAAACCATTGATTTGGCTTTGAATCTTTACACCTGGGTGCTGATTGGGAGTGCCATTTTCTCGTGGCTCTATGCCTTCAACGTCATCAATTCCAGCAACCAGTTCGTCAATTCGGTGGGGATGTTCCTCTATAACGTCACCGAACCGGTGCTGCGGCCGATCCGCCGCGTGCTGCCGAATCTGGGCGGTATCGACATCTCTCCGATCATCCTGCTGCTGATCATCTTCTTCCTGCGCTCCTTCATGTGGAACACGATCTTCCCGCTGGTGGCGTGAATTATGCCTGGACGATCTTCGACGGCTATCTCCGTCTGACGGTGCGTTTGACGCCGAACGGCGGACGTGACGCCATTGACGGCCTGGAAACAGATGCCGAAGGCGACGCGCACCTGAGGGCCCGCGTCAGCGCCGTGCCGGAAAACGGCAAGGCGAACAAGGCGCTCGTCGCCCTTCTCGCAAAATCGCTTCGCGTTCCGAAGTCTGCGATAGCTCTCGTCTCCGGCGAAACGTCGCGCAAAAAAATCCTCCGCATCGAGGGCGATACGGAGGATCTGGTCGAAAGGCTGAAAGCTTTCGTTCGGGCCTGAGCTTACTTCGCCTTCTTGGCGCGCTCGACGGCTTCGAGGATCAATTCACCGGCTTCCTTGGAGCCCTTCCAGCCAAAGATCTTCACCCACTTGCCGGGCTCCAGATCCTTGTAATGCTCGAAGAAGTGCTCGATCTGCCTGACGGTGATATCGGGAAGGTCGGTATATTCCTTGACCTTCTCGTAGCGCAGCGTCAGCTTCGGCGACGGAACGGCGATGATCTTCTCGTCCTTGCCGGAATTGTCTTCCATCATCAGCACGCCGATCGGGCGCACATTGATGACGCAGCCCGGAACCAGCGGACGGGTGCTAGCGATCAGCACGTCGATCGGGTCGCCGTCTTCCGAAAGCGTATGCGGCACGAAGCCGTAATTACCCGGATAGGTCATCGGCGTGTAGAGGAAACGGTCAACGACCAGCGTGCCGGCTTCCTTGTCCATTTCGTACTTGATGGGATGGCCGCCGACCGGCACCTCAACGATGACGTTGATATCTTCCGGTGGATTGTTGCCGATGGAAATGGCGTCGATGCGCATCAGTATCCCCTAATATAGCATGGTTTCCGGCTGCCAGATAATCAGAATCTCTTCGCAACGCAACATGCGAGGCCCGATCTTCGGTCGATTTGGCTAATAGAGTTTGGCCTTGAAGCAAAAGTTCGGGGATCGGCGCAATAACGGGAAACGGCGCCACAAACAGGTCGCAATATCCAAGTTGGCTGTGCTTTTCAGATTCCCCATTGCGATAGACGGTCATGCATCTTTACGAACAGAAAGACTTTTTCGAACTCCTGTGTGGCAGCTATCGCCGAATTGTCGGCAAGGATCTCGTGCCCCGGGTGCTGACGCAGAGAGAAGCCGTTCGCTGGCTTTACGAGGACGCACCGTTTGGCCTCCTGGCACACGACACGGCCACAGATCCCGTCTTCATCTATGGAAACAAGAGCGCTCAGCGGCGCTTCGAATATAGCTGGGAGGAGCTCACGGCACTGCCTTCGAGGCTGTCTGCCGAAGCGCCGGAACGCCAGGCGCGCGAGAATTTCCTGCGGCAGGTCGCCGAGCGCGGTTATGTCAACGACTACGAGGGCATAAGGATCAGCAAATCGGGAAAGCGCTTTCCGATTGCGGATGTCACGGTCTGGCAATTGATCGATGTGGATGGGACGATCCGCGGCCAAGCCGCAAGGCTGCCATAAACGGCAGCCGTCAGTTCCAGATGAAGCCGATCTTCTTCAGCTGTTTGTGGTCGAAATTTTCCATGCCTTCGCAGAAATCGACACCGCCGTGGCCGCGATAGAAGCGGCTGGCATTGTCGTTGTCCTCGAGGCACCAGACGACGAGACCATTGCAGCCAAGCGACTTCAGCAGCCGGCGGGCTTCGCCGAAGAGCATACGGCCGAGGCCGATACCCTGATATTCCGGGCGAAGATAGAGTTCGTAGATTTCGCCTTCCTGCGGCAGAGCGCGGGCGCGGTTAAGACCGAGCGTTGCGTAGCCCGCAACAGTACCAGCGACATCGAGAACCAGAAGCGTTGCCGGACCCCGGGTGGCCTTACGCCACCAGCCTTCGCCGCGCCGTTCGATCATCTGCGTCAGTGCGCGATGGGGGATGATGCCGGCATAGGTGTGTTGCCACGCAAGGCGATGCGCCTCCGATATGGCGCGGGCATCTTGCGGCTCGGCCCGCCGAACATCGATCGACAACGTCTTCATAACGCTACTCTGGTCCTTCAGCGGACAATTAACCATGCGCGATCATGCGCCGTCGCCAATTGCCCACAGACTTAACATGTGGACGATGGGCAAAATTTAACGCTTTTTTAACTATTGCGACAAGAAGGATTCGACACGGCGCACAAATAAAAACCCCGGCTGGAAGGCCGGGGTTTCAACTATCAAGGAATGGCAGCCGCTATCAGGCCGACTTCGCCTTGGCGAAACGCTTGCGGTCGTTCGCGTCGAGATACATCTTGCGCAGACGGATCGACTTCGGCGTCACTTCCATCAGCTCGTCGTCCTGGATCCAGGACAGAGCGCGGTCGAGCGTCATACGGATCGGCGGCGTCAGCTTGACGGCTTCGTCCTTGCCGGCAGCGCGGATGTTGGTCAGCTGCTTGCCCTTGAGAACGTTGACTTCAAGATCGTTATCGCGGCTGTGAATGCCGATGATCATGCCCATATAGACCTTTTCGCCCGGCTCGATCATCATCGGGCCGCGGTCTTCCAGGTTGAACATGGCGTAGGCGACGGCTTCGCCGGCTGCGTTGGCTAGCAGAACGCCGTTGGTACGGCCGCCGATTTCACCCTTGTAAGGCTGATAGTCCTTGAACAGGCGGTTCATCACAGCCGTGCCGCGCGTGTCGGTCAAGAGTTCCGACTGGTAGCCAATCAGGCCGCGGGTCGGCGCATTGAACACCAAGCGAACGCGATTGCCGCCCGAAGGACGCAGCTCGGTCATTTCGGCCTTGCGCTCGGACATCTTCTGAACGACGACGCCGGAATGCTCTTCATCCACGTCGATGACGACTTCTTCGATCGGCTCCATCAGCTGATCGTTCTCGTCGCGGTGCATGACGACGCGCGGACGCGACACGGCCAGCTCGAAGCCTTCGCGGCGCATGGTTTCGATCAGAACGGCAAGCTGCAATTCGCCACGGCCGGAGACGAAGAACGAATCCTTGCCTTCGGCTTCTTCGATCTTCAGCGCGACGTTGCCTTCGGCTTCCTTGTAGAGACGGTCGCGAATGACGCGCGAGGTGACCTTGTCGCCTTCGGTGCCGGCCAGCGGGCTGTCGTTGACGATGAAGGACATGGTGACTGTCGGCGGATCGATCGGCTGCGCGGTCAGTGCCTCGGTGACGGCTGGATCGCAGAATGTGTCGGCGACCGTACCCTTGGAGAGACCGGCGATCGCGACGATGTCGCCTGCGTGAGCCTCTTCGATCGACGTGCGTTCGATACCGCGGAACGCGAGGATCTTCGAGATACGGCCATTTTCGATCAGTTTGCCGTCCTGGCTCAGAACCTTGACGGCCTGGTTCGGCTTGATCGAACCGGAATTGATGCGGCCGGTAATGATACGGCCGAGAAAGGGGTTGGCTTCGAGGATCGTGCCGATCATCGTGAACGGGCCTTCGTGGACCGTCGGCTCCGGAACATGCTTGAGCACGAGGTCGAGCAACGGTGCAAGACCCTGGTCCTTCGGGCCTTCAGGATTGACGTTCATCCAGCCATCGCGGCCCGAACCGTAGAGGATCGGGAAGTCGAGCTGCTCGTCGGTAGCGTCGAGGTTGGCAAAAAGATCGAAGACTTCGTTGATGACTTCTTCGTGGCGGCCATCCGGACGGTCGATCTTGTTGATCGCGACGATCGGGCGAAGGCCGACCTTCAGCGCCTTGGAGACTACGAACTTCGTCTGCGGCATCGGGCCTTCCGACGAGTCAACCAGAACGATCGCGCCGTCCACCATCGACAGAATACGCTCGACTTCGCCACCGAAGTCGGCGTGGCCGGGGGTGTCGACGATGTTGATGCGAACGCCCTTCCACTCGACCGAGGTCGCCTTGGCAAGAATCGTGATGCCGCGCTCTTTTTCCAGATCGTTGCTATCCATGACGCGTTCTGCAACGCGCTGGTTCTCGCGGAACGAGCCGGACTGTTTCAGGAGCTCGTCCACCAGGGTCGTTTTGCCATGGTCAACGTGCGCGATGATCGCGATGTTGCGAAGTGCCATTATATCAAATCTCTGAGGCTGGGGCGCTACGTCGGGAGGAGGCGCCTATTACGTTTGGCGCGCTCATACAGTGTTTTTTGCGATTGCGAAAGGGGGGAGAGGCGAGAGCGGCCATAGACAGGGTTAACTCGTACGTTGCGGGTCGATGACCGTTCGCCACAACTCGTTGTCATCGCGATCCATCAGGCGCACGGTCATCTGCTCCGTTGTGCCATCGATATCGACCAGGCCGAAGAACTGCATTCCGGCACTTGGCGGCAGATTGGATTCGATCCCGCCGGGTGCCGCCTTGATGAAACGCACCTCAGGACCAAATGTCCTGTCCAGCTCCTGCCGCCCATAGGTGCCCGAATGGAGCGGCCCGGAAACGAACTCCCAGAAGGGCAGGAAATCCTGAAACCTAGCCTTGCCGGGGTCGTAATAGTGAGCCGCCGTATAGTGCACGTCGGCTGTCAGCCAGACGATATTGCCAATGGCCGCGTCGCGGATGAAGCGCAGTAGATCGGCAAATTCGAGTTCCCGGCCGAGCGGCGCTCCATTGTCGCCGTTGGAGACGGATTCACTGCCGCTGCGCTTTCCATAATCGTCCCAGATCACCAGCCCGACCGGCAGATCGCAGGCGATCACCTTCCAGGTTGCCGTGGAACGGACAAGTTCGCGCTTCAGCCACGCCACCTGCGCCTCACCGAAAAGCCGCGATTGCGGCGTGAGATCGCCGTCGAGACCGTGCGTGTTGGGTCCGCGGTAGGAGCGTAGGTCGACAAAGAAGATATCGAGCAGCGGGCCGTAGGAAACCTTGCGATAGATCCGCCCCGGTTCCTCCGCCACATAGCGGATCGGCGTCATTTCGTGAAAAGCCCGGCTGGCGCGTGCAGCGAGCGCCAAGACGGACTTTTCCTTGTAACGGTCGTCGGCACGAAGATCGGTTGAGGGAGACCAGTTGTTCAGCACCTCGTGATCGTCCCATTGGTAGAAAACCGGACAGACGGCGTTGAAATCCGTCACATGCTCGTCGAGCAGATTGTATTTCCATTGGCCGCGAAACTCGGACAGCGTCTGTGCGATCGTCCGTTTCTCGTCGGTGACCACGCGGTTTTTCCAGATCCCGCCGTCTCGCAGACGGATCTCGTCGGGGATCGGATTGTCGGCATAAATCGTGTCGCCGGAATGGATCATGAAATCAGGCCGATGGTAGGCGATCGTCCGATAGGTCCGCATGCCCTCGTCATCGATCCCCCATCCCTGCCCTGCCGTATCGCCGGACCAGACGAAACGGATATCCCGTTTTAGCGACGGCGCCGTGCGGAACTGACCGCGAATGGGCTCAGAGCGGCTGTTGATATCCTGCAGGTCTGCGGCCACGAAACGGTAGAAGATTTCCTGATCCGGCGGCAATCCATCGAGCAGCACTTTGCCGGCAAGATCGGTCTCGGGCGTGACATCGAAAGATGCAAGCCGAACGGCGTTCGCAAATTTATCGGTCGTGGAATATTCGACGAACAATCGCGAGGGCCGGTCGACCCGCGCCCAGATCAAACCGGAATCCACATCGACATCGCCGGATTGCACGCCCGAGGTAAAGACCGGCCGGCCTGACGAGCCCCGCGCATAGAACGGCATCGCAAGGCCCGCCGCCGCAAACCCACCGACCGCGCCGACCGAGGATAAAAATCGGCGGCGCGTCGTTTCTTTCAAGATCATGCCAAAGCCCCGGCTGCTTCAGGAGCGGGAACGAAGCGTCCCGCCCCAGCCTTGGGCAACCGTCATGTCAGTCTCTTGAAGACCGCATGACGGTTTGCCGAAACTTCGGCGACAGTTTTGTTACGGCATGCGCTCAGGCATCGCTGCCCGAGAGCTCCTTGAAGGTTGCCAGTCCCTTCTTGACTAGCATCGCGTCCGGGCTCGGCAGCTTGCCGCGGAAACCCCTATATGCATCTTCGGGGTCGAGCGATCCGCCGGTCGAATAGATGTTGTCCTTCAACTTCGCTGCCATTTCGCGGTTGAAGGCATCACCGGTTTCCTCGAAGGCCGCAAACGCATCGGCGTCGAGCACTTCCGACCACATGTAGGAATAATAGCCGGCCGAATAGCCGCCGGAGAAGATATGCTGGAAGTGCGGCGAAGCATGACGCATGACCAGCGACTTCGGCATGCCGAGCGCGGCCAGCACCTCGGCCTGAACCACCATCGGATCATCGACGGCGTCGCGGGTATGGAATTCCATGTCGACGATCGCCGAGGAGGTGAACTCTACCGTGTTGAAGCCGGCATTGAAGGTGCGGGCCGCGAGAACCTTGTCGAGCAGCGCCTGCGGCATCGGCTCGCCTGTTTCGAAATGCACCGCATATTGCTTGAGGATCGCGGGCACGGTCAGCCAGTGCTCGTAAAGCTGCGACGGCAATTCGACGAAATCGCGCGAGACACCGGTGCCGGAAACCGACGGATAGGTGACGTTCGACAGCATCCCATGCAGCGCGTGACCGAATTCGTGGAACAGCGTTCGGGCATCGTCGAGCGACAGCAGCGCAGGCTTGCCTTCCGCAGGCTTGGCGAAATTACAGACGTTATAGATGATCGGCAGCTCGCCGGTGTTGCCGTTCCTCAGCTTCAGCTTGTGCTGCGACTGGAAGGAGCTCATCCAGGCACCCGAGCGCTTCGAGCTGCGGGCAAAATAGTCGCCGAGGAACAGCGCCACGAGCTTGTCGCTGGCGTCGCGGATTTCGAAGACGCGCACATCGGGATGGTAGGCGGTAATGCCCTTCTTTTCGACAGCCCGGATGCCGAACAGGCGGTTGGCCACGTCGAAGCAGGCTTCGATGATCTTTTCGAGCTGCAGATAGGGCTTCAGCTCCGTTTCGGAGAAGTTGAACTTCTGTGCCCGGATCTTCTCCGCATAGAAGCGCCAATCCCAGGGCATGACCTCGTGGTTCTTGCCGTCCTCAGCAATCAGCCGGGCGATATCGGCTTCTTCCTCGCGGGCGCGGGAAACGGCTTTCGCCCAGACTGCCCGCAGCAGCTCGTCGACAGCAACAGGCTTCTTCGCCATCGTGTTGTCGAGCTTCAGCTTGGCGAAATTGCCGTAACCGAGAAGGCCGGCCATTTCCTTGCGCAGCGCCAGCGTTTCCTTGATGATGCCGCGGTTATCGGTTGCGCCCGCATTCGCGCCACGGGCAGTCCAGGCCTTGAAGGCCTGTTCGCGTAGATCGCGGCGTTCGGAAAATGTCAGGAACGGCTCGATGATCGAGCGCGACAGGGTGACCGCAAACTTGCCGTCTTCTCCGCGTTCGCGAGCCGCCGCCGCCATTGCGTCCTTGAGGAAATCCGGAAGTCCTTCGAGCTCCGGTCCTTCGGACAGCAGCAGCGACCAGCTCTTTTCGTCGGCGAGAACATTCTGTCCGAAATTGGTCCCGAGACCGGCCAGCTTCTCGTTGATGCCGGCGAGCTTTTCCTGCTCCGGCTTCGGCAGCTTGGCGCCGGATTTCACGAAGCCCTTCCAGTGCCGTTCCAGCACCCGCGTCTGCTCCAGGGTCAGCCCCAGTTCCGCGCGCTTTTCCCACAACGTGTCGATGCGCGCAAAGAGACCGGCATTCGTGCCGATCTTCGAATAATGCCGCGACATATTCGGCGAGATCTCGCGCTCGAGCGCTTGGATGACATCGTTGGTATGCGCACCTGCCCGGTTCCAGAACAGCGCCGAGACGCGCGACAGCTCATCGCCGGCGATTTCCAGCGCGACGATGGTGTTTTCGAAGGTCGGCGCTTCGGCATTGGCGGCAATCGCATCGATCTCCGTTTCGTGAGACGCGAGCGCCGCATCGAAGGCGGCTGCGAAGTCGCCATCATGGAGCGCTTCGAAGCGCGGCAGGCCGTGATGCCCGTTCCAGTTGACGAGCGCCGGATTAAATTCTGGTGTGGAAGGCATGCTGACATCCTTTTACGCAAGCAAGTGAAACGGCAATATAGGTGACGCTTCGCGGCAATGGTATGTTGCTGATCAAATTCGCCTTTTACAGGTACATGGAAGATTTGATCCATGAAAACTGATAGACGAAAATTAACTATTTGTTAACGATTGACGCCCGGCGGTCCTAGACGCTAGTTTTCGCTTACTCTTTTCGTAAGGGGACATGCGCCATGGAAATTTTCTCTGTGCGGTCTTCTCAAAGTTTGCTTTTTAAAAACAGTCACAATAACGCAAAATCTTCGAAGACCTCCGATATTGAAATTGATACTGGACCGGCAGTCCAACCCGGCTTCAGAGTAGACGACATAACAGCCTCCGGCGGCCCGGATTTCACCGCAGTCAGTCCGGGCGAATTGCGAAGCTATGCCCGGCAGAGCTTCGATTCCGGAGAGCTCGACCAGGACACGTTTGCGGCGATCTCAGAGCCGTTGCCGATGCATGCGATCGATGCGCAGGGCAATCTGCTGGACCTGCGCGGCGTTACCGACGGCACAGCGTTCAATTTCCGTGATTACTACGAAAACCAGCTGCAGATCGCCAAGTCCCTCGGCGACACCGATGGCGAGAAGACACTGAAATCGATCGTCGATTTCATCAGCACCTGACGATTAGGCCTTGCGCCAGCCGAGCAGCCCGGGCGTCGCATGCCATAGGGCCTGAACGGCAAAGCCCATGAACAGCACGCCGGAGCAGCGCACGATCAGCCGCTCGTTGGCGCGATAGAAGCGGCGCACGGCGCCCGCACCGACGATGGTGACGAGTATGATATCGGCAGTCACAAAGCCGACGAAAGAGACGCTGAGCATCAGGGGCAAAGCTGCGAAATCCAGCGCATTTGCCGAACCGGCGACAAGCGCCGTGAATGTTGCAAGCGCCACCGGATATCCCTTGGGATTGGTAACGCCGAAGATCAGGCCGCGGCGGAAAGGGCGTTCGACGACGACGAGCGCCTGACCATCGGCCTTCGGTTTGGCGCTCACGGCGTTCCAGCCGATCCAGGCAAGGTAGAAGCCGCAAAGCAGGCCGAGCAGGTCGAACACGAAGGTGCCGATGATCTTCGCACCAACGATCGCGATCAAGGCCAGCGCGGACCAGATGATGTCGCCGACCAGGTGCCCCATCAGGAAAAACGCTCCCGCCTTGCGGCCCTGCCCGGCGCCGATGCCAAGCAGCTGCAGGAAAGCGGGACCGGGGATGAGCACATAAAAAAGGGCTGCCAGAAAGGCGCCCAGAAGTAGAGACTGCGTCATGAAATGCTCCGCGAGTGATCTGCGCAGACTATGCCAAAGCACAATGCCGTCAAGGTGCTGGAGCGCAAACGAAAAAGGCCCGCGCGGGGCGGGCCTTTCGAAAAGCAATCGAGCGATGATCAGCCCTTCAGATTGCGCTTGCCGAGCGTGCGCAGGCGCAGCGCGTTGAGCTTGATGAAGCCGGCCGCATCCTTCTGGTCGTAGGCGCCCTGGTCGTCCTCGAAGGTGACCAGCTTGTCCGAGTAGAGCGACTTGGGGCTCTCGCGGCCGGTGACCATGACATTGCCCTTGTAGAGCTTCAGCGTCACTTCGCCTTCGACATGCTCCTGGCTCTTGTCGATGAGCGCCTGCAGCATCTCGCGCTCCGGCGAGAACCAGAAGCCGTAATAGATGAGCTCGGCATATTTCGGCATCAGCTCATCCTTCAGGTGAGCTGCACCGCGGTCGAGCGTGATCGACTCGATGGCGCGGTGCGCCGCGAGCAGGATCGTGCCGCCGGGCGTTTCGTAGACGCCGCGCGACTTCATACCGACATAGCGGTTCTCGACGAGGTCGAGACGGCCGATGCCGTTGTCACGGCCGTAATTGTTGAGCGCTGCGAGCAGCGTTGCCGGGCTCATGCGGACGCCGTTGATCGAGACGGCATCGCCCTTTTCGAAGCCGACCTTGATGACGGTGGCCTTGTCGGGAGCAGCTTCCGGCGAGATCGTGCGCATATGCACATATTCAGGGGCTTCCTGAGCCGGATCTTCCAGAACCTTGCCCTCGGACGAGGAGTGCAGAAGATTGGCATCGACGGAGAACGGCGCCTCGCCCTTCTTGTCCTTGGCAACCGGGATCTGATGCTGTTCGGCAAAGGCCAGCAGATCGGTACGGCTCTTGAAGTCCCAGTCGCGCCACGGCGCGATGATCTTGATATCCGGGTTCAGCGCATAGGCGGAAAGCTCGAAGCGAACCTGGTCGTTGCCCTTGCCGGTCGCGCCATGCGCGATCGCATCGGCGCCGGTCTTGCGGGCGATATCGATCAGATGCTTGGAGATCAGCGGGCGGGCAATCGAGGTGCCGAGCAGATAGACGCCTTCATAGACTGCATTGGCACGGAACATCGGGAAGACGAAGTCGCGCACGAATTCTTCGCGCACATCCTCGATATAGATTTCCTTGATGCCGAGCATCTCCGCCTTCTTGCGCGCCGGCTCGAGCTCTTCGCCCTGGCCAAGGTCGGCCGTGAAGGTCACGACTTCGGCGCCGAGCTCGGTCTGCAGCCACTTCAGGATGATCGAGGTGTCGAGGCCGCCCGAATAGGCAAGCACGACTTTCTTCACGTCTTTTTTAGGTGCCATGATGATGAGGTCCGTTGCAAAGGGGCAGCGGCAAACCGCAAAGCCCGGTGTCGCGGGCACTTTTAGCGAGATTGTCACACGACGCAAGGCCAGGAAGCGCCGCTTTTCGGTCGCGGATAGTGTTTGACAGCGTCAAATGCCAACCCATATCTGGCTTCGTCCGCACAACGCTTCGAGGAGAGCCGGTCCCGTGACGAATATTCAAGAGATTTTCAAACCATCCAACGTTGCCGTCATTACCGGCGGAGCCTCCGGTATCGGCCTTGCGGCGGCAAAACATTTTGCCAAGGCGGGCATGAGCGTCGTCATCGCCGATCTCGGCCAGGAGAAGCTCGCCAAGGCGCGTGCCGAGCTCGAGGCGATCGTTGGCGCAGAACACGTTCTTGCAGCCGAAACCGATGTCTCCGACAAGGCGGCGCTCGAGGCATTGGAGCGGACGGTCATCCAGCGCTTCGGCCGTGTTCACGTGCTGATGAACAATGCCGGCATCGGGCCGGAAACCTCGATCTTCAGCCCGCAGGCCGATTGGGACAACATTCTCGGCGTCAATCTACTGGGCGTCATCAACGGTACCCGCGCTTTCGGCGCCGCGATGGTCAAGCATGGCGAGCCCGGACTGATCATCAACACCGGTTCCAAGCAGGGTATCACCACCCCGCCGGGCAACCCCGCCTACAACGTTTCGAAAGCCGGCGTGAAGGTCTTCACGGAGGCGCTAGAACACGAGCTGCGCAACACCGAAGGCTCGAAGATTTCCGCTCATCTGCTGATCCCCGGCTTCGTCTTCACCGGACTGACCAAAGGCGACCGCGCCGAAAAGCCGGCTGCGGCCTGGACGCCGGAGCAGACGGTCGATTTCATGATCGAGAGCCTTGCCAAGGGCGACTTCTACATCCTCTGCCCCGACAACGACGTCGCGCGTCCTGTCGATGAACGCCGCATGGCCTGGGCCGCCGGCGACATCATCGAAAACCGCCCGCCGCTATCGCGCTGGCACAAGGACTACGCCGACAAGTTCAAGGCGTTTCTGGAAGCGAAGTAACGACCGGAAACGATCGGCCACATCAGAAGGTTTGATTGGTAATTTTCCGAAAGCCGGATATGAGAAATAACATCTCCTTCCGGCTTTCAGAGTGCACCATGGACTTTCTTCCGACCCTGCCAACGCTCCTCGCCTTTGCCGCTGCAAGCCTGCTGCTCGCAGCAACGCCGGGGCCGGACATGACGCTCTCGATCAGCCGCGCCCTATCGCAGGGCAAGAAGCCGGCGCTCTATGTCGTGCTCGGCACAAGTCTCGGCATCGTCGTCCACACCATGCTTGTGGCCTTCGGCATCTCGGCGCTGATCACAGCCTCGCCGACCGCATTCCTGATCCTCAAGACCGGCGGCGCCGCCTATCTGCTGTGGCTCGCAGTACAGGCGATCCGTTTCGGCTCGAAGCTCTCGGTCGAAAAGGTCGATGAGGTCAAGGGCACGCCGCTCTCCAACATCTCCAGTGGCTTCTGGGTCAATCTTCTGAACCCGAAGGTCATCATCTTCTTCATGACCTTCCTGCCGCAGTTCGTCACTGCCGGTGATCCCGCCGTCACGCACAAGCTGCTCTTCCTCGGCTTCTTCTTCATTCTGATCGGCATGCCGGTGAATGCAGCCGTGGTCTTCGCCTCAGACTGGCTCGCCGGTTGGCTGCAGAAAAACAGAAAGGTGCTGCGCGGCATGGATTACACTTTCGCAGGCGTCTTCTCGATCTTCGCGGCGAAGATTTTCTTCACGCAGGCCCGTTAAGCTTAGCTGTCCCGCAGCGCCTCGAGCCGCTGCGCCAGAAACAGCTTCTCAGCCTCGGACATCGAGAGCTCGATCGCTCTGCCATAGGCGAGCTTTGCCTGATCAACCTGACCGTCGCGCACCAGAAGATCGGCCTGAACCGCGTAAAACGGCTGATACTGCGTAAGCGCCATGGCGATCGGCTTGAGCCGGGCAAGCGCTGCGGCCGCACCCTCGACATAGGACAGCGCGACGATCCGGTTCAGTTCATAGACCGGGTTGTCGGCAGTGCGGGCAAGCTCGCCGTAGAGCAGCGCAATCTGTTGCCAATCCGTCTCGGCAAAATCTCGCGCCTCCGCATGCACGGCAATGATCGCCGCCTGCAGCTGATACGCACCTGGGCAGCCACGCTTCAGCGCGCGTTCAATCAGCGCCACGCCCTCGGCTATCACCGTGCGATCCCAGAGGCTGCGGTCTTGCATTTCGAGAGTGAGGATCGCGCCGCCCTCGCCGATCCGCGCGGCCCTGCGGGCATGATGCAGAAGCATCAGCGATAGCAGCCCCTCGATCTCCGGCTCATCAGGGCGCAACGCCATCAGCAGCCGCCCGAGCCGGATCGCCTCCTCACAGAGATCGACGCGGATATGGCTGCCGCTGCCGGAAGCATATCCTTCATTGAAGATCAGATAGACGACGGCAAGCACGCTTTCGAGCCGTGCCGTCCACCCCTCCGGCCCCGGCACCTCATAGGTGATGCCTGCCTTGGCAATCTTGTCGCGGGCGCGCACAAGCCGCTGCGCCATCGCATCGTGCCGGTCGAGAAAGGCGTCGGCGATCTCTTCGGTTCTCAGCCCGCAGACAGAGCGCAAGGTCAGCGCCACGCAGGTCTTCCGGTCGATCGCCGGATGACAACAGGCAAAGATCAGCTTCAGCCGCTCGTCGCCGATCGGATCAGGCTCGTCCGCGATTGGTGATGCGCGCTCCAGGTCGGCAAGATGGGTGATCTCCGCAGACTTCGCCTGGAAATTGGCCGAGCGCCGCAGCCGGTCTATCGCCTTGCGGCGGGCGACCTGCATCAACCAGGCGTGTGGAGAAGCCGGCAAGCCATTGCGGCCCCAATGGACCAGCGCCGATTCCAGTGCGTCCTGCAGGCTGTCCTCGGCGAGCTGGAAATCCCGCAGCGCGCCCACCAGGCTGGAAAGGAGACGGCCACCGTCCTGCCGGGCGATCCTGTCGATCTCGTCGGCAAACGGACCGGCGGCCGGAACCTCGCTCATCAGCGGTCGAAGACCATGATCGGCCGCACCTCGACGCAGCCCATAGCCGCATGAGGGATCATCGCTGCGTATTTGATGGCGTCATCGAGATTGTCGCAATCGAGGATGTAGAAGCCGCCAAGCTGCTCCTTGGTATCGGCGAAGGGACCATCCATGGTCTCGGTCCGGCCGTTGCGCACCCTGACAGTGGTCGCGGTGGTCACCGGCTGCAGCGCATCGCCGGCAACCCAAATCCCATCCTTCTTGTAGGTCTCGGTCGCGGTGGCATAGCCGCTCATCATCTTTCCGAATTCAGGGGAATCCGGGGGCGTGCGCGAGCTCGGGTCCATGTAGATCAGCGCTATATATTTCATCATCCGTCTCCTTAGCTCACCACCGCTCCATGCGATGGTGACGGATAACGAATGCGATGCAAGCGGATCGACATCGCCTCGAAAATATTTCGATCAGCCGATCAGCAGCGCGTCGTCATCAAGCGTCTGGCCGCGCATCTTGCGGAACATCGCGATCAGGTCCTCGACCTGCAGATCCTTGCGGTTGTCGCCACTGACATCCAGCACGATCTCGCCGCCATGCAGCATGATCGTCCGATGGCCGTAATCGAGCGCCTGGCGCATCGAATGGGTGACCATCAGCGTCGTCAGCTTGCGCTCCGAAACGATCTTGTCCGTCAGCCCCATGACGAACTCGGCCATCCCGGGGTCGAGCGCCGCGGTATGCTCGTCAAGCAGCAGCACTTCAGAACCAGCAAGCGTTGCCATAACCAGCGAGACCGCCTGCCGCTGACCGCCGGAGAGCAGATCCATACGGTCGGCCATGCGGTTTTCGAGACCAAGATTGAGCTCGCCGATGCGCTCGCGAAAATGCTCGCGGCGCTTTGGCCCAAGCGCCGACACCAGGCCGCGCCGCTCGCCGCGGCGGGCGGCCAGCGCCAGATTCTCTTCGATCGACAGGGCACCGCAGCTTCCGGTCAACGGATCCTGGAACACGCGGGCCACAAGACCGGCCCGCGCCGCTGTCTGCTTGCGCGTGACGTCGGTCGTGCCGATCGTTACCTTGCCTTCGCTTGCCAGCACATCGCCGGCGAGCACGCCGAGCAGGGTCGATTTACCGGCACCATTCGAGCCGATGACGGTGACGAAGGAGCCCTGCTCGATCGTCAGGCTGATGCCGTTCAACGCCTTCTTTTCAAGTGGCGTGCCCTTGCCGAAGACAACCTTGATATCCTGAACGCTGATCACGATGCAGCTCCTCCGCGGCGAAGACGGGGAAGGATCAGCGCGATCGTGACGAGGACCGCCGTGACGAAATTGAGGTCCGAAGCCTGCAGGCCGATGAAATCGGTCGACAGCGCAAGCTGGATGGCGATGCGATAGATGATCGAGCCGAGCACACAGCCGATCAACGCGATCAGCAGGCCGCGGCGCCCAAGCAGCGTCTCACCGACGATGACGGCCGCGAGACCGACGACGATCGTGCCCACGCCCGATGTGACATCGGCAAAGCCATTGGTCTGCGCAAACAGCGAGCCACCGAGCGCCACCAGCGCATTCGAGATCGCCATACCGAGATAGATCTGCCGGTTGGTATCGACGCCCTGGGCGCGGGCCATGCGGGCGTTGGCGCCGGTCGCGCGCATCGCAAGTCCCGCATCGCTCTCAAGGAAACGCCAGACGACGATGACCGCGATGACGACGAGAACGCCGACGAAAAGCGGGCGGACATAGAAATCGCGCAGGCCATGGCCGAAGAACGGGCTGATCATCGTATCGGCATTGATCAGCGCCACGTTCGGCTTGCCCATGACGCGCAGGTTCACAGAGAACAGCGCGATCATCGTCAGGATCGAGGCCAGCAGATTGAGGATCTTGAACCGCACGTTCAGCATCGCCGTGACGATGCCGGCAGCCGAACCCGCAATCATCGCCACCAGCGCGGCAAGCCATGGATTGACGCCCGCAATGATCAGAACCGCGGTGACGGCAGCTCCGAGCGGAAACGACCCGTCGACCGTCAGATCCGGAAAATCGAGAACGCGGAAGGCGAGATAGACGCCGAGCGCAACGAAGGCATAGACCAGCCCCAGTTCCACGGCTCCCCAAAATGCAATCTGGCTCAAGGCCTGCCGCCTTTCTGTTCTGCTGTGCCCGTGCTTTCGCGGGTCTTAAAATACCAAACCGCCCCCGTTTAGAAACAGGGGCGGCTAAACGCAATATCGAAAGCGACGGTTTCGGTTTACTCGACGACGCGGTTGGCGCGCTTCAGCACGCTTTCCGGCAGCGTCACTCCCATCTTTTCGGCAGCCTTCTTGTTGACGACGAGGTCGCTGCCGGCGGCAACCTTGACCGCGATGTCGCCCGGGTTTTCACCCTTGAGGATGCGCACGACGATGTCACCGGTCTGCTTGCCGACGTCATAGTAGTTGAAGCCGAGGGCGGCGATCGAGCCGCGCGAGACGGAATCGGTGTCGGCGGTGAAGAGCGGCAGCTTCGCTTCCTCGGCAACGGCAACCGCGCCTTCGAGAGCCGAGATGATCGTGTTGTCGGTCGGCACGTAGATGACGTCAGCACGGCCGACAAGCGCGCGGGCGGCGCCCTGAACTTCAGCCGACTTGGTGGCGGCGGATTCAACCACCTTGAGGCCGGCCTTCTCGGCTTCCGTCTTCAGCACGGCCAGCAGCGATACGGAGTTGGCTTCGCCCGAATTGTAGAGATAGCCGATCGACTTCACGTTCGGCAGGATTTCCTTGATCAGCGCGATATGCTCGGCAACCGGCGACATGTCGGACAGACCGGTAACGTTGCCGCCCGGCTTGTCCATGTCCTTCACCAGCTGTGCGCCGAGCGGATCGGAAACCGCGGTGAAGACGACAGGAATATCGCGCGTCGAGGAAACGACGGCCTGCGCCGACGGCGTGGAGATCGGTACGATGACGTTCGGATCTTCGCCGGCGAACTGGCGGGCGATCTGCGCTGCCGTTGCCGGGTTGCCCTGTGCTGATTCGAACAGGAACTTGAGGTTCTCGCCTTCCTTGTAGCCGGCAGCCGCCAGCGTGTCCTGCACGCCCTTGCGAACGGCATCGAGTGCCGGATGCTCGACGATCGCCGTCACGGCAACCGTGACGTCTTCAGCCTTTGCAGGCAGGGTAAGGGCAAGGGTCGCCGCAACGGCGAGCAAGATCGAACGCATAGAGTCCTCCATAGATTATCAGGCGCTTCTAGAAAAAGACGAAGGCCCGATCAATCGCAAAGAACTGTTAGAAGGATCAAACTTGCTGATCAGTCGTCCGCGCCGTGATTGGCAATCATCATCGCTTCGAATGCGAGACGCTCGGTCTTGCGCATGCGCTCGGACTCCGACTTCAGCTGCCCGCAGGCTGCAAGAATATCACGGCCGCGCGGCGTGCGGATCGGCGAGGCGTAGCCGGCCGAATTGATGAAATCGGCAAACTTCTCGATCTGCGCCCAATCCGAACACTGATAGTTGGTGCCCGGCCACGGGTTGAACGGGATCAGGTTGATCTTCGCCGGAACACCCTTCAGTAGCTGGATCAGCCCCTTCGCGTCTTCCAGACTGTCATTGACGTCCTTCAGCATCACATATTCGAAGGTGATGCGGCGGGCGTTGGAAAGACCCGGATACTTCCGGCAGGCGTCGATCAGTTCCTTCAGCGGATACTTCTTGTTGATCGGCACCAGGATGTCGCGCAGGTCGTCGCGAACGGCGTGCAGCGAGATCGCCAGCATGACGCCGATCTCGTCGCCGGTGCGGAAGATCTCAGGCACGACGCCGGATGTGGACAGCGTGACGCGGCGCTTCGAGAGCGACAGCCCATCGCCATCCGTCGCGATCAGCAGCGCCTGCTTGACGGCATCGAAATTGTAGAGCGGCTCGCCCATGCCCATCATCACGATATTGCTGACCTTGCGGCCCTCGGCCGGCATGATCGTGCCCTGCGGCGCTTCGCGATCCGGGAAGTCGCCCAGCCGGTCGCGGGCAAGCAGCAGCTGCGACAGGATTTCCTCGGCCGTCAGGTTGCGCACCAGGCGCTGCGTGCCGGTGTGACAGAAGGAACAGGTAAGCGTGCAGCCGACCTGGCTGGAAATGCAGAGCGTGCCGCGGCCTTCCTCGGGAATATAGACGGCCTCGATCTCGACGGGACGCCCGGCGCCGCGCGGCGGAAAGCGCAGCAGCCACTTGCGGGTGCCGTCGTTGGAAACCTGTTCCTCGACGATTTCAGGACGGGCGATGGTGAAATGCTGCTTCAGCGTCTCGCGCATGTCCTTGGAGATATTCGCCATATGATCGAAATCGGAGACGCCGCGCACATAGATCCAGTTCCAGAGCTGGCTGACGCGCATCTTGATCTGCTTTTCCGGCACGCCCTTTTCGCGCAGCGCATCGGCCATCTGCTCGCGCGACAAACCGATCAGCGAGGGCTTCTCGTCGCTAATCTGGGGGCGCGGCGCCTGCGGCTTGGTAACGGCCATAGCATCCATGACGGACATAGTTTCTCGATCCCGAAATCAAAACTGGACGCATCCCGGTAAGCCGGAAGACTTGGCGGGTGACATCGGCAGTTCGCAGAAAATTGAATGCGGAGCTACGGTCAAAGCCGCAATCGTTCCGCTGTTGCGCGGGGCTTTATCATCATTTTCCCCGCACGTCACTATAGATGGAAACGGCAAAGGCCGGCGCAAGGCCGGCCTTCGAATTCTTCGATCGAGCGCAAGAGCTTACTTGCAGCTTTCGATCTGCTTCAGCGCCGCCGAAATGCCGGACAGGGAATAGGCGTAGGACGTACCGGTGCCCTTGCGCGAGACGGCTGTGACCGTCATCGAATGACCGCCCTTCATCGCCGCCACGAGAGCGGGCTCCTGAGCGGCATTCTCGACCCAGCCTGCCTTGTCCTTGGTGAACATGACGAAGGTCTTGTTGTCGATGACGACGTTGATCTTGGAGTTTTCCTTGACCGTGTAGCCCATCATCGCCTGCGGCTCGTAGGAAATGTTCTGGCCCGGGCGCTGCGATACGATGAAGAAGTTGTCACCGTGATCGACGCTTGCCGGCTGCTTCGTCGTCGGAACGGACAGTACGTAGCAGACGGTGCTGTTGCCCTGCTTGTAGGAATAGGCGCCCCAAGCCTGGAACTGCTGGATGCGGGTCGGCGCCGAGGCTCCGCCCTGCTGCGCTCCTGCGACTCCGGCCGTGATGAGAACGAGAGCGAGAGCGGGTGCGATACTTTTTACAAACATTGATTTCCTGCCGGTTCTTGCGATTCAGCGCCCGATCAGAGCGGGCAGCGCTTTCGTCACGATCTGCTTTATTTTGACTTAATTCAGGTTACCAAAGCGTCAACGGAGACCGTGATTTGTCTCCACCTGTGTCATTTAGGCCTGTGTGTCAACGTTCGGCTTGGTGCGGCTGCCTGCGGTGATGTTATGCCTCGATGACATCGCGTCATCCCTTCGAGAGCAATTTAAGACATAAAGATTCAGGCAAGAGTTTGACCTTTCGAAAATCCGTTGTACCTCATTAAGGTATTGGAAATTCGTCCAAGAATTGCCTGAGCCAGGGGGAACGTGACCGGACATGGATGCTGAGGAAAAACAGCGTTTCGCTGCCCTCGCAAAAGCTGTCGCCGATCAGCGGGACCAGCAGGCTTTCTCCGTCCTGTTCGATTATTTCGCGCCGAGGCTGAAATCCTGGCTGCTTCGCCAACGCATGCCCGCAACCGAGGCAGAAGAGTTGGTCCAGGAAGTGATGATCGTGCTCTGGCACAAGGCCGGTCTCTACGATCCGGCGCGCTCTTCGCTATCCACCTGGCTGTTCCGCATCGCCCGCAACCGCCGCATCGACCTGCAGCGGCGCGCCAGGGCTCGCGTCCTTGATGAAGACGACCCGACACTGCAACCGGCTGCCGAAATCGGTGCCGACGAGGCGGTCGCCAATGATGACCGCGATGCCCACGTGCGCGCCGCGGTCAGCCAGCTGCCGGAAGAGCAGCGTGAGATGCTGCGCGCCGCCTTCTTCCTTGGGCAATCGCATTCGGAAATTGCCGAAGCCACGGGAGTGCCGCTCGGAACGGTGAAATCGAGGATCAGGCTCGCCTTCGGCAAGCTCAAGAAGGTTCTGGACGCGGAAACCGCCTAGACGGTCTTCATGCCCTCGGGCTGATCGGCAAGGGCGCGATCGGCAGCCTCATAGTGCTTGGGCTTCATATGGCCGCTGACAAGCGCAAAGGCGGCCGACAGCACGGCAATGTCGTCGGAGAAGCCGACAACCGCGAAAATATCCGGGATCATGTCGAACGGCAGAACGAAATAGGCGAGTGCTGCCAACAGGATGCCGCGGACGCGCGCAGGCGTCGCCGGGTCGGTGGCGCAATAGAAAGCAGCAACGACATCGCGCGAGAACGGGATCTGCCGGACGGCGCGCTTGAAGGTCGGCCAGAATTTCTTGCGCACGGCCTTTTCCCGGCGGCTCTGGGTCTCTTCATCGCCGGGCAGCAGGATCTCACCGTATTTGACGTCGTCCATTCCGATCTCCTCAAAATGCATGGCCTGATATGGTGACTGCCGGACGCGATTCAATTGTTTGTGTTCAGACCGGCCGCCTTGTCCATTGCCTTGGCCAGTTTGAAATCAAGCTCGGTCAGCCCGCCGGCATCATGCGTGTTAAGCGTCACGTCGACCCGCGAATAGACATTGAACCATTCCGGATGGTGATTGAGCTTCTCGGCCGAAAGCGACGACTGCGCCATGAAGCCGAATGCTTCGACGAAGCTGCCGAACTTGAAGGTTTTGGAGATCGACTTGCCGTCCTCGGCAAGCGCCCATCCTGCGACTGCTGCCAGATGCTCGTCGATTGCGCGGCGTTCCAGTTTTTCCATCTTCATGTCATTGTCCTCCGATCACCCTTCATAGGTCTCTTCATGAAACGCGTCAGCATCCTGTTTGTTTGCATGGGCAATATCTGCCGGTCGCCCCTGGCGGAAGGAATCTTCCGCCATGCCGCGGCGGAGGCCGGTCTCTCGGACGCGTTTGCCATCGATTCGGCCGGAACGGGCGGCTGGCACGAAGGCGACCCGCCAGACCGGCGATCGGCCGCAACAGCCAGACAGCACGGGATCGACATATCCGCACAGAGGGCACGCCGCATCCGCAGCGAAGACGTCGCGGCATTCGATCTGGTTATCGCGATGGACCGGAACAACGTGGCCGAGCTTCGACGCGCATCACCGAACGCCCGCAACATCCACCTTTTCGGCGACATCGCCCTCGGCACCGGCGAGGATATTCCGGACCCCTATTACGGTGGTCCGGAAGGCTTCGAGAATGTCTATGCCAGGCTCTTGGCCGGCTGCATGAAGTTGCTCGGCGAACTCGGCGCCGACAGCGCTTCATGGAGCGCGAAGACCTCTTCCGTCAGATAAGGCCCGCCGCCGACCGAATCCCGCGAAGAGAGCAGGACGAAGCGCGGCACGGTGAAGGTCGAAGTCTGGAAATTGCCGCGGCCCGACAGGTAGTGAACCACGTCATCGACGCGTGACGACTTCAGGCGGGCAAGCGTCACATGCGGCGTAAACTTGCGGGGATCGGGCGGAAGGCCGATCCTCTGGCAGATGCGCTCGATCTCGCCCTGAAGAGCATACATCTCGGGCGAAGGCGATACACCCGCCCAAACCGAGTGCGGCTTCTTGGAACCGAAAGCGCCGATACCATCGAGCCTGATCTGGAATTCCGGGCGGTCGATCCTGTCCAGCCGCTCGACGATCTCGTCAGCGGTGCGGCCATCGACATCGCCGATAAAGCGCAAAGTGACGTGGTAATTCTCCACATCGATCCATCGGGCACCGGGAAGACCACCGCGCAGCAATGAAAGGCTCATCGCCGCATTGCGCGGAATTTCGAGGGCGGTAAAAAGTCTCGGCATAACGAGCACTCCCCGAATCTTTTGCAGGTGCTAACACGGAATCACGCAATGGTGAGCCGCGCAAGCCCCTATTTCTTCACAGTAGAAATCGTCCCGATGAAATTTGTGACAGCCGGCTCCATCTTCTGAACCATGACATCCACTCCCTTGGAATTAGGGTGCATACCGTCCTCCAGCTTAAGGCTGGGGTCCAGTACAACACCATCGAGGAAAAAGGCGTAGAGCGGAACCTGATGTTTTTGCGCCAGTTTCTCGAAGATGGGATTGAACCGAGCAGCATAGTCCGCCCCCATGTTCGGCGGCGCGATCATGCCGGCAAGCAGGACCGGAATACCTCTGTTCTTTAGCCGGGCAATGATTTCATCAAGGTTTCGCTCGGTTTCCTCGGGCGCGATCCCCCGAAGCGCATCATTGGCGCCGAGCTCGAGGATGACGCCGCTCGTTCCGTCGGGAACCGACCAGTCGACCCGCGCAAGCCCTCCGGTCGAGGTGTCGCCGGAAACGCCGGCATTGGTGATCGCGACATCGACGCCTTTCGCTTTGAGTGCGGCCTGCAGCTTCTCGGGAAAGCCGTCTCCCGGCGGCAGCTGGAACCCGGCCATGAGGCTATCACCGAAGCCGACGAGGTTGATTGTCGCGGCATTTGCCAGTGTAGCGGCAAGCAGAGAGCCCGCAATGACAGCGATGTGAAGCAGGCCAACTTTAAATCTCATTCCGCGTTCCCTAAATTGTCGAAGTCTTTGGGATTTATATAGGGCTATTTTCTTTGGCAAAAACCATCATCGAGCTGAAGCACGCGGATTTGACATTGGGCAATGCCGCGGCGTCGGTCCACGTGCTGAAAGGCATCGACCTGACGATCGAGGCCGGCGAATCCGTCGGCATCGTCGGGCCATCCGGATCCGGCAAGTCGACGCTGCTGATGGTGCTTGCCGGTCTGGAAAGGCTCGATAGCGGCGAAATCCACATTCAGGACACGCCGCTCCATGCGATGAGCGAGGATCAGCTTGCCGATTTCCGCGGCCGGAACATCGGCATCGTTTTCCAGTCCTTCCACCTGATCGCCAACATGACGGCGCTCGAGAATGTCGCAGTGCCCCTCGAGCTTGCCAACGTGCGCAACCCGTTCGAGATCGCCCAGCGCGAATTGCGCTCCGTTGGTCTCGGCGAGCGGCTGAACCACTATCCGGGCCAGCTCTCCGGCGGCGAACAGCAGCGCGTGGCGATCGCCCGGGCGCTGGCGCCGTCTCCAGCCCTCCTGATCGCCGACGAACCGACCGGCAACCTCGATACCGAGACCGGCCGCCAGATCGCTGATCTGCTGTTCGCCAAGCAGGCCGAGCGCGGCATGACCCTGCTGCTCGTGACCCATGACAATGCGCTCGCCAGCCGCTGCTCGCGGCAGATCCGGGTGCGCTCCGGCAAGATCGAAAGCGACAGCCCAGCGCGCCAGTCTGCGGCAGTCCTCGCATGACCCTGATCACGCCGCGCGCGTCACTCGCCTTCCGCCTCGCCCTTCGCGAGCTGCGCGGCGGCCTCAGGGGCTTCTACATCTTCCTCGCCTGTATCGCGCTTGGCACCGGCGCGATCGCCGCCGTCAATTCCGTCTCGACCTCGATTACCGACACGATCGCGTCGCAAGGGCAGGAACTTCTTGCCGGCGACGTCCGCTTCGAGCTCAACAATCGCGAGGCATCGCCAGATGAGATGAATTTCCTGCGCGGCTTCGGCAAGGTCTCGATCTCGACGGGGCTGCGTTCGATGGCGAGAAAACCTGACGGTTCCGACCAGGCGCTGGTCGAGGTCAAGGCCGTCGATGACGCCTACCCGCTCTATGGCACGTTCCAGTCGGAGCCCGATTATCCGCTAGCGGCCCTGCTCTCCGACCAGAGCGGCACCTATGGCGCGGTCGCGGCTCCACTTCTGCTTCAGCGCCTTGGCCTTGCCGTCGGCGACGAAATCCTGCTCGGCAACGCAACGCTCAGCATCACCGGAACCGTCAAGACGGAGCCGGACGCGCTCTCCGAGGGCTTCGGCTTCGCGCCACGGCTGATCGTCAGCCGTGCCGCGCTGCAGGCCTCGGGACTGATCCAGACCGGCAGCCTCGTCGAGCACGCCTACAAGATCAAGCTGGATGATCCCGGCGAAATTGGCGCGGTGCGCGACCGCGCTGCCAAGGAATTTCCCTCTGCCGGCTGGTCGATTCGCACCAGCGACCGCGCTGCGCCATCGCTGACGGAGAATATCACCCGTTTCTCGCAGTTCCTGACGCTGGTCGGCCTCACCGCGCTGATCGTCGGCGGCGTCGGCGTTGCCAACGCGGTCCGGGCCTTTCTCGACTCCAAGCGGACGACGATCGCCACCTTCAAATGCCTGGGCGCGCCCGCTTCGGTCGTGGTACTCGTGTATCTGTTCCAGATCGCCATCATCGCCTTCGCAGGCATCCTGATCGGTCTGGTGCTCGGCGCCATCTCGCCTGTGATCGCCGCCCAATTCCTGGCGCAGTTCCTGCCGGTCTCGACGGCACCGGCGCTCTATCCGGGCGCGCTGCTGCTGGCCGCTGTCTTCGGCATCCTGACGACGCTGGCCTTTGCCATCCTGCCGCTGGGGCATGCCCGCGAAGTTCCCGCAACGGCTCTGTTCCGCGAACAGGGCTTCGAAGCCCGTGCCCTTCCCTCCTGGCCCTATATCCTGCTGGCCGGCGTCTTCATGGCAGCACTTGCGGGGCTGGCGATCGTCACCGCCTACGACCGCTTCATCGCCGTCGTCTTTGTCGGCGCCATCGTCTTCGCCTTCGTGATTCTGCGCGCCGTGGCCGCCCTGATCGCCTGGCTGGCAAAACGCAGCCCGCGCGTCAGTTCGCCGGCGCTGCGTCTGGCAATCGGCAATATCCACCGCCCCGGCGCCTTGACGCCCTCTGTCGTGCTCTCGCTGGGCCTTGGGCTGGCGCTCCTGGTAACGCTGACGCTGATCGACGGCAATCTGCGCCAGCAGCTGACTGGCCGCATGGCAGGCGGCGCGCCGAATTTCTTCTTCGTCGACATCCAGAGTGCCCAGGTGGAGAGCTTCCGCAACCTGATCAAGCAGCAGGCGCCTGATGGCAAGCTGGTGGAAGTGCCGATGCTGCGGGGCCGCATCCTGGCCTTCAACGGCGAAGACGTCACCAAGCGCAAGGTGCCGCCGGCAGGGCAATGGGTCCTGCGCGGCGACCGCGGCATCACCTATTCCGAAAACATCCCCGAGAATGCTGCACTCACAGAGGGCAGCTGGTGGCCAAAGGATTACAGCGGCGAGCCGGAGGTTTCCTTTTCCGCCGAAGAGGCAGGCGAACTCGGCCTCAAGATTGGCGATACCGTCACTGTCAACGTGCTAGGCAGGAACATCACCGCTCGGATCACCAACCTGCGCAAGGTCCAGTGGGAATCACTGTCGCTGAACTTCGTGATGGTCTTTTCGCCGAATACGTTCCGTGGCGCCCCGCATGCCTGGCTGGCAACGCTGACCGATCCCTCGGCAAGTGCGACCGAAGAGACAGCGATCCTGAAGACTGTCACCAACACCTATCCGACGGTGACAAGCGTCCGCGTCAAGGATGCGATCGATATCGTCAACCAGCTGGTCGGACAGCTTGCGACCGCGATCCGCGCGGCGGCTTCGGTCGCACTCATTGCCTCTATCCTGGTGCTGGCAGGCGCGCTCGCCGCCGGAAACCGGGCCCGGACGCACGATGCGGTGGTGTTGAAAACGCTGGGTGCTACGCGCGCCATGCTCATCCGCGCTTTCAGTTACGAGTATCTGATCCTCGGCGCGGCCACGGCCATCTTCGCGCTTCTGGCAGGCGGCGTGGCAGCATGGTTCATCGTCAGCCGTATCATGCGGCTACCCTCCGCCTTCCTCCCGGATGTCGCGGGTCTGACGATCGCCACCGCTCTGGTGCTGACCGTCGGGATCGGCCTGATCGGAACCTGGCGCATCCTCGGCCAGAAGGCGGCACCCGTTCTGCGCGAGCTCTAGGGCTGGCACTGGTAAAGCAGCGCCCGATAAAATAGCTTCACCTTACGGCGATTTAACCCCGCCGCCGGTTGCAAGGGCCTTGTTTGCAAAGGGCGAAAGCCTCATATTGACCGCAGGCATGCTGGAGCTCCGCAGCGGCGCCCGGGTCGCGAAGCCCGACACCGTATTCACATCGGAGCTTGTAAGAGGAAACTATGGCTGACCTTCGTAACTACCAAAGCCGGACGCAGACTGGCGAGATGATCGACCAGGGGCTGCGCTCCTATATGCTCAAGGTCTACAACCTGATGGCGCTGGGTCTGGCGATCACGGGTGTAGCCGCATTTCTGTCATTCCAATTCGCCTTTGCCGACGGTCAGCTGACCGCCTTTGGCCAGGCCATCTATCTGAGCCCGCTGAAGTGGGTCGTCATCCTGGCTCCTCTGGCCATGGTGTTCTTCCTGAGCTTCCGGATCAACCGCATGAGCGTTTCGGCCGCGCAGACCAC
This sequence comes from Hyphomicrobiales bacterium, assembly GCA_900465675.1. Classification (GTDB taxonomy): domain Bacteria; phylum Pseudomonadota; class Alphaproteobacteria; order Rhizobiales; family Rhizobiaceae; genus Rhizobium. Next base: position 40,583 of record UBJR01000028.1, on the reverse strand, counting down.
CTTCTGGATCTACGCCGCGCTGGTGGGTCTGTCGCTCTCGTCTCTGCTGCTGATCTACACCGGCCAGAGCGTGGTGCAGACATTCTTCATCACCGCCGCTTCGTTCGGCGCACTGTCGCTCTACGGTTATTCGACCAAGCGTGATCTCTCGGCCATGGGCTCGTTCCTGGTGATGGGTCTGTTCGGCCTGATCATCGCGTCGGTCGTTAACATCTTCCTGGGCTCGTCTGCCCTTCAGTTCGCGATCTCCGTGATCGGCGTCCTGATCTTCGCCGGCCTGACGGCCTACGATACGCAGCGGATCAAGGAAATGTACTACGAAGCCGATGGTGCCGAAGTCATGGGCCGCAAGGCGATCATGGGCGCGCTGACGCTTTACCTCGACTTCATCAACCTGTTCATGTTCCTTCTGCAGTTCATGGGTAACCGCAAGTAAGACGGAACTGTTGACGGCCAGACCGTCTGGTCGAACGCGAGACAACCGAGCCGCCTGCGACAGAGATGTTGCGGGCGGTTTTGTTTTTCGGAGTGTGGATTGAGCGCTGTGGTCATGCAGCTGGCAAATAACGGCCAGCCTTGCGCGTCTTAAAGCTTGCGTGCCGCCAGGCGCCGACGGTCGAGCGCAACATGGTCGGAGCCGCGCTTCGTCAGGCGGAATTGCCGCTTCTGGAACTCGCCGCGAATCTCGATAAAGCCCTTCTCCTCGGCTTCGTTCAAGGTCTTCAGGCTGGTGCCCTCAGGGGGAGACTGCCAATCAATGCCGACGGCGGCGTGCAGCAAAACCAGAATCTTGATAATGGCGTTTCTCCATGGCTGACGCACGCGGCCGATCTGCCGCCTGACGCAAAGGCCTGTTCCGCGAAGCTGTTCTCTAGAAGCTCTGGCGGGTTCGGTCAACTCGCCGGCCTTGGCCGCCACACGGCTGTCATCTCCGGCTTGCCGGAACAGAAGGCAGCGGAACAATCACGACGACGGCAGGCAAGTGCCCTGCATGGTCCCGATATCCTTATTCGCTTTTCCTGTTGCCAAATCGCGCGCCGGATGGTTTTCAGCCTGAACCACATTCCAGACATCGGCCGCCCAATGACCGTTCATCTCCGAGATATCGCAACCTCCGACCTCGATGCCATCACCGCGATTTACCGTGAGGCGGTGCTGTCAGGCGTCGCCAGCTACGAGATTGCCCCGCCGGCGCGCCAGGAGATGGCCACGCGGCTGGCTGCCATAACGGGCCAGGGCTACCCCTATCTCGCCGCCATCGACAAAGACGGTGTGCTGCTGGGCTATGCCTATGCATCGGCGTTCCGCACACGTCCGGCTTACAGGTGGATGGTCGAGGATTCGATTTATCTGGCGCCGGAGGCCCGGGGAAAGGGCGTCGGCAAGGCGCTGCTCGCGGAACTGATCGCCCGCTGCATCGCCCTCGGCTTCCGGCAGATGGTCGCCGTCATCGGTGGCGCCCATCCGGCATCGATCGCGCTGCATCGTTCATTGGGTTTCGAGGAAACCGGCCTGCTCAAGGGTACCGGCTACAAGCACGGCCGCTGGCTGGACACCATGCTCATGCAGCGGCAGCTGGGCGAGGGAAAGGATACCGATCCGGACCCGTCGGCCTATCCAGGCAGCCTCTACAAGGGCTGATCGCTATTTGTCGACGAGCTTCAGCACCTTGTCGAACACCTTCAGCACCTGCTGCAGCTCGTGGCCGCGCTTCAGGATCATGCCGTTGGTGTTGACGACGGAATAGGCGCCCTGCTTGTTGGCAAGCTTGGGGTCTTTCTCGATGGTGAAGAGCGGCATTTCGCCGGAGCGCTTGAAGACGGAGAACACCGCCTTGTCCTTCATGTGGTCGATGGCGTAGTCTTTCCACTCGCCCTCGCCGACCATGCGGCCGTAGATCCACAGGATCGCATCCAGCTCTCGCCGGTGAAAGGTCACCGGCAACGGATCCTTGTTCTGCTTGTATTCTTTAAGATCGACGACGACTGAGGAACTACTGTCGGCGGAACGGTGATCGCCATGCCGCAAATCCGGCTGATCTGTCATCAGTCTCTCAAGGCCTCTCGCTTATGACAGGAGAGTGACAGTTTGCCCGACCCGCCGCAAATTGCAAGTGCGGCCAGTCATCACATTAAGCATATGCTATGCAATCTCCGGAGCGCCGCAATTCAGTCAAAACAGCGCCTCATTTGCAGGGGAAATTCCGCTCACCGATTTGGCGCCAGCGCGCCAAAGGGCCCGGCTGAGCGTATCGACCTTAACCCCAGCCCCGAATACGATTAGCCGGGCCGCCCCGTTTTCCATCCTGAACGGATGAAACTTTCAGATATTTTTCCCGGCCATGACGACGGTTGCGCCCAGGATCGCGGCCGGATCACCGTCAGCCGTAGCAGCCTGTAACAGGATTGCACAGCCTTCGAGGTCGGCCTTTTGCAGAACCGTTGCAGGTAAAGTCAGGCTTGTTGCCTTTCCGTCCCACATTCCGACAGTTTCAATGTCGCTGACGCTGTTGATGTAGGAAATCTTCTGGCCGCTGTTTTCGCCCTTCTCAACGTCGATGGTCTTTTCCTTGTCGAAATAGACCATCACCACATTGGCTTTCCCCTGGCCGGCGCCAATCTTGATCTCAAGCTCATCGCCTCGCATCTGCGCATCGATAGGGACATTCAGCCCCTTGCCGTCGGTCGAGAAGCCGTCGATCTTTCCGTTGATCGCCGAGAGATCGGAACCAGTCATATGATCACGGCCGTTGACGACGACCTGCGGCGTGTAAACGTTGCTGCGGCCGAGCATGCGGGCATAGCCGTACTGACGCTCGGTGTTCTGCTTGGAACTCAGCGTGTCGGTCCAGCCGAGATAGTTCCAGTAATCGACATGATAGGCGAGCGCGATCACATTGCCCTGGCCAACGATCTTGCGAAATGCGGCATCGGCTGGCGGGCAGGATGAGCAACCCTGCGAGGTAAACAGTTCAACGACGCCCTTCGGCTTGCCGTCTTCGGCTTGAAGTGGCGCTGCGAGCACCAGACCGGCAATCAGCGAAATCAAAAAACGCGGCGACATTGCAACCTCTTTATCCAGGACATCGGGCGAACGAAGGCCGCGCGGCCTGATTGACGACCGTAGAGATAATCCTTCCGGTTCCAAACGGGAAGTAACGAAGGGGTGAGACATCCCCACCCGCCATCGCAGCCGGAACACATCGCCGTGAGCCCGTCCCCGCAAAGAAAAACCGCCGGAGATTGCTCCCCGGCGGCAATTATCGTGTGCTTGTCTTAAGAATTAAGCAGCGAGGTCGCGCAGAACCGTCTGCAGGATGCCGCCGTTGTTGAGGTAGATCACCTCATCGAGCGTATCGACGCGCGACAGCAGCGGGACGTCCTTCACCGAACCATCGCCATAGGTGATCTTGGCGATCTTCTTTTCGCGCGGCTTGATGTTCTCGAGACCTTCGATCGTGACGATTTCATCGCCCTTGAGGCCGAGGCTTGCCCAGGTCGTGCCTTCTTCGAAGACGAACGGGATGATGCCCATGCCGACCAGGTTTGAGCGGTGGATACGCTCGAAGGACTGGGCGATGACGGCCTTGACGCCGAGCAGGTTGGTGCCCTTCGCAGCCCAGTCACGCGACGAGCCGTTGCCGTATTCGACACCCGCGAAGATGACGAGCGGAACGCCATCGGCCTTGTACTGCATGGCCGCGTCGTAGATCGATTCCTCTTCCTTCGACGGGTAGTGGATGGTGTAGCCACCTTCCTTGCCGTTCGGGCCGAGCATGTGGTTGCGGATGCGGATGTTGGCGAAGGTGCCGCGCATCATGACTTCATGGTTGCCGCGGCGCGTGCCGTACTGGTTGAAGTCAGCAACGCTGACATTGTGCTCGATGAGGTAGGCACCGGCAGGAGACGCCGCCTTGATCGAACCGGCCGGGGAAATGTGGTCGGTGGTGATCTTGTCGCCGAAGAGACCGAGAACGCGCGCACCCTTGATGTCGGAAATGCCCGTGCCGGTCTTGCCCATACCGACGAAATACGGCGGGTTCTGAACGTAGGTCGAGTTGTCGTCCCAGGCATAGGTCTGGCCCGGAGGAACCTGAACGGCCTGCCAGTTGACGTCGCCCTTGAACACGTCGGCGTACTTTGTCTCGTAAAGTTCGCGGGTGACGTATTTCTGAATGAATTCCTGGATCTCGTGCGAGGTCGGCCAGATATCCTTCAGATAGACCGGGTTGCCGTTCTGGTCTTCACCGATCGGCTCCTTGGTCAGGTCCTTCTGGACCGTGCCGGCAAGCGCATAGGCGACGACGAGCGGCGGCGAAGCGAGGTAGTTCGCCTGAACGTCAGGAGAAATACGGCCTTCGAAGTTGCGGTTGCCCGACAGCACGCCCGAAACGATCAGACCCTTGTCGTTGATCGTCTTCGAGACCGGTGCCGGCAGCGGGCCGGAGTTGCCGATGCAGGTCGTGCAGCCGAAGCCGACGAGGTTGAAGCCGAGCTTGTCGAGATCAGCCTGCAGGCCCGACTTCGCCAGGTATTCGCCAACGACCTGCGATCCAGGTGCGAGCGAGGTCTTGACCCACGGCTTGGTCTTCAGCCCCTTGGCAACGGCGTTGCGGGCGAGAAGGCCGGCAGCGATCAGAACCGACGGGTTGGAGGTGTTGGTGCAGGAGGTGATCGCCGCAATGGCGACGTCGCCATGACCAAGATCGAAATCGGTGCCTTCGACCGGGTAGCGGTTCGAGAGCTGGCCCGGCTTCTTGTAGTCGGCGTCCATCGAACCGGCGAAACCGGCAGCGATGTTTTCGAGCGGGATGCGGCCTTCCGGACGCTTCGGGCCGGCCATGGCAGGCACGACGTCGCCGAGGTCGAGTTCGAGCGTATCGGTGAAGACGAGGTCGGAACCATCGCCATCGCGCCACATGCCCTGAGCCTTGGAATAGGCTTCGACGAGCGCGATACGCTCCTTGGTGCGGCCGGAAACGTTGAGATAGTTGATGGTTTCGCCGTCAACCGGGAAGAAGCCGCAGGTCGCGCCATATTCCGGACCCATGTTGCCGATCGTCGCGCGGTCGGCGAGCGGCATGTTGTCCATGCCCGGGCCGAAGAATTCGACGAACTTGGAAACGACGCCCTTCTTGCGCAGCATCTGCACGACCATCAGCACGAGGTCGGTCGCGGTAACGCCTTCCTTGAGCTTGCCGGTGAGTTTGAAGCCGATGACTTCAGGCAGGAGCATCGAGACCGGCTGGCCGAGCATGGCCGCTTCGGCTTCGATACCGCCAACGCCCCAGCCGAGAACGCCGAGACCGTTGATCATCGTCGTGTGGCTGTCGGTGCCGACGCAGGTATCCGGATAAGCGATTGTTTCGCCATCCTCTTCCTTCGTCCAGACGGTCTGGCCGAGATATTCGAGATTGACCTGGTGACAGATGCCGGTGCCCGGAGGAACGACGCGGAAATTCTTGAATGCCTGCTGGCCCCACTTCAGGAAGCGGTAGCGCTCGCCGTTGCGCTGGTATTCCAGCTCGACGTTCTTGGCAAAAGCCTGCGGCGTGCCGAATTCGTCAACGATGACGGAGTGGTCGATGACGAGATCGACGGGAACCAGCGGGTTGATCTTCTCGGGGTCGCCACCGAGCGACACCATCGCGTCGCGCATTGCCGCGAGGTCGACGACGGCGGGAACGCCGGTGAAGTCCTGCATCAGCACGCGCGCCGGGCGATAGGCGATTTCGTTTTCGACGGTGCCCTTGTTGTTCAGCCACTCGGCAACGCCGAGGATGTGCTCCTTGGTGACCGACTGGCCATCTTCGAAGCGCAGCAGGTTCTCCAGCAGAACCTTCATCGAATAGGGAAGCTTCGAAACGCCCGGAAGACCATTCGCCTCAGCCTTGGGAAGGCTGTAATAGACGTAGTCCTTACCATCGACAGTGAGGGTGGAGCGACAATTGAAGCTGTCAAGAGACTTAGACACGAGATACCCCGTTTCTGATAGCCAACACAGTCGTGCGAACGCCTATGCACTTAATGCACATCAGGATGCGGGTACGGCCATTTCCGCTGTCCGCACGTGGAAAGAATATTCCATGTTCGGCGCAAGGATGAAGTTCACGCCGACCGCTGGCGTGGTTGCGGGTCTTATAGATAATTTCTAAGAAGGGTGCCAGATACTGCGTGGCCCATTTCGGACATTTTTTGCGTCGCGATGACTAAAATCTTAATCAACGGAAACGCCATGCATCTGACTGCCGAAAATCTCTCAGCACGCCGCGGCGAAGACCTGATTTTCAAGGATATCTCGTTCCGCATCGAAGCCGGCGAAGCACTGGTTTTGACAGGGAAAAATGGATCGGGAAAGTCCACTTTACTGCGTGTCGCGGCAGGACTTCTGCGGCCCGAAAACGGCACCGTCCGCTTCACTGATTCGCAGGGCTCTTCAGAACATCGCGCCAGCGAAATCAGCCACTATCTCGGCCACCGCAACGCGATGAAAAGCGAGCTCACGGTCGCCGAAAATTTGACCTTCTGGCAGGACTTTCTCGGTAACGCTTCCGGTGGCGAAGGACTGCCGATCATGGAGGCCGCGGAAGCCGTCGGCCTTCCCGGCATTACCCATCTCCCCTTCGGCTATCTCTCCGCCGGCCAGCAACGCCGCTTCGCCTTCGCCAAACTGCTGGTCGCCTACCGCCCGGTGTGGATCCTGGACGAACCGACTGCAGCACTCGATGCGAGTGCGGACAGGATGTTTGCGGCGCTGATTGCAGCGCATCAGGAGAAGGGCGGAATCGTGCTGGCCGCGACGCATCAGCCGCTTGGGCTGGAGAATGCTAGGGAATTGCAGATGACGGGGTTTGCGGGTGTGGAGCAGGGGGTGTGGGGATGAGGAATACAGTCAGCCCCGGCGCCAGCATTACCCCCCTCTGCCCTGCCGGGCATCTCCCCCTCAAGGGTGGAGATCGACCTGTTGCGGCGGCCCAACAAAATAGTGACAAGAGAGCGAGCGGTCGCGCCCAGCCAATCTCCCCCCTTGAGGGGGAGATGTCCGCCAGGACAGAGGGGGGTACTCCACGCTCAACCGGCAACGAGAACCACCTCAAATGACCGCCCTCTTCCTCCGCGACCTGAAGCTCTCGATCCGCGCCGGCGGCGGTGCGCTCATCGGCGTCTTGTTCTTCCTGACCGTCGTCGCCGTCATCCCCTTCGGCGTTGGCCCCGATCTCAACCTGCTTTCGCGCATCGGCCCGGCCATTGTCTGGATCGGCGCACTGCTATCGGCCCTTCTCGGCCTCGACCGCCTGTTCCAGGCCGAGCGCGACGACGGATCGCTGGATCTTCTGCTGATGCAGGAAACGCCGTTAGTGCTCACCGTTCTCGTCAAATGCCTCGCCCACTGGACCGCCACCAGCCTGCCGCTGGTCATCGCCTCGCCGCTGCTCGGCCTCTTCATGAACATGAACGAGACAGCGATCGGCGCCACGATGCTGACGCTGCTGGTCGGCTCGCCCGCCATCACCTTCATCGGTGCTGTCGGCGCAGCCGTCGCGGTTGCCCTGCCACGCGGCGGTCTGCTGGTCTCGATCCTCGTGTTGCCGCTCGCCATTCCAGTGCTGATCTTCGGCGTCAGCGCCAGCTATGCGGCCGTCGAGGATCCGGCACCCTTCCTGCCGCCCTTCCTTATTCTCATCGCATTGACGCTGTTCTTTGCGGTCATCGGCCCGGCAGCGGCAGCGCTGGCACTCAGAAACACGTCGGATTGATCATGGCGTTGACCGGCATCAATTGCGGGAAGAACCCGTTCAAGGTAAAGAACCGCTCATGAGCGAAACAAGCCTTGCCATCAGCAAATTCAGCGACCTCGCGAACCCGACGCGGTTCCTGGCGCTGGCACAACGCGTCATTCCCTGGATGGCTGGCATCACGGCTCTCTGTCTGGCCGTGGGGCTGTATCTCAGCTTCGCGACCGAGGGCGACTACCAGCAGGGCGAAACCGTCCGCATCATGTATATCCATGTGCCCTCGGCCTGGCTGGCGATGATGTGCTACACGGTCATGAGCATCTCGGCGATCGGCACGCTCGTCTGGCGCCACCCGCTGGCCGACGTCGCTGCGAAATCCGCAGCACCACTCGGCGCCGCCTTCACCCTGCTCGCGCTCGTCACCGGCTCGCTCTGGGGAAAGCCGATGTGGGGAACCTGGTGGGTATGGGACGCACGCCTGACCTCTGTCTTCGTGCTCTTCCTCATGTATCTCGGCCTGATCGCGTTGAACCGCGCGATCGACGATCCCTCGAAGGCCGCCCGTGTCGTCGCGGTGCTGATCCTCGTCGGCTTCGTCAACATCCCGATCATCAAGTTCTCGGTCGAATGGTGGAACACGCTGCACCAGCCGGCAAGCGTCATGCGACTCGACGGCCCGGCGATCGATCCGGAATTCCTGCGCCCGCTCTTCGTCATGGCCATTGGATTCACGCTGCTGTTCTTCACGCTGCACATCATGGCGATGCGCAACGAGATCTGGCGCCGCCGTGTCACCGCCCAGCGCCGCCTTGCGGCCCGTCTGGCAAGCCGCGAGGACTGATCGATGTCTCACGCTTTCTATGTCTATAGCGCCTATGGGTTTGCTGCCGTGATCACCATAGCCGTCACGCTCTGGATCTGGGCCGATGGCCGCGCACGCCAGAAGGAACTCGCCGCTCTGGAGGCATCCGGCATCCGCCGCCGCTCGGCACGGCCGAAGGGCAGCGAATGAGCGCGCCCGAAACCCAGCCAGCAGCCCGCCGCGGCCTCAGCCGCTATGCCGTGGCATTGATCCCACTTGTGGTCTTCGGCGGCATCGCCGCCACCGCCGGAAAAATGCTCTACGACCAGGATTTCCACGGCAAGGACATTTCCGAAATCCCCTCGGCGCTGCTCGGCACCAAGGCACCATCGCTGAACCTCGCCCCGCTTGAAGGCTCGAACCTTCCGGCGCTCACCGATGCGGCCGTGAAGGGCAAGCTGACGCTCGTCAACGTCTTCGCCTCCTGGTGCATCCCCTGCCGCCAGGAGCATCCGATCCTGAAGCAGCTGGCCGCCGACGGCAGGCTGAACATTGTCGCCATCAACTACAAGGACAAGAGCGCGAACGCGCTCCAGTTCCTGGGCGAACTCGGCAACCCCTTCAACGCCATCGGCGTCGATCCGAACGGCAAGGCAGCGATCGACTGGGGTGTCTATGGCGTCCCGGAAAGCTATCTCGTCGGCCCCGACGGCACGATCCTCTATAAGCGCGTCGGCCCCTTCGATGAGATCAGCATGAAGGAAGGACTGTTTCCGGCGATGGAGAAGGTGCTGGGAAAACCGGCGTCCTAAGCCGCACTCTGCCAGGCCTTCACGGCCTCGATCGGCCAGACCAGCATCAAGACATTGAGCGTCAGGTTGTCCCGGATCATGTAGCCGGTAAAAATCTCGAAGAAGATGGCGATCGCCACCGTCAGGGCAACCGGCGCACGCGCGGCGAAGAAGAAACCGACGACCATGAAGACCGCGTCCATCGCCGAATTCAGAATGCTGTCGCCGTAATAATCGAGCGAGATCGTCGCGGCCCGATAGCGGTCGATGATGATCGGCGAATTCTCGAGCAGTTCCCAGCTGGATTCGATCACCAGCGCCAGCAGCAGTTTCGCGCCGATGGGCTTGTTGCGCAGCACGAGATGCGCCAGCCCGTAGAACAGGAAGCCGTGGATGATATGCGACGGCGTGTACCAGTCGGACAGATGCTGGGAATTGCCACTAGAATTGACGGTGCCTTCCCAGAGCTTGACGTAGCCGCAGGTGCAGATCGGCGTGCGGCCCATGAAATATTCGGCCACAATCTGCGCCAGAAGCACGCCAATGCAAGCGATGAACCAGAAGTTTTGATGTTTCGTCCGCTCAGCCGTGCCGTCGAAGCTCACTTGTCGGTTTCTCCGGCAGGCTGCACCGTGTGTCTCAGGATCAGCGGCATCTGCGCCATGGTGAAGATGATGGTAACAGGCATCGTGCCCCAGACCTTGAAGGCGATCCAGAAGTCATCGGAGAAATTCCGCCATACGACTTCATTGAGCACGGCCAGAAACAGGAAGAAGATGCCCCACCGCAGCGTCAGCTTGCGCCATCCCTCAGCATCGAGCTGAAAGGCGGCGTTGAAGACATAGCCGAGCAAGGACTTGCCGAAGGCAAGGCCGCCCAAGAGCGCCACACCAAACAGCGCATTGACGATCGTCGGCTTCATCTTGATGAAGGTTTCGTTCTGCAGATAGATCGACAGCGAGCCGAAGATCAGCACGACGATACCCGAGACGAAGGGCATGATCGGCAGATGGCCCAGGATGATCTTCGAGGCAACCAGCGAAATGACGGTCGCGGCCATGAACAGGCCGGTGGCGACGAACAGTGGACCGCCAAGCTCGCTCAGAGCCGGAAACCGGTCGACCAGCCACTGGCCGCGGAGATTGGCGAAGAAGAAGATCAGCAGCGGCCCGAGCTCGAGCGCCAGCTTCAGCATCGGGTGATGCCGGTCGGCGGAAGAGGGCGTGATATCGCTTTCGGTGGTCATGCGTGCGTCGAACCTATTCGTTTGTCAGGCGCGGCATGCGCGCCCTTCTCGTCATATCTGTGGCATCATTGCCCGAGACCGGCAATGGCATGGGCAAAATCCTCGGCCTCGAACGGCTCCAGATCGTCCACACCCTCGCCGACGCCGATGAAATAGACCGGCAGCTTGTGCTTGGCGGAGATCGCCACGAGGATACCGCCGCGCGCCGTGCCGTCGAGCTTGGTCATGATCAACCCGTTAACGCCCGCCACATTGCGGAAGATTTCCACCTGGTTGAGCGCGTTCTGCCCGGTCGTCGCGTCCAGCGTCTGCAGAACGGTGTGCGGCGCATCGGGATCGAGCTTGCCGAGCACACGCACGATCTTTTCCAGTTCGGCCATGAGTTCCGCCTTGTTCTGAAGGCGTCCTGCGGTATCGATGATCAGCACGTCGCATTTCTTTGCCTTGGCCTGCTCGAAGGCATCATAGGCAAGCCCAGCGGCATCGGCGCCAAGCTTGGTGCCGATAAATTCGGATTTCGTGCGATCGGCCCAGATCTTCAGCTGCTCGATCGCCGCAGCGCGGAACGTATCGCCGGCGGCAACCATCACCTTCAGCCCAGCGCCTGAGAGCTTGGCGGCCAGCTTGCCGATGGTCGTCGTCTTGCCGGTGCCATTGACACCGACGACGAGGATGACATGCGGCTTGTGGCTGAGATCGAGCTGCAGCGGCTTGGCGACCGGCTTCAGCACCTTGGCAATCTCGCTCGCCATGATGCGGCTGACGTCTTCGCCTGTTACATCCTTGCCGTAGCGCTCGGACGCCAGCGTATCGGTGACGCGCATCGCCGTCTCGACGCCGAGATCGGCCTGGATCAGCAGGTCTTCGAGGTCCTGCAGGGTCTCGTCATCGAGCTTGCGCTTGGTGAAGAGCGCGGCGATCTGGCCGGTGAGCTGCGAGGAGGTGCGGGCGAGACCGGCTCGCAGGCGCTGGAACCAGGTGAGCTTCGGTTGCGGGACGAGTGGTTCGGATTCGGAGGCGACAGCGCCGGTGGCGAAGCCCTTGGGAAGGATGAGCGGCTCGGATGCCTCGGTTGTCGTAGGTGACGATTCTTCGAGGTTGGCGGGAGCGATACCCCCCTCTGCCCTGCCGGGCATCTCCCCCTCAAGGGGGGAGATCGGCTGGGGGCGCTCGCTCGCTTCTGGAGCTATTTCGTCCTCAGCGGAAGCCGCTGCAGTTTCTGCCTGGACTTCAACAGGCTCTTCGTCCGCCATTACTGAATCAGCAGCCGCCTCAAGCTCGACCTGATCTCCCCCCTTGAGGGGGAGATGTCCCGGAGGGACAGAGGGGGGTGTATCCGCAGGTATTGCGCTTTGGTCTTCAGTTCCGGCCTCAGCTTCCGCCTGTAGCAGCGACAACGGCACGACACCGATGTCACCCAGCTGCTCGGCATCCGGCAGGATCGCCGGCTCTTCCTCCGCTGGCGCGACCGGTTCGGCCTCGGCAACACCGGCAACCGGCCCACCGGCGGTATCCACCTCTTCTGGCAGAACCGGATCGGCAGCAACCGGCAGCTCGTCCTTCACCGGCTCGATCGCGGGCACAGCCTCCTCTGGCTTTGCCTCCTCGAGCGGCTTGCCGAAGGTGAAGACCTTTTTGATGAAACTGAACGCCATTTGAATTCCGTAAACTCAGGCGGCTTCCGCCGCCGTCAATTGCATGTCGAGGTGCTTGCCGTTGTGGCCGGTGATCTCGGCCTGCAGTAGGGAGCGCGGGCGAAGGCCGGGAGCGGCGGCAAGCGTGAAATTTTCCGTATGTGCCAGACCGTTGTTTTCCACCAGCAGCCACTGCCGCGTTCCGACCATCCTGTCCAGATGGGAGCGATGCAGCGCCTGTCCAGTGGTGCGCAGCCGCGCGGCGCGGTCCTTGATCAGCGAACGATCAAGCTGCGGCATGCGGGCGGCGGGCGTTCCGGGACGCGGGCTGTAAGGGAAAACGTGTAGATGCGCGATATCAGCCTCTTCCGCGAGGCTGGTGGCATTGGCGAACATCTCCTCGGTTTCAGTCGGGAAACCGGCAATCATATCCGCACCGAAAGCCATGTCCGGGCGCAGGCGCCGCACCTGAGCGACAAAATCGAGCGCATCGGCGCGGCCATGCCGCCGCTTCATGCGCTTCAGGATCATGTCGTCACCATGCTGCAGCGACAGATGCAGATGCGGCATGAAGCGCGGTTCATCGGCGATAAGGTCGAAGAGGTGATTGTCAGCCTCGATGCTGTCGATCGACGACAGCCTGAGACGGCGGATTTCGGGGATCTGCTTCAACAGCGTCTTGGCCAGCATTCCAAGCGTCGGCTGGCCCGGCAGATCGGCGCCATAGCTGGTGGCATCGACACCCGTCAGAACGATTTCGCTGTACCCGCCCTCGACCAGATTGCGAGCCTGATCGACGACAGCCCCCATCGGCACAGAACGCGAATTGCCGCGCCCGTAAGGAATGATGCAGAAGGTACAGCGGTGATCGCAGCCATTCTGCACCTGGATGAAGGCGCGCACATGCCCGTCGATATGCTTGACCATCTGCGGCGCCGTCGCCTTGACGCTCATGATGTCGTTGACGCGCAGCTTCTCTTCCGCCGAGACGCCGAAATCCGGCAGCGCGCGGTAGGAGGCGCTCTTCAGCTTATCTTCATTGCCAAGGACAGCATCGACCTCGGCCATTTCGGCAAAGACCTGCTTTTCGGTCTGCGCCGCGCAGCCGGTCACGATGATGCGAGCATGCGGATTATCGCGCCGCGCACGGCGGATCGCCTGGCGGGCCTGACGCACGGCCTCACCGGTGACGGCGCAGGTATTGACGAGGATGGCATTGTTGAGTCCGGCCTTCTCGGCCTCCGCCCGCATCACTTCGGATTCGTAGGTATTGAGACGGCAGCCGAAGGTGATGACCTCGACGCCGCTCACCGCGCCTCGGCTCCCTGCTCCGCGTCGCGCGCCCAGCTGCCTGTCTTGGGATCGACCATGCCCGACCATTCCCATTCGGCCGGGCCGGTCATGATGACGTGATCGTCGCGCTCGCGCCACTCGATCGAGAGCGAACCCGCATTCGGGCTGCTCGCAACCTTGATCGTGACATCGCGGCCGGTGCGGCCGGTGCGGGCGGCGGAGACGGCAGTGGCGCAGGCCGCCGAACCGCAGGCAAGCGTCAGGCCGGCGCCGCGTTCCCACGTCCGCGTGGTGATCGAAGACGGCGAGGTAACCTCAGCCAGGGTGATATTCGCCTTTTCGGGGAACATCGGGTGGTTTTCGAGCAGCGGCCCGAAACGGCCGAGATCGAAGGACATCACGTCCCTGTCGACCCAGAAGATCGCATGCGGATTACCCATCGAGGCAACCGACGGCGAATGCAGCACCGGGTTGTCGATCGGCCCGATTTGCAGTTCGATCCGGCTCGTATCGTAGAATTCTTCTGCAAGCGGGATCTTGTCCCACTCGAAAACGGGCTTGCCCATATCGACCGAAATCGTCCCATCCGCCTGCTCGACGGCATTGAGGATCCCGGCGACGGTCTGGAAGGTGAAGGCCTTCTTGCCGGTCTCGGCGGCCAAAGCCTGCACGACGCAGCGCGTGCCGTTGCCGCAGGCCTGTGCCTTCGAGCCGTCGGAATTCAGGATATCGATCCAGGCATCCGTACCCTGGGCCTTCGGATCATGGATCGCCATGATCTGATCGAACTGCGTCGCAGGATCGGCGTTCAGCGCAATCGCCGCAGCGGGCGTCACGGCATCCGGACGACCGCGCATATCGACAACCAGAATCTTGTTGCCAAGCCCGTTCATCTTCGCGAATTCGACCGTTGTGCTCATTGCTGCTGCTTCCATTGCTTTCGGCCTGTATATGGCGGAAATGCGCGGGAATTACCAGTAGGCCGCCGATAGCTCAAGCCTTGGGAACGTCGAACACTTCCCCTGCCCTCAGCGGCCGGAAACGGCAAGGCGCGATGTCGCGCGCCGCAAGCGCAGTCTCCAACGCCTTGACTGGCGCATCGATTGCATCGTTCGTCAGCTGAAAGGTCGCGAAGTGGTGCCCTGCCACATAGGCGGCATTGGCGAGCTCCATGCCCTCCACCGCCTCTTCCGGGTTTTGATGCTGCCCCTTCATGAACCAGCGCGGCTCGTAAGCGCCGAACGGCAGGATGGCGAGCCGGAAGCCACCATGTTTCTCGCGGACGGCGCGGTAGTTGATGCCATCGTGAAAGCCGGTATCGCCGACATGGTAGATCTTCCCTGCCGGCGTCGAGATGACGAAGGCTGCCCAGAGCGCCATGCGCCGGTCGCGCGTGCCGCGCGCCGACCAGTGATGGCAGGGCTCGGCATCGATGGTAACGCCATCCCGATAAGAAAGCCGGTCGCCCCAATCCATATCGGAAATCTTCGCCTCGGGAATGGCACGGCGAATGATCGTATCGTTTCCGAGCGGCGTCACGAAATGCGGGCCGTGCACCTCGAAGAGCCTCTTCAACGTCCTGACATCGAGATGATCATAGTGATTGTGCGAGACGAGCACGATATCGATCGGCGGCAGATCCTCGAAGCGGATGCCCGGCGGTGAGACCCGTCGCGGGCCGGCAAAGGAGAAGGGGCTGGCGCGATCCGACCAGACAGGATCGGTCAATATATTCAGCCCGGCAACCTGGATCAGCATCGTCGCATGGCCAACCATGGTCACCCGCAAATCCTCGCCGCTGAAGCGTGCTGCGGGCTTGGCGGGCGGAAACGGGCTTTGCACCGCCTTCGGCCAGCGAAAACGCCCGCCGCCGAACTGCCAGCGCATCAACTCGCGAAAACCGAGCGGCTCGACCCCACCAGGGTTGAAGAAATGGACGCCGTCGAAATGGTCCGAGACCGGCCCCTGGTAATAGGAATTGCGCATCTTGGCATCGGGCATGAACGGATGGACTCTCGTGTTCGGGAGGATGCATTTGGGAAGGCACAGGCAGTTTGAGAAGGACCCGAAGCGCGAATTTGCCTGCTCTGGCTTGACTTTCCGGCCGCTTTCCTGTTTACCGCGCCTCAATTCTGCGACGAGCGACATGACTCCGAGCCGCCGACCGGGACTTGATCCCGGAGGTCCACACCCGACAGCGCGATGCGCCCTCGGGTGCTTTTTGGCTTTGCGTCTTGTTTTCGTCAAGGAAAAGCACGAGGTTTCCGGCATATCCGGAAACACAAGGAAGAGCCTATGTTTGAAAACCTCCAGGACCGTCTTGGATCCATTCTCAATGGACTGACAGGCCGTGGCGCGCTTTCGGAAACCGATGTTTCCGCTGCGCTGCGCGAGGTTCGCCGTGCCCTTCTGGAAGCCGACGTTTCGCTCGAAGTCGTCCGTGGCTTCACCGACCGTGTTCGCGAAAAGGCTGTCGGCGCCGAAATCCTGAAGTCGATCAAGCCCGGCCAGATGGTCGTCAAGATCGTCCATGACGAGCTGATCGAGATGCTTGGCGGCGAAGGCGTTGGCGTCGATCTTCATGCCGTTGCCCCCGTCGTCATCATGATGGTTGGTCTGCAGGGCTCGGGCAAGACCACCACCTCGGCCAAGATTGCCAAGCGGCTCACCGACCGCGACAAGAAAAAGGTGCTGATGGCGTCGCTTGATACGCGCCGTCCCGCCGCCCAGGAACAGCTGCGCCAGCTCGGCGTCCAGACCGGCGTCGATACGCTGCCTGTGATCGCTGGCCAGTCACCGACCGATATTGCAGCCCGTGCCGTTCAGGCCGCGAAGCTTGGCGGCCACGACGTCGTCATTCTCGACACCGCCGGCCGCACGCATATCGACGAGCCCTTGATGGTCGAAATGGCCGACATCAAGAAGAAGTCGAACCCGCATGAAATCCTGCTGGTCGCGGATTCGCTGACCGGTCAGGATGCCGTCAACCTCGCCCGCAATTTCGACGAGCGCGTCGGCATTACCGGCCTCGTCCTGACCCGCATGGACGGCGATGGCCGTGGCGGCGCAGCCCTTTCGATGCGCGCTGTCACCGGCAAGCCGATCAAGCTCATCGGTGTCGGCGAGCGCATGGGCGAGCTGGAGGAATTCCATCCGCGCCGTATCGCCGACCGCATCCTCGGCATGGGCGACATCATCTCGCTGGTCGAGCGCGCCGCCGAAAACATCGACGCCGAAAAGGCAGCCGCCATGGCTGCCAAGATGGCCAAGGGCAAGTTCGACCTGAACGACCTCGCCGACCAGCTGCGCCAGATGCAGAAGATGGGCGGTATGGGCGGCATCATGTCGATGATGCCCGGCATGTCGGGCATGAAGGACAAGATGGCTTCGGCCGGTCTGAACGACAGCCTGTTCGGCCGCCAGCTCGCCATCATCTCGTCGATGACCAAGGCCGAGCGCACCAATCCCGATATGCTGAAGCATTCGCGCAAGAAGCGCATTGCCGCCGGCTCCGGCACCGATGCCTCCGACATCAACAAGCTTCTGAAGATGCACCGCCAGATGGCGGACATGATGAAGATGATGGGCGGCAAGGGCAAAGGCGGCCTGATGAAGCAGATGATGGGCGGCCTCGCCGGCAAGATGGGTCTTGGCGGCATGGGTGGCGGAATGGGCGGCATGCCCGACCTTTCGAACATCGACCCGAAGCAGCTGGAAGCGCTCCAGAAGCAGGCTGAGGCGGCGGGTCTTGGAAAGCCGGGCGGCGGCATGCCGGGCCTCGGCGGACTTCCGGGCCTGGGCGGCGCCAAGCTGCCGGGTCTCGGTGGCGGTTTCCCGGGGCTTCCCGGTTTGCCCAAGAAGAAGTGAAAGGGTCGCCTGAACGATGATTGATCCTGAAATCAAAGCCCAGCTTTCGAGCTACCGCCAGTCGATCGACAATATCGACGCGGCACTCGTCCACATTCTGGCCGAACGCTTCCGCTGCACCAAAGAGGTTGGCGTTCTCAAGGCCAAGTACCAGCTGCCGCCGGCCGATCCGGCGCGCGAAGAATACCAGATCGAACGCCTTCGCCGCCTGGCCAAGGATGCCAATCTGGATCCGGATTTCGCCGAGAAGTTCCTGAACTTCATCATCAAGGAAGTCATCCGGCATCATGAGCAGATCGCTGCGGACCACGCCGCAGCAAAATGAACCTGCCGCCCTACGAAGCGGTCAAGAAAAGCCTAAGGAGTAAATGACATGGCACTGAAAATTCGTCTCGCACGCGGTGGTTCCAAGAAGCGCCCGTACTACCACATCGTTCTCGCTGACGCCCGTTCGCCGCGCGACGGCCGCTTCCTGGAGAACCTCGGTTCCTGGAACCCGATGCTCGCCAAGGACAACGACGCGCGCATCAAGCTCGATAACGACCGTATCAAGCATTGGCTCGATCAGGGCGCACAGCCGACCGACCGCGTTCTGCGCTTCCTCAACGAAGCTGGTCTCGCCAAGCGCGACACCAAGAACAACCCGGAAAAGGCAAAGCCGGGCAAGAAGGCTCAGGAGCGCGCTGCTGAGAAGGCTCAGAAGATTGCTGACGCCGCCGAAGCTGCAGCTTCCGCAGAATAATCCGCACGGATTTTGCTTCGAACGGGCGGCATGGCGACATGCCGCCCGTTTTCGTTTTCATTCCGGCGCACTTCGTTTATGAGAGGCTCGAACTCGGATCGATGCAGACTTCGGATGAAGGACACTATGACAAAGCTTGAGAACCCCGTGCTGATGGGCACCATAGGCGGCGCGCAGGGCATCCGCGGGGAAGTTCGTGTCAAGCCTTATACGGCCGACCCGACGGCACTCGGCGATTACGGCCACCTGCACAGCCTCGATGGCCGCGTCTTCGAGATTCTCGAGCTGCGCGAGATGAAGAACATGGTCGTCGTCCGCTTCCGCGGCATCAACGACCGCAACGCCGCCGAGGCGCTGAACGGCCTCGAACTCTATATGGAACGCGACAATCTTCCCGACGACGAGCTGGAGGAGGACGAGTTCTACTATGCCGATCTAGAAGGCCTCGAAGCGCTCGACGACAAGGGCGTCAGCTACGGAACGATCACGGGCGTTTTCGACTTCGGAGCGGGCGATCTGCTGGAACTCAAAGGCCCGGGCAAACGCCCGGTGCTGATCCCCTTCTCGGAAGCATCGGTGCTCGAGATCGACCTTGAAGGCGGCACGATCCGTATCGATCCGATGGCAGCCGGCCTGATCGATGATCCGGAAGATATCTCCAAGCTCGCCACCGGCAAGCCGAAGAAAAAGAAGTAAGCCATGGCCTTCCGGGCAAGCGTGCTCACCCTCTATCCGGAGATGTTTCCCGGCCATCTCGGCTTCTCGCTGTCAGGCAAGGCGGTGGAGCGCGGGCAATGGTCGCTGGAAGCCGTCCAGATCCGCGATTTCTCCACCGACAAGCACCGGACTGTCGATGACACACCGGCTGGCGGCGGCGCCGGAATGGTGCTGAAGCCGGATGTGCTCGCCCGCGCCATCGATACTGTTTCCGAAAACGACAATCGCCCGCGCCTGCTGATGAGCCCGCGCGGCAAGCCCCTGACGCAGCAGCGCGTCCGCGAACTCGCCGCTGGCGAAGGCGTGATCATCGTCTGCGGCCGTTTCGAGGGTGTGGACCAGCGGGTGATCGAGGCGCGCCAGCTCGAGGAAGTCTCGATCGGCGACTATGTGCTCTCAGGCGGCGAACCGGCGGCGCTGACGCTTCTTGACGCCATCATCCGCATCCTGCCCGGCGTCATGGGCAACGATCTCTCCGGCCTGCATGAAAGCTTCGAAGGCGGTCTGCTGGAGCATCCGCACTATACCCGTCCCCAGGAATGGGAAGGCCGCGAGATTCCGGCGATCCTGACCTCGGGCAATCACGGCGCCATCGAGAAGTGGCGGCATGAACAGGCCGTCGCCCTGACCAGGAAGCGACGGCCCGACCTCTTGGAAGAATAGGCGCCCGGAGACCAGGCGCCTTGTTTGTCAGGTGGCGGCGCCGACGGCAGAGCCGCGCGTGCTCATCCTCAGCACGTAATAGACCAGACCGCCGATGCCGACGCCGAAGAACCAGCCATAGGTACCCCACCAATCCGGCAGGATCGATGTAAAGGTCGGCAGGATCGACGAGAACACCACGCCGACGATGAATGCGATGAAGGCATTCGCATGCCAGCCGTTCTGGAAGCGGAACTCACCGTCTTCGCGGTAGAGTGCCGCGACATTCAGCTCGCCCTTCCGGATCAGATAGTAGTCCACCATCATCACCCCGAAGATCGGCCCCATCGTCGAGCCGATGAAGTTGACGAAATGCGCCGCACCCGTCTCCCAAGGCGCGAACGGATAAAGCACTAGTGCGATCAGAGCCGCGATATAGCCGCCCCGCTTGAAGCTGATCTGCCGCGGGAAGACGTTGGAGAAGTCGAAGGCCGGCGACACGAAGTTGGCGACGACGTTGATGCCGAGCGTCGCGACCGCAAAGGTCAAAGCCGCCAGCAGCGCCAGGAACCAGCTGTCGAACTTCGCCGAGATCGCTTCCGGATGCAGCAGCACCTCGCCATAGACCGTGAAAGCCGCCGTCGTCGTCACGCCCGCCACCAGGCAGAAGGCGAGAAGATTGATCGGCAGGCCCCAGAGGTTGCCCTTGCGCAGGGTCTTGGTGTCCTTGGCGTAGCGCGAGAAATCGCAGAAATTCAGATAGAGCGCTGCGAAATAGGTGATCCATGTCGCGGCAACGGCCGCTAGCGCCGGGAACGAGCCGGGTTCGCCGGGAACGCCGGCATCCTTGGTCTTCTCAAGCAGTACATCGCGCGGGATCTCGCTGCCGAAGGAGAAGGTCCCCGCCTTGACGACGAGATAGACGGCAAGCACCAGCATCATGATCCAGACAGCAGGCCCGGCCCAATCCTGAAACTTGCGGACGGTTTCCATGCCGCGCTGGATGATCAGCAGCTGCAGCGCCCAGATGATCACATAGCAGATAAGCTCCAGCGTCGAATGCCCGAGCATGTGGCTGTTCTGATGGAAGGCGAGAATGCTGTCGTTGCGGATAAGGAGCGCAACGATCGCACCCGAAGCCGCCGCAGTCTGCGCGCCATACCAGAAGCAGGCCACGACGGCGCGCACCAGCGCCGGGAGGTTGGCGCCGAACGTGCCGAAAGAAGCACGAGCGAGAACCGGGAAGGGTACGCCCGTCTTCACGCCGGCATTGCCGACCAGGCTCATCAGGCAAAAGATGACCAGCGAGCCGATGCCGATCGCAATCACGAAATTGATGAAGCTGCCGCACAGCAGGAAAAGACTTGCGGCGAGGTAATAACCCCAAAGACTATGGACGTCTGAAGTCCAGACGTTGAAGATACTGAAGGCGCCCCATTTCCTCTCTTCTGCAGGCGCCAAGTCCTCGTTATACAACGAAGGCGATGGATTGCTTATCGACATTCATTCCCCTCCAAATTCCCACGGGCCATGATTTGGCCCGAATCAGAATCTGCTCCTAAATTAGGCATTCGACAAATATTTAATCAGGGAACTTGCTGCCTTGATTGCGTGCAGCATCCGGCGGCAGGCATACGTGACCGATAATCATTGCGGTTTTTCAGGGCGGGAGGGGTGACAAAGCCTGCGCGATAGGGTATGCGCACGCCCGGAATGGGAGAAAATCCCATCAACCACGTAAAGAAAAGCAGACGAATTCGCTCCTGCCTTCACCGGCATATATCCGAGGCTTCGCCAAAGATAGATCGTAGAGCGCTCTGGCTGTTGAACCAACAAAGAGGTTGAGTCATGAACATCATCCAGCAGCTTGAGGCCGAACAGGTCGCCAAGATCGAAGCCAAGCGCACCCTGCCTGAATTCTCCCCGGGCGACACCGTCCGCGTCAACGTGAAGGTCACGGAAGGCACGCGTACCCGCGTCCAGGCCTACGAAGGCGTTTGCATCGCCCGCTCCGGCGGCGGCCTGCAGGAAAACTTCACGGTCCGCAAGATCTCCTACGGCGAAGGCGTCGAGCGCGTATTCCCGGTTTATTCGCCGATGATCGAAAGCGTCGAAATCGTTCGCCGCGGTAAGGTCCGTCGCGCCAAGCTCTACTACCTGCGCGACCGTCGCGGTAAGTCTGCCCGTATCGTTGAAGACACCGGCGTTCGCGCCCGCAAGCTCAACGACGCCGAGCGCGCCGCTGTTGCCGAAGAAAAGGCACGTCTGGAAGCTGAAAAGGTTGCAGCAGCACAGGCTCTCGCCGCCGAAAAGGCAGCAGCCGAAGCCGCTGAAGCAAAGGCAGCTGCAGAAGCAGCAGCCGCTGCTGAGCCTGCAGCAGAATAAGTTCTGCACAGCAAAATTCTTGCATGAAAAGGCGGTCTTCGGGCCGCCTTTTCTGTTTTAGAGCCGCAGCCGCGCACTGGCCGCTCTTGCCATCGCCTTCTCTTCTATGACAGTTTCCGCCAGCCACATTTTACCGGGGATTTTCAGCATGCTTTTCCGCCGCACCATTCTCGCGGGCCTCGCGGCCCTTTCTCTTTCGCCGCTCGCCGCCGTTGCCGAAAGCCTGCCTGATCTCGGCGGCAAGTCGGTCGTGGTCGTCACCGAAAACGCCTATCCGCCGCTGCAGTTCGTCGACCCGAAGTCCGGCAAGCAGATCGGCTGGGAATATGACGCGATGAACGAGATCGCCAAGCGGCTGAATTTCAAGGTCGAGTACCAGAACACCAGCTGGGACGCGATGATCCAGGCGGTCTCCGACAACCAGTACAACATCGGCATGACCGGCATCACCATCAAGGACGACCGCAAGGCGAAGGTCGATTTCTCCGACCCCTACATGCGCTCGCAGCAGTTCATGCTTGTTCGCGCCGATGAAAACCGCTTCACCGACGGCAAGACCTTCGGCGCCTTCAAGGATGGCCTGGTCGGCGCCCAGCCGGGCACCTCGCCCTTCTATACCGCCGTCTACGAAATCCTCGACGGCAACGAGCAGAACCCGCGCATCAAGCTCTTCGAAACCTTCGGCGCCACCGTTCAGGCCCTGAAGACCGGTGACGTCGATACGGTGCTGACCGACGGTGTCGCCGCCAAGGGCTATGTCGACGCGTCGAACGGCACGCTCAAGGTCATCGGCGGCCCGCTCGGCACCGAGGACTTCGGCTTCATCTTCCCGAAGGGCTCCGACCTCGTTGCCCCTGTGAACGCCGCCATTGCCAGCCTCAAGGCCGACGGCACGCTCGACGCGCTGAACAAGAAGTGGTTCCTCGACTACAAGATGGGCCAGTAATTCTGGATCATCGCAGATGGCGCCACACCCATCCCCGCGATCCGAGAAGGGCGACTATCCTTGGTGGCTGGTCGCCCTTGCCATTATCGGCATCATCCTCGCCATCGTCATTGTCACCAACGGCATTTATGCGCAGGTCTTCCAGACCGTCTTCAACGGCGTCTGGATCACTGTTTTCGTCACCATCGTCGCCTTTGTGCTGGCAACGATCCTCGGCCTTGGAATCGCACTCCTCGGGCTGTCCGACAGCAAGGTGCTGCGGCAGATCTCGCGTTTCTATATCGAGATCATCCGCGGCATCCCCATGCTGGTGCTGCTGTTCTACGTCGCCTTCGTCGGCGCGCCCGGCATTGTCGCTGCCTATAATTTCCTGATCACACCGCTGGTAAAATCGGGCATCGCCGAACCCATTCTCGTTCGCGACCTGTCGCTGATGTGGCGGGCGATCATCGCGCTGATGATCGGCTACTCCTCCTTCATCGCCGAAGTCTTCCGCGCCGGCATCCAGTCCGTCGATCACGGCCAGATCGAAGCCGCCAAGGCCCTCGGCCTGTCGCGCTATCACCGCTTCCGGCTCGTCATCTTCCCGCAGGCGATCCGCGTCATCTTCCCGCCGCTCTCCAACGATTTCGTTTCGATGGTGAAGGATAGTTCGCTGGTCTCCGTGCTCGGCGTCTCCGACATCACGCAGATGGGCAAGGTCTATGCCTCGGGCTCCTTTCGCTTCTTCGAGACCTATTCGATCGTCACCTACATCTACCTGATCCTGACCATCGGCCTGTCGCTGGGCCTCAGGCAAGTGGAGCAGCGGATGCGCCGCAGGCACGGGCGATAGTCCTGACGATTCGAATTGCCGTTTATGAGAAAAATCGCTATATCCAGCCTCATGGAAAGCAAGTTCAAGTGCACAGGCGCGCATATTTTCGTGCTGCAGGACCATTATCGCCTGCCGGCGCGGTTCTTCGCGTGCGTTTCGGGCGCTCTCAACAGCCGACTTCGTTGATCGAATGACGGCCGGCGGGCTTTTCCGCCATTTCCTTTTTCCATTGCATCCAAAAACGGACATACCGCTATGAGCGCACCGCGTACCCTTTACGACAAGATCTGGGACGATCACCTGGTCGACGAACAGGCCGATGGCACCTGTCTTCTCTACATCGACCGCCATCTGGTCCATGAAGTCACCTCCCCGCAGGCTTTCGAAGGCCTGCGCATGACGAACCGCAAGGTTCGTGCGCCGGAGAAGACGCTGGCGGTGGTCGATCACAACGTTCCGACCTCTCCCGATCGCCACCTCGGCATCAAGAACGAGGAAAGCCGCATCCAGGTCGAGCAGCTGGCGATCAATGCCGCCGAGTTCAACGTCGAGTATTACTCGGAGAACGACAAGCGCCAGGGCATCGTCCACATCATCGGACCGGAACAGGGCTTCACCCTGCCGGGCATGACGATCGTCTGCGGCGACAGCCACACATCGACGCACGGCGCCTTCGGCTCGCTTGCCCACGGTATCGGCACCTCTGAAGTCGAGCACGTTCTCGCCACCCAGACGCTGATCCAGAAGAAGGCCAAGAACATGCTGGTGCAGGTCGACGGCCAGCTGCCGCCGGGCGTCACCGCCAAGGACATCGTTCTCGCCATCATCGGCGAAATCGGCACGGCCGGCGGTACCGGCTACGTCATCGAATATGCCGGCGAAGCCATCCGCGCGCTGTCGATGGAAGGCCGCATGACGATCTGCAACATGTCGATCGAAGGCGGCGCCCGCGCCGGCCTGATCGCGCCTGACGAGATCACTTTCGAATACCTGAAAGACAAGCCGCGTGCGCCGAAGGGCGCCGAGCGCGAACAGGCGATCGCCTACTGGAAGACGCTGAAGACCGACGAAGGCGCTCATTTCGACCGAATCGTCAAGCTCAACGCCGCCGAACTGCCACCGATCGTTTCCTGGGGCTCCTCGCCTGAAGACGTCATCTCGGTTCAGGGCATCGTTCCGAACCCCGACGATATCAAGGACGAAACCAAGCGCACCTCCAAGTGGCGCGCGCTCGACTATATGGGCCTGAAGCCCGGTACGCCGATCACCGACATCAACATCGACCGTGTCTTCATCGGCTCCTGCACCAACGGCCGCATCGAAGACCTGCGCGAAGTTGCCAAGGTCGTCGAAGGCAAGACCGTTGCCTCCACCGTCAGCGCCATGATCGTCCCGGGCTCCGGCCTGGTGAAGGAACAGGCGGAGAAGGAAGGCCTCGACAAGATCTTCAAGGCGGCCGGTTTCGACTGGCGCGAGCCGGGCTGCTCGATGTGCCTCGCGATGAACGACGACCGCCTGAAGCCGGGCGAGCGTTGCGCGTCGACCTCGAACCGCAACTTCGAAGGCCGCCAGGGATTCAAGGGCCGCACCCATCTCGTCTCGCCAGCCATGGCTGCTGCGGCGGCGATTGCCGGCCACTTCGTCGATATCCGCGAATGGAACTGAGCCTTTAGGTTCAGGACGTGAAAAGGGCGGCCTCGAGCCGCCCTTTTTTGTTTCTGAATAATATCAGAACGTCGCCGTGTAGGGATCCGGCCCCATCCGGGCGCCCTTGTCATCAAGCTTGGCGATCGCAGCCATATCGTCTGCATCCAGCTTGAAATCGAAGACGTTGAAATTCTCTTCGATGCGCGAGGGCGTGACCGACTTCGGGATCACCACCAGACCGGTATCGATATGCCAGCGGATGATCACCTGCGCCGGCGTCTTGCCGTGCTTCTCGGCGATCTCACCGATGACGGCATTGGCGATGAACTTGCCCTGCCCGAGCGGGCTCCAGGATTCCGTCACGATATTGAGCTTCTTGTGCGCCTCCTGCGCCGCCTTCTGCTGGAAATCAGGATGCAGCTCGATCTGGTTGATCACGGGCACGACGCCGGTATCGCCGATGATATGCTCCAGATGATCCGGATAGAAGTTCGACACGCCGATCGAGCGCGCCCGGCCTTCTTCCTTGATCTTCACGAAGGCCTTCCACGTTTCGCGGTAGAGGCCGCGATGCGGCGACGGCCAGTGGACGAGGTAGAGATCGACATAGTCCATGCCGAGCTTCTTCAGGCTGCCGTCAAAGGCGCGAAGCGTATTGTCATAACCCTGATCAGGGTTGCGCAGCTTGGTGGTGATGAAAACGTCCTTGCGGTCGAGACCGGAGGAGCGGAAGCCTTCGCCGACGCCCTGTTCGTTGTCATAACCGGACGCCGTGTCGATATGGCGGTAACCGGCCTGCAGCGCCTTCAGCACCGTCGGCGCGGCGATATCCTGCGGCGTCTGCCAGACGCCCAGGCCTACCTGCGGAATGGAATGTCCGTCATGGAAAGTAATGATGGGTTGATTGGCCACAATATGTCTCCGTCAATTTGAAAGCCGGCGCGCCCGAGGCAGCGCGACGTCGAGAAGCCATATAGGACGGCGGCGAAGAATTATCACCCCTTGAGATTCAGAGAACCCTGATGACTGTCCCCTTGCGCATGTGGGGCAGCATGCGGCGCATGTCCTGCGGCTTGACCGCGACACACCCGTCCGTCGGCTGGTAGCCGGGACGGATCAGATGGAAGAAGATCGCCGAGCCGCGATAGCGCGCCCGCGAAGACACGTTCCAATCCATGACGAGGCAGACGTCGTAAAGCCCGTCCTTGCGCTTCAGTTCCTCATGGCTCTGCTTGAAGGGCGCCTTGACCAGACGGTTATAGTTGGCGTTTTCAGCCTGATCGCACCAGAGCATGCCGGCACGGATGCGCGAAAGCGCAAGCGGTGTCG
Source organism: Hyphomicrobiales bacterium (assembly GCA_900465675.1). GTDB lineage: Bacteria > Pseudomonadota > Alphaproteobacteria > Rhizobiales > Rhizobiaceae > Rhizobium. The sequence goes on along the minus strand of UBJR01000028.1, from coordinate 13,990 downwards.
TGATCCGCTGTGGACGCTCGCCGCGCCGGAAGCCGTACAGCAGCTTCATCGAGGCCACCGGCGTTGCCCCATCCCCCTCGCGCTTCAAGACACTGCGGCCCGTCCGGCCGATCGCTGCAGGCACGACGATAGGCCCGCACTGCACCAGCGCCCGGCTCTTTTTTCCCGGTTGAGGCCTGACAAGGATGGTGGAGATACGCTTTGCCGCTCTCTGCCTTGTTTTTTCCATTATTGTCACATGTTTTTGTTTTGCTTGGATGTTCGATGAAATCATATCGATCCGGGCGCTGCAACCGCGCGTCTTGCGCTCTTTGCCAATCATCGAATTTGGCGTAGGACTTGTAAGACGGAACCTGAGGAACAAAGCCGCATGACCGCACGCACCATTCTACTGGTGGATGACGATGACGACCTCCGCGAAACCCTGACGGAGCAGCTCGCGCTCTATGAGGAATTCACGGTTCTCCAGGAATCGACCGCCGGCAAAGGCGTGCAGGCTGCCCGTGGAGCACCGATCGACCTTCTGATCATGGACGTCGGCCTGCCTGACATGGACGGCCGCGAAGCCGTCAAGCTGCTGCGCAAGGGCGGCTTCAAGGCGCCGATCATCATGCTGACCGGGCACGACACCGATTCCGACACCATTCTCGGCCTCGAGGCCGGCGCCAACGACTACGTGACGAAGCCCTTCCGCTTCGCCGTCCTGCTCGCCCGCATCCGCGTGCAGCTGCGCCAGCACGAGCAGAGCGAAGACGCGACCTTTACGGTCGGTCCCTATCTCTTCAAGCCCAGCCAGAAACTGCTGACCGCCGAAAACGGCCAGAAGATCCGGCTGACGGAAAAGGAAGCGGCGATCATCCGCTATCTCTACCGCGCCGAACAGAAGGTCGTGACCCGCGACGTGCTGCTCGAAGAGGTCTGGGGCTACAATTCCGGCGTCACCACGCACACGCTCGAAACCCACGTCTATCGCCTGCGCCAGAAGATCGAGCGCGACCCGTCCAATGCCGAAATCCTCGTCACCGAGAACGGCGGATACAAGATCATACCGTGAGGCAGATGCGCAGATGGCGCTGACAGACGACATCCACACGCTCTCGCAGCTGCCGCTCTTCAACGGCATGTCGGACGACCAGCTGCGCCTGGTCGCCTTCGGCGCCGATCGCCGCGTCATCTCCACTGGCCAGATGCTGTTCCGCGAGGGCTCTCCAGCGGAGAGCGCCTATGTGGTCACCAGCGGCGCTTTGGAGCTCACCGTGATAGACAAGGATGGGCATCATCGGGTGCAGCGTGTCGCGGGACCCGGAACACTGCTTTCCGAACTTGCGCTGGTGACGCTGGTGGAGCGCAAATATACCGCGGTCGCCCGCGAGGATACCGGCATCATCCGCATCACCCGCTCGCTCTTCCATCGCCTCATCGAGGAATATCCGGAAGCCGCCAAACTCATCGAAAACCGCATCCGCGACAATATCGCGGAGCTCGCTGCGCGCGCCACGGCGCAGCTCCACCGCTTTTCCTGATCAGAGATTGAAGTACGCCGTCACGGGAACGTGGTCGGATGGCTTTTCCCATCCGCGCGCTTCCTTGAGTATCTCGACACGCTGCAGCAGCGGCCCGAGATCGGATGAAGACCAGATGTGGTCGAGGCGGCGGCCCTTGTCGGCCGCTTCCCAATCCTTGGCGCGGTAGCTCCACCACGTATAGAGCTTCTCATTGGCAGGCACATGCTGGCGCATCAGATCGAGCCAGGCGCCGCGCTTGATGACCTCGAGCAGCCCCTCGGTCTCAACAGGCGTATGGCTGACGATCTTCAGGAGCTGCTTGTGCGACCAGACGTCGTGCTCCAGCGGCGCGATATTGAGATCGCCGACCAGGATCGAGGACGTGTTGGGCTCGGCATTGGCCTTCAGCAGCTTCATCTCATCGACGAAATTGAGCTTGTGGGCGAATTTCGGATTGATCGCGATGTCAGGCTCGTCGCCGCCCGCCGGCACATAGAAGTTATGCAGCCGGATCCGGCGCCCGCCACGCTCGAAAATACCCGAGATATGCCGCGCATGGCCGACATCGCCGTAGTCGAAGCGGTGATCTTCGACGATCGGCAGCCGCGATGCGATCGCCACGCCATGATAGCCCTTCTGGCCGTGAAACAGGATGTGCTCGTAGCCCATAGCCTTGAGCGGTGCCAAAGGAAACAGTTCGTTCGGAACCTTGGTTTCCTGCAGGCAGAGAATATCGGGCTGATGTTTGAGCAGGAATTTCTCGACGATCGGCATCCGGAGACGGACGGAATTGATGTTCCAGGTCGTGATCGAGAAGCTCATGCCAATGCCTTTCATCGAGGGGTGAAAAGGCTTTAGAGCAAAGCAGTGCCGGAGGAAACGGGCGGCAAAAGAAAACGCCCGGACAAAGCCGGGCGTCGCTTCAATGGGATGAGATCGGCGGGGTCAATCGCGCGAGGCGGCCGTCCCAGGAATGCTTTCGTAAGGCACCCGGAACACCTTGTCGTCGAACTGCACGCCGGTCTTGACGTTGAACACCATCACGGAGGTGTCCTTGCCCTGGTTGTCGGTGATCGTCCACTGGCGGAGGTCGTAGGTCTTCGGATCGAACATCATGGTGATCGTCGAATTGCCGAAAACGGTATTGTTGCCAAGCGCGATCGTCGTCAGGTCCGACTCTTCCTTGACGCTCTTCACCGAACCATCGCTGAGATTGATCTTCTGTGCCAGCAGCAGGCTGAGCGGCGTCTTCGACAGCGGATAGAGGTTCCAGGTCTTGAGCTTCAGATTGCCGATCGCGACATTCTTGCCGTCGGCGATCACCCGGATCGGCGACGGGTCGTCGTAGTTGAAGCGCAGCTTGCCGGGCCGTTCGATGAAGAACTTGCCACCCGTCTGCTCGCCGCGCGGACCAAACTGCACGAACTCGCCCTGCATGGTACCGACGCTCGAAAAATGGTCGGCGATCGCCTGTGCCGTCGAAGAGCCCGCGGCTGCCGCCTGAGCAAAAGCATTGAACGGTAATGCGGCCGACAAGGCGCCGAGCGCCATCGCGCCCAGCATATGGCGGCGCGTCAGCGAAAAGCCGTTCAGGAATGAATCGGAGTTGTTCATCTAGGTCTCCTTTATGCGACCTGCTTGCTGCCGAAAGGCGGCGTCTTCATGGCGCAGACGCATAGCTGCGAGAGGTAACGTTTTCGAGGCGATCAGGTTTCCGTGAAGCCGTTGCCTCGAAAGATTTTTTCGCGCGTCAGCGATCGAGTATATCACTTTCCGTCGGAACGAGGATCTCGCGTTTACCAGCATGGTTGGCGGGACCGATGATTCCTTCCTGCTCCATACGCTCGATCAGCGATGCAGCACGGTTATAACCGATGCCGAGACGGCGCTGAACATAGGACGTGGATGCCTTGCCATCGCGCAGCACGATGGCCACCGCCTGGTCGTAGGGATCGTCGGAATCGGCAAGATTGGAGGTGCCGGCCGGGCCGCCACCGTAGTCACCGTCTTCGTCGTCGTCGGCCGTGATCGCATCGAGATACTGAGGCGCGCCCTGCGTCTTCAGGAACGAAACGATCTCCTCGACTTCCATATCGGCCACGAACGGGCCGTGGACACGCTGGATGCGGCCGCCGCCGGCCATGTAGAGCATGTCGCCCATGCCGAGCAGCTGTTCTGCGCCCTGTTCGCCAAGGATGGTGCGGCTGTCGATCTTCGACGTCACCTGGAAGGAGATGCGGGTCGGGAAGTTCGCCTTGATCGTACCGGTGATGACGTCGACGGACGGACGCTGCGTCGCCATGATGACATGGATACCAGCGGCACGCGCCATCTGCGCCAGACGCTGCACCGCGCCTTCGATATCCTTGCCGGCGACCATCATCAGGTCGGCCATTTCGTCGATGATGACGACGATATAGGGCATCGGCTGCAGATCGAATTCTTCCGTCTCGTACATTGCTTCGCCGGTATGACGATCGAAACCGGTCTGGACGGTACGCGAAATCTGCTCGCCCTTGGCAAGCGCCTGCTCGACGCGGGCATTGAAGCCGTCGATATTGCGGACGCCGATCTTCGACATCTTCTTGTAGCGCTCTTCCATCTCGCGGACGGTCCATTTGAGCGCAACGACGGCCTTCTTCGGATCGGTAACGACGGGCGACAGCAGATGCGGGATTCCGTCATAGACGGAGAGTTCCAGCATCTTCGGATCGATCATGATCAGGCGGCACTGTTCCGGCGTCATCCGGTAGAGCAGCGACAGGATCATCGTGTTGATGGCGACGGATTTACCGGAACCGGTGGTACCGGCGACCAGCAGATGCGGCATCTTGGCGAGGTCGGCGATCACGGCTTCGCCGCCGATCGTCTTGCCGAGCGCCATGGCGAGCTTCGCCTTGGATCCCTCGAAATCACGCGAGGCGATCAGCTCGCGCAGATAGACGGTCTCGCGGGTCGAATTCGGCAGTTCGATGCCGATGGCGTTGCGGCCCGGCACGACGGCGACGCGGGCAGCGATCGCGCTCATCGAGCGGGCAATATCGTCGGCAAGGCCGATGACACGGGACGACTTGATACCCGGAGCAGGCTCCAGTTCGTAGAGCGTGACGACGGGGCCAGGACGGACATGGATGATCTCGCCCTTGACGCCGAAATCTTCGAGAACGCCTTCGAGCATCCGCGCATTCTGTTCAAGGGCATCGGCGGACAGCGTGCTGTCGCGGACGACATTCTTCGGCTCGGCCAGAAGATGCATCGGCGGCAGCTGGAAGCCTTCCGGACGGATGAAGCTGCCCTGCGATTCGCGGTCAAGACGCGCACCTGGCTTCGGGCGGGATGCTGCAGGCGTCACCCGCGGCTCCTGCTTGCCGCCGGAACGCGCCGGGGCGCGCATCATCCAGCCATCCTCGTCGTCATCGGGAAGGATATCGGCGGGGCGAGGCGGCATGTCGGTGTCAAACGCATCATCGTCGTCATCGTCATCGAGCGAGATCGACGGCGCGGAGACGATACGGCGCTGCGAGGCCGCACCCACATCCATCGACGGGTCCATGCGCTCCCCGCGACCGCTAGGCGCCTTGGCGCGCACCGGCTCGTTGAGCTTGCCAAATTCGTCATCGTTGAAATCGTAGGGCGATTCGAAGTCGCTCTGGCGGCGCTTGCGCGGACCCATGCCGAAGAGCCGGCGCATACGCGCCTGGCTCATGTACCAGGCATGTGTCAGGGCGCCGAAGGCAAGCCAGCCGCCTTCATCATCGCCATCATCCTCATCGGCTTCGCCAACCGAACGGGCCTTGGAACGCGTTTCGGTAAAGTCCTCGGCAATATCGTCATCTTCTTCGGTGCGACCAACCAGACCGGCCGCAAACAGCATCATCCAGACGGTCGGCACCGCGAAGACGCAGCCGACGGCGGTTGCGAATGTTCCGGTCGGATAGGCGCCGACGAACAGCGCCGGGAAGCGCAGAATCATGTCGCCGATGACGCCGCCGATACCGTTCGGGATCGGCCAGGTCAGTGGTGGCGGAAAGCAGCCGATGACGGCAGAGGAAAGCACCGAGCCGAGCGCCCACGCACCGCCGCGCGCCGGGATGCGGCTGATATGACGGCCGGAGATCATCGCCAAAGCCCAGGCAACGACTGGCAGAAGAGCAATGACGCTAGCAAGTCCGAAGAACTGCATCGCCAGATCGGCAAAGGCAGCGCCGCTATAGCCGAGGATGTTGCTCGGCGCATTGCCGGTTGCGTAGGAATAGCTCGGGTCGGCGACGTTCCATGTGGCCAGCGCCGCAACGGCAAGCGCCAGCATGAGGAAGATCGCAAAGCCTAGTAGAGCCTGCGCCTGCCTGAACAGGAACCCTGAAAGGGAGAAACGGTCCGGCCGGCTATCGATCGCCGGCGACGTGCTTCTTGCCATATGTCCTACCGTCCATGTGCTGCGGCGCGAATCGCTCGCGCAATTCACGCAGAATGCGTCTCTTCCACCTAACCAGAGGACGGTTAAAGCGGTGTTAACCATGACATCAGGGTATTAGTATGTTGAAAATAAAAGGGCCCGAACCTTGGAAGGTCCGGGCCAAAATGCGGTCTATATTTTCGATAGGCCGCGACGGGCTGTTCAGCGGCGCCCTTTTTTGCCGGGCGCCGCAATCCCTTGATTACGAGTGGTAGGCAGCTTCGCCGTGGGTCGCGAGGTCGAGACCTTCGCGCTCGGCTTCGACGGCAACACGCAGGCCGACGATGAGGTCGACGACCTTGTAGAGGATCGCCGAACCGACGCCGCACCATACGATGGTGGTGGCGATAGCCGTCAGCTGGGTGACGACCTGGCCGCCCATCGTTACACCTTCGGCATAACCGACGCCGCCGAGCGACGCGCTGGCGAAGATGCCGGTGGCGATAGCACCGAACATGCCGCCGACGCCGTGAACGCCGAAGACGTCAGCCGTGTCGTCATAGCCGAACTTGTTCTTCACGACCGAGACGAAGAAGTAGCAAAGCGGCGAAACGATCAGACCCATGACGATCGCGCCCATCGGGCCGACGATGCCGGCAGCAGGCGTGATGGCAACGAGACCAGCGACCATGCCGGAAGCGCCACCGAGCATCGATGCCTTGCCGCGCGTAAGCGTTTCGACAATCGCCCAGGAGATCACGGCAGCAGCGGTGGCAACGAAGGTGTTGACCGTTGCGAGCATGGCGCCGCCCGAAGCTTCGAGGTTGGAGCCGGCGTTGAAGCCGAACCAGCCGAACCAGAGCATCGAGGCACCGACCATGGTCAGCGTCATCGAATGCGGAGCCATCATGTCTTTGCCGTAGCCGGTACGCTTGCCGACCATGATCGCGCCGATCAGACCGGCAACGCCGGCGTTGATGTGAACGACCGTGCCGCCTGCGAAGTCCAGCGCGCCCATCTTGAAGAGCAGGCCGTTGGCGTCCCAGACCATGTGAGCGATCGGGAAGTAGACGAAGGTTGCCCAGAGCGCGCAGAACAAAACGACTGCCGAGAACTTGATGCGTTCGGCAAAGGCGCCGACGATCAGGGCAGGCGTGATGGCGGCGAAGGTCATCTGGAACATCGCGAAGATGAACTCAGGAATGACGACGCCCTGCGAGAAGGTCGCAGCCGTCGTGTCCTTGGTGACGCCGGCAAAGAACATCTTGGCCGTGCCGCCCCAATACGGGCTTTCCGAGCCGCCGAAGGCGAAGGAGTAGCCATAGATGACCCAGATCAGCATCAGCACCGCAGCGACCATCGTGCACTGCATCAGAACCGAAAGCATGTTCTTGGCGCGAACGAGACCACCGTAGAACAGTGCTAGGCCAGGCAGGATCATGAAGAGAACCAGCAGCGTGGAGATGAACATGAAGGCGGTGTCGCCCTTGTCGGCGACCGGAGCAGCAGCAGCGGCAGCAGCCGGAGCGGCCGTCGTCGCGGCGTCCTGAGCAAAAGCAGCGACCGGCGCCAGAAGCGCAGCCGATGCAGCGCCGAACCGCGCAAATGTGGAAGAAAACTTCGAAATTGACATTGGTAAAAAGCTCCTTGCTCAGCGGTTCTTAGAGCGCTTCGGTATCGGTTTCGCCCGTGCGGATGCGGACGGCGTGGTCGATGGAGTAGACGAAGATCTTGCCGTCGCCGATCTGGCCGGTCTTGGCCGACGATGCGATGGCTTCGACCGCCTTGTCGACGATCTCGGTGGCGACTGCGATTTCGATCTTGAGCTTCGGCAGGAAGCTGACCGCATATTCGGTGCCGCGATAAATTTCAGTATGTCCCTTTTGGCGCCCGTAGCCCTTAACTTCGGTCACGGTCAGGCCTTGGATGCCGATCGCGGTGAGGGCTTCGCGGACCTCATCGAGCTTGAACGGCTTGATAATGGCCATCACAATTTTCATCTGGTTTCCCATCCTTCGTTATCCTCGGCACGGAGCCGACTCTCCTTGCCGCTGACGTTTGCGAGCAGCGACCGGGGATATACATTCAAGGGGCGTGCCAGATTCGAGGCGCGTTATAAGTTATTGAAAAGTAAAGGCGATATCGAGGGATGCCAATTTTGAGGCATTTGACGGCGCAATAAAAGCTTAAATAATGCGCAAAACTGCGAATATGCACATTATTTATTCATCTGCCTTTTTCCGAATCAACCCCTCCTGGGCGACCGACGCAATCAGAACACCCGACCGCGTAAACAGGCTACCGCGGGTCAGCCCGCGCGCACCCGAGGCAGAGGGGCTATCCTGGGTGTAGAGTAGCCAGTCGTCAAATTTGTCCGGCCGGTGAAACCACATGGAATGGTCGAGGCTTGCGACCTGCAGCGTCTGATCGAAAATCGACATCCCATGCGCATAAAGCGATGTGTCGAGCAGCGTCATGTCGGAGAGGTAGGCGAGCACCGCTGCCTGATAGAGCCGGTCATCTGGCACCGGTCCTGTCGCCCTAACCCAGACGTCCTGGCGTGGCTCCAGCTTCTCGCTCGAGAAATAATGCGTCAGCGAGACCGGCCGGATCTCGATCGGCCGCTCGCGCTCCCAGTATTTGCGGATCGCAGCCGGCGCATGCGCAAGGTACTGGTCCTTGATCTGCTGTTCGCCGAGAAGCTTTTCCGGCGGCGGCACATCCGGCATTCCGGCCTGGTGGTCGAAGCCTGGCTCCTCGATCTGAAACGAGCAGGAAAGCGCGAAGATCGCCTTGCCGTGCTGGATGGCGACAACGCGCCGCGTGTTGAAGCTCGATCCGTCGCGAATGCGCTCGACCTGATAGATGATCGGCACCGAAGGATCGCCTGGACGCATAAAATAGGCGTGCAGCGAATGCACGATCCGCCCGGGCTCGATCGTCCGCTGCGCCGCCATCAGCGCCTGGCCGATCACCTGCCCGCCGAAAACGCGCTGCCAGCCGACCTGCGGACTGCGACCGCGAAAGATGTCGATTTCGATCGGCTCAAGATCGAGCGTCGCGAGAAGGGTTTCCATGGCGGTCGGTTTTGCCGCAGCTGCGGTCATTTGCTTGCCCCCGGCAGTAGGAAGTAAGGGAGCGATGATCTATATAGATCGCGATTGTATTCACAAGGCTGAGGAGTGGGCGATGCTTGATATGCTGGTTGTTGGCGGTGGCTATGTGGGCCTGTCCGCGGCGGTGGCTGTCAAGCAGGCGGCGCCGCATCTTGATGTCGCCGTCGTCGAGGCTGCACCCGAGCATGTCTGGCAGAAGGATATGCGGGCATCCGCCATCATCGCCGCCGCCGCAAAGATGCTGGAGGTTTTCGGCATCTGGGAGAATATCCGCGGCGAGGCCCAGCCGATCACCAAGATGATCGTTACCGATTCCAAGACGTCGGATCCCGTTCGTCCGGTGTTCCTGACCTTCGACGGCGAGATCGAAGATGGCCGCCCCTTTGCGCATATGATCCCCAATGCGGTGATGGTCCGCGAGCTGCGCGGCGTCTGCGAGCGGCTCGGCATCGAGATCCGCCATGGGCTGAGCGCCACCGGGCTGAAGACCGGCGAAAATAACGCGACGGTGGAGCTGTCGGATGGCAGCAGCATCGAGGCGCGCCTCGTGGTCGCCTGTGACGGAGTGCGTTCCAAACTGCGCGACCTCGCCGGCATCAAGACCGTCAGCTGGGATTACGGGCAATCCGGCATCGTCGCCACCGTCGAGCACGAGCGGCCGCACAATGGCTGCGCCGAGGAGCATTTCCTGCCCTCCGGACCCTTCGCCATCCTGCCGCTGACCAACAATCGCTCGTCCCTCGTCTGGACCGAACGCACCAGCGATGCGAACCGCCTCGTCGCCGGCGACGATCTGATTTTCGAGGAAGAGCTGGAGCGCCGCTTCGGCCACAAGCTCGGCGCGCTGAAGGTGATCGGCGTCAAGCGCGCCTTCCCGCTCGGGCTGACGCTTGCGCGGTCTTTTGTGGCACCGCGCTTCGCGCTTGCCGGCGATGCCGCCCACGGCATTCACCCGATATCGGGCCAGGGCCTCAATCTCGGCTTCAAGGATGTCGCAGCGCTTGCCGAAACCATCGTCGAAGCCGACCGCCTCGGCCTCGATATCGGTTCGATCAACATTCTGGAGCGCTACCAGACCTGGCGCCGCTTCGACACGTTCCGGATGGGGGTAACGACGGATGTTCTGAATCGGCTGTTCTCGAACGATGTGACGCCCATCCGCATCGCCCGCGATGTCGGCCTTGGCATCGTCGATCGGCTGCCCGGTCTGAAGTCGTTCTTCATCGGCCAGGCGGCAGGAACGACCACCAAAACCAATCCGCGCCTTCTGGCCGGTGAAGCGATCTAGTCGTCCAGCCTTCGGGCCTCGGAAACCAGCATGATCGGGATCCCGTCGCGGATCGGATAGGCAAGCCTCGCCTTTTCCGAGACCAGCTCATTGAGCTCCCGGTCATAGCTCAGCCTGCCCTTCGTCAACGGGCATACAAGCAGCTCCAGAAGCTTCGGATCGACGCGGCTGAGTTTTTCGTCCATTCCGGTTGCTTACTGCAAAACCGTGTCGGAGTCACCGAAGACCCGCGCCAGCACGATCTCGGTAATGGCGATCAGTGTTTCCGCCCGCGTTTTCAGGTCGGGCGCCTCCAGCAGCGCCTGCTTTTCGGCCGGGCCGAAGGGCGACATCATGGCCAGCGAATTGACGAGCGTCAGATTGCTCGCGCGCTCGACGCTGTCCCAATCCGCTTCCAGCTTGTTGGCATCGAGATAGGCCCTGAAGGCCGAAAGAAGCGCCGAGCGATCGACGGCATCCTCCTCGTCACGCGCCGAAAGATCGGAAATGAACGGTGCGATCCGGAAGGTGCGAAACGGCTCGTGCGTCACCTTCTCGCCAATCAGCCGGAAGCGGCAGATGCCGGTCAGCGAGACGATATAGCGGCCATCGCCGGTCTCTGCGAAAGAGGTGATCCGGCCGACACAGCCGACGGGTGCGAGATTGCACTCGCCGCTCTTGTCATCGGTCTCGACGAGAGCCGGCTGCACCATGCCGATCAGCCGGTTTCCGGCCATCGCCGCATCGAACATGGCGAGATAACGCGGCTCGAAAATGTTTAAGGGGAGTTGCCCGGTCGGCAGGAGGAGAGCGCCGGTCAGGGGGAAAACAGCGACGGTTTCCGGCAGATCACCGGGTTTCAAATATCTCGCATTCCCGACTTGCATGAAATTTCGTCCCGCATTCTTCAGGCAGGAAAAATCGGAGCCCTTGCCATCCCTTTTGAATGTGGTGCCCCTGCTCAAAAACGCAAGGGCACCCGCATCAAGTTAGGAGAACAGCATCGCCGAAAGCTTGCGCCGCGCGGCGATGGTTGCCGGGTCCTTGAAGCCCCAGACATCGAAGAACTGCAGCAGCTGGCGCCGCGCGCCGTCGTCGTCGAAAGTGCGATCCTTGCGCATGACCGTCAGCAGATGCTCGGCCGCCTCGTCACGGCGCCCCTCGACGTTGCGGATCTTGGCGAGCTTCACCCGTGCTTCGTGGTCATCGGGATTACCGGCAAGCACCTGCTCCAGCGCAAAGGGGTCGCCGAGCTTGCGGGCTTCCTCGATCTGGTCGAGCTTCTTGAGAACGGCCTGGATACCAGCATCCTTGGAAAGTTCCCCGGGCAGATCGGTCAGCGCCTCGCGGGCGCGCTCATGCTGGTTGGCGGCAATCATGCATTCCGCCATGCCGGCAAGCGCCTTGGCATTTTCCGGATCGGCCTGCATGACCGCGCCATAGAGCTGCGCCGCGCCGTTGACATCGCCCGAAGCCAGAAGACCGGCTGCCTCTTCGAGCACAGCTTCGATCTCGGCGGCCTGATCGGCACCGGCAGGACCGGCCAGGCGATCGATGAACTGGCGCACCTGGCTCTCCGGCACAGCGCCCATGAAGCCGTCAGCCGGACGGCCGCCGACGAAGGCGATGACTGCGGGAATCGACTGGATGCCGAGCTGGCCGGCGATCGACGGATGATCGTCGATATTCATCTTCACCAGCTTCACCCGGCCCTGGGCCTCGTTGACGACCTTTTCCAGAACCGGCGTCAGCTGCTTGCACGGGCCGCACCACGGCGCCCAGAAATCGACGAGAACCGGCTGGTTGCGAGAATCCTCGATGACGTCTTTCGTGAAATTCGCCGTCGTCGTGTCCTTGATATAGCTGCCCGCTGCCGCCGGCGCGGAAGCAGCCTGCGGCGCACCGCCGCCATAGGTCGCCGTTGCCGACATCGTGCCGTAGGACGTGCTGTAGGGGTTGTCGTTGCCGCTCATAGGTATCTCCCGCCAATGCCGGTCGCGCCCGGCTTATTTCTAGCGCTAAAATCGTATGTCAGGCCGTGACTTTCAAGACAAGCGGCTTGTGACCCGTCGCTTCCATGAAGCGGATGAGGTCGGCGCTAGCAATGGAGGTCGTCGCATCGTTGGAAAGCGGATGGCAGTTGACGATCTCTTCCTTCATCAGATCGGCATCGAGAACGAAGGTGACGTTGCTGCCGGTATCGTTGATCGCCCCGAACGCAGTGACCGATCCCGGAATCACGCCCAGATATTCCATCAGCTTTTCCGGCTTCCCGAACGAAACCTTGCTGGCAGCACCGATCAGCGTGTGCACCGTCTTCAGATCGACGCTCGCATGCTCCTCGACGGTCAGCAGAAAGAACTGGTCCTTCTTGTCCTTCACGAAGAGGTTTTTCGTATGGCCGCCTGGAATCTCGTCGCGCAACGACACCGATTCGGCAACGGTGAAAACCGGCGCATGATCCTTCGTGGCATGCTGGATGCCGATCTCGTCGAGAAAGGCAAAAAGCTCGTCGCGGGTCTTCGGCTTCGTATCGGTCATTGCGCCATCCATTTCACAAAAATTGCGGGCAGGCGCTTTGATTAAGTCCGGGCCTCAGCTTTTGCAATGCGCGCGATCGACCCTTTCGCCCGGATTTGCGGCATTTTCAGAAGTTTTTCCAAAGGCTTACAATTTTTCTTCGCCTCTCCGTCATTTCCCTGTTGCATTTGAAAATCGTTTGGGCGATATAGCGCCCGTCGCCGCAAGGTGGCGCCCACGGTCCTCACAACTACCACAGGCCATGGGATTATGAGCGGGTGTAGCTCAGTGGTAGAGCACAACCTTGCCAAGGTTGGGGTCGAGGGTTCGAACCCCTTCGCCCGCTCCAAACTTCCTCCAGGACACAAAATTGAAGACAAAGCGCTACAGCGCGCAGCCGGTCTTCGCCCTGTTCCCAGCCGACGATCCATTCAAGCCGCACACCGCCTTTCAAAAAGGTTTGATTTGCGCGCAACGCGTTGCCATGTTGAAGCAGGGCGAAAATGAATGGTTTGAGTATGCTGCAACGACTCGACGATACGGATGCTGCGCTGATCGACAGGCTGCAACAATCCGCCTTCAACTACTTCCTGAAACACACGAACCCTGACAACGGGCTTGTCGCCGACACGTCGGTCGATGGTGTGCCGTGCAGCATCGCTGCCGTCGGCTTCGCGCTATCGTCCTATACGGTCGCCGCCGAACGCGGCTGGCTCACCCGGGCGGCAGCGGTTGAGCGGACACTGGCGACCGTGCGGTTCTTTGCCGGAAGCCATCAGGGCCGGGAACGCCACGCGACCGGTTATCGCGGCTTCTATTACCACTTCCTGCACATGGATACCGGCCACCGCGCCTGGAACAGCGAGCTGTCGACCATCGACACGACGTTGCTCGTCGCCGGCATGCTGACGGCAGCCGCCTATTTCGATGGCGCCGATGACAGCGAGCGGGAAATCCGCGATCTGGTGAAAACCATCTACGAGCGCATCGACTGGACCTGGGCGCTGAACAAGGGCCAGACCATCTCGATGGGTTGGAAGCCCGCCAGCGGCTTCCTCCGCTGGCGCTGGCAGGGATATGACGAGGCGGTGCTGCTCTATACGCTGGCGCTCGCCTCGCCCACCCACCCGATCCCGCAGTCAAGTTACGACGCCTTTACCTCAAGCTATTCCTGGATGCTCCACAA
>UBJR01000038.1 GCA_900465675.1 Hyphomicrobiales bacterium | reverse complement strand
ACTATTACTGGAATTGCAAGATTCTATATTGATGTGTGCTCGGGAATTAGCCGCCGTCCGGGCGGAGATGGCCAGGGTTGCGCAGCTCGGTCGGCGGCGGATGACTCAAGCGCAATCATATACTGCGCTTTCTCAGCCGGATCGCTTACATCACTCGGCCGGACCCAGGCGCGCCAACGCTTGCCGCCGTCGGGCGATGACGGCAGGATCCTTCGTAAAATCCGTCTTTCGTCCAGGTTCGGTGCCGCGTTTCTGATAACCGTTGCTGACACTGCCATCGGGAATACCGAACATGTGATCCGTCTGTCCGCTTCGACGCGGTCCCCTTTTGCTGCGCTGCTGCTCACGCCCCGCCTGCAGCTCAGCGACAACAGACAGCATGTCGTCCAGCCGCTTGTTCTCGACCACTTCGGATCGGTGTACTGACCGTAACGTATCGAACGTCTTGTAGGGCAGGGAGGCTTCCCCGTCCGTGATCTCAAGTCGTCCGTCAGGATAATCGCAAACGATCAGCTTCTTTCCCGCCAGCGCCCTGGCGCGCTCTGTCGGGTCCAGGATGAACATCACCTTGTCGTAGCGCAGCGTCAAGGAATGCGACAGCTTGCGAACCTCCTTGCGGCACATGGCATCATCGAGGTTCTCATGATCGGCCAACGGCCGNNGCGTTGGCCGCCTCGATCGTATCGATACCGCGCAGCCGCAATTCCTTCACCAGCCGATCCTGCAGCGTCTGATTGGCGCGTTCCACCCGGCCTTTCGCCTGCGGGGTGTTGGCGCAGATAATGTCGATGTTCAACTCATAAAGCGCCCGGCCGAATTGCGTCAGACCGCTCGTGCGGTCCGTCATCGAGGCATGCGTGCTGCGGAAAACACCGTGCTTGTCACTGTAAAACGCAATCGGTTTGCCCCATTGCTGCAAGTAAGCCTTCGTCGCATGCAGATAGTCAAAGGTGTTCTCAGAGGCGGCAAAGCGCAGATGCAACAGCTTGCCGGTCGCATCGTCGATGTAGACGAGCAGGGCGCATTTGCGGCCACGGTCCTCGAACCACCAGTGATGCGACCCGTCGATCTGGACGAGTTCACCAAAGCAATCGCGCCGGCCGCGTGGCTGGAAGACCCGCTTCTTGCGCTCGCGGCGTGATACCCATATGCCGGCTTCCATCATCCATTGGCGCAACGTCTCTTTGCTGACGGAAATCCGATGGCGCTCAACTAGCTTCTCGGCCGCCAAGGTTGGGCCAAAATCCACGTAATGCTCACGCACCAGGTCGAGAGCCAGATTGCGGAAATCCTCACTGTGGCGCCGGTTGCTCGGGCGGCCGCGCTTCTTCGAGACGAGACCGTCGAGCCCGTCCAGATCATAGGCCTGCAACAGACGATGGACTTGGCTGCGACTGAGCCCAACTAGCTCAGCCGCCCGCGTGACCGTCAGGCCGCCTTGGCGAACCTGCCGAATCTGTTCAAGACGATGCAATTCCTTCTGCGACATGACAATCAAACAGGACATGACGACTCCGAACATAAATGGCCTCGACCACGATGCACGTCGCTTGTCTTGCTTCCCAATGCTGACGTTCAGCTAGCATCCCAAGAGGCGACGACTGTCGCATCTCTAACTAGCCTATATGTCGCATCTCTAAAATGCCGCTACACATCAAAATCGCATAATC
>UBJR01000034.1 GCA_900465675.1 Hyphomicrobiales bacterium | reverse complement strand
ACATTCCACGCCGAAACACAGAATAGCGGCTGGAGCGGAGATACCGTCGGCTTCCTGCTGTTGAACCTACCAGATGGCGCCGAGTCCTGGGACTACATCGACAGCTTCGGTAAAGCTGCTCACACGACGTACTGGAAAAAGCGCTATCCCTTCAGACTTGAGATGGAGCAAGGCCAAGCCATCCGGGCCATTGAGACCTACCTTTCGGCAGGACGTGCGGCTGCCGCGATAAAGGCTTCACACAATATTCGAGACGACGTACCCACCAAGCTTATTGTATCGATGATGCGGGACATGATCGGTGAGATGAATGCTGGTGAGGTGCAACTCGACGGAATGACTGAATATTACATCGAGCATCTATTCTCCGCACTCGATAAGAAGACAGATATCGATGAGACTGAGTTGGCGAAGCTGGAATATGCCTATCTACCGATGCTTGAGCGGAGCCCTCGCCGGTTAGTTGTTCATAAGCTAATGGCCAGATCGCCAGAGTTTTATGTCGGTTTGCTTGAGTCGATCTTCGTGCCTGCATCTCAAGATAAATCCACAGACGAAAAGCCGGAAGTCACGGACGCACAGCGTGCTAAGGCGCGTAACGATTATCGTCTTCTGCAAGACTTCAACGTCCTGCCGGGAAGTGGTGATGAAAGCATTGACTTTGAAATTCTCACCGCTTGGATATCGAGAGTTCGGAAATTGGCGCGTGAAACCGATCGTGAGGTTGTCGGAGATATTTACGTCGGGCATGTACTAGCCCGAGCGCCGGAAGAAAACGGTATTTGGCCACCGATTGCTGTATGCAGGGTGATTGAGGAACAGCAGTCGCAGGATATCGCTCGTGGAATAGCCGTGGAGCGTATGAACATGAGGGGCGTTTACTCAAAAAGCCTCGATGAAGGCGGTCGGCAAGAGCGCCAACTCGCGGAGAAATATCGAAACTGGGCGACCTCACGTCTCGACTACCCAACCACAGCCGCAGTGTTGGAGCGCATCGCCGAAAGCTACGACCGTGATGCGGAGCGCGAGGACGAGAGGGCTACGATTAGAAAGATGCAGGACTGATCGAATGCCCACTGGACGCTCGGTCTGCAACAGGTCTGCCTACGAGATAGCGGACGTCATTGAAATATGGAACCGATCTACTTTTAAAACGCACCAGACATTGGGCTGGACAAGGATGATTTCGATTGTTTGAACCGTGGATAGGCGATCTGTACGGAAAGTCGTCTTTGCTGCAGGGCAGGCGCATGCTTGTGCTCGGAGAGTCGCATCATTCCCGAGAACATCCTGTCGGGAGCGTGGTGCCGAACCTTACTCATCAGGTTATGCAAGCCTACGCTGAGACACAAGAGCGAGGCGCTTGGATGCGCACCCTGGACAATTTTGCCTGGGCACTATCAGGAAAAAGCCGGTGGCAACTCGCATCAGCGGTGCATAGAGGGGAGTTTGACGTTTGGAGATCAGTGGCCTTCTACAACTACATCCCAGTGGTACTAGCGGAATCGTCACGAAAAGATCGACCTTCAACCGATCACTATCTGCAAGCACAAGAACCCTTCCGTCGTGTGCTGGATCAGCTCAAGCCAGAGCTGGTTCTTGTATGGGGGTACGAACTGTTCCCCCGCATTTTGGCGGGTCACTGGAAACATTCCGTAGAGAAACCGTGGAGCTTTAGTGGCGACTTTGTAGATGTTTGTGATCCGCACCGACTGCGATTGGTGCGAATGTTGCATCCATCAACGGGGTTTTCGCACACCCGTTGGCACGCTGTGATCTCAGATGCCGTCGTCTCGTTTTGACGGATGTTACCGGTAGTCCGACATCGGATGACAAAATGAACGTTCAGACGCTCAGCTATCAATCTTGACATGCCGCTCCCACTTGCTCGATGGCCCGGTCTTGCGTATCGCGAGAAGTGCCTCGCCGAATAGCTCACGCCGCCGCCGGGTCCGTGCGGTGATCGCGCGAGATCGTTGCGCCTCGGTCATCTCGGCTGCTTTCGCCAAAGAAGCCTCGTTCTCGACCATGTCGATCAGGAGGTTGCGCATCACGCCGTTTTCCTCCTTTAGGCTGCCGATCTCAAGGATCACGGGCGACGTCGCCAGCTTCTTGGCAATGACTTCTTCAATCGCCTTTTCGGCAAGTCGCTTCTTTGCTGCAAAATAGCGTCCGATGAAGAACGCGGATATCAGGGCGGACGTGGCACAAATGACGGTCAACATGGCAGGCTCCAATCACTCCATGGAGGTCGTCATTGCGGATCTCGATTTCAATAGCGCTATCCAAGGATCTCGATCGCACGCGCAGCAACTCAGTTTTCTGATGGGGTCAGCAGCTCCGCTAGGCTGGAACACAAGTCGAGCCCGTGTAGTTCCTCAGTCGCAGCTGCATGAGCCTGTTCTGCGATAGTCTGATAAAGTTCATCGAAGGAAGTCTTGGGTAGCTCTTTGGTGGGGATCACGGCAGCATAGATTTCGGAAAGTCTGATTTGCTTCGCTGACCTGCGAAGCCGGATATTGTCATCGTTGGCCGACAGCAATTCCGCGAACTTCAGTCGGTCCACCAGGCGATCCACCTCAATCACAGAAAGGCCACCGATCGCCCTGACCTCCGTGAGACTGGTCGTTCGAGACTGCATCTGATTTTTGCCAATCTCAAGAAGAATTAGAAGCACCTTTTTGAAATCAGGATTTAGCATAACGGATCTCAGACTTATTCACGCATAGATGCTGGAACGCTTCCACGCGTTCAGAGTGATCGATCAAATGGCCGGACACGGAGCGGCTCCACCCGAACGGCGCTTCGGGTTTTCCTTGGGTTCTACCTGGCAACGGTCATCGGCAATGCGGTTAGGGCGACGTTGCAGCGCTCACAGTAGGGGGCGCAGCCGCATCTCGCACTCATACTTAGGTTTGACGTCTGAGGGAGCCGAATTTCCGGTGGATCGCGAGGACGATAAATGATTAGCGACCTTGCGAGGGGCGGTTTCGGTGAATATAATAACTTCAAATAGTGAAGTTTATTTTGTGAGATGGTCGCGGCTGCGAGCGAAGCGCGGCCTGCGGCTAGAGGGAGGGCGCTCCCGCAAGGTCGAGCGCTCTCCCTTTCTTGCACCATATTGCTGAAGGCGAGAATACACGGTCGCTGCAAGACCTAATTGGACGTCGAATATCCTCTCGGTCGTTTTCAAAACTCTTTTTCTTCCGGCCGGTTGACTCCGTACGGAGATGGATATCAGTTGCATCAAGCATGATGCTCATAATGCTTCGGAAGTCGGAGAGACGGTTGCAGAAACAACGCGCTTCACAATGGAAATACGGCAGTTCCTCATGGCCATTCAGCTCATCCGCCAGCGCCGAGAAACCGGATCCCGCTACCGCGATGCAAGACATCGCATCACGTTCTGAGCTTCCCTATTACATGCTGATGGCCGGTAACGATGAAGGGCCGCGATCGCTGATCGCGACCAATTGGAACCCGAAACTGCTGCTAGCCTGCACCAACCAGTCGATGCTCTTCCGAAATCGACTTGTGGAGGAACTCGGCGCACAGCTTCTGCCTGCCGTCGATGTTCAGGGATTGCTGTTCACACGAAAGAACGGCGAGCAAGCGTCTCTTTTGTATGAGAACGCAGTGGCAAACGGCATCAGGGAAACGGTTGGACTGCGGGTAATCTACAGCAAGAGCCTTGCCTACATCGCGTTACTGTCCGCTCCGAAGCTGCCAGAAGTTGATTTCGCTGCAATCATGTTTGACCTCGTTCGACTGGCGGACGATCTAGGCCGCGATGGAATTGGTACTAACCAGCTGCCCACTTTGACGCCCAGAGAACTCGAGTGTTTGAAATGGATCGCGGCGGGCAAGAACAGCAGCGAGGTCGGCACAATCCTTGATATCTCTGCCCACACGGTCAACGGCTACATGAAGAATGTTTTCGCCAAGCTCGGGGTGGTCAACAGGATGCAAGCTGTAGGGATTGCCTGTCAGCTGAACCTGATTTGACATAGCGCTTCAATGATGTCGATGACATTGGAGCGCTCTTCGTCTGGTTAAGGGCGAGTCAAGACAAAACCGCGCAAAAAGCTGCCACGGCCGCCCGACGGCAAAGCAAACCGACAAAGACAGCTCACGATCATCGCTCGCGGCCGCCGTCACGGTCGCCAAAAACTCTCGTCGCCGCAGTGGCTCCTGATGCCTTCAAACCCCAGGCGGGCACTCCTTGCCATTTCCACACCTTCCAGCCTGCAGACTCTTTGCGATTTTGAAGTCTGCGGCGAGTTTGTGCGCGACCACGAAGGTTCGAGCGTACTCCATGAGGTTCGGCTCGACGGACAGCGACGCCTGCCACAACTCGGTCGGAACGCTCGACCTCCTAGAGGCAAGGCTCTCTATGCTCTTGGCCAGTACGTCCGGCTGGACGCCCGACTTTGAGGAGAAGGCCTTGGCACTGCGAATAATGCTGTCGCTCTGCCCCTCAGCAAGGGCCGTGTTTGCGTCGGGAGCACCTGCAAGGAATTGGTCTTTCAACCCTTTCTTGGCGAGCATTTCCAGGAAGATGCTAACCGACTGAGGTGTGATGATCACTGGTTCGCTGTACTTAGCATTCTTACCTTCGGCCATATTCGTTCTCCTAGAACAGGGATAGCAACGACGGATTGACGATCACTGGGCCTGATTGGCGACCAAGCTCGAAACGTAGAATGCTCTCGTTGACGGCCTTTTCCGAGGCAATCTCTTCGCTGGTGCCGCGCGGGGCTTGGAAGAGTGTACCTGGAGATAGAAATTCCGCGACCTGCGTATCGTTCATTGCGGACGTTATGGCTGCGAAGCCCACGATCAGCTTGTGTTCATCTGAGCGTTCGGCCGTCAGGCCATATCCGCCGCTCCGTGTGGTGGAGCCGACTACTGGCGAAATGACGATTGTTGGGTCCGCCGAGCCATGAATGGTCGTCTTAAATGTGATTGTCGACGTAAAGGTCGGCGGACCGTCCTTTCCAGCGAGGTTCGAGAAGACTTTCAGCGAGAGAAAATCCTGGAGCTGCTTGGCGATCCCTATCGTACCGGTGATGGGGTAGACGTAATTGCGTGCAACGTTTTTGTGGGGATCAGCGCAATAGTCCGAGGGCGTCTTTTTCAGCAAGTCGCCGAACGTGTCGGTCTCGCGGAATGTTTGAATGTTCTGTCGTGATCTATCCAAATTGGCGGCTAGCGGGAATGCCCGATTTCCTGATCCGAATGTTGTGGTCGGCGTCAGGCTGGCGCTGGCATTGTTGGTGATCGTGCCGTCGAACGTAAAGTCGTAGGTGACCGCGTATTTGGCAAAGCCTGCGATTGTCGTCTTCAGATCGCTGTTGAGCGGTCGCAAGTCGATCTGAGAATACGGAATATTTCGGTCCCTAAGCTCATTGGCTTTCGCCAGTGCTACCGGATCCTTTTCCTGAAGCAGTAGATAAGCCGCCATCTGCCCTCGGATAGCATCTCGGGTCTCGCATCGTATGCGGCTTACCACAATGGGGGTCGAGACGTGGGTTACCTCCTCTTGGATCGGAGCGATGGCACATCCGGCAAGAGTTATGTGTAACGCGACTGCGGAGAATGCAAATTCTTTCCTCATAATGCGCCCTCAGGTTTATTCCGAAGGCATGGTACATGTCCGGATCACAACCTGAAGGGGCGTAAAGGCTTTGTTAATCAATTTGCCCATAATGTGTCAAAAAAGAGACTAATTAATGCCAGTGCCTCCCTAATTATCTAGGGGGCTTGTGCCTGATGGGGGCTTCGCGAGCGGACTTCGGCGCATTTTGTGAAAGGCACCAAAACATACATTTGGCACGGCAGCGATGTCACTGATGAGAGGTCACATCTAGGAGGTTTCCCAATGGTGTTTCAGCGCTGACGTGAAAGTCTGGAAGTTGGCAGACGGCCAGCACACCGGAAACCCGTCTCTAACAAGCCAGTGCAGGCCGCTGGCGGTTGTCAGCTTCGAGGCATCTGTAAGGACAATCCAATTGAAGCTTTTGACCCACATGTCCTGGTAGCTGCCGACAAACTTGTCATTGGGGACATTATAGAGCATGCCTTCGATGAAGTAGGATGGCGCAACTTTATCAGCCAAGATGCCCTTGGCGATCATCGCGTTACGCATATTCTTGAAGATGCGAACCATTCTTTTGAAGTTCTGGTTCGTCGCTTGGTGTTTTGCGGTGCAGTTTTCGGAATGTTGCCTCGGAAAATTCTCTATGCGGGTGCCGTTTCTCATGAACGCGATGCCAAGCCGATAGTCGTGTAAGGAATAGTATTGTCGAAACTGCTGGCAGACCAGAACGTCGGCGCTCCTTCGGCCATTGTTGCCCGGAACGAAGATTGCTTTGCCGCTGAGATCGACATCCCGATACAGGCCTGAGATGTAGCGCTGAGCGTCTCCCTTAAAGTTCTCGTACCGATAGACCGCCTCGCCACTGAATGAAGCTTTCAAAGCGACCTTCTCAGGGGCGGCCATGTTGTCCAAGTCATAATAGAACGCCCCGGTATGGCATAAGACGATATCGACATCACTGTCTCCCCAAACGTTCGTGTCGTTGCCGTAAGAGCCCTGGAGGTGTACGTCGAATAGTCCGGCAGGGTAGGGAGCCGATGCGTCCAGCAAGTTTTCGCGGATCGAATTATAGGTATCGGTGAACTGCGCGGCCTTGCCAATTTGCGACCACGTTTCGAGCTGACTTTCCGAAATTGCCAAGGGAGGGCCTCCTCAAAACAAGAATTTTTTTAATTCGATTTCATTGTCTCGTGCACTGTCTCGGCCCCGTTGCCAAAGGAGCGAAAGCTTCTTCAAATTGACCTCGAGCATGTCGGTGGCCATATCCGGCTGCGTGTAGCGGGCATGAATCCGGAGCGTGGCGACATCAGGGAACGTCACCTTTCTCAGCTGCTCCATAGACTGGGAACTAATCTCCATTGTCTTTTGAAGGAATACGACCGTTGGGAGCTTGCTCAGCCATTTGCGGATGCTCCAGGCGGGAACCTTTGGTGGGGGATATTCACCGACCCCGATGGTTATCAGTCGAATATTTTCTTTGGCTACGCCAAGCGCCTGCGTGGCGTCGACGATCGCATAGAGAGCCGGGTTGTTGGCGACAAACCCTCCATCCCGAACTTCGACCCTTTCCCCGCGACCCGTGACCACAAATTTCTTCTTGAAGAATGGGTAGGCGGAACACGAGCCGACCACCGCATCGGCGATTGTGCAGCCGTGCCCAGGTTCGAAGCTTGCCTTTCCAAGGAATGCCTGCTCGACGCTCGTCTTGAAAATCATCGGCCGTTCTTCGGCCCAGCGCGTACCGACGATGCCTACGTTGGTTTCGAAGGCGCCAAATTTCTTCTGCTGGAACACGTCTGTTGCGAGCTTTTCCAGCGCTGCCGTCCGTTTGCTCGGCAGCCATTGCTTCATGACCGTCACGACGTGTTTGCGGTAGAGGGCCTCGATCTCATCGACCGAATGGCCAAGTGCGAGCAAGGCGGCGATTATCGAACCCGTGGATGTGCCGTAAATAAGATCGAACTTTTCGCTCAGCCGACAACCGGCCAGTGCCTCGATCTCTTTCAAGGCACCAAGGGAGTAAAAGCCTTTGGCACCGCCCCCATCTAGGCTGAGTATTCGAAAGGTTCTGCGCGTCTGCGGTTCCGACACTGCCTCACCACCGTGGGATAAATATTAATCGGACCTGAAAATACAGGTAGAACGGGCCACCACCAAAAGAAGTCAGTGGATGGAAGCCCACGGGCATATTGCTCTCGATGATTGCAGCTTAGCCTTGGTTACTGTCAAGCGCGAACAATCGAGAGTCGCGGTCCATTGAGCTGAGGTCCGATTTATTGACAAAAATCTTTATCTCTCACACTGGAGACCAAGGATTGGTCGTTAAAAAGCTTGTCAACGAGCTACGGCGAGCTGGTCAACATGTCTTTGTCGACCTTGATATGCTCCCAGACGATGACGTCGAGCAACAAATTACAAATGGCTTGGAGTCGGCCGAGGTTTTTGTGTTGGTTATTTCCGGCCCAATACCGGAATGGACTGCTGACGAGATCGAAGTTGCGAGAGCTGTGGGCCGCGCACGTAGTCTTCTGATCATCCCTGTGCTGATCGGGGAGGGGAGAGTGCCGCCACAACTTAAATACAACAAGGCGGTCAGAGCAGGAGATCGAGAGCCGTCGGCATACATTGCGGACATCCTTGCGATCATCGAAGCAGATAAGGATCGAAAGGAGAGGCTCGCGGCAGCGGAGAAAGATCTTGCAGTATTCGTGAACGAGGCGGTTGTTCGCCAGCAAGAACACGAAGCTAAGAACCGACGGGCGGCGCAGCTATGGCACGCGGCTGGTATCGCATTTCTGCTTCTTGTGCTCGTGTTTGCCGGAGCGTCCAGCTACACCGCTTTGACGACTGCCTCGAGTGTCGCAACATATACGTCCGTCCTGATTATCGGCCTATTGGATCTTGTTATCATCGGCGTTCTATCCGCCTTGGCCCGCTACGCATACTCCCTGGGTAAATCCTACATGAGTGAGGCATTGAAATCTGCGGACAGGATCCACGCGATTCAGTTCGGTAAGTTCTTTCTGAGCGTCTACGGCGAAAAACTCTCACCTACTGAGGTGAAGGAGGCCTTCCAGCATTGGAATATCGATAGAACGTCGACTTTTGCCTCACTCGATTCCAAGGAAATCGATCCGCAGATCTACGCTCTTGTGTCTCAGTTGGTGGGCGCACTTTCAAATAAGAAGGCGGCTTAGTCTTTTGAAGCTGCGGTCTCGATAGACGGAGTAACCATTATCCAATTCGCCAATCAAAGGATCTTTCATGAGCAGGCAGCACGCGACACCACTAATCATCACAGCTGATGGGGCGTCGATATCAAACGCTGAGCCGATGGGCCTTGGACTCGGTGGCCATGGGATGAGCGAAGCAGACATACAAGAGTTGATCCACCGCCATCCAAGGTGCCTGCCGATAAGCGAAATCGATCCAATGTTCTCTGGCGCGATCGCAATCTGCCGGGAGCTTGGAACTTCGGCCGGACCAATCGACAACTTCTTGGTGACGCCGTCCGGACTGCCTGTTCTGGTCGAGTGTAAGTTATGGCGAAACCCGGAGGGTCGGCGCGAGGTGATTGGCCAGATCCTCGATTATTCCAAGGAGCTGACCAAGTGGTCGTCTTCTGACGTGCAGAGAGAGACCAGTAAGCGCACCGGTCGGAAGGGAAATGTCGTTCTGGATCTAATACGTGAGGCCGGGCACGAAGTGGATGAAATCGCGTTCAATGATGCGTTGACCTTCAATCTGCGTCGCGGTCGTTTTCTGCTTCTTATTGTTGGTGATGGCATTCGCGAGGGAGTGGAGGCAATTGCGGATTACCTCCAGACACACGCCGGTCTTCACTTTACGCTTGGGCTGGTCGAGATGCCGGTATATTCGACGCCCTCTGGCGAGAGGCTTGTCGTGCCGCGTGTGTTGGCGAGGACGCAGACAATATTGCGGACGGTCATCAGCATTCCGGAGGGGATGGAGGTAGCGGAAGCCGAAGATGATGAGAGTGACGGAGCATATATTCCTGCGGAGACACCGGAAAGGCGCGAGGCGCGAGAGCGTCGCCGGGATATTCGTTTCTCGTTCTGGACCGAATTCCTGGATGGGTTGAACCTTGACGATCCTGAACAGATGTTGCCCTCGCCATCGCTAGGAGGCCACGTAGTATTCAAACTAGGTGCTCCCGGCGGCTCTAGTTGGATAACTGTGTATCGTGACGTTCGCTACAACGCAGTGGGGGTCACCCTGTCCTCAAACGCAAGCTCGCCGGGGGAACGAGCGTCTAGATTGCTGTCAGGTCAAGCCCAGGAAATTGCCGAAGAACTTGGCGGCGCTACGGTAGATTTTTCGGGTGATCGACCAGATATCTCGCAGCGCCTCGTTCTGCGCGATCTTGCCAATCCGGAAGATCGGCAAAGGGCCGTTGGTTGGCTTCGAGAGCGGATAAACGCTTTCGTAAACTGCTTGAGACCGCGCATCCGTTCCGCCCTCAGTGAGATCGAGCGTGGTTAGCTGACTGGACCGAGTTTGCCACGCGGTCCCCCGTCTGCCCATCATCTCGCTTTGGCCGCCGCTGGGACAGGATGCGATGAGAACACCTCCACGCATCAAAGCTCGCACCTCAGCTGGCTAGATGAACTGCCCCCACTT
>UBJR01000033.1 GCA_900465675.1 Hyphomicrobiales bacterium | reverse complement strand
GAAGGGCGGATGAGGGGGCTCCGCACGCTCCGCTGGCAGGAAAACCATCTAGCCCCACCCACATCCTTGTTTTTCAATAAAAAATCCCAGCCGTTCGCGGAACAAAACCGCCATCCCGCGCATTGTGCGCCCTGAACGGCGCGCTGGACATGATGCGCCGCTTTTTCGGGCGCAGGGCTGGGATGGCAACGTCAAAACCGACACACTCCTTCAAGACACCGTGCGAGCAGTGTCCTTTGCGGCCCTTGCCGCATTTTCGTGAATTCAGCGGTGACGAACTGGATTTCGTCTCGCGCTTCAAGAAGGGGGAACTGGCCGCCGATGCCGGTGCGACGATCCTCGTCGAGGGCGCCAACAGCGCCCATCTCTTCACGGTTCTTTCGGGATGGGGCTTCCGCTACAAGTCGCTGGAAGACGGCCGCCGCCAGATCCTGAACTATATCATGCCCGGTGATCTGATCGGTCTGCAGGGAACGATCATGGGGGAAATGCAGCATTCCGTCGAGGCCCTGTCGCCGGTCTCGCTCTGCGTCTTCGAGCGCGACAAGCTGATGACGCTCTATAACAAGCATTCCTCGCTCGCCTTCGACATCACCTGGATCGCCGCGCAGGAGGAGCGCATCCTCGACGAACATCTGCTGAGCATCGGCCGTCGCACCGCGCTCGAGCGCGCCGCCTATCTCGTCGCCTTCCTCTATGAGCGTGGCAAGCGGCTCAATCTCTTCAACGGGCGGAAATTCATTCCGATCACCCAGCAGCACATCGCCGATACGCTCGGCCTGTCGATCGTCCACACCAACAAGACGTTGAAGAAGCTTGCCGAGCGCGGGCTGATCCGCTGGCAGGAACGGGGCTGCGAAGTGCTGAACGGCGAGGGGCTGCTGGATATCGCCGGCTGGGAAGGCCTGCCCGGCGGGAAACGCCCTTTTATATAAGCGTTTCAGCAACTATGTCTTTTTTAAATGCAAATCAGTGCTATGGAAAATAAGGTCCGGACATGCCACTTTTTCTCCCGGTTCGCTGTCTTATGGAGCGAACGGGACGTCGGGTTGCAGGCCGAACCGTTTCCGGTGCGGCGAGCACCCGTCCAAGAGGGCATCTGAGGTAAAAATGCGGTTTGATAAGACGGTGCGCGCCGTCAGCGGCGCACAGCGAGGGGCATAAATCATGAACGCAACCCGTGTTCTGGTTCTGGAAGACAGTCTTATCATTGCCATGGAAGCAGAAGACATTCTGCGCGCCGTCGGCGTCGAGACAATCGACATTGCCAACAGCCTGGATCAGGCCATGGAGGCTGTGAACGCCGAGAGCTACGATTTCGCGCTTCTCGATGTGAACCTCGGCGAATCCATGAGCTTTGGCTTTGCCCGCCATCTGAATGACCGCGGCATTCCTTTCGGCTTCGTCAGCGGCTATTCCGACAGCCAGGATTTTCCAGCCGACGTGCAGCAGGTGCCTCTGCTTGTAAAGCCCTTCGACGAAGGCGCGATGCGCGATTTTCTGGGCAAGCTCTTTCCGGGCGAATGACGGCTTCCATGACATTTGCGAAGCCTTGCTCTAGGATCGATTCCTGAAGTCTGAGGTTTGTTGCCGATGCAATGGCAGGATCATGCAATCGTTCTGGGCGTGAAGCGCCACGGCGAGACAAGCGTCATCGCCGAGGTGATGACGCGCGATCGCGGCCGCCATCTCGGTCTCGTCCGCTCCGGCCGTTCGCGCAGCATGCAGCCGGTGCTGCAGCCGGGCAATGAAGTCGATGTCATCTGGCGAGCGCGCCTTGACGAGCACCTCGGCGAATTCAGGATCGAGCCGCTGCAGCTTCGCGCCGCGCGGCTGATGGAGAGTGCCACCGCCGTCTATGGCGTGCAGGCGATGGGTGCTTTGCTGCGCCTGCTGCCCGAGCGTGATCCGCATCCGCATCTCTACGACGCGCTGGAGGTCATTCTCGACAATCTCCACAATCCTGCCGATGCCGGCGAGCTCTTTGTCCGCTTCGAACTCGCGGTGCTGAATGATCTCGGTTACGGCATCGATCTCAGTGAATGTGCAGCGACCGGCGTCAAGACCGATCTCGCCTACGTCTCGCCGAAATCCGGCCGCGCCGTCTGCCGCGCAGCAGGCAGGCCCTATGCCGACAAGATGCTGCTGCTGCCGTCGTTTCTGGCGGGCGAGGGCAATCACGCGGCCGATTACGACAATCTCGCCGCCGCCTTCCGCCTGACCAGCTTCTTTCTCCACCGCCATGTCTACGAGCCGCGCGGCATCGAGGCGGCATCGGCCCGCGACGGTTTCATCCAGTCGGCACTGAAGGCGATCAACGCCTCGGCAGCAGCCCTGCCGCCGGGTGGCAAGCTCTCCGCCTGAAGCGTGGTTTTTCACCGGTGAAAGATATGCTGCGGATTTGACAGTTTACCACGCCGCTCTCGCTCCCTATCTCTTCGGCAACGGCAGATGGTGGAGGAAAACGATATGCTGACCAAACCTGACAACACGACCGCGATCACTCTCTGGAACGGACGTGATATTCCGCGCCTCGGCATGGGCTGCTGGGCGATCGGCGGGCCGTTCTATGCCGGCGATGTCCCGCTCGGCTGGGGGGAGGTGGACGACGACGAATCGATTCGCGCCATCAACCGTGCGGTCGATCTCGGTATCCGCTTTTTCGATACCGCCTCGAATTACGGGGCAGGGCATTCCGAGGAGGTGGTCGGCCGTGCCATCGGCAATCGCGACGATATCGTCGTCGCCACCAAGTTCGGCCATGCGACCGACGAAAAGACCAGGCAGGCGACCGGCGCTTTTGCCGACCAGGCCTTCATCCGGCAATCGGCGGAAACCTCGCTGCGTCGCCTGCGCCGCGAGCGGCTGGATCTGCTGCAGTTCCATCTGAACGACTTTCCGCTGGAAGCCTCAGACGAGGTGTTCGAGACACTCGAGACCCTGAAGGCCGAGGGCAAGATCGACGCTTTCGGCTGGAGCACCGACTATCCGGACCGGGCGGCCCGCCATCTCGATCGCAACGGCTTCGTCTCCGTGCAGCATACGATGAATGTCTTCGAGCCGGTGCCGGAGATGATCGCGCTCATCGAGAAGAACGGCCTGATCTCGATCAACCGCGGCCCGCTGGCCATGGGGCTGCTCAGCGGCAAGTTCACGCCGGGCAAGACTGTCGGCGAAAAGGACGTTCGCGGCGCAAGCCTCGACTGGATGATCTATTTCAAGGACGGAAAGATCGCCCCCGAATTCGCCGCCCGTCTGGAGGCGGTCAGAAATCTCCTGACCGATGGCGGCAGGACGCTGACGCAGGGCGCGCTCGCCTGGCTCTGGGCCCGCTCGCCCCGCACCCTGCCGATCCCCGGTTTCCGGACGGTCGCCCAGGTCGAGGAAAATGCCGGCGCCCTGGCGAAGGGCCCGTTGCCATCAGATGTGATGAGCAGGATCGACGAGGCGCTCTCCGGCCTCTAGGCGCGGTTGCGCACCTTGAAGGCCCAGCCTTCCGGCCGTTCCTCGATCACCGTCACGGTGTCGCCGATGGCGATCGTGCCGGTGCCGCGCGGCGTTGCGTTCCAACCGAACAGCGGCCCAGGTACGCGCCGGTCCGCCGACATGCGCACACGGCCCATCGCCGGCATTGGGTTCGGCACGTCGCGCGAGCCGGTGACCTGGTCCTGGGTTGTCATGATGCAGCGGGCACAGGGCTTGACGAGATCGAGCCGGATGCCGGCGATCTCGATCGCCGCCCAGCGGTCCTCGGGCCAGGGTTCGTCGATATCGATGACGATGTTCGGGCGGAAGCGCTCCATGCCGATTTCGCCTTCCGCATGGCTGGCCAGATCGGCATTCAGCGCCTTCAGCGATCCCGTCGTCGTCACCAGGATCTGATAGCCGTCGGCAAAGGTCACCGGCGTGTCCGGCCCGGCCCATTCCGGGCTAGCAATTCGCTCGGCAGCGGCATCGAAGAACACCAGCTTGACCTCGCGCCCCAGCCACTCCGACAGCCGTCTGTTGCTCCCGTCATCGGCAATGGCTGCATTCACGGGCGTCTTCCAGATGACGACATCCATCCGCCTGTCCGGTTGCAGCGGCGGAACCGCGATCTCGCCCTTGCCATCCATCAGCAGACGGAACGCTGCGGCTTCCGGACGGACGTCGATGCGCGCCAGATCCTGCAGTTCGCGCTGGGTGATGCATTGTCCGTCAGCGTCCGTGATCATCGCCCGCCGGTCGCCCGGCAGGCCGAATGCGTCGATCGCAGAAGAGGGAAGCGCAATGCCCCTGGCGCTCTTGAGCGGGTAGATGAAGAGATCGCTGACCTGCATGCTGTCTCCTGAAGCCTAGATTTCGTCCATGAAGTCGGCGAGGAAATCACGCAACCGCTTGTCGCGTTCCGCCGCCAGTCCGCGTCCCGCTCCCGTCTGGAAGCCGTCGGCCAATTTGAACAGTTTGGTCTGGAAATGGTCGATTGCATAGCGCTTGTCGTCGAGCGGGCGTTGCGTGGCGCCGGGATCGAAGGGGTCGTAGAGCCCGGAGACCATGCGCCCGGCGATGTAGAAACAGCGGGCAGCGCCGACAGCACCGATCGCGTCGAGCCGGTCGGCATCCTGCAGCATCTTCGCTTCCAGCGTCTCGGGCGTCACGTTGGCGGAGAAGCTGTGCGCGGTGATCGCATGGGCAACGGCTGCGATATCCTCTGCCGTCCAGCCAAGCTTCTGCAGGATCCCGGATGCCTTCTGTGCCGCCAGCGTCGAGGCCTTGGAGCGGAGCGGCGAGCTCTTCTCGACGGCAACGCAATCATGCAGCAGCACGGCAGTGGCCAGAATGCGCGCATCGCCGCCTTCGCTCTTCTGGATGCGCATGGCGTTCTTGAAGACGCGCAGCACATGCGCCAGATCATGCGAACCGTCGTCGCCCTCGGTGGCAAATGGAATAAGCTCAGCCGCAAGGCTCTCGAAGGGGGCAAAGGCTTCGGCCTGATGCATTCTCGTCACCGCAATCGTTGGTATGAAGGCCCGGAATAGGGCTTCGGGCAGAGAGTTGCAATGCGCCTTTCGCATGAGGTGCGAAGCCGTGGAAAACCCGGCGGCGGGATCACCTCTGAACGCTTTGTCAACCTTCCTTAATGGGAAGTTAACAGCTTGTTGACCCGACTCACTATTCGGGGTATCCCCGGACCAGTTCGATTTTCCCCATTTGTATTGCGTACAGACAGCACCGAAGAATTAAGGCGGTGGACGGAGGTTTGTATGGCCCAAGTTACATCTGTTTCAGACACGGCATATGCCTATTTGGCAACGCTTTCCCGGCTCGACACGAATGGCGACGGCGTTTTGAGCCGTGGCGAACGTGCAGCTGACGAGAAGCCTGGTATTCTCGCTGAACTGAGTGAAGAGCCGAAGCATGAGCCGCGCTCGACAGCAACCGACAATGTTCTTGCCCTGATGATGGGCATGCGTACGACCGGTACCGATATGACCTTCGCGGCATCCAATGATGATGGTTCGCCGGATCTCTATCGCAGCACCTACGGCCAATACGATCTCGATATCGCCTCCTGAGGCGAACGCAGACCGTATTCACGAAGCCGGCCATTTGGCCGGCTTTTGTTTTTGCCGGAACCCCTTCGGCAGTGAGGCGTTGGACAACGACAGCCAAGCGGAAGGGAATCCTCATGAAAACGACCATCGTCATTGCTGCGTTGACGCTCGCGGCCCCGGCCTTCGCCGCCAATGCGCAGGACAAGCAGACCGCGACCGCCAATTTCGTCGACGGCAAGGGCAAGGAGAGCGGCCGGGCAACGCTGACCGCCGCCGCCAATGGCGGCGTGATGCTCGAAGTCGAGGTCTCCGGTCTGCCCGCCAACAAGTGGGTCGCCTTCCACGTCCACGAAACCGGCAAATGCGACGCCGCCACCCATCACGAATCGGCCGGCAAGCATTTCAACCCGACAGATGCCGAACACGGCTTCCTGGCGGCAAAGGGTCCGCATGCCGGCGACATGCCGAACCAGTATGTCGGTCAGGACGGCATCCTCCGCGCCCAAGTCTTCGACAGCATGGTGACGCTGGATGGCAAGAAGGACGGCATCCGCGGGCGGGCGCTGATGATCCACGCAAATTCGGATGACTATCGCAGCCAGCCGTCGGGCGATGCGGGCGAGAGGCTGGCGTGTGGGGTGATTAAATAATCTCCCTCATCCATAATAATACCGCTCCGCATACCAATCGGCCGATGCCATCGGCTTTTCCTGCGCCACCCAGCGGGCGATGTCGCTTTCCTCCAGCCGTTCCGACGTCATCTGATCTTCCAGCCCGACGAAGATCAGGTTGGTGTTTTCCCTGAGCCTCGGGTCGCGGGCGAAGCCCATCTTGCTGTCGTTGGCCGTGTGCAGCAGGTTCATCCTGACGTAGAAGAATTCCGGGTGGTAATCCATCTCGCTCGCCTCGGTGAAGGCATGGGCGACTTCGATGACCGATTTCTGCGGCCCGCTATAGGCGGTGATTGCCTCGTTGAGCCCGAAGGTCGCGCCATAGAGGCCGACCGATTGCGCCGGGATGACGCTGACCTCGCCGCTGACGAGGTCGATCTGCTGGCCCGAAAACCCGGCGCTGGTGCCATCGAGCGCACCGCGGAAGAAATAGGAGAACTGGCCGCGTGTCAGATAGATCGCCTGCCAGCGAAACCGCACATACTCGCCGGAATCGCTGGTCAACCCCTTGAGCGTCTGCAGGCTTTGCAAAAATGTATCGCGGTAGTTCGGCAGTGGCATCGATCAATCTCCTTGAGAGATTAACCGGCAGCGAGTCAAAACGTTCCGTTCGCGCTATGGCCTGGACGGCTGGTTCTTGGCCGCTGCGCGTCTGCTCGGACCTGTTGTCTTCTCCTCGACAGGAGTGGCTTCGGGAAGCGCGTTGCCATTGGCCGCGGTCACCGGCAGCAGATGGCCGCCTTCGTCGAAACTGAGCTTGATCCGCTTCACCATATCGCGGCTGAGCAGCCACCAGTCGCCGGTCTTCGCCCAATAGCGCAGCGTCACGCTGATCGTCGCGCCGCCGATCGTATCGACGAAAGCGCTGGGCGCCGGCGATTTCAGCACGCGCGGATCCTGCTTGGCCAGAGACACCAGCCGCTCCATCGCCGCATCCAGGTCGTCGGCATAGGCGACCGCGACCTTCACCTCGTTCTGGCGCGTCGGTTCGCGGCTGTAATTGGTGATCGGCGTGTTCCAGAGAATGGAATTCGGCGCCAGCCTGTAGAGCCCATCGCCGGTCTTGAACTCCGTCGCAAACAGGCCGATCTCACGGACTGTGCCGGAGATGCTGCTGGTTTCGATATACTCGCCCACCCGGAACGGCCTGAGGATCAACAGCATGATCCCCGCGGCGATATTCTGCAGAGTGCCTTGCAGCGCCAGCCCGATGGCCAGACCGGCAGCGCCGAGGGTGGCGATGATCGAGGCCGTCTGCACGCCGAACTGGCCGAGCACGGTGATGAAGACGAGGATGAGCAGCGCATAGCGCAGCACATTGGTGAAGAAGCGCGCCAGCGTTTCGTCGATGCCGCGAACGCGGGAAATCCCCTCATAGGCCCAGCGGCTGAGAAAGCTCGCCATCGCCCAGCCGACGATCAGCAGAATGATCGCGCCGAGAATCGAAAAGGAATATTGAACTGCGAGCGCGCTTGCCTGGCTGAGCGCCGTGCGCGTTGCGACGATGACGTCTGTTGCCTGTTCCATGCCTGCTGTCATACCTCGAATTTCCATTGCCCTTCGCTAGATGGGGCAGGGTACCGGGGCGTCAACCAGTTTTATCGGGAGCGATGGGGAGCACGAAAGGCGCGTTGCCGTCGGCATCGGCGCCGCGGCCGATGGCGCGAACGGCGGCAATCAGCCTGCCATCGCGCTTCAGCAGCCCGTCGCCGATCTCGATGATCCGGGTATTCGGCGTCGCATGGGGCGAGGCGTTGCGCAGCCTTTGCGCAAGCTCCCGGTCGTCCTGATCGGGCACCCGCGCAAGGGCGGCAACGAGTGCTGCGGCAGGTGAGCGCGACACGCCCATCCAGCAATGGACAAGCAGCGGGGCGCTGTCATCCCAGCCGGCAGCGAAATCGATGATCTTCTGCACATGGGCCTCATCGGGCGCAACGAGATTGCCGGTGCCCTTGAAGGCGATGTCGTTCATGTGCAGCAGCAGATGGCGGTCGGCGGCGATGACGCCCGGCCGGTGAAAGGCCTGTTCCTTGGCCATCAGGCTGACCATCTCGCGGGAGCCGTGGCGCACCGCCATCTCGGCGATCCGCAGTAGTGGTGAAACGACGATATGGGGCGTCACGGCCTGGCGCTCCGGAGAGCTTCGATCGCCTCGAACCGTTCGCAGAACAGCCGCTGCGCCTCGACCGCCGGAAGTGGCTCCATCGGTAACATCTCGCGGGTAATCCCGCGCGGCTGGCCGAAGAATTTTTGCGCCTCGGCTGGTGTGAAGCCTGCCAGGCAGGTGGCCTCGAAATAGGCGGCGATCGTGTCGGCCTTCTTGATCTTGTCCTTCAGCTCGCGCGAGGGGTGCGGCGGCAGGCCGAAGCGCAGATGAACGGCGGCTTCCAGCCGCTTCTCCACCGTCTTGTAGCCACCGCCGACGACGGATTTGAACGGCGAGATCATGTCGCCGATCACATATTCCGGCGCATCGTGCAGCAGGGCCATCAGGCAGTCGTCGGGGCTCGCTGTATTGAGGCGGCGAAAGATATCCTCGACGGCAAGACTGTGCTGGGCCACCGAAAATGCATGATTGCCCGAGGTCTGGCCATTCCAGCGCGCAACACGCGCAAGGCCATGGGCGATATCGCTGAGTTCAACATCGAGCGGCGAGGGATCGAGCAGATCGAGACGCCTGCCGGAGAGCATGCGTTGCCAGGCACGGGGCGGCTTTGTCACGCGCTTGCCTCGTCGGAGGCGGCCGGGAAGGTAAGGCCGGTCCAGGCGGGCAGCGTCAACGACACCGCGGTATCGCCTGCCATCAGCGGCGTGCCCGCAGTCATGGCTTCACCGGCGCGATCGATACGGACGATGGCAAGGCCGGTCCGGCCGCTGACGGTGCCGAGTGTGCCGACAGGCTTGCCGCCAGCCGTGATTTCCGTGCCCGGTGCCGGGAGGACGCCAGCCGCAGTGACGGTCACCACACGCCGGCGCGCGGTGCCGCGGTGCTGCATGCGGGAAACGACTTCCTGGCCGACATAGCAGCCCTTCTTGAAGGACAGGCCGCCATTGAGGTCCATCAGCGCGTCATGCGGGAAGATATCCTGCAGCGCGTAATCGGGGCCTGAAGTGACGATGCCATGTGCCGCCCGCAGGGCGTCGTAGAGCAAGGCGTCATCCGCGCCATGCTTGCCCTCGCGGCGGTGCAGCGTGATGCCAGCCTTGGCAAAGCGGCTGTCGGCAGTGCCCTCAGCGGTCGCATCATCCCAGGAAACGGTCACACCGTCGGCCTCGATGGTCGCTAGCGTCACGGCGGCGCGCAGCTTGTACATCGTCAGCCGCTTCACCAGCGCATCATGCTGATCGCGATCGGTCTCGATGATGAAATCCGTGCCGTCGCGCCAGATCATGAAGTCGAACAGAATCTTGCCCTGCGGCGTCAGCAGCGCGCCGGGGCGCGCCTCGTTTGGCGCCATCGAAACGATATCGGTGGTGATCAGGTTCTGCAGAAAGGATTCGGCATCCGCGCCGCCGATGCGGAAAAGCGCGCGGTGCGGGAGAAAGACGGATGGCATGGCGAGACCTGTCGCGTTCGTTGTCGCTCAGAGTTAAGTCTTCCGCGCCGCCGCTGCAAGCGGCGGGGGAGGGCTTGCTATCAATCGCCTGCGGTGAAGAATTTCCACTTGCCGTCAGGCGTGATGCCCAGGCGGTAGAAATTGTAGCCGCCGAATTCCTGCATGTCGGAGAGATCCCCAGCGGTGACGATGCGCAAAAGCTCGACGCGCTCGGGAGGCGTCAGCGCCTTCAGGTCCTTTTCGGCGAAATAGGGCCAGACATAGGCTTCATCGGACGTTCCTGCGCCGACATGCACGAAGCCAGTGGAGATGACGTCGAGCATGATGGCTAGGATCTCGTCGCCGTCAGGATCGCCGGAGAGATCCTTCAGCGTTCCGATTGGGTCGTCCGTCGGCTCGCCGACAGTCACCTGCGTCTGCTGTGCGCCTGTGCCCATCAGCGGGCGCAGCCGCTCCAGATCGCCGGAAGCCGCCGCCTCGACGATCTGCTGGCGCATTTTGCGCACCGGCTCCGGCGCCTTGTTGATGTCGTAGATCACCTCGACAGGCTTGGCGTCGTCGGTGGCGCCAGGCGTCTTGTCGGTGCTCTTGCCGGCATTGTCCTTGTTAACAAGCGGATCCGGCATCGGCACGCCCG
Organism: Hyphomicrobiales bacterium; assembly: GCA_900465675.1. GTDB lineage: Bacteria > Pseudomonadota > Alphaproteobacteria > Rhizobiales > Rhizobiaceae > Rhizobium. The sequence continues at coordinate 60,327 of UBJR01000033.1, read as the reverse complement.
GCGCCGTTGCCGGCGGGGTCTGCGTCTGCTGCTGTTGCTGGCTGTTCTTCTGGTCGGTCGCCTGCGGGTCGGGCTGGCCCGGAACCTTGTGCAGCTCGGAAAGCGCATGCGCCACCGGCGCTGGCAGAACACCGGCACCAACGCATAAAGCAACGAGAAGCGGCGCCATCAGCCGCCGCGGGGCCTTGTCCTTACCGGTTTGCATCGGGCTCTCTAATTCTACTGCAGTCTGCGGTTGGGAGAAAACTCACCAGCAAGCATCCGTTCGCGCAGCGAATCGAGCAAGGCTTCCGCGTTGTTCTCGCCGTGGAGGCGAATCGTCTCGCGCAGGGCATGGATGATGGCGGTGTCGGCAATGATTTCGGGCTCGATGCCGTCGGCCATGCCGTCAGCCCAAGCCTCGTTGTGGTACTCCAAAGCCGCCTGCATCTTTTCGTGGACGATCATGTCGTCGATGTCGTTGAGGCTTGGTTCCATTTTCTTTTCCTCGAACTGCATGCCTTACTGCCTGGTTAACAACTCTATCAGCCTTTTCCCAAAACGACACGCGCGGGAGTGAAAACAGGTTAATTAAACGTCAATTTCCAAAACGCGAAGTAATTTCCGTGGCCAGTGTTGCACCTTCGTTACGGTAGCGCTCTTCTGCCACGATCGCGGATGCCGTGCAATCGGTATAGACGGAGGCGAAGGCACGGTATCCACGGTTGAAGGCCGCGGTCAGTCTTTCCTTGCGCTGAGGCTCGTCTTTCGCTTCAGAATCAAGCAGTTGCTGCATCTCATCGCGCCATTCGTCCCCGCCCGGGGCCTTGCACAGCGTTCGCAGATAATGCACCGAACCGATCACTTCGGCAAAGCGCAGCAGCTTGTCGTCATAGGGCACAGCAGCCGGTGGGGGCGGCGGCGCCTCGGGAACCGCAGGCGGTGCCTTCTTGCCCTGGGCCCACGCAGGTGCAGACATCGCCACACCGGCGCATAACAACAGGGACAAGAAAACGCGTCGTACGGGAATCATGCTGATAGTTGATACGCAAGCGATGTCGGGAACAAGGCGCAGCGCCATGTTTCCACGCGGTTATTGTCGAAGCGCCAGCCGTTCCACGCATTCGAGCACCGATTGCGGAACCGGCAGCCGCCGGATCTCGTCGAGACTGTACCAGCCGATGGCTGCCGCATCGTCGGCAGCTTCCGCAACCGCGTCCGCGTCTGCCTCCACCGTGAAGACCGAAAGATAGAAATGGCTGCTGACGCTGCCGTCGGGCGCGTGGGTCTTCAGATCATACTCTGAAAACAGCCTCGGATTGCGGGCTGCAATGCCGGTTTCCTCGTGGAACTCGCGAAGCGCCGTCTGATCCGGCGTCTCTCCCGGTTCGGCCCGGCCGCCGGGGAAGGCGTACATGTCGGCAGAGGGCGGATTGCGGCGCAGCACCAGCAGGAACCTGCCGTCACGCTCAAGAATGGCAGAGGATGCCGCCCTGGCCGTCGATGCCGTCTCTGTCATGTCAGCCGCTTTCAAGGTTGCGCCCCATGTTCCGATCGCCGAACGTGGATATTAGCCTGAGTACCGGACGTTCGATTCGAAGGAAAGACCGCTGACCTACCTGATCTATGCCTTTGCTGCCCTCTTCGAGATCGCCGGCTGCTTTGTCTTCTGGGCCTGGTTGAAAATGGGCAGGTCCGCTTGGTGGCTGGCGCCCGGCATGGTGTCGCTGGCGCTGTTTGCCTGGCTGTTGACCCTGGTGCCGAGCGAGGCGGCCGGGCGCCCCTTCGCGGCCTATGGCGGCATCTATATCGCCGCGTCGATCCTCTGGCTCTGGCTGGCCGAAAACCGGGTGCCCGATCGCTGGGATATTGGTGGCGCGGCGGTCTGCCTGGCGGGCACGGCGATCATCCTCTTTGCGCCGCGCAGCTGACGCAACCGACCCTTGACCGTCGCCTGACGGGGTGCAAAGACAATCTCATGTGCGGACGCTATGCCCTGACATTGACCCCGGAAGAGCTGCAGGACCTGCTGGGAGTGGTCGAGCTGGAGGACTTTCCGGCGCGCTACAATATCGCCCCGACGCAGCCGATCCTGGTCGTCGTTTCGGGCGAGACGCCGGAGAAGGGCAGCAACCAGCCGGATCGCCGCGCCGTCCTCGTGCGCTGGGGGTTCACGCCCTCCTGGGTCAAGGATCCCAAGCAGTTTCCGCTGCTGATCAATGCGCGTTCGGAGACGGCGATCGGCAAGGCGTCGTTTCGCGCCGCCATGCGTCATCGCCGCGTTCTGGTTCCGGCATCGGGCTTCTACGAATGGCACCGCCCTTCCAAGGAAAGCGGCGAGAAATCGCAGGCCTATTGGATCAAGCCGAAGCACGGCGGCATAGTCGCCTTTGCCGGCCTGATGGAGACCTGGGCATCCGCCGACGGCTCGGAAGTCGATACCGGCGCGATTCTGACGACCGCGGCCAACTCGGCGATCGCGCCGATCCACGACCGGATGCCTGTCGTCATCAAGCCCGAGGACTTTTCCCGCTGGCTGGATTGCAAGACGCAGGAGCCGCGCGAGGTTGCGGATCTGATGAAGCCGGTCGAGGAGGACTTCTTCGAAGCGATCCCGGTGTCCGACAAGGTCAACAAGGTTTCGAACATGGGTGAGGACCTGCAGACGCCTGTCGTCCCCGAGAAGCCCCCGAAGCCTGCTGCCGCCAAACCCGGCGACGGGCAGCTCAGCTTCTTCTGATCCAAAATTCTCTCATTTCCCGGACCATACTATGATCTCGATTTCGGCTGCCCTTTCGGGCTTCTTCCTCGGCGCATCCCTGATCATCGCCATCGGCGCGCAGAATGCATTCGTCCTTCGCCAGGGGCTGTTGCGCTCGCATGTCTTCATCCTCTGCCTGATTTGCGCGCTGTCGGATGCGCTGCTGATCGCCGCCGGTGTCGGCGGTCTGGGCACGCTGGTCTCGCAGTCGCCGGTGCTGATTTCGGTGGTCACGCTCGGCGGCGCCGTCTTCCTCGGCTCCTACGCCTTCATGGCCTTTCGACGGGCGCTGCATCCTGGCGCCATGCAGGCGGGATCGCCGCAGGCGCTGGGGCTGAAGGCAGCGGTTGCCACCTGCCTGGCCTTCACCTTCCTCAACCCGCATGTCTATCTGGATACGGTGGTGCTGCTCGGCAGCCTGTCGGCGGCCTATCAGGGGCAGGACCGGATCGCGTATGGCGCGGGCGCCGCAATCGCGTCCTTCGTCTGGTTCTTTGGTCTGGGATATGGAGCGCGGCTGCTGCAGCCGGTCTTCGCAAAACCCGCCGCCTGGCGGGTTCTCGACGTCATCATCGGCGTCGTCATGAGCCTGCTGGCAATCAGCCTGCTCTGGCGCTTCTTCGCGGCTGCTTAAGCAGGCTTCTTGATGAGGGCAGGCTTCTTCAGCATCAGTGCTGCTGCCAGTACGGCCTTCAGGCCGAGCGGCCGGTAGTGGGTGCTGAGATCCTGTTTGGCCGGCTGTTCCGCTGCACCAGTTTTCTGCGAGGTCACGATACTCTCCTTACGTGTTCCCTGGATGTGTTCTGATTTGCTCTTTTGTCGCGAAAAACGACAAAAGAGAGGCATCGATCATCAGGAAGTGTGTAAGGCGAAAACTTTGCGCGAGGCTTGATGCAGAAAAGCACGCATGGGTAGCGTGCTAATCAAATCTCAGATGTGGCGTCCCATGTCGTCTTCGCCGACGCCGGGTTCCTCGATCGTCAGCGTGCCGTATTTCTTCTTCCAGCGGTGTGCGCCGAAGGGCAGCGAAACCAGGTAGATGGCCACGGTGAAGACCATGATCTCCCAGGTGTAGCTCATCAGCAGCGCGACATAGAGGACGACGCCGAGCATCAGCGGCAGCACCAGATCGCGGCGCAGACGGCTGCCCTCCTGCTTGCCGGACCAGACCGGCAGGCGGCTGATCAGAAAGAAGGCGATCAGCACGGTGTAGGCCGAGGAGATATAGGCAAACAGCCGGTCGCTCTCCATTCCCAGGAAGCCGAGATAGACGGGCAGCAGCACCAGCATCGCGCCGGCGGGTGCCGGAACGCCGACGAAATATTCCGACTGCCAGGGCGCACGGTTTTCGCGCTCCGACATGACGTTGAAGCGGGCAAGGCGAAGGCCGGCAGCGATCGCATAGATCAGCGCCGCGATCCAGCCGATCGAGCGCGCCTGATCCAGCGCATAGACATAGACGACGAGGGCAGGGGCAACACCGAAATTGACGATGTCGGCCAGCGAATCCATCTGCGCGCCGAATTTCGACGTCGCCTTCATCAACCGGGCGATGCGCCCGTCGATGCCGTCGAGGAAGGCGGCGAGCAACACCATCATCACGGCAAGCTCGTAGCGCCCTTCGAAGGCAAGACGGATGCCGGTCAGGCCGGCGCAGATCGCCAGGATGGTGATGAGATTGGGAACGACCAGCCGGAGCGGAATTTCACGCAGCCTCGGCCCGCGCGCTGAATCGTTCGGGCCGTTGGGTTCGAAAGGCGGAAAAGGCGTCTCCATGTGGCGCTCCTGATCGTCTTAGCTGCGGCGGCTGATGACAGGACCCTTGGCGGAGGCGAATTCGGCAAGTACCGTCTCACCGGCAATCGCCGTCTGGCCGAGCGCGACGCGCGGCGCCGAACCGGCAGGCAAGAAGACGTCGAGGCGCGAACCGAAGCGGATCAGGCCGAAGCGCTCGCCAGCGGCCAGCGGCTCGTTGGTGTTCGCCCAGCAGATGATGCGCCGCGCGACCAGACCGGCGATCTGCACGACGCCGATATTGCCATGGGCGGTTTCGATGACGAGGCCGTTGCGCTCGTTGTCCTCGCTGGCCTTGTCGAGTTCGGCATTCACGAAGCTGCCGGAGCGGTAATTGATGCTGACGATGCGGCCACGCACCGGCGAACGGTTCACATGGCAGTTGAAGACGTTCATGAACACCGAGATGCGCAGCATCGGCTCGCTGCCGAGATTGAGCTCGGCCGGCGGCGTCACCATCTGGATCGACGACACCTTGCCGTCAGCAGGCGAGATGACCAGATCGTCGTCTTGCGGCGTCATGCGCTCGGGATCGCGGAAGAAGTAGGCGCACCACAGCGTCAGGATCAGGCCGACCCAGAACAGCGGCTTGAAAAGCCAGCCAAGCAGCAGCGATGCGACGAAGAAGGCGGCGACAAAGGGATAGCCTTCCTTATGGACCGGAACGATGGTGTTTCGAACGGTATCAAGCAGGCTCATATGCGCCGGTCTCCTCGGTTTTTTCGTTACCGCTGGTTATAGAAAAACTCCGGCCGGGGCAATGCCGTGGCCGCTGCGGCGGCCTTCATGAAAGGGTTCTAAACAGCAAAACGGCGGATCGGCCGTTTTGTTCAGGTGGTTAGGTGGCTGGAGCAAGGCGCGTGACAACGCCCAGATCGTCGCTCTCGCGCACCTGCTTCAGATGTTCCTCGGCCTGTGTCGCCTCGCGTTGGCGGTTCCACATCGAGGCGTAGAGACCGTCCTTGGCGAGCAGCGCCGCATGCGTTCCGCGCTCGGCGATCTCGCCGCTCTTTAAGACGATGATCTCGTCGGCGCCGATGACGGTCGACAGGCGGTGGGCGATGACAAGCGTCGTGCGGTTTTTCGAGACGGCGTCGAGTGCCGTCTGGATTTCGCCTTCGGTCGTCGTGTCGAGCGCCGATGTCGCCTCGTCGAGAATCAGGATCGGCGGCGCCTTCAAAACGGTCCGGGCGATCGCCACGCGCTGCTTTTCACCGCCCGAGAGCTTCAGCCCGCGTTCGCCGACCTTGGTCTCGAAACCCTCAGGCAGAAGATCGATGAAATGGGCGATCTGCGCGATCTCGGCCGCGGTCTTCACTTCGGCGTCGCTGGCGCCGGGGCGGCCATAGCGGATGTTATAGGCCACGGTGTCGTTGAAGAGCACGGTATCCTGCGGAACCATGCCGATCGCCGAGCGCAGGCTTTTCTGCGTCAGTCCGCGGATATCCTGGCCATCGACGGTGATCGCGCCGCTCTGGATATCGTAGAAGCGGTAGAGCAGGCGAGACAGCGTCGACTTGCCGGCCCCTGATGGCCCGACGACGGCCACCGTCTTGCCCGCCGGGACATCGAAGGAAATGCCCTTCAGGATCGGCCGTGCCGCATCGTAGGCGAAATGCACGTCCTTGAAGCTGATGGCGCCCTGCGCGATCGAAAGCGGGTTGGCATCCGGCGCATCCGTCACCTCGGCCTTCACCTCCAGAAGATCGAACATCTGCTCGATGTCCGTGAGGCCCTGACGGATTTCGCGATAGACGAAGCCGATGAAGTTCAGCGGCACGGCAAGCTGCAGCAGCATCGAATTGACGAACACGAAGTCGCCGACCGTCTGTTCGCCGCGCTGCACGGCAAGGCCCGAGAGAACCAGCATGACGGTGGTGCCGAGACCGAAGATCACGCCCTGGCCGAAGTTCAGCCAGCCGAGCGAGGTCCAGACATCGGTCGCCGCCTTCTCGTATTTCTCCATCGATTTGTCGAAGCGCTTGGCCTCCATCTCTTCGTTGCCGAAATATTTGACGGTCTCGAAGTTGAGGAGGGAATCGATCGCCTTGGTGTTGGCGTCGGTATCGCTGTCGTTCATCGATCGGCGGATCGAGATGCGCCAGTCGCTGGCCCGGATCGTGAACCAGATATAGGCCCAGACGGTAAACGCGGTGACGGCGAGATAGGAGAAGCCGTAGCCCCACCAGAAGATGAAAGCGGTCAGCAGGAACTCGATGACCGTCGGGACCGAGTTCAGGATCGTGAAGCGGACGATCGTCTCGATGCCCTTGGTGCCTCGCTCGATGATCCGCGACAGGCCGCCGGTCTTGCGCTCCAGATGGAAGCGCAGCGACAGCTCGTGCATGTGGACGAACGTCTTGAAGGCGAGCTTGCGCACCGCATACTGGCCGACACTGGCAAACAGCGCGTCGCGCAGCTGGTTGAGCGCAAGCTGGATCAGCCGCGTCAGGTTATAGGCGATGATCAGCGCGATGGCGCCGGTCAGCAGCGGCGGAAGACTGGTGTGGAGATCGGTCTTGCCGTTCAGCGCATCGGTCGACCACTTGAAGAAATAGGGGACGAGCAGCAGTACGAATTTCGAGATCAGCAAGTAGACCGACGCCCAGACGACGCGCATCTTCAGGTCCGGCCGCTCGTTCGGCCACATATAGGGCCAGAGATTGAACAGCGTGCGCAGCAGGTTGGAATCAGAAACCGTCTTGTTTGCCATGCCCATCTCCAGCCCGGGGGTGGGCTTTGACCACGAATGCATCGTTTCGATAGCGGCAATTGCAAAAGGCGGAACGGCCCTTTCGAGGGCCTCCGCCAGACAGTCTCGCCGTCCCCCGCCACATAGGATTTGACGGCGGCGAATGCAACGGCAAACCGCCAAAGAGAAAAGGCCGGGCGCTATATTCGCCCGGCCTATTATCAATAGTCGCAGATCTTTCGAACTGTTTAGAGGTGTTCGCCCGCCTTCAGCTTGCGATGCAGCTCTTCCGAATTCGGCAGCGCGTCCTTGGGAACGCCGAAGATCTGGCCGGGCAGGATGCGATCGGGGTTTTTGATCTCGTCCTCGTTGGCCATGTAGATCGTCGTATAGCGCACGCCCGCGCCATAGACGCGGCGCGAGATCTGCCAAAGCGTATCGCCGCGGCGGATGATGACGGTGTTGTTGCTCGTCGTCAGCGGCGCCTGTTCGATCGTCTTCGGCTCGCTGCTGTTGCCCGACGCCACTTCGTTGGTGGCGGGAGCAGGTGCGGCGGCCGTCGCCGGAGCCGGCGCTGCGGGAGCGGCCGGAACCGTGGTCAGCGTATCGATCATCGCCGACAGCTTTTCGAGGGCTGCACCGACCGATTTCGCATCGCGGGGCAGGGCCTGCAGCGCCGACAAGGCGGATGCTGCCGACTGCGATGCCTTTGCCGCCGTTTCCTTGAACGGTGCGCCTGCGTCCACCGACGGACGGAACTCGGAGATCGAGCGCAGCGCGAATTCCGTTGCCGAGCGGGCGGCGGCGAGCTGTTCGGCTCCCGGCACCTTGGCATCGGCAAACAGGCCCTTCAGCAGCGCGAATGCCTTGCCGGCATCCATGCGCAGCTTGGTCAGTTCACCCTCTTCGAGCGGCACCATCGACGGAGCCGTCGTGGCGGCACCCGTGGCAGGCGCCGTGGTCTGCGCCGCGACGGTCACCTGGTCGCCTTCCGGACGGTTGAAATTGACGGCGGCGCGCACGAGAACCTTGCCCGAACCATCGACGACATCGACGCGGATCTTGTGATCGCCGACCGCGAGATCCATCGCGCCGTCGATGACGAAGTGGCCGTCGCCACCGGCCTTCGCCTTGCCGATCAGCTTGTCGTCGGCATAGGCGAGCACGTTGGCATTTGCCTTGGCCGTGCCTGCGACGAAGATCTTGTTGCCTTCGATCTCGACCGCATTGACCATGACTTCAGCCGGTGTTGCCGGAACGGCCGGTGCCGTATTGGCGATATCGGTGGAAGCTGCGGGCAGGGCGGGTGTTGCACCGTTCGCCGCAGGCGTTGCCGCAGCGGTCTGCTGCTCGGCCTTCGGAGCGGTGATGATGCGGCTTGCTTCACCCGGCTTGGAAACCATGGCCAGCAGCTCGGCACCGCTGCCGTCCTTCGGCACGGAAACTGTCGCGACTTCTTCCGAGGTCTGAACCTTGCCGTCCTTGCCGGTCACCTTCAGCACCAGCTGGTGATCGCCGGGGCCGAGCGGATTGTCGAGCACGGCTGCGAAGTCGCCGGAAGGGCCGACATCGGTGGTGGTGACCACCTTGTCGCCATCGACGACTTCAAGCTTGCCGTTCGGCTCAGCGGAGCCGGCGATAACGGTCGAACCATCCGGCTCGACACGCAGAACGTCGAAGGCGGGAACCTTCGGGCCCGCATTGGCCTGGTCGGTGGCGGCCGGAGCCGCGGTTGCCGGAGCATTCGCATCGGCGGCCGGCTCCTGGGCCGTAGCGTCAGCGGCGGGCTGCGTTGCTGCAGGCTGGGCCGCCGGAGCGCCGGTCAGTTCGGCTTCGGCCTTGAGGAGGGCGGCGAGCGCGTCGGCCGCATTTTCAGGCAGCGCCTGGATCGTCGCCAGTGCCTTCGCAGCGCCGTCCTTGGCTTTGGTGATGATGGCAGAGGTTGCCGGGTCGATACCGTCAGGCGCGGCGAAACCGGCAATCGCCTGCAGCGCGCCGGTCGCCTTGGTCTTGGCGGCTGTGAGCGCATCGGCAGCCGGGGTCTTGCCGTCGGCAAACAGCGCCTTAAGTTCTGTGAGAGACTGTCCGGCGTCAGCCGTCAGGCGGCCGACCTTTCCGGTGGTTTCAGCAGCGTCGGCAACGGCGTTACGGGCCGTCTTGCCGGCTTCTTCGACCGTATTCTTGACTTCGGAGCCAGCCTGATTGATCGCATCACCAACTTTTGACGCGTCGCCGCCGATCCGGGGCATCACCACGAAGACCATCAAAAGGATTGCAATTGCAAGCACTGCGAGGGCCAGCAAGCCGGCGCGGTTTCTCATCATTCATTCTCCCCAGGCGGCAAATGTGCCGTAGTAATCAGAAATTGCTAGCGATTCCCTGTGCTTTTCACAAGCATCCAAGCCCGTCACCTACGCTTAAGACGTAGGTTTTGCCTCATTTTTCTTGACTGCGCAGCCCCGGAATAGTTGTTTGGCCCAATGACCGATCAATCACACTCGATAAAATCCATCTGCGTCTATTGCGGCTCCAGGCCGGGACGCGACGCTGCATACATGACTGCCGGACGCACACTCGGCAAGGAAATTGCCGAATATGGGTTAAGGCTCATCTACGGTGGCGGCACCAAAGGCATCATGGGGGCGGTTGCCAGCGGCGTGCTTTCGGCGGGCGGTCAGGTGACGGGGATCATCCCGGAATTCCTGATCGACATGGAAGCGACGCGCCATTCTCTCGGCCAGCTCAACGAACTGATTGTAACGCCTGACATGCATGCGCGCAAACACATGATGTTCGAGCGCTCCGACGCGTTCGTGGCGCTTCCGGGCGGTATCGGCACGCTGGAGGAGATCGTCGAGATCATGACCTGGGCGCAGCTCGCCCGTCACGAAAAGCCGATGGTTTTCGCCAATATCAACGGCTTCTGGGATCCGATGATGGAGCTCCTGAAGCATATGACGGACGAGGGTTTCATTCACACGGCCCATCGCGTTCAGCCGCTCGTGATCGACAACATCGCCGATATCGTTCCGGCGATCATGGCGCAGGCCGCCGAAATCGCCGCCGATCGTGGCGGCGAGGACGAGGTTCTTTCGAAAATGTGATGGTGAGCGGGCGCCTCAGCGCCCGCGCGTCGCATTCAGCATCGACACCGTATAGAGCACCAGGCCCGCCCAGATCAGCGGGAAGGCGATCATGCGCGCCGTGCCGAGCGGCTCGTGAAAGGCGAAGATGGCGATCAGGAAGATCATCGTCGGGGCGATATACTGCATGATGCCGATGGTCGATAGCTTCAGCAGCTTGGCGCCATTGGCATAGATCATCAGCGGCGCGGCAGTGATGAGGCCGCAGCCGAGCAGCAGGGCGGTATCGCTCCATCCGGTCTCGATGAAATGGCCCTCGCCGGTCACGAGCTCCAGGTAGAGGATGTAGAGGATTGCGGGAACGCTGAGGATCAGCACTTCGAGCAGAAAACCCTGGTTCGGGCCGAGCGGCAGCGTCTTGCGGAAGAAGGCGTAGAAAGCCCAGCTGAAGGCGAGCGTCAGCGCGATCCACGGCAGGCCACCGCCATCGAAGGCGAGTACGACGACGGCAATGGCAGCAAGGCCGATCGCCGCGATCTGCAGCGGCCGCAGCTTTTCCTTCAACAGAACCGAGCCCATGAAGATGCTGATCAGCGGATTGATGAAATAGCCCATCGCTGCATCGAGCGAATGCCCTGCGCCAATCGCCCAGACATAGGTGCCCCAATTGACGGTGATCAGCGCGGCGGTCAGCGTCGCCATGGCGATCAATCGCGGCGAGCGCAGCGCATCACGGATTTCCTGCGTGCGGCCAAGCACCAGGAGCACGAGGCCGGCGATCGGAACCGACCAGAGGACGCGATGCGCGATAACCTCGGCCGGCGAAATATGCGCCAGCGCCTTCATGTAGATCGGCAGCAGGCCCCACAGCAGATAGGCAGTCAGCGCAAAGGCAAAGCCGCGCGGGCTGTCTTCGTTCTTGATGATCGGCGCGGTCGCATCGACGGACATGGGGGCGTTTCCATAATTTATCGTTATGGAACCCGCTCTAACCTAACCGCTATGAATAGGCCAATTCATTTCCGTGAATGGATGTGAAGGAGTTTTGATTTGCCAGAAGCCGAAACGCTCACTCCGCCGCGATCTTTCCCGCCAGCTGCCGGTTCTTCATCAGCTTGTAGATGACGGAGTCCATCAGCGCCTGGAACGAGGCGTCGATGATGTTCTCGGACACTCCGACCGTCCACCAGCGCACACCGCTGGAATCGATCGATTCGATCAGGACGCGGGTGATCGCCTCGGTGCCGCCGTTGAGGATACGCACCTTGAAGTCGGCGAGCACGAGGTCGTCGATCTCATGCTGGTACTTGCCGAAATCCTTGCGCAGCGCCAGGTCGAGCGCGTTGACCGGGCCTTCGGCTTCGGCGACCGACATCAGCGTCTGGCCGTCGATGGTGATCTTCACCACCGCTTCGGAGACGATCTTGACGCGGCCGAGGCTGTCGAAGCGGCGCTCGATCATCACCCGGAAACCGTCGATGCCGAAGAATTCCGGGATGGTGCCGAGGGTGCGGCGGGCAAGCAGCTCGAAGCTGGCATCGGCGCCCTCATAGGCATAGCCCGAAGCCTCGCGTTCCTTGACGATGGAGATCAGCAGGTCGAGCTTCGGATCGTCCTTGCCGACCTCGATGCCGCGGCGCTTCAGGGCATTGATGAAATTCGCTTTGCCGCCCTGGTCGGAGACCATGATCTTGCGGAAATTGCCGACGCTTTCTGGTTGCACATGCTCGTAGGTGCGGGGATCCTTGAGCAGCGCAGAGGCATGAATGCCGGCCTTGGTGGCGAAGGCCGAGGCGCCGACATAGGGCATCTGGTGATCGGGCGAGCGGTTGAGCAACTCATCGAAGGCATGGGACAGGCGGGTGAGATTGAGCAGCCGCTCCGCGTCGATCGCCGTTTCGAAACGGGTCGCATAGGTATCTTTCAGCGCCAGCGTCGGGATCAGCGTCACCAGATTGGCGTTGCCGCAGCGCTCGCCGATGCCGTTCAGCGTGCCCTGGATCTGCCGCACGCCGGCCTCGACCGCGGCCAGCGAATTGGCGACCGCCTGTCCGGTATCGTTATGCGCATGGATCCCGAGACAGCCGCCGGGAATGCCGGCCGAAATCAGCGCGTCGACGATGGCGCGGATTTCCGGCGGCTGCGTGCCGCCATTGGTGTCGCAGAGCACCACCCAGCGCGCGCCGGCCTCGTAGGCGGTCTTGGCGCAGGCGATGGCATATTCCGGATTGGCCTTGTAGCCATCGAAGAAATGCTCGCAATCGACCATCGCCTCCTTGCCGGCTGCAACCGCCGCCTTGACGCTTTCGGCGATCGATTCCAGGTTTTCCTCGTTGGTACAGCCGAGCGCCACCTTCACATGGTAGTCCCAGCTCTTGGCGACGAAACAGATCGCGTCGCTCTCGGCCTGCAGCAGCGTCGCCAGTCCCGGATCGTTGGAGGTCGAAATCCCCGCGCGCTTGGTCATGCCGAAGGCGACGAACCGGGCGTCCTTGGTGCGCTTCTCGCTGAAGAAGGCCGTGTCGGTCGGATTGGCGCCGGGATAGCCGCCCTCGACATAGTCGAGGCCGAATTCATCGAGCATCGCCGCGATCGCAATCTTGTCCTCGACCGAAAAGTCGATGCCGGGCGTCTGCTGCCCGTCCCGGAGCGTCGTGTCGAAGAGGTAGATGCGTTCTCTGCTCATTGTCGTTCCTCCCGGCTGAGCGGGTGTTGAGTGTCTGTCACCAGCCCTCGTGGTTCGAGACGGCCCTTGCGGGCCTCCTCACCATGAGGGCTGGTCGTTGTGCCCTAGGGCACGCATGTCTCTCAGGCCTCGATATGACCCTGGTCGTCTTCATGCTCACCGGCCTCGTGGTTCGAGACGGCCCCTTGGGGCCTCCTCACCATGAGGGTTGATCGTTGTGCCACCCGGCTCTGTATCCACGGCGGCGCGAGCCTCCATCCTCATCCTGAGAAGCTTAAGGTCCTCGAAATGAGGCGCCCGGCCGGCTCTCTCCATCCTCATCCTGAGGTGCCCGAAGGGCCTCGAAGGACGAGGATGGCCACCTCACACCTTCCCCGCAAACCTGTCCGTCGCCCGGATCAGCTGATCCAGTATCCCTGGCTCCGAAAACGCATGTCCCGCGCCCTCGACCAGATGAAACTCCGCCTTCGGCCAGGCCTTATGCAGCTGCCAGGCATATTTGGCCGGGCAGGGCATGTCGTAGCGGCCATGGACGATGACGCCCGGAATGTCCTTCAGCTTGTGCGCATCGCGCAGCAGCTGCCCTTCGTCCATCCACCCGGCATTGACGAAGAAATGGTTCTCGATGCGGGCGAAGGCATAGGCGAACTCGGCCTCCTCGAACTTGCCGCTGGTCGATTTCTCCGGCAGCAGGGTGATCGTCTCGCCCTCCCAGATGCTCCAGGCATGCGCCGCCTCGAGCGCCACGGCCCGGTCCGAACCGGTGAGGCGGCGGTTATAGGCCTGCATCATCTCGTGGCGCTCTTCCGGCGGGATCGGCGCGATAAAGCGCTCCCACTTGTCCGGGAACATCTCGGAGACGCCGAACTGATAATACCAGTCGAGCTCCGCCCTGGTCAGCGTATAGATGCAGCGCACGATCAGTTCCGAAACGTGTTCCGGGTGCTTTTCGGCATAGGCGAGCGCCAGTGTCGAGCCCCAGGAGCCGCCGAAGACCTGCCATTTGTCGACGCCGGCCATCTCGCGCAGCCGTTCGATATCGGCAACGAGATCCCAGGTGGTGTTGGCCTCGAGGTTCGCATGCGGCGTGGACTTGCCGCAGCCGCGCTGGTCGAACAGCGTCACGTCGTAGAGCTTGGGATCGAAGAGGCGGCGATGGACCGGCGAGAAGCCGCCGCCCGGGCCGCCATGCAGGAAGACGGCCGGCTTGGCGCCCGGCGTGCCCGAGCGCTCCCAGTAGATCCTGTGGCCGTCACCGACATCGAGATGGCCCGACGCATAGGCCTCGATTTCGGGATAGAGCGTCCGCAACACTTCGGTCATGCCTTGAAGCCTTTCGCCGGCCAGTTTTCGGTATCGTGATCGGGATGCTGGAAGGAGATGATCGCCTCCTGCCGCGCGTAGAAATCCGGATCCGTGTGAACCGACGCATCGAAGATTTTCTCGATCCAGGGAAGCCGGGCGTCGTGGTTCACCTGGACCTGCGGCTGCAGATCGTCCCGCTCGTCGAAACTGCCGATCGCCAGCTCCAGACCGCCCGGATGCCGGTAGGTCATCGGCGTGCCGCAATCGCTGCAGAAGCCGCGCTCGATATTGATCGACGACTGGAAATAGCTGATCTCGCCGCGCGTCCATTCGATGCCGTCCTCGGGCGCCGTCACCAGCGCCGAGAAGAAGCCGCCGAACTGCTTCTGGCACATCCGGCAATGGCAGATCGACGGGCGGCCGAGCTTGCCGGAGATGCGGAAACGGATCGCGCCGCACTGGCAGCCGCCCGTTCGAATGGGTTCACTCATCTTGATTCTCCAGGGGGCAAATGATCGGTGTCGTGGTCGGGATGCTGGTGATTGCTGGATGCGATCGCGTCTTCGCGCTCGCTGCTTTCGGGTTCCGGCTCGACGGGCAGGGCGTCAAGCTCATGCGACCAGCGCATCTTGCTCGCCATGTTCGACTGCGCGACCGGCTTGACGGATTGCGGATCGTCGAGTGAGCCGAGTGTAAGGTTGATGAACTCTGCGCCCGGAACATCGTAGAACAGCGGCGTACCGCACTCGCCGCAAAAGCCGCGGCGCACGAGATCGGATGAATGAAACCATTTCGGTTCACCGCGCGTGATGTCGAAATCAGAACGCATGACACCGGCGAGCGGCAGCGAATAGTTTCCGGCTGCCTTCTGGCACATGCGGCAATGGCAGACATGCGGATAGCCGAGCTCGCCGGTAGTGCGGTAGCGCACCGCGCCGCACTGGCACCCGCCGCTCTGGACCAGCGCTTCGCTCACGATCGGCCCTCCTGCGACCAGACCTGCGTATCGTGATCCGGGTGCTGGTAGGAGACGATCTCGTTGATGAACTCCGCCGCCTCGAGGTCGTCCTCGGTGCGGATGCCCGGCAGGTCATGCAGCCGGTCGGTAAAGGGAAGCTTGGCTTCGATGCCGTACTGAACGGTCGGCGGGAGCGCGGCCGGATCGTCGAAGGCGCCAGCCGCGATCGCCAAGCCGTCCGGCGCCTCGTAGGTCAGCGGCGTACCGCAATCGCCGCAGAAGCCGCGCCAGGCGAAGTTGGAAGACTTGAAGCGTTTGCGCTCCCCGCGCGTCCAGGTGAGCTCGGCGCCACGGGCAGAGACCAGCGGCGCGTAATAGCCGCCCGACGCCTTTTGGCACATGCGGCAATGGCAGATCGACGAATGCGTCAGCTCGCCTTCCACCCGGAAGCGAACGGCACCGCACTGGCATCCGCCGGTGTAGACTGTCATTGCATCGTCCTCCGCGATCCCAGGCCCTGAAAAAAGACCCCTCCCGACCTTCCCCACGAGGGGGAGGGCTTACTTGTGGCACCGCTTGCAGACATCGTCATCGCATCGGCGCAATTTGAAAGGTGAGAACCAGGCGAGGCGAGCGCTAAGCCCCTCCCCCTTGTGGGGAGGGGCTGGGGAGGGGACTTGGCCAAGACCCATGATCTCACCGCTTCAACTCCCAGGTCGTCACACGTTCGCCGCTCACCGCATCTTTGCCGTCCTTCAGCTGCACGCCTTCCGCCAGCAGTTCGTCACGCAGCTTGTCCGCCTCGGCGAAATTCTTCGCCTTCAACAGCTCAAGCCGCGCCGCGACGCGCCGGTCGATGTCGAGGGCGACGGCCTCGTCCACCTCGGTCTTCTCCGGCAAAACGCCGAGCAGCGCCGCACTGGCCGCAAACACCGAGGGATCACCGCCTTGCGCCAGCGCATGCAGCGCCTGCACCGCGGCGACCGTGTTGAGGTCATCTGCCAGCGCCGCCAGCACCGCTGCATCTGGCTCGGCATTTCCGGCATCAACCGCCGGCCACTTTGCCAGCAGACGCTCCGCTTCCTCGAGCCGCTTGATCGAGAAATCGATCGGCTCGCGGTAATGCGTCATCAGCATCGCCAGCCGCAGAACTTCACCCGGCCATGTCCGACCGCCGAATTTTTCGGTGTGCAGCAGCTCATAGATGGTGACGAAATTGCCTTCGGATTTCGACATCTTGCGGCCTTCGACCTGCAGGAAGCCGTTATGCATCCAGACATTCGCCATCACCTCGGTGCCGTGGGCGCAGCGCGACTGGGCGATCTCGTTTTCATGGTGCGGGAAGATCAGGTCCAGCCCGCCGCCGTGAATGTCGAAGACCTCGCCGACATAGCGCTGGCTCATCGCCGAGCACTCGATATGCCAGCCCGGACGGCCGCGGCCCCAGGGGCTCTCCCAGCCGGGTTCGTTATGCGACGAGAGCTTCCAGAGCACGAAGTCACCGGGGTTCTTCTTGTGGGCATCGACGGCGATGCGCGCGCCCGCCTGCTGTTCGTCGAGATTGCGCTTCGAGAGCTGGCCGTAATCCCGCATCGAGCGGGTGTCGAACAGCACTTCGCCCTCGGCCTGATAGGCGTGGCCATTGGCCAGCAGCTTCTCGATGATCTCGATCATCCCGCCGATATTCTCGGTCGCCCGCGGCTGATGCGTCGGCTCCAGGCAGCCGAGCGCCCTGGCATCGTCGAGAAACTGCGTCTCGGTCTTTTCGGTGACGCGGCGGATCGCCTCGTTCAGGGGCAGGCCGGGATAATCGCGCAAAGCGCGGGCGTTGATCTTGTCATCGACGTCGGTGATGTTGCGCGCATAGACGACCTTGTCGGCGCCATAGACATGCCGCAGCAGCCGGAACAGCACGTCGAAGACGATGACCGGGCGGGCATTGCCGATATGGGCGAAATCATAGACGGTCGGGCCGCAGACATACATGCGGACATTGTCGCGATCGATCGGCGCAAACACCGTCTTTTCGCGCGTCAGCGTGTTGTACAGTCGAAGTTCAGCCGAACCGGCCATGTCTTGTTCTCCCAATGCAATGTTCCGAAAAATGCCACCACCGGCGGGCCGGGGCGTTTATCTCTTTGCGTATTTGGGAGACGAAAACGGCCAGGCCAGCGAGCGCGCTAGCGAATAATCTTCCGGCAGTTAATGCAGATAACCGTTTTCATGGCGCGTTTTATGGCGCGGGAACGGGCATTGGTCAAGTGGGGGTGAGGCCCGGTGCGGCAAAGCCGCTGCGATCGATCCCGTGAATCGATCGCAGGGCCGAATGCCCGAAGCGCCAAGCGAAGGGCAGGGCATCAATGCGTGCCATTTCCATGCTATCACCGCAACTGAAACAGATGAGATCAATCCCGTGCGCCGCGTCTTCCGCCTGCTCATCACCGCCATCATCCTGACGGTTGTCGCCGCCGGCGCCTATCTGGCATACGATCGGGCCATGACGCCATTCTCGCCGCCATCACTTGCCGACTATCCGATCCAGGGCATCGATATCAGCCACCATCAGGGCGACATCGACTGGGCTAGGCTGAAGGGTCAGCCCAACATCCGCTTCGTCATCATGAAAGCGACCGAAGGCGGGGATCATCGCGACCGGAAATTCGCAGACAATTGGCGGGCGGCCAAAGACGCCGGCATCATCCGCGGCGCCTATCACTTCTTCACCTTCTGCCGCCCGGGCGCAGAGCAGGCGGATAACGTGCTCGCCACCATCCCCGCCGATGCTGATGCCCTGCCGCTGGCGCTCGACCTCGAATTCACCGGCAATTGCGGCAAGGTGCCGACGCTGGACGAACTCAGCGCCGAGCTATCGGCCTTCTACACGCGCCTCGGCACCCGCTATCCCGGCCGGCCGCTGTTCTACATGAACGAAAGTTTCTTCGAGCAATATTTCGCCGGCAACGAAAACCGCTTTCCGCCACACGACCTCTGGATCCGCAGCATCGCACACCGGCCGGATTGCAGCCGCTGGTCGCTCTGGCAATTCGCCGATGATGGGACGGTGGAAGGCATCGAGGGCGCGGTCGATCTCAACGCGCTATGCCCGGAGAGCGGGCTGGCGCCGTATTTTTCCGGGCCGTCGGGCTAGCTCACGACGGCAGGTGGTAATCGACCAGCTTGTTTTCGCGGACGATGAACAGCTTGCCGGTTTCGGTCACATCGGGGCCGGTGAGCGGCAGGATCGCCTTGGCGACTTCCGACGGATGCGGCAGGCTAGCCGGGTCTTCGCCGGGAACGGCCTGGGCGCGCATGGCGGTGCGGGTGGCGCCCGGATCGACGCTGGTGATGCGCAGCGGCGTCGACTGGCTTTCACCGGCCCAGGTGCGGGCCAGTGCTTCGACGGCAGCCTTGGAGGCGGAGTACGGGCCCCAGAACGGGCGACACTTGTGGGCGGCGGCCGAGGACAGGATGACGGCGCGGCCGGCTTCGGCGCGCGTCAGCAGCGGATCGACGGAGCGGATCAGCCGCCAGGTCGCGTTGACATTGATGTTCATGACCTTCTCGAAGGTCTTCGCCTCGACATGGCCGATCGGCGAGATGACGCCGAGCACGCCGGCATTGGCGACGAGAATGTCGAGCTTGCCCCAGCGTTCGAAGATCGAGCCGCCGAGGCGGTCGATGGCGTCCATGTCGGCAAGATCGAAGGGCACCAGCGTGGCGCTGCCGCCCACGGCCTTGATCGCATCGTCGAGATCCTCGAGGCCGCCGACAGTGCGGGCGCAGGCAATCACATGCGCACCGGCCTTGGCGAGTTCGAGCGCGGTGAAGTAGCCGATGCCGCGCGAAGCGCCGGTCACGAGTGCGATCTTGCCGGTCAAATCAATCGTCATAGGTCCGTCCTGAAGCCGCATCGGGCGGCTATTTCATCATCGAATTCTTGGGATGGGTACAGGCGGCTGCCTCGCTTCCCTCATCCCTGTGCTTGTCACAGGGATCCAGCGCGCGCAAGTCCTTGCGCGCTTGAGAGTCTTTCACGGCGCAGACGCGCCGTGACTGGATTCCTGTGACAAGCACAGGAATGAGGATGAGATCGTATTACCCGTTGGTCGCCAGCAGCGAGACCTTGCGGCCTACCGTCTCGCCATCCTTGTCGAGCAGGCGGGTCGGGTAGTCGCCGGTGAAATAGTGGTCGGTGAACTGCGGGCGGGCGTTGTTGCGGTCTTCGCCGCCGACGGCGCGGTAGAGGCCGTTGATCGACAGGAACTGCAGAGAATCGGCGCCGATATATTTGCACATCGCTTCCAGGCTCTCGTACTGGTTGGCGAGCAGCTTGTCGCGATCCGGCGTGTCGATGCCATAGAAGTCGGGATAGTAGATCATCGGGCTGGCGACGCGCAGATGCACTTCCTTGGCGCCGGCATCGCGGATCATCTGCACGATCTTCAGCGATGTCGTGCCACGCACGACCGAGTCGTCGACGAGTACGACGCGCTTGCCCTCGATCATCGCCCGGTTGGCGGAATGCTTCAGCTTGACGCCGAAGGCGCGGATCTGCTGCGTCGGCTCGATGAAGGTACGGCCGACATAATGGTTGCGGATGATGCCGTATTCGAAGGGAATACCGCTCTCCTGCGCATAGCCGAGTGCCGCCGGCGTGCCGCCATCGGGAACGGGGACGACGACGTCGGCTTCGACGGGCGCTTCCTTGGCGAGGTTGATGCCCATGTTTTTGCGGGCAACATAGACGCTGCGGCCGCTGACGACCGAATCCGGACGGGCGAAATAGACATATTCGAACAGGCAGAGGCGCTCCGGCTGGCCGTTACCGGCCTTGCGGGCGTCGATGGTGATCGAGCCGTCCGGCTGGATCTCACAGATGATGACTTCGCCATTCTCGACGTCGCGGATGAACTTTGCGCCGATGATATCCAGCGCACAGGTTTCGGATGCGAAGATCGGCTTGCCGTCGAGCTCGCCCATCACCAGCGGGCGGATGCCGGTGGGGTCGCGGGCCGCGATCAGCTTGGTGCGGGTGATCGCCACCATCGAATAGCCGCCTTCCATCTGGCGGATGGCGTCGATGAAGCGGTCGGCGGTCGAGGTGTAGCGCGAGCGGGCGATGAGGTGGAGAACGACTTCGGTATCGGAGGTCGCCTGGAAGATGGCGCCACCGGCGATCAGCTGGCGGCGAAGGGTCAGGCCGTTGGTGAAGTTGCCGTTATGGGCAATGGCGATGCCGCCGACTTCGAGTTCGGCAAATAGCGGCTGCACGTTGCGCAGCGCCACTTCGCCCGTCGTCGAATAGCGGTTGTGACCAATCGAGATATTGCCGGGCAGGCGGGCCAGCGTCGTCGGGTTGGTATAGTGGTCGCCGACCAGACCCATATGCCGTTCCGAGTGGAAGCGCAGTCCGTCGAAGGAGACGATACCGGCGGCTTCCTGCCCGCGGTGCTGGAGGGCGTGAAGCCCAAGCGCCGTCAGCGTTGCCGCATCGGGATGGCCGAGAATACCGAAGACGCCGCACTCTTCGTGGAGCGTATCCCCGTCGAGTTCGTCATTGAGCGTCAGGGAATAGGACTGGTTCATCGATGCGGGCCTTTGCTCTCACAAGAATGGATCGGCTTTTCCATAGCATGACGCCGTGATCATGCGTTTTAAACGGCTGAGGCCCGGCAGAGCGGTTGCCCGGCCGGACCTTTACTGTACGTCCCGCTCAAATGGCAATTGCCATTGCGCAGGTCAAGCTGTTGAACACTGTGTCAATTCGACTGCGGTTGCGCAGGGGCTGCGGGTGCGGCCGGTGCTGCATCGTCCGCCGGCGCCTGATCGGCGGCCGGTGCATTGGCGTTGCCCGTATTTTCGCTCGGCGGAAGAACCTTGTCCATCACGCTCGTGCGTACCATTTGGGCGAATTCTTCCGGCAGGACCGATTGCAGCTTCACGACCATCGAGTCGAGGAACGGCTTGGACTTGGCGTTGTTGACCCAGCCCGGACGGTGATCGGCATCGACAAGCCAGTTCCAGAAGGCGACGGCAACGACGAGCAGCAGTATGCCGCGTGCAGCACCGAAGAGGAAGCCCAAAGTACGATCAAGCGCGCCGATGCGGCTGTCGATGATGAAGTCGGCAATCTTCATGGTGATGAAGGAGATGACGATCAGCGCGATCAGGAACACGACGGCGGCCGAGCCGACGATCGCGATGCGGTCGTCATCGGTGTACTTCTTCGCGTAGGGCACCAGGTAGTGGTAGAGGTAGTAGGCTGCGGCAGCCGAGCCACCCCAGCTTGCGATCGACAGGACCTCGCGGGAAAAACCGCGGACCATCGCCAATACGGCGGAGAAGAGTACGACGCCGATGACAATACCGTCGAAAATCGTAATGGGCATATAAATTCAACTCCAGGGCCCTTACGTTTCCGCAAGCGGGCCGCGCCTCATTCGTGTGCATCCTATATCACTACCGTTTGCGGCAATGAAAGGATCAACCGTCGTCTTCCACACGTCGTAGCGCACCCTTCGATCCGGCGATGCGCGCGACCAGGTCCGGCAGGCTCTCTATCTCGTTCCAGCGTCCGCCCGTGCCCTTCGGCAGATCGGCGGTCGCTGTTGGAAGCAGCGCTGCAGAAAATCCCAGCTTCTCGGCTTCTTTGAGGCGCTGGGCGGTGTGCGCAACCGGTCGGACGGCCCCCGACAGACTGACTTCGCCGAAATAGACGCAATCGGCCGGGAGAGCAATACCGGCAAGCGAGGAAACAAGGGCCGATGCGACTGCCAGATCGGCTGCCGGCTCGGAGATCCGGTAGCCGCCGGCGATGTTCAGATAGACGTCGTGCTGGCCGAGCTTCACGCCGCAATGGGCTTCGAGCACCGCAAGGATCATCGAAAGCCTGGCCGAGTCCCATCCGACGATGGCGCGGCGCGGCGTGCCGAGCGAGGTAGGCGCCACCAGCGCCTGCACCTCGACGAGGATCGGCCGCGTGCCTTCCATGCCGGCAAACACCGCCGCCCCCGGCGATTTTTCGTTGCGTTCGCCGAGGAACAGCTCTGAAGGGTTGGCAACTTCGCGCAGGCCCTTGTCGGACATTTCGAAGACGCCGATCTCGTCGGTCGGTCCGAAGCGGTTCTTGACCGTGCGCAGGATGCGGTAGTGATGGCCGCGATCGCCCTCGAAATAGAGGACGGCATCGACCATGTGTTCGACGACGCGCGGTCCGGCGATCTGGCCGTCCTTGGTGACATGGCCGACGAGCACCATAGCGGCACCCGTCTGCTTGGCGAAACGGATCATCGCCTGAACGCCGGTTCTGACCTGGGTGACGGTGCCCGGCGCCGATTCCGCCAGGTCGCTCCAGAGCGTCTGGATGGAATCGATGATCACCAGATCGGGGCGCTTGCCCTCGGCAAGCGTCGCGAGGATGTCCTCGACATTGGTTTCGGCAGCCAGCATCACGGCGGTATCGGCCGCGTTCAGCCGCTGGGCGCGCAGGCGCACCTGGGCGACGGCTTCTTCGCCCGAGACATAGATGATCTTGTGTCCACGGCGCGACAATGCCGCCGCCGCCTGCATCAGCAGCGTCGACTTGCCGATACCGGGGTCGCCGCCGACGAGCACCGCCGAGCCGCGCACGAAGCCGCCGCCGAGCGCCCGGTCGAGTTCGGAGATGCCGGTATGGATGCGCGGCGCTTCCTCGATCTCGCCCGAAAGCGCGGTGAGGGCAACGGGACGCCCCTTCTTCGGCGTTTTGGCCGGTCCGCCGCCGATGCCGCCCATCGGATCTTCCTCGACGATGGTATTCCACTCGCCGCAGCCTTCGCACTTTCCGGCCCAGCGGTTATGAACCGTGCCGCAGTTTTGGCAGGTGAATTGAGTTCTGGCCTTCGCCATCAGGTTGGACTTTCAATTCTGGAGTTGGCGCCGCCATCCGGTCGCGGATGATTCGCTCTTTCATCCATATGTCGGTCCGTTCGGCGCCCGACGCAACAGGCGATAGGCATGCGGTCAGAGCAGCACACGTGCATGCGACTTTAGTTTAATGATCTGCTGATCTATTGGCGAATTATTAAGCCGAGAGGGCCATTTATAGCACGCGGAGTCCGGCATCGGCCGGCTCGTGTCTATGGTGGAGATTGACTTGAGAAAATCATACCTTGCTGTTCGCGCGCTTGTCATTGCCGCGAACATCGCTTCGCCGCTCGCAATATATCCCGCAGCCGCTGCAACGCCCCCTGCAGACGGATTGCCGAAACCCTCGATCTCCAAGGCGCTTGATGCGCTTCTGCTGCCGGTCAACAAGGCCGTCGTCAAGAAGTTCAAGCTCGCCAAGGGAGAGCATGGCGTTCTGGTATTATCCGTAAAGCCGGGTGGCATTGCCGACAAGCAAGGGATCAAGCCGGGCGACGTTCTTTCCGAGGTCCATGGCCATAAGGTTCATAAGCCAGTCGACGTCGATGTCGCGGTTCGTCGCGATCTGAAGGCAGGTCATTCGGATGTCGCGCTTTCGCTGGAGCGCGATGGCGCGGTGGTCGCGGTTGCCGCCGTCATCACGATGGAATCCTACAGCGAAGCCGTATCGGTAACCGAGGTTTCGAGCTGGGAAAGCGACACTTCCGATGCGTCGTTCTCCTATTCGGAATACGTGTCCGAAGAATCGGAGACCATCGAGTCCTCCTACGAGAGCGAGGAGAGTGTTGTCGAAGAAGCGATGACGCAGGAAGAGTCGGCCACGGACGACGAGTCCAGTGCGGATGATGCCAGCGACGCCGATGACGGCGGCGACGACGATTCTGGCGATGATGGAGACGGCGGCTCGGACGAAGAGTAATCCAGAACTGAATTCGGGGTGGCCGCACGAGAGCGCGGCCACCTATTTCCCGCCGCCTCCGCCGTCAACCGGCGCTCCCTCAATTGAGGCTGGCGGCACCAATCAAAACTAATGATTTTCCTATCATCGGCCGCGGTGGCAGGTTGCAATGCTCATTTTATGGAACATTGCTCATGCTCGATTATTCGCTCGCCCATTGGATTACTTTCCTGACAGCCGCGGTTCTTTTGAACCTGTCGCCAGGGCCTGATATGGCCTTCATCCTCGGCCATACGATCAAGAGCGGCACGCGCGCCGGTTTTTCTGCCGTCTTCGGCGTCTGGAGCGGCGCCTTCATGCATGTGCTGTTTGCCGCCTTCGGCCTGTCGGCGGTGCTGGCCGCATCGGCTTTTGCCTTTTCGGCGGTCAAGTGGGTCGGCGCCGGCTATCTGGTCTGGCTCGGCATTCAGGCTCTGCGGTCGGGCGGCGAGGGGGGCTTCATCAAGGCGGCGGCGGAAACGATGAGCTGGCACCGGATCTACCGGCAGGGCGTGCTGGTCTCGCTGCTCAATCCGAAGGTGGCGATCTTCTTCCTCGCCTTCCTGCCGCAATTCGTCGTCGAAGGCGCTGGCCCGGTCTGGCTACAGCTTGCCGTCCATGGCGTTCTGATCATCGCGGTGGCGATGCTCATCGAGCCGCCGTTGATCCTTGCTGGCGGAAAGCTCGCCGAACTCGTCAAGGGCAATCGCAAGATCGGCCTGTGGCTCGATCGCGGGCTCGGCGCGCTCTTGGTGGCGCTCGGCGTCCGCCTGGCGCTCACCACCCGCTAAGCGCGCCTATTCCTCGTCGGCGACGTATTTCCGTTCGTGGCGCAGACCAACGCTGGTCAGCATCTCGTAGCCGATCGTGCCGGCGGCGCGCGCCGCGTCATCGACGGGAATATTCTTGCCGAACAGCTCGATATAGTCTCCGGCGCGGATCAGATTGTCGGGCAGGTCGGTGACGTCGAAGATCGTCAGGTCCATGGTGATCCGCCCGGCAACGGGCACCGTGTATCCTTCGAAGAAGCCCTGGCCGCCCTGCGGTAGCGCATTGCGCAGCGGCACGCCGCCGCTCGACTGGCTGCGCATGTAGCCATCCGCATAACCGGCGGCGACAATCGCCAGTCGGCTGTCGCGGGTGAGTTTCAGTGCTCGCCCGTAGCTGACGCTCTCTCCGGCGCGCACGGTGCGCACCTGGATCACCCGCGCTTCGGCGGTGGCGACCGGACGCATCGGGTTTGCCATGCCGTTGACCGCCTCGCCGCCATAAAGCGCGATGCCGGGGCGGGTCAGGTCGAAGTGGTAGTTGTCGCCGAGGAAGATGCCGGCGGAAGCCGCCAGGCTTGAATCGATACCTTCATAGGCGGCGGTAACCTTGCGGAATGATTCAAGCTGCTGCTTGTTCATCGGCGAAAGCTGATCATCGCCGCAGGCAAGATGGCTCATGACGAGGACGGGCGCAAAGCTTGCCGGACGCGACACGTCGTCGGCCAGCGCCAGGGCTTCATCGATGTGGAGCCCAAGCCGGTTGAAGCCGGTATCGACATGCAGCGCGCAGGGATAATCGCCATATTCCGACAGCACCGCCATCCAGAAGGCAAGCTGCTCCTCGGAGGAGATCACGGGCACCAGATCGTTTTCGAAAAAGCGCCGCTCGGTGCCCGGCCAGATGCCCGACAGCACGAAAATGCGGGCCTCCGGCGCATAGAGCCTGAGCGTCACGCCCTCATCGACGGTCGCCACGAAGAAGTCGCGCGCACCGGCCATGTAAAGCGTCTCACCGGCATCCTCGATCCCCATGCCATAGGCGTCCGCCTTGACGACAGCAGATGCCCGCGCCTTGCCGGACCGCCGCGCCATGTCCTGCCAGTTCTGGGCAAGCGCGGAGAGATCCACCGTCAGCCGCAGACCGGCGGATTCAAAATGATCGTCTTCAAAGGCATCGGAAATATCGGTCATCGCACACATCAAAAAAGAAAGGCCGGAGAGGAGTCTCCGGCCAGTCTAAAGCGCATGACGTCAGAGGGGAAGCCCGGCGCTGCATTGCAGCAATGTCGTCCCCGTCAGGCGACGCTGCGTAGGTCGAAATCCGCGTGGATGACGTCATAGGGTACATGGATGCGGCCTTCGTCATTAAGTTCGACGAGACCCCACTCGATGAGAGGTGCGGTGTCGTCGTGAACCCGTTTGACATCGCGGGAGAGCGCGGAGGCGAGGGCGCGATAGGTTGAAGGTCCGAGTTTCTGCAGTGTCTCGATCAGCGTCCAGCGCTTGGGCGTCAAGACGCCGAACAACTGTTCAGGGGAGGCGAAGCTGAAGACATGTTCCTGTTCTTCGCCGGTCTCCCACGCGGCGGCAAATCCCTCCAGCGCATCGTGCAGAGCCGTTTCGTCGTTCCGTTGAATTCGGATGATGGCGGTGGTCATTGGCGGCGTTGCCTCCTGATCTCTACATCTCGAAGAAAGTCAGCGATCAGTTTCCTAATCGTGGTGAAGTCATAGGGCTCTTCGTGGTCTTTGAGATGCTTGTGGTCGCCTTTGCCTCTTTCGTTGTCGTAGCCGACGACACGTTTGCCCGGATATCCATAAAACAGGCTGTATTTGTAGCTATGCTGACTTCCCAGCAAAGGCTGAGGCAATTTCCAGATCACAATCTCGACGATTGCACCATCCGACAGCATCGTTTTCGAACGCCGAAGCAATTGAGCCCTCATGTTGGCGATTGTGCCAACATGAGGGCTCAGTGTCAAATTACGGCGAAGATCAATGCTCTTCGTACTGTGTGAACGAAGGCTCGGCGAGGTCGGCGAAGCGGGTGAACTCCGACTGGAAGGCGAGCTTGACGGTGCCGGTCGGTCCGTGGCGCTGCTTTGCGATGATGACGTCGGCCGTGCCCTTGACCTTGTCGAACAGCGCTTCCCATTCCGCGTATTTCGGATCGGCGGGATCGCGGGGCTCGAGGTTCTTCACGTAATACTCTTCGCGGAACACGAAGAGCACGACGTCGGCGTCCTGCTCGATCGAGCCCGATTCGCGAAGGTCGGAGAGCTGCGGGCGCTTGTCGTCGCGGCTTTCGACCTGACGCGACAGCTGCGACAGCGCCACGATCGGAACATTGAGTTCCTTGCCGAGCGCCTTCAGACCCGTGGTGATCTGGGTGATTTCCTGAACGCGGTTTTCGCCCGATTTGCCGGAGCCGGTCATCAGCTGGATATAGTCCACCACCAGGCAATCGAGGCCGCGCTGGCGCTTCAGGCGGCGGGCGCGGGCCGATAGCTGGGCGATCGAGATACCACCGGTCTGGTCGATATAGAGCGGCACCTTCTGCATCATCATCGAGCAGGCGACGAGCTTTTCGAAATCGGCGTCATTGATGTCACCGCGGCGGATCTTCGAGGAGGAGACTTCCGTCTGCTCTGAGATGATACGGGTGGCGAGCTGTTCGGACGACATTTCGAGCGAGTAGAAACCGACGACGCCGCCGTTCTTCGCCTTGAAGCTTCCGTCCGCCTGCACTTCGCCTTCATAGGCGGCGGCGATGTTATAGGCGATGTTGGTGGCGAGCGAGGTCTTGCCCATACCCGGACGTCCGGCGAGCACGATCAAGTCGGAGCGCTGCAACCCGCCCATCTTGCCGTCGAGCGAATGGATGCCGGTGGAGATGCCGGACAGACCGCCGTCACGCTCCTTGGCGACGGCGGCCATGTCGATCGCCAGCGCCACGGCGTCGTTGAACGACTGGAAGCCGCCGTCGTAGCGGCCGTTTTCGGCCAGTTCGAACAGCCGGCGCTCGGTGTCTTCGATCTGCGCCTGCGGCGGCATGTCGAGCGGCGCGTCATAGGCGATGTTGACGACATCCTCGCCGATGGTGATCAGCGCCCGGCGCAGCGCAAGATCATAGATGGCGCGGCCATAGTCTTCGGCATTGATGATGGTGACGGCTTCGCGGGCGAGGCGGGCCAGATATTCCGACACCGTCATGTCGCCGACCTTCTCGTCGGCCTTCAGGAAGGTCTTGATCGTCACCGGGTTTGCGATCTTGCCCATGCGGATGATGTCGCCCGCGACCTCGAAGATCTTGCGGTGCAGCGGCTCGTAGAGATGGATCGGCTTGAGGAAGTCGGACACCCGGTAATAGGCGTCGTTGTTCATCAGGATCGCCCCCAGAAGCGCCTGCTCCGCCTCGATATTGTTGGGGGCTTCGCGGTAATGCTGCTCGGCAGGAGCAACGGCGGCAATCTTTCGCGCTGCGTCGTTCATCGTCATCCGTTCTGTCGTTTCTATCCCGGATTTGAAGACAGCCACCCGCAAATGCAAGTGCATGGCTGCAACAGCGCCTGCCGGTCGTCAAAATCCATTGCGCTTTGCACGTTGTTCGACTTGTCCACAGCGGCTTCGGGCCTGTGGACAAAATATGCTATCGTGTCACCTTGGGGACACGGCAGGAAGACTGCGACTCAGGCGCCTATTCCATAGCGGTCATTTTACCCGCAAGCGCCTGGAGTTAGCACTTGAAAAAATACAAATTTTGATTTAGATAGTAGTAATATAATTAGTGCACTAACAAAAATGGACTGGAATCTATGGCGAATAAGTTGCTTGGCCGCGAACTGATCGAAGATATCGCTGCCTTCACCCGCAAGCTGAGAGCGACTTTCGACGCCAAGGTGAGGGAGCGCAACATGACGCTGCCGCGCGCCCGGGTGTTCTTCAATCTCAACAAGAAGGACGGCATCAACCAGCGCGAGCTCGCCGACCGGCTGGAGCTGGAGACCCCGACGCTGGTGCGCATTCTCGATGCGATGGAAGGGCAGGGCTATGTCGAGCGACGCGTCGCCGGCTCGGATCGGCGCGCCAAGGAAATCTACATGACGGATTCCGGGCGGGTGGTTGCCGGCGAAGTCGAGGCGCTGGCCGAGGATATTCGCGGCCAGATCATCTCCGGTATTCCCGAAAGCGATCTCCGGACTACCTTGAATGTTATCCGCGCGATGCAGGCAAACCTGGCGGCCGTTCGCGGGCAATGAGGATGCTCGCATGAGCCTCGCCGAGACAATCAACGACAATGCTGGGCCCGCCCGCAAGGGCGAGGAAGAGGCCGTTATGCCGCCGCCCGCAGCGCCTGTCCTGCCGGCGCCGCTGGCCCGCTGGAAGGTGCCGCTCTACATGGCCTCCTCGGTGCTGTTCTTCCTGACCCAGGGGTTGGGGATGAACCTGCTGACGGCCAATATCTATCAGCTGCAGGGCTCCTTCTCGGCGACCACGATCGAAGTGTCCTGGCTCTCGGCCGCCTATATGGCGCCCTATGCCAGCCTCGCCATCGCGCTCTTCAAGATCCGCACGCAATATGGCCTGCGGCGCTTCGCGGAATTCAGCATCATATGCTTCCTCTTCGCCTCGATGATGAACCTGCTGATCACCGATCTGCATTCGGCAATCGTCGTGCGCGCTATCAGCGGCATGGCGGCCGCTCCGCTCTCGACGCTCGGCTTCCTCTATATGCTGGAAGCCTTCCCGCCGGAGAAGAAGCTTTCGGTGGGGCTTAGCCTTGCCTTGATGAACACGCTGTTTGCTGCGCCGATAGCCCGCATCATCTCTCCCTCGCTGCTCGATCTCGGCGGTTACAGCGCGCTCTACACGTTCGAGATGGGATTGGCGCTGATTGCGCTGCCGGTCATCTACCTACTGCCGCTGACGGCGCCGCCGCGCGCCAATGTCATTCAGCGGCTCGACATCCTGAGCTATCTGCTGCTCGCCTTAAGCTTCGGCTGCCTCGCCGTCGTGCTCACGCTCGGGCGGCTCTACTGGTGGTTCGAAGTACCCTGGCTCGGCGTCGTGCTGGCTGTTTCGATCGGCGCCCTCACGCTGATGTTCCTGATCGAGCTGCCGCGCGCCAATCCGATGATCGATCTGCGTTGGGTTCTGTCAGGCCCGAACCTGCGCATGGCCGGCCTGCTACTGCTCTTCCGCTTCGTCTCCTCGGAGCAATCGACGACGGCCGCCAATTTTTATCAGCAGCTCGGCCTGCTCAACGACCAGACGATCCACCTCTACGGGATCATCCTCTTGTCTTCGCTCGCAGGCGGGCTCTTCTGCGCCTATCTGATGGTGACGCGCTATGTCGAGACCGCCCATGTGCTGGCGCTGATCCTGATTGCAGCTGGTGCCTATATCGACAGCCAGTCGACCAGCCTGACACGCCCGCCGGAAATGTATCTGAGCCAGGCGATGGTCGCCGCCGGTGCCGCGATGTTCCTGCCGCCGGTGATGTCCAAGGGCTTTGCCGCCGTGCTCGCTAAGGGCATGCCCTATATCGTCAACTTCCTGGTGATCTTCCTGTTCACCCAGTCGATCGGCTCGCTCTTTGCTTCATCGGTGCTCGGCACCTTCGTGGTTATCCGCGAGAAGTTTCATTCGAACGTTCTCGTCGAGCATATCCTGCTCACCGATCCGATCGTCGCCCAGCGGGTGTCACAGCTTTCGGCGGCATACGGCAAGGTCATCACCGACAAGACGCTGCTGAATGCCGAAGGCCTCTCGCTGCTTGGCCAGCAGGTAACGAGGGAGGCCTATGTCCTTGCCTATAACGACGCCTTCTACATGATCTTCCTGTCCTGCCTGGCAGGTCTCGTCGTCCTTCTTCTTCATCTCGCATGGAAGCGCCGGCCCCGGCAGAACGGGCCGGAGGCAGCCCTTGCGCAATCCTGAGCCAGAGGCCCCGTCCGCATGTTCAAGTCCCTCCGCTCGCCCACCTCGCTGGTCGTGCTGATCGCCGGCGCCGCCGGTATTCTGCTGGTGCTCTATGCCTGGCGCCTGCCGCCCTTCGTCACCTCGGTGGAGACGACGGACAATGCCTATGTCCGTGGCTACGTCACGCTGATGAGCCCGCAGGTCAGCGGCTATGTCGTCGACGTCCCGGTCAAGGATTACGAGCACGTCAAGCAAGGACAGGTCCTCGCCAAGATCGATGACCGCATCTATGCGCAGAAGCTGGCCCAATCGCGCGCCGCACTCGACGGCCAGAAGGCCTCGCTCGCCAATTCGCACCAGCAGGAGCTCTCCGCGCAAGCCACCATTGCCTCCAGCCAGGCGCAGATCGACAGCGCCAACGCGGCGCTGAAACGCGCTCAGCTCGCCTGGGATCGCGTCGACAATCTCAGCAATCGCGGCATCGCCTCGGCCAGCGAATCCGAAGCCGCCCAGGCAACCCTCGATCAGGCGAAGGCTGCGCTCAATCAGGCGCAGGCGGCCCTCGAAGTCTCCAGGCAGAGCCTGGCGACGATCATCGTCAACCGCGCGTCTCTGGAAGCCAATGTCGCGGGCGCCGAGGCAGCGGTGCAGCTCGCCGAGATCGACCTGCAGAACACGTCGATCGTTGCGCCGCGAGATGGCCATCTCGGAGAGGTCGGCGTGCGTATCGGCCAGTACGTGACGTCAGGCACGCAGCTGATGGCGGTTGTCCCCGAAGATGTCTGGGTGATCGCCAATTTCAAGGAAACCCAGCTCGATGGCATGCAGGTCGGCCAGCCGGTATCCGTCTCGGTTGATGCACTCGGCCACCACCGCCTGACCGGCCGCGTCGAGCGCTTCTCGCCGGCAGCCGGTTCCGAATTCGCCGTCATCAAGCCGGACAACGCCACCGGCAATTTCACCAAGGTTGCCCAGCGCGTCGGCGTCCGCATCAGCATCGACCCCGGCCAGGAGCTGGCAAAGGATCTGGCACCCGGCCTCTCGGTGGAGGTGCGCATCGACAAGAGCGCCGCACCGCTGAAGAGTGTTGCGGAGAACGAGTAACGAAAAAGCCCGGCGCAAGG
Organism: Hyphomicrobiales bacterium; assembly: GCA_900465675.1. Classification (GTDB taxonomy): domain Bacteria; phylum Pseudomonadota; class Alphaproteobacteria; order Rhizobiales; family Rhizobiaceae; genus Rhizobium. The sequence continues at coordinate 28,412 of UBJR01000033.1, read as the reverse complement.
CCGGGCTTTCCGTATCAGCAGATGAATGCGAAGCTTATGCTTCGTCTTCGTCAACGCCGTCAGCTTCCGGATCGAAGAAGTCTTCCGGACGCAGTGCGTCTTCGTCAACGCCGTAGATCGCGTCAACCGAGGTCAGGGTCTCGCCCTTGAGCTGGCGTTCGGCTTCTTCGGCAGAACGGGCAACGTTGAGTTCGACGTGGATTTCGACTTCGGCGTGAAGCTGGATCGCAACCTTGTGCAGGCCGATTGCCTTGATCGGCGTGTTCAGGTGAACCTGATTACGGCCGATGTTGAAGCCTTCGGCAGCCAGGATTTCGACGACGTCGCGGGCAGCGACCGAGCCGTACATCTGGCCGGTTTCGCCAGCCGAACGGACGACGATGAAGGATTTGCCGTCGAGAACGTCGGCAACCTTCTGGGCTTCCGACTTGCGCTCGAGGTTACGGGCTTCGAGCGTTGCACGCTCGGCTTCGAAACGCCTGCGGTTGGCTTCGTTGGCGCGCAGCGCCTTGCCGAGCGGCAGCAGGTAGTTACGGGCAAAGCCGTCGCGAACCTTTACGGTTTCGCCCATCTGGCCGAGCTTGGAGATGCGTTCGAGAAGAATGACGTCCATGTTAGAGTTCCTTTCTTAGATGTTCGAATCTGTTGGTTTAGGGGCATCACCATCCTTGTTGGGGGTCAGAGCGATCGCTTTGCGCGTATCGGACAGACCAACGACCAGGATGAAAAAGGCTGGCAGCATCAGGAGAAGCGATGCCAGGTAGCAGAGGATCAGCGCCGGCAGGCGCCAGTCCTTGCCGCGCGTGCGGAAATGCAGCGAGGCGAAGCCGGAGAGCAGGAAGCCCGCGCCGAACGTGCCGACGACGGTTGCTCCGATCATTGCCGGAACGCCGCCGAAGAAAGTGGCGGCCAGACCGGCGAGGAAGATAAAGATCGAATTGCGGTTCATGCGCAGCGCCGACGGAATGTCCTCGCGCGGACGAAGCGCGCGGCCGGAAGCATTCACGATCCGCGTGGCGATATAATAGGCCGCAAACAGCAGAACCAACCACATCGATCCCTGGATGGCAGGCAGCATCAGCACCAGCAGCGACTTGGTCTGCGCAGCGGCGGCCGCGTCGATGTTCAGCTCCGGCTGCTGCTGGGCAAAGGAGGTGAACAGCGTGTCGACCATCTGGCTGACGAGATCCGGGCCGTAGCCGATCATGAAGCCGGTGACGATGACCGCAAGCGTCACCAGGCCGCAGAGATGCAGCAGGATGTCGGAGAGCGGGTACCAGGCCATCAGATTGTCGGGGCCGCCGAGTTCGGAAGCCGGACGCGCCAGATTGGCGAGGTGGCTGATCCAGCCGGCGGGCAGCAGCGTCACCAGCGTCATCATCAGCGCGAAGGTCGGCGAGATGGCGGCGGCGCCGAGAACACCGGCAGTCACGACGGCGGAGATGGCGGCGGCATTGCCCCAGCCGAGGCCGACGAGAAGAATGGGGAGCGCGGAAGCCGCGTAAAGCACGGCGCTGAACGACAATTGAACGCTCGCGCCGAGCACCAGAAGTGCGGCGGTCAAACCGGCCAGAGCGCCGATCAATAGCGTTTTAGAGTTCAGTTTGTTCACGATCGCTGTCCTGCTTTATCAAGCAGTTAGAGGGATTTTTCTGAATCTGTTTCAGAAAGACCTCAACATGGGTTTTAAGAGTTCCGATCCGCGCCCATCGCGAAAGGGAGAAGGGAAGGCATTTCTGCCTTCCCTCGATTTGGTCTCGTCAGCCGATTAGGCGACGACGTACGGCAGCAGGCCGAGGAAGCGGGCGCGCTTGATCGCCTGAGCGAGTTCGCGCTGCTTCTTCTGGGAAACAGCCGTGATACGGGAAGGAACGATCTTACCGCGCTCGGAAATGTAGCGCTGCAGGAGACGAACGTCCTTGTAGTCGATGCGCGGAGCGTTTGCACCAGAGAAGGGGCAAGTCTTGCGACGACGGTGGAACGGGCGACGAACCGGTGCGGAGGAAGCTTCAGACATTATCAGATCTCCTTAAGCGCGGTCTTCGCGGGGAGCGCGGTCCGGACGCGGGCCACGCTGGAAGTCGCCGTCACGGCGCGGCGGACGGTCGCCGAAGTCGCGGCGCGGGCCACGGTCGCCGCCTTCACGCGGGCCACGGTCGTCGCGGTCGCGCTTCTGCATCATGGCAGACGGGCCTTCTTCGTGCTTTTCAACAGCGATCGTCATGTAGCGCAGGACGTCTTCGCTGATGCGCATCTGACGTTCCATTTCCTGCACGGCAGCAGCCGGGGCGTCGATGTCGACGAGAACGTAGTGAGCCTTGCGGTTCTTCTTGATGCGGTAGGTCAGGGACTTGAGGCCCCAGTTTTCGACGCGCCCGACTTTACCACCGTTAGCTTCGAGGACACCCTTGTACTGTTCTACGAGGGCATCAACCTGCTGAGCGGAAATATCCTGCCGGGCAAGGAATACATGTTCATAAAGAGCCATGACAGCTTTGCCTTTCTTGCGTTTGTTTCAACCCGAACTTCGGCGGCTAAGCCTCAACGACTGCTCCTGATGGGCGAACCCAGGCAAGAAAAGCGTTTCCGAGACGGTCGAGAGCGGAGACACGGGAGGCTGGAACGCTTCCGTTCCGACGATTCCCTCGCGGAAACCGGCCCTCCGTTCAGCCACCAGCCAGAAGACCGGGTTTGCGAACAGGGGCGCTTATACGGGTTTTTCGGGAGAAGGCAAGGGCCGATGGACAGGCTGTGCTATCTATCCGAAGGGCATTGCAGAGGAGGCGCTCTTGAACGAGACGAAGAACTCCGAATACGGCAAAAGCAATCAGGGTAATGACATGCCTCCGCGGGAGCCCGCTGAGCAATTTTATAGGCGCCTTGCAAGTCCTGGTGAGGACGATATCGATCTTGAGCAGGTTATCGCAGAACACAGAAAGCCGCATAAGGGGATCGATCTGCGATAACCTAGGGTTCGTTTTACAGCGGCATCGGATACCGCCGGTGCACTTTCTCGATCTCGTCCAACACCTCATGCGAGAGCTTCACGTCGGTGGCGCCTATATCGGTCTTCAGCTGATCCATCGTCGTCGCGCCGATGATAACCGAGGCCATGAAGCGGCGGGTGAGGCAGAAGGCGAGTGCCATGGCCGACGGGTCGAGGCCGTGCTTGGCGGCGATCTCCAGATAGGCCCTGGTCGGCGCTTCCTGCAGCGGCTGCAGCCGGCCGCCGAGGTCGCCGTTGATCGAGGCGCGTGATCCCGCGGGCTTTTCGCCGTTCTGGTACTTGCCGGAAAGAATGCCGGCGGCGAGCGGCGAATAGGCGAGCAGGCCGACATCCTCATGATGCGACAACTCGGCCAGATCCAGATCGAAATGGCGATAGAGCAGGTTGTATTCGTTCTGGACGCTGGCGACGCGCGGCAGGCCATTCTGCTCCGATAGCGTCAGATATTTCTGGATACCCCAGGTCGTCTCGTTGGAAAGGCCGATGGCGCGCACCTTGCCGTCCTTCACCAATGTGCCCGCCGTCTCCAGAATCTCCAGAATATTGGCGGCAGCCTTGGCGCGGTCCTGCTTGAAGGGATCGTAGTGCCAGTTCTGGCGGAAGTGGAAATGGCCGCGGTTCGGCCAGTGGATCTGGTAGAGGTCGATATAGTCGGTCTTCAGCCGCTTGAGGCTCGCTTCGACGGCGAGCGTCATGTTCTTGGCATCGGCACCTTCGCCGCCGCGGATATAGGAGCGGCCATGACCGGCAACCTTGGTGGCGAGAACCACGTCCTTGCGCTTGCCGGTCTTTTCGAACCAGCTGCCGATAAACTGCTCGGTGTGACCGTATGTTTCGGCCGAAAGCGGCGTCGTCGGGTAGAGTTCGGCCGTATCGAAGAAGTTTACGCCTTTTTCGACAGCGTAATTCATCTGCTCATGAGCTTCTTCTTCGCTGTTCTGCGTGCCCCAGGTCATGGTGCCCAGGCAGATTTGCGAGACGGAAATGCCGGTACGGCCTAATGTATTGAACTTCATCGGAAAACCTTGAAAGCAGTGAGAGGGGGATACTCTACGGGAGGGCGGCGCAAATTTAGGCGGGAATTGAGCGAGCGCAAGTGCAAAAAGCCCGGTTTCTCGCACCTGCAAAAGGCTCTGGAGACCGCGGACGGGCTATTGACTCCTCAGGAAAGAACGTCAATTGGAGGCGAAATCGCCCAAATGACATAATAGGGATATTGAAATGACGGTCGCTTTTACATTTCCGGGCCAAGGCAGCCAGGCTGTCGGCATGGGCAAGGAGCTTGCCGAAAACTTCGCCGAAGCCCGTGCGGTATTCGATGAAGTCGACGAGGCGCTCGGCGAGAAGCTGTCGTCCATCATGTTCGAAGGTCCCGAAGAGACGCTGACGCTGACGGCAAACGCCCAGCCGGCGCTGATGGCCGTCTCCATGGCTGTGATCCGCGTGCTGCAGGCCAAGGGCCTCGATCTCAAGTCGAAGGTTTCCTATGTCGCCGGTCACTCGCTCGGCGAATATTCCGCTCTCTGTGCCGCTGGCACGTTCTCGCTGGCCGATACCGCGCGCCTGCTGCGCATCCGCGGCAACGCCATGCAGGCAGCCGTGCCCGTCGGCGTCGGCGCCATGGCGGCGATCATCGGCCTCGAACATGCCGATGTGATCGCCGTTTGCGAAGAAGCCTCGGCCCTCGGTTCGGTGCAGATCGCCAACGACAATGGCGGTGGCCAGCTGGTGATTTCAGGTGAGAAGGCGCCCGTCGAAAAGGCGGCAGCGCTTGCCACCGAAAAGGGCGCCAAGCGCGCCATCCTGCTGCCGGTCTCTGCTCCCTTCCATTCGACGCTGATGGCACCTGCTGCTGATGCCATGCGCGAGGCGCTTGCCGGCGTTTCGAAGTCCGATCCTATTGTGCCTGTTATCGCCAATGTGCGCGCAGCACCGGTCACCAATGCCGATGAGATCGCCAAGCTGCTGGTCGAGCAGGTCACTGGCCAGGTCCGTTGGCGCGAAACGGTGGAATGGTTTGCCGCCAACAATGTCACGACGCTCTATGAACTCGGCTCCGGCAAGGTGCTGACGGGTCTGGCGCGCCGCATCGACAAGACGGTCAATGGCATCGCAGTCAACACGGCCGCCGATATCGACGCGGCCATCGCCGCCCTCATGGCCTGATCGGCCCCACCAGACATAAGGAACGCCCCCATGCTCGATCTTACCGGCCGCAAGGCTCTCGTCACAGGCGCATCCGGCGGCATCGGCGAGGAAATCGCCCGCCTCCTTCACAAGCAGGGCGCCATCGTCGGTCTGCACGGCACGCGCGTCGAGAAGCTGGAAGCGCTGGCAGCCGATCTCGGCGATCGGGTCAAGATCTTCCCGGCGAACCTGTCGAACCGCGACGAAGTCAAGGCACTCGGCGCCAAGGCGGAAGAGGAGCTTGGCGGCGTCGATATCCTGGTCAACAATGCCGGCATCACCAAGGACGGTCTCTTCGTGCGCATGAGCGATGAGGACTGGGACAGCGTCATCCAGGTCAACCTGACTTCGACCTTCCTGCTGACCCGCGAGCTGACGCATCCGATGATGCGCCGCCGCTTCGGCCGCATCATCAACATCACCTCGATCGTGGGCGTGACCGGCAATCCGGGCCAGGCCAACTACTGCGCCTCCAAGGCCGGCATGGTCGGCTTTACCAAGTCGCTGGCGCAGGAAATCGCCACCCGCAACGTCACCGTCAACTGCGTTGCGCCGGGCTTCATCGAAAGCGCCATGACCGGTAAGCTGAACGACAAGCAGAAGGACGCGATCATGGGCGCGATCCCGATGAAGCGCATGGGCACGGGGGCCGAAGTGGCATCCGCGGTCGCCTATCTCGCATCCAACGAAGCGGGCTACATGACGGGCCAGACGCTGCACGTAAACGGCGGCATGGCCATGATCTGAAACGGGAAACCGCCCCTCTCGGCGATTTTCACGTCAATAGCGTGTTGACCAATCTGGCGGGGTTGATTTTCTGGCTTTGCGGCAGACATAAACCATGTTAAGCGGGCCAATGACTGTGAACAGTCGTCCCGGGAAACAAGGCGAACCGGCAGGCTTTCAGCCAGCCAGGGACACCGCAAGCCGGGCCAACGAGTTTGCTGAACGCGTCGAGAAGGCGCGGTAGGCTGAAAACAGGGTAGGGGTGCCAGAAGGCACTCTGATCAGGACATAAGGTCGAGGAAACCGACATGAGCGATATCGCAGAACGCGTAAAGAAAATTGTTATTGATCATCTTGGCGTCGATGCCGACAAGGTTGTCGAAGGCGCAAGCTTTATCGACGATCTGGGCGCTGACTCGCTCGACACCGTCGAACTGGTCATGGCATTCGAAGAAGAATTCGGCGTTGAAATTCCTGACGACGCAGCTGACTCGATCCTGACGGTCGGCGATGCAGTCAAGTTCATCGAGAAGGCCCAGGCTTAATCCTGAGCGATTTTCAAAGGGCGGGCCACGAGTCCGCCCTTTTTATTTGGGGCTAGGCCCAACTCAAAGAAAGACGATAGGCGGGGGCACTCGATGAGACGGGTCGTTATCACCGGTACCGGCATGGTATCACCCTTGGGATGCGGAACTGAAATTACCTGGAAGCGCCTGCTCGAAGGTCAAAATGGTGCCCGCTTGGTGACCGAATTCGAGGTCGAAGACCTTCCCGCCAAGATCGCCTGCCGCATTCCTGTCGGCGACGGCACCAACGGAACATTCAACGTCGATGAGTGGATGGAGCCGAAGGAGCAGCGCAAGGTCGATCCCTTCATCATCTACGGCATGGCGGCCGCCGACATGGCGCTCAAGGATGCCAACTGGCATCCGCAGACCGACGAAGACCAGATCGCCACCGGCGTTCTGATCGGCTCCGGCATCGGTGGCATCGAAGGCATTGTCGAAGCCGGCTACACGCTGCGCGACAAGGGTCCGCGCCGCATTTCGCCCTTCTTCATTCCCGGCCGTCTGATCAATCTCGTGTCCGGCCAGGTTTCCATCCGCCACAAGCTGCGCGGCCCGAACCACTCCGTTGTCACCGCCTGCTCGACCGGCGCGCACGCCATCGGCGATGCTGCCCGTCTGATCGCATTCGGCGATGCCGATGTCATGGTTGCCGGCGGTACGGAATCGCCTGTTAGCCGCATCTCGCTGGCGGGCTTTGCCGCCTGCAAGGCGCTGTCCACGCAGCACAACGAGAGCCCCACCAAGGCATCGCGCCCTTACGACAAGGACCGTGACGGCTTCGTCATGGGCGAAGGCGCTGGCATCGTCGTTCTCGAAGAGCTCGAGCATGCGCTCGCGCGCGGCGCCAAGATCTATGCCGAAGTCGTCGGCTACGGCCTCTCCGGCGACGCCTATCACATCACCGCACCGTCGGAAGACGGCGAGGGCGCACAGCGCTGCATGACCATGGCGCTGAAGCGCGCCGGCCTGACGCCTGCCGATGTCGATTACATCAACGCCCACGGCACCTCGACCATGGCCGATACGATCGAGCTCGGCGCTGTCGAACGGCTCGTCGGCAATGCCGCGTCGAAGATCTCGATGTCCTCGACCAAGTCGGCGACCGGCCATCTGCTGGGCGCTGCCGGCGCCATCGAGGCGATCTTCGCGACACTTTCGATCCGTGACAACGTCGCGCCGCCGACGCTCAATCTCGACAACCCGGAGCGGGAAACGGCGATCGACCTCGTGCCGCACAAGGCTCGTCAGCGGGAAATCAATGTGGCACTGTCGAATTCCTTCGGATTCGGCGGTACCAATGCATCGCTGGTTCTGCGCCGCTACAGCGCGTAACGGCGCTTTTTGGCACAGCACGAAGGCAGGGCCGGCCCCTTGTGGAGACGGCCCACCTGTTTTTTGCCGTATTGCTTCTTAAAAAGCAGACGGGGCCAAATATAGAGGATTGCCGGGTGAGCGACACGAACCAAGGGAACGAAACGCCGGGTCAGGGCGACCAGCAGGCGCAGAACGGCCGGATCATTCCGAAATCGCCGACTGAAGCGCTGCGCCCGGAACGCGTTCCCGAGCCGCCGAAGCGCTCCAAGAAGGCCCGCAGCCAGGTCGTCATCTTCCTGAATTTCGTCATGACCATCGTGGTGCTCGGCTGCGCGGCGGCCGTCTTCGCGTTCTATTACGCGATCTCGAGCTACCAGGATCCCGGTCCTCTGGAAACCAACACCAATTTCATTGTTCGCAGCGGCGCCGGTCTCTCCGAGATCTCGAGCAACCTCGAGCGTAACAACATCATCTCCGACGCCCGTATCTTCCGCTATCTGACGGCGACCCATCTGAACGAGGGCGAGAGCCTGAAGGCCGGTGAATACGAGATCAAGGCCAAGGCCTCCATGAACGACATCATGGAGCTTCTGAAGTCTGGCAAGTCGATCCTCTATTCGATCTCCTTCCCCGAAGGCCTGACCGTCCGCCAGATGTTCAACCGCATGAATGACGACCAGGTGCTGGAAGGCGAGCTGCCGACCGTGCTGCCGGCCGAAGGCAGCCTGCGCCCCGATACCTACAAGTTCTCCCGCGGCACCAAGCGCAGCGAGATCGTCGATCAGATGGCAGCGGCGCAGACGAAGCTGCTCGACCAGATCTGGGACAAGCGCGATCCCTCGGTGCAGCTGAAGTCCAAGGAAGAGATGGTGACGCTCGCCTCGATCGTCGAGAAGGAAACCGGCGTGCCGGATGAGCGCGCCCATGTCGCCTCCGTCTTCCTCAACCGTCTCGGCAAGGGCATGCGCCTGCAGTCCGATCCGACGATCATCTACGGTCTCTTCGGCGGCGATGGAAAGCCGGCCGACCGGCCGATCTACCAGTCGGACCTGAAGAAGGACACGCCCTTCAACACCTACATCATCAAGGGCCTGCCGCCGTCGCCGATCGCCAATCCGGGCCGTGATGCGCTCGAAGCTGTCGCCAACCCGTGGAAGACCGAGGATCTCTATTTCGTCGCGGACGGCACAGGCGGTCACGTCTTTGCAGCAACGCTCGACGAGCACAATTCCAACGTCAAGCGCTGGCGCAAGCTGGAGTCTGACAAGGGCGCCGACCCGAACATCGCCGTCGACGGTCAGCCCGAAGCACAGGCGGATGCGCCTGCCGCCCAGAAGAAAAAGAAAACCAACTGATTTCGGAGATTCGGATGGCTTTGCAATCCATGACCGGTTTTGCGCGGCGTGAGGGAACGAGCGGCCGCTGGCGCTGGGCATGGGAGCTGCGGTCCGTCAACGGCAAGGGCCTCGACCTGCGCCTGCGCCTGCCGCCTGGCCTCGAGCGCATGGAGGTGGATGTTCGCCGCATGACGGGCGAGGCCTTCAGCCGCGGCAACATGCAGGCCAACCTTTCCGTCTCGGCCGGTGAGAACCGCTTCGAAACCGTCCTAAATCAGGAAGCGCTGGCGACCGTCCTGGCGATGCGCGATCAGCTGGCCGGCATCATCGATCCGGCGCCACTGAAGCTCGATACGCTGCTGTCGATCCGCGGTCTCGTGGAGTTCCGCGAAACCGAAGACAGCGAAGAAGCGGTTGCGGCGCGCGACGCTGAGGTGATGAACGGCCTCATTGCCGCCCTTGCCGATCTGAAGCTCATGCGCGAGCACGAAGGCGCGGCGCTGTCGCGCATCCTTCTTGATCATGTCTCGACCATCGAGACACTGACCAGGACTATCGAGAGCGATCCGTCGCGCTCGCCGCAGGAAATCGCCGAGCGGCTGAAGGCGCAGGTCTCCCTGCTGCTGGAGAGTTCAGCCGCATTCGACCGCGACCGGCTTCACGCTGAAGCCGCACTGCTGGCGACGCGAGCCGATCTTCGCGAGGAAATCGACCGGCTGAAGGCGCATGTCGCCGCTGCCCGCGAATTGCTGGCAAAAGGTGGCCCTGTCGGCCGCAAGCTGGATTTCCTTGCACAGGAATTTAACCGGGAATCGAATACGATCTGTTCGAAATCGAATGCTTCGGCGGTGACCGCCGCCGGCATTGAACTGAAAGTCGTCATCGACCAGTTCCGCGAACAGGTCCAGAATCTGGAGTGATCCATGCAACCGACGAAAACGTCGCCCATTCAGATCGCACGCCGCGGCCTGATGCTTGTCATCTCGTCGCCGTCAGGCGCCGGTAAATCGACGATTGCCCGCACGCTCCTGGCGCAGGATAGCCAGATCGGTCTGTCGGTCAGCGTCACCACGCGCCAGCGCCGCCCGAGCGAGGTCGAGGGCATCCACTATCGCTTCGTCAGCATCCGCGAATTCGAGGTGCTGCGCGATTCCGATTCGCTGCTCGAATGGGCCGAGGTCCACGGCAATTTCTACGGCACCCCGCGCCAGCCTGTCGAAAAGGCGATGGGCGAGGGCCGCGACATGCTCTTCGACATCGACTGGCAGGGTGCCCAGCAACTGCAGGAGAAGATGTCGGCCGACGTCGTCTCGATCTTCGTCCTGCCGCCGACCATGACCGAGCTGCAGTCCCGTCTGCACCGCCGTGCGGAAGATTCCGAAGAAGTCATCGCTCAGCGGCTGGCCAATTCCCGCGCCGAAATCGGCCACTGGCGCGAATACGACTATGTGATCGTCAACGATGATCTCGAGAAAGCTTTCGATTCCGTGCAGTCGATCGTCAAGGCCGAGCGTCTCCGCCGCGACCGCGGCCACGGCGTCTTCGATTTCGTCACCAAGCTGCTGGAAGAGACGCCGGTTCTCTGAGGTCGACTGGAGCGCCGGTTTCGACGGCATGCCCGATTCCCTCCCTCATTCCTGTGCTCGTCACAGGAATCCAGCCACCGCGCGTCTGCGCGGTGAATGACTCATTTCCAGTTTGAAGAAGTGTCTTCTGCGCCCAAGGACTTGGGCGCACTGGATCCCTGTGATGTCCCGTGGGCGCAGCCCTAAGGGCACAAGGATGAGGGGACGGCGTAGAAAGTCCCCTTACAGGCTATTCGCCAACAAACAAAACTCATCCACCGAAAGCGTCTCCGCCCGCCGCTGCGGATCGATGCCGGCCTTGGCCAGCAATGCCTCTCCGCCAATCGGCTTCAAGCTCTGGCGCAGCATCTTGCGGCGCTGGCCGAAGGCAGCATGCGTGACGCGCTCCAGATTGGCGACGGAGCAGGGGATCGGATTTTCGCGAGGCGTCAGATGCACGACGGTCGACGTCACCTTCGGCGGCGGCGTGAAGGCCTGCGGCGAGATGTCGAAGGCCATGTGCGCCTGCGTTCGCCAGCCCGCGAGCACCCCAAGGCGACCGTAATGATCGTCGTCTTCGGTCGCGACGATCCGCTCGCCGACTTCCTTCTGGAACATCAGCGTCAGCGATTGCCAGAACGGTGGCCATTCTCTCGGCAGCAGCCAGTTCACCAGTAGCTGGGTACCGACATTGTAAGGCAGGTTGGCGATGATCTTGACCGGACCTTCAGGCGCCATGCCCTCGAAATCGGTCTTCAACGCATCGCCTTCCATGACCTCGAGCCGTCCTGGATAATGATCGGCGATCTCCGCAAGAGCGGGAAGGCAGCGGGGATCACGCTCGACGGCGATCACTTTCTTGGCGCCGAGCGCCAGGATCGCCCGCGTTAGGCCGCCGGGGCCGGGGCCGACCTCAAAGACGGTCGCATTCTCAAGGTTGCCGGCGGTGCGGGCAACCTTCTGTGTCAGGTTCAGATCGAGTAGGAAATTCTGGCCGAGCGCCTTGCGGGCATCGAGCCCGTGACGCTGGATAACGTCGCGCAGCGGCGGCAAGCCGTCGAGTGCGGCCATCAGCGATGGCTCTCGGCATTGCGCCCGAGCTGTGCAGCGAGCTTCAGCGCTGCCACGAGGCTGTGCTCACGGGCGATACCCGTGCCGGCGAGGCCAAAAGCAGTGCCGTGATCCGGCGAGGTGCGCACGAAGGGGAGGCCGAGCGTCACGTTGACGGAATCGTCGAAGCCGAGCGCCTTGGCCGGGATCAGCGCTTGATCGTGATACATGCAGATGGCGACGTCATAGCGGGCGCGTGCCTCATCGTGGAACATCGTATCGGCGGGCAGGGGGCCGATGGCGTCGATGCCCTCCGAACGCAGCTGCTGGATGGCCGGATGGATGATGTCCTCGTCCTCGCGCCCCATCAGCCCGCTTTCGCCAGCATGCGGATTAAGCCCAGCGACGGCAAGACGCGGCTGCGCTATGCCGAAGCGGTCTCTGAGATCGGCATGGGCGATGCGGCAGGTTTCAGCGATCAATTCGCCAGTGAGCGCGTGGGCCACATCCTTGATTGGAATATGGATGGTGACGGGAATGGCGCGCAGTTTCGGTCCGGCGAGCATCATGACGGGCGTGAGAGGCTTTCCGGTCGCGCGTGCGGCGAGATCGGCCAGGAACTCGGTATGCCCGGGAAACTTGAAGCCTGCTTCGTAGAGAACCGACTTCGCGATAGGATTGGTGACGACACCGAGCGCCTCGCCTTTTTGGGTCAGCGAAACGGCGGTCTCGATCGCCGCGATCGTTCCGGCGGCCGTGGAAACATGCGGCTCACCCGCAGCAACTTCGACACCGGCAGGGATCGGAAGCACCGGTAGCGCATCGGCGAATATCTCAGCCGCTGACGCGGCATCGGCATGGCGGACAGGCACAGTCAGATCAAGCTGCCGTGCACGGACTGCAAGCACATCTGGATCGCCGATGAAGAAGAACGGCGCAAGGCCGAGTTCGCGGCGGCGCAGCCACGCCATCAGCGTGATATCGGGGCCGACACCAGCCGGATCACCCTGCGTCAGCGCCAATGGTCGCGAGAACGGGACTGTCATGGTGTCAGCGATAGATGATCTGCGCCTTCGAGCGCAGTTCGTCGAGATACTTCTTGGCGTTCTCGTCGGTCGGCGATTCCTTGTTGGACTTCGCCTTGTCGAGATCTTCCTGGCGGAACACCATTTCGGCAGCGGTATCATCAGACACCTGACGCTGGCTGCAGATCGCCAGATACTCGACGCCCTTCTCGGTGACGCGTGTTGTGGTCGTGTTGCCCTTCGCCTGCTCGATGAGCGGCTTCCAGTCAGCCGGCAGTTGCGGTGCCAGCATGCGGCCGAGATCGCGCACGGAAACGTCACGCATTGTGGCTGCAAAGACCTTGGCCTGATCGCAGCCCGGATACTTGGCGCGCGACGCATCCGCCTCGCTCTTGCGTTTCGCCATGATCCCCTTTTTTGCCGGCGGGACGACGAAGATCACCTGCTGCAGCATGTATTCTGTGGTTTCAGGCTTCTGCTTGTTGTTGTCCATCATGCGCGACACGAGATCACTGCTCGACATGCGGGCCGAAGAGCCGTAGCGCGCGTTGACAACACGCGGCCAACTCATCTGCACAGCGATAAACTGCTTGAAATGGTCAACACCGACGCCGGCCCTGGTGAGAATCTCCGTCAACTGCGCTACCGTCAGCTTATTGCCTTGGGCGAAACGGGTGAAAGACGCGTCGACCTCATCCTTTGAGACGGACATGCGGACACGTGCGACTTCCTGGCGCTTGAGTGTTTCCTCGACCAGTGACTCTTCGGCGGCCTTCGTGTCGGCTTTTTGGTGCTGTAGCTTCAGAAACGCGACGCGCTTGGCGACGTCGCCGCTGGTGATTGCCGTCCCGTTGACGACGGCCTTGACTTCGCTCGCTGCAAAAGCGGGCTGGTAGGCTGCCGCTGCGATGCACATCGCAGCGCCTGCAAACAATGCCGTTACGGCCTTTCTGGCGCCAAACATCTATCGACCCTTCCCTAGACGGCACAGTTCAATGTGCGCCTATTTCCTTCCATCGCGGCAACCGGACAGTCATTCCAGCAGAAATGATGCTTTCCTATGCCTCAGATAATTGCTGACGGCAATGTCCTGCAAAACTGTTGCGGCGAAAGAAAGGCTCTCTTTCTTTCGCCGCCATGTCATCTGTCTTAGTTGTTATAAATCTTGCTGTCCGGGTTGTCGAAGTCCCCGAGTTTGATGTCGCCGAGGGTCCGGAACGTCAGCCTGGCACCGATTGTCCAATCGCTTGCCGACTCGTCGCTGATGTCGCGCTTGTCGGTGTAGGCAATGGTGAAGATCGTGCACTCGTCTTCATAGGAGAGGCCGATGCTCTTCTTTGAAATGACATCATTGTTGAGATCCCAGGCAATACCACCGAAGATCGACCAGTAGTCCTTGAATTTGACACTCGCCTTCGTCTGAATTTCATCCGCATCGCTGGACAGGCCATAGTCCGGTTGCGCGGTAATGTGAGTGTAGATCAACTGACTCTGGAACGTGTCATTCTGAAAACCAGCGGTGAAGTCGCCCCGGTTGAGTGACAGATCTTTTTCATCGAGACGATAAGAGGCAGCCAGCGCCAGCCCCTGCGGCGTCTCGATTCCAGCGAGGCCAACATAATCCGAACGTGTGGTCTCAAGGCCGGATTCGCTGCCGACATTGACCAGATCCGGGCTGGCGAACGAATTCTCGCCAGCCAGCTGATAGGATTGGCCAAAGATGCCATGCAGCTTGTAACCGTTGTCGAACGAGCCGGTATACTGGAAGCCGATATTGGCGCGCGTTCCGCCCTCGATACGGTCGTAGCCAGAGAACTTGTCACGGTCGAAGAGGTTGGTTGCGTCGAAGACGAAGCTCTGCGCGTCCTCGTTCGGCAATGCGCCTGCAAGAGGCTCGTCCGGCCGCGCGTAAATCTGCGCGATCGGCTCGATCACATGTGTGCTGTTGTCGGTGGTGATCAGGAATGGGTAACGGGCTTCAAGGCCTGCTGTGATCATCCCACGAGTTGCTGCATCGCCGTTATCGAAGTCGCCGTTGTAGACGGACGTTCCGCTGATCGAGTTCGGGTCATCCATATTCACGGAGAGGGCGTCGGCCCTCGCGGCAAGAAGCGGCGTGATGAGAACGCCAGCCGGCGTCACGAAAGTGCGCTTCCATTCCAGTTCGCCACTAAGGCGGCTATATTGCCCCTTGAGCGAGAAGCGGTCCTCGCCGAGCGGGTTATCAAAGAAGTCGTCGTGCGTACGCGAAATATTGGTCAGGTTGACGTCGAGTGACAACTCTCCCCCAGCCAACGGCTGCGGCGCGACATAGTGATAGTCCATCGTCGGATAGACGATGGCCTGCTGTTTTTCACTTTCGCTGGTCCGATCGGCGTCTTGAACATCGAAATAGAAAGCACGCATGTCGAAGTAATTGCGCTTACCAAGACCCGTGAGGTAAGCTTGATTGGTCTTCGTCGATCCTGAGTAGCCTTTCAGTTCGTACGTGCGCGAGAAGTTGTTGTCCGACTGGTACATGACATCCCAGCCGAAACTCCAGCGCGGATTGATCTTGAAGTCCGCCTTTGAAGCAATCATGCCTCGATCGTCGCGCTGGTCGCTGGTGCCTGCCGTAAAGCTTTCCGGATTGAGCTGATTGATGCCAGCGATCCGAAGCGTATGCGTACCGTTTTCAAAGCGCTGCCGGAACTCGGTATCGAGCAGGAAGCCCTGCTGCGTATAGCCGGTGCCGGTTACCGTTGCGTCCATGCTCGGAGAGAAGACGTAGTAATACGGAACAGAGAGGCCGAAGCCCAGATTCTCCGATGTGCTCATGGTCGGGAACAGGAAGCCCGACTTGCGCTTGACCGTGTTGTCTGGAACTTCGATCCAGGGAAGGTAGGCAATCGGCGTACCGAGAAGCTCAAGCCGCGCATGTTCGAGCCGGATCGTATGCTTTTCGCCGTTCTGAATGACGCGCTGGGCCTTCACCTGCCAGAATGGTGCCTTGTCCGGCTGTTCGGCGCATGGAAGGCAGGCCGTGTAGACACCCCTATTCAGGATCATCTGCGTGCCGCCGACGCGCTCGCCGCTTTCGGCCACGATGCGGGTATTGTCGGACGTCTCGATACGCAACGCGTTGACGAAACCGTTGGCGAAGTCGTCGGTCACATCGAGCTTATCAGAATACATCCGGTTGCCATCGGGACTGATCATCTCGATGTTGCCGAGTGCCATCATCCGGCCGGTCTTCTGGTTGTATTCGACGCGCTGGGCCACAAGTTTGTAGCCGGCATAATTGATCTGTACTCCGCCGATCACCGAAACGATCTGCGCGTCCTTGTTGTAAATCAGTTCGTTGGCCGAAAGCACGAGCTTTTGACCGGCTTCAACCTTCGGCTGGAGCTTCTGCGATGCCTGATTTTCCTGTGCGAAGACTTCTGGAATGCTTCCGGAGTAGCTAAGCAGAGTCACGCCTGCAAGCAGGGCAACCATGTGTTTACTCAAAGTCTTGCGGTTGCCTGCCGCCACTAGCCATCCTCCTGATGAAGCAGAATCGTTGCACCGAATGCGAGCGCGACGACTACCGGAATCCAGGCCGCCACGAAAGGCGGTACGACTCCGCTGCTTCCAAATGCTTTCACAAGCACGGTCAGCACATAAAGCACGAAGCCTGAGAGGATTCCACCCAGAATCACGGACCTCGATTGGTTGAACCGGCTAAATTTTAGGGACACTGTTGCAGCAATGAGAGTCATCGCCACGAGCAGCAGCGGCTGCGACAGCAGTGAGTGGAATTGGGTCTCCAGCGCCTTGGTCGGAACGCCGAATGACTTCGCGATTGCTATTCTGTTCGAAAGATCAAAGAAAGCAATGGTTTCAGGTGGCGTGAGACGCTCTCTGACAAAGTCCTGCTTCAAATTGGTACGCAGTTGTAGCGTATCCTTACGCTGCACGACTTCGCCCGGCCGACGCTCGATAACGTCCTTAAGAAGCCAGTAACCATCTTCCAACTTTGCGGACTTCGCGTCCTGCCTCAGGATCACTTCCCCATCGGAATTGAAGTGGACGAGGACGGCGTCCATCAGCAGCGTACCATTCTCGACAATCGATTTTGCTCCGATGATCACGTCATCATGGCCGCTGATCTGTCGAATCCAGGGTATCTGCGATGACGCGTTGGCGATCTTGTCCTGCCCGCGCCAATCCGTTTCCAGCAACGCCGCCTGACGCTGCCCCCAGGCGGCGATGGGGTTGATGACCGCGACGGTAAATACGCCAAGCAGCAGGGCTCCGACGGCAAAGGGTGCCATAAACTGCCAGACCGAGATGCCGGCAGCACGCGTAACGACAAGCTCATATTTGCGGTTGAGCCCGATCAAAACCGTCATCCCGACAAACAGCGCGATGAATGGAATGGTTTGCTGAAGCAGCAGAGGGAGCCGCACAGCCGTCATGACAAGCCCGCTGGCAACCGTATAGCCCGGCAGGCCAGACATTCTCGTCGCCGTTTCGCTGAAGTCGATCAAAAACACGATGCTGATAATGCCGAGAAAAAACCAGATCGTGGTCGTGAGGTAGCGGCGAAAGAAATAACGTCCGAGTGTCCCGAAAATCATGCGTTCCCTCCCGAATTTCCATTCTTCCTGGGAAGATAGGAGGAGGCAGCCGTTCGAATCCAAAGCCAAACGCCTCCGATGCCCGTGGTCACAGAGAAGCGTCCGTGAAGGTTCAGGAACACGATGGAAATCACCGAGGCGGCGACCGGAATGCCGTAGAGGATGGCGATAAACGTGGGACGGGTATCGATCTCGTTTGCCGCGTAGAAGGACGCCCAGCGAAGCGCAAACGAAAGGCTGAGCGCTCCGATCATCGGGTGGAGCCGCGCTTGTCGGTGGGAGCGCGCATCGCCGGCAATCACCAGCGATATCAGGGCGAAGACGAAAGGCAGCGTCCAATCCGTCAGGCGCCGGTGCAACTCAGCGGTGTAAGCTCCTGGTCTCGCGATATAATCCTTGTCTGTCGTATCAGGATTGAGCAGGTATCCCAGGTCCCGGTCGCTAGCGCGCAGCGTCGCCTGGCCACGGTTTTCAGTCAGATCCGAGAGGTCAAATGAATAGGAATCGAAGCGGATGATCGAAACGTTTCCATCACGCGTCTTTCGCTGAACTTCGCCGTCCTTCATCAGCAGCGACGTGCCGCTCGGATCGACAGCACCCTCACGGGCATAATAGATCATGTCGAATGCGGGATCGCGTTCATCGACGACGAACAGGCCGCGCAACACGCGCCCTGCGAGGCGTTCGGAGATCTGAACAAAGAGGCCGTCATCGATTTTACGGAAGTTTTTCTCTTCGATGACTGTCGAGAGCAGGTCAGCGTAGGTCTCGGCGACCATCTGGCGCACGCCGGTCTTGGCCTTCGGCTCGACGACGTTGTCGACAAAGAACGAAAAGACGCTGATCAGCGCGGCAAGCAGCAGAATGGGACGCACGAGGATGCTGCGCTTGGCGCCTGCCGCATCGATGACCGTCAGTTCGGAATCGTTGTTCATCGTCGTCAGCGTCTGGGTAATGCCGATGACGAGCGCGAAGGGCAGGACGACGGGAATGATCGAGGGAAGGATCAGTGTCGCGAGCATCGCGAAGGATCCAACCGACTGACCACTGTCGGTTACGAGATTGACGCGCTGCAGCACCTGAGTCGTCCAGATGATCGCCAGCACTGGCAACAGCGCTACGAGGAACATCTGGCTGACACGCCGCAATATGTAAATCTCGAGAAGTTTCATGCCTGCCCTTGGTCGGTCTGCGAGGCGAGCGCCTTGCAGCGGAATCCATCTACGATGTTTGTTTCGCTTTTGCGACCTGTCCGCTTGAAAAATTCATTCAAATTTCAGAATTTTTTGCCCGGTGTGACGAATCTGTGAAGGCATAGATCCCGGCAAAGACGACGACCGCAAGCAGCCAGCCGAGCACGATGTCGGAGAGGAAATGACCGCCGAAAGCAAGCCGCATCACTGGTGTCAGCAGCGAAATTGCCAGTATTGGCAGAAAAAGGCCGGTTCTGGCCGGTTGCGGGATGAAGATCAGCAGACAGAGCAGCCATCCAGCGCTCGCCGCTTCGCCGGAGATAAAGGAACAGTTGCTGACGCATTTTCCCGCAAAGGATCCGGCCCGCACGAAATCCATCATGCCGCCGAAATCGATCACGGACACAGGGCGAGGGCGGCCCCAATGCTCCTTCAGGATCACATTGACGATCAGTCCCGGGCCGATCAGCAGCGAGCTCAATGCGATCTTCAGATTGCGTGCCCGTGCGGCCTTGAAGGTCGAGCCATGCTGCGTGTAGCAGGCGATCAGCATACAAAGCTGGATGATCGCGACCACATAAGGCAGCCGGAAGAAGATCATGCGCAGGTTCTTCAGAAACCAGTTATTGGCCGCCATGAACGCGCCGCAAATATCGCCGGCCTGCGAGGTGGCGTCGCAGGTTGCAGGTGTGAAGAAATAGCGCGAGGTGGAAAGGTCGATCTGCGGGAATGCCGAGAAGATGATCAGCAGAACCCACCACAGACAGAACAGCGCCACGAAGATGTCCGTTGCTGCAGGCGGAAAGCCGATTCTCCGGCCTGATATATAGGTCTTGAGGGCTGCTATCACTGGTAACGTCTTCCGTTCTCGGAGCCTTCCTGCGGCGCGGTGGCTTTCTGCCTTGGCGGCGTGGATTTGTCCATGGGCTTCCGATCACGTCTTGTTTTCGCCCGTGAAACCCGGAATGATCGCCGCCAAACGGGATTCCTTTGCGAATCCGCAGGGAGAAGACATGTCTGTTAAATTCGATATTTCATTCGCGAAATCGGCCAAGATCAGCGGCGGTCTCGCCGTCCTTCTGAAGGCAGGCGATGGCGAACTGGCAGCCGGTACCGAAATTGCCGATCCGGCCGGTATCGTTGCCAAGGCTTCCAAGATTGCCAAGTTTTCCGCCAAGGCGATGTCGGCGCTCGATCTCGTCGCGCCCGAGGGCTCACCTGCCGACCGCCTGTTCGTCATCGGCATCGGCAAGCCACAGGACTTGACCTCGCATGACTGGCTGAAGCTCGGCGGTATCGCCGCCGCCAAGGTCAAGGGCGCCGACAAGGCGACTATCTTCATCGATGCGCCAGGCGCTGCCATCACTGCAAAGGCCGCCGCCGACTTCTCGCTCGGCATGCTGCTGCGCGCCTACAGCTTCGACACCTACAAGACGAAGAAGTCGGAAGAAGACGAGAGGGCCAACGGCAAGTCGGCGAAGATCACCATCGTCACCGCGGATGCGAGCGGCGCCAAGAAGGCGCTGGCGGATTCCGAGGCGGTTGCCGAAGGCGTCAACCTCGCCCGCGATCTCGTCAACGAGCCGCCGAATGTGCTGGGTCCGGTCGAATTCGCCGCCAAGGCCAAGGAACTGGAAAAGCTCGGCGTCGAAGTCGAAATCCTCACCGAGCGCGAGATGAAGCGGCTTGGCATGGGTGCGCTCCTCGGCGTCGCGCAGGGCTCCGTTCGCCCGCCGCGCCTTGCCATCATGCATTGGAAGGGCGGCAAGGCGAAGGACCGGCCGATCGCCTTCATCGGCAAGGGCGTCGTCTTCGACACTGGCGGCATTTCCATCAAGCCGGCTGCCGGCATGGAGGACATGAAGGGTGATATGGGCGGGGCTGCCGCCGTCATCGGCCTCATGCATGTGCTCGCCGCCCGCAAGGCCGACGTCAACGCCGTCGGCATCATCGGCCTCGTCGAGAACATGCCTGATGGCAACGCCCAACGCCCGGGCGACATCGTGACTTCGATGTCCGGCCAGACCATCGAGATCATCAATACCGATGCCGAAGGCCGTCTCGTGCTCTGTGATGCGCTCTGGTATTGCAACGACCGCTTCAAGCCGCGTTTCATGATCAATCTGGCGACGTTGACCGGTGCCATCATGGTGGCGCTCGGCAATGTCCATGCCGGCCTGTTCTCGAATGACGACACGCTTTCGGCGCAGCTGACATCCGCCGGTCTGACGGCCAACGAGAAGCTCTGGCGCATGCCGCTCGGGCGAGACTACGACAAGATGATCGATTCCAAATTCGCCGACATGAAGAACACCGGCGGCCGCTATGCTGGCTCGATCACCGCCGCCCATTTCTTGAAGCGTTT
Organism: Hyphomicrobiales bacterium; assembly: GCA_900465675.1. Lineage (GTDB taxonomy): Bacteria > Pseudomonadota > Alphaproteobacteria > Rhizobiales > Rhizobiaceae > Rhizobium. The sequence goes on along the minus strand of UBJR01000033.1, from coordinate 7,473 downwards.
CGTTCAGGAAACGCCGTGGGCGCATCTCGATATTGCCGGCACCGCGCTCGGCTCGCCGCAGGACGAGATCAACCAGTCCTGGGGCTCCGGCTTCGGCGTCCGGCTGCTCGACCAGCTCGTCCGCGACCACTACGAGGCCTGATCACAGGCCAGAATGCAGGTATGACCGAAGTCCTTTTCTACCATCTGACGGAATCCAAGCTGGAAGACGCCCTGCCGCCGCTCGTCGACAAGAGCGTCGAGCGCGGCTGGCGCGTCGCCATTCAGCTCAAGGAGCCGGCGCGGCGTGATGCGCTTGATGCGCATCTCTGGACCTACCGTGAAGAAAGCTTCCTGCCGCACGGCACGGATGAGAGCGAGCAGGCCGCAAACCAGCCCGTGCTCCTGACGGTAACCGGCGACAACGCCAACCAGGCCACGGTCCGCTTCATCGTCGATGGCGCCGAGCCGCCGGTGGCCGATACCTACGAGCGCATTGTCTTCATGTTCGACGGTTACGATCAGGAGCAGCTTGAAGGCGCGCGCGCCCAGTGGAAGAAGCTGAAGGGCGAGGGCCATACCCTCACATACTGGCAGCAGACGCCCGAGGGGCGCTGGGAAAAGAAGGCTTAAGCGCGCCGCTCAGCCGTCCCGCTTGAACGTCCACTTCACGACATAGTCGCCGTTGCGTTTCAGCTTTGCCTTGGTTTTCAGCGTCACCGGCCCGCCGAGTGCGGCTTCGGCCTTCTCGAAAGCGTGCCGGGCCTCGGCCATGGCGGCGTGATAGGCGCTGTTGTCGCGCTTCGGGCTGTCTGCGACTTCCTTGAGGAGGGCGGTCATTTCCGCTTTGCTTTCGGCCATCTCCGCCCTCGCTTTCAGATAGAGATGCGGCGCATTGGCGCCGCAGTGCTCTGTGATCAATCGTGGAAGACTTCCACGAACTTGCGCTTGCCGAGCATGAAGGCGTCGGCGACATGGCGCAGCGGTGCCAGATCGACGTCGGACTTGCCGGCCTTGATGATCTCGGCAAAGCGGCGGTAGAGCGACGGATATTCTTCTTCCGGTGCGGAGAACGTCAGTTCGCCGTTGACCGAGAGCTTCGAGCCGCCTTCGGCAAGCTCCATCCGGCCCCCCGCCGTCTCGGCGATGATGTCCCAGCTCTGCTTGCCGGTCTGGCGCCAGTCGAATTCGCCGTGGACGGTCATCGACCCGGCATCGCGGAAATGCAGATCGGCAGCGATCGGCGCATCGCGGTTTTCAGGAAACTCCAGCGTCGCGCCGGTGAGGAAGATTGCCCGCGGCAGGATGTGGGTGACGATCGACAATGCGTTGATGCCGGGGTCGAAGACGCCAAGGCCGCCCGCCTGCCAGATCCAGTCCTGGTTCGGATGCCAGTGACGGACATCTTCCTTCCAGATGACGTGGACATTCTTGATCTCGGTCTTGGCGAGAAAATCCTTGGCAGCCTCGACGGCTGCTGCATAGCGCGAGTGCCAGCTGGCAAACAGCGAGACACCCTTCTTGGCGGCCAGCGCTTCGAGGTCTGCCACTTCGCTCAGCGTTGCGCCTGGCGGCTTTTCGAGGAAAACGTGCTTGCCGGCCGAAAGCGCCTTGTACGCCGCTTCATAGCGGTACTGCGGCGGCATGCAGAGCGAGACGGCGTCGATCTCCGGAACCGCTGCCAGCATCGCTTCGATCGTCGTGAAGCTCTGGATGCCATCCACGGTGCCATGGCGGCTCGCAGTGGCAACGAGCTTGTAATCGGCATTCTTGGCGATGGAAGGAAGATGCTGGTCGCGGACGATCTTGCCGACGCCGACGATGGCGAGGTTGATGGGGGACATGACGGGTGTTCGCTCCGGTGTTTCGCTCAAAAGTATGATTTATTGGGCGCTTGTTTTATCAGAATGCTACAGCCGGGCAAGCCGTCATGTCACCCTCAAAGCGAGGCCATTTCGACGGCGCGGTTATCTTTCTTGTACTTCAGCGTCACCACCTTGTAGCCCTCGGCTTCCAGCCGCGCGAGCAGGGCAGGGAGCATCGCCGCGGTGCGCTTGTGGATGTCGTGCATCAGGATGATGCCGCGGCCACGCTGGCGCAGCCGGTTCATGGCGCGGTCGGCAACCTGTTCCGGCGTCGAGGTGAAATAGTCCTTGGTGTCGACATCGACATCCATGACGATCATCTCGCGTGCCGCGACGGCACCGCGAAGCTTGCGGCTGTCGGCGAGATAGGGGAAGCGAAAGAAATTGACGTCGGTGCCGGTCGCCTTGGTCACGGCCGCTTCGCCGCGGGTGATCTCGGCGATCGCCTGGTCGAAGGACAGCGTGTTGAGGTTCGGGTGTTTGTAGGTGTGGCTGCCGATCGTGTTGCCTTCCATGGCAACGCGGCGCGCCAGTTCCGGATGCAGCGCCGCCATTTCGCCGACCATCATGAAGGCGCCCTTGACGCCGAAGCGGTCGAGCGTTGCCAGTACGCGATCGGTGCGGCCCGGGATCGGGCCGTCATCGAAGGAAAGCACGACTTCCTTCGGCTCGAGTTTCAGATCCCTGAGCGAGGAAATCGTCAGCACGCGGCCGGCCAGATGGTGGGTTTCGCCGAAGGCCAGATTGGCGGGCTTCGGGAAACCGGCTTCGCTCTCCTCGGTCTTGATCGAAGACGTCTTGATCGTCTTGTCGGGAGCAGGCTGCTTGGTCGTCTGGCAGCCGCAAAGGGCAAGCGAGATGAGGACACTCGAAAGAAGGGCGATACGGGACATGAAAGGGGCTCAACAAATCAGTAATGAATGTTGAGACAACCTTTCGAATTATGGTTAACGATCGGTTTAGATCGGATGCCCGGGCGTTAACTTGTGCCGTTCTGCCGCAGCCTTTTCCGGGGTCTGTGGCTAACTTGCCATGGCCTCTTCGTATTCGGAGGAAAGCTCCAGCCATTGCTCTTCGGCAGCTGCAAGTTTCGCTGCCGTCTCGCCGCGCTGCTTGGCCTTTTCGGCCGCCTTGGCAGGCGTCTTCTCGTAAAGCGCCGGATCCGCAAGCTCTGCATCAAGCGCCTGAATCTGTTTCTCCAGCTTGGCCGTCAACGATTCGATTTCGTTGATCTTTTTCTTCAGCGGCGCAAAGGAGGCGCGCTTGTCGGCGTTCAGCTTGCGCTGTTCGGCCTTGGTCGCCGGATCGTCGGCATTCTGCGGCTTGTCGTCCTTCTTCTTGCCGGAAGAGACGATCAGGTCGCGATACTCGTCCATGTCGCCGTCGAAGCTCGAAACGGTGCCGTTGTTGACGAGCCAGAGCCGGTCGACGGTCGCCTCGATCAAGTGACGATCGTGCGAGATCAGGATGACAGCGCCTTCATAGTCGTTCAGCGCCTCGATCAGCGCCCGGCGGCTGTCGATATCGAGGTGGTTGGTCGGTTCGTCGAGGATAAGCAGGTTCGGCGCATGGAAGGCAGCCAGCCCCATTAGCAGCCGTGCCTTCTCGCCGCCGGAGAGATCCTTCGCGGCCGTCGCCATCTTTTCGGTCGCCAGCCCCATCTGCGCCACGCGGGCGCGGACCTTGGCCTCGGGCTCGGTCGGCATCAGCCGGCGCACATGCTCGACCGGCGTCTCGTTGGGAATGAGGTCATCAAGCTGATGCTGGGCAAAGAAGCCGATCTTCAGGTTCGATGCCACTTTCAGCTCGCCGCCGTCAGGCGCGAGGCGTCCGGAAATGAACTTCGCAAAGGTGGACTTGCCGTTGCCGTTCGAGCCGAGCAGGGCGATGCGATCGTCATTGTCGATGCGCAGCGTGATGTTCTTGAGGATCGGCTTGCCGGGTTCGTAGCCGACGGCGCCGCCCTGAATGGCGACGATCGGTGAGGCCGGCTGTCTTTCGGGCTCGGGGAAGGTGATCGGCTGCACGTGATCCTCGATCACGGCGGCAACCGTTCCCATGCGCTCCAGCGCCTTGACGCGCGACTGCGCCTGCCGGGCCTTGGAGGCCTTGGCCTTGAAGCGGTCGATGAAGCTCTGCAGGTGCTTGCGCGCCGCATCGTTCTTCGCCTTGGCCTTCATCTGCAATTCGTCAGCTTCCGCCTTCTGGCGCTCGAACTGGTCGTAGCCGCCGCGGTAGAAGGTCAGCTTCTTCTGGTCGAGATGAACGATCGAATTGACAGCGTTGTTCAGCATGTCGCGGTCGTGGCTGATGACGATGACGGTGTGCGGATAGCGGCGCACATAATCTTCGAGCCACATCGTTCCTTCGAGGTCGAGATAGTTGGTCGGCTCGTCGAGCAAAAGCAGGTCGGGCTCGGCAAACAGCACCGAGGCAAGTGCCACGCGCATGCGCCAGCCGCCGGAGAAGGAGGAGGCGGGCCTGAGCTGGGCTTCCTGGTTGAAGCCGAGACCGGCCAGAATGCTGGCAGCGCGCGCTTCGGCCGAGTGTGCGTCGATATCGACGAGGCGCGTCTGGATTTCGGCGATGCGATGGGCGTCGGTCGCCGTTTCGGCTTCCTTGAGAAGCGCAGCGCGCTCCTTATCGGCCGATAGCACGATTTCGATCAGCGACTGCTCTGTGGCCGGCGCTTCCTGCGCCACCTGGCCAATCCGGGCGTTCTTGGGGATCGAGACCGACCCGGTCTCGGCGCCGAGATCGCCGGTGATGATGCGGAAGAGCGTCGATTTGCCCGCGCCATTGCGCCCGACAAGGCCGGCCTTGGTGCCCGCCGGAAGCGTCACGCTGGCATGGTCGAGAAGCAGGCGCCCGGCAATGCGGGCAGAGATTTCAGTGATCGTGATCATGAGCGGCGTTTTGGCCGAAACAGCCGGTCAAGGCAAGGGGTCAGACGCCGTCAGCGGCCGAAGGCCTGGATGGGCTGGCGGCGGTTGGACTGGGCGGCGAGCAGCGCCACGCGGGCATTGGCCTGCAGCTGCGCGCCGGTTGCCGCATCGCCGCTGAGCGCGATGCCCAGCGAGATGCTGAGCGTCCCCGGATCGGATTTGTCCGTCGTCGCGAATACCATGTTCTCTTCGACGGACTGGCGCAGCCGCTCGGCAATGGCAATGGCGTCGCGCATGCCGACATTGGCGAAGATGAAGGCGAACTCGTCGCCCTCGGTACGCGAGACGAAGTCGTTCTTCTTGATCGACTTGCGAAACAGGTTGCTCAGCTTCTTCATCAGCTTGTTGCCGGCCTGCACGCCATATTTGGCATTCAGCTGCCGGAAGTCGTCTATATCGACCATGATAAGCGCGCTGCCGGCCGCCCCTTCGTCGCGCTCGTAGAGCTCGCCGATGGCGTTGCTGAGCGCGATGCGGTTCGGCAGGCCGGTCAGCGGATCGGTGACTGAGGCGGCCTGTACGGCGGCAACGCCGCGTTCCAGCGCCTCGATGCGTTCGACATCTGAAAGGAGCTTGGCTTCGAGTTCAGTCTCGGCGGCAAGCACCGACGCCAGCGAGGAGGCGAGATATTCCATCTCGCTCATGAAGGCATCGAGCCCCTGTTCGGAATTGCCGGAGAGCGATTGCAGCAGCGTTTCGGCGGCGCGCGCGAAGGCATATTTCTGCTTCAGCCCATCGGACAGCCGGTCGGCGGCTTCGCGCAACAGCTTGCTCGCTTCGGTGCCGGCGGTTTCGGCGGCAAGGCCGCAATGGCTGACGAGGCGGTATTTGAGCCCGAGTTCATCGAGCCGCGCCTGGGCCGGATGGTTGCCGAGGGCGGAAATATCGGTGGCAAGCGCCGTGTTGCGACCGCAGACGGCTTCGTGCAGCAGTTCGTAATTCCGCGGCAGGCCAGCGATGTTCAGCCGCGCCATGTGCTCGGCGATCTTCTGGGCATCGTTTTGCGGGCTAGGGCGGGCGCCCTCGCGCTGTGCTGCATTTCTGGTTGTGTTCTGCATCACCGTTCCCTGGCGTTGCTTTAGCGGCGGCTTATCCTTTCGCTATGCGCCGCAGATTTTAAAATAGCTTGAATTTTCAGTATCTCCGGCTCTTTGCGGCCGGAAAGGCGCAAAATGCGGTTAATGCAACCTTGACGCGCCGAGCACCGAAGCTGATGGCGCCCATCAGATTTCGTCATTTGATCCCGGCGCCGCTTTGCCGTGAAATGCGGCTTATATTCACGAGAGGACGGCCATGACCCTTGCGCTCTATTCCCTCTGCGGCGCCCGCCCGCAGCATTTCTTCTCGCCGCATTGCTGGAAGGCGGTGATGGCGCTGGCGCACAAGGGGCTGGCATTCGACGAGATCCCGACGACCTATGCCGGCATCGCCAGGATCGGCGGCGGCTTTTCACAGACCCTGCCGGTGCTCGATGACAACGGCCATCTGGTCTCCGACAGTTTTGCCATCGCGCTTTATCTCGAGGATGCCTATCCCGACCGGCCGTCGCTCTTTGGCGGCGAGGGCGGCAAGGCGCTGTCGCGGATGGTCGAAGGCTATTCGCAGATGGTGATCCACACGGCGATCATGAAGATGGCGCTGATGGACATTCACGGCGCGCTTGACGAAGGCGATAAGGCTTATTTCCGCCAAAGCCGCGAACAACGGCTTGGCCGGAAGCTTGAGGATGTCGTCGCGGAACGCGCCGCCGAAGAGGCGGCCTTTGCCGCCAAACTCGAGCCCATGCGCCACATGCTGAAGTTCCAGCCCTTCATCGGCGGCGAGAGCCCGCTCTTTGCCGATTACATCGTCTTCGGCGCCCTGCAGTGGCTGCGGGTGACGGCGGGATTGTCGATGCTATCAGCCGATGACCCGGTCGTCGCATGGCTCGATCGCTGCCTCGACCTGCATGGTGGCAGGGCACGCGGTGTGACAGCGGCGTGAAATTGCCGCGTCCCCCTTGTTTTCGGGAGTTGGGGCGGGTAAAGACCGCCCACTTTTCCCCGCTAAACCAGAGGATTTGACCCAATGGCGATTGAACGCACCTTTTCGATGATCAAGCCGGACGCAACGAAGCGCAACCTCACGGGCGCTATCACCAAGATGCTCGAAGATGCCGGCCTCCGCGTCGTCGCTTCCAAGCGCGTCTGGATGAGCAAGCGCGAAGCTGAAGGCTTCTACGCCGTTCACAAGGAACGCCCCTTCTTCGGCGAACTCGTCGAAGGCATGACCTCCGGCCCGACCATCGTTCAGGTTCTGGAAGGCGAAGGCGCCATCCTGAAGAACCGCGAAATCATGGGCGCGACCAACCCGGCAAACGCTGACGAAGGCACGATCCGCAAGGTTCACGCTCTCTCGATCGGCGAGAACTCGGTTCACGGCTCGGACGCTCCTGAGACCGCTGCCCAGGAAATCAAGTACTGGTTCTCCGACACCGAAATCGTCGGCTGAATCGGAATGTCAGCCTGACGGCTGATGTGATTGAAATGACTCTCGAAGCCGGGGCTTTTGCTCCGGCTTTTTGTTTGAGCGCTGTTAGGCGTTGGCGTGTACGCCCCCTCATCCGGCCCTATCGGGCCACCTTCTCCCCGAGGGGAGAAGGGACGGAGAGGTTGCGGCTTGTTGCCTTCTCCCCAGCGGGGAGA
>UBJR01000032.1 GCA_900465675.1 Hyphomicrobiales bacterium | reverse complement strand
CGAAAGTGGGGGCAGTTCACGTGTTGATGACGGGTGGACGGACTCGGCGGCGGCGATCTTCATGAAAGCCTACTCCCATAAGGGTTTCGCTGTAGCCCATTCGTCGCTAGGACAATTTTATGACTGCACACTAGACGGTTCGCTGGTCCAACTAGCGAATGCAACACTAATCGAGGTGATTTCGAGACAGTGACCGGTCGGATTTGTCGTCTCATTGTGCCCGAAGGACTGCCTATCCGGTTCTGCGTCTGATCCCATATTCCAACACATACAAATAACCAATCACTGAGGGACTGAACCTATGCTCTCCAACGATCAGAAGCTTTCTTTCGCAGAGCTCTTCACGAGCCGCCGTCCGACGACCGAAGGCGAGGCAGATGCCTATCTTGAGGTGGAAAGCTTTCAGATGTTCGCCCCCCTTCATGACGGTTGCCATTTGGCCCGGCTTGCCTTGTCCAGTACAGAGACCATGGACATCGCGGTCAATCCGATCTGTGCACTTCGACTAGCGGCGACCCTTCTTGATCAGCTTGCCAAGTCAGGAGACTTTGTCGTCGATCTTTCGATTTACGATGCCGAGACGGGAGATCAGTTGGCACGTGTTCGCCCTTCAGGCTCCATCATTTCGTGAGCTTCGCCACATGTGAGACACGTCCACTTGAGAAGTTTCTATTTTGGGATGGAAGACAGACATGCTCCTGTGCAAAAGCGATAATCGGACGACTGGGCGTCTCCAGAGTATTCAGCCTGGATGCGGAAGCGGCAAAACGCATATCTTTCCTGGAGAACTACATGCGGGCATCGGCATGCCGCGTCTATGTCCTGGGTATCAGTGGAGGCGTCGACTCCCTCACCGCCGGGTTGTTGGCACAGCGCGCAGTCACGAATCTCCGAGCTTCTGGCTACGATGCGCGGTTCGCCGCTGTGAGGCTGCCTTACGGCGACCAGGCAGACGAGGTCGACGCGCAACTGTCGTTGGATACCATCAAACCCGACAGGATCGTCACCATTGATGTCAAGCCGGCCGCCGACGCTATGATGGCGGCCATATCAAAAGACGCAGGTGACCTTCTGGAGGTTGACCGCTTCCACTTCCATTTGGGGAACGTTAAAGCTCGCCAGCGCATGATCGCCCAGTACGCTCTAGCGGGTGCCACGCGCGGCCTCGTAATCGGCACCGACCATGCAGCGGAAGCATTGATGGGCTTCTACACGAAGTTCGGAGACGGAGCGGCCGACATCCTACCCTTGTCGGGCCTCAACAAGCGTCGTGTTCGTGCCCTCGCCCAACATCTCGGCGCACCCGAGCAACTCGTGTTCAAAACCCCCACGGCCGACCTAGAGAGCGATGCTCCGTTGAGGCCCGACGAAGATGCCTACGGTGTAACCTACGACGAGATCGACGATTTTCTGGAAGGCAAGGAAATCAAACAAAGCTCGCTGGACCGCATCGTGACGATGTATCGTGCGTCGGAACACAAACGCGCCCTGCCCGCTGCACCATCGGAGTAAACGCTAGACGATGGCTTAGTCCAAGGGGGCCGATCACTATTCCGGATAACTTTTCGGCGGCCATTGCGTGTCCCCAAACGATTTTGGCTGTGACAGGATCATTCGCGATCGCCGCCGTCTGAGCACTGTCTGGCAATCGCGCCCACTCATGGAGCCCAGATAGATAGCGGCTCCACGCCCCTGGCGAAATCTAGGGATACCGGAGCACTCTCGTTCCGTTACGTTAGGCGACGACAGTGTCCGCTGTCAGTCGGCCGATGGCGACCTCCATTGACCGATCTCCTGATATTTACGGCCCTCTTCACCCCCCGTGAGAGGGCCTTTTTTTCGGCTATTGGCCTTCTCCGAAACCAAAGGGTCCGAGGGCGCTCGACCTTCAGGAAAGGGAGCGACCCTCTCACCCCGCGCGCAAGCCTCACGCATGCGCCGGCGGACGCTGCTTCGGAGGCTCGTGTGACGTGGGGTGGCCGATCTAAAATGGGGTCTTGGCGCTCCCTTCTCAAGACCGTGACGTCACGCGTCCGTTACTGGACAAAGCGTGTTGATGCGTTTGAAGGAGCGGCCACACCTTCCCATATGGACGAAATCCCCAAAGGAAAAATTATCATGGTGAGCAGGATCAGAAAGACACTGACTGTGGAACAACGGGCGGCAGCTTTCGAACATACCAACAAGATTGCTACGGACTTCGCCGACGAAGAGCGCCGACTTCGCCACGAAAAGAGCGAGCGTCTAAGACGGATGAGGCTCGCCGCGAACCAAAATCCGACCTCGAAATAGTTCGGCGGAACCAGAATTCTGCTTCGCCGTTAAATGCGGCGAGAAGGAGCATTAAAATGGATCAAATTTCGCACATACCGCAGTCGACAGCTGCCAGCCTGAAGGCGTCTCGTATAGCCAAAAACTACAGCTTGGAGGACCTCGCGATCGCCACTGGACTGACCGTATCCGAGATTTCAGTCGCCGAGGATGAGCTGGGCACAGCTCCATCATCTCATGTTGAGCGCATCAAACACGCGTTGGCATGAACTTATGGCGCCAACTCGATTGGCGCTATCCGCCCCACACCCTTATGGGACACCCAAGGGGAAGTTTTATGCCCGGCACTTTTTCTTCCATCAGCGTATTCGCATTCGACCTCGATGACCGCGGCCAGGCCGTACAGGCTTGGGAGACTGTTGTTGACGCCTCCGACACTGAAGGGATCGAGGAGGCGAAACAGATGGCGTCCAGCCACGCTGGCGTCCTTGTCGTTCGTCGTGACGGAAATCCGGTCGTCGGCGAAGAAGGCGACCCGGTTGTCGTGTATCGCTCCGGAAAGACGGACGGTTTCGACTGACGGTCTACGGCCGCTGCTCTTGAGGGCAACGACACCTTCGTACTCAATGTCATGAAAAGGCAGCCATATTGGACCAAACTGGGAACCGTCGATGGGGATTGCCGATAGGCAGTCTCGAACCATGGAGAATAAGATGGCACAGGAAACTACTCTCGGAAATCCAATCCCTGTCGGAGTTATCAGCTCTGGCGCTGATGACACCCAGCCTGCACTTCCCGCTCCTAGAGGACTGGAGGGCCTTGCTTGGCCGGAGTTTTTGGCCGCCGACACACTGTGGCTCACGCCGTTGAAAATCGGCCTCGCGACGACGCTGGCCGCGACGGCATTTGCCCTCAACCCGTTCTTCGCTTTCAATGTCGGTGATTCCGATAAAATCGCACCATGAGCTGTGGCGGGCAGGAATGGATGGTATCTGGGCAGGAGGCCGTATCCTCGCGACCTTCGAGCGGAATCGAATAATCGTTCACCAAGATAATAACGTTGTTGGAGTTCATTAGACTAGCTGCAATTTATTTCCGCAAAGACAGCGAGTACCGGGTATGCCGACGTTCGCCGGTACGCGTCAGCGCACCGATCTCCACGAGCTGCTGAAGATCGCGTGTTGCTGTAGCGCGGGATGTAGCTGTGATCGAGATGTAGTTTTCGGCACTTAGCCCCCCCTTGAAGCCTGCCGTGCCTTCCTTGAAGATGCGCGCGACTACCTTTTCCTGGCGCTCGTTGAGCCGGCCCCGGAAACGATCATAGAACTGTGCTTTCTGAATGAAGAAATCGATGCGCTCAAGCGTCGCCCGTTGAGCATCCAGGATCGTTTTCGAGAAGAAAATGATCCAGTCTGTGATATCAAGTTTGCGTTGGTGCCGCTCAAGCTCTGAGTAGTAGGCCTTCCGGCTCTTCTCGATTGTGAAGGCGAGTGAAATGAGGCTTGGCTGCCCTATGTTTTGCGCCAGGGATTTCTCGGCGAGCGCGCGCCCAATTCGGCCGTTGCCATCCTCGAATGGATGTATGCTTTCAAAGTAAAGATGGCCTACTGCTGCGCGCGTCAAAGCTTGAAGCGACATGTGGCCATCTGGCCCGGATTGATTGAACCATGCGATGAAGGTCTCCATCTCAGTGGTAACCTGGCGGGACGGGGGAGCCTCGAAGTGGATTGTGGGCTTCTCGAATGGACCTGACACGATCTGCATAGCGTCTTCATGCTTGCGATAAGCGCCAACCGTTTCAATATATCGATTTCCGGCCATCAGCATTGAATGCCACTGGAACAGTCCCTCACGACGCAGCGGCCTACGCCAACTTCGATAGACATCCGCCATCATCTCGGCGATCCCCCGCTCTTGTGGGCGGATCTGTCTGCCATCAGTGTCTAGCCCGAACTGCCGACGGAGCGATGACTGAACACTCGCGCGGTCCAGAAATTCCCCCTCAATCTCTGAGGTCTTGACCGCTTCGTCGCTCAGCAACTCAATGCGAAGTTGGTTGCTGTCGTCATCGTTGAAATGTCGAACAGCACCGATAACCTCGCCGGCGGATTGCAAGAATTTCTGCTCCAATGGTACCAGGCTTGCGGTATCGTACCTGAAGTTTGGCCAATCGGGGTTCTGCCAGTTCCATTTCATGAGTTATAGCCGCCTTCTCTATAACTCATAATTATTGCCATAGGGGTGAGTTATTGCAAGCCTATCTATGCCTCAGCACAAAAATCTGCAGCGCCCCATTCAAGAGCCAGCGATCGACAGGTAACCACTTGCCCTAAACATATTTTGTCAACGGGCGCCCCTATTTCCGCTTGGTGTCGACAGAAACGGAATGAGCATGACAAAACACGACCCGTCATCACGTCAGTGAAAAAGTTCGGAATTCTGCGAGCTTCGCATCGCCCCAATCACATCAAGGCGAGTGTTGGTGAATATACGGCCATCTCTGGCCAGATTGATCACCTACCGGAAATCGCCCCCGCTTCTGAATGGCCGTATCGACTGGACGATGTTCATTCAGGCCTGTGGGATCGAAGCAGGGTTGACGGCAGAACTGAAAAAGTAGCTCCGGCCAGGCCCAGATGCAATCATCCACGGACCATCCAATAAAAGGTGGGTCCCTGGATACTAAGCATGCCGGGCCTTGCGGGCGGCATAACGTCTGTCGCGCTCGGCTTTGCGAGCGGCCTCATCTTGAACAACCCGTGATATCCGGGCATTCTCTGCCGCCTGTCGCGCCTCGATCTCTGCCGCAGCTGCTGCCTCGATCGCCGCCTGTTCTTGAGCCGCAAGGGTCTCGACCCGGGTAAGCTCCTCATGCTTTAGCCGATCCCGTTCCGCACGGCGCGCCTCGCGCGCTTCAACAAGAGAGATGCGCTCGGCCTGTCTGGCGGCCTGTGACGGCTCAGCCGCCGTCTTTGCAGCTCGGTAGCTCGTGAGAAGAGCTGTCTTGGCGTCCGCAGCAGCGGAGCGTCGGTCGGTAAGTTCGTTGTTTCTGGCGTGTCTCAAATTTTTATCCTGATAGTTGTCGTTGGGATGATCAGCCGGCCTTGGCTCGTTTGGCAAGCAGCGCAGATGTTGCAGATATCCGGTCGGCTTGCTCCTTGGCGAGGCGCGCTTCGCGCAGCCTGAACGTCTTGGCATCGCGCGCCTGGGCCACGGATTCAAGCTCTTCCGCCGCATTGTTCTTGGCGAAGAACTCCGTCTGAAGATGGCCGAAGGCGGTCTCGGCCTGCTGGCGAGATTTACTATATGTCTCTGTCATTGAATGTCCTCGATGTCAGCTATGACGCCAAAACGAAAAAGGCCAGGCGAATTGCCTGGCCTCAAACTGATAGTTGCCTCCGGCGATGCCAGTACATCCGTGGTCAAAGGGAAGCAGATATCTATTAAGCGTTCTGCAGATTGCAGGCCGACATCTTGCCCGACTTGTTGTCGCGCTCGAGTTCAAAGCCGATCTTCTGGCCTTCGACCAGCTCACGCATTCCTGCGCGTTCGACGGCAGAGATGTGGACAAAAGCGTCAGCGCCGCCATTGTCAGGCTGGATGAAGCCGAAGCCCTTGGTTGAATTGAACCATTTTACTGTGCCAGTGGTCATGATGAACCCTTTCAAAGCATAGAGTGAGGAACCGCGAAGCTTATGCCACGCAGACGAAAACCGACTATTTTTGAAAGGGAAGTTCGCTTAAAACGCGGTGCCAATCGCGCGGTAGACAAAGCTCGGCAAGCAAAAGATCGATAAGCTATCTTATACGACAGGGGAGCGGGTTCGTCAACGGTTAGTTTTCGAGGACCGTGCTATTCGTCTTCTGGTTGAGCTTTCGCGCGCAAGACCCACGCCTAGTCGGGCGATAGACCGACGTTCCTCTTCTTAGCAGTTCCTTCAGATTTCGTTCAGCTTTTCCTTCTTCAAGGTCCAGAGTTATACGCCAGTGTGCATCATGCAAAATGGTCGACGCTGTTTGGCCAGAAAATGAAAGATCGACCTTTGCCAAGCACTGCAATGCTCTTAATCGTGCTGCAGTGTGAAAACTGGTCAGACAAATGGGATCGAGGCTTCCAGTGAGGCTGCAACGAAGGCCTGCCGGGAGAGCTCCAGATCCCCCTCCGTCTCAAGCGCGGCGTGACACCGGTTTATGGCGCGTTCGAAAAACCAGCCGCCCCCTGCAGGCCACTCCCGTAGCGACCGTAAGGCATCTGCCGGGCCGTATATCAATCGCGCTGCCCCGTCACCGAGGCCAAGTTGGACGGGCCGCGCCCAAGATAAGACTTGCTGCATTGCACAATTCCTTTCTGTCAAGAACATTCCGGCCGGGCGAATGTTCCGTGAACGGCTTCCAGTTAGATGAAGGGTGGTGCTTCCTGGCCGGAAGCAAATCCGTTTTCGGTATGACGAAGGCTTGCTCTGATCACCGCGACGACGTTTGAGCCAAGTTCGAAATCTCAGTTGATGCCCTGGTTCGCACAGCCCGAGAACTCATCGGTAGCGCTTGCGACGGAAAATCCGGATACCCGGTTGAATGACCAATTTCTCTCCGGGAACTTAACGACAGGCGGAAGGTTTGGGTGCCTCTGAAGGTCTGCCGATTTGCAGGACAAGCGCATCGGAAGCGTTCAGAAGAATCTACGCGCACGCGCACAGCAGACTAAGGAAGATGGCGCGTAAACGCGTTATCCCGCACTGTATGCGGACGTCAGGTCGCTCTGTCAGAGGCCGCAATAAGCACGAAAGGTATATCCTATGACGAAGACAATAATACCGCCGGAGACTGATGACGCCCGAGCTTTTGACAGCGCGGATGCCGACCGGCGCCGCGAGAAGCTTGGGAAGGAGGCTGGAAAGGGTCTGCGCATAGCCATGCCAGACAAGCGCGACCGGGACACGGAAAAGATCAAGACACCTGTCAAAACCGCTGCTTCCTCCGCGATCGGCACGCCAGCCGAGGGAATGGTCGAAGATGGGGAGGGGTAATCTCCCAACAGTGCCGGGTCCCAGTCGTCAGGAGGGTGCCGGCGATGACAGAAAGCCATCATGGGCTTGCTGGTAAAGCGAAACAGGCGGGTGAGAATCCTATCGGAAAAGAGGATGGAGGGATACCGATAGTGACAAGTGAGCCGGATGGGAGATCAGAAGCGAGAGCTTCCCGACCGTTGAAAGTCGAAGCGCTGTTACAAATCCTGACTCACTGAGTCCATCGATGACCAACCTTTTGAACTCAGTCTACAAATGCGCCAGTGCTTAATACTGCACTCTGGATTTTCCCAAAACCCACGAAGGAGCGGAAAATGCCCAACCGATCTGCGTTCGAAGTAGCAGGACAAAACATAACCGAGGACAAGCGCAATATAGCCGCTTCTGAGGCCGAAATCGCCGAGGGTTTAATTCGCGGCGAAACTACCGCGATCGCTCGTGCCGACCTCTTAAAATGGCGGCAGTCTCTTCGATATCACTTGTTTGCGCGCGATCTAATGCAGGCAACCACCAAATCAAAGCTTCGCCGGCCGCCTGAAACCTGATTGTCGCTGTCACGCAGGTTGAACCACCTGCCAACTGACCTTTAGCACCACTCTAATTCTAGTGATGCAGGCCTGCTGTAGGTTTGTTTCAGCGTCACTGTCGCCGACTCTAAGTCTCGAACCACCGCTGGCGATTTCGTCCATTTACCTGGCTTCTTCGCCGACGGCATGGCCCCAGCAGATGATAGACGTCGTCTTCGGCTTCATAATTAATTTTAGCCAATGCAGCGCGCCAGATACCATGACTGGCGCCTTCGCATCGGGAATGACCTGGGCAACCTTTGCAATGACGAGATGGAGCGCTGTTGCTTTTCAGGCGGGAGCATCTCGACCGTTTTATCTGGTCCACCTCGCGTCAGGAAGATATTCGTCGAACCGCTCGTTTGCCGACCATGTCCGGAGACACGAGACCGAAAATACTTGAACTCCGTGACGGTATTGGGGGCCCCAGCGCGCTTTCCCTACGCGGTACGACGAAGCATGCGCGCGAGTGCGATCAGGATACAGGCGCCGATGAAGCCAGCGATCAGGTAACCAAGCCAGCCGCCTAGCGCGACACCGAAGAGCGACAGGAGAAAGTTGGCGACGATCGCGCCGACAATGCCCAGGATGACGTTCATCAGGACGCCCATGTTCGACTTCATGAACATCTCGGCGAGCCAGCCTGCGAGGCCGCCGATAATGATGGCCGCGATCCAGCCGATTTGTGCGTTTTCCATGTTGATCTCCGATGATTTCGAATGCCGCCGGCCGCGAAATTGCTGATCGGTCAGCACCGAAACACACGCAACCACCGTTTGTTCCGCCCGAGGGCGTTTCAGTCGCAGTGGGCCAGTCGTTTGCAGTGTCGACTCCGTCGCGCTACCTCGTTGCCATACCCGGAGTTCAAGTTTGAGGTGACCGGTCTGCGCGCTACCCGGAAAAGCACCGGGTTTGGAGAACGGCATGACAATCGCGCTCAAGGGCCAAGTCGTTTCGCCCGGTGACGCCACCGTGGTCGAACTCCGCGCGGCCTCCGCCGTTGCTTCCGTTGGAAGTCGTCTGAGCCCCGAGGGTGACGTCTCGCTACCGGGTCTCGCCTTCGTTCATGTTGGCTGGATCATAGTTGATGTCCCAGTCCTTGACGGGCTTCTTACCTGGCGGCGTCTTATGCTCCGTCGCGTCTTCCGATCCGGTGACGACGGTTGGCTTGGCGCTGGCCACACCGGTTGCCTTTCGATTACCGACCGACTTCGCATATTGGCCGTTCGCATCCTTTTCAACGTCCGTCATCTCATTCGCCCTTCTGCTTGAGGCCGTGGGAAACTTTCTTGACCACTGGATTGGCATTGGTTTCCCCATTGGCATCTTCGGCGCGGTCCGGATCGTCCTTCGCGGGCATGTATCCTCGCGGCGTGTTTTCCTGTGGGCCCTCCCAACGAGGAGACTGGTCGGTGGTGCCTGGCGCACCGTCTTTCGGCTTATTCATTCCCATGATGCTTACTCCTTCTGCGAGGCTAACCTTCATCGCGAACGGATGTTCCGCTCTCGCACCTAGGTCGGACTTTCTAAAAGAATGGCCAGACCACGATTTCTTTCCGAAGCGACGGCGGCGATGGAACCTCAGCTCTTGGGCGGACTTCCTGAGCAGACAGAAGAATGACGATGCCCGACCGAAAAATTCCCCAGCAGTGCAGTCTATTGAAATCGAACAGGCCGAAGAGCGCGACGCGTCTTGAAGGAATGGTTGAAGAGCCCCTCCGATCATCCGGGAGCGCCGTCACTCGGATCGCTTCTACGAGAGTCGCGATGCTCTTGGTGCGCTTCAACGAGATGTAGATCGCATGGCGGGCGGCCCTGCAACAGAGATGGCGTCCGGCGCGACATCTCCCGCCATGTCGGAGGCTCGCACGTTTGTGAAGAGCGTCGAGGACAAGATCCGCAAGAGGCCGATCGCAGCAGTCGCCGTCGTATCAGCCCTCGCGTTCGTGTTCGGTGCGGCGCCTAGAAGCGACTCGCATCACAGCGAACGGGATGTCATTCATGCGGCCGGGACCTGCCTCAGGGCTTTATAGAGGAGGCAGCGATGGCGGACGATCTACAGCTGGCGCGGCGCACGTGGTTTAAGACGCTCAAATTCGTGCGCTCCCGCAGGAGATCGTCTCGCTCCGGGTGGATCGTAGATCGCGGCCTTTCCCTGTAATACTGCTGGGAAGGACCAAGCTCGTGCCACTGTCAGCAAGTTCTGCGCGCTCGCGCGACGACGGCGTCGCATAATCGGCGCGTGGTCGACGGCGAGGAGCCACAGCGGCGGTCGGTGACGGCGGCGACCGCCGCTATTTCTTCCGGCTGAGGAATGTCGACACTTCGAGCGCTGGTGTCGGCGCTTGAAAAACGGGCGGCATCTTCTGTAGACCCCAGACCGCCACTACACCGTCGTTGGCGGGATACTTTGGCGAAGGGCAAAACTTCGTCTCCTAGAGAAAGAACGGAAACGCTTTATGTCAGAGCTGATCTCGGCGCGCAGCGCAGTGAAGGTAGCCGCAGGCGTGGACGAGCGGGTGCGAGCCGCGCGGAAGGCCGTGGACGCGGCGAAGATAGTCGTGGAGAGCGCGGGCCAGGGTGATGGACCGACGGAGCGCTGGATCTCAAGTGGCATCTGGCGCGCACGACTGAGTATGCGGACTAGTACTCGAAACAGCATATCAGTGGCTGTTAGACGAACAAAAAGTGGTCTTCGAAGGTCTCTGCGCGTTTATTCGAGGGGGGGTCTCCGCCCTCATCGTCGTCGGTGGTCGCTCGCTTAGCCTTGGCAGGCTCAGCGGGTCCACTTTTGAAGACATCATTTGAAGGCCTTCTCTTGCATTTTTTGCTAAGTCGTCTGGGCGCTTGTTAGATTCCGGGGTATCCGACGATCTGGTATCGTCGGTTTTCCCGGTTCGCGGTCTTTTCGGTCACGATGCCTTTTTTGGTGAGGCTCGGCCCTTTATTTGGAGGTAAGGCCTTGGACGCGAACGAGATGCATCCGCAGATCGGGCAAAATCTTTCCCGCGGTGTTCTTAAGCTGTCCATCCGGACCAGATTTTGAGTATTGTTCGAAGAGTTTGACGGCGTCCTGATGGGCCGTAAGCTGAGTCGAGAGATAGGCCTGATCGAGATTTGCACTGTCGGCAGACGCCAGGGCATCCACCTTCTTTTTGCTGTCGGCATCGATCGAGGTGGGGACGGTTACGCCGTCGGCCTTCGCGGCGGCTTCCAACTCCGGGCCGGCCTTCCCGTAGGTCCTTGAGCATGTCCGCAGCAAACTGCTTTGCGGGGCCGTCCTTGCCTTTTGCGGCTTCGACTTTCGCAGCCTCGATTTCGAACATGTTGGCGGAGGCTGCTTTCGTGGCGAACTCCTGAGCTGCCTGCTTCGGTCGTTCAGCCGCGAGGCAGGCCGTGCCTGCGAGGGTTGCTGCAATCATGACGGGTGCGATCTTCGAGATATTCATGGTGCTTTACACTCCGTTGCGCTCCTAAACCTCCAGTAGAGAGCGATGTTCCCGCCGCCAGGCATTCTTTGGTCTGCGCCCCCGGCCATTAGAAAAAGGGCCGGTACCTTGAAGTTTTGAAGGTTTATCGTGGAACCAGAGGATGGAGGAGCTTGCTGCCCTAGCCTCCCGGCCCGGCAGGCGGGCCTCACCGCGCGCCGAGACCCAGCGAACGTTGGATGCCTCCGTTAATATCCGAAAATCGATTTTGTAGGGGCCGAAGAGCGCTCTGGTCGCAACGAACGCGGCGCGCACGGGGGTCGCGGTCTGCCGGATGAATCTTTTCAAACAAATGCACGAACGTCAGCTCCCCGTTTCCTATAGCCGTCACCCCTTTTCATCCATCACCAGCGTGTCGTCGTTGACGTCTCACGTCCACAGCGCGACTCCCGCGGCTTTGGCGCCGCGAAGCTGAGAGAGTTCGATTCGTTACTGTTTGTTACGGACACTCTTCTTGTGGGAGTACGCCTTCATTGGGAGTGGCACGAACGTAAAGAAAACACCTTTTGCGCGTACCGTTGAATATCGGTTGCTGACGTCTGGCGCGACCGGCTGGGAGACCGTTTTGCTCTTGCCTCATCAGGAAGAGCGATATGCAAAATCCCAACTCGTCCCCTTATCGAAACAACCTGCTGATCCGAATGAACCCAGAAGACTTGTCGCGCATAGCGCCGCACCTTCAGTTCCTGGATCTGCCCCGGAGCCTGGCCCTCGCCGAACCTGGTAAAGCGGGGGACTTCACGTATTTTCCCGAGAGTGGGATCGGATCTGTCGTCGTTCCATCAACGACCGAACCAGAAGCCGAAATCGGTCTGTTTGGCCGGGAGGGCCTGACACCTGCCGCCGGCGTCTCCGGTGTTCTTTCCAGTCCGTACCACGTCTTCATGCAAGTCCCGGGCGCCGGACACCGTATCGAGAACGTGCGCCTCCAAGCAGCAATGGCCGAAAGCGTCACCCTGCGGAATCTCCTCACCCGCTATCTGCATTCGGCGTCCGTACAGGTCGCCTATACGGCCTTCTCCAACGCCACCCAGCATATTGAGGCGCGTCTGGCCCGATGGCTGCTGATGTGCCACGACCGATCCGAGGGCGACGATATCGAACTGACCCACGAGTTCATCGGCATCATGCTGGCGGTGCGCAGACAGAGTGTGACGACGACTATCCATATTCTCGAAGGCAAACGCCTGATCACGGCCTCCAGAGCGTCCATAACCATTCGCGACAGAGCCGGTCTGAAAATGCTTGCGGGGGACGCCTATGGTATACCGGAGCGCGACTACGAGGCGAATGTGGGCGGCCTCGTGACGAAGGAGTGAGCGCGTCAGCCTCGATTAGACTTCGTTTCCGTTGACGTCCGGCTAGAAACAGCTCTATCGGCCTCCTGCTGTCGTCTGAAGATGCGTGCGACGATCATGACAACCTCCGTCGTGGACGTTCCCTTTTCCATTTCGGCCCCGATACGGGCCATAACGAGCCGGTGATTGTCGGTCATGCTCTGACACCCGTCATCGCCACGCCTATCGCCTTGACAATGTCGGCCGAAATCGACGGCTTCGAGAGCCAATATCCCCTTGCGAAAGCCGGTTCCTCTTCCACTAGGGAATGGTCGTCGCCCGAGTGGACGACGAAGGGTATTTTGCTCTCGGCCAGCAGCCACACCTCGGCGTTGCAGAAGCAATCGCGAAGACCGGGATCGATGATCACGACGACCGGTGCCCTTGGCCAGCCAGGTGGCGGCGTCGCCAGACGACAATATGTTCCGCACCACATTAACCGGCCTCGTTGAGAACGTCCTCGACGTCGAGCGCAATCATTGGCTCGTCCCTCAAGCAGCAGGACGGTGCCTGCGCTGCATTGCAACTGCTGATGCATCGATTAAACTGACTGGCACACGGTGCCTGCTGGGAAACGTTCGCACGACGCATGGGACGCCGTCGTCAAGTCAGCATTCAACCGCCTCGGTGCACCCCATCGGTGCGGGGAGGCAAGCTCGAAAGACCGCTTTCGATCTCCTCTCGGCCACCGGAGGATGCTCGATCAAACGCACGGTACCGGACATTGCTTTGAATGTCACTGACAATCGGTCGAGCAACTACGCTGCTAGCGTTCTGCGCCACCGTGGAGGACGTTCACCGTACGACGACGGTCGTCGTATTGGCGAAGGCCCAGGAGCGCCACACCGCGAGCTCGGCATCTTGTTAAGAGCCGCGTTGGTGTCGCGTGTCCCACGACAGCAATCAGTACGGGAAACACCATCCACCGACCGATTAGATCTTAGAAAGCCGGGCTGGAATATGGGGCTGCATGCGCCCCCCCGGTACAATAGGGTGCGCCCCTCTTCTTTCGCATTCTGGGATTGACGCCGCGCCGCAATCAGCTGATGGCTGTCTCCGGAGGCTTCCTGCTCCCGGTTCCTATTCGGCTGGCTGCAAGGGGCGCTCGTGCTCCCCTTCCGGGCTGCTGTTTGGCTTCCCAAATTCGAGCGTGTGTTTTCTGATTTTGTCGATAGCTATCGCCTGTTCTCTGTAATGAGGGCTTAGTTCGCCTGTCCATCTCGGCAAACACTACGATTCACTGGCCAATCTGGCGGAAGTCACATTGAGACGGGCTCTTGTCCGGCCGCCACCGCAAGAACTTGGTGCCATGTCGGAAACGATGTCCCGTCACCTGGTCAAAGCGCACTTCGACAACAAGCTCCGGTTTCAGCGGCTGCCAGTCGGATGAACGCTCGGTGCTCCACCGACTCGGTCCGCCGGGTGCCTTACCCGTGAATCCCGGCGGCTCGCGCAATGCCTCCAGCCGCCTTGTCAGGTCTGGCTTCTCTGCATCCAAAATGGCTGACGTGAAGCCCACGTGGTCGAGCTCGCCATTATCATTGTAAAGTCCGAGCAGAAGCGAACCCACTAGGTGACTATCATTCCCGTAGCGAAATCCACCGACCACACAGTCGGCGGTACGCACTCGCTTGACTTTTACCATTGCCCGTTCACCAGGGCGATAGGGCTCATCCAGCCGTTTGCAAACAACGCCATCGGTGTCGCCGCCGGACCCTGAAAGCCAGCTCGCAGCCTCCTCACGATTGCGCGTGAACGGGGATACCACGAACTGACGGGGATTAGTGGGGATTGTCTTGCCAAACTCTTCCAGCCGAGCTCGGCGATCGGCAAGATGCTGATCGAGACGCAGTACGCCGTCTTTGCCCATGAGCATATCAAAGGCCACAAGCCGCGCTGGCGTCTCGTTAGAAAGCTTGCGAATTCTGCTTTCGGCTGGATGAAGGCGCGCCTGGAGAGCGTCAAAGGACAACCTCCCGTCGATCTCAACGACCAACTCGCCGTCTATGACGAAGCGGTCAACCGGGAGACTGGCCAGGAAGGCGATCAATTCCGGAAAATAGCGCCCCAGCGGTTTTCCAGACTTTGATCGAAGGTCGACACGGCCGCCACTCCTGAACGCGATGCACCTGAAACCATCCCATTTCGGCTCGAACTGCCAGCCCATGCCAGTTGGCAGGGCCTCCGCAGACTTGGCCTCCATCGGTTCAATCTCGACCGACATGCCGAGGTTGGCCTGTTCTTCCGCCGACTGTCTTGCCATCACGCCACAACTTTCATCGCTTCACCGTTTGTTGCATCGAAATGTCAAACTTACAGGGCGAGACTGAGCATCTCTGCTAGTCTCTTGGCATTTTTGATTGAATGACCGTCACGATCGTTGTTGAAATACGCCCATATCGTTTTCGCTCCGCTCCTGCTTATGCGCTCGGCCCAAACCATGAGCTCATCGTCAGAATAGTCGTGGCGATACCATTGTTCGATCCCGTGGAACCGAATGTAGATATCATCGGCGGTACATACGAGTTCGTCGGGCAACCGGGGACCGCTGCAAGAGCAAAAGATTGCCCCCGCTGCCTTGAAGGCGTTGAAAACCTCTTGGTTCCACCAGCTTTTGTGACGAAACTCGACGACATTCCTATGGCGTGAATCAAGCTGCGCCAGAATGGACTGCAGCATGTTCGGATTGTAGTGGACGCTCGGCGGCAGCTGAAACAGAAAGCATCCCATCTGCGGGCCGAGAAGATCGGCGATATAGCCGAAATCCTCAATCAGGGTCTTAGTCTTCTCAAACCGCTCAATATGGGTGATCAGCTCGCAGACCTTGATGGTGTAGACGAAGCCCGGCCTGGCTTGGCGGATCCAGGTCTTGACCGAACTGATGGTCGGCCAGGAATAGAACGGCGCGTTGAGCTCGACTGTCGCGAAATGCTCTTGATAGATCGAGAAATATTGGCCCGGCGAAACATCCGAGGGATAGAAATTCCCTTTCCAATGCCAGTAGTACCAACCGGAGCAGCCGATATGGACGCGACCTAGGAGGCGATCCTCGGGCATTGGTTTGCCAGTCGGAGGAGCGGCAATCCGCACCTGATGCATCTTGGCGGCGCGATTGATGTTGGCCTCGCGCTGCTTCAGCCGCCGTTCAGCGCGTCGCACGCGTCGTGCCGCGATTTCCTCCGCGGTTCGATCCTCGACCCCAGCCGTCATCACGGTTGGCTCGCAGAGGCGTCGGTAGTTTCGCGCAGAGCAAGGACATCATTCATCTTGTGAGATTTCCTCAAGCGCTTCAGTCGCCAAATTGCCCTGATGCTCTATCGCTATGTCGCCGAGTGAGATGATGCCGGAAAGCTCGCCCTCACTGTTGAACACGACGAGCCGGCGCATCTGTAATTCGGCCATTCTCCTCGCAGCCTCAGCAATGTCGTCATCCTCAAGGCAGCTTTCGACCCCCTGCGTCATAACTTCGGAGACAGGCGTGAAACCATCCTTGCGCTCAGCGATGACGCGTATGACGATATCGCGATCAGTGATCATCCCAATGACGAGGTCATCTTCAATCACCGGGATGGCGCCGCTATCTATCTCAGACATCATCCTTGCCACATCTTCGACGGTATCGGTCGGTTTGGCAGCGACCACCTGAGCAGTCATGAATTCTCGTACTTTCATCCAAAATCTCCTGTAGGTTGCGTTCTCGGTTCGCTGGCGATGCGTCGAGCCATTGGCGACAGTAATGCCCGCCGAAGCGGCTTGCGATCGCTCTGTTACTTTGAGTTATTGTGGCTTTGTTCGCCCGCTTTTACGTGCTGCTCGTGCGAGCCACCCTGCTTGCCTGACGACGAGCTTGAGCTTTCCTTCGAGGACGCACTCTTGGCGCCACCAGACTTGCTACCGGCTTTGCTGCCGTGCGATCCCCTTGTCGATGCCATGATTTTATTTCCTCCATGAGAGATCGGATTGATCTCGGAGCACTAACCCGGGCAAGAGCACAGTGTTCCTTCGGGCTGAAAGTCACCACACGGTGTGCGACGATCGGAATAGACAAGCGACCAGATCTTCAAGTGAATGTCGCCATTGCCGGTCAGCGTGCTGAAGACCAGGCGGCGGATGAACTCGGCCACATCAGCCGTGCCCGTCTCGATTCCCAGAACACGACCGATCATTCGGGCGCTGTAGGCCGACGTCGTTCTTGTCAGCCGTAAAGCGTGCAACGACGAGGAACTGCAGAAACGCGTCATGGATGGCGCTTTGTTCGATACGCCGACGCCGGTCATCATCAACCGCGGAAGGCGGCCGCTCTCGCCCAATTACAAATCGATAGTGCTGGCATATCGGCGCCTGGCTCTTCTCCATTCACCCGCTTTCGCGAGAGCGGATCGACCATCGTGACGGTGACGCGAGACATGATCGAGCCGAGCAGCATGCCAATATTCATGGCGCACTGAGAGGACGCCGTGGATAGCGGCTGATGCAATCGTCGGTGATAGACTGCTGCAGGTTCTGCACGACTGGACGCGGCATTTCCTGGCTTGTGCCTCCACTACCCGCAGAACGCTATCTCGGTACGAGCATGCAATCCTTCCTCAACTTCCGAGCGTTTAAAAGGGCTCGATGACGACAGCCCGAACGCGACGGCTGTCATGGTGCGTCCGGCCCGTTGTGTCAGCAAGGTCAAAACTAGCTGGATCGTCAAGAGCCTCCGGCTGCGATATCCCGGACGGCAGTTGTGACGATCGCGTTCATCTGGCTGCTCATTCCCTATTATAGCGCTGTCTTCTGGGCCGTCATCCTCGCAATCATTTTCTTTCCAGTGCATAAGCGGCTGGAGCATTTGTTAGGCGGCCGCCGCGGCATTGCCGCCCTGCTGACGGTGCTGATGTGCATATGCCTCGTGATCGTGCCTGCAATGATCATTCTAGGTTCACTTATCCAGGAAGGAACCAGCCTGTACCAACGTATCAGCAGCAACGAAATTGATCTCAACGGATCTCTGGTCCGGATCCAGAATGCCCTGCCGCCCTTTATAGACAACTGGCTGACCTCATTGAAGCTCGGCGGGTTTCCCGAATTGGGCACGAACATTTCGTCTGCCGCCGTACAGGCGAGCCGGTCGATCGGCGGCAGCGTGCTCAGCTTTGGTCAAAATACCCTGCAGTTGTTCATCAGCTTCGGCATCATGCTTTACCTGCTTTTCTTCCTGTTCAGAGATGGCGCTGACCTCAGCGGCAAAGTCCGGCATGCCATCCCGCTCAGCGACGATTACACGCGGCAGTTTCTCGACAAGTTTTCCGCAGTGGTGCGCGCTACCGTAAAGGGAAACGTCATCATAGCGATCATCCAGGGCACGATCGGCGGCGTGGCATTTTGGGCTCTTGGTGTAGAGGCTGCTCTGTTGTGGGGTGTGACGATGACGTTCCTATCGATGCTTCCTGCAATCGGAGCCGCACTTGTATGGGGTCCGGCTGCCATCTGGTTGGTCCTCACAGGTGCCTGGCTGAAAGCATCGATCCTGGTCCTCGTCGGCATCTTCGTTATCGGGCTGGTCGATAATCTGCTGCGCCCACCGTTGGTGGGAAAGGGAACGCGGCTGCCCGATTACGTGGTGCTGATCTCGACAGTCGGCGGCATCTCCCTCTTCGGTATCAACGGCTTCGTCATCGGCCCCTTGATCGCGGCTTTGTTCATCGCCGCATGGTCGATTTTCGCCGAACAGCGCAATGCTGACCGATCAATGGCAAAACTATTGAATGAGGGTTCACCGACCGCCCGGCACTTGGCACGACGAGAGTGATGAAGGCAGGTGATCGGACGAGCTTGCGAGCCTGTCCGATAGATCTGGCGGCGGTTCGCCTCCACGCTGACGCCCGGCAACTGGGACCAGTAATCACAAATCCGCGGCGCCATCGCAGATCGAAAACATCGTCGTCACGATCGGCGACGCGCTGAACCGGGTTGCGTAAGAGCTTGATGCGGGCCGATGACCAGCCCGCACCACAGCCACACGACCGGAGAAAAGGTGATAGCACCTCCGCGCCGGTGCGCCGACTAAACCGGCCCGGCAAATGTCCGGCCCCGAAAAATTAGGCGGGGTCTTAGCTCGTTTCCTGCCGAGCAAGTTTGAGACGGCGGCCCTCGCCTCGTGCCCCAGATCGCCATCCGCCTACATGCTCGCCTTGGACGGTTAGAACCGGCGACCTTTGTTATCGATCAGGCGCATCAAATCCAAAATACTCGGCAATGGTCGTCAATTACCTCTCGAACGCAGGCTTACCGTTATGATTGACAGTAGTAAGAGTCTGCTAGTGCACGAATTAGCCACGCGCCCTCGGGATAGAGACGAGGGAAAAAGTCTCGAGCGCCTGGACCGGAAACCGCAGCCACACGGCCCCCTTGTCGGTAATTGACGCAAGCAGGCACTCATCGGTCAGCGACTTCAGAACGCGCCGTGCCGATGGATCTGGCAGACGGGTGATACGCGAAGCCTCTCCGCGCTCGAATTCGCCGCGGGCAGGGCCTCCTGAAGCAAGGGCGCGCATTCGTCTGGCAAAACCTCCTGACGTTGGACATAGCGCTTGAGGCGTCCTCCAAGTGTCTATTAAGCGTTCTGCAGATTGCAGGCCGACATCTTGCCCGACTTGTTGTCGCGCTTGAGTTCAAAGCCGATCTTCTGGCCTTCGACCAGCTCGCGCATTCCTGCGCGCTCGACAGCGGATATATGAACGAAGGCGTCAGCGCAGCCATTGTCCGGCTGGATGAAGCCGAAGCCCTTGGTGGAATTGAACCATTTTACTGTGCCAGTGGTCATGATGAACCCTTTCAAAGCATAGAGTGAGGAACCGCGAAGCTCGTGCCACGCAGACGAAAACCGCCTACTTTTGAAAGGGAAGCTCGCTTAGAGCGCGGTGTCAATCGCGCGGTAGACAAAGCTCAGCGCGGGCGTCCAACGCTTCGCGCAAAGGACTGGGCTCGCTAATTTAAGTGGATGACGCGCATGCATTGTCGGGTTCCGTATGTGATCGCAGCCCTGGTTTTCCTTGCCTTGGCACAGTTCGCGGTCGTCGGCGCTAGCGGTGCTGGATAGCTCGGCACTAGGCCTCATCGTATGTGCCTGCTACACCGGTGGCGGCGCAATAGTATGACCGACGGAAAGTGCGAGATAGAACAATCCAACGATGGCGACTGCTGCAACTGCAAAAAAAATCGTTTGAGAGAGACGCATTGGCGACCTCCTATCAGAAGAGACGGGATTCGAACAGATAAGACGTTTCACGTTCCGTTCAAGCCTTTTTCAGAAGGGCCAGTGCCTGCCGATTTTACTAGGCAAATCTCTCTCCATTCCTTAATTGTAAGACAGGCGTGTGCTGCGTGCGCTGGGGATTTCCCTGATTGACGGAGACTGAGATCAACCTTCATCGAGGGAGCGAACCCATGTCGAAAACAATCCGAGGCCGCATCAAATCCACCCTCCGGCAGTTTCTCGACAGCGAGGCGTCGGGCGGCCTGATCCTGATGGCAGTGGCCGCGCTTGCGATTGTCGTCGCAAACTCTCCGGTCGCCGACGTCTACTTCCACGCCCTGCATGTCTACCTGGGTCCGCTCAGTCTGCAGCACTGGATCAACGACGCCCTAATGAGCGTCTTCTTCCTTCTGGTTGGCCTTGAGATCAAGCGGGAGATGCTGGACGGACAACTGTCGAGCTGGAGCCGACGAATCCTCCCGGGTGCTGCCGCGGCGGGCGGAATGGCACTACCCGCACTGATCTACATCGGCTTCAATCTCTCAGACCCTTCGACCCTGCGCGGATGGGCCATTCCGACCGCGACCGACATCGCGTTCGCCCTTGGCGTCCTCTCCCTTCTCGGCGACAGGGTGCCAGCCTCGCTTAAGATCTTCCTTGCGGCACTGGCGATCATCGACGACCTCGGCGCGGTGATCGTCATCGCTATTTTCTACACTGCAGACATCAACGTGATTGCACTTGCCGTCGCAGCCGTCCTGATCGCGAACCTGGTAATCCTGAACCGATCCAGCGTTAAGAACATCTGGGCCTATCTCGGGCTTGGGGTTCTTCTGTGGATTGCCGTCTTCCTGTCCGGGATTCACGCCACGCTCGCGGGCGTCGTCC
This sequence comes from Hyphomicrobiales bacterium, assembly GCA_900465675.1. Classification (GTDB taxonomy): domain Bacteria; phylum Pseudomonadota; class Alphaproteobacteria; order Rhizobiales; family Rhizobiaceae; genus Rhizobium. The sequence continues at coordinate 39,181 of UBJR01000032.1, read as the reverse complement.
TGGCGCTTGCCATTCCGCTGAAAGTCACCCTAGGCACGCCCGAAGCCGCGCAGGAGGACTCTCCGCTCCACAAACTGGAGCACGCACTCCAGAAGCCGGTGGCTTTCTTCATCGTGCCAATATTCGGCTTCGCCAATGCCGGCGTCTCCTTTGCGGGCGCTTCGGCAAGCGTCCTTGCGGAGCCAGTGACCTTGGGCGTCGCCGCCGGCCTTCTCTTCGGGAAGCTTGGAGGCGTACTTGGAACGGTGGCGCTTCTGGTCAAATCCGGGTTGGCGCAACTTCCAGCGCGGGCGACCTGGTCGCAGATGACAGGTGTGTCGTTGCTTTGCGGCATCGGATTCACGATGAGCCTGTTCATCGGACTGCTGGCCTTTGCGGATGCGTCGTCTCAGGATCACGTGAAAATCGGGATCCTTGCGGGCTCGTTCGCCTCCGGCGTGGCCGGGGCCGCCGTCCTGATGGCGTCGGCCCGCAGGAGACTGCTGGCGTAGACCCGCAAGCGTTACAAGGTCCGATCGGCGTCAGGTATGTGACGCAAGCAGTTCTTGCAGTCTGCTCATATCGGTCACGCCGCCCTGAAACCACTTCAGCAGTTCACGCGCAGCGTCCCGCGCCTCCTCGCTATCCGGATCGATCGCATTCGTCAGGCAGTGGTTTTTCGCCAGAGTCTGCATCATGGAAACGTCGTCTGGCTCAAGGGATGGCGATCCCCTCCCGAATGCACTGAACATAACGTCCTCCGTGGTTCGGCACGGAGCGATCCAATCCCGATCCCGCGCTTTTTCAATTGTGAGGGGTGATCTTCGGGCGCCTTTGGCATTAAAAAGGTTTTCAACCGCCACGTACCGAGTCTGCCATGCCAAGCCGTTACCGCTATTCCAAGCTCCTTCGCCGCTCCCGCGTGATCTGGGGTTCGTTCTCGGTCTGGAAACCGCGACTGGTGTTCTGGTGCGGGGCGCTCGCCATCGGCGTGATCAGCGTCGGCTTTGCCAAACTTGCGGATTTGGCGCAAAACGCATTCGGATCCCTCACCTCTTCCAGTCAATGGACCTTCCTGATGCCACTGCTGCTGACGCCCGCTGGCTTCATCCTGTCGGCCTACCTGGCGGCGACGTTAATTCCGAATTCGGGTGGAAGCGGCATTCCGCAGGCGATCGCGGCGCGACATTTGCATGACGCAGAAGATCGGATGCGGCTCTTGTCGCTGAAGATCGCCTTCGGCAAGATCGTGCTGACAGTGCTCGGATTGTTCTTCGGCGCCTCGATCGGCCGCGAGGGGCCGACGGTGCAGGTCGGCGCGTCGATCATGCTCGCCGTCGCCCGCTTCGGCGGCATGGCGCAGGCGCGCGGGCTGATCCTCGCCGGTTCGGCGGCAGGCATTGCGGCGGCCTTCAACACGCCGCTTGCGGGTATCGTCTTTGCCATCGAGGAGATGAGCCGAACATACGAGTCGCGTGCCAACGGCCTTGTGCTGACCGCGGTGATCCTCTCTGGCCTGGCCGCACTCGGGCTTTCGGGCAGCTACAATTATTTCGGCATGGCGTCGGCTGCGCCGACCGAACTTCGCGACTGGGGATTGGTGCTCGTCTGTGGCATCGGCGGCGGGGCGCTGGGTGCTGCCTTCAGCGGCTTTGCCCTGCATTTCGGCCAGAAGATCCGCCGCTGGGCGCAACCGCAACCCTTGAAGCGCATGCTTGTGCTGGCCGGCACCTGCGGACTGGCGATCGCCGTGATCGGCATCCTCTCCGGCGGCACTACCTTCGGCACCGGATACGAACAGGCCCGCGGCGCCGTCGAGGGCCATGCGCTGCCGCTGCTGTTCTTCGTCGAAAAGCTAGCCGCCAGCTTCCTGTCGATGCTTTCAGGTATTCCCGGCGGCATCTTCGCGCCGTCGCTGGCCGTCGGCGCCGGGTTCGGCAGCACGGTCGGCTCGGCTCTCGGCGCCAGCATCGCGCTGGCGGCGATCCTTGGCATGGCCGGATATTTCGCCGGCGTCGTGCAGGCGCCGATGACAGCCTTCGTCATCATTCTCGAAATGACAGGCGATCACCAGGCCGTCATCCCGATCATGGCGGTGTCGATGATCGGCTACGTGACCTCGCGCATCCTTTCTCGCGAGCCGCTTTACCATGGGCTGTCGCGGGTGTTCATCGCCGCTGCCATCCGGGCGCGACGCGCGGCGGAGAAAAAATTGGAAACAACTCGAACCTGACACACTCGGCCGACGACCATGCGCGACTATCTCACTGACCGGTATTCTACTCGCCGCGAACATGACGGCTCCTGGACGATCTTCGATCTGTTCACCGGGCTCGCTGCGGACTACCACGGACGCCCGACAACTCAGATGGACGGGGACGGATCAACGTCCCTGTGTATCGTCATGAATGCACTCGACAAGCAACGGCGGCGACAAATGTCGAAATAGCTCTCGCAGCGCCTTTGGGAGCGACACAGCTCATATGGAGGAGCACACAATGGTGCCAGTGAGACGAAAAGCTCGTTGTTCCTGTGGCCAGCTTTCGATCACCACCGAGGGAGAGCCGGTCAAGATCTCCGCCTGCCACTGCCGGGAATGCCAGCGACGCACGGGCAGCGCATTCGGAGTGGCGGTCTTCTTCGACAGGGAAAAGGTGGCGGTTTCCGGAGCCTCGAATAGTTACACAAGAACTGGTGACAGCGGGAGATCGATCGAGTTCAGGTTCTGTCCAGCCTGCGGGTCGACGGTCTTCTGGATACCTGAGTTCCGAAAAGATTTTGTCGCGGTCGCATTGGGATGCTTTAACGAGCCGTCGTCCCTGGTTCCGACACAGAGCGTCTACGAGGAAAGTCGCTTGAGATGGGTGGGGTTCGACCTGCCCGACGGAGACTGACATTCCAGCGAGTTCTTGACTGACGCATGGCTCCGTTTGCCCAACCAACGCGACCGCTCGCGGTATTGTCATTTCCCTCACGTCAAGAAATGAATTAATATCATATCATGATATTTTCAGCAGCAGCGATAGGCCTGAAGGTCATCGGTTTCATAAGCCCTGCCTTCCGTCGTCGACCGGACGTCCCAGGGACGGACGCCCGTGAGCTCGTGGCTGCGAGCCTTCTGCTTGACGAGTGGTGCAGGCGTTCGTCGGTCAACCGAAGCGATCCGATGGCCTATGCCACTATTGCAAAAATCGTCGCGCTCCAAGTGGCCGGCAAAACCATCAAGGACGTGCGGTTCGAGATTCTCTCGGAAGCTGCGTCGGACGCCGAAGACATCGAAAAGGGAAAACAGATGCAAAGATTCGACCTGGTCGACAGCCGAACCGCCTCGGCCTATCCGGGGCACGTCATCGTCGTCGCGGGCGACAACGTCAGGACAACCGGCGAACTCGCAATTAGAGGCCAACCTCATCAAAGCGAGGCGGAACCCCTCGAAGCCGCAATCCATCACGCCCTGTTGGTCAGGCAGAGGGACGCGTTGCCAGTTGCGGTGCAAGACGATCTGGGACTGTGGCCTTCAAGGCTGGGAGAGCTTGTGCCCTGGACCCCCTGACGCTTGCAGAAGGCAGCAATCAACACACACCGGTGTGCCGTTAAGCCGCAATAATGTTCTGCAAATCTACGTGACAAACATAAAGTTGACGTCGAATTTCGCGCGCACTATATCATGCCATGATACAGAGGTTCGCATGCGAAGAGAGACGAAGATCTTATTGGGCGTGGTGGCGGGAATCATGATCACCATTGTGGTCTGCCTTGCGTTATGGATGTCCTCGGAACCATACCAGCCTCAGTGGGAACCTTCGATTTCGGCTAAAACGAATGAATGAGGCGCCGTGTTCGACAAAGCACCCCTTTAGTGGTGCATGCTGATATCCCAGCGCTTTCGCTCGCGGCCATGTACTCCTCTACCCGGTGCTCCCTTATGGAAGGCAATTGCTCTGGGTCTGAAATCGGGCTCGAAAGAACCGCTTCAGGGGAGCGTTCCGCGGCGGCGCTTGTCCAGCGTGTTTACGACGGCACAAAGGCTATCGGCAACGCCCTCTTCCAATCCGTCGAGGGACCGTCCGAGATAATCCGCTGGCCAGCCGGTGAAGACGTCGAACACCGTCCAGGTGCCATCCCCTTCGACCCGCACACCGAAACGATGGGTCTCACATAGCTGCGTTCTCGGCCTTCGATTACCAAGCATGATGTAATTTTCTCGCGACGTCACGAAATTGGCACAGTCTTTTTGCCACCATCGGGAGAATATGGTCTACGAGCGATCCGCCGACGCCGGTGCTATGCACCGTCTCCCGCGTCGGCAGCACTCGCGAACCGTTCTCCTGGCGTGGTTCGTCATTTATATCATATCATGACATTTTGGAAGGACTAATGAATGCCTCGATCGGGACGCCGGACATCCGGCCTGGCTGACGAAGTCTATGATGGCCTCGCAGGCTTCCGGCTCGCCATGCGGCGGTTTTTGTCGTTCAGCGAGGCGGCGCTTGCCGAGGCTGGCGTGACGTCCCATCAATATCAGGCTCTGCTCGTCGTCCGGACGGCGCCCGGCCGGCAGATTAAACTTCGTGATCTCGCTGGTCAGATGCTGATGCACCACAACGGCGCGGTCCAGCTTGTGGACCGCATGTGTTCCGCGGGTCTTGCGGAGCGGATCCCCGCCGAAGACGACAAGCGAAGCGTGCTGATCGGCATGACGACGAAAGGCGAGAAGGTTCTTGAAGCTCTGGCGAGGATCCATGTCGACGGCATGCTCGAAAACGAACCACTCCTAGCAGAATCACTCGCGCGACTGCGTCAGGTGACCGAACTCGCCTGATCGGCGTCACCATTTTTTGATCACACCGTGATTGACCGCTGTTCTCAAATTTGTATCATGCTATGATATAAACCAGAGGAGAACAGCTATGCAAAATGGCGAAAGGGGCTGGTCGGGGTACCGGCCTTCCAAGACTCTTTGGGGGTGGTCGATCGTCGGCGCCTCGGCATTGACGATGGTGCTCGGCTTCACCTGGGGCGGTTGGACGACATCAGGCAGGGCGAACGTCATGACCGAGATCGCCGTCCGCAACGCGAAGGCAGATCTGGTCGCCAGCATCTGCGTCCATAACTTTGTCACCGCGACCGACGCGGAGCATAATCTCGAGGCCCTGCAGGCAAAGTCCTCGTGGCAGCGCGACGACTTCATCACCGAGGGCGGCTGGGCCAAGATCGCGGGGATCGACGGCACCGTCACGAATGCCGCCGATACCTGCGCCGACCAGCTCGTCAAGATGAAGGAATTGCCGCAATCGGGAAGAGATGCGGGAGTGACCGACAGCTAGGCTTCGACCAGGCGTGATGAGATACCTGGTTGGCGCGAGGCCCGTCCGAAATGATTTCGGGCGGGCCATTTTCTTTGGAAATCCCCTACCGTCCGGCGCCTATGGCCTCTTGCAAAGCCAGCAATATCTCCTTGGTCATGAGATGGGCTGCCATCAGAACTGCGGGAGACAACGGTCTTCCCTCGCGGGCGTCGCGGCAAATCTTGAGGAGACCGACGAACTCGACCGGGTTCTCGATGAAACCATCCAGCGCCTCTTCGACGTCCCTTGGGGATCGAGATCCTGCATCGCAGGCGACCTCGCCGTCCTCATTCAGCACTCCCCGTTCGATCAGAATGGTTTCCAACCGGCCCAACCAGAGACCGAGTTCTGCACGTCTGTCGATCATGGTATCGACCCCTCCTTCACGCGAAGACACGCATCCCTTCCGGCGGTGAGCCGGGCGAGCCCTCGCGAATCGTCCTTAGGTATTCGAGAACATTGCAGATTATCTTTGGTTGGGCGGGCTTCGATATCAGACCGATGACTTTCGACAGATCGGTGACGATCAATTCCGGATTGGCCGTGACCATGATCACCGCGACGCCGAAGTCGTTTGCGAGATACTGCGCAATCCTCGGCCCGGTGGCCCCGTCGCGAAGGTTGACGTCGACCAGGGCAATGGTTGCGAACGGCGCGAGCCGCTGCGCGCTCGCAAAACTGTCGGCAATCCCGACCACCTCGTAGCCGCAACTCGCCACGATATCTTGAACATCCATCGCGATCAGTGCGTCATCCTCCACAATCAGAATCTTTTCCAAAAACCATCGCCTCCCAGATTCGTTCATCCCGCATTCAGGATTGACATTATGGGCGAACGGTTAAAGAATGTCATCACATGATACAAGGGAGTGAGCCATTGACCAGGAGCGCCATACTTTCCGCCGTGTTCGCAAGCTACGTCGCGGTCATGTTCGCGGTCGCGTCGATCCCCGGCGAAGCCCCGTCCGAATTGTCTGAGGCCGCACCGATCCGGACGTTAAACTAAACGCCAGGATGTGCGGGGCACTGGACGGGACCGCGTTGACGGTTGATCATGTCCCTTGACGTCAGACTATTCTTGGCGGGCGTCGCCTTGCTCGTCGCAGCAATCTGGGGCGGTGCGATCTACGTCCTCCTTCAGATTTAACCGCCATTTTCATCATCATATGATATATTCCAAAGCACCTGGAACCGCAGGGGCGTCGGGTCCATTACTCCCTTAAGGAGTTTTGAGCATGCAGCGTTCCCAACAAGAACTGAGCCCTCTCCCACCGGTGAACGAAACCGAGGTCGAACCCAGCTACGATGTAAGAAGCCTGCGGCGACGCTACGGTATCGGTCGACACGAAGCGGAGCGCATTCTGCAACGGTTTGGAAATTCGAAGCACGAACTGGACCTGCTACTTTCGGGCAAGGGGAGAACCCCGTCGCACCGTCTTCGAGAACTCGCGACGCCCGATAACAAAGCGGCGTTCGGGATTGGTTGAGCCCTGCTTCAGTTACAGCGAGCCACCCGCTCCAAAGCGGCGGTCACCCCTGACAGCGAATAGTCGTAGCTGGTACGCGTTCCTCTCGCCGAGGTCGCCTGGAAGGTCATACGGCTCCCTGATCGAAGCGCAGTGATGAGTTCTCGTTTGGAGCGTGAGAGAACCCGCCAGATTGGCCGACACCCAGGCGTTGAGGTCCGAGAACCTGTCGTCGGCCGCCTGAAGCTTGAGCGGCGCATGTATGTGACTGACCTCCCGGCCGCTTGCCAACCACGACGAGTTCGCGTGCCACAGCAAGCGCGAGCGCGCGGCCTGTCTTCTTCAACCACCAACGGGGCGGGATCAATACCTCCGTAACACCTGTGGAAGTCCATATCACCCCGTCGGCCATAAAGATCGGGTCGCGTTCAAGGCCGACCTGCGGATACCGCCCGGCAAATTCATCGCAGCGGTGCCAGTGCGTGACAGCACGGCGACCATCCAGCACTCCGGGCTCGGCCAGCAGAAACGCGCCGCTGCAAACCGACGCCTTCCTCCGGACCCGGGACGCGCGGTTGCGGACCCATTCAATCAGTGCCGGCCTGGTACAGGCGATATTCACCCCGCGGCGGCCTGCGACATTGGCCTTGTCCGGAACGATGCCGGCCGGCGGCGAGCCTTCGGCCAAGAGCCGGCACCGTGATTTCTACGCGATCTAGACAATTGGGTCTTTTAGGACTAGATGTGGACAAAAGGAAACGTCAATGCTGAATGTAATCAAAATTGGTGAGCCTGAACCGGAAGTCGGGTTTGAAGCCAAGTACGCGCTCGACGAGATACGTGCGATGCAGCGAACGGTCATGAACATTTTCGACAGATGGGGTGTTTCCGACGTGGATGCAGCTACCATTTTAGGAGGAATTTCGCCGAAGACCTATAGGCGCTGGAAAGATGACGACTATGGCCGGGTAAATCGCGATCTGGCCGACAGGATGTCGAATATTCTGGGCATCCATAAGGCGCTTAGGATCATCTTTGCAGAGCCTCAAACAGGATATGCGTGGGTGGACGCCAAAAATTCCGGCTTCGCGGGCCTGTCTGCGCTCGACGTGATGAAGCGTGGCAGTATGGAAGATATCATGCGCATTCGACGCTACCTTGATTCAGTGCGCGGTGGCTGGTGAACGTCTTCAAAAGCAGGGTAAGTTGGCCGCAGACCCATCGCCTGGTTATGTCCCATTATCCGCCGATCGATCTCTATGACGATGTGGCCGATCCACGCGACTGGGAAGCGCTGGCGCAAGCCCAAGCGAGAACTAATCCGAGAATCTACGAGCAGATCGGCGACCTGTCACTAATTCCATCTGATCGGCGCATTTCGGGTGACGGAGCGTCTTGGGTCATGGCGGCGTTCACACACATATCTCCACATCGGAGCTCTCGCTTCAGCGATGGCTCCTATGGTGTCTACTACGCAGGAAATAGTCTCGAGACAGCACTACGCGAACACACCTTTCACATGGCACGGTTTTATGCAGCCAGCGCGATACAGCCCGGATGGGTCTCGCAGGTTCGACAACTGATCGGATCGATCGATGCTGACTTGGTCGATCTGCGCGGCGGTGAACACATCGACATACTTGGCCCTGACCTCGATACCTATTCCGCTGCGCAGTCGTTTGCAAAAACTGTAAGGCATGATGGCACAAACGGCATTGTATACCCCAGCCAACGACACACTGCGGGGCAATGCATTTGTGCCTTCTATCCGGATGTCGTTACCGCGCCACGCCAGGGAGATCACTTTCGGTATCATTGGAACGGGCAGGACGTCGATTTCGTGCAAAAGATCACAGGTCAGCGAACGGTGTTTGATCTGACCTTGCAATGAACGAGGTCAAAACTTGTGTTTGCCGACTGTGCGATCGACGCTAACCTATCGCTACATGGTGGGGAGCGCTGACTGGAGACGGTCTAGTACTCAGCATTTGCCATCATGGCGACCAGTACGCAAAGACGACTAATGCCAGCCTCCCACCCAGGTACGGGGCCGAATGAGCGGCCCATTATTTGAGCTTCCGCCGCCCGGTCGCGACAATGCCGACGAAGTTCCAAAGGCACCCGCCAAAATCTCACCCGTTCGACATGAAGAACTCATATCAGTGACCGATCCGGCCCCCATTACATCGATCTTCATGTCGGCAAACGGATCGGACTGCTGCGAATCCACCCCGGGCTGTCACAAGTCGAGTTGGCGAAACAGGTCGGCGTGAGTTACTAGCAATTCCAGAAATACGAGAGCGGCAGAAATCGCGTCAGTGGCCGCATGATGCACGAGGTCGGCGTTGCTCTCAGTGTGCCGGTGGGTAAGTTCTTCGAAGGGCTGCCCTCCCAAGATACATTAGAGTACCCCTCCCTGACCCTCGAACGAAGGATCGCCTACATCGGCACGTCAGAAGGACAGCGCCTGATCGATGACGTGCTCGGCATTGCCCCGCCGTTAGGAAGGAAGCTCCTGGCCCTGATCAGCAAAATGACCGAAGGCGAAACCGAGTTACCCATGAAGCTGGGTGACCGTAGCTTCGAAGAGAGCCCACGCGGTTCGATCGAGATCAGTCCTGCTTTGCAACAGTATTAATCATAATTCTACTTCCGGCGCTTCAGAGCCGGTCGGAACAAGGCCTTGTTCAGCTATTGCAGGCTTAGTGCTCCCAACGTTTTGGGGGCAAGAATATGAAGTCAACGATACACCAATTTCTGAACGATCGTCGCGGCAACTTCGGGATCCTGAGTTCGCTTTTGCTACCTGTCCTCCTCGGCGCGGCTGGATTGGCGGTGGACGTCTCAAGCATGATGCTGGCCAAGCAGGACGCGCAAAATTATGCCGACGGCGCTGCGCTGGCGGCATCGTCCGCTCTCGCCGACGACGACATCGGCGAATCGGCGGCCAAGCTGCTTGCGGGGGATTTCCTGAAAGCCCAGGGTACGGCGTTGGCGGGGACGACGCCGACGATTATGGTGCAGACGACGCCCGGCGCGAACAATAGCAAAACCTTTACGGTCGATGTCAGCTTCAACCAGACGATCAGCCTATCGCCGCTTATGAGCATCTTCGGGAAAAAGACCGCCACGATCGCCATCAACAGCAGGTCCGTCTCAAACCGCGGTGCCAGCAATTCCCTGTCGATGTTCCTGGTCCTCGACCGCTCTGGCTCGATGCAAACGAGCACCACTACCGTGAAGTCGACCACGGTCGCCTGCCACTACTACTACATGCCAAATACTTCGACAGTGAAGGATGGCGGCAGCAAGACGCCCTGCTACTACCAACGCATCGAGGGGTTGAAACTGGCCGCCGACACCCTGTTCGCGACGTTTGCATCCGTCGATCCCAATCTCAACCTTATCCGGACCGGAGCAGTCTCTTACAACTCGGGCAAGCAGACAGAGTCTCAGCTGGCATGGGGATGGAGTGCAGCCGACAACTATATCGACGCATTGACGCCGACCGGCGGCACCAGCTCGACCGGTGCGTTCAAGGTCGCGCTCGACGCGCTAACCGCGACGACCGAGGATGCGGCCCACAAGAACAAGAACGGCCTGGCGCCGAAAAAGGCGATCGTGTTCATGACCGACGGGGAAAACTCGGCATCCTCGGATGACACGAGTACCCTCACCCACTGCGCCACCGCGAAGTCGAAGGGCATCACAGTTTATACCGTGGCCTTCAGCGCCTCGGACCAGGGTAAGAACCTGCTTTCCAAATGTGCTACGTCGTCAGCGACCTTTTTCTATGCCGACAGTGCGAGCGAACTGACTGCGGCGTTCAAATCGATTGGCCAAGTCGCCGCAACCGGTCTGCCACGGCTTACACAGTGAATTTTGATCGATGACCATTTACGGCTATGTTCGCCAAACTCTCGGTAACGATGACACTCATAGTCAGGAACGCGCGCTTAGGGCAGCCGGCTGCGCCGAAATCATCCGTGATGATGCTGTCCAGGCCGTTCTCGCCGGGTGTCTTGAAAACTTCGTGCCGGGCGACCAGCTCACAGTGACAGCGTTGGACCGCCTCGCCTTTACAATAGCGGACCTCAGCATCCTCATCGACGCTCGGTTCAACTGTCAATTCATATGCAAGAATTGCGTCTCACGGGGACTTACTAAGCGGGGCTCATGGGAGCCGACGCTGCCGTTGATCTCTTAAGTTATAACCTAGGAGACATCTATAAACGAATTTCCCGATCGGGAAATTTCATGGATGAAAGACATCAGTAGCAGTCAATTTTCCCGATCGGGAAATTCTTCTAGACAAGACGCCTGATATCTTGCTGTTTTCCCGATCGGGAAAATGAAGATGGCAAAACAAGTCAGAAATACTATACGCAGCGCACGCAAGGAGCAAAACTTGCAGCAGGATGAGCTTGCCGGAGTTGCTGGCGTCGGTCTTCGCTTCATTGTCGATCTCGAAGCCGGCAAGCCAACGGCCCAGATTGGGAAGGTCTTGCAGGTTCTGCAAACGCTCGGCTGCTCCGTCGATATTCTGTCCCCTGGCGAGCGGCAATGACGGCAAAAACTCTCAACGTTTGGTGGGATGGCAGCTTTGTCGGTCAGTTCACGCAAGACAGGCACGGCGACATTAGTTTCACCTTCTCAAGCTTGGCTTGATGACGAGAAAGCGCTTCCGCTTTCAGCATCACTCCCGAAGCGGCCAGAGCAATTCTCCCGCCGAGAATGCCGCCCGTTCTTCGGCGGCCTTTTGCCCGAGGAGAGCCAACGCCAAGTCGCCGCCCAGGCATTGGGTGTTTCACCTGCGAACGACTTTGCGCTTCTCGACCGCTTAGGTGGTGACGTTGCAGGCGCTCTTCAGCTCCTGCCTGAAAATCAAAAGCCAATTGAGATAGCGCCGCTTGCAAAGCGACTGCCGACTCCCCTTGATGATGCAGGAATCGTTCGAGTTTTGGACGCACTTCCGATGCGACCTCTCCTGGCCGGCGAAGAAGGCTTGAGCCTGTCTTTGGCCGGTGCGCAATCCAAGGTGCCGATTGTTCTGATCGGCGAGCAGATAGCACTTCCGCTTCCCGGCCAGGCGACCACGCATATCCTGAAATCGCCTATCGCTCGCTTCGAGGGACCGAAAACGAAGCATTTGTGATGAGGCTCGCCGCCACCATCGGCCTCGATGTAGCCCCAGTGGAGCCAAGGTCTGTTGAGGGGCGTTCGTTTCTCTTGGTTGAAAGATATGACCGCGCGGGCGATGGACGCGGCGTGGTGCATCGCATCCACCAGGAAGACTTCTGCCAAGCGCTCGGCGTGCCACCTGAAACGAAATATGCGAGTGAAGGCGGCCCCACTTTCAAGGACTGCTTTGAGCTATTGCGGCGAGTGTCGGCGCGCCCTGCAACTGATGTGCTTAAGCTACTGGACGCCGCGATCTTCAACCTGGTTGTAGGAAACGCCGACGCCCACGGCAAGAATTTCAAGATCCTCTACGACGATCAGGGACCAAGAATGGCCCCGTTGTACGATCTGCTTTCTACGATCGCCTATTCAGACTTTTCACCGAAAATGGCCATGAGGATCGGGAAACGTGCCACGCTTGCCGAGATGGACGCTGATGGATGGCAGACTTTTGCGAAGGAAGCTGGAGTTGGCTTACCTTTGGTGCGCCGCAGAATTACAGACTTGGTCGACTCCACCGCTGAAGCCGTAGCGAGAGTAGTGGAAGACATTTCAGACCTCTGCATCGATTCCGCTAGGAAAAATCACTTTGCGGATTTGATCGCAGGCCGCGCCAAACTCGTCAGGGTGTCGATTTAGCCGCCGTCCTCCACGTCGGAATCGGGCACAAGAATAGGCGAAGGCTTTCCGGACGACAGATCGGGATGCCGCGGCTCGTCTTCGGGTGCGCTTTCATCGCGGACGCGGTCGATTTCTCCGACCACACGCGCGGCGGAGTCGCGAGAGCCGCCGTCCGCCGTCATAGCTAAGAGCTTCCGCCGACGTTCCGTCGCTGCAACGGGAAGCACGTCGAACGCACCGCGCCAGCAAGCGGCGGCTGCTGGTGTGACCGGACGAACTCAAAAACGAGTTCACGAACCTCTGGCAGAAAGCTGCTGTGGAAAGGCCTCAGCTTTCGCCGCGTCTTTTGACCAGCGCGGCCTTAGCCTTGGCTATCGCCGATGCAATCCCAAGTGAACGCCAGTCGGCCTGTGCTTGGTCCCTCTCCCGGATATGATCTAGGTACGCAGCACGAGCTTCCTTCATCGTGATGTGCCCATCTGCCCAATTCTCCAGAAGCTCAGCGAACCGAAGATCAGCATCGACTTGGATCCCCAGCGACTGCGCCCTTGCAAGTGCTTTATTGATCGTGACCCGTCGTCGATTTGAGACATCTCCTTCGTCGGTCATGATGTCCGATCTTCGTTCGTCTTAGCGATGAGGCCAGCTTCTCTTATCAACTCTTGCCGCTCAACACCTTGTATAATAACGCGAGCATGGTGCTCGCCGTCGGATTGGACGTCGAGGGCGATGCTGGGTTCCATTAAGATCTTCGCTAGCGCTTTACGGGAAGCGCGGACTTCGTCGTCAGCTTCAACGAGTATTGTCGCAGTCACGAGAAACGCGGGCAAGTTCACCTCTCAAAAATTGATTTCTACGATTATCAGATTCTCGACAACACATAGAGGGCGACTGACGGCTTAACACTGCCTCGGTTCGGTTTGTAACTCGATTGTCAGATCTGTGCGCTCTTTCCGTGCTGATCAGGCGCATTTGCAAGTCGGCCATTGGCGATCAAACGGCAAGGGCGACGCTGCTGTGGTTAACGGTCAGCTCAATTTAACCCTAAGCCTTTGGCCTCCCCCGGCCGCCGTTAAACCTACTTTCGACGACGCCTCCCGCCAGCGCAAACAATCATCACCGTGAAAGTTCAACGTCTCCTGCGCACCTGCTCAACGCTCAATGCAACGCATTGAGACATTTGATTGGGTTGGCTGAGATCACGATATGAAGCGTCCACTTGGACGCTGCCTGCACGACGGATCAATCAATTCACCGTTGTTGTCGCACTTGCCGGCCGCTGTGGGTCACCTGGATGAACCTTGTAAGAGTACCAACCTGCCAGCGCAAAAGCGACGACAACAATTGCAGCAACGTAGGCGATCATAGTGCGGTAAGGTCTAGGTCGATCGTTCGCCAAATTAATCCTCCGGCAGCTACGCGGGCTCAAGTCGGCTGACCCGGCCCTAATGATGAGAACCCAGCGCTCGGCACAATGTTCCGTGAAGCCTCGGTATCCTGCAGCACCGACTTGAAAGTCGGCCTGATCAGTATACTTCGCCACTAAGGCCTAAGGTCATCGGGGCGTCAGGAAAAAATTGTGTTCACGAGCGGTATCATTAACCCCGAAGGACCCATCGCTTCAGCCGAGGCAAAGATACTGTTCAATGCCACAGCCATCATGTTGGCGGTCATTATTCCAGTCATAATTGGGACGATCGCTTTTGCTTGGTGGTTCCGCGAGAGCAACAAGAATGCCCGGTACCGGCCAGACTGGACATACTCTGGGCATATCGAACTTGTCGTCTGGTCCGTCCCCACATTGGTTGTTCTCTTCCTCGCAGGAATAACCTGGCTCGGCACCCACCAGTTGGACCCTTTCAAGCCGATCGCTTCCGACCAGAAAGTCTTGAACGTCCAAGCAATCTCGCTCGATTGGAAATGGCTGTTCGTGTATCCCGACGAGGGCGTAGCAACCGTCAACCACCTCGTCATCCCAGTCGGTCGCCCCGTGCACTTTTCAATCACCTCGGCTTCGGTAATGAACAGCCTGCTGATCCCCCAGCTAGGGAGCCAGATTTACGGGATGGCCGGGATGGTGACGCAGCTAAACCTCCAGACCGACCACGCCGGAACGTTTCGCGGGCTGTCGGCCCAATTTAGCGGCGAAGGCTTCTCGGACATGGTGTTTGATCTTCAGTCACTTGCACCAGACCAATACAAGACCTGGTTAGATCAGTCCCGAGCAAGAAACGATATGCTGGACGAAGCTGCTTACTCTGACTTGATGAAGGACCGCACACCCAGGCTGGTACAAACTTTCGGGAAAATCGAGCAGGGTCTGTTCGACAAGGTTGTCAAGCAATCAGGCGGCACCGCCCACTTTCCCAATCAGGCAACCGCCACCCCAACCGCCATGGAGACGCGCTGATGCTCGGCAGGCTTGATTGGAATGCGATCCCGCTTGATCAGCCTATTCCGCTAATAGCCGCAGGCTTTGTCTTGCTGGCGGCCTTGTCCCTCTTCGCCACTATCACTGTGAAAGGGTGGTGGCCCTATATCTGGAACGAGTGGATCACTAGCGTCGATCACAAGAGGATCGGCGTCATGTACGTGACGCTAGCGTTCGTCATGCTTATGCGCGGATTTGTCGACGCCATTATGATGCGGACCCAGCTGGCAATGGCGGCCAATGGGGAGCCAGGGTACCTTCCACCCGAGCATTACAATCAGATCTTTTCCGCCCATGGGACGATCATGATCTTCTTCGTGGGAATGACGTTCATGGTCGGCTTGATGAACTTTGCGGTTCCGCTGCAACTGGGTGTCAGGGATGTCGCCTTCCCAGTCCTCAACTCGGTCAGCTTTTGGCTAACGGCGGCAGGCGTGCTGCTGATCAATCTGTCGCTGGTCATCGGAGAGTTCGCCAAGACCGGATGGCTAGCCTATCCACCGCTATCTGAACTGACCTACTCGCCAGGCGTAGGCGTCGACTATTACCTTTGGGCCTTGCAGATTTCTGGACTAGGTACGCTGCTGTCTGGGATTAACCTGACGGCGACGATCCTGAAACTGCGGGCTCCAGGAATGGGCTACATGCGCATGCCGATCTTTTGCTGGACGGCGCTGGCCTCTAATCTGCTCATCATCGCGGCATTCCCAATCTTGACCGCAACTTTCGGGATGCTCCTGCTGGATCGATATCTCGGCTTCCACTTCTTCACGAATGACCTTGGCGGGAACGCCATGATGTACATCAACCTCATTTGGGCGTGGGGACATCCCGAAGTCTACATCCTCATTCTACCGGCCTTCGGGGTTTTCTCGGAGGTAATCGCGACGTTTTCACGCAAGTCCCTTTTCGGGTACCGTTCGATGGTGGCCGCAACGATGGCAATCTGCGTTTTGTCGTTTCTGGTTTGGCTGCACCATTTCTTCACGATGGGAGCCGGTGCCGACGTCAATGCCTTCTTTGGCATCATGACGATGATCATCGCGATACCGACCGGCGTAAAGATCTTCAACTGGCTGTTCACGATGTACGGCGGGCGCATCCATTTCGCCCTCCCGCTTTATTGGGCGCTAGGGTTCATGGTGACCTTCGTGATTGGCGGCATGAGCGGCGTACTATTGGCGATCCCGCCCGTGGATTTTAACCTGCATAACAGCCTGTTCTTGGTTGCGCACTTTCATAACGTCATCATCGGCGGCGTCCTGTTTGGAGCCTTCGCCGGATATAACTATTGGTTTCCCAAAGCATTCGGTTTCAAGCTCAACGAACGCCTTGGCAAGGCGGCGTTCTGGTGCTGGTTCGTCGGCTTCTATCTTGCCTTCATGCCGCTCTATCTGCTTGGCCTGATGGGCGCGACCCGGCGCATGCAACACTACGACGATCCGACATGGCAGCCATTGATGATCATTGCTCTTTGGGGGGCAGGGCTTATCCTGCTCGGGATCGTCTTTATTGTGCTCCAGCTCGTCGTCAGCATCAGGAACCGTGATCAAAATCTCGACGAAACGGGCGATCCGTGGAATGGCCGCACGCTCGAATGGTCGACAGTCTCCCCGCCCCCGGCCTGGAACTATGCTGTCCTTCCCAAGGTGACGAGCCTGGATGCCTTCTGGAAGACAAAGCAAGACGGCGATAACCGCGACCGCAGCGAACCGGTGGAGGCCATCGACGTCCCGCAGAACACCATGATCGGTATCACGCTCTCCTTCTTTGCGGTCATCCTGGGGTTTGCAATGATCTGGCATATCTGGTGGATGGCAATCGTCGGCGGGCTCGGCTTTGTGGTGGCCTGTCTAGTCTATGCCTGGCGGACGTCCACGGAGACCAAGATTCCCGCTCATGACTTGATTGCCACCGGAGTGCTTCGAGGATGAGTGACGCCAGCGTAACCGGTGACGAAGCCACAATCCCGCTCTCTGAGCGTGGACCAGCTTCCAAGGAGATGGTCGTCCGGTTCGGGTTCTGGCTATTTCTTCTCAGCGATATCGTTGTCTTCGCTGGATTGTTCGCCGCCTATGCGGTCTTGTCGAAGTCGACGGCGGGCGGACCGACCGGGCCCGAACTGTTTAGCCGGACCCATACGTTTATCGAGACCACCTGTCTTTTGCTGTCGAGTTTTGCCTGCGGTTTGATGACCGTTGGGGTCGAGATCCGCCAGCGGATGCTAATCTACCTATCGGCACTCGCCACCTTTGTCCTTGGCACTTGTTTCCTTGGACTTGAGCTGAGCGAGTTTATCGATCTCGTTGCACGAGGAGCCGGGCCGACACACAGTGCGTTTCTATCCGCGTTTTTTGCCCTGGTAGCCACTCATGGACTGCATGTTACCGCAGGGCTGCTGTGGCTCATCATCATGATGGCGCAGGTAGCAACCCTTGGGTTGCGAGACATGGTCTTAAGGCGCTTGTTCTGCTTCACGCTATTCTGGCACGCGCTGGACATCGTCTGGGTCGCTGTCTTCACCATTGTTTATCTGGGAGCGAGCTGATGGTTGACACAACTGGCCGCCGAGACAATGAGCAAGCGAAAGCTCCCGGAGAGCACGGCAAAGGGAAGGCCGCGATCAAAAATTACGTTGCGGGTCTGATCCTTGCCTTCCTTTTGACAGTAGCTTCCTTCTGGGCAGCGCAAACAGACCTTATATACGCCCCAGCCGTTCCGGTCTTGTTAGCCGCTTTGGCCATCGGACAGATGGGGGTCCACCTGGTGTTTTTTCTGCATATATCGAGCGGGCCAGAGGACACGAACAATGTTTTGGCGCTCGCGTTCGGGGTATTCGTGGTCGGATTGGTGGTTCTTGGCTCGATGATGATCATTCACAATCTCAACGTCAACATGATGCCGCCCGGGCATCTCATGGATATGGGATAGCGAAAGGCACCCCACTTGCTTAGCCCATTTTTGAATACGATGAGGTCGACAAGTCGCAGTCAGTTGTGGCGTCCAGCGCCACTTCATCTCACTCGTACTAAAATCTGCATGGCTTGGACTCTTCTCCGGCAGCCAGCGGACGACCCGCATGCCATTCCGACACCAATGTCCCATCATTCGGCGCCATGGTGATGGCGTGTTCAGCCACTGAACGGAATTTTCCTTAAGTCTACGCTTGGCGAGCATTGCCGGTATGGAGTTCGCTTATCAGTTCCGGGAGCAGGGGCTTGGATAGGATATAGCCTTGGAGATCGTCGCAACCTAGCTCACTGAGCCATGCTTTCTGCTCGATAGTTTCTATGCCTTCTGCCGTAATCTTCAGTCCTTTGGCGCGGGCAAGACTAATCATCGCCTGGACGATCGCGTCATTGTTCTCTGCGGTCCCATAGCTTGCAACGAAGCAACGGTCGATCTTGATGCGGTCAACATCGAGCTGCTGCAAACGTCCAAATGACGAGAACCCTGTTCCGAAATCGTCGAGCGCGAACCGAACGCCGATTTGACGCAGAGCGTTGATATTGCGGCGACAGGTGTCCTCGTTTTCGAGCAACGCGCTTTCGGTGATTTCGATCTCTAACATCGCAGGATCAAAACCCGTCTTTTCGAGAGCCGAAATTACACGTAGCGCATAGGTTTCCCCCCGCAACTCGACCGCCGAGGCATTGACTGCCACAGAAAGGTTTGGCCAAGCTCTGGCGTCGCTTAAAGCCGTTGCTAGTACGCATTCGCCCAAGCTATCGATGAGGCCCGCCTCCTCGGCGATCGCGATGAACGTGTCCGGGGAAATCAGCCCTTTTGACGGGTGCCGCCATCTGGCAAGCGCCTCAACGCCCACCAAATGATTGCTTTTTGCGCCGTAGACGGGTTGATAGTGCACTTCAATCTGGCTTCCGCTTTTAATAGCCGTGCGTAAGTCCTGTTCCAGGTCGCGCCGCGTTTTGACCATCTCGTCCATATGCGGCCCGAAAATCACGTAACGATTGCGGCCGGTGCTCTTGGCGCTATAGAGCGCGATGTCAGCCCTCCGCAAGATGTCGGTGGTATCCGACTTGCCGCCAGATGAGAAAGCAATACCGATGCTCATACCAATCAAGATTGGCTGACCATCGATCTCGAAAGGTTGACGAACCACAGAGATAAGCTTTTCCGCCAGCTGTTGGACCCCACTTGAAGTTGGTGCCTCAATGAGGATGGTAAACTCATCGCCGCCAATCCGAGCGACCATTATGTCGCTTCCAACCGTCGCCTTTAGCCGCGCCGCCACATCGACGAGTAAGCTATCGCCGGCCGGATGGCCCAATGTGTCATTGACCTGCTTAAAACGGTCAAGGTCGAGGAAAAATACAGCTGCCGCGGATTTCGCCAGGACCTGGTCGACCTTGGCGTTGAATGAAATACGGTTCGGAAGTCCGCTTAGAGCGTCATGATGGGCGAGATAGAAAAGCTCGCCCTGGCTTTTGCGCAAACGGTCCGCGCGGCGCTGCAGAAGCATGACGAAAGCTGCAACTGCCCCCAGCATCAAGAGTGCTGCCAGCGCGAAAACGGGCCTGGTCGCTTCAAGCACGGCCTTTCCAGGCAGGAATGGCTCCCAACTGAAAAATCCCATACTACTCCCGTCATGTGCCGTCAGTGGAAAATAACGGCGGTTGGGATTGCCGCTGCTCCAGTCGAACTGCATTCCGGTAAACAAGTAGCGCGAACCGAGCATCTGAGTGAAGTCGCCGTCCAGATAACGTACCGCGATGTGGAGTGGCTGTTCGCCTGCGAGCTGCTTAATCTCGCCGCTATCGGAGATGATCGGTTTGACGCTTACAACTGCCGGGCTACCGTTGATGCTTACTATATCGCTCTCGCCGATGCTGAGTGTCCGGTCGGAAGTGCCGGATGTATCACCAGCAGCCAGGCGTCGACGAAGTTCATCGATCAGCGTTCGGACCTTCACATAGACAGTCGGATAAGCTTTCTCCGGATCGTTGTCGGCGTCCGAAAATCCATATACCAGGTTATTGGCGGGGCCGATCACAAATGCAGCGTCGTGGCCAAAGTAGGTATGCATCCACTTGCCGAGATTTGCTTGTATCCATTCGCGATCCCCCTCACCTACCTTGCGAACAGCATCGTCCCAAACGGTTGCACTTTCCTGGTCATGAGCAATTCTATCCTGCATCTCGCTGACGATCCGGCTGACGAGACTTTCCTGGCGCTGGACCGCCGTTTCGTCACTTTGGCGAGTGGCCCATACCATTGTTCCGTAAATCGCCCCGACCACGACGGCCCAGCAAGCAACCGATACAAGGAATTTTAGGGAGACAGAGACAGACGTGTTTGATGGAGACATTTTGACGACTTCCGGCACACAATCGCCTATCACTAGCCCTTATCTGGTTAAGAACATGCAAAGATGCCAATGTATGGTTGCTTACCGAGCCGTCGCAATCCGGGCCATTTTGGCTGTGACAGGCTAAGACAGATCGAAGCGCCGAAGCATTTGTTTGAGCTGATCGTCCTGCAGCCTCAGTTCGTTCGCAAGTTGACGCCGAAGCCGATTAATTTCTCCGTCAACGCGGAGGTGTTTTTGACTGCCGATGTCTGTGAGTTCACACGTGTAAAGTTGGTCACCACCACCGTGCCGAAAGAGCTGATGCTCCGATCAGCTCTTGCAGCGGCAGTCATAAGTGAAATGATCCAGGACATCATCACGCCACACAGCGAAGTTGTAGCTTGCCCGTGACGGAGCGTCCACCATATATCAGCCTGATGACCGTTTCAAAGATCTTCGTTGGCATTCGGCCAATACGCGCTAGCCGCCAAAAGCACACTGAACAAAGCGGCCCCAAGTGTCAGTGGGAAGGCTGCGAGAATTTTGGCACCCAGAGGGCTCCAGTGGGTGGCGCTGCGGAAGGGCTGTATCTTCTGTTTTGTGCTGAGCATTCACGCCAATACAACAAAGGCTACGACTATTCGCCAAGCAAGTCTGACCCAATTGTTGCAAAGTACCAGCTCGATGCCGCGAGCGGCAAAATTCCGGCGCGTGGTGTGAGGACAAATGCGCATAACTTGGAGACACCGCTCCCTTCATCAGTTCCCTCAGGCTCAGCGAAATCACTCAGGGCACGCGGGAAAGCCAGCTATTCAGCAGGCACCATTTCCTCGGCTCAGCAACGCAGGCTACGGCCGCTTGAAGCTCAAGCTTTTGACACACTTGGGCTGTCACATAATGCAAGTCCGGACGATATAAGACTCCGCTACAAGGAGAAGCTGAAACTCCATCATCCAGATGCCAATGACGGCAGTCGACACTCCGAGGATCGGTTGCAAGCTACAATAAAAGCTTATAGAGTGCTGAAAATAAACGGCTTTTGCTAAACGAATATCACTTCGCCGCCCTGCCCGCTGTATACTTCGGTACTCGCATCTGGTCGTGAAGTGGAAATCTGCACCAGCGTTCTCCGCGGCAACAATCTCGGCGGCAATGGCCAGTGTCACCGTCCCAAGCCTATGATGCCGACGCCAAGGTGAGAGGCATCGCGTTTCAGCGATTACATCCTGAAAACGATCTCGTCGCCCTCCTCACGACCAAGGAGATATCAGCGGCTTTTGCTGGTACCCATATCCAGCTCATAGCGAGCGCACCATCATCTTCACCGCGTGAAACTACCACGTCAGCATCGACCTCAAGCTCGTCATCTGTGCAACTACGTCACGCAAGATACCGCTGACAATCCTCTATTAGCCAAACCTGACCAGCATGCACTTAAGCAGCCGATTTTCAGCGATGAGCCTATCCTTTCGGGCCTGCGCCTCATGACCACAGACGGCGGCCTTCTCACTTTTGCGCGATCTGGCAAAATCCTTTTCCATCTTGAGCTTTGCATGCTGTGGCGCCAGGGCACTTGCCGGTTGCCGAACGGCTTTGCTGTTCGTCGAACCAATGGGCCTGCCTAGACCAACCAGACTTTGGGATATCGCGCCAGGTAAACTTCTAATGTTGCTCGCGGATAGATCAGAGACATCATCGAGTTGGCCTGTGGTCGTCACTAACGCATTCGAGTTCTCATCTTGCGTTGGCAAAACGGCGCTAGCGATGATTTCATCCAACCGTCGAATCCAATCTCTATATCTTTCGCGGAGGGGATTACCTTCGGGAAGAGCGTCAAACTTTGCAACCGCCAAACGGCGTTGATCGCGATGTAGTGCTATATCGAATTTCATGTCGCCACCTCCCTTTTCAATACGAGTAGCAAGAAAAGAACATAAAGGGAACAGAATTTATACCCTTTGGATTCAACAATGACGCCAGCTGGCCGATTCCAGCTTGGCACCTCGTAGTCTTGCAGTGCTCGGAACGGATAGCAGCGTCGCGAATTATCACCGCAAGAACGGAAACGGAGTCGATTATGTATAGGTTTGCACATGCAATCGCCATTTCGGCATTTCTCGGCCTCACCCCGATGGCAAATGCAAGCATCAACCCTACCCCCGATATGCATGACGATGTCAATTTCAACGACAACATCAGTCTCACCTTTACCGCGCCAGTGGATCCTGAACGTTCGGAAGTTGAGATTTTCGGACCAAGCGGCCCCATTCCCACAGGTACGCTCGAATATGGAGCGGATCGGACGAATTTGTTGATCCCCGTTTCGGACAAGCTTCAGCCTGGCCTCTACATCGTGCAGTTCACGGCATACTCGACGCTTGGGCAGCCGGTGACGGGAACATCCGCAGTTACAGTGCCAGAGCGACCTTCGTTAAGAAGGTACATCGAATTGCCATCGGCAGCGGATGCTACCAGCCGATAACACGCCCGCGCTCATTTTTCGCCTACAGGAATTCGTCGGCGACGTGGCAAATTCGGGACCACGATGGGGCCCGTCCGGCCAGGAACCGTTTTACAGGCTGCTCGTTTACGAGCGGCGGGGAGATCGAAAAATGAACGAACCAAAGTTTGAATGGCTTGCCCGAGCGGGCTACAGCGCCCGAGGGATTGTCTTTTTGCTTGTGGCAGGGCTCGCTCTGTTTTCGAGTTTTGGCGGTGGTAAGCCGGACACCAAATCTGCGCTCGACTCACTGCTTGACCAGCCCTTTGGCAAATTATGGCTCGGACTGATAGGGCTCGGTTTGCTGGGGTTTGTGGCCTGGCGACTTGCTCAATCAATTGCCAATGCCGACAATCACGACGCAAGTGCGAAAAGTTATCTGATCCGAGCTGCCCTTCTCGGGAGTGCCGTTACGTATATCGGCCTGGCAATTTACGCTTTCAAAGGCGCGCTGGGCGTGGGATCAGCAGGCGATGGTGGCGAAAAAGATCTTGCCGAGTGGGCGATGTCGCAACCGTTTGGTAGATATCTGGCCGGTGCCATCGGCGTCGGGTTTTTGGGGGGCGGTATAGCGACCGCATTCAAAGGAATTTCTCGAAAGTTCGAAAGGTACTTAAAGCTCGGTCAGAGCCGACCGCTGATACTAGTTTGTATCTACGGGTTGGTTTCACGCGGGATCGTCTTCGCGATCGTCGGGGTTTTCTTCTGCTACGCAGCATTCAGCGTTGACGCCGATCAAGCTGGGAGCATGAGTGATGCACTGACTTTCGTGAGGCAGCTTCCGCTTGGCGGGGTGTTGTATCTTGCGGTTGCCATAGGCCTTGCCGCCTTTGGGATCTACAATCTGGTCGAAGCGCGATATCGAACCGTATCCACACCGAGCGTTTCCAAGGTGAAACGTGAACTGCCGCTGTCTCATAGGTAATAAGCTCTAAGGATTTCGACGCAAGTCCGGGCGAAGATGGTCTTTGGCCTTTGCCTGCTGCATGACCTGGAAATTGATGTCCGCGACCTGGCGCCTTTAAGTCGCGAACTTGAAAGTCCACATAAGTCTGCATCTCCTCTAAACCTGAGCTACTGGTTCCTACCTGTAGCCCGTCATCTCAAGGTAGCCTACGCCGGTGGTGGAGCCTTCGAACGAAATAGGGCCCTCCCAGTACGGGGTGGACGTTGCCATCCACGACTGATCGTTTAAGGGTCGCGTTTGGATGTCCAGCGATTTTGAGGGGATCTCTATTCGCCATGACACCGGAAGCTGCCTCCCATCGACCGTCGCGGTACGCAATGGCGTGAGATGAACCTGGTCTTTTGTTAGCGGCAGTGTACGTCCATCGGCACAGATCCAGCTCGCTGAGATAAACCCATCCTTGTCGTCACGGAGACGAAACGCCATCAGCTTCTCCCCGCCGACCAAGTGCAGCGAAAACCAATCCCACCCCGTTTGGTTCGAAGCCAAGGGTTGAGAAGACCATTCCCTGTCGAGCCAAGCGTTACCGCTGACCGTGATGCGCCTCCCCGATGCCTCAATAGTTCCGGAGACCCGATAGAACGGCTGGGAGTAGTAGTAGCTCGCCTGCCCGCTTGCCGACTTAATAGAAAAGCCTTTATCACCCTGGAGAACGAGTGGGCTTTTGGCCGTAAGGTCCAGAGCGTAACTAAAGTCCTGCCCAGCGGCTTTTAGAGAGAGATTTGCCAAAGCATCGGAGCTGGAATTGTCAGCAGCTGACATTGTCCAGTCGTCTATCCAGGCGCGGAAAGGCGCGGCCGTCACGCCCGCCTGACCAACGCCGCCACGGCCCAACCGCTCTGCGACGTATTGGTGGTCGGACGTCGTTATGGCCGCATGTCCGATCCAGATCTGAGGATCAGCGAAGCCAGCCTTACTTTCCGGGGCAAGCGCTGATCGGAAAAGCGTCCACTGTGCTCCATATTGCGTGCCGTCTTGCCCCTTGAGATTGGCGGTCACGTACCACCATTCGATGCGATAGTCCGGGTGCGCTCCATGGTCTCTTGGAAACGATAATTCGGAGCCGCGCTGAGGAATCGCAAAGCCTTGGGCGTCCGATCCCAATCCGGCAAACCCTTGCCCCAGCGTATTTCCCGCTGAACCCATCATGGCGGCGCCCAGCAATGTTAAAGCAACGGCTCTACCGTTCATTGGCAAAAATCCTAAGCAGATCGGCCGGATTGATCGTTGCAAGGCGACGCACCGGAAGAAGTACCGAAGCGAGAGCCGCGAGAAGAGCGATAGCACCGAGCAATAGCCAGTCCACGGGGAACACTTGCATGGGTAGTCGCCATCCGAATGCCTCAACGTTGACACGGGCTAGCAGCACCCATGCCAACACAAGGCCCAAGGGTATCGCCGTGACGAACGTGGCTAGCCAAAGCGCCAGCGTTCGGGCGACCTCATACAGTGCCAGATCACGCCGACGCACCCCCATCGCCCAAACAGGCGCCAGTTGGGGAAGCCGAATTCCCGAGAGCGTCAAGAGACTGGAAAACATGGCGAAACCGGCTACAGCCAAGGTGAGCACGTTAAGGGCTCCCGTAACCTTGAACGTCTGATCGAAAATCGCTCGCGATTGCCTCTTGAGCGAGGTTTGATCCACGACGGCGGTTTCCGGGAGACCAAAATCCTCGATTAGCTGTCGCTTCAGCTCCGTCGACCGTTCAGCCGGAACACGTACGCCGTATCGAAGCTTGGCTACCTGAGGGTAATGGGCGACCAAGGTGTCGATCCCGATGATAACCTGCCCATTTGGGTTTCCGTAATCAGAGTAGACTCCTACCACCTTAGCATTCCAGCCCCCAGGCATGGCTACGAGCTCTCCCATTCGTGCTACCCCGCGCCGCCACATCTGCTCGTTGATCAGAGCACCCTCACCTTTGGCGATCTTATCCCAAACCTCATTCTGGGACGCGATCAGGGGCCAATGGTCGCGGTAGGTCGGGTCGTCCGCAACGCCAAAGACCTGGACCTCCTCGCCGGTAACGTCGCCATCCACGCTCCAGATTGGAAGGACCGATGTGGAGTGTGATGGAAGCCAGGCCCGTAACCTCGCCGCCTCGGCTTCGTCTTTGGCCGTAACGTATAGTTCAGCGGCCAAACGTTGATCGAGCCATCCGATGAATGTCAGCCTGAAACTGGAAACCATCGTGCCGACGCCGATATTCGCCGATAGCGCCAGTAGCAATGCCATCAACGCGAGTGAAAGCCCCGGAAGCTGAAGGCGGGTGTCCGCCCAAAACCATTCGACAAGTGCGTTATGCGACGTACGTTGCATGGCGGCGAGAAAGGTTGCCAACACGGCCGGAAGCATGAGGGCCGCGCCCAAAAGCAAGCATGCGAGCACCGCGAAGCCTGCCACTAATCCGGACGCGGCTATCGCCAAAACACCTGCAAGGAGTAGAAGCACCCCTCCCAGCGCCGCCTGGATTAGCAATCCTTGCATAGACTCTCGCGCCCATGCTCGTGGTTGCGCGGCCGCAAGGATGGAAAGTTTCCAGACCCGATAGAGGCTTTGAGCGGACGAAATTGCTGTCCCGGCAAGCGCCATCGCTAGCCCTGCGAGCCACCAGTCTGGGCGTATGGAAAGTGACCCGGAGACGTTCGCGCCGTAAAGTCCGCGAAGGGTTGCGGCGACCCCCGGCATGAGGATCGACGCAATCAGGTATCCAAGCACGACCCCGATGACGCCGGATGCGACAGCAAGTATCGAAAGCTCAACAACGAGCATCGCAGTAAGCTGCCGGAGGGAAATGCCAAGGGATCGCAGCGTTCGAAACGTGCTGCGACGTTGTTCGAAGGTAAGCCCGGTAGCGGAGTAAACGATGAAGAGGCCAACGATGAAGGAAAGAAAGCCGAAAGCAGTCAGGTTAAGGTGGAAGCTGTCAGTTAATTGCGCGACGTCGGGCTGCTCAACCGGTTGCCGGATCAAGAGCCCAGATGAAATCTGTTTGACGGCGATGGCGCTGATTTCCTGGTCGGAAGCGACTGTCAAACGATCAATCCTGCCATGCTTGTCAAGCAACCGATCAGCGACCGAGATGTCCACGAATGCCGCGCCTTCAGGAACGTTTTCGTCGATCCGAAAGCTCATGTCCGTGTTGCCGCGCAGCCGTTCCGCCGTTTCGCTGGACAACACCAGCTCTCCAACAGGAGAGATGAAGCCGGTGAGATCGCGTCCGCTCGTCACCCTCAGCGCATAACCCTCTTTTGGCATCGTTAAAGGATCTATGCCGATTAACCGGATGCGGATCGTGCCAAGGCGCAGATTCCCTTCGATAACCGGCGAGACATCGAAGCCGAGGCGTCGAAGGCTCCCATAGATCTCGTAGGGAATCCCGGTGCCGTCATTAGCCACAATTTGAGCAAGGGACCCTTGCTCCAGAACAGATGCGGCGCGAGCATAGCTGGCCCTCGCCTCAGAATTGATTGCTTGCACACCAGACCAAAGCGCTGTCGCAAGCGCGATCCCCAGCACTAAAGTGAGCAGCTGCAGAGGTTTGCGGCGCCAGTGCGATAAAAGCGCGGAAAACGCGACCCAGCTCATTAAGCGATCTTTCCACCACGAAGATGCACAGTGCGGTCCAGCCGAGCCGCGAGCCGCGTCGAGTGGGTAACAAGAAGCAATGCCGACCCCGCGCTGCTCGCCAGGTCAAGCATCAGGTCCAGGACGGCGTCACCTGTCTGCTCGTCAAGATTTCCTGTCGGTTCATCAGCAAGAATGAGCTTCGGTCTTGCCGCCAGAGTGCGGCCTATGGCGACACGCTGTTGCTGGCCTCCTGATAGCTGCTCGGGATAACGGGTTGCGTACCGCTGCAGACCCAACGCCTCGATCAAAGTCTTTTCCCAAGCACCGTCGTGGCGCTGAGCCAACTTGGCGTGAAAAGAGATGTTTGCCGAGACGGTCAAGGAGGGGATCAGGTTGAACTGTTGAAAAATAAGCCCGACCTTGGTCCGTCGATACTGGGCTCGCTCGCTCTCGGAGTATTTGCTGAGATCATCGCCATCCGTGACGATGGCCCCACAGTCTGCACGATCGAGGCCTCCTGCTAAGTGAAGAAGTGTACTTTTCCCGCTACCGGATTCACCAGTAAGAGCGACGGTCTCACCTGAAGCCACACCAAAGTCGATCCCTTTCAAAATTTCGATTGTACCTTCCGCTGTCGGGTACGATTTTCGAACATTGTTGAGGGTAAGGATCATTATTTGCTCAGGTCACTTCCGAGAACTATCCGATCTAAATGCACTATGCGGGAAGGCGCCCGTCTACAAGATCAGAGTTGCTTATTGCAGAGGCCCCAGGCCTGGGGCTATTCGCGAGGACCTTCGGTACCAACCTGCCGCAGCCGTGCGCAGGAGGCGGCTCCGCTCATTGTGTTATTGGACAACAACCCTAGCTTCATTGGGTTCCATCACCCAATCGAAAAGCCGTGGCGACTGCGAATGTCCCTAGAATTTAGTCCAAGGCGTAAGATCACAAAGTAAAGCCCATGACGTGGAAGGCATAACAATAGGCCTCCAGTTGAAAGGAGTCAGCAGAGCGAGCGAGATCCTCGGGTTCACCAGTACGTTCGCGCTCATGGCTAGCCATCAAAAGAGGTCCCTCACGTCCCCCGGAAAAGTTCGCGTGCTCTTTCATTGGCTCCTGATTCTATCGAGAGAAACCCATCCCGAAGCTTGTCTGAATTGAGGTCATAGAGCCGGTGAGCTAGACTGCGGAGTGTAAAGGTCGGTATAGCGGACATTTTGCCAAGTAGCCGTCACTGACATAACAATACTTTGGATAACCGATATTGCTGATTGCCTAAATTAGGATGCGCTATCACTTTGTGGTGCCACAGAACTCGGAGGAATGGGACTTGCTCAATCGCGTGCTATCAATCGTCACGGTAATCACCCCGTTGCTCGCCGCCACGCTCGCCCTGGCCCAAAATCTCCCGCCAGCCGTTGAGCTTCAGCCTGGCGTTTCGGCCAAGATCCTCGATTTGAAACGCGTCCCTGGTCAGCAGATCGTGCAGCTGGATTATGAGATCAGCAACACCGGAGACGCCCCTGTGAACCTGGCGGAGATCGGCATCGGGCGTGCAAGCTACGGTCTTAATGACATCACCTTGTATGACTTTCCCAACAAAATCAGTTTCAAGATAGGCGTCGCGAGCGAGTGCCTTTGCACACAGCCGCCAGAAGCGCCACTAAAGCCAGGTGAAACATTCAAGGCATGGGCATGGTTCGCACCGCCTGAAAGCAACCCGGGTCCGTTTGCCGTTCGCTTCGGATCAACGCTTCCCGTGATGGACGTTCCTGTTCAATGATAACCAGGCTAGCAATTCGAACACTCTCTTTGTTAGTGGTCACAATAGGCACAACGCAAGCACAAGAAGCCCCTACCGTGGCGCCGCCGAATTTTACGGCCCGCTCGCCGAGCGTGGGCTTCGTGTCACCCTCGATCGGCTATTCGTCACCCCGCATCGAATATCGGTCACCACCAATGACGCAAGAAGAGCTAGCATTGGGACCAAGGCCCAAGGCGCCTCCCTCGCCGATCGTCAAGGGCTTAGAGGTGACCGAGGTAGGAGGCGGCGTTCGATACACGCTCTCGGCGGACATCCTCTTCGACTTCGACAAGGCGACACTGCGTCCGAAGGCTACCGAAGCCCTTCAAGCGATGTCCAATGATGTCCGTCAGCGTTTCAAGGAAGCAAGCTTCGTTGTTGACGGATACACGGACAGCAAGGGAAGCGACGCCTATAACCTCAAGCTGTCACTCCGAAGAGCGGCGGCCGTCAAGGACTACCTCGCGACGGCGGCGAATTTCAATCCATCGACTGTCGCAATCGAAGGACGCGGTGAGGCCAACCCAGTTGCCCCCAACGAGACCCCTGACGGGCAAGATGATCCCGACGGCCGTCAGAAGAACCGACGCGTCGAAATCTTGGTCAGGCCCACCGACTAGAACGATAAGTGCGAAGGCCGCCTGGTGCCGTGCAAACAACATTCAGAGCTCTTCCCAAAGCTTCAGTTATTCCCCATTCCAGGCGCTGCCACCTTCGCGTGCTGCGCGGCGAGAACAGATACGGGAGTGACATCTAAAATTTTCCTTGCCCTTGCGCGGGTGTTCTTCAATCGCCTAGACGAAGAACACGCCGCCAGGGCCCCGCCATTTGACTGGAAGCCAAACTGATTTGCGGGATCTGTGGATCCTTCCTCAGATTATGGGAGGGAGCTTTGGGCCACGCGATATCTACCGCTCTTAGCCTGCCCCTTGGCGATCGATCGTCCAACAGTGTTGCAGGGTTGCACTATGCCAATCCATTAGCGACCGCTAACTTGAACGACTGGTGGGGGCCAACTGCGAGCGCTTCGGTGGGGTTGCGCTCGTCCAACGTGACGGTCGCTTGTTTTGCGTATCTGCGGCCGTCACGTTCTTGACTGCTGTGGTCGGCACTGCCTGCTACAGCAACGGTTTGAGGACATCCTGCCGCATCGCCGATAGGCCGAATCGTAGCAATAATTCCCTCCGACGACACGGCAGCGCCGATGCCGGCTTCGAGCGTATGGCTGTCCTGCCAATCTCCAGCAATGTGGAACAAGCGAGAGTGCACGTCCGAGCCCTGGGAAGCGGAATATCGTTTCCGGAACTTCCATCGTGAATGACCTCGGGGAGGTTTAGAGCGGTCCTGCAGGTCGTTTGTCGACAGGGCCAAGGAACATCATACTGACAGCGAAGTTCATTGGACGAATTCTCGAGGAGTCCATGGATCCTATTTCTCTCGTCGGCTACGCCGCCTCTTTCTGCTCTGTCGTGAGCTTCATTCCACAAGCCTTAAAGGTCGCGCGCACCAAGGACACAGCGGCAATCTCGATCCGCATGTACTTTCTGACGGTAACCGGCTTTGCCCTTTGGACCGCGTTCGGCTCAATGAAAGGCGAGATTCCGATCATTCTCGCGAACAGCATCTGCTTCTGTCTTTCAGCTTTTATCCTCGCCGCGAAGCTACGAGGGCGTCGAAAATGAGTGACCACTTGCAGATCAGCCATCACGAGGTCTTTCGTCGGCCTGGTCATTTTTCGGCGTGGCCGGCCAACTATGGTCTTTGGGCTTGGGATGAGGAAATCGTGGTCGTCTTCGCTGACGGAAAACTGGGCGAGCAAGGTGCGCTCCACGCCCGTGACAAGAGTCAAGAGTTCAAGCCAATGCAGGCGAGAAGCGTGGACGGCGGCGCCACATGGTCGCCCGAGACTTTTGCGGGCTTCGTGCCGGGAGGCAAGAGCCTTTCCGCCGACGAGCATCTCGCCGTACCGTTGCGCTCAGGTTCCAAGCTTCGTGGGCAAGACATTCCAGCTCTTTCTACCCCTGTCAATTTTCTGGATCCTGAAATCGCAGTGTTGGTCGCACGTACCGGCCTTGACGGTCGCGCCCATAGCTGGTTCTACCTCACGAGAAACCGCGGCCGGCGCTGGGAAGGACCATTTTTATTCAAGGGGCTCGACCTCAAAGGCCTGGCCTCGCGGACCGATATCGTCCCCCTATCAGACGACCACGCCCTCTTCATGATGACCGCAGCAAAGTCCGACGGCAACGAAGGTCGCTGCCTCTGCGTCGAGACAACCGATGGGGGATTGACGTTTCATTGGAAGAGTTCCCTCCCGTTCGATGGAGACGGGTACGCCATCATGCCGTCGAGCCTGCGGCTTTCTGACGGCGCGATAGTCAGCGTTGTCCGACGCGGCCGGGGAATTGATCAAGCGGGCTGGCTGGAAACATTCCGCTCTGAAGACAACGGTGCCACGTGGCATCCGTTAGGCATTCCAGTCGAGGATACCGGACCTGGCGGCAATCCCGGAAGCCTTGTTCGGTTGGGCCCACAGCGCCTTGCTCTTGTCTACGGGTTTCGGGGCGACCGCCCTGGCATGCGGATGGTCACCAGTTCAGACGGCGGACGGAAATGGTCGGAGGCGATCGACATCCGCAGGGACGCAGTGCTGCCGGACATAGGCTATCCCCGTTCCGTCGCCCTCAACGACGGGCGTATCCTCGCTATCTATTATTACAATTTCGGGAAGGAACGCTTCATCGCGGCGTCCACCATTTCGGGCGACGGTCATTAGTTCGGCCCTCGTGCCCACCCGATGTCGGCGTGGAGATCGCCCATGCCAATATCGCAGTCGCCTCGCCTCACCGGGTCGACCACAGTCGCAGGCCTCTCCTCCGCTAGTAGTCAACTGGATGACGGCATAACGAACTACAGACTGTCGAGGAAGAGCTTGTCCGTTGCAGCGAGAGGCAAGGATTATGATCTAGTGGGGACGGCAGCGGCCGGGCGAAGCCCGACCGCTGCTTTGTTCACGCAAATGGGAAGACTCACCGGTTGGGCTCTCCGCCGCGCGAACCATCGATCGCCGTTTCATCGTCCACCGAATGTTCGAACTCGTCATTGGAAGGGTCACGGTCGTCGCTGAAAGTTGTGATTTGAATGAGGACGGCCTTAGCGTGACGTACGGCTGCATCGCCATCGAGTGATCCGTCGGAAGCGAGCTTCACAGCCACCAGCTCGTCGCCTTCTCCACGGAACTCGACCGTGATCATCCCGTCATTCAAATTTCCGATATGGGTTTCGATAAGCTGCATCTGACTACCTCTGTTGTGGTCGGAGAAAACTAATTTACCGCTGAAGAGGTTCCCGTGCGGAAGTAGACAGACATGCGGTCATTGCCGATAGTGCACCTAAAGCGTTGCGCCGGTACGGGCGGATGTCGATCACACTAAGGCTGTGCCGAGTCGGTCGACAGGTTGCGCTGAGAGACTTCCCCGTTCTAACGACGGCACCGTCACGGTGGGTGGGCTCTGTTTATCAGGCGACCCTACTCGGTCATCCAAATGTGGCGTTGATGGACCTTTACGTGCCTTATTGGGGGGCCTCTGTCCGAAGGTGATACTCGGGCCGCTTTGCGTAATGAACGGTACCAGCGCAGCCCAGTGCGAACAGGGGTAAACCTTCGAACATTCTGCGGAACAAGGATCAAGGTGCCGAAGTTTCTAAACGGGACCATGAAGGTCTCAAACAGAGGAGAAAACACCATGGCAAATCAAGGCGGATCGCACGAGCAGCACGCGAAGGCTGGTCAGAGTAAGTCGGGCTCCAAGCAGGCCTCCCCTGGCAAGTCTTCGACTTCGAAGTCGGCGTCGCCCGAGACGGGCAGCACGTCCTCCGGTAAGCAGGGCGGCTCGCATGAGCAGCACGTGAAAGCGGGCCAGCAGAGCCATAAGAACAGCCATTGACGTTTTGAGGCCCGCGCTTATGGCGCGGGCCTTATGCATTAAGGCGAAGAACATGCGGTATTTTCTGAACATCCGGGACGGCCGAAAACTGCTTGTCGACCCAAACGGCACCCAATTCGAACCTGTCGACCTTGCAATCTAAAGCTAGGGCGAGCGCCAGAGATTTGTTGGCCGAAAAATTCGCAACGGCGAGCATGTGGACGGGCAGCGTTCCGAAATCAGCGACCCCGGTGGAGCAGTCGTCGCTACGGTCATCTTCAAGGACGCCCTTCTCTTTTGTCGTTCCCGGCAATCGTTGAAACTCTTGCCCCAGAGCCGATAAGATTCCGATGGGAACTCAAGCGCCGGGCGGTCGCGCATGGTGATGAACTTCGGGTTGACGTGATAAATCGATTACCTATCAGCAAACTTGTGCGTAGGGCTCATGCGGTCTCCGTCGGTCCTGCTTAAGAGGAGGTCCGGGGAACAGCTTCCGTGTCTGCGAGTTCCTTCTGAACAAGGAGAACGACCATGACTGCCAAGTCCATTCCAGGCTCAGTTAAGCTTCCTCCGAAGTCTCTGAACAATGATACTCAGGACGACGAGCTGCCCGAGACCAACGTCGACGACCGCCGCGCGCCGCCGGTGAACATAGGCAACAGCCGCGAGGCGGGCGACGGTCTAACTGAGGCCGATCCGACCACGGGCCGCGCCGACCCGAACGACCGAATTCCCGCTCCGCAGACGGCCAACCGGGATTGATGCGATGGAAGAGCGCAAGGGATATGCCAATGCCGACGAGGTGCAAGCCGACGACCTCTGCTGGCGGAGAAGATGTTCGCCGACAAAAGTCTGGCAACGAAGGCACCTTAGACAGGTCGGACGACGACCAGCGGCTTCCGCAGCCCGCGCCATCCGAAGAGGAGCTGGAGATGACTAAGATCACAACCGGCCCCAACGACGCCCCGAAGGACGCGACGATCGCACAAAGCGCCCCCGGCCTTCCCGAAGATACCAGCCTTCCTGTCGAAGCGACGGAAGAAGAAGCTCTCTGGATAAAGGCAAAGGTCAAGGGCACAAACGACGAAGGACGCAAGGATGACGCCCGCGATCTCGCAGCGCAGCTCGCCCGTCCCAAACACGGTACCGCCTGATGCCGGGAACGTTCTCCTCGCTCAGCATCTTCGCCTACGACCTTGATGACCGAGGCGAGCCCGTCCAGGCATGGGAGACCGTAGTCGGCGAGACGGAGGCAGAGGCCATCGGCGAAGCAAAAGAAGCAGCCGGCCACCACGCCGGCGTTCTTGTGGTGCGGCGAGATGGCCGTCCCGCAGTCGGAGAAGAAGGCGACCCCGTCGTCGTCTTCCGGCTAGGTAGAACCGGCGACTTCGACTAGAGATCTATCATGAACGTGTTCCTCGATTTCGAAGCTTCCTCGCTTGGCAAGCACAGCTACCCGATCGAAATCGCATGGGTGTTCGAGGACGGCCGGTCACGGTCCCTCCTGATCGCCCCGGCGCCGAACTGGACGGATTGGTCGGCAGCGGCCGAAGGCATCCACGGCATATCCCGAACGGCGCTAGCCAATGAAGGCGTTCCGGTTACCCTTGTCGTCCAAGAGATGATGGCGACGCTCGCAAATCATGATCTCTACGCGAGCTCACCGTCGTGGGATGGGAAGTGGCTCAGCGTCCTCCTTCGCGCTGGTGGCGTTGCGAGACACGCGCTTCGCGTTCGCAAGTCGGACAATCTCTTCGTTGAATTTGCTTCGAAGCGGCTTCACGACAGCCAAATGCGGGGCGTCGACCCTGCTGCGCTCGTCTCCGAAGTTATAGCCGGCTCAGAGCCCGCTAGGCCTGCCCATCGCGCGCTCCCGGACGCCGCCCTAGAACTCAAGAGATTGCACATGGTGCAAGAGGCTGTCGAGAGCTTAGTCGCCGCGCCGTCGCGTACCCAAAACGCCGAAGGGTGAACCAACCGACTCCGGCTTTGAGACTGGTCGGCGAATTCTAAGAACCGACGGCGCAACCGATATCTTTGAGATGAAAGGAGGCAACATCCTCGATCCGCCTTTCCGCGATGACAAGCTGGGCGTCGCTCATCCCCGCTTCGTACGCGGGCATATCCCCGACCCGCTACATGTGGTGCGCAACATGGCATGCGCGTCGTGACCGGGAGGACGCGTCATCCGTGCGACGACGACTAAGACGGACTACTGCTCTGGCCCGAGCCACCGGGGATTTCGCCGGTCTGGCATGCGCACCAGCGAACCTATGATAGGCATGGAAACGATCCCGTCGTCGGTCGTCGCCTCGTGCAATTGCCTCATCAAGCTGGCTTAGTTCCTCGCCGCAACACATTCGTCTTCTTCGGCGGCTGCGCAGGCGATCGCGATTTCGAAGACCTAGTCCGGAACATAGCGAGTATCGTCGACGAAGCGATCGACGACATCATCGCAACCGGGCTTTCGCGAGACGCCGTCACAACAGCGCTCGACGCTTTTATCGAATGGAGCAAGTCCCCGGATTCCGCGGTCTGGCGGGCCGCTGAACGTCACTGGCCTGCCGGTGTTGCGATGCGGTTCGACACCAGTAGCGAGGGTCTTCAAATCAGCGGCCAGATCGTCGGCCTATGGCAAGCCGAGTCAATCATCCTCCGTTGCTCGCTGCTGAAGAGTATCAGCTCGACGCGCGGCCTTTGTTCTCAACTCTGAATGTTTACATTGATGCGGCACGGCCTTTCCGAAATGGGCGCCGTGCCGGTCTGCCATAAAGTCTATCAGACGCCGCATCTTCGCTAGCCGCTCGCCTCGATCACGCTGGTGATTACCGCCGAACGGAGGGACGCGGCCCAATTTACCGGCACCCTGGATGGGCCGTGTTCTTGTCGACGTTTGGCCTTGGAAGTCGGCTTCGGGCATTGAAAAGGAATTGCGAAGCAAACCCGCGTCTTGCAACGGCATCAGAGAACGAGAAATCCCCTCTAGGACTACTGCTCTAGGGACAAGCTTGTCATCCTGCCAAGTGAGATGCCGCCAGCCTGTAAGCGCTTCACTGTGCAATCCAGGCAAAGCGCCATTCGTCGGGTTGACCTAGCGCGTAATTATATCTGGCCGTACCGGTCAAATCTTGTCTGGCCTTCATCTCGTCCATCAGCCAGGCTGCAGATGGAATTCCCGGCAGCTGACAACGATGCACCGCTCCTGCCACTTCATCAAGGGTTCCCACCCCGATGTTGGGAATGGCTCCAGGCCTCATCAGGGTCCAACTGTACTGTTTCATGCAAGCTCCACCATGACGTGTCACATAGCGCGCCCTCCACACTTTGGGGGGCTCGGCCGCGCGGCCACGTGCACACGACAGAATACAAAAATGCACTTGGCCGTGTTCTGGTTCCTGCCCGGCTACACTGAAGTCCAGCACATTAAGCGTGTTGCCATGTCTTCGGCTTGATGGTTCAATCGGCACGGCTGAAACAGGCATCAGCCTTCTGGACCCATCCAGCTCTTGGCCCGCCCGGCGTTCTCCGGCGGGCCTTTTGCTAGATTGGCGAATCTCGCATTGACGTCATCGTTTGACGGGACGCCCAAGACTTTGCATTGGCCCACGCTTGTACGATCTCCACACGTGCGGCTGGACGGAATAGGCATGATCGTCGGTAACTACGGCCGCGCGAGGTTCACCCGCGAGGCCGTGGTCGATCAAAGCAAGCAAACGACAACGCTTCTGATTAAGCACGGGCCGCGGGGCCTCGAGCCTTGCCCGCAATATGCGCTGCGCGGTCACGATGAGGGCAGTTCCTTGAGACTTAGCGGGGTTTGATCACCTGCCATGTCGCTCGGTTGCCGCCACCATCTAGGTGGCAGCCGAAACCCTAAACGAGATCGCTACCACAGGAAGTGCGTGTCTGCATTCCAGCCTTCGTGTCGGCTCATACGGGCAACGTGTCGCCACATCGATACCGTCGTTTCGATGCACGGCTTTCGAACACCGTGCATCTCCTCGACCACAGGGCCAAATCCTCATCTTTTTAAACCGCAGTCCGGCATCCCATTGGGGAAAGGTCCGTACTTCCGGTGTGGTGCACGGAACTAAGAATTCCGCAAATCGAGTTCTATTAGTGCTGACTGAACCTCATCGATTAAGACCGGTTCTGGCGTTCCCGGCAAGTGCCGAAGCGCCGGCTTCGAGTCGACCGCGTAAAGGTCGGACGCCCACGCAGCAAGGATCGTCCGTTTGTCATCGGTCGAGAGAGACGACGCCTCTACAACATCTGTCGGCCGTCTAAGATGCATCCCCCGCATCAACACAATCGGACCCATTGTTGCTGCATTGTCGATCAACTGCTGCAACACGATGTGCCTCATAATACTTGACCTCACTGCACGTGGGGATCGCGGTCGCTTCGCGCGCGAGACGCCACGACAGCAGATGTTTGAGGCGCAAGAAGTTCATGCTTCTGCGCGAATGCTACAAACAAACCACGCGCCGTCTCCGCTTCGATCTCGCCACGAAGCGCCGCCTGGCATGCTTTAAGGGCGACTGAATGCGCCGTGTCCCTGAACGAAGTGGGCCACTCAACAAGATGTCGGTAAGCATCCATGACGGTGCGAACTTCTGCAGGAAAGCCAAGGCCGACGAGAATGGTGACAGGTTTTCTGAACATATCGGGTTTCATCGTTCTCTCCTTTCCAACCCGGAATGTCGATGGGCGCCATCGCGATGGCGCCGCTGACCATTGAATGAACTAAAAGGTCACGCCGCCTTCTGCGCTTCGATCTGCGCCGGAGCAGTCGACGTCAACGCAGGCGTACTCTGGATTGAGATCTTCCTGGGCTTCAATGCTTCAGGGATCTCACGGACCAACTCAATCGAGAGAAGGCCGCTGTTCAAATCTGCTCCGTTCACCCGGACATGGTCGGCAAGCTCGAACCGGTGTTCAAACGGGCGTCCGGCGATGCCGCGATGCAGGTAGCCATCGGCCGGTGTCTCCTGCTTCTTACCGGTGACGGTCAGCAGATTGGACTGGAAAGTGATATCGAGATCGTCCTGTGCAAATCCAGCCACCGCAATCGAGATCGTATAGGTGTCGTCATTGTTCTTGACGATGTCATAAGGCGGCCAGTCATTGGTCGACCGGGCACGCTGGGCGTTCTCCAGAAGAGTGAAGATCCGGTCGAAACCTACGCTCGAGCGGTAGAGAGGTGCGTAGTCGTAAGATGTTGCCATAGCCATATCCTCCTTGAAGCAACATGGGTACGAGAGTGCCAAAAGCGGCGCTCCCGGCGAAGTCAGCCCTGTCTCAGCGGCTGGCAATAATCGATTTGGTTTTAGCGATTTTCCATTTCAAGATCGGCTGCGCATTTTTTTCGCCGATCGCAAGTTGCCCCATCGTCAGTGCACTGAGCGACTGAGAACGCGATGCGGGTACGCTGCTTTGAACTTTGAAATCATCGCGCAGGCTTGCTGCAGTACCCGTTCGGTCGCTTCGGGATTGTCGCGCGCAAGTTCGTCGGCGTTTATGCGGATCGCTTGCGCCATATTCGCCGACATCACAGCAAAACGGCCCTCACCGTAGACAAGTGCATCTTGCGAGGCAGTCTCGAGCCAGCGCGCGAAATCAACAATGATCTCCTCCCTCTCCGGGATGCTGGCACCTTTGATGACTTTAATGTTTTCTTCCATGTGGTCTCACTCCATACAGACGTGGAAAGCGACCGGACTGATCAAGCCCCGATCGCCGGGTGAGCTAGGAAGCGGAAATATCAAAATCAAGAGTTCAGTGAAGCTTGAACTCGCCTTCGACACGGCGCCATTCGTTCGGTCCAATCAGACGTCGGTGTGTATAGCGGACGGAGTGTAGCGGTCCGTCGAGGCTGTTGCGCCAGAAGTCCAGGAATTTGCGCATTTCTGGAAAGTCCGGTGCAAGATCGTAGTCCTGCCAAACGTAGGTTTGCAGGACGGATTCAAAATCGGGAATGCGGTAGAGGATGTGCGCGGTGGTGAGGCCGTAGCCGTTAAGCTGACGCTCGAAATCCGACGAGAATTGCATGCTTTATCTCCGTTTCATGACACTG
>UBJR01000014.1 GCA_900465675.1 Hyphomicrobiales bacterium | reverse complement strand
TTTTTCAACAGTATCGGCGCCAAGCAGAACGAGCCCGCCTGACGAAGTGGGCCTCGCGGCATCGGAACTGCGTCATTCTTCATATCACTGACGGAATAAATACCGTCCAGCTTTCGTATACCCCTTGCGGCGCTTGCATCTCTGCGCCTTCACTCTAGATTTCGGCGTCAGCTGTCTGTGGCGCAAGGGAAAGACAATTCATGCAAGATATCATGATCCTGGTTCAGGATCCGGCCGCCTGGGTGGCGCTGGTGACCCTGGTCGTCATGGAAGTCGTTCTGGGTATCGACAACCTTATCTTCATCTCCATCCTCACCAACAAGCTGCCGCCCGAACACCGTGAAAAGGCCCGCAAGGTCGGTATCGGTCTGGCGCTGATCATGCGTCTGGCGCTGCTCGGCACCGTCGCCTGGATCGTCAAGCTCACCACGCCGGTCTTCGAGGTCTTCGGCCACGGCTTCTCGTGGAAGGACCTGATTCTGATCGCCGGTGGTCTCTTCCTGCTCTGGAAGGCGACGAAGGAAATTCACCACAGCGTCGATCCCGCCGATCACAACGAGGATTTCATCGCAAACTCTGCGACGACGACCTTCAGCTCGGCGATCGTGCAGATCCTGATCCTTGACCTTGTCTTCTCGGTCGACAGCATCATCACCGCCGTCGGCATGACGCCGCATCTGCCGATCATGGTCATCGCCGTGCTGGCCGCCGTCACCGTTATGCTTGTTGCCGCAACGCCGCTGGCAAACTTCATCGAGAAGAACCCGACCATCGTCATGCTGGCGCTTGCCTTCCTGATGATGATCGGCACGACGCTGATCGCCGAAGGCATGGGCTTCCATGTTCCGAAGGGCTACGTCTACGCCGCCATGGCCTTCTCGGCGCTGGTCGAGGTGCTGAACATGTTTGCGAGAAATGCCCGAAAACGAAAGAAGGGCGAGAGCCACTAGCTCTACAACAGGCGCGGCTCCGGCCGCGCCTTAGGACCCCGGCAGACATCCGGTCCTAGAGCATGTCCCCCAGGCTCCAATGATTGCCCCAGCGCGCATCGATCTCGTCGTCGACATTCTGGTAGCGGATATCGGTCGACAGACGGATCAGCCGCCCGGGGCTTTCATTCGCCGTCGAGGCATGGATCATGTAGGGGCTGTGCAGCATCACATCGCCGGCCTCGTAGTCGGCGATCAGCCAGCGCGTATCGAAGCGCTCGGCCATATCGGGAAGGTCTTTCGATACCCAGCCCCCTTCGGTCATGTTGCGATTATAGGCGCTGATCCGCTCTTCGGCCGAAAGCCCGGCACTCCCGGCGGCAAACTCCTTCTCCATCTGCCTGCCGATCGCATGCGATCCCTCGAGATAGACGAGCCCGCCCATATTGACGGGAACATCGCCGAGCGGAATCCAGGCAGTGACGATGCGGCTTGTCCCGCCTCTGAGATAGACGAGATCGTAATGCGCCGGCGTCGTAGTAAAACTACCAGGCAGGGTGTGACGCATGATCTTGCGCTTATGCAGATAGGAAATGCCAGACAGGAATTCGTCCATGAAAGCCGCAAGCCGCGGCTGGGCGCAAAAACCTTCATAGGCGACGGAGCGGACGAGCGACATGAGGATGCGGTTGGCCTGCTGCGGATCGCTCTCTGCAGCGGCGGCCAGACCAAGACGCGGATCTGATCCTGGCTCGATCAGCCCCGCCCCTGCCAGATGCCCGAACACCCAGCCGCGAAACGCATTGACGGCATCAGGATCGAGAAACCGCTTCAGCCAGACATAACCATGCTCTTCGTGGCGCTCGCGGATCGCCGCGATGCCGATCGCTGGATCGGTTGGAGCAAGATAGCTAAGCCTGTTCCCGGCCGTCGAGAGCACCTTGCCACCGGCCCTCAGCACCGGCATCTCAGAAATGGTCTTCATGGCCAAACTTGACATTTCGATCGTCCTCCTCTCCGAATTCAGGCCACAATGCTGCAGCGATGAAGCGCAGATGGCCATGGACAGAATTCACAGCTGGACTTTTCGCTCATGAAATCCGCGCCGCTCGCGCTCTACCGCTCGCCACCATCGATCAACCCGCCCGCCTTGTCGGTGACGGGCTTCGGGCGGCAGCGGATCGCCGTGCACGTCCGGGAGCGACGCCTGCCTTGCCATGCGGTGGTGCTCGTCGAGTCGGGGCACGGCACGCTGGAAACCGAACAGGCAGGCAGGCTCGCAATCGAAGCGCCCGCGCTCTTCTGGCTGACGCCGGGCAGCCGGCATTCCTATGGCCCGGCCGAGGGCGAAAGCTGGGAAGAGCAATGGGCGCTGTTCGAAGGCCCTTTCGCTTCGAGCCTGATCCGCCAGCGTCTGATCTCCGAGACGGCACCGCATGTGGCACTCAACAATCTGCACGAGATGCAGCAGCTCTTTGCGGCGCTCCGCGCGGATTTCACCGAGGGCAGCACATTGGCGCTGAGCTCGGCCGCCGCCACGCTTCACCGC
Organism: Hyphomicrobiales bacterium; assembly: GCA_900465675.1. Lineage (GTDB taxonomy): Bacteria > Pseudomonadota > Alphaproteobacteria > Rhizobiales > Rhizobiaceae > Rhizobium. The sequence goes on along the minus strand of UBJR01000014.1, from coordinate 79,105 downwards.
ATCGTCATCCAGGCCGCAAGGCAGGTGGATTCAGCCACAAACGACACTGTGAATGGCGCCAGGATCGAGGCAGCCGTTTCCGCCCTTGCCGGGCGCGCCTTCGAAGATCTCGACATGCAGAAATTCGCCGCCGAATTCGCAATGTCACCGGCAACGTTCCGCCGCCGCTTCATGGCGGCAACCGGACTTTCGCCGAAAGCATTCCAGCTCCGGCTGCGGATCGACCATGCCAAACAATTGCTGACCACCTCCGATCTCCCGATCGAAGCGATCGCGCGGGAGATCGGCATCGTTGATGCCTTTTATTTCTCGCGGCTCTTCCAGAACCGCGAGGGCATGGCGCCGACCGCTTTCCGCAGCCGCTTTCGCAGGCAGTAATCAGGCCTTGGACAATTCCTTGTCGATCGCCGTCACCAGCCGCTGATCGTCGGCGGTCACATCGGGCGCAAAACGCGCAACGATGTCGCCGTTGCGGCCGATCAGGAATTTCTCGAAATTCCAGAGAATTTCACTGTCAGCATCGCCTGCAAGGCCGTTGCCGCGCAATCGCTCGCGCATCGGTCCTTCGCCGGTGGTTGGCAAAGGTGCGGCGGTCAGCTGACGGTAGAGCGGATGCTTGTCGTCGCCCTTGACGGAAATCTTCGAATAGATCGGGAATTTCACATCATAGGTCAGCTGGCAGAACTCGACGATCTCGGCATCGGTTCCCGGCTCCTGACCCTTGAAATTGTTGGCCGGGAAGGCCGCAATGACGAAGCCGCGCTCGCGCTTGTCCTCGTAGAGCTTTTCCAGACCTTCATACTGCGCCGTCAGCCCGCATTTCGATGCAACATTGACGACGAGCATAACCTTGCCGCGATGTTCGTTGAGGCTTGTCTCGCGGCCGTCTGCGAGCTTTACGGCGATGTCGAGGATCTCGGTCATATCAGTCTCCATTCACGTCGGGCGGTGAAGCTATACCCGTGCTGCGCTTTGTCCAGCCTTCAAAACCGCCCTGATGCCAAAATCTTCCGCATGCGCTAACGTGCCCCACGGAGAGAAGAGAGGGGAAATCTCGGGTGCGTGAGATCATTGTTGCGGGATCAGTGTTCGTCTGCCTGACTATCGCCTCGATCGGCACCATGGTCGCCTATCCGCGGCTGCCGGCGCGCCACCGCGAAGAAGAAACCAATACCGTTGTCCGCCTCGTCGCCAACATCTTCGTCGTCATGACCTCGCTGGTCTTCGGTCTGATGATCAATTCCTCGAAGAACACATTTGCCGGCATCGACGACAGCGTCCATTCCTTCGCCACCGAAATCATCCTGCTCGACCGCACCTTGCGAACCTATGGCCTGGAAGCCGACGACACCCGCGCCAGCCTGATCCACTATGTCGAGCAAGCGCTGGCCAGCCCGATGCGCCTCGTGGATCCGGTACTCCAGAGCGATCGCAAATCGGAAATGGCACTGAATGCCATCGGCAACAACATTGCCGTCATGAACCCGACCGATCCCAATCACATGGCGCTCTGGACCGACGCCCGGCAACAATACAAGACCATCGTCGAGCGGCGATGGGTGATCGTCGAGCAGTCGGAAGGCGTCATTCCGATGCCGCTGGTCTTCATGCTGATGGCCTGGCTGACGCTGATCTTCGCGAGTTTCGGGTTCCGGGCGCCCAAGAATATCATCGTGCTGTCGATGTTCCTGATTGCTGCCTTTCTGATTTCCGCGTCGATCTACCTCGTGCTCGATATGGATATCCCCTTTGCCGGCATGATCCAGATTTCCGACGCGCCGCTTCGCCGGGCGCTCGCCGAACTGCAGCAATGATGCACGGGCGGGATTGATAAGCGCAGGCGGCGTTACAGTTACTCCTGTCGCGGAGCTTCTTCGCGTTCGGAATTCCAGCCTCTGGAGCAGCATGACCACCCCGCAGATTCTCGCCTTCGGCGTCATTGGCCTGATGATGGCCGTCTTCATCTGGGACCGCTTCCGTTATGATCTTGTCGCCTGCTGCGCGCTGGTGCTGGCGATCTGTGTCGGCATCGTCCCCTTCGACAAGGCCTTCTCGGGGTTCAGCGATGACATCGTCATCATCGTCGGCAGCGCCCTGGTGGTGAGCGCAGGCGTCGCCCGCTCCGGCATCGTCGACAGCGCCATCAAACGCTTCTTCCCGAACCTCAATTCGCTGCATACGCAGCTGGCGCTGCTGTTGATCGTTGTCGCCGTGCTCTCCGCTTTCATCAAGAATATCGGCGCATTGGCGATCATGATCCCGGTCGCCTTCCAGTTCTCGAAGAAGACAGGGAAATCGCCCTCGCTCTATCTGATGCCGATGAGTTTTGCGGCCCTGCTCGGCGGCCTGATGACGCAGATCGGCACCTCGCCGAACATCGTCGTCTCGCGGCTGCGGGAGGAAATCACCGGCACATCCTTCACCATGTTCGATTTCACCCCCGTCGGCGCGACACTGGCCGTCGTCGGCGTGCTCTTCCTGATCTTCTTTCACTGGCTGGTCCCGGAGCGGGAAAACGAAAACCCGTCGCTGGAAGAAGCGCTGGGTTTGAAGACCTATTTCTCGGAAGCCACCGTCGTCGATGACTCCGGCTTCGATGGCAAGAAGCTCCGCGATATCCTCCAGCTCGGCGATGGCGAGGTGGTGGCGACAGCCATCCTGCGCGGGCATTCCCGCTTGTCGCCTTTTCCCGATGTGACGCTGAAATTAGGCGACACGATCCTGCTCGAAGGCGGCCCGGAGGCACTCGACCGTGTGGTTTCCAACGCCAAGCTCAAACTGTCAGGCAAGCAGATACCGGCAGCGAAAGAAGAAGGCGACGTTACCTCCATCGAAGCCGTCGTGTCGTCGGAATCGACTCTCATCGGCTGGTCGGCGCGCCAGCTTTCGCTTTTCAATCGCCGGCGCATCAATCTGCTGGCCGTCAGCCGCCAGGGTCACCGGCTCACCGAACGGCTGAGCGAAGTCACGCTCAAATCCGGCGACGTCCTCGTCCTCCAGGGCAGCCGCAAGAGCCTTCCGGCGTTCCTCCAAGAGTTTGCCTGCCTGCCGCTTGCCCAGCGCGATATCCTGCTCGGCACCCAGCGCCGCGCCTATGTGCCGCTGCTGATCCTCGCGGCCGCCATGGGCGCCACGGCAGCAGGCCTTGCGCCGGTCGCAACCGCCTTCTTCTGCGCCGCATTGGCCATGATCGTCTTCCGCGTCATCCCGCTGGCCGATGTCTACAAAGCGTTTGACGGCCCTATCCTGATCATGCTTGCCGCCCTGATCCCGGTCTCGGACTCGCTGCGCACCACCGGCGGCAGCGAGCTGATTGCCGGCTGGCTCGGCCACTTCGCCGCACAGATGCCGCCATTCGGCGCGCTGGCACTCATCCTGATCACCGCGATGGCGGTGACGCCCTTCCTCAACAACGCCGCCACCGTGCTGGTGATGGCGCCGATTGCCGCCAGCTTCGCTCAGACGCTCGGTTACAAGCCGGAGGCCTTCCTGATGGCGGTGGCGATCGGCGCCGGCTGCGATTTCCTCACCCCGATCGGCCACCAGTGCAACACGTTGGTCTTCGGCCCGGGCGGTTATCGCTTCAGCGATTACCCCCGTCTCGGCCTGCCGCTTTCCTTCATCATCATCCTCGTCAGCGTTCCCATGCTGCTCTATGTCTGGCCGCTGCAATGAGCCGGAGCGCCCATTTTTCTTGACGTCAGCGGTCGAATATGGCCTTAAGGCCAGCCAAACGGACAATCGCCGGGCGAAGTGCGCAACTTGCCCTTATCCGGCCGGTTTCCTGATCCAGTTATCTGCATTCTTCCTGCCGCGCGCCGCTTTTCACAGCAAAAGCCGTCGGCATTCATTTGACGGGCACAAAACAAATGACAGCTTCCGGCGTCCGCGTCCGCATTGCTCCCTCGCCGACCGGCGAGCCGCATGTCGGCACCGCATATATTGCACTCTTCAACTATCTCTTCGCCAAGAAGAACGGCGGCGAGTTCATCCTGCGCATCGAAGATACCGATGCCACCCGCTCGACCCCGGAATTCGAGCAGAAGGTGCTGGACGCGCTGAAGTGGTGCGGTCTCGAATGGTCGGAAGGTCCTGACGTCGGCGGCCCCTACGGCCCTTACCGCCAGTCCGACCGCAAGGACATGTACACGCCCTACGGCCAGGAACTGCTCGACAAGGGCCATGCCTTCCGCTGTTTCTGCACCCCCGAGCGTCTGGAGCAGATGCGCGAAGCCCAGCGCGCCGCCGGCAAGGCGCCGAAATACGATGGTCTCTGCCTGAAATACTCGGCCGAAGAAGTCAGCGCCAAGATGGCTGCCGGCGAAAGCTCGGTCATCCGCATGAAGATCCCTGCTGAGGGCTCCTGCGACTTCAACGACGGCGTCTATGGCGACGTGTCGATCCCGTGGGACAGCGTCGACATGCAGGTCCTCATCAAGGGCGACGGCATGCCGACCTATCACATGGCAAACGTCATCGACGATCACCTGATGAAGATCACCTACGTCGCCCGCGGCGAGGAGTGGCTGGCTTCGGTGCCGAAGCACATCCTGCTGTACCGTTATTTCGGTTGGGAAGCGCCCGTCTTCATGCATCTGTCGCTGATGCGAAATGCCGACAAGTCGAAGCTTTCGAAGCGCAAGAACCCGACCTCCATCTCCTATTACTCCGCTCTCGGCTACATCCCGGAAGCGCTGATGAACTTCCTCGGCCTGTTCTTCGTGCAGATCGCCGAAGGCGAGGAGCTGCTCGATATCGAGGAGCTCGCCGCCAAGTTCGACCCGGAGAACCTTTCCAAGGCCGGCGCCATTTTTGACATTCAGAAGCTCGACTGGCTGAACGGCCGCTGGATCCGCGAGAAGATGTCGGAAGAGGAATTCCAGGCCCGCGTCCTGACCTGGGCCATGGAAAACGACCGCCTGAAGGCCGGTCTTCGCCTGTCGCAGTCGCGCATTTCCAAGCTCGGCGAACTGCCGGAGCTCGCCGGCTTCCTGCTGAAGTCTGATCTCGGCCTCGATCCCTCGGCCTTTGCCAAGATCAAGTCGCCGCCGGAAGAGATCCTCGAGATCCTCAACACCGTTCAGCCGGATCTCGAAAAGATCCTCGAATGGAATGTCGAGACGATCGAAGCCGAACTGCGCGCGATTGCCGACCGCATGGGCAAGAAGCTGAAGGTCGTGGTAGCGCCGCTCTTCGTTGCCGTCTCCGGCTCGTCACGCTCGCTGCCGCTCTTCGATTCCATGGCGATCCTCGGCCGCTCGGTCGTGCGCCAGCGTCTCAAGCTCGCCTCGCAGGCAGTCGCCTCTCTCGTCGGCCCGAAGAACTGAACCGGACATTTGCACCATGACCGAAAAGACCGAAACAGCGACCCTTTCCTCCGACGCCACTGAAGTGCGCGCCCAGAAGCTCAAGCTGCTACGCGAGCAGATCGGCGACGTCTATCCGGCGCATTTCCACCGGACGATGACCAACGCCGAGCTGTCGGAAAAGTACAAGGATCTGGAATCCGACGTCGAGACGCAGGATGTCGTCACCGTCGCAGGCCGTGTCTATTCCTCGCGCAACTCGGGCATGTTCATGGATATCCATGACGCCGGCGGCAAGATCCAGATCTTCAGCCACAAGGACGTGACGCCGGAAGCAGCCCGCAACATGCTTGGCATGATCGATATGGGCGACATCATCGGCGTCACCGGCACCGTGCGCCGCACCAAGCGCGGCGAGCTGTCGATCAACGCCCGCGAAATCACCATGCTGACGAAGTCGCTTCTCCCCATGCCGGAGAAGTGGCACGGCATTTCCGACATCGAGATCCGCTATCGCAAGCGCCATCTCGACATCATGACCAATGAGGAGTCCAAGCTCCGCTTCCAGCAGCGCTCGAAGATCGTTTCGGGCGTGCGCCGCTTCATGGAAAATGACGGCTTCATGGAAATCGAGACGCCGATGCTGCATTCGGTCTATGGCGGCGCCACAGCCGAGCCGTTCAAAACGCATCACAACACGCTGAAGCTCGACATGTACCTGCGCATTGCGCCGGAACTTTTCCTGAAGCGCACGCTGGTTTCGGGCCTCACCGACAAGGTCTTCGAAATCAACCGCAACTTCCGCAACGAAGGCGTTTCCACCCGGCACAATCCTGAATTCACGATGATGGAGTGCTACTGGGCCTATGCCGACTACGAGGACATCATGGACCTCGTCGAGCGGCTGTTCGAAACCCTCGCACTGCAGATCCACGGCGCGACCGAATTCCCGTTCGGCGACAAGACGCTGTCCTTCAAGGGTCCGTTCAAGCGCGTGCCGATGCCGGATGCCGTTAAGGAAGTGACCGGCATCGATTTCCTGGCGATGAAGACCGACGAAGAAGCACGCGCTGCCGCCAAGGCTGCCGGTTTCGAAGTCGAGAAGGATTGGACCTGGGGCGAATGCCTGGCCTTCATCTTCGAAGAGAAGGTCGAGGCCACGCTGATCCAGCCGAGCCACGTCACCCACTTCCCGAAGGACATCTCGCCCTTCGCCAAGGAAGTGCCGGGCGAACCGCGCCTCGTCGAACGCTTCGAGACCTATTGCAACGCCTGGGAACTCGGCAATGCCTTCTCGGAGCTCAACGATCCCGAAGAACAGCGCCGCCGCATGGTCGAGCAGCTGGAGCAGGCCCACGCACGCGGCGAAAAGGACAAGCAACTCGACGACGAATTCCTTGATGCCATCGACCAGGGCATGCCGCCCGCGGGTGGTCTTGGCATCGGAATCGATCGCCTGATCATGCTGCTCACCAACGCACCATCGATCCGCGACGTCATTCTCTTCCCGGCCCGCCGCGCCAAGGCAGACTGAGAACAGCCATCCTAAACGACAAAAGCGGAGCGCCCGAAAGGACGCTCCGCTTTTTCTTTGCCGTCACCGGCTAAACTGTTGAAAATCTCAGTGCCCGCTTTTGGCAGGCGCGGCCTCGCTGCCTTCGCCGCCACCTTCGGCTGCTGGCGCTTCGCCTTCCTTGCCCTCGGCCGCAGGTGCTTCGCCCTCGCCCTCGCCGCCCTTGGCCTTCTGGCCCTTGCCGCCCTTCTTGCCGCCACCCTCTCCGCCTTCGGTCGAGGCGACAGCGGTCGGGTCGATGCAATCGGAATGCTCGTTAAACGAGGCGTTCAGCGCCTGGATTTCGGTTTCGGGAAGATCGACGCGCTCGCCGAAGAACAGCCCGTTGGCACTTGCCTGGCCGTCGTAGTAGCGCGCCGTGAACGGCTTGTCGTCGATACCCTCGATCATCTTTTCCGGATGCGGAATATAGACGACATCGGCGCCGATCGCCCGGCCGCGGATATCCGAACGCACGGTCGGGCCGTTCTGATCCAGCACCACGACCTGCACCAGATCGGGCTTGCTGTCGTTATAGAGTGCCTGCGCCACGCGAAGCGCGGTGCGGACACGCGTCACGCCATCGGTCGGTTCGGTCTTGATGTATTTGCGGAGCCAGACATGGTCCTGTTTCTTGATCGTCACCAGCGTGACATCGGTACAGGAAACGCCGTTGACCTCCTCTGCCGGAGGGCCAAGAATCTTGTCCTTGCCAATATAAAGCGCTGCGCCGCCGGAAGCGCCCGCGAAAAGCGCCATGCCGCCGATAACGATTGCCAGCTTCCGGGAAGGCCGGAATATGCGCAGTAAGGCCTTCACGCCAACTGCTCCGCCATCGACAAGACTCCAACTCGATACATGTTCGGAAAGCTAGTGAAACGACGTTTCGGAATGCTTAAGTGGCATCAGTAAAAACGCATCGGTGAGAATAAAACACCAAAAAAGGTCCGGATATTCACAGACTTGTCAGGCTGTATTTCGGCATGCTCTAAAGCCGCATGGCCTTCACGCTTCGTCAGCTCCAATATTTTGTCGCCGTTGCCGAACAGGGTTCGGTGACGCGCGCCGCGCAGAACCTTTCGATCTCGCAATCGTCGGTCACCGAAGCCCTGAAAGAGCTGGAAACGGATCTCGGCGTCACGCTCTTCGATCGCCACCCGCGTGGACTGACCATCACGCATAATGGCCATCAGTTTCTCCGCCATGCGACGAAAATCCTGGCAACGGTCTCGGATGCCCGCACCAGTTTTTCTGGTCAGCAAAGCGCGCTGTCGGGAACACTCAATATTGGTGTGACCTCGCTTGTCGCCGGCTATGTGCTCTCCGATCTGCTGGCCCGTTATCGCCGCGCCTGCCCGGGTGTCGATGTCAGCGCCATTGAGGACAATGGCGGCTATCTCGAACATCTTCTCGTCGGCGGCGAGCTCGATGTCGCCGTCATGGTGATCTCTAATCTGCGCGACCGCATGGCGCTTCAGGCGGAAATTCTTGAGACCTCGCCCTACCGCCTCTGGCTGCCGATGGGCCATCCGCTCGTCTCCGCCGACATCATCTCGGTTGCCGATATCGCCCGCGAGCCGCTGATCATGCTGACGGTCGATGAAATCGAGGAGAATACCGGCAAGCTGCTCTCGGCGCTCGGCGCCCGCCCGCACGTCGCCTTCCGCACACGCTCCGTCGAAGCGGTACGAAGCCTGGTTGCGACCGGCGCCGGTGTCGCGCTGCTGCCCGACCTCGTCTATCGGCCCTGGTCGCTGGAAGGCGACCGTATCGAGAGCCGCGATGTCTCGGGTTCTCTGCCGGTGGTGCAGGTCGGCATGGTCTGGCGCAAGGGATCGAGCCTGCCGCAGGCGGCGCGGGATTTCGTCGGCATCGCTGAAAGCATGCGCTCCGGCCGCATACGCTCCTGATCTATCGGAATTTCCGATATCACCTTTCTGATAAATGAATTTGCGAAAGCGGATTTTTCATCGCAACTTTTCAACCGGGAACAAAATGCCGCAACAAGCGGCTCAAACCGGGAGACAGACGATGACGAATCTCTTGAAATCCTGCACGGCCGCACTCGCGTGCCTGAGTTTCGCAACGCAGGTTATTGCCGCAGAACCGCTGAAGACGTTGGGCAAGGGTGAAGGTGCTGTCAGCATCGTCGCCTGGGCCGGCTATATCGAGCGCGGCGAAACCGACAAGAATTACGACTGGGTCACCGGCTTCGAAAAGGACACCGGCTGCAAGGTCACCGTAAAGACCGCCGCGACATCAGACGAAATGGTCTCGCTGATGAACGAAGGCGGCTTCGACCTCGTCACCGCCTCCGGCGACGCTTCGCTTCGCCTCATCGCCGGCAAGCGCGTCCAGCCGATCAACACCGATCTGATCCCGAGCTTCAAGAATGTCGATCCGCGCCTGCAGCAGGGTCCGTGGTACACGGTCGGCGGCGTGCATTACGGCGTTCCCTACCTCTGGGGACCGAACGTGCTGATGTACAACACCGACGCCTTCAAGGATAAGGCGCCGACCAGCTGGAAGGTGGTCTTCGAGGAAGAAACCCTGCCGGACGGCAAGTCCAACAAGGGCCGCGTCCAGGCCTATGACGGCGCGATCTATATCGCCGATGCCGCCATGTATCTCATGGCCCACAAGCCGGAGCTCGGCATCAAGGATCCCTACGAACTGAACGAAGATCAGTACAAGGCAGCGCTCGACCTGCTGCGCGGCCAGCGCAAGCTCGTCTCCCGTTACTGGCACGATGCGATGATCCAGATCGACGACTTCAAGAACGAAGGCGTCGTCGCTTCCGGCTCCTGGCCGTTCCAGGTCAACCTGATGCAGGCAGACAAGCAGAAGATTGCCTCGACCTTCCCCGAGGAAGGCGTCACCGGCTGGGCCGATACGACGATGCTGCATGCCGACGCCGACCACCCGAACTGCGCCTATATGTGGATGGAACACTCGCTGTCCGCCAAGGTTCAGGGCGACGCCGCCGCCTGGTTCGGCGCCGTTCCCTCGGTTCCGGCAGCCTGCAAGGGCAACGAGCTGATGACCGACACCGGTTGCGCCACCAACGGCTTCGACCACTTCGACAAGATCAAGTTCTGGAAGACCCCGGTTGCCAAGTGCACGACGCAGAGCGAATGCGTGCCGTACCATCGCTGGGTCTCCGACTATGTCGGCGTGATCGGCGGGCGGTAAGTCCCCTCCCCAACCCCTCCCCACAAGGGGGAGGGGCTACTCGATGCACCGCTCCGCTCCAATCTCAACGTCTGAGTTCGCCAAGAGGGAATGGCGGGGTTAAGCCCCTTTGGGGCGGGGTATTTTGCCAAGATTGAAGCATCACTTAGACACGCCCGGAGCCCCCACATGACACCCGCCGTCCGTTTCCAGAAGGTCTCGCGTCACTTCGGCCAGGTCCGCGCCGTCGATGGCGTCGATCTCGAGATCGCGCCGGGCGAGTTCTTCGCCATGCTCGGCCCCTCCGGCTCCGGCAAGACCACCTGCCTCCGGCTGATTGCCGGCTTCGAGCAGCCGACCAGCGGGCATATCCAGATTTTCGGCGAAACCGCCGAGGGCGTTCCGCCCTATCGCCGCAACGTCAACACCGTCTTCCAGGACTACGCGCTCTTCCCGCATCTCAACATTCTCGACAATGTCGCCTATGGCCTGATGGTCAAGGGCGTCGGCAAGGCTGAGCGCCTGCGGGAAGCCGAGAAGGCGCTGGAGCTGGTCAAGCTCCCCGGCTACGGCACCCGCCGGCCCGGCCAGCTCTCGGGCGGCCAGCGCCAACGCGTGGCGCTGGCGCGCGCCCTCGTCAACAAACCGAAGGTGCTGCTCCTCGACGAGCCGCTCGGCGCGCTCGATCTCAAACTCCGCGAACAGATGCAGGAGGAACTGAAGAGCCTGCAGCGCGCCCTCGGCATCACCTTCGTCTTCGTCACCCACGATCAGGGGGAGGCGCTGTCCATGGCCGACCGTGTTGCCGTCTTCAACGATGGCGGCATCGTTCAGGAAGGCACGCCGCACGATATCTACCGTCGCCCGAAAACCCGGTTCGTCGCCGATTTCGTCGGCTCGTCGAACGTCATCGCCCCGGAATTCATGGCCTCTCTCGGTGGCGAAAAGCGCTGGGCGAGCCTTCGCCCCGAGGCAATCCGCCTCGGCGATGGCGCAGAAGCAAAGGTCGAGAACGCCAGCTTCCTTGGCGCCGCAACGCGGCTCACCGTCGATATCCGCGGCACCCGCCTGCATGTGATGCTGCCCGCCGGCGCCGATGTGCCCGACGTTGGCTCCAGCGTCCGCCTCGGCTGGCAGCCGGGCGACGTCCACTACATGGATGACGCGGCATGAGCGCCATTGCGATGACAGGCAAGGACACGTCGATCCTGCCCGGCCGAGGCGGGTTTTTCGGCAGCCTCTCCGACGCCTTCTGGCGGCACCCGAAACTGCTGCTGTTCCTGATGCTGACACCGCCGCTGCTCTGGCTTGGCATCATCTATATCGGCTCGCTGATCGCTCTTTTGCTGCAGAGCTTCTTCTCGATCGACGATTTCTCGGGGATGATCAGCTACGAGTTCACGCTGTCCACCTATGCGCAGCTGCTGAACCCGACCAATTTCGACATCATCGTCCGCACGGTGGTCATGGCGGCGCTCGTCACCGTCGCCTCCGCCTTCATCGCCTTCCCGATCGCCTATTATGCGGCGCGCTATGCGCAGGGAAAATGGAAGGCGCTCTTCTATCTCGGCATCATGCTGCCGCTCTGGTCGAGCTATCTGGTGAAGATCTACGCCTGGAAGCTGATCCTCGCTAAGGAAGGCATCCTCACCTGGTTCTTCGACAAGCTCTATCTCTCCTGGCTGCTCGACGGCATCCTGAACCTGCCCGTCATCGGCGGCAATTCGCTCTCCGTCAGCTACCTCGGCACTTTCATCGTCTTCGTCTATATCTGGCTGCCCTACATGATCCTGCCGACGCAGGCCGCCCTCGAGCGCGTGCCCGGTAACCTGATCGAGGCCTCTTCGGATCTCGGCGCCACCCCGCGCCAGACCTTCCGCACCGTGCTCTTCCCGCTGGCACTGCCGGGCATCGTCGCCGGTTCGATCTTCACCTTCTCGTTGACGCTCGGCGACTACATCATCCCGCAGATCATCGGTTCCTCGCGTCTTTTCATCGGCCAGGCGGTCTATACGCAGCAGGGCACGGCCGGAAACGTGCCGCTCGCCGCCGCCTTCTCCGTCGTGCCGATCGTCATCATGGCCATCTATCTCTGGCTTGCCAAAAAACAGGGAGCTTTCGATGCGCTCTGATCGCGGACAACGATCCCCTCTGATCCTCAAGATCGCCGCCGCAGGCGGGCTGCTCTTCCTGCATCTGCCGATCCTGCTGATCTTCGTCTATGCCTTCACGACGGAAGAGAAGAGCTACCAGTGGCCGCCGCCCGGCCTGACCCTGCAGTGGTTCGGCATTGCCTGGAACCGCCCGGACGTCTGGTCCGCATTGGGGCTGTCCGTTCAGGTCGCCTGCATCGCCACCGCGATCGCGCTCGTGCTGGGCACGCTCTGCGCCGCCGCCGTCAGCCAGACGAAATTCTTCGGCCGTGAGGCGATCTCGCTGCTCGTCATCCTGCCGATCGCCCTTCCCGGGATCATCACCGGCATTGCGCTGCGCTCGGCCTTCAGCCTGTTCGATATCCCGTTCTCGGTCTGGACGATCGTGCTCGGTCACGCCACCTTCTGCGTCGTCGTCGTCTATAACAACGCCGTCGCCCGCTTCCGGCGAACGTCGGGCTCGCTGATCGAGGCCTCGATGGACCTCGGCGCAGATGGCTTCCAGACCTTCCGCCATGTCGTGTTGCCGAATATCGGCACGGCGCTCTTGGCCGGCGGCATGCTGGCATTCGCGCTGTCCTTCGACGAAGTCATCGTCACCACCTTCACCGGCGGGCAGCAATCAACGCTGCCGATCTGGATGCTGGAAGAGCTGATCCGCCCGCGCCAGCGCCCCGTCACCAACGTGGTCGCCATGGTGGTCGTGCTGGTTACCTTCCTGCCAATCCTCGCAGCCTATTACCTCACCCGCGACGGCGACCAGATTGCCGGCGCCGGAAAATAACCAGAGTGGGATGCCCCCATCCGCTCGATGAACAAAAGGGAGAACATCATGGACACCCAAATGCTGATCGGCTCGCGCTTCGAAGCGGGCACGGAAACGGAAGAACACGTCCTGAACCCGAAGACGGGCGAAAAGGTGCTGGATCTGCCGGAAGCGTCGCTCGGCCAGGTCGACGCCGCCGTAGATTCCGCCGATAAGGCCTTCAAGAGCTGGTCGCAGACGACGCCCGGCGAGCGCTCCTCCTACCTCCTGAAGATCGCCGACGCGATCGAGCGGGATGCGCAGGGTTTCGCGGCGCTGGAAGCGCTGAACTGCGGCAAGCCGATCAACGCCGTCCTCAACGATGAAATCCCGGCGATCGTCGATTGCTACCGCTTCTTTGCGGGCGCCGTGCGCAATCTGCATGCCCCAGCCGCCGGCGAATACCTGCCCGGTCACACCTCGATGATCCGCCGCGATCCGATCGGCATCGTCGGCTCGATCGCGCCCTGGAACTATCCGCTGATGATGATGGCCTGGAAGCTGGCACCGGCGATCGCCGGCGGCAACACGGTTGTCTTCAAGCCCTCTGAACAGACGCCGCTAACGGCGCTGAAGATGGCGAAGCTGCTCTCCGAAATCCTGCCCGAAGGCGTCGTCAACGTCATCCTCGGCCGCGGCGAGAGCGTCGGCAACGCGCTGATCAACCATCCGAAGATCGGCATGGTGTCGATCACCGGCGATGTCGCCACCGGCAAGAAGGTGTTGCAGGCCGCCGCCAAGACCGTCAAGCGCACCCATCTGGAACTCGGCGGCAAGGCGCCGGTCATCGTCTTCGACGATGCCGATATCGACGCCGTCGTCGCCGGCATCCGCACCTTCGGCTATTACAATGCCGGTCAGGACTGCACCGCCGCCTGCCGCATCTATGCCGACGCCAAGGTCTACGACAAATTCGTCGCCGACCTCTCCTCCGCCGTCTCCTCGATCAAGTTCAATCAGGCCGAAGACACCGAAAACGAGATCGGCCCGCTGATCTCCAAGCGCCAGCGCGACCGCGTGGAAAGTTTCGTCGCCCGGGCATCCGAGCACAAGCACATGGAAGTCACCACCGGTGGCAAGGCCTCCGGCGACAAGGGCTTCTTCTTCACCCCGACCGTCATTGCCGGCGCGACGCAGGACGATGAGATCGTCCGCCGCGAAGTCTTCGGCCCCGTCGTCTCGGTCACCCGCTTCAGCGATGTCGAGGATGCCGTGACCTGGGCGAATGACAGCGACTACGGCCTGGCCTCTTCCGTCTGGACCAAGGATATCGGCCGCGGCATGAAGACGGCCGCCCGCCTGCAATATGGCTGCACCTGGATCAACACGCATTTCATGCTGGTCAACGAGATGCCGCATGGTGGCGTCAAGCAATCCGGCTACGGCAAGGACATGTCGGTCTATGCTTTGGAAGACTACACGGCGGTCCGCCACGTAATGATCAACCACGGATGAAATAACCCGAAGGGGTTATTGCAATAACATATCTGTGATACGAGGCCGCCGTGAACAACTACGGCGGTCTTTTTGTTGATATATTTCAATATTGCGTTGAACGAACATCTGCTCCATATTTGAGCAAAGCCTTGGCAATGGCCGCGGGGGGCTACGAAGGCTGATAAGTTTCAATGGCATCGGTAATTAATATTGCAGAACTCGAGCGCGCACTTGCCGGTTTGATGGATTCCGCATTGATGCCGGAGACTTGGGCCGGCACGCTGGAGGCGATCAGCCGCGCGACCGGTTCGGCCGGCGCGCACATCATGCCCGTGCGCGGAAAATTCGAAGCTGGCGTGCTGACCACCCCCAATTTTCTGGAGGCCTTCGACGTCTATTTCGCCGAAGGCTGGTACAAGCGCGACTTTCGCGAGCGCGGTCTGCCGATCGGCCTCAGCAAGGGCGTGGTGATCGAGCACGACATCGCAGACAGCGCCGATTTCGAGCGCCAGGCCTTTTATACCGATTTTCTGGCGCGCTTCGGCATGCGCTATTCCGCGATGGTCCTCTTCGAAATCAGGGGCAGCACCCTCAGCATCAATCTGCAGCGGGGCATGAACGACACGCCCTTCGACCGCTCTGATGAACCGCTGCTGCTCGCCATGCAATCACGGCTCTCGGCCGCCGCGGAGATCGTCCGGACCCTTGATGCGGCAAAGGTCGGCGGCATGGGAGACGCCTTCGACCTCACTGCCGCCGCAGCAATCTTCTTCGACCGCAAGGGCCGGATCACCTATCTCAACAGCCGAGCCGAAAAGCTGCTCGATGACGAAGTCCGCGTCGCAGGCGGCGAGTTCTTCTCGGTAAAACAGAGCGAGGCGGCGCAGCTGCAGCGGCAGGTCCTGTCGGCGGCCGATGGCGCGCTGTTCATCGATCTTCCGTCTGTCCGCATATCCCGAACCGGAAAGCCGCCGCTGGTCGCCCGCGTCCAGAAGCTTCAGGGTCTCGCCGCAGACCTCTTTGCCCATTCCAGCGTTGTCGTCCTGATCACCGACCTCGCAGAACGCGAAGGGCCGAGCATTGAGCTGCTGCGCAGCACCTTTGCGCTGACGCCGCAGGAAGGCACGGTGGCAAAGCTGCTGCTTGACGGCTCCTCGCCGCGAGAAATCGCCACCATTTGCGGACTGCAATATGAAACGGCGCGCGGCTACGTCAAACGCGTACTCGCCAAGACGGGCACTCAAAGGCAGGCGCAGCTGATCGCCCTGCTCTCAGGTCTGAAGTCTTAGGTGACCACCTGGGCACCATAGAGCGCCCATAGCTCCCAGCCGCCTTCCCAGATCATGTCGAGCGCCACATAGACGATGATGGCAAGACCGATCCAGCCGATCCAGCGGAAGCGGCTGAGCAGCTTGGCGACGAAATTCGAGGCGACGCCCATGAGAACGACCGAGAGAATGAGGCCGAAAACCAGCGCCGTCATGTTCGATTTCGCGGCACCCGCCACCGCCAGAACGTTATCGAGCGACATCGAGAGATCGGCGAAGATGATCTGCCCGATCGCCTGACGCAGAAGCTTCGGCTTGTGCGCATGATGCCCGGCCGCGTCATCTCCACCCTCTTCTTCGCCCGCCTCCCGAAGTTCCTTGAACATCGTCCAGCAGATCCAGAGCAGCAGGAAGCCGCCGATCAGGTTGATCCCCTTGATGACGAGCAGTTCGGCGGCGATGACGGCGAAGACGATGCGGATCACCGCAGCTGCGGCAATGCCTGCGACGATCGCCTTGCCGCGCAGCTCCGGCGCCAGACCCGCCGCCGCCATGCCGATGACAATCACATTATCCCCGGAGAGGATGATGTTGATCATGATGACTTCGAGATAGATGGAAATGACGGCGGGATCAAAGAAGGAGGACATCAAGGCACTTTCGTCGATGGGGCAAATCGATGAGAAAATCCCCACGCCTTCAGCGCGCCTGCAGCGCAGATACGCGGCAGATCGTGACCCTTAGGAATTGGGGGCTCTTCCTAGAAAAAGTTTGAAACAGATCAAGGCCCGGTTGAAAAGCCCTGCGACCGGCCGATGAAGGCAGATTGGAAAATCGCCTGTTATTTCAATCGATTTTATTATGCGACGGGAACAAATTGCCGTCTTCCGCGTCTTCTTCTGCGTCCAACACAGAGGAAACCTCCATGCTTAAGTGGGCTCTCATATTTTTCGTCATTTCGCTGATCGCCGGCTTCTTCGGCTTCTCGGGCATATCCGCTGCGACCGCGACGATCGCGCGCGTCCTCTTCGGCATCGCCCTGGTGATCTTCCTGATCTTCCTCGTCCTTGCACTGATGGCGGGACAGGCGATCCTCTAGCGCAAAAAGCGGCGAGCCTCAGAGCAGGCTCGCCCCGACATTGATCGCCAGCGCCAGGATTGTCGTGTTGAAGAGAAACGACAGCACGGCATGCAGCAGCGCGATCTTGCGCATCGTGCGCGACGACAGGCCGATATCGGCCGTCTGTGCGGCGACACCGATGGTGAAGGAGAAATAGAGGAAGTCCCAATAGATGGGCTCCTCTATCTTGTCTGGAAAAACCAGACCTTCAGCCTTGTCCCGCCCGCCATAAAAACGGTGGGCATAGTGGATCGTGAAGAGCGTGTGCAGGAAAACCCAGGAAATCAGGATGGTGACGATCGCCGCCATGGCCCGTCCCAGCGCCACATCGGCCGGCGCGTCCTTGACTGAATGCAGCTCGAGACCGATACCGGCAATGCTCGCAACGGCGGCGGCGATCGACAGGAACAGTACGAACGTATCGGAAAAATCGAGGTCTTCGGAGCGGCGGCGAATATCGGAAACGGTCGCCCGCAGCATCTTGCGCCAGCTTATCACGATGAAGACGATCGCTGTCACATTCCAGCCGACCAGCACATTCTTGGCATTCACGTCGCGGGACGTCAGCAGCAGGAACACAGCAAACCCGGCAGCGAAAGCGATGATGAAACTGCCATGCCTGATTGCGTAGCTCATAAACCCGGAGCGCTTCCCGCCTGCCATTCCGCTTCTCCCGTCTCAGCTGATGATATGAAACATGAAAAAGGCCCGGACACCATCGGCGTCCGGGCCTTTTCAAGGACTTGTGTAAAGGCCTTAGGCAGCAGCGAGCTGCAGTTCCTTCTGCACCATGCCGCGCAGCGTGCCGAGATCCTTGGCGAACGCGCGGATGCCTTCGGCGAGCTTTTCGGTCGCCATCGCATCTTCGTTCATCATCCAGCGGAACGTCTTTTCATCGACGCTGATCTTCGCAGCCGGCTTCACCGTCTCCGGCGACAGCTTGCGCTCGAGCTTGCCCTGGTCGTTCGACAGTTCATCGAGCAGGTTCGGCGCAATCGTCAGGCGATCGCAACCGGCCAGCGCTTCGATTTCACCGGCGCTGCGGAACGAGGCACCCATGACGATCGTCTTGATGTCGTTGGCCTTGTAGTAGTTGTAGATATCGCGAACGGAGACCACGCCCGGATCTTCCTCAGGCGTGTAATCCTTGCCCGTCGACTTCTTGTACCAGTCGAGAATACGGCCGACGAAGGGCGAGATCAGGAACACCTTGGCGTCAGCGCAGGCGACGGCCTGTGCCTTCGAGAAGAGCAGCGTCAGGTTGCAGTCGATGCCTTCCTTCTGCAGCACTTCGGCAGCGCGGATGCCTTCCCAGGTGGATGCGAGCTTGATCAGGATACGGTCCTTCTCGATGCCACGTTCCTTGTAGCCGGCGATGATGCTGTGAGCCTTGTCGATCGAAGCCTTGGTATCGAAGGAAAGGTCGGCATCGACTTCCGTCGAGACGCGGCCAGGCACCAGCTTCGAGAGCGCGGCACCAACGGAGATCGCCAGGCGATCGGCAACGGCGGCCGAAACAGCCTCGGCATTGCCGCCCTGCTTCTTGCCCCAGGCAACACCTTCCTTGATCGCATCGGCAAACATCGGCGTGCCGAGTGCCTTCAGAACGATGCTCGGGTTAGTCGTGCAATCGACGGGCTTCAGGCGCGCCACGGCCTCGATGTCGCCGGTATCGGCAACCACCGTGGTTATCTCGCGGAGTTGGTCAAGCTTGGATGTCATGGTCAAAATCCTTTGTGACTGAGCTGCGAACCGGCGCGACCTTCGCCCGGAAAAGAGGTGATCTACGGAATGCTGACGTTCGTGTTGCAGGCGAAGAAGCGCGGCTCCATCACGGCTGTTGAGCTAACGGGAGTTGCACCGGCAATGTTCCGGGCCGGAGCCGAAAGAATGGCGCGATAATTCGGCGCAGGCAATGCCTGCGGCACCAAGGCCGGTCCTGACTTTCCGTATGCCCGCACACTGTCCTCCTCGGACGGACAAGAACGACGTCTGTCGCGGATAATATCGCAATTCCGTTCATCGAAAGTCAAGGACATTTGTGCATTTCAATTGACATAAGTGTCACACCCGTCATTATCGGCGGGAACAATGCGATGCCCGAGCGCCTTTCGCTTGCTGCAGGCAATTAGGGTGAAATTCTCGCGGGAGAAGATGTGGTCAAGCTGAAGCGCGGCACGCACACCGCTTATTCCGAAGCTTCCTCGCTGAGGCTCAGGGCGGCGTGGCTCTACTACAATCAGGGCCTCACGCAGAAGGACGTTGCCGAGCAACTCGGCATCAGCCGCACCACCGTCATCCGCCTTCTCGACGAAGCGATGAAGCGCAGCGAAGTGCAGATCTGGATCAACGATTCGATCGGCGACTGTGTCGAGCTTTCGGTCAAGCTCGAGCGCGCCTACGGCCTTGATGAGGCAATTGTCGTCCCCTCCCCCGCAAACAGCGACGTTAATGCGCTGGCGAAAAGCGTCGGCCTGGCGCTCGGCCAGTTTCTCTCCGAAGCCATCCCCGACAACTACACGATCGGCGTCGGCTGGGGCCGCACGATGACAGCCTCGCTCTCAAGCTTCCGCTCGCCCCGGCGCGACAATTGCAAGGTCGTCTCGCTGCTCGGTGGCGTCGTTGCCGTGCACCAGACCAATCCAATCGACTACACCTGGCGCCTGGCGAGTCAGCTCGGCGCCGAGTGCTACATGTTCCTGGCGCCGCTGCTGGTCGATTCCATCGAGACCAAACGCAACCTGATCGATAAATGCGGCCTTGACTCGATCTACCGGCTTGCCGAGAATCTTGACCTGGCAATCGTCTCCTGCGGCGATATCGGTCCGCATTCGACGTCGCTCTCCGAGGGATGGATTTCGAAGGCCGAGCTGCAAGAGCTGATCGACGCCGGCTGCGTCTGCGACACGATGTTCAACTTCCTCGACAAGGACGGAAACACCGTCGATCACTCGATCAACAGCCGCGTCATGTCGGTCGATCTCGACACGTTGAAAAAGGCAAAGCACATCGTGCTCTCCTCCGGCGGCGCACACCGCGCCACCGCTATTCGCGCCACGATCAAGCGGATCGGCTGCAATACGCTGATCACGGATGAGAGCGCGGCGAAAGCATTGTTGGAATTGGCCGAAGGCTAGCTCGCGGACTTGGCGCCCTCATCCGCCCTTTGGGCACCTTCTCCCCGGGGAAGAAGGGAAAAGAACCGCCTACCCCGAAATCTGAGACGGAACGGCACGCCGCCACGAGTCGCTTCTCCCCTCTGGGAGAAGGTGGCGGCAGCCGGATGAGGGGGCCGCTCGCGCAAACTTTTCAGGCGTGCGCCGACTCCCAGCCAAGCATGGCGCGCTTGCGCGTCAAACCCCAGTGATATCCCGTCAGCGCTCCGCTCTTGCCGAGCGCGCGGTGACACGGCACCACGAATGAGATCGGGTTGGCGCCGACAGCCGCACCGACGGCACGCATGGCTTTCGGGCTACCAATGTCGCTGGCGATGTCGCTATAGGTCACGGCCTTGCCGAAGGGGATCTTCAGCAGGCTTTCCCAGACGCGCACCTGAAAATCGGTACCGATCAGCACGACGCGAAGCGGCTGCTCGGACGACCATTTGCCGGGCTGGAAGATCCGCTCGGCATAAGGCGCCGTCGCCTGCCGGTCTTCGACATAGTCGGCATTCGGCCAACGGCAGGTCATATCCTCCAGGCAGGCCGCCTCGTCGCCGAGATCGCTGAAGGCGAGCCCGGCCAGCCCGCGATCGGTGGCCATCACCAGCGCGACGCCGAAGGGCGAGGTGTGGAAACCGTAGCGAATGGTCAGCCCGCCGCCCCTTGCCTTCCACTCGCCCGGAGACATGGCCTCATGGGTGACGAACAGATCGTGCAGACGGCTGGGGCCGGAGAGACCGACCTCGAAAGACGTCTCCAGCAAAGGCAGCTCTTCCTGGCGCAACAGGCGCTTGGCGTGATCGAGCGTCACCGCCTGCAGGAAGGCCTTGGGCGAAAGCCCGGCCCAGCGCGTGAAGGTCTTCTGCAATTGCGTCGGCGATTGGTTGAGGCGCGCGGCGATGTCTTCCAGCGAAGGCTGGTCGCGATAATCCTCGGTGATCAATTCGATGACCCGCCGAACGGTCTCGTAATCGGGACCATCAGGCGTGATGTCTCTGTTCAGATTTGCGATCATGTTCATCGTATTTCTCCTTGTATCAAGGAGATAATCAAGCGGGATCTGCGAAACCACCCGTTTCTTGCGCGGCTTTCAGATCCGCCGCTTCACCGTCGCCAGCGCGCCCTTGAAGGCCTTGGCGAAACTTTCGCGATCATCGGGATTGAGGAATGAGCCGATATCCGTGCGCCGCCCCTCACCCGCAACATGCATGGAGAGAATGCCGATCTCCTCATGCCGCCGCACCAGGAAGCGCGTCCAGAACGGATTAAAATGGTGCTCGATCATCTTGCCCGACGGCGCAAACTTGCGGATCGCCACGTCGCTTCGCGAAACGGTGACCTCTTCCCGCGCACGTCCGGAGCGGTAGTTCAGCCAGAAGGCACCGTAGAGAAGCGCGAAATCGAGACCGAAGAAAAAGCCGATCGGCCAGGCACCCGTCACGACGAAGAACATTCCGTACATCAGGCAGACGGCACCGGAAAGCGCGAGCAGCACACGAAACCCCTTGCGGCCGAGCGACCGGTAGGGGAAGAGTTCGGCGGCGAAAACAGGCTGTTCGACCGCGCTGTCGGCGTTGCTTTCCGTCATGGCTGATGAGTATAGATTGTCGATGGCCGAACCGAAACTCAAATCCGCTTCCCGCATTTCGCAAAACTCAAAAGTGATCGCCCGCCGCAAGACGGCGGCGGTCCGAAGCGCCTATTCCGAAGCCGAGCGGGAGGAGATTTTCCGCCGCTTCTCGATCCAGCGGCCAGAACCGAAGGGCGAGCTGGAACACAGCAACCCCTTCACCTTGGTGGTTGCCGTGGCGCTCTCGGCGCAGGCGACCGACGCCGGCGTCAACAAGGCGACACGGGCGCTTTTCAAGGCCGCCGATACGCCGGAAAAGATGCTTGCCCTCGGCGAGGAAAAGGTTCGCGATTACATCAAGACGATCGGCCTCTATCGCAACAAGGCGAAGAACGTCATTGCGTTGTCGCAGATGCTGGTCGATGAATTCGGCGGTGTCGTGCCGCAGACGCGCGAAGAGCTGATCCGCCTGCCCGGCGTCGGCCGCAAGACCGCGAATGTCGTGCTCTCCATGGCATTCGGCCAGGCGACGATGGCCGTCGATACCCACATCTTCCGCATCGCCAATCGCATCAGGCTCGCGCCCGGCAAGACGCCCGATGAAGTCGAAGAGCGGATGATGAAGGTGGTGCCGAAGCAGTATCTCTACCACGCTCACCACTGGCTGATCCTGCATGGCCGCTACACCTGCAAGGCAAGACGCCCCGAATGCGAGCGCTGCGTCATCGCCGATATCTGCAAGTCTGCCGAGAAGACGTGGGACATCCCCGCGCCGCTCGTCGAGCTACCGCCGCAGATGATCGGCGAGGCCATCGACTAAGCTGGCAATCGCCTGCTCGTAATCTGCCCGCACCCCACCCTGCTCGATCTCGATCGCAGCACGATCGAAGGCGGCCGACAACAATGCCGTCAGTGCTCCCAGCTGCATCGTTCCGGCGGGCAGCATCGCCGCCAAGCCCCGGCGCAGGCTTTCCTCCGCATTCTCCCGGTCGATCGCCGAAGCCTCGGCGCCGAGAACCGCTGGCGCCTCCAGCAGCAGCAGCCGTGTACGTCCCTCAGCCGCCATCGCATCGAAATAGGCCGATGCACCCGTGAGCAGTGCATCCCTTGGAGATTGCGCATCCGCCGAGCGGCTCTCGATCTCCTCCGCCACCTTTCCCGCCTCCAGCTCGATGACCGCCCGGAACAGCGCTCGCTTGTCTTCGAAATGGTGATAGAGCGCGCCGCGCGTCACGCCCGCCGCCGAGACGATGTCCGGCGTCGCGGTCTCGGCATAGCCTTTGTCGACAAAGAGGCGCCGTGCAGCCGCGATCAGTGCCTGCTGCGTCTGTTCGGTTCGTTCGCGATTGGTCCTGGTCATATCACCTATTTACATACACACCGCATGTATGTTAAACGAAAAAACATACAAACTGTACGTAAATTAAAAAGGAGCGATGAAATGAAATCGACGAGCTATTATCCGGTCATCATGACCGGCGATGTGGCGGCAACGGCGGCTTTCTACATGACGCATTTCCGCTTTCAGGCGCTGTTTGAAAGTGACTGGTATGTCCACCTGCAATCCGCCGAAGACGAGCGGATCAACCTCGCGATCCTGGACGGCAGCCACGAGACCATCCCCGAGCAGGCGCGCGGCAGGGTCTCCGGCCTGCTTCTGAATTTCGAGGTCGAGGATGTCGATACCATTTACGCGGCCTGCAAGGCCGCGGGATTGCCGATCATGCGCGATTTGCGTGACGAGGATTTCGGCCAGCGGCACTTCATCACCGCCGACCCCAACGGCGTGCTGATCGACATCATCAAGCCGATCCCGCCGAGCGCCGAATTCGCCGCCATGTACGACGCTTCGGCACTGCCAGCTTGACCTAGCCTCTGAAGGCTGGATCCTTCTGCGAGACCAGCTTGTGCAGGTGCACCATCATGCCGGCGGCAAAGAGCGGCGTCAGAAGGTTGAGAAACGGCACAGCAAGGAAGGCCGCGATGACAAGGCCGCCCAGGAAGACCGTCGATCCGTGCTTTGCCCGGAAGGCGCGGGCCTCCTCGGGCGGCCGGAAGCGCATCGCTGCAAACTCGAAGAATTCCCGCCCGAGCAGATAACCGTTCACCACGAAGAAGGCGATCAGATTGACGCCGGGGATGAAGAGCAGAAGCAGCGCGATGATATTGCCGAGAACCACCACTCCGAGGAACTTGATCGAACTCGTCAACGCCGGTCCGAGCGGCATTGCCGTGCCCGGCCGGTCGTTCGGATAATCGCGCTTCTCCACAACCTCTGCAACGTCATCCAGAAACAGACCGGCAATCAGCGCCGTCACCGGAGACAGAAGAAGGGCAAGGCCGAGCGCCAACCCAAGACCGGCGAGAATGGCTAAGACGAAGCTCAGCCACCCCGCCCATTCGGGCATCTGTGGAAAGAAACCAGCAATCCAGGGAAAGAGCAGCGTCGCAAACAGGCTGCGCAGCACGAACCACAGCCCGACCAGCACCAGAAGCGTCAAACCCAGCACCTTCCAGAACACTGAGCGTGTCTCGGGAGCAAGCAGGTTGCGGAAGGACAGGCGGGCGGCGTCAAGGATCATGCGTGGCGTCTCCGTGGTTTGACCCAGGATGTAGGAATCCCCGCGCAGAACGGCAAGCGGAAATAAAAGTACATGCAGCAATGGAAAACTTGTCTGCAATTGAACACTAATATATACTGGAAAATATTCGATCTAAACTTGAGCCTGAGACGCAGCTTCCGGAAATAGTTGCAAACGGCAAGTCTCGCCCGCGCGCATCCGCAAGACGCGTTTTCGCCAGTGAGGGGCCCGTTGCGTGGAAGACTTCGTCCAGAAGCTCAGGCATTACGTGAAGTCCGGCACGCCAGCGGAGCGCCGGATCGCGAAGTATTTCACCGAGCATCTGAACGACCTGCCCTTTGAAACCGCGGCCTCGGTGGCCGACCGGCTGGATCTCAGCCCAATGACGGTCGGGCGCTTCCTGCGCGCGCTCGGCTATCAGGGCCTCGACAGCGTCAAGATCCATATCCGCGAAACGGCGGTCACATCGCCGGTTCAGTTGCAGACCTCGCTCAACGAGCTGCAGACCGACGCATCGAGCGGCAAGCCGCTAGCGCTGCTGGTTACCGAACAGATCCAGGCGATGCACCATATCTACCACCTGACCGCGCAGCCCCAATGGGCTGAGGCGGCGTCAATGATTTCAAGCGCCCGCGAAGTCTTCATCGCCACCCATGTACGCCTGACCGGTTTCGCTTCGCATTTTGCCCAGCGCCTTACCCACGCCCGCGATGGCGTTCGCGCGCTCGATGGATCGGGGAGCCGCTTTGCCGAACTCTTCGCCCGACAGACCGGCGAAGGCGCACTGCTCGTCATCATCGATTGCCGGCGCTTTGCCCGCGCCAGGCTACTTGCCAGAACAGCAAGGCGCTACGGCTACCGGGTGGTGCTGATCACTGCGGAAAACAATGACTGGATGCCGGAGCAGTCGAACATCATGCTGACACTGCCTCCGTCACGCGTGCCGGACGAAGACAACCTGCCGCCGCTGATGGCACTGCTCGATTGCCTGTCGGAAACGGTGATTGCCGCGGCCGGCGACGAGGCCTTCCAGCGCGAACGCCGCATGGCGGAATTCGGCGCCATCCTCGGCGAAGGCCGCGGCGGCGGCTAATCCATCGCTTCCAGCTCGGCGCGATGCCGGTACATGGCCAGCAGCCGCCGGTATTCGCGGTCGTACATCGCCCGCTTGGCCGCGTTCGGGCTGCGTTCGTCGCCGCCGGGATACATTGCGGTCCCGGCCGCTGCCAGATCCTTGTGTAATCCGCAGGCGGCGGAAGCCGCGATCGCCGTACCGAGCAGGACGGCTTCGTTCATTTTCGGCACCACAACCTTACATCCCGTCGCGTCGGAATAAAGCTCCATCAACACCGGGTTCTTCACGTGGCCGCCGGCCACATGTAGCGTATCCGGAACGTAGCCGTACTCTTTCATCGTCTCGAGGATATGGCGGATACCAAGCGCAATCCCGACGGCAGTCCGCCAATAGAGCGCGCAAAGACCGTCGAAGGAGGTATCGAGCGTCAGCCCGCTGACAACGCCGACGGCGTGGGGATCTGCAAGCGGCGAGCGGTTGCCATGAAAGTCAGGCAGTACGAAGATCCTGGCGCCAAGCGCATCGTCGCCTTCTTCAGCACGGAGCTGAGCGACACGGGCTGCGATCTTCTGATGCAACGCCGCCGTCGGCTCGCCGCCGGCCGCATGCATGCGCACGATATGATCAAGCAGGGCGCCGGTCGCCGACTGGCCGCCTTCGACAAGCCAGGACTGCGGAAACACCGCTTCGTAATATGGCCCCCACATGCCGTGGCTCGGCCGCCGTTCGCGCGAAAACGAAACGATGCAGCTTGATGTGCCTGCAATCAGCGCCAGCTGGCGTTCAAGCTCGCGCGGGTCGGCCGCATAGCCGCCGAGTGTGCCAAGCGCACCGGCATAGGCATCGACCATCCCGGCTGCAACATGGCAGGCGGTCGTCAGCCCCAGCGCCGAGGCAGCCTCCTGCGTCAACGTCCCGACGCTGGAGCCGACCGGCACCGTCTCGTCAGGCAGGTGCCCCCGCTCCAGCAGATCGTCGAGACCGATCTGCGCCAGGAAGTCCTTACGCCAGCCGTCTTTCTCATGGGAAAGATAGTTCCATTTCGCCGTCAGCGTGCAGCGCGAGCGGCTGAGGGATCCCGTGGCCTTCCAGGTCATGAAGTCGGCAAGATCGAAGAAGTAGCCGGCATTCATCCAGGTGCCCGGAACCTTCGTCTTCAGCCACATCAGCTTCGGCATCTCCATCTCGGGAGACATGAAATGCCCGGAATGTTCGAGAACGGCATGCTGCGTCGCCGTGCAGAAATCCGCTTCCTGCAGCGCCCGGTGATCCAGCCAGACGATGGTGTCAAAGCGCTTCTCGCCGCCGGTCGAAACAGAAATCTGCCTGCCCTCGACATCGCGCACGACGAGCGAGCACGTCCCGTCAAAGCCGATCGCACCGATTGAAGCAGGCGCCACGCCCGATTGCTCAACGGCCTTGCGCACCGAGATGCAGACGGCGGACCAGATATTTTCGGAATCGTGCTCGGCGTGGTTTTCCCGCGGCCTGTTCATGATGATTGGATGCTCGGCCTTGCCCAGCAACCGGCCGCCGGCATCGAAGACGCCGGCGCGCGCACTGCCGGTGCCAACATCCACCGCAACCACGTGATCATGCATCAGGGGTGCATCCCATCCAGCTTTTGTTTCTGGATAAGGTGTATCAATTCAGGCATCACGTCAAACACGGCTTCGGGCGAAAGCCGGTCAAGTTCAGCACGATAGCCTTCGAAATTCGCATGCGAACCGCCGGTAAAGGCAAAGACGCGCATGCCGGCGGCCTTCGCCGCCTCGATGCCCGCCGGGCTGTCCTCGACGACCACGCAATTCTTCGGCTCGACCTGCATTTCACGCGCGGCATGCAGAAAAAGGTCCGGCGCGGGCTTGCCGTTCTTCACCATGCTGGCGCTGAAAATATGCGGCAGCTTGCTGATGAGACCGGTGACCGACAGCGACAGCTCGATGCGTTCGACCTGACTGGAGGACGCAACGCAACAGGGAATGTCGAGCGCATCGATGGTCTCGCCGATACCGTCGATCGGTTTCAGCTCGTTGCGGAAGCGGCTGTAGAGATCGATCCGCATCCGCTCGAGAAATTCCTCGCCGGCATGAACGTGGTAGTCGCTCTTCATCGTTTCGATGACGGTCGCCAGGCTCTTGCCGAGGAAGCGGCCATAGACCTCCTCTTCGGTGATCGGCACGCCAAGACCGTTCATCGCCGCGACGAGGACATTGACCGAGATCGGCTCGCTATCGACAAGCACGCCGTCGCAATCGAATATGACCAGCCGTGTCTCAGCATCAGTCATGGAAGACCAACCATCGTTCTAGGACGCATGACCGTCCTGCATCCCGCCAGGCGGCAACGGCGGCATGTGCCGCCGTCATATCTGCTTACACTGCAAGCTTGCCGTCGAGATAGAGCTGCAGCGTCTCGCGAGTGCCCTTTTCCCACAGCGTTTTCAGGGCATGGGCGAAGCGCTTGCGGAAGAGCTCCGATTTCGCGACTTCGCCGAAGATATCGTCAAAGGCGAGGAAGGCCGCCGGATCGTCCTTGGCCTTGACCGCAGCCGCGTGCAGACGGTCGGCGCTGGCATCGTTGAAGACGATCTCCTTGCCGCTGTCTGTCTTGCCGGCGAAGTAGCGGCACCAGAGCGCCGAGACCAGCGACAGACCCACCACGTCCCTGCCCTGGCTGAGATTGTCGAGCGTCGAGGGCAGGATGAATTTCGGCTGCCGGTTGGAGCCGTCCTGCGCCAGACGCGGGATGGTGTCGGCGATCTTCGGGTTCAGCAGGCGGCGCTCGATCAGCTCGAAATAGTCCTGCAGCGAGGTATTTGGCACCGGCGGCACGATCGGAATGATCTCGTCCTTTTCGAGCTTCGCCAGGAAGGCGCGGATCAGCGGGTCTTCCATCGAATCGTGAACGAAGTGGATGTCCATCAGCGCTGCCGGATAGGCAATCGCCGCATGCCCACCGTTCAGGATGCGGATCTTCATATGCTCGTAAGGCGTGACATCAGGCACGAAGGTGACGCCGACCTTTTCGAGCGCCGGACGGCCTGCGGTGAACTTGTCTTCCAGCACCCACTGCTTGAATTCTTCGCAGTAGACGGGCCAGTTGTCCTCGATGCCGAACTGATCCTTCAGCAGGTCGATCTCGCGCTGGCCGGTTGCCGGCGTGATGCGGTCGACCATGGCATTCGGGAAGGCAACGTTGGCCTTGATCCAATCGGCGAAGGCCGGATCCGACAGCTTCGCCGTACCGACAACGGCGTTGGTGGTGACCACGCCGTTATGCGGAATGTTGTCGCAGGACATCACCGTGAAGGGAATAATGCCCTTGTTCTTGCGCGCCTTCAGACCGGCGACGATCAGGCCGAACACGGTCTTCGGCTCGGACGGGTTCTTGCCGTCGGCGGCGATCGCCGGATGCTCAGGATTGAACTTGCCGGAAGCGTCGATGAAATAGCCACCCTCGGTAATCGTCATCGAGACGATGCGGATGGAGGGATCCGCAAGCTTGGCGATGATCGCCTTGGAATCGCCGACCGGCAGGATGTCGATCATCGGTCCGGTGACCCGGGCCGCCGTCTTGTTGTTATCCTGCTCGACCACCGTCGTCAGGAAATCCTGCGCCGCGAGCTTTTCGCGCATCGACGCATCCGACGGCAGCATGCCGGCGCCGACAAGCGCCCAGTCGTGATCCTGCCCCTCGTTAAAGAGATCGTCGAGATAGATCGCCTGGTGGGCGCGATGAAAATTGCCGACGCCGAAGTGCACGATGCCGGCTGAGAGCGACGCCCGGTCATAGGCCGGAACCGTGGCCGTCTTGGCCGCCTCGGCAAGCGTTGCCAGCGATAGTTTGCACGTCATGATACAGTCCTCTTGAGGTCTTCCGGAGCGGCCTCCCGCTCCAGGTCTCGGCGGACCGGGCACCGCGCCCGCTCCGCATGGCCACCCCGGCCCGGTCCCGCCTTAGATGGCGAGGCCGCCCTCGTTGAATTTGTGGATACGCGCCTTGTCGGGCGTCATATAGACGGTGTCGCCCGCCTTGGCAGCGAAGTCGCCGCCGGCACGCGCGGTCACCGCACCGATGCCCTCGACATCGATATGCAGGAACGTGTCGGAGCCGAGATGTTCGGCAACCGTGACCCGGCCCTTCCAGTCGCCGCTTTCCAGCGACAGCAGCACATGTTCGGGGCGAACGCCGATCGTATGCGCGCCGAGCTGAGCGGCGAGCTGGCCCTTGACGAAATTCATCTTCGGCGAACCGATGAAACCGGCGACGAAGAGGTTGCGCGGGTTCTTGTAGAGCTCCAGCGGCGAGCCCACCTGCTCGATATTGCCGCGGTTGAGAACGACGATCTTGTCGGCCATGGTCATGGCTTCCACCTGGTCGTGGGTGACATAGATCATCGTCGTCTTCAGCTGCTGGTGCAGTTCGCTGATCTCCAGACGCATGTTGACGCGCAGCGCCGCATCGAGGTTCGACAACGGCTCGTCGAACAGGAAGGCCGACGGCTGGCGAACAATGGCGCGGCCGATGGCGACACGCTGGCGCTGACCACCCGAAAGCTGGCGCGGCTTGCGCTCCAGATAGTCGGTGAGGTTCAGCACGCGCGCGGCATCGCCGACCTTGCGGTCGATCTCAGCCTTGTCCATCCCTGCCATCTTCAGCGGGAAGGCGATGTTGTTGCGCACGCTCATATGCGGATAAAGCGCATAGGACTGGAACACCATCGCCAGGCGGCGTTCGGACGGCGCCTGTTCGGTCGCGTCCTTGCCGTCGATGACGATCTTGCCGCCGCTGACATCCTCGAGCCCGGCGATCAGCCGCAGCAGCGTGGACTTGCCGCAGCCCGATGGTCCGACGAAGACGACGAACTCGCCGTCCTTGATCTCAAGGTCGATCGAAGGGATGACCTTGGCTTCGCCGAAGACCTTCGAGACTTTCTGAAGGGTAATGCTGCCCATGTTTCTCTCCCTGTCGTCTTATTTCACCGCGCCGAAGGTCAGGCCGCGGACGAGTTGTTTCTGCGAGAACCAGCCGAGGATCAGGATCGGGGCAATCGCCATGGTCGAAGCTGCCGAGAGCTTGGCGTAGAACAGGCCCTCGGGGCTGGAATAGGAAGCGATGAAGGCCGTCAGCGGCGCTGCCTTCGAGGCAGAGAGGTTGAGGGTCCAGAAGGCTTCGTTCCAGGCCAGGATGATGTTGAGCAGCAGCGTCGAGGCAATTCCGGGAATGGCCATCGGCGTCAGCACATAGATGATTTCCTTGGCGAGCGATGCACCGTCCATGCGGGCGGCCTCGAGAATTTCGCCAGGGATTTCCTTGAAATAGGTATAGAGCATCCAGACGATGATCGGCAGGTTGATGAGCGTCAGCACGATCACCAGGCCCATGCGGCTGTCCAGCAGTCCGGTGTTGCGGAACATCAGGTAGATCGGGATGAGCGCGCCGACCGGCGGCATCATCTTCGTCGACAGCATCCACATCAGAACGTCCTTGGTCCGCTTGGTCGGCGAAAACGCCATGGCCCAGGCGGCCGGAATGGCGATGATCAGGCCGAGCAGCGTCGAGCCGAAGGAGATGATCACTGAGTTCATGAAGTGGCCGAGATAGTTCGACCGGCTCTGCACTTCCGCATAATTCTCCGTCGTCCAGTGGAAGAACAGGAACTGCGGCGGCGAGGCGATCGCATCGGCTTCGGACTTGAAGCTGGTCAGGAACGTCCAGAGGATCGGGAAGAAGATCAGTATCCCGAGCGTCCAGGCGATCGCGGTCATGATGACCTTGCGTTGGGTGGTGACTTTACGGGCCATCTTACGCCTCCAGGTTCTTGCCGACGAGGCGGACAAGGAAGATCGCGACGATATTGGCGAGGATGACAGCGACGATACCGCCTGCCGAAGCACCGCCGATATCGAACTGCAGGAGCGCCTGGACATAGACCAGATAGGTCAGGTTGGTGCTCTGCGTGCCGGGGCCGCCATTGGTGGTGACCAGGATTTCGGCGAAGACCGAAAGCAGGAAGATCGTCTGGATCAGGATGACCACGGTAATGGCGCGCGCCATATGCGGCAGAACGATATAGATGAATTTCGAAACGACACCCGCGCCATCCATTTCGGCGGCTTCCTGCTGTTCCTCATCGAGCGACTGCAGTGCCGTCAGCATGATCAGCGTGGCAAACGGCAGCCACTGCCAGGCGACGATCAGGATGATCGAGAAAAGCGGCGCATTGGCCAGCCAGTCGTAAGGCTGCAAACCTAGCGCCTTGGCGAGATGCGCGAAGAGCCCGTTGACCGGGTTCATGAACATGTTCTTCCAGACAAGCGCAGCCACCGTCGGCATGACGAAGAAGGGCGCGATGACCAGGATGCGAACGATGCCCTGCCCGTAGATGTCCTGGTTCAGCAGGATCGCGAAGGCGATACCGCCGACGACCGTGATCAACAGGACGCCGAGCACCAGCAGCAGCGTATTTGCCAGAGCGGAGAAGAAGGCTGGATCCGTCAGGAAGTACTGATAGTTCAGGAAGCCGACAAAGCTTTCCATGCCTGGGCTGAGCAGATTGTAGTTCAGCAGCGAGAAGTAGATCGTCATCGCCAGCGGGATGAGCGACCACAGCAGCAGAAGAATGACCGAAGGTGCCATCATCATGCGCGCGGCTGAGCGGGTGTGTAACGTTGCCATGGCAATTACCGATCATGTCTGGAGTGGCGAACGGCTGCAGGGCAGCAAAGAAAAAAAGGGGGCCGCCGATGCAGTTCGGGCAATTCGGCGGCCCAGTTGAGTGGAATGTCAAGCATTCCAACTCGTTCTCAGGAGGTTATTACTTGATGTAACCAGCCTTGGTCATTTCGCGGGTGGTCAGCTGCTGTGCGCTCTGAAGAGCCTGGTCGACCGAAAGCTGGCCGGCAAGCGCTGCGGAGAACTGCTGCCCAACGGCCGTACCGATGCCCTGGAATTCCGGGATCGCCACGAACTGGACGCCGACATAAGGGACCGGCTTGACGGTCGGCTTGGTCGGGTCAGCCGAGTTGATGCTATCAAGCGTCATCTTCGCGAAAGGTGCTGCCTTCTGGTAATCGGCATTCGCATAGAGCGAAGAACGGGTACCGGGAGGTGCATTCAGCCAGCCTTCCTTTGCAGCGACCAGCTCGGTGTAGTGCTTGCTGGTAGCCCAGGCGACGAACTTTTCAGCCGCTTCGACCTTCTGCGAGCCTGCCGGGATGGCGAGGTTCCAGGCCCAGAGCCAGTTGCCGCGCTTGCCGAGGCCCTTGTCCGGAGCCAGAGCGAAACCGACCTTGTCGGCAACCTGCGATTCCTTCGGGTTGCTGACGAAGGATGCTGCCACGGTGGCATCGATCCACATGCCGCACTTGCCGGTCTGGAAGAGCGCCAGGTTTTCGTTGAAGCCGTTGGAAGAAGCACCCGGAGGGCCGGCTTCCTTCATCAGGTTGACGTAGAAGTTCAGCGTGTCCTTCCACTCGGGCTGGTCGAACTGCGGCTTCCACTGCTCATCGAACCAGCGTGCGCCGAAGGAATTCGACATGGCCGTCAGGAACGCCATGTTTTCGCCCCAGCCGGCCTTGCCGCGAAGGCAAATGCCGTAGACTTCCTTGTCCTTGTTGGTGATCTTCTTCGCAGCGTCTGCGATGAAATCCCAGGTCGGAGCGTCGGGCATCTTGAGACCGGCAGCTTCGAACAGGTCCTTGCGGTACATGACCATCGAGCTTTCGCCGTAGAACGGCGCTGCATAGAGCTTGCCGTCTGCAGTCAGACCGCTGCGGATTGCCGGCAGCAGGTCGTCGGCATCGTAGTCGGCGCCGAGATTGTCGAGCGGCAGAAGCCAGCCCTGCTTTGCCCATATCGGAACTTCGTAAGTGCCGATCGTCAGAACGTCATACTGACCGCCCTTGGTGGCGATGTCAGTGGTGACCTTCTGGCGGAGCACGTTCTCTTCGAGCGTGACCCATTCCAGGTCGATGTCGGGATTGGATTTTTTGAAGTCATCCGTCAGCTTCTGCATACGGATCATGTCGCCGTTGTTCACGGTCGCGATTGTGAGCGTTTCAGCCGAAGCCATGCCCGCAAACGCCAGTGCCGAGCAAGCGCCCAGCAGAAGAGTTCTCAATGTCATATCTTCCTCCCAGAAGATGAGTGTGAGCATTCGCTTTGCTCATGGGCAATTACTCATAGGAGGTCACAGAATGTCAATCCGCATTCGTTGCTGCGGTAGCGAAAGGGACACTTATGGCGTTGATTTAAAACAAAATAATTTTTGCTCAGACTGTGAGCAAAAACTCGGCAGTTGCCTCATCGGTGATCAAAGCGTTGATCTGGCGGCCGACGATGGCGGCTCGTATCGCCTTGAATTTGCGCTTTCCCTTGGCGATTCCGATCACGGTCGATGAGTCGCGCGGCGGAATTGGCGCCGAGGCAACGCGCTCGTTGATCGGGTTGTCGAGAAGCTTGCCGTCACCGTCGAAAATCCAGCCACAGATCTCGCCGACGGCGCCATTGCGCATCAGCTCCATCATCTCGTCCTTCTCGAGGAAACCGTCGACGCAGAGCGGCCCGTCGATGCCCAGTTCCCCGATACCGACGAAGGTGACATCCGACTGCGAGCTGATCTCCAGCGTCGAGCGCACCAGCTGCTGGCTGTGCAGCATTTCACGCTCTTCTGCCGACGTGACGAGAACCGGTAGCGGCATCGGGAAATGCCGCGCCTTGACCGCATCGGCCATGCTGAAGATGACGTTGTAATAGGCTGCCGACCCATCGGGCGTGATGTTTCCGGTCAGGGAGACGATGCGGTGTTCGGGACATTCGAGCTGCGGCAGCTGATCGACGGCCGCTTTCAACGTACGGCCGGTACCGACGGCAAGCACGATCGGTTCGGGCCGCTTCAGCCAACGCTCGATTTCCGCAGCCGCCGCCTCGGCAATGCCGATCGTCGTTGAAGAAGAGCCTGGATCGCTGGGCACGATTTCCACGGAACGCAGGTCGAATTTCTTGCGCAGCTGATTGCCGAGTTCGAGACAGGCGGCGATCGGATGATCGAGCCGCACCTTGATCAGCTTCTCGGCAACGGCAAGCGAAACGAGACGCTGTGCCGACTGGCGCGAGATGCCCATCGTCGAAGCAATCTCATCCTGCGTCCGGCCCGCAACATAATAGAGCCACCCTGCTCGCGCCGCGTCATCCAGCCGTCCCGGAGTATCGGTTCTCTTTGCCATCTAGCTTCTACCGCGCAAAATAAGCCGGCGTTCTACCGGGTGAATATGACCATGAATCTCTAATGCGCCAGATCAAAACAAAAATGGGCAAATGTCGAGTGTGTTGAAGAAATGCGTGACAGATTTCGTCTTGGCGACCTGTCAGGCAAACCAGTTGGCGATGACGAAAGCTGCCGCCTTGATGATCCCATAGACCATCCCGCCGACGACGGTCGCCGACAGTCCGGCAGCGATCACGCCGAGGATTACGAACAAGCCGTCGCGGCCGAGAATACCGAAGGAGAACAGGCAGATCGCCAGCGCCGGCAGCATATTCCCAAGCGGAATCGGCAGCGTCAGGATGATCGCCATCACCAGACAGAGGAAGCCGGCAAGATATTCTGCCGGCGGCTCGACAAGCACCGAAAGCCGCGGCTTCAGCATCCGCTCGGCGAAAGCAAGCTTCCGATGGATACGCGAAATGATCGCCTCGAAATCCTCGCGGCGCATCGACCGGTCGGCAATCACCTTCGGCAGCCATGGTCTGAGGCCGAAGGTCAACTGGGCGGCAAGAAAGAGCAGCGGCGCCCCGAGGATCGCCGAGGTGCCGGGCGGCGTCGGCACGAGGTTCGGCAGCGCGAAAACCAGCATCAGAGCGCCGATCGCCCGGTCGCCCATCGTTTCGAAAATATCCCGGATGGAGATGCGCTCGCGCGAGCGGTCACTGGCCATCTGCCTGAGAATTGCAGACAGGCGGCGCGCCCTCGGCCGTGGATTACGCGGCAGGCGCCCCCGCGCCATATCCATGCTTTCGATCGTCATAAAACCCCAGAAACTCGATTTCGTGTGCTTGATACCATCCAAATATGAACCTTCTCTGCTGAATGTGCCGCCATCATGACGGCGCCGGTTCCCGATCGCGGCCATTGCAAGGCCATTTTTCGCCGTCACGCCATGCTTGACCCCCGCCAGCGCCAGGCGCTACTCATTCCCCAGGGAGAAATTGCGTGCGAATTCTGTTGGTTGAAGACGATGGAATGATTGGCGAAGCGGTGCGCGACCATGTGGCCGCCGCTGGCCACGCCATCGACTGGATGCGCACGATCGGCGATGCGCAGGCGGCGGAAAAATCGGTCGATTACGGGCTGATCCTGCTCGACCTGCAGCTGCCTGACGGTACAGGCATCGAATTCCTGAAAGCGCTGAGGGGGCGCGGCAAGACCGTGCCCGTCATCATCCTCACGGCGCGCGACCAGATATCCGACCGCATTGAGGGGCTGAATGCCGGTGCCGACGATTATCTCGTCAAGCCGTTCAATCTCGGAGAACTCGAAGCCCGGATCATGGCGGTGGCCCGCCGCTACGGCGCCAATCCGCACCCCATCATCAAGATCGCCGATATCGAGATCGATCGCCCCCAGCACAAGCTTGCGGTCGCTGGTGAGTCGATCGTCCTGACCAGCCGTGAATGGGCCGTGCTCGATCTGCTGGTTGCCCGGCCCGGCGCGATCGTGCCCAAGGATCGGATCGAAGAGGCGCTCTACGCTTTCGGATCGGAAATCGAGAGCAACACCGTCGAGGTCTATGTCAGCCGGCTGCGCAAGAAGATCGGCAAGGACCGCATCCGCACCGCCCGCGGCATCGGCTACACGCTGGGCGAAGCATGAGACGCGAACCGAGCATCACCCGGCCGCTGATCCTGGCGCTGACCAGTATCGTCGTGCTCTTCTGGCTGATTGCCATCGGCCTCAGCATCCGCGTCATGCAGCACGAGTTCTCGGAGATATTCGACAGCGCTCAGGAAGAAACGACGCAGCGGCTGCTGGCACTGATCGTCGACGATCTCGACCAGCGCACCGTTACCGACCCGCGCAGCGTTGCGATGCTGAACACCGCCGCCAGCCGCGAATATCTGACCTATCAACTGCGGGATAAAACCGGCAAGGTCGTGCTCCGCTCCAACGACGCGCCGGCCGAGCCCTTCAATGCGCCACTCGTCCACGGCTTTCATGACACCCAGACGCATCGGATCTACACCGAGGCAACGACGGATGGCACGCTGTTCATGCAGGTGGCCGACCGCTTCGGCAATCGCCGCGAGGCCGTGCGCGAAAGTGCCGCCACCCTGCTCTGGCCGCTCATCGTCCTCATCCCGGCCAGCATCTTCGCCGTCTGGTTCGTGGTCGGCCGCGCGTTGAAACCGATCGAAACACTGCGCCAGGACATTGCCACCAAGGACGGTGGCAACATGGCGCCGATCGAGAGCGGCAGCCTGCCCCGCGAGATCAAACCGATCGGCCGTTCCGTCAATCTGCTGCTGGCCCGGCTGCGGTCGGCGCTGGAAGCCGAGCGAGAATTTACAGCCAACAGCGCGCACGAGCTGCGCACCCCGATCGCCGGTGCTCTGGCGCAGACGCAGCGACTTGCAGAAGAGCTTCCGCCCGGCCCGGTGCGGCAGCGGGCCAAGCAGGTTGAGACTTCATTGGTCAATCTCAGCCGGCTGGCGGAGAAGCTGCTGCAGCTCTCCCGCGCCGAAGCCGGGATCGGCAAGAGCGATGTAGCCTCCGACCTGAAGCCGGTGCTCGACATGCTGATGACCGACTATGCCCGCGACAGCCGCACCGAGGGCCGCATCGCCTATGAGGCCCGAAACGGCGCAACGCTTGTGCGCAACGCCGACGTCGATGCCTTCGGCATCGTTATCCGCAATCTGGTCGAAAACGCCCTCTCTCATGGAGACCCCGGGCAGGAGGTTTCGGTCTCACTGGATGGGGAAGGCACCATTCGCGTGGTCAACGACAGTCCGGTGATTTCTGCGGCAGACCTCGGCAATCTCAAGCGGCGCTTCCGCCGGGGGGCGACCAACGCGCCGGGATCTGGTCTCGGTCTGGCGATTGCCGACCGCATCACCACCCAGATGGGCGGGACGCTGGAACTGCTGTCACCGGCAAGCGGCAGGCAATCCGGTTTCGAAGCACGGGTCACGCTCCCTGCATAGGGCTTGCAAATCCACTCAAACGATGCGAGCAGACGCCGGTAATCGCGAGGCGGCAAGACATGATCATTTCCTTCGACATCGGCGGCTCGGCCATCAAGGGCGGCATCGCCCGCTCCGAAGCGGACATCACTCCCATGGGCCGCAAGCCGACGCCCAAGGACGACTTTGCGGCCTTCGTCGAAACCATCCGCAGTTTCATCACGGAAAGCGACGAACAGCCCTCGCGCGTTGCGCTTTCGATTGCCGGTGTCGTCGATCCGGATACTCAGCGGCTCACCTGCGCCAACATTCCCTGTATCCACGGCCGCGATCTCGCAGCCGAACTGGAGGCGGAACTCGGCCTGCCGGTGCTGATCGCCAATGATGCCGATTGTTTCGCCATGGCAGAGGCCGAACTCGGAGCCGGACGCGGCCACCGCATCGTACTTGGTGCCATTCTCGGCACCGGCGTCGGTGGCGGCCTTGTCTCCGACGGGCGATTGATCAATGCCTCGGGCGGCTTTGCCGGTGAATGGGGCCACGGCCCGGTCATCGCCTCGGAAGCAGGAAACCCGCCCGCCAAAATCCCGGCCTATCCCTGTGGCTGCGGTCAGAAGGGCTGTGTCGACACCGTTGGCGGCGCCCGCGGCCTCGAGCGACTGCACAAGACGCTGCATGACCTGGATTTCTCCAGCGAGGAGATCATTGCGCAATGGCAGCAGGGCGATGAAAAGGCGACGCGCACGATCGACGTCTATACCGATCTCGTGGCCTCACCGCTGGCCCTGACAGTCAACATCACGGGCGCAACGATCGTCCCGGTCGGCGGCGGCCTGTCGAATGTCGAACAGCTGCTTGCCGAACTCGACAAGGCGGTCCGTCAGCGAATCTTGCGCAAGTTCGACCGGCCGCTGGTCGTTCGCAGCGAATGCCGCGTCGAGCCCGGCCTGATCGGCGCCGCCATCCTCGGCCTCAAGGCCGAGGCAGCCTGAACACACCTGATCTGAAAGCGAAAACGGCGCGGCCGGAGCCGCGCCATCCTCACTCTGCGGCCATCGCCGGCGGATGATGCTCATCCGCGTCTTCCTGGTCGGCGCTGGCCTGCCCGCCCGTCGCATCCTTCGGCTCACGGCCGAAGAACAGCGCATAGCCGGCGGGCAGAACGAAGATCGTCAGCAGGGTGGCAACCAGAATGCCGCCCATCATGGCGTAGGCAAGCGGACCCCAGAAAACGCCACGTGAGATCGGGATCAGCGCCAGAACGGCCGTCAGCGCCGTCAGCATGATCGGCCTGAAGCGGCGGACAGCAGCACCGACGATCGCCTCCTGCCGATGCATCCCCGCCTTGATATCCTGGTCGATCTGGTCGACGAGGATGATCGAGTTGCGGATGATGATCCCAAGCAGCGCGATGACGCCAAGGATCGCCACGAAGCCGAACGGCGCACCGCTGATCAGCAAGGCGCTAGCCGCGCCGATGATGCCGAGCGGACCGGTCGCGAAGACCAGCATCGCCTTGCCGAAGTGCTGCAGCTGCGCCATCAGCAGGATCATGATGACGACGAGCATGATCGGCGCCTTGGCGGCAATCGAATCCTGGCTCTCGGCAGCATCTTCAGCACCGCCCTGGATCTGCACCTGGTAGCCGGCGGGCAAGCTGTCGCGCAGACCCTTCATGTCGGCATACATCTTCATGGCAACGTCGTTCGGCTGCACGCCGTCAGGCAATGTGGCACGCACGCTGATCGTCGGCAGGCGGTTGCGGCGCCATTCGATGCCCTGCTCCATCACTGGAACCACCTTGGCGATTTGCGACACCGGCACGAAGCCGCCGAAATCGGTCGGCACATAGACCGAGTTGACGGCCGAGAGCAGCGAACGGCTCGTCTCCGGCTCCCGGGCAACGATCGAGACCGTCTCTTCGCCATCACGGAAGTCATCGAGCGGCGCCCCGGACATCGCGGTCTGCAGCATCTGCCGGACGCGCTGCGAGGTAACACCCAGCGAACGGGCGCGATCCTGGTCGATGACGAGCTTCATCGCCGGTACCGGTTCCAGCCAGTCGTCGTGGATGGCACCGAGTTCGGGGTTCTCGGCAAACTTGGCCTTCACCTCGTCGGCAATCCGGCGCACTTCCTGGCGGTCGGGCCCCATGACGCGCATCTGCACGGGCCAGCCGGTCGGCGGTCCCAGGAACAGGCGATCGACCTTGCCGCGGATATCGGGGAAGTCTTCGGCCAGGATCGTCCTGAGCTTGACGATCAGACGCTCACGCGCCGGTTCATCATTCGCCATGATCAGGAGCTGGGCAAAGTTCGGATTGGCAAGCTGCTGATCGAGCGGCAGGAAGAACCGCGGCGCGCCTTCGCCGATATAGGTGGCGATGAACTTCTTGTCGGTATCCGCCATCATCTTGGCTTCGAGAGCCTTCGCCTTGGTCTCGACGTCCTTGATGCTGGTGCCCTCGGGCAGCCAGAGATCGACAAGGATTTCGGGACGCGAGGACTGCGGGAAGAAGTTCTGCGGAATGAACTGGAAGCTCCAGAGACTGGTGACAAAGGCACCGACGGTGATCAGGAGCACGATGGCGCGATGGCGCACCGCCCAGCCGACGCTGTTGCGCAGGCCGCGATAGAAGCGCGTGTCGAAGACATCGTGATGCTCGCCGGTGTGATGCCGCTGCTTCAGGATCATGTAGCCGAGCCATGGCGTGAAATAGACCGCCACGAACCATGAAACGATAAGCGCGATACCGACAACATAGAAGAGCGAACGGACATATTCACCCGCCGTCGATGCCGCAAAACCGACGGGAATGAACCCGGCCGTGGTGATCAGCGTGCCGGTCAGCATCGGGAAGGCTGTCGATGAATAGGCGAAACTTGCCGCCTCGACCTTCACCAGTCCCTCTTCGAGCTTTCGCTCCATCATCTCGACGACGATCATTGCATCATCGACGAGAAGACCGAGCGCGATGATCAGCGCGCCGAGCGAGATGCGCTGCAGGTCGATGCCGAGCTCGTACATGATGGCGAATGTGGCCGCGAGTACCAAGGGGATCGCGATCGCGATCACCAGGCCGGAGCGCCAGCCGATCGACAGGAACGAGACGATAAGCACGATCACCAGCGCTTCGCCCAGCGCATGCATGAACTCGCTGATCGCATCTGTCACGACATCGGGCTGGTTGGAGATCTGATCGACAGCCACGCCATAGGGCAGCGCCTTCTCGAAGCGCTCGTAGGTCGCTTCGACATCCTTGCCGACATCGGTGACCTTGAAGCCCTTGGCCATGACGACGCCGACCTGGACGCTCTCATGACCGTTGAAGCGGTACTTGCGCTGATAGGGATCCTCGAGACCCGAATAGACGGTGGCGATATCGCCGAGGCGGGTCACCTGATTGCCGGAGCGCAGCCGCAGTTCCCGGATATCCTCGACCTTGCGGACATCGCCTTCGACCGAGATGCGCACGGACCGCAGACCGGTATCAACCGAACCTGCCGGATCGACATTGTTCTGGCCCTTAATCGCGTTCTGTAGATCGATGACGGTCAGGCCGCGCTCGGCCAGCGCCTTGGAGGAGACGTCGATATAAATCTTCTCCGGCTGATCGCCGATGATGACAGCCTTCTCGACGCCCGGCGTCGTCAGCAGCATGTCACGCGCCTGGATCGCGAATTTCTTCAGCTCCGGATAGGAATAACCGTCGCCACTGATCGAATGCAGGGTGATGAAGGTATCGCCGAATTCGTCGTTGAAATAGGGGCCGAGCAGGCCCTGCGGCAGCTCGCTGGCGATATCGCCGACCTTCTTGCGAACCTGGTAGAAAGCGTCGGCGACGTCGGCCGAACTGGTGTCGCCCTTCACCTGAACGGTGATGATTGAGCTGCCGGCACGGGTATAGGATTTCACCCAGTCGAGATGCGGGGTTTCCTGCAGCTTGCGCTCGATCTTGTTGGTGACCTGGTCTTCCATCTCTTGAATGGAGGAGCCCGGCCAGACGGCCTGCACGACCATCACGCGGAAGGTGAAATCCGGGTCTTCCTTCTGGCCCATGCGCATCAGCCCGAGCACCCCGGTGATCAGGATGAGGCCAAAGAGGAAGCGGGCGATGCTCGGATGGCCGATTGCCCAGCGCGACAGATTGAACGGGCGCTTCTCGGTGGTGTCGTTGCTGTCCATGACCTGTGTCCCTCTCGCTACGCCTTACTCGACGGCGCTGGTCGCTTCGGTGGAAGCGGCCTGCTGATCGGGCAGCTTGACCTTGAGGTTCTCGGTCATGAACTGCGTGCCGGCAGCAACGACGATATCGCCGCTCTGCAGGCCTTCGGTGACGCTGACGCCATCGCCGGTGAAATCGGCAATCTTGATCTCGCGGGCATGGACAGTCGCAGCATTGCGGTCGACGATCCAGACGATCTTCTTGCCATCCTTTTCCGCCAACGCCGTCAGCGGCACGGCGACATCAGGATTGGTATTGGTGACATTGGCCTCGACGGTCGCGGTCATGCCAAGAAGCACGCGCGGATCATTCGGCAGGCTGACCCGGACAGAGAAGGTCCGCGACTGCGGATCGGCGGCACCCGAGACTTCGCGAACCTTGCCCTGCAGAACCAGCTTGTCATCGGACCAGAAGCTTGCCTTGACGGGCTTGCCAGGCTTGAACTCGGCAATATCGTTCTCCGGCACGGCGATCTGCACTTCTTTCTCGCCATCGACGGCTACCGCGACGACCGGCGTACCAGAAGCCACGACCTGCCCGGTATCGGCATTGATTGCGGTCACGATACCGTTCTGATCGGCCTGCAGCGCAGCGTAGCTCACCTGGTTTTTCGCCTGGTCGAGCGACGACAGAGCGGCATCGCGCGTCGATACCGCCTGATCGTAGGTCAGCGACGCTTGCTCAAGTTGCGATTTCGAGGCGACGCTCTTGTCGAAGAGCTGGATGGCGCGCTTGTTGGCCAGATCGGCGGTCTGTACGCCCTTCTCGGCCGCAGCCAGATTGGCTTCAGCACTCTTCACGGCAAGCTCGTAGTCGGTCGCATCGACGCGCGCCAGAAGGTCGCCGGGCTTCACCCGGTCGCCGATATTGACGGCGCGTTCGGTGATCTTGCCGGCAACGCGGAAGCCGAGATTCATCTCGGTGCGCGCCTTGACGGCGCCGGGATAATCAAGCGCCCGCGTGTCGCCGGCCTTGGTGATCTCGACGACCTTCACGGGCCGCAACACTTGCGGGGCTTCGGCCTTCTTCTCGTCGCTGCAGCCGGAAAGGCCGAGACTGAGAGCGCCGGCGAGCGCAAGGCTGAAAATGGACGGCATGAGGCGGCTATTGAGCGAAATCATCTTCGCGCTCCCGATCTTTCGAATGTTATACGGCGGCTGAACCGCCTGTTATTTCAATGCTTTCAGAGAGAATTCGACGAGCTCGTCAATCGTCGCCCGATTAGTCTTGGCAAGACACTGAGCAACGATTTGCGGATGGCACAGGGTGACCGTCGCCGCACCGAAACAACGCGAAGCCGCATCCGCGTCCTGTTCGGCAAACTCACCGGCCGCAATCCCCTCGCGGATCACGTCGGCAAGCAATGCATGAATGCTGTCGATATGCTTGTCGATCACGTGCCAGTCGCGCTCGATCGCGACGACCACCATTTCGTGAACCTTTTCGCGATCGAGCATGGTGTCGACCGTCATCTGATACTGGCCATGCACGAAAAGCCGCAGCCGCTCCGAAGCGCTGAGCGGCAAATGGCAGGCGTCATAGGCCTGCTTGTAGCCTGCGGCCAGCATGCGTCCGCAGATCGCCTGGTGGATTTCCACCTTGGATGCAAAGAAGCGGTAGATGTTGGCAGGCGACATGCCCAGATCACGGGCAACGTCGGCAACGGTCGTCTTGGCATAACCGTAGTGACGGAAAAGCTTTTCCGCCGAATCCAGAATGCGCGTCACATTCTCCTGACGGCTGCTTTCGATCGTGGCTTCTGCAATTTCGCCCATGCTTCGAGTGGCCTCACTTACGACTGACGAATTTTGAATTTCGTCAGTCGTAAGATATCAGCCATCACATGTCAATCAGTGAATCAAACGTAAAAATGCCGCGGCCATTTGGCGCGCGGCATTGTATGAATGTTTTCAAATGGATCAGGAAAGCGTGACGTCGAGCGTGATCGGCACGGCCGACAGCGCCTTGGAAACCGGGCACCCGGCCTTGGCCTTGTTGGCAAGCTCGGTGAACTTCGCCTGATCGGCGCCCGGTACCTTGCCGGACAGCGAAAGATGGATGGCGGTGATCGCAAAGCCGCCTTCGACGCTTTCCAGCGTCACCTTCGCCGTCGTCTCCATGCGCTCGGCCGTCAGCCCGGCTTCACCGAGGATCAGTGAAAGCGCCATCGTGAAGCAACCGGCATGCGCCGCGCCGATCAGCTCTTCCGGGTTTGTGCCGGGAACGCCTTCGAAACGCGTTGCAAAACCATAGGGCTGCTCCTTGAGAGCGCCGCTCTGGGTCGAAATCTTGCCCTTGCCATCCTTGAGCCCGCCGGACCATTGGGCCGATGCTGTGCGATTGATCTGCATGCCGTCCTCCGTTGCGATTGAAACCTGAAGTGGCCAATGCCGCCACCGCGGAAGGCATCACCTTCCTTGGCGCAATATAAGGCTCGATCTCGCGTTGGCGACCACCACGCGAAAATCATTCAGGCCGGATGCTGCTGCACGCTCAAACCGCCATCAACAGTCAGGCAGGTGGCATTCATGAACGGGCATTCGTCAGAGATCATGAAGACGGCGGCCATGGCGATCTCCTCCGGCGTGGCGATCCGCCCGCCGGGATGAAGCTTCATCGTTTCGGCCTTGGCCGCCTCCGGATCGGGAAAACCGTTCCAGTAATCAATGACCTTCTGGGTCGCGACATAGCCCGGCGCCAGCGCGTTCACGCGGATGTTCTTCGCCGCATATTCAAGCCCCAGCGACTTGGTCATGCCGAGTAGCGCATGCTTTGCAAGCGGATAGGGAAATGTATGCTGGATGATGGTGAAGGCATGCGTAGAGGCGATATTGAGGATCACGCCGCCGCCCTGCTCGATCAATCCCGGCAGCACGGATTTCGTGCAGTTCCAGGCGCCCTTGAGGTTGATGTCGAAGCAGCGGTCCCATTCCGCATCGCTCGTCTCGAGCGGCTCGGCAAAGACATTGACGCCGGCATTATTGACCAGCGCGTTGATCGGCCCGATTTCCGAGACAGCCTGTGAAACGGCAGCCGCGATCGCCGGAACATCGGTAATATCGGCGCGCATATACCCAACGCGGCCGCCCTTTGCACGAAGCCCAGCTGCAGCAGCCGCAAGCCGCGCCTCGTCGGTATCGATGAGAAAGACGGCAGCATCCTCGCGCACGAAGGCCTCGGCAATCGCCAGACCGATGCCCTGCGCCGCACCTGTGATCAGTACGCGCTTT
Organism: Hyphomicrobiales bacterium; assembly: GCA_900465675.1. GTDB lineage: Bacteria > Pseudomonadota > Alphaproteobacteria > Rhizobiales > Rhizobiaceae > Rhizobium. The sequence goes on along the minus strand of UBJR01000014.1, from coordinate 34,264 downwards.
CCCTTGAGACGCTCCACCAAAATGTCCTCCGTCAGATTTCCAGGGCCGAAAGGCTGATCGCCATTTGCCCCGCAAGGCTCTCGCCGGGCTGCAGCACGACAAGGCCGCCAAACTCGGGCATATGATGGCCATTCGGCAAGTGGGTCATCGGCTCGAAGCAGAAGAAATCCGCCTCGCCGCCGGGCGTATAGATCATGTAGTTGCCGAAGACCGGATCGGCTTCGATATCAGCCACGAGCTTCAGCTCCGGCCAGACGATCCGGGCACGGCCATCCCAGCCTTCGAAGGCATTGTTGACCCACTGCGGCGGAATGGTTCGGGGCCGCGAAAAGCCGAGCAGTTCGGGCACCACTCCCCGCTTTTCCGGCAGATGGCCCTCCCGCTCCGTCCAGAAATGCTGCGCTGGAGCGGTCAAAGTCATCTGCGGCGTCAGCAGGAAATAGGGGTGAAAGCCGAGACCGAACGGCATCGGCGCATCACCGCTGTTCGTCACGCTGAGCGTATTCACCAGGCAATTTCCGGAAATCGAAAAACGCTGCGACGCCTGATAGCGATACGGCGAAAGATGATCGGCAGCGTGGCGGAAGGTCATTTCCGCCTTCTGGCGGCTGTGGGAGACGATATCCCAAAGCCCGAGCCAGCCATCGCCATGCAGATAGAGCGGGTCGGCCATGTTGGGGCGGAAGCAATAATCGCGGCCGCCAACGGTCATAACGTTGTCGCCGACCCGGTTGCCGAAGGGCACCAGAGGGAAACTGGCGGCGCCGCCATCGGCACCGCCAGCGGCCACCATGAAGGCACGGCCGCGAAAACTGGCGCTGTGGATCGCGCCGCCAAGACGGGACAGGGAGATTTGAAGATCGCCATCGGCGATCCGGATCTCCTCCATGTCCGCAGACCCGCTCACCCGCGCCGTCCGGCCGCCGACGATCTCAGATTATCGAGCAGCACGGCAATCAGCAGGATCAGGCCGCGCACGACATACTGGTAGAAGGCCTGAATGTTCAGCAGGTTCATGACGTTTTCGGCAATCCCCATGATCAGCACGCCGACAATGACACCGGTCATCGCCGCACGCCCACCGGCCAGCGACACGCCGCCGAGGACGCAGGCGGAGATGACCGAAAGCTCAAGCCCGGTCGCCGCGTTCGGCTGACCGGAGGTGATGCGTGAGGCAAGCAGAATACCGGCGATGGCGCAGACCAGACCCTGCAGCGCAAAGATCCAGATGCGCATGTTGACGACGTTGACGCCGGCAAGGCGTGAGGCTTCCGGATTGCCGCCGATGGCGAGCGTGTTCTTGCCGAAGACCGTGCGGTTCAGCACGAAGCCGAAGACGATGAACAGCGCGATCATGATCCAGATCGGCGTCGGCACCGTCAGGAAACGCGACAGCGCCAGCTGGTAGAAAGAAGGATCGTTGATCCCAACAGCACGGCCATCCGACGCAATCAGCGCGAAGCCGCGAACGATCTGCATCGTTGCCAGCGTGGTGATCAGCGCATTGATGCGGAACTTGGCGATGACCACGCCATTGATGACCCCGACGATGCTGCCGCAGATCAGCGCCGCCAGCAGGCCGAGCGGGATCGAGCCGGTCGAATTCGACACCATGACCGCGATCATGCCGGAGAAGGCGACCGTTGAGCCGACGGACAGATCGAAGTCGCGCGACGCCAGGCAGAACATCATCGTGCAGGCAACGATGCCGATGGTGACCACCGACTGCAGCAGGCCGAGCATGTTGCGTTCCGTCAGGAAGCTCGGAACAAAGATCGAGACGATGACGAAGGCAATGGCGAAGATCACCACGAGGCCCTGTTCGCCGAGAAGGATTTTTTTCAACGAGTTCATCGTGCTGTTCCTGAATTAGATTGTGCCGGCGGCATTCTTGTCGGGCAGGGCCGCGGTCAGAATGCTGCGTTCGTCGAAATCGGCGCGTGCGACATTGGCGGCAACGCGGCCCTGGCACATGACCATGATGCGATCCGAAATACCCATCACCTCAGGCAATTCGCTGGAGATGACGACGATCGCCATGCCACCGGCCGCAAGCTCATAGAGGATTTCGTAGATCTCGGACTTGGCGCCGACATCGATGCCGCGTGTCGGCTCGTCGATGACGAGGACCTTGACGCCCTGTTCCGAAAGCCAGCGGCCAAGGATGACCTTCTGCTGGTTGCCACCCGACAGATTGATGATGTCCTGCTTGCGCGACGGCGTGCGCACCCGAAGCTTGGCGATGAATTGATCGGCGACCGACGCTTCCTTCTTCGGGTTCAGCACACCGAAGGGCGAGAAGTGGCGGCGCGAGGAAATCGCGATATTTTCCTGGATCGACCGTCCCTGGATGATCCCGTCGAACTTGCGATCCTCAGGGCAGAGAACCATGCCGGCATTGATCGCCGCCTTGGGATTGTTGGGCGAGACGGCAACGCCGTCGATCGTCACCGCGCCCTGATGCCGGTGGTCGGCGCCATAGAGTAACCGCGCCATTTCACTACGCCCCGCCCCAATAAGGCCGAAAAAGCCGAGGATCTCGCCCTGACGGACAGAGAAGCTGATCGGGTTGCGTAGCTTCGAGCCGGAGAGGTTCTTGACCTCCAGCCTGACGTCGCCAAGTAGCCTCTCGCGCCAGCCCCAGATATTGCTGATCTCGCGCCCGACCATCTCGGCGATGATCTGGTCGCGCGTCGTATCGGCGACTTTTGGATGATGGGCCGCGAGCTTGCCGTCACGCAAAACGGTCAGGCTGTCGCAAAGCCGGAAGATTTCGTCCAGCCGGTGCGAGACATAGAGAATGACAGTGCCTTTGGACTTCAGCTTCTCGATCAGCGAAAAGAGGATCTCGCTTTCACGCGACGACAGCGAAGATGTCGGCTCATCGAGCGCGATTACCCGCGCGTCGAGCATCACAGCCTTGGCGATCTCCACCATCTGGCGGGCACCAATCGACAGCGTCGCAACCTTTGCCGAAGGATCGACATCGATGCCGATATCATCGAGCCTGGCGCGCACCGTCTCGATCAGCGTCTTGCTGTCGATGACCCCGGCCTTGCCCGGGAAGCGTCCGAGCCATAGGTTTTCGGCAACAGTCAGTTCGGGAACGAGCTGAAGTTCCTGGTGGATGACGATAACGCCGGCGTTAAAGGCATCGCGGACGGAGCTGTATTTCTGCTCCTCACCATCGATGACGATCGTGCCCTCATCGGCCGACTGATCGCCCGAGAGGATCCGGATCAACGTCGACTTGCCGGCGCCGTTCTCACCCATCAGCCCATGGACAGCGCCCTTTTCGACACCGAACGAGACATTGGAGAGCGCCTGCACGCCCGGATAGCCTTTGGAAATGGTCTTGAATTCGAGGAAAGCCATCATCGCTCCATCGAGAAAGAGCCCGGCGGCAGACATGCGCCGCCGGGATTAAAATCACCTTGGGAGGATGATTATTCGATGCCGAGGTCCTTGCGAACCTTTTCATAGTCGCCGCGCAGTGCCAGCGAACCGGAGGTCAGCGTCAGCTTGGCCGGTTCCTTGCCGTTGGCGATCCAGTCGTACATGTTCATGGCGGTTTCGTAGCCATGACGCTTCGGCGAGATGATGACGGTGCCGAAGAAGCCGGTTGCGGCAGGCTTCTTGAACTCGTTGATCGCCGAGTCTGCGCCACCGATGCCAACCCCGATCACGTGGTCGGCAGCGATACCGACCGATTCCGATGCGCGGACCGCGCCTAGAACGGCTTCGTCATTGAGACCGAACGCGACCCAGTACTTCACGTCGGCATGCTTGTTGAGAACGGTCGTCGCCGCGTTCAGAGCAGCTTCCGTATCAGTCTTGGCCTGCGGCGCATCGAAGATGTTTTCAGCCGGGAAGCCGGCGGTCTTCAGAACCGAAATCGCGCCTTCGACGCGGTCAACAGCGGTCGGCAGCTGGTCGTAGGAAACGCGGATTGCGCCGACATTCTTCATGTCCCAGCCGCGCTTCTTGATCTCATCGACCAGAGCCTGACCGACAGTCTCGCCGATCTTGGTGGCTGAGATACCCATATGCGGAACATCTTCCAGCGGCTTGCCATCGGCATCGACCAGGCGGTCGTCGACGGTCATGACCTTGAGCTGGTTGGCGGCAGCCTTGGCGACGATGCCGGGGCCGAGCTTGACGTCAGGCGTGCAGACGATGAAGCCCTGAGCGCCCTGGGCGCCAAGATTGTCGATCGCCGACTGAACCTTCTCACCATCTTCGGCGCCGATCTTGACGACCGTGAAGCCCTTTTCCTTGGCAGCCTGGTCGGCGAACTTCCATTCGTCCTGGAACCACGGCTCTTCCGGCTGCTTGACGATGAAGCCGATCTTGACGTCTTCGGCAAAGGCGGAGCCGGCGGCCAGAATGGCAAATGTGCCAGCCAGGATGGCTGCTTTGAACAAGCGCATGTCTCTCTCCCTAACTCTCAAAAATGAGCATCTGCCTCCCAGGCAGTGCGCTAGAATTAAATTAAATCATCATACCAGTCAATTGCCCTTGTATGATGATTGGAATAATAAGATAATATCAAGCGTGCCGGGAGGAGCCGTCGCAAAGGAAATCGAATTCGGCTAAGACGGTTCGGTTTGCTTCGCGGGCAAGGGAAAGCGGAGAAGTCATTTGGATTCCATCGAGCAGCAGAGTGGGGATGCAAATCCGCGCATCGGAAGCCGTCCGCGCGTCCGCAAGAATGTGACAGCTGCCATGGCCGAGGACATCTTCTCCGAGCGCTATCCGGCCGGATCGCCTTTGCCGCGCGAAAACGATCTCTGCGAGCTCTATGGCGTCAGCCGCACCGTGATTCGCGAATCCCTCAAGGTGCTGGAATCCAAGGGGCTGGTGCGCGGCAAGCCGCGGATCGGCACCTCGGTTTGCGACCGCGACGACTGGAATATCATCGACGCCGAAGTGCTCGAATGGATGGGTCCCTATATCAAGGACTTCGATCTGCTCGGCTGCATTCTGGAAGCGCGCCGCACGATCGAACCGGCAGCCGCGGAATATGCCGCCGAACGGGCAACCACCCAGGAAATCGCCGATCTCGACAGCGCCTGGCGCCAGATGCGGGATTCCGCCGGCGATCCCGAAGCCTTCACCGACGCCGACGTGACCTTCCATGCCGTGCTTCTCAAGGCGAGCCATAACCAGGTCTTCCGCCGCCTGCTCAGCGCCATCCATGCCGCGCTGAAATATGCGCTGCATGCCTCGAACATTGCCGTCGAAAGCCGCGAGGACGCCGTTGCCGTGCATGGCGAGCTTGTCGAGGCGCTGAGGCTGCGCAACCGCGCCAAGGCACGTGAATGCGCCAATCGCATGCTGGATCTGGCCGTGCGCGATCTCGCTGCCGCCGAAAAGGCGATCGGCCGGACCAAGTAAACAGACAGGCGGCACCGCCGCAGACGCAACACGAGAAGAATGAAAGCCCGACTCCATGAAGATCACCAAGCTCACGACCTACATCGTTCCGCCGCGCTGGCTGTTTCTGAAGATCGAGACGGATGAGGGTGTCGTCGGCTGGGGCGAACCGGTGGTCGAAGGACGCGCGCTGACGGTCGAGGCCGCCGTCCACGAGCTGGCCGATTATCTCGTCGGCAAGGATCCTTTTTTGATCGAAGATCACTGGACGGTCATGTATCGCGGCGGCTTCTACCGCGGCGGCGCCGTCCACATGAGCGCGATTTCGGGCATCGACCAGGCGCTGTGGGACATCAAGGGCAAGGCGCTCGGCCAGCCCATCCACTCGCTCCTCGGCGGCCAGGTGCGCGACCGCATCAAGGTCTATTCCTGGATCGGCGGCGACCGCCCCTCCGACGTTGCCCGCAACGCCAAGGACGTCGTCGCCCGTGGCTTCAAAGCGATCAAGCTCAACGGCTGCGAGGAAATGCAGATCGTCGATTCCAACGAAAAGATCGATCGCGCCGTCGAGACCATCGCCACTATCCGCGAAGCGATAGGCCCGCATATCGGCATCGGCGTCGATTTCCACGGCCGCGTCCACAAGCCGATGGCCAAGGTGCTCGCCAAGGAACTCGAGCCCTACAAGCTGATGTTCATCGAGGAACCGGTGCTCTCGGAACACCGCGAAACGCTGAAGGAAATCGCCAACCATTGCTCGACGCCGATCGCGCTCGGCGAGCGGCTCTATTCGCGCTGGGACTTCAAGTCGGTTCTGACAGACGGCTATGTCGATATCATCCAGCCGGATCTCTCCCATGCCGGCGGCATCACCGAATGCCGCAAGATCGCCTCGATGGCCGAAGCCTATGACGTGGCGCTCGCCCCGCATTGCCCGCTCGGCCCGATCGCACTTGCCGCCTGCCTGCAGGTCGATGCGATCAGCTACAACGCCTTCATCCAGGAACAAAGCCTCGGCATCCACTACAACAAGGGCAACGACATTCTCGATTACATCGCCAACAAGGAGGTGTTCCAGTATGCCGATGGTTTCGTGTCCATCCCGCAGGGACCGGGCCTCGGCATCGAGGTGGACGAAGCCTACGTCATCGAGCGCGCCAAGGAAGGCCACCGCTGGCGCAACCCGATCTGGCGCCACGAAGATGGCAGCTTCGCTGAATGGTAAGATGGCAAGGGCCGCGAAAGCGGCCCTTCTGCTTTCCGGAACGGTGACAGGTGCCAGGCAACGGCGCCAAAATTGCGCCGTTAGTTGCCTGCGCCCAGCCAGGCAGTCTCCAGCGTATAAAGAGCCTGCGGGCGCTTGACGCCGCGCAACGCATATCGCCCGATGCAGGCGAGTTCGGCGCGATCCTCGCTCGGGATCGTATCGGCGAATTCTGACGAGATCAGCACGTTAAAATCCACCGACCGGCACATCGAGGCGATGCGGCTGACCTCGTTGACGGCAGGGCCGATGACGGTGAAGTCGAGCCGCTCCTGGCTGCCGATATTGCCGTAGAACACATCGCCAATATGCAGGCCGAGATAGACATCGGTCGTTGGCCGGCTATCGATCGTGCGCGCCGCATTGAGCTTGGCGAGCTTTTCGCGAAGCAGCCGTTCGGCCTTCAGCGCCGCGCAACAGGCTTCCGAGGGATCCTCGCCCTTGAAGATCGCCAGCACGCCATCGCCGATCAGCTTCAAAACGTTGCCGCCGGACTCGTGGATCGCCGAAATCACCACTTCGCTGTACTCGTTCAGAAACGGCAGGATCTCTTCCGGCGAAGCGTTGTCGGAAATCTTCGTATAGTTCAGCAGATCCGAGAACCAGAGAGCCGCCGAAATCCGCTCCGACTTGCCCCGGCTGATCTTGCCTTCCATCACCTGACGCGCCGCGTCTTCCCCGAGATAGACCTCGGCAATGGTGCGGGCGATGCGGCCGAGCGCGATGCATTTGATCGCTAGCGCCAATACCGGCACCAGCTTGCGCAGGATGACGAGATCATGGTCCGAAAAGCCTTCCGGGTGACGCGTCGAGAAATGTGAGAAGAAACAGTCCATCTCGCCGATGGTGCCTTCCTTCTCGAAGCGGTGGATCAACGCGACGTAATCGGTATGGCCGAGCTCGGCCATCTTCTCCAGCATCTGGAAATCGGCGGGATCGCCGAAGCCAATACGGCGGCGAACCTCGTTTTCGGTGCCGGCCCAGAGATAATAGAAGGCGGACCGCTTCCAGCTTTCCAGCGCTTCCCCCTCACCGGTCGGTCCATATTCGAATTCGGATTCGATCTCCTGCTCGCTGTCAAAGCGAAAGGCGCGTCCCTCGTGAACTGGATGCAGCGTATCCATCAGCGCCATGCCGCGGTCGATCTGCAGACCCTTGTCACGGCAGGCGATGCAGAAGCCGTCGAGCAGCTCGGACTCCGTCGCGCCCTTCAAGCCCTGTTCCGTCAGCCAGGTCGCGATGGTTCCAATGTCGCTGTATTCCATGCCATCCACCTCCCTGTTCGGCCAACAACTATCCGGATTTCGTCCCATGAGAAAGAAAAACAAGAGAGTGGCGGTCACCCGCCGGATGGCATGTTGAACGGCGTGATAATCTCGACGGCCGAAAGCGGCCCGTGGCCGTTTCGCTGCGCCTTCGAGGAGCGGTCGAGGATGGCGCGAAAAGCCGAGCGCGCATCGGTGCGCAAATCATGGTGCAGGACGAAATTGATCTTGCCCGCTGCCAGCAGCGTGCGATTATCGGCATCGAGATCATGCGCCACAAACACCCGCAACGGCCGCCCCGACGCCTCGAAGGCGGCAAGCACCGCCCGGTTGCCGCCACCGATCGAGTACACGGCATCGATCGCCCGGTTCGCTGCGAGCGCCTCGGCCGCCAGCGTCCCCGTCGCCGCATCCGTCCCATGTCCCTCGCTGATTTCGGTGATCCCGATCGACGGATAGCGCTCGCGGATGATGCGGCGAAAGCCGATTTCGCGCTCTTCCTCCCCCCTGAACCGTCCGCTTGACAGCGTTACCAGCACATGGCCCGGCCGCTCTCCCATCTGCGAGCCGATCAGATAGGCAGCCGTCTCCCCGGCCGCCCGGTTGTCGGCGCCGGCATAGGCCGCGCGCGGCGAGTTCGGCAGATCGGTGACCAGCGTGACGACAGGAATCTTTGCCTCGTCGGCACGCCGCACGGCGGCAATGACATCGGGCACATCGGGCGCTTTCAGCACGATGCCGTGCGTTCCGCGAAGCCGGATGCGATCGATCAGCTGCACCAGCTCGGCCGGCCTCATGACTTCGGCGAAGTGGAACCGGCAGCGGAACACGGTCGGCAGCAGCGTCGCGACCTCCGCCTCGAAGGCGGCCCGGACAGCATCGCTGAACCGCTCCGGCGTTTCCATGACGATATCGATCGATAGCTTCCGGCTGGCTGCCTCGGCACCCGCCTGCTGCTTTTCCAGTTCGGCAATCGCCGCCTTGACGCGCTGCTCGGTCTGGCGGCGCACTCCGGGCCGCCCGTTCAGCACCCGATCGACGGTCGCCGTGCTGAGCCCGGCCTGGAAGGCGATATCCTTGACGAGGAAATGGTGAGGCATCGGCACAGTTCTGATGGTTTTTTGATGGATCGCTGATCTATATCAGCAAATGCTGCGGCGTATAGTGCCCTCCATCAGCGATTGGAGGAGCACCTGATGAAAACCGACAACCTGCAGAAACTGCGAGCCGACCGCGTCTGGCTGACCGAAGACGCTTGCGATCTCGGCGATTTTCGCGATCTGGCCGAGAAGACGACCTTGCTCGCAGACTACCCAAATGCCGATAGCGTCGAGAAGAACGTGCTGATCTATGACAGCCGTAAGGTCGTCGCGGCGATCGCCGATCCCGAAGGCCGCCGCGCTGTGCTGGCGGAAATCTGTGAAGCCTTCGGCGAAGGCCCTGGCGTGGTCGTCTTCAAAGGTGCCTATGAGAATACCTCGATCATCGACCGCGCCAGCAAGATCTTCGACGAGATCATCGAGGAGCAGCACCGCAGTTCGACCGGTGGCGGCGACCATTTCGCCAAGCCGGGTGCCAATGATCGCATCTGGAATTCGCTGGAAAAGCACTGCCTGGCCGACCCCGAGAACTTCGCCCGCTACTATGCCAATCCGATCATTGCGATCGCCAGCGAAGCCTGGCTCGGGCCGAGCTATCAGATGACGGCGCAGGTCAACCGCGTCAATCCGGGCGGCGCGGCACAATCGGCGCATCGCGACTATCACCTCGGCTTCCAGTCTTCCAAGGTCATCGAGCAGTTTCCCGCCCACGTCCACAAGCTCTCGCCGGTGCTGACGCTGCAGGGCGCTGTCGCCCATTGCGACATGCCGCTCGAAAGCGGACCGACACTCTTCCTGCCGCATAGCCAGACCTATGTGTCGGGCTACCTCGCGCTCAAGCGCCAGGAATTCAAGGATTACTTCGACAAGCACCATATCCAGCTGCCGCTGCAGAAAGGCGACCTGGTCTTCTTCAACCCGGCCCTTTTCCACGCCGCCGGCACCAACCGCTCCGCCGATATCAAGCGCGTTGCAAACCTCCTGCAGGTCTCCTCCGCCTTCGGCCGGGCCATGGAAACGGTCAACCGCGAGCGCATGAGCGCCAAGCTGTTCCCGGCGCTGAAGAAACTGAAGGGGCAGCTTTCGGAAACAGATATCGTCAACGCCGTCGCCTCCTGCGCCGAGGGCTATTCCTTCCCGACCAACCTCGACCGCGACCCGCCGGTCGGTGGCCTGGCGCCGAAGACGCAGGCGCAGCTGATGCATGAGGCGCTGAAGGAAGGCTGGAGCGATGAAGCCTTTGCCAAGGCGCTTGCGGATCAGGCGGAAAAGAAGCTGACGTAAGAGCAGGAGCCCCCTCATCCGCCCTTCGGCACCTTCTCCCCGCTGGGGAGAAGGGGACACGAGACGGCGCGGCAAATCCCTTCTCCTCTCGGGGAGAAGGTGGCGGCAGCCGGATGAGGGGGCCATACGCACGAACCAACCCGCCTCTCGCACCCGCGAGGGGCTATTTGCACATCAATCAACGGAGGAACCACATGAGCACCGACTTGAGCCGCCTCGACGGCAAGATCGCTATCGTCACCGGCGGCACCCAGGGCCTCGGCGCCACCATCGCCCGGCTGTTTGCCGAGCGCGGCGCCAAGGGCATCGTCATCTGCGGCCGCAATGAAGCGAAGGGCAAGGCCAAGGCGGAGGAACTCTCGGCCGAAACCGGCGCCAAGGTCGTCTATGTCAAGGCCGATCTCGGCAAGGTCGAGGACGCGCAGAATGTCGTGCGCACCTGCGACCAGACCTTCGGCCGCGTCGATGCGCTGGTCAACGCCGCTGCGATCACCGACCGCGGCACCATCCTCGACACGAGCCCGGAGCTCTTCGACCAGATGTTCGCCGTCAACGTCAAGGCACCGTTCTTCCTGATCCAGGAGGCAGTCAAGGTGATGCGCCGTGAGAAGATCGAAGGCACGATCGTCAATATCGGCTCGATGTCGGCGAAAGCCGGTCAGCCCTTCATTGCCGCCTACTGCGCCTCCAAGGGCGCGCTGGAAACGCTGACCAAAAACACCGCCTATGCGCTGCTGCGCAACCGCATCCGCGTCAACGGCCTGAACATCGGCTGGATGTCGTCGGAGGGCGAGGACCGGATCCAGCGAGAATACCATGGCGCCGCCGAGGACTGGCTGGCAAAGGCAGCCGCAAGCCAGCCCTTTGGCCGACTCGTCGATCCCGAGGAAGTGGCACGCGCCTGCGCTTATCTCTCGTCTGGGGAATCCGGCCTCATGACTGGCTCAGTTATCTGCTTCGACCAATCGATCTGGGGTGCCTATGACGGCTCCCCGCATCCGGTCGCCGCTCTCTAAGTGACTGCCGGAGCCCGGTAATTTTCAGCGCCGGGCTCTGGCACGCCTCGCCGTTTATCGCTACGAAAGACGCATCCATTGCTTTGGGAGGAGCATATCCGTGTCCGAAAACCCGCTCTACGACATCCGTGACGAACGCTTCCATGGGCTGATCGCCGGCAGTGCCCGGCTGGAGGAGCTCTATAGCGGCTGCCGCTGGGCGGAGGGTCCCGTCTGGTTCTCCGATTGGAACTGCCTGCTTTGGAGCGACATTCCGAACGAACGGATGATGCGCTGGGTTCCTGATGGCACGGTCTCCGTCTTCCGTTCGCCTTCGAACTACGTGAACGGCAACACCCGCGACCACCAGGGACGGCTGGTCTCCTGCGAGCATGGCGGACGGCGGGTGACGCGCACCGAGCCGGATGGCCGCATTACGGTCCTCGCCGACAGCTACGAAGGCAAGCGGCTGAACTCTCCCAACGACGTCGTCGTCAAATCCGATGGCTCGATCTGGTTCACCGATCCGAGTTACGGCATCATGTCGGACTATGAAGGCCACAAGGCCGAACCCGAGCAGCAAACCCGCAACGTCTATCGCATCGATCCGCAAAGCGGCAAAATCGATGCCGTCGTCACCGACTTCATCCAGCCGAACGGCCTTGCCTTCTCGCCCGATGAAAAACAGCTCTATATCGCCGATTCAGGTTCATCGAACCATGACGTACCCCGCCACATCCGCGTCTTCGACGTTATCGATGGCAAGACGCTGGCAAACAGCCGCTACTTCTGCTCGATCGACAAGGGCGTGCCCGACGGTTTCCGGTTCGACGTTTCTGGCAATCTCTGGAGCAGTGCCGCCGACGGCGTCCACTGCTTTGCGCCCGATGGCACTCTCCTCGGCAAGATCCTGGTGCCGCAGACGGTCTCGAACATCTGCTTCGGCGGCATCAAGAAGAACCGCCTGTTCATCACCGCGACCCAGTCGCTCTATTCGATCTACACGACCGTCAACGGTGCACAGTACCCGTAACTGATCACGAGGCGCGGCGGGCGGATTGGCGGAGCCCCCGCTGAAACACCTGCTTCATCTCGGCAAACCCGTCAAAGCCAAGATGCTGGGCGAAGCGGACGACGCTTGTCTGCGAGACATTGCAGCGCTCGGCGATCTTCTGGCTGCTTTCGAAAGCGAAAACGTCGGGCCGCTCGGCAGCCAGCCGGGCAAGCGCTGCCAGCCGCTCCGGCACGTTTCGATAGACGGCAGCCCAGAACGTCTTGCTGATGAGAAACTCGTGAACGTCGCTTTCGGCCTTCAGCGATATCAGCTGCATCGTCTCTCTCCTTGAAGGAACCGCCCGCGAAGGCCGGAGCGGAACCGCCCCAGCCCCCACGGGAGGAAGCTCAGACTTTTCCGTCGGGGCGGCCGTGAAGCGCCTCGGCGCGATGCCAGTTTTCCAGGGTCCGGCCATCCCTGTGCTTCTGCTGCGCCCAGCGAATACCGTTCGAAATGACTTGGTGGATGATCTTGTCGTGATAGATGGGATAGGTCTCATGGCCTGGGCTGAAGAAGAAGATGCGCCCGCGCCCGCGCTGCCAGGTGCAGCCGCTGCGGAAGACTTCGCCGCCCGAGTACCAGGAGATGAAGACCAGCTCGTCCGGCTGCGGGATATCGAAGGGCTCGCCGTACATTTCCGAGGCGTTGACCTCGAAATAGGGCGGCAGACCCTCTGCGATCGGATGCGAGGGATTGATGACCCAGACGCGCTCCAGATCACCGGCCGGCGACTCACGCCAGGAGAGGTTGGCATTGGTGCCCATCAGGCGGCGAAACAGCTTCGAGTGATGGCCGGAATGCAGGATGACGAGGCCCATGCCTTTCAGTACCCGCTGCTGGATGCGGTCGATCAACCCGTCGCTGACCTCTTCATGCGCCATGTGGCCCCACCAGAGCAGCACGTCGGTATCCTCAAGCAGGGAATCCGGCAAACCTTCGTCGGGGTCATCGAGCGTGCCGCGGCGGATCTCGAAGTCGGCATGCTTGATGCCGGCCGCAATCGCGCCATCGATGCGGTCGGGATAGATATCCTGCACTTCCTTGTGCACCTGCTCGTGGCGGCCTTCGTTCCAGATCGTAACCTTGATCGTCATGATATCCTCGAATGTTATGATGCTTGAGCCGGACGGATGACCCGTCCCGACGCGTCGAAGAGATGGCAGGCCGCAGGATCGGCCGAGAGCGAAACGCGGTCACCGGGCCGGACCGCAACATCGCCATCCGAGCGGATGACGATCGGATCCTTGGTGGTGCCGACGGTGATGTAGGTCTCGACGCCGAGGCGTTCGACGATCCCCACCTCGGCATTGAAGTTGCCCTGCCCATCGGCCGCGATTTTCAGATGCTCGGGCCGCACGCCAAGGCGCACCTCGCCCTGGGGAATATCGGCCGCACCGGACATGTCCATCGCCAGGCCGATCGCGCTTTCGAGACGCAGATTTCCGCCCTGCCGTGTCGCGGTCATCGGTATGACGTTCATCTTCGGCGAGCCGATGAAAGTGGCGACGAATTCGTTCTCAGGCTTGTGGTACAGATCCATCGGCGCGCCCTGCTGGGCCACCGTTCCCTTGTTCAGCACGACGATCCGGTCGGCCATCGTCATCGCCTCCACCTGATCGTGGGTGACGTAGACGACAGTCGCCTTCAGCTCCCGGTGCAGGCGCTGCAGCTCGGCACGCATCTGTACGCGTAGTGCGGAATCGAGGTTCGACAGCGGCTCATCGAACAGGATCAGCGACGGCTTCTTGATGATCGCCCGGCCGATAGCGACACGCTGGCGCTGACCACCGGAAAGGGCGGCCGGGCGGCGGTTGAGGTAATCGGTCAGTTGCAGGATTTCGGCGACGCCTTCAACCTGCTTGCGGATCTCCGCCTCCGGCACCTTCTTCAGGCTGAGCGAAAAGCCGATATTCTCGGCGACCGTCATATGCGGATAGAGTGCATAGGACTGGAACACCATGGCGATGCCGCGCTTGTCTGGCGGCACGTCGTTGATGCGCTGGCCGTTGAGGATGAGATCACCGTCATCGATGCCCTCCAGACCGGCGATCATCCGCAGCAAGGTCGACTTGCCGCAGCCGGACGGGCCGACAAAGACGGCGAATTCGCCATCGTTGACGGTGATGTCGACGCCCTTGATGACTTCGAGCGAACCGTAGAATTTGCGGACGTTCTTCAGATTGATCATTCGGTTTCTCTTTCTTGTCTCAGCCCTTCACACCGCCAGAGAATGTCTGGACGAGGAAGCGCCGCGCGAAGCCGAAGGCAATGACGGCAGGCAGGAGGTAGATGAAGGCAAGGGCGGCGAGCAGGCCGTAATCGATCTCGTTGATGCGCAGGAAGGCGCGGAAGAGACCGAGCGGCAGCGTCTGCAGCTCCGGCGACGACAGGAAGATCAGCGGCAGCAGGAAATCGCCCCAGGCCGACATGAAGGTGAAGAGGCCGGCTGCGGCAAGACCAGGCAGCGCCAGCGGAATCAGCACCCGGCGGATGCGCTGCACCATCGTGGCGCCGTCCATGACGGCAGCCTCTTCATAATCCCGCGGCAGACCGTCGAAGAAGGTCTTCATGATCCAGAGCGCCAACGGCAGCTGCATGGTGGCGAGCACCAGCATGATACCGAGATAGCCGTCGATGAAGCCCGTCCAGCGCATAATGTCACGCGCATAGCTGCCGAAGATCGGCCGGAGAATCGCGCCTTCGGCATTGTTGAGCGTCAGCAGGAACTTGTAGAGGGGCACCACCAGCGCCGTTGGCGGCAGCACGCGGATCAGCAGGATCGTATAGAGGAACGGCAGTTTCCACCAGGCGCGGGTCCGCGACAGCGCATAGCCGCCAAGCCCTGCCAGCACCATGACGATAAGGGTCGCGCCGCCAACGATGAACAGCGAGTTGAACAGCCACCGGCCGCCATCTTCCTTGATGAAGACGCGGGCATAATTCCCAAGGCTCCACTGCTCCGGCCAGCGCAGGAAGAGCTGGGCATTGCCATCGAGGGAGGCAAGCAGCACCCAGAAGAACGGCACGGCGCAAAAGATCGAGATCACCGACAGCGTGGCATAGGCCATCAGGTCGGAGCGCGTCTTGTTGGCGCTTTCGCTCGGAGAGATCACCGCCATATCAGATCTCCACCTTCATGGCGCGGACATAGCCGATGCCAAGGATCAGCGAGATGATCAACGCGACGACCGCGACAGCAGCGCCGTAACCCAGCTGGAACGCCGTGAAGGACTGGTTGTAGATATAGATGCTGACGAGTTCGGTCGCCCCACCGGGGCCGCCGCGCGTCAGGGCATAGACGAGACCGAACACGGCGATCGTCGAGACGGCGGAGATCAGCATGTAGAGCAGGATCGTCGGCATCATCAGCGGCAGCGTGATGCGGCGGAACATCTGCGATGGGGTAGCACCATCCATGCGGGCGGCCTCGTAGATTTCGGTGGGAATGGTGCTAAGCCCGGCGGTCAGCAGGATCATCGCCGTTGCGATACCGCGCCAGGTGTTGACGATGATGATCATCGCCAGCGGAAAGGTGTTCAGCCAGTCAGCCGGCGCAATGCCGAAGAAGCTGACGATGCGCGACAGCGTCGCATGCTCGCCGCCCGCCAGCATCGAGATCCACATGAAGCCGGCGACGACCTCAGGGGCGGCATTCGGCAAGAGGATGATCGACGAGAAGATCTGCCGGAACCGGATTTCGCGGCGGAGCGCCATGGCGGATACGAGACCGAGCACGAACTGGCCGATGACGGCCGAGCCGACCACGAAGAAGAAGGTGACGAGCAAAGAGTTCCAGAACTTCGCATCATTGAACAGCCGCGCGTAGTTGCGCAGCCCGACGAAGCGGGGCCGCAGCGCAGCCGCACCGGTCAGCGCCTCGTTGGTGAAGCTCAGATAAACCGAGTACAGTGCCGGGTAGATGACGAAGGCAAGCAGCAGAACCAGCGACGGCAGCAGGATGATGAGAAGCTGGCGCTCGGCGCGGCGTTCATGAGAGTTTCTGATCATCGAAGCTCACAACCTTATCGAATGAAGCGGAAGACGCGGCAGACTTGCCGCGCCTCCCAATCTTGGGCGGGAGAAAGTACCCAAGCTTATTTCACGGCATCGTCGCCGAGCGTTTCCTTGACGTAGTCGACCAGGATCTTCTGGGCGCCGGCTGCATCGGTTTCCTTGCGCAGCAGCGCTTCGGTGGCGCGGGCAACACCTTCCGAAACGGTGCCGAAGCCGGAAGCCTGCTTCAGGAACACGCCGTTTCCGGCAGCCGCATGGATCGGCACCAGTTCCGTCAGCTTCTGGAAGTCGGCATTCGAAGCCGCATCCTTGCTGGCCGGAATATTGCCGATGCGGGCCGCATAGGAGACCTGCGTTTCGACGGAGCCGATTTCCATCAGCGCCTTGATGGCGAGTTCGGCATTGGCCGACTTGGCATTGACGGCCCACGGAGCCGCCAGGTTGGCGAGCACGTACTGGCCGCCGTTCTGGCCGGGAACCGTCCAGGTGCCGACGATCTTGGTCACGTCAGGGATCGGGTTCTTACTCTCGCGGCCCCAGTCGAAAATGTAGCACCAGGAGCCGCATGTGGTGGCGGCGAGCTTGCCCTGCGGGAACATTTCATACTTCGGCACGACCCACGGCTCAGGGCCGAGCAGCGGCTGAACCGGCATCAGATCGTTGTCGATCAGCTGCTTGTAGACATCGAAGACATCCTTGACGCCTTCGCCGTTGAGATCGAACTTGCCATCCGCATCGACGATCTGCGGCGTCTTCGAGCCGACGATCAGATGCTGGAAGCCCTCGTCGAACGCGCCGCCGCCCCAGGCCACACCGGCCGGGAAGAGTAGGCCATAGGCGCCGGTCTTCGTCTTGATCTCGGCTGCACGGTCGAGCAAGTCTTTCCAGCTCTTTGGCTGTTCGGTCGAAATACCGGCCTTATCGAGCACATCCTTGCGATAGTAGATTTCCTGGATACCCAGCATGAAGGGCATCACATAGGTCTCGCCATCGGGGCTGACGGCCAGCTGCTTGGCCACATCGTAGAGGCCGTTATAGCCTTCCCAGGCCTTGAATTCCTTGGTGACAGGAGCGAGGTAACCGGCTTCCACCATATCGGCGACGGCAGATGCAGTCGGGATGGAGAACAGGTCGGGCGCATTGCCTGCGCCGAGCTCGGTCAGCAGCTTCGTCAGATAGTCCTTGTCCGGCGCCGGGTATTCGACAACCTCGACCGTGACACCGTATTTCTTCTCGATGCGCTCGACCGTCGACTTCATGGCGTCGATACCCGACTGGCCATGGTTCGCAATCCGGATCGTTTCAGCATGAGCCAGCGTCGATACTGCGCTGAGCAATATGGCGCAAAGGCCACCGATAACCGTCTTCTTCAACGGAAGTCCTCCCTCTTGTTCACAATGGCGCCCTCCAGCACCCGTCGAAAATGTACACGCATTCCCATGCCTGACAAGATGATTTTGCAATCGTTCCCAATGCAAAATTTAAGTTGTTGTTTTTATGTTATTATTTATAGCTTGCAACAAATACATCGTTTGTGTAATCGTTTGCACAATCGCATTCGGGAGGATTTTGCATGATACAGAAACTGCGCCTCGGCGTGATTGGCGCCGGGCTGAAGGCGGCCGAATATGCCCATAGCTGGGCCAAGATGCCGGAAATCGAATTTGCCGCGCTTGCCGATACCATCCCGGGTTCGCGTCAGCGGCTGATCGACGTCTGCAAGGAAGCCGGCGCACCCGAACCGGAAGCCTTTGAAGACTATCGCGACATGCTGGCGAAGCGCCACGATACGCTGGATATCATCTACATCTCCACCCCGCATGCATTCCATGGCGAACAGGCCGTCGCCGTCGCCGAGGCTGGGCTCGACCTCTTCCTGGAAAAGCCGATGGTCACCACCGTCCCCGAAGCTGAACGGCTGATCGCGGCGCAGAAGAAGACCGGCGTCACCATCGTCACCGCCTTCCAAGGCGGCCTCTCGCCGCTGGTGCTCGACACCCGCAAGCGTGCGCTATCGGGCGAGTTCGGCGACCTGATCGCTATATCGGGCATGATCTGGGAAAGCTGGGCCGCCAATTACGAAGGCCACTGGAAGCAGCGGCCGGAAATATCCGGCGGCGGCTTCATGTTCGACACCGGCGCTCACATGATGAACACCGTCTGCCTGCTTGCCAATTCGGACTTCGAGAGCGTTTCCGCCTACATGCACAATCACAGCCGCAAGGTGGATATCGCCACAGCCGTTTCCGCACGGCTGAAGAACGGCGCGCTGGCGACACTGACGGCAGCCGGCGAAGGCCCTCCCGGCTGCGCCTCCTACATCACCTTCTTCTATTCCAAGGCGATCGTGCGCATCGACGCCTGGGGCGGCTGGCGCGAGATCAGCTTCGGCCGGACCAGCGAGCCACGCGAAGAAGCCGAGATTCTCGGCAATCCCATGAAGAACTTCCTCGCCATCCGCGCCGGAAGCATGGAAAACTCCGGCTCCGTTGAAATGGGCTTGCGATTCGCTAGGCTCTGGGACGCAATCAAGGAATCGGCGGCGGCGGAGGGAGTGCCCGCCAGGATCGCCGTCTAAGCAATTCCGGAAGCAAAACTGCGCAGCGGTTTTGCTTCCGGAATTGCGTAACAACAAAGGTAGACCCGCTCCGCGATACGGAGAAGAGCGGAATGGGTCTAGACGGGGTGGAAGCAGCATGAGCAGGAAACGCATCACATCCAAGGAGCTGGCGAAGCTCGCCGGTGTGTCCTCGGCGACGATCTCGCGCGCCTTCTCACCCGATTCCCGCATCGGCAGCGCCACGCGTGACCGTATCCTCGCTGTCGCCCGCGAGCACGGCTACCAGCCGAACGCCATCGCCCGCTCGCTGAACAATCAGCGCTCCCGTCTGGTTGCCCTGGTGGTCAACGCGATCGGCAATCCTTGCGAGGCGGAAGAGCAGCAGCTGCTCGTTCATCGCCTTCAGGCACGCCAGCTTCTGCCAATCATTCTCTGCTGCGCCGATCATTCCGACCGGCTGCAGCTGATGCGGCTGGCCTCGACCTATCAGGTCGATCACGTCGTCGTTTTCTCCGACATGGTGTCAATGCAGGATGCCGTCGACATCTTCCATACGACGAAACCGATCATCGTCTCCTTCGAGCCGTTGGAGAACGAGAATGTCTCCAGCATCCGCATCGATGGCGCCGTCGGCGCTGCCGAGATCATCGACAAGATCGTCAAGGATGGAAAAAAACGCTTCGCCTATCTTTCCGGAACGAAGTCCAGCTGGATCGACAAGCTGCGCCGCAAATGGTTTGCCGACGGTCTTGCCAAGCATGGCTTGGCTTTCGAGGCAGAGGCCTTCGGCGACTATTCCTACGATTCCGGCTTCAAAGAAGCCGTCATGCTGCTGCACCGCTCGAAGGTGGATGCGATCATCTGCGGCAACGACGTGATGGCGATCGGCGCGCGCGACGCGGCCCGGCGCGTCCTCGGCAAGCAGACGCCCGGCGATATCGCCATCGTCGGCCAGGACGGCATCGCCATGGCCACCTGGGACTGCAACGACCTGACAACGTTGAGCCTTGACCATGCCGCTTTCATGGATGCCGTGGTCGAGGTGATCGAACGCCACGAGCAGGATATCGAAGGCCCGCACAACATCACGCTTGCCTGCACGCCCCGCTGGGGCTCCACCGCGTAAGGCAGCGCTTTTCATTGCATCGAGGAGGAATTTCCATGACCATGATTTCACGCGCGCGCGCCTCGCGCCGCATCATTGCCCGCGCCTGCAGCAAGGAAGCCTGATATGCGTTCCGTCGTCTCCTTAAATGAATCCTGGAGCTTCCACGAGGGCTTCGGCCAGCGCCTGCTCGACGCCTTCGACGGCAGCACGACCGTCAGCCTGCCGCATACGGCCGTCGAACTGCCGTTCAATTATTTCGACGAGAAGAGCTATCAGCGGCCATTCACCTATCAGAAGCTGCTGCGCTGGATGCCCGAATTCGAGGGCCGCGAAGTCTCTATCGTCTTCGACGGCGCCATGGCCGACAGCGTCGTCTACCTGAACGGCGAAGAGATCATTGCGCACAAGGACGGCTACACGCCCTTCGAAGCCCGCCTGACAGGCAAGCTTATCAAGGGCGACAACCTGATCACAGTCAAGATCGACGGCAGCGAGAACCCTGCCATCCCGCCGTTCGGTGGCCGCATCGACTACCTGACCTATGCCGGCATCTACCGCGAGGTCTGGCTGAAGGTCACCGGCGCCGTCTCGCTCAGCAACATCAAGATCGAGACGCAGAACGTCCTTGCCGAAACGAAGTCGGCGACCGTTCATTGCAAGCTCTCCAATCCGCAGGACGCGACGTTCCTCGGCACGATATCCGGCACGATCCGCGATGCCTCGGGCATCGTCATCGCCACGGCAACGGCTGAGACCACCGGCGAGGACGTGACGCTCGGCTTCAGCGATCTGACCGGCATCGCCCTCTGGGATATCGCCAATCCGGCTCTCTACGAGCTCACAGTCGACCTCAAGACCAGCCATGGGTCGGATCGCCTCACCTCGAATTTCGGCTTCCGCACCGCCGAGTTCACGCCCGAAGGTTTCCTTCTGAACGGCAAGCCGCTGAAGCTGCGCGGCCTCAACCGCCACCAGGCCTATCCCTATGTCGGCTATGCCGCCGGGCGCTCGGCGCAGGAACTCGACGCCACCATCATGAAGACGGTGCTGAAGTGCAATATCGTCCGCACCTCACACTATCCGCAGTCCAAATGGTTCCTCGACCAGTGCGACCGCCTCGGCCTGCTGGTTTTCGAAGAAATCCCCGGCTGGCAGCATATCGGCGATCTCGAGTGGCAGAAGGAGTCGATCGAGAACGTCCGTCGCATGATCGAGCGCGACTGGAACCACCCCTCGATCATCATCTGGGGCGTGCGCATCAACGAGTCGCTCGACAGCCACGACTTCTACGCCGAGACCAACCGTCTCGCCCGCGAACTCGACCCGACCCGCCAGACCGGCGGTGTCCGGTACCTGACGGAAAGTGAGTTGCTGGAAGACGTCTACACGATGAACGACTTCATCCTCGGCAACGAGGAACTGCCGGGCGCCAATCGCCCGCGCACCGCGCTGCGCCCGCAGCAGGAAAATACCGGCCTTGCGCACAAGGTGCCCTACCTGATCACCGAGTATAACGGCCACATGCATCCGACCAAGATGCACGATCCGGAACAGCGCCAGGCCGAACACGTCCGCCGCCATCTGGAAGTGCTGAACGCCGCCTATGGCGATCCTGACATCTCAGGCGCGATCGGCTGGTGCATGTTCGACTACAACACCCACAAGGATTTCGGCTCCGGCGACCGCATCTGCTACCACGGCGTCATGGACATGTTCCGCGAACCGAAATTCGCGGCCTACGTCTACGCCAGCCAATGCGAGCCTTCAGATGAAGTCATCATGAAGCCGGTGACCTTCTGGGCGCGTGGCGAGCGCAGCATCGGCGGCGTGCTGCCGCTGATCATCCTCACCAATTGCGACGAAGTCGAATTGAAATACGGAACGCTGACCAAGCGGATCGGCCCCGACCGCGAGAACTATCCGCATCTGCCGCACCCCCCTGTCGTTCTCGACCACCGGCACTTCACCGCTGATGAGCTCGGCACCTGGGGTCTGGAATGGATTGACGGCGAGTTCACCGGCTTCATCGATGGCGAGCCGGTCGCGCATCTGACGCTGGCGGCGGATCCGCTGCCTGCAAGGCTGCAGCTCGCACCTGACGCGATCGCCTTGAAGGCCCGGGAGCGCGACAGCACCCGCGTCATCATTCGCGCACTCGACCAGCGCGATCAGCGCCTGCCCTTCATGGATGACAGCGTCACGCTGCGCGTCGAAGGACCGGCGAAGATCGTCGGCCCGAACAACGTACCGCTGCAGGGCGGCACGGCTGGCTTCTGGCTGGAAGCAACGGGACTGACAGGCACGATCACCGTGGAAGCGACCTCAAACCGCTTCCCGCCCGTCAGTTTCACTGTAACCGCACAGTGACGGATCAGGCGATCCGCAGCTGGCTCTGCGGATCGAAGAACACCGCCTTGTCGAGATTGAAGGCAAGGCGGGTGTTCGTGCCTGCCTCGATGCCAGCATCGGCGCCGAGGCGCGCGACGACGGATTTGCCGCCGAGCTTGGTGACGGCGAACGTATCCGCGCCCGCGGGCTCGACAACTTCGATCATGCAATCACCGTGCGACACCGATTTCGCCTTGCGGTCGACACCATCGAGATCGGTCAGCGCTTCCGGGCGAATGCCGAAGATCACAGGCTTGCCATTGTAGCTCGTCAGGCTGTTGTTGCCCGAGGGCACCGGCAGCTTCAGCGGCTCGGCATTCGGACGGTCGAGCGAGACCTGCAGACCGCCAGCGCCGTTCTCAACGGTCGCGTTCAGCAGGTTCATTGCCGGCGACCCCATGAAATCGGCGACGAAAACGTTGGCCGGGCTGTTGTAGATTTCGGCAGGCGTGCCGAACTGCTGCAGGACGCCATCGCGCAGGACGGCAATCTTGGTTGCCAGCGTCATGGCCTCGATCTGGTCGTGCGTCACGTAAACGATCGTCGTGCCCATGCGCTGGTGCAGACGCTTGATTTCGGTGCGCATGTCGACGCGCAGCTTGGCATCCAGGTTGGACAGCGGCTCGTCGAACAGGAAGACCTGCGGGTTGCGCACCAGGGCACGGCCCATGGCAACGCGCTGGCGCTGGCCGCCGGAAAGCTGGCTGGGCTTGCGATCCAGCAGATGGCCGATCTGCAGCATCTCGGAGACCTGCTTGATCGCCTTTTCGCGCTCCTCCTTCGGAACGCCGCGGATCTCCATGCCGAAGGCGATGTTTCCCGCCACCGTCATGTTCGGGTAGAGCGCGTAGCTCTGGAACACCATGGCGATATCGCGTTTCGACGGATGCAGATCGTTGATCGCCCGGCCGTTGACGCGGATTTCGCCTTCGGTGATCGTCTCAAGACCGGCAATGGTGTTGAGCAGCGTGGACTTGCCGCAGCCGGACGGGCCGACGAGCACGAGGAAGCCGCCCTCTTCGAGCTCGAGATCGATCCCCTTGAGGATATCGACGGCGCCGAAGCGCTTCTTGAGACCGGAAATTTCAAGGAAAGCCATGGATTATCCTTTGACGGCGCCCGCCATGAGACCGCGCACGAAATAGCGGCCGGCGAGAATGTAAACGAAGAGCGTCGGCACGGCGGCGATCATCGCCGCGGCCATGTTGACATTGTATTCGACCACGCCGGTCGAGGTGTTGACGACGTTGTTCAACGCCACCGTCATCGGCATGGACTCGCCCGTGCCTGCGTAAGCCGAGGCAAACAGGAAGTCGTTCCAGATGTTGGTGAACTGGTAGATGACGGTCACCACGATGATCGGCAGCGAGTTCGGCAGCATGATGCGCCGGAAGATCTGGAAGAAGCTGGCGCCATCGACCTGTGCAGCGCGCACCAGTTCGGTCGGGAATGCCTCATAGAAATTCCGGAAGAACAGCGTCGTGAAGCCGAGACCGTAGACGACATGCACGAAAACCAGATTGACCGTGGGGTTGCCGAAACCGAAGTTCATGCCCGTCGCGTTCTGCAGCGTCATGCCGAAACGGCCGAACATACCGAGGATCGTCGCCATCGGCAGCAGCACCGACTGGAACGGGATGAAGCAGGCAAATAGCATCAGGCCGAAAACCAGCGTATGACCCGGGAAGCGCCACTTCGTCAGCACGTAGCCGTTCAGCGCACCGAGCACCGTGGAGATCGCCACTGCGGGCACGACCATCTTGATCGAGTTCCAGAAGTAACCCTTGATCCCGGCGCAGGTCAGGCCGACGCAGGTCTCGCCCCAGGCCTTGAACCAGGGATCGAGCGTCGGCGATTGCGGCAGCGACAGCATGTTGCCGTTCTGGATCTCGTCCATCGTCTTGAACGAGGTGACGAGCATCACGAAAAGCGGCATCAGATAGAGGACCGCGAAGATGATCAGCAGACCATAGATCACCGTGCGGCCGATCCAGCGATTGTTGTTGCCATTGGAAACGGCGGGAGAGACGACGCTGCTCATCGGGATTTCTCCCTCAGTTCGGAATAGAGATAGGGAACGATGATCGCCGAGATCGTCATCAGCATGATGATCGCGCTGGCCGAGCCGACCGCCATCTCGTTCCGCTTGAAGGTGTACTCATACATGAAGTTCGACGGCAGCCAGGCCGAACCGCCGGGACCGCCCGACGTCAGCGCGACCACCAGGTCGTAGGACTTGATCGCCATGTGGGCGAGCACGATAAAGGCAGACAGGAACACCGGGCGCAGCATCGGAATGATGATGCGGCGGTAGAGCTGCAACGTTGAAGCGCCGTCGATCTGCGCCGCCTTGATGATCTCGCCATCGATCCCGCGCAGACCCGCCAGGAACATCGCCATGACGAAACCGGACGCCTGCCAGACACCGGCGATGACGACGGTATAGATCACGAAATCCTTGTTCTTGATCCAGTCGAAATGGAAGCTTGTCCAGCCGAACTGGTGCAGCGTCTGCTCCAGGCCGAGGCCCGGATCGAGGAACCACTTCCAGGCGACGCCGGTGACGATGAAGGACAGCGCCATCGGATAGAGGAAAATCGGGCGCAGCACGCCCTCGCCGCGGATCTTCTGGTCAAGCAGGATCGCCAGCAGCAGGCCGAGCCCCAGGCAGATGCCGATATAGAGGAACCCGAAAATCCCCATATTGGTGATCGACGTGTACCAGGACGACGGCGGATCGCTCTCGAACGTCCAGCGCCACAGGCGCTGATAGGCGCGCGGCCCCGTCAGGTCGTAAGACGGAAAGGTCTTGGAATTGGTGAAGGAAAGATACGCCGTCCAGACGATGAAGCCATAGACGAAAACGATCGTGATAAGGAAGCTCGGCGCCAGCACGATCTTCGGCAGGGCATCCTGCAACCGGCCGCGAATGGACGCGCGGGTCGAAGGACTGGAGGTCAGGACCGGATCGGTGGTCGCAACAGTGCTCATGAAATCAATCTCCTCCCTGCAGCATATCCGCAGGGCGCAAAGGCCTCCCCGCACTGCGCGGGGAGGCCGGATGTCGAACAGGTATTAGCGAGCGTCGTCGATCGCCTGGACGAGCTGGGTCACAGCTTCGTCGGAGGTCTTGATCTGGCCGTGAACGAACTTGGAAACGACGTCCTTATAGGCGTTGGCGATTGCCGGAGGCGCGCCGTAACCCTGAGCGAGCGAACCGAACAGCGTACCGCCATCGTTTGCCTTCTTCAGGTCGGCGATGCCCTTCTTGCCGCAAGCGTCGAAAGCCGTATCCGGAACGTCGGTACGGGCCGGAACCGAACCCTTGACGACGTTGAACGCAGACTGGAAGCTCTTCGACAGTGTTGCCGTTGCGAGCGCCACCTGAGCGGCCTTGCGGTCTTCAGGAACGTTGAACATGCCGAACATGTCGGAGTTGTAGATCACGCTGCCATCGGTGCCCGGGAAGCGGTAGCACAGGAAGTCCTTATCCGGGGTCTTCTTGGCGGCAACGAATTCGCCCTTCGCCCAGTCGCCCATGACCTGAACCAGAGCATCACCCTTGATGACCATGGCGGTTGCCAGGTTCCAGTCGCGGCCCGAGAAGTTCGGGTCGACATACTTGATGATCTTGGCGAGGTTGTCGAAGGACTTCTTCATCGTGTCGGACTTCAGAGAGTCTTCGTCGAGATCGTTGAAGGCCTTCTTGTAGAATTCAGGACCGCCGGTCGACAGGACGATCGAGTCGAACATCGTGGCTTCCTGCCAGTTCTGACCGCCGAGGGCGAGCGGAACGACGCCAGCTGCCTTCGCCTTGTCGAGAAGCGCGATCAGGTCGTCGAAGGTCTTCGGCTCGGTGCCGCCGATCTTGTCCATGACGGCCTTGTTGATCCAAAGCCAGTTGACCGAGTGAACGTTGACAGGAGCAGCGACCCACTTGCCGTCATAGACGGAGAACTTCTGCAGAGCCGCCGGAACCGACTTGTCCCAGCCTTCCTTCTTGGCGGTCTCGGTCAGGTCGCCCATGACGCCGGCCTGAGCGTAGTCGAGAACGGTGTAGCCGAGCATCTGCGATGCGGTCGGGTAGGTGCCGGCAGCAACCATTGCCTTCAGCGCGGTCATTGCAGCATCGCCACCACCACCAGCAACCGGTACATCCTTCCAGGCGTAACCTTCCTTGGAAAGGTCGCCCTTCAAGACGTTGAGAGCCGCAGCTTCACCGCCCGAGGTCCACCAGTGCAGCATCTGCACTTCCTTGACGTCGGCCGCATGGGCGCCGAACGCAGCCATCATCACGGCAGCAGCAGCCACCGAGCCCAAAAACTTGCGCATAGTCTTCCTCCCGTTTGCAAGTCGGCAGCGAAAGCCTTTTCCGCCACCCTGATGCTTCCCACTCGCCGAGTGAGCAAACATGCCGCCGCCTCCCGGCTGCGGTTGACAATTTAAAACGATATAAATTACGCGGCGTCAAGTCTTTCTCGACTTCCGAGAAAAAAGATTATTAATGACTCAAGCTACTGAAATTTCTATACAATACGTATTGTAGCGCTGAAATCGCAAAAATTTAAAACGTTTTCATAACTTTATTGCTTGCAATGCATCTGCCCGTTATGTTGATTGCCGCAGCCCAGGAAGGCCAAGTTGACCGATCCGATGAAGCCGCCCCGCGGCGAAAACCAAGACAATCTTCTGAGACGTGGCAAGCCGACGCTGCGCACGATCGCCAACCTGACCGGTTTGGCTGTGACGACGGTGTCGCGCGCCCTCAGCGACGCACCGCAAATCTCGCTGGAAACCCGCGAGCGGGTGCACAAGATCGCCCGCGAAATTGGCTATCTCCCGGATCGCGCAGCACAGCGCCTGAAGACCGGCCGCACCAATGTCATCAGCATACTGCTCGACTCGCACCAGGAAGTCGTCGGCTTCGGCACCTCGATCATGTACGGCATTGCCAAGGCTCTGAAAGAGACCTCTTACCATCTGGTGGTGGCGCCGAACTTCCTCTCGACCACCGAGCTCGAGGCGGCCGAATACATCGTCCGCAACAGCTTCGCCGATGGCGTCATCTTCACCCGCACCGAACCCTTCGATGCCCGCGTCCGTATGCTGATCGAAACCGGCTTTCCGTTCGTCAGCCACGGCCGCACCGAATTTTCGACACAGCATCCCTATGTCGATTACGACAATTATGCCTTTGCCTATGAGGCGACGCGCCGCCTGATCACCAAGGGCCGCAAGAAGGTGACGCTCCTGCTGCCACCACGGCGGCTGACATTCTACCAGCACCTGCTGCACGGCTTCATGACCGCCGTGCGCGAGGCGGGCGCCAGCTATGAGATTTCCGAGGAAATCACGCTCGATTCACCGGCAAGCGCAATCCGCGATTATGTCCGCACGCGCGCTGCCGCCCCCGATGCCCCGGATGGCTTCATCTGTCCTGGCGAGGTGTCGGCCCTTGCGACGATCACCGGCATGAGCGACGCCGGGCTTCAACTGGCCGAGGACTACGATATCGTCGCCAAGGAGCATTCGCGCCTGCTGACCCAGCTGCAGCCAAAGGTCGAGACGATTTACGAAGACCTCGTTGCCGCCGGAGAATTGCTCGGCCGGATGCTGATCGAGCGCATCAACGACCCGGAAGCAGCAGGCAACCGCCAGCTCATCCAGACGCCACAGATCGTGTTTCCGCCCTTGTAAGCGCTGCCGACGGCTCGATCTCCGCAAGCAGCGGCAGATGATCGGACGCGCGGCGTGCCAGCGGATCGGCGATCGCCGTCACCCGCCTGACACCAAGTCCTTCCGAGACGAAGACATGGTCGATCCGCAGCACCGGAAGTCGCGACGGATAGGTCGGCCGCGGCTTACCACCGGCCAGAAGCTGGGCGTCTCGAAACTGCCGGGCAAGCGTCCGGTATGCGGGCGATAGCGGAATGGCGTTGAGATCACCGCAGATGATCGACGGCGCAGCCTGAAATGCCGACGACCCGATCCAGTCGCTGCCGAGCAACGCCGCTACCTGCCGTGCCCTGTCCACGCCCCGCAGGCCAAGATGCGTGTTGAGAACGTTGAGCGTCAGGCCGTTGACATCGACCTGCACCCAGATCGCCCCGCGGGTCTCGCCGACCGAAGGCAACGGCCCTGCCCGCATCAGCCTGGTCGGTAGCGCCGTCAGGATGGCGTCACCATACTTCTCCTCCTCGACATGCAAAGCCGGATGGAAATGCGACTCCATCTTCAAAAGGCCCGCGATGAGATGCGCCTGATCGACGCCTCCCGTCCGCTTGCGGCCAACGTCCAGCTCCTGCAGCGCAATGATATCGGCGCCCGACTGGGCGATGACATCGGCAACCCTGTGCGGATCGATCCGCCGGTCGATACCGACGCAGCTATGCACGTTGTAGGTCAGGATCCTGATCGATCGGCCGCCCTGCAGAGGTGAAATACCAGAGAATGTGCTCATGCTGGGGGAACCCGCATTCCGCTTGTTTCGTTCCATAAACTGGAAACTGCAACGCAAGACGGAAAACTCATGCCGGGCAAACGCCTCATCATCAATGTCACCCTCATTCTCGGCCTGCTGCTGGCCGCCTATCTTCTCTACAAGGTCTTCAGCCGCTACTCGCTAGACGAGGTGATGCAGTCGATCGCGGCGATCCCAGTGTCCAGACTCGCCGCCGGGACGGGCTTTGCGGCACTCTCCTATCTCTGCCTTACCGGCTTCGACTGGATGGGCCTGCGCTATGCCGGCAAACCGCTGAGCTACCCGAAGGCGGCGATCGCCTCCTTTACCGGCCTTTCAATCGGCCACAATCTCGGCATCGCCGCCCTGAGCAGCGGCGCCGTCCGTTACCGCTACTACGCCCGCTGGGGACTAAACACCGAGGAAGTCGCCAAGGTGATCCTCTTCTGCGGCGTCACCGTCGGCATCGGCCTCTCGGCCCTCGCCGGTATCGCGCTTCTCGTCAATCCCGGCGATGCAGCCAATCTGTTGCACCTCAGTTCGTCCAGCTTGTTCTTTCTCGGCCTCGCGTGCTTGGGCATTCCCGCGGTCTACGTTCTTCTGGCTGCCACCGTTCGCGCGCCGCTCAAATTGTGGAAATGGCAGTTCCAGATGCCGGAGGTTAAGCTGGCCGCCGGGCAGGTGGTGATCGGAACGCTGAACTTCATCTGCGTTTCCGCCTGTCTGCATCAGATGCTGGCGGCGCAGGGCGAAGCCAGCTTCGTGCAGACGGCAACCGCCTTCGTGCTCGCCAATATCGCCATCCTCCTCACCCATGTTCCGGGCGGGCTGGGCGTGCTGGAGGCAACCGTCAGCCACGTTCTTCCGGGCGACGCATCGATCGGCGCGCTGGTGGCCTTCAGGGTGATCTATTTCATTCTGCCCCTGCTGATCGGCCTGCCGGTCTTCGCCATCAGCGAAATCGTCATCCGCAAGCGGAAAACGGCAAACTCAGAAAAACACGCTGACCAGACGGCCGACGCGCAGGCGCAACCGCTGTAACGGCCAGTACGGCCTGCGCGGATCGACGATCCCTGTCCCCGGCAGCGGGCTCGTTCCGCCATGGGCGATATCGACGGCGAATTCGCGCAACCCGCGTGGGCCGCGGTTCAGCGCCTTTATAGTATCTAGCACCGATCGCTTTTCACTCTCCATCCGCTGCACCTCTTCGGGCTGCGCATCGAGATGCTCAGCCATCAGCCGGTGGCGAAGCGCGGTGATCGCCTGGCGGTGACCATCAGTCTCCGCCTCGATCGCCAGATCGCATTCCGTATCCAAGCCCTCGGAGCGGTTGTTCAGGTTCGACGAGCCGATGCGGATAAATGCATCATCGACGATCATCAGCTTGGAGTGGATGACAATTTCCTGCTCGCCGCCCTTCTCGTCAGGCACCACGGCATACATGACACGCAGCCGATCATAACGGTCGATCCGCTTTAGCCGGCGGATCAGGCGATCGCGATTGTTGCCCATCGTCAGTTTCTCGATGAAGCCGTGCGAGCTGCGGGTAACGAGAACCGCGATTTCAGGACCTTCGATCTCCTTCAGCCGCTTGGCGATCTCGCGCGCCACACCGAAAGAGGCCAGATATTGGGTTTCGATATAGATATGCTTGCGCGCCGCCCGGATCGCATCCCGCGTCAGCCGGAAAGCTTCGTAATGGCCGCGCTT
This sequence comes from Hyphomicrobiales bacterium, assembly GCA_900465675.1. GTDB lineage: Bacteria > Pseudomonadota > Alphaproteobacteria > Rhizobiales > Rhizobiaceae > Rhizobium. The sequence continues at coordinate 3,686 of UBJR01000014.1, read as the reverse complement.
GCCGATCAGTCCGGGTTCTGTCAACGCGATCGCGGCCGTCGCATTGGTCATTTCTGCCGGGACAGCCAACGGCCATTCGGTATCGCTGGCAGCGGCGGGCTCTATCCGCTCGCCGGTCGCCTTCCGCCACCTGCGGCGGGCGACATCGCCGATCAGGCCTGCGGCCTCACCTGAAACCATCGACTGCATGTCATGAACCGGTTCATAGGGCGTGCCGTCAGGCGCCTTGCGCAGCGGATTGCCGATCCGGTGATCCGGCTCGTCCCAGCGCCGTGCCGTGAGGTCGATGCCGCCCAGGAAACCCAGGCTGTCGTCGATCGAAACCAGTTTCTGGTGATGACAACCGCGCAGCGGATGGCGCAGATCGAAACGCATGGTGATCTGCGGATGAGACGAGAACCCGCTCTCGCGAAAGAGCCGCAACGACTTTCCCGAATAGATCGGCCCCATACCCCAGACCAGAATCCGGATTTGCAATCCCGGATGCTCATCGGCAAGCGACAGCAGCAATTCGCCGAGCGTTTCGGAACTCTGCTTTGGCCGGAGACGGATATCGGGATTGAAATCCCAGCCGACGATCCAGATCGTCCGGCGGGCTTTCCTGAGTGCCTGATTAAGTGCCGAGAAATAGGCGGATCCATCCACCAGAAACGCCACTTTGTCGGCTTTCCCGGCGCGCCAGGCATTGCGGCCAGTGCGAATGATGCCACCCGGCATGGCCGTCACCGCGGCCTTCATCGTGCGCCGGGCCGCTCCGGCTATCAGATCGATTGCATTTGCCGTCTTGCGGCTATCGCCGGCCGCTTGAAAATCCATCATCCTGTGCCGGTGCCCCACGCTTTTTCGATGCGTGCCTCAACGTGCGAAACGCCGCTGCAGTTCCCGGACACCGAACAAAAATTATAGCTCTGCGGAGCGTTGCTGCCGGATCGCGGCGATCATGGCCTTGCCGAGCCGATGCATTTCCCGCATGCCTTGGATAGAATCAGGGAGGATGCCGCATGCGAAACTACTCAGCCTGCATCGAATGGCTGTTTGCCGAACCGGGCGACGAATTCTCAAGCCGCATCGATAGCGCCGCAGAGGCCGGTCTGCATTTCATCGAATTCTGGCGCTGGACCGACAAGGATCTCGACGCCATCGAGCGCACGCTGAAGAGCACTGGCCTCAAGGTTTCGAGCCTCGTTGCCGAACCGATGATCCCACTGACAGACATCGCCAATCGCGAAGTTTGGCTCGAAGGCCTGAAGCAGTCCGTCGCGGTCGCAAAGCGGCTCGGCGCCCCGGTACTGATCGCGCAAGCCGGAGACGACCTGCCCGGATTATCGCGCGACGAGCAGCGTGCCGCGCTGACAGAAACATTGCGCGCCGCCGCCGATATCCTGAAAGGCACCGGCGTCCGCCTTGGCGTCGAGCCCCTCAACACGCGCATCGACCATATCGGCTATTTCCTAAGCTCGACGACGGAAGCGCTCGATATCGTCGATGACGTCGATCGGCCGGAGATTGGCATCGTCTACGATATCTACCATTCCGCAGTGATGGACGAGAAAACCGAAGATGTCATCGGCGGGCGGGTCTCCCGCGTCGTCCACCTCCACATTGCCGACCACCCCGGCCGCAACGATCCCGGCACAGGAACGATCGACCTCAGGCATCGACTCGATTGGCTCTACGCGAAAGGCTATGAGGGTGTCGTGGGAATGGAGTACCGGCCCGTAAAACCCGGCCGCGACGGCGTCACGGCAGCAATCGACTCGCTTGGCGGCTGAACAGCAGCGGCCTATTGATCGCTGCCTGCCTCCATACTCCATGGGCTCTCCGCCACCAGCTTTTGCAGCCAGCTGCGAAAAGAGACGAGTGGCGGATAGTTTGCGCGCGATTGCGGCCAGGCGAGCCAGTAGGTTCCGCTGCCGGTTACCGACGGTTTCAGCAGCGAAAGAAGCCGCCCCTGCTGGATTTCATCCCTAGCCAGATAGTCGGGCAGCAGCGCCACGCCCAGTCCGGCGATCGCAGCCTGGGTCATCGTCGCGAACTGATCGAAAAGCATGCCGGTGACGTTTTTCGGTTTGATCCCCTGGGCTTCGAACCAGATTGCCCAGGCCTTCGTCCGCGTTTCGAGCTGCAGCAGCGGCAGGTCCAGCACGTCGCCCGCATCGTCGACAGGCTTTTCTCTCAGCAGCGCCGGTGAGATGCAGGCCGTCAGGCGCTCCTCGAAGAGCTCGAGATGATCGGCATCGCGCCAATCGGCAGCGCCGAAATGGATTGCCGCGTCGAACCCTTCGGCCGCGAAATTGAAGCGCTTCAGGCGGGTCGCCAGGCTGACATTGATCCCGGGATGGTCCTTGAGGAAATCTCCGAGCCGCGGCGCCAGCCATCGTGTGCCGAAGGCGGGTAGGATGGCGAGGGCGAGCGTGCCGCCGCCGGGATTGGCAGAGAATTCCATGCTGCCGCGCTGGATGAGATCGAGTGCCCGGCTGATATCGCGGCCATAGGCCTGCGCCGCCTCGGTCGGCACCAGCCGCTGCCTGTACCTGTCGAAAAGCGGGCGGCCGAGCTGCTGTTCCAGCGTCTGGATCAGCCGGCTGACCGTGCTTTGCGTCAGGTTGAGCTCGCGCGCAGCCGCCGCCGTGGAGCCATTGCGCAGGACTGCCTCGAAGGCCGAGAGATGGCTGATATGAGGAAGAAATCGTCTCTGGCGCATCTGCAACCTATGCATGGCATACATCAACTCATTCGCAAATACAGTTTCCATAGACATCAGGCAATCGATAGACGCATAATTCCCGATAAAACCTATGTCTTTGCCGTGAGGATCGCTTGTCAAACTCTGCCAACACAGTTTCCAAACCATCGTCGAGCGCATTTGCCTGGAACGATCCATTCCTGCTGGACGAGCAACTGAGCGAAGACGAGCGGATGATCCGCGACTCGGCGGCTGCCTTCGCCAAGGCCGAGCTGCTGCCCCGCGTCCAGGAAGCCTATCTCGACGAGCAAACCGACAAGGGCCTCTTCAAGCTGATGGGCCAGACCGGCCTGCTCGGCGTCACGCTGCCGGAAGAATATGGCGCTGCCAACGCCTCCTACGTCGCCTACGGCCTCGTCGCCCGCGAGATCGAGCGCATCGATAGCGGCTATCGCTCGATGATGAGCGTCCAGTCCTCGCTGGTCATTTACCCGATCTATGCCTACGGCTCCGACGCACAGAAGAAGAAATATCTACCGGGCCTCGTTTCCGGCGAGCTGATCGGCTGTTTCGGTCTGACCGAGCCGGATGCAGGCTCCGATCCGGGTGGCATGAAGACCCGTGCCGAGAAGATCGAGGGCGGTTATCGCCTGCGCGGCTCCAAGATGTGGATCTCAAACGCCCCGATCGCCGATGTCTTCGTCGTCTGGGCGAAATCCGAAGCCCACAACAATGAGATCCGCGGCTTCGTGCTTGAAAAGGGCATGAAGGGCCTCTCAGCCCCAAAAATCGGCGGCAAGCTGTCTTTGCGCGCCTCGATCACCGGCGAGATCGTGCTGGACAGCGTCGAAGTGAGCGAAGACGCGATCCTGCCCGGCGTCTCGGGTCTCAAAGGCCCCTTCGGCTGCCTCAACCGCGCCCGCTACGGCATTTCCTGGGGTGTGATGGGTGCGGCCGAAGACTGCTGGTTCCGCGCCCGCCAATACGGCCTCGACCGCAA
>UBJR01000030.1 GCA_900465675.1 Hyphomicrobiales bacterium | reverse complement strand
AAACTTACTCTTTGCCATTTGAATGCTTCCTGTGAACGAAATGGGTGACCCCGGCGAACCGGTTTAGTGCCGCCGTTTAAGGCTTTCGGCGAGATTGCGCAAGACCTAATTGCGAACGGCATTCCGGGGTTTGCTGCCCATATGGGAAGCAATTGACGCAACGCAAGATCCACCGCCAAAAGCGCGGCGCAACAACCTGAAGCTAAAAGGAAAAACTGGAGCGGGTAGCGGGAATCGAACCCGCGTATTCAGCTTGGAAGGCTGCTGCTCTACCATTGAGCTATACCCGCGGGATTGGTCTTGGCCCGACCAGAGAACGAATGGTGGAGAGAGTTGGATTTGAACCAACGTAGGCTGAGCCAACGGATTTACAGTCCGTCCCCTTTAACCACTCGGGCATCTCTCCATTCGTTTCGTCTGGATCGGAAGACCAAGCTTGCGACCGTCTGGCGTTGCCGCCCCTCGGTCTGCGCCGCGTATATGACCGGACGATTTCCTCATGTCAACACGATGACTGCGGAAAAAATGTGAAAAATTTCATCGCCTGTTGAAAGGCCCTCTGTGAAAGAAGTCCTATGCGCGGAGAGTTGCCGCCGTTATAAAAGCCGCATGAGCAAAGACAACAAATTCACCGGCAAGCCCGACACCGACAAAACCGCCAAGGATACGCATTATGCGACCTTGCGCCGCCAGCACCGCGATGCAAAGCGCGAGCGCGGCGACATACCGACCCCCGGCCCGCAGAAGCGCAAGCGCGGCGGCGACGACTGGAAGCCGCCGGTTCTGGCGCCTGAGCAGGTCTATCTCTATGGCCTGCACACGGTTCGCGCGGCGCTCGAAAATCCCGAGCGCAAGAACATCAAGCTGTCCGTGACGCAGAATGCGCTGGCGCGCCTCGAGATCAATCCCGAGAACATGAAGATCCCGGTCGAGATGGTCTCGCCGCAGGATATCGACAAGATGCTCGGCCCCGATGCGATCCACCAGGGCGTAATGCTGGAGACGCGGCCCCTGCCCGTCCGCCGGCTGGAAGCCTTGAAGGACAGCCCGTTGCTTCTGGTTCTCGACCAGGTGACCGATCCGCATAATGTCGGCGCCATCATGCGCTCGGCAGTGGCATTCAATGCCGGTGCGGTTATCACCACCCAGAGACATAGCCCGACAGAATCAGGTGTGATGGCGAAATCGGCCTCCGGGGCGCTGGAACTGATTCCTTATATCCAGATCACCAATCTGGCCGACGCCGTCGGCGAGCTGCACAAGCTCGGTTTTGTGACGATCGGCCTCGATTCGGAAGGGCCGGCTCCGCTTGAGGGAACGTTCACAGGTGACAAGGTGGCGCTCGTTCTCGGCTCTGAAGGCAAGGGCCTGAGGCAGAAGACCCGCGAAACCGTTAACGCGCTTGCCCGTCTCGATATGCCCGGCGCCATCAAGTCGCTGAACGTTTCGAACGCGGCTGCAATCGCCATGTATGCGGCCCGGCAGTATCTGGCGAAATAGGACCGGGGTCTCAAAATGAACGCATGCCGGGGCTAGATGGCGGCGAACCGAAAACAGCAAGAGAGAAGGAAACGATCCGGCATGGCAATCCGGCCCCTCCTGTTTGGCATTCTGTTCGTCGCAGTCTTCGTCGGCATCATTCTCAGCCTCGTCTGGGTCGATCCCTCCCATCCGGTGCGCCAGCCCGATCCGCTGGCCCCCTCGGCCCCCGGCCCCTCTGCACCAGCCTCTGTGCAATAGGGCTTCCGGAACCTCAAACATCTCCGCGCGTTTGTCCCGCAGGTTAATGCAAGGAAGAACGCATGCGAATCATGATCGCCGTCGTAGTTCTAATGGTCGGCTCGGTGCTGAGCATCGTGATGATGGCGCCATCCGGCACCGGACAGACCGGCAACGGCGCCAAGATCGAGGCAAGCATCAACGAGCCTGTGCAGCAGTAGGCCGGCCCCCCGCCGAGCAAAAGAAAAGCCCCGGTATCGCTGGGGCTTTTTTGTCAGTTGGTCGCCTTTTCGACGGAAATTTCTCCGAACTCGTCGATCAGCACGGTCCAGCCATCCGGCTCGGCATCCGGATCGGTCTTCAAATAGACGGTGGCGAACAGTCCGGGCTGTTTGATGATCCCAGTCGAGTTCTCCGGACGGATATCGGTGACATAGGGTTTGAGATCGGTGAATTCGTGCAGTTCAACCGTGGAGACGATCTGCGGCCCGCCATCGGTCTGCGCCACCTGCTGCAGGTAGACCTTCGATGTGCGGTCATCCTGGCGGACGGAGAAGAGCTTGTAATAGCCATGACGCGACTCTCCGGGTTTTGCCGCCGCCTGATCGGCAGATACGGGTTTGCCTGACGTCTCGGGCGTGCGCTCGATAGCGATGTCAGCCTTGCTTTCTTCCCAATATCCCGTGCTGGTGGCGAAAGTGACAGCGGACGGCAGGATCGTCTCTGTGCCTGGAGCCGCCTTGGCAATCCCTGCGCCCGTCAGGAGCGTGGCCGCCAATAGAAAAGTCCCTGCCCTCATCGTTAGTCCTCGAACTGTTCTGCCAGAATGCGGTCCGACCACGAACGATCCGGATCGGAGAGGATGCGGGCGGTCATGTGTTCCGACTGGGCGATGCGCACATGCAGCACCGACTTGACCTCGGAATTATCGGCAACGGCGTTCACCGGCCGCTTCTCGGCCTCAAGGATATGGATATCGACCGTCACCTTGTTCGGCAGCAACGCGCCACGCCAGCGCCGCGGCCTGAAGGCGCTGACCGGCGTCAACGCCAGAAGCGGCGCTTCCAGCGGCAGGATCGGGCCGTGTGCGGAAAGATTGTAGGCGGTGGAGCCCGCCGGAGTCGCCACCATCACGCCATCGCAGATCAATTCCGGCAGCCTGACATGGCCGTCCACCTCGACGCGAAGCTTGGCTGCCTGATAGGACTGGCGAAACAGCGACACCTCGTTGATGGCGAGCGCCTCGGAATTCGTGCCATCGGCATTGGCCGTCGTCATCTGCAGCGGACGGAAGACGTTTTCGACAGCAGCACAGATGCGTTGCTGCAAGTCTTCGGTGCGGTAATCGTTCATCAGGAAGCCGACGGAGCCGCGGTTCATGCCATAGACCAGCTTGCCGCTGTTCATAATTCCATGCAGCGTCTGCAGCATGAAGCCATCGCCGCCGAGCGCGACGATCACATCCGCCTCTTCGGCCGGCACGTCGCCGTAGATCCGAATCAGCTCCTCGCGCGCAGCAAGCGCTTCAGTCGTGGAGGAAGCCAGAAAACCAAGCGTCTGAAATGACCGGCCCATTCAATGCCCTTTGTTATGCTCGCCTAGCTAAAGGATAAAGGGCTTGTGCGACAAGGTGTTTTGCACATCAATACAAAGTGCGGAAACGCGACAAAGTGTGAGCATCCGGCATTTCCGCGAAACGGCCCCGGCGGGGCGCGATAGTTTCCGCCAACCGCTGTTGTCGCCCAGCACGATTTCCATGATTCTGTAGCCGAAACCGTTCACGAATTCGCGCCGATGCCGGATTTTGCCTTTACACGAATTCAGAATCTGGTAGTTGGCACGCATTGCCCTTGTAGCTCAGTTGGTAGAGCACCTGATTTGTAATCAGGGGGTCGCGGGTTCGAACCCTGCCGGGGGCACCACTCACTCATAGCGAAATCAGAAGCGTAGCCGGATGGCGCCTGCTCCGTAGGCGGGTGCCTGTTCCAGAATTTGACGCTGCGCTCCCAAAACATGGCGCACGGCGCGATTGCGCCCCGCTCATGACCCGCGGCTCAAGGCCTCGTCAACCAGACGCGACAGCAGCGCCGTGCCTGGACCCAACGGCTTGAGATGATCCATATCTCCGAAAAAGCCGTCTTCAAAATCATCGTGGTCATAGAGATCAAGCACCTGGACGTGAGCATGCCCATCGGTTCGCTGCTTCAGACCGCGAAACAATTCTGCACCTGGGGCGCGAATCCGGAAATCGCTTCGGACTGGGGGAACGACGACGAGCAGCCTGTGGCGGTTTTGCGCCGACAAGCTGATCAACATGTCGAGATAAGGAAGTGCGTTTTCCCGCCGATTGAACTTCATATGATCTGCGACGCGCTGTTCCGTCGTCATGCGCGGAGGCATGAAGCTCTTGTTATAGTCGGGCAGAAACCCGGAGCGCCCCGAAACGTCTACCGACAAATCCCCAAGTTTGCCCACCACGGTTTCGTAGAGGCTGGTAAGCGCCGGATCCTCGTAGTCCAATCCAAGATTGAACAGCTCATTGATAGCCACCGAGATCATGCCTTCGGATCGCGAGCGATCGAGCACCCATCCCGGTGAGAAAACCGAATAGAAGACAACGATGGTGCGGAGCGCCTCGAGTTGCTCCGAAAGGGTCTTGTAGAGAAAGTAGGAGTATTTCAGATCCTGTGATCGGCAGCACAGGTTGAAAGATCCGGGCAGATACGCCGGATCGAAGCCGAAATCGCCATGTGACGAACCGGCAACGAGCGTGGCGACACCCGCCGCCTCGGCTCTCAGCATCGTGCGCTTTGCGGTCAGCAGGAGCACATATTGCTCGAACATAGCGGGAAATGGTTCATCCATGTCCGTCTCCATCGAATAGGCCAAGCACTGTTAAACGATAGAAGGCTTTTGCCGGGCTTGCGATCGAGCAGGCAAGCCACGACGACGCTGATGCTATCTGTGCGCCGTCGCATCTCTCGTTGCTCAAGCCGCTCTGTCTCTTGTCCTCTTCGATGAACCGGACATGAAGCCCGTCTTCAGAGCGAGTTCAGGCCCGTGGGGTCACCTTTGGTCATGAAATAGCAAGGAGATGCGCTATGAAAATCGTCCATTTGGCGGTTGCTGCTGTTCTTTCCATCGGTTCGGCCTTCGTTGCCGTCGAGCCTGCGGCGGCGATGCCGCGGTCTCAGGCGCCGGTCGCTGCCGTTGAGAAGAGCGATGTGGTTCAGGTCCGGCACCGGGATCGCCGCTACTACCGGGATCACCGCCCGCGTTATCGCGACAGCTGGCGCTATGAGCGCCGTCATCACCGGGATTGGCGGGCCGAGCGGCGCTGGCGGGGTGATCGCGATTGGCGGTATCGCGACCGCTACTACCGGCCGCATCGGAACGGCGTCTATTTCCGCCTGAACCTCTAGAACGAAAAAAGCCCCGGATGTCCGGGGCTTTTTTGATTGTCCGGCCTGCGGGGCTCAGTCGATGTCGTCAACGACGGCATCGGGCTTGCCGCTGATGCGGTGCGCGAGTGCTGCTTCCATGAACTCGTTGAGCTCGCCGTCGAGCACGTCGCCCGGAGCGGTGCTGGCAACACCTGTGCGCAGGTCCTTGACCAGCTGGTAGGGCTGCAGCACGTAGGAGCGGATCTGGTGGCCCCAGCCGATATCCGACTTCGAGGCGGCTTCGGCATTGGCCGCGTCTTCGCGCTTCTTCAGTTCGGCTTCGTAAAGACGGGCGCGCAGCATGTCCCACGCCTTGGCGCGGTTCTTGTGCTGCGAACGTTCCTGCTGGCACTGCACGACGATGCCCGACGGCATATGCGTGATACGCACGGCCGAGTCGGTGGTGTTGACGTGCTGGCCGCCGGCGCCCGATGAGCGGTAGGTATCGATGCGGCAATCGCCTTCGTTGATGTCGATCTGGATCGAGTCGTCGATCACAGGGTAGACCCAGATGGACGAGAAGGACGTGTGGCGGCGTGCATTGCTGTCGTATGGCGAAATACGCACCAGGCGGTGAACGCCCGATTCGGTCTTCAGCCAGCCATAGGCATTGTGGCCCTTGACGAGCAGCGTCGCCGACTTGATGCCCGCTTCTTCACCATCGTGAACTTCGAGAAGCTCGACCTTGAACTTCGAACGTTCAGCCCAGCGCGTGTACATGCGCAGCAGAATGTTGGCCCAGTCCTGGCTCTCGGTGCCGCCGGCGCCGGAATGGACTTCCAGATAGGCGTCGTTGCCATCGGCTTCGCCAGAGAGCATTGCCTCCACCTGGCGGCGCGCAGCTTCGGCCTTCAGGCCCTTCAGCGCATCCTCGGCGTCCTTGACGACGCCTTCGTCGCCCTCTTCCTCGCCCATTTCGATGAGCTCGATATTGTCGTTCAGCTGCTGTTCGAGCTGCTTCACGCCATTGATGCCGTCATCCAGCTGCTGGCGCTCGCGCATCAGCTTCTGGGCTTCCTGGGCATCGTTCCAGAGGTTTGGGTCCTCTGCCTTGTTGTTCAACCAGTCCAGCCGTCTTATCGCCTGGTCCCAGTCAAAGATGCCTCCTCAGCAGGGTGATAGCCTGCTTGGTTTCATCGACTACGTTTATGATCTCGGCGCGCATTGTCCTGCTTCTTTGCGTTGGTCTTGAGCTGGCCCGTCAAATAGTTGCGGCGGCCGAGGATGTAAAGCCCGCGGCCGCCGCACCGTCTCTGCGGATGATGTTAATACAGGCCGCCGGCGCCGGACTGCACCGCCTGATTGGCCTGTGGCGAGGTCTTGAGGATTTCCTCCGGTGCCATGGTGCCGTCCATGCCGATGACCGAGAAGCTGTCGGCCGGGCCGGTGCCCGGCTTGAAGGCTTCGATGATGGTGTTCGGATCGCCTTCCTGCGCCGCCATGCCGGTCTTGCGGTCGATGGCGACGAGGTTCATGCCCTGCGGAATGACGAACTTCGACGGCGGCATGTCCTTGACGGCGGCCTGCATGAATTCGTTGAAGATCGGCGCAGAGAGGCCGCCACCCGTGCCGCCGCGGCCAAGCGGAGCCGGCGTATCGAAGCCCATATAGAGACCGGCGACGAGATCCGGCGTGAAGCCGACGAACCAGGCGTCCTTCTCGTCGTTGGTCGTACCGGTCTTGCCGGCAACGTCGCGGCCGCCGAGATCGACCTTGCCTGCGGCGGTACCGCGGGTGATGACGCCCTGCATCATCGAGGTGATCTGGTAGGCGGTCATCGGATCGAGAACCTGTTCGCGGTTGTCGACGATATTGGGCTCTTCCTGGTTCTGCCAGTCGCCGGCATTGCAGCCGTCGCAGACGCGCTCTTCATGCTTGAAGATGGTCTTGCCGTAACGGTCCTGGATGCGGTCGATCAGGGTCGGCTTGATCTGCTTGCCACCATTGGCAAGAACCGAATAGGCCGAGACCATGCGCAGCACCGTGGTTTCGCCGGAACCCAGCGACATGGCGAGCAGCGGCGGCATCTTGTCGTAGATGCCGAAACGCTCGGCATATTCGGCGACGATGTTCATGCCCAGGTCATTGGCGAGGCGCACCGTCATCAGGTTGCGCGAATGCTCGATACCGGAGCGCAGCGTCGAGGGGCCGCCGACTTCGCCACCGTAGTTTTCAGGCTTCCAGACCTGGCCGCCGGAAACGATCTCGATCGGCGCGTCCATGATCACGGAGGCCGGCGTATAGCCGTTATCCATGGCGGCAGCATAGACGAAGGGCTTGAAGGATGAGCCCGGCTGACGCATCGCCTGCGTCGCACGGTTGAATTCAGACTGGCCGTAAGAGAAGCCGCCGGCCATGGCGAGCACGCGGCCGGTCTTCGGGTCCATGGCGACGAGGCCACCTTGAACCTTCGGCGGTTGCTGCAGGCGGTAGGATGTCGAGGTCTCGTCGCCCTGACGCGCGACGTAAACCACATCACCAGGAGACAGCACGCCTTCCGGCGACTTGGCGGTCTTGCGGTCGCCCGTCGAGGAACGGTAGGCCCACTGCATGTTCTTGGCGGTTATTGTACCGCGCTCGCGCTCGGCACCGATCTTGCCGCTGCCATCCTTCGGTGGCTGCAGGCCGATGTCCGCGCCATCGTCGGAAACCGCCAGAACGACGGCCAGGCGCCATTCGGGGACATCGGAGAGCGCCGGGATATCGGCCAGCGCCTTGCCCCAATCCGATGTCGTGTCGATGGTCTTCAGCGCGCCGTGGAAGCCGCGGCGTTCGTCATAGGTGGTCAGGCCGTCCTGCAGCGCCTTGCGGGCGGCAAGCTGCATCTGCGGATCGAGCGAGGTGCGGACGGAAAGACCGCCTTCATACAGCGTCTTTTCGCCATACTGATCGATCAGCTGGCGGCGGACGGCTTCGGCAAAGTAATCGGATGCGAAGAGCGACGGGCCGGTGCTGCGTGCGGTGACGCCGAGCGGCTGCTTCTTCGCCTCTTCGCCATCTTCCTTGCTGACGTAACCGTTCTCGACCATGCGGTCGACGACCCAGTTGCGGCGCTCGAGAGCGGCTTCGGGGTGGCGGAACGGATGATAGTTCGCCGGGCCCTTCGGCAGCGACGCCAGATAGGCGGCTTCGGCGATCGTCAGCTCGGTGACCGACTTGTTGAAATAGGTGAGTGACGCGCCGGCAATGCCGTAAGAGTTCAGGCCGAAGAAGATCTCGTTGAGATAGAGCTCGAGAATCTTGTCCTTCGAATAGGCCTGCTCGATGCGGAAGGAGAGGATCGCTTCCTTGATCTTGCGGTCGATCGTCTGGTCGGAGGTCAAAAGGAAGTTCTTGGCGACCTGCTGGGTGATCGTCGAAGCGCCGACCGGGCGGCGGCCGGAACCGAAATTCTGCAGGTTGACGAGGATAGCGCGGCCGAGGCCGGTCAGGTCGACGCCCGGGTGATTGTAGAAGTTCTTGTCTTCGGCCGAAAGAAAAGCCGCCTTGACGCGGTCCGGGATTGCCTGGATCGGCAGGAACAGGCGCTTTTCCTTGGCATATTCGGCCATCAGCGCACCATTGCCGGCATGCACGCGGGTGGTGACCGGCGGCGCATAGCTGTTCAGCACGGCGTAATCGGGGAGATCCTTCGCGACGTTTGCCAAATAGACGGCAACGACAGCTGCGGCGCCAAGAAACATGACGCAAGCAATGCCGAAGAAATATCCAAGAAGTCTGATCATATTGGGCTACCGGTATTCCAAATCTTCAATCGGCACAGGCGATATCATCGCATCGGAGCGCGCAATCTACACATTGCGCGCGGCTTACTCCATGAGCGGCACTGCGACAAGCCGAATCCGCCTCTCGGGTCAGAAACATAGCGGCGAGTAACGGCCTGAATGTGAGCAAAATAGGGCTCCCCTGCCCCATTCCAGTCCCGTTCCCGGCTTTAGTCCACGCTGTTACATGTTCGCCACGGCGTCAGCCGCCATTGGCGACGACCGACGAGCGATAGCGCTTGACCGCATCGGTCATCAGGTCCGCCATCTTTCCGCGCCAGGTCTCATCGAGCAGCAGCTTCTCGTCTTCGACATTGGAGAGGAAGCCGAGTTCGACGAGGATCGATGGTACGTCGGGCGCCCGCAGAACCTGGAAACCTGCATGGCGGTGCGGATTGTTGATGGTGCCGATCTGGTCCTTGAACGAGTTCAGGACGCTTTCGGCCAGCGAAATCGAAAACGCCTGCGTCTCGCGCCGCGTCAGGTCGAGCAGGATATCGGCCACTTCGGGCGGCTCGGCGACGGTTTCCTTGCCGGCAATCTGATCCGAGAGGTTTTCACGTTCGGCAAGATCGGCGGCGAGCTTGTCGGATGCCTTGTCGGAGATCGTATAGACGGTCGCCCCGCGGATATCTTTCTGCTTCAGCGTATCGGCATGCAGCGAGATGAAAAGGCCGGCATGGTTCTGGCGGGCAATTTGCACGCGCTCGGAAAGCGAGAGGAACTCGTCGTTGTCGCGGGTCAGAAACGCCTTGATGCCGGGCTCGCGGTTCAGCCGGTCGGCCAGCGCCTTGGCGAAGGCCAGTGTCACCTGCTTTTCTTCGGTTTTCGTATCGACGCCGATCGCGCCGGTATCGATGCCGCCGTGACCGGCGTCGACGGCGATGACGAAATCGCCGGGCTTGGCGGCCTCTGCTGCCGGAATGGCGCTAGTCACCTGCTGGTCATCGGCGCCGTTCCAGGTCTGAGCCTTGACGAGCGCCGCGAAAGCTTCCTTCGACGTCATCTCGGCATCGAGCACCAGGCGGTGGCCTTTGCCGTCCTCGTCCTGCTGGACCTTGGCGATCGCCAGCTTCACCGGCTTGATGGCGGTGAGCACGATTCGCGCGCTGCCCTCGCCCATCGCGCCGTAGCGGATATCCTTGAAGAGACCGCGCGCTTCCAGCTGCTTGGTATCGAAACCGAAGGCGGTCGCCGGGAGATCGACGACGATGCGCTCGGGATTGGCAATATAATGGATGGAGAAGCTGGGGGCCTGGTCGAAATCGATGACGATGCGGGTGCGGGCGTCATCGCCGATAATCCGGGCACCGTAGGCCAGCAGCGGCTCGGGCTTGGCGCCGTCGGCTGCGATCGCGGTCGCCATCCCGAGACACAGCGCCGCGGCAGCGAGCGCCGCCGCAAAAACATTCTTCCGGTTGCCGGATTGCCCCGCTACGGGCCGCTCCCTCTTAAACAATCGACCGCCACACCCTATTTGTCATTGCATATGTCCCCGGGGCACATGATCCCCGCCGCCCGGCGGCGCCTGCCCGATGCCCGGCGCCGAGCATAGCGCATCGAATCGGGACCGCGGATCCCCGATTTTCTATGCGTGACGAAATCCATCAATATTATGGCACATTTGGCTTTTCCCTTGCTATTGTGACAGAGAAACCATACAACGATTTCAGGTTAGAAGTGCTGACGGGATAGAGTCGCCGCGAAGGCTGCCAACCCCTGAGAGGACCTGGCGCCGCAACCGGCAATCGTCCGCCGTCATACGTGTTTCTTTCCGAGTGAACTGGATTCTGATTTTTCCGGCGTATGCGGAAACTTCATCGGTGGATAGCCACCAACCGCTCCGAGGAGCAAACTCATCGGACCTACGGGTCTTAGTATTGTCGATCTCGCTTGGTCATAATGGTGTCGCAGCAGGTTTTATCCAAAGTCTACAGGCCCCGGGAGAATATCTTCCCCGCTGTTGCCTGGCTGTTGCCTGCCCTCCCGAACCAAGCGCGACTTTCATTATCCGGCGCAACCCCTCCTGACCGCACCCCGCCTGTCTCAGACACTGGCGGGGATGCGCGTATGAGGCTGCGCCGAGGAGCACAGCTTACATGGCAGACAAAATGCTTATCGACGCGTCTCACGAGGAAGAGACGCGCGTCGTTGTCGTTCGCGGGAACCGCATAGAAGAATTTGACTTCGAGTCGCAGCACAAGAAGCAAATTCGCGGCAACATCTATCTTGCAAAGGTAACGCGGGTAGAACCCTCGCTACAGGCCGCCTTCGTTGATTACGGCGGCAACCGGCATGGCTTCCTGGCCTTTGCCGAAATCCACCCTGATTATTACCAGATCCCGCTGGCCGATCGCCAGGCGCTGCTGCGCGCGGAAGCCGAAGAGCATCGCCGCGACGATGACGTCGAGCACGTCGAAACCGCGCCGATGAACGATCCGGCCAACCAGGACCAGCCCGACATCGGCATCGTCGCCAAGGACGAGCCGGCAGCGGACGTTACGGCCGAGGCCCCTGCCGCGATCGAAGCGGAAGCTGCGCCGGCCGCTGAAGACGCCGCTCCGGTAAAGAAGGCTGCAAAGCCGCGCCGCAGCCGCAAGAAGGTTGTCGAGACCACCGCGACCGAAGATGCCCTTCCGACCGATGTCGAAGCGCCGGTTGCTTCCGTCGATAGCGACGACGACTCGAACGGCAGTTCGATGGCTGCCATGGTCGAGACCGACTCGATTTCCGAAGACGTCGATTCCCGCCGCCGCGGCAATGACGACGATGACGACGACGATCATGATCACGAGGAAGAAGTGATCGAATCGGTCGGCGCGGAAGACGCGATGGAAGAAGTTCCCGATCGCGTTCAGCGCAAGCCGCGCAAGCAGTACCGCATCCAGGAAGTCATCAAGCGCCGCCAGATCCTGCTCGTGCAGGTCGCCAAGGAAGAGCGCGGCAACAAGGGTGCAGCTCTTACCACTTACCTGTCGCTCGCAGGCCGTTACTCGGTATTGATGCCAAACACGGCGCGTGGCGGTGGCATCTCCCGCAAGATCACCAATCCGCAGGACCGCAAGCGCCTGAAGGAAATCGCCCGGATGCTCGAAGTGCCGCAGGGCATGGGCGTCATCCTGCGCACGGCCGGCGCCAACCGCACCAAGGTCGAGGTCAAGCGCGATTTCGAATATCTGATGCGTCTCTGGGAAAACGTCCGCACGCTGACGCTGGCGTCGACAGCCCCTTGCCTCGTCTATGAAGAGGGATCGCTGATCAAGCGTTCGATCCGCGACCTCTACAACAAGGATATCGGCGAAGTCATCGTTGCCGGCGAAGAAGGCTATCGTGAAGCGAAGGACTTCATGAAGATGCTGATGCCGAGCCACGCCAAGGTGGTTCAGCCTTACCGCGACATCCACCCGATCTTCTCGCGCTCCGGCATCGAAGCGCAGCTCGACCGCATGCTGCAGCCGCAGGTGACGCTGAAGTCGGGCGGCTACCTGATCATGAACCAGACGGAAGCGCTGGTTTCGATCGACGTCAACTCCGGCCGTTCGACCCGCGAGCATTCGATCGAAGACACGGCTCTGCAGACGAACCTCGAAGCCGCCGACGAAGTCGCGCGCCAGCTTCGCCTTCGCGACCTTGCAGGCCTGATCGTCATCGACTTCATCGACATGGAAGAAAAGCGCAACAACCGCGCTGTCGAGAAGCGTCTGAAGGAATGCCTGAAGAACGACCGCGCCCGCATTCAGGTCGGCCGTATCTCGCATTTCGGCCTTCTGGAAATGTCGCGCCAGCGTATCCGTGCCTCGGTTCTGGAATCGACGACCCAGGTCTGCTCGCATTGCGGCGGTACCGGTCACGTCCGTTCGCAGTCTTCGGTCGCCCTGCATGTGCTGCGCGGCATCGAGGAATATCTGCTGAAGAACACGACGCACGATATCACCGTGCGCACCACGCCCGACATCGCGCTCTATCTTCTGAACCACAAGCGCCAGTCGATCGTCGATTACGAGACCCGCTTCGGCGTGGCGATCATCATCGGCGCCGACAACAGCGTCGGATCGCAGCACTTTGCGATTGATCGCGGCGAGCCGGTCGAAAATCCGGTGAAGATCGAAACCCTGTTCAACTTCGCGGCCATCCCTGAAGATGACGACGACGATGTCGTGATCGAGGTGGACGAAGAAGAAGACGAAGAACTGGAAGAAAAGCCAGCCGCAAGCGAGCGTCCTGCCCAGCAGGCACGCGCCGAGAGCGATGGCGAAGCCGGCAACCGCAAGCGCAAGCGGCGCCGCCGCCGCCGTGGCGGACGTGGCGGAAATGAACAGCAGTCGGCCAACGACGCTTCCGGCGACGAGGGCGACGACGGTGAAGGCGACGAGGATGATGCAGGCGCAGAGGGCGACGAAGCCGCTGCCGGCACCGCGGAAGCCCGCGCCGAAACCGACAGCGAGAGCGAACAGCGCCGCAAGCGCCGCCGCCGCGGCAAGCGTGGCGGACGCCGCAACCGTGACGAAAACGGCGAACTGAGTGCCGAAGGCACCGACAGCGAGACGGACGCTGATGGCGAAGCCGGCGAAGGTGACGCTGCCGAAAGCGCGGCAGCCGAGACGCAGGCTGAAGTCATCGAGGCCGTTTCCGAAGATGCGGCCGAAGGCCAGACGGCTATGGCAGCTGTCGAAACCGGCGCCTTCGTCACCGAGGACGTCAAGCCCGCCAAGGGCCGCGGCCGTGGCCGCAAGAAGGCTGTCGAGGTTTCGCCAGTGGAAGAGCCTGTCGTTGCCGAGGAAGCTCCGGCTGCCGCAGCAACTGCCGAACCTGCACCCGAAGCCGAGACGGTGGAAGCCTCTGCCGATCTCGACGCTCCGGCAACGGAAGAAGCAAAGTCGGCCCGCGCCAATCGCGGCTCGAACGTCTCCTCCTCCTCGCCGACCGTCAAATCGACGCGCAGCGAAGCTGCCGAGCCCGAGGGCGACGGCAAGCCGAAGAAGGCCGGCTGGTGGCAGCGCCGCGGCTTCTTCTGAGAGACCGCTGATTGATCAATGAAAAGCCGGCTGTGGTGACACAGCCGGCTTTTTTGATTCCGTATCCGGGAGAGATTGGAAAGGGGCATCCGAGATAAGTCGAGAAGGCCAATCCGGCTTTGTCTCGCGGCAGCAAGCCTCTTCAGATCTTGATTCACCTGTCTGGCAAAATGAGTCAGGAAATGCGTCTAAGCGCTTGAGCGCGGACTCTATTTCAGCCAGAGGGCCATGCGCTCGACGGCTTCGACGATCTCAGTTTGCGAGCCGGCGTAAGACATGCGCATCGTCCTGTTGCCTTCGAGCGGATCGAAATCGAGGCCCGGCGTCGCGGCGACATTGATCTCCGCCAGCATCCGCTTGGCAAAGGCCATGCTGTCGTTGCTGAACCGCGTCACGTCGACATAGGCATAGAAGGCACCGTCCATCGGGGATGCCACCGGCAGGCCGATTTCGGGCAAACGGCGGAGCAGGAAATCGCGATTGGCGGCGTAACTCGCCTTGTAGACATCGAGCTCGGCAGCGGCTCCAAGCGCCGCCGTCGCGGCGATCTGCGACAGTTCCGGCGGCGAGATATAGAGGCTCTGGGCAACGCGCTCGATCGGGCGAACCAGCCGTTCCGGCAAAACCATCCAGCCGATCCGCCAGCCGGTCATGCAATAGTATTTCGAGAAGGAATTGATGACGATCGCCTCGTCGGTCAGTTCCAGCGCGCTCGTCTCCTCGCCCGCAAAGGTCAGGCCGTGATAGATCTCGTCGGAGATGAAGGCGATCGATTGAGCGGCGCAATAATCGGCAAGCGCCTTCAGCGCCGCCCTGCCGGTGACCGTTCCGGTCGGATTTGCCGGGCTCGCGAGCAGGATACCCTTGAGCTTGACGCCGCTCTCCCGCTGCGCCGCTTCAAGGCTTTCGGGCGTCAGCGTGAAATGCGTCTCGGCCGTCACTGCGACCTCGATCACCTTCAGGCCAAGTGCGCCAAGGATATTGCGATAGGCCGGATAGCCGGGCCTGGCGATAGCCACCGCATCTCCGGCATCGAAAAGCGACAGGAAGGCGAGATTGAAACCGGCCGAGGAACCGGTCGTGATGGCGATGCGCGCCGGATCGATCTCCAACGCATGGCGATCGCGATAATGCCAGGCGAGCGCGTGTTTCAGCCGCGCCGTACCCAGCGCATCGGTATAGCCGATCTTGCCTTCCGTCAGCGCCGCGCGGGCCGCGTCGAGTGCTGCCTGCGGTGCCGGATGAGACGGCTGGCCGACCGCCATGGAAATGACCGGGTGACCGGCGGCACGCCGTTTGGTCGCCTCGGCCAGAACGTCCATGGCGTGGAAAGGCTCGACTTCGCTGCGCTTCGATACGGAAAACAAGGGCTAAAACTCCGGATATTCAATTGCGGCCAGACAATTGCCGCATTATCACGTGCATCACAATCCCGCGATTGCACCGCGATCCAGAAAAATCCTGTTTGATGGCCGGGCCGCACACCGTAATTTGATGCGGAACGTTTCAGCCCATTAACCGGGCGATGTTATGAAGCGGCATCGCATTCGATCAGCCGACGAGGACACAATGGCTCTCTTTCCGAAAACCTTCACCGCCCTTGCGCTCGCTGCCAGCTTTGCGATGCCCCTTCCCGCTGCCGCTCTCGACGATGCGCAGAAGAAGGAATTCGGCGAGTTCATCAAGGAATACCTGATCCAGAATCCCGAGATCATGCTCGACGTTCAGGACGCCCTGCAGAAGAAGCAGGAAGAGGCCCGCCTCGTCAAAGCCAACCAGGTGATCGGCGAAAACAGCAAGAGCATTTTCGAAGCCAAGGACGATATCTCGATCGGCAACCCGAAGGGTGACGTCACCATCGTCGAGTTCTTCGATTACAATTGCGGCTATTGCCGTCACGCGCTGACCGACATGCAGACGATGCTGAAGAAGGACCAGAACGTCCGCTTCGTGCTCAAGGAATTCCCGATCCTCGGCCCGGAATCGGTTGCCGCGCACAAGGTGTCCGACGCTTTCCGCAAGCTGGCGCCTGAAAAATATGAGAAGTTCCACATGGCTCTGCTCGGCAGCGAAGGCCGCGCCGACGAAGACAGCGCCATCGAAGTGGCCTCCTCGCTCGGCGTCAACGAAAAGCAGATCCGCGCCGAGATGGAAAAGAGCCCCGATACGTCTTCGGTGCAGAATGCCTATGACCTTGCCCAGAAGCTCGGCATCACCGGCACGCCCTCCTACGTCATCGGCAACGAGCTGGTGCAGGGCGCGGTCGGTTTCGACGACCTGGAAGCCAAGGTCAAGAACATGCGCACCTGCGGCAAGACGAGCTGCTGAGAGCGACGCTCATCAAATCGCCAAAATCTAAGCGTTTCAGCCATGTGGACAAATATGGCACGATTCCGGCTGCCCACCCCAAAGGGCTTTCATTAAGGGCATGGGGAGTCTATAGGTTGCCCTCGTGCATTTAATGGAACACTCGATGACGCAAACCATTTTCGTCCTGAACGGGCCCAACCTGAACATGCTGGGCAAAAGAGAGCCCGGCATCTATGGCGGCAAGACGCTCAAGGACATCGAAGCGGATTGCAGGGCTGCGGGCCAGGAACTCGGTCTCGATATCGATTTCCGCCAGAGCAACCACGAAGGCGCGCTCGTCGACTGGTTTCATGAAGCAAACGACAAGGCTGCAGGCGTTGCGATCAATGCCGGAGCCTACACGCATACATCCATTGCACTGCATGATGCGATCAAGGCCATTTCCATTCCGGTGATCGAGCTCCATATCTCTAACGTGCATGCACGCGAAGAATTCCGCCACAAGTCGATGATTGCCCCCGCTTGCAAGGGTGTGATCGCCGGCTTCGGGCCTCACAGCTACATTCTGGCGCTTCACGCGCTGAAGAACCTTACGGCATAAGAAGAAGACAGGGCAAACACTCATGGCTGAAAAGAAATCGGGTATCGACCAGGCACTGATCCGTGACCTCGCGAACATCTTGAACGACACGGACCTGACGGAAATCGAAGTCGAGCAGGAAGATCTGCGCATCCGCGTCTCGCGCGGCGGCAATGTTCAATATGTCCAGGCGCCGATCGGCGGCGCTCCGGCCTATGCGCCTGCGCCTGCAGCCGCCGCACCTGCGGCCGCTCCGGCAGCCGCCGCTGCCCCGGCCCGCAACCCGGCCAATACGGTCAGCGCCCCGATGGTCGGCACCGTCTATATGGCACCGGCTCCGGGCGCACGCGCCTTCATCGAAGTCGGCTCGACCGTCAAGGAAGGCCAGACGCTGCTCATCATCGAAGCGATGAAGACCATGAACCAGATCCCGTCGCCGAAGTCAGGCAAGGTCACGGAAATCCTCGTCGAAGACGGCAGCCCCGTCGAATACGGCCAGGCCCTCGTCGTCATCGAATAAGGCGGGCATCATGGTCTCGAAAATCCTCATTGCTAACCGCGGCGAAATTGCGCTGCGCGTCCTGCGCGCCTGCAAGGAGCTCGGCATTCCCTGCGTCGTGGTTCACTCCACCGCCGATGCCGACGCCATGCATGTACGCCTTGCCGACGAGAGCGTCTGCATCGGCCCTCCGCCGTCGCGCGACAGCTATCTGAACATCCACCAGATCGTCGCAGCCTGCGAAATCACCGGTGCCGATGCCGTGCATCCCGGTTACGGCTTCCTGTCCGAAAACGCCAAGTTTGCGGATATTCTCGAGGCCCACGGCATCACCTTCATCGGCCCGACTGCGGATCACATCCGCATCATGGGCGACAAGATCACCGCCAAGACGACGGCGCAGGAACTCGGCATCCCCGTCGTTCCGGGCTCCGACGGCGAAGTGAAGACCGAAGAAGACGCCATCAAGACGGCGGCCGAAATCGGCTATCCCGTTCTGATCAAGGCAACCGCCGGCGGCGGCGGACGCGGCATGAAGGTCGCGAAATCCGAAGCCGACGTGATCGAAGCCTGGTCGACGGCCCGCACCGAAGCGGCTGCCGCCTTCGGCAACGAAGCCGTCTACATGGAAAAATATCTCGGCAAGCCGCGCCACATCGAAGTTCAGGTGTTCGGCGATGGCGAAGGCAATGCGATCCATCTCGGCGAACGCGACTGCTCGCTGCAGCGCCGCCACCAGAAGGTCTGGGAAGAAGCCAATTCCCCGGCGCTCAATGTCGAGCAGCGCATGAAGATCGGCCAGGTCTGCGCCGACGCCATGAAGAAGCTGAAGTATCGCGGCGCCGGCACGATCGAGTTCCTCTATGAAAACGGCGAGTTCTATTTCATCGAAATGAACACCCGTCTGCAGGTGGAACACCCGGTCACCGAAGCCATCACCGGCATCGACCTCGTGCACGAACAGATCCGCGTCGCCTCGGGCGGCGGTCTGTCGGTGACGCAGGCGGAAGTGAATTTCGAGGGCCATGCCATCGAATGCCGTATCAACGCCGAAGACGCGCGCACCTTCGTGCCCTCGCCCGGCACGATCACGCATTTCCACGCACCGGGAGGCCTCGGCGTTCGCATCGATAGCGGCGCCTACCAGGGCTACAAGATCCCGCCTTACTACGACAGCCTGATCGGCAAGCTCATCGTGCACGGGCGCACCCGCGTCGAATGCATGATGCGTCTGCGCCGCGCGCTGGACGAATTCGTCGTCGATGGCATCAAGACCACGCTGCCGCTGTTCCAGGATCTGGTTTCGAACCAGGACATCGCGAATGGCGACTACGACATCCACTGGCTGGAACAATATCTCGCCAGCACCAAGCCGGCCTGATCACGAATGGCAGGGTCGCGCAGGAAGTCCCCAGGAATTACCCCGGAGATCCTCCTGCGCGCCTACTCCATCGGCCTCTTCCCGATGGCCGAATCGGCCGATGACCCGGAGATCTTCTGGGTCGAGCCCGAACTTCGCGGCGTCATCCCGCTCGCCGATTTCCACATCTCCAAAAGCCTTGCGAAAACCATTCGCCGCAAACCGTTCGACATCCGGTTCAATCATGATTTCGATGCGGTGATCTCGGCTTGCGCCGCGGAAACCTCCGGGCGCCCGAGCACCTGGATCAACGGCACTATCAGGCAGCTCTATTCGACCCTCCACCGCATCGGCCATGCGCATTCGGTCGAGGCCTGGGAGGGCGATACGCTTGTCGGCGGACTCTATGGCGTCTCGCTGGGCGCGGCGTTCTTCGGCGAGAGCATGTTCTCGCGGCGCACCGACGCCTCGAAGATCTGCCTCGTGCATCTGGTCGAGCGTCTGAAGGACAAAGAGTTCAGGCTGCTTGATACGCAGTTCACCACGGAGCATCTGAAGACCTTCGGGGCGATCGACGTGCCGAAGGATGAATATGCGGTGATGCTGGATGCAGCGATGGATTCGCCGCATCTGGAGTTTTAGGGGAGCGCCCGCCCTCGTCCTTCGAGGCCGTTCGGGCACCTCAGGAGGAGGGCTCTCGTGAAGTTGGCTTACCGCGGGATTGCGGGATGGGTGTGCCCTCCCTCGTCCTTCGAGGGGCGCTTCGCTCCCGCCTCAGGATGAGGGCTCTCTTGGAAGCCTCCGCTTGGAGCCAGATCAAAACCAGCGACGGGTACTTCCAACACCAACAGCCACTCCGCCCCTCATCCTGAGGTGCCCGAAGGGCCTCGAAGGACGAGGGCCGGCCACCAAGGCCAACCAACAAGAGAGATTTCTACTTAGCCTTCGCCGCGCCATCCGGCGCCGGCACGTCCGACTGCGCCTTGCAGTCCTTCAGCCAGACGTCATAGATCGGGTGCTCGACGGCGTTCAGACCCGGGCTGTCGGCAAACATCCAGCCGGTGAAGATGCGGCGGATCTTGCGGTCGAGGGTGATTTCATCGACTTCGACGAAACCGTCGATCTTCTGCGCCTCCGACTGGTCGCGCGAATAGCAGGCCTTCGGCGTCACCTGCAACGCGCCGAACTGGACCGTTTCGTTGACATAGACGTCGAAGGTGGTGATGCGGCCGGTGATCTTGTCGAGACCCGAGAAGACGGCGACAGGGTTTTCGATGCGCGCGGCAGAAGCAATCTGCGGCAACAGCGGCGAGCCAAGCGCCAGGGCGACCCCGGCGGCACGCAGGACCTGGTTCCGCGTGAAAAGCTGCATATCTACCCGTCTCCACCGCATCTCATGATAATGGCCGCAGCTTCTGCGGCCAACCTGCGGGTAAAGGTCAATTGTGGCCAAAAGCCGGGCCGGACGGCCCGCTTTGCGGTCGGCGAACTCAGTTACCAGGCGTCCAGGCGTCGTAGTCGCCGGTAACACGCGGACGCTCGCCGGTGGCCGACAGCGAACCCGGCGGGCGGTAAGCCTGCGGCGAGCCGGTCGGGTTGGCGCGATGCGCCTTTTCCCATTCCTTGGCGGCGTAGTTTTCCTTCGATGGCGGGGTGTCGGTGCGGTGGTGCATCCAGCCGTGCCAGCCCGGAGGAATGGCCGAGGCTTCGGCATAGCC
Source organism: Hyphomicrobiales bacterium (assembly GCA_900465675.1). GTDB lineage: Bacteria > Pseudomonadota > Alphaproteobacteria > Rhizobiales > Rhizobiaceae > Rhizobium. The sequence continues at coordinate 68,297 of UBJR01000030.1, read as the reverse complement.
GCTGTAGATCACCCAGCGCTTCGGCAGGCCATAGGAAGACAGGCCGCCTTCGTAATAGACATTGCCGAGCTCATCTTCGCCAACACGCTTGAAACCGCGAAGCGCAAACCGTGTTCCCAGCGTGTAGTGGTTCCACCAGGTGAAAATGTGCAGCAGGAAGTTCTTCATGTCTGTTCCTTGTGCTTGCCAGAGGTCAAGCGGGACTGGAATTCGTTCACTCGCTTATGCCGCCGGAAGACCGGATTGTCCAGTGATTCCAGATTTGCAAAGGCTCATTTCAAGGCCATCTTGAAGCCGAGATGCGATGGCTCGAAGCCCAGGCGCTCGTAGAACCGGTGGGCATCCTTGCGCTTGCCGTTCGAGATCAGCTGGACGCGGACGAGACCGCGGCTTTTTGCCTCTGCGATGCAGAACTCGATCATCTGTTTGCCGATGCCCTGCCCGCGCAAGTCACTGCGCGTCTGCACCGCCTCAATGATCATGAAGGACGCACCACGGCCGGTCAGAGTCGTCGCTATCGAAATCTGAAACGTGCCGGCGACATCGCCGGACAGTTCGCCGACATAGAGCGTCTGGTCCGGCGCTGCGGCGATCGCCGAGAAGGCCTTGAGGTAGTCCGCGTAAGCGCTCTCGTCGGTCGTATCGCCATGGCCGCCAATATCGTCGGCGGCGAAGAGCGCGATCAACGCGGCAAGATCGTCCTGCCTGGCCTCGCGGATGATGAGCTTGCCGGTCATGATGGTCTCAATGGGCGGGAAGATGTTTTTCAAGCACCAGCGTCGCAATACCCGACTGGCCGAGGCCGACATTCTCGTTGCGGCCCGCCTCGATGAAACCGAGCTTACTGTAGAAGCCGATCGCATCCTCGTTCTTCGGCTCGACTTCGAGACGCATGATCTCCGCATCCGGAAAGCAGGTTTCCAGCTCGGCAAACATGTCGCGGCCGATGCCCTGACGCTGCAGCGCCGGACGCACGTAGAGAAGATGCAGGATCGCCGTCTTTGCCAAATCGGCGGACATTGCCGCATAGCCGACTGCGCCGATATCCTTGCCGCTGTCGGCGACAACGAATTCGGCATTCTTCTTTGTCAGCCGCGTTTTCAGCGCCGCCGGCGAAAACAGGTGGGCGATCAGTTCATCGACCTTCGGCACGCCATAGAAGCGGTCGTAGGTCGCATGAAAGCTTTCCACCAGCACGGCGCGGATCTTCTCCAGATCGCGCTCACCGGCGGTGCGGACAAAATACACCAAGGCTTTCTCCTGGCGGCGCTGGGATCCAGGGCCGCTCACGCTCTTCGGCTGATGCCGGTTATTCCTCGACGATGCCGAGCTTGGCCTTGACCAGCGCCTGAACGGCCTGCGGGTTGGCCTTGCCGCCGGTCGACTTCATGACCTGGCCGACGAACCAGCCAGCCAGCGTCGGCTTGGCGAGAACCTTGGCAACCTGATCGGGGTTGGCGGCGATGATCTCATCGACAGCTTTTTCGATGGCGCCGGTGTCGGTCACCTGCTTCATGCCGCGGCTTTCGACGATTTCAGCGGGATCGCCACCCTCGTTGAGGATGATCTCGAAGACGTCCTTGGCGATCTTGCCGGAAATCGTTTCGGCCTTGATCAGGTCGATGATGCCGCCGAGCTGAGCCGGGGAAACCGGAGTCGATTCAATATCTTTTCCGAGTTTGTTCAAGGCGCCAAGCAAGTCGTTGATGACCCAGTTAGCAGCCGTCTTGCCATCGCGGCCTTCGGCAACGGCTTCGAAATAAGCGGCAATCGCCTTTTCGGACACCAGTACCGACGCGTCATAGATCGACAGCCCGAGTTCGCGGACGAAGCGGTCCTTCTTGTCATCAGGGAGCTCCGGCAGGTCCTTTTCCAGCGCGCTGACGAAGGCGTCATCGAACTCGAGCGGCAACAGATCCGGATCCGGGAAATAGCGGTAATCATGCGCGTCTTCCTTGGAGCGCATGGAGCGCGTCTCGCCCTTGTTCGGGTCGAAGAGACGGGTTTCCTGATCGATCGAGCCGCCGTCTTCCAGAATGCCGATCTGGCGGCGGGCTTCGTATTCGATCGCCTGGCCGATGAAGCGGATGGAGTTGACGTTCTTGATCTCGCAGCGCGTCCCAAAGCCCTCGCCCGGACGGCGCACGGAAACGTTGACGTCGGCGCGCATCGAGCCTTCGTCCATGTTGCCATCGCAGGTGCCGAGGTAACGGACGATCGAGCGCAGCTTCGTCATGTAGGCCTTGGCCTCATCGGACGAGCGCATGTCGGGCTTGGAGACGATCTCCATCAGCGCGACGCCAGAACGGTTCAGGTCGACATAGGACATGGTAGCGTGCTGGTCATGCAGCGACTTGCCGGCGTCCTGTTCCAGATGCAGACGCTCGATGCCGATCTCGATGTCTTCGAACTGGCCCTGACGATCCGGACCGAGCGAGATGACGATCTGGCCTTCGCCGACAATTGGATCCTTGAACTGCGAGATCTGATAGCCCTGCGGCAGGTCGGGATAGAAATAGTTCTTGCGGTCGAACAGCGAGCGCTTGTTGATCTGCGCCTTCAGGCCGAGACCGGTGCGCACCGCCTGGCGGACGCATTCCTCGTTGATGACGGGCAGCATGCCGGGCATGGCGGCGTCAACGAGGGAGACATTCGAATTCTGCGGCTTGCCGAATTCCGTCGAGGCGCCGGAGAAGAGCTTCGAATTCGACAGCACCTGCGCATGGACTTCCATGCCGATGATGACTTCCCAATCGCCGGTGGCGCCGGGAATGAAGCGTTTCGGATCAGGCGTGCGAACGTCGACAAGGGTCATGTGATACTCTTCGGGAGGCTGTTCTTTTCATCTGGTGAGGTAACGGAAATGGCCTGCCGGTGCAAGGCTTTCGGCGTGTCTGGGGCACAGCTCCCGTTTTCGCGCTGTTAACAGCGGCGCGCTAGCATGGATGTATGATCTCCGCCCACGCGCTTCAACTCGGTGCCCTGCTTCTCGCCTACAATCTCTTCGTCTTCGCCACCTATTTCATCGACAAGCGCGCCGCCCGTCTGGGACACCGGCGCGTCAGCGAGCGGACCTTGCTGATGCTTGCATTGTTCGGCGGCAGCCCGGGCGCGATCACAGCCCAGCGCCTGCTGCGGCACAAGACGCAGAAGGAGCCGTTTCGCACGCTTCTTATGGGAATTGCGCTGCTTCATGCCGTGGTATGCGGTGGGCTTGCCGTCTTCGTCGCAGCCGGACGATTGGGGCTTACTTAGAAGTCCGGCCCGTAAGTGCCGTCACCCCCGCTCTCGAGCGGCTTGGTCAAACCGACGGACGGTACGTCGCGGTCGAGCTTCGGGTTGTAGACGATCGACAGCCAGTGGATGCTATAGCCGTGCTTCTGGAAGAAGTTGATAGCCTCGTTGTTACCCGAATGCGTCTGCATGCCGGCGCTGGAGAAACCCTGGTCGGCGATATCCGTCTCGATCTGCGCCAGCAGCGCGGCGCCGACACCCTGGCGGGTGAAGGCCGGGTCGATCCAGAAATCCGAGATCGTTTCGTCGAATTTTTCCCGGGCGCCCCAGCCGACAATCTGGCCGTTGAGTTCGGCCACCGTAATCGTCAGCCAGCTGTTACGGGTGAAATTCGAAAATGCACTGCGCGCCGCATCGAGCAGCGCGTCCGTCTCGCCCATGGCCACCATCGCCTTTTGCCAGGCTCTGAGGCCGATCTCACTCAGAAGGTCCGCCTCGCCCTCGCGGGCATTGCGAATGTGGATCATGGAACCCCCGTTCAATGATCAAAGTAGAACACCGAATCGCCAGTTTTTCCATCGGTTTGCGCGGCTTTCGCACCGTTTTTGCAGGCGAGTTGCGAATCTGGCGCGCTTGACGGCAACCTGTGCGTGGGTTAGGCAAACCTTATGTTGAACTCGTCTGAGACCCGCTAAGGGCCCTGCCCGCAAGCTGCTTGCGCGCATGGGCCAGAAAAAACGAAGCCCCGCCGTTCGCCTTGAACGACGGATCGTTTTTTTGTGCGCTTTCGAGCGCCAGACCGGATCAACACAACAATGGACATTTCACGCGCCGAACAGCGCATCCTGCACCTGCTCGCCCAGGGCGGCCGGATCGAACTCACCCGCGGCGAAGACCGCGTCATCGAGAAGCTTCAACTTTTCACCAGAGAAGGCTGGGTCTTCTCCGGCATCGACATCCTCACCTTCCGCAAGCTCAAGCAGAAACGGGCCATCCGCTCACAGGGCGGCAAGCCCTACCGGATTACCGAGCGGGGACTGGTGCTGGTGAGGGCGGAGCAGGATAATCGATGAAGGCAGAAGGACCGGCTCTCATAGGAGAGCCGGTCCTTCAATATCCTATCGAACCAAGCCCACGATCGAACCGCACACTCAATGTTGCAGCAAACGGTATGGGAAGAGTTTCACGCCTGTATCAGCGTAGGTGGAGTCCAACTGGCAGCTTTCGTCGGCTACCAAGTACTTGATCGCAGCGGAGGGCTCCGGCGCCATACTCACCTTGTAGTAGCGCTGCAAATACGTATGAAGCGGCCAATCCTCCCAAACCTTGCCACAGGCGCTAACGGTCTCGCGGCACGCGGTCTTGCTGGCACCACAAACGGCTTCGGCAATTGCAGATGCGTTTTCGATAACCTGCTTGTCGCCGCCCATACGGCCAAAATTCAGACCAACAATCACCACGGATGCAGCAAGAACAACGCTCGACGCGATCCACAAGCGATTCTGCCATCGCTCTCCCAGCCGGCTGAGACCGCCTAGCAGAACAGGCGCACACAACACGCAGAATCCTGTCGAAAAATACGGCAACGAAGGATTGAAGTAAAAGTTCGTGACACGCGGACTGGCGAGAATTGGAAATGAGGCCGAACACCCGACAAGCAACAGGAATGCTGCACTCTGCATTCGTTTCTTCCGCAAAACCGCGTCCGGTACCGCCATGTCCCACCGGCGGAAAACAACGAGAACAAGCGCGGTGATCGCGAACGAATAGCCGTTGACGCCAATGAGATTGCGAACGGCCGAGAGACCGCCGCCGAAGTTTCCGCGATCTCCTGCCAGACTGGGCAACAGCTGAGCAGCCAAATAGCGCTGTGTCGCTTCGCGCGAAGCGTCGAAAGACCAGAGCACGAGAAACAGAAGCACGACAATGGCGACAAGTATCAGGCTATCGAGCACCACGGCGGCGAAAGACGGGCGCCGAAAACAAAACCAGTAAATCGCCGGCGTGGCTAATGGAAACAGGCCAACCGGGCCCTTTGTAAAAACGGCCAGCGAAATCGCCAGCCCGGCGCATGCGATCAGCGATATACGCGACAAACTGGAAACACCCAAGCGCCGGTCGTAGGCCGTTACGATCAGTAAGACGGCGCTCAACGTGAAGATAATTAGCTGATTTTCCAACATACCATTGGCAAAACCCCATTTCATGCGGCCGGCGATCAGTACCATGAACAAGGCAATCGGCGCCGCGCGCTGCATGACAACATCGCCGTCGTGCAACCGCATCCACATTTTCAACAGGAGAACGCCTGCGACTGCAAAAGTCAGCAGCGAGAAACTCTTTTCGACTGCAATCGTGTCACCGAAGACCATGAATCCCAAGGATTCAACCCACATCATGAAAGGGGGGTGTTCCGCAAAGACCGGGAAGAGTGTCTGTGAAAAATACGGGCTCCAGGCCGAACCGACCCCTTCGGCCATATTTCTGGCGACTCCAGCGTAGATGCCGCCGTCAAAGTAGAAAGAAAGCTGAACAAGTTTGACAAGCAGCAACGAGCATACGGAGGCAGCAAGCAAAATCCAAAGCGACGTCATCACCTTGCGGGATAGGGTCTGAGGCCCAGGGGCGCCGGAAGCCGAAATAGTCATTTCCAGATAAACCTGTTCGCGATTACGAATTTCCACACCGTATCGATCGCGATACCAGCAAGCGTGGCAAGGAACACGACATGCACGAGCCGCTCATAAGCCAGTGTGGCGGCGGAAACATTGGCAACGATTCCGACTGCGGAAACAGCCAGAAATTTGAGGTAACCCAAGGCTTTTTTCCATCCGTACAGCCGTTTGTCCTGAAAGGTCAGAAGGTTGTTGAGCAGAAAATTGCTAGTAGCAGCGACCAGCGTCGCGACCGTTTGTGCGGCGATGAAAGGCAGCGCAAATGCCAAGACCGAATAGAGCACGGCAAAATGAACGAAAATGCCCGAGCCACCAACGAACAAGAAGGAAATGAGGCTGACCGGGAGAAGGCCGCCGGTCATCTTGCTCAGCAAGAATGTCACGAATTTCCATACGACATAGATGTCGAGCTTCGATTCGCCATGAGTTCGCACGCCGAAGTCGAATGGAACCTCACCATGGCGAAGCTTCTTGTTGGAATACAATATGTCGAGAAGCAGCTTGAAGCCAGGATCTCCGAGTCTTGGTGCCACATCGAGGAAGCTGCTGCGACGCATTACAAAGAAGCCGGTCAGCGGATCGGACAGCTTTCGTCCAAGAACCAAGCTGCTCAGCCAATTGCCAAATGTGGACAGCCTCTGGCGAAGCGGTGAAAGTCCCTCCAGGGCGCGATCGGCCTCGAGGCGGCGAGCAGCACTGACGATGTCGAGATTATCGCTTTCAAGGCGCGCGATCATGTCAACCAAGACTGCCGGATCGTGCTGACCGTCAACGTCCATCACGCACAGCAAATCGCCACGCGCTGACAACATGCCCTGAATGCTGGACCTGGCAAGGCCACGATCATCCAATCTGATGATAGTTCGAATACGGGCATCGTCTGCGGCGTATTCGAACGCCTTCCGCGCAGTTCCGTCCGCGGAATTGTCATCAACGAACAGTATTTCCCAGTCGATGCCAGCTAGCGTGGATTTTACACGCTCGGCAAACGGAATCACATTTCCGATTTCATTGTAAGTTGGGGCGATGATCGATAGACGTTTTTGCGGCACGGGTTGAACCTGATCGAAATTCACCTCCGCCTAGCAGGGCAGCCAAGCGAAATCTACCCCAAATAGCGATTTGCATACAACCACCGGCAGAGCGCCCCGCTTACCTCAAGCGGAGCGCTTCAATCTTACCACCACTTGGCAGGGGAGAACTTGCCGGCTGCCTGTTCGATGACATGGGCGGTCTTGAAGAGGGTTTCCTCGTCGAAGGGCTTGCCGATCAGCTGCAGTCCAAGCGGCAGGCCCTTGTGGTCGAGACCGGCGGGAACGGCGATGCCCGGCAGGCCCGCCATGTTGACGGTGACCGTGAAGATGTCGTTCAGATACATCGCGACCGGATCGGCGGCGAGGTTCTCGTCGGCGACACCGAAAGCGGACGACGGTGTGGCCGGGGTCAGGATCGCATCGACACCGGCGTCGAAGACGATCTCGAAGTCGCGCTTGATCAACGTGCGAACCTTCTGGGCCTTGATATAATAGGCGTCGTAGTAACCGGCCGACAGCACGTAGGTGCCGATCATGATGCGGCGCTTGACTTCCTTGCCGAAGCCCGCAGCGCGGGTCTTCTCGTACATGTCGGCGATGTCCTTGCCGTCGACGCGCAGGCCGTAGCGGACGCCGTCGTAGCGGGCGAGGTTCGAGGAGGCCTCGGCGGGGGCGACGATGTAATAGGCCGGAAGCGCATATTTGGTGTGCGGCAGCGAGATGTTGACGATCTCGGCACCGGCATCCTTCAGCCAGGCAATGCCCTGCTGCCAGAGCGTTTCGATCTCCTCGGGCATGCCGTCGACGCGGTATTCGTTCGGAATGCCGATCTTCATGCCCTTCAGCGATTTGCCGAGTGCGGCTTCGTAATCCGGAACGGGCAGATCGACCGAGGTCGTGTCCTTGGAGTCGACCGAGGCCATCGACTTCAGGAGGATCGCGGCGTCCCGCACGTCGCGGGCGATCGGACCGGCCTGGTCAAGCGACGAGGCGAAGGCGACAGTGCCCCAGCGCGAGCAGCGGCCGTAGGTCGGCTTGATGCCGACGGTGCCGGTGAAGGCTGCCGGCTGGCGGATCGAGCCGCCGGTATCGGTCGCGGTCGCACCGGCGCAGAGATGGGCAGCAACGGCAGCCGCAGAACCGCCCGAAGAGCCGCCCGGAACCAGCTGCTGATTGGAGCCGGAGGCGCGCCAGGGGTTGATCACCGCACCGTAATGCGAGGTTTCGTTCGACGAGCCCATGGCGAACTCGTCCATGTTCAGCTTGCCGAGCATGACGGCGCCGTCGTCCCAGAGGTTCTGGGTGACGGTCGATTCATAACGCGGCTCGAAGCCGTCGAGAATATGGCTGCAGGCCTGGGTGTGGACGCCGACGGTGGCGAACAGATCCTTGATGCCGAGCGGGATGCCTTCGAGATCGCCTGCCTCACCGGCCGCGATGCGCTCATCGGACTTCTTGGCCATGGCGCGGGCGAGATCGGGCGTGGTCTTGATATAGGCGTTCAGCGCGCCGTTCGCCGCATCGATCGCCGAGATATAGGCTTCGGTCAGTTCGGTGGCGGTGATCTCCTTGCCGCGCAGCTTCTCGCGGGCTTCGGCAATGGTCAGGCTGGTGAGTTCGCTCATGGTGTTTACTCGGATCGTTTTGATGGCAGCGGGGATCGGAAAAAGCGGCAGCGCTTATTCGACGACTTTCGGCACCAGGAAGAAATTGTGGTCGGTGACGGGGGCGTTGGCGACGACGTCGTCGGCCTTGTTGCCATCAGTCACCTGGTCGGTCCGCTTCTTCATCGCCATCGGCGTGACCGAGGTCATGGCCTCGACGCCTTCGACATTCACTTCGGACAGCTGTTCGACGAAGCCGAGAATGCCATTCAGCTCGCCGACCATGCGATTTGCCTCGTCTTCGGAGACGGCAATACGGGCAAGGCGCGCAACGCGCTTAACGGTGGCAAGATCGACGGACATGGCATACTCCGAAAGGGAAATTTCCCACTCGCTATAAAGACCATGTCCGCCTTGTGCAACGGGCTTTCGTCAAATCGAGAAGCTCTCGGAAGGCTTGATCGCCTTCACTTCCGTCTTCGAACCTTCCATGCCGGAGACGAACTTGTCGGCGGTCTGGTCGATGATCGGGAAGGTGCCGTAATGGCAGGGGATGGCGGTCTTGAAGTTGAAATAGCGCTGGCAGGCAAGAGCCGCCACCGCACCGCCCATGGTGAAGCGGTCACCAACAGGAACGAGACCGATATCCGGCTGGTGCAGTTCGTTGATCAGCGCCATGTCGGAGAAGATGTCGGTGTCGCCCATGGCGAAGATCGAGGCTTCATCGTCGAAATGCAGCATCAGGCCGTTGGCGTTGCCGAGCGCATGGGCAATGCCGTCTTCCGTGACTTGTGCGGAGGAATGCAGCGCATTGGTGAAGGTCGCCGAGAAGCCGCCGAGCGCAATCGTGCCGCCGGTATTGCCCATTTCGATCTTCGAGACGCCCTTGGCGGCAAGCCAGGAGGCGAGATCGGCATTGGCGAGAACGGTGGCGCCGGTTTCCTTGGCGAGCGCGATGGTGTCGCCGACATGGTCGCCATGGCCGTGGGTCAGCAGGATATGGGTGATGCCTGCCGACACATCCTTGATGTCCTGGCCCTCGAAGGAGGCATTGTAGGTCAGGAAGGGGTCGAGGAGGATTTTTGCCTTGCCGGTTTCGATGCGGAAGGCGGAGTGGCCGAGCCAGGTGATCTTCATGAAAAGCGTCCCTTGATTATGTGATGCAAAAGCGGGTCTCGATTGTTATGGACATAGCCGATATGGCTGCAAAGAAAAGCCGCCACAGGCTTCAATTTGTTTTGACGGGATGAAACGCCGATGACAGTGATGACGATCGAAGAGATGGCTGCATTCCTGCAGCCCGGACAGGCGATCGCCGGGCTCGATCTCGGTACCAAGACGATCGGTCTTTCGATGTCTGATCTCGGACGACGCTTCTCGACGCCGCGCCCTGTCATCCGCCGCGAGAAATTCACCATCGACGCCGAGGTGCTGCTGGCTTTTTCCAAGAAGGAAAAGGTTGCCGGCTTCGTCATCGGGCTGCCGATGAACATGGACGGGTCGGCCGGTCCGCGCGTGCAGGCAACGCGCGCCTTCGTGCGCAACATGGAGCAGAAGACCGCCCTTCCCTTCGTCTATTGGGACGAGCGGCTATCGACGGTCGCTGCCGAGCGGGCTTTGCTGGAGATGGACGTGTCGCGCGCCAAGCGGGCCGAGCGGATCGATTCCGCTGCGGCGAGCTTCATTCTTCAGGGCGCCCTGGACAGGCTGTCGGCGCTTTCGAGAGCGGATGATTTCGACGCCTGACGGGCGGCCCACCAGGCGGCAATCTTCTTGCGCTTGCGGAACGCGATGATCGCCAGAACAACAAGACTGTCGACGGCAATGGCGCGGGCGACGAGCGGCGGAATGGTTTCCGGCGGCACGCCCAGAACCTGGCCATAGACTTCGAAGGTCAGGTCATGGACCTGACGGCTCAGCATGAAGATGCCGAAGTTGATGTCGTAATAGGAAAGCCAGTACCAGCCGCTCAGGAAAACGATCGGGCCCAACCAGAAGATCAGGAACCACTTCATGCGGCCTCCCCTCGATGACGCCAGGCAGCCGGACTTTCGAGACCGATAACCCAGGTCGACAATGCCATCACGCTCAGGACGACCGCGGGAACGGTGATATCAAGGGCGAGCACCGCGAAAAACATCATCGCGGCAACAAGCAACGCAGCTTTGGCGGCTCTGGTTCCCATCATGGGTCCTGACAGCTAAGAATTTAACTGTCCGTACCCTGTCGCCTTAACGCCGAGGGTGCAACGTAAACCATTTGTTAAGGTTAACAGCCGGGCGTCTGCCTGTGGATGAGCCGGCCGCCCGTCAGCCGTAGACGCCGCGAACGATGCGCTTCAGCGCCGTCGCCGCCTTGTCCCAGTCCTTGGCGGTCTTCAGCGTCAGCCCGGCGCACTGCCCGCCAGCCGAGGCAGAAAGGACGAGATGCTGGATCGCAGCGAAGAGAATCGCATTGGTGGCGACGGGATCGACGCCCTTCGGCGGGGTCAGCGAACCGCGCATGCGCTCCAGCCACTGCGCCAGCGCCTTGGAGCGGGCTTCGGAGAGACGCCTCACCTGCTCGGTATTTTCCGAGACTTCCCAGGCGACGATGCGGCGGACGAGCGGGTCGTCGCGCAGGGCCTCGAGAAAGAGCAGCGACAGGCGCTCCATCAGATCGCCATAGGTCAGCAGGAACATGCCGCCGGTATCTTCGGGGATGCGGTCCTTGACCCAGGTGCCGAGATCGGCGCCGATCGCCTCGACGAGACCGTTGAGGCCGCCGTAATAGCGGTAGATCAGCTGCTTGTCGCAGCCAGCGCGGCGCGCGACGGCGTTGATGCCGAAATTCTGAAACCCCTCTTCGGCCAGCAGAGCCTTGGCGGCCTTCAGAATTGTCTTTTCGGTCGCGCCGCGGTCGCGGATGCGCTTCTCGGGTTCGGCGGCAACGGGTGCCAAAACCATGGTGTCGTCAAGCATATCGAAGCCGATTCCGTTCTTGTCACTACAAGGTGAGTAACAACGGCACCCTGCCCCGGCAACGGACAAGGCCTTGATAGATTGTGGATAATCCCATGGTTTTCAGGAGATTGGTGAGACCGTGATGCAACGATCACGGCCCCGTCTGCCCTCGGACGGCCTCGGCCGTCCGCATTCGGGGAATGCTGAGGCCGAGGACGATCGGTACGGTGATCGCGTAAACGGCGATCGCCGAAAGCCAGATTGCGCCCGGCCATTGCTGCTGCACGACGAAATAGAAGCTGGAGAAGCCAAGCGGCGCAACGATCGACGAGAGGCTGACGACCGAGGCGAGCAGGCCCTGGAACTGCCCCTGCTGTTCGCCGCTCACCATGCGTGTCGCCATGGACTGGAGCGACGGCACGCCGATGCCGCCCAGCACGAACACCGGCATGACGGCAAAGATCATCCACGGTTGCGTGGTGAAGGCCATGACAGCAAGCGCCAGCGAGGTGCCGGCAAGGCCAGTCAGGATGGTGACGCGCTCGCCGAGCAGCTTCACGGCAGGCCCCGGCAGGAACATCTGCGCCAGAGCCTGGCAGGCGCCATAGGTGCCGAGCGAGAGGCCGATCCACAGGCCGTTCCAGCCGAACACGTCATGTCCCCACAGAGCCCAGCAGGTGCCATAGACCTCGCCGACGCCGCTGAAAATGAAGAAGACAGTGATGATCGGCAGCAAGCCGCGCATCGAGATCAGCCAGCGGAACGGGCGAAGCGGGTTGAGGGCGGCGAGATCGATCCGCTCACGGCTCGGTTTGCGCGACTCCGGAAGCACCAGCAGCGCCAGGAGCAGATTGCCGGCGTTGAGAACTGCGGCAGCTATGAACGGCAGCCTCAGCCAGTAATCGCCAAGGATGCCGCCGAGAACCGGGCCGACGATAAAGCCGATGCCGAAGGTAGCGTTGAACAATCCGAAACGGCGGGCGCGTGTCTCCTCCGCCGAGATATCGGTGATGTAGGCGCTGGCGACCGAGATGTTGGCGCTTGTCAGCCCGGCGACGGCACGGCCGATCAGCAGCATCCACAAATGCGGCGCGAAGGCCAGGATCAGATAGTTGACGGCAGCGCCTGTCATCGAGATCAGCAGCACCGGCCGCCGCCCGAGCCTGTCGCTGAGAGCGCCGAGCACCGGCGCACAGATGAACTGCATCGCCGCATAGAGCGAGGTCATGATGCCGATATAGGCGGCGACATTGCCTGCATGCGTCACTTCCGCGATCAGCCGCGGAAGAATGGGGAAGATCAGACCGATCCCGACCGCGTCGAGGCCGATGGTGGTGAAGATGACAACAAGTGCCTTGTTCATGGCAGGCTCCGCTATACCGAGTTTTAAAATGTACTCAGTACATAAATCTTGCGACTGCAAACTGTCAATGCAAATATGTACTCAGTATATAAACTGCGCTACGATGCGGACATGAACGCGACTTTCGATTCCAATCAGCCTGACGACAGGCGATCCCGCAAACGCCTCGCCACCCGGCGGGCCATCTCTCTTGCCGCCGACCGGCTGTTTCTCGAGCGGGGCTTCGATCATGTGACGGTCGATGACATCGCGGCTGCGGCCGATGTCGGGCGGATGACGGTGTTCAATCACTTCCCGCGCAAGGAGGACATGTTCTTCGACCGCGATGAGGAAGGGCGGGAGACGTTGCGCCATGCGTTGCAAAACCGCGATCCGTCCGTCCCGCCAGTCGAGGCCTTGCGCCTGCTTGCCCACCAGCTGGTGGCCGAACAGCGGCCCTATGTGGAATTTTCCAACCGCAGCCAGAGCTTCATTGCAACGGTCGAGAGCAGCGAGACGCTGAAAGCGCGTGCCCGGGCGATCCGCGATGAGCTGGCGCAGACGGTCGCCGCTGGACTGGCGGAGACCGTGGGGCGCGAGTTATCCGACCCGGATGCCGATCTCGCCGCCAACCTGCTGCTGGCAACCTGGAGCGTCGCCTTCCTCCAGGCACATCGGGCATTCCGGCAGGACGGGAATTCAGAGAAGGCGACCGCCCTCTTCCTTGCCATGATCGACCGGGGAAGCACCGGCGTGAAAGCCGCGATGGCGGGAACACTCTACGCCTGACGGCGCAAGTCTCCATCCGGAGACATCAGAGATATTGGCCGAACCAGATCGAGCGATCCGTGGGATCGACGAAGGGCTGGGCGAGGCGTTCGAAGCCGCGCGAGGCCCAGAAGCGCTGCCCGCCGATATTGCCCGCATTGGTGCCGAGATGAACACCTTTGATCCCGGCCTGGCGGGCCGACGTCATCCAGCAATCGAGAAGCCTGGTGCCAAGCCCCTGCCCCTGCAGCCGCGGCAGCATGTTCATATGGATATGGGCCGGGAACTCGGCGGCGCGCGCCGCGAAAGCGCGCTGCGGATTGTGGATGGTGAAACTGCGGCGCTGATCGGCATTCCAGCCTTCCGGATCGCCTTGCGGCGCCGGATAGCGGGCGCGCAAGGCGGGCCACCATTCGCGTTCAAGACGGTCTTCGAACGCAGGCGTATCGTAGGGGCCGACGACGTAGCCGGCGACACCATCGGCATCCTCGACGACGAAGGACGTCTCCGGGCTCAGCGTCACGTAAGGCGCCGAATAGATGTGGCCGATCATCTTGCGATCGTTATAGAGCGCCGAGGCATCCTGCCCGGCCTCTCCCGTCAGCAATGAAATCTCGTAGATCGCCTCGAGGTCATCGGGGCGTGCGTTGCGGATCGTTGCCATCGGTCAGCTTGCCGGCGGATAGAGCAGATCGACGATATAGCTCGCGTCGAAGCGGGCATCGAGCATGCCGTAGGTGGCGCGCCAGCCGCCGGCAAGCCGGGTTTCGATGAAGGCGTCGGCGATGCGTCCGGCGCCGAGACGATAGAGTTCGGCGGCACCGGCAGCGAGTGCCAGCTGCTCGATCAGCAGGCGGGCGGCGCCCTCGTCACGCTCGCAAAGCGCCATGGCGGCGCGCAGCACGTCGATGGTCTTCTTGCCGGCCGGGCCGAGATCGCGGGCGAGACCGGCGAAGACCGTTTCGAACAGATCCTTGCCGCGCGAGAGAACCCTGAGAAGATCGAGCGCCATGACGTTGCCGGAGCCTTCCCAGATCGCATTGACCGGAGCTTCGCGGTAGTGCCGGGCGATCGGGCGCTCCTCGATGTAGCCGCTGCCGCCGATGCATTCCATCGCTTCATAGATCAGCGCCGGGGCGATCTTGCAGCACCAGTATTTGGCTACCGGCGTCATGACGCGGGCGTAGGCTGCCTCTTCTGCGTTGTTGCGTGCCTTGTCGAAGGCATCGGCTAAGCGGAAGGAAAGCGCCGTCGCCGCCGCCACGTCGAGCGCCATGTCGGCGAGAACGCGGGTCATGATCGGCTGGTGGACGAGCATCTTGCCGAAGACGCTGCGGCCGCGGGTGTGGTGCACGGCTTCGGCGAGCGACGCGCGCATGATCCCCGAAGATGCCAGCGCGCAGTCGAGCCGCGTCAGCGTCACCATGTCGAGGATGGTGCGGATTCCGGCATCGGGACCGCCGAGCAGGAAACCGAACGTATCGTTGAACTCGACTTCCGACGACGCATTTGAGCGATTGCCGACCTTGTCCTTCAGGCGCTGGAACTGCAGGCCGTTGGCGGAACCGTCCTCCAGAAGGCGCGGCACCAGGAAGCAGCCCATGCCGTCCTTGGTCTGCGCCAGCATGATGAACGCGTCGCTCATCGGCGCCGACATGAACCACTTGTGGCCCGAGAGACGGTAGATGCCTTCGCTGACCTTTTCGGCGGTCGTCTTGTTGGAACGGACGTCGGTGCCGCCCTGTTTCTCGGTCATCCCCATGCCGATGGTCACAGCGGACTTCTGCATGGCGGGCTTATTCGAGGAATCGTATTTGCGCGACAGGATCTTCGGCGCCCAGTCCTTCTGGACGGCAGGCGAAGCCGAGAGCGCGGCCACGGAGGCGCTGGTCATCGTCAGCGGGCAGAGATGGCCGGATTCCAGCTGCGCCGTCAGATAGAAGCGCGCGGCGCGGATCTTGTGCGACTGGTCCTTGGCGTCGGCATCGGCCTGCGGATCCCAGACGGAAGAATGCAGGCCGACGGACATCGAGCGGCGCATCAGCGCGTGCCATGCCGGATGGAATTCAACGACATCGAGACGCTCGCCACGCGGGCCGTGGGTGCGCAGCTTCGGCACGCCCTCGTTCGCCATGCGCGCCAGCTCCTGCGCCTCCGGAGAGGTCACGTAGCGGCCCATGTTTTCCAGGTCTTCACGCGTGCCACGCGGCAGGCCTGCCGTCAGGTCGACGATCAGCGGATCGGAGCGGTAGGCGTTGATACCGGACCAGAGGCTTGGCTGGTTCAGCTCGGCGAGTTTTTCTTCAGCGGGAGTCATGAGTCGCTTCTATTGCATGAGCCAGATAAATGGAAACCGGAACTTGACGATTTCAACTCCAGCTCTAGCGGATTTGCGGCAAAATTGCATGGGGACACAGAGCTTTGCCCACAGCACAAGCTTGCAGCCGCGGACGGCACTCATTATAGACCCAGCGACACAGCAAGAGGCAGGTTCATGGTCTTTTTCCCCCACCGCCACCTCATCGGTATCAAAGGTCTCACCGAGCAGGATATCACCCTTCTCCTCGACAAGGCCGACGAGGCCGTCAAGATCAGCCGACAGAGAGAAAAGAAGACGTCGACGCTGAGAGGTCTGACGCAGATCAACCTCTTCTTCGAAGCGTCGACTCGCACGCAGGCCTCGTTCGAACTGGCCGGAAAGCGGCTTGGCGCCGACGTCATGAACATGTCGGTCGGTAATTCGTCGGTGAAGAAGGGCGAAACCCTGATCGATACGGCGATGACGCTGAACGCGATGCGCCCCGATGTGCTGGTGATCCGCCATTCGAGCGCCGGTGCCGCCGCCCTGCTGGCCCAGAAGGTTTCCTGCTCGGTCGTCAATGCCGGTGACGGACAGCATGAGCATCCGACCCAGGCGCTGCTCGACGCGCTGACGATCCGCCGCGCCAAGGGCAAGCTGTCGCGGATCATCGTCGCCATCTGCGGCGACGTACTGCATTCGCGCGTCGCGCGCTCCAACATCCTGCTCTTGAACGCCATGGGCGCCCGGGTGCGCGTCGTCGCTCCGGCAACGCTGCTTCCGGCCGGCATCGCCGATATGGGCGTCGAAGTCTTCCATTCGATGAAGGAAGGGCTAAAGGACGCCGATGTCGTGATGATGCTGCGCCTGCAGCGCGAGCGCATGTCCGGCGCCTTCGTACCCTCGGTGCGTGAGTATTACCATTTCTACGGACTCGATGCCGAAACGCTGAAATCGGCGAAGGAAGACGCGCTTGTCATGCATCCGGGCCCAATGAACCGCGGCGTCGAGATCGCCTCCGAGGTCGCCGACGGTCCGCAGAGCGTGATTGCCGAACAGGTCGAAATGGGTGTCGCTGTGCGCATGGCGGTGATGGAGACCCTGCTTGTGTCTCAGAACCAGGGGCCGCGGACGGAAGGAGTGGGCGCATGAGCAACCTCGTCCTCAACAATGTCCGCATCATCGATCCCTCGCGCAATCTCGATGAAACGGGCACCATCGTCGTCAAGGACGGCGTGATCGTTGCCGCCGGCAAGGATGCGCTGAACCAGGGCGTGCCTGATGGCGCCGAAGTCCGCGACTGCAACGGTCTCGTTGCCGTACCCGGCCTCGTCGATGCCCGCGTCCATATCGGCGAGCCGGGTGCCGAGCATCGCGAGACGATCGCTTCCGCCAGCCGTGCTGCTGCAGCCGGTGGTGTCACCTCGATCATCATGATGCCGGACACCGATCCCGTGATCGACGACATTGCGCTGGTCGAATTCGTCAAGAAGACCGCCAAGGACAAGGCGCTCGTCAATGTCTACCCGGCAGCGGCGATCACCAAGCATCTGGCTGGTGAGGAAATGACCGAAATCGGTCTTCTCATGGAAGCCGGCGCCGTCGCGTTTACCGATGGCCGCTCCAGCATTCATGATACGCAGGTGCTGCGCCGGGTGATGACCTATGCCCGCGAGTTCGGCGCCGTCATCTCCTGCGAGACCCGCGACAAATATCTCGGCGCGACAGGCGTCATGAACGAAGGCCTGTTTGCGAGCTGGCTCGGTCTCGGCGGCATTCCTAAGGAAGCGGAACTGATCCCGCTTGAGCGCGACCTGCGCATCGCCCAGCTGACCCGCGGCAACTATCATGCGGCGATGATCTCCGTGCCTGAGTCGGTCGAGGCGATCCAGCTTGCCAAGCGCCGCGGCGCGAAAGTCACCTGTGGCATCTCGATCAACAATCTGGCGCTCAACGAGAACGACATCGGCGAGTACCGCACCTTCTTCAAGCTCTACCCGCCGCTGCGCACCGAAGACGATCGCGTGGCGATGGTCGATGCGCTGGCAAAGGGCGAGATCGATATCATCGTCTCATCGCATGATCCGCAGGATGTCGATACCAAGCGCCTTCCCTTCGGCGAAGCGGCAGACGGCGCCGTCGGGCTCGAAACCATGATGGCAGCGGCCCTTCGCCTGCACCACAGCGGCCGTGTCAGCCTGATGCGGCTGATCGATGCGATGTCCACCCGCCCGGCACAGATCTTCGGCCTCGACGCCGGAACGCTGAAGCCCGGCGCCAAGGCGGACATCACGCTGATCGATCTCGAAGAGCCTTGGCTCGTTGCGAAAGACATGCTTCTGTCGCGCTCGAAGAACACGCCTTTCGAGGACGCCCGTTTCTCGGGCCGGGCGGTTGCGACCTATGTGGGCGGGGTCAAGGTTCATTCGCTGGATTGAGGAGGTAGCGGCATGAATGAGAACGAGAACGACAGTCATCATGCCGCCCCGATCCGGAAGCAGCGAGGCTCAAAGCACTATTCGTCGACCATCGTGCTGAGCACCGTATTCGTGACGCTCTGCACGCTGGCCGCGCTGCTGCTCGGTGGCGCGGAAATCTGGGTCTTCGAGAACGGTTAAGACAGCGGCTTCGGGACAAGGCCGTAGAATATAAGGTGGAGGGGACATGATTTCGGAACTCACCAACTGGCAGATCACTCTGCCCATGGCGCTTGCTGCAGCCATTGCCGGCTATCTGCTCGGCTCCATTCCATTCGGCCTGATCCTGACGCGGGCAGCCGGTCTCGGTGACGTCCGCAATATCGGTTCGGGCAATATCGGCGCCACCAACGTGCTGCGCACCGGCAACAAGAAGCTTGCCGCGGCAACCCTGCTGCTCGACGCGCTGAAGGCGACAGTCGCAGCCTGGATCATGGCCTATGTCGCAGGCCCTGAAGCCGGCGCCATTGCTGGCCTCTTCGCCTTCCTCGGTCACCTCTTCCCGGTCTGGCTGGGCTTCAAGGGCGGCAAGGGTGTCGCCACCTACATCGGCACGCTTCTCGGCGTTGCACCACTCTTCGTTCTGGTCTTTGCCGCTGTCTGGCTGACCATGGCCTTCATCTTCCGCTACTCGTCGCTGGCAGCGCTCACGGCAATGCTTGTCATTCCGGTTGCATTGTGGATATTTGGATACGAAAAGGTTGCAGCCGTCATGGCGATCATGTCGGTCATCTCCTATTACAAACACAAGGCCAACATCTCCCGGCTCATCGGCGGGACGGAAAGCAAGATCGGGGCGAAGGGGTAGGATGGACGTCGGAAGCGCAAGGCCAAAGGGAATTGCGCTTTCGGACCGGCAACGGATCGCCTGGCTTCGGCTGATCCGCTCCGACAATGTGGGGCCGGCCACCTTTCGTGGACTCATCAATCATTTCGGTTCCGCCGAGGCGGCACTTGCCGCCCTGCCCGAGCTTTCGGCCCGCGGCGGCGCCACGCGGGCGATCAGGATCGCCACCGAGGCCGAAGCGCATCGCGAGCTGGAAACGGCCCGGCGTTTCGGCGCCCGCTTCATCGGCATCGGCGAACCAGACTATCCGCAAGCCCTTCGCCAGATCGATGGCGCCCCGCCGCTGATTGCCGTCAAGGGCGACGTTTCCGTTCTGCATCGGCCGGCAACCGGCATCGTCGGCTCGCGCAATGCCTCGATCAGCGGCGCGAAGTTTGCGGCGATGATCGCCAGGGATTGCGGCCGCGCGGGCTACGCCGTCGTATCCGGCCTTGCCCGCGGCATCGATACCGCCGCCCACCGCGCCAGTCTCGATACCGGCACCATCGCAGCCCTCGCAGGTGGCCTCGACCAGCCCTACCCGCCTGAAAACGTGCCGCTGCTCGATGAGATCTGCGAAGGCCGCGGACTGGCGATCAGTGAAATGCCGTTCGGCTGGGAGCCGCGTGCACGGGATTTCCCGCGCCGCAACCGGCTGATTGCCGGTATCGCGCTTGGGCTCGTCGTCGTCGAGGCGGCGACGCGGTCGGGCTCGCTGATCACGGCGCGGCTGGCCGGTGAATTCGGGCGCTTGGTCTTTGCCGTGCCCGGCTCGCCGCTCGATCCGCGCTGCCAGGGCACCAACGGCCTGTTGAAAGACGGGGCGATGATCGTCACTTCGCCCGAAGACGTCATCGAGGCACTGGCGCCGCTCTCGCAGCTCGACTTGTTTTCGGCGCCAATGGCGGAGGAGCCGGCCGGCAACGAACCGGGCCTGTCGCCGCCCGACGATACCGAGCGGGCGCGGATCACCGATGCGCTCGGTCCGGCACCGGTCGAGGTTGACGACATCATCCGCCACACCGGACTTCCGGCGCCTTCGGTCTATCTGGTTCTGCTGGAGCTAGATATTGCCGGGCGCCTGCACCGGCATCCCGGCGGCATGGTCTCCCTTGCGATGGGAGACTGAGCGCACTACATGCGGTTGTGAAGTTCGCCGGCCTCAACATAGGCCATCTCGATCAGATAGCAGAGCATGCTGGCGTCTTCCTTTTCGGCAACCTGACGCAACTCCGCCAGCATCTGCCTGACAAAGGCGATGTTTTCGCGCGAAGCCGATTTGTCGGTTCTCTTGTTGAAACCCTTGGGCGACATGGACAGTCTCTGAATGACGGACGGCGGCTTGGGAGGGGCCTTGACCACACCTGAAAAACGATAACGCAATTATCTTAAATTGCAATACGTTTATAATCCCTCTCAGGTTGCATCGCGTTGCAAAACGTAAAATTGAAGCAAACCCCTTGACCGAAGCGATTTCCCTGTCCATGTCGGAGAACCGGCAATCTGCAAGCGGCAAGTATTGCGCTCATCCTCCCGCCGGACGCGGCAGTTTTTAGAGAATCATCATGAATGTAGTCGTGGTAGAATCGCCTGCGAAGGCAAAGACGATCAACAAGTATCTGGGTCCTGGATACAAGGTGCTCGCCTCCTTCGGTCACGTTCGCGATCTGCCTGCAAAGGACGGATCGGTTCTGCCCGATCAGGATTTCGAAATGCTTTGGGAGGTCGATGGGGCCTCGGCCAAGCGTATGAAGGATATTGCCGATGCGGTGAAATCCTCCGACGGCCTGTTCCTGGCAACCGACCCTGATCGCGAAGGCGAAGCGATTTCCTGGCATGTCCTTGACATGCTCAACAAGAAGAAGGTGCTCGGCGGCAAGACCGTCAAGCGCGTGGTCTTCAACGCCATCACCAAGAAGGCCGTGCTCGACGCGATGGCCGATCCGCGCGATATCGACGTGCCGCTGGTCGACGCCTATCTGGCGCGCCGTGCTCTCGATTATCTCGTCGGTTTCAACCTGTCGCCGGTCCTATGGCGCAAGCTGCCGGGCGCCCGTTCGGCCGGGCGCGTGCAGTCAGTGGCACTGCGCCTCGTCTGCGACCGTGAATCCGAGATCGAGCGCTTCATTTCGGAAGAATACTGGAACATCTCGGCGCTCTTGAAGACACCACGCGGCGATGAGTTCGAAGCCAAGCTGGTTGCGGCCAATGGCAAGCGGTTGCAGCCGCGAGCCATCGGCAACGGCGAGGAAGCCGGCAAGCTGAAGGCATTGCTCGACGGCGCCTCCTATGTCGTCGACAGCGTCGAGGCGAAGCCCGTCAAGCGCAACCCGTCGCCGCCGTTCACGACGTCGACGCTGCAACAGGCCGCCTCCTCGAAACTCGGCTTCTCGGCATCGCGCACCATGCAGGTAGCGCAGAAGCTCTATGAAGGCGTCGACATCGGCGGCGAAACCGTCGGTCTCATTACCTATATGCGTACCGACGGCGTGCAGATGGCGCTTGAAGCGATCGATGCGGCGCGCAGCGCCATCCTCGATCAGTTCGGCAGCCGTTACGTTCCCGACAAGGCCCGCCTCTACTCCACCAAGGCGAAGAACGCCCAGGAAGCTCACGAAGCGATCCGGCCGACCGATTTCAACCGCACGCCTGACGAGGTGCGCAAGTACCTGGATGCCGACCAGATCAGGCTTTACGACCTGATCTGGAAGCGCGGCATCGCCAGCCAGATGGCCTCGGCCGAAATCGAGCGCACGACCGCCGAGATCACCGCCGACAAGGGCGGCGAAAAGGCCGGTCTTCGCGCCGTCGGCTCGGTGATCCGTTTCGACGGCTTCATCGCCGCCTACACGGACCAGAAGGAAGACGGCGAGCAGAGCGACGACAACGACGACGAAGATGGCCGCCTGCCCGAGATCAATGCCCGCGAGAACCTCGCGAAGCAGAAGATCAATTCGACACAGCACTTCACCGAACCGCCGCCGCGCTATTCCGAAGCCTCGCTGATCAAGAAGATGGAAGAGCTCGGCATCGGCCGCCCGTCCACCTATGCTGCAACGCTCGCCACGCTTCGCGACCGCGAATATGTGACGATCGACAAGCGCAAGCTGATCCCGCATTCGAAGGGACGGCTGGTGACGGCCTTCCTCGAAAGCTTCTTCACCAAATATGTCGAATACGATTTCACGGCCGATCTCGAAGAAAAGCTCGACCGCATCTCGGCCGGCGAGCTGAACTGGAAGCAGGTTCTGCGCGACTTCTGGCAGGATTTCTTCGCCCAGATCGAAGACACCAAGGAACTGCGCGTCACCAACGTGCTCGATTCGCTGAATGAATCGCTGGCGCCGCTGGTGTTTCCGAAGCGCGAGGACGGCAGCGATCCGCGCATCTGCCAAGTCTGCGGCACCGGCAATCTGTCGCTGAAGCTCGGCAAATACGGCGCCTTCGTCGGCTGCTCGAACTATCCGGAATGCAACTACACCCGCCAGCTCTCCTCGGAGAACAACGGGGAAGGCGAAGGCACGGCGCTGAATGAGCCGAAGAACCTCGGCACCGACCCGACGACCGGCGAAGAGCTGACGCTGCGTTCGGGCCGCTTCGGGCCCTATATCCAGCGCGGCGACGGCAAGGATGCGAAGCGCTCCTCGCTGCCGAAGGGCTGGAAGCCTGAAGATATCGACTACGAGAAGGCCATGGCGCTGATCTCGCTGCCGCGCGATATCGGCAAGCATCCGGAAACCGGCAAGATGATCTCGTCGGGGATCGGCCGCTATGGACCGTTCCTGCTGCATGACGGCGGCTACGCGAACCTCGAAACCGTCGAGGACGTGTTTTCCGTCGGCCTCAACCGCGCCGTCACCGTGATTGCCGAAAAGGCCGCCAAGGGACCGGGCGGCCGCGGCCGTGGAACGCCGGCAGCGCTGAAGGAACTCGGCGAGCATCCGGTTGGCGGCGGTGCGATCACCGTGCGCGACGGCAAGTATGGACCCTATGTCAACTGGGGCAAGGTCAACGCAACGCTGCCGAAGGGCAAGGATCCGCAGGCGATCACCGTCGAGGAAGCCGTCGAGCTGATCACCGCCAAGGCCGGCAAGGCTCCGGCTCCGAAGGGCAAGGCCAAGCCGAAGGCAGCCGCTGCCGAGCGCAAGGCAACCAAGACTGCCGCCAAGCCGAAGGCCGCAGCCAAGACCAAGGCTGCCGCGAAACCGAAAGCGGCGAAGGCCAAGGCGCCTGCCAAACCGAAGAAGAGCTGAGTGTGAGCAAGATACCGCGCGAGAAGACAAGAGGCCCGGGCAAGCGTCCGGGCAAGACTGGCCGTGCGGGCAGCGAAGCCCAACCTGCAGCAGCGGACATCGTCCACGGCGCCATGCCGTCGCGCGAAGTCGTACTGCGCTTCATCGCCGACCATCCGCAGAAGGCATCGAAGCGCGAGATCGCCAAGGCGTTCGGCCTCAAGGGCAATACGCGCGTCGAACTCAAGCATCTGCTGCGTGACCTCGAGCAAGAGGGAATGCTGCAGAAGACCCGCAAGTCGCTGATCCGCCCGGGCGCATTGCCGCCGGTGACCGTTCTCGACATCACCACGCGCGACAAGGATGGCGAGCTGATAGGCCGCCCGGCAGAATGGCCCGATGATCAGGGCGTCGCGCCTGCCGTTGCCATCCGCCAGTCCTCACCTGCGGGACGCCAGGGCAAGGGCAAGGCGCCCGTTGCCGGCATGGGCGACCGGGTTCTCGCGAAAATCTTTCCGGCTGCCGATCGCGGCGGCCCCTCCTATACCGCCCGCATCATCAAGGTTCTCGACAAGCGCCGCGGCGCCAGCATGGGCGTATTCCGCACCGCTCCCGGCGGTGCCGGACGGCTGCTGCCGATCGAGCGGCGCGGCGAGGAAATGGTGATCGACCCCGAATATACCGGCGGCGCCAAGGACGGCGACCTGGTCGAGGTCGAGATCGCAAGGCTCGGCCGCTTCGGCCTGCCGCGCGCCAAGGTTCTCTCGGTTGTCGGCTCGGTTGGCTCCGAGAAGGCGATCTCGATGATCGCCATCCACGCCCAGGGCATTCCGCATGTCTTCCCGCAGGCCGTCATCGATGAGGCGGAGGCTGCCAAGCCTGCTTCGATGTCGCATCGCGAGGACTGGCGCGACGTTCCGCTGATCACCATAGACCCCGCCGATGCCAAGGATCACGACGACGCCGTCTATGCCGAGACCGACCTCTCGCCTGACAATGCCGATGGCGTCATCGTTACCGTGGCGATCGCCGACGTCTCCTATTATGTCAGGCCGAAATCGCAACTCGACCGCGAGGCGCTGAAACGCGGCAATTCGGTCTATTTCCCGGATCGCGTCGTGCCGATGCTGCCGGAGCGCATCTCCAACGATCTGTGCTCTTTGCGCGAAGGCGTCGATCGTCCGGCACTTGCGGTGCGCATGGTGTTTTCGAAGGAAGGCCGCAAGATCGGCCACACCTTCCACCGCATCATGATGAAGAGCGCGGCGAAGCTCTCCTACCAGCAGGCGCAGGCGGCCATCGACGGCAAGCCCGACGACAAGACCGGCCCGATGCTGGAGCCGATCCTGAAGCCGCTGTGGAACGCCTATGCGGTGATGACGCGCGGCCGCGAGCGGCGCCAGCCGCTCGAGCTCGACATGCCCGAGCGCAAGATCCTGCTGAAGAATGACGGCACCGTTGACCGCGTCTTCGTGCCGCCGCGGCTCGACGCACACAAGCTCATCGAGGAGATGATGATCCAGGCCAACGTTTCGGCTGCCGAAACGCTGGAGAAGAAGAAGCAGGTTCTGATCTATCGCGTGCATGACGGCCCGACGCTTGCCAAGCAGGAGATCCTGCGCGAGTTTCTGGCAACGCTCGGCATTTCGCTTGCCAAGGGCGGCAACATGCGCGCCAACAATTTCAATGGCATCCTTGCGAAAGCCGATGGAACGCCGCATCAGACGATGGTCAACGAAATGGTGCTGCGCTCACAGAGCCAGGCGATCTACAGCCCCGAGAATATCGGGCATTTCGGCCTGAACCTGATGAAATACGCGCATTTCACCTCGCCGATCCGCCGCTACGCCGACTTGATCGTCCATCGCGCCCTGGTCGGCTCGCTGGGCTTCGGCGAAGGCGGGATCACGCCCGAGGAAGAGGCCGCGCTCGACGATATCGCCGCCGAAATCTCAACCTTCGAGCGCCGGGCGATGGCCGCCGAACGCGAGACCGTCGATCGCCTGATCGCCCATCACCTTGCCGGCCGCGTCGGCGAGGAATTCGAGGGTCGGGTCTCCGGCGTGACCAAGTCGGGACTATTTGTCGCCCTGCCCGAGTATGGAGCTGACGGCTTCATCCCTATATCTACGCTGGGCAGCGACTATTTCATCTACGACGAAGCGCATCAGGCGCTGTCTGGAGAGCGGACCGGGCTCGGCTACCGTCTGGGCGACACCGTCACTGTCAAGCTTGCCGAGGCTATTCCGCTGGCCGGCGCGCTGCGCTTCGAGATGGTCAGCGAAGGACGGGCGATGCCGACGGCGGTGCGCTCGTTCCACAAGTCCGGCCGCCGCGATAACATGCAGGCCCGCAAGAAGGCAGGCACGAGACCGCCGCGCGGGCGGCGCTAACGCCAGAGGAAGACTGCGATGACGACGCCTGCACCCGATCACCCGGTCCAATTCGGCGGCACAGACGCGGCCGAACGTCCGCTGACGCGCTCGATCATCCGCGGCATGCTGAACAAATGCCCGAACTGCGGCAGCGGCAAGCTTTTCCGGGCGTTTCTGAAGCCGGTGGACAATTGCGCGGCCTGCGGCGAGGCGATGCATCATCACCGTTCCGACGACCTGCCGCCCTATCTGACGATCTTCGTCATCGGCCACGTCATTCTCGGTGGCTACATGCTGACCGATCTCGTCTGGCCGCTGCCGATGTGGCTGACCTTCGCCATCTGGGCGCCGGCGACGCTGCTCTCCGCGCTCCTCATCATCCAGCCGATCAAGGGCGGCGTCATCGGCCTGCAATGGGCGCTGCGGCTGCACGGCTTCGGCGGTCATAGCGACGACCACGACGTCTATGAGATTCCCGGCAGGGACAAGCCCTAGGGCGCGTTTCGAGGCACCTTCACCATCCAGACATAATTCGCTTGTATTGGGCAACGCTCATGCGCGTGGCGGGTTTTTTTGCCTGCCTGTGTCTTTGTCCGGCGAATAAAGTGGTGCGCGTTTTCTTGACTGATCTGATGTTCGACTATTCGATCTCTTGCCATCAGCGCCGGACTTCCCTTAAAGCTCTGCCCGTCACCTGGATTTGGCATGTCTGTGCCCTTCTGTGTGACACGAGACGGGTGATTCGTTTCAGTCATTCAAGGATGGATATATGTCTCAGCCGAGAAACGGCACGCCGGGCGATGTTGAAGAAATCCATTGGCCGTCGCTCGTTGCCGCCGTCTCGTCGATCTCTGCCGTCGGCATAGCGATCGGCCTTGGCCTTCCGCTGCTCAGCATCATCCTTGAGAAACGCGGTATTTCATCGACGCTGATCGGACTGAACACCGCGATGGCCGGCGTTGCCGCCATGGCTGCCGCACCGATCACGACGAAGCTGGCGCATAAATACGGCGTTGCCTCCACCATGCTGTGGGCGGTGGTGATCTCGGCACTAAGCGCCATCGGCTTCTACTACGCCCAGGACTTCTGGATGTGGTTCCCGTTGCGCTTCGCCTTTCATGGTGCGACGACAACGCTCTTCATCCTGTCCGAGTTCTGGATCAACGCCGCATCGCCGCGATCGAAACGCGGCTTCGTGCTCGGCATCTACGCGACAGTGCTGTCGCTTGGCTTTGCCGCCGGCCCCCTGCTCTTCTCGATCCTCGGCAGCGACGGCGTGCTTCCCTTTGCCGTCGGCGCTGTCGCCATCCTGCTTGCCGCGATCCCGATCTTCATCGCGCGCTACGAAAGCCCGGTGCTGGAAGAGAAGCCGGAACTGCATTTCATGCGCTACGTCTTCCTGGTGCCGACGGCGACCGCCGCCGTCTTCATCTTCGGAGCGGTCGAAGCGGGCGGCCTGGCGCTGTTTCCGATCTATGCGACCCGCGCCGCCTTTACCGAATCGCAGGCTGCCCTGCTGCTGACGGTGATGGGCATCGGCAACGTGATCTTCCAGATTCCCGTCGGCCTGCTGTCCGACAAGATGAAGGACAAGCGCCCCCTGCTCGCAGCTATGGCTTTCATGGGCTGTATCGGCTCGCTGATGCTGCCGCTGCTCGTGCATAGCTGGGTACTCATGGCAGGCGTCCTGCTCTTCTGGGGCGGCTGTGTGGCCGGTCTGTACACGGTCGGGCTCAACCATCTCGGCTCGCGGCTGACGGGCTCCGACCTCGCCGCCGCCAACGCCGCCTTCGTCTTCTGTTACGCCGTTGGCACCGTTGCCGGTCCGCAGGTGATCGGCGCGGCGATCGACGTTGCCGGCAATGACGGATTTGCCTGGGCAATCGCCGGCTTCTTCGGCATTTATGCCCTGCTTTCAGGCATAAGACTGCTTTTCATTCGAAAGCGAGGTTGACATTTCGGGCGAGATTCGTATTTTCGCGCCAGAATTTGCCGTGGAGCCCATCCGGCTTGCCACGGCATTCATTTTATTAAAGGCAGGACGACCATGGCTAAGGCTACCACAATCAAGATCAAGCTGCTGTCGACGGCCGACACCGGCTTCTTCTACGTCACGACGAAGAACAGCCGCACGATGACGGACAAGATGACCAAGACCAAGTACGACCCGATTGCTAAGAAGCATGTCGAGTTCAAGGAAACCAAGATCAAGTAATTCTTGATCCCTGGGTTTTGAAAAAGGCGCGCGCCCAACGGCTGCGCGCCTTTTTCGTTTTCCGGTCTACCGTCACGATAAATGTTAGCGCAAACAAAAACACCGCCCTACCGGTTTATCGGCAAGGGCGGTGTTTTTACGAAAGGGGGTCGGCCAGCAAGCAACGCGGCACGAGGAACCGCTTAAAGTTGCGAACTAGCCGACCGACCCCACGACCCAGGAGATGCGGCGGACCTGAGCATCATGGGGTATTTCGGCATCCCATGTTCGGGAGCGCTTTTCTTATGGCTCGATAATTTGCCCGAAAATGAAAGAAAATCAACAAATTCTTAATGATTAGATTTGTGAGCTTGTCCCTATGGTTAAAAGTCCAATTTTGGGGCAGGTGCGAAATGAACGAATCACGTTTCTTTACTTGATGAAGAAAAACGCGATCGAAGAACACCGGAAATATATATCAGTACAATTATCGCGCACTTCCGTTACGTTAGGTAGCCGATTTACGCTCACGCGAATAGTAATATCACCACAACTCTTGGCGCAAAACCATTTATGCTTGACGCTGACTTTTGAGAACGATTCTATTCGTGAAAACGAACACAAATCCCCCTCAAATTGGACGATTGTATCGGCTCTCCATTTTTGGGGTCTTAGTTGAAAAACAGCATGCGATATGGCAGCGGCATCATTAAAATTTGTTAATCTTTCACCGCTGCCGGTGGAAAACTGGGAAAACCACCCGCTAAACAGGCCCGGTATCGTCAGGCCGCCGCGGCGACGACTCGGTTGCGGCCGGTGTTCTTGGCTTTGTAAAGCGCGAGATCGGCCTGCTTCATCAGCTGATCAGGCGTCAACACGCTCGATTGGCGCGAAGCGATGCCGAACGAGGCCGTGACCTTCAGCTCCTCGCCTGCCGATTTCAACGTGAAGCCATTGTCTTCGATCGACGCCCGCAGGCGCTCCGCCACGGCTGCCGCGACCTCCGGGGAAGTATCGGGCATGACGACGACGAATTCCTCGCCGCCATAGCGGCAGGCAAGATCGGCGCCGCGCACGGTCGAGCGGATGCGGTTGGCGAATTCCTTCAGGACTTCGTCGCCAGCATCATGGCCGTAGGTATCGTTGACCTGTTTGAATCGATCGATGTCGGTGATCAGCACCGAGAGCGGCTTGCCCCGCGCCATCGAGCGGTTGAAGAGCACGTTCAGGTGATTGTCGAGATAGCGGCGGTTATTCAGCCCAGTGAGTGCGTCGGTAACCGCGAGCTCGATCGTGTGCTTGACGCTGGCGCGCAGGCGGTCGTTGAAGCGCTTGCGGCGGATCTGCGTCAGGCTGCGGGCGACAAGCTCGTTCGGATCGAGCGGACGGATGATGTAGTCGTTGACGCCGAGATCCAGCGCCCGGATGACCATGTCGTCGGCGCCCTGCTCGGTGATGATCAGGATCGGGAGGAAGCGCGTGCGCTCCAGTGAGCGGAACTGAGAGCAGAGCCGCAGCGGATCGTAATCGTCGAAATTGGTGTTGACGATCACCAGCTCGAACGCATTTTCAGCCGCTTCGAAGAGAGCCGCCTGCGGATCTGAGATCGCCGTCACATCGGCGATCGGCTTCAGAGTCTTGATGATGCGTTCCTGCGAATTGGCGCGGCCGTCGACAAGCAGGATCTGACCTGCGTCCTCGGCGCGTCCCTCGCCTGCCCGCAGCAGATCGTCCATGCCCATGGTCTGCGCCGTTTCGGCGCGGATACGCAGTTCGTCGCTCAGCGTCTTCAGGCGCAGCAGGCTCTTGACCCGCGAGATCAGCTGCAGGTCGTTGACAGGCTTGGTCAGGAAATCGTCGGCACCGGCCTTCAGGCCGCGCACGCGGTCGGCTGGCTGATCGAGCGCGGTGACCATGACGACCGGAATATGAGAGGTCTTCGGGTTTGCCTTCAGGCGCTCACAGACCTCGAAGCCGTTGAGACCCGGCATCATGACATCGAGAAGAATGATATCGACCTGGTTGCGATCACAGATCGCCAGCGCCTCATAGCCATCGGCAGCGGTCAGCACGTCGAAATACTCGGCGACGAGCCGCGCTTCGAGCAGCTTCACGTTCGCCGGAATATCGTCAACAACCAGAATGCGCGCAGTCATGAGCTTCTTTCCGATGCACTAAGCATCGCCGAGATACGTCTTGATCGTTTCGATAAATTTGGGAACCGAGATCGGCTTGGACACATAAGCCTCACAGCCGCCCTGACGGATTCGCTCCTCATCGCCCTTCATCGCGAATGCGGTGACCGCGATCACGGGAATGACATGCAGTTCGTCATCCTCTTTCAGCCACTTGGTCACCTCGAGACCGGAAACTTCCGGCAGCTGAATGTCCATGAGGATCAGATCCGGACGGTGTTTTCGAGCAAGATCAAGCGCTTCCATGCCGTTCCGGGTCTGAATGGTCGTATATCCCGAGGCCTCGATCAGGTCGCGAAAGAGCTTCATGTTGAGCTCATTATCTTCTACAATCATCACCTGTTTGGGCATGGCAAGCTCGTTCCTATGTTCCGTCCCTGCAAATGTCCGCCTGACAAGAAGCGACCTGCGAACGCGCGGCTCGACGAAACCGATAGCGGCAAGCTACCGGTATTTGGTTGAAAAAAAGGTAACTTACCCAGCGAAATGCAAAGCAACTTCAAGACCTCTAAACAACTGGCCAGGGATCCGCATGAAACGGCGATCGCCGTACTCGGCTGGCTTGCAAATGAACCCGACATGTTTTCGCGTTTTCTTGCGCTGACCGGCATTGAACCGGCCCAGGTGCGCAACGCGATCAACGATACGGCCTTCCTTTCCGGCATGCTCGACTTCGTCATGCAGCATGAGCCGACAGCCTTGGCTTTCTGCCAGGCGAGCGGCACGCCGCCCGAGGCGCTGACGGCTGCCTGGCAGCATTTCTCGTCGCCCGGTCTCGATTCGGGGCAGTATTGACCGTGGCCGAGATCGAGCACCTCGACACATCGCATGTGCGGCTCGCCGACCGGCCCCTGATCGTCTGCGACGTCGATGACGTCGTGCTGCAATTCATCGTGCCGTTCGAACGCTTTCTTGAGAGCGAGGGCTACCGGCTGGTGCCGCGATCGTTCAAGCTGCACGGAAACATCGAAACGCCGGACGGGACAGCGGCTGACGAAGTCACTGTCAGCCGGCTGATCGAAACCTTTTTCGAGCGGCAGGAAGAGTGGCAGGCGCCGCTTCTGCTTGCAGAGGAAACTCTGGCGCGCCTTTCCGGCACCGCCGACATCGTGCTCCTGACGGCCATGCCGCCCGTCTATCGCGACCAGCGCCGCAGATTGCTCGACCGCTTCGAGCTGCATTACCCGCTTCTGGCGTCGCTGCAGCCCAAGGGGCCGATCGTCAAGGCGCTTCACGGTGCGCGGGACGTGCCCGTTGCCTTTATCGACGACATGGTCCGCAACCTTCATTCCGTCCACGAACATGTCGAGGATTGCCTGCTGCTGCACCTGATGCCGGAGTCGGACATTCATCGCTTTGCCCCTTCGGCCATGGAAGGCATTGCCCGGATCAAGGGGTGGGCGGAGGCATCTGTTCATATCGGCGAACACTTTGGCGCCTCCGGCGGCAGTGGCCGCGGCTGATCCGCTGTCTTCATCGATCCAACGGCCCCAAAATGCCGTTTGTTATCCAACGCCACGGCGCTCCTCTGTCTTGAGACTCAAGAACTTAGAGCGTAATGTCGCGATGTTCAATATTTGTTCCCGTGATGACTTTGGCTGCACCTGACAAGACACCCGGCTTCTGTCGCGACTGCCTTGCCGAGCAGAAGGCGGAGACGCGCCGCTGTGTCAGCTGCGGAAGCCCGCGGCTTGTCCGGCACAAGGAGCTTTACGGCCTGACGCTGGCGCATATCGACTGCGACGCCTTTTATGCGGCGGTCGAAAAACGCGACAATCCCGAGCTCGCCGACAAGCCCGTGATCATCGGCGGCGGCAAGCGCGGCGTGGTTTCCACCGCCTGCTATATCGCCCGCATTCATGGCGTGCGCTCCGCCATGCCGATGTTCAAGGCGCTGGAAGCCTGCCCGCAGGCGATCGTCATCCGGCCCGACATGGAGAAATATGTCAGGGTCGGCCGCGAGGTCAGGTCGATGATGCAGGAGTTGACGCCGCTGGTGCAGCCGCTGTCGATCGACGAGGCCTTCCTGGAACTCGGCGGCACCGAGCGCCTGCACAACGATCCCCCTGCCCGGACGCTGGCGAAATTCGTACGGCGGGTGGAGAAGGAGATCGGCATCAGCGTGTCGGTCGGGCTTTCCTACTGCAAGTTCCTCGCCAAGGTTGCTTCCGACCTGCAGAAGCCCCGCGGCTTTTCGGTCATCGGGCGTGAAGAGGCTGTCGAGTTCCTGGCGCCGCGCCCGGTAACGACCATCTGGGGCGTCGGCAAGGCCTTCGCGGCGACGCTGGAGGCCGACGGTATCCGGACGATCGGTCAGTTGCAGCAGATGGAAGAGACCGACCTGATGCGCCGCTATGGCAGCATGGGCCAGCGCCTCGCCCGGCTCTCCCGCGGCATCGACGACCGCGAGGTGCATCTCAACGAGGCAGCGAAAAGCGTCTCGTCGGAAACCACCTTCTTCGAAGACATTTCCCGCCACGAGGATCTCGTGCCGATCCTGCGGAACCTCTCCGAGAAAGTGTCCTGGCGGCTGAAGAAGGATGACATCGCCGGCCATACCGTCGTGCTGAAGATGAAGACTGCGGATTTCAAGCTACGGACGCGCAACAGGCGGCTCGAAGACCCGACGCAGCTTGCCGACCGGATCTTCCGCACCGGCGTTGAGCTGCTTGAACGGGAGACCGACGGCACAAAATTCCGGCTGATCGGGATCGGCGTTTCCGATCTATGCGATCCCGGCCGTGCCGATCCGCCCGATCTGATCGACGAGCAATCGACCCGCCGCGCCGCCGCTGAAGCGGCGATGGACAAGCTGCGCGAAAAGTTCGGCAAGAACACCGTCGAGACCGGTTACACGTTCGGCAGCGGCAAGCGCGACCGCTAAGCGACGGCCATCGCGTTGATCTGCGCCAGCACGGCCGCCTTGTTCAGCGCCGCCTGGGCGTGATCGGGCGCCAGTTCGAGGGCTCGCGAATAGCTTTCCGCCGCATCCTCCAGCCGGCCTATCCGGCGCAGAACATTGCCGCGATTGTTGAAGGGCGCGGCATAGGACGGCGAGAGGGCGATGGCGCGCTCATAGCTGGCGATGGCCGCAGCATCCTCGGACAGAGCGGCAAGGATATTGCCGCAGGTGCAATGGGCGGCCGCATTGCCAGGCCCGGCGGCCAGCGCCTCAAGGATCGACGACTTTGCGGCATCGAGGCGGCCCTGCTGCAACAGCACGAGCGCCAGCTGATGCAGGGCGGCAAAGTGCCCAGGCACCGCTTCGATGATGCGGCGATAGCCGGATTCGGCGCGCGCCAGGGCGCCCTCACGGTGATCTGCGATCGCGGTGCGCATCAACGCCTCCAGCTCGACATCCGCAGCAGGCCGGCACCGTGCCGCTTCGAGGCCTTCAGCCAGCGCCAGCGCCTGGGAATGAGAAGGATCGGTGGCGAGGATCTGGCGGCAG
Source organism: Hyphomicrobiales bacterium (assembly GCA_900465675.1). Taxonomy (GTDB): domain Bacteria; phylum Pseudomonadota; class Alphaproteobacteria; order Rhizobiales; family Rhizobiaceae; genus Rhizobium. The sequence goes on along the minus strand of UBJR01000030.1, from coordinate 34,649 downwards.
CAGAGATCGGCATTTTCGATATCGCCTTTCGCTGCCATCTGCGCGGCGCGGTAACAGGCCGCGTCCAGCGAGCGCGGGTCGAGACGATCGCCGATATTGCGCTCGGAGACCGTCATCACCCTGCGACGCTCCACCAGCTGCTGTTCGCCGCCGAAAGTGAACTTGTAGGCAAAATCTCCGGTACCGAAATCGTAGTTCCGGTAGCCATTCTCGATTGCCCAGCGAAGGCAATAACAATGCAGCGTGAAGCCTGGGCTATGAGAGGCCGCATTGCTATCCCGGCTGCCGATGAAGCAGATCATCGTCTTCTTCTTGTGATCGAGATAGAGGACCTGCATGGCGACAGGCCTGTCGCCCTCCCAAAGCACAGGCACCAGAAGCGATCCGTCATCAAGCGAACCGGGCAACATCTTGCGGCAACCGGCAATGATCCCGGCGGCATAATCCGGCTGACGCACACCCCATTGCGCATTCCACATCGCATAGAAGGTCTCGAGATTCTGCTCGAATGTCTCGGCCGTCGTATGGGTGACGTGCAGCCCATGCTTTCCGCTCGCCAAATCGCGCATGGCGACCCGGGCGTTGCGGCGCGCCTTGGCGCTGAGGCGGGTACTGAGGAATGTCTCGAAGTCATCCGCCAGCGGAATATACACATAGGCGTCGTGATCGATGCTCTCGCCGGCATCGGTGATATGGTCAGCCCGGACGACCTTTGCCGGCACGAATTCCTGGCGCGGGAAACTGCCGATCAGTGCGGAAAGACGCTGGTCCGACAGATAGATCTCATCGAGATTGAACCGGCGCCAGTTGAAGGTCTGCAGACAGGCTGCGAAAGCCGCCATTGCCTCATCGGACCATTCGGGCCGTGAGAGAATGCCGCTGTAAACGGAGAAAGGCATGCCGGCCATATGGATGGCATTGAAAAAACCCTTCCCCGGCTCGAAATCCAAGCGGATCTGCAGCGGCAGGAATGCGATGTAATGCTCATCCGCTTCCGCGCGCTTTGCCGCCAGAACATGCCAGTTAGCGCGCGTTTGCAGATAGCGCCGCATCCAGTTCCAGGACATGAAATAGTTGGATTCCGGATCGGCGTCATAGACCGCCTCCCAGTCGCCCTGCAATTTCTCGAGTTCGTCGAACGCAGACACAATATCGACGTGCATAGCCCGGCTCCCCAACCGCCACAGCGTCAAGATTTGCATACATTCGCGCCCACTACAATAAGCGGCCGCTTGATCACGAGTGCGTGACGGTCGCCCCGGAGGCTCGCGATCAAGCCTTCCTTAAACTTCGTTGAATATTGTTCCCCTCGAGTATTGCGTATTGGTTGGGTAACATGTTCTCGCGTTTTGTTTTCGGCCTCGGCTTGCTGTCGGCAACCGCACTGGTGAACCCTGCTCTGGCAGCGGATGCTAGGACGCTGCAAATCATCGTCTCCAAGGACAAGCAGTCGCTTGCGGTCTATGACGGCACCGAGGTCGTGGCGACCTCGAAAGTCTCGACCGGCAAGCCCGGCCACACGACGCCGAGCGGCATCTTCTCGGTGCTCGAGAAGAAGAAATATCACGAGTCCAATCTCTATTCGGCAGCACCGATGCCGTGGATGCAGCGGCTGACATGGTCCGGCATCGCGCTGCACGAGTCGAATTCGGTGCCGCGCTATCCGGCCTCGCATGGCTGCGTGCGTATGCCCGCCGCCTTCGCCAAAGAGCTCTACAAGATGACGGATCTCAGCGTTCCTGTTATCATCAGCAATGCTGCCGTCGTGCCCGAGCCGATCGACCACCCGTCGCTGTTCCGCCCGAATGCGCCGGAACCGGCATTGCTGCTCTCCGACGTCCAGCTGCGCCCATCCATCGGCAGCACCGATGGCGAGCCGGTGCAACTGGCGATGAACACGGTGTCTGCATCGCTGATCCCGCCAACGGCAACCCCCGCTGAAAACCTTGAGCCGATCCGCATCCTGATCACCCGCCGCGCCCAGCGGGAATCGATCATCGACATCCAGACCTTCCTCAATCAGCTCGGCTTCAATGCCGGCAATCCGGATGGTTTGCTCGGCCCATCGACGGTGCAGGCGATCAATGCTTTCAAGGCCTTGCGCCCCACTGCGTTCAAGGGCGACCGAACGCTGACCAGCGATACTCTCCTAAGGGAAGTTTACGCTGCGGTAGGCAAAGGCGAGCCGCCGAACGGCGTGCTGATGATCCGCCAGGATTTCAAGCCTGTCTTCGAGGCTCCCGTTACCATCGAGAACCCGCAACTGGCGCTCGGAACGCATTTCTTCACGCTGCACAACGTGGATCAGGAAAACGGCACGGCCGACTGGCTGGGCTTGACGCTTGATAACAACCTGCCGTCACAGACGATGAAGCGCCTCGGCATCAAGACGCAGGAAGGCTCGATCATCATGGGCAGCCCGATCGCCAACGCGCTGTCGCGGATCCAGATCCCCGACGACACCAGGCGCAAGGTGGACATGATGCTGGCCGCCGGTTCGACGATGACGATTTCCGATACCGGCCTCGGCCCCGAGACCGGCGCCGGAACCGACTTCATCACCGTGACGCGCTAGACGAGCTCGACATCGACAATGCCGGGTGCTGCGCGCAGCGCCGCGGCGATCTCCGGGGTGATGCGGTATTTCTGCTGCAGCGCCACCTCGACCTCGCGCTTGCCATCTTCCTTGATGACGATGAAGGACACCAGCCCCTCGCCCTTGGCATTCAGATGAGCGGCAACCGCCTTCAGAGGGCCGGAATCGCGGACATAGACGCGCAGCGTCTTCTGCATCTGCAGCGATTTTTCTTCCAGCGACTGGATGGTCTGGATCCGCAGCCCGATGCCTTCTGGGCGCTCTTCGCCGGTGGCGGTGATGACGAAGGATTTTCCTGATTCCAGTATATCGCGATACTGGTTCAGCATCTCGGAAAACAGCACGGCTTCGTATTGGCCAGACGAATCCGAGAAGACGATGATGCCCATCTTGTTGCCGGTGCGCGTCTTGCGCTCCTGCTTGGAGATCACCGTACCGGCCAGCCGGCCATTGGCTGCCCCCTGCCTGACGGCTGCCGAGAAATCGGCAAAGGTCTGCACGCGCATCTTGTCCAGCAGGCTGTTGTAGCTGTCGAGCGGATGCGCCGTCAGATAGAAACCGAGAACCTGGAACTCCTTCAGCAGCCGCTCCGAGGCGAGCCAAGGCGAATAAGGCGGCAGGGCGATCTTTTCCGGTCCCGACGACAGCGCGCCACCGAAGATATCGGACTGGCCGCTCAGCTTGTTTTCCTGGGCGCGCTGCGCATAGCCGAGCACGCGATCGAGACCAGCCGAAAGCTGCGCCCGGTCGAGATTGAAGCAATCGAAGGCGCCGGCATAGATCAGGCTTTCCAGCACGCGGCGGTTCACCTGACGCGGATCGATGCGCAGGCAGAAGTCCTCGATACTGGAAAACGGCTTGTCGCCACGCACCGCGACGATGTGTTCGACGGCATTTTCGCCGACGCCCTTGAGCGCTGCCAGCGCATAATAGATCCGCTCCTCGCCCGTCTCGAAATGCCGGAACGACGTCTGGACCGAGGGCGCGATCACGTCGATGCCGAGGCGCTTGGCGTCCTGACGGAAGTCGTTGACCTTGTCGGTGTTCGACATATCGAGCGTCATCGAGGCGGCGAGGAACTCGACCGGATAATGCGCCTTCATATAGGCCGTCTGGTAGGAGACGATGGCGTAGGCGGCGGCGTGTGACTTGTTGAAGCCGTAATTGGCGAACTTGGCGAGCAATTCGAAGATATTGTCGGCCTGCGGCTTCGACACGCCATTCTTAACGGCGCCGCTGACGAAGCGCTCGCGCTGCTGGTCCATCTCGGCCTTGATCTTCTTACCCATGGCGCGGCGCAGAAGGTCGGCCTCTCCCAGCGAGTAGCCGGAGAGCACCTGAGCGATCTGCATGACCTGCTCCTGGTAGACGATAACGCCCTGGGTTTCCTTCAGCAGGTAGTCGATGGTCGGATGGATCGACTCGACCTCTTCCTCGCCATGCTTGCGGGCGTTGTAGGTCGGGATGTTTTCCATCGGGCCCGGGCGGTAGAGCGCCACCAGCGCGATGATGTCCTCGATGCAGTCGGGTTTCATGCCGATCAGCGCCTTGCGCATGCCGGCACTTTCCACCTGGAACACGCCGACCGTTTCGCCGCGCGACAGCATCTCGTAGGTCTTCTTGTCATCGAGCGGGATCGAGGCGAGATCAACCTTGATACCGCGCTTGGCGACGAAATCGACGGCGACCTTCAGAACGGTCAGCGTCTTCAGGCCGAGGAAGTCGAACTTCACCAGGCCGGCCTGTTCCACCCATTTCATGTTGAACTGGGTGACCGGCATGTCGGAGCGCGGATCGCGATACATCGGCACCAGCTTCGACAGCGGACGGTCGCCGATGACGATACCGGCGGCGTGGGTCGAGGCATGGCGGTAAAGGCCTTCGATCTTCTGGGCGATGTCGAGCAGACGGGCGACGACGGGCTCCTTGGCCGCCTCTTCCTGCAGCTTCGGCTCTTCCTCGATCGCCTTCGACAGCGGCGTCGGATTGGCCGGGTTGTTCGGCACCAGCTTGCAGATCTTGTCGACCTGGCCATAGGGCATTTCGAGCACGCGGCCGACGTCGCGCAGTGCAGCACGCGCCTGCAGCGAACCGAAGGTGATGATCTGCGCCACCTGCTCGCGGCCGTATTTCTTCTGCACGTAGCGGATCACCTCTTCGCGGCGGTCCTGGCAGAAGTCGATATCGAAGTCGGGCATCGACACGCGGTCGGGATTGAGGAAGCGTTCGAACAGCAGCGAGAAGCGCAGCGGATCGACGTCGGTAATCGTCAGCGCATAGGCGACCAGCGAACCCGCACCGGAACCGCGGCCCGGGCCGACCGGAATATCCTGCAGCTTGGCCCATTTGATGAAGTCGGCAACGATCAGGAAGTAGCCGGGGAATTTCATCTTCTCGATGACGCTGAGCTCGAATTCCAGCCGGTCGCGATAGTCCTTTTCCTCGTAGCCCGGTGACATGCCGAGCGTCGCCAGACGCATATCGAGGCCTTCGACGGCCTGACGGCGCAGCTCGCCGGATTCGGCGCGATCGGCCTCGTCGGCGTCGTCGCTGGCGCCGGTAAAGCGCGGCAGGATCGGCTTGCGGGTCTGCAGCACGAAGGAGCAGCGTCTGGCGATCTCCAGCGTGCTTTCCAGCGCCTCCGGCAGATCGGCAAACAGCTTGGCCATCTCCGCCCGGCTCTTCAGATAGTGATCCGGCGTCAGGCGGAAGCGGCTGTCGTCGGAGACGATGGCGTTGTGCGCCACGGCCATCAAGGCGTCATGCGCGTCGTAGTCGTCCCGCGCCGGGAAGAAGGCCTCGTTGGTCGCCACCAGCGGCAGATCGTGCTCGTAGGCAAGGCCGATCATCTTCTGCTCGTGGCGCTTGTCATAGGTGCCATGGCGCTGCAGCTCGACATAGAGCCGGTCGCCGAACAGCGCCTTGAGACGCAGCAGGCGCGAAACCGCAGGCGCCATGTGCCCCTGCTTCAGGGCCATATCGATGGGGCCGCCCAGCGAACCGGTGAGCGCGATCAGCCCCTCGGTGCCGGCTTCCTCCAGCCAGGAGGCGCGGACGTGGACCGCCTGATTGTCTTCACCCCCGAGATAGGCGCGGCTCACGAGATCGACGAGCCGCTCGTAACCGGCAGCTGTTGCCGCCAGCACGACGATCGCAGGCAGCTTGCCCATCATCTGCTGGCCGCCGCGCTTTTCAACTTCCAGTCCGTCTTCCATATCGACGGAGATCTGGCAGCCGATGATCGGCTGCAGCCCCTCGTCCATCGCCTTCTGGGCGAATTCGAGGGCGACGAAGAGATTGTTGGTATCGGTGATGGCAATCGCCGGCTGGCTGTCGCCCGAAGCCTTGTAGAGGATCTTCTTCAGCGGCAGCGCACCCTCGAGCAGCGAATAGGCCGAGTGTACGCGCAGATGAACGAAACCCGGCGTCCCGCCGATAAATCCGCCCTCTGCATCCGCCATGACACGTCCCTTCAATCGCCCGTATGAATCGGTGCCATTGTCGGTCCTGCCCGTCGAGATGTCCAGAAGAAGTCCCTGTCCGGAACCGCATGGCAGCCATGCGGCCCCTGAAAAATTACATAGCCATCAGAATCAGAGAGAAGCTGGCAACAAACATTGCGATGGAGGTGAATGCTGCGACGTCACGGATCATGTCAGTCATTTGGCTCTCCTTTACTCGTTATGTTTTTAGTTTGTTCCGCTATTGTTCCGTTGTCAACAGGATTGTTTTCTGTTTGGTTAACGCGGAACAGGAGAGAAACATGCGCCTCACAATCCTTGCCGCCGCTCTGCTTTCGGCTCAGGCCGCTATTGCCGCCGACGCCGGCCCCGCCCGCGTCGTGGATGCTGCCGTGGGCGATTGGAACGGCGACGGCAAGCCTGATCTGGCAGTGCTTGCCGAGGCTGCGGCGGATGCCGAAGACGATCAGCTCGGCATCTACATCTATCTGCGCGACGACCACGATCTGCTGCGGCTTGCGGCCAGCGCACCCGGCAAGATCTGGGGCAGCACGGCTGTTGACGGGATCTACGGCCAGGAGCCGTCGATCAAGGCCGCCGGGAAATCGTCGATCTCCGTGCATTCGCAGAACAGCGCCATCGGCCGGGACCGCTGGGAGCAAACACTGACGCTCGCCTATCGCAACGGCCAGTTCGTCGTCGCCGGCTATACCTACAGCGATTACGACACGCTCGACCCGGATGCCGGTGGCACCTGCGACTACAATGCGCTGACGGGCAAATTGCAAAAAGCCGGCAAGGATCAGACATCGGAGCCGCGCGTTATCGCCATTACCGACTGGAAGGCCGAAACCGGCCAGTCGATCTGCGGCAACTGATTTGTTCTCTTTTTGTTCTTTACAAAAAGCGCGACGTCTGCGAGACATATCGCAGGAGGCGCGGCATGTATCTCACTCTCTTGAACGACTTCATCGTCGAGGCAAAATCGCAGACCTATGTCGGCGGCGGGGCAAAGATCGCGGCCTGCCGGCCGGGATCGCAGGATATCGGCTATGAGCGCGGCGAATGGCGCTATCTCGACAGCTATTTCGGCGGCACCGATTTCGCAGGCCAGGAGACCGTCTGGTTGAATGGCGAGCCCGTCTGGGCGATGAACTACTTCGGCCACATCATCGAGCCGCGGCTGATCGACGGTAGCCGCGCCGGGGCCGTGATCAAGGCAGCGCTCTCGGCGCTTTATGGTGGTGAAAAACGCTTTCTCGGCGGCATGGAATATGAGCACGCGTTCGGCCTGTATATCGACCGAAGCGAGGGTGATTGCGGGCATTTCCGCGGCATGGAGATGATTGTCGTCGAAGAACGGCGCGCTTACGAACTCGATTATCGCGGCGGTCTGATCCGCCTTTAGAATTCGACGACCTTGCCGTCGGTGATCGTCACACGGCGGTCCATGCGCGCGGCGAGATCGTGATTGTGGGTGGCGATCAGGGCCGCGAGACCGGACTGGCGAACCAGCGCTTCCAGCGCGTCGAAGACGTAGTTGGCGGTTTCCGGGTCGAGATTGCCGGTCGGCTCGTCGGCGAGAAGCAGGCTCGGCGCGTTGGCAACTGCGCGGGCGATCGCCACGCGCTGCTGCTCGCCGCCGGAGAGTTCGCCTGGGCGATGGGAACCGCGATGGCCGATGCGCATGTATTCGAGCAGCTGCTGGGCGCGGACGGCGGCTTCCTTGCGCGCCAAGCCCGAGATCATCTGCGGCATCATGATGTTTTCCTGCGCCGAGAATTCCGGCAGCAGGTGATGAAACTGATAGACGAAGCCGATCTCGCTGCGGCGGATCGCGGTGCGCTTGTCATCGGAGAGCCCGTTGCAGGCATGACCGTTGATGCTGACCTCGCCATCATCAGGATGTTCAAGCAGACCCGCCAGATGCAGCAGGGTCGATTTGCCGGTGCCCGATGGTGCAACGAGAGCGACGATTTCGCCGCTATGCAGCGTGAAATCCGCGCCCTTCAGAATGGAGAGCACCGTATCGCCCTGCCCGTAGTGACGCTCGACGCCGGAAAGCTTGAGAACGACATTGCGTTTCATGGAGTTCAGCATTCCTTATTCGTAGCGTAGCGCTTGCACCGGATCGAGGCGCGAGGCGCGCCAGGCCGGGAAGATGGTCGCAAGGAAGGACAGCGTCAGCGCCATGATGACGACAGAGGTCGTCTCGCTGACGCTCATCTGTGCCGGCAGCTGGCTCAGGAAATAGAGCTGCGGATTGAAGAGAATGGTGCCGGTGATCCAGGAGAAGAACTGGCGGATCGACTCGATATTGATGCAGACGACGACGCCGAGCAGAACGCCTGCCAGCGTACCGACGATGCCGATGGCGGCGCCGGTCATGAAGAAGATGCGCATGATCGCACCGGAGCTTGCGCCCATGGTGCGCAGGATGGCGATATCGCTGCCCTTGTCCTTCACCAGCATGATCAGGCCGGAGATGATGTTCAGCGCCGCGACCAGAACGATCAGCGTCAGGATCATGAACATGACGTTGCGCTCGACCTGAAGGGCGGAGAAGAAGGTCTGGTTGCGCTGGCGCCAGTCGGTGATGGCGATCTGGCGGCCGGCGGCAGCCTCCACCTTCGGCCTCAGATTGTCGATATCATCGGGATTGTTGGCGAAGAGCTCGATCGACTGGACCAGCCCTTCCGAATTGAAATAGAGCTGCGCCTCCTCGAGCGGCATGTAGATGATGGCGGAATCATATTCCGACATGCCGATCTCGAAGATACCCGATATGGTGTAGGACTTGACACGCGGATTGACGCCCATCGGCGTGACGTCGCCTTCCGGCGAAATCAGCGTGATCGTATCGCCGGCCTGCAGCCCAAGCTGGTTGGCCATGCCGGAGCCGATCAACACGCCCTGCCCGGACATGAAGCCGACCAGATCGCCGGACTTGATGTTGTCGGAGACGGTTTTGAGCTTGGTCAGGTCTTCGGAGCGGATACCGCGCACCAGCGCGCCGCTGCCCGCCCCACCCTGGCCCGACGCCAGCGTCTGGCCCTCGACCAGCGGCAGCGCCATGCGGATACCGGGCACAGCGGCGAATTTCTCCGTCAGCGCCGCATAGTCGGTGAACGGCGCATCGACCGGCTGGACGATCATATGGCCATTGATGCCGAGAATGCGCGAGATCAGCTCGGTGCGGAACCCGTTCATCACGGCCATAACGATGATCAGCGTCGCGACGCCGAGCATGATGCCGACGAAGGAGAAGCCGGCGATCACCGAAATGAAGGCTTCCTTTCGCCGGGCGCGCAGATAGCGCCAGGCGACCATGCGTTCGAAGGTGGAAAATGGCTTACTCGCCGAACCGAAACCGGATTTGGAACCCCGCTGGTCCACTGCTGCGTCTGCCATTTCGCCTCCGATATCAGCCCAAGAGCTTGTTGATCGCCGCGTCGATCGTCATCGTTTCGCGGGCGCCCGTCTTGCGGTCCTTGACTTCGACTTCGCCGTTCGCGACCGCACGCGGGCCGGCAATGATCTGAACCGGAACGCCAATCAGGTCTGCCGTCGCGAACTTCGTTCCGGCGCGATCGTCGGTATCGTCATAAAGGACGTCCTTGCCGGCCTTAGAGAGCGCGGCATAGATTTTTTCGCAGGCGCTGTCGCAAGCGGCGTCGCCGGCCTTCATGTTGATCACGATCGCATCGAACGGCGCGACGGAGGCCGGCCAGATGATTCCGTTCTCATCATGCGATGCTTCGATGATGGCGGGAACAAGGCGTGTCGGGCCGATGCCGTAAGAACCCATGTGAACATTGTGTTCCTTGCCGTCAGGTCCCTGGACCTTGGCGCCCATCGGGTCGGAATATTTCGTGCCGAAATAGAAGATATGACCGACTTCGATACCGCGCGCAGAGAGCCTGTCGCTTTCGGGGATGGCGTCGAAAGCGGCCTCGTCGTGCATTTCCGAGGTGGCGGCGTAGACCGACGTCCACTTCTTAAAGATCGCATCCAGACCGGCGACGTCGTCGAAATCGGTATCGACAGAGGGAATGTCGAAATTCACGAAGTCCTTATGGCTGTAGACTTCGGATTCACCGGTGTCGGCCAGGATGATGAATTCGTGGCTGAGATCGCCGCCGATCGGGCCGGTATCGGCACGCATCGGAATGGCGCGCAGGCCGAGACGATCGAAGGTGCGCAGATAGGCGGCGAACATCTTCTTATAGGAGTGCTCGGCGCCTTCGCGCGTCAGGTCGAAGGAATAGGCATCCTTCATCATGAACTCGCGCGAGCGCATGGTGCCGAAACGCGGACGGATCTCGTCGCGGAACTTCAGCTGGATATGATAGAGGTTCAGCGGCAGGTCCTTGTAGGACTTGACGTAGGACCGGAAGATGTCGGTGACCATCTCTTCGTTGGTCGGGCCGTAGAGCATCGGACGGTCCTGGCGGTCCTTGATGCGCAGCATTTCCTTGCCATAGGCGTCGTAGCGGCCGCTTTCCTGCCAGAGCTCGGCAGACTGCAGCGTCGGCATCGACAGCTCGATGGCGCCGGAGCGGTTCTGCTCCTCGCGGATGATATTGTTGACCTTGTCGAGGACGCGCTTGCCGAGCGGCAGCCAGGAATAGATGCCCTGCGACTGCTGGCGGATCATGCCGGCGCGCAGCATCAGCCGGTGGGAGACGATTTCCGCCTCCTTGGGGTTTTCCTTCAGGATGGGCAGGAAGTAGCGGGACAGACGCATGACGGATTCCAGAGCAGTTGGGATTCCACATCAATCGCGGAATCGACGGCAATCGTTAACAGTGGCAGCGTTCATATCTGCTTCGCAGCCGGAAAGAAACCCGCGCGATACGCAAGCAGCCTTCCGCAGACGCAAGTTAACGTCCGGAAAATGCGAATGCAGAAAAAATCGCGTGTTTATAAGGGCTTGCATCAAAATCTCGTCAACAGGAATTTTTTACCCGACTGTAGCAAAAATGCAAAAAAAGCTGGTGACAAAGCCCATTCTTTGAGCTAGTTTCAGCTCACAAAACAGGCAAGGAGATAAATTCTTGCCAACTCGCGGTCAAGTCTTGGGAGGATCAGATCTTAGGCGCGCTTGTCGCAGCCCCGGTAACGGTTACGGATCACGCGATACTTAAAACAAGGCTTTTAGCCTTGTTTTTTTTTGGTTTTTCAGCCTCTTCCCTAACGTGAATATCAGAGAATTGACGTTACGGCAGATGCTCCTGCCGCCGCGTGAGCTCTTTGCATCATCTTGATGACAGCCGTATGACGGCATTTTCTCGACAGTTAACACATATGCTCAAAGATTGAGCAAAAGCCCTATTCGATGTTGAAGGCTGGGCCGATCTGCGGCAGGGCGTCGAACCCCCAGCCGAAGTAGGTCGACGAGAAGTACCAAGCGCCATAGACGATCGCTGAAACCACCGTCGTCGTCGAGAACACGAAGAGCGCGCGGAAGCGTGTCGGCGCACTTGGAATGGTGCCGAGCACCACCTCGTTGTCATCCGCCTGCGTGCGCAGACCGATGGGCAGAACGGCGAAAAGCGTGATCCACCAGACGATGAAATAGACGGCGAAGCCCTGTAAGAAAATCTGCAGCATGGTGGGTTCCAAATCGCGTTACGACCATCGCAACGCCGCGCTTATAGAGCGGAATGGCAAGAAGCTCAAATCACCTGACGTTCAAGGCCGGGGAATAGGTCACTCTGCCGCAGCAGAATTAAACCTGCTCGAGCTCGATCAATGTCCCGAAGAAATCCTTGGGGTGCAGGAAGACTACCGGCTTGCCATGGGCGCCGGTTTTCGGCTCGCCGTTGCCCAGCACTCTCGCCCCTGACGCCAGAAGCCGGTTGCGGGCAGCGATGATATCCGCCACCTCGTAGCAGATATGGTGCATGCCGCCGGCAGGGTTCTTTTCGAGGAAGGCTGCGATCGGCGAGGCATCGCCGAGCGGCTCCAGCAGTTCGACTTTGGTGTTCTCGAGCTCGACGAATACGACGGTGACGCCGTGGTCAGGCAGGGCCTGCGGCTGTGACACCCTGGCACCCAGGGTATCACGATAGCTGGCGCTCGCCGCAGCGAGATCGGGGACGGCAAGCGCGATGTGATTGACGCGGCCGAGCATAAGGTCAGACCTTGCTGAGGAAGACAGTCACAACCGGCTTCTTGCCCCAGGCATGGTTTGCGGCAGAGCGCACGGCGCGGCGCGCGGCCTCCTGCACCATGTCCAGATCCTTGCGACGGGCGCGCGGAATGCTCTCGATGGCGCCGACGACAGCGTCATAAAGCGTATCCTCGAGTTCATCACCTTCGTCGTCGTAAACAGGCAGGCCGATCGCCACGACATCCGGCTCTCCGATGATGTCGAAGCGGCTGTCCAGCAGCACGTTGACGGCGACATGGCCGACATAGGAGAGCTTCTTGCGATCGCCGATGCCCATTTCCTCGAAATCGCCGATCAGTGAGCCGTCCTTGTAGATCCGGCCATGCGGCGCTTCGTCGATAACCTGGGCCGGACCCGGCGCCAGGCGCAGCACGTCGCCGTTACGCACACGGGGAACGCTTGCGATGCCCGACTGTTCGGCCAATTCCTTGTGCGCCGTCAGATGCGTTGCCTCGCCGTGCACAGGCACGAGAATCTTCGGCCGCACCAGCTGGTACATCTTCTGCAGTTCGTTGCGGCGCGGATGGCCGGAGACATGAACCAGCGCTTCGCTGTCAGTGATGATGTGAATGCCCTGCTCGACGAGGCCGTTCTTGATGTCCTGAATGGCTTTCTCGTTGCCGGGAATGGCGCGCGAGGAGAAGACCACGATATCGCCGGCGGCCAGTGCCACATTGCGCATCTCGTCCCGCGACAGCTTGGCGAGCGCTGCGCGCGGCTCGCCCTGGCTGCCGGTCAGGATGACCACGACCTTGTCACGCGGGATATAGCCGTATTCGTCTTCGGCGATGAACGGCTTGACGCCTTCCATCAGGCCCAGCTCGCGGGAGACATCGACGACACGCTTCAGCGAACTACCGAGCAGCAGGATCTCGCGGCCGGCGGCTTCTGCTGCCTCGGCGACGGTACGGATACGGCCGACATTCGAGGAGAATGTGGTGATCGCCACGCGTCCTTCGGCATTCTCGATGATCTTGCGCAGGCTGGCGGAAACATCCTTTTCGGATGGCGAGACACCATCGCGCAGCGCGTTGGTGGAATCGCACATCAGCGCCAGGACGCCTTCGTCGCCGAGCTGGCGGAAGCGGGTCTCGTCTGTCAGCGGCCCGAGCGACGGCTCGTGGTCGATCTTCCAGTCGCCGGTATGGATGACATTGCCGAGCGGCGTGCGGATCATCAGCGACATCGGCTCGGGGATCGAGTGATTGACGGCGACGCCTTCGATGCTGAAGGGGCCGACATTGATCGTATCGCCCGCCTTGAAGATCGTCACCGGCACTTCGCCGATCGCGTCCTTCTCGAAATTGCGCTTGGCTTCGAGAAGCCCGGCCGTGAACGGCGAGGCGTAGACCGGAACGTTGAGGCCCGGCCAGAGATCGGCCAGCGCACCGTAGTGGTCCTCGTGGGCATGGGTGATGATGATCGCCTTGAGGCTCTTTCGCTCCTTGGCGAGAAAGCGGATATCAGGGAGCACCAGATCGACGCCTGGCAGATCGGGACCCGGGAAGGTCACGCCGCAATCGACCATGATCCACTGGCGATGATCCGCGGGGCCGTAGCCGTACAGCGCGAGATTCATGCCGATCTCGCCGACGCCGCCCAGCGGAAGAAATACCAGTTCGTCCTGTTTCGCCATTAGGTCCTACTATCCAAAGAAAACATCACCGGCAGCGATCTGCAGCATCCTGCCTGCGCCGGTATCGAGCATCAACAGCCCATTATCATCAATTCCGGCGAATTGGCCGGAAATCGACCTGTCCGGCAAATTCACCGTAATCTTCTCGCCAATGCCGCAGGCGACATCGCGCCAGCGCGCGGTAATCTCTCTAATGCCGCGGCCCTCGTTCCAGATATCCAGAACCTCGGCCATCGAGGCATAGAGATGGGCAAACAATTCCTCAGGGGAAGCCCTGCCGCCCTGTTCCCTGATGCAGGTCACCGGATACATCGGATTGTCGGGCATAACGGCGACATTGATACCGATGCCGATCACCAGCGCGTAGCGGCCATCCGGCAGCTGTTCGCCTTCGACGAGGATGCCGCAGGTCTTCTTGCGACCGATCAGGATGTCGTTCGGCCACTTGACTTCGAGCGGCTCGGCGGCCGGCGGCAGCACCATGCGAACGGCCTGATGCACGGCGACGGCAATCGCCAGCGGCAGAGAGCCCATGCGCTCCATCGGCGCCGGATCGATCAGAAGAAGAGAGGCGTAGAGATTGCCGGGTTCGGAAACCCAGGGGCGTCCACGGCGGCCGCGGCCGCCGGTCTGCCTGACTGCGGTCACCCAGAGGAGGCCGCTGTCCCCTGCCCGGGCCTGGGCAAGGCATTCCGTGTTGGTCGACGGGGTCTCCGGCAGCGCTTCATGCCGGAAATCGCCGAGCGATATCCGGCGGCGCATGGGAGATACCATCAGAACAGCGTCGCTGCCGCGAGCTCAGCCGCACCGCCGATCGGACCGCCGATGAGAACATAGGCGAGAACGAACAGGCCGGAGAGACCGTAGACCAGCTTGAGAGCGCCGGAGACGCGGGCAAACTCACCCTTGGCTTCATCGAACCACATCAGCTTGATGACGCGCAGATAGTAGTAAGCGCCAACGACCGAAGCCAGAACACCGATGATCGCCAGCGCATAGAGCTTGGCTTCGATGGCGGCGACGAAGACGAAGTACTTCGCGAAGAAGCCTGCCATCGGCGGAATGCCGGCCAGCGAGAACATCAGGATCGTCAGCACGGTCGCCATAAACGGGTTGGTGCTGGAGAGACCTGCGAGATCATCGATACCTTCGACGACGGTGCCATCCTTGCGGCGCATCGACATGATGATCGCGAAGGAACCGAGCGTCATGACCATGTAGATGACCATGTAAAGCATGACGCCGGAGACGCCCGTCTGGTTGCCGGCTGCGAGGCCGACCAGCGCATAGCCCATGTGACCGATCGACGAATAGGCCATCAGTCGCTTGATGTTCTTCTGCCCGATGGCGGCGAAGGAACCGAGCAGCATCGAGGCGATCGAGATGAACACGACGACCTGCTGCCAGTCCGCCATGATCGGCTGGAAGGCGGTGATGACGATACGGGTCATCATGGCCATCGCCGCAACCTTCGGCGCGCTGGCGAGGAATGCGGTCACCGGGGTCGGTGCACCCTCGTAAACGTCAGGCGTCCACATGTGGAACGGCACGGCCGAGATCTTGAAGGCGATACCGGCGAGAATGAATACCAGACCGAAGATCAGGCCGAGCGAACGGGCGCCTTCGACGTTCAACGCCTGAGCGATGTCGGCGAAATGCGTGTGGCCGGTGAAGCCGTAGACCAGCGACATGCCGTAGAGCAGCATGCCCGAGGAGAGCGCGCCGAGGACGAAATACTTCAGGCCGGCTTCGGTCGACTTGACGCTGTCGCGGTTGATCGCAGCGACGACATAGATCGCCAGCGACTGCAGCTCGAGGCCGAGATAGAGCGCGATCAGATCGTTTGCCGAGATCATCAGCATGATGCCGAGCGTGCAGAGCACGAGGAGAACCGGGAACTCGAACTTGTCGAGCTGGTTTTCCTTGGCAAGGCCGAGCGACATGAAGAGCGCCACGAAGGAGCCGGTCAGTGCCGTCACCTTCATGAAGCGGGAGAAGCCGTCCGCCTGATAGACACCGCCAAAGGCGAGGCCGGTGGACGGGATGAAGATCAGCCAGAGCGCTGAGGCGGCAAACAGGATCATGGCGAGCACGCTCACCATGCGCCCGGAACGCTCGCCCGCAAAGACGCCGATCATCAGAAGGACAAGGGCGCCTACCGCGAGGATCAGCTCCGGCGCGGCGAGGTGCAGACTTGCAAGAATGGTTTCAGCGGTCATGTCCAAATAGTCCCGTCATCAATTCATCGACAGCGCAACGTTCTGCGCTGCGTGTACGGCGGCCGTATAATTATTCACCAGCAGATCCACCGAAGCGGCCGTCGCATCGAAGACCGGTGCCGGATAGACACCGAAGAGGATGGTCAGCGCAATCAGCGGGTAGAGCAGCAGCTGCTCACGCGGCGAAAGATCGAGAAGCGCCTTCAGCTTTTCCTTCTCCAGCGCACCGAAGATCACGCGGCGATAGAGCCACAGAGCATAGGCAGCCGAAAGGATGACACCGGTGGCCGCAAACAGCGCAACCCAGGTGTTGGCACGGAAGACGCCGATCAGGGTCAGGAATTCACCGATGAAGCCGGAGGTGCCGGGAAGACCGACATTGGCCATGGTGAAGACCATCATCGCCACCGCGTATTTCGGCATGTTGTTGACGAGGCCGCCATAGGCCGCGATCTCGCGGGTATGAGTACGGTCGTAGACAACGCCGACGCAGAGGAAGAGCGCGCCCGAGACGATGCCGTGCGACAGCATCTGGAAGATCGAGCCCTGAACGCCCTGCATGTTGGCGGCAAAGATGCCCATGGTGACATAGCCCATGTGCGCCACCGACGAATAGGCGATCAGCTTCTTGATGTCGTCCTGCATCATCGCCACCAGCGAGGTGTAGATGATGGCGATGACAGACAAGGCAAAGACCATCGGCGCGAAGAAATCGGACGCCACGGGGAACATGCCGAGCGAGAAGCGGATGAGACCGTAGCCGCCGAGCTTCAGGAGCACGCCCGCCAGGATGACGGAACCAGCCGTCGGCGCCTGAACGTGCGCATCAGGAAGCCAGGTATGGACGGGCCACATCGGCATCTTGACTGCAAAGGAGGCGAAGAAGGCCAGCCATAACCACGTCTGCATCTGTGGCGGGAACTTGTAGGCGAGCAGCGCAGAAATATCGGTCGTGCCGGCCTGCCAGTACATTGCCATGATGGCGAGCAGCATCAGCACCGAGCCGAGCAGCGTGTAGAGGAAGAACTTGTAGCTTGCATAGACGCGGTTCGCGCCGCCCCAGACGCCGATGATCAGGAACATCGGGATCAGGCCTGCTTCGAAGAACACGTAGAACAGCACGATATCGAGCGACACGAAGACACCGACCATCATCACTTCGAGGATGAGGAAGGCGATCATGTATTCCTTCAGGCGCTTCTCGACCGAGAGCCAGCTGGCCAGGACGCAGAAGGGCATGAGGAAGGTCGACAGGATGACGAACAGCATGGAGATGCCGTCGATACCGACATGATAGCCGATGCCGGTGCCGAGCCAGGCATGCTTCTCGATCATCTGGAAGCCCGGATTGGCGTTATCGAAGCCGATCCAGATCAGAAGCGACAGCAGGAACGTGACGATGGTCGTGAACAACGAGATGTTGAGCACGTTCCGGCGGCCGTTCGGGCCGTTTTCATTCATCAGCAGCAGAAGCACCACGCCGACCAGCGGCAGGAAGGTGACCGTTGTAAGAATAGGCCAATCGGTCATCAGAAGGAACTCCCGAGCATCATCCAGGTAACGAGCGCTGCAATGCCGATCAGCATCGCGAAGGCGTAGTGATAGAGGTAACCGGTCTGCAGGCGGACCACGCGGTTCGTCACATCGACGACGCGGGCGGCAATGCCGTTCGGACCGTAGGTATCGATGACGCCGACATCACCCTTCTGCCACAGGAACTTGCCAAGAGCCTTGGCCGAGCGGACGAAGAGGAAGTCGTAGAGCTCGTCGAAGTACCACTTGTTCAAGAGGAACTGGTAGAGCACGCGATGCTGCTGGGCGAGAACCCGCGGCGTCGAAGGCGACTTAATGTACATGTACCAGGCGATCACGAAGCCGACGACCATGGCGATGAAGGGGCTCAGAGCCACCAGGGCCGGAACATGATGGAAGTGTTCCAGCAGTTCATTCTCCTTGGAGGTGAACAGCGCGCCCTTCCAGAACTCGGCATACTCTTCGCCGTAGAAGCGGCCTTCGAAGAGGAAGCCTGCGAAGACGGCGCCGATCGCGAGGATATAGAGCGGCACCAGCATGACCTGCGGCGATTCATGGACGTGATGCATGACTTCATGGGAAGCGCGCGGCTTGCCAAAGAAGGTCATGAAGATCAGGCGCCAGGAATAGAAGCTGGTGAACAGCGCGGCGATGACGAGCATGGTGAAGGCGAAGCCTGCGGCCGGCGAATGCGACGCGTAGGCAGCTTCGATGATGACGTCCTTCGAGAAGAAGCCTGCAAAGCCGAATGGCGTGAACGGAATGCCGACGCCGGTGATGGCGAGCGTGCCGATCATCATCATCCAGAACGTTACCTTGATGTGCGGACGCAGGCCGCCCATGTAACGCATGTCCTGTTCGCCATCGACGGCGTGGATGACCGAACCGGCGCAAAGGAACAGCAGAGCCTTGAAGAAAGCGTGCGTGAAGAGATGGAAGATCGCCGCACCATAGGCCCCTACTCCCAGCGCCACGAACATGTAGCCGAGCTGCGAGCAGGTGGAATAGGCGATGACGCGCTTGATGTCGTTCTGGACCAGACCGACCGTTGCCGCGAAGAAGGCTGTGATCGCGCCGATGATGGTGACGACGGTCAGGGCATCATGCGACAGTTCGAACAGCGGCGACATGCGGGCGACGAGGAAGACGCCGGCGGTAACCATGGTTGCGGCATGAATGAGCGCCGAAACCGGGGTCGGGCCTTCCATGGCGTCCGGGAGCCAGGTGTGCAGCAGGAACTGCGCCGACTTACCCATGGCGCCCATGAACAGCAGCAGGCAGACGGCCGTCAGCGCATGCGTCTTGTCGAGTTGCATGCCGAAGAGGTTCAGAACCACTTCGCTGGCAGCTTCAGCACCTTCATGCGGCGCGAAGTTCGCGGCGTTGGCGAAGATCGTATCGAAGTTGATGGCGCCGAACAGCACGAAGACACCGGCAAT
The DNA here is from genome assembly GCA_900465675.1 of Hyphomicrobiales bacterium. Classification (GTDB taxonomy): domain Bacteria; phylum Pseudomonadota; class Alphaproteobacteria; order Rhizobiales; family Rhizobiaceae; genus Rhizobium. Next base: position 15,590 of record UBJR01000030.1, on the reverse strand, counting down.
GCCGAGCACGAAGCCGAAGTCGCCGACGCGGTTGACGATGAAGGCCTTCATCGCCGCAGCCGAGGCAGACGGCTTCTTGAACCAGAAGCCGATCAGGAGATACGAGGCCAGACCCACGCCTTCCCAGCCGAAGAACATCTGCAGAAGGTTGTCGGAGGTCACCAGCATCAGCATGGCAAAGGTAAAGAGCGACAGATAGGCGAAGAAACGCGGGCGATGCGGATCATGATGCATGTATCCGATCGAGTAGACGTGCACCAGCGTCGAGACCGTGTTGACGACGATCAGCATGACGGAGGTGAGCGTATCGATGCGCAGCGACCAGGAGACGTCGATGCCGCCGGACTGGATCCAGCGCAGCACTTCCACCTTGATGGCGCCTTCCGGATGACCGAGCGCCACCGTGAAGAACACATACCAGGAGAGAGCGGCGGTGATGATCATCAGGCCGCTGGTGACGTATTCCGATGCCTTGGCGCCGATCGCGCGGCCGAAAAGGCCGGCAATGATCGCGCCGATCAAGGGAAGAAAGACGATAGCCTTATAGAGGAACATGAGCCGCTCAGCCCTTCATCATATTGACGTCTTCGACCGCGATCGAACCGCGGTTACGGTAGAAGACAACGAGAATTGCAAGACCGATGGCCGCTTCTGCAGCCGCAACGGTCAGAATGAAAAGTGCAAAGACCTGGCCGACGATGTCGTTGAGGAACGACGAGAAGGCGACCATGTTGATATTGACCGCGAGCAGAATGAGTTCGATCGACATCAGGATGACGATGATGTTCTTGCGGTTCAGGAAGATGCCGAAGACGCCGAGCGTGAAGAGGATGGCGCTGACCGTCAGGTAGTGGGAAAGACCGATGACCATGTTCTTTGTTCCTTGTACCTGTCCTTAGACACCCTGCCCCGGCTTGACGGTGACCACCTCGACGGCGGTCGCCGGCGTGCGGGCAACCTGCTGGGAAATATTCTGGCGGCGGATATTGGTGCGATGCTTCAGCGTCAGCACGATCGCGCCGATCATGGCGACCAGAAGCACCAGGCCGGCGATCTGGAAGAAGTAGACGTAGTTCGTATAGAGCACGTCGCCGAGTGCCGCCGTATTGGTGCGTTCCGTCAGCGCCGGGATCGGCATGGCGACGGTCTTGGCGATCTCGGGCGAAATCACGCTGCCGCCGACTACGACGATCAGTTCGGCTGCGAGGATCAGTCCGATCAGCGCGCCGATCGGCGCATATTCCAGAACGCCTGCCCTGAGCTCCGTAAAGTCGATATCGAGCATCATGACCACGAAGAGGAAGAGAACCGCCACCGCGCCGACATAGACGACGAGCAGGATCATCGCCAGGAATTCGGCGCCGAGCAGCAGGAAGAGGCCCGCGGCGTTAAAGAAGGTCAGGATCAGGAACAGAACCGAGTGAACCGGGTTCTTTGCCCAGATGACCATGAACGCCGACGCTATCGCGACGAAGGCGAAAAGATAGAAAAATAGAGCCTGCAGACCCATGTTGGTGCCTTTTTCATCTTCCCCCGGGCAGCCGGGAGTTTCCCTGCCCGATGAAGCTTCGTCACCCGTGAAGGGCCGGCAAAGCTCCGGTGCATGTTGACCGCGGGCGGCGAGTGCCAGCCCTGCGGCATTTCAAATTTCAATCAACGGTACGGAGCGTCGATCGCGATATTGCGCGCGATTTCGCGTTCCCACCGGTCGCCATTGTCGAGGAGCCGCTGCTTGTCGAAGTAAAGCTCTTCGCGGGTCTCGGTGGCGAATTCGAAATTCGGGCCTTCGACGATCGCATCAACAGGGCAAGCTTCCTGGCAGAAGCCGCAATAGATGCACTTCACCATGTCGATGTCGTAGCGCACCGTGCGGCGCGTGCCGTCGTTGCGGCGCGGACCGGCTTCGATGGTGATCGCCTGAGCGGGACAGATCGCTTCGCAGAGCTTGCAGGCGATGCAGCGCTCTTCACCGTTGGGATAACGGCGCAGTGCGTGTTCGCCGCGGAAGCGCGGAGAAACCGGACCCTTTTCGAACGGGTAGTTGATCGTCGCCTTCTGCTTGAAGAAGTAGCGCATCGACAGAAAGAATGCGCCGACGAATTCCTTGAGGAACAGCGAGCTGACGGCGTTGGACAAGCTGGCCATCTTCAACCTCCAAATTTGCTGGAAACGAGGAAGGACATGATCATGCCCATCCCATCAGCTTCAGCACGAATGCAACAATGACGACCATGGCGAGCGACAGAGGAAGGAAGACCTTCCAGCCGAGGCGCATCAGCTGGTCATAGCGGTAGCGCGGCACGAAAGCCTTGACCATCGCGAACATGAAGAACACGAAGCACGACTTCAGCATGAACCAGATGATGCCCGGGACCCAATTGATCAGCCAGAAATCGACCGGAGGCAGCCAGCCGCCGAGGAACAGGATCGTCGTCAGCGAGCACATCAGGCAGATGGCAGCATATTCGCCGAGCATGAACATCATGTATGGCGAGGAGCCATATTCGACCATGAAGCCAGCAACCAGTTCCGATTCCGCTTCCGGAAGGTCGAAGGGCGGACGGTTGGTTTCAGCGAGCGCCGAGATGAAAAAGATGATGAACATCGGGAACAGCGACAGCCAGTGCCAGTCGAGGAACGAGCTGGGCAGGCCGAGCTTGGTGCCGAGACCGGTCTGCTGCGACATGACGATATCCGTCAGGTTCAGCGAACCCACGCAGAGAAGAACGGTGACGATGACGAAGCCGATCGAGACTTCATACGAAACCATTTGCGCTGCCGAGCGGAGCGCGCCGAGGAACGGGTACTTCGAGTTCGAAGCCCAGCCGCCCATGATGATGCCGTACACTTCGAGCGACGAGATCGCCAGAATGTAGAGAATGCCGACATTGATGTTGGCAATGACCCAGCCGTTGGCAACCGGCACGACCGCCCAGGTCGACAGCGCCAGAAGCACGGTGACCAGCGGGGCCAGCAGGAAGACGACCTTGTTGGCGCCGGCCGGAATGACCGGCTCCTTGAAGACAAACTTCAAAAGGTCGGCGAAGGACTGGAAAAGACCGAAGGGACCAACCACATTGGGTCCACGGCGCAGCTGAACGGCAGCCCAGATCTTACGGTCGGCAAGCAGGATGTATGCGATGAAGACCAGCAGGCAGACGAGCATGAGCAGCGACTGACCGACCATGATGAGGCCAGGCAAGACATAAGTTGAAACAAACGATTCCATAGTCCCCTGCCCTTACTCTGCCGCGACTTTGAAGTTGTTGCGGGCCAATGCCGAGCACTCGGCCATGACAGCCGAGGCGCGCGCGATCGGGTTCGTCAAATAGAAGTCTTTGACCGGTGAAGCAAACCCGGATTTGTTCATCTTCCCGGCTTTTTTCGCAACTGCGGCAATTTTGGCGCTGTCGCTTTCGGCGATCTCGTAGACGGCTGCGAAATGCGGGAATGCCGCGTAGAGCTTGCCGCGCAATTCGCCAAGCGAATCAAAGGGAAGCTTCTTGCCGAGCACGTCGGAAAGCGCACGCAGGATCGCCCAGTCTTCGCGGGCATCGCCCGGTGCGAAACCGGCGCGGTTGCCCATCTGGACGCGGCCTTCGGTGTTGACCCAGGTACCGGACTTTTCGGTATAGGCAGCAGCCGGAAGGATGACGTCGGCGTTATGCGCGCCCTGGTCGCCATGCGAGCCGATATAGACCGTGAACTTCGCGGTCTTCTTGGTGAAATCGAGCTCGTCTGCGCCGAGCAGGAAGAGCACGTCCATGGAGGACAGCATATCCGCAGCGTTGACGCCCTTGGCGCCCGGAACGAAACCGAGGTCGAGGCCGCCGACGCGGGCAGCAGCCGTATGCAGGACCGCAAAACCGTTCCAGCCGTCGGCGACAGCGCCAACCGTGCCCGCGAGCTTGGCAGCGCTGGCGAGGACACCGGCGCCATCAACACGCGAGAGAGCACCCTGGCCGATAATGATCAGCGGCTTCTTGGCATCAGCGAGAACCTTGGCGAAGGCATGGTTGCCATCGACGAGATCCTTCAGCGTATCCGGGCCAGCGCCGAGATATTCGTAATCGTAGCGCATGTCGCCGGCTTCGCCGATCACACCGATCGGGAAACCGCCGCGGCGCCAGCGCTTGCGGATGCGGGCGTTGAGAACGGCTGCTTCGAAGCGCGGGTTGGCGCCGATGATCAGCAGCGCGTCGGCTTCTTCGATGCCCTGGATCGTCGGGTTGAAGAGGTAGCTTGCGCGGCCGAGCGACGGATCAAGTGCCGTCCCATCCTGGCGACAGTCGAGGTTCTCGGAACCGAGCGACTTTACCAGTTCCTGCAGAGCGTACATTTCTTCGACCGTGGAGAGGTCGCCGGCAATCGCGCCGATCTTCTCGCCGGTCGTGCCAGCCACTGCCGTCTTGATGGCGCCGAAGGCTTCGGCCCAGGTTGCCGGCTGCAGGCGGCCGCTCTTGCGGACGTAAGGACGATCGAGGCGCTGCGTCTTCAGGCCGTCCCAGATGAAGCGGCTCTTGTCGGAGATCCACTCTTCGTTGATCTGGTCGTTGACGCGCGGCATGACGCGCATGACTTCGCGGCCGCGGGTATCGACGCGGATCGCCGAACCGAGCGCGTCCATGACGTCGATCGATTCCGTCTTGTTCAGTTCCCACGGACGGGCCGTGAAGGCGAAGGGCTTGGAGGTCAGCGCGCCGACCGGGCAGAGGTCAACGACGTTACCCTGCAACTCGGAGGTCATCGCCTGCTCGAGATAGGTGGTGATTTCGGCATCTTCGCCGCGGCCGATCAGGCCCAGCTCGGAGATACCGGCAACTTCCGTGGTGAAGCGGACGCAGCGCGTGCAGTGGATGCAGCGGTTCATGACCGTCTTGACGAGCGGTCCGATATACTTGTCTTCGACCGCGCGCTTGTCTTCCTGATAGCGCGAGGTGTCGATGCCGAAGGCCATCGCCTGGTCCTGCAAGTCGCACTCGCCGCCCTGGTCGCAGATCGGGCAATCTAGCGGATGGTTGATCAGCAGGAATTCCATCACGCCTTCGCGGGCCTTCTTGACCATCGGCGTGTTGGTGAAAACTTCAGGCAGTTCGCCGTTCGGGCCGCCGCGGATATCGCGCACACCCATGGCGCAGGAAGCCTGCGGCTTCGGCGGGCCACCCTTCACCTCGACGAGGCACATACGGCAATTGCCGGCGACCGACAGCCGCTCATGGAAGCAGAAGCGCGGAACTTCAGCGCCGGCTTCCTCACACGCCTGGATGAGCGTGTAGTGATCCGGGACCTCGATCTCGTTGCCGTCAATCTTCAGTTTTGCCATCGTCACTCAAGTCCTGTTTCCCGTTCGCCGGATGGCGGCAAACAAACCTATTCTGCAACATGACCGCTGCCAGGCGGGATTTCGTCCCCGCAGGCATCGGCGTCGCCCAAATTGTCTTTCCCCGGCCCCGGGGAACCCGAGACCCGATCGGCTTGCGTGAACGAGGCCCCTGCCCCGCCATGCCTGCCTTATTCCCTCCGGCCGCTTGGGTCAGCCGGAAAAATTCAGCTTCGCTTGCGGCCCTTCGCCGCGAGCGCCTTTGCCTGGCCGCGCCAGTCGTCGCGGGCGATCCGGCCGTCGAAGCCGAGATCGGCATCAACGCCTGCCGCTTCCGCGTCGCTCCAGGCGGCAATCGCCGCGAACGTGCGGATGCCCCTGGCGTTCAGAACCTGCTCCAGCTTCGGACCGATGCCCGAAATCAGCTTCAGGTCGTCAGCCTTCTTCGCACGGCTGACCGGCTTTTTCGCAACCAGAGCCTTGGGCTCCTCGGCCGCGACGATCGAGAGCTTCGCCTTGCGCACCGCGGCCGGACGGATATTTTCCGGCTTGATGCGCACCTCGGGCTTTGCGGCCTGCGGCGGCGTTTCGTCGAGCGCCTCGGCAATCCGGCTGGTCGCCTCGAAGGCGCCCTGCAGCGCTCCGAAGAAGGCACCGGCGATCTGCGTCGAGAAACCGATGCCGACGGCGGTTGCCGCAGCCATCGCCGCGGCCGGATGGGCCATCAGCGGGTGGATCGGCATCGCCTTTGCGTTCTCCAGCATCTCGGCAGCAAGACGGCCGAAGTCAGCCGAGAAATCGGCTGCCCCTTCCTTGTCATTGCCGCCAGATGCCTTGGCCATCATTTACTCCGCAGCTTCCAGAACCGCACCATGATCCATGGCGCTTGCCGTGTACTGATCGATACGCGCTTCGATTTCCGGACGGAAATTGCGGATCAGACCCTGGACCGGCCATGCAGCAGCATCGCCGAGCGCACAGATGGTGTGGCCTTCGATCTGCTTGGTGACCTGGAACAGCATGTCGATTTCGCGCTTCTGGGCGTTGCCCTTGGCCATGCGCTCCATGACGCGCCACATCCAGCCGGTGCCTTCGCGGCACGGCGTGCACTGGCCGCAGCTCTCATGCTTGAAGAAGGCAGAGATACGGGCGATCGCCTTGATGACGTCCGTGGACTTGTCCATGACGATCGCGGCGGCCGTACCGAAGGACGAGCCGACGGCGCGAAGGCCATCGAAGTCCATCGGGCAGTCGATGATGTCCTTGGCAGGCACGATCGGGCACGATGCGCCGCCCGGAATGACGGCGAGCAGGTTGTCCCAGCCGCCGCGGATACCGCCGGCGTGGCGATCGACGAGCTCACGGAAGGTGATGCCCATCTCTTCTTCGACTGTGCACGGCTTGTTGACGTGGCCCGACAGCATGAACAGCTTGGTGCCGACATTGTTCGGACGGCCGATCGAGGAGAACCAACCGGCGCCGCGGCGCAGGATGGTCGGCGCAACGGCGATCGATTCGACGTTGTTGACGGTCGTCGGGCAGCCGTAGAGACCCATGTTCGCCGGGAACGGCGGCTTCAGGCGCGGCTGGCCCTTCTTGCCTTCAAGGCTTTCGAGCAGCGCGGTTTCTTCACCGCAGATATAGGCACCGGCGCCGTGGTGGACGTAGATGTCCATCGGGTAGCCGAGCTTGTTGCTCTTGCCGAGCAGACCGGCATCGTAGCACTCGTCGATTGCAGCCTGGAGAGCTTCACGCTCGCGGATATATTCGCCGCGGACGTAGATATAGGCAGCATTGGCGCCCATGGCGAAGCTCGCGATAACGCAGCCTTCGATCAGCGTATGCGGATCGTGGCGCATGATATCGCGGTCTTTGCAGGTACCGGGTTCCGATTCGTCGGCGTTGACGACGAGGTAGTGCGGCCGGCCGTCGGATTCCTTCGGCATGAAGGACCACTTGAGGCCAGTCGGGAAGCCTGCGCCGCCACGGCCGCGAAGGCCGGAAGCCTTCATCTCGTTGATGATCCAGTCGCGACCCTTTTCGAGAATCTGCTTGGTGCCATCCCAGTGGCCGCGGCTCATCGCGCCCTTCAGGGACTTGTCCTTGAGGCCGTAGATATTGGTAAAGATGCGGTCTTTATCTTGTAACATGCTTCACCTCTTACCGCGGCTTCTTGCCGAAGACCTTGATATATTCCGCTTCACCGCCCTTGGCGAGCGCCTTGGCCTGCTTGACCCAGTCGTCGCGCTCGATGCGGCCCTTGAAATTCAAGTATCCATCGACCCATTCGCGTTCAGCCTTCTTCCACGCGCCGACTTGCGCGAAGGTGAAGATGCCGAGTTCGTTCAAAATAGCTTCGATCTTCGGACCGACGCCGGAGATCAGTTTCAGATCGTCAGGCGCAGCAGGCTTTGCGATGCCAGCCGGACGGTTCTTGTCTTCCAGCGAGGGCTTGGCAGCGATCGGAGCAGCGGCAGCCTTGGCAGGCTTTTCATTGGCAGCGGGTGCAGCCTCGGCAGCGGCGTTCTTGGCAGCAGCCTTCGGCGCCGTGACAGGCGTCTTCAGCGCGGCATTGGTCTCTGCATCGGTGCTCTTCGGACGCGCAGCTTCCGACGGCGGAACACTGACGGCATCGGCATCGGCCTTCTTCGCAGAGGTCTTTGCCTTCGCCTTCGGCTCTTCGGTCAGAAGCGAGGTCGGGCCGCCTTCCGGCGACGAGAAGTGACGATCGATCTGCGGACCGGGCTTAACGCTCGCGCCGTTGCCGGCATTGAACGTGTCGATGATCTCTTCGAGACGCTCCGGCGTCAGATCTTCGTAGGTGTCCTTGCCGATCATGATCATCGGTGCATTGACGCAGGCCCCGAGACACTCGACCTCTTCCCAGGACAGCGTGCCCTCGGCGTTGCGCTCGAACGGGTGCTGGTGGATCTTGCTGCGGCAAACGCCCATCAGCTTTTCCGAACCGCGCAGCATGCAGGGCGTGGTGCCGCAAACCTGAACGTGGGCGCGCGTACCGACCGGACCCAGCTGGAACTGCGTGTAGAAGGTAGCCACTTCGAGGACGCGGATATAGGCCATGTCAAGCATGTCGGCGACCTTCTCGATCGCCGCGCGCGTGACCCAACCGTCCTGCTCCTGCGCTCGCATCAGCAGCGGAATGACCGCGGACTGCTGACGGCCTGCGGGATATTTCTGGATCGTCTTATCCGCCCAGACCGCGTTTTCGTCATTGAAGGCGAATGCGGCAGGCTGGAATTGATCTTCGGCTAGTCGACGAACGGACATTCTTCCTCACGCCTTGTCAGTTTAGGGTCCCACACCGCGAGGCCGTCAAAGACTGCATCTCACAAGCGTAGGCCGACTGGTCTTTCTGCAAAAACACTACGAATTTCTTGCCGTTCGGAACGGCGGCCTTGATCTGGTAGCCCTTGGAAACGAGCTCCCCGATCGTGGCCTGACCGCTTGGCGGCGTTATCTCTTCCGCACCGAGCTTCGGGCCGAATCCCTGCGTATTGTCCTGGGCGAAGGCCGAGGCAGCAACGAGGAATGCGGCGGACGAGAGCACGGTGAGCTTCATCAGCGGTCAACCTCACCGAAGACGATGTCGAGCGAGCCGAGAACGGCTGCGACGTCGGCCAGCTGGTGGCCGCGGCACATGAAGTCCATCGCCTGAAGGTGGGCATAGCCCGGGGCGCGGATCTTGCAGCGGTACGGCTTGTTGCTGCCATCGGAGACCACGTAGACGCCGAACTCGCCCTTCGGCGCTTCGACGGCGGCGTAAACTTCGCCGGCCGGGACGTGATAGCCTTCGGTGTAGAGCTTGAAGTGGTGGATCAGCGCTTCCATCGAGCGCTTCATCTGTCCACGCTTGGGCGGCACGACCTTGCCGTCGATGGAGGAGAACGGACCGGTCTTCGCGTCGGAAAGCAGGCGATTGACGCACTGCTTCATGATACGGACCGATTCGCGCATTTCGATCATGCGGATCAGGTAGCGGTCGTAGCAGTCGCCGTTCTTGCCGATCGGGATATCGAACTCGAGATCGGAATAGCACTCGTAGGGCTGCGAACGGCGCAGGTCCCAGGCAGCACCCGAACCGCGCACCATGACGCCCGAGAAGCCCCAGGCCCAGCAGTCTTCCAGCGAAACGACTCCGATATCGACGTTACGCTGCTTGAAGATGCGGTTGCCGGTGAGCAGATCGTCGATGTCGTCGAGCTTGCCCGGGAACTGGTCGCACCACTTGCCGATATCCTCGACGAGATCTTCCGGCAGATCCTGGTGGACGCCGCCCGGACGGAAATAGGCAGCATGCATGCGCGCGCCGCAGGCACGCTCGTAGAACACCATCAGCTTTTCGCGCTCTTCGAAGCCCCAGAGCGGCGGCGTCAGCGCGCCGACGTCCATGGCCTGCGTCGTGACGTTCAGCAGATGCGAAAGGATACGGCCGATTTCCGAGTAGAGAACGCGGATCAGCTGGCCGCGGATCGGGATATCGATGCCGAGCAGCTTTTCGACGGCCAGTGCATAAGCATGCTCCTGGTTCATCGGCGCTACGTAATCGAGACGGTCGAAATACGGAACGGCCTGCAGATAGGTCTTGGTCTCGATCAGCTTCTCGGTGCCGCGATGCAGCAGGCCGATATGCGGATCAACACGCTCCACAATTTCGCCGTCAAGCTCCAGGACAAGACGAAGAACGCCGTGCGCCGCCGGATGCTGCGGTCCGAAATTGATGTTGAAGTTGCGGACGTTATGTTCTGTCATGGCGATCGGGCTCGCGTTCTCAGATAATCAGCAGCTGGCGGGGATTGCCCACCAGCCACTATCAAAATTTACTGCTTCGCTTTTTCATCGCCCGGCAGCACATAATCCGTGCCTTCCCATGGCGACATGAAGTCGAAGTTGCGGAATTCCTGCTTCAGCTCCACCGGCTCGTAAACGACGCGCTTGGCGGCGTCGTCATAGCGGACTTCGACGAAACCGGTCGTCGGGAAGTCCTTGCGCAGCGGGTGACCTTCGAAACCGTAGTCGGTCAGGATGCGGCGCAGGTCTGGATGGCCGGTGAAGAGAACGCCGTACATGTCCCAGGTCTCGCGCTCGAACCAGTCGGCGCCTGGATAAACGGCGCAGGCCGAGGGGACCGGCGTGTCTTCGTCGGTCGCGACCTTGATGCGGATGCGCAGGTTCTGCTTCGGAGACAGAAGGTGATAGACGACATCGAAGCGCAGCTCGCGCTGCGGCCAGTCGACGCCGCAGATATCGATCATGTTGACGAAGCCGCACTTGGCATCGTCACGCAGGAACGTCAGCAGCGCGATCAGGTTTTCACCCGTCGTCGTCAGGGTCAATTCGCCGAACTTCAGCTGCGACGCGGCAACCAGGTTGCCACGTGCTTCCGAGATATAGGACGACAGCTCAGTGAGGGCTTCGCTCATATGTCTTGTCCTTAACCCTTACCGCTCAATCGTGCCGGTGCGCCGGATCTTCTTCTGCAGCAGGAGCACGCCGTAAAGCAGAGCCTCTGCCGTGGGGGGACAGCCCGGCACGTAGATGTCGATCGGCACGACACGGTCGCAGCCGCGAACAACCGAATAGGAATAGTGATAGTAGCCGCCGCCATTGGCGCAGGAGCCCATCGAGATGACGTAACGCGGCTCGGGCATCTGGTCATAGACCTTGCGGAGCGCAGGCGCCATCTTGTTGGTCAGCGTACCGGCGACGATCATGACGTCGGACTGGCGGGGCGAAGCGCGCGGCGCAAAGCCGAAGCGCTCGACGTCGTAACGCGGCATCGACAACTGCATCATTTCGACGGCGCAGCAGGCGAGACCGAAGGTCATCCACATCAACGATCCGGTACGGGCCCAGTTGATCAGCTCGTCGGTCGAGGTGACGAGAAAGCCCTTGTCGGCGAGCTCGTTGTTGATTTCGCCGAAGAAGGCGTCATTGGCGCCGATCGGCTTGCCGGTCGAAGGATCGATGATCCCCTTCGGGGCCTGAGAAACGAGCGGCTGATTGCCGGCGGGGGTCACTCCCATTCCAGGGCTCCCTTCTTCCATTCATAGATAAAGCCGATGGTCAGCACGAAGAGGAAGACCATCATGGACCAGAAGCCGAACCAGCCGATGGCGCCGAAGGAAACGGCCCAAGGAAAGAGGAAGGCGACTTCGAGGTCGAAGATGATGAAGAGAATCGACACGAGATAGAAGCGGATGTCGAACTTCATGCGGGCATCGTCGAAGGCATTGAAACCGCATTCGTAAGCAGAGAGCTTTTCCGAATCAGGTGCCTTGAAGGCAACGGCGAACGGCGCAATCAGAAGCGCCAGGCCGATAACGAGAGCGATACCAATGAAAATAGCGATCGGAATGTAATTACCGAGCAGTTCAGTCATCATGTTCATCCCTGCTTGCCGGCTGCGCCGGGCGGCGCAATGGGCAAATGCCCGGCAAGCGAACGTGCGTTGCAACAAGCCGTGGTTAGCGCAGGCTGAGCCACGGCGCAAGACTTTTAGAAGACCAATTCAAGCTACGATGATGCGACATTATCAAGCAGATGCAACGATGTCGCGACAAATCCGCTTAGGTTGCGGAAGGCTGCATGGCAGCCCACGAAATTCTGCATGGCTTGGAGGAGAAAATGGCGCGAGTGACGGGGCTCGAACCCGCGACCTCCGGCGTGACAGGCCGGCACTCTAACCGACTGAGCTACACCCGCGCATTGCGGAGGCGATGACCGGAATGTGCCTTTCAGCACTTGCTTTGAAATGGCGCGAGTGACGGGGCTCGAACCCGCGACCTCCGGCGTGACAGGCCGGCACTCTAACCAACTGAGCTACACCCGCATTCATTTCAAGCAATCCGGAGGCTTTCGCTTCCTTACCGAGGCGGGCTCGCCGCTTCGATGAGCGGCTAACTAAGGGGTTCGCATTTGAGTGTCAAGCAGGTTTGGAGACAAATCCATGACAGCACGGAAATTGTTTTGGATGCAGCGCGCAAGTGTCTGAAAGTTCGCGCGAAGCAGACGCCGCGCGGGGCCTTCTCGCACTGATCCTTATATAGAGATCCACCGGGCGGTACCCACCCGCGCACTCCCCTTCCCTTTTCCACAAGCCGAAAAGCCTGCGTTGGCGCGCCCTTTCCAAAAAAATCAAAAAATCTTCACAAACACTCTTGCGGTTTTTTCCCGATCCGCATAGATCACGGCCACCGACGCGGCGGGCCGAACAGGCTTCGTGACGCGAGGGCGATTAGCTCAGTTGGTAGAGCGCCTCGTTTACACCGAGGATGTCGGGAGTTCGAGTCTCTCATCGCCCACCATTCTTTTCCCAAGTGAAATCTCAGATATTTGATCTCACATCGCGGCTCCGATGTTGGCGCTCCCGCGTCTTTCGGCTACTTGGCAGTCAGTGAAGCAGAATTGCCCCGGATAAGGCGAGAATCATGAAGACACGCGAAGAACGGCAGGCGCAGCGTGCGGCGATGCCGCGGACCCAGCTTTTGGCCCACCATATGGAGAATGCCAGGCTTCTCCCGGATCGCGGCGAGCTGCTCTACCGCATCCCGAATGGCGGAATCGGCGTCGAGGTGGGCGTTGCCTTCGGTGAATATACCGCCGAGATCATTGAAAAGAATCGGCCGTCGCAGCTTTTCCTCATCGATCCCTGGGGGATGGACCGCTATAGCTCCGGCCTGCACGACGTCCACACGAAGTTCGAGGCCGAAATCGCCTCTGGTCAGGTCAAGCTGATGCAGGGTACCTCGCTGGAGAAGCTGGCCGAATTCGAGGACGGGTTTCTCGACTGGGCCTATATCGACACCGACCATTCCTTCGAGCTGACCTGGCAGGAATTGCTGCTTTGCGAGAAGAAAGTGAAGCGGACGGGGCGGATTGCCGGGCATGATTTCTGCACCGGCAATACCGTGAAGCCGATCGTCTATGGCGTCGTCGAGGCGGTCACCAAGTTCTGCAAGGATTATGGCTGGCAGTTCGAGTTCCTGACCGTCGAATCACATGCTCATTTTTCCTACTGCCTGAAGCGGCTCTGACGCCGCGCGGCGATCGGCAGACCGCCGATCGCCCTCTTGCTTTAGGCCTGGCGCGAGACGGTCCAGCTCTTTCCTGCATATTGATCGTCGCTGACATGCTCCATCCAATCGACCGGGGAACCGTTCAGCGCCTCCTGGATGGCGATGTGGCTCATCGCCGTGTCGGGTGCTGCACCATGCCAATGCTTTTCGCCGGGCTCGAACCAGACGACGTCGCCAGTGCGGATTTCGCGGGTGTCCTGCCCCCAGACCTGTAACAGGCCTCGTCCCGAGGTCACGATTAGCGTCTGTCCGAGGGGGTGCGTATGCCAAGCCGTGCGGGCGCCCGGTTCGAAGGTGACGGTGGCGGCGCGCACCCGCGCCGGATCCGGGCCTTCGACGATCGGATCGAGGCGGACGGTGCCGGTGAAATAGTCGGCGGATGGCCTGGTCGAGGGCCGCGATCCGGCCTGCTTGATGTCCATTTTGATTCTCCTGCGATTGATCCGGTGCGTTAGCCGAAACGTAGGTCAGGAACAGGCTGATTTGAAGTGGAGGAAGACCATGCGCCGCACCGGTCTCATCATTGTCGCCGCCATACTTGTCATCTTCGCCCTGCCGCATCTGGCAAGCGCGCGCGATTTCGCGCTCGAGGACTTCTTTGCCGGCAGAAGCGTGGCCGATGGCGAGTTCAAGGCGATCAACGGCGTCGATCGCAAGTTCCGCGTGGCGCTCACCGGCCGCTGGAACGGAAAGCGGCTCACGCTTCGCGAAGACTTTGTCTACGCGGATGGCGTTCGCGAGCGCAAAACCTGGCGATTCGTCAAAACGGCACCCGGCCGCTACAGCGGCACGCGCGAGGATGTCGTTGGTCCCGCCGAGGTTACCATCAATGGCGAGGTGGCGCGCTACAGCTATCTCGTCGACATCGCGCCGGGGCCGAACCAGAACATCGTGCGCTTCCACGACACGATCCGGCGCCAGCCTGACGGCACGCTGCTGAACACCGCCTGGGTCAGCAAATTCGGTTTCCCGGTCGCCACCGTCCGCGTGACCTTCTCGAAGAAGTGACGCCCTGCCCTATTTCCCTTGCGGTCGCACGCTTGCCGCCATTTGCGGCGGCTGCTAGTTGCGATGCAGTTTCATCACGAGGGAGATTTCCATGAAAGAACATAGTTTCGGCCGCATGCCGTTTTCGGTCACCAATGTCGGCTTCGGTGCCTGGCAGATCGGCGGTTCCTGGGGCGATATCAGCGAGGCTGACGGACGCGCGGCGCTGAACGCGGCGCTCGATGCCGGCATGACCTTCATCGACACCGCAGACGTCTATGGCGACGGCCGCTCGGAAAAGATCGTCGCCGACGTCTTGAAGAGCCGCGGCGGCAAACGGCCGATGGTCGCCACCAAGGCCGGCCGCCGCCTCAACCCGCATGTCGCCGACGGTTACACGAAGGCCAATCTCGAAGGCTTCATCGATCGCAGCCTGAAAAATCTCGAGGTCGACAGCCTCGACCTGGTGCAACTGCACTGCCCGCCGACGGAAGTGCTCTACCGCGCCGAAGTCTTCGAAGGGCTGAACGAGCTGCAGAAGGCCGGCAAGATCAAGGGTTACGGCGTCAGCGTCGAAAAGGTCGAGGAAGCGCTGAAGGCGATCGAATTCCCGGGCGTCGAAAGCATTCAGATTATCTACAACATCTTCCGCCAGCGTCCTGATCACCTGTTCTTCCAGGAAGCCCGTCGCAAGAATGTCGCGGTAATCGCCCGCGTACCGCTGGCCAGCGGCCTGCTGTCCGGCAAGATCACCCGCGACACGAAGTTTGCGAGCGACGACCACCGCAACTTCAACCGCAACGGCGAAGCNNTTCGATGTCGGCGAGACCTTTGCCGGCGTTCCCTTCGAGGTTGGCCTGCAGGCGGTTGAGGAAGTGCGCAAGCTGGTGCCCGAGGGCGCTACGATGGCGGCTTTCGCACTGCGCTGGATCCTGATGCATGAGGCAGTCACCGTGGTCATCCCCGGCGCGCGCAATGGCGAACAGGCGAAGGCCAACGCAGCGGCTGCCAGCCTCGCGCCGCTCTCACACGACGTCATGGCGGCGACACGCGAGATCTACGAGCGGCTGATCGCACCGCATGTGCATCATCGCTGGTAGGATTTGGCGAGAGTTTAGTGAGGAACGGCCGGGTTATTTGCCGGCCGTTTTTTTGTTTGCACCCGCCCTTCCCTCATTCCTGTGCTT
>UBJR01000007.1 GCA_900465675.1 Hyphomicrobiales bacterium | reverse complement strand
ATCTCCGTTTCATGACACTGCGAAGGTGACGTAAAATCATCCATCTATCAACGGTATTCTTAAACCATCAAAGGCGTTTATTGTTCCTTTCCAGCATGTTAGCAGCCAACGACATCGAGTGCTAATTTTTTCTCCTGCCCCCCTTGAAATCAAAAAATCCCGAAAATAAATTTTGAACGCGAACGCTCAGATGAGGTTCGCCCCGTCCGGATTGGTCACCCGGTCCGGCAGGGGATTTTGCGTCATCT
The DNA here is from genome assembly GCA_900465675.1 of Hyphomicrobiales bacterium. Taxonomy (GTDB): domain Bacteria; phylum Pseudomonadota; class Alphaproteobacteria; order Rhizobiales; family Rhizobiaceae; genus Rhizobium. The sequence goes on along the minus strand of UBJR01000007.1, from coordinate 461,068 downwards.
TTTTTGTCCAATGGAGGAAAACATGTCGTTCCGACCGCTTCATGATCGCATTCTTGTCCGTCGGGTTGAATCCGAAGAAAAGACCAAGGGTGGGATCATCATCCCTGACACTGCCAAGGAAAAGCCGCAGGAAGGCGAAGTTGTCGCCGCTGGCCCTGGTGCACGCAACGAGACTGGCCAGATTCAGGCGCTCGACGTCAAGGCTGGCGACCGCATTCTGTTCGGCAAATGGTCCGGCACCGAAATCAAGATCAACGGCGAAGATCTGCTGATCATGAAGGAAAGCGACGTCCTGGGCATTATAGAAGCTCAGGCCGAGCAGAAGCGGGCCGCGTAATCACGCATTACCGCCCATGAGTCAAAAAGCTGCCTATTGAAGGAGTGAACAAATGGCTGCGAAAGAAGTCAAATTCAACACCGATGCACGCGAACGCATGCTGCGTGGGGTCGATGTCCTTGCCAACGCCGTGAAGGTCACGCTTGGCCCAAAAGGCCGCAACGTTGTCATCGACAAGTCCTACGGCGCGCCGCGCATTACCAAGGACGGTGTTTCGGTCGCCAAGGAAATTGAACTAGAAGACAAGTTCGAGAACATGGGCGCCCAGATGCTGCGCGAGGTGGCATCGAAGACCAACGATCTCGCCGGCGACGGTACCACCACCGCAACTGTCCTCGCCCAGGCGATCGTCAAGGAAGGCGCCAAGGCCGTCGCCTCCGGTCTGAACCCGATGGACCTTAAGCGCGGCATCGATATTGCCGTCGACGCCGTCGTTAAGGAACTGAAGACCAACGCCCGCAAGATCACCAGCAATTCCGAAATCGCCCAGGTCGGCACCATCTCGGCCAACGGCGACGAAGAGATCGGCAAATATCTAGCAGAGGCGATGGAAAAGGTCGGCAACGAAGGTGTCATTACCGTCGAGGAAGCCAAAACCGCCGAGACCGAGCTCGAAGTTGTCGAAGGCATGCAATTCGACCGCGGTTACCTCTCGCCGTACTTCGTAACCAATCAGGACAAGATGCGCGTCGAGTTCGAGGACCCCTATATCCTCATCCACGAGAAAAAGCTGTCGAACCTTCAGTCCTTGCTGCCGGTCCTCGAAGCCGTCGTGCAGTCCTCCAAACCGCTGCTGATTATCGCGGAAGACGTCGAGGGCGAAGCTCTTGCTACGCTCGTCGTCAACAAGCTGCGCGGTGGTCTGAAGATNNGCCATCCTGACCGGCGGCACTGTCATCTCCGAAGATCTCGGCATCAAGCTTGAGAACGTAACGCTCAACATGCTCGGTCGAGCCAAGAAGGTGGCGATCGAGAAAGAAAACACCACCATAATCGACGGCGTTGGCTCCAAGTCCGAGATCGACGGCCGCGTCGCCCAGATCCGGGCGCAGATCGAAGAGACCACGTCCGACTACGATCGCGAGAAGCTGCAGGAACGTTTGGCCAAGCTGGCAGGCGGCGTTGCGGTGATCCGTGTCGGTGGCTCCACGGAAGTCGAGGTCAAGGAGAAGAAGGATCGCGTCGACGACGCGCTTCATGCAACGCGTGCCGCCGTCGAGGAAGGCATCCTGCCGGGCGGTGGTGTTGCGTTGTTGCGGGCTGTAAAGGCACTCGACGATCTTGCAACCGCCAACCAAGACCAGAAGGTTGGTATCGAGATCGTCCGCAGGGCGATCGAGGCCCCCGTTCGCCAGATCGCCGAAAACGCTGGTGCCGAAGGCTCCGTCATCGTCGGCAAGCTGCGTGAAAAGACCGACTTCTCCTTCGGCTGGAACGCTCAGACCGGCGAATACGGCGATCTTTATACACAGGGCGTCATCGATCCGGCCAAGGTCGTGCGGACCGCACTCCAGGATGCGGCCTCGGTCGCCGGCCTTCTGGTGACGACCGAGGCGATGATCGCCGAGAAGCCCAAGAAGGATGCCGCGCCGGCGATCCCGGCTGGGGCAGGCATGGATTTCTAAACAATCGGGCCAGGCTCGCCCCACTCGCTGGGGCGAGCCAATCGCGGAGTGGTTATGAGCTTGCCATCGAAAGAAGACGCGCGTCTGTGCGCGAGTATTGTCAGGGAGATCGCACGGGCCAAAGGAATAACGGGTGACCCGACCTCCGTCGGAGCGCTGACGGTAGCAGTCGCCAGACTCTTCAATAAGGGTCTGCGGGACCGCGAAACTCTTCTGTCAGAGGCAATGACAACCGTCGATGAGCTGATGTCTGATAAGGAACGTGACTCGCTTTCCGGCGTGCTGCGACACATGAACCGAGGTGCCATCGATCGTCTATCGAGCCAGACGATGAGTGAGGACAACCAGCAATAACAGCCAAGCCGGCCACTTAGCACTGCTTCATCCGGTGAACATCATCCCCGTAAGACGTCTCGACGACGTATGCGTCTGCCGCCTTACTCTCTGATGAACATAACCGTGGATAAGGGCGGCAAGTCCGCCTCTATAGAAAACGATCGACCATGCGCGGCATTGGTTTGGGACTGAGCGTCTGAAGTTGCCATGCCGGAGCCACCATATACTGTATCATCGGTGCTGAGGATTCGGCGCCAAAGGCCGTCCAACGGCACGCCTATCCGGTAACGGTGCCGTGGTACCGGGGTAAAGTTTGATACGATGAGGCAGACGGCCTTTTGCTTTTCGTCGTACCGGATCATCGCCAGTACAGAATGTTCAGCATCGTCAGCGACAGCCCACTCGAATCCATCCGAATTCAGGTCTCCGTATTGTAGGGGTGGAAAATAAGAGTACACTCGGTTCAAATCCCTGACCAATCGCTGGAGCCCGCCATGGCGAGGCTCGTCGAGCAGATCCCACTCGACTGAAGTGTCGTGGTTCCACTCGCTCCGCTGTCCGATGTCGCACCCCATGAACAAAAGCTTTTTGCCTGGATGGCCCCACATGAAACCGTAAAGCGCTCTTAGGTTTGCAAGCTTCTGCCAGTCGTCGCCCGGCATCTTCGTCAGCAAGGAACCCTTACCGTGCACCACCTCGTCATGGGAAAACGGTAAGACAAACCTTTCCGTGTAGGCGTAGATCATCCCGAATGTCATAGAGCTGTGATGGTATTTGCGATAGACGGGATCATCCGACATGTAGTTGAGGGTGTCATGCATCCAGCCCATGTTCCACTTCATATCAAAGCCTAGGCCGCCATCTTCGGGCGACGCCGTCACCTTTGGGAACGCCGTTGATTCTTCGGCGATCATCAAGACGTTCGGGTGGCGTTCATGCACGACGCTATTAAGATGCTTGAAAAATTCGATGGCTTCCAGGTTCTCGCGGCCCCCATACCGGTTGGGTATCCATTCCCCTTCTGGCCGGCTATAGTCTCGGTAAAGCATCGAGGCCACGGCGTCGACACGAAGTCCGTCAACATGATACCTGTCCAACCACTCCAAAGCGCTGGCGATCAGGAAGCCTTTCACCTCGGCCCGGCCCAAGTTGTAGATCAGTGTATTCCAGTCGCGGTGATACCCTTCTCGCGGGTCCTCGTGCTCGTACAAAGCCGTTCCGTCGAACCGAGCGAGGCCCCAGACGTCACTGGGGAAGTGAGCTGGAACCCAGTCCAGAATGACGCCGATATCACTATCGTGGCAGCGGTCTACGAAATATCCGAAGTCCTCTGGCGTGCCATACCGTCCTGTCGGCGCAAACAGCCCTAAAGGCTGATATCCCCATGAACCGCCGAACGGATATTCCATGATCGGCAAGAGCTCGACATGGGTGAACCCCATTTCTTTGACGTACGGTATCAGCCGCTGCGAGAGCTCGAACCAGTCGAGTGACCTGCCCCCGTCGGTCATTTCCCGTAGCCACGATCCAGCATGGACCTCGTAAATCGATATCGCACGATCCAAAACGTTTGTGCTTGCGCGTTTCTCCATCCACCGAGCGTCGCGCCACCTGACGGGTTCAGGGGACGCAACGACGGAAGCCGTAGACGGCGCGGCTTCAGCAGCTCGTGCGACTGGATCGGCCTTCTGCGCGAGCACGCTCCCCTGACCATCCAAAATCTCGAACTTGTAGCGCTCTCCAACCGTCAGATCCGGAATAAAGATCTCCCACACGCCAGCCTCGCGCCTCAGGCGCATAGGATGTCGTCGACCGTCCCAGGTGTTGAAGTCACCAACAACCGACACCCGACGGGCATTCGGCGCCCAGACGGCAAAACGGACACCCTCAACGTCTTCGACCCAAATCGGATTCGCGCCGAGCGCCGATGCAAGTTGATAGTGCGTTCCCTGGGAAATCAGATGAAGGTCGAGTTCGCCGAGCAGCGGAGCAAACCGATAGGGATCGTCGGTTTCCTGCGCGCCACCTGGCCAGAGGATTTTCAGCCGGTACTTTGCGCCGCTTTCGACCGAAGCTTCGAAGACTCCAGCCGGGTGCACTCGCGCCGATACCGCGAGAACCGTGCCGCTGAGGCTGTCAAGCAACTCGACGCCGAGCGACCCTGGAAAAAACGTGCGGACCTTCGTCTCGCCGTCGGCTGTTTTATGCGGACCGAGAACGCCGAAAGGGTCCCCGTGCCGGCCCTCGACGATCGCAACCAGTTCATCGGGATCAAGATCCGATGTCATCGCTACTGCTTGCTGTGTCATGCAGGCTCTCCTTGGAGCCGCGACACGATTTCGCCGAAACCAAACAGAGGTATCGGAAGCCACTTCGGCCGGTTGCGGGCCTCGTAGGCGATTTCGTAAGCGGCCTTCTCCAAGAGAAAGATGTCGAGGAGTTCTTGTACCGTCTGGGGATCACTTGGCAGGTTCGACGATCCAGCCAAGGCATGAGTGTAATTTTCAAGAAAAAGTCGTTTGGCGGAAGTGCCGAACCGGACGATAAGTTGGCGCCGGCGTTCATCGTGATGGTCGGAAACAGCGTCGTTCTCGAGCGTCGCGGTTGCCACCAGGTAGTCTAGCGAGCGTAGTAGTCCCGCCGCGTCCCGCAGGGGGCTCGTCTTGGCACGACGCTCCGCGAGATTGCGCGCAGGTTCGCCTTCGAAGTCGATGATGACGGCGTCGCCTTCGGTCACCAAAATCTGACCCAGATGGAAATCGCCGTGGGCGCGCGTAAGAAGCGTCGTCGCAGATTTTTCAGATCGCCGAGCCGCGAGATCTAGGATCTGGTCCCTCTCAGCTAGCAGCGACCGAACGGCATCTTCGAGCGGGCCCTCAATAGTATCAGCGATCTCCTGCAGTTTCGAGAATGCATACGCGATTTCCCCGGTGACCGATCTTTTGATCGTGTCGACGTCCGCCAATCCAGCCCGGCGGGGTGCGAAAGACGGATCTTCGGTCGGCTTGGCTAGCAGCACATGCAGCTCCCCGAGGCGCTGGCCGATCATGGCCACGAAACTGAGAAGTGGCCTTAATTGATCGTCGGCAGCGTCCAGCTCGGCTTCGGTGGTCGCAACCTCGTCGGCAACGCGACGCAGATTGGCGAGCATCCAGTTCCACGCGTCTCCCTGGTTGCGGATAGCGCCTTGCACGACGATAAGTGTTGAGCGGCGCCCTTCTCCGTCGGTGCGAGCGACCTCGCCAAGAAGGGGTGCAGTGTGTTCATATCCCTGCAGGGTTAGATGGCGCGTCATCTCTACTTCGGGATGGATGCCTTCAAAGACGTGCCTAATGAGTTTTATCATTGCGACGTCGCCAACGATGAGAGAACTATTAGACTGCTCGGCTGATAACCACCTGATTTCCATCTCGTCGTTGATATCCAGGCGGTCAAGGAAGTCGGTTCCAATATACTCTATGGTCCCGGACCGACCGGTGATCTTAGATCGATTTTTCAGACCCTCGATGATCCCCCGCGCCATGGGCTCGACGGTAAATCCATCCGTCAAGAAACCGACACGCCGCCCTTGCCGAATTCTCGCGAGGGCCAGTTGTTGCCCGAGGATGTTGGGCGTGGTGTCATCCCATTCGATCGCGAGCGGAAGCTGATAGCTTTCGACGTGATCGGGCAAGACTGCCTCGACTTCACCGAGCACGACGCCGTGGGCGAAGGGTATGGAGCTCGCCGAAATCAGTCTCGCCGACTGAAGCGGCTGGTCCTTTGCGCCGAACCATCGCCGTCTCGCCAGGTACGCCGGAAGAATGTCGCCGGCCAGCACGGCTTGATGTGGAGTTTCATCGAAAAGTTCGGTGAGGCTGCGCCGGATCACAACCGTATGAAAATCTGGAAGTTGCTCCGGCGGAGCGGTGCGCCATGCGGGACCGTCCGATTGAGCGTTGAGTTGAAACCAGAAGAATCCGTAGGGTGGCAGCGTCAGAAGATAGGTGAGCTGCCCGATCGGCGGAAAAGGCGACATACCCGTAAGCTCGACAGGCACTCGACCCTCATAAGCCGAGAGGTCAAGTTCGACGGCTTGAGGGACTCGCGACAGGTTGGCCACGCACAGTATTACCTCGTCGTCATGCTCGCGGATATAGGCCAGAATGCGCCGGTTCTCCGGTGTCAGAAATCGGAGCGATCCTCTGCCGAAAGCGGGATGGCGACTGCGCAAGGCCAGCATTCGGCGCGTCCAGTTCAACAACGAGTGCGCGTCTGAAGTCTGGGATTCGACGTTGAGGGCCTCATAGCCATATTGCGCGTCCGAAACGGGCGGAAGCACCAAGCGCGCAGGATTGGCTTTAGAAAACCCGCCGTTACGATCGGGGGACCACTGCATCGGTGTGCGAACGCCGTCGCGATCTCCGAGATAGATGTTGTCGCCCATTCCGATCTCGTCGCCATAGTACAGCACAGGTGTGCCACGCATCGATAGAAGAAGTGCGTTCATCAGCTCGATCCGCCTACGGTCGCGCTCCATGAGCGGTGCGAGACGGCGCCGGATGCCGAGATTGATACGCGCCCGCTTGTCGGACGCATACGTGTCCCAAAGGTAGTCGCGTTCCGCATCGGTCACCATCTCCAGCGTCAGCTCGTCGTGATTTCGCAGAAAGATCGCCCACTGGCATGTATCAGGAATGTCCGGGGTCTGCCGCATAATGTCTGTGATCGGAAAGCGATCCTCCTTTGCAATTGCCATATACATCCGCGGCATGAGGGGGAAATGAAACGCCATGTGGCACTCGTCTCCATCCCCGAAATATTCGCGGGTATCCTCCGGCCACTGGTTGGCCTCGGCAAGCAGCATGACGCCAGGATGGGTTTCGTCGAGCGCCGCTCGGATCCGCTTCAGGATTGCATGCGTTTCCGGCAGGTTCTCGTTATTCGTCCCTTCACGTTCAACCAGGTAAGGGATTGCGTCCAGACGAAAACCATCGATTCCCGTCTCCAGCCAAAAGCGCATCACAGACAGCAGTTCTTTCATTACGAGTGGATTGTCGAAATTAAGATCGGGCTGGTGCGAGTAGAAGCGATGCCAGTAGTATGCCCCAGCGGTCTGATCCCAAGTCCAATTGGATTTCTCGGTGTCTATGAATATGATGCGGGTCTCGGGGAATTTACGGTCGTTGTCAGACCAGACATAGAAGTCGCGTTCGGGGCTCCCCGGAGCAGACTGCCTCGCCCGTTGAAACCAGGGGTGCTGGTCGGAGGTATGGTTGATGACCAGCTCCATAATCACCCGGATGTTCCGATCGTGGGCGGCTGCAACGAATTTGCGGAAGTCGTCGATCGTGCCGTAATCGGGACTGACGCTGCCATAGTCTGCGATGTCGTAACCGTCGTCGCGCCGCGGTGAAGGAAAGAAGGGCAGCAGCCAGATGGCATTGGCGCCAAGCGCCGCAATGTGATCGAGCTTTTCGAAGAGTCCTTCGAAATCCCCTATCCCATCGCCGTTGGCGTCGTAGAACGACTTAATGTGCAACTGATAAATGATGGCATCCTTGTACCACAGCGTGGAGTCCGCAGTCTCGGTCCGGTTCTCGCTTGTCGACACGGCGTCCATTTCAAATCTCTCCTGTTCTGACGCGCCAGATTGCGAACGGCAAATGCCACGGATCCAGCCGGAGCGTCTGCCACTTGCCCGTAAGCAAGAACCTTCGGCCGCTGACCAGGTCCTCTAAGTCCAGTGTGCCGCCATCGTCTTTTCCAAACTGCCATAACGGGATCTCGACAGTACTTTCCTCGCTTCCGTGAGGGTTGAGGCAAATCCCAACGAGCAAAACATTGTGACGGCCGGGCGCCGCCTTCTCAAAAAACATCACATTGGGATTTGAAGAACTGAGGAGTGTAAGACCAAGGTGGGAATGGAGAGCGGAATTGTCGCGCCGAATGCGGTTCAACATCGTGATTTCAGGTTTTATGTTGCCGGGACGGTCATAGTCCCAAGCGCGAATTTCATATTTCTCGCTGTCAGCATATTCCTTGCGCTTGACGTCCGGACGGCCCTCGCAAAGTTCGAAACCGTTATAGACGCCCCAGAGCCCTGACAGCGTCGCAGCCAAGGCAGCGCGGATGGCGAATGCTGGCCGTGGAGCATCCTGGAGAAAGTCCGGATTGATGTCGTGCGTGTTGACAAAGAAGTGCGGCCGAAAGAATTCCTTGGCCTCGGTCTGGGTAATCTCCATCATGTACTGCTCGAGCTCCCACTTGGTGTTGCGCCAAGTGAAATAGGTGTAAGACTGCGAAAAGCCGACCTTGGCCAAGCGGTACATCACCTTCGGTCGCGTAAACGCTTCCGACAGAAACACGACGTCTGGGTGACGAGCGCGGATGTCGCCAATCAACCACTCCCAGAAGGGGAACGGTTTGGTGTGCGGATTGTCCACGCGGAACAGTTTGACGCCCTCGTCCACCCATAGCTGGACAATATCGCGCAGTTCCTCCCAAAGGGCGGGCACCGCGTCCTTGGAATAGAAGTCGACATTGACGATGTCTTCGTACTTCTTGGGCGGGTTTTCGGCGTAGCGGATGGTGCGATCCGGGCGCCATTCGAACCAGCCTGGGTGATCCGTTAGCCAAGGGTGGTCCGGGGATGCTTGGATCGCGAGGTCCAACGCAAGTTCCAATCCATGTTCTCGGGTTGCCTTGGCAAGACGCCTAAACCCTTCGAAGCCACCGAGCTCCGGATGTATTGCATCGTGGCCCCCCTCCGGCGACCCGATTGCGTAAGGGCTGCCGGGATCGCCCGGCTCCGCCCTAAGACTGTTGTTACGACCTTTCCGGTTCGTACTTCCGATCGGATGAATGGGGGGAAAATATAGGACGTCAAATCCCATGTCGCGAATTGCCGGTAGTCGGCTGATGACGTCGTCGAACGTGCCGTGACGCTCGGTGTCACCGCTTTGCGACCGCGGAAAGACCTGGTACCAGCTTGCGAATGCAGCCTGCACTCGTTCAGCGTCAACAAGCGAGGGTGGTGAACGGGTGCGGAATGGACGCTCGTCGGCTTCCGACATCAGTGCCGACAGATGAGAAGACAGAAGCACCTTCGTCTTTTCACTAGAGTCGCTATTTGCCAAGATTTTTAAAATTTCAGTGATTTTTTCTCCGGGGGCCGCCATTCTTTCGCTGGCCTTGCGCAAAAGCGCCTCCCCCTCGATCAATTCGAGCGTGAGATCCAAACCAGCTTCAGCTTTCTTTGAGAGTTCATGGCGATATATGGCAAACGGATTTTTCCAAGCTTCAACGCAAAATTCATAGCGACCGATCCTGTCGAGCCGGAATTGCCCCACCCACCGGTCGTTGTTGTCGAGGATGAGAGGAGATTCCGTCCAGTTGGCATCATCAACGGCACGATACAGAAGAGACGCTGCCAGCCGATCATGGCCATCGGCGAAAATGTCCGCTTTGACGGAAACCGTCTCCCCGACAACGCGCTTTGCGGCAAAACGCCCTTTATCGACTTGCGGCTCGATATTCTCGATTGCGATCCGTTCCGACTCATCAGACGCCGCTCCCGGCGAAGACACGCTCTCGCTGACAATCTCGTCGCCTACGGCCGCATTGAGCAGTTGAAGTTCTCCAGCCGCTAGGAATCTAGGTTCGCTTCCGGGAGCTTGGACGAAAAAAGGCGCTGCGGCCTGTGAGACAATTTCCCAGGGCAAGGGACTGGGCCGGCGAAGGTCTCGGTTGATGACCACGATCCCCACCCGCTCCGCCACGCGAAGGTCATCGTGATCGGCTAAGGTTATGGCGGTTGCTTCCGGAGAAGTCACGTATGCCGTCGGCACCATCGGCCTTGAGGAGGCAATGGCGTCGTTGGCCTCCCGGACTGCTGAGGAAATATCGAATGCTCCGCCAGACCGAAGCATGTCGAAGTCTAGTTCTCCGCCACGCGTCACGTCGAGCGGAAGTACGGCACCAAATTCGAAACCCATCGGAATCATCAACCCGTCTCCGAGAGCGGCGGAGAGCCGGAGGGCACGCACGGATCTTCGTTCTCGTACCTCGCGACCTTCTGTTCCATGGGCTAATCGTCTAGCGAAAGGCGCTTCTGGAAACGCCACCTGCAGGCCTAGCGCTCGTTGTAAACGGTGTTCTTGGAGAAACCATCCCTCGCGCATGTCCCACCAGGCAAGGGAGGAAAATACGCCATCAAAGCCGCGGCCTTCCAATCTGGCGCGAAAGGCGAAATCGGTACCGGGCGTATAGACGAGCCGCAACGGCCGCTTATGCCCGAAATCGAACCCACCCAGGCGTTGCAAATCTAAATCCCCGAGCCGTTCCAGTCCTAGGAACCGGAAGCCGGCGACGCCGAGTTCGGAAAGCTCCGAAACACGTGCAATGAGAGCTTGAACGTCTAACGTCGCGCTGTCGGCGTGTCGCCATGGAGCAGATGGTGAGTGACGGGGATCAAGAGCCCCTAACCCGACGCCCCCTTCTGTTCGAAAGGTTGCAATCGGTGCGTCCATCATGAGGCCCAGGCCTCTAGATGCCGCGCTTTCACATAGAAACGATAGGGGGTCATTCAACGAGTTGGGAAGTCTCGACCCGTTATCGATAAAGTTGCGATTTGAAACGTTTACGATCCCACCGCAAAAAAGCGGCGCGGTCATCACTGTGTCAAAATGCAATGAGGCGGCGTGATCTAGGGTTTGCAGCCAGCTATTGGCGTCCGAAAGATCGATGAGGTTCACATAGTAAATCCGAGGTCTCGAAATTGGTAGTTGGCGCGCGGGCATCATAAACGCTGTCTCCAAGGTCGGGCATGGCGGGGCGCAGTACGCCAACCAGAGCCAAAGAAACTTCGAAATATGGCTGTTGTTCCACTCTAAACCGATGTTCCGGCGGTATCGCCCCGAAAGCTAGGTGGCTGTCGCCCGCAGCCTGCAACTCGAATGGATCATTTCTGACCGGGGGCGACACCATATCGATGACCCACAGTTGGATTTACGGCAACCTCTGGAGAGACTGCAGCACCACTGCCGACAACGTAAACGTCGGCGTTGAGGCAAGGCAGCCGGGACGGCCTGCACATTCGCCTAGGCGGCCATCCGGACCAGTGTTTCGGCAACCATGCGACTGTCATACGGTTTCGGAATGAAAACGCCGCGCTCCGGAATTTCGTTGCTGCCTGGACGCTGTTTGCCTGAAACGATGAGAATTTCGACGGGCGGCCAGCGGTCGCGAACGGCAGCGGCTAACTTTAAGCCATCCATGGAACCCGGCATGTCGATGTCAGTCCAGAGGATGACGATTGCTGGATCGCTCTCAAGAAGCGCGATCGCTTCATCGGCGTTGCTCGCTTCGATGGCCTCGAAACCAGCGTCTTCGACGACCCCGACCGCCATCATCATCAAGAGAGGCTCGTCTTCCACTACGAGGATTTTGGTGCGACTCGCAGTCATTTTCCCTCCTCGCTTTGAACCCGAGCGTCCGCGGTAGCGAACGGTTCCACCGTGAAACCAACTTCAAACGCCAGGCCTTCGGGACGGTAATCTGGGTTATAGCGGGCTTTTGCGGCAGCAGGAAACGCTCTTTCGATGAGAATGGATCCAAACCCCTTGCGCGTCGGTGCTGAGACTGGCGGGCCGCCTGTTTCCGTCCAGAGCAGGTAAAGCCGCCCGTCGCCGTAAGTCCATTCGATGGAAACCAGTCCGCCATCGCTGCCAAGGCTTCCGTACTTGGTAGCGTTGGTAGCCAGCTCGTGAATGACGAGCGAAAGCGGAAGCGCCAGGTTTGCAGGCAGGGCAACCTCCGGCCCATCAATTCGGAAGCGCTGGTGATCGTCGCCCCCGTGAGACCGCAGCGCGGTCTCGACCACCTCTCGCACGGTAGAGGCGCTCGCGTCTTTCGACAGAAGGAGATCGTATGTCGATGCCAGAGACGACAGTCGGCTCGCGAACGAATGGTAGGCGTCGGGATCGGCCTTGCTGAAGCTCTGACGGGCAATAGCCTGCACAAGGGTAAAGCCGTTTTTGACACGATGCGCAAGCTCGCGGACCAGAAGCATTCGCTCCTCCTCGGCCCGCTCGTTCTGGACGCGACGACAGTCGAGCTCGTCGAGAAGGGAATCGAGCGCAGCGCCCACGGCGTGCATTTCGTCGGTGGGTTTCATCGAGGTGCGGGCCGTAAGCTCGCCCGAACGCCAGCGATCCATGACCGAGGCGACCGAAACCACTGGCGATATCAAGAACCTGGTCCCCACGAAGAAAGCCGCCAGGAAGGCAACAACAACGCCTCCAACGATCGCAAGGACGTTGATGGTCGTCGCCCGGTTGATGGGGGCGAACGCTTCGTCCTTCGAGAAGCCAGCGCTCACATAGAGGGGACTGCCGCCCGGCGTAATTGGCTGATAGCCAAGGACACGCTCGGTTCCATCCTGGCTCACCACCTCGATCACGCCCGGCTGCACGGCGTGGACCAGCTTTTGAAAATCGTGAGGGATGACAGTTCCAACGAAACGTTCCGGCTGTGGCACGCGCGCGAGGATGGTGCCGCCGCTATCTGCGATCGTGACGGCATTGCCTGGAGCGACCCCGCGCTCGGCGATGCGTTTTTGAAGCCAGTCGAGCTTGACCCCGCTAACAACCACCGCCTTCGTGGTGCCGTCGACGACCACCGGCATCGCCACGGGCAGAACGGCCGTGTCCGACATCCTGCTCTTCGTGTACGTCCCGACGACGAAGTCCTCGCCGGCGACGGCAGCCGTGAAGTAATCACGATCGGAAAACGTCACGCTCGCAGGGGCTTCAACGCTTCCGCATACGGGCCTGCCTTCGAGATCGACGACGAAGATCATCCGGATGTTCGGGACGCTGGATGCAACTGACCTAAGGAACGCGTTGCAGACGGCGGGGTCGAGGTTCCGCACTGCCGGCATGGAGCGCACGGAGATGAGAAGCGAGTGCAGTCCTTCGACGATCCGCTCGACTTCTGAGGACGCCTGCCGGGCCGCCTGCGCAGCTTGTGCGCGCACTTCGTCGTTGCGCTGGCTCCGCATCGCATACTCGTTATATCCGAGCATTGCGACGACCGGAGCAAGCGCGGCGACGGCGACGGCGACAAGCTTCCTTCTCATGAGACTCCCTCTCGATAAGGGTGGTTAGCATGCCGAAAGATTGTTGGCTATCGGGGCGCGGCGAGACGGGCTTGGCCCATGGCCGCGTTGCACTAGATACGGTGTCAAATGGAGGAAACAGAATGACGAAACTTACATACCATGTCGGTGCGCACGACGGCGGCTACGGTTACAGGCTGGGCGACGTCTGGTCGGAGACTTTCGCCGACCATGACGTAGCGCTGTCCGCTGCGAAGTCGGCCGCGGAACGGCAGCATCTCGAAGGTCGCGACGCTGAGATTTCCTATCAACTTTCGGATGGTCGCTGGCACAGCGAGCACGTCGACGGGGGAGATCGTCCGGATACGGAGGTGGTGGACGACGGAACAGGAGCCCCGAAATGACGACACTGACCGGTTCCTGCAAATGTGGAAACGTCCGAGTTGCCCTGCGTGGCAACCCAGTCAGGATCGGCATCTGTCACTGCACCGACTGCCGACAGGAGAGCGGTTCGGCCTTCACGTTTTTCGCAGTGTGGCCGGCTGCTGAATTCGAATCCCAGGGCGAAACAAGCGAGTTCGCTGGACGGCGCTTTTGTCCGAACTGCGGTTCCAGGTTGTTCTCGGCGAACGAGGACGAGGCCGAGATCAAGCTCGGCATCCTCACCGAGGCGCCCACACCGCTCGCACCGACGTACGAATTATGGATAAAACGGCGGGAGAAATGGCTACGGCCCATCGAAGGAGCGGAGCAGTATCTCGAAGATCGGACATGAGATCCGATAAGCGGGACTGAAACTCATCCCGGTCTTGGAGCCTGGTTTTCTTGCGGGGAATGAATGCGCGCATCTCTATCCGCTCTCTGTTTCGAAGCTATTTCGGTGTCGTCGGGCCGCTGATTTCGAATGAACACGGACTCGCGCCTGTTGAATTCGGTTGGCTTGCGTCTGCGTTTTTTGGATCGTTCGCGGTGCTACAAATTCCTGTCGGCATCGCCTTCGATCGCTGGGGCATGCGGTTGATCGCGGGCGCTGCAGGTTCAGCACTTCTGGCGGCTTCATCCGATTTCTGGTCCGCCTCCGCTGGTCAGGTTGCGATCGGAATTGGATGTGCGCCGATCGGCGTTTTCTACTATCTCGGACGACTTCATTCACCAGACAAAGCCGCCCGCCTTGCGGCCACGGTGAGTTCTGTAGGTTCCGTGGGAGCGCTGCTCTCAGCGTCTCCGTTATCATGGTTCACGGCAGAGTGCGGGCGGCGCGCTGCATGCTGGCGGCCTCGATGATGATGCTGGGCTGCGCCTTCTCAGTCGCGGCAACCCTACGACAGACAGGCTCGTCGTTAAACGCTTTTCAGGTAAGCGCCGCTAGCTCGTGGAGGTTGTCCCACCTCCTCTATCTTGTACCTATCTGCTTCACGCCCTCGCTCGGAGGCACTTTTCGAAAACGCTTGGGCTGGACCGTACCTTACGGACGTCTTCGGGCGCGACACCGATGTCGGCGCAGTACTGACCGGGGTGAGCATATTGGAGTTGCGACTTCGCTCGCATTGCCATTCGTGCTACTCAAATGGCATGCATGGTCGGACACTCGTGACCGCCACCTATGTCATCGGCCTTCTAAGAGCGGTTCTTCTCGCCCTCTCACCGGGATCAAGCGTGTTTGCGGCATCCGCAGGGTTGGCTCTGCTCTACGCCATGGGCAACATTCATCCGGTGGCGATGACCGAGGCTCAGGCATTGCTCCCGGATCGAATGAGAGGCATCGGACTTGGCGCGCTCAACACGCTCGTCTTTCTTGGCGTGTCGGCTTCATCCGCCATCTTTGGCGCGCTCGCCGAACTTCGTCTCAGCGTCGCCTGGACGTATGGCCTGATCTTCGGAACAACGGCGATGACCCTGGCAATCGCGCTTGGAACCTACGTGACCTGTCATCCGAAGGCTGTGGGGCAAAAGGCGACGCCCTCGTTGGATTGAAAGCGACTTTCCGATTGCCGCCAACGCTCGTTGATGCCGGTGCCACTGGCAGCGATACGCGCTGAGCGCAGTGGCCGGTGCCACGATCCAACCAAAAATCACTGATCTCGAGCTGGGAACTTCGACTTCCAAAAGGGGTTTTCTAGCGGTGACCTCACGGTCGAAATCTCAACAACTAGGAAGACAACGATGACTCTCGAAGGTAAGAAGATCGCGATCCTCATCGCACCCCGCGGCACCGAAGAGCCCGAGTTCAAGAAGCCCAAGGACGCGGTCGAAGCCGCTGGCGCGACGGTTACCGTCGTCGGCATCGAGGCTGGAGAAGCCAAGACAAACAACAGCGACCTTGACCCCGGTAGCTCCTATACGGTCGACAAGAAGGTGACGGATGTCGCCGCAAGCGACTTCGACGGCCTCATCATTCCAGGCGGATGCGTCGGCGCGGATAAGCTGCGAGCCGATGCCGACACCGTGTCGTTCGTCCGTTCGTTCTTTAAGCAAGCGAAGCCCGTCGGTGTCATCTGCCACGGTCCGTGGCTGTTGGTGGAAGCAGACGTCCTGAAAGGTCGTACCGTGACGTCCTACTCGTCGATCCGGAAAGATATCGAAAACGCGGGTGGAACGTGGGTGGACAAGGAGGTTGTCACCGACAAAGGACTCGTTACGAGCCGCAAGCCAGACGACCTGCCCGCGTTCTGCGCGAAAATCGTTGAGGAGTTCGCGGAGGGAAAGCATCCCGAGCAGGCTCGTAGCGCCGTAGCGTAACCTGAGCCCAATTGGCGAGGACATTCAATGTCAGGGATCATCGAAGGCTTCGAACAACGCCATGTTCGAGGTGATGGCATCGGCATCGACACGCTCGTTGGGGGCAGCGGACCGCCGCTGCTCCTTTCTCCACGGCTGACCGCAAACAAGAATGTGCTGGACGGCCGTGGCACCGAAACGACCGATATGTTCACTGTCGTCGTGCCCGACCTTCGAGGCGGTTAAGAATGCGCCGCGTCCTTGAACGCGGAACGAAGGGATCGTGCGTCGCCGCGTTTCGGCGAGATGTCCGTTGAGATCTCTCTCCTCACCACAGGTATTACGCGCGAAACTTTCCGCGATAACCGGCGTTCGTCGTCGTACGTGTGTGCAGCATTTCAGGAGGATCAAATGACAAAAGACAGCGACATCGACACCAATCAGGTCCTGGCTGATTTCGCCGAAGCGGTGAACATGTCGTCATCGGAGCTGGAGAAGTGGCTGCGCACGGAGGAGAGCCTCGTCAACGGGTGGAAGGCGGACGGCCGCAAGGAGTCGATCGATCATCACTCCGGACGACGTATCGTCGATATCAAGCACAAGAAGAGGGCAGATCTGACGGACGAGGACTATGAGCATATGCGAAAAGTCGTAGGCTACGTGCACAGACATCTCGCCCAAGGCGGACCGAAGGTGGACAAGGAGCGTTCGGCGTGGCGCTACTCGCTAATGAACTGGGGGCACGATCCCTTGAAGGAGCGGTAGGAAAAAGCCTAAACCCCGCCGGAACTCCCGGGCACGCTCGCCGTTAATCGTAAAATCAAAGGAGCCACCATGACCTACGTCGCATCCCCAAGCCATTCCGCCGACGATCCCGCCCGGATCGAAGATCTGAAGCAATGCCTGGAAACGGCACGGAGGCACTTGAACGAAACTTCGAGCGCGTCCGATGAAGACAAGGCGGCCGAATTGTTGACATCTGCGGTCGATGCCGGCTGGGAAGAGGCTGAAGTTCGCTCAGCGGTCTCCAGCGCTGCGAGCGAGCGAAAAGATAACGACGTGTTTCTGACGCCGACTCTCGGGATCGTTCCGTCGTCGTCCATGTGAAGAGTGCGGTCAGCTTGGTTTAGGGTTTCGAACTATCGCCAGTCTTGGTCAGGCTACCTGGCTTGTGAGCTGCCCGCTTGGCAGTCTTTTCGCTTTCGACGATGTATTCGGGATTGGATCGCGACGCCTTGACATCGTGACCCTTGATCTTGGTTGGCGTCGTCTGTTTCTTCACGACCTTGCCTTTGGTTTTCCCTTGACTGGTGTCCCAGGTGACTTTGTCGCCCTTCTTGAGGTCGCTCATCGATTTCTCCGTTCGGTTGTTCGTTCGGGCAAATTCGAATGCTTGGGGCGAGACCACTCGCCCCAGAGTTTGCGGTGTTTTGGCGATCCCGATCTATTTAATTTTCTCGGTTCCGGCTGGCGTCGTCACCTGTGTCGGGCCGCTGCCACTGCCACTCGGAGTCGGAGAACGATCGGTCGCTTCGGGCGGACGGCTGCTGCCGTCGGCTGCGTTGTTGTCGAACGTTCCGGCGCCGGACGGCTGTGCGTTGATCGGATCGGCCTTCGTCGAAGCCGTGGGCTCGGCGTCTCGATCGATACTCTCGCCCCAAATCTCGACCCCGCCCCAGGCGAGCAGTGCGAGCAAGATGCCACAAACGAGAACGATGAAGACCGGCTTCCCGAAGCTGCCCTGGCGTGCTTCGATGGCGGTTTCGGTGACCTTGGGCGATTCGGTGTCGTTACTTCTAGTGACCATGTTCGGTCTCCTCGGTTATTGGATCTGCAGTTGCGGTCTTGTCGATTTCCTCGAGAACAAGCCTGATCTCCCGGACCGGTTTTCGTTCTTCGTTGAAGACCTCGACGGACAGCATTTTGTATTCACTGGTCGGAAGCCCATCGGCTGCCATTTCGGACAGCGCCGTGCGCGCTTCCTCGATCGCAGCTTCCGCAGTGTCGAAGTCGTACAGCATCTCCGCAGGACGGACGCCTTCGTGGTCAAGCAGTTGAAAGTAGAACTTCGCCATCTCCAACCTCAGTAGCCGCCGACGATGGGGAGGATTTCGCCGGTGATGTAGCTGGACATCTGTGGCGATGCGAGGAAGACGTAGGCGGGCGCAATCTCCTCAGGCTGAGCGGCGCGTTTCATCGGCGTCTGACTGCCAAACTTCGCTACGTCGTCGGCCTGCTTGTCAGAAGGATTCAACGGCGTCCAGACCGGTCCGGGCGCGACGGCGTTGACGCGGATGCCCTTCGGGACGAGCTGGCTGGACAGGGCCTTGGTAAGAGCGTGAATGCCGCCCTTCGTCATCGAATAGTCGAGCAGCTCCTTAGAGCCTTCCAATCCGGTGACCGATCCGGTGTTGATGATCGCCGACCCGTTGGAGAGGTGAGGAATTGCGGCCTTGGCCATATAGAAATAGCCGTACAGGTTGGTCTTCAGTGTTTCGTCGAAATGCTCGTCGGTAAGATCCTCGATTTCGGCGGTATGGACCTGGAAAGCGGCGTTGTTGATGAGGATGTCGAGACGAGAGAACTGCTTGGCAGTCTGGGCTACAGCGTCACGGCAGAACTTGGGGTCTTTCACATCGCCCTTGATAACCAAGCAGTGGCGGCCTTCCTTCTCAACCACGGCTTTGGTGTTTGCCGCATCCTCGTTCTCGTCGAGATGGACTATGGCGACGTCGGCGCCCTCGCGTGCGAACAGAATCGCGACCGAGCGGCCAATGCCCGAATCTCCACCGGTAATGAGTGCGACCTTGTCCTTCAGCTTTCCCGACCCCTTGTAGAACGGCGCATCGTAAAGCGGCATGAGCGGTAGGTCAGCCTCGGAGCCAGGCTTCTTCTGATGCACTTTCGGGAAAGGCGGTTCCGGGTATTTCCGCGCACCCGCCTGCATCGCGCCGCTAGGCGTCGATTTTGACTTTTCGTCGGCCTTCGCGACCTGGTCTTGGATATCGCGCTGCTTTGCTGCGGTGGCTTTCGATGACATCTCGGTCTCCTTTCGATCGTGAGAGGACAACGTCGGCGACGCGAAAAAGTCCCGCCGACCCAAATCAAAAAAGGCCCCGCAGCGACTGCGAGGCCTCCGATGGTTTCCTATAGAACAAATTACAGACGGTTGACGCGATAACGGTCGCGCTCGGCGGCGATCTGCTCGATTGTGTAGGGATCGGCGGTCTCGTCGAAACGTGTCCAACCCTGCTCGGCATAACGTGCCCGACGCTCTGCGACGTTTACCCGCGGCGATCTGTTGAGGATCGCGTCTACGGACGTGCGACGGTCGTCTTCCACACGCGCCGTCACGACAGAGCCGCCGCGACGAATGCTTTCAGCATAGAAGTTGGCATCTTCTTCCGGCACACCGGATTCGACCATCGCGCCGACGATCCCGCCGACGGCGCCGCCAGCAACGGCACCAGCGACTGCGCCAGCCGCCGTGGCCGCGAGCCAGCCCGCAGCAACGACGGGACCAACGCCTGGAATGGCAAGGAGGCCAAGGCCGGTCAGCAGACCGCCCGCGCCGCCAGCCAGAGCGCCGAGGCCTGCACCGGCGCCGGCACCTTCGCCTGCCCGGTTGCCTTGCCCTTCGACATTGACGTCGCCATTAGCCTTGTTGGTGACTATGCTGATGTCGTCCGACGGGACGCCCGCATCTTCGAGCGCTTTCACGGCCGCCTTTGCATCGTCGTAACTGTCATACAGTCCTGTGATTGTGGTCTTCATGGGGATTTCTCCGTTATATTTTTACTTGGCAAGCGTGACGTTGCCCTGGAAGTCCAGGGAGACGTTGGCGGACTTGCCGTCCTTGGAAGCGGTGGCGCGCCAAACGCCCTGATCGTCGAGCTTCAGACCGGATACGTCGGTGTAGCCGGCCTCTTCGATGCGGGACTCAGCCTGAGTTTCGGTGAAGCTGTTCTTACCCGCGACAGGTGCACCGGGATTTTGCTCGGTATTGACCGCTGGCGTCGTCTGCGAGGTGGTCGGCGTTTGGCTCTGGGCAAAAGCCGCTGAGGCGACAAGCGCGAGGCTCGCGGTCAGAAGGATAATTTTCTTCATGGGTGTTTCCTCTTGGTTTGTGGATCGAAAACACGCGGAAAACCTAGAGGTTCCAATCATTTATTTGTGACGGAGAGCGTTGCAACCGGTCGCGTCTACTCTATGAAGGGATGGCGCCGTACTCGGGCAGTTTGAAGTCGTCCGCGCCGGATAAGAACAGCTTGGTCACGAGCTGCTTAATGCCCGGCGTGTCAGAGACGCGCAGAACGCCTCGCTGCGAGGCGATGCCCAGCAAGGTCTGTGGCTGCAGCATTTTCGGAGCGAATTTCGGGACGTTCTGTCCCTTTTCCACATAGGGCCGCATAATTTCCTCGTACCGTTCCAGTGCTTCCTGAAGGTAGGATGAGCGAGACAATTCGCCGGCCAGAGCATAGACGCCGACAAGGTGTGCCATCGCTCAGTGGCTCGATACTCGCAACGCCAGATCAATTCGATTGACCGTGGGTGCTGGCTGGCTTCGATATCAATAGAGATCTCGACGACGCCCGCGAGTGGCGCCTCATCGCGCGTGCTGCCGTCGTACGACGCGTCGCCGCGTAAGGCCTTCGACCCGGACGTGTTCGCCGCTGAAGCCGCTGCACCGGATGTTCTATTGCGAGGTCTACAGCTTCGCGCGTGTCGAAATTGGCGCGGATGGTTACGGTGCTGTCATCGGCCATGATTGCCTCCCAACGGACGATGGAGGACCCGCGAGGGGACGGCGGCGGCGGGCGAGGCGCAGCACCCCCCGACGAGCGGGGGTGCTGTAGTTTGATTATGGCGAAGCTCGCAGAGCGCGAAGTTGTTGCGTACCGCGGCCATCTAGTGAAACGCCCAGACCGGCGTGCATTGGTCAACACCCCCCAAACAAATAGCGAAAGCGTCGTCGGACCTGGAGGATCTACCGATCGCGACGGGACTGACCAAGGCGGAGATTGGTCGCTGTCGATCCGAATCTGTTGCTGGCGTTCATCCGGCCGTTAAGACGCCGCTCTTCTTGATCAGCATCTTCGATAATCCAATATCAGTAACCAATCGTATAACTCTTCATCAGCAGTTGCTGGTCGCCGGACGCTATGGCAGACAGGCATTCCCACCCGAGAAAGCAGGATGTCCGCCATTGAGTTATGATAGGTCCAAAGTCGATTTGAGCAATTGCGATCGGGAACCCATCCATATTCCGGGCAGCATCCAGCCTCACGGAGCAATGATCGTCCTGAACGAGCAAGGGATGGTTTCGTTCGTCTCGAAGAATATCGACGAATTTCTGGGCGATACCAATCGCGACTATGTCGGCGCGGAGCTTGCCGATCTGGTCGGTACGACCGTCTCCCATGACATCGCAAACGCCGTCGCTCGGGCCGGGGCTGGCCAGATCGCAGGCGTCGTGCTCAAGGCGAAGCTCTCGGAAGGCGCGAGCGTCGCCGACATCACAGCCCACCGATACGAGGGCCGGACGTTCCTCGAGCTTGAGCGGCCCGCCTCTCCGGAGGACACGGAAGTGGCGCTCCATCTGACGCAATCGTTGATCCGACGGGTGGACGGCTACCGGGAGTTCGACCCGCTATTCAAATCAGTCGCGCGGCTGGTCCGCGCGATGCTCGGCTACGACCGCGTGATGGTCTACCGGTTCCTGCACAACGGGGCCGGTCGGGTGGTCGCGGAGGCGAAAGACGCTTCTCTGGGTAGCTTTCTGGGCCAGCACTTCCCGGTATCCGACATCCCGGTGCAGGCGCGCAAGCTTTACGTCAAGAACTGGATCCGTGTGATCGGCGACGCATCGTTCGTCCCCGTGCCGCTCCTTCCGAAGATCGCCGAAGGCGATCCGGCAGTCGACCTCTCGTTCGCCCATCTTCGAAGCGTCTCCCCCATCCACTGCGAATATCTACGAAATATGGGCGTCGCCGCCTCGATGTCGATCTCGATCGTGGTAGACGGCCAGCTCTGGGGCCTCATCGCTTGCCACCATAACACGCCAAAATGGCTCTCCATCCCGCTGCGCGTGGCGACCGAACTGTTCGCACAGTACTTCTCGCTGCATGTGGCCGCCATCGAGCACCGCGAACAGCAGGCGTCCGCCGCGGCGACGCGCAGTCGTCTCGATGCGATCATCGCAGGCGTCGATCACGCCGACCCGGTCGAGGTTACGCTTCGCAGAAGGCTTCGAGAATTCTCTTCTCTGATCGCCAGCGACGGGGCGGGCCTATGGTCGCGTGGTGAGTGGGCGTCGTATGGCGTTTCCCCATCGGAGACGGCGATACCGCATCTGATGGAAATCATCGGCAAGAAGGCGGGCCGGAACATCTGGGACACGCAGGACCTCCAGTCCGAGACCGGTGACGTCGAAGAGTACGGTACGCGCATCGCAGGGGTGCTAGCGATTCCGATTTCAGTCTCTTCGCCGGATTTCCTGGTGTTCTTCCGAAGCGAGGAGGCCCATCAAGTCGAGTGGGCAGGGGAACCGCGAAAGAAAGAGGAGCTCACCGAGAACGGCGTCAGGCTATCGCCGCGCGGCAGCTTCGATACCTGGAGGGAAGACGTCAGGCACAAATCGCTCCCGTGGTCGAAGGCAGACGTCGTCGTGGCCGAATCCATCAGGGGATATGTCCGCGACGTGATGCTGTCGCACAACGACGCCACCGAGGAGCAGCGCGAACGGACCGAGAGCCAGCGAAAGCTGTTGAATTCGGAGCTGAACCACCGCGTGAAGAACATCCTCGCGCTGGTGAAGTCGATAGCGACGCAGACCGGGGCGAACTCCCAGTCGGTCGACGAATATGCCAAGTCGTTCGAAGGGCGGCTCCGGGCGCTCTCGTTCGCTCACGACCAGTCCTTCGGTAGCCGGGACGGCGGCGAACTCAGGGGCCTGATCGAGGCCGAGGCGGATATGCATCGGTTTGCAAAACTGCCGGATCGCATCCAGATTTCGGGAGATCACATCGGCTTGACCGAACGGGCGTTCGGCGTCTTCGCTCTGCTTCTGCACGAGATGATGACCAACGCCGCGAAGTACGGCAGTCTTTCCGTTCCGTCAGGAAAGCTGGAGATATCCTGGACGATCGCCGAAAATGGCGACTGCCATCTTTCCTGGAAGGAAAGCGGCGGCCCGGAGGTCGTCGTGCCGACACGCCGCGGTTTCGGTTCGAACTTGATCGAGAAGACCGTTTCGCACGACCTTGGGGGAAGCATCGACCTCGACTTCGCTCCTGCCGGCCTCGAGGCCAGAATCATGATCCCCGGCGAGCACCTACGCGAGGTCGTGGAAAACTTGCAGCCCGGCAGCCCAGCCATCGCGGAAGCCGCGTTCAAGCCGTTGGACCGAATGAGCGTCCTGCTCGTCGAGGATCAGTCGCTGATCGCGATGGACACCGAGGAACTGCTGAGGTCGATCGGTGCCGAAGAGGTTTCGATCGCGGCCAATGTCGCCACCGCCTTGAAAATCCTTACCGAGGGATCGCCCGACTGTGCGGTTCTCGATCTCAATCTTGGATCTTCCACATCCGAGGAGGTCGCGAAGGAGCTCGAGAAGCGTGGCATTCCATACGTCTTCGCGACAGGCTACCGCGACGGCGTCCATATCCCGGCAGACTTCGCAACTATTCCCGTGGTTCGAAAGCCCGTATCGCAGGCAGCGTTGTCGAGTGCGGTCGGGACAGCGCTAGGCATAGGGCCGACGAGACCGGGCCGCTAAAGCATCCCCAATCTTGCCAAGTGTCGCGGCCGCCTTATCGACGCGGCGAACTCCATCGTGGAGATCGTGTGCGGTCAGGCACGAACTGGGTACGCGGCGTTTTGACCACAGATGTACTGGCACTGGTGTGAAGGCGATGTCGACAAGGTCGGTGCGATTTTGTCGCGGCCTTTTCTCATTGCGCTCTACCTCATATCAATTTTAAGAATAAGACAGGGACCGTCCGGCGTTCCGCGTCACCTTCCTCCGCTCCCCGTTTGCCGAAGGACTCAGCAAGCGCCTTTTCCAACAGTTCATCGCGAAGCCCCGCACATGCGAACATCGCTACCGGCGAAATCCGTTGGGCGTGGAAGTCGCCGCCTCGTCTGGTTACCAGGAACACCGCACCACGACGATGCATGTTGTTCCAATCACTCTTCGTGAAACGCAGATCGGTCGCCAGCGCAAGATCGGCCTTCCGCCGTTCTTGAGCCGATCCAGTCATATGTCCGCGGGGCGCGTCGCTCCGGCGTTCACACAGATGACGTCGGCGGCACCGAATTCCACCGACCCGTCGTCGCACTGAACAATGGAGACATTCGGTTAGGATGAGAGATTCGCGGCCGCACACGCAGCCAGATCAAGCGCGACCTCGACCGCCGTCGCTTTCCCAAAGACATTGACGAAACTCGCTTGATCGCCGGGTAGAAGCCTGCCCCGACACCGACATGTACGACGTGCTCGACCTCACACTGCGCCGCGTTCGACAAGAACAAGGCATGGATGGTGGGCTGCGCGTCGTGGGCGAAGGCTTCGATTGCGGCATCCGGGTCGGCTACCTTCCCGCATCGTTTCCAGTAAGAGTGGATCGCTCCGCGCGCGCCTCTACGCAAGCGCCTGCGTACGTGCCGGAGAACGGCGAACCCAAGGGCCCGGCAGACATCCTGAAACACTCGGCGATCACGCCTGGTACGGACAGGTGGACCTTCACAAGGGACGACCAGTCCGCTTGCCCGATTCGAGCATCGAGCGATTGCGCCGGACGGATCTTGATGTTGCCTGAGGTGGTCGACTTCAAAAAAGCTTCAGAAGCACCGCCTGCCCTGACAGGCTTCTGCCAGCGCGTTCGACAACTGAGCCTGGCTGAACGGCTTCGATAGCCGCACGACCCCGGCCAAATCGCCGACGCCGTCCGGTAGCTCCGCATATCCTGTAGCAAGAATGATCGGAAGCGTCGGGTACCGCGCATGGATTTCCTGACACAGGCGCGCCCCTGTCATGTTAGGCATGGCGTGATCGGTTATAACGACATCCGGCGGAACGCCCGTCTGCAGCGCTGCCAAAGCCTCCTCGCCCGAAGATGCCTGAATGGTGTCCATGCCCAGATCCTCGAGCAGCAGAACCGTGTTCATGAGAACGAGGGCGTCGTCGTCGACTACAAGAACGGTTAGCGCTGTCGGAGCGGGCTCGAACGGCACATCTGGTGTTGCCGGAGCCTTTGTTTCCACTTCGGTGCTATCGGCGACGGGAAGCCACAGCTCCGCGGTCGTTCCCTGTCCCACCTCGGACTTCAGGATTAGCTCGCCGCCGGACTGTGCCATCAGGCCGTGCACCATGGGAAGACCGAGGCCCGTTCCCTTTCCAACGCCCTTTGTCGTGTAGAAGGGCGTCGTCGCGTTGGCCAGCGTCTCGTCATCCATGCCCTCCCCCTGATCGCGGACAGAGAGGCAGACGTAGTTTCCGGGCGGCAAGGTCGAGCGGCTAGGCCGGTCGGATCTGCGCTCGGCGGCGATGGTGATCTCTCCACCGCCCGGCATGGCGTCGCGGGCGTTGACAACGAGGTTGAGAAGAGCGCTCTCGAACTGATTGGAATCGCTGCGAACCTTCGGCAGATCCGGTGCGAACTTGCTGGTGATCACGATCTCGGGGCCGATGGTGCGCCGCATGAGCTCGGTCATCCCACCGACGAGGTCGCCGACGTCGACGGGGGCGAGCTGAAGCTCCTGGCGACGAGAGAACGCAAGCAGCCGCTGCGTCAACGTGGCGCCGCGTTGAGCCCCCTGAATCGCGTTGTCAATGAGATCTATGACGTCCTGCCGGACTGCTCTTTTCCTTGCGATCTCCAGGCTTCCGAGGATCGCCATGAGGAGGTTGTTGAAGTCGTGTGCGAGTCCGCCGGTCAACTGCCCGACCGCCTCCATTTTTTGCGCTTGGAAGATCGCTTCCTGCGCCGCCCGCTTCTCACTGATGTCGCGCGTGATCTTCGCGAAGCCGATCAGTTCGCCCTGGGAGTCCCTGATCGGATCGATGATGACGTTCGCCCAGAAGCGCGAACCGTCCTTTCTCAAACGCCATCCCTCGCGCTCGAAGCGCCCTTCTTCCTGCGCAAGCCGAAGGGCAAGTGCCGGCAGGCCGCTCTCTCGATCTTCGTCGGTGTAGAACGTGGAGAAGTGTCGACCGACGATCTCCTCCTCCTTGTAACCTTTGAGACGCTCGGCACCTGGGTTCCAGCTCGTGACGAAGCCGCCCGGGTCGAGCATGTAGATGGCGTAGTCGGTAATGGCCTCGATGAGCAGGCGGTAGCGCTGCTCGTTCCTGATTTCGGAATCGTTCATGATGCCTCCCCGTCTGTCGCCACCGACAGCCTTGAAAATACATATCGGAAGAGATTAAACCCACCCCGGACTAACGTCTGATACCGCTGTCAATTCGTAGACTTGTGGTCTGATATCATGCAGTTGTCAAAAATCGCGATAGAGAGCACCGACTGGAATGTTGCGTACAAAGATATCGGAAATCGACGTCGCTGTAGGCACGGGTAAGAAGCCGCCGCAAGCTTTCTGCGCATGTCGCAAATGACCTTGGCCGAAGGGATTGGCGTGACATTCCAGCATGTCCAAAAGTATGAGAAGGGCACGAACCGCATCGGTTCAAGCCGGCCAGCTCAGATTGCCCTCGTCCTCGGCACCAGACCCGGATCCTTGTTCGACAAAGACGAAGCCGGCACGTCCGCGGCGCCTCGCTCCCTCGAGCTGAGGGCGATATCGATATGTACAGGGGGACGCGTATGGTGCCGGTCTCCTTGAGCCCCAGGTGACGGATCGCTTGGAAAAATCGGGGAGCGACCGGCGGATCCCGAAAGATTCGCCTCCGCTCAAGCATCTTTGTGCAGCCGCGGCATTAAGTCTTCCGACTGCCAAGCCCCCCGTCAACCTCTACGGGCCACGTCGTTCAGCATCCCATGCCACTTGCAAGCTTTCGAGAGGGTGCCCGCGTCTGCGATCGGGTCACGCGGTACCGGTGGGCGGCAAACGGCATCAATGCTGGAAAAGACAGCCCATTCGGGCGCTATAGTCATCAGGTGCACAACGCGAGTGGAAATAGATAGACATTATCCGCAGATTACTTGCCGCCTTTTCCACTGTTACTCTTGCTGCCCCCGTTGCCGCTGTTGCTCTTTCCACCGCCATTTCCGCTGCCACCACCGTTACCATGTCCACCGCCATTCCCGTTGCCGCCGCCATTACCCTTCCCGCCATCGCTACTACCCTTGCCGCCGTTGCCACCGCCGTTGCCGTTTCCACCGCCGTTGCCCTTGCTGCCACCATTCCCAATTCCGCCGCCGCTGCCCTTGCCACCATCGCCCTTCCCGCTGTCGCTACCTTTGCCGCCCTCTCCATTGCCGTCGGAGTCGCCGCCTTTGCCGGAACTGCCCTTCCCCTCGCCGTTATTGGCAATGTTGGCACTGGTGTCGTCAGCTCCTTTTTTTGACTTGCCCCTGTCTTCAGGCGCGGCGTCGGGTTCGCCGGACAGCTTCTTGGCGCCCAGGGCCGGAACGACTTCAACCGATGGTGCGACGGACGTTATGGAAGGCTTTGACACCGCTCCTGCGACGTCCATGCCGCTCTTCCGGTCCACAGTCGCGCTCTGTCGGGGCCCAACGTTGGCCTGTTGACCGCTTCCGAAAGACGTGACCTGCACAAGACCGCGATCTACGGCAACCGATGCCTTAGTCTTGCCGACCGTCACGTGGAAGATCGTACCCTTCACAACGGCGGCCAGATAGGGAGTCTGAACTGTTGTATGCGGCTGGCTCCGCTTTTCGATCTCAAGATCGAGTTCCCCGACCTGCTGGAAGACCTCCGTCTTTCGCGGCGAAAGGAAGCCGCTCGGCTTTGTCGTAATCGCAGCCAATGTGTTCGGCTGGAACCCAATGCTTTCAACACCACGCACGAGCTGAACGCGGCCACGAGGGCCTGTGGAGATCCAGGCTTTGTTTGGCACCACATCGCCCACACGTAGGTTGGTCCACTGTTTCCGGTCAATAGTGTACCTAACCTGGCTGGTGGTCTTGGCAACCTGCCAGTCATCACCGGACGCGTGTGCGACAAAGGGTGCCAGGAAAAGGAACAAAAGCAGGATACGAACGAATGCAGACATGGATGCGATGCCCCCAGATATTGAGGGCGACTTAATCACGGCCAAACTTAAGAATAATTTTAAATCATCGAGTGATTTCGGGGAAGGTGGCCTTTGGTACGTTACCGGACAGGCCGTAAACGAGGTCCGCAGTCGGCTGCTGGGCATCATCGGGATCTGGATGCTGGCCTCCACACTCTTCCGTCGCGGCAATACCCGCGGGGAAGGCGAAGGCTGAAGACGAGACGCATGCGGAATGGTGGCATCGGCCCCATCCAGGAGCAGGAGTAGGCGGCGGTCAAACGGCGCGCGGCGCCGGCATTGCCACGATGGCGATGAGGGTCAGGCCATCGAGAAAGCGGCGGCCGCGCTTATCATTGCCGCAAAAATCTAAAGAAGAAACCTCGGAACTACCATTTGCCCTTGGGTCCCGAGGTTTTCCATGCGCACCAGCATTACTGCGATGGGTATCTCAGGTCCATCACAACCAAAATGCTAAAGTAAAGGCGCCCGATTCGTCAACGCAGGTTTGGTTTTCTCAAAAATCCTGCCACAATCGGACGCGCCAGGCCGGCCCCTAGCAAGGCCCCTTACCGGAGAACTCATCACAAAGAGTACCAAGCGTCTTGTGAAGCAGGCGTGACCGAACCATTTCCAGACTAGGGGGTGGATCAAGCAACTATGCACACGGAGTTCCCTGGTACGCCGGGAGTGGCGAGCGATCCGAACCTAATGTGGCAAGGCTTGTCGGAGACGCCTGTCGAGTTTCAAACCAAGGGCGTATCAAGACAGTCACGTCAACAGTTTGGTCAAGTCTTCCTCATCCTTAACCCCGTGGCGAAACGCCCAAATGATCTTGTTTGACAATTCCTTCTGTCGCATTTCGAGCACGATTTGTTTGGAAGCGCAGAGACGATCAAATACGCGCTCACAGAGGGCTACCTCCTCCTGAGCGAGTGCAAATTTTGCTTGGGCCAGTTGTTCTTTGATCATGACCTATGCCTAGTGAATGTCGCGCTGCTGTGAGGGTAGAAGTGCTGCATCTTTGTCCCCAATGATCTTGAGCGACTCCCAGTCTGGTAGATCCTTCTCGCTGAGTCGCTCCTGAACAGCGCAGAGCATCCATCCCGCCGCCTCGACTTCTCCGCCTCCATATGGACCTGAATCTGCTCTGTGCAAGCCACGACGCAAGGGCGCGCTGATCCCCCTTCCCAGGGAAGGGTTGCGGCCACGGTCCTCGCCTTGGAATAGGCATTGGCGATCCGCTGTTTCGCGGCACCGTCACTTTCCAAGATAACGCCCAAGGTGAAGACGATCGTGTCCATCAAATGTTGGCATCATCATCGGGTCCCAGCAAGAAGGTACCTCCAATCGGAAAATTCAGACCCTGCGACGTAACGGCGACAGATGCAATTTTTGAATGTAACAAAAAAGGGCATGTCGAGCAGCGCGATGCCGACGCCTCGATCATGAGATTGATGGGTTCGTCCGGTTCGAGATGGTGCCGCGGCTCTTCTTGCGGGACGCGCTCGGGATCTTGAGGCGGCGTATCAATGGGCGGTGGTGATGGCGGCGGGACGATGGGTTCATATGGATCGCAAAACGTCAACTCTCGTTCCGGCTACCTTAGCGATCAGCACATATCTCGCGGAAGGGCTGATAGATGCCGGCCCTTCCTTAGTGTCAACGCTGTCGTTAATCCGACGCGGCCATCGACGGTGGCCGAGCATGCGCGCCGGATGATTTTTCGCGGCGTTTGTCGTTGAACTCCTCGGAAGCGTGCTTATTTGCCTCGGTCCTCATCGGCTTGGCCTGGGCATGTTGGTCTTCCGACCGCTGCCAGTGATCATCGTGCTTGCCGTGAGGCCTGCCTTCATCTTCCCAAATCCTGTAGGCGCGCTTGCGTCTTTCCTGGTCCTTATCCATTATCGCTCCTACTGTGACTGACGTTAAACTTGCATTGAAGCCCTCCGATTCCGCTCGTTCGATGACAAACCACAACTTACGCGAGCCGCGAGCCTCGCGCTCTTGCGATTGATATTGTGCGATCGTCTTGGCCGCGCGTTCATTCACTCCAGACTGCGATCGTCATCAGCGTTCCTCCTGCATAGCAACGGCGATATGCCGAACGAGCACGAGTCCTTCTAGCCGCTCTATCGATACCGAAAGCTTCGGCTTCCAGTTCGGATAGCTGTCCCTAGTGCCAGGAATGTTCGTCGGACGCTTTTCGCCCGTCATATCTGCCAGCCTCACGGCGGCCAGCACAGAACTCGTTTTTGCAATGAAGCGATGCGCGCTCACGATGAGCTTGCTCAGCTTTTCCTCGCTGACTGTCGCGGCGGGTGTCCTTAGTGGGGGATCCGTATGCGCGTTTTTCAAAGCGACCATCATCTCTTTTCGCTCACGCCGCCGTTCCTTGCGGTGTTCTTCCGTCATGTGGGGTGGAACGATGCCGTGCTCCGCCCTTGTCCTGATATCCGCATCTCGCCACCAGCCAGCCAAGGTCTGGTGATCGTGCGTCGAGATGCAAGCAAGCGATAGTCTCGGGTATGAGCCAGGGGACCTAAATCCATCTTTCTCGCGCTCGTAAGACAGAATGCGGTAGGACAGTATATGCGCTCGGGAAAGATCATACTGAAGTCCTTCCGGAAGCATCCCCAGATCTTCTCCGATAACCAGGCAACGATATTTTGTCGACGCGTCGGCTAGGATCTGGAGAAGCCTTTCCTGCGGATAGTCGACATAGGCACCCTTCTCCGGACCTTTGTCGGCGGGAACCAGGAAAAGCCGCTTCAAAGCCGCGGCATGATCGATTCTGATGGCGCCAGCATAACGCATAGCAGATGCGACCATTCGCAGGTATGGCGGATTTCTCCCAGATGCAATTTTAGCCGGATGAAACGCCGCAAGATGCCAGTCCTGACCCTTGGGCGCGAACGGGTCGGGCGGGCTCCCGACCGTTGCTGCGGAAATGTAGGCGTCACGTTCGCTCCAAGTGGCCGAGCCATCGACCGCTTCTCCGACGGCAAGGTCGAAATAGAGCCCGACCCGCAGACCGGCCTCACGCGCGGCCTCGGCGGCATGCGATAGCTGCTGATCGGCGATCCATTGCAGCCACATGTGGAAACCGATCGTGTCGGCATGTTCCTCGACGAGCGCCGCGACCTCGACGCCATCAGGAAGGTGCAACTCTTCAGGCCAGGACGTCCAGCCCGCGCCAAGGCCTCGCGCCACCATTAGTGCCGACAGGGTTTCGAAAATTGCGTGCCGTCGTAGGTTTTCACCGCCCTCCTTGACAAAGCCCTGGAAGTCGCGGGAAGCCTTTGACTGCCGATCGGAGGAAATCCGCCATTTCTCCCAAAGCGTGCGCAGGGCGGACAGCTTGGTTTCGGCCACTCCGACATAATCGACGAGATCGGTCGACCGCAGCTCTAGGAGCCGATCTTCAAGATCTGAGTTCGCCTCGAACCCTTCGACCTTGTCGACCGCGATGTATAGGGGATTAATCATCTGACGGCTTGAAGGCTCGTACGGACTGCACCGGTTTGGATCGGACAGAAACGGTGCATGCAGCGGGTTGAGACCGATGAAATCGGCGCGAAGCGACCCCGCGAGGCCAATCATTTCGATCAGGTCCTCGAAGTCGCCGATACCCCAGTTGCGCCTCGATCGGAGTTCATAGAGCTGCAGGGTGATCCCCCATAAGCGGTGCTTTTCAAGAAACTCCGGTATAAAGGACTGAGGAATGACCTTCTTACCGTGCCGTCTTGCCGACTTCCGTTCAGCAGGTTTGTCCAGAGCGTCGACCATCACGCCGAGTGCCTCAAGGAGCTGGTGCTTCGTGGCGTCCGTGACCGGCACGTCCACGTTATCCGGGCTCGGTCTCGTCAACGCGATACCGTGACTTTCCGCTAGTAGGTCGAGACGCGAGCGGACTGGACTGCTATTTGAGGACGATCGAGTCACAGCATTTATCTCCGGGCAGACGAAACGCTGAAGGCGACGGCCCACGTTCCCAGAATGTTGCCGCTGATATCTCCCAGTGAATAGATCGTTTCCCCAATAGGCGGTGCTAAGACCTTCGCCGGCTTGTTGGATAGGTTTGCAAGCAGGTGGAGCTCCGCACCATCGCGGGATCGCCACTTGACTGCCGTCACCGCATCCTCCTGACAAAATTTTCCCGCTCCGCTTCCAACGTGCTCGATCATCGGCACGATGCGCTCATGGCGCAGAGCGAGAAGAGATCGGTAAAAAAGGAGCATTTCAGACGCATCGGTGTCAGACAGTTTGGACCAATCGAGCTTAGCCGCCTCAAACGTGGTGCGAGCGCTGGGATCAAGAAGGTCGTCCGCGTCGAAACCCGGAAGTCGTGAAAGTTCCTTGCGCCGTCCCGTCCTCACCTTTTCGTTCAGGTCGTCGTTGAAATCGCAAAAATAGGGGAAATTTTCGCGTGCTCCCCATTCTTCGCCCATGAAAAGCATAGGGATTTGAGGAGACAGCAGATAGATCGACGTCACCGCTTTCAGGGGGGCGAGCGGTCGGTATGTAATCATCCGATCGCCATGCGCGCGGTTACCGATCTGATCGTGGTTTTGAATGAACGATATGAACGCGGTAGGTGGCAGGTCACCCGTGGGCTTACCGCGAGTTTCCCCACGATAGCGCATGTGGTCGCCTTGGAACACGAAGCCCTCGGCAAGCGCCCGGCCCATCTTTTTGGCGTCGTCCGCGTAGTCCTGATAATATCCGAAGGTCTCGTCGGTTGCGGCGACGTGCAGGACATGATGCACGTCGTCGTTCCATTGCGCTGTAAAGCGGACAGCTCTGCCCTCCTCATCTCGCTTCAGCAGGTCGCTGTCATTGTCTTCATTCTCGACGATGAGATGGACATGCCGGTTTCCCGCGGCGTCGCGGACATGCCTGGCCAGTTCGAGGAGAACATGCTCGTCGCTGTCGTCGTTGATTGCATGCACGGCGTCAAGGCGGAGTCCGTCAAGCCTGAACTCCTTGATCCAGTAGACTGCATTCTGGATGACAAATTCGCGAATGGGCCGAGACTGGCTGCCATCGTAGTTGATCCCGTCGCCCCAAGGCGTCTTGTGGCGGTCGGTAAACAGCGGCGCATAGTTCGGCAGATAGTTACCATCCGGCCCGAAGTGATTGTACACGACGTCCAGAAATATCGATAACCCGCGCTCATGGGCGGCGTCGACCAGCGCCATGAAGTCCTCGGGACGTCCGTAGCTGCTGTCAGGCGCATAAGGAAGTACGCCATCGTAGCCCCAATTGTAGGCACCGGGAAAATCACTGATCGGCATGATCTGGATAGCCGTGATGCCGAGCCGGGCCAGATGGTCAAGCTTGTCCATTGCCGCGCGAAAAGTCCCTTGTGGCGTGAACGAGCCGACATGCAGCTCGTAGATGACTGACTCTTCCCAAGGGCGCCCGATCCAGTTGTCGGCTTTCCATTGGAAATGCGTAAGATCGACGACTTCGCTTGGGCCACGCACGTCTTCAGGCTGATGGCGTGAACCTGGATCGGGCACTTCAGAGCCCTCCGGAAGCACGAAACTGTAAAGACTGCCGGGAGCGGCTGCGCTCGTCCGGCATCGATGCCAGCCTTCCTCGTCGCGCTTCATTGGTATAGGGTCAACGTCTTTCAACTTGAGAACGGCGCTGTCCTTCAGCGGCGCCCACAAGCGGAACTCGACGCCGTCTTCGAAGATAATAGGACCGAAGCTGTATTCGCGCACTGTGAAACCTTGCTTTCTCATGAGACTAACGGAGCAGCCCCTGGCCGCCGTCCACCCAGATTGGAGACCCGGTTACGTGGCGAGACTGTTCGGACGCAAGAAATGCAATAACGTCAGCGACGTCTTCGCTGCGGCCGGGACGACCCCCCGTGATCGGAACCTGGCCTGCGGGCCAGACGACTGGGATAGCGGTCTCGTCTTCCTTTCGAAGACGGGTATTCGCGTCGATGCTGGTTTCGATTTCGCCGGGACAGACAGCGTTGATACGAATATGGTGGCGAGCAAGCTCCAGGGCGAGCTGCTGGACCATCGCAACTTGCCCGGCTTTCGTCGCCGTATAGGCGGTAGCGCCCGGAGTCGTAAACGTGCGGGTGCCGTTGATCGATGATACAACCACGATGGAGCCGCCTCCCGATCGCTTCAGCTCGGGAACGCTGGCGCGGATCGTAAGAAAAGTTCCGGTTAGGTTTACGGAGATCGTGGCGTTCCACTCGGCGACCGTCAGATCGTCGATCGGCGCCCAGACGCCGTTGATACCGGCGTTGGCCACGACGACGTCAAGTCGGCCGAACCGCTTGACAAGCTGTCCGACAGCGTCTGCCATCTGTCGTTCGTCGGCGATGTCGGCCAAGAGCGAAACACCTTTGCCGCCAGCGGCGTCTATCTCCGCTACGGTGGAAGCAATTTCGTCCGCGGTACGCCCGAGCGCGCCGATCGCGAAACCGTCGCTGGCCAATTTCAGTGCCGCAGCTTTACCAATTCCAGATCCAGCTCCCGTGACAAGGGCGACGGCTACGCTCATTGCGATCTCCTCATTTCCGAATTGGATAAACAACGAAACTTCGTCGCGGTTCCATGGCACCTTTCCCCGTACGGTTGAAGACGAGAATGTGCTTCGGAAGTCTCTGAGAAGCGCTGTTCAGAACGCGCTGCCTACGCCTTAGCGTCGAACAAGCCAGTTCCTCGTCACCGACTTCGTCGAGTTCTTCACCAAACAGCCGGGTGCGCGGCCGGCCGTGCCGACACGGTACGCTACTTCGGCGGGGTTGATGCATCAGATGCCAGCATGCGCCGCATCATCCAGCGGATAGCCGCAAAGTTTGACCGTGTTCATTTCTGCTACGAGGCGGGCTGCCGCCGCCTCCGCTTTCGAACCGAAGGACCTCGTCGATCTGACGACTACGATCGCCGCCATGAACGCCTTTAATCGCCTCGGTGCACCGTTCCGACTTCCGGTAGCGGCAAAGGCCTAAGCAGCGTAATTCAGCACTACAGGGGTTCGCTTCATCACCTTATGACGCACACCGAGAGCCCATCGCCTTTCGTTCGGAGCTAGCCAGTGCGCGGGGCTTTCTTTTAGGTTGCTCCTGACGGCAAATCACTGCACCGTGTGGGCAGGAGGAATGCCAATGATCACGCTATCCGCAATCTTCGCAATTCTGATGCTTGTCTCAGCCGGGTGCTATCTCGCGATCTTGCCGATCGATAGCGAGGAACGGTAAGCTCAGCATTTAGTGGATAGTTTGCCCGCGAATGGCAAACTAGATCAACCAACCCTCACCTTCGTAGCTGCCAGACCCAGTAACGCTGATCATCGCGATAGCCTCGCCAGCTTTCCTGTCGTCGGGCACATGATCGACTATTAAATTGAAGATCCTTGCCCGCGGCATCTCTTCCCTTTCAATGACGAGTGTCGGGGTGATAAGGCCAAACCTCATCATCGTTTTTCATGACGACAATTACGCATGCTTCTGGGTCCAACACCACTCGCAATACTCAGGCATCAGGACGGTGGGCAAAACTGTACGTTCCTGTACACGCAACCTTCGACGAAGTTCCACGTTTGTGAGCGGGAGGATTTCATCATGGTTTTTAGATCTTCGTACGGGTCGGCATACGACGAGTGCTGCGCAGCCGGGACTAACTCGTCGTCCATGCGTGCCGCGATCGATGCGGCATGGGCCGCCGACCCGACGCTCGACCGCAGCGGTATCGTGGTCAGAATACTCGGCCCGATCGTAATTCTTGAGGGATACCTTTCCGCGCGGGAGCATCGGGACATCGCCGTTCGCATTGCCACGGCTGTAGCCGGAGCTGGCAGGGTTCAGGACCGGATGCTCTATCGGTACAGCGCCCAATAATTGGAGGCAGGTTATGAAAACGATCAGCGATTGGCTTGAACACAAGCTCGACAATATGGGGTCGGAAATCGGCTTCGAGGAAGATGCGTCAGCATTCGAACAGCACGCCGAGCTCCTGCGTGCCGAAGCTGAAGAGGCCGGCTATACGGCCGAGGAGCTGACTGAAGCCTGCGGTGGCGATATCGCTGCGTTTCTTCGGGATCGTCAGAATTTGGCTACCGACAACGAGATGCAGGACAAGCTCGCGGGCGACCCGTTTCCCATTCCGCCTTCCGGCCTGAAACATGACTAACGGCGTTTCACCAAGTTGCCTTGTCGCCGAAACATCTGTATTTGCCCTGCGTTTCAGCGGGCCATCTTTTATCACCTGAAACGAAAAAGCTTCGCCCTCTGGAATGGAAGGAGCAGACAGGCCCTCGCCGTTTTTTTGACGGGGACGCTAAACTGATTTGCGGGATCTGAGAATCCCGACCCTGATGTGGAGCTGTCAGGGTTTGTGCAGCAAGGGTGGCGATTAGTCTGACGCCTCCTCAGACTTAAGTCCGAGTTTAGATTTTTCGTGGAACGGAAAACCCTGGCAACCATTTAATCGCGGTCTAATCACTTGAGGTAAGGCCCCATGAAGAAAATTATTCTTGCTGTCGCTGTCGCTTTTTCGTCCATCATTGCCGTCCCAGCAGCTTCTTATGCGGACACCGTGGTCATTCGTACTGATGACGGTCCTCGCCCGCATCGCGGCTGGGAAAGGGGCCACCACCGTGGCTGGGACAATGATCGGAGAGCACGGCTGGTACGTGAAGATTATCGTCGCCACCCGGGTTGCTTCACGAAACGAGTTGTAACCTATCGGGATGGTGAGCGAGTTTCGCGGACGACGAAGGTCTGCCGCTAACTGAATCTCAGGTTCGCCTCAAGGAGCCGGGAGTAAGTCACTCTCCGGCTCCTTTCGTTTGAAGAACCGCACGATCAGAGGAGCGTTTAATGGAGCGTCATAATCGGTAATGGACGCCGCCATTGATGAGGGCAGACGGCGTTGAAAATCTGAGCGTTGCAATTATCTGAACATCCCGTTTGGCAAAGGAGGTGTCAGAATGTGCTGAAAGAAGTTAAACAGGCCGAGCAATAGGGCCATCACAGTGCAAGGACCGGCGGCCTCGCGTCCACGCGGCCTTGCTGAGAGGTTACCGTTCGACTTGGTCAGAAGTAATCGCCCCGTCTCCGCAGCACCGCTATAGCGTTTTTGAAAAAGCTCAATGATCGACAGCGGGTTTGATTCCTCCGAAAAATGCACCAAGGAGTGTTTCGACGTGCCGAAGATGGTCAAGAAATCCGACTTGCCGACAAAAATTTGTATAGCCTGCGGACGTCCTTTCACCTGGCGACGAAAGTGGGGAAAAAACTGGAGCGACGTAAAGTTCTGCTCGGATCGCTGCCGGCGTTCGAAAACAACGAGCGTTTCAAATGCGAGGCCGCCGTCTCTGGTGGCCAGCAATTGTGGCGGCAAGCAAAATAGAACTGAGCAGTGAAACCCCTCTACCGCTACAGACTGGCTTAGACGGGAGAAGAAGCTGTCACTCGCACTTGCGGGGGCGCTCAGGTTTTCCGCATCGACAACAATGGTGCGCCGCGGAGCGCGTTTGATAAATGCAAACCACTGCCCAGCAGATAGGCTCAATATCCCCTGATTCTGACAAATCCTCTGAGCGTTATTCCTTTACCACCGCAAAAATCTGCACGGCATCGGCCCCGTCTAGAGACGACGTCTTCCGGGGGGCGCTGATCGAAGCCATCAACGTCAGAAGCTTCGACAGAGAGCTGTCCCTGCGCGGGTGCGAGGAACTGCTCTCATGCGATCAGGAAGTCGAGCAGATCGTGAGGGAAGAGCTTGTAACACGCATCCGGCGTATCGGACGAGATGGCTGGCGAGATCTGCGCGAACAGGGTTCCGCTCTTGTTTCGTCTCGCGAGCTAGATGCCGACAGGCTGCCGAAGGTCGAAGTCATGCTCAGAACATCGCTGAGCACGCACTCGGCCCTATCAACATAGAAGCTGTGGGTGCCGCTGCAGGACTACATCCGAATTACGCGATGACGGTTTTCAAGAAGGCTGTTGGCATGACAATGCATCAGGCCCTCACCGGACATCGGCTCGACACCGTGCAGTCTCTCTTGATTTCATCCGAACGACCGATCGCTTCTGTGGCTTTTGAAAACGCATTCGGCTCCCTCTCCCGCTTCTACTCAGCCTTCGAAAGCAGGTTCGAGACAACGCCATCGAAGTGCAGGGATGGCTTCGTGTCTTCGCTGCGAAGTTGATCCGCAGTCATAGACCGATCTCCCGAGCCCGAGCCTTTCTGCTATGCTGAGTGTACGCTCGGATAAAGGCGTAATTTACATGCTGGCCTCTCAGCGCATTTTCGGCATCATCATTGCAACGGGCCATTCTCTTCGAGCAACCCATCGTCGCCTTTGTCTTTGTCGATGGGCGTTTGTGATCCACTCTATCGATTGTATGTCAAAAAACCATCCGTCATTGACTATCTTCGCGTGAATGAAGCCGCAGAGATGGTTATCGTTTTGAACCGACGTGTGGCGACACTGATTGCTCTGTGTCAGCGGGCCATTTCGTCGTCACTTTTCGCTATCGATCTGCGCCAGGTCACCACGAAACTGAATTTTCGAAAGTGACATTTTAGCTGTTAGCACGACTCCTCCGGGGTTGTATGCGACATCCGCGTTGCCGTACGCGCTGAGGCTGGAGACGATGAGCCGCGATCCGAAGCCTACGCGCGTGGGGTCTGCAACTGTCGGACCATCCCGCTCGCGCCAGTCGATAGATAGACAATCTTCGCCGTCGATGTCCTCGATCCGCCAGGAGACATGTATGTGGCCAGCGTTATTGGACAGCGCGCCATACTTCATGGCGTTCGTTAAAAGCTCATGCAGGACCAGCGAAAACGAAAGGGCCGCCTGAGGCCCCAGTTCGAGTTCAGGACCTTCGACTTTAATCCGTTCACTTCCTTGCAGGCCAATGCTTATTTTAGCTGCTTCGACGATATTGCCGAGGGTCGCGCTTACCCAGTTCTTCTGTAGCAACAGGTCGTGAGCTTTCGAGTAAGCGGATATTCGTGACTGAAGCTTCACGGAGGCATCTTCGACTGACGTTGCATTGCGAAGGGATTGCGTCGCGATCGATTGGACAACCGAAAGAGTGTTCTTCATCCGGTGGCCGAGTTCGTGCATCAGAAGGCGCTGCCGGTCAGCTTGGTCGCGCTCATGCGTCCTGTCGCGAAGAATCTTAATAAAACCAATCACTGTGTCATCGTCCGCACGAAGGACCATCATCTCACCCGAAGCCCAAAACGTCGTGCCATCTTTTCTGAGATGCCAGCGTTCGTCGCTCCCTCTTCCGACGCTCAGAGCCGCGGTCATCTCCCGCTGAGGCACGCCTTTTTCCCTATCTTCTTGGACAAAAAAGGCAGTGGCGGGCCTGCCAACCATTTCTTCGGCTGTCCAGCCCAGGATAAGGTGCGCGCCCTCGTTCCAGCTTGTGACAAGGCCGTCCAAATCCAGCGATATTATAGCGTAGTCAATTGCGCTTTGGACGATCGCTTCGAGGAACCGCTCCCTAGACGAGATCTTGTCAGTCCCGATTTCGATCTTCATGGCTCGATCCTTGAGGCCGCATTCCGCGCTATCCATCACCGATAAGAGCCAGAAGTCAAATCTATTGACGATCCGTCTCCGGGACGCGCGACACTCTAAAGCTTAGATTTTCGAAAGACGGTTCAAACTGGCGACGATCCTCGTGAAATCGTAGGGCTTAGAGAAAAACTCTGCTCCGTGCGGCAAATCGATATCTTCAGGCGTTAGTCTCCCTGATACGACGACGATGCCTGCGTCAGGAAAACGTACCGCAACCGCTTTGGCTAG
Organism: Hyphomicrobiales bacterium; assembly: GCA_900465675.1. Taxonomy (GTDB): domain Bacteria; phylum Pseudomonadota; class Alphaproteobacteria; order Rhizobiales; family Rhizobiaceae; genus Rhizobium. The sequence continues at coordinate 420,953 of UBJR01000007.1, read as the reverse complement.
ATCCACACCCGAAAGCTTTCCAGGCATTTGCACATCGGTGAAAAGCAGATTTATGCTGTGATCTTCAAGGAGCTCCATCGCTTCATCAGCCGAGCCAGCCTCAACTACCTCAAAACCGGCCTCTTCCAGCACGTCGATGACCGTCAGCCGGATAAGGACTTCGTCTTCTACTACCAGTACCTTGAGCATCCCAATCCCCCGTAGAAGCGCTGGTCAACACGCGGACGGGTGGAATGTTCCACATTATGTTTCGAGCGCCTACCGGACGGTCGATCTGCTTATTTTAAAAAAGAACATCCAAACCGAAACGCTCGCGTACAACGGATAAACGAGGAAAACGCGATGCAAGACATGAATTCTGCGATGCCCGATATTGATGGATTTTTTGGTCAATTCGGCGGGAGCTTTGTCGCAGAAACCCTGATGCCGCTTTTGCTCGATCTCGGCGCTCGATGGCAGGAGGCGAAAGCTGATCCATCGTTCTGGGAACGATTTGAGTACCTCTCGGGACACTATGTCGGACGCCCAAGCCCGCTTTATTTTGCCGAGCGTCTGACAGCCGCTCTGGGAAGCGCACGCATCTATCTCAAGCGAGATGAACTAAATCATACAGGATCTCACAAAATCAATAACTGTGTCGGCCAGATACTAATCGCCCAGAGGATGGGCAAGCGCCGTATCATTGCCGAAACAGGCGCCGGCCAGCATGGGGTCGCAACTGCGACAGTCGCAGCGCGCTTTGGCCTCCAGTGCATCATCTACATGGGCGCCAAGGATATCGAGCGACAGGCGCCGAACGTTTTCAGAATGAAGCTTCTGGGCGCAGAGGTAAGACCTGTCACGTCTGGGAACGGAACTCTCAAGGACGCCATGAACGAAGCACTTCGTGATTGGGTGTCCAACATCGACGACACCTATTATCTGATTGGCACCGTCGCCGGGCCACATCCGTATCCGGAAATGGTCAGAACACTACAATCGATTATTGGCACCGAAGCACGCAAGCAGATCCTCGAATATGAAGGGCGCCTTCCAAACCTCCTGATTGCGGCAGTCGGCGGCGGCTCGAATGCAATTGGCCTGTTTCATGCATTTCTCGGTGATCGTGACGTTGAGATGATCGGCGTCGAGGCCGGGGGCCGAGGCGTCGATACGGATGAGCACTGCGCTTCGCTTTCAAAGGGGACGCCAGGCATCCTGCATGGCAATCGCACCTACCTTCTCCAGGATCTAGATGGTCAGATTCAAGAAGGCCACTCGATTTCGGCGGGTCTCGACTATCCCGGAGTTGGGCCGGAGCACGCGTGGTTGAAGGAGCAAGGCAGGGTTTCGTACAGGTCAGCCACCGACCAGGAAGCGCTCGATGCCTTCCAGTATCTCGCTACCGAAGAGGGGATCATCCCTGCTCTGGAGCCGTCTCATGCATTGGCGGAGTTGATCAAGATTGCCCCCGAGATGCCGGCGGAAGCAATCGTCATCCTCAATCTCTGCGGCCGCGGCGACAAGGACATCTTAACGGTCTCCAGTTTGATTGATGGCGATAACGACGCTCAAGCAAAGGCCAGTGGGGCGACCAGTCACCGATAATTGTCCAGGGACAGCAGCCCACAAGCTCAGCAAGGAGCACGTCATGATAGGGTTCGGTTCGATGGCGACTGGCGCAGCAGCAGATTCAGATGCCAGGTGCCTGGCTCTCCTTGTTGATGACGACTGCGTGTTCGCGCGGCGACTTGGCAAAGCGCTTCAGGACCGTGGATTCGACACGGGGATCTATAATACGGTCAGCGATGCGATCGACGCGCTTGGACTTCGTCGTTTCGATATCGTTATAACGGATCGGCGATCGGAGTGGTCTCGATATCGTAGCGGAAGTGCGCGATATTTCTCCTGAGACCAAAACTCTGGTCTTGACTGGTTATGGAAACGTTCAGTCGGCCGTGACCGCAGTCAAACTTGGCGCAACTGAATTTTTGAGCAAACCCGCCGACGCGGACGAAATCCTTGACGTTCTCGGTGTGGCAAACGCATTAAAGTTGTCTTCAGGGGATGCCATCAAATCTGCCGAGCTCGTTCGCTGGGAGCACGTGACCAGCGTGTTTGCGGAAACCGGAAACAACGTCTCGGCGACTGCCCGTCTCCTCAACATGCACCGTCGAACGCTGCAACGAATGTTATCTCGCGGGCGGTCGGAAAAAATAAGTGTATGAGCTTCAACACGAGGTTTCGGTCGATGGGAGGTTCGCGGCCACCTTGCCAGCAGTCGCTCCCTCGCGATCTGACAAGCACCATTCTACGTAAGGTCAATACAAAGGAAATGTGATGTCCGATCGAAAGAAAATTGCAGTTATAGGGGCCGGGATTGCAGGACTGACCTTCGCACGATCGCTGCATGGCATTGCTGACATTACGATCTTTGAAAAGAGCCAAGGTGTCGGAGGCAGAATGGCAACCCGGCGTGCCGGCGAAATCACGTTCGATCACGGCGCCCAGTATTTTACCGTCCGCGACCCCTTGTTCCACGCTATGTTAGAGCCGGCACTCGAACTCGGCTTCGTCGAAACGTGGTCAGGAACCATCGGCTCCTCATCGATGGGCTCCGCATCAATCATCGACGAGAGCGATCGTGCCCCAAGATTTGTCGGCGTACCATCCATGACGGCGCTTCCTAAGTGGATGGCACATGGATTGGACATCCGGCTAGGCGTGACGATTGATGCTATCGAAGGGAGCCCGTGTAACTGGAGACTCGCCACTGGTTACGAGCGAGCTGGTCCCTTCGACTGGGTTGTCGCCGCCTGTCCTGCTCCCCAGGCGATGGCCTTGATGCCTGCGAACTACAGCGGCTTTCGAGCCGCAGCGAGCACAAAGATGAATGCTTGCTTTACACTGATGCTCATCCTTCAATCGCGTGCCTTGGGACGCCACTGTGCGGTGCGCTATGACGACGAGGTGATCGCATGGGTCGCCGACTGCACGTCACGCCCGCAACGCTCGCCTTTGCCGACGATTGTCGTTCACTCGCAAAACCAATGGGCCGATCGACACGTCGATGACGACTTGGAAGTCGTTCGTACGGCCATGCTCGATAGCCTGGCTAGACTGCTGCCCGGCGTTCCCGAAGGTGTTCTCTCGGCTAACGTCCATCGCTGGAAGTTCGCCAATGTACAGACAGTCAGTGAAAGTGACGTTCTTATGGACCTTGAAAACGGTCTTGCTGCATGCGGGGATTGGACGATTGGCAACAGAGTCGAAGCAGCATTTCTAAGTGCAACTAGGCTTTCCAAAGCGATCGGAGAACGGCTCTGACAGACATGGCCGATCCGGATGGCATGACTGCCCGCGTGTCGGACTTCACTTTCAGTTTGCCGCAACGAAGATAGGAAGCCATTGTCTCTGGTCAGAGCGGCAGAATCGGCTCGACTGTAGTTAGAGTGAAGATCCCCGGTCGGGCAAGTTGCGTGAAACTGCCAGGAAAAGCGTTGGGTTTGATTTACCCGATGTTTCCGAGTTGAGATCGAGCGGCTGGAACCGCTTTTTTCCGGTTCTTCAACGTCAGATCGAGCTGGTGGGATGCTAAGCCGACGATCGCAAAATGAAAGCCAGTTGTTAACCTCAGCCTAAGGTCGACGCCTATGGTTGAGACTGACTGCCGACCAAATCCCGTAGTCCAGAGAGGGCTTTAAAGTCTTCCGCACAGCACTTGTGGATCGACTTCGGCCGCCATAGCGCTCAAAGCGTGTCCGGGGCAGAGTTCCAGAAATGCACTTGCGCCAGCCTCCCTGCAACTCTCCAGACACCTGGCCCATTCAACTGTATGCGAGATTTGATCAGCGAGCTTAATCTGAGCTGACGTGAGATCAAGCACCGAGGCGCCGTCGATACCACTGAAGAGAAGAATCCCGCTCGGAACCTCAGGGCAGATGGCTGCTTTTGCTAGAGAAGATGCAAACGCGGCAGATGCGTTTGCGAGTCTTGGCGTATGTGAGGCAACATGGACTTTAAGACGGACAATACGCTCGGCGCCGCTGCGAACTGCCTCTTCTTCTAAAGTTTGGAGGACGGCGACTGTGCCCCTTACGACGAATCCATTGCCGGGATTGGCGATCGCAATTGCAGTTTCCTGCGCGCGGCATAATCTTGCGACTGCCTCCCGCTTCATTCCCCGGACAAACGTCAATCCTTCGCGACCGCGACTTGCTAGTTTCATCGCCTCCGCGCGCCGCGACGAGCCGGAGCGCCTGTGTCCCGCTGATGAGCCCCGCCAGCGCCCAGGCAGCAACTTCACGGACGCTGTATCCAGCGACTAAACGGCGCTTGGGCTCGTTCGCCGCGACGGAGATGACAGACAATGTTTCCGGGGAATGATGCTAATTGGCGTCTTCTAGGTCCGGCCACTCCGCACTGGCGTTGCCGCCGGTTAGCGTTCGAACGCGCCCGATACCTAAAAAAGAGAAGATCTATTCAGACCGAGAAAATGCCGGGCCGATAATTCGGCCCGGCGCTCGAACTCACATCTTCGGAAGAAGTACCTTATCAACGACGTGGATCACGCCGTTCGACTGCTTGACGTCAGCGATCGTCACGGTAGCAGTTCCTCCCGCCTCGTCGGTGAGCGTGATCTTGCCCATGTTTTCCTTGGCCTTCAAAACGCAGCCGCCGACGGTCTTGATGTCATGTTCGCCGCCATCATCCTTGATCATCTTGGCGACGGTGCTGGCCATGGCATCAGCGGCGACCACGTGGCAAGTCAGAATTTTGACGAGCTTGTCCTTGTTCTCTGGCTTGAGTAGGGTCTCGACGGTCCCTTTGGGAAGGGCATCAAAGGCTTCGTTGGTCGGAGCAAACACGGTAAATGGCCCCTTCCCTTCAAGCGTCGACACCAGGCCCGCAGCCTTGACGGCAGCGACGAGCGTCGTGTGATCCTTCGAATTCACAGCGTTTTCAACGATGTTCTTGTCCTCGAACATCGCCGCTCCGCCAACCTTAGGGTTGGCGGCATATGCAGCCAGGCTGCCTGTCATCATACTGGCCAACGCGACTGCCGAAACTACCAGAAATTTCTTCATGATCATCTCCTCTCAATGCCGGCCTCTTGGCTCGGTAGAGGTTCTACGAATGACCGCCGCTCCGGTTCAAAAATCAGACAAATATAGTGCAGCATGATCTGAACGGCAGGTAGTGGGAAGGTCTGCGGTTACTCGGCCGATGAATACTGAAGTCAAATCCCGAGGATTGGCTGTATCAACCGCAAAAACCTGCTCTTGAAGCGTAGGGGCGCCTCGGTCACTGCAAGACATATACAGTCTCTGCCAGCATCAGCTTTCGGCTGATGCGTCAAGCTGTCGTCGGCCATCTCTACATCGCCTCGCGCAAATCGCGAAACCTCGTCGCTAAAACTGCCGTCAAGCACAAGCGTTAATTCAACGCCTCGGTGAGAATGCTCCGGGACCGGCTGACCGGCCGGAATCTTGAGCAGTCTCACTGTCGTTGTTTCGTCGCTGGTCGGTATCATCATTTGGGCAGCGCCTCGACCGAGCTGGCGCCATTTCAGGCCTCCGGCTGCGTCGATATAGGTCCTCAGCGGCTGCGGGTACGTGTGATCAGACGACGAGCCTTTCTTAATGGGCACAACCTTGTCGATCTGACCCGCATCGATCTTAGCTTTGAGACTCTCCCAGCTTTGTGACACCGCGGCTTCATCAGCAGGTTCGCTGTCAATAAAATAACCGCCAACGCTTTCCAGCATTGAAAGCTTTGAGCGGCATGCCGGGCATAAGGCAAGATGAGTCGCCACAGCAACGCTCCAGCCTTCAGCCAGGGTTCCGGCCGCATATTGCTGGAGCATGTCATCATCCAGATGATGTTCGATCATTTGGCCTCGTCCTGAAGCGCTACGCGCAGTTTCTCGCATGCAAGCCTAATCCTTGATTTCACCGTTCCAATTGGGAGGTTTAGTTTTTCCGCGATCGTCGAATGGGTGAGCCCCTCGAAAAACGACATGCGCAGCACTTCCGCATATCTGCCCTTCAATGTCGTCATCGCGCCGCGCAGCGCTGCAGCACTTTGCTGACGCTCGATTAGCGAGTCGGCGGCCTCAAACTCATCCGGGACGAATGCCGGATCGTTTGGATCGAATTCAGGCTTTATCGCTCTTCGAACAGAGTCGATCATCTGATTTCTGGCGATCGTGAATATCCACGTTGACGCCTGGGCCTTGGACGGATCGAAAAGCGCCGCCTTGTGCCAGACGCGCATCATCGTTTCCTGCGCCAGCTCCTCTGCGAGTATCCGGTTTCCTCTCGTCATCTTGACCATGTAAGAGCGTACGCGCGGATAGAAGTGCCTGTAAAGGAGTTCGAACGCCACGATATCGCGTGACTCTGCCACAGCGGACATCAGCGCTTTAATCCGCTCGGCATCTAAGCTAACGGTCTCTTCCTCCAATTTCCCGACCTTTCGCGCTCCGTCTGAAGACGACCACACTTTCGCGTCAGCGCATGTGGTTCGAAGTACTCCGATTTGAAGCGGCATCTGCATATTCATGGCGTAACCTACGCATCAGCTTGCTGCTGGATCAAAAAAATGAACTCTAAAAATTCGCCTCCAAGTCTTTGCTTGGCCTTCGATAGCGCCTGCCGGCCTACGTCGCGTGCGGACATCAGAGGCGCGCCACAGCCCCAAAGATCCGATATGTGACCCAAAAACCGACACCTGATGCTGCCGCTGACAAGACTGTTCCCCAAATGAGGTCGGCGACCGTCAAGACAGTCGACCAGTTTCTTAAGGTAGACTGGTTGGTCAGATCATAGGTGGCATAAGCCATGAAGCCAACGGCTGCGCCGTAGATGACTGCTGTCGTCATTGATCCTGACGTCAAACCCGTCCGGACAGCGAGGAAGGTCAACCCCGCGGCGTAAATCAGGTAAAATGCCGCAGCAGGCGCCAATCGGAACTGCGGCGCAAGCATGTCGCCCAACGTTGGTCGATAGAGACGGTCGGCCATGGCGCTCAGCCAGACAAAATCGATGGCAACGAAGGCGATCAGCGTTGCGGTATATGCGGTCAGGTACGTTTTCATACGGGGCCCCCAGATGGATTTCCAAGCTCAGTTTATGCGTGTCCAGTCCACGCCCTTGCAGATCAGACCGGCGATGACACACCCTTTCGTGGTCATCCTGGCGCCGTCGACTTTGACGGTAAGCTTGTAGCTCAGATCGCGTTGCGGATCGAAAGCGGTGCCGGAATAGCTGCCCTCACTGTCCTCCTTGATCGACATGACCAGTTTGTCGCCTTCCTTCTCTTTCGGCGTACCGGGCTTAATCCATGTGTTGACCGCGCAAAGATCAGCGCCGCAAGGTGCAATACGCACACGCGCATTCCCGTCTCCGCGGGCCCAGTTGCCGTTTATATCGGCGGCTTCAGCAGGGAATACAGCTCCAACAAGAACAACCGGAATTGCCCAGGCAAACGATTTGGTTGTGTTCCTGTCAAAGAGCGCCTTCTTAGGCATGCTCGATCGTATAAAGTCCAACATTGATGCTTTCCTCCTCAAACCCTGCCTCGCAGTAACAAAGATAGTAGTGCCACATCCGCTTGAACGTCTCGTCGAAGCCGAGAGCGGCGATAGCCGGCCAATTCGCGTGGAACCGTGTGCGCCATTCCCGCAGGGTACGAGCGTAGGATTTGCCGAAATGTTCGACTTCCGTCAGCTTGAGCCCTGCGTCTGAGACAGCGTCCCGGAGAGCTGCGTCGGACGGCAGAAATCCGCCAGGAAAGATGTATCTTTGGATGAAATCGGTGCTGCCGCGATAGGCGTCGAACCGGCTCTCTTCGATCGAGATGACCTGTAGCAAGGTTCGCCCGCCTGATGTCATGCACCGCTTGATCATCGCGAAGTAATCCGGCCAATAGGCTTCACCGACCGCTTCGAACATCTCGATGGATACGATACGATCAAACTGACCGTGAAGATCACGATAGTCTTGCAGCCGCAATTCAACCTGACTTGTTTTACCCGCCAACTCTACGGCGCGGTTCGCCCACTTGAGTTGCGAGGGCGACAGCGTTAAGCCCATCACATGTGAATTTGAATGTGTGGCTATGTCGAGCGCCAGAGCGCCCCATCCGCAACCGACCTCGAGGACGCAATGCCCATCCGACATGTCCAGCTTGTCGCGAATGAGCTGGAGCCGATTTTGCTGCGCCGACTCAAGAGTCTGAGTTGCACTCTCGAAGACGGCCGATGAGTACAGCATCGAGCTATCAAGCCAGTGCTTGTAGAACTCGTTGCCCAGATCGTAATGGGCTTCAACGTTACGGCGGCTACCACGCCTGGTATTGGAATTCAGGATATGACGCAGGCGGCTGACAAGCCTTGCTATCCAAGTCCCGGACAGAGCAGGCGACAAAAGCGTCGCGTTTGCGGCCACCAAACGTATTAGCGCCGTCAGATCTGGCGTGGTCCAATCTCCGTGAATATAGCCTTCCGCCGCTCCGAGATCGCCCGACACAGCGAGCCTGCGAAGTGCACCCCATCGGCGGATCACAATTGTCGCGTCCGGTCCGTCCTCAGTTCCTCGCTCTGTGACGTGTTCCCCTTCCGGCAGGATGATCGTCAACCTGCCCCGCCGAAGGTCTTTAATCAGCCTACCAAATAAAACACCACCAATGCCAACCTTCGGCCGCTCGGCCGGAGCTGCGATCGGTGGGGTGGTAGTTTCGTCAAATTGCGCCATGGGATCCTGCCTCGAGAACTTGGGAATTTGCACGACAGGAAATTGACTGGTCTCGTCCAAGAGGCCATGACGTTCTGCTTGTAATCGTCATGCCATCACCTTCTGGTCGGCAGCCATCAAGTCAAACGGTCGTGCCGACGGGATGCGGACGATGCGGCCGCTTTCATCACTGACTTCCCATGGGCGCCGCACGCCGCCGAGATCTTCGGCGACGGCGAGACCCGCCTGAATGCCGTCCTCATGGAAACCAGAGCCGAAGTGTGCGCCGCAAAACCAAGTCTTTCGTATGCCCTGAAGTGACCAGATTTCGCGCTGGGCCCGGTCTGTGGCGAGATCGAAAACCGGATGCTCGTAAGTCTCTGTTGCGATGATCGAATCGGCGCGCGGTGGACGGGTCGGATTGAGCGTGACGAAGGTGGGGGGCGCAACACCGAGAGGCTGCAGCTTGTTCATCCAGTAGGTGATCGATGGCTTCGCCTGATCCCGCCGGTTCGAAACTCCTCTGTCGGCGACGTAGTTCCAGCTTGACCAGGCTGCATGGCGCCTTGGCATGAAGCCGGTATCGCCATGCAGAACCGCCTCGTTCCGAGAATAGCGAAAGCTTCCAAGGATCCTGCGCTCCTCTTCGGTGGGGTCGGCTAACATCCGGAGCGCCTGGTCCGCATGCGTCGCAACGACAACGTCATCGAACATATAGATTTTTCCAGATGCGTCGCGCACTTCGACGTGATCGCTGAGGCGGCGGATATTTCTAACTGGCGTCGAGAGCTTTACACGGTCAGCGAAACCAGCAGTCATCCGCGCCACATACTCCCGACTGCCGCCCCGGACCGTGCGCCACGCTGGTCTATTCCAGAGAGCAAGAAGTCCGTGATTGCAACAGAATTTGACAAAGCTGGCTGCAGGATAGGCGCCAACCTCCATCGCAGGCGTCGACCAGATCGCCGCCGCCATCGGATAGAGGTGGTCCTCGCGAAATGCGCGTCCGTAACCGCTCCGATGAAGATAGTCGTTTAGAGAAATGCCGCCCATTAATGGGAGATCGCGCGGTGCGTTGCGATAAAAGCGCAGAAGATCGCGCATCATCGACCAGAAGCGGGGATTGGCGACGTTTGACCACTGGGCGAACAGGCCAAGTCCAGTGCCGCCGGAATACTCGAATTGCCCTTCGTTGAGGGATACTGCGAATGACATATCGGAGGCTGCTGTCGAGACGTCCAGTGTGTCGAACAGCGCCGTGAGATTGGGATAGGTCACTTCGTTGTAGACGATGAAGCCGGTATCCACCGCAACCTTGCCGCTGTCAGCCTCGAATTCTACGGTGTTGCTGTGACCGCCAATGCGATCTGCGGCCTCGAACAGGGTCACGTCATGATTTTTTGCCAACAGCCAAGCGGCGGAAAGACCTGAGATTCCGCTGCCGATAATCCCAACCTTGATGCGGCATGATCCGGCAGCGCGAGCTCCAAATGCCATAGGTATCCTCTCTCTATAAATTTAAGAATTGACGATCTTTACGGACTGAATTCGCAGCGGTTCTCTCAAGCGAAGATTTTTTCGCATTTTTTGATTGCGGTCCGCAAACCGAGTTGCCGCAACCGGCGTAGAGGCGCTCGGAAGCAAATCGTTCTCGGGAATATGATGGACATCAATCCTCTAGTGATCATCGCGATTGGGCTCTCTGTGGCGATGGCTGGCGCGTGGGTGATACAGCGCACGACCGGCCTCAGCGGCTGGATTGACACGATTTGGTCTCTGGCTGTGGGGGCCGGCGGCATCGCGGCGGCAATCTTCGCCGATGGTAATACCAGTCGTCGCATAATGGTGCTGATGTTCGTGGCACTCTGGTCGCTCAGGCTCGCCAGCCATATTGGCGCGCGCACCAGAGGTGCGAAAGAGGACCCCCGCTACGCGAAATTTATCGAGGAGTGGGGCGATCGCGCGCCATGGCGGCTCTTCGTGTTCTTGCAAGTGCAGGCGATTGCCGCTTTCGTTCTTGTCTTGGCCGTCTATCTGGCAGCAGCCAATGGCGAAAATCTCCTTCGCACTCTGGATTTCATTGCCATCGGGGTTGGCTTTATTGCCTTGGGGGGCGAGGCGGCTTCGGATGCCCAATTGGCTCGCTTTAGGAAGTCCCCCGGCGCCAGAACAGGCGTTTGCGAGCTGGGTCTATGGCGCTACTCCCGCCATCCAAATTATTTCTTCGAATGGCTGTTCTGGTGCTGCCTTCCCCTCTTTGCGCTATCTGGGTCGATATGGAGCTGGTTATCGCTGTTGGCTCCGGCCATGATGTATTGGCTGCTTGTTCACGTCTCCGGTATTCCGCCCCTTGAAGATTATATGCTGCGAACGCGCGGCGCTAGGTTTCGTGCCCAACAGCAGCGCGTCAACGCCTTCTTCCCCGGCCCGCGCCGCAAACCCTCGTCCATTCCCCGCGGAGACGCTCCATGAACATGCTGGCTTTTGCCATCAACACCGCTGAACGCACCCCCATACCAGACGGGATATCCCTCGCAGCGATAGATTTACTTTGCAGCAGGATGAAACGACGGCTTTTGTCGACAACCAATGAGGCTGAACAGGCTTTCGTGGATGAGATGGATCGCTTTCCCGTCGCCACTCATACGGTAGAAGCCAACCGTCAGCATTACGAGGTACCGGCAGAGTTTTTCGCGCAAGTCCTCGGTCCGCAGCGGAAGTATTCCTGTTGTCTTTATCCCGACGCCACGACCTCACTTGCCGAAGCGGAGGCGCTCGCGCTCGCGGAGACCGTTAAACATGCTGAAATCGAAGATGGCATGGAAATCCTTGAGCTTGGTTGCGGCTGGGGTTCGCTTTCGCTCCACCTTGCACTGAAATTTCCGAAGGCTCGTATTCTCTCAGTATCCAATTCGGCGTCGCAGCGCTCGCATATTCTCAGCGTCGCAAACATGCATGGCATCAGCAATCTCGACGTCATCACTGCCGATATGAACGAGTTTGAGACCGACGAGCGGTTCGATCGCGTGGTTTCAGTGGAGATGTTCGAGCATATGTCGAACTGGAACGCCCTACTCCATCGTATTCGCGGCTGGACCAAGCCGGACGGCAAGCTCTTCCTCCACGTCTTCACTCACAAGAACAGATCCTACCGCTTCGACCGCGGCGATCCTGCAGACTGGATTGCACAGCATTTCTTCACAGGTGGAATCATGCCGGCTCACGATCTGCCACATAGGTTCGACAATCTTTTCCGGGTAGAAGCGGAATGGCGTTGGTCTGGACTGCACTATCGCCGCACTGCGCTCGACTGGCTTGCCAATTTCGATCGAGGCATTGAACAGATCCGGCCAATTCTTATCGAGGTATACGGGGCTGGCGCTGCCCTTTGGCAGCGCCGTTGGCGGCTGTTTTTTCTTTCCACCGCGGGGCTGTTCGGTCACGAAGGCGGCGACATCTGGGGTGTCGGCCACTATTTGATGGGACCCGTCAGATGAACGCTATCGATCGACTGCAAGACCCCTTGACGCAGGCTACGGTCACGATCGCTTGGGTGATCATCGCAAACAAGCCATTCTATCCGTTCTATGTCTGGTATCTGGTAGGCAATGGAGTGCCTGCGTCACTTTGGACGCTGGCAGCCGCTCCGCTCATGCTGATGAGCCCTGTTCTGGCGAAGCGCTCGCCGCTAGCTGCTAGAATCGCGCTACCCCTTATTGGAACACTCGATACATGGTTCGAGACGAAGCTGTTCGGCCAGAACTCCGGAACAGAATTGTTTTTTGCGGCCTGCATCATGTTGGCGGCAATTTCGTTCCATCCAGACGAGAAATGGTGGCAGCGAGGAATAGCTGCCTTCGTGTTCGTCGTCTTTGTTGCTTCGCGATCATTCATTGGTGCGCCGTTGCACGTTTGGAGCGAAAGTGATCTTTCCACGCTATTCAGTCTCAATGCGTTCGCTGTCGCGAGCCTGATGACCTTTATCGGGCTACGATACGCGGGGATTTGGCGCCGATCAGAGACATCAGGAACTCGGGTGCAAATTAACGATCAAGGGAGGTCTCAATGAAAAATCATCTTCGTAGCGTACGGCCGCTGCTTCTCGCTCTCGCCGTTGTTGTGTCGGCAACGTGCCTCGCTCGGGCCGAACCCGATGTCGTGAAGGTCGAACCAGATCACTACCGCGGCACCTGGCTGGAAATCGCCAGAAGACCGATGTACCTGACCGACGGTTGTGTTGCCGGCTACTCGTCATATCGTCAGGGACCGTCGCCTAGCGAGATCCTGATCGAGGATGGTTGCAGGGTGGATACACCGAAAGGACGCTTGAAGACCGTCAAGGGTATCGGTACCATCACGGATTATGAAACGACCAACGCCAAAATGCGCGTCCGTTATCCTTGGTTCATCACATTCAATTACTGGGTTTTGTACAAGTCACCGGATAAATCCTGGTTTATAAGCGCCGACCCGTCAATGACCAACCTGTGGATCTACGCGCGAGCAGTACCTTCGAAGAGCAAACTTCAACGCATGGTCCGGAAGGCGAGCGAGTTGGGTTACGACGTGCGTCAGCTAGAGTTCCCCGCGCAGTGATAATTTTTGACTATGAAGCCTGTGAGTTCGGGCAGGTTCAGAGAGCAAGACTGGTGCTATGATCCTTCCATAGCTTGTATCTGTCGCAATGCAGTCCTGCTTTGGCTCATCTGATGAGCTTTATGACAGGTCCTTAAAGCTCGGGCCAAACCTTACCGGGTCTCGACGTGATGCGGCGTATCTTCGCATATTAGACAATGCGGAGCGGACCACCGCGAGCAATCCATTCCGGCTGATTCTCGCCTCGCTCCGCTTAAAGGACTGAATAAAGCGTCATCGTTCAGTAAGCGAAAAGAACGACTAGCGTCACACTGCCACGAAGCTTCAGGTACCAACGCAGGTCGTCGTCTTCGACGATAGTACTGGCGTCAACGACGAGGAGAATACCAAACAAAATCATCTGAGCCAAAAGGATGATCGTCATGGATCCGATGAGAAGCGTTGCAAATGCGACCAGTGCCAGAACGTTGCTAAACAGGGTAACGAAGACGCCGGCGCGACCGTTGAGTGCGCTCCGCCAAAGCGTTCCCGCCATGAACGAGGCGATAATTGCTCCATACGCTAGGAACGCGCGCTGCGCTTCAAATTGCGGCGCGATAAGCGAAACAACTATGAGCAGCCAAAACGGTAACGTTCCCAAATACGTCAAGACGATTGCCAAAACGCGGTGCCTTTTGCCCATCCTACTGACCCACCATGCTACTAAGCGCCTTCGCCAGCACCAGCCCGCTAACGTGCGCCGCCCCTTTACAGCTAGCATCGGGTTGAATTTCCGCGAGCTTTGAAGCGTCGCGAACGCACCAGATCTCCGCTGCACTTTTCACGGCCGGATTGTTGCGCCACTCGGCCTGCCGGATCATTGCTGCTGCAGGACGGCCAGTGTTGCACACCGCGACCATATCGCTTCGAACGCCACCGTCGCCAACCGAGCGGCAGCCATGAATGCGAACTACAAGATCCCTGCTATCGATTGCACTCACTGTACCGCGCGAAAATAAGCCGTTTCCAACTGTCACGATTGTTCGCGCCTTTTCATCGCTCCAAGAATACAAGCGCGTTTACGAGGTCATCGCGAAACAGATCAAAAAGTGGGGATCTGATGTGCCGGAAATTTGATCCGACCGATGATCGACGCCGTAACAGCGCGGTTATCATAGCGAAGGACGGTTCTGATGGACGCAATCGTAAACGACACCGGATTTTTTGCGGCCGCGGACCTGCCCACCCAGGAGGAAGCCGAGGCCGCCGTGCGCACCTTGATCCGCTGGGCTGGCGACGACCCAACGCGGGAGGGCCTTCTTGACACCCCGAAGCGCGTCGCCAAAGCGTATCGTGAGCTCTTTGCCGGCTACGACGCAGCGCCGGAAGAGATTTTGGCGAAGACGTTTTCGGATGTCGCCGGTTACAAAGACATGGTCGTCGTCAAGGATATCGCATTCCATTCGCATTGTGAGCATCACATGGTGCCGTTCCACGGTGTTGCCCATATCGCCTATTTCCCGGATGGCGCCGTTCTTGGACTTTCAAAAATGGCGCGACTCGTGGACCTTTATGCCCGTCGGCTGCAGACACAGGAAACGATGACGTCGCAGATTGCAAAAGCTTTCGATGAGAGCCTGCGACCGAAAGGCTTGGCCGTCATGATTGAAGCAGAACATATGTGCATGGCGATGCGCGGCATCCAAAAGCAGGGTGCAAAAACCATAACGACGACATTCCTTGGCCGTTTCGACAGCTGTGCGCAGGATCAGTCGCGCTTTATGATGATGGTGCGCGGCTGATTGTTCGAGCTAACCATCCTATGTGAAGGGAGTTCGTTCAATGGCGGGTAAGCTGCTGACATCGTTGGCCCCCGGATACTCGGCCTTGGTGATCGGTGCCAGTGGCGGCGTCGGCCATGACGAGGAATCCGTCCATCTCGCAGCCGATCGATTTCAATCAACGTCGTTCGATTTGATTGTGTGCGCGACAGGTGCTCTCACGATAGATGGTGTTGGGCCGGAGAAATCGATCCACCAGATCTCAATGATGAACCAATTTGCCGTCAATGCCATCGGACCGGCATTAGTATTGAAGTACTTTGTTCCGTTGCTTGCCAAGAAGAAGCGGGGTGATCCTCGCTTTCCTGTCGGCTCGCGTGGGGTCGATTGGCGACAATAAGCTCGGCGGGTGGATTTTCTTATCGTTATTCCAAGGCTGCGCTGAACCAGATGGTCCACACGGCCGCGATCGACGTGTCCAGGGCAAATCCTGCATCGCTGCTGGTCGCAGTGCATCCGGGCAGTGTTGCGACCTCCCTGTCGGATCCATTTTCCTCAGGCTACGAAAGGTCGAAGCCAGACGAGGCCGCGCGATCGGCCCTTCAGGCGCTTGACGCGCTCCAGCCTGCGAATACCGGCGGCTTCTTTGCCTATGACGGAAGCTCAATCGTTTGGTAGCACGCGTTGAAAATGCTTCGCTGACGACTAGGATCTGAACAGAGCCCAGCTGGCAGGCTCACTATCCGCAGATTCTGACATTCCTCTGATCGTTATTCCTTTACCACCGCAAAAATCTACCTGACGTTTCATATCTGGATCGGCCGCGGCAGACTCGAAGATGTCCTGTGAAAGCGTGTAGATGGCGGGGATTACTTTCCCAGCATCTTCACCAATGCTGTCGATCCAATCGATCCATTTCGGTTCTTTTGAACCTTCTATTTTAAATCGCCCCTCGATCAAAGTGTCGCCACCGGTAACAGCCACATGGAACATCTTACCGGAGATCGTGTGACTGCGGCCGTCCGAGCATTTGTAGCTGCGGTAGAATGGGTCGAGGAACCCTTGAAGCTCCTCGTAATCTCATGTTGAGCGGGATCCCGGCCGCTTGTCGACGCTCGATCTCCTTCGGGGTTTCGACTGTGGTGAGTTTAAAGGGGCATGAATCGTCGATCAGGCTGTTTCTAACGCGGCAAGACAGCAGATAACGCCGTGGAGTAGCGCAGCCGGCAACGCTAGCGTAACCCGCGACCGTGGAGTTCGAAGCTAAGTTGTCATCTGCCAGCCCAAACAGACGTGTGTGCGGGCGTTCAAGGGCCGGAGGCGCTTTCGTCAGCTCCAGATGAGGATATTTTAAAGGCCAGTCATACGTTGGGAGATCTCCCAAAGCTGCTGACTGGCGGCTTTGTCGAGAGCCTGTTGCGGGATGCTTGCCGGTTGCGGATGTCCGCGTGTTTCGCCAAGGCGATCGGGCCCATAGTAGCCGCCTGATTTGGCCTCCTTCGAGGTGGCAGCGAACAGCTGCGGTAAAGCGCCTTGCGCGACGGGCTGGAAGAGAAACCAGAGATAGGTTCGCGCCAGTCCCTGCAAGCTATTTCGTCCGGGTGCATTGTGCAGCAGATCGGTCCGAGAGATCCCGGGATGTGCCGCGATGCTTGAGACGCGCCACCCTGCAGCTCGGCTTCGAGCCTGGAGCTCGAGCGCAAACATCAAACATGCAAGTTTCGACTGGCTGTAGGCCTCCATCGGACGATAGTGCCTCTCAGAATTGATGTCGTCAAAGTTGATCTTTCCTGCACGAGCTGCCACGCTGGACACGGTGACGACACGGGCGTCCGTCCCCCTTGATAGCAGTGGCATCAGATGAGCCGTCAATGCGAAGTGGCCGAGGTAGTTCGTTCCGAATTGCAACTCGAAGCCATCCCGCGTTTCCTGCCGCTTCGGCGGCACCATGATGCCGGCATTGTTCACCAGCAAATCCACGCTCTCCCTCTCGTTTTCCATCCGCTGGGCGAACGACACGATTGAGGAGAGATCTGCAAGATCGAGTGTGTCAAACCGCACAATGGCTTTGGGAGCGGCGTATTTAACGCGCGATACAGCGTCGGCACCTTTTTCAGGATTGCGGCCGGCTATGGTCACATCGCACCCTGCGCGGGCGAGCGATAGAGCGGTTTCAAGCCCTAGTCCACCCGTTCCTGTCACCACGGCGGATCGCCCGCGCTGATCTGGTATGTCGGTCTCGTGCCACTTGGTCATTTCACCCCTCTTCCATCATTCTCGCACTTGGTGTAAAATTAATATCGCACTGAGTGTAATTATACAAGAGGCTGTGGTGAAGAAAACCGAGCGTGACGTTCAAGCAGGCGATGGCCTACGGGAACGAAAGAAGCGCGAGACAAAAAAGCGCATAACCGAGAAAGGCATCGCTCTTTTCGTTCAGAAAGGAATCGACCACACAACGCTTGACGAAATTGCCGCGGCCGCAGGGATTTCGCGCAGAACTTTCTTCTACTACTTCACGTCGAAGGACGAGATTCTGCTGTCTCTTCAAAGTGGGATCGGCGAGATGTTGGCGGATGCGGTACGAAAGGCTCCCGCGACCTCGACGCCGATTGACGCGGTACGAGATGCTGTGGTGAGCGTGTGTAATGCGATCCCGACGGACGACATGATCGAGATGGATAGGTTGATGAGGACCAGTCCAAGCGTTCAAGCGCGCAAGCAGATATCATACGTGCAGCAAGAACTTGAGATATACGACGCGCTCAGAGAGCGGTGGCCCGAGCCTGAGCGATCAACGGCGTTGCGTGTCGTCGCTATGGTTTCCGTCGGAGCGATGCGCATTGCTGGAGATATCTTCAACCAGGAGAAAGGCGCGCGGCCAATGGCCGAACTCCTTCAGGAAGCATTCGGCAGCGTCGTCCGGGAGGTCCAGTCAGGGTCCACGCATGAGTGATCTCGACGAGATCCGGAGGCCGGTTAATATGAGACAAGAGCCTAACAATATAAGGTCTGGATATATCCCACCAATGCAGTCAATGCAGGTCCGTCGCTGAGCGTGCGGTAGGTCATGCATCTCTCGCGTCCGTAGGCAAACAGACACCGGGATCGTTCAAGGTCGCCAACGTGAGCTCTAGCCGCTGCCTCCAGATGAGTTATGACACTCAAAAAATCCGCATCGATATGCGGCCGCTCTTTGAGTATCAAGAACGGCTGGTCAATGTGATCGTAGATGGCTTTGACTGCATTCAACTTCGTCTGATCCGAAGGATCATCCAGGCTCTTGTCCGAGTTTGCCTTCATTTCGAAAAGAACAGGTCGTGCATCCTCAAAAGCGATTTCACTTTTGAACGGCTCGGCCACCGCCTCGTACAACGGCCTGCCCTCGAGCAGCTCATCGAGAAAGCTTGGATGTACATGGGCTAGGATGTCTGGTGTATACCTGAATTGCCAGTTTATACCGCGGAATGCAAAGAAGAGGCTGTGTGGTTGTGAGTTTATCCTCACCACGCGAGAACACGCCGAAAGCATCCTCAGCGCGTTCCGCTCAACGTCGCGGGACTCCCAAGGCACCCCGTGGAACCTTAGCTTGTTTAATGGGATTAAACCGACCGGATGGGTTCGTCGCCCATTGGCGACCCATCGGACCGGAGCATCTCCCTCGGCTCGCCCGAAACCGAAGTTATCGACAATGTACGGGTCCGTGGTTTCTGACATTGAGTTCCCCTTGTGAAGCTCCGTTGATCGCAAGTTCGAGAGCAAAACACCCGTTGCATCTTCAACCCGCATGACAAAAAAGACGCGAAAAGATAGACTTGACCTCCCAGACCAAAAGCATCCACGAACAAAAGATTCCAACTTGCCACGATCAAAACAAAATATCATTCCCGGCGCGGAGAAAACTGGGAATCCTTTCTTTCAACAGAAAGATTCCACTTCCGCGTCCGATCACCTTGACCTCACGGTCTGGGCTGGCGAATTGAAACGCAAAATCGCGACTTCCGAAGAACTTACTGCGGACCTGCGCAGTCAGGCCGCCTCGTTACGCACCCGAGCAGACTTTCTGTCGGGTATGGCGCAGCAGGCTGACGTCGAGGCCAAGGCTCTCCGCGACTTACTAAAGCAGATCGAAACGACCGAAGTGTCAATCAAGTCCAGACCGAATGTCTCAACGCCTCACGGCAGCGACGCGAAGAACCTATCCTCTCGAGTGCGGGCGCATGTGAAGGTCATCCTCAAGGCAGCCGGACGCCCCTTGGGACGAACCGAAATACTTGCACAACTGAATGAGGACGGTGTCACCGTTCCCGGCCGCAACCCTGCCCAGAGAGTTGGAAAGATACTTTGGGAGGCCGATGAGTTCGAGTACAAAGGCAAAGGTTATTGGCTTGCGGGCGAGCCGGTTCCGGAACATCTCGTCCCTTCTAAACGCTATCGCGCACCAAACCGAAAGAAATAGCTGGGCGAAGTAGCGCCCCACATCCGGGCCGTTCTTTATAGTTCCGGCCAGTTCACGTGAAGGACGATGCATCCTGGACGCCACGGTCGCATGGATCATTTCTGCTGCCACAAATAATTCCTTCCATAAGTCGCGCACGATGACGTCGCTTCCTCAACTTTTGTTTATGATGCGATAGACCAAGGCTTCTCCTCCAGGCTAAGCGCGCTCGTGAATGCCAAGGCGGATGATTACACCGAGCCAGCAAGTGAAAGCTGGCTCGGAGGATTTTGCGCAAGAGGTCCCGGTGTCGGCTCTTTCACTCACGCAGGACGCGACTCCGCCCTACTTTTACTTACGCCGTGCGGAAGCCGAACATAGAAGCGGCAATGGGATGCCTCTCTGCTTTGAAACTAAACAACCGTCGCGGCAGGCTACTCGCTGTCTTGACCAATGCGGTCCATGCGCCGCAGAAAGATAGAGCGGCATGCGTCCATCAATGCCTCATGCGCATCATAAAATGGCTCATGGTCAAACTCACGTACAAGAACCGGAATATCCTTGGCAGGTGGGGTGTTGATAGGCTTCATTCGAACATCTCCTTCTCCGCGCCCTCAAGGAGCGGCGCGCAGACGCGATCGCATGCTTTCGCTGTTGTGCAGCGATGCGTATTGCGCATGGTTTCGTAAACGCCCTGACGGGCTACCGGCGGTGTCGTGCTGATGACTTAGTTGCCGCAGCCGTAAGTCGAGGCATGAAAGAGGCCCGCAGGCACCTCTAATGTGTGGCCTTTCAGCCGATCCACTGGTTTTTCTGGCCTGAAGCGTAGTGCAAGCCTGCTCGCCAGTTGTTTTCGAGAGATGTTCGAGATAGACAGATACTCGGCATAGATAGACATTGATGGTCTTCTCCATTTCTAGGCCACATCGGCAGAGCTGGTGTCACAGCCTTGCCGACCTATCGGATCGGGCTGCACGCCAATGCAGCCCGCATTCGTTTTAGCCTAACGCGTAAGGGGCGGATCGCTCATCTACGCTCGGCACACGAAAATAAGCTCCAGCCGCGAAAACTTTCAAGCGCCCTGGTTCGAGTGTGTGTTGAATTACTTCCGGGAGGTTCCAGTCCCGAAATTGCTCTTTACAAACGCTGATTTTGATCCCCATCACGATTCTCCGTTACCCTCCGGCATCGCATCCCAGACCAACAGCGCCACGTTTCTCACCTGACCGCCAACTTGGATACAACGGCTAGGGACGTTATTGAATCCTTACATTCTCACAGGTCCGGCGAGCGTCTGGCGACTTTATCCCTCACGGGAATTGGAGACGCCTCTATCGGAGTTAATTACAGGATGGAAAACTAATTGCCGTACGCGTGTACGCCGAAATTCTCGTCGTTTTGACCGCTCGCAAGACTCCGCCTCTGACTGGAGTCTTGAGCGGAGCCGATCCAACGCAAATCAAGGACGCCGCATTTCCAACTGGTCGCCGAATTATTTTCCGCTTGCGCCTAGATTTGAAGCAACGCGGGGTGAAGAGCGGAACCTTGAATTATCCCGACCGGAATTGACATTCTGGAGGCGGAACTTTCCGTGGAACTGCGCCACAGGATGGATTGAAATTGGGGAGCTGGACACTTCCGGTTTGCTTCGCGTTATCTGAAAGGATGTGTGTCTGGTGTAAAAGAGCATGCAACCGCGCCGGACGCCCGGCCTGAGAATTGGGGCTTGATTTTCCAGAAGTTGACCGATGTCCGGGAATCGCTGTGCCTTTTCCGCAACACGATCTCGTGTTGATTTTGGTGCCCCGAATATCCGTCGAGTAGTTCGGGACAGCCTCATTGCGAACAATCCGCTGAAATCGAAGACTCACTTGTGTCTCGCGCCGCATAACAACGGTCCAGCTGAGACCATTGTCCGTCACCCGCGCCCTCGATGAGCGGCCCTTAAAGTGTGATTTGTCTTCATCGACATAGCGGACGGTGACTTCGGCCACGGTAACGCGGCGCTACTGCCCAGCTCATATGAACAATCGGGTTGAACGATCAATCTTCGCGAATGCCGACTGTCTAGCATACGCGCTCGATACTAGAGAACATTACGAGTGTACCTCGCCAAAGAAACGGACGACATGTTGTCCGATACTTGATCCCCTTGACCGCAGCGGCAATGACCAAGAAGCCGCGACGCAAAAGCAAGCACAGCGCCTGATTTCATACATCTCGGCATCTCCATCCAATGACGACTGGAGCGCAGCGAAACGTAGAACCGATATTCGGCCCGCTCGGTGGAAGCGGCAGCCTATACAAGCCTGCCGCCCTTTTCCGTTAGCCCAACGTCTGTTTTGCACTCGCCACCGTGCCGTCAGTTCCACCCACACGGTCACCCCGCGGGATCATCCGTCCCACGACAAGAACTAGAACGGCTGCAATCGCTAAACACGCCGCAAGGAAGAACATTGGAGCGATAGTGCTGCCCGTGGTGTCTTTGATCCAAGGCACAACGTTCTGCGCAACGAAACCACCGAGGTTGCCGACGGAGTTGATGGCCGCGAGCCCTGCTGCTGCGCCAGCCCCTCTCAGAAAGTGGGAAGGAAGGCTCCAGAAGACAGGCTGGCCAGCGAAAATCCCGGCGGCGGCAATACTTAGGAAGACGAATTGCAAAACGTGGTTTGGGACGATGGCGGACAGGACTAAACAGATAGCTCCGACTACCGCGGGAAACACGATATATGGGGTTTTGGCAGGCGCTTTGTCTGCCCGGGTGGGCACCACGTAAAGAGCTATTGCGACGAGTACCCAGGGGAGGATGTTGAGGAAGCCATTGACTGTGTTGCTGACCCCGAAGCCCTTGACGATCGTCGGCAGCCAATAGCTCAGCCCGTAAGCGGCAAGCGGAAATCCGACGTAACAAGCCGACATCAACAGTACGCGTGGATTGATGAGAGCTTTTAAGCCATCGCCCGCGTTCGCTTCCATCCCGGAATTTTCCGAAGCCAGTCGCCTTTTCAGCCAGTCCTTTTCCTCCAGACTGAGGAATTTCGCATGCTCAGGACGGTCAGACAGATAGAACAGGGTCACAAAACCGGCAAGGACGGCTGGAATACCGGTCGCCAGGAACACCCACTGCCAGCCAGCGTAACCGTAGATGCCGTCTAGATCGAGTAACACGCCGCCCAGCGGTGCACCCACTGCATTGGCCACGGCGGAGAAAATCATAAAGAGCCCGACCATCCTGCCGCGGTACGACGCGGGGAACCATAGGGTCAGAAGGTACAGCACACCAGGAAAGAACCCGGCCTCACATGCGCCAAGGAGAAAACGCAGTATATAGAACATGGTGGGGTTCTGCGTGTAGGCCAACGCAACGGTGACAAGGCCCCACGAAACCAGAATTCTGGCAAACCACTTACTTGCCCCGAACCGATCGAGGAGAAGGTTACTCGGCACCTCGAAGATGAAATAGCCGATGAAGAACAGCGACGCACCGAGACCATATGCGTATTCGCTCATTCCCAGCGCATCGACCATTTCGAGTTTGGCGAAGCTCACATTCTGGCGATCAATGTAGGAGATCAGGTAAAGCAATCCGAGAAACGGCATCAAGCGCCAGGTAATTTTTGAAATCAGGTCTTTTTCGACAATCACAACAGTTCTCTCCTCACTCCGGATGCAGGTGACATAGGCCAGCTACCCAACCTATCAACCATGAGGCGAAGAAGTGCCCCCTCGCCCGCTCCCCAACGAATTGCCGCGCGTACCTGAAACTCCAAAGCCAATGACACCACCGGCAATAACCGAAGGTTATACCGGCGGCTTCAGAAGGATTTCTGCGGGTTTGGTGATCAGGTATACGAAAAGCCCGGGACGTATCGAGAGGGAGAGTGGCTTGAATGCTCGGCGGAAGATCGGGACGCGCTTCGTCGACGCGGTAGCCTTTGGGACGATCAAGGAGGCCGTAGAGGCATTGCACTTGGCATTGCACACAGAATGGTCGCGAGCCAAGCAACTGCACAACCTTCGCCGTATGCAAAAAATTGGCATCCAGCTTTGCGAGCTCCGTGCGCCTGGCGGTGACGCAAATCTACCTCTTGAATCCAAATTCAACGGAATAAGGCTGTCGATCGGCGAGGCAATCGATTTGGTCCAGTCGCGGGCGGCTGAAATCCGCCGATCCGCCTTCGCGGGTGAGGTGAACTTCAAACGCCTCCCGATTGTAGATTTATGGCCTGGGTGGACTAGGAAAAGTGCCGCCGTGTCCCTACGTGTGCGGACACAGAAATTCGCGGGAGGCGACATGAAACTGCTTGAGGCCATTACATCGATCAAGTCCGCAATAGACACGTCAGCGGAGGCAAAGAGCGATAGCGCTTGGAAAGCTGCGATCAACGCGGCTGGCCTAGTCGTGCAAGGCGACGAAAAGACCGGCCTCTACATCGATGAGGAATTTGTGGGGTCATTCGGCACTTTCAATGTGCGAGTGAAACACACATGCCGCGACACCTCGAAAACCTTTTCAATCGGTCCTGATCGAACAAGGGTGACGCTCGAACTGATCCAGGACGGCAAGGTGGTCGATAGCTATACCAACGGTTACGAGGATTAGTGCAATGAAGTTGCTGGATTTCCTCGCTGTTGGTGACGACGAGGCGTTTACCGTCGAAGACGCCGCGAACCTCAACCGCGATCTGGCGAGCAAGTCCCTCTCGGACATTCCCGCTGAACGTCGTCCCGACGTGCTGAATTACCTGACAAACGCAATGCTGGCCGATTCCGTGGATCATGATATTCGACCGCAAATCGAAGGCTTAATTGCCGATCTGGAACGGTGATTTTCTGACTCATCGATCGCCCGCCCATCTATTCCCTCGCGAAAGCGCAAATCGGCCCCTACAAGGCCTAAAACCACTACGTGCAAACGCTATCATTGCCCTGCTATACGTGTTCGGCACGTGGGTGACGGCGGGGGGGATATGAAGCAAATTGCAATGGCAGTCAGACGCTATTTCATGTGGAGAGTGATCGACATTTCCATGCGGATTGCCGTCCCGACTTCGATCCCGACATCGGGAGAAGAGGGCCAAAAAACCAACATCTACGTCGTCTATTTTCGTGGCGAAGACGACGAATTGCCTTTCATGGCGAATGAGATGTTGCCGAATGGACTGACGGGCAAATGGTGGTCGAAAGCGGAAAAGAAATTTGCCGTCGAATGCTCTGTCCCCTACGCCGCATTCGATGACTATCGGTTGCACGTCCAGCACTTTTACAAAGGGTGGGTTTTCAACAGCGACGGCATTCTGTCGTTCGTGTGGAAACACATCACCTCTTATCCCTTCCTGCGGGTAATGGCCGATAGGGTCATGCAATTGGTCTTCAACCTGCGGCCCTTGCCGCGGCATGATCGGATGAAGGTTCTCAAATTCATCCTCGCGGAGACGATCAAGGATAAGGACTGGCGAGCGCCGAGTTTGGCTTTACCATGCGGGCGAAAGCCCTCAACACCATTGCCGACTACGAGAAAGAGGAACGGCGACACACGGACAATTTCAAAGTCCAGCGCCGAATCTTCTATCTAACGATCGTTCTGATGGCAGTCGGCATCATTCAAGCCGCCACTGGCGGCTTTGAGGCGTGGTTAGATTTTACCAAGCCGACACCCTGACAGGGACAATTGGAGCATATCGGAGCTTTCAGCATAGCGCCGCCAAAAGCGGGAAGCCTCGAACCGGCGATCAAAATGATCGTGCAGCCTTTGGGTGTTGGTTTCCACGCAGAACTGCGCCGGTTAGGCGCATAATTTCCATTGAGAATTGAGCCATGTGAACCTTTCCCCAATGCGGCGAGCGGCGGGGGCAACGGAGTATCCGCATGGGACTTTTAAACATCATCCGACGAATGGCGTTGCACGAGAAGCAGTCGATGCGCGAGATCAGGCGGCGCACCGGGCTGTCACGCAACACGATCGCGAAGTATCTGAGCGCTGGTCCATATTATTGAGAGAGAGGTCAGAAATGGAGACGGAGATCAGCCTGAATTAGCGCTCACTTTGCGAAGACTTCAGGTTCGCGCGTTCGAGTGCCGATTTAGGGTGGACGACACAGCGACACGCCCACGGCGTCACTTCGTTGGCGCATAATCGCCGGTAGAAGCGCAAGTTCCATGCTGGGAATTGCCGTTGTGCCGGAACGCAATGGTACAAGCCCTGAGCCTCCTTTTCGACCACATTCAGGTTGGCAGCGGTAGCCAATCGCTCGGCAAACTGCCATCGCAAAGCGTGTGTGGGCGCGAATGAGGACGCTAAATATGGATTGGTTTCCAACAGTCTTTTTCACGTTTAAGTTTCTAGTGCTGGGAGTGGGCATGTACTTCGCCATCAAGTGGCATTACGACCAAATCCAGAAGGCGGAGAAAGGCGCAGCGCTCCGTGCCGGCGGCATAATGGCTGGAATATTTCTGCTAGCCCTTTTTGGTGTTGGTCTCCTCGCCTTTTTCGTCAGCAAGGTTCTAGGCTTGGACTTAGGCTTTTGAAGCCTGTGCATAATCAGTCAGCAGTTGTAAGCCGCCAGTTCAAAGCCCCAAGCGCCGAACTCTGATACGCGCCTTAGTCGTGATTGGCTATCTCGCGAACGGTCACAGCATCAGCCCTTCAACATACCGCGGGATCAATCCGAGGAAACTTCCCGAAACCCCAAGAGGACAACAATATAATTATACAATAACTGCTCTCCATTCGCACCCATCCTTTCCGACACAACCGATGGAGCGAATTATGTCGAGTTACAAATCAAGAATATACGACAACCACAACAACAACTACTCTACTGGGTTTCCGCTGCTGGTGATCGGCGGCACGATAGCTGCAATCGTTGTTTACCTTGCTTTGGGATCATCCCTATTAGCACCTCCAGCCCGTGCAACAAGGGTTTACGTCCAAGTGGCCGAGACGCCTGTATACAGGCCCCTAGACATTCCGTCGCCGTCGCGCCCTTAGCGTTGCTGAAGTTTGGTCCGCGCGCATATCAGTGGAGAGTATGGGCGGCTTCGAGTCTGGCCGGGGTTGCCCTTAATACTCCGGGCGCACTTTCGAGCAATTGGGCGAAGGATCTCTCGTTGACACCGTCCGCCCGGTTGAGCATCGCAAAAGCGGATCATTTGCGGCCTCGATTATCGACAGATCAGCTAGAACAGGCGCTACACCATCCTTGGTGCACCCGGTCCCATTTCCGATGTCACAATCGCCGGATGGAACTCGACATCAGATGTACATTCGCGCCGTGGGAGGTAGTGGGAGTTCGCGTTACGATTGCGATAACCAGCTGTCACCGGCACCGACATGTTGACCTCAGGCATGGAATGCCTCCAAAGCATTTGACTGTGCGGCCCTAGTTATCGACAGCCAACGCGTTCGCCAATAAAACGATTGTATGCTTCCGGTATCGCGTATCGCACCCTATTTAAGATGTTAGATATGGCAAACGAGGCGTCTCACATGGTTGCACGATTAGCGCCGGTATCCTCCACGGCCGCGTCTCATCAAACGCGAGTGGACAGCAGTTTTTCGCTGGCGGAGCCCGACGTAGCATGGGTGGCCGAAAGGCAGTCGACGATAGATAGAGGCTTAGAGAAGGCGCGTGAGGAACGCGTGGGCGATGATCGAGAGTCGTCGGGAGAAGCCGCAGAACATCGTCACCAACCGTCACCGGACCTTATCTCGGCCGAAGAACCAGATCGCGCCTCCAGCCTGCTGTCGGGTGAAAGCGACCGAATCGGACAAGGAAACCTTAGCGACGACGTGCCTTTCGGCAAGCACGAAGGGTATGTCTAGCGGCAGCACTAAATCGATGCCTTGATTGGTTGCCTTGGTAGGCTTCTAGGGAAGCGTCACAAGGAAGTCACCGCCTGGATCGGCAGCGTGAACTCAAATCGACAACCGGGCGTCTCGATTTTAGCTAGGCGCATTTGCCCGCCATGGTTCTCGACGATAGTGCGGCATATCGACAAGCCCATTCCCATGCCGTTCATTTTCGAGGTCTGGAATGGTTGGAAGATGTTGTCTGCCAAGTCTTCGGGCACCCCGGGACCATTATCGTTGACCCCGACCGTCACCAATTCGTGGTCTTTCCTGAAATCGATCGTGATTGCCCTATCGCGATCAGTGATGCTCTTCATAGCCTCGATGGCGTTGAGGATCAGGTTCACGAAGACCTGCTGAAGCTGGACGCGGTCGACCGGGACGAACGGAAAATCGTCTGGTATGTCGAGCTTGAGCGCGACTTTGGTCTTTTGAAGTTCTCCGCGCGTCAGTGAAATGACATCGCCAATCAGTTCGGCCATCCGTACAGGCTCGACTGTCGCCATTTCCTTCCTGAACATTTTCCGAATTCTGGTGACGATCTCGCTCGCACGCCTCCCATCATCTATGACATTTTTGAGGCTGTCTCTGGCCCTGACAACGTCAGGGGTAGCCTTGGAGAGCCACCGCAGCGCTGCCCCACCGCTGGCAACTATCCCGGTGAGCGGCTGGTTCACCTCATGCGCAATCGAGGCCGCGAGTTCACCCATGGTGGTCGCGCGCGCCACATGCTCAAGCTCCGCCTGCACTTCCCTCAGATGCGCCGCGCTCCTTAGAAGTTCAGACTCCACTCTCTTGCGGTCTGTGATGTCCATCGTCGTTCCGACATAGCCCGTCACCTCGCCGGACTGACTGATTGAAGCCCTTCCTGTGCAGAGGAGCTGGATGGTGTTTCCACTGGGGAGTGTCGCCTGGTACTCGAACTGGATGTCCGTCTTCTTCGCGATCGCCTTCCGCATTGCATCCTTCACCAATGCGGCCTCCTCCGGACGCATTCTATCGAGCATACTTTCGAGCGTTCCTCCGACATCCGAGACCATGTAGCCAAAGATGTTGCCGTGTTCTTCAGACCATTCCAGCTTGTCGGTCGCGGCGTTCCATGCCCAGCTCCCGGTATGCGAGATACGTTGTCCTTCCGCCAGCATCGCCTCGCTCTTCTTGAGCGCGTCCTCCGCGATCTTGCGTTCAAGTACAAAGCTCGCGAGCTGAGTAAAGCGGTCGATCGCCTGTCGTTCGCGATCGCCGGCCGACCGGGGCCTGTTAGAGTAGACCGCTATCGTTCCGAACACCGATCCACGACCGGACATGATCGGAGTGGACCAGCAGGACTTGAATCCAAAGCGATCAACGATGTCGCGCGCGCAATCCCATCGGTGATCCGTGTCGACGTTGTCGATCCACACGGGCTCCTGCCTGAAAGCGGCTGTTCCGCAAGAGCCGAATTCAGGTCCGACGGGAATTCCGCATACTGCGTCACTGAAGCCCTCGGGGAGCTTATATCCTCCACCGGGCTGCAGCGTACGGCCTTCTTGATCCTGCAGCATGATCGTGACGAAATACGCGTCCGTTAGCACGTAGAGCGTCTGGCAAAGCGAATCCAGTATTGCCGGCAACGGCTGATCGGTCGTCATCATCTCAAACGACCGCTTTTCTCCAGCCAAGAGGATTTCCGCCCGCTTGAGATCGTCGATGTCGCTTTCAGCGCCATAACACCTGACGATGCGACCGGTGGCGTCGCAATGGGGCTTCGCTCTCACGATAAACCAGCGATACTCCCCGTCGTGCCGTCGCTTCCGAGCCTCCAGCCCGCTCACTTCGCGCTTGGTTACAATCCGATGCCATGTCGCCGCAGATTCCGCCCTGTCATCCGGGTGGAAAACGTACTTCCAACCGCCGTTGCAGGCCTGTTCGGGTGTGAGGCCAGTGTATTCGTACCATTCCTTGTTGAACCACTCGTTCGCCCCGTTTGCGTCGGCGCTCCAGGTCATCGACGGCATCGTGTCGTTCGCCATCCGAAATTCGTGCTCGCGCTCCGCGAGGTCGGCCTTCTCCGTTTCCAGTTCGGCAAAGAGCTTCGCGTTGTCTAGAGCTATCGCAGCGTGAGGCGCGATAGCGAGAAGAGTCGGCAAGCCAACCCGCCCTCGCAGCCTTTCATCCGTGAAGTCGAAGAGACGCAAAATGGCGATGAGCCGGGACTTTTTGACCAACGGGATGAAGTACCCTTCCCCACCCGACATTTTGGTACCTTCGCCGGTGAGCGTGGCGTTCACACCCGTTTCTTCCGAGATCGGCTCAAGGGTTCGCGCGACAGCGAGCACGGCAGCTTGAGATACCTCCCCGTGTTCGGGGGCACGGCGCTCCGAACTATAGGTGGTCTCTCCGCTGTTACGAAATCCAGAGCCGGTGATCCATGCCTGGGAGCCTTCCAGCTCGATCAGCATCGCCCTGTTCGCTCCTGACGCGTCCAACGCGGTCTCGAGGACCGCCTCAACGAGCGGTCCGTGACCGATGACAGAGGCAATTGCCTGCGAAAGATCAAGCACGGTTTCTAACAGATCGCCTTGGCCGGTAACCGGCGACAGCTGTGCTTCACGCTCTCCAGATTCCGCAGCGATGTCCGGATATGCCCTCTCGAGTTGCGCTACCTTCGCTGCCGCTCCCCAACGACGATAGCAATCCCTCGCTCTGGACAGATGGATTTTAGCTGATTTCTCTCTGCCGAATTCCCGATAGAACCGCCCGGCGACTTCACATGCAAGCGCCTCGTCGGCAAGTAGGCCGAACCTTGTCGCCGCATCGATTGCCTGCTCGTATAGGCGCTCGGCTACCGTCGAATCTCCGTCAATCCGGGCCAATTCGGCGAGAGCGAGCAAGCGCTTGCTCTGGAATGTATCGGGGCATGTTTCTGCCCAACGGACAAGCCAGTCCACGTGACCGGCAATCGCGGCTCTCTTGTCTTCGGTGCCGTCCTTGAATCGCGCTGCGAGTGCGAGCGCGGCGATCAAGTGATACCCGGCGAGTTGAATATGTCCGGTGCAAGCCCAAATGAGGTCGGATATTCGCTCGACAGCATCTGCCGCCGCATTGAAATCGCCGTAAACGTAAGACGCGTGCGCCTTGAGAACCCAGTAGAAGCAGATGTAAGTCGGCGTCTGTTCAGGGACAAATTTGGCTTCGAACGCGCGGGCGTCGAAACCGTCGCGGTCGAACATATCTTTCAGGCCGCGTCCCTCCGTCATCGTGAGGAGAAACGCCCTCTGTGAATGAAGGGCCATCAGAGGAGCGGCAAAGCTGGCTCTTTCGACGAATCCGACGGCGTCTTCCAGTTCCGCAGCAACGTCGATAAGGCTGTCGCCTCGAGCAAACCGATAGGCCACCATGCGAACCCGCGCGTAGCAGGAATAGGGAATGTCCCTGCTGCCCGCCGCTGCCGCAATGCACGATCTGGTCAGCTCGATCACGGAACGCAAGGGACGCGCCCATACAGCAACCAGTTCGATGTAACTTATAGCCTTGACTTCGTGCTCCCAGAACCCGTGGACCTTGACGAGTTCTCGCGCGGTTTCGCAGAATTTCAATCCATCTTGATAGCGGCCGAAATGGTTACTGAGAAAGAAGCCAAACAAGCCAAAAGCAAGGACGGCCTCTTTGGTAATTCCGTGATCTAGGGTCAACACAACCATATGGCTGAGTGTGACGCCCAGCAGCCGTTCGTCCGTGAGCTGTGCGGAATTCGTCATGGCGGAGAGAACGCCGACAATAGCCTCCACTTCCGGATTATCCATCATCGGCAGATGGACAAGTTCTTCGACCTGACGACCGTAAAGCCGCTCCCATACTCCTATGGTGGCCGTTTCGAGATCGACCTGGTCTGGGTGGAGTGGTATGTCGAGACCGAAATCCCTTAGGCATTCGAGACCGGCGGCAACACTCTCTGGAACCTCAGACCTACGAAGATGCCAGTCGATCTTGAGGCAGCAAACCTCAGCCTTTTCGATCTTCGTGTCTGCCATTGCGGAGGCAAGCTGGATGTTCTTATCGGATGCGGCGAGTTCAGCAGCGGCCAGGCTGGATTTGGCTGCTTCCAACGCCGTTCG
This sequence comes from Hyphomicrobiales bacterium, assembly GCA_900465675.1. Taxonomy (GTDB): domain Bacteria; phylum Pseudomonadota; class Alphaproteobacteria; order Rhizobiales; family Rhizobiaceae; genus Rhizobium. The sequence goes on along the minus strand of UBJR01000007.1, from coordinate 389,496 downwards.
GAAACCTCCGTGGACCTCTTCGCCGGCATTCACCGTCTTGAGATCGTGCGGTTGGCTGGAAGTTTCGATTTGGGATGGCATCCGTTCGCTCTGTGATCGTCATTTGAAGGCGTGGCTACCGTTTGTTTTGGCACCGATGCTTTCGATTGGGAACCGGGCTTCTTCACGGAAGGTATAAATTCAGCGGAAAGCGCCAAGCAGCACTATCGGGCTAGGCCACCAGCGTTATCAATCTTTCCTGCCAACGGCATAAGCGGCTGAGCATATTGCCAAGCGATTTGGCGAAAGACGCCGGTCTACACTTCATCGATGGCCTGTCTCAAGCTTCTCACGCGCGAGGTGAACGATCCTGGTCAAGTGGTCTTGTAAGAAACGGTTTTGCCGATCAACCGAGTGCCTTTAGCGGTTTCAATTCCGCGCGTCCACGTCGCGTATTAGATTGCCTCGGACTGGCTGGGCAAGACCTCGTCACTTCAAGAGCGGCGGTCCGTTGGCCATTCCTGCATCAACATAGCAATGGCGCTTGCCGCCTGGACAGCCCGCGAATGACGAGATGTACAAGAATGCTGTTTTTCGTCCACTTAAACCATCTTCAGTGCCGAATACTTCGCCGATGGTCGCGATAGTCCGGTCCCGACAGCTGAAGCTTCCCAAGTCCGTGGAGAGAACAATGAACGATAAAAGCCTGACAACCGCCGCCGGCGCGCCCGTTCCCGACAACTTCAACATCGAGACGGCAGGACGCCGAGGCCCTGCCCTGCTGCAGGACGTCTGGCTAATCGAGAAGCTCGCCCATTTCGACCGCGAGGTCATCCCGGAACGCCGGATGCATGCTAAAGGTGCCGGAGCTCACGGGACATTCACGGTCACCAATGACATGAGCAGGTACACCAAGGCGGCCATCTTCTCCGAGATCGGGAAGCAGACACCGATGTTCGTCAGGTTCTCGACGGTCGCCGGCGAACGCGGCGCGGCCGACGCCGAACGTGATATCCGCGGCTTCGCCCTGAAATTCTATACCGAACAGGGCAACTGGGACCTTGTCGGCAACAACACGCCGGTTTTCTTCTTCCGCGATCCTCTCCGCTTTCCCGATCTCAACCATGCAGTCAAGCGTGATCCGCGGACCGGGATGCGCAGTGCCGAGAACAACTGGGACTTCTGGACGCTCCTTCCGGAGGCACTCCACCAAGTCACGATCGTCATGTCAGAGCGCGGCATCCCCAAGAGCTTCAGGCACATGCACGGCTTCGGCTCACACACCTACAGCTTCATCAACTCTGAAAACGAGCGGACCTGGGTGAAGTTCACCTTCAAAACGCAGCAGTCGATCGAGAACCTGTCGGACGAGGAAGCGACGTCGCTGATCGGTGCTGACCGCGAAAGCCATCAGCGCGACTTGTTCGAGAGCATTGAGCGAGGGGAATTCCCCCGCTGGAAGATGTACATCCAGATCATGACCGAGGAAGCTGCCACCACGCATCGGCACAACCCATTCGACCTCACCAAGGTCTGGCCGCACGCCGACTACCCGCTTCATGAGGTCGGCTATTTCGAGCTCAACCGCAATCCCGAAAACTTCTTTGCAGAGGTCGAACAGGCTTCCTTCACCCCCGCGAACATCGTACCGGGCATCGGATTTTCGCCTGACAAAATGCTGCAGGCGCGCCTGTTCTCCTACGGCGATGCCGCCCGTTACCGTCTCGGCGTCAACCATCACCAGATTCCCGTGAACGCTCCAAAATGTCCGTACCATTCCTATCACCGTGACGGCGCGATGCGAATCGACGGCAACCACGGGGCAGCGACATCCTACGTTCCCAACTCGGCAAACCAATGGGCAGAACAGCCAGACTTCCGCGAGCCGCCGCTTGCCCTCGAAGGTTTTGCCGCCCACTGGGATCACCGTGTCGACGAAGACCATTACGAGCAGCCAGGCAATCTATTCCGTGCGATGTCCGCCGATCAAAAGCGTGCCTTGTTCGAGAACACGGCGCGGGCGATGGCTGGAACGTCTGTCAAGGTTCGGGAGCGCCACGTGGTCAACTGCACAAAGGCAGATGCGGTATACGGTGCGGGCATTGCGCGGGCGCTTGGCCTTTCTGTAAATAGGCTGATCGATTGAGAGTCTGCCGGCCGTCGAGCTGCGAATTTTGAAAATCTCAGTGAGAGGCGGCAAACCCTCTCACCTCTTTTAGCGATTCAAACCAGACTCGGATCTACTTACGACGCGAAAGATATATCGTCGGGTTCTGAGCCACGATCGCCTTCGCATCCCGGTAGACTCCGGCTACCGATGCCCCACATAGGGCTTTGACGCGATCCGGATTAGCACTTCTGAATAGCTGCTCCGCATTCCCCTTATATCCCTGTAGCCAAGGAAGCTCGCTTACGGAGGCATCTCGATCGTTCATCGCTGCGACGATGCCCGATATTCTCGACTGGCAGAAATCCGCGGCGTCAAAGCATTTCAGGTTATTTAGGTGCGCGAAGACCCTGTCCTGGCTCATCTTACTGAAGCTACTGGGCACCAGTGCATAAAATGGATCGACTTTGTTGCCTGCCGCGCACGCTCTTTCTATTCCGATGAGGTCACTGCGCTCGATAGCGTTGTCGAGGTCCTCTCCTGTTAAGTAAGAACCAGGCGGTGCAGCAGCAGCACTGGGGCCAGTGGGTTGGTTTGCACCTTCAGCACTCTTTGTCAGTAAGTTACTGCCTATCGCACCGACGACCGAGATTCCCAAAATTAAGCAGACTTGCGAAAGGTTGCTTTTTCGAGATGAGCGTCGAGACGTCAAAACCGACAGAACGATTAGGATGATACCGAGACATGCCGCCAGAGACGGATAGTTTCTGATTGGCGCGAGAAGCAAAGTCACAACAGCTACAATTGCTTGCAGGACCCCGATATCCAGCAAAGAGTACAATTCTTTCAGCCATACAGCAAACAAACGGCTCTCCCTTAAATGCTAGAAGAAGCGTTAGCCTGCCGATCTTAAACTCGTTTAAAGGTTCAATGTAAACCTATTCCAAATTGGAGAAGTCACGCGTCATCCAAAAATGGTGACACGTGACCGAAGTGGTTCTTAGCCACCATTTTGGCCTTTGCGCCTGATTATCATCTCGCGAGCGGCACCGCACAAGAGGCAGAAGCCTGTGCAAGCCGATCGGTAGCCTCCTCGGTCGTCCACAAAGCGTTCGCGAACCAGCGGAAATTCACGAGAGCCGCGAGATAGGCGTCGCCTTCGGGCAGCTTGCTTCCGGCGGTCGCGTCGCGGACCACGGCGACCTCGAACCCCTTCTCGACAAAGTCGCGGAGATGGGACTCGACGCAGAAGTTCGCAGCCATGCCTGCCAGGATCACCTTGTCGATACGCTTCTTGCGTAGCTGAAAGACAACGTCGTTGGTCTGCGGACCCGCGATTTTGTGGGGCGAGCACACGATCGTCTTGCCATCCTCGATGTACTGCTTGTACTCGGGCATCCAATCCGCGCCCGAGTTTTCAAAGCCTTCGAGCGACAGCGGGTCGCGGCGATCGAACATCCGCAGCTTGTGCATCAGCGTCTCACCCGTGGCGGCAAAATCCCACCGGTGGTCGAACGGGTAGTAGTAGTGGGGCGAAATGACAACCTCGATGCCGGCCTTCTTCGACGCCTCGAAAAGCTTGCCGATGTTCTCGACCGTATTGTGTTCCGTGATGCTCGCGCCGAAAGCGCCCCACCCAGCACCCTTGGGGCTCAGGAAATCGATTTGCGGATCGGTGATCACCAACGCTGTACGTGGGATATCGATCTCAACGTCGGTCTTGGGGAGTGCCGGATTCTGCGGGTCGCGATATGCGATCGGGATGACTTTGTCCGTCATAGAAGCTTCCTCTAGGGCGTTTTGCCGGGCGGCGATCGCGTCGTTGCAACCGCGCGGGCGTGTTGACTGAGTTCGAGAACCAGTACCCATCGACGTCGGCCAGCGATGCAACGCTATGACGCGAACCTAATTATCGGGGATACGGATACGAGAATGGAGCCACGCGAGGCTGTGGGATTGTAACATCCTGTCACCACGATCCGCCCGGATGCACGCCCAAACGCTTGAGCACATATCCACGCTCGAGTTTGGGAGCTTGTCAGCTTTCACGACATTTCCCTCTGACGGTCCCAGCCGACCGCCGTGAGGTCCTCGGCCATGGTGCTTTTCGCCGCAAAGGTCCGTTCCGCGTCGAACATGTAATCACGGGCGAGCGGCAGGGTCGAAACGTTCTTTGTCAGCTGGAGCTGCCAATTCATATGGCCCATTCGGCGGAATGCCAGCTCGGACCCGATGAGGTAAAATTCGAACATTCGGCAGAAGCGCTCGTCGTAGAGCTTGGCGAGTTTGCCTCTGTTGTCGGCGAAGCGATGATGCCACTGCTCCAGCGTCTTTGCGTAGTGCAGACGGAGGACTTCGATATCCGTGACCCACAGACCCGACTTTTCTACGACTGACATAACCTCGGATATCGCCGGAGAATATCCGCCCGGGAAAATGTACTTGGCAACCCACGGATTAGTGCTGCCGGGGCCATCTGCGCGGCCGATGGAATGGATAAGCGCCACACCGTCGTCAGTCAGTATCGACTTGATCTTGTCGAAATAGGTTCGGAAATGGTTTACGCCCACATGCTCGAACATCCCGACAGATACCACGCGATCGACCTGCTTGGTCCAGTTTCGGTAATCCATCAGCTCGAACGTGACCACCTTTTCGAGCTGTGCCTCTTTGGCGCGTATCCGCGCTTCTTTGAGCTGCTCCTCGGATAGGGTTAGACCCGTGACCCGCGCGCCAAACTCTCTGGCGAGGTAAAGGGCCATCCCTCCCCAGCCGCACCCGATATCCAGGACATCGAGTCCCGGGCGGTCGAGCCTGAGCTTGGAGGCAATATGCCTCTTCTTTTTGAGCTGTGCTTGCTCGAGCGTCTCGTCGCCGTCCGGAAAATACCCGCAAGAATACTGGCGATCAGTGTCCAACATGAGCGAATAAAGCCGGCCGTCGAGATCGTAGTGGTGAGCGACGTTTCTCTTCGAGCGCGCTGCGTAGTTCAATTGGTCAAGCTTCCGGCGAAACCAGCGCACTTTCTCCATCAACTTGTCCATCGGATGGCTGCCGCCATCCATCGCGTTCATGGCAAGGAAATCCAGAGTCTGGAAAAGCCCGCGCGGCCCGGGCTCGATCTCTCCATCCACGTACAGTTCTCCAAGCGCGAGCGCCGGATTGAGAAGAAGACGGCGCTTGGCGCGCTCGGTGCGGATCACTATGGCAGCCAGAGGCTCCTGCCCCGTTCCGAAGCTACGACTACTGCCGTCGGGGAACTTGACGCTGAGAGTGCCGATTTTAATGAGTTTCTGGAGGGTGGCTTCAAGCAACATCTTTACTACCTTCTCGGCCCTGTGGAACTGCCATTGGCTTCCAGGCGACGATAGGCGGTAGGGTTCTAGATTAATTGCACAATTCGGCTTGTATGCGCGGCGATCGGGTCATGAAATCTCGGCGTCGGCCCACGTTCCAAAGCGGCGCGAGTCGAAACGCACCTATCCATCAATGACTGCGCGCTTTCGTCGACAGCTAGCTTCCGTCGCCAATGAGATTGTGGGTGTCGGCAACACATCTCACCAGTTCGTCAGCATCGATCGGCTTGTTGAGGAAGTGCGCCGCCCCGTTCTCGAGTGCTTTCATCCTCGTGACGTCATCGTCATGCGAAGTGACGAAAACAATTGGGAGCTTGCTGCGTTGTCGCTGCAACTGCGCCTGTAGTTCCAGACCGCTCATTCCGGGTAGCCGCTGATCCAGGATGAGACACTGGACTTCATCATGGCAACTAGAACTAATGAAATCTTCGGCGGAGCCAAAAGCTTTCACCTCGTACCCATACGACGACATCAGGTCCGCGTATGCGACCCTTACCCCGTCATCGTCCTCAACTATTGCGATCGTCAGCAATTCACGTGGCTCCGACGGCCTCTTTGCAACTCAACCCACGAGAGCTTTGCGATGTTGGGCATTGTGCAAAGCATTCGGGATTTCTTGTTCCAACACGGCTAACGACTTTTGAGACGAACGCACTGACCTGGGAACCGAAAACCAAATCCTTGGGCATCCAGCTCGCGAATCCGCGAACATGCACGCGACCTTATCAGACTTCGAACCCCAGTCCACCTAGCTCTAGGTATAGAGACGCCGCGGCCGCACCCGTGCACGATGATACAATAACGACCGGCTCGGGTGGCGTAATTTGCTCCTACACTTCGATTGATGAGCGTCGAAAGCCGACGCGGCTAGTCGAAAACAGCCGCCGAAAGGGAGCATTAAATTGGACAACCTCAAGACGATCGCAAGCTACTCCGGAACGTTCAAGATCGGCGATTTCGTGGTCAACAGGCTGGGCTTCGGCTCAATGCGCCTCACCGGGCGCGGCATTTGGGGTCCCCCGACGGATCGCAGAGAAGCGCTGGCAGCCGTGCGCCGGGCTGTTGAATTGGGGGTCAATTTCATCGACACCGCAGACTCCTACGGCCCGGACGTCGCCGAGGAGCTGATTGGAGAAGCATTGGCGGGTCGCGGTGACATCCTGGTCGCCACCAAGGCCGGACTGCGCCGTCCAGGCCCGGATCAATGGACGCCCCACGGCCGACCCGAATACTTGATCGAACGTGCGAAGGGCAGCCTCAAGAAGCTCGGCGTGGAGCAGATCGGTCTCTGGCAGTTGCACCGGATCGACCCGCGCGTTCCCATGCAGGACCAGTTCGCCGCCGTCCGCCAACTGCTCGACGAGGGTGTAATCGCCAACGCCGGACTAAGCGAGGTTTCGATCGAAGAAATCGAGGCCGCCTCCCGGTACTTCAAGGTCGCCACCGTCCAGAACCGCTACAACCTGGTTGACCGTGGGAGCGAGGACGTCCTCGACTACTGCGAACGCAACGATATCGGCTTCATTCCCTGGTTCCCACTTGCAGCCGGCGATCTAGCGCGCCCGGGTGGCGTTCTCGACTCGCTAGCCAAGCGCCATGCCGCGACGGCTGGCCAGATCGCGCTGGCGTGGATGCTCAAGCGGAGCCCGGTCATGCTACCGATCCCCGGCACTTCGAAGGTCAGCCACTTGGAGCAGAACGTCGCTTCAGCACGCATCCAGCTCTCGGATGACGAGTTTGCGGATTTTGAGGGAAGCGTTGGCTGATCCTGCCGCGATCGTGTGGACGCCGTGCATGGACGCCGGCGGCTATCTCCAAAGTCTTCAAGAGGTGTGACATGGCAATCGACTCGACGGGATTTCCGCCTAATCAACAAGAGCTGCACACGTGCTCGATCGCCGGCGTAGCCGCTCGGACCCCGGCTGCATATTTCGGAATGGTTCTCGGTCTTGCGGGTCTCGGCAACGCTTGGCGCGCAGCCGAACAGACCTGGCATATAGGCAACGGCGTTTCAGAATGGATATTAGCTCTCGCCGCGGCTGTTTGGGCGGTTCTGGTTCTACTGTTCGCCGCCAAGGCGCTGTTCGCCGTGGACAAGCTGGTCGCAGAAATCAGCCATCCCGTCCAATGCTGCTTTGTCGGTTTGATCGGGGTCGCGACGATGCTGATCGCCGGCGCTGCTGAGCCTTACTCCTATGCCGCCGGCGCTACACTATTTGTCATCGGGTTTGCCTTCACTGCCATTTTTGCAGTTTGGCGTACCGGTGGCCTCTGGCATGGCGAACGGGACCACGCGACCACGACAGCGGTGCTTTACCTGCCGACGGTGGCCGGAAGCTTCGTGACTGCCACAGTGGCCTCTTCGCTCGGATATCAGGATTGGGGTCAGCTCGCCTTCGGTGCGGGGATGTTCTCTTGGCTTTCGATCGAGTCGGTCCTTCTCCACCGCCTGCTCACCGGGCCGATGACGCCGCCGGCTCTTCGTCCGACGCTCGGTGTTCAGCTCGCCCCCGCCCCGGTCGGAGCCGTCGCGTATATCGCCGTGACAGGAGGAACTCCCGACATGTTTGTACACGCCCTAATTGGTTATGGAATTCTCCAGCTCCTATTCCTACTGCGTCTTTCTCCGTGGCTTCGCGAAGCTGGAGCGGTGATGGGCTTCTGGGCTTTCAGCTTCGGAGCGACTTCCATCGCGACCGGCCCCATCCGCCTTCTAGGTGCAGGAGACAACGCGGCAATCTCGCTCGTTGCGCCAGTTACCTTCGCTTTGGCTAACGTTTTCGTGCTTGTGCTGACCATAATGACGGTTTGGCTTTTATTCTCCGGCCGGATGTACGGGAAGCCCGCTGTCGCGAAATAGCCTTTTGCTACGGACGAGAGACCACTTCAGAGCACGAAGTTAGAACGTCCAGATAGCCGGACGGGCTGAAGGTCGTTGGCTTCTGTCTTCCTGCAATCTTCTATCCGGACAAGGGCCACGACGCGCATTGCCGGCAGCGTGAGGCGATCGTGGCACGTTTGAACACGTCTCTCTAATCAACCCAACTCAAAGGATCATCAAATGAACGCGCCTGTCAGAAAGATCATCGACGCTCATGGCGGCCTCGAAAAATGGAAGAAGTTCTCGCTTCTAAGGGCGCGGCTCAATCAGGGTGGAGCCTTGTGGTCCATCAAGGGACATCCCGCAACTCTCTCGGAAGCCAGCGTAACCGTTGACCTCTTGAGGGAATGGGCCTCGCACTCACCGTTTGGCCCCGAGGCAAAGACGTCGAGCTTCGAGCCCAACAAGGTGACCCTCAGCAACGCCCAGGGCAAAGTTGTCGAGGAACTCAAAGACCCGCGCTCGTCATTCACCGGACATACGCTTGAGACGCCGTGGAACGAGCTGCAGCTCGCCTACTTCGCAGGCTGCGCAATGTGGACCTACCTGAACATGCCGTTCCTGCTCGCCCGTGAGGGCGTTGTGACCGAAGAACTTTCGGATTGGACCGAGAACGGCGAAACGTGGCACAGGCTCAAGATCACATTCCCACCCGAGATCGTCAGCCACAGCGCGGTGCAGACGATCTACTTTGACGACGCGGGCCTTCTCAAGCGGCATGACTATGACGTTGAGATCACCGGCGGAACTCCGGGAGCGCACTACATCAGCGGATACACGGATGTTCAGGGCATCAAGATCCCAACGCACCGTCGCATTTTCCCGAGACAGCCGGATGGCCATGCGATGACAGAGCCTCTCGTCGTCTCGATCGATCTCTCCGACATCGTGCTAACGTGAACGAAAGACTCCGCCTTGGCGACGCAGCCGCTTGCCGGGACGACCGTCAGGCCTCCGTGACGCGACACGATCCAATATTACAACGACCGGTTAGAGCTGCCTGCGACAAGTCGGAGAGAATACAGGAGCAACCCGGCGGAGGGGTCGACCAAACAGAAACCTCCCTTCCCTGCCAAGTTCGAACTGAACCACAAGCCTATTTGGGCACCCGGCCACATCTGCCTCAAAATCGAAGTCTGCGGGTTCTGTCAGTCAGACCCAAGTCCTGTCAGGCTTTTTTCAGATCAGCTGTCCGCGGTTCCTGCTTAACGGAGCGCATCATGAGCAAAGACCTGACAATGCAGGAAGCGATCGCTGACGATTTGATCGAAATGGTCAATGCCGCGGATGGCGTCGACCGACGCTCGTTTGCGAAGCTATTGGAAGACATCGCCGTCGAATTATCGGCGGTCGTCTTGGAGCGGCGTTCTCAAATTCGTTACAGTGATCATAATCCGGACACTCAAAGCGCTGGTCTTTCGCCAACCGCGTAATCCTCTTTGAGACCCCCGATCCGCCGTCGGCAACAGGCGAGACAGCGTTTCCAGATGCGGTCTCTCAAAATGTGATCGCGCCCCGACCGTCGCGGCCGCGCCTGTCATCGTTACCTGTCTCTAGGGATAGGTTGGCCCAACCAACAGTACAATTGTACCCATCCACCAGTCCTATATCGATTGCATGGGGCGAGCTTCTCAGGCGTTGTCCTCGGTTCTTTACCTCGGATCGCAGCCGCAAGCTGGCGCTGATCGATCCCAACGTGAGCGCAGGTGGACGATGACGATACTGCGGTTTGACGATTTCGAAATGGATATACCAGCCCGGAGCCTCAGACGATCCGGTTGCGACGTCCGCATAGGCTCACGTGCGTTCGATATGTTGATTGCTTTGGCCTCCAGACAGGGCGAAATCCTTTCAAAGGCGGACCTGATGGAGGCAGCTTGGCCCGAAACGCATGTTGAGGAAAGCTCCCTGCGTGTGAACATCGTAGCCCTTCGCAAGGCACTTGACGGTGGCAATCCTTACAGCATGGTCGAAAATGTGGCTGGAAGAGGCTACACTTTCACGGTTCCCGTCACAAAGCTGGAAGTCCACCGCACCGCCGCCCCAGCACTGCCAGCGCCTCGAGTGGATAGCCTTCCGAACGCCTGCGCACGGCTAGTCGGACGCGATGAGCTGACTTCGAAATGGGCCGACGAGATGAGACCCGGCATCACGACAATCGTGGGACCGGGAGGTATCGGCAAGACCGTGGTGGCCCTCCAGATGGCCCGCCTCGTCCAGGAAGCATATGATAGCGTTCAATTCGTAGATGTTGCGGAGCAGACAAGCGCTCTTTCCACGCCAATCGCCGAGGCTCTGACGGTGCAATGCCTGACGTCAGATACGCTCCGGCTTGCGGTAGAGAGCTTCGGCGAGAAATCCGGTCTATTGGTTCTCGATGGATGCGACTGGTCCATTGACCGCGTTGCGCTGATCGTGGAATCCATTTCAGACAGTCTCCCAAACCTCGTCATTCTAACGACAAGCCGCGAACCTCTCGGGATCATTGATGAAAAGGTCCTTCGCTTGCCGGCGCTTACCGTCCCAACCGCCCATGACAGAATAAATGACTTGGCAACATTCAGCGCCGTCGAGTTGTTCGCAGAGCGCGTTTCTATGGTCGCCGAGGAATATGCGATCGACGATCCACGGGGAATCGAACTTGCGGCCGAAGTTGTCCGTAAGACGGACGGCAATCCTCTTGCCATCGAGCTGGCTGCGTCTCGCGTCGCAGACCTTGGCCTCGAGAACCTGGTGATATCGCTTGATCGACCGTTGAGGACACTACGTCGCGGAAATCGGACCTCGCATCCACGCCAGCAGACATTGCGCGCGAACATCGACTGGAGCTACAATCTCCTCGACAAAAATATGCAGTCGCTTCTCGGGTTGCTTTCCGAGTTCGATGAAGACTTCACAAAAGATACCGCGCGCGCGCAGTATAGTTTCGAGTTCGCACGGTCGGACTTCGAGGAAGCGTTCAACGGCCTTGTCGTCAAATCTCTCATCGAAGGCGAGCAGCGCGACGGGACTTATGCGCTTCCAAAACTGATCCGCGAGTATGCTCTGGAGAAGCAAGCACAGCTTACGCCGGCGACCATGCAGTTCTCGACAGATACGAACTCTGTCGCCAGGGGACTCGATTATCGACATCCCCAGTCGCCATTCTTTCCCACCACAAGTGAACCACGCTCGTTCACCAAGGCCGTCCGGGCAGCCTAGCTATCCCCTTGGAGAAATGATTGGTCCTGGGTGAGAAGTTCGGCCTTCTTCACCAAATCGGCAACGGATCGGGCACGCATTTTCTTCATCAGATTTGATCGATGAAGCTTCACGGTTACCATGCTGATACCTAGCTGGCCGGCGATCTGCTTGTTCATGTAGCCGTTCACAACCGCATGCATCACCTCGACCTCCCTCGGCGTCAGGGACTCCCTGAGCTTCTCCACGTCTGAACGGGATTGGGACTGCGTCCGTATCACTTCGTCTCGCTTGATCGCTCCGGTCACCGCGTCGATCAGGTCCTGTTCCCTGAACGGCTTGGTCAGAAAGTCCATAGCTCCGGCTTTCATTGCCCTCACAGTCATCGGAATGTCCCCGTGTCCCGTCACGACAATTATGGGCATCCGATTGCCTGCGCTTTGAAGTTCTGACTGGAAATCCAGCCCGCTAGCGCCTGAAAATCGAACATCGAGGACGATGCATCCGGGCGTATCGAGATTGTCGGCGTCAAGCAGAGCTCGGGGAGACTCGTATGCGATCGCCTCTAGATCAATCGACTTGAAGAGGTCGACAAGTGCTACGCGCACTGAACGGTCGTCATCGACTATGCGAATGAGTGGCTGTGATGACGGACTTTCTTCCACCGGACATTCCTTTACTCTCGGCGGCCTAAGCTTTGATATTGCCGCCAAGACAAAGATTTAGCGCGGGAAATCTGCCGTTGCAATTCTGCAAAACCCATCGATGAGTGGGAAATGGCTCAAGTGAGCCTTTAGCCTGTCATTTGCCGATACTTGGAGGTTTGCCGCACCGCCAAATTAACAAGATCAAGAAAACGTACGGGCGAGAAAGGCTTCTCGACAAAGGCAAACGCTCCCAAATTCTCCGACTCGCCGAGGATCGATACATTTCTCCGTGCAGACATTACGATTAGCGGCGTTTTTATTCTGTTCGAGCGCAAAAAGCGCAAAAGTTCGACGCATCCTTTCCCTGGCATCTCGACATCACTTATCACGCAATCGCTTTCCCAAAGAGCCGAGGAGCAAAGGAAGTCCTCAGCCGTACAAAACACGTTCGTCGTGTAGCCACCGCTTTTAAGAAGGTCATCGATGGCGGCACAGACACTGGGAACGTCGTCGATTACGGATATAAGAGCGAATGCCGTCAAGACTCGTGCCTTTTTTCGTATTTCATCGGCCCGTTATGACGGCGCGCATGTATTCCTTCGATAACGTACCGGCAATAAACAGGTTCCCGTGCGGTACGGCGGTCAGACGATTTGGATCACATGTTTGCGTCAAACAACTCAAATTTAACAACAAATCACATGCGTTAGCTGGCGCTTTCGGCGAATATTAGTCGAGATTTCAGGTCATTTAGCTGCCCACCGTCTAGCAGTGTCCCTTGACGCACACGAATAGGTTGGACGCGGTGCACCTGCTCTCAGCGCCGGCCGTCGGAAGGCGCTTGATTACGACGCATCGTTGCGCTGGGCGAAAGGATAGAGAGCAATGGCAAAAACGACACTGGCAGCCGCTGCAAGACGTTCGGTCGTGCACAGTAGCGACTGATCCGCGAGGTCATCTGACATGTCCCTCCTAAAATTCGAAGATTACGAAATAGATATCGAGCAAAGGCGATTGACCGAGCACGGCCTTCCCTTGCGGCTAGGAGGCAGAGCGTTCGACATTCTCTCGGCACTCGTGTCCAGGGCTGGAGTGATCGTGACCAAGGAAGAGTTGATCGCTCTCGTTTGGCCTACAACCAATGTTGATGAGGGTGCGCTTCGGGTACACTTGGTCGCCCTTAGGAAAGCCTTGGGAGATGACGCAAGACACCTGATCGAAACGATACCCGGTCGAGGATATATTTTTGCGGGAAGCGTACGACAGGTCTCGCGGGACGAGGTCTTAACGGAACCAGTCTCGCCTGTTGCCCCGCATCTGGTAGGCAGCCTGCCCCGCATGCCGAAGAGCTTGATCGGCAGGAACGACTATATCCGATCAACCCTCGAGCTGCTCGGTTCGACACGCCTTCTGACGCTAACCGGTCCCGGGGGCATCGGAAAAACTGCGATCGCCGTTTCCTGTGCGAATGCCGTTGCAGAGAGAAAACGCGTTGTATTCCTCGACCTCACGACACTCGCCGAGGGAGAGGTTCTTCTGCCAACGCTTGCAACGCAGCTTGGTCTTAGTGCCTTCGGGAATGACGTACTTCCCGGCATCATCGTCGAGCTTTCAAAACGAGAAACACTCCTGTTCTTGGACGGGTGCGAACGTGTCGTCGATGCTGCCGCGGGTTCTGCGGAAGCGATACTTCGCCAATCCCCGACTACTCAAATCCTGGCGACCACACGTGAGCCACTACGAACCTCTATGGAAAAGGTAAGACAGGTCACGCCGCTAGCGTTCCCTATCATCGGAGAGAAGGTTTCGGACGTCAGCACTTTTCCAGCCATGGAACTGTTTGCCTCGCTGGCCGCTCTATCCGGCGATAGTGTTGATCTATCGGGGGAGACGAACCTCAGCTTCGTCGCAGATATAGTTCGCGATCTGGACGGGATACCGTTGGCTATCGAACTCGCCGCTGCCCGCCTTTTTGAAATGGGTCTTCCAACCCTTCACCGATCGGTTTCCGAGCCTACGGCATTTTTGAGGCGCGGCCGCCGAACCGCGCCGCCCCGCCAACAGACAATGCAAGCGACATTAGACTGGAGCTACCTCACCCTGTCGGATGAAGAAAGGGAGCTGCTTTTGCGCCTCTCGGTCTTTGCCGGCACGTTTTCAACCGACGCCGCATTTGCCGTATCGGAGAAGGCAGACGATCCGGATACATTCCATGAGGCGTTCGACGGGCTGTTTTTAAAGTCGCTTTTGGTCGTCACTCAGCGTGGAGGGAGCTTCAGACTGCTCTTGACGACGAGGGACTATGCTCGTGAGAAGCTTTTTGAATCGCAGCTTTTCAGATCTTGCAGGCTCGCGCATGCGCGATACTGCCTACAACGCCTCTCCTTCGCCCACGATGAATGGAACCGGCTCGATCCAGCAAAGTGGCGCTCTAGCTATGGCGAGCTCGTCAACGACTTGCGTTCCGCTCTCCTGTGGACTCTTGGAGAGGATAGCGACGAGGACCTCGGTCTAGCGCTCGCCGCGGAATCCGACATGCTTTGGATTCAATTTGGCCTGGTCGGGGAACAGCACGCGATATCCGAGCGGGCTTTGAAGCTATTCGAAGCAAGAGGTTTCAGTGATCCGGGCCTCGAGATGAAGCTTCGGATGCTATACGGCGTTGCGCTTTACCATTCGAAGACCTTCGAACGAAATCGGGAGGTTATCGATCAGTATGAGCGGGTTTTGAGCCTCGCCGCCGACGCGCGTGATATCGCAACGTTGATGCGGGCCATAGCCGGCGCAGCGGCTATCCATACGTCAAACGGCAACTACCAGAAGGCACTCGACCTCGTTCATCGTTTCGATAAAGAGTTCGATCAAATGCCTCCACAGGCAAGAAGCCATTTTCTGAACCACAACTATCACTACATTGGCAACTTCGACAGCGCCATGGAGCATGCTCGAGTAGCACTCTTACCGACGAGGGAGGCCTCGAAAGCTCCGCCAAATAGCGCAAGCTATTTCGACATCCGCATCAGCGCCTTTTCCGTGATGGTCAAAACGCTATGGATACAAGGGCGTTACTCAGCAGCCGAGACCGCTCTTCGTGATGCCCTGAAGGAGGTCTTGGAGAAAGATCACGCCATTTCCACATGTCTTTATCTGGCGGCCTCCGCGTGCCCGACCGCGCTCGGCATCGGCGATGCCGGCCTTGGAGCAAGATTACTGGAAATGCTCCGCGAGACATCGACCAGGCACTCCCTTCTCAGATGGAAAGCTTGGGGACAGGCTTACGAAGAGGTCGTCGCCGCGACAGCGCAAAACGACTCGGCTGCATTCCAGCGAACGGTATCCCGTCTGGGTGGCACGCCTCTCGAAAACTGCCTCGTCATCGGCGGTCGTCTCGCCAGCACCGAACTCCTCGAGCGGATCGTACCGGAAGGCACGTGGTGCGGAGCGGAAGTCTTGAGGCTGCGTGGCGAGTTGGGAATGTCCATTTCGCCAGATTACGGGCGCGGGCTCCTTCAGACGGCTCATGATCTGGCAATGGAGCAGGCCGCAAGGACCTTTGCCTTGAGGTGCGCAACCAGTCTTCATCGGCACTCCCCACCGGACCGCCAAAGTGCCTCGAGAAGCCTGCTCCTCAAGGCCTTGGACGCGGTGGAGTTCCGGGAGGACATCGCCGATGTGGCTTACGCCAGATCACTTCTCTAGCCGCGGCTCCAGAAGGATCAGCTTTTCCGGTTCGATTCGAACAGGAACCACACGCGCCCCTCGGCTTCGTCCACCCAGTTTTCGAGAAGACTGGTTGTGGCGACGTCGCCGTGCTCAGAGGTCAGTTCGTGGACCTGCCTCATGATCCCGATCAGCTGTTCGTTGTCGCTCTTGAGCTCCGCGAGCATGTCGTCGGCGGCAACGAAATCCGCATCGTTGTCGAGCAGTCGCTGCACGCGCGCAATATGGCCGACAGACCGCAGAGTCGTGCCGCCGACCTTCCGGACACGTTCGGCGACCGCATCCGTCATGCCGATCAGCTGATCGGCTTGATCATCCAACATCAGGTGGAAGTCGCGAAAATGGGGCCCGGAGAGATGCCAGTGAAAATTCTTGGTCTTAACGTAGAGCGCAAACACGTCTGCGAGCAAAGCGGTGAGCGCGCCGGAGATGTCGTTGCGTGCGTTTTGACCGAGGTCGGTCGGGGTTTTCAACGAAGCATTTCGTAGGGTCGAAGCGGAAGCCTGGTCCATGGATATATCCTTCAGTGCTGCCGGATGTAGCAAGCGGTAGCGCCAGACGTCCGGGATCACCAAGACTGAGGGGTATCGGGTCTGATTTCTTGGATGATCGAGCCGTTCTATCCAGGCCACGTTTCATCTTGCCGGAAGCAGCCGCTTTCCACTCGGGACGGTGCGCCGGCCGCAATAGCGTTGCGGCAGACAGCGGCTTCGGCGAAAGTCTGCTGACGGCTTCACGGCTCGCCATCCCCCTGCCCGCCCTTGACCACAAAGTGTGACAAACGCCCGTTCGTCGCCCCGGCGAGACTCAATGCCTAGCGACAATGGCGTGAGAAGAAGATACTCATGTTCATGGGGACGGCGATTGGGACGGCCGACTGTACGAGGGCTTGGGCGGCATGACTGAACGGATACGAAGACCTCTCTTCCTGGCATCGGCAGCCGCTCTGACTGCACTTGTTTTCTGGATCGACAGTATAACGGAATACGAGTCCTCTGTGGCAATCCTGTACCTGGCGGCACTTGTACTTGTGTCTGCGGTCGGTAGCAGTAGGGAGGTCAAGTGGGCTGCGTACGGCTGCGGGACTTTGACTGTCTTGGCCTGGATTATCGCCCATTTCCATACCCCGACGGCAGCAAGCGCTCTAAGAGGCGTGTTTGCGTGCATCGCGATAGGTGTTACGGCGGCTTTGCTTGTCAGCAGGAAGCGGCTCGAGGCGACCCAGCGGGACCTCGAACACAGTCGTGCCGAAGTCGACCTTTTCGCGAATTCCGTCCCGTACGTGCTCTGGCGGTCAAACCCCCGTGGCGAGATCGAGTATCTAAATGCGAGCTGGACGGCCGTCACGGGATTGGATCGGTTGACGGTGCTGGAAGGTCAACGCTACAACGACGTCGTCCATCCGGACGACATCCCCATCTTGAACGAGACCGTGTCGGCCGCGGTCGCCAATCGGACAGTTACGAACCTCAAGGTGAGAATCCGGCAAGCGGACGGGGCTTACCGCTGGATGCAGATTTACGACAACCCGGCATATTCACCGCTGACGGAACAAGTGGAACGCTTCGGCGGACTTTCCGACGTCCACGACGAGGTCATCGCGAAGCAACAGCTTCAGGTGGTTCGGGACGAGCTTGAGACAAGCCGGACGGAACTGGTGAATTTTACGGACTCTGTCCCACAAATATTGTGGCGTGCCGATGCCCGCGGCAAAGTCGACTTCTTCAATCGTCGCTATACCGAAATCACCGGGATGGATGTTCAAACGACCATCGAAAGGCAAGCTCACGTGGACGCCATTCATCCCGACGACCGAGAACGCTTTTCTGCCGTGTGGAACGAGGCGATTTCCGGCCGCACCGAGGTGCGAGCCACATACAGGCTGCGTCATGGAAGTGGCGATTTCCGTTGGATGTCTCTCGTAGGGCGGCCGGTGCGACTGGGGGAAAGTTCTGATGATGTAAGGTATTACGGTGGCATCTCGGATATCCACGATGAGGTGACCTCTCATCAGAAGGTGAAGGAACTCAACGAGACACTGGAACAGCGCGTGGCGGAGCGCACCTCGGAGCTAGTGCTCACAGAGCAGAGATACGCGGGGCTCTTCGACGTCAGCAATATGACGTTCGCGGAGATGGACTTCAGCGACGCCGAGAAGATGCTCGACGCGATCAAGGACCGCGGCGTTACTGACTTGCCCGCATATATGGCCGACCACCCGGACGAATTGGCACGGACGCTAGGTATGATCCGGACCACCAGGGTCAACGAGGCGCTTGCTCGCCTGATGGGCTACGAGAGCGTTGCCGAGCTTGTTGCCAACCCGCCTGAGCAGAACGCGGAGGACGGAACCGAGGTTTTGCTTCGCCAGCTCGACATGTACTTCAATGGCATCCATCATATCGACGGCCGCACGGTTCTCGTCGGCAAAGGAGGCCGGCGAATCCCTACCTACTTCACGGTGACCAGGCTTTCGGACGGGCTGCACCTGTCCAGCCACCTCGACCTTTCAGAACAGGAGCGGATCGAGGAGATGCGCCAGGCCGCGCAGGCAGAAATGGCCCGGGCGAACCGTATAGCGACCGTCGGGGCATTTTCCGCCTCGATCGCTCACGAGCTTAACCAGCCTATCACCTCCATGGTGTTCGACGCGCGGACCGGCATACGAATGATGAGCCGGGAGCACCCCGATATGGAGGGAGTCGATCGCATTCTGCAGCGCATGGAAAAGAACGCTCAACGGGTGGCAGGAATTGTCCAGAGGACGCGGGAAAACTTAGCAGGAAGACGGCGCGCCGTGGGTCCTATCAGTCTCAATCGACTCGTTCTGGAAACACGTGATCTAATAGATCACGACCTCAAGAGGGCGGACGTCGAATTGGAGGTCCTCTGCGCGAAGCCGGTGCCAGAGATCATGGGAGATCCCGTCGAGCTTCAGCAGGTGTTCGTCAACCTGGTGAACAACGCGGTCGACGCTATGCGTGGCCAGCGTGGAGCAAAGCGCGTCGCGATCGAATTAATCGCGAAGGACAACTCCGTCGAGGTGCGGGTAAGCGATACTGGACCGGGCATACCAGAGGAGTACATCCAGAAGCTCTTCGAGCCGTTCTTCACGACCAAGGAGACAGGGATGGGTATGGGGCTCGAGATTTGCCGTGCCGCCGTGGCGGCGATGGGCGGACAGCTGACTGTCATCAATCGTCCACAAGGGGGAGCGCTTTTCTCGTTCCACCTTCCATTTGCCGTCAAACGGGACGCATAGGACCTGGGTTCTGCAAGCGCTTTCGGCTCTGTGATCGAGGCTGTTTCGTACAATACCTCATCCCGCACGTTGGCATTCTTCGTCCGAGCACTATGACACCTCGCCTCTTGGCGGGAGTCAGATGTGTTGAGAACGACGGAAAGGATCGGTCATGCAGGACGAACGCCCGGAAGGAATTGAGCGGTACGATGACCCGGCTGGCGGTTGGGGTGCGCTCAAGGCGGTAGCGAAAACCCTCGCCCACCAGCAGGTGGTCGCGCAGGGAACCCCGACGCTCCTCAAGGCGAACCAACCGGATGGCTTTGATTGCCCTGGCTGCGCCTGGCCTGATCCCAAGCACACGTCCTCTTTCGAGTTCTGCGAGAACGGCGCAAAGGCCATCACTTGGGAATCCACAGCACGCCGCGTCGGCCCGGACTTTTTCGAAAACAACACCGTCGACGAACTCTGGACCTGGAGCGATCACAAGCTGGAAGACGCCGGAAGGCTGACGACGCCGCTGTTCTACAATCGGAGCCGCGACCGCTACGAGGCCATCGGGTGGGATGAAGCGTTCGTAATCATCGCATCTGAACTCAACAAGCTGCCCGATCCAAACATGGCCGAGTTCTATACGTCCGGCCGCGCCTCGAACGAGGCGGCCTTCATGTATCAAGTCTTCGTTCGGGCATTCGGGACCAACAATTTCCCTGACTGTTCGAACATGTGCCACGAGGCTACGAGCGTCGGGTTACCCAAGTCGATCGGTGTCGGCAAAGGAACCGTAACTCTCGAGGATTTCGATCACTGCGATGCGATTTTCTCCTTTGGCCACAATCCGGGCACCAACCATCCGCGAATGATGACGACGCTGCATGAAGCTTCCCGCCGAGGCGTGCCGATCGTCGCATTCAATCCACTCAAGGAGCGCGCGCTCGAGCGGTTCGCCGCGCCACAGAACCCTGTCGAGATGCTGACTTTGTCGTCGACACCGATAGCGTCATCCTACAACCAGCTTCGGGTCGGCGGCGACATTGCGACGCTCAAGGGCCTGATGAAGATGGTTTTGGAGCGCGACGATGTGGACATTCGTGGTGGAGGTCCAGGCGTGCTGGACCGCGAGTTCATCGCCGAGCATACGGCCGGGTTTGAAGAACTCAGAAAAGACGTCGAGGCGACCTCGTGGGAGAGCATCCTGGATGTCTCCGGGCTTTCGATGACAGCGTTCGAGAATGCGGCTGACGTCTACATTCACGCCGACAGGGTCATCGTTTGCTATGGAATGGGCCTGACCCAGCACGAGAACGGCACCGCCAACGTCCAGCAGCTTGCGAATTTCATGATGCTACGTGGGAACGTGGGTCGCAAGGGGGCTGGCATCTGCCCGGTTCGCGGTCACTCGAACGTCCAAGGTGACCGAACCGTCGGTATCACAGAAATTCCCAACGATGCCCTTCTGGACGGAATGGAGAAAGCATTCGGCTTCCGTCCGTCTGCGGAAAAGGGGCACAATGCGATTGAAACGATCGAGGCGATTGCCGAATGTCGCTCCAAGGCGCTCGTCTGCCTCGGCGGCAACCTCGCTGTCGCCATGGCCGATCCGGATGCGACGTTCGCCGCGATGCGCAAGCTCGATCTGGCCGTCCACATCGCCACGAAGCTGAATCGGTCGCATCTGCTCGTCGCGAAGACGTCGCTTATCCTTCCGTGCCTCGGCAGGACCGATCTCGATACCCAGGCTTCGGAACATCAGTCGGTAACCGTCGAGGACTCTATGTCCATGGTTCATGCGTCCCGGGGGTTTCTCAAGCCGCCGAGTCCCCTGCTCCGGTCGGAACCGGCCATCATCGCTGGAATTGCCAGCGCGACGCTCGGCGGCCGTCACGGGATTGATTGGGCCGGGCTGATAGCCAACTACGATCGCATTCGCGAGAAAATCGAAATCGTTTTTCCCGACTTCCACGACTTCAACAAGCGCGTGCGCGTGAAGGGCGGCTTCCGGCTCGACGTTCCGGCTTCGTATCGCGTCTGGAAGACAGATACCGGGAAAGCGAATTTTCTGCTCCCTCCGGGTCTCGATGGTGATCGCCTCGTCGAGAACCGGAAGGCGCTGATGCTGACGACGATACGGAGCCACGACCAGTACAACACGACCGTCTACGGCCTCGATGACCGTTATCGCGGGGTCTTCGGTCGACGGGATGTCGTCTTCATGAACAAGGCCGACCTCTCCGACCGCGGGCTTCAGGACGGCGACCTTGTAGACCTGACCGCGACGCTCTCAAAAGAGCCTCGGAAGGCCGCAAAGTTTACGGTGGTAGAGTACAACATCCCGAAGGGATCGGTGGCGGGCTATTATCCGGAGCTCAACGTTGTCGTCACACTCGAGCACTACGACCGCCTGTCCGGCACGCCGTCGTACAAAAGCGTCCCCGTCATCGTAGCAGCAGCCGCGTGAGCGCCCTCGCCCACCCCCGAAGAGTGGTCGCTTTTCGCCTGTAGGGGCGATTTGAGACAATACCGCTTTCGACGTGGCGTGCATTTTTCTTCGGCCACCAATCCTAGCCGATGAAGAGCGACATGATCGAACAGCTCCTTTCGAACCCGATACTTCAGTTCTCCGTTTTGGTCGTGACGACGATCGCGGTCCTTGTCGCCCTTGGCCGGAATCCGACGATCAGATTCATCGTCAGCGTCTGCTTTTTCGCGCTCCTGACCGCCACTTTGTTGTCTCACGACATCGCGCCTTATTCCCCCGACTTCGGCGACGACGTGCTATCAAGGAGAATAACGACCGGGCTTCTCAAGGCCGTCTGGTGGATCGGTGGAGCGATAGTGCTTGTCAGCGCTGTCCGGCTATTCCTCATTTTCGAAAACAAGCCGCGGGAGGGCCGACTTGCCCAAGACCTTGTTATCGGAATCATCTACCTCGGAGCTGGCTTGGCGTTGATAGCGAACGTCTTCAGCCTCCCCGTCGGCACCTTGATCGCAACGTCCGGAGCGTTCGCGATCGTGTTGGGTCTGGCGCTTCAGAGCACACTCAATGACGTCTTCTCTGGGATAGCGCTTAACCTCGGCCGCCCATATTCCGTGGGTGACTGGATCGTACTGGAAGGAGGCTTCCAGGGACGGGTCGTCGAGACAAACTGGAGATCGACCCACCTACTGGACGGCACAAACGACCTTGTCGTCCTCCCTAACAGCACCTTGGCAAAGGCACGCCTCATAAATTTGACGCGCCCTGATAACACGCATGGCGTCGCGATAACCGTGCGCTTCCTTCCCACTCGCTCGCCGGCCACTATCGAGGAGACGATGCGGACGGTGCTGTTGAGCAGCTTCGCCATCCTTAAAACCCCAGCACCCACGGCTCTTGTCGTTGGCGTTGACAGTCAGGCTGTCGAAATCGAGCTTGCCTTTCGAGTCTCCGGGTTCTCCGCAGCCGGGGCTGCAAGGAGCGAGATATACGATCTGGTCTATCGTCACGCCAAGGCCAACGGCCTGAGACTCGCCGGACCGCGTGAAGCCGTCGTCCTGCAATCGGAAGCACCCCCGGAAAACCAATCGGTCAAACACCCGGGCACTCCGTGGCGGCTGCTGGAGTCAATTCCGCTTTTCGCGACTCTGACTGAAGACGAGAAGGACGCCATAGCTTCAAGCATGACGCGTCGAACGTATCAGAAGGGTTCCGTCATCGCTTCGAAGGGGAGCAAGCTGACTTCCCTAATGATCATGCGGACCGGCGTCGCGGCGCTACAGAGGGTGGAAGGCGGCCGTCCGGTCGAGCTGGCGAGGCTGTCGCCTGGCGACCTATTCGGAGAGCGAGGGGTCCTGGTCGATGCCGCAGAGGCAGGAGATACGACGGCGCTCACCTTTGTGGTCATTTACGAGATAACCAAGGAAGATTTGGCGGCGGTTATGCGTGACCGTCCAGCCTTGGCAGAGGAACTCGGGGTTCTTCTCTCTCGGCGCATGGAGGAAGAGAAACACCTCTCGAATGCCCACGCTATTGAGCACGGCACCCATCCCGACACCATGGCCACACGTATTCGACGCCTGTTCGAGATACAGCGGGAATCTGAATTACCGTAAAGGCCGCCGGGAGCCCGGCGGCCTTAGATCACTTGATCACTTCACGTTCGCAAACAGCATATTAAGGCCTTCCGAGATCGTCGGATGGGCGAAGATTCCGTCCCTGAGTGCTGTGAATGGTAAGTTACCAAGCATCGCCATCTGCGCAACGCTCATGACTTCGCCCGCGTTGACGCCTAGCATCTCGAACCCGAGGATACGGTCGCTCTCCTTTGCCACCAGGGCCTTCATGAAGCCCTTCCGCTGCGAAAGAGTGCGCGCCCTCGGCACGACGTCCATCGGTAGCCGGGCAACACGATACTCGATGTTTCTGGAGCGTGCTTCGCTTTCGTTCAAGCCCACCCGCGCGAATTCAGGGTCGATGAATACGCAATACGGGATCATCCGTCCGTCGGTCGTTCTGTCGCCGCCCTTGAGCTGGCCTGATACCACGCGGTAGTCGTCAAGGGATGCATGGGTGAACATCGGCGTTCCCGCGACCTCGCCCATCGCCCAGACGTCTTTCGCCGAGGTCCTGAGAAGATTGTCTACCTTTACGAATCCACGCTCATCAAGCTCCACTCCCGCCAGATCAAGGCCGATCCCCTCGGTTCGCGGACGGCGGCCGGCGGCGACCAGTAGATGCGATCCTTCGAAAACGCGCCCATCTGCCGTCGTGATGCTAACCGTCTGTCCGGACTTTCCAGCCACGGTCATACCCGTGCAGTTGAGAGCCACATTGACGCCTTCGTCCTGCAGAACGCCCAGCAAAGCGGCGCTCACATCGTCGTCTTCTCTTGGAACCAGGTGAGCGCCCTTCTCCAGGATGGTCACCTCCGCGCCAAGCCGACGGAAGGCCTGCCCGAGTTCCATGCCGATATAGCCGCCGCCTAGAACAAGCAGGTGTGTAGGCATGTCGCCGAGTTGGAGCGCTTCAACGTGGGTGATCGGGTCGGCGGCCGCTAATCCAGGGACATCCGGCACGGCGGCCGTCGTCCCAAGGTTGATGAATACCTTGTCGCCTGTGAGCGTCCTGACGCCGTTTCCTGTCTCGACGGAGATCGTCCTGGGAGATACGAAGCGTCCCCAGCCGATCACCAGTGCAAAGCCACTGGCGTCGAACCCGGTTTGGTTGAAAGCAACCATCTCCGAAACCACGCTGGCAGTACGGTTGCGGACGAGATCAAGACTGGTTCGGATGTTATCGGCATATGTGCCGAACTCGGAGGCCCTCCTAGCAGCATGCGCCACTTCCGCGCTCCGTATCAGTGCTTTGCTAGGGATACAGGCGATGTTGATGCAAGAGCCGCCTATCAGGCCCGCCTCGATCACGGCGACGCGCTTGCCCGCCTTCGCCTGCTCGATCGCTAGGGTCTTTCCCGCCTTGCCACCGCCGAAAACGAGGATGTCGAATGATTCCGATTGAGTCATTGATGTTTCTCCTTGGGGATTGATTTCCTTTCGGAGAAAAGCAGTTGTCGACGGCTGGCGATTGTAAAATCGAGCTTCCCGTCGAGCTTCCGGTGTACACTCCGGGTATTGGCCTCTTCGCGGCAATCACTCCATTGGAAACAAGACCGAGAACCGAAGCCCCGACTGCGTCACGGTGTGCTCCATTTTACCGCGAAGGTAGCTGCTCACAATTTTACGCAGCAGTTTAGAACCTTGATTGGGAGATGCCGTGCCATCGGCTTTAGGTCCGTCGATCTCCGCCCACCAGAGCCCGAGTTCGCCATTACGGCAGGTCCACCGGATCAGTATCTTGCCCGAACCAACGGAGAGCGAGCCATGTTTAAGCGCGTTGGTCGCAAGTTCATTTGCAAGAAGACCCAACGCCAGTGCAACGGTGGAGCTAACCTCGATCTCGGGGCCCTCCGCGAGAATCCGCGGCACGTCCGCGTCGTGATATGGAAACAGCACGCCCGCGAGGAGTTCTCGGAGAGAAATTCCAGAATCCCTTTGATCCTCGTTGTCAAGGAAATCATGAACTTCCGCCAATGTCCTAAGGCGTTGCGCGAATTCTCTCGAGTGCTCCTCTGGAAGGGAAAGGTTCGCAAGCCCGATCGCCGAAGCATAAACGTTCTTGAGCCGATGCCGCGCCTCGTCTCGCTCCAGACTCACACGCGCGCTTGCGTCCATCAGCTCGTCGAGATCGACGCACCGGGAGATCGCCGCCGACGCCGCCCGCGCGAGTGTCTGTGCCGCAGCGATCTCACCGATCGCGTCGGGCATCAGTTCTTCGGAGAAGAACGCCGAAACGCCTTCGATCGGTTGCCGAGCCATTATGGTGGGCACATGGACGCCACCGGAGTAGCGCGAAAGAGCACAGCCAGAAGTGCGTGCACGATCCCCCATCGCGCTCACGGCAATCAGGGTCGACGCCGCATGAGCCTCAATCGCACGAGCAGGCTTCGGGATCGGCGTCGCTCCCACGTTCCCGATCATCCCGGCGTTTGCCCGGATCATCTTGATGGCCTCGGCCGAGAGGATACGCCTCGCTGCGTTGCGTGCGATCTCCGCAATCTGGTTGCTGTCGTTGGAAGCGGCGATTTCCGCAAGCGCTTCTACAAGTATTGGGTAAGGCTGGGACATGTTCGACACCAAAGTTGGGGGTCGCCGCATGGGCTATTGATAGCACCATGGCTATGCCTCCGCTTCAGCTCGGAATAGGACGATTCTGTCTTTGAAGCCGTTTCGACCCTCATCAGAATCTATGCGCGACCACCAGGACCTTAGCGGTGAACCAGAATCAACCCGCTCCCGCGACCGAATCCTCCAATATTGCCTAGAGGCTTCCCGCGTATGCGAGTGCTTGCACAGGCCGATGAGAGGATACGAGATGAAAACCGCCACACCCCGAACGCTGAGGACACTCGGCGCGCTCGAGCATCTCTTTGCCGCCTATGGCGAAGACGGCACTATGAACTTCACGATCGCCGCGCGAATATCCGGCAATGTTTCGGAGCAAGCAGTTGCCGAGGCGCTTGCCAAGGTCCAGGAGCGGCACGTTCTGCTCGGGACCTCACTCGGATGGGACAGCGATGACACGCACTGCTTCATGCATTCCGAGCGCCCGGTTCCTCTGTCGACAATAGAGCCCTCTGTGACAAGCTGGGAGAGGATCGCTGAAAGCGAAATGAATAGGCCCCTTGTTTCGGCAGACGCACCACTCGTAAGGGCCGCTAGGGTCGCCGTAGACGACTCCACTACGTTGTTCCTTACTTTCCATCATGCAGTCGCCGACGGCATGGCTGCGGTATTCGTGATGCACCAGCTTCTGACAGCATTGAGCGGCGCGGAGCTCACGGCCACGGCCGACGACGTCAGGCTTGAGGACAGAATCGGGCTGGAGCTACCGCGCTTCTTTCGTAGTTCCGCCTTTTCTGGCAGGGACGACGAAACCGATCTCGGCAACCTCTATCGCTCCTCAGGTGGAGCGAAGGTCGATGCTGTGGAATTCGACAGGGATCGCTTGGCGAGGCTTCATCGAGCGGCGAAATCCCGGACTACGACTATAAACTCCATGATCACAGCAGCACTTGGGCGGGCACTTGTCACTCTGAACGACCGCTGGTCGGAAAATGCCCTCCGGGTCATGTCCCCGATCGACCTCAGATCGGGGTTCGACATCCCCGAGCACGTCGGCGTGGCACTGTCGATCGCGATTACTCCGTTCGAAAATGGGACGAGGTTCGCCGGGTCCAAGAGCAGATCGCCAAATTCCGCGAGAGGAAGATGGCGCTATGGATGGTCGCGGACATCGCGAAACGATGCATCACCGACCCGAGCTATGAGGCAACGAGGCGGCGCATACTGGAACATAGCCCTTTTGACAGCGTGATGACAAACTTTGGCGTGTTACGCATGCCGAACCGTTTTGGCGATCTTGTCGTCGAGAAGATGTGGGCCCCGGCGCTTCGCTCGGTACCGGGTCAGGACGTCCTGGCGGCGGCGACGTTTGACGGTGGCCTCAGCCTCGTACACACCCGCGTGGCGGGAACCGAGGGACTTCTCGCGCGAATGGTCGAAATCCTCGACACCGAATAACCGCCGCTTTCGCCGCCCGGCATCCAGTATGTCCGGGCGGCTCGTGTCCGCGGGAGATTTGCCGAGCCCGGCGGTTTCGTCGGGTGATCAGCCCCCGGTCACGCTCATATGTCGGCGAACGGCGGGCTTTTCTCCCCTACCGATGACAAAGTCATGTCCCCGTGGCTTACGGGCAATTCCACCGTCGATCGCCCGCCCGAGCTCGACATCGTCGGCACCAGACCTCAAAACTGCTCGGAGATCGACCGCGTCGTCCTGCCCGAGACACATGTAGAGCGTTCCAGTGCAGGTAAGGCGGACGCGATTGCAGCTCTCGCAGAAGTTATGGCTCATTGGCGTGATGAAGCCGAGCTTGCCACCCGTTTCCGCGACCTCGACATATCTTGCAGGTCCTGATGTCCGGTAGTCCAGTGGCCTGATCGTGAAATGGTCGGCAAGGGTTCGGCGCACATCCGAAAGCGGCAGGTAGACGTCGGTCCTGTCTTCGCCGACATCTCCCATCGGCATCGTCTCGATCAACGTGACGTCCATGCCGTAGAGATGGCCGAAACGGATGATATCGGGTATCTCGTGTTCGTTGACGCCACGCATCGCCACGACATTGAGCTTGATTTTCAGCCCGGCGGCAAGCGCAGCCTGGATTCCATCCAGTACCTTGGCGAGTTCCCCTCGCCTCGTTATCTTGCGGAACTGGTCGGCCTGCAGCGAGTCGAGCGACACGTTGAGCCTACGAACGCCGGCTTCCGCCAGCTCCACCGCGTGCTGCGCGAGCTGCGAGCCGTTCGTCGTCAACGTCAATTCGTCGAGGCCCGATCCAATCTTGCGGCCGAGCGACCGCACGAGGTCCATCATCCCCTTGCGCACCAGAGGCTCGCCGCCAGTCAACCGCAGCTTTCGCACGCCTTTCGAAATGAAAACCATGCAAAGTCGCTCGAGTTCCCGGAGGGTGAGCAGTTCATCCCTCGGAAGGAAGGTCATGCTTTCCGCCATACAGTAGGTGCAGCGGAAATCGCAGCGATCTGTCACGGACACCCGCAAATAGCTGACTCGACGGCCGAAACCGTCCGTCATACCGGTCATCATCGGAGGCTCCATGTTGTCTCCCGTCGGTCTCGCTTGCCACCCGTACTTTTGTAACGTCGCAATATCACACCGCGGCCTGCGAAAGGGGGAGCGACCTGATACGCTTTCCAGTCGCCGAAAAGATCGCGTTCGCCAGAGCGCCCGCTGCCGCAGCAGTGCCCGCTTCCCCGACGCCACCAGGCTTTTCGAGGCTCTTGATCTGGTATACCTCGACCTTGGGCGCTTCGTTAATTCGCAGGATGCGATAGTTGTCGAAATTGCTCTGGTCCACGGCTCCGTCGGTGAAGGTCACCTCGTTGAACATCGCGGTACCAAGCCCGAACAGCACGCCCCCTTCCATCTGCGCCGTGACGGTGTCCGGGTTGATGACGATACCGCAGTCTACCGCCAGCACGGAGCGCAGAAGCTTAACCTCCTTGCCGGGGGCGACCTCGACCTCGATTATATGTGCGAGGTAGGTATCGAACGCGAACTGCAGACTTACACCGCGACCGCGACCCTCGGGAAGCTTTTCCTTCCATCCGGCCTTTTCGGCAGCCAGCTCGAGTACGGCCAGCGCTCGCGGATTCTTGGTCAGCATCCTTCTTCTAAAATCGACGGGGTCCTGCCCTGCGGCGTGGGCCATCTCGTCGACAAAGCTCTCCATCACGAACAGATTATGGGTAGCGCCGACGCCCCGCCACCAGGCTGTGGTTAGCCCTTCCGGCTCGTGGCGGACGTAGTCCGCGAAAACGGACGTCTCATCGTAAGGCGTTTCGGCCGCGCAATCGAGCGCGTCCGGGTCGATGCCGTTTTTGAAAGCCGGCGGTGCCCAGCGAGCCATCACAGACGACCCCGTCACTCGGTGCGTACGACCGACAAGCTGGCCGGCCTCGTCCAGTCCCGCCGACACGCGGTCGTAGTAGTACGGTCGGAAGAAATCGTGAGTGAGGTCCTGCTCGCGGGTCCAAACCAGTTTGACGGGATATCGTATGTTCCGCAGGAGCCTCCCCGCCTGCTCGATCGTATCGATATCGAGACGCCGTCCGAACGCGCCGCCCATGAGCTGATTGTTGACGGTCACCTTGTCGGGAGGCAATCCAGTTGCCTCGGCGACCGCCTTCTGGGCTCGGACTGGAACCTGGGTCCCGACCCACAACTCCGCTCGGTCATCCTCGATGTGAAGCGTGCAGTTCATGGGTTCGAGCGGGGAATGCGACAGGAATGGCGAACGGTAGATCGCGTCGAGCTTCGTCTTAGCCTTCCGTATCGCTTCGGCTGCCCCGTTGTCGTCTCGCACGACAACGCCCGGTTTGAGAGAGGCCTCATGCATGTCCATTACGATCGCGTGGGTTGAAACCGACAAATTCGGCCCGCTATCCCAGCTCAGTTCGAGCGCGTCGACACCGAGCTTCGCGGCCCACATATGTTCACCGATGACGGCCACGGAGTCGTCTGTTCGGACGACGTCGCGGACACCCTTTACCGCTCGTGCGGCTGCCTCGTTCATGCTGGCGATCTTGCCGCCTTTGACGGGAGCGATCGCGAGTGTTGCGTAAGCCATCCCGGGAAGCCGAGTGTCGATGCCGTAGACCATCGATCCGTTGACTTTGGCCGGGGTATCCAGACGCTTTGCCTTAGTGCCGATAAGCCTGAACTTTGATGGGTCTTTAAGCGGGACCTGCTTCGGCACGTCTCGGGTGGCGGCGTCCGGAGCGACCTCGATATAGCTCAGCGAACGGCCAGAAGGACCATGATGTATGACACCTTTCTCGACAGCGCACTCGTCCGCGGGAACTCCCCATCGTGCAGCCGCCGCACCCACGAGCATAATCCGGGCGGACGCCCCCGCTTCCCGCAAACGCACCCAATCTGTCCGCGTGGACGTCGACCCGCCTGTCGCCTGGTCGTACAGTATGGGGTCCATGTACTTCTTGAGGTCAGGCGGCGCTGCCTCAACTCGCACCTGCCCAAGATCGACCTCGAGTTCCTCGGCCATGAGCATAGCACTGGAAGTGTATATACCCTGCCCCACTTCCGTGTGCGGCATGATCAGCGTGATGCCTTCGTCGTCGATTTTGACAAAGGCGTTGGGTATGAATTTCGACTGCTCGCCGTCTGCGGCGGAGGCGCGGCGAGTATTTCCCGGTAGCTGGACGGCGAGCACCAGCCCGGCGGTCGCAAGTGCGGTTCCCCGGAGGAAGTTCCTACGCGATACGAGATTTTCGATCATTGGAAAGCCCTCACGCGTTGACCGAATGGATTGCTTCGCGGATTCGGACGTATGTGGCGCAGCGACAGATGTTTCCGGCCATGGCGTCATCGATGTCGGTGTCCGTGGGCTTGGGATTCTCGGTAAGGAGAGCCGTCGCCGACATAATCTGTCCGGACTGGCAGTAACCGCACTGCACCACTTCTTTGTCCAGCCATGCGGCCTGGACCTTGGCACCGATTGGCGTGCTGCCGATACCCTCGATTGTGGTTATTGGCATGTCTTCGATCATGTTCATCGTCGTCTGGCAGGAACGAACCGCAACGCCCCCGAGATGAACGGTACAAGCCCCACACTGGGCGATACCGCACCCGAATTTCGTCCCCGTCAGGCCAAGGACGTCGCGCAGCACCCAAAGGAGCGGCATGTCGTCCTGCACGTCGACGTCGTGGACTTGGCCGTTGATGTTCAGCTTTCTCATTGTCGCCTCTTCTCCATGACATCCGGACGAGTAAACCGCGTTTCGGCTTGCCGGGTTGTCAAACCGTCATCGCGTACGGTGACAGAATCTGAGGCTGAGTAATTGGACGATCCTGCACCGAAATACCGGGCCGCCGCAGAGCGTGATGGCATGCGAAGGAGGCGAGCGCCTTGCGACTAGCAATCGACGTAGGCCGGAGACCCGCGACCGAATTCCACATTGGTGCCCTCGGTTAGGTAATCCCATTGTCGGGTTTTCGGCACCGAGGCGTTCCTGCGCCACTTGAGGGGTGTCGTTCCGACAAGTCGCTTGAACACCTTCGAAAGGTGCGCCTGATCGCTGAGACCGCAGGCATGAGCGATCTGGCTGAGCGGCTCCCGAGTCGATGCGATCAGGTATTTCGCCGCCTCGATGCGTCGGGACAGGACGTAATCGTATGGCGGGCGACCGAAGGTCACATTGAAGCCCTTGGAAAATCGGCTGACCCTGAGACGAACCTGCTCGCTAAGGTCGCTGACGCGTAGCCTACTGTCGACATTGTCGTCGACGTAGCGGATGATCTTCTTCCGCTGCCATTCGCTAAGGCCGGAAGGAAGCTTTTCCTTGATCGCTATAGCCGCCGGCGGCCGTTGGTCTTCGAGGCTCTGTCGATCTAGCCACCCTTCGATCGCCAGGGAGCCTACATCTGCGTGCCATACCTGCGGGGCGCTGCCGCCATCCAGAACCGTAATAAAAGAAAGGGAGGTGGCCATAACGATGTCCTCGCTGCTTCGATGCGGTGAGGTTGCCGTGTTGGGACGTGTGAAATCGAGTTATAGGATGTAAAAAGAAGTTACGCCGTTAAGGCCGCACTCCTAACAAATTCGGAACCGGATTGTACAATACCCACCAACATAAGGTCGGTAGCTGCAAGTTGAGGACCTTGCTGCTTGTCCGGCTTGAGTTCCCGCAGATCAATAAGAGCTCTATGAGGCATTCCGTGAACGCGGTGGGACTTAATTCCGAATGGGACGCCAGTTCCCGAGTGGCTCTCGTCACGAGAGCGAGTACAGACATCGGCATGGCGACTGTCCAGGCGCTCGCTCGTACCGGAGCGGACTTGGCGCTTGCCCTGGAGAGTGAACCTGCTCCTCACCTCATGGAGTCGCTGCGATCATACGGTAGTCGGGTTGTCTGGTTTCCAATCACAGGATCGCCGAACGGCGTCCAAGCTGCGCAGCTCGTGCGCGCTGTCGTCGCGGCGCTCGGACGGATTGACATACTTGTCGCAAATACGGTCCACCGCGTCGAAGGGCAGATAGACGACGAAGACGTCGACGAGGATGCGCTCGACGAACAGATGGCGACGGATGTTAGAAGCGTGATCTCCCTCATAAAGGCCACTTCTAAGGCCATGCGCGACGGCGGACGGGTTGTGGCTTTGGGCTCCTGCTTGGCCGAGCGTGTTGGGACGCCAGGTCTTGCCGATTTCGCGGCAACGCGCTCGGCAATTGCCGGATTCTGCAGGGGAGCTGCGCATGACCTCGGCCCCCGCGGGATTACGGTGAACGTGGTCCAGATCGGCGCGATCGAATCCCAAGCCGATCAAGCCCTTTCTAAAGAGATGCTCGCGGCAGAAAGAGACGCGAACGCTCTCAGGAGACTGGGGAAGCCGTCCGAAGTGGCGGACGCGATCATGTTTCTTGCGGGTCCGGGAGCGGCATTCATCACCGGTAGCGTTCTGAACGTAGACGGCGGATACAGCGCGTAGAACGAAGATTACAGCCAAATAGCCGCGCTGTTGTAGATCACGGAGCGTTGTTGTCCACCGCCGAAAGTGGGACAGCGGTCTACCCTGCGATGTTCGAGCGTCTCTGAAGTCGCGGAGACGCGGACCTACCTCAATGGATAGGTATCCAACCGGAAAACTTCGATGTTAGCTCAACTTCGGGAAGAAACCTGGGGTAGAGCTTAGGAGCTTGTCTTGGAGGTAGCGTTGCAGACGAAATCGATCGCCCTGTTTTTGTGATCGCACTGATCTTTTCGGTCAGCAGGGCTGCGTTTCGCCTGTTCCAGGAAGCCGGTGCGAAAATTTTCGTGTCGCCCTCTGCTCACCGGGACAAGATGACAGGCGACTGCCTCAAAGCACCGTCCAGCGCCGTGCGCGATGGATTAGGGGGAGAAGCGATGTCGAGCATCCGGAAGCCATTCGCACCATCCCGTCGCTTCGGTGTGTCAAATGGGATCGGCACTTCGATCCGTTACTTAACGTTGCAGTCGCAGGCGGTTCGCGGCTTCCGAGTTCTTGCTGTCGTGCCTGTAATTCTGGCTGGCTTGTTTTTGGAGGCGCGGCGCGGCACTCTTTCGATACCTCTCAATTACGGCTGGTTCGCCTCATACAATACTGCTGTAGCGGCGGCGATCGCCCTCGCCGCGGCAACCGTTATCATGCTTCGCAAACGCCGGCGCGGTACGCCTGCCCCGTTCATTGATCCCATTGAATACCGTCAGGAACTTGCCGATGCCTTACCGCACGTCTTGTGGGGCACTGGCGCTGACGGGCGGTGCGAGTTTCTCAACGAACGATATACCGAGACATTTGGAATTCCCCGTCTCGAGGCTATTCGGGATGAAAGCTGGGCTGATCCGATACATCCTGCTGATCGCCCCAAGATGTATCAGGCTTGGCGCGGTGCACTTGAAAACGGGAACTCGAATTACTCGGCCCACGCACGTGTGCGTATGAACGACGGGTCTTACCGATGGATGGAATCCGTAGGCCGGTCTGTGAGGTCCCCGGAATCCGGAGAAATCGTGAGGTGGTTTGGCAGTTTGGTGGACGTCCAAAGCCAAGTGGAAGACCGCGAGACAATTTCGAGGCTGCAGTTTGATCTCCAGACCATCACAGACGAATCCGCGAGATCGCTCGCCCGCGCCGACGAGCGTGTGGAAGCGATCTTTGAACCGAGAGAGACAACGTGGGTCGAGTATGACTTAACGACCGTACAGTCGATGTCTGACGAGCTGAGAGCGAACGGCGTGATCGATGTCAGCAGTTATATTGCCGCCAATCCGTCTCTGGCCAGCTATCTGAGGGAGACCCTCCAGGTCCGCCGTGCTAGCGAACGCGCTTTTGAAATCTTCGGCCACGAAGGCACTCCCGATACGTTTCTTAGATGGATGAGAACCGACGGCGTTCGCAGACTCGATGTCGAAATCGCCGTACTCGCCGCTTTGGTTCGCCGCGTATCGTCAACATGCGGAATAACGGAACTGGTCAACGCCGATGGCGAAGGACGTTCATATCCATTTTCGCTCTGGATTACCGACGATGGCGTTGCGAGGGTGTCGTTCTTCGACGCCCAGTGCTTCGACGATCGCACTGAAAGGGGAGAGAAAGCTCGGGAAGAACTCGCCAAGGCGTACCGTATTGCATGCGCGTCCGCGCTATCAACATCGCTGGTTCATGAAATGAGCCAGCCAATCACAGCGCTCTCGCTTGATTTGGCGACAGCCAGCAGGCTTGTAGCGACGGGTTCAGACAGCCTGGCGGCCGTCACGAAGTTGATGGATCGACTTCGCTGGAATGCCCAGCGGCTTACTGACATAGGATTGAGAACGCGCGACAGCCTAAAACCCAGTCGATTAAACCATCAGCTCGTAGATATCGTGGAACTGGCCGAGCGGTCACGCGAACTCGTTCTTAGCCCACTTGACCGGACCGATGCCGTTATAACGATAGCCGCCGACGCTGATCTTTCGACAATCGAGGCCGATCCAGTCGCTTTGCAGCAAGTTATCTGCGCCCTCCTCCTCAACGCTTTGGAGTCGGGCGGCTCGACCGTGCAGCCCCCCGTTATCTCGGTGAAGATTTCCCGATCGTCCTCAGCGCCGGAGCTGAGCATTTCGGTGTCGGATCGCGGCTCCGGAGTGCGTGAAGAGCACTTGGCACTCGCATTCGATCCGTTCTTTTCGACAAGACCTAATCGATTGGGTTTCGGCTTGACGGTATGCCAGAGCGTAGTCGAGGGTTTTGGCGGAACGCTGACCCTCAACAACAGAAGCGGCGGTGGAGCGGTCGCGGCGTTTTCTATTCCCTTATTCGACGCAGGAGCGCGCCCGGTCTCATCGTCGATTGTTTGAGAATGGCGCTCGAATCAGGTCACCCTATTCAGAAGTATATCCGGAGTTCGATTTGGCGTGACTTTCCGATCCAACGTCGGCGTTGCTTTAAATGCTAACAGATGTGATATCCGTCTGAGGGGTCAGTTCCGACGGGGTCTGTGGTTCGACGATGGCTGTTATTAAGTTCGGTACTTTTGAACTCGATCTGGTCAACAAAAAGCTGACAGAGTCGGGCAGACCGTATCAGCTCGGAAAAAAGGCGCTCGAACTCCTTATAGCTCTCGCCAGTAACGCTGGCGAAATCGTCTCCAAGGAAGAGCTGCTGAAAGCGGCTTGGCCCACGACAACGGTCGACGAGGGAGCCTTACGCGTCCACCTGATGACACTCAGGAAGGCTCTCGGCGAGTACAGCGAACAGCGGTATATCGAAAATATTGCGGGACGAGGCTATGTCTTCGTCGCCCCTGTGGAGTCTTCAGTCTCCAGCTCGGACCCCGAGTTGGTTCCAGTCCCAGAGAGCAATTTGCCCCGCTTTACCACTCGGCTGATTGGGCGCGAGGAATTCATAGCGACCAGTGTGGCCGCCCTCGGAATGACGAGATTGCTGACGATAGCCGGCGCGGGCGGAATAGGCAAAACCGCTGTCGCTCTGGAACTGGCCTCGCGTGTCCAGCACTCGAGACGGGTCGTCTTCGTCGATTTGGCGGTATTGCAGGACGGCCGTTTGCTGATGCCAACGTTGGCGTCGCTGCTTGGATTGGTACTTTATACGAATGACTACAGGCAAGCGGTCATCAACTCCCTTCAAGAGAGTGACATCCTTTTCCTGTTGGACAATTGCGAGCATCTGATTGAGACCGTCGCTGTCGAAGTGGATCAAATTCTTCGAGCGACCGCACGGGTGGCGATTCTAGCGACGAGCCGGGAGCCATTGAGGGTGGCGGGCGAGCGTGTAAGGCAGTTGCCCTCCCTACCCGTCCCCGACGTCGGGACTTCTGTGAATGACCTCCTTTCTGTTCCCTCCGTGGAATTGTTCGCGGAGTCAGTCAGGCTTGCATCCGACATCGACGATTTTCGAGACGAAGAGAGCCTGCATGCGGCGGCTGCAATAGTCCGAAGCCTTGATGGCATCCCGTTGGCGATCGAACTGGCGGCGTCTCGGGTAAGCAGTCTCGGCCTGAAAAGCGTTCTCGGCTCACTAGATGATCCGCTTTCGATTTTGCGGAGGGGACGCCGTACCGCTCCCCCGCGACAGCAGACACTAAGAGCCACCTTGGACTGGAGTTACAACAGCCTCAATATGGACGAAAGGGAACTCTTCGCGGCCACTGCGGTTTTTCCCGGCACCTTCTCGGAGCAGGCCGCAGAGTTCTTGATGCGCGGAAGGCTTCCCGGTGAGATGTTCGACAAGGCCTTCGACGGCCTTCTTCTGAAATCCCTCATTGCCGTCTCAAGCGGCGACGGCCGATTTCGCCTTCTGGATACGACCAAAGGCTATGCGTTGGAGAAACTCGTGGCCGGTGATTTCGAGGTGGCTACTCGACGTTCGCACGCCCAGTACTGCCGTGATGAGCTTTTGAGGGCGGAATTCGATTGGCGCGGCCTTTCGACAGGCGAGTGGCTCAGACGCTATGCCACACTGATCAACGATCTGCGCGCTGCAGTCGAGTGGTCGAACTCGCCTCAAGGCGACTTTGATCTCGTGGTGGAGCTTATAGCGATCTCCGACACGATCTGGGTGCAGCTCGGCGCAATGAACGAGCAGTTCGGCGCTGTGGAAGCCGCTATCGAGCGCCTTCCTTTAACGCGGCACTCCGGGACCGACGTGGAACTTCAACTGAGGATCGCCAGGGGGAGCGCCATGTACCATATCGGAGGCTTTCGGAGCGACGAGGAGGCAAGCTCCGAGTTTGAAAAGGCTGCGGTGATAGCCGAGCGGCTCGGCAACCCAAGTCGCATCATGCGTGCGTACGGCGGCATGGCCTCCGTCGCAAGCTCTAAGGGCAAATACCTACATTCGATTTCGATTGCGAGCGATCTGCAAAACCGGTTTCCCGGGGCGCTCAGCTACAGCCGGCTACTTGAGCACAATTACCTGTTTCACGGAGATCTGAAATCATCGCGGGAACAGGCGGATATTTCGCTGTTCGAGGCCAGTCGCGCGGTTCGCACGACGCAGAACTACGGCACAGGTTACGATCAGGGAACGATAGCAAGGTCTGTGATCACGATGATAGATTTCCTTGAAGGGAAAGTGGATCGTAGTTTCTCCGGTATCAACGAACTAATGGCAGACAGCGAACGGCTGGGCCATTCGATCTCGACCTGCCTCATGTTGTGCTTGAGTGCGATACCGATCGCGTACCTCGCAGGTCAGACCGAGAAAGCGAGGTCGAGTCTGAGTACGGCCAAGCGGATCGCCGCAAAGGACATGCTGGTCAGATGGCAGGAGTGGATCGATGGGTACGATCTGGTCGTACCGGAGGAAACCCAGACTGAAGAAATGCAGACGAAACTGCAGCACGCGCTGTTGGACGGCGTTGGCATGCGGCTTGAATACATGACGGTACTTGCCGGATGCAGGGCTTCTCAAGCCGCCGTAGAACAAGCGCTATCCGGAGACGCCGGATGGTGCCGGCCGGAGCTACTCCGTCTCAAAGCAGTGTCGATGATAAAGCGGGACCGTGCCCAAGCCCGGGCAATCCTTGCTGAAGCGATCGACCTCGCCCGCTCCATGGGTGCGGTGATATGGGAACTACGTTGCGCTATCTGCCTCGTCCACCTTGCTACTCCCGCCGAAATCAGCTCGGCATTGCACGAGCTGGAGTCTGCTTTGGAAAAGCTCGATTGCAGCCTCTCCATTCCCGACATCAATGTGGCGCGAGCGCTTCTGGCGGAGCGAAGCCTGTAGGGCTGCCGCTTGCTACGCCTTCTCGCATTACGGATCTTACGTCGAAACCGTCGAGCTTAGCTGGCGTGCGACGCCCGCGGAGAAACCGCTCGTGCCGTGAAACCGTAGAGCAGCACGATGCTGATCGCTTCCGCCACTGCGGCAGCAATGCCGAGATCCGCGACCTGCCCGTGCGAGACGACCACCGAGCCGATAGCGCTGCCAAGGGAGAAGCCGCAATACATGGACGAGGTGTTGAGAGAAAGCACGATTGGTGCCGAGGCCCGTCCGCCAATTTGGATCAGGTGTGACATCTGCGCTGGGTGGAAGCCGAATACGGCCACGCCCCAAACGGCGATGGAGACCACGATGGGAATGACCGCTTGGTTCGGTGTAAGCCAGAACGCCGTGAAGGAAAGTAGCAGGAATACGCCGGTCAAAAGCGACAGGCTGCCTCCCATCACAGTCCTCGCGCCCAACTTGTCGCTAAGTGCTCCGCCGCTAAAGTTGCCGATGGCCGCGCACACGCCCCACAGACAAATTATCAGGCTGGTGCCTTCGGGCCCAAAGTTTGCGACAGAACGGAGGTAGGGCGCGATGTAGGTCCACACGATGTAAGCTCCGACCGCCCAGAACAACGTAATCGCCAAGCCGACCAGGATCGGAGGGCGTTTCGCCACCGCCACCCTGGCCGAAAGGCTAGGAACCTCAACTCCCGTTCCCGCCGACTTGTCGAGCCCGAAGAAGAGACCCAGAACAGCTATCAGGGCGAGGATACCGACACCGAGGAACGTCACGCGCCATCCGAGCGCATTTCCCAACAGCGATCCGATTGGCAATCCCAACGCGATGGCGATCGTCATACCGCCGTTGATGATGGCAAGTGATCTACCTCGCTTCTCCGGCGCGACCAACACGCTGATCAGCGCGTTTGCACTTGGGGTGTAGAGACCAGCCGCTAGAGCAAGAAACACGCGGGCGGCGAGAATGCCCCAGTACCCGCTCGACTGCCAAGCCATCAGATTCCCCAACGCGAAAAATGCCATCGTGGCGATCAAAAGGCGACGCCGGTCAACTCGTCCGAAAAGCGTGGTCAGGATTGGCGAACTGAACGCGAGTGTCAGTGTAAAGACGGTGACGAGCGTTCCAAGGGTGGCGATCGAAAGTTGGAGGTCCGCGGCCATGTCCGGCAGTAGAGGAACGATCATGAACCCTTCCGTCCCGATCGCGAACGTGCCGAGTGCCATTATCCAAGCCGGCGCAAGATTGTGATTCTGGATGTCCGCGGCCATGGCGATCTCCATATTAGTGGTTCGGTTTTAATACGGCTGAAAATTTAGCTCCGCAGAGCTGCACGGCATCCTTGAGATCGGTAAAGGTCTCTCATCCCCAAGGACTACAAGGGATTTCCATAGCAACGACCTTCAGAGATACGATCGCATCGCCCAGGCCCATCATATTGTCCGATCCTGCGCTTACCACTTGAGCCGATCAGCGCCCGTCTTGGCTTCTTCATCTTGAGATGTGAGGAGAGCGAAACTGATGGCGCTTGGCCTGTCAGGACCGACGATCAACATTGAGAGTGAGGCTCATCACCTGCTATTGGAGCAGCGCCAGTGACCTATCGAGGGTCGTCAAATTCTGAGACTGTCTGTTGCACATGCTCGCAACGCTCATTCCAACACAATCGCAGCAATGTCGGCGACCACCGAAAGGGCCAGCGATTTCGCATCCCGAGCTTTGCCGAAGATGCCGATAGGCGCTTTGATCCGCGCTATATCGTCGTTGCCGTAGCCCAATTCGAGCAAGTGTTTCCGTCGCCTGTCGTGCGTGCGCATGCTCCCCAGTGCGCCGATGTAAAACGCTGGCGACTCCAGGGCAGCTTCGAGCGCGGGCAGCTCCGCATCCAAATCATGGTTTAGAAGGACCATTGCCGTGAACCTGTCGAAGGAGATGTCAGCGAGGAGCCGCTCACCGAATTTTCCGGACAGAACCACTTCGTATCCGGCGGCTTGCGCGACACGTGCTACGGCGTCGACTTCGAGCTCGTTGCCCGAAATCACGATCTTGTTACGAGGTCGATAGACCCTCATGAATTCATCCGACTGCCAACCCGTTATCACTGGAGGGTGACAGATCAGAGCCTTCGATTTCGGGCTGTACAAAAGCGCTGCTTCCCGCCGCAGTCCCACGATATCCAAGACCCGGTCGAACGGCTCTACGTTCCTGACAATATGTATCGATAGCCGAATGCCGCCGCCGCAGGGCAGGACGATATCGAAAAAAGGGGAGCCTTCTCCAAGCAGAGGAAATCGATCGTGCCCTGCCTTCAGAGCATCGATCGCCTCGGCCGCGACCGCCGGCTCTGTGCACCCACCGGATACGAAACCGCAGTAGAGGCCATCGATCCGGACACTCATTTGCGCGCCAAGCGGTCGCGCAGCACCTCCCCTTATGTCTACCAGCGTCACGAGCGCGACTGGGATGCCCGCCGAAAACGCGTCACGGGCATGGCGCAAGATTTCCAAGGGATCATCCGTGATGAACTGGCTTCGTGGCCCGCCTATTTCGACTATATGACTATGCGGCTTCATTGAAACGGCCTGTTTTGTTTCTTGTTACGAAAGCGGTCAAAGCACTAACAGCGCGGGCCGATCTCGATCGCATGTTGATCACCGTGCCTCCGAAACCTGCTCCGGGGTGACGGTTCCCTTTCGCCCGCTGAAGTGCTCGACGACGAAATTCGCCAAGGCGGCCACATCTTCATCCGTGTAAATTTTTGCGAAGGCCGGCATGGTTTTCCCCGGAGCGGCCTCGTGGTCCGAGGACCCCTGAAGCACGACCCTAACCACGTTGCTGGCTGTGGGATCGCTAAGGGCGTGACCGCCGACGATCGCG
Organism: Hyphomicrobiales bacterium; assembly: GCA_900465675.1. Classification (GTDB taxonomy): domain Bacteria; phylum Pseudomonadota; class Alphaproteobacteria; order Rhizobiales; family Rhizobiaceae; genus Rhizobium. Next base: position 348,620 of record UBJR01000007.1, on the reverse strand, counting down.
GCCCGCTGATTGAACTGCCCCTCTCCATTCCAGCCATGACAGCTCGCGCAGGCTCCAGCATAGATTTGCTTGCCGGATCGCGTGTTGGATGAGACCTCCGTTGATCTTGCGGTCAACTCCTCGTCGTTACGCCGGACGGATTTGAGGTCGGGATCTCCCGAGACCGCGGGTACCGTCCGGAGGTACGCCACGATGGCATCGATGTCGGATTTAGGTAGCTTGCTCAAGCTCAGGTCAATCGCCTCGCGCATCGGACCTGCTGCCACACCATGATCCTTGGCATGTCCTGCCGACAGCATTTGTGCGATCTGCTCGTCGCTCCAGTTTCCAAGGCCGTGATCCTTGTCGGAAGTGATGTTCCAGGCCTTCCAGCCGTTGACATCACCGCCAGAGAGGGCCACCCCCTGCTTTCTCTGGAACATCAGGCCGCGTGGGGTATGGCATTCACCACAGTGAGCCAGCGCCTCGACGAGATACGCACCCTCGTTCCAAATCTTGTCTTTACCAGTATCCGGTTCGAACTGTTCGCGCGGGAGAAAGAGCAGTTTCCACCCACGCATCAGCGGCCTTTGATTGAACGGGAATGCTAGCTCATTCGCCGGCGCGGGCTCGGCTACCGGAACGACAGTAGTCAGATAGGCCTTGATGGCGAGAATATCGTCGGTCGAGAGAAGTGCATAGGAGGTGTAAGGGAAAGCGGGATAGAGATCCTCGCCGTGCTTCCCTACACCTGACCGCATAGCCCGAACGAACTCGGAGTCGCTCCAATTGCCAATACCAGCGTTAGCGTCAGGCGTGATGTTTGGCGAGTAGATCGTCCCGAACGGCAACTTGAACGCCAAGCCGCCCGCGAAAGGCTTTCCTCCTTTAGTCGTGTGACATGCGGCACAATCCGCAGCGACGGTCAAATACTCCCCACGAGTGAGGAGTTCGGGTCCTGCCAGCTGCGCCGTGCTGGCCTCGACCTCCGGAAGTCCGTGGGGCCAGAATAAAAAACAGGACACGCCCACAAGGCCGACGGCCACGATGGAACAGATACCGATGATATATTTCCGCCAGCGCACCATGGGCAGCCTTCCTTCTCGATCCCGACTTTTTCGACGCGACATTCGCATCAGCAGATTTCCTCAGCGCGGATGTGCTCGGCTACCGACCGAGGCTGACCAACGCTTGAACTCCTAGAGGATCTGAATTGAGTGTGGCAGGATTGCATAATCCTGCACTTTTGCAGTTGCCGCCGCAGGCTCCATTTGTCAGCCTCGACCGTAGTTGCGGTGCCACGAAAATGGCGATCCCTGCTCGGTCTGGGAGGGGGGCCAGGAGCAGGGATCGCAAAGTCGCAGCCATGGCGGATGGTCTACGACTGGAAGGCGATTGAGACACCTTCGAGGAGAGGAGGTCGATGGTTGAGGAGGAGGTCGACCGTGTTTCCTCGCCTGAATGTATAAGGCCTCAAGAAGGGCATCAATTCTTGCAAGATTCGATTTTCAGCGGAGGTTTTTTGTATCATCTCTCCCTGTACGGGGATTTCTTGCGAAGAAACGGCGACCACACAGTCGTCGTTTCTTCAAATTGCTTAATTCGAGAGCTGCCCAGTAACGATCTCCATTTCGGTCTTTGTTGCCAGCTGCGGTTTGTAACGTGACCGCAGAAGGACAAAGAACACTGGGGTTAGAAACAAACCAAAGAAAGTCACACCCAGCATTCCCGAAAACACGGCAGTACCGAGCGACTGCCGCAATTCCGCCCCCGGCCCCTCGGCGACCATCAGAGGCACGACGCCCAGGATAAACGCAAAGGCGGTCATTAGGATCGGTCGCAGCCGCAGCCTGCTCGCGGTTATCGCTGCCTCGACGGCCTCGCCCCCTCGTCCTGTGCCTGCCTCGCGAACTCGACGATCAGGATCGCGTTCTTGGCGGCAAGACCGATCAGCACGATCAGCCCGATCTGGACCAGGATGTTGTTGTCCAGTCCGCGCAAATGCACGCCGATAAGCGCAGCGAGGATCGCCAACGGCACGATGAGGATGATCGCCAACGGCAAAGTCCAGCTTTCATATTGGGCGGCCAAGGCCAGGAAGACAAAGACCACCGACAGGATGAAGATGTATGTCGCCGTGTTCCCGGTGTTCCGCTCCTGATAGGCTAGTTCGGTCCAATCGAAGCTCGTTCCGGGCGGCAGAATCTTGCTCGCGACTTGCTCCATCGCGTCAAGCGCGCTTCCTGTCGAGACGCCTGGGGCGGCGCGACCCTGGATCGGAACCGACACATACATGTTGTACCGCTGTACGAGAGAAGGGCCTGTCGTGTCCTTGATGTCGACCAGGGTGCCCATGGGAACGAGGGCCCCGGTTGCCGATCGCACCTTGAGGGCCAAGATTTCGTCCCTCTCCATACGATGGCTTTGCTCGGCCTGTGCCCGAACTTGATATACTCGGCCGTAGGCGTTGAAATCGTTGACGTACGAGGTTCCGAGATTGATAGACAATGCCTCGAAGATATTCGGGATGGGAACGTTCAGCGAGCGCGCCTTGTCCCGGTCGATGTCGAGGAAGTATTGAGGACTCGACGCGGTAAAGGTCGTGAAAACACCGGCCAGTCCCTTCGTCTTGCTAGCCGCTCCCATGATTTCGTAGGCGAGCGGCAGTAGGCGCTTCATATCCGAGTTGTCGAGGACCTTGATCTGCATCTTGAACCCGCCGGAGTTTCCTACCCCGCGCACGGGAGGCGGGGGAATGGCGATAATGAACGCCTCTTCAATCGACTGGAGATTGGCGTAAAGCTGGCCGATCAGCTTTTCGGCGGACTGTCCCTTCTCGAGTCGCTCCTCGAACGGGTCGAAGGTAGCAAAGATAAGCCCCTGGTTCGAAGCGTTGGTGAACGTCGCGCCGCTGAAGCCCGCAAAGGAGGCGGTATGGGCGATACCAGGCATCTTGTTGATCAGTGCCGAAGCGCGTTTGACGACGTCGTCCGTGCGGCTTAGGGACGCGCCGTCCGGAAGCTGGACCACCACAAGTGCGTACTCCTGGTCCATTGTCGGGATGAACCCGCGCGGCACGATCTGAGTCATGTAGTAAGTGCCGCCGATCAGCGCGAGGAACGCGACGGTGGAAATGGTTAGCGCCGCCCGGCTCTGAACCATTCTACGGACGACCCGGGAATACCCGGCGCTTAGCCGATCGAATCCGCCGTTGAACCTGTCGGCCGCCCATTGGCCGGAACGGGCGAGAATGCCCGTAGATTTTCCATGTTCGTGGGGGCGTGGCACGATCGCCGCCAAGGCGGGGGAAAGCGTGAGCGAGTTCAGGGCGGAGATAGCCGTCGCAACCGAAATCGTGACTGCGAACTGCCTGTAGAATTGTCCCGTGATGCCCGGGATAAACGCTGTCGGAACAAAAACGGCTATGAGGACCAAAGAAATCGCGATGACGGCGGTACCGACTTCGTCCATCGTCACATGCGCCGCCTCGCCTGGAGTGAGGCCATTCCTGAGGTTTCGCTCGACGTTCTCGACTACTACGATGGCATCGTCCACCACGATGCCAATGGCGAGAACCAGCCCGAAAAGCGAGAGCATGTTGAGCGATATCCCGAAGGCTAGCAAAAACGCGAGCGTGCCGATAAGCGATACGGGAATGGCTACGATCGGGATGAGGGCCGTGCGCCAGGATTGCAGGAATACCAAAACCACTATGGCGACAAGGACTGCCGCCTCGAATATGGTTTTGTAGACCTCATCGATAGACGCGGAAATGAACTTCGTGGGGTCATAGGCGATCCTGTACTCGAGCCCCGGAGGGAAGTTCTTCGCCTCCGTGTCCATGATCTTCCTGACCGCCGCCGCCGCCTCGAGGGCGTTCGTACCAGGACGGGTGTAGATACCCAGCCCGACGGCCGGTATGCCGTCGAGATAACTGTTCGTGACGTAGTTCTTGGCACTGAGTTCAATGCGGGCGACGTCCTGGAGCTGTACTAGGCGGCCGGTGTCCGTCGACTTGACGATGACATATCGGAATTGTTTGGCGTCGCTAAAGCGACCTTCTGTCCGCACCGTATATTCGAACGCGTTCGTGCCGGCGGCCGGAGGGCTACCGATGGAGCCGCCGGAGACTTGGACGTTCTGGTCACGCAATGCTTGCACCACATCGCCCGACGTCATCCCGTACGCTGAAAGCTTTTCCGGATCGAGCCAGATGCGGAGAGAGTATTCCCGCTCACCAAAGAGTATGACGTCCCCTACCCCGGCTAGCCGCACGACCTGGTCGCGAATACGGTTACGGCCAAAATTGGAAATGTAGAGCTGGTCATAGCGGCTGTCCGGGGAAAGCAGATGGACAACCATCATGATGTCCGGCGAGCTCTTCACAGTTGTCACGCCGAGGCGGCGGACTTCCTCGGGAAGCCGCGGCTCCGCGATGGCGACTCGGTTTTGGACGAGCACCTGCGCCTTGTCGAGGTCCGTGCCGAGCTTGAAGGTCACGGTGATCGACATAGCGCCGTCGGCACTCGAGTTGGACGACATGTAGAGCATGTCCTCGACGCCGTTGATCTCCTGCTCGATCGGCGTCGCGACGGTATCCGCCACAGTCTGAGAATCCGCGCCGGGGTAGGACGTGCGCACCACGATCGTCGGGGGCGCGATCTCCGGATACTGGGCGACCGGAAGATTGAAATAGGATATCCCGCCAACAATAAGCAAGACGATGGAAAGGACTGACGCGAAAATCGGCCGCCTGATGAAGAAGTGAGAGAACCTCATTTCATCCCTCCCGCAACAGGGGCTTCCTGCGGAAGTTCCGTCATTTTCGGTGTCACTTGCTTCCCGGGACGAGCTCGCATCAGGCCGTTGACAACGATCGTTTCGTCGCCTTTGAGACCCTGGCGGATCACCCGGTACCCGTAGAGCTTAGGCCCTGTACGGACGGCCTTGGTGGTGACGGTTCCATCTTCGCCGACGACAAAGACGACCCGCTGGTTCTGGTCGGCCGAAAGCGCTTCGTCCGGCACAAGAACAGCGGTGTAGGCTTTCGACGCTCCCACCTCGACCCTACCGAAAAGGCCCGGCTGGAGCACGAGGTCGGGGTTCGGGAAGCGGGCGCGGACGCGCATCGTGCCGGACTGGCTGTCGACCTTGTTCTCCGAGAAGTTCAGCTTCCCGTGAAAAGGCTTCGACGCGCCATCCGCGATCGTCACAGTTACGTCGAGGCCACCTCCGCCCTCCTGCAGGGACTTGCCGTTTTCACGGGCGAGCGCGGCGTAGGACAGAAGCCGACGCTCGTCGACATCGAAGTAGAAGTCGATCGGATCCAAAGAGACGATCGTCGTAAGCTCGGTCTGGTCGGCTTGGACCAGATTTCCGGGCGAGATCATGTGCCTGTCAATCCGTCCGCTCAGCGGCGCTGTGATCTGCGTGTAACCGAGGTCCAATTGGGCGCGGTCGACGGTCGCCTTGGCTCCTCGAACGTTGGCTTGTGCCGAAATCCACTCACGCCGGCGGTCATCCAGTATCGAAATCGATTGGCTGCCGCTGGTGGAAAGCGCTTCGGCTCGGTGAAACTGGGCCTCCGCATAGGTCAAAGTGGATTTCGCTACCTCGAGCGCCGAGGTCGCTTCTTCGAGAGCGGTCTCGGAAGGCCTTTGATCGATCACGAAAAGAGGGTCACCGCTTTTGACGAGCGCGCCGTCCGTAAACTGGACTTTGTCCAGGTATCCCCCGACCCTCGCTCGGACAACGACTTCCTCTACAGCCTGGAATCTGCCAATGAAATCGTCCTGATCCGTAACCATTCGAACCACTGGCTTCGCGACCGTCACCGGGGGCGGACCGGACATATCCTGTCCAAACGTTGCCGTCGCAGTACAGACTGCCGCCATAGTCGCAAAGATTATTGAGTGAGCGTATTTCCGCTTTTTGGCGGGCAAGTTGGGCTTCATCGCAGGACCCTTGTCTCTCGAGGCATTACCAGGGAGACAGTTTGTCCGGGACGATTGATCGGATATTGTACCTTACGGCCGTCGATCGGTAGCGCTTGCCCGTCGACACTCTCGAGGTGGCACGCGCGAATTGGACAATCCGGCAATGCCACCGTCGCTGTAAGTTGAAGCTCCGCGGAGAAAGCGTACACGCGGGACTCACGCAAGTCTTATAGCCGCGCTTGCCGCGCGCACTGTACCAGGAGCAACTTTGTTGAAAATCACTTATCACGTTGGCCAACATGATGGCGGCTATGCCTATCGTTTAGACAATGTTTGGTCCGAGCCTTTTCCGACCCATCATCAGGCACTAGAGGCCGCCAAGATCGCTGCGGAGCGACAGCATCTCGAAGGCCGCGATGCTGAAATCAGCTACCAGACCGCGGACGGCATTTGGCGGCACGAGCACGCTCTCGGCGGCGACAGGCCGGAGACCGTGGTCGTTGACGACGGCTGAGCCGCCATTGACGTTGACAGCCCGCCGAGCATCGCTCGACGGGCTGGCTCAGTCAGTTTGATTCAACATTGAAGCGCGAAGACCTGACGATCACTCGTCGAAGGCCGCGGCTCCAGCTTTGGCAACCGCCTCATCCTGATCCTTGTTTCCGCCACTCACGCCGATCGCACCGACAACCTTGCCGTCCAACTTGAGCGGAATACCGCCCTGCATAACTACATAACCCGACGACAGTAGAGCCGCACGGCCACCGTTCGCCGCGTTTTCCAGGTTTCCCGTGCTCTGCCAGAATGCGGCTGCCGTCTCGGCCTTGGCCTGAGCGATCTTCGCACTTGCCGGGAAGGCTCCGTCCATACGTTCGGCTGCGACGACAGCGCCCGAGTTGTCGACGACGAAAACGCTCGAGGACGGCCCCTTCCGAGCTTCAACGATCGCGGCCGAGATGACTTTTTGCGCGGTGGCGACGTCGAGACCGGTGGTCGACTTTGCCGATTGGGCGTCAGCCTGAGAGGCGCAAGCCAAAGCCAGGCTCAACGATCCAGCGAGAAACCCTCCGACCCGTCGTGGCTTTGACAGGTCTGTTGGGTTTAGTGTGCCGAGGTAATTTTTCACAGAAAACTCCATGTTTAATCCGAGGGCGTAGTTAGCCCTCAAGTGCGCTTCACCGTAACTTTTGACCCTGTGGTGTTCTTGTAACTTCGGGTCACAACTTATTGAGAAGTTGAGATGGCAAAGGCGCGTGGCGGAACGGTGCTTTCGATTTGAAGGCTACGCGCCCATCGCCGCGAGAAGATGTGCTGTTTCCTTCTCGTCGCCCGCCAACGGGAGGACGATCTCAAAAACGGCCCCGCTGTCCTCATTATTTCGGGCGGTGAGCGAACCTCCGTGTGCCTCGACAATCGTTTTGCATATTGCGAGGCCGATTCCCATGCCGTCATTCTTGGTCGTGAAGAACGGGCTGAAGAGCTTGGCAAGGTTCTCCGGCGCTATGCCAGTACCGTGATCGCGGACCTGCAGCCGAACCATGGCCTGATCCGTGGCGGCCATGGAGATATCGAGGTCGCGTCGCTCGGCCGGCACTCCGCCCATCGCGTGGAGGCCATTGGTTATGAGGTTTGCGATGACCTGCTGCATCTCGACCCTGTCTGCCAAGACAACTGGATCACGGATCGAGAAGTCGGTCGTTACCTTTGTCGACGCGGACATCAGCTCGCGGTCAAGCAATCCCAGTACGTCCGTGACGATGCTCGTCAAGTCAACGCTTTCCAACCTTCTCTTGGTGCCTCGAACCTGCTCGCGGGTGCGCTGGATGATCTCGCTAGCCCGCATGCTGTGCTTGATCGCGCGCTCCGCCGCTGTCGAGGCGGCTTCGATGTCCGGCGGATTGGCTTTGAGCCAGCGCATACAGGCCTGAGCGCTCATCACCACAGCGCCGATTGGCTGGTTCACTTCGTGGGCGATCGAGGCGGAGATCGCGCCAACGGTCGCAACTCGCCCTACCCTTGCGAGTTCGCCTTGCGCCGCCATCAGCGCTTCTTTGGCTTGCTCGCGCTGTGTCACGTCGATCATGGCGCAAGCAACGCGGTCGAACGTGTCCTTGTCCTCTGGAAAAGCGATGACAAAGATCACAATGGCTTCGTTGCCCGGGCTCCGGAGAAGGCGTGCCTCCATCTCTACTCGGTCGTCACCCGAACACATGCCGAGGATGATGGCCTCGATCAGCTCGCTATGCGGAGGAAGGAACCGGTCGATGGAACCGAGCACGTCCCTCTCGCTCTCTCGCCCAAGCAGCTGGACAGTCGCGTCGTTGACGTCCACGAACTTCACCAGCTTCGAGCATTGGTCGACAAACTCCGGCGCGGTCTCAAGGTAGGAATTCAACTTTTCCGCCGGGAGAGATCGCACATGTTCGAGCCGCTTCCATAGAAGCGAAAGATCGACCTCGCAGAGTGATACATGGTTCTGCGCAAAAATGGAGCGGTATCTCGTCTCACTCTGGGCAAGCGCTCCCAGCGCTTTGCGCCTGGCGCTGGCATCGAACGCTATAAGGCTCAAGCCGCCTGTGATCGCTAGATAGAAACCGACCGCAACCAGTCCGCTGTACTGAGCGAGGGCTTGGGACACTACCGGGGTCAGAGCCCCGCCGATGATGCCGCCGATATTGAAAGCGACTGATGTCCCGGAGTAGCGAACTCGGGTTGGGAACAGGCCCGGCAACCACGCGCCCAACGGTCCGTTCACGAATCCCATCACCCAGAGCGAGAAGGCGAGATACAGGAAGATGACCAATAGCGACCCGCTTCCCAGCATGGGCGCGAGCACGACGCCCGATATTATCGTGCCTGCACAACCAAAAATCAGAATGCGCTCGGGATCGATCCTGTCAGAAAGCCAGCTCGCGACCACGATACCAGCAGCCATAAAGAGGATCGCGCCAAGCTCCACCATCAGGAAAGACGATCGGGTGTAGCCAAGCTCGGACGTGCCGTATCCGAGGGCGAACGCCGTCACTACGTAATAGAGTGAAAAGCAGGCGACGACGCCGAAAGCGCCGGATATCACCTCGTCCACATGGTGCCGGAATATGTCGAGCAAAGGTACGCGGGAGGGCTTCGACTTGCTTATCGCAGCGTGAAAGTCGCGCGTTTCGACGAGGTTGAACCGAATCCAGATACCCATCCAAACCAATGGCGCGCTCAACAGGAAAGGCACTCGCCATCCCCAATCAGAGAATTGCTCGGGGGAAAGCGTCAGCGTGAGCACCAAAAATAGACTGTTGGCCAAAACGAAGCCGATCGGAGCGCCGAGAGGGGCGAACATCGCGTAACGCGCTCGCCATCCTTTTGGAGCGTTCTCGAGAGCGAGAAGCGCAGCACCTGTCCATTCGCCACCGAGGGCGAGCCCCTGACCGAACCGGAGTAGACAAAGCAATGCTGGCGCGAGCCATCCTGCGATCGCATAAGTGGGAAGCAGACCGATCGCCGCAGTCGATGCTCCCATCAGAAGGAGCGAAGCGACGAGAGTGGCTTTGCGCCCAACCCGGTCGCCGAAATGTCCGAATACTGCACCACCCAGTGGCCGGGCGATGAACGCGATCCCAAAACTGGCGTAAGCCCCGATCAGCTCCATTGATGAGACGGTTGCCGGAAAGAAGAGCGGGCCGAAGACGAGGCTGGCAGCAGTGGCGTAGATGTAGAAATCGTAGAATTCCACCGACGTCCCAACCAGGCTCGACATCAGAATCCGAAATGTCATTCCGCTTGGTATTGGGTCCTCGCCAACATGAGGGATGTCGGACTGAGCTCTGGCGTTCATCGTAATCGATCCTGGGATTTCGTCGTGGAAGTTGCGACCCTCCCAAACCAAGTCGACACTACAAATATTGGCCTGCTCACAGTACCTATCCTTAGAGCTAGGTCGAGGTTTGCGCCCGCGCGTAGTACCTAATTGCAGAAACCACCGCCCGGTTCCGTTGCAGCATTGATGGCAGCTGGCGATCTAATCCAATATACGAGGTCCATGCCGATGTCGGCAGCAGCAGGTAATCAGGCGCATGACACCACGGCCGCCAAAGCCGATGCTCCTCTGGTAGTCGTCGTTGATGATGATGACGGGATGCGCGACGGCGTTAGAGATGTCTTACGCTCGGTGGGAATAGATTCCCTCGGCTTTTCATCAACGACCGAACTCCTTGCTGAACCACTGCCGGACCGTCTGGGTTGCCTGATCCTCGATGTTCGGCTTCCCGGACTGAGCGGACTCGATCTCCAGGCCAAATTGAACGGTATGGGCAACAAACTGCCGATCGTATTCATGACCGGATATGCAGATGTGCCGATGAGCGTCCGCGCAATGAAGGCAGGTGCTACTGACTTCCTGACCAAACCATTCCGGGATCAGGAAATGCTAGATGCCGTTTCCGTCGCCATTGAGCGAGATCGTGTGCGCCGCGTCGAATTAGGGGCCGCCAATGAGGCGATAGCGGCAGCGTCATCTCTCACGCCGAGAGAGAGTGAGGTCATGGAAGCGGTCGTCAAAGGTCTTCTAAACAAGCAGATCGCCCATCTCCTGGACATCTCCGAGGTGACGGTGAAAATCCATCGCGGCAACGTGATGCGAAAAATGAACGTGACGTCCCTCGCCGACCTGGTGAGAAAGGTCGAGATACTCAAGTCCTTGGCCTGAAATCGACATCCCGTCGCGTGCCTCGAGCACGGACGGCGGGATACTCATACAATCGTATTATTACAAATCGCGGTCATTCAATCTAACTAGATGTTCAAGCCCGTAGGTCGGGAAAAGGAACATCAAGTGTCTGGCGACAAGAAATCAGTAGCCATCGTTGACGACGATGAAGCGCTTCTCGAGGCAACATCTGGATTTCTCGAGTCCATGGGCTACGACGCCCTCCCCTTCAGCTCGGGGCGTGCGTTTCTCGCCTATGATAGCATCGACCTCGTCGCACTGCTTTTGACCGACATCAACATGCCGGAGATGACTGGGCTCGAACTTTTGGACATCGTCAAACGGCGTTGGCCGCACATGCCGATCATCATGATGACCGCACTCAAGGACGAGGTCATTAGAAGGCGGGCGATAGCTGGCGGGGCAAGAGAACTCCTCCAGAAGCCGGTTCTCGCCGACGATTTGATCAGGTGTATCGAAGAGGTCTGACCTATTTTGCCTATCGAGCCCGGTGAGCCGGTGGATCGTAAAGCCGTCGGAATCCACGAAACCACGTGGCCTGTCTAATGTCGACACCACTTGGAGATGCGACGCGCGATGATATCGTTTCCTCAAGCGGGAATAGCGGTCAACCTACTGTAACCGACGATTAGTCCTACGCGCCCGCTCGACAGTCGGTTCGTCAGCTTCTATTTACTGGCGATGACCTCTGCAGCCGAAGACACCATTGCCAATCGTATAAGCCGCGTTCTTGCTGAGCGAATTATCGCAGGTGAACTGGAGCCGGGCAGCAAGTTGAGGCAAGACCATATCGCTGAGGAGTTTGATACAAGCCACGTCCCAGTGCGAGAAGCATTTCGTCGCCTGGAGGCTCAAGGGCTTGCTATCAGCGAGAGTCGCCGCGGTGTTCGGGTAGCCAGTTTCTCCAAGGAAGCGGTGGAAGAGGTCGCGATCATGCGCTCGGTTCTCGAGGGGCTAGCGTTGCGACGTTCCGCGCCGAACCTTACGCCAGCCATTTTGGATGAAGCGATGGCGGCCATGATCGCTGGCGATACGGCGTCGAACGCAAGAGCATGGGATGAGGCAAATCGACGTTTCCATCACCTCTTGCTTGCGCCTTGCAAAATGCCGCGCCTGCTGGCGGCCATAGATGACCTGCAAATGGTCGGTTCCCGGTACGTTTTCGCAACCTTCGGCTCAGCTTGGTCTCCACGGATCGACCTCGATCACCATTCGATCCTCGACCACTTGCGAAAAGGCGAAGTTAGCCAAGCTGTCGTAGTTCTCGAACGACACGTGCAGCGAGTTGCTCCCATCCAGCGCTAAACAAGCCGCGCTTTTGGTTTCGAAGCCTAGACCCTCCGCACGGTAGATCAAGAGCGCTCGTCCACAACCTACCGCATAGATTGCCATCGCACCAAATTCCCCAACTGGTTGGTTGCGTGGCTGCGGCCGGATCCATTTTATAGATAAAACGTGATTCTATCTATTGAAGCGGGCAAGGAATTAGCTATGAAGCAACTGAACGAGCGTCCAAGCGCAGTGTCGACTGAGGCAAACGCTACAATTATCTATAATCTGCCATTTATTGACCTTCTCTTTCGCGCCCAGCAGATACATCGTGAAACCTTCGATCCGAACACTGTCCAAATGAGCCGCTTGCTCTCGATCAAGACTGGAGGCTGTGCCGAGGACTGCGGCTACTGCAGTCAGTCGTCTCACTACCCTACCGGGCTCAAGGCCTCTAAATTGATGGAAGTCGAGCGGGTCCTTGCGGAAGCGCGGCAGGCACGCGATGGCGGAGCGACGCGGTATTGCATGGGCGCGGCATGGCGTAGCCCGAAGGACCGCGACATGGACACACTTGTTGCAATGGTCGAGGGAGTCAGAGCCCTCGGCATGGAAACCTGTATGACCCTTGGCATGCTCACGCCAGAGCACTCCCAGCGCCTCGCCGCTGCAGGCTTGGATTACTACAACCACAACATCGACAGCTCCGAACGGTTCTATCCGGAGATCATCACCACCCGCGCTTTCGAGGATCGGTTGGAGACCCTCTCAAATGTCCGTAGCGCTGGCATCAAGGTCTGTGCTGGTGGCATTCTCGGGATGGGCGAAACCGTCGCCGACCGGATTTCGATGCTGGTAACTCTGGCAAACTTGCCGGAACAGCCAGAGAGCGTTCCAATTAACATGCTGATCCCGATCCCCGGATCGAAGCTTGCGAACGCTGCCGCCGTCGATCCGATCGATTTCGTACGCACAATTGCCCTTGCTCGTATCTTGATGCCAAAGGCCCATGTCCGTTTGTCAGCCGGAAGCACCGACATGAGCGATGAGATGCAGGCACTCTGTTTCTTCGCCGGGGCCAACTCGATCTTCGTTGGCGAAACGCTTTTGACGGCAGACAATCCGGCGGAAGATAAAGATGCCATGCTGTTTCGACGACTCGGTCTGCAGCCGATGGCATCGGAGTACCGGTCATGAGTGCAGAGGCACTGGCCCGCTTCGCGAAGACGCTAAATGGCCTGCAGCGAAGGGCGCGCCTTCGGTCCGTTGCCATGGGATCAGGCATCGATTTCGCCTCGAACGACTATCTTGGGCTCGCAAATTCCGCCCGCCTAAAACAAGCAATCACCACAGCAATCGATCGAGGCGTGCCCGTCGGCGCTGGCGGCTCACGGCTGCTACGGGGGAATCATCTCGAGCACGAGATGCTTGAAGAGGAGGCGGCGCGGTTCTTTGGCGCAGAGAAGGTGATCTACTTCGCCAACGGTTATGCGGCTAATGCTGCGCTTTTTTCGACACTTCCGCAGCGCGACGACCTGATTGTCTATGATGACCTGATCCACGCGAGCGCACGTGAAGGCATTCGAGCAAGCAAGGCCACCACCAGCGCGGTGCCTCATAACGAGGTCGGTGCATTCGAGCGGGCAATAAGAAGTTGGCGCGAACTTGGCGGAAAAGGCGTGCCATGGATCGGCGTTGAAAGTCTTTATTCGATGGATGGCGATAAAGCGCCCTTGCGAGAACTGGCGGAACTCGCGCATCGCAATGAAGGCTTTCTTGTCGTTGACGAAGCTCATGCTACGGGCGTCTTTGGACCTGACGGTCGAGGGCTCGCCGCCGAACTCGGCGTGAAGACCAACATTCTCACCCTGCATACATGTGGCAAGGCGCTAGGCGCAGCAGGTGCCTTGTTGGGTGGCCCGAAGATCATGGTGGACTACCTGGTCAATCGAGCACGCAACTTCATCTATTCTACCGCACCATCACCTTTGATGGCCGCCGCGGTGCGCGAGGCGCTTCAAATTCTCGTTGACGAGAGCAGCCGGCGGACCCGCTTGGAGAGACTCACGGCCTATGCCGGGTGCCAAATGCAATCTCGGCTGGCCAAAAAGCCGAGCGGCTCGCAGATACTTCCCGTCATAGTCGGTGACAGCGGCCGTGCGGTCTCAATCGCCCGTGAGATGCAAGCCGAAGGCTTTGACGTTCGCGCAGTCCGCCCGCCCACGGTTCCCGAAGGAACCGCGCGACTACGAATCTCCATCACGCTGAACGTCGACGAAGAGAAGATTGAAGCGATGTTCACACGGCTATCGGCAACACTGCAGGGAAATGCGTCATGACGACTCGCTTTGTTATCAGCGGCACGGATACGGGAGTTGGCAAGACCATCTTCTCGGCCGCCCTCACCAGCGCCCTGGGGAGCTATTATTGGAAGCCCGTGCAATCCGGTCTCGACGAGGAGACGGACACACAAATTGTTCGTCGACTCGGAAGGGTTCCTTCAGAGCGAATCTTGCCGGAGGCCTACAGGCTTGCAACGCCTGTCTCGCCACATCTCTCAGCCCGAATTGACGGCACATCAATTGTTACGGAAACGCTTGACCCGCCATCCGTAAATGGACCTCTCGTCATCGAAGGAGCCGGGGGCTTGATGGTTCCGCTCTCCGAGCAACTGTTGTTTGCCGATGCATTCGCCCAATGGAAGATACCTGTCATCCTGTGCGCAAGGACAACGCTTGGCACAATCAACCACACTCTACTGTCTATCGAAGCCTTACGAAATCGCGCAATACCCATATTTGGCATAGCGTTTATCGGAGAGATGAATCTCGAGACCCAAAGGATCATCGTCCAACTTAGTGGCGTCAGGTCTCTCGGTCGATTGCCGATCCTACCCAACTTGACGGCAGCGGCCTTGCGCGCGGCTTTCCACGAGAATTTCGATCTCGAAACTTTCGCGGACGCCCGCTCATGAGAAATCCTATCGTATGGCATCCATTTACCCAGCATGCACTGGAACCTCCGATGAAGCGGATCGTGTCGACGGAAGGAGCATATCTCTTCGATGAAGACGGCAACCGCGTGCTCGATGCTATCTCTTCTTGGTGGGTGATAACCCATGGTCATCGACACCCAGTGATTATGCGAGCAATCCGCGAGGCAACGGAAACGTACGACCAGGTAATCTTTGCGGAGTATTCACATGAGCCAGCTGAATGTCTCGCCGAAGGGCTGCTTGCGGTCGCGCCGACCGGTTTGAAGCACGTGTTCTTTTCCGACAGCGGTTCCACCTCCGTCGAGGTCGCCTTGAAGATGGCGCTTGGATACTTTCACAACATCGGAGAGACGCGCGACCGCATTGTCGTGATGGAGCACGGCTACCACGGCGACACCATTGGCACTATGTCTGCAGGCGAACGCGGCGTATTCAATGCCGCATACGCGCCACTGCTCTTTGGTGTCGATCGCGTCCCCTTTCCAAAGCAAGGTCTCGAGAAGCAGACGCTGGACGCCTTTGAGACTGCTTGCGGAACGGGGCGTGTCGCCGCCATCCTCCTTGAGCCACTCGTTCTCGGCGCAGGAGGCATGCTGACCTACGCCCCGGACGTCCTCACCGCTATAAGGCAGATCGCCGATCGGGCTGGGTGCTTGGTTATCACCGACGAGGTGATGACGGGATGGGGGCGGACGGGAACCATGTTCGCCTGCGAACAGGCAGGGCTCCTGCCGGATATACTCTGCACGTCAAAAGGCCTGACAGGCGGCGCTCTGCCGCTCGCGGCTACGCTTTGTACTTCCGAGATATTCGACGCCCATCTTTCAACGGATCGGCGAAAGACATTCTTTCATTTCAGTTCCTACACCGCAAACCCTATCGCTTGCGCGGCTGGCGTAGCGAACCTCGAGGTATGGAAGAACGAGGACGTGGCGGCGCGCATAAAGACGATGGAGCTTTACCATCGCACGAGTTTGCAACGTTTCGAGGGCGACGAGCGGTTCTCGGCCGTGCGACAAGCGGGAACGATTGCGGCGCTTGACTTAAACGTGACTGCCAGTGGCTATCTTGCCGATGTCGGTCCACGCATGCGCAAACTGTTTCGCGAGCGTGGTCTGCTCATTCGGCCGCTTGGCAACGTAATCTACATGATGCCACCCTACTGTGTCACACCATCCGAGCTCGCTACCACCTATGACGCCATCGACGAGGTAGCTTCCATCATTCTTGGGAGATCCTGATGGGACCGGCCGCTGGCTCTCGCATGGTGGGTTTCGGGCATGCCGTTCCCGGCCGTTGTGTTCAGAATGCCGAGATCGAGGTCGCCTTGGGGCTTGAGAATGGGTGGATTCAACGCCGGACAGGCATTCGGAGCCGTTATTGGGCGAACGAAGCAGACACTCTGAGCGGCTTGGCAGCAGATGCTGGCCGTATGGCACTGGACAACTCAGGTGTTGCGCCGGGTGATATTGCTCTTACCCTCCTTGCGACCTCGACACCTGATCATCTTCTTCCGCCCTCCGCCCCGCTACTTGCTCACCGTCTGGGCCTCGCGCGATCGGGCGCGATCGATCTCGCCGGGGCGTGCGCTGGCTTTCTGTATGCGCTCGCCCTGGCTGACGCCTTTGTGCGTCAGCATGGTCGCTCGGTCCTCGTGGTGGCTGCCAATATCCTGTCTCGACGTATCAATCCAAGCGAACGGGCCACTGCTGTCCTCTTCGCCGACGCTGCTGGCGCTGTGGTGCTCTCCCCAACCGACGAACCAGAGGCCGGACTGAGGGCCGTAGAACTCGCGTCCGATGGCAGCGGCTATGACCTGATCACCATTCCGGCGGGCGGAAGCAGCCGGCCGTTTACGAGGGAGATCGACGCCAGTGACGTTCTCATGTCGATGAAGGATGGAAAAGAGGTCTTCTCGCGCGCAGTTGCCGTCATGACAGACTGTTCGAGGGTCGCGCTCACGAGGGCTGGCCTGACGGCATCGCAGCTCGATCGCTTCATTCCACATCAAGCAAATACCCGGATTTTTGATGCCGTCTGTAACGATCTTGGCATCGACCCTTCGCGGACCTCACGAACAATCGAGATGTTTGGCAACTCGTCCGCAGCGACGATCGCCCTCTCCCTTTCCGTCGCCAACGCCGCCAAGCCATTTGTTCGTGGTGAGCGATTGCTGCTTGCGGCGGCTGGCGCGGGAATGATCGGAGGCGCTTGTCTATGGGTCGCATAACCGGCTAACTCAGAATACACTCGAGAGATGATGCGACCATCGTCAGTCTCTCCTTCACCCTAGTTTGCGGCAGAGCCGAAGGGTATCGTATTCGTTTCGATGCGGGCGGCCGACGTAGGCCATGCGCCAGAAGCATTGTGGGCGACCAGCGAAGTACGACGCCATTGGTTCGGCGTCGTGCCAAAGACCTTGCGAAACGTCTTGCAAAGGTGAGCCTGATCGGCCATCCCGCAGTCGAGAGCGATCTCGCTGAGCGCACCGTCGGTTTCGGTGATGAGTTCCTTTGCCATCTCCATACGCCGGCGCAGGACATAATTATAGGGGCTCTCCTTGAACGCCGACTTGAAGACCCTCGAGAAATAGGTCTTGCTGAGCTTTGTCAGGGCGGCAAGCTCCTCGACCTTGATCGTCTCTGTAAGGTGCTCTTCGATGAACTGGAGGACCTTGCGACGTTGCCACGGGAGAAGAAGGTCCCGCTGAACAATTTCGGAGGAAAGGTCCGGAAGTGCTATCGGAGCCCGTGCGGCGGCAGGAACGGCCGTCGACAAATCGATCTCCGAAACGATTGCCAGCGATGCTGCTGCGATGATCTTGAGGTCCGCGTTGGTGACATTGGCGTTCATCGGTGCTCTCCGTGATTTGAATTTCGATGAGCAGATGTTGCCTTTCCTGCGGCTTGGAATCTGTTCGGACCAGGGTGTGCCGAGACCATACCTTTTGGTTATAGGTGGCAGGCCAAAGCGTGATCCAAGCCGAAGAATCGTTCAGAAAACCGAGCGGTAGACGTTATCGATCGTCCGCGAGACCATGAGTACGTCGACTCGGTTCTCCGATGAGGATGCCTCGACACGAGGTCGGAATTTTCAAGAAAACAATCGCTGCCAACGGTAAGTGATGGTGGCGTTACACAAGGGGCGATTTCGAGATGCTATCGAGAGTAGCGATTGTGATTCTAGCAGCTGGACGTGCAACACGAATGTCTGGCTTCAACAAGCTACTTTCCACAATCGGAAATGTCCCGTTGGTGCGTATCTCAACGGCTGAAGCGGTGTACCGCGGAGAAGGCCCCGTGATCGTCGTGACAGGACACATGGCACACGAGATACGGAACGCGGTCACCGGACTTTCCGTTACGGTCGTCCACAACGACGAATACGCGTCCGGGATGTCGTCGTCGGTTCGGGCGGCGTTGCGCGCGATCCCCGAGGACTGCAACGGCATGCTCATCCATCTAGCGGACATGCCCCTTGTTACCAGAGCCCATCTGGCGTCAATGATAGAAGCCTTCACCTTGCACGAGGGTATCGCGATAGTGCGTGCGACTGCATTTGGCAGGTTTGGAAATCCGGTCATCGTGCCGAGGTCGCTGTTCTCGGATCTCTCGGCGATCGACGGCGATGTTGGGGCCCGTGAAGTTATCTCAAAGAGCGGAGTTCCGATAGTTTCCGTTGAGATCGGACATGTAGCATCATTCGATGTCGATACAATTGACGACCTGAAGGCGGCTGGCGGCGATCTAGGTGCCGGTTGACTGTATTTCTCTTTCTTGCCGCCGTTCGGCGATGAAAGGCCGTGCGGCCGATGCTATTTGCATCAAGGACGTCTTTTCGGGCGCGCTCTGACGCCACAGCCTCCAGACAAGAATACCGTCAGGGGCCGTTCCAGCCTGTTGAGACGGGATTGTTAGACTTCGCGCGAATGAAGAAGGTAATTGCCACGAAGGCTAGCTTGCAGCCAGCATCGTGTTATCTTCGAACACGCAACATGTTCTTGATACGTAAGTGTGCGCTCCCGTCCATCGCGGCTACACAGTGACCGTGCGGAAGCCTCCATCTCTGTATGCGCCCCCTATCCAGTTCCGTATCTCAAATCCGTATTCGACTGCGGCGTCTTCCCATATCAGATGACCGCCCTCCAGCAGTATCTGGCGGCTTCGAGGAACGAGCGTCACTAAATGTTGACTGTTAAAAGGCGGCACTAGCTGGTCGCGACGGCCAGCTAGTGAAAGAACTGGCACCTCTATTTTCGGCAGCACTTTTTTGAGAAGTGGTAATTCTTCGGAATAGGCGCGTACGTAGTTGGCTGCGCGATCAAAACGCGCAGCCGCCGACGAATGCCAATAGTCCTCCATCACGGATGGCGGAACAGGCTTTGAAGAAAACTGCGAGACAAAACCGACCGCAAGGTCGCCACCCTCCTTATTTGAAAAACTGCCCTGGGGTGAGGAGATAAGATCAGCTAATCCGTCGGCAGCCAACTCGACACTTGCGGCTCCGCCGCCCACCACAAGGCTTTCGAACAACTCCGGCCGATCCGCTGCAGCGAAGAGCATTGCAAGGGAACCCACGTCAGGTCCCACGCCATGCATTCTCTTAATCCCGAGCTTCCAAGCCGCCCTCACGATAAATCGGGCCATACCTCTCGGCGACATCAAATCCGAGCGCCCTTGCGACATCCCAAAGCCCGGAAGGTCAATGGCGATGTAAGGTGCTAAGGCACCAATCTCAGACAGAACATCTCTGAAGGCGTAAATACTTTCGGGCCAAGGGCTCGTTAGAACGACTGGGATTCCGTCAGCCGCTCCGCCGACCGCTAAGCGCACATTTACACCGTCGATCTCAAGGTTCGAAATCTCTCCAATATTGGGGAGCACGTTTGACATATCACTACCTCCACTCGCCCAGGTGACACGCGAAGCGCGTTCATCGCCGAAGCCAATGCCCAGTGTCGCGAGCGCAACCGAGTGCGGATTGTGCGATCGTGCGATCGCTGGATGCGAATGAACACGACGCTATCCTACAATAAGCCCAGGACTCGGCAGTCTATGTTCAGCTCATGGGAGTGGTCCCTTCTCAACGTGAGGTCCGTAAGACGAGCTTGGATCAGGCGTGAGCATTTTGGTCTTGCCCCCTGTGTTCGCTTTGCATGCCGTTCCGAGCCGCGTCCTGAACCTGGCCAGCTTACCCACCGCCAGACCATTTTCACCGGCTCCAAACGTGGGAGCTTCTTGCTGCCTCTGTCGGCCGATCGCCGGGAGTCGCGGTGACGCTAACGCTTTTCAAACGACCAGGAGACAGCCATGTCGATACACGAAAAGAAAACCATCAAGATGTACCTCCGTCCCATTGACCGCGATGGCTTGCTAGCTTTCGCCGAGCGCGGTCGGGAAAATCCGGATCGACGCGGCACGAACCTGGTCCACACTGTTTGTGAAGGACAATATCGCACTCTCAGCTACGTCGCTGACCATGATCCTGTCGTCGTAGACGAGCCACTCCACCTCTTCGGTCAGGACACTGCCCCGGCTCCTGGGGAGATTGCTCTGTCCGGTCTCGGCGGCTGCCTTGCCGTCGGGATTACTGCAGTCGCTACCTTCAAGCACATCCGGCTGTCTCGACTCGAGTTGCATATCGAAGGAGATGTCGGAAATTCCGCTGCATGGGGAGCTGGTGGCGCGCCGCGCCAACCCTCTCAGATGGGCTTTCAAGCTATCCGAGTGAAGGTGGAAATCGAGGGCGACGCCACTCGCGAAGAGCTCGACGAGATCGTCCGACAGGCGAACTACTTTTCGCCCGTAGCCAATTCCATGCGGAATCCGATCCCGCTTGACGTTTCGCTTTCCTAGCGGCTGTACGCGATACAGGTGAAAACATGAAGCCGAAGCTTTCTCAAACCTCTTGCAAATTTAGGCAAGCGCCCATCGGACGACTGAAAATGATCGTCCGAAAAAGCGGATTCCAGGCCGCAAATGATAACTTGCGCCATCTACCATCGTACGGACAGGCGACCCAAGCGGACGATCTACCCTCGTTGGTGGATGTCGGTCCGATCTTGGCGGTGATGGCGATCTCAGCTGGAACACTTTACTCTATCTCCGGCGTTGTCAGCGGGTATCTACAATCGCTCGCGATATTTTACCCGTGATGTTTCTGCGCACGAACGACGTTTTCGCCTACCCTCAGTGGGCGCTTCACTCGACGCCTCTCCCCTCTGGGACCGCATCACGAATTGGTAGTGCGCGATCCTACAATAATCACCCCGACGTCACCCATAAGTTCACGGTGCATGCCGAGACCCGGCACGAATAAATGGAGCGACTTGTGACCTACGAACTTTCCCGCCGACAGACACTTATTGCAGGGGCAGCCGTCTCTTTTTCCATGTTTGTGCCGGTCGCAGAAGCAGCCGGCAAAAAGAGCACCGCAGAAATCGAAGGAGAATTCGAAATGACCGAAGCATTCGTAAAGACCAAGGAAGGCGTCGAACTGTACTACAAGGACTGGGGTCCCAAGGATGCTCAGCCGATCGTCTTCCACCATGGCTGGCCGCTGTCGTCGGACGACTGGGACACTCAGATGCTGTTCTTCCTTGCCAACGGCTACCGCGTCATCGCCCATGACCGTCGCGGCCACGGCCGCTCCTCGCAGGTCGCCGATGGCCACACGATCGAGCAGTATGCGGCAGATGCCAACGCCGTTTACGAGCATCTGAACCTCAAGAACGCGGTCCACATCGGTCACTCCACCGGCGGTGGCGAGGTCGCGCGTTACGTCGCGAAATACGGTGAACCGCAGAAGCGCGTTGCCAAGGCAGTACTCGTCAGCGCGATTCCGCCGCTGATGCTCAAAACGGAGTCCAATCCAGGCGGCCTTCCGATTACAGTCTTCGATGGCCTCCGTAACGGTCTCGCCGCTAATCGCGCCCAGTTTTTCCTCGACCTGCCGACTGGCCCGTTCTACGGTTTCAACCGTCCGGGTGCCGCGATTTCGCAGGGCACCATCCAGAATTGGTGGCGTCAGGGCATGATGGGCGGCGCAAAAGCCCACTACGACGGCATCAAGGCCTTTTCCGAGACCGACCAGACGGAAGATCTCAAGAAGATCACCGTGCCGACCCTGGTCATGCACGGCGACGACGACCAGATCGTTCCGATCGACGACGCGGCGCGCCTGTCGGTCAAGCTCCTGAAGAACGGCACTTTGAAGGTCTATCCGGGCTACCCGCACGGCATGCTGACCACCCATGCCGATGTCATCAACCCGGACCTCCTGGCGTTCGTAAAGGGCTGATGCTCTGATTTCGCCTAGACCATGCGGCCACGCTAATTTTCGGGCGTGGCCGCATGGCCCTATTGAACGCTTCCCGCCTCGAAACCTGCTATCTCGTAGCCGAGTTCGATCAACGCCATTGATATCAGGTACTGAACCATTGGAGAGTTTGCCTGTTTCGCGGACTCGTAGGCTGCGATGCAGTGATCTGCCAGGTTGGCTTCCGACGACGCTCGCAAACCGCCAGTCACTTGGAACATTACCCCGGTGCAGATACCGGAAGCGCGCCCGCTCGGCTGGAACGAATTCCCTGCAGCCCGGAGTCTTCCGCCAGGACCGTTCAACGCTTCGAGCCGGAAGATGTGCCTCAGTTCTGATCCCAATCGAGCTGACGATTCGATCGCGTCTAGAAATCCACCGCGATCAACCGGGTCGATGAATGCGGCGAAGCTTTGGATGGCAATACCTGTCGCGCCGATCTCCCGATCGAGCCCGATGTATCGACATAACCTCGCGTCCATTCGGAAGGCATCTGCGGCGATATCCCACGCATAGATTCCATACTCGACAGGCATGTCCCCGTCGTTATTGCCACCACGTTTCAGGTCATTTCTCAGCATTTAGTCGCATCGCCGCTTTTAATCATGGACACACAATCCCTTAGGATTGCTAGACCCCGAACGCGGGGCCTACGGAGCTGGACGAGGTAATTCGTCAATCCATGATGCATTCGAAACCGCCGTCTTGCGGCTTCCCGACCTTGCAGCAAAAGGGCCGCGCGAAATGCACAGGCATTAGCCACGTGTCCGTCTCGCTTAGGCTTTCAAGGACCTGCATTCTTGTCCGTATCGCTTGAAGCGGCACCGAGCAGGCTGACGAATTCCATGTTGGGATGTGGACCTGTATCGGATGATGGACGATATCGCCCGAGAAGACTGCCCGCTCCCCGCCCGATGAAAGAGTGACGTGGCAGTGCTCGGAGGTGTGGCCTGGACTCGCTTCGATGTAGAGCTCATCGCAAAGCTGGAATGGGGTATCGATCAAAAGCCATTGCTTACTGTCGATGATCGGTTGAATGGTATCTACGATCAAGTTCAAATGGTCTTGCGACGGATTTGGGTCAGAAACGAGGCGCTCAAAT
The DNA here is from genome assembly GCA_900465675.1 of Hyphomicrobiales bacterium. Classification (GTDB taxonomy): domain Bacteria; phylum Pseudomonadota; class Alphaproteobacteria; order Rhizobiales; family Rhizobiaceae; genus Rhizobium. The sequence continues at coordinate 325,302 of UBJR01000007.1, read as the reverse complement.
TCATTCCGGGATACGACATACTTGGCGTTGCGAAAGGTTGGGACCCAGCGTCCGTCGACAAGCCGCGTGTTCCATCCGGCGTGGTCGATGTGAAGATGAGTGCAGAAGACGTAGTCCACTTCATCTGGGTCAACGCCGGCAGCGAGAAGGTTTTCAAGATAACTTGAATTCTTCATCGAAAAGAACGGGTTGTCCGGACGATGCTTGTGATTTCCGCTGCAGGTGTCCACCAAGACGGTAAGGTTCGGCAGCTTAATGAGCCAGCTGTGTATAGAGCCAACCAATCTGCCTTCGTCAGGGACATAATGCCTCGGCACCATCCAGTGGAGGTGCTTCTGCACGAGGGTGTCCTCCCAGTCGGGAAGGAAAGCCTGCGGTGGAAACCCGAGACCATGGTACTCCTCGATCCGTAGGACCTCAGCCTTCCCAACGCGCATTTTTGTAACCCCTCTTTGGCCTGAAGCAGTTAGTCGCGTGTGCTGGGCATCTTCAACCTACATCTAAGGCTAGGTATTTCCCGCATACGCCTCAGAGTAAGGTCACCATGCCGAACTGCACTCAGCCGCTTGCCTATTGCTTGCGAATAGTTCGGGGAGGTTTCGGGACACCTTGATGTCTGTGGTACATTTTCATGAGTTTGAACTGGACGCCTCCCGTAGGCTCCTTTCGCACCGTGGCACACCGGTGAAAATCGGATCGCGAGCACTGGACATTCTCACCGTTTTGGCATCGAGGCCTGGCGAGGTGGTCTCGACGACTGAAATATTGAAGGCCGTCTGGCCGGATAGCGTTTCGGCGGAAAATTCTTTGAGGGTGAATGTCGGCGCGTTAAGGAAAGCACTCTCGGTAAGCGACGCCGGCGCTCTCGTTCAAAGTGTTGCAGGTCGCGGGTATATCCTGTCGGCCACAGTCAAAAGAGACGAGCTGAGTCCTGGCACGGCCGAGGTCCACCAGGGCAAAGGCAATCTACCCGCCAGAAGTGCGACTGTGGTTGGTAGAGAAGGTTTCATTGACCGGTGCCTCGACCTTCGGCGTGCGCGTGTAATGACAATCGTCGGTACCGGCGGAATCGGAAAGACCACGGTGGCCCTGGAGCTGGCGCATCAGCTGAGCCAAGAATACGAGGCCGTGTATTTACTGGACCTCGCAGCGCTCAATTCAGCAACCAGTATTGCGCCAACCCTCGCGTCCCTGCTTGGCCTTGCGGTCTACGGTGATGACCCACTACCCGGGATCATGACTGCCTTGGCGCACCGAAGAGTTTTGCTGGTGTTCGATAATTGCGAACATGTGATCTCGACTGCTGCTGAGATCGTCGAAAAGATCACGAAGACGTGCCCAAACGTTTCTGTACTGGCTACAAGTCGCGAACCCCTTAGCATTCAAGCGGAAACGATACGACGGCTTCGTTCACTAGAGGTTCCACCATTAGGCCACGTCTCATCGGAATTGCTGGACTGCCCATCTGTCGCTCTGTTTATGACGACGATGGAGCATTCGTATGATCTTCGCGCTCCCCTCGACAACGCACAAATGGAAACCGTCGCGGCCATCGTTAGAAAACTCGAAGGCATCCCACTCGCAATTGAATTTGCAGCGACTCGAGTCGTCGATCTTGGAGTGGAGGAGCTTCTGGCCTCTTTGGACCGGCCTTTGGCGATCTTGAGACGTGGTCGTAGAACCGCGCCGCGCCGTCAACAAACACTTCAAGCAACGCTCGACTGGAGTTACGGCTTTCTGACCGATAACGAGAAGATGGTCATGCGGGCGATATCGGTCTTCGCCTATTCGTTCTCACGGGAAGGAGTTTACGCGGTATGTGGTGCCTTTCTCGGCCAAGATGAGGTCGAGGATGCAATCTGGGGCCTCCAATCAAAATCACTCTTAACGAAATCGGATTCAGGGAAGGCTCTGCGCTTACTTGAGACCACGAGGGAGTACGCCTCCATAAAACTGGCCGCCTCTGGACACCTGGCGGACGTGCGTTTGGCCCATGCTTCGCTTTTGCTCAGCCGAATGCGCGAAGCCGAACTGCAATGGGACAAGCTCTCCACGTCACAGTGGAACAGCGGATACGGAGTTCTCATCCATGATATCCGCCTTGCTCTCGATTTTTGCGACGCAACAGGTGAATCGCAACTGTTCTGTCTGCTTCTCGATGCGTCTCGGCTGCTTTGGACGCAGCTAGGATTAATGAATGAGCAGTTTCGCCACATCGAGAGGGCTATGAAGTCCTTTGACGCCGCGCCGACGTCGGAGACTTCGCTTGAATCCAGGCTTCGGTCAGCCTACGGCTCGATCGCGTACAACGTCCATAGCGCCGCGGGCGATATCGAGGCGCGCCGGCAATTCGAACTGGCGGCTAGAGGAGCGCGGGAGATCAGCGACTCTACCGGGCTCCTTCGAGCAGGAAGTGGGATATGCGCTCTTCTGACGACTCAAGGGCGCTACCATGAGGCTAACGATGCAGCGCTTGAGTTGATCCGAGACCTCGGATCGATCGCGGAGCCCGCTGTTGACCGCATACTCGCCCACAACAACCACTACCTTGGATACCACGACGAAGCACATGCGCATGCACGACGCGCATTGCTGGCCAACGGCAAGGCAGTCCGCGGGACACAAACAAGCGGGGCGAGTTTCGGACAGAAGACCCTTTCGCTGATGATTTTGGCCAAGACGGCCTATCTTCGAGGTCAAATCGCTGCTTCTTTGGGATATCTCGATGAGATGACTTCGGACGCCCTTGCGGTGGATCATCCCATATCGACGTGCCTGGGTCTCGCTGTTGGAGCTTGCCCTATTTATTTCGGCCTCGGCCAAATGGAATTAGGCGAGCGATTTCTGGAAGTCCTTAGAGACATCGCGACCAGAAATTCCCTGGTGCGATGGGCAGAGTATGTGGAGGGCTTTGATTTCGCGATGGGGACACGGCATGCCAACGATCACGCTGTCGTCGCAAGCCTCATAAGTGAAGGCAACGGCCCGCGCTTGGAGAACATTGTCACAGTCGCTGGAAAGAAGGCAGGCCTCGATCTCATCGAATTGGCACTTTCGGGGGAAGCCGGGTGGTGTCGATCGGAGCTACTACGACTTAAAGGGGAAATTCTACTTGAGATGGGAAACGCAGGCGGGCGGGACCTACTTCTCGAGGGCTACGACATCGCTAGCCGCCAGTCCGCCCTCACTTGGCAGTTGAAATGCGCGAACAGCTTGGCAAAGCACGCCACGTCTAAGACGATCGCTGGGGATCGGGATAGGATCGATCGCACTTTGGCGCTTTTCCCAGGTCCCCTCCCCGAGAACGGTTTGATGGATGCCGGACGATGCTCGTCGCTCTCGGGATTGAATACTGAACGCGTCCACTTTGACCAAGAGGTTCAAGTGTAGTCTGCCAGAGGCGAGTAACTCCGCATGCTGTTGGATCTCGTCGATCGCTTCCATCTGAACGATCGTACAATATTTAGAGAGCTTGCTCTGGCTTCCTATCAATGTCGAAACAATTCACACGAGGAAATGCTATGTTCAAGAAAATGTTCTCAATTGCGCTGCTAGCCACTTCGTTGACTGGACCGGTTGCCTACGCTGCCGACGCCAAGCCCACGATTGTCTTGGTTCACGGCGCATTCGCCGACGCTTCAAGCTGGACCGGCGTCATCGGAAAGCTCGAATCCGACGGCTACCGAGTGGTCGCCGTCGCCAATCCCCTGCGCAGCGTTAAGGGCGACAGCGCCTACCTCAAGCGGATCATCGGAAGCCTCGACACTCCCGTCGTATTGGTCGGCCACTCCTACGGCGGCGCGGTCATCTCCGAAGCCGCGACCAAGGGCCAGAAGATCAAGTCGCTTGTTTACGTCTCGGCATTTGCCCCCGAGATCGGTGAATCCGCCCTCGAGCTCAGCGGTAAGTTTCCGGGCAGCACTCTTGCACCGACGCTCGACAAGCCTGTCGAACTCGAAAACGGCGCGAAGGATCTCTACATCCAGCAGGACAAGTTCCACAAGCAATTCGCAGCGGACGTTTCCGAGAAGGCCGCCGCCGCCATGGCAGCCTCGCAGCGCCCAGTAACCGACGTCGCCCTTGGCGAAGCCGCTACAAACGCTGGATGGAAGGAAATTCCCTCGTGGTCCATTTTCGGCTCGGCTGACAAGAACATCCCGCCGGAAGCGATGAAGTGGATGGCGAAACGCGCCAACGCAAAGGAGACCGTTGAGGTCAAGGGGGCGTCCCACGTCGTGATGGTATCTCATCCGGATCGTGTCGCCAAAGTAATCGAAGACGCCGCAGCTAGCGAGTAGTCGCCGCATGCCGAAGGGACGTTCATCGGAGTCATCCTGGGCGTCCCTTATATATGGCCTGAGTGAACGGCAGAAAGCGCGCTTCCCCACCATCGAAGGGTACCGCTCCTCCACCCATTCGTTGTACTCGACGCCCGACCTGTGATCGCCTATCCATGGACGTGAGGTTCACCGGCACTGGCCAGTTTAGTTCGAAGCGCAGATTGTTTCAGGGAGCCTTCGGAAGCCGCCGTCTAGCTACGCTTCCACGACGTCGCCTGAATTCCGGCTTTCCGCGATGTCTCTAACCGTCATTTTCTGCGATTATAGATGCGTATCTCGTCGAGGAAGGTCAACTTCGAGGACGAAATAATGGAGCGCTCTTCGAGCCAGCGCACAAATTCTTGGTTCTCAGGGTTGTTGGCAATGGTTGGCTGAGACCATCCTGGCTCGATGTCCGAGTATGGTTTTGGCAATTTCTGAATCGTCGCCTTGACTTGGTCATCTGACATTCGACCTTGGCATTTATTGAAAAGCGCGATTTGAATGGTCAAATCGGTTGCGTGCATCACCACCGCTTGCGCCGCCTCGGGATCAAGTTGGCTGACATCTGCGTTCGAGCGATAGATTACCTGACCTACTATCGATGCTCGGCGCGGCAGGCCAGGCAATAACGCTAGGTCCATCTGTTGAATTATCTTGAGCTTCCAATCGTCACCAATGCTCGTCCGGACGAGCGTCTCGCGAAACTCGTCATCGATCGAAAACTTTTCTTCACTGGCTAGGTAATCGTCGATATTGGCGGCAACGAGGAGGACCTGGAGTTGTTCGTCGTCTGCCAAAAATGAAAATGCGCTCACGGAAAATATGACTTTTTGCTCTTCGATAATTGCTTGCAGCTTCGTCTCATCGACACCTTCTGGAAATTGTTGGAATTTTTTGGGGAGCGCCCCAAGGAAGGCGCGATAGGTATCGACGTCGAACGCAGTGTTATTGAAAAGGAATTGCCGCAGAGGCAAGGCATCCTTTCCGTCATCAATAACCATCGGAGCAAGTTTCCCCTTCACCTCGGGGAGCTGCAGGTAGTTGGCCAACGTCTGCGCCTCGAAACCGTCAGAGGTGACATACGCCAGGCAATTTCCCCAAGACGGTTCGATCTTGTGCAATTTAAATACCGACGACCGAAGGCGAAGAGGAACGGGCTCCAGTATAGGGAGAGTGTTCGTTTGCTGAGCCAAAAACTGCTCGAGAGCCGCTAGTCCGATCTCGTCGCGATTACAAACGTCCAAGATCGAGGAAACGTCCTCTTCGGTGTTACTCGCCTGGAGAAGTGCCTCGTCGACGTAGCGACTGAAGTCGGCGTACACCTTGTCCAGTAAAGGCTGGAATGCGGTTTGACGGACCATCGTATAATGTTTGGTTTGGACATCTAGCGCGTTCAGACCAAGCAGGCCGCACATTATAAAGTTCAAATTCGCGACCGTGATCTGGTACAGCCCGTGCTCCGCAAGCAGCCGAGCGATGGCAGGATAAGGTGCGAGGCTCTCAAGGTCCCGCACCTCGAACCTTATGCGAGCGAGACGACTTGGCTCAAAATCGATTTGTAGAGCCAAAATCTGCGAGAGATTGTCCGCTAGAAAGTCAGCCAAGTACGGAGCGTTTGAAGCGACAGATTTCAGCAGTTTTTCGGGAAGGTGTGCAATGATCCGAGCCACGTGCAGCACGTTTTCGTTCGATGCGATAGCGGCTGGAACAAAACCTCGCCATTCTTCGATCAGGGCCGTCAAAAGCTCCCGGTTGCATTTTCCGGTTTGGTAATACGCAGAGAAGAAGGGCCCACAGTCGGCAAAATTCGATGAGACGAACTCCATCAACTTAGCGATATGCCCTCTGTAAGAGCCTTGATCGCTGAACATGCAATCAACCAGCGTGTTGTTCAGGACAAACCTCTGTCGGAAATCGTCCTCGCGCATCGCGGCGATGACTTCCTTAGGATTATCGATCTGGAAGTCCGGCTCCGGAGTGTTGAAACTCCGTATCTGGATGAGGAATTTGTTGTCCGACGGAGATAGTCGCCCGCGATGAAAGAGCGACGTGTATTGGTAGTAGGTGTCATCCAGGAAACCCTCGAGGACGAGAAACCGCACCAGGTCCCTGTTTTCTTCGAATGCATCAAATAGATCTTCGATATCCTCTGCATTAGTTAGGATCAATTCGTTGAATTTCGCTGTACGTAGGCGTGAAATTTTAGACCTGAGTTCACCGATGGTTTTCGTCGCTGTAGTCTTGAAGGCAGCGGATTTGGACTCGATCTGGTCCTTCCTTTCTAGATACGTCGCTCCATCGAAGACTTGCTTTTCGAAGCCACGAAGGACGACGTTCTGCCTGTTGTTGTACTGCGGGTGCCTAACTGTAATCTGATCCTGTGCGATGATCTGATCAAAGTCCGGTCGCGCTGGCAGGCTGTTTAACGGGATGCTGTCTTGGCCGTTGAACACCAGATAGGTGTACTCGTGAGGCACCTTCGCAATCACGGACATAGCGTAAATTTTCCGAAGCTCTGTCACATCGATCGGGACAAGCTTCTCGGCATCGCTGATTTGTCGTTCCAACGCCGCGATCCGAGCCTTGTATCGGGCTTCCGCGCTCACGAGGTATGCGTCATGCCGGCTGAGAATGTCTGCGAGTTTACCTTTTCCGCGATGCAGGTCCTCGAAGTCGCTCGGCAGAACGTTTTTATAAATCAGAATTGCGAGGAGCTTGTTCGCGTCGAGAATGTTCTCACCGTCCGTCTCGAGGTTCGCGACGTAAACGGCATATTCGTTAAAGATGTTGTGGATCAAGCGCAGGTCGTTGAGATAGCGCGACACCTCGCGAAGGTACTGCCGATCCAGCCTCTCGTCTAACGAAAGCCGCTGGCCCTGTTCGATAACCTTGTCGATCGAATTGGAGCTATTGATAATCGGTATAACCGGAACGATGAACTCAAAAAACTTGGTTCGATCGGTATTCACGAACATGTTGTCTCGAAGGGCATAGAGAAACCGTATCCGGCGTTTTACCCCTGCGTTCGCGTTGACCAGGCTGTTTATCTCGCGAAGTGTCACGAAAATCTCTGGGTTATTGAAACGGTCGAGGTCTTCGATTACGACCAGATCGTACTTCGTGACTTGGAAAAAGTAGATAATCTCGTCCAGATGCCTGTTGAGGATGGATTCCTCTTTCGTGGCCTCCGGTGTGATTTCGATGTCTTTCAGAGAGACACTTTTGAGCGATAGGCCGAGGCTCTTTATGTACATCTGATGAATGGCGAGCCAGACGAACGAAAATCCAATTACCGCCGTTGCAAGGTTCAGCCAGTTCGGGAAGTCGAACGGTTTAAAGAACTCACCACTCAGCACATCGTCCATTTTCTTGAAGATATGCCAGCAGGAAAACAGCCCGACCATGATGAACAGCGACGTCAGGCTGGACCACCATCTGGGCGTCTGGATTCGCTTAAAGCGCGAGAGCGGTAGACTGTTCGCATCAGCCCCGTAAAGCATCTGCTGCAAAATACTCCGCTCAATCTCCTGTTTGCTGACGTTACCTTTTTGCGGGCGGCCTCCACTAGGTTCATTGGTCGTTACCGATCCATCTGCTTCAGGCAGGAATGCGGCGAGCGAAATTTGAAGAACGGGCCGTCTGTATTTCCGCAGAAACGTTTTGATTATACTGCTTTTTCCCGACCCGTATGGCCCGGTTAGCGCGATGTTCGAGACAGTGTGTTTCCCGGTGGCCTCCATAAGAGCGTCGGAGTAAATCCCATACTCGTCGGCCTTGTCCGTCGGCGCGAGATCGACGTACTTCGGGGAATGCTCACCTTTCTTGCCCGCTATCGCAAGTGACCATGCCCATAGCACCGCTAAAGTTGTCAAATCTGCATTCCTGCGCCGAAAATCCAAACGATCGCATTTCGTACCAGCTGCTCCGTAAGCGGGGAAGGTGGAATTCTAAGTTGTACACATGACTGCACCACGTGACGGATGGACGCTCGGTTCAGATGGAACGGGCACAGCAAAGCACCCGCCCTACTTCTCAATCGCCCGTTATCTCGTGCAGAGACTTACGCCTTGTTTTTGGCGGCGTGCGCGCTTCCCCAGAGCGAACCGGGATTGATCCGGTTCGGATAGATCGCAAGCATCCGGTTGTAGAGTTCTTCCGCCGTCTTAGTCTGGCGATCTATGCGGTCGAAGTCCTTAATGTAGCGCCGAGTGGCTTCGATATGCGCGGGGCTGTTGTCCGGGTCGAGCGGCCCGTGGCCGACAACCACAATCTTCGGGCCGAGCGCCTCTGCCTTGTCGAGTGCTTGCAGCCACGACTGCCGTCCCGCAGCATCCGTCTCGACAAGGAATGGGTGCGCTTCGTTGTACGCTACATCTCCCGCGATGAGCAGCTCGAGAGAGGGTACATATAGAGCTGTCGTATCTTCGGTATCCGTATGGCCCATTTCAATGACGAGCAGGTCGTTGCCTTCCAATTCGATCTTTGCATCCCGAAGCGGCTCTGCGATGGTGAGCCGCTCGGGGACTTGGCCCGGAAAGCGGACCTTCCAGTTGGTCTCGACAATCTCGGGCGACAGTATCCTTCTCATCCCAGCAATGACTTCCGGCGTTGCAACGGCCTTTGCTTCCGGAAACCGCTTGAGAAGAAGCGTGAGGCCGAAAATGTGGTCGGGATGAGCGTGCGTCAAATAGATAGTCTGCAGTTTGCGATGCTTGGACTCGATCCAGTTCGCGAGTTCTTCGTTCTGGGCGTCGCTGAGCAAAGTGTCGACCAACACCGCGTCCCTTTCACCCCAGAGCAGCGTCACCGTATTGGCTACCCAGGTCAGATCCTCCTTGCCGGGTGGGACGCCCTGCGTGGCACTCGCGCGTTTTTTGATAAACAGTTCCCACCGCAGCGGCGCACCGGCAGCATTCTGGCCCATATTCGGTCTCCAAATGTTAAAAGTGACTTCGGATGCGCTGCCTACGCGGGGCGGCGCATCCTACGACTCTGCGAATTTGAGCTCAGCCTGGCCCGACGGCCGAGCGTTTGCCTGCAGCGACGGTCGACCTCGCTAAGCTCTGGCTATTGAGCACTTTCGCTCTCGGCTCTCGATTAGAACGCCGCCTACGCCTTAGCTGTTGACGCGAAAAGAGATAGATTGTCGCTTATCCAAGTGGCGACAGATCGCGGTGCTTTGCCCGTAAAGTCAGAGACGGTGCTGGTGGTCTCGGCTTGAGCAGATTGCTCGAAGAGAAGATCGAGCCCGAGACGCATTTCAATTGCCAGTTCGCTGGCTCCCGCACGAGTAAGCAGCTCTCGCTGTTCCGTACGTGAACGGTGATGATATCGGACCTCGCGACCCAGCTGCCTTGAAAACTCGGCCGCCACTTCGGGCATGCTAACGGACGCCGGCCCCGTAAGATGGTATGCGCGTTGTGCGTCGATAAACTTGTCATCGAGGAGCGCGATGCGCCCTACGTCCGCGATATCCCGAGTGTCGACCAAGTTGGCTCGACCTTTTCCCGCCGATCCGCCCCATGAACCCTCCGCAATTGCGCCGGCGGCGCGATCCAGGCCATCGACAAAAGTCGAGGGGCGAAGCACCGTGTAGCCGACGTCGTAGGTGGCGAGGTGAGCCTCGATCTTCATATGCCAGTCGAATGGGTGAAGTTTGACGGGAGGTCCCATGACCGAAACCTTCACGATATGCTTTACGCCAGCGGCGACAGCGGCGTCGATCAGAACGATTTCGTTTTCGACCTGCTTAGCGTAAGTGCCGTGCGAAATGAAAAGTTTGTGCACTCCCTGCAAACCCTGGGCCAACGAAGCTGGCGCTTCGAAATCGACGACAGTAGGAGCTAGACCGCGCGGCAGGCGATCGGTCGATGCGTTGCGGGAGAACGCGACCAACTCAACATCGTCGTTGACGAGCTGCGAGAGCAACGCGGTGCCGATGCGACCGGTTGCGCCTACGACCGCGATGCGGCCGCCACTCTTGGGAGATACATTTGACATTGGGAACCCTTTACCGCTGTTCGTATTGACTGCCGTCCACACAGGATGGCTCATTGAAAATGATGGGGCCGGATCGATGACACTGTACGCCGCCCTAGATCCAGCGTTCGAGACCCCGCGAGGAGTAACAGGCATCATTGACGAAAACGGCATTCGCGATTGTAGGATTCTGCCTTCGTCGACTTGGGCAACTGAGGTTGCTTGGTGGCAGCACATAGCAGCGTGCCGATGAAGCGGGAGCGGATTCTACAATACAAGCAGGATTGGGCTTCCTACCGATTCCGCCGCAACGTGAGCTATTCCTTGGTTCACCAACGTGAGAGGGAAAGATGAAGGCCGTAGGTTATAAACAAGCAGGTGCGTTGGACCGTACAGAATCCCTGGTCGATATCGAACTGGACAAGCCGGCCCCGACGAGCAGAGACATTCTGGTGAAAGTAGAAGCGGTATCGGTGAACCCCGTCGACTGCAAGATCAGGAAAAGCATGTCGCCACCGGAAGGCTCTTGGAAGGTGCTTGGCTGGGACGCCGCCGGGACGATCGAGGCTGTAGGTGACGGCGTGAAGGATTTCAAAGTCGGGGATGCCGTGTTCTATGCAGGATCACTCGTCAGGCAGGGCGCGAATGTCGAGTACCACTTGGTCGACGAACGCATTGTCGGGAGAAGGCCGGCAACGGTGTCGGACGTCGAGGCAGCCGCGTTGCCGCTTACGGCAATCACCTCGTGGGAAATGATGTTCGATCGGCTCGACGTCGGGAAAGCCGTGCCAGGGGCTGCCAACGCCATTCTCGTCATCGGTGGAGCGGGCGGTGTTGGCTCCATTACCATCCAGCTAGCGCGCGCTCTCACTGACTTGACCGTGATCGCGACCGCATCGCGGCCCGAAACCGTCGAATGGGTCAAACAGCTTGGCGCTCACCACGTGATCGACCACAGGAAGCCATTGGCCGAACAGGTGAAAGCGTTGGGGATCGGAGCGCCGGCGTTCGTGTTTTCCACAAACGAGACCAAGTCGCAGCTTTCCGAAATCATCGAACTGATCGCCCCGCAGGGCAGGCTCGGTCTGATCGACGACCCTGACAGCCTGGATATCATGGGCTTCAAGCGGAAGTCGGTGTCCGTCCACCAGGAATTCATGTTCACGCGTTCGATGTATGGCACGACGGACATGGAGGAACAGGGAAAGCTTCTCACCAAGGTTGCCGACCTGATCGACAGCGGGGCGATCAAAACCACTGTCACCGAAGTCCTGCGGCCGATCAATGCCGAGAACCTCAAGAAGGCCCACGCGACGCTGGAAAGCGGCAGGGCCAAGGGCAAGATTGTCCTTGAGGGTTTCTAATCCGCGGAGTTCTTCAAGTGAGATGCCGCCGGAACCTATCGAGGGACCGGCGGCATCTTTGGTTAGCGGATGCTCTGCACAAAGGATGTGATGGTCGCCGCGCAGAACTCCGGCTCTTGGTGATGAGGTCCGTGTCCAGCCTGCGGAACCGTCAGGAGGTGGAGGGACTTCCATTTCTTCGTGAGCGGAAGCCAATTTTCGATCGGGCACGCGATGTCGTGATCGCCACTGACGACGAGGACCGGGTTGGGGCCTGCGGCAAGCGCGGCCATCTCCGAACCCTCCGGATCGGGATAGATCGTGGAGCGATCCTGTGCCTCGCTGAGAAGCTTCATGAAAACAGCGCCTGGAATATCAGGGGACCGGTCCGCATCACGGCTTTCGATGCGCTCGAGCGAACGCTTTGCCGCTTCCCGGCTACCTTCAGACGCCGGCTCGAAGAATAGGATGATCTGGTCTTCCAGACCGTTGTTGGGATGCATGGCCGTTTCCATGAACAACCGCTCGCCGCTCACTTCCGGTTTGCCCGGAGGGGCCGTGCCGATCAGCACGGTGTGAGAAACCAGTTCGGGATGGGTCGCCGTGAATTTCTGGGCCACCACGCCGCCAAGCGACCAACCGCCGATCACGACCTTCTTGAACCCGAGAAAGTCAATAAGGTCTTTGGCGTCCTTGACCAGCGATGCGCGGTCGTAACTCGGGTTCCCGGTCGAGGCTCCCAGCCCTGTGTAATCGTAAATGACGACCTCGAAACTCTTTGCAAGCTCGTCAAGGAAAAGTGGGTCCCAAGAATCCATGGTTCCTCGGAAGCGGATGTTGAGCACGAGTGGTATGCCCTTTCCGAACCGTCTGTAGGCGATCTTCCGGTCCTCGAGTTCGGCGAACTGCGTCGGTGTCTGCGATGCTGCTTCGGTCATGTCGGCTCTCCTTTGATAGTGAGACAACACACCTTTTGGCGGCTCAATTATTGTAGGATGCTGTCCCTTGTTCGATGCCAGTTGCAAAAGGTTTGCGACGAGACCTTACCAAGCGAAGTCGGGCCCCCACTCTGAAGGCAATACGGCTGTGGAACCGCTTTACGTGGACTGCCGGACTGGCGGACTGCCTGACTGCCGGCTGGCTGGCTGGATGGCGAAGAATAAGCACCCGTCATCCCCACCGTCCAAGTCGCTGTTGCCCCTCGTATCACCAACGAATGTTCGATTTAGCAAGATCAAGCACGGCGTCCCCTCTACCGCTTAGGACGGCTTTTGCCATCCACAGGCTGAAGCCCCCAATCTGCTCGGGCGTTACCTTGGGAGGCATCGCGAGTTCGTCGCTGTTGGTGACGACGTCCACAACCGCTGGCCCCGGGTGCCCAAAGGCGTCCCTCAGCGCTTGGTCCAGATCCGCTGCCTCTTCCACTCTGATGCCCTTGATGCCGCCCGCTTGTGCCATCGCGGCAAAGTTCGGGTTCTTGAGTTCCACGTTAGACGGCAGGAAACCGGCGGCTTTCATCTCCATGTCGACGAAACCGAGCACGCCGTTGTTGATAATCACGATTTTCACAGGGAGGTCGAGCTGACGAAGCGTGAGAAGGTCACCCATCAGCATCGCGAAACCGCCATCGCCCGACAGGCTTATAGTCTGACGTCCCGGAAACGCCGCCTGCGCGCCGATGGCTTGCACCATCGCGTTCGCCATCGAACCGTGCACGAAGGAACCGAGCAAGCGTCGCTTGCCGTTCATTTTGAGATAACGTGCTGCCCAGACTGTCGGCGTGCCGACGTCGCAGGTGAATACCGCGTCTTCCTCGGCGATCTCGCTCACGAGCCTGGCGACATATTGCGGGTGGATCGGCTGTCCCTGTTTCCCGGCGGTGGCCAGATCGTCGAGCCCTTCGCGGGCCTCGGCGTAGTTGTCCAGGGCATTCTGCAGGTGATCGTCGTCCTCCTTGAGCCGGAGCTTGGGGATCAACGCCTCTATGGTGGCACCGACGTCTCCGATCAAGCCGAGATTGAGTGCCGTCCTTCGCCCAAGCCTCGAGCCGTCGATATCGATCTGGATTATCTTTGCATCGCTCGGGTAAAACTGTCGATATGGAAAATCCGTGCCCAGCATGAGGAGCGTGTCGCACTGCTTCATGGCGTGGTAGCCAGAAGCAAAGCCTATCAGCCCGGTCATGCCGACATCATATGGATTGTCCCATTCGACATGCTCCTTTCCCCGGAGTGCATGAACGACAGGCGCTTTCAGGATTTCCGCCAATCTGACCACTTGGTCGTGAGCGCCGGAGCAGCCAGCCCCGGCCAGAATGGTCACGCGATCCGCGGCATCGAGCAGGGATACCGCCTTGTCGATGTCGTCTGGCCGCGGCAAGATTACAGGATCGGACGGCACGATCCAGCGTCCAGGCGCGACGGCGTCCACCTTTTCCATCGCGACGTCACCGGGGATCACGATCACCGAGACGCCACGCTTGGTAACGGCCTGCCTTATCGCGATATCTAGCACTCGCGGCATTACCTGCGGTGTTGAGACGAGTTCCGTGTAATGGCTGCATTCCGCGAAAATCTTTTCGGGGTGCGTTTCCTGGAAGTATCCGCTGCCGATCTCGACGCTCGGAATCTGAGCGGCGATGGCGAGCACCCTCGCCTCGCTACGATGGCAATCGTAGAGGCCGTTGATGAGATGAAGATTGCCGGGACCGCAACTCCCCGCGCAAACCGCCAATCCTCCGGTGAGCTGAGCTTCAGCACCAGCCGCGAATGCGGCAGCCTCCTCGTTCCGCATGTGGACCCACTCAATCGTACCCTTGCGACGAAGGGCGTCGCTCAATCCGTTCAAGGAGTCTCCGGTGACGCCATAGACGCGGTTCACGCCCGCGGCCTCGAGCGTGTCTACAATCAATTCCGCTATTGTCTGCTTTGCCATGGGATAGCTCGTTGCTGGTAAGAGGCAGCCTGTAAATGGGCCGGGTGGGACAGGCGCGATGACAGCCCCAACGAATGCTTTGTCCTGAACAGCGACGCAGCCGGCTCGGCTTGTGCCACAATCGCGTTCGATTTTACTTTCGCGGACAAGATCGCCTTCAGCCCGGACACTCGCTCGACTTAGGAGAAGCTCTGGGACGTTCAAGGCCCAAGAGACCTGCCACAGGTCAGCTGTGCACCTGGACTTCCAAGGGCTTGATGGCTCAGTCCATCCGGCCTGACGCCATGGGGTCGCTGGCGGGGAAGGATTCCATCAGCGCTTCGTCGAGCAGCTCATCCTGTTCCGATATTGGGGTCGGCGGAAGCTCGAGTGCGATGTCTGCAACCTCGGGCATGGTCTCAACCTCGTCTCTGACCTTTTCGGTCAGTTGTTCTCGTCTGCTGTGCATGATCGTTCGCTCCGTTGATCTCGTGCGAATAGAGCAAGCACTGAGCGACAATTATTGAACGATTCCCTCCTGCCTTCGGAAGGGCGTTGCCGATCCACTGCTTTGACGCCTTGCGGGGAGTTGTATCTCTGGGACAGGGTATCGCCAATTGGACGTCGGTGCGGCAGTCGCTGCACCGACGTCAGGCCTCACGCGCCCTTGGCGTAGGTGAAGCGCGCGTCCTGCAGCTCGGCGAGATATGCGACGACGCTGGGGACGAGGACCACTCCGGGGACGAGGTTGTTCGTCAGATCGGCAGCAATCGCGTCCGCCGGCAGGCCCGAATTGCTCTCCTTCGAGGCGATCGCGCGCGCGATAGCGTGGATGGAGTCATGGCAGGCTACGAACACTGCACCGCGCTTCTGGAGCGAACCGATGTTGTTGTTCGCGGGACCGTAGAACCCGTTGACGTCTTGACGATCGTCCGCCTCCGTCGCGCCGGATTTTGCAGCGATGAAGTCGTTACGCTTGCTCTTGGAGCCCGCAATTTCGGCAAGGTCATATTTGTCCCACATCGCCTGGCTGAACAGGGCGTGATGGGCGCTGCCATGCACCGCTGCCACCGCGATGAAGTCCTCGTTTCCGTGGGCGAATACCTGGCCGTTGATCGACTCTCGCATGAGGTTGAGCCAAGCGGCCGCTATATCCGATGCTTCCCAGACCTGCCGGGGCCCGCCATCGTAGCCGAGAAGGACGGCGGACGCCTCGTGATCCCAGAGGTCCTTGCGGTCGGCCATGAAAGGCACCGAGGTGAAATCACGACGGCGCGGCGCTCTGGCCAACTTCGCCGAGATATCCCGCAGTTTCCGGCCGCCTTGAGAGGCGGCCGGATGGGAAGTCTTTTCTTTCGCCGATACCGGGGAAGCGACCACTGTGACGGCAGCCACCGCGGAAGCGCCGAGCGCACCGAGCGCGGATCGTCGGGAGGTGGGCTTTTCAAGTCCGAACATTTGTTGCCTCCCGTTAGTAGTTGTAGACGTTCGCGGCGCGACCGACGACGCCATCGAGGAACTTTGTCATCGTCCCGACTGTCGCCTGGTCCTTGATGCCATAACCGTCCACGAGCGTGGCGACGTTCGGATAGCCCACCCAGGTGCGGTTGTACTCGTCTTCCCAGACCAGAACGCGAAGCGGCAAGTCGACGCCGATCGCCTGATCTGCCTGCATCAGCTTGGTTCCGATCTTGGGGTTGCCGAAAACCATCACGGTTGTGGGGCGCAGCTTCTCCCCAACGGACGTTGCGTTCTCCGCATGGTCAAACGTTGCGAACACCGGCACCTTTTTCGATCCGAGATCGTCCTTGATACGTTCGATCGTTTCGGCCGCGCTGTATTTGCTTTCCTGAGCGATGAGGTTCTGCGGATTTACCGCAGGGCCGAGGTCAGACCGATATGCCGCCGCGATATTGCGGGCGAGCACGGTGAGGTCCACGCCTTCCTTGTCGGTGAGAAGCGTCACGCAGACAAGTTCGTAGGACTCGGTGAAACGGCTCAGATAGGAGCTGAAGCCGGGCGAGCTCCCCTTCACTTCCATGAAGCCAGGGTGCTTTGTGAATTCCCAGCCAGCCATGGCCGGCACGACAGTTCCGTTCGCAAGCTTCGTAGGCATGTAGATGACGTTGCGATTGGCGATGTCCTTGATCAGGACCGAGCCGGCCAACGCGATGTCCCATTTGCTGATGTCTTCGGCCGAAGACCAGATGTTGCCAAAGCCGAACAGGTTGTCCGAAAGGTCCGCATCGACGGGCTTCAAGTGTCCGTTGACTTCGCGATAGCCTGTGGCAGGCTCGACTGGATTGATGAAGTCCAGCTCAGCCTTGAAGTGCGTGTGCTGGTTTTCATGCGCTGAGACCGTCTCGGGGCGATCGATCCGGGCCTTCGTCTTCATGTCCTCTGCGAACATCGTGCTCGGCAGACCGGACGCATCGATCTGGTACTTCCAAATGTAATCGTGGTAGCTCATGCCACTGGCATGCTCGATCGCCATGGCAAGCAGCGTGAAGTTGGTCGCGCTCTGGGCAACCTTGGTGCCGCTTTCGAACATGAGAGGCTTGTCGCTTACGAGTGCGATCAGTTCCTTTGGCGTGTAGCGCTTACCATCGGCGAATTTCTCCCGGTAATCCGGGATGCCCGAGGAATGTTGAAGGAGCTCCAAGAGCGTGACGTCCTTCCAGATTGCCGGAAGTCCATCGACGTACTTGGAGACCTTGTCGGCCAGCTTGAGCTTGCCCTGCTCTTTCAGCTGCATAACGGCTACGGCCGTGAAAGCCTGGGTAACCGGACCGACATTCCACATTGTCTTTGTGGAAGCCAATTCGTCATGATCGATACTCGTCTTTCCGTATCCGTTAGAGCGTGGGATGTAAGGCGCTTGGACGATGGCAAGCGTTAGCCCGGGCAGCTGGTTCTTCTCGATGAAGTCCGCGATCATCTGATCGATATAGACGCCATAGCTTTTCTGCACGGGATTACCTCTGACGATGGTTTCGCTTGCACCAGGGATGGTATCGGCGAGAGCGGTTCCGCTCATCAGGGCAGCGATACCGAGCGCCATGAGAAATCTGGCCTTCATGAATGTTTCCTTTCGTTGTTGTGTAAGATCGGGAGGCCGCCAATGCGTCTGATAAGGAGGGGGTCGACGCATGCGGCTCGGCAGTTGACGAAGGAAAATTCGCTCAGAGCCCAATTATTAGATTGTAATATCCAGCCTCGCCGTTAATGCGGAAAATTCGCGTCAGGATGCATCCTCGCAACGCTGATTTCCCTATGACCGTTGGTAAGCAGCTATTTCGCGATCAGCACGGCTGATTGATACAAGAAACTCGTCGCCGCTTCAGGCACGATCTCAGGCGTCTCCCGCGAAGACAAAGTGAACGATCGCACCGTGAAACCCATCCGCAACGCAAGTTACGGCGCTACCAGCGATTGATTTTCCGGAACTCCGCAGGTCGATCGAATGACACCGGTTAGGCAGACAACGAGCGTGTTATCGAGGCGCTGGGATGTGCATGGAGCTGGGTCTGGGTCTGGGTCTGGGCCTGGGTCTGGGTCTGGGTCTGGGTCTGGGAAATCGCTCAAACACGTAATACCAAAGGGTTACCTGAGCCAAACCTGTATAGAATACCATATCTGCGCTCGGGTCCTTACCCTTCCCTCCATAGCGAAACCAACGCATTCGCTGCAACGAAGAGGTGATCTTTATGCCCCAGGACCAACCGCATTCCCTGTACTTCGCCACTGCTTTTGCTGCGGCAGTGATGTTCGCCGCAACGACAGTGAATGCTTCTGACAGTTGGTTTCCAGACTTCATATTCCCGGAAACCACATCCACGTCCAATACAAAAACGGCGGAAAGAACGATCACGGGCTCGATCCCCCGTGCTGCGGAAGACGCAAAGCAATCCGACAGGGACACGCCGATACAGCAAAACCTGCGTCGGGAGAGAGTCTCGAGCGTCAAGAAGGGCACACCATGAGCGGCTATTCCCAATACCGCCGACCCCGTGGCGCTGTGGCTCGAACCGCGGTCACAACGTTATCCAGCCCACACGTGGTTGTCAGCCTTTACCTTCTCAGCATGGGCGTCCTCGCGCTGACACTTGCACTAACTCGCCTTTGACGTGAGACAGGAGCAGTAGAACCGCAGCGCCGCTTTGGTCGCGGCGACTTTTGGAGCATTGTTGACGATGCCGCGGACACCCCCTCGCCGAGCAACATGCTTCCGCTTGTCGCCTGGGACCGTATTCACACTTAGTGCTCCCAAAATGAAAAGATGCCGGCTTTCGACCGGCACCTCCTTCGACAGCTTTAATTGCCCAGCCACTGATACTCGGCAATGGCGGCCTTGCCCGTGCGCTTATCATAAAGGCACAGCATGTTTGCCCTTGCCTTCGACTTTCCGCGGCCGGTTTCGCCTCTGAGCAAAATGGCGATTTTCCCAACGCTGTCGTCGAACACCACCGGCGAGGAAGCCTCTGGTGTGTTCATCCTGGACAGGCCGATGCAGGTGCCATTTGCCTTCGCGAATAGCGCGTTCCAGGAGCTGTCGCTCGAGGCAAATACCGGGCCGACCGAAGTGGCTGTCACCAATGACACCAAGGCTGCTTTCAAAAACATGCGAATCCTTTCTAAATTTCAGATGCCATGCTTGCCTGTTAACTTTGGCTCGAAAATGGCTCTGTCTGGCGGGAGTGAACAGGCGTGCGCTAATGACGGAACACGGCGTAGCGGCCCGACCGAAGCTTAGGGTCACTACTAGCTGCGATCTTGTAACATTCGCATCTGATAGCAGGGGCACGGTTGCTAACATCGAGCTTGAGCACTGGACGAGACAGATCGGAGCGGATCGACCAATTGTCTCCGGGGATCGCAGAGGATCATGGAGAGAGGGCCCGTGACTAATATCGCTCGCATGTTGGACGAGCGCTTGGTGATCCATCGTGTTCCGGAAGGCTATCGATCGAGGTCGCAAAACCTTTGAACATATGAAGCCCGGAGAATTTTGCGCGGCCGCGATAGACGTTCGACGGTGTCAACAATGCGACGCGATCGGATTTGGATACGGACAAACCGAGCTTGCCGAGGCGTCAAATGACTAGAGCTCCCGTCTCGCAGTGACGGGCCGGGCGAGCGAGGGTGGCCACCCGGCGGAAGCCTCTCTGTACGAAGGTCATATACAAGTGAACACCAGCGCCGCCTGGGTGCATCCACCTTTGGCTACTTCGCCGATTGACATGCCTCTTGTTTCTTACAGCCGGAAGAACTTTCCGAGAAGACTTCGAGGGGTTCACGCATACAGCGGAGGCACCCTGCGGCTCGATCACTTTATCGCCGGGCGAGCCCTCCAAAGGTATCGAAAATGATCCACCGCCGCTGTCGTCTCGATAGCGATCAGTTCCAGGAGGCATGCCATCAAACCTGCCGGAGTTGTCCTGATCGCCAAGCGATTGAGCCACTGCAAGTGATGGGAGTAGCACGAAAAGTGCTGCGAGTGTCGATACG
Source organism: Hyphomicrobiales bacterium (assembly GCA_900465675.1). Lineage (GTDB taxonomy): Bacteria > Pseudomonadota > Alphaproteobacteria > Rhizobiales > Rhizobiaceae > Rhizobium. The sequence continues at coordinate 305,237 of UBJR01000007.1, read as the reverse complement.
CGCATAGCGAAATACCCTTACGACGTTGGAGTTGCTCAGAGAAATACGCTTTGTGGAAGCGTCTCTCTTGTAACATCCTGCCGCCCCAGTGGTTTGGGGTCTGGGCAATATCAGGCTGACGGCACAGTCAAATCTCGTTCGCGGGTGAGGAAGTTGATGAGACCGTGCGGCTGGGCACCGCATTTAGGACTGAATCGGCCAAGTCAAGCCGCGCCTCGCCCTTTATCGTACGGCTGGCGCTCGGGTCCGCGGAGACTGCAAAGCCTTACTGGCGCGGCACCCTCGCACAGAACACACACCGGAAAAGGCTGGAAAGATAACAATGGACCAATTGATGAGGAAGAAAGTGGAGCAGTTCCCAGTTCGTAGCAAGTTTGACCCTTCAGAAACAATGGACAGGCTCGAGCGAGCGGTCTTGGACCGAGGAATGAGGGTTTTCTGCCGTGTAAACTTCACAGCAGACGCCAACAGCGTCGGCTTGGACCTCGAAGCAACCGAGCTGCTGATTTTCGGAAACCCTAAGATCGGTACACTACTGCTCCAATCCGACCAACGAATTGGCCTCGACCTTCCCTTGAAAGCGCTTGTGAGGGCTACGCCTAAGGGCGAGACGTTTGTCGATGTACAAGACCCGATCGATCTCGCGGCAAAGTATCGGGTGACCGATCTCGAAATTGTCGCGAAGATGCAGCAGATGGTCCACCGAATAGTCCAGGAAGCCACCGGGGAGGCGCTTTAGGTTTCATTTCACACGAAGTGCCTAATTCACGATACTATAGGGTTGAGTTCGACGAAAGCAGACGCTTCGGGAGTCGAAAAAGGACCACGGAGCGTTGGCACCGTGGTCCTTTTTTGGTGAACCAGATTTACTTCGAGACGACCTGAAGTTTGAGTTCTTCTGTGCCCACGGCAACGTTGACGCCCTGCTCAGACTGGACGGAGACCGGCTGCAACGCGATCGACTTACCTTGGCCGCCGCCCAGCACGTTCGCGCCGAGACCAACGCCGATGGTCGCGTCGGCGTCGATACCGACATAGTCGCCCGTCAGTGCGCCGGCACCGAGGCTCGTAGCGCCATAAACGAACCATACCAAGGAAGCTTCGCGTATCTGACCGATTTCCAGGCCAAACTTCGCGATTGTTCCCCGATAGCGCTCCGGTGCACCGGTGGTAGGCTTGAACGTGCAGTCGACATCCTGTTGCGCGATCAGAATCTTTCCGATCCCTGTAGAGACGTCGCATGTCAGGGTGCCGGCCTGGATGCGGGCCGCGGAGGCTGGGTACACAGCCGAGACCAGGCTGGCCGCGACGATTGCGATTACTTTTTCGTTCACTGGAATCTCCTTTGTTTGCAGAGAGACAGTTGCCCAACTTGTAATGCATAGATTGTACGAATTGGCCTTGAGGTTGTCCGACCGCAAAGAGCGATCCTTTACCGCTGTGCGGGATCGGCCGTCCGAGCCTGGCTTTCCCTCGGGATGAAAAGCCCCTCGCCGCGATATTGGGCGGCCAGACATATCGTAGGGTCATTCGCCTCGAGACGGAAATGCGCACCGAATAGTACAATATCACCCTAGTGCCGACCTCTAAGGATTTTTCAGGCAATCCAACCGCCCCTGGTCTTTCGCGACCGGTCCATTTTCTGGAGGAATCCCATGACAACTACTATCGCGCCTAAACTCTCTCGCCGCGGCTTTTGCCTTTGCTGCATCGGCATCGCGTCCGTCGGCCTTGCAGGCGGCTGGCTCTCGCCGCGCGAAGTCTACGCAGAAGCGCACCAGCTCGTCGGAATGATCCGCGGTGCCGCGGCAAAGGCTGACATCGCAACCCATAAGCTTCGCGGTGGAGTCTACGTTTTGGAAGGTTCCGGCGGAAATATCGCTGTGTTTGTTGGAAAAGAGGGCAAGGTGATGATCGACGCGGGGATCACCGCGACCCGCCCCAAGATCGTCCAGGCGCTCAACGCTCTTGGCACGCAGCCCGTCACCAACCTCATCAACACTCACTGGCATTTCGACCACGCGGATGGCAACGAGTGGGTACAGGCCCAGGGCGCAACGATCATGGCGCACGCGAACACGAAGAAGCGCTTGATGGAAACCCAGCGAGTTGCAGACTGGGACTTCACCTTCCCACCCTCGCCGGCGGGCGCTATTCCGACGGAAGTCTTCTCATCAGATAACAAGGTCGAGCTGCAGGGCTGCAAGCTCCATCTGATCTGCTACGAAGCGGCTCACACAGACAGCGACGTCGGTGTGCATTTCGTTGATCAACACATCCTGCATACTGGCGATACCTATTGGAATGGGATCTATCCGTTCATCGACTATTCGACCGGCGGCAGCATCGACGGCAAAATCGCCGCCTGCAAGAAGAGCCTGGGGATGATCGACGACAAGACCATCGTCGTTCCTGGTCACGGCGCGCCCGTGAGCAACAAAGCTGAGCTCACGGCCTTCCATGACATGCTTGTTGCGGTACGTGACAACGTCGCCAAACTGAAGGCTCAGGGCATGTCGGTTGGTGAGGTCGTTGCGGCGAAGCCGACCGCGGCTTTCGACAAGAAGTGGGGTCAGTTCGTTATCACCCCCGGCATGTTCACAGAGCTCGTATATGAAGGCGTCTGAGCAGGGGTGAAGCAACCGACCTTGCTTCTCGGGAAACTGCGGTGCCTCAACATCAGGCTGATCTAATAGGGCGGTGGCAATGCCGCCGCCCTCTTTGACTATTGGTGGACCAGATCAGGTCGGAAGTCGCTCATCGTGGAGAGCCATAGCAGCGTGTCGGCGGCCTTGGGAGCTCAGGTGAGCTCCCAATCGGCTTGATCAGGAAGCCTTGGTAGGCCTCAGCGCACATAGAATGTCAAACTACCGTCGGCAGATTGATACGCATTGACCACATCTCGGAGAGCGACACCTTCGCGTTTCAGCCTATCCAGAAGGGCATTGTTGTCATGGATTGCCGATCGCAAACGCGCAACCTCTTCGGGCGGGCGGTCCGGAATACCGAGTGGACCGTCTGTTTTATCGTTCAGAGTTAGGCGATTGTGAATATATTCCACCTGGAACTGACCACTAAATGTTCGAAGCGTTCTCTCGATCGCTACAGCCGAATTTGGCTGGATGCTGCCCGCACTGGCTGCGTTGACGCCTTGAATAGCCACTACGACCAAAACGGCTGTCATAAATTTGTGTAGATACATGATGACCTCAATTACTCTCGGGTTATGGGCTCTTCATCACCCGCTTTCTTAGGTGAGACCCCGATAAACCCTTAGCCCGGATTGGGTCGCGGACATTGTCGAATTGGGTCGCCGAGGCGTCCATTGACCCGCCGCGTGGCGCACACGAGGTGCTAAGCGCCTCGCGCTCGCGCACGTGGTTGTGCCAACGACGAAGGCCCGCCTGTAGCGCCGCAGTTGCAACGTACAAGATAACCGTGTCGGGCCTCTCTAAACGGGAGAAATAGGCAGCCGGGCGGTCAGCCTTCATGGGCTGGTTCACCAATTTCGATAATGGGGAAATACATAATGCATCAGAGATTCTCGGTCGGTGTAGGACGGTCGAGGGGCGACTCTCGTTTGCTTGTATTTTCGGATGATGTTGAGACGGTCATTCGCAAATACGATCTATCCTTTTACATGATATGTGACTTTCCGACGATCGATCGGCCGCAGCTCAACGAAAACATCATCGCGACCAATTGGCCGCATGACCTGCTTAGGTTGAACGAAAACGGCAACTTGCTCCTCGATGAGCGTTTGATCGACAACCTCAAGGCAAGCATCATGCCTTTGCTCTTGGATCACTCGCCTTTCTCATCCAACGATAGCCTCTGCGAGCTTGTAAGCGTGTATGTCTGCGAGCGTTTTAAGGACACCGTCGCGATTTCGCTTTACGACGCCAAGCGCCAGCATCATGCGCTCATTTTGTCCGGCCACAATCCGGTCGACGGAAGCAAACTGCCCTCCCTCGTACTGCAATTGATGGAGGCATTCGACAGGTACGGGAGGACATCCGAAAACCTTAGACTGCTGACGATGCGAGAAACAGAGTGCCTGTCCTGGTCCGCAGCAGGCAAAAGCACCGACGAGACCGCACTGATACTTGACCTATCATTCCACACGGTGAACAGCCATCTCAAGACGGCAATGCAGAAACTAGAGGCTGTCACGAGGACGCAAGCCGTGGCGACGGCAGTCAGGCTTGGCTTGATAAGGTAGTAGCGCCTTTCTGTGTGGCGGGCACAGAAAGGCGATGAGCCAAGTCACGCGCGTCGTCTCTCCGGTTAATCAACATCCCGCCTTGTGTGTCGGCGAAGACGGAGTCGAGCCTGCTGCCGATCGACAAGCTGCCGCTTGATGCGATCGTTGAACTTTGCTGTTCAGTAACCGTCATTCAGCCGCTATTTCAGTCCAAATTGAGCCTTGCTTATCAAGCGATCATCCGAGACGTCACCGACGATTTCAACGAGATAAGTTATACGGCGACGCCAGAGATGCCGCCGACTACGCGGTTTGCACGGTCCTCCGCGACGCCAGTCACCGGCTCGGTAAGGTTGACGTCGCGGCTCGCAAATCCGCGAAATACTTCACAATCTTGGACACCGAACTCGCGTTGGTGAATTCAAACGAATACCTCGACAGGTCGTCATCACTAAAACCTCCGGGCGCTTACCGCGGATATCCTTTGTCTAAATAAAGGCGGAACGCTTGGCAGAATGTGTTTTGCGTCCTGCGCTTCGTGAGATCGGCGGCAATGAAATGCGCGCGCTTCTTCGCGCGAGCGATTACGTCATCCTTACTGATCGCTTGGGAAATCATCGCCGAGCCTATCGCCACTTGCATGGCCTCGCCGTCGGCGAGAGGTATGCCGCAAACGCCCTGTCCGACGGCCATGATAGCGACCTTCTCGACCCACACTGCTTCCTGTTTTGCGTGTGCGGGAGCCATTTGAAACAACAGCCAAACTACACAAACGACGAATCTCATGTCATCAATTCCCATTCGGCGCATCTACGTTGGCGGGGGAAGGCGCAACTTGCCAAAGAAACCAAAGAAGTCAACCAAGTTGACATTCTACCTGTGGGTTGCAAAAATCTTCGCTATTCCGTCGTTATCACCAAGATGAAAGTAACTTATGGCCGTCGTTGACATCGACTCTTTGCTGGAAGGTGCAGAAGAGACGGATGTCCTAGAATTCAAGGCGGCCATGCCTTGGAGCACCGGGCTGATAAAAGACATTCTTGCGATGGCGAACCTGCAAGACGGCGGCCGTATCGTTATCGGTATCGAGGACGAAACCTACGTTCGTCAGGGCATGACCGATGCCCAGATCGCAACCTACAATCCTGATATCATGCGTGATCAAGTGACTCCGTTCGCCGACCCATTCGTCGAGTTCACAACGTCCGTAACGGCTGATCGACATGGACTGAACTACGTTGTCATCGTTGTATCGCCGTTTCGCGAGATCCCGGTCATATGCAAACGAGACGGCGGACCCAAGAACGAACTGCAGGCGGGATCGATTTATTACCGAAGCCCGGTAAGGCGGCCACAGAGCGCTCGCGTTTCGTCTTCCTCCGACATGCGCTCGATAGTGGAGGTGGCTGCCGCCCGGCAGCTACAGCGTTTCCGTAGACTCGAATTGGATGTCCCGGCCGCCAAAGGCTATGACTACGACGCAGAACTTGGGGGCCTGTGATGGACGCCGCCCTTATTGAAAAAATCAAGTCAGTGGGCTTCTGGCGCGTGAACATCCGTCCCACTGGCGACCCGCCCCGCATGCTCGACCTCTCTGCGTGCCGAAATCTCGTCGAACGACATCAGGTATCACTGCGCGGTTGGAATTATCCTCACGTCAGCCGGGTGGACAATCACGGCGGCGACGAGAACATGGGTGAGTTCGTCCAAAACTGGACAGATTGGTATGAACACGTCGAGTTTTGGAGAATGTACCGCAGCTCGCAGTTTCTCCATTACAAGGCTCTTCGCGAGGACTCGGCTGGCTATCAGGGCAAGCAAGATGGCAAAGTCCTCGGCACAGGAACGTCTATCTTCACGATGACGGAAATTGTCGAATTCGCCTTTAGACTTCACGCAGCCGGCCTGTATGAACACGGAATGGATATCGCAGTGACAATCGGCAACACCTCCGGCCGGCAATTGTGGATCGACGATCCAGGCAGGATGGGGTTTTCATATCCTCGGAAGACCCACGCGGAATCGATAGGTTTGAAGCGCCGGATCGGACAGTCGGAGTTAGAGCTCGAACCACGGGAAATCGCATTCAATATGATCGTCGAACTGTTCGACCACTTTAGCTGGTCACCTAACCCAGATCAGGTTAGGGCCGACCAAGCTCGACTGTACAACCTGCGGCTCTAGTTCGCGACCGGGTCAGAAGCGGATCTCCCTCATCAACCGGTTGCTGAGGCCTTCGCGAAGAGCACAGGGTACCATAAAATCTCGTGGTCACTCGCAAAGTCGGCTTCTAGTTTCAGGAGCCCCTGATGACCAGGATACCGTTCAACGGCTGCTCCGACCAAAATTCTGGACTCCCCGATATCACCTCAAACCCGGACGTGCGCGCCGCGCATTCCATGCTCGAGCTACAGGATGCCGCCGTGGCAACGTCCGGCCACTATCGACACTGGATCGACGTCGCCGGCCATCGTCTGTCGCACACTATAGACCCGCAGCTCGGCATGCCGCTTAGAGATCCACCTGCCTCAGCGAGCGTGCTAGCGTGCGATTGCATGAGCGCGGACGCCTGCGCGACGGCAATGATGGTTCTCGGCGAAGCGTGCGGTCTTGCCCTCGCCGAAAAGCTTGGTCTCTCCGTACTCTTCTTCAAGCATGACCAGCCGAAAGCGATCAGATGCGGCCGGTTTGCGCGGTGATCACGGTCCGAACGGCCAGATCAAAGGTCATCTGCCACACGCAGCTGTAGACCAACCATCCCAGTGGTTTGATCCAACGCAATGTGTGAAGCCGGGATGCATCCTACTCTCAATAGCCGCTCCAGTTGGTGGAGCACAATGCTCAAAGAGGAGACGAAGAATGTCCATGGTCAGACTGCCAACGATCACTCTGCTGGCCTTGCTCGGTGCGGTCGGCGATTTCGGCACCGCGTCCGCCCAGACGAAAAGCCCAGACCCGGCCACGTCGGAGGATAAGACTGGGGCCGACGAAACGGAAATGATGCCAGGCATGATGGGCCGCAACATGATGCCACCGGGCATGTACGAAAGAATGCGCATGATGGGACCAATGCGCGGTCATATGATGAAGATCATGTTCGCCGTCACAGATAGCGATGGGGACGGCGCGGTTTCTTTCGAAGAGTTGACCGCTATCCACAAGCGCGTCTTCGACGCGGTCGACGCGAACAATGACGGTAAGGTTAGGCCTGAGGAAATGCAGGCCTTTATGCAGGACATGTGATCGGAGGCTTGGCCTTGCCGGCCGTTGCAGGGAAGCGACCGCCGAAAGGAGGTGGCATGAGAGAGGCCGCGCCCGTTGAGAGAACGGATCAGTGAGATGCAGGTAATGATCGAGGGGGCGGCAATGTCATGGTCAGCGCCATCGATCCGGACGCGTCCATGCAGGCGATCGACAACGAAATGCTGATCACTTTGGCAGTCAAGGTCCGCTCGATGCTTGCGGATGTCGTGACGGATGTTTGACACCTTTTTAACAAGCCGGCTACCGACCCGTTTTCGGACGTGGATCAGAGAATCCCCTCTGACAAGTCGAACGGCGACTGATGCCACCGAGCGTCGCGCGCCGGGGGATGATGCTCGATTGCTTGGATTCCAAGAGCGGTCCCGACATGCGTTTTTCCAGTGCCAGGGCCACCGATTAGGACAACGTTCTGCGCCCCATCCATAAACTCGCATCGGTGCAGTTGGCGCACGGTAGCCTCGTTGATCTCGCTGGCAGCGAAGTCGAAGCCGGAGATGTCTTTGTACGCAGGAAAGCGAGCGGCCTTCATATGATAGGCGATGGAGCGGACCTCGCGCTCGGCCATCTCGGCCTTCAGCAACTGTGACAGGATGGGCACGGCCGCATCAAAGGCAGGAGCCCCTTGCTCGATAAGGTCCGGGACAGCTTGGGCCATGCCATACATCTTCAGGCTCCGTCACGCTGTAACGATTGCGCTCGAAGGTGATCAGGCAGGTCGGCGAGACGCGCTTGCTCTGCTCGACGAAGCCGTCAAACATGGCGGGGAGCGACATCAATGCTGCCCGCTCATCAGCCCAGACATCCGCGATCGTGCCGGACAAGGTGCCATGCGCGGTCTCCCGCCATAGGTCCTGGCAATGCTGTTCCAGCCAGGCATTCAACGCCGCCAAGTCTGGAAAGACCGGCATCTGTTGCCACAAGCGTGGTCGGGCATCCTGGACGTTCTTCTCGACCTGCCCCTTCTCCCAGCCTGCCGCTGGATTGCAGAACTCTGGCGCAAAGACATAATGGTTCGTCATCGCGAGGAAACGGATGTTGACCTGCCGCTCCTTGCCCCGGCCTACGCGATCGACCGCCGTCTTCATGTTGTCGTAGATGCCGCGACCCGGCACGCCGCCGAACACACGGAAGCCGTGCCAGTGGGCATCGACCAGCATCTCGTGCGTTTGCAGCAGGTAGGCACGAAGCAGAAATGCGCGGCTTTGCGACAGCTTGATGTGAGCGACCTGTAGCTTCGTGCGCTCGCCGCCTACCACGGCATAGTCCTCACTCCAATCAAGAGCCATCAGATCGGCATGAAGCTGCTTCAGCGTTCGGCACTGCTTGCGCGACCTCCCGGCCTCGGTCTTCAGCCAGGCCGTTAGTTTGTCGGCAAAAGGATCAAGCTTGCTCGGGCGCTCCGGCACCGTGAACGTCGGCTCGATCGTACCAGCGTTCAAATACTTCGCGATCGTATTACGCGACAAACCGGTATGCCGACTGATCTCGCGGATCGACTGCTTCGCGCGCAGCTTCAACCGACGGATGATGTTTAAAAGTCCCATGTGGATCACTCCGTTGCCCCCGTCGCTCACCGCGTTGGGGGAAGGTTCACATGGCTCAATTCTCAAGGGAAATTATGCGTCTAACCGGCTCAGTTCTGCGTGGAAACCAACATGCAGGTCCTGCTTGCGGACCGCGAAACGGACAGTTTGCCCCCGTTCGTGCACGCCCTGCCCGTCCACCTTCACGAGGAATTTTTCCGCACTGCCCGGCAGGTCGACATAGAGGATCTGGACCTCGCCCAGGTGTTCGACGAGATCGATCGTTCCCGCGAGCACCGCATCGGGCTCTCCGGCGTCCGCGATGCGGACATTTTCCGCGCGCATGCCGATACTGACTGTCTCGCTTTGGGGAAGGCGACCGGATTCTGCATCGATCTCGACGACTGTCCCCCGGCGAGCGCAAGGCGCGCAGTCCCGTCGCCAAGTGCCTCCACCTGCCCCTTGAGAATGTTCATGGCCGGCGAGCCGATGAACTGGGCGACGAACAGGTTGCCGGGGCGGCGGTAGAGATCCGTCGGCGTTCCGACCTTTTCGATATGGCCATCGCGGAAGACCACAATTCGATCAGCGAGTGTCATGGCCTCGACCTGGTCAGGATCAGGGCGCCGACGACGACCATCAGAATGCCAAACAGGATGATCAGCCCGTCTCCGTCCATCGCCTTACCGAGGCTTGAGTCTGCTAGCGCGCCGAGGATGCCGAGCGCCGAAAAACCGCGGCGCAGCGCCACCACACGTGCCCCTTAATGGCGTGGCTCGCGAAGTTGGGAAGGCGTTGACGGAGACCGCAAGCGCGCCGGTTCCGATCGCCACGTGCGGCTGCGCGACGCCGACGACGTAGAGGAGGAGCGGGGTTGCCAGGATCGAGCGGCCGCCCCCGAGAAGGCCGAGCATGAAGCCGACGATCCCCCGGAGCCGACGGCCACTAGATCGGAGCCACTCGTGTCCTTCTGCTCCAAACGCGGTCGTAGAATGTCATGCCGATCAGCATGGCAACCACGAACAGCAGCGTCTGTGGAATGCCGACCGACATAGAGGCGACGGCCGGGCCGGGGCAGAAGCCGCCAATCCCCCAGCCGAGACCGAACAAGGCTGAGCCGATGATCAGCGGCGCGTCAATGTTCCGGTTCGTGGGCACGTGGAAGCTGTCGTCCAAGGCCGGGCGGCGCATCTTCTTCATCGCCTGCACGCCGATGAAGGCGACCGCGACGGCGCCGCTGAGGACAAAGGCAAGACTTGGATCCCAGTTGCCGAAGACGTCAAGGAAGCCCTGGACGCGAACCGGATTGAGCATGCCTGAAAGCGACAGGCCGAAACCAAACACGATGCCGGAAGCGAGGGCGGCGCCGAACTGATATATATTTCTCTTCATAATCCGATACCTCGTAGAACGGTGACTGCGATGATCCCGGTCGACAGAAAGGTGGCAACGGCCACCATTGATCGCGGAGAAAGGCGGGCAAGTCCCAACACACCGTGGCCGCTGGTACAGCCCGATCCCATCCGCGAGCCGAAGCCGACCAGCAGTCCGGCAACGATGATCAGCGGCCAGGCAGCGGTGACCTCGACGGTCGGCCAGCCACCGGCGACCAGCAGGTGGACGAGCGGCCCGAGCAGAAGGCCAAGCACGAACGCAAGATTAGTGGTCAGGCCGACGCCTTGAGCCAGACGGCCGACGATGCTGCTGATTCCGGCGATCCGGCCGTTCAGGAGCAGGAGCATGACCGCGGAGGCGCCGATCAGCATGCCGCCGCTCAGCGACTGGAGATAGATGGTCATGTCGCTTCCTTTACACAGAAGATGTCATAGAGGGCAGAGACCAGTTGCGCGGCCTTTTCCTCGGTCAGGCAGTAGAAGATCTGCTTTCCATCCCGCCGGGTTTCGACGATGCGTGAGCTCCGTAGCACGGTCAGATGCTGCGAAAGATGCGGCTGATGGATGTCGAGCTTTTCCTCGAGTTCGCCGACCGAGAACTCGCCGTCCACCAGCGTGCAGACAATCATCAGACGGGCCCGGTGGGACAACGTCTTCAGGAGGGTCGCGACCTCTCCGGCCCGGCCGGCCATCTCGGCGGGAGAGAGCGCCGCCTTCATCATCTTCTCTGTGTCGGTGCTCATTCCCATGCGGCTCCCTGCAATGCGTCGAGCGGAAACTTCAGGTAGCGCCTGCCGTTTGCTTCCGGTTCAGGCAGACGCCCGCCTCGAATGTTCACCTGCAGGGCATGCAGGATGAGCTTCGGCATGGGCAGCGTCTTGTCGCGCTTCGTCCGGAGCGCCACGTACTGCTCTTCGGTCACGCCGGCAAGATGCTGGTTGTACTTTTTCTGCTCGGCAACCGTGCTTTCCCAGCGCGGAGCGCGGCCGTTCGGCTGGTAGTCGTGTCCGGTAAAGATACGGGTCTCGTCCGGGAGGGCGAGGATGTCCTGAATCGACTTCCATAGGATGCCGGCATCACCACCGGGGAAGTCGGCGCGCGCCGTGCCGCTGTCGGGCATGAATAGCGTGTCATGGACGAAGGCCGCGTCGCCGACCACATAGGTGATCGAGGCGAGCGTATGGCCTGGCGAGAACATCACCTTGGAGTCGATCGTTCCGATCTTGAAGGTCTCTCCATGGGCGAAAAGCCGATCCCATTGCGCGCCGTCGGTGGCGAGCTCGGGCCAGTTGTAGATCCCCTTCCAGAGCTTCTGCACATCGACGACGCGTTCCCCGATCGCGGTTCTGGCACCAGTCTTCTCCTTGAGATACTGGGCTGCGGAGAAATGATCGGCATGAGGATGGGTGTCAAGGATCCACTCGACGCTCAGGCCATTCTCCTGGACATAGTCGAGGATCGTGTCGGCATTAATGGTGCCAGTGGCTCCGGCCTTCTCGTCGAAATCGAGAACGGGATCAATGATGGCGCACTTCCCAGTCTCGGGATCGGACACGACATACTGGACGCTCCAGGTGCGCTTGTCGAAGAAGCCCTTCACCTTCGGGCGGCGCCCAGCGTGCTGCATGAGCCAGGCTGCAACGGAACTGGTGTCGAAGCCGTGGGCACGTCCGAATTCAACGACGTCTTCGGCGACCATCCGCCCGTCCAAAACCTCGCCGATCAGGTACAGGCTGATAGATCTCGTGCCCGACTTGCAGTGCGCGAAAGCCGGTCCGTCGCAGGCATCGAGCGCCTTCTGGAACGCGCGCACGTCCGCTTCTGTGATGGTACCGAGCGTGACCGGAATATAAACGTAGGTGAGGCCGCAGTGCTCGACCTCCTGGCTTTCGACATCCGTTCCGGGCTGTGTCGCGTCCTCAGCGACCGGGCGGTTATTGATAAGCATAGCATATCCCTTTTCCTGCAGGGACCTAATATCGTCGACGCTCGGCTGCGGCGAGACCGACAGCTTCTCAGAAACCTTAATGACAGACATGACTGGCTCCGTAGCAGATACATTATATATTATAATATAAAGTATATTGATAATGTTTCAAGCCCGGTTGCGACGGGCTCAGGAGCAAAAAAGCCCTCGCCTCTAGTCCATCGTCAGCAGTACAGCGTGGCGTAGCTAGCCACCATGACTGGATGAAGGAACGCCTGCGCTATGCGGTGCATCGGAGGGTCCGCGAGAAGCTGGCCGACCACGAGCTCTTGGCGCGCTCGCCCCGTCGTGCCCCGGAAAACAATCTGATGAAGCTCGTTGCGGCGATTGCCATTGCTGATCCCGGCCTGCCGCTGCGCGATCCGCCCAGCTTGATCAGATGGGAGAGCGGCCGGCGCGCGGTGGGCGCAAATGGCAGACTTCCTCCGTTCGCCACCTGCTGGACGAAGCACATCGATTTGGCCTCATTCGTCCTTGAGGGCGCGGAGCATCAGCCTGCCGATTGCCCGGTTTCTTGCGCGCCCGCTTTGGACGGCAGAGATTTCCAGCCTACGCTTTCGGCAATGCCGCGAGCGAGCTGCCGGTATTTGGTTCCGCACGGAGATTTAGGACTGACGCGGCCAGCCTCTAAACGAGGGGTTGGCTCCATCTAGACCCGATCATCGAGATAACGTGAGAGGTTAACCGTTTAACGCACGTCATTCGGGCGCAGGCTGGAACTTGCTGCGACATCAAAGGTTATCGGTAGCCTAGGAGCCGCGAGCGGGGGCGGCCTATGCGTCGCTGCGTGAGGCATTTATGACTTCAAAAAAGCGTTCTCCTAAAATCAAGCCTTATACTGGGCCTGCCCGCCCGCGGGCGGCTGGGGCTCGGCAAAGTCCGTGGCGGAGATTACCGTCAGCGATTTTCATCAAGGGCGCCCAGGCTGCTCTCGACGCAAAACAGGTCGGAAGGCCTATATGTGCGTCAGTTGCGCCTGGGCAAAACTGGCTAAGACCATCCTCTGGAATTCTGCGAGAATGGAGCGACGGCCACGGCCTGGGAGGTGAGGTTTCGCCGTACCGACCGGGCTTTCTTTGATAAATATCCTCTTCGCGAACTGGAGCTGTGGGATGACCACGACCCCGAGGAACAGGGTCGTTTGACGCATCCGATGTGCTGGACGCACCGCGATCGATATGTTCCGGTCAACTGGGCCGAGGCGTTCGAAGAGATCGGTCGGGAGCTAAGCGCTCTCGACTCGCATCAGGTCGATTTCTACACGTCGGGTCGGGCATCGCTCGAAACACTTATATGTTGTACCAGCTGTTAGCGCGCATGTACGACAGCAACAACATGCCGGACAGTTCGAATATGTGTCAAGAGAGCTCCTCGGTGGCGCGCTTCCCGAAAGCATCGGCGCGCGGTCGGAACAGCCATCCTGTCAGACTTCCAGAATACCGATTGCATCGTCTACATCGCACAGAATGTGTCGCCACATCGTCGCCGCGCCTGCCGCAGCGATGCGGCGACGCTCCCCCACCAACTTCGCCCCGTCATTTTTCGCGGTTCTCTTTTTAGTCGCAACTTGATTAGATGACGGCACTCTTTGCCCGTCTGAACGCTACCCAGCGACTGCAGACAAAACGCCCGTCAAGTTCTCCCTAGGCGGGCCTTTTTGTGTGTCGGGGGCAAGTGTATATTGGTGACGGGAGGCGTTGAGATGGCATCGGGAATAGATCATGTGGCCCACGGGTGGGCTTTGCTCGCGATACGACTTCCGGAGCTTCGTCCGCTTGCAACAGAGCGCCGCCGCGTTGCCGAGCTGTGCGAATGTTACAGCATCGCGGTGCTGCACTTGCGCACGCTTGCGCCCGATTCCAAGTACATTGGTGAATATGAGGATATGATTTCCGGCATCGAGCTCGAAGTATCCGCCTACCTTGAGCAATTTGCCGGCATAAGCGCTAGGCGCGGGCTTCCAAGCGATCCGTAGCCACTGTCTCATGACGGCGGCAAACCAAATCCATGCGATAGACGCGATGCAAGCGTCCGACAACTCGGCGATTACCAGCAGCCTGCTGACGCCCCTCCGAGCGTCTTTATCCGTTTCACTCCTCGATCGTCGGCGCGGCGACCTCCGCATGGTTCTTTTTTATGTGTTCATCCAAGGCTGCAATCTCATCCCGCCGTTGCGCCTCGACCTGTCCGCTAATCATCAGCAGCGGCGGTAGCGCTCTCCTAGTTTAGCGCTTACAGTGCGTGCTGCGTGCACTGTGGGTTTTCCCCGAAATCGACGGAGACTTCGATAAACCTCTCACAAGGAGCGCGAACCCATGTCTTCGACATTCTCCAAGGGCCGCATTCAATCCACTCTCCGTCAGTTCCTCGACAATGAAGCATCGGGTGGCATCATCTTAATGGCAGTCGCTGCTCTGGCGATTGCCACTGCCAGTTCGCCGTTGGCGGAGGGCTACCTCGATATGCTGCACGTCTATGTCGGCCTGCTGAGCATCCAGCACTGGGTTAACGACGCCTTGAGGCCGTCTTCTTCCTGCTCGTCGGCCTGGAGATCAAACGCGAAATGCTCGACGGACAGCTTTCAAGTTGGAGCCGACGCGTCTTGCCAGGCGCGGCTGCTGCAGAAGGCATGCTGTTTCCGGCGCTGTTTTACCTCTACTTCAACTGGAGTGACCCGACAGCTATCCGTGGCTGGGCAATCCCGACCGCGACCGATATCGCCTTTGCTCTTGGGGTTCTTTTCGTTTTCGGTAGACGTGTTCCCGCGTCGCTGAAGATATTTCTGGCGGCGCTGGCGATCAACGACGATCTCGGCGCCGTTGTGGTCATCGCCCTGTTTTCTACCGCCGAACTGAACCTGCTGGCATTGGCTGGCGCGGCCTCGTCATTGGAAATCTGATCATCTTCAACCGCGTGGGTGTGAACCCTCTGGCCCTATCTCGCCCTCGGTGCGTTCCTTTAGATGTTGTTTTCGCGTCCGGACTACATGCCACCCTTGCAGGCTCTGCAGGAAGCCAGCGATCACGCGGCTTGCAACTAGCCGCGCGCGGCGACAGTTCGACGTGCTGTGCACCATCGCGAAGCCTTGGTATGCCGGCGCAAAAGAGCGACATTGCCCGCACACTGTCGCTGACCTCGAATGTCATCTCTGGGGGATCCGTCCAGCTTCAGATGCTTCGAGACCTTGCGGATGATGGCCGAAAACTTTCCGCCCCGGCATATGAGGTCGATCGTCGTTATCAATGTCCCACAGTTGGACGAAGATCTCCGACCATGCTTCCGGGTTTGCACCGCAGTCCAGTGCCGAGAAATGTCCGGCCTCGACCTCCGTCACATAGAAGCCCGCCTTCACCGGGTGCCCATCGTAGTGGAACACCAGAGGCACGTCCTTGGCGCCGGCCAGTGTGTCGAGAAGCAAACCCAGCTGATGTCTTCAGAAGAAATTCTGCTGTTGTCGATCGCGTTCATTTGCGGTAATCCTCGTTTCAACTATTCAAGGATTATTGAAATATGGATCAGCGTCATGCCCTCGGTGCGTTCGCCGCCCTCGCTCAGGAGACCCGTTTGCAGATCGTCCGCATCCTGGTGGTCGCTGGGCCCGATGGGATGGCGGCCGGGGCATTGGCCGAGAAGGTCGAGGTCTCGCCGTCGAATATCTCGTTCCACCTAAAGGAACTCGAGCATTCCGGGCTGATCGCTGCGCAACGACAGTCCCGCTCGATCATCTACACCGCGAACTATGAAGCTCTGGGCGGGCTGGTGCGCTTCCTGATGGAAGACTGCTGCTCAGGTCATCCCGAAATCTGCGCGCCGGCCGCCGAGGTTGCCGCCTGCTGCGCTCCGACAGCAAAGGTGAACCTGCAATGACTGCTGACCGCGTTTCTAATGTGCTCTTTCTCGGCACGGGCAATTCTGCCCGCTCGATCCTGGCGGAATTTATCCTCGATGCCGAGGGAAAAGGCCGTTTCCGCGCCTTCTCGGCCGGCAGCCATCCGAAGGGACAGGTCCATCCCTGGGCGCTGAAAACTCTGGACGGGCTTGGCTATCCCGCGACCGGATTCAGCTCGAAAGTGGGATGTCTTTGCCGAGGCGCGTGCCCCGCAGATGGATTCATCTTCACCGTCTGTGACAACGCGGCCGGGGAAGCCTGCCCGGTCTGGCTTGGCCATCCGATGACCGCCCATTGGGGTGTCGAGGACCCTGCTGCGGTAGAGGGTTCCGATATTGAGGTTGGCCGCGCCTTTGCGCTGGATGCACGCTACCTCAAGAACCGTATTACCCTCTTCATCGACCTGCCGATCACCTCGATCGACAAGTTGGCGCTCGAAACTCAACTCCGTCAGATCGGTGCGACCGAAGGCGCCGCCTTGCTGGCGCTCCTTCCGATCGCCGGACATGAAGACGAGCTCCGTAGCGCGCTCGAAAATGCCGACCTTCCAACGGATGATCTTGACGACGCAGGGCGAACATTCTTCCGGATTGCCCGTGGCGTCGATACGGTGGGCTATGGTGGATATGAGTTGCGTGGCGACAATGCGCTGCTGCGGTCAGTGGTGATCACGCCTGCCAACCGTCACAAGGGCCTGGGCCGTCGTGCGACTGACCTTTTGCTGCGACGCGCCTATGCGGACGGCGCACGCACGGGCTACCTTCTGACCACGAACGCCGCTCCCTTCTTCGAAACCCTCGGATTCAGGCCGATAGACCGTGCGACGGCGCCGGCCGCGATTTTGCAGACCCGTCAGGCGGCTAGCCTTTGTCCCGCGTCAGCAGCGCTGCTCGCCAAGCCATTGCAGGGATAACAACGATGTCCACATTTGAACGCTATCTAACGGTGTGGGTGTTTTTATGCATTCTTGCAGGCATTGCCCTTGGTCACTCGATGCCGGATGTCTTTCAGGTGATCGCCGCCGCCGAAGTTGCCAAGGTCAACATTCCCGTCGCCGTCCTGATCTGGCTGATGATTATCCCGATGCTGGTCAAGATCGATTTTGCGGCTCTCAGCCAGGTCGGCCGGCATTGGCGCGGTATCGGTGTGACGCTGTTCATCAACTGGGCAGTCAAACCCTTCTCGATGGCGCTGCTGGGCTGGCTGTTCATCGGTTATCTGTTCCGGCCAATGTTGCCGGAGGTGCAAATCGATTCCTATATCGCCGGTCTGATCATCCTTGCCGCGGCACCCTGTACGGCGATGGTGTTCGTCTGGTCGAACCTGACCAAGGGCGAGCCCCTCTTCACGCTTTCGCAGGTCGCGCTGAATGACGCGATCATGGTGGTGGCGTTCGCGCCGATCGTCGGCCTTCTGCTTGGTCTTTCCGCCATCACCGTGCCATGGGCGACGCTGGTATTCTCGGTGGTGCTCTACATCATCCTGCCGGTGATAGTCGCCCAGATCATGCGCCGCAGCCTGCTTGCTTCCGGATCATCGGCATCCCTCGACCGTCTGCTGAAAACACTACAGCCACTATCGTTGGTGGCGCTCCTTGCCACGCTGGTGCTTCTGTTCGGTTTCCAAGGGGAGCAGATCATCGCCCAGCCGACCATCATCGCCTTGCTGGCGGTGCCCGTCGTGATCCAGGTCTACTTCAACTCCGGTCTTGCCTATCTGCTGAACCGGGTGTCAGGCGAGCAACATTGCGTCGCCGGTCCGTCGGCCTTGATCGGCGCCTCGAACTTCTTCGAACTGGCGGTCGCCGCAGCAATCAGCCTGTTTGGCTTCAACTCGGGCGCGGCACTTGCAACCGTCGTCGGCGTTCTCATCGAGGTGCCGGTGATGTTGTCAGTCGTCTGGATCGTCAACCGCAGCAAGGGTTGGTACGAGCGCGGCGGCGCCGTGCGAGCAACTTCCCATTCCAAATCAGAAGCCATTGAAAGGGTCTGACCATGGACTCCATCATCTATCACAATCCGGATTGCGGAACGTCTCGCAACACGCTGGCGATGATCCGGAACGCCAGCATTGAACCCACGGTGATTGAGTACCTGAGGAACCCGCCCTCACGCGATCGGCTTGTGACGATGATCGCTGACGCCGGTCTAACCGTGCGCCAGGCGATCCGTGAAAAGGGCACGCCCTATACGGAATTGGGTTTGGACGACATATCTTTGACCGACGATCAGTTGCTCGACGCCATGCTCGAAAACCCGATCTTGATCAACCGGCCGTTCGTCATTACGCCGTTCGGCACAAGGCTTGCGCGTCCGTCGGAGGTGGTTCTGGAAATCTTACCAAAAACGCATAAGGGCGCCTTCACCAAAGAGGATGGTGAAAAGGTACTCGACAGCGAGGGCAAGCGCATTGTCTGATTTGCCTGCTGCATCTTTGGAACACCTGCAACAGCCGGATCAGGCTGCATTGCGTCCGGCGTTCTCGACCCACAAGCCGCGCATCCTTATCCTCTACGGCTCCCTGCGGACCATCTCCTATAGCCGGTTACTGGCATTCGAGGCTGGTCGGTTGCTCGAGCACTTCGGTTGCGAGGTTCGGATCTTCAATCCGGAGGGTCTACCTTTGCCTGACGCCGAGCCGGTTAGCCGTCCGAAGGTACAGGAACTGCGCGAGCTCTCGGCATGGTCGGAGGGTCAGGTGTGGGTCAGCCCGGAGCGCCACGGCGCGATGACTGGGATCATGAAGGCGCAGATCGACTGGATTCCGCTGTCGATTGGATCGGTTCGTCCGACGCAGGGAAAGACGTTGGCGGTAATGCAGGTCTCTGGCGGATCGCAGTCGTTCAATGCCATCAACCAGCTTCGTGTTCTCGGTCGCTGGATGCGGATGATCACGATCCCCAACCAGTCGTCGGTCGCCAAGGCCTTCCAGGAGTTCGACGCGGACGGGCGAATGAAGCCATCTTCCTACTACGATCGCGTCGTCGATGTCTGCGAGGAACTGGTGAAGTTCACCCTTCTGACACGGGATGCGTCTTCCTATCTCACCAATCGCTACAGCGAGCGGAAGGAAGAGGCTGAAAAACTCGAACAACGCGTGGGCCTGAAATCCATATGATGGAACGTCCGCCGATTGCCGCCATCCTCGCTTTGGGCCTCACGCAGATCATCGGCTACGGGACGCTTTACTACAGCTTCAGCATTCTCGCGCCAGACATGGCACGGGATCTGAACTGGTCGGCGGAATGGATATTCGGTGCGCTTTCGGCGGCACTTCTCCTGGGCGGACTGAGCGCGCCGTGGCTGGGCAGGGCGATAGACCACTTCGGCGCGGGCCGCGTGATGACGGCTGGTTCCGCAATTGCCGCTTCGGCCCTTATCGCCTACGCTCTCGCGCCCGGCAAGATTGCCTTCCTTGCGGCGTTGATCGTGATCGAGATCGCCGCAAACCTGGTACAGTACGGCACAGCCTTCGCGCTGCTTGTCCAGATCCGGCCGCAGACCGCCCAACGCAGCATAACTTATCTGACCTTGATCGCCGGATTTGCTTCAACATTCTTCTGGCCCATCACCACGACGCTGCATGCCCATCTCTCCTGGCAAAACATCTATCTCGTGTTCGCCGGACTCAATCTCCTGATCTGCCTGCCTCTCCATGCCTGGCTTTCCCATGGGCTTGCCAAAGGCCGCCGACAGGAACAGAGCGGATCGGTAAGCGTCGTTGACGGGGCTTTGCGTCCGAACGTCAGACGCCTTGGGTTTATTCTGATGGTCGCCGGTTTCTCGTTGCAGTCGCTCGTTAGCGCGGCAGTGTTGGTCCATATGGTGCCGCTATTGTCGGGCCTCGGTCTGGGCGCCACGGCTACAAAAGTCGGCACACTGTTCGGCCCGTCGCAGGTTTTGAGCCGGTTCACGAACATGGTGCTCGGCGGCAATCTGCCGCCACTGGCTTTGGCAACGATCGCCGCGGCGCTCATTCCGGGTGGCGTGCTGATCTTGATCCTCACGGCGCCATCTGTGACCGGAGCGATGGCTTTTGCGATCGTCTTCGGTCTGGGCAACGGCCTGTTCAGCATCGTCACCGGCACCCTGCCGCTGACGCTGTTTGGCAGCGAGGGCTATGGCAGATTTCAGGGTAAGGTTATGGCGGCGAGGCTCATAGTCTCTGCGACCGCACCGTTCGCCCTGGCGTTTGCCATGGCCAATATAGGCGCAACCTCGTCGCTCGCGATCACAACGGGGCTCGGCGCACTTGCAATTCTGGCGTTTCTGACGATCGCGAGACTGGCAAATGAAGGCCCGGCGGTTGTCAGGATCCAACTGAAAGAACTCAAGGGCGAGGCAGGAGCAGAATGACAGACAGCACGAGCACGGCCCAGACTCAAACGCCTGCCGGCACGCCCGCAGAAGTCTTTCTCACGTTCCTGAAGCTCGGCCTCTTATCATTCGGCGGACCGATTACTCATCTCGGGTACTTCCGGGAAGAACTCGTGCACCGACGCGCTTGGCTTTCCGATCACGCCTATGCCGATCTGGTCGCCCTTTGCCAATTCTTGCCGGGTCCAGCATCCAGTCAGGCGGGTTTTGCTTTAGGCATGATGCGCGCGGGCTGGCTAGGGGCACTGGCGGCCTTTACGGCCTTCACCTTGCCATCCGCGCTGATCCTGTTGGTGTTTGCCATGTCTGCTGCAAGCATTTCGGGGCCGGTCGGCACGGGCGCGCTGCATGGCCTGAAGATCGTCGCAGTCGCCATCGTGGCGCAGGCCGTCTGGGGGATGGCGAAGAACCTCTGTCCGGATAAAGAACGAGCGGCAATTGCGGTCGCGGCCGTGGCGGTGCTCGCATTCATGCCGGGAGCCTTCGGCATGGTGAGTGCGATCCTGATTGGCGCAGGCGCGGGGCTGGCACTTAGCCGCGGCACTGGCACACCAGTGAGTGGCCATGTCACAATGCCGGTGTCCCGACGGGGTGCGGCTGCGGCACTCGTCGCTTTTTTCGGACTGCTTGTGATTCTGCCTCTGCTCGCGAAATACGGCCAAGCATTCGCTGTCGCTGATAGCTTCTACCGCGCTGGTTCACTCGTGTTCGGCGGTGGCCATGTAGTCTTGCCTCTTCTCGAGGCCGAAGTCGTGCAACCTGGGTGGGTATCCCCCGATGCATTCCTGGCAGGCTATGGTGCCGCACAGGCGGTCCCTGGGCCGCTGTTCACCTTTGCGGCCTACCTCGGCACTGTACTTGGACCGCAGCCGAATGGCATAGTTGGCGCAGTAATCGCACTGCTCTCCGTCTTCCTGCCAGGATTTCTGATTCTCGTCGGCGTACTGCCCTTTTGGGACCGGTTTCGCTCGTTGGCGACAGCGCAGTCGCTTATGCAGGGAGCAAATGCTGCGGTTGTCGGCATCCTCGGCGCTGCCCTCTATTCGCCAGTATTCACAAGCGCCATCGGCAACATGCGTGATTTCACGCTGGCCCTCTTGTGCTGGGTACTTCTGATGTCGTGGAAGCTTCCGCCGTGGCTCGTTGTCGTTGTGGCTGCGGTTGGCGGCGTAGGACTGGCTCTGATTTCTTGAGAATGCCTCACGGAGGTCTCGTCCGTGAGGACAAAACAGATGGTCCGAATTCTAGGCTCCAATCTCCTTCAGTTGGTCGCAGCACCGAGAAATCGACGCTCGCATCTTCTTCACCATCGAAGAATTCCTCGGCCGCGACGGAAATGTCGTCGCCATAGGGGATGGTTCTGCTCAGCAATCCATCGTCTTCGAGTGCCTCGATATCAGGAAGATCACGCAAGGTATCGAAGCCAAAGGCTGATAGAAAATGCTTCGTCGTTGCAAAAGTGTATGGCGCTCCTGGAGCCGGACTGCGTGTGCTGACTTCCGCCATTGTTACAACCCAACCATCCGGAAGGAGGTGCGGCCGGAAAGCTCCCGCACCGCCTCGAAACTTTCGAGACGCTCGAACAGCTGTGTGGCCCCAGGTGCGCCAGAACGGCCTCGGCCAGCCCAAGCGCCAGCACCTCGGTATCCGGGCGAACGGCAGAGATCGCCGTAATAAGGTCCGCCACCGCGAAGGGTATTGCTCGCCCGGACTGAATGGCAGAATCGACGATATCGGGAACTGAGGCAAGTCCGTCGTCCGACCGAGCCCAGAAAGGTCGGCGGTATCTTTGACGAATGAGGTGGTGACCGGTCCGGATCGGCGCGTCAACATTCGTGTCGCCCGAAACAGCTTTCCAGCCGGTCCGGAATCGTCGCCGGCGACGGTTAGCAGGACGGCGTCCCGGCTAGCGCGCGCCTTCCTCTTGATTGCGGCCGAGCATCTTGGCACCTACAGTGGCCGGTAAGGGCAAGCCGATCGTGCCAGCAGCCAAGCCATCGAGGGTCGGCGCGATGCCGTAAGAAATGCAATCGAACTCCCTAGAGCTACGGTCAAGCCGAAGGTCTGATCAACCGCCTCAAGTACTGAAGCGAGCAGTGTACGGTCGCGCCGGCTCGGAACTGATGAGGGCGAGAATGATGCCGCTGAATCACAGAAATTGAGGAAGAACCCAGTTAAGTGCGAAACGACAGCACGTTCATCGCTCGCACTCTCACTTCCCCACCTTGCCCCCGGCCGCACGCTGGGGCTTTTCTTTTCCCGTCACGCTCGTGTCACGTGGCTAACATCATCAGTTTTGATTAATTCCCGCCCGGTGATGCGTCTTGGCGCCACCTTGTTGCTTGAAGGCTCGCCTGCGTATGGCGAGCCCTTCTCAAACGCGACGTGCCCTGGCATCCCTGCTGCGCAAGACTTCTCGTTCGCGCCGGGCTCTTGAACACCGCTTTTGGCGTTGAGGGCTTGGGAGGGAATCCTGGAAGATTAATTCCCTTGATCCTATCGGCTTTTTGACGCCGCATTTCTCATTGACGAAACCGCGGCTGCAACACCGGAGATTTCATCAGGCCCAATTCCCTCGGCAGCCTACGACCTGTCCGCGCGAAGACACTAGCGCGGAACCGGTATGCGGCCTTCCGAGTTACGCTACCGATGTCAATTTCCCGGACATCATACTCCACAGCACCCCCTTGCCCCGCTCTGAGCCGGGTTTTTCTTTGGCAACGGCATCAGACCAAAGTCCTAGGCATGGAACCGCGTTCAGTGGCCGGCGTTTTGAGCGCGTTATCACCTGTTTGGAGTAACTCGAATGAAAGCTATTATCATCGCAGGCATGATCGGCCTGGCTTCTATATTCTCATCGGCCACTCCCAGTCTCGCGGATAGCGTAACAGTGACGGTCGGAGACAGTCATCATGGCCGGTCATGGGATCGCCATCATGACCGCCGGGATTGGCGCCACGGCCGACACTACTATCGTCATGGCCCGCGATGCCGCGTCAAGACCGTTCGGTACCGGCACCATCACCGCTGGGTCTACTCCAAGAAGCGTATCTGCCGCTGGTAATGCTCACGAGCGGCGCCATCCGCACTCGGAGGCGCCGCTAGCCTCTTCATGTCGATACTGGAAAAATACATTCAAAAATTGCAATCTAATCGCGGTATGAGCTAGGTTCCCCGTCGATACGTTGGAGGCCACCTTGCCTGATCAATCTGATGAAAGCCGCCACTTGATGAAAACACTGATTTTCACATTGGGTGTCATCACTGAAAGCAATGAACGAGAAAAGCAGCAAATAGCCGACGCCTACTCGGAGGCTCGTTCTCTGGCCGCCTCGATCCCCTGGGCTGACGGATCTGCGAGACCAAGAATCACTGCCTGTCTTGAGCGCTTCAACGAGTGCAAGGAAGCGGAAAGCGTCGAAGCCGCCGCATGGCTCTTAACTGCCACGCAGGAGCGTGTTGCCGAGAAGGATCTGCCGGATTGGGAGACGCTTAAAATCGTTGCCGACAAGGCTGCAGGAATGTTGCCTCGACCTCGTAGAATGCATTGATCGCCCACAAGCTATGGCTTGTCCGCCCGCCCTTGTCTTCGTGTCGGACAGCTCTCGTTCAAGCCGCTGCTGGTCCGTCTTCAGATCCATGATGACGTCCTTGGCGCCGCACACGCTGCCCTGCGATTCCTTCATGTCGCTGAGCTGTCGCTGTTGGTCGAGGAACCGCTGATCATATGCCGCGAAGACGTGATCGAGTTCTGCTCGTGGCACCTGGGCGTCTCGGAGGTCGTTGAAAGCGCCGTGCGTTCGCTGCCTGTCTTCCACACCGCGCTGGGTCCGCTACTGCATCTCGTCCTTGCTGACCATCTTATCGACCAGTGTTGCAATAGCCGTCGAGGTGCTAGCGGTTTGAACCTTCGCGTTTTCCCGGATCTGCGTAAGGTTGTCCTTAATTGGCTGCAGCGCAAGATACCCCAGGCCTGCAAGGATGGATCGTGATCGTCACCGAGCTGAAGCCGATGATGATAGGCCACTGGGTCTTCGAGCCGCCGCGGACCTCGTTGGAGAGCGTTTTGGTCGCGGCGTTGAGCCGCTGGAAGCCCGTGTTCATGTTTGAGCGAAGATCGGGGAGATCCTTGCCCTTGTTCTCGACGCGCTCCGATAGGCGAGCCCAGGAGCCATAGGATCGAAACCGTTTCCGTTGTTGCTCATTTCCAGACTGCCTGCCATCCCTGCCCTTGCCTTTTCGATGCCATGCTATGCTCGATTGCCAATCCTTAAGAAAAGCCGCCCGGGTGAGCGGCTTGGAGTGTTCGGTTGACCACAATTTATGAACGGCCGTGGAGTAAGGCATTGAAATTCGGCCACCCGGAATTACTTGGAAATACCGTTGGTAATGAGGGTGCCAAAATGTGCTTACTGAGAGAAGTTGAAGAGGCCGAGCAACAGGGGCGTGACCTTGCAAGGTCTGGGGGTCTTGCGTCTTCAAACCCATACGCCGACCGCCTAGATCTGCACTCCGCTTGGCTGAGAGGATACCGTTCGGCGTGGGCAACCGTGATAGTCCCAGCCCTTCCAGATGGCGACAAAACAGAGAAACGATAACGTTGCGGGGGGCGCAGAAGGAGACCATCCGGGGCAAAAATTGGCTCCCGCTCGTTAAGCTTCGATCAAGATATATTAGACGACACTCATTCGCGTTGGAGGACGCGCCGGAGGAGCAAATGACCAAGCCACTTCTTGTTGATCATCTTACCGTTTGCGCCAAGCTTGCCCGGTCTGACGGGAACCCATTGATCGAATATTTGATACGCATGGCCCTTCTGGAAGCCAAACCAAAAGGGACGAGAGAGCAGAGCGGGAATTGATACACCCGCAACGCCGCCACTTTCGGCGCGAAGGCCCGGTAGCAGCGTTACCGGGCCTTTTCCGTTAGTGGACGCGGTTCCGACGTGCCCACTTGTGATGCCACGCTGTGCCTCAATCGCAGCAAGAGAACCCTTACGGTTGACAGCCGTGAGGGTTATTCGTTGATGGAAGGGAAAAAGCCGCCTCACGCGAATGAGGCTCAGGAAAGCCTTAGGAACGTGAGGCGGCTCGATACGATGGCAGTGACACTCATCGTATTTGTAAATTTGGCGAGGTCATCAACGCGGCTTTGGAGAGCGGACAATGACCTCTAAACAGATGTCACCAACTGTCTAGATGAAGGGTAGCGGATAAAACTCCAGATGCAAATGGTCTTGGCCGAGCTTTTATCCAAAGCTTGACGGAACGCGCTCATGCCAAGCGCGTTCCGCATGGCGTTAAAGCCGAAGGAAGGAAGGCTTACGCCGCTCAACAACATCGAGATGAGTCGAGAGTTCCGTCAACCTTTAGTGATCCAGTCGGCCGGAACATCAAGGTTCAGCACTTGTTCTCTCCCCGTGTTGCCATCCGGTGACAATTCCTGAAGGAGGAAACATTAAATGAAAATGAAACTCGTAGCCGCATCGCTTCTCGCTCTCGGCATGGCAACTTCGATGTCGTATGCTCAGTCCAACCCGGTTCCGAACAATATGGCGACCGACAAGAACGCCAATGAAGATGCCGGCGGCGGCGCCAATGGCGACGTGGACAGCACTGGCACCAAGACGATGAAGCCGATGTCCACCGATGGTACGATGACCAACAGCACGACCAAGACCAACTCAACCGACTGCAAGGACGGCTCCAATACCAAGGGCGCTCTCCAGACCCAGGCGGGCAAGAGCGACGCTACTCCGCAGGGCGTGGCTTGCGGCGAGAATAACCAGTAAAATTTCGCTTTATCGAGAACGAGGCCGGCACGTCCGGCCTTTTTCTTTGCGCGGAATTTATAACCGTGCGCCGTCCTGACCCATAGGTGAGACCTGTATAATGCGACGGTGGAAAATCACATTCAAGGGCGTCGGTCAAACGGGGGCAGTTTGAGCCGTGAACGTTGACCATCAGCCCAAGCAGTCGCATAGGCCTCGAATTTGAAGCTTTGGCTGGTCACGACCCCACCGTCAAGCACGTAGACTGCCCAACCGTCGCCCAACTTCACCACTTTTACAGAATCTTCCACGTCGCTCCCCGCGCAAGGCAGATGGCGATGATAGACCGGTTCAACAGGAGGAAAAAGCCCATTTGTTTGCTTCATTGTTTTCAGATGAGGGTGGGAGGCTTTAACGCCTGCTTCGCCGACTATCGGGAACTCCCATGCGCTCTACATTCGGAAGGGGTCCACACACCCACCGCACAGATTCCGGCCGCGGTATCGTCGATCGCTTTCTGATCTTTCAGCGTGGCGCCCTTTGCTCCGGTGAGCGAGGTCCCGACGATAGCCCTAGTCGTGGATGACAGGCTTTTCTTCGATGCAGTCACACTTTGCTTGAGACCGGTAACTTCTCCGGGGTCAGGCGGCGCGCAAGAGGGGTGGCTTGGGTTTGAAGATCGAAGGCACGTTCGGTTCTGGCTGTCGAAACCGGTGCCCTCAAGCGATCGCGAAGTTCGCCGTTCAGCGCGGCCGTCCGAACTTGCATGAGCACGTGCGCGCCGTGAAGCGACCATCGCATTGCAGTAGAGATGCGAACGGGGACTTCAAGGAACCGAGGCAACGGGGAAGCGCGCCATCCCTCGACCCAGCGATGCCCCTGCTAGTCCGCCGCCGATGATGATCAGATCGCATGCCGTGCTGCCCATTGATCGCTCAGCCAATATGTCGCATCGTAATAGTATCATCCACTCGGCAGGGGTCTAGGTAGTGCTTTCAATCACTTGTTCTCAGCGCGTTGAGCAAGAACATGTCGACGCTTTTGAGCCACGACCGACAACGATCCCCGACTTTGGCCGGTCGTTCAAACGATGCTAGCGTCGGAGCAACATGGAGGCGCACATGGCGGGATATTTCGGAACCGACATTCAACAGCGGCTGCAAGCTCAGGCCGAGGAAAGTGCGGAGTTCATCGCCCACACTCCTGGAGCGTGCCAGGCAGGACGTACCATGGGGTGTGACGATCCCAAGCAATTTGGATGGGATAGAATTGGCGAAATCGTCGAGCGAGACGGAGTTTGTGGCTTCAGACTAGTGGACACCGCCGATGTGCCTGAGATCAGTTCCGAACTCTTTCACGCGGCTGCAGGTTCGACACCTGGGAGGTATTTCTTGCCGAACGCGATGCGGCGTTGCTCGCGTCCTGCAAGATCGCGAGCGAGCCGCTACCGAGCGGTCTTTCCCTGTGGACGATCACGGACGATCCGGAGAACCAGCAAATCAAGGACACGCAGGCCATGATGGCGAGCGCCGGACTTGTCCCCTTTTCCGGATCGATGTTAACGGGAAAGATTGGCCGTTCGGTGACGATCATCATCGGCGACGAGGCCGGAGTTGTGGCTACCGCACACGGTTACATGCCCCACAACGCTTTCAGTCCCTACAGAGGATATGCATGGGGCGGTTTGGTTGCAGTAGCCGAAACTCATCGTGGGAGAGGCCTCGGCAAGTTAGTCAACGCCCTAATGATTGAGCGAGTGCTTAAGGAGCTAGGGGCAAGCCATATTTACGAATTGGTCTCGGCGAGTAACGTGCCTTCGAGACGAATGGTCGAGGCTTGCGGGTTAACGTTGGAGCTGACACTCACATGTGGAATCGCCACACCACAAGAAAGCGCGCGTTTCACGAAGTAGTGGGCGCCAAGTTACCAAGACTGTCATGACGGCTATTTGCGCACAGGCGACATGGCACTGCGATGGAGGCATGTCCGCTTTCTGATATTTAGGGGACGGCCGTTACGTCCGAAAGAGAGGCGCAAAACGGTCGTTACGCGCGAGCCACATATGGCTCAAGAAAATACCTTTTCGGCGTCTTCGCCTTGGACCAATTCGAACCTAAGGCACACAAAACCCCACAGCTCCATCCGTGGCGCTACATTGAAATACTTGCCCAATCTTCATGCCCGTGGCGAATTCGTACTACGAAAATTTTCTCATCTTCTTCAACCCGATAGACGATGAGATGTGCTTTGAAGGGATGAATTCTGACGGGCGGTTCGATCTCATTCCGTTCGCGTGCGATGCGTGGGTTAGCAGCTATCAGATCAAATAATACGAAAAGTTCATCGTGGTAGCGTTTTGCTTGATCTACTCCGAACATACGGGCACCCTGCTCGGCGATCGCAATGATGTCTTCTTCCGCCTCGACAGAAAGCTTAAAACTCATGACTCGCTGGCACGAGCCATCGCCTCAGCGAAGAGTTCATCCTTTGATCGAATGCCAACGCCACTTTGGAGCCCGGCCTCGACGAAACTTTGCATGGCGGCAATCTTGTCGTTTCGTGTCTGGTCGCGTCTGATCAGGTCGCGTACGTAGTCGCTAGCGTTCGAATATCGCCCAGTTCTGGCCTGCGCCTCCACCCAATCCTTCATCGGGTCTGGAAGAGATACGTTCATTGTCGCCATCGGAAACCTCCACTTGAAGGGATCATATTCGATTTTGGCAAAGTTTGTCAAATATCCCACATCTGTGTGTGTCAGAACCGTCCCCCATTCTTTCTTGAGCTCCCTGCTTCGATACCTCCGAGATCGACGCCCGCGAGCCGCACCAACTTCTCTATGGAATCGCCACTCGCGAGCAAATATGAGACGACAGCAGTCGGATAGACGTTTTCACCACATGCAACATATCGAGTGGCTAGAACCTGCCCTCGACGTGACGCCAGTTTCGGCGTCGGTAGTTCACCAAACTTGCGTCGACACAGCGAAGTAAAAGAAGGGCGGTGACGGCTACACCGATTAGCAGGATTTCCATTCTGCGAGTTTCCTGATGTTTTCAGAAGCGCCAGAGCCGAGCGCGGACCCAGGCGTCTCTACGACCGTTTATCAGGCGTTGTTCGCCTTCCACTCTTCGTAGCGCGCCTTGTTTTCGGCGTTGGCAGGGTACAGGCCGGACAGCGCTGCGCCATTGTTGACTTCTTGCATGATCCAGCCCTCCAGGCGCTCCTGCTCCGTGGCGGCTTCGAGAATTCATCAATCATGGCTTCCGGGATGACAACAGCACCATCGTTGTCGATGATGATGACGTCGTTAGAGAATACGGCAACACCACCGCAGCCCACGGGCTGGTCCCAATCGACGAATGTCAAGCCGGCGACGGACGGAGCGGCCGCGCCAGAGCACCACACCGGCAGGTTTGTCCCCAGCACTCCGTCAAGATCGCGCACCACGCCATCCGTGACTAGCGCGGCGACGTTCCTTTTCGCCATACGCGCGCAGAGAATGTCGCCGAAATGCCGGCATCCTTGATGCCCATCGCGTCGACGACCGCAATGCAACCGTCGGGCATGGCTTCGATGGCCGCGCGCGTGGACTTGGGAGAGGACCAGGATTCCGGTGTCGCCAGGTCTTTGCGTGCAGGAACAAACCGAAGCGTGAAGGCACGACCGACGATGCGGCCCCGGCCAGGCTTGATCGGGGAAGCGCAATGGCAGATTTCCGCCCCTTGTTGGCAGGATCTGGCCCCTGAAGCGAATTGATCGAATACTGCAAACAGGAGGAAGATGAGACCTGCGGCGAGATCGACCGCATCGGCGCAGGTGTGCCGCTTACCTTTAAATCATGAGGTTTTCCAATGACTAACGAAACGAAGGTCGTCGCTGGCATCAAGGTCCCTGATAGCGCGATGGCGAAAGCGGCAGCAGAGCTGGTCCGTGACACCGAGACGGATCTTCTCTTCCATCACTCCAGCCGCGTCTTCCTGTTTGGCGCCCTGACAGGAGAACGCAAGCAGCTCAACTACGATGCCGAGCTTCTTTACATCGGCGCCATGTTCCATGACATGGGCATCATGGATCGGTATGCCAGCGACACGGAACGTTTCGAAGTTGACGGTGCCAATGCCGCGCGCGACTTTCTTTCGGCCTATGACATCTCGGAACGCGACGTCGACGACGTTTGGGACTCGATCGCCTTGCACACGACCCCTGGGATTCCACAGCATAAGCGCCCGACGGTCGCGCTCGTGACCGCCGGCGTCGAAATGGACGTGCTCGGAATTGCCTATGACAGTTTCACCGATTCACAGCGACAAGAGGTCTGCACATGCCATCCGCGAGGGCTGAAGTTCAAGCACGGTATTCTGTCCTCTTTCTGCCTGGGAACGATCAGAAAGCCGGAGACCACATTCGGCAATGTCAAAGCCGACGTGTTGGCCTACATGGACCCGACCTATAAGCGTGAGAACTTCGTCGATCTCATCCTAAACTCGAAATGGGAAAGCTGACCGGCAAGGTCAGTTGATCAGAAACTGATCCCGATACTGTGTCGGTAGGATTCCGAGACGTTTCACAAACACCTCCCGCATGCGCTTGGGATTGCCGAATCCGCATTCGTGCGCAATCAGCTTCAGAGGCTTGCTGGTTCCCTCCAACATAGCGCGCGCCGCATCGATGCGCGCACTTTCAACGAACTGGGCCGGTGTGGAGCCGGTGCTTGCGCCGAACGCCCTGGCAAAGTTGCGTTCGCTCATCCCACATGCGGCTGCGAGGTCGGCAACAGACAGGTTCCGACCGAGGTGTTCCATCACATAAGTGGTCACCCCGGAAATTGGCGATCCGGCGTCCAAGGAGAATTCGATGTATGGGCTGAACTGCGACTGCCCTCCCAATCTCTGAGCAACAACGACGAGCCGCTTGGCAACGGCCAGAGAGATGGCCGGTCCGTGGTCCTCGCGAACCAAGGCCAACCCCAGATCGATCCCCGCAGTCACCCCGGCCGACGTCACCAAAGGACCGTCCCGCAGATAAATCCGGTCATAGTCAACATCCGCACCTGGATATCGGGTAGCCAGTTGCCTGGCATTCTGCCAGTGCGTCGTGACTTTTCGGCCATCAAGAAGCCCAGCCCCGCCCAGCAAGAACGCACCTGTACACACAGAGCCGTAAACATCGCTGAGCAGTGCGAGGCGCTGAATGCAATCGACAATTTCAGACGGGGCCTCAGAGGTGGGCAAGGATGGGCCACCAGGGACGAGAAACAGATCGAGGGGACTGTCTGCCTGCTCATAGTCGAGATTCGAGGCTAAGATCATACCATTCGACGCCGTAACATGTCGATGCGACGGGCCTATCGTCATGATCTTGTAGCGCTGATCAGGCTCGATAAAAGCATTGGCTTCGGCAAAGACATCCAGCGGTCCGGAAACATCCAGGGACTGGACCCCTTCAAAAATCAGCATGCCGATTGTTTTCATCGCAGCGTCCGTTTCAACAAGCCGTCCAGAGTTCAATAGAACATATGTAACCAGCGCCAAACCTTTGATTTCTTGCCGAACCGTATTTCAAGAACCTACGAGTCTTCCTCGCTTTGATACGCATTGCGATTTATTTTCTGGTCCACGGTGAAACGCAGCTCTAGTTCATGATCTCGAAGAGGCCTACGCAACCACTCGCAAGGTGGCCTTTGAGCCACTGCCAGCCAGCGACCGAACGAAGGACAGGATGCGCGGCGTCACCTGTTCGGCCATTTCCGTGTGGGGATAATGTCCGGCACCTTCGACGATCATGGTCTCAGCATTGAGTTTTCTGGCCAGCGTATGGGCTTCGGCGGCGGCATCTTTGAAATCGGGGTCCTTGGTACCCATGACGATCAGGGCCGGCACTTTGGTCTTCTCTAGGATCGCCGCGGTATCTGCCTTGGAAAGATTGATCATCGCGCGGAGGGCGTCCATCCGTGCCGGCTCCCGCAGGTTTCTCGTGATCGCCGCCTTGACCTCAATATGGTCCGCAGGCTTTTTAGTCGGAAACAAGCTGTCCCAATACATGGTCCAGAACCCGACGCGCCAAGGTCCGGCAAAACCAATGCCCAAGGCCAGCTTCTGGACGAAAGACACTTCGAGATCGCGAACGATCGGCCCAAGGAGTACGACGCCGTTTACCTGTTCGGGTGCATCCTGTGCCGCCCATAAGGCAGAGCCTGCGGCAAAGGAATTGCCTAAGATGGTGGCTGAACCGGCGCCAAGCTTCTTCAGCACTGCGACGGCGTCACGACCGACGGCACGCGCTGAGTAATCGCTCCACTTCGCCGTGGTCTCCCCGTAGCCGCGGGCATCCATGGTGATGACGCGGTAGCCGGCTTGCTGCATCATTGGGTTCAGGTAGCGATATTCCGAGCGCAGATCGCCCATGCCGGGGATCGCCAGAATAATCGAACCGTTGCCCCCAGTATCTTCAAATGCGACGCGGCCGCCTTCTGTCTCGATGAACTGTGTCTGTGTGAAAAGAGTGCTCATGGTGGTTGGCCTTGTTCCTCGGTTGGCCGGCCTGTCGGCGGCCGCGATCTCTTGTTGACGCTTTCAAGCTAGCCGTATTATTTTTGGTCCGAAATTGCCCATTTTTGGCATGGGATCGATCCAAAAATGAATAGCCTTGACTGGACCCTGGTTCGCTCCTTCCTTGCTGTCGTCGAATGCGGCTCCCTTTCGAAGGCGGCAAAAAGTATCGCGGCAACCCAGCCTACCCTGAGCCGACATGTTCGTGAACTGGAGGCCGAACTCGGCATAAGCCTGTTCACCCGCTCCGTGCAGGGCCTCGATCCGACAGCGGCGGCTCTTGGCCTCATCGAAGATGCACGCGCCATGGGAGCGGCGGCCGAGGCGTTAAACCTCAAGGCTCAAGGGCGTTCACAGCAATTGTCTGGCACGGTGCGGGTGACGGCATCGGTGATCGTCGGAAATCTAATACTGCCCGCGCTGCTCGCGACTCTGCGGCAAGCGGAACCCAATATCCAGATCGAGATCGTTACGTCGGACGCGAACCAGAACCTGCTTCGCCGCGACGCCGACATCGCGATCCGCATGGCCGAGCCGACACAGAACGCGTTGATTGCTCGCAAACTCGGCGACACACCCATGGGCCTTTTTGGCGCAAAGGGCTATTTCGATCGCCGTGGCCGCGTAACTTCGGTGGCCGACCTCCAAAGCCACGACCTCATCGGCCTTGATCGCAGCGATGTGTTGATCCGGGGTTTGGCGGCATATGAGGTGAAGTTGGCACGCGATGACTTCGTGCTGCGGTCCGATGATCAGATGGTGGGCTGGCACTTACTACTCGCAGGTGGCGGAATTGGTATCGCGCAGGTTTTGCTGGCAAGCCGGCACAGTGAGCTCGAGCAAGTAGATGTAGGCCTGCAATTCCGGCCGTTGCCTGTGTGGCTGGTGATGAGCGAAGAGGTGCGCAGCAGTGCGCGCGTGCGGCGTGTCGCCGATTTCCTGTCGGATGCGTTGATCGATGTGCTGCGGGGTTGAAACTGCGGCATTCGTGCCACGAGGTTTCAGAATACAGTCATCCTCACGCAAAACGCCTATGAATCCTGTCGATAAGCTCGCCTCAGGGAACTTCAATCGGACAAGTCCCTGAGGCGATCCACGTGGCTCAAACTGCTTGCCAACTTCGGACCTGATACCCACCAAAAAGGCTCTTGCTCGGCAGATTGAAGATAAAATACGGATTAAGGAGCGGAAGCGCGGTTGCCTGTTCGAGCCGCAGCAAGTGCGCATCGTCCAGGATTACGTCGAGGGACGCAACGTTCTGAGAGAGTTGGTCGACCCGGCTCGCACCGATTAGTACAGAAGAGACACCGGGGCGTTGCACCACCCAGGCCAAGGCTACTTCCGCCGGTGAACGGCCGATTTCCGACGCTACTGCCTTGAGGACATCGACGACATCGAAATTGTGCTCGGTGAACAGCATGCCGCCGAAAGGATTGTCCCCATTGAGGCGCCCATCGCTTTCGCCTTCGGTCACAGATCCAGCCTTGTCGGGCAGACCTGTCGCACGGCCCGCATCACTGATCTTGTCGCGACCGTATTTTCCCGTCAGCAGACCAGCCGCTAGCGGGCTCCATGGCACCATCCCCAAACCAAATTCTGCTCCAGCCGGAATGAGATCCAACTCGATGCCACGGTCTATCAGCGAATAAGCATATTGCAGGCCGATCGGCCTGGGCAGGCCATGCGCTTCGGCGAGTGTCGCGACCTTTGCTACGTACCAGGCGGGCGTATTCGAAAAGCCGTAATGCAGGATTTTTCCGGCCCTGACGGCATCGGTCAGGGTATGCAGAACCTCTTCCGCAGGCGTTGTGCGGTCCCAGACATGCATCCAGTACATGTCGATGTAATCTGTTTTCAGCCGCTTCAGGGAACCCTCTATGCCCATGCGAATGTTCTTGGCACCGTTACCACCCCATAACGGTGTGCCCTGCCCGCGCGGAAAGCCGGATTTTGTCGCGATCACTAGCCGATTACGCGTAGCGCTGTCGGCCATAAAAGCTCCGAGCATTTCCTCGCTGCGGCCGGCGGAATAGACATCCGCGGTATCGATGAAATTGCCGCCGGCATCGACATAAGCGTCGAAAAGACCGCGCGAGGTTTTGTCACCCGCCCCCCAGCGCTCTGCCCCGAAGGTCATTGTGCCGAGTGCCAGCGGGCTGACGATCAGGCCGGATTTGCCGAGCGTGCGGTAACTGGTGAGGTCCATGGATATTCTCCGTCATTGTGATGCGCAGGATGTAGCGCCAAGCCTTCCCAAGGATAAGTCGTTGATTGCGGCATGAACTTGTGAACAACGTGCATCAATGGTACGAAACGAACTCAATGACCTGATGGCCTTCGCCGCAGTGGCGCGAGAGCGCAGCTTTACCCGTGCCTCCGCCATTCTCGGGATGTCGCCCTCTGCGCTCAGCCATGCGATGCGCGGCCTGGAAGAGAGGTTAGGCGTTCGGCTTTTGGCACGTACAACGCGCAGCGTGGCGCCGACCGAGGCAGGCGAACGTCTGCTACAATCGCTGACCCCAGCCCTTGCCGACATCGAGAATGGGTTAGAAGCATTGGCGGAGTGGCGCGACAACCCGTCCGGCACGGTCAGGATCACCACGTTTGCCTATGCTGCTCGAATGGTTCTTCTGCCGAAACTGCCGGCCTTCCTGCTCGCCAATCCGGATGTGCGGGTCGAGGTAAACATCGAAGACGGATTGACGGATATCGTCGCAGCCGGTTTCGATGCCGGTATTCGACTGGGAGAAGCCGTCGCCAAGGACATGGTCGCGGTGAAGGTCGGACCTGATTTGAGGACGGTGGTGGTCGGCACGCCTTCCTATTTCGACCGCTACCCTCCTCCACTGACACCCTATGACCTCGAACGCCACGCCTGCATCGGCTACCGGCTGACGACATCGGCCGGATTGTTGCCCTGGGAGTTCGAGAAAGATGGCAAGGAGATCAAGATCCGTACCAGCGGCCCTTTGGTGGCCAATGATGTTGATCTGCCGGCGGCTGCCGTTCGTGCCGGGGTCGGGCTGGGATATATCATGGAGCATGACGTGGCGGACGAGATCGCGGCAGGGACCCTTATGCAGGTGCTGACGGACTGGAGCCCTTCCTACCCAGGGTTTTATCTCTATCACACAAGCCGAAGACAAACGCCGCCCGCGCTCAGAGCGCTGATTGATGCTCTCACGACAGCCTGAAATGCGCACCTACGCCTTGAAAAGACTCGAACCGCCGACCACATCGATTACCGACAGGATCGCGCCGAATTTCCGTGTAACTGCAGCTACTTGTTCTCGCGAACAGCTGATATGTGCCGATCGCAGACCGGCGGCGTCGACAAGTTTGCGCGTGGATGGGATCACACCAGCGACCATGCTCCAGTCTGGATCGAATTGGACGACGCATAGTATATCTCAAGGAGAGATCGATGCGGTCACTTCCAGGCGCACCACCCTGAGCGATGTCCGATGGCGAAACATAGAAGTGACGGTATCCTGGGGATTAAAGAAGACCTTTAGCCCGCAAATCGGCCGCGAAGGTGATGAGCGGCATCACGAGAGTTAGGGGCTTGTCCTTCAGTGGCTCGGCTCCAAAGGAGGCGTACCAATTGGCGGCGCGCTCGCCTTTGGCATCGATGATCAATAGAAGTCCCCCGCCCTCTCCTGCAAGTCGGAGGCAGCGGAGCGCTGCGGCGGCTAGGAGTTGGCCTCCCAGTCCCTGCCCGGCGACCGCGCGGTCGGTAGCCAGTCGTGCAAGCTTGAAGCCCGGCACGTCATGGCGGGCAAGACCGCGTGTCATTGCATCAGGCACAGTTGCACGCTCGACTGCCGAAGGCGCGATTGTATAGAACCCAAGAATGCGGTCGGATGCTGTATCATCGATAGCACAGAAGGTCTTCGAGGCGTTCTGCTCATGGCTTTGTCGGGCAAAGCGGAGCAGAAACTCGTTCATCTTAGCGTCGCCGCAATCGAACTCCCCCCGACGGTGAGACTTGGCAATCGGTTCCTCATGCCATGAAGGTAAAGTCATAGGCTGTCAGGCAAACCGGCGATTGCCGCGCGCAGCTTGGCGTTGGGTTTGGGCGGATTTTCCAGAAGCTCAAGAATGCGAAGATGATCGCGCTTTGACACTCTGATCGTTTCCGCTTCCTCGATAATAGCTTCTGCTTCTCGCAGTGCGGATTGGGTTACGAAATTCGTCAGATCGGTATTACGAAGTGCTGCGGCGCGCAGGAGCTTAGCCTTGGCCGTGGCGGGCACCCTCAAACTCATACGCTCACTATTCTCGTTCGCTATGCTCGGCATGTCGGCCTCCATCTATCAATGCAATATAGGCGAAATTCCTCTCGGCGTCAATTACGTGTGTCTTCAAGGCGCACAGGTCAGATGCCCGGGCTTCCATATTTTCACCGCTTGCCTTAGGGCTTGGCGGCAATTCAAGCCGCCCTGAAACTCTTCGAGCCAAACAACACGCTCGTGCCGCAATAGTAGAACGAATCGCCCAGGTATTGTAACAATTTGCCAACTACACATGGCCGCACATGCTGCTGCTCGGGGCTGGCGCGTCGATCTCGTCGCGCATACCGTCTGCCTCGTCGTGCATCTGCCAGTGCAAGCGCTCGATCGACCCATCCGGGGATGGAGCAGAATTTTGGCGAGCTCTCGCTCGGCATGGTGCAACGACTCATTCAAGACTGGCTCGATACGCAGCTCGGCTTTCCATGCTCCGGCGATGAGGGCGAGTATGGCTTTCTACATCGGCCGCTGCTATCCGCGCGTCGAGGATTGCCGCTCGTCCTTCCAGCGCCATATCCAGGTCGCGAAGCTAAGCAGCGGCTACCGCATAGCAGCGCGCCTCGCGAAGAATAATCTGTTCCGGCTGGTCTGGACCACGAATTTCGACGGCCTCATGGCAAGGGCGCTTGCGGAGACGCCGGTCACGCCGGTGGAAATCAGTCGGTTCCAATAACCAAATCGTGCGTACAAACCGCACCGGCGAACTCAGCTGCGTCGCGCTGCATGGTGGGCGATTGATATAGAATGCTAAACAAATTCTAAGATCGATATATTATCCTGATTGATCACAGGCATATCACGGAGCGGGAGCGCATCCACTCTATTAGGTTCAGCGCTACGCAGTTATCCCAAAAGTCTGAGGCTGGTGTGAGCTTCCGCCGCTATTCCACACGGTGGCACGATTTTCCATATGAGGCCGCTGCGGAAGTGCTCATTCGACCAGACGGCCGAATCTCCAAAGTGCTTTACAGGTATCTGGACGGGTGGTGGCTGCTCCCGACCGTTTTCAGCTACTCTGCGCCTTGAAAAGTCGCCGGCCTTGTTAAACGCAGTGACATCGCAACGTGCTAGCTACAGGAGCAATCGTGTCTTCGCCGGATATGATCAAGTTGGCACTCTTGTTGTGGATCAACTTTGGAATGGCCCAGATCGCCGCCATCATAGCGAGCTTCTTCGCCCTTCCATCCACATCTGGAATGATGGCATGGCGCATCTTTGATCCCAGCCTCCCTTTCGTCCAGCGCATCTACCGCGCTTTAGCGAAAACAGCAATCTTGCTTCTAATGCAGATGGAACTTGGGAAGCCATATTTCTCAAGGCAAGGAGAAGGACCCTATGGGCCCCAGCCATCAACGTCTCGTCGTAAGGTGTATAGGAGCCAAAACGTCTTTTCCCATGGCTTTCATACACCATCCTTGTAAGTTCGTTCTTGGTCTTCTGCATCATCCTCATGGGGCCTCTGCGAGGGTAACGAACGGCCGTCTTTCCGAACTTATTGCAATGATGGAAGTGCCGTTCACACGCCTCGGATGTATTAACGATATCTTAGAATGCAATTTGACGTCGCAGCGATTTGTGCGATGGTGGCCGCGGGCAACTGAGGGGTTTCCGTGAACATCACCAATCTAGCACGATGCTTTGGCGCCGTGGCGATCTCGCTTGCGCTGGCAAGCTGCACAACGACGCAAGCTGATTTCAGCAAAAAGCCGTCTGCCGTCAGCAAGGCGGCGCTTTGCAAAACGGCGAGTGAGACGAAGGATTCAGCGTTTCAGTTCCAGCTGGTTTCAGAACTAAATCGCCGCGGCATCAACATGCTCGAATGTGAGCAGATGGTAGCCCAGCAGAGACAGGCTGCCGCAGCCTTGGTAGCTGTCGCCCTTGTGGGAACGGCCGTAGCCGTCTGCGCAAATAACAATTGCGGAGGTGGATACTATCCGTCGAGTTATTACCAAGGCAACTGCCACTACGACTGGCAATACGACGCCGCCGGCAACCGCTGCGGTCGACGGAGTGCTTGGTCCCGGCCAGGTGGATATTAAGGGGCCTGACATGAAGATTACGACATGGCTCGCCCTTTCTCTTTCACTTACCGCCTTTTCGGCATCTGCGCAGACTTTCGGCGGCAATGACTGCACTGATGATTGCTCAGGACATAAAGCCGGCTACGAATGGGCGCAAGAGAACAACCTCACCAACGAAAGTGACTGCTCGGGAAACTCGTCCTCTTTCGAGGAGGGCTGCAGGACTTTCGTCGAGGATCCGTCCAGAGGCGCCGGCTACGCGGATGATGGCGACGAGATCGAAGAGTAGGTAGCTTCAACTGAACGCGACTTGCTAGCTTCTCCAGGGGCCTTGGCCCGGACGCTCCGATAACCGCGAGCTCGCCCAAAGCCGCCGGCACCATTTACATCAGATATTGATTTCAATAGGTGTTGCGCGCTGGCAGGGGATGGACGCTTGAAGCGAAGGCGAGACCGATGAAACGACCACACAAAAACTTCGTCGTCGAATACAAGGGAAGCCGCCGGCAACCCGATAAACCGAAATCCATCTGGGGAAACCTGGACCTCAAGTCGATTTCGCGCGACGTGGAGAGCGAAGAGCGTCTCCGCGCTCAACAAACATCAGTCAATGCATCGCTCGGCGCCAACGACAAAATTGAGGCGGCAGACAGGAAATTAACAGCTGCTGATGGCCAGCCGACAACAGCCTTGCCAGTGAAGAAGGAGCATATGGAGCAACATAGTGAGCAAAGTGCGAAGCCAAACGTTCAGCAGGCAGCTATCCCCTCCTCTGCCTCAGAGGTAAAGAAGCGACGCGGGCCGCGCGCAAAGAAGGGAACCGTCAACCTTTCCTCCATCGGGGTGGTTGCGAAACCAGAAGCGCCGGCCATTAGTGACGGCGCAAAGGCTTTGGAAGGCACGCGTGTTAAGCGGGCCTATTCCCGAACGCCGAAGCCGGCAGCTGAGGACGATTGGGCGATGCTCCTGCAACTCGAGGAGGAGAATAAAAACCTCCGAAAGCTTCTCGCTGAAAAGCTGCGCGCCGAAAACGCGGATCTTCGTCGACGTCTAGGCTGATTGCCGGCACACAAGGCTGATGCACAATGAGCGACATTTCGGTCATTAACGAAGTGCTGAAGACCCTCAGCCGAGAGCCCCTGGTCGCCCAAGAGGTCGTACGTGCCGAGGCCAGCATAGTGAGAACAATCAGTGCTGGAAGCACGAAGACAAGTCCCGTCAATTAGCGGAGAGTGGGAGCGCCGGGCGGCGCGTCAATTGTTTTTGGCCGGGGCCAGTCGCCGCAGCAGCATGGTCCAGGCCCGCATGCCGAGCTTGAAATTCGAGAGCCGGAAGAATTCGTTCGGCGCGTGATAGTCCTCGTCGCCCGTCGAGAAGGAGAAGAAGATCGCGCCACAGCCGAGGTGCTGGCGGAAGGCGCTGCCGATCGGGATCGTGGCGCCCATTGCGACCCGCAGCGGCTTCTGGCCAAGCAATTCGCCCAGAACCTCTTCCGAAATCTTCAGCGCCGGCAGATCGGGATCGACGAAATCGGCTTCACTGCCCGGACCGTGGCGATGCACCTCCAGCTGGAAACCCTTCGGCAAGTGCTTCTGTAGATGACGGGTGATCGACGCGATCACCACAGCCGGCTTCTGCCCTGCGACGAGGCGGCAGGTGATCTTGGCGCCGGCCGTGTTCGGAATGACCGTCTTGGTGCCCTTGCCCTGATAGCCGCCCCAGATGCCGTTGAACTCCAGCGTCGGCTCCAGCCACTGGCGGATCAGCAATTCGCGGCCAGTATCGATCGGATCGCCACTGGCAACGCCGATCTCCTGGTAATAGGCGGCGCTGTCGAAATTCGACGCATCGATTGCCGTCAGGATGCGCGGATCGGGCGGTGTGACGCCGTCGAGAAAACCCTCGACGCTGACCCGGCCATCCGGCCCGTGCATCGAGGCCAGCAGCGCCGACAAGGCAGCAATCGGGTTTGGCGCGCTTCCGCCGTGACGGCCGGAATGCAGATCCTTGACGGCACCGGTCACCGTCACATCCAGCGCCGCGAGGCCGCGGCTGGCGACTGTGACCGACGGCTTGTCCGGCCGCCACATGGCGCCATCGGCCGAGAGTACGAGATCGCAACGGAGCCTGTCGCGGTATTTGGCAAGCGTCGGCGCAAAATGCGGGCTGCCGGATTCCTCCTCGCCCTCGATCAGCACCTTCAGATTGACCGGCAACCGCCCCTCGACGCGCATGAAAGCCTCGGCAACGAGGATCGGGATCAGCAGAGGTCCTTTGTCATCGGAAACACCACGGGCATAGAGCCTGCCATCGCGCTCGTCGGGCTCGAAAGGTGGCGTCAGCCATTTGTCCAGCGGGTCCGGCGGCTGGACGTCATAATGGCCATAGACGAGATAGGTCGGCAGGTTCGGATCGGCGATGATCTCGCCATAGACGGCCGGATGGCCGCTGGTTCCCAGCATCTCAACGGAGGCAAAGCCCGCCTTCTTCAACCGCTCCGAGACAAAGGCGGCCGCGTGATGGATGCCTTCGATGAAAGCCGGATCGGTGCTGACGCTCGGAATGCGGCAGAAGGCCTTAAGGTCTTCGACGGCCGCCGCGTAATGCTCTTCCAGATAGGCCTCGACGCTCATTTGCCGCCGTCCACGCTGATCACCTGGCCGGAAACCCAGCCGGCATAATCCGAGGCGAAGAACATCACCATTGCGGCAATGTCTTCTGGCACGCCGAGGCGCTTCAGGGCGATGTTCTGCAACAGCCGTGCCTGCCCCTCCTCGCCCATCGCGTCCCATTGGCGTTCGGTCGTCGGATTGGAGCGGACGAAGCCGGGGGCGACGTTGTTGACGGTGATGCCCCATGGGCCGAGTTCATGCGCCAGCTGGCGCGTCAGTCCGATCTGCCCCGCCTTGGCGCTGGCATAGGCCTGGATGCCGGTCAGCGAAATGCCGAGGCCGGCGCCGCTGGAGATATTGATGATCCGTCCCGACTTGCGCTTTTTCATGACAGGCGCGACTGCCTGCGACATGAAGAAGGCGCCTGACAGATTGACGTCGAAGATCGTCTGCCAGTCGCTTTCCGAGATTTCCTCGATCGGCCTTCCGACCTGACCGCGCACACCGCCGGCATTGTTGACGAGGATATCGACATCGCCGAACTTCGGCACCAGCGCCTGGACATCGGTGCGATTGCCGACATCGAGCACATGAGCGGTCGTCCTGTCGCCGCAGAGCTTCATCGTTTCGGCAAGGCCCGCCCCGTTGACGTCGCAGACATGGACACGCGCGCCGCGGCTCGCGAACCCTTGCGCGATCGAGCGGCCGAAGCCGTGCGCCGCACCGGTGACGACAACTGTTTTTCCATCGAAGGAGATGTTCATGCCACCCTCGCAAGCTCTTCGATATTGTCCATCGAAAGCGGCCGCTTGCCGTCCTCGATCTCGTGAATCATCTCGATGACGCGGGCCGCAAGCGGTGTCGGAACGCGCGATTCTTCGCCGATCTCGACGACCGGCAGCACCTGCGCATCGACCTCGGTCTTGCGCTTGCGCACCGCCAGATCGCGCCAGATGCCGGAATGGGACTTGGCCGATTTCCGATTATGAACAGACATATCGTCGAAGGATTTGTCCGTCTGCTCGGGCGTTGCCAGTGGCCCGAACGCGGCCGGATCAAAACCGTCGAAGGCTTCCG
The DNA here is from genome assembly GCA_900465675.1 of Hyphomicrobiales bacterium. Lineage (GTDB taxonomy): Bacteria > Pseudomonadota > Alphaproteobacteria > Rhizobiales > Rhizobiaceae > Rhizobium. Next base: position 262,280 of record UBJR01000007.1, on the reverse strand, counting down.
GGCGGATATTGTTGATGGCGGCGACCGTTGCCACTTCGAGCGCCAGTTTGCGCAAGACCGGGCGGGCAACCGGATCATCCAGCACGTCGGCGATGCTGTCGTTAGTCAGCGCAGTGCCGAACAGCAGCGCACCGTAGATCAGCTTGCCCCAGAGGAAGCCCCAGATGTTGTTTGTGATCAGCGCCCTTGGCTCGAACTGTTTCATCAGATCGTAGATGTCCTCGGCGCGATCCGTAAACCGCCCGTCGAGTTCGCCGATCACCACGGCGCCGTGGCCGCTATATTGCACGACGCCAGGCTCCAGATAGTCGGCGCCGAAATTGACGAAGCAGCCGATCACCCGGTTTTCGCCGGTGATGCGTGAGATCACCCTTTCGTTGAGGCCGTTCTGCGCCGAGACGACGTAGCCGTCGGGGGCCAGATGCTGGACCAGCATCTTCGCCGCCGCTTCCGTGTGATGCGCCTTCACGCACAGGAATGTCCTGCCGTAGGTGCCGGTGAGTTCGTGGGGAAGATAGGCCTTGGCCTGCACGACATCCTCGAAGATCGGACCGACGATCTTCAGCCCCTTCGTATTAATGGCATCGACATGGTCCTTGACGTTGTCGACGAACATTACCTCGTGGCCGGCCCGGATAAAGGCGGAGCCGAGCGTGCCGCCGATGGCGCCGGCGCCCCAGATCAGGATTGGATCACTCACGCCCAGCCTCCCTCGAGAAGCGCGCGCGTCTCTTCGACCGCCACATTCCATATCACCTGCATTTCCTCATCCGGCCGCTCGTAATAGCCGCCGAAGTTGCCATCGCCGAGATAGGCCTTCACCGCATCCGGCGGCATCACCCGCATGCGGGCCAAATCGATCATCGGCTTCTGCTGCGTCGGTTGCTTGACGCCTTCGAGACGTGTCCAGGGGAAATTCTCCATCCAGGAGGCATGCGAGGCGACGGTATCGATCTCCTGCACCTTGGCGAAGGTCTTCGGCGAGTTCCACCAGTTGTGGAATTTCACCGCAGTATCCGGATTATCGGCCATCCACTCGATCGCCATGCTGCCCGCCGGCTGGTTGCCGCCATGGCCGTTGACGATGAGGATACGGCGAAAACCCTGCAGCCTGAGGCCATCGAGAATGTCGCGCACCAGCCGGATATAGGTTTCCTGGCGGATGCTGATCGTGCCGGGATAGGAGAGAAAGTACGGCGTAATGCCATAGGCAACGACCGGGAAGACGGGAATGCCGAGCGGCGCTGCCGCATCGGCCGCGACTTTCTCGGACAGGATGGAATCGACCGAAAGCGACAGGCCGGCATGCTGCTCGGTGCTGCCGAGCGGCAGGATCGCTCGGTCATCGGTCTTCAGATAGGCTTCGATCTGCTGCCAGTTGGACTCCGATACTCTCATCGCATCTGCCTTTCCTAGACCTTCGCGTCGGCTTCGTTCCGTGTCGGGCTTTCCTCGCCCTGCGCCTGCACGCCGGCCGCGCGGATGACCGGCACGATCACCCGTTCGATATCGGCAGTATCGGGGGCATGGCGGTATTCGATGGCCTGCACGCCCTCGGGCAGCAGGCCGGTGACGCTTTCGGCGCCGGATGCATAGATGACGACGGAGACCTTCGAGAGCAGATCTTCCAGTCCCGCCGCCTCCAGCGTCGTCGCGGTGATTTCGCTGACATGCGGGGCGAAGCGCTGCACGCCAGTCTTCATGATCGGCAGGAAATCCGGGAAGCGCGAAATGACAGCGATCGAGGCCAGTGAATCCAGCGAAGCGAGCGCCCGGCGCGTCTCTTCCGACGGCGTAAAGCTGATCGTCACCACCTTGGTATTGGCGACCAGTGTCGCCACTTCGCGGTGGCGGTTGGCGAAAGTAACCGCAAGATCGGCAGAATTCGCACGTGCCTTGGCCGCCGGGTCGCGCTCGATCGCCGAGACCGTCAGCGGTTCAACCGTCACATCACGGCCGAGGCGCGCGGCGATGAACCGCGCATAGCTTGCCGTCGCGTCCTGAAAAATGCCGATCATGACGATCCGCAGCCGCGGACCGATGCTGTCGCGGTAAAACGCCCTTGCGTTGACGAGTGACACCAGATCAGCGGTGCGGATGCCAAGCCGCTGGCTCTCGTCGATCAGCTGGTCGATATGCAGATGCAAGTCGCTGGTATCGGCGCGGGCTGCCAGCCGTGCCTGGTGACTGTCGCTGACGAAAGTACCGGAACCGGGGCGCGTATCGATCAGGCCCGCAGCCTTGAGATCAGCATAGACCTGGCTGACCGTCATCGGCGCCACACCGACCTTCTCGGCCAGCTCTCTCACCGAAGGCAGGGCCTCGCCGGGCGCCAGTTCGCCGCAGGCGATACCGTATTCGATAAGCCCCTGAAGCTGCGTGCGCAGAGGCACTGGCAAATCCCGGTCGATGAAGAAATCCATGAAACCCGTTCGACTAGCTGTTCTATTTATACATAACGGTTAGCTCGAAATCCGCTTGCAGGCAAGCGAAGCGTCTTAGGGTTGTCGCATAAAAACTGGTTGACAGTCATTTTGCTGCGTGAAATCGTTATAGACAATAATAACAGTCATACCAAATACAAAAGGGGAATGCCATGAGAATGATCGCTCGGGCGGCCATTGCCGCTGCAGTTCTACTGAGCACCGGCGTGTCTGCATTTGCCCTGGAGCGGGGCGGCACGCTGGCCTATGGCCGTTATGCAGACAGCCTGTTTCTCGATCCGGTGCTGAACGACGCCAATGTCGATATCTGGATCCTCTCCAACCTCTACGACACGCTGCTTCTGCCGACGGATGACGGCAAGGGCGTTCAGCCGGGTCTGGCCAGCGCCTATAAGCTTGCTGACGACGGCATGAGCGTGACGCTGACGCTGCGCGACGGCATCAAGTTCTCCGACGGCACGCCGATCACGCCGGAAGACGTGGCTTGGTCGCTGAAGAGAGCCTCTAAGAAGGACAACGGCATCTGGGGCTTCATGATCGAGTCCATCGATGATGTGACGACGGAAGGCGACAAGACCGTCACTGTCAAGCTCAAGCATCCCGATCCCGCCATACTGGCAGCGCTGACCGTGTTCAACACCGGTATCCTGCCGAAGAAGGCCTTCGAGGCCTCGGCCGGCGCGACCGAGGAAGAAAAGGCCAAGGCCTTTGCCGAGCATCCCGTCGGCTCCGGCCCGTTCATGCTGAAATCCTGGGATCGTGGCTCCAGCATGAAGCTGGTGCGCAACGAATACTACTGGGGCAAGGGCGAGGACGGCAAACCGCTACCGTATCTCGACGGTATCGATTTCGAGCTGATCCCCGATGACGCCACCCGCATCCTGAAACTGACATCGGGCGAGATCGACGGCGCCGAATTCATTCCCTACTCCCGCGTAGAAGAGCTGAAATCGGCTGGCAACCTCGACATGGAGCTCTTCCCCTCGACCCGCGTCGAATACATTACGCTCAACGTGCGCCCGCAACTCGCTGGCAAGGACAACCCGCTGTCCAACGTCAAGGTTCGCCAGGCGATGAATTATGCCGTCAACAAGGATGCGATCATCCAGATCGTCACCCATGGCGTCGGCACGCCTCAGACTTCCTACATGTCGACAGCCACTCCGCTGCATGTCGGCGACAAGCCGCTCTATCCCTATGATCTCGAAAAGGCGAAGAGCCTGATGAAGGAAGCCGGCTTCGAAAACGGTTTCTCGACCAGCATCCTCGTGCTCGCCGGCAACCAGGACGAAGTCGGGATCTCCACGGCGCTGCAGCAGATGTGGGCGCAGATCGGCATCAAGCTCGAGCTGCAGCAGGTCGACAACCCGACCCGCACCCAGCAATATCGCGACGGCACCTTCGTGATGCGCAACGCCGCCTGGACCGACGATATCGCCGATCCGAACGAGATCACCTCCTACTTCGTCTATTCCAAGACGATCGATGCATTGCATACCGGCTGGAAGAACGACGAAGCCGACAAGCTTTTCGAAGCCTCGCAGAAGGAGATGGATCCCAAGAAGCGCGCCGAGCAATATGCGAAGATGCAGGAGATCTACAACGATCAGGGCCCGATCGTTTCGCTCTACGAGACGCCCTATCCGGTCGCTCTGAGCAAGAAGGTTCACGGCTTCCTGCAGATCCCGCTTGGCAACAACATCTTCGCCAAGACCTGGAAGGACAAGTAAAGCCTGACCCAGCCTGCTGCGCGGGCCTCAGTGCGAGGCCCGCGGCCTTTTTCGACTAGAGGAAGACCAGGAGCGGCTATTGCCCCTTTTCAGTTTTATTATCCGCCGCATACTGCAGATGATCCCGACGGTGATCTTCATTCTCATCGTCACTTTTGTTCTTGTGCGCCTGTTGCCCGGCGATCCGGCCAGCGCCATGATCGGCGACCGCGCCCTTGATGCCGATGTCGAGCGCATCAATCGGCAGCTCGGCCTCGATCAGCCGCTGCCGATCCAGTTTCTATATTACGTCGAACGCATTTTCACCGGTGATCTCGGCAACTCGATCGGCCTCAAGGTCTCCGTCATGTCGCTGATCCTGCAGCGCCTGCCCGTCACCCTGATGCTCACCCTGATGTCGGCAGTGATCGCCCTCGTCCTTGCTGTGCCGCTTGCCTTCGTCGCGGCGCTGAAGCGCGAGCAGCTTCCCGACAGCATCATCCGCGGCACTTTCCAGGTCGGCCTATCGATGCCGGTCTTCTATGTCGGCATCATATTGCTGACCGTATTTGCCGCTCAGCTGAAGCTCTTTCCGGTCGGCGGCTATGGCGACACGTTCGGCGACCGCCTCTATCACCTCTTCCTGCCGGCGCTGACGCTGGCACTGAGCTTTGCCGCCGTGCTGATGCGCAATCTGCGCGCCTCGATCATCGGCGTCATGAATGCGGAATATGTCGATTTCGCCATCGCCAAGGGCCTGCGCTCGCGCGTGATCTTGACGCGTCATATCCTGCGCAATGCGCTGATCTCCACGGTGACGCTGTTCGGCCTGCAGATCGGCTCGCTGTTCGGCGGCGCCGTCATAACCGAGACCGTCTTTGCCGTCCCCGGCGCCGGCCGCCTCTTGATCGACAGTATCTACGGCCGCGACTATCCGGTGCTGCAGGGCCTGACGATCTCGCTTGCCATCCTGGTGTCGCTGACCTTCCTGGTCACCGACATCGTCCAGGCCTGGCTCGACCCGAGGATAGCCCGATGAGTGCCGAAGCGGCCAAAGCCGCCCGCCCCACGCTCCGCTGGCGCAAACTCCCCCGCTCGCTAATCTCCGGCGGCATCATTCTCGGTTTCAGCCTGATCGTCGCGATTTGGCCGTCGCTTTTCGCGCCCTCCGATCCCGTCGCCTTCGATTATAACGCGCTGCTGAAGCCGCCAAGCTGGGCGCATCCCTTCGGCACCGACAGCTTCGGCCGGGATGTGCTGTCGCGCGTCATCCATGCCTATACGCTCGATATGCAGATTGCCGTCTTCGCCACCATCGGGCCGTTCATCTTCGGCACCATCATCGGCGCCTTCATCGGCTATGTCGGCGGCATCTGGGAGGCGATCTTCGGCCGGATCGTCGATGCGACGATCACCTTCCCGTTCCTCGTGCTTGTCATCGCCATAGTTTCGGTGCTCGGCCCCGGTCTCGGCAACATGTATGTCGCCGTCGGCGTCGTGGGCTGGGTCTTCTATGCGCGTCTCGTCGCCTCCGAAATCAAGGTGCAGAAGCGGCTCGATTATGCCGACGCCGGCAGGGTTATGGGCTACGCGCCGCTGCGCATCGTCTTCCGTCATCTGCTGCCGAACGCCATCACCCCGGCAATCGTTTACTGGATGACCGACATGGCGCTCGCCATCCTCCTCGGTTCCAGCCTGGGGTACCTCGGCCTCGGCGCCCAGCCGCCGGCGGCCGAATGGGGGGTGCAGATCGCCGACGGCAAGAACTTCATGAACACCGCCTGGTGGATTTCGGTCTTCCCCGGCGTCGCGATCGTGCTCACCGGCCTCGGTTTCAGCCTGGCCGGGGACGGTGTCGCCGAACTGTTGAGGGTCAGACGATGATGGGCGCAGCCGGCGAAAACAGCGGGCTGATCGTCCGCGGCCTGACGACCACTTTCGATACGCCGCGCGGCCAGGCGATTGCTGCCGCCGATGTCGATTTCGACGTGGCGCCCGGCGAAGTCGTCGGCCTTGTCGGCGAATCCGGCTCCGGCAAGAGCGTGACCCTTCGCTCGATCATGCGGCTGATCCGCGAGCCCGGCCATGTCAGCGGCCGTGTCGAGTGGCACGGGCGCGATCTCGTCGCGATGCCGGCCGAGGAGCTGCGCAAGGTGCGTGGCGGCGAGATCGCCATGATCTTTCAGGAGCCGATGACAGCGCTCAACCCCGTATTGCCTGTTGGCGTGCAGATCGAGGAGAACCTTGTCGCCCATACGACGCTGAATGCCCGCGATCGCAAGGCGCGCGCCCTCGAACTGATGAACATTGTCGGCATCCCCGCCGCCGAGCGGCGCCTGCAGGAATATCCGCATCAGTTCTCCGGCGGCATGCGCCAGCGCGCCATGATCGCCATCGCGCTTGCCTGCTCCCCCAAGCTGCTGCTCGCCGACGAGCCAACGACGGCGCTCGACGTCACCATCCAGGACCAGATCCTTAAACTGCTGCTTGATCTGCGCGACCGTCTGTCGATGAGCGTCGTGCTCGTCACCCACGATCTCGGCGTCGTCGCCGCCACCTGCGACCGGATGGCGGTGATGTATGCCGGGCGGATCGTCGAGACCGGTACGGTGACCGATGTCTTCAACACGCCGCACCATCCCTATACGCGCGGACTTCTGGGTTCCGTGCCGCGCTCCGGTGCATCGCGCACCGTGCTGCAATCGATCGAGGGCACGCCGCCGAGCCTCACCAACCTGCCCGAAGGATGCGCCTTCCATCCGCGCTGCACCTTCGCGACCGACCTCTGTCGCAAGGAACGGCCACCGCTGGAAACGGTTGGCGCGCTCGGGCGCGCCGTCGCCTGCTTCCATCACAGCCAGGTGGCGGCAGCGGAGGCCATCCTGTGAACGCGACCCTCCCCATCCTGTCAATCGACGGCATCTCCAAGCGCTTTGCCGGTCCCTACTCGCTAACGCGGCGACTACAGGGCAGGCCGCCGCTTGCTGTCCAGGCACTGCGCGACGTGACGCTCGAAATCCATCGCGGCGAGACGCTCGGCATCGTAGGTGAGTCCGGCTGCGGCAAATCCACCCTCGCCCGCTGCCTCGTGCGGCTGCACGAGCCGGATGGCGGCGCAATCCGCTTCGAGGGGGAGGATATCGCCCGCCTGCGCGGCGGTGACCGGCGCGCCTTCAACCGCCGTGTGCAGATGATCTTTCAGGATCCCTACGGCTCGCTCAACCCGCGCATGACCGTATCGCAGATTTTGGGTGAAGCGCTTTCGGTCCATAAGATGCGCCCGAAGGCGGAAATCCCGCACCGAATCGCCGAACTGCTGGAACTGGTCCGGCTTCCGCAGGATGCGGCCGCCCGCTACCCGCACGAATTCTCCGGTGGCCAGCGCCAACGCATCGGCATCGCCCGGGCTCTTGCTGTCGAGCCTGAGGTGATCGTGGCGGACGAGCTGGTCTCGGCACTCGATGTCTCGGTGCAGGCGCAGGTCGTCAATCTGCTGCTGCAATTGCAGGAACAGCTGCACCTGACCGTCGTCTTCGTCGCCCATGATCTGAGACTGGTGCGCCACATCTCGCATCGTGTCGCGGTGATGTATCTCGGGCAGGTCGTCGAGGTCAGCACTTCGGAAGCGCTCTTCACCGCCCCGCGTCATCCCTATTCCAAGGCGCTTCTCGATGCCGCACCCGAGCTCGATCCATCGCGCCGCAGTCGCACGGTTGCCGCGCGCGGCGAACTGCCGAGCCCGCTCGACGTGCCGCCCGGCTGCGCCTTCGCCAGCCGCTGTCCGCACGCCTTCGACCGCTGCCGGGTCGAGCGCCCGCTTTTGACACCACGCGGGCTTGGCCAGCTGGCCGCCTGCCACCTCGAGGATTTCGGCGCAGCTCCGGCGCAATAAGGATTTGAGACGATGACCTATGCCAGCTTCGAAAGCGAAATCGCCAGGATCAACGACGTGCTCTGCGCCGTGAACCTCTTGACCTGGGATGCCCGCACCATGATGCCGCCGGGCGGCGTCGATGCCCGCGGCAAGCAGATCGCCACGCTGGTCGGGCTTGCCCGCGATCTCGCGACCGGCGATAGCCTCCAGCGCGCCATCGAGGATGCCCGCTCAGAGCTCAAGGGGGCAGCATACGGCGATCACCGCAAGCTGGCGGTCGAGCAGGCGGCCGAGGCGATCGGCACTCTAGCGCGCATCCCGGCAAAACTGGTCAGCGACGCGGCCGAGCTGAAGACCGTTGCCCAGGCTGCCTGGAGCAGGGCCCGCGCCGCCAATGACTTCGCGGCCTTCGCGCCGATGCTGGAACGGACCATGGAGATGCAGCGCGAGATCGCTGCGTCCATTGGCTATGCCGAGCATCCCTATGATGCGCTTGTCGGCACCTATGAGCCCGGCATGACCTGGTCGCGGCTGCGCACACTCTATGGCGAACTGGGTGATGGCCTGCGGTCGCTGCTCGAACGCGCCAGGGAAGCCAAGGTCCGCTCCGAAATTCTCGAGCGTGCCTACCCGGTGGACAAGCAGCGCGCCTTCTCCAGCCTGATCTCCAGCCGCTTCGGCTATGACTTCAACCGCGGCCGCCTCGACGACACGGTCCACCCCTTCGAGATTTCCTTCACCCGCTCGGACGTGCGCATCACCGGTCGCTTCCGCGAGACCTGGCTGCCCGGCGGCCTCTTCGCCGTCTGGCACGAGGCCGGGCACGGCATCTATGAGCAGGGCATCTCCGAAGAGTTCAGCCGCTCCGTCTTTACGACCGATTTCGTCAATCTTTACGCCGTCGGCGGCACCAGTTTCGGCACGCATGAATCGCAGTCGCGCCTCTGGGAAAACCGCGTCGGCCGCTCGCGCCGCTTCTGGGAACTGAACTTCGCCGATCTGCAGAAAACCTTCCCCGATCAACTCGCCGACGTGACTGCGGAGGACTTCTGGCGGGCCGTCAACGCCGCCCGCCCCGGCTTCATCCGCGTCGAGGCTGATGAGCTGACCTATGACATGCACATCATGCTGCGCTCAGAGATCGAGGCCGGACTGATGGCTGGCGAAATCCGTGTCGGCGATCTTCCCGCGATCTGGCGGGAGAAGATCAAGTCCTATCTCGGCCTTGAGGTGCCCTCCGATACGCTCGGCGTCCTGCAGGACGTCCACTGGTCCTCAGGCATGGTCGGCTCCTTCCCAACCTATACGATCGGCAACATCATGTCGTCGCAGTTCTTCGCCGCCGCGAGCAAGGAGAAAGCGATTGCCGATGGGCTGGAGACTGGCGACTACCTGCCTCTGAAGACCTGGCTGAACGACAATATCCATCAGTTCGGCCGCTCGAAGAGCGCCAGCCAGCTGCTGAGGGATGCCACGGGATCGGACCTCTCTACCAGGGCCTATGTCGCCGACCTCGCCCGCAAGGTCGACGATCTCACAGCCTGACGGTCAGTCGTATTTCGACAGGAAGCCGGAGACGATGGCGAGGCAAAGCTCCTTTTCCTCGACATGCGGCATATGGCTGGAATGCTCGAAGAGCACCCATTCGCACCCCTTGACGCGGTTGACATAGGGCTTGACGACCAGCGGCGTAGCCTCGTCGTATTTGCCTGATATCAACAGTGTCGGCGCCTCGATCAGCGGCAAGCGATCCTCGATCGTCCAGTCCTTCATCGTGCCGATGACGTGGAATTCGGTCGGGCCGTTCATGTTGCGATAAACGGTATTGTCCTCGTCCATGGCCGCGAAGGTGCGGGCCACATCATCTGGCCAGGGCGTGACGCGGCAGACATGCCGGTCGTAGAAGACACGCGAGGCGGCAATATATTCGGGGTCAGTGATCGTTCCTGCTTCTTCGTGCTTCAGCAGCGTATCCTGCACATCCTGCGGCAGCTCTTCGCGCAACCGGTTAGCCTCGGCGACCCAGGTATGCATGTTGGCCGGCGAATTGGCGACGACCAGCGCCTTGAGGCCCTTTGGCTGACGAACCGCATGCTCAGCGCCGAGCATGCCACCCCAGGACTGGCCAAGGAAGGCGTAGCGATCCTGGATGCCAAGATGTTTCAAGAGCGCATCGAGTTCTTCGAGGAAGAGCGCCGGGGTCCAGAAATCCGGCCCCTTGTCCGGCAAGCGCGTCGAATGGCCGTTGCCGAGCTGATCATAATGGATCACCGCGCGGCCATCGAGGGCGGCGATGCCCTTGAAGGAATCGACATAGTCGTGTGTGCAGCCCGGGCCACCGTGGGCAACGACGAGCGGCAGCTTTCCGCTCTCGAGCGAACCGGTGATGCGGTACCAGGTGCGGTATTCGCGGAAGGGCAGATAGGCTTCTGTCGTCTGAACGGCGGCCACTGGCGTCTCCATCTAGGGGCAATGATGGAAAAAGCATAGCGTCGCCGCAAAGCCGAAGGCAGCTATCAGAAGTTATAGGATGGACGCTCGTCGAGAAGCCGGTAATGCGTGGCGCGCACGACCGCCTGTGTACGGTTGCGGGCGCCGAGTTTCTTGGCCGCGGCGTTCAGATGCATGACCACCGTCGGCACAGAGCGGTCGATGATCCGTGAGATCTCCTTGGCCGATAGTCCCTCCGCCGAATAGCGCAAACATTCCCGCTCGCGCTCCGTCAGCCGGACCTTGCCGACGCTGCGCGCCTCGGCATCGAACAGCGAGAAGGCCGCCTCGTGGAAGACATGGGCCAGCAGGTTGAAATCGGCGATATAGCGCAGGGCATGCCGCTCGAAATCGCCGTTGGCGCCGTAGCGGATCCCGGTCACCGTCGCATAATCTCCGCCCGGCATGTGGACGGGTACAGTGACGCCCGTCGACATGTCCCGTTCGCTCAGATAGCGCGTCACAGGCGCTGTGTCGTCGCTCATAAAGCGGCTGATCGGCGTGTCGGCGTCCGCGTTATAGTTCCAATAGAATGGGGCGGAGGTGCGCAACGCCACCTGCTGTACCGGATCGATGCGGAAATAGCCGCGGTCGAACCAGTATTCCCGCATATCCTCGGAAATGTTGCGCAGCTTCAGCAACGAGGGGATCATCACCGCGCCGTCAAGATCATAGGGAACCGGTGTGTAATCGTAGATCAGCGCCTCGAAGCCGAGCTGCTTCATGGCCTCGAAAACCTGGTCGATCCGCCCCTCCAGGGTTTGGTGGGCTGAGAATTGCCGTCTGATCGTGCCGATCTCGTCAAGCATGGCAGGCTCCATCGGTGGCTCGCACCTATCACTTCTTATAGCTGGCAAAGACTGCGGTTTAAGATAAAAATTTAGCCATGCCCAATTATTGAGCAAGCGAAATCGTCTGCCGGAGCGGTCAATGTGGCGTGAAATCGAGCCTGAGGCGCGACATGAAATTGAGGTCGACGGCCATAAGGTCGTCGCCTACAGCTTCGGCAGCGGAAGCGAAACGGTTTTCTGCCTGAATGGCGGCCCCGGCCTGCCCTGCGATTATCTTCGCGAAGCCCATTCCTGCCTCATCGACAAGGGCTATCGCGTCGTCGCCTTCGACCAGCTCGGAACCGGCTCGTCCGATCGCCCGGCAGATCCGTCACTCTGGACGATCGGCCGCTATGTCGAGGAGACCGAAATCGTACGCAAGGCGCTCGGCCTCGGCAAGGTTCACATGCTCGGCCACTCCTGGGGCGGCTGGCTGGCGATCGACTATGCGCTGACTTATCCCGAAAATCTCCAGACGCTGATCCTCGAAGATACTGTCGCCGACATGCCGCATCTGATCCTGGAGCTGGAGCGGCTGCGCGCCGCGCTCGGCCCGGAAACGGTGTCGATGATGCAGAAGCACGAGGCGCAAGGTACCTACAATCACCCCGAATATCTGGCTGCCATCACGATCCTCAACTATCGCCACGTCTGCCGTCTTCCGGAATGGCCCGCGCCGGTCCGCCGCTCGCTCGACGACTGGAACATGGGTCCCTACGAGACGATGCAGGGCCCGAACGAGTTTCTCTATATCGGCAACCTGAAGGACTGGAACCGCATTCCCGATCTGTCGCGCGTGACCGTGCCCGTTCTGATCACCACCGGCGAGCATGACGAACTGACGCCGGCCTGCGCGCTGCGGATGAAGCTCGCGCTGCCGAATGCCGAGCTCAAGGTCTTCGCCAATGCCAGCCACATGCCCTTTTACGAGAACCCGCAGGATTATTATCCAGCGCTCACCGATTTCCTGTCGCGGCATGGGGCAAGCTGATGCAGTGTAGGGAGATCGAAGCCCGGCCAAGACAGGGGGGCCAACGCCGCCATGCATCGTTATAAATTCATATTGACCCGTCCATTTCAGTTTCTGCCTGTTATTTTCGGCATTAGCATTATCACTTTCATTCTCGTGCGCCTGATCCCCGGAGACCCGGCCCGCAATATTCTCGGCACCCGCGCCACACCGACCGCCCTTGCCAATATCCGCGCCCAATACGGCCTCGATCAGCCGATGTGGCTGCAATATTTCTACTTCCTGAAGAACCTCGCCAATGGCGAGATGGGCAGGTCTATCCTCTACAAGATCGACGTCCTGCCGCTGATCGCCACCCGCATCGAGCCGACGATAGCGCTGGTGCTGACCAGCGTCATCTTGTCGATCCTGATCGCTGTGCCGATGTCCGCGATCGCCGCCCGCAATGCCGGCGGTGCGCCCGATCATGCGGTGCGCGTCATCTCCACCTTCGGGATCGGCTTTCCGCCCTTCTGGCTCGGCCTGATGCTGATCATTCTCTTCAGCGTCGAACTCGGCGTACTGCCGGTTTCGGGCTACGGAGCCACGCTCGGCGACAAGCTTTCGCATTTGATTCTACCGGCATTGACTGTGGCCTTGTCGCTGTCGACGGTGCTGACCCGCAGCCTGCGCTCGGCGATGATCGAATCCCTGAAGTCCGACGTCGCGACCGCGGCGCGTGCCCGCGGCATGCCTGAAAGCATCGTCTTCTGGCGCCATGTGCTGCCCAATTCGCTGGTGCCGACCATCAATCTCCTCGCCGTCAATATCGGCTGGCTGATCGGCGGTACCGTAGTGGTGGAAAGCGTCTTTGCGCTGCCCGGCATGGGCCAGCTCCTGGTCCGCGCCATCTTCTCGCGCGACTACATGGTCGTCCAGGGCGTGGCCATGACCTTTGCCTGTGCCACCGTCCTCGTCAATTTCCTGGCCGACATCGTCACCGTCGCCGTTGATCCGCGGGTGAAGCTATGAGCATCGGCACGCTCTCTCCGCAACCGATCGCCTGGCGCCGCTTCTTCGGCCGCCGCCTGACGCTTGTGATCGGCGCCGGCGTTCTGCTGTTCTTTCTGCTGCTGGCAATCGGTGCACCCATCATCGCGCCCTATGACCCGATCCTGCAGAATGCCGATGCGCGGCTGCAGTCGCCGTCACTGGCGCATCTGTTCGGCACGGACAATTTCGGCCGCGACATCCTCTCGCGCGTCATCTGGGGTACCCGCATCGATCTGCAGATCGCCGTCATCGGCGTGCTTTTTCCGTTCCTGATCGGGACGATGGTCGGCACCATCGCCGGCTTCTTCGGTGGTATCGTCGATGCCATCTTCATGCGCATCGTCGATATCATCCTCGCCTTCCCGTTCCTGGTGCTGATGCTGTCGATTATTGCCATCCTCGGGCCGGGGCTCAGCAGCTTCTATATCGCCATGGCGCTGGTGGGCTGGGTTTCCTATGCCCGCCTGATCCGGGCGCAGATGCTGGTACTGAAGAGCTCCGACTATTCGGTTGCCGCCGTCAGCCTCGGCTTCAGCCGTTTCAGGATCATGTTCCGTCACCTGCTGCCGAACGCCATTACGGGTTCGATCGTTTTCTCGATGTCGGATGCCACGCTGGTACTGCTCAGCGGTGCGGCGGTCAGCTATCTCGGCCTCGGCGTACAGCCGCCCCTCGCGGAATGGGGCGTCATGGTCGCCGAGGGACAGAGCTTCATCACCACGGCATGGTGGATCACGCTCTTCCCCGGACTTTCGATCGTCTGCCTCGCCTTTGGTTTCAGCATGCTGGGTGATGCGCTCGGCGAACTTCTTGGAGTTCACGAATGAGCGCCTCGGTCCTTTCCGTCCGCGACCTGACGGTCAAGGTCCATCTCGACGGCGGTACGCGCACTCTGATTGACGGTGTCTCCCTCGACCTTGCCAAGGGTGAAATCCTCGGCCTCGTCGGCGAAAGCGGCTCCGGCAAGAGCCTGCTCTGCCGCTCGCTGGTGCGGCTGATGCCGTCGTCGCTGATCAAGATCGAGCAGGGTACGGTCCTTCTCGAGGGCCGCGATCTGACGGCGGCCAGCGATGCCGAAATGCTTCAGGTGCGCGGCGGCGAGATCGGCATGATCTTCCAGAACCCGACGAGCCACCTGGACCCGGTGATGCGCATCGGCGACCAGATTGCCGAGGGCATCCGCTATCACCAGCGGCTTGGCGCCAGGCAGGCGCGAACCGCTGCCGTCGAGATCCTGACCCAGGTCGGCTTTCCCGATCCGATCAGGCAATATGACAGCTATCCGCACGAATTTTCGGGCGGCATGCGCCAGCGCGCCATGATCGGCGTGGCGCTCTCCTGCAACCCGAAGATCCTGATCGCCGATGAGCCGACGACGGCCCTTGATGTGACGATACAGGCACAAATCCTGAAGCTGCTGCTAGAGATACGCGAAAAGCGCGGCCTGTCGATCATCCTCATCACCCACGACCTCGGCATCGTCGCCCAGACCTGCGACCGCATTGCCGTGATGCGCAACGGCAAGCTTCTGGAACAAGGCCCAAAGCGGACGATCCTGTTGCGGCCGCAAGATCCCTACACGATCAACCTGATCATCAGTCATCCCTCGATGCCCGACGAGGCGGCTTCGCCGGCAACCGCAGCCGCGCCCGCGCAAGCAACCGTCCGGCCGCTGCTCGAAATCGATGATCTGCATGTGCGCTTCAGGATCGGCGGCAGCCTGTTCAAGGCAGGGAACAAAACAGTCAGCGCCGTAGCCGGCGTCTCGCTTCGCGTGATGCCCGGCGAAACAATCGGTATCGTCGGGGAGTCCGGCAGCGGCAAGAGCACGCTGGCCCGCGCGGTCCTTGGTCTCACCCCGATCTCTTCTGGCCATGTTTCCTTCGACGGCATCAACCTGGCGCAGCAGCGCACGGCCGGTCTCGCCAAGCTGCGCCGCGAGGCGGCAATGGTCTTCCAGGACCCCTATAACGCGCTGAACCCGCGTCTCACCGTCGGCCAGATGCTGGGTGAAGTGCTGAAGGTTCAGGGCAAGGTGCCGGCGGCCAACATCCCGGCACGGATCGGCGAGTTGCTCGATCTCGTCGGGCTCGATCGTGAATTTGCAAACCGCAAGCCGCGCAGCATGAGCGGCGGTCAGTGCCAGCGTGCCGGTATCGCCCGGGCGCTGGCGGTCGATCCGAAACTCGTCATCGCCGATGAATGCGTCGCTGCACTCGACGTGACGATCCAGGCGCAGATCATCGCGCTGTTTCGCGAACTGACGGCGAAGATGAACCTGACGCTGATGTTCATTGCCCACGATCTTGCGATCGTCCGCAATCTCTGCGAACGCGTCGTCGTCATGTATCACGGCGAGATCGTCGAGGAGGGCCTCTCTGAAGAGGTCTTCGCCCGGCCGAAACATCCCTATACCGCGGCGCTCATTGGTGCCATTCCCGACATCGATCCCGACAGGCCGCTTCTTGGCGGCTCCAGCGCCGGGGAAGACATGCTATCGATGCCGGTTCAGCCTGCCAAACGCATACCATAACAAAGAAGGGAACAAGCACATGATCAACAGGTGGAAATCAATCGGGCTTGCCGCATTCATCGCCGGCCTGTCGCTGACGGCAAGCTATGCCGAAGCAGCCGGCGTTCTGACCATCGGCCGCCGCGAAGACTCGACGACCTTCGATCCGATCAAAACGGCCCAGAACATTGACAACTGGGTGTTCTCCAACGTCTATGACGTCCTGATCCGCGTCGACAAGACCGGCACCAAGCTGGAGCCCGGCCTTGCAGAAAGCTGGACCGCCTCGGAAGACGGCCTGACCTATGTCTTCAAGATCCGCGACGCCAAGTTCTCCGACGGCTCACCGCTGACGGCCGAGGACGCTGCCTTCAGCCTGCTGCGCATCCGCGACGATCCGGCATCGCTTTGGAGCGACAGCTACAAGGTGATCGATACCGCAGTCGCCACCGATCCGCACACGCTGACGATCAAGCTGAAGAACCCCTCGGCGCCGTTTCTGTCGACGCTGGCACTGCCGAACGCCTCAGTGATCTCCAAGGCAGGCATGGAATCGCTGGGGCCTGACGCCTATGCCGAAAAGCCGATTGGATCCGGTGCCTTCACCGTCGATGAATGGCGCCGCGGCGACCGCATCATCCTGAAGAAGAACCCGAACTTCTGGCAGGCCGACCGCGTCAAGCTCGATGGCGTCGAGTGGATTTCGGTGCCTGACGACAACACCCGCATGCTGAACGTCCAGGCCGGTCAGCTCGATGCGGCGATCTTTGTGCCCTTCTCGCGCGTCGAGGAGATGAAAAAGGATGCCAACCTCAACGTCCTGATCGATCCGTCCACCCGCGAAGATCACTTGCTGATCAACCATGCGCATGGCGATCTCGGCAAGAAGGAAGTGCGCCAGGCGCTCGATCTCGCCATCGACAAGAAGGCGATCGTCGATGCCGTCACCTTCGGCCAGGGCACTGTCGCCAATTCCTACATCCCGAAGGGCGCGCTCTACTACTACGCCGACAACCTGCAGCGCCCGTACGACCCTGAAAAGGCGAAGAAGATGCTGGCCGATGCCGGCGTCTCCAACCTGACGCTGAACTACCTGATCCGCGCCGGCGACGAAGTGGATGAGCAGACGGCGGTTTTGGTGCAGCAGCAGCTCGCCAGGGCCGGTATCACCGCCAATCTGCAAAAGGTCGATCCGAGCCAGGAATGGGATATGACGGTTGCCGGTGACTACGACATTTCGGTCAACTACTGGACCAACGACATTCTTGACCCGGACCAGAAGACCACGTTCGTGCTCGGCCACGACTCCAACAATAACTACTCGACCAACTACAAGAACGAGGCCGTGAAGGAGCTGGTCGCCAAGGCCCGCCTGGAGCTCGATCCGAAGAAGCGCGAGCAGATGTATGTCGACCTGCAGAAGACGGCGAAGAACGACGTCAACTGGATCGACCTCTACTACAGCCCCTACATCAACGTGGCGCGCAAGAATGTCGAGAATTTCTACCAGAACCCGCTCGGCCGCTTCTTCCTGGAAGATACGGTCAAGAACTGAGCCTTTGATCTGACGACTGTTCCGCCGCCTTCGGGCGGCGGAATCTTCCCCGAAGGAGAACGGCAATGGCCCCGGATGAAATCGCCTTCATGAGCGTTACCGAACTTGGGCGTGCGTATCGCGCCGGAGCGCTGTCGCCGGTCGATGTCATCAGCGCCAGTCTTCAGCGGCTCGACGTGCTGGAGCCAAGCCTCAATGCCGTTGCCCAACGGCTGGACGCATCGGCGATCGCCGAGGCCGAAACAGCCGCGACAGAGCTTCGCGCCGGCAAGGATCGCGGGCCGCTGCACGGCATTCCCGTCGCCATCAAGGATCTGATCGAGGTCGATGGGGCGCTGACCGGCTACGGCAGCAAGGTCCGGCTACCGGCCCTGGCAAGCGCCGACGCCCTTCTGATAAAGCGGCTGCGCGAGGCCGGTGCGATCATCTTCTGCAAGGCCAACCTCTTGGAATATGCCTATGGCATCGCCCATCCCGAGATCGGCCAGACCAACAATCCACACGACACCGGACGCACCTCTGGCGGCTCCAGCGGCGGATCGGCGGCGCTGGTTGCAGCCGGCATCGTACCGCTGGCGACCGGCACCGATACCGGCGGGTCGATCCGCATCCCGGCCTCCTACTGCGGCATTTCCGGGCTGAAGCCGAGCTTCGATCTGGTGCCGCTCGACGGCGTCTTCCCGCTGTCCGGGACCCTCGACCATGCCGGACCGCTCGCCCGCGACGTTACCGATACCGCGCTGCTGCTCGAAGCGCTGAGCGGCAGACCCATGCCGCTGACGCCGCCATCACTGTCAGGTGTGAGGATCGGCGCCGTCCGCTTCCACTGCGCAAGCCCGGAGCTGACCCCGGCAGTCGCCGCAAATCTGGTCTGGGCGCTTGAGCGCCTTGCTGCGGCCGGCGCCATCGTCAAGCCGATCGATATTCCTGAACTGTCCCGCGCCAATTCCGAGCTCCGCCGCATCATCCTGCCGGAGGCCTCCGTCATCCACTCGCCGCTCTATTCCGAGAACCCGGCTGGTTACGCACCGCGCACGAAAGCGCAGGTCGAAGCCGGTTTTGAAGCCAAAGCTATCGACTATCTCCGGGCGCAGAACTTTCGCGTCGAGTTGCGCAATGCGGTCGAGGCCGCCTTCGGCGAAGTGGACGTGCTGATCGGACCAAGCGTCCCCTTCCCTTCCCCGGTCAAAGACCCTGAATTCACCGAGGATGGCGAGGAAGGCGAGATGCTCTCAAGCGGCTTCGCCAACATGACCGGCCAACCGTCGCTCAGTGTACCCTCCGGCACGGACGGCCACTTGCCGCTCGGCCTGCAGCTGACCGGGCCGCTCGGTGCGGATCACCGGCTGTTACAGCTCGCGCTCGGCGTCGAGGCGGCGCTCGCAGCGTGGCGGAAGCCGTCTCTCGCCTAAACGTAGAACTGCACCGCCGGCTCCGGCGGGCCAGTACTGTCAATGGTGGCGTCGCCTTAACCGCCTGTTTGCATTGGGTTGATACCTGGCTTGCTTGACTGAAGCCCCGCTCACCCACTTCAAACGCCACCGCTTTCCCGCTGAGATCATCGCCCGTGCGGTATGGCTCTACTAACGATTTCCGCTCAGCTTACGCGACGTCGAAGATCTGTTGGCGGAGAGAGGCATCATCCTCTCGTCCCAGACGGTGTCGGAATGGGCGGCGAAATTCGGCTTGAAATTTGCTAATCAGCTCCGAAGCCGCTCACGAGGCCATTTCTCCGACAAATGGCACCTCAATGAGATGGTGGTGACGATCAAGGGGAAGAAATACTGGCCGTGACGCGCTGTCGATGCCAAGTCCTAGATGCCCTGCTGCAAAGCCGAAGAAGCAAGGCGGCCGCCATGCGTCCCATGCGCAAGCTTCTCAAGTGCCGAGGTATCGCCCCGCGCGTGATGGTGACCGACAAGCTGCGTTCCTATTCGGCTGCAAAGTCGGAGGTGATACCGGTCGTCGAGCACCGCTCGCAGAAGGGATTGAACAATCGAGCCGAGAATTCTCATCTTGCTGTGCGAAGACGCGAACGGCGAATGATGCGCTTCAAGTCGGCGCGACAATGTCAGCGTTTTGTCTCAACTGATGGCCAGATCGCCAATCTTTTCCTTCTCCACCGCAAACATCTCACCGCAACTGACCATCGCCAGCTTCGGAATCTTGCCCTCCACGGGTGAGAGTACGGACCTTGCCATGGTCGAGATGGACTGCGAGACGGTAGCCGTCCCACTTACCTCAAAGGCCCACTGATGGCCTTTGGGCGGCTTGGCCTTAAGAAGCGCCAGGCACGGCTCGATACGTGCCAGCATTGGGTCGCGAGGGAGATTTGGCTGCTGAGGATCGCGCTTGCGCGGCCGGGATCGAACAGGCTTTTCCGTTTGCAGCAGGGGCTTTGATTATGGCGGCGTCGTCATGCCGACAGTCCATCAGCAAATGCTTAAGATGCAGTAGAAGAAAACGGGGCCAAACTTGAAGGGGCGCCCTGGCGGGGCGGATCTCATTTGGGGCCTTCAGCATCTTGGACTGGCTGGGTCTGTTGAGGGAGATGCCGAAGGCCACGCTTGAAACGGACGGCTAGATGTTTAGTTCCAGCGCAGACGCAATGAACTTCGGGGACCGCCATGCTAGAGGAATCATCGCTTGCTGAAAAAGTGACGCTGCTTGAAGCGCTCGCCTCCCGGACTCGTTTCCGAGTCTTGAAGAGCTTGTGTGCCGCCGAGGAGATGAACGTCCGCGAACTGCGTAACGAGCTAGGACTGCCCCAATCGACCACGTCCAAAGAGCTTTCATTCCTCCGGATGGGCGGCTTCATAAATTTCGGGCGAGAAGCGCAGAACCACTATTACTCGTGTCATCACGACGGCGTCAGAAAGCTACTGCAGACTCTCGATAAGGGTGCTCCCGCTACGAACAATCCTGAGATGACGCGATGAGCGATCTTGACCGGCCAATGCAGTCGTCGAGTTAGCAGTTCGAACATCTCTGCACGCATCCGGACTGCAAACAGTGGGGCGGCTTTGGCTTTTCGTCCTCACAATCGATCGAGACGCGATGGTGGTGCTGGGAGCACTAGCCGCACAAGGAACCGATCCGGCACATGCCGCGTTAATGGGAAGCTGGCACGTTCCTCGCTAGCACTCTGACTTCCCCACCTCGCCCCGGCCGCACGCTGGGGCTTTTTCTTTCGTCGTCACGTTCGTGTCACGTGACTCACATCATCAGTTGTGATTAATTCCCGCCCGATGATGCGCCTTGGCGGACCTCTTGGCGCATTGAGGGCTCGCCTGTGTATTGGGTGGCGAGCCCTTTTTTATGACCCGCCTGCCTTGCTCTTCATGTCCGACAGTTCGCGCCCAGAAGCCATCAGATCGAAGCTATTCCCGTTGCTGCTCATTTCCAAGCTCCCTGCCATTCCCCTGCCCTTGCCCTTTCAATGCGATGCCATGCTTATTTGTCATGCCATAAGAAAAGCCGCCCTTTATTAAAGGCTTGAGTGTTCGGTTACCCACATTCGATGGCACGGCGCTTTGCGCAGCTTGTTCCAGACATTCAGTGGATGGTGCGGCTGCCACCGCTACCATGCTCGAACTTGGCTAGGAGATGGATTGCCTCCAGAACTAGATGCTCTGCGTTCTCCGTTTCGTCCCCGGCGATCGTCTCGGCGTTTATTTGAAAGCGATTACCGAGTTCGGACATGTCCTCCCAGATGGGATCGTCTTCATGTTTCGCGATAGATGCCGACATCAAGAGGCTTTCACCTAAGGTCTCAAGAAACTCGATGCGTTCCTCGGTGGTCATCTCGTCGAGTTTTTTAAGGTCCGCCACGATAGCTAGCTCTTCGGGATCATTGTGCCGAGGAATTTTGAAAAGACTTCCCGTCTGTAATTAGGCGGTCTAGACCGATATCAAGCAGCGACCTCCGCACGAGCGACGACAGACCTTTCACCGCAATCCTCTCCCGTATCGAGGCCAGCGAGTTATAATCCTCCCACATCATCCCAGGGAGGAGAAAATGGAACGGGTTAGCGATTGGTCTGGACCTCGCCAAACAGGCCTTCCAGGTCCACGGAATGAACAAAGACGGGGACAAGGTTTTCAGCCACAAGCCGGCGAGAGCCGAATTGCCAGGTTTCTTTAAGAAGCATCGTGGATGCGTCGCAATGGAAGCCACCGGCGGGCTCATCATTGGGCGAGAGAGATTGAAAGGTGGGGGCACACGCCGTTGCTCATACCCGCACAATACGTCAAACCATTCGTCAAACAGGATAAATCCGATGCTCTTGACGCCGAAGCAATTGCCAACGCCGCGACGCAGCCAGGAATGCGCTTCGTGGCCATCAAAAGCTCCGAACAGCAGGCAATCACCAATTTGATGAAAACGCGAACGCTGTTCATTCGCCAGCGAACCTCCGCCATCAATGCGCTGCGCGGCCTTTTGGCTGAATTCGGATTTGTCGTCCCGTCTAGGACCATTGACGTTGTCAAACTCAAGCAGATCTTGAGCTCTGACAAGAGCCACCTACCCGAGCCCGCGCGCACCGTGCTGAGAAGTGTCTACCAGCACATCGACGCTATCAACGAGCACATCAGCGGGATTGAAGAGTCGATCGATGACCAGGTTAAGAAAGATGATGCTACACAGCGCCTGATGACTATTCCAGGTGTGGGAAAAATCACGGCTGCCACTGTCCGAGCAGTCGTCCCGGACGCAACGCTCTTTAAAACGGCACGGCACTTTGCCTCGTGGCTTGGCATTACACCGAGGTCGTTTTCATCCGGTGGCAAGCTGAGTTACGGCCGGATTTCGAAGAGAGGAAATGGGGAACTTCGCAAGCTCCTGGTTATCGGAGCCTTTCCAATAGTCGCCCGCGCAAGGGGGCGCCAGAGTACAAATGAGTGGCTTTATTCCCTCGTAAAACGAAAGCCCTACAAGGTGGCAGCCGTCGCGATTGCCAACAGAACCGCGCGTATTGTATGGGCACTTGTGACCAATGGCGGGGTCTACAGTTCCACCAAGGGCTTTCCGCAACCCGAGCTAGCATGACCCACTCGACTATCAACGGTTGACGATTGATCGAAACGCAGATCCAAACTGTGGAAGAGGTCGCAGATTGAATTGACCCTCAAAATCGCAGATTTTTCTGAACGTCAGGCGATTTGGCACATCAAGTGATGCCGTTATGGGCCCGGTTAGTCCCAGACCGCTGCTCTCAGCCCTTAAGGTGTATTCAGAACCTAAGGCTGAGACAAGATAAGATTATGAATGGGCACTGGGGGGCATCCGGCCAAATGATACGCCCTTGCTGTAAGCGCCTTCACTGTGCAATCCAGGCAAAGCGCCATTCGTCGGGTTGTCCTAGCGCGTAATTATATCTGGCGGTACCGGTCGAATCCTGCTTGGCTTTCATCTCGTCAATCAGCCAGGATGCAGTTGGTATTCCCGGCAGATGACAACGATGGATCGCCCTTCTACTTCATCAAGGGTTCCAAGCCCGACATTGGGAACGGCTCCGGGCCTCATCAGGGTCCAACTGTACTGTCGCATACAATCTCCACCACGTAGGGTCACTGCCACAAACACACGACCGGAGGCAGAAATGTATACAGCCCCTTCTGGTTCCTTCCAGCGCTAGCCGCTGATGATGGGGCGGTGGTGATGTCCGCCGGACTAAGGTCCGATAGCTGGAACCCGATAGAGCTTCGAGAGTTAGTCGCCTCGTAAATCAAATGAGGGGTGAGACTATGCTCTGGTGGCTACTGCTCGGTTATTCTTCGTTCGTCTTCACGGTCACCGCGGTTCTTCTGGCGATCGTGCTTCGGCAATTGCGCGCACTTGCGCGCAACAACACCGTCAGTGCAGCCAGATAGTGGTCCAATCGAGAGTGCTCCACCATCGAGAATCTTAGCTTAGATTACTCCGATCCGAGAGGAAGATCCTCCGCCGAGGCCGTTTGACAACCACCGACTTTAGCCCGTATTGCCGGGGCCGCTCGTAGAGCGTTTAATGCTCTCGATATTGCGAGTTCAGCGCGAGTTAGTCTCGACGAAAGATCTAGGAATGCTCACACTACCCGTCCACACCAAAACGATCGCGACCTTAGAATACGATCCACATAAGCGCTTATTGGTGGCTCGGCTCCGCAGCGGTCAATTGCGGTCGGTAAAGAATTTCCCGGTGTGCGCTGTTCTACGTATGATTAGCGGCTTACCCGCCGAAGCATCCACTTTTTTGCGTCCTATCGGCTGATGGTACGTCCATGAGAGAGGACCAAGAGGCTGCAGCGCAAGATGGAAGAAACAGCGCCCAAAAAGAGCTTCTATCCATCGCAAATCCTATTTTGATGACATGGCGCAAGGGTTACGACGAGGAATGGTCAATAATGATGGGCATCGAAAGGAAGCTACGCGAGGATTAACCCGCGAAGAGGCGCGTTATTGATAGAATTGTCGTCGAGGTGCAGGCAGATGCCGAAACTAAGACGCACGAGAAGGGCTCGCCTGTGTATTGAGTGGCGAGCCCTTTTTTATTGGAACCCTCCCTGGTTCGGCAAGTTTTACACGTGCCGCAGCGATGCGGCGACACTCCCCCTAGCTTCGCTCGTCATTTGGCGGGGTTTACTTTTGCCGCTACCCCAGCCCTTGTGAGCCTTTAGCGCGGGGTCATTATAGTTGTTGTTCCAGATGATAAGCCGCATTTCTCGGGCGCGACCACATCAAAGATCCCGAGCAGCGCATGGCTGTAATGCTCGCCATCCCCCTCGATCATGTCAGCGTAGTTGAAATCGTCCCCGGTAAAGCACAGGACACCATCCGGAAGGCAGCGCCGGAGGATGACTTCCTTCTCTTTATCGAGAAGCGAGATCTTGATGCCTTCCACCTTGTCTTTGCTGGCTTCGATAATGCGGATGACGATTTTGAGCGCCGAGCCGAAATCCGACGCCCCCCAATACCCTGTGAGGTTCGGATCGAACATATCGCCCAGGCCGTGAAGGACCACCTTGTCTTTGGCCTGCGAAAGTAGGTGCCCATAGACCTCTTCGTAGTCATCCGCAGCGAGAAATGGGTGCCGATGGTGGTACAGCATCGGCACCCGTGCACGATACGCTCACCCTTTGATGTAGTGGCTCGTGGAGTATCCTCGAGCTCACTCAATTCATTTTGCGGTCTTAATCTTGGTGACCTCTTCGGCGCTCAACTCACCGACCGTCGTCACCTCGCCGCCGCTGATCTTCCACAAGCGGAACGGACCTGTGATGTCGCCATACTTGTCGAAGCTGACAGGGCCGATAACACCTTCGTACTTGACCGGCTTGCCATTCTTGATGAGCTGCAGCGCCTTGGCGAACTCTTCCTTGCCAGCATGGATGGGCGTGCCACCCTCGGCGACGACCTCGTGCATGGCTACCTTAATGGCGGCCGCATCTGCCTTGCCGGCCTTGGCGATCGCCAGCGCCACGATTGCACCCGCGTCATAAGAGCGGTCGGCGGCCGGAGCCGAAGGCGAGATGCCGCCGGCGAAGGCCTCGTAGTTGCCATTGAAATATTCGGTCGACGCCGTAGGGCTGGTGCCGGAGGAGGTGCCATAGGCATTCTCGAGATACTGCGCGCCGACGCTCTCGATAAAGTCCTTGGAGTTCATGCCGTCGTTCAACAGGAAGGTCTGCTTGCCACCACCGGAAACCCAAGCGCGAGCAATGGTCGCGCCATCGACAGGCGTGCTGACGAGATAAAGCGCATCGGGGTCACCGGCCATCGCGGCGCTGGCTTCCGAGGCGTAGCTTGATTGCTTCTCGTTATAGGGCGTGGTCGAGGTGATCGTGCCGCCGAGCTTCTGATAGGCGGTCGAAAATTCCTTGACCATGTTCACGCCGAAGTCGTTGTTGACGTTGATGATCGCAATCTTCCTCAGGCCCTGGTCCATCGCGAACTTCGCGGCCGCGGTGCCCTGCAGCGCATCCGAGGTAATGGTGCGGAAGAAGACGCCGTTGGTCTTGCCGCTGCGGCCAAGCTCGGTCAGCGTTGGAGACGAGGATGCTGGCGAGACCTGCACCACGCCGGCCGGTGCCGTTACAGATGTCAGGATCGGGATCGATACCGACGAGATGATGCCACCGATGATGACGGGCACCTTCTTGATGTTGACGAGCTGGGTCGCCTGATCGACGGCGACGTTGCCCTGGCTCTGGCTGTCGCGAGTGTCGGCGACGACCTTGCAGCCATTGACGCCCCCGGCGTCGTTAATGTCCCGGAAGGCCATCTCGACGGACTTAGCGCCGGCCTGGCCATATTCACCGGCCGGACCGGTGAGCTCCATAACGAGGCCCACGGTGATGTCGCAATCGGCGGCCAGCGTCGGTGCCGTGGATGCCGCAAGGGCAGCTACCATGGCAGAAAGCAGGAATGTCGTTCTCATTTTTGTTCCCCTTTGTTGAGATTGTACTTCATGATGCTGCCGTGGCGGCCTTCCCTGTCCCGCTCCAGCGTATAGACGTCGCCGTCGAGCGGCTTTGATTGCGCAAGGATCGCATCGATCTCAACCCTGTCCTTCTCGCTTAGCGCGATATCGGCGATTGCAAGATTGGACTTCAGGTGATCCCGATTGCGGG
This sequence comes from Hyphomicrobiales bacterium, assembly GCA_900465675.1. Classification (GTDB taxonomy): domain Bacteria; phylum Pseudomonadota; class Alphaproteobacteria; order Rhizobiales; family Rhizobiaceae; genus Rhizobium. The sequence goes on along the minus strand of UBJR01000007.1, from coordinate 236,252 downwards.
CGCCGACGATGACGGCGGCGACGCCTGGCTTGGTCAGCATCGCTGCACTTGCGATCGTGGCAATATCGGTATTGTGCCGGTCGGCGATCTCGCGCAGCGTCGACAGCAGCGCCTGGAATAGATCCCAACCGCCAAAATCGTCGATGATCAGCTTGTACTTCGTCAGTGAACGGTTCTCGAGCGGATGTTCCGGTTCCGGCTGGCCGAGCCAGCGATCGCCGAGGAAGCCGCCTGCGACGGTACCGTAGCAGAACAGCGCGAAGTTCTTTTCGCCGGCAAGCGCCGCCATGCGCTTTTCCGGGCGCCGGTCGAGCAGCGAATATTGCAACTGCAGCGAGGTGAAGGGCACGTCGGAACCGATGATCGCTTTGATATGATCCGTGTCGAAATTGGTGCCGCTGATCTTGCCGATCTTGCCGGCCTCATGCAGCTCCTTCAGCCAGCCCGCCGTTTCCAGCCAGCCCTCGATATCATAGGCCCACCAGTGGAATTGCACGAGATCGAGGCAGTCGAGGTTGAGCCGCTTGCGCGAGGTATCGATGACGCCTTCAACATAAGCCTTGCTGATGTTTGGTAGGACGGTCAGATCGGGCACGAATTTGGTGTGGACGCGGATGCGCGACAGCGCCTGAGTGCCACGCAGGTTCTTGTAGGCGACGCGAAAACGGCCGATCAGCTCCTCGACGCCTGTATAGATGTCAGCGCAGTCGAAAGTGGTGATCCCGGCGTCGGCAAAGGCGATCATGTCCTCGACAGCGCTGCCGCCATCGATCGCGCCGTGGCCGCCCGCCAGCTGCCAGCCGCCGCGAATGACGCGGGAGATTTCGTAACCGGGGGCGATGGTGATGCGCTGCATGTCTTTCAGCCTATTGGTCATTCAAGGGAACCGCCGTGGTGGCGGCATGGCTGAAACGGCGGATACCCGTGCGGGTGATCCTGAGCCGTGTCGAGCAATTGGGGTCCGGGCAAGCGATGTCGGCGTCCGTCGTCATCCAGTCGTTGCGATCCGTCGGGCGTTGCTTTGCCGCGAGCAGCGGCAGCACGGAGGAGAGCGAGTAGATCGAGATCCCCTGTCCCTCCGGCAGATGCAGCATCTCGCCCTTGAGCTCGAAATGATCGCCAGGCTTGGCGCCGCAGTAAACCGCGCCGCCTTCGGGAATGATCACGTCGACCCTCAGATCGAACAGGTCGAAGCCGTCGTCGATGGGTTCAGGCATGGTGACCTCCCGATGCATTGCCGTTGGCTTCGGCATCCAGCCGCCCGCGGATGAGATCGAAGGAGCGGCTGATGTCGTTGGAAAGCGATTGCATCGCGGCCTCGACATCGCGATTTTCCAGCGCACCGATCAGCGCCCAATGATGATTGGTGGCGGCAAGTCCGCCCTCTTCGTCATGAATATGCGCGGCCTTGCGAATGATCGCGCCCGACTGAAGCCACAGGCTCTCGACGATCGGGATGAGCACCTGCGAGCGCGCCGCATGATAGATGTGGAAATGGAACTGCTGGTTCAGCGCCGAGGTGACATGGCCGATATCCTTGCCGTGCTGCTCGAAACCGAGATCGCAATCGACATTGATCTGCTTCAGCACGGCAAAATCGTCATCCGTCAGATTGGGCAGCGCCAGCGCAACCATCTGGCCTTCGATCAGGATGCGGGCGCGGGCCAGATCGTCCAGCCGCTCGCGGGTGATCAGCGGCACGCGCACCGAGCGATTGGGCAGCGATTCCAGCGCCTGCTCGGACACGAGGCGGCCAAGCGCCTCGCGCACCGGCATGGTGCTCGTCTGCAGCCGCTCGGCGAGATCGACGATGCGCAACACGTCGCCGGCGTCGAACATGCCGTTGATCAGAGAGTTGCGCAGCTGCGCGTAGACGCGGTCTTGCAGCGTTTCGCGCCCGACCGGCGACAGCGCGTCGTCACGGTCGTGACCACCATCGGCCGGTTTCCTCGCATGGGCTCCTCCCGATGGGACTACCATCGAGCCTGCTCCGTGAGACACCGCTTTTTTCGGTTGCTTTTCACCATGGGGTAAAGTTTGATCAAACATCACCAATCAAATCAAGAGACTTCTTTTCTCCATGCCTTTGCCAGTGCCAGACGCCCCATCGAAAGCGGCAGAACCCGCCAGAGCCGTGATCGACGCGCGCGACTTGGTGAAGTCGTTTCAGGGCAACGTGGCCGTCGGCGGCATGTCGCTCAGGCTTGGCGAAGGTGAGATGGTTGGCCTCATCGGCCCGAATGGCGCCGGCAAAACCACGTTGTTCAACCTGATTGCCGGAAGCCTGAAGCCGACATCGGGCGAAATCTGGATCGGCGGCCGCGAAGTGTCGCAGGAGAGCCCAGAGCAGAGAATCGGTCGTGGCGTCGGCCGGACTTTCCAGATTCCGAAGCCCTTTCTCGAAATGACGGTGCTCGAAAATGTACTCGTGGGCGCGCAGGCCCAAGACGGCGAGCGGCTGTTCGCGAACTTCCTGCGCTTTGGTCATGTCAGGCAACAGGAGCGGTTGGCGATCGAAAAGGCGCGTGCGCTGTTGGAGTTCGTCACCTTGTCGGGCCTAGAGGGACAGCCGGCGAAGGTTCTCTCGGGCGGACAGCGCAAGCTGCTGGAACTCGCACGCATCCTGATGGCCGATCCGCAGGCGATTCTGCTCGACGAACCGGCGGCCGGCGTCAACCCCGCGCTCCTGGAGACGATCATGGAACGCGTGCTGGATCTCAACGCGCGGGGCAAGTCCATCCTGCTGATCGAACACAATATGGATATGGTGGCGCGGCTTTGCAGCCGCGTCGTCGCCATGGCACTCGGCAAGCCGCTGGCCGAGGGCACGCCCGCCGACGTCGCCGCCAATCCCGAGGTCATCGAAGCCTATCTCGGAGCGGCGGCATGACCACGCCGGCGCTTCAAACCCGCGCGCTGGTCGCCGGCTACGAACCCGACCTGCCGATCGTGCGCGGCATCGATCTCTCGGTTGCGCAGGGAGAATTGCTGGTGCTGCTCGGACCGAACGGAGCCGGAAAGTCGACATTCGTCAAGGCGATCGCCGGCGTGGTGCCGATCCACTCGGGAAGCGTGATGCTGGGCCAGCGGGAGATCACCCACGTCGCATCCCACCGCAAGATCGGCGAAGGCCTCGCCTTCGTTCCGCAGACGGAAAACATCTTCGCGACGCTCACCATCCACGAAAACCTGCAGCTTGCCGCCGCCGTCCTGCCGAAGGCTCTGCGAGGCGAACGGATCGCCGCGCTCTATCGTCGCTTCCCCGATCTCGCCAGCAAACCCACACGTTTGGCCGGCGCATTGTCGGGAGGACAGCGGCAGATGCTGGCCGTTGCCCGCGCGCTCATCGTCGATCCCTCCGTGCTCATCCTCGACGAACCCTCGGCCGGCCTGTCGCCCAAAATCGTCGGCGAGGTGTTTTCGATGCTGAAAGAGATCAACGCCGGCGGTGTCACCGTCATTCTGGTCGAGCAGAACGTCAAGGCGGCCGTTGCGATCGCCAACCGCGCCGTCATCCTAGTCGAGGGCAGGATCAGGCATGAGGGCGAGGCGTCCTCGCTGCTCGCCGACCCGTTGATCGCCAAGCTCTATCTCGGCACCACCACGCAGGCGGCGGAGGCACCATGAACCCGCAATTTCTCATGGATGGCCTGATTGCCGGCGCGATGATCGGCCTTGGCGCCATCGGCGTGACGCTTACCTATTCGATCCTGCGCTTTGCCAATTTCGCGCATGGCGAGATGCTCTCCTGGGGCGCCTATCTGGCGCTCGCCGTCAGCGGCGGCCTCGGGCTCCTGTCGACCACGTTGACGAAGCCGATCGGCCCCTTCTCCTTCGGCTGGTCGCTACCGCTTGCAGCTATCATCGCGATCCTGCTCACGGGCTTGCTTGCACTTGCCGTGGATGCGTTGCTGTTCGGGCGTCTGCGGGCGCGCGGCGGCGCGATCATCATTCTCGTCATGGCGAGCTTCGGCGCCTCGCTTGCGCTGCGCAGCCTGCTCGAATTCATCTTCACCTCGAAGCCCGCCTATTACACCAAGGCGCTGCAAATCGCCGTGAAGATCGGTGGCGGCCTGCGTGCCACGCCCGACCAGCTCCTTTCGCTCGGCCTGTCCCTGGTCGCGGTCGTCGCGATCCACCTGCTGATGACCCGCACCGACATCGGCCGCTCGATGCGCGCCGTCAGCGAAAATCCGGCTTTGGCGGGTATCGCCGGCGTGGATGTGCGCCGCGTGATCCGCGTCGTCTGGTTTACAGGTGCAGCCCTAGCCTGCATTGCCGGCATCATGACCGGGCTCCTGGTGCAGATTCGCCCCTATCTCGGCCATGACCTGCTGCTACCGCTGTTTGCCGCCGCGATCCTCGGCGGGATCGGCAGCGTCCCGGGCGCGATGATCGCGGGGCTGATCGTCGGCCTGTCGGAGGCCTTGGCCGTGCAGGTCGTCGGCGCTGAGTGGCGGGCGGCTGTCTCTTTCGTCATCCTGGTGGCGGTGCTGCTTCTTCGCCCGCGCGGCCTGTTCGGGAGGGCGGCATGAGCCTTGATCTGATCGCCTACGCAGCCTTCTTCCTGACGATGGCACTGACCTATGCCATCATGTGCCTCGGCCTCAATGTGCAGTGGGGCCAGACCGGCCTCTTCAACGTCGGCATCGCCGCCTTCGTCGCGATCGGCGCCTATGTGTCGGCGCTTTTGACGACGCCGGATGCGCCCGGCCGCTTTGGCGGTTTCGACCTGCCGATCGCCATTGGTTGGCTCGGCGGCGCGCTGGTCGCCGGGCTTGCCGCCTGGCTGGTCGGTGCGCTCACCATAAGGCTGCGATCCGATTATCTCGCCATCGCCACCTTCGGCGTCGCGGTCACGGTGCAGCTCTGTGTGCTGAACCTGCAACCGCTAACCGGCGGCGCCTTCGGCATCGGCTTCATTCCGCGCCCGTTCGGCAGCCTTGCCGCTGATCCGCTGGCATTTTCCCTTTCCAATCTCGCGCTGATGGCGGGCGTTGTGCTGGCGCTCTATCTGGCGCTCCAGCATCTCGCCAAGAGCCCCTGGGGCCGCGTGCTGCGCGCGATCCGCGAGGATGAAAGCGCTGCAAAGGCGCTCGGCAAGCGGCCTATCCGCTTTCGTCTGCAGGCCTTCACCATCGGCGGCGCCATCATGGGGCTGGCAGGGGCCGCGCAAGGACATTTCATCGGCTTCATCGCTCCCGACAATTATCTGCCGATCCTGACCTTCCAGGTCTGGGCGATGCTGATCGTCGGCGGCTCCGGCAACAATCGCGGCGCCATACTCGGCGCGGTGCTGGTCTGGGGACTGTGGGCGCTGTCGGCGGCCGCCGTCTCCGCGTTCGTGCCGCCCGAGCAGCAGGCCCGCGCGGCGTCGCTGCAGATCGTCATGATCGGCGTCGGGCTCTGCCTCATCTTGCTCCTGCGCCCTCGCGGCATTCTCGGCGCCTCAAATGCGCTGGCATCGCTGACGAGCAAGCGCAAACAGACATCCAGGGAATAACGACATGTCCACCACGCCCCCACGCATAGCCCTCACCAAGGATCTCTCCATCAGCCGCATCGTCTGCGGTCTCTGGCAGGTGGCCGACATCGAGAAGAACGGCACCGTGATCAATCCCGACAAGGGCGCCGATGTGCTGCAGGCCTATGCGCTGGATGGTTTCGATACGTTCGACATGGCCGATCACTATGGTTCGGCGGAGCTGATCACCGGTCGCCTGCTGTCGCGCTATCAGAACGGCCAGCGGCCAGTCGCCTTCACCAAATGGTGCCCGGAGCCGGGACCGATGACGGCTGATGTCGTGCGTCGTGGCGTCGAGGAGCGATTGACGAGACTTGGTGTCGACAAGGTGGATCTACTGCAATTCCACTGGTGGAGCTTCGAGCATCCAGCGTGGCTCGACGCACTGCACGAGATGCAGCGCCTGCGCGGGGAAGGCCTGATCGGCGCGCTCGGCCTCACCAATTTCGATGCTGGACATCTGGCGCTGGCACTCGCCGACGGCATCGAGATCGCCAGCAATCAGGTCTCGTTCTCCCTCGTCGACCGCCGCGCGGCCGGTGCGCTCTCGAAGCTCTGCGCCAATAGCGGCGTCAAGCTTCTCGCCTATGGGACGCTCTGCGGCGGATTTCTGTCCGAGAAGTGGCTGGGCCAACTGGAACCGACTGGTATCGCCGATTGGAGCCGCTCAAAGTACAAGCGCTTCATCGACATCGCCGGCGGCTGGCAGGCGTTCCAGGGCATTCTCAGCGCAGCCCAAACCATCGCGACCAAGCACGGCGTGTCGATCTCCAACGTCGCGAGCCGCTGGGTTCTGGAGCACGACGCGGTGGCCGCCACCATCGTCGGCGCGCGCATCGGCGAAAACGAGCATCGCGGCGACAATCTGAACGTCTTCTCTTTTGCGCTCGACGAAGAGGATCACGCCGCGTTGAACGCTACCTTTGATGAGACGCAGCCCATTCCCGGCGACTGCGGCGACGAATACCGCAAGCCGCCATTCCTCACGGCATCCGGCGACCTCAGCCACCATCTCGATGCCATTCCATCCGTCTACACGGCTGAGCCGGTACCCGGTCGTCCCGGCCGTTCGCGTGTCTCATCCGGCAGCATCTGGGAACCGATCGCGGGCTATAGCCGGGCCGTCAGGGTGGGGGATCGCATTATGGTCTCCGGCACGACCGCGACGCATGGCACCAACCGCTGCGTAGCGCCGGGCGATGCCGGCGCGCAGGCGACCTACATTCTCGACAAGATCGCCGCCTCCATTTCGGCGCTTGGCGGCAAGATGGAAGACGTGGCCAGGACCCGCATCTATCTGCGTGATGCCAATCAGTGGGAGCCGGTCTCGCGCGCGCACGGACGCGCCTTCGCCTCGGTTCTTCCTGCCAACACGCTGATCGAGGCCGGCAATCTGATCGGCGATTACGAGGTCGAGATCGAGGCGGAAGCGATCTGCGACTGAGTACATGCAACATAAAGTAGGGTTAGACGCTTTCCCTATCAACATCATTCGTGCTGACGGAGATGGCTGCACCGGTGCTTGGCTGCACTTCTGCATCTGTCCGCGTAAGAGATCGCCCCCAGCGACACCGATCGAATGTGCGTCACTGTCAATCAAATGCTCGATCAAAATGCTGGTCTGATTGTGCTTCCCGAGTTAGTGTCAGGGCAGATCCTGGCTTCAAGTGCTTCAGAGCTGCTTTCGTCAGCAGGAATGTGGCATGGATGTTTGTCTTCATCGTCGCGTCGAAAGCTTCATAGGTAATGTCGCTAATTGACTGGGCCTGTTGCTGGCGACCGGCATTGTTCACCAGGATGTCGAGACCACCGAGTGCCTTGACTGCATCGTCGACAAGTTTCTCACAGAAGGCGGCATCCCGAAGATCGCCCGGTAGCGCCACACCCTTGCGGCCTTCCGCTTTAATGAGTGCGATGACTTCCTTCGCATCGGGTTCTTCATCACGAAGATAATTCCAGAGAAGGAATTGTCTCATGCCCTAGGGCGACAAATCCGCATACACCGAGAAGCAGAAGCGCAAGGCCGAGCATATCGAGGAAGGCTACGAAGACCGGGGCGTTTTGGAAAAGGAAGCTGAACGCCGCGCTTGGGCAACCGTTAACAAGGAAAGTGGCGGCGGTAACAAATCAGGCTCTGGGCGCGGCCATGCCGAAAGCCACGCCTCCTCCAAGAAAGGAGGGCGAAAGGGTGGCACGGCCGCCGCGTCGCGGACCAAGGAAGAGCGCTCTGCCTCAGCCAAGAAGGCAGCTGCCACCCGCAAGCGCAACGAGCACCACGCTCATCATTGACAGAGGACGACGCCACAACAGCGGCGCCGTTCTTTTTGGAGAACGCTTATGCCGAAAAATAAAAACAAACAGAAATGGTCACAGGATGTGACCAACAACAGCGATGCGATGGATCTGAAGGACGGCGTCTTCAAGCAACGTAGCGCCAAGAAGATCGCGGATTCGCTGAAGGCGTCCGCCGAGCACAGCGACCGCCGCAAAGCCACCCCGTTTCAGTCTGCGATGTCGATGCTGAATTTCTATATCAATAGGGCGGGCAAGCAACTGTCGAAGTCGAGGTTGGCAACGCTCGACAAGGCAAAGGACGAGTTGCGCAAGGATTTTGGCAAGCAACCAAAACATTGATGACCCGCGCCCGTCGCCGCAGTCCGCGGTGCTGCAGCCATCAAAAGGCGCGCAGCGTGAGAAGCAATCGACGTTGCATCTCAGAAATTAATCTTCAGCTCAAAGGAAGACGATCATGCAAGCTGTCCGTATCCACCGCTTCGGCGGTCCGGAGGTTATGGCAATCGATGAAATCGACCAACCGACGCCGGCCGCCAACGAAGTTGTCATCAAGGTCTTCGCCGCGAGCGTCAATCCTGTCGACGCAAAGATGCGCGAGGGTAAATATCCTGTCGTCACCGAAAAGGATCTTCCCTACGTGCTCGGTAGAGACGTCAGCGGCGAGATCGCGGCCGTTGGATCTGGCGTTGCGAGCTTCCTGATCGGCGACAAGGTCTTTGCATTCCTGTCGCCTGAACATGGCGGTTACGAGGAGTTCGTCGTGGCGAGCGCGGAAGAAGTGGCTTTACAGCCCCAGGCACCTGATGCCATTGGCTCGGCGGCCGTACCGCTCGCCGGGATCACAGCATGGCAGGGGCTGTTCGATCACGGTGGCCTTCTGGCGGGCCAGCGTGTCCTTATTCATGGCGGTGCGGGCGGCGTCGGCCATTTCGCCATTCAGTTCGCCAAGGCAAAGGGCGCATGGGTAGCGACAACCGTGTCCTCGTCCGACAAGGATTTCGTAACCGACCTCGGCGCCGACCAGGTGATCGATTACAAGGCGGAGAAGTTCGAAGATGTTGTCGAGCCCGTCGACCTTGTATTCGATCTGATCGGCGGCGAGACCCAGGAAAGAAGCTTCAGCGTCGTCAAACCGAAAGGCGCCCTCATTTCTACACTCCAGGAGCCGGATAAGGCAAAAGCCAAGAAACAGGGTATTCGTGCAGCGCGCTACACCGCTCAGCCGAACGGCGCCCAATTGCAGGAAATCGCGCAGCTGATCTACCAAGGCGAGGTCCAGGTCGTTGTTGCCAGCACCTTTGGGCTAGGCCAGGCAGCCGAAGCCCAGTCCGTCCTCCAAGAAAAACATATCCGCGGCAAGGTCGTCCTTCAAGTCGTCTCGGAACAACCGAAACCTCTGATCGATGAGGAGGCGAGACGGCTGCGCGCATATCTGATCTGGGAAGCAGAAGGTCGTCCTGAAGGCCAGGACCTTACCCACTGGTATCGGGCCGGTGACACCGATGCGGCAGCGGAACGCGGCGACTATCGACAATATTTCCCAGGCATTGCGCCGGCCGGATCATTGGTGATCAAGTTCTATCACTCAGGCGATCAGATCCGTGGTTATGTGCGCAAGATAGCCGACACAGACGCGGACGATACGATTTTTCCCGGCGAGGAGATGGAGCCCGCCGCGGCCTTCAAACTGGCGGCCTCTCATAGAGCCGACAGCAACGAGCCCATATTTGTCGAGCTTGTGGAAGGGGTTGAATGGAATCCCAAATGGGGTCGATTGGCTTAGTGATGGGAGTCGAGATGACAAAACGGGAAAAGCTGCCGGAGACCGCTCCGGCTGAAACAGATGATGCCCGCTCTGTAGAGAGCCCAGAGGCCGATCTAAACCGCCACGCTCTGGCGCAAGGAGCGGCCAAAGGACTGCACCGGGCGATGAAAGAGCAACCCCGCACAGGAGAAACGGCGGAGGCTCAGGAGGAACCTGAACATGGAAAAAAATAAAAAGTCATCAAAGGCAGAGATCGAGCGAGACGCAAGGGGTCAGTCGGAAAGCAACCATGCCGGAGGATCCAACAATGGTGTGAGTAGCGCCAAGCCCCGCGTCATCACGCATTCAGATGACGCGACCGTCAACAAGAAGACGCCGGGCAAGGATGAAGACGCCAAGGACTGGGATATCAACTACGACGAACGTGACATGAACGAGGGCGAGTTTCGGGGGTAATGGCCGAGCATGGTCAGCGCGTTTTCGATGGCGGCCCCTGAGGCCGTATTGTCGAACACGCACCAGCTCTCCGGCGCCAGCAATTTTGAGAAAGACGCGATCTCGTCGTCGGTATAGCTCGAGTAGTAGATTTTTGGCTTGCCGTGGAGACGCACGTACTTCGGCTGTCTTTCAAAGTCTTCCGCTGGCCATACCGGGGCCGGATTGGCAAAAACCCGATCGATCGCGAAGTTCTTCAGCAGGTTCAACGCCTCGGCCGATGCCCAGCTCTTGTGGCGCGCTTCTATGACGATCCGTTCGTCATCGGCATCCCGTAAGGTTTTGAGTGCGGTTTCGAGAACATGTGCATCGAACACCAGCGACGGCGGTACCTGGCAGAGCAGCGGCCCGCGTTTCTCTCCGAGCGGTGCGATATCAGCAAGGAACGTGTCGAACGGCTCGGCAATGTCTTTCATAGCGCGGGTGTGGGAAATCTCCTTGGGGATCTTGACCGCGAACCGAAAGCTGTCCGGGACGGAGTCCGCCCAGCGCGCGAATGTCGATGTCTTGTGCCGCCGGTAGAAGGTCGAATTGATCTCGACGCCGTCGAAGACCGAGGCGTATCTGGTAAGGCCACTTCCCTCCGTTCCAAACCGGTCGCCCGCCTTTTTCGGGATGGACCAGGCGGCGGTGGCAACAATCGGCAATCGTCTTCTCCTAGGTGTGCAAATTTACGAGCGAAACGATGGGTAGAATAGGTGGTTTCTTGCGCCGATCCAGCCCACACCGGAACCATCAACAGCCAAGAACGTTTGAAGAACGAATTCAGGAGATTGTGATGAGTGACAACCCGAAAACCGATACCTCTTCCAACACCCAGAAAGATCCGGACGACTGGGTCAGCGGTGATGAGCCGATGACGGGCGCACAGCGCTCCTACTTGAAGACCCTGTCGGAACAGGCGCATCAACCCGATGCGTATGCTGAAGATCTGACGAAGGCAGAAGCCTCGAAGCGCATCGACGAGCTTAAGCAGTCGCTTGACCTGGAATGACGTATCAACCGGTGGCACATCAAACTCCCGGCGATGGAAGCTCATGCGGAACTTTTGTGCGCTGCAGCACTTATTAATCGTCAACCGCGAAAGGACGCGACTATGTCAGACCTGAAGCTTGGTGAACCGATCCCGACAGGCATTCCCGGTAGTGAACCGGTCAGCACGGAAGTACAAGATGCCGCCGAGGCGGTCGTCCGGCCGTTCGAGCGGTCAATCGGCGGCATGACGGCTGGCTACTCCGACAGCCCTTTGTTCGATCAATTGCTTCTGTTTCCAATGAAGCTCGGCCTGTCCATGGCACTTGCCTGGACGGCGATGCTCGTTAGCCCGATTGCGATGACAAAACGGCTGCAGACGACCGGGGTCACTCAATAAAGGACGTGTCTTCGTCCGTCTCGCTGTCGCCGCCTTTCGAGGTGGCGATTTCGTTTTGAACCGCATGTCGGCTGAGCAGGCCTGCGTCCTCAAGCGCTTCGATGTTTGGCAGGTCGGGGAGCGTTTCCATGCCGAAGGCGGAAAGGAAATTCGGCGTCGTCACGTAGGTGTATGGCGCACCGGGTGTTGGGCTGCGTGGGCGTTGCGAAGGCGGCTGAGATCTTGAAGACTGAACTTCATCGGAATATGGCGTTGCTTGGCGTCACATCAATCGGTGGGATCGGTGACGAACATATCGTGGCTTAGGGCCGATCGTTTTTATGTTAAAGGCAATGGACCGGTCCTTCGACCTGATCGCCGCGCTCATGAGGCACCGGAAACACGCTGTCCCTTTCACCCGGGCTGGCAAGATCGGCCAAAAAGTCGAACAGTCGCTGGGCCACGAGATGGTACCACCTCCCCTTTGCGCTGGATCGCCGTGGATGCTCATCATCGACGCCGTCATCAACACTCGGCGCTGGCGCTCGAACAGTGACGGCCGGACGACGGCATTGACGATCTCGGTCTCGTCTTCGAGCGTCAGGAACATCAGGCGGCCCTTAGAAGACGGAAGTCACCACATTGCAAAGTGTCAGAAAACAGCATATGTTTCTGACAGGAGAGTTGCCGTGCAAAGACTGACAACACAGATCATGGCCTATGCCGAACAGCTACCCGAGGGAACGGCGCTGTCCGCGAAGGCCTTCCTGCATTTGGGAAACCGTGCCGCGGTAGACCAGGCATTGTCGCGGCTTTATGAGCGCGGCGAGCTCGTCCGGGCCGGTCGGGGGGTCTATCTCAAGGCGATCAAGAGCCGCTTCGGAAGCCGGCCACCGACGGTCGAGCAAGCTGTCGAAGCAATCGCGAACCAGCGTGGCGAGGTCATCGTCGCGAATGGCGCTGCGGCTGCAAACTCGCTGGGGCTGTCCACTCAGGTACCGATCCGATCCGTCTATTTCACATCCGGCCGCAGCCGAACCATGATTGTCGGTAGCCAGACGGTCGAGTTGAAGCACGTGCCGCGCTGGCAGCTCGCCTTGGCGAACAAACCTGCCGGCTTGGCTGTCCGCGCGCTGGCATGGCTTGGTCCGGAAAAGGCAGAAGAGGCACTTCCGAGTATCAAGCGGAAGCTTTCCGTCGAGGCATTCGGCGAACTCGTTGCCGCCGCCCCCCAGTTTCCCAGCTGGCTTGCCCGCAGTGTAGGAAAAGCCGCCTATGACTGAGCAGTTTTTGAAGCTGTCCCTGGACGATCGAAGAGACGTTCTTGCGATCGCCGCAGAGAAAGCCGGGCGGCCGATCCATCTCCTGGAAAAGGACACGTGGGTCGTCTGGGCTTTGCAGACCCTTTATGGAACGGCGCTCGGTGACCACCTCGTCTTCAAAGGCGGCACGTCACTCTATAAAGCCTACAACGCCATCCGCAGGTTTTCGGAAGATGTCGACCTGACCTACGATATCCGCGAACTCGCCCATGATCTCGTTGGCGAGAACGAGCAGGCATTGCCGGAAACCAGAAGCGAGGAAAAGCGCTGGTCGAGCGAAGTCCGCAAGCGTTTACCGATCTGGGTATCCGAGAACGTCAGCCCGCTCGTTGTCGATGCGATCAGCGGCCAGTCGCTTCCAGCCACCGTCCGTGTCGAAGCCGACAAGCTCTTCATCGACTACGAAGCGGTTGCCGGAGGATCCGGCTATGTCGCTCCAAGCGTCATGCTGGAGTTCGGGGCACGATCGACGGGAGAACCCCAAGCGCTCGCAACATCTCGTGTGACGCTGCAGGCTTTGTGGATGGCATTGAGTTTCCAACCGCCAGTCCGCGGGTCATGCATGCCGAACGCACGTTTTGGGAAAAAGCGACGGCAATCCACGTCTTCTGCCTGAAGAAGCGGCTCCGCGGAGAGCGCTTTTCACGCCACTGGCACGATATCGTTCGTCTTGACGATATCGGCATCGCCGACAGCGCAATCGCGGATCGCGACCTGGCCAAGTCGGTGGCGCAGCACAAATCGATGTTTTTCGCCGAGAAAGCGGCCGACAGAACGTCGATTGACTATGAAGCTGGCGTGGGCGGAGGGCTGCAGTTGACACCCGCCGGCGAAGGGAGGGCGGCTCTCGAACAAGACTATGCCCGGATGCTGGAAGACGGCCTTCTTCTCGATGAGGCTGAGACGTTCGACGAACTGCTCGCGCGATGCGCGAAAATCCAAGACAAGGCCAATGCCAACGGCTGAGAAAAGCGTCCACGATCGCGGGAAGCTAACGGAAATGACCATTCCCGCGATGGCCGGCCCATGATTTTCAACCGCTACGCCACCTATAGGCCCGGTTTCTTCCCGTCTGCTTCCTTTCGGAAGATGGAAGCTCCGGCTAAGCGAAATTCGTCATTCATTTTCACTGCAATCACAGACTTCCCCAAACGCTGAAATTGATGCTTTCCCTGAAAGCCGACCCGTCGCTGGAATGACCCCTCGGACTGCTCATACAAATCAAATGCCCCCGGGATAATCTAGGGTTGTCTTTATGAATCATGTGCGTAAAAGATAATGATGCGAAATGCCAGCGGAGCGCCTACCATGGATGACGCGATTCCCAGTGAAGGCTTCGATGCAGCTTTGACCTTGACCGATCCCCTCGATCATCTGCCGGCGAACAAGCGCCGCGAACTCGCCCGCGTGCTTGAAATCATCTTCTTCGAGGTCGAGCAGTTTCGCGCGACCAAGCTGTCGATGAAGAAGTTGGACGCCAAGATCCTGAAAGTCATCCTTTATGGATCCTATGCCCGCGGCGACTGGATGGAGGACAGGCTAAGCGGATACCGCTCCGATTACGATCTTCTGATTGTCGTCAACAAGCAGAGCTTCGTCGACGAGGAGGAATTGTGGCTTGCTCTCGATGAGCGTCTGATCCAGGAGCAGATCGCCCATAGGATCAAGACGCCCGTTCTGCCCGTTGTTCATTCGCTGCATGACGTCAACGACCAACTTGCTCGCGGACGGCCGTTCTTCGTCGACATCGCTCGCGATGGACGCGTGCTCTATGAGCAGCCCGGCCATCCGCTGGCGCAGCCGAAACCACTATCGGCCAAGGAGAAACACGATGAGGCCCAGCGCCACTTCTATCAGTGGCTTCCACTGTCGACACACTCGGTGAAGCTGGCGGAAACCAGCATCGGAGATGGAGTCCCGCGTCATGCGGCATTCAACCTTCATCAGGCCACCGAGACCGCATATCACTGCCTGTTGCTGACGCTCACGCTCTACAGTCCGAAGTCTCACCGCATCAAAAATCTCCGGTCGAAGGCTGAAGATCTCGACACTCGGTTGGTGGATGCCTGGCCACGCGACAATCGTCTTGCCCGGCGCCGCTTCGAGCTCCTGTCACGCGCCTATGTCGAAGCGCGCTATTCGGCGAGCTACGACATCACCGCCGAAGAGCTCGAATGGCTCGTGGAGCGAGTGAAGGCCCTGCAAAATCTGGTGGCGATCATCTGCCGGGAGAGATTGGATGCGGTGAAGCCTAGCTAAAGCTAGGCCCGCGGCAACGTCAATTCGTCTAAGTGGATTTATGCTTTAGAGACGGAACGAACGTCGATCCTGAACTGGATCTGCCTGACCGCGATCGTGCATGCTGGGTAGTTGGACGCAGGACCATTCGGGATCGAAAGCCGCGTCGCATGGTATCGACGCACCACATTACAGCCTAAATTCTGTTTGGAACTTACCGATTGTAGCATAACGTTATTTTATGGAACCATTGTCTTGCAAAGGAAGATTTTTTAACAACAGCACATACGTTGTCTCAGTCGCTTGAGAGTATGTCCTCAAGGATTTCGAGGAACGGGACGAGGACAGACGAGCATCCCGTCTTTGCTTCAAAAGCGATCGCGTCCCGATTGACTTGGCGATCACAAGGAGAGATCCGGATTACCTCGGACAGCAACAACAGTTCCTGACGCGCGGCTTGTCGAGTCTCATCACTTTGATTGATGACAAAAGCTAGTGGCTCGCGAACCGCGTTCAAAACGCTCGCTGGTGAAAGTGTGGTGAGTTGAGATACCTGCCCATGCGTGATCAAAACTAAGCCCCAATTGTGAAGCCTTTGCATCGCTTCCCGGACAGCAGGTCGTCCAACACCGAACATTTCCATCTGTCGACGCTCGCTGGGGAACTGATCCCCAGCATTTAACCACCCATGTTTGAGCATGATGAAGATCCTTTCAGTGACCAAATCACTCAAATTCCTTCGGGTGATACGCTCGTGATCTTTTTCATTTTCCAAAACGAACCCTGCATTCAATCTCTTATGAATTGCATACATACGGCAGTAAGGCATTGACCTTAAAGGATTTGAATTCTTTTTGGCTAGCTGCCCAGCGATTGATATTGCCGAACGAAATAAATCAATCCAGGCCCTGATGGGTTGGGGGCGAATTTGAGACCTCCCAAAGCCTGACATCTTAGGTCTCCACATGTCGATAGATCTCAGTTCAAAGTCGAACGAAACCAGGGCGTCGCTCAAATTAGGGCAACCTAATCCAGATTTCTTCCGCTGCGCAGCGCCGAGCCATCGACCGGCGTCTTGCTACCCGAAAACTAGCTTTCCGGTATTCTTAGCTTCAGAACACCGAAAGCTTCTCGCTTATAACGACCGCAGGATAGGCGCACGAGATACGATTGATGCAGGCAAGGAGCGTGGGAGGGTTGTCGGACACGCCATTCACGCTAGTCGCGGCAAACGCTGCGCGCCGTCCGGTACCCAAGCGGACCATTGCAATTCTGTGTACGGTCCAGCGCTCTTAGAGGAACACGGCGAAATCTTTTTCGGACTTCAGGCTGGTGTTCATTTTGATCTCTTTTGCTAAATGAGTTGACAGGCTTCTTCGAAGTTGAGCCTCGGCAGACGATTGCGTAGCTTTGCGGGGTGGCGGCACTTAAGGTTGATAAGGAAGCTAGACCTCCAGCTCGTGCTGTTGACAACCCTTTCGTCGATCTGGCGTCGTCAAAACCGGAATGCGATCTGGCGCCCAATCCGAGCGCCCGGCCTGCAATGATCGGATATCCTGCCTGCAAGATGGAGTTGCGGAACGCGCTCTCTCGGCTGAGGCTGGGACATTTTTGACTAAATCGACAATAGTCTTCCAATTTTTTCGCCTGTCTTGCCGAGAACTTGGGCAAATCGCGTGCTCCGATTGGTCGGTTTTTGACCTCAGTCAAAACGCTCTCTTCCGTCAGGATCCCCAATGTCTTGATTCTTGGCAGTGATTTCTTCGGTCAAAACGCGGAAAAGTGCCTAATATGTCGGCATGCATATTGTTTGACATTGCATAATATAATCCATAACGTCTTGAAAAGTAATAATATCGTAATTGGAAGAAATCCAAAAAAGGGGAATCCATGCTCAACAAAATGCTTATAGCGCTCCTCACGAGCGCGGCCACTCTGGCGCTCGCGTCAATGGCTCATGCGGCGGATCCGACTTGTGAACCGGCGAAGGTCGCAGAGAAATATCCTTCGATTGCCGGCAAGACGATCAAGGTCGGCGCTGATCCTCAGACGCCGCCCTATGTCATGCGGGACGCGAAAGAGTTCGACAAGATTGTCGGTGTCGACGCAAGTCTGGCAAAGGCCGTGTTTGACTGCGTGGGCGTCAAGCACGACTTCATTCTGGGTGCTTGGTCAGGTATTCTTCCAGCCGTTCAGGCAGGACAGATCGACGTCATGTGGGACGATCTTTACTACAAGCCCGAGCGGGCCAAGGTGGTGGATTTCGTTGTCTACATGCAGGCCGCCACCGGCGCTCTGGTGCCGGCGGGGAACCCCAAGAAAATTTCGAGCGTCGCGGACCTCTGTGGGCTGACCGTGAGCTTCGGGCTAGGAAGCAGCAACGAAATCGCCGTCAAGAAACAGGATGAGGCGTGCAAAGCAAGCGGTGAGAGCCCGATTACCGCCATGCCGTTCCAGGATCTGGCGGCTGGTATCCGACTTCTCGAAGGCGGCCGCGCCGACGCGATCATGTGGGATCTTGGCTTCGTCGACAATCTGGCGGCGACCCGATCCGGTTCGTTCTCTCGCGCCTTTGCGGTCATGGACGGCTTTAAGATCGGCGCTGCCGTGGCCAACGGCAACAAGGATCTGCTGAACGCTATCACGGATGGACTGACGGCCGTTCAGACATCGGGCGAAGCAAAGAAGATCTTCCAAACCTATGGTGTCGATCCGGGGCTCGAGCTTAAAGCCCACATCCTTACAGACTGATCGGCGGTGCCGGACGTGCCGATGGCGCGTCCGGAGCGTCAGACTGTCGTCACTCCCGATGAAACGGAATTTCACGATGCAAGTGTCCGTTATAGAGGAATTCGCTTCCTATTTGCTTTCTGGCTTCCTTTGGCAAGGAGCGCTGATCGCGGTCGAAATCACCGTCCTGGCAATGGCGATAGGATTGGTTCTCGGGCTTGGCCTCGCTCTCATGCGGCTTTCGCAGCATTCAGTCTTACGCGGTACCGCTTGGTCCTACATCTGGGTCATGCGCGGCACGCCGCAATTGCTACAACTGGTGTTCATCTTCGACGCCCTGCCTGCTATTGGCCTCCGGCTGGACAGTTTCTCGACCGCAGTCATCGGCTTCGGTCTGAACCAGGCGGCCTTTAGCGCCGAGAATATCCGCGGCGGCATCCTGTCGGTCAACAAGACCCAGTCAGTCGCCGCAGCCTCGCTTGGAATGGGCAATTTGCTAGCGCTTCGACGCATCATCCTGCCTCAGGCGATGCGGACCGTTCTTCCCGGCATCTTCAACGATATCATCAGCATGCTGAAGCTGACATCGATCGCTTCAATCATTTTCGTCAGCGAACTGACCTTCCGCGCACAGCAGATCATAGGCCAGGATTTCCGTTTCTTCACCGTGTTTGCGGCGGCGGCCATCATCTATCTCCTGATGACGAGTGTCATTTCCTTGATGCAAGCCCATGTCGAAAGACGGTTTGACCTGGATCACCTGCCAGAAGAGAACCCGCTGAAGCGTTTTTTTGGTGTCAGCTTCGCTGCCAAGGCTGAACCGGCGGTAGACCTGGAGGCAACTTGCCCGGTGGCCATCGCGCGTATTGACGAGCGCCCTTCAGGCGAATGGTTGCGGGAATTGACGACCTGCGAGGACCAGAGCAAGGACGCCGCGGCATTTATCCGCTGCCGCAACGTCCAAAAGTCCTATGAAGGGCAAACGATCCTCGCCGGTGTCGACCTTGATATCCGCAAAGGTGAAGTCGTCGTACTGCTTGGCCCGAGCGGGTCTGGGAAGAGCACGTTTCTTCGGATGATCAACCACCTTGAGCCGATGGATTGGGGCGAGATCACGGTCGATGGCAGACATGTCGGCTACGAGCAAATTCCCGGCGGATTGCGCCCAATCCGCAACCTCGCAAAGGCCCGCGCGGACGCCAAGATCGGCATGGTTTTTCAACACTTCAACCTCTTCAGCCACTACTCGTCTATCGAGAACGTCATCGAGGCCCCTGTCTATGTCCACGGGGTGAACAAAGACAAAGCGCGTCAGACGGCCTTGAAACTTCTCGAGGAAGTGGGTCTCGCAAACCATGCAGACCACCTGCCACATCGCCTTTCCGGCGGCCAGCAGCAGCGCGTTGCCATTGCAAGAGCGCTGGCGATTGCGCCACGGGTCATGTTGTTCGATGAGCCCACCTCAGCGCTCGACCCCGAACTTGTCGGTGAGGTCTTGGCCGTGATGCGTAAGCTGGCCGATGCCGGGATGACCATGGTTGTTGTCACACATGAGATCCGCTTTGCCCGCGACGTTGCAGATCGCGTGGTCTTCATGGATGGCGGCAAGGTCATCGAACAGGGCCCGCCCACCGATGTGATTGACAACCCGAAACATGAGCGGACCCGAAAGTTCCTGCGCATGGTAAAACAACCGGACAAGGAGGCAGCCGAGTGACCATCAGTGTCGAGGCCGAACAGATCGTCAGGACACCCGGCTTTTGCGCGTTGTGCAAATCCCGATGTGGCTCGACATTAATCACGAAAGACGGCCGGTTCGTCGGCCAAGAGCCCCTCCCGGAGCACCCGACGGGGAAGGCTCTGTGCATCAAGGGCAAGGCTGCAGCAGAACTCGTCTATAGCCCGCAACGACAACTCTACCCGCTAAGGCGCACCAAGCCGAAGAGCGATGGCGATCCCGGTTGGGAAAGGATCAGCTGGGACGAGGCACTCGACGTCGTGGCGGAGAGGTTAGGACGCATTCGCAAAGAGCATGGGCCAGAGGCCGTGGTCTTTGGCTGTACGACCCCAAGTGGAACGCCGATATCGGACAATATCGGCTGGATCGAGCGTTTCACCAATGTTTTTGGCAGCCCGAATATCGCCTCTGGCACCGAGATCTGCAATTGGCACAAGGATTTTGCGCACGCCTATACCTATGGTCGCGGAATTGCATCGCCAGACTTCGAGAAATCAAAATGCATCGTCCTTTGGGGTCATAATCCCAGTGCAGCCTGGCTTGATCACGCGACCGCCACAGCCTCGGCGCGCGCCGGTGGTGCCAAGCTGATTGTGGTCGACCCGCGCCGGGCCGGTTTTGCCTCCCGCGCTGACCAATGGCTTCGCGTTAGACCAGGCGCAGACGGCCTACTGGCTTTGGGAATTGCCGGAGAGATGATCCGCAACGGTTGGTATGACCGCGACTTCATGACTGACTGGAGCAACGGCCCCCTTCTCGTTCGGGAAGACAATAACCGCTTCCTGCGGCTGTCTGATTTGTCGGATGAGGCCGGCGGCACTGGCGGCGACGACCTAGTCGCAGTTTCTGTCACCGGTGCTCTCATCGGCTATGACAAGATCACGCGTCGTTATCAGTCGGATGATCGGCCATCGCTCGAAACCACCAGGACCATTCGGCTTGCCTCTGGAGAAGTGGTCCTCTGTCGGTCGGCGTTTACGCTTTACCGGGGATTGTGCGAACAATACCCGCCAGACCGTGTCGAGCAACTCGCGTGGGTTTCGGCATCCCAGGTCACTGAGACCGCAAAGTTGCTGCATGCCAGTGCGCCGGTGAGTTACTACTGGTGGTCGGGCGTTGGGCAGCACACGAACGCGACCCAAACCGATCGCGCAATGTCGCTCCTGATGGCCCTGACCGGCAGCTTCGACGCGCCGGGCGGCAATGTCGAGTTTGCGCGCCCAGCAGCTGGCAAGGTCAATGGTGTAGAGTTCCTGTCGACAGAGCAACGGGCGAAATGCATCTCTCTCGAGCAGTCTGTTCTAGGTCCTGGTAAGAATGCTTGGATCGGTTCTGACGCGGTCTATGACGCCATTCTGCACGAAAGGCCTTATAGCATCCACGGCATGTTCTGCTTCGGCCGCAATTTTCTCGTCAATCATGCTAATGGATCGAGGGGCGCACAGGCACTGGCGAAACTCGACTATTACGTTCATTGCGACGTGATGATGACGCCGACGGCGACGTTTGCCGACATATTCCTGCCCATCAATACGCCTTGGGAACGCGACGCGCTACGGGTGGGTTTCGAAGGGAGCCAGCAGGCAGAAAGCCATGTCCAGTTACGCCAGGCAGCAATCCCAAGCGAAGGCGAGGCCCGATCGGATGCGGATGTCGTGTTCGAACTCGCCAAACGTCTGGGCTTTGGCCATCTCTTTTGGGATGGCAATATCGAGGATGGATTCAAGGCTATCCTCGCACCTCTTGGGTTGACGCTTGACGATCTTCGCCAAGCGCCGGCAGGCATCACCGTCGCAGGTTCTCCCCATTACGACTGGTATAAACGCGAAGGGTTCAAGACACAGACGGGCAAGGTCGAAGTATTCTCGGAAGTTTTCCGCGACGCCGGCCAATCACCCCTACCCGTCTTTGTCGAGCCGGCGCAATCACCCTACGCCGAGCCGCGTGGTAACTTTCCACTCGTGCTCACGTCCGCCAAAGTCGCTCACTATTGCCACGGCCAGCATCGAAACGCGCCATCCTTGCGCAAGCGGTCTCCGGATCCTGAGGTCACGCTTCATCCCAACACGGCTGCCGAACGCGCGATTGCCGAAGGCGATTGGGTAGCGTTACGCACGGCCAATGGCGAGGTCCGTATGCGTGCCAAGTTCGACAGAGACCTCGACCCCCGTGTGATCAGCGCACAATACGGCTGGTGGCAGTCGAACGAACCGATGGGCCTACCCTCCTATGATGCACTGTCATCCAAAGGCTCTAACTACAACACCCTGATCTCCGATCTGGAAGCCGACCCGGTGAGCCGGGCGACCGGCTTGCGATCATCGCTTTGCGATGTTGTCTCCCTGAATACCTCGGTTGGTTGGAGCGGATGGCGACAATTCCGCGTCGCAGCGATTGCTGTGGAAACGCACGATATCCGCTCGCTTTATCTCGAGCCGACCGATGGCAAACTCCTTCCGCCGTTTCGGGGGGGCCAACATCTGACTATTCGAACAAGCGACGGGGACGAAACGCAGCATGTCAGGTGCTACACGGTGTCTCGCCCCACCGACGGAAAAGCGTATCGGATCTCCGTCAAACATGTCCGCAACCAGGACGGACGGCCGGGTACGGTCAGCTCCTTGATCCACGCTCTTGACAAGGGGGCGTCGGTCTTCCTCGAAGCCAGAGCTCCCAAAGGTGATTTTCATCACATTGAAGACAGCAAGCAAACGCGTGGGCGCCCTATCTTCGTAGCCGCAGGGATCGGGATAACACCCATCCTCGCGATGCTTCATGATCTGCGATCCATGGATCCCAAAACAGACGCAGCTGTTATTTACGGCATGCGGACCGAAGCAGACTTCGCTTTTCGCGAGGAAATCGAAGCACTCGTCAAAGAAATGCCGCGACTGCGTCCGTCCTTCCATGTGAGTTCGCCGCAGCGGCCACTGCAAACGAATTGCCGCCGTGGCCGAATAACACCCGAAACAATCCTCGAACACTACAAACCCGATGCGAAAATCTATCTGTGCGGTCCCGGGCGGATGGTCCAGGATATGTTCGATGGGCTCACAGCGGCAGGGGTGCCGACCAAAGCGATCTTCATGGAGGCTTTTGGACCCTCTGCCCGCATTATGGGCTCAACGGCTGGTGTCCCTCAAACCGTCCACCTAACCAGTAGCGGAAAGACAATCCTATATCGTCCGGATGGAGGTTCTCTCCTCGAGCAGATCGAGTCGGCCGGGATAAGTGCGGCAAGTGGATGCCGGACCGGCCAATGCGAAAGCTGCGCCCTGCGTGTTCTTGGTGGACAGGTGGCGTATACGTCTGGCGCGCAACCGACCAACGGCCTATGCCTTCCTTGCGTTGCGGTCCCGATCAGTGAACTATCGCTCGATCTGTAAGGCTGGCGTAGTATGGCTCGCCGTTCCGGCGGGCAACGAGGTGAAAGTGGCAAGTTCGAAAAAGAAAATTGAGCCAATGCCCGTTGCGCAAACGCGAACTGAAAGTTTGCGGCTGAAGTTGGAAGAGGAGATACTCAACGGCTCCCTCCGTCCGGGAACGAAGCTTGACGAAATTGAGGTCGGGCTGCGGTTTGGTTTATCGAGAACGCCGGTGCGTGAGGCATTAAAATCGCTCACAGCAAGCGGGTTGGTCGAAATTCGCGCGCATCAGGGATCTTACGTTGCCCGCCCCTCGCACCGGACCATCGAGGAAATGGTGGAGACCATGGCGATTTTTGAAATTGAACTGGCTCGTCTGGCGGCACGACGCAGCAATGTCAAAGATCACAACGCGATGGAGACGGCACAAGCCGAATGTGAGAGAGCGGTGGAAATGTCGCGCCCAGCTGCCTTTTATGCAGCGAATGTTCAGTTTCACGATGCGATCTATTCCGCGGGCAGGAATCGATTTCTCGCTGAACAGGCGTGGGCTCTGCGTCAACGCCTGGAACCCTATCGGCGCCAGATCAGCTACCATCCGGGCTTGATGAGGAAGTCAGCGTTGGAACATCGACAGATCATCAACGCCATTATCTCCCTCGACGAGACTGGCGCCGCCCAGGCGATGAAGTGCCACATCGAAAGCCTAAAGGACACGATATCGAACCTGGTGGAATCGATTGGCGGTGCGCAATGATGGGATGCCGGCAGCAAATTTGAGCGACCGCTCGCTCAAGATCATCATGTTTCGACCGAATTATGAGTAGGAAGACAGCATATGCACGAAAAGTTGCACAGGAAACTAGCTTTTTAAACTCCCTCCATTGCAGACGCGATCAAGCGTCTTGCCCGTCCGGCGCCGGCAACGATCTCAGTGTTGTGTGGCGGTTATCTCCGCAGATCAACCATCCCCCTTAGTCGATTTGTGGAAACGTAAACTTGGGACCACCAAAATTGCTGACTGCCGACCTTTCCCCGTCCATAGCCCGCGCGAGCAGCTGAGCGGTCACTGGTCCGAGCGTGAAGCCTTGATGCCCGTGCCCAAAATGGATCCAGAGCCCGGGATGGCGCGGCGCCTCGCGTATCACGGGCAGCATCCCAGGAAGGCAGGGCCGGATACCATTCCAGGGGCGTGCTTCAACGGGTTCTTCAAAATCCAACAGGGCTCTTGCGGCTCTCTCTCCTCGCACCAGTTGGCGCGGAAGATCGGGAGACGGCAACTGAGCTAACTCGGCTGCGGTCGCGATCCGCAAACCCTTCGACATTGGCGATAAAACCACGGAATCGTCGGAGAGGAGCATTGGTCGCCGCAGTCCATGTCTTCCGCCGAAGTGCAAATGGTACCCGCGCTTTGAAATCATCGGGACTGCGTAGTCGAACTTGGCGAGAAGCTGCGGCGTCCATGGACCAAGTGCGATAACCGCACGCTCTGCCTCAACGCCTGCCACGCGCCATCCGTCACCAGCTTTCTCCAGCGAAGTTGCATCTCCCCGAATGATGTTGCCATTGCGTTGGACGAACAGTCTCGCATAGGCGGTCACCAAAGCACCGGGATCGACGCAGCTCCACGTGTCTGGCCAATGGATGGCCCCGGCCAGCCCTGGCTTGAGCGCGGGCTCGTTTGTCGAAAGTGCCTTGCTATCGTAGGATCGGAAATCAGCTCCGTAGACAGCTTTGCGCCTTTCAGCATCCTGTACTGCTCTTGCGAGGCGTCGGGGGTCGCGATATGCCTCCCAGAACCCTTCTCGTTTGATCAAACTGTTCGCGTTTGCTGCTTCTGCAAGAGCACCGTGGTGGCTGGTCGCCGCCTGGACCAGAGGCGCCCAGTATCGCGAAAGTTCGCCATGGCGCGATTTTTGAGAGGACACCCAATAACCGAGCAGTGCCCGAAAATTTTTCATTACGTAAGTCGGGTTTAGACTCACGGCGTTATGGAGACCAAACGCCATGCGCATGAGATCAATGGGATTGACCGGGAGCGCATATGGTTCGACAGCTTCGCTTTGTATCAGCCCGGCATTGCCGTAACTTGTCTCCAGCCCCGGTGCGTTCTTATCGACGACAACACATTCATGGCCCCTTTCCTGCAAAGCGAGCGCGGTTGTGATACCAACCATTCCAGCCCCGAGAACAACAATGTCTGCCATACAACCGTCCCATGCTCTTACTATGTGAAGTCACACCGCGATGCTCTTAAGGAACAACGGATCGTTACGGACTTCTTCGGGAGTTCCGGACATCGACACCTGTCCACGATCAATGACCAGCACGTTGCTTGCTAGGCGAAGGGCCATTTCAAGATGCTGTTCAACGATGACGACGGCTATCTCTCGTGAAAGACGTTCGAGCCGGTCGCCGATTTCATCGATTACACCGAACCAGACGCCTTCTGTCGGTTCGTCCAGCATAAGGATCTTGGGGCGCCCCATCAACGCGCGCCCGATCGCCAGCATCTTTCTTTCCCCGCCCGACAGAGTCCCGCTAATCTGCCTGAGCCTGTCGCCAAGCTTGGGAAAGAAATCCACGACTGTGTCGATCTCCTTCTGGCCACGCTTGCCCATAGCGCCCAGGAGCAAATTTTCCCTGACGGTAAGGCCCGCGAATATCGAATGCTCTTGGGGAACATAACCTATTCCTAGATCGACACGTTGCACGGTGTTGCAGAGCGTTAACGACTTGCCTGCGAGAAGGATATCTCCCGAAGAGGCATCGAGTTCTCCCATCACCGCCTTCAAAAAGGTCGTTTTCCCCGCGCCGTTGCGCCCGAGAATTGCAGTTCCGCCCGTGCCAGCGAATTTTGCCGAGATGCCAAACAAGACGCGGCTGCTTCCATACCCTGCGGATAGATTTTTGACCTCGAGCATGTTTTACGTCCGTGTTGTGTAAATGCGTTTGACCTCTTCAGATGCATCAAGGTCTGACGTTGGTCCGTTAAAGATGACTTGACCCTGATCAAGCACCGTGACGGTGTCGCAGATGGTGCGGATGAAATCGAGATCGTGCTCAACGATGATCAGTGTGGTTGACGGTTTCAGAGGCTGTAGGAATTCGCCCGTAGCCCGCCGTTCTTCCAGGCTCATTCCTCCAGTAGGCTCATCAAGCAACAGCAGCTTAGGTCTCTGCGTTACGGCCATCGCGATTTCAAGCCATTGCTGCTGACCGTGGCTCAGAATCCCGGCTGGCTCATGGGCGCGGCGGCCCAAGCCAAACCGCTCGAGATCGATCATGATTTCGTCGCGCATCGCTTTTGCTGTTGCGGAACGGACAAGAGCAAAAATAGACTGCCGCGCCTGCTTGGCGAGAAGAAGATTGTCGAAAAGCGACAATTCGGGCAGGACTGACGTGATCTGAAACTTTAAGCTCATTCCCACGCGCGAGCGCCGGTATGCCGGCTGTCGCGTGACATCTTCACCTTGGAAAAGCACAGCGCCGGAATTCATATAATGAGCGCCTGATATGGCTTTGAGAAGTGTGCTTTTACCAGACCCGTTCGGGCCGATGAGTCCATGGAACGTATTGGGACCAACGGCAAAGCTCACGTCCTTGAGGGCGGTAAATACGCCGTATTTTTTCGTACCACCCTTAACCTCGAGCAGAGACATCTGCGACCTCCTGCGGCTTGGACGACTGGTCCTGGTCAAACGGCAACTCGCGGGCGAAGCGGCTCGGTCCACTCTTGCGGCCGTTCAGCATCAAACCCATTAGCCCGGTTGGTCGATAAACCACCACGACCAGCATCAACACACCCATAATCGCGGGCCAAATACCTCGGATGACATCAATGTCTGACAGCGCAAATCCCAACCCTTCGATCGCAAAGACACCGAGAACGGGGCCAAGTAAGGTGCCAGGTCCACCGAAGAGGGCATAGAGCCCAGCATAGGTCGATTGAAGGAAACCAATATTGTTAGGCCCTATATAGCTTTCGTGGAAACTGAACAGCGCGCCAGCGAGACCGGCGATAGCACCTGCGAAGATGAAGACGATCGCCTTGAAGACTTGTATCCGGTAGCCAAAGAAAGCCAGCCGCTCTTCGTTCTGCCGAATGCCGCTGAGCACGAGACCGAATTGCGATCTCACGAGCCATCGCGACAAGCAATAGATGGCAAGTAATAGTGCGACCGCTGTATAGAAGAAGGCGGGGCCAGAATACATCTCATATGAGCCCACCGTGAGAGGGTCGGAGATCGAAAGCCCGTTGGCCGCCCCGATGGCCTGCCAGCCCCCCGCCAGGCGTTCCGCGATATAAGAGGTGCTCAGCGTACCCAGGGACACGAAAATGATTTCGACCTTGCGCCGGGTGAGAAGTAGAAACCATCCCACGAGAGCCGAACCAACAGCGCCGGTCAGCCCGCCAGCGAAAGCCACCAGAAAGAAATCGTGTACCGACCAGTGCAGGTTCAGCAGCGCCACCACGTATCCTGCGGACCCAAAGAACAAGGCTTGGCCGAACGCCATGATGCCTGAATATCCCCAGCAAAGGTCGAAACTGATTGCGAGCAGGGAAAGCAGGACGAGCTTGGTGACGATCGTCTGCTCGTAGCCTCCGCTTAAGGTTCCAAGAAGCAGCAGGGCGATCAGCGCTGCTAGCTCGATGATCAGAAGTCTAGAAATAGGCAAGCGCGGCTCCACCATCGTAGGACTTTCAATCTTTGCATGAACTCACTCCCGGCGGCGGCTGGAGGACCCGCCGCCGGGGGCCGAGTCAGGCGCGGCAGGCGCCCGGCGGCACCATCTCGCGCTTGTCGATGATTTTCCATTTGCCGTCCGTCATCTGGGCGAAATAGATGTTTAGGGCGACCGCGTGGGTCGGAGCATCGATCCTGGAAGGCCCTCCCGGGCCCTTGTCCAGCGAGGCAGTCGAGTAAGCCTGCGAAAGGGCTTCGAGGGAGAGGTCTCCATTCGTCTTGATAACCGCTTGCTCGAAGAATTTCAGCCCGCGCCAGCTGCCCGTGCTGCTTATTCCAGCCGTGAAAAGATAGGGGCTTTTCGGGAACATCTGATCATACTCCTTGAGCAGTTGCTGAGAGTATGGGTCATCGACCGTGTGGAAGAAGTCGAGCGCGCTATAGCAACCGTTAAGGACCTCGGGCGCTACGAAGTTCACAGCGTTTTCGTCCAGGTGGATGATCGACTGTGATCCTCCGTTCTTGCTGAATCCGGCCTCGTAAAGCTGCTTCATGAAGCCCTGCATCCCCGGAGGGATCAGGGTATTCAGCACATGGTCCGGCTTTTCTTTCATAATCTTCGCGACAGTTGCGGAATACTCCATCTGGTCGATCGGATAATATTCCTCGAACACGACCTCCCCGCCGTTTGCTTCGATGAGCTGTCGCGCGATTTTGTTGGTCACCTGAGGCCACTGATAGTTCGCGCCGGTGAGCACGAAGCGCTTGGCGCCAGCCGTTTTGATGAGATAGGGGATCATGTGACCGAGCTGATGGGCGGACGTTGCCGCCGTACAGAATAGTCCTTCGGTGCAATCGCCACCCTCGTAGTGCTGAGGATAGACGAATAGCTTTTTTGCTCGTTTGATGACTGGCACCTTCATGGCTTCGCGGGTGGAGGAAAGGGCTCCGCCCATCACCATGTCCACCTCGTGCCGGCTAATAAGGCGCTGGACGTTGGCGACTGATTTTCCGGGATCCGACGCTGTATCCTCAAGATACAATTCAACAGGACGGCCGAGAATTCCGCCCGCGTCATTGATCTGTTTTGCCGCAAACTGAGCCGCTTGCCAGTGAGTGTTGCCGTAGACCGCCAAGCCCCCCGACATGTCGGCAGCGATGCCAACCTTGATCGGACCAGCGGCATTTGCCCAGCTTGGCTTCAGTACCCAACCACCGGCGCCCGCTATCCAACCGGCTGCGGCAAGTTGACCGGCACCAGTCAGAAATCGGCGCCTTGAAAGATTGTGTTTTGACGTTGTCACGCTTCTTCCCCTTTTTTTAATTGCGCCGAAGAATTCCCTGTGGGCGCATCTTCACAGTCAGAAGGATCAGGACGTAGATAAAGACTTCCCCTGCGACGGGACTGATAAAATCAGCAATGCCGAGGTACTCGCGTGCCCACTGCACGCCAGGTATGAGGCTTCCCATCAAAGCGCCGCCAAGCACGGGGCCTTCAAAAGTGCCGACACCACCAAGCATCACCGCCAGGAAGGCTTGTACGAGGAATTGTAGACCAAGGTCGGCCGACAACGAGAAAAGCGGAACCATCAGCGCCCCGGCGAGGCCCGCCAAACCCGCGCCAATCGCGAAAGTCCAGCAGTAAAGGCGATCCGTAGATAGACCCGACGCCCTTGCTAGCGCCGCATTTTCTAGAGATCCGCGGATCTGCAAACCAAACCGGGTGCACCGAATGACATAGATGGACAGAGCCATGATGCAGAGGGTCACGCCTATGATCAGAGCACGCCAAATAGAAAAATCAACGCCCCCGAGGGAGAAGACGCCCGGAATTGGGGCGGCGATTTCGTAGTATTTGCCGGCGATCGCGAACCTTACCCCTTCGCGAACCGTCAAACCTATCGCGAA
Source organism: Hyphomicrobiales bacterium (assembly GCA_900465675.1). GTDB lineage: Bacteria > Pseudomonadota > Alphaproteobacteria > Rhizobiales > Rhizobiaceae > Rhizobium. The sequence goes on along the minus strand of UBJR01000007.1, from coordinate 206,833 downwards.
AGTCGCCAGCATGGCAGTAATCGGAGCGCCGTAAAGACGCCGGATGACAGTTCTCTCGATCACCAGTCCAACAAGAGCAACGATGAAGGGCGCCATGACCATTCCAAGCCATGTCGGTACGCCGCTCACCTGGCAAAGAAAGACGACATAGGCCCCGAGAAGTACGAACTCCCCATGAGCCATATTGAAAATTCCCATAAGGCTGGCGATGACAGCCAGGCCACTCACCACGAGGATCATGATCGACGCGAAAGCCGTGAGGTCGAACAGGAATTTCACAAGATCCATCAAATTCGTCCGCTGTTGTGTCGTAGAGAGGTTGAGTTACGCCTCGACCGATACCTTGGTCGAGCGCGAAAGCTCGCGATAATTGTCGCGAATGTATTCGGCGGCACGGAGCGCCAGAGCAGATACTGTCGGCGTTGGATTGACGACACCGCCGGTGGCGAAGACCGATCCGTCTAGGATGAACAGGTTCGGGACATCCCAGGTCTGATGCCAGCGATTGACCACCGAGGTCTCAGGATCCTCGCCCATCCGGCAGGTTCCCAATAGATGCCATGCCGGCGTACGATATATTCCCTGCGCATCGCGATAGTCGTTGAGCTGAATATCGTTCGCTTCCGCGGCCTCTCCCAAGTCCTGAAGTCGATCCAGCATGAAGTTCATCATGCGCTTGTCGTTCTCGCCTGGAGCGTAGTGCATCCGAACAGCTGGCAGCCCGTCTGAGTCGGTCACGGTCGGGTCGAGCCAGATCCTGTTGTCAGGATTGGGCAGATCGTCGCCAATACCCAGAAGCGTGATCACATGACCGAAATTTTGCTTAAACCAGCTGTGATGGTGCTCACCCCATGGCCCTGGTTTGCTTCCCAGCCATCCATTGCTGAGCTCGGCAGCGGATGGCGTCGACGTCAAGCAATTGAAATTGAACCCGTTTACGAAACCCCGCGATATGTCGGTTTCGGCGAACTCCCGCGAGATGAGCGATACGATGTGACCCATGTGACCGTTAACGGCTTCGTCCACGCGGATCTGCGCCGAGACGAGGGTGTGGTGCATAAGGTTACGGCCAACCATGTCCGAACTGTTTGCGAGATTGTCGGATGCCAATAGCAGGCGAGGTGTGCCCACGCCATTTGCCCCCACAACCACGACATTTGCGGTCGTTCGGTGCGTTTGTCCGCTGATGCGGTCCTTCCAAACTACACCGGTCGCCCTGCCATCTTTGCCCTTTTCGATCCGCAGAACGCGCGCGTTCGTTTGCAGGCGCGCGCCTGCCTCCAGAGCCTTCGGCCAGACGGAATATGTATAGAGCGACATTGACGCACGGGAGCAGCCCCAACAGAGACCGCAGCTATTGCATCCAGGGCGGCCGTCATAATCTTCCGAGATCACGCCTGCTTCCGCCGGCCACCAGTGCCAGCCCAGCCGGTCGAATGCACGGGAAAGTGTGCGAGCCGTGCTGGAGAAAGGCAGCGGCCGCGTCGGGAACTGGTCACGCGTCGGCATCGCCGCGTCGCCGGCCAGACCGCTCACCCCAAGGATCCGGTCTACCCTTTCGTAAAAGGGTGCGATGTCCTCATAACAGATCGGCCAGTTAGGCTGAAGCCCGTGCTCATCGCCCTTGCGGAAATCGGATGGGCGGTAGCGCGGCCAGATGGCGGCATAGACATTTGTCGAGCCACCCACACTGTTCCACATCAAGACCTGGCTGGAATCCGAATCGACGGGATAGTCGTCGCTGTTTTCACGAGAATTGACATCGGGGTTCCAAGTCGCCTGGCGCTGCCAGGCCCAATCGGGACGGTAATGCGCTCGGTCGTTTCTGTCGATCCAGTCGCCTTGCTCCAGACAGAGCACGTTTAAACCGCCCTGTGCCAACACCATGGCCGCAAGAGCGCCGGAAGCTCCCGAACCGACGATTACTACGTCACAGTCCTTGACGTCTTCGTGCATGTTCATCTGTCCAGGCCCCACTTCTCGGTCGTGCGTGTTTGCAGTTGAAGTCCGCTAATATCGACAGGCTTCACCTCGCCCGTCGGGGTCCATCGTCCACGGCCGTGTCGCGGGGTCTGTGTCGAGGCGTCGAAGGGCGCCAGATTGTAGCCATCGCGGTGCGGTATAAGGCTGTAGGGGGTCCCACTCCGATCGATCATGGACACGATAACGGGGCTCTCATAGTAGGCGTAATTGACTTGCGAGCGGAGCCGCTGAAAGAGCAGAGGTTCCTCGGCTTCCAGCCTGACTGTGGCATCGATCTCGTCCTGCGTGCCGCGAGGATTGTCGAAGCCGTACCTCGCCAACGTGCCGGACAGCGCGGCAAGGCCGGCGTCTCCCTTTTTGTCGAGGAGACGCATCAAAATTGCATGCTGAACGCCCGCGTCGCTCGCCGCTGGCCATCCCTGGCCACCTGGAACCAGTACATCGACGATACGTGTCAGGGATTGGCCGAGCGTTTCGACCTGCATTCCGGTGTCTGTGGTATGTGGGCTCATCTTATAGTCCCGTGGCGTTGTAGTTCGGGAAGGGTATGGAAACCGAGCGGACCTCGCTCATTGCTTCAATCGCATGCCGTCCGCCGATTCTGCCGAGGCCGCTTTTCGTGCCCGAGCTTCCGCCGAAGGCCATGTGCGTTTCCCAGAAGACGGTAGACTCATTGATATTGACAATGCCGGCCGACAACTCGGATGACATTGCCAATCCGCGTTCGATGTCGCGCGTGAAAATCGCCATCGACAAACCGTATTCTGTATCGTTGGCGACCTGTAAGATCTCGTCGTCGCCGGACAGCGCGATGATGGGAACCACGGGGCCAAACGTCTCTTCCCGGGCGATTTTCATCCATGGCGTGACATGTGAAAGGACTGTCGGCGCGTAAAAGAGCTCGCTTCCGAGCTCTGGGATAGACCGCCCGCCAGTGAGACATTTCGCTCCACTTCCGATAGCGTTTTCTACATGCTCTGCGACTTTGCGGGCGACGTTCGCATTGTTGAGCGGTCCCATGGTGATGCCCTGGTGCATCGGGTTACCCACCCGCTGACGTTCAGCAATTGCGACGATCTCTTTTGCCAGAGCTTCGGCTATTTCGGCATCAGCAAGAACCCTTCCGGTTGCTGCGCAAATCTGGCCGCAATTACTGAAGGCGCCGAAAGCTGCGGCTTCTGCCGCCCGGCGTAGATCCGCATCGCGACGCACGATCAGCGGACCATTGCCGCCAAGCTCGAGCACCATCGGCTTGCCCGCGCCCCGCATCGCGATGCGGTGTCCCGTCGCTGTCGAGCCCGTAAAACCGATGGCATTGGTCTTGGGAGAAGAAACGATCTCGTCACCGACAACCGCGCCCTCACCGAGCACCAGATTGAGGATGCCGGGCGGCATGCCTGCGTCGGCGAGAATGCGCATGAGCGCCACAGCGACCAATGACGTTGTCGGCGCCGGTGTCCAGACGATCGTATTTCCCGTGGCCAGTCCTGGCGCAATATATTCGATGGGGATGTTGACTGGGTAATTCCACGGCGTGATGACAGCGTAGACACCCCTTGGGAAACGTCGCGTGATAACCTGCCGGCCTTCAGTCGCTCCACCGACGAACTCGCCGGTGGCATATCGCACCATCTCGGCTGCCATATGGAAGCCATGTGCGGCAGCGCCGACCTCACCTTCCGCTTCGGCGATGGGCTTGCCCTGCTCCATTGAAAGAACACGAGCCAGCTCCGATGCTCTTGCCTCAATCGCTTTGCCGAGCGCGGCGCACAGATTGGCGCGTTCCCATACGCTGGTCCTGGCCCAGCCATTTTGAGCGGCAACCGCAGCGTCTACAGCCCTTCGAGCGGTCTCGCGGGAACTCTTCGGCAGCGCCGCCAGAACTTCCTTCGTTGCGGGATTGATGACTTCGAAGCTTTCGGCTTCCGCATTTTCCCACGCACCGCCAATGAAATTGCCGATACGCTCGGCAATTGGCGGCAAGTCCGCCGATATGTTCGGATTCAATTTGTCCATGTTCTCCCATCCTCTGGCCGCTCGGCAACAAGCCTTGCAGGCAGCAAGCCGCTAAGCTTCCGCGAAAGACCGTTTCGAAGGTTTGTTCCCGTGACGGATTGCTTCTAGGCAGGTCGCCGACCGTCTTAACTTCAGGTAACCAGCCATTTTATTTTATGTCAACTGCAATTATTTCAGTGGCAAAATTTTCTTGATGCTTCTCGCTTAATGTCATATTCCACTATTTCTGATGACATAACAGCAGAAAGACGAACGAGAACCGTCAGCTGGTGGGAAGGTTGAGAACCCGTGCGCCGGGCATTGCTAACGCCCCTGCCTGATAGATGAATGAGCGGATTGGGTCAGCCTTTAAGGAGGAATGGATTGCGCGATCGATTTGATACGCTAGTGATGGCCGGCAGGCTGGTCGATCCGGAAACCGGGACTGACAGACTTGCTGATATCGGCATCAAGGACGGACAGGTTACAGCTATTGGATATTTATCCGCGAGCGACGGCAACCGTGTCATCGATGCGAGTGGCAAGATAGTCTGCGCCGGCTTCATCGATCTGCACGCGCATGGCCAAAACGTCTCTTCCGATTGGATGCAGGTATTTGACGGCGTCACCACTGCTTTGGAGCTGGAGATGGGCGCGCTGCCTGTCGGCGCGTGGTATGATCGGCAGGCGCAGCAGGGCCGCGTTTTGAATTATGGGGCCGCGGCGGCATGGATTTTCGCCCGCAAAAATGTGCTTGCAGGGGTCGAACTGGATCCGTCGCTGCACGCAATTGAGATGATGGGCGCCGGCACGGCAGCGACCAATTGGGTGACTGATCCCGCCAGCTCAGAGGAAATTGAACGTATTGTGGCGCAGTTGAAAGATGGTCTGCGCGAAGGCGCGATTGGGATCGGACTGCCGAATGCCTATGCGGCCGGCGCTGGCGTGATCGAACTGACGCAGGTCTGCCAGCTTGCCGCGACCTACGACGTACCGACCTTTTCGCATGTCCCTTTCATGTCAAATGTCGATCCGAAGAGCTCGGAGGAGTCCTACATCCGGTTGATTGGTTACGCCGGCGCCACGGGCGCGCATATGCATGTTTGCCACCTCAACTCCACCTCACTCCTGGATGTCGAGCGATGCGCGACGCTTTTGAGAAGGGCGCAGTCAATGGGCTTGCGGATCTCGGTCGAGGCTTACCCGTATGGGACGGGTTCTACCGTTGTATCCGCACCATTCTTCTCCGATCCGGACTTCATGACACGAACCGGTTCTACATATCGTCACGTTGGTCTCATACAGGAAAAGGAGACATTCGCCGACCGAAGCGCGCTTCTATCCGCCAGCGCGGCAAATCCGGCCGCACTCGTGAAGTGGCACTTTCTCGATACAGAACGAAACTCAGCACACCGCGACATGCTGGACCAATCTGTCCTCTATCCGGGCGGGAGCATAGCATCCGACGCCATGCCTTGGGTGCGGCCCGATGGTTCCATCTACGCTGGCGAGGAATGGCCGCTTCCGGCATCCCTATCCTCTCACCCGAGGTCGTGCGGAACCTTCACGAAGTTTCTGAGAGAATACGTTAGGGAAAGAAAGGCTGTGAGCCTGTCGGAAGCCATTGCCAAATGCACGCTTGAACCAGCCAGAATTCTGGAAGCAAGCGCGCCGCAAATGCGAAAGAAGGCGCGGGTCCAGGAGGGATGCGATGCGGACATCCTTGTATTCGATCTCGACGTCGTGCGGGAGGTTGCAACTTTTTTTGAGATGAACCGCCCCTCGGAGGGCATGGAAAACGTTCTCATCGGCGGTATACCCGTCATCGAAGATGGTCGGCTCAACACATCGGTGCGTCCGGGTCGGGCGTTGCGCGGCGCCTTAGCAGATCGCCATGGTTGACATCGCGCCCATTCCGCTGCTCCTCGTCTCAGGGACCCTGGGGGCGGGCAAGACAACCTTCATCAACGAGATACTTCGACGCCAGAATGGACGTCGTCTCGCTGCTATCGTCAACGACTTCGGTTCAATCAACATCGATGCGGCGATCCTCGAAAAGTCTGGTCAGCCCGTCTATGGTATGGAGAACGGCTGCATTTGCTGCACGCTCCAAGGCGACCTGATCAGGACTTTGCGCAATGTCATATCGCTCGATCGCCGGCCTGACGGCGTTATCATCGAAGCGAGTGGGCTTGCAGATCCGCGCGCTATCCTGTCGGCCCTCCAGGACCCTTTCATCGGTGGAGTTGCCACCGTCGAGGCGCTTTTGACTGTTGTGGACGCTCGGCACCAGGATTGTGCCGACCCATTGTGGCGCGCACAGGTAGAGGCCGCCGACCATCTTTATCTTTCGAATACCGAAAACTCCGTCCAAAGCGGGGACCGGATCGCTGCAGAGCTCGCCGGTCTCGGTAAGAGAAGGTACTTTCACAGCGCTGATCTTGCTGATCTTGCGGGCGGAATGTTGTTTGTGGATCTTAGGGACAATTCACGCCCCACCCGGTTCACGGCGACGGAGGCTCTACCACAGGCCCGGGTCGTCCCGCTTGAATGGAAATCAGACCGCCCAATTTACCTCGCCGGCCTCGCGAAACTCGTCGAGGAACTGGGGCCTTGCCTCTTGCGCGCGAAAGGACTGATCCGCGTGACCGAGGAGCCAGACAGGCCGATGCTTTTCCAGCTTTCTGGAGCGCGTGCCACGCTTTCCCCCCTTGCCCATCATATTAATGGCGCCTTCCTCATTCTCTTCGGAACGGGCAGTCATTTCGACGTGGCCTCTGTACGCGCAAGACTTGACGCTCTGTCAGCACCTTGAATGGCTCCCAACCAGCTGATCCAGCCGCCGCAGCAGGCTTCAGCCTGACGATTGCTTGCCAAGAACTGCAAATCCACTATCGTGTGCGCAGACGCTGGAGCTAGGATAGGATGGCGACGATTGGTCTTTTGCTTGCACAGACTGGGCCACTTGCACTGTGGACGCCTTCCTGTCTGAATGCCGCCGTTCTCGGCATTGCGGAGGCCAATGCCGACGGTGGCATTCTTGGTCACGAGCTCGATATCGTCACGCGGGATGCCAGTTGGGCACCTGCCGAGACGGTCAATGCAGCCCGGGAGATGGTGGAAGACGATAACGCTGCGGTCATAGTCGGGCTCATCGGCTCCAATTCCCGAGATGCCGTATCAGAAGCCATCCATAAATCGGCGCCGCTTGTTTATACGCCCACTTACGAGCAGGGACACCGCTCCCACAACACGATCTCAATCAGTTCCACGGACGATGAACTGGTGGCACCGCTTCTTGCTTTTATAGAGGGACGGTTTGGCGCGAGGCGTTTTTATATTGTTGGAAGTGATTATCGTTGGGGGCGTCAGACGATGCCGATGACAGCCGGGATGATTCATTCCAGCGGCGGAACTGTGGTTGGCATTCGCGCACGTCCGATCAATGCGAGGGAGGACTGGGATGCGGACGTCATTGAAGACATTCGCGCGCATAATCCGGACGTCGTGCTGGTATTTCTCGTCGGAGATCAGGGGATCCCATTTTATCGTGCTTTCGCGCAATCGGGCTTAGCCGCAAAAATTCCGCGTTGTGCCGTGGCAACCGACGAGACGGTCTTGATGGCGCTGGGACATGACGCAACGGAAGGCATCTTTGCCTGCGCGCACTATTTCGCTTCCGCACGCACGACGTCCAACATGGCATTCATGGAAAAGTACTGGGGCGCCTTTGGCGAATATGCTCCAATGCCCAATGCCTACGGCCAATCGGTTTATGAGGGCATAAGTTATTCGATTGGCCTCATGCAGGCGGCACGATCGACGTTTGGGTCGGACCTCGTTCATGCCAGATTCGATAGAGTTCGATTTCGATCCGCTCGATTCGACACCCCTCAGGGAAGCTTGTTAGAACGGCGCCCGATCTATATTGCGGAAGCGAACGGCCTGAGCTTCGATATCATCGCCAGATACTAGTTCGCGCAATTTGGCACCGCGAAGCGTCACTTGATAATTTCCTTTGATGATATTTCATCTGACATACTTGCGTATTCCACCATTTATGATAGTCCCTTTGAGAGCTCCTGCCATCCGGCATGCGCGTGAAAGAGAGCATTTAAACGGCATGGTAGCAACTAATGCCGGATTTGATCAAACCAAGAAGGTTTGATTTCGCAGATGGCCCCGAATGGCGCACTGCATCGAGTTATGCATTTTGAGCATCGAAGAGGGAACGGCATCGTGGCGGACGAGACCTACAGCGGAAGCCTGGGCTTCATCGTTGCAAGCATCAACCGAAAGCTGGAGCGGCAGCTTGAGGAACGGCTTCGTCCAGCCAATATCGTGCTCGATCAAGCGCGAGTGCTGAGAGTGTTGGCAGAGCAGGGCGGAAAGGCCGGTCTGATCATGTCCGAGCTTTCGAGGCTTCTGGTCATAGACGCATCAACCCTCACAAAAATCATCGATCGAATGTGCAGCGAGGGGTTGGTCTACCGCGCACCCGATCCCACTGACCGACGCCGCGTCCGGATTCTGCTTTCAGCCAACGGGAAAACACTTCTTCGCAAGATCCGGCCGCTGATGTCCAAGCAGGAGGCAGATTTTCAAAAGGCGGTGAAAGAGGTTATGGATGATGATAGCGTCGACGCCTTGAAGGCCCTCCTGGGTCGCCTCGACACCAGCATACCAGCGAGGAACTAGCCGGAGCAGCTGATAGGATCTAGGTCCGGCAGCTTACGACGTGTTCAACCTCGCATAGGGAAGGCATTTATTTTTTCCAGGGTTCACCATTTTCCAGACGCCTCGCTATTTCGGTGGCACAAGCGGCGAGAAGCTTTTCTCCCTTTTCAACCGTGCTGCGCCGCGCGTCTCCGAGCACTCCTGAAGGCGTTAATTTATCGAAAGTCACGAAACTTTTGAGCGTCGGGATAAGGTTGGCCGCGACATCGAAACTTGAGCCATGGGCCTCGCCAAGTCTCGAACTTTGAACGAGCTCGGGGGTTATCGCCATCATCATCGATGTCTCGGCCTCGCAAGCATGCATCAGCCCTTTTTGATCCTCGAGAATTTCTTCTACAGCTTTCGAGTCCACCATGAAGTAGGTCACGGTTCCGATTGAAACGCCCAGCTCCCTCGTAAGGTCTGCAGTGATCGAAGACAACCCTGCGATATTTCCCGCGTGGCCATTCACCACGACGATCTTGCTGAACCCAGCATTCAAAATCGACCGACACAGGTCTCGCAGGAGCGCATGGTAGGTTAGGAGGGTGAGGGAAAACGTGCCACCGAACGGGACATGATGATCAGCCAAGCCGCACCAGACGGTCGGCGCGACAATGATTGGCATCCGATCCGATAAGATGCGCGCAGAGCGCAAACTGACCTCCTGTGCGAGAAATTGATCCACCCCGGTTGGGAGATGGGGCCCGTGTTGTTCGGTAGATCCCACGGGGAGAAGCACAACAGCGTCTTTTTTGGCGAGCGCGGTCAGTTCAGGCGCCCCAAGCCGGTTCCATTCTACTTCGCGCATAGTGTTATCTCCTCCAGTGGTTCAGAGCACACGAAATCATGTTCGCGGATAGCTCACAGATTTTAGATGGCATGCAATTCCGGTTCTGATCGCATGTCGCTGACCGCCGCCGAGCTATCCTCATTCGCGTCTGCATCAGGACCAAGCCACATCTCGTTGTGCCCTCGGCCTGATTTTATCATGGGATAGCAATTCTCAAGCTGAGCCACCCGGCAGTCGAATACGACCGGACCAGGCCAAGCGAGCATTTCGCCAATCGCGTCGTCCAAATCATCGGGATGACTGCATATTATTCCGCGCGCACCATATGCCTCGGCAAGCTTTGCAAAATCCGGGAGGGCGTCCGAATAACTATGGGATTTCCGGTTGTGATGGAAATGCTGCTGTAGCTGCCTTACCATGCCGAGATGACTGTTATTCAGGACGAAATTTTTCACCGGCACCTGATACTGCACCGCAGTGGCAAGTTCCTTCATGTTCATTTGGATTGAGGCGTCACCTGCGACGTTTATGACCAGCGCCTCGGGGTTCGCGAGTTGAGCACCAAGAGCGGCGGGGAGTCCGAACCCCATCGTTCCAAGGCCACCTGACGTGACAAAACGATTGGGTGATGTGAACTTAAAGAATTGCGCAGCCCACATTTGATGTTGGCCGACTTCGGTCGTCACAATCGGGTCGCGTTCGTTGATTGCATGCCACAGGCGCTCCAGCGCAAACTGCGGCATGATTGTTGATCGTTGCGCCCGATAGGAAAGCGACTTTCGCGCGCGCCACTCGTTGATCCTCGACCACCAAGCATCAAGTCGCTCGGGACGCGATTGCTGTATATTTCTTGGCAGCGCATCCAGGAGACTTCGGATGCCTTGAGCGGCATCCGCTCGCATCCTTACGTCGACGGGCACGATTTTGTTGATCGATGAAGGGTCAATATCAATATGGATTTTTTTCGAGTGTGGCGAAAACCGATTGACGAGGCCCGTCACGCGATCGTCAAATCGCGCACCGACGCAGAGCATGACATCACATTCGTGCATAGCCATGTTGGCCTCGTACGTTCCGTGTAGGCCAAGCATGCCCAGCCATGCGGGATCTGTCCCAGGAAATGCCCCAAGCCCCATGAGAGTAGAGGTCACGGGAAAGCCCGTGGCCGAAGCGAGGTCTCGCAAAAGCCCTGATGCCTCGGCCCCTGCGTTGATCACGCCTCCCCCGGAATAGATTATTCCACGTCGTGCCCCTGCGAGGAGCTCAGCGGCAACTTCGACTTCGGACTGCTTGATTGAGACATCCGGCGATCGTCGGCTGGTCGTATCGGGTGCGACATACCTGCCCATGCTCATCTGCACGTCTTTCGGAATGTCGATGAGAACAGGGCCTGGCCGCCCACTACGAGCGATTTCGAACGCTTCGTGCACGGTCCGGGCCAAGTCTTTAATATCAGTAACGATATAGTTGTGCTTGGTGCAGGGTCTTGTAATTCCGACAGTATCGCATTCTTGGAATGCGTCGGTGCCTATCAGTCCGGTAGGAACCTGGCCGGAAATACACACAATCGGCGTGGAATCCATCAGGGCATTTTGAAGCGGTGTCACCATGTTCGTCACACCTGGTCCAGATGTGACAAGAACCACGCCCACTTTGCCTGTCGAGCGGGCGTAGCCTTCGGCGGCATGACCTGCCGATTGCTCGTGCCGAACGAGGATATGCCGTATCTCGCTCTGCTGGAACAACTCGTCATAAATCGGAAGGACGGCGCCTCCGGGGTAGCCAAAAATCGTATCGACACCATTGTCCCTCAATGCCTGAAGGATAATTTCTGCGCCACTGAAAGTGGCATCGCTGTGATGCAATGGATTGGTCATGGTCAGACAGGTCCGTCAGCGTTTTACTTACGTTTTCCTAGCATTCGCCAGGAAAAATTATCTGCCGATTGAACGTCTCTTATTCGCCTTGCCGAGCACATTATGCTGAAATTCGCATGGAATTCGGCAAGACGCGTCAACAGATGATAAGAGTGCCGATAAGCGCTCTCGACCCTTCATCATGAAGGCTGCGGTGGGCCATGGCAGGTCGTCCGCATTAACGCCTCGCCGGCGGAAGATCGGTGCAGACGCCCTCGGCCACTTCCGCTGCCATTCCGATGGTTTCACCGAGGGTGGGATGGGGATGTATGGTCTTGCCTATATCCACGGCATCCGCTCCCAACTCGATTGCCAAACACACCTCGCCGATCATATCGCCGGCGTTAGGGCCGATAATTGCCCCGCCAACAATGCGGCCCGTATCTTTTGCAAAGATAAGCTTCGTCATCCCGTAATCGGCCCCGTTTGCGATCGCGCGCCCGGATGCGGCCCAAGGGAAACGCGCCACCTTCACTGCGATCCCTTCCGACTTTGCAGCGTCCTCCGTCATTCCCACCCAAGCTATCTCCGGATCAAGATAGGCGACGGAGGGAATGACCATCGGGTCGAATGCCGACTTGTGCCCGGCGACAGATTCGGCCGCAACATGTCCCTCATGCACCGCCTTGTGTGCAAGCATCGGCTGGCCGACGATGTCGCCTATCGCATATATGTGCGGCACATTGGTGCGCATCTGCCGATCGACACGGATGAACCCTTTCTCAACGATCACGCCAGCTGTCTCAAGGTCGAGGCTGCCGCCATTGGGACGCCTGCCTGCGGCCTGCAGGACAAGATCGTAAGCACCATCTTCATGTCCGCCGTCAAAGCTTGCAGCCAGCGCCGTCTCGGTGGGAGAGACAGCTTCCAGTTTTGTGGACACCATGATCCGATCAAAGCGGTGCGCGTTTCGTTTCTGCCAGATCGCAACCAGATCGCGATCGACCCCGGCCAGAATGCCTTCCAGCTGCTCGACGACATCAACACGCGCTCCAAGCGCACTGTAGACCGTTGCCATCTCCAGACCGATGATGCCTCCGCCGATAACCAACATCCGCGACGGGATCGCCGCCAATTCAAGCGCACCGGTCGAATTGACGATCCGCGGGTCGTCTGGCAGAAATGGGAGGGCCACAGGAGAAGATCCAGCCGCCACGACGCAGGATTTGAAATCCACCCGCTTCTCAGCCCCATCAACGGAGACGATAAGGTGATGCGTTCCCGAGAACTTCGCCGCACCGGTTATGATTTCAACCTTGCGTGCTTTCGCCATCCCGGCGAGGCCATCCGTTAGCTTTCGAATCGTCGCCGTTTTGAAGTCCCTGACCTTCTCGAGATCAACGACGGCCGGACCGAAAGCCACGCCGTGTGCGGCCATTCTCTCCGCTTCTTCCTTAACCGCCGAAATGTGAAGCAAAGCTTTGGATGGTATGCATCCGACATTCAAGCAAACCCCACCCAACGTATCATACCGCTCGACGAGTGCCACTTTGAGACCGAGATCAGCCGCCCGGAAGGCGGCTGAATACCCTCCCGGCCCACCGCCGATCACTACTAGATCATATGCTGAGGCCGAAATATCGATACCGGCGTCGAGCGTTTTGGCGGAATCCGGAGCAGGAGGCGCGACTGTCGGCGACCTCTCGCCATTGGACATGTCTGTCGTCTCAACGACCGCAAGCAACGATCCTTTCCCGATCTTGTCTCCGACCACGACCGCGACGGACACGACCTTGCCGCTTGAAGGAGACGGAATATCCATAGTCGCCTTGTCCGTTTCCACGGCGGCGATTGGTTGCTCCGGCGCCACAACGTCCCCCGCCTTGACGAAGACTTCGGCAACCAGGACTTCCTTGAAATCTCCCAGATCGGGGACCAATATTTCGACGTTTGACATTTCAATTCTCGCAAATAGATCTAAGTGGCAATCGCGTTCACAGGATCGCTCGGCGAAAATCGCCAAGAATTGCTGCCAAGTAGCCAAGGAAGCGCGCCGCTGCCACACCGTCGACGACGCGGTGATCCCAGGAAAGGCTTACCGGCATTATCAACCTTGGTTGGAACGCCGCGCCATCCCAGATCGGCTGCATCTGCGATCGCGCCGCTCCGAGAATTGCGACCTCGGGCGCGTTGATGATCGGTGTAAAACCAGCCCCGCCTATGCCTCCGAGCGAGGAGACCGAGAAGCAGCCGCCTTCCATGTCGGCGGACGCGAGCTTTCCTTGGCGTGCTTTCTCCGAAAGTGCAGCCATCTCGGTCGCGATTTCTATCAAGCCCTTCCGATCACAATCGCGGATGACGGGAACCATCAGACCCTTGGGAGTGTCCACTGCGAAGCCGACGTGAACATATTTCTTCTGGATAAGATCGGAGCCATCAAGCGAAGTGTTGAAGCGCGGATAAGCCGCAAGAGCAAGCGCCGAGGCCTTGATCAAGAAAGCGACCATGGTCAGTTTGATGGGGGGCTCACGCTTTTCAGCATTGAGAGCCAACCGGAAAGCTTCGAGGTCTGTGACATCTGCGTTGTCAAAATTTGTGACGTGCGGGATATTCAGCCAGTTGCGGTGCAGGTTGCCGCCTGAAATCTGCTGTATGCGAGAGAGCGGTACGCGATCGATTTCACCGAATTTCGCAAATTCAAACTTCGGCATAACCGGTATTGCAGACCCTGGTCCCGGCCCACTTGCGTGGGCGCTTCCACCCTTATTCGCCAGTTGCGCCTTAACGAAACTCTGGACGTCCTCACGCAAAATCCTCCCTTTGGGACCGCTGGGTTCTACGCCGGCGAGATCAACGCCAAGCTCGCGTGCGAATGCTCGGACTGACGGCGTTGCGTGAACGGATGTTGAAGCATTCGATGAGCGCGTCTCCGCCCTACTCGGAGTAGAGACGGCGGCTTGAGCGCCAAGGGAACCTGTGCTGCCAGTCTCCTTAGACACAGAAGCGGGCTGCGAAGGCTTTTCGTCGAGAGCCGGTGTCGGGATCGCTTCCGGCGTAGCCTGCCCGTTTCCTTCGCCGCTTTCTATAAGAACAACTGGGACGCCCTTCGAGACCTTCTGCCCCAGCTGGACCAAAAGCTCCACAACTGTACCGGCAATGGGAGACGGGACCTCAATTGTCGCCTTGTCCGACTCCAGGACTATGAGCGGCTGATCCACTGTGACCAGATCACCTGGCTTCACCATGACTTCGACTACAGGCACATCCTTGTAGTCACCGATATCTGGTAATTCAATCGTCTGGTGAACGCCCATCGACGCCGCCTCCCTCATCATAACTTTTTGTTCGAGAGGCGAAAATGACGCCGTCTCCGCAAACCCATTCGAACTACTTGTGTGTGGATCGCAATCCGCGGCGCATCACTCCTTCAGCGAAGCCAAGGAGCGGCTTGCTGACCGTTCAGCTTGTACCGCTCGATAGCCTCAGAGACCAACTTGCGGTCGGCTCTACCCTCGGCGGCCAGCGCTGAAAGTGTCGTAACGACGATGTGATATCGATCCACCTCGAAGAAGGATCGAAGCGCCTGGCGTGTGTCACTGCGCCCAAAGCCATCGGTACCGAGCGCCATGAACTTTGCTGTGACATATGATGATATCAACTGCGGCAATGCACGGACATAATCCGTTGCAGCAATGATAGGCGCGGAACCCGAAAGAAGGGTTTCAACATGGCTTTTTCTAGCTGGCGCATCAGCATTGAAGATGTTCTCACGTTCGACTTCTCTTGCTTCGCGCGCCAGCTCGGTGAAACTTGTCACACTGAAGACCTCGGTCTCCACGCCCCATTCTTCCTGCAGGAGCTTACCGGCCGCCACGACCTCCGGAAGGATCGCGCCGGAACCCAGCAGTCTGGGTGCGCCAGCGGCGGAAGGTCCACTCAAACGATACATGCCTTTCAGGATGCCCTCTTCAACGCCCTCCGGCATTGTCGGCTGGGAATAGCTCTCGTTCATGGCGGTGATATAGTAAAATTCGTCCTTATGTTCCTGCAGCATCTGTCGAGCACCGTGGTCGAGAATGACAGCCATTTCATAAGCATAGCAGGGGTCATATGCGCGGCAGTTTGGCACCATCGCCGCCATGACATGACTGTTGCCATCCTGGTGCTGCAGACCTTCGCCGCCCAGAGTTGTGCGACCTGCAGTAGCGCCGATCAGAAAACCCCGCGCCCTTTGATCAGCCGCAGCCCAAATCAGGTCCCCTACTCGCTGGAAGCCGAACATCGAGTAGTAGATGTAAAAGGGAAGCATTGGCTGACCATGAACGCTGTAAGACGTCGCCGCTGCAACCCACGACGAGATCGCCCCCGCCTCAGTAATTCCTTCTTCAAGCAACTGGCCGTCTACGGCCTCCTTGTAATAGAGCATGGAGCCGGCATCTTCGGGCTCGTAAAGCTGGCCGACAGGCGAATAAATCCCGACCTGCCTGAAGAGATTGTCCATGCCGAATGTCCGAGCCTCATCGGCGACGATGGGCACGATCCTGGGTCCAAGTTCCTTGTGCTTGAGAAGGTTGCTGAACAGTCGGACAACAGCGACTGTCGTCGACATTTCCTTGTTGTCTGCACGGAGCGCGAAGTCAGCATAGCTCGAGAGAGCCGGGACATCGATGCCCGCGCCATTGCTTTGCCTCTTGGGCAGGTAGCCGCCCAGCGCCTTACGACGCTCATGCAGATATAGAAGCTCGGCTGAATCGTCGGCGGGACGAAAGAATTCGAGATTTTCAACTTGTGCGTTGGTTAGCGGAAGATTGAACTTGTCCCTGAATGCGATAAGTGCGCCGACGTCCAACTTTTTGGCTTGATGAGCTGTCATGCGCGACTCGCCTGCCCCGCCCATACCGTATCCCTTTTTGGTCTTTGCCAGGATAACTGTCGGGCGTCCTTTCACGGACTTTGCAGCTGCAAAGGCGGCGTAAAGCTTGCGGAAGTCGTGACCGCCGCGTTTGAGTTGGTCGATATCCTTGTCTGACATGTGCGCAACCAGCTTGCGGACTTCTGGATCGCCGTCGAAGAAATTTGCAAGGTTGTAGGCGCCATCTTTTGCGCCGAGCGTTTGATATTTGCCGTCAACTGTTTCTGCGAAGCGCTTGAGCAGGCTGTGGTTCTCATCTCTTGCGAAAATTGGGTCCCATTCCGAACCCCAGAGAACCTTGATTACGTTCCAGCCCGCGCCTTTGAAGAGACTCTCAAGCTCTTGGATGATTTGACCATTGCCGCGGACGGGTCCGTCCAAACGCTGCAAGTTGCAATTGATGATGAATGTAAGATTATCGAGCTTCTCTCGCGCAGCAAGAGAAAGTGCCGCGATCGATTCGGGCTCATCCATTTCGCCGTCGCCGAACACGCCCCACACATGTTGCTGATCGGTGTCGCGAAGCTTTCGATCTCGCATATAGCGCATGAACCGGGCTTGATAGATGGCACTGATCGGCCCGATTCCCATCGAGCCTGTTGGAAACTGCCAAAAATCTGGCATCAGCCAGGGGTGCGGATATGAGCATAGTCCGTCACCCGCGATTTCCTGTCGGTAATGCGCAAGATTGTCTTCGTTGAGACGCCCTTCTAGGTAAGCGCGTGCATAGACACCAGGTGCGGAATGAGGCTGGAAAAAAACTAGGTCGCCCCCGTGATCCTCGGTCTTGGCATGGAAAAAGTGGTTGAAGCCAATTTCAAAGATCTCAGCAGCCGATGCATAGCTCGCAACGTGACCACCGAGTTCGCCATATGCGCGGTTTGCGCGCACGACCATTGCCAGGGCATTCCATCTGATGATGGATGTTATCCTCTCTTCCATCGCCAAATCGCCCGGAAACGGCGGCTGTTTTTCGAGCTCGATCGAATTGCGATAAGGCGAGTATGGAAGGCTGTCTTCGACGACACCCAGTTGCTTCGCACGGCGATCCAACGCGTCCAGCAGAAAGCGAGCGCGGCGGCCGCCCTCGATCTTGTTGACGATCTCCAGCGACTGCAACCAGTCCTGGGTTTCAATGGGATCGCTGTCATTCGCATTTGCTGTGTGAAGTTCTGTCTGACCGGGCAACATGTCCATGAGTATTCCTCCGAGTTGCAGGAGGTTTTATCATCGGCGCATTTTGCAGTTCTGCTGAAGTTGGTCCTAAAAATTATAAAAAAAGCATATTGTGCGGCGATGAAGGCAAAACTCAGCATCACAATGAAATTGGCGATACATTCGACTGAGGTCATCCCGATCTAGCCAACCGAAGCATAAGGAGGTTGAGGCGGCCCGTGACGAGATATTTGAGATGAGCACTACCCTGTCCCACCGCCTCAATTTCGGCGTCGCTTCTTTCTTTACGCAATGAAAGATTTCGCGTTCACGCTGATTATGCAGAAATTGGGCCGCAGCCCATCCCGCCAAGTGACTATTTCTGGCTGTCGGTATTCGGCCAAAGCTCTCTAATCGGGAGAGACGTGTTGTACTTTACTTGTTTCAAAGCAAAACTCGAACGGATATTCGCAACCCCTTGTGTTCGGGTCAGCTTGTCAAGCACGAAATCCCTTAGTCCGTTGGTATCACGAACGACCACCCGGAGCAGGTAGTCCGCGTCTCCGGACATGAGGTAGCACTCCATCACTTCGGGCAGACGGGAAACGGTTTTTTCGAAAATATCGAGAACTTGTTCCGATTGGCGTTCAAGGGTGACATGGATAAAAACACTAATCGTGCCACCGAGTTTTTCGGAGTCAAGAAGTGCGACATAGTCTTTGATAACGCCGGCGGCCTCTAGCGCTTTGACACGCGCCAGGCATGGGGAGGGAGACAAGCCGACTCGAGAGGCCAGCTCAACATTCGTAAGTTTGCTCGATCTCTGAAGCTCGGCAAGAATTTTCCTGTCGAAGCTGTCAAGCTTCATGTTAACTCCCGGTTCTATCCGCCAGCATTCTCATTCCACATACTTCGCCCGAGACTTACCAGCAATCGACATTGGCAGCAGACGTACCTCAATGGCAGGAAATGCAGGCATTTTGGCAGATTCCTCGACGGGTGCTTGGCACATCATCTTGCCTAGATTAGGCCTCCGTGATGGCCATTGACATCCCACTCGCTATTTCGCGTTCTTTCAGTGTCTTAGGCTTTTGAATGTCATGAGGTCTCAATAATGGGTCACTTTGTTTCGTGCCACTCGCCTCAATGATTGGGGCGGTTGTCCGAAGGCGCGTACAAAGGCCCGACGCATTCTTTCGGCATCCCCAAATCCCGTAGATTCGGCCACCTGTTCTATTTGTTCACTGGTTGTTTGGACCCGCTCGCGAGCGACTTCTAACCGCAAACGCTCGACTGCTTTGGACGGCGTTGCGCCTGTTTCAGCTGTAAAAACCCGTGCGAAGTGACGAGGGCTGAGGCCGGCGCGGTCCGCAAGATTTTCAACGGTAAGCGCTTTGTCCAAATTCTCTCTTACCCACGATAACAAAGGTCCGAAACGCCCGTCGGGAGATTTCAACTCGAGCAAGGACGAGAACTGTGACTGGCCCCCGCCGCGCCGATGGTAGACTACGAGCTGGCGTGCAACCTCCTTGGCAATATCATCGCCGTGATCATGGCTCGTAATGGCCAAAGCGAGATCGATGCCAGCTGTAACACCGCCAGATGTCCAAATATTACCGTCATTGAGATAGATCCGATCAGGATCAAGCCTGACGTTAGGGTAGCGCACAACAAAATCCTGCGTACGGCACCAATGGGTCGTTGCCTTTCGTGCATCGAGCAGACCAGCTTCAGCCAGAACATATGCGCCAGAGCAGACACTCGCGATCCGCACACCTACACTCGCAAGCTGGCGAACGTAGGCGATCGTTGACTGGCACTTAATGACTTCCTCAATTTCTAAAGCTCCAACTACTATCAATGTTGACACTTCAACTGCCGGGGGCAGTTCCGCGGCCACGACTTCAACCTTGGACGAGCTTCGTACTATTCCACCTTTAACCGCAATCATCTTTATATCGGGGGCGGAAGGCACATATCTCCGAGCAACCTCGAACACTGCGGCCGGACCAGTCGCGTCAAGAAGCTGAAAGTCGGGGTAAACGAGGATTGCAATCATAGCCATGGTCCGAAATTCAGGGAACACGCATTTACAGATGAAGTTTTCATGCGGAGGCCCTGCCGTCAAGACAGGTCGTCAACCGGCACCGTCATCAATCAGGCGCAGCGCAGTGGCCACTGGCTTTCAAATTCCGAGGCTTGTTGACATGCGCGATAAAAAAAGTCCGATGCGGTCGCCAGGTAGAGCCTTTTAAACTTGGTGGCGTTAGCTCTGAAATCGGAAAGGCGGACTGATCAACTGAGCCCTTGATGGAGATCGCTTGGCGATGGTGGGCCAGCTCGCCACAGTGGCATCAGGTGAGGAATCTTTAGCGATAGCATCGATCGATGTCAGCAACCGTGCCAACCAGCCGCCACCGTCACCTGCTCCGGCGAAATTCTTACGATCGGATGCTTCTTGGGATCAAGTTCGACCATGGGCACAAGTGGCTATGGCAGATCATTGCTTCCGAAACAGCAACGTTTCCGGTCCATGGTTAGGCGAACTATGCACGCCCATAGCGTTCACAACCCTCGCAAGCGAATATCAGGCCTTCTAATCATCCCATCCCAGCATCTATCGACATTCGACATATCAATTTCTCGAAGGTGACGCCGTGCAAGGAAATCGAAATGCGTCTCCGGCACGGCTCACGTATTTTTTCCCCCATCCTCGGACAGATTTGGAACCGGCCGAGACACCGATTCCCCATGCGGTCATGCTGACAGATAAGAAATTCTGGATCACGCCTCGCATCGAGGCCGGTCGGGCCAACGCGTTGGTCAGGTATTTAACCGAGGACGCAGTATTCAACCTTTTGCGTCCAATTTGGTCTCGTACATTTTTGTGTGGCCTGCTTTTTGCGTCCGTCTTTTCTGAGAGCGTAAACCAGAATAGTGAAAGAGTTCACCGATGATGCCACGGCGGAACAATAGTACGCAGAGTATAAACACGAGGCCTTGGAGCACCGTTACCCATTGGCCAAAGTCGGCAAGATATTGCTGCATGGCAATCACGATAAAAGATCCCACGACTGGACCTAGCAGCGTGCCGAGACCGCCGATCAGTGTTATGAGGACAATCTCGCCTGACATAGACCAATGCACGTCGGTAAGGGAGGCGTTTTGACCCACAAAAACTTTCAGCGATCCAGCAAAGCCAGCCAAAGCCCCCGATAGAACAAAGACGAGGAACTTGTAATTGTTGGTTTTGTAGCCAAGGGAAATCGCTCGTGGCTCGCTTTCCCGGATGGACAGCAGAACCTCGCCGAAAGGCGATTGCATGATGCGATAGGTGATCCCGATACCGATTATGAAACCAATGAGTACGAAATAGTAAAGTGTGGTTCCGTGCGACAGATCGAATATGCCGAAGAGCAGCCCAAGCGGCACGCCTTGAATACCATCTTCATTATGAGTGAACGGTGCTTGTTGATAAAAGAAATATACCATCTGCGATAGGGCTAAGGTGATCATGGCGAAGTAAATGCCTTGTCGGTGGATCGAGACAGCTCCCGCGATAACCCCCAGCGTCGCCGCGGCAGAGACTCCAAGCAGGATCGCGAGTTCAGGACTGAGGCCCCAAACTTTGAGAGAATGGGCTGTAATATACCCGGCAGTTCCAAAAAACATCGCATGTCCAAAAGACAGAAGTCCCGCATAGCCAATCAGAAGACTGAATGCGCTCGCGACCAAAGAGAAGCAAAGCGCCTGCATCACGAAATACGGATAGATCTCTGTCAGTGGCACCAGAGCCAGAGCCAACACTAGCGCGATGATGCCGAACTTCTCAAAATCAATGCTCTGAGACGGGACCGTATCTTCCGCGTCCACTACAGGCTGAATATTGGCCATAATGCGCCCAATAAGACCTGTTGGCCTGATCAACAGAATGATGGCCATGAGCACGAAGATGACCGTATTTGCTGCTTCCGGGTATATGAATTTCGTCAATCCCTCGACAAGACCGAGGGAAAAGCCGGCAATGATCGCGCCGAGAATGGAACCCATTCCGCCGATCACCACCACCGCGAATACGACAATGATCAAGTCCGCGCCCATCAGAGGTGCGACTTGATTGATCGGGGCGGCGAGCACGCCAGCCAAAGCCGCGAGCGCAACGCCGAATCCGTACGTTAAGGTCACCATGACCGGCACATTGATGCCGAACGCTCGAACGAGTGAGGGGTTCTCCGTGGCCGCACGGAGATAAGACCCGAGCCGCGTTCTCTCAATGACATACCACGTGGCTAAACAAACGATCAGTGAGAAAACTACGACCCAAATGCGGTAAATCGGCAAAAACATGAAGCCGACATTGATCGCGCCGCTCAATTGAGATGGAATTGGATAACGCTGTCCAGAGGAGCCGAAAAAATTGAGGAAAATGCCCTGCAAGATCAGTGTTAGGCCAAACGTCAACAGCAGACCATAAAGATGGTCGAGCTTGGCGACCCGCCGAATAAGCAAGCGCTCGAGTAGAATACCAAATGCGCCAACGATGATGGGCGTCAGGATGAGGGCCGTCCAATAGCCCAAGCCGAGATACGTGAGCAGGAAATAGGCACAAAATGCTCCAAGCATATAAAGCGCGCCATGGGCGAAATTGATGATATTCAACATGCCGAAAATGACGGCCAGGCCAAGACTCAAAAGCGCGTAGAACGAGCCATTAATCAGACCTAAAAAAAGCTGCGCCAAAAATGCCTGCATCGGTATCCCCATATTGTTATTTCAGTCATACACCCAGGTAGGCTTTGACTTTGGCCATGTTCTTGTGCAGTTCATCGTTGGAAAACTCGTCGATTACCCTGCCTTGATCCATCACGTAGTGACGGTCCGCGATTCCTGCCGCGAAGCGGAAGTTCTGCTCCACTAGTAAGATCGTGAAGTTTTTTTCTTTTAGCCGTTGAATGGTTCGCCCGATCTGCTGAATGATGACAGGCGCAATTCCTTCGGTTGGTTCGTCCAGCATCAGGAAATTCGCGCCAGTTCTAAGAATGCGCGCGATTGCCAGCATTTGCTGTTCGCCACCCGACAGCTTGGTGCCTTGGCTTGCACCCCGTCCTTTGATGTTCGGGAAGAGTTCGTAGATATCGTCGACGGACATCCCGCCTTTGCGCACGATGGGAGGCAGCAGAAAATTTTCGTCAACCGTCAAACTCGAAAATATGCCGCGCTCTTCCGGGCAATAAGCAATTCCCATTCGGGCAATCTTGTCCGGTTTCGCGGCGATAAGTTCTGAACCCTCGAATCGTACTGATCCGCGACGTCGCCCGATCAAGCCCATGATCGACTTCAGCGTGGTCGTCTTGCCGGCACCGTTTCGACCGAGAAGCGTGACGACTTCGCCCCTTTTCACCTCGAAATCTACACCGTGCAGGACGTGAGATTCCCCATACCAGGCCTCAAGGCCCCCCACCGAAAATTGGTCTGAAGAAGAATTAACGGCAACCGGCGTCGTGCGTCGCAAAGCTGTGCCCTCAGTCATGGCCGGCCCCCAGGTAAGCGTCCTGGACCTTTGGATCGTTTGAAAGCTCTTCATAGGAACCAGTTGCCAGAATTTGCCCACGCGTCAGGACTGTGATTTCATCTGAAAGTTCGGCCACAACGTTAAGATTGTGCTCAACCATCAAGACCGTGCGGTCTTTGGAAATTTGCTTTATCAGCCTGGAAACTCGAACGATGTCGTCTTGGCCCATTCCTGCCATGGGTTCGTCAAGCAGAAGCATCTCGGGATCTAGCGCAAGTGTTGTCGCTATTTCGAGCGCGCGCTTTCGCCCGTAGGGCAATTCCTTGGCTAGCGTGTGCGTATATTCCTTCAGCCCTACATCATCGAGGAGCTCTTCAGCCCGGGCGTTGAAGCCGTCCAAAATAGCTTTGGACCTCCAGAAGTCGAAAGAACCTCCGCGCCGGCGCTGCAATGCCACCCTGACATTTTGCAGCGCGGACATTCTTGGAAACACTGCTGAAATCTGGAAGGAACGTACAATGCCTAGCCTAGCAATATCCGCCGCCGGCATGTGCGTGATGTCATTGCCCTTGTATTTAATTCGCCCGGTTGAGGGCTTGATAAACTTCGTGAGGAGGTTGAAGCACGTCGTCTTGCCGGCGCCGTTCGGGCCGATTAGAGCATGTATGCTTCCTTTGCGAATTTTGAGCGACACGTCTTTTACCGCGACGAAACCGGCAAATTCCTTGGTTAAATGTTCAGTCTCGATCAGGTATTCCATAGCTGAATACGTCCAGTTCTCTCAAAGACAGGAATCTACCGGCTTCTGTTTTCGCAGAGTTGCCCGCTAGTTGCTTTTCTTGACCAGCGGACAATCGCTTTCTGCCAACTTGATGTAGGCTTCGTCCGCGGAGATTTTTTCCACGACGTTGTACAGTGCCCAATCGTTCTGGCCTTTCATCTCTTCAGGAGTTTTGACCTGCATGAGATAGAAATCGTGAATAAGCTTTCCGTCCTCGCGCAGCCTTGCTCCAGGCGCAAAGAAATCGTTTACGGGAGTGGAACGCATTTTTTCGACCACAGCATCGGTCGCATCTGTCCCAGCCGCTTCGACAGACCTCAAATAGTGGAGAACCATCGAATAAACCGATGCGTGGGGCGCCGTCGGCATGGCACCGCGCCGCTCGTAAAAGCGTTTACCGAAAGCCCGGCTTTCGTCGTTCAGATCCCAGTACCATGCTGTCACTGTGTTAAGGCCCTGCGCCGTTTCCGCGCCCATCGCGTGTACGTCGGTGAGGAACATAAGCTCAGCCACAGGTTTCTGCGTACCTGCGTCCATGCCGAACTCTTTCCACTGCTTCATAGAACTCACGAGCTGACCGCCAGCATTTCCGAAGGCCACGACTTTTGCGCCAGAACTTTGGGCCTGGAGCAAAAAGGACGCATAGTCAGAATTGTTGGTGGGATGGAACACTGCCCCCTTTGACGTTCCTCCAGCGGCTTCGAGGAGCTTAATTGATTCTTTGACGATATCGCGCCCAAAGGCATAGTCAGCCGCTATGAAGTACCAGCTATCATCGCCCTGCGCGACAAGCTTGCGGACCGGTCCCGCCACCAAGTTATAGCTGTCATGAAGCCACTGAAAGCCGGTCTTGGAGCACTGAGCTCCAGTGAAGGCTGTGGAACCGACTGCTGCGACCGCGATCACCTTATTCTGCTCGCGTGCCATTGATTGCACGGCAAGCGCTACAGCTGAGTTGGTGATGTCAGCGATCATGTCCACGCCTTCAGCGTCCCACCACCGCCGGGCAATTTGGCCGCCCACGTCGGCCTTGCTGAGATGATCGGCTGAAACGACCTCAACCTTAATAGAAGTCCCAGATTTCAGAAAGTCTTCAACCGCCAGCTGCGCCGCGACGACTGACCCCTGACCGGCGAGATCAGCGAAAGGCCCGGTCATGTCGGTGAGAACGCCTATTTTTACGACGTTGTTAGACAATTGTGCAGCAAAGGAAGGAAGGAAAGACGTCCCTACGAGGGAGAGCGACAGCGCTGCTGTCGTCAAAACCTTATTGATCGACTTGATCCTCGCGGAATACTTGAGATCGTTAGGCATATTGTTGTTCCCCGGTTTAATTTGGTTCCGAAGGCAATTTTGTCGGTGGAGGGATGAAGACGACAACGCCTTCGGCAGAAACGTTAATAACCTAACGTGATGTCCACAAGGTCGGATTTCCTGCATTTTCTGCCATTCTTAAACATCGAAATTGCGTCTCTATCTCGTGGATATTCGCCGCTCGGTCAGGTCTGAAAAATTGAACTATTGAACCTAACTACCAATGCCTTTTGTCACTCAAGCGGCTGGATCTTGTCGGCATTGCAGAGGCATCACTACTGGGCGCCAAAATGCGGCTTTGGAGGTTGGAGCGGAAGCAGAAGCCGCTCAATATCTCAGCCGTTGACCTGCGAATCGTTTTTCCGGTCGGGTGAAACTTGACTGTGATCGGCCCTATCAGCTGGCTATAATCAGCACAGGCACTTTCATGCTGATCAGTCCGCCCACATCGAGAGACCGGCTTGGTCCCAACACCTCTTCAGAGAGTTGCCGCGGCAACTTCGATGCTTGATATCAACGAGGCATGCGCGTTTGATATTGCCTCCATCACGCCGTGTTAGTGCAGTGATTGACGCGACGCTTCCATTACATCGATGTAAAACGAGCAACCCCTAAACTCGCTTATTTGAATGCAGCCTAGCGTCCGAAAACGAGGTTAATACGACCTTTTGGACATGAACGTGTTATGTTAAATCCTCTAGGAGTTACCACTGGAGCAGGTTTTCAATGTCGAAGATGAAGATTGGTATTGTCGTGTTTCCGAACATTACCCAGTTGGATATGACCGGTCCTCTGCAGGTCTTTAGCAGCGTTGCTGACATGGAAGTGTCGCTGGTATGGAAAGACACTACACCGGTGGCGAGCGATACGCCCTTGAGCATTGCCCCCACGATCGCATTTGCCGATTGCCCCCAATTTGATCTGATATGCGTCCCAGGCGGATACGGCACCGATGCGTTGATGCAGGATGAGGTGGTATTGGAGTTTCTGCGCAAGCAGGCCATGGGCGCTCGTTACGTAACGTCGGTCTGCACGGGAGCTCTGGTTTTGGGCGCCGCCGGACTTTTGGATGGATATCGCGCGACAACCCATTGGAATGCGCTCGACATACTTGCCGAATTGGGTGTCGAAGCCGTAGACGAACGCGTCTGCATCGACCGCGACCGCATAACCGGCGGCGGCGTTACGGCCGGTATCGATTTTGGTCTTACTGTCGTTGCGGAAGTGTATGGCCAGAAAACCGCGGAATTCGTCCAGCTACGCCTAGAGTACAATCCAAAGCCCCCATTCAACGCCGGCTCCCCGCTTACTGCACCGAAGGACGTGGTCGAAACCGCGCGCGCCAACCTCAAAGGTGCGAGGGAAACCCGGATGGGAATTGCCAAACGGATCGCGGCAGGAAGGAAGATGACGGCACATTAGTCGGGACTGGATCGACACGCGGAGCGCCTGTTATGCTTGGCGTTCTTGCGTGTTACGGTGCAGACGCAACTCGGTCCTCTCCCGCTGCTGACATGACCAATGCAGTTCACTTTGAAGAAATCGCTATCCGAAATCAAATCGCCAATAATGAGAGCGAGCGCCATAGGACCACGTCCTCTGGCACTCGGATCGCGAGCAAGGTGGCAGCATTTTTGGCCAAATGAGATGAGCACTACGCTGACATTGAGGAAGCACCCACAGGGTGCCCATGCACTGTGTCGCGCTACCTAGAAAGGAAAAGATTGAACCGAATTGTGAGTGACGTCAAATTTCGGACTTCTGCATCAAACGTTTTAGCGCAGCATTCTCGGTCTCCAGTTGCTGAAGCCTTGCCTGGAGAGGGGCAACAGCCTTTTCAACTTCTCGCGCGGTATAACGCTGATTGATATGCTGCGAGCAATTCCAGTCAAAAGCTTCGAGCTGAAGCTTGTAGATCCGCTCTGGCTTCCCCTTATAGCTCGGGTCTGACACCAAGTCGGTCAGCGCGGGGTCAGCGTCGAGCGAAAGTATCTTCACGTGCGCAAATATTTTCAGGCGGCCACGCCGCGCATAATCCATAAGAAATAGGCAAGCCCGGTCGTTGGCTGCGAAGTTCCCGGCACTAATGTACTGTCGATTGCCGTGGTAGTCTGCGAAAGCAAACGACCACTGGTCGATAACCTTCAAGAATCCCGCCCTGCCCCCGCGATGCTGGACGTATGGCCAACCTGACTCCGAAACCGACGCCAGGTAAAAGCTGTCGCGTGTTTCGATGAACGCAATCTCATCGTCTGTGAAAGCGTCCGAAGGGCGATCATGTTCGTGCTTCCAGAGCTCCTCAACACCCATTTCCGCCTGTGCAGTTCTGACGCTTGGCGTCAGAGCAATATCGAGGAAGTGATATGGCATTGGGTGAAACCTTTCATCATCGACAAGACGATCGTATTCCCTACAAGTTTGATCGTTGTGGCGTCGCACAATCGATTGTCTCGAAACCACGTGTGCCCGGTCTGCTACTTCATCCGTTTCGACCGTCGGACGGTCCGATGCTACAGCTGAGATCAGATAATAAACCATCAGACAAGCCATAAACCCAACCGTGAATAACTACGTTGCGGCCTTCCCGCCACGCAGATCGAACGGTAGGCGTGCGCGCTAGGCGGCTCACTTGATCGATAATTGACAGCTCGCAGAGGCGATTGACCCGAGTTTCCTCGTCTCGTATGCATTCCAGGCATTGCATATTAGCGTCAGCGACATCTCGAACGGGTTGTAACCAGTGCTCAACAACCCCAACCCCATGACTCTCGCCGTTCACCGCAGCGCGAATGCCGCCACACCCGTAGTGACCGCAAACGATTATCTGTCTGACACCGAGCGCGTTGATGGCGAATTCCACCACAGACAGAAGATTAAGATCGGTGGGATGAACGAGGTTAGCGACATTGCGGTGCACGAAGACTTCACCGGGCTCAAGCCCAGTAATGACGTTTGCTGGGACCCGACTATCGGAGCAGCCAATCCAAAGATACTCCGGACGCTGGATAGCGGAGAGATCGAGAAAGTACTCCGGGTTGGATTCAGTCTTTTCAGCCGCCCAAGCGCGGTTGTTGGCGAAGAGCGTTGCAATCATCAAAACCTCTAAATCTAGCGCGCTTCACCATTCAACTACCCGGCCAGGCGACCGGCTAAGCACGCTTCGTTCATTGCACGTGACCCATCAGGATATGCGTGATGTTGATCAGTCAGAAGCGCCCGCACATGATAGACGCTCATTCCCGTGCGTTTCCGCTACCTGTTCAGCGTAGCCAGTTTGCCAAGTTCTCGACAGCTTCATGCATCTCCGCCGCGGATCCGGCATAGGAGAATCGGACAGAGGTCCGCCCGAACAGTGGATCGAAATCCAGCCCGGGTGTTGCTGCCACCTTGGCCTTCGTCAACATCGCACTCGTAAAATCAAGACTGTCATCCGTGAAAGCGGAAACATCCGCATATAGATAAAAAGCACCGTCCGCAGGCTGGAACTTGGTAAATCCAATCTTTGGCAATCCCTCGATGAGGATCTGCCGGTTGATCTGATATCCGCGTTTAACCGCCTCCATCTCTTCGATGCCGTCAAACGCTGCCTCGGCGGCAATTTGGGACACGGTTGACACAGAAATCGAAAGGCTTTGCTGCAATCGCTCGATCGTTCTCACCAGAGCTTCTGGAACGACCATCCAGCCGATCCGCCAACCGGTCATGCAGAAGTACTTCGAAAACGAGTTTACAATTACCGTCCTCTCACTGGTGGAGGCGGCGGTTGAGGCATCTATTGTGTAATCGAGACCATGATAGATCTCGTCCGAGATCACACGGATACCCGCTGCTTCAGCGGTTTCTATAAGCTCTTTCAAAGCCTCCGGTGTCATCATCGTGCCCGTCGGATTAGCCGGACTTGCGATCAGCAAGCCTTGCAAAGGAGACTTGCGATGCTCTGCAAGAAGGGTATCGGGGGTAATCGCGTATCGCGTGTCCGGTGTAGTCTCGATCAGCACGGGTGCACAGCCGACTGTCTTGAGGATATGGCGATAGGGTGGATATCCTGGGTTCGCCACCGCGACCCTGTCTCCCGGCTCAAACAGCGTCAAGAACGCCAAGAGAAACGCACCTGACGAGCCTGTCGTGATAACGATCCGATCGGGATCGATAAATTGTCCGTGCAGGTCAAGATAGTGTTTCGCGATCCGTTGTCTCAGCGACGGTATGCCAAGAGCGGTTGTGTACTGTATCTTCCCTCGGCTGATAGCCTCTGTCGCCGCAGCAAGCACCGATTTCGGGGCAGATGCTGCGGGCTCGCCGACTTCCATGTGGATAATGCGTTCTCCTGCAGCCTCAAGACGTGCCGCAGCCGCCTTCACATCCATTGCCATGAATGGTGGAACATTGCTCCGAAGTGAAGGTGTCAAAAGACCCAGCGTTTGGATTCGTGGTTTCGCGGATGAAGTCAAAGTGTTTCCTCGGATTATTTTTGATCAGATTCACGCCCGGAAATCGCTGAGCACCATGTGAGCTGCTTTTTCACCGATCATTATAGTGGGTGCGTTGGTGTTTCCGCTTGCAACAATCGGCATAATTGAAGCGTCGGCTACCCGAAGGCCCTCGATACCTCGCACTTTCAGTTCCTTTGATACGACCGCGTCGTCGCCAATGCCCATCTTGCAGGTGCCCGCCGGGTGATACTGTCCCTCAGCCGACTCCCTGAAGAAGCTGACGATTTCGTCGCGAGATTGGAGCGGGCGGGCCGGTTTGCACGGTCCCTCATAGAATGGCTTGAATGCTTTGCTGCTCAGGATATTTTGACAAATGCGGAAACAATCGGCAAGGCGATCGACATCGTCATCATTCTCGAGAATTCGTGAAAGAATCCTGGGTTTGTCGTTTGGATTACTCGAGCGAAGCTTAAGTTCGGATCGGCTTAGCGGTCTGAGGACACATCCAGCAAGCGTAATTGCTGGCCGATCGAGAAGAGTTATCCCCTTTTCCGTGATTTCGTAACCGACAGGTATGAAGTGAATTTGAACATCGGGACGCGTCTCCGTTTCCGGTCGAGTTCGAACAAAGGCAACTGCGTGTGAGATTGGCGCGGCGGCCGGCCCTACCCCCCGCACGAGCCAGTTAAATCCGTGTTGAATGATATGTCGCGGGGATGTCTCAACATTGTAGGTGCTCACGTTCACATGACCGCTCACCCAGACCGCAGGATGTTCCTGAAGATTTTGACCCACGCCAGGCAAATCATGCACCAGCGGAACATTCATTTCCTTGAGATGCTCAGCCGGGC
Source organism: Hyphomicrobiales bacterium (assembly GCA_900465675.1). GTDB lineage: Bacteria > Pseudomonadota > Alphaproteobacteria > Rhizobiales > Rhizobiaceae > Rhizobium. The sequence goes on along the minus strand of UBJR01000007.1, from coordinate 176,532 downwards.
CAATCCCCGACCTCAAGAGAATCCCGGGGGAACCAAGAGCGCCGGCGCAGAGAATGATTTCTCCCTCAGCGAAATCCTCCCTGACCTGCCCATTGACCAGATACCTGACGCCGACGGCACGCTTTCCCTTGGTCAAAACCTTGTCGGCAATGGCGCCGGTTACAATCTTGAGATTACGGCGCCCGTTCGCCTTTGAAAGGTACGCCCGTGCAGTGCTATTACGCCTGCCAAAGTCGATTGTACCTTGGTTTGGTCCTACACCTTCCTGCTTTGCAGCATTGATATCCGGGTTGAACGGAATTCCCAGTTCCTGCCCCGCCTTGACGAAAACGTCGCGCAATGGGTGCGGTTTAGCAATATTGGAAACTTTAAGCGGTCCGTTGTCGCCGTGGTATTCGCTCGCACCAAAAGGATTATTCTCCATTTTCTTGAAGAAAGGCAGGACATCGTCGTAGCTCCAGTCGCTGGTATTGCCAAGCGTCTGCGCCCAGGTATCGAAATCTTCGCGTTGGCCGCGGATGTAGATCATTCCGTTGATGGAGCTCGAGCCACCCAAGACCTTTCCAGCGGGCCAGTAGAGCGCGCGATTGTTGAGACTGGGATCGGGCTCCGAAAGATACTGCCAGTTGAACCGCGGGTTTTGAATTGCTGTGATTTCGCCGGCGGGGATTCGGATCGAGGGAGAATTGTCTTTCGGACCAGCCTCGAGAAGCAGTACCTTGAGGCGAGGGTTTTCGGACAGTCTCGAAGCCACTACCGATCCGGCCGAGCCGCTTCCCACTACGATGTAATCCCAGTTCATTTTTTTACCTATTCTGTGTCGTTTTGTTATCGGCTCGATGTTCGAAACGAAGATCGGCTCGCCCGCCAGGCGTCGAAGTCGCTCGGAGCAAGGAGAGGTTTCTTGATGTGCTTTGCGACTCGCGAGCCGTTCCTGAGGATCACATCATAAGCTCGGCCAGGGCTTCTCGATCATGAGCCTCGGCGCCGCGCATTTCCTTGACGATTGAGCCTCGGTTGAGAACGAGAATGCGATCGGTCAGAGCAGTTAGGCATTCGAGGTTTTGCTCGACGAGCAAAACAGTCAAACGCTCGCTATTGCGAATATTTTTCAGGGTTTCGATCATCTCCTCGATAATCGAAGGTTGGATACCTTCCGTGGGTTCATCAAGCAGTATCACCCGCGGACGTGCACACAAGCACCTCGCCAGGGCAAGGAGTTGCTGCTCGCCGCCGGACAGGGCACCGCCCTTTCGGTCAAGCAGACGGGTTATCCGGGGAAAGAGTTCCAACACCTCGCCGATTGCCCGCCGCGAACGAGCAGCTGCGATCTCGAGGTTTTCCTTTACGGTCAGCGACGGAAATATACGCCTTCCTTGAGGCACATATCCCATGCCGGCGCGCGCCCTCGCGTGAGGCGCGGCCGCTTTCATCTCCGAGCCGCATAATTTGACAGAGCCCCCATTAACGGGAATAAAACCCGCGATGGTCTTGAGCAATGTCGTTTTGCCTGCGCCGTTGTGACCCAAAACGCCGAGCATCTCCCCCTCCCCGAGCGAGAAGCTGACACCGGCCAAAATTGGAATGCGGCCGTAACCGCTGCGCAGTTGCGATACATCAAGCATTACCGGTAAGCCCCTTCCCCAGATAGATGTCCTTCACTCCACTGTCGGAAAGAACGCGATCACAGCTTCCTTCCATGAAAATTCGACCTTGGTGAAAGACGGTCACCGTATCAGCGATACGCCTGATAAAGCGCATGTCATGTTCAACCACCAAGAAACTGTGCGACGGCTTCAAGCGCAAAATAAGTTCCGCGATCTGCTCGACATCGCTATCGCTCATTCCCGCAGCAGGCTCGTCCAATAAGATAAGCTTCGGATCGCTTGCAAGGACCGCTGCAATCTCGGTTCGTTGTCGCAGGCCATGCGGGAGGGTGCCTACAAGGCGGCTTTTGATGGATGTGAGCTCCAGATCGCTAAGCAATTGGCGCACGCGGGCACGAGGGTCGCCCTGCGCGAGCCGCCGCGCGCCAAGCCAGATGTTTTCTTCAACGCTGACGTCATCGAAAAGCTGCGGCGTCTGCGTTTTGATCCCTATTCCAAGGTTAACGATTTCGCTGCTGCGCAGGCCAGTAATATTGCGCCCGCGGAACGAAACGATTCCAGAGCTTGGTGAGAGTTGGCCTGTCACCATCTTGAAAAACGTACTTTTTCCGGCTCCGTTCGGGCCAACGAGACAGTGAACGGTTCCCTCAGACATCGAAAAGCTTACGCCACCAATCGCGGTAACGCCGCCAAATCGCATGAACAGATCTGTGGATTGGAGTAAGGTCAACGGGAGCCCTCCACCTTCGTTGAAAGCGACCTCGAGTGGTCATCGGGCTTCGAAATCAGTCGGGCTGAGATTGCACCAACCGTTGGGACCAGTCCCCTCGGCACGAAGACGACGAACAGCATCATGATCGCGCCTAGGATAAGGTTGGCGTTGACGCTGCTGTCGCCCAGTATGGTGGAGAGATACTGAAGCGCCACAGCTCCCAGGATTGGACCGACGAAGGTTTCCCGCCCGCCGACAATCATCCAGATTATGATCTGTGCTGACATCGCAAGAGAGAACACGTTCGGCGAAACAAACGCATTCCAGTTAGTAAACAGGCAGCCAGCATAGCCTGCAACCGCGCTACCTAGGACGAAAACTGCCAGTTTGATACGCGATGTGTTGTAGCCAAGCAGCTCGGCGCGCACTTCGTTCTGCCGTGTAGCGCTAATCACGCGTCCCCAGGGACTCGCAGCCAAAAGCTTGCACAGTAAGTAGACAGCAAGAAGCGACATCATCGCCAACACGTAGATGGCCGATGGAGAGAGTATCGCGTCAGGATCAAACGGAACATTCAAAGTGGGAACGGCCGACATGCCGTTGAAACCGTTGATCGGAGCCTTGCCGATCCGGTACCAGGGGCTGGATGTTGAGTTGATGAAGTTGAACAGCGTCAGGGAGACGCAAAGCGTTATCACACCGACGTAAAGCTCGGACAACCGTCCCATGAACATGAACCATCCCAGAACCAGGGCGAATACCGCCGGTACAAAGATGGACAATAAGACTGCAAAAGTGCTTTCGCCGAAATTGATCACAGCGATCGCGTAAGTGTAGGCTCCAAGTCCGAAAAACGCGGCCTGACCGAAACAAAGAATTCCAGCCAAGCCCCACGTGATGGCAAGGCTCAGTGCAAGGATTGCCATTACGATGAAGATTGTCAGCTGTAGAATCGTAAAAAGGTCGGCCACATAAGGCAGCACAATTGCCAATACGATAATGACAGCAGATGTCACCCAGGTACCAATTCCCAGCCGGGAGAAGATATCGAGCATTAGACCCCTCCTTTGAAGAATCGCCCGGAGACGCCGTTAGGTAGAAATCTGAGTAAGAAGATAGCGGCCACAAATACGGCAGCTTCGCCGAACACCGATGTCGAAACGAATGTCACCGCCTGATTGATTGCGCCGAAAATGACGGAAGCAGCGCCCGTGCCCAAAATTATCGCCGGTCCGCCTGTGATGACTGTGATGAACGCCTTGGCCACGAAAGCAGCCCCCATAGTGGGCGTAATTCCCGTCAGCGGTGCGAGAAGGCCTCCAGCAAGGCCGGCAAGACCTGCTCCGGCGGAGAACGTGGCAGCGTAAACAGTCTTCGGATTATATCCCAGCGCGGATACCATGTCGGGATCCTGCATCGTGCCCCGTGCAAGTGTGCCAACGCTCGTATACTTCAGCACCGCGAAGATTGCGGCGAGCAGAATTGTTGTAGCAGCAACGATAACGAGACTGTATTGGCCGATGCTGTAGCGTCCAACCACCAGAGTGCCCAGTGGCGTTGGAAGGCTGCTTGCAGTGTTCCCGTATATCATCGTCAAGCCTCCGATAACGAAGAGGCTTAACCCCCAGGTTGCCAGAAGCGTATCGATCAGCCGACCGTACAGACGGCGGATCAATATGCGCTCGACAACAAGACCGATCAACGCCGCCACCAGTGGCGCGACCACCAGCATGGCCACCCATTGGTTGACGCCCATCTCGTAACTCTTCAACGCTCCGTAAGCGCCGATCATGATGAATTCGCCATGAGCGAGATTGATTACACGCATCATGCCGAAAACGACGCCGAGCCCAAGGCTGAACAACAGGATCGTTGCGATTGAGGCAAGTGTTTGAATAAAGATAATCAGGAAGAAATCCATGCCGATCCTCTCAGTGAGCAGCGTTACTCCGGGCCGTTGAAGACGAAGCTCATTCTTCGGGAGTGAATGCTACATTCTGTGTCGGATCTTTAAGCAGGTCGCACCTTCCACCGGTCTCTACGGGCCGCTGATCCTTCCACTCCGTTATCACTTCCCACTTCCCGCCCTTGAGCTTGGCAAGCCAGATGTCACGAGCACAGTGGTGTGTCGCGCCGTCCATCTTCAACGTCCCACCGGGACCTTCCCAGGTAGCGCCCGATTCCAGTGCCGCAATTACCTTTTCGCGGTCGGTCGTGCCTGCCATTCGAACAGCCGTTGCCCAGAGCCATGTCGCCTCATAGGCGCCAATCGCAACATTGTTCTGATACGGTGCATTTGCCCCAAATTTTTTGCGATAGGAGGCAAGAAACGCTTTGTTGATGGGCGTATCGATTTCCTCGATATACGAGTAGGGAGCGACGATACCTTCACTTTCGCTCGCCGGGATCATCGTATGCTCGTTGCCCTCGCCAAAGGTAAATGAAAGGATCGGGATCTTTCCGACCATTCCTGCGGCGGCCCATTGACGGTAAAAGCCGAGATGCGCGGCACCCACGAGGGTGGAGCAAATGAAGTCCGGCTTGGCGGCCTGTATCTTCGTGATCAGGGCGCCGAAATCTGTAACGTCGAGCGGGAAGAAGTCATTGGCGATCTGCTCCGCGCCGAGTTCTTTAGCAAATTTCCTCGTCCAATCGCCAATGATGCGTGGGGAATTATAGTCAGCTCCGATAGAGTAAATCCTCTTACCCCATTCCTTCACCCCCCAGCCAATGGCGTTCTTGCCCTGCATCGCCGGGGTAATACCAGTGCAAAATGTGTTCTGGTCGCAGACACCGCCTTCATACTGCGTAGAATAGAAATAGAGCGTCTTGTATCTTTTTAAGATGGGGCGCATGACCTCGCGTGACGATGACGTGATCCCGCCATTTACGAACACGACGCGGTCTTGCAGCGCGGCCTTTTGCGCGTACTGAGCGTATAGCTGCATGTTCGACTGCGTGTCATAGGTCACCAATTCAAGTTTTTCGCCGTTTAGGCCACCTGAAGAATTGATTTCATCGACAGCCAATTCCATGACCAATTGCATGGGCTTGCCGTAGACATCCAGTCCGCCGGACAAGTCGAGGATTGAAGCCATCTTGACGGATGAAGCCGCACGGGCAGTGCGCATGACGAACGGAGCGGCAAGGGTTGCCAATGCGGCACTTTGAACGAAGCGGCGACGGGAAAGTGCGTTTGCAGGCGCATTGCCGTTATGTTTTACTTCAGTCATGCAATAATCCTCTAAGCGCTGCCGCGCATCTCGTGCTTGCGGCTTCGGTGAACTGTTATCGTTGGTCTGTGGGCATGCGTTCGCTAACGTCGATTAGCGGATCGGATAAGTGGGGAGCCTCCGCATCGGCCCCAGGTTGTGTCGAACGGGGATCATCCCGTTCGACACCCTTCGCCGCCGCATCGCCTTGGGAGCGTTGTAAGTTAGCTGTTATACAGCCGTGCTGATGACCTGGAGCTGCGTGAATTCAGCCAAACCATCTTCGCCCAGTTCCTGGCCAATGCCCGAGGCCTTCGCGCCACCGAAAGGAACATATGGGAGAATATCGATGTGCTTGTTGATCCAGACGGTTCCCGATTCCATTCTCTTGGCAAGACTGTAGGCATGATCAACGTCCGCGGACCAGATAGAGCCGCCAAGGCCCATGTCCGAAGAGTTGGCCCGTTCGAGAGCATCATCTTCATCCGTAAACTTGATCACCGGCAGAACCGGACCAAATTGCTCTTCGTCAACAAGCCTGGTACCGTCCGCGATGTCTCTTACGATTGTCGGTGACACGAAGTATCCAGGGCGGTCTGGGGTCGTCCCACCAGCGATGATGTTGCCTGTCTTTCGCGCGTCCTCGATTAGCTCTCTGACCCGCTCGTATTGCATCTTGTTTTGAAGCGGCCCGAGAACGGTTCCCTGCTCTAGGCCGTCTCCGACGATCGTCTGTTCCGCGATGGCCACCAATTCATCGCAAAGCTCATCGTAGACGCTCTCGTGAACGTAGAGGCGCTTGAGAGCAAGGCAGACCTGCCCGCTATTCTGGAACGCTGCATGGAAAATCTTGGGCGCAACCTCCTTGGGATTTACGTCGCCAAGAACGATACCAGCGTCATTGCCGCCGAGCTCCAGGGTCACACGTTTAAGAGTGTTGGAAGCACTTGCCATAACACGCCGACCCGTCGCGCTCGAACCGGTGAACGAAATCTTGGCGATGTCCGGGTGTGACGTCAGCGCTTCACCCAGATCGTTGAGATCGGCGACGACATTCAAAACGCCGGGGGGCAGAAGATCAGCGACAAGGGCCGTAAATTGAAGCGTCGACAATGGCGTGGTCGGCGAGGGTTTTACGACGAGGGTGTTGCCGGCAATCAAAGCGGGAGGCATTTTGAATGCAAGAAGTAGAAGCGGGTAGTTCCAAGGTACAATAGCCCCCACAACGCCGAGAGGCTTTCGGAAGGCCTCAATCTTGCGCTCGGCGCTATCCTCAATCACCTTCATCGAAAGGTTCAAAGTCGCAAAGTATCGGAAAAAGGCTGCCATCGCCTTAACTTCGGTGAGCGCGTCCGGAAGCGGTTTTCCCTGCTCCTGGGTCAGCGTTCGCGCCAAAGCATCTGTGTTTTCTTCGATGATGTCTCCCATCTTGTTGATGATTGACCGGCGGTGCTCGAATTCGGTTGCTGCCCAGCTGGGAAATGCTGCTTTAGCCGCAGCAATTGCTTCGTTCAACTGCGCGACAGAGCCGCGCGGGCATTCCGCGACCGGCTGCTCGGTGGCAGGATTCACGATCGTCATCGTGTTATCACCGGCGACAAGTTTCCCGTTGATGAGCAATTTATATTCAGTCATGCTTGCTACTCCCATTGATAAACGTGCATTTCCAGGTCGCCCGACGAACACGCAAGCCGACCGAAGTCATCGCGGCACGCCGCCGACAAAAAAGTGTCTATGCTCGGGAAGATTCAGCTGGCGGACAATCGCAACGGCAATCGTGCCGCCTATGTCCCACGGTCGATTGAGCTAGCCAGAATTTCTGTTCCCATTATTATTTTAAAAAAAGGTATCCCGCAGCTGATAAGCACCGCAATGACAATTGCTCTGTTTTTTCTGCCACGAGCGAGCGCTGGAGATCAGAAATAGATCGGCATAGCAAACCGGGTACGCCCACTACCAACCAATGGTTCACGCCGGGACCGCGTTCAGCCAGTGGATGAGCGAGAGGGACGAGAGGTGGGCGACCTCAAGGGAAGGAAAATCGACTAGCAAGAGAGGGAAGATACGGCTGTCGCCCGTCGGTCGCGGGTGGGGAATGCGGGATTTTTTCTGCTACGCCAATGGGCAGTATCAGTGGCTATTACCGCGCAATCGTCCAAAGGATCATATGGGATGACCGTTCCCCTCTCAGCGTACGTTTTCCTTTGCAGCTTTTCAAATATGATGCGCATCGTGGCTGCGCCGGATCCGGCGCACAAGATACCACACGCCGACAATTGCGATCGGAACGAAGGCGCCGGTGAGAAACCCCGGCTCGATCTTGTCGCCGTCATGGGCGAAGGCTTTCACCAGGTAGCCGAAAAGGCCGACGACATAATAGGAGATGGCCGCCACCGAGAGCCCTTCAACCGTGTGCTGCAGGCGGAGCTGCATCTCGGCGCGACGGTTCATAGCGCTGAGCAGAGCTCCATTCTGGCGTTCGAGCTCGACGTCGATCCTGCTGCGGACGAGCGCATTGGCGCGGGTAAGCTTTCGAGACAGGTTCGCCTGCCGTTCTTCGACCGACTGACAGGTACGCATTGCTGGGGCAAGTCGCCGTTCGAGGAAGGAGCCAATATGCTCGAAGCCTGAGACAGGTGTTTCAGCGATTGCAAGAATGCGCTCCTTTACGATACCGTAATAAGCGCGCGATGCGCCAAACCGATAAAGCGAGATTGCCGCATTGGCCTCGAGATCGGCAGCCAGCCGGGTAATTTCGGCCAGAACGGCATCGGCATCTTCCCGCGGTTCTGACTTCATACGCCGGGTGATGCCAGTGAGACCATCCTCGATGCGCCGGATTTCCGGCGACAACGTCTGCGCCAGCGGTAAGCCCAGCATGGCAAGCGTGCGATAGGTTTCGATTTCTAGAAGACGCTGGACCAGCGCGCCGGTTCCCAGTGGCGTTAGATTCCTGTCGACCACCAAAATCTGTGTGAGCCCATCACCGTTCTGTTGAAAGTCGGTGTAGACCAAGCCTTGAGCGTTGGTGACCTCACTAAAACAGAGACTTGCCTGGTCAAACTGCGCTATTGCCTGTTCGACCTCAGGGCCTTCGGGGCGAAGTTCCAGCCGGATTCCTGAAATCAGTGAGCCCGGAGGGCTGAAGCCGTCTCCGAACGGGTGAACGGGTACCTCGCCACCAAATTTCTCGGGCAGCGGGCCATCCCAGAACCAAGTTGAGAACTCGGTATGCTGCTCCCAGCGCAATGTGCCGGGGCCCCACGGTATCACGTGATGACGTGCATCTCGGCCGGGCGGCGAGACGCCCCGTTGCTGCGACATTTCGGACATCACGGCGTGATCGACGCCGGAACCGCCATCCATCATGAACGCCAGCTGGAAGATCACCCGAGGCGAAGTCGCGAGTACATAGGGCCGCGCGTGGATTTCACCCAAAGCCCGCGCCCGGTCCGGCGCCTGCGGAAACGTAAACATGCCCTGCCCCATGCAATTCCCTCTTGTCAGCTCCAGTGCATTCCACTGGCGGAAGATATAACTGGACGCAATTTACCGGCGGAAAGCCATGCGGCGACGCCGGCTGAAGACGAAGTTTTCCCCTTACCCTGCCGCGTGTTTAAGCGTGGTAGTTCTCAGATTAGCTCTGAACCTGCTCATGGACGAAGTGATCGATCGGCGAGAACGCGGCAGACCCTTTCGCCGTCATACGTAAGTTCCATCAACCGAACCGCGCGCGGTACGTCTGTGGGCTTACGCCTAAGCTCCGCAAGAACGAACGGCGCATTCTGTCTTCTTCCAGAAAGCCACATCGCACGGCTATCTCTTTTAGAGATAGACTGCTTTCCTCAAGCAAGCGTCTTGCGGTTTCGAGCCGAAGCAGCTCCACCGTCTTCGCTGGTGTTCGACCTGTTTGTTTAGAAAAGACCCTAGCGAAAGTCCGTGGCGACATCCCGGCCTTTGCAGCGAGCGCTTCGACGCTAAGGTCCTCCTGTAGGTTCGCCTGTATCCAGGAATACAGTGAATCCAAGGAACCATCTCCCTCCATTTGAAGCCGAAGGGGAACGCTATATTGCATCTGGCCACCGGATCGCTTTAGGAAAACCACCAGTTCGCGAGATATGTCCATCGCCATGCGGCGACCATAGTCCTCTTCAATTAACGCCAAGGCTAAATCAATGCCGGTTGTAACGCCGGCGGACGTCCAAATTTGATCGTCATGGAGGTAAATGGCGTCGGCAATTACGACCGTGGACGGATATTGCTCCTGCAAAAGATCACAGTAGCGCCAATGCGTCACCGCTTCCCTATGGTCAAGCAAGCCAGCGGAAGCCAGAGCGAACGCACCGGTGCACACCGAGCAAATCCGTCGGGTGCTCTCCTTCTGCATGGCCAGCCAATTAATGAGCGTTGCGTCTTCAGCAGCCTTGTGAACGCCAAAGCCACCAGCCACGATGAGCGTATCGGTCTTCGCTCCCGTGTCGATCGGCACTGAATTCACTTCCACACCAGAGGAGGTTCGAACCAGTCCGCCTGAGACTGATCGTATTGTGATCCGATACACCTCTTGGCCTGGTGATATTTGCCTGTTCGCAAGCTCAAAAACTTGGATTGGCCCAGCCAGGTCGAGTAAGAGCGCTCCCGGATAAATGATGAAGTCTATATTCCGCACAGTGGTCTTTGCGGTTACCCCGGTGTTGGCATAATCCAACTCCTTGGCAGCGAAGTTCGCTGGGGAAGGACATTCGTTTGTCACGTCCTGAACGGTTTCGGAAATGTTCGTTTTCATCAACATAAACTGCCTCCACTACCGTTGTTGTACCTTCTCGAGACACAAGACGGCTGCCTTTCGGCGGCGTCTCATGCCAATTTTCGATAAATCTGCACTGCGGTAAATCGGTCATCGTTGAGCAGCCTCTTCTTGCCGAAGCTACGATCCGATGATGAGGCCGTGGCAGAAAAAGCCGTCTGTCTGTCGTTTCCGCCAACTCGTACTCCGCCTATGGTCACTGGGCCGGTCGTCAAAGCGATCGTCCAGGGAAAACAAAGCCTCCCAGTGCGGCGGCTGTACAGAGGAACAAAGAAAATGACAGATAGTGCTGAGAATGCTGAACAGCTTATCATTGGGATGGTCATTTATCCAAATTTTACTTTGCAGGATCTAGTCGGTCCGCAAGGAGTTTTGGGTTTGTACGGTAAGACACTGCTGCTCTGGAAAAACAAAGACCCGGTGCCGACGGAGACGGGCCTCTTGATCCATCCGACAACGACTTTTGATGAGTGCCCCGATAACCTGGATATTCTCTTTGTTCCCGGCGGAATGGACACTAATGGCGCAATGCGCGACGACGCCGTGGTCGATTTCCTGGCGAAGAGCGGAAAGACTGCAAAGTATGTAACATCGGTCTGCTCTGGCTCGCTCCTGCTAGGCATGGCTGGCCTCCTTGAGGGCTACCGGTCTGCGACGCATTGGGCATGTTATGGCGCTCTCGAAGCAACTGGCGCCATTCCGGTGCACGAGCGTGTCGTGATTGATCGAAACAGGATGAGCGGCGGTGGCGTTACTGCGGGCATCGACTTCGGTTTGCAGCTTCTCGCGCATCTGAAAGGCGAAAAGGTCGCGAAAACGACACAGTTGATCATCGAATACGATCCTCAACCGCCATTCAATGCAGGCTCGCCTGATCAGGCCGGACCAGAGATCGTTGAGGCCGCGATGGCAGCGCTCGGTGATATGGACGATCAGATGAAGGCTACTTTGGCCTCGCGCCGGCACTGACCTCGAATTGCCGGATTTACTGTGTTCCCGGCCGGCTCGGGAACACAGTTTCGTCTCCGGCACTGGGGTTGCCCGACGGCGTATCAGAACTAGGTACGGGAGTTTAGTGACAACTGACCGATAATCGTTCATCCTGCGGGCTCCCACAATTGATCTTGCAGCCTCTTCCTACTCGATGAGATTTCCAACGAAATCGCTTCTCCTCGCACAAGCCAAGGGCCTCGACTAGAGCGAAGTCTGATTTCCGGCGCATCACACAGCCACAGATCTATTCAGATCTGCCAAGGCTTCCCACCCCCTCTGTCAGGTCTGCTCGAACTCGATCAAGGTTCCCTGGAAATCCTTAGGATGCGCAAAGATCACCGGTTTGCCGTGGGCACCAAGCTTCGGCCTGCCGTCGCCAAGCACGCGCGCACCGATATCGATGACCGTCTTCGAGGCAGCCTCGACATCGACGACTTCGAAGCAAATATGATGAATGCCGCCGACCGGATTTTTTTCCAGGAAGCTTGCGATCGGCGAATGCTCCCCCAGGGGCTGGAGCAACTCGACTTTCGCGTTGGGTAGTTTGATGAAGACGACCGTAACCCCATGTTCCGGCAGAGCTTGCGGGGCCGAGACATCGGCTCCCATGAGCCGGTATTGGGCGGCGGCCTTTTCCAAATCCGGGACGGCAATCGCGACATGATTAAGCCAGGTGATCATTGCATTACTCATTGATTGCGGCGTTTACCTTCAAGCAGGTCGATGATGGCGTTCGCAGCGTCTAGGACATTCGTGCCAGGCCCAAAGACTGCCGAAACGCCACTCTCGATCAGGAAATCGTAGTCCTGCCTCGGGATGACGCCGCCTACCACGACGATGACATCCTGCGCGCCTTGGACTTTTAAGGCTTCGATCAATTGCGGAGCCAGCGTTTTGTGACCGGCTGCGAGCGATGACATGCCCACCACCTGCACCTTTTCCGACACGGCAAGGCGTGCTGCCTCTTCCGGCGTTTGGAACAATGGACCGGCGATGACTTGAAAACCGATATCACCAAAGGCGGAGGAAATGACTTTCGCACCGCGATCATGCCCATCCTGCCCAAGCTTTGCGACAAGCATTTTCGGCTGGATGCCGGTGGCTTTGGCAAAGTCCATGAGGCGAGCGGTCAGCGTCTGGTATTCCGGATCATCCGCGTAAGCCGGGCCGTAGATATCCTTTACCACTTCAGGGACAGCTGTATGGTCGCCGAAGACGGCGCGCATAGCATCGGAGATTTCGCCTACACTGGCGCGTACCCGAGCCGCCTCCACCGCCATTTCCAGTAGATTTCCCTCACCCGTTTCGGCTACCTTTGTGAGCGCGGCGAGCGCCGCTTCAACCAGCTTAGGGTCGCGAAGGCGGCGGATTGTTTCCAGCCGCTTGATCTGCGAACTGCGCACTGCGGTGTTATCGATGTCAAGAATGTTGATAGGGTCTTCGTTTTCGAGTCGGTATTTGTTGACGCCGACGATGATCTCCTCGCCGCGATCCACCCGTGCCTGACGCCGGGTCGCTGCCTCCTCAATCTGACGCTTTGGGAGACCATCGGCTACCGCCTTGGTCATGCCTCCCATGGCTTCGACCTCCTCGATCAACGCCCAGGCTTTGTCGGCCAATTCCTTGGTGAGGCTTTCGACGTAGTAGGAACCGGCCAGCGGATCAACCACCTTGGTCACGCCAGTTTCATGCTGAAGGATTAGCTGCGTATTACGTGCAATGCGCGCCGAAAATTCAGTCGGAAGCGCAATCGCTTCATCCAGGGCATTGGTGTGGAGAGACTGCGTGCCACCCAGTACCGCAGACAGAGCCTCATAGGCGGTTCGGATGACGTTGTTATAGGGGTCCTGCTCCTGAAGTGAAACGCCCGATGTCTGGCAATGAGTGCGCAGCATTAGCGAGCCCGGCTTCTTTGGCTCAAACTCTTCCATGATGCGCGACCAGAGCAGGCGCGCAGCTCGCAGCTTCGCCGCCTCCATGAAGAAGTTCATTCCGATGGCAAAGAAGAAGGACAGGCGCCCTGCGAACTCATCCACATTCAGCCCACGCGCCAGAGCGGCACGCACATATTCACGGCCGTCGGCCAGCGTGAAGGCGAGTTCCTGGACGAGCGTCGACCCCGCCTCCTGCATGTGGTAGCCGGAAATCGAGATTGAATTGAAGCGCGGCATTTCCTTAGCGGTGTAGGCAATAATGTCCGCAATGATCCGCATGGAAGGTTCCGGCGGATAGATATATGTATTGCGGACCATGAACTCCTTCAGAATATCATTCTGAATAGTGCCCGATAGCCGATCCCGCGAAACCCCCTGCTCCTCCCCAGTTACAATGAAATTCGCAAGGATCGGGATGACGGCACCGTTCATCGTCATTGAAACGGAGATATCCTGCAGCGGAATGCCGTTGAACAGGATCTTCATGTCCTCGACTGAATCGATAGCAACGCCCGCCTTGCCGACATCGCCCTCCACTCGCGGGTGGTCGCTGTCGTAACCGCGATGCGTCGCGAGGTCGAAGGCGACCGACACCCCCTGCTGACCAGCCGCGAGCGCCTTGCGATAAAAGGCATTGGAAGCTTCGGCGGTCGAGAAACCGGCATATTGGCGGATTGTCCACGGACGGCCAGCATACATCGTAGCCCGCGGTCCGCGAGTAAACGGGGCGAACCCCGGCAAGCTGTGCAGGTGCTCGGCACCTGATAGATCATCGGCGGTGTAGAGTGGCTTGACGGCAATGCCTTCAGGCGTCTCCCATGCGAGGGAATCTGCGGGCGCCTTAATTTCACGCTCCGCCAGTGTCTTCCAGCGCTCCATCATCTCAGACATTGATAAGTTCCCACTAGTCGAACTCCATGATCAACTCGTCGACCGCCAGGCTCTGCCCCGTCGAGACCGCGACACGTTTGACGGTCGCCGGTCGTTCGGCCTTCAGCGAATTCTCCATCTTCATCGCTTCGACGGTCGCCAGTGTCTGGCCGGCCTCTACCTTGTCTCCCGGCTTCACGGAAACCGAAGTGATCACGCCAGGCATGGGGCAGAGCAGCATTTTGGACGTATCTGCCGGCTTCTTTGCCGGCATCAGTCTTCCGAGCTCTGCGATCCGGGGTGTGCGAACTCGGACGTAAATATCAATTCCGCTCCAGCGGAGCCTGATCGATGTGCCGATCAGATCGATCTTGACGCCGATGGACTCAGACGCAGCGGCATCAGCGTCCTTAAGTTCGAAGACGGCGTGGCTCTGACCCGGCTGCCAACTGCCGGCGACAATCAGCTTTCCGGAATCGGCAAAGGTAACTTCAGTAAACTCGCCTCGGACAGTGACCGAGAGTGCCTGCTCAAAGTCGCCAAACGCGACGACCCATTCCTTTCCAACGACCCGGCGATGATTACCAATTGTTCCCGAAATTGCCGCCGCTCGCATTTGTAGTGACTGATTAAGAGTAGCGGCCACTGCGGCTAGCTTGAGCCTTTCTTGCTCACCGGGTTGGCCACCGGAAAATCCATCGGGGAACTCTTCGGCGATGTAAGCCGTCGTTAATCTGCCTTCGCGGAACCGTTCCTGTTGCATAACGACTGACAGAAAGGGCAGATTGTGCCCGATGCCTTCAACTTCAAAATCATCTAGTGCGCGAGCCATTGCGTCGACGGCGGCAAGACGCGCAGAAGCTCCTGTTCCTGGTGCCCAAGTGCAGAGTTTTGCAACCATCGGATCATAATACATCGAGATCTCGCCGCCCTCGGAAACCCCTGTGTCATTGCGGACTATAGTCCCGTCGGCCCGAAGCCCTTCCACCGGTGGGCGGTATCTGGACAGCCGTCCGATGGAGGGGAGGAAGTTGCGGTAAGGATCTTCGGCATAAAGCCGGCTTTCGATCGCCCAGCCGTTAAGCTTCACATCGGGCTGGCCGAACGCGAGCTTTTCGCCCGCGGCAACGCGGATCATCTGCTCGACAAGATCAATGCCTGTAACAAGTTCGGTTACGGGGTGCTCGACCTGCAGGCGGGTGTTCATTTCCAGGAAATAGAAGTTGCGCTGACCATCAACGATGAACTCGACGGTACCGGCGGAAAAATAGCCGACGGCTCTGGCCAGTGCGACGGCCTGTTCGCCCATCGCCTTACGGGTCACCTCATCGAGGAAGGGCGACGGGGCTTCTTCGATAACCTTTTGGTTTCGCCGTTGGATGGAGCATTCACGCTCGCCGAGATAAAGGGTCGTGTCATGCTGGTCGCCGAGGATCTGGATCTCGATATGACGTGGTTCAGTCACGAACTTTTCGATGAAAATGCGGTCGTCGCCGAAGGAGGACTTGGCCTCATTGCGAGAGGATTGAAACCCCTCGCGTGCTTCCTGGTCATTCCAGGCGATGCGCATACCCTTGCCGCCACCGCCGGCGGACGCCTTGATCATCACGGGATAACCAATTGACTTAGCAATTGTCACCGCCTCATCGGCGTTCTCAATAAGGCCCATATGACCGGGAACCGTATTGACACCGGCATTGGCGGCTATTTTTTTGGACGTTATTTTGTCGCCCATGGCCTCGATCGCCTTGACCGGCGGCCCGATGAAGGCGACACCCGCCTTTGCGAGCGCCTCGGCGAATGCGGCGTTTTCCGACAGGAACCCGTAACCGGGATGGACGGCATCTGCCCCCGTCTCCCGGACCGCATCGAGGATCTTTTCAATGACGATATAGGACTGGTTGGAGGGAGCCGGTCCGATATGTCGAGCTTCGTCTGCCATCCGGACGTGCAAGGCGTCACGATCAGCGTCGGAATAAACCGCGACGGTCGCAATCCCCATCTTTTTTGCGGTTTTGATGACCCGGCAGGCGATTTCACCCCGGTTCGCGATCAGTATTTTTTTGAACATTCACATTACTCGTCGACTAAGAAGATCGTAGGTTCTGTGCCGTGCTTCCATCGCAAGCCAACCCGTCCAAACGTCCTGGGCAGATCGATCGCGCAAAGGCACCAGTCCATGTGGTCCTGATGATGTTTCCATTCCAAGACGTCGGCTGTGCCGAAAAGCTCGACCAGTTGTCGCGGCGTTTCGAACGACCGGTGGCCTTGAAGAACTTGCTGGCACATTGAAGCTCCTAGAGCGGGATCGTGTCGTGCTTCTTCCAATGGGTCGATGCCTGTTTGTTTCTGAGTGAAGCGAAGGCGCGGGCGATGCGGCGGCGTGAGGAATGCGGCATGATCACCTCGTCGATGAAGCCGCGCTCGGCGGCAACGAAGGGGTTGGCGAAGCGCTCCTCATATTCTTTCGTGCGCGCCGCGATCTTGTCGGGGTCGCCAAGTTCGGACCGGTAGAGGATTTCGGTCGCACCTTTTGCGCCCATCACGGCGATTTCGGCGGTCGGCCAAGCATAGTTGATGTCGGCGCCGATATGTTTCGAGGCCATGACGTCATAGGCGCCGCCATAGGCCTTGCGGGTGATCAGCGTCACCATCGGCACCGTTGCCTCCGAATAAGCGAACAGAAGTTTGGCGCCATGTTTGATGACACCACCATATTCCTGTGCCACGCCCGGCAGAAAGCCGGGGACGTCGACCAGGGTCAGGATCGGGATCGAAAAGGCATCGCAGAAGCGCACGAAACGGGCTGCCTTGCGCGAACTATCAATATCCAGACAGCCGGCCAGCACCATGGGCTGGTTGGCAACGACGCCGACGGTTTGACCCTCCAGCCTGATGAAGCCCGTGATGATGTTTCTTGCATAGGCCTCCTGGATTTCGAAAAAGTCACCCTCGTCGGCTATCGCGACAATCAGCTCCTTCATGTCGTAAGGCTTTGCAGCACTATCCGGGATCAGGCTATCGAGGCGGTTCTCAATACGGGCCGGACTGTCAAAGAAGGGCCGGACGGGCGGCTTCTCGCGGTTGTTCAGTGGAAGAAAATCAAACAGCTGGCGAACTGCCTCCAGGGTCACGACGTCATTGTCATAGGCTGCGTCCGCCACGGAGGACTTTTTCGTATGAGTGGTCGCGCCGCCAAGTTCCTCGGCGGTGACGATCTCGTTGGTGACGGTCTTCACGACATCCGGGCCGGTGACGAACATGTACGAGCTATCCCGCACCATGAAGATAAAGTCGGTCATCGCCGGGGAATAGACCGCGCCGCCGGCACACGGCCCCATGATAACGGAGATCTGCGGAATGACGCCGGAGGCCTCGGCATTGCGGCGGAAGACTTCCGCATAACCTGCAAGCGAGGCGACACCCTCCTGGATGCGAGCGCCCCCAGAATCGTTGAGGCCGATCACAGGAGCGCCGACCCGTACGGCCATATCCATGATCTTGCAGATCTTCTGCGCATGGGTTTCCGACAGCGAGCCGCCGAGAACGGTAAAATCCTGCGAAAAGACATAGACTTGGCGACCGTTGATCGTACCCCAGCCGGTGACCACACCATCGCCGGCAACCTTTTGTTCGGACATGCCGAATTCGACCGCGCGGTGGGTGACATACATATCGAATTCTTCGAACGAGTCTTCGTCAAGGAGCACTTCGATACGCTCTCGCGCTGTCAGTTTGCCTTTGGAGTGCTGCGCATCGATACGCTTCTTGCCCCCACCAAGCCTGGCTTCGGAACGACGCCGTTCAACTTCATTTATAACTGCCCGCATGTGAACTCCTACAAAGTCGATCATCCTTTAGCTTTTAAAAGCCGCAATGATAATGTTTGAACGGGAGCGTTTGCTAAGTTATAAAATCTCGAAACTGAAATTGCGAAATTGTAAAAATGGCGGCTGGAAAGCTTTTTATCGGACGCAAGGTCCGTGAAATACGGTTGGAAAACAAGGCGACGCAGAGCCAGTTCGCCGATCGAATCGGCATCTCTACCAGTTATCTAAATCAGATCGAAAGTAACCAGCGACCGGTATCCGCAAGCGTCCTGATCACCTTAGCGGACAAATTTCGGCTCGACTTGTCCGAACTGGCGATGGGCGAAACGGACCGGCTCCTTTCAGCCCTCAACGAAGCGTTGTCCGACCCATTGTTCGAGGGCTTTTCACCCTCCTTGCAGGAGATGAAACTTATCACCCATAATGCTCCGGGCTTCGCACATGCGCTGATCAATTGCCATCAGGCCTACCGGCGCAATAGTGAACAGCTTGCGGGTTTGGACCAGCATCTTGGCAAAACGCTTGCGGAGCCGTCTCCGTGGGAGGAGGTGCGAGACTTTTTCCACTACGTCGATAACTACGTGCACGATCTCGACATGCAGGCGGAAAGTCTTGCGAACACTCTTGGACCGTCGCGCGACCAACGCAGCGCACTTGTGAACCACCTCAACACCGTTCATGGAATTCATCTTGCTTACGTCAACGACGATGCCGTGTTGCGACATTACGATGCTGAGGCGCGACTGTTGAACATCGGTGCCTACGCGCCCCCCCAAACGCAAATGTTTCAGCTTGCCGTTCAGGTTGCGCAGCTGGAAGCCCGTGACACTATTAATCGTCTAGTGACAAGCGCGAACTTTCGCACCGAAGAGGCCGCCGAGATTTGCCGGACCGGCCTTCACAATTACTACGCGGGCGCCCTGCTTATGCCCTATGCAGACTTTGCTCAGGCGGCGCAGGACTTGCGGCATGATATCGAACTGCTTGCACTTCGGTTCGGAGCTTCGCTTGAACAGATATGCCATCGGCTTTCGACGCTTCAGCGTCCGTCGCTAAAGGGTGTGCCAATCTTCTTTGCGCGTATCGATCGCGCCGGAAACATCACGAAGCGACATAGCGCCACAAAGTTGCAGTTTGCTCGTTTCGGCGCCGCCTGCTCGCTATGGAATGCGCATCAGGCTTTCGAAACTCCAGGACGCATTATAAGGCAGCTAGCTGAGACGCCGGATGGAGCGAAATACTTGTCCATTGCGGTGCAGGTGACAAAGGGCGCCGGAGGCTTCCAGCGCGATCACACGGCCTATGTCCTCGGGTTAGGGTGCGAAATCTCCTATGCAAATGCGTTTGTTTATGCCGACGATCTTGGGCTTGGGGACCGGGCACGCTTTGACCCGATCGGTGTTTCCTGCCGAATTTGCGAGAGACAAAATTGCTCAAGCCGGGCTATGCCGCCGTTGAAACGAAAACTTCATGTCGAGCATAATCGTCGCACGCAGCTACCTTATCGGCTTGTTGAATAATCGAGTTCGTCGCTGCTGTTCTAACCTGAAGCGCTACGCAAAGAGAGAGTAGCCTTTCGCTCGATCACGCTTCCGATCGCCTCGTTTGAGCAGCACGTCTTATTGCCTGGGGCGGCACCCCATAGATGCGCACAAACGCGCGTCGCATCGTTTCTGGATCAGCGAACCCCACCATGGCGCCCACCAATTCAAGTGGCTCGGTGCCGCTTTCCACACGGACGCGCGCGGCTTCGACCCGCAAGCGTTCGATCGCACGCGCAGGCGTTTCGCCGGTTTCGGCTCGAAATGCACGACCAAAATGACGCGTGGACATCGAAGCGGCGTCTGCTAGCGTCTCGACGCTTAGTCGGTTGGCGAGGTGCTCGCGCGCGTACGCCAAGGCTCGCGCGATTCGTGCAGAAGATGGTTCCAGGTCCAGCATTTCCGAAAACTGAGACTGACCGCCGGGGCGGCGATGGTACATTACGAGATCCTTGGCGACGGCGCGGGATATATCTACACCGAGGTCCTCCTCGATCAGAGCGAGCGAAAGATCGATACCGGTGGTTACTCCAGCTGATGACCACACTGAGCCGTCCTTGACGAATATGTGGTCAGCTTCAACGCGAGTACCGGGGTGTTGGCGCTGTAGCAACGAGGCATATCGCCAGTGTGTTGTTGCCCGCCGCCCTTCCAACAGTCCGGCACTCGCCAGCAAGAACGCCCCGGTACAGACGCTGGTCATGCGGCGAGCGCACTTCGACAGCGTTCGGATCGTTTCGCAATGACTAGGTGAACTCGCTATAGAAAGCGACCCTCCCCCCCCGGCAATGATCACGGTATCGAACGCGACGCCACTTGCTTTTTCGGAAATCACCGAAAGTCCCGCCGAGCTGATCACTGGCCCCCCGAGCTCGGAGATCGTGTGCAGAGAGTATTGCTCCGTGCCCGCAACTCCATTTGCAGTCTGAAATGCAGCCAAAGGACCAGTAAGATCCAGGATTTGGAAACCGGGAAACACAAGAAAGCCGATTTTGAGCGGTGATGAGGGTATTGCGGTCATGGCGTAATCCGAGGGACCTTCGTCGTTTACGCCATTTTCTCTACTGATCTTCCGAATTGCAACCTATCCCACCAACCTTTCCTTAGGTGGGTAAAATCAGGATAACGAAATGTCTGACGCTGCAATCGAAACGCAAAGACCCTACACAGTCGGTATGGTACTCTACCCTGGCATGACCTTCCTCGATCTGGTCGGGCCCCAAACCGTGCTTGGACTGCACGGTAAAACGCTGTTGCTCTGGAAATCCATGGAGCCTGTTGCAACGGAGACCGGAAATACCGTTAATCCGACAACCACTTTCGAAGAATGCCCCGAGCTAGACGTCCTCTTCGTTCCGGGCGGCTACGGTACGAACGATGCCATGAAGGATGCGGCAATCGTAGACTTCCTGAAGCGAAGCGGGAAAACCGCTCGCTATGTCACTTCTGTCTGCTCGGGATCCATTCTGCTTGGTATGGCTGGGCTGTTGACTGGGTATAAGGCAGCCTCGCATTGGGCTTGCTACGGTGCACTTGCTGCCTCGGGCGCGATCCCTGTTCACGACCGCGTTGTTATTGACCGGAACCGCATCAGTGGCGGTGGCGTGACCGCCGGGATCGACTTCGGTCTTCAACTGTTGGCCGAACTGCGGGGCGAGCGAACCGCAAAAGCTGCCCAGTTGGTTATCGAGTATGACCCCGAGCCGCCATTCGCTACCGGGACGCCCGATAAAGCGGGTCCGGAAGTCATTGCGGATGCAATGGCTATTCTCGGCGATATGGATGACCAAATGATCGCGACGCTAAATTCCCGCGCTCTTGCCGCCTAAGGGGCTAACCCCCTTGAAGATCGTCGCAAGCGACAGTTGCGGCGATCTCGTCTCCGGAGCTGTGGTGTAGAAGCAACCGAGCTAGCTTGAAGTTTCGGTGCTTAGGACGGCGGGAAGTTCCGCAGCTGATGTTCAGGTCTACTTATGGGCCTTCCCCCAAACCTTCGACACCCCCCTCTACGTGATCGATTTTTTCGGACTTCGGCAGAACAGCAGAGCTCCGGCAGCCGCCTCGTAACGTTCTCGTCTTCCGCGTTTGTCTAAAGTCCGCCGCCTATTCACCTAGGCGGGTGATGGTCTAATCGATTGACCGGAATTCAGCTTCGCGGACGCTTCATTACAAGGAATTTGCACCGTCCGCGGTTGAAGTCACACTCGACAATGGACGCTAGTAGGAACTGGGTTTCAACCGACAATTAGCGAGGACAAGGGCCTTAATAAGATACGGCTGGAGGCGCACTTCAGGCGGGTCCTCGAAAGGGTATGACATCAGTCTCTCCGCACCAGCGGTAGAAAAACAAGATCGATGATTTCGTATATCACGTCATCTGACAGCGTCCTCAGCGTTAGAAAGATTTCGTTACGCGCCAGGTCGACCGGGACGGTTATCACACGCGGCAATAGCTTGCGTGGGTCTAATTCCCCTCGCTCGACGCCGCGTTGTAGGATTGCTCCCAGCATGTCTGTTTCGCCGATCTGTTCAGCCAGGCTGCGGCGCACATTGCTCAGGTCGCCGGGCGCTGGTGTAAGATCGTTTCGGAGGTCAAGCATGAACTTGACCGGTGCCGGCGTCGCTCGGTCGGACCACTTGCGCAGCAAAATCGCCAGCTCCTCGCGCGCGCTGCCCACGTCAGGCACGTGAACTGGGTGGCGCGCTAAGTAGCGGCCGATTGAGGCGAGCGCGAGTTCGGCTCGACCAACCCAACGCCGCGACAGAACCGGTCTACTGGTTCCGGCTCGTTGCGCAACACCCTCCATCGTGAAGCCGGAATAGCCATGCTCCTCCAGTTCGGCCCAAGCCGCTTCCAGCAATGCGTCTTCGAGAGCCGCGCCGCGGCGGCGCTGCGGGAGACCTTTGCCTTTGCTTGCGGTCATGCTGATCCACTCCATTGATGTGACCAAGCCTTCAGACGGGAATCCGAATGACCACGCCACCATAATATAAGATGCAGCAGGAATCCTATTGCCACTCCCGATAAATAGGATACATTCAGTATCTTATTGCAGAGGAGGTGTTTCCTGTGATCGATCGCACCCATACCAAACAACGGGGACGCATCCTGGTATCAGGCGCAAGCATTGCCGGTCCGACGGTCGCGTATTGGCTTGATCGCTTTGGGTTCGATGTGACGGTAATCGAACAAGCTGGTGCCGTACGGGGTGGCGGTTATCCCATCGACGTTCGTGGTCCTGCGGTCGAGGTCGCCAAACGGATGGGCATACTTTCCGGTCTCAGAAGCGCCCATATCGACGCGAAGCGCATCACTTTTTTGCTCTCGAACGGCAGTGTTGCTGGGACGATCCGCCCGGAGGAAATAACCGGCGGCGTCGAGAGCCATGACATCGAACTCCCGCGGGGTGATCTAACCGAACTTCTTTACGGTCTGACCCGGAACAGTTCGGTCCGCTATGTTTTCAATGAGTCTATCACGTCGGTTGACGACGATGGAAAAGGCGTGACTGCCACCTTCCGAAGTGGCGCGAGCGAACGCTATGATGTGGTGATCGGGACCGATGGCCTGCACTCGAATACGCGCCGCCTACTCTTTGGACCAGAGGAACCATTCAGCAACTACCTCGGATATTGCTATAACGGTTTCACTATGCCTAACTTTCTCGCGCTGTCGCATGAATCCCTGACCTACACGACCCCCGGACGCTACGCCGTCCTCTCCGCTGTCAGAAACAGCCCCGTTCTGCATGCCTTTCTAATCTTCGCCTCAGAAGAAATACCGTTCTCTCGGCACCAAGATCCAGTAAGCCAGCGTCGTTTGGTAGCTGAAAGGTTTGAGGGGATTGGCTGGGAGGTGCCAAGGCTTGTGACAGCTATGGAGCAGGCCGACGACCTTTACTTCGACGTAGTAAGCCAAATACATCTTGAGCGGTGGTCAAAAGGCCGCGTGGTCCTGGTTGGAGATTCTGCCTTTGCACCTTCATTCCTCTCTGGCCAGGGCTCGAGCCTTGCTATTGTCGGAGCGTATATCCTAGCGGGTGAACTGGCGGCTTGGGACAATCCCGCACAAGCCTTTGCAGCCTATGAGAAGCTGATGCGACCTTATGCGCTCGCCAATCAAAACCTCGCCGCTGACGGAGGAGATTTTCTGCTGCCACTCACGCAAAAGGCGATCGACGTACGCAATCGCGCCCTTTCGAACCTCGGCTCTTCCCGGACGAAGGAGATGCCTGGGGAGACCTCGCGCGGCGTCCATTGTTCACTCCGATTGCCCGAATACTCGGGAGCTCTGGAAAACCGCTAAACAACACGCAGGCTGTCGTCGGCTTCCCAGTATACCAATTTTGCACGAGATCGCGCGCATCCTCACGGCAAAAGTCATGCCCGCCGTTCAAGGAGCAATTCTCCCCAAACGCGCATGGATTCGATCACGGGCGCGAGCGTGCGGCCAAAATCAGTCAGTGAGTACACTACCTTGGGCGGCACTTCCGCAAACACTTCGCGGCTGATGAGCCCGTCAGTCTCCAGTTGCCGAAGCTGCAAAGTCAACGATCGCTGCGTGACATCGCCGATGTCCCTTCGGAGTTCTCCAAAGCGCAACGGGCCGTCAAGCAGGTGATGAATGATGATCGGTTTCCATTTCCCAAATGCAGCTGAGACAGCAGCTTCTACTGGACAATCACGCGGGGCTTGTTCCATCATTTCGCCTTCAGTATAGTTTATATCCCTATATGCTAAGTTTTATCCTACTTGCAAGTTTCAAGGCAGCATTCGAAAACTCTCCTAACGTTCAAAAAAGGAGATTTTTATGCGTGCCGCATTTTACGAAGCACAGGGCGCAGCTGCCGATGTCATGCAGGTTGGGAACCTGCCCGACCCCCAGCCAGGTCCTGGCGAGGTGAGGGTCAAGGTTTCTGTGGCGGGCCTGTGCCCCGGCGACATGAAGTTTCGTACTGGCTTTGCCGGTGAACCACTCGCGTTCCCCCGCATAGTGCCCCATCAGGACGGCGCAGGGATCATCGACCGCGTGGGCGAAGGAGTGGATCCAAACCGGGTTGGTCAACGTGTGTGGGTTTACATGGCCCAAAGTGGCCAGCCGTTTGGAGCGGCGGCCGAGTACTTAACGCTTCCGGCTGAGCGAGCCGTGCCGCTCCCGGATTCTGTGTCGTTCGAGACTGGGGCGACTTTAGGCGTCAATGCCATAACCGCCCATCGGTGCCTTTTTGCAGATGGCGACATACGCGGACTCCGCTTGCTCATCCAGGGAGGCGCTGGTGGTGTCGGTCTTGCGGCGATCCTGCTGGCTAAATGGGCCGGCGCATGGGTGGCTGCCACCGTAAGCCGCAAGGCCCAAGCCGACGTGGTTGCCAAAGCGGGAGCCGATCTCATCATCTACCGCTATGAAGATGATATAGTCGAGCGTATTTCAGGCGCGACAGACGGTGAAGGTGTCGATCGTATCATCGACGTCGATTTGGCAACGAATTCAGAAACGGATGTTAATTGCTTGGCCGCAAACGGCGTTGTGGTCGCCTATGCGACCGAAAACCCGAGCGCAGAATTGCGCCTGCCATTTCTCCGATCAATGTTCCAAAGCCACGTATTTCGCTTTGTGTTCTACTACTCAATTCCCAAGGCTGCTTTCGAACAAGCCATTCGAGATGTCACCACATGTGCCGAAATCGGCGCATATAGGCCCGAGATCGCGAAGATCTTTCCCTTGAAAGAAATTATCGCCGCACACGAAGCCGTTGAAACGGGCGACGCCCTCGGAAAGGTGCTGGTGAGTATCTGATGGCAGGACAATCACCAGTAGCTCTGAAAAACGGCCTCGTTGATATCGCTATCTGCAGCGGATGAGGGATTAGATTGCCTTAGCGTGATAGCGCTCCCCTAATGGTCGCGATGCCAACGTCGCGATCCATCCCTGGTAGCTGGTAAACCCGGGTAATGTAAGAGGGGATGGTTCACAATCGGGATTGCGCGGACAATAAAATCGAACGCACGGTCAACGCTCCATGCCCGCGCCCCCTTTAATGTCTAGGATCAGAGGAGCAACCAATGGTCTGGGACTACATCGTATTAGGAAGCGGGTCTGCAGGTTCGGTTGTTGCAAGCCGGCTGTCAGAAAGTGGCCGACATCGCGTTTTGCTTATTGAAGCAGGTCCCCGAGATAATTCACCCTTTATTCGGATCCCTGCAGGCGAAGTGAAGGCGATTGCCAACCCCCGCTTCAATTGGCAGTACATGGCGGAACCAGATCCATCGCTCGATAACAGAGCGGTCATATGGCCGGCTGGCAAAGTGCTTGGCGGTTCAAGCTCGATCAATGGTATGGTTTATGTGCGAGGACAACGCGAAGATTTCGACGACTGGGCCCGCATGCTCGGCAATACCGGTGAGTGGAGCTATCGTGACGTACTCCAATTTTTTAAGAAAATGGAGGCAAATCCGTTTGGTGCGGGCGAGTTTCACGGTGCCGACGGCCCGCTGAAAGTATCCAACGTCGCCTCGCCTCATCAGCTTCGGGACATCTTTATCCGCGGCGCGCAGGAACTCGGCATACCGTACAACCCAGATATCAACGGCGCCACGCAGGAAGGCGTTGGTCCAAATCAGGGTACGATCGATTTTGGCCGTCGAAACAGCTCCGCTCGCGCATATCTGCACAAGGCGCGATCAAGGGACAATCTGAAAATCGTCACGGGAGCAGTCGCCGATCGCGTCTTGTTTGAAGGCAAGAGAGCTGTCGGCGTGCGCTACTTTGTCGGATCACAACTCTTCCAAGAGCGGGCGAATGCCGAAATCATCGTCTGCTGTGGAGCGCTCGGGTCGCCCGGCGTTCTTATGCGTTCGGGGATTGGGAACGAGGATCACCTGAAAGCAAACGGCATCAAAGTGATCAACCATCTGCCGGGCGTTGGACAGAACCTACAGGAGCACCCGCAAGTCTGGGTCAGTGGATATGTGAATGTCAGCACTTACAACATGGAGACCTCTGCGAGCCACGTCGTGCGTCACGGCCTCAACTGGCTGATGCGCGGAAAGGGTCCGGCCGCCAGCCCCATCTCCCATGCTGTGGCCTTCATCCGCACTCGTCCGGAAACGGAAAGCAGGCCAGACGTACAGCTTCATTTCGTTCCCGTGGGATATGAGGTTACGGAAAGAGGCATATCGCTGCTCGACCGCCCTGCCGTTACGATCGCAGCGTGTGTGCTTCGTCCGAAAAGCCGATCCGAAATCCTACTACGCTCAGATAGCCCATTTGATCCGCCACGCCTGAAATCGCGCATGCTCTCGGATCCTGATGACATCGTTCGCCTTTCAGATGCATTTCGGATCTCCCAAAACATCCTGGAGAGCAACGCTTTCAAGCCCTATTATCAGGGTGCTTTTAAGCCAGCCCGTAAACTTCGAACCGACGAGGAAATACTCGCCTTCTTGAAGCAGTCAGCTGAAGGCAGCTACCACCCTGCGGGCACCTGCAAGATGGGGACTGGAGAAGATGCAGTTGTCAGCAAAGAACTGAAGGTCATCGGTGTCGAAAGCCTTCGTGTTGCAGACGCATCAATCATGCCGGTTGTTACCAGTGGCAACACCAACGCTCCAAGCATCATGATCGGAGAGAAGGCTGCAGCGATGATACTCCTCGAGCTCGGCTCGACGGGTCGGCTCAATGGTCGGCAACCAGACGCTTTCGCTCTCGCTGATCAATCCGCAAAATAATCTCAAACAAACACGACAAGCCAATTAAAAAGGGGAATAACATGCAGACCACAAGACGGGCATTCATGGGCGGGGTAGCCTTGGCGAGTGCGACAATTACAAGCGGGATTGGACTTTCATTCAGCGCCGCGAGCGCACAGGGCGTCAAGAGGGTGATCTTTGCGTCTGCGGGCTCCATCACCGGCAACTGGGATACCACGTCTCACACAACGGTGGGGCAGTGGAACGCCGAGCATTTCATTTTCAATCACCTCACAAAGGCGCCGATGAAAGCGGAAAAGCCAGATGAGCTGCTCCCGGATCTTGCGACAAGCTGGACGCTAATCGACAAGCACACGCTTGAATTCAAGTTGAGAGAAGGTGTTAAATTCCATAATGGGCAGGACTTTGGTGCAGAAGATGTCAAAGCCACGTTTGACTATGCCTCTGATCCTAAGAGGCCTTCTGCCTCCCTTTACCCGGGGAAGGCAGATATCACGGTCGTTGACAAACTGACTGTGCGGATCAACACGGAAAAGTACGGATATCCTGCAGCGGCGTTCTACTACATCGTGAGCTTCCTTCCGATCATGTCAGCCGCCGACATCGCAAATCCCTCGACACTTCAAGCTAAGCCGAACGGTACCGGACCTTTCATGTTCGCGTCTACCAACGGGGATAAGACGACCCTGAAAGCAAACCCGTCCTATTACGATGGCAAGCCGCAGATCGAAGAAGTGATTTATGCCTATGTGCCGGATGCAAATACGCGCGTCCTCGGCCTTCTCAACGGCGAATATCAGATTATCGAGCGGCTTGAACCGGAACAGTACGAAAGCCTCGAAAAGAACGAAAACGTAAAGGTCGACCGAGCACTTTCATTAGAAAACAAGTATCTGCATTTCCGCTGCAACAAGAAGCCATTCGACGACATCCGCCTGCGTCAGGCAGTTTGCCATGCCATCGATCGCGAGCAGATCATGGAAGTCGTCGGGATTGCCGGCCAGGCGTCCAGCAGCTACATCTCTCCGTTGAAATTTGGCTATGCCGATATCCCGGACTATCCCCAATACGATCCAGATAAGTGCCAGGCCTTGCTTGCGGAGGCTGGCTTTCCTAAAGGGCAAGGCCTGCCGGAGTTGGAATATATCACTTCGATCGGGTTCTATTCCAAGACGCGCGAATATGGGGAACTGATAACAGCCATGCTTCAGGAGCAGGGCTTCCCCGTAAAGCTCACCGTACTTGAACCTGCTGCATGGGAAGAGCAGGTTTACCGCAAAGCTGATGGTCAGGGGGCAGGTCACATGGTCGATGTTGGCTGGATGACCGGCTCACCGGAACCCGATCTTGTTCTGTTCCCGAACTGGTCCTCAAAGAGCGCGCTTTTTACAGGCTTTGAAGATGCAGAAATCGACGCCGCGCTCAACAAAGAACGCAACGCCGCAAATCCGGAGGAACGCAAAAAGATCATCGCCGAGGAAACACTCCCAGCGATTGCAAAGAAGCTTCCGACTTTTTCGCTCTTCACCGCGGTTTACTTCCACGCGATGGCAAAGTCTCTTGATGGCGTCGTGTTCGCTCCGAACGGTCCAATCGATCTTTCCAAGGCGACGATGGCTTAACTAGAACGGGCAGCGGTCCGACGACAGTTCTTTGTCGGATCGCTATCTTTGGGAAGTCGCATATGCTTTTCGCGCTTAACTTCTTCATCCGCCGCATTGCTCAAGGTCTGATCATCGTCATTCTCGTCGCGTTTGCAGTGTTCACTTTGCTGCGCGTCGTGCCAGGCGACCCGGTGCGCATGATGCTTGGACCAATGACACCCGCCGCAGTCCTTGAGCAGACCGCAAAGGAACTCGGATTACGGGATCCAATACCGCTGCAGTTTGCCAGATACGTAAAGCAGGTTGCGTCCGGAGATTTCGGCACATCTTTCATAAGGGGCACCCAGGGCGGCAGCACCGGTGGTTCTCGTGGCGATACGACTCATTCTGCCGCCAATAGAGCATCGGTCATCGAGCTGATCGTCAGCACAGTGCCATACACACTGCTGCTTGGGGGGATGGGTATCGCTTTTGCGCTGTTTTTGGCCGTTCCGATCGGCATTTTTGCCGGCCTGAACTCAGGCCGATGGCCAGATAGGGTATCTGTTTATCTATCGTCAATTCTGGTGTCGTTGCCGAACATCTGGCTGGGCATCGTTTTCATTCTGATTTTTTCTGCAAAGACCGGCTGGTTACCGGCAATTGGCTATCGCGGCCCTTCCTACGCAATTCTTCCTGGGCTTGTCATCGCATTCGAACTTGCGCCTGTTCTAATCCGGTCCATCTCGGTTTCGATCGCAAGTGGCCTGCACGAGAACTACGTGGATTTTGGCACCGTCCGCGGGCTTCCGCGCAGAACCATCATATTCAAGCACGTCGTGCGCAACGCATCCATTCCTCTGCTCAATCTCTTCGGCGTTCAGGTGGTTGGTATGTTGCTTGGAGGATTATTTGTGGTTGAGTTTATCTTCAGCTACCCGGGCTTGGGCCTTTTGACGATCAACGCCGTCTTTCAACGCGACTTTCCCATTATTCAGGCTGTCGCAATCCTGTTCGGCGGCGTTCTTGTCGCGGTCAACATGCTCGTGGACTTCGTTGCAACGAACATAGACAGAAGGCTCCAGTACTGATGACAACCTTGGCGGCAACCGCTCCGACGGGCAAATTGCGCGAAGAGACAATCGGGGGCCGAATTTTTCGGCTTGCAAGGCGGTCTTTCGACTTCAGACTCGGTTTTGCCATTGCGGCGCTGATGATCGGCATGTCGGTCCTGGGGCCGTACCTGATCGACATCTCGCCGACCGCGATGAATGTAAGGGCAAAATTCCTCCCGCCTTTCCCGCTTGAAGGTTGGCAAATGGAACATTTGGCCGGGACAGACCAGCTTGGGCGCGACATACTGATGCGCTCCCTCGTCGGGCTGAAAAATGCTTTGGTTATCGGAGTGCTCAGCGTCATCGGGATGTTCTGTCTAGGGTCGGCGATCGGAATGGTCGCTGGCTACTACGGCAAGTGGGTGGATCTGATCTTGATGCGACTAACGGATGTCCAGATGGCCATTCCGGTGGTCATCCTGGCGATCGCCATCCTCGGTGTAACCCGACCCAACGAAGGACTAGTCATCCTTGTTCTTGTGCTGGCCGGTTGGCCAGCATATGCGCGCGTTACAAGAAGTGTCGTTCTTGCCGAACGCAAGCGCGAATACGTCCGCGGCGCTGAGATACTCGGAGCATCGAATTTCCGGATCATTTCGCGTTATATTGCACCAAACATCCTCCCAACGATGGGATTTGTGGCCGTTCTCGATGTGGCCCGAATGATGATATTCGAAGCGATATTCGGGTTCATCGGGATTGGGATTCAGCCTCCGACGCCCACGTTCGGAAATATCATCGCGGCGGGCACGCAATACCTTATCAACGCTTGGTGGATCACTGTTATCCCCGGCCTTATCCTTGCGCTCACCCTTGCCAGCATCAATCTGATGGGCAGCGCTCTCGAGCGAGCTCGTAACAAAGTCATTCGAGGTTTGGATTAATGAGCGATGTTGTATTGTCTGTACGCGGCCTGACTGTCGATCTCATCGGTCGCCGCGAAACTCGCTCGGTCATATCCGACGTATCGTTTGAACTCAAAGAGCGGCAAGTTCTAGGAATAATTGGCGAAAGCGGATCGGGCAAGACGGTGCTATCGCGTGCCGTTGCAAACTGGATCGAGCCGCCGCTCTATATCCGGCAGGGAGAGGTCGTTTTCCAGAACAGGGATATTCTGAAGCTTCCCGCCAAGGAGATGCAGAAAATTCGCGGTAAGGAAGTCGGTTACGTTGGCGCAAATCCTGGAAGTGCACTTGATCCAACTGTGTCGATCGGCGCACAAATCGTCGAGAAACTGATGTCCGTGGCTCCGGGTATCGGAAAGCGCGATGCGGAGGAGCGCGTCGTCAGTCTGCTTGATGCCGTCCGCATGCCGTCATCTCGACAGCGCTTTCACGACTATCCCTTTCAGTTCAGCGGCGGGATGATGCAACGGGTCCTGATCGTCGATGCGCTTATCTCCAATCCGGCGTTTCTGATCGCCGACAATATCACCCAACCTTTGGACGTCACGGTAAGTGCTCAAATCCTGCGGATCCTGAAAGACCTGCAAACCGAGTTCAAGACGGCAATCTTGTTCGTGTCTTCCTCGCTTGGGGTCATTCAGGACATCGCTGACGATGTTCTTGTCCTTGCCGACGGACACGTGGTCGAAAAGCGTGACATGCGCTCAATGATTGAGGCACCTGAAGCGGACTACACGAGAGAACTCATTGCTAAGGTGCCTCAAATTTGGACCGTAGGGACACCGTTTCCTCCTGCTCCACCAATCACCAGCGACACAATCCTGGACGTCAGAGACATATCGAAATCCTATCCCGTCAAAGACCGTGAAAGCCTGTTTCAGACGAAATCGGTACAAGCGGTCCGAGAGGTTTCATTCGCGGTAAAACGAGGCGAGAACTTCGGGATCGTCGGCGAATCGGGATGCGGCAAATCCACTCTATCGCGGCTTTTAAGTCGCCTTGAATCTCCAAATTCAGGACAGATACTTTTCGAAGGCGAGGATATCGCTCATATGTCCTCGCGCGCATTGCTGCGCTTGCGACGCGGGTTTCAGCTTCTTCTTCAGGACCCCTATAACGCCATACCAGGACACTTCCCTGTTGGCCGGACGGTCATGGAACCGCTCCTCATCCACGGTGGAGTCACGCGCAAGCAAATTGAAGCACGCGCGCGAGAGGCAATCCAGGAAGTGGGGCTTAACCCATCCGTCTTTGACAATCTTCCAATCGGACTTAGCGCCGGCCAAAGACAACGCGTGAATATCGCGCGTGCGCTGGTTCTTGATCCCGAACTGATGATCCTTGATGAAACACTGTCGGCCCTGGATCAGGTCGAGCAGGGAAAGCTGATTGACCTCTTCGAGAGGCTGCAGAAAACACGCGGAATCTCGTACATTTACATTTCCCACGATCTGGCGATGGTCAGACGAGTGTGTTCACGCGTTGCGGTTATGTATCTTGGGCGTGTGGTGGAGCTTGCCGAAAATGAGACGCTGTTCTTTGATTCAGGCCATCCCTACTCTCGCGCGCTTTTGAGTGCTGCTCCGGTCATAGAAGAGCGGCGATACGAATCGGAAACCTATCTTCTTGATGGCGAACCGCCCGATCCAATCGACATTGCACCTGGCTGCACATTCCGTACACGATGCCCATTTGCGTTCGAACGCTGCAAGACTGACGACCCGCGGCTTTATCGCAGGGACGAGAATAACTTCAGCGCCTGTCATCTGATTGACAATACGGATGCGCGAGTTCCAAATACCGGCCTGTTCAAGCGAGTTATTTCAACTGGTGCGAAGCCCGACAGATTGAAATCTGCACAAAGTTAAGAAGGCAGGAGTGCCCCCTTAAGAAAATCAGCGGCGCCAACCTGTCACTGGGTTTTGCAGCTTTTAGGTAGTACACCAAATTTCCGGGTAAAGGCGCGCGTAAACGATGAGACCTCCGAATATCCAACGCTGAAAGCTACCTCGTTGACGGAGATCCCATCGTTTCGAAGGAGTTCGCTCGCTTTTTGAAGGCGCCAATCCCGCCAATAGGCTTCAACGGACGTCCCGTATATTGCGCGGAAGCCGAGCACCAATTTCGTTCTGTTGATGCCGACCTTTCGTGCGAGACTTGCCAAGTTATCCATTTGTTCGAAGCTACTGGTGATGATACTTGCGACCTCGACAATCCTCCCGGCGTCGCGTTCCGACAGTTTACTTGCCAAATGTTCGGGACGCGTAACCTGGTCGACGGCCGCCTGGTAAATCGTCGCTACGAGCTCTAGATATTTGGAATAGATGAATGCCCGCCTTATTCCCCCGGTGAACTGACACGACAGCACTTCGTTTACCGCGAGCTGCATTCTTAGGCTTAAGGGCACCGCAAGATGTGTTGCTTCATCGCTTTTCGGGACAGCCAACCAAGAAAGCTCGGGCGGAATGCGTGAGAACGAAATTTCTAACAGCCTGAGAAATGCTGCAGGCTTAAGCCAAAGGCACGCCACGCGCCAATTCTCGTCTGTAGTGGACGTCCTCTCGATGGTTGTCCCAGCCGGGTAGCGTGTGATCATACAAACCCGGCTTGGCTGCTCGACCATTTTATAGTCAGAAATGTCTTCACTCCCGTCACTGCCGAGCCTTAAACAGAAGTGAATCCAGTCGTCGTCACCGATCGCCTGCCGGTGATGACCGAGACGCGATACCGGTGTTGGAGCGCCGGCACTTGTAAACGCAAGTGCGTCCGGGGCGAATTGGATCACATCCTGAATAAACGGCGCTGATCCAAGGCGCGCATTCATAAACAATCCTCGTTCATCGTCATAATAACGGCCTAACGGTTCAGGTTCGGCCCCATAATATGCGCGCGCGACTTCGGGATCGAAAAGCTGCTCGTAATTTATTGCAACGTTCATCCTACATCCTCCCGAAGAGTTTCAGCACCTAACTAGTCGCTCCCGGCACGTCGCAGCCTGGGATAGGGAAAGGTTTCCATCAAAGTTCATGCTGGTCAAGCATTTCAGCCTCTCCAAACGACACAGGGGGCCGACGAAATTCCAGATTGGAACTCTGAGACAAAAAGGTTGATCGGAATGTCAATTCGACCACTCCTCTCGGTGCTAAGTGTGCGCAATCAATAATCGCGGCCGCATTCGCGGGTTTAAAGGCGGGACTAAGCTCTTGGCATCGATAGAAGAGATCATTTCGTGGCGGCACCACCTGCATCGAAACCCGGAATTGGCTTACTCCGAGCATGAAACCAGCAACTTCATAGCGTCGAAGCTGGAGTCTTTTGGTTTGGAGGTTCATCGCGGGCTGGCTGGAACTGGTGTCGTCGGATCGCTATCCAAAGGCACAGGGAAGCGAACAATCGGAATCCGCGCTGATATGGACGCGTTACCTATCTTTGAAAAAACAGGAGTGCCTTACACGTCTTCAATTGACGGAAAGATGCATGCGTGTGGGCACGACGGTCATATGGCAGTGTTGTTGGGAGCTGCAAGCGAATGCGTCGATCTGCATGGGCTTGACGGTACGGTCCATTTTATTTTCCAACCTGCGGAGGAAAATGAAGGTGGTGGAAAGCGGATGGTCGAAGACGGCTTGTTTGAGCTTTTCCCTTGCGATGAGATTTTCGGCTTGCACAACTGGCCCACCAGCCCTCTTGGAACATACTCCATCAGACCAGGCCCGATGATGGCTGCCTTCGCAATATTCGAAATTACCGTGGAGGGACGTGGCGCGCATGGTGCGGCCCCCCATCAGGGCAATGATGTACTCCTCGCATCCAGCCATATTCACACGGCATTGCAGTCTATTGTCAGCCGTTCGCTGTCGCCACAAAAACCAGCAGTGGTGTCCGTGACCGCTATAAACGGAGGCTCGACCTGGAACGTCTTACCGGAGTCTTGCACATTGCGAGGCACTGCCCGTTGGCTCGAGGACGCGGTCGGCGACCTATTAGAGTTGCGAATTATGGAAATCTCGAACTCAATCGCTGAGAGCTTTGGATGTTCGGCAGACATACGTTTTGAACGCCGTATCCCGGTCACATCCAACGACGAGCGTTGCGTCAACACCGTGAAACGGGCCGCAGATCGGCTCGGGCCTGCCTTGATGCTGATCGAAGAAGATCCGAGTATGATATCGGAAGATTTCGCATATATGTTGAACGCCCGTCCCGGAGCATACCTCTTCTTAGGAACAGGCATGGGACAAGACGACCCTGGTCTCCACTCGCCATTTTTCAACTTCAATGACGCAGCCATACCGCTGGGTATCGGTCTGTGGACCAAACTTATCAGCGAAAAGCTCGTTTCGACGATGACGCGCCCGTAAGCGATATCGACCTTTGAGACAACTCTTACTACCGCAATGTCAACGGCGGCATCCAACGAGCGAACTAAGCTGGCAAGAATTACCAGATCAGCAGTCACTATAGTCCGCAGCCACTATAGACAGCATCATCCTCTTTACATGGACATCTCAATGACCCACGTCACAGCAAACTTCATTGGCGGAAAGCGCGTTGCATCTTCCGGGTCAGAGTTGGTCAATGTTCACTCTCCGTATGACGGCGAGCTCGTGGGCTCTGCTCCGCTAGCAACCACGGAGGATATTGATCTCGCTGTTGCTAGCGCTCGTGATGCTTTCCTCCACGGACCGTGGGCGAAGGCCACGCCTGCGGAGCGTCTCGCAGTAATGAGGCGCTTCTTTGATTTGTACGAAGCGCGATCCGAGGAGTTCGCTCTTTTCCTGTCCCGTGAAATGGGCGCTCCTCTCTGGTTTACGCGCGCTGTGCAAAGCATGATCAGAGACCAAAGCACCGCGTACTTTTCTGCGGCTGAGTCCTATCCCTGGATCGAAGAGCGCAAAGCTTACCCAACAGGCAAAGGAGTGTGGGTTAGAGAGCCGATCGGGGTGGTCGCGGCCATCATCCCATGGAACGCCCCTCATCAGGTCGCCCTCGCCAAACTGTATCCAGCGCTCATCGCGGGCTGCTCGGTCGTTCTCAAGCTTGCGCCGGAGACAGCAATTGACGGACATTTTCTTGGAGAGCTTTTCACCGAAGCAGGCTTGCCGGACGGGGTGTTGAGCATTTTGGCCGCTGACCGCGATGTCAGCGAACACCTGGTGCGGCATCAAGGTGTAGATAAAATCGGCTTTACTGGATCGACTGCTACAGGCCGCAGAATTGCAAGCATTGCCGGCGAACAGCTAAAGAGATGTAGTTTGGAACTGGGCGGCAAGTCTGCCGCGATTGTCTTGCCGGACGCGAGCATCGCGGAGACAGTCTCTGCATTGCGATACCGCTCCTTTGCCAACAATGGTCAGGTATGCGTCGCCCAGACGCGCATTCTGGTTCCCACCGAAAGCTATACTGAGTTTGCCGATGCAATGGTTGATGACGTCGAGAAAATGGTGATTGGAGATCCAACCAGTCAAGAAACCTTCCTTGGCCCAGTCATTTCCGAAAGGCAGCGCCAGCGCGTCCTGGAATACATCCGCATCGGCCAACGTGAAGGTGCAAAAGTTGCCACCGGAGGCGAAGGTATGCCCCATGGAGTTAACCACGGCATGTTCGTCAAGCCGACCGTGTTCACGAATGTCGATAACTCGATGCGAGTGGCCCAAGAGGAGATTTTTGGTCCTGTCGTATGCCTGATTCCCTACGATGGAATTGGCCAGGCAGTCAGCATGGCGAACGACTCTGACTACGGTCTCTCGGGCTCGGTCTGGACGAATGACACCGACCTTGCAATGACAATTGCCAGAAGCATTCGCACCGGCGGTTTCTCCATCAATGGCGCGGCACCGGACCTCATGTCACCGTTTGGCGGATTTAAACAGAGTGGTATCGGCCGTGAATTCGGTGTTGAGGGCTTGAACCACTACATCGAACACAAATCGATCAGCCTCTAGTTACTCCCGCGAACATTTCCGGGCAGTCGATGCCGTGGCGCTCGTTGTTCAGGGACTGTGTCTGCAGCGTTATAATACAGTTTTGAGGGGGCTGCCGCCTTGCTGATAGCCGAGAAGTTCTATGAAAATGTTCGGCAGGAGCTGCATGGAATTCGCGTATCCGGGCTCTACAAATCGGAGCGGATCATCACCACCATGCAGGGAAGCACGATCGACACAGAAGGTCGTTCGCGCGTTATCAACCTGTGTTCGAATAACTATCTGGGACTGTCATCCCATCCAAGAGTGCTTAAGGCAGCAAGTGATGCGCTGATTGAGCGCGGTTTCGGTATGAGTTCCGTTCGCTTTATCTGCGGCACGCAGGATGCTCACCGAGAACTCGAAAGGCGTCTTTCACGCTTTCTCGGCACTGAAGATACGATACTGTATGGATCCGCCTTTGATGCAAACGGTGGGCTTTTTGAGACGCTGCTAAGTGCTCACGACGCGGTAATCAGCGACGAACTCAACCATGCTTCCATCATTGATGGAGTTCGGCTCTGTAAGGCGGCCCGTTATCGGTATAGGCACAACGATATGAATGACCTCGAAAGCCAATTAGTTGCGGCAGGCGATGCAGGCGCTCGGTTTACACTGGTTTTCACAGACGGGGTGTTTTCAATGGATGGCACAATCGCACAGCTAGCCAAAATCCGTGAACTCTGTGACAAATATGGCGCCCTTCTCGGGATCGACGAGTCTCACGCATCGGGCTTTATCGGCCGGACCGGTCGCGGAACTCACGAACACAGGGGCGTGTTTGGTTCAATCGATATAATCACTGGCACGCTTGGCAAAGCGCTCGGTGGCGCCTCCGGAGGTTTTACCAGCGCTAAAAAGGAGGTTGTCGATCTTCTACGGCAGCGCTCCCGTCCCTACCTTTTCTCCAACAGTGTCGCTCCGTCGATCGTTAGAGCCTCACTTGAAGTTCTTGATATCGTTGAAGCGGACAGCACTTTACGCGACAGGTTGGAAGCAAATGCCAGGTTCTTTCGAAAAGGGTTGGAATCACTCGGCTTTGCCGTGAAGTCGGGTGAGCACCCGATCATTCCAGTGATGGTATATGATGCCGCGATCGCGCAGAGACTTGCAGCGCGTCTTCTTGACTTGGGTGTTTACGTCATCGGTTTCTTTTACCCGGTCGTTCCGAAAGACCAAGCCCGCGTGCGCGTTCAACTCAGTGCCAGTCACACCGAGCAGGAGCTCGAAGATGCATTGGCAGCCTTTCGCGTTGCTGGAAAAGAATTGGCGATTATTCCATGAACCGGCCGGCGAGAATCTTGATAACCGGAGCGAATGGTCAGCTGGGAACGGAGCTAGCTCAGGCTATTGCTGACCGCGTAGGATGCGAAAACGTTATAACGAGCGACCTCATAGCAGAGGGACGCCATCCAAAAATTCGTCATGAATCGCTTGATGTGACAAGACGCGATGACCTGCAGGCGATCGTCTTGCGGCACGATGTAACGCAAATTTATCATCTCGCCGCGGCCCTGTCGGCAACAGGCGAGCAAAACCCTCAGTGGGCTTGGAACCTCAATATGTCCGGCCTATTGAATGTCTTGGAAGTTGCCCGACTGAACAAACTCAACAAAGTTTTCTGGCCAAGTTCGATTGCTGCTTTCGGGCCAACCACTCCTAAGCGACAAGCACCGCAAAGCACCATCATGGAGCCGAAGACCGTCTATGGGATTTCCAAGCTCGCAGGCGAAGGATGGTGTCGGTGGTATTTCGAAAACCACGGCGTGGATGTCCGCAGCCTGAGATACCCGGGTTTAATTTCATATAAGACTCCTCCAGGTGGCGGCACAACTGATTACGCGATCGATATCTTCCATTTCGCGATCAAGAACGAGACCTACGCGTGCTTTCTGAACGAGGGAGAAGTACTCCCGATGATGTACATGGAGGATGCAGTGCGGGCAACGATCGAACTCA
The DNA here is from genome assembly GCA_900465675.1 of Hyphomicrobiales bacterium. Lineage (GTDB taxonomy): Bacteria > Pseudomonadota > Alphaproteobacteria > Rhizobiales > Rhizobiaceae > Rhizobium. Next base: position 137,791 of record UBJR01000007.1, on the reverse strand, counting down.
TGGCTGCACCCAGCGAACGGATTACCAAACGGGGCAGCTACAATGTGGCAGGTGTGAGCTTTACCCCAAGAGACATCATTGCAGAAATCCGGCGCCGACTTCCAGAGTTCAATGTCGAGTTCAGACCCGACTTCCGTCAGTCCATCGCCGCGGGCTGGCCCAACTCCATTGATGATGCTGCAGCTCAGCGGGACTGGGACTGGAAACCTCGTTTCGGCCTAGCCGAGATAGTCTCAGACATGCTGAAAAATCTAGCGCACCTGTCGACGAGAGAGCGGGTATGAACCTCGTCTTTGCTCGGCAGCGCCAAGGATTTTTATCGCCGTGACACAATGGTGAAGTTTCGCGCGTTCGGACGGTGGCGTCCCGGCATATTATCCAAAACTGGGACGACTGGAACAGTTGCCCACTTCTAGCCTTGATATGGCTCACGGCATATCGATTTAGTGAAATCTTGGGAGCGCAGCGTCGCGATTACGCCGTTCGGAAAAGCACTTAAATTCAAAATGAGGCTGTCGTGAAAAAGGCAGATCATTCTCGCGCAATCGCCCGGAATTTTAAGTTTATATTCAATTATACGAAGCAGTCTTCGCACGGGCTGCAGCATTCGAGATAAAGCGCAGCGCCACACCACTTCATCGAAACCATTCTAGCCTTAGATCCTCAAAGAGCTTTGGCTGGCTATCCCGAGTCGATCATGAAAAACCTCAAAATTTCCCATCAGCTTCTGGGTATGGTCGCCGTGCTCATGGCGGCCTTCGTAGCTTTCACCTATTACCAGGTCCGGAGCTCAGCAGGGGCGATCTACACCGAGCGCTCCGAGATGCTGCGTACGCAGGTGGAGTCTGGCATTTCAATTCTTCAGTCCTATTACGCCCAGGAAAAATCAGGTGTCCTGTCCCACGAGGAGGCGCAAAAACTTGCTTATACTACTGTCGCGGGGATCAAGTTTGAACCCGCGGGGTATATTTTCGGTCTGAACTATGACGTAACAACGGTTTTCCATTACAACCCAAAAATTGTCGGAGTGCCACAAAAGGGGCAGCCGGACAAAACGGGTCATTTGTATCGCGAGGACATCGTTGCCAAAGGACGCGCGGGCGGCGGCATTACGGAGTATTATTTCGCGAAGCCAGGGATGCCCGACGACCAGGTGTTCAAAAAGATAGTCTATTCGCGAGTTTTCGAGCCCTGGCAGGTTGTTGTCGGCTCCGGCGCCTACACGGACGACCTAGATGCGAAAATCAGTGAGAAGACCATTGAGGTGATCAGTGTTGGCTTCGTTGCATTTTTGCTAGCACTCGGATTGGCCCTAATTGTTATCCGGAACATCACCAAGCCGCTTGCCGCTGTCCATCATGCGCTCGCTGCGGTGGCCGACGAAGATGTCACCACGAAAATTCCTTATACTGACTTGACGAACGAAGTCGGCATGATGGCGAGGGCGACCGGAGAATTGCAGGAGAAAATCCGTGACCGACACCTTATGGCGGAGCGGGAAGCGCAGCAGACGCAGAACCTTGATCGAGCGCGCCAGGAAAATCTCGCAGCCCAGCAGCAGGATGCGGCAGAGCAGTCCCATGTCGTCTCCACGATCGGGAAGGCATTGGAGACGCTTGCCAGCGGCGACCTGACGGTTCGCTGTAGCGATCTGGGTCGGCGATATGACGAGTTACGTCACAATTTCAACGAGGCAATCGGCCACCTCGAGTCGGCGGTGGCCAAGGTCAACGCTAAGGGCGTCGATATCGGCGGTTCGAAAGAAGAAATCCGCCGCGCTTCCAGCGAGTTGTCGCAGCGCACCGAGCGCCAGGCCGCCAATCTGGAGGAAACTTCGGCAGCACTCGACGAATTGACAGTCGCAGTGCGGACGACGGCAGAAGGCGCTCACGACGCGGCGCAGCGCGTTGCCTTGGTTAGCACCGAGGCTAGCCGGTCCGATGCGATCGTGGCGCAGGCAATCCAGGCCATGGGCGGTATCGAGCATTCGTCTGGCGAGATTTCCAAGATCATCGGCGTCATTGATGAAATTGCATTTCAGACCAATTTGCTGGCTCTGAATGCAGGCGTCGAGGCGGCACGTGCAGGCGAATCCGGTAAGGGTTTTGCGGTCGTGGCGCAGGAAGTCCGAGAACTTGCCCAGCGCTCAGCAGCCGCTGCTAAAGAGATTAAGGACCAGATCTCCCGCTCGTCCGGCCAGGTACAGAACGGCGTGCGACTTGTCGGGGAGGCCGGCGAAGCTCTTAAGCGGATCTCAGATCAGGTGAAGGCCGCAAGCGACATCGTAGGCAAAATTGCCCACTCTGCTTCGGAACAGGACACGACGCTGCGGTCGATATCGTCGTCGTTGAACCAGCTGGACGCGGCGACCCAGCATAACGCTGCCATGGCAGAGGAGACTACCGCGTCGGCCGAAGCATTGGCGACCGACACCGACGAGCTGCTCAACTTAATTCGCAGTTTCCGCGTCGGCGATCTCAGCGGGGTCTCCGAACTACATCTTGTCGGACAGCGCATGCGCAGAGCCGGCTGATCCGCATCAAGCGCGTCAGCGTTCTGAGCGCTGACGCTGTTTCCACGAGAGTTTAAGGGCGTCGCAGAAAAGTTCTCTGGTTCTTATACGGCACGCGACCTGGATCCGGGTCAGCTCATATATCGATCAAGCCAAGCCAACATCTTCGAAGGGTCTTGTGAGAAATAGCCGTAGCCATCCCAACGACGCGTTGTTCCCTCAATCCAGAACAAGTCCTTCTGCTCGGCCGCCAGATTGTCGAAGATGGTCTGCACGTCAATCGGCTTGCTTACAAGATCGTCGCGAACCTGGTAGATGAAGCTCGGCAATCGAACGTCTCTTGCAGCTTCGCGCGGCGAGAGTTGGTCGAAGCTGAAGCTCGTCGCCTTGATCCTCACCGGAATGCCAACACCGCTGGCCTAGGTCGCGTCGAGATCCTCTGCCCCACGCCGATATATGAGGTGAAACCTGCTTTACTAAAAGTGCGTAATTGACCGTAGATATCCCCTGTATATCTTACGTGGGCGATTGCGCTTGTCTCTTTGAACACGGCCAATCGGATCTCTCAATCGCCCCCGCGAGCATCGCTTTGGAAAGCACCCATTCGCGACGGCGCATCATGAATTGAACGAACTGGAGTGTCTTATGAATGCCTCAACTTTGAGAAGGGCGCTTACGCGCGTGCTTGTCACGACCATCCTTGGCTCGGCCGCGATGACCACGGGTCTCATCGTTCCGGCCTTCGCCGTGGAAGAAGCGGCAACGTCTGGATCGGTGATCTCTCATAACCCACACAAGATTTCCCCACAGATCAAGGGGCGCGCGGAGCTGATCATCTATTATATGCAGTCCGTGTCCGGAGGACAGACAAAGGCTTCGACCCTTCTCTTCGTGCCAGAAGGACATGCGCCGCAAGGCGGATGGCCGGTCATCGCCTGGGCACATGGGACGACGACGCCTGGCAACAAGCTGTGCGCACCGAGCTTAACGGATGAACTGGATGGTGGCCTCACCAAAGACGGCTTCACCAGCGATTACCTGTTCGAGATCTCGACGCTTGTAAACGCAGGCTATGCGGTCGTCGCCCCGGATCTTGAGGGCTTGGGTGAAGTGGCTGAAGTTCCCTACCCCTACTTCAATGCCAGCAGTCTTGCACGATCACTGATCAGCGGCGTTGTCGCTGCCCACAAAGTCGATGCCAACCTTTCGAAGCAGTATGTTGCGGTCGGACATTCTGATGGGGGTCACGCGGTTCTCGGCGTCGAAGCCTATACTGATGAAGCGCCGCAATTCGAATTCAAGGGCACGGTGGCCATAGCGCCCTACACCTCGATAGATGCCTTCGTGAAAGAGCTTGGGCAGCGAGCCGCTGTGAACCCGGACAAGGCAGGCGACTATCGCCTTCTTCAGAACTTCAACGTCGCCCTCATGACGACCGGGCTGAAGGTTGTCGATCCTTCATTCAAGGCTTCATCCGTGATGGGGCCTGACCTTGAAGCGCAGCTGAAGGACTTTACAACACGTTGTTCGGTTCCTGCCATCGGTGGGCTGTCCAAAGCGATCGCCGCAAGAGGCGCAAAGTTCGAAGGCTTCAAGGAAAATTGGGCTAGTGATCCGAAGATGGCCACTTTTCTTGCTGCGAATGATCCGGCTGCCAACCCGAACTTCCGCCTCAAAAAGCCGACCTTCATCTCCCTCGGTCCCGACGATGCCTTTGTCTTTTTGAATACGACGCGGGCGCTGGTTGCCCGATTGAAGGCGGACGGAACACCCGTGACGTATAACGAATATCCGGGCACGGATCACTTCACCGTCATCCGCGCCGCGCAGCCGGACACCATGGCGTTCCTGAAACAACTGTTCGCAGACTGACGAGAAACTGCGACCGCCGCGCCTGAAAGAAACGCGGCGGTCCATCACGACAGAATTTGAGGACTCCATCCATGACAGAAACCGTTAGACAGATCGTGCTTGCATCAAGGCCAGACGGATCTCCGACGCCAAGCAATTTCCGTCTTGAAGACGCAGCCATGCCGGAGGTGCCCGACGGTTGGGTTCTGCTCGAAACCATCTATCTTTCGCTCGACCCCTACATGCGGGGACGCATGAGTGGCGCCAAATCCTATGCTGATCCGATCGCGATCGGCCACGTGATGGCTGGCGCCACGGTCTCCAGGATCATGCAGTCCCGTCACCGGGATTGGAGGGAAGGCGATATCGTTGTTGCCTATTCCGGTTGGCAGACCCACGCCATCTCCGACGGCAGCGATTTGCGGCGCATTGATCCGGCTGTTGCGCCAATCTCGACCGGACTCGGTGTCCTCGGCATGCCCGGCTTCACAGCCTATGCCGGCCTGGGCAACATTGGTCACCCAAAGCCTGGAGAAACTGTGGTGGTTGCTGCAGCCAGCGGTGCGGTCGGTTCAGTCGTTGGCCAGATCGCCAAGATCTGGGGAGCGCGTGCGATCGGGATAGCAGGTGGCCGTGAGAAGTGCGCCTTCGTGAAGAACGAGTTGGGGTTTGACGCCGCGATCGATCACCGCGCTCCAGACTTCGCGCGTCGGCTTGCCGAGGCGTGCCCCGAGGGGATCGATGTCTATTTTGAAAATGTCGGCGGCCCCGTGTGGGACGAGGTCCTGCCGCTTCTCAACGATTTTGCGCGTGTGCCGCTGTGCGGAATGATTTCCCACTACAATGACGATGCGGAGGCAGAGCCATCCGTCGACCGCCTTCCTGCGTCGATGAAAGTCATCCAGCAGAAGAGCATCACGGTTCGGGGCTTCATGAACGTCGAGTTCATTGACCAGCAACCGACGTTTCTGAAAGAGGCGGCAGATTGGATTGCCGACGGCAGGTTGAAGTACCGGGAGGACATTGTTGACGGCCTTGAACTTGCACCGGCCGCATTCATAGGTCTTCTTCAGGGGCGTAATTTCGGCAAGCTTGTCGTTCGGGTGTCGGGCGAAGGGTAGAACGCAGCACGATCGCCAACGAGCTAATCTCGCTGGCGATCGTATTCTTCTTGGGCCCGCTCCAGCTCTGGGCCGTAGGTCATCGACCAGGCGTAAAGCGCCTCAAACGGCTGCTGGAGGGAGCGCCCGAGCGAGGTGATTGTGTACTCGACGCCAACCGGCGTGGTTGTGGTCAGTACCTCACGGTGAATGAGACCATTGCGTTCCAGGCGCTTCAATGCTTCGGAAAGCGCCTTGTGCGTGATCCCGTCAAGGCGACGCATGATCTCGTTGAATCGTGACGGCCTGCTACACAGGACTGTCAGGATCAGGACCGACCATTTGTTGGCGATCTGCTCAAGCACCGGTCGTGCCTTTTCGACGTCCAGCAAGGCCTCCGTAGAGACGGGCTTGGGCCGGCGAGACAAGCCGGCATTGGTGAGCAGAACGTCATCACTTAAGGACATGGGTATACTCCTCGATATCTGCTTTACTCATAGTGCGTAATTGACCGTAGGTATAGAGCGTATATCACATCTTCATCAGCATGATGGAGTTCACATGAGTAGATTAGCAAACAAGGTTGCCCTCGTGATCGGCGGCGTCGGTGGCATTGGCGGCGCCGTGTCCCAGAGATTTGCCAACGAAGGCGCTCGGGTCTACGCGACCAGCCGCAAGGGTGGAGAGACCACAGCAGGAGCAGAGAGCTCGGGCGGCATCCGGGTCATTCAAGCGGACGCCAGCGACAAGGCCGATCTTCAGCGGGTGCTAGAGCACATTCGATCGGAACAAGGCCGCATCGACGTGCTTGTTATCAATGCCGGGCTATCGGAATACGCACCCCTTCGAGACATTTCCGAGGATCACTTCGATCGGACCTTCGGCCTGAACGTCCGGTCGCTTGTGTTCGCGGCACAGGGTGTTACCGACATGATGCAGGCCGGCGGATCGATCGTGCTTATAGGCTCCATCGCGGGTGATATCGGCACCAAAGGATACGGCGTCTACGGCGCAACAAAGGCTGCTGTCCGTTCGTTCGCACGCACATGGGCCAACGAACTTGCTTCGACAGGCATTCGCGTCAACGTTGTCAGCCCCGGTCCAACCGACACGGCAATGATGGCAAGCGCCTCGCAGGAGGTTAGAGATGTGCTGTCCAGCATGATCCCGCTTGGACGCATGGGCCGGCCTGAAGAGGTCGCTGCAGCAGCCCTGTTCCTCGCCAGCGACGAGAGCAGTTTTACGACTGGGGCAGAATTGGCTGTCGATGGCGGTATGGCCCAAGTCTGACATCACCATCGACGGTAGGGAGTAAGAAACCTATGCCAAACGGATTTGACCGCATAAGACAACTGGTTTCCTGATGCAGAATAAGGGGTCGGCCATTCGGCTCGACCCCTAAACACTTTTTATAGGCGAAGGAAATTCCTCTAAGGTCCCGGTTCCCGATCAAAACTCTTCCCAGCTATCCGCCGGGCGGGCACCGCCATTTGCCGCCATCTTGAGAACGGGGGCGGCGTTTGTGGGCGAGGCATAAGATGACGGACGCGCCATCGCACGTCCCACCTGGCGCAGCGCCGACGTCCGGGACGTGCCGACGCTGAACTGCGAAATCAGGCTCCGCAGTCGACCTGCTTCCTCGGCCAAGGCGTTGGACGCCGCGTTCGATTGCTCGACCATGGCGGCATTCTGCTGGGTCGTCTGATCCATAGAGTTTACGGCAGAGTTGACCTCAGCCAGACCTGTGGATTGCTCCTTGGCAGAGGTGGCGATCGCCTCCATATGAGCGTTGATCTCGATGATGAAGCCACCGATAGTCTTCAGCGCCTCGCCGGCATCACGCACCAGCTTCACGCCGCTTTCGACCTCGGATGTAGAGTTCTGGATGAGACCCTTGATCTCCTTGGCAGCCTGTGCCGAGCGCTGCGCGAGCTCCCTCACCTCTTGGGCGACAACCGCAAACCCTTTACCGGCTTCACCGGCACGGGCGGCTTCCACACCGGCATTCAACGCCAGCAGGTTGGTCTGGAAAGCAATTTCATCGATCACGCCGATAATGTTGGAGATCTGCTGCGAGCTCTCCTCGATCTTTCGCATCGCCTCTTCGGCATGCGAAACCACTTCCGCGGACTTTGTCGCCGAATGATTGGCCTGGCTCGCCACGCCGCGTGCTTCCTCGGTTCGCTTCGTCGAGCTACCGACGTTGGCGGTAATCTGATCGAGGGCTGCTGCCGTTTCCTCGAGCGAAGCCGCCTGTTGCTCCGTCCGCTTCGACAAATCATTTGCACCGGCGGCGATCTCGCGCGTGCCGGAATCGATCCTGGCTGTCGTATCTGCCACCGAACCGAGCGCCGTACCAAGCTTGTCGATCGCCTCGTTGAAATTGCTCCTGAGGCTTTCGAAGTCGGTTGCGAATGGCTGGTCCAGGCGGAAATCGAGCCTGCCATCGGCGAGCTTGTTGAGCGATGCCCCGATCTCGGTGACCGCGAATACCCGGTCCGTGACGTCGGTTGCGTATTTAACGACCTTGGCGACTTTTCCATGTTCGTCGAGGATCGGGTTATAGGACGCGTTCAAGACGACCTTCTTGCCGTTCTTGCCGACGCGCGTGAACTCCTGCGCCTGGAATCTGCCTGCTTTGAGCTCATCCCAGAACTGGACATATTCGGAACTGGTCTTGTAGGCCGGCTCGACGAACATGCTGTGATGCTTGCCGCGGATTTCGTCGAGCGAGTAACCCATCGTTTTGCAGAAGTTCTCGTTAGCCGTGACAATCTCGCCATCCAGCGTGAACTCGATAACGGCCTGGACCCGGCTGATCGCAGCCATCTGGTTCTGGTAGTCGAGATTGAGGAGCCGCTCTTTTGCGTCAGCCCATTCCACCACGAATGCCTTGGGCTTCCCGCCTTCCATGATTGGGGTGACGTGCAGGTCGAAACTATGACTGCCTACCCGGATCGTCGCGCTGTGCGGCTTCGTCAGGTGTGCGAGCATGTTTCGCTGGTGCGACGGGTTCTTGTGGAAGATGTCGATATTGCTGCCGATCAGTTTGTCGACTGCAAATCGCGGCAGTTCTTTCTTGAGGTCCTGTTCGGCTGAGGTCAGCAGTTGGCGAACAGCATCGTTCATGTATGTGATGTTCAGCTTGCTGTCGGCGATCATGACATTTGCTCTGATATGAGCAAGGGCCGCAAGTTGAGCCTTTGTATTGCCGCCGATCATTCCGAACATCGCACTCCTTCCGAGCAGTCAGCTTCAAGTTAAACATGGGGCGATCGACGGTTCGCTATCGAACAACACTCTCCCGCATGTGCTAATATTCGCATATGGGGATTAACGGCCGTTTAACGTTAAGTTCGCGCGAAACTTACTGTCACTATCCAACTATAGAGTGTCGTGGTGCGTTCTTCGTCTATCTGGCATCGCATACAGGTTTGTCTGCTTTTCCGCCATTCTGCTATGTCATGCGGTAGAGATGCGTTAGTGACGCGTCTCAAATATCGGCCCCGATCGCCGTAAATCGGAATACCTGCATACTCGACAAATCTTCCCGGCAGGCGGCAATACCAAGGCAGCCTATTGTCTGCTAATGCGGCTCATGAAAACGAATGCCCGCCGAACGCACTGTCACAACATCTTGCTGCGAAAACGGTAGAGAGCTACGCAGCAGTGTCTAACCACGGGCGCGCTGCAGCGCTTTTCAAGTATTCTGCACCCGGTCAAAATCATTCGTCCCTAGCATCTTCAAACACGCAGCGGTCGCTCTTGTAAGATGGTCAGCGGAATGGCGCCCTGCTCCGACCGAAATACAGAACGTGTATCTGAGCGGGCCCATGTCAGGACACACTCCCAAGCGACATGGCAGGTTAGGTAAGGCAGCTTTTGTTAGATTGCATGCTGTTTAAAGGGAGAGCGGTCACTTCGATGTTCCCGGCATGGTCTCCGATCAGTTTACCCTATTAAGCAAATCGGACACCGATCTCTTCGCGTCGCCATAGAACATCCGCGTGTTTTCCTTGAAGAACAGCGGGTTCTCGATGCCGGAATAGCCGGTACCCTGGCCACGCTTGGACACGAACACCTGCTTGGCCTTCCAGACTTCGAGCACCGGCATGCCTGCGATCGGCGAGTTCGGATCGTCCTGAGCTGCCGGGTTGACGATGTCGTTCGATCCGATGACGATGACGACATCGGTCTCGGGGAAATCGTCGTTGATCTCGTCCATCTCAAGCACGATGTCGTAGGGCACTTTCGCCTCGGCAAGCAGCACGTTCATATGACCAGGCAGGCGGCCGGCGACCGGATGGATCGCGAAGCGGACGGTCTTGCCGGCGGCGCGCAGCTTGCGCGTCAACTCGGAAACGGCCTGCTGCGCTTGTGCCACCGCCATGCCGTAGCCGGGTACGATGACGACGCTGTCGGCATCGTTGAGCGCGGACGCCACGCCGTCGGCGTCGATGGCGATCTGCTCGCCTTCGATTTCCATCGCTGGACCCAAGTTGCCGCCGAAGCCGCCGAGGATGACGGACACAAAGGAGCGGTTCATTGCCTTGCACATGATGTTGGATAAGATCGCGCCCGAGGAGCCGACCAGCGCGCCGGTGACGATCAGGAGATCGTTGCCGAGCGTGAAGCCGATGGCGGCCGCCGCCCAGCCGGAATAGCTGTTCAGCATCGACACCACGACCGGCATGTCGGCGCCGCCGATGCCCATGATCAGGTGGTAGCCGATGAAGAAGGCGAGTAACGTCATCAGGATCAGTGTCCAGACGCCAGCGCCGTTCACATACATGAGGAGCAGGATCAGCGACAGAATAGCACCAGCTGCATTCAGGAAATGCCCTCCTGGCAGCTTCTTCGCCTTGCCGTCGATCTTGCCGGCGAGCTTGCCGAAGGCGACGATCGAGCCGGTGAAGGTGATGGCGCCAATGAAGACGCCGAGAAACACCTCGACCTTCATGATGGAAAGCTCGATCGGGGTCTTGTGGGCGAGAATGCCGGCGAAGCCGTCAAGCGCTGCGCGCGCCGCCTCGTCCATGCCGGCAATGCGCCATGCCTCGACATGGGCATTGAAGCCGATAAAGACGGCTGCGAGACCGACGAAGGAGTGGAGCGCGGCCACCAGCTGCGGCATCTCCGTCATCTGCACACGGTTTGCCACGTAGTAGCCGGCGATCGAGCCGGCCAGGATCATCGGCAGAATGATGATCCAGTTAGCCACGCCGGGGCCAAAGATGGTCGCGACAATGGCGAGCGCCATGCCGACAATGCCGTACCAGGCGGCTCGCTTGGCGCTTTCCTGACCGGAGAGACCGCCCAGCGAGAGTATGAAAAGCACAGCCGCGGAGATGTAGGCGGCCGAAACGATACCAATCGTCATATTGAAAATCCCTTGATATCCCTGGCCCGATCAGGACTTCTGGAACATGGCGAGCATGCGCCGCGTGACAAGAAAGCCGCCGACGATATTGATCGTCGCGACCAGAACCGACAGCGCGGCCAGAATGACGACGAGCCAGTTGCCGGAGCCGATCTGCAGCAGCGCGCCGAGAATGACGATGCCCGAGATCGCGTTTGTCACCGCCATCAACGGCGTATGGAGCGAGTGCGAGACGTTCCAGATCACCTGAAAGCCGATGAAGCAGGCGAGCATGAAGACCACGAAATGGTTCATGAAGCTTGCCGGGGCGTAAGCGCCGACCAGAAGCAGCAGCGCGGTGCCGATCAGAAGCAGGAAGCCCTGGCTCTTGGTCTGCGCCTTGAAGGCGGCTGTCTCGCGTGCGCGCTTCTCCTCAGCCGTCGGCTCCTTGGCCTTTTCCTTTAGCTTCTGGGCGGCAATCGCCTGGATCTTCGGCGGCGGCGGGGGATAGGTCACCGCACCCTCGAAGGCGATGGTTGCGCCGCGGATGACGTCGTCTTCCATGTTGTGGACGAGCTTGCCATCCTTGGCCGGCGTCAGATCCGTCATCATGTGGCGGATGTTGGTCGAATAGAGCGTCGACGACTGCGCGGCCATGCGGCTCGGGAAATCGGTATAGCCGACGACGGTCACGCCATTCTCGGAGACGATCTTCTGGTCGGCGACAGTGAGGTCGCAGTTGCCGCCGCGTTCGGCCGCGAGGTCGATGATGACCGAACCCGGCTTCATGGCGGCGACCATGTCGGCCAGCCACAGCTTCGGCGCGTCGCGACCGGGGATCAGCGCGGTGGTGATGACGATGTCAATCTCGGGCGCCAGTTCGCGGAACTTCTGCAACTGCTTCTCGCGGAACTCAGGCGAGGAGGGTGCGGCATAGCCACCGGTGGCGGCGCCATCCTGCTGGTTCTCGTTAAAATCGAGGAAGACGAATCGGGCGCCCATGCTTTCGATTTGCTCGGCCACTTCGGGGCGAACGTCGAAGGCATAGGTGATGGCGCCGAGCGAGGTGGCGGTGCCGATCGCGGCAAGACCGGCAACGCCGGCGCCGATGACGAGCACCTTTGCCGGCGGAACCTTGCCCGCGGCCGTGACCTGGCCTGTAAAGAAGCGGCCGAAATTGTTGCCGGCCTCTATGACGGCGCGGTAGCCGGAAATATTTGCCATGGACGACAGAGCGTCCATCTTCTGCGCGCGCGAAATGCGCGGCACCATGTCCATCGCGATGACGTTGGCGCCGGTCGCCTTCGCCTGATCGAGCAGGGCGGTGTTCTGGCCGGGATAAAAGAAGGAGATCAATGTCTTGCCGGTCGATAGCCGACGCGCCTCGACATCGTTCGGCGGGCGCACCTTGACGATCACGTCGGCCGACGACCACAACGCATCCGCCGACGGCGCGATCTCGACACCTGCGGCGCGATAGGCGTCGTCGGAAAAGCCGGCACCGACCCCAGCGCCCGTTTCGACCATACAGTCATACCCTAGCTTCTGAAGCGCTCGAGTGCTGTCCGGGGTCAACGCTACCCTCAACTCGCCAGGGCTCGTTTCCCTGGGAGATCCAATTTTCATCATCCTTGAACTCCGGCCTAGCCGGCTCCTCTCTCCTTAGCCGATGGCTCGCGGACAAGCCGATCGGGTGGGGAAAACGAGCAAAACTAGGCTCAGTTGTCCAGTGCATTTAGGCGCCAAGTAGCGGGTTTCTGTCGCCCCCTGAACCGCTTCAATCGATTTTATCTAGTCGCTGCATTTTCGGCCGCTCCCGACCAGTCATATCCGCGGCACCAGACTCGCCGCACCGAGCTTTTCCCTTTTCTTTTAAAGCTGGGGAATCCCGGCATTGGCCGCTTTTTGGTTATCAATAATCTGCCGCTCCCTCCGTAACGTTCATTCCAGCGGCCAGTGGGATTGCTTAGGCTAAGCGCAAAATGACGGCCAGCGGCTAGTTCAGTTACCGTAGCAGCAATTCCAAATTTGCAGTCGGCCCGACCCGGGCGCGTAACCGGACCGGGTTGATGACATAAATATGCGAGTTTCGTAGACACTCTCAGGTTAGATTTTCTTCTGCTTCTCGAACTCGACGGGCGACAGCTCGACGCAGCAAACTTCTCCCACTTTTAAAGCGATTCTGACTGACGCCGAGCCCCAGTGCAACTTCCGCAACCGGATAGCCTCGCTCCGTCATCTGACGCACCGCGTTACGCTAACCTCTTGGCTGAAATTCGATTTGCTCATGATGATCTTCTTGCCTCGAAACGAGGTAGAAAGGTGTCTACAAATCTGGGGGCTACTCAGTCCTTTTTTCGGTCGAAAAGCTGCTGCCGCATGACGGTTCTCGGAGGTTTCCTGCAACCGTCGTTATCTAATCATCGACGGAAGGCCCGACTATGTGGCCTCTCGTTGTCTCCACTCAGCGCCGCACCACGTGCCGCACAGATCGGTACTTGAGCTAGGCCGCGTCGATCAACATCTCAATAAAGGCACGAACAGCCGGGTTGGTTCGTCGGCTTTGGGGCCAGACTGCAGTGATGTTGTTTCTCTCCACCGCAAATTCCGAAAGGATCGGCGTCAACTGCGCGCGCTTGACCCAGGAAGTCGCGGCAAAACTTGCGGCCATTCCAATCCCCGCGCCGGCGGCGACTGCGGAGATCACACCTTCGCTTGCATCGACGATGATACCCGATGACGGAACGATTTCGACCTCGCGTTCTCCAACCCGGAACGCCCATCGAAAAAGCTGGCCCGTGCTTTTGTACCGCAGATTGACAGTCTCATGCTCCACCAATTCGTCCGGATGCCCCGGAGTACCATGTTCAGCCAGATATTCCGGCGATGCGTAGCAGCACAGTCGATGCGGCGACAAACGCCGCGACAGGAGACGCGTGTCGTCGAGTTCGCCGATGCGGATCGCCAAATCGATCCCCTCAGCGATAAGGTCGATCATGTGATCACTGAGACGCAAGTCAATCGTAACGCTTGGGTACCGCTTCTTGAACTCCGCAAGGGTCGGAGCGATGACATGTAGACCGATAGGAAGTGACGCGGCTATTTTTAAGTTGCCGGAGGGCGCCGCGCGGGCGGCCTTTGCGACTTGCTCGATATCTTCGGCGTCGCGCAGAAGGCGAAGCGCTCGCTCATGCAGTTCCCGCCCCTCAGTGGTCAGCGTCAATGAGCGCGTCGTGCGAGTGAAAAGGGAAACCCCGAGGCGTTGTTCAAGTCTCTGAACGCTCTTGCTGACGGCTGACGGAGAAATGGACAGTGATCGGGCTGCAGCTGTGTAGCTTCCCAGCGATCCAGCCTTCGCGAAAGCGATGAGACCCGTCAACCTGTCCAAAGCGATTTGTTCCGTCATGGAACTACTAAACGGAACTCCAGCCCGATTATCAATATCGGCGCCATTCCTTATTTTCTTGCAGACAACAAAATTCAGAGACGGAGGTTACAATGACTGAGATGATGAAAGCAGTCCGGCTGCACGAATTTGGTGGCCCCGATGTTTTAGTTTATGAGGACGCTCCTCGACCGGCACCAGCGAGTGGCGAAGTACTGGTCCGTGTCCATGCGGCGAGCCTCAATCCACCGGACCTGTATTTGCGCGACGGCTATCGAGCATTGCCTCCCGAATGGCGGCCCAATGCGACCTTTCCGCTGATCCTTGGCACCGATGTCTCTGGAATAGTCGCAGCGAAGGGCGGACAGGTTACGCAATTCAATGTGGGCGATGAGGTCTACGCCATGGTCCGCTTCCCCGAGGATCTGATGAAAGGCAGTGGTGCTTACGCAGAATACGTCAGCGTGCCACAATCAGAACTCGCAAAGAAGCCGTTAGGGATCGATCATCTCCAAGCATCCGGTGCGCCGATGTCGGCTCTTACCGCCTGGCAGTTTCTCGTGGAGTTGGGCCATGACGCACCAAATCCCTTTCAGCCATTTCCGCATGCCCCGATCCCGCTTGAGGGCAAACGTGTCCTGATCAATGGCGCGGGAGGGGGCGTCGGCCACCTGGCAGTTCAGGTTGCGAAATGGAAGGGTGCCATTGTCACCGCGGTCGCCTCTGGGAAGCACGAGACGCTTCTTCGCGAACTCGGCGCAAGCCAATTCATCGACTACAGGAAGACGTCCGTTGAAGCTGTCGGACAAGATTTCGATCTGGTGATGGATGCTGTTGGAGGACCAAACATTGAACGCTTCCTGAGCGTCATCAGGCCGGGAGGCGCTCTCTTCCTCGTCAACCCACTGGGCTTCTCCGGTCAGGAGGAGGCTGCAAGGCGTGGAATTACGGTCTCGTCCACGCAGGTTCGTTCAAACGGCGCGCAGCTGGCTGAAATCGGTGGATTGCTAAACGACGGCACAATTCGGGTCGTCATCGACAGCGAGTTTTCATTGGCCGAGACATCTGCTGCCCATGGACGCGCCTCGCAAGGGAGCATTCAAGGCAAGATCGTACTCAGGGCGGTTTGATGACACCAGCTCACACAAGTTCAATCAGACTGCTGAAGGTTAAATAGGTAAGGCGAGCATCATGCTGATAGTGATAGGATATATACACGTCGACTCCCAGGAGGTTCCGCAATTTCTTGCGGAACTGAAGGATCTTGCGGCCATGACAAGACAGCGTTCTGAAAACATCTCCTATGATGCCGCAGTTGATGATCCCGCAGCGGGTAGATTGCTGATCGTGGAAAGGTGGGCCAACCAGGAGGCGCTGAGCGCTCATCTTGATGCGAAGGAGACAAAAGCTTTCGTTGCGCGATGGCACGGACGCATGCGCGGCGATGTGAGGAAGTTTGATGCTTTGAACGAGAGGGGCTTACTGATTTGAGCAACGTTTGCGAGCTCGGCCGGGCCTCTACACCAAAGCCTGACTAACGTGTGAAGCGAATCAAGTTGAGGGACGCTTTACATATCCCCGCACCGGAGAAGGGCTTCGCACTTGACGTCTTCAACCGTCTCCATGTGATGGAGATGAAGCCTGCCTTCCGCAAGGCGACCGCTGGTCGTCAGGAAGACGAACTTTACAAGATGGCAAAGACAATGCTGTCCCTGCCGGACACCCCCATGGATGACTACATCGACGCCGAACAGGCAGCCGAGCATCTACGTGATGGCTATGCCGATTAATTCTCCCGCTACGACGCCCTGATTATCCGTGTTTTGCCGATTTCGCTCCATAAGCACGGCGTCGAGGAATTTATGATCGACGGCAAGACAGTCGGTGCGACCCACCTGCAGGGCGCGACCGTGCCCCTCAACATCATGGGTCTCCCAGGCGTCTGAGTGCGGTTCGCAACAAGCCAGGAAGGGCTACCGATCAATGTTCAGATCGTTGGCAAGTAGTAGGCTGAATCGACTATCCTTCATATCGCATCCCTGCTCGAAAGCGTCAGCTCGACACGGGCGACGCGGCCGTAGCTCTGAGCGCTACTAACTATTCGGCACGATGTTCTTGTGGGAAGGCCGGTTTCCTTCTCCAAATCGCCGATTAGATCAGGGATCGCTTGTTACGGGCGTTGCTCTTGAACCAATTCGAACCGTCGACCGTCGAATGCTACGGTTAGCTGCAAAACAGGAACTTAATGTGGATCTCTCGTGTGGCCGACGCGCGCCAATCCGACGATTATAACGCACCGGATTGTAACCGGTGCACAGTGAGAAACACGGCCTCAGCCTGATGGGGTGACAGTTTTTGAAAATAGGCCGGCGTCAGAGCAGCAGTGGCGCCTCGGGTGCAGCCTTCTTCTTCGCCCATAGCTCGCTTGTCCGCTCCATAGTCACCAACTCGGGCGGAAATGTACGGTTCTGGAATGCGAGCGCATTATCGAAGCTACCATGAAGCCACTGCTCGTACTCATCTGGATGTAGGAGGACAGGCATACGATTATGCACGGGCTGGATCGCCTCGTTGGCGTCCGTCATGACACCGGAGTAAACTGGACCCCACTCGTCGCTGATACGCCACAGCCCTGCCCAGGCGAACACCGGCTGGTCCTTCAGCGAAAACCAGGTACGGGTCATCCTGCCCTTTTCACCCTCGGCCTCGGCAAAACCCGTAACGGGGATCAGGCATCGCCATTGCGGCTTTCTGGCGAGGCCGATCCACATGCCTTTCGCGAGGTCAGCGATGTTGTTGACCGGCTTTGGCTTGGCTTCCGGCTTCATGCCCTTCAGGCGGAGCGGAAAACCCCAGACCATCGAGCGAAGCTCGCGAACACCCTCATTCTCCGTCACCACCATCCCCGGCGTGCCCGGATACACTTCCTCCGGCGCGTTCGACTGCATCGGGTTCGGCACGCGGAAGTGCGCGGCGACTTCCGCAGCGGACAGACGGACGGTGTACAAGTTGCACATTCTGCAGACCTTTCAACTGGAAACCGAGCACGAGACCACGGTTACATAAGCATGTTGTCCCGACGCGGTGAAGCCTTTGAGGGCGAGACGCCGCTTTGCCAGCGATCGCGGCTATGCAGGATCTCGAAATCATCGGACGGTGGCGGCTCGCGAAACTGGAAGGCAATAACGTCCTCGATCGAACCGTGAAGCCAGCGATCGTATTCCTCTGGCCTGAGCAGAACGGGCATTCGGTCGTTGAACGGCCTGATCTTCTCATTGGCGGTCATGGTCATGCCGGCGAACACGGGGCCGAAGTCCGGGGTGTTCTTGCAGAACCCCGCCCAGGCCATCAGCGGCTGCCGGTTCCTCGAAAACCACGATCGGGTTTTTGACCCTTTGACGCCGTCGGGATTTGCGAAATGTGTCAGAGGGATTAGGCAGCGGTATTTTGGGTCGACGACGATGCGGTCCCAGAGAGGATTGGTGAGATCGGCAACGAGGCCTATCCGGCTCGGGGGCTCGCCTTCCCGCCGCATGTCGCGTGTCTGCCGTGGGAAGCCCCAAGGAATCGACTTCAGCAGCCGCAATCCATCCTTCTCCAACACGATCAGTCCGGGAGTGCCTTCGACAGTCTCGCTCGGCACCTCGAGGGCCGGCGCCATGTCGACCCCAAAATGGGCGACAATCTCCTCCAGGCTTTTGGTGACTGCAAACAGACGCGACACACCGGTCTCCTCAGTGGAAGTTTCTGGATTTGATTTTCAGGTTATCGATATGAAGGTCAGGAATATAGATGTCGCGCGCCTGCACAGCGGGCTTGGGATTGTCCCGTGGATCGGGGCCTCCTCCGTGCTTGACCTGGTCGCCGCGGCCATGGGGCAGCGGGAAGTCACCAAGGCCGCCATCCCTGTTACCAACGCTCGCCAGGTCGGCGGAGAAATCGAACAGCCGTTGGGCAACCAGATGAACCACCTCGCCTTCCCGCTGGATGCGCCCGTTGATCGCCATCATGCTCGCCGTCATCAGGACCCGACGCTGGCGTTCAAACAGCGATGGCCAGACGACCGCGTTGACGATACCGGTCTCGTCTTCCAGAGTCAGGAACATTACACCCTTGGCCGATCCCGGCCGTTGTCGCACGAGAACCAGGCCGGCCGTCCAAAGCCATCTCCCATCACTTTGTCCCATCGCCTCGGCGCAGGTGACGATGCCTTTGCGGTCGAGATCCTTTCGCAGAAACGAAACCGGATGCGCTCGCAGGGTAAGACCGGTGTGCGAGTAGTCCTCGACGACCTCCCTGCCCTCGGTCATCGATCTCAGCGCCACTTCGGGCTCCTGCATTTCGGCGATCACCTTGGCCTCGCGCTCAGCGGCGGCCGCCCAAAGCTCCAGGGGTTCATCCCGGAGCGCCTTGATATCCCAGAGCGCCTGCCGCCGCTCCAATTGCAGCGACGGCAGGAAAGCATCCGCTTCAGCCAGCTTGACCAGCGACGAGGGAGACACGCCGGAGCGTCGCCACATGTCATCCGCGGAGACGAAGGGCTGGTCGGCACGCGCCAGAATGATCCGGGCGGCATCGTTGGTCGACAGGCCCTTGACGACGCGCATGCCGAGCCTGACAGCAAACCGGTCGGAATTGCCGATCCGCTCCATCGTGCAGTCCCAGCGCGAGCGGTTGACGCAGACCGGCCGGACTTCGACACCATGGTTTCGGGCATCCTGGACGATCTGCGCAACGCTATAGAACCCCATCGGCTGGCTGTTGAGCAAGGCGGCACAGAACACATCCGGATGGTGACACTTCACCCAGGAGCTTGCATAGGCGATCAGCGCGAAGCTCGCGGCGTGGCTTTCCGGAAAGCCGTAGGAGCCAAAGCCTTCGAGCTGGGTGAATGTCTTCTCGGCAAACTCCCGGGTGTAATTATTCCTGACCATGCCCTCCACGAGTTTGTCCTTGAACTTCGACACCCCGCCCGTGAACTTGAATGTCGCCATCGCGCGCCTGAGCTGGTCGGCCTCGCCGGCCGTGAATCCCGCACAGGTCATAGCGACCTTCATCGCGCTTTCCTGAAATAGCGGAACGCCGAGCGTCTTGCCAAGGACAGCCTCGAGCTCGGGCGTCGGGTACTCGACCTTCTCCTTGCCTTCGCGCCGCCTCAGATACGGATGCACCATGTCCCCCTGGATGGGTCCCGGCCGAACAATGGCCACCTGCACGACGAGGTCATAAAACGTGCGAGGCTTCAGGCGCGGCAGCATTGCCATCTGGGCCCGGCTTTCGATCTGGAACGTGCCGAGCGTATCGGCCTTGCGGATCATAGCGTAGGTGGCCGCGTCCTCCTGCTCAATGTCGGCCAAGCCCATGGGGATATCCTTATGATCCCGCAGCAGCTCGAACGACTTCGCCATGCAGGTCAGCATGCCGAGCGCGAGCACGTCGACCTTCATGAACTTCAGCGCCTCGATGTCGTCCTTGTCCCATTCCACGACCTGGCGGTCCTTCATGGTCGCCGGTTCGATCGGCACCAGGTCGTCGAGCCGGTCCTGAGTCAGGACGAAACCGCCTGGATGCTGGCCGAGATGGCGCGGCGCCCCCATCAGCTGGGCTGAAAGGTCGAGCGCCAGCTTCAGGCGGTAGTCGGCCGTGTTCATGTTGTTGTCTACGAGCTGCTTTTCGCCGACACCTTCCGACCAGCCCCAGACGCCTGACGAAAGCTGGGTGATCAGGTCTTCCGGCAGTCCAAGCGCTTTCCCAACATCGCGCAGCGCGCCTTTCGCGCGATAGCGTGTGACGGTGGAACAGAGGGCGGAGCGCGAACGGCCATAGGTCTCGTAGATCCACTGGATGACCTCCTCCCGCCGTTCATGCTCGAAGTCGACATCGATATCCGGGGGCTCGTTACGCTCCATCGAAACGAAACGCTCGAACAGAAGGTCACCTGTCTCCGGATTGATGCTGGTGATGCCGAGGCAGTAGCAGACGGCGGAATTTGCCGCCGAACCCCTTCCCTGGCAGAGGATCCCTTGCGAGCGGGCAAACCGGACGATGCTGTAGACGGTCAGGAAGTAGGGCGCGTATTTCATCACCCGGATGAGTTCGAGTTCGTGCAGGATCGCCTTGCGAACCTTGTCGGGGATCCCCTCGGGGTATCGGGAAGCAGCTCCCTCCCAGGCGAACTTGGTCAGCGACTGCTGGGCATCGAGACCGGGCACGAGCGCCTCTTCCGGATACTGATATTGAAGCTCGCCCATGTCGAAACGACATCGGTCGACGATTTCGCGGGTTCTTGCCAGCGCCTCCGGGTACTCTGAAAACAGCCGGTGCATTTCTTCCGGCGCTTTTAAGAACCGATCGGCATGTCGCTCGCGATCGAAGCCGACACTATCGATCGTCGTACGATTGCGGATGCAGGTGACGATGTCCTGCAGTTGCCGCCGGCTGGGGTCATGAAACAGGACATCGTTGGTGACGACCGTCCTGACCTTCTGGCGCACCGCCATGTTCGAGAGGGTATGAAGCCGCAGGCGATCGTTGGGCCGGCGGCGCAGGCACAGCGACACGTAGGCCCTGTCGCCGAAGATCGCGACAACCTTCCTGAGCTGTCCCGCAGTGATGTCGTCGGCCTCATCAGGAATCAGAATGGCGAGCAGCCCATCGCTATAGGCTTCGACATCGGAAATATCGAGAATGCACTTTCCCTTGCCACCCCGGCTCTTCCCGAGCGAAAGCAGGCGCGTGAGCCGTGAATAGGCTGGGCGGTCGGTCGGGTAGACCAGGATCGACATGCCATCGGACAGATCGAGACGACAGCCGACAACCAGTCGAACGCCGGACGTCTTTGCGGCTTCCCATGCCCGTACGATACCGGCAAGCGAATTGCGATCGACAACGCCCAGCGCATCAATCCCCAGAGACGCGGCGGTGGCGAACAGTTCGTCGGCCGAACTTGCACCTCGCAGGAAGGAGAAATGCGTGGCGACCTGAAGCTCGGCATATGTCATCCGAACACCCCGTGAAGGAACCACTGATGCGAGCCTGTGTCGGCATCTACCCCGTCACCGGCGCGATAGACCCAGTATCGCTCCCCCGCCTCGTCCTCGACCACAAAGTAATCCCGCACAGCCGCGTGTTCCCTTGGCCGGATCCACCACTCGCCGAAGATCCGCTCCGGGCCATCAGCCCGTTTGACGCGCCGGCGTTTGCCCCGCCAGGTGAACACGGCGGGCGGCTGGTCTGGCAGAAGTGCCGTGACATCGATGCGTTCCGGGGTTGCCAGCAAGCGCGACGGTCGCGGCCACTTTGCGGCCCATGTCGCGCCGGTCTCGTCGTCTGTCGGACCGATACGCCTGACCGACCGCTCCGGAACGTCCGAGGCCACGGGCGTGACACGGTAGAGACGCTGGCCGCGATTGCCGAGGATGTCGACAAGCGGCGTGACGTCGACGACCTGTTCTTCAACGAGAGACGAGGAGACCTGCCGCTCTTCCAGAGGCTCTGCCATGATGGCAACGAGTACCATCCGTTCGATACCGAAGCCGGGATCGATCTTTTCGATGCGGTCGCACAGTAATTTTGACAGACGTGCCGGGTCGCGGACCGGCTTTGCCAGACCGGCTCGAATGGATTGGCGCGTGTTATCGACGCGGTGGATTACCAGGTCCGAGCGCCGGACGCCCAGACCTTTCTGTTCGAGCCGCGCCGTGAGCTCGCCGACGAGGCGCTTGACGTACTTGGCGATGGTCTCCGCCGCACCGATCGGTTCCTGGAAATTCCGGGCGACTTCGATGAGTTCGGGTGTTCGCAGCGGCTCGATGGGCTCGGCCACACGGCCGAAAAGTTGATCGAGACGTCGCCCGACCTCCGGGCCATAGCGGAGCGTCAACGGTGCGCGCGGCATGGCGGAGAGTTCGCCGACCGTCTCGACGCCCATGACCCGCAGGCCGTGGATGGTGTCAGCAGGAAGACGCAGACAGTGGATTGGCAGGCCGGTCACCGCTTTCGCAACACCACCTGCCGGAACGACAGTAGCGTCCGCTGACGTCAGGCGGGTGATGGCATGCGCCGCTCCCCAGGTATCGGCGACGGCGGCGCGAGATGTCAGGCCCCGTCCTCGTAACCCATTGACCAGCCCGGAGATGAGGAGGCTCTCGCCGCCCTGCAGGTGATCGGCGCCTTCGGTATCCATGACGATCCCGTCAACGCCATCGACGGCAACAACAGGGCTGTATTGCCTGAGCGCCCATAGCGCGAGGCGCTCAAGGGCGGCGGCGTCGGCGGCAGGATCGGCGTCGATCATCGTCAGGTTGGCTACGATCGCCTGGGCCTTGCTTGCCGGCATACCGATCCTAAGACCGAGTTTTCGTGCGGAGGTATCGGCCGCGGAGACCCAGCGCTTCGACCCTGACTTCGAGATGACGACGAGCGGCTGGTCAGCTGGCACGGCTGCCTCGCCATGCCGCCTGATCCTGTCGGTGGGAAGATGAGGGAAGTAGACACACATGACCCTTGGCATCACAGGCTCCTATCTCGAACTCAGCACACTCGCCTGCCTTCACGCGTATCAATTCCGCCAGCCACCGGGCCCGGCCGACCCCTGCCACTGGCAGCTCTTCCGACGGCAGCACGCTTACCCTCCATCGTGTCGTCGAGGCTGTCGGATTGCCGAAGTCCGACGCCTCCGTCTGGCGCCGCCATCGTCGCACGACGAGCGCCATCGTCCCGGATTTTTCGGCCGCCAGCTGAAGCCGCCGCGAGGAGACCATCGGAAGCCGGACGAGTTCGCCGACCACGGCTCCCAATCCCCCGAATGACAAACCTTCTTCCATGGATGCCAGGACGTCCTCATCCTTGTCACCTTCGCAGAAGATCACGCGGTCCGGATGAAGACCGGCCTGCGCAAGCGCCGGGAAAAAGAGATCAGGCCGCGTCAGGCACCAGAGGATCTTGCCTGCCGAGCGCGCGGCAATGCCGGCTGCGAACAAGGCTGCCGCCGCGCCATCGATCGTGCCGCCACCGCCACCGGCGATCTCGTGCAGGGCGCCATGGGAAAGACCTCCTCCCGGCAGGCGATCGTCGATATCACGCACGCCAAAGGGAAGGACGGCAGATCGCTTGGCCGCACCGCGTTCAAGATGGGCGATGCGATCCCTGAGCTCCTCGATCATCCGAGGGTTATGGACACGCGACATCGTTCACGGACCTTCCTCGGCTCCCGTTGAACAGGACATCATGTCCCGCAGAATTGCTAATGTTCTTCTTTTGTTCCGGGCGATTGAAAGAGTCAAGCGGCGGTCACGCGGCCTAAATCGGGCGCTTGTGAACCGCCGTGTCAAGAATCGTTTTGGAATCAGGGCCGTAGCCCCTTCGCTGCAAACGCCTGATGCGACTCATTTTTTCCCACGGAGCCTGACGCTAACGTGTACTAGTCGCTGCGGATGCTTGTCCTAATCAAAAGATGGAAGGGCATACCAGCCGGAGCGGGAACCGCGAAGGCAGTTCGCCTCTCGCAAGACCGGTTAAAAGGGTTGCCGCAGGAGGTTTAGCATAGCGCCGGCGCGAGCCGGAAACCGGGACCGACGGCCCCCGGCGCGCGAGACCGCATCAGAAGATGGCATCATTACGCGCAATGTTTCATCTCAATCAATGACGGCCAACGCCACGTTCAGGGCTCCAAGGATTTTTTCATCACTCCTCTTGAAGCGCGCTTTTTTCGAAACCAGATCAATTTCGTCGGTCGCCGACAGGGGCTGGCACAACCGGGGACGCAAGTTTCCGCGTCTCCATTCCATCTCGCTTTACGGAGGATTTGGTTATGAGAAACGATCTTGATTTTGCACCACTCTATCGCTCCAGCGTCGGCTTCGACCGCGTGTTCAATCTCTTGAACAACGCACAGCGCCTACAGGCGATCGACACTTGGCCACCCTATGACATCGTCAAAA
The DNA here is from genome assembly GCA_900465675.1 of Hyphomicrobiales bacterium. Lineage (GTDB taxonomy): Bacteria > Pseudomonadota > Alphaproteobacteria > Rhizobiales > Rhizobiaceae > Rhizobium. The sequence continues at coordinate 113,643 of UBJR01000007.1, read as the reverse complement.
CGAGCGAAAACGACTACCGGATCGAAATGGCGGTCGCAGGCTTTGGCGATTCCGACCTCGACATCACGCAGGAGCGCAACGTCCTTGTCGTGAAAGGCCAGAAGGAAGAGGCCAAGGATGGCGAATATCTGCATCGCGGGATCGCCGGTCGCTCGTTCGAGCGTCGCTTCGAACTCGCCGACCACGTGAAGGTGGAAGATGCCTCGCTGGTGAACGGCCTTCTGCGCATTCTACTCAAGCGCGAGATTCCGGAAGCAATGAAACCCCGAAAGATCGCGATCGGCACGTCGGCCGGACAGACGGCTCCATTGCAGATCGATGCGGAACGCCAGGTGGCTTGAAGGGCTCGCCATGAAGAAGCGTCTTGCCAAAAACTTCGTGGTGGAGGTCCGCAAGCGCCGAGGGCGTAAGCTTACAGCACGCGATGGAAACCCCATCGCCCGCGTGCTTGAGAAAATGAAGGCGCAGGTCTCGCTGCAGCCTTCGAGGTGAAGCAGCAGGGAGCGCTTCGCGACGCTCCCTAGATCGTTTTGCAAAGATGGGGTGTATTGACCGCCGTTGGCCATCGCACCATCTAGGCGGCATGGCGAAACGCGAGAGGAACGACATCGAGCTGATCAGGACCTGGACCTTGTCGGCGGCGGTCACCATGGGGTCATCCGTGCGCGCAAAAGGTCTTCTTCAGGAGATTCAGGCACGCCTTCCGGCAAGCTCCAAAAAAGCGATCTCACTCGAAGGTGTCGATTTGGTTTTGGCGATGCCAGCCGATGAGAAGCCCGCCTTCAATGCCGCGGTATCGGTCGTCTCCAAGGCGGTGGAAGAAGCGCCGTCCCTCCCCGTCATCCCGCGCGAGATCCAGGACATCCTTGGTATGAAGTCTACGGAGCGGCACCGCTGGCTTGCAGACGGTCGTCTTCCGAGTGCAGGCACCAGAACCGTGAGGCTCGCAGGACGCGCCCGCCAGATCACCTTCCATGTCTTCGATCCAAAGGTTGTCGAGGACCTTCTTGACCGGGGCGCCATCGACGAGTGGCGTGTCGAGGATGCTGAGGCGAAGGCCGAAAAGAGAGCGAAGGCCGCCTATCAGGCAAAGGTGACGCGGCTTGCGAAGAAAAAGAAGCCGGCGAAAAAAGCGGACGAGGGCTCACAAGATCCAGCACCCGGCCTGCGGGGCTGGGAGGATTTCGATCTCGACGGGCTACTGCGCTGATCAGATGGAGCATGACGATGCCGGGGAATGACAAGGAATTTGTCTCGCGAAGCAGACGATATGCTGGTTCTCGAGCCGATCCGGACTATCCTCGGCGAAGAACCTAACTCGGCATTGCCCCCTAGGACATTTTGAGTGCTGCAATCAGCGCCCGCAGCGCTGGCGGTGATTGACGCCGGCCTGGGTGATAGAGGTGGAAGCCAGGAAAAGCCGGGCACCAGTCGCCAAGCACCTGGATGAGCTTGCCGGACGCGATCTCGTCGGCCACTTCATGCTCCATCATGTATCCAAGGCCGGCGCCAGCGCGAACGGCGGCGGCAGGCAGGTCGCTGTCATTGGCGACGAGCGGCCCGCTGGTGTAGATCCTGAACTCCTTGCCATCCTTCTCGAACTCCCAGGGCAGAAGGCCACCTGACGTCGCCAGCCGGTAGCCAATGCAGGCATGGCGGTCGAGATCGTAGGGCGTCAGCGGCGGCGGACAGCGCTCGAAATACTCCGGTGTTGCGACGACGACGGTACGAAGGTCCGGCCCGAGCCTGATGGCGATCATGTCCTTCGCCACGGCCTCGCCCAGTCGGATGCCGGCATCGAATCCAGCTGCAACGATGTCCGTCAGTCCGTCGTCGATGTTGACCTCGACGCGAATATCCGGATGGGCAAGGAGGAATGCCGGAAGTTTCGGAAGCAGCACCACGCGCGCCGCATAGGCAAATGTGGTGATGCGTACGGTACCGGACGGGTTGTCCCGCCATTTCCGCAGCGCGTCCAGCCCCTCTTCTATTCCCGAAAGAGCCGGACTCAGGGATTGCAGCAACCGTTCGCCCGCCTCGGTCGGCGCAACGCTGCGGGTGGTGCGGGCGAGCAGCCTGACGCCCAGCCTGTCCTCCAGGCCGCGCATGGCATGGCTGAGAGCAGAGGGCGACATGCCGAGCAGCGCCGCCGCACGCGTAAAGCTACGCTCGCGGGCGACCGCCTCGAATGCCAGAAGATCGTTGAGCTCACCTCGTTCCATTGCTGCATGCTGCTCACAGGTTCATGCAGCGGGCAAGGGCTAATCCCAGGGGTTCGAGTACTTTAGATCGGGAAGACAAAAACGGAGAATGCAAATGAACCTCACAAGCTACCGCACACTTGGAAAATCCGGCCTGATCGTCAGCCCGTTCGCGCTTGGCACCATGACCTTCGGCGCGGGTCGCTGGGGCGCGAGCGAGACAACCGCCCGCAACCTCTTCGACGCCTACGTGGATGCTGGCGGAAACTTCATAGATACGGCCGACATCTATTCCGGCGGCGAGAGCGAGACCATGCTTGGTCGCTTTCTTGCAGAGAGCGGGCGCCGCGACCGCCTCGTTATTGCTACGAAGTCCGGCTTCTCCCGCGCCCAGGGTACGCCGCTCTGGGGAGGAAATGGAGCGAAGAACATTCGCCTGGCGATCGAGAGCTCGCTGAAGCGGATGCAAACGGACTATATCGACATGTACTGGGTGCATGTCTGGGATCGCACGACGCCAGCGGAAGAGGTCTTGCAGACGCTGACCGAGGCAGTCCGCTCCGGAAAGATCCTGCACTATGGTTTTTCCAACACGCCGTCCTGGTATGTCGCGAAGATCGCAGCGCTTGCCGAGGCGCATGGCCTGCCGAAGCCGATCGGGCTGCAATACGCCTATTCGCTGATCGATCGCGGCGTTGAACTTGATCTCATTCCAGCAGGTCAGGAACTGGGTCTTGGCCTCGTGCCGTGGAGCCCGCTTGCAGCCGGCATGCTCACCGGCAAGTATGGCCGCGAAAAGCTTGCAGACGCTGCTCGAGCAGCGGCCATGCCGGACCAGGGAGCGGAGGTCAGCGATGAGGGCAGCAGCGGCCGGTTGAACGGTGACAATCCATTCGGCGGGATGCTGTTTACCGAACGGAATTTCGACGTGGTCGATGTGGTCAAGGAAATTGCCTCGGAGATCGGCCGTGCACCGGCGGAAGTCGCCCTGAAATGGGTCGTCGAGCGGCCAGGCGTATCCTCGGTGCTGATCGGTGCCAGCCGGGTGGAGCAACTGGATCTAAACATTGGATCGCTCGACGTGGAACTGACAGCTGAGCATCTGGCCCGGCTGGAGCAGGCGACCGCCATGCCGCCGATCAATCCCTATTTCATCTTCCAACTACCGATCAGCCAGTTGTTTGGCGGGCAGGATGTGCGGCGCGGGTAACCCGCACGGCAAATGCCGTGATTACGGTTCGGGTATTCTGTAAAAGGTGAGGCCAACTGTTTGCAAGAGCCACAGGTCCTCAAAAGACCATCAGAATGCGTCCCGCGGGGCTTCCATGGGATTCTGAACAGCTCATTGAAGACAACAGGCATTTCGGACTGAGCGGGGCTGAGACCCCTGGAATGGATGGCACCACCAACCCGTCCGCTCCAGTGGTCTTGCCGCGCGTCGTGAGACCGATCAGGTCTGGCTCCGGCGTGTATGTAGCCACCCAGATAAACCACTCAAAGTGCGATCGCGCCGATGACAGGTAACAGTGATCACAATGCCATCGATCGAACTATCGCTCGCGAGCTGCACGTCCCAATGCCACCGACCAATCATACGCTCCAAAGCCCATCTCCACCGCCTGTGACAGGCTATCGCTCAGGGCCGTGAGAAGACGGCCGCCCAGCTGTTTTTGGGCGGAGACAGCCGCAAGCAGGTCCATGTCCTTGATTGGCAGAGCGAGGCCACTGGCAGGAAGAGGACGAGCCCCGGTGACCGACGGCGCGTAGTTTTTGTAGATTGGCGATGAGAACAGGGTCTCCGTCATCAGGGTCATGAACGCGTCGGTATCGGCGTTCTCGGCATTCAGAATGCCTGAAACTTCCGCCATGGCACCAACGGCGGCGCCAATGAGAAAGTTGCCGCAGAGCTTGGCGACGTTGGCCTGGCGAGGCTGGTTGCCGACCACCCAGACGCGGCCGAAGCTTTCGAGACACGGGCGCGCAATTTCAACGAGGGATGAATCGCCTGCGACGCATATGTTGGCGGCTTTCTGCCTGACGGCCTCCGGTCGCCCGAAGAGCGGCGCAGACAGATAGCCGATGCCTGCCGTCTGGTGAGCTTGGCCAAGCTCGTCGGCAAGATCCGGGCTGACGGTCGACATGCAGACATGCACGGCATGTCCGCTGGCCGAGGAAAGGACCTCCTGCGTGAGGACCTGACGCACGGTCGCATCGTCAAACAGGACAGACAGAACGATCTCGGAGGCAAAAGCGTCTCGGACGTCGTTGAGCGGCTCCGCGCCCAACGCAACCATCGCCTCGACGGCTGCCGGTGAACGGTTCCACACCCGCACCTTACGTCCAGATGCCAGAAGGTGCGGGACAATGGCAGAACCAATCTGCCCCAAACCGATAACGGAAATCGACATGATATTCTCCCTGTTGCCAAAGCACTAGCGGGAGACTTAGGCTGTTACCATATGACTTTTATCCTGTTACTGCAGCAACACCCATGGAGTGGTAATGACGACGGAGCGATTGGCGCGTCCGGAGGCCCGAAGGGAGCTTTCGGAATTTGTCCGGTATTGTCGCGAGCACGCGTCACCTCAAGATCTAGGCCTGGCCGTAGGATCTCGCAGGCGTACCAAAGGGCTTCGCCGCGAAGAGGTTGCAACGCTGGCTGGCGTGGGTCTCACCTGGTACACATGGTTCGAGCAGGGACGCGATATCCAGGTTTCGGATGATTTCCTCAATCGCCTTGGCCGTGGCCTTCGGCTTGATCGCGCTGAGCAGGAACATCTTCATGCGTTGGCGGGTCGCGCGATCCATCAGGCCGAAACACCGGCTGCCGCTTTACCTGCTGGTCTCTTGACCATGATCAACGCTTTGCCAGACCCTGCCTACATCCTCAACAAACGATGGGATGTCCTCGCGTTCAACCGGGCAGCCCTCGAGCTGCTCCCTATGTTCGGTGAGCAAAACCCCAACCTTCTTCGTATCGTCTTTTTCTCAGACAGTTATCGAAAGAGCGTTCGCGACTGGGAGACGGCGGCTCGGATCATGTTCCTGAAAGCCCGCCATGACTACCTCACCGGCGGATCCGATCCCATGTTGCGTCGATCCCTGGATGAGATCGTCGGCAGGTTCCCGCCTGCTGAAGCGTGGTGGACCGATCCGGAAGTGGTGCGGATCGGCGACAGCCGGAAGGAACTGTATTCCCACAATAAGGGTTGGCAGACCTTCCAGCTCAGTGTCCTGGCCTATGAGGAACGGCCCGAAATCCGGGTGGTCGTCTATGGGCAGGAACACGCTCGCCAACAACGATAAACGCAGCCAGTCGCCCAATCGGGTGCCGGCCCCGCCACCCAAGTCAACTCACTGTCACCCCAGCTCCCGCAGCCGTGGTTACGCTGATCTGGGGAGCATCCTGCGTGGAGCGAACATCGCTGCGATTGCGTCACTTGACGCTCTCACTGACCTAGTTTATTTCCGAATGGTCGGAAATAAACTAGGTGATATGCATGGCTCGTCCCCGCAAGCATGATCAGGCAGCAATTCTGGATGCCGTCGAACGCGTGATCGCCCGCGACGGCGTGCTGACGGTCGATGCCGTGGCGAAGGAAGCAGGCGTTTCAAAAGCGACGGTGCTCTATGAGCATACGAGCAAACGCGACCTCCTCAGCGCGCTCGTGGCGCGGACGATCGAGGCGGACAATGCGTTCAATGCCGCATGCGAGGCCGCGTTCGCCGATCAACCCGATGCGCCCCTGCTGGGCAGAATTGAAGCCGCCCGGCGGATGCCACTCATCAACGGCGGCAACGCTGCCGTCCTTGCGCTGATCTCGGCTCTTAAGCAGGACGACGACCTGCGAAGCGCATTTCGCGCCAATCAGGAAAAACTGCGCGCGAGGCTTCTCGACCACGCCTCGGATCACCGCCGCACCCGTATCGCATGGCTTGCGCTGGAAGGTTTCAAGCTGCAGCAGCACATGGAGCTGGTCGCCTGGAGCGAAGAGGAGCGTGCGGATATTCTCGATGATATTGCAAGCCTCGCCCGTGACGGCTCGCTCAACGAGGAGGTGTGCGATGACTAAGCACCACATCTTCATCACCGGCGCGAGCGGCTATGTCGGGCGCAATCTGGTTCGCCACTTCGTCCATGCCGGCGATCAGGTCACAGGGCTCGCGCGCAGCGACCGAGGCGCCCGACTTATTGGAGGATTGGGCGCGATGCCGGTTCGCGGCGACATGCTGCGCGACGATCTTTCGCCCTTCATGGCCGGGGCGACTGAGCTGATCCACGCCGCAGCCAATGTCGATCACGGGCCTGGAAAAGAGGCCTATGACGAGAACATCAGCGGCACGAGAGCGGTCATGGCGGCGGCGGCGACTGCGGGCATTGCGCGCGTGGTTCACCTGAGTTCGGACTCTGTGCTACAGGACGGCCAGGCTCTCCGAAACGTCAGTGAGAACCATCCCCTGCCCCAGCGCGCCGCCGGTCCCTATTCCGCAGGCAAGGCAGAGGCTGAGAGGATCGCGCTAAATGGCAACAGCGCCACGATGGCAGTCGTTGTCCTTCGCCCCCGCATGGTCTGGGGACGCGACGACACGACTGCCTTGCCAACGCTTGCGCACATGGTGCGGGCGGGGAAGTTCGCGTGGATTTCGGGCGGTGATTACCTCTCCTCCGCGACGCATATCGCCAATCTCTGCCATGCCGTCGAACTGGCTCTAACCAGGGGAAGAGGCGGGGAAATCTACCATATCTCCGACGGTCCGGCCCGATCATTCCGGGAGACCGTTACCGCCTTGCTCGCAACACAGGGGCTTGTCCCGCCGGAGAAATCGGTTCCCCGGCCCGTCCTGCGCCTCATTGCCAGCGCAGGAGACACGTTCTTTCGCCTGACCGGAGGCCGGCTGCGGGGACCTCTCAGTTTCCAGGAATATGCGACCAGCGCCATCGAAATTACGCTCGATACCTCGAAAGCAACGCGCGACCTCGGATATCGTCCTGTCGTGACCTGGGAGGACGGCCTGGCGGAACTCAGCGCCAATGTCCGCCCAGAGGTGACGTGAATGCGGATCTGCCTCGGCGCCCGCTCCGAACGGACTAGAGAATGCTCCTGCCGTGTTCATCCGCGTTCTTGAAGGCAGGAATTTTGGCAAGCTGGTCGTGAAGGTGTCGGGCGAGAAATAGAACGCAGCACGATGCCACCGCGCTAGTCTCGAACCCGGTCGTATTCCTCCTGTGCACGCTCAAGCTCGGGACCGTAGGTCATGGACCACGCATAAAGCGCCTCGAACGGTTGCTGGAGGGAGCGGCCGAGCGGGGTGATGGTATATTCGACGCCGACAGGCGTCGTTGTGGTCAGTACCTCGCGGTGAATGAGTCCATTGCGCTCGAGCCGCTTCAAGGCTTCGGAAAGAGCCTTGTGCGTGATCCCGTCAAGGCGCCGCATGATCTCGTTGAACCTCGATGGCCTGGAGCAGAGGACCGTCAGGATCAGCACGGACCACTTGTTGGCGATCTGCTCCAGCACTGGGCGCGCCTTCTCAACGTCCAGCAACGCCTCGGTCGAGACGGCCTTGGGACGGCGTGCGGAATTGGCTTTCGGTGAAAGACCTTCATCCAATGCGGGCATAGGTATACTCCTCGATATCTGCTTTACATATAGTGCGTAATTGACCGTAGGTATATAGCGTATATCACATGTCCATCAACTTTGATGGAGTGAACATGAGCAGATTGGCAAACAAGGTCGCCCTCGTGATCGGCGGTGTCGGTGGCATCGGCGGTGCGATTTCTCAAAGATTCGCCGGCGAAGGCGCGCAGGTTTACGCGACCAGCCGTAAGGGCGGAGAGAGCTCGTCCGAAACAGGGGGCTCGGGCAGCATCCGGGTCATTCAAGCGGACGCCAGCGAGAAGGCCGAACTTCAGCGCGTCGTCGAGCACATCGGATCGGAACAAGGGCGCATTGACGTGCTTGTCGTGAACGCGGGCCTGTCGGAATACGCGCCCCTTCAAGACATTTCGGAGGATCATTTCGATCGGACATTTGGCCTGAATGTACGGTCCCTCGTCTTTGCGACACAGGGCGCACTCGACCTCATGCAATCCGGCAGCACGATCGTGCTGATCGGCTCCATCGCCGGCGATATTGGCACCAAGGGGTACGGCGTCTACGGTGCGACGAAGGCAGCAGTGCGTTCGTTTACCCGCACCTGGGCCAACGAACTGGCTCCCCAAGGCATTCGCGTCAACGTCATCAGCCCCGGACCAACCGATACGGCAATGATGGCTAGCGCCGCGCAGGAGGTGCGAGATGCATTGTCCAGCATGATCCCTCTGGGACGCATGGGTCGGCCTGAGGAGGTGGCGGCAGCAACTCTCTTCCTGGCAAGCGACGAAAGCAGCTTTACGACAGGCACGGAACTGGCTGTCGACGGCGGCATGGCACAGGTCTGACATCCACTGTCGGTTGGCTCAGGTAATACACCTATGCTAACCGACTAAAGCTGGATGGGTACGGCGGTAGGCGTTTCCTTCATTGCAGGAATCGCGCCTGCCCGGGCAGAAACCATGACCGAAACCGGATGGCGCGCGGACGCGACTTTAGTCCTGCGCTGTCGGACGGACAACGATGCTTCCAATCTCAACATCGCCGGGCTGTTCGATCGCGAACGCGATGGCGCGTGCGATGGCGTCCGGCGAGATCGCTATTTGCTCCTTCTGCTTGGTGATCGCGGCTCGGACGGTCTCGTCGGTGATCGATGAATCGGAAAAGGTCGTATCGATGAAACCGGGTGACACTTCCGTCACCCGCAGGTTCGGACCTGCTTCCTGACGCAGGGCTTCGGTAGCGGTGCGAAGCGCGTTCTTGGTGGCGGCATAGACCCCCATCGTCGGAACGATCTTGAGGCCAGCGGTCGACAGGACGTTGATCACATGGCCTTCTCCCTGCCGAGCGAAAACCGGAAGTGCGGCTGCGATACCATAAAGCGCGCCGCGCAGGTTGACGTCGATCATGGCGTCCCAGTCATCCACACGCAGTGCATCGAAACGAGAAATCGGACCAATGCCCGCGTTGTTGACGATCGCATCCAGGCGCCCGAACGTCTCGCAGGCGCGACCAACCAGCATGTCGAGGTCGGACCGCTTCGTTACATCAGTCAGGGAATAAACAGCTTTACCGCCCGCCTTGACTATCGCGTTCGCTACGTCAGCAAGCTCGATCTCGCTGCGGGCGCCGAGCACGACGCACGCGCCACGCGACGCCAGATACATTGCAGTCGAGCGCCCTATTCCCCTTCCAGCACCGGTTATGGCGATGATCTTGTCCTTGATGGTCATGGGATGCTCCTTTGAAGTTCCCAACAAGATACCGTGGCAAAACTGGACCATCCATGCTTGAATGGCTCGATCTTTGTCGAGATCGGCCAAACCTCATGACTGACACCTTCTCTGACGTGCTGACCGTGCTCGGAACGAGCAGTGTCCGCGGAACCAGCTTGGAAGCAGGTGGTGACTGGGCTCTTAGCTTCGACGGAAGGGACCGGCTGAAATTCGTGGCGGTCCTGAAAGGCCGATGCTGGCTTACCCTCGTCGATCGGCCTCCTAAAGCGCTGAACGAGGGAGACGTGATCCTTCTCAGCGATACCTCCTACACGGTGGCGAGTGATCCTGGCCTTGAGCCGTCAGATGGCATGGAACTTTACGCGGCTCCGGGCCACAACATGGTGCGGATTGGAGAGCATTGCGACACTGTCATGATCGGCGGCGGCAGCGGGTTCGCAGCCGGTTGTGGTTCGTTCGTTCTCGACGCACTCCCCAAGTTCCTGAAGATACCATCTCGCTCGCCGAGCGCCCGAAGCATTGCCTCGACGCTCGCCGCACTCAAGGATGAAGCAGACGCCGGGAGGCTCGGCGGCGGCCTTGTCGCTGCAAGGCTTGCCGACATACTCGTGGTGGAAGCCATCAGGGCTTATGTCGCCACTCATCCCGAAGACAATGTGGGCTGGATTTCGGCGCTCGGCGATCCACGTCTCGCCAAGGTCATCAGGCTCATGCACGAGGATGTGGCGCGACGCTGGACGATCGAGGCCCTGGCGCGGGAAGTCGGAATGTCGCGCTCGGCGCTCACGTTGCGCTTCTCGCGGCGCGTGGGCCGGCCACCGCTCGACTACCTGACGCGGTGGCGCATGATCCTGGCACAGCGGGAACTGGCTCTGGGTCGCGGTGTTGCGGAAGTCGCCGCAGCTGTTGGCTATGCGTCCCAAAGCGCATTTGCCCAGGCATTCAAGCGAACCGTGGGGCATACGCCCCGGGGACGGTAATCTCATCTCCCATTCATGCTGGATGTTCGATATTTGACTGGAACGCTTCGATCATGGCCGGCTGGGCTGCCCTGCCAAGAGGTGCGACTGAGGGATCCAGATCGCCGAGGTCTCGTTGCCGAAGGGCACGGCGGTTCCCTCGAATGCGCATATCCCGACCCAGGCGCAGACCACGGCGTCGAGCATGTCCTCGAATGACTTCAACTGCCATGTCGGCGCATCGAGTGGAGGAAGCGGCAAGACGTCGGCGGCGCCCGGCAACCTTGCGTCAAGGCTGGCAACGATCACTCGCCAGGTTTCAAAAAGCCTGGTCCGCCGGCCGACGGCTGTGTCGTTCGGCCAGTAATCTCGGATCTTCCCGACCTTGTAGGGCAGTCGCCTTGCAGCGCCGGTCAGTTCGACCAGAGCCGGATGGGGATAAACCTCCAGAAGACCCGGCACAGCAAGATTTTTCGTCAGCAGTTTGTATCCGCACTCTTCGAAGCCGGCCCTCATATCGTCGCTGATCCTGCCAGGCCTGATCGAACTCGGTGTGTGGGTGCTGCAATGGCGCGCGCCATAGGCCTTCGAAACCAGGTTGTCCGACACCCGGCGTTCCGCAATGGTCTGAAGAGACAGGGGCATATCCACGGCGACAAGGTCAATCGGTGCTCTGGCGATCTGCTCCGCAGCTGCAAGAACACCCGCTGCCTCGGCGACTGAGCCGGACGGTCGGAGGCTCGGAATACGCCCTGCCGCGTGGTCGATCAGGTGAAGGTAAGATGACCCGGCAAAGGTCACGCGCCACCCATTCGCCTCGGATGAAACGAGCGCGATACCGCTCGGCTGTGTTGCGGTCCAGGCTGCGTCGATCCCGAGGATGGTTGTCATTGCTTCTCGTCTCACGCGCGCCGGAACCGATCGAATGCCGTGAGGTGCCTGACCAGCGGATCGGCATCCCATCGATAGATCTCTGTCCGCAGGAACCGAAGTTCGTCGTCCAATCTCTCTTCCGGAAGTTCAATCCACCAGGATTTCGGGAGCGCGTCGGTGCCGTCGGACCAGCGGTAGCCGCGCGCCTTCAGATGATCCTTCATCTCGAACGGGGAATTTTCCGCATGGATGCGGACCCGTGACCTCTGGCTGGCTTCATGGAGTTCCGCAAACGGCGCCACGCTCACGCCGGTTCGCGTTTGCCCGAGCACTTCGAGGAGCGCGAAACAATCATCGACCGCTCGATGCCCGTCGTGAAAATATCCCGACTGCCCGATCAGGTAACCGAGCTTGCTTCCTTCGAAGCCGCGTGCGGCCCAGTCGATTTCGGAGACCGAACAGGCCCAGGCCTTGTGCGTGAATATGGGCGAGAATGCCTCGCAGAACGGCCGATCGAAACCTGCATTGTGGGCAATCACAAGGTCGGCCGGCTCGATCAGGGACCGGAGACAGGTGACGTCGATCATCTGTCCCGCGACCATGTCGTCAGTAATTCCGGTTAAACGCGTGATCTCGGCCGGGATGGGAACGGTCGGCTGTTGAAGTCCGCCGTAGACGCCGGTGACATCGCCGATCTCACCGGCATCGTTGAAGGTGAAGGCGACAGCGCCGATTTCGATGATTTCATCGCGGCGGTGATCGAGGCCGGTGGTTTCGGTATCGAGGATGACACCCTTCCGAAAGAATCCTGGCCTTGAGTGCTCGACGACCGGCCGACGGGGAAGCCGTCGCAGTATGCGATAGTCGCCGGTCGCTTCCAGATCACGGGCCATCGCTTCGTGGTCAGGACCGTCCACGCTTTGTCCCCTATCCGACATAGGTCGGAGTTTCGTGGCCTTGATGTTCACCGCCAAGCCAGGAGCTGCAAAGAAGTCCAACTGCGAAGTCATGGTAATCCGGTCTCAATCGCTACACGCCCACGCACAATACGCAGCGGTTCGGGCGCGAGCAACGACCGGCGCGTCCCTCTGGATCTTCAAGCTTCAGAGGTCCGGTTGCCGCTCCCGGGATCTTTCGGTTCTGTGACACGCAGCGTTCACCAATTGAGGATTGACGGGCACTTTAATCATGGATATGTTTTATCCACGATTAGGAGATGCACCATGAAACTGAGCGAAGGTGTTGAGCAGGCTATTCACTGCACGGCATTTCTAGCAGGCCTGTCGGAAGACGGCGTGCTGTCGGCGGCATCCCTTGCGGAATTGCACGGCGTTTCGACCAGCTATCTTCTGAAGCACCTGCAGGCGCTGTCCGGCACCGGGATCGTCGCGACGACGCCGGGTCCGAAGGGCGGCTATCGGCTGGCGAAAGCGCCAAAGGACATCAGCCTCCTCGACATTGTCCTCGCGGTCGAAGGACCGGCGCCCGCCTTCCGCTGTGCCGAGATCCGTCAGCGGGGGCCGAACCCTCTGCCGCAGCGCTACTTCACAAAGCCCTGCCAGATCAACGCCGCGATGCTGAAGGCCGAAAAGGCCTATCGCGCAGAACTCGCCAAGGTATCCGTCGCGGACCTTCTGGCGGATCTCGGCGCAGACGACGACGGCGGCATCGCCGCCCGCGGATGCGCCTTCCTCGAACTCCACGAACGCAAGACGGGCAATCGCGCCTCGTCATAGGAGAAAGCACCATGAGCAAGATGAAGAAGGTCGTCGTCATCGGCGGCACGGGCCTGATCGGCTCGAAGGCAGTGAAACTGCTTCAGGACGCCGGCCACGAAGCCGTCGCCGCAAGCTCCCGCAACGGCATCAACGCCTATACTGGAGAAGGACTGGCCGAGGCCCTTGCGGGCGCCGACGCCGTCATCGACGTGTCGAACATGATGTCCTTCGACAAAGCAGTCATCACCGACTTCTTCGGCACGTCGAGCCGCAATCTGACGAGCGCCGAACGGGCCGCGGACGTGCGCCATCACGTCGTCCTTTCCATTGTCAACGCCGATCAGCTCGCGGCCAATCCCTACATGGCCGGCAAGCTGGCGCAGGAGGAGACCGTCGCCGCATCCGGCCAGGCCTACACCATCGTCCGCGCGACGCAGTTCCACGAGTTCATCGAGACCCTTGCCGGCGCTTATGCGGCGGACGGCGCGGTGAAAGTGCCGGCTATCGACTTCCAGCCGATCGCGGCCGACGACGTCGCCGCAGCCCTGGTTGAAGCAGCACTCGGCGAGGCGAAGAACGGATCCGTCGATCTTGCCGGGCCTGAACGGGGACCGTTCGAATCCTTCATCCGGACGTATCTCGATGCAAAGGGCGACGCCCGGCCGGTGAGCGCCGACGCCTCCGTCGACTACTTTGGCGCTCCTGTCGTCATGGGCTCGTTGGTGCCCAGCGGCAATTACATCAAGGGCGAGATCACGCTCGCCGAGTGGCTCAGAACATAGGAGGGAAAGAATCATGAAGACCATCCTCTGTGCCGCTACGGCACTTGCGGTCTCTCTGGCCACAGCTTCCGCTCATGACGTCGTCAAGCCTGGACTTGCGTACGACACGAAGAACGCAAAGGTGACGCTGGTTTACGAGCATCCCCTCCCGGACGTTCCCGGCAAGAGCGTGAAGGGCGTCCTCGTCGAATACGGCCCCGGCGGCTACAGTTCCGCTCATACGCATGCAAGATCCGCCTTGATCTATGCGACGGTTCTCGAAGGCGCGATCCTGAGCGCCGTGAATGGTGGCGAGACGAAGATCTTTACCGCCGGTCAAAACTTCACAGAGCTGCCGGGCGACCGCCACGACGTCAGCGCCAACGCCAGCAAGACCGACCCGGCGAAGCTGCTCGCCGTCTTCGTCGTCGACACCGATGACACCGCCCTGACGACGCCGCGCAAGCCGTAGCGCTAGCTACCAGACCTACCTCCTCAACTACTGCACAAGCAACGACGGTTTACCCGGCGAACGGAGAACCGTGTCCACGAGAAAGGAAAACGATATGACCCGCATGAACTGGTCCGAAGTCGCCCCCGACGGCGCAAAGGCGCTCTTCGGCGTCCATCATTACGTCACCAAGAAGACGAACCTGCCTGAAGAGCTGATTCATCTCGTCTTCCTGCGCGTGTCGCAGATCAACGGCTGCGCCCATTGCATCGACATGCATAGTCGCGATCTGCGCAAGACGATGTCCGTCGATAAGATCACGCTTGTTCCGGTCTGGGACGAGGTGCCTCACCTGTTCAGCGAGCAGGAACGAGCAGCACTGGCCTGGGCTGAAGAAGTCACGAATGTCAGCCAGACCCATGCCTCCGATGAGGCCTATGCCGCAGCGGCAGCCGCCTTCGAACCGAAGGATCTCGTCGATCTGACGATCACGATCGCCGCGATGAACGCCTTCAACCGCTTGGGCGCGCCATTCCGGCTTCCGGTGGCGGCCAAGGCCTGATCAGCGTCCGGTCATCACTCGACGAACACCCTGCCGGTCCGTCCAGGTCGACAGGGTGTTCCGCTCACAGAGGCAATCCCAGCATCCGCGTCGCCATCTCCCAGAGCCGGTCCGCGTTGTCCCCATCAACGGCGTATCTCGCCACGCCTTTGAAGGGCCCAGGTCCGCGCTCGTCAACGACCGAGGCCTCCTGGCAATCGTCGAAATATCTACCGGAAATGCCTTCGACGAGCGGCGAACCCGCCAGCAGCACCGACGTGGCTGCCCCCTGCTCTATTGTCTTGCGCAAATGCTCGGGGGTTCGCAGGCCTCCGGTGTGCTTCTGAAGCCCCGTGGCAATCGCTCCGGGATTAAGCGCGTTTGACGTTATCCCGTCGCTGACCCAGTTCTTGGTGATCCCAACGGACATCAGAATACAGGCTGTCTTCGATTGCCCATAGCCAAGCAGCGGATCGTATGGAATGAAGCGAAAGTCCGGATCGTCCCAGAACACGGGCGCGAACAGGTTGCCGGTCGAGGCGACGGAAACGACACGGGCATCATTTGCCTTGGCTAGATGCGGCCGCAGCGCTATCGTGAGTGCGAAATGCCCCAGATAGTTCGTGGCGAACTGCATCTCTCGTCCTTCCGCAGTCCGCTGCAATTCCGGAATGGCCATGACGCCCGCATTGTTGACGAGGACGTGCAGAGGGTCGCTCCAGCTTTCTGCGAATTCTCGAACCGACGACAGATCGGTTAGATCCAACCGACGAACGCTCAGGCGAGATTCGGGCATCACCCGCTTCAGCTCCGCGACAGCCCTTTCGGCTTCGTCCAGGCGGCGGGCCGCAATCGTGACAGCCGCGCCTGCTGCGGCGAGAGCGCGGCTCGTCTCCAGCCCGATGCCAGCTGCTCCTCCGGTTACGATGACATTCCGGCCGGCAAGGTCGACGCCTTCCAGAACGTCGGCGGCCGCAGATGAAAAGCCGAACGGTATCGGTAAAGTCATGGTCGCACTCCTTCAGTAATCGACTTGTCCCGAAGATAAGCACGTGGCATTCATGAACTAGATGACTGAGACTACACACAATGATGAGTTAATTCGTACAGTCGGCTTGCTCCCTCCTGGCGAGCTAGCGGCCTTCCTTGCCGTGGCCGAGCACGGAGGTTTTCGCGCCGCGTCCCGAGTTCTCGGCCAGACGGCGTCGGCGTTGAGCCACGCAGTCGCCGGACTGGAGAGACGTCTCAAAGTGAAGCTCTTCCACCGTTCGACGAGGAACGTCACGCTGACAGAGCCTGGGCGGAGACTTGCGGAGCGGCTCATGCCGGCGCTCAGCGAAATCGGATTGGCGGTCGAGGAACTGCACGAACAGGCCGCCTCGCCGTCCGGGCTTGTACGGATCAACTGCGATGCCAACGCCGCCGAGCAGGTGCTGATGCCGCTGTTGACGCGCTTCATGAAGCTCCATCCTGCGGTGCGCTTTGAGATCAAATCCGAGGGCCGACTGGTCGACATCGCCGAGGGAGGCTTCGACTGCGGAGTCCGCGCGGCGGAACTCGTTCCCGGCGAGATGGTCGCAATCCCGATCGGCCCGGACCAGCAGCATATCGTCGTGGCGTCGCCTGCCTATCTCGACGGAGGGCCAACGGTAGAAAGTCCGTCGGATCTCGGCATGCACCAGTGCATCCAGCTTCGAATGGCGAGCGGGACGATCTATCGGTGGGAATTTCAGCGTCGCGGCGAACATGTGGTCGTAGCGACGACCGGCAACCTCGTGGTCGACCAGTCCCGACTTCTTCTTGCCGCGGCTCTGGACGACTGCGGGCTTGCCTACGTCACGCGGTGGATGGCGGCTGACGCACTCGCCGGCGGAAGGCTCCGGCAGGTGCTGGCGGAGTGGACGCCGCCCTATCCTGGCCTCTGCCTGTACTACCCAAAGCACCGTCACATTGGTGCGGGAATGCGTGCGTTTCTCGACTTTCTGAGAAAGCAGCCGTCGAATTCGAACTCTTGATGAGTATCGAACCGTCAAACGAAACGTTGTGGGAGCACTGACTTCATAAGCTTTTGATTTGCCGGCCGTTGCTATTCCTGTTTCACCCCCAGCGCGGCGGTGCGCCGATATGGGCCTTGAGTGCTTCCGTAAACGCCCTGACCTTGGCAGGCGGTAGCTGGAGGGCACGCAGGAGATAGATGCCTGACGATCGCTCGTTCCAGCGCTCGCCGCGGAGCTTCAGCCGGATGAGATCACCTGCCTGCGTGGAGGGCCCCGACACCCAGCTTGGCAAAAAGGCCACTCCCATTCCGGCGATCGCGGCGCTGTTTAACGCTTCGAAATCATCAGACCGGAAAGCCACCTGTTTGCAGGCTTCGCTGGCGGGGCTTCCGAGAATGTCACACCATCCGAGCAGATCATTGCCATGCAGCTTGTCGAGAAGGCGATGATGGCGGAGCGCAGTCTCGTCTTCCGGTTCGCCATGCTGTTCGACATAGCCACGGCTTGCAACGAGGATGCGGTCAAGCGGAGCGAGCTTCGTGGCAATCAGGGAACTGTCCGCAAGCTCCCCCATCCTCACCACCAGGTCGAGCCGTTCGGCCACGGGATCAGCCAGCCGCTCGGTAAGATCCAGCTCGACATGCAGGCCCGGATGGTCCTGCGCTAGCGATGCCAGAACAGGAATGACATAGCGTTTTCCGAACGTCGGGAAACAGGCGATCCGCAGCGTGCCGCTGACCGCACTATCGAAGGCGGCAACCTCGGCATGGGTATCGGCCAGGTCGTCGAGCAGGCGCTGGGCGCGTTCAAAGAGATGACGGCCCGCGTCCGTCAATGACAACGCCCGTGTCGAACGAACAAGAAGAGTAACGCCCAGATCCTGCTCCAGCGCATCAATCTGACGAACGACAGCCGAAGGCGTTACAGCACGACGCCGAGACGCAGCGGAAAAGCTTCCAGAGCGGACAACGTCGACGAAAATTGCGAGATGTTCAGCGAACCGTGGGTCTCTCATCTTTGCCTACAGCGCAAAACCGTTTCGACCATTCAGGTCGTTATCATCTGCGGGCATCCGGAGCATCTTCCTTCTCATCAACGGGCGGTCGCCCAACAAACAGAAGGAACACTCCAATGGTCAAGGTCCTAGATACAATTCTCTCCCAGTCCGCCTATACCGCAGAGATCGACGTCCCGTTCGAAAAGATCGACATTGCCGACTGGCTCTTCACCCTGCCGGAAGCCGAATACCTGCGCTGCTGCCCGCCTGATCACATTGCAGCCGGCGTCACATGGACCGATGACGGTCGTCGCATGTCGATCAATGTTGAGCAGATCGGCTCGGGCCTCGTCGTGCAGCATTATGTGGCCGAGGTCGCCGAGCCTGCCTACTGCCGCATGAACTCGATCTCCGATGTCTTCACAGCCAATGGCCGGACCCAGGTCAATGTCGTCTGGGAACTGATTGCCGAGAAGATCGACGATGGCAGGACCCGCTATACTAACAAGGTTACCGCCCATCCGACGGATGTGTTCATGGCTTTCCTCAGCGAGCACAGCATCGAGTTCGAAGATGCTGCAGCAGCCCGTCAGGCCGCAGGCGGCGACCACAACAGTCGTGAAACACCTCTCTTTGCTGCAAGCATCGCCCGCCGGGCCGTTTCCAAGTAAGGAGATATCCAAATGAAGGCGATCATCTTCGATGACTTCGGAGGCGCGGATGTTCTGCGCCTCGCCGATGCACCCATGCCCGAATTGCGCCCAGACGATCTTCTGATCAAGGTCATGGCGGCCGGTGTCAACCGCGCCGACCTTCTTCAACGCGAAGGCGTCTATGGCTCGCAAAGCTACGGGGACAGCCCTATTCTCGGGCTGGAGGTCGCTGGCGAAGTCGTGGCCATTGGAGACACCGTTAGCGGTTTTGCTGTCGGAGACCGTGTCATGGGCATTGTTGGTGGGGGCGCATATGCCCAGTATGCGCGCGTCGATAGTGGAATGGCAGTTGTCATTCCGGCCGGCTTGTCCTTCATGGAGGCTGCCGCAGTCATGGAAAGCTTCGTCACAGGCTGGGAGGCTCTTGCCCATCTCGGACACGTCGCAAAAGGTGACACCGTCCTCGTTCATGCTGCAGCAGGCGGCATCGGATCGGCTGCCGTCCAGCTTGCAAGGACTGCCGGAGCCACTGTTCTGGCCACTGCTTCGGCAAGCAATATCGACAACGTGCTGTCACTTGGCGCCGATGCTGTTTTTGATTACAAGCGGGTGGATTTCGAGGCGGAGGTCGTCGATGCGACGGCGTCTCATGGCGTCGATCTGATCATCGACTTTGTCGGCGGGTCCTACCTCGCCCGCAACATTCGTAGTCTTGCTCCCGGTGGTCGGCTTGTCCAAGTGGGCCTGTTGGGGCGCGATGATAACGCCATCATTCCACTCGGCGTCGTTCTTCACAACCACCTGCGGCTGATCGGAACGGTCATGAAGTCACGGTCGAGGGCGGAAAAGAGAGCAATGGTCCGGCGTTTCAAGGAACAGGTACTGCCGCTGGTGGGGCAAGTGCTTAAGCCGGTCATCGGAGCCGTATATCCGCTTGCGGCTGCATCGGAAGCCCATCGCCGAATGGAGGCTGGCGGGTTGTTTGGGAAAATCGTTCTTGGCGATTTTCATGGGTGATGCCGGATACGTGAGCTCTTGGACTGAGTGGAACTCGCGAACTATACCGCGATAAGCCAAAAGATTGACCGGCGGTGAGTTTTGCCCAGCAGACTTTTGCAGGATGAAAGATGCCGGCGTAGTGGACAGGGCCGCTGTAAACGGCCCTACCCCTGGAGCGCTGAATTTATAGCGTCCAGCCTCCGTCGATTGTCAGGCTCGATCCAGTCATGAAGGACGTGTCGGGACCCGTGAGATAGGACACCATTCCCGCAATTTCCCTGGGGTCGGCAACGCGCTTCAAGGGGCTGCGGTCAGACAACATCTCAATGGCGCCGGCGTTCATGTCAGTGTCCGTTGGACCAGGTTGGATGTTGTTGACGGTGATGCGCCGCGGAGCCAGATCAAGGGCCAAAGCGCTAGTGTGCCGATATGCGCTCAGCCTCAACGATTACCTGCTGACAAGCCGGTCAACTGCTCCGAAAGCAGCCAGAGCCGTCCAGCAGCCTGTGGATCCATGGCCCATGGCGCCACGCCTTTGGTGCCATCCGTCTCCGCCTGCGGCAGGGCTACCTCGCAATCTTCGCAATACACACCGCCGATACCGTCGAGTTCGGGCCGCGTTGCTGCCCAGACGCTTGTTGCTGCCCCTTGTTCCGGCGTCTTGAGATCGCGCGATGGATCCACCCGGCGATTGCCATTCTCGTCATAGACATCGAAAGAATTGATCTCGTCTTCGCTCAGATGGCGGGCGAGATCAGTCAGGATGACGCCGGGGTGCAGCGAAAATGCCCGCACGCCAAGCGCGGCTCCGCGGCGATCAAGTTCCAGCGCGAACAGAGCATTTGCCGTCTTCGCCTGGCCATAGGCCTGCCACTTGTCATAGGGGCGCGTCTTGAAATCGATATCGTCGAAATCGACCTGGCCGATTTGATGCCCGCGCGACGACACCGAAATCACCCGCGCGCCGTCCGCCTTGACAAGAGCCGGCCACAGACCTGCAACCAGTCGGAAATGGCCGAGATGATTGGTGGCAAACTGGCTCTCGTGCCCAGCCTGATCCCTGGCAAGCGGCGTCGCCATGATGCCGGCGCTGTTGACCAGGATTGAGATCGGCATGCCCGCCACAACGATTCTGCCAGCAAAGGCGGCAACCGATGCAGGATCCGCAAGATCCATCGCTTCGATAACAACATTGTCGATACCGGCAAGTGTGCGTTCGGCCTTTTCGCGATTGCGAGCTGGTACGATGACACGAGCGCCGGCACCTGCGAGTGCCCGCGTCGTCTCGACGCCGAGACCGGAATAGCCGCCGGTGACAATCGCCGTCTTACCGGAAAGATCGACACCTACGGTGACCTCGAGTGCCGTGCTGGATGCGTTGAAACGAGATCCAATGGGTTTCTGTTCGGACATGTCGTTACTCCTTCATTTATGGCTCTGGTGCCCGCTCCATATATCGGATAGACTTTCGGAGCCCCCAGCCTGTAGGATCCAGATTTCTGTCGTGATCGTCCAAAATATCCAGGATCCCCTGTCCGACGTGCTCAGCGCCATCGATGCGCGGGCGCTATTCTCTGTGCGATTTGCCGCCGGAGGCTCGTGGTCTGTTGCTTTTCCACCACCGGGCTACCTCAAATTCAACGCGATCCGCGAAGGTGGTGCCTGGCTGGTCTCGGAGGGAGAGGCGCCGTTGCGCATTGAAGCGGGCGATTGTCTTGTGGTCAGCGGCAAGGCGTTTACGCTTTGCAGCGATCCCAATGTGAAGGCGGTTGCGGCGGCAGAGGTGTTCGCCGGGGGCAATCTCGATGTCTCTGTGGGCGATGGCCGGGATTTCGTGCTGCTCGGCGGCAGCGTCAACCTCGACACCGTCGACGGATCACTCCTCACCGACGCCCTGCCGCCGGTCGTAGTTGTCGACCGCGAGGAGGCCGGACCGATTGGCTGGCTGCTCGAACATTTGGACCTGGAGTGGAACAGCGCAGCACCGGGCGCTCGCATCGCCTGCAACGACCTGCTGCGGCTGGTGTTTATCCATGTCCTGCGTGCCTACATGGCGCGCCAGACATCGCAGCATCCCGGCTGGATCGCCGGCCTCGCGGATGCCCGCCTGGCGCCGGCACTGCGGGCAATACACGCCGATCCGTCGCACCGCTGGACGGTTGAGGCACTCGCGTCTCTTGCTGGCCAGTCCCGCTCCGGATTTGCCGAGAAATTTCGCACCACTGTCGGAGCATCCCCGATAGACTATCTCGTGGGCTGGCGGATGCGGCTTGCGGCGGCCCGGCTGCGGCGTGGCAACGAGCCACTGCCACGGATTGCACAGTCGCTCGGCTACTCTTCTGACAGCGCTTTTGCTGCCAGCTTCCGCCGCGCGCTTGGCCAATCACCCGCGCGTTACCGTAGTCTGTATCGCGACGCAATGCATAGTGGGACGGTCAACTCTTGACTGCCGCTTTGCCACTTGGCTGAACGAGTGCGCCGGGAGATGCAGAATTTCAGCAAGTCATCATTGTTTGCGACCGCTTTCAAATTGAACCCACTCCGCATCGTGCGCCTTGAGCGGAACCGAACCAACGACCCCGAACAATCATGGGCGGGACTATGTCCTGTGTCTCTGGCTGCTCTACGATAAGAGCAAGGCGGCACCAACGAAGGGCGATATCCCGCTGATCGCCAATACGAACTCAAGCTAATGCATGACCATCTGCGGAAGGTCTGCAAGTTTCACAACATCATCATCCGTTTCATCCCGGTGAAAACCACTCGGTACACGCAGGCGCGCAAGAATAAGAGGGCTGCATGACTCCTCTTGCTTGCTTCGCCCAGAAGGGCAGCCAAGGTGTCCCTCCGAAGTGCGTAAGGCTAGCTTTCTGGCATTATTGACTCGATCACTGCTCGCGACAGCTTCGCGGGCATTTAGCGAGGCGTAAGTCAATACTTTAACTAACTTTATAGTTGCAATTCTGACTGACATTATACATGGTCCGGTATGGGAGTTGGCAAGGCATGCTGGTTGAGCCGGTGCACAGACAGGTGTGGCGCCGAATCGTTGTCAGCATAGATCCATGGGGGACATCATGCGATACGTCGAGCGGACGCCAAGTCCGCCTGCTGCCCTGGGAGGCACGCTTGCCAGCGAAAGGCGGCAATCCTTTTTCCGCTACCTGCAACTTGATCCCATGAAACGCGAACAGACTCGTGTCCCGATCATGCAGTTCGATTCACGGGAGATCATGCGCGATCTCTCGTACATGTTCCTGGGAAAGTGCGCATTCTGCGAGCAGGCACCCAAGAGCATGTTCCTGCACCGCTTCAGGCCTATGAACGATTCCGAGCCAACGATCGGAAGCGAGGAGGATGGCCGCGCGCGCGACGCCCATCTTTATTACGGCTGGCTGTCGGACGCCTGGATCAATCTCTATCCGATCTGCGGTGACTGCAGGCCGAAACGAACCACCTACTTCCCGGTCGCAGGACAAAGGATGCACATTCCCACGCCGGAAGAATATGCCCGGTTCGTGGAAAAGGACGATGGTACGTGGCCGGAGCTTGAGATCGACGAGACAGCGCTCCTGATTGATCCCTGTAATGACGATATTGCCCGCCATCTCGTCCCGCGTGAGGACGGGACGCTGGAGGCCGCAAGTCCCTCGGGCGAAGAAACGATCAAACATTTCCGGCTCAATCGGACGCGATTGAGAACCAGGCGCAAGCAGGCCTTCGGCGACTACGCAAAACTGGAAGGCGACGGACCAAACGACACCAATGAATTTGTCGGCCTCTGGCGGATCCTGAGGCGTCAGGTCGATGTCGGGGACGCAGAGATCGCAGCGATCACCGCGTCTGCGAATATCGTCGAGGAAGCTGATATCGCTGGAGCACGACCTCGCCTGCAGGAAATCAGACTGACGAACTTCAAGGCGATCGAGGCCTTGTCGATAAAGCTGCCGGCTGCGCCAGATCCGACCGAACGCATGGCGCAGGCCCTTTTGATCCTGGGTGAGAATGCTGCCGGCAAGAGCTCGATCTTGGAGGCGATCGCGCTTGCTCTCATCGGCGCTGACGCTCGCCCTGACCTAGTAGAAGAACCGGGTGGCCTGAGGCTGAACCCGAGCTTCATGGGCGCGGAGAACCTGCCGCAGAAGCCATCGGCCAAGGTCCGGCTTCAATTCGATAATGGACACGTCTCGACACTCACTGTTGGCGCCAGGAGCTATTCCCAAACCAGCGAGAACAGGTTGCCCCTGGTCTTCGGCTACGGCGCATACCGTCATTATGTGCGTGACCTGCATGCCTGGAAACCGTCGCGCCCGGTGCTCAGCCTGTTCCATACCGACAGCTTGCTTAGCAATCCGGAGAACTGGCTTCTCGGGCTGCCGCCAACTGAGTACAGGGCCGTCGTCCAGGCGCTAGGGGTCATCTTCGGGGCGACCGAAGAGATCGACGTCATCTACCGCGACGAGGCCAAGGGCCACTGCTTCGTCGAGATGCAGATCGACGCGTCCGGCAAGAAGAGCAGGACCCCGCTTTCGAACGTCTCGTCCGGTTTCCGCACCATTCTCGCCTTGTCCTGCGACATCATGCGATGGCTCATGGATCGCGCCATCAACCCGAACTTTACGACGCTGACCTCGGCGGAAGGGGTCGTGCTGATCGATGAGGTGGAGGCCCATCTGCACCCGCGCTGGAAGATCCACATCATGAAGGGCTTGCGAACCGCTTTGCCGTCAATGACCTTCATCGTTACGACCCATGATCCGTTGTGCCTCAGGGGAATGCGCGACGGGGAGGTGGTGGTCTTGAGCAAGGTCGCCAGGCAGCTTGGCAGTGGCCAGATCCCGGTCATGGTTGACAGCCTTACTCAGTTGCCGAAAGTGTCGGCGCTAACCATCGAGCAACTCCTGACCTCGGACCTGTTCAGCCTGTTTTCCACCGACGATCCCGAGACGGAGGCAAGCCTCGCCCGGCTTGGCGATTATCTCGCAAAAAAGGACGGAAGTGCGCAAGGCCAGGCCATCAGGGCGGCGATGGACGCGATCCGCAGGCAGGTGGTGGATGCTCTTCCCGTCGGCATGAGCGAGGCTGCACGACTCGTGCAGGAGGCTGTTGCCGACTACCTCGTCAAGCGCCGCAACCTTGCCGGCAAGCAACGCCAGGACCTGCGCGACGAAACGAAGAGGCGGATTCTCGCCGTTCTGGAGGGTATCTAATGCGGCGCGTCGATCGGGCCCTGGTTTCGGCGCCGACGGTCCTTGTCGGAGAAAAGAGCCGCGGCGGTAAGGAACTGGCTAAGGCGAAGATCTTCTTCGAGGCGCAGGCAAAGACGGAAGCTGCGGCAGTGGCTGGCGCCCCTGCCCCAGCCACGAAAGCACGGAAGAAGAAGAAAAAGGCGTTCCATTTTAGCGCCTATTCCGACGAAGCGGTCAAATACGCGCTCGACAAACTGTTCTTCGGCAAGTGCGCCTATTGCGAAAGCCGATATGCCAATCAGGCGCCGGTCGATGTCGAACATTACCGGCCGAAGGGTCGCATCGCCGGCGTTGCCAATCATCCCGGCTACTGGTGGCTTGCAATGGTATGGGACAACCTGCTGCCGAGCTGCATTGATTGCAATCGCAGGCGATGGCAGGACTTGCCGACATTCCCCGAGAGCCTCGAGCAACTGCTGGCGGCGCCCGAGATGCAAGGCGCCAAGGCATCGTTCGGCAAGCAGGATCTGTTTCCAATCGCCGGCGCGGCCAGGGCGACGGCGGACTCACCCGGCATCGATGAGCAGCCAGACCTGATCAATCCGTGTCTGGACGATCCGGAGGAGCATCTGGTGTTCCACGTCGACCGTGGCGATCCCCTTGGCCTCGTCCTTCCGAGTCTCAAGGACAACGTCCCTTCACGACGGGGCCTAACATCGATCCATGTCTATGGTCTGAATCGGCTTGGATTGGTCCAGGAGCGAACCCGGATCCTGCGCAAGCTCGATTTCCTGAGCCGATTGATCGACGAAATCGGCAAGATCTCGGAGACACTGCTTGCCAGCCGTGATCAAAAGAACAAGACGATGGGCGCACGGCTCGATCTCCTGATCAACCAGATCCTCGACGAAATCCGTGCGATGGCGGAGCCGGACCAGCCCTACTCGAGCCTCGTGAAGGCTTGGTCGAAGACGCTCATAACTAACTGAGGGGGATGGGACATGAGCGCGCCTGAACAGAGCTGCGACCTCGTCATGAAAGGCGGGATCACCAGCGGAGTGGTTTATCCGAAGGCAGTAGTAAAACTCTCGCATAAATATCGCTTTCGCAATATCGGCGGCACATCTGCCGGTGCGATTGCCGCGGTCGTTACGGCGGCGGCCGAGTACGGGCGAGCCGACGGCGGCTTCGAGAAGATCGAGGCACTTCCAAAACAGCTGTCAGCAACACTCCTGGAGAAATTTCAGCCCCGCCCGGAACTGCGACCGGTCTTCAATCTGATGCTGGCGGTCATGTCGAAAAGCATCGCGGGTACAGTCCTTGCGCTTTTAAAAGGCTATGCGATGCCAGCGCTGGCCGGTCTCATGCCTGCCGTCATTGTCGCCATCATGATCCCGTTGATCTCGCATTCGATACCGGCGACAATCCTCGCAGTCCTCTTGTTTCTATTCCTGCTCGTGCTTTTCCCTGTTGCCACCGCATGCTTTGTCTTCGCGCGCGATGTTGCTCGACGTCTTCCAGGAGCCGACTACGGTCTCTGCAACGGCATGACGCAAGCCTATTCGCCGGTTGGACACCCGGCCCTGACCGAATGGCTGGCCGATACGATCGATCTTGTCGCGGGGCATCCAACAACAGGCGCGCCCCTCGGCATCAGGGACCTGGAAATGCGCGGAATCACGGTTCGGACTGTGACGACGGACATCACGTCGCACCGCCCCTACGTGCTGCCGATGCAGAACAACCTGCATTATTTTTCGGAGCGGGAGTTTCGAACGCTCTTCCCGGGCCGGGTTGTCGACGCGATGCTGACGGTGCCAAAGCAGGGATCGACGGATCTTTACCCCTTCAAGATTGAAAACCTCCCGCTCGTGGTTCTGGCGCGCATGAGCCTCAGCTTCCCGGCGTTGATTTCTGCCGTCCCGCTTTATCGAAACGACTACACGCTTGTTGGCGTAGACGATGAGCGCAAACTCGTCCGCTGCATGTTTTCCGATGGTGGCTTGTCTTCCAACTTCCCGGTGCACTTCTTCGACCAGTTCCTGCCGTCCCGTCCGACCTTTGGCATCTCCCTTGGCGAATACAATCCCAGGCGAGAAAAGCCGGGCACTACCGGCGAAACGCGGGTGGTTCTCCCAGCAAGGGCGACACAGGGACAACTACTGCCAACGCGGGGCTTTGCCAGCCTTATCGGCTTCGTGTTCGCACTCTTCGACAGCGCGAAGGACTGGCAGGATTCGCTCCAGTCGATCCTCGCCGGCTATCGCGAACGGATCGTGACGGTCTATCTGAAGACGGAAGAGGGTGGGCTCAATCTTGAGATGCCGCCCGCCCGCATTACACAGCTGACCGGTTTTGGGGAGACCGCGGGAGACCTCATCAATAGCGACTTCGACCTCAACGAACATAAGTGGCGACGTTACCTGGTCGAAGTGCGGGCACTTGAAGAAATGTTGCGCGACTTCGCGAGTGCCTACGCGGAGGCACCCGAACCCGGCTCGCTAAGTTATGCAGCGATCGCGACCGAGTATTCTCCATCTTCCTATAAGGAACTGACGGAAGAGGAACGTCGCGTCTTGCGCGATCGCGCGGAGGCGATTGCAGCCCTAGGCGAGAAGTTTCGGGCTTCGCAGCCGCTCGATGGGTTTGCAGACCATCTGCCAATCAGCCGCAGCAGGATTCGCTCGGTAGCCAGGATGGATTATTGAGCGCGTTGCCTACAGTCAGTCGCTATTGGCGCCGCCATCGACTCAGCGACAGATCTCCATGGCTATCGGAGCTCTTTCCTGGATCCGGGGCGACTTGAACATGAGACCGAACAATTCCGGGCCGACGCCTTGATGGGAAATCGAACCACAGAACCGTAGCTTCCAGCTATCAATTCATTCCCTCGTATCGCGACAGGATTAACCGGCAAAATCAAACAGATCTATCGGTGCGATATCACTGGAAAGGTTATGGAAATGCGATCTAAACTCTAGCAAAGCGCCGGCGATTCAGGTAGAGCGTGTATAGTACCTGGGGAAAACTAATGGATATCCTTTCCAGGGAGCAGCGCTCCGAAGTCATGTCCCGGATTCGAGGACGAAATACCAAACCTGAAATGCTCGTGCGACGGACAGCCCACGCCCTCGGTTATCGCTTCCGACTTCACAGGAAGGACTTGCCCGGAAGCCCTGATCTCGTATTTCCAGGCCGGAGGATCGCGCTTTTCGTACACGGATGTTTCTGGCATAGGCATAAGGGCTGCCGCTTGGCATACGTGCCGAAATCGAACGAAAAATTCTGGCAAGGAAAGTTCGAACGTAATATCGAACGCGACAGTCAAGCGGTCGACAAGCTGCAGGAGCTGGGCTGGAAGCCGAGAGTGATCTGGGAATGTCAGACCAGGAAAGCGGAACTGGCAGCCGATCTGCAGAAATTGCTGGAGAATATGCCGTGACTTCAGCGATCCGTCTTGCCAAGCTGCAGCGACTGAGACGAAACGAACTCCCCCGGGTCCTTGAGCTCTGCTCGGGCTGCGGAGGCATGTCCCTCGGTCTTCATGCAGCAGGCTTTCAGCTGGTAGGTCACGTGGAGCAGGATGCTACAGCGGCCTCCACCTACGCTCTCAACTTCGCGCCGCCGGAAGGGGTTGCTGCCGAGCAATGGAGGCAGCCCCGGGACATGGTGGACTGCAGTGCGGAGAACCTCGCGGCCGACCTCGGTCTTCCGGATGCTTCGGGTGCCTTTGACGTACTTGCCGCTGGCCTGCCTTGCCAGGCATTTGCACGTATCGGTCGTTCGAAGCTGCGGTCGGTAGCCGGGGATGATGATGCTTTTCGCAATGATCCAAGAGCGCGTCTGTATCGTCGCTTTCTGGAATACGTCCGCGCCGTAGAGCCCGTTGTCATCATCATCGAGAACGTGCCGGATATTCTGAACTTCGGGGGGCACAACGTTCCGGAGGAGATCTGTGAAACACTGGACGGCCTTGGGTACCAGACAAGCTATACGCTGCTCAACTCGGCCTTCTACGGCGTCCCTCAAATGCGCGAGCGTCTCTTTCTGATCGCCTATGATCGCACACTTGGAGTTACCCCGACCTTCCCGGACCCCTCCCACGCTGCGGAACTGCCTTCCGGCTATGAGGGCGCGAGAGCGGTAGCGCTGAAGTTCATTCCTGCCTCAGGCTCGCACTTCCATCCTATCCCAGCCGCGGCAGAAGGTCTTCCGGGTGCGGTGTCCGTGCGGTCGGCGCTATCTGATCTTCCATTTATCTCGGAACATTACCGTGACCCTGGCAGCATGCGGCGGCGCAAACTCGGTCAGCTTCTGCCTTATCGAAGCTCTGCCGAGGTTTCGGGCTATGCGCGTCGCATGCGGGAGTGGCCAGGGTTTGAATGCCAGGAGACCACGGACGGACACCTCGTCCGGCTGACGCCCCGCGACTTTGCCATCTTCCGACGAATGCCCGCTGGGGCAGATTATCCAAGGGCGCTGAAGATAGCTGAACAGATCTTCGAGGAAGCGCTGTCCAAAGGCCGGACAAGGCCGCAGGAAGGAAGTGAGGAGTGGACCGATCTCCGAGGGAAACACGTTCCTCCGTACGATCCTGGAAAATTTCCGAACAAATGGTGGAAGCTTGAGCCTACTTCGCCCTCCCGGACCCTGACCGCTCATCTTGGCAAGGACAGCTACTCGCACATTCACTGGGACAGCCGACAGCAGCGCACGATCTCCGTGCGAGAAGCAGCGCGCCTTCAGTCCTTTCCTGACGGCTTCCGTTTCGCCGGTGCCATGAACGCCGGGTTCCGACAGATTGGCAACGCTGTCCCTCCCATGCTCGCTATGGCCATCGGTCAACACATGCGCCGTGAAATCGAAGGGGCACTGGAGCAGGTCTTTGCGGAGGATGGACAGCAGGGGAAAGCTGCCTGAGCGCCGGTCCCCGACGGCCGATTGGCAATTATCAACAAGCTCGGCTTGGCGTGGGACAATACTGCAGCGTGCGGGGGGTGAAGTGAAGACGATTGAGATAGCACCTCATGCTGGAGCCCTGCTGAAATCGCTGCGCGGCTTTGGTTATTCGCCAGAGACCGCGCTCGCCGACCTGATCGACAATTCCATATCGGCTGGGGCAGATCATGTGGAGCTCAGCATCGATTGGAATGAGGGAAATCCGCGTATCGGCGTACGCGATGACGGCAAGGGCATGACATTCGAGGTGCTCGAGAACGGCATGCGTTTCGGCGGCGACGAGGGCGTCGAACGCGGAGCGCATGATCTGGGCCGGTTCGGACTTGGAATGAAGACCGCTTCGCTCTCTCAATGCCAGCGTCTGACTGTCGTCAGCAGGCACGATGGCATCACGTCAAGCATGTGCTGGGATATCGAGAAGGTACGTTCTTCGCGAAGCTGGTGTGTCGAAACAGATACGCTTCCAGATGCTTTCGAGTACGTTGATGCTCCGAAGGATGCCGATGGAACCCTTGTTGCTCTCGAACGCATGGACGAGCTTGGCGGGTTCTTCGGCCTCGACAAAGAGGGATTTTTCGCCAAAATCAGGGATGTGCGCGACCATTTCGCCATGGTCTTTCATCGCTTTCTTGATGGTGATGCTCGTCGGATCCGGATCACGATCAACGGACGACCGGTTGCCGCATGGGATCCAATGCTGCGGACGCATCCGGCCACACGTCCGCTCGGCGCAGGCAGGATTGGATCAGGAGCGCTGGCTGTCCAGGTATCACCGTTCGTACTGCCTCATCGCGACAGGTTTGCCAACGAGAACGAATTCACAGCTGCTGGAGGTCCAGGCGGCTGGGCCGAGCGCCAGGGGTTCTATGTCTACCGTGCAAAACGGCTTGTCGTTGCTGGCAGCTGGCTGGGCCTCGGCGGACATCGGGAATGGACGAAGGACGAAAGCAGTCGTCTCGCCCGGATCTCCATTGACCTGCCCCAGAGCGCGGATGCTCAATGGCGCATCGACGTGCGAAAGGCGCGCGCGCGACCGCCGGCTGCGCTACGTGCACGTCTCTCTGCTTTGGGCGGCCAGTGCAGGGAGCGGGCTCGCGAAGTCTTTGCGTGGCGAGGTGGTCAGATCCGTTCGCCGGCTCAGAAAAAGGACGCGGAGGCAGCCATCTGGAATGAAGAGCATCGTTCCGGAAAGAGGCGGTACCGCATCAATCGCGAACATCCCGTCATCGCGCAGCTGCTCGCTGGCGACGCTGCGACAAAGCGCTTGGCACGGACGGCTATCACGCTCATTGAGCGTTCAGTGCCGGTTGAGCGGATCTGGCTAGATATCTCCGAGAACGTCGAGGCGGCAAGTTCGCCGGAAGCCGTAGATGGGCTCCTGGTCGACGATCTCGTAACGGCAATCCAGAACACGCGTGGAAGCCGCAGCCCTGGGGAGGTTCTGGAGGGACTGCTTCGCACCCTGCGGCTCGATGGCCCTGAGCTGAAGAAGGCCGTTCTTGCCAAGCTGGAAACTGCCGATGAGTGACGGCGCGATCCTTACGCTGACGAACATGGCCCGTCAGCTGCTGACCTCGACCGATGACCGCCCCGAAGACCGCTCAGTAATACGCGAGACCGTGAGTTCGGTCATTCCTGTCGTAGCACGTCGAACCGGTCACACCTTTACTGAGGATGAGATCGACAGCGTGGTGAGGCTGCTCGAAGGCGCCTATGTCGTGCAGCAAGGACATGCCGTCGCTGTCGTGGACCGCGAGGTTCCTCGGGAATGGTACGTGGGCGAGAAGCGTCGCCCCGGTCCTTTCATGAGCCGATATCTTCAGAAGCTGCAGGAAGACCATTGGCCTGTCCGCACCGTAGAAGAGCTTCGGGACAGCACTGCGAGGGTGGTCGAACTGCTCGACGACCCGCAACGCGAGGGCCCCTGGAATTGGCGTGGCCTAGTCGTCGGTGATGTACAATCCGGCAAGACCGCACATTATGCCGGGCTCATCAATCGTTGTGTTGACGCGGGCTACAGGGTCATCATCGTGCTCGCGGGGATGCATAATCTGCTGCGTCTGCAGACGCAAATGAGGCTTGAGCTGGATTTCCTCGGCTACGACACGAGACCAGACCAGGGGGACACCGGCCGGATGAAGGCGATCGGCGTCGGCCTGATCCCGCCCGCCCTAACTGCGGGAAGTCTCACCCTCGCCTCTCCGAACGGGGACTTCAACGTAGCCTTCGCACGGCAGGCCAACTTTGCTCCGCTGGATCAGCCCTGTCTTTTCGTCGTGAAGAAGAATGCGACGATCCTGCGCAATCTCAACGGCTGGATCGGCAAGTTGCCGGAAGAATTCCGGCGCGCCCCGCTGCTGCTTGTCGATGACGAGGCCGATCAGGCCTCAATCGACACAAAGGACCAGCCCACGCTTCCTGACGGAACGTTTGACGAGGACTACGACCCTACCCGCATCAATGGCGAGATCCGAAGACTCCTTGGGGCGTTCAAGCGCTCAGCCTACGTTGCCTACACTGCGACGCCATTCGCCAACATCCTGATCCATGATGCTCGCGCGGCAGAGAAGTATGGCCTGGATCTTTTTCCTTCCACCTTCATCTTCGCCCTCACGCCACCCGATGACTATTTCGGGCCTGCGGCTGTCTTCGGGACGAACAGCGATATTGGCAACGTCGGTCTTCCGCTTGTCCGTCATGTCGATCAAGGGCGGGAACTCTGGATACCTGATCCGCATGATCGATTTCTCCGACCTCGCTATGAAGGCGAGCGCCAGCTCCCCCCGTCCCTGAAGGAAGCGGTCAAAGCATTCGTTCTCGCGTGCGCAGTCCGTGCCGCCCGTGGCAGGGCGGACGCCCACTGCTCGATGCTAATCCACGTATCAAGGTTCGTGGACGTGCATGGTGAAGTCCATGTTCAGGTCGAGCGTTACCTCGACGATCTTCGCGCTCGAATCTCAGGCGGGGATGTAGAAACACTGTCTGAGCTCGAAACTCTTTGGCGCGAAGATTTCATACCAACGTCGGCGGAAATTTCGGGCACCGTCTTCGACCGCGGCATTAGGACAGTCTCCTGGGACGACGTGAGAACTGTGCTGTCGGACTCGAGTGACAAGATCCAGGTGATCGTTGCAAACGGCCGGTCCAAAAGCGTTCTTGACTACGACCGCTATAAGGGGTCCGGACTCTCGGTCATCGCCATCGGTGGCGATAAGCTGTCGCGCGGCCTCACCCTAGAGGGTCTGATGGTGAGCTATTTTCTGCGCATCAGCAAGCAGTATGACAGCCTGCTTCAGATGGGGCGCTGGTTCGGCTACCGCCGTGGCTTTGCCGACATCTGCAGGCTTTATACGACACCTGACATGGAGGACTGGTTCCGTCATGTGGCGACTGCAAGTCAGGAGCTTCGTACAGAGCTCGTACACATGCGGCTGATGCTCCAGACGCCAAAGGACTACGGGCTGCGCGTACAATCGCACAGTGTGATGAACGTCACGGCCGTGAACAAGCAGCGGCACGCGGTTGAAAGGCAGATAGGCTTCGCCGGCGAAGGAAAGATACAGACGGTGATGTACACCGAGCGCCGCTTGCTTGAGCAGAACGCAGCAGCGACAGACAGCTTCCTTGAGCAACTCGATCCACCGCAGAACGGCGTAAGAAGGCCGGGAGGAGGAGGGACTGCATCGGGCCTTGTCTGGGAGAATGTTCCCGGAGAGCGTGTCGCCGCATATCTCAGAAATCTCAGTTTCCCGCCCGAGAATCGTGAGATCGAATCGCAGCAGCTCGCAGGTTATGTCGAAGAGCAGCTTCGCCAGGTCCCGGCTGAGCTCTCCAGTTGGACCGTCTTCGTCCCGTCAGGTGACGGGCGCGAGGTCAAAGTCGCAGGTCACACGCTCAGCAGCACGATCCGCCGCCCGCTCGCAAGCCGCCAAGTTGCCGGCCGCTACATCGTCAGATCCATTCTCAACCCGCCTGACGAGGCGCTGGATCTGACGGATGATGAGTATGCGGTTGCGCTCACCGAAACCAATCGCATCCGCGATGCAGCCGGGCAGGCCCGTGCAACACGCCCCGCTGGTCCGGAAATACGGCGCATTCGTGGACGTCGTCCGCAGAACGGAATGCTCATTCTCTATCCGCTCGATCCCGAAACACCAGAGATGGTCGAAACCGACAAGGCGGTAGTCGGCGTCGTGATCAGTTTCCCGACGAGCGCGACAGCGAGCCGGAAGCTTTATCTGGAGAACACCGTGCTGCAGAAGGAAAGAAACCGGTGAACCTCGCTGCTGACGATCTTGAGGCGCTCTGGAACAGACTGAGCTTGGCCGGGCGAGGCGCAAGGCGCTTCGTTACGCTGCGGATAGATGGCGCGGAACCTCTCGACGCGCACGCAGCGCTCCGCACGGCGGATGAGAGCCCATGTCTGCTTTTTGAGTTGTCTCCCGGGGCTGCGACACGAAACCTTGAGTTCGAGGCAGGAGGAATGCGCTGCACGCGGTCGGCGCTGGAGGACGGGCTTTGCCTTGTGCTGTCTTTGGAGGACGACGACAAGCGTGACCTGTTTGGGACATTGTGTGCTGACGTCCTGGCATATGCGGCCTCGGAGCATGCCACGAACCGGATGGAAGCGGTGATTCTCCGGCTTGAGGCGTGGCGGGCGTTCCTCAGATCGACTGGCGGCAGCATGACTCGCAGTGAGACTATCGGGCTGATGGGCGAGCTGCATGTCCTCAAGGCACTTCTTGAAAAAAAGCCCTCCCTGCTCGACACATGGCGCGCTCCGGATGACGCGATTCATGACTTCGAGCATCTTGGACTTGCGCTCGAAGTCAAGACGACGCTCGGACCAGGGTCGCGAATAACGATCGCCAATCTCGATCAGCTTGACGACGCTGGGCTTGAGCGGCTCGGCCTAGTCCATGTACGGCTCTATGAGACTCCTGATGGCGAATGTCTGGACGATCTGACGGCTACAATTTTGTCCGCCCTGAGCGACGCCGAATCCCGCCGATGGTTCTCCAGCGCCCTTCTTCGACGAGGCCTCAGCCCGGATGACCAGCGCGCCCGCGCAGGAATCCGGGCGTGCGTGAAGCAGGTGCATGTGCATCCCGTGACGCAAAGTTTTCCTCGTGTGCTACGTGGGGATGTCTCCTCCGCAATAGTGGATGCCAGCTACATGATCGAACTTTCTCATCTCAGATCGACTGCAGAACCTTGGGCTGCCGTCCTGGACAGCTTCATAACGAGACGCCAATGACCGAAGACCCGTTGAACGTGTTTGCCACGGAGCTTGCTTCCGAGATCGAGGAGATTGTGACAGGCGCCGATGCGCCTACCCTCTTTTCCGGCGAGATGTTCACAAAACTCGTTCTGGAAAGACTCGAAGAGGCCGAGAGGCTGGAGCAGGCGTTCGACCTCTATCAGGAAGGCCATACTGGTAGGGCAAGCTATCGTATCGACGGATATGCGATCGATGAGGAACGCCAGGTGCTGGAGCTCTTCACGACGATCCACACCGGTGAGATACCACCGGTGCGGCTGCCGATGGCCGAAGTGCGAAGCGCGTTCGAGCGAGCTCTGAGATTTGCCCGCGCATCGATGGAGGGGCTTGCAGACAAACTGGAACCCTCCAACACCGACGCAAGCGACCTCGCAAGGCGGATCGAAAGGGAATCCTCCCGCATCTCCTCAATCAGACTTATTCTATTAACGGACCAGCTGACAGGTCCGGCGCTTCCAGAAAAAGACGAGTGGTCAGGTCGGGTGATCGAGCATGATGCGTTTGATATCGCCCGCCTGCACCGTATTCTTGGAGAGGGCGAGACACGATCGGACATCGCAGTCGATCTGCGGCAGCTTACAGGGCGCGCTCTGCCCTGCCTTCCAGTCCGTCCTGAAGGAGGAGGGTACGAGGCATATCTGACCGTGCTTCCCGGTGAGGTTCTTTCGACCGTCTACCAGACCTACGGGGTCAGACTGTTGGAGCTAAATGTCCGCGCCTTCCTAGGAATCCAAGGCCGCAAGAGCGTCAATGCGGAGCTGCGCAAGACGATATCAGATCAGCCGTCGATGTTTCTCGCGTTCAACAATGGGCTGGTCGCGACGGTCGACGAGATCCTGTTCGAAACCGACTCTGCCGGCCACTCCCTGATCACAGGGCTGAAAGGTCTCCAGATCGTAAATGGCGGGCAGACGACCGCGTCACTTCATCGGGCAAGATTCAAGGATCGTCTGTCTCTGGAAGGCGTCGAAGTTCCCGTCAAGATTATCAAGGTGACTGACGGTGATCTCGCTGAGATGGTCAGCTCCGTATCGCGTGCCGCAAACCGCCAGAACACGGTTCAGCAGGCGGACTTTTCGTCCAACGATCCTTTCCATCAGCAGGTGGAGGAGCTCGCGAACAACTCCTGGCTGGAAAGCGGGAAAGGCCGCTGGTTCTATGAGCGGGCCAGAGGATCTTACCTCGCAGCCGAGCAGAAGGCTTCCTACCGCGCTCGCGACGAGCAGGTGTTCCGCACCCAGACGCCGCGCTCGCGACGCCTCAGCAAGCTAGATCTTGCGCGCTATCTCAACGCATGGGGCGATCTCCCCTATCGCGTCTGTCTTGGTGGTCAGAAGAACTTTCAGCATTTCATGCAGCGGATGAAGGAAAGGCCACAGCCGCCCCCAGATGAAGCTTGGTTCCGGCGCCTGATTGCCGTTGGCCTCATATATAGATCGGCGGAGCGCATCGTCCGGCAGATGGGATTCCCAGCATTCCGCTCCCAGATCGTTGCATACCTTGTCGCGTGCCTTTCGCAGCAGACTGGAGGGCGTATCGATTTCGAGCAGATCTGGCGCCGCCAGGCGATCTCCGCGGAAATGGAAGAGCTTCTTCGCAGCTGGGCACCACATGTCGACAACGTCCTGCGGTCCACCGCCGGACAGCGCAACCCCGGCGAATGGTTCAAGCGGGAGGAATGCTGGGAAGCCTGCAAACGGAACCTCCCCCCGCTGTCAGACCCAATGCCTCCCGAGCTCGCGCAGGCATCTGCCGAGCCCCAGGTTGGCAACGTCGCTGACAGCCGTCGAAACGGGCAAGTGCTTTCTGCCGAGGACTTTGACCGGATCCGCCGCTGCATGGAGGTGGACAGTGGAACATGGCTTCAGGCAGCGGAACTTGGCCAGCGTACACGGGTGGTTCACTGGAAGACCGCAGGAATTCTGAGGACCCTTGCGAGCTATGCCGCTGGCGGCTGGGACAAGAAACCTTCGGTCAAGCAGGCGCGGTTCGCGCTCGAGGCACTCCAGAGTGTGCGTGATGCGGAACTGCTGAAGCCGGACAGCCAAAGCTTATTAGAGCGTGATGAGGCGGACGGTTGATGAAGAAGCCGAGAGGGAAGCCGCGGTTTAAGGGAGGGATGCCCCGGCGGGAAAACGTAAGATACGATCGGCAGCTGATCGCGCGTTCCGCTCCTGACGGACTGCCCACTGAACTACCCCTGGTGCATGTGACAGCTGCCTGGGTAGCGAAGGAGATCGTCGGCGACCGTGCCTTTGCAGCAAAGTGGTGCGACGTGTTCGAGAGGGATCTCGTGTATTTCTTCGTGCTGCGTCCCGCATACCGATCGAAATACGGGAGTGAGGAATCCCATCAGCTCACGCGCTTCCCTGTTGTGTTCATCGTGAAGCCTTCTGCCGTTCCAGCTCCTGTACACGTGTATCCCTTCGACACCGGCGGTGCTGCGAAGGGAGCCTTCGCTGCACAAGCGGATCGCTACGTCTACCTCGAGGACTATGCGGTTGAAGCAAGCCATGGGGGCGCCGTTGGTCACATAGGCTGGGCATTCCCTTCGCTCAGCGGCTACTACAAAGGTGATCTGCGGCCGAATATCCAGCACGGCGTTCCACTGAGCGAGAGCGTGACCTTGGGATACATTGATGTCGCCCGCATGGGCATCGAAGGCAGCAACGCTCACGACAAACGTGCTTCGACAGTAGAAATGGCTGCCAGCCACAACGTCGGTCTTCAGGACAATATCG
The DNA here is from genome assembly GCA_900465675.1 of Hyphomicrobiales bacterium. GTDB lineage: Bacteria > Pseudomonadota > Alphaproteobacteria > Rhizobiales > Rhizobiaceae > Rhizobium. Next base: position 75,990 of record UBJR01000007.1, on the reverse strand, counting down.
ACCTTGTCATCTTCCCGAAGCAATATCTGGAGGGCAACCCTCTCCATGACGCTGTTGTTGCTCTAGGTGCTGAGGTGGAATTCTACGACTGGCAGCCGAACAAGGCGCCGGATGAGTTCCAGGAGGACATTATGAAGATCGTACGAGCATGGTACGAACGGAAGGGAATCCTGTGACACCTGCTGGACTGCCGGATAAACTGCATCTCTGCGGCTACGTGCGGCTTGCGGACCGCGGTTTTGCGCTTCCCGCCTATCAGGTTAAGCCAGGAGCTAACGCATGGTATGCGGCTGTTGCTTTGGTAAACGGCGACCACGCGTCCGAGATCGAAGGATTTGAACTGCTCGAAGATGTTCCCGTCGAGCTGCTCGACACAGGCATCATTGTTGGCCGACATGATCTGTGGAGGGATGTTTTCCTATGGGAAGGCGAAAAATATGCGGGCCGTCCGAGCGAAATACTCGAAGCCCTCGGTGAACTCCGGGATGAGCTCCTTACCCATGCGCCGCTGTCGTACCTTGATCTTGCGCTCCCGGCCGAGGCTCCCGACACGGCTGACATCACTGAAGCGGCGCGAGACTTCCTCGAACAAAAGCTGGGCGTGGCCAGGGGCGCCGCGAATTTTATCGAGCTTGTTCTGCGGCCTGCAATTCTGATCGAACTCCGCCGAGGAGCAAATAGCAGACTTATGTCGGTCGACGAATTGGATTCTCTACGGAACTTCAGGGTTCGGCAGAGCGGGCCGGCCCGGTATGATCTTGAGATCGCCGCGAAAATGTCGGAGATGTTCGACAGAGCTGCATTTGAGGAGCTCGAGGCCGCCGTCTCTCGTTTCGCCGGGCGGCTCGGAATTACTCTCAAAGTGATCGCCCTCAAGGACTATGCCGGAGATCACATTGAAGCGGAACGTCTGGCCACACCGCCAAACATCCGCAGATCGCGACGCTCATCTCGAAGAGAGTCGCCCAACATCCTGATCATCGCCGCCGACCGGCGTTCCCAGGCCATCTGTAGGCACCTGGAGCCTCCATCAAGCGTCGCATCCGGCTCCGGTTCTGTATGGGAAGGCGAATACCGCATTGATCACAGAGACGGTCTAAACGATCTCCCCGAGCCTCACGGTGGTGTCATACTCATCGTTGACAATGTCGGCACGAGAGACGCAAAGCGAGCACTTTCAGTATTTGACGTCATCGTCTGGCTGGCTGGAAACGATGCTCTGTTGGATGCTCGCTCCAATGACATCTATGAGCTCGCACGACATCGAGACCCACAGACACCATTTCTCATTGCACCCGCCCCTCCAGCAGATGGCCCCACTGTCCTGATGGAGCCAAGAAGCAGGGCGAAAGACGTCCTGGGACAGGCCAACGCCGTCATCGATACGACCCTTGCCCGTTCCCCTTTCTGGACCGGTCAGCTCAGACGATCGATAGATCGCCGGATGGCAGACATGATCGCAACGGTCAGCATTCTGGCAGCTGCGATTGGCAGCGTCCGCCATGACTTGAACACTCGGCGTGGGTCTAAGCAGCCCTCCTCTGCAACGTTGTCCATTGGAGAACGCCGTTTCGGACACGAGGCAGCATCCGAGCTAAATGCAACAAGCCTTCGCGGTATGCAGAGCGATCGCAGGATAAGCAGTCGGCATGGATTCGAGATCAGAGAACAGGGCAGTACTATTGTTCGCAATGCTGCTCTTGAGATAAATCCTCTCTGGACTGACTTTGAACGTTTTGGGGAAGCGGCTTTCTTCAACGCAATGGGCCGGGAAGCGGACTGGCCGAACCGCTCATTGATAACGGGCGTGCCGGATAATCTCCTTCATAGTCTGGACGCACCTGACCTTTCGGTCGCGCTGAATGACATCGATGGCAAACCATCTCTCGTGCTCACTGCGGAATCGCCACGTCTGGCTACCATACGTGAAGCATGGGACTCGGGCCTTGCCGTCGCGCGATATACCGACACTGCAACGATCCGCGCTACGGCTCTCCAGAGAAATCCCTTCCGCCTGCCAGAAGAGATGCGCTTTCCTAAACTTGCTCGACTGGCGCAGAACCAAGGACTGGTGACACGCGGCGTGGACGCTCGCGATGTCCTGCGCTTGGCGGAGACCGATTGGCTGGATATCCGAAATGCATCCGTCAGCTCCAGTCTGCCGGCTCAAGCGCGCAAGTACAGGCCCACCGTAGGGGAGGCTGGCAGCAATCTTGAGATCGCTCTTCCAACAGCAGCTATCTGGGACGGGATGCGCAACGGCGACAGCGTCGCTCGCGAACTGCTCGGAAGGTTTCCAAAGCTCCAGGAGCGCGGTGAAAAAGCCGGCAAACGTATGTCTGACCTTATCGCGGCTTGGACCCGGCCCTCTGACGGCATGCAGCGTTGGATAATCGAAGATGGTCGGATACCCGTAGAAGCAGGAATGCTTCGGGCTGAAGAAGTTCCTGCGCAGCGACTGTTTTTCATCGATGGGGATCAGGCGGTACCCTGCATCATACTTTCGAGACCGTTCGCCGTATGGGCCAAGGCGCTGCTGCCGGCATCTACGAGCTGGGCTTCCAGGTTTCAAGTCAGCAGGACTTTCGACGCTTTTCCCTTCCCGCTATGCTTCAGAATCGAACGATCCTCAGACGAGGAGCCTCCACAGCTACGCTTCGCTAGAGGACACGAGCGGCTGAAGGTCCTTGGCGAGCGGCTGAGCCGCAGATTCATGGGCAACGGTCGCAATATCGGGGCTGAATTCTCTGACGAGATGAACTATGGGCGAGATGAAATGCTCGAGGAACTTGACAGGATACTTCTGCGCGAGATGAACCTGCCAGATGATGCCAGTGACCTCGACATTCTCGAAGCGCTCGTCGAGCGAAACCGCGACCGCTTGTGAAAATTGGGCTGCCCGCCGGCGCAATCATTTTGCATCTAAAGGTGCTCTCTTATCGTAGTGGCCGCCGATCAAGTGGAATCTCGCCATCTTCCACGCGGACGATAAAAAGGGCTTCATCATCGTTCTTTTCGATGAACCAAGTACGTTCGCAGCCGCACTCGTAGACCTCGCCATCAGGGACAACTTTCTTGTCACCGCAATCCCAGCACCAGAAGGCAAAGCTGCGGCAAACGTCGCATTTGCCAGTGAACGCGATTGCCCAACCCCAGCCGATCGCCAAGGGGAGCTGCCCGTCCCAGAAGACCAGCCCCTCTGTTTTTCGCTTCTTGCCTCGGCAGTGTGGGCAGGGATCGACCATTGCAAAGTCGATCTCCTCGGCCTCTTCGAAGGTAACAATCCGGATTTCAATGGACTGCTGCGCCCGCGCCAAGGCAGCCTTCGTGTAGCTATTTGAACAGACGAGAACACCACGAGACGCACGTACATCCCTCATCATCCCCTCGAAAGATTCCACGTCCTTGACATCGACTTTCCGTTTTCGGAGCTTCGCGTCGAAAATGATACGCCTTTCGGGGCCTTCATCCCAACGGGCGTCCACAAGAACATCAATCTGACGGGCGGTACCGCTGAGGCTTCCGACAAGAGTCGCATTCGGCGTTACCGATACGTCGATGCCGGAGGTCTCAATTTCAAAACATGCTGCTACGCGCTCGTAGACGCGCCAATCGGGGACTTCATTCATTGTGCATAATCCCTTCTGGCAAGATCGGCGATCTTGGGAGGCCCAATCGCCTCACGAAAACACTACATTATCCCCCATGCGCGAAACCTCCCCCTCCCCGTCATCTCCCTCAGCCCGAGCTCCAGAACGATCCGCCGCGCCGCCTGTGGCGTGACCTCGAGCGTCTTCGCCACCATCCCGGCCGACACAAGCGGCTTTGCCATGACCAACTCGACAAGCTCCGGCAATTTCGACGAGGTGCGGCGCCCCTCCAGCTTCCGCTCCATCATTTTCCGCGCCAGCGCCAGTCGGTCATGTTCCTTCATGCCAATCTCGGCGGCCGCCAAAACTGCGTGGGCGATGGCAAGCAGTCGGGTTTCCCTATCGCGATGCCGGCGCCGATCCACCGGAATGGTTTTCAGGCCGAGATTGATGGCGGCGAGATGCGCACCGGTGGTGACGCCGGCCTCGCGCAGGATCGATGCGCAAAGTAGCCGGCCGAGCCAAGGCGCATGTTGTAGAACAGCAAGCTCGTTCCAGGCATCGAGGGCAACAATCGCCTGCAGCACCGCCGGCAGTTCATGGACCTTTCGCAGCACCCCGCGCCATTCGTCGAGCCTGGCGTCCTCGTCCCAGTCGAGATCATAGATCGTCGGGTCCTTTTCCGGACGGATGGCCGTCGCGCGGCCGCCGGCGCGGCCGGGACGTGTGGCGTTCGCGATCGCGGCCGACGATCGCGCCAGCGTCGCATCGATGGCGGCATAGTCGACGCCGGGCAGATTTTCGGCCTCGTCATTATCGTCTCCCTCCCCTTCTCGATCGACGACGGGCGCTGGTCGCACGATGCCGACCAGCTCTGCAGCCTCGGCGCCGATCGCGCCGGCGTCCGACGTTTGTCGCAAAACCCGGATACCCTCCGCGGAAACAGCCCAGTCGGCTGACTGGCCAGAAATCCTCCGGCGGGTCCGCAGCACATCGCGGGCAATGGTGAGTTCGTGGGTGGGCGTGCGGATGTCGCGGGTGGCGTCGTGAAGGACGAGGTCTTCGAGATGGACGAGTTCGCCATCGATCCACAGGGAGGCACAAGCATCGGCAAAATTCTGGCGCTCGAGGAAGCCGTTTCCGACCGCCGACCGCGCAATGCGCTCGTCGAGACGGGCGAGAGCGATCCCTGCGTCAAAAGCCGGCCGCATCAAGTCACTCATGCTGATTTTTGTGAGATCGTAAGCCATTGAAATTATGGTAAATGATTTGCTACACGAACTCTATATGATTATTGCGGTTCCTCACCCCGTATGATTGTGGGTCGGATTATCTACCATCGATAACTAGCGTTTATCGATGGTAGTTGATCTGGAGTCTCAAATCAGAAATGTCGGTCTGCCTGGATGAGCGGAAACGCTTGTTTTTCCGGCCTTTCAGGCGGATTTCGGCGAGGATTGGCGGAATAGCGGTGGATACAAGAGCCGCGGCGAGCGGCCCTCTCCTCTCGAGCGAGCGCGGATTTCTCTGCAATCCCTGCCTCGATCAACGCTTCTCCCCATCCCCTCCCCCGAACGCCTTAGTTTCCGGCATTTCCGCTATGGATGGCCGCCAGAGCGCATTTGACGTTGGTTGTTGCCGGATGCCCGTTCGACATCGGATTTCGAGTCTGACGGGGCTGCATTTAGATCATAAAACACGCTTGCAACTGGTTGTTTCCTGCCGAGGCTTTGTTTGGTCACTTCGTTTTGGCAGAGACAGCCTTCGCGGCCTGATCGATGGTATCTGCGATGACGACCGGCTGAGTCATGAACAGCGCATGGCTTGCCGAAACCTTGGTGATCTTAGCGTTGATGCGCTCAGCCATATGGATCAGCATGGCCTGATCGAAGGCCTTGTCTTCGGTTGCGATAACAGCCCAGCTGGGCTTTGTGCGCCAGGCCGCATGTTCGAGCTTCGTGGCGAACGCCGACATGTTGATCGGCACCTGCGAAGCGCTCATGAACGCCGCCTCGTCATCGCTGACGTCATGCGCGAAACCGGCCTTGAACTTTGCCGGACTGACATAGCCGAAACCGTCCTTGGTGGTCTCAAGAACAAATTCAGATGCGGGTGCAAACCCTTCATACTGCTGCGCCGTCGTCTCCCCGGCGTCGGGTGAGAGCGCGGAAACATAAACAAGGCCGGAAACCTTCTCATCGCTCCCGGCTTCCGTGATGACCGTGCCACCCCAGGAATGACCGACGAGAATAACCGGACCATTCTGGCGCTCGAGCGCACGCTTGGTAGCGGCAACATCGTCTGCCAGTGATGTCAGAGGGTTCTGCACGATCGTGACGCGATATCCGCGCTTTGTAAGGTTGTCGTAAACACCCTTCCAGCCTGAACCATCGGCAAATGCGCCGTGGACCAGGACGACGTTCTTGACCTTCTGGTCTTGCGGTAATGTATCAGCGGCTGCCGGCAACGAGGCCGAAATGGAGGCTGCAGCTGCGATTGCGGCAACGGTGGTGATTGTCTTGCTTTTCATGGCTTTCTCCTTATCTTGTAGCGATAACCATTATCGCGATAACTATAAGCTTTCATATTTGATGATGCCCGTCAACATCTTTCTTATCGCGATATTGGTTTTTGCGATAAGTTAGGTTATAAGGGTGTCATAGGAGTTCGAAATGTCTCAACGCCACAATGATCCCCCGCCCCTGCGCGACCAGCTGTGCTATGCGATTTACACAGCGGGTATCGCGATCCAGCGCGCCTACAAACCGCTCCTCGACGAGCTTGGGTTGACATACCCCCAATATCTCGTTCTGAACGTCCTGTGGGCCCAAGACGAGCAGACGGTCGTGTCGATCGCTGATCAGCTTGCTTTGGATTCCAGTACCTTGACGCCACTTTTGAAGCGTCTCGAGATCGCCGGACTGGTGCGACGGACACGCAATCTCAGCAACGAAAGGCAGGTCCTGATTAATCTGACCGATCAGGGTTACGCCTTGCAACACAAGGCAGGCTGCCTGAGCGACGCTTTGCTTGCAGCCTCGACCCAAGCACCCGCCCAACTCGCCGCTCTGAACCGCGACGTGCGACATCTGCGCGACGCTATTTATCTGCAAATTGGCGGATGGGATGCGCCCGCCTGACGCCAGCGGTCTACTTTAGCAAGACTGCCGTCCAGAAACCTTCATCCGCCTACGTTGTGAGACAGCACCGCCGTCATCCATGCGCGGTTCCTGTAATCGACGTCGCTCGGCCCAAGGTGATCAAGTCGGCGGCTTTTCCCATGGGCCACAAGTCAAAGTGGCAAAGTAGAATGGGTGGGCCACGCACGACGGGTCGAAAACGGAAGTACATCACATCATCGGGCGTATCCGCAGGCACCGATATGTCTCTCGCGGTCGTCGAGAAGGTCTACGGGCGTGAGGCCGCCGAGCGTCGCGCCAAAGGTGCTGACTATATCTGGAGTGGCGATCCGAACAATGACCCCTTCGCAGTTGAGATCTCTAAAACGGAACTGAACGACTGACGTAGGCCGTGTTTTTGAGCCCAATGTACTGCTAACTAATTAGCCTCGCCCCGACTGGTCGGGGTCCGCTTTCACGATCTGATCGGCACTGTTCAACACGCCGTAAGCGCAGCGTCGCTGACGCCAAGCAGCCCCTTAGGGTGGCCGTCCGGCTGCGAAGTCGCGCGCAACCGCGATAAAGGCCTGGAAGGCCGCTGAGGAATTGCGCCGATTGTAGTAATAGAGGCACAACGGCGCAAGCGGTGGAGTCCAGTCGTCGAGAATGCGCACAAGCCGTCCTGCAGCGAAGTCATCGCGCACATCGGCTTCCATGAAATAGCCGATCCCCACGCCGTTCGTCACCGCGATCCGCGCCAGGGATGCTTCGTCAAGAGTGATTGGCCCCTCGACGTCGAGCTGCAGTTCTTCACCATCCTTCTCGAACCGCCACCGGAGCAATGTGCCGTCTGGAAGCCGCCCGCGAACGCAAGGATAGGAAAGCAGTTCCTGCGGCACTCGCGGGACAGCCCTGTCTTCGAAAAAGGCGGGCGATGCGGCAATCGCCATGCGCCTCATCTTGCCGAGCGGAATGGCGATCGCGTCGCTTGGCACAAAATCCGCGCTGCGCACTCCCAGATCAAAACCCGCCGCCACGACATCGACAAGCCGCCCTTCCGTGACGATATCGATATGAACCTGCGGATAGCGCTGCAAATAGCTCAAAACCAGCGGCGCCATAATTTCACGCGCCGCCGTGGCGAATGCATTGATCCGCAGTATGCCAGAAGGCGTCTCCTGCTGCGATCGCGCGGTATTCATGGCTTTCTGGATACCCTCAAGCGATGGTTTAACCTGTGCAACGAATATCCGCCCTGCATAGGTGAGTGAGACGCTCCGCGTCGTACGATTGAATAATCGCACGTCAAGCTGACGCTCTAGCTTGCCCACCGCATTGCTGATGGCCGTGGTCGACATGCCAAGATCGGTTGCCGCCGCGCGAAAAGAGCCGCATCGGACGATAGCGAGAACTGCCTCAAGTTCGATCAATGAATGGCGCGTCATTGTCCCGCTTTTCGTGATGCCCCATGGCGATTTATCTTGCTTATCAGGCGAAAAGTCCAACGCTAAATTGGCGTCATCACCACTCAGGAGATGAACATGTCACTGAACCTACCCAAGCCGATCGCCGCCTATATCGAGGCGAATGCCCACCTCGATCTTGAGGGCATGATGAGGCACTTCACGAATGATGCCGTCTTTATCGACAACGGCAAGCGGTACGAGGGGCCAGCTGAAATCCGCAAGCTACTCAGGGACGAAGCGATCGCGGTAAAGGCGATCTTCGAGCCCGATACGTCTCGGGAAGAAGACGGCATGGTGGTGCTTGAAGGCCCCGCTCATGGTGAGTTCCCCGGCAGCCCTCTGCGCTTCACCTATCGTTTCACGCTGGCAAATGACGCCATCAAAGTTCTGGAGACCACCGTATGAGCATTCAGGCAGATCCCAACGAGTTCGCCGGCAAGCGCGTACTCATCAGCGGCGGCACCAAAGGTCTGGGGCGCGCAACGGTTCAGCGGTTCCTCGCCGGCGGAGCTCGTGTCGTCACGGCTGCCCGCACGATCAAGGATCCTATCGAGGGTGTTGAATATGTCCAGGCGGACCTGACCTCTGCGGAGGGAAGCGAAGCGCTAGCAAAGGTAGCACTTGAGCGGCTGGGCGGCATCGACATCCTTGCCCATGTGATTGGCGGATCGGCTTCGCCGGCGGGTGGCTTCGCCGCGCTGACAGACGACCACTGGCTCGCCGAGCTGAACCTGAACCTGCTGGCGACTGTCCGTCTCGATCGCCTGATGATCCCGCAGATGCTGGAGCGGGGCAAAGGTATCGTGGTCCATGTTACCTCAATTCAGTCTGTTCTACCGCTGCCCGAGTCCACGACCGGCTATGCATCTGCGAAGGCCGCATTGCGGACCTACAGCAAGTCGATTTCGAAAGAACTCGGTCCCAAGGGTGTGCGGGTCAACTCCGTATCTCCAGGCTGGATCATGACTGATGCCACGGGAGACTTTCTCGAAATGCTGCGGAAGGCCAATGGCGGCACGATAGAGGACGCGCGGCAGTCCGTGCTCGATGTCTTGGGCGGGATTTCGATCGGGCGCGGAGCTGAGCCAGAAGAGGTGGCCGACCTTATCGCCTACCTCGCGTCCGACCGGGCTGCTGCGATCCACGGCGCCGAGTTTGTCATCGATGGCGGGACTATCCGAACTGTCTAAGGGTGAGACCCGGCATTCGCGCAAGAGCGGATGCCGGGAACTCGCTGTTCCTCGACCATGGGAAAGCCGTCACGGATTGCTGCTTGGAGCAGTTGGCAACGATCGGCGGCGATCAATAGGAAGCTTTAACAATGCTTGACACTTCATCCTGCGAGCGCTGCAGCTGGGCTCAAGATGACCCGATGATGCGGGGATATCATGATGCCGAATGGGGCGTACCACAGCGAGATCCGCGGATGTTGTGGGAAATGCTCATGCTAGAGGGGTTCCAGGCCGGACTTGCCTGGATCATCATCCTTCGTAAGCGAGATGCTTTTCGGGCCGCCTTCGCAGATTTTGATCCAGCCAAGGTCTCTGCTTTTGACGAACGAGATATTCAGCGCTTGATGGCGGACCCTGGCATCGTACGCGCACGGGCCAAAATCGAAGCCACAATCAAGGGCGCACAGATCTACTGCGAGATGCGGGGTCGCGGCGAGGACTTCTCGGAATTCTGCTGGTCTTTCACCAAAGGCATTCCTGTTCTTGGTGACGGGAAAAGCTGGGTCGCGACCACGCCCCTCTCCGAGACGATCTCTAAGGAATTGAAGCGGCGCGGTTTCAAGTTTGTCGGCCCGACGATCACCTACGCATGGATGCAGGCGGTCGGCATCGTCAACGATCATTCTATTAGCTGCTTTCGACGTCACTTAGAGCCTGAATGTAGGCGCTAGGACGATCGTCATGCATCAACCGCCATCGTGCGAGGCCAATCTCCATCGGAGGGGGACAACAACCTCGCGCCAAAAAGCGCTCGAGCTGCCCTTCTCCTGCGCGCATGTGGGCGATGGCGCTTGGCGTGCCAGCGCTGCGCCGTGCTTTTCAATTCTTGCTGAAGGGAAGAACGATGTTTGCCGTCTATGGAAAGACGCCAATTTCAACGACCCACTCGCCTCAGTGGTTGTCGGAGAATGTCCGCAGCCTCTCGTGAAAGAGGGATGGGTGCGCGTGAAGGTAACCCACGCCAGCCTGAACCGGCACGACGTTTTCACCCGTCACTACGTGACCTATAATTCCGGAGGATCAACGTCGATCTCCGCCGACCAATAGTGTTTGGCAATGTTCTGACTGTTGCGAATGACGTGGTAAGCCATTTCAGGATCCCCTCCGGCCAACGTGCGGGATCAGCGCCGCACACAACGCAATACATGCGCTGATGGACGAGCGCAGCGAAGTATTCAGGGGCCGGCGTCGCGTCCTCTTGTCCGATAGCCGCCATGTCTTCTGCGGCCTGATATCTCGCATCCTGCAGAGCGGCGAAGATCGCTGTGGCCAACCATTTGTCGGCACGCTCAATGACGTCGGCGATTTCCCTATCGGCGGAACTGCCAGCAGGATTGTCTCGTCATGCCTCTTTCCTTCGGCGGTAAGGACGGTCGTCAGCCGGTTGATTTGGTGAAGAGCGCTAGGTAGTTTCGCGCGGTTTCGATGAAAGCTTGCTCTGCTTCGGAGCCGTCGGCGAGTTCGGCCGCACGGGCATCCACCGTCGCTTGTAGCCGAGCGTCGATCTGCGGATCGGTGGCACGCGCTTTCTCCATCAAGGTACGAAGGACGGTTCTCAAGGCAAAGCATTCCGCCGATCTAACCAACTGTTGACGTTCGCTTTGATTCTTCGCGATATCGTCTGCGCGTTTATTCTTCTGTCGCATCGACACTGGCCTGCCTTGCTGCCTTTCCCACCTCCGAGCGACGTTGCGCCCGGCATAGAGAATCTTCCAGGCGACGTCGGGATCGCCATTCTCGAATGTTTGGGCATCGGCGCCGCAAAGGCGCATGAAGAGGTCGCGAAGCGCTCCATCGCTGAAGTAGTCGTGTGGCGCAGCGGAAACGCCGAGGGACTGGAGCGCGGCGCCGGCGGCTCGAACGGCTTGATCGATCGCTTCATCAACCGCTCGGAACAAACTCTCGTCTGCCTGATGCACCTCGTCTATTGTCATCGACATGAGCCTCTCCCACGAATTAGCTCTCTTCGTTGAATGACATCGGGTCAGCCCTCGCGTCCAGGCTTACATGAAGCATCAATCGGGCAAGGGTATGAACTCACCCCGGTCGTCAGCAGGAAGGTCGAAACGGCCCTCGCCCCACTTTCCGGCTCGCCATTCGGCCTTGGCTTCCTCGATACGTTCCATCGACGAGGCGACGAAGTTCCACCAGATGTATCTTGGCCCGGAGAACGTTGCGCCACCGAGTATCATAATCCGGGCGCCGCGTTCGCCGGCCGCGACGGTTATCCTGTCTCCGGGACGGAACACCATCATCTGCATTGTGCCGAATTCCTGTCCAGCGACCGAGATCGAACCTTCAACAACGTAGATGGCGCGGTCTTCGTGTTCATCTGGCATCGGAAGACGGGCGAGCGGATCCAGCTTGACGTCGGCGTAGAAGGTCTCTGAAAACATCTTAGCGGGAGCGCGCTCGCCATAGGCGTTTCCGAGGATCAGCCGCGCCGAGACGCCTTTGTCTTCGATCATCGGAAGCGCGCTCCGGCCGTGGTGCTCGAAGGACGGCGCCACGTCCTCCTGGCCGTCAGGCAGGGCGAGCCACGTCTGTATTCCGAACAGGCTGTTCGGTCCGCTCCTTGCCGCCGCGCTCGTGCGCTCTGAGTGCGATACGCCTTTGCCCGCGACCATCCAGTTCAACTCGCCCGGCCTGATGATCTGGTCGGCACCGGTGCTGTCCCGGTGATGAAAGTCTCCTTGGTACAGATAGGTGACGGTGCCGAGACCGATATGCGGATGTGGCCGGACGTCGACGCCCTGCCCCGTCAGGAGTTCGGCGGGACCAGCCTGGTCGAAGAATATGAACGGGCCGACCATCTGTCGGTTCGGTGCGGGCAGCGCCCGTCGGACTTCGAAACCGCCAAGATCGCGAGCGCGAGGAACGATTAAGGTCTCGATCGCCTCCACGCCTGTCTCATCGGGGCATCCTGGTTCGATCGCAGGGTTCCAGCTCATGTGTTTCGTCCTCTTCTTCGGCCGATGATCATCCATTCAAAGCGAGAGGCGGTGACGCGTGACGCACCCGCTCCTCTTTTTAGGCGTGCTCACGCTCCAGCACCAGCCTTGGGCGCGGCAGTGTTGAGCAACTGCTGCTCCCACAGATATGCGATTCCGCTCCCGCCAGAATGCTGGACGATGACGTCGGTGATCTTTGCAGCCTGTTCGGCACGGGACCAGTCGCGCTGCCATTCGGCTGCGAGCGCGAGCCAGGTCATCATGTTGACGCCGGCTGCGATCATACGCTGGATTGCGACCTGATGCGCCTCGGGGGAGACTGCGCCAGAGGCGTCCGTGATGACCGTGACATCCCAGCCCTCGCCCGCGGCCTGAATTGCCGGCATCGCAACGCACACCTCTGTCCACAGACCCGCAATTACCAGTTGCTTGCGACCGGTCGCCTTCACCACGTCGACAACCTTCGCATCCTGCCAGGTGTTGATAAGCGTCCGGTCGATGATTTCCTGGCCTGGGAAGACGTCGGCGATCTGTGGGAAGAGTTTGCCGCCGCGCTCCGCGATCACCGTTGTGAGGATGGTCGGAACGTCGAAGGCCTTGGCCGCCTTTGCAAGGCCTACCGTGTTGTTGACCACCATCGTCGGTTCGTGGCTGTTCACGTTCGCGAGCTGATAAGGCTGATGGTCGATGAGGACGAGAACCGAATCTTCAGGGCGGAGAAGCGAGGCGAGGCCGTTACGAAAGGTCATGAAACATCCTTGTTTGTTGGTTCGTCGACAGATGCGAACGCGTCCGTTGGACGTCGATCCACGAAAACCTTGTCAGTGCCAGCCCTGATGCGGTAGGCCTCGAAAACGCGAGCTGTGTTGCAGAAAGGGGAACGCAAGATGGAAATCGACGATCTCAGGACCTTCGTGGAAGTCGCCGACGCAGGAGGGGTGACACCCGCCGCTCAACGGCTTGGCGTCTCCAAGTCGATGGTCAGCCGGCGTATCGCTCGTCTTGAGGCGGAGTTGGGCGTTCAGCTCGTCGCGCGAACGACCCGCGGCATCGCTCTGACTGAGGAAGGCGCGACGTTCCGAGATTATGCGGCGAGGGTTTCGGCGGAGATCGATGCGGCCCGCGAGACGATATTGCCGGCGGGCGAGCTTCGCGGGCGCATCAGGGTCGCCGCCCCACTGTCGTTCGGGCCGACCCACCTCGCTCCCGTCCTGTCTCAGATGGCGCGCCGACACCCGCATCTTCAGGTCACCTCGTGCTACACCGACCGCTTCGTCGATCTCATTACGGAAGGTTTCGACTGTGCGATTCGGATCGGATATCTGCCGGATTCCAATCTCGTTGCCAGGCGCGTTGGACCACTCTACGCGAAATTCGTTGCTAGCCCCGACTACATCACCCGGAATGGCTCGCCCGAGACGCCGGACGAACTTCTCAAGCATGAGGCGCTCATGCAGGGAACTGAGAGTTGGCAAGTCACAGATGGCGACCAGGTACTCAACACCCGGCCGCAAGGACGGTTCAAGGCCGACAACGGAGTAGCATTGCTCGCCGCCGCGCTGGAAGGGCTAGGCATCGCCAGACTTCCGAACGGTCTTACGGACCAACACATCGCCTCCGGTGCCCTCGTCGAAGTGATGCCGAAGTATCCGCCTCCCACCGCCGGCATTTTCGTGGTCAGGCCTCCTGGACAGCATCCTGCCAAGAAGGTGCGTGTGCTGACAGAGATGCTGATCGAGTGCTACGACTCCGGCTCGTCCTAGCAGCCCGCCGAATCCTACGGCGCAAGATGTTCTGAAAAGAACTCGGCCAGCCGTGCGGTCGCCGGGCCGACATATTCCGGCTTGTAGTACATGTCGTAGTGTCCCGCGCCCTCGACTTCCAAGAAGTGCTTCGCCCTCGACGGAGAAAGGTCGAACAGACGCCTCCCCGCCTCGTATTGTCCGGTCGGACCCCGGCGCCCGCCGACGATCACCTGCAGCGGCTGGGTCAGTAGCTCGGGCAGGCTGAACGCGTCGAAACCCAGCAGGGCGCCATAGCTGACGAACAGCAGGCGGTTCGTCGAATTCGGATGCCGATACTCCGACTCTCGATAAAACGTGACCGCCTCCAGCAGCTCGGGATCAGTGATGCCTGCAGCCTCGGCTTCCACGAGGCTATCAGCAATCCATGGATCTCTCCGTGCCGCGGCACCGCGCGCTTGCGCAGTGCGCTCCGCCGCAACATCCAGGAGCGTCTGCCGGGCGTCGGGAAGCAGGCGGCGCATCGCTTCGCCGATGTCATTGGCGACGACCGTGCCCACCGCCTTGAAGCGCCGTTCGGTCAGTGCTGCCTTGATCGCGTAGCCGCCACCTGCGCAGATCCCAAGGAGTCCGATCCGCGCATCGTTGACATAGGATAGCGTCGCCAGATGATCGACAGCGCAATGAATGTCTTCGACACGAACGGCTGGATCTTCGAGATCACGCGGTTCGCCGCCGCTCTCGCCCTGATATGACGGGTCGAACGTAAGCGCTATGAAGCCCTTTGCGGAGAGTCGCTCGGCGTAGATCGCGCCGATCTGTTCCTTCACGCTGCTGCCCGGCGTCGCAAGGACAACCGCGGGATATGCGCCACCCTCGTCGAAGTCCGTCGGCAAGTGGATATTGCCGACGACTTCGATCCCTCTGTTACTGAACGAAACCCGCTTGATCATAAGGTGGTCCTCTTTCCATCGTTCATGGGGTCATCACGATCCGCCCGAGAGGCTTTGCGGCCTCGGCGTAGTCGTGCGCGTGCGCAGCGTCTTCAAGCGCGAAAGATCGGTCGATCACGACGTCGATCTTTCCGGCTGCGGCGGTGGCAAGGAGATCGTCGACGGTGCCGTGCACCGAAGGCCGTTCGAAGATGGATCCCATGAATACCCCGTGGAGCGTCTGATTGTTCTGCATCGGCTGCCATAGATCGACATCGAGCTTTCCGCCGCCGGCATTGCCAAGGAAGACGAGACGCCCTTCCTGTGCGAGTGCGGAGAGCGAAGCTTGCAATGTGGAGCCGACGGGGTCGATCACCAGGTCGACGCCCTTCCCATTGGTCAGTCGGCACGCTTCTTCCACGACGTCGTGCTGGAGTCGGTCGATGACGAAGGTGGCGCCGAGTTCGATTAGACGGGCCTGCCTTTCGCTCGCGCTTGCGACGGCAATCACGGTCGCCCCTGCCCGCTTGGCAAGCTGTACCGCCGCGAGCCCTACGCCACCGGCCGCAGCGTGAATTAGGATCGTTTCGCCTATCCCGACAGCGCCTCGGGTGACCACGCTGTGATAGGCGGAGCCGAAGGAGATGGGCAGCGCGGCGGCCCTTGCCATGTCCAGTCCCGCGGGAACCGGCCACGTTCGCGAAGCAGCGACAGCCCAGAGTTCAGCATGCGATCCCTCCATGCTGAAGGCAGCGACCTTGTCGCCAACGGCACGGGTGGTCACGTCCTCGCCCACGCTCACGACCGTGCCGGCCGCTGCATATCCGACCACCCACAATGGTACCTGTGACGTCGATCTGCGATTGATCAGATCTCCGCCTTCGATGGAGATCGCTTCCACCCTTATGAGGACTTCGTCCGCCCCGCAGACGGGATCAGGCACGTCGACGTATTTAAGCACAGACGGAGGTCCCGGATTGTCGTAGACGGCGGCCTTCATCATCACTCCATTCTTCAACTTCTAGAGACATTTAGGTTGTCTGTGCTCCCGAGAAAGGGTTCGCCATCGGGAACGTCGTGTTGCGCGAGCTGCAACGAGCGGGATCGGACGCGGTCGCCGTTCCCCACCGTGCAACAAGCTGTCGCAATCATCGTCACTTCAAGCGCTGCCCCACGGCCACAAAATAGGAGGCATACCCTGTCGGGCGCATCCGCATAGCTGCGGTTCTCCCGACTTCCCGACTGACAATGAAGAAAGGAATCGAGGCAAATGATCGATTTGAGTGGAAAGCGCGCTTTGGTCACGGGCGGCTCGCGCGGCATCGGCGCGGCCATCGTTGAAGCGCTTGCGGAGAACGGTGCGGATGTGGCGTTCACCTATCAAAGTTCGAGCGAGAAGGCTTCGGCGGTTGCCCGCTCCGTTGAAAGCCGCGGCCGCCGCGCCGTCGCCATCCAGGCCGACAGCGCCGATCCGCAGGCGATCGCGCGGGCTGTCGAAGACGCCGTGGCCGCCCTCGGCGGGCTGGACATCCTCGTGAACAGCGCAGCGATCGGGCATTCGGGAAACATCGCTGATCTGAACCTGGATGAATATCAAACCCTCATGGACGTCAACGTTCGGGCGCCGGTGCTGTTTGCAAAGGCGGTCATCCCGCATTTGGGAAACGGCGGCCGCATCATCACGATCGGCTCGGCGCTCGGCGAGCGGGTGCCCTTCCCTGGTATAACTCCTTACGCCATGTCGAAGGCGGCGCTCACGTCCTTCACGCGCGGCCTTTCGCGTGAGCTTGGGCCGTCCGGCATCACTGTGAACCTGGTGCAGCCTGGGGCGACGGATACGGATGCCAATCCGGCCGACGGCACGGCAGCAGACTTCCAGCGAAGCCTGACGTCGCTGGGGCGCTACGGCGAGCCGAAGGAGATCGCAAACGCCGTTGTCTTCCTGGCAAGCTCCGCCGCGAGCGTCATTACGGGCGCGACTGTCACCGCGGATGGCGGCGCGATCGCCTGAGCCATCTTAATCCACGGACGGCCTGACGGACGGGCCGTCCCCTTTCGCTGTGCTCGGGAGGACCTAGGGAGCGCGTCCGACCTGGAGGTTGCAGACGCGCCATGGGGCGTTCATGCCGCATCAAGCGACAGAGCAAGCATATCACTGTTTACTGCTGACCCTGACGCTTTAAAGTCCGAAGTTGCATCGCATCAAGAATCTGAAATCAAAAGCCGAGGATATCGACACGCGATTGGTCGAGGCCTGGCCTCGCGACAACCGCATCGCCCGGCGGCGTTTCGAGCTGTTGTCACGCGCCTATGTCGAAGCCCGATATTCCGCAAGCTACGAGATCACCAAAGACGAGCTTCACTGGCTGACAGAGAGGGTGAAGGTTTTACAGGACCTCGTGGAGAGAATTTGCCGGGATCAGATGGATCAAACGAAGGACGGTTGGCGTCGTTCAATGTGTCGAAGCTCAAGCGCTCCATGGATCCACGAGGACAACGCCAGTGCTCTGAAAATCTTGAATATTGCGCGTCACAACTGCGAAACCGTGAACAAGCGCCGTCGCGGCAATGATCGCATCTGCCTCATTGCGGCGGTCCGGAATATGTAAGTGAGCACACCGCGTCGCAATGGCATCATCGACAGATATGACCCGCTCTGCAAACTCCGGGCGAACCCGACTGTCCATCCATTTCCGCAAGCGTGAACCCTGTACCCCATCTCGCCGCTGAATGCTGAGTATTCCCCGCTCAAGTTCCAGAATTGTTATCGCGGATAAAAAGAGGTCACGAGAGTCCTGCGCACTGATCCAGGCCGCCACATTCGGATCAGCTTTACCGTCGCCGACTTTGCGCAGTTCTGAAATGACATTAGTGTCGAGCAGATACTTCAAGAAAAATCGATCTCTCGAGTGGTGATGACCGCCCGTGGTAGATCAAACTCAATATTTGACAAGCCAGGCATCGAGAGCGCATCGACCAGGTTATGGCTCTTGCCGGTCAGGCGCTCGTAGTCGCCGAACGTCATTAAGACATGCGATGGTCTGCCTCGATCTGTAATGACAACCGGGCCGGCCTCAGCAGCCTTTTTCGCGCGGCTGACATCGTGATTCAATTCACGACTAGTTAGACTGATAGTGCCCAAAGCAACCTCCATGTAGGAACGTACCTACATATAAGGTCTCGCGGTCCAAGATGCAAGTCGTTTGAAGCCGCCCAAACGGTCACGGACGGTTGCTGCCACAAATGCTGGCAGCAAAGATCCTAACCGCGTATGGGAAGTGGCTTAGAGGCCCGCCGCTAACGTTCTATCGACAATCTTCAGCAGGTGCGCGGCGCGCGAGTGGCAATTACTTCGTACACTGAATTGAGAATTGGATACCTGGTTCAAATCAAAGGCGCTAGTCTCCCGGATGCAGTGCAGGCGTTCTCCGATGTTGAGGCGCCGAGCAAATCCTAGCACCGCAACAGGTCAGCGCGCGCCCAAACGGCAGCGGGCTGACCACGTTGAAACTCAGAAGGATCAGCTCGCCGATTGAGCAGAGTCGGACCACGGCCGGTTTTAGGCTATGGTGATCGTGAGCGTGGTATTCCCATCGTGGATCCGGGTTCCGCAATCGGATCCCTAGTTGGATCCGCCGGATGGATATCGAACGTAGGCGAACGACTTCGAGTCCGGCGACCAGAATGCCACGTTGATGCTGCCCTGCCCGCCGTTGAAGCTGTTGATGTCGGCGATGTTATCGCCTTCGGGGCTCATGGTCCTGATGATGACGTCCTTGAAGGCAGGATGACCCAGTGTGCCCTGGGGAAATGCAATGTAGGCGATGATTTCACCGTCTGGCGATGGGGGAACCAGTTGACGCGTTCGTCATGGGTGAGCTGCTGTACCTAAAGCCTTCCCGCCCTTTTCAGAGAGCTTGCGCGATTGATGGCGAGCTTCAAAGGTCTTACCGGCACCAGGCTCTGCCAGAATGAGGACGCGATTAAGGTTCTCCAAAGCTCGCCAATGTTGGAGAGTTCCGCCGGCTAACGGGTTGAGAAACACCCAATCCTCGCGCTGTGGTGCCGCGGAAAGAAACGGCTGACGGGGATGACTGTCTGATCTTTCATTTGCCATCGTCGAACGCATCGAAGATTGCAAACGAGCTCGGGCCTTCCTGCATCGCATACGAGGAAATCGTGCCCGGCTCCGCGTTGACGAGAGGTATGGCTGATCTCAGGAAATCGGCGACCTCCTGTTCCTTGCCGGGTTTTGCTTCAAGCGGAACGTAGAGCGCGAATTTGGTCACGGCCATCTCCATGGGCACCTGATCGCGCCGCAAACTACTATACCACGTTCAGCCGCCGGATGTTTCGCGATCGGGCAAATAAAGAAATCCATAGGAAAGCTCGGGGTTGATCTAGGATGGTGAACCCCTCGGAAATAATTTGAAAATAAAGCTCACGGGATCGCGCTCCTGATGGGGATCCGGTCCGACAACCCGGTGGTTAAATGCTTACTGCAATTCGCGAGATCCGGCTATGTGATTAATTATTTGAAACTAAGTTGTCCAATCTTCCACTCGTAAGCCGGGCACGCGATCAAATTCCCGTCGATTATTGGTAACCATAATCAGTCCCCGCGAGCGGGCGTGTCCCGCAATCAATTGATCATATGGACCAATCGGAGTTCCGCTACGCGCCAGTTCAGCTCGCAGTTGACCGCTATGGCCTGCTGCCATTTCGTCGTACGGCAATACCTCGAGGCGCCCTACGAAGCCCTCCACAACGGAGAGGTTCTTTTCAGGACTGGCTGACTTTTCCGCTCCGTAAATCAATTCCATTAGGCAAACCGAGCTGATGCACAGCTGATCATGGGAACGATTGAATGCGTCTCGCACCTGCTGCGGTCGATTTTTGATCGTAAAGATGCAGATATTGGTATCGAGCATGTACTTCAGCATCAAAACGCCTCACGCTCCTGCAAAGCAGGTTGATCACGCTCGCTCATGAAGTCGGATGTCGCCTCCGCTCCTTCAAACCAGCTGTCCCAGATCTCACCAGCTGGTGCAATGATACGAGTGCGTCCCACCGCAACGATGTCGACACGCTTTACATCATCAGGCAAGGCAACCGCCTTTGGCAAACGGATCGCTTGGCTACGATTGCTCTGGAATACTGCACCCTGCTCCATCTGCACGTCTCCGAATTGCTTGATAACGACGTAATGTAAATAGCCTTCTTGCTGGGATATGTCAATGGGATATACAATTTAGGTTTGCCACACACATGCGAAGGCCTGCCTGCTGTCCTTCTCGGGATGTTTGTATTCAAGTCCCCCGCCCTCTCCTGCAAGTCGGAGGCAGCGGAGCGCTGCGGCGGCTAGGAGTTGGCCTCCCAGTCCCTGCCCGGCAACCGCGCGGTCGGTAGCCAGTCGTGCAAGCTTGAAGCCAGGCACGTCATGGCGGGCAAGACCGCGTGTCATTGCATCAGGCACAGTTGCACGCTCGACTGCCGAAGGCGCGATTGTATAGAACCCAAGAATGCGGTCGGATGCTGTATCATCGATAGCACAGAAGGTCTTCGAGGCGTTCTGCTCATGGCTTTGTTGGGCAAAGCGGAGCAGAAACTCGTTCATCTTAGCGTCGCCGCAATCGAACTCCTCCCGACGGTGAGACTTGGCAATCGGTTCCTCATGCCATGAAGGTAAAGTCGTAGGCTGTCAGGCAAACCGGCGATTGCCGCGCGCAGCTTGGCGTTGGGTTTGGGCGGATTTTCCGGAAGCTCAAGAATGCGAAGATGATCGCGCTTTGACACTCTGATCGTTTCCGCTTCCTCGATAATAGCTTCTGCTTCTCTCAGTGCGGATTGGGTTACGAAATTCGTCAGATCGGTATTACGAAGTGCTGCGGCGCGCAGGAGCTTAGCCTTGGCCGTGGCAGGCACCCTCAAACTCATACGCTCACTATTCTCGTTCGCTATGCTCGGCATGTCGGCCTCCATCTATCAATGCAATATAGGCAAAATTCCTCTCGGCGTCACTTACGTGTGTCTTCAAAGCGCACAGGTCAGATGCCAGGGCTTCCATATCTTCACCGCTTGCCTCAGGGCTTGGCGGCAATTCGAGCGGCCCTGAAACTCTTCGCGGGGAGGGAGCAGAATTTCGGCGAGCTCTCGCTCGGCATGGTGCAGCAATGCATTCAAGACTGGCTCGATACGCAGCTCGGCTTTCCATGCTCCGGCGATGAGGGCGAGTATAGCTTCTACATCGACCGCTGCTATCCGCGCGTCGAGGATCGCCGCTCGTTCTTCCAGCGCTATATCTAGGCCGCGAAGCTAAGCAGCGCGCCTCGCGAAGAATAATCTGTTCCGTCTGGTCTGGACCACGAATTTCGACGGCCTCATGGCACGGGCGCTTGCGGAGACGCCGGTCAAGCTGTGCCTCTCGGATAAAGGAGGTCGGAAGGACTTTCCCCTTTCAATCTATTTTTCCTCCTGACCGCTACCAAATTCTACGATTGCCGCTGCGTCCAGGTCGGAGTTTGCATCCGTCCAATTCGGTTTGCAACTTCGTCCAATCCGGAACTTACAGCCGTCCATTTCGGAAATTCGGAGGGGATTCGCCAGCTACCGAGGAGAGTGAGCGGAGGCGTGTTGGAGTGGGCGTTCAAATCGTACGCCTTGAAGGGGTTTGAACCTTCGACCTGCAAATGCAGGTCACTTACCATTGATTTCATTTCTGATTAATCGTTGCTCGATCGTCGTTATCGGTCTGCAGGTCCAACCTTTCTCGAAACATCCGCAGTCTGGTGCCTGGCGGTAGGCTTGTCCAAGTCGGCGTGCTGGGACGCGACGACAACGCCATCATTCCTCTCGACCTCATTCTTCACAACCCCTGCGGCTTATCGGAACGGTCATAAAATCCAGAGCACGGCCGGAGAAAATAGCGATGATCCGCAGGTTCAAGGAACAAGTGCTGTCGAGGATTGGCCAACAGCTTACGCCGGTCATCGGAGCGGTATATCCGATTACGGCTAACTAGGACGCCCATCGCCGGATGGAGGCCGGCGGGTTATTTGGGAAGGTCGTTATAACCGGCTTGCATGAATGAGGCGCGGATAACTCCCCCAATCAATCGAGCTTTCCATGACAATGCTTGTATTTTTTCATTGAGCCACATGGGCAACGATCATTGCGGCCAACCTTAGGAAGCTTGATTTCTCGGTGCGGCATGGGGCTATCCCCGAGCATCAGTTTGTCAGCAAAGCGCCTTACCACATCTACTGGCGGGGCTTTCCATTGCGGCGGCGGGCCAAATCGACGAAGCTCCTTGATAATATTTTGCTGATCACTCAGTTCCTTCTTCTGCATCGGCATTAGACCGCCGGCATAGGGCGCAAGCTGCTGCATTTGCCGTTCAGCCTTATCGAACTCACCGCAATAGGCCAAAATCACCGCATAGTGGGAACGGACCGAGATCAAAAAGTCCGCCAGTTTCCACTGCTGAAGTTGCGGTAACAGGATTGTTTCCATGACCTGCTTTGCTCCGAGGAAATCGTTCCGCCCAACGAATTCATCAGCGAGGTCCTGCCCCACGCGGAACAAGGAATGCGGCGCTCGTGCTAATTCGTAAAACTTGAGAGCGTGGATTCGGGCAAATGCGCGACCGAGCCTGCCACATCATGTGCTTTTGCTAGAGCATCTAGAGAGTCTGCGAGATGCTTGATATCCTCGACGTTGGCGCCTTGCTTCACCATCTTAGCCAGTTGCGGCGAATTGTTGCCCATCACCTCGCGAGGTGTGAGACCAATAATCTCATAGTAATCCGCCACCAACCGGTCCAGCCTGCGAATGGCTGGCTCTGCGTCTCCCAATGCTGTTTCGGCTATAGCGACATTGTAAGAGAAGATGCGCTTGTGAGCTGCGGGCATTCCCTGCACGACTGGAGCCAATCGAGCAATCAATGCCGCTACGCTGCGGCGATTTCCATCAGAAGCGAGAACAACCATCCGTTTCATTCCGACGCGAAGTTGTTCCTCGTTGCCGAGATGATGCTCGGCAATAAGGCCATCCATTTGATCGAGCCAAGCCAATGCGCGGTGGGATTTAAGCTTAATATCGGCAAAAGCCAGTGCATCCAGACCCTTCAACCGCTGATCTGCCGGAATTTCTGGGTTGGCAATGGCAGCTTCAAGATAGCCGGCAATTTCCGGCCACACTCCGAGTTCATGAAACAATTCCTCGGTGCCCATTTCGACAAGAACATCAATTCGACCGACCTCGCCCGTGAGGCGCAGGAACAGGGAGAGCTTAGCGGGGCTCCAGTTCGTGAGCAGACTTTCGTATATAGAAGGCCCTTACTCAGGAGGTGGCGCAGAGACAATGCAAACGTTTTCGGATCGGGTCCGCCTGCCTGCGCCACATACCGGGACGCCTCGTCGCGGGTGATGGGTGCATCACAAAAGCTGAGGCGATCGGCGACTGCAGCGACGACGTCTGGAAGACGATCGAAAACACGGCCAAGGATGATCTCCTGGACGACTTCCTTCGAATGGGTTGCACGAGCAAGATCGGCGACGAACTGTTTGACAGACCCGTCGTAATCGCTGATGGCAACCGAGAGAGCATTGAGGACAAAGAGAGGAAGGCCGCCGGTCAAATCGATCAGCAGCTGACAGTCGGCAGGATCTGCCCGACACCCCTCTTCATGAGCGGCCGACGCGACGATATCAGGCGACCATCCTCTAAGGTCCTGACGCTCAATGCCGAGCTTCGCCTCGATCGCGCCGATCTCGCCGTCAGGCCGAGCCAAGAGGACGAAACGAATTCCCGGGCAAGCTTGAATGACTCCAAGCAGATCGTCACTTTCCGGCCGGTGGGCATTATCAAGAGCGACGGTGACGACCCCGCCCCTCTTGGTCGAGCCGGCGGGCAAGCAGTCGCAGGATTTCGCGGCCCGATGCACCAGGCAGGAAAATTTCGCCGAGAGCAGTGCCTTGCTGGAAGAGCCTACCAGCGATCTCTCGCGAGAGCGTGTTTGCCAATGCTGGCCCCGGCATGTCGGCGACATCGACGTAGACGAGGGCGCCTGGAAAGTGTTGGGCCGCTTGTGCGAGCCATGACGTTTTTCCGGCACCTGAATGCCCCACGATCAGGCGCGCATCAGCTGCCTCTGATAGCGATGGCTCTCCCTCTTGCACTCGGTAAGGCACGGGCGGAGCCGGTAGATCCTGTAGCTGCAACACCAGTTGCTCGAAAAGCTGAGGTAGATCCTCCGTCCGAAAAACATGGTCAAGGTCGCCCTTTTCTCCGGTCGCTGCCAACATCACCAAGCCGGACAGTTTCCAGATAAGTGTTTCGGGCGCCAGGGTCGCAAAAGGAAGAATGCCAGCGAGACGACATGTCGTCTCGACTGCTTCCAACAAGGTTGGATGGGGAGCGGGAAGTATTCTCCCCTCGGGATCGGCCGATGGCCAATCAACCCGGACGTCACGAGGCCAGTCGGCTGCAATGAGCTTTGCTTTGAGCGGCCCGTTTGGAGGTGCATTGCTTACAATTAGGAAACGCGCTGCACCGGCGCGCTCCCCGCCTTCGTGTGCAGACCGCAGTTGAGCGAAACGCTCAACTGCGCCGTTTGATGTCATCCCAAGCCAATGCGCCCTGTCGGTGCTTCACTTGGACATAGATTCGCTCGCCCTCGAGCTGGACCTCCACATCCTCATCCGTTTCGATTGAAACCGATGTCGCAGAAAGCGACGCGACGGACAGGAGACACTCCACGGCGAAGAGATGCTGAAAGAGATAGCCGCGATGCACGGCCTCGATCCGCGTGAGCTGTGTGGGATCAAGGATTGTGGCCTTCTTATCCTGTTGCGTCATCGCGGCGAAGTCGCCCCTTTTTGTTTAACTGATGTCTGCCCCTAAGGCCGCGATATTGTCGAGGCCGAGGTTGTCCAAGCGTAGCACGAAATCAGGTGCGACTCGTTGTAGTTTAGCTGGCAGAGCTAAAGTCTGAAACGCTCTTTCATCTCTGACGTACGTATCCATGGATCGCCGGCAATCTTAACGATCATCTCTTCAAACACCCGAACAAACGCATGCTTGGTGGCTTCTTCAGATAATTCTTCTGCCTGCTCAATCGGAAGCAGCGGCTTCATGTCGATCAATAGACGCGGGTTTGCCAGCTTCGCGAACATCCGCTCTTCTGCCTGAGCACGTGATATCGATTGGCCTGCTAACCCCAGATACTGGCCAAACAAAGCGGCGACGCGTTTCACATTCAGCCCGTCAAACGCCTCGAGCGCATGGGAAAGATCGTAGAGATCGCGGCCTTTGTCGCGTTGTAGAAGCGCCCGCAACTTCGTCGCCAACATCTCCTCGCGCGAGAAGGTCGGTATTTCTGCCTCGCCTGAGAACCATGGGTTGTCAACCCGTAGTGCCAGAGTCTGTGGGGGGTCAAAAGCTTCAATTTCGCGCGTGTTGATTTCAACTTTCAGCCGGATAGGCACGCCGCTGCCGTCTTCTGCTTCCACACGGAAACGAAACTTGGGAGCGACCGGGCTCTGATCAAAATTCGCTCGGCCGAGCCAGGGTTCGAGAACGACGCGCAATTGATCGAGGATCAGGCCTATCGGACCTGAAGATGTCCGGACGAGATCGATGTCTTCAGAGTAGCGAAGCGGCTTTGGGAAGTGGAGCTTGTTGAGAGCTGTGCCGCCGCGGAAACGCAGCTCGGTGCCAAGCATCTTGTCGTTGAAGATGTCGACTAGAGCCCGGCTGATAATGAGGTCTTGCTCCACTTGCCGCTGATCCGCCCAAGGAACAACGTTGCTCCAGGCAACAATATTCTGACTAGGAATCATTCGTCCACCTCAGGCGTGCGGCGGACAATCACTTGCCAACGATCATCCCTCTCCTGCGGCTCACGCGTGAAATCCGGGTCACGTATCTCTTGCCGATCGAGTTCGGTCCATGCTGGAGGGCCTCGGGCTATCAAGGCCGTATGCATCAAGCCTGTTCGATCAAGGTGGCCGAGCCGGTCCAGCAAATAACCGAGACGCTGCACGACCGGGCGCTCGGTCATATCGGAGAGGACCGCAAGTTGATCAGGTGAGATTTTCTCGCCGAGGTCCGCAAGGACGGTTGCAACATTGTCCAGCCCCCCCGAAGCCTGCGGATACCGGAGGAGATCAAGCGCAGTGAGTGCCGGCGACGATATCTTCATCGTTCCCGTATCTGTTTTGCGATTTTCGATTCCCGCTTCCACCCTTGCTATATCCTTGCGGAAATAGAAGACAATCAAATTGCGACCCGCCTTGATCTTCGGCATTCGCTTACCGGTAACAACCTGGAATTCCATGACGGCCTGGTGTGTCGCGCCATGAAGTTCTGCCGCTTTCAAAAGACCGACATAATAGGGCCGCTGTTCATGCCGCATCAGAGCGTCAATGTACCACGACGGAGGCGGCGAGCCCCAAGAGGCGAATTGTGGAGGCACGGCAACATAGAACCCCTGTCGCAACCTTATTAGCGCTTTACGGCGTTGCAGGCGTTCAGCCGCATCAAGAAATGCGCCGCGGTTTAACCCGAGCCCGTGCTCCGCTTCTTGAGCTGTAAATACCACTCTGCCAGCAGATAGCAGGCCGTTTATGTGAGATGACAAGGCGGATCGCTGATCGTGAATCATAGCGCATTATCCGCTCTTCATGCGGACATTTCAACATAGTTTTCTCGTGGAGCAGCAATCATGTTTGTTTATCCGCGTTACAAGCGGCTTTCCAAACATGATAAGTGAAACTGAACGAAACGGATTTCTGTGTGTGTTGAAAAGCACGAAATCAACTGACTTGCTCGGAGACGAAGCGAGCTTGGGGGCGCTTTAGATGATGCCTTAAGATCCCCGATTACATGAAGAGCCGGTAGGGGTACACGTTCCTCGGCAAATCGGGGACATTCGCTATCGTACGGGCAAGACGCTGCGAATATCGGATGCTCACCGGAACAGGATCGTAGAGGGCATCGTTGTTCCAGTCCATCTTCGTCAACGCGAGCGCCTCATGAGCCGAGAGCTCCAATGATCCGCTGCCGGCGTGTCTGATCAGCTGGAGCGGCTTTGGAATGCTCTTCTTCCCCTGGTAATAGTCGCCTTTACTGGACACTTCAGGAGCGTTGCCAGCCACCCAGACAAGGGCTGACGTTCCGGATCTGATGACAACGGTCCCCCTCGGCACGGGATAGCCGGATGGCTGGGTCGGAGAGTTAGATCGTCGAGATTCAATAAGCCAAACCCCTCTCCAACAGGAGGCAGGGCTTACTTCGATACACTCGATTTCGGCTACACCAGCCAACGCATCAAAGGCACCATCGATTTCCGCCTGTTTGAAAGCTGTCGTCTTGTGGATCGCCAGGCGCTTGGGAAGAATGCCGCCATTCCGGCCTTGGTATAGCGCAAGGCTTCGAGCCAGAACCGCTCGCATGTCGTCGCGGCTAAGAAACGGGTTCCGCCGTGCCTCCGCGATATCCGCCACCGGGTCGTTCGCCTCGAACGCAACGAACTGCATTCCACCGCCATCCATGTCGAAGACTTGGGAGCAGCATGTGACATAGTGCGCATCGCGTTGATTGCCGCGCAGAGCATAGGCAAGACCGATATAGGCAGTGTCAGCGGGGACGCCCTTTAAAGGTGCAAGCTTCCACGGCGTTCCTGCTGCTTTGACGTAGAGCGCTATCGCCAATCGCCACGAGCGCGAGGCCGCGTGGGAGAATGAGAATACCCTGTCGTTTATCACCTGTGTAGGAATATTGTATTTCGCGCCAAGCGCTTTTAGAGCGTCGTGAGCGTCAAAGTGCTTGCCCCTTGTGGCGAAAGACCAACTGTCGGGGAAATGCACGAGAACGACATCAGAATCATTCCGTACGGTGTCGAGGCGTCGCAGCGCCGTCTCCATCGCCGAGAACAGTCGAAATTGCGCATCACCCTCGCCGGGGAGCTGATCGATAGAATCCGGCCATTTAATATGGGCGTCACGAGGCGCTGCTTCCAAATTGACATGAAAGAGTGTCTCAAAACCTGGATAGGGCGGGACATATTCCGCGCGGTCGCTTGGCTGGTGAGCTTTTCGAAGCGAAACCATCAACTCGCCTCGTCGGCGCTCCTCATCCAGCTCAATCCTCCTCGTTCGAACAGGATGAAGGCAGGACGGAGAGAAGAAGAATGAACCGGTCGAAGGCGCACCGACCAGCTCGATCGCCAGCTTCCGAGCTGTGAAGCGGAGGAAAGCCGGCAGGCGCAGGAACGATCAGGCGACACTTTAGTTTACGGTGCACAACCCTAGCCCCACAGGAGCACCCAGATGAAATCCATCCTAGCCTTCGCCGGCCTCTCCCTCATGCTCGCTTCCCCCGTGCTTGCTCAGACCGCCGCGGAAAAGACCGGCGTCAACTCCGTCATGGGCATTGCGCCGAAAACCGGAGACTTCATCACCGAAGCAGCTAGCAGCGACATGTTCGAAATCGAGTCGAGCAAGCTTGCGGTCGAGCGCTCGCAGGACGCTGCGACGAAAGCCTTCGCGCAGCAGATGATCGCCGACCATACGAAGACGTCCGACGAGCTGAAGGCGCTAGTTTCTGGCGGGAAGGTGAATGCCACCATCCCGACCGCGATGAGTTCGGCTCAGCAGAGCATGCTCGACGACCTGAAGAAGCTCAACGGCGATGACTTCACCAAGCAATACCACTCCGATCAGGAAGATGTCCATGAAGACGCGGTTGACCTGTTCAAGCGCTACGGCGACGAGGGCGAAAACACCGAGCTGAAAGCTTGGGCAGCAAAGACCCGTCCCGCCCTCGAACACCACCTGATGATGGCCAAGGACATGAACAAGTAGCGTTTAGGGGAAGTGGTCATCGGCGTGGAGGCTATCAGCGCAGCCCTCCGCCGACACCAAGCTCGCAAAACGTAGTGATCGCAGCCCGGCCGACGCGCCGGGCTCTTTTCGCGGGATGCAGATGAACGTCCTTGCTTTGCCCGTTCTGGCCGTCGCCTTTCTGCTGAGCATGTACTTCCGCAGCTATTTTGGCGTCGTCGGTCCGGCTCTGTCCACGGACCTGTCACTGTCTGCAGAACAATTCGGCTGGCTCGCCTCGGCATTCTTCGCATCGTTTTCAATCCTGCAGATCCCGGTCGGCATAGCGTTCGACAGGTGGGGCGTGCGTGCTCCCATGGCGGCGATGATGATGCTCGGAGCCACGGGGGCGGCCGTCGTCGCGCTCTCGCCGGGCTACTGGTTGGCGATCGCCGGACAATCCTTCATCGGCATTGGCTGCGCCCCAATTTTTATGGGGGTACTTTATTATCTCGGGCGTACGAACGAACCCCAGAAGGCTGGTCGGCTCTCCGCCACTGTCAGCGCCGCGGGCTCGACCGGCGCGCTGCTTTCCGCGGCTCCCCTTACGTGGTTTGTCGACGCATTCGGCTGGCGCCCTGCTTGCTGGCTGGCAGCGGCCGTAATGGCGGGCAGCGCTGCAGCGATTGCTCTTGCGCTCGGACCAACGCCGGCGAGCGCGGATGAAAGTGATCCCGATCAAAGTCGTTGGTCTCTGGTGCCCCTGCTCTATCTCATGCCGGTGTGCTTCACCCTCTCGCTTGGCGGCACGTTCCGAAACGCATGGGCCACGCCGTATATCACCTCGTTGTTCGGTCCGGATGCGGCGGTGGGAACGATGCTTACCGCTGTTAGTATCGTTGGCATTGTAACCGGCTTCATGCTGCCTGTTTGTCTTGTACGGGTCTCCGCAAGCTCGATTGTGATATGTACTTACGTTGTCGGGGTGGCCTGTGCTGTCCTCCTCGCCTTTGCCCCGGGTTTAAGCTTTCTCTCAGCCTGCGCGGGTTTGGCCGTTCTCTATGCCATGGGAAACGTGCATCCGCTGGTGATGACGGAAGCTCAAACCCTTATTCCACCGGGCAAGCGCGGTTTAGTGCTAGGAGCACTTAACACGCTCGTCTTTCTCGGTGTCTCAGCGGCGTCCGCCGTTTATGGTGAGATCGCAGGACTGTCCTTGCCGGTACTGACGATCTACCGTTTGATCTTTGCAATCACTGGAGCAGCGATCGCGGTAGCCGCTCTCTGCTACGTCGTGTTCACAGGTCGGGAGCCGGTGCACTGAATCGCCAGTCATCCCTGGTTTCAAGGCCCTCGATGACCAAGAGCATGCGGTACGTCATGCCCTGGCGCCTCGCGGCATTCACGACAGATATGAGAGGATAGCTGCCGCCAGATCTTCGGGGTTTTCTTCCGCAACGTGATGACCGCTGTCGATTCCAAATCCTTGCACGTCGGTCGCCCAGTTGTGCCAGATGGCCAATGGGCTGCCGTAGATCTGCTCCAGGTCGTCGCGCGTCGACCAGAGGCAAAGCATTGGACATCGCACTTTCCTGCCAGCATCGCGGTCGGCCCGATCGTGTTCGTGATCGATCCGGATGCCCGCCCGATAATCTTCCACCATCCCATGGACGACGTCCGGATCTCGGATGGCGATCAACAAGTCGGCATAAGCGTCCGAACCCATCAGATCGGATGTCAGCCCATACCATGCCAGAGGGTCGGCGAGGATCGCCCGCTCCGGTTTTTCGGGTTGGGCGAAAAAGAACCAGTGATACCAGTCACGCGCAAATTTCCAGTCAGCGCGTTCCAGATGCTCGATGATCGGCAGGCAGTCGACGACGATCAGACGCTGGATCACCTCTGGCCAATCCATCGCCATTCGAAACGCCGGGTAGCTGCCACGGTCATGGCCGACGACCGAAAAGCGGTCATAGCCGAGGCGACCCATGAGTTCGACGAGAGCAGCGGCCTTCTCTCGCTTTGACGAGTGCCGGCTGTCCGGCGCGTCAGGCGGGATATATGACTGCCCGAAGCCTGGGAGGTCCGGGCAAATTACCGTTAGCGACGGCGCCAGCCGATCCGCCACCTGTCCCCAGGTCATGTGTGTCCGCGGATGTCCATGAAGGAGAAGGACGGGTGGCCCCTCCCCTCCCTTCCTCAGCCGGATCTGGCCGCGTGATGTTTGGATGGTTGTGAGCTCGAAGCCTGTGAACATCGGATGCTTTTTGCGGGATTTCTAGATCGACCTTTCTGTTCGAAAATCCCCTTTGCTGATAAAGGTTCCCGCGCTCGACGTGCGACTAAACGACGACGAGCGACCGAGGTTTACGAGCTGAGACCAAAAGCCCTTTTCTCGCCATCCCAACCGGTCTTGATCAGGAACTGCTCCCAGGTGAGACTGGAGGGATTGATCCGCCTGCTCCACGAGAGATCCCGGTCTTTCCGGAAATATCCGTATTCGACTGCGTATTCCGCCATGCCGATGTTTTCTCGAACGAGCTCGGGATTTCCGCCGAACTCCGGAAAATGACGAACCAGTTCATCAGGGGTGTAGGCGGATGCATACACAGCCTTCCGGCCCGTGACGCGCTTGAAGGTCTCGATCATCTCGGCAGGTGATAGGATGTCGCCGATGATCGGGAGCGTTTGCCCGGCATAGGTTTCGGGGCGGGCGAAGATTTCAAGAACGGCTGGCCCTGTCGCCGTCAGCGGATCGACGAAAGGTGCTCGGAAATGCACCGGCAGATAAATGGGAAAGACGAGCGTGTCGCCCTCCTTACGCGGCGTATAATATTCGAGAAGGTTGGTGTAGAAGAACGCCAGCTCGATGAACGAACTGCGAACGGGAAGATCCTGGATGTAAGCCTTGACGCGCGCCTTGTCCGTAAAATGCGGCGCGAACTTCGAACCTCCAGTAATCTCATCCACGTTTTCCAGTGTGCTGAAGACGATGTGCTTCACACCTGCTTCGACAGCAACATCGGCCAGATCCCTACCGATATCGAACTCGTAGATTTCTGGAGGGGCGACGACTGGCGTCATCAGGAAGGCGCCCTGCGCTCCCCGGAACGCTTTCACAAATTCACCCCTGTTGTTGATCGCAAGCGGCGCGGCGATGAGTTCAGCGCCCTGCTCGGCCAGCTTGCGGGCCGCTTGTGAGTCTGGACGACTTGTCAGCGCACGCACGTGATATCGTCCACTCCCCAATAACGACTCTACTACGCTCCGGCCCTGCTTGCTCAGGCTGCCTGCGACGACAATGGTAGGCTTTTGATTGATCGACATGTGTATCTCCATCACTTTCTTGGAGCAGCGCATCACGCGCTCCCGGGAGATGAAAATCGCAATTTGTCAGCCATATGTGAAATCGATTGATTTATGCGTTACTATCCAGCACATGGATATGAAACGTGTCGATCTCAACCTGCTCGTCAGTCTCGAAGCTCTGCTTGTCGAGCGCAACGTCACGAGGGCCGCAGCCCGGCTACATATGAGCCAGCCGGCGCTCAGCGCGCAACTGAACCGCCTTCGCGACCTGTTCAATGATCCCCTGCTCGTGCCGGCCCATCGTGGCATGGTGGCGACCGCCAAGGCCCTTGAGCTGATTGGACCCCTTCGAGCCTCGCTGGATCAGCTTCGCGGCACACTCCAGGGCCATGAAAGCTTTTCTCCCGCAACAGCCGAGCTGACCATCTCGATCGCCTGCACCGACTACGTCGAAGCCGTGGTGGTGGCGCCTCTGATCGTGACGCTACGCGAAAAGGCTCCGAAAATCCGGCTCGCCGTACACCGCCTCGCTCCAGCCAGCGTAGCGCGCCAACTGGCGGATGGTGATATCGATCTCGCCATCGCCACACCGGATGCCGGGCAGGCTCACCTGCGTACCCAGTATCTGTTTGAGGAAAGCTATATTCTGATCGGCCGCCCCGGGCACCCACGGATCGCCGAGGGGGCGACCGCAGCCGGGTTCGCCCAGCTTGAACAGGTGATCGTCTCGCCTTCCGGCGGCGCATTTTCTTCGCCTGTGGATGTTACCCTGAAAGCCCTCGGTCACTCCCGCGCCGTTGTAGCGTCTGCCGCCTCATTTCTCGTAGTGCCAAGCATCGTCGCCAGCAGCGATCTCGTCGCAATGGTGCCGCGCCGCCTGATGCGGGGCCGCTTAGCTGAAGTCGCATGGATAGACGTTCCGTGGCTTGCAGAGCGGTTTCAGCTCGAGTTCATATGGCACGAACGGACGCACGGGCATCAAGGCCAGCAATGGATCCGCGAGCAGATTCACCTCGCCTCCCGCTGACCCACGCCATTTCGAGCGAAAGACAGATGTCTCGGGTATTCGTTCAACGGCATTCCCTGACTGGAAACATGTCTTCACCGTAGTGATGGAGCCGGGTGTGATGCCGACGGCACAGCCATCGGACGTCCAGAGGCTCCTCGTATTGATCGTGATGGGCGTCGACGGCTTCAACACCGCAAACTTCACAAGTTTGCCTATCAATCTCTCCTGCCTTTAGGGCTCGCTGAACCGCGAGATGGGCTTCGTATTTGCCGGGATTGGCCCGTCGCCAGTTGGCCTGGCGGGTGTCCGTCTTCAGCATGTTTCGCTCCACGTGATAGGCTGATTGTTTGATAGCACGGTTTCAGCGCCACCTCGCCTGATAAGCCATGAAATGCTGTCGGCCTGGGCGGTCCTGCCGATCAACATGATCCTGCCGTCACTGCCAAACATCGAAGCCAGGAAACTTTCAGCTGAGGGCTAAAGCAACTTTCGCAGAAAGACTCTCTGGTTCTCCCCTGGATATCGCTCCAGCGTTCCGAACACAGAGTAACCTTGCTTTTCATAAAAGCCTGGAGCCTGAAAGCTGAAGGTGTCGAGCCAGATTCCGACGCAACTCTGTTCGTTTGCCCACTGTTCCGCCTTGGCCAGAAGTTTTGTTCCGAGCTGTTGGCCTCTCATGATTTCGGGCACGAAAAGTAGCTCGACGAACAGCCAGTGATAATAGCATTTCG
Source organism: Hyphomicrobiales bacterium (assembly GCA_900465675.1). Lineage (GTDB taxonomy): Bacteria > Pseudomonadota > Alphaproteobacteria > Rhizobiales > Rhizobiaceae > Rhizobium. The sequence goes on along the minus strand of UBJR01000007.1, from coordinate 42,086 downwards.
CCCACAAGCCCCCGCGGATCTCGCCCTCATCGTCCCGCAGAAAAATGGCCAGCGGCTGGTAATGATCGTCGCCAGCCTTCAGATCATTGAAGGCGAGCAGAGGATCAAGGATCGCCTTGCGGTCATCTTCGTTTGGGTCCAGCGTCACTTCTAAAACGGGCAATTTGTAACCTCATCATTTTTCATCGTCCAGCGTGTACCGGAACTCCAAACCGGTCGCCATACTTGGCCGCCGGCTTTCTAGTCTTTCCAGCAAGCAGGCTACCCCTGCAGGCCGGACGGTTATTTATGTCATGCGCCAATATGAGGTCTTCCCTGTCGATGGCCCGCCAGTTCGAGCCATTGTTCATTATGGCCGTCTCTGACGACCGGCCAGAACCGCGGATACCCTTCGGTTTATAGATCTGGCGGCCTGCATTGTCATAGTAGCAGTCACTGCTCCAGATTGCAGGATCTTACTGGATCTCTTTCGCTACCGCGTCACAAATGGCGCCGATGCGCTCTACGCGCTCGGGCGCCGCAAGGTCCAATTTGGTCGATCGCAGCGCCATGACTTCGTCGGCAATTTTCCAGACATCTATCATCGGGAAAATGTTGCGATCAGAAATTCGGGTGGCTACATCGCTTACCGACGGATCCGGCGCTTCCCGGAACTGATAGAGTGAGCCCCAGAACAGCGTGTCGTCGAGGAGACGGGCGTTTTCTAGGTTTCCCGGATTTCGGAAAAACCTCACAAGCGGGTGGTCTTCGGTCAATCCAGCACTTGAGATATCACCAGCAGCGATGAGTTCGAACACCCTGCTCAGCAGTAATGCGAACATGTACTCGAGCCCCCTGGTCTTCTTATGAAGATAAATGGTGGGGTAGAGTTGGAAGAGGGTTACTGTGAACTGCTCAAGGGAAATGTAAGCCTTGCTGTCGACGTAAAGAAAACGGGCGTTTCCATTTTCCCCAACTCTGAAATTCCGTAACAGCCAATCCAGGTCTATGCCACCTGAGGAAACGCCGGCAAAGTAAGCGTCGCGTTTTGCGTAATCGAGCCTGTCGGCATCGAGCTGGCTTGAAACGACGGATGTGTAAATGCAGTTTTCATCCGTTTTCGTGATGATGTCCCGGACCATCGAGGGGAATTGCTGACCCCCAAATTTGGTCAACGCCTCGCTCACCGACGAGTCCATGATGATTTTCTGTCCGACTTTCTCATGATCGACCGCCGCCTGAAACGCGATAGCGGAATCGCCTTCAGCTGATTGCGGGAGAGGAAGAAGTCCATCGCTGTTTCGAAGGCGTGGCTGAACATGTCGTGGCCGACGTCATGCAAAAGGGCCGCCGCAAGGCTCGCCTCGGCTTTTGGAGACCAATTCCCTGCTGCTCCATCAGGCTCAATGACCGCAAGCATCGGCTTTGCGATTTTGTAGACCCCCAGTGAGTGAGCGAACCGCGAATGACCGTCTCGACCAAATCGGTTTCCTTCATCTCCAGTGAGATCCCTCCGCCAAGGCGCGCGCGTGCAAGATCCATGATGTTATCGACGAGACCGGTCATCCTGGAGATGCTGGCCTTCATCAGGTTCAGGAATAACGGACGGCCGAGCGGCTCGACGTCGAACGCACGGCGATGGGGAAGATGGTCGGCACGCTGGAGAGGGACGGTTTCGTGACGATGAAGCCGTCGCCCACCGATGGCCGCTATCGGATCATCAAGCTGACCCGCGAGGGCAATGCCCTGCATGACAAGGCATCGCCTCTCTGGAACGCAGCGCAACAGGAGTTCGCGAAGCTAAACGGTGCAGCGGGCGTCGCCACCCTTAGGAAAGCACTCGACTCGATCGTCGTTGAGGACGGCCTGGAGCGTCCGGGCACTTGATGGTCTTCGACGACGGCGCACGGAGCGATTGTGAGCCCCTGCCCTGCCTGAAGATATAAATTTTTGCGTTTCCTCTTGAAAGGATTTGAAAACAGCGACCCCATTAGCTGAACGGCGCTAGGGTGCTGACATGCAGCGGCGGACATGATGTCGGCGATGACAGCGAAACGCTCAGAGTATGCGTGAACGGTGATCGATGAGGCTCGACCGCTCTCATCAACGTTCGTCCGGTGCCATCGACCACCTAATTTACAAGCTTGAGAGCAAATCGACGCCGCAGGCCGCAATTTCCAACCTGCGACGCCGCCGACACATCTACTACCGATTAGACTTGCGCCAGACCTCCATCGACGAAGACTTCGCCGCCAGTCATGAAGCTTGAATCCGAAGATGCGAGAAACGCAGCCACCGCTCCGGTCTCGGAGGGCTCGCCCATGCGCCCGAGCACTGTCGTCGCCCCGATTGCGTTCATCCCTTCATCACCTAAGACTTCCAATGCCAACTCTGTTGTGATCGGCCCCGGCGACATGACGTTGACGCGGATGCCCGTGCCGCGTAAGTCCAGCGCCCAGCCGCGTGCGAGGTTTCGGACCGCCGCCTTCGTTGCGCTGTAGATGCTGAAGGCCGGCGTCCCCATCACCCCCGTGCTTGAACCCGTCAAGATGATCGACGCCCCCTCCGACATCAGCGGCAGGGCCTTCTGCACCGTGAACACCGTGCCCTTCACGTTGAGATCGAAGATCTGGTCGTAGTGCTCAGGCGTAATTTCGCCGAGCGGCGCGAACGACCCGGTCCCGGCATTGGCGAGGAGAACATCCAGCCCGCCGCGCTCGCTCTTGACCGTCTCATACAGCCGGTTGAGGTCGGAAAGGTCGGTCACTGACCCTTGGACGGCGCGTGCCGAGGACCCGAGTTGCACTACGGCGGTGTCGAGTGTTTCCTGGCGGCGGCCGAATATGTAGACAAAAGCGCCCTCTTCGATGAACCGCTTGGCGGCTCCGAAACCGATGCCGCTTCCGCCGCCCGTTATCACTGCCGTCTTACCCTGTAGTCTGTTCATGATGTGCTCCTTCACTGAGATCAGACTAAGCTGGCGGCCCGCACACTCATTGACAAGTATGCACCTTTTGGTAAGTACGTAGAAATGGTATCAGATCAGTCACACTTCAACTCGTCGTCAACGCAGGCTATGCCAGCGGCTGAAACCTGCACCCCAACGCTGGCCGGGTTTACTTGCGGCCTAGACGCGACGTTGCGTGTTATTGCGGGCAAGTGGAAACCGCTGATCCTGTACTTCGTCGCCCAGGGAGGCCCAACCCGATACGGCGCGCTACGGCGAGCCGTGCGCGACGTCAGTGACAAGATGCTGATCCAGCAGCTCAAGGAGTTGGAGGCGGACGGTCTCGTGAAGCGGACCGACTACAAAGAGATTCCACCAAGGGTCGACTACAGTCTCACCCCGTTGGGTAGGAGCCTGGCCGAAGCCCTTGTGCCGCTCTGCTCATGGGGCACAGACAACATGGCCGAGGTTACCCGCGTCTTCGCCGAGCGTGAGGCTTTGCAGGATGGACGGATTGCTTCGAAGCGATCGGCGGCCGCCGAATAGGAATCTCTTTGCGTATCGCGCGCCTATGAGTGTTACAAAGCGGCCGCCTTGAGGGGATGTGAACCGAAGACCTAGTTGTTATAGAGCCATCCAGTCGAAATCTCTTTGTAATGTACATTGGTTACCTGGTTGGAATGAGCGATTGCGCCGGGAAGTAGGCTTACGGCTATGGTCGACTCTTTTTCTTGACGGGATTACGCGGACTGTACGGCGCGGCTGGCATATTCGTTGTGGAGGCGCTGTTGGCTCAGAGCATCCTGTTTGGGCGCAACGCCAAAGGTTCTCGTATACTCTCGGGAAAGCTCATGGAACTGCTTGGAAAACGGGCCTTGGTGAGCGGCGGCTCACGCGGAATGGGGCCGCGATCGCTTTTGCGCTTGCCGAGAATGGCGCCGACGTCGCCTTCACGTATCATCGCTCGGCCGATAGGGCTGCATCGGTGGTCAAGACTATCGAGGAAAAGGGCCGGCGCGGGCTGGCCATTCAAGCCGACAGTGCCGACCCGAACGCCATTCGGCGCGCCGTCAGCCATACGGTCGATGCACTCGGAGGGCTTGATATCCTGGTCAACAGTGCGGGCATCGGAACTGCCGGCATGACTGCGGATCTTCCCCTCGCCGACCTGCAGGCCATGCTTGATGTCAACGTTCGCGTGCCCGTCCTGTTCGCACAGGCGGCAATCCCACATCTTTCATCCGGTGGCCGGATCATCTCTCTCGGCTCCTCCCTGGCAGAGCGCGTCCCCTTCCCCGGTGTAACGGCTTACGCGATGTCGAAGTCGGCACTTCTGTCCTTCACGCGGGGGCTTTCGCGCGAACTTGGACCTCAAGACATCACCGTCAATCTGGTTCTCCCGGGTTCAACTGACACGGAAATGAACCCCGCCAATGGGGAGAATGCTGACTATCAGCGCAGCCTCACCTCACTTGGCCGCTTCGGCGAACCCCGTGAAGTCGCCAGTGCAGTTGCTTTCCTGGCTGGTCCTGCGGCCAGTCTGATTACCGGCGCCGTTCTAAGTGTAGACGCCGGCTTCAACGCGTAATCCTCCACCTTATTCGGACGTCGGCCTTCCCGACGTCCGCTGGCCCTCGCATCGCGTCTTGACTGGTGCCGGAAAGGGTCCAGAAGGCATCAAGGCGCGGCCACACTTGATAACCACAATCGGCCGAAGAGACCTTATCTGGTATGGAATTCGTCGGTACGCGATCAGCCCTGAGCAAGCCGACGATGCGATGTTCAGAGGCAGGAGTAACCAAGGGAATCAACACGATGATCGTTACAGGCAACTCCCGGATTCCCCTGCTCTTGCAGTCGGCATCACGCTTGCCCGGGCAAGACACCGTCCGTGAAGCACAGCAAGGAAAAGGAAATGGAAATCTCCCGTCTGTCTCGCTTGATCCCCGATATGGCTCGAAGCTTGCGGACGCGCTGTGGTCGATGGAGAGCAACGGCGTTGTGTTGGACCAAAAGCCTAACCGCGCCGCTCTCAGTAAAGACGAGAAACCCGATGCGGGTGACGAGTTCCTGAAGGTGTCCAAGATGACTCCAGCCGAACGCATCCGCTATTTCTTCCTGAAAGATCGCGAGCTTAATGAAGACAAGCTGGCTGCAATGAGCCAGAAGGATCGAGAGGCGATCGAACAGCAAATCAAGGAAATTATCCTCCAACAACTCGGGTTGGAAAACGAAGACGGCAAGCCTGACGACGCACCAGAACCCGCGCCGGAAGGGGATCCCATACCCTTGGATGCAACGCCGTGAAGCGGCGGCGTTCGCAATCGCCCGAACGGCTCAATGACATCCTGCAGGTCGGTAAAGCGGGGCGCCCGCTGAGATGCCATCTTCGTCAAACTACGAAATCAAACCGCCCGAACCTTCCGTCACCGGTTTGCTTGATGTCGAGGAGCAGCGCCTCGTCAAACAACCTGTCTCTGGTATTCCTCGCCTCGCCGGGAAAATAGAGCTGGGTGGTGAGGACGCGCCCACCCGCTGCCATTCAATCTTAATTTCAGTGCCTTCCGGCCTGCGGAACTGTTCGGTCATCCGGTCGCCGTCAACAACCATCCTCAGATCATCGCGTGTTCGTACGCTGCCGACCCAGTTCGGAAATGTCGATCCCTCGACACGATTTCCGCTGAATTCGCCCGTCTCATCGACGGTGTAAGTGCCGAAGAACCCGATGCTGCGTGACATCGCATTGCGATTTTCATCGTCAGTCCCCTCACCTCGTGCATTGGAAGCAAAGCGCGGGACGTCGGCGTCGGTCAGAACCTCTACAAAGTGCATGTCGGGTGTGAACACGAGAAGGCCATTAGGCTTTTCTCCATAGGCGGCGATGTTTTTTCCGCCGGAATCGATGGTTGCCGATACCATGCGCCAAGTGCCTACAACCTGGTTTTCAGCGGCTGTCTGGGCAAAAGCAGAAGCCGAGACAGTAAGGGCGAGAGCCAATATAGCTAGACGAATGGTCATGTTATCTTCTTTCCTGTTCTCGAAGTCCTTGGTTCCGGACCGCTGCGGTTCAAAGATCCTGCCTGTCGGCGGAATCTGCCACGTCTCTCTGTGCCTCAAGGGCGGACAGGCGTGCAGAAAGCGCCTTTGAGATAGAGGAATAGGCCGTGCTGCCTAGCGTCAGCCGCAGCGGTGGCTCCTCGCTCTCGGCGGCTGAGATCATTGCGGACACGGCGCGCACCGCATCCCCTTTGATCTCGAAGCTTCCGTCGCTGATCGCCCGGCGAACGGCGCCAGCCGGCGTTTCAGCGTAGGCATCCAACGGTATGGCCTGAACGAGATTCGCTCCGAAATTCGTGCCCGTCGGCCCGGGCTCGGCGATGATGACGTCGATGCCGAAAGGCGCCACTTCCTGTGCCACGGATTCGAGGAACCCCTCGATGCCCCACTTGGTCGCGTGATAGAGGCTGAAGCCCGGATAGGCGATCTGCCCGCCTTCGGACGAGACTTGAACGATCCGTCCACCGCCTTGCCGGCGAAGATGAGACATTGCTGCGCGGATCAGATGAATGGACCCCGTGAGATTTGTGGCGATCTGCCGGTCGATCTCTTCATTCGTCAGCTCCTCAGCAGCACCGAACAGGCCATAGCCCGCGTTGCTGACGATCACGTCTATGCGGCCATGCCGCTCAAAGGCTCTTTCGACGGCCGAGACAATGCTCTCCGGCTCGACCAGTTCAAGCTGAACGGCATCCAGGCGCTCGCGATATTTCTGCTCAAGCTGCGTCAGCGTTCCTGGGCGACGGAGCGTGGCGATGACGGTGTCCCCTTGGGCGAGTAACTGCTGCGTCATCTCAAGACCGAGCCCGGAGGAAGCGCCAGTGATGAACCATGTCCTTGTCATGTAATTTTCCTCATTGTTCATCTGCAAATGTAGATCCGGAGGATTGGTGCTATAAGATCTTCAATTTGGGATAACGTGGTGAGGATAATTCACGAATGGTACGCCCCAGCTTGAACGACCTTGCCGCCTTTGCCGCGGTGGCCAATCATCAGAGCTTCCGCAGGGCGGCCGATGTCATGGGTGTTTCGCGCTCCGCCCTCAGCCACACGATCATCGGATTAGAAGCAAAACTGGACGTCCGCCTCTTCAATCGGACGACACGCAGCGTGTCGCTGACCCAGGCTGGCGCTCGCCTGCTTGCACGCCTCGATCCCGTTCTTCAGGATCTTGACCACGCGCTCGATACGCTCTCGGAGGAGCGCGGTACCCCAAGCGGAGCACTACGCATCAATGCGAACAAGAGCGGTGCCCGCATCCTGCTTGCTGACGTCGTCCCACGATTTCTCGATCTTTATCCCGACGTCGAACTCGATCTCGTGTCTGAAGGTCGGCTCGTCGATATCGTGGAACAGGGTTTCGACGCGGGCGTCCGACTGCTGGAAGCTGTTCCCAAAGATATGGTCGCGGTAAAGTTTGCAGGCGACGTTCGCTTCATCGCCGTGGCGGCGCCGTTCTATCTCAAGGGCAAAGCCGGACTGCAGACACCTGACGACCTCAATGCGCATTGCTGTATTCGCCAGCGTCTGCCGAGCGGCAAACGCTATCGCTGGGAGTTCTCAAAACGAGGTGCCGAAATTGCGGTCGATGTGCCCGGCAATCTCACGCTCGATGACAGCGATCTTCTCGTCCAGGCGGCGGTGGACGGGCGCGGTATCGCATATGTACCTGAATACTTTGCCCGATCTTTACTCAAATCTGGCCAATTGGTGACTGTGCTCGATGACTGGTGTCCGCCTACACCCGGCTTGGCACTCTATTACCCTCGCAGCCGGCACGTGCCGTCACCGCTACGAGCCTTCATCGACCTCCTCCGAGAGGTGGACAGGTCGCGATGACAGGGCGGCGCTGAGTGGGCACCGCCCCTGTCAACTGGTATGTTAAGGCGTCGCTTGCTGACGTCGCAAGATCATGCCGCCATGGTGCAGTGTGTTGGCATCGACGAAATCGCCGTCGGCAGTAAAGCCCGTGTCGTCCCAGTATTCGATATGCGTCCCGTCGACTTCGTAGCGGCCTTGATAGGCCCGCTCGCGCTGGCCGCGGGCCTCGACATAGCGTCCGTTCGGCAGAAGTTCATGGCGAACCCGGTTGTCGTCGGTGACCCACATGCCGGCATAAGGATGGTTCGGATGCAAATTGGTCTCCTGTGCTTCTGCGGGTTGGATAGAAAGGGTGGCCGTGATGAGTGCAGCAAATGCCTGTCGCATGGTCTGGCTCCACTAAGGTTCTCGGTTTGGAGACGATCGCGCATGGATGCTTGGTGCGGTTCGGCAGACGCACATCTGCCGAACCGCGGGCGTCGGTCATTGGGACCGCGGGGCGTTGTTGTCGACGACCTGCTGATAGGCAACAAGGTCCAGAAAGGCCTCCGCATTGACGACGAGGCCGTCCTTCATTTTGAGTATCCAGACGAACTGGTTGCGATAAGGTGCGCCCGACATCGTGGTCGCTGTTCCGTCGAAGCGGATAATGACCGTGTCGCCGTCGGCGAAGATGTTGTGCACCTCCGGCGCGATCGGGGTCGCGAGCCGGCTGGTCAGAGGACGCGATGCCTGTTCGATGAAGTCCTTCTGGTTAAGATAGGTGCCAGCGACCGGTCCGGAACCATGGATCGTCCAGACGACATCGGGAGCGAGAAGTTCCGCGAAGACATAGGTGCCTCCACGCCACTTTTCGAAGGCGGCTTCTACGATCGCTTTGTTCCGTTGCTCGATCGCGGCACTGTCCGTAACCTGCGTTGCCGCGGTGTCGGCGAAGGCTGCGCCCGGCAGGGCGAGCGACAGCAATCCCAGTGCAATCAGAGCTGTTCGGCTCGCGCGGGCGATATGGTGGTACCTCGGGAGGGTCATGATATCGGTCCTTTCCTGTTGCTGACGGTTTGTTGGGACCTATCGACTGGCATGAAGATCATGCACCGTCGACAGGCCCCACATCGTCTGAAGGGTCAGCCGCGGCGTTCGACCGCAGCGTTGCCGAAGATCAGTTGCTGGACGAGGGGACGTTGCGTGAAGCGAGCGGGAAAGACGGGGCTCGGGGCGCTGATCCGGTTTAAACGATCCAGTTGTTCCGGCGTCAGCAGCAGATCCAGAGCTCCAAGATTGTCTTCGGCCTGAGCGAACGTGCGGGCGCCGATGATGGGGGAGACGACCGTCGGATTGGCCAGCGTCCACGCAAGCGCCACTTGCGATGGTGTGGAGTTGACCTGCTCGGCGACGGCTCGAACCTCGTCCGCGATTTCGATTGCGCGCTCGTTCAGGTGACCGGACGACGCTATGACACCCTTGCGGCTGGCGGACACAGCCGCCTCTCGTGAATCTTCTACGTCGGCAAGGGAATATTTGCCTGTGAGGACGCCACCGCCGAGCGGTGACCACGGAAGCACCCCAAGGCCCAGAGCCTCAGCCGCCGGTATAAGCTCGTGCTCGACCGTCCGTTCCACGAGGCTGTATTCGATCTGCAGCGCCACGAAAGGCGACCAGCCGCGAATGTCGGCGAGCGTCTGCATTTGCGCAACGCGCCATCCAGGCGTGTTGCAAATGCCGAGATAGAGCACTTTTCCGGACCGAATGAGGTCGTCGAGCCCTCGCATGACCTCATCCGGCCGGGTCGTCATGTCCCACGCATGCAGATAAAGGAGGTCGATGCGATCCGTGGCGAGTTGCTTCAAGCTCTGCTCAACGGAGCGCACCATGTTCAGGCGGTGGTTACCGCCTGAGTTCGGGTTGGCCGGGTCGCGTGCCATCGTAAATTTCGTCGCAAGAACGATCCGCTCGCGCTTGTCGCCGATAAAGGTTCCTAGCAAACGTTCAGCGCCTCCATTGGTGTAGTTCACCGATGTATCGACGAAGTTACCGCCGCGATCGACATAGAGATCGAAGATGCGGCGGGCCTCATCGCCGTCCGCACCCCATCCCCACTCGGAACCGAAGGTCATCGTTCCCAAGCTCAATGGCGAAACGCGCAAACCCGACCTTCCAAGAAGTCTGTAGTGATCAAGCGTCATGTTGGCTGTCTCCTGTTAGTGAGACAAAGGTAGGCGTATCGATAAGATGGGACAACTTGCTCAATAGTGACCAAGCTGGTAATATTTACTAACCAATGGCAATCGATCTGAACGGCATTTCTGTTTTCTTGGCGGTCGCCGAAGCGCGGAGCTTTCGCATTGCCGCGGAGAATTTGGGCGTCACCCGGCCAGCGGTCAGCCAGACCATCCGCCGTCTCGAAGATCGGCTGGGCGTCGCCCTGGTGCAGCGCACGACACGCAGCGTGGGTCTCACAGAGGCGGGCGAACGACTATATCAGCGCGTGGCGCCGGCAATTTCCGAAGTCGGAATGGCCCTTGACGCGACGGCGGACCGCGACAGCGCACCGAGCGGACTGTTGAGGCTGGCGGTGTCATCCATCGCCGAGCAGTTCATCTCCGGGCCGCTACTGGCGCGTTTCGCGGATGCCTTTCCAGCAGTTCAGGTTGACGTAACTGTAACGGACGAGGAATTCGACATCGTCGCGGAAGGCTATGACGCTGGGGTGCGGCTGGGCGAAGTCATCGATCAGGACATGATTGGCGTCCCCGTCTCGGGCGATCAGCGCCAGGGCGCCTTCGCCGCGCCTTCCTACATCGAGCGTTTCGGCAAGCCTGAGCATCCTTCGGAACTTTCGGCCCATCGTTGTATCGGCTGGCGCCCAGCGCCACACAGTGCGCCCTATCGCTGGGAGTTCGGGCAGAATGGACGTGAGTTCGACGTGGCTGTCGACCCGCAGATCACCACCAATGACATGTGGCTTATGATCCGCACAGCCTGTGCCGGCGGTGGCATCACCTTCGGTATGGAAGACACGTTCAAACGCTATGTCGCATCCGGTCAACTGGTCCCTCTCCTTCAGGACTATTGCCCACCCTTTGCCGGCTTCTTTCTCTACTACCCCAGCCGCCGCAATCTCGCTCCGAAACTGCGTGCACTCGTCGACCATGTGAAGCGGTGGCGATAGCGCTTGCCCATAAAGCCGCTGTCGTGGCCGAGCGCGACCGCTCAGCTTCCGATCCAGCAATCCGATATTGCCCAATCCGTAACCGATCGCCTAAGACTTGACATTCGTTTGCTACCTTGCGATTTTGGTTTGGTAGCGAACGAATTCACGGGTCTCTAACATGAGCGAACATGCGGACACCAAAAATCTCTCTGTCGGCGCATGGACGAAGCGGTGTTACTTCGCGGGCCGAGCCCTCATGGACGAGCGTCTGCGGCCTTTCGATCTGGGATCCACGCAATGGTATGTCCTCTGGTATCTCGTCAACAACGGCCCGTCCGTCCAACGAGACCTCGGCCGCGCACTTGAACTTGAACGCGCGACCTTGAGCGGGATTATTGCCACACTCGTCCGCAAGGATTTGGTCGCGCAGACCGCGGATGGAGGCGATCAGCGTCAACGTCTACTGAAGCTGACAGCCACAGGTGAGGCGCTGTGGCGCAGAATTCCTGATCTTTCTGTCATTCACGACGCCGCCTTCGGCGGGATCGACGAGGCCGACCTGGCCACGACCATCCGTGTCCTCAAATCTGCGACCGAACGACTGCAGACCCTGTTGCGAAAGGATTGAGTAAATGACCGTATTGATCACCGGAGCCACCGGGCTCGTTGGCGAGCGCCTTCTGCCGAGGCTGGTGGAGGCCGGCTATACTTGCCGCATCCTGCTCCGCGCGGGCAAGGACTGCCCTGAAGGAACAGAAGCCGTGACGGGCGATATTCGCGACCCTTCGACCCTGACGAACGCCGTCCAAGGGATTTCCGCTATCGTGCACCTCGCCGCCGTGTTTCGCACACAAGACACCGATCTCATCTGGAAGAGCAACCTCGATGGGACACGCAACTTGATCGCTGCTGTGAAGACCCACGCTCCCGACGCGCGGTTCATCATGTCTAGCACCAGCCATGTCTACAATAAGGACAATCCGCATCCGGGAAGAGAGGACGACCCGGTCGATCCTCAGCACGCCTATCCCGCAAGCAAGGTCGCCTCAGAAAAGGAACTGCGCGAAAGCGGGTTGAACTGGTCCATCCTTCGCTTCCCCTTCGTCTATGGCGACGGTGACGGACATCTTCAATCTCTTCCCAACCACGTCAGCACCTGGCATCCGGCCCAGCGCATGAGCACGATCCACCATCGTGACATCGCCCAGGCAGTCACGCTAGCGCTGGAGGGTGTATTCGATCGGCGCATCGTGAACTTGGCCGACGAGACGCCCTCCTCAATCTATGAACTTGCGGGCATGGTGGGGAAGCGCTTGGACTCAAGTAGCGAGCCTCTCTCAAATCCCTGGTATCTGCATGTCGATACGTCCCTCGCCCGCAGTCTGGGTTTTCATCCCAGAATCAGGACCGTCTACCAAGCTTGGCAGGAAGGAGTTTCGTAGGCGGGTCAAAGAACTTGGTGGCCGAGCTCGACATTTGGCCTGTTAGCGTCTGTTGCCTCAGCGGGTGACAGGCAAAGCCTATGGAACAACATCGGGGCGTTGTCCGCCTTGGCTAGGCATGTGACGGAGAGAATACGACGCGAGGACTTGTCGCATCAGAACCATCTGCCGTCTGGTGACCGACCGGAGGCATCGGCTATCTTAGCGGCACGATATCCACCGCTTCAACGCTTAACTTTCCCAGGATCAGATCAGTAAGCCCTAAGATCGGCCTGCCTGGCGCTTATTCCCCACTGGAAACCGGACCGCCAAAACATTATCGAGAATAGATCCCCAAGATAAGATGGTAGGCAATCATGCAGCGTTCCCACAACCCACTTGCTAGAGTCATTCTGCATTGAATACCGGAGTGCCGGCGGGGTTTCCGCGTCTCAATGGGTATGTGATCATCCCAAATGAAGCCGGTGCGACGGTCGCCTACATAACCTGGATCGGGATCGAACGCTCTCCTTATCCAAAGCGCTCTTGCCTGAAAGACTTTGGCCTGATCGATCTTCCATTTCCACTGCCGAAGATGTCGCTATCGCCAGTGGGTACATTGACATCTCGGCGCGACCGCGCTTCGGGAATGACCAGATACGAACTCTCTCGTGGCGTGGTCGCATTTCCGTCAGTGGGGGACCAAGTCCTTATCCCGACACCCCCGCAGGTCGAAGCCATCGTGGGCGCGAGGGACGACGATAAGAGAGTCTGCCGAGCAGTAGGTTGAGGTGCTCTGCTTGGAAGACAGCAGAGAGCCACGGCTCGATGTGCTTTCGAGCACTATTGGTCAGAGAATCCAGTTCATCGGGGTCAGTGGGTAGATCGCCCCAGGCGCCAGAGTGGCTGCCTACGCGATAAAAGTGCTTCTTATCCATACTTCCCCCCAACCGCGACAGCGGCTCCTTTCTTCGTCAGTCGCGGCATGCGGCACGGAGAAATTTTCTCGTTCCGCTATGCCTCATCGATTGCTGCCCCCGGCGACCACGGCCCGCTCGGCGGCCAAATTCGTTCTTCCTTCAATCCGACGACCAGCGGCATCAAGAAGAGGCGAAGATCGGCGATGGTAGCGGCGAAAGCATCTGGTGCGGCTGCCATCCGGTCCCGGTCCAGAAAGGCGCGCCATTGAGCGGTCCATGCTTCCGCGAATTCATCGGTCAGACCGACCGGTACAACAGACGGGAGGACAGTTCCGCGTCGTGCGAAGGTCCGCTGAATTGCCTCGACAAGGGGAGCCTTGCGAAGTTCGAATGTTCGGGAGATCACCCAGAGATCATAGAAATCCTTGAGCCGGCTATTGGCCACGCCGAGCGTTACGAGCGCTTCGAATTTCTCGGCCACCACCGTTTCGACCGGATACGCGCGAAGGCGCGGCATTGGGGCGTCCAGCAGGGTAGGATAGTCGATCTCGACGGCCGCAGGTGTGATGGCGTCGCCGAAACCAATGTCGACCTGGATCGGAATACGCGCCCCGGCGGTGGTTGCCGTCGTGCGGACCCGCACACCACCATATTCAGCTTCCTCACGGATCGGGGCCGCCATCAGCGCGGCGACATCAAACGTCACACCGTCATCGGCGACCGGCTGCGCACAAATGGCCCGGAAGGTTTCGGCAATTGCCTCGGCGTCGCTGTTGCCGTGGCCAAGCAGATCCAGATCGCGCGTGGGCCGAAACGGATCGGCGACCCAGGTCACGAAGAGCATGCACCTTTGAGGATGAAGCGGTTGCGGTGCGGCGACGCGCTTAGCCGGTAGAGCAGACGCTCGAGCGCATATCGCGTCAGGAGAATCTGGAAATCCGATCGCTCGGCACGTGCCCGATCGAGGAGCCGCGCTCGCACTGATGCGCCGATGTTGCGAGGCTCACGCGGCATCAGACACCATTGCCTCGACGTAAGGACGCATGATCGACCAGACCCGCGCCTTGCGCGCGTAACGCCAGATTTGATCCGGTTTGCATCGGCGACGGCGGAGACCCTCGCGCAGTCCCTCCATCGCGACGTCGAGGCCGATCTTCGTCCGGTAGCGAAAGCAATCGACAATTGTCCTCGCCGGATCCGTGATGGGAACGTCGACATTCTCGATGCGGTGACGCTCGACACCTTCGGTCAGTGCCGACCCTGTGAAGCGCACGAACCGAATAGGGGGATAATCGATCTTGGGCCGCCAGGCGGCACGGTCGATCGCCATCCATACAGCCGACGGCATCTGCAGCGTCAGTTCGTGGTATTGGAGGGCTGAGGTTAGGCAGACTACACCCTTTGGAACCAGAACCGCCGCCTCCGCCAGCGTATGGGCAGCTTCGACGTGTGCGTCGGGGAGTTGATAGAGGCCCCGTGCCGGGCGGATGACCGCCTCCTCCCGGACAAGTCGCGCAAGCGTCTCTGGGCCGATGCCTTCGGCAATGAACTCCTTCAGCCGGAGCATACCCCGGGCTTCTAGGAGCTTCAGCGCACGAAGCCGCTGGGCGTTAGTGGATGGCATGGACGGTGACGTTTCCTCTGCTCTTGCAGATTAAAGCAGAGGTTTTATCACGCAAGCACTTGTGTGGAAAGAGACTATCCGCCGATCTACACTCGCGAACTGAAACCGAGAGCGCACCTGATTCATCTGTTAGCTCGAAAAATTTCGATAAAAATCGCTCAGAGCTTTCCGTCGGCGACAGGAATTGAACGTCGATAGCTGCGGGCTTGATTCTTGAGGGCACCGTCCAATAATCAGTCCCTTCAGGCATCACTTGAGCTTGTTCCGCTGCCAGAACTCGAAGGTCGGCCTGCTTAACCTCCGGCCTAGCATTTAAGTCAAGATGAAAGCGCTCAAAGATGGCCGCCTCCACGTTCGACTCGATTTCTTTGTATTGAGGCAACAACTGCTTTAACGGCCGCGTTATGTCTCCAAGAAATGCTTCAGTTGCATCGTGGAGAAGTGCCTCAAGCTTGTAATTTTCAGCTGTTTCATAGACGTAAAGAGAATGCTCTGCAACAGAGTAGAACTTCTTACATTGACCCGCATAGCGGCAAATATTTGAAAGTCCTTGGGCGATATCGAAGACCAGAACGCGTCGTGCATGCGCGCGGCTACGGCGCCCATGGGTATTTCGAGACCTATGAATCGCTGGCGAAATACACCAGGGCCGACGTTTTCCAGCGTCCGGGCGAGAAGACGCCCGCCTTCGTGCGCTTTTCCACGGTCGCCGGCAACAAGGGCTCGCCCGATCTCGCCCGCGACGTCCGCGGCTTCGCCGTCAAGATCTATACGCAGGAGGGCAACTGGGATCTCGTCGGTAACAACATCCCGGTCTTCTTCATTCAGGACGCCATCAAGTTCCCCGACCTGATCCATGCCGCCAAGCAGGAACCGGATCGGGCTTTCCCGCAGGCGCAGACAGCGCACGACAATTTCTGGGATTTCATCAGCCTGACGCCGGAAAGCATGAACATGGTCATGTGGATCATGTCGGACCGCACCATCCCGCGCTCGCTTCGCTTCATGGAAGGCTTCGGTGTCCACACCTTCCGATTCGTCAACGCCAGGGACGAATCCACCTTCGTCAAGTTCCATTGGAAACCAAAGCTCGGTCTTCAGTCGGTTGCCTGGAACGAAGCAGTCAAGATCAACGGCGCCGATCCGGATTTCCATCGCCGTGACCTTTGGAACGCAATCCAGTCAGGCAATTTCCCTGAATGGGAGCTGCAGGTCCAGCTCTTCGACCAGGCTTTCGCCGACAGTTTCGACTTCGACGTGCTCGATCCGACCAAGATCATCCCCGAGGAAGTCCTGGCGCCGATCGCAATCGGCCGGCTGGTGCTCGATCGCATGCCCGACAATTTCTTCGCGGAAACCGAGCAGGTAGCGTTCATGACCCAGAACGTGCCGCCGGGCATTGATTTCAGCAACGATCCATTGCTGCAGGGCCGCAACTTCTCCTATCTCGACACGCAGCTGAAGCGACTTGGTGGTCCGAACTTCACGCATCTGCCGATCAATGCCCCGAAGTGTCCCATGCACAACTTCCAGCAGGACGGCCATATGGCGATGCGCAATCCTGTCGGCCGAACCAATTATCAACCGAATTCGCGCAACGAGGGACCGCGCGAGTCGCCGATGCAGGGCTATCGCCATTTTCCGGCCCCGGAACAGGGCACCAAGGCACGCCTGCGTCCGGAAAGCTTTGCCGACCATTACAGCCAGGCACGGCAGTTCTACATCAGCCAGACCGGCGCCGAGCAGCGCCACATCGCATCCGCGCTGACGTTCGAACTGAGCAAGGTCGAGACGCTGGTCATTCGCGAACGGATGGTC
The DNA here is from genome assembly GCA_900465675.1 of Hyphomicrobiales bacterium. GTDB lineage: Bacteria > Pseudomonadota > Alphaproteobacteria > Rhizobiales > Rhizobiaceae > Rhizobium. The sequence continues at coordinate 25,348 of UBJR01000007.1, read as the reverse complement.
TCACATCTGATGAACATCGATGAGACGCTGGCAACCACGGTTGCGCAGAAGCTCGGCTTCAAGTCCATGCCCAAGGCGGCCGATGCGGCGATGCCAACCCGCCAGGATCTGGAACCGTCGCCGGCGCTCAGCATCGTCGAACGCGGTCCCAAACGCTTCGAAGGGCGCAAGCTCGGCATTCTGATCACCGATGGTGTGGATGCCAAGCTGTTGAAGGGGTTGACCGACGCCATCGTGAAGGAGAAAGCAGTCTTAGAACTGATCGCGCCGAAGGTCGGCGGCGTGACGGCGTCTGACGGTACATTGATAGCGGCACATCATATGATCGATGGCGGTCCCTCGGTTTTGTTCGATGCTGTTGCCATCCTGACTTCGGCCTTTGGCATAGAGGATCTCGTAAACGAGGCGGCGGCGCGCGACTTCGTGGCGGACGCCTTCCAGCACTGCAAATTCATCGGCTACGATCACTCAGCAGTCCCGCTGTTGGAGAAGGCCGGGATTGCCGATTCACTTGATGAGGGCGTTCGTTCCCTGCCGGGGGAAGAAGGACTTTCCACCTTCGTTGCCGAACTTGGCAAATTGCGTGTCTGGGGCAGGGAGCCGTCGGTCAAGCTCGGCAAGACATCGCCCCCGATCAAATAACATTGAAACAGTGCGTGGGAGCAATTTCCACGCGCTTTCACCTCTCAGATCACCGTTCTAATGCTGAAAAACGCCTCGGCAGCGCGCTTGATGAGCCGGTACCCATGGTCGATACCTAGCTGGGCCGTATTTCGAGCGTGACCGCCAGGCTGTCGTCTCGCCAATCGCGGGTAATGGAGCCTCGGAGTTGTTTTTCGATGAGCGCTCCAACGATAATGGTTCCGAAGCCTTTGATTAGCTCCTGCGGCCTGGGAGCACCCCCACTTTCGGTCCATATCAAGATGAGGCGACCGTCCTCCGGGCTTGGCTCCCACGCTATCGCGAGACGTCCGTGACCGTGCCGTGACAGAGCTCCATGGGTTACGGCGTTGACCGCGAGCTCGTGGATGACCAGCGAAAGCGGCTGGACGGCTTCGGGAACAACGAGATACCCTGGTCCAGTCATTGTGATGTGGCTGCCTGGATAGCGTGAGATCTGCGCCTCGATGACATTTCGTATGTCGATCGCCTTCCAGGAGTTCTCGGACAGGATCGCGTGCGCCCGCGCCAGCGATTGAACACGCTCCTGTACGGCGGAGGCGTATGCCGCAGGATTATCAGCGTTGCTGAGCCGCACGATACTGTCGACGATCGCGAGAACATTTTTGGCTCGATGGTCGACTTCCATCAGCAGCCGATGTTCAGAGGCTTCCAGCGCCTGGACTTTTCGGTACTTCGTCACGTCGATCTGAGACGCGAAGAAATAAGCGACTTCTCCGTCGTCGTCGAGGATAGGGCTAACGTGGAGCTGGTTCCAAAACGAAGACCCGTCCTTCTTGTAATTCAGAAGCTCTACATCCACGCCCTTGCCGGCCGTCAACGCGTAACGGACTTCGGCCACTGCAGCAGGCGAGGTCCCCGTCCCTTGCAGGAACCTGCAGTTACGACCGACGATCTCGTCCGCTGCATAACCTGTCAGATCGAGGAATGCCTGGTTGGCGAGAACGATCGGATATTCGGGTTGTCTTGCGTCGGCAACGACCATCGGCATCCTGGTGCGCTCGAACGCTGCCGCGCTAAGCTCCTTGTGATCCCGCTGGCCCGTAGGGGATGCGACGGTCGGCTGATCACCGTGGACCGGGGTCTCTGATACTGCCAACTGCTTACCTCATTGTCTCGGTGAGCAGGTAACATCTTTGTCGGGTAAAGGTTTCACTGTGCAGATGAATGGCGATCCGGCTTGGGAATAGTCGACGCCGTAATATGCCCGCTGCACGCCGACCTCATGCCGCGCTGTTTAGTTCGCGGAAGGTGATCGAATAACGAAGCTGATCGACCGGCGGGATAGAATGCTCCCAAAGGGTCCTGGCCTCGCCGGCCATCACATAGGCCGATCCTGGTTCGACTATGACCGAGCTGCGCTGCCACTTGCCGCCCTGGCGCCGCCTTAGTCTGAACGTGCAGGGTGAGAGAAGCGAAATACCGACCACGCGACCGAAGACGAATTTGTCTTTGTGCCAACCGATCGGAGCGCCGGGACCATATTCGGTCACCAAGGCCTGTTCCAACCGGTTGGGGTCGATTCCAGCGAAACTGCCTGCCATCGCGCGGACGGGAAAAAGAAACGGCGGGATGTCTTCGCCTTTTCGGACACGCTCCGTATCGAAGTCGTATTTCCAGCCATATGAAACTGTCCTGCGTTTGCCCTCGAAACCGTGGAAATCGAAAGCTTTAAACGGCAGCCCGGGCATCTTTTCGAGAAGGGCCTGCTGCAGATCGTCGGGGATGACATCGGGTGCATAGCGAAAACCGTCCGGAAATGCCGGCTCGATCGCGCCGAAGAGGTCACGCTGTTCCATCTCGCACATATCTGGTTCTCAAGCTGCCTGTCGTCTCAATGGACGCTCGGCGTTTTCATCACGGTCGCAAAGTCCTCGGCGACCAGTTCGCTGACGGCAATCAGGATTTCTTCGCGCGAGAAACCCGCCCGCAGCGCATCCCGGATCAAATCCTGCAATTCAGGTTCGATGACGTCACGACAATCCTCCAGACGCTCTTCGGAAATTGTTATGCTGGTGAGCTCTTCCATCTTTTACCCTTCACGGAATGCCGCTCCGCCCATGGCGGAGCGATTTCTAAAGTACTAACGCACGGATGCTTTCCGCTTTGGTGTGGCGATGAGGCCTTCACGCTGCATCTTCTTACGTGCGGCCTTTCGGTGGCGGCTGATTGCCTGCGCCTTTTCGCGAACGCGGCGCTCAGACGGCTTTTCGTAAGCGCGCCGTTCCTTCATTTCTCGGAACAGCCCTTCGCGTTGCATTTTCTTCTTCAGCACCCTGAGGGCTTGGTCGACATTGTTGTCTCTGACGAGCACTTGCATCGAATTCTCCTTTTTTGATCCAGTCTTCCCCCGTCAGCCGAGCTGCTCAGCGATCAGCTCCTGCAGTTCACGACGGGTGAGGAGACAGGGAGAGATTTTCCTATTCTTAGTCGGCCGAGTAACGGCCTCATCGCGCTCGCGCGGCTTCGCCGCCGCGGGCGCGGAAGCGATGTTTATTTTTTTCAATGGGTTTCCTTTGCCGGCCAGTCGGCTGGCATCAATTTGATTGGGATTCGCCCGTCACAAAACATGGAGGGTAAGCGTTTGCTGCCGCAGGCAAACTCTGCAGTCAAACCCTAGGGTTTGCTCAGTAAGTCCCGCATATGGGGATTCGCAATGGCGATTACAATCTTCCGAGGAATGTAGTACTAGCGAAAGCAGAGGAGAGCCTCACTCAGGTGGGGCCCTCAATAGCACCAGACCTCCCGAAGCCGAGCAGTGGTGTCTGCTCAGTTCTTTGCCGTTCCCGGCGCCGCCATCTTCGCATGCTGAGCCGCCAGAACTGACGCCGGCGTGACGTTGGCCATCGCCGCCTGGAATTTGTTCTTCCAACCGGCGACCACATCGCCCTCCCCATCCATCATGGCATCGAATCCGACCTTGGCAACGTCGGCCGGATCGTCCTTCTCGGCCTGGCCGACGTCGGTATCCAGCATGTTGGCGCGCTCGAAGAAGCGCGTGTCCGTCGGGCCCGGCATCAGGCACGAGACGGTCACGCCGGTATCCTGAAGCTCGTTGCGAAGGGCAAACGAGAAGCTGTTGAGGAAAGCCTTGCTGCCGTTATAGACGGCTTGATAACTGCCCGGAATGAACCCGGCGATCGATCCGGTGATGAGGATTTTACCCGCGCCCCTTGCCCGCATCTGGTTGCCGATCTGCTGGATCAGATAGACCGTACCGACGACGTTCGTATCGATGACCTTGCGAGCCTCTGCGAAGTCCTGGTCGAGGAAGCCCTTGCCCAGCCCGCGCCCGGCATTTGCCAGCAGCAGATCGACAGAGCGGCCGTCGGCCTCGATGCTTTCGGCAAGCCGATCGACGCCTTCGACAGTCGAGAGGTCCGTGACGACAGCATCGACGTTTGCTCCCATCCGGCGGAGTTCGGCGGCCGCGTCATTGATCTCCTCCTCGTCGGCAGCAATGATCAGATCGTAACCCTTCGATGCAGCAATCTTTGCGAGTTCAAAACCGATACCACTCGAGGCGCCGGTGACGACGGCGAGGCCGGTTTTCTGTTGTGCGCTTCCCATGATCATGCTCCTCTTCCTCAGGGTTTCAGAACGACCTTGATGCAGCCGTCCTTTTTCTCAAGAAACGTCTTGTAAAGATCCGGTCCATCTTCCAGGCTTCCCGTGTGGGTGATGATGAACGATGGATCGATCTCGCCATTCTGGATGCGGTCCATCAGGATCGGCAGGTAGTGCTGCACCGGCGTCTGGGCCATCTTGAAGGTAAGGCCGCGGTTGATCGCCGAACCCATGGGAATCTTGTCGAGGAAGCCGCCGTAAACGCCGACGATCGAGACAGTCCCGAAGTTGCGGCAGCAATGGATCGCCTGACGCAGCACATGCGGACGATCGGTGCCCATAAAGGTCGCGACCTTGATGCGATCGAGACGCGCGTCCCAACTGGCGGATGGGTCTGACTCCGTTCCGACAGCGTCGATGCAGGCATCCGCGCCGCGGCCGTTGGTCAGCTCCATGATCCGGTCATAAATATCCTTGTCCATGTAGTCGAGCGTGATGGCTGCGGATCTTTCGGCAAGCGCCAATCTTTCCGGCACTGTATCGATGGCGATGACCCGCTCGGCGCCGAGAATGAACGCGGACTTGATCGCCATCTGACCGACGGGACCGCAGCCCCAGATGGCGATCGTATCACCCGGCTGGATGTTGCAGAAATCGGCCGCCATGTAGCCGGTCGGGAAGATGTCGGACAGGAAAAGGACCTGCTCGTCTGTCAGTCCCTCGGGCACTTTGATCGGACCGACATCGGCATAGGGCACGCGCAGATATTCTGCCTGCCCCCCGCTATAGCCGCCGAGCAGATGCGTGTAGCCGAATAGCCCCGCAGGTGAGCTTCCCCAAAGCTTCTTCGCTTTCGATGGATCGGGATTGCTTCGTTCGCAGCCAGAAAAAAATCCGCGTTTGCAGAAGAAGCATTCGCCGCAGGAGATGGTGAAGGGAACGACGACGCGGTCGCCGACCTTGAGCTTCTTGTTGTCCTTGCCGACCTCGACAACCTCGCCCATGGTTTCGTGTCCCATGATGTCGCCACTATGCATATCGGGCATGATCCCATTATACAGATGGAGGTCGGAGCCACAGATTGCACAGGCGGTGACCTTGATGATCGCGTCGCGGCCTTCTTCAATCTGCGGGTCAGGAACGCTTTCGCATCGAATGTCGTGCTTGCCGTGCCAGGTTAATGCTTTCATATCTTCCTCCCGCGGCCGTCATGCCGTGCTGCGACGGAAACCACGACTTCGAGAAGTTGTTCCCTTTCGCATGGTTGTAAGAGAGCAGAACCTGGAGGCAGGCTGCGCATTTCTCCGCCATGGCCGGACGATCACGATTTCTTCGGATCCAGAGATTGCCGTTGCACTCGCGCGACATCGTCATGATGTCGCGGCAGCTGTTCTGTCGGCGGCGGGTTGGTGCGCGGTCGGTGTCGGGCTTGATTTTCGGCAGAAATGGTTTCTTCTCACAACATGCTCTGACCCTTGTCGTTTTGCTCCTCTTGCTCCTGATGGAGCATTCTCAAAACCGAAACCTGAGGGCGCTCCAGGCCAAAACTGACGAAATGATCCGTTGAAGCGATAGCCAACACAATCGATGATCGGCGCCGAGCAGCGTGAACCACATGAATTCGACGCGAATTCGGGTTAGACAGATTGCAAAAATTCCTCTGTCATGAGGAGTTCGAGCTGCACCGAAAAACGGTCGCCCAGCAGTTCGAGCGACGCATCATGGGTCTCGTCGGCGCCCGAACAGACGGCGTCACGAAGAACAATAACGCGGTAACCGAGGTCAATTGCTCCGAGTGCCGCCGATAGAACGCAGACGTCAGTCTCGCCGCCGGTCAAAACCACGGTTCCGACACCCTCGGCCGAAAGTATCCCATGAAGCGTGCCGCCCATCCACGGCGAATAGGTCATCTTGTCAAAAACGCGCGCGGGAGGGACCAGTCGTTTCAGGATGGGCAGAAGATCGAGCATCTGGGGGTCTAGACGCTCACGCGTCATTTGTGACCACTTTTCATAATAGTCCCGCCACATGCCGGGCATGTCACTGGAGCGCGAGGGGGTAATGAACCGGGTGAAGATGGTGCGCTCCGGGAAGCGCCCTGCAAGTTCCTCGACTTGCGGACAAACTTCCTTCATCCACGGCACGTGCCAGGGCGTTTCCTCTGCAAAGATCCGTTGCATGTCGATGCAGAGATGGATCCAGGGCCCTCTCATTCTGGTCTCCCTACGCAGCCATCGCCACAAGCGTTTTTGTGACAGCAATGGAGTCACAGGGTTTGGCGAAAAATACGCCTCGCGACGGCAGTTCGTCTGGGCGCGGCATTTTCATGCCGGAGACCACGATGATCTCCATTGGCCAGCGGTCGCGGACGGAGACGGCGAGTTTCAGGCCGTCCATCCAGCCCGGCAGGTCGATATCGGTGAACCGGATAAAGACTTCTGGCACAGTCTTCAGGATCCGCACCGCATCCGCGGTGTTCATTGCCTCAAGCGCCTCGAACCCGGCTTCTTCGACCAGATCCACGGCGGCCAGGAGCAAGAGGGGTTCGTCTTTGACGACCAAGACTTTCGGCGTCATGCTACTTCCTAATTTTACAGTTCTACGGCAAAATTCCCGTCGGCGGCACAAGTTCCGGAGCCCACTTTGTACAGCCCCGGCCTCATACGTGCGTACGGCGGTGGCAGGAGATTCATATGTCCACGATCCTCATCCTCGAAGACGAACCGTTTATCGCGCTGGACCTTGAGGAGACGCTGGTTGAAAGCGGCCATCAGGACCATGTGACACTTTCGACGTGCAAGGACGCCTCGGCCTGGTTGGACGCCCACACACCAGCCGCCGCGATCATCGACCCGCGACTGTCGGACGGGATCTGCACCACCGTCGTTCGACGCCTTTCAGATCTTGGCGTTCCCTTTGTCGTCTACTCCGGAGAACCGGATTCGCTGATCGAAAACGAGCCGGCCTTCGGCAAGGACGAAATGCTCGGAAAACCGGCGTCGCCCGACCAGGTCATTGCGGCCGTTAGCCGAGCGCTACAAACGGAATAGCCTCTGCATAGATCCATCGACCGAGACGTCTGATGCCCTTGCCAGGGCGTCTTCCTCTTGTCTGACCGATTTGCTTGCGACCTTGTTCTGAAGGGTGATTTAATAGGTCCACAGACACTACCCGTCGCTCTTTCCGGGAAGCACTGAGCTCAATACCTGCCGCACGGTACCGCGGATAACGCCTCCCTCATTGGGATCACCTTTTACTAGCGTCGAGGTCAGGTTCTTGACCTGCTCAAACGTCAGATGCGGCGGCATCGGCGGGACTTCAGGGTCGGTTCTGACCTCAAGGAGAACAGGGCGATCCGACGCAAGCGCCTCGTCCCAGGCCGGCCCCAGGTTCTCCGGGCGATCGACAAACAGGCCTTTGAGGCCAATGAGTTCGGCGAACCGGTGGTACGGCACGTTCGGAATGCCTTGTGAGGCCTCGAACTTCGGATCGCCCTCCATCACCCGCTGCTCCCAGGTCACCTGGTTCAGATCCTCGTTGTTGAAAACGCAGATGATGAAGCGGTGGTCGGCCCAGTCACGCCAGTATTTTGAAACGGTGATCAGCTCCGCCATGTTATTCATCTGCATGGCGCCATCGCCGACGAGACCGATGACAGGACGGTCCGGATGGGCGTATTTGGCAGCAATAGCATAGGGAAATGCGGCACCCATCGATGCCAGTCCGCCCGAAAGCGACGCCATCATCCCGGGCCTTATCTTGATATCGCGCGCATACCAGTTCGCACAGGAGCCGGAATCGCTGGTCAAGATGACATTGTCAGGCAGGCGTGACGACAGTTCCCAAGCGACCAATTGCGGATTGACGGGATTGGCTTTGGCGTGGGCGCGTTCCTCAAGGAGCTTCCACCAGGCGGCGACGTTCTTCTCTATGCGCTTGCGCCATTTGCCATCTTTTTGCTCGAGCAAGGGCAGCAATGCGTTCAACGTTTCCTTGGCGTCGCCGACGAGATTGACGTCCATGGGATAGCGAAGCGACAGCATGCCCGGCTGGATATCGATCTGGACAGCCTTCGCCTGTCCTTCCTCTGGAAGAAACTCCGCATAGGGAAAACCGGAACCGATCATCAACAACGTGTCGCAGTCGCGCATCAGGTCCCAGGAGGGCTCGGTCCCCAGAAGGCCAATCGAACCCGTAACCCAAGGAAGCGAGTCGGAAAGAACGGCTTTCCCGAGTAACGCCTTCGCAGCCCCGGCGCCAAGCCGATCGGCAATGGCGATGACCTCCTCGGTTGCGCCAAGTGCGCCGGCACCCACCAGGATCGCGACCTTTTCGCCGGCATTGAGGATATCGGCCGCGGCCTGAAGGTCCTCCTGATATGGGACGGTCTTCGGTGCCCGATAGCCGAAGCCGGAATGGAGGGTTCCGTGCGCCCGCGCCGGTTCTTCGTAGACCATCTCCTGCAAGTCGTTGGGCAATATCAATGCCGTCACCGTCCTGTTCGCCAGCGCGATCCGCACCGCACGATCGACAAGATGTCGGACTTGCGCAGGCGTAGAGGCCTGATGGACGAAATCTCTGGCGACATCCTTGAACAGGGCTGCGAGATCGACCTCCTGCTGATAATGCCCGCCAAGCGCGCCGCGGGCTTGCTGCCCGACGATCGCCAGAAGTGGCTGATGATCCGCTCTCGCATCGTACATGCCTGTCACGAGATGTGCCGCCCCTGGGCCTGAGGTCGCAATACAGACGCCGAGCTCGCCGGAAAATTTCGAGTAAGCAGACGCCATGAACGCGGCCATCTCCTCATGACGTGCCTGGATGAACTCGATCTTGTCGCCAGCACGATTCAGCGCGCCGAACACTCCGTTGATGCCATCGCCGGGATAGCCGAACATGCGGCGGACGCCCCAGGCGTAAAGACGGGAAACGACGAAATCGCCGACGGTCTGTGTCATATCGATGCCTCTTGGGTCACATCAAAATAGGTCTGCAACAAACCCTTGTTTCCGGGTGTTGGTTCCGCAATGGCGGCAGATCCCTTCTGCTCCGAAAATCCGATCTGGAGCGGTTCGATCCGGACGTCCTGAGCGTCAGTCGCAGAGACGCGATCACAATTCACAGTCAGCGGAACTTTGGTCGAAAACCGCAGTTTTCCCTGCGTCAAATCTCATGTCAGTCAAGGAGATGTTCCATGCCCCAAGGTGACAAGTCCGCCTATACCGACAAGCAGAAGCGCAAGGCCGAGCATATCGAGGAAGGCTACGAAGATCGTGGCGTTTCCGAAAAGGAAGCCGAGCGCCGCGCCTGGGCCACCGTCAACAAGGAGAGCGGCGGTGGCAAGAAGTCCGGATCGGGCCGTGGCCATGCCGAAAACCATGCATCCTCCGAAAAAGGCGGGCGCAGGGGTGGTGCCGCTGCTGCATCGCGGACCAAGGAAGAGCGTTCCGCTTCGGCCAAAAAGGCCGCTGCCACTCGCAAACGCAATGAGCACCACGCCCATCATTGACCCCTGATATGGCGCCCGACCCAGGGCGCCGCTTCACATGCGGAGGATCCGATGCCGAAAAAGAAACCCAAGCAGAATTGGTCGCAGGACGTGACCGACAACAGCGATGCGATGGACCTTGAAGGCGGGGTGTTCAAGCAGCGCAGCGCCAAGAAGATCGCGGATTCGCTCAAGCATTCCGCGGAGGAAAGCCCGCGGCGAAAGGCCAGCCCTTTCCAGTCTGCGATGTCGATGCTTACCTTCTATATCAATCGTGCCGGTAAGCAGTTGTCTCGATCACGCCTGGCGACCCTCAATCGCGCCAAGGACGAGTTGCGCAAGGACTTTGGCAAGCAGCCGAAGCGCTAAAGAGCCTCTCGTTTGATGCTGAAGGGAGAGTGGCTATGCCGGTCATAAAAGCGCCGAATGACAATCCGCGCGACGACGATCTCGAATGCCAGCAGGCTTTGGAACCGTCGTTTCTGTCGATCATCGAGGAAGCCGTTGCTGCCGGCTGGCCCCGCCGCCTCGTGCTGCAATCGCTGGGCGATCTCGCCGATAACCTTTGGACCGATGAGGAACAGCTCGGACCGCAACCGGAACTACCGGCCGTCGGGAGTTTCGATCCCTAAGCATTTTGCCGTGCCGTCATCAGTGACGCATTCAGATGGTCGCCAATACTCTTGAGGTCGCTGATAAAGCGCTGGCGCTCGCTCTCACGATCATCGTGATCGCGGAGCCGGAGCAGATAGGACGGATGGATCGTGACCAGGATAGGCGTCCCGCTCGCTGCAGGTAGAACGTGTCCTCGTTCCTTGGTCAGTCCGACCGATCGGCCCATCAGAGTGTAGAGGGCTGTCGCCCCGAGCGCCACGATGAGGTCAGGCCGGAGGAGCTCAAGTTCGCCGCCCAGCCACCAGGCGCAACGTTGTATCTCACCGGCGTTTGGCTTGGCATGAAGGCGCCGTTTGCCGCGTCGTTCGAATTTGAAGTGCTTGACCGCATTGGTCACGTAGCAGAGTGATCGATCAACGCCGGCTTCCTGCAGACATTCGTCGAGCAGCCTACCCGCGGGGCCGACGAAAGGCTTGCCGGCGATGTCCTCCTGATCTCCCGGTTGCTCGCCAATCAGCACAACCCTTGCCTCGGACGGGCCTTCGCCGAACACGGTTTGGGTAGCATCCCGGTAGAGATCACAGCGTTCACAGGCCTCAGCTTGGTGCCGCAACGCGCTCAAACTTGTTGCCTGTGGATGGGGTTCTGCAAGAGCAGGCGGGACCTGCGCCTTGCGGGTGGTCGTCGGCATTGCCTGCTAGCCCTCCTCGCCCGGATATTGGGATTTCTTCAGAAGCTTGGCGAGATGAACCGTATTGCGCGCCAGCATCGATATCATCGTCTGAACCGCCTCCGGGGTCTTTTTGAGATCGACAAAGTTCGTCGATCCCATGGCCTCGCCGACCCAGTAGGCAACCGCATTGGCCGGAATCGTGAAGCCGACATCGTTGAGGGCCTGAAACACTTCCGCGGAAACGTGGTGGGCGCCATCCTCGTTACCGACCACCGCAACTGCTGCGACCTTGCCATAGGACACCATGCGGCCCTGATCGTCGGTCTCTTCGAGAAACGCGTCCATCCGCTCGAGAGCCCGCTTGCAAACGCTTCCCGGCTGCCCGAGCCAAATCGGCGTGCCGATCAGCAGAATATCGGCTTCCAGAACCTTTTTGCGGATGGCTGGCCACGCGTCTCCTTCGCCTTCGTCCGACGTCACGCCCGGCTTGATGTTATGATCGGAAAGCCGAATGCTCTCGGTTTCGACGCCGTGCGTCTTGAACTCTTCGGCAATGAGTTCGAGCAATTTGCCGGTGGAGGATGGCTCTGAGGCATCCGAGGATTTCAGAGTGCCGTTCAAGGCAAGTGCTTTCAAAGACATGGTTGCTCCTGCTGTGAAAATGGGCCGGCTGTTCCAACAGCCTGATGTTCGGGAAGCCTTGGTACCTCCAACTCGCAAAGCGAAACCGATCATCAGCCGAGTTGTTCCCTGCGCGCCGACTGCAAGGGAACGATCGCATTGCGGTGCGGTTTCCGTTTTGAACAACAAAAAATCCCGAACATCAAAGGAGTTTCATCATGCAGGCTGTGCGCATTCATCGCTTCGGCGGACCGGAGGTCATGGCAATCGAGGGAATTGACCGTCCGATCCCGTCTGCTAACGAAGTCCTCATCAAAGTCTTTGCCGCAAGCGTCAAATCCGGTCGATGCCAAGATGCGCGAAGGGAAATGTCCTGTGGTTACCGAGAAGGACTTGCCCTGTGTGCTCGGGCGCGATGTCAGCGGACAAATCGCGGCCGCCGGCGACGATATCTCAAGCTTCCTCATCGGCGACGAGGTCTTTGCGTTTCTCTCGCCAGAACATGGCGGCTACGAGGAATTCGTCCTAGCACGAGTTGACGAAGTCGCCGCGAAGCCAAAATCACTGGATGCGGTCGGCGCGGCCGCCGTGCCGCTTGCCGGCATCACCGCCTGGCAGGGTCTCTTCGACCAGGGCGGTCTGCGGCAGGGCCAGCGCGTTCTTATCCACGGTGGCGCCGGCGGGGTCGGACATTTCGCCATTCAGTTCGCCAAGGCAAAGGGCGCCTGGGTCGCAACCACGGTATCTGCGGCCGACAAGGAGTTCGTAAGCGATCTCGGGGCCGATCAGGTGAGCGACCACAAGTCCGAAAAGTTCGAGAACCTGATCGAGCCCGTAGACTTGGTGTTCGATCTGATTGGTGGTGAGACGCAGGAGCGCAGCTTCATTGTCGTCAAGCCAGGAGGCGCGCTGATCTCCACGCTTCATGAGCCGGACAAGGCGCGCGCCGCTGAACGGGACATTCGCGTCGGCCGCTACACCGCGCAGCCGAACGGCGCTCAATTGCAAGAGATCGCGGACTTGATCGACCAAGGCAAGGTCAAGGTGGTGATCGCGAGCACCTTTGAGCTTCGCGAGGCCGCAAAAGCGCAGGCAGCCCTCAAGGAGAACCATATCCGCGGCAAGGTCGTTCTGAAAGTCGTGGATTAATCCACCGATCTGGAGGCGCACCTGGAGACCCTTCATCCCGCCGCGTCTCTCTTGTCGATATCTTGGCAGCGGGCACCGCGCTCCGCTCGGTCGATTTTCCGTGGAACAGTCAGGCTGGCAAAGCCGTTTTTAGGCGATGACAATTCAGGAGATCCTTATGAAACATCTTGCTATCGCTTCGCTTGCCCTCGTGCTTGCCGGTCCGGCCTTCGCGCAATCTGCCGCCGAAAAAACAGGCGTCAATTCGCTGATGGGCGTCGCGCCGAAGACGGAAGACTTCGTCAAGGAAGCCGCCACCAGCGATATGTTCGAGATCGCCTCGAGCAAGCTTGCCCTGGAGCGTGGTGACGAAGCAACGAAAGCCTTTGCCCAGCAGATGCTTACCGATCACCAGAAGACCACGGATGAACTCAAGGGCTTGGTGACCAGCGGCAAGGTCAAAGCACCGCTTCCGGCAGCGATGACATCCAGTCAGCAAAGCATGCTCGACAAGCTGAACGGCCTTCAGGGCGCCGACTTCAACAAGCAATACCACTCTGATCAGGAGTCCGTGCATGAAGATGCGGTCGATCTGTTCAAGCGATATGGCGATGAAGGCGACAATGCCGATTTGAAAGCGTGGGCCGCCAGTACACGTCCAGCTCTGGAACACCATCTGATGCTGGCAAAGGACCTCAACAAGTAGTGCTGTGAAAAAGTCAGGAGGCAGTCATGATCGACGAAGAGGAAAAAAGACTGCGCGCCTATCAAATCTGGGAAAGCGAGGGGCGGCCGGAAGGACGGGATCTTGCGCACTGGTATCAGGCGGCAGACGGCGAGGCCAGCGCTACAGGTCAAGGCGCTCACTACATGCCTTACCCTGTTGGCGCGGCGTCTGCCGGGTCACTGGTGATCAAGTTCTATCATTCCGGCGATCAAGTTCGCGGATATGTCCGCAAGATCGCCGAGACCGGGCAAGACGATTCGATATTTCCTGGTGAGGAGATGGAGCCGGAGGCTGCTTTCGAACTGGCCCAATCCCACAATGGAGGTTGCGGCGAGCCGATCTTCGTGGAGCTGACAGAAGGCGTCGAATGGGATCCGTCATGGGGGGTACTCGAAAATAATGATCTCGAGACGGTTCCAGCCGAAACGGATGCTTCTCGCGCTGCGGATAATCCGACCGCCGCCCGGCGTCGCACGCGTCTGGCTCGAGAGGCAGAAAAGGGACTGCGCCGCGCGGTGGGCGAGACGCAGGCCGAGGAGGATATGAGAAACCGCCGGTCCGAACGCTCAGGAGCTCAATCATGACAAAAAATGGCAAACCGTCCAAGGCGCAGATTGAACAGGATGCCAGAGGGCAGTCCGAAAGCAACCATGCTGGTGGATCCAACAACGGCGTCAGCAGCGCCAAGCCGCGCGTGATCACTCATTCCGACGACGCGACGGTCAACAAGAAAACGCCCGGCAAGGGCAAAGACTCCGCGGACTGGCACATCAATTATGACGAGCGCGACATGAACGAGGGCGAGTTTCGAGGATAGAGCTATGAAGCAAGCTGCGCCTTCCCGGCGCAGCGGAACTTGGTGCGACATCGAAGGTTTACTATAACCGAGGAGCCTCAACCGAGATGGCTCGCCTCGTGGTATCTCTTGAGGCATCCATGACGTCGAAAACACGCTCTCCCAAAATCAAGCCCTATTCCGGACCTGCGGGCGGATGGGGCTCTGCGAAATCCGTGGCCGAGATCACCCTGAAAGAGCATGTCGCTCTGCGTGGGCCGAAGCTGCTATCGGCGCAGAACAAGCCGGAAGGTTATATGTGCGTGAGTTGCGCCTGGGCAAAACCTGCCAAGACTCACCCTCTTGAGTTCTGCGAGAATGGGGCCAAAGCCACAGCCTGGGAGGTGACATCGCGACGTGCCGACCGGGCATTCTTCGATAAACATCCTCTTCGCGAATTGGAGCTTTGGAACGATCACGACCTCGAAGAACAAGGTCGTTTGACGCATCCGATGCGCTGGGACGCAGCCACCGATCAATATCTTCCGGTCACCTGGGCCGAGGCGTTCGAAGAGATCGGTCGGGAGCTACGCGCTCTCGACCCGCATCAGGTCGATTTCTACACGTCGGGTCGGGCATCGCTCGAAACGAGTTACATGTACCAGCTGTTTGCGCGCATGTACGGCAGCAATAACATGCCCGACAGCTCCAACATGTGTCACGAGAGCTCATCGGTCGCTCTTCCGGAAAGCATCGGGGCCGCTGTTGGAACAGCCGTCCTTTCGGACTTCCAGAACACCGACTGCATCTTCTACATCGCGCAGAACGTTGGTACGTCGTCGCCGCGCTTGCTGCACGATCTCCAGGATGCCGTCGATCGCGGCGTCAAGATCGTCACCTTCAATCTGTTGCGCGAACGCGGCCTTGAGCGGTTCGTCAACCCGCAGGCGCCGACGCAGATGCTCACCGGCAACGAAACGAAGATTTCCTCCGAATGTTATCAGGTCAACAACGGTGGCGATATCGCCGCACTATTTGGCGTCTGCAAGGCGCTGATCGAAGCCGACGATGCCTTGAAAGCCTCCCATCAAAGCCGTGTCGCCGGTGACGACGGCAAACCAAAGGATCCAGATAACGCTGCAATGGTTGCCTTTGCGGCCTCGATTGCGGCCGCCGACAAGAAGCATGTCCTCGACCATGACTTCATCAAGGAGCACACCACCGGCTTCGAGGAATTCGCCAACGCCGCACGCGGCCATCGGTGGGAGGAGCTGGAGCGGGTTTCAGGTCTCAGCCGTGATGAGATGACGCAGGCAGCGGCCACCTACGCCGAATCCGAGGCGGTGATGCTGGTTTATGGCATGGGTTTGACGCAACAGCTTATGGGCGTCCAGAACGTCCATATGGTCTGCAATCTGGCACTGTTACGCGGCAATATCGGCAAACCGGGCGCCAACATCTGTGCCGTCCGCGGTCACTCCAACGTCCAGGGACAGCGGACTGTCGGCATCACCGAGAAGCCGGGCTTAGCGCCGCTGGACAAGCTCTCTGAACTCTACGGCTTCGAACCGCCGCGCTGGACGGGCCGCTCGACGGTGGAGACCTGTGAGGCGATCATGAGCGGGCAGTCGCGAGCCTTCATCAGTCTCGGCGGCAACTTCCTGAGAGCCGTCCCCGACACGATTGCCATGGAAAAAGGGTGGCGTAGGCTGCGGCTTAGCGTGCAGATCGCCACCAAGCTCAATCGCAGCCATGTCGTCCATGGCGAGATTGCCTATCTGCTGCCGTGTCTCGGTCGCATCGAACTGGACGAGCAGGCGACCGGTCCGCAGGCCGTATCGATGGAGAGTTCCATCGCCCATTTCCACGGCTCCCGCGGCAAGACGAGACCGGCAAGCCCGGAACTCCTTTCGGAGCCGGCAATCGTCGCCGGCATTGCCAAGGCGACCCTCGGCGAAACCAAGGTACCCTGGGAAAGCTGGGTCGGGAATTACGCGGAGATCCGCGATGCGATCGAGCGAACCTACCCGGAGACGTTCAAGGATTTCAACAAACGCCTGTTTACGCCGGGTGGGTTTGTCAGGCCGCTGCCGGCGCGCGAACGCAAGTGGGTGACGAAGAGCGGCAAGGCGAACTTCCTGACGCCGGAGAAACTCTTTCCGGAATTTTCGACGGCGCGGAGCACCGACGTCCTCCACCTGGCGACGCTGCGATCTAACGACCAGTTCAACACCACGATTTATGGGTACAGCGACAGATTTCGCGGTGTGGAAGGCACTCGCAAGGTGGTGTTCATGAACCCGGAGGATATCCTTCGGTTTGGTTTCAATGATGGCGACAGTGTCGATCTGACCACTGCGATCGATACAGACAACGTTCGGACTGTGACGGCGTTGAGGATCGTTGCCTATGATATTCCCAGGGGATGTTGCGGCGCGTATTATCCTGAGACGAACCCGCTCTTTCCGCTGGCTCACCATGATCCGAAATCGAAAACGCCCTCCTACAAGCTCCTTCCGGTGCGTCTCGATCGATCCTCAGAAGTTCCACATGATTGAGGGGGTGACCGGGTGAGCACATGATGTTCGGGAGCATCAACGACGCAAAGTGGTCGTTTCTGGCAACCTTTCTGCTGGTCGCCGCCGGGGCCGCGCTTCTCGGCTGGGCTCGGCAGCCGCGGGAACTCCGGACCGATCCACCCGTCGTCGCCGACCTCGACCGGTTCCGGCTAATGTCCAATGGCATCAGCGGTGCGCCGCCCGAGAGTTATTTCGCTGAGGGGAAACCTTACGAAAGCGACGCTTATAATCTCAGCCAGGGCCAGCGACTCTATAGCTGGTTCGGCTGCCAAGAGTGTCACGGCGATGGGCGCGGAAACGTAGGTCCTTCCTTCCTCGACGGTTGGTGGCTGTATGGTCCGGAGATGGTGTCGATTGTCGCGTCGATCCGCGACGGTCGCCCGCACGGCATGCCGGCCTTTCGTGACCGGATGACGATCGAGCAAATCTGGCAACTGGCCGGTTATGTCCAGACCATCGGCGCCTATTCGGCCAAAATGGCGGCGACGGGTCGCAGGGACGACCGCCACACGCGGCCGGCCGAAAACCGGGCGCCGGCGAAGATCCTGTTCAACGAAGGACCGGTCGGCGCCCACCCAGACCAGGGGCCCTCCCCTTGAGAACCGCTCGGATCCTTGCGCTGTCGATCATTGCTGCTGTCGCTGGCTGTAGCGGCAACCAGTCGGCTCTGGATCCTCAGGGCGCTCCGGCGATCCATGTCGAGCACCTGATCATCGGCATAACCGTCATCTGCACGGTCGTCTGGCTCCTGGTCATGGTCGTGCTCGGCTGGGCACTGCTGCGGAAACGGTCCGGCGACGGCGGCGAGGCCCGTAAACGGCCCTTGACGATGAGCGTTGGCAGTGCCGTTGCCGCGACGGTCATGATTATCGCAGGTCTGACGATCGCAAGCTTTTACACCACACGCGGCATCGGTTTGCCGGAAAACGCAGCGCTGACGATCACCGTCAGGGGGCAGCAGTGGTGGTGGCAGGTCATCTATGCCGACGCCAATCCGGCGCTCAGCTTCCAGACTGCCAACGAAATCCATATCCCGGTCGGTCAGGATGTTCGGATCCAGCTCGAAAGTGCGGATGTTGTGCACTCGTTCTGGGTGCCGAGCCTTGCGGGCAAACAGGATCTCGTGCCGGGCCGCAGCAACAGTCTTCTTCTGCGAGCGGAACGGCCCGGCAACTATCGCGGCCAGTGCGCCGAATTTTGCGGCCTGCAGCACACTCACATGGCGATGATGGTCATTGCCGATGAGCCTGCGGATTATCAGCGGTGGATTGCGGTCCAACGCGAAAACGGCGTGATGCCGACGGACCCCGAGGCTGCCGCCGGAAAGCTCGCTTTTCTGTCAAAACCTTGTGCTGCATGCCATACGGTTCGCGGTACTCCGGCCATCGGCACCACCGGCCCCGACCTGACCCATGTCGGCAGCCGTCAGACGATTGCGGCCGGGCTTCTCGAAACCACACGCGGGTCGCTCGCGGCCTGGATTGCCGATCCGCAGACCCTCAAGCCGGGCAACAACATGCCGATGGTTCCCCTAACAAGCGTGGAGCTCCGGAATATCTCCGCCTATATGGAGAGCCTTAAATGACCATCAAGGAGGACGGCCAGGATCTGCGCGATACCGGATTGGGCGAGATCGAGCTCGACCGCCGTCTCTCACAGACCTGGTCGACACCTGCGGGGGTGTGGGGCGCGCTTTCGACCGTCGACCATAAAATCATCGGCCGCCGATACATCGTGACGGCCTTCGTGTTTCTGGCGCTCGGTGGGCTCCTGGCGATGGCGATGCGGCTGCAACTATCCGAGCCCGAAGCGCGGTTTATCGGTCCCGATCGCTACAATCAGATTTTTACCATGCACGGCACGAACATGATGTTTCTGTTTGCCGTGCCAGTCATGGAGGCGATGGCGGTCTATCTCGTGCCCCTGATGGTCGGCACCCGCAACATCGCCTTCCCGCGCCTCAACGCGTTTTCCTACTGGATGTATCTGGCCGGCGGGCTGCTGCTGTGGATCGCCTTTGCGGTCGATACTGGCCCTGACGTCGGCTGGTTTGCCTACGTGCCGCTATCTGGACCGCAATATGCTGCTGGAAAACGCGCCGACATTTGGGCGCAGATGATCACGTTTACCGAAGTCTCGGCGCTGGCCGTCGCGGTCGAGATCGTTGTCACCGTGTTCAAGCAACGCGCACCCGGCATGTCGCTCGACCGGATCCCATTGTTCGTCTGGTCGATGCTGGTCACATCGTTTCTCATCATCATGGCGATGCCGGCAATCATGATCGCCAGCTCGGCGCTGATCCTCGACCGGCTTGTCGGCACGCACTTCTTCAATCCGGCCGAGGGCGGCGACGTACTGCTGTGGCAGCACCTGTTCTGGTTCTTCGGCCACCCGGAGGTCTACATCATCTTCCTGCCGGCCGTCGGCATGGTCTCGACGATCGTCGCGACCTTTACGCGGCGCCCCGTGTTTGGTTATCTTGCCATGGTAATGGCTTTGGTCGCGACAGGGGTTCTGGCCTTCGGACTCTGGGTGCATCATATGTTCGTCGCCGGGCTGCCGCGTCTGGGCGAAAGCTTCTTTACGGCGTCGAGCATGGCGATCGCCATTCCTGCTGGTCTGCAAATATTCTGCTGGCTGGCGACGATGTGGGCCGGCAGACCGGTGTTTAAGACGCCGTTCCTGTTCGTCATCGGCTTCATGGTGATATTCGTCATCGGCGGGATGACAGGCGTCATGGTGGCCTCCGTGCCCTTCGACACGCAGGTTCACGACACCTATTTCGTGGTTGCTCACTTCCATTACGTTCTTGTGGGTGGCGCGGTCTTTCCGCTGCTCGGGGCGATTTATTACTGGTTCCCAAAGATCACCGGCCGAATGATGAGCGAGAGGCTCGGTCGCTGGGCGTTCGGCCTGATCTTTACCGGCTTCAACCTGACCTTCTTTCCCATGCATATCCTCGGGCTGCAGGGCATGCCGCGCCGCATCTATACCTATCGGCCGGAAATGCCGTGGTCTGGCTTGAACATGTTCGTTAGCCTGAGTGCCGTCATCCTTGCGGCCGGTTTCCTGCTGTTCTTTATCGATGCCATCCGTAGCGCCGTCTCCGGTGCGGCCGCGCCTGACAATCCCTGGGACGCATCGACGCTCGAATGGTCGACCTCGTCGCCGCCGCCATCCTATAATTTCTCGCGCTTGCCGGTGGTCAGTAGTCTCGCGCCCTTGTCAGAGAAATCAGAAACGCTTCCCGTTGCCTCCGGCCTGTCGGTCGACCGTCGCGAATTGATCGTCAGCAGCGTCGTCGAAGCGCTTCCAGAGGCGCGCGAGTCGTCACCTGACAACTCGATCTGGCCGCTCTGGTCGGCACTCGCAACCACGGTGCTGTTGATCTGGTCGATCTTCACGCCCTGGGCAGTCGTCTGGGGATCGATCCCTGTGTCGATTGCCCTGATCGGATGGTTCTGGCCGAAAGGCACTCCGGAGGACGACTCATGAAACAATCCGTCGTACTCAATCTCACGAAACTGCCCCCGCATGGGCTTGGCACCGCAAGCCTGACCTGGTGGGGAACGCTTGCCTTCATGCTGATCGAGGGAACAGGCTTTGCGCTTTCGATCGTTGTCTACCTCTACCTCATGAGCCTGGCACCGCACTGGCCGTCGAATGCACCGCCCCCCGATCTGCTGCCCGGAACGGCCTTGACGGCGTTGCTGATTGCCAGCCTGCTTCCCAACGTCCTGATTGCCCGCTGGGCACGGCAGCAGAATTTGGCGAAGGTCCGTGTCGGCCTGATCATCATGTCGCTGCTGGGGGTGGCGCCGCTCATCGTTCGTATCTTCGAATTTCCGGCCATGCACGTCTCGTGGGACCAGAATACCTACGGCTCGATCGTTTGGGTGATGCTTGGACTGCACACGACCCATATCATAACCGACCTGATCGACACGCTGGTGCTGACCTGCCTGATGTTTTCCAGGCATGGCGACAATCCGCGGCGCTACGGCGATGTCAGCGACAACGCCATGTACTGGAACTTCGTGGTGGCAACCTGGTTGCCAATGTATGTCTGTCTCTACTGGGTACCGCGCCTATGACCAGAACCTGGATGCGATATGGCGGACTTGTCGTGCCGCCGCTGGCCTGGGCCGTGGGGACGCAGCTTGGGCAGATCACCCCCTACCTCGATTGCCGGCGACAGATGGTTTGGACACCCGCCCTTTGCTCGGCCCTCTTGTTGATGTCGATTGCAGGGGCTGCTGCCTCTCGTCTCGCGCCAAGACCCGTCGGCCGGACCGAGCGGTTTGTCGTCGATGCGGGATTTGTGATCGCCTCCGCCTTTGTCTTTGCGCTGCTATTGCAGGGGGCGGCGTCGATGCTGCTGGACCCATGTCAGCGCTGATCTGCACCTTGATCTCACTGATGATGGCCGCTCCGGCGCTGGCCCATGGAGACGATCCTCATACGGCTGCGTCGGCATGGACATTCGATCCGTGGATCGTGCTACCAATCACCGTGATCAGCGCACTCTACACGTTCGGCATCGTGAGGCTTTCAGGTCGGGCGCGCCGGCTTGGAGCGAGGCACCGCCAAAGCTTGTTCTTCTACAGCGGCATGCTGACTCTCGCGGGCGCGCTGATCTCGCCGCTCCACTGGCTCGGAGAACACCTTTTTACCTTTCATATGATCGAACACGAGATCGTCATGGCCGTCTCGGCACCGTTGATCGTGCTTGCGCGCCCGGTCGGCCTCCTTCTATGGGGTCTGCCAAAACGAGCGCGTCTTGGCTTAGGCGCTGCCATGCGAACTCCCCTCATCCGGCGGTCATGGGACTGGAGCACGGGAGCGACCAGCGCCACCGCCATCCATGGTGTCGCCATCTGGGGCTGGCACCTGCCCTTCCTGTTCGACGCAGCCGTGACCAATACCGCTATGCATCGCCTCCAGCACCTCAGTTTTTTTGCAACGGCGGTCCTGTTCTGGTGGGCGGTCGTTTGGAAAAGCGACTACGGCGCCGCTGCCTGGCACATGTTCCTGACGATGTTACACACGAGCATCCTCGGCGCCTTGATGGCGCTGGCACCGCGCGTTCTCTATATCGCCCAGACGCAAACCGATTCTGCCTGGGGGCTGACACCCCTGGAGGATCAGCAACTGGCCGGCATGATCATGTGGGTGCCGGCCGGTACCATCTATGCAGCTGCGGCGATGACGATGCTGGCGCTCTGGATCCGCGGTGCCAGCGAGAGAGGAGCGCGAAATGCCTGATGTTGCCGGCTTGGCCCCTCGCCCCATAGTCTGGGTTGCCGCCGCTGTTGCTGCCGGGCTGAGCGCCTTTGTGGTTACCAATACAATACGCGACAGTCAGACAAGGACGGCCGCAGCTGTGGCGCTGACCGGTGGCGATCCGGCGCGCGCTCCCGCACTCTTTCGTCGCTATGGTTGTTCGGGTTGCCATACCATTCCGGGCATACCGGGGGCGGACGGCCAAACCGGCGCGCCACTCACCGGGTTATCCAAACACGTCTATATTGCCGGTGTGCTGGAAAACCGCTCCGACAACCTTGTTGCATGGATCGTTTCGCCGCAGAGCTTTTCGCCGCAGACGGCGATGCCCAAGACGGGCATCTCAGAGCAGGAAGCTAAGGACCTGGCCGCCTATCTCTACGCACATTGAGGTTAGGGATGGGGCGTCAGCAAGGCCGGGAGGGCCTTGATGTAGCGCGCAATCGCATCACGATCGCTGTCGGGCAACATGGCCGTGTTGGTCACGACGTCGGCCATCGACGATCCGACACGGCCATGGTCAGGCGTGTCGCCTGTTTTTAGAATTGTTGCAATGTCTCGCTCGGTCCACTTGCCCAGGTTCTGCTGCGTGATGTTGGGCACGAACCCGGTCCCTTGCGGATCGACTCCTCCGGCAAACCGGGTGTCGGGTTTGATGGCACCGAAGACGTTCCGACTGGAGTGGCATTCGGCGCAGTGGGATACGTTCTCGACTAGATAAGCGCCGCGATCATGGATCGGCTCGCCACTCAGTCGGGCCTCCGATTGGCCCTCTCGAAAAAACAGCAGCTTCCAAAATCCGACGAACCGGCGAATGCGAAACAGGATAGACGGGTGATGCGGCGGTGCCCGCCCCGAGACTTTGGGAAGCGTCATGAGATACGCGTAGAGGTCCCGGATGTCGCCAGCCGTCATTCCAGTGAAGCTCGTATAGGGAAAAGCGGGATAATAATGCTCTTGCTCAGGCGACACCCCGCCGACGAGCGCGTTCGCCAGATCGACGGCCGTCCATCTGCCGATGCCGTCCACCGGATCCGGAGAAATGTTAGGCGGCCGAAAGGTGCCGAACGGTGAGCCGAGCGCCATGCCGCCCCCAAGTCGCAGTCGATCGGGTTCGCCAGGGGTCGCATGGCAGGACGCACAATCGCCAGCCGCGAAGATCAGTTGCCCGTGCACCGCGTCACCGGCACCCTTGAACTGCGGATCGCCTTGGGAAAACGGCGGGCGGGCTGCGCTTATATACCAGCCGGCCGCAACCACGGTGCCGGCGCACAAAATGGCGACGAGAGCCATTTTCCCGAGCGTGGCCGGGGCAAAATTCATAGCCCGAGGTCGCGCAGCTCCCGAGTGTGACAAGATCAGTCGTCTTTCGTCTTGAAAGCGTCAGAAACCTTTTTGACCTCAGGGTCGCTGTTGCTTTCGCCATTCGCATCCCGGTCCCGGTCGGGATCGTCCTTCGCGCGAAGGTAGCCCCTCGGAGTATTTTCCTGGGGACCTTCCCAGCGTGGTGACTGATCCGTCGTGCCCGGAGCCCCGTCCTTTGGTGAATTCATACCCATGTTCGCTTCCTCCTATGATCGAAGCTAACTGAGGCAAGAAATGAAAGTTCCATCGTCCCCCGCCGCAGCGCGTTTTGACTGTGTCCTGCAGGGGTTCAGCCGGTAGACTACCAACTTACGACTGCCGGGAGTGGCAACCGGCCAAAAATTCTCGAATTCAGGGATTCACAGATCTGAAGCCAAAGCGTACCAAGAAGCGCTCCTTGAGCTCGCGGTGGACCTGGGGCGACGGCCGATGCGCGAGGCACCGGTCGTCGCCACTCAGCCGGATCGTCTGCTGATCATGCATCTATATCCAGCACCGCGTCTCTCATCACCGTCGCCAAGCCGCCAGGAGATCGAGATCTTGCGTTGAGCAACCGACAATGCGCCGTACTTTGCAGCATTCGTCGCGAGCTCGTGGATAGCCAAAGAAAACGAGACGACTGCCTTCTGCGGCAGAAGCACAGGGATGCCTTCGATCTCGAAACATTCTGCGGGATAGGGCTCCAGGACTTGCCTGACCAGCGCTGAAAGATCGGCGCGCTGCCAGTCTCGATGTGTAAGGAGATCATGCGCCTTCGCCATAGAGGTCAGCCGTTCCCGGAAGGCGTCTACTTCGTCCTGCCCCGTCCCCTCCCGCCCCAGGGTCTGTTTCGAGATTGCGATGACGGTGGCAAAGACGTTCTTCACGCGATGATTGAGCTCGCCAGTCAATACCGTAAAGCTTCTCGGCGGGGGCATTCCAGCTGGTAATCGTCAAGTCGAGATCGATGCCAAGGATCGCGTCATTCGAGGACTCGATGATGGCAGCCAGGTGGCGTTCAGCCTCCTGCGCATTCTTGCTTGCCGAGATGTCGATGGCAATGAACCCAACTTGTCGGATCCGGCCATCCTCACCCCGGAGCGCCGAAACCGATATCGCCGTCACAACATTGGTCTTCATTCGGGATTGAGACGGCATCAGAAGCCTAGCGGTTTCACACCTCTAGTGGCCTGCGTGGCTCACCATACGATAAGGATGCACGGCCTTGAACTGCGAGATCATGGCGATTGCTTGCTGCAACACGCGCTCGGCTTTACGCTCGTCGTCACGCGCCAGTTCGTCAGCATTGATGAAGATCGCCTGTGCCATATTGGCGGAAAGCGCGGCAAAATGGCGGTTGCCTTCGACATATGCCTCGCGTGCAGCTGCCTCCAGGACATGCGCGATATCGGCAAAGACCACTTCGCGCTCCTCGATGCTGAGGTCTTCGATGATTTTGATCTTCTCTTCCATTCTCGATCTCACTCCGGATAGACGTGGAAAGTCACCGGACTGATCAAGCCCCGATCGCCGGGTGAGCTAGGAAGCGGAAATTTCCGTTTCAAGAGCTTAGTTCAGCTTGAACTCGCCCTCAACACGTCGCCATTCGTTCGGTCCGATCAGACGCTGGTGTGTATAGCGGACGGAGTGCAGCGGTCCGTCGAGGCTGTCGCGCCAGAAGTCCAGGAACTTGCGCATTTCGGGAAAATCAGGAGCGAGATCGTAGTCCTGCCAAACGTAGGTTTGCAGGACGGATTCAAAATCGGGAATGCGGTAGAGGATGTGCGCGGTGGTGAGACCGTAGCCGTTGAGTTGACGCTCCAGATCCGACGAGAATTGCATGCTTCATCTCCGTTTCATGACACTG
>UBJR01000029.1 GCA_900465675.1 Hyphomicrobiales bacterium | reverse complement strand
CGAAATGGGGGGCACTCCAATAGAATTATACCGTGCCAATCAAAAAAGATCATTGGATTCTTTGACTTACCTAACGTAGGTTCCGTCCATATCCATGATACGTTCATGGTAATCCCTTAGATGCATTAGCAACTGCACACTTTGCAGTGCAGCTGCTCTCAACTTCTCGGAACTAGAGCTTTCCCTCCACCGTTTTGTCCGTTACCGTGCATATAGACCGATTGCGACATTTGTTTAGAGGTCATTGTGCGCTCTACAAAAGCCCGCTGATGACCTGAACTAAGTTGAAATACGATGAGTGTCACTGCCATCGTATGGGATCGTCCGCTGTTAGCCCTGAACCAACCGAGCCTGCGGCGGACGGTCCTTTAAAGAAGAGAGCCCCACGACTGTCGCCGCGACAGTTCTCTGATGGGGTCATCACAGGCGGCAGTGGCTTCCTTAATCACCCAATCGCCGTGCGAACTTAGGCCGCTTTGCGGCTCGCTCGTATCGCTGCATCAATTGCCATTTGGATCAGGTAGACGACAAACGGTTGGTTCGTTAACTGCGCGAGTTTCTTCGCTGCGTTCAAATGATCTACGAGGTGACTTGCTAACATCGACTCCTCCATGAGTAGGCATATTACTGTTTGCTCACGAACCTTAACGCGCAATTACCGATAGGGTTTCTGTCCTATAGCGTGCGAACCACTGAAAACGCGGAACTATTCTGTTTGGGTTTGCATTCCAACGCGATGAGGTATTATTTTGATATTCGGGAGGGTGATAACCTCGAAGAAGACGTTGAGGGCATAGACTTGCCTTCATCTGATGCCGCCCACAGTGAAGCGCTTGCTGCAGCTCGTGACATGGTGGCTGAGTACGTTCGCCATGCAGTGCCGATTGACGGCATGACATTTGTGATCCGCGACGAGCGCGGTGAGGTCGTCGGTGAAGTGCCATTAATGGCAGTGGTGAAATGACTACGGTTTACCGAAAAGGCGGCTTTTGTTTCGCGGCGCTAGGTAAGGCTTGCCACTCCCCTACCCTACGTCGCGAAACCTCCTGCTGCCTACCACTTCATCCGGAACAGTCGAAACATTGCACGGCACTACTGGTTCGCGGAAATTGAGGTTTACTCTCTCAGAGATGAAGAAGCCCATCTATGATCTTATGAGTCCGCCAGATCGGCGGCGCGTTCTCCGTGGCCGGCAGCAGAGCGATATGCGGCGAAGGCTTCGCGGCACTTCCCTTTCGTTACAGACATCACGATGGGGTTCAAGACGCGCGGTAGAAACCTCTACAAGTTTCTCCTTGCCGGCTGGAAAAAACAACACAGCGCTGACACGGCATGACGGACTAGCCTCTCACGCGTCGCTGGCCAGAAGAAAGTCTCAGGATTTCCCGTCTGCCTGGGGACCATCTTCCTGGGGAGTGCGCCAGGACCCTTGATCAAGAGATGGAGCAGCTTGGCCGGCCATCTCTTTTATCGCAAGAGCCCAGTGCTCCAGAGCTTTTCCGGTGGGGCACCCCTCGCGCTCCCATATGGCATAGGCGCGAGCTCGAAGCTGATCGTCATGGGACCGCTGCATGGCGTGTTCCTTATGTTGAACTTGATGAAGTCGTCTTGCGGCGTGCGGCGCGTTCGAGGGCTCATGACAAAAGCTTTCTCGAGCCTCAGTTTCGGCGAAGCTCAATTCGGCTGGTTATGACCGGCTTGCCTGTCTTCGAATCCGTATCAATGGTGGTAAGACGCATTCCGGATGAGCCGATTTTTTCGATAGTCATCTGCGCTTTCCTGTCGCCGTTAACCTCCTTCGCCCAGGTGATGCCGAGGTTGATGGTGTCGCCAGAACGTTGCCCACCGAGACCGGCCGTTCCCGTGCCCGCGCCGACATAAGAGCCGGAGTAACGGCCACCGTTCGCCTTGAGGTTTGCGGATATGACCCGCGAGAAGATGGCAAGGCTGGTGCACTTGCCACCGAGGGCTAATGAATTGGTGCTGGTGTCGGACCTGAAGCGGCAGGTGACATTTATGGTCGGGGCGTTGACACGCACCTTGACGGTTCCTTTGCCGCTCCAGTTTCCAGAAAGAGATTTCAAAAAGGGCGCCTCATCGGCATGGGCAACACTGCCTGACAAAAGGACGAGCAGTGTGATCGCAGTCGCTAAGGACTGGGTGAGGTGTCGATGCATGGAAATTCTCTTTCGTACCGCGTCCGATGCTAGGTCGGCATGTGCTGGTAACAGAGGAAGGTATGAACGCAAACCTTCTCACCACGTCTTTGTTCCCTGCAGAAGACTCCACCTGCGAATTTCTACAGGAGCGGGTCTGCATTTCCTTGGGCATCGCACGCGTTCAACTCGTCGGCTAGCTCCTTCGCATCGACCTTGCTCAGTTGAACGAAATCTCTGCCGTTGGTTGCCGCTGGAAGTCCCGTCGTCGTGTCTACGATCTTCCAAGCCCCGGCATGATCCTCGCTCACAGCGCCATGTATGGTGGGGCTGGACGTTCCAAAGTTGAGGGTTCCGGTTCCATGCCGACCATACGCTCATGATTCAGTGCATAACGATTTCATCGCTTCGTACGATAGGACGTAGTGACCGCAGTCTTGCTTCAAACCAACGCGAGCGACACCTACGCAGCCTTGTCAACGCCGTGCCAGAATAGGCGATGAAACTGAGGGAACTATACCGCCCCTTGGTTGTTCGCTGTGCAACGAGGATGAAGCTATGACCTATAAGAACCCCGACCCGACCAGCGACGCGGCACGAACCGACCCCAACACGGCGGATGAAGCCCGTGAGAAATTGAAGGACCAGGCAGAAAAAGGCTTGCGAGACGCCAGAGAAAAACCTTCGAAAGACGGGCCGAAAACGTAAAATGTCTAGGTTCAAAGACGTCTCAGCACGCCATGCTCCAATAGATGGCCGCATATTAAGAGCGAAGACGAATCCACGGGTTATAGCTGTCCTGTGGAGCATCTACGTTGGTATAGCGGGTCTGATATTGATCGGTACGGTGGTCTCGGAAGTCCGGTGATGGACTGGATGGAGAGGGCGATTTGTTCGGCTATCGGTCAGGTGCCAGTCATCCCGCTGCTCCAGGAAATCGCTCCTAAATCAGCCCTATAGAGCGGGGATCTGGCAAGTCAGTTTTATACCAATCCGCAAAATTTCCTGGACCGTGACATCAGTTGACACAGTCAGTTCGCAATGGCACGTACAGCCATGATCAATCGTCAATCCCGCAACGTTTCACTTACGCCCGAACTTGAGGGTTTCATCAACCAATGTCTCGCATCCGGCAACTTTGCCAATGCCAGCGAGGTCGTGCGCGCGGGCCTTCGCGCCCTTAGGGACGTGGATGGAAAGCCGAAGCCAACCCCTGCTACCGGCTGGCCCATTGGCGGCGGGGAATGTGGCAACCTCATCCGATCCAAGAACTGGGCCAATCATATCCTTGGTGCGGTTGAGGAATGGTCTGCGGAATTACGGGCGACAGTCGCCAATATTGTAAATTCACCGGTCGCCAAGGTGCTCATGTGGGGCGCTGATCACATCATGCTTTACAACGATGCCTACCGGGAGATCGCAGGGGAGCGTCATCCGATGGCATTGGGCACGCCCGTTGCAACCGCCTTTCCCGAGGTCTGGGACTGGAACCAGGCGATTCTGCAAGTCGGCCTGAACGGCAAAACCGTGGTTCATCGTGATCAACCGATCGTTTTTCAACGACCGGATGGTCCTCAGACAATGATGCTCGACCTGTTCTACACGCCTGTCTACGACGCAAACGGTTCGGTGGGCGGGGTTATGTGCACGATCGTCGATAACAGTGCGAAGGTTACCGCGGAGACCAAGCTTGCTGCACGCGAGGCCGAGCTGCGTCGGGTCACAGACGCCGTTCCAATGCTGATCTCCTACGTGGATCGCGACCACATCTATCGCTTTGCAAACGCCGCTTACCGAGACTGGTTTGATATCGATCCTCAGTCGATGGTCGGACAGCACGTAGAAAGTATGATAGGCAAGCAGGCTTACGCCGACCGAAAAGCCTCGATCGATCGTGGATTATCGGGCGAGACATTTTCAGCTGAAACGACTATGCCGCGTGCCGACGGTACAGTGCGGCGCCTGGAAGTGCGGTATGTACCGCATGTCGAGCCCGATGGTTCGATACCGGGCGTCCATATTCTCGGCATCGATGTGGAGGAGCGTGCGACCCGCGAGGCCGCCATCGCATTCAGCAATGGGCGCTTCCGCACCGCCATGGACGCGGTCCACGGGATCCTATGGACCAATAGCGCCGATGGCCGCATGGTCGGGGAACAACCCGGATGGGCCGCCCTCACCGGGCAGACGCAGGATGAGTATCAGGGATACGGCTGGTCGAGGGCGGTCCACCCGGACGATTCTGCTGGAAGTGTGGAGGCCTGGCAGCGGGCGGTCGCGACGAAGACCATGTTTTTATACGAGCACCGGGTGCGCAGGCATGATGGCGCTTGGCGCCAGTTTGCGGTACGCGCCCTGCCTATTCTCGACAAGACCGGCGAGATCGTCGAATGGGTCGGCGTGCACACCGACATCACGCATCAAAGGGCAGCCGAAGCTGCGCTGCGGGAGCAGGCAGATACATTGGCGCAGCAGGTCCGGCATCGCGAACGAGCTGAGGATCAACTACGGCAGCTGAACGAAACGCTTGAGGCCCGCGTTATCGCGGAAATCGCCGAGCGCCGGCAGGCGGAAGTCAAGCTTGCGCAATCTCAGAAGATGGAGACCGTTGGCAAACTGACGGGCGGCGTGGCTCACGACTTCAACAATTTGCTGCAGGTGGTATCGGGAAATCTTGCACTGCTTGCGAAAGACATCGCCGGCAATGAGCGTGCCGAGAAACGCGTGTCGAACGCAATGGCGGGTGTCAGCCGCGGCGCCAAGCTCGCAAGCCAGCTCCTTGCCTTTGGTCGGCGTCAGGCACTTGAGCCCAAGGTCGTGAACATCAGCCGCTTCGTACAAGGCATGGACGACATGCTGCGCCGGGCGATTGGCGAGGCTGTCGAGGTCGAAACCGTCGTGGCGGGTGGGCTGTGGAACACGTTTATCGATCCTGCCCAGATCGAGAATGCGCTCCTCAACCTCGCCATCAATGCGCGTGATGCGATGGACGGCCAGGGCAAGCTCACCATCGAACTGTCAAACGCGCATCTCGACGAGCTTTATGCGCGAACGCACGATGAAGTAACGCCCGGTCAATACGTGCTGCTGGCCGTCACAGATACGGGAACCGGCATGTCGCCGGAGATCATTGACAAGGTTTTCGAACCGTTCTTTTCGACGAAAGCCGAGGGCAAGGGTTCCGGCCTCGGGCTTTCGATGGTCTACGGCTTCGTCAAGCAATCAGGCGGTCATGTTAAGATCTATTCCGAAGTCGGTCACGGCACGACGATCAAGCTTTATCTTCCCAGAGCCCTCCAGGCCGAAGACATGGAAGTGAACGTCGACAACGGCCCGATAGCAGGTGGCACTGAAACCGTCCTCGTCGTCGAGGATGACGAAGAGGTGCGGGAGACCGTTGTCGCCCTCCTTGCAGACCTCGGCTATCGTGTGCTGAAGGCGGTCGATGCGGCCAGCGCGCTCAACGTGATCGATAGCGGCATACCCATCGACATCCTGTTCACGGATGTTGTCATGCCCGGCAATTTGAAAAGCCCTGAGCTGGCGCGCAAGGCCAAAGAGCGCCTCCCCGAGATCGCCGTGCTGTTCACATCGGGATATACCGAGAATTCCATCGTCCACGGCGGCAAGCTCGACGCCGGCGTCGAGCTTCTTTCGAAGCCGTACACCCGGGATGCCCTGGCAAAAAAGTTCAGGCACGTCATCAACAATCAGCGACAAAAGTCGGGTGCTGCGCCCTCCCCGGCTCCAAAAGCCCCTGAGACTTCGTTGCCCGAACCATCTGCACAGCTAACGATCATCCTGGTCGAAGACGATCCGCTGATCCGGATGAACACGTCCGATATCCTCAAGGAAGCAGGCCACATCGTGGTCGACGCGGGAAGCGCCGAGGAAGCTATGGCCGCGCTAGAAACGGTTCCCTTCGACGTCCTGGTCACGGACATCAGCCTTCCAGGCGCCTCGGGCAAGGTTCTTGCGGAGCGGGCGCGCACCTTGCGGCCTTGGTCGAGGATCATATTCGCGACCGGTGACGCCTCGGCCGTGCGGGCTTCCGACGGGGTCGTTCTCAGCAAGCCCTACGATGCCGAGCAACTCAACCGGGCGATCCTGCCAAGAGACGCAATCTCCAAGTCGCTTGACCAGGAAGACGAAGTGGACGCGACGAAATAGATTTCACGGCGCGCGGCGTGACGTCCAAGGATCCTTTAATGAACGACAGACTCGAGCCTCCACGCATCAACCGGGGCAGCCTGCAGGAACTAATAGGCGGCCTCAGCGATGGCATCATACTCATTGATCAGGCGGGCGCGATTGCCTGGGCGAATGATGCGGCGATCGTCATGCATCGTGCAAAGGCAATTGACGACCTCGGAAGGGATGCAGCGGGCTACCGACGTCGATTCACTTTGCGATATCGCAACAACCATCCGCTGGAAGAAGGACAGTACCCGCTCGAACGGCTGCTGGCCGGCGAGACGATCGACGATATGACGGTCGAAGTCTCGCCCAGCGATAACCTCGATCTGGTCTGGGTGCACACCGTTCGGAGCATGGTCATCTCCGACGCCGGGGGTAAAGCGGATGTGCTCGCGCTGATCTTGCGAGATGAAACGCCGCGCTTTGAAGCCGAGGAACGATTCGAACGGTCCTTCAACGCCAATCCCGCTCCAGGCCTTATCTGCCGCCTGGAGGACAATCGGTTCATTCGCGTCAATCAGGGCTTTCTTGAAATGACGGGTTTCAGCAAGGAGGACGTGATCGGCAAGACTGTCGACGCTGTCGGGTTGTTCTCAAACTGTGAAACTGGGGATGACGCGCTTCTGAAGCTCAGCGAAGGGCGGGTAATCCGCCACCGCGAGTCGCTAATTCCTCTCCCGGACGGTGGTGACCGGCTTGTGATTGTCGCCGGCGAGCCGATTTCCGTGGTCGAAGAGCCGTGTATGCTTTTTACCTTTGCGGACCTCGATGCCCGCAGGAAAGCCCAGAACGCCCTGCGTCAAAGCGAGGAGCGATTTTCGAAATCCTTCCGTCTATCGCCTGCGCCGGCCGCCATATCGCGCCTCGCCGATTTCGTTTTCACAGAGGCGAACGATGCCTTCCTGCAGATTTCGGGATATGGCCTCACAGAGGTCGTCGGCCGAACAGCCGCTGAACTTCACCTCTGGGAAGACGTGGCAGCCCGGCGGGCGCTGGAGCAAAAGCTGCGTGACAACATCTTCGTGCGTAACGAGCCGACACGCTTGAAGCAAAAAGACGGTGCAATGGCGGACTGTCTTGTGTCTGCGGAAAGGGTCGAGATCAACGACGAGCAATGCGTGATCTGGGCTCTTCAGGATGTGACCGAGCGCCGGCGTAGCGAGACGCAATTGGTCGAAGCGATCGAGAGCGTCATGGCGGACACTTCATGGTTCAGCCGCTCCATCGTCGAGCGGCTTGCGACACTCAAACAAGCGTCAACAGCGGTGCCCACGGCGACACTGATGGAGTTGAGTGACAGGGAGCGCGAGATTTTAGGTCTTATCTGCGTCGGACAAAGTGACGCCGATATGGCTCAAACCCTGCACCTGTCGAGGAACACGATCCGCAATCACGTCACCTCTCTTTATGGAAAGATCGGCGTCAATCGCCGCGCGGCAGCAGTGATATGGGCGCGAGAACGTGGCTTCACAGGCGCTGCCACTGGCAAGGCCTTAGATCACAAGAAGAAGAAAAAGTAATTTTACGACGTGTACCTGCTAAAAAGGTCGTTTGATACTAGGCGATCTAGTATTTTTCGCTCTGAAAATTCTCATGCTCCAGCGCTAGTTTCAAAGTCATGCCACCGGCTTTGCCGGGGTCGGATGATCGACGCACCATAGGTGAAAAGGGCTGCATGATGGATAAGTCGTCGGCAAAAATTCGGGCCGTAGGAAGACACAGCGAGGCCCTCGGGCCGCGGCGCTGCACCGAACGGCTAACCGCCGTTTGGCAAGCTTCGGTTACTGATCCTTCCAGGAGGTTATTGAGATGCTTTTCCCATTTTATGCAGGTACGGCGACCATCTCCGCAGATTACTGTGGTGCGGGTGCAGCACTCAGCGCCCTGCTAGCTTACGCGCGTGGCCTCGAAGACTGCCAGATTGAAGTCGAAATCGCAGGCGGCGACATATTGCTCAACGGCGTGGCATCGTCAGAGAGGGCCGCGAGTGAAGCAGTGGCGATCGCTACCGACTTCGCGACGGGCAGGGTCATCCGCAACCTGCAAGTGCGCCCGCCGAAACCGTCGATTTGATACTGGCCGATCGATACGCTGCCAGTTCAATGCAAAAGATAAACGCCTCCAAACCTACGTTGGAACAAAACGTTCCATCGCGAATTTAAGCAAACGGAAAAACGTAAGCGAAAGGAATACGTTATGAGCAGCACAGGTGATAAAGCATGAGGTCTTGCAAATGAAGCCATCGGCAACATCAAGCAGGGCGTCGGCAAGCTCGTCGGAAGCGAAAAGCTGCAAGCCGAAGGTAAGGTTCAGGAAATCAAGGGTGAGGCCCAGCAGGCTATGGGCGACGCCAAGGACGCAACCAAGAAGGGTGCCAATTCAGCTTCCGATTACATCAACAAGAAGCTCTAGCATCCCAACGAGGACACAGCCGTGACGGCTGTGTCCCTCCCACTTCCCGCACAGGAAAATCGTGATGATCGAACCCGTTGGTGTGTCCCACCGCGAAGTCATTCCTTATGCCGACGCTGCTGATGGCGCCTATTTCAACAAGATTTCGTGGGGCGCTATTTTTGCCGGCATCGCTCTTGCACTCGCGATGCAGTTTCTTCTCAACCTTCTGGGCGTCGGGATCGGCGCCGCCGTGATAGACCCCACAACCTCTGACAATCCGGCTGCGAGCACATTTTCGATTGTCAGTGCAATCTGGTTCGTCGCAGCCGGAATCTTCGCATCCTTTGTGGGTGGATATGTGTCTAGCCGGCTCTCCGGCCGCCCGAGTAGATCTACAGGTGGGTATCATGGTCTGACGACGTGGGCGGCCACGACAATTGTTGTACTATACCTTCTTACCACGTCGGTTGGTGCTGTTATCGGCGGCGCATTCAGTGGGATTGGGTCGTTGATCGGCGGCGTCGGACAGACTGCGACGACGGCCGTGACCGCTGCTACCCCGGTTGTTGCAAATGCAAGCAACCCGTTCGCGGACATTGAGCAGCAGATCCGATCCACAACGGGCGGCAACGATCCTCAGGCTCTGCGCGATGCGGCAGTGAGCGCCGTTCAGGCTGTTGTTTCAGGCGACCATGCCAAAGCCGACAACGCGCGTAATAGGGCTGCCGAGGCTCTAGCGCGGGCGCAGAGCATTCCTGTCGATCAGGCAAAGACCGAGATTGCGCAGTATGAGGCGCAGTACAAGCAGTCGGTGGACACGGCAAAGCAGAAGGCGAGCGAAGCGGCGCAGAAGACAGCCACGGTCGTATCCGCCGGCGCGATACTGGCATTCATTGCGTTACTGCTCGGCGCAGCGGCCGCCTGGATCGGCGGGTCCGCAGGAACTCAGAAAACAACTTTGTGTGCGGCAATCGAGCACCGGTAAACTCAGATCAGTAAGCTATGAGAATGGCGCCAGCTTGAAATCGATCGGCGCCATTCAGCATTTTACCAAGCTGTCCGACTTCGTTTCCAGCCTTTTGACTTGCTTCCGACGTGAGGGGTGTCTAGTTGGCTACAGGAACTGAAGAACCTGTCTTCAATACGGTGACCATCGGTTTCGACGATGCAAGGATGCGACTTGACCCGAACTCACGACACCCTGTCAAACCACGATACCGTCCCAACCTCGTTGGACATCGGACCAGACCGACTTAACGCGCTCTATCAGACCGAATTGATGGACAGTGGGCCAGAGGAACGCTTCGATCGCTTGACACGGCTCGTTGCTGCGACCTTGTCGGTCCCGGTGGCGCTCGTTTCATTGGTCGACACAAAGAGGCAGTTCTTCAAGAGTTCGTTTGGTCTTCCTGAACCCTGGAAGACCGATCGAGAAACACCTCTGACACATTCGTTTTGCCAGCATGTCGTTGCAAGAGCTGCTCCCCTCGTTATCGAAGATTCAACACTCGACCCTCTTGTTTGCGACAATCTTGCTATTCCGGATCTGAACGTGCGCGCGTACCTTGGCATCCCGCTTCTGGACCAAGATGGTCATGTCCTGGGTTCGCTTTGCGCCATTGATGCCGAGCCGCACAAATGGACGGCTCGTGAGCAAGAGATACTCGCTGATTTTGCCAAACTGGTGGAAGAGCAAATTTCCCTGCGAGAACGCGTCGCAAGACTGGCGCAGTTCGATGAGCAGCGTCTTCTGATCCAGGGCGAGTTGGCGCATCGTATCAAGAATATCTTCTCGGTCATATCCAGCCTGCTCCTCGTCTCGTCGAGGACCGAGAGCAATCTAGATGGATTTGTGCGCAGCGTCACTGGACGGATACAGGCGCTGAGCAGAGCCAACGATTTCATCATCGATTCGAGGCCTGATGGGACCGGTGTTGCATGCGGTCTCGCGGGCTTGATGGAAGCCTTGCTAGCGCCTTTCAAACGAGATGAAAAGCAGGCTATCGTCTCTTGCCAGAGCATCACCGTCGGCGAGAAGACCGCGGCTGCCCTCGCATTGGTAATCCACGAACTTGCAACTAATGCAGCCAAGTATGGCGCACTATCGACTGGCGATGGCTACATCCATTTGGAATGTAACAGCTTAGGTGACACGTTAAAGATCACTTGGCGGGAAATCGGCGGGCCACCGATCACGCAAAACCCGTCGAGGAAAGGTTTCGGGACCAGAATGGTGGCCCGGACCGTGGAAGCGCAGCTCATGGGAACGATCACGCGAGATTTCGCGAGCGATGGTTTGTTGGTCGCCCTCGAAATTCCGCTATCGGCCATCGGCAGGTAGTTTCTGGGCAGGCGAACTCACCCGGCAAGTCGGCTTGCCTTGAGGCGCAACGTCACCACCAAACCGTGTTCAACCCATTCGTAGTCGATCGCACCGCCCAGCTGTCCAGAGATGGTGCGCTGTAAAAGCTTGCTGCCATATCCTTCTGTGGTCGAACCAGTGTTGACCCCACTCTCCCGATGCTCGCTCCAGACGATCTCGAGATCTTCCTCACTCAGCGTCCCGGAGATATCGAGCAACCCCGTGTCATTCGACAATGCGCCGTACTTCAGCGAATTTGTCGCCAGTTCATGGATGACGAGGGCGAGGCTTGTCGCCGCCCTTTCCCCCAACCCCATACGCGGCACCGCCACGCGGATGCGACCGGCAAAGGCACCTACGTCGTCATAAGGCGCGAGCAGCACAGTGAACAGATCGCCCAGCAAGGCGGCGCTCCCCTGCCCGTCCGCTAGCGGGCGCACGAGTTCATGGGCCCGGCCGAGTGCCGTCAGGCGCTGCATCAACTGCAGAACCATTTCCTCCTTCGTTTCCGTCGAGCGGGACGTGATGTTTGTAAGACCTGCCGCCAGCGCCAACAGGTTTTTGACGCGATGGCTCATCTCTCCAGCGAGCAGTTCGTGACCTTCCTCCGCCTGTTTGCGGCCTGTCACGTCGAGGAAAATTCCGGTCATCTTGTTGGTCGCTGCATCCCCTTCATTGCCCTGGCCTCGCGCGGAAATCCACCTGACATCCGATCCACCGGTCAGGATACGGAAATCGATCTCGAAGGCACCATCAATGGCTCGGGTCGCGACGAACGCCGCCCTTACCCGGTCCCGATCCGCAGGATGCACCTTAGCGGATAGATGCTCGAAGGTCAGGTCTTCCTCGACAGGGATATCCCACAGCTCGTATGCCTTCGCGTCCATGAAGAATGCGTCGTCATCGACAATCCAGGTCCACAGCGCCACGCCGGCAGACTTGACAGCGCGCCTAAGCTCGTCGGCGCTCCAATCTGGCTGTGATTTCGCTTGGCTCATCGTAAATTTTCCACCAGATGCAAAAACTCGCCCCGATCCAGAACTAGCGGGCTGGACAAGTGTTATCAATAGCCTAAGTGGCGTCTGCGACCCTGCGATGGAAATGCTATGAACGTACAAGCCTCCAATCAATTGCACGATATTTTCGTTGGCAACGGCGAGATGGCCCAGATGATGCGTCGTCACGACTGGGCGAGCAGCTCACTCGGCCTGCCGGACAAATGGCCGGAAGCGCTCAAGGTCGCCATACGGCTCCTGCTGACATCCAAGTTTGAAATGTGGCTCGGATGGGGGCCAGACATCGCATTCTTCTACAACGATGCCTACCGGCCGACACTTGGGAACAAGCATCCGAATGCACTCGCCGTCCCGACAAAGATCCTCTGGTCGGAAATCTGGAACGATATCGAAGGACGCCTCGACACAGTTTACAAGGACGGCCAGTCAACATGGGACAAGGCGCTTCCTCTCCTGCTGGAGCGCAACGGCTACACCGAGGAGACCTACCACACATTCTCCTACAGTCCGCTCATTGGCGATAGCGGCAAGGTGGAGGGCGTCTTTTGCGCTGTTACGGAAGAGACCGAGAGGGTTATCAGCGAACGTCGTATGTCGACAATGCGTGCACTCGCTTCCGGGCTTGCGGCTGCGAACACGCAAGATGAGGTCTTCACGGCCTCGCATTGCACCCTATCGGAGAACCTGCGTGACCTCCCTTTCAGCGCGCTTTATATTTTCGACGCAGATGGAAATGCGATACGGCAATGGGTTTGTGGCACGACCGACGGCGACGGTCTTTTGCCCGCGTGTATAAATCGCGGCAGTGACATCTGGAACCCTGAGCAAGCCTGGACGAAACAGGTCGCCGAGATGGTGGACCTTTCGGCGATCAGCAATGTCCCCTCTGGACCATGGCACAAGCCGCCGTCTCAGGCCATGGTCCTGCCGCTGATCGGACAGGGCAACAACGGTCCAAAGGGGATCCTGATCAGCGGACTTAATCCGCATCGAATTGCAACCGACGAATATCTCGACTTCTTGAAATTGATCGCCGGCCAGATAACGTCTCGCTTGGCGAGTGCGGAAGCTTTCGAAACAGAGCGGCGGCGGGCGGCGGCTTTGGCCGAAGCGGCAGAAATGCGGGAAAGGGCGGCCGCTGCCCTTGAACAGCTGAACCGCCAGCTTGCCTCGGAAGTCGAACTTCGCACCACTGAACGGGATCGCATGCGCGGTTTGTTTCAGCAAGCCCCGAGCTTCATGTGTATTTTGAGCGGCCCTGATCACGTATTCGAGCTCGCCAACGATGCCTACCTACAACTCGTAGGACACAGACCGCTCGTGGGCTTAAAGGTGAGAGACGCCTTGCCGGAAGTTGCCGGTCAAGGCTTTTTCGAATTACTAGACGGTGTTTACAAGACAGGGAGGCCGTACATCGGCCGTTATCTCCCGGTCTTGCTACAGCGTGAGGGCGAGAAACCGGACCAGCGGTTCATGAACCTGATCTACCAGCCAATATTCGATCACGACGGGCTGGTCACCGGATGGCCGCCCGTAACTGTTCCGCGCCGTCAGATTTTCAACAAAGGCTGGAGAAACCGCATAAGCTTGCTGGAAAATCTCAGCGGCGCATCTGTGACAGCGAGACAAATACAATTCTCATCATCCCCGGCGCGGGGTGTGTGAAGAATTTCCGTGTCCGCCATCTCGACGTCTCCACGGCGGAATGTGGAAATCTCGTCGGAGAACGAACCAGCAAGCACTAGCGTAAGCTCCACACCCGTGTGTGTGTGCTCTGGCACAGGTTGTCCCTTCGGAATTCGCAACAGCCGCATGGTCGTCGTCTCGTCTCCCGTAGCAACGATCATCTGGGCTGCACCACCAGCTCCAAGCCGACGCCACACTAGTCCACCCGCGTGATCGACATAGGATCTGAGTGGTTCCGGTAACAGGGTATCTCCAGCACCAGCAGACTGCCTGAACGGGATGACCTTATCGCTTTCTCCGGCATCAATCCGCGCTTTCAGCTGGTCCCAACTCGGCGCCACCTCGACATCGCTGTCCGGCTTCTCGCTTTCCAGAAAATGGCCGCCTATCGCTTCATAGACGCCCAGACTGTTACGGCATGAAGGGCACAAAGCGAGATGGGTCGCGACGGCGACGCTCCACCCTTCGCTAAGCTTGCCAGCTGCATATCGCATCAGCATCTCATCGTCGATATGATGTCGGATCATCGGGTTGTATGCTGCAATACCCATCTTAATTTCTCACAGGCCATTCGAATTCTTGACTTAACTGTCCCCAACGGGATCCCTAGTGCAGAGGCTATCGCCGAATGTGGCATTTCCTCGAAATATGACAGACGCAAGACTTCGAGATGCTCTTCCTTCAACTCACCAAGAGCGCGTGTCAGTGCCGCTGCGTCCTGCGCATTGACCAGCAGACGATCTGCAGGGAGGTCCGCTTCCCGAACAAATGCCGGATCATTTTCGTCAAACTCTGGCATGCGTCGGCGCAGTGAGTCGATGTAAAGATTTCGAGCAATCCTGAAAATCCATGTTGAGACCTGCGCCCGATTGGGATCGTACTGGTAGGCCTTACGCCAGACCAACAGCATCACCTCCTGCGACAGTTCGTCAGCCATCGTTGGATCTCTCGTCATTTTCCTCATGTGCGATCTGAGCCGCGGGAAAATGTAAGCGTAGATTTCCTCGAAGGCGTCCGCGTCGCGCAACTCTGCGACGGCGGCCATTAGTCTTGTCATCCTAATCTGAACTGTTTTAGGCCTCGCCTTTTCCATCATCTGATTCCCCGCATGCACGCGAGGCAATTGCTTCCTAACCGCTACTGCAAGCATGGTCGCCACTCTCTGGACGTTTTTTGCGGTTGTTACGGCGCCAATCTCCATTGGATCAATAAAATCTCGGACTCTCCGGTCGATCCAACTGGCAGTTCTTCGCGTAGCAGCGGGCGTAAGGAGATATGAAAATGGATCAGATCGAGATGGCACCCGGGCAGGACGCACATCTTCAGATTGTGGACGACGCTCAAAATGCGGTCCGAATCCTTCTCGCATGGGCAGGCGACGACCACAAAAGGGAAGGCCTTCACGACACCCCTGCGCGTGTTGCACGAGCGTACCGGGAACTCTTCGCCGGGTACCGGGAACAGCCAGGCAGTTTCCCCAGTACGACATTCGAAGAGGTCGGTGGTTACAGCGATGCCGTGCTCATGCGTGATATTCCGTTCTACTCGCTTTGCGAGCATCACATGCTGCCATTCCGCGGCGTCGCGCATGTGGCATATGTGCCAAGCAACTGTGTCGTCGGTCTTTCCAAAATTGCCCGCCTTGTCGAGCTGTATGCCCGGCGCCTGCAGATCCAGGAACGCATGACCAGTCAGATCGCGGACGCGCCGCAAGAGCGGCTGCAGCCGCAGGGTGTCGCCGTCTTTGTCGAGGCTGAGCACATGTGCATGTCGATGCGCGGCATCGCAAAAAGCGGATCGAAGACTCTTACAACAACGTTCAGGGGAGTTTTGCGAACGGACACATCACTCCAGGCGCGCTTTTTCAGTGACCTGAGGGGCTAGCGCCATGGGAGAAGCTCCCTCTGTCGACACGATGGTCTTCATTCTCGGCGACCAGCTGTCTCACTCGATCTCCAGCCTGGAAGTGTTTGATCCGGACACTGATGTGATCCTCATGTGCGAGGTGATGGACGAGGCAACATACGTACGCCATCACAAGAAGAAGATAGCATTCATTTTCAGTGCAATGCGGCACTTCGCTCAGGAACTGCAAAACAAGGGTTTCCGCGTTCGATACGTCACGATCGACGATCCGCGCAACACGGGGTCATTTGACGGCGAGCTCCGACGGGCGATAGCAGACCTCTCTCCGACAAGAGTTCGACTGACCGAGCCTGGCGAATGGCGCGTGCTGGAAATGGTCAGCCGATCGCAATCCTCTGTCGAAGCGCCAATCGAGGTGATCGATGATAGCAGGTTTATATGCAGTCGATCGGAATTCGCCGACTGGGCTGCAGGGCGCGAGGACCTCGTCATGGAGTTCTTCTACCGCGAGATGCGGCGCAAGACTGGACTATTGATGAATGGGGACCAGCCTGTCGGAGGACGCTGGAACTTCGATGCAGAAAACAGAAAGCCCGCGCGCCCGGACATGTTTCGCGCAGAACGCCGTGCGATTGAAAATGACGCAATAACTTGCGAGGTCATCGAGCTCGTCGGCAAGCTCTTTCCCGATAATTTTGGCGAACTGCGCGACTTCCGCTTTGCGGTTAGCTCTGAAGACGCGTCACGCATTGCGGACGATTTCGTAGACGTCCACCTTTCAAAATTTGGTGCGACCCAGGACGCTATGCTGTCAGGAGATCCGGTTCTCAATCACTCGCTCCTGTCCTTCTACATCAATGTGGGGCTGGTCGACCCGCTTGACGTTTGCCGACGGGCAGAAAGGGCATACTTTGAGGGCAACGCGCCGCTGAACGCGGTGGAGGGTTTCATCAGACAGATCATAGGTTGGCGCGAATATATGCGCGGAATCTATTGGTTGAAGATGCCCGGATACGGCGATGCCAACTTCTTTGGCAATACACGACCGCTTCCCGACTTCTACTGGACGGGGATGACAGATATGAATTGCGTCGCGACGGTCGTCGGGGAAACCAGGTCGAACGCTTACGCGCATCACATCCAGCGTCTGATGGTCACTGGCAACTTCGCGCTGATCGCCGGTATCGATCCGAAGCAGGTGCATCAATGGTATCTCGAGGTCTATGCAGACGCCTATGAATGGGTCGAGATGCCCAACGTCATAGGAATGAGCCAGTTTGCCGACGGCGGCATTGTAGGCACGAAGCCGTACGCCGCCTCCGGAAATTACATTTCAAGAATGTCGGACTACTGCGACGGCTGCGGCTTCAATGTCAAAGAGCGGACGGGGCCTGCCGCCTGTCCGTTCAATCACCTCTACTGGGACTTTCTCTCGCGCAACCGTAGATTGCTGGCGGGCAATAGGCGTCTCGCGAGACAGTATGCGACCTGGGACCGGATGGACGGCGCCGTGCGCCGCGACATCGTGGAAACCGCCGCCCGGTTTTTAGCGGCTCTCCAAGGTTACTGAGGGAGGATGGTCGTGACATCTATGAAATCCCTTCCTGCTGGATATCGAGGCCTCGTCATCGGTGCATCGGGCGGCATTGGCGAAAGTCTGGTTGAGGCTCTGAGACATGATACGAGAGCTGGCGAGGTGGTTGGCCTATCTCGATCGGTTGACGGACTGGAGCTGGAAAAGGAATGGACGCTGCATGCGCACGCGACAAGACTGACAGGCAAGTCCTTTAACATGATCGTGTGCGCTACTGGGGCATTGACAATCGACACTCGGGGACCGGAAAAAACCATCAGGCAAATCGATCGCGACGCCATGCTGAAACAGTTCTCGACCAACGCGGTCGGACCCGCGCTGATACTCAAGCACTTCGTTCCACTGCTTGATAGGAAAGACCGCTCGCTCTTCGTCATTCTATCTGCAAGGGTCGGATCGATAGGCGACAACCGCCTGGGCGGATGGATCTCCTACCGCAGTTCTAAAGCAGCGTTGAATCAGATCGTGAAGACCACGTCGATCGAGCTTGCTAGGACACATCCGAAGTGTGTGATCGTCGCGGTTCACCCGGGCACAGTGGCTACAGCGCTTTCAGCTCCCTTCCGTAACGGACACCAGCCGTTTGAGCCATGGCAAGTATCGCGCCTTATCCTCAGGACCGTAGATAACCTTTCAGCCGAACAGAGTGGATCATTCATCGCCTACGACGGCAGCGAGATCGTCTGGTAGCAGCAATCGGCATGGGGAAGGGTGCAGGCGTGCTACGCATCGACCAAAATCAGCGAGGTCTTCCATGGACTTTAAGCCCGACACGTCAGCTCACTTTCTCATCGTCGACGATGACGAAATCTTTGCGCGAAGGCTTGCACTCGCATTGTCAACACGAGGTTTCCAAACAGAAACTGCAACCACCTTAAAGACTGCGTACGCCGCACTAGCAACCGGAAGATTTGACGTGCTGATAACCGACTTGCGCATCGCCGACGACAGTGGTCTTGAACTCGTCAAGGCCATGCAGCGTAAATTCCCGCAGTCAAAGATCCTAGTGCTTACCGGGTACGGCAGTGTTCCGGTCGCGGTGAGCGCCGTGAAACTCGGCGCAACTGAGTTTCTGAGCAAACCAGCGGACACTGATGAAATACTCGAGGTACTAGGCCTTCTTGAACGCAAACGCGATGAAGGAGATGCGACATTCTCTTCTCCGGATATGATGCGCTGGCACCACATCGTGAGCGTATATGAATCGACGGGGAAGAACGTCTCGAAAACAGCACGGCAGCTCAATATGCATCGGCGCACTCTGCAGCGTCTCCTTATTCGGGGAAAGCCGAAAACATGAAGCGCAGTTGAGATAATGGGATTGCTGTGAGATGAGGCTGATCCGAGCGCCAGATTAATCGCAGAACGATGGCCTGCGAGCCGCTAGCGGCGGGCTCGCACT
This sequence comes from Hyphomicrobiales bacterium, assembly GCA_900465675.1. GTDB lineage: Bacteria > Pseudomonadota > Alphaproteobacteria > Rhizobiales > Rhizobiaceae > Rhizobium. The sequence continues at coordinate 37,720 of UBJR01000029.1, read as the reverse complement.
GAAACGACGTGGAGCTTTATGTCAAGGCATAGCCGGCCGCATCTCTTCTCGGAGCGGCCGGCGTCTGATGTTCAGACTATATGTCTCAACGTATCCACGGCGCAATTTTCGAGTTATCAGTTATGGTGTCCGTCAAGCGTACACACAAACGCGACATTTTTCGATTATTCCGGCATGTCATGAGCCGGGATCAAGCAGCTTCACGATGCCGGGCGGAGCATCATTCTGGATATGACCTGGCAACCGGATGCGATTGAGCGGGCGAGCTCCAGCGCGACGCCCTCGTCGGCGCGAGTCGACACGCATCCTTCGAGGACGACATAAGGTCCGAGAATAGACGCTGTGATCCGCGCGCCGGAAATTCGCCGATCCGCCGAGATCGCAGCCTCTACAGACGCTTTGGTACTGAGGCTCGAAAGACCAGCACCGTGGGAACCGGAATGCCGACTGTCGAATGCGTCGAAGTGCATGATCATTTGAAAGCGCCTTTCGGGTCAGTAAGGTTATGTCAGCCTCGGGTGTTTCTCGTAGCCTTGCGCAGCTTCAACTGCGAAATTCCGGCGGCGACGTTCAGTCCGGTGCCAGCTTCGGCGCTCAGCGGCTGAAGCGCAAAGTTTTTGGCATTGCCACCGACGAGCGCATTTGCGCCAAGACCCAATCCTACAGACGCGCTGGCAGAGGCGCCGACGTAAGTTCCGGCAAGGGCACCATCGCCGATGCGGGTCGGGGCCGTATTAACAACCAGCCAACTCATGTAGCGCTTGCCGGTGATACCAACATCGATCCCGAGCCTGCCGATCGATCCAGTGTAGCGCTCGACCTTTCCGGTACGTTGCTTGAACGAGCACTCAAGCGTACGGCTTGATCCGATGACGAGGCCGACCGCGCCGGCGACTTCGCAGGAGAGTGTCCCCAACCGCTCTTTGGGCTCCTGCGCGACAAGCTGCTTTGAGTGTTGCGGCGCATGATGCTTGGTGACCGCTCCCGCGGATCCTGCGAAAGCCAATGTAAATGCGGCGAACGTTGCGAGAGTACGTTTCATCTAAAGCTCCTGTGGATTTTGATCTATCAGCGCCGTAACGCGCCGAATGCGCAATAGTTCAATGTTTTGGCGCGCACCCAAAGATATATTCAGGATGAGCCAGGTGAGACAGCTGTGATCTCTCGCAGCCTTGGCGTTCAGCTTCCGAGTTGAGCGCACGTTCCTAGCTCATCTTTGGCCGCAGTGTGCAGGTGCAAAAGGTCCTTCCCCATGGCTTCTTTGTGGGTTGCATTTCGACGCTACTTCCATCCCAAACCTGGAACCTGAGACCGCGGGCGCGGCGGTACCCCAGCCCTGCTGACGTAAGCTTACACATTGGCTTCGTCGTCTCATCCTCGCACTCGATTAGACCGGCGTCGCAGGCAATGATGGCCGTCTTGAGTGTTGACCGTGAGATGAGGCAGTCAAGGCTTTGAAATTGAGCGCCCGTTTCCCTGACCGAATTCCGACATCCAGTGGGAACCAAGATCGTTGACGTTGGTTATTCAGTTTCAAACGCATCCATCAAGTGGTGCATCTACTGTCCCCCTCGTTCTCCCTTACGCTGGGGTGCTCCTATTCGGATGATCCTCATGAAGTTGAATTTGGTCTTCTTGCTAATCGTGGTGGCACTCGCAGGCTGTACAAACCGAAGTCACTCAGGCACCATGAGCGACACCGAGCTCTCTCTTCGAAACACTCCTCAATACGGGCGCGCCATCGGGCCTCAGCTTGACGCCCAACGCGTGAGATGACACGTTCTAGTCGTCGATCGCTATTAAGGCGAAATGCCAATCGTGAGGCATGCCAAGTGCATGATTGTACATGGTGCCAGTGATGTCCTCCCTCACCCTCAGTTCGTCGATCAACCAAGCTGCTAAGGGGATTCCTGGAAGCTGACATCGATGAATGGCGCCGTTAAATGGGTGCATCTGTTTTAATCGGAATTCGGATCACGTTTCTTGTTATTATTCTCGTACTGTACCTGGTCCAGCGTTTGCGCATAGACGGCCGAATGCGCCAAATCGTTCAGATCATCGTTATCATTATCGGCATCGTATCGCTCCCGAAGTACCTCGCGGTCTGGTAGCGCCGGGAATCGTTGTCAACATGATGCATATGGTTATCTCTATCTAACGGTCTCGTAGCCATATACCGCTGGCCCATCAGGCATCAGCTCGTCGATCTCGCGTCGGCGGGCTTTTAATTTCTCAAATCCACTTCGGACGAACTGCATCGTCAATTAAGCTGACGAAGCTAGGCAACTCATGGAAACAATCGTCTTCACTCTAGGTGTCATGTTTGGAAAACATCATGCCGGCATCGCAAAGGCATACGGAGAAGCAAGAGAACTATTTGCCTCAATTCCTTGGGAAGACCGAGGCGCGGAGCTCTACGCGCACCCGCTAGCAGCGTTGTCCGTTGTCCTCGCCGTCTATCGCGTTGGAACGCAACAACAGTCCAGCTGACGGCTAGACGGTAAGCGCCCGTTTTCGGGACGCGGGGAGCTTGAGACAAAGCGCCTCAACCTCGTTTATATTTCTCCCCGAGCACATAGTTCACTAGTGGTGTCGGCTGGAACCAGGTCCTGGCACGCCCTCTGCACGGTGTAAACTGCATCGCTACTTACGCAAAGCGGGCCAGCCGTCAGTCGAAGGTCCGCGATGTCATCGTGAGCTGCATCTGCTCGACACGACGTATATCTTTCACGCTTTGATCGTCCATCGACCCGCGCATTCATCAACGATCTCGCAGCTGTGGTGGATGCCGCCCACACCAAATGTAAACACTCGTGCAGTGGCGTGAGCGGGAGTTTTCTCCGGTACAGGGTGGCTTGGCTGGCTTAGAAGCTCTTCCGGAAACCGAACGTAACAGCATCGCTCCGGAAATCGGTAGTGGAAGACGTTCCATCTCGAGCTGTGAAGTCGAAGTTGTCCGCAGCCGTGAACCTGTACCCGATATCGAGCGTCGTGTTGTCGAATAGCGAGACGTTCGAAAACAAGCCAAGTCCCTGCAAATTGATGCCAACCCCGGCATCGAGGTGATATGCAAAGGCCGTGTCGCTGTCATCCATCAATGTTCCGACACCCCCGACGCCTTGCTTGCGCAGATCCAGGTTTATGAAGCCGACGCCGCCGCCGACATATGGGGTAAAAGCGCTCAAAGCCCCGTCGGTAGCGAGCGGAACATCGATGTACCCGTTGACATAACCCTGAAATGTCCTTGCATCGCCGTATGAGTTGATGCCACCCAACCCGACGCCGCCGACGCTATGTTCGTCGACGCTGGCAGTGCCATAACCTAGTTCAAGCTCGAGTCGGGGGGATACAAAACCATAAGATCCGAAGTCATAGCCTGCACGAAGTGCGCTGTAATAGCCAACATCGTAGTCCGTTCTGACCGTCCCGCCGGCGAAATCGAAACTTGTGTCGTCCAGAAAATTCACGGAACTCAGCGAACCGATGTAAAATCCAGAGGTCGACTGAACCGAAACGGCCTGCTCAGCGGGCGCAACCAAATCCGCAGCGAAAACCGAAGACGTTGAAGAAACCATAACGGCGAAAAGTGCGGCTGAAAATTTCATGGTAGACCTGCGCTCCATGCCATCGAAAAAATCGATAGCTCCTGACGCAACAACTAGGTGAGACGCGGTCCCCGACCAGATCACCGAGGTTAAGTGTTCGTCCTTCGGAAGTGGCCGTGACAAAAAGGCAACGCTGAATACGCCGGGACGCCACGTTCTCTGCCGCACTTTTGTGCAGGAAGACCACTGCAACGATACCCAAACGATCCCGCCGGCTGAATCTCGATGGCCTGGTCGGGGAGCGATGTCCACGCTGAGGATGACAGAGGGAGACATTGCTGTCGGCCGCTGGCTACTGAGGCTGCGACAGCGCCCTCCTCACAGTTGCAGCAGTAGTGCAAGCTAATAGGATGGCCCTTGCGATCTGAGAGCTTATGGAGGGGCAACAACTGCAGCCCCACAATGATAGCCTACCGCGCCACGCCAATTTGTTCCGACTGGCTTGAATTTTTCGCGGAGCTTCAACCCTTTCGCCGCCTGCTCTGCAACTGCAGATGTCGGTTTGAACGTTCCGGGCCTGAGTAACCCTCGATGCTCTGGTAGAGCAGAAAAATGGCGGGCTTTGGCCCGCCATATGCGCTTACATCTCCACTTTGTTGTGGTCACCCAGATCAGGTCTGGTATTGCTAATGGCTGCAGCCGCCATCTTGATATAGCTAATCAAAGTCCCTGGACTATCCCAGTACTCAGCCGAGCTAGGCGTGACCTTCAGGATGCGGATCGACGGATCGTCAGCACTATCCCACCATGCCTTCGCGGGCGTCGACCACAGGTCATGGATCTTGTCGCGATCGTTCAGCACCCGGGCGACCCCGGAGATAGACACATATTTCTGCCCCTTTGCGTCAGCAAATGCCAAGCAGACATCAGGGTGCTGCTCGACTTCCTCGTCCTTGTGGCTCTCGACATCAGTTAGGAAGTAGAAGGCGTTTTCAACTCGCTCGCCATGGGCTGACATCGGCCTCGCCTTTAAGTCAGCGCCGGATTGTGTCGTCAGCATGCAGAAGCCGATTTTTTCGGCGAGGTCCCATACCTTCTCGTTGTCGTGTTCGATATTCGCCATGCGTGTTTCTCCTAAACGGTCTTAGAAAACGGCCGATACCGGGTGAAGTTCCACACCGTGCGCTTTTGCGTTCATCCGATCGATGCACGATGACGGGCAAGCGATTGAAATGAACACAAGCGCGTCGTAATCGCTATCTGACAAGGCCACCAGGGCGACCTTCTCAAGCGCCTTTTTCAAAAAAGCCGATCCGAGAATATCGTGGTCTTCGACCACCTTTATCCGCAATGGAACATCCCTGCGGGTTCAACTGTAGCGAACCATGTTCTCTCAAAAAGCGGCTGAAATCCGGCCCGCAATTTATCCTTGGGCGAAGGTTGATACACTCGTAGTCGTCGGCTGGATCATCGCCAGACAACATACCGCGATCGGCATCGAAGCATGCCTACACATGCCCCAGCGACGCCGAAAACAACTACCATCATGGGCTGAGCAACGCCTATCGCTCGCGTTTTAGCTGTAAGCATTTGATTTTGTTTTACCAAGCTAGTTAGCTAGAGCTTAAAAGGCGACTGCTAAAACTCGCACATGTTCCTCTTGGTACCGTCCGGCATGATAACGACAATCAAGCGCATTCTTTCATGCCGCTCCGGCAATTTCGGGTTGCTCACGGCAGTTCTTTTCATTCCCCTGGTCGGCGCGGCGGGGATGGCTATCGACTTCTCGCATGCGTTGGAAATCCGCACGCAACTCTTTGACGCGGCCGACGCGGCTGCCGTCGGAGCGGTAGCGGAGAAATCCCTGGCGGTCACCCAAGCCATGGCGATGCCGGCTGACGGCTCCATATCGGTTGGCGAAAGCGAAGCACGCAAACTTTTCGCCGGCCAGATGTCTGGGGAGGCTGCTACGCTTCCAATGGATCTGTCTGTGACGGTGACGCGCAATCTGAATAAGGTGACCTCAAACATAGCCTTCAAGACGTCGATACCCACGTCCTTCATGGCCATGTTTGGTAAAACGAGCATCGACATCTCGGGGACCGCTAGCGCGGAATATCAGACGGCATCATTTATGGATTTCTATATCCTTATCGACAACACTCCGTCGATGGGTGTTGGCGCCACCGCGGCTGATGTCGCCAAGATGCAAGCCAACACGACCGACAGCTGCGCATTCGCCTGTCACGATATCGCGAGCGGCAACAAGAGCTATTACAATCTCGCGAAGACACTCGGGGTAACGATGCGTATAGACACTGTTCGCCAGGCGACCCAGCAGTTGACAACAACCGCAAAGAGCACACGCGTTGCCAGTAACCAATTCCGAATGGGTGTCTACACATTTGGCACTAAAGCCGAGGATGCTAAACTCACCACCATTTCGAACCCGACCTACGATCTGGATCAAGTTCGATCCTACACCGATGCTGTTGACCTCATGACTATCCCGAGCCAGGGATACAACAGCGACCAAACTACGAGCTTCGACAGTGCCCTGACGCAGATGAACACGATCATCACGCTCCCGGGGAGCGGGAACACCTCTGCGGACCCCCAGAAGATCCTGTTCTTCGTAGCCGATGGCGTCGGTGACAGCTACAAGCCATCCACTTGCACGAAGAAAACGACCGGTGGCCGCTGCCAGGAACCTATCGATACGAGTTTCTGCGCTCCGTTGAAGGCACGCGGTGTGAAGATCGCCGTCCTCTACACGACCTACTTGCCGCTTCCAAAGAACAGCTGGTACAATACTTGGATTTCCCCCTTCCAAACCCAGATTTCCACCAAGATGGCGGAATGCGCCTCACCCGGACTTTACTTCGAAGTGACGCCGACTGACGGTATCGCGGATGCGATGAAGGCTTTGTTCCTAAGGGTCGTTAAGCAACCGCGTCTGACATCTTAGAACCTGCCACACTTCATCGACAAGCCGATGCCGATCCGCCACCGCGCTGCCAGTAGGTAGGAGTGGCAGCGTCAGGCTACGCGCCACATTCCGATGTCCTGCGCTTCAACGGCAGACGCGTACGCTCTCGGTGTGGTACCCGTCGTCATAGCTGTCCGGGACAGACTGGCGCTGATACCAGCACTGTGGCGGCGGCGGTGAATAGTAGCGTGGCACGTCATTATCGATTGCGCTGCCGATGAGGCCACCGACAAGGCCTGCAGCAATACCGCCCGCAATCAGTCCGCCGTAGTCGCGATGGTGATGATGGCGGTGCCGCTCCGGCGGTGGACCTCCCCAATCTCGATCGTCATGCCAGCCCCGCCCGTAGTACTCCTGTGCCCCCGCTGTCCCAGCAGCCAGCGACACGGGAGCGGTTATCGCGGCGAGGAGAAGTGTCGAGACGATAACTTTCCTGAACATTGATCTGCTCTCCATAGACCGGGTCGGACCCAAGCTCAGTGCGATGGTCATTCCGGAATGAATGGCATTATGGCATTATGCGCTGAATGTCGGCTGAACGCCCTGTTAAGAGATCTGTCAGAATGACATCACGACCGCTTCCGAACATCCTAAAATCACGACAGATGGACTTGGCTCACCTGCCTAGGGCCAAGGGTTGTTCGGTCCCGCGACGTTCTCTCACCCCCACAGCTAGGACTTCCGCAAAAGTTCCGCCGTATGGCTTGCAACGATAAACGTCTTCAGAGCATAGCACCAAGAGAGCGCGGTTTTGCTGCGCAACACTACCGCTTCATGCTAATTTTCGGGCTAGTGCTTCTTTACTTGCTTGCCGGTCGCGAGATAGAAAACACTGATCGAACTCATTGAAATATCTCCGCGTTACGACAGATCTAAACATCAATCTGTAAGTCTGGCCACAGTCGAGATCGCCTCTCCGGATATCCGGTGCCATCACATTTCACATGGTGATGAAGGCAGATATTGAAAATGACGGCCTCCATTTCACTGATCATGCTCAGGATGTTGTGGCCGAGGCTGCAGCCGCGGATGCCATGGAGGATCCGAATCCGGCTCTCTGGCATGCCTTTGCATTTAATGGCCCGGGTGCTGGGTTTGAGCTCTGGGGACTAATCAGGATAATCACCGTTCCGATGGCCATTGGGCGGCAGTGGTTGTACGCGAATTGCTTATGTAGAGATAAGCTGTGGTGTACCAATAGCTCGCGCTAACGCAGCTACCGACGCACCATTAATTCAAAAGAGAAGTTTGTCCCTCTACTTGATGTGAGTGGAGCGGCCGTGTCAGGGGAGGCGATCTGAGCCAATAGACAAATTCGTCTCCTCGACCACCGGGACTTGGAATGACAAGCAAATCGTGCCAACGCAATGGGCGCTCGACGCCACACAGCCGGTGACGGCTGGCTCGCCTTTAGCCATCGACCAAGGCACACATCCCTGAGGCTCCGGCTATCTGGTCTGGCTGATGGCTGCACCACAGCGAACGTTCGTCATGGAAGGCGTTGAAGGACTGCGCATTTTTAGATATGCGGCAACCCACCTCGTCTTGGTGCACACCGCCGCCCGACTGAAGCCGACAGGTGAGGCTGGTGACAAAGAATTGGTAGCGCTCTGGCATGCGCTCCTTCAGCCGGCAGATGCTAAGTGGTAACGTTATAGTCCCAAACCATGTCTCTAACTCGTCCCAAGGCTACCACGTAATCAGTGGTGCCTTGCGCAGCCAGCTATCTACGGCGAGTTGCTGCACGACGAACTCGGCCACATCGGATCGGGCAATAGTGCCACCATGGATGCCGGACAGGTCGGTCAACGCCTTGATGCCGCCGCGTGCTGGCTTGTCGTTGAGCACCGTCGGCCGAACGATGGTCCAGTCGAGTGTGGTTGCGCGGATCGCATCTTCCTGGCGATCCTTGTCTTCATAGACCTTGCGCAGCATAAGCGGCAGCAGTAGCCGGTCGAAGAAAAAACCGCCATGACCGCGGCTGTCGCCGGCACCCAGCCCAGTGATGCAGACCAGACGACGGACCTTTTGCTGCTCCATCACGGCGACCAGCGCGCGGGTCGCCGTCGAGAGGAGGGTGACTTCCTTGAACGGGCTCATGGCCGTGCCCAGCGAACTGACGACCGCATCACAGCCAGCAATGGCGCGGGATAGCACCCCGGGATCGCGGGCATCCCCTTCGATCAGCTCTGCGCCCTTCAGGCCCGAGGCCTTTTCCTTGGAGCGAACGAGGGCGACGACCTCGTATCCCTTTGCAAGGGCCCTGCCGACGATCAGCCGGCCCGTGGCGCCTGTTGCGCCCAATACCAGAATTTTCATATTAAACCTCCGAAGTTGTGCTGATCGATGGGACGCATCCACGCGCCACTGATGAGGGAAGTTACTAATCGTGTTCGGCGATCCACCGCGCCGCAGCCTCCGCCGTATCCTCTGGACGGGTGTTGAATGCGATCGCTGCCCTCGGTGCATTTTGGTGGATCGCGTTGACGACCTTCTCGAAGAACGGCAACCCCTTGGGCGGAATGCGCATGCCACCACCGATCACGACGCAATCGTAATCCACATTTGCCAGTTGCGCCGCCAGTGTTTCGATGCCGCCGTCATCCGGCGCGATCATGCAGATATCGGCATCCCAACCGCGGTCGGTCATGGTCGCCTCGGCAATATCGATGCCTGCCTGGATTTGCTTGGCGTCAAATCCCGGTGGCAGGGAGGGATCGGAAAAGTCGACCGTTTCCGGCTTTTGGCCTACAAACAATACGCGTGTCATGATCAAGCTCCATGGGGTGAGTTAGAGAAGATAGTATCGACGGGGGCGTCGAGCCGCATGATGAGGAAACCAGCGATGGCGTTCAGAGATATCTCGGCTGAACGAAACTGGCCCAGGGAGGATTGGAAGACATGCGGCATGCCCTTCCAAACCGACAGAGTGACCTCCCCGCCTGCCGCTTGCGCCCGCTCGGTGTAGCGGATGGAATCGGAGAATAGCGCCTCATCGTCACCGACATCGATGCGAACAGGCGGCAGACCGTCGAGCCTTGCATAGATCGGCGATGCCCCGGGGTTCTTAGCATCCTGGCCTTGAAGATACATATCTGCGAAACCCTGGAGTACGCCGCGCGTAAAGATAGGGTCTGCCTCGGCCCTGGTTTTGAAGCTCTCGCCGGTCAACGCCAGGTCAGTCCACGGCGACATCACTGCTGCGCCGACTGGTAGCACCATGCCCTCGGTCGTGTCAGAGGCGAGGATCGACAGCAGAGCAAGCGCCAGACCGCCGCCGGCCGAGTCGCCCGCAAGCACGATCCGTTCGCCACCCTCGGCGACGAGGCCGCGATGGACGGCAACCGCATCGTTGATGGCGGCCGGAAACGGATGCTCGGGCGCAAGCCGGTAGTCGGGGAGGAAGGCATCGGCGCCAACGCGGGCGGCGATCTGGCTTGCAAAATTGCTCAGCGCCTGAGCCGAGCCGAGCACATAGCCGCCACCGTGGAGATAGAGGATGCGCGCACCTTGCCGTGCGTTTGGCACGCGGAGCCAGAAGCCGGCGATGCCGCCGACTGTCGCGGCCTCTACCCGGACATCTGCCGCAGCAGGTGTTGCGGCAAACATGGCGTCGAACATCGGCCGCGCCTCGGGCCCAAGCGGCTCGCCCTTATGGGCGGAGGCGGCCTGTCGCATTGCCGCGACAGCTGGAGCATCTTCAGGCGCAAGGGGGTGGATCGTCATCATGGCTGGTCTCCTTCGTTCGATTATGGAGTGCGATCCGGGATTATCCCTTCGCCCACTGGGCAGCGGCATCCCTGGCAAAGGCGGAATACGAGCGAGGAGCGCGGCCGAGCAGCTTGCTAAGGCGTGCCAGATCATCAGTTGTCGCCACCGCACCTTCTGTCTGATAGCGGCTGAACATCAGGCGCAGGTCAAGCGCGTGCCAGGCGGGCAGCATGGCCTTTGCGCGCTGCTCCATGGTGACGAGATCGTCGCCGCCGTAACGGATCGTGCGGCCGAGCGCCTCGCTCCAGATGGTGGCGATCCCTTCGCCGGTTAGACTGTCCGGACCGACCAGAGCATAGGTCTCGCGGCCAAGCGGGGTCGGGGCCTGTTCACGGCGGACCAGCTCGATCGCCGCGGCCTCGCCGATGTCGCGGATATCGACCATCGACACGCCATTGCCGCCGATTGGAGAGGCATAGACGCCGGCTTTCAAAAGTCCGTCTTTCTGACGAAGATCGTTCTGGATGAAATAGGCGGGACGCAGAACCGTCACGGGGAGATCATGCGCCTCAATCATGCGCTCGACCGTGTACTTGCCGGCAAAATGCGGCACGTCGGCATAGGCGTCGCCGCCGAAGACCGAGAGATAGACGATGCCCTTGACGCCCGCCTCACGGGCGACCGAAAGCGTCAACATTGCCTGGGTCAGTTCATCGGCGACATTCGGGGCGAGCACGAACAGCGTGCTGACGCCTTCGAGTGCCGTGCGCACCGAGTCCGGATCGGCGAGATCACCGCGAACTGCCGTCACGCCGGCGGGAAGCTGCGCGGTCTCGGGCGAACGTGTCAGGGCGCGAACATCGACGTCGCGCGTTTGAAGATGGGCCAGGACCTGCGCCCCGATAGTTCCTGTGCTGCCTGTAACGAGAATGCTCATGTCGAAAATCTCCTTGTTCGTCAGGTTGGTGTGCGTTACGTCTGTGAAGAAGATAGCCGTTTCATTGCCGTGCAGAAGATGCCAATATCGAGATCCTCTGTCTCGAATACGGAACACGTCTATGGATCTTCAAGCCTTGTCGGACTTCGACCTCGTCGCTACCAACGGCGGGTTCGGCCGCGCCTCTCGCGTTTCCGGTCGCTCCAAAGCCACGCTGTCGCGGCGGGTCGCCGAACTGGAGGAAAGCCTCGGCGTAAGGCTGATCGAGCGCGGGTCGCAGACTTTGCGACTGACGGATGAAGGACGGGCGCTGCATGAGCGCACGCATGGACTGCTGAGTGAAATCGCGGAAGCCGGTGAGGCTGTCGTGCTTGGCGCATCCACGCCGAGAGGCAGGCTACGGGTGAGCGCGCCGGTGGTCTTTGCTCATGTCGCTCTGCCCCGGATCGGCGTGCGGTTCGCCTTGGCCTATCCAGAAGTCCAGCTCGAAATCGTCGCCGAGGACCGCAAGGTCGATCCGGTCGAGGATGGTTACGATCTGATCATCCGGATCGACCCGTCTCCGGACGAACGCCTCGTCGGCCGCCGCTTCCTCAACGATGAACGCCTGATCGTGGCGCCGCCCGGCATGCCGCGCCCTGTTGCCGGTGCGGATGGCGAGGAAACTATCGTGAGGGCCGTTCTGCTCTCCGCAACACCGCCCGGGATCCTCTGGCCGATAGGCTCCGAAACAGACGCCGACATCGTCTTGCGGCCGGACCCGGTTCTTCGCCTCTCTTCCTTGCTAATGGTGCGCGATGCCGTGCTGGCGGGTGCCGGTGCTGCTTTGCTGCCCAAACTTCTCGTTGCCGAAGACATCGAAGCCGGAAGGCTTGCCTATTGGGGAACGCGCACCGGGCCGCCTGTGGAGATCTGGGCGCTCCAGAGTTCCCGCCGCCTGATCGGCGCCAAGGTGCGGGCATTTCTCGAGGTGGTCGGGAGCGCATTTCCGGAGAAGATCTTCGTCTGAGCGGCGAAGCGGGTATCGTGTTTCAATCCACTACCGCCAATGCGTCGCGCACGTTGCCGGGACGGACTGACCTGTGAAAAGGGCCGGTTTCAAGTGATAAATCTGGTTGGATGGCGAATCTGCGAGAATTCTCGATCCAAACGGAGGCACAGGTGAAGGTCGAATACTGCCGTGGCCCGACATGTGTGAACCGTAATTTGCCGACAGGTGTCACGCTGTCATCAAGTGCGACTTCGGCAAAAAAGGCAGCCATAAGAAAAAAGCTGCGGCAGCAAGACTCTCAAGTCTCGCCTTCATTTTCAATCGGCTTCAACATCTGCTGAAGCGGCCCTACAAGCGAAATTCGTGAATCAATTTCACTGGAACTAGCGACTCCAGCAATGATGCAATCATAGGTCTCTCTATCGTTCGTCAAAGCAGCTCGGGCAGGATCGCATCATTCATCGAGCGAAGACAAAATCCTCGCGCGCGGCCATGAGTCGTCTTGCCAAGCCGGCGACAATCAGGCAAAGCCTCGCGCCAACCACATTCTCCTGTCTTGAGGGATATCCGTGCAAATACTTGTCCGCGACAACAATGTCGATCAGGCGCTTCGCCTTCTCAAAAAGAAGCTGCAGCGGGAAGGTATCCTTCGCGAAATGCGCCAACGGGAACATTATGAGAAGCCATCGGTCAAGCGCGCCCGTGAAAAGGCGGAAGGTGTCCGTCGCTCGCGCAAGCTCGCCAAGAAAAAGCTGGATCGAGAAATGGGCGTTGTACCAGTGAAGAAGCGGCCTGCTAAATAGTCGCAAGTGCGCTATGTGGAGCGGAATCTACAGGCGCTGATCAGCAAATATCAACCTTCCGGCACTGACTTCCAGTAAACCGCGAAGCAGCGCTAGTTTCTACTCGTATATCTCCCGCCTCACCAGATTCTGCCTGGACACACATGGTTTAGGTGACGGGCGGTGTAATGATGCGGTGACCACGCGCAAAACCGCTCGGTCGCTACAGCGCGTTGGAAGACGCGTTAGCCAGCGACTTTGTACCGTCAAGCTGACCATTCGCTGCCTTCAGAGCAAGTAGCGGCTTCGCCGCCGAAGCGGGCTTTGTACTAACCGCGAAACGGGCAGGTATCCGCAAGGGCCTTCCGGCTGCGGTGATCAAGGGCCTGTTTTCGCACGGTCCGCACAATGTCCGAGATTGTCGCGACGCATATCCGCCAACAGGCCGGCTCAAAGAACCGGCCCTGAAGGTCAGACTTCTGTCGGAAGCATCGCTTTGGGCTTATGCGGCTTAACGGCACCTTGCTTCGTATTTGCGGCCGTACTGATCACGATAGATGCAGTAGCCGCGGCGCTCCGTCGACCGTCCTATGAGCGCGCCGGCGACGCCGCCAGCTACAGCACCCACTGCCGCGCCTCCCCAACTGTTGGTGACTGCACCGCCGATGATTGCTCCGGTTCCGGCGCCGATTGCCGTGCCTCTTTCGGTTGGCGTGCACGCTGCGAGCATAGATGCCGATGAAATGGCAATAACAGCCATTGAGATCGCTCTGGACATTCTGAACTCCCCTGTTGCTTCGCCTTTGAAGGAAATCGAAAAGGTCGAAGTCCCTCGAAAAGATTCTCGCTCGGCATTTGTTCCAATTTCATGAGAAATAAAGCGTCATCACCTGCACTTGCGGGTCTGCGAGCGGCCCGCGGCAGCCATAACGGCTGCGGCCTGCAAGCCGTCAGATTGGCAACCGGAACATAGGAGCGGCTCACTGCCATCCTTCTATAAATCTCACTTTCTTATGGGAGCGTTTCTCCAGCAGCTCGCGCGGCTTCTTCCTCCAAGCGGAACAACTTGACCGCCGAACGGTTTGTCAGCTGCAGCGCCTCATCATGCACGCTGCGATCTAGGGCTCCGGTGCGCCTCCCCCAGTTGGCTGCCGGGGCCTTTTCGGATCAAGCTCTCCGTCAGCTATGCGACCCAATCGCCCGCCCTCACGACCATTTGCTCTAACGCGCCTCTGTCACAATCTATATAATGTAAACACCATAGGGCTGTATGTGATGACGTGTCACACTTGGCCATTCGCTCCGGACGGTATCGACCTCAGGACTGACATGGATCCGCAAGGATAACACCGGTTCCCTGAAATTCTGAATCTCGCGCGTCACAACTGCGAATCCGTGAACGCACGCCGTGGCGGCAGTGATCGCATCAGCCTCATTGCGATCAGGATTATATAGGTGGGCACAACGCGTAGCGATAGCACCATCGATCGGTATAACCCGCTCTGAAAATTCCTGGCGAACGCGGCTATCCATCCATGCTCGCAGGCGCGATCCTTTTGCGCCGTTTCCTGGGTGGACGGACAACGGCAACTTTAGCCATGTAACCTATGAAGGCTTGAGAGATTCAGGACAACGCCGTCGTATTCGACATGGCTGAGCAGCCTCCATGACAGAAACGGCCAATTATTCGGTGCAAGTTTTTGCGACCGCGGTAGGTGCGTCCGCCATAGCGAGATAGGCGCCGCTGAGCATCACCATGATACCAATGATATCTAGCAGTGTAACCTCCTCGGCGAACAATATCGCTGAAAGCGCCACGGCGATAACAGGCGAGACAAACGCATAGCTTCCTGCCCTTGAAGCTCCGACATCCCTTAACAGCCGCATGTAGGTGGTATAACCAATCAGCGAACCAAAGACGACTAGGAGAAGCCAGCTCATCCAGGCGACCGAGCCCCAATCTCCTGAGAGCGCCCCCAATGCACCGGTTTCAAAGATCAGCGCCATGACGACGAGGCCCAGCCCCCCAACAAATGTCGTGATCCCTGCGATCAACAACGCTGGATAGGCGCGCAGGAGCGGGCGGGCGAGGACCGATCCATAGCCGTAGGTGAACGCCGCCGACGCCACCCCCATGCCACCTAACAGATTTGCGCCTGGAAAGGCCTCCGGCTCAGGCAATGCAGCAACTGTGGTGGATGGCCAGAACAGGACGAGTAGGCCGGCAACTCCCAGCCCTAGGGCGATGATGCGCCGTACACTCAGAGCCTCTTCACGAAGAAACAGGGCAAAGCACAGAAGGGCAATTGGCGTAAGTGACATTTCCAAGACCGCTGCAGTGCCTGTATCTATATACTGCATGCCCCAGAACAGTGGCCCGTAGCATAGGGTAATCATAAAGATGCTCACCGCGAAAAGCCGAATAAAGTCCTTGCTCCGGACAAGGGCGCCTTCGCCTTTTGCCAGAGCATAAATGAGGAGCAAACCACCAGCCGCGGTAAAGCGTGTCCCCGCAAACACCAGCGGCGGCACGACCTCGATACCAGCTTTCATACCAATCCAAGTACTCCCCCAAATGAGGCAGAGCATAAGGAATCGGACCTTGTTCGTGTCTAGACCGGCGACCATCGCGCGTCCTCACCTGTAACGGTTAAAAGCTTTTTATACCGTTACAACACGCCCTTGCCCAAATCGTTCCCCGATACGATATTAGCGCTATGGAGACGTTGAAAACCATTGACGACATCAGTCTGCTCGGCGGCCACGCAGCGCTCGACTTCGTCAATACGATAGACAGTCGCGGCGAGAGGTGGGGCCCAGATTTTCTCACGTCGTTCGGGGATCTGGTCGGTTGGGCTCTTCGCGCCGGTCTGGTGGATCGATCTGAACATAATGTCTTGCTAGACAAGGCGGCAAACAACCCTGGTGTGGCGGACGCAGAACTTGAGAAAGCCAAAGTCCTAAGGGAATCCCTTCACCGTATATTCAGCGCGGAGGCCCAGGAGACGCCTTGTGATCAACACGATCTCGACCACCTGAGCTCCGCTTGTCGACTCGCAGCCGGGCAACGAAGCCTGCGAAAAGGGAAGGACGGCGTTATCTGGAGCAACGCACCTGCCATGTCGATGACTGCCATCGCAGAGCGGATCGCGCCTTTGGCAGCGGATCTCCTGATATCGCGGCAGCAGCGCCGCGCGGTACGGATATGTCAGGGAAGAAACTGCGGTTGGCTATTTCTAGATCAGTCTCGCGGCGGTCACCGGCGGTGGTGTTCGGACAAGACTTGTGGCTCGGCTGCCAGAGTGCGGAAATTCCGGGCAGAGCGCGTCGATTAACGAGCCACGCCATTAACTGGCAGCTGAAGCTGTTGGCCGTTGACCGATTATATTCGTTCGACCACGACGGAATCTGCGCTGCGCAAACTTGGGGCATCACAGACGGCTTCAATGTTGTTCCCATCTGGATCGAGCACGAAAGCTGCATAGTATCTGTCGTGGTATGGCCGCAGACCGGGCCCTCCATTGGAACGCCCGCCGGCTTCGAGCGCCAGCCGGTGAAACGCTTCGACGTCTTCTCGCGAGCGAGCCTGAAACGCCAGGTGGATTCGCGACACGAAATCGTCGGCAGCATCCACATAGATTTCATCGATCACAAAGTGGTCTGCCCCCTCCCCGAAAACGCCCTCAAGATGAAGCGCATCACAGATCGCGCGATAGAACCTCCGGCTGGCCTGGAGATCTGAGACCCGAAGATGAATATGATCGATTACCCGACCCAAATGATACATCGCAATTCTCCCGCGACCGCAAATCAAATACTAAGTGGTAAGCCTTAAATCCTTTGACGGTTCCCCAGAGCTGGCGGATGCCTTGGCGGCTGAGTGGCTCTGGTAAGGCATGGCGATGCTGCCACCTGGCTGCATCGCCCCCATCGTAGGTGTCGCGCTAGAGCACCCAGCCGCCATCTATCGTCAAGCTGGAACCGGTCATGTAGGAGGAGCCAGGGCCGGCGAGATAGGCTACGAGCTCCGCGATTTCGGACGGATGAGCAACGCGCTTCATGGGGCTACGCTCGGACAGGTACTCCAAAGCGCCAGCATTCATGTCAGTGTCGGTCGGGCCGGGCTGCACGTTGTTCACGGTGATGCGTCGCGGTGCGAGATCAAGCGCCAATCCTTTGACCATTGCCGCGACAGCCGCCTTTGTGAACTGGTACACGCTTGTTCCCTGCATACCGGTCCGCTCGGCGGTATTGGAGCCGATCGTAATAATCCGGCCACCATCCTTCATTCTCGCCGCCGCGGCCTGGATGGCGAGAAACACCCCGCGGATATTGACATCGATCATGAGATCAAGCTCCTCAAGCGAAACTTTGTGGACCGTGTTAGTGCGAAGAATGCCAGCGTTCACAACGACGGCGTCAATAGCGCCCAGCCTTTCCACGGTAGTACGTACCGCTGCTTCAATGGCCTGTGGGTCCGCACTGTCCGCCTGGATCGCGATGGCACGGTGTCCGTCCGCTTCGATCTCCGAAACGAGTTCTGAGGCGGTGTCTGGCCGCGACACATAGGTAAAGGCAACGTCAAAGCCATCCTTGGCAAGTTTGCGGGCCGAAGCAGCACCTATTCCGCGCGCGCCTCCGAAGACGAGAGCGGATCTGGGTTCGTTGACCGTCATAGGTTCTCCATTTTTGATAGATCAGTCCATAATTATCCGGAAAAGTACCCGCTCCGATTACAAAGCGGGTCTTATGGCATCAGTCGGTAGGTTGCGAACCGCGCCATCGCTTTTAACTCCTTTGCCGATGCACCGCCACGCGCGGCAATCTGCAATCCCGTCATTGTCATAACAACGAAGGCGGACGTCTCGGCGGGATCGAGCTTGCGAGCAATCTCCCCGCGCTCTTGGCCTTCGACAATCCTCTGCGCGACATGTCTCATGAGCATTTCGCCCGACGCCTTCCGACGAAGGTTGAGGTCTGGATCCGTTGTTCCAAATTCACCCACTGATCCTACGCCCATGCAGCCCAGCGCCCGTTCCCGATCGTCTTCTGGCGCAAGACCTGCCAAGAGATTTTCTATTCCTTCAATCGGACTGCCGTAGGAAAGCCTGATCAAATGAGCCGACCCTATCCGCTCCAGGTAGGAATCGAACGCTTCAAGGTAAAGTGTCCGCTTATCACCAAACGCGCCATATAGGCTCTGCCTGCCAATGCCCATCGCTTCACGTAGATCGTCGGTGGACGTTGAAGCGAACCCCTTCGCCCAAAACACCTGCATTGCTTTTTCTAATGCCGCGTCGCGGTCAAATTCTCTAGGTCTCGCCATGGCGTGATAATTAGCTATTATGGACTACCCTGTCAATAACACTACTGCAGGATCGCCGCTTGTCTTCAGTCTCCAGCAATGCCATCCGACCAGGATTGCAAACGGCTGGCCTGTCAGCGCGCACAAGTAGCGCCCGCTTGCCATGAGGCGAACCCGCCCGAATCCATTTCGCTGGAAGGGGAATTCGCGAAAGCCGACGTCGGACCGGCAGTGAATGCCAATCGCGCTCAACATGGACGTTAAAGCTTCGAACCGCACAACCGTAACCTGATATAGACCATTAGCGCTGGCTGGTGTGCGGGGCAGCCCTATTGGTCATGGAACTTGCCGCTTATCCGGTCGTTTTCCGACACGTACCGTCAAAACCCTTCCAAAAAAGATGCCTTTGAACTGCGGCTCGCACGCTTGCAGGGACAGGCACGCAAGAGGAATGATCATGTCAGACATCACTGACCAGTCCCGCAAAACCGTCCCCGCACCCAAAGATCAGCATTTGCGCGATATGGCCGATTGCATCCGCTTTCTGTCGATGGATGCGGTTCAGGCGGCCAAGAGCGGTCACCCCGGCATGCCGATGGGCATGGCGGATATCGCAACGGTGCTGTTTTCCGATTTCTTGAAGTTTGACGCCGCCGATCCGCATTGGTTCGACCGGGATCGCTTTCTCATCTCCAACGGCCATGGGTCGATGCTGCTTTACAGTCTGCTCTACCTGACAGGCTATGAAGATATGAAGATCGAGGAGATCAGGCGCTTCCGTCAGATCGATAGTCGGACCGCTGGCCACCCGGAGTATCATCATGCGACCGGTATCGAGACCACGACCGGACCGCTTGGCCAAGGGCTAGCCAATTCGGTTGGACTGGCGCTTGGCGAGCGGCTCCTGAACGCTACTTTCGGCGACGATCTTGTTGACCACAACACTTATGTTTTTGTGGGTGATGGCTGCCTGATGGAAGGGATCAGCCATGAGGCGATATCGCTGGCCGGTCATCTGAAGCTCGGTAAGCTCATCGCTTTCTGGGACGACAACTCCATATCGATCGATGGTGCGACAAGCCTTGCCGAATCCGAAAACCAGCCAGCACGCTTTCGGGCAGCCAACTGGCATGTCCAGGAGATCGACGGTCATGATACCGATGCCATTCGCGCCGCGATCATTGAGGCACAGAAAGTGAAAGACCGCCCGTCGCTGATTGCCTGCAAGACCGTCATCGGGTTCGGGTTTCCCACCAAGGCAGGCACCCAGAAGGCCCATAGCGACGCACCCGGTGAAGAGGAGATCGCCGGCGCCCGCGACATTCTCGGCTGGAAAGCGCCGCCTTTCCAGATCCCTAACGGTTTGCTCGCCGCCTGGCGCAAGATCGGTGCGAAGGGTCGCACGGAGCGGGCGGCCTGGGCAAAGCGGGTTGAGGAAAGTGCAAACCGCGATTTTGAGCGGCGGATGAAGGGCGAACTATCGCAGAATTGGCGCTCGGCCATCTCCGCCGCCAAGGATGAGCTCGTCGCATCCGAGAAAGATCTGGCAACCCGCCAGGCAAGCGGGATTGTGTTGAACCACCTGTTCGATGCGATTCCTGAACTGCTTGGCGGTTCGGCGGATCTTACCCCATCCAACAACACCAGGGCAAAAAACCAGGCGGAAATCACGCCCGGCAATTTCGATGGTTCATATATTCATTACGGCGTACGCGAGCACGGCATGGCGGCCGCAATGAATGGTTTGGCGCTCCATGGCGGTCTCATCCCGTATGGCGGGACGTTTCTGACATTTTCCGACTATTGCCGTCCTTCGATCCGCTTGGCTGCGATGATGGAAATCCGTTCGATCTTCGTCATGACCCACGATTCTATCGGGCTTGGCGAGGACGGGCCGACCCATCAGCCGATCGAGCATCTCAGCGCACTCAGGGCGATCCCGCGGCTTGCCGTCTATCGACCAGGAGATCCGATCGAAACGGCAGAATGCTGGGAGGCAATCCTCGATACGCCGCGCGAAGCGGCGCTGATCGCACTCTCGCGCCAGCCTATGCCCCTCCTGCGGCGGGACCCGTCCTCACAAAACCATGCGGTGAAGGGCGGTTACGTCCTGCTTGAGGCGGAAGGTGGACAGCGGCAGCTGACAATTTTCGCAACAGGGTCCGAGCTTCATTTGGCGGTCGAGGCAAGGGAAGTCCTGCAAAAAGACGGGATAAGGACAGCTGTCGTTTCGATGCCCTGCCGTCTCGTGTTCGAGCGACAAGATCCGAGTTATCAGCATCAAGTCCTTGGCGTGACGCGAGCGCGTGTCGCGGTCGAAGCGGCTGTCCGCGATTCCTGGGACCGCTATCTTGGCCTTGATGGCGAATTTGTCGGCATGCATGAGTTCGGCGCATCGGGCAAAATCGGCGACGTCTACAAGAAGTTCGATATCACCACAGATGCCGTCATACGCGCAGCCAGGAAAACATTGGCCCGCGTCTGACTGTCCAGGCCACAACGCCGAGGTTGAATGGCAGGCAAGACCTACTGGGACCTGCCTGCCGCCGGCCAATCGTCCGAGGGCTCGTCGATCTGACGATCGGACCTGTCGTCCACAGGATCACGAAGCTGGGTGGATTCCTTTTCGATCATGTAGATCACCGCGGATCGCTCGGCGCCCTTGGCGACGAGCTCCTCGACCAGAGCAAGAAGCTTTGGCTTGACCTCTTTTAAAATGTTTTGATTTTGGCTCATTGTTTCCTCCCACGTGCTATCGGCATTTAGCAGATACTTCTCAGCATCTTAGCCAAAGCTCTTTCCGGCATTCGCATCCTCCGCCAGGACCAGGCTCGCTGGCGGTGCACCGCTGTCGTCCCCTTGGATGATTGCCGAGACATAGACCAGCGCATTCTTCATGCCGTTCATCGTGTAAGGCTTTTCGATTGCTCCAAGGGCACCGGCAAAGTCTGGTGGGATTCGCTTGATGTTGCCGCTGACGAAGACGTAGGGGATGCCGGCCGCCGCCAGCTCGCGCCCAACATCAATTCCGGTTGGCCCATCCATCAGGTGAATGTCGACGAAAGCGAAATCTGGCTTCGCCTTGCCGATCTGGTCTCGGGCCTGGGCGCTGCTCATGGCGAGCCCCGTGACCTGGTGACCCGCCATCTCCACTTCGCTTTCGAGCTCCATGGCGAGCAACATCTCATCTTCCACGATCATGACTTTCAATGCGCACTCTCCTGATGGTCGCCGACAAGCAGCACCACATCGACGACCGTTTTGCGGCCGTCCTGTTTCCGTTGGATCTCAGCGCCCAGCTGCAAGGCTGATGCTTCCAGCAACAGTTTTCCGAGCTGAGCGCTCTCACGATCCGGCTCGACCGGTTCCGACGTGTCTTCGACGCGGATCAGGAAATGACCGTTTAGGCGCCGGACGACAACATGAATATCTCCGCCACCGTCGCTCAAACCACGGCGAACGGCGTCCCCGACCAGCTCGTTGACGATCAGGGACAGCGGCGTCGCCTTCACAGCCGGCACGAGGAGCGGGGAGAGATCCAGAGATAGACGAATGTCCTTTCGACCGGTTGCATCGACCAGATCGGTCACCAGCTCACGGGTGAACTCCGACATGTCGAATTTCGAGACGTCGTCGAGCGTGAATAGCTTGCGTTGGACCGTGCTGAGAGCCTCGATGCGGTTAAGGACCGACATAAGCGTTTTCCTCTGCCGATCGTCCGTCGCTATACGCGCCTGCATCTTGACGATCGAGGCCATGGTCAAGAGGTTGTTCTTCACCCGGTGGTCGACCTCGTGAACGAGCAGGGTACGGGCCTCCAAGGCTGCGCGAAGATTGGCCGTGTGTTTTGCAACCTCCGCCTCGGCCTCGTGACGAGCCGCCGCCAAGTCCGCCTCGCGGCTCTTGACCGTTGTGAAATCCAGCTGGGAGGCGAAGAAATAGATGATTGTCCCAGCCTCATCCCGCACAGGGCTGATGAAGACGGCGTTCCAGAACGTGCTGCCATCCTTTCGATAGTTCAGAATGTCGACAGCCACATCCCGACCCGCCACGATGCTGTCGCGGATTTTTGCGACTGTCTCCCGGTCCGTTTCCGACCCTTGCAGAAAGCGACAATTCCGGCCGATGATTTCGTCGTCGCTGTAACCGGTCAGCTTCCTGAATGCATCGTTGCAGAAGATGATCGGATTATCAGGCTGGCTGGGATCCGTGACGATCATTGGCATGCGCGTAGCCTTGAACGCCGCCGCAAACGGGTCTTCGCTGACGTGCCCGGCGACCAGGCGGTCTCCGGCGCTGCGCGCATCCCGCCGATTTTGATCCTTTTCCTGCATTGTGATCCTGATTGTGTTAACCGACAACAGAAGTCGCGGCGGATGAATTCGTTCCTGCCAGTCATTTTATAGGGTGCGGTAGCAACACCGCCCCGATCTCACACACGACACCGGCAGCGTCATAAATGATTGCCGACGTTCCGTTGAGCTCCGCCGCCAGCAAGCGCTCGACCAGGCGGGATCCAAAGCCCTTCTTGTTCGGTTGAGCGACCGTCGGCCCGCCCTTTTCCTGCCAGCGGTGGCTGAGAGCCGAGGTTTCGGGGTCATAGCTCCAGATGATCGACACCCGTCCGGTTGGAGTAGATAGGGCTCCATATTTGGCGGCATTCGTTCCGAGCTCGTGCAAGGCGAGCGACAATGTCGCAACTGCCTTTTGAGGCAGGAGAACGGATGGACCGGAAACGGTGAATCGCTCCGGCGGGTAAGGCGCAGTGGCCTGCTCGACCACCGCGACGAGGTCCGCGCTCTGCCAGTCACCTTCGGCAAGCAGATCATGAGCGTGGGCCATTGCCGAGAGGCGCGCTTCGAACGCAGCGATCGCAGCTTGTATGTCAGTCGCCTGCGCGACGGTCTGACGCGCAATGGCAATCACCGTTGCTAAAACATTCTTCACGCGGTGATGCAACTCACCGATCAGAACCGCCTGAAGCCGGGCGGCTTCTATTTTTGCGGAGATATCATGGGCAATTTTCGAGGCACCAATGATCTTGCCAGCCGGGCCATAGACCGGTGAGACACTGAGCAAAATGTCAACCAGATGGCCGTCCTTGCGGCGACGCTGTGTTTCGTAGGCCTCTATCACGAAACCGGCTTTGATCTGCTGGAGCAAGCCCGGCTCTTCGTCACGCCTGTCTTTTGGTACAAGCACCAGGACAGACTGACCCACAATCTCCTCAGCAGTGTAGCCGTAAAGCTGCTCGGCACCACGGTTCCAGACCGTAATCGTCATGTCCAAGTCGATCGCAAGGATCGCGTCGTTAGAGGATGCAATGATAGAGGCCAGGCGCCGCTCGGCTTCCTGAGCCTGCTTGCGTTCCGTGATATCAACCGAGACAACGGCAACCTGATGGATCTTCCCCTCGTCATCCCGCAAAGCGGAAACCGTATTGTTCACCCAGACGAGGCTACCGTCCTTACGAACATAGCGCTTCTCCATGTCGAAGCTTTGGCCGGTCTCGGCAAGCCGGTTGAACAAACGGGTTTGCTCGGGCATGTCAGCGGCAAAGGTGATGTCGGCGGTGTCCTTCCCGACGAGTTCCTCCTCTTCATATCCGACGATCTCACAGAACCGGCGGTTGACGTGCAGGATCTTGCCTTCCAGGCTGCCCTGACCAATACCGGCTGTAGATTGGGAGACAACCGCCCGGAGCCGTTCCTCGCTTGCCTGCAACGCCTGGTCAGCGCGGACGCGATCAGTTGTTTCGTTGACGATGCAGAAGACCCCGCAAACTGTGCCGTGTTCATCGCGAATGGCCGAATAGGAGATGTCGAAATAGACCGTTTCCGGGTAGCCGTGCCGCTCGATGTAGAAGGGACGATCCTTTGCAGCCACCGTTTCTCCGGTCTCCAAGACCCGGCGCAAAAGTGGCTCAAGATCATCCCAAAGTTCGGCCCAGTTCTCTCGTGCGGGCCGGCCAAACGCCTTGGGGTGCCGTTGGCCAATCGTCGGAGCGTAGGGTTCGTTGTAAAGCGCGACAAGGCCGGGTCCCCAGAACATCACGATCTGAGCCATCGCTGGCAGCATGATGTCGACGGTGGATTTGAGGCAGACAGACCATTTTGACGGCGGCCCCAGGATGGAATCGTCCCAGTTTCCGCTCTCGATAAGGCGAGAGATCTCGTCGGTCCCTTCGAAAATCTTCCCCGCTTCGCTCCTCATTGGTATCCGCTCTACATTCCCATTGCGCCACCGCACCTTGTTTCCGATCTTCCAGCTGGCAGATTTATGGCGCAACCAATTCCCTGCAAGGCCTTTCCTCAATGAAATCAGCGTGAGATGCCAGCTTAGGCGTAAGGTTTCTCGTCCGTTTACCAACTCTGATTGGTCTTGACCCCGCACGCCCCATTTCCCATATGGGCGCCGCAAAGAAGGGGGAAGGCTATGCGCGCGTTTCTGGAAACAGCATTCGGACCAATGGAGCTCGAGACAATTGATGAGGCTTTCCAAAATTGGCTGGACGCGCACCAAGTCCTAAAAGGCAGCCCGGAAGCCGAGCTCGCCGCAGCGATCATAATCACCCTTTATCGGGAGGGCCACGATACCCAGTCGGCTCTGGAGATGGCCATGTCTAAGCATCGCGGGCTGAGTGATCTTGCCGGTTAGCGCCAATGCTCTTGTGCAACTTTAGGTTTGAGAACATTGAACGTTTCAAACGGCTTGGTGACGGCGCGTCTTTCGTCATCGCTGTTTCAGGTCCATTGTTCAGCAAGACAACAGAAGCCTGCATTTTGCGAACAAAATTCAACTGCTTGCCGCATTTGGGCAAGGCGAAGCTCAACTACAGTTCTATCGATCGATGGGGGCAGCTTGGCAAGATCATCGGCAATTATGTCGATCTCTTGCAGGAAGAATAATGGGTCAAAGCGCCGCCGCGTTTGACTGCTCAAGTCAGCGACATTGCGTGAAGCGTTCAGTGGTGAAGCATAGTCCACTTTATGATCTCGCAGATGTAGCATGGTTTATTAAACGCGAAGGGTCCGGCTGCGAGCGCAGCCACAGGAACTGTGAAAGGCATAATCATTCCTTCTTCATTGAGATGAAAAACGGCTCTAATTGCTCCAGGTTCCGAGGTCGGACTTCAGTCCGACATTGCTCAGACCTTAGTCTGACATAGCGTCGAACACGACGCCGAGGGCTAGCCCCCATCGGTGTTGTACCCGTTATTGTCACTTAGAGCGAATGGGCGGACGCACTTCGATTCCAGCACATATTGGACCAAGGTCCGGGGTATCCTTCCAGGAACCTTCCGGGCTAATCCAATGCAGTACTTAGAAGAGGTTAAATCGTGTTGGATCCGTCGCTAATCGAGCCAGAACAGCACTACTGGGCAATTAAGACAACCCCTGATGCCATTGTCGAAGTCGTTTACGTCTCCACAGTATTCGGCAAGGAGCGGGAATATTGGACCGTCGCTCGTTTCGGCAACGAAGCACATTCAATGCTTGAAGAATTCGACTTTCTAGAGATGGTCTCGCGACCAACAGCGAGTGGATAATTCGTCCTGGACCCAAAAAGTCACTCGCCAAGCGGTTGCCGGAACACCAGACCTGCTGGCGAATATCGCGTTCCTCGCGCTTTTGACCTCATCGAGTAGGATGGACCGCAATAGCCTGCGGAATTTGGTCCCGCACTCCCACAAAAGTGGGCGCACTTGGCGGAATGTGCGCCTTGAGCCAAAAGGAATAAAATTCACGATGGTCAGGCGTGACGTCAAAATCGAGTGTTTTATTCGAACGCCGATTAATACGAGGCCGTAACGAGGACATCCCGCGACGGTGCTTCACACTGCCTGCGTGGTCCTTCGAAAGGCTGATAGCTGTTGTCTTGCGCACGGTAGGACTGGTAGTGTTCGACACACCAACCTGATGCGGTTTCATTTCCTCCTGCACGACCAGCACCGGCCATTGCATTTTGTGTGGCAACCTCTTCGCGGCTGCTGCCAGCCTGCTCTGCAAAGGGTGAGGTGCAACTGCGCATCTCGCCGCTGAAGGCGCGGTAGTTATTGGTGGAGGGATTGTAGGAGCGGTAGCGATGCGAGCACCAAGCGAGGTGCTCTGCCGGAATGGCCGGTTCTGCCGCAGAATCCGCGACAGGTTCTGGATCCTGCGTGCGCGCGGCCACGATGACCTTCGGCGCACCGGTCACGTAACTCGAATAAGCTGGCGCGATTCGCTGATAATTCTGTTTACCCGGATCGACGCGAACCAGACCTGTCGTCCAAAGATCGGGCGCGGAAAGATCGGCGAGCTGACGCGTTTCCGATTTCGCCATGACGATGGAGGCCAGAGATGCCGGCACGACACAGACGGCGACGGACGTCACGATACCGAATGTCAGTGATGCGACCGCGTTCATTTGCCAGGCTCCCGCTGCTCGATTGGAACGAATACCCTGCCCTGCTTTTCGTCACCGCGATCGACATTTGAAAGCAGAACGAGGATGCAGCCGGCCATTGCCATTAGTATTGCGACGATCGGAAGAACGACGCTTGCCGATTTCGTTTCCCCGTAGTTCATCTGTCTCTCCATAAGAAAAAAACGGTGGAGCGAACGCCACCAGCTTAGGTTACGGTACCGGCTTCAGGCTGCGCCACTTGGGCGCCACTGGCGTGCGGCTGTTGCTGCGCAGAACCACCGGACTGATCGGTCTGGGCTGCACCCTTCTTTTTGATGATCGCGGCATCCTTGGCAGTGGCGGACATGAGGCCCATAGACGAAACACCGATCGACAGCGCCGCCACCAGCATGGCAAGGGACTTCTTTTTCATGACCATCTCTCTGGGTTCAGGCCGCACGCGGCCATACCTCACAAGTGCGGCTGGATTTCGTTTCGTATTGACCAAGAAAGGACGCGGCATCAGCCGCGTCCGGGATCAGGTCAGTTGATGACCTGGATCACCTTGCGGGACGTCGGCTCTACGATGACGCGCTCATCATTCACGACCGCATAGGCATATTTCGGATTTTCGGGGACCGGCGTTACAACGACGGTCTCGGGAAGCGGCTGGCCGACAACCACCCTTTCCTTAACGACGACTGTAGCTGAAGGTGCCGGTGCTTCCCGCACATAGGTTACGACCTTCTGCGGCGGCGGATCGATAACCGTTCCAACGACGGCACCGGCCACACCACCGACTGCAGCGCCGACAGGTCCGCCGACGATCGCGCCGGTTACGGCTCCGCCTGCAGCGCCATTGACGGTGGACGACTGAGCGAGTGCGACGCCCGACATGAGGGTCGCGGCCGTAGCCACGCCTACCATAACCTTAGAGAGCATTTTTATTTCTCCTTGTCGCTGAGCGGCCCTTATGACCGCGGCCCCACAATCCGCCAAAGGTATCGCTTGTTCCCGATATCGGACCTCAGTCCGGGGCAACACGGACCATAGTCGGGGGTCGGGAACCGCGACCATTTTGCCTCGTTGCTACAGCGATGAAGGAGTGCAATTATGAGCATCATCCATAGACCCTCCGCCGGCCCGGTCGCGATCAATGCGTCAGTCGTCGCCTTTGTTGCATTCCTGTGCGGCGCACTCTACTTCTTCGGCGCGGCCATGTCGGGCGATACGCAGATCACCAGGAGTGTTGTCGGCGCGGACATCATCGATACACGCGATGTTCCGAACTAAAGGCACCCGAGATGTCACGCAGCTATCTGGAATTCTTCTAGGGTAGTACCATGTCTGTCGGACACGCAGTCGACAGGTCGCAGATGCATTGGCTCAGCCGTTGGAATGCCCGCTCGTTAGCCTCCCAGTTTTTCATAACCGGGGGCGTTGTGTCGATCATGGCGATGCTGCTGATTGGCATTCTGCTGACACGGCTGATCGAGGATGCGGTGATCCACAATTCCGGGGCAGCGACCGCGCTTTATGTCGATAGCGTCGTTGCTCCACTTCTTCCAGACATGCAAACAGAAACGCTTCTCGACGAAGGAAGCGCCCAGGCACTAAACGAGACGCTGTCGCAAGGCGCGCTCGGAAAGCGCCTCGTCTCGTTCAAGCTCTGGAGCAGCGACGGCACTATCCTCTATTCCAACGAACCGGAGCTGATCGGCCACAAATTCCCGGTCAGCGACAAGCTTCGCCAGGCATTTTCAGGTTTGCTCGTCGCCCGATACGAGGTCGCGAGCGATCCGGAGAGCGAAAAGGAGCGGCAGCTCGGCAAGCCGCTGATGGAAATCTACAATCCGGTGCTGCAGCCATGGTCCGGTCAGCCCGTCGCAGTCGTCGAGTTCTATGAAACGGCTCAGGGACTTGCGGACAGCATCGCTCGCGCAAGACGATGGAGCTGGGCATCGGTCGCTGGGCTGACGGCAATCTTCTTTTTAACGCTTTCGGCGCTCGTTTTCCGTGGTAGCCGGCTGATTGAGGCACAGCGGACCGATCTCCGGAACAAGGTAAAGGAGCTCTCCGCGTTGCTCTCCGAGAAGCTCGCGCTACAGCGTCGCTTGCAGCGATCTTCCTTGCGGGCGGCAACCCTCAACGAAACCTACCTCCGAAGCGTCGGCGCCGACCTTCATGATGGACCCGCTCAGCATATAGCCTATGCCTCCTTGCGGCTCGACAGCGAAATGCTGGTCGACGCCACAACAGACCCTGCTATGCGAGAAAAGGAACTGGCCTGGATCCGTTCGAGCCTCGCCGAGGCCATGAGGGAGATCCGCACGATCTGTCGCGGTCTCGTCCTGCCGGAGATCGAAGGTGTCTCGTTCGAAGAAATCATCGAGCGGGTTGTCTCTGCCCACGAAACAAGAACAGCCAGCGCGGTTGCGCGCAACGTCGAGGATGATCATTCAGACTTATCGGCCGCCGTGAAGATCTGTGTCTATCGCTTCGTACAAGAAGCCCTCAACAATGCCTATCGTCACGGCGGCGGCATCGAACAATCGGTAACCGCACAAGCGCGTGGCAGCGAGGTCCGGATCGAAGTCCGCGATCAAGGGGATGGCTTCGATCCGAATGAGGTGCGGCCGACAAGTCTCGGGCTTGCGGGACTTCGCGAACGCGTCGACAGTCTGGGGGGCGATTTCGATATCAAGACGGGCAGCGCAGGCACTGTCGTGTCGATGACGCTTCGGTTGATGGAATTGGAGGCGGTAAGATGACGGCTATCACAATCGGGATCGTGGACGATCACCCGCTGTTCCGCGAGGGCGTCAGCCGTAGCCTTTCGGAGGTCGCTGATTTTGTGGTGATCGGCGAAGGCGCGAGCAGCGATGACGCGATCAGGCTGGCGGCCTCGGATCGCCCCTGCGTGCTCCTACTCGACGTTTCGATGCCCGGTGGTGGCCTGCAGACAATCAGTTCGGTTTTGTCACGAAGTCCGGAAACGCGGGTGCTGATGCTAACAGCATCCGAGGAAGTCGAGACGCTTTCTGCAGCCTTGCAGCGCGGCGCGGCCGGATATGTACTGAAGGGAATTGGATCGCGCGGACTTGCCGAAGCGATCCGGGTGGTGATGCGCGGGTCGAAGTTCGTCTCACCCGTAATGTCTGCCAAAGTGATAGAGCGCTCCCTTGGAGCGCATTCCTCGCCCAAGGCCTCGCTGACGCCGCGTGAGCGCGAAGTAATGGGACTCGTCGCTGAAGGTCTTTCCAACAAGCATATTGGATTGCGGCTCGATCTGCAGGAAAAAACCGTTAAGCATCACATGACGCAAATCCTGCTGAAGCTCGGTGTCACAAATCGAACAGAGGCCGCCATTAAATGGCGGGATCTAGCCTAGTGAAGAAAACGCGAGAGGCGCGTAACATCTGCCTGCGTCGCGATCCTGTTGCTGATCGTCCGACCCTTCGGATCTTTCATGACATAACGGTTCGACACAATGGTCTCGATAATTCCGTTTCGGTGTCGAATCCGGATTGAGCCATCCGCGCTGCGTGTTGCCTGCACACCATTAGCCGCACTGGTCATCCCCCCGTCAGCGGGCTCAGCTGAAGTTGCCGGACCGCCATTACCCTTGCCATTCCCGCTATTGCCATTGCCATTCCCGCTGCCCGCGCTGGAATTTCCATTTCCGCCGCTGTTCCCACCGCCCTTGCCGTTACCGCCGCCATTTCCATTGTTGCCGCTCTTTGCGAAGGCATCGAGCGTGAGTAAGGACGCGCCTTCAAGCGGAAAAAAAGCGCTGGCCAATCCCGCACCAGCAACGATTTTCAACATGTTTCGTCTCGAGCAACTCATAATTTGAGCCTCCTTCTCAGGATACTACGCAGGACAGGACTTATGAGATTTCTGCCTCCTCCGAAAAAATCCAAGCCGGCTAGACAATTTCGGCGCCAAACACGGACCAGGATTGCGACGGACATCGAAAGGTCTCGACGCCGTTGACCCATCTTCGGTTTCCTCAAGCGCTAATGTTAGCCCCGGCTGACGCGTAACGAAACCGGTCATGACACACTATGATCGCCGAGACACATGCACGCTCTCTTCATTCAATTGATTGCGTAAGGCTCTTGATCACGCATTGAGCAACGCGCCATTGGAATTGATGGCCTCCGATCTTGGATCTCGCCCCAAGTGAGAAAAGAAGATCGCACGCGACGTATGACGACGACGCTGCTGTTCCCGGGTCGACCGGCAGATGATCCAGGATCGACACTAATAGGGCACCACCAACAACCGCCACTGTTTTAAGCGCCGAACTTATACCGAGCGTTTCGTACGAGACCTCGCAGCCAACCGCAACGCCTCAGCAATACCCTCGGCACCGTCCTTCTTATCGACGATATGAATATCAGGGAGCCCATCGACCAGCTCCGGGTTGCCAGTGAGAAACACGACTGCAACGTCGAACCCTGTCGCAAGGGAACGGGCAATTTTCGGGCCTGATAGACCATCCGCAAGTCGGACATCAACGATTGCCAAATCCGCTTCACGGGCCAGCTCCATAGCCTCGGTCGCTCTTGTCGCGATACCGACGACTTCAAATCCTTCAGCCAGAGCAATGTCTTCGATGACAAGAGCCACATCCGGCTCATCCTCGACAATAAGTACGCGCATACGAGACTCCAGACTGTGACCAGACTTTGGATCCTAACACCAGCAAGCAGCGTCGCACCACGGCACAAGGTCTTATGACTGAAGGATTTTCATTGCTATGCAACGAATATTGATGCCTCATTCCCTGCAAGGCTTGCCAGCATTTCGGCACCGTGCTGTGGTCTACCGAATAGATATCCCTGTCCCGTCTCGCACTGTAGTTTGCGAAGGAGTACGTGTTCGGCAGGACCCTCGACCCCCTCTGCGACGATCTCAAGATTCAGGCCATGGGCAAGCAAGACGATCGCTTTTACGATCTCGAAAACGTTCTGATCCTCGGTCATCCTTCGAACGAAGGATTGATCAATTTTGAGTTTGTTGAGCGGCAGGTCGGCCAGGTAGCTCATCGAGGAATAGCCAGTGCCGAAATCGTCTAGCGCAAGTGATACGCCGGTCGCGCTAACGGCAGCCATCGTCGATATCGACCGGCCACCATCGCTTAGGAATACAGATTCCGTAAGCTCGACGCAGAGTCGGGACGGGGGCAACCCGCTTGCAAAAAGCGCTCGACGTACGTCCGCCTCGACATCCGCTCTTTCGAACTGAATCGGCGACACATTGACCGACACGATCCCTTCCGGCCACAGCATGGCCTCCGCGCAGGCCTCCATCATAACCCATCGTCCGATATCGCAGATCATTCCCGAAGATTCTGCAATGGGAATAAATTCCGTTGGTGCGATGAGCCCAAGCTCCGAATGGCGCCAGCGCAGCAGCGCTTCTGCACCCACGAAGCGGCCAGTCACGAGATCGACCTGCGGCTGGTAAAGAAGAAAAAACTGTCCGTCTCGCAGCGCATTGCTCATGTCGGCTTCGAGACGTCTGGAGCGCACCTGCTGCAGTGCCACCGCCGGATCGTACATCGACCATCGCTCCGACGTTTTTTTCGCACCGTCGAGCGCGGACTCGGCAGCCCGTAATGAACTCTCGGCACTTTCCAGACCAACCCTTGCGACACCGACGCGAACAGCCACCGACGCTGATATCTCGTCGAATACAACAGGCGATTCGAAGGCGGCGAGGAGCAAGCCCGCATGAAGAGCCGGGTTGGCATCTTCCCCGGCACTGAGGACAGCGAACAGGTCACCATCTATGCGCGCAAGCAATTCACAGGGAAAAGTGGCGGAGAGCCGTGTAGCGACAGCCTTTAGAAAGGTGTCGCCGACATCGCGACCCAGTGTCGCGCAGATGTCCGAGAAGCGCTCAATGTTCAGGACGGCCACTACGCCGTTGCGCCCTTCGAAACGTGCAAGGAATTCACGCCGGTTCAGAAGCCCCGTAAGTTCATCGCGCTCTGCCATCCGCTTGAGCTTTGCCTCGTACGCCCTGCGAGACGTAACGTCGCGGATAATCATGCAGCCACCGAATGAGCCTCTACCTAGCCTCCCCTGTTCCTCGACTGGTGAAAGGGTGATGGCCACTTCGTAGGTTATCGAATTGCAGTCATCTTTATGCCTGACGAACTCGATGACGGTGCTGTGGATCCTGCCTGGCTCGCAATTGTATAGAGCTGTAAGACCACGAACTGCGGCAGCAACGGAATGCTCTGAACTTGCCAGCAGATGTGCTCCGGCGCCCACGCGCAGAATCGATTTGGCAGATTCACTGATTTCAGCGATGACCATGTCGCTGGTGAAGGCAACAATCCCATCCGAGCTGTCGGCGATAATCCGCCGCATCAGGCGGCGGGTATTGCGTGCTTCAATATTAGCAAGGGCGGCCAGCATCTGGCCGAGATCGATCCGCTCGGTCAGCGCCAGACCGCCTGCCAGAATAAGCTGCAGCCACGGCACTACCGTCCCGGTGATGATTGCAAAATCCTTCTGGAGAATGAAAGCAGCGACTTCGCCGGCCATTCCCGCGGCAACGGCGAGAAGGCAAAGATTCGCCAGGCCTACCGAACGCGATAACAAGATGGCGACGATGAGCGCGGCCGCAAGGAGTAGCTCCAGCGGCGTCTGATTAAACGCTGTCAGAAGACGGTCTTGGATCAGTGTCTCCGCTGCAAGCACATGAATGAGCGGACCAGCCAGTGCTGCATTCACCGGTACCGGGAAGATATCTTTAAGCTCGGTCGCAGACGCACCGACCACGACCGAACGCCCTGAAAGTTGGCCGGCCGCAACCTTCCCGGAAATTACATCCGCCATAGAATA
The DNA here is from genome assembly GCA_900465675.1 of Hyphomicrobiales bacterium. Taxonomy (GTDB): domain Bacteria; phylum Pseudomonadota; class Alphaproteobacteria; order Rhizobiales; family Rhizobiaceae; genus Rhizobium. Next base: position 4,209 of record UBJR01000029.1, on the reverse strand, counting down.
GGTCGGCACGCTGGTGGGTTTGATGGAAAAATCAATCAGCCGTCGTCCTGAAGTCTCAGCGCTTCTGGCAAGGGCGGAAGCGGCAGACGGCGTTGCTGCGCCATTGAATTCGCTGCCGAAGTCGAACTTGCGCACAACGCCATCGGCATCCGTGGTGACGTTGGCAAAGACTGGCCAGGCATTGGATAGCAGACTGGGAATCGGCTTGGTGACGCTGGTGTTAATCGATGCCGCAGCGATTTGCTGGCGAAAGACCGGCAGCAAGACCCCGCTGCCGGCTTGTTCGAGGGCAGATGAGAGCGCGCCATCTTCGGCCGCGTTTGATGGCGTTGAGAAATCGATATCCAAAAAGATATCTGCTGCATCCGCCGCGATAAGCTTTGCTAGAAGCTTTGCATAGATGCCGCGTGGCCAAGGCCAGACGCCGACCTCGTCAAGCGTTTTCTTGTCGATGGCAATGAAGACGATTTTTCCCGAGGCTTCTCGTGGCGCCCACTCGAAGCGTTGGGCAATCAGGCCGTCATTAAGAGCGGTGATTGCGTTGAGCGCAGGCGCGACGACCGGAAGCGCGAGCATCGCGGCTATGAGCCCCCCACGCAAGGCGATCGGCCCGGCAATTGCGGAGCACATTCTCCGCAGGGAAGAGCCAAAGCTCGTCACTTGTTGTTGCCCTTGCCGCTATTGCCCTTGCCGCCGCCATTGCCACCCCCGTTACCGTTGTTGCCTTTGCCGTTGCCCCCAGCGTTTCCGCTGTTTCCGCCACCGTTTCCGCTGTTCCCATTGCCGTTATTGCCGCTGCTTCCGGCACCGGAACTGCCTCCATTCCCGTTGCTTCCAGAGTTGCCGTTGCTGCTGCCGTTGCCACCCCCGTTACCGTTGTTGCCGTTGCCGCTCTTTCCACTGTCGTTGCTTCCGGAGCTGCCCTTGCCGGACTTCCCGTTGCTTTGCGCGGCGTTCTTCGCGTTTGCATCATTGCTCGCCTTGGACGACTTGCCCTTGTCATCTGTCGTGACTTCAGCCTGACCTGCGAGCGCTGTCGTCCCCACGGCAGGCACAACTGCAACAGACGGCGCAACCGGGCTAATTGTGGGCCGCGAGTTCGCGCCAGATACCTTCATTCCCGACTTCCGGTCGACGGTGGCACGCTGACGGGGGCCGACATTGGCCAGCTGGCCGCTCGCGAATGAGGTTACCTGTACCAGGCCACGATCAACGGACACTGAAGCGTTTGTCTTGCCGACGCTGACATGGAAAATTGTGCCCTTCACAACAGCAGCCAGATAAGGTGTCTGCACGGTTGTATGAGGCTGGCTGCGCTTTTCGATCTCAAGATCGAGTTCGCCGATCTGCTGGAGGATGTTGGTCTTGCGCGCGCTGAACAGTCCGCCCGACTTCGTTGTTATTGCAGCCAGGGTGCTTGGCTGGAAGCCGATACTTTCAACACCGCGCACAAGCTGTACCCTTCCGCGAGGGCCCGTCGAGATCCAGGCGCTGTTTGGAACGACGTCGCCTGTCTGCAAGTCCTTCCACATTGACTGGTCGGTCGTATAGCGTACCTGGCTGCTCGCCTTGGCAACATGCCAATCATCGTCACCAGAGGCATAGGCGGTCAAAGGAAGAAGAAGTGTGACGAGAGCGAAAAGATGAAGAAGAACGCGCATTGATGCCCCATTTGGTTTGGGGTCATTAATGCATTTCTCACTTAAGAATGGTTTTAAAAAACCGGCTAAATTCTCGCGACGGTCAATTATCGAGGAATTCGTCAATGCCATGTTGGCATGCTCTTGCCAATTCAGTCCAACATCGGGTTACGCCGATCGAGTGGACAGCTCTCCCAATACAACGACGTTGTCCAATTGAGGCTTTGGCCTGGCGACTAGGTTTTCAATGCTGCGGACACCCCGGACCAAGATCTGATCCCGGAACTCACGATGGATGAAGCGATCATCCTGGATTGTGGGTCGTCCACGGCAGTATCGGACGCTTCCCGGACGCTGCCGCGTTGTGGGGCCAGCGCATTCAGTTCTTTCATGAACTTGCCAGGTCGGCCAGATCGACGTGGATGTTGCCCCGTTATGATCAACATAGGATATTCCCGAATCAGCGCTTCAACCGCCTGTTCGCGGCGGCCTGAGCTTTGACTGGTCACGTTGTAATCAGGCGACGTCCAGCACGATTTTACCCTGGATGCTCCCTTCGGAAGCCCGACGATGAGCGGCCGACGCCTGGGCCAGCGGATAGGTACTGTCGATCACTACCCGAACGGAGCCATTATCGAGCAGACGGCCAGCCTCCGCCAGTTGCGCTCCGTTCGAACGCACCTGCGTCGTCGAGACGGTGATCTTTCGTCGGGCAGCTTCATGATGGCCTGAAAAGCCCAGCGGGTTTACAAGAAACAGGGCGCCATGCTGCCTGATGCAGGGGAGAAATCGTTCCATGCCCGCGCCACCGACGGCATCGAGCACCAGATCAACATCCTTCGCCACGGTTTCGGCAGCCGCCTTCGTGTAGTCGAGGATAATATCGGCACCGAGATCATTGAGAAGCGCCTCATGCTTGCTGGAAGCAACGGCAATCACCTTTGCGCCTTGCCATTTCGCGATCTGGACTGCGAGATGGCCAACCCCGCCGCCCGCGCCGTTCACCAGCACCGTCTTGCCGTCGAGCGGTTCCGGCGCATGCGCGAAGATCTGGAACGGGTTCGGCTCATCATGTCCCAGATCGACCAAGAATTGCCAGGCGGTCAGAAGCGACATCGGCGCGCCGGCCGCTTGGATATGATCGACCCCCGAAGGTTTCAGTGCCAAATCCGATGTGGGAACGCGAACGTATTCTGCATAGGCGTTGCTTCCCGTCATCAAGTCATGCGGGAACCGGACCATCGCATAGACCTCGTCGCCGACCTTGAACTGCGTCACGTTTTCACCGACAGCCGAGATCTCGCCGGAAACGTCGGTGCCAAGGATCAGCGGAAAGCGTGGACTGGGGTGCCACTCTGGCGGCAGAACCCGATAGCCGTCGCGCAGATAGAGATCCGGCGGGTTGAGGCTCGCGGCATGGACGCGAACGAGCACGTCGTCCGCCGAGATTTCCGGTCGGGGTGCATCCTCATAGCGAAGGACATCTGGTCCTCCGAATTCGTGCAAACGCACGGCTTTCATCATGTCAGTCATCGCTACCTCTTTGGATGTCGTTTCCATGACTGAAGATATGACTAGTTGGCTGCATTGATAATGGTGAGATTATTCGCTTTAATAGTGCCATGAAGGAACAAATAGGAATTGATCGGCTGACAGGGCTGATCGCGTTCGCCCGCGCCGGATCGCTCGGAAGCTACACCGCTGCCGCACGTTCCTTGTCCATCTCACCATCGGCGGTCAGTAAAAGCATTCAGCGGCTGGAGAAGCAGCTTGGCGTCTCGCTCTTTGCGCGCACGACGCGTTCCCTGACGCTGACGGCAGAAGGGCACGATCTGCATGAGCGTGCGCTAAGGCTGCTGCACGACGCCGAAGACATCGAACAGGCGGCAAAAGCAGTGCGCACCGAGCCCGCCGGCACATTGCGGATTGCTGCCTCACTGCCGATCGGTCTGCATATCATCGCGCCCCTGCTTCCTCGTTTTCGCAGTCTCTATCCCAAGGTGAACATCGATCTGCGTTTGAGCGATCACATAGTGGATCTCATCGAAGGCGGCTTCGATCTGGCGGTGCGCATCGGCGATCTGTCAGACTCGCGCCTGCTCTCGCGCCGCCTCCTACCGCATCGTTTGTGCTGCTATGCCTCACCCGAATATGTGGCGCGGCGCAGCCCGCCGACCCATCCGGACCAATTGGAAGAGCACCAGACGGTCAACCTGCGCTACCAGAGCAGCGGCCAGCTGTTCCGCTGGCCTTTCCGCGTCGGGGACAGGGAGGTGGAGATTGTGCCTTCCTGCGCCATCATCGTGGACGCAAGTGAAGCCGTGATTGCCGCGATTGCGGCGGGTGCCGGCATAGGAATGGCAACCAGTTTTATGGCCAGCGCCTGGGTGAGCCGTGGGGCGCTTGTTCCGGTTCTGGCCAACTATGCAGTGAACCGGCACGATATCACGGCGCTGTGGCCAGAAAGCCGAAGGTCGAACCCGGCCGTGCGCGCTTTCGTCGATACCTTAGTGGAGTTGTCGTGACACTGGCAGTGAATGCCCGCTACTGGCCGATACTGTTGAAAAAC
>UBJR01000041.1 GCA_900465675.1 Hyphomicrobiales bacterium | reverse complement strand
TTGTAACTTCCCTTTATCCGCTATCGAGGCTGTAATGCCGATCGCGGTGGCGGATGGAAGACCGACGCACCTTTGGGACACCAAGCCCGTGGGAGAGCCTGGGTCTCCGTCCGCCGTTCCATTGAACCCGAACAGTCGCCAGGGCCGCTTGCGCAGGCAAAGCCCGCTTAGGCAAGGATGGGATCAGATGGAGACGATAGTAGGCATCGATGTTTCGAAAGACCGGCTCGACGTGGCGGTGCTTCCGCAGGGCGAGGCTTTTGCGGTGGACAACGACGATGCCGGTATTGGCGAGCTGACCGGCCGACTGAAGGCGATCGGGGCCGATGCGATCGCGCTTGAGGCGACTGGCGGCTTCGAGATGCAGGCTGTGGCCGGACTGTCATCGGCAGGACTGACGGTGCTCGTCGTCAATCCGGCGCAGGTGCGTGCCTATGCCAATGCCATTGGCCGCAAGGCCAAGACCGACCCGATCGATGCCGCCGTCATTGCCGCCTTCGTGCTGGCGACCAAGCCGGAGATCCGGCCTCTGCGCGATGCCGAGACGCAGGCCCTTTCCGAACTCGTCGCCCGCAGGCGCCAGATTGTGCAGATGATCGTGGCGGAGGAGAACCGGCTGCGTATGGTGTTGGCAAGACAGGCGCAGAAAAGCATCAAACGCTTGCTTGCGGCCTTGCGGCGCGAACTCGACAGCCTCGATGCCGATCTCGACGACCATATCCGTAAGTCGCCGATATGGCGGGTGCGCGAGAGCCTGCTGGTCTCCGTGCCAGGCGTCGGGCCGACAACGGCCCGCACGCTGCTGGCCGAACTGCCGGAGCTCGGCAGCCTCGACCGGCGTCAGATCGCCTCACTGGCAGGACTGGCGCCCTGGACGCGGCAGTCGGGCAAATGGAAAGGCAAGAGCTTCATCGGCGGCGGCAGAGGCAAGGTGCGCGCCGTCCTGTTCATGGCTGCTCTCGTCGCAAGCCGCCATAACCCGGGCCTCAAGGAGTTTCGCGACCGGCTCGTCGCAGCCGGCAAGCCGAAGATCGTCGCCCTCGTCGCAACCATGCGAAAGCTCCTCACCATCCTCAACGCTATCATCCGGGACGCAAAACCATGGCAAAACGCTTGACGCCGAAGACAGTCGCTCTCCCC
>UBJR01000027.1 GCA_900465675.1 Hyphomicrobiales bacterium | reverse complement strand
ACGGAAGTCGAGGTCAAGGAGAAGAAGGATCGCGTCGACGACGCGCTTCATGCAACGCGTGCCGCCGTCGAGGAAGGCATCCTGCCAGGCGGTGGCGTCGCCCTACTTCGCGCCGTCAAGGCACTCGACAATCTTCAGACGGCGAACCAGGACCAGAAGGTTGGTATCGAGATTGTCCGCCGCGCTATCGAAGCCCCGGTGCGCCAGATTGCGGAAAACGCTGGCGCCGAAGGCTCCGTGATCGTCGGCAAACTGCGTGAGAAGAGTGACTTCTCTTACGGCTGGAACGCCCAGACCGGCGAATACGGTGATCTCTATGCTCAGGGCGTGATCGACCCGGCCAAGGTCGTCCGCACCGCGCTCCAGGACGCCGCATCCGTTGCCGGCCTTCTGGTGACGACCGAGGCGATGATCGCCGAGAAGCCCAAGAAGGATGCCGCGCCGGCGATCCCGGCTGGGGCAGGCATGGAGTTCTAAGAGATAACCGCTGGGGCTCGCCCGTGGACGCGGGCGAGCCTCAGATAAGGAGGTGAAAGGATGGTTCATGGAATAACAAAACCTTTGCCAACTCCCTTCGACAGCCGTGATCTCGCCGTCTGCCAGAGGGTTTTCGATGACATCCGGTCGGGCGCTGGAATTGCGAGGGAGTCCGAGGAAGCGGAGCGCATGGCGGCCATAACTATAGAATTGTACAGGCAAGGTGTTCGCGAGCCGAGCCATCTCAGAACAATGGTCGAAGCCGCGCGAGGTCTCTTCGGGCGTCAGGAAATTTCACCGAGATCAGCCAAACAACAATAAACGTCAACTTGGCATCATATGGGGTCAAGCTATGAGAAAGGAAAGCTTCGAAAATTCAACGCCAGTGAACGGGGCCGCAGCAGCAATCAGCGCTGCTCATCTGCTGCATCCGGGCAGGCATTTTGCTCATCCGCGCGACGTTCTTTCGGCCGACGAAATCGGCAGGGACGAGAAACGCGCCATTCTTGCGTCCTGGGCATCCGACATCTTCGCCATCGAATCCATTCCGGCCCTTCGCCTTTATCCAGGCACGGACAACGCCGTCTCCTATGACGAGATCATCGAAGCGCTGAAGACGTTGGACCGGTCTGATAGGCTACCCGGAAAGCAGGACGCATCCCGTAGCCAAGACAATCACAGGTGCCGTCGTCGCCGAGTTCAATCACATCGGTTTGGCGGCCTGGGCCTGTGCAGCTACTGGAAAGGAGCCCGTCGCCGACGACCATTCGAGATGTAGATACTGCTTCCAACCTGCCGCGGGCCTCTTGAGGACGCGACTATGATTTTTACCGACGACTCTTTGCTCAATAGAGGAGGTTTTGCCGATGAAGATCGCTCAGATCGCACCGCTCGCTGAAAGTGTTCCGCCCAAACTCTATGGGGGAACCGAGCGCATTGTTTCCTATCTCACCGAAGAACTGGTCGCCCAGGGCCATGACGTCACGCTTTTTGCCAGCGGAGATTCGATCACCGCCGCGAAGCTCGTGTCGTGCTCTGATGTGGCGCTCCGTCTTAATCCTGCCGTCAAAGATCATCTGCCGCATCAGGTCGTGATGTTGGAGGAAATCCGCCGGCGGGCGCACGAATTTGATGTGCTTCACTTCCATACCGATCTCCTGCATTTCCCGCTGATCCGGGATTTCGCCGATCGCACGGTCACGACGCTGCATGGACGGCTCGACCTTTCGGACCTCAAGCCTTTCTACAAGGCATTTCCCGATATCCCGCTGGTGTCGATCTCCAATGATCAGCGCCGCCCAATGCCGCCGGTCAACTGGTCAGGGACGGTCTATCATGGCCTGCCTCGCGAGCTGCTGCCATTCACGGAAAAGCCCAAGAGCAACTACCTCGCGTTCCTCGGGCGAATATCGCCGGAGAAACGGCCTGACCGGGCAATCGAAATCGCTGCGAAAGTTGGCATGCCCTTAAAGATGGCCGCAAAGATCGACAATGCTGACAAGGTCTATTGGGAAACGGTGATCGAGCCGATGGTCAGGAGCCATCCGAACGTCGAATTCATCGGCGAGATCAACGAGCGTGAGAAAGCCGACTTCCTCGGCAATGCCGGCGCCTTGCTCTTTCCGATCGACTGGCCCGAGCCGTTCGGACTGGTGATGATCGAAGCGATGGCCTGTGGCACGCCCGTCATCGCCTTCGGATGCGGCTCCGTGCCGGAGGTCATCGACAACGGTATCTCTGGAATCCTCGTCGATAGCGTGGCCGACGCGGCCGAGAACATCGAATGGGCGCTCAAGATGGATCGAAAGAAAGTCCGCGCGACATTCGAGGCGCGTTTCAGCGCCGAGCGGATGGCACGAGATTATCTGGACATCTACCGGAACCTTCCTGGCGTGCGCACCAAGGCGGCCCCACTACGCCGTGCCAACGGGCAGGACCTCGATCTGCAGGTCGTTGCATAATCCGGAGGCCAGTAGCATGTCGATCGCTTCTGTACACGACGCTTCCGCGCCAGCAGGCGGGCAGGCACCAACGGCGCAATTTTTCATTCCGGCCACAGCATCACTGCAAGAGCGACGGCCGCGCACCCTGAAGCACGGCGATACATTCGCCGTCTTCGACCACAATGGTGACGCGCTTTCTGGGCCCGGCAGCCCGGAAGGCGTTTTCCATCGGGACACGCGGTACCTCTCCCATCTCCATCTGACGATCAACGGCAAGCGCCCGATGCTTCTCTCGTCGACGCTGCGCGACGACAATGCGACGCTGACCTGCGATCTCACCAATCCCGACCTCTTTGATGAGACGGGGAAGCTCACACTTGAGCATGATCTCATTCATATGCGCAGGACACGCTTTCTGTGGAATGCCGGTTGTTACGAGCGCTTGGCCGTAAGGAACTACGACGAGCGACGACAACAAGTGCGTATCGAAATTTCGTTCGGGGCGGACTTCGCCGATCTGTTCGAGGTTCGCGGAACCGTCAGGGCGAGGAGGGGCCGCCATCTTCCGTCCGTGATGGAACAGGATCGCGTTCTTCTCTCCTATATCGGCCTCGACGATCAGAAACGCGTCACGCAGTTGTCCTTCGATCCCCGCCCAGACGAACTTGGGAGCGGCCATGTCATTTATGATCTTGATCTGGCGCCACATGAAACGCGGTCGCTGTTCATCCAGATCTGCTGCGACCAAGACAAAGACCGGCCTCTCGGCTACCAGTCTTTCTTCCTGGGCCTACGGGATGCGCGCCGTGCATTGCGCTCCTCTTCCTCCCGCGCGGCATCGATCGTCACGTCCAACGAAATATTCAACGAGGTGGCGCGGCGCAGTGTCTCCGATCTATATATGCTAACGACCGATAAGCCCGAAGGTCCCTACCCCTATGCCGGCATCCCCTGGTTTAGCACTGTTTTCGGACGTGATGCGCTGATTACCGCGCTCGAAACGCTGTGGCTTGATCCGCACATTGCCCGCGGTGTCCTTGGCCATTTGGCCGCAAACCAGGCCACGGAAGTCGATCCGGCTGCAGACGCCGAACCTGGAAAGATCCTCCACGAAGTGCGCTATGGCGAAATGGCTGAACTGGGTGAAGTGCCCTTCCGCCGCTATTACGGCAGCATCGATTCCACGCCGTTGTTCGTCCTGCTGGCAGGGGAGTACCTGAGGCGAACAGGCGACCTTGCCACGATCAACCATCTTCTGCCAAATATCGAGGCAGCGCTCACCTGGATCGACGAGCACGGCGATCGCGACGGCGATGGCTTCGTGGAATACGGGCGGTTAACGCAAGAAGGCTTAATCAATCAGGCCTGGAAAGACAGCCACGACTCGGTATTCCACGCCGATGGTACGCTCGCCAAAGGCCCGATCGCCATTGCCGAGGTTCAGGCCTACGTCTACGGTGCCTGGCAGTCCGCAGCCGAGATCTTCCGCCGGCTCGGCAGACCTGAACGCGCGGCAAAGTTCCTGGCACAGGCCGAAGGCCTGCGTCATGCCTTCGATACGAGTTTCTTCGATGAGGAACTTGGCACCTTTGTGCTCGCGCTCGATGGGAATAAGCGGTCTTGCAGGGTCCGCTCTTCCAATGCCGGTCATGCCCTGTTCACCGGTATCGCCTATCCCGAGCGAGCCGTCCAGGTTGCCAGGACACTGATGAGCGCCTCGTCCTTCTGCGGTTGGGGCATCCGAACCATCGCCTCCACCGAGGCACGCTACAATCCGATGAGCTATCACAATGGCTCGGTTTGGCCGCATGACAATGCAATGATCGCCAGCGGTCTCGCCCGATATGGCTACCGAGCTGAAACGGCAAGAATTTTCGAAGGGCTCTTTGCGTCTTCGACATATATCGACCTGCGCCGTCTTCCCGAACTCTTCTGTGGCTTGCCACGCCAGCGGGCTCAGGGGCCAACCTTCTACCCTGTCGCCTGCTCTCCACAGGCGTGGGCGGCTGCAGCACCCCTCCTTCTGCTGCAATCCTGTCTCGGCCTTGAATTCGAGCCGAATGCTCGGATCATCAGCTTCAACGAGCCGCAACTGCCCTCGTTCATGGATGAGGTAATGCTGCGACACCTACGGGTCGGAAACGGCTCGGCCGACGTCGCAGTTCGCCGCTCAGGACGCAGTGTCGTGGTAGACACCCTCGGTCGACGGGGCGAGGTTCGCGTACTGACCACCGCTTAGGCAAGCCGCTTCCAGACAGGCGTCTTGCCTAGTCCAGTTCGTCGTTGTCTGAGACCAGCAGGTCAATCAACAAGGCGATTTTGCCCGTGGGTGGCGGCCGTCGTTCATTCATCAACGCTTCGTCATTGTTGACCCATGCGAAAGCTTCCGCCAGTTCAGCCTGACTGGCACCAGTGGCCACGACATCAGCTATCAAAGTTTCGTCGCCAGGTCCGAGGATGTCGATGACGTCTTCGGAGGTCATTGTCATGCCGATTTCTCCTTTTGTATCACCACACGAATCTGGTGGCCCAAACAAAAAAATCAAATTTTTTACACCAGGCAATTCCACAGCTCTTGAAACCGCAAGCCACTGAATTATATTGATATTGTTCGATCGCCCAATGGGGATCGACAGGTCCAGGAGGCGCCATTGTGCTCTTGGCGCCTCCTTGTATCCATGTTGCTTACAAGGAGGATATGGTTATGAGGACAAACCTCGATTTTTCTCCCCTGTTCCGGTCGAGCATCGGCTTCGACCGAATGCTGAACGCGCTCGAGGCTGCAAGCCGCATCGAGACGATCGACAACTGGCCGCCTTACGACATCGTCAAGACCGGTGAGGATGAGTACCGCATTGCCATGGCAGTGGCGGGCTTCACGCAGGACGAACTGACGATCACCCAGGAGCAGAACATGCTCTTCGTATCGGGTCAGAAGGCGAATGCCGACGATGTGCAGTATCTGCATCGCGGCATCGCCGGCCGCTCGTTCCAGCGCCGGTTCGAACTTGCCGACCACGTCAAGGTCGTCGGCGCCGGTCTCGTCAACGGTCTGCTGACCATCGATCTCAAGCGCGAAATCCCGGAAGCGATGAAGCCGCGACGAATCGAGATCGCGACCGAGACGGCTCTGCCGAAGGCCGAGATCAAGCAAATCGACGCCGAGAAGCAGGCGGCTTAAGCTCCAACAACAGCACAGTTGGCAAAGACGGCGCCGGGTATATCGTCCGGCGCCACCAGAGAAGCTTTGCCAATCGAACCAACGGAAAGGAGAAAACCATGAGTGTTCGTGATCTGATTCCCTGGGGCCGAAACAATGGCAACCAGGCCCCGACTGTCCTGCGCGACGACGACCGGGATCCCTTCCTGTCGCTGCATCGTGAGGTGAACCGCCTGTTCGACGACGTCTTCCGCGGCTTCGGCTCCGGCCTGCCGGCCTTCGGCAGCGCTTCTGCCTTCGGCGCCGGCTGGCCGAACGTCGAGATCGCCGATACCGACAAGGAGATCAAGGTGACCGCCGAGGTGCCCGGCCTTGAAGAAAAGGACATCGAAGTCCTGCTCAACGACGGCGTGCTGACGCTGAGAGGTGAGAAGCGCTCCGAGAACGAAGACAAGGATCGTCAGTTCTCCGAGCGCTACTACGGCCGTTTCGAGCGCCGCATCCCGCTCGGCGTCGAGGTCGATGAAGACAAGGTCGCTGCCAGCTTCAGGAACGGCGTTTTGACCGTGACCCTGCCGAAGACCGAGAAGGCGCAGACGCAGGTCAAGCGGATCGCCATCAAGAGCTAACCGAACCAGCCTGCCCGGCGGCCGGCCTTGTTGGGGGCCGCCGGCATCCTTCGCCAATAGGGAGGGATAAAATGATGGAGATTATTAGAGAGACACACACCAAACCAAGCAAAAGCCTCGCTTCCGTTAGCCAGGCCTCCAATGATAACCGGCGGAAGCGTCTCGCTTTCGGCCGCTCCGTGTTTCCCGAAGACGTCGTCGCCCGCATCTTCAGACCATCACACTCGGTGATGACATCGGGCAAAGCACGAATGAACGGCTGGCGGCTTGTCTTCGAGCGCCGCAGCGCGCCGTTCATTGAGCCTTTGATGGGCTATACGGGCACCACGGATACGCTGACGCAGGTGGAGCTGGAGTTTCCAACGCTGCGATCCGCCATCCGCTATGCCGAGCGGCAAGGCCTGACCTATGTCGTGCAGGGTCCGGCAAGCAAAGCTGCGGCCCTGACAAAGAAAGGAATTCGTCGCCGATTGAACCGGCCATCTCACGCCTTCTCCGATGCGACATTGGAGCGGCTCGGCCTCGCCGCGCTTCAGGAGAGCTACGGTCAGGCAATGGTCGAGGCGGCGGAACGGCACGATGCTTCCGGTCCCGCCACATGGTCATCGCCCATAGATGTCATCCGTGATCCGACGCTGTCTCTCGAAGCAAAGCGCTCGATCCTGATGAACTGGGCATGGACCGAATATCTGATCGACCAGGCGACCAACGAAGGCATGCCGGTGAACAATCGTCCGTCCCGCCTTAATGAGGTCGAGCAGGCGCTGCTTGCGCTCGAACAAGACGTTGAGCGCAGGCAGGACCGTACCACTGCCGATCGGAAAGCTGCATGAGGTGCACCCATGGACCCGCATGTCGTTTTCGGTTGCCAGGAGATTGTGCCGAACAGGTTTACGCTGACGATGGCCGCAGCTGCCCGTGCCCTCAACCGCGGTGCGGGGCCGAGGCTTGATCTGCCGCATGCCAGTGTAAGCGATCTTGCGCTGCATGAGATCGCCCGTGGCGCGTTCAGCCACGACGAGCTCGCGCCGTTCTTGCCCGAATTGGCAGCAACAACGCTTCCTCCGGCTCCTAATCCAACCACAACCGAGCTTCGCGGCGACGGCGCGGCAAGCGCCGCCGCCGCACCCGCATTCTGTCCGCAGGAGACGGTTCAATGATAATGCAACCAACCGATGAGGAGAAATGAACGGTGCTGAAGTCCCTGTCTTCCAACAACCGGACCGCTTTCGATATCGTCAATATCGTTGCCGGTCTTGGTCTTCTTGTCTCACCGTGGCTAATTGGCTTCGCCGCTGAAACCTATGCCGCCTGGAATGCCTGGCTCGTCGGCGCGGCCATCGCCGTGATCGCCGCTGTGGCTCTCTATGCCTTCTATGAGGCGGAGGAATGGGTCAACCTAGTGCTCGGCATTTGGGCGGTAGCTGCTCCATGGGTTCTCGGCTTCTCGGCCGTGACGGCCGCAACGTGGGTCCATGTTGTTGCCGGTCTTGTCGTCGCGGTGCTCGCCGCCGGCAACATCTGGTTCAGCCATAGCCGCCCGCTCTCGACTGCGTGAGCCGATCAAGAGAGGCGGATCTGGACATCCGGACCCGCCTCTTTTTTCAATCCTCCGTCGGTCACGCCAGGAGGCACACCCATCATCAGATTCAAGGAGCAACCGATGTTCGATCTCACCCCGAGGCTTCGCACGATTGCCATTTCCGCAGCCGTCGCCGCCGGAGCCATTTTCTTCACCACAAGCCCATTGCCTGCGCAAATGACAGGACAGGCTTCTTCGTCCACCGGCCTGCCGACGCTGGCGCCGATGCTGGAACAGGTCACACCCGCCGTCGTCAATATCGCGGTCGTCTCCCGAGCGCCGGCGCAAGACAACCCGCTCTATAGCGATCCCAACTTCCGAAGGTTCTTCAATCTGCCGGAGCAACAGCAGCAGGCTCGGATGAGCGCCGGCTCCGGTGTCATCGTCGACGCCAACAAAGGATATGTGCTGACCAACCATCACGTCGTCGACGGCGGATCAAAAATCTCGGTCACGCTGAAGGATGGCCGACAGCTCCCGGCAAAACTGATTGGCAGCGACAAGGAGACCGACATTGCCCTGCTCCAGATCAATGCCAAAAACCTCACAGCCATTCAGATCGGGGATTCCGATGCCCTTAAGGTCGGGGACTATGTCGTCGCCATCGGCAATCCCTTCGGACTTGGTCAGACGGTTACCTCTGGCATCGTCAGCGCACTCGGTCGCAGCGGGCTCAATATCGAAGGCTATGAGGACTTCATCCAGACCGATGCCTCGATAAACCCCGGCAATTCCGGTGGGGCGCTCGTGACGCTCGACGGCATGCTGATCGGGATCAACACTGCGATCCTCAGCCCGGCCGGCGCCAATGTCGGCATCGGCTTCGCAGTCCCGAGCGACATGGTGCTATCGGTGATGAACCAACTGGCGACCCAAGGCGAGGTGCGCCGCGGCAGACTCGGCATCGGCATCCAGGACCTGACGCCCGACGTGGCCGAGGCACTCAAGCTCGGTGAGCTGCGCGGCGCACTGATTGGCAGCGTCGAACCTGGCTCAGCGGCCGCGCGGGCCGGATTGAGGACCGGCGACGTGGTTACCGCGATCGACAATCGCCCCGTCCACAGTGCAACGGATCTCAGGAACCGGATCGGCCTCACCCCGATCGGAACCAGGATCAATGTGACGGTAAAGCGCGGCGATGGCGAGCGGGTGATCGCCGTCGCGATCACATCGGAAGACCGGTCGTCCGCCGACCTCTCCGGCACGCCCCTCGATGGCGCCAAAATGCGGGAAGCATCTGCCGAAGAGGCTCGCCAGGCCGGTGCCCCCGGCGTTGTGATCGAGGGTCTCGGCTCAGGTAGCATGGCGGCCCGCAGCGGACTGCAGGCCGGTGACATAATCGTGGCGGCCAATCGCTCGCCGGTCTCTTCCGTCGCGGATTTGCGTAAGGCGCTTGCCGACAAACCGGCAATCCTCGCGCTTGAACTGATCCGAGATGGCGATCCTCTCCTTCTCGTCGTCCGATAGCGGAGCGATGATTAAACGGTCCCGCTCACTTGCGAAGTGGGACCCAATCGACCTTTCGTCTTGCCCTCCAACCGGAAACCGGGCCGCCGCCTATATGAGAGGAGAATTGATCGCAGTGTATGTTACCTGTGACAGGAGATATGCATGAGCCGAGATCCATATGAGCTTCTGGGCGTGAAACGGGATGCGCCGCAAAAGGAAATCCAGAGTGCATTCCGCAAGCTGGCCAAGAAGCTGCATCCCGACTTGAACCCCGGCGATAAAAATGCCGAGGCCAGGTTCAAGGAGATTTCCGCGGCCTACGAGCTTTTGAGCGATGAGCAGAAGCGCGCCCGCTTCGACCGTGGCGAGATCGATATGACGGGGGCCGAACAGGCGCCCCGCAACTTCTATCGCGACTATGCCTCGGCCAGCGGTCCCGGTGAGCCCTACCACAATAGCGGCGGGTTTGCCGATTTTGGCGATTCGGACGATATTTTCGCGAGCTTCTTCTCGCGCCGCGCCGGCCCTGGCGGCGGGTCCCCGTTCCGCGCTCCCGGACGTGACCGCCATTTCTCAATGGAGATCGATTTTCTCGATGCGATGAAGGGTACCAAAACCCAGGTTAAGCTACCCGAGGGTCCGGCTATCGAAGTGCAGGTTCCCCCCGGGACACGTGATGGCCAAACGCTGCGGCTGCGGGGCAAAGGCGAACCCGGGTTCGGGGGCGGTGCCGCCGGCGACGCGCTGATCGTTATCAGGGTGCGGCCTCACCGCTTTTTCACGCGCGACGGTGACGACATCCGCCTCGAACTTCCGGTCACGCTCAGCGAGGCCGTGCTTGGCGGCAAGGTGCGCGTGCCCACTCCCTCCGGCCCAATCGACCTAGCCCTCCCCCCCAATTCCAGCAGCGGCAAGGTCTTGCGTATCAAGGGCAAGGGTGTGCCGCGCGGAAATGGCAGCGCCGGTGACGTCTATGTGACTGTGAAGGTCGTGTTGCCCGACCGTCCGGACGAAGAGCTGACCAGCTTCATCAAACGCTGGGCTTCTGGAACGACACAAAATCCGAGAAAGGGCATGGAGGGCTGACCATGGACGATCATGAATTCTGTCTTCGCCTCAAAATCGAAGTAACCGAGCTCGAACTGTGGATCCGGGAAGGTTGGCTGGCGCCGCAGATCGCCGAGCACCAACGGCGCTTCCGGGATGCCGATCTAGCTCGCGCCCGGCTGATCCTAGATCTGACGCACGGCATGGGCGTCAACGAAGCCGGAGTTGATATTGTCATGGATCTTGTCGACCAGCTTCACGGCATGCGCGGCGCGATGCGCGACATCGTAACGGTCGTCAGCGGAGAGGATGTTGCAGTCCAACAACGTTTGGTAGCAGCTCTGGACAAGCTCCACACCATTTGGCGAATGTGAGAGGATTCGCGGCAGGTAAGAAAGCAATCTCGTGGCGGATGTTCCTATGACGACACCATTGAGGCGCTGGAGACGTTGGACAAGAACGATGAGCGCGAGGACGAGGTTCGTCCGCCGCGATGAGAGCGAGCCTGCTGTAAAGCCGTAACACTACCTTTAGGCAGGTCTGCGGCTTCACCACAACCAGCCTGTCATTGATGTTTCGAGAAACCTAAATATAACGAGCAGGCATCTTTCAACGACGATGATGCGCGCGCTCCGGCCCGGATCACGCTAACAGTTTTGAAAGATGAGTTATGCCGAAACGAAAAGCGCCAGCGGTTGTCAGCACAGGCATCTCCGGATTGAACGAAATTCTGCGTGGTGGTCTGCCGGCATCCAATCTCTATATGCTGCAAGGCGCTCCGGGCTCCGGAAAGACGACAGCCGCGCTGCAGTTCCTTCGCGCCGGGGTGGAAGTAGGAGAGAGTTGCATCTACGTGACACTGTCACAGACGGCGGCAGAGCTCGAAGCCATTGCTGTCTCACACGGCTGGACACTCGATGGCATTCGGGTCGAAGAACTGTCGACATCCGGCTCGGTCAGCGAAGCCGATGACCAGAGCATATTTCTGACCGCAGACCTCAGGCTCGACGAGACGCGAAAGGCGATCGAGGCAGCTATCGAAGAACACAAGCCGCGGCGCCTTGTTTACGACTCCCTCCTCGAAATCCGCCTGATCACGGGTGACTCTCCTAGGTTTCGTCGCGAACTGATCGGTTTCAAGTCCTTTCTTGCCAAGCGCAACGTCGTCGCACTTCTCCTTGACACCCAGACGCCCGGCTATGACCGCAGCGGCGAGGAAGTAGAGGGGCTCGCCCATGGGGTCATCCGTTTCGACAAGTCACTGGAGGAGTACGGCGCCGTGCGACGTCGTGTGGAAGTTTCCAAGATGCGCGGTGTCCCCGTTGCCGATGGTTATCACGACATGGCAATCCGGGAAGGTGAAGGGATCATCGTTTTTCCTCGTATTATGCCCAACACTGCATCTGAGGCCACCAAACCGGAACTGATCAAATCAGGTGTTGCAGCGCTCGACGACATGTTTGGCGGCGGCCAGGAGGCTGGAACTACGACGCTGGTCATCGGACAGTCGGGCACTGGCAAGTCGACTATGTCGTCACTCTATGCGACCGCAGCACTCGACCGCGGCGAGAACGTTGCGCTATTCTTGTTCGAAGAGAGGCTGGAAACGTTCTTCCGCCGGTCGGAAGGCCTGGGAATGCAGCTTCGGCAGTTTCATAAGGATGGAAAGCTCATCCTGCGGGATTTCAATCCGAACGAAATCTCACCGGGTGAATTTGGTCAAATCGTCCAGGACGCGGTGACGCAAAACAAAGTCCGCGTCGTCGTCATCGATAGCCTGACCGGCTATCTGAACTCGCTACCGCATCGGGAAAAGGCGGTCCGCGACATTCAATCCCTTCTTAAATTCCTGGCTCGTTCGGGCGTGCTGACGATGCTGATTGTCGCTCAGCACGGCCTGATTGGTCAGAATGTCGGCATCGACGTAGATGTCAGCTTTCTGGGCGACACCGTGCTCCTGCTGCGGATCATGGAGCATGAGGGTCGGCTGCGCCGCAACATCACCGTTGTCAAAAAGCGCCACGGTCCACATGACCTCAACATCCAGGAACTGCTGATCGAGAGCGGCAGCGTCAGCGTCGTTTCCTATAACCCTCTTCCTGACCCGAAATGAATGAAACACCGAGTGAACTGGATTGGGTGCTCATAATTGCCCCGTTTCGCAAGGACGCCGAGTACATCGCGGCTTCCTTGCAGGAGCAGAACGTCGCGGTCCGGCACGGCCAGGCTGGCGAGGATTTGGCTGAAAATCTGGCGCTTTCGCCCGGCGTCATCCTCATCACCCATGAGGCGCTAAGCCCGCATGTCGTTGCAACGATCGGCCATCATCTCGCCGACCAGCCTGATTGGTCCGAAGTGCCAATCGTGGTCCTGCTTGAGCGCGCGGCTCCCATTGCACAGATCCGCACTCAGCTTCAAAGCGCCTGGCCGAGCGCCCGCCTCCTATTCTATACACGCCCAATCGCGCGACTGGAGCTGGCCAATAGCATCCAGACCAATCTGCTCGTCCGATTGCGCCAGAAGCAGGTGCGCGATGCCATTGAGCGCGAAGTCGAGTTGCGGCTGGAGCTCAATCATCGCATTAAGAACATTCTTGCCAGCGTCACCTCAATCTTTCAAATGACGCGACGCGGCGCGTCTACGGTTGATGAGCTTGCGGCAGATTTCACAGGCCGGCTTCGTGCTCTGTCCGACGTCCACACCGCAGTGTTCGAAGCAGGCGGAGACGAAATCTCACTGTTATCCGTGATCGCTGTAACCGTCGCACCCTATAACGGTGAGAGCTTGACGCGGATCACTATTGCCGGCCCGGACCTCCTTGTCGGACGGATCGCTGCGACAACCATCGCCCTTTGCCTCCACGAACTGACGACGAATGCCATCAAGTACGGCGCACTGTCTCAGGGCGACGGCAGCATCAACATTGCCTGGTCCGTTTCGGAGGAAGATCCGCCCGTGTTTTCAATGAACTGGATCGAATCGGGCGGCCCCAAAGTCGTTCAACCAACGCGGCAGGGCTACGGCACAAAATATGTTCGCTCGGCTCTCGCCTCGCTCTTGGGGGCAGCGCCGACGATCACGTTCGATGGCAATGGGTTTCGATGCCACGCCGCGGGTCCGCTAGCAAGACTTGTGCGGCAGTCGGCAGAAGCTGTTTGATACAGTATCCGTTATCGGAAGGTTTAAACACTTACTGAAGACATTCCCGAACCTGGCGGATCATATTCGTACGAGAGACGTTATCATACTCTTGGACCATTTTATCTGCCTGTAAATCATGATGGAGCGTTGGGGATGGGCGGCAACGGTATAACGGTCCTGATCGTGGAGGACGAGGCTCTCGTTCGGATGGATATTGCGCTATTGCTAGAGGACGACGGTTTTCATGTGCTGGAAGCATCGAACGCTGACGACGCCATCAGCCTGCTCGACGCACATCCGGAGGTTCGTCTGATGTTCACCGATATCGATATGCCTGGCAGCATGGATGGCTTGAAACTTGCGGCCGCGGTTCGAGATCGATGGCCACCAGTCAAGATCATCGTGACATCGGGTCATCGCCACATGAGCGATGATACCCTTCCGTTCGTCGGCCGCTTTTTCAGTAAGCCCTATGATCCCTCACGCGTGATTCACGCGATACGCGAAATGATCTAACACGATGACGTCCTACGCTGAGCATACCGTCAAGCCGAGGATGCCGATGCTAGCAACTGCGCAATCGCAACCGACCACCAGGATGCCTGATGCCATCATTACCTCGACGGCGAGCAAGACTTAAGCAAAAATGGGAGGAATTGATGAGTGACAACCAAAACATTTTGAAAGAGGTCAAACCGAGGCTGCACGCGTTGATCGATGAGCTCGTCGCTAAAGGTGCCGAGAGATCCGCGGTGATCTACATGATCGAGAAGGAATCTGCCCAGCCTCGTGATAGGATGGACGAGATCCCAGATCATCAGATCGACGAGCCCTCAAACGATTGGCCGTCGGCGACCAAAGGCCAGTTGGGGCGACGCTCCTCCTTGCGTCTTAGCCAAACCGCTACGCGACATGCGCATCTTCCGCCAGAACCAGACTTGCGGGCGGCGACCCACTCTCGTCGCCTTCGACGATTGCGGAAATGTAAGTCAGGGCATTTTTCATTCCGTTCATCGTGTAAGGCTTTTCGATTGCACCAAGGGCGCCGACAAAGCCTTCGGGGATCTTTTTAATATTACCGCTCACGAAGACATAGGGAATGCCCGCCGCTGCTAGTTCACGACCCACGTCGATCCCGGTCGGGCCATCCATGAGATGGATATCGACGAATGCGAAATCCGGCTTCGAAGTGCAGATCTGCTCACGCGCCTGGCTGCTGCTCATGGCAAGTCCTGTGACCTGATGGCCCGCCATCTCCACCTCACTTTCAAGCTCCATGGCGAGCAGCATTTCGTCTTCGACGATCATCACTTTCAATGCGTATTCTCCTGTTTGTCGCCGACAAGTAGCACCACGTCGACAACCGTCTTGCGGCCATCCTGTTTCCGTTCGATTTCGGCGCCGAGCTGCAAAGCAGACGCCTCGATCAACATGCGTCCGAGCTCGGTGCTTTCAATATCAGGCTCAACTGGTTCGGATGTGTCCTCGACACGGATCAAAAAGTGACCGTTGAGGCGTTTGACCACCACATGGATGTCGCCGCCGCCGTCCATGAGGCCGCGTCGAACTGCATCGCCGACCAACTCATTGACGATCAGCGACAAAGGCGTGGCTTTGACAGCGGGCACGAGCAGCGGCGAAAGATCTAAAGACAGACGGATGTCGTTGCGGCCAGTGGCATCGACAAGATCTGTCACCAATTCCTTTGTGAACTCTGAGATATCGAACTTCGACACGTCGTCGAGCGTGAACAGCTTTCGCTGAACTGTACTGAGGGCCTCGATCCGGTTGAGGACCGACATGAGTGTCTGCCTTTGCCGATAATCGGTGGTGATGCGTGCCTGCATTTTTACGATGGAAGCCATCGTCAGCAGGTTGTTTTTCACCCGATGGTCCACCTCGTGGACCAGCAGCGTGCGCGCCTCCAGTGCCGCCTTAAGGGTGGCGGTGTTTTTTGCCACCTCCGCCTCCGCCTCATGGCGCGCAGCCGCGAGATCTGCTTCCCGGCTCTTGACCGTTGTGAAATCGAGCTGGGACGCAAAGAAATAGATGATTGTCCCGGCCTCGTCCCGGACGGGGCTGATAAATACCGCGTTCCAAAACGTAGTGCCGTCTTTTCGGTAATTAAGAATATCGACAGCAACGTCGTGGCCGGCCGCGATGCCCTCCCGGATCCTCGCGATCGTTGCTTTGTCAGTCTCTGGACCCTGCAGGAAACGGCAATTGCGCCCGATTATCTCGTCGTCTCTGTAGCCCGTGAGCCTTCGGAAGGCTTCGTTGCAGAAGATGATCGGATTGTCGGACTGGTTCGGATCGGTGACGATCATGGGCATCCGGGTCGCCTTGAACGCGGCCGCAAATGGATCCTCGCTTACATGTCCGGCGACGAGACGGTCGCCGGCGTTGCGGGCATCGGTCTGATATTGATCCTCTTCTTGCATGGGGGTCCTGATCGTATTGTCCGCAACAAATGCCGCGGCTGGGGAATTGGTTCCGGTTTTTGTCAGGGCAAAGACGTTATCGTCGCCTCGATCTCGCAAATCACACCGGACGGATCATAGGCGATTGTCGATTTGCCGTTCAGCTCCGCGGCCAACAAGCGTTCGACGAGGCGGGACCCGAAGCCCTTGCGGGTCGGAGGGAGAACCTCCGGTCCGTCCATCTCCCTCCAAACGAGGCGAAGATCTCCGGTCTCTTTAGCGAAGCTCCAGCTGATGGCAATTCTGCCTGTCGCATTGGAGAGTGCACCATATTTGGCAGCATTTGTGCCGAGTTCATGGAGAGCAAGCGAGAGTGACGCAACGACTTTTTGCGGCAGCAAGACCGGATCGCCAGAAACATCAAACCGCTCCGAAGGATATGGAGCGATAGCCTGCTCTACCACAGCCTTGAGATCGGCACTCTGCCAATGCCCCTCGGCAAGAAGGTCGTGGGCATGTGCCATGGCCGAAAGGCGAGCCTCGAAAGCGGTAACCGCACCGCTGGCCTCAGCATCTTTTGCCAGGGTCTGACGGGCAATCGCCATGACCGTCGCAAAGACATTCTTCACCCGGTGGTGCAACTCGCCGATCAGCACCGCCTGAAGCCGATCCGCTTCCTTTTTCGCCGAAATATCGTGAGCGATCTTAGATGCGCCGATGATCCGGCCGGCACTGTCGTAGATTGGCGAGACGCTGAGGAGAACATCGACGAGATGCCCATCTTTGTGACGGCGTCTGGTTTCGTAAGGCTCCACCGTCGATCCGGCCCTGACACGGTTCAAAAGCGTCGGCTCCTCGTCGATCCGATCAGCAGGCACAAGGATCAGTACGGACTGACCGATGATCTCGTCCGCCTTGTAACCGTAGAGCCTCTCCGCCGAGGCGTTCCAGGACGTGATAGTCATATCGAGATCGATGCCTAGGATGGCATCATTGGAAGATGCAATGATGGACGCCAGCTGGCGCTCGACCTCCTGCCCTTTTTTGCGTTCGCTTATATCGATCGAGACGACCGCAACCTGGCGAATCCTCCCGCTATCGTCTCGAAGCGGCGAGACGGTATTGTTCACCCAGACGAGACTGCCATCTTTTCGGACATATCGCTTTTCGAGATCGAAGCTCTCGCCGGCCTGTGCAAGCCGCTCGTACAATCGGGTCTGCTCGGGCATATCGTCGGCATAGGTGATGTCGCGGATGTTCTTGCCGAGCAGCTCCTGTTCCTCGTAGCCAACAATCTCGCAAAACCGCTTGTTGACGTGCAGGATCTCGCCATTGAGGCTCCCTTGGCCAATCCCGGCCGCCGACTGCGATATTACCGCCCGCAGCCGTTCTTCGCTTGCCTGGAGCGCCCGATCGGCGCGGACGCGATCTGTGGTCTCGTTGACAATGCAGAAGACGCCGCAAACCGTCCCGTTTTCATCGCGGACCGGGGAATAAGAAATGTCAAAATAGACAGTTTCCGGGTAGCCGTGCCGCTCGATATAAAATGGGCGGTCCTTGGCGGCGACCGTCTCGCCTCTATCCAACACCTGGCGCAGGAGCGGTTCGAGGTCGTCCCATAGCTCGCTCCAGTTTTCTCGTGCCGGTCGACCGAAAGCCTTCGGGTGCCGTTGTCCGATCGACGGCGCATAGGGTGCGTTGTACAGGGCGACGAAGTCCGGTCCCCAGAACAAAACGATCTGCGCCATGGAAGGCAGCATAATGTCGACAGCGGATCTCAGGCAGGCAGGCCAAACCGAAGGCGGGCCAAGCATGGACTGGTCCCAGTCTCCCCGCTCAAGCATTCGAGAAATTTCGTCTTGCCCTGCGAAAGTTGTCCCCGTTTCGTTCTGCATCGGCGCCCACTATAAATCGTTGCGACGTCGCAAACGTTCGTCCCAGTGCTCAATGTATAGCGTGAGATGGTCGCAGCAAGGTCTTTTCGCAATGAAATCAGCTTCTAATCCGACAGACCGCTACCGATTTCAGCTCACCAAAGCAGCAGACTTGACCCTTTCTGGCTGATTTCCCATATGGGCGCCGCGAGAAGGGAACGGGTATGCGCGCATTTTTAGAAACGTCATTCGGTCCGAACGAATTGTCGGTTATCGACCAATCATTCAAAGACTGGCTGGAAACTCACCATGTGACCAAGAACAGCGCAGAGGCTGAGCTTGCCGCTGCGATCATCATAAACCTGTATCGCGAGGGACATGACACCAGGCAGGAATTGGACACTGCCATGTCCCTGCATCGCGGTCTTGCCGATCTTGGCGAGTTGGCATCGCGCTCTTGAAGGGGTTCGAACCTTCGACCCGTGCATCCGTTTGCATGAAGTCCTGATTCCAAATGATAAAAAGCTTTGCTTGCAACATGGTCAACGTTCCTAATATGTTCTAACTTCGATCGTCGAAAGCTTGTTGGACAGCTCGAATTGAATGGAGGTCTACCTGCGCTGCGAACGAAGCTACGCCGTACCTGGTAAGGAAATATTGTAGCTTCCGACGCACGATCCCAGTGTGGATGACCTCCGCCACCGCCTTATATTGCCGCCCCGTTTTGTATTAGAATGGCTCAACGAAGAGAGAATGACTGTGTCGAACGCCAAGCAAATCCTTGCCATGTTGCGAAGTCGCGCTGAGGGCGACGATGACCTGTTTTTCTCGATTGCTCTCCAGATCGCCGCATCCGAAGCCCGTCAGGGACACAGGACTACGGCTGATGAAATGCGAGCCGAGGTTGACAAGGCCCGGGCCCGCAAATCCCGAGGAGCAAGTGTTGCCATTCCTCTCGGGGCGCCTCGAGGCGACCTCGAAGGACTTCTCGAGCTTCGCGAGCCACGCTTCAAGCTAAAGGACATGGTTTTGGCGCCGGGATTGCTCGACAGTCTCGAGGATATGATCCGGCAGCAGAGGAAGCGTGACTGGCTGCGGGAACATGGCCGCACTCCTAATCGTCGGGTTTTGTTCGTCGGGCCGCCTGGTTCGGGCAAGACGATGTCCTCTGAAGCGCTGGCCGGCGAGCTCAATCTGCCATATTACGTGATCCGGCTGGAAGGACTTATCACACGCTATATGGGTGAGACCGCAGCAAAGCTCAGGCTAGTTTTCGACGAAACCGCAAAGCGCCGCGGCGTCTACCTCTTTGACGAATTCGACGCGGTTGGCGCGCATAGAACGTCGACGAACGATGTCGCCGAGATGCGCCGAGTCCTCAACTCATTCCTGCAGTTCATGGAAGAGGGCAATTCGACAGACAGCCTCATTGTTTGTTCGACCAATCACCCCTCGCTTCTCGATCGAGCGCTGTTGCGTCGATACGATCTCGTCCTCGAGTTTGAAGCGCCGACGGCCGACCAGATCAAGCAAATCATCGTCAACAACCTCAAGCCGATGTCATCAGCCAGGCTCGGCTGGACGAAAATCGTCAAGGCAGCCGACGGTCTCAGCCAATCCGAAATCGTCCGCGCGGCCGATGATGCAGTCAAAACCGCGATCCTTGATGAACGGAGGACGATTGCAACTGAGGACGTCGTGCAACGTCTTAACCAGCGTCGGGAGATGCGCGATGCTTTCCTCGATGAGAAGCGTGTACACTGACCGATGGCAGGCCGATTCACGCTTCCGCACATTGATGTTTCGGCGCTCCATACCGCAAGCCCCTATACCGGCACAGGAAGCGGTGGTTCAAGCGTCCCGCGCATCCGTGCGGAGCATGGACGCAAACTCAGCCACGAACTGGATGTCGCGCTCGCCGCAATTACTGAACTCAGGGGTGCAGATCCTAGACTGGAACCTGCCGCAGGCGGATACATCGAAGTTGAATTGCGGGCCGGCGCCAGTGCCGACGTTTTAGAATGGAAGAAGCAGGGCATACGCCCAGGGGCGACTAAGGACCGCGACAACGTGCGCACGGTGGCGCTCTATGTTCCGGATAATGCGCGAGAAGCCATCCAGCAGATCCTCGATGATTATCTGTCAGGTCCCCTCTCCCCGAAGGGTAATCCCCCAAATGCCAGTCGCGTAGAGAAAATCGAGGAGATCAGGCGCGCACGCCTTGAAGTCTTCTGGACCGACGACCCTAGTGCTCTGCCCGACAACCCTCAGCATCTGATGTGGTGGGCTATCTGGGCGCATCGCGATAATGAAGCGGCCGTTGAGGACGTTTGCCGCCGGCTCTCTCTGCGTGCCGCCTCCGCCGATCGCCGGCTGTATTTCCCGGAGGCGGTTGTGATCCCCGTTCTCGCGCGCCGCGCAGCGATCGAGTTGATGACCTTCGCAACCGGGGTCGTCAGCGAGCTTCGACGCGCGAGCGACAATCCGGTGTTCTTCCTTGAAGACGCCCAGGAAAGCCAAAACGAATGGGTCGACGATCTCGCCGGACGTATCATATGGCCTGGAAACGAGGTACCTGCCGTCTGCGTCTTGGATACGGGAGTCAATCGCGGCCACTCGCTGATCGAGCCGGCCCTGGCTGCAGCCGACCAGCACGCAATCGACCGTGACTGGGGCGTCGATGATCATCATAGCCACGGCACGGCTATGGCAGGCTTGGCCCTGCACGGGGATTTGACGGCCGCACTATCCGATCGGTCCGAGCGACGGCTGAACCATCGGCTGGAATCGGTGAAGCTCTTGCCGCCGCAGGATATGGACCCGAACGATCCCCACTCCTACGGCGTGATCACCCAGACCGCGGTATCGCTGGCGGAGATCGCTGCACCCGAGAGAAGCCGAATATTCTGTATGGCGGTGACTAACGACAATGTTTCCGGTGCCCGCCCATCAACTTGGAGCGCTGCGATCGACCAAGCCGCGGCCGGCACGATGAATGGAGACGACGACGAGGCTCCGAAAAGGTTATTCGTCATTTCTGCCGGCAATGTCCCAGCCGAGATTGAATACGCTCGGATTTTCCGGCAGGACGATTACCCGGCCGAAGATCCGAGTCAGGCTTGGAACGCCATCACCGTCGGCGGATACACCGATCTCAATCAGATCTCCGACGTGGGCTACGAAGATTGGTCATGCCTTGCCAGCCCCGGAGAACTCAGCCCTTACAGCCGCACGAGTGTCAATTGGGCTCACGCCCGCGCGCCAATTAAGCCGGAAGTCGTCCTGGAGGCCGGTAATCGCGCACTCAGCCCGGCTCGCCGAGAAGTTCTCAGCCTAGATTCGCTATCACTTCTAACCACATCGCCGACAACCGGCGCAAACGCCGTTACCGCGTTTCAGGCGACTAGCGCTGCGACCGCACAAGCCGCGCGCATGGTCGCAAAGCTCACGGCCGAGCACCCAAACTATTGGCCGGAAACCATCAGGGCGCTTGTGATTCATAGCGCCGAATGGACCGAACCAATGCTTGAGCAGCTGAACAGTCCTGCGGGAAAGAAGGACCGGTACCCGCTGATGAGGCGGTTCGGCTATGGGGTACCTGATTTCGACCGGGCGTCGGCTTCGGCGCAGGACCATCTGGCGCTGGTCGCTCAGGCCGCTATCCAGCCGTTTCGTCTGAAAGGTCAGCGAGAATTCAACGAGTGCCACTATTACCAACTCCCGCTTCCAGCTGCGATCTTGGAGGATCTACAGAACGCCGTAGTCGAGCTCAAGGTCACGCTGTCGTACTTCGTGGATCCCAATCCAGGGTTCTCGGCCAATGTCGATCCACAGCGCTACCAGTCCTTCGGGCTGCGCTTCGACCTACAGCGTCGAGGCGAGCTTGCCGAACGCTTCAAGCAGCGGGTCAATGCCGCAGAGCGCGAGGATGGTGCGCGGGCACCAATTCACGCCGACGATGCCCGATGGATGTTTGGCCCGGGCAGTATTTCGGCAGGCTCCCTGCACTGCGACGTCTGGTCAGGGCCCGCAATCGAGCTGTTGAGCCGTGAGCTGCTGTGTGTGAAGCCAGTTGTAGGTTGGTGGCGCAATCGAGCCGCCAAGGATATCGTCAATCGTAAGACACGCTATTCGTTGGTCGTGACGTTGAAAGCTCCAGGAGTCGAGGTTGACCTCTACACTGGCGTAATCGCCGCGAAGTCTCGCATTGAGACGACGGTTGCAGCCGAAACGGATATCCTGGTCTAGTCTCGGCATCATTGACACCTGGGATGAGGCAAAGCACTTCGCCCGTCCGGTCCGAATAATGCGCTGATCATCTTATCGCGTGAAACCTATGGTTCATCGATCATATCGAAATCGAGCGAAGTTGTTCCTGACTTGGCGCGTTCAATAGGAGGCCATCTGATAGTTCGAAATTGGATAAGGCATTTCCTACCATACTCGGGCTCTACGCGCGTAGCCCATCCAATTTTTCCACGAACTATATGAAACATTCCACCTATAGAGGTCTTATTGGCTTGCGCATGGGTAGCCGGGCCATGATCATCTGAAGTCAGATAATGGAGGTGCTGGCGCAGATCGTCTTTGAACTCCTTCGTAAGACGAGGTCTTTGGCCATCCACAAGCATTCCCAAAACAATCCTCCGCGTTCCTGGGCCACGGATATGGGTCTTCCGTAGGTTCGGCCGAAATCCCGCGGCATTGAGTTCAGTAAGGACTTTCCGCTTAAATCGCTTTATTGATTCGAAGTCATGAGGCTTTCGAGCTGAGAACGTTAGATCATCGGCATAGCGAGTATAGGATATGCCTTCCGAGCTTGCCAACTCCTGAAGTTTTTCGTCTAAGGCGAGCATTGCCAAATTAGACAACATTGGGCTTGTCGGAGCTCCCTGCGGGAGAAAGCCCTCATATCTTGATTGGTAAGCAGGGATGGCAGGCCATCGACGTTCAGAGAGGCCCTCCGGGAGCTCCATGCCTTGCGCTGTAACGGTGGTAAGGCGGGCCAACTCGAAGGAAACAAGGTCCGAAAAGCCAAGATCACGGAATATGCGAGTAATCTTGCCCTCAGTTACTCTGTTGAAAAAATCCTGAATATCAACTTTCAAAAGATAGTCACAGCCGCAGTGAGCTTTCGCTGCAAACTCCGGACGTGACTTTGGATGGTAGGCGTAGCTAGCTGGATGCGACCGCGTATGGCGCAGGATATTCCTTACAATCCAATCTTGTACGGTCTTTAGCTCTTCATTCGGCACGCAAATCAACCGATATCGAGTGCGACCCGGTACGTTTTTTCTCAAAGAAAAAACGCGATACTTTTTCCGCATCATCGAACGTGAGATCACCGAGCGAAGAAAGCCATATTCGACTCCCGACATTGCGCTCAAATGACGCAAAGTGAGAACAGGAGTGACATTGGCGTTGTTCGCTACAATCAGCTCTATGCGGGCTATAGCATTGTCAATTGTCTCATCCTGAACACCGTGACGCTCTGCTTCGTAGCGATAGTGCTGAGGGCTCCATGCTTGCATTACTTTGACCCCATTCGGTGGGTACTGGCGCGAGGCGTACCTAAGACGCCGCCGGTAAAGGCTCGTGCCAGTGCGCAGCATGAAAAACAAGCTACGTGAAGCGAGCATCGAGAATCCGGTGCTCTGGACACCCGTGGTGCCCATCGCCGCTTCCGCGGCGCATTCCTAATCGCTGTCATGGAGCCCTCAGCTGACTCGGATAGTAGAATGGATTCGTATCCGAGGGGAATACTGTTCTAGGACGTAACCGCCTTCTCAATCGCTTAAGCTCCAGCCGGCCTAAAACGGTAAGTCGCCCTTTACCCGCGATCCAACCGGCTGTCCGACAGAGCGTTAGTTGCGAGCCCGCTTCGCGAAGCGGTATCCCCAACCTCGCGGAGACTTCCCTCGCACCGCGCGCTCCATCTTCGCTCGCCGCCAAAATCGCCATGGTGGAAAGCCAAAGCCGACCGTCTGGGGCATCTAATCGTTCTCGCGCGGTCGTAGCTTTGAGTATGCGCTCCGCTCGCTCCCTCAGCAAATCATCGTCATCAATAGCGAAAGCTTCTTGCGCGGCCAGAACAGTACGACCTGGAAATATTGGTTTCCATGAGTTCGCTCTGGTCCACAGGATAGCGGGTGCGTTATTGGGGCAACCATGAGAGAACGAAATAAGAGCTCCACCACCTTTCCATCCAAAGGGATCGCCGCGCCTTGCGGGCGGATATTTTCGACAGAGGCTGTAAGCTAGCTCGCGTCTCGCCCCTCTGAAGGCTGTGTAAAGGGTCGCGGAACTCACCACCGACCGAACCTCGTGAGGCAGAGGCATAGTCTGAAGGCGCCGCAGACCGGTGTCCGTTGAGGCATAAGCGACGACGATAAACTTGATCAGTCCGTACGATTGCCAGCTCCGAAGGGTCGCCACATGCCCAAATGATTCGAGCATCCTATAAATGCGATCGCCCGAACCTATAAGATCGGTTACCAGCACAATGTGGCTCACTCGATCCTTTCGCAGCTTAGTTGGTCCAGGGTGCGACAATGCAACCCGTGGATTCGCGCGGCAGTAAGCCGTTATCAGCTGTGCGACTATGCCTTCGCTGCCAACCTCCTGGTCTTTCGGATTGACGACAATCGGGGGGACGCCCGGACCCTCAGCTCGACCGTGCCGAGAGTTAGGGAAGAATGCAGGAACATCTCCCCACGCTAGTTTCATCGGCCTTTCCGAGTAAAGCGCGATTTTCCGATCCTTGTCCGGTCTCTCTGCTGCAATCTCATCAATGAGCTCGATAATTCCATCACTGAACTTCCGCGAGGAAACAAGTTGAACCTCGTCGAGCACCATTCGCGCAACATCGCGATCCTCTGCCTTGAACTGCTTCAACCATTCCTGCGACGAGGCCAGTCCTGATAATGCACTCATTTATCCCGATCCCGGTATCCAAAAGGCCGATCGTCATCGCTCGTTACGATTACGATATTAGTCACCCTTTGCGAGGTCTACGACCTTCCATCCTTGTTTTTGTGCGATCTCCGCAAGCGCAACGAACTCCGACTTCCTTAGCGCAAGGCACAAGAGTTCCCGAGGTCGTGTCACCGCGACGAAGACATTCGTGGCCGCGGCCAACCCTATTTCGGATAATGGCGCGGCTCCTTCAACTCCGAACGCTGTCGGCAAGACGGTTGCCAGATCGAGGCATGATTGGCCTCTTGCGCGCCCTTTCCAGACCTCGCTTTCCATGACCAAGATACCGTCGACCGTCTTCCCTTTAACCGAATGGATAGAGCCGAGACGGATGGTTGCTTGCGATATTGTGACCTGCTTCGTTGCCTGCCTAGCGGGCTCCACCGCATCCGCCTCTTTACCCCCGACGAAACCACAATAGTCGGACACCTCCCCCGGAACAGCCTGTCCATCGCCTGAGTCAAACATGGCAACCAACGTTCCGCAGAATTGCTTCCAAGCGACCTCCTCCCAAGCAGCGCTGCCAACCAATATGTGCTTGTGAAGAAGCAATCTTATTTTTCGAGGGAGTTCGCCTTCGCGCCGACCAAGGGTCACCCAAAGGTTTCTTGCCGTGATCGGCCCCCCGTTTGAACCGGTCCAACCGCGAAGCCGCGAAAGCTCGGCGATAGCACCACAAAAAATATCCATAACTTCGAACGGTGGACGAGCAGCCGCGTGAAGGAGTGCCGCTTTCTGAAGCTGTCTGCAAAGCAGATTTGCCTCTTTAGCCGTCCCGGCTTCACTGCGATAAGGGGGATAATAATCAACGAGGCTCTTTGGGTGCCAGGGTCCCTTGACCTTCCCGGTGACATTATGCCGTGACGCTACCGCCCAGATCTCTTTCTCCGAAAAGGTCTCGGGCCAATGAGCCCTGGCTTCGTCTGCGAAGGCGGACAGCACCCCGCCAATCGTTTTTTCGTCGAAGACAATGACAACCATCAGCGTACACTTATCGTCAACGCTCTGAATTTTCTGCGGAAGCTTGGTGGTCAACCGGCTCGCAAAGTCGGCTATCGGCTGCCCGAACCGGCGACTCTCGTCAAGAGGAATACACTGGGGACCTGGTCTCCAGTAGGATGGCACAGGGGCATCGTCTTGGTATAGGGTCTGATTGCCATCGCCGAGACGCTGAAACGCCGTGCCTCCGTCGGCGAACAAGTGCTCCAAAAGCTTCAATTGCTTGCCGTTCGTGTCTTGTGCTTCATCCAGAATGACAAGAGGGAAGCGGGAGCGCAGCCGCTCTGCAATTTTCGGGTTCTCTTTAAGAGCACGCAATGCGAGGGCAGTCATATCGGCGTATCGATAAAGGCCTTTCTTCACCATGGATGCTTTGAGCCTTGCAAGCGCTTTTCCGCAGTCTGTGTCGGCGCCGTGTTGCCCTTTTCTGCGATGGACAGCCAGCGACTCAGGCAATTCCGAACCGGCCACGAAATCCACATCTAGATCTAAGCCCCTGATCCATGAGTCTACCATCGTCGGGGCTTTTTTTGCTTGCGCCTTTAACTCCCAATAGTGAGGAAGTGCTCGAGCCGCTTCCGCAGCAAAGACATCATCATCAATGCGCCGGATCGGCCAGCCAAGACCATGCAAATAAGGTAACGCCAGGAACTGGTTGACCAATGCCGTCACGGTTCCTGTGAAATGAGGATACGCCATAAATTGCGAAGCTGTCGGGTGGCGCGAGATCTGCTGCTCGACTTCCGTGCGTGCGGCATTAGTATGAGAAATAATGCACACGCCTTGGCTTCGGCTGTCCCAACTTCGCGAGAGGAGAGCTAGCTTCGCCGCCAGCAGCGTGGTTTTCCCATTGCCGGGTGCCGCCTGCACGTCACAGGAGGCCATGCTCGCAAGAAAATCCGAACGACTCTTGTCCGTGAAGTCGCAGCCACCGAGCTCGGCGCCAAGCTCGGCAAGAAGTTCGGGGGTAATTGGCACGATTTCCAGCACGGCTACAAGGTCTCCGCGACTGGATCAACTTCGGGCAGGTCATCCTCCTCGGCGACGTCCGCAAATGGCGGCTTTCCAACCTCATACGGTTGGGTAACGAAATCGATGGCACGGACGAGATATGGGGGCAGCCGGTCACGCATTTCGGCTGGTGTTTCCGGTCGGGCCCGAATGATGGCCGCCAGTTCTTCGGCGACCTCAGCTTTTGATGCATTGCCGTTGAATACAGGATCGTAGATTTTTACCGCGATTTCCAAATCCGAGAAACCATCGTCTTTCCACTGCTGAAGCTGCTCACTCGCGGTCTCAACAATCCTCTTCCGCCATTCAGGCCGACGCGACGTAGACTTCGCAAGCAGGACGGCCTGATAGACGCTTTCAGCCAGAAGCGGTTGCAATGCCAAATCGAACTCAAGGGTCCAGCAGTCTGCAATGAAAGCGTCAACCGGGTCGCCAACATCGCGGCGTAGCGTTTTCATGCGTGCCGAGATTGCATCTGCGTCCAGCTCGTCTTCGGTCTTCCGTTCGCCGACCAACGCTTTGGCCTCTTTTGGCGGAATATCACGGTCAGGTATCAACGCGACCGGGATTCCCATGGCTGGCCCGGTCTTGCGCTGAAGAATACGACTGTACCGGAAAAGTCCCCTATGACCGACGTTGACGATCGAGACGCCATAGCGGCTGAGCGGACGCCCCAGTTTTTCTGCTAGCGCTGGCAAGAGGAGGTTCTCACCATCTCCTTCAACGACGATTAGCGCGCGAGCAAAAAAGAGATTGGCTTTGGTCGCATCGAGAAAACGCCGGAGGAACTCGTAATCACTGATATCGAGACGAGTGTGGGCGGCAGCCAGGGGGAAAGCTTGATGGCCGACCATAATGGTCATGGTCCCAAGATCTGCGCCCGCTGCCAACTGCGGACTATGTGTTGTCAACAGAACCTGAACCTGCTTCTGCGCCTCGCCAGCACCAACCGCCGTGCGAGCTGAAAGGACTTCCATGAAGAGCGTCTGGTGCTGTGGGTGGAGATGCGCCTCTGGTTCCTCGATGAGCAAGAACGGGATTTGATCAGGATGCGACTGCAGAAGCAGTAATTCGGCAGCCATAAAGAGAAGATTGTTGTAGCCAAGTCCGCGCTGCACTCGTCCCCCGCCGGCTTTGGCATTGAGATAAAGTTCGAAGCGCTCAAGCACCTGGTCGAATGAGCCATGCGCGCCAAGGTCCAGAGTAGCGACAAGGGGATCATCGGCAAACGAAAGCTTGTCGAGGAAGTCAGTGTTAACATTACTCGCTATGCCGCGGACAGCCGCATTGTCGCGCACATCCTTATCAGCGGCTTTGAGCGTATCGAGCAACGTCAATTTTCCACCCGCAGCGCCAGGTTTGCCTTCGGGTCCCATCTCCGGCATGGCGCCTAGGATGCGGGAAAGGCGGGACCGACGACCGGCCCTCATTTCCCGCTCGGCATCCCGAAGAGGTTTCAGGTATGTTGCCTTGAGATATTCACGCAGCTCTCCGTCGATCGGCAGGCCTTCGCCATCTTTTCCGGCTCGATGTTGCGTCGTGATGATGCTTCCCCCGCCTGGCGAAAGGCGTCGTGTGCTGCGGATACAGATATGCAGACGCAGTTTTCCCCTCTCATTCGTGCACCACTCCAGGAACCGAGATTCCTCGTCCGGCGTTAGCGCATCGAACGTGCAGGTGATTGTAAATTCTGAGGCTCGGACGTCTGCGGCATCGACGTGGAAGTCCAACTCATCGGGCCGAAGATAGTCATCTCCACGTGTCCAGAGAGCGTATCGGACCGCATCGATGATAGCACTTTTCCCAGCGTCGTTGGGACCGACAAGAATGTTGAGGCCAGGCGTGAGTTTCAGCTGCAATGGCGAAGCGGGCTCGAAGCATCGAAACCCCTGCGCAAAGATTTCTGAGATGAACACTGAATGCCCCCACGACTCACTCCCAGTATTGATTCCTTGTTTGCAACTTTTTGAAAAGAGATCGCTCCCGATTGACCACCGAAAATTGTGGTCACTTCGGTAGATCTATCTAGAACGGTAAGCTCTTCTCAATTCCGGGCATAGAGGCGGAGCGGAGCGCCGCTTTCGCCCAGACGTCATTCTGGGCAGCCCTTTGTTCAACCGCCTCTCGGCATGTCAGCAACCACGTCGGCAATTTGGGCTGGCCAACGAGGTTTCTAACTTTGCTACGACACTGCCCGATGAACGTTTCCATCCGTTCATGGATCTCCTCGGTTGTAACCAACGCGGTAAGAGGGCCGAAATCCTCAAGGACTCGATATCTTAGAAACGGAGGCAGATCCCCGGAAAGATCCCAGCAGATTAACGGGACGGCAGCTGCGGGAAAACTCGAATCCTGCGGCAAATAGTGCGGACCGATATCAATCAGCCGTCCAGCCGCAACGACCCAGTAATGCGCGTGCCCTTCAGCCGCATTTGCGAAACCTTGCATGCCTGCTTGTTGGCCAGATCTAGACACCATAAAGGTGACTGCGTCGCCGCCCTGGATTGAAGCTTCGTGCCCATAATCTGACAGCAGCGTCCGCATCCCAAATGCCGCATACATGCATCGCTTGTGATAGTCGGTCGGGAATGAGCGACGCAAAGCTCGGTCGACGACGGAAAATGAGCGCGCCACGGCCTTTTCAAACTGCATTCTCTAGTCTCCCGAGATCAAGTCTCCAAACGGCGCGAACTCATAACATCTGGCGAAGCTACCGTAGCTGCTCAGCGCCGCCGTTCGATGCCCCGAGCCCTGTGCACAATGGTGCTACCATCGGGCGAGTCCAGTTTGCTTGCATGGCCAAAATACGTATCATGTATGCCACGCGAGCAATCAGTGGATTCCGCGACAATGACGTGGAAATCATATGACGGTCTCGCCTTCGGACACTCCGACAGAACAGTTCAAACTCTTTTTCTCTTCACGGACGCCCTCCGACGCCCGATCGATTGAGAACAATACTATCCTCATCACCCCGTCAGGAGACAGTTTCGACGATTTCCGCTTCAAGACGCGGATCAATGTGTTCGTTCGCCGGGACTCTGCTCGCCTGATAGCCGAATTTTCCGGCATGATCGGCTTTCTCCAAAGCTCCAATGAGGAGGTGAATGGTGCTGATCTCATCAAGAGTGCGGCTCGGGACAAAGCGGTAGTCCCCGAGGATGACCTCCCGAAATTCTTTACGTTACTACCCGACCTCGATGCCTATCGCCGGCTCGTTGCCGACGCAGACGTCGCTGGAGCCCGCGAAGTCCTGCTGAAGACTTGCGATCTCGTCGCTCTGGGTGAGTTTTCCGCAAACTCTCCGATTGTCCGCGACGCACCGAACACTGCGGTATTCCAGTATTCCTTGACGCGAACCGCCGAAGCTTTTTTTGCCTACAAGAACGCAGGACCGATCCTGCGAGGTCTCGGCCATGAAGAAATTGGTCGAATGTCGCCGACTATCGCCGTGTCGTTCAAACTGACGGCTTTTGAAAACAAGCACGAGCTCAGATTCAACTTCGACCATACCGGCTTCTTGCCAAAGCGGATGGCGGTCATCATCGGGAAGAGTGGTGTTGGGAAAAGTCAGGCGCTTAGCACTATCGCGAAGCAGGCCATAAAAGGCGGCGGCCTGATTGATCCACAAACGGGGGAGCGGGCTCAGTTCAATCGAATGCTGGCATTTGCCCCAACGAAAGAGGCGCTCTCTATCTTCCCGGGCACGGCGCGACGCCGGCAATATGTTCGCTATTCACGTTATGCCCTGGCGCGATCCACCCCGACTCGAAAAGCCGGCGGTCTGATCAGCGCGATCGTCAGCGTCGCCCGGTCGAACCAGGCGATCAAGGATCGCAGCCGATGGCAGATTTTCCTCAATGCACTCGAAGCGCTGGGGGACCCGAAATCCATCTGTGTCTGGACGAACGACGGCATCATTCCATTGCGCTCATTGAACCGAGGCGGCGAACAGGAAAAACTCCGACGGTTTGCATCGCTGAACACCCGGCGCGATCCGGTCCGTCTCTCAGATGGCAATGCGCTTCGCCTGAGTAGCGGGGAAATCTCGTTCCTCAAGTTTGCGGCCTATGTTAGCTTGGAAATCGACAATAGCTCGCTTCTTCTCTTCGACGAGCCCGAGACCCATCTGCACCCGAACTTCATAGCGCGCTTCGTTTCGATCCTGGACAGCCTTCTGGCCCAGACCGGGTCCGCAGCCATCATCGCCACGCACTCTGCCTATTTTCTACGAGAGGTTTTCAGGGAGCAGATCTCGATCCTGAGGGCTGACGCCGACAGACGCATCGAAGTCCAGAGACCGCGCCTGGCGACGTTCGGTGCAGACGTCGGAGAAATTTCCTACTTCGTTTTTGGAGAAGACGAGCCCTCGTATCTCGCGCAGGAGTTGGAGAGAAACATCCAGTCATCGGGGATGACCTGGGATGAGGTCCTCGAAAAATATAGCAATGAGTTGTCCCTGGAATTCCTGAACGAACTTCGGGCAAAGATTTCCGGCTGATGCGCAAACTCCCTTTTCCGATTTTCGATGACATCGCAGGCGTCGACGCACTCGTCGACAACCACAGGCTTGGAAGTTATCCGGGCCTACAGGCATTCCGGCAAGCCCTAAAGGCCGGCTATGTGCAGTATGACAGCGTCTCGGGGAACGCACAGGCGGTCGTGCATGTCCCGATCCCGGATCCATTGGATAAATGGCTGCGCAAACACTACAAAGATTTGCCCACCAGCCACCGCGTTATCGATGACATCCGCGAGGACAATCTTGCACTACCATGTTCGATGTGTGGCTCCTTGCATGCTCACACGCTGGACCACGTTCTGCCAAAGGAAGATCATCCGGCATTTGCGGTCTTCTCCAAGAATCTGGTCCCGGCATGTGATTGCAACCTGAAGCGTGGCCAGAACTATAAGGGCAATGCCATGGGAGCGCGCATCCTCCATCCATACTATGACGCGTGCATGGACGAACGTCTTTACGCTGCGAAGTTTTCCGGCATGGATGCAACCGTGATCGTAGACCTCGAAATCCTGGTCGCCCTAACCCACCCGGACAGGCCCGCGATCGAATACCACCTGGATAATGTGATCAAGCGGACCGGCGCGCTAAACTGGCTGAGAAACCAGTGGGTCAAGTTCGTGCGCGCGCCGCGAAAAATCGTCGGGTCCCTGGACTTCATTCCTGCGAACCAAGCTGAATTGATCGCGGCTATCTGCGAGCATCGAGCGGCGCGTGACTATGCTCAGGGTTCTCTCAACAACTGGGAGTCGATGTTCGCACAGGGCTTGCTCGATCCTGCAGTCATAGCCTGGCTGTTCCCGAGACTGTCAGCGGCCGGTCGCGACGTCGGGGACCCGGTGATTGCCGTGGCGACGTAGGCAGCTGGAAACTCGCCCCTGAAGACCTAACGCCTAGCCCAAACGAGCGCTGAAAGCCCCCTTACCATGCTTATCAAACAAACGGACTATCACAGGATCTACCGGGTCATTAACAGCCTCGTTGTCAACGAAGGCGGCAATCCCGCATATGCCTGTATGTACTTCAGCACCTTCGGCGCCTTTATCCTCGAGCACCACTACAAGATCAAAGCGGTGCCCAAAGGCGGTCTCGCCGCCTACAATCTTGGTGGATCGATGCTCCTTTTTGCTGATCACCGCGAGGACGGTTATGTCACCGGCGCCGGTGAAAGCTTCCATTGCTGGATCGAGGCCGACGGCTGGGCGATCGATTTCATGGCCCCTGCTTTTTCCGAGACGGCCAGTCCGCTTGGCGTGCCGTCAAAAATGTTCCAACGACCCATTTCGGCAATGGCGTCGTCGATCAATGATCTCAGCCATTCGGGCTCCTTCTTTTACCAATCCGAGCCTGAAGCGACAGCCGACCGGTTCGCGGATTGGCAGAATCTGCCGATGATCGGTGACCTCGCCAGCATCGCGGTGAAGTGGTTTCGTCGATCTCCCAAGCAGATGCTTCCCTCGATTTCCGTGGGAGACCAGAAAGGGAACCTCAAACCAGTACCCTTGGTTGGCAACCCTCTCGCTGGTTCGTGGTGAGCCTATTGATGAGATCAAAGCCCACAACCCCATTCCTCAACTGTCGCGTGGCTACCGATTGTCTCGGCAAACGAGGAACTTAGGAGATAGAGAGGAAGCTAACCTCTGTCCTTCGACATCCTGTTCAAACCGGATATCGGGCGAAAAGGTAGCCGGATCATCGTATAGGGCTTAGGAATGAAGTGTTTTCGCATCGATGAGGGCGGCTATACGGGGTTTGATTTGCTCAACGCCGATCAGCGCTTTCAAGGCGCGTCTGCAGTTGCCATTGATAATGATGAAGCTGAAAGACTCATAAGGGAGCATTTTCCAACGCTGCAAGCCTCAGAGCTTAAGTATCGAGCTCTTTCTCGAAGGCCCGCAAATCATCCGCGTTTGCTCGGCCTCCTGCGTGACATCCATGCACACTTCGACTGCACAACATCGATCGTGGACAAGCGCTACCTTCTGACCTTGTTCTTCGTCGATTACGGCGTTGAGCCGTATTACTATGAGCGAGGATTTGACCTTTACGCCGATGGCGGAAACTATGCTGCAGCATCACTTCTTTACCTCACAGGGCCTACGCTACTCGGTGAAGCCGAATTCGATGAATTGTTGCTAGCATTCCAGCTGGCCGTGAAGGCGAAAAGTCCCGCAGCTAGGATCCGGTTGATCTCTGCTGTCCGGAATTTGCGCTGGCAGGAATACCCCGAGCTTCTAGGTCCGCTCGCCAAATATGCATCTCCAGAATGTTGGGATGCGATCGCTAATCCAGATGTCAACACAGACGCAGCGATGGTTGTTCTTCATTCCATGATCACGCGGCTCGAAATGATGACGGCCGGGCCCTATCGCATTGAGCACGATCAATCCAAGAACCTGCTGACATATCATCCTCTGATCCGGCGTTTCATCGACCACGACCGTGATATCGAGTTCCGACCAACGGAAATCTCCACAATGAAATTCCCTCTAAAGCTCCGGGAAGTCACTCAGGTGGACTCGAAAGCAAGCCATGCTGTGCAGATTGCCGACGTGATGGTCGGCGCAGCAATAGAGATGGCAAGCAACAAGTCTGGATTGAATGCTGGCGGACTAAACCCCGATGATGTCGAGCAACTCTACAAGGTCGGCCAAATGACGAATATGCTACCGTCCCTTGATTTCGAGGAGCAGAAGCGTTTCCGCAAAGGCACACAGTCGTCCGAAATGATCGACTATCTTGCTGCAGACATAGTAGACCCCAATCCGTCTGATGTCTGATGCAGACGGGAGATGTGCTCCCGGAGCCCGAAGTCGTAGGCACTCGAGCCTACTGGTCATGAAAGTCACTAACCTGGGCTCTGTCGCTTTGTCATAACCGTATCTCACCGGATCAGACGATCCCCCATGCCCGAAACCTCCCCCTCCCCGTCATCTCCCGCAAGCCCAACTCCTCGACGATCCGCAGCGCCGCCCGCGGCGTGACGCCAAGTTCCTTCGCAATCATACCGGCCGACACCAGCGGCCGAGAGATCACCAGCTCGATCAGCTCTGGCAGTTTTGAAGACGTTCGTCTTCCCGCCAACTTCCGTTCCATCATTTTTCGCGCCAGCACCAGGCGATCATGTTCCTTCAGCCCGAGTTCGCCCGCCGCCATCAAACCATGCGCAATAGCGAGGAGCCGGGCCTCCCGGTCGCGACGCCGGCGGCGATCGACGGGCACAGTTTTGAGGCCAAGATTGAATGCGGCCAAATGCGCCGCCGTCGTCAGCCCTGCCTGCCGCAGGGTCGAAGCTGCTAGAAGCCGGCCAAGCCAGGGCGCATGCTGCAGCACCGAAATCTCGTTCCAGGCATCGACAGCGACGATGGCCTGCAGCACGGGCGGCAAGTTTTCAGCTTGCCGCACCACGCCGCTCCATTCCTCCAGCCGCTCGTCCTCATCCCAGTCGAGATCGTAAAGAAGCGGATCCTTTTCCCGGGCCCGAGCGCCTGTGGCGGGGCCAGGCTGCCTCGCCCGTTCGATGGCGGCATCCGATCGGGCGAGCACCGCATCGATGGCGGCGAACTCATCGTCGAGTGTGCTGGCGCCATCGTCGCCGTCCTGCCCCTCCCCTCCTCCGGCGACCTCGTCGAAAGCTTGCGCGTTCTCGCTGCTCATAGCGATGCCTTCCGACACCACCGTCGATACCTGACCGCGCAAGCTGCGGAGGCCATCGGCGGACAGCGCCCAGCCGGGCGGCTGCGCCGCCATACGCCGGCGGGTTTTCAAAACGTCACGGGCGATGGTGAGTTCGTGGGTGGGGGTGCGGATATCGCGGGTGGCGTCATGCAGGACGAGGTCCTCGAGATGGACGAGTTCGCCGTCGATCCACAGCGAGGCGCAGGCATCGGCAAAATGGGATCGTTCAATCCAGCCGGCGCCGACCGGCGAGCGGGCGATGCGCTCATCGAGGCGGGTCAACGCGGAGGCTGCGTCCGAAATCGGCCTCAGCAGGGTCTGGATGGGCAATTTGGCGATATCGTAAGACATTGAAATCATGTTAAATGATTTTCTAAACGGACACCAGTGAATAGTTAGTGTCTGTCACTATATGGTTGTATGCGTTGAAGGTCTAACCATCGATAAGTACCTCTTATCGATGGTTGTAAGACCATATTGTTGACCAACACGCAACGCGAGCATACTTTAAGTGCTCGAAACCAACCTCGATAGGCTCCGTTACAAGGTGACGACGACAGTTAAGATCTCTGAGGCTAAGACCCATCTTTCCGAGCTGCTAGTTCGTGTTGAAGCTGGCGAAGATCTCATCATCACACGCGGCAACGATCCAGTCGCGCATGTCACGCGTGCACGCAAGCCTACCGACTTACTCGCTGAAGTCCGGGCATCGCGTCTGAAAGCTGCCGTCTCCACCCACGAGGAAATCTTGTCGTGGCGCGACGAAGGACGCCGCTGATGCATTTCGTCGTTGACGCCTCGCTCGCCGCCGCCTGGCTTTTGCCGGAAGAGTATTCTGATGCAGCCGAGACAGCCATTGCCTCGATTTCGGAGCCCTGCCCCGGTGCCGTCACTGTTCTGGTTCGAGATTCGCAACATTTTGACTATGTCCGAGAGACGCGGCCGGATCGGGCCGGGTGGTGCGCTTGTTAATATGGAGCGTGTACGCCGGTTGCCGCTCGACGACGCCGGGATTGGCGGCGACAGTTCGGTTCTTCTCTTGGCAGCCAGCTATACGCTGAGCGCTTACGATGCTGCGTATTTGGCGCTTGCCCTCAATCGAGGCATTCCCCTAGCAACGCTGGACCGCAAGCTGTCTGCTGCTGCGCGCAAGGAAGGGGTAGCGGTTCTCGGCCCGCTCTCACACAGTGACTGAGCGTACAGCCTCCGATATCGTTAGCCGCCGGGCGATCGAACTCGACACACTCGCCGCGGTCCTGCCGATCGAGCGACGGGATGAGCTAGCAGAGCTGCTGACCGACCAGGACGTCGAAACCCTTCGTCATCTGGTCAATGAGGGGATGGGCGCAAATTCCCTGCGGGCTCTCACATCGGATCTATCCTATCTGCAGGCGTGGGCGCTGGCTGCGACGGGAAGCGCCCTGCCCTGGCCGGCACCCGAAGCGCTGCTTCTCAAGTTCGTTGCCCATCATCTTTGGTTGCCGGAGAAGCGCGAGACCGATCCCAATCACGGCATGCCCGCAGATGTCGAATTGAATTTGCGTGACAGAGGCTTCCTGCGCGTGACAGGCCCACACTCGCCTTCGACCGTTCGGCGCCGTCTGGCGCACTGGTCGACTATGACGAAGTGGCGGGGCCTTGAGGGCGCCTTCGTCTCCCCTACCCTGAAGTCGGCAATCCGGCTTGCAGTGCGCGCCGCCGGACGGCCGCGTCAGCGTAAAAGCAGGAAGGCGTTGACGGGCGATGTTGTCGCCCGCCTGATCGCCACCTGTGCCGGCGGTAGTCTGCGCGACCTTCGTGACCGCGCCTTGCTCATGGTTGCCTTCGGATCGGGTGGCCGCCGGCGTAGCGAGATCGCTTCATTGCGCTGTGACCAGATTGCCAGGCTGGATCACGTCGAGCTCGAAGACGGGACCAAGCTCCCGTCGATCTCGATCGATCTTGGCCGCACCAAGGCAAGCGACGGCAGCCGCGAAGAGATCGTCTTTCTCACCGGAGCGCCAGTCGATGCGCTGGATGCCTGGTTGGCGGCAGCCAAAATTCATAAGGGCAGCGTCTTCCGCGCAATCGACCAATGGGGCAACATCTCCCGGCGGCATCGATGCGCAGTCGATCAACGCCATCGTCAAGCAGCGGGCCGAGAGAGCCGGTTTGGAACCCAGCGACTATTCCGCTCACGGCCTGCGCTCGGGCTTCCTCACGGAGGCTGCGCTGCGCAATGTCTCTCTTCTCGAGGCGATGGATCAGTCCCGTCATCGTTCGATGCAGCAGGCAGGCAGCTACAATAATGATGGACTTCGCAAGACCGG
This sequence comes from Hyphomicrobiales bacterium, assembly GCA_900465675.1. GTDB lineage: Bacteria > Pseudomonadota > Alphaproteobacteria > Rhizobiales > Rhizobiaceae > Rhizobium. The sequence continues at coordinate 35,989 of UBJR01000027.1, read as the reverse complement.
GCTGGCCGCACGGTTACTCTGATCGCGACTGGGATTGCCCCTGCCCCCATGGGTCAGTATCAAAAGTTCCCCGCGGGGAACTTTTTAAATGGCCGACCAACCCTTCGATGCTGCAGCCTACGGCCTGGCTTGGGGTCGTCTCGCTCCAAGCAGAAAAACCCGCCTACCGAATTCTCCAGTTGGACGCTTTGTCCTCACTGTCCGGCCCAGGCTGCCAGTGAACCGCGCGCAAGGAGCGGTGCAATCCATTCGTTGCCCGCGAGCGTATGCCCGCCATAGCGAATGCCTTAGTTTGAACCGCACAGGAAAAGTTCCCCGCGGGGAACATTTGGGCTCCGTCCATCCGCCCCCGCATTTTCCGAACACCGTTCCAGAGAGCGGCTGCGCCAAGTGACACCACGGTGTCCGTCCTCTCCGGATCGGCGCCTCTCACTTCGGCCGGCCGCCTATTCAGGCAGGTTCCAGCGCTTTGCCGCCACTCGAAATCCTGAAAGTTCCCCGCGGGGAACTTTGGTGCCATCGACTGTAGGAGACAGATTTACCAGTCTCAATCAACTCGAGCAGCGGCGGCGTTCGCGATGCTCAAGACCGCCATCGATTAAGCCTCCCCCCGGACAGAGATTGCACTCAAGCCCCGTGCTTGGTGCCCGCACTCTCAATAAGTTCCCCGCGGGGAACTTTTCAGAATTTGACTAAACCAAAGCCGTCGAAAGGCTGACGGGTCGCGCAAATGTCCCCGAGCAGGAGAGGGGGCTGATACGCGAAGCACTCTTTTCCAACCATCGTCTCCCCTCGCCTGACCAAAACCGCGTGGTTGCCATGTAACCCGGACCGACGCTCAGTACCCGCCGCACGCCCTCCGCCAGACCCGGCTACAAGACCAAGAGCGAAACGTCCCGCGGGAGCGCCTTTCTCGGGATGGCCGGTGTGGCGCAGAACCCGGCCTGCGCTCCAGCAATGGGAAATGATAATGTGGCGCCCGCCGTCCGATCGAAAAGTTCCCCGCGGGGAACTTTTGGCCGCCCGCCGCAAAACGGTTGTCGTAAGACGGGCGCTGGCCAAAGTTAGAGTATCCAAGTTACCCCTGCGTTGCCGCATTGGGACAGACTACTCTGTCACGATCTCTATTGATCGTTACCCGACCAGAAAGTTCCCCGCGGGGAACTTTCTGTCGGACAGCAAAATCATATCAATGAATTGCCCCTTGAGGCCATTTGCCGGTGCATGCGAATCGCGATACCTCTCTAACTACGGAAAATATGCGAATTATCGTTCTTTCGCGAAACAACGGCCGGTGTAACGCTTCGTTAACCACAAGCGGCGCTAAATTGTCCGGAACGAACCGAGGGAAATCCAGTGAATCGGCATCTAAGCAGTCTCGATTTTATGCAGAGCTTCTCGAGCAAGCTCGACTTTGCTCTTCAAAACCTGAGCATGGCGCAATATCCGCCCGACGCGCGCCGCGAAATGCGCAAGTTCTCCTCATCGGAGGCGGCCGCCCTTCTTGAAGTGTCGGAAGCCTACATCCGCCAGATCGTCCTCAAGGACAAGGGCCCGACCCCTGAGGTCACGCAGAACGGACGGCGCATGTACTCGCTGGATCAGGTTCTCGAGCTGCGCATGACGCTTGCCGAGAAGGGCCGCAAGAAATACATGAACCCGCGCCGCGTTGAAGGCGAGGAATGCCAGATCATCGCCGTCACCAATTTCAAGGGCGGGTCGAGCAAGACCTCGACGACGATCCATCTCGGCCATTATCTAGCGCTTCGCGGCTACCGCGTGCTTGCGGTCGATCTCGATCCGCAGGCCTCGCTGACAAGCCTGCACGGCAATCTTCCCGATTTTGATCCGCGCGAAGACGACACGCTTTATGCGGCGATCCGCTTTTCCGAGCAGCGCCCGACGAAAGACCTGATCCACAAGACCCACATCACCGGCTTCGATGTCATCTGCGCCGGTCTCGACCTCACAGAGTTCGAAACCGCCGTGGCCCTGGAGATGCGCAGGGCAGGGGGGACAAGTTTCCTCTTGCGGGTCTCCCAGGCGCTCGAACAGGTTGCCGACGACTACGACGTTATCCTGATGGATTCAGCACCGTCGCTCAACTTCCTGACGCTGTCTTCACTGACGGCAGCCACCGGCGTCATCATTCCGGTTCCGGCTCACATGCTCGATGTCGATTCAACCGGCAAGTTCCTGGAGCTGGCTGCCACCTACATGCAGATCCTCAGCGAAATGGGTGCCCCGGCGCAGTGGGACTTCGCAAAGTTCCTCGTCACCAAATTCGAGGCGAACGATCACCCGCAGGCCAACATGACGGCACTGATGCGCCAAGTATTCGGTGATGACCTCCTTCTCAACATGGTGTCCAAATCCACAGCCGTCGCCGACGCTCTGACCTGGAAGCAGAGCCTCTACGAAGTGCAGCGTGCCAGGTTCTCGGCGCCGAAGACCTACGACCGCGCGATGGAATCGATCAACGCTGCCAATAGCGAGATCGAAAAGCTGCTCTGGGCAGCATGGGGGCGTGAATGAGCCGCAAAGATTCCCGTGGTATGTTCGCCAACGTCCTTGGAGGCCTCGACCAGCCTGCACCGAGCGTAGCGCCGGTTGCGGGCCGAACCCCGTCTCCACATCTGATGAAGGTTGCAGCCGGTGTTCGCCAGATTCAGGAAAAGGGCGAGGCGCTCGATCAACTTCTGAAGGACGGCGACCATATTATCGAGGTCGATCCGTCCGAAGTAGCGCCATCGGCGATCCCGGACCGCTTCGACGGTGCCTATGAAGGATCTGCGATCGAAGCCATCAAGGAATCCATCAAGGAGCGCGGCCAGATCGTTCCGGGTCTCGTGCGTCCCCTCAAGGATGGCAGCAAGCCCTACCAGATCGTTTTTGGCCGCAGGCGCCTGGCTGCAGCCGCCGCGCTCGGCATCAAGTTCAGGGCGATCCTTCGTGAGTTGCCCGACGAGGAAGCAATCGTCCGTCAGGGCGAGGAAAATACCAACCGCAACGACCTCAGCTTCATCGAGAAATGCGTTTTCGCTCTTGCCCAGGAAGAGGCGGGCTATCGCCGCGATACGATCTGCGCATCGTTGTCGACGAAGAAGTCCCACCTTTCAGAAATGCTGAAGATCGCCTCTGCCATTCCGCGAGCTATCCTATTCGCAATCGGCCCTGCACCAGAAGTTGGGCGCCGGCGCTGGCTGGCATTCGCGGAGACTTTTGCTATTCGCCAGGACGCTGCAGAGCGCGTTTCCGGTCGCCTGGCCGATCACAGCCAGCCAGACACCAATCTGCGCTTCCAGGTGGCCTCTATGGCCCTGCAGGACAAGGCACCGGTAGCAAATGAGACTGAGGCCGCGCCGAGCGAAATCAGGGCCAATGGCTTCGTGCTCGCGACAGTGTCCTATCCGAGTTCCGGCCCACGGATCAGCTTTACCAAAGCTGTCCCGGCAGAGTTCGTCGATTTCCTGAATAATCGCATGGAAGCGCTGCACAGCGAATTCGTGCGAAGCACTCAACCCAAACAATAGAGGTCGAACCGCGCAAAAGAAAAAGGCCCCCAAACGTCGCCGTCGTGGAAGCCCTTCTCGATCTTAAGCAAATCAAGAATCGCATTTCCCCGAATCACAGTCAAGAGTCTAGGCGCCATTTTGGTGAGCGGATTTCTTTTGCCTCAACGCAGGTGAAAGAAAGATGGATACGACATATGTGACGACGCCTGTCGGGCGGCGGCCGATGACGCTTGCCATGATGCTGACGCAGCGCAAGGCCAGTGCCTTGCCGAAAGGCGAGAGCCGCAACAAATGGAAGCTTTTCAGATCGGTCTGCGAAGCACGCCGCGAGCTTGAAGTAACCGATCGCGCCCTCACGGTGCTCGATGCGCTCCTGACGTTTCTCCCTGAGGATGAGATGTCAACCAGTACTTCCCTCGTGGTGTTCCCCTCAAATGTCCAGCTCTCCATTCGGGCGCGCGGCATGACCCCGGCAACCCTGCGGCGGCATCTCGCCATGCTCGTCGATGCCGGTCTGATCGCCAGGAAGGACAGCCCCAATGGCAAGCGCTACGCCCGGCGGGGTAGGGGAGGGGAGATCGACGAGGCTTTCGGCTTCAATCTCGCTCCATTGCTGGCCCGCGCTGAAGAGATCGAGAGGTTAGCCGCTCGCATTCAATTGGATCGCGAACGGCTCCGTATCGCCAAGGAGCGCGTGTCGATTTGCCGACGCGATATCGCAAAACTCATCTCGGCAGCCGAGCTCGAAGATGCGCCAGGTGACTGGGCACCCCTTTACGTGCAGTTCCGCAGCGTCATTGACAGCTTGCCGCGTCAGGCCACGCTGATGCAAGTTGAGACCGCCTTGCGACAGCTTGAAGACATCCGCACCGCAATCGTCAACCAATTGGAAAATCACGTAAAAGCACAGAATATATGCGCCAATGAATCGCAGCGTGAGCGCCACATACAGGATTCAGATCCAGAATCCCATTTTGAAATTGAACGCTCCCGCAACCATGATCGGCCAGCGCCAACGGTAAATGTTGAAGACCGAAAAAGCGGGGAAGATAACCCAGTCAGGCCGCTGAGCCTGGCAGCCGTCCTCCAAGCATGCCCACAGGTCGGTGCCTACGGACCCGGCGGCACTATTCGAAACTGGTCGGATCTCGCATCTGCATCAAGCATCGTCCGCACAATGCTCGGCATCAGCAACTCGGCCTTCCACGATGCAGTCGCGGCAATGGGAGCCGAAAGCGCGTCGATCGTTACTGCCTGCATTCTCGAAAACGCCGAGCGCATCACGTCGCCTGGCGGATATCTTCGCAGCCTTACCCTCAAAGCGCGACACCATTCCTTCACTCCAGCTCCCATGCTTCACGCACTGTTGCGGTCGCGAGATACAGGCGGTTGACCCTTTTGCCGATGTCAGGCGCCAATTCAGGCGCGAGACTTTGCGATCAGATGGATGTCCGTTTTAAGAATGAATAGCTATGACGGAAATAAACCCCGACTTCGCTTCTGGTTAACAGGAGATATACAGGCTGATCAGACCCCTAGATCGCGCATCTAAGGGGCACAGGTTGCTCACTCGCGAAGCATTTCGAACTTTAGAGGCCGCCGCCTCGGTTTTCCGGGACGGCAGACGATCCCTCGCGACACACGTTGGATAGATAGCACAATTGTCGACTCCTCGATACCGCCTTCGGGAGGGGTTCAGCTTTCCGTCGGACCGAGAGACGATCGCCTGTCACTCGACCGGCAGTTTCAAAAAGGGATGACGCGATTTTCTGCTTCGGTCAGGTATCGCGACCGTAGCCAACTCGGCCAAAAATTTTGATCTATCAAGCCTCGCTAACTCGACACGCTGCTTAAGGATCGCGTTGCCTCAGTAGGCAAGGAGCGCTCTGATCGGAAGCAGTCGATCCCGCCTCCCCTATGGGCCACTATGTTGAGGCTCCTGCGGCTGCCCTTCGCCCGATCCCGCGCGGCGAGAATTACCGAAATCCCGCCCTGCGGGCGGCGCTATGCTGATTTCTCCGATACTCTTCATCTTCGTTGGCGGCGCTGCCGCCGTACGGTCTCGCAGGCGAGACCTGCGTAGCGCTTGCGGCTTACTGGCCGCAAGGGAAGCTGCGCCGCGCCGATACTTTCCTTCTCGCACGTCCTGTCATCGCGCCCTTGCAGCCACGGCCTTCGCGCGGGGGAGGGGTATAGCCCCAGTCAAAGGAGGGGAGAAAGGAGACAAACATGGATCGGATCAAGCTCGAGAGATTACGCGGCCTCGTGTCCTGCGAGGCGGTATTGCTGCAGGCAGGTTTTGTCCTTGACGAGAAGGAGAGCAGCCGGCGTGCCCGTAAATTCCGGCGCAGCCCCGAAATTCTGATCGTTACCCACGCCGGCGCCGGCTGGTTCGATCCGCTCTCGGATCACAAGGGAGACGTTTTTGCGCTTGCAGGTTTTCTTGAAGGGATTTCGTTCCCCGCCGCCGTCGAGCGTATCTGCGAATTGGCCGGGAGAAACACGCCGTCATTTGTACCGCGTCATTCACCAGACAGACCCGTTGCCACCGCGCCGGTGCTCGAACGGTGGCAAAACCGGCCGCTCATGACACCGGTATCGCCCGGCTTCCGGTACCTGACTGAGGCGAGAGCATTGCCGGGGCCCATCCTAAGACGCGCGATCAGGGCCGACCGGATCCGGCAGGGACCATTTGCCAGTGCATGGTTTCGCCACGACGACGATGCCGGCAATGTCTCGGGTTGGGAGGAACGCGGTCCGGATTGGCGCGGCTTTTCGACGGGAGGCACCAAGACGCTATTCTGCTTCGGTGCCCGCAATGCTCCCCGCGTCTGCATAACGGAGGCGGCGATCGATGCCTTGAGCCTGGCCGCTCTCGAAGGAGCACGGGGCGACACGCTCTATGCCAGCACCGGAGGAGGTTGGGCGCCGGCGGTTGCGCACCATATAGAGGCGATCACCACCGGTCGGATGCTGGTTGCAGCGACAGATGCCGATCCGCAGGGCGAGGTCTATGCTGACAGGCTGCGCAATATTGCCGATCACCTCGGGTGTGACTTCGTGCGTCTCAGACCCCATGCACAAGACTGGAACGAAGAGTTGAGAGCACAGTAAGGATTGCGCATACGCTCAACAACGCTTCAAGGGTGAAGGCGAGTCCGCCGGGATCTCGGCAGCAATCTGGCGTCGGCCATCAGCCCCGCCAACGATGGCTCGCTCGCTCCAGGATCCAATACCAGCCCGTCCGCAACGCCTTTCGGCGCACCGATAGTGAATTTCAAGGAGGAGCGGCAATAGGGGAAGCGTCATTGCGGGTCCCGAGGATAAAGCGAGAGAGCGACTGCGGAGCGCAAGGCCCGCAGCCGCTCAAATGGAGTTATTTGACGTCTTCGCCGCCGTTGTCCTGCAGGTCGGGCGCGGCGGTCGGTTCGCCGCTGACACCATCGACCGCGACCGTCTGAGAGCCCTTGTCGGTCATGAGTTCGACCTCGAAGGCAGCACTGGCCTGCTCATTATCAAGCGCGGCGTTGACGGCCTTGCCGCCGAACTTCTTCTCGGCGGCATCGACAGCCTGGGAGAGGCTGATCTTTGCCCCCGACAGCTCCGAATATTCGGCAGTGTCGTCCTTGCCGTTTTGCTGGTCCGCGGCCTGGCCGAACGTCGGCATTGCAAGCCCGATGGCGCCGGCTGCGATCATCGCCGCCATGGCGGCCTTGAGAGAGCGATAGTGGTTCATCTTCTTCTCCTTGTGGTGCCCGTCATTGGGACGCAAGGAGCCTGCAACACGCAGTTTGAGGTTTCCTTTCCGTGATTATACGGATCGGTAACGTGGACGCCTGTGACTTTACAAATCCGTATGGATGCAGACAGGAACGGGAGAACTTCGAAGCGCAGGTTCATGGCCTGATCATTGCGTTTTTAGGCTCCCATGAACGTGCACTCCAGTACTCAGGCGTCCATCAATGACCTGAGCACCACACTCAATTCCCGACTTTCGGTCTATCTGATCAATCTGGACCGATCGCCTGAGCGTCGCTTTCGGATGGAGGCGCGGGTACTCAACAGGGGTTTGGACTTTGAACGTATTTCCGCGCTCGACGGGCGCGAGATCACGATGCCCCTCTCAACATTCGACGAAGCGGCACGGCCGAAAGCCGAACCCTTTCGAGATCGGGTGTTTCCTCAGCCATGTCGAATGGGCGTAGAGAATGCAGAATTCTAGAGCGGCCCATGCTCTCATCCTCGAGGACGCTCTCCTCTTCGAAGAGGATCTCGTGGCGGCACTCAGCGCGGCGCTCGACGAGCAGAGGGAGTCGGACATCCTCCGTCTCTCGACCGTCAATCGCGGCCGGAAGTTCAAACTGAAGCCGCTTACGCCCTATCGCGGCCTGGCTATTTCCCTGACGCGCGAGAAGGGGTCGGGCGCCTATCTCATCAATCGCAGAGCTGCAAAGTAGATCGTTGATGAGCTTGTTCCGATGCGGTTGCCTTACGACCTCGCGTTCGATCTTGAGCATCTCTCCGGATTACGAGGTCTGTTCATGGAACCGCAGCCTATACGTCAGAGTGCCGAGCGTGGCTCCCTCTTCCAGAACGGCCTCAGGCAGTTCAAGCTGCCCATGACCTGCTACTGCATCGTTTTGCCATGGCGGGCATTCTACGAGACATCGCAGTTTTTGGCTCGGGCGTCGCGGCTCATCCGTCGAATATGGAGCGCCTACTTTGTGCCGCCGAAAGCCGCGGGCGACGCCTCGGCCAGGTCGCCGGGCACGCGGCATCCGGCAAACACATCAAGCGAGGGATCGTAGGCGGATGTGGAAATGTCCATCATCCCGAGAACGCTGTGAAAGAGATTGTCATGGGACGTCGGAGCCGAGGCTTTCTGTTTGAGGCAGCCCATGTTGAAACCATTGGTCTTCTGCACGTCCGTAGCGACCCAGGCGAGAAACGGCACATGCGTCTGTTGGGAGGGCGCGACAATGTATGGGGCGCCGTGCAGATAGAGACCATTCTCTCCGAGCGACTCGCCGTGATCCGACAAATAGATCACGGATGCAGCGACGGACGATTCGCGAGACTTGAGCTTGTCGATCACCTGCGCGACGACGAAGTCTGTGTAGAGGATCGTGTTGTCGTAAGCATTGCGGATTTCCTGCTGACTGCATTTGCCGAAATCCTCGGCGCGGCAATCCGGGACGAACCGCCTGAATTCATCAGGGTAGCGTGCGAAGTAAGCTGGGCCATGGCTGCCGAGCTGGTGCAGGATCAGGACGCTGTCGCCGTGAATCCGGTCCAGCCACTCGTCCATGCGATCCAGAAGGATTGCGTCCAGGCATTCGCCGCCGCTGCAGAAGCGAGGATCGGCGGACTTGGGAAGAAACTGGTAGGGGACGCGGTCCGAGACGTTGTAGCTCCCGGTGTCGTTATCCAGCCAGGAGACCGACACGTTGGCATGCATGAGCACGTCGAGAAGGTTTTCCTTCGCAAGCGCCTTATCATGAGAGTAGCTCTGCCGCGTATATATCGAGAACATGCAGGGTATGGAGACTGCCGTCGAAGTGCCGCAGCTCGACGTGTTTGGGAAATAGACGACGTCCCTCTTCTTCAACTCGGGGTTCGTCTCGCGCAAATAGCCTCCAAGCGAGAAATCCTCTGCACGGGCAGTCTCGCCGGCGACGATGACGGTGACCCTCGGCTTCCCGGCTGCGGTGCGGTGCGCATCGGTACCGAGGGCTGTTGGAGCGCCGCGCGGACCCTTCATCGCATCGATGCCGTAGCGGACAGCGCTGGTCATCGGAAAGAATGGCGTCAACGGATCCATGATGTCGGGATGCGCGCGGCCCACGCCAGCGATGGACTTGTAGTCGCTGATTGCGGAGCCTGCCAGGACAACGAGGCATGCCGCAATGATCGCGCTGTTGTGAAGCAGTTTCGAGAGAACCGGTCGGTGGACGATCCGCACCCAGAGAATCAGCAGGGCGGGGAGAATTCCGGTCAACGCGAAGTGGGTGATGAACCTTAGTGTGATGAGGTGAGCCGTCTCCGCGGACGTGGACTGCAACATGTTTCGGATCATCTCGCGGTCGACGATCACGCCAAACTGGTCTGTAAACCAGGACGCTGCGGATGCGGTGAGAACGAAGAAGATCAGGAAAGCCTTGGTGACGTACTTTGCCGATACGAGCGTGAGTATCGCCATGGCTCCAGCGGTGATGCCCGTCACGAACAGGCCAAGAGCAAATTGGTCGTCCTTGATATAGTTAGCGGCGCGCGCCCAGAAGGTGTGGTTGGCAACCAAAAGGAGATATGCGGTCGTGATGGCACTGATCGTAAAGCTTCCGACACTGGGACGCTGGTGCCAAATAGATTGTTTCATTCCTCTTGGTGTCCCCACGGTGCGACTGTCGATCGGCGGATCGGACGCGGCAGCGCAATCACGCTACCGTTCCGATTCCAGGCTGCCTGTCGCTTTGCCGATGAACCTGACGGATACCTGAAACACACTGACCGCCCACGGCCATTCGATGCTGTCGACTTCAGGTGGGTGTCAGGTTTGGAAGTTCATTGGCCCCGGAGTCTGACATGTGTTCCGGGGATCCGAGTGGACATCCTATTAATCGAAGACAACAACCTGATCGGTGACGCTATCGTGGGCCACATGGCTGACGGTGGTGACTCCGTGCGTTGGTGCCAAAACGCGGTGGACGGGATGGCAGCAGCCGGGCAGGGCACCTATGATTGCGTCGTGCTGGATCTCAGATTGCCTGACGGCGACGGTCTGTCGGTTCTCGAGCATATTCGGAAGCTTGATCGCAATGTCCCTGTCTTGATCTTGTCGGCATTCGATCAACTCAGCGACCGCATGGAAGGATTGGCGAGCGGGGCTGACGACTACCTTATCAAACCCTTCTCTCTTCCCGATCTCGGCATCAGGATATCGCGTCTGGTGGGAGAGGGGCGTCAGCAATGACCAGCTTGCACAACTTGGTTCGACGCAGTCATCCGTCAAAGATTGCGATCACAGTCGCGCTTTTTGTCGGAGTGGTAGCTGTCCCATGGCTCGGTCACGAAACCGTCGAAGGCGAGACTGAAAGCCTCGATACACGTGTCCTTCTTGCACTGCGTAAGGCAAGTGATCTGAACGTTCCGGCAGGTCCCCACTGGTTACAGAACTACTTCGAGAACATGACCAGCCTCGGCAGTCTGGCCGTTCTGGCGACGATAGTGTTCTTCACTGTTTTGCTTCTCTATTTGGCGAAACGGAGCGCTGCTGCTGGTTTTCTGGCCTTATCGGCATTCGGAGCGTGGTGTATCAGCAATGTGGTGAAGACGCTTCTCAACAGACCCCGCCCTTCCATCGTCCCGCATCTGGTCGAGGTTCATGATGCCAGCTTTCCGAGCGGCCACTCCACGGTCTCGGCGGCCACTTACTTGGCGCTTGCCCTCATTGGTACTGCACTGGGAAGCATTCCCGCGCACCGGCCAATCTTCTACGGTGCTGCAGCTCTGGTTGTGATCATGATCGGAATGAGCCGGGTTTATCTTGGTGTCCATTATCCAAGTGACGTGCTCGCGGGCTGGATCATTGGAACCAGTTGGACGTTGCTCTGCTGGCGCTTTTTCCGGGCATCGATCTTAATCTGCTGATCAACCCTTGCGCTCGAAATGCTCTTCCAGGTCTTCCCAGATCCATCGACATCGTCACTGCGTCCCCGCCCGTCTCGCCGAGCGTGGTGGCGAGGATCTTTATGATCCAGAATGCCACCGTGACTTCCGGCACTTTGGTGACGGCATACTTGAGCTGTTGATGCATTATCTTTCCTGTAGTGTTTGTGCCGTTGCGGCAGGGTCAGAGGATTGCCGCCTCGCGTGGGAACGGGCGGCACCACGCATGCCTAGGCAACCATTCTTACCGTGGCTTCGACAGGTTCTTACGATTTTGTAAGGCTGGATTCCGTCAAGCGGACGTTTACACCGATTGGAACGAGACGGTGACCGCCAGGCCTGGGGCGTTATCGGCGAGGCCGATATGTGCGGAATGCAGATCGGCGATCGCCCTGACGAGGCTGAGGCCGAGGCCGCTGCCGGGTGTCGTGCGGCTTTTATCCAGCCGATACAGGCGCCGGAATACCTTGTCTCGTTCTTCCGCGGGCACGCCCGGACCGTTATCGGCTACGCGCAGCACGATTTCGGCATGCGCCGAGACGAGCGACATGTCGATCCTAGTACCAGGCGGGCAATGATTGATGGCGTTCTCCACGAGATTGACGACCATCTGGGTCAGAAGCTCCTTGTCGCCTTGGACTTGGAACGCGGCAATAGGTGAGGGAAGGAGGTTCAGTGCCTGTCCATTGTCCTCGGCAACGCTCGCATAGACTTCCTCGACGAAAGTCAGGATCTCGGTGAGATCAACGTTCTGGAAGCGCTGTCGACGAGCGCCCGCCTCGATCTGCGATATGCGTAAAAGCGCTTCGAATGTCGCATTGATCTGATTGCTTTCGGCACGCGCATCCGCCAGCAGCTGTCCCACATCGCGGCCGCGCGCGGCTCCACGAATGGCGTCGTCCAGAGTCATCTTCAGGCGATTGAGCGGCGTCTTGAGCTCGTGGGCAATATCGGCGCTGACCTGGCGCATCCCCTCGACCATTCCAGAAAGGCGATCGAGCGCGCTGTTGATCTGCATTCCCACGCGATCGAGATCATCGCTGCGGCCCTGGAGAGGTATCCGGCTGTCGAGTCGGCCGTTGGAGACGTCGAGCATTGTGCGGGCCACCGCATCCAGACGGTGCTGTGCCCTGGCTGCCAGGAAGATGCCACCGCCGAGCGCGGCGACGACGACGAGTACCGCCGCCCAGCCGAGGCTTACGAGCACGATCCTCAGGAGGTCATCCATGTCCGAGAAACTCTCGCCGACGACGAGCATGTTGGGGCCAAGCTGCGTGACTTCGATCCTGAACCTGCCCGAGCCTGGAAGGCCGATGTCTTCCGGTTTTATTGTGTAGATGCCGGGCCGCATTCTGATTGCCGTGAAATTGCCGGCCAGCCTTACACCCTTTGGATCGACCAGCGAGTAGAGGCCATCCTTTGTCGTCTGGAGGTTTACGTAGCTGTTCAGCGTGGCCACGAGATCCTCCATGTCATCAGGAGCATAGGTCGAGGCGATAACGGAGTTCATTTCGTGCAGGGACGCGTCCATCTGGCGGGCAAGGCCAGCGCTCAGCATATGGTACATGATCGCGCCGCTGACGATGAACGTGACGATGAACAGGACGCCGAAGGTCAGGGCCAGTCTGAAGGGCGTGCTGTGTCGCAGACTAGCGAGGCGCATGCAGGCTGTATCCGGTGTTTCTCACGGTGTGGAGGAGTTGCGCCTGAAAGGGCTTGTCGATCTTGGCCCGGAGCCTGCTGACATGGGTCTCAACGACGCTTGTCTTCGGATCGAAATGGAAATCCCAGACGCGTTCGAGAAGCATCGTTTTCGTCATTACCCGGCCTTCGCCACGCATCAGGACTTCGAGCAAGGTGAATTCGCGTGGCTGTAGTTCGATAACCTGCCCGGCCCGCCGGGCCTCTCTCCGGATCAGGTCGAGTTCCAGATCCGCTACTTTCAGGACAGTCTTTTGCTCCTGCACGGGCGGGCGCCGGGCGAGCGCGTTGACGCGGGCGAGCAGCTCCGAAAAAGCGAATGGCTTGACCAGATAGTCGTCGCCTCCTGCCTCCAGCCCTTCGACACGGTCGTCTACGCCACCAACGGACGTGAGGAACAGGGCAGGGGTGCCGACGCGGGCGGCGCGAAGAGACCGGACAATCGACAGGCCGTCCAGCCCCGGCAGCATCCGGTCGACGACGAGCACGTCGTAGGACTCGCGCTGCGCCTGAAACAGCCCGTCCCGGCCGTCACCCAGAACGTCGCAGCTGTGTCCGGCTTCGGCAAATCCCTTGGCCACGTATTCCGATGTCTTGCGGTCGTCTTCAACCAGGAGGATGCGCATGTCGTGTCTTCGCCAGTTTGTGTCCGTTCGGCGAATGTAACCGCTGTGATGCCGCTGCTACAACATACGGTTTTGTAAAGTCGTGGGATGTCGAAACCTTACCAAACCGTATGGTTCCGGCAAGGCGCCCGTATGACCCCGCCGATATCGTCCCTCTCGCTGCAATGGTGCGGCACCCACTGTTCCGAGAGGATACTATTATGAAAACAATCGTTGCCGCTACCGTTCTGAACTCTGTCGTGGCGCTCGGCTTCATCGCGCTCGCCATGCCTGTTCATGCCGCCGTTCCCTGCGAAGAAATGCTGAAGGAAATGCGGACTGCGAAGGGATCCGCCAAGCTGTCAGACGCCGACATGAAGAAGGTCGAGGACCTCGAGACCAAGGCTGTCGAGCGTTGCAACGCTGACGATGATAGGCGCTCGGACAAGTTCCTCGCTGAAGCCATGCAGATCATGGGTAAGTAATAGGAGGACTGAGCATGACCATGGCAAACCAACACCTTGCCGAGCCGGAAAATCGCGTTCCCGAAGTGACTGTCGATTTCTGGCTCATCAAACTCATGGCGGTTACCATGGGGGAAACCGCGGCTGATTACTTTGCCGTCAATCTTGGCCTCGGCCTGACATTGACGTCCATCATGATGACTGTCGTCCTGATGATGGTGGTTGGAGCGCAATTCGCACAAAAGCGCTACGTGCCGGCAGTCTACTGGGCGGCAGTCGTTCTGATCAGCGTCGTCGGCACGCTGGTGACTGATAACCTGACGGACAATTTCGGCGTGCCGCTGGAAGCATCGACGATCTTCTTCACAGTCGCGTTGGCCGTCACGTTCCTCGCCTGGTATCTGATGGAAGGTACGCTTTCGATCCACACGATCTTCACCAACCGTCGCGAAGGGTTCTACTGGCTTGCAATCCTGTTCACGTTCGCACTTGGAACGGCTGCCGGCGATCTGGTCGCCGAGAAGTTCGACTTCGGATATCTGACGACCGCGCTCATCTTCGTGGCGCTGATTGCAACGATCGCTGCGGCTTATTTCATCTTCAAGGTGAATGGCATCGCTGCCTTCTGGCTGGCCTACATCTTCACCCGGCCGCTTGGCGCATCGTTCGGGGACTTGCTGTCGCAACCGAGCGAATACGGAGGCCTTGGCTTCGGAACGATCTACACGAGCTTCGCCTTCCTCGGCGCGATCATCCTGATCGTCGTCTACATGACCGCCAACCAGGATCAGCGAGAAACAACGGGGCTTTCTCATTGAAGAAGAGGGAGCCCGTCACCGAGGCACGGGCTCCCTTTTGTGTCCTGCAACCCGCTCATTCCAATCGTGTCTCATCCACACCTGGTCATCCGGTATTTCGGTGAAGCTCCGAGCTTTCGGAATTCTTTACAAATCCGTAAACAACCCGGCGGCCTTCGTTCAGGTAGGTGTCAGGCGGAGCCGAAATATGGCGGGCGTTCCCTAGAACCAAGAGAGCCCATTCATGGCCATTTTTCACGCGGTTGCTCGGCAGCGCAAATACCTCGATTCATTTCTGATTCTGACGGCGTTCTGGTTTCTGCTATTGGCCATTTTTCACGCTTGGCCCATGATTGACGTCCAGATCTCGGAGCTATTCTTTAGCAGTCCTCTCTGCGTGAATCTGCCTGCCGGGGATCAGTGCGGTAATTTCCCGCTGAGCAGGGACACATCGATCACGACCCTTCGATGGATCCTTTATGCGTTACCTTACGTCGCCGCAGGGATGGTTGTCGTAGCTTTGGCAGTCGCGGGTTTCTCACCCAGGCTGCGGCACCAGATGCCGGTTCATCGCCTTTGGGCGTCTCTGGTCAGTCTGGGCATCGGCACCGGGTTGATCGCCAACGTGTTCCTGAAGGCACATTCCGGCCGCCCACGTCCGATCCAGACCGATCTGTTCGGCGGCAAGATGGAGTTTATGCCGGCGGGATCGTTTGACGGAGCCTGTGAGAGGAACTGCTCGTTCGTATCGGGCGAGGCCTCGGGAGCGGGTTGGCTGATTTGCCTTCTTTTCCTGCTGCCGCCCCGCTATCGCACTTGGATCGCACCTCCGGTCATCCTGGCTTCGATCGGAACTGCAGCGCTTCGCGTGGCAGTCGGTGCACACTACGCATCCGACGCGACACTCGGTCTGCTCCTCTCCGTCACTGTCTTTGTCGGCATGCTCGCCTTCGAAGAACGGGTGGCAAACCGCTGATCTCGTATTCATTTCTGAGAGAGACCATGCCCGATTTTCTGACCGCCGCCCTGCTCGGCTCCATCGAGGGATTAACCGAATTCCTTCCTGTATCGTCGACCGCGCATCTCATCCTGGCAGGAAAACTGCTTGGCCTCCAATCGGCCGCGACCTTCGACGTCCTCGTTCAGCTCGGAGCAATACTGGCGATCATATCGATCTACTTCCATCGGCTCATCGCCATCGTGACCGCGCTGCCGACGAGCCGGGAGGCACGGCATTTCGCCGCCGCAATTATCCTCGCCTTTCTTCCCGCAGCGGTGATCGGAGCGCTCGCACACGACTTCATCAAGGCGGTGCTGTTCGAGAGCCCGGTCCTCGTGTGCATCGTGCTGATACTCGGGGGTATAGTGCTTCTTGTGGTTGATCGCGTCGCGCCGGAGCCACGCTACTTCGATGCTCGGCAATTCAGCTGGCCAATGTCGATTACTATAGGATTCGTTCAGTGCCTGGCGATGATCCCGGGCACATCTCGATCCGGTTCGACTATCGTCGGCGCTCTTCTACTGGGTGCCGACAAGCGATCAGCAGCCGAGTTCTCGTTCTTCCTCGCTATGCCGACCATGCTCGGTGCGTTCACGCTCGATCTTTGGAAGAGCCGCCACGGCCTGACCGCCGACCAGGGCATGATGATCGTGATCGGATTTGTATTTGCATTCCTGACTGCGCTTCTCGTTGTCCATCAACTTCTCGAATTCGTCTCCAAAAGAGGTTACGCTCCATTCGGTTGGTGGCGAATTGCCGTCGGGATTTTTGGTCTGATTGCGCTTCAGGTCGTCAGATGAGCGAAGCTGCCACGAGGGGAAGGGCGGTGGTTTTGGCGATATCGACAAGACTCACGAGAGCGCAGACACGGGTGATGGTTGCATGCGTAGAGCAGGGGTTTATTGCGCCGAAGGGGTCCGATCTTTCCACGTTGCGCGTTCTCGAGCTCATGGGGCTCGTTAAGCGGAACGACACGCGTCCGCAGAAATTCCTTCCAACCATGGCAGGCGAGGCGTGGGCTGCAGATTGGTCATGTCGTCGATCGCCTGATGCTGATATTCCACCGATGTGAACAATCGATCAGACCACTCGCTATCCCAACGGACCTCCATCCGAACCCCTTCAACGCGCGTTGCCGATACCGAACAACGAGTGGATTGAAGGCGATTGCGATGGTCACCAGCGAGGTCGTCAGAGCGATTTTCAGCGGGGTAACGATTAGCATATCGACGCCCGTGGTCTCCGGCCATGCTACGCCTCGCTCGGGAAGTGCGACTTGTTCGACTTCACCATCCGCGCCTACTATCCCGACTGTGATTGGATTACCAATTAGAGGTTCCTGAGCCATCATGTTCTCCCTGGTCGAAACTCATGAGCGCCAAACCCCAAGCTCGGTTTCTCAGTATGGGGCATTAAGGCGACCTAGAGATGATAATGTCGGCTTCAGTCGGGTATCCCAGTTCGAGAACCTCCAACAGTCGATGCGGGCGCGCCTGACATGATGATGTGCGCGTCACGCCACCAAGCCAATTGCGAGTCCCAATCCCGCTAGAGCTGCCAAACCTCCAGCGGTGCGGGCAATGAGTTCGCCCCTGCTGTCACTCAGGCGTGCGGTTATGAAACCTGCGACAAGGCCGAGTCCGTGCAGCAGTGCAGTTGCCGCGACAAAGCCCGAAGCATAGGTGAAGGCGGTCGCGTTCGCCGGCATTTCTGATCCATGCGCGTGCCCGTGGAAAAGAGCGAAGAGGCCGACGACCGCCATTGCAACCGTCGTCGGCGTCTTAATTCTAAGCGCGACCGCGGCTCCCAGGACAACAACCGACAATGCGATCCCAATTTCGACCATCGGGAGATCGACGCCCGCGACACCAAGCACGCCGCCAACCATCATGATGCCTACGAAAGCCGCTGGCACGAGGAATATCGCCCGGCCGCCGAGTTGGTATGCGAGTAGGCCCACCAAAACCATGGCAAGCGTATGGTCTATGCCGGAGATCGGATGGGCGAAGCCATGGACGAAGCCCGATGTCGGCCCTATCCCGGTATGCGCGGATGCAACGGCGGGTATCATGAACGTGGTCAGAACGAAGGCGGCGCGGGTTAAAAAACGGGGCATCTTCTTCTCCAAGGATATCGTGCTGTTCACATGTGATCCGAACCTGTCCTACAACGCAAGTAGTCAAACTGCGTATTTCTGACGCCTTGGCTTGACGATAGAGGCGGACCGCAGTTGCCTACGATCCGCCCGATCGGAGTTCGATGAGCGATTTCTTGAATGCTGCAACCAAGTGTACGGCTTCCACGCGAAACCCGCGCTGAGCCTCAGCGACTTACGCGGGGCAAGCACCCGTCACTCGAGCGTGCTCATGGGCACATGGTATTCGCCGGTGTTGCTTGCCTACTCTTGCATTCCGCTATCTCGAACTCCGATCGACGACCGACATGCGGTCATCCGTTGCGGCTCAGGCTCTTGTGGGCGCGGTCTCGTAGGAACCGCCTTTTGTAAGGATGGCCCAAATCGTGCGCGCGTTTTTGTTTGCCAGAGCGATCGCCGCCACCTTGAACGGTCTTCGTCGCTTTAAGGACGCAGTCCAGCTTTTGTTGTCATCCGTTTTCGTGTTCCGAATTACCGACATAGCTCCTGTGACGAGAAGCGACCGCAAATCCGCATTCCCCATTTTTGTTATGCCGCCGATCTTGATGCTTTCCCCACTAGAGAAAGACTTGGGCGTGAGACCTGTCCATGAAGCGAAGTGGCGGGCAGATTTAAAGACGCCAATGTCTGGCACGAAAGCCTTGATGGCGGTAGCGGTCATTGGTCCAACACCCGGGATGGTCATCAGCCTCCTCATCTCGTCATCCTCCTTCGCTTGGCCTTTTAATGTTTTTTCGAGACTTTCGATGTCTTTGGTAAGGGTATCGATCTGCCTGGCAATGATCTTTAATGCTGTAATAGCTGAAGGCGGTAAGCTCTTGCTTTGTCGATCGCGGACAATCGAGATCAACGACGAGACATTCGATGTCCCGGGCCGCGCCACGATACCCAGTTCAGCGAGGTGGGCGCGCAGCGCATTCACAGCACGAACGCGTTGGCGAACCAGGAGCGCTCTTGTTTTGAATAGCATTGTCGACGCCTGATGGCTCGTGGACTTCAATGGGACGAAACGCATTGACCTCCTGAACAAGGCTTCATGGATGGCTTCAGCATCATTGGCATCCGTCTTGTCGCGATTCACAAAGGGTTTCACGTATGCTGGATGGATAAGCCGCACCTGATGGCCCAGCGCCGATATCGAACGCCCCCAGTAATGGGCTGTCGAGCACGACTCCATTGCAACCACACATGGTGGTAATTTGCTGAAGAAATCCAAAATGGCTGCTCGGGAAACCCGTCGATTGAACAACGGGTCGCCGGCGGCGTTGGCTCCATATACTTGGAACACGTTCTTCGCTATGTCTAATCCGATGGTCGCAGCATACATGGGCCAATGTCCTCCTGGGCTAGTGAAGCCTGTCCAGGATGCACTAAATTTGCGACATGGATTATGGCATCGAGGAGCGGTGGCGGCTTGGAGACGAGAAGAGCGGGACTAAGTCTGTCGATGCTCTTATTGGTGCGCGCCTAAAGGAAGTTAGGAAGAGGGCAGGGCTGTCCCAAAGGCCGTCGCCGAGCGACTGGGGATATCTTTCCAACAGTGCCCGAAATCTTGCGTTTCGCGATCTCGACAAGGTGCCACCGTTTTAAATCCAAGCTTACTCTCTCAGTGTCGGGCCTAGACGGAAGATGACGCCTTGCACAGCTCGGCGAGTGGGGTTCGATTTCAGAACGTAGATAGTGGAAGATGGCCCTTTCAGCAGGGCGTGGAACCGGCGGGAGCATCGAGTGCTCGCTGTAGCGCTCACCGGGGTCCGCCGCCTGCTCCTAAGTAAAGCGTTGGCGACCATAGTCTTATCGCCCCTTAAACCAGATCCCGTTTCGGCGAGTGCAAAGCCCTTTGTTACCATTTCGTCGCACTCGATTTATCCACACCGTGGTGGCGGAAGGCGAGAGCGTCATGTACCGGCCTCTTGGTCACCGACGCGCGGTCGCCTAGAGCGTCCGAACAAGTGCGGCGTATACCTAGACGTCTCGCAAGCATGGAGCTGGATCGTCAGCATCGTCTTGCGAATTCGGAGTGCTCTTTCGAAGGCGGTGACACGGGTAGGAGCTTGGAGCCAGCTTTGACAGATAAAACCTCTCCGGCGCGTACGTCCGTAATGTCTTCCTCGCATCGTCGAGACCGTCAACCTGCCTTGGCTAATGGTGCACGTCGCAGACAGAAGCCAAGGTCGAGCGTGTCGCGCAGGAAATTGGCGTTGGGATTTCATAACCCGATCAAACGATAGGCCCGGTAAGCGATTGGTAGGTTTTCCGGTAGATGTGGTTGCCTGACAGCCTGAGCATCGAATCTTGGACGAATCCCGATCCCGTCCGCAACCCGTCTCTCTTCCGCGATTTCTCCAGCACCAACGCGATCCGCGGGGAACGAACGGTGTGGAACTGCTCCAGCGCTCGGTCGACAGGTTCATCGGAGTGAGGATGTTCGCAAGTACGACCCAGTCCTCGAGCGCCATCGCCGCTCCCTGCGCCACGCTTGGAGACGTGGCATGTGCGGCGTCCCCGATCAAGACGAGGCGGTCTGCTATCCAGCGTCGTGCTTGCACCTCCTGGAGGGCCGCGCGATGGACCTGCACATCACTGCGCAACCCGGCGACGACTGGCCCCAGTGCACCGCCGAAATCCCTGAACAGTTCCTTCAGATTAGCTATGGAGCCATCTGCGAATTCGGGGGACGGAGGGATGCTGGGAGGATTGTGGCTCCGATCCGTCGTGCGGAAGGGCGTGAAGCCAGCTGACGAGCGCTCGCCCGACCCTCCCTAGGCGGCGCCATCTTCATCAAGCAGTACCTTAATGAGCGTGCCCTCGTCTCTCAGACCACTGCGGAATGCGAGCACAATACGTTTGGCAAGCTCTTCCCGATGCATGTCCAATGCGATTTGCTTCGTCACACAAACGTGGTCAAAAACGCGCTGGCAGATCGCTAGGTCGCGAGGCGATAGGATCGACGCCTCTCTTGTCTCAAACACCGAAATCCCTTGTTTCATTGAAGGCCTGCAATCCGATGGCTGTATTGCGTGGGGTCCATGAAGAACAAAAATTCGTCGATCAGTTCAGCTTGATCGGGCCTCCCGCTGATCCGAAGAAGGCTTCTGTCGTCGCCGATAAATGCGGCTTGAAGGCCGAGGAACTTCGCATGAGCTAGTATCATGTCAGACGTCTTCGCGACATCCGGACGCTGCGAATTCAGGTCGATGAAACAGTTCAGTAAGTTCCGCATTGAAATCGGCCAAAAAAGACGCAGAGCAGTGAGTTGAGTTCTGTCTGCCAGGCGAAAAATAATTCAGCTTTGTTCTGCGTTCAACCAAAAAACAGTGGCCGCTACGTCCGTCCGGCAGGGCCGGAAACCGTTAACGGTTGCCAATAAAGCCTTGGTGTCAGGCCAATCGTTCCGGGTGCTTAGTCTCGATGGGCATGGAGAAAGTGAAGCGATGCATTTTCTCGTCGAACAAAACCGCTAACGTTCCTCCGTGGGCGCGAGCGATATCTATGAAATGTAGAGCCCTAACCCCAACCCCTGGCTTTTCGAACCCTCCGCTCGGTCAAAAGGTTGAAAAGCTTGTTGAGAGATTGCACCGGGGTTGGCTCGCCACTGTCATCGACGCTCAACTCGAATTGATTATCCGTAGTGATTGCCTTCACCCGCACGGGATGGTCTGGCGCACCGTGCATTAGGGCGTTTCCAAGGAGATTGGAGAACATCTGTCCTGTCCGCACATGGTCGATCCGCGGCGCAGCTTCGATCTCCACGGACACCTTAATCTCTCTTTCGGGATGGGCGATTTTGAACTCCTGAACGACGTGCTCGATCGTGTCCTCAACGGTTCGGCCGGGATCGAAGTCAAGATTGATCCTGCCGCCGAGCCTCGCGCGCGCCAGGTCCCATGACGTTGTCTACAGGCCGCCATGCGCACCAGGCTTGCCTTCATCATGCGTAAGAGTTGTGGCGACTTGTCGTTTAAGCCATCACGTAGAAGCCGGTTGATACCCGGCGTCCACGCCGGGGATCAGATTACGATGATTGTGGCCAAGTACGGCGATGAATTGTTCCCAAACCTCGGACCGCTTTCTTGCGTGGTCGAGATCAATCTGTGCGGCGTCAGCCTGTCTCTGGCGTCAAGATGGTAGGCGATCAGTTCCGCGAAAAGTTTAAACGTTCCTACGGGGTTGTTCGCCTTTTAGTTTTGAGTATTCGCACGGCTCTCTGCCCTCGGCACAAAACCTACCGAAAATCCGAACAGGCGCCCAATTCTTTCCAGTGTTTCTAGTGTCGGGTTTGCTTTGCCGGTTTCGATCTCAGCAACTTGACGCCGCGTAAGTGCCAGCGTTTTGGCAAACTCTTCCTGGGTCATGCCGAAACTCTTCCGGATTGCCGCTACTGCGCCGGGCAGCCTTAAATCACCGGTTCGAGCTCGCTCAGCAAGCGTGCGCCGGTTCTCAAGAACCTGTTCTTTTGTAGGCTTTTTCCAGCGAGCCACTCAGATTTTCTCCGGAATCATAACTTCGACTGCAAAACGCTATCGGCGATTTCAGTGCACCGTGCCATTGCGCGCTCTAAAATTTCTGGAGCTGCCGCCAGGTTTTTCGCAATGCTCGGCGCCTCACAGAGTCGTTCTGCAAACGTCAGAAGTGCGGACGCGAGTATCTTTTGCTCAGTGAGATCGGGAAACAGTTCGGCGCAAATTTTCTTCCAATCAGGGAAATGATCCCGGCCGGAATCTCGCATCGTGGCCCATCTGGTGGAGCGAACGATCCCCTCCTTGGCGAGCCGCATTGGAGCGAAATCAAAGAGCGGAGACAGACGGACAGTTCCGTCTTGGAACTTGGTGAGCGCGGTATTTCGACCATGATTGTCGGGATTGCCGAGAGCCAGGTTGGCGATGTCCCGTTTGAGGTACTCTACGACGTCCGCGAGGGGATCGGCGGAATATTGGCGCAGAATGTCGATATAGGCCTCATGCGTGCCAACATATCCGAAGTCGGCAACGCCAATGGCCGAAACAAGGCTTTCTTGACCCAGCCGAACGGTTCCACCTCCTTCTCTCTTCTTTCGATCAAAACGGGGAATGATCAGGACGCCTTCGGCATAGGCCGACGGTTCACTGACATTGAGGCCGATCTTTTGAGCGATCTGCGAATAGAGGGCTTCGCCTTCAAGAATGAGCCGGTCTACGGGCTCATTGCTGCGGACCAGCTTGACGATCACATGCCGCACGGCCTCATCGTCGGACACGAAGCTGTCGGGATAATAAAGGCCATCGATAGCCTTGGTCATGGAGACCTTTGGCCATTCGCCTTGCAGGCCACTTGAGCCCGAAGCAAGCATACCGAAACGATCGGCTACTTCCATGAAACGATCTGATCGTTCAAGGATCTCAGCCTCTGTTACTCCTTGGCGCTGCACACCGTGTAGCCGCTGCTTCTCTGCCTCAGCGGCTTCTTTTATGCGGACATTACCTATTCCGCCTACGGCAGAGCGCAGAAGCAGAGGAAGATCCGAGCTGCGTGCTCCCTCGCTGAGGCCTAAATGTTCTGCCAGCTTGCGCCTTGCATGTCCTTGCGGCATTAGATCGAGCAGGAATGGTGGCCACGTTGAGGTATATCGATTCTCGAGGTCAACGGGATATCGGATTGAAAGTGCGCGATTGTCACTTGCCGCGTTTCCTTCTGCAAAATCCACCGATGCGAACCGTATAAAGTAATCGAGATCGTAATCGACTATCGACGCACCCTGAAAGCCGGCTGCGTCGCTCTTGAGTTCAAGTGCCGCGGCTTGATGCCATTCATCTTTGAAATGGATTTCAAGAGTGAGAAACATTAATTGATCCCTTTAGTGGATCAATATATTTCAAATTGTTGATTATTCAACCCATTTAAGGGGTGTATATAAACTGAGCTGTCCGGTTTTGCCTTCTCTGTGATCAAGACGGCCTGATGCGGTCAGGGGACGACAACGCAGGATTGACGCGGCCCTCAATACGGCTCGGCAAGCACCTTCGCCAATTGTCGAGAGCGGGCGCGAATTGCGAAAACCTGCCGCGCCAGTCAACACAAGACCGTGGGCAACAGTTTGCGCGGTTATCCCAACGCGGCCCGCGGCTGCACGGAGCCATCGCAACCTCGCGCGCCAATTTGATCGCAGTGATCCCGGTACCGCGGTCGCCTACGCGAGCATTCGTATGAGAATGGTCCTGCGTGTGATTTCTTGACGAATGGCGTTCATCTTCCGGTGGTCGGCAGGGGTGTCTGCTGAACCTAATGCGGAAATAGAGGGAATGGCAAGGGGTAAACGAAATGCGAATTGGGAGGGCCGTACGAACGCGGCGCTAACCGCATTAGCGCCTCGACGCTTTTCGAGACTACGCGCGCGCTGGTTGTTTCCGATGACCTGCGCGAGATGAATGGGGCCGTCAACGTCCCGCCAACGCTCGACACCGGCAAGCTTTTGCAATGTGTCAGAAAAGCAAACTGCCAGGTTCTTTGCTGACTTTTCGAGGCTTCCATCCGGCGTCGCTAATCGTATCTGCCGCCGGGAGGCCGAAGCCTGGGCGATGACGCAACTTGCAAGCGCGGTGGAGGCCGGAGAAGACGATCCTGAAACGGCGGCCAACCCGGCCGCGGCTGGTCTCGATCATGTCGGCGACGAGTTGGACAGCAGGTTCAACGAGGCGACCGAATAGCCGGAGCGTAACGACGGGTTAGCGCCTGCCCAGCGCCGCCGGTTCTCGCCGGCGGTGTCTTGTCACTATCATCTAGGCAGGTCGGTGCCTGAGGTTGCGCTGCCGCTGCAGCCAGACTCCTTGCGGCCACGCGATCGGTTTGTGGGTAGGCAATACCGCTGAAGCGCGGCTCGGGCGCGACGGTAGTGGTGACGCGCCGGTCTGCTGGCGGCGTATCGGCCACAGGTTCATACGCTCTGACCCTCGGCTTCGTTGCGGTCTGAACCGGACGGCGCCCGGTCAAAGGCCGCGTGCCGCGCCGCATTGCGGCAGTCTCGATGCGCGGTTCGCCAAAGCGCGGCCGCGTTTTCTGCAGGCCTGGGCCCGCAACCTCCGCAACCGCACCTCGCTCTCTTGCATCGTCCTGACCTTGGGCCGGGCCGCTTCGCCGGTTCGTGTCGACCGCACCCGAGGGACAGCACCCAAAACCGGACCTCGGGTTTTGCTCAACCAGACCGAAAGGACACCGACCATGGCACCGCTCAACCGTTCTGCTGCGACGAATCGCTCAACTACACCCCGCGCGACGACCCTCGAAATGGTCCGGCATGCCTGCCCGGACACCGCCCAGGCAATGCGCATCTCGGAAAGCTTTGGCCTATCCGTTGTCGACAGCGAGGGAATCCGCGACCTGCACCGCCAGCAGCTTATCGATGGCGCCGAGGCGATGAAGGACGGCCTCGGCGAGAAGGCGATGCAGATCCATATGCAGCGCATCGTCGGCTCCTTCGTCGGATCGGCTCACGGAGCCGGGCTGTTTTATAGCCGCTCCGTCACCGAGGCACGCGATCTGACCGCCAGGCTTAGCAACGATCTGCGCGACGAAGATCTCGAGGGTCCGGTCGGTTTCGACAGCCGCGCCCAGAGAAAACGCGAATTCGCCGCCGTCATAGGGCTTCAGGCCCATGTCCTGCGCATGGCGGCCGAGGGCGCCGTTGTCGCTTACGAAGACATTACCGGCGAGACCTGGAAGCCCTATGAGCGCAGCGGCTCGCCGAATCCCGCGACCTCGATCGACCAGCGCGCCGCGTCACTACAGATATCGGCTTTCGACTGAAGGCGCACGCTCACTGATCCATCTCGAAAGGCCGGCCTCGTCCGGCCTTTTCTCGTGTCACTCAAGGCGGCCCAGGCGCCGAGCGCGGCTCATCCCGGTTTGCGGTCTAGCCCGAGGGCGACATGAAAGCGGCGCAACGGACAAGCCGTCCTCCACTGTCGTTTCGGCCCAGCGGTCCTTCTATCTCCAGCACGATCTTGACGAGCCGGGTGCGCCGCTGCCGCCCGCGCGCTGGTCGACCGCCGTGACGAGCCGCGATCGGCGCGGTGTCGAAGATGAAGGAAAAGACGATGAGAAAGCCAAAGAAAACGTCAATGAAATTATCTGGCGAGACCGATGCTGTGCGCCCGGACGTCTACACACGGATCACCGATATCATGCTCGCTCAGTTGGAAGAGGGCGTGCGCCCCTGGGTCCAGCCGTGGAGTGCCGCCCGGCTTGCGGGATGCGTGTCGCGCCCGCTTCGCTTCAACGGCGAACCCTATTCCGGCATCAATGTCCTGCTCCTCTGGTCTGAGGCCGCAAGCCGCTGCTTTGGTGCCAGCACCTGGATGACGTTTCGCCATGCGTTGGAACTTGGAGGCAACGTGCGCAAAGGCGAGACCGGGACGATGGTCGTTTATGCCAACCGCATCAGGAAGACCGAGACCAACGCCAACGGCGACGACGTCGAGCACGAAATCCCGTTCCTGAAAGCCTATACCGTTTTCAATCTCGAGCAGATTGAAGGCCTGCCTGCGGGTTTTGGCGCATCGCCGCAGACGCCGGCCTTCAAGCCTGTCGAGCGTCTCGAGCATGCCGACGCCTTTTTCCGGGCAACGGGGGCAACGATCCGCCATGGTGGTGCGGCAGCCTTCTATGCGCCCGAGCGGGATGTGATCCAGATGCCGCCGATAGAAGCGTTTCGCGATGTCGAGAGCTATTATGCGACGCTCGCCCATGAGGAAATCCACTGGACGGGGCCATCACATCGCGTGAACCGCGATCTTTCCCGCTACGCGAAAGACCGCTCCGAGCGGGCGCGCGAGGAGCTGATCGCCGAACTCGGCGCGGCGTTTCTCGCCGCCGATCTCGGCATTGTCCCGGACCTTGAGCCGCGGCCCGACCACGCAAGCTATCTCGCGTCCTGGCTTGAGGTGCTCCGCGGCGACAAACGCTTCATCGTCCAGGCTGCAGCGCAGGCGCAAAGGGCCGTGGCTTATTTGCATGCGTTGCAGCCCGGTTCCGCCAAGATGGCGGCATGACGTGTTGCAAGTCGGTTTCTGTCGCAGCCGACTTGCATGAATTACCTAGAATACGTATTTTACGTAGGTGAATGGAGGTTCTCATGAAGCAGTTTTCGTTTTCCGATATGAACCGGGCCTCCGGTGAAATCCTCGAGGCAGCATTGATCGAGCCGGTCGCGCTTACCAAGCGCGGCAAGGAGAAACTCGTCATTCTGACGGCGGAACAGTATCGGCGCCTCCTCGGCGGCTCGCACACGCTCGCCTACGGCCTCGACGATGCCCCGGATGCCGTCCATGCAGAACTGATGACCGGCCTCGACGCGCTGCTCAAGGACGATCATGTTTGATGCGGGCGACGTCGTCCATTTCCATTATCTCTGGAAACGACAGGCCGATGCCGGCGAGGAAAGCGGCCGCAAGGCCCGCCCCGTCTGCGTCGTCGTGCGGACGCCCGATGTCCCGGGCGCCGTTTTCCTCTTCGCCATCACCTCGCAGGCCCCGCATGAGGATCGCCTGTTTTTGCCGATCAGCCAGATCGAATGCCGCCGTGCCGGCCTCGATTTTCCCTGCTGGATCATCCTCGACGAATATAATCGCGTCGAGCTCGACAAGGCTTTCGACTTCGAAACAAGCAGGCCACTCGGCAGCTTCAGCCCGGCCTTCCTGAAAAACATCGCACGCACCGTCAAGGATGCAGCGGCAAGCAGCAGGCTGGCGACGGTGAACCGATCATAGCCGGTGGCACCGTCGCGAGTTCCGGCATCAGGCCGATCACGTCGGCTCCGTCCTGAATTCCTATTTGGCACATCGGAGCGAAGTCACGCGGCCAGCCTCTGGTGCCTTCAATTCCCGATACTGGGTATGCTTGGCAACGCCGTCCGGAATCACGCCGGACGCTGACGGTGCCATGGTCGGGCCCATCCTCAAGCTACGGCTCGCCCACCGCGGTCTCGATGCGGCTTGTCTGACCAAAAAACGCCTCGCGGGCTCGGCTCGATCGTCTTCCCGCAACGGCTTGCTCGTTTTCTTCCCCTGGCCACGCCCACCCCATATGACCGGTCATGTGGGGACCCCGGATCTGCGGCCATTCCTCGCGAGACAAGAAAGCCTCGGCTAATTGCCGTCCTCCACTTCGTTTCAGCCACAAGGGGTGCGGTCCGATCGTTTCCGGTCTTGTCGACAGCCATCGAGGCCGCGATGGGCGCGGCACGAGCAACTGAAAAGGATCAAGACAATGGCAACCATCGGCTCATTCACCGCTTCCGAAAACGGCTTTTCCGGCACCATCAAGACCCTCAACCTCAACGTCAAGGCCAAGATTATCAGGGTCGAACGCTCCTCCGACGACGCACCGGACTTCAGGGTTCTGGCCGGCAATGTCGAGTTCGGTGCCGGCTGGCAGAAGCAGGCCCGTGAAACCGAGCGCGACTACATCTCGGTCAAGCTCGACGACCCGAGCTTCCCCGCCCCGATCTACGCGACCCTGACGGAAGTCCAGGGGCAGGAAGGTCTGCAGCTTATCTGGTCGCGCAGCACGCGCCGCTGACGAATTGACCCGAAAGCCCCGCTCGATCCGAGCGGGGCTTTCGGTGTGTCACTTGTTAAGCGCATCCTTCAGCGCTTTGGCCGGCTGGAAGCTCAGCTTCTTGGCGGCTGCGACCTTGATGGTCGCACCCGTGGACGGGTTGCGCGCTTCGCGCTCGGGCGTCGCCCTGACCTTGAACTTGCCGAAGCCCGGCAGCGAGGTCTCGTTGCCGGCAACCGCAGCCTCGGTGATGGAGGCGATCACCGCCTCGATGATCATCTTGCCCTGCGCCTTGGTGAGACCATGCTCCGCTGCAATCTTGTCTGCGATTTCGTTTGTCGTGGTCATTTGCTTCTCCGCATCATTAATGGTCGAGAATCCCTGCCATCGGCGACGATCGTTGTCATCGACGCGGTGCAGCAAAAGCACTTGGCCATGCCGGATTTCCACAACTACCGACCGATTTATAGCCTTTCGTCTTCTTCCTGCGTGCAATGGCCAGGAAGTGGATAGCCGCTTCCCGTTCGCTGTCGAAGACTTCGCTTTTCTCGCCGCCCGCCTTGCCGATGCGTCCCCATGAACGAACGACCGAGGCCTCGCCGAACAATGTCGGCTGAATAGAGATGGCGTAGTATCGAGCCATGTTCCGGGTGGCATCGATGCGCTGGCAGTAGAGATGGAATGGATAGTTCGGCATTTAGGCAAGGTCGCCGAATTGGGTCGCCTCCGTCCAACGAGAGTTTTGAATCGATCACTGAGGTTCGATTCACATCGGTGATGATTTCTGGCTATCGGCGCTTTCTCCCGATAAAGGCCGTTCACCATTAAAGAAAGGGGAGCGTCGTCGTGCAAGAGGCAATCAAGATCGACAATCGTGGTGATTTCGGGCTCTGGGCGATCGAGGTGGCAAAGCTGATCGTCAGTGAGGAAGGGTTCGAATTGGCACGGGCTGCCCGCGACGGCTCCGAAGATGACGTCCGCGCGGCAGGCGCCGCACTCGGCCAGGCGATCACCAATGCACTGCTCGAAGTCTACGACGGTCTCCTTGAAGGCGCGTCGGCCGAGTGATCGCCACGATCACGTCGGGATTGGCGGCATATCGCCCTCGACCACGCGCCAGACCCAGGCGCCAAGATCGGGCCGCGCTTCTATCATTTTCTTGAGTGCTTCCTCAAAATCAGCGCCGGCCGACGGCGGCACGATGTAGAGCGCATGCGGCCGCGGTTTCGTCTCCAGCAGCATCGCGTTGGCCAAAGGTCGGTTTCGGCCAAGGTTGAAACGCAGACCCTTGACCGACTTCAAGCGTAACCGCGTCAACCGCCCGACGAGTTTTTGCTCGAAAGCATTTTCGATCGGCAGCCACTGTTCACTGACGCACATCAGCGCGATCTCGTCGATGGTGACGATCCCGGCTTTGCCGCTGCCGATCGTCGCGATCAGCATCAGGTGCAGGTTTTCCCCGCTTTGCCAGAGAGCAAATTCCGCTTCGAAGCGGCGCTGCACGCTCTTCCAGGCCGTGTCTTCAAGATAAAGCCGGAAGCCCGGCATATGCTTGACCACCACGAGCCGGCCGTCTCTCGCCTCCGTAAATTCCTTGACCTCGCTGACAAGCAACATCAGGCGCTTCGGACCTTGCTGGAAAAGACCAGCCATCTTCTGCGCCCGCCTGTGTTCGATCGCTGTCTTATCCTCGGCCCTGAAAGGCTCGGGAATGAGCAACCGCTCCGACAGGCTCTCGCCGCGCACCGCCATGTTGCCGGCGGCCTCCAGCAGATGATGATAGACCTGCCACCAGTGGCGCTTTCCGGCCCAGTGCGCGGTCCATTCGGTCAGGCCGCTCTCATGCCACAGGAAATGCAACAGGGCGCGTAGCGACAGCTTTCTGCTTTCCGCTTTCACGCTTTCGCCGGTAGGTTCCGGTACGCCGGGACGATTGCTCCCGGCGCGCTTGGAAAGGGAAAAATCAAGCTTCAATGAGGCTGACCCGAGAGAGGCATCCATCTGGATTGCACTTCCCATCAGCGGGCCGAGCCCGGACAATTCGTAGGGCGGTTCATAGGAGGGACATGCTGGGTCATGGCCTTCACCGGAAAGCGGCATGCGCTTGATGACCAGTTGATTGCCGATATCTGCGATGTACATCGGCGCCGCCTGCTCACGGCAGAGACACAGCGGTCGGACTTTGGCGCGGTAGGCGCGGGCCAGCAGTCCCGCGAAATCCGGGTGATCCTCATCGCATTCGACACTATCGAACCGGAACCGCCTCATGGCAACGGCTGCCCGCAGCGGCCGATGGCAAGCAGGAAGGGGTGCCCAACGAGAGGGAAACCTGTCTGCTCAGACCGGGCGATTGTGCCGGGTGGGAAGAGCCAGCTCAAGGCCGCGCGGCCCCTCCGATTTTCTCTCCGTTCCGTTTCACTGCACTTCGACAAAATCGGTTCCTCCGCGCGCCGGCTCCGCCGGTCGTGTTCCACGAGCCTGGACCTGCCTCTCCCCACCCTGCGTGCCGCCGTCATCTTCCACAAACGTCAAGGAGACGACGATGACCATCGACCAGCATATCGAAGAACTGCGCGCTGAAGCCCGTAACGCCGAAACCACCTGGGAACGCCGGGCGCTTGAAGCCGAGCTCGACCTGGCGCTGGCCGAGCGCGAAGTCATCTGGGCCGAACTCGACGGCCGCATCGAGGTCGAGCCCCCATTTTGAGGCGGCCCACGGCGCGCTTGATCTGGACACGCCGGATCGACCGGCGTGTCCAGATGCTGCTGTTCAATAGCCGTTGTCTTCGAGATAGGTTTCAATGGCAGCCTGCATGATAACCGTCATCTTCACTTCGTTTTCATGAGCCGCTCTCACGAGACGCGCCTTCATCTCCTGCTCCAGCGGCACATTGACGTAAAATTTGATGGCGCGGTCTTTGGCGCGCTTCAGGCTTTTCAGGCGCCGCCGGGTATCGTCCTGATCGGCAGCCCGCTTTGCGCTTCGCCGTTGCCGCTCGTCTTCGGGAAGGCGCGGAAGCGCCGTTTGGCGGCCGCGGTCATTGTCGAGAGGCGCCGGAGCCTGATCGTGCAAATCGGCGGCTTGCTCGTCAGCGGCAACCTCAAGCCGGCCTTCGTTTGTATCCTGAACTGCAGGCTTTCGGCGTGGCGCGAGAGAGAACTGCTTGAAGTCGATCGCCCCTTTGTTCATGCCGCCGCCTCAGCCGGTCCGGCCACCTGGCGAATGTCGATCTCATCGACCAGCGCCTTTACTTCGAGACGCGCCTTCCGGACTGAGTCTGTCACGTCCTGCATCTGGAGTGTCCCGAGGCCGTTCTGGATCTCGCGATAGATATTGCGTTCGTAAAGCTCGGTTTCCAGAAGCATCGTATGGTAGTGCGCATCGAGAAGACCTGCCACGAACGGCCGGATGTAGCGATAGGCTTCAAGATTGCGGCCGGGCAGCGTGATACGGGTGCGCACGTTCATATGCACGATCGATAAACCGAGGCGATCGTTGATGTCGTTCACCTCAGCGACGGTTTGGCCGGCGGCCTCGATTTCCTTGATGCCCGGCTGTACCGGTGAAAGGACCACGTCCGACGATCGAATGATCGTCGTCTGCAGCACGCTATCGACACCGGGCGCATCGATCAGGACGACATCGAAAAAGCTGGCGAGCTTCTTCAGGAAATCGTCGATTGCCCGTTGGGTCGCCGCAATCGTCACCTCGATATTATCCGGTACATTGCCCTTGCTGTGGCAGAGCTTCCACCAGCCGGCCAGATTTTGACGGCTGTCGGCGTCAATCATCAGGACGCGCTGATCCGATAGAGCGTATTCGCCGGCAATCAACGTCGCCATCGTTGTCTTGCCGGCGCCGCCCTTGTTACTGACGACTGCATAGGTCCGAGGCATGACCTTCTCCCGCTACGGAACTGTTTCGGCGCCATGCTCGAAATATGAACTATAATAGGTCAAAAATTGCAGACGTCCAGTCGCTTTTTGCTTGGGTGCATCACATCCCAGATCATCCACTAGGTAGTCCGATGACACTCTTTCGAAGCATTGTCTCATATCTTGTGGAAGATCATCCGCACCCCATGAGTCCTCTAATTTTCACTATATAACTTTCACTTTCCTCTTTCCAGCAACGCTATCGATGTTTCACACGAGTTGGTCATGTGATGTGGAAGGGTCAAACTTCCGATGAGTGTTACGAGTATGAATGTGGCCTTTACGGTGCCAGGTTAAGTTTGGCTTTTATGAACTGAAATAGGTTATATTGGTTTGGCAGGATACGCAAATTTGTGATACAAATTTGCTGACGATCGGCGGACGGGCCGCCGATGCCGCCTGCGGCGAACACGTGAAGAGACGACGGCATGGTCGAAAATGGAAGGTCACGACCTGCGGTGCCTGCTGTCAAGGAGCGTAAGGAGCGTGTCGTCCATGCGCGTTTTTCCGCGCCAGAGCTCGCCGCTGTCGAAGTCGCAGCCAGGCAGTCGGAGATGTCGGTGTCGGCGTTTATGCGCTCATTGACGCTTGATGGTGCCGGCATCTTACCGTTCCTGTCGGAAGACGATCGGGTGGTTTTTGAGCTTCTTCATCGTGACCTGCGGGCCATTGGAGTGAACCTCAACAGTCTCGTTCGGCGCTCGTATCAACGTTCCGTTCCGGCAGACGCCATCGCTGACCTGCGCGAGCTGCAGCCCCTTGTCGCGGGCCTTGCTCTTGAGTTGCAGCGTCTCGCCAGCCGGCCAGGCCGTAGGATTGGACGTCGGGACTGATGGAAATTTTTCTCGGCGCCTTTACGGCGGAATGGGAGCAGCGCCGAGCGGCATACCTGCACGAGCGGTTGATCGGCCGAAATTCTCCCAGTGAGGAGGAAGAGCGCCGGCGGCGGGGAGTTGCTTCAGGCGGCGGCGTTGGCGGCCGTCTCAATGTCGGCGGGAGAGCCGCACGTGAAGGCCTCGCGTGGCCCGGGCCGGCGCCGCGTTCGATGGCAACACGGTTTGCCGGACTTGCCGGCGGAAGTCAGCCCGCGGTCGTGAAGATGACATCGTTCGGCGGCGGCGGACGCCTGGGCGCCATGGCGAGCTATATCTCTCGAAACGGCGATGTGGCGATGGAAAATCAGGCGGGCGAAGAACTGCGCGGCCGGGGGGCGGTCGCGGGCCTTTCTGAGGACTGGGCGCACCTGATGGGCAACCGTGCCGAGAGCCGCGACATCGGGACATTTCGTATCGACGTCAAGCGGAGGCCCGATGAAGGGCAGGCGCTGGACGCGTGGGCCCGCGATATCGTGAGTACGGCGCTGGGAAAGCGCTCGTTTGCATTCGCCGTGCAAGAGCGTCAGGACCATTACCGGATCGATGGTGTTGCCGTCTTGCGAGACCGGGCCGGCGAGCGGCTGACAGCTGATGAAAAGGCGCAAGAGATCGTTCAGGCGCGAATGTCGGAAAACGGGGGCCGATCGGCCGAGTTCCATTTTACCGGCTATGGCAATGGCGTCGAATATGGGACCGCACGTTTGCGCAAACTCGTCGAGCGAGCTGACGGTGGCGTTCGAGACAATCGCGGGGAGACGATAACGGACGCTAAACTGGCGGGCGATCTGGTGCAACTGCAGTGGAGGGGCGAACTGCATAGCCGCAAGCCGCGCGATGTAATGCACCTTGTCATGTCCGCGAGGGCCGGAACCGATGTCGAGGCTTTTCGCGCGGCGGCCCGAGAGTTCCTGGCGGCGGAGTTTGGTCAGCACCGGTACGTTTTCTCTCTTCATGATCCAGGTCAGGATCCCAAAACCGAGTCGGCCGGCGGTAAGCGACCGCACGTCCATGTTCACGCAATCGTTGCCATGCGATCCGAGGACGGCGAACGTGTCGAGACATCGATCGCATCTTTCCGGCGCTGGCGCGAAGGTTTGGCGCAGCATGCCCGCGAGCATGGTATACGGATGGAAATGACCGATCGCCGTGATCAGGCGAATGCTGCCTCCTATACCAAAAATCAGGTTCGCCCGATCAACCGGGAAGGCCGCACCGAGCATGTGGGAACGTCCGATAGCGCTGCGCGCCGATACGATAGAAAACGGCGCGAGGTCGTGACCTCAACGAGAACCTCAAAAAGCCAAGCCTATACTGAAACAGTTCACGGTGCCTGGGAAGACCTCGCACGAGACAGTGACGATATCGGCGCGTCTGAATTTGCAAAAAGCAGGATTTTCCGGGTTAATACAGCACTTGGAAGGCGAGAGTTCGTCGCCGAAAAGCAATCGGGCGAGCGCGAAAACGGCTCGCAATTCCAAACCAAATTGGTTAGTATTTTTGAGGTTGCGGAGATCGAAAACATGAGCACCATGACACGATCGGAATTCGAGGCGTACGAAAAACGCGTTGAGACCGCCCTTTTCCAGGCGGAGCGGATCATGCCGCGGGATGATCGGAGCAATTTCGAGGAAATTGCCGCGGCCGCCCGGGAGCACGTCGATGTTCGTCGCGAGATGATGGAACTGGCGGAGCAGGTTGAGGATCGCGCGCCAAGCAGCGGGTCGGCCAGACCGGACGACGCCAATCGTCAGTGGGATGAGGCTGTTGCACGCCACGGGCCCGAAGCCGTCGAGGTTGGAAACAACATCATGGTCGAGGTCGAATATTATCGCGAGCGGATCGAATTGGCTGACGATGACGAAATTCGAGCCGATAAGGCGTCCTTGCAGGCGAGCTTGAACTTTGAGATGGCGACGGCAGCCGAGCTCGGCGCCTCGGGCAATAGCTATCTGCGCGAGATTGCAGAGGCTGACGAAGAACTGCGTGTGGCAATCGCAGCGGCCGAGCGCTCGCGCAATCGGGCGAAGGACCGCGCCGACGATGACCGAGCTGGACGCGCAAATGGTTACGGTGAACAAGACGCGTCGCTGCATGGAAGTGGCGGCGAAAATCGAACTGTCCCTGCCAAACAGCTCGTGCCGAGATCGGAAGAGCTTCAGCACGAGGCCGAGCAAAAACGCGATCGGGACGAACAGGAACGATAGGGGAATGCGGCATGCACCCGAAATTATCATGGGCAGGCTGGAGCATGAGAGGCGGATCGTTCGCTACGCCTGCTCAACGCGCGCGTCTCCGCCTTTCTCGACCATTTGAAAAGCTCATTCCCCGACGGGACGCCGGATGAACTTTCGGCCTTTATCTACGGATGATTTCGGGACACGGGAAAGGCGTCCAGCATACTTCGCCGTGCGCATAGCCCATCCGTTCGCGTCCCATCGCGCACTGCCGTTGTAGCTTTGCAAAGCCCGCGCTCCTGAGCCGAACTGCTCGACGAGTAACGTCCGCTTGAATCTGTCACTGCAATCGGAGCGTACCTTCTTTTGGAAGTTTCAAGATCGCGTCCGTAAAGTTGCGTGGATCGAAGGGGGCACACAAGGTGAAGGCGGGTGTGCTTCCTTATGCTATCATGGCTTTGGTTGCCGCGATGCGGGGATAGTCTCGGAAGTCATCGAATTTGTGCCGATTGATGAAAGCGAATGTTTGAAATACCCGGTGGTCTCCCTAGCGCCGATATCGTTGAAAAACT
>UBJR01000023.1 GCA_900465675.1 Hyphomicrobiales bacterium | reverse complement strand
GAATCCAGTCGCCGCGCGTCTGCGCGGCGAGAGGAGTCCTTTCGGCCCAAGGACTTGGGCCGGCTGGATCTCTGTGACAAGCACAGAGATGAGGGCGTTGAGGGGGATGTGCCGGTTGAGTTTCCATCACCCACATCAGCGTATGGCTCAGCCCAAACATAGAAAAATGCCGGACTCTCGCCCGGCCTTCCTATTTTATCCAGCTATCGCCAGCTCAGTTCGTGCCGACCAGGTTGACCGGGAAGAACAGGGTCTCGCCGGAGGAGTCGCTGACGCCGTCGTTATCGGTGACGGCGTAGGGCTTGCCCGAGGCGTCGAAGGCGAAGCCTTCAAGCTTGTCGAGGACGTAGCCATTGGTTGCCGTCTTCAGCTCGTCGAGGAAGTCGTGGGCTTCGGTCTTCTTGACGACTGGCAGCTCGCCGCCGAGCTTGGCGGGCTTCAGGTCGGAGATGGCGACCTTGTAGAGCTTCTTCAACTTGGCAGCATCGCCCACGAGGTTGTCGCGCTCGATGATGTAGACGCTGTCGCCATGAGCGGAGATTTCCGAGAGGCCGACCCAGCCGTTTTCAGACTTGTCGAGCGGGTAGCGAACAGCACCCCATTCCTTGCTCTTCGGATTGTAGGAGACGAGCTTGACGAAGCCCTTCTTGTCGTCCTTCCACTCGCGCTGAACGGCCATCCACAGCGTTGCGTCGTCGCCGGAGCCGATGATCGTCACGCCTTCGAAGCCGTAGCGGATCTCGTTATCCGTCAGTTCCTTCGGCAGCGCAATCTCTTCCTTGATCTCGCCCTTCGGGTTGACGTGGTAGAGAGCGTGCGGCAGCAGCTTCTCGCTGTTGCCTTCGGAGGCCAACCAGAACCAGCCCTTTTCATCGACGGCAATGCCTTCGATGTCGAGCTTCTGGGCAGCCGCACCATCGCGCTTGACTGTCAGCGCGTCAGTGATGAGAGCGGGCTTCTTCGTGGCGTCGATCGTGTAGATCGTCGGCTGGTTGCCGAGGACACTGTCGGAGACGGCGAAGAGCTGGCCAGCCTTTTCAGGAACAGCGGCAAGACCGGAAAGAGCTGCAAAGCCGATCGGGTTGCCGTCCTTTTCCGCCGAAACGATCTGCGGGTAGGCCTTCTCGCCTTCGGCACGCTCATAGATCATGACGTGCGAACGCGGGCCGCCATCTTCGCCGAGATCGACTTCGTTGGCGGTGGCAAACAGGTTGCGGCTCGGGATGGCGACTGCGCCCTCAGGCGAAACGCCCGACGGCAGGATCTGCAGGAGTTCCGGATCAGCGCCGGTGTCCTTGAAGACGCCGACGACGGAAGCGCGCTCGGCGAGCAGGAAGAACAGCTGGTCGTCGCCGAATTTGGCGGCTTCCAGACCTTCAGGCTCGACGCCCTTCGAGGAGGAGCGTCCCTCGGGATAGTGGCCGAGATGGGCAACGGCGCGCTCGAAGGAGGCGCCCGATTCGTAGAGGACCTTGCCCGTCTTGTCGAAGATGGTGAAGCCGCGCGAGCCGCCTTCATAGTCGCCTTCGTTGGCAACGACGAGACGGTTGTCGTCCAGCCACTTGACGGCGTCGGGCTCGCGAAGGACGCCCTTCGCTTCGCCGGTGAACTTCAGCTGGCCGTCCTTCTTGGTGTCGATACCAGAGAGATCGGTGCTGCCGGCGGTGAAATGCGTCTTCACCGTGCCGGTCTTGCCGTCGATGATGACGATTTCGTTGTTTTCCTGCAGCGTCAGGGCGATCTCGTCCTGGCTGTTGAAGGATACGAATTCGGGCTCCGGATCCTCAGGCGCAACAGCCGAGAGACCCGTCAGCGTGACGTGCTTGATGGTGCCGCAATCGACGGCGCCGGCCTTGACCTCGAAGATCACCAGGTCGCCTGCCGGCATCTGCGGGATCTTGCCGTCGTTGACGTCTTCATCACGCTCGTTTTCGATGGCGATGGTGCCGAGCGTCTTGTCCTTGTTGAGGGCGATCGAGTCCGGCTGACCGCCGAGATCACATGTGTTCTCGATCTTCTTGGTGGCAACGTCGACGATCGCCAGACGGCCCGACGGCTTCACCTTGCTCTCGCTGGTGTTGACGGCGACGAGCGCCTTGCCAGCCGTCGAAGTGACCGACGTCGGTTCACCGTCCATCATCAGCGCGCCAAGAGCCTTCGGGGCCTTGGCGTCGGTGATATCGACGAAGCCGATCGCGCCGAGCGGGCTGTCGCTGTAGACAAGCGTGTTGCCGTCATCGGTAGCGGTGATGATTTCGGCAGAGGTCGTCGAAAGCTTGTCCTTGCCTTCCGGCAGGTTCGAGGCGACCGGAAAGGATGCGATGCGGTTGAAAACAGGCTCGGCGGCTGCCGGAAAGGCAACGGAAGCCAGAAGCACGGCAGCGAGCGCTGCCTTGCGCGATGAAATAGTCATGAAATCCCCCATGCGTCGAAAAATCGAAACATGGGGGTTTTGAGGGAAGCGGATGACAGAGGGATGACAGGCGATGCGTTTTGCACCGCTTTGCATCAAGCCCCTGCCCGCTCGCGTCTGATCTCGTTGCGCATGATGAACAGCGAAGCCGTCAAAATCAGCGCTGCACCGAGCCAGAGATAACCTGCCGGCGCATAACCGAAGAACAGCCAGCCCGCGAGCACATTGAGCGGCAGCTTCAGATCGTCGAAGGGCTGAACGTAGGCGGCATCCGCCACCGTATAGGCGAGCGTAAGCAGATATTGCGCAAAGACCGTCAGCAGACCTGCAAAGACGAAGAGCGCGAGGGTGAACCCCTCAGGCAACTCGAAGCCAACGGCAGCGGCAAGCACGCCATTGATCGGTGTCAGCAGCACCAGCAGCCAGACAGTGATCGTTTCGGGCTTCTCGATGCCGGTCAGGCTCTTGGTAATCAGCGACGAGGCGCCCCAGAAGAGCGCCGAGAGGATCGGCAGCAAGGCGGCCCAGGTGAAGGCATCCGACCAGGGCTGCAGGATGATCATCGCGCCGGCGAAACCGGCGGCGGTGGCTGCCCAGCGCGCCGGGCCGACACGCTCGCCGAGAAACAGGCGGGCACCGAGAATGATGAAGAATGGCGAGGTCATGACCAGCGCGATCGCTTGCCAGATCGGCACTGTGGCGAGGCCGGAGACCCAGGCTTCGACGCCGAGTGCGGCGAGCCCCACGCGAACGATGTGGCGCCAGGGATAGGCGGTGCGCATGGCCGACAGACCAGTGCGCTTCAGAAACGGCAGCGAGAAGACCAGCGCAAAAGCATATTGCCAGAAGGCGGCCGACGCAGCGGAGAAACCCATCTTCATCGTCACCCATTGGGTGACGACATTAAGAATGGAAAAGGCGATGCCCGCCAGCACCATGAAGGCGGCACCGGCCATCGCACGCGACGAGGAAAAGCTGAGGGAAGTCTGATTCATGTCTTTCATCCAGAAAGGGACCAACACAAATCAGGACGCATGATCGCAAGACGGCTGCCGGGCAGACCCTGCCCCGCATACGGCTCGCGATCATTCTCTTTCATCCGGACTATACCGTCGGCTCCGGAATCGCACCGGATCTGCTGACCCCTGCCCCTTTTGGGGGCAAAGCGCTCGCGGGCTTGGGCCGAAACCCTTACCGCCGGTGGGGACTTTCACCCCGCCCTGAGAACAACCGATCCGTAGTTCAAAGGTCTTCCGCCTGCAAGCCGTCCTAAATGCAAAAAGGGTCCGGCTATCGCCGAACCCTTCAAAACTTCGCCTGCCGGTCTCGTTATCCGGCGGCCAAGCAAAACCGGATTAGCCGTTGACGGCGTCCTTCAGGCCCTTGCCGGGCGTGAACTTCGGCACGTTGCGAGCCGGAATATTGACTTCAGCGCCGGTGGACGGATTGCGGCCCTTGGTGGCAGCGCGATGAGAAACGGTGAAGCTGCCGAAGCCAGCGAGACGTACGTCACCCTTGCTCTTCAGTTCGCCCTGGACAACGTCGAAAACAGCGTCGACAGCAGAGGCAGCGTCTGCCTTGGTCAGGCCAGCTTTTTCAGCAACTGCGGACACGAGTTCATTCTTGTTCATGTTTCCACCCCTTTCAATGGTTTGAAACGACTCAATCTGTAAGCCAGGCACAGAATAGGTTTCATCAGGCCCGCCGCAACCCAAAAGCCCTGCAAATCAAGGAAAAGCAAGCACCTCCATAAGGTTTTCACAAAAAAGGCTGGCGATTTACGCCAGCCTTTTCGGGGATTTGCAGCAATTTGACATAAATGTGGCGAATGCCGCTCAATGAGCGATGCCAGCACCTGTGTCGTCAAGGCCTTCGACCGTTGCGATGACCGGCGTTTCAACCGTTCCATCCCACTCGATCGGCTCCGGCCTGCGGATCAGAGCATGTTTGATCACCTCGCCCATGCGGGATACCGGGATGATCTCCATGTTGTTCTTCACGTTATCCGGAATCTCCGCCAGATCCTTGGCGTTCTCTTCCGGAATGAGCACCTTTTTGATGCCGCCGCGAAGTGCTGCGAGCAGCTTTTCCTTCAGACCGCCGATCGGCAGGACACGGCCGCGCAGGGTGATTTCACCCGTCATCGCCACGTTCTTGTCGACCGGAATACCGGTCATGATCGAGACGATCGCGGTTGCCATCGCAACACCAGCCGACGGACCATCCTTCGGCGTCGCACCCTCAGGCACGTGGACGTGAATGTCCGACTTGTCGAAGCGCGGGGGCTCGATGCCGAAATCGACGGCGCGTGAGCGGACGTAGGATGCAGCAGCCGAAATCGACTCCTTCATCACTTCCTTCAGATTGCCGGTGACCGTCATGCGGCCCTTGCCCGGCATCATCACGCCTTCGATCGTCAGCAATTCGCCGCCGACCTCGGTCCATGCAAGACCGGTGACAACGCCGACCTGATCTTCGCGTTCGGCTTCGCCATGGCGGAAGCGCGGGACGCCCAGATAGGTGTCGATGTTTTCAGCCGTGACATGAACCGACTTCGTCTTGCCCTTGATGATCTCGGTGACCGCCTTGCGGGCGAGCTTCATCAGTTCGCGTTCGAAGTTACGAACACCGGCTTCGCGGGTGTACTGCTGGCTGATCGCCATCAGGGCATCGTCGCTGACCGAGAATTCCTGCGGCTGCAGCGCATGTTCCTTGATTGCCTTCGGCAGCAAGTGCCGCTTGGCGATCTCGCGCTTTTCGTCTTCGGTATAGCCGGCGATACGGATGACTTCCATGCGATCCATCAGGGGCGCGGGGATATTCAGCGTGTTCGCCGTGGTGATGAACATCACGTCCGAAAGGTCGTATTCGACTTCCAGGTAGTGATCCATGAAGGTCGAGTTCTGCGCCGGATCGAGCACTTCGAGCAGAGCCGAAGACGGATCGCCGCGGAAATCCTGGCCCATCTTGTCGATTTCATCGAGCAGGAAGAGCGGGTTGGACTTCTTCGCCTTCTTCATCGACTGGATGACCTTGCCGGGCATCGAACCGATATAGGTGCGGCGGTGACCGCGGATTTCAGCTTCGTCACGAACGCCGCCGAGCGCCATGCGCACGTATTCGCGGCCGGTCGCCTTGGCGATCGACTGGGCGAGAGAGGTCTTGCCGACGCCCGGAGGGCCGACGAGGCACAGGATCGGACCCTTGATCTTTGTGGCACGGGCCTGCACTGCCAGATACTCGACGATGCGTTCCTTGACCTTGTCGAGACCGAAGTGATCGGCTTCGAGGATCTTCTCGGCATTGTTCAGATCGGACTTGATCTTTGACTTCTTGCCCCAGGGAATACCGAGCAGCCAGTCCAGATAATTGCGCACGACGGTGGCTTCGGCCGACATCGGGCTCATCTGGCGCAGCTTCTTCAGCTCGGCGTCAGCCTTTTCCTTGGCTTCCTTCGAAAGCTTGGTCTTGGAGATGCGCTCTTCCAGTTCGGCCATCTCGTCGCGGCCTTCCTCGCCGTCGCCAAGCTCCTTCTGGATCGCCTTCATCTGTTCGTTCAGATAGTATTCGCGCTGGGTCTTCTCCATCTGGCGCTTGACGCGCGAGCGAATGCGCTTCTCGACCTGGAGAACCGAAATCTCACCTTCCATGAAGCCGAGCGCCTTTTCGAGGCGAGCCTTGACGCTGGTGGTTTCCAGCATCTCCTGCTTCTCGGTGATCTTGATCGACAGATGCGATGCGACCGTATCGGCAAGCTTCGAGTAGTCGTCGATCTGGCTGGCGGCGCCAACGACTTCAGGAGAGATCTTCTTGTTGAGCTTCACATAGCTCTCGAATTCCGAGACGACGGAGCGCGACAGCGCTTCCAGCTCGACCGGATCGTCATGCGGCTCTTCGAGCACATGGCCGAGGGCTTCGTAGAAATCTTCGCGGGCCGTATAGGCATCGATCTCGGCGCGCGCGCGGCCTTCGACCAGAACCTTGACTGTGCCGTCGGGGAGCTTCAGCAACTGCAGAACATTGGCCACGGTGCCGACATTGTGGATCGCGGACGGATCCGGATCGTCGTCGCTGGCGTTGATCTGGGTTACGAGCATGATCTGCTTGTCGGAGCCCATGACTTCTTCAAGCGCACGGATCGACTTCTCGCGGCCGACGAACAGCGGCACGATCATATGTGGGAAGACTACGATGTCGCGCAGGGGCAAAACAGGATAGGCAACACTGCTCGCTACAGACGTTTTCTTCGTCATTTCTTATTCCTTTCCATCGTCCCGTTTCCGGGCTCTCTGGCGCGGCCGCTTGGGACCCGGCCGGCACTCTCACTTGGGTTACAAGTGGAGGTTCTTCTTACCCTTTTCAAGCCACGCCAACGCTCGCGCTCCCTGCTTGTGACAGACTTATTACAAAGGAACGCCCACACTATGACGCGTGTAACTGTAGTGGCGCTTACCAATTCCGAACCGGCTAAAATACTGGGCCGGAAAACACGCTACGGAATCATTCCATCATTGCCGGGGACGCAGCATTCCGCAACGTCAGGAACAGCGTTTTCAAGCTTCTTCTGCAATAATTAACAGGAGGGCTCCCGGTTCACAAAATAGAAAGGGGCTCGCCGCAGGCAAGCCCCTAAATCTAACCATGCCGTCTACGACTATCAGGCAGAAGCGTTGGCCTTCTCGTCCTGACGGTCAGCGTAGATGTAGAGCGGGCGGGCCGAGCCGCGCGCCACTTCCTCGGAGATGACCACTTCGCGGACACCTTCCAGCGCCGGCAGTTCGAACATCGTGTCGAGCAGGATCTTTTCCATGATCGAGCGAAGGCCGCGGGCGCCGGTCTTGCGGACGATCGCCTTGCGGGCGATTTCGCGAAGGGCATCCTCGTGGAATGTCAGTTCCACGTCTTCCATCTCGAACAGGCGCTGATACTGCTTGATGAGCGCGTTCTTCGGCTCCGACAGGATCTGGATCAGCGCGTCCTCATCGAGGTCTTCGAGCGTTGCCAGAACCGGCAGACGGCCGATGAACTCGGGGATCAGGCCGAACTTGACCAGATCCTCGGGCTCGAGCTCGCGCAGCACTTCGCC
Source organism: Hyphomicrobiales bacterium (assembly GCA_900465675.1). Lineage (GTDB taxonomy): Bacteria > Pseudomonadota > Alphaproteobacteria > Rhizobiales > Rhizobiaceae > Rhizobium. The sequence goes on along the minus strand of UBJR01000023.1, from coordinate 122,324 downwards.
GACGCGGCGGTCATCCTGCGCCTTGACACTGGCGCCGAAGCCGATCGAGGTCTTCTCGCCACGGGCGGAGATGATCTTGTCGAGGCCGGCGAAAGCGCCACCGCAGATGAACAGGATGTTCGTGGTATCGACCTGCAGGAATTCCTGCTGAGGATGCTTGCGGCCGCCCTGCGGCGGTACCGAGGCAACGGTGCCTTCCATGATCTTCAGAAGCGCCTGCTGTACGCCCTCGCCCGACACATCGCGGGTGATCGAAGGATTGTCCGACTTGCGGGAAATCTTGTCGACTTCGTCGATGTAGACGATACCGCGCTGAGCGCGCTCGACATTGTAGTCGGCAGACTGCAGCAGCTTCAGGATGATGTTTTCGACGTCTTCACCGACATAGCCGGCTTCCGTCAGCGTCGTCGCATCGGCCATCGTGAAGGGAACGTCGATGATGCGGGCGAGCGTCTGGGCAAGATAGGTCTTGCCGCAGCCGGTCGGACCGACCAGCATGATGTTCGACTTCGCCAGTTCGATTTCGCCGTTCTTGGTCGCATGCGCGAGGCGCTTGTAATGGTTGTGAACGGCAACCGACAGGATCTTCTTCGCCTGGCGCTGGCCGATGACGTATTCGTCGAGAACCTTGATGATGTCCTGGGGCGTCGGAACGCCGTCGCGTGACTTGACCATCGAGGACTTGTTCTCCTCGCGAATGATGTCCATGCACAATTCGACGCATTCATCGCAGATGAACACCGTCGGCCCGGCAATCAGCTTCCGGACTTCGTGCTGGCTCTTTCCGCAGAAGGAGCAGTACAGGGTATTTTTGGAGTCGCCGCCGTTGCTGCCGCTGACCTTGCTCATTTCACTTTCCTTCCAGCACGCCGCATTTCAAAGGTGAAATCGCGGTCCACTCAATGGCCCGCCAGCCCGCTCCGCCACCGGAGCATCAGCCGGCCTAGCTTCAAGGGGTAAGAACCGGAACTCAACCAAACACGCTCAAGTTCCGGCGGCAACGAATTCCCCTTCGAATGCCGAATGCTATGTCATGAAAATTCAACATAGCATTAATACTTACTCTTAGCGTGTCCGCTCCGAGATTAAACCCCTTGTTCAATCACAATTGGGATAGAACTGTGGCAGCGAAAACACCATCCCAATTAATCACTATGCCGCAGCATCGCCTTCCATCTCGGTGCGCGACGTCAGAACCTTATCGACGACGCCCCATTCGCGGGCTTCGTCAGCGGTCATGAAGTGATCGCGGTCGAGCGTCTTTTCGACTTCCTCGTAGGAGCGGCCGGTATGCTTGACATAAACCTCGTTCAGGCGGCGCTTCATCTTCAGGATGTCGCGTGCATGGCGCTCGATATCCGAAGCCTGGCCCTGGAAACCGCCAGATGGCTGGTGAACCATGATGCGGGCGTTCGGCGTTGCGAAGCGCATGTCCTTGTCGCCGGCGCACAGCAGCAGCGAACCCATCGAAGCGGCCTGACCGATGCAAAGCGTCGAAACGGCAGGCTTGATGAACTGCATCGTGTCGTAGATCGCCATGCCGGCGGTGACGACGCCACCTGGCGAATTGATGTAAAGCGCGATTTCCTTCTTCGGGTTTTCGGCCTCGAGGAAGAGCAGCTGGGCGCAGACGAGCGTCGCCATGTGATCCTCGACAGGACCCGTCAGGAAGATGATGCGTTCCTTCAGCAGGCGGGAGTAGATGTCGTAGGAGCGTTCACCGCGATTGGTCTGTTCAACAACCATCGGCACGAGGGCCATAGCGGTATCGACTGGATTTCTCATGTGCGTCCTTTGTCAACGTCTTGCCGGCCGGGCCGGGAATCAAAGAAAAATGCCTTATCCCTACATAGAGTGTCCCTGCCCTCTACTTCAAGACACGCATAAGGATAACGTTAAGAAGCAAGGGGACCGGTGGAAAAAGCCTTGTGCTGCGATGTAGCGTCTATCTGCGAATTGCCGCTTAACGGCGAGTGACCTGCAAGCACCCGCACAGCTTTTCTCGGCGACAGGATGAAGGGAAGCTTAATCCATCGGCAAGTGCTTTCAAACGTTTACCCTTTACAAAGCCTAACCGCGAATATCCCCCGCCACCGATCCCCCGATTAATCAACTGGCGAAGATTGGCGGATGAGTATGCCCCTGACTTCAAGGGGTATTGCCGTGTTTAGTGTTACGACAGGATTGGCGATCTGGTGCTCGGAGGCCATGACGCTCGCTTTGCTGCTGCTGATGGCCTGGCGCCATAATACGCGCAACAAGGCCTATCTGCTGTGGAGCTTCGGCTTTCTGCTCAGCGGCGCGGGCTTTGCCATGGTGGCGCTGCGCGGTGAAATCCCGAATATTCTCTCTATCGAAGGCGGCAATGCCGTGGCACTGGCCGGCCAAAGCGCCTGGGTCGCCGGTTTCATGGCGCTCGACCGCCGGAAGATCGAGTGGTGGGCGCTGCTGCCGCCCGCGATCTGGCTGGCCGGCGTCTTCCTGCCATGGGTCGGCGGCGACTACGGCAACCGCGTCATTCTCTATAATCTCGCCTCGGCCACGGGTGCGACAGCGCTCGCCATGGCGGTTGCCACCGGCAACATGCGCCAGGAAAGAACGCGCAACAAGCTGGCAGCCGTGTTCGTCATCCAGGGCGTGTGTTGCTTTGCCGTGGCATTGATGATGGCGCTGACCTTGCCAACCGATGCTCAGGCCACCAATTACGGCGGCGTGGCAGCAATGGTGAGCGCCTTCCTGCTGACGATCGCCTTTGCACTGACTTGCCGCATGATCATGGAACGCTCTGAAAGGCACTTGCGCGTGTTGAGCCTCACGGATTCGCTGACCGGCGTCTGGAACCGCCGCGGCCTGTTTGCCCGCTTCGGCGCCATCCAGGAAAAGGCCTTCGACGAAAAGCGTCAGGTGGCAGTGCTCCTCTTCGACCTCGACCATTTCAAGCGCGTCAACGACCGCTTCGGCCATCAGGCAGGCGACGCGGTGCTCTCGGCTTTCGCGCTGTCGGCCCGCCAGTTCGTGCCAAACCACGTCTTCGGCCGCATGGGCGGCGAGGAATTCGCCGCCTTCGCAACGGTTGCCGACCAGACGGAAGCCGAAGCGCTGGCCGAGTCGATCCGCACCGAATTCTGCCGCCTGCCGATATCGACCGGCGAAGCGATCGTTCCGGCAACCGTCAGCATCGGCGTGGCCATCGCCTCGCCGATCGAGGCCAATGTCGACAAGATGATCTCGGCCGCCGACCGGGCGCTCTACGCCGCCAAAGGCGCCGGGCGCAATTGCAGCGTCATCTTCGGCGAAAAGGAAACGGCTGCCCCGCCACCGGCGAAGATGGACCAGAATGCCGGCGAACTGGTTCCGACCGTCGACGATCAGGTCGAGGCGTTGCGCCGCATGGGCTCGCTTTCCCGCGCCGGTTGACGCACGTCCGTTGCTGCATCTTTTCGAGGCTTGGCAAATCCGCTAAGCCTCGAAGCCATGATGATAGCACCCTTCCTCTCGATCGATCCCGCCACCCGCCGCGTTTCTCTCGATAGCAGCGATCCGGCGTTCTATAGCAATCCGAACGCCGTCTATTCGGCGCTGCACCAGCATTGTCCGACCTTCTATTGGGAACAGCAGAAGCAGTGGTTCTGCACAGGCTACGACCATGTGAACAGCCTGTTGCGCGACCGCCGCTTCGGCCGCCAGATCCTGCACATCGCCAGCCGCGAAGAGCTAGGACTGCCGGAGCCAGACCAGCATGTGGCCAATTTCGATCTGGCCGAGCGCTATTCCCTGCTTGAGTTGGAGCCGCCTGAACACACCCGTCTGCGCACGCTGGTCAACCGCGCCTTCGTCTCCCGCCATGTCGAGCGGATGAAGCCGGAGCTGGAAGAACTCGCCAACCGGCTGATCGACGGCTTCGCGGACAAGGGCGAGGTCGAGCTACTATCGGCTTTTGCCGATATCATTCCGGTGACGATGATCGCCCGGATGATCGGCATTCCCGAAGAGATGGGGCCGCAGCTTCTCGACTGGTCGCATGCCTATATCCGCATGTATCTCTTTGGCCGCACCCGCGAGGACGAGGACGGTGCCGAGAAGGCCGCCAAGGAATTCTCCGACTATGTGAAGACGGTCATCGCCGAACGCCGCGCCGAACCGCGCGACGATCTGCTCAGCCACATGATCCATACCGAGCACAAGGGTCAGTATCTAACCGAGGAGGAGCTCGTCTCGACGACGATCGTGCTGCTCAATGCCGGCCACGAGGCGACAGTGCACCAGATCGGCAATTCGGTACGCGTCATCCTCGACAACGGCTGCAATCCTACAGAACTCTTCAAGAATGAGCCGACGACGGAGCGGACGGTCGAGGAGACGCTGCGCATCTGCGCGCCGGTTCACATCTTCCAGCGCTGGGCGCTCGAGCCGGTCGAGATCGACGGCATTTCGTTCCAGCGCGGCGACAAGGTGAGCCTCATTCTCGCGGCCGCCAATCTCGACCCTGCGAAATTCACCGATCCCCTCACCTTCCAACCCGGCCGCAACGAGGCACCCAACCTTTCCTTCGGCGCCGGCATCCACTTCTGCATCGGCGCGCCGCTGGCGCGTCTGGAGCTCAACGTCGTCCTGCCGATCCTCTTCAAGCGCCTGCCGGGCCTGCGGATGGCGAAGGTGCCCGCGGTGAAGGATGTCTATCACTTCCACGGGCTGGAGCGACTTGATTTAGCGTGGTGATTTCAGCGGTTTTCTGCAATCTCGCCGAAGCCGCCGATCTCGCGCAGTAGCTTGCGGTAGATGGCGCTTGGGTAGTCGGCGGCGGACCGGACCGGCATGGCGAATGCGCCCGGGCCGCCGATGACCTCGCGGTGAAAATAGGAAAACAGTGCTTCCGGAGAGAGGTTCGGCTCCTCATCGTCTTCTTCGCCCTGGGCGCTGATGACGAGGGCGTTGATCGTCATGCCGTCGGCGATTAGTTCCCGGCGCACGGGCGCGACCTCCCGGCCGATGCTGTTGACGCCGTCGCTGGAGATATTGACGACCAGCCTGTCGGATGCGTAGCCGCTCTGGCGCAGCAGGGATGCCGAATAGGAAAGCGCCTCACTGATCGAGGTGCCGCGGCGCAATTTGGTCGGAGAATTCTCGGCAAGCCGCAGCGAGAACATCCAGCAATCGGCCTCATCCTTGAGCAATGTCCAGGGAACCACCATCCGCTGACCGCGGTCGCCGCCCCATTCGATATAGGTGACGGCGATGCGGCCATATTTGCCGCTGCCGATCGCGTCGATGATCTCGGGCTGGCGGAAGGCGGCGACGAAGCCGTCCTGTTGCATCGCCTTCTCGCGCGGATCCATCGACGTCGAGACGTCGGCGGCGATCACCAGCGCGAGATCGATCCTCTCGCCGGCAAAGGCGACCGATGACATGCAGATAGCAAACAGAAGCCCCGCGATGGCTCCCTGTGGAAGCCACCGCCCGATCATTCCCGAAGACATGAAGCCCTCCCGCATCGCGCCGCTCGCGACCGGGCTCTCTTACCGGAAAGGACCGGCGCCGGTAAATTAGCGTATTCGGATACACCTAAAGGGATTGGGCAAAAGGGCTACCGGGCGTATCAGCCATAACGTCCGGTAATGTAATCCTCGGTCCGCTTGTTCTTCGGTGCCTGGAAGATCTGCGAGGTCGGGCCGTATTCGACGAGTTCGCCCAGATACATGAAGGCGGTGTTGTCGGAGATGCGGCTCGCCTGCTGCATGTTGTGCGTGACGATGACGATGGTGAAATCGGTCTTCAGCTGCGACACCAGTTCCTCGACCTTCGCCGTCGAGATCGGATCGAGTGCCGAGGTCGGCTCGTCGAGCAGCAGGACTTCGGGGCGCAATGCCACCGCGCGGGCAATGCAGAGACGCTGCTGCTGCCCGCCGGACAGGCCAAGACCGCTGCCCTTCAGCTTGTCCTTGACCTCGTCCCAGAGGGCTGCCTGGCGCAGCGCCTGCTCGACACGGACATCCATGTCAGCTTTGCCGAGCCGCTCGTGATGGCGGATGCCGTAGGCGATGTTGTCGTAGATCGACATCGGGAACGGCACCGGCTTCTGGAACACCATGCCGACCCGGGCGCGCAGCTCGTTCATCGAATAGCGCGGGTCAAGGATGTTTTCGCCATCGAGCTTCACCGTGCCCGTCGCGCGCATCTTCGGATAGAGCATGTAGATGCGGTTGAGGATGCGCAGCAGCGTGGACTTGCCGCAGCCGGACGGGCCGATCAGCGCCGAGACCTGGCGTTCGGGGAAATTCAGGCTGACGCCACGGATCGCATGCGCGTCGCCATAGTAGAAATTGACATCTTCGAGGGTGAGCTTGTCGTTGGCCATCGGCATCACGGTCCTGCGGGTGTCTAATGTGGAGGAAGATTGCAGCATCATTTGCCACCTTTACGGTTCAGAATGGCGCGGGAGCCCACGCTCAGAAGCAGCACAATTGCGGTCATGACGAAGGCGCCCGCCCAGGCGAGCACATGCCATTCGTCGTAGGGGCTCATCGCGTACTGGAAGATCACCACCGGGATGTTGGCCATCGGCTCGGACATATCCGTGCTCCAATACTGGTTGTTCAACGCAGTGAAGAGCAGCGGCGCCGTCTCGCCGGAGATGCGGGCGACGGCGAGCAGAATGCCGGTGAGGATACCTGCCGAGGCGGCGCGATAGAGCACGGCGACCGTGACCTTCCAGCGCGGAATGCCGAGCGAAAGAGCTGCCTCGCGCATCACGTCCGGTACAAGGCGCAACATCTCGTCGGTGGTACGCACGACCACCGGCAGGAAGATGAAGGCGAGCGCGATGCCGCCGGCATAACCCGAGAAGTGTCCAGTCTGGCGGACGACGAGCTCATAGACGAACAGGCCGATGATGATCGACGGCGCCGAAAGCAGAATGTCGTTCATGAAGCGGATGACCGCGCCGATCTTCTTGCCGCGGCTGAATTCAGCCAGGTAGGTGCCGGCCAGAATGCCGATCGGCGTGCCGATGATGACGGCGAGCACGACCATCATCAGGCTGCCTGCGAAGGCATTGGCGAGGCCGCCGTCTTCACCAGGGGGCGGCGTCATTTCGGTGACGAGCTTCAGGCTGAGCGCCAAGAGACCGTTGACCAGCGTTGTCCAGAGGATCCAGACGAGGAAGATCAGGCCGAGGCCGGTGGCGCCGGTGCAGAGCGTCAGTGCAATGCCGCTCTTGATCTGGCGGCTGCGATAGATGGAGTTGGAGCCGGTCATCTTATTCGCCTCTCTGCTTTGCCATGCGCAGCAGCATCAGCTTGGCAGCGGCAAGGACGATGAAGGTCACGACGAAGAGGATGAAACCGAGCGCGATCAGCGACGAGAGATAGATGTCGGTATCGGCTTCGGTAAATTCGTTGGCGATCGCGGCGGCGATCGAGTTGCCGGGCTCCATCAGCGAGACCGCGATATTGTGGGTATTACCGAGCACGAAGGTGACGGCCATCGTTTCGCCGAGCGCACGGCCGAGGCCGAGGAAGATGCCGCCGACGACGGCGGTGCGGGTGTGCGGGATGACGATGTCGCGCACCACTTCCCAGCGGGTCGAGCCCAGCGCATAGGCCGATTCCTTCAGCTGCGCCGGGACGACCAGGAAGACATCGCGCATGACCGAGGAGATGTAGGGGATGATCATGATCGCCAGCACGATGCCTGACGTCAGCATGCCGATGCCCATTGGGGCGCCCGAGAACAGCAGGCCGATGCCGGGAATCGGGCCGAGCCAGTCGATCAGCGCCGGCTGGACGTAATCCGACATAAAGGGCGCGAAAGTGAAGAGGCCCCACATGCCGTAGATGATCGAGGGAATGCCGGCGAGCAGTTCAATGGCGCCGCCGATCGGTCCGCGCAGCCAGCGCGGCGCCACCTCGGTGACGAAGACGGCAATACCGAGACTGATCGGGACGCCGATCAGCATGGCGAGCGCGGAGGTCACCAGCGTGCCGTAGATCGGCACCAGACCTGCGAAATGCTGAGCAACGGGATCCCATTCGGTGCCGGTGATGAAGCCGAAGCCGAAGGTGCGGAAGGCGAGAAGGCCGCCCCATGCCATGGAGATTGCCGCCGCCAGGAGCGCGGCGAGAACGAACAGGCCGCAGCCCATCACGATCCAATGGAAAATGCGGTCGCCGTTGGCGCCGTCGCGGCGCTTCACATCCGGCACGACGGCCGGCAGCGATGCCAGTGCTTCACTCATATCGATACTCGACTTGCTTTTGAGGGGGCGTCAAAGCAAACGGGGCAGAAAGCGAATGCTCCCTGCCCCGGCATTTCCAGGACTTAACCCTTGAAGGACGCCGTCCAGTAGTCTTCGATCTGCTTCACCAGCGTGGCCGGCAGCGGAACGTAATCGAGGGAAGAGGCTTCCTTCTGACCGTTCTCGAGTGCCCACTTGAAGAAGGCGAAAGCAGCCTTGGAGCGCTCGGCATCCTTCGGCTCCTTGTACATGATCGCCCAGGTGGTGGCGGTGATCGGCCAGGCCTTTTCGCCAGGCGCGTTGGTCATGATCAGGTAGAAGTCCTGGGCCTTGCCCCATTCGGCGCTGGCAGCAGCAGCCGAGAAGCTATCTGCATTCGGCTTCGGATACTGACCGGAGGCGTTCTGAACGAGAACGAAGGGCAGCTTGTTCTGCAGGGCGTAGGCGTATTCGACGTAACCGATCGAATCCTTCACGCGGGTGACGTAGGCAGCGACGCCTTCGTTGCCCTTGCCGCCGATGCCGACCGGCCAGTTGACGGCAGTGCCTTCACCGACCTTGGACTTCCAGTCCGGGTTGACCTTGGAGAAGAAGTTCGTCCAGTTGAACGAGGTGCCCGAACCGTCCGAGCGGTGAACGACAGCGATCTGGCTGTCGGGCAGCTTGAGGCCCGGGTTCAGGTCGGCGATCGCCTTGTCGTTCCACTTGGTAACGTTGCCGAGATAGATGTCGGCCAGAACCTTGCCGGAGAGCTTCAGCTCGCCCGACTTGATGCCCTTGACGTTGATGACGGGGACGATGCCGCCGACGACGACCGGGAACTGGCCGAAGCCGCCAGCGCTGAGATCTTCAGGCTTCATCGGGGCGTCGGAAGCGCCGAAATCGACGGTCGCAGCCTTGATCTGGGCGATGCCGCCGCCCGAGCCGATCGACTGGTAGTTCAGCTTGTCACCGGTCTGCTTGTTGTAGTCCGCGGACCACTTGGACAGAACCGGATAGACGAAGGTCGAGCCGGCGCCGGTAATATCGGCGGCGGAAGCGGACACTGCGAGCGCAGCAACCAGGCCGGCGCCGAGGCAGGCCGAAAGAAGTGTCTTGGTGAGCATATGGTCTCTTCCCTGAATGGAACGAACAATCGACGAGACCGGCGCCATGGAGGGGGTATCCACTGGCAAAGGGCGCTGAAATTCCCGTCGCAAAGGCGGGCTAGGCGCTGCACATTACAGTTTGATGACATTTCTGCGACAGTTCGAAGTCGGCCTCCGATGCCCCACATAGCGTGCAGGATTGTTCGTTCACTAAATCAAGGATTTAACCTGTAAGGCTCTGTAAACATTACAAAATGTTAATGTCGGACTGCGTTGGTTTGACGCAGCCCGGCAAAAACCGGAGCCTTATGCGATGCCGTAGCGGCTCGCCGGCTTGTTGTGTGAGAGGTTGGGTCCGAGCGCATAGCGGGCGGCGTTCAGCGCTTCGAAATCGGCAGGATCTGGCAGCGACGGGATGGTCACGAGTTCGCCCTGGTCGAAGCCGGCAAGGGCCGCATCGACGAGATCGGTGACGTCCATCACCATCGACGGCGGCAGCTGATCAACCGAGCCGCCAGCGCGTTCGAAGATCTCGGTGCGGGTCAGGCCCGGAAGAACGGCCTGAACCTTGACGCCCTTCGCGCTGGCCTCGGCATGAATCGACTGGGTCAGGTTGAGCACGAAGGCCTTGCTGGCATTGTAAGTGCCGTGGAAGCGTTCGGCGAGGAATGCGACCACCGAGGCAATGTTGATGATGGCGCCCTTGCCGCGCTTCGCGAAGGTCTGCGCCGCTGCGACACCGAGGCGATTGACGGCCACGACGTTGATCTCGATCATCGTTTCGAGATAGTCGATATCATCTTCGAGCAATGCGCCTTTAGGGCCGATACCGGCATTGTTGACGAGCAGCGTAATCGCCTCGTCCTCGCGCAGGCGCTTCTCGACCTTTCGCACGTCTTCCCTGTTCGTCAGATCCGCCTGCAGGACCTCGGCCTTGATGCCGTGAGCGGTGGTGAGCTTTTCAGCCAGGGCATTCAGACGGGCTGCATCACGGGCGACCAGCAGCAGATCGTATCCGCGCATTGCGAGACGATCGGCATAGGTGGCGCCGATACCCGAGGAGGCGCCGGTAACGAGAGCTGTACCAAGGGAGGAAGTTGACATCGTGAAATCCTTTTCGATGCGTTGGCAATTAGTGGCATATACCACTATATTGAGATCAACGACATCTTGCGCAAGGGCGCACCGAAGAAATTATCGAAGACGATTGACGGCCGGCAGCAATCCGGTGACACCGGATCAGGAGAACGACGATGGACGAAAAAATACCGGGCTTCGAAAGCTGGACCGTTTGCAGCAACAGCGCGCTTCGCCGCGCGACACGCCAGCTCGGGCAGCTCTATGAGGAGGTCTTTGCACCAAGCGGGCTGAGAGGCACGCAGTTCGGGCTGCTGACGCAGATCCATATGAACGGCAAGCCGTCGCTGAAATTCCTGGCCGACGGGCTGGTGATGGACCTCTCCGCCCTCGGACACACGCTGAAGCCGCTAATCCGGGACGGGCTGGTGGAGCTGGTGCCCGACGAAAAGGACAAGCGCGTCAAACGGGCCACGCTGACGGAGGCCGGACGGGCAAAATGGGAAGAAGCCAACCGTCTCTGGGCCGAAGCACGCGACCGCTTCGAAAACGCCTTCGGCGCTGAAGCGTCGGAAGAATTGCGCAAAACCCTGAACCGCATTTCCTCCCCTGCTTTCGCGGAGAGTTTCAGGCGCTGAGGTTCGGCACTCAGACCCGGATCACATAATCCTTGCGAGTCGTTTCAACGACTTCCCAGGTTCCGTTGAAGCCGGGCTTGAGGATCATCCGGTCGCCGGCCTTGAGATGCACGGGCTCGCCGCCGTCCTCTGTGACGATCGAATGGCCTGACAGCACGTTGAAATATTCCCACTCATCGTAGGAAATCCGCCATTTACCGGGTGTCGCTTCCCAAATGCCGGCGTAGAGTCCGCCTTCGGCTTCTTCCAGGTTCCAGGTGCGGAATTGCGGATTGCCGGAAACGATGCGGTCGGCGGCGGGCGCGCCCACTTCGGGCTCGACGGACGCCGGGTCGAATACGAGTTGATGCGGCATGCGGTCTCCTATCGGGCAGATGTCAGAAGCTTGACGCCGAATCCCATGAAAATGATGCCGGCCATCGCGTCGATGCGCCGGCGTCCCCGCGCGTAGGCGCCTGAGACTGCGGGGTTGCGCAACACCGTCAGAACGAAGGTGTACCAAAGCGAGGACACCAGAACCATCGTCACCACGGCCAGAGCGCCATGCACCCAGGAATGGTCGGCAGGCAGGGTGGCGGCAAAGAGACTGGCGACGAAGACGGCCGATTTCGGATTGGCGAGATTGGTTATCAGGCCGGAATAGAAGGCCTGCCGGCTGCTCATGGCGGGGCGGACCACAGGTTCGCCCAGCGTTGCGGACTTGCTGTAGGTCTTCCACAAAAGCTTGGTGCCGAGCCAGAGAAGATAGGCACCACCGGCGATTTTCAGGAACAGGTAGGCAAAGGGTGCGGCCGAGAACAAGGCGCTGATGCCGAGCCAGCCGGCCAGTCCCCAGCAGACCGTGCCGAGGATGACCCCGGCGATGACCGCGACCGCGGCACGCGTCGAGCCCTCCAGCGCCGTGCGCACGACGATGAAGAAATTCGGACCCGGCGTGATGGCGGCGACCGCCCAGATTGCGGCAACGGAGAGAAGAAACATGGATTGATGAGACTCGCGGAAATGGTTTCAGACCAGAACCTTAGAGGCTTTGGATGGCTTGGCCAAGTGGGACGGAATCACGTCAGCCCGATGCGCGTCGCGGCTTCCCGGAACAAGGCCTGGTCAACCGGCACGAGATGAAAAGCGGCGAAGAAATCGGCCAGATGATAGCCGGAATACCGCCGGCGGATCGCCGCGACATACGCCCGCCCCTCATCAAGCCGCCCGCCAACGGCAAGGCAGAGCGCGGCGATGGCCATGATATGCACGTGCGCGTTGGGGCGCATCGCGGCCTTTGCGGCCCAATCGGCAGCCTCCTCGTATCGACCAAGGCGCACCAGAGCGATCGCCCGGCTTGCCAGCATTCCAAACAGCATCGGATCGTAGGGGCTGAGGGACTGCGACTGGTCTGCAGAAAGGATGGCGGCCTGCGGATCCCCGGACTGGCAGTGCACGAAGGCCAGTGAATAATGCGCGAAGGCAAAGCTCGGGCTGAGATCGACGGACTGGCGCAATTCCTCAATCGACTGGTCATGCAGTTTGCGCAGCCATAGCGCCCGGCCGATCGACAGGTGGGCGGCCGGATCGCGGTCGTCGGCAAGCAATGCTTGGCTGGCCGTCCGGTAGGCCAGTTCCGCCTGTTCATCGCGGTCCGCCCAATGCTGGAAGGCGTTCTGGAAATGGGTGAAAGAAAGCCCGGCATGGGCGCGGGCGAAGGTGGGATCGAGGCTGATCGCCCGTTCGAAAAACTGTTGCGCCTGATCGTTGTCGGCCTTGGTGAAACGGAACATGTGCCAGAGACCGCGATGATGCGCTTCCCAGGCATCCAGCGAATTGGGCGGTTTGAGGAAGGCGCGGTTGCGCTCCTGCGTTTCGATCTCCCGCTCGATCGAGGCGACGACGCGGCTACCGATCTCCTCCAGCAGCAGAAGGGTCTCTCCGGCATTCTGGTCGAACGCGTCGGACCATACGATCGTGTTGGACCGCGCCTCGATCAGTTCCAGCCTGATGATGATGCGGGTTCCGGTGCGCTCGAAGATACCGTTGACCACGTAATCGACGTTGAGGGCAGCGGCGATGTCTTCGGGCGAGCGCATCCGCTCCCGCAGCGCAAACATCGTTCCCTGGGCAATGACTTTTAGCGTCCGGAGCTTCGCGAGCCGGGAAATGATGTCATAGACAAGCGCATCCGACGTGCCGCCGGGTATGGCGAGCACCGACATGTCGTTGAAGGGCATGACGGCGATCGAAGCGCGGCGGCGGTTATCGGCAGGCGTTTCCGATGGCGGTGTTTCAGGCGCCGTGGATGCCACGGCGGCAGGTTTGGCAGGTTTTCTGCGAAGGTCTTCCCAGAGAGCGCGCAGAGACGCGGTCTCGATGCCCTCGGTGGCAAAAGATCGCAACGTGGCCTCAAAATGTTCGCCAGCATCGCGAAGCCGCCCCTCGGTCGCGAGCGTTGACAACAACAACTCGTGAGGCCGGAGATCGAAGGGTGCCAGCTCGATCCAGCGGTCGAGATAAGGCAGCCGTTCGGCACCGGCCAAAACCTCGACGATATGGGCGAGGATATCCGCCTGCATGTCGCGGAAGCGGCGGCGCTGGGAATTCAGCCATGTTTCGAAGGCCGGAAGTCTGTCGATCGCGAGGCCATCCAGGAACTCGCCCGAGGCGCGATCGGCAAGTGACGCCAGCGCTGCGACCGGCACGCCGTCGAACCCGGCGCGGGCCGCCAGGGCGACCTCGACCGCATCGATGGCACAGCCGGTGAGATCGAGGGCAACCGTATCGCCCTGCACGATCACGCGCTCGCCGATCAGGGCGCGGATGCGGCTCAGGCACCAGCGCAACTCGCCGCGCGGATCGTCGGCGACATCCCAGAAGAGGTCGCAGAGCTGTGCCCTGCCCTGCGCATAGGGCAAAAGGATCAGATAGGCGAGCAAGGCGCGGACTTTTCGCGACCCCGGCAGCTTCACCTCGGCACCGTCGCGGCGGACCGTCATCGGCCCGAGAAGGCAGATTTCCAGTGGCGGCCGTTCGTGCCGCCCGGATATTTCCACGGTTGTTCCCACGCCTGATGACACGGCGTCCCCCATGGTCACCGCCTATACCGGAAGCGTCCGGCGGCTTGATGCACGGCGGCGGCATTCACAATTCAACAATCTGATCCAGGGAGAGAAGAATGTCCACTTCCGCGGCTCTTGCCGGCACACCCGCTCAACCGATGGCCGATCTCGCAGCCCTGAAGGCCCGCCAGCGGGGCGCCTGGTCTTCGGGCGATTACGCCGTCGTCGGCACCACCTTGCAGATCGTCGGCGAAAGCCTGTGCGAGGCGCTGGATCTGCGCGCCGGGTCCACGGTTCTCGACGTCGCTGCCGGCAACGGCAACGGCTCGCTGGCCGCCGCGCGCCGCTGGTGTGCGGTGACGGCGACCGACTATGTCCCGGCTCTCCTGGAAAAGGCGAAGGAACGGGCAAAGGCCGATCGCCTGATGATGGAGTTTCAGGAGGCGGATGCCGAGAACCTGCCCTTCGCGGACCAGAGCTTCGACTATGCGATGTCGATCTTCGGGGTGATGTTCACCCCCGATCAGGAGCGCGCGGCCGCCGAACTGCTGCGGGTTTGCAAGAGCGGCGGATCGATCGGCCTTGCGAACTGGACGCCCGACGGCTTCATCGGACAGCTGTTCAAGACCATCGGACGCCACGTGCCGCCACCAACAGGCGCCCGCTCGCCTGCGCTTTGGGGCACGCGTGCCCGGCTTGAGGAGCTGTTTCCATCAAGCAAGGCATCGGTCGTCGCGACGCCGCGCCAGTTCGTATTTCGCTACAAGTCCTCAGCGCATTGGCTGGATGTCTTCCGGACGTTCTACGGGCCGGTTCTCAGGCCTTCGGCACGCTCGATGCCACCGGGCAAAAGGCGCTGGCGGCCGAGCTCATGGAGCTTGCTGCCCGTTTCAACCGGGCCGAGGACGGTACCATGGTGGTTCCGAGCGAGTATCTGGAAGTGGTGATCATGAGACGCTGAGATGGGCTGCCGCGCCAATATGCCGGCGTCACGCCGGTGTCACGCGACGGCAGAGCTAATTTATGATTAGCTCATCTTGAGGGGCTGGGGGCCGCTCGATGCGAAAAGGGGTTCGCCGTGGTAGGGCGTGGCGGGCCCCTTTCGCGTTCGTGCGCTGGAACAGCAGAAAAATCACGAGGCATGCATGTCCGGGACGAACGAGTTCATCGCGGAGGTGACGAGGGCTGCCAGCGAGGTCCAGACACTTGGGCCGGATGATGCGCGGCGCTTCATCCTTCGATCCGTAAGCACAATACGCGAAATGCGCCAGCTTGTCGGGATTCCGAGCAACGGAAGCTACGACACCGTGTTCGATCTCCTGAAGATCGCTACCTCGGCCGGCCAGCAGCCACCCAGCGACCTGGCGAGAGCACTGCTGATGGCAGCCGACATGATGCGCACACTGCACATGGTCATCGACAGCCGCGACGCCATCTCGCTCACCGGCATCTGCCAGTCGCGATAGCGCCGCGGCAGCGCATCATCAGATCTTGGCGAGCGACTGCTCGAGATCGGCGATGATGTCCTTGACGTCCTCGATACCGACGGAGAGACGCACGACATCAGGACCGGCGCCGGCGGCGATGCGCTGTTCATCGGTCAGCTGGCGGTGCGTCGTCGAGGCCGGGTGGATCACCAGCGAGCGGGTGTCGCCGATATTGGCGAGATGCGAGAAGAGCTCCAGCCCTTCGACGAAGGTCTTGCCCGCCTCGTATCCGCCCTTGATGCCGAAGGTGAAGACCGATCCGGCGCCCTTCGGCGAATAGCGCTGCTGCAATGCGTGGTTCGGATCATCATCGAGACCGGCATAATTGACCCACGCCACCTTGCTGTGCGCCTTCAGCCATTTGGCGACCGCGATGGCATTGTCGCTGTGGCGCTGCATACGCAGCGGCAGCGTTTCGATGCCGGTCAGAATCAGGAATGCGTTGAAGGGCGCAATTGCCGGGCCAAGGTCGCGCAGGCCAAGTACGCGGCAAGCGATTGCGAAGGCGAAATTGCCGAAGGTCGAGTGCAGCACGACGCCGTTATATTCCGGGCGCGGGCTGGACAGCATCGGATAATTGCCGGATTTCGACCAGTCGAACGTGCCGCCATCGACGATGATGCCGCCCATCGAATTGCCATGACCGCCAAGGAACTTGGTGAGCGAATGAATGACGATATCGGCGCCGTGTTCGATCGGGCGGATGAGATAAGGCGACGCCATCGTGTTGTCGACGATCAGCGGCAGGCCGTGTCTGTGCGCCACTTCCGCAATCGCAGCGATATCGACGAAGGTACCGCCCGGATTTGCCAGGCTTTCGATGAAGATCGCGCGGGTGTTGCCGTCGATATGCTTCTCGAAGCTCGCCGGATCCTCGACATCGCCCCAGCGGACCTGCCAGCCGAAATTATCGAAGGCATGGCCGAACTGGTTGATCGAGCCGCCATAGAGGCGCTTGGCGGCGACGAAATTGTCGCCCGGGCGCATGATCGTGTGGAAAACGATCATCTGCGCGGCATGACCGGATGCGACAGCGAGTGCGGCGGTGCCGCCCTCAAGTGCTGCGACGCGCTCTTCGAGCACCGCCTGAGTCGGGTTCATGATGCGGGTATAGATGTTGCCGAATGCCTGCAGGCCGAAGAGTGCGGCGGCGTGATCGGCGTCGTTGAAGACGTAGGCCGTGGTCTGGTAGATCGGCGTGGCACGGGCACCAGTCGCCGGATCGGGCTGCGCGCCCGCGTGGATTGCCAGTGTGTTGAAGCCTGGATTGTTCGTTGCCATGCCGTCCTCCCATTGCGTTGAATGGCGGCAGCATAGCCAAGGCGGCGCAAATGTTAATCGCCTGACGTTTCAACCGTCGGGAGAAATGTGGAAAATCCGTTCGCTATCCGGCAAGCCGCGGAATTTCGATTGCCGGGCAGCGGTCCATCACCACCTTGATGCCGCCGGCCTCGGCGCGGCGGGCTGCATCGTCGTCGCGCACGCCGAGCTGCGCCCAGATCACTCGCGGGCGAACGGCCAGCGCCAGAGTTTCGGTCACCACCTCCTGCAGATATTCGGAGGCGCGGAACACATCGACCATATCGACGGGAACAGGAATATCCTCGAGCCTGCCGTAGACCATCTGCCCATGGATCGTCTTGCCCGCCTGCCCCGGATTGACCGGGATTACCTCGTAGCCGCGTGACAGGAGATAACCCATCACGCCATTGCTCGGGCGCGCCGGGTTCGGCGAAGCGCCGGTCAGCGCAATCGTCTTCACCGAATTCAGAATTTCGGCGATGTAGACATCGCTGTAATGATCATGATCCATCGGCCCATCCCCCGCAGCCATTTTTTCACCCGGTTGAAACCTGCAGTTCTTTCAGGCGTATATATAGCCATACGGGTTCCAAGGAGGAATGGCCCATGAAAAAACTTGTGCTGACAATTGCGATCGTGCTGGCGGCCTCGCCGTCCTTCGCGATCTCGCGTCTCAATCCGCTGTCGATGACCTGCCAGAGCGCGCGCGCCGCCATCCACAATCAGGGCGCCGTGATCTTCCGCTGGACCTCACCGCGCGGACTGCCGCTCTATGACCGGTTCGTGCGCAACAGCCGCTTCTGCGACGCCAATGAGTATGCCGAATGGAAAAACATCCCGACGCGTGACGACCGGTCCTGCCCGGTCCTCAACTGCCAGAACATCGACAACCTGGACGGGACATTTCTTGTTCCGAACCACTCATTGTAACGTATCGATGCGTGTTGGAAACCGTTCTCACAGTTAGGAAAGGCGCACGCCTACTCGCGCCTTTCCGCATCGATTGTGCCGAAATGCACCCTATGGGCGCACAATCTACGGCATACCAAAGTAATAGAATAATCTCTATATTTCAGCAAGATAACTAAATGGTGAAATAGACCGCAAGGCGATGTTCACTTTTTGTTTTTTCTTTAAGCCAGCTTCGTTCCCGCATATATTAGAGACACCTCACAGTTGAGTGGCGGGAATCAAAATAAACGCATCGGGAGTGCACGCAGGGCGGGTCCATTCAAGACGCAATCTGCTCGCCTGCGGCACCGTTCCCGGTGATAATCATAGCGTCAGGTTGCAAAATAATCCGGGCGCATTGATTTTCGGCGTGGCGAAGCTCATACCGCTGATGTTCTCCCGCCTCCCCGCTCCGGTTTGCGATCTTGCCCCTCGACGTCATTCTTCTGGTTCTCTTCGGCGCCCTTCTCCACGCGACATGGAACGCCATCATCAAGGCTGGCACCGACAAGTCGCTCGACGCGGCATTGATCTCTGCAGGCGGCGCTGTCGCTGCACTTCCCTTCCTGGCATTTTTGCCGCTGCCGAATGCTGCGGCCTGGCCGTTCATCGGCGTCTCCGCCATCCTGCAATTTGCCTATTTCCAGCTGGTTGCCGGTGCCTATCGGGCCGGTGACATCGGGCTCGTCTATCCGCTGATGCGCGGTTGCGCACCTCTGCTGATCGCCGCCACAAGCAGCTTCGTGCTCGGCGAAACGCTGTCAGGCGGCGCACTGATCGGAACGATGACGATTTGCGCCGGCATCCTGACGCTCGCCTTCGAAGCCAGACACGGCAGCCGCCACGCCATCATGCTGGCCCTTATCAATGCCTGCGTGATCGCCACCTACACCTATGTCGATGGCATCGGCGCACGGATATCCGGCAATGCGATCTCCTATACGCTGTGGATGTCGCTGCTGCCGCCGGTGCTCTTGTTTGCCTGGGCGATCTCGCGCCGCGGCGCCCGCGTGGTCGCCATCCACGTGCGCGTTCACTGGTGGCGCGGCCTGATTGGCGGCTCGGGCTCGATCGCCTCCTATGGACTGGCGCTCTGGGCTATGACCAAAGCCCCGGTCGCGACCGTCGCCGCGCTGCGCGAAACCTCGATCCTCTTTGCGCTGGTGATCTCGGTCGTCGTGCTGAAAGAGCGCGCCAGCCCCTGGCGCTACCTCGCCGGCGTGATCATTGCCATGGGCGGGCTGATCTTGAAGCTGGGGTAGTCACTCCTCCGGCCAGACAGGCATGCGCTTGCCGAGAAAGGCGTCGATTCCTTCTTCCGCGTCGGCCGTCAGCATGCTGTCGACCATGACTTCGGCGGCGAAAGTGTAGGCTTCCTCGACCGGCATTTCGAGCTGGCGATAGAAGGCTTCCTTGCCGATGCGGATCGCTTCCGGTGACTTCGAGGCGATGACGGAGGCGTATTTCGTCACCACCTGCGTCAGGTACTGTTTCGGCACGATGCGGTTGACGAGGCCGAAGTCCTTGGCGGTCGAGGCGTCGATGGTCTCGCCGGTCAGCAGCATTTCCATCGCCTGCTTGCGATGCGCGGCGCGCGATATTGCGACCATCGGCGTCGAGCAGAACAGGCCGATATTGACGCCCGGCGTGCAGAAAGTCGCGGTGTCGGTGCAGATCGCCAGATCACAGGACGCGACCAGCTGGCAGCCGGCGGCGGTCGCCAGACCGTCGATCTCGGCGATCACCGGTTTCGGCAGGCGGGTGATTTCCAGCATCAGATCCGCGGCAAGCGCAAAGCTCTCCTCGAAGAAGGCAACGCCATCATCGGCATCGGCGCGATGCGCCGTCAGCTCCTTCAGGTCGTGCCCGGCAGAGAAGATGTTGCCGGTAGAGGCGATGATGACGACGCGCACCGACGAATCCTCGCCGGCGGCCTGCAACTCGCCCATCAGCGTTTCCATGACGGCGATCGACAACGCATTGGCGGGCGGATTGTTCAGGGTGAGCCTGAGAACCCCGTCATTCAGCTCGCGCAGCACCAGCGCAGCCCCGCCCGCCTTGTCTGGATCTTTCCGGAAGGAAACGACTTCGGCCATTGGTCTAACTCCCTGCAATCATCTTTCGTGCTAGATGTTCTGCCACAGCCTGCCGGCAATTTCGAGGTGAACAGATGCAACCGGTCATGACGATCGACGAGGTCCACCGTTTTCTGGAGACGGACTTTCCGCAGATCCATACGGACGGGCGGGTGCTCAAGGTGATCGACATCGCGCCCGGCAAGGCTTCGATGCGGCTCGACCCGGCCGAACGGCATCTGCGGCCCGGCGGCACGATTTCAGGACCGGCGCTCTTCACCTTGGCGGATGTCACCGCCTATGTAGCAGTGCTCTCGCATATCGGCCCCGTGGCGCTCGCCGTCACCACGAATCTCAACATCAATTTCCTCAGATTCCCGAAGCTGGAACCCACCTTCTGCACCTGCCGGATTCTCAAGCTCGGCAGGCGTCTGGCAGTGATCGAGGCATCGATATTTCAGCGCGATGAGAGCGAATTGATCGCGCACGCCACCGCCACTTACTCGATTCCACCCCGGGAAATATGAGGTATCATAATACCATATACCTATCGCATTGATATTGCTTGTCTATTTTTTCAGACAGCCGATTGCGCGATGTTGACCCGGGAAAGGGTTGCCTTTATACACACCGCCAGAACGCAGCCTTTCCGGGCTGCTTTCTTTTTGGCTGTCTCCGGACACCAAACCAAGCAACAAGAAACGCCCTTCGCCTTCGGGCATAAGGGATCCAAAAGAGAGTAACTACTATGGCAACTTTCTCCCAGAAGCCTGCAGAGGTGGAGAAGAAGTGGGTCATCATCGACGCCGAAGGGCTTGTCGTTGGCCGTCTCGCTTCCGTAATCGCTATGCGTCTGCGCGGCAAGCACAAGGCAACCTTCACGCCTCACGTTGACGACGGCGACAACGTCATCGTCATCAATGCCGACAAGGTCGTCTTCACCGGCAAGAAGTATTCCGACAAGGTTTACTACTGGCACACCGGCTATGCCGGCGGCATCAAGGAACGTACTGCTCGCCAGATCATCGAAGGCCGCTTCCCGGAGCGCGTTCTCGAGAAGGCTGTTGAGCGCATGGTTCCGCGCGGACCGCTCGGTCGCCGCCAGATGAAGAACCTGCGCGTTTACGCTGGTTCCAACCATCCTCACGAAGCACAGCAGCCCGTCGTTCTCGACGTCGCCAAGCTGAACAAAAAGAATGTAAGGAGCGCCTAAGAATGGCTGACCTCTCCTCCCTGAAGGATCTCGGCACGTCTTCCGAAGCAGCTGCTCCGGTTCACGTCCGTAAGGTCGACTCGCTTGGCCGTTCCTACGCGACCGGCAAGCGCAAGAACGCTGTCGCCCGCGTATGGCTCAAGGCCGGCTCCGGCAAGATCATCGTCAACGGCAAGGAATTCACCGAATACTTTGCACGTCCGGTTCTGCAGATGATCCTGCGCCAGCCGATCTTCGCTGCCGCCCGCGACGGCCAGTTCGACATCATCGCAACGGTTGCAGGCGGCGGTCTTTCCGGCCAGGCCGGTGCCGTTCGTCACGGTCTCTCCAAGGCCCTCACCTACTTCGAGCCGGGCCTGCGTCCGGTCCTGAAGAAGGGTGGCTTCCTGACCCGCGACAGCCGCGTCGTCGAGCGTAAGAAGTACGGTAAGGCCAAGGCTCGCCGTTCCTTCCAGTTCTCGAAGCGTTAATCGCTTTCTGGACATTGCTTTGCGGAAAGGCCGGGCTTTTGCCCGGCCTTTTTGTTTATTCAGGCTTGAAGAAGAATGCCTCGAGCCGGTAGCCATCCGGATCGATGATGAAGGCCGCATAGTAGAACTGGCCGTAGTCCGGGCGAATCCCCGGTGTGCCGTTATCTTCGCCGCCGTTCGCCACGCCGGCAGCATAGAACGCATTCACGGCTTCTTCGCTGGGTGCCGTGAAGCAGAAATGCAGGCCCGAGCCGCGATCGGCGGGAACCGGGCGCGCCACCTGACTGACCCAGAAAGCAGGCTTGTCGGCGCCATAGCCCACCGTGCCATCGAAATTCGACAGCCGCTCATAGCCGAGCGGCGCCAGCAACGCATCGTAGAACTGGCGCGATCTCTCGAGATCCTTCACTCCGATCGATACGTGATCGAACATGCCCATCAGTCTCTCCTCTTCGGTTGAACCAAGCTTCTTTGAAGCGATGGATGAAGTCAACGCACACGAGGTGCGACTCGCCAGCCATGGCGGCGGCAGGCCCGCCGCCTCTCACTTGCAATCGGCTGAATCCTCGCCTAGGCCTTTTCCCGAAGAGGAATTGCCATGCCAACCCCGCCCTCACCCTTTGCCGAGACCCCGCAGCCGCCCTATTACGTCGTCACCTTTTCCTCGATCCGCACTGCGGGCGATCAGGGATATGAGGCGATGGCCGATCGCATGGCCGAGCTTGCGCTGCAGCAGCCGGGCTGTCTCGGGGCCGAGAGCGCGCGGGATGCGGATGGCTTCGGCATCACCAATTCTTATTGGGCCGACGAGGAAAGCCTGAAGGCGTGGAAACAGGTCGCCAGCCACCTCGCGGCCCAGCGGATCGGCCGTGATCGCTGGTACAGGCAATACAAGGTTCGCATCGCGCGCGTCGAACGCGCCTATGAATTCACCGCCCCGGAGGAAGAGAGCCCCAATGGCCAATAAGACGATCGACCACGCCTTTACCGCGACCAGCCTGACATCGGCAGCGAGCGATCCAACCTTTGCCGGCGCGCTCTCCTTCATGCGCCGCCGCTTCACCAAGGATCTTGCGGGCGTCGACGTTGCCGTCTGGGGCGTGCCTTTCGATGCCGCGGTCTCCAACCGCCCGGGCACGCGCTTCGGACCGCAGGCGATCCGCCGGGCTTCGGCCATCTTCGACAACGATCCTCAATATCCGTTCAACCGCGATCTCTTCACCGACATGGCGGTCATCGATTACGGCGACTGCCTGCTCGACTACGGCAATCACCAGGAGACGCCGGCGGCGATCGAGCGGCAGGCGCAGACGATCCTCGACAGCGGCGTCTTCATGCTGACGCTCGGCGGCGATCATTACGTGACCTGGCCGATCCTCAAGGCGCATGCGGCCAAGCATGGACCGCTGGCGCTGGTCCAGTTTGACGCGCATCAGGACACCTGGCTCGACGATGCCGGGCGCATCGACCACGGCTCCTTCGTCGCCCGCGCGGTGCGCGACGGCATCATCGATCCCGACCGTTCGATCCAGATCGGCATCCGCACCCATGCGCCTGATGATTGCGGTATCCAGATCCTCTACGGCCATCAGGTCGAGGACATGAGCGCCTCGGACATCGCCTCGACGATCATTTCGCACACCAAGGGTGCCCCCGCCTATCTGACCTTCGATATCGATTGCCTCGATCCGGCCTTCGCACCCGGCACCGGCACGCCGGTTGCGGGTGGCCCGTCGAGCGCCAAAATCCTCTCCGTTCTGCAGCGGTTGCATCAGCTCGATATTCGCGGCGCCGATGTCGTCGAGGTATCACCGCCCTATGATCATGCCGATGTCACCGCCATTGCGGGAGCGACGGTCGCGATGTATATGCTGGGCCTTCACGCAGAGAGGCGCGCAGCCGCCAAATGACGGCTGTTATCAAACTGATTCAACTTCATGGCAAACTGTTTCCGGAACGGTCCGGAACTCATTGAAAGCGCAGGATTATCATGGCAGCGAAGATATTCATCGATGGCGAAGCTGGTACGACGGGTCTGCAGATCCGCGAGCGCCTGGCTGGCCGCCGCGATATCGAGCTGCTGTCGATCCCGGGCGAAAGCCGCAAGGACAAGGCTGTCCGCGCCGAGCTTCTGAACAAGGCCGATGTCGCGATCCTCTGCCTGCCTGACGATGCCGCCAAGGAAAGCGTCAGCCTGATCGAGAACGACACGACCAAGGTGATCGACGCCTCGACGGCGCATCGCGTTGCCGAGGGCTGGGCCTATGGCTTTGCCGAACTCAGCAAGGATCAGGCCGGCGTCATCACCTCGGCCAAGCGCGTCGCCAATCCGGGCTGCTGGCCGCAGGGTCCGATCGCCATGCTGCGTCCGCTCATCGAAGGCGGTCTGGTGCCCGCTGATTACCCTGTCACCGTCAACGGCATCTCGGGTTACAGCGGCGGCGGCCGGACGATGATCGAGGATTATGTCGCCAAGGGTGAAGATGCGCCTGAATACATGCCCTACGGCCTGAGCTTCAAGCACAAGCACCTGCCGGAGCTGCAGCGCTATGCCAAGCTCGGCCGCGTGCCGTTCTTCCAGCCCGTCGTCGGTAATTTCGCGCAGGGCATGGTCGTCACCGTGCCCTTGCAGCTGTCACATCTGGAAAAAGTGCCGACCGGCGCTGAAATCCATGCGGCGATCGCCGACTATTTTGCCGGTATCAAGGGTGTCGTCGAAGTGGCGCCGTTCGAGAACACCGAACGGACGCCGGATCTCAACCCCGAGATCTACAACGACACCAACCGTATGCGCCTTCATGTGTTCGCCAATGATGCGAATGCACAGGCGCTGCTGGTCGCCGTCTATGACAATCTCGGCAAGGGTGCCTCGGGTGCTGCCGTGCAGAACATGGACCTGATGATCGGCGCGTGATTTGGCGGGTGGCCGCGCCTGGCGCGGCCGCCTCCCTCCGCATATGTCCAGGCCACCATGCTCCTCTCCTTCGACGCTCTCTCCTCCTGGCTTTCATCCGCGCTGCCGGACCATGGCGTCCACGCGCTGATAGCGTTCGCCTTCATTGCCGGACTGGCGCGCGGCTTTTCCGGTTTCGGGGCGGCGCTGATCTTTATTCCGCTTGGCGGCGCGATCGTCGGGCCGAAACTGATCTCGCCGGTGCTGTTGGTGATCGACGGCCTGGCGACCCTCGGCATGATCCCGGATGCCTGGCGCAATTCGAACCGGCGCGAGGTCTTCGTCATGGCGGCGGGTGCGGTACTTGGGGTTCCAGCGGGAACGGTCGTGCTGACGCTAATGGATCCGCTGGTGCTGCGCTGGATCATCTGCGGCACGGCAATCTGCCTGCTGGCGCTTCTGGTCTCCGGCTGGCGCTATCACGGCGAGCCGTCGGCACCGCTGAGTTCCGGCGTCGGCCTGCTTGCCGGGCTCTTCAGCGGTGCGGCCCAGCTCGGCGGGCCGCCCGTCGTCGCCTACTGGCTCGGGGGCAAGAGCAACTTTCAGCGCGTCCGCGCCAACGTCATCTTCTACTTCTCGATCTCCAGCATCTTCACGACGATCAGCTACTACGTAGGCGGCCTGTTCGTGCAGGCGGTATTTGCGCTGACGATCGTCATTCTTCCGGCCTATGCGGCTGGCCTCTACGGCGGTTCAAAGCTTTTCGGCCTGGCGAAAGAAAGCACCTTCCGCCTGACCTGCTATCTGCTGATCGCTGCATCGGCGATCTTCGGCATGCCTGCGCTGGACGGCATCCTGCGCTAACGTCAGGCAGGCCTGCGCAACAGGCCAAGGTTGACGCTCAGCTTTTCGCCCGGGCCATGCGCAAAGGCAAACAGCAGCCCAGCAAGAAATGTGAAGTGATCGACGAAGAAGCCGAATTCGGCCTGGTTGCCTTCCCAGCGGTTCGGACCGTGGAACGCGAAAGCAAGGAAGATCACATAGACGCCGGCAGCAAGCGCCGCCTCGCTGAAGAAGGCGCCGCTCAGCAGTGCGACAGCAAGCCCGACCTCGAAGAAGGCGGCGATCCAGGAGAGCAACAGCGGCAGCGGAAAACCTGCGGCGGCAATATAACCGGCGGTCGCTCCCATATCCATGAATTTGAAGCTTGCCGCCATGACGAACAGGCCGCCGAAAATCAGCCGTGCCACAAGAATTGCGATTGTCTTACCCATTGTCCTACCCTCTTTTGCGGCCGAAGCCGTGTGAACTATGCCACAAGGACGGATGGTGGCGAGGGTTGCCGACAATGACGCATGCGAATTTTCCGGCAAAACCGAAAAAGCCGCGGAGCATCTGCACCGCGGCTTGAAACATGCGGACACGAATAGGCGTCAGTCGCGTTCGGCGATCATGGTCTGCCGCGAGAACTCGCCGTAATAGCCGCGCCAGTTGGCAACGGCGAAGCCGAAGACTACGAGCGCGCCGCCCTGATGCAGCAGGCCCCAATGCAGCGGCACGTGCAGCAGCAGCGTGGTGATGCCGATCGCCGCCTGGATGGTCACCAGCGCGAAGAGCACGACGGCGCGGCGCGCATGCGTTGTTGCCGGTGCGGCGCGCAGCGCGATCACCATGTTGATCAGCGTCAGCGCAAACAGCGTGTAGGCGCCGACGCGGTGGATGAACTGAACGGTCTTCGGGTTTTCGAAGAAGTTGATCCAGGCAGGCTGCTGGATCAGCAGATCGCCCGGAACGACGGAACCATCCATCAGCGGCCATGTATTGTAGGTGAAACCTGCATCCAGACCGGCAACGAGCGCGCCGAGATAGATCTGGAACAGCGCGAAAATGGCGATCACGGCCGCCCAGCGTCTGGAGCTCTGCGTCGGCGCTGCATCATCGGAATGCGGCGAGAGCCCCCGCATGATCCACATGCAGGAGGCAAAGATCAGACAGGCCATGACCAGATGGGTCGCAAGGCGATATTGGCTGACATCGGTGCGCACGGAGAGACCGGAGGACACCATCCACCAGCCGATGAAGCCCTGCAGACCGCCGAGCGCCAGAATACCCGCAAGCGGCCAGCGCAGGCGGCGCTCCACCTTGCCGGTGATCCAGAAATAGAGAAGCGGCAGGCCGAAGATGACGCCGATGCCGCGGGCAATCAGCCGGTGCGCCCACTCCCACCAAAAGATGCCCTTGAACTCCTCGACCGTCATGTCGCTGTTCAGCTGCTGGAATTCGGGAATACGCTGGTAGAGCTTGAATTCCTCGTCCCATTCCGTGGCATTCAGCGGCGGGATGACGCCATGGATCGGCTTCCATTCGGTGATCGACAAGCCGGAATTGGTCAGCCGCGTGGCGCCGCCGACCAGCACCAGACAGAAGAGCGCCAGCAGCACGAAACCCAGCCAGATGCGCAATGCGCGGCGGTCGCGATCCTGCTTGCGGACTTCGCCCCGGATTGTCTGCTCGGTGGTCATATTCGCGACGGCCATGATTGCTCCTTCGTTACGGCAGTTGATTTGCCCCAGCGGCTCATGCAAAACAAGCCCCGAACCTTTGCGGCATGCCGTCGCGCTGTCCAAGCAACCCGGAAGATTGAACTGATATGCCCGTTCGCCTGCGCAAATTCATCGGCACGATCCTGATCATCGTCCTCGTGCTCGCCTATGCGCTGATCGCGAATACGATCGCCGTCGCCACGCTTGGCGAGGCGCCGTGGTGGGGCCACCTGCTCTATTTCGCGCTGACCGGCATGCTCTGGGTGCTTCCCGCCATGCTGATCATCAAGTGGATGGCCGGGCCGAGGCAGCAATAGCGCATTAACGCGCAGATAACCGTGATCGGCGGAAAAGCGCGCGCCACGGCCGGCGTTTAAATCCTCGATAGGCTCCGCAGCGCTATATCCTCTGGCAAGCAATCTTGACCGGAGAATTCCCGTGCGGACCCAGAAGCTCGATGCCGACCAGCAGCCGCTCGACGACGCAGGCAAGGCCGATGCCGGCATTTCGCGGCTCAGGTCGCTCAGCGCCAAGCTGGCGATCACCGAACTGGATGTAAGCGTCCACGATGCGATGGAGCCGCTGGAGCGCGATTGGCGGACGCTGGAGAAGGACCACCTCACCTCTCTGCATCAGGGCTATGAATGGTGCCGCTCCTGGGTGCGCGCCTATAAGCGGCCGCTGGCGATCCTGAAAGGCAGCACGCATGGCAAGGTTGTCTTCATTCTGCCGGTCGAGATCGATAGCAGCCACGGCGTCCGGATCGCCCGCTTCATCGGCGCCGATCACAGCAATATCAACACCGGCCTGTTTTCCGAACATTTCCTGGAAGCCTTTGAAGACCTTGATCCCCAGCGCTTTGCCGAAATCCTGAAACAGGCGCTGCAGGGCAAGGCCGATCTTCTGCTGCTGCAGAACATTCCGCTAGAATGGCGCGGGCGGCGAAACCCGCTCGGCCTGCTGCCGATGGTGCAAAACCAGAACCATGCCTATCAGCTGCCGCTGCTCGACAATTTCGAGGCAACGCTGAAGCAGGTGAATGCCAAGAGCCGCCGCAAAAAGTTCCGCGTCCAGTCGAAGCGGCTGGAGGCCGTCGGCGGGTTCGACTATGTGGATGGGGGCACGCTTGGCGAACAGCACGCGCTGCTCGACCTGTTCTTCAAGCAAAAGGCGGAACGCTTCCGCACTCTCGGTCTGCCGGACGTTTTTGCCGATGCTGAGACGAAAGCCTTCCTGCACGGCCTTATCGATATTCGCGACGGCGGCGACTACGGCCTGGAAATGCATGCGCTGCGGCTGAAAGGCGAGCTTGCCGGCAAGATTGCCGCGGTTTCAGGCATCTCGCGCAAGGGTGATCACATTATCTGCCAGTTCGGCGCGATCGATGAGAGCCTGGTGCCGGATTCGAGCCCCGGTGAATTTCTCTATTGGCAGATGATATCGGGGCTGCAGGTCAAGGGCGTATCGCTCTTCGACTTCGGCCTTGGAGACCAGACCTACAAGCGTTCCTGGGCGCCTGTCGAAACCAGCCATTATGATGCGGTTCTGCCGCTGTCACTGAAGGGATCTATCGCCGGCGCGGCGCATCGCGCCATCACCAGAAGCAAGGCCTTCATCAAGGCCCGGCCGGGTTTCTATCGTGCCGCCCAGCGCGTTCGCGCCAGGATCGGTGTCTGACCGTCACGCCGCGTGGCGGGCAACATCAGGCTCGGCGGCTTCCCCGCCCGACATCAGCACGACGCGCTGATAGCCGGCCTTTTCGAACTCCGTCATGGCATGGACGAACTCGTCCTCCAACACTTCGGGCATCGACAGGATGATTTCGACATCCTTGCTGCGGGTCAGGCGCGAGACGCCTGCCACATCGGCCGCGCCGCATTCGACGACGACGATATCATAAGCCGACATCAGCGCATCCAGTAGCAGCGAGAGCCGGTCGGCGCCGCGCATGGCCTGGCGCACATCGCTGGTGCCCTGCGGAATGAGATGGGCGTCCGAGGCGCGGTCGCGGTGGATCGTATCGCCGAAAGCGGCAACGCCGCAAAGCAGATCGGTCACACCGGGCGCTTCCAGATCTTCGGCCATTAGAACCGTCGGATAACCGGAGCCGGTCATATCAACCAGAATGGTGCGCTGGCCGGACGCCGAGAGCTTGCGGGCCAGTGCAACAGTGGCAGCAGATCCATCGTCACCAACGGGTGATATGGCGATTGCCAGCGGCGCGCGGCTGCTGGTCAGGTATTCGGCAACGGAGCCGATCGAGAACTCGTTGTCGTCAGCGGGCTCTACGGTTTCTGCCGGCTCTTCGACAACCACGTCGTCCTCGTGTGCAGACAGCATGCTCGGCGCTGCCGCGCGCTTGGACTTGATCGGCGCGGCAACGGTGAGCGGCTCGTCTTCGGTCCGGGCGGCCGGGACGGCGGATGCACCGACAGGACGCAGTGCGCGGCCGCTGAAAAGCTCTGCCAGCATGATGAAGATCGAGGTGAGGATCAGCGTTGCGAAAGTGGCGACGATGACGATCGGCACGACCTTCGGGAAATAGGGATCGACCGGCTGGACAGCCTTGGAAACGACGCGGGCATCGGCCGGGCTTGAATTGCTGTCGGCGCGCGAGGCGGCTTCGCGGTAGCGGACGAGATAGGTCTCGAGCAGCTGGCGCTGGGCATTGGCTTCGCGCTGCAGGGCATTGAGGCCGACTTCGTCTTCACCGGCCTTGGCGCTATTCTGCTGAAGCGTAGTGGACTGGCGCTCGAGCTCGGCGGCACGAAGATCGGCGACCTTCGATTCGTTCTCGATGCTGGTCAGGATCTTCTGCGTCTCCTGGCGGATCTGCGTCTTGATGTCGGCGAGCTGTGCCCGCAGGCTGCGAAGCCGCGGGTGGTTGTTGAGCAGCGATGTGCTGAGATCGGAAATCTGCGACTGTAGGCCGGACTCAGTGCCCTTCAGCCGCTGCATCGACTGCGATGCCATGATATCCGGCAGCGTATCGGACGGTGCGCCCGACGACAGAGCATTGCGGACGGCCTGTGCGCGGGCCTCGGCATTGGCCTTCTCGCCACGGACGCGCGTCAGCTCCGCGGAAATATCGTTCAGCTGCTGGGTCGGGAAATTGCTGCCGCCATTGGTGGGCAGCAAGCCATATACCGAGCGGTATTCGGCAACCTTCTGCTCGGCATCGCTGACCTTCTGACGCAGGCTTTCGATCTCGGGCTCCAGCCAGCGGGTCGCTTCGGAGTTGGAATCGAGCTTCGCACCGCTCTGGGTGGCGAGATAGACGGAGGCCATCGCATTGGGGATGCGGGCGGCGAGCTTCGGATCCTTGGAAGTGAAATTGATGCCGATGACGCGGGAGCCCGGCACCTGGAAGACCTGCAGGCGCTCCGTGAACGCATCGATGACGCGCTCTTCCGGCGGGTTCTCGGCCGGGTTCTTCTTCAGATGCAGCGCAATCAGGATATCGGTCAGCGCCGAGCCGTTGGCGGCCTCGTCGAATTCGGGGAGCTCGTAAAGCTTCTCGCTGTTAATGACCTTCTTGATCAGATCGGCCGATTGCAGCAGCTGCACCTGGCTGGCGATGTTCAGTTCGTCCAGCAGCGGCCCGGCATTGGCATCGGCAGACTGGGTGTTGGCGAAGGCCGGTGCGCGCTGTTCGATCAGCAACCGCGTTTCGCCGCGGTATTTCGGCGCAATCATCTTGGCGCCGGCGAAAGCGACCCCTGCCCCGACCAGCGTGATCGCGACGACCTTGAGCCGCCGTTCCCATACCGCACGGACAAGCTGGCCAAGATCGATATCGACATCCTGATTACCCGTTACGCCGGACATACTCGCACTCCAAGAACAAAGGTGTGGCGAAGGGTAAACGACTATAGTAACCCAAGCGTTAATTACCGGCTGGGCAAGTAAGGCGCCTAAACCTGCCGTCTTCCAAAAAATCCTGCAAATTTTTACCGGGCATTAACCCTAACGGATTGATAACGGCAGGGACCAAGTTCGTTTCCTGTGAGCACAGTCGAATGCCTTTCGCAAAGCCCAAGATGTTTCTGGCCCTGAGCCTTGCCGCGATGACCGCGGTACTGAGCGGCTGCAACACCTATAAGCCGGCGCCGAAGGCTTTCCAGCAGGCGACGATTCAGCCCTATACGCTGGATAGCGGCGACCGGCTGCGGATCACCGTCTTCGATCAGCCGAGCATGACCAACAGCTACACGGTCGATCAGGCAGGCTATGTCGCCTTCCCGCTCGTCGGTCAGGTCCCTGCCCGCGGCCGCACGCTGCAGCAGCTTTCCGGCCAGCTTGCCGCCAAGCTCAAGCAGGGTTATCTACGCGATCCTGACGTCACCATCGATGTCGACCGCTACCGTTCCATCTACGTCATGGGTGAAGTCGGCCAGCCCGGCCAATATGCCTATGTTCCAGGCCTGACCGTGCAGAACGCCATTGCGGTGGCCGGCGGCTTCTCTTCCCGCGCCAATCAGGCCAGCGTCGACGTGACACGCAAGATCAACGGCCAAGTCATCACCGGCCGCGTCAACATCTCGTCCGCCATCATTGCCGGCGACACCATCTACGTCCGCGAACGGCTGTTCTGATCGCATATGGCAGACGAACAACGGCCTCTCCGCATCATCCACTGCTTCAGGTCACCGATCGGTGGCATTTTTCGCCATGTCCGCGATCTCGTCGAGGAGCACAGCAAGGCCGGTCACGAGGTCGGCATTCTCTGCGACAGTTCGACCGGCGGCGAGCACGAGGACCG
Source organism: Hyphomicrobiales bacterium (assembly GCA_900465675.1). Lineage (GTDB taxonomy): Bacteria > Pseudomonadota > Alphaproteobacteria > Rhizobiales > Rhizobiaceae > Rhizobium. The sequence goes on along the minus strand of UBJR01000023.1, from coordinate 90,548 downwards.
GCTGTTCGACGACATCCGTCCCTATCTTTCGCTGGGGCTGACGCGCGTGCCGATCCGCCGCGCCCCCGGCATCTCGGATATCCCTGTTATCTGGGATACATACAAGACGATTAAAAGTTTGCGGCCTGATGTGCTGCACGGACACGGCGCCAAAGGCGGTGTGCTCGCGCGGCTCGTTGGCTCAGCCCTGCGGGTGAACAGGTATCGCGTAGCCCGCCTCTATACCGCCCATGGCGGAAGCCTGCATTATTCCCGCACCTCGCTCCTCGGGCAATTCGTGCTCAAGATGGAGCGGCTGCAGGAATATCTGACCGACGCGCTCGTCTTCATCTGCGAATACGAGCGCGACACCTACATGAAGAAGGTCGGCAAGCCGAAGACCAAGACGCGGCTGATCTATAACGGCATCGGGGAGCGCGACTTCCAGGTGATCCCGACCCGATCCGACGCCGTCCAGTTCATCTACATCGGCATGCTCAGGGACCTTAAGGGTCCCGATCTTTTTGTGGATGCCTTTGCCAGGACGGAGCGTCTGGCCGGGCGGCCGCTCTCGGCGCTGATGATCGGCGATGGCCCTGACCGCGACAAATACCGCGACATGATGGTCGAGCGCGGGCTCGGAAAACGCATCAGCATGCTGCCGGCGATGCGGGTGCAGGACGCCTTCACCATGTCCGACAATGTCGTCGTCCCCTCCCGCGCCGAAGCCATGCCCTATATCGTTCTCGAGGCACTCGGCGCCGGCAAGACCGTCATCGCCAGCCGTGTCGGCGGCATCCCTGAGGTGCTCGGCAAGGACAGCAGGGCGCTGGTGGCGCCAGGCGACGCCGGTGATCTGGCGCGGGTGATGGCGGAAGCAATCGCCAAGCCCGGATGGGGGCGGCAAACCATGCCGTCGGCAGACGCCGTGAAGGCGGTTTTCTCCGCACCTGTGATGGCCAAAGATGTTCTGAAACTATACTACGAGCTCGTGGGTATGACGCCGCAGCCGGCAAATATATAAGATCTCGTAAATCTTTCTTAGGGGCTTGGTGTTAAGCCGTTCGTATCAACGAGCGGCGGTAGCCTCATGAACAAGGCAGAAAAGAACGATCAGTTCGACGTCGATACGCTGCGAAAGCGGGTTTCGGACATCAATGTGCGTGGCGACGGCGATGAAAAGCCGGACGAGGCCGCGACCATCAACGCCTATGCGCTGCAGATCGCCGAGCAGTTCCGCGAAGGCACACATTCGCCTTCGATCATCATCGGCCAGTTCCGCCTGTTCGAATTCGCCTCGCAATTCCTGATCGGACTGCTGGCATTCCTGATCTGGCCGGGCGACGGCAGCGAAAGTTTCGGCGCACGCGTGGCCATGTCCTTTGTGGCAGCGGCTCTTGCGGTCATCAGCCTGCAGATCAGCGATACCTATTCGATCCCGGCGCTGCGCTCGCGCGTCCGGCTGCTGCCGCGGATCTTCCTGTCCTGGGGCGCAGCCTTCATCGTCACGGCTCTGATCTTCGCGCTGGTGCGCGATGTATCGCTGACGCAGATCCAGATCCATCTGGCCTGGTTCTCGCTTTCCGGTCTCTTTCTCATCGGTACCCGATTCCTCGTTGCCTACGGTATCCGGAACTGGGCGCGCAACGGCGTCATGGAACGGCGCGCCGTGATCGTCGGCGGCGGCGATCCGGCGAAAGACCTGATCCGCCTGCTCGAGCTGCAACCCGACAACGATATCCGCATCTGCGGCATCTTCGACGACCGCGGCGAAAAGCGCTCGCCGATCATGGTCGCCGGTTATCCGAAGCTCGGCACCGTCGCCGAACTCGTTGAGTTCGTGCGCCTAACACGCATCGACATGCTGATCATCGCCCTGCCGCTCAGCGCCGAAGCGCGCATCCTGCAGCTCTTGAAGAAGCTCTGGGTGCTGCCCGTCGATATCCGCCTTGCCGCCCATGCCAACCGCTTGCGCTTCCGCCCGCGCGCCTATTCGCATGTCGGCACCGTGCCGATGCTCGATATCTTCAAGAAACCGATCCAGGATTGGGATTCGGTTGCCAAGCGCGGTTTCGACCTGTTCTTCGCATCGCTGGCGCTGCTCTTGCTCTGGCCGGTGATGGTCGCCACGGCGATCGCCATCAAGCTGACCTCGAAGGGCCCCGTGTTCTTCATGCAGAAGCGCCACGGCTTCAACAACGAGATCATCAACGTCTTCAAATTCCGTTCGATGTACACGCATCTGAGCGATCCGACGGCGAAGGCCGCCGTCACCAAGGGCGACCCGCGCGTCACCCCTGTCGGCCGCTTCATCCGCAAATCGTCGATCGACGAACTGCCGCAACTGTTCAACGTGCTGCGCGGCGAGTTGTCGCTGGTCGGCCCACGCCCCCACGCCGTTCTCGCCCAGGCCCGCGACCGCGCCTTCGGCGATGTCGTCGAAGGCTATTTCGCCCGCCACCGCGTCAAGCCCGGCGTCACCGGCTGGGCGCAGATCAACGGCTGGCGCGGCGAAGTCGACAACGACGACAAGATCAAGTTCCGCACGGCCTACGATCTCTACTATATCGAGAACTGGTCGCTCTGGTTCGACCTGAAGATCCTGTTCCTGACGCCGATCCGGCTGCTGAACACGGAAAACGCCTATTGAGCGCGATCGAGGCGACATACGCGCGCGTCTCCGACCCGCAGCGCGTGACGCTGCGGCTGATCGGCTCCGCGATGGTTGCCTTCGGCGTGTTCCTCTCGGGCTTCGTCATCGACGAGCCGGCGCCCTATGAACTCTGGATGGCCGGGCTGACCGGCATCTGGTTCATCCTCGGCCTTCGCATATCGCGCTACAGCGGTATCTTGCTCGCCCTGCTCCTCACCTTCAATGTCGGCGGCATGCTGTCGCTGACGCAGATGAAGGACATGACCGGCGGGCCGATGTATGTGGCGGTCTCCACCTTCCTGGCGCTGACCTCCGTCTTCTATGCGGCGATCATCGAGGACAATGCCAAGCGCCTTTTGCTGATCTTCGACGCCTGGGTCTTTGCCGCCGTCATCACCTCGGCGCTCGGCATTCTCGGCTATTTTCACGCCTTTCCCGGCTCCGAGGTGTTCACCCTCTACGACCGCGCCAAGGGCGCCTTCCAGGATCCGAACGTCTTCGGCCCCTTCCTCGTCGCCCCTTCCCTCTATCTTGTGCACGGGATGCTGACGCGCAGCCTCTTGAGCTCACCGATCCGCGCCTTCGCGTTGCTGATCCTGGCGCTCGGCGTCTTCCTGTCTTTTTCGCGCGCCGCCTGGGGGCTGTTCCTCTTGACGATCGTCATCCTGATCTTCGTGATGCTGCTGAAAGAGCGCACCGGCGCCTTCCGGCTGAAGATCCTGCTGATGTCGATGACCGCCGTCATCCTGATGGTCGCCGCCTTGGTGATCGCCCTGCAGATCCCGCAGGTCGCCGACCTCTTCAGCACCCGCGCGCAGCTCGTCCAGCAATATGACGGCGAATATCTCGGCCGGTTCGACCGCCATCGGATCGGCTTCCAGATGATGATGGAACGACCCTTCGGCATCGGCCCGATGGTGTTCGGCACGATCTTTCCAGAAGACGAGCACAATATCTGGCTGAAATGCCTGACAACATACGGCTGGCTCGGCTTCGTCACCTATGTGTCGATGCTGATCTGGACCATCTATCTCGGCTTCAAGAATCTGTTGAAGGACCGCCCCTGGCAGCCCTTCCTGATGATCGCCTGGATCTGCGTCATCGGCCACGCAACGATCGGCAACGTCATCGACATCGACCACTGGCGCCACGTCTATCTGCTGTTCGGGATCGTTTGGGGATGTTCAGCTCTGGAGCACCGCTACCAGCGTGAATTGTCTGGCGATACCGTGGCCCGCGCCACTTGAGAAGCGCGCCATCCGCGCTACAATTCCTCTGATGATCACAGGAACACAGATACGCGGCGCGCGCGCCATGACCGGCATGAGCATCGAGGAACTGGCCGGTGCCGCCGGGCTCTCGACGCAGACGGTCTCCGCTCTCGAACATGGCACCGGCACGGGTGAACCGCAGGCGTTTCTCGCCGCCAAGCATGCGCTCGAAGCTGCCGGAATCGTCTTCATCGCCAGCGGCAATCACGACGAAGGCGGCCCCGGCGTGCGGCTGAAAGCCCGCCCGAACGGCGATGACGGGCTGAGGCCGGACGAGCTTAACGCCACCAACGACGACTGAGACGGAACCAAACCCGTTCTCATACGTTTTCCGCCGCGCAATCAACGCGTTGAGGGAAAACATCTTGAATCGTAGCAATGGACTTTATTTCGTCATCGGCGCTCTGCTGGTCGTCGTCGTCGGCCTGGGCGCCTATATTTACCGTGAAGAAAGCAAGCCTGAGGGCGTCGAGCTCAGCATCGGCCAGAACGGCGTTTCCGTCGAGCAGAAGTAATCTTCAGAGGTAGGCCTTGGTCAGGGCGGCGAGCTTTGCGCCGTCCCTGACGCCCTGACGGTAGAGCTGGATCATCACGGCGCCAAGGCGCTCGGCTTCCTGCGTGCGGCGGCCAACGCCGCGATTTTCGCAGACTTCATCCAGAATGTTCGAGATCACGTCGAGATCCTCCGAAAACAACGGCAGGTCGCGCGGATGGATGGGTGTGGCGAGCATCGCAGCAGCACTTCATGAAGGCCTGATGCGGGACATCCGCAACGGCACGAATGGATCGGGAACACGCTCACTATGCGCGCCGATCTCACGCTTTGCAACTGCCGGAAATTTATCGGGAACAAAGCCAGTGGGCGGGCGTTTGCTGGCAGGTTCCGTTCAGTATCGAAGATCGTGTCATGAGTCAGAGAAATTTCCCCTCCCCCGTCCGCGTCAAATCCGCAACCGCGGGCCTTATCATTTCCACCGCCTGGGAGGCTGTCGAATTCCTGAAGCGCTGGCCGGGCAAGCGCGGCCGCGAATACCGCATCGCCATGCAGCATTGCCTCGACGCGCTCGATGGGCTGATCAGCGCCGGAAAGGCGCGACTGTCCTTCATCACCGCCGTTCGCTCGGCAGGACTGCTGGAATAGTGCCGATCACGCTTTAATGTTTGCGGATCGGGATCACGTCCGCCAGACGCGGATGCAGGGCGCCATCGGTGATCGCCTTGCCGCTGATCTCGATCAGATATTCCTCGGCAAGCTCGCACAGCGCCCGCGCCACATCGCCCTCACCCCAGCCCGCGCGCACCGCCGCCTCGGACAAGGCCTGAAACGCCTCGGCAAGCTGCCCGCGTGGACTGTCATCAAATCTGCGATCGGTCATGGCCGTCCCCAGCACGCCGCCATGGCGCATGGGTGGAAGAATACGGCCCGCAGCGGAGAAAAGGCGAGGACTATTCACAATTCGCCACGGCCAAATTTGGTGGGGTTGGCGCGGATGCTATAAAGAAGAATACGGCGGACTACCGTGACGAAAGCGTCGCGCGGAAGGCAAGCCTCGCCGCCTTGATCTCGACTTGAGGCGCCAGTTGCCCATCCTATGCCGATCCAAACACAGTATACCGGTGCCTTCTCGTTAAGGCGGATGTGCCCCGGCCTTGTCGACCGGGGCACGCTTTCTTTCATCTTTCCAGCGCTATACAGCCTGGCGTCAGAGCTTCAATGCCCACCGCTGGCCGATGCATCCGTCATCTTTTCGAGCACCTGATCCAGGCTGAAGCTCGCAGATTTCTGCCGGGGCGGAAACTCTTTGAACGATGACAGGAATTCCGCTACGCCTGCCTGGGCCGGCACAAGCAGATAGATGTGCCGGAACATCCAATCGTAGAACGTATTGGAGGTCTGTATCGCGCGTTCGTATGGATCCATCCGCAGATTGAAAATATACGGCGTGCGCAGCACGACGAACGGTTCCAGCCATATTTTGAGCGTCGTCTCGACACGCTGTTCCATGAACATCATTTTCCAGTTGTCGTATCGCAAGGCGGCGACGTCGCCGTCATCGGTGAAGTAGATGAAGCCCTTGCGCGGGCTCTCGGCCTCTTTGCCTGTCAGGTAGGGCAGCAGGTTGTGGCCGTCGAGATGGACCTTGAATGTCGTATTGCCGACCTTGTGGCCCTTCTTCAGCTTTTCCTTGATATCGGACTCGCCGGCTATGGCAAGGATGGTTGGAAACCAGTCCTGATGGCTGATGATCCCGTTCGAGACCGACCCGGCCTTGATATGGCCCGGAAAACGAACCATGCATGGAACGCGATAGGCGCCTTCCCAGCTTGTGTTCTTTTCGGACCGGAACGGCGTCATGCCCGCATCCGGCCAGGTGTTCATGTGCGGACCGTTGTCTGTGCTGTACTGCACGAATGTATTGTCCGCGATTCCGAGCTTGTCGATGAAGTCGAGCATCTCGCCGATGCACTTGTCGTGATCGATCATCACGTCATGGTATTCCGACTGCCAACGTCCGGACTGCCCGCGGCTCTCCGGCTTGACATGCGTCCACGCATGCATGTGTGACGTGTTGAACCAGACGAAGAACGGCTCGCCAGCGTCGTGGGCAGCTTTGATGAATTTCTTGGCCGCCGCCAGGAATTCGTCGTCGCAGGTCTCCATGCGCTTCTTCGTCAGCGGGCCGGTATTCTCGATCTTCTGACCGCCTTTTCCATCCGCCCAGCAATGCAGGACGCCGCGGGGACCATATTTCTTCCTGAACTCGGGGAAGTCCTTCGCGTTCGGGTAATCGACTTCTTCGGGCTCCTCCTCGGCGTTGAGGTGGTAGAGGTTGCCAAAGAACTCATCGAAGCCGTGCACCGTCGGCAGATGTTCGTCGCGGTCGCCCAGATGGTTCTTGCCGAATTGCCCGGTCCGGTAGCCGAGCGGCTTGAGGGCTTGAGCAATGGTGATGTCTTCGGCCTTGAGGCCCAGTTCAGCGCCGGGAAGGCCGACCTTAGTCAGGCCGGTCCGCAGACCGCACTGGCCGGTTATGAAGGCGGCACGGCCCGCCGTGCAACTCTGCTCCGCATAGGAGTCCGTAAAGATCATGCCTTCGCTTGCAAGGCGGTCGATATTGGGCGTCTTGTAGCCCATCAGGCCCCTGGTGTAGCAACTGAGGTTCGACTGTCCGATATCGTCTCCCCACATGATTAGAACGTTCGGTTTCTTGGTCGCCATTTCTGAGTTCCTTTTTCCGATGAGGTACAGTCGGTGTGCCGTGCCAATTCTTGATTGGACTGCGCGCAGGGCGTCGCCGAAATGTGCTTGCGGGGGGAAAACTGCTCTGCGAACCGGTGCTCGTCCAGTTGGACCTTGGTCCACCTAAGGCTGCGCAAACATCGGCTAAGGGCTGCCGTCGCAGCCATCATGCGGCAACAGGCATCTGCCGCCGGAACGTCTCGATCCGGCGCCGGAAATTCAGCCTGGCTGGCCTTCGGTTATTCCGGGGCGGCGGCCGCGTGACGCTCCCGCGCGGTTTCCTTCCGACGCTCGCGAAGCTCGCCCATATCCCGATTTATGAAGAAATTGAGGAACGTCCGGATAACCGCGATTGCCGCGAAGCGCCCGATCTCCTCCCAGCTCGGCGAGATCGACGTTTCGACGATGTCAGCCGCGAGCTGGAAGCTGAGACCGGCAACCAGCCAGCGGCCGAACGTCAGCCAGACGAGACTGCGTTCCTCCTCTGACAGCCGCCCGGCCACGATGATCCTGATCGCCGCAACGAAAGCTTCAAGCGTGCCGTAGACAACGACGACAAGAGCAGCGCCATTGATGAGAACGACAGCGCGCTCGGTGAGGTAGACAAGCCATTCTTCCATTGCCGTCTCCTGCTGAAAAGCGTTTCACGCGGTTCACCACCGATGTCACGGCGGCGTCCATGCCACCCGATCGCGGCTAATGCGCCAGCGCAGATAGGGGATGGAAACCAGCGCTCCGACGATCAGATGCAAGATGACGACAGCCATGAACGCCGCCTTCTGATCCGGAAAATTCAGCGAGGCGATCGTCAGCGCCATGCCCGGATGGCGGCTGCATGTGGCGAGCGCAAGTGCCGTGCGATTACCGGGATCGGGGCCACCCAGGATGTGCCCGACAGCAAGCCCGATCAGCGTGAAGCATGCGAGCGCGATCAGCGAACCGTTGACGATCGTCGTCCAGATCGCGCCGGACATCGTGAAGAGGATGGGCAAGGCGCCGAGCACCAGGAGGATCATCGACAGCAGAGACACCGGGCGGACAAGTCTCTCCGCGAGATCCGGCATCAGCCGGTGAACGAGGATGCCAAGGGCCAGCGGGACGATCGCCGAAATCAGGATCACAGGCGCGATATCGGATGCCGAAACATGCGTCTCCCGGCCGAAATATTGCCCGATCCATTCGATCGACGAGGGGATGAATACAAGGGAGAGAAGCACTGCCGAAACCAGAAGGCCAACGGCATAGGACCGGGTCGCCCCATGCTTGCGTTCCTTGGTCGGCAAAAGCGGCGGCACCGGCGAGACTGCCAGTGCCAGCAGCACGACTTTCACCGGAAAGGTCAGATCGAAGATGGAAGCGCAAGCGACGACGATGAGCACCATCAAGACATTCATTGACAGGACGGCGCGCAGTAGAAGCCATGGCCGCCGGAACAGATAGGTAGCATCTTCGAGATTGGCAGCGAGGCCGAGCGCCAATACGTTGAGGAAGATGCTGGCCGTCAGAACGAGGGGGATGATCTGAGCAAGGGTCACGCTTGCGTTTCCTTTCGACTGTCAGCCAAACGGTCCCGCTCCGAAGGTCATGCCGGCAATCGCCAGCACGCCGGTCATCAGCAGAAGCACGGCGATGATCATGGTGAACGAGACAGGGAAGCGGCTCTCGCCGTGGATGAGGCCATCGGCCACCATGTCGTGCCTCAGGCCCCGCAAACCGGACATGAACTGGAGGTGATAGACGATCCCGACGATCAGCATGCCCACACCGAGCCCCACCAGCGCCAGGCCGAAATTTTTGGGCGAGCCGCTTTCGAGTGTGCCGGCGGCCTTCAGCTTGGCGAAGAACTGGAAGATCGTGAAACCGAAGCCAATCAGCGAAAGCGATGTGCGGATGACCGACATCAGCGTCCGGTCGGCGCTCATCCGCGTGCGCTGGAACGACATGCCCGTACGTCGCGATGACAGTTCTGTGGAGGTCTCGGCCTCGTTCATCTTCCATCCCCTGACAACCGTCAGATTGGAGCCTGCCGGCTGGCCGGTGAACGGCGAACTGGCACGGTATCAACTACACCATCGCGAATGACCGCCGTAATTGGCCTTAGGTCCAATAGTGCCGGATGGCGCGTGCAGGCGGCGCTCGCGAAGAATCCGAAATTGCGATAGCAGCAGCGAGATGACGGGGCGGGTGAATGCGGCATGAAAGTCTGCCGGAGCAAGGAGGTAGAGTCGCTTGGCAGCGGATCAGTTCAATATCAGCCTGATCGCGCGCGACACCGTCTCGCGCTCAACGGGCTTTACCAGGTAATTTGCGGCCCCGGCTCTCAGACAGCGTTCGCGCATCTTTGGAACGTCGCCGCCGGTGATGATGATCGCCGGAACCAGATGTCCGTCCTGCCGCATCCGCAGGACGATATCGATGCCGTTCAGGCCCGGCATGTGCATGTCGATCAACGCACAGGAGAACGTCGTCGTCAGCAGAGCGGCGAGAAAGGTTTCGCCCGCCGAAAATTCGACAGGATCGAAGGACAGGGAAGCAATCATCCGGCGCAGGGCGCGGCGCACGACCTCGTCGTCGTCCACGATAGCCACTCTGAGTTTTGCGCTCTCCATGACGCTGTCTTACAGCATGCGCCTGCCATCAGGAATTGGCCTTCAGTCCAATACCAATCAGCTCGCGCAGACCGAGGCGACTTCGCGTCAATGGTGTGCTGTCGCCGACATCCGCACGAGATCGGCAACCGTGCGGACGCCCATCTTTTCCATCATGCGGCCGCGATGAACTTTGATCGTCTTCTCGACCGTGCCGAGCTCTGCGGCAATCTGCTTGTTCAAACGCCCGGCAACGACACAGGTGAGGACCTCGCGCTCGCGGGCGGTCAGCGAGGCGATCCGCTGTTCGATCTGCCGCCGCTCCTCTCCGGCTTGCCGCGCGCCGGCATCGCGCTCGATTGCCGTGGCGACGGCCGCCATCAGCGACGCCGCATTCACCGGCTTGGTCAGGAAATCGATCGCGCCCGCCTTCATCGCCCGGACCGTGGCGGGGATATCCGCCTGCCCGGTCAGGAAGATGATGGGCCGCTCCACGCTTTCCGCCAGAAGAAGCTCCTGCACCGCCAACCCGTCCATGCCGGGCAGGCCGAGATCGACGATCGCGCATCCCGGGACCTCTGGATCGTGCTGCTTGAGAAACGCTTCGGCGCTGGTATGCGCCTCGACGTGATGCCCGAACGCGCCCAAAAGACGCTTCAGGGCCTTGAGGACCGCTTCGTCGTCATCGATCAGAAAGACGGTCACTGCTGCCGTATCGCTCATCGTGCTTTCCCCTCTATGCAGACGGCAGGACGAGTACCGCCCGCGCGCCCTTTTCGAAGTTCTCATCGAACTGCAGGGTCCCCCCGTGGGCCTGTACGATCGATCTACAGATAGCCAGCCCGAGCCCGAGGCTCGACTTCTTGGTGCTGACAAAAGGCTTGAAGATCTCGCCATGACGGCCGGAGGCAATGCCTATACCGTGATCTGTCACGGTCAACTCGCACGTGCCATCATCGCGCTTCTTGGTCTGAATTGCAATCTCACGCTGCGCTGGCGGCAGATGCGCCATCGCGTCCGTGGCATTGAGAAAAAGGTTGAGCAGAACCTGTTGAAGCTGCGGCAGGTTCCCGCAGATCGGCACATCCGGCATATCCTGCAGCAGGTCGACCTGGGTTTGACGCGCAAGCAGTTCGCTGCGCGCCAGTGCCAGCGTGGTCGTCACCGCGTAGTTCAAGTCCATTCGCTCCAGGGTCGTTTCGCCCCTGATCATCAACCGTCGCAGCTGGGTGATAACGGTTGCCGCGCGCCGGTTGTCCAGGACGATATCGTTCAGAATGTCGCGAAGCTCGCCGATATCGATCGGCTCATTCTCCAGAAGACGGGCACCGGACTCCGCATTGGAGAGGATCGACGTCAGGGGTTGATTGAGTTCATGAGCAAGCGCGCCCGACAATTCGCCGAGCTGCGAGGTCCGGGAAATATATGCGAGCTCCAACCGTTCCAGATTGAGCTCTGCCTGAAGCCGAAGCTGGCGCCGCCGCTGCAGGAAGAGCGCGGCGATGGTGGCGGCCTGGAGAAGGATCACCGCGAGCATCGTCAGGATTTCGACCCGATACTTTTCCCAGGGCGACATCTCGTAATTGAGGATCTGTGCATCGCCGGGTATCAGCTTCGGATCGATCCCCCAGTGCTTGATCCGCTCCCAGTCGACCAGCGGTCCATCCTTGACAAGATGTGTTTGCGGTCCGGACATGTCGCCGGCAACGAGCCTGGCTGCGGTGGCTCCCATTTCCTTGCCGATATCCTCGAATGTCCCGACATATCCCGCCACAACACCCGCGCCGAAATGGGAACTGTAGACGCTGTATGCGGGAGCCTTGGAAACCGAGGCTATCGCCTGCGTCGCATCGCGGGGATAGAACTTGCGGCCATCGGCATCCTCGAAAATGTTCAGGACCATCAGGATGACGTTTCGGGGGAGACTGCCAGCGGTAGCCTTGAAGCCATCGATCGTCAGGCCGCTTCGGTAATTGACGGGTACCTCTTTGTAGCTGTCGGTCAGCGCCTCCCTGGCCGTCGCCTGCCAGTTCTTGTCGAAGCCGGACGAGCCGGTCATGACGACGATCTCCTTGGCATCGGGCTGAAGTGTCAGCGCAAGGTCTATGGTCTTGCGGACGTCGAAATGGCTGACCACGCCTTTCACATCCACAGGCAACGTCCGGGTTCGGAGCGACACGTCGCTGACGGCACCAAATACGATGGGCGCATTGTTGCCGATGGTGGCGCGATGGTCGAGTGCGAACTGCAGCGCGCCCGGCCCGCCGGCGATCACCACATCAAACTTCGTCGCTGCGTATTTGCTTGCAAGATAGCCCGCGATGCGAGTGACGTTTGCCGGGTCGGGAAACCGGTCCGTATCGAGATACTCGCTATAGACCTCGATGCCGATCGGCATGTTGGCGAGCATGCTTTCCCGCAATCCGGCGGCAACCTGGACGACGGCAGGAAGTGTAGCCTGGTTCTCGTAGAGGATGAGGATACGCTTGACGGGCGCCGGCGCCTGCTCAGCCAGGGAAGGGCCGGTAAAATGCAAGCCGAAAAGCAGGATAGCCGCGGCAACCAGCCGCGAACGAAATCTTGCAAACATCGTTTGAGGGCCGTCGAAGACCAGTGATCCCACCATGCAAGGACCATTGCATCAGCAGGCGGGGCCACAAGTACGTTACGGTAAATGTTAGCGTAAACATCGCCGTAAGCGTGCCAGCTATCTCAGCCGTTCTGCCCCGTCCGCCGCACGCAACGGAAGCCGACATGGCTGGTCGTTGTATCGATCTCCTGCGCGTGGCGAGCGGCCGGCCTGTAACGGCGGCAGTAGCTTGGTGCGCAGAGATGAGAGCCGCCCTTGAGAACGCGTCGGGGAATATGCAGCTCTGCCTGACGGGGATCGATGCTGCCGCCGGCATCCGTGCCCCGCGGGTTTATGGGGATGCAGCACGGCTTGGCAGCGGGCTGCGTATGTTGTGTCGTCCAGAAATCGACCGTCCATTCCCATACATTTCCAATCATGTCGTAAATCCCGTAGCCGTTGGCGGGATAGGTCTTGATCGGCGACGTCCGGGCGAACCCGTCCTCTTCCAGGTTCTCGTGGGGGAACATGCCTTGCCAGGTATTGGCCATGTGAACGCCACCGGGCGCGAGTTCATCGCCCCAGGCGAATTCCGCACCGTCGAGCCCGCCGCGCGCGGCCAGTTCCCATTCCGCCTCCGTCGGCAGCTCCTTGCCAGCCCAGCGTGCGAATGCCAGTGCGTCGCTATAGGCGATATGAACCACCGGATGATCGAGAATCGTGCCGATGCTGCTTTTGCGGCCGAGGGGATGGCGCCAGTTTGCTCCGAACGTGAACACCCACCATTGCCTGATGTCCCGGCTCTGAACCGGGTGATCGGGCGGCGTAAAGACCAGTGACCCCGCCCTGAGGTTGGCCGGATCGGCGCCCGGATAATCTTCGGCGAGCGGCCGTTTCTCGGCGAACGTAATGTGCCCTGTCGAATTGACGAAAGTCGGGAACTGCCGGTTGGTGACGGGAGCCTCGTCGATCCAAAAGCCATCGACCGTCACCGGATGCGCTGGAGCCTCTTCGGGATAGTGGTCATCGGAACCCATCACGTAAGTCGAACCGGGCAAGAAGACCATGCCGGCGGGAGCGCCTTCCTGTGCTGGCTGGACGATATCTGCCGACCTTACATTCATGGTTCGCCTCGCGCTTCGCCGGTGAATTCGAATGCCTGCGTGTGCCGACTCTGCCACGTTTCAAAGTGCGCTTCTATTGGACCCAAGGCCAACTGCCATACGGACAGCCGATGCCGGTTCCGGCAGGATGACGATTGATCCCGGCCTTCAGTTCTTAGGTACGTCGCCGGCACCGGCAGAACGCCGATCGAAGGCCATACGGTCCTGCAGCAAGCTATACGCCACGTAGTATTTGTAGATATTGCTGACATACTGAACCGTTTCCCGGCCGACGATAGCGGCTGCGCCGTTCTCAACATTGCCAAACCAGACGTTTGGATCCAGCCCCAGCTCTGAGGCCTTCATCCGGAACTTGCGGAGGTTTCCCGGTCCGGCATTATAGGCGGCAAAGGCCATGAGCTGACGATCCTTGGCGGTGATGCCGGGATCGTTGATATAGACCTCGACAAGGTGGCGCAGATACTTTGCGCCCGCTTCGACATTGCGGTCCTCGCTTTTCGCGATGTCCTTGATGCCGACTTCCTTTGCCGCGGCGGTCGCAGGAAGAAGCTGCATGATGCCGACCGCGCCGCGCGGGCTGCGCCTGGACTGGTCAAGCTGCGATTCCTGATAGCCCTGGGCGACCAGCATCAGATAGTCGAACGAGTATTCGCCACCGTATTTCCTGAAGACTTCGACAAGCGTCTGAAACCGCTCGATGTCGGCAGGGGAATAGGCCCTCTTCAGCATCTTGTCGTCTTTGAAGTAGCGCGTCCGCAGCATGTTGCCGAAAGCCGTGCCCACCTTGTGGGTCTCGGCAAACTTGTCGAGCACTGCTTTGAGCTGCGGACTGTTCTTGCGAAGCGCCCATGCGGTCTGGCCGTCCGTCGACACCGCGATATCGGGATGAACAGTCACGTCCGTGAAAACCTTCGACCAGATGTCCGCCTTGTACTGATCGACGATCGTCCATGGCAGCAGTCCGGCATTGACCATCTCCATCAGGTCCTCGTCCTCAAGATTCTCGTCGATCGGCTTGATGACGATCTCCTGTTTGCCCTCCCGGCGTAACCTGTCATTTGTGGCGATCAGATGCTCGTAGTAGCTGCTGGTCTGGCGAACGGCGATCTCCTTTCCGGCAAGATCATCGATGCTCCCGACGGCAGGTGCGGAAGGCCCAGACACCAGAACCTCGCTGGCCTTGGTGTAGATCGGCGCACTGAAATCCACCTGTTCCAGCCGCTTCGGCGTGGTGGTGAGATTGGCCATGACGATATCGCCCTGCCCTTCGATCAACGCAGGCATCAGGCGATCGCGGCTGGTGGGGATGAAGGCAACACGGATGCGATCGATCTCCTTCGTCTTCCCCTTGTTCAGTTCCTCTTCCAGCGCGGTGCCGAATTCGACCGCGGTGCCGAACTGACGCCCCTTGTCGAGGAAATAGATGGTCTTGCTGAAGGGCACCAGAATCCTGACCAGCCGCCGCTTGGTCATTCCGTCGAGATCATCCGTACTGGCCTTCGGAAGGATCGATGGCGCACGCGCGCCGGAATTCGCCTGCGAATATGCCAAGGGTGCTGCGACCAGAACGCTCGCCGCAAACAGGCAACCTATGAAGAAGTTGAACATCTTGACCTCGAATCCCTGAGCGATCGTGGCGCGTCAAAGCAGCAGAAGCTTCTTGACGAGCGAGAGGACTTCCTTGAACGGCACGCGTGTCGAAGCGAGAATTGCAAAAGGCAGCAGCGCCGCCGCGGAGACGGGCAGAAGTGCGGCGTGGCTCAAAAGCATTGGCGAAAGCTTGCGCGTCAGCTCGTATTGCTTGGTCGGATCGGTGACATCCTCCGGTTCGGTTCCGCTCGCTGCAACGGCATTGCTGCCGGTGAGCTTGCGCTCGGCCATCCGGTGATACTGGGTGGCCTGGGCACTGAGGCGAGCCATCGACACCTTCTTGAGTTCAAGCAGCGGTCTGGAGAAGGCCGATAGCGGAAAGGCGAACAGGCCAAGGATGATGACCAGCCAGACCACCATCAGAATGGAGATATTCGTCAGCGTCGCCGTCTCCTGCAGCAGGTTCTGCGCCAGCGTCGCTGCAACGGCGCAGCTGACGCCGAAAACGGATGTCACGTAGGCGCTTGGGTAATCTGCCAGAAAGCCTATCCCGCCCTTGCCATCCGGATGCGTGGCGACCAGCCGCAGCTCGAGCCACGACAGGCGGCGCAACAGCAGAGACCAGACAAGATGCCGCCACAGCCCGCGGGTCACAAGGAACCAGAACAATGGAATGCTGACGGCTATCGACCACCATCCCGCAAGCGTAACCACGTTGCCCGCCGGTGCGGTCATCACCGCCCATGACGGCTTGTCTGTGACATATTGATGCCGGAGCACGACGCAGGCGGCGATGATGGCGATCAGCAGGCAGACGATCTCTGCGACGTTCGAATTCCGTCGCCGCAGCGCGTCATTGACCGCATCGGCAGCACCAGCGAAAGACGATGGCGCGATGACCGGTGCGGAAAGCACATGGCGGAGTTCCTCCTGCAACCGCTGCTCGACCTGCTGCTCGGCCAGCACGAAGGCTCCGATGGCGATGACAAACCGCGCCCAGACACTGACATCCGTGAGGTAGGTCAGACCGCCTGATGTGTCGATGGAAAGGCTTTGCGGCAGCCCAAGAAGAAACGGCCCGCCCCAGGCTATCCCGATGAAAAGCACCGCGCGGCGGCCGGACATCAGCGCATGGTCGTGCAAAAGCTTCAGCCGGCGCTGCAGCTCGTAGAAAGGTCCGCCATGGGACGCGAGAAACTCCTTCGACCGGGGAGCGCCCGCATGCGTATCGTCCATGCAAATCCCCTCGTCCGCGCGAGCGGTTCTAGTCGTCGGTCACTTCCCAGTTGTCGTCTGGATTGAAGGTCCTGATCCCTGCGGCGATCGCGTCGGTGTTCTTGCCCAGGTCGACCTGATAGACCGTGCCATTGGCATTCACCATGAAGGTATGGACACCCGTCTCGTCGTAGCGGATCGGCCAGGCGATCAGCCCGAAACCGGCGATCATGTTGCCGTTGATGATGTAGTCGAACTTGCCGCCGGCAATGTTCGGCCCCTGCGCCGTCAGGATGCGGTAGTGGTAACCGAAATATCCCGCCCCGGCCTTCGCCTTCCTGAGAGCCGCATCGGTCTCGAAGGCCGCGCCCGCGGGACTTTCGCCGGCACCGAGATCGGGAGACCAGTAGAGGCCATCCGTCTTGCCATCGCTGCTGATCAGCCGCTGCGCATATTCGAGAACGCCGTCGCCATCATGGTCTTCGGCGGCATATTCCTTCTGCGCATCGACATAGGCGCGCATGGTGGCGATCGCCTGCAGCTCGTTTTCGCCGACGCGGCGGTTGATGATCTCCTCGAAGCCGGCATAGGTATCGAAGGACCATTTGCCGTCTTCGCCCTTGACGACAGGGAACGGCAGCGGCCAGAGCCTGTCGCCGATATCCAGGATTTTGGCGCCATCGACGTCGTGCACCGTAAGCTGCTTCTTCACGCCGTCACGGATCTCGGCATATGTGTCCATGACGCCCTCGCCCGCCTTGGCCTTGGCGGCATCGAGGCCGAGCAGGCTGGCCAACTTGTCGAAATCGTCGGCGGCGAGCGCTGCCTTGAAGGCATCGACGGCGGCTTCAGGCGTGTCGAATGCCGGCGGGTCGGTCTGCGATGCAAAGCCTGCGATGACCGCTCCTTCGGTTGGCTCGGCGGCATTTAAGGCCGCCGGAAATGCTGCAAAGCCGGCAAGAGCGACGGTAAAGACCGAGCTCAGGATCATGGTGCGGACTGTCGTGATCATGACTGTCTTCCTTTGCTCGAGGGGTTACCGGCGGCGTCCGCCGCCGCGATGGGGAACGGAGCGATGTCCGCCGCCACCGCCGCGTCCGATCGCATGTCCACCTCCCCGGCCGCCGCCAGCGCCGATCGCATGCCCGCCGCCGCGGTTACCGCCTCCGAAGCTGGGCCTGCTCCCACCGCCCATGGCCAACCGGCCCCGTTCGGACTGCATCTGTGCCCGTCTGCCATTATCGACATGGCCGAGAGCGGATGGCTTCTTCGGGCGGTTGTCGAGGCGCGCCGCGGGCCTCGGCTTTCCTGCCGGGCGGTCGAAACTGGCCTTGCCCGCCAGATTGCCCGCAGGCCTGGCCGACGGCGTGCGCCCGGCAATGCCCTGACCCGGCTTGTTGCCGAGCTTCGACGCCATGTCGCGGTTGATCTTGTCGCGATTGATCCGGTCCGCATCGATCTTGCTGTTGCGGATGTCCTTGACGCTGACATTGCCGGCCTTGTTGCGGATTGCCGTATTGCGGCTGTTTCCGATGGCATTCGCCTTGGCCTTGATGCTGTTGCGGTCGCTCGCCTTGATGCTGTTCTTGATGGAGTTGCGGTCGATCTTGTTGAACTGGTCGCGGTCGAACTTGATCTTGCTGCGATCGACGTTCTTCCAGTCGATATCGTTGAAATTGACCTTGCCGTTGATGTTGTTGAAGCAGTGGTCACAGTCGATATCGACATCGCCGCGCCAGCGGCCGCCCCATACACCCCAGTCGTCCCAATCGACCGCTGCCGCCCAGATCGCGCCGGTTACGGCGGCGGCGAAGAAGGGCGCGGTCGGATATGTATAGTTCGGATAATAGTCGGGGTAGTAGCTGATCGGCTGCGGCGCGTAATCCGGCTCGTACAGCATCTCTGGCGCATATTGCGGGACGTAGATCTTCTCGGGGCTTGCCGACTGGATGACGACGTTGTCGTTTTCCTGGACCACCTTGATCTTGTCGTCGGTCTTGATGATGCCGTCGGCCACCGCCTTGTCGCGCAATTGCTGGATGGCGATGAGGACATCTTTCTGCTGGTTGGCCAGGGCCTCGCCAAGCGATTGCGTCCAATCGAGATCGTCGCTCATCATCTTGACGATATCGGGGTAGTTCAAAAGCGAGATCACGCTACCGTCCCAAGTATCCTTGGGTTTCAGCTTCGTATCCTTCTTGGCATCATCGAGATAGCGCTGCGCTTCGACGATCTGCAGCGGATAGAGCGAGGCGGACGTCACCAAGGCAACGAGATCGTCGGGATAGAGCGCGATACGCGCGACCAGCACCGCGAGCTCGTCATCCGTCAACGGCTCCGCGGCATCGTCCGTGTCTGCCGACGCGTCGGCGGCCGCGGTCTGCTGCGCCCGCGCACTCTGCGGCGCTCCGGGGACGAACGGAAGTCCGCTGAAGGTCAGCAGGAGCGCAACCGCCGTTGCGAGGCGAAGTTCGTAGATCCGCGGCATTTCGGACATCCCCTTGTCGGTCGAGACCCGTTCAGCGACGATGCGCGGCACTGCGCTCGATGCCGGATTGTGGCGAGTGCCGCTGAGGCTGGAGAGCGGGGCCTCGCCGAGGCGGCCATATTCGATCCGCGGTCAGGCGAAGTATAGTTGGACCAAGGGCCAACTACTGCCGCAGTCAGGGACGGCTTGATGCCGGCGTTTCGCGCAAGAAGTCGCTTGCGTAATAGAAAAGCTGATCAGAACAGGAATCAGCCGGGCCGCGCTGACAATAAAGCATATAAGCGAGGTAACTTTTGTTCGGGACTTTTCGGGACATTGCGTCACGTAGCGCCAATTTGGACACGTAACGTCCCTGAAAACAGATAAGCCCCTCAAGGGCTTATCCGTGTTTTGACTAGGGTTTTCAAGGATTTAAATGGTCGGGGCGACAGGACTTGAACCTGCGACCCCTTGACCCCCAGTCAAGTGCGCTACCGGGCTGCGCTACGCCCCGACCTGCCTAAACGGCTTGCATCGTTTAGTTTTTCGACGGCTTGAATGCAAGTGGAAAAAGGATCTCCAGCTGCAAAAAGCCGCGACCTTATTTTGCCGTCGAGAGGACGAGTGCGCCCGGCTTGGCTTCGGCGCGGTAATCCACGTAGCTATCGGTTTCGGCGTGCGGTGTTTCGAACGGCGTTGCGTGGGTGGTGGTGATGACCACGACATCGGCACCGGCCGCCTCGCCTGCGAGGATCCCTGCGACGGCATCTTCGAACACCAGGCAGCGGGCCGGATCGACGCCGAGGCGCTTGGCGCCGAGGATGTAGCATTCCGGGCTCGGCTTCCCGGCCGAGACTTCTTCGCCCGTGACCATCACCTTCGGCAGCGGAATGCCGGCGGCCTTCAGGCGCTTGAAGGCGAGCTCGGCGGGGGCGGACGTCACGATCGCCCAGCGGTCCTCGGGAAGGCTTTTCACGAAATCGATGGCGCCGGGTATCTCGATGATGCCTTCGACATCCTCCATCTCGGCATCCAGCAGCAGCTTGGCCTCATGGAACGGATCGACGCCCGGCAGGCCGAGATTGCGGACGGTGTCGGAGGCGCGCACGCCATGCACCGTCTTCATGAAGACCTCCGGCTCCAGGCCGTGGCGCTTTGCCCAGTCGCCCCAGACGCGCTCCACGACGGCGATCGAATTCACCAGCGTGCCGTCCATGTCAAACAGGAAGGCGTCATAGTCTTTGCCGAAGATATTGGAATTGGGCACTGCGTATTCCTTGTCTGCTAAATGAGTGGCGGGCCTTGGCGCGGTTCAGCCGCTTTGCTTTTCCATCGGCCAGGTATCGGACAGGCGGTATCCGGACGGATAGGGATCGGACGGATCGAGCATCAGCTGCTGCGTTCCGGTCACCCAGGCGCGGCCGGAGATGATCGGCACGATGCCGGGCTTGCCGCCGATATCGGCTTCGGAATCGATCGAGCAATGGAACTCGGAGCCGATGATCGAGCGGCCGGTGAATTTGTCGCCGACCTTCATCTGACCCTTCGCATGCAGAAGCGCCATGCGGGCCGAGCAGCCGGTGCCGGTGGGCGAACGGTCGATCTTGCCGGGGCGGATGGCGACGGCGTTGGCGCCGGTCAGGATGCCGTTCTCGACGACGACGGGGGCCGCGAACTGGCAGAAGGAGATGTGGTCCCAGCCGCTGTTGACGGGGTGGACGAAACCCAGCTGCTCGTTGGCCGCTTTGGTGATCTTCATGCCGAGTTCGGCGAGATCGCGGGCCTCGTGCGGTGCGATCGCAAAACCCAGCGCATGGGCATCGACGATGACGAAGCTGTCGCCGCCATAGGCGGTATCGACGGTAAGCGTGCCGAGCCCCTCGACCTCGAGCTTGGCACCCAGCTTGTCGGCGAAAGAGGCGACGTTCTTGACGCTGATGCGCTCGGCCTTGCCGTTGCGGCAGGTAGCGGTCACCTCGATGAGGCCGGCCGGCGGCTCGAGGATCATCTTCGTCTCCGGCTCCTGCATCGGGATGATACCCGTATCGAGAAGCACGGTGGAGACGCAAATCGAGTTCGAGCCGGACATTGGCGGCGTGTCGGCCGGCTCCATGATGATCCAGCCCATCTGCGCCTTCGGGTTCTTCGGCGGCACCAGGAGGTTCACATGGCGGAAGACGCCGCCGCGCGGCTCGTTGAGCACGAAGTTGCGCAGCGTCTCGTCGCTGGCGATGAAGCGGGACTGGTCCCAGACGGTCTCGCCCGGCGGCGGCGCGACGCCACCGACAATCACATCCCCCACCTCGCCTTCGGCATGGCAGGTAACGACATGGATGACCTTGGATGTTCTCATCGCGCGAGTCCCTCTTGCGGAACCTGTCTATCCGCGGCAGGCGCGATTGCCAAGGTCAGTAAACGGTATCGGGGTGCGTTGCGTTGCGGACATCGGCCAGGCCGCGATTGGCATCCTTGCTGCCGGTCGCAGCCGCCGCCTCGAAGACGCGCGTGGCGTCGCCATACATCTTGAGGTTCAGGTAGCAGTAGCCGCGCAGCACCATCAGGTCGATGGTTTCCTGCTTCAGCTGGGCGCGCTGGTCGAGGAAGATCAGCGTCTCGCGGTAGCGCTTGGCGCCATAGGCCGAAAGCGCCCGGTCGGCGAGGATGGCGACCTGGAGCTCGGCGGCGCGCTGGCGGTTCTGCGGTGCGCGGGTTGCGGCTACGGCGGCGTTGTTGGAAAGGCCGGCGCGCAGATAGGCAAGGCTCTGGCCATAGGCGGCGTCTTCACGGTTCTGGCGCACCGGGCTTTTCAGCGCCGTTTCGAAGGCACCGATCGCCTCCATCGGGCGGTTGAGGTCCATCAGGCACCAACCACGGTTCAGCGCATCGCCCGGGTTCAGCATGTCGGCGTCAACGGTCGTGGAGCAGCCGCGCGGCTGGCGGCCGCCGCGTTCGACATTGCGCGTCTGCAGCTGCGGCTCGGCATAATCGGCGACCGGGGCGCGCGGGCGCGGGCGAAGTGCAGCCTGCTGCTGCTGTTGAACGGGCTGCTGCTGGTATTGCTGGACTGGCTGATACTGCTGGTATTGTTGCGGCTGCGCCTGCACGGGCTGCACCGGCTGTGCTGCCTGTTGCGGAACAGGTGCGACCGCGGCAGGAGCGCCGGTCTGCGGTGCCTGGCCGGGCCCCGGAAGCGGTTGCGATGTGTTCGGCGTCAGCGACGAGGTATCGTCGAGCGTTGCGATACGCTGCGAATGACCGGCCCAGAGACGCTGCACTTCGGCAACGCCTTTGCGGTCGTTCAGCTGCTCGCGGGTGATCGCCAGGCCGTAGGCAGACGGCTCGTCATCCGGCTTCCAGCGCAGCGCCGTCTCGAACCAGCGGGCAGCCGTCTGCGGCTGGTTCAGCGAGCGCGCATACCAGCCGAACTGCTGGGCTGTCGGGACATATTTCTGGGCGATGATTTCGGCGGCCATGCGGCCCAGCACGTCCTCGCTGAGATTGGCGGGCGGCTGAAGCGCCATGACGTTGGCGGTCGCGGCCAGATAGGTGTCCATGGCGTCCTTGGAGTCCGTGCGCCATTTATACATGACGTCTTCGGCTTCCTGCGGCGCCTTGCGGTCGATGAGGGCCAGCGCCAGACCTTCGGACGCGGATGCGCTGTCTTCCTTGGTGCGGGCGGCGCGGAACCACTTCTCGGCGTCCTCGGCATTCTGGCGGCGCAGCTGATACCAGCCGAGCAACAACGCATCGGCCGGCTGGCCCTGCGCTTCGGCAAGCCGCTCGACCCGGGAGATATAATCGGGCGCCACCATCAGCTTGTCGTCGGCATTGCCTTCGGCGAGGAAACGGCGGGCCAGATCATCACGGATGGCATCGAATTCGCGGGCGCCGCTGACGGCAGGCTGCTCGAGCGCGATCAGCGACTGCATCGGCTGGTAAGGCAGAACGGACGCCGCCTTCTGGATCGTCGCCAGACGCTCCTGCGGATTGGTGCAGTTCTTCAGGATGTAGCTATAGGCATCGACGCCGCGCTGCTGGCGGTCGCTGCTGACGAAGGCTTCGGCAACGCGCCAGAGAACGTCGATATCGCTGCAGGTCAACAGACTTGGGGTCGCCGAGCCGATATCGATGACCGTCGCGTATTGCTTGAGATCAGAGGCATTGACCAGACGGGCCCGTGCTTCGGCGACGTCAAGGCGGTCGAGCAGGTCAGCGGGGGGCTGCCAGGCTGCTTCGGCCGTCTGCCGGTCGGCGATCGCCTTGCGAAGCTCCGCGTAGCGGCCTTCGGAATAGAGCTGCCACATGGTCTCCAGCTGCCTGTCGCCGCTTTGCGGAACGGCGAGCGGATCGGCAGGCGGCACCCAGTTCGGATAGAGCGCCTGGAGACGCGAGATTTCCGCCTGCAGACGCACCTTGTCGCCGCGGCTGGCGAAATAGCGCAGCGCGCTTTCATCGACCTTCGGCTGCGCCTGCGATTGCGGTGCGGATGTCTGCGGCTGCTGCACGGGCTGCGGCGGCGTCTGCTGGGCGGTCTCGACCGGCGTCATCGCTGCGCTGGCGGGCGGCTGAGGCTGCGGTGTTACGACAACTGGGGCTGGCGCCTGCGCCGTGAGGACGGGTGCTGCGGCCTGCAGACGATCGGTGATTGCCTGGACGTCGATCTTCGGATCGGCCGGCGCATCCGGCCCCTTGATCCGCTCCATCAGCATCAGGTTCGGAGCCTTCTCCTCTTCGCCCATCCCGAAACGTTGCTGAAGCGCCGCACGGTCTTTCAGGCCGGTGATGACACCAGCCACCACGACCGCGGCGGAAATTGCAACGAGAGAGGACTTCACAGACACTCCGGATGTTTCTCCCCGACAAAGGCCAGCCCGAGCAGCTGGAGGGTGGACGGATAGTAGAGCGCTGGCGAGAACTGCAAGGCTGATTCTGGCAGCCTCGTGCCATTCACTACACAGGCCACAACATCGTTAACAATTCGATAACCAGCATCGGAAAGCGTGGCTTTCGGTTTACCTGTCGTCAGGTCGATGGTCGCCGGAGCACCGTCTACGGTCATCCCCTCCTGCAGCCGGGAGAGCAGCGCCTTGTCGGCAATGCCGGCGCGGGCGAGATAAAGCGGGATGCGAACCGAGTTATAGGCAAACTCGGCATCGAAGCCTTCAGCCGGGGCCGGCATGCGCGCCAGGCTCACCCATTCGGCAGGCAGCTTGCGCGGGCCGAACTGCATGGAGCGCAGCAGGGCCAGCCCGTCATCCGTCAGTTTCTGCCACTGATCGGATGGCGCCAGCAGCGCCATCACCGGCAGGGCCTCATAGATCCAGTAGGACGGGTTGATGACCGGGCCATCCTTGCGGCCCGGCGGCATGAAGCCTTCGACGCCCGGCATCAGCAGCGTTCGCCCGCCCGATTGCACGACTGCCTCGGTCAGCAGCGAATGCGCCATCTTGGCGGCGGCCTCGATATAATCAGGCTTGTTCCAGGCCGTGCCTGCCAGTGCCAGGGCATAGGCGATCAAGAGATCGCCGTCAGACGCGTTGTTGGTGTCGGTGACATGCGGCTTGGAGGCAGGGTCCCATTTCCAAACTGCCAGCCCGTCATTGCGCAGCAGCAGTTCAGTGCGGGTGAAATACCAGATCTGCTCGAAATCGGACGGGCTGTTCGCCAGATAGGAAAGCAGCAGGCCATAGCCCTGCCCTTCGCTATGGCTGATGTTGCCGTTGCCGTTGTCGATGACGCGGCCGGTCTGATCGACGAACTGCGTCTTGTAGGCGGCCCAGGCCTGCGGGGCGACGAGCACCTGCTGAGCGGCCACCGGCTGCCACAGCACGGTGAGCGCGACGGCGCCTGCCATCAGCCGTGCCGCGAGAGCCCTCATTTTCCGCGTCCCAGCCTGCCGAGCATGCTCGATGTCGTAACGCCGATCAGGATCGACAGGACGACGAGGAGGAAGGCGTAGGACAGGATGTTGGTCGACAGCCAATTGGCAGCAATCAGCCGGTAGTTGGCAATCGTACCGGTCTGCGAGGGAACGAAATCGAAGCGCGTCACCGGCACGCTTTCGACCTTGCCGGTCTTCGACGAATAGGTGGTGATATGGCCGGAGATTTGCGGCCAGTTCGCCTGCGAGGTCAGCGCTTCGGCGCCTTCGCGCAGATCCTTGGCGGATGGTGCGGTGACCAGCGTCCAGGTGCCGCCGCCTTCGGGGCTCGCTCCCTGGGCGACCATCATGGTCGCCACATTCGACGGCGCGAAGACTTCCTCCGCGCCGGGCACGAATTGCAGCGAGCTCAGCGAGATATCGAAGTTGCGGCGCATCCACTCCTGGAAGGCGGTCACCTGACCGCTCCAGGCGCCACCGCTGACTTTCGAGCGCCATTCATCGAAGGCTGCATTGGTATCCGTCTGCGCTGCCTGCGTGTCAGGCACCGGGCGCCATGAGGCCTGGCTCGCGGTCGCCACGTTGACCTGTGACAGCGCGGTCGCCGGAAGCTGCGAGATCGAGCCGATGAAGATCGCGTCGCGATCGCCGATCGTGCTTGGCGACGCCGAGGTTTCGATATCGATCGGGTGACCGGCGACGCTTGCCATCTGACCAAGCAGCGTGGCGGTCGCCGACAGCGTATCGGCATCGGCGCGGTCGATGAAGAGCGGCATCGGTCCGGTCAGCCGCCCGTAGGGATAGGCGGTGCCCGCCATTGCCGCGAGATTGGGCCGCTGGCCGACGCGGGCGAAATCCGGCATGTGGAATTCGGTGGTGTCGAACAGGGCGAAACGCGGCGTGCTGGCGGCCGTCGAGCCCGGCACGCAGGCGGCATCGTCCTTGGTCTGCAGGATCGCCTCAAGCGCCAGCTCGTTCAGGCCCGGCTTGAAGTGCCGCATGGTCACGCGGATCGGCAGATGGCGCAGGATGCCGCCGCCGGTCGAGGTGATCGGCACGGTCGAGGCGATGTTGCCGTTCACATAGATATCGATATGGCTGCCGGGCAGCACATTCTCGGTATAGGCGGCATCGAGCAGCACCGTCGCCTCGCCATAGGCATTGGCGTAGAAATCGGCGGGAACGGCGACGTTGAAATCGGTCCTGAACCGGCGGCCGGAGAATTCGGTGGTCTTGACGCCGAGCTGTTGGAAGCTGAGGCGGGTATCCTCGAACAGCAGCGGCGCATCCGGCGCCGTCCATCGCTGCGTCGTCAGTACGTCGCGGCGGACCGCTGGCGAACGGTCGGTCGGCGACACGATCGTATCGATCGCCGCCGAGATTGCCGGCCAGGACGGACCGCTGATAACGAGCACCGTCGCACCGGTCCGCGGATCGGTGGCGAAGGTGGCAAGCGGAGCAGCCTGAACGGCTGGCGGCAGCGCCGGGAAGTAAGGCGCAAGCTCGGCCGGCGTCCCGACGAGAACACTGAGCTTTCCGGCGCCACCTGCAGGCACGCGATCGGTGCTGAACGAGAAGGTCTGGTTCGGCATGCCGCTCAGCACAGAGAGGCCCTGGGTCAATCGCAGCAGCGGCTTGGTGGTGCCGGGCTGCTCAAGCGCCGGGACCAGCAGGTCGAATTCGGTCTTGCCGGCACCATCGACGCCGATCGCGCGGATCGCGTCGGTGCTCGAAAGTTTGGCGGCATCCTGTCCGGCGAAGCTGAAATAGGTCTGCGACGGATCGATGTTCGACCAGAGCTCATAGGTCGACTGGATGCTGCAATCGGTGCGGTGGCGCTGATTGGTCTCGAATGTCAGGAGATTGGCGCCTGGCTGCAGCAGCCCGCGCGGCACATCGAAACTGACGGAGGACTGGCTGTCGGGCGAGCCGACCTGCTGCTGGCCGACCGGCCGGTTGTTGATCAGCACCGTCAGCTGCGAGGCCTCGGGGGCGACGACGATCGAGTTCTGATAGGCGAAATTGAACTTTGCCGGTGCAGCCGCCTGCTCCGGCGTCAGATAGACGGTCCAGGACTTGCGGTCGTACTCGCCTTCAAGGCCGAACTTTGCTGCCGGTACGACGTAACGCACGACATTTCCGGCCGCACGCGCAGCCGAGGCCGCATCCGGCGCTGCCGCTTGCTGCGTTGCGGGTGCCTGCGGTGCGGGTTGCTGGACATTGACCGGCACAGCAGGAACAGGCGCTGCCGGAACAGGTCCCGGCACTGCGGCCGGTTGCGAAAAGACGGGCGGCGTTGCCGGAACGGCGGCCGTTGGCGCGGCTTGCGAGGGTGCTGCCGGGATGGGTGCGGCGGAGACAGGGGCCGCAGGAACGGGTGCCGGCTGTGGCGGAATGGCGGCTGGCTGCTGGGCGGGAAGCGTCAGCCGCGGCACCATCGGCTGCAGCCCCGTCGGGCGTTCACCGGACATGTCGAAAGGTGCAGGCGCCTGGGCGGTCTGCGCATAGGCGATCGCCGAGGCGCTGAGAAGCAGAGCGGAGGCAGCGGCAAGCTTCTTCATCAGCTGTTCGCCTTTGCCGTCTGCTGCTGCTGCGCCTGTTCGCGCTCCGGCCGCATGCTGCGGAAGAAGTAAACCAGGCCGCGGCTCGTCTGATAGAGCGACAGGCCGAGGAACCAGATGGTGCCGCGGATCAGCCCCGGATTGCGGCGGCGGCCCTGCTGGAACTGCGTCCACTGATCGGAATTGGCAAACATCAGGTCGGCGATCAGCCGGTGATCGAGCGCGCTCTTCGGAATGTACTGGCAGCCGACCGCGGTGATATCGCCCGAGGGCTCGATGTTGCGGACGATGAGCGGCAAGGTTTCGAGATCGGCGCCGCTATAGGGACGGAACCGGATCTCGCCTTCGGCGCCGATCGCCATCAGGTCGAGCTGCTTGTTGAACACATGCAGGCGAGCGCCATGGACCGAAACGTCCTCGATCGAGGCGGTGTACCATTTGCCGTTGACGCCGAGTTCGCAGCGCCGGTTGACGCGCACTCGCCGCGACGAGGAACGCTCGCCACGCTCGGAGACAACGCCCAGTGCACAGCCGGCCATGATCAGGTTGATGATGTTCCAGCCGCCGACGACGAGCGTCACGTCGGCCTTATAGGGCTCGGCATAGATGCGGTAGATGGTGATAATCAACGCGATGATCTGCACCGCGAAAATCACGAAGAACGGACGGCTGATTTCCGACAGTCGGCTGACGGCGATCGATTCGTCCTTCGCCGTCACCTTGAAGGTCGGCTTGCGTGGATTGAGCATCACCGAGACGACGGCGGGCAGCAGGTGCACGGTCTGCACATACTCGTAGAGCTCGGAAATCCATGGCCAGCGGAACGAACCATAGAGATAGTTCTGCATCATCAGGTTCACGAGCATGTAGGCCAGCGTATAGGCTAGGAACTCGCCGCCCGATGCGGTGAAGATTTCGAGATCGAAGAACAGGTAGAAGAGCGGCGCGAAGAGAAAGATCGTGCGCGGGAACGGGAAGAGCCAGAACAGCGTCGAGGACATGTAGCAGAGGCGCTGCGGGATCGTCAGGCCGCGCTTCAGGAGCGGGAAGCGGAAGCGCAGGATCTGCATCATGCCCTGCGCCCAGCGGCTGCGCTGGCCGATGAAGCTGGCGAAGGTGGCAGGCTGCAGGCCGGCGATCAGCGGCTTGTCGACATAGATCGAGTTCCAGCCGGTGCCGTGCAGCGCCAGCGCCGTTTCGCAATCCTCGGTGATGCTGATACCGGAGAAGCCGCCCTGGCTTTCCAGCGCCCGGCGGCTGAGAACCGCAGCAGAGCCGCAGAAGAAGGCGGCATTCCACTTGTCGAGGCCGCGCTGGATGATGCCGTAGAACATCTCGTTCTCGCTCGGCATGTTGTCGAAGGTGCGCAGGTTGCGCTCGAGGGGATCCGGATTGATGAAGAAGTGCGGCGTCTGGACCAGGAAGAGCTTCGGGTCGTCGTCGAAATAGCCGACCGTTTCCAGCAGGAAGTCGCGCGCCGGGGCGTGGTCGGCATCGAAGACGGCGATCAGCTCGCCGGTCGAGTGCTTCATGCCATTGTTCAGATTGCCGGCCTTGGCATGCTCGTTGCGCTCGCGGGTCAGGTATTTGACGTCGAGGTCTTCGCAGAGCTGCTTCAACTCGTTGTGCCGCGCGGCGGCGGCTTGAGCTTCGACGAGCTTGTTGGAATTGCGCTTCTGCAGCGTACCACCATCATCGAGCAGCCAGACATGCAGCTTGTCGGCCGGATAATCCATCGCCTTGGCGGCCGCTAGCGTGTTGGCCAGCAGATGCGCGTCTTCGTTATAGGACGGCACGAAGACATCGACATGCGGGTGGCGGTCATTGCGGGCAGCGCGCGACGGGCGCGGCGGCAGCGGCGTGGCGACGATGAAGAGGCTGAGCGCCAGCATGGCGACCGAATACATTTCGGCCAGATAGAGAAGCAGACCGGGAATGAAGTTCTCGAGCTGGTTGACCGGCGGCAAGGTGTTCGTCGTGCGCCAATAGACATAGCGCAGAACGATAGAGGTACCGAAGGCGAGCGCGATCAGGCGCCATGTCCCCTCGCCCTTCATCACCTTGATGATCGCCATGATGGTGACCACGGTGATGCTGGCGATGAGCTGCGTCTGCAGATTCACCGGCAGAGTGATCAATGCGATCACGCAGAGCGAGACAACCGCCCATATGAGGATGCTTCGGGCCTTATGCATCGACGTCCCTTCGAAATAACAAAACCGGGCCTGATGGCCCGGGCATGCCCGTCTATCTCCGGCAGGCGGCCGTCATGGCCGCATCGCCTATGCAGTCTGGCGAGGGGACGGCGACACTGCCTGCCCGCGCGGATTGTTGTGCGGGAGCCGCAGGCTGCGCTGGAGCGCCCGGGACGACCACCTGTGAACTCTGCGCCGGCGCATCCGGAAGCGGCACGCGCGGCCCGACCGGCGCCAGCTGCTGCACCACGGTCTGCGGTGCCGTGGCCGGCTGAGCCGCCACGACGGTGCGGCGCACGGCAACGCGGTTGACGGCCGGTGGTGCGGGCTCATAGCCCAGCGGCATCGACATCTGGCGATAACCGCCATCATCTGGATAGATCGGGCTGCCGGTCCGGCCGAGCGTCGGATCGGCGCCGCGGACATCGCCGTAAGGGTTCCAGATCTCGCCGTTCAGCGTACCGGTGATCGTATAGCCATACATGACGGCCAGCAGCTGCCGCTCGCTGGCGCGGGCGTCACACAGCCGGAGCTTGACCTGGATCATGCCGAAATTGCGCGCCTGGGTATGCGCCGCATGGCTGGACCGGATCTGCTGCCAGCCGTAGATGCAGGTATCGCCGCCGCGGCTGCGGCCGGAGGCGTAGGAGAACGGTCCGTAGCTGTTTTGCAGGAATGTCGTGTTGCGTGCCATCGCGACACCGGGCACCGCGCCAAAGGCTTCGCGCGACATCGCGGTTTCGCCGAGCATCTTGTAGCCGACGCCGCCGGTATCCGGATTGGAACCGCTGGCGCCGAGAAACTGAACCTTGAGAAAGTTCTGACCGGGAACGGAAGACGAGGTGAAGAGCGCCAGCGTCTGCTCGACACCGTTTCCGCGCTTGGTCTCGATGACGCTGACGATCGACGGGCCACCCGGCGGCGGCAGAACAAGCGCCTTTTCGCTGGCCACGGCCTCGGGCGCCGACGGCTGCTTGACGCTGCCGCTCGTCGAGGTACAGCCGGACATGACGCCCGCGACCGCAACGATCGATATCAGATTCAGCAAACGCATGTCAGGGAGCCGCCGTTATCGTCTTTCCTGTTCCCCAGACGGGGAGATTCGCGCGACGGTTTCTCGAATCAACGAGCCGCCCGCATTCAGGATGGAGTAAACGACGCTTATGGTTAATCACTTATTAATGGGATACGCAGACTTCGCATGGAGAGAAGTTACCCTGGCGATTTCGGACAGCGCCAAGCTGCGGGCGAATAATGTTTTTTAGTAACGCCTCAATTACCATTGCCGCGCTTGCTGGTTGAAATGCGCCGCCGCCGCACGCACATTGACACATATGCAGGAGGAGATGCGGAGGTTTCCATGAACGCGATCACAGAACGCGCGATGCACGATCCGGTCGCCCCTGACGAGGTCGATGTGCTGCAGGGCGTCTTCGATGCCATCATTGCGGAACGGCGCCTCAACAAGCAGAGCGTCGATGCGCTTCAGGTCGCCCGCGATGTGATCCGCTTCTACTTCGACGGCATTCACGACCACGACACGTTGCTGGACATGGTGCGTGCGGAGCAAGCGGCGGGCTGAGTGTGGGGAACAACGAATATCCAGCGGCGTTTTGATCTCAGCTGGGTAGGAAAAGGAGTTCACACCATGCGCAAGACCATGCTGGCCACGGCCGCCGTACTTCTGACGGTCAGTTCTGCCGCGTTCGCGCAGAGCACTGTCATCGTCACCGATCCCGCGCCGACAGGCGCGATCGTGCTTCCAGGACAAGTCCGCACCTATGTGATGGAGCAGCAGGTGCCGTCGGTCGTCTATGACGGCGATGTCGTCGTCGGCACGACTCTGCCTGACACCGTCGAAGTCCACACCGTTCCGGATGCAGATGGCTATGCCTATACGGTGATCAACGATCGCCGCGTGATCGTGGAGCCCCAGACGCACCGCGTCATCCAGGTTCTCGAATAGCGCCTACAGAAAAGCGCGGGAGCAGATGCTTCCGCGCTTTAGACTTCCGTGGATCTAAATGATTAGCGGACCTGATCGAGCAGGCGCTTGCATTCCAGCAGATCATAGAGTGCTTCCTGAAGCAGGGCCCGATCTTCCTTGCCGACGCTGGATTTGCCGATCGATACGTCGGCCTGTTCGTCCTCGCCGCTCACGAAATTGAAGAAGCGGCGCGTAATCGGGGCTTTGGCGCGCCCGACCAGCTGATCCTCGTCGGCCATGCTGACCCGCGGCTCGGATGAGGCCCCTGCTCCATCCTTGGAACTCGCAGCCAGCGCCTCGACGCTCGCCAGATCGCCATGGGCGACCGAGACCACGAACTTGTTGCCATTGGTCTTCAGGAGTTTCTGCACACCCTTGATCGTATAGCCATGATCGTAAAGCAGATGCCGGATGCCCTTCAGCAGATCAACATCCTCAGGACGATAATAGCGGCGTCCACCGCCGCGCTTCATCGGCTTTATCTGCGGAAAACGGGTTTCCCAGAAGCGCAAGACGTGCTGCGGCAGATCAAGGTCATCCGCAACTTCGCTGATGGTTCGAAAAGCATCAGGGCTCTTGTCCAACGTCCTACTCCCTACGCGACCTCGGTGGCGGTCCAATCCGCGACTCATCATATTTCAACGGTTTGAAGCGTCGAATTCAAGTCACGTCTTCGCGTTCCCACAGATCGCGGGCAATGACATCAATGATTTATCGATTATGCACAGTGCCCGGGATGGGCTCAGGAGGCCGGATTGACGGGCTTCTGCTTCACCTTGCGAAGCGTATGCGCCTTGAGAATCCGGGTCTTCAGGACGTTTGACGCCTTGAAGGTCATGACGCGGCGGGGTGAAATCGGCACTTCTTCGCCGGTCTTCGGATTGCGGCCGATGCGCTCGTTCTTGTCGCGGACCTGGAATGTCGCGAAGGACGAAAGCTTGACGGTCTCGCCGCGGACGATGGCGTTGCAGATCTCGTCGATCACGGTTTCGACAAGCTCGGCGGATTCCGTTCGCGAGAGGCCTACCTTCCGGAAAACCGATTCCGCCAGGTCTGCTCGCGTCACTGTCTTTCCGGTCATGGTTTCCCCGCCCAAACTACAAAATATCTTATGAAAGCGAACAAAGACTATTTGTCTTGTGCCTTACGGTCAAGCTCTTGTTCGTCGCCAGTTTTTCGCGATTTATGCCGTTACCAGCGCAGCAGTACAGCGCCCCATGTGAAGCCGCCGCCCATGGCCTCCAGCATCACCAGATCGCCCTTCTTGATACGGCCGTCACCGGCCGCAACGGCGAGCGCCAGCGGAATGGAAGCCGCCGAGGTGTTGCCATGGAGATCGACGGTAACGACGACTTTTTCTGGGGCAATGTTCAGCTTCTTGGCCGAACCGTCGATGATGCGCCGGTTTGCCTGGTGGGGGACCAGCCAATCGAGATCGTCAGACGTCGTGCCGGTCGCCTCGAAGGCTGCGGTAATGACGTCGGTGATCATGCCGACAGCATATTTAAAGACCTCGCGGCCTTCCATGCGCAGTTTGCCGACAGTGCCGGTGCTCGACGGGCCGCCATCGACGAAAAGCTTGTCCTTGTGGGAGCCGTCAGAGCGAAGATGCGCGGTCAGAACGCCACGGTCCGAGGTCTTGCCCTCGCCTTCAGAGGCCTCCAGCACGATCGCGCCGGCACCATCGCCGAACAGAACGCAGGTGGTGCGATCGTTCCAGTCGAGAATGCGGGAGAAGGTTTCGGCGCCAATGACCAGCACGCGCTTGGCGAGACCGCCGCGAATATAGGCGTCCGCCGTCGTCACCGCATAAACAAAGCCGGTGCAGACAGCCTGAACGTCGAAAGCGAAGCCATGGCTCATGCCGAGACGGTTCTGGATGTTCACCGCGGTCGCCGGAAACGTGTTATCAGGCGTCGAGGTGGCACAGATGATGAGATCGATGTCGGCAGGCGTCAGGCCTGCATTGTCAAGCGCGGCACGCGCTGCGGCCTCGCCGAGCGACGACGTCGTCTCGCCCTCGCCTGCAACATAACGCTGGCGGATGCCGGTGCGCTGGACGATCCACTCGTCCGACGTATCGACAACGTCCTCAATGTCACGATTGGTCATTACGCGTTTCGGAAGTGCGGATCCGAACCCGCGAACCACTGAACGGATCATACTTGCTAAACCCCGTCGCTCACGCAGCTTCCGGCCCGATCGGGGGCAGCCGCTTGGCGTGATATTTCTTAAGATCGTTTTCTATTTTCTGATTGAGGCCATTCTTGGCCATGTCGTAACCGACTTCGATCGCGGCAGCGATGCCTTCGGCATTGGCGCCGCCATGGCTCTTGATGACGATGCCGTTGAGACCGAGGAACACGCCGCCATTGACCTTGCTCGGGTCCATCTTCTCGCGGAGGAGATCGAAGGCGCTCTTGGCAAGCAGATAGCCGATCCTGGCCATCAGCGTGCGCGACATCGCCTCGCGCAGCAGCGTGCTGATCTGCTTGGCGGTGCCTTCCGCCGTCTTCAGGGCGATATTGCCGGAGAAACCCTCGGTGACGACAACGTCGACCGTGCCCTTGCCGATATCGTTGCCCTCGACGAAGCCGGAATATTCGAGCGACTCGATGCCCGCTTCGCGAAGCAGACGGCCGGCTTCCTTGACTTCGTCCTGACCCTTGACCTCTTCAACGCCGACATTCAGCAGACCGACCGTCGGACGTTCGAGATCGAAAAGTGCACGCGCCATGGCGCCGCCCATCAGAGCGAAATCCATCAGCTGCTGCGCGTCCGCGCCGATCGTGGCGCCCACATCGAGAACGATGCTTTCGCCGCGCAACGTCGGCCAGATCGCGGCAATCGCCGGACGCTCGATATTGGCCATCGTCCGCAGACAGAATTTCGACATCGCCATCAGCGCGCCGGTATTGCCGGCCGAAACCGCAACATCGGCCTCACCGGTCTTTACGGCCTCGATGGACCGCCACATTGTCGAGACATAGCGGCCGCGGCGCAGCGCCTGGCTGGGCTTCTCGTCCATGCGGACGGCAAGCTCGCAGTCATGAAAAACAGACTTGTCGCGGAGTTTGGGAAAATTCGCCAGAACCGGATCGCACTGCTCTTTCAACCCGTAGAAAGCGAAGGAGATATCCGGATGCCGCTCCAATGCCTTTGCGGCACCTGGGATGACAACCTGGGGACCAAAGTCGCCACCCATGAGGTCGAGAGAAATTCTAATCACGCGTCCCTGATCCTTCTTTTCGCCGGGGAGGCGAAATTTCGGCCAAAATACCGGTTTTCGTAACGCTTACAACTCAAATATGTCAAATACCCAACGGGTATTCAGTCCTTCTTCCAGTCTTTCAGCGCAGCGAAGGGCGAAGGCTTCTTGTCCTTCTGGCCGTCATCTTCGATGTGTCCGGAAAACTCGATGCCAGCCTTGCGGGGATAGGGATCGATTGCCAGGGCGGCAAATTCGGTCACCACGGCGCCTGCATCGATACTGTCGCCGACGAAGGCTTCCGGCAGATCGGGACCATCCGGGTCCAGTACCATCTCGCCGGCATCATTGGCCGGGCGGCGGGCAAGCTTGGAATTTTCAGGCACGAAGATCTGCTCGAACTGCTCGTCGATATCTGAGGGCACCGGCTCGAGCGTGACGACGCAGGCCTGAACGATCTTGGCACGCACCCTGCCCTTGACGCGGATGCCGTCTTTTTTCCAGCGGTTGATCTGCAGCTCGGCACGCATTTCGTCGACCGCCAGGATATCCCAGCTTTCGGCCAGCGCCTTACGCTCCTTCTCGTCTGCCTCAAGGCGAACCTCGACGGGGTTGGCCGAGACATGGCCAACCTTCACGAGGTAGGAAAAGGGAATGGCGTCATCCTGATGTTTCATTACGTCCTCCTCAGACCGCTTCCGGCAGCGTTGCCGAGCCGGTGGCGATCTGGTCTTCGGATTGTCCGGACAGAGCAGCTTCGGCCTTGAACATCCAGCCGCTCAGTGCGCTCATATCTGCCGGGGCTTCCGTCTTCGGGTGGATATTGCGAGACAATGCCGTGGCAAGCTCCTCGCCATTTCCTGCGTCCATCGCCTTCGAATAGGCTTCGAGGCGCCCATAGAACATGCCGGCGAGTTTCTTCATGCGCTTCGGCACGCTGTTGTCGCCGATACCGAGCTCGCGGATCGAATAGTCGATATCCTGAAAGAAGGCATCGACGATTTCCTGGGCGATCTCTTGACCGCTGGTTCCCGATGCCCGGGTGCGGCGGAAGAACAGGATCATCACCAGCGACAGCATCTCGAAACGGCCCATGACCGTGTCGGGCACATTCATCGTCTCATAGAATTCGGGCATACGGGCCGCAGCCGTCAGCGTCGAATACTGCCGTTCGACGATCGCCTGATTGTTGTTTTTCTTACGAAAGAGCCCGAAGATCATTGTTTTTTCCGGAAATGCCTCATTCTTCACGCGGAGTTGCGTAGGCCGTGTTGCATGAATTCGAAAGCTGGTTTACCGAAGCAGGCGCGAATTGCAATGCCGAAGGTGGCCACTTTCGGGACAGCGCCCTTTCAGGGCTGCGACGCGGCGAATTGGGAGAATTCGACCCCGGAAAGGCCACAAAGGTTTTGCATCAGCGGTGCTCAAGCATGGCCCAAAGCCGCCTACCGATACTCAAGGGGAGTAGATGTCGTTGAAGAAACGGTATTTCAAGTCTGACGTAAAGTTCTTCAGCAGCGCGGCCATTGCGATCATGATTGCTTCAGCGGGACTGACGGGTTGCCAGACCGGCACCGTGCTGAACGGCGGCTATGTCGTCGATGCGGAGTCGCTCAACCTCGTTCCCGAGGGTTCCAGCCGCGAGCAGGTCCTGCTTTCGCTCGGCACGCCTTCGACGACCGCTACCTTCGACAACGAAGTCTTTTATTATATCTCGCAGCGCCGCACGCGCTCCGTCGCCTTCCAGAAGCTGAAGGTGGTGGACCAGACAGTTCTCGCCATCTATTTCGACAAGGACGGCGTCGTGGCGCGGCGCGCCAACTACACGCTCCAGGACGGCAAGGTGTTCGACACGATCTCGCGCGTCACGCCGACCGGCGGCCGCGAACTCACCTTCCTGCAGCAGGTTCTCTCGGGCGGCGCAGGCAGCGCGGCAAAGAGCCTGTTCGGCACACCGGATGGCAATCCTCAGAACCCGGCAAGCATCAAGTAAGACTGATATTGCATGAACAATTAAGAAACCCGCCGGATCGCTCCGGCGGGTTTCTTCGTTTCAGACTATCGCCTCCCCTTACATGCCGGCGAGGATCGCAAGCAGCAGAAGTGCGACGATATTGGTGATCTTGATCGCCGGGTTGACGGCCGGACCAGCGGTGTCCTTGTAGGGATCGCCGACGGTATCGCCGGTGACGGATGCCTTGTGGGCTTCCGAACCCTTCATATGGCGGTTGCCGTCCTTGTCGACGAAGCCGTCTTCGAAGGACTTCTTGGCGTTGTCCCATGCGCCGCCGCCCGAAGTCATCGAGATGGCGACGAAGAGACCGTTGATGATCACGCCGAGCAGAGAGGCGCCGAGCGCCGCAAAGGCCGAGGCTTTGGAGCCGGAGATCAGGAGAACGCCGAAGTAGACGACGATGGGCGCCAGAACCGGCAGCAGCGAGGGGATGATCATCTCGCGGATTGCGGCTTTGGTCAGAAGGTCGACGGCGCGGCCGTAATCCGGCTTTTCCGTGCCCTGCATGATGCCCGGCTTTTCGCGGAACTGCTTGCGCACTTCCTCGACGATGGCGCCCGCCGCGCGCCCGACGGCCGTCATGGCGATACCGCCGAACAGATACGGGATCAGGCCGCCGAACAGCAGACCGGCGACAACGTAGGGGTTCGACAGATCGAAGGAGATCGTGCCGATGCCTGCGAAATACGGATACTGGTCGCCATGGGCGGCGAAGTATTGCAGGTCGTTGGCATAGGCGGCGAACAGCACCAGCGCGCCGAGACCGGCAGAACCGATCGCGTAGCCCTTGGTGACGGCCTTCGTCGTATTGCCGACGGCGTCGAGCGCGTCGGTCGACTTGCGCACTTCAGGCGGCAGATGCGCCATTTCGGCGATGCCACCGGCGTTGTCGGTGACCGGACCGAAGGCATCGAGCGCGACGATCATGCCGGCAAGGCCGAGCATCGAGGTGACCGCAATACCGGTGCCGAACAGGCCGCCGAACTGGTAGGTTGCCAGGATACCGCCAACGATGACGATGGCGGGAAGCGCTGTCGATTCCAGCGAGACCGCAAGGCCCTGGATGACATTGGTGCCGTGACCGGTCACCGATGCCTGGGCGATCGAGACGACCGGGCGCTTGCCTGTGCCTGTGTAGTACTCGGTGATAACGACGATCAACGCCGTGACCACAAGACCGACAAGACCGCAGATGAAGAGGTTCGTGCCGGTGATCTCATGCCCGGCAACGGTGCCGAGCGAACCCCAGCCGACTGTCAGTGATGTGGCAATACCGAGACCGACGATCGACAGCAGGCCGGTCACGATCAGACCCTTGTAGAGAGCGCCCATGATCGAGCCGTTCGAGCCGAGCTTGACGAAGAAGGTGCCGATGATCGAGGTGATGATGCAGACGCCGCAGATCGCCAGCGGATAGATCATCGCTGACTGCAGGATGGGCGCCCCGGCAAAGAAAATGGCGGCAAGCACCATGGTGGCGACGACCGAGACAGCATAGGTCTCGAACAGGTCGGCCGCCATGCCTGCGCAGTCACCGACATTGTCGCCGACGTTATCGGCGATCGTGGCCGGGTTGCGCGGATCATCTTCCGGGATACCCGCTTCCACTTTACCGACGAGGTCGCCGCCGACGTCAGCACCCTTGGTGAAGATGCCGCCGCCCAGACGGGCGAAGATCGAGATCAGCGATGCACCGAAGCCGAGCGACACAAGCGCATCGATGACCTCGCGCGATCCGGATTCATGACCGAGAATGCCTGTCAGGACGTAATAATAGATCGACACGCCGAGCAGCGCG
Source organism: Hyphomicrobiales bacterium (assembly GCA_900465675.1). GTDB lineage: Bacteria > Pseudomonadota > Alphaproteobacteria > Rhizobiales > Rhizobiaceae > Rhizobium. Next base: position 52,207 of record UBJR01000023.1, on the reverse strand, counting down.
AGACCGGCAACGAGCATACCCGTGATGGCGCCGGACTTGAAGGCGATATCGAGGCCAGCCGCGAGGCTGTGGGAGGCGGCCTGAGCCGTGCGCACATTGGCGCGGACGGAAACGTGCATGCCGATGAAACCGGCAGCGCCTGAAAGCACGGCGCCGATCAGAAAGCCGATCGCGGCCGTCCCGGAGAGAAGCAGCCATGCTGCAATGAAAACAACGATACCGACGACCGAAATCGCCTTGTACTGACGCGTGAGATAGGCCTGTGCGCCTTCGCGGATATAGCCCGCGATTTCTTGCATGCGGCTATTACCCTGATCGGCGGCCAGCACCGAACGGGTCGTCCAGATGGCGTAGACCACCGAGAGCAGACCGCATGCGATTACGCATAAAAGAATGTTCATTTCGCTCTTTCCTCCAAAAGTGCTGCCGGTGCACTTCTCCGCCCCGACCACGAACGCAGCCGAATCGTCTTCTCTCCTCAGAAACGCTCTAGCTTTGCGTGCGGAGATTGCTTGGTGGAAAACACGACGTCAAGACCGCAGAGGCTAAAACCCTTGCAGCACAATGGATTGAGCGATTTGGTCCGATGGAGGTTAAAGAAGCTTACTTCTTGGTGTCGCCGCGTACCTGCTTGGCAATGCGATCGAGAACGGCGTTGACGAGCTTCGGCTCGTCATCCTCGAAGAACGCCTGGGCGATCTCCATATACTCGGTGACGATGACGGCGACGGGAACGTCCTTGCGGTCGGTCAGCTCGAAAACGCCGGCGCGCAAGATTGCACGCACGGTGCTGTCGAGGCGCGACAGCGCCCAGTCGTCCTGCAGCGCGGACGCGATCAGCGGGTCGAGGCGCAGCTGTTCACGCACGACGCCCGAGACGATGGAGCGGAACCACGACGGATCAGCCTTGAGATAGGTTTCGCCGTCGATTTCCTGGCCGAGGCGATGCGCCTCGTATTCGGCGACGATCTCCAGAACGCCGGTACCGCCGATATCCATCTGATAGAGCGCCTGAACGGCAGCAAGACGCGCAGCGCCCCGCTGGTTTGCCGCCTTTACCTGACGCTCCGGAGTTTCATTGCTCATTCAAGCCCACCCAGTTTCTTCTTCAGCTCGATCATCGTGAGAGCTGCACGGGCGGCAAAACCGCCCTTGTCCTTGTCGGAGCGGCGGACGCGTGCCCAAGCCTGCTCGTCGTTTTCAACCGTCAGAATGCCGTTGCCGATGGCAAGCGACTCGCTGACGGCGAGGTCCATCAATGCGCGCGACGACTCATTGGAGACGATATCGAAATGATAGGTTTCGCCGCGAATGACCATGCCGAGGGCGACAAAGCCGTCGTACAGCACGCCGCCATTATCTGCGCCGTCGAGCGCCATGGCAATCGCCGCCGGAATTTCCAGCGCGCCGGGAACCGTCACCACGTCGAAGGTCGCGCCGGCTTCCTTCAGCGCGAAGCTCGCACCTTCGAGGAGTGCGTCAGCCATGTCGTCGTAGAAGCGTGCTTCAACGATCAAAATGTGGGGAGCATCGGCCCGCGCCATGTGTCACCTTCGGTTTTAGAGAACTCGCCATGCGGCAGGCCGCGGTCAAAACATGCCTTCGCGCGAATGGCAAGCAAATTCCGATCATGGCTGAAATGCAAAACCTGAAATCCTTGCAAGTGCATAGAACAAAGCCATGCTGCAGCGCATCAACATGCACTTTCCACCGCCCCGAATAAGGCATAAAAAAGGCAAGGAAGATGAAGAATAATTAACGCGATTTCAGTGACTTAAGCCATTGAAGGGGCGGCTTTGGCGCCCCAATTCCTTTCTCGTAACGCCGACGATCCCCTGCACGACAGCCGACCGTCCGGGCAGATGAAAGGATACTACCATGAACCGCGTTGCCAAACTCGCCATCGTTTCCGCTCTCTCCTCCCTCGCCTTTGCCGGCGTCAGCCGTGCGGAAAGCCTTGGGATGAACTCCGCCCCCGGCATCGAGCAGACCCTGCGCTCGTTCCAGGGCAACTTCGCCGTCCAGCAATATCAGGACTGGCGCAACATCGACAGCATGGACCAGTTCGGCCCGCGCTCGGCCCCGATCCGCGATGCTCAGGAAGTCCACCAGATCCAGGCCTCGATCGACGCCAACAGGAGCCTTACCCGAAAGCTTGCTGATCAGGGCATCAGCGTCAACAACGTCATCAACGTCGAACAGGCGGCCGATGGCAGCCTGACGATCTTCACCGATTGACATCAACCACGACCAGGGAAAGGCGGCGTGCTGAGCCCCGCCTTTCCCTATATCTCTATTCCCGCTCTTGAAAACCACTGCCGAATGATGGTCTGTTGCCCGCCAAGGGAGACAAAACATGCCATCAGAAAAGACGACACCGGTTATCAACCCGGCCACCCTCGAACTCGATCATTGGACACAAGGCACGCTTTACGAAAGCACCGATATTTCCTTCGGCAAGCTTCTCGGCCTTTCCAATCTCGGCATCAGCTATAATGAAGTGCCGCCAGGCAAATCGGGTTGCCCCTTCCACAATCATCATGTCGAAGATGAGCTGTTCATCGTTCTCTCCGGAAGCGGCGAATACCGCTTCGGTGCCGAACGGCACGCGATCTCCAAAGGATCGGTTCTCGGCGCACCGGCCGGCGGCCCCGAGACGGCGCATCAGATCCTCAATACCGGGAGTGAACCGCTGATCTACATGGGCGTCTCGACCATGTCGCCGACGGAGATCGTCGAATATCCCGACTCCGGCAAGTTCCTGGCCAAGACCCGCAAGGATGGCGGCTACCCGAGCTTCCGGGTCATCGGCCGCACCGATGAAAGCCTGGACTACTGGCATAACGAGCCTGGCGCATAAAAACAGAAAGCGATTTTCGATGTTGAATATTCCGACGATCGAGACGGAGCGCCTGATCCTGCGCCCGCACCGCAAGACCGATTTCGAAGCCTATGTCACCTTCTGGGCTGACGAGGACGTGGTGCGCCACATCACCGGCGTGCCGAGCACACGCGAACAGACTTGGGCGCGGCTGCTGCGCGCCACCGGCATGTGGCACCATATGGGCTTCGGCTTCCTGGCCATCGAGGAAAAGGAAAGCGGCCGCTTCGTCGGCGAATGCGGCTTTCTCGAAACCCGCCGCGAGATGACGCCCTCGATCGAGGGCACGCTGGAGACCGGCTGGGCGCTGTCGCCGAACTTCCATGGCCGCGGCTATGCGAGCGAAGCGCTGCAGGCGATGATCGCCTGGGCCGAGCAGCGCTTTCCTGACATGGAGATGACCTGCATCATCTCGCCGGAAAACGCGCCGTCGATCCGCCTTGCGGGAAAGCTCGGCTTCCGCGAAGTGACGCGCACCGATTACAACGGTGAGATCATTCTCTTTTCGCGGACGGAAACTCTGCCAGCCTAGCGGCGTAGCGGGCCATGGTATCGACTTCGAAATTGACGAAGTCGCCCGCCTTGCGCTCGCCCCAGGTGGTCACTTCGAGCGTGTGGCGGATCAGCAGCACATCGAAATCGGTGCCATCGACGGCATTGACCGTCAGCGAGGTGCCATCGAGGGCGATCGAGCCCTTGGGAGCGACGAATTTCGCCAGATGCTCCGGCGCCCGCAGGCGGTAGCGGGTGGCGTCGCCTTCGGCGGTCACCGAGAGGATTTCGGCCTTGCCGTCGACATGGCCGGAAACGATATGGCCGCCGAGTTCATCGCCGATCTTCAGCGAGCGCTCGAGGTTGACCCGGCTACCTTCCTTCCAGGTGGCGATCGTCGTCAGCCGCAGCGCCTCTTCCCAGGCCTCGACCTCGAACCAGCGGCCGTTGCTGCCTTCGGCGGGCAATCCCGTGACTGTCAGGCAGACGCCGGAATGCGAGATCGATGCGCCCATGTCGATGGTCGCAGGATCGTAACTCGTGGCGACGCGCAGCTTGACGCCCTCGTTCATCGCGGAAACGGATTCTATCCTGCCCATATCGGTAACAATGCCGGTGAACATCAAAGCTCTCTTTCGTATTCGTCCATTCGGTCGGGCCCGAATGCAAATGTGCCCCTCAGGGCGAAACCGGATGGCATATCGGTCTTCGTCACCGGCGATTCAATACCATCGGCGCCGATCACCACATCGCCCTGGTAGAGCTGGACGCGATCGACGAGGCCGGCGTCGAGGAAAAGCTTTGCCGTCCGGGCGCCGCCCTCGACGATCAGCGAGGAGATGCCGCGGGATGCGAGCGCCGGGAGCAGGACTTCCGGGTGGTAGGGGTTGCAGTAGAGGATTTCGATGCCGAGAGCTTCGAGGGCGGTGCGGCGGGAGTCCAATTCGCTGGTGTCAGTGGTTGGGTTACCCCCCTCTGCCCTGCCGGGCATCTCCCCCACAGGTGGGGAGATTGGCTGGGCGGACCCACTCGTTCCAGCTTCGATTGTTTGGGGAGATGCTATCCGAGAGTCGATCTCCCCCCTTGAGGGGGAGATGTCCGGCAGGACAGAGGGGGGTGTTCCCTCGACGACAGCCAGATCCGATAGCTCTTCCCGCGCCACCACGATCACCGGCACATCCAGCGCCGTCAGCGCCAGCTTGCCGGTCACCGGCAGCGACAGCATGGGATCCAGCACGATGCGCACCGGCGAGCGGGTCTCCTGCCCGGCGATCCGCACCGTCAGTTCCGGATCGTCGGCAATCGCCGTGCCGATGCCGATCAATATCGCATCCGACTCCGCCCTGAGTTTCTGCACCTCGGCGCGCGCTAGCGGCCCGGTGATCGCCACCTGCCCCGCGCCCCGGCGGCCGATCATGCCGTCGGCGGAAACCGCAAGCTTGAGAGTCACATAGGGCCGCTTCTTCGTCTGGCGTGTGAGATAGGCGGCGAGCGAGCGCCTGCCCTCCTCTTCCAGAACGCCGGTATCGACGGTGATGCCGGCATCCTCAAGCATGGCGATGCCGCGGCCGGACACGCGCTCGTCGGGATCGGTGACGCTGATCACCACGCGGGAGACGCCCGCCGCAATCAGCGAATTAGCGCAAGGCGGTGTCTTGCCGAAATGCGAGCAGGGTTCGAGCGTCACATAGGCAGTGGCGCCCTCGGCGCGGCTGCCTGCCTCGGCAAGCGCCTGCGGCTCGGCATGCGGGCGGCCGCCTATAGCCGTGGTGCCGCGGCCGACGATCTCGCCGTCCTTGACGACAACGCAGCCGACAGACGGATTGGTCGCGGTCTGGCCAAGATGCAAAAGGCCGAGGCGGATCGCCTCGGCCATATAGCGTTCGTCATCTGTCGAAGTGCTCATCGCTCAGCTGTCCAGCGTATCGCGGCCGATCTTGGCGTTGATCTCCGAGATGACCTTTTCGAAATCCTCGGCATGCGAGAAATCGCGGTAGACGGATGCATAGCGGACGAAGCCGACGTCATCGAGGCTTTTCAGCGCCTCCAGCACCTGCAGGCCGATGGCCTCGGAGCTGATTTCCACTTCGCCCGAACTTTCGAGACGACGCACGATTCCGGAAACCGCCCGCTCGATCCTGTCGCGATCGACCGGGCGCTTGCGCAGCGCGATCTCGAAGGAGCGAACCAGCTTGTCACGGTCGAACGGCACCTTGCGGCCGGTCTTCTTGACGACCATCAGCTCGCGCAGCTGCACGCGCTCGAAGGTCGTAAAGCGGCCGCCGCAATCGGGACAGATACGCCTGCGGCGGATGGACGTGTTGTCCTCCGCCGGGCGTGAATCCTTGACCTGTGTGTCTTCCGATCCGCAGAATGGGCAGCGCATGCGCTATCCTTAGCCGATGTAATCGTACATTGGGAAGCGGTTGGTGAGGTTCATCACCTTGTCCCGCACGGCGGCTTCGACACCGGCATTGCCTTCGTCGGAATTGGCGGCCTTCAGGCCGTCGAGAACCTCGACGATCAGCTTGCCGATTTCCTTGAATTCCGCTTCCTTGAAGCCGCGGGTCGTACCGGCAGGCGCGCCGAGGCGCACGCCCGAGGTGACGAAGGGCTTTTCAGGGTCGAACGGAATGCCGTTCTTGTTGCAGGTGATGAAGGCGCGGCCGAGCGCCTGTTCGGCGCGCTTGCCCGTCGCGTTCTTCTTGCGAAGGTCGACCAGCATCAGGTGGTTGTCGGTGCCGCCGGAAACGACATCGAGGCCGCCGGCGATGAGCGTCTCGGCAAGCGCCTTGGCGTTCTTGACGATCTGTGCCGCGTAATCCTTGAACTCGGGCTGCAGCGCTTCGCCGAAGGCAACTGCCTTGGCAGCGATGATGTGCATCAGCGGACCACCCTGGAGACCCGGGAAGACGGCCGAATTGAACTTTTTCGCCAGATCCTCGTCATTGGTGAGGATCACGCCGCCGCGCGGGCCGCGCAGCGACTTGTGGGTCGTGGTCGTGGCAACGTGGCAATGCGGGAACGGCGACGGATGCTGGCCACCGGCAACGAGACCGGCGATGTGGGCCATATCGACCATCAGATAGGCACCGACGCTGTCGGCGATCTCGCGGAAACGCTTCCAGTCCCAGATGCGGGAGTAAGCGGTGCCGCCGGCGATGATCAGCTTCGGTTTGGTTTCCTCGGCCTTGCGGGCGACTTCGTCCATGTCGAGCAGGTTGTCGCCTTCGCGCACGCCGTAGGACACAACGTTGAACCACTTGCCGGACATGTTGACAGGCGAACCGTGCGTCAGGTGACCGCCCGAATTGAGGTCGAGACCCATGAAGGTGTCACCCGGCTGCAGCAGCGCCAGGAAGACGGCCTGGTTCATCTGCGAACCGGAATTCGGCTGAACGTTGGCGAAGTTGACGCCGAAGAGCTTCTTGGCGCGCTCAATCGCCAGTTCTTCGGCGATGTCGACGAACTGGCAACCACCGTAGTAACGCTTGCCCGGATAACCTTCGGCATATTTGTTGGTCATGATCGAGCCCTGGGCTTCCAGAACCGCACGGGAAACGATGTTTTCCGAGGCGATGAGTTCGATCTCATGGCGCTGGCGGCCGAGCTCCTTGCCGATCGCGCCGAAGATCTCAGGATCGGTATCGGCGAGCGAACGATTGAAGAAGGTCTGTGTGGAAGCATTGGTCATGGCGGGCTCCTCAACTTGAATGGCCGCAGCTTTAGCCTTCCGTTTGCGCCAGAGCAATACGAAGAACGACATTTGCTGGGCAATCTACGCGCGGGGTGTTGAGGCAGCCAGTATTGGGCCGAAAAGGCGCCCTCAGCGCCCGGAGCCCCCTCACCCTACCCTCTCCCCGAGGGGAGAGGGGAAGTTGGCGCTGCGGCTCTGGCGTCCCTTCTCCCCAGCGGGGAGAAGGTGGCCCGCAGGGCCGGATGAGGGGGCCACGCGTGCCGACGCCAAACAAAAAGGCCGCGCAATCGCGCGGCCTTTCCAAACTCAAAACACCAGCCCCTTACTGAACCGGCTGTTCCGTCGTCGCCGTCGTATCCAGCGCCAGTTCGGCATTGCCGTCCATCTGGTAGATGTCGTCGCGGAACTGGACGACGCCGTCGGGCATGCCCCAGGCGGAGATGTAGACGAAATAGACCGGGACTTCTTCAGAGAGCTTGATCGGCGTGTTGACGCGGCTGGCGATGACCTGTTCCATCTGCTGGCGCGGCCAGCCGGGGGTTTCGCCAAGCAACCAAGTCGTCAGGTCGCGGACGTTCTGGACGCGGACGCAGCCCGAGGATTCGAAGCGCATCAGCTTGTTGAACAGGCCCTGTTGCGGCGTGTCGTGCATATACTCGCCGTTCTTGTTGTAGAAGTTGATCTTCGTCGAGGCCATGGCGTTGATCTTGCCCGGGTCCTGACGGAACATCAGGTTGGGGGCCTTCTCGGCGTTCCAGTCGATGGTTTCAGGCGCCACTTCGGTGCCCTTGCCGTCGATCAGGCGAATGTTGTTGCGCGTCAGATAGGTCGGGTCCTTGCGCATCAGCGGCACGATGTCCTTTTCGACGATCGAGCGCGGCGCGGTCCAGTAAGGATTGAGGATGACCTCGTAGATCTTCGAATTGACGAGATGGGTCGGGCGGCTCAGGCGGCCGACGATGGCGTTGTGGCGGGTGGCGACGGCGCCATCCTGAACGGCTTCGACGTAAGCTGCCGGAATATTGACCATGACGTGACGGCGGCCGAGCTCTTCCGGGAAGGTCTGCAGGCGGATCAGGTTGGTGTTCAGCTGCTGCAGGCGGACATCGACCGGAATGTTCATCGCCTTCAGCGTGAACTCGCCGATAACGCCATCGGACGGCAGACCGTGACGAGCCTGGAAGCGCTTGACGGCACCGTCGACATAAGAATCGAACGAGGACGACATGCCGGCTTCCTGCGGAAGGTCACCGGTGGCGAAGAGACGCTGGCGCAGCGCCTGGACCGACTGATCGGTGACGCCGAGCTGCAGGCGCTGGTCGGCAGGCGGATTGACCGTCGGCCAGCCGCCGGCAGATGCGATCTGCTGGTACTGGGCGATCGCCTGCTGCATGCTGGAAACGGATTGGGGACCGAGGATCGGCGTATTCGAAACGATGGCGTTGGCGGTGCGCGATGCGGCCTTGGCATCGAACTGATCATCCCAGTCGCCGCGGCGCGGCGCGTTGATCAGCGCATCGACGGCCGTCTGCGCCAATGCCGGGGCGGCCAAGGCGCTGACGCCGAACGTGGCCGCGGAGGCCAGAAATGCACGGCGCGAGAGAGCTTCAATTCCGTTTTTCTTCGACATAGTCCCAACCAATGAATGCCGCAGGCTTGAGAGGAAACCGCGGGCTTTGCGAGTCACTGCGCGATAACGCAGACCACTATCATTCCGTTCTCCGGCGCATCACAAAATTTCCGCCACCGGGCATCACAAGATTGCGAGCCGGAAACGTGAAGGCGTGAAATACTGTCTGAGGGCGCCGTCTACCGTCTTTCCGCTGCCATACCAATATGGCCAATTCGTGTCGCCTGCCCTCTCGAAGACCTACCGGCGGTAGGCTCAAGGCGGGTGAACGGCACGGACCAAACCATATCAATGCGTAAACGGTGCTGGTTAATAACGGCTAAAAAACGGCCTGAATACAGGCGATTACGCTTGGGTGGCATGCGTTGCAAAGATGACACGCTGGTGGTGAGTGGGGAAGCACGCGCAGGAAGGGGCGTGACCGGCGAGCACATTCAACTGTATTCTTTCAGAGCCGACGGCTAAACTGTAGAGCGCCCAATGTTGGAATTTTTGAAAGAACTGTTGCAAGCCACTGTCGCTTTTCTCCCGAATGTGACTTTCGACAAGGGTAGAGCCACGCACAGGACTTTAATCGCCCTCTACGCGACAATCATAGAGCTTGCGGATAGCGCTGTCGTGTTGCTCGAAAACGACCGTTGGACTGGCGTCAACCATCTCCTAAGGTCTGCATTCGAAGCGCACGTCGATCTGATTAATCTGGCTAACGAAGAAACTTACATCGACCAGATGATGGCTAGCTTTCACAAAGAATGGATCAAGTTCACCCAAGAAGGGCTCAAAGGAGAGAATCCATTTTTGCTGTTCAAAGAAAACCCAGAAGCCCTTGAACAGCTTGCTTATCATAAAAATGAGTTGGCAATCATCGAAGCAAGAGGGCCGATCCTTAAAATCTTTGAACGATTCCAGAGGGCCGGAATGTTCAACGAATACCGGTCAATGTATCACAGCCTCTGCCAAGAAACTCACAATAACGTGCGTGCGCTGCTGGACAGGCATTTCCGAGTTGAAGAAGGCGTTGGCTTGGTAGAGGTGGTGATCTTCGAAGAAGTAGAACCGCACTCATTGGCTGCCTCGCTTGACTGTTTCATCGCCATTGTAAATGGATCCAATAGCATCATTCACAGCTACTTTTCTTCGGACGTTCAGCAACAAGTGGAAGAATTCCATAAGCGTCGAGCTGAGAACGTCGAAAACTGGTTCAAGAATTCCTAGGCTCTCAAACACAGCAAAGCTCGTACCCGAGGGTTCTTTCAGACACAGACCAATCTGCACAGAAACGGACCTAACGGGGCGCCTTCTCTCGCCCCGTTAGGTCCGTTTGCCACTTTGAATTGTTACCGAGCCATCGGGAATAACGGCTCAGGAACTTAGAGGCGATACATGATGCTGTCGTTCCAGAAGCGGTCGAGGCGCTGCAGGAGCTTGTTCATCTGGGTGAATTCGTCGGTGCCGATGCCGCCGACCTTGTCGATCGAGGTGATGTGGCGCTCGTAGAGCTTGGCGACCGTCTCGGCGATCTCGGTGCCGGTTTCCGTCAGGCTGATGCGGACGGAGCGGCGGTCGATGCGCGAGCGCTGGTGGTTGATGAAGCCGAGGTCGACGAGCTTCTTGACGTTGTAGGAAACGTTGGAGCCCAGGTAGTAACCGCGCGAGCGCAGCTCGCCGGCGGTCAGTTCCGAGTTGCCGATATTGAAGAGCAGGAGAGCCTGGATGGCGTTGACGTCGCTGCGGCCCTGACGGTCGAACTCGTCCTTGATGACATCCAGAAGACGGCGGTGAAGACGTTCAACAAGATGAAGGGATTCCATGTAAAGATCACGGATGTCCTGGTCCTGCTGGTCACGGAAGTTCGATACCGCCTGCGGCTTGATTTTCGTGTTCATGATGACTGCCTCACTGTTTGTTTGGCGGTGTTGGTTTTCTTCCCGCCTTGAGACAGACCCTATCGAATACAAATAAAATTCTACTTAAACTGCAGGCTTAACAGCACCTTACCGGAAACCCCCCGTTGTATCAGGGTAAATCAACGCTTACCTGACGGCGCTGCCTGCGCTTCTCAAACCACAATGCGATACGGAAAGCCAGGTACATCAGGGCCACCAAACCATGTGTCAAAACAATGAGTTTGTTGGAGCCGAAGATCTCCGGCAGGACGCCGTGCATCAGCACCTGCAGGCCTGCGGCGAGCACCCAGACGACCGGTCCCCAGGAGACCGTCAGCCATAGGCCCAGCGAGGCGACGGGGAAGACGACGGCCAGCGTCGTGGCGCAAACCTTCCAGGGCAGACTGAGCAGATCGAAGCGGCCGGCGCCAACAAGCGAGTAGCCGACCAGCATTCCCCAATATTGCAGGCCGAACCAGAAGCAGGTGATCGCCACCAGCCTCAGGAAGAGGATGAACATCAGGTCGGTCAGCGTGCGTTTCGGCAGGGCCGGAGAATCATTTTCCATGGGGCGGACTTTATGTTTGCCTTCTGCACTTCGCCAGACGGGATCAGGCGGCGCGGCCAATCGTCCGGTTTGGATTTCGAAGATGGCATGATAATGAGCGCGCCAGCAAATGGAATGGCCAGGGACAAGACAATGCAGGACAAGACCCACCTCGTCGACGACATTACCGGACACCGCCGCATGCGCCGCAACCGCAAGGCCGACTGGACGCGCCGGCTGGTGCAGGAAAACCGGCTGACGGTGGACGATCTGATCTGGCCGGTCTTCGTCGTGCCCGGCAACGGCATCGTCGAGCCGATCCCGGCCATGCCCGGCGTCAACAGGATGAGCGTCGACAGGCTGGTGGAAGCCGCGAAGGAAGCGGCCGATCTCGGCGTTCCCGCGATCGCCACTTTCCCGAATATCGAGATGGAGCTGCGCGACGCCACCGGCTCGAACAGCCTCGAGGTCAACAATCTCATCAATCAGGCGACGATCGCGCTGAAGAAGCATGTGCCCACTATCGGCGTGATCACCGATGTGGCGCTCGACCCGTTCACCAGCCACGGCCATGACGGCATTCTGCGCGACGGCGAAATCGTCAACGACGAGACGGTCGATCAGGTGGCGCGTGCGGCGGTAATGCAGGCCGATGCCGGTTCCGACATCATCTCGCCCTCCGAAATGATGGACGGGCGCATCGGCGCCATCCGCTACGCGCTGGATGCGGCCGGCCACCAGAATGTCGGCATCATGAGCTATGCGACGAAATTCGCCTCCGCCTTCTATGGTCCCTACCGCGAGGCGATCTCGACCGGCGGCCTGCTGAAAGGCGACAAGAAGACCTATTATATCGACCCCGCCAACGGCACCGAGGCGATCCGCGATGCGGCACTCGACGTCGAGGAAGGCGCGGACATGCTGATGGTCAAGCCCGGCCTGCCCTATCTCGACATCTGCTGGCGGATGAAGGAAGCCTTCGGCCTGCCGACCTTCGCCTATCAGGTGTCGGGCGAATATTCGCAGATCAAGGCGGCGGCGGCGAACGGCTGGATCGATGGCGACCGGGCGATGATGGAGACGCTGCTCGCCTTCAAGCGCGCCGGCTGCGACGGGATCCTGACCTATTTCGCGATCGAGGTCGCGCGCAAGCTCGCCAAAGGCTGAAAATCGCGCATCATTGCATCTCCGGCCGCCGACACCATATCAGTGGCATCGTTTTTCAAAGGAGACCTCGATGAGCCTGAACCCCAATCCCGTCTACGCCGCACCGGACGACTGGCGCGCCTATAGCGGGACGCTCAGCCGGCGGGTCTTTGCGTTCATCCTGGATTACATCATCGTGCTGCTGCTGTGCATTCCGGCGGCGGTCGTGCTGTTCTTCCTGTCGATCGTGACGCTCGGCCTCGGCTTCTTCCTCTATCCGGCGCTCTTCGTGCTGGTGGCCGGCATCTACTTCGGCCTGACGGTCGGCGGCCCGGCGCAGGCTTCGCTCGGCATGCGGGCGATGGGCATCCAGATGATGCGCGTCGACGGACGTCCGCTCGATTTCCTGACGGCGATCGTTCACCTGGCACTGTTCTGGATCCTGAACTCGGTGCTGACGCCGCTGATTCTTCTGGTCGGCCTTTTCACCGAACGCAGCCGGATGATTCACGACTTCCTGGTCGGTACCGTGACGGTGCGCACCAACTGATTACGGAAATAAAGTCCCCGGCTGGCCTTTGCGTGCCAGTTCGGGGCGCCATATCAAATATCTACGACAAAATGATAGCGCGGAGAAACCGGCCGCGCTGTTGACGTTTTTTATTCTTAAGTCATGCTGTCAAGATTGACGGTCACCGAAGGAACCATCCGCGTCAGATGAATACGCAGACCACGCCATCCCCTCAGTTTTATCTGACGGCACCGGCTGCATGCCCGTATCTGCCGCAGGAGATGGAGCGCAAGGTCTTTACGCATCTGGTCGGCCCGCGCGCGGCCGAGATGAACGATATCCTGACGCAAGGCGGTTTCCGCCGCTCCCAGAACATCGCCTACCGCCCGGCCTGCGAAGCCTGTCGCGCCTGCGTCTCCGTGCGCATCCTGGCGCAGGAGTTCCAGCCGACGAAATCGATGACGCGGGTGATGGGCAATAACAGCGATCTGATCGCCACCGAATTTCCGGCCCAGCCGTCCAGCGAGCAATATTCGCTGTTCCGCCGCTATCTCGACTATCGCCACCAGCAGGGCGGCATGTCTGACATGACTGTGCTCGACTATGCGATCATGGTGGAGGACACCCACGTCAACACCCGCATCATCGAATACCGCAAGCGGGAGGAAGGCTCCGGCCTCGAGACCCGTCCGCGCGGAGAACTGATCGCCGCCGCACTCACGGATACGATGAGCGACGGCCTGTCGATGGTCTATTCCTACTTCAACCCCGACTACGACCGCCGCTCGCTCGGCACCTACATGATCCTCGACCATGTGAAGCGCACCAAGGCGCTCGGCCTTCCCCATGTCTATCTCGGCTATTGGGTCCAGGGATCGCGGAAGATGGATTACAAGACCCGCTTCCAGCCACAGGAACATCTGACGCCGCGCGGATGGGAGCGTTTCGATTCATCAGTGCTTGCCGAGGGCGGCACGGATTAAGACACTCCCGATCGCTTGTGCGGTCACAGTGCATTAATCGCGGGCGCGAGGCCTTCACATTGGAGGCAGCGCGGATTTGCATGGAAAAATACAAAACCGCGCTTAAGCGTTTGGCCGACAGCTAGCTCGCTAGCCGGTCGACCTGATCGACTTCCCGTTCCAGACCTTCCATCACATGCGCCCAGCCCTGACGGGTCTTCTCCTCATGGGCGGCCCATTCCGAGCACATTTCGTGCGTCAGCGTCAGGCGGCAGCCGCTGCCCAGCTGTTCGAAATCGATCTGGACGCGGTCGGTGCAATGGTCGTGATCTTCTACGGAGAAGCTGAAGACCATGCGTTTCGGGCGGTGCAGTTCCAGGAAGATGCCACTGTGGCAGGCATCGCCGGTCGGGCGGCGGTCGACGACGAGGAAGCGTCCGCCGACATGGGCGTCGATTTCGGCGCGGATGACATGGCCGTCATCGGTGGCAAACAGGAAGCGCCTGGCGATCGCCGGGTTGAGCCAGGAATCATAGACCACCGACGGCGGCGCTCTATAGGTATGCGTAACGGTGAGTTTGATCTTCTCTGCGGACATCGATTTTCCTCCGTGTAACAGGCCCAATGCACGCCGCAAGCTTCCCTGCGGGGCCATTCCGTCCGCCTTTCGGAATGGAGCCGTTCCCAGTTTTTGGTGACAGGACTGAGATAGAGGAGGCAAACCGCTCGCCAAGAGCGGCTCGCCAAAATGTTACCGGTGTCAGCCGGCGAATTTGCCGCTACGCGGAAAACCTTTCGGGACGGTGCGTCCGGCCGTGGCGCGGTCGGCCAGCCATTCGGCCAGCTCGTCCTTGTTCTTGTTGAACATGCGGCCTGCACTGTCTTCCCATGAGAGGCCGGCATCGATCGCGAAGCAGCGGACATCCGAGATGCCGCCATCCTTGTAGCGCTGCAGGCGAACGCCCTTGCCGCGGCCCATTTCGGGGATCTGCGCCAGCGGGAAGACCAGCAGCTTGCGGTTTTCGCCGACGACGGCCACGTGGTCGCCACTAACGGGAACCAAGAGCTTGGTCTCATCGGGCATCGAGACGTTCATGATCTGCTTGCCCTTGCGGGTATTGGCAGCCATTTCCGCTTCCGCAACGACGAAGCCGTTGCCGGCCGTCGAGACGATCAGCTGTTTGCGGGCGGGATCGTGAACGAAGGCGGTCAGCACGTCCTGATCGTTGTCCATGTCGATCATGATGCGCAGTGGTTCGCCATGGCCACGGCCGCCTGGCAGCTTGTCGCCGCCCAGCGTGAAGGCTTTGCCGCCGGTGGTGACGATCAGGATCTTGTCGGTCGTCTGCGCCGGGAATGCGACCTTCAGCGCATCGCCTTCCTTGAAGGTCAGCGACGCGGTATCGGAGATATGGCCCTTCAGAGCGCGGATCCAGCCCTTTTCGGAGACGACGACGGTGATCGGTTCCTTCTCGATCATCGCCTGCTGGATGGCATCTTCATCGGCCTCAGGCGCATCGGCGAACTGGGTGCGGCGGCGGCCAAGCTCGGTCGCCTTGGCGAACTTCTTCTTCACCTCGCCGATTTCCCAGGCAACCGTCTGCCACTGCTTCTCGTCGGAGGCGAGCAGCGCTTCGATGCCGGCCTTCTCGGCGGTCAGTTCGTCGAACTCCTTGCGGATCTCGAATTCCTCGAGCTTGCGCAGCGAGCGCAGCCGCATGTTGAGAATTGCCTCGACCTGATTATCCGTGAGGTCCCAGCGGGCGATCATCACCGGCTTCGGCTCGTCTTCCTCGCGGATGATGCGGATGACTTCGTCGATGTTCAGGTAGGCGATCAACAGACCGCCGAGGATTTCGATGCGCCGTTCGATGGCGGCAAGGCGGAAGCGCGAGCGGCGCTGCAGCACGTCACGGCGGTGATCGAGCCATTCCTTCAGCACTTCGTTCAGCGCCATCACGCGCGGAACGCGGCCCATCGACAGAACGTTCATGTTCAGCGGGAAGCGGCTTTCGAGCTCCGTCAGCTTGAACATCGATTCCATCAGGATCGTTGGATCGACGGTGCGATTCTTCGGCACCAGGACAACGCGCACGTCTTCGGCGGACTCGTCCCGAATATCTTCCAGAAGCGGCAGCTTGCGGGCAATCAGCAGCTCGGCGATCTTTTCGATCAGTCGCGACTTCTGAACCTGGAAGGGGATTTCGGTGACGACGATCTGGTAGCCGCCGCGCCCGAGATCCTCGGTCTCCCACTTGGCGCGCGTGCGGAAACCGCCGCGGCCGGTCTTGTACGCCTCGATGATGCTGGCGCGGCTATCGATGATGATGCCGCCGGTCGGGAAGTCGGGGCCGGGAATGAAGGATTCCACCAGCGTCTCGACCGTGGCATCCGGATGCTTGATCAGATGTAGTGCTGCGTCGCAGAGCTCATGGGCGTTGTGCGAGGGAATGGACGTCGCCATGCCGACGGCGATACCGGAAGAGCCGTTGGCGAGCAGGTTCGGGAAGGAGCCCGGCAGAACCGTCGGCTCCTCGTCTTCCTCGTTATAGGTCAGGCGAAAATCGACGGCGTCCTGCTCGATACCGTCGAGCAGCAGCGCGGTGACCTCGGTCATGCGGGCTTCGGTGTAACGATAGGCAGCCGCATTGTCGCCGTCGATATTGCCGAAGTTCCCCTGCCCGTCCACCAGCGGATAGCGCTGCGAGAAGTCCTGCGCCAGACGCACCAGCGCGTCGTAGACCGATTGGTCACCATGCGGGTGGAACTTACCGATGACGTCACCGACGATACGGGCGCATTTCTTGAAGGCCGCGTTGGGGCGGATGCCCATCTCGCTCATCGCATGGATGATACGCCGGTGCACCGGCTTCAGGCCGTCGCGCACATCAGGAAGAGCGCGGTGCATGATGGTCGACAGCGCATAGGCCAAGTAACGCTCTTCGAGCGCGGCCTTGAGGTCAACCGGAAGAATGCTGTCGTCGTCTCCGCCGGAAGGCGGCAAAATCTCTTGTCCCATAGGCCTTGCCTAGCCTAGAAGGCTCTCCACGGCAAGGAATCGGGGGGCTTGCGCCTGTGGATGACGTGCCAGAATGACATCATGTGGCCATCAAGCATCGCCACGTCATTTGGACTTCGTTTGCTTTGCGTATCAACTAAAATTTAGAGTTCGCACAAATATAACGCGCCTCGACCTCGCAATAGACTAGCCCCAACCGCCACCAGAGGATTTCGTCATGACATTTTACCGGACCACCCGGCTTATGCTTTCCGGCGCAGCATTCCTGTCACTCGCCACCAGCGCGTTCGCCCTCGACGGCCAGGATCTGCTGAAAAAGCTGAACGCCGCCTATATCGCGCAGGGCGGCACGATCGTTGCCGATGGCGTCGATGTCAACGACACGACGGTGACGCTGAAGAATGCCGGCTTCAAGCCTGCCGCCGGCGAAGCGCTGAAGATCGGCGACATTACGCTGACAGGTGTCGAAGAAGACGAAGACGGCGGCTACTATATCGAAGAGGCCACCTTCCCCGACATCAACGTCACGGAAGACGGCGCGACCGTCAGCGCCAGCGACATGAAGCTTGGCGGCATTTCGATCCCGGCTGATGCGACGGGCGACGGCATCGATTCCATGCTGCTCTATGAAACGGCGCATACCGGCCCGTTCAAGGTCACCAAGGACGGCAAGGACGTGTTCTCGCTGGCCGAGACCGACATGAACCTGACGGTTCGCGAAGACGAGTCCGGCTTCGATTTCGACGGCGCCTTCAAGAGCATGAAGGCCGATCTCAGCAATGCTCCTGACCCGCAGTCAAAGGAAGCGATCGAGAAGCTCGCGCTCGAGCATGTCAATGGCGACATCACCATGAAGGGCGCCTGGGATCTGGCTCCCGGCACGATCGACATTTCCGAGTTCGCCTTCGACGTCACCAATGTCGGCCGCCTGAACCTCGCCTTCAAGATTTCGGGCTACACGCCCGCCTTCATGAAGTCACTGCAAGAAGCCGCCAAGGCCTCCGAAGCCAACCCGAACAAGGAAGAAGCCCAGCAGGCCCTCGGCCTTGCCATGCTCGGCCTGCTGCAGCAGCTGTCCTTCAACAGCGCCGAAATCCGCTTCGACGACGCTTCGATCACCAAGCGTGCGCTCGACTATGCGGGCTCCAAGCAGAACATGACCGGCAAACAGATGGGCGACGCGCTGAAGGCCATGGCACCACTGGCTGTTGCACAGCTCAACGTTCCCGAACTGCAGAACGCCATCTCCGCAGCCGTGAACACCTATCTCGACGACCCGAAGAGCTTCGTCGTCAGCGCGGCACCGGCGCAGGCCGTGCCGTTCCCGACGATCATGGGTGCCGCTATGGGCGCTCCGAACACGCTGCCCAACGTTCTCGGCGTGAAGATCAACGCGAACCAGTAAGATCAGGCATCTCCAACCTGCATTCTGATAACCCGGCCGTTCAGCGGCCGGGTTTGTCTTTGCCGCCGGAACCTCAAAAAGAAAGAGCCGCCTTCGCGTGACGAAGGCGGCTCTTTGAAATGAGTGAAGGAACTAGACTCAGTCCTTCTTCGGCTGCGGCATGACGCGCAGCGACAGTTCCATGAGCTGCTTCGGCGTTGCCGGCGACGGCGCGTTCATCAGCAGATCCTGGGCCTGCTGGTTCATCGGGAACAGCGTGATCTCGCGGAGGTTCTTGGCGCCGAGCAGCAGCATGACGATACGGTCGATGCCGAATGCGCAGCCACCATGCGGAGGCGCGCCGTACTGGAACGCGCGGTACATGCCGCCGAAGCGCTCTTCGACATCCGTCTGGCTGAGGCCGACCAGTTCGAAAGCCTTGACCATGGCCTCCGGCGACTGGTTACGGATCGAGCCCGAAGCGATTTCGAAGCCGTTGCAGACAGCGTCGTACTGGTAGGCCTTGAGCGACAGCGGCTCCTTGGTCTGCAGCGCCTCGAGACCGCCCTGCGGCATCGAGAAGGGGTTATGCGCGAAGTCGACCTTCTTGTCTTCCTCGCTCCATTCGTAGAACGGGAAGTCGATGATCCAGCACAGCTCGAAGCGGTCGCGATCGACGAGGTTCAGGTCTTCGCCGGCCTTGGTGCGGGCTTCGCCTGCGAACTTGTAGAACTTGGATGGTTCGCCGGCGACGAAGAAGGCGGCGTCGCCTGCTTCAAGACCGAGCTGAACGCGGAGCGCCTCGGTGCGCTCTTCGCCGATGTTCTTGGCGAGCGGGCCGGAGCCGCCGACCTTGCCGTCCTCTTCCTTCCAGAAGATGTAGCCGAGGCCCGGCTGTCCCAACGACTGCGCCCAGGCATTCATGCGGTCGCAGAATGCGCGCGAACCGCCGGTCTTGGCCGGGATCGCCCAGACTTCGACCTTCGGGTTTGCGGCGATCATGCCGGCGAAAACCTTGAAGCCGGAGCCGTCGAAATGCTCGGTGACGGCCTGCATCTCGATCGGGTTGCGCAGGTCCGGCTTGTCGGAGCCGTATTTCCGGATCGCGACGTCGTAAGGAATACGCGGCCATTCCTTGGTGACCGGCTTGCCTTCGGCGAACTGCTCGAACACGTTGGTGACGATCGGAGCCATCGTATCCCAGACGTCTTCCTGGGTGACGAAGCTCATTTCGACGTCGAGCTGGTAGAATTCGCCCGGCAGACGGTCGGCACGCGGATCTTCGTCGCGGAAGCACGGCGCGATCTGGAAGTAGCGGTCGAAACCGGCGACCATCAGCAGCTGCTTGTACTGCTGCGGCGCCTGCGGCAGGGCGAAGAACTGGCCGGGATGGATGCGGCTCGGAACGAGGAAGTCGCGCGCGCCTTCCGGCGACGAAGCCGTCAGGATCGGCGTCGTGTATTCGCCGAAGCCGGCCGATGCCATGCGGTTGCGGATATCGGAGATAATCTGCGTGCGCTTGACTATGTTCTTGTGCAGCGTGTCGCGGCGCAGGTCGAGGAAGCGGTACTTGAGGCGAACGTCTTCAGGATAATCAGGCTCGCCGAAGACCGGGAGCGGCAGTTCCTTGGCAATCGCCAGGACTTCGATCTCCTGGGCGTAGAGTTCGATCTCGCCGGTCGCCATGGTCTTGTTGACGGTATCTTCCGTGCGGGCCTTCACGAGACCATCGATACGGATGACCCACTCACCACGCACGATTTCGGCGGTCTTGAAGGCCGGGCTATCCGGATCGGCGACGACCTGGGTGATGCCGTAGTGATCGCGAAGGTCGATGAAGAGCACGCCGCCATGGTCACGAACGCGGTGAACCCAGCCGGAAATCCGGACGGTCGAGCCGACGTCCGACTTGCGGAGGGCGGCACAGGTGTGGCTGCGGTAGCGATGCATAATCTCTATTCCCGGTATCTGCTGAGACGGCTGCAAGGGCAAATTCCACCCTCAAGCGCCGACAAGAAAATCGGGCGGAAAAGCGCATGGACGGTCTGATTTGTCAAGGCTTGGCGGACATTCGCGCCGGTTAGACGCCGGTTTATTGCGGAGGCGGCTGCGGCAGTTTGGCTGGCAGTTGCTTATTGATGAAACCGCCAGTCAACTTTAAAGATGGCGCATCCCTGCCGCCGGAGCGTTCCATGCCTCTCCTCACCCGCCGTAACCTTCTCAAAGCTTCCGCAGTCGCAGGCGCCTATGGCGTCGGGATCGGGGTCGCCGGCAAATTCGGTTTTGCCGAGGCAGCGCCCGAACCGCAGGTGCTGAAGGCGGTGAAGACGCAGGCGGCGCTGACGGAGTTCGGGCCGACAAAGGACATCATGACCTGGGGCGACCAGGGCATGCCGCCGGTGCTGCGCATGGCACGCGGCAAGCCCTATGCGGCGAAGCTGACGAACACGCTCGACGAGCCGACGACGATCCACTGGCACGGTCTGCGGATCGACAACCGGATGGACGGCGTGCCGTTCATGACGCAGCCCTATGTCTATACCAACGACAGCTTCGATTATCATTTCACGCCGCCGGATGCCGGGACCTTCTGGTATCACCCGCATTGCAACACGCTGACCCAGATGGGCCACGGGATGACCGGTGTCATCGTCGTTGAGGATCCGGCTGATCCGGTCTTCGACGCCGAAGTGGTGCTTAATCTGCGCGACTGGCGGCTCGGCGGCGACGGGCAGTTCATTGCCCCGTTCCGGCCGCGCGATGCGGCGAAGACCGGCACCTACGGCACGGTGCGCACCGCCAACTGGCACCAGGAGCCGCAATATGATGCGCCGTCAGGCGGTCTCGTGCGCCTACGCGTCGCCGTCACTGACGTCACCCGCATCTATTCGCTGAAAATGGAAGGCGCCGAAGCGACCGTGATCGCCATCGACGGCAACCCGGTGCCGAAGCGTTTCCCACTCGAACTGCTGCAGATCGGCCCCGGCCAGCGTCTGGATCTCGCGGTTCGCATGCCTGACAGCGAAGGTGGCATCGCCACGCTCGAGGATATTCGCGGCACAAACCCGAAGACGCTTGCGAGCCTGCGCGCCACGGGGCAATCG
Source organism: Hyphomicrobiales bacterium (assembly GCA_900465675.1). Classification (GTDB taxonomy): domain Bacteria; phylum Pseudomonadota; class Alphaproteobacteria; order Rhizobiales; family Rhizobiaceae; genus Rhizobium. Next base: position 30,948 of record UBJR01000023.1, on the reverse strand, counting down.
CTGAAGCGGAACGCAGGCGATCTTGGGGCGCTTGCTGCCAATCCCGTTCCGGAGGCCGATCTCTCGTCCGCCGAGAAGATCCCGCTGCTGCTCAGCGCCACTGCCGAAAATGCGCCTGTCGACAGCATCTGCGGAACGCTCGGCTACAGTTTCTGGGCGATCAACAAGGTTCCGTGGCCCGGCGACACGCCGGACCCGACGGCGCCGCTTGCCGAACTCAAGCTGGGCAAGAGCTACATCTTCCAGCTTGAGAACGTCACCCCTCACCTGCACCCGATCCATCTGCACGGCATGAGCTTCAAGGTGATCTCGTCCTCGACGCGGGAGGTGATGCCCGTCGTCTCCGACACCTATCTGATCCAGCCCGACGAAAAGGTGCAACTCGCCTTCGTCGCCGACAATCCGGGCGACTGGCTGCTCCATTGCCATATCATCGAGCATCAGAAGACGGGGATGACGAGCTACGTCAGGGTTGTTTGAGGTGATTGCGTAATGAACGCTTAGATTGTATAAAAATGCGTGACATCCATATTGGAACAGTCTGCACCATGAGCCTTGTCCACAATGAGCGGACCAAACTGACCGCTACTTACATTAATGGCGTTGCGATCGCGGTTTTCGCCGTTGGCTCATTTGCACCCGCAATCGCTAGTCTGAATAACACCAGCAGTTTGCTATCCGTAGGCAACCTCGTAGTCGTGATTTGCTTGGGAGCTTCCGGCGCACTACATTTCCTTGCACGGAGAACTCTGAAAGGCCTTTCGCCATGACCATTGATCAATTTCTGAATATGTTGATCGTGCCGGTAGGTGGCCTTGTGCTCGGCTTGACCGTGTTCCTCGCGACCAGAGGCGATCGCAAACACAACGAGAAGCCTCATCCCGGCGAATAGCCCACATCCGTATGGCAAGCAGCGCCTTCAACGTATTGACATATCACTTCGAAAGGAGAAGGAAGGTTAAACGTCCTTTTTCCTTGTGAATGAATTGATATGATCGAAACAACCGCCGAATTGGCGGCCGCCTGCAAAGAGCTGGCCAAGTCCGACTTCATCACGATCGACACCGAGTTTCTGCGTGAAACGACCTTCTGGCCGGAGCTCTGCCTGATCCAGATGGCGAGCCCGACGACCGAGGTCATCGTCGATCCGCTGGCCAAGGGCATCGATCTGACACCGTTCTTCGAGCTGATGGCCAATACGGCGGTTCTGAAGGTGTTCCATGCCGCGCGGCAGGACATCGAAATCATTTTCAACCGCGGCGGGCTGATCCCGCATCCGATCTTCGACACGCAGGTCGCCGCTATGGTCTGCGGCTTCGGCGACAGCGTTTCCTACGACCAGCTCGTCAGCCGCACCAAGGGTGTGCAGATCGACAAGTCGTCGCGCTTCACCGACTGGAGCCGCCGCCCGCTTTCCGAAAAGCAGCTCGATTACGCGCTGGCCGACGTCACGCATCTGCGCGACGCCTATCTCTATCTGAAGGACGAACTGGAGCGCGAAGGTCGCTCCTCCTGGCTTTCGGAAGAAATGGATGTGCTCGAGGCGCGCGAAACCTACGACATGCATCCTGACGATGCCTGGCAGCGCCTCAAGATGCGCCTGCGCAAGCCGCAGGAACTGGCGATCCTGAAATATGTCGCCGCCTGGCGCGAGCGCGAGGCCCGCGCCCGCAATGTGCCGCGCTCGCGCGTATTGAAGGACGATGCGATCTACGAAATCGCGCAGCAGCAGCCAAAGGATACCGAGGCACTCGGGCGCCTGCGAACCATCCCGAAGGGTTGGGAGCGCTCCTCCTCCGGAACCGCTGTGCTCGAAGCCGTCAACGAGGCGCTGGCGCTGCCGAAGGCCGACATGCCGCATGTGCCGCGCCACACCCAGGCACCGGAAGGCGCCGCAGCTGCCGTCGAGCTGCTCAAGGTCCTGCTGAAGCTGATCTCCGAAAAGCATGGCGTCGCGCCAAAGGTCATCGCCAACAGCGAGGATCTCGACAAGATCGCTGCCGAAGGCGAGAAGGCCGAAGTTTCAGCCCTGCACGGCTGGCGCCGCGAACTGTTCGGCGAGCCTGCGCTGCAGCTGATCAAGGGCGAAATCGCGCTCCGTTTTGCCGGCCGGAAGGTGGATACGGTCACTCTCTGAGGGTTCTTGCCTTTGAAATGCCTTGACCGGCCGCCTACATGGCCGGACACTATTCGGCAAATCAAGGCGATAGCGCTGATGCGAGAAATATCACCGGTACAGAACTGGCTTCTGCTTTCGATTGTCATGGCCGGCAGCGGCGTTCTCTACGACGTGCTGTTCTATGGCGACAGCAGGCCGTTCATCGGGGCAACCTTCGCGCTGTTCATCGGCATGCCGATCCTCGCCTTCGAGCGCAAGGCGATCCTTCGCGGTCTTTCACGCCGCATCCAGCGGCTGCCGACGCTGACCTATTTTCTGGCGCAGCTGTTCATCTATGAAATCCTGATGAGCCTCGGCTTTGCCGTTGCCGGGCTTTTCCTGCGCGGCATCGGCGCCATCCCGTCGACATCCTGGGTCGAGGCGATCGTCCTGCCGTTCAACGTCTTCATGTATGCGCTCGTCGTCTGCGCCGCGGTGATCTTCGTCGTACGCGTCCGCGAACTGCTCGGCCGCGACGTCTTTCTTGCGATGCTGACCGGCCGCTACCGCAACCCCGTGAGCGAAGAGCGCATTTTCCTGTTCATCGACCTGGTGGATTCGACACCCTTTGCCGAGAAGCACGGCGACCTGCGCGCCCAGCAGATGCTGAACTCGCTGTTTGCCGCCTTTGCAGAGCCGGTCCGGCGCAACCGGGGCACGATCGACGATTATGTCGGCGATGCCGCGATCATCACCTGGCCGCTTGCCCGCGGCATGAAGAACGGCCGCTGCGTGCGTTGCGTCTTCGATATCCTGAACGCTATCGAAGACGAAGCGGAGGGCTGGCTGAAGCGCTACGGGCAGGTTCCGCGGCTGCGCGCCGCCCTGCATGGCGGTTTCGTCATCACCGCCGAAATCGGCGTCGATCATCACAAGATCACCTATTTCGGCGACACGGTGAACACCACGTCGCGGCTTGAATCGCTCTGCAAGGCGCTGAACCGGCCGATCCTCATCTCCAGCGAACTCGCCGGCCGCATGACGCTGCCGGATTTCGTCAATGCCGAGGATCTCGGCGTGCATGCGCTCAAGGGCCGCGGCCAAGGCCTCGGCGTCATGGCGCTGGCGCAAGCCATCCCGCTTTCGGCGCAGTCACCAAAGCTTCACTCAACAGTCAACGCGGCGACATAGATCGGCTGCTAATCGAGACCGCCACTTCATTTTTTGGGGGTCTCCATGAAGAAAGCTCTTTTTGCTTCCGTTTCCCTATTGCTTCTGATCGCCACGTCCGCTTCGGCCGACCAGCAGGAATTTACCGCCACGCTCGCAGGCCAGGCGATCCTGCCTGCCAACACGATGACACCCGCTCCTGCCGATGCACCTGAATTCCTGAAGCATTCCGGCAAGTTCACGACTGTTGACCGCAAGCGCACCGAAGCGCTCGGCACCGTTCCGGGCAAGGATGGCGCCCGCGTCACCGACCTCAAGCTGCCGTTCGACGGCCAGCCGATCCAGGGCTTCTCCGGTATCAAGACGATGGCCGACGGCACCTTCTGGACGCTGTCCGACAACGGCTTCGGCTCCAAGTTCACCTCGTCCGACTCGATGCTTTTCCTACATCAGATGAAGTTCGACTGGGCCTCCAACAAGGCCGAAGTCGTCAAGAACCTCTTCCTCTCCGACCCGAACAAGATCGCCCCCTTCCCGATCGTCATGGAAGGCTCGGACACCCGTTATCTGACCGGCGCCGACTTCGACATCGAATCCGTGCAGCCGGTTGCCGACGGCTTTTGGGTTGGCGACGAGTTCGGTCCCTATCTGCTGAAATTCGACGCGAAGGGCGCACTGACGGAGGTCATCCCGACTGTTGTCGATGGCAAGCCGGTGATCTCGCCTGACAACGCGCTGATCCAGCTGCCGGGCACGCCCGTCGGCAAGAACCCGGTCTTCAACCTGAAGCGCTCCGGCGGCTTCGAGGGACTTGCGATGTCGAAGGATGGAGCCAAGCTCTACGGTCTGCTCGAAGGCGCGCTCTTCCAGGACGACGGCAAGATGGAAACGGTCGATGGCCATACTGCGATCCGCGTCATCGAATTCGACGTCGCCTCGAAGAAGTGGACCGGCCGCAGCTGGTTCTACCCGTTCGAAGACAAGGGCGCATCGATCGGCGACTTCAACATGCTGGACGAGACGACCGCTCTGGTCATCGAGCGCGACAATGGCGCCGGCACCAAGGACAAGGCCTGCGCCGATCCGAAGCAGCCGAAGCCGGATTGCTTCGAGGCTCCTGCAGAGCTGAAGCGCGTTTACAAGATCGAGTTCAACGACGCCAATGTTGGCAAGGCGGTTCGCAAGATCGGCTATATCGATCTGCTCAATATCAAGGACCCCGACAACAAGAAGAAGGCCGGCAGCAAGGACGGCGTCTACGACATGCCGTTCGTGACGATCGAGAATGTCGATCGCGTCGATGCCACCCACATCATCATCGGCAACGACAACAACCTGCCCTTCTCGGCCGGCCGCGCCGTCGACAAGGCTGACAACAACGAATTCAGCCTGCTCGAGGTGGGCGAGTTCCTGAACGCGAAGTAATTCGGTTTTCCGGATGCAACGAGGGCGCCTGGTGAAAGCCGGGCGCCCTTATTTATAGATTATACGCCCTTGGCAGCTCCGATGCCGTCGAGCTTCGTAACAGCCTCGGCGGGCAGAACGATATCGGCGACCGCAAGGTTTTCGCGGAGATGGCCGCGCGACGATGTGCCGGGGATCAGCAGGATGTTCGGCGATCGCTGTAGCAGCCACGCGAGCGCCACCTGCAATGGCGTTGCGCCGAGTTCACCGGCGACCTCCGAAAGCGTCGAAGACTGCAGCGGCGAGAAGCCGCCGAGCGGGAAGAACGGCACATAGGCTGTGCCCTCCGCGGCCAGCTGCGCGATCAGTGCATCGTCTTCACGATGGGCGAGATTATACTGGTTCTGAACGCAGACGATCTCGGTGATCTTCCGGCCGTCGGCAATCTGCCTGGCGGTCACGTTGGAAAGCCCGACATGCTTGACGAGGCCTTGGCGCTGTAGATCGGCCAGTACCGTCAGCGGTTCCTCCAGCGAGCCTTCCGCCGGACCGTGAACGTCGAACATCGCACGAAGGTTGACCACTTCGATGACATCGCAACCAAGGTTCTTCAGGTTGTCATGGATCGCCTGCGTCAGCGCTTCTTTCGAGAAGGCCGGGTTCCAAGAGGCATCGGCGCCACGCGTTGCGCCGATCTTGGTGACGATGACGAGATCGTCCCGATATGGATGCAGGGCTTCCTTGATGATCTGGTTGGTGACGTGGGGGCCATAGAAATCGCTGGTATCGATGTGATCGACGCCGCTTTCGATTGCCTCGCGCAACACGGCAACCGCCTCGGCGCGATCCTTCGGCGGGCCGAAAACGCCCTTGCCTGCGAGCTGCATGGCGCCGTAGCCGAGCCGCTTCACCTTGCGGTGGCCGAGAGCGTATGTGCCGGACTTTTCAAGATTGGACATGGTCTATCTCCGTTTGAATAACACGAGAGATAGGGCAAGCGGGCCGAAGCGATAACCGCAGACAATCCGAACGGGCTGTCCGGATTTCCGGACAATGAATTATGCTTTCAGTGCGGCGACCTGCGGGCCGATAACCGCGGCAAAGAGTTCAGGCTTGTCCAGGGCACGGGCGGAGAGCATGGCCCCATGAACCGAAGCCATGAATATCTGTGCATGGGCTTCCGGCGAAGCGTTGAGGCGAAAGACATTGTGCCTGGCCCCGGCGTCGAAAACCGTCTCCAGCCATCTGGCGAGATACTCGAAATGGCCGCGAACCAGCGATGCGACATCAGGAGGCAGCATCTGGATCTCGCTTGCCAGCATGGCGCACATGCAGAATGGCAGCGAGGCATCAGCGATGCATTTCTGCCAATGGCCGACATAGGCATCCAACTGTGCCGCAGGCTGCGGTATCTGCTCGAGCACTCCTCCGAGGCCGGACTTCACCTGACCCGTATAGCGGCCGACAAGGGCGGAAACGAGTTCGGCCTTTGTCGGGAAGTGGTGATGGATGCTCGCCTTACGAATACCGATCGCATCCGAAATATCCGCATAGCTGAAGCCATTATAGCCGCCGGCGATAATGCGGGATTGCGCGATATCGAGGATTTTTTCTGAGGTCGATTGCTCCATGAGCATCACCTACCTTTTGGTAGGCAAAAATGTCAAGCCGCCTGCCTTTTGCGAGAAAAACATCAAAAGCATTGACTCCCTAAATTTAACTACCTACTAGTTGGTAGACGTAAAAATAAGGAGCCTGACATGCAAGTTCAATCCTCATCGCAGACCAACTGGCTGCGGTCTTACTATTTCGCCCGCGCAATATTCTCGATTGCCTGGGTGGCCGCAGCCGTTGCCCTTGGTGCGCATCCTGCCATCGCGGCTATCCTGCTCGTCATGTATCCGGCCTGGGATGCCGCTGCCAATCTGGTCGATGCCAGAGCCAATGGCGGCCTCAAGGTAAACCCGTCCCAAAGCCTCAACGTCGCCGCCAGCACCGTCATGACAATCGTGGTCATTCTCGCGGTGATGAAGGACAATCACGCAGTTCTCGCAGCCTTCGGCATCTGGGCGATCCTGTCGGGGCTGCTGCAGCTCTATACCGGCGTACGCCGCTGGCGCTCGTACGGCGCGCAATGGGCGATGGTGCTGAGTGGTGCGCAATCGACGCTGGCCGGCGGCTTCATGATCAGTCAGTCCCTCGGCACTCAGATGCCTGGCATCCTGGACATCGCGCCTTATGCAAGTTTCGGCGCATTCTACTTCCTCGTGTCAGCGATCTGGCTGACCATTGCGGCCTATCGCACTTCTAGCGTGAAGGCCTGAAATCCTCGCTGGAAACAACAGTCTCGGCCGGTCTCCTGATACCGGCCGAAGCGCCTTCCGCGACGCCGATGGCAATCCACCTATGACAACGTGTTTCGCTCCTATATTGAAACGGCGGTGACCGTGATCAGGGAGCATGCGATTGGGCCAGCGAATTTCAGATTTCGATTCCGGACTGCTGATGACGCTCGATGCGCTTCTCAAGGAGCCGAACGTCACCCATGCGGCGGTCCGGCTGAATATCAGCCAATCGGCGCTCTCGGCACGATTGACCCGCTTGCGGCACCTGCTGAACGATCCGCTGTTCATTCCGTCTATTTCCGGCCGCGGCATGACCCCGACGCCGCACGCGATCGCCCTTCAGCCGGAGCTGGCGCGGCTGCTGGAGCGCTTCGAGGACTTCGTCAACACCGCCCACCTCTTCGATCCCCTGACGAGCAAGCGCGTCTTCCGGATCGCCGCAACCGACAATCCGGCGGCAATCCTGGCGCCCGACCTCATTCCGCTGATCAAAGCGCACGCGCCCGAATTGAAGATCGCCTTCACCCTGCCCGACAAGTCGAGGATTGCCCGGCTGCTGGAACAGGGCGAGATCGACCTGTTCGTCGGGGCCGCAGAGGATGGCTCCAACGAGCTGATATCAAGCACATTGTTCGAAGAGAAGTTCATGACCGCCCAGCGGCGCGGTCATCCGCGCGGCACGGGCGAGCTTGGTCTCGACGAGTTCTGCCGCCTCGATCACCTGCTGATCTCGACGACTGGCGGCCATTTCACCGGAATGATCGATAACGCACTGGCGGAAATCGGCCGGGAGCGCCAGGTTTCGGTATCGGTTCAGAGTTACGCAATGGCGCCTCTCGTGCTCGCCAGCACCGATTGCATCTGCACATTGCCGCTGCGGTTCCTCCAGCGCTTCACGCAATCGCTCGACCTGTTCGAGCCGCCGGTCGCGCTTTCTCCCTTCAGCATGAATGTTTTCTGGCATCCGAAGATGCGCGCCGATCCCGCCCATATGTGGCTGCGCAAGATGGTGATGAGCGTCTCGCGGAAAGGCGGCACGTGACTATCCGGATAGGCATCGATCCCGGCGCTAGGTGCGATCCACCGGATTGATTGGTAAGGCGTCCCGGGCATCGGCATCTTCAGCCTGAACCTTCCATCGTCGAAGGTTGCGATCAGCGCTTATGAGGATTTCCGATGCTTGATTTCTATTTCCATGCGACACCGAACTCGATGAAGGTCGCGGTTCTGCTGCAAGAGCTGAACCTTGCCTTTACCGTCCGCCCGGTCGATATCTTCAAGGGCGAGCAGCACGCGCCGGCATTTCTGAAGATCAATCCCAATGCCAAGGTTCCCGCTCTCGTCGACGACGGGGTCACGGTCTTCGATTCGCATGCCATCCTGCTGTATCTCGCGGAAAAGCATGGGCGCTTCATTCCGGCCGGGATCGGCGGCAAGGCAGCGATGCTGTCGTGGCTGCAGCTGGTGGCGACCGGACTCTCGCCCTTCTCGGGACAGGCGATCCACTTCCTGCACTACGCGCCGGAAGATCTGCCCTATGCGAAGAACCGATACGTCAAGGAGCTGGAGCGGCACTACCGCGTCTTCGATGCCAGACTTTCGCAATCGCCTTGGCTCGCTGGCGACGAATACACGATCGCCGACATGGCCCTCTGGGGCTGGGCCGCTTCGGCCGGTTACGTGTTCGGCGAGAGAGGGCTTGAAGACTATCCGCACGTCGCGCGGTTCATGCAGCGCATGTCGGAGCGGCCCGCCGTGCAGCGGGCGCTGGCGATGAAAGAGGACCATAGTTTCAAGCATACGCTGGATGAGGAAACGCGCCGCGCCCTCTTCCCGCAGAACGCGGCGTAGCCGTCCGGGCGCCTACTCGAAAACGAAAGCCAGCCGCTTGTTGGTCAGCTTCGACAGCTGCTGCAGGCGGCCTTCGAGGCGTTCGCCGGTGAAGTCGTGATAATCGTGCGGGACGACCAGCTCGATATCGACATCCGGCTGTGAAGACTTGCGGAAATGCAGGTTCTTTACGACGCCGGGCATCGATGCCGAGAACAGATAGACGACCCTGAGCAGGCCGCCGAGCAGTTTGGCACGCTCGACGAATTGCGGACCGGCGATCTTTGCCAGCGGCGCGGTCGAGCCATCGTCATGCAAGCCTTCGAAGCGGTAGTAGTTGGTGAGCGCGATGAAGGCTCGGCCCGGATGGCTGATACCGACAAAGGAGGAATGGGCGATCAGGTTCAGCGCCTGAAGGCCGCGGTAATCGGGATGGGCGCGCCAGCTTATATCGGCGAGCAGACAGGCGGCCTGGCGGTAGCGCCCCTCTTCCTCCGTCTCCGAAATCCCGAAGGACGGGATCATCCGCCCAGTCCATTCGGCAAGCTCGCGGGCATGTTCCGGCGAGCGGGCACGCAGGATCGCCAGTTCGCCGGCAGCGGCCAGCAGCGGGTCGGCGCGGCGTTCGCCTTCCGACAACAGCGAATAGAGATAGCCTTCGCGCACGCCCTGCGCCGAGAAGGAGATGATCGAGGGCTTCATGGCGCTCAGCACTTCCTTCATGGCGACGGCACCGAAGGGAAGCAGCGCGCGGCGATGCTTGGAAACGGCCTGGAAGGCCGGGTCCTTGCTGTCCCTGGCGATTTCGACCTGATCGAGGAACTGCATCATACCGTCGAGCGTGACTTCGTATCCCTGCATCATGTGCAGCGGATACTGAGTCAGTTCCATGTGCAGCTTGGCGATGTTTCGCCAGGTGCCGCCAACGGCGTAGAAGGTGCGGCCATTCCCCTGCCCCAGGATCTTTGCGGCGCTGCGCACATGCTTGCGCGCAAAGCTGCGGGCCTTGTCGAGCGAGCCGCCGGCATATTCCGACAGGCGCAGGCCGCCGAGCGGAAGCGTGATGCCGGTGCCGATCTCGCGTTCCCTGATATCGATGAGTTCCAGCGAACCGCCGCCGAGGTCGCCGGCGATGCCGTCAGGATGGAAGAAGCCGCTGACGATGCCGAGTGCGGAGAACTTCGCCTCCTCCTCGCCCGAGAGCACGCGCACCTTGCGCTTCAGGATGGTCTCGGCCTTGTGGATGAAATCCGGGCCGTTCGATGCCTCGCGGGCGGCGGCTGTCGCCAGCACATACATGGTGGCGGCGCGGGCCTGATCGGAGAGTGCCTTGAAGCGATGGAGCGCGGTGAGCGCGCGTTCGACGCTGGCCTCGTCCATCTTGCCGGTCAGCGCGATGCCCTTGCCGAGGCCGCAAAGAACCTTTTCGTTGAAAAGGATCGCCGGTGAGCGCGACATGCCTTCATAGATGACCACACGGATCGAGTTCGATCCGATATCAACGACGGAGACCGGGGCAATCCCTGGAAGGCGCCCCTGGGCTTCTGATTCAACCATGCAGGTCCAGTTATCTCTTGGTCCGGCCGGAAAGCAGACCGGCGATCAGCTTGGGCGCACTGGATTTCAGGGCTTCACCGCGGCCGGAAAGGCTGGGGTTTGTCATGAAATACTGCTGCGCGTTGAACGGCTCCTCGCCCTTGCGCACCTCCATGCGCCTAGACGTTCCGTCGGGCAATATCTCGTAGCTTTGCTGATTGTCAATGATATTGCCCAGCATGATCTGGGACAGAACCTGTTCATGCACAGTCGGATTGGTGAGCGGCACCAGCGTTTCGACGCGTCGGTCGAGATTGCGCGGCATCATGTCGGCCGAGCCGATATAGACCAGCGCCTTGTCCGACGGCAGGCCATAACCATTGCCGAAGCAGAAGATGCGGCTGTGCTCCAGGAAGCGCCCGACGATCGACTTGACGCGGATGTTTTCCGACAGACCCGGCAACTGCGGACGCAGGCAGCAGATGCCTCGCACGACGAGATCGATCTCGACGCCAGCATGGCTTGCCGTATAGAGCGCGTCGATGATCTCGGGGTCGACAAGCGCATTCATCTTCATCCAGATCGCCGCCGGGGCGCCGTTCTTGGCGTGCATGATCTCTTCGTCGATATGGCGAAGGATGCGCGAGCGCAGCGTATAGGGCGAGACCGCGAGCTTCATGCTCTCTTCGGGTTCGCCATAACCGGTGATGAAATTGAAGATGTTCGCCATATCATGGGCGATGACGGGATTGCAGGTGAAGAAGGACAGGTCGGTGTAGATTTTCGCCGTGATCGGGTGATAGTTGCCGGTGCCGAGATGGCAGTAGCTGCGCAGCTTGCCCTCCTCGCGGCGTACGACCAGCGACATCTTCGAATGGGTCTTCAGTTCGATGAAGCCGAAGACAACCTGCACGCCTGCACGCTCGAGGTCGCGGGCCCAGCGGATGTTGGCTTCCTCGTCGAAACGCGCCTTGAGCTCGACTAGCGCCGTCACCGACTTGCCGGATTCGGCAGCATCGATCAGCGCACGCACGATCGGGCTGTCGTTCGAAGTGCGGTAAAGCGTCTGCTTTATCGCCAGGACATCAGGATCGCGCGCAGCCTGGAGCAGGAACTGGACCACCACGTCGAAAGACTCGTAGGGATGGTGGACCACCATGTCCTTTTCGCGGATGGCGGCGAAGCAATCACCGGCATGTTCGCGGACGCGCTCGGGAAATCGGGCGTTGTAAGGTTGAAAACGGAGATCGTCGCGCGGCGCCTTGGTGATCTCCGACAGGGTGTTCAGCGCCAGGAGACCGGGAAGAACGGCGACGCGATTGTCGGGAACGGCCATCGCCTGGACGACGAATTGGCGGAGCGAGGGCGGCATTTCGGAATCGGTCTCGATGCGGATCGCCTTGCCGCGGCGGCGACGCTTCAGCGCCGTCTCAAAGAAGCGCACGAGGTCTTCAGCTTCTTCCTCGACTTCGATATCGCTGTCTCTGATGATGCGGAAGGTACCAGAACCCTGCACCTCATAGCCCGGGTAGAGCCGGTGGATAAAGATGTTCGCGACGTCTTCGAGCGTGATGTAGCGGATGGTGTTGCCGTCATCGGGCAGGCGGACAAAGCGGTCGAGCGCCGGCGGCAGGCGCAGCAGCGCCGTCATCGGCTCGCGGCCATGCTTGCTGGTCAGCTGCAAGCCGATCGAGAAGCCGAGGTTCGGAATGAACGGAAACGGATGCGCCGGGTCGATCGACAGCGGCGTCAGCACCGGGAAGATCGCCTGTTCGAATTCGGTTGCCAGCCATTGGCGATCGACGTCGCTCAGCGCGCCCGGGCGGACGATCAGGATGTCTTCGCGGGCCAGATATTGCTGGAGCACCGCGAGCGAGGCCTGCTGCTCCATCTGCAGATTGTCGATTTCCTGCAGGATGGCGTCCAGCTGCTCGGCCGGCGTCTTGCCATCGGGCGTGCGGACCGCGATGTTCTGGCGGACCTGCGCCTCCAGACCCGCGACGCGGACCATAAAGAATTCGTCGAGGTTGGCCGCCGAGATCGACAGGAAGCGGACGCGCTCGAGCAGCGGATGCTCGGTATTCAGCGTTTCTTCAAGGACGCGGCGATTGAACTGCAGCCAGGAGAATTCACGGTTGATGAAGCGCTCCGGGCTTGAGAGCAACTCTTCCAGCGGGGGGACGGCGGACGGCGCTTCCGGCTTCGGTTCCTGATGCTCGGCAACTGCACTGTCCATATGTCGGTCCGTCCCGTTTATTCGTCCCTGCGAATTATATCAGTTTCACGACGGAACTGTGACAGTCAATCGAGCGGGCCTGAATTTCCCAATTCATTCAATACTTCAGCCGCCATCGCCCGGGTGATCTTGGTCCCCCGCGACCATGCCAGCCGGTCGAGCCGCTCGACGATCGTCTGAGCGGCATTCAGCGAGCGTTCCATCCTGTTGACGATATAGAGCACGAGTTTGTCATCTATATTAAGCTGGCGGTCGGCAAACAGCTTGACGATGACCTGCGACAGCAACTCTTCGTCGGGCTCGCCGATCTCGACGACGGTCGCCGCCTTCAGCCGCGAGCGCAGATCGGCAAGCTCCACTGGCCAAGACATCGGCCAAAGACGGCTGGTCATCATCAGGCTGTGGCCGTTTTCGCGTACGCTGTTGATGACATGGAAGAGCTCGGTATCGTCGAAGCCTTCGCGATCGACGTCCTCGAACAGCACCGGGCCATTGGCAGCCGCGATCGCCGCCTGCGCCCCGGCCTTCGGATGAATGCTGGTGGCGCTGCTATGCTCTTTCCAGATGCTTGCCAGATGCGACTTTCCCGAGCCTACCGGACCGGCGAGGATGACAACCGGCGACGGCCATTGCGGCCAGGCATCGACGATGGTGACGGCGGCACTCAGCCGGTCGGAGATCAGGAGATCGTCGCGCCCGCTTGCGGTATCATGAGAAAAGACCAGCGGAAGCTGCTCTCCCGCCTTGCGCTTTACGTCGTTCATTTCGTGTCGGCTTTGGACTTGCGGATAACAGATGGCTTCGACTGACCCGCGTAAAGATCACTCTCAAGGTAGCGCGACAGCGCGAAGCGGACAAGAACGCCGACGGCGGCGGCGGCCGGTACGGCAATCAGCAGGCCGACGAAGCCGAATAGCGCGCCGAAAGCAAAGAGCGCGAACATCAGCCAGACCGGATGCAGGCCGACGCTATGTCCGACGAGCTTCGGCTGCAGAATGTTGCCTTCCAGGAACTGGCCGCTGAAGAAGACCGCGAGCACGGCGCCGACCCAGATATAATCCGGCCAGAACTGCACGATGGCGACGCCGACGGCGATCAGCAGGCCGAGCATCGAGCCGACGTAAGGGATGAAGCTGATCATGCCGGCGAAGAGGCCGATCAGCAGGCCGAAATTGAGGCCGACCAGCGACAGGCCGACAGCATAATAGATGCCGAGGATCAGGCAGAGCGAGCCCTGCCCGCGAATGAAACCGGCAATCGCCTGATCGATCTCGCGGGCGATCTGGTGGACATTGGCAACGTAATCGCGCGGGATGTAGCGGTCGATCTGCGCCACCATGCGGTCCCAGTCGAGCAGCATGTAGAAGGCGACGACGGGCGTGACGATCAGCAACGAGATCAGGTTGACGACCGCGAGGCCGGAGCTCCAGATCTGCGCGAAAAGGCCAGTCATGAAGCCGACGCCCTGCGACAGGATCTCGGAGAAATTGTTTTTGATGGTGCCGAGCTGGCTCTTGATCCATTCCGGCAGCAGCGAGTTCTGCGAGGTGGTGATGAACTGCTGCAGCTGATCGATATAGCCCGGGAACTTGCCGGCGAAGTCGGTGAACTGGCTCGCCAGGATCGGGATCAGCGTCATCAGTGCCACGACGATCAGCAGAACGAAGGACACGAGAATGACCACCGTCGCCATCATGCGGCTGAGGCCGATGCGCTGCAGCCTGTCGGCGACCGGATCAAGGAAATAGGCGATCGCCATGCCTGCCAGGAACGGCAGCAGGATGGAGCTGAAAACCAGCAGGAAGAGGATGAAGAAAACGAGCACGCCGAGCCAGAAGAAGACCTGGCGCTTCAGACTTGTTCCGCTGACCTGATTTGGCATCGATTACCCCGTTCATCCCGCATCGCGGCGCGGTTTCAGCCGCAACCACCTTTCAAGCACATAGGATGCGGCCCGGAAGATGGTCAACCCTGCTGCCGAAAAACCGCGCCGCGCCTATGAAAAGAGCGGGAAATTGGGGCTTTTCTCCATGCACCGCCTTGCATAAAGCGCACTCTCATGCAATTGCGACCCGCATGTGACACAGGGTTAAATCCCGCCTGAACCAGCCATCGGAGATCAGCATGAGCCAGTCTGGAAAAAACGGTCTGACCTATAGCGATGCAGGCGTCGATATCGATGCCGGCAACCTGATGGTGGAGAAGATCAAGCCCGCCGTGCGCTCGACGCGCCGCCCGGGTGCAGACGGCGAGATCGGCGGCTTCGGCGGCCTCTTCGATCTCAAGGCCGCTGGCTTCAAGGATCCGGTTCTCGTCGCCGCCAATGACGGCGTCGGCACCAAGCTGAAGATCGCCATCGACGCCGACTATCACGACACCGTCGGCATCGACCTCGTCGCCATGTGCGTCAACGACCTCGTCGTCCAGGGCGCCGAACCGCTGTTCTTCCTCGACTATTTCGCCACCGGCAAGCTCGACCCGAACCAGGGTGCGGCGATCGTCGAAGGTATTGCCGCCGGCTGCCGTGACGCAGGCTGCGCGCTGATCGGCGGCGAAACCGCCGAAATGCCGGGCATGTATTCCTCCGGCGACTATGACCTCGCAGGCTTTGCCGTCGGCGCTGCCGAGCGCGGCGAACTTCTTCCGGCTGGCGACATTGCCGAAGGCGACATCATTCTCGGCCTCGCCTCCTCCGGCGTTCACTCCAACGGCTTCTCGCTGGTGCGCAAGATCGTCGAACTTTCCGGCCTCGGCTGGGATGCACCGGCACCCTTTGCCGACGGCAAGAAGCTCGGCGAAGCGCTGCTGACGCCGACCCGCATCTATGTGAAGCCGCTCCTGAAGGCGATCCGCGAGACCAAGGCGATCAAGGCGCTCGCCCACATCACCGGCGGCGGCTTCCCCGAGAATATTCCGCGCGTTCTGCCGAAGCATCTGGCTGCCGAAATCGACCTGTCTGCTGTGAAGGTTCCGGCCGTGTTCTCGTGGCTTGCCAAGACCGGCGGCGTCGAAGCCAAGGAAATGCTGCGCACCTTCAACTGCGGCGTCGGCATGATCGCCGTTGTCTCGCCTGAAAACGTCGAAGCCGTCACCAAGGCCCTGGAAGCCGAAGGCGAAAAGATCGTCGTTCTCGGCCGGATGATTGCCCGCGCCGAAGGTGCCCAGGGCACGCAATATCAGGGTACGCTCGGCCTATGAGCACACCGCGCAAACGCGCTGTCGTCTTCATTTCCGGCAGCGGCTCCAACATGATGGCGCTGGTCGCGGCCGCCAAGGCTGCGGACTTTCCGGCCGAGATCGTCGGTGTCATCTCGGACAAGCCTGATGCGGGCGGCCTCGCCAAGGCCGCTGCCGAGGGCATCCCGACCTTCGCCTTCGCGCGCAAGGACTATGCCAGCAAGGACGCCCACGAGGCTGCGATCTTCGAAGCGCTCGATACGCTGTCGCCTGATATCCTCTGCCTCGCCGGCTACATGCGCCTTTTGAGCGCTACCTTCATCCAGCGTTACGAGGGCCGGATGATCAACATCCACCCGTCCCTGCTGCCGCTCTTCCCGGGCCTCCACACCCACCAGCGCGCCATCGACGCCGGCATGCGCATCGCCGGCTGCACCGTGCATTTCGTCACCGAGGGCATGGACGAAGGCCCGGTGATCGGCCAGGCAGCTGTGCCGGTGCTATCAGGCGATACCGCGGATGCCCTGGCAGGCCGCGTGCTGACCGTTGAGCACCAGCTCTATCCGCAGGCGCTCCGCCTGTTTGCCGAGGGCAAGGTGCGGATGGAAGGCGGCAAGGCTGTCGGGAGCGGTAGTGCGGCTTCGGCGGGGACGGACCGGGTGATTTCGCTGATCGGGTAACGGTTGACCGGTCCGCTGATGCGGATCATTATGGCTCCGCTATCGATGGAGCACGCGCATGACGATAACCGTCAGCATAGATGATACAACGCTCGCTGAGCTTCTTGCCATGGTCGAAGCGGGCGAGGAGATTGTCATCGTTCGCGACGGGATGCCGGTGGCCAAGATGGCTGCGGTCGTTGCGGATGGCGAGAAGCGCAGGCAAGCGATAGAGGCCATCCGTGCCTTCCGGAAGACAATGCCTGCCATCACGCAGGAGGAAATTGCGGAATGGAAGGCGACCGGCCGGCGATGACGGCCAAATTCGTCGTCGATTCCTCTGTTGTCTGCAGCTGGGTTCTCCCAGACGAAAGCTCATCGGTCGCGGCTGCCGCGTTCGTTCACCTTCAAACCTCTGATGCCATTGCTCCCGACTTGCTGTGGCATGAAGTGCGCAATGTCCTGATGATGGCCAGAAAGCGCAATCGGATCGACTTCGACAAGGCTTGTGAGGGTGTGAAACTCTTGCGTGGACTGAGCATCTTCACGCGGCGCTCGTCGAGCGACGACATGATTCTCGACCTAGCAGAGCGGCATCAGCTCACCGCCTACGACGCGGCCTATCTGGCGTTGGCAATCGAATCCAAGCTACCGCTCGCCACACTGGACAAGCAATTGATCGCAGCGGCAGCGCGCGAAGGCGTGCCGCTGCTTTCATGATTAGGCCGCGATCGCCTGAAGCGGATGCAGCGTCCCGTCGCTATAGACGAACCGCCCCGCCCGGAACGTGGCGCGAATGCGGTGCACGTCGCCCTTCTCGACCGCCACGAGATCGGCGCGTTGGCCGATGGCGATCTCGCCGCGATCCAGGAGGCCCGCAGAACGCGCTGCGTTCGACGTTGCCATGGCAACGGCTGCCGGCAAATTGCCTTCCATCGCGTCGGCGATCTTGAAGATGCCGGGGACGAATGCGGCCGGGTGGTAATCGGCAGCGATAACGGACAAGAGGCCGGCGCTTGCGGCGTCAAGCGCGCTCAGATTGCCGGACATCGACTGACCGCGGAGCGCGTTCGGCGCGCCCATCAGCGTCCACAGGCCACGACGGCGGGCTTCCTCGGCGGCATCGAGCGTCACCGGGAATTCGCTGATCGTCACGCCGAGATCATGCATTTCGGCCACCTTGGCGGCGCTGTCGTCGTCGTGCGAGGCCAGCGACAGCTTGTGGCGCAGCGACAGCGCGACGATCTCGCGCAGCTTGACGTCGATTGTCGGATCCTCGCGCATGGCGATGCGCTTCTGGACGACTTCGAGCGCCATCTCTCTGGTGATGGCGCGGCGCTCCGACATGCTGGTGACGTAGGCTTCGATATTGTTGTATTGCCCCTGCCCCGGCGTGTGGTCAGTCAGCGACACCATATCGACCTGATCGGCGGCGAGCAGCTTCTCCAGCGCCGGAGCAGCGCCGACATTGGTGATCTCGTAGCGGGCGTGAACCTTGTGGTCGATCAGCAGCGAATTGCGCAGCCGGTTGATGCCTTCGATGACGGCGGAGGTCGTTTCCAGCGAACGGACGTGGCCGTAGACACTTTCGGTGGCAAAGGAGATCGCCGCATAGGCCGTGGTGACGCCGGCGGCTGCGAGCTTCTTGTCGAGCTCATGGATACCGAAATCGATCGGCATCATCGCGTTCGGGCGCGGCGCGATCTCGCGCTCGATCATGTCGCCATGCAGATCGACGAAACCCGGCATCAGAAACCGTCCGCCACCATCGATGGCAGCACCCGCGACAGCCTCGTCGCGAATTTCGGCGATGACGCCATCCTCGACCCGCACCGAGCCTTGGCTGATGATTTCACCGGGAAGGACGAGCGTGAAATTACTGAGCCACATGGTTTTCTCCTGATTGGGGCAAGGCGGGGACAAACCGCAGCGCATAGGCCGGATTCGTGACAGGCGGATGAAACGCCGGAGCGCGCCATTATTTTCCGGCTAACGCCACGTCTCTCTGTTCATCGCTGCCCACTGCAGCAGGATGATGGTCTTCATATCCAGAATTTCGCCGCTTCCGATCATAACAAGCGCGTCATCGAGCGGGATTTCCAGCACTTCGATATCTTCATGCTCCTCCGCCAGCCCGCCGCCATCGGAAACGCGATCCGACGTGTCGATCTCGGCGGCGAAGAAGTGCACCACTTCGCTGTTGGAACCGGGCGAACTATAGGCCTTGAACAGGAACCGGATATCGCGGACCTGAAAGCCGGTCTCTTCCATCGCTTCGCGGCGGATCGCGGCTTCCGGTTCGTCGCCATCCAGCAGCCCGGCCGGGGTTTCGAACAGGAAGGACGCCTCGCCGTGGAGGTCCGGCGGCAATCGGTATTGGCGCACGAGCACGACGGTGCCGCGTTTGGGATCATGGAGCAGGATCGTTGCGGCGGGCGTGCGGTGATAGACCTCGCGGTCGAGGCGGTGGGTGATGCCGTCCGAATCCGTGTAATCGATCTTGTAGGCGCTGAGCTTGGTCCAGCCCCTGGAGAGCACGGTTTCGCTGACGATTTTCGCGCCAGCCTTCTCGAATTTCGTCATGCGGCGTCCTTGCGTAGCCAGACCTTGTTGTCGTGGACGGCAGCACCGCCATAGGGCGCAACAGGATCGGCGCCGGTGAGCACATTGATGCCCTCGCCATCGACATGTGCCTTGTTCGGCCACAGTCCCTCGGCGATCAGAACGCCGGGCTTCACTTCCTCGGTGACCTTCACGTGGATACGCAGGTCGCCTCTGGTGTTGCCGATACGGACGAGATCACCGGCTTCCAAGCCATGTGCCAGCGCATCCTCAGGATTGACCATCAGTTCCGGGCGTCCCTCCTTCTGCCGCGAGGTCTTGGTCTCGGCGAAGCTCGAATTCAGGAAGTTGCGGGCCGGAGAGGTGGCGAGCCGGAACGGATGCTCAGCGTCGGCCAGTTCGATGACATCGACCTGATCCGGAAATTGCGGCAGCTCCTCGTGCGGGCCAAGGGCGCCGACGGCTGCGGGCGGCTTGTTCGGTGCGGCGCCGTTTACCCAGTCCGGACGGAAATGGAACTTGCCGTCGGCATGGGCGAAACCATTCAGGAAATGCGCGTCGTCGAAATCCGGCTGGCGGTCGAACCACTTGTGTTCGAGGAAATAGTCGTAATCGGGAAGATTGCTGTCCTTCAGGACGCGATCCACCATGTCACGCGCCGTGAAGCCGAAGCCCGGGCGATCGGAGACGCCGAGGCGCTTTGCCAGCTCCTCGATGACGAAGAGGTTGCTGCGCACGGTTTCCGGCGGCTCGACCAGCTTGGGGCCGAGCAGGATGTGGTTCTGGCCGCCGGCGCGGTAGATATCGTCATGCTCGACGAACATCGTGGCGGGGATGACGATATCGGCCGTCTCGGCGGTATCGGTCATGAACTGCTCGTGGACGGCAACAAAGAGATCGTCGCGGGCAAAGCCCTGCTTCACGAGGCGCTGTTCGGGGGCAATATTCACGGGATTGGTGTTCTGGATCAGCATCGCGGTCACCGGGCCGCGATGGCGGAGCGCCACGGCATCGCCGGTCAGCGCCCGGCCGATCTGCGACTGGTCGATCATGCGGATATCCGCATCCTTCATCGACTTGCCGGTCAGTTCTGCATTGTTCATGCGGAAGATATCGCTGTTCGAATGGAAGGCGCCGCCGCCCTCATATTGCCAGGAGCCGAGCACGGTGGCGATCGAGGCCGCCGCATGCATGGCGACCGCGCCGTTGCGCTGGCGAGTAAAGCCGTAGCCGAGGCGGAAGAAGGTCTTCGTGGTCTGGCCGACGAGGGCTGCGAACGCCTCGATCTCGCCGATGGAGAGACCAGTGATCGCAGCCGCCCATTCCGGAGTCTTGGTCTTCAGATGCGCTTCGAGACCGGCGGGATCGTCGGCGAATTTCGCCATATAGGCCCGGTCGGCATAGCCGTCGCGGAAGGCGACATGCATGACGGCGCAGGCGAGTGCGGCATCGGTGCCGGGCCTGACGATCAGCGCCATATCGGCCTGCTTCATCGTCGGGTTGTCGTAGATATCGACGACGACGATCTTGGCGCCGCGTTCCTTGCGCGACTTGATGGCGTGGGTCATAACGTTGACCTGCGTCGCAACCGCATTCGTCCCCCAGATGACGACGCAATCGGTGCGGGCCATCTCGCGGGGATCCGGGCCGCGCAGCGTACCGGTCGCCATGGTAAAGCCGGTCCAGGCGGGATTGGTGCAGATCGACGAGAAGAAGCCGGAATAGCGCTTGGCGTGGCGCAGGCGCTCGATCGAATCGCGCTGTACCCAGCCCATGGTCCCTGCATAGAAATAGGGCCAGACCGCTTCGCTGCCGTGCCTGGCTTCCGCCTTGACGAAGGCATTGGCAATTTCATCCAGCGCGTCGTCCCAGGAAATCTGCTGCCAGCTCCCCGCCCCCTTGGCGCCCTTGCGGCGCTGCGGGTGCATCAGCCTGTCGGGATGATAGAGACGCTCGGCATAGCGCGCCACCTTGGCGCAGATGACGCCCGAGGTGTAGCTGTGGTCGCCCGCGCCGCGCACGCGCCCAATCCGGCCGTCGTCGGTGATATCGACCTCCAGCGCGCAGGTGGATGGACAGTCGTGGGGACAGGCCGTGTGCCCGACCCGGGATTTGGCGTGAATGGGGGTCGCAATGTTCATGTGATTTCTATATGCCAACCGGAAAGCGGCCAAAAGCCGGAAAGTGCGCCGATCAGGCGAATTCATGACAGGCATCAGCAACGATGAACTACCGCCATATCTATCATGCGGGCAATTTTGCCGATGTGCTGAAACACGCCATTCAGGCCCGGCTGATCCGCTATCTGCAGAAGAAGGACGCCGCCTTCCGCGTGCTCGATACGCATGGCGGCATCGGTTTTTACGACCTGTCTTCCGAAGAGGCGCAGAAGACCGGCGAATGGCAGACCGGCATCGGCAAACTCATGGAAGCCGATCTGGATCCGCAGGTCGCCGAATTGCTGGAGCCTTATCTCTCGGCGGTTCGCGAGCTCAATCCTGACAGTGGTATCCGCTATTATCCCGGTTCGCCAAAGCTTTCGCGCATGCTGTTTCGGCCGCAGGACCGGTTGTCGGCGATGGAGCTGCATCCCGAGGATTTCGCGCGGCTGCACCGCCTCTTCGAGGGCGATCATCACGTTCGTATCACCGAGCTCGACGGCTGGCTGTCGCTCGGCGCGCATCTGCCGCCGAAGGAAAAGCGCGGCATGGTTCTGGTCGATCCGCCGTTCGAAGAGGATGGCGAATACGACCGGCTGGTCGATGGTCTGGTCAAGGGTTATCGGCGTTTTCCAGGCGGCACCTACTGCCTGTGGTACCCGCTGAAGAAGGGCGCGCCGGTCAAGGAATTCCACGAGGCACTGCAGGCGACCGGCATTCCGAAAATCCTCTGCGCCGAACTCAGCGTGCGCAGCGACCGCGGCATTACCGGGCTGACCGGCTCGGGGCTGATCATCGTCAATCCGCCCTTCACGCTGAAGGACGAGCTGCACCGCATGCTCCCTGCCCTCAAGGATATCATGGCTCAGGACCGCTATGCGTCGCACCGTGCCTTCTGGCTTCGCGGTGAAGAGAAGGCTGTCGCAAACGATTGACCATGACGGCAGCGTGCGGAATAGTCCGCCGCAATGCATTTTCACAGGTGAAACATGAAGCTTCTCTGCGCCACGACATCGCCCTACTCCAGCAAGGTGCGCATGGCGGCGCATTATCTCGAGCTCGATGTCACCGAGATTCGCGTCGACACCAATGCCGGTCCGGCGATCCTCGTCGATAACAATCCGCTCGGAAAGATCCCGACGCTTTTGACCGACGATGGCACGTCGGTTTTCGACAGCATCGCCATCATGCACTATTTCCACCGGCTGAAGAAACGGAAGCTCTATCCGGAAAAGAACGGCAAGCGCACCGAGGCCGAGATCCTCGAAGCGCTCTGCGACGGCATCTGCGACTGCCTGCTGGCGATCGTCTATGAGCGCCGCTTCCGCGATGAGGAAAAAATCCACCAACCCTGGATCGACCGGCAGTGGAAGAAGGCCGTCAGCGGCCTGAACCATATCAGCGCCCATCCGCCGAAACTCGGCAAGAAGCTGCATGGCGGCCATTTCGCTCTTGCCGCGACGATCGGCTATCTCGATCTGCGCTTCAAGGGACAGTGGGAGGCCGATCACTCGGAACTGATCGGCTGGCTGCGGACATTCGAGAAGAAATTCCCCACCTATTCCGATTTCAAGCCGCAATAATCAGACACAAAAAAGCCGGGGCAAAACCCCGGCTTTTTCGTTGATCAGATGATCTGATTAGAACTTTACGCCGATACCGACCTTGACGCTCTGTTCGTCATAGCCGCGCGAAACGTTCGTGCCGCCCAGATTGTAGTCCTTGTCCTGGTAGTCGCTGAAGCGGTATTCGACGCGAGCCGTGATGTTGCTCGTGACGAAAGCTTCTGCACCAACGCCGACGGTGTAGCCGTAAGCCATCTTGCTATCAGAGTCGCCGAGACCGCTAACCTTGTTGTTGGTCGCAGCCAGACCGGCCGTGCCGTACAGCAGGAAGGGGTTCAGGTCGTAACCGACGCGGCCACGAACGGAGCCGTTGAAACGGTTCTTTTCGGTGATGCCGCCAGCCGAGTGATCAAGGCCGGAATAGCCGAGGTCGGCTTCAACACCGTAAACGATCTGGCCAGCCTGCCAGTTGTAGCCCGTGTACAGCTGACCGCCCATGGCGTAGCCGTTACGGCTGTTGTTGAAGTCACCCATGTTGTAGGTGCCTGCACCGCCGAGGTAGAAGCCTTCCCAGTTACCGGCCGGGGTAACCGGCTCGTTCTGGGCTACCGGAGCTTCCGGGACCTGGTCAACTGCATCGGCAGCGTTTGCAGCGGTGAAGCCGGCTACGACGAAGGCAGAAGCCATCAGGCTAGCAATGAGTGTACGCATACTTGTCTCCTTTCAGTCCCGCGCTCTTCGTCAACTGTTTTACACCGAAGCATTCGCGAGCAATTACTAGATGTCCCTCTCGGATCGAGGGTGAAAGTGGAGCCCAATTGCGGATTTGAAAGAGCCAAATTGTGAAATGATTGTGGCGGCGGGGTGGCTGAAATTCGATGTTGCTATAGCGCAACAGACTATTTATTAACCATAACGAATGGTTAAATCATGAATACTTATTTTACCGATCTATATTCTCAAATAATACATAGAATATCGCCACCCACAGCGCAATCGCGGCACCCTATTTATCTAATGTGTACCCGCCCCTATATAGGAAGCACCTAGAATCACGGGTTAAGAAGGCAAGCTTTTGAGCGAGAAGAGACTTAGGGCAGCCCTGATAACAGGTGCAGCCAAAAGAATAGGACGCGCCATTGCCAAGGATTTGGCAGATAACGGCTTTTCGGTTGCCATCCATGCCAACGGCTCGCTCGCCGAGGCGGAGGAGTTTGCGGCGGAATTGCGGCAAAGCGGTCATCGGGCCGTTGCGGTCCAGGGCGACCTCACAAAAATAAATGAGACGGAAAAGCTGATTCAAAAGGCCTCCGACGCGCTTGGACCGCTCGATCTGCTCGTCAACAACGCCTCGATTTTCCACGAGGATTCGCTGCGGGCCTTCGATGCCGGGATATGGGAAGAGCATTTTGCCGTCCATCTCAGGGCGCCGTCGATTCTGGCTGCGAAATTCGCCGAGCAGCTGCCGCAGGCTGCCGATGGGCTGATCGTCAACATCATCGATCAGCGCGTCTGGGCGCTCCGGCCGAGCTTCTACTCCTATACGCTGTCGAAATCGGCGCTCTGGACGGCGACGCAAACCATGGCGCAGGCGCTGGCGCCGCGCATCCGGGTCAATGCCATCGGCCCCGGGCCGTCGATTCCAAGCGAGCGGCAACGGCAAGAAGACTTCCAAGCGCAGGTCGCAGCCCTTATCTTGAAGAGAGGTCCTGAACTGGAGGAATTCGGACGGACGATTCGTTTTCTGTTCGAAACGCCCTCGGTCACAGGCCAGATGATTGCACTCGACGGCGGCCAGCATCTCGCGTGGCAGACGCCGGATGTGCTGGAGATCAAGGAATGAATGCCAAGAAGCTGCCGGATGGCGGTGTTCTTTATGATGAAGCCGACGAGAACGAAGACGATATCGAGGTGGAAGGTGAACCTTCCGCCTCGCCGATTTCGGCCGGGATCGACTGGAACGAGGGCGGGATCAACGAAACCGGCCTGATCGGCCAGGAGCTGATCGGCGAATTCGTCAAGCGGCTGCCGAACAGCCCGGGCGTCTATCGCATGTTCAATGCCGATGGCGACGTGCTCTATGTCGGCAAGGCGCGAAGCCTGAAGAAGCGCGTCAGCAACTATGCGATGGGGCGCGTCCACTCGAACCGCATCGCCCAGATGGTCCGCCAGACGGCCCACATGGAATTCGTCACCACCCGCACGGAAATCGAGGCGCTGCTTCTCGAAGCGAATCTGATCAAGCGCCTGCGGCCGCGCTTTAATGTGCTGCTGCGCGACGACAAGTCGTTTCCCTATATCCTGATCACTGGAGATCACCGAGCACCGGCCATCTTCAAGCATCGCGGCGCGCGTGCCCGCAAGGGCGAGTATTTCGGACCCTTTGCATCTGCTGGCGCCGTCGGCCGCACGATCAATTCGCTGCAGCGCGCCTTCCTGATCCGCACCTGTACGGACAGCGTCTTCGAGACGCGCACCCGCCCCTGTCTTCTCTACCAGATCAAGCGCTGTTCGGGGCCATGTACCCACGAGGTCAGCGATGCCGGCTATGGTGAATTGGTGCAGGAGGCGAAGGACTTTCTGTCCGGCAAGAGCCAGAAGGTGAAGGCGCATATGGCGGAAGCGATGAATGCCGCCGCCGAGGATCTCGATTTCGAGCGCGCCGCCGTCTATCGCGATCGCCTCGCCTCGCTGTCGCATGTTTCCAGCCATCAGGGCATCAATCCTGCCGGTGTCGAAGAGGCCGATGTCTTCGCGATCCACCACGAAGGTGGGATTTCCTGTATTCAGGTGTTCTTCTTCCGCACCGGACAGAACTGGGGCAACCGCGCCTATTTCCCGAAAGCCGACCCGCAGCTGACGAGCGCCGAAGTGTTGAGTGCCTTCCTGGCGCAGTTCTACGACGACAAGCCGGTACCGAAGCAGATCATGCTGTCGGAAACGGTGGAGGAGATGGAGCTGCTGTCGGCCGCCCTCGGCGAGAAGGCCGGGCACAAAGTCTCGATCCTCGTGCCGCAGCGTGGCGAGAAGCGCGACCTGGTCGATCACGTCGTCGGTAATGCCCGCGAGGCGCATGGCCGCAAGCTCGCCGAAACCGCATCGCAGTCACGGCTACTCGACGGTTTCAAGACCACCTTCAACCTTCCCTATGTGCCGCAACGCGTCGAGATTTACGACAACTCGCATATCATGGGCACCAATGCGGTGGGCGGCATGGTGGTCGCGGGGCCTGAGGGCTTCGTGAAGAACCAGTACCGGAAATTCAACATCAAATCGACCGACATCACCCCCGGCGACGACTTCGGGATGATGAAGGAAGTGATGACCCGGCGCTTCCAGCGGCTGATCAAGGAAGAAGGCATTCCTGATCGTTCGCAGCCCGCTGCTGCCGGCATCGACGCCGCCGACATGCCCTTCCCTGCCTGGCCCGACGTCATCCTCATCGACGGCGGCCAAGGGCAGATGACGGCTGTCAGGGCGATCCTCGAAGAACTCGGCATCACCGACAGCGTCATCGCCATCGGCGTCGCCAAGGGTGTCGACCGCGAAGCAGGGCGCGAACGCTTCTTTCCGCCGGGCAAGGAAAGCTTCTCGCTGCCGCCGCGCGATCCGGTGCTCTATTTCATCCAGCGCATGCGCGACGAGGCGCACCGCTTCGCGATCGGCTCGCACCGGGCGCGGCGCAAGAAGGAAATGGTCAAGAACCCGCTCGACGAGATCGGCGGCATCGGCCCGTCGCGCAAGCGCGCGCTGCTGCAGCATTTCGGCACGGCCAAGGCCGTCTCGCGCGCCGCGCTTTCGGATCTGATGGCGGTCGAGGGTATTTCGGAGGCGGTCGCCAAGGTGGTCTACAATCATTTTCACGACGACGCCGCGAAATAGGCTGTCACGGTCGCAAATTCCACGCAAAGGACAGCGAAAACCAGAAAGAATGTTGACGGTCGAGGGCCAAAGCCGTCATCTACGGGCACATCATTTCAGAGAACAGATTCATGGCATCGCGCGCATACAATATCCCGAACCTGCTGACCTACGGACGCATTCTTGCGGTGCCGCTGATCGTCATCTGCTTCTTCGTCGAGGGACGGCTGCAGAGCTCGGATCTCGCCCGCTGGGTCGCCTTCTGGATCTTCGTCATCGCCTCGGTCACCGACTTTCTCGATGGCTATCTGGCGCGCATCTGGAACCAGACTTCGAATATCGGCCGCATGCTCGATCCGATCGCCGACAAGCTGCTGGTCGCCTCGATCCTGCTGCTGGTTGCCGCTGATGGCACGATTGCCGGCTGGTCGATCTGGGCGGCGATCATCATTCTCTGCCGCGAAATCCTGGTCTCCGGGCTGCGCGAATATCTGGCGGCGCTGAAGGTCAGCGTTCCCGTGACGCGGATCGCCAAGTGGAAGACGACGCTGCAGCTGGTCGCCATCGCCTTCCTGCTGGCAGGCCCGGCCGGTGACGCCGTGCTGCCCTACACGACGCAGATCGGCATCGGCCTGCTCTGGGTCGCGGCAATCCTGACGATCTATACCGGCTACGACTATTTCCGCGCCGGCCTGAAGCATATCGTGGACGAAGAGTGATGACGCGTCTCGTCTATTTCGCCTGGGTGCGCGAGCGGATCGGCAAGAGCGAGGAGGAGATCGATCTCCCCGCCTTCGTCGTCACCGTCGCCGATCTTCTGAGTCATCTGAAGGGCTTGGGCGAAGAGTATGAGACCGCGCTTCAATATGAAAACGTTATCCGCGTGGCGCTCGATCAGGAGCATGTGGAGCACGACGAACCGATCGGCACGCCCCGCGAGATCGGGATCTTTCCGCCGATGACGGGTGGGTGAGAAGCGACGACTGCTCGCACCCGGAAAGCTGATGATGGGCAGGATCGCACACCCCAATCTCCCCCTCATTCCTGTGCTTGTCACAGGAATCCAGTGCGCCCAAGTCCTTGGGCGCGAGAGACATTTGTCTTCATTCGGAGTCATTCACCGCGCAGACGCGCGGTGGCTGGATTCCTGTGACAAGCACAGGAATGAGGGAGAATCTGGCGAGCCCAGCGGATCAAGGCGAGAACTGCACCAATGACCACCTCCCCCACCATCCGCGTCCAGCGCGAAGACTTTGACCTGCAGCGCGAGCTCAACCTGCTCTCCAAGGGCAACCCCGGCATCGGCGCCATCGTCACCTTCACCGGCCTCTGCCGCGACGAAGGCGGGACGCTGGACGCGCTGGAGCTGGAACATTACCCCGGCATGGCCGAAGCCGAGATGACGCGGATTGCCAATCTCGCGATCGAGCGTTTCAATCTCAACGGCCTGACCGCCATCCACCGCTTCGGCAAGATCGCCGCCGGCGAAAACATTGTCCTCGTCATCGCCGCAGCCCCGCATCGCCAAGCCGCCTTCGACGGTGCGAACTTCGTCATGGATTACCTGAAAACGTCAGCGCCCTTCTGGAAGAAGGAGTATGGCAAGGACGGCAAGACCGGCGAATGGATCGAGTCCAAACGCAGCGACGATGTCGCCCGCGACAAGTGGAAGTGAGTCCAGCTGTTGAAACCCTGTGAATGACTTGTGGATAATCGGTTATTCACAGGATTGTTCGCGTGACATCGCTCAAGAATCGATCTTGCGCACATACCATATCTATGCGATTAATTGCCGCAGGCACTACATGTAGGTCAACAAAGCCTTCGTCGCAGTGCAGCATTGTAAATTCGAGCTTATCCACGGCGATGCAAATTGCGAATCGTCGTTGACCGTAAAAATAAGCGGGGAGAATATGGAATTGGGTGAATCGAGTTCCAGCTCGATTCACCCACAGAACACAAAAGCGGTCCCGCCGCCTCTTTGTTCGAGTGCTTTTGACAGCCTCGACATGCTGTTCTTTTGCGACTGAAAAGTCAACCGGCGGGAGAAAGGAGAATAGCGATGTCGATCGGAACTACAGCAAGCACCGGCCAGAAATGCCCGGAAAGCGGCGTGTGGAAAGTCACCAGCACTCCCACCACAACCGCTCCTATTGCCAAAGGCAACATTATGCCTCCCTACGCCGGCCGAGCAGTGACTTGGATGCTAATCCAAGCCGCATAGCCATATGCGTCTGAAATCGCAACCGGCTCACGGGCCGGTTGCAGTTAGAAACTGAAAGTCAAGGTATCGCCCGCTCGCGCCTGCTCATGACCAGCAGGAAGACCAGCAGCGAAAAGACGACGAAGTCGCGCCAGAGGAACGGGCCGTAGGCGGTCCAGAGAGTTTCGGCAAAGCCGATGCCTGCCGCCCCGCCCGCCGATTTCAACGGATCGGAATAGCCGCCTGCAGCCGAAATCATCAGCACCTTTAGGCCGAACAGCAGGCCGGCGCCGAAATCCATCGAGCCGTAATAGAAGGTGGTGAGGATGCCGCAGACCGTCGCCACGAAGGCAGCGGCGACATAAGCGACGAGGAATACCTTGCTGGCGCTGGTGCCGCAGAGTTCTGCGGCCATGGGATCGTCGGTGACAGCCCGCCAGATGCGCCCGAGCGATGTGCGGCGCAGGATCAGCGTTCCCACCCCAATCAATAGGATCATCAATCCCGTATTGAGCAGCTGGATATAGGTCAGCGTCACCTTGAAAGCGGCATCGCTCCAGAACACCACAGTGCCGTTCAGCAGCGGCGGCAGCCAGATCTCGCGGGTCTCCGACGCCAGCCTTGCGGTCTCCATCAACAGGATGGTGACGCCGAGTGCGGCGACGATCACGGTGTTGGCGGAACGGCGCACCAGAGGCTGCATGATGCTGCGGCCGATCCAGAAGCCCGTCAGCAGCGAATAGACGAAGGACATGGCAACGCCGATCGCCAGCGCCGCGGGCAGGATCAGCCACAGGCGGTTATAGGCGAAGTCGGTAAACAGCAGCAGCATCTGCCCGGCAAAGGCGAACATCGCCCCATAGGTGATGTCGGCTCGCTTGGTGACGCCGAAGGCGATCGCATAGCCGAAGGCCAGCGCGGCGTAGAGTGCCGCAAGAGGCACCGCATTCGCCAGCTGCTGCAGAAGATAGGCCATTCCAGTCCTCCGGATTTCCGGTAAAATAATAACTGGCAAAATGGCTTTTACCAGTTATATTTTCATCATGAGCTTCACCTGGACCCAACACCGCTTTTCCGGAGGCGCGCTCGCGCTTGATGTCGCCAACAGCGTGATCCTGCGCCATGACGCCGGGCAGAGCATCGATCGCTTCGCAACACCCGATCAACTCGACAGCTTTCCGGCCGCGGCGGCGGCGTTTTGCGCCGAGCGGGCTCTGTTCGGTGATATGATGCCGGTCAAAGCAGCGAACCGCCCGGCCTTTCTCAGCCTGCGCGAGGCTACCGACCGCTATTTTCGCAGCCGCGTGGCCGGTGAGGATGATGGTGGCCTTCTGGCCGATCTGCTTGAGCGGATTGCCGCCGCATTGCGCGGGGCTGCGCCGGGCGGGCTCGACGCGGCGACGGCGCATTCGGCGCTGCGGCTGATCGCCATGCCTGATCCCGAGAGAATGAAGATCTGCCGCAACTGCCGCTGGCTGTTCATCGACCGCAGCAAGAACAGAAGCCGTGCCTGGTGCGACATGACCGTCTGCGGCAACCGGGCGAAGGCCAGCCGCCACTACCGGCGCAAGAAGGAGGAGACGCCATGAAGATCAACGCGATTGCCGCGCTCGGCCTTTCGGCCCTGCTGATCGCAGGCTGCCAGCGCGAGATGGAGAAGATGGTCGAGGTATCCGGCCACATCTTCGTCTTCAACTACCGCGTGGCGACCGCCACCTATCTGGTGACGCTGCGCAAGACCTCGCCGATCCCGGATGGGACGGTGGCGATTGCTGAATTCGAGGACCCGGCGGGCGGCGATCCGATCGTGCTGCAGGAAAAGATCTTTCCCGCCTGGGACAAGATCACGCTGCAGAGCCCTGCAATCCATTGCGTGCGCAAGGACAAACCTTACGGGGCAAAGATCAAGCTGGTGGCCGCCGATGGCAAGACGCTGCAGGAACTGCAGACGCAGTTCGTCTCCGATGTCGATCAGGCGGCTATGCTACCCAGCAAGCCGCTGGTGGTCGGGCCGTTCTACACGAAGAACCCGGAGGTGTTTAAGGCCGATGGGACTGTGGATTATTCGAATACGGACAAGTGCCCGGCGGTTTGAGAGCTACATCCAACATTGCGCCCGCGGCCCCCCTCATCCGCCCTTCGG
>UBJR01000010.1 GCA_900465675.1 Hyphomicrobiales bacterium | reverse complement strand
CGGATAAAGGGAAGTTACAAGGTGGCGGCAGCCGGATGAGGGGGGCCCCGGGTCGCAAACCTTTCCAAGTCGACGCAAAACAAAAAAGCCGGCGCCTTTTCAGGCAGCCGGCTTTTTCCTCCCAAGTATCCCTTTGTTAGAAGGCAAAGGCCTTCGATGTCAGTGGCGCCGATGTTGCATCCGGGCCGAAGTCGGCTTCGCCGGTGATCTGCAGCAGTTCCTGCAGCCGCTGGCGGGCGCGGTTCACGCGGCTCTTGATCGTGCCGACGGCGCATTCGCAGATTTCCGCGGCCTCTTCGTAGGAAAAGCCCGAAGCGCCGACGAGAATGATCGCTTCACGCTGGTCCGGCGGCAGCTGATCGAGCGCCTTCTTGAAATCCTGCAGATCGAGCGCGCCATATTGCGACGGATGCATCGCCATGGACTCGGTAAACAGGCCGTCGCTGTCCTGGATTTCGCGGCCGCTCTTGCGCATCTGGCTATAAAGCTCGTTGCGCAGGATCGTGAACAGCCACGCCTTCATGTTGGTGCCCATCTCGAAATGGTCCTGCTTGGCCCAGGCCTTCATGATGGTGTCTTGAACGAGATCGTCGGCGCGGTCGTGGCGGCCGGTCAGCGAGATGGCGAATGCGCGCAGGCTTGGCAGGGCTGCCAGCATCTCGCGCTTGAAGCTCGGTTGCTCTTTTTCCATCAGCTCACCCTATTCTGCCAGCTTCGCCGAGGCCATTTCGGCCTGGTCGAGCTTTTCGAGCAAATCAAGGAACCGGTCTGGAATGGCCTCATCCTGCGCCGCCGCGTAAAGCGAGCGAAGCTTCACACCGATCTGGTTGTTGGGATCGAGAATATCGCTCGCCCTTACATCCAGCCGCTGCTGATCTCTTTCTTCATTCTGCTGTGTAGCCATTAAATCGTCACTTCTCGCCTGTTGTCTGTAAAACCGGGCAGCTTTTCCGTTGAAAGCGGCTATCGACACCGATAGCACCAGCTGCCTGTTGGGCAGTTGATGCCGATACGCTGCCTAAGTCCTGCTTCAAGCTGGTGCGCCCTTTATTCGTCGGCAGGATAATGCGGCTGTCTGAAAAAAGTTCCGCAAGCTCCGGAACTTTTTTACCCGTCTCACGTTTCTGCCTCATTAGCGCCAGTTACCGGCCTACAGACGGGAGTTTTTAATGACACTTTCTACTCGAATTGCGCCGCACCTTCCTTATCTGCGTCGCTATTCCCGGGCTCTTACCGGCACTCAGACCTCTGGCGACGCCTACGTAGCCGCCGTGCTTGAGGCAATCATCGCCGACCTATCCATTTTCCCGGATACCGCGAACGACCGTGTTGCACTCTACAAACTGTTCACCAAACTGTTTGGTTCCACGGCAGTCCAGATTCCGGAACCGGCGTCTCCCTACGCCTGGGAACAGCGCGCGACCGTCAATCTCGCCAAGGTTTCTCCCCGCGCCCGCCAAGCCTTCATTCTCGCATCGGTCGAGAACTTCCGCGTCGGCGAAATCGCCGAGATCCTTGAGATCGCCGAACAGGACGTGATGGGCCTTCTGGACACCGCCTCGCAGGAAATTTCCCGCCAGGTGGCGACAGACATCATGATCATCGAAGACGAACCGCTGATCGCGATGGATATCGAGCAGATGGTCGAAAGCCTCGGCCACCGGGTCACCGGCATTGCCCGCACGCATACCGAGGCGGTTGCGCTTTACAACAAGACCAAGCCGAGCATGGTTCTCGCCGATATCCAGCTTGCCGACGGCAGTTCCGGCATCGATGCGGTGAACGACATCCTGAAGACCTCGAACGTGCCGGTGATCTTCATCACCGCCTTCCCCGAACGCCTGCTGACCGGCGAGCGTCCGGAGCCGACATTCCTTGTCACGAAACCCTTCAACCCCGACATGGTCAAGGCGTTGATCAGCCAGGCGCTGTTCTTCAATGAATCCACCAAGGTTGCAGCCTGATACCGGGTTTCCGGATGACGGAACAAAGCAATAGCCGGGGCGTTCCAGCATGACTGGTGCGCTCCGGCGGCTTTAACTGTTTCTGCAACGCTTGGTTATAAACTGACCGGCGGGTTGGCTGATGGGCCAACTTCTATCCAGCTGCACCAGACGGATCGAAGGAAAGGCGGCTTGGTGAATACGACAGAACCATTGACCGGCAAGCCGTTCCGCACGGATGGCAAGGCCGCAATGATGGAGCGGGCGCTGCGCAGCGCCGGAATCTCGATTGTCTTCCAGGACTCAAGGCTTGAGATGGCATATGCCGAGAATCTCCCCGCTCATTTCCAAGATTTATTCAGACCCGGCATGACGGACGCCGATCTGTTCGGCAGCGCCTATGGCGACTATCTCCATGCGTTGAAACTGAAGGTGCTCGACACCGGGCTCGCCACGACCGCAGAAATCGAAGTGAATGTCGGCGGCGAGATGCGCAGCTACGAGCTGAAGGTCGAGCGCGCCAGCGAACGCGACAGCCATGGCGTGCTGACGGTGCTTTCCGAAGTGACAGAAACCCGCCACCGCGAGAAGGTCCTAAAGTCGCTGCTGCGCGAACTCTCGCACCGCTCCAAGAACTTGCTGGCGATCATCCAAGGCATCGCCACACAGACGGCAAGAAACACGCTGTCGCTCGATGGCTTTCTGGTGAAATTCCGCGGCCGCCTGCAGTCGCTCTCCAATTCGCAGGACCTGATTACCGATTCCAGCTGGCGCGGCGCCTATCTGTTCGAGCTCGCCCAAAAACAGTTCGCGCCCTACTGGCCGGAGACTGCTGGCTCGCTGCCGATCTATGGGATCAACGCCCATATGACGCCGAACGCCGCCGTCCATCTCGGACTGGCGCTGCACGAACTCATCGTCAACTCCGCCTCCTTCGGCGCCATCGCCGGCGGCGCGGCGTCGATCACGCTGAACTGCCGCGAGGCGGAACTGAACGGCAGGCGGGCGATCGAAGTCACTTGGGCGGAAGCGCTGCCTGATAAGACCGAGATCCATGAATTCAGCGAAAACAGCTTCGGCAAGACAGTTCTAGAACGCGTGGTGCCTTCCTCTATGAATGGCAAGGCAGAACTGAAGCTGATCCCCGGGCGCATCGAGTACTCGCTGCTCGTTCCCGAGACCGAATTCGAAATCCTCAAGCGGGCGTGAGATAGCCCCCGTCTCCCGTTACAGCGCTGCAAACCGGACAAAGTAAAACAGCCAGTGCGAGGGCGGCGCACTGGCTGTTTTTACTCACCGGGAGGGGACCGTGAGTAAGATCCGGATGATGGGTTGGGGGCGCGCATGTTGGGTCGATGCGGTCATCATCTGGATATCCCAATAACGGCGCCGTTAACCTTTGGTTCCAACGCTGCGGAAAAAAAGTGGACTTTTGTGAATCTTTTTTTGCCTGGCCCTGAGCGCCCAGCCCCAGGCAGCATTTCAGCTCACGATTCCAAAACAAAAAACAACATGAAATCAGCCTGATAGGCTACAAAACATTCCAAAATTTTACCATTTGATAAATTTTTAGACCTGAGTTACGCTTTCCCTCACAGGCCGTTTTACCAATAATGAGGGAACTTCAATGGAACGTCTGGAAACTGGGATTCATGCCGGCCGGCTTTCGCCCGCCGAGTATGACGCGAACTTTTCCGATCTTCATCCGCGCCTCGACAAGCACGAGGCGCTGGTCGCTTCCGACCGCTGTTATTTCTGCTACGACGCGCCGTGCATGACGGCCTGTCCCACCTCCATCGATATCCCGCTGTTCATCCGGCAGATATCGACAGGCAACCCGCTGGGTTCGGCGAAGACGATCTTCGACCAGAACATCCTCGGCGGCATGTGCGCCCGCGTCTGTCCCACCGAAGAGCTCTGCGAACAGGCCTGCGTGCGCAACACGGCAGAAGAGAAGCCTGTCGAGATCGGCCGCCTGCAGCGCTACGCGACTGACGCCGCGATGAACGCCGGCCGCCAGTTCTACGATCGCGCCGCTTCCTCGGGCAAGAAGATCGCCGTCGTCGGCGCCGGCCCGGCCGGTCTTGCCGCCGCCCACCGCCTTGCGGTCAATGGCCACGACGTCGTCATCTACGACGCCAAGCCGAAATCCGGCGGCCTCAACGAATATGGCATCGCCACCTACAAGTCGGTGGACGACTTCGCCCAGAAGGAGGTCGATTACGTCCTTTCGATCGGCGGTATCGAGGTCAGGAACGGCGAGCAGCTCGGCCGCGACTTCTCGCTCTCCGATCTGCAGCAGCAATATGACGCCGTCTTCCTCGGTCTCGGTCTTGCCGGCGTCAATGCCCTGAAGGTCGATGGCGAGAGCCTGCCGGGTGTCGAGGACGCCGTCGATTTCATCGCCGGTCTGCGCCAGTCTGCAGACAAGGGCGCGATCGCCATCGGCCGCCGCGTCGTCGTTCTCGGCGGAGGCATGACGGCGATCGACGCCGCCGTCCAGGCAAAACTGCTCGGCGCCGAAGAGGTGACGATCTGCTACCGCCGCGGCAAGGAACACATGAACGCCTCGGAATTCGAACAGGATCTCGCAAGCTCCAAGGGCGTCATCATCCGCCACTGGCTGGCGCCGAAATCGATCGTCGCCAACAACGGCAAGGTCGCCGGTATCGAGGTCGAATATACCGCGCTTGCCGAGGGCCGTCTGGTGACAACGGGCGAAACCGGCGTCATCGCCGCCGATCAGATCTTCAAGGCGATCGGCCAGACCTTCGAGGCCTCCGGCCTCGGGGCACTGCGCATGGAAAACGGCCGCATCACCATCGATGCCGAAGGGCAAACCTCGATCGAAGGCGTCTGGGCCGGGGGCGACTGCGTGCTCGGCGGTGACGACCTCACCGTCTCGGCCGTGGCGCAGGGCCGCGATGCCGCCGAATCGATCAACCGCATGCTGACTGCAGGTTTGCAGCCGGCCGTTGCCGTCGCGTGAAGGGGAGAATGAACAATGGCTGATCTCCGCAATAATTTCGTGGGCATCAAGTCCCCGAACCCGTTCTGGCTGGCGTCTGCGCCGCCGACCGACAAGGCCTACAATGTCGAGCGCGCCTTCAAGGCGGGCTGGGGCGGCGTGGTCTGGAAGACGCTTGGCGAGGAAGGCCCGCCTGTTGTCAACGTCAACGGCCCGCGCTACGGCGCGATCTGGGGCGCCGACCGCCGCCTGCTCGGCCTCAACAATATCGAGCTGATCACCGACCGCGACCTCTACACCAACCTGCGCGAAATGAAGCAGGTGAAGATGAACTGGCCGGATCGCGCGCTCATCGCCTCGATCATGGTGCCTTGCGAGGAGGAGAGCTGGAAGGCGATCCTGCCGCTGGTCGAAGAGACCGGCGCAGACGGCATCGAGCTCAACTTCGGCTGTCCGCACGGCATGTCCGAGCGCGGCATGGGTGCCGCGGTCGGTCAGGTGCCCGAGTATATCGAGATGGTGGTGCGCTGGTGCAAGCAATATACCCGCATGCCCGTCATCACCAAGCTGACGCCTAATATCACCGACATCCGCAAACCGGCCCGCGCTGCGAAATCGGGCGGCACCGATGCAGTCTCGCTGATCAACACGATCAACTCGATCACCGCTGTTAATCTCGACACCTTCTCGCCGGAACCCTCGATCGACGGACGCGGCAGCCACGGCGGCTATTGCGGCCCGGCCGTCAAGCCGATCGCGCTCAACATGGTCGCCGAGATCGCCCGCGATCCCGAGACCTATGGCCTGCCGATCTCCGGCATCGGCGGCGTGACGACCTGGCGAGATGCCGCCGAGTTCCTCGTTCTCGGCGCCGGCAACGTGCAGGTCTGCACCGCAGCCATGACCTACGGCTTCAAGATCGTCCAGGAGATGATCTCCGGCCTCTCCGACTGGATGGACGCCAAGGGCCACCGCAACCTCGACGACATCACAGGCCGCGCTGTTCCGAACGTCTCGGACTGGCAGTACCTGAACCTCAATTACATCGCCAAGGCGAAGATCGACCAGGACGCATGCATCAAATGCGGCCGCTGCCACATCGCCTGCGAGGACACCTCGCACCAGGCGATCACCCAGTTCGTTGATGGCGTCCGCCACTTCGAGGTGATGGAAGACGAATGCGTCGGCTGCAATCTCTGCGTCAACGTCTGTCCGGTCGAGAACTGCATCACGATGGAAGCCCTGCCCGCCGGCGCGCTGGACGAACGCACCGGCAAGACCGTCGATCCGAACTATGCCAACTGGACGACGCATCCGAACAACCCGATGGCGAGACAGGCCGCGGAGTAAAGACTGGCGCCGCGGAGGATTTTGCTCGGCGGCGTGCCCCATCCACCTCCCTCATTCCTGTGCTCGTCACAGGGATGAGGGTGGCCGGAGGCACTCACCCCGCAAACGTCTTCCGGTACGCCCCCGGGCTCGTTCCGAGCCGCTTGCGAAAATGGTGGCGCATCGTTGCCACTGTCCCGAAGCCACTGGCGGCGGCGATGTCGTCGAGCGAGGTGGCGGCCGGTTTTTCCAGAAGTTCGCGCGCGTGGCGCAGGCGCTCCTTCAGCAGCCATTCGCCGACGCTAAGGCCTGTCGTCTTCTCGAAACGCCGCTGGAATGTGCGCTGGCTCATGCCAGCTTTTTCGGCAAGCAGGGTGATCGGCTGCTCCTCATCGAGCCTTTCGCGCATCCATTCGATCAGCGGCCCGAGCCGGATGCCTTCGCGCTCCTGCGGCACCGGCGCATGGATGAATTGCGCCTGCCCGCCCTCGCGATGCGGCGGCAGGACGAGGCGGCGGGCGACGCTGTTTGCGGCCTCGGCCCCGAAATCGCCACGCACGACATGCAGGCAGAGATCGATCCCCGCCGCACTTCCCGCCGCGGTCAGAATGCTGCCCTCGTCCATGTAGAGAACGCCGGCGTCGAAGGTGATATCGGGGTAGCGCCCCGCAATCGCGGCGACATAGCGCCAATGCGTCGTCGCCCGGCGTCCGGACAGCAGCCCTGATGCCGCCAGCACCGCGACGCCTGAGCAGAGCGACATGATGCGGGCGCCGCGCTGATGGGCAGCGCGCAGTGCGGCGATCAGATCGTCGGGTACCGGCGCATCGATCGCCCGCCAGCCGGGAACCACGATCAGGTCTGCATGTTCGAGGACGTCGAGGCCGTGATCGGCAGAGACGGTCAATCCGCCTGCGGCCAGCAACGGCCCCGGCTCGATGCCGCAGACCGAATAGCGGTACCAGCCCTCGCCCATCTCCGGACGTGGCAGGCCGAAGACTTCGTAGGCAATGCCGAATTCGAAGGTGCAGAGCCCGTCATAGGCCAGCACCGCGACATGAGGTCCATTTGGCATGATCTTTACGCTGATCGTCATCCTGGCCAATTTTGCCAAGCCATAGCATCGGCGATAACGGGCGGCAACCCGAACGAAAGGAACCGCCCATGCCAAGCCACGTCAGCGAAACCCCAGCCGCCTCGCCGGAAGCCACCGCCGCCTATTATGCCCGCAAGCTCGCCTTCGAGACGGATTGCTGGGATGTCCACGCATCGCTTGCTGCAGGCAATGCCGATTTCGTGCTGCTCGACGTCCGCTCGCCCACAATGTTTGCCGCCTCGCACATCCCCGGTGCCATCAACCTGCCGCATGGCAAGATGACAGCGCATCGCATGTCGGAATGGCCGGAGGATACGCTCTTCGTCGTCTATTGCGCCGGTCCGCATTGCAACGGCACCGACAAGGCAGCGCTCCGCCTCGCCCGTCTCGGCAAGCAGGTGAAGGTGATGATCGGCGGCATGACAGGCTGGGCCGATGAAGGCTTCCGCTTCGAGAGCGAAGCGGCCGCGGCGTGAGGATGGAAGGCTCCCGCGCGATTGCGGGAGCCGGTTTCTCAGAATTCGATGACGAGTTTGCCGAATGGGCCGCGGTCAAGATGCGCCAGCGCCTCCGGCAGTTCCTCGAAAGCGTAGCGATGATCGATGACCGGCTTGATGCCTGAAACATCGACGGCGCGGACGAGATCCTCAAGCGCCCGGCGATGGCCGACGCTGATGCCCTGCACCGTCGGTGATTTCAGAAGCAGCGGCCCGATGGGACCGGACACCTCGAAACCGTCGAGTACGCCGATGACATGGATATGCCCGCCGACGGCAACCGCCTTAAGCGCCTCGCCAAAATTGGCGCCACCGGCGATTTCCAGAATGTGATCCACACCGTAATCGCCTGTCAGGCTATAAAGCGTCTCCACCCAGTTTTCCCGCCCGAAACCGTGGTCGGCTCCGATGGCGCGGGCGCGCTCGAGTTTCTCCGCGCTGCCTGAGGTGATGAAAACCTCGGCGCCATGGGCCTTGGCGATCTGCACGCCGAACAGCGCAACGCCGCCGGTCCCCTGGATCAGCACCTTCTGTCCGGCCTTGAGATGGCCGCGCTCGATCAGCGCGAACCAGGCGGTCAGGCCGGCGCAGGGCAAGGTGCTGGCCTCGGCCGCATCGAGGCTGTCCGGCGCCCTGGCGAACCAGTCTTCGGAAAAGGTCAGATAGTCGGAAAGCACGCCGGGATAGAAGCCGCCGAGCGTGCGGTAGGGCGGGTTGCGCGCATTCCCGGCATTCGTGCCGTCGATCCAGCCGGGAGAGAAGGTCGAGATCACCCGGTCTCCCGGCTTGAAGCGCGTCACACCGGGGCCGACGGCTTCGACGACACCCGCCATATCGGAGGCCGGCACGAGGGGAAATTGCAGCGGCAACCCCATGCCGGTTTCGAGCATCAGCTTGTCGCGATAATTCAGCGAGACGGCCTCGGTCCGCACCAGAATATCGCGCCCCGAGGGATCGTCCATCCGTCCTTCCGATATCGTCAGGTTCTGTGGGCCGATGCCGTCGATCGTCCACTGCCTTATCTTGGTCATCGCATGTGCTCCTTTGCATATTCAGCGAAGAGAGCCATGCTATCGTTGAAAAGATGGCGGCAGTTGCGATATAAATTCCCAAGATAGGTTCCCTTGAGGATACAATTCATGGAAAAGCTTGGCGGTATCTCCGTCTTCGTCGAGGTCGTCGAAGCAGGCGGATTTTCAGCCGCCGCAAGCGGCCTGAACCTGACGCGATCCGCTGTCGGCAAGACGATCGCCAGGCTCGAAGAGCGCCTCGGCGTCCGCCTCTTCCACCGCACCACCCGCTCGCAGAGCCTGACGGAGGAAGGCCGCTTCTTCTACGAGCGCTGCCTGAGGGCTCTGGAAGAGATCAAGATCGGCGAAGCGCTTCTGGAGGCCGGCAAGCAGACCGTGCGCGGCAAACTGCGGGTGTCCATGCCAGTTATCTTCGGTCGGCAATGCATTGCGCCGATCCTGATTTCACTGCTCGACGACCATCCCGAACTGGAACTCGACCTGTCCTTCAACGACCGGATCATCGATCTTCTTGAAGACGGCTACGATCTGGCGATCCGCAACGGGCCGCTCAAGGACGATCAGGACATGATGGCGCGGCTCGTCGCCCACCAGCGGCTGACCGTCTGCGCCTCGCCCGATTACCTCGCCAAACACGGCACGCCGCAGTCGCTGGAAGATATCCCCAAACACGTCGGCATCATCTATGGCCGGCAGGACAAGCACCGCACCTGGGTGTTCCCGACCGACGACGAACCCTGGCGGCAGGTTCTGCCGAAATCGCGGATGCGGCTCGACGATCTCGCCACCATCTGCGACGTGGCGATCGAAGGTGCCGGCCTCGTTTGGCTGCCCTGCTGGATGGTGCGTGAGCACGTTGCCGCCGGGCGCCTGGTGCGGGTGCTGAAAGACGTGCGCCCGGTCATTTTCCAGTCGCATGCGATATGGCCGCGCTCGCCCGTCATGCTGCCGAAAGTCCGCCTCGCCATCGATGCGCTGGTTGCGAGATTGCCCGGCCTGATGGAGTGACGTTTTGAAATTTACCAAGCCGCTGAAGTGGCTGAATTTTTTATTGTATTCACTGGAAATCATGAAATGCTGCCGTATATCGCCATGATGATGCGCCGTACGGGGCGGTGCATCGGCCACCATCAACCGGATTTGCAATAACCATGTCACTTCGAACTGCGCTGCGCGCCGGCACCAGCGATTGCCACGCTGATGTTGATCAAATTTTCGGCCGGTTCGATCTCGGACGTAAAGCAGATTACGGAGCCTTCCTCTCCGCCCACGCCCGCGCCGTTCCGGCCGTTGAGATAGCGCTGGAAGAAGCCGGCATCGAGCGGCTGATCCCCGACTGGGCGGAGCGCCGCCGCCGCGATCTGTTGCTCGACGACCTCGCAGCCATGAATGCGCCGCTGCCGCCTTCTCTCGATGCGCCTTTGATGCAAGACGATGCAGCGCTTCTCGGCGCCGTCTATGTGCTTGAAGGCTCGAAGCTCGGCGGCGCGATGCTGGCCAAGGCCGTCGGCGAAGGGCTGCCATCCGCCTATCTCAGCCCCTTCGGCCCCAAGGGCGGCATGAAGGCTTTCATGGATATGCTCGATAGTGCAGGCGCCGATGAAGCGGGGGCCGTCGAGGCTGCCCGCGCCGTCTTTGCACTCTTCCGCAAGGCTGCCGAGATGGAACTGGAGATGGCCGCCTCGTGAGCGAAACCTTCGACCGCGTCGACCTGACGAATTGCGACCGCGAACCGATCCACCGCCTCGGCGCCATCCAGCCGTTCGGCTTCCTGCTCGTCTCCTCGGCCGATTGGCTGGTTGCCCGCGCTTCCGAAAATCTCGAACAGTTCATCGGCGTCAGCTACAAGGATGTACTCGGCCGCCCACTGTCCGAAGTGATCATGCCGCAGACGCTGCATACGCTTCGAAACCGCCTTGCCGTCATTAGGGGCCCTGATATCGTCGAGCGGCTTTTCGGCGTGCAATTTTCCGAGAACGGTGCTGCCTTCGACGTGGCGCTCCACATCAGCGACGGTCAGGTCATCATCGAGGCCGAGCCCTCGCAGGACGGTGCCCAGGGCGGCGCGACCATGTCGATCCGCAGCATGATGGCCCGTCTCGACCAGGCGCAGACGCTGGAAGCCTTCTACCGCGAAGGCGCCCGCCAGGCCCGAGCGCTGACCGGTTTCGACCGCGTCATGGTCTATCGTTTCGACGAAAAGGGATCTGGCGAAGTCGTCGCCGAAGCGGCGCGCCCCGGCATAGGCTCCTTCCTCGGCCTGCACTATCCGGCCTCCGACATCCCGGTTCAGGCCCGCGCGCTCTATGTCCGCAACCTCTTCCGCGTCATTGCCGATATCGATGCGACGCCTGTCGCCATCCATCCAGAGCTCGACGAGCACAGCCGCCCGCTGGATCTGTCGATGTCGATCCTGCGCTCGGTCTCGCCGATCCACATCGAATATTTGAAGAACATGGGCGTCGGCGCCTCGTTGTCGATCTCGATCATCGTCGACGGCAAGCTCTGGGGCCTGTTTGCCTGCCACCATTATTCCGCCCGCCTGCCCTCTTTCGAGCGGCGTTCGACCTCCGAGCTTTTCGGCCAGATGTTCGCCTCTCGCCTCGAAAGCCGCGAGCGACGGCTGGCGCTGGAATTCGAAACCAAGGCCCGCCAGATCGCCGACAGGCTGCTGACCTCGGTCGCCGACAATGCCAGCCTGCTCGACGACCCGACCTGGCTGATCGACGCGCTCTCGGACGCCATTCCCGCCGATGGCATCGGCGTCTGGATCAACGGCCGCTCGGCGCTGACCGGGCTTTCGCCGACGCAGGAGCAGTTCTCCGGCCTGGTGAAGGTGCTGAACCGTACCTCGTCGGGCCGTGTCTTCACCACCGACCATCTGCAGGAATTCTGGCCGGACAGCGATATCGACGGCACGGTCGCCGGCCTGATGGCGATCCCGATTTCGCGCTCGCCGCGTGACTATGTGATCCTGTTCCGCCAGGAGATCGTCCGCACCGTCCGCTGGGCTGGCGACCCGCACAAGCCGGTCGAATACGGGCCGAACGGCCCGCGCCTGACACCGCGCAAGAGCTTCGAAAGCTGGTCGGAACTGGTCCGGGGGCGCTCGCACCCCTTCACCTCGGCCGAAAAGCGCGTGGCCGATACGATCCGCGTCACGCTGATCGAGGTCATCCTGCGCCTTGCCGACGAGGCGAGTGCGGTGCGCCAGCAGGCAAACGAGCGCCAGGAAATCCTGATCGCCGAGCTGAATCACCGCGTCCGCAATATCCTCAGCCTGATCAGCGGCCTGATCCGCCAGTCGCGCACCAGCGATGGCGATATCGGCGAATATGTCGGCCAGTTGGAAGGTCGCGTTCAGGCGCTGTCACGAGCTCACGACCAGATCACCCGGGATCATTGGGCCCCGGCTTCGCTGCGCTCGCTGCTGCAGGCCGAAGCCGCCGCCTATCTCGGCAAGAATGCTGCGCGCGTGGTCATGCGCGGCGAAGAAGTGCTGCTCGGCCCGCAGGCCTTCTCGACGGCGGCCCTTGTCTTCCACGAACTCGTTACCAACAGTGCCAAATACGGCAGCCTCTGCGACAGCGGAACGGTCAGCGTCGCCTGGACCGAGGACGACACGGGCAATCTGCTGGTCGAATGGCGCGAGAGCGACGGTCCGCCGGTAAAGGCGCCGAAACGGCAGGGCTTCGGCACCACCATCATCCGCCACTCGATCCCCTACGATCTCGGCGGCAAAGCCGAGGTGCGCTATGAGCCCAAGGGGCTGCAGGCGGATTTCACCATACCGGCGAAATATGTCACCTTCGCCGATGGGCCGGTCTCGATCGTCCCGGAAGTGCGCCAGCAACCGGCCGCCAAGACCGCGACGATCATTTCCGAGAAACCGCTGCAGGGCTGCAGCATCCTGCTGGTCGAAGACAATTTGATCATCGCCATGGACGGCGAGGATATCTTCCTGCAGCTTGGCGCCAAGGATGTGACACTGGCGCCGAGCGTCTATCAGGCTCTCGAATATGTGGCGGAGAAGCATTTCGATCTCGCCGTGCTCGACGTCAATCTCGGCGACGAGACCAGCTTCCCGGTCGCCGAGAAACTGGTGCAGGCAGGCACGCCGCTTGTCTTTGCAACGGGGTACGGCGAAGCGGTCGCCAAGAACTTCAGCGGCGCCAACATCCTGCAGAAGCCCTATACGATCGAAAGCGTCGCGGCGGCGCTCGACAAGATGATGCCATTGAAGAAGGTCTGACGCTCAGACCGGCTGCACCATCAGCCCGCCGACGAAGAGCTGTTCCAGAAACCGCGCGGCATCCTCGAAGCGCCCGGCGCCGGAATGCTCCTGGCC
This sequence comes from Hyphomicrobiales bacterium, assembly GCA_900465675.1. Lineage (GTDB taxonomy): Bacteria > Pseudomonadota > Alphaproteobacteria > Rhizobiales > Rhizobiaceae > Rhizobium. The sequence goes on along the minus strand of UBJR01000010.1, from coordinate 161,432 downwards.
GAGCACCGCCCGCACCTGCACGTCGAAGTCGGCGTAATGCTGGGTCGTCGACCAGATCGAGAAGATCAGGTGATAGGGATCGCATTTGGCGATCTTGCCGGCCTTGGCCCAGACGCGGATCACCTCCGCCTTCTCGTCGACCAGGCTCTTCAGCGGCCCCTTCAGCTCGTCCTCGATATGCGGCGCGCCCTGCAGCACCTCGTTGGCGAACAGCCGGCTTTCGCGCGGAAAATCACGCGCCATCTCCAGCTTGCGCCGGATGTAGCTGCGGATTTCGGATTCCGGGTTGCCCTCGGCATTGAAGGCCCTGAGCGGCTCCAGCCAGGTGAAGAGTACCCGGTCGATCAGCGCCCGGTGCATCGCTTCCTTGGTGCGGAAATAATAGAGCAGATTGGGCTTCGACATGCCCGCGGCGGCAGCGATCTGGTCGATGGTCGAGCCGCGGAATCCGCTGACCGAAAACACATCCAGCGCCGCTTCGAGGATCTGCTCTTCCTTCTCCTCCTGGATTCGCGTCCGACGCTGGGTCCTCGCTGCTCTCGGAATGGCCATATGGCTCTCGTTTCCCTCACAAATTCAACTGCTTCACTCAAGTTTTCAGAAGCAGTTTCCGGCTCGCAAATTTGTCAGTATTTTTGCTGTTTTACGTCTTGAGCCCGGCGCCGGAAGCTGTAATGTTTACCAATCGGTCAAATTATCCGTCAGATGCAAAATAAAGGCAACGTCGGATTTTCCAGCGCAAAGAAAACAAACAATCGCGCCGGGAATTGACCAAGGGAACAGACCGGACATGCTCAGCGCATGACTGATGAAAACAGGCGAGGACTTCAGATATGGTGGCAGCACCAGGCGAAAACATGCGCGTCAACGGCGACCGTCTGTGGGACAGTCTCATGGACATGGCAAGGATCGGCCCCGGTATCGCCGGCGGCAACAATCGCCAGACGCTGACCGATGCCGATGGCGAGGGCCGCAGCCTCTTCAAGACCTGGTGCGATGCCGCCGGCATGACCATGGGCGTCGACAAGATGGGCACGATGTTCGCGACCCGCCCCGGCACCGATCCTGACGCCCTGCCGGTTTACGTCGGCTCTCACCTGGACACCCAGCCGACCGGCGGGAAATATGATGGCGTCCTCGGCGTGCTCGCAGCCCTCGAGGTCGTTCGCACGATGAACGACCTCGGCATCAAGACCAAGCACCCGATCGTCGTCACCAACTGGGCCAATGAGGAAGGCGCGCGTTTCGCGCCCGCCATGCTCGCTTCCGGCGTCTTCGCCGGCGTGCACAGCATCGACTACGCCTATGGCCGCAAGGATCCTGAGGGCAAGACTTATGGCGACGAGCTGAAGCGCATCGGCTGGCTGGGCGACGAGGAAGTCGGCGCCCGCAAGATGCACGCCTATTTCGAATATCACATCGAGCAGGGCCCGATCCTTGAGGCCGAAAACAAGCAGATCGGCGTCGTCACCCATTGTCAGGGTCTGTGGTGGCTGGAATTCACGCTCACCGGCCGTGAAGCTCATACGGGCTCTACGCCGATGAACATGCGCGTCAATGCCGGTCTCGCCATGTCGCGGATCATCGAGATGGTTCAGGGTGTTGCGATGGGCGAACAGCCCGGCGCCGTCGGCGGCGTTGGTCAGGTGTTCTTCTCGCCGAATTCCCGCAACGTGCTGCCCGGCAAGGTGGTCTTCACCGTCGATATCCGCACGCCTGATCAGGCCAAGCTCGACCGCATGCGCGCAAAGATCGAGGGCGAAGCCGCGAATATCTGTGAAGCACTCGGCGTCGGCTGTTCGATCGAGGCCGTCGGCCATTTCGACCCTGTTACCTTCGACCCCGTCCTGGTCGGCCGCGTCCGCGATGCCGCCGAGAAGCTCGGCTACTCCCACATGAACGTCATCTCCGGCGCCGGCCACGACGCCTGCTGGGCCGCCAAGGTGGCGCCCGCGACCATGGTCATGTGCCCCTGCGTCGGCGGCCTCAGCCACAACGAGGCGGAAGAGATTTCCAAGGAATGGGCGACGGCGGGTGCCGATGTGCTGTTCCATGCGGTGGTCGAGACGGCGGAGATTGTGGTGTGAAACAATTGCGCCTATATTCCGAAGGAAAATTGCCGCCAACGGAGGCCGGTGAATGTCTACCGACAACCTCATACTTGAGCACTTGCGTGCCATCCGGGGCACCGTCGAACGGCTCGCCGACGACATGCAGGTCGTCAAGCAGCGTCTCGGCATCCTCGAACATCAGTATGCGACCATTTCGACACGGCTCGACCGCATCGATGAACGCGTCTTGCGGATCGAAAAGCGGCTTGATCTCGTCGAGGCATAGCCCCCTCGAGCATTTACCGAACATCACCCGACTGCTTCGCACGCAACCTCTCCACTAGGGGATGCGATCGGTCACCTGACTCAATAAGAACAGGGAACAGCCATGACCACAGTCATCAAGAATGGAACCATCGTCACCGCCGACCTGACCTACAAGGCCGACGTGAAGATCGAAGGTGGCAAGATCGTCGAGATCGGGCCGAATCTTTCGGGCAACGAGGTGCTCGATGCATCCGGCTGTTATGTCATGCCCGGCGGCATCGATCCGCATGTGCATCTCGAAATGCCCTTCATGGGCACCTATTCCTCCGACGATTTCGAGAGCGGCACGCGCGCCGCTCTTGCCGGTGGCACGACAATGGTCGTCGATTTCTGCCTGCCTGATCCCGGCCAGTCGCTGCTCGATGCGTTGAAGCGCTGGGACAACAAGTCGACCCGCGCCAATTGCGACTATTCCTTCCACATGTCGGTGACCTGGTGGGGCGAGCAGGTCTTCAACGACATGAAGACCATCGTGCAGGAAAAGGGCATCAACACCTTCAAGCACTTCATGGCCTACAAGGGCGCGCTGATGGTGAACGACGACGAGATGTTCGCCTCGTTCTCGCGCTGCGCCGAGCTCGGCGCGCTCCCCCTCGTCCACGCCGAAAACGGCGATGTCGTCGCCGCCATGCAGCAGAAGCTGATGGACGAAGGCAACAACGGGCCCGAGGGACACGCCTATTCGCGCCCGGCCTCGGTCGAAGGCGAAGCGACGAACCGCGCCATCATCATCGCCGATATGGCGGGCGTCCCGCTCTATGTCGTCCACACCTCCTGCGAACAGGCCCACGAAGCGATCCGCCGCGCCCGCCAGAACGGCATGCGTGTCTATGGCGAACCGCTGATCCAGCACCTGACGCTCGACGAGACCGAATATTTCAACAGGGACTGGGACCACTCCGCCCGCCGCGTCATGTCCCCGCCCTTCCGCAACAAGCAGCATCAGGACAGTCTCTGGGCCGGACTTTCCGCCGGTTCGCTGCAAGTCGTCGCGACCGACCACTGCGCCTTCACCACAGACCAGAAGCGCACCGGCCTCGGCGACTTCCGCAAGATCCCGAACGGCACAGGCGGCCTTGAAGACCGCATGCCGATGCTCTGGACCTATGGTGTCGCCACTGGCCGCATCACCATGAACGAGTTCGTCGCCGTCACCTCGACGAATATCGCCAAGATCCTCAACGTCTATCCGAAGAAGGGCGCGATCCTCGTCGGCGCCGATGCCGATATCGTCGTCTGGGATCCGAAGCGCTCCAAGACGATCTCGGCCAAGAGCCAGCAGTCGGCGATCGATTACAACGTCTTCGAAGGCAAGGAAGTCACCGGCCTGCCGCGCTACACGCTGACCCGCGGCGTCGTCGCCATCGAGGAGTCGACCATGAAGACGCAGGAAGGCCACGGCCAGTTCGTCAGGCGCGAACCCTTCCAGGCCGTCAACAAGGCGCTCTCCACCTGGAAGGAGCTGACCGCTCCCCGCAAGGTGGAACGCACCGGAATCCCGGCAAGCGGGGTGTGATCCATATGCGCGGCCAAGTCATTCTGACGATTGTTTCATTGGCCGCGCTCTCCACCGCGGCTTTCGCCGATACGCTGCCGATCAAGGGCAGCTACGGCAACAAGGACGGCTGCGCCTACGCCAAATCGGGCGAAAGCACCGGCTCCGACAACTTCTTCCTGCTGACCTCCGAGGCGATCACCACGGCCGCCTCCTATTGTGAGATCAAGAAGCTCGTGAAGACCGAGGGCAAGAATTTTACGGCCACGGTCTCCTGCCAGGCCGAGGGTGAGGAAGGCGAGAGCGAGGACACGGCGAAGATCACCTCCGGCCCCAAGGGCTATACGATCGGCTTCACCTCGGACGCCGCCATCAATTGGGGGCCGCTGCCGCTATGCAAGTAGCCGCAATCCGGCACGATAGTGTCGAGCGCGGGCAAGAGCACGACGCTCTCCTGCTCGTTGGGATCTGTCCGGGCGATGATCGCCGTGCAGGGCGTGCTGCTCAGATTGGCGGGCAGATGCGGAACGCCGGCCGGAATGTAGAAAAGCTCGCCGGCATGGACGATGACATGGTTCTCAAGGTTGTCGCCATACCACGTGTGCGCCTCGCCGGAGAGCATGTAGATCGCCGTCTCGTGCGCCTCATGCAGATGCGCCTTGGCCCGCACGCCGGGCGGGATCGTCAGGAGATGCATGCAAATGCCCTTGGCGCCGACGGTCTCCGCGGCAATGCCTTCGAAATAGCTGAGCCCCTGCTTGCCGTCATAAGCGTGGCTGGGGCGAACAATGTGGCAGGTGGGCTTTGACTTAGCGTCCATTCTCATCCTCCATGGACTTTGCCGCGGCGTGTGAAACCGGGCGGCAGCATAACATGCAAACCGCGCAGGCGCGGGGAAAACAGGACTGGTAACATCTCGATGCAAGCAGCCTCCGTCGTATCCGCCAAGGATCTCTGTCTCACCTTCCAGACGAATGACGGGCCGGTGCATGCGCTGAGCAACGTCAATCTCGACGTCAACAAGGGCGATTTCGTCTCCTTCATCGGCCCATCCGGCTGTGGCAAGACGACGTTCCTGCGCGTCATCGCCGATCTGGAGAAGACGACATCAGGCGAGATCAGCGTCAACGGCATGACGCCGGAAGAAGCCCGCAAGACCCGCGCCTACGGCTATGTCTTCCAGGCCGCAGCACTCTATCCCTGGCGGACGATCGAGAAGAACATCGCCCTTCCCCTTGAGATCATGGGTTATTCGAAAGCCGACCAGAAGAAGCGCATCTCTGAGGCTCTCGAGCTCGTCGAGCTTGCTGGCTTCGACAAGAAATTCCCCTGGCAGCTGTCAGGCGGCATGCAGCAGCGCGCCTCGATCGCCCGCGCACTCGCCTTCGACGCCGACCTGCTGTTGATGGACGAACCCTTCGGCGCGCTGGACGAAATCGTCCGCGACCATCTGAACGCCGCTCTGCTGAAGCTCTGGGCCCGCACCAACAAGACGATCTGCTTCGTAACCCACTCCATTCCGGAAGCCGTCTACCTCTCCACCAAGATCGTCGTCATGTCCCCCCGCCCCGGCCGCGTCACCGATATCATCGACTCGACGCTGCCGAAGGAACGCCCGCTCGGCATCCGCGAGACGCCGGAGTTCCTGGAGATCGCGCATCGGGTGCGCGAGGGTTTGAGAGCGGGGCATAGTTATGAGTGAGCTGATGTTTGAGGCCGTGGTTACCCCCCTCTGCCCTGCCGGGCATCTCCCCCACAGGTGGGGAGATCGACTCGTGGCAGACTTCGCGCCAAGCATCACCGTTGGAGCGAGCGGGTGCGCCCAGCTAATCTCCCCCCTTGAGGGGGAGATGTCCGGCAGGACAGAGGGGAGTAACCCCACCCTCTTAACTCAGAGGGTATCCGCATGAAACCCGACACCCTCAAGGACAAGATCGTCCCGGTCCTGACCATCCTCGCCGCCCTCGTCGTCATCTGGTACATCGCAGCCGTGTTCATGAACGCGCCGTTCCAGCGCGACATGGATAGCCGCAACAATATCACCCCGACGACATCGGAGTTCATCTCCGCCACGCTCTCCCAGCCGAAGCCGATCCTGCCTGCCCCGCATCAGGTGGCGCAGAACGTCTTCGAAAACACCTTCCTCAGAAAGCTCTCGAGCAACCGCAGCCTCGTCTATCATGCGGGCGTGACGCTCTCCTCGACGGCGCTCGGTTTCGCGCTCGGCACCATGCTCGGCATCCTGATCGCCGTCGGCATCGTCCATATCAGGGCGCTGGACCGCAGCCTGATGCCGTGGATCATCGCCTCGCAGACGGTGCCGATCCTGGCGATCGCGCCGATGGTCATCGTCGTGCTCGGATCAATCAACATCACCGGGCTGATCCCGAAAGCGCTGATCTCGACCTACCTGTCCTTCTTCCCCGTCGCCGTCGGCATGGTGAAGGGGCTGCGCTCGCCCGAAGTCATGTATCTCGACCTGATGCGCACCTATAATGCCAGTGCTGCGCAAACCTTCTGGAAGCTGCGGGTGCCGGCCTCGGTTCCCTTCCTCTTCACCTCGATGAAGGTCGCGATTGCCGCCAGCCTCGTCGGCGCCATCGTCGGCGAATTGCCGACCGGTGCCGTCGCCGGGATCGGCTCGAAGCTGCTCGCCGGTTCCTATTACAGCCAGACCATCGACATCTGGGCGGCGCTGGTTGCGGGTTCCGTGCTGGCGGCACTGCTCGTCGCGATCGTCGGGCTCGCCGCCAAGATCGTCGATCGCGCCATGGGCGGGAGGCCGGCATGAAGTATCTGACGCTTTCCTGGCAAAGCGCGCTGGCGCTGCTCTTCTGTATCGGCGCCATCGTTTCGCTGCCGCTGCTGGCGGACGGCGCTCCCGCCCCGTTCAGCAGCCAGACCACGACGCTTGTCGTCATCATTATCGCCGCCGCAGCGCTGATTTCGCTGACGGCGCTGCCACCGCTCTATTCGGCGACCGTGCTGCTGCTGGCTTCCTTCGACGCCGCCTGGCTGCTGCTATCGGGCATCACCGGCAACGAGGGCATGGCGACGAAAGCCTTCTTCCTGCTGATCGCTGCCGCTTGGCTGCTCGCCTGGCGCTGCGTCACGCTGCTGTCGGATCTGAAACCCCTGTCGAATACGGGCAAATCCTTCCTGCGGCTGTTGATCCCGGCGATCTTCGGCGCCTGGATCCTGATCCTCTGGGAGGCGGCAACGCGCGGCGGCGGCATCCCCTTCGTCATCCTGCCGCCGCCGAGCACCATCGGTGTGCGGATCGCCAATTCTCTGCCGATCCTCGGCGAGGACGTGCGCCAGACGATCTTCAAGGCCGTGCTGTTCGGCTATGTCGTCGGCTGCGCCTCCGGCTTCATCGTCGCGATCCTCGCCGACCGCGTCGCCTTCCTGCGCCGCGGGCTGCTGCCGATCGGCAACATGGTCTCGGCCCTGCCGATCATCGGCGTGGCGCCGATCATGGTCATGTGGTTCGGCTTCGACTGGCCGTCGAAGGCCGCTGTCGTCATCATCATGACCTTCTTCCCGATGCTGGTGAACACGGTGGCGGGCCTTTCCGCCTCCGGCGCCATGGAGCGGGACCTGATGCGCACCTACGCATCCGATTACTGGCAGACGCTGCTGAAGCTCAGGCTTCCCGCCGCCATGCCGTTCATTCTCAACGCCCTGAAGATCAACTCGACGCTGGCGCTGATCGGTGCCATCGTTGCGGAATTCTTCGGAACCCCTATCGTCGGCATGGGCTTCCGCATCTCCACCGAGATCGGCCGCATGAATGTCGACATGGTCTGGGCCGAGATCGCCGTCGCGGCGGTGGCTGGCTCGGTTTTCTACGGCGTCGTCGCCCTTGCCGAACGGGCGGTGACTTTCTGGCATCCGTCTATCCGTGGTGGCTAGGCGTCGCTTTGTTCCCGCAAATGGGATTGGGGCATAACTTCAGAGGGAAAAAAGAAAATGAAGAAGTTGATGGTTGCAATGATGGCGAGCGCCATGTCGCTTGCCGCCGCTAACGCGATGGCGGCCGACAAGGTGACGCTGCAGCTGAAGTGGGTCGCGCAGAGCCAGTTCGCCGGCTATTACGTCGCCAAGGACAAGGGCTATTACGGAGAAGAAGGCCTCGACGTCGATATCAAGCCGGGCGGTCCTGACATCGCCCCGGAACAGGTGATCGCCGGCGGCGGCGCCGATGTCATCGTCGACTGGATGGGCGGCGCCCTGGTTGCCCGCGAGAAAGGCGTTCCGCTGGTCAACATCGCCCAGCCCTACCAGAAATCGGGTATGGAAATGATCTGCCGCAAGGACGGCCCGATCAAGACCGAAGCCGATTTCAAGGGTCATACGCTCGGCGTCTGGTTCTTCGGCAACGAATATCCGTTCTTCGCCTGGATGAACAAGCTCGGCCTGAAGACGGAAGGCGGCGCCGATGGCGTGACCGTGCTGAAGCAGAGCTTCGACGTCCAGCCGCTGCTGCAGAAGCAGGCCGACTGCATTTCCGTCATGACCTACAATGAATACTGGCAGGCAATCGATGCCGGCCTGAAGCCTGAAGACCTGATCGTCTTCAACTACAGCGCCATGGGCAACGACCTCCTGGAAGACGGCCTCTACGCCAATGAGGACAAGTTGAAGGACCCGGCTTTCAAGGAAAAGATGGTCAAGTTCGTCAAGGCCTCGATGAAGGGCTGGAAATACGCGACCGAAAACCCGGATGAAGCAGCAGGCATCGTCGTCGATGCCGGCGGCCAGGACGAAAACCACCAGAAGCGGATGATGGGCGAAGTCGCCAAGCTGATCGGCGACGGCAGCGGCAAGCTCGACACGACGCTCTACGATCGCACCGCCAAGGCTCTTCTCGACCAGAAGATCATCACCAAGGAGCCATCCGGCGCCTGGACGCACGACATCACCGACGCCGCTTCCAAGTAAGCGGAATAGGCGACATCACGGCGAGCGCGCGGAGAGATCCGCGCGTTTTCTGTTTTTTTAACGTCGATTGAAATTATTTGGCGTGCGCGTGTCGCATCTGCCATGTCTCGATCGTCTTCAGATTATACGCTGCGATCAATCATCGGAATGCAAACATAACCTGACGGTGATTGATCTATACGTAAACGGTAATTAATGTGCCGCTCATGGGGAATTGTTTTCTAGCGGTCTTGTACGTCGCGCAAACCGATACCACGTACAAAACCAGATTTGCCGGACCGGGGACTTCTCTGTATGAGAGACGGCAAATGCGGGAATACCTCTGAGTAGTTAGACAGAGACGGGAATGGCCTGTTCGCAAGCTGCAGCATCGCTGCGCCGATTTTGGCCGGACATTTTGACATAATTGGATGACGACGCATGGCACGCACGCTTGAAATACTACGCGCCTCCACCCTTTTGATCGCCATCATGGCGGTATCGCCGGTCTTTGCCCAGGAGGCCGAAACGGCCACCACGAAGCCGAAGCAGAACCTTCCGGCCATCGTCGTCACCACGGCGAAGACCCGCGCGCTCGTCGATCGCGTCGTCGCGACGGGCACCGTCAAGGCCGTCGAGGAAGTCTATATCCAGCCGCAGGTCGAGGGCCTGTCGATCAGCTCGCTGAATGTCGATGTCGGCGACAAGGTCGCTGCCGACAGCACGATCGCCACGCTGAACCCCGATTCCCTGCTGTTGCAGAAGAGCCAGATGCAGGCGACCAAGGCCAAGGGCGAGGCATCGCTTGCTCAGCTTCGCGCCCAGCTGGTCGAAGCCCAGGCCAATGCCTCCCAGGCCCGTCAGCAGCAGGACCGCGCCCAGGAAATGGTCAAGAAGGGCACCGTCTCGACCGCAACGGTCGAACAGGCCGATGCGGCTGCCGCCTCCGCCAATGCCCGCGTCAGCTCCGCAGAGCAGGCGATCGAGGTCGCCCAGGCCGATCTGAAGGTCACCGACAGTCAGATCGCCGATGCCGACCTGAAGCTCGCCCGCACCGACGTGAAGACGCCGGTTGCCGGCACGGTTGCCGCCAAGAACGCCAATGTCGGCGCCATCGCATCCGGAACCGGCGATCCGATGTTCACCATCATTCGCGACAACGATATCGAACTTGTCGCCGAAGTCGGCGAAAACGACATCATGAAGATCCAGCACGGCCAGAAGGCGACGATCTCGCTTGCCGGCAGCCGCGAGAAACTCGCAGGCTCCGTGCGCCTGGTCTCCCCGACCGTCGATCCGACCACCCGCCTCGGCCTGGTGCATATCCTGATCGACGACGACAACAAGGCGCGCTCCGGCATGTATGGCAGCGCCGAAATCATCGTCAACACGGCTGAGAACGTGGCGCTGCCACTGTCAGCGGTGCTGACGACGAACGAGGGCTCGTCCGCCCGCAAGGTCGAGAACGGCGTGGTGAAATTCGCCGCCGTCGAGACCGGCATCCAGGACGGTGCCTTTGTCGAAATCACGAAGGGCCTGAAGGACGGCGAGGAAGTCGTTGCCAAGGCCGGTGCCTATGTCCGCGACGGTGATCACATCACCCCTGTCCGCGAACAGCCTGCTGCTTCCAACTGAGAGACGGCCCGATGAACTTTTCAGCCTGGTCCATCCGAAATCCCGTAGCGCCGCTGCTGCTCTTCGGCCTGCTGCTTTTTGTCGGCATCCAGTCCTTCAACAAGCTGCCGATCACCCGTTTCCCGAATATCGACGTGCCGCTGGTCTCGATCGTCGTGACCCAGAGCGGCGCTTCGCCCGCCGAACTCGAAATGCAGGTGACCAAGGAGATCGAAGACGCGGTCGCCTCGATCACCGGCATCGATGAAATCCAGTCGACGGTGACGGACGGCCAGTCGCAGACCGTCGTGATGTTCCGCATGGAAGTGCCGACCGAGCAGGCCGTGCAGGACACCAAGGACGCGATAGACCGCATCCGCAGCGATCTTCCGGCCAATGTCGAAGAGCCGATCGTCTCCAAGGTCGATGTCGAGGGACAGGCGATCCAGACCTTCGCCGTCTCCTCGCCCGACATGACGCTCGAGGAACTCTCCTGGTTCGTCGACGACACGATCAAGCGCTCGCTGCAGGGCCAGAGTGGCATCGGCCGCGTCGACCGTTACGGCGGCGCCGAGCGCGAAGTGCGCATCGAGCTTAACCCCGACAAGCTGAACGCCTATGGCATTACCGCGGCCAGCGTGAACCAGCAGCTGCGCGGCACCAATGTCGACCTCGGCTCCGGCCGCGGCCAGGTGGCAGGCAGCGAGCAAGCGATCCGCGTCCTAGGCGACGCCCGCAATGTCGCGGAGCTTGCCAACACCACGATCGCGCTGCCGAACGGCCGTTTCGTCAAGCTGACCGATCTCGGCGCCATCAAGGACACCTATCAGGAGCCGAAATCCTTCTCGCGCTTCGACGATACGCCTGTCGTGACCTTCGGCGTGTTCCGCTCCAAGGGCGCCAGCGAAGTCAGCGTCGCCGAGACCGTGGCGCAGAGCCTCGACAAGGTGCGGGCCGAGAACCCGAATGTCGGCATCGAGCTGATCAACGATTCCGTCTATTTCACCTATGGCAATTACGAAGCCGCCATCCACACGCTGCTCGAAGGCGCGCTGCTGGCCGTCATCGTCGTCTTCCTGTTCCTGAGGAACTGGCGCGCAACGCTGATCTCGGCGATCGCGCTGCCGCTGTCGGCGATCCCGACCTTCTGGATCATGGACCTGATGGGCTTCTCGCTGAACCTCGTCAGCTTCCTGGCCTTGACGCTGGCGACGGGTATTCTCGTCGACGATGCGATCGTCGAAATCGAAAACATCGCCCGCCATATCAAGATGGGCAAGACGCCATACCGGGCGGCGATCGAGGCAGCCGACGAAATCGGCCTCGCCGTCATCGCCACGACGTTTACGATCATCGCGGTCTTCGTGCCGGTGTCGTTCATGCCCGGCATTCCGGGCCAGTACTTCATCCAGTTCGGTCTGACCGTCGCCTTCTCGGTGTTCTTCTCCCTTGTCGTCGCGCGTCTGATCACGCCGATGATGGCCGCCTATCTGATGCGCGCCGAAGACGGCCAGGAGGATCATCACGATAACGACGGCGCCTTCTTCCGGGGCTATACCCGGCTGATCCGCGCCACCACCGGTCACTGGTGGAGCCGGTATGCGACGCTGATCGCCGCCATCGGCTTCCTCATCGGATCGGTCTTCCTGCTGTCGCAGGTTCCGGGCAGCTTCCTGCCGCCGGAAGACGCTTCGCGCATCGTGCTCTCCGTCGAGCTGCCGCCGAATGCGACACTCGATGACACTGACAAGACCAGCAATGCGATCTATGAGCGCGTCAAGGATATCGACGGCGTCGAAAGCGTCTTCGTGCTCGGCGGCGCTTCGCCGAAGGGCGATCTCGAGCTGCGCCGCGCGACGATCACCCTGTCGCTCCACAAGCTCGATCAGTCGCTGGTCAAGAAGCTGGTCAACGACGTGCTCGGCTCCATCCCGGTCATCGGTCCGCATCTGCCGAAGGTCGAGGTTCACGGCCGCGTCCGTCCGCAGTGGGATATCGAAAAGGAAGTCTTCGCCAAGGTGAAGGACATTCCTGACGTTCGCATCCTCAAGCTCAACGACCGCGGCGAACGCGACCTGTCGTTCAACTTCCTCTCCAAGAACGATCAGGACCTCAACGAGGCCGTCGGTCTTCTGGAATCGAAGCTGCGCGCCGATCCGCTGCTCGCCAATGTCAGTGCCGATGGCGCCCTGCCCCGTCCGGAACTGCAGGTCCGCCCGCGCAAGGATCAGGCCGCCCGTCTCGGCATCACGCCGCAGCAGATCTCCGAGACCATCCGCGTCGCCACCATCGGCGACGTCGATGCCGCACTCGCCAAGATCTCGCTCGACGACCGGCAGATCCCGATCCGCGTCCAGGCATCGCTCGACATGCGCCGCGACCTGCAGGCGATCCGCGCCCTGAAGATCCAGACCGCCAGCGGCGGCAGCGTGCCGCTCTCGACGGTCGCCGACATCGACTATTCGGAAGGTGTCAGCTCGATCAAGCGCAACAACCGCTACCGCGTCGTGGCCATCGGTTCCGACCTGCCGCAGGGCGTGGCGCTGGATACTGCTTCGGCCCGCTTCCTGGAGATCGTCAAGGACACCAAGATCCCGTCCACGGTGCAGCTCGTCGAAAGCGGCGACACCAAGGTGCAGAAGGAAATGCAGCAGAGCTTCGTCAACGCCATGTTGATGGGCCTGATGCTGGTGCTTGCGGTGCTGATCCTGCTCTTCAAGAACGTGATCCAGCCCTTCACCATCCTGTTCTCGCTGCCGCTGGCAATCGGCGGCGTGGCAGTCGGGCTGCTGGTCACCAACAATCCGCTGTCGATGCCGGTTCTGATCGGCATCCTGATGCTGATGGGCATCGTCACCAAGAACGCCATCCTGCTCGTCGATTTCGCCATCGAGATGCGCCGTCACGGCCTGTCGCGTGTCGAAGCCATGGTGGAGGCCGGCCGCAAGCGTGCCCGCCCGATCATCATGACCTCGATCGCCATGTCGGCCGGCATGCTGCCGTCAGCCATGGGCGTCGGCGAAGGCGGCTCGTTCCGCGCGCCGATGGCGATCGCGGTCATCGGCGGCATCATCGTCTCGACAGTGCTGTCGCTCGTCGTCGTCCCCTCCTTCTTCCTGATCATGGACGATCTCTCCCGCCTGCTCGGCTGGATGTTCGGCCGCCTCGTCGGCAAGAAGGATGTGGAAGAGCCCACCTTGTCCCGCGAGGAACTGACCGAAGCCGTCGGTTCGCTCAAGGACCGGGTGAGCGCGATCGAGAACCCGGAAGCCAAGCAGAAGAACGCCAACAGCAACGGCAAGAACGTCTTGCGCCTGCCGCCGTTTGCGGCAGAGTGAGCTTCGCTACAGAAAACAAAAGGCCGGGCTCGACGCCCGGCCTTCTTGTTTGCGGGATGGCGCACAGACCACCACGTTTCCCTCATCCCTGTGCTCGTCACAGGGATCCAGCCGGCCCAAGTTCTTGGGCCGAAAAGACTCTTTCCGCCACGCAGACGCGCGGCGACTGGNNCTGTGACAAGCACAGGAATGGGAGCATTTTGGTTGCCGCCCCTCACACCTCCTCCACCCGCAACTGCGCCACCTGCTTCTCTCCGCCGTTGAGATAGGAGGCAATCAAATGCCCCGCCGAAACGGCAGCGACACACAGCATCACCGAGGCGGCGATATTCACCCCTGCCCGCGTCATGGCGCCCGAGCGGATCAGATCGAGCGTCTGCAGGCTGAAGGACGAGAAGGTCGTGTAGCCGCCGCAGAGACCGATCATCACGAAGAGCCGCATGTTCTCCGACACCGGAAAACGGCCATGCGCCAGCGTCAGCGTGCCGAACAGGCCGATGATGAACGAGCCGGTGATGTTGATGATGATCGTGCCCCAAGGCAGGTTGCCGCTGATCGGCGCCGCCAGGACCGAGATCAGATATCGCGCCAGGGTGCCGAGAGCGCCTCCGGCCATGATGATCAAGCAGGTATAGAGTGACATGCACGCCTCATTATATCGGCGGGCAGTAGACACACTCCCACCGTCGATTGAAATCGCGGTAGGAGTCATCAGCCATCACGGCGGTTATCGGGGGCACTCCATCCCCATCGCGAACACGATAATCGCCGGAGGCCGGAGATGCAACAGGCTCAGGCTGCGTCACTTTGCATCGCTGTGGCCGCGTCTGGCCACAGCGTCCATATCACCTGCCGGAACGTATCAGGCCGAAAAGCCGCCATCGGCGACAATCTCGGCGCCGGTGACGAAGGCGGCGCCAGGGCTTGCGAGATAGGCGACGACGCTGGCGATCTCGTAATCCTTACCGTAGCGGCCAACGGCGATGCCGGGACCGACGATCTGCGAAATCGGTCCGCCATCCGGGTTCATGTCGGTATCGGTCGGGCCGGGATGGACGGTGTTGACGGTGATCCCCTTCGGCCCGAGATCGCGAACCAGGCTGCGATTGAACCCGGCGACGGCGCCCTTGGTCAGCGTGTAGAGCGACGCGGTCGGAAAGGCCGCGTAGCGCACCATCGACGAGCCGATATGAATGATGCGGCCGCCGGGCTTCATCCGGCGCACAGCTTCCTGTGTCGCCACGAACATGCCGGTGACGTTGACGGCAATCATCCGTTCGTAATCCGAAAATGTCGTCTCCTCGATGGCGCCGCCGAGCGCGATGCCTGCATTGTTGACGAGAATGTCGATCGCGCCGAAGGCTTCCCCGGTCTTTGCCACCGCGGCCCGCACCGCAGCGGGTTCGCCGGCATCGGCCTGGATTGCGATGGCTCGTCCGCCACCAGCCTCGATATCCTTGACGACAAGCGCGGCGCGGTCGGGCGAGGCATGGTAGGTGATGGCAACCGCCGCCCCATCCGCCGCCAGCCGTCTGGCGATGGCAGCGCCGATCGAGCGCGAGCCACCGGTGACGAGTGCTGCCTTGCCTGACAGGGGTTTCGATAGATCGGTCATTTCCTGAACTCCAGTTTTGTTTCGATGGAGTGGAATATGGCCAGTCTATTCCATTGCGATTAGCGGGTAATGGATTTAATAAATTTCAAACAATCGTTGAAAGTGAAGAGATGGAATCTCTGATCAACCTGGAATCCTTCGTCAGGACGGCGGAGCTCGGCAGCTTTTCCGCCGCGGCGCGACGGCTGGCGGTGACGCCTGCTGCCGTCAGCCGCAACGTCGCCGTGCTCGAGGCAAATCTCGGCATCCGGCTCTTCCAGCGCAGCACCCGCAGCCTGACGCTGACCGAAGCGGGCGAGCGCTTTCTGCAGGCGATCGGCGACAATCTCTCCGGCCTGCAGAACGCCATCGCTTCGGCGGCATCAGATGAAGCGGCGCCTTCGGGCACGTTGAGAGTGAGCATGAGCCCGACGCTCGGCATCGGCTATATCCTGCCGTTGCTGCCGGATTTCCTGACGCGCTATCCGCTGATCCGGCCGGAATGGATGTTCGAGAACAGGCAGGTCGACCTGATCGCCGAGGGCTATGATGCGGCGATCGGCGGCGGCTTCGAACTGGCGCCGGGCGTGATCGCCCGCACCCTTGCCCCTGCCCACATCATCGCCGTCGCTTCCCCCGCCTATATGCGTGGGAAATCGCCACCCGAGGAACCGTCGGACATGGCCAGGCTCGACGGCATCGTCATGCGTGCCAACCGCACCGGCAAGATCCGCCTGTGGCAGATGCGCAACGTCGCCGGCGACGAGCAGACGGCGGCGCCCAGAGAGCGGGTCGTGGTCGACGATCCGGCAGCCATGCGCGAGGCCGCGCTGATGGGCATCGGCGTGGCGATGATCGCCAAGCCGGACGCGCTGCCGCATCTGGAACGTGGCGACCTCATCCGTGTTGTCCCGCGATGGTATGTCGATGCGGGACCGGTCTCGATCTACTATTCGGGCAGGAAACTTCTGCCGCTGAAGACCCGCGTCTTCATCGATTTCGTTCTCGAAGCCTCGCGGCGGGAAAACTGGGCAGAACGCTTCACCGGAAGCCTCGGCGAGCATGGCCCCTGACGCTTCCGCGTCAGAGCCCGCCATGCTCCTTGAGGAAGCTGACAATCGAGCCGATACCATCGCCGCGTTTCATGTCGGAGAAGACGTAGGGACGGGTTGCCCGCATGCGCGTCGCGTCGCGATCCATCACATCCAGATCGGCACCGACATAGGGCGCCAGATCCTTCTTGTTGATGACGAGAAGGTCCGACTTGGTGATCCCAGGCCCGCCCTTGCGGGGGATTTCCTCGCCCTGGCAGACGGAAATCACATAGATCGTGATATCGGCGAGGTCAGGCGAAAAGGTCGCCGCCAGATTGTCGCCGCCGGACTCGATGAAGACAACATCGAGATCGGGAATGCGCTGGTTCAGCCCGGCGATCGCCTGCAGATTGATCGTTGCATCCTCGCGGATGGCCGTATGCGGGCAGCCGCCGGTCTCGACGCCGACGATGCGGTCCGACGGCAGCGCCTGCATGCGCATCAGCGCTTCGGCATCCTCGGTCGTGTAGATGTCGTTGGTGACGACGGCGACAGAATAATCGTCACGCATCGCCTTGCAGAGCTTCTCCGTCAGCGCCGTCTTGCCGGAGCCGACAGGCCCGCCGATGCCGACGCGGAGAGGTCCGTTTCTCGATTTCATAGATGTCACTCCAATTCACCCGATGATAGCGCCCGGCCATCACGCCTGCCACCGGCAAATGACGCAGATGCCTGCCTTACGAGCGGAAAAGTCTGGTGCTCTGGGTCTCGTGCCGCAGCGTCGAGATATCGGCCTGAACGGCCGCCGAACCGAGATCGTCGGTCGTCGCGGCCGAGGCCTTTCTGGCGATCTTGGCAATGACAGGCTCGAGCTTCGCCAGTATGCCGACACCATCCTTCTGACCGCCGACACCGAGGCGGATACCGGCCGAGACGGCCTGCGAGACATAGGCATGCAGGAAAGCGGCCAGCGCCTTGTCGAGCGCAACATCATGGGCGCCCGCGATGGCGCCGACGGCAACGGGATAGGCCACCTGCTGCGGCAGCCGCTCAAAAACAGGGTCCGGCCAAGCCCGCGCTGCGGTGAGGAAGGCATCGCCGAGCAGCATCGTTTCCTGATGCCGTTCCCGAGAGCCGGCGAGCGCTTCGGCAAGTGCGGCGAGATCGCCGATCGCAGCCGCATCGCCCTGCCCGCGCCAGGCAGCGGAAAAGATCACGGCATCGTTCCAGATGCCGCCATGGGTCAGCAACGTCGAAATCCACGTCTCGAGGCCCGCGGCATCGGTGACGAGGCCGTCATGAACCGCGCGCTCCAACCCGCCCGAATAGGCGAATGAGCCGACCGGGAAGGCCGGCGACAGCCACGCCATCAGGCGCAGCAGCGCCTGGAGATCATCCGCTTGCGTCATCGCCGCTCAGTCGTGAGAGTGATGGTGTCCGTCACCATGCTTGTGGTCGTGATCATGATGGTCATGATCGTGGTCGTGGCCATGCTTATGGTCATGGTCGTGACCATGATGATCGCCGTGATCGTGACCATGGTGATCGTGACCGTGGCTGTGATAGGCGCCGCGGGCAGGCTGGAAGGGCTCGGTGACTTCGAGAACCAGCGCGCCAAGGCCCTGCAGCATGGTGCGGATCACGTGGTCGCGCAGGATCAGGATGCGATCGTCCTCGATCTGCGCGGCCAGATGCCGGTTGCCGAGATGCCAGGCAAGCTCGATCAGGTGGACGCCATTCTTGCCGCGGATTTCGAACAGCTTCTCGTCCGCCGCCAGGATTTCGATCAGCTCGCCATCGTCGCGCACCAGAAGGTCCCCATTGGCGAAGAGCACCGGATCCTTGAGGTCGAGCATCACCATGCCGCCACTTTCCAGATGCAGCAGCTTGCGGCGCAGGTGGCGCAGATCGTGCGGCAGCTTCACCTGCTCGATCGGGTGGGAGGACGGCGTGCCGGCGGGGAGATAGGATGTTACGCGTTGCATGGGACTTATCCATTTTGCAGAGACCGTGACCTTGCAAAATAGCGGGCGGCGGCGCAAGCGCCAATCCCGCCCGGGGAGTGGCTAAATGCCGTAGGCGCGCTGCGCGCCGTCATAGCCGGCATCGTCGTCGCCCTGAACGGCAAGACCGTTCTCCACCAAGCGGCTGTGCCAGGCGTGGTGCAGACCTTCGCTCTCGTGGACGACGCGGTTTCGCCCGAGCGCCTTGGCGAGATAGAGCGCCTTGTCGGCCGAGGCATAGACCGCCTCCTTGTTCCGTCCCGGCTCGAGGTCGGCGATCCCGGCCGAGATGGTGATCGGCACGGTGCAGCCGTCGGCAGTGATCGGCTGGCAGGCGATCTGCGTTTTCACCTGCTCCACGCGCTCGAGCCGCGCCGCCAGCGGAAAACCGGTGACGATGACGCCGAATTCCTCTCCACCGAGGCGCGCGACCACCGAGCTGTCGTTGAAGGCCGTCGCCAGGATTGCCGAGATGGCGATGATCACGGCGTCGCCGCAGGCATGGCCGAAGCGGTCGTTGATCGCCTTGAAGCGATCGACGTCGAAGATGACGAGCGACGCATCGGCTTCAACCGTTGCCAGCGCCTCGGTAAAGGCGCGGCGGTTCAGCAGGCCTGAGAGCATGTCGGTGCGGCTGAGCTTTTCGAATTCCGCCCGCGAGATCGTCAGGTGATGCAGCGCAAAGCCCGCGATCAACGACAGGAGACCACAGGCCGCCCCGCCGAACAGCCATGAAAACACGATCCCGAGGCTCAGCGAATGGGCAAGCGACAGCGGCAGCAAATCGAAGAAGGAAAGCGGCGGCAGCACGATCAGCATGATGACGGCGGAGAGGATGATGGCGGAAAAGCTCATCTTCAGCGCGAAGCTGAAAATGGTGCCGCGATGCTGAAAATTGCCGAGCCCCATCTGGAGCATCATCCAGTTTTTCATGCGAATCGACCTCCAGCCCCGGCACCCCATGGCATTTGATTAGAATGCATTTGCTGCCGGGTTCTTAAGCCGATCGTTAAGATTTGAGCGAGTTCGGCCGAATTAATGAAGTTGCATTTTCACGGGCAGGCGGCACCCGCCCTCAACCTGAATCAGAACTGCTGAACGCCTGATTAAATCTCTGATATCACGCGCATTTCAGTCCACACCGATGCGCTGATGAAAGCCACGTTTCGAGCACGAAGATTTCCCGGAATTTCTGCAACCACCCGGAGAATGCCGTTAACGAAACGCTTTCGGCAGCCCTCCGTGCCTCAGAACAAGAAGTAGCGCTGTGCCATCGGGAGAACGGTCGCCGGTTCGCAGGTCAACAACTCGCCATCGGCCCTGACTTCATAGGTCTCTGGATCGACCTCGATATGCGGCGTCAGGCTGTTGTGGATCATCGACGCCTTGGAAATTCCGCCGCGCGTGTTCTTCACGGCGACGAGATTCTTGGCAACACCGAGCCGTCCCTTGAGGCCTGCATCCAGCGACGCCTGCGACACGAAGGTGACCGACGAGGTGGTGCGCAGCTTGCCATAGGCGGCAAACATCGGCCGGTAATGCATCGGCTGCGGGGTCGGGATCGAGGCGTTCGGATCCCCCATGGGCGCCGCCGCGATCGAGCCGCCGAGCAGCACCATCTCCGGCTTGACGCCGAAGAAGGCGGGGTTCCACAGAACCAGGTCGGCGCGCTTGCCGACCTCCACCGAGCCGATCTCGTGGCTGAGGCCCTGAGCGATTGCCGGATTGATCGTGTATTTCGCGATATAGCGGCGGACGCGGAAATTGTCGTTCTCGCCCTTTTCTTCCGGCAGGCGGCCACGCTGACGCTTCATCTTGTCGGCCGTCTGCCAGGTGCGGATCGCCACTTCGCCGACCCGGCCCATGGCCTGGCTGTCGGAGGAGATGATCGAGAAGGCGCCGATATCATGGAGGATATCTTCGGCGGCGATCGTCTCCTTGCGGATCCGGCTTTCGGCGAAGGCGATATCTTCGGGGATCGACGGCGACAGATGATGGCAGACCATCAGCATATCGAGATGCTCGGAGATCGTGTTGACCGTGTAGGGCCGCGTCGGGTTGGTGGAGGACGGGATGACGTTCGACTGGCCGCAGATCTTGATAATATCGGGCGCGTGCCCGCCGCCGGCACCCTCGGTATGGAAGGCATGGATGGTGCGACCCTTGAGCGCCTCGATCGTGTCTTCCACGAAGCCGCTCTCGTTCAGCGTATCGGTGTGAATCATCACCTGGATGTCGTATTCGTCGGCCACCGAAAGGCAGCAGTCGATCGCCGCCGGCGTAGTACCCCAATCCTCATGCAGCTTCAGCGACGAGGCCCCGGCCAGCACCATTTCTTCGAGTGCCGCGGGAAGAGACGCGTTGCCCTTCCCCGCCAGCGCCAGGTTCATCGGAAAGCCGTCGAAGCTCTCGATCATCCGCTCGATATGCCAGGCACCGGTGCAGGTCGTTGCAAGCGTGCCATGCGCCGGGCCGGAGCCGCCGCCCAGCATGCATGTGATGCCGGACATCAGCGCTTCCTCGATCTGCTGCGGGCAGATGTAATGGATATGCGCATCCATGCCGCCGGCCGTGACGATCTTGCCCTCGCCCGCGATCGCTTCCGTCGATGGGCCGACGATGATGTTGACGCCCGGCTGCGTGTCGGGATTGCCGGCCTTGCCGATCGCCACGATGCGCCCGTCCTTCAGCCCGATATCGGCTTTCACGATCCCCGTGTGATCGATGATCACCGCATTGGTAATCACGGTATCTACCGCGCCCTGCGCCCGCGTCGCCTGACTCTGCCCCATGCCGTCGCGGATCACCTTGCCGCCGCCGAACTTCACTTCCTCGCCATAGGTCGTGAAGTCCTTGTCGATCTCGATGAACAGCTCGGTATCGGCCAGCCGGACCTTGTCGCCGACAGTCGGTCCGAACATGCTGGCATAGGCGGCGCGGGAGATCTTGTGGGGCATATGTCAGGCTCCTTGGGAGGAAGAATGAGATTGTTCGGCGGCGTATCGTTTCAGCCGCCCGGCAGCGATATATCCATCGACAAGCTGCCGCTCGGCAGCAAAAGGGTGGCCGTCCCAGCCTGCATGACCGAACCCCGCAAGCCCGATATCGGCGCCAGGGAACCGGCGGAAGGCTTGGGCTATCGCGATCAAGCCAGTGCTCGGCACGACATAAGGCTCGGGGTGAAAGGCGGCGAGCGCATCGTCCACCGCCTCATGAATCACTTTCTCAACGACCACATGCCGTTTGCCAGCTTCCTTGCAGAAGGCTTTGAACTGACTCGTGTAATCGTCACAGAAATCGTCGAGCTCGGGATGCGAGAGGGCGAGCGGCGCCCGCATCTCCGCAAACTTTTCCGGGTCGCGCACGCACCAGATTTCGGTCGCTTCGACGACGCCAGCCAGTGTCCGCCAGCCGGTATCCCCGGTCATCGCCTTGCCCGGACGGCCGGTATTGCAGACCGCAACAGCATCGGTGCGGCCGGGGCTTGCGGCATAGGATCGGCACTCGTTGAAGCGGATGACAAAATCGGCCGCAGCGATCGCCGCGCGCCCCTCGTCTCCCACCTCTCCGTTGCCGACGATCATGATCTTCTGTCCCACCTCAGTTGCCGCCCAATGCGTCGGCAAGCGCCTTTAATTCCTTGGTTCTGGTGTCGCTGAGATTGGCGAGGCACCCGGCCACCAGCATCGGCTCCATCGTTCCGCCGCGGGCCTGAAAGCCTTCGGCCTCGCATTGCGCATCGCGATAGGAGATCCAGGCGCGCTGCGCGGTGAGCAGCGCCTTCTCGGCACCGCGATCGTTCTCGTCCAGATCCTCGTCGGTCGCAGCCGCGGCAGTGCGCGTTTCCTTCCACTGGGCGTTCAGCGCCTTGTCGGCCTCGCCATAGCGATCCTGTTCGCAGCTCGTCATCTCCGCCTGCGTCTCAGGGTTCTTGCAGTCGGTCTCCTCCTGCGCGAATGCGCCAGAAGCCATTATTACGCCGCCCGCCAATGCAAGCAGGCCGATCACCAAACGCATCATTTCCTCCCGTTTTCTGTTATTTTTTGTG
Organism: Hyphomicrobiales bacterium; assembly: GCA_900465675.1. Taxonomy (GTDB): domain Bacteria; phylum Pseudomonadota; class Alphaproteobacteria; order Rhizobiales; family Rhizobiaceae; genus Rhizobium. The sequence continues at coordinate 139,005 of UBJR01000010.1, read as the reverse complement.
CTTCAAAGCTTGCCCATGACGAGCTGGCGGAAGCCATAGACCTCGCGTTTGCCCGCGAGCGGGATCAGCGTCACCTCGCGCGTCTGGCCCGGCTCGAAACGGACAGCGGTGCCCGCGGGAATGTCCAGCCGCATGCCATGCGCCTTCTCGCGTTCGAAGGAGAGCCCCGCATTGGTTTCGGCAAAATGATAGTGGCTGCCAACCTGCACCGGGCGATCGCCGGTGTTCGACACCACGATCGTCAGGGTCGGTGCGCCGGCATTGAGTTCGATGTCACCGCTTGCGGCAATGATTTCGCCTGGGATCATGTCTTTCTCCTCACGCAGCCTTCTGGGGCGTGCAGCCTTCGGCCTTCAATACACGTTTGGTCGACGCCGGATTGTTGGCGAGCTTCCCGACCGGGCGGACCGGGCGGCGGGTGAATTCGCCACCGCAGTTCGGGCATTTGCCGCCGAGCACGTCTTCGGCGCAAGCAGCGCAGAAGGTGCATTCGAAGCTGCAGATCATCGCCTCCAGACTTTCCGGCGGCAGATCCTTGTCGCAGCATTCGCAGTTCGGACGCAGTTCCAGCATCGCGGCCTCCTTAGCGGATCGGTTCGTGGACGGTGACGAGCTTGGTACCGTCAGGAAATGTCGCCTCGACCTGCACGTCGTGGATCATCTCGGCGATGCCTTCCATCACCTGATCGCGGCCGACGACATGAGCGCCGGCCTCCATCAGATCGGCGACGGAACGCCCGTCACGCGCGCCTTCGACGACGAAATCGGTGATCAACGCGATGGCTTCCGGATGGTTGAGCTTGACGCCGCGCTCCAGCCTGCGGCGCGCCACCATCGCCGCCATGGAGATCAACAGCTTGTCTTTTTCTCTCGGAGTGAGGTTCATCGTTCATCCATTCCAGCTGAATTACAGGTTCCAGACTTTCGGCACCGGCGCGCCGTTGCGCAAGGCGGATATGACCGGAATCAGGATTTTTCTGAGCGCGAAACCATCCGCTGCCGCAGCGCGCACGACAAGCTTGCCATTCCACGCGCTGGCGCCGGCCATATGCCCTTCGAGTAGCGGGCGCACCTTGGCGAGATAGCTGTCGGCCAGCGGACCGGCATAGAGCATCGTCGCAAACGCCACCTGGCCGCCCAGAACCGGCGGCAGCGCCGTCAGCGCGCCGACCGCGCCGTCGAGCCGGAGTTCCTCGGCATGAATGAGCTTACCCGCCCGGCGGATGCGCCAGCGGTCGCGGAAGAGACCCGTGACCATCGCCTCGCCCATCGCCTTGCGGCCGAGCAGGATGGCTTCGACGGCCAGAAACTCCGCGGTGTCGTCGAGATCGACATCGAGGCGGCGAAACAGCGAGGCGCGGTCGAACAGAATGGTTTCCTGCGGCAGCCAGTCGACACGCGATCCGGCACCGGCGCTGATCACGGTATTGACCTCGGCAGTGCCTGCCGATGCCTTGTAGATCTTCTCGCAGGCCTGGGTGGTGATGTCGATGCGCGTGCCGGGACCGGCGACGACGCTCCAGTTCATCCGGTCGCCACCGGTCAAACCACCGGCGGTGTTGATGATAACGGCTTCCATTGAGGCATCGAAGGTGTCAGGCAGCCGGATCTTCGCCGCACCTTCCTGATAGAGCTCGCGAAGCCGCGTGCGCCCATCCAGCGCCTTGGCGGCCAGATGCCCGCGTCCCTCGGCTCTTTGCGGTCTGGTGCTTGCCGCAGCGATCGTCATTCCATCCCCTTGAACATCCGCCGTTCATCCGGCTGTTCTCATTCAATGCGCTAAACAAGTGAAAGCAAGCAATTCCCGTGCCGCCCGCAATCGCCTTCGCCGCAAAGCCGGACGGCTCGCCCCGGAACCGAGATTGCCGAAGAAAGCGGCAATTGCCGCTCAGACGGTCAGGTGGCGGCGGGCCTCCGGCGTATCCAGCGTTTCCGCCAGGCCTTCATGGACGATCTCGCCGCGATCCATGATGTAGACGTAATCGGCAAGCTCACGGCAGAAATCGAGATATTGCTCGACCAGCAGGATCGCCATGCCGGTGGAATCCCGGAGGTAGCGGATCGCCCGGCCGATATCCTTGATGATCGACGGCTGGATACCTTCGGTCGGCTCGTCGAGCACCAAAATCTTCGGCCGCGTCACCATGGCCCGGCCGATCGCCAGCTGCTGCTGCTGCCCGCCGGAAAGATCGCCGCCGCGACGGGACAACATCGACTTCAACACCGGGAAGAGGCTGAAGATATCATCGGGGATGTTGCGGTCGCGGCGGCCAAGCGGAGCAAAGCCGGTCTCAAGGTTCTCCTTGACGGTCAGCAGCGGAAAGATCTCGCGCCCCTGCGGCACATAGCCGATGCCCTGCTTGGCACGGGCAAAGGGCGGCAGACCGTTGAGCGCGGTATCGTTGAAGGTGACGCTTCCGGCCGAGAGCGGGTGCTGGCCGGTGACGGCGCGCAGAAGAGAGCTCTTGCCGACGCCGTTGCGGCCGAGCACGCAGGTGATCTTGCCCATCTCGGCCTTGATCGAGATGCCGCGCAGGGCCTGGGCCGCGCCGTAGTGGAGGTTTGCGTTTTCGACTGTCAGCATGGTTGTTCCCTATGATCGCTTAGGGTTGGGGTACCCCCCTCTGCCCTGCCGGGCATCTCCCCCACAGGTGGGGAGATTGGCTGGGCGCACCCGCTCGCTCCAACGTTGATTGTTTGATGAGACGCCCGCCACGAGTCGATCTCCCCCCTTGTGGGGGAGATGCCCGGCAGGGCAGAGGGGGGTATCACGCCCACGACGTTCACGACGACCATCCTCACCGCCCCAGATAATTCTCGATCACCTTCGGATCGGAACTGACAAAATCGATCGACCCTTCGGCCAGCACCGAGCCTTCGGCGAGGCACGTCACCTTGACCCCGAGATCGCGGATGAAGCCCATGTCGTGTTCGACGACGACGACCGAGCGGGTCTTGGCGATCTCCTTAAGCAGGATCGCCGTCTCCGCCGTCTCCGCGTCGGTCATACCCGCCACCGGCTCGTCGACGAGCAGCAGCTTCGGTTCCTGGGCGAGCAGCATGCCGATCTCCAGCCACTGCTTCTGGCCGTGGCTGAGATTGGCCGCGAACTCATCGCGGCGATGCGTCAGGCGCACGGTCTCGAGGATTTCATCGATGCGCGCCTTGTCATCGCCCGAGAGACGGTAAAACAGCGTCGGGAAGACGCCGCGCTTGCGGTTCAGCGCCAGTTCCAGATTGTCCCAGACGGTATGGCTTTCGAAGACCGTCGGCTTCTGGAACTTGCGGCCTATGCCGAGCTGGGCGATATCGGCTTCGTCGAGTTTCGTCAGGTCCGTCTGGCCGTTGAAGAACACCTCGCCTTCGTCGGGCCGGGTCTTGCCGGTGATGATGTCCATCATCGTCGTCTTGCCGGCACCGTTCGGGCCGATGATCGCGCGCAGTTCGCCGGGCTCGATGACGATCGACAGCGAATTCAGCGCCTTGAAGCCATCGAACGAAACCGAGACGCCGTTCAGATAGAGCACGCTGTTGGGTTTGATATCGGGGATCATCCGCGCCTACTCCGCTGCCTGGATTTTTGCATCGACGCCGTCCTCAAGCGAGGGAGGCGTGGCCTCCGTCCGCGGCTTGCGCCTGCCGATATACTGCGCGGCCGTGCCGACAATGCCCTTCGGCAGGAACAGCGTGACGGCAACGAAGAGACCGCCGAGCGCAAACAGCCAGAACTCGGGGAAGAGACCGGTGAAGATAGTCTTGCCGCCATTGACGAGGATGGCGCCGATAATCGGCCCGATCAGCGTCGCCCGGCCGCCGACCGCCGTCCAGATGACGACTTCGATCGAGTTGGCAGGCGCGAATTCGCCCGGATTGATGATGCCGACCTGAGGCACGTAGAGAGCGCCGGCGATGCCCGCCATCATCGCCGAGACGACGAAGGTGAACAGCTTGAAATGCTCGACACGGTAGCCGAGGAAGCGAGTGCGGCTTTCCGCATCACGCACGCCGACCAGTACCTTGCCGAACTTCGAGCGAACGATCGCCGAGGCAATCATCAGCGACAGCGCCAGGAAGATCGCGGTTGCGGCAAACAGGCTGGCGCGGGTGCCGTCGGCCTGGACGTTATAGCCGATGATTTCCTTGAAATCGGTCATGCCGTTGTTGCCGCCGAAGCCCATGTCGTTGCGGAAGAAGGCCAAGAGTAGTGCGTAGGTCATCGCCTGGGTGATGATCGACAGATAGACGCCGTTGACGCGCGAGCGGAAGGCGAACCAGCCGAAGATGAAGGCGAGCAGGCCGGGCACGGCGACGACCATGATCGCCGCGAACCAGAAGTGATCGAAGCCGTACCAGAACCACGGCAGTTCCTTCCAGTTCAGGAACACCATGAAGTCGGGCAGGATGGGATCGCCATAGACGCCGCGCGAGCCGATCTGGCGCATCAGATACATGCCCATCGCATATCCACCGAGCGCGAAGAAGGCGCCGTGGCCGAGCGAGAGGATGCCGCAGAAGCCCCAGACGAGATCGAGCGCCAGCGCCAGCAGCGCATAGGTCAGATACTTGCCGAACAGCGCCATGATATAGGTCGGGATATGCAGCGGATTGTCCGGGCCGGTGAGCAGGTTGAGCACAGGCACCAGAACAGCGACCAGAAGCAGGACGGCGATGGCTATCGAGATCTTGCGATCGAGAGACCGGAGAAGGAAAGCTGTAATCATGCTTCCACCGCCCTTCCTTTGAGTGCGAAGAGCCCGCGGGGACGCTTCTGGATGAAGAGAATGATGAGAACGAGCACCAGGATCTTGCCCAGCACCGCGCCGGCGAAGGGCTCCAGGAACTTGTTGACGACGCCGAGCGACAGCGCGCCGACCAGCGTGCCCCAGAGATTGCCGACGCCGCCGAAGACTACGACCATGAAGCTGTCGATGATGTAGCTCTGTCCGAGGTTCGGCGAGACGTTGTCGATCTGGCTGAGCGCCACCCCGGCGATCCCGGCGATCCCTGACCCAAGCCCGAAGGTAAAGGCATCGACCCAGCCGGTACGGATGCCCATCGAGGACGCCATGCGGCGGTTCTGGGTGACGGCGCGCATCTGCAGGCCGAAGGCCGAGCGCTTCAGCAGCATCAGCAGCGTCACGAACACCGCCATCGAGAAGACGATGATCCACATGCGATTCCAGGTGATCGACAGACCGCCGAATTCGAAGGCGCCGGACATCCAGCTCGGATTGCGCACCTCGCGGTTGGTCGGACCGAAGATCGATCGCACCGCCTGCTGCAGGATGAGCGACACACCCCAGGTGGCGAGCAGCGTTTCCAGCGGGCGACCGTAGAGATAGCGGATGACGAGGCGCTCGATGACCAGGCCAACGAAACCGGTGAAGAGGAAGGCTGCCGGCACGGAGAAGGCCAGCGAATAGGTCGCCATGCCCGGGAAAGTCGAGGTGATATATTCCTGCACCACATAGGTCGTGTAGGCGCCGATCATCACCATCTCGCCATGCGCCATGTTGATGACGCCCATGACGCCGAAGGTGATTGCAAGGCCGATGGCGGCGAGCAGCAGCACCGAGCCGAGCGACAGGCCGTACCAGACGTTCTGGACCACATCCCAGACGGCCAGGCTGCGCTTGATGCCGTCGATATCCGACTGGATCGCCGGCTTCAGGTCGTCAGGCGCGGTTTCCATCGCCGTCGTCAGGATCGTCATGGCGTTGCGGTCGCCGCGGGCGGCGATCGTGTCGATGGCGGCCTTCTTGTCCTCGGCGCTGACGTCGCTCTTCAGCATCATCACCGCGCGGGCGGCTTCCATCGTGTTTTTGACTTCGCCGTCCTTCTCACCCGCAAGCGCCGAATTCAATAGATCGAGATTGGAGGGATCGGCGTCCTTGAGCAGCCCCTGAGCGGCGGCGAGCCGCGCGGAACGATCCGGGCTCAGCAGCGTCAGTGTGCTCATGCTGGTGGCGATGATGCCGCGCAGCGAGTTGTTGATCTTGACCTTGGACATGTAGTCCGGATCGATATCGGCGACGGCTTCGCCGCTGATCGGATCGGAGAATGTCGGTTCGTCATCCGTGCCGCCCTGCAGCAGAACCGGGCCGCCCTCATCGGAATTCACATAAAGCTGGCCGTCGCTGAGCTGCTGCAGGATCTGGCCGACATGCGGATCCTTGGAAGCGACGAGCGCCTTGATGGCCGCCTCCCGGGCATCGAAATCACCGGCGCCGAGCGCATTGACGAGGGCATGGACATCCTCTTGCGCCTTCAGTGCCGAGGAGAAGACCGGCAGCGCGAGGAGGAGTGTGAAAAGAACGATCTTGATGGCGCGATACATCGGCTTTCTCGCCTGGATTATCGTTGGCCTCTGGGGCACCAACCGTTTGGGACGGAGCTTCCGCCCGGAACATGGAAGTCCGGACGGAAGGCATCAGGCAGGTATCGGATCGGCTAACTCAAGACCCCTTGCCGCCGCACTTGCCGGTCGCAACGTTGAAGTTGCCGCAGTTCATCGGCTTGCGCCAATCGGAGATCAGGTCCTTGGAGTCAGGCAGGTAATCGGACCATTCGTCACCGACGACGGCAGGCGTCTGCTTGACGATTTCGAACTGGCCGTCGCCCTGGATTTCGCCGATGAGAACAGGCTTCGTGATGTGGTGGTTCGGCATCACGGTCGCAGTGCCGCCGGAGAGGTTGGGAACGGAGACGCCGATGATGGTGTCGAGAACCTTGTCGGTATCGGTGGTGCCGGCAGCCTCAACAGCCTTAACCCAGGCGTTGAAGCCGATATAGGCTGCTTCCATCGGGTCGTTGGTCACGCGCTTGTCGTTCTTGGTGTAGGCGTGCCATTCCTTGATGAACTTCTTGTTGGCCGGGCTTTCGACCGACTCGAAGTAGTTCCAGGCTGCCAGGTGGCCGACGAGCGGCTTGGTGTCGAGACCGGCAAGCTCTTCTTCGCCGACCGAGAAGGCGACGACAGGGATGTCGGTTGCCTTGATGCCCTGGTTGCCGAGTTCCTTGTAGAACGGAACGTTGGCGTCACCGTTGATCGTCGAGACGACCGCCGTCTTCTTGCCAGCTGAACCGAATTCCTTGATCTTGGAAACCTCGGTCTGCCAGTCGGAGAAACCGAACGGCGTGTAGTTGATGATGATGTCTTCCTTCGGAATGCCCTTGGATTCGAGATAGGCTTCCAGGATCTTGTTGGTCGTGCGCGGATAGACGTAGTCGGTGCCTTCAAGAACGAAGCGCTTCACGCCTTCCTTTTCCATCAGGTAATCGACCGCCGGGATCGCCTGCTGGTTCGGAGCAGCACCCGTGTAGAAGATGTTGCGCGAGGATTCTTCACCCTCGTACTGGACCGGGTAGAAGAGGATCGAATTCAGCTCTTCGAAGACCGGCAAAACTGACTTGCGCGACGAGGACGTCCAGCAGCCGAAGACGGCCGCGACCTTGTCCTTTTCGATCAGCTCGCGGGCCTTTTCGGCAAACAGCGGCCAGTCGGACGCCGGGTCGACGACGACGGCTTCGAGCTTCTTGCCGAGAAGGCCGCCCTTCTTGTTCTGCTCGTCGATGAGCATCAGCATGGCGTCCTTGAGCGTCGTCTCGGAGATGGCCATGGTGCCGGAGAGCGAGTGCAGGACGCCGACCTTGATCGTGTCGTCGGCAGCGACTGCCCCATGGAATGCGGCCGTGGCCGACATGACGGCGCCGAGAACGGCACCTGAAACATATGATCGCAGATTCATCTTGTGATCCCCTCTTCTTGTTCGACAACAGGCCGAAACCGGCGGTTAACTGTTGCTTAAGGGACTATCCGGTGCTGCACTGCGAAAACACATACGTAATATGACGTAGGCACCGGGGCTAAATCTGCACGCTTATGCTGCGCTGCACCCTTAAGCGTCGCGCCCATCCATGTTACGGAAGAGTGACAAGGGGAACGAAGGGACCGGCACACTCGCATGGCAGCGCGGCAACGCATCATTCCGGTCAGGCGCGAATATAACCGCTGGGTCGCCAACCAGACGCTGGAAGACTACGCGCTGCGCTTCACCGCAAAGAGCGCCCGGCAATTCTCTTCGCAGCGCATCTCGCAGACGGCGATCGGCGCCATCTCGTTCCTCGCGCTGGAAGCGATCGGCGGCGCGATCACGCTGTCCTACGGCACCACCAACGCCTTCTACGCCATCATCGTCGCCTCGATCGCCATGCTCGCCATCGGCCTGCCGATCAGCCGCTATGCGATCCGCCATGGCGTCGATATCGACCTGCTGACCCGCGGCGCCAGCTTCGGCTATATCGGCTCGACCATCACCTCGCTGATCTATGCGAGCTTCACCTTCATGCTCTTCGCCATCGAGGCGTCGATCATGTCCGGGGCGCTGGAGCTGACGCTCGGCATACCGCTGTGGATCGGCTACATCATCAGCGCCGTCATGGTGATCCCGCTGGTGACCCATGGCGTCAAGCTGATCAGCCGCTTCCAGCTGATGACCCAGCCCTTCTGGATCGTGCTGAACATCCTGCCCTTCATCTTCATCGCCTTTCTCGACTGGGAGAAGTTCGATGTCTGGCGCGCCTTTGCCGGCATCCGCCATGCCTCGGGACCGCCGGGCACGGTCGCCGATTTCAATCTCGTCGAGTTCGGCGCCGCCTCGGCCGTCATCCTGGCGCTGATGTCGCAGATTGGCGAACAGGCCGACTTCCTGCGCTTCCTGCCGCCGGATGGTCAGCGCAAGTGGCGTCATCGCCTCGCTGTCTTCCTCGCCGGTCCTGGCTGGGTGATTATCGGCGCGCCAAAGCTGCTGGCCGGCTCCTTCCTCGTGGTGCTGACCTTCACCGCCGGTGTGCCTGTCGACCGCGCCGCCGATCCGGCGCAGATGTATCTCACCGCCTTCGGCTACATGATCCCCTGGCACAATGCGGCTCTTCTGCTGATGGCCGCCTTCGTCGTCGTCTCGCAGCTGAAGATCAACGTGATGAACGCCTATGCCGGCTCGCTTGCCTGGTCGAACTTCTTCTCGCGACTGACACACAGCCATCCCGGCCGCGTCATCTGGCTGATCTTCAACGTCGCCATCGCCCTGCTGCTGATGGAACTCGGTATCTACAAGCTGCTTGAGGAAACGCTCGGCATCTTCTCGATTATCGCCATGGCCTGGCTCTGCACCATCTCGGCTGATCTCTTCATCAACAAGCCCCTCGGCCTCGCCCCTCCCGGCATCGAATTTAAGCGTGCCCATCTCTACGACATCAACCCGGTCGGCCTCGGCGCCATGACGCTGTCGGCGACCGTGGCACTCATCGCCCATTTCGGCGCCTTCGGGGCGATCGCCGCCTCGCTGGCGCCCTATATCACGCTGGTCATTTCGCTCATCGCCTCGCCGCTGATCGCCTGGGGCACCAAGGGCAAATACTATCTGGCCCGCAAGCCGCGCCACAGCTGGAAGAACCTGACCAGCATCACCTGCTCGGTCTGCGAACATCCATTCGAGCCCGAGGACATGGCCTGGTGCCCGGCCTATGCCGCGCCGATCTGCTCGCTCTGCTGTTCGCTCGACAGCCGCTGCCACGACATGTGCAAGCCAAACGCCCGGCTGAATGCGCAGATCGGCACCGTCGCCAAGGCGCTGCTGCCCGAAACGGTCATCGAGAAACTCACCACCCGCCTGGGACGCTACGGCATCGCCGTCATCCTGGCGCTGACCGCGGTCGGCGCGATCCTGGCGATGATCGCCCATCAGGTGGCCTCGGCCTCGCCGGAGACCGCCGAGGTCGTCAACCGCACGATCCTGATCGTGTTCTTCGTCTTCGCGGTTATCGCCGGCGTCGTCTGCTGGTTCTATGTGCTCGCCCATGACAGCCGCGTCGTTGCCGAGGAGGAATCCTCGCGCCAGAACACGCTGCTACTCAAGGAAATCGCCGCCCACAAGAAGACCGACGCCGCCCTGCAGAATGCCAAGGAAACCGCAGAAGCCGCCAACCGCGCCAAGAGCCGCTATGTCGTCGGCCTCAGCCACGAACTGCGCACGCCGCTGAATGCCGTCCTCGGTTACGCTCAGATCCTGGAGCGCGACGAAACCATTCCGGCGCCGCGCCAATCCTCGATCAAGGTCATCCGCCGCTCGGCCGAGCATCTCTCCGGCCTGATCGACGGTCTGCTCGATATTTCCAAGATCGAGGCGGGCCGCCTGCAGGTCTATTCCAACGAGATCAACATCCAGGATTTCCTCGACCAGATCATCGACATGTTCCGCCCGCAGGCACAGGCGAAGGGTCTCACCTTCCATCACTATCGCTCGCCCTCGCTGCCGCAATTCGTGCGCACCGACGAGAAGCGGCTGCGCCAGATCCTCGTCAACCTGCTGTCGAACGCCATCAAGTTCACCGACGAGGGCACGGTGACCTTCGATATCGGCTATCGCAGCCAGGTCGCAACCTTCACCGTGTCGGATACCGGCCGCGGCATCGCCGGGCACGATCTCAGCCGCATCTACGAACCCTTCCAGCGCGGCGAGGCCGAAAGCATCCGGCCTATGCCGGGGCTTGGCCTCGGCCTCACCATCACCCGGCTCCTGACCAACACGCTCGGCGGCGAGATCTCGGTCGAGAGCGAGAAGGACAAGGGCTCGACCTTCCGCGTCCGTCTGATGCTCTCGGCCGTCACCCGCGAAATCCTCGCCCCGCCGCAGGAAAAGAAGATCGTCAGTTATGACGGCCCGCGCCGCACCATCGTCGTCGTCGACGACAACGAGGACCACCGCGAGATGATGCGGGAAATCCTGGCACCGCTCGATTTCGTGGTGCTGACGGCAGCCAGCGGACCGGATTGCCTGACGTTGATCGAAGGCATCAAGCCGGACCTCTTCCTCGTCGACATCTCCATGCCCGGTATGAGCGGCTGGCAGCTTGCGTCGCGCCTGCGCGAAAGCGGCCAGACGTCACCGATCCTGATGCTCTCGGCCAATATCGGCGATGCCGCCGCGACCGCCGAAAGCGACGACAGCCACAATGATGCGATCGGCAAGCCCGTCGATATCAAGCAGCTGCGCGACAAGCTCGCTTTGCATCTCGGCCTCAAATGGACCTATGCCGATAGCGCCCCGCCGCCTGCAGCGCCCGCCAAACCGCCGCTGGTCAGCCCGGGTGCGCCCCATATCGAGGAACTGATGCGCCTTTGCGAGATCGGCTACATCAGGGGGATCGAAGCCAAGCTCAATGACCTTGCCAAGGACGAAGCAAATCAGCCATTGACCGATGAACTGCGAGCCTATGTCGGCGCCTTCGATCTCGACGGCTTCATGACCTTCCTGCACGGCTTCGACGAAAAGGTAGAGACCATTGGCTGACACGGCCCAACCCCGCGATATCGTCCTGCTTGTCGATGATTCCCCGGAGGCGCTCGGCTTCCTGACCGATGCGCTGGAACAGTCGGGCTTCTCCGTGCTGATCGCCACGTCAGGAACGGCGGCGCTCAACATCGTCGAGCGCATCACCCCCGATCTCATCCTGCTCGATGCCGTCATGCCCGTCATGGATGGTTTCGAGACCTGCCGCAAATTGAAGGCCAACGCCGCAGTCGGCCAGGTGCCGGTCATCTTCATGACCGGGCTGACGGAGACCGAACACGTCGTCCATGCACTGGAATCCGGCGGCGTCGACTATCTCACCAAGCCGATCAATATCGACGAACTGCGCGCCCGCATCCGCGTCCATCTGCGCAATGCTCGCTCGGCCCAGAGCGCCCGCGTCGCCCTCGACGCCGCCGGACGCCATCTGCTCGCGGTCAAGGGCAATGGCGCCATCCACTGGTCCACCCCGCAGGCCACCCGGCTCGTCAACGCCGCCATGGGCAGCGACGACGGCATGGAGGTGTTAACAGCGCATATCGCCGCCTGGATGAAGGACCGCATGGGAACCGGCCGCGACACAGCCTTCTCCGTCACCCACGCGGGCCAACCCGTGCTGCAGCTCGCCTTCCTCGGCACCATCGGTCCCGACGAATACCTCTTCCGCCTCACCGCCGTCAGCCAGCGCAGCGACGACGCGGTGCTGCGCCAGCATTTCTCGTTGACCCAGCGGGAGTCGGAAGTGCTGCTCTGGATCGCCAAGGGCAAGGCCAACAGGGACATCGGCGAGATTTTAGGGCTATCGGCGCGGACGGTGAACAAGCATCTCGAGCAGATCTATGTGAAGCTTGGGGTCGAGAACCGGGCGTCGGCGGCGGTGAAGGCGGCGCATGTGTTGCATGAGGGGTGATGGTGGGGTTCGCTTGAGTCTTGAGACTTCGAGCAAGAACGCCCCCCTCTGCCCTGCCGGGCATCTCCCCCACAGGTGGGGAGATTGGCTGGGCGCGCCCGCTCGCCCGACATCTAACGATGTAGGCCGCGAATAGGTTCAGTCATAGAGTGTGGGGAGCCCGCCACGAGTCATCTCCCCACCTGTGGGGGAGATGACCGGCAGGGCAGAGGGGGGCGAACTTGCTCAGGTGGAAAAGACCACCCTCCTCACACCACCCGATCCGCCGGCTCCCGGCCCTCGAAGAACGCCGTGACATTGTCCACCACCTTCATCCCCATCGCCGTGCGCGTCTCCTCCGTCGCACTGCCGAGATGCGGCAGCAGCACCACATTCTCCATCGCCTTTAGCGCCTCCGGCACCTGCGGCTCCGCCTCGTAGACATCGAGCCCGGCCCCGCGGATCGTCCCGTCGCGCAAGGCCGCAATCAGCGCCGCCTCATCCACCACGTCGCCACGCGCCGTATTGATCAGGAACGCACCCTTCTTCATCGCCGCGAAGCGCGCCGCGTTCATCAGGTGCCGGTTCTCGGCTCCACCCGGGCAATGCAGCGAGACGAAATCGGCGGCAGCAAGCACGTCCTCGACGGTGGCGAGCTGGCGCGCACCATAACGGGCCGCTTCGGCCTCATCGACTTTCGAGCGATTGTAGAACACCACGTCCATGCCGAAACCGAAATGGCAGCGCTGGGCGAAGGCCTTGCCGATGCGGCCGAAGCCGATGATGCCGACGGTCTTGCCGGAGACCTTGGTGCCGATCATGTGGGTCGGGCACCAGCCCTTCCATTCATTGGCGCGGACCTGCCGGTCACCCTCCCCGCCACGGCGGGCAACATCGAGCAGCAGCAGCATGGCGATATCGGCGGTGCAGTCGGTCAGAACGCCCGGCGTATTGGTGACGGCAACGCCCTTGGCCTTGGCCGACGCGATATCGATGTGATTGTAGCCGACACCAAAATTGCCGAGGATTTTCGTACGGATCTCGCCCCCGAAGACGGATGCCGGCAGCTTGTCGGAGACGGTCGGCAGCACCGCGTCGTAATCGGCCAGCGCCTGACGCAGCTGATCGGCGGTCATCGGCACGTCAGCTTCGTTGAGGGTCACCTCGAAACGTTCGGCAAGAGCGGCCTCGGCGGCGGCGGGCCAGCGGCGGGTGACGAGAATGCGCGGTCGGGACATCGAAATTTCCATTCTGAATTCTGGCAGGGCGTGAAAGCTAGCCGATCATTTCAGAATTGAAAACGTCACTCCGCCGCGAAACCGTCGCCAAAAACAAAGAAGCCCGGTCGAAACCGGGCTTCCTCTAAACGGTCGGAACCGTGCAAGCGATGCTTACTTCGCAGCCTGCGGGAAGTAGCTGTACTTGCCGTCCGGGCCCTTCTTCCATTCGTACATGATGTAGCCCGGGAGCTTCGGGTCGCCCTTTTCATCGAAGGACATTTCGCCGAGAACGGTCGGGAACGGACCCTTTTCCTTCATGGCCTTTGCAACGGCTTCCGGATCGTTAGAACCAGCGGCCTTTGCAGCGCCTGCGATCGACTGCATCGCAGCGTAGGAGTAGAGGGTGTAAGCTTCCGGGTTGAAGCCGGCAGCCTTGAACTTCTCGACGAGGTCCTTGTTGGCCGGGTTCAGCGTCGGATCCGGGCCGAAGGTGTTCAGCGTACCTTCAACAGCGTCGCCAGCGATCGAAGCCAGTTCGTTCGAAACGATACCGTCACCCGATACGAGCGTTGCCTTCAGGCCCTGGTCCTTTGCCTGGCGGATGATGAGACCAGCTTCGGTGTGGAGACCACCCCAATAGATGATCGAAACGCCGGCTTCCTTCATCTTGGCGATGAGGGCCGAGAAGTCCTTGTCGCCGACGTTAATGCCTTCGTACACGACTTCGGTGATACCAGCGGCGTTCATAGCCTTCTTGGTTTCGTCAGCGAGACCCTGGCCGTAAGGCGTCTTGTCGTGAACGACAGCGATCTTGGCGTCCTTGAAGTGGTCGGCAAGATACTTGCCGGCAATCGCGCCCTGCTGGTCGTCACGGCCGCAAGTACGGAACGTGTTCCAGAGACCACGCTCGGTGAACTGCGGGTTCGTAGCAGCCGGGGTGATTTCGAGGATGCCGTTTTCAGCGTAAACTTCAGAAGCCGGGATGGAAACGCCCGAGTTGAAGTGACCGACAACGAACTTGACGCCGTCAGCAACGAACTTGTTCGCTACCGAGATGCCCTGCTTAGGGTCGGAGACGTCGTCGCCGAGCTCGACCTTGATCTGCTCGCCGTTGATGCCGCCAGCAGCGTTGATATCAGCGGCTGCCTGTTCGGCACCCTTCTGAAGCTGTGCACCGAACGCAGCGTTCGGGCCCGTCAGCGGACCACCAACACCAACAAGCAGGTCAGCCCGCGCAGCGCCGCTGAAAGCAACCATCGCGGAAAGAGCTACTGCTGACAGAAGATACTTCTTCATGTTTTTACTCCCAATTTTTGGGCGGGTTCCGGTCCTAGACCCAGCGCATTACCCACCATCGTTTGCGCCGGGAAAGCTGTTCCTCTCTGGGGGCATGAACCGGTGGCGTTGTGCCTTGCCGGCCATGAGCCATGCCCTTCGATTTCTTATCAGTGGCGGATTTCCGTTTTAACTCCAAGACTTCCGGGTACCGCCGCTGAGGCAATTCATGCCTAGTTTCAACGGGCTGTCAATGTTTGTTCTTCCACGAGAAGGCGGAAGTTTTTTCGTACAGCCAGTAATAGTTGTTGACCATCTGATTGGTGCGGCGGAAGCGGAAGCCGGCCGTCGAGAAGACGAGCAGCAGCACGAAATCGATGATGTAGAAGAAGGCGCTCAGCATCGGGCCGTTGAACAGCGCGTGATGCAGGAACTGCATCACCCAGGCGAGCAGGAAGGTATAGGCGATCACCAGCGGGTAATCGCTCCAGCCTTCAGCCGCGGCCTTTCCGGCGCGCCACGCGGTCCAGAAACCGATGAGCATGACGAGCGCGCGGATAACCGTCCTGACGCCCATATCCGGTTCGAAGAAAAGTCCCTGCATATCAAAGTCTCCCTTCTGCCCGGATCAATGCCGCCCGCCTTCGAGATAGGCGGCACGGACTTCGGGATTGGCAAGCAGTTCCTTGCCGGAACCGCTCATCGTCACCTTGCCGTTCACCATCACGTAGGCGCGATGCGAAAGCTTGAGGGCAGCAAATGCGTTCTGCTCGACGAGGAAGACGGTCAGGCCTTCGGTTTCGTTGAGCTTCTTGATCGCCTCGAAAATCCCCTTGACGATCAGCGGCGCCAGGCCGAGCGACGGCTCGTCGAGAAGCAGAAGCTTCGGACGGGCCATCAGCGCGCGGCCGATCGACAGCATCTGCTGCTCACCGCCCGAAAGCGTGCCGCCGCGCTGCGTCTGGCGCTCCTTGAGGCGCGGGAACATCACGAAGATCTTTTCGAGATCCTCGTGGAAATATTTGAGGTTATCGAGACCTGCGCCCATCTGGAGATTTTCCAGAACGGTCATGCGCGGGAAGATACGACGCCCTTCCGGCGACTGGGCGATACGCAGACGCGCGATCTCGTGGGTCGGCATCTTGGTGATGTCGCGGCCCTCGAAAATGATCGAGCCGGTACGTGCCTGCGGGCTGCCGCAGATCGTCATCATCAGCGTCGACTTGCCGGCGCCGTTGGCACCGATCAGGCTGACGATTTCACCCTTCTTGACTTCGACATCGATGCCGGCGAGAGCGCGGATATTGCCGTAATAGGTCTCGACACCCTGAACACTAAGAAGCTGTTCCCCAGCCATCAGAATGCGCCCCCTTCTACGGTCGCGATGACCTCTTCAACTTCTTCGTCTTCGACACCGAGATAGGCCGCAATGACCTTCGGGTCGTTCTTCACGTGATCGGGCGTACCGTCGGAGATTTTCTGGCCGTATTCGAGAACGACGACGTGGTCGGAAATTTCCATGACCACCGACATGTCGTGCTCGATGAGCAGGATCGAGGTTCCGGTATCGGCGCGGATGCTGCGCAGCAGCTCGTTGAGTGCCAGCGATTCGCGCGGGTTGAGACCCGCCGCCGGTTCGTCGAGGCAGAGCAGTTCCGGACCGGTGCACATGGCGCGGGCGATTTCCAGGCGGCGCTGGGCGCCGTAGGGCAGATCGCCTGCCGGATCGTCGGCGCGATCGGTCAGATCGGCCTTGTCCAGCCAGTAGCGTGCAAGCTCGATCGAGGCAGCCGCTTCCTTCTTGTAGCTGCCGATACCGAGCAGGCCGAGGATCGTGTAGCCGGACGCCTTCATCAGCTTGTTGTGCTGGGCGACGAGCAGGTTTTCCAGAACCGTCAGACCCGAGAACAGACGAATGTTCTGGAAGGTACGGGCGACCTTGGCTTCCTTGGTGATGCGGAAATCCGGAAGGCGCTCGAGCAGATACTGCTTTCCGCTCTTCTGGTTCATGGTGATCATGCCCATCGTCGGCTTGTAGAAGCCGGTGATGCAGTTGAACACCGTGGTCTTGCCTGCGCCGTTCGGGCCAATCAGGGCGGTGATGTCGCCGCGCTTGGCTTCGAAGGACAGATCGTTGATGGCCATCAGGCCGCCGAACTTCATCGACAGGTGCTCGACCTTGAGCAGGGTATCGTTGGACATTGTTTCTACAGGGCTCATCAGCCGTGGCCCTCCTTGGTGAAGCTTCCGGATACCGCCTTGCGCTCCTTGAGGAAGGCGGTCGGTTCACGCGAGCCGACGAAACCGCGCGGCTTGAAGAGCATGACCACGACCATGGCGAGGCCGAAGAGCAGCATGCGGTAGAGTTCCGGCGTGAAATCGGGACCGAAGACGACCTTCAGGAAGTCCATTTCGCGCAGCACTTCCGTGCCGCCGACCATGACAACCGCGGCAATCGCGATACCCGTCAGCGAGCCCATGCCGCCGAGGACGACGATGGCGAGGATGACGGCCGATTCCAGGAAGACGAAGGATTCAGGCGAGACGAAGCCCTGGCGCGCTGCGAAGAACGAGCCGGCGAAGCCGCCGAACATGGCGCCCGTCGCAAAGGCGGTGAGCTTGGTCGTCACCGTGTTGATGCCGAGCGAGCGGCAGGCAATTTCGTCTTCGCGCAGAGCTTCCCAGGCGCGGCCGATCGGCATGCGGCGAAGCCGGATGGTGACGTAAGCCGTGACGAGGCAGAGCGCCAGGATCAGATAGAATAGGAAGATCTTGTAATAGGCAGACGACATCGGCAGGCCGAGAAGCTTGGCAAAGCCGCCGGCGGACGCATCGAACGGAATGCCGAACAGCGTTGCCTTCGGAATGCCGGAGATGCCGAACGTACCCTTGGTGACATCGGTCCAGTTGATCAGCACCAGACGGATGATTTCACCGAAGGCCAGCGTCACGATGGCGAGGTAGTCGCCGCGCAGACGCAGGACCGGGAAGCCGAGGATGATGCCCCAGAGCGCAGCGAAGATGCCCGACAGCGGCAGCAGCACCCAGAAGGACAGGCCGAAATAGCTGGAGAGCAGCGCGTAGGAATAGGCGCCGACCGCATAGAAGGCGACATAGCCGAGGTCGAGAAGACCGGCGAGGCCGACGACGATGTTCAGACCCCAGGCCAGCATCACGTAGATGAGGATCTGGATACCGAAATTGTCGACCCACTTCAGCGAGCCCTGCGCACCGACGAGCGCGTAGATCACGACCGGGTAAAGCAGCAGGGCAACCAGCGCGATCTTCAGGAAGTGCGTGTGGAAGAAGCTCTTTTCCGTCGAGATATCGAGCTCGCCCTGCTTAGCCTTGGCAAGCTTGCGGCGATTGATGTTCGGCTGGATGAAGACGACCATGACGAAGCGGCCGATGGCGGCGATTGCGACGAATATCGCAAGCAGGCCCCAGCGCTGGACGATGATCAGTTCGTTGTTGATGTTCTGCTGCGTGCCGAGACCGACATAGAGAACGAACAGGCCGAGCGAGACGAGACCGGTGAAGAAAGCTTCACGGATACCCTTCTGGACAAGCCCGGCCTCGGGCTTGCCTGTGGAAGTTTCAATGTTTGCCATGACGATTATACCTTCTCGACTTCCGGCCGTCCGAGAATACCGGTCGGCTTGAAGATCAGGACGAAAGCCAGGATCGCGAAGGTCGCGACGTCCTTGTAGGCGATGGTGAAGTAGGCGGACCAGAGCGACTCGATGAGACCGATCAGCAGGCCGCCGAACACTGCGCCCGGCAGCGAACCGATACCGCCGAGAACGGCAGCCGTGAACGCCTTGACGCCTGGGGTGAAGCCATCGGTGAACGAGGCGACACCGTAATACATCAGGTACATCGTACCGGCGACGGCAGCGAGTGCGGCGCCCATGATGAAGGTGATGGAAATCGTCTGATCGACATTGACGCCGAGCAGAGCGGCCATCTTGCGGTCCTGCTCAGTCGCGCGCTGGGCGCGTCCGAGCGCCGTGCGGTTGACGAGGTACCAGAAGCCCGCGAGCAGCACGACCGTAATGACGATGATGATGATCTGCTTCAGCGAGACCGAGATGCCGCCAATATCGTAGACCGAAGTGACCAGCGGCGGGATCGGCTTGTTGCGCGGGCCCTGCGTCACCTGGATGAAGTTCGAAAGCGTGATCGACATGCCGATCGCGGTGATCAGCGGCGCCAGGCGGAAGGAACCGCGCAGCGGACGGTATGCAACTCGCTCGATCGTCCAATTCCACAAACTCGTCATCAGCATCGCAACAACAAGCATCGCCAGCAGAAGAACTGCTACCGGAAGACCTGCGAAAATGGATGTGAGAACGAGAAAGACGATAAGAGCAGCGAAACCACCAAGCATGAAGACATCGCCATGGGCGAAATTGATCATGCCGACAATGCCGTAAACCATCGTATAGCCAATAGCGACCAGACCATAGATGGATCCAAGAGTCAGCCCATTGAAGAGCTGCTGGATAAAGTACTCCATATGTCATTTCCCCTGGATGCGAACCAACATGGCTGCATCTCTTTTTGGTTAGGGCTCCGCTTTTAAATCGAAACCTCGTAGCCGCATGCATAGCGCTTTCAGGGAAAATGTGAAGACAAAAAGGCTGCGCTGAATCAGATTCTTGCTCAAACGGACGCAAATGGCGCGTTACGGATCAATTTCCACACTAAAAAGGCATTATATGACAAAAATTTAGCCAGAAACGGCCTGTGGATTAACCATTGCGGCGCTTTTGTGATCCGGCACCGGTTCCGGCCAACGAAAGCTATTCCACAAAAATGGAATTCGAAGCAAATTCCGACCGCGCGGCTGACGATTGGGTGAAAACCATTCCGCTGCCTGTCTGCTTTCATAGCGGTTTTCCGCGGCGTGCAAAAGTCTGGCCTCAATCTTATATTTAAAGTTATATTCGACGCTTCGCCGGGGGCCCTTCCCGGTCCGAAAGATTCTGAAACGTGATGTTGCCGACATTCGAAAATGCAGCTCTCGAAGCAGGGCGGAAGATCATCGAGATTTTCCGTGCGGGCTATCACGTCTCGACCAAGGCCGATGAGACGCCGGTAACGCTGGCCGACCACGAAGCCGAAAAGATCATTCTCGCGCATCTCACCAGGCAATACCCTGACATTCCCGTCATTGCCGAAGAATCGGTGGCTGCAGGCCATATCCCTGATATCGGCGAGAAGCCGTTTTTCCTCGTCGATCCGCTGGATGGCACGCGTGAGTTCGTCGACAAGCGCAAGGAATTCACGGTCAACATCGCCTATATCGAGAACGGCATCCCGGTCGCGGGCATCGTCTATGCCCCAGCGCTGGGCGTCGCCTTTGCCGGCGAATCGGGCAGCGCCGAGAAACTGCATGTGGGCCAAGACTTCACGGTCGACAGGCGCGAAACCGTGACCGTCCGTGACGAGCCGGAACACCGGCTGGCGCTGGCAAGCCGGTGCCACAACAGCCCGGCGACCGACAGCTTTCTGGCCAAGCACGACATTTCAGAATGCACCAATATCGGTTCGTCGCTGAAATTCTGCCTGCTGGCCGAGGGCAAGGCAGATGTCTATCCGCGCTTCACCCGGACGATGGAATGGGACACGGCGGCGGGCGATGCCGTTTTGCGCGCCGCTGGCGGCACGACCCTGACGCTCGACGGGCTGCCGCTGACCTACGGCAAGATCGGCCGAAAGGGTGAGCCTGACTTCGTCAATCCGGATTTCATTTCCTGGGGAAGCCGGAAGCGCGCGCTTCGCCGCGCATGACACCGCAAGAATCAGCTTGAACATCAACAGCGGCAGCGGGCCTTCGTCCCCGGCCGCCACAGCGGATCTAAGATCGGCAGCACCCGACGCCCCGGCGCAATGGAGATTGCTGCATGTCCGAGATTACCGCCAATCTTGCCCTCCCCTATATTCTACCCTCTCAGGCACAGAAGCATGTGACGCATAACGAGGCCCTGCAGCTGATCGATGCGGTCATCCAGCTGACAGTCACAAGCGAAGCCTCGGCACCGCCCGAAGCGCCGGAAGAAGGCAGCTGCTATCTGATCGCAGCAGACGCGGCAGGGATCTGGGCCGGGAAAAAGGGGCGGCTTGCGTTCCGCCAGGACAGCGCCTGGCTCTATATCGCGCCGCGCGGGGGATGGCGGGCGTATTTTGCCGCCACCGGAAAATTCCGGATTTTGGTCGATGGCACGTGGAGCGATATCGCACCGCCGCCCTCCGACCTGCCGCTTCTCGGATTGAACGCGACAGCCGATCTGCAAAACCGCCTCGCTATCTCCTCCTCTGCCAGCCTTTTCAATCACGAAGGTCATGGTCATCAGGTGAAGGTCAACAAGGCGTCGGCCGGCGACACCGCGTCGCTTCTCTTCCAGTCCAACTGGTCGGGTCGTGCGGAAATGGGGCTTGCCGGCAATGACGAGTTCTCGATCAAGGTGAGCGGCGATGGCGCGGCATGGGAGACAGCGTTGGCGATTGCCGCCGGCGGCATCGTCAGGACACCGGCGCGCCCGGTTGTGCGCGCTTCGCTTGCGGCGGGGACTTCGACCCCGGCCAACAACGCCCGCACCGGCTTCAATGCCATGCATGCGCAGCAGGGTGGGTTCGCCTTGGGCGCCGCGGTGCCATCCGGCACCGGCAACAGATTGATCGTGCCCGCTTCCGGCCTCTACCTGCTGATTCTCTCGGTCAGCACGCTGACCTCATCGGCCTATGGCGCACGGCTGGAAGCGAACGGCAGCACCGCACTCGCCACCGTTGCCGGTGTCACCACCACCGCGGCAGCACGCCAGACGGCGTTCGGCCTCGCCCAGCTGACCGCCGGAGACTGGCTGTCGATCGTGCATACGGGAACGGCGCAATATGAATTCGGCGCCGGAAAGACGGAGATCAGCGCCATCCTGCTTTGAAGGTCAGAGCAGCCGGTAACGCAGCGCCCGGGCAACGGCCTGCATGCGGTTGACCGAATCGAGCTTGCGCATGGCGCTCTTCAGGTAGCCAACGACGGTATGCGAGGAGAGATCGAGAATGATGGCGATCTCGTCGCTGCTCTTGCCGGCCGCAGACCAGCGCAGACATTCGATTTCGCGCCGCGTCAGGCTTTCCGCCGGGCCCACTTCATCGCGATTGGCGCTGCTGAAACGGTCGAGCGCCTGCATCGCCGAGAAAAAAAGTGCCATCTGCTCTTCCTGCTGCAGCGCGGGCCGCGAACCGGAAAAAGCAAAAATGTATTGTTTTAGATCAGCGTCATGTAGCGAAAAGCCGAAAGTTGCCTGCAATCCATGCATCTGGAAGGCGGCGTTCAACCGGCGGTTTTCTAGATTGGCGGCAGCCCCGCCAAAGGTTCCCGCATTGCAATATACTGGCACGATCGTCTGCTTCAGAGCATTGACGAGTTCGCTGCAGTAAAACATGTCCGCGCCCTCGTATAGATTGACGAGGGTCTGCGGCCAGTTGCTTGCGACCCGGTTTTCAACGAAGCCCGTCGCATCTCCGCGCGGAAACGAGGCAAGCAGGAAAAAATCGAAGCCCGCTTCCTTGGTCATGCGCTCAAGGCTGCGCTTGAACTCGATCTTGAGATCGCCCTGGCGCGTGGTGGTGGAAAGCGAAAAAGCGTTATCGTCTACGCAGTTACGCACTGCGCGTTCCCGTCTCGTCATCGATTTTTTCCTCAATCGCGACCTGCGGTCCGTTCCCGCTCCAGCAGGCCGTTGAAGGCGCCGGACAACAGCAAGAGCACAGCGAGGCTCCGCGTCGCAGTGGACGGAAGCTTTCGGCGTGATTCTATGACTGAATGCTGCGAGAAGAACGGAGACGAGGTCTAGCGCTCATTCGTAATGTTGCAGCGCTTATAAATCTTCCCGCGAAATATAGATATTATTTATTACGCATGGGAGCCATGCACCGGGCTCAAATTTACGTAAGGGAAGTTCGGCCGGAGGTGGGTAGCTCCGGCACTTAAAGTTGTTATCAAATTCTTACGACCGGTTTAGGCAATTTTTAAATGTGACGGGCTAGAGTGACGTTTGTGGTCTTGAGTTGTGTAGAGAGTCCCAATGACCGAAATGATACGACCCCGAGTAAAATATGTCATCGGCCCCGATGGCAGCCCGCTTACGATTGCGGATCTACCGCCGCCGAATACAAGGCGCTGGGTTATCCGCCGCAAGGCTGAGGTTGTCGCGGCTGTGCGCGGTGGCCTGTTGAGCTTGGAAGAAGCGTGTGAGCGTTACACGCTTACCGTAGAAGAGTTCCTGTCCTGGCAGTCGTCGATCAGCAGTCACGGCCTGGCCGGCCTGCGCACGACGCGTATCCAGCAGTACCGTCACTAATCGCCTTTTGGCGCCAAATTCATTTCGGGCCGGACGCATTCCCCGTCAAGGAATGCAGAAGGCCCGAAATTATTGTTGAGGCCGCATAACACCAGAGGCCCGGCTGCGTAAAAGCATCCGCCAGCCCTGTGGTCTTCGCCGCAGCAATGACGATCGCCACCAGAAGCACGTCCATCATTGACCACTTGGACAGGTAAGGCACGGCGTGACGATAAAACCAGCTGCCGGTTCCGCCACCGGCCGCTGTCGCCTCCACCGCCAGGCCGATCATCTTGCAAACCGGCAGAACGATCGAGACCAGGGCCACGATCGCCGCAAGCAGCATGTCGCCGCCGCTCCAGAGCGATGCAACGATCCCGATCAGCGACGGCGTCTCATCGAAAAAATAGAGTTTCTCGAAGCGGATCAGCGGCAGGACCAGCCCGAGCGCCAGAAAGAACGGCGCCGCGACCAGCAGCACGGGCTTCAGCAGCGCCAATTTCACCATCAAGCCTTCTCCGTTGAACACTGCGTCGCCCTCGCTCCGGCTTGTGAGCCCCTGCCCGGCATGCCACGTTCGGGCAACGCATCTCTTTCGGAGGACAATAGAATGGATATCCGCAACGAAGAAAATGCCTCGGGCGGCCGTTATGTCGTTGATGTCGAGGGGCATGAGGCCGAGATGACCTATTCCCGCACCTCGCCGAAGCTCATCATCATCGATCACACCGGCGTGCCGGACGCACTGCGCGGCAAAGGCGTCGGCCAGGCGCTGGCGCTGCACGCCGTCGAGGAAGCCCGCAAGGGCGGCTGGAAAATCTTCGCGCTTTGCCCGTTCTTCAAGGCACAGTCACAGCGCCACGACGAATGGCGCGACGTGGTGAACTGAGACCATTTGGCAAACGCCTGCCTACGGATTATCCTGTGGGTATCAAGAGGTGACAGATGGCACGCTTAACCGTATCGCTTTCCGATCAGCAGAGTGACTGGGTCGAAAGCCGCGTCAGCAAGGGCGACTATGCAAGCGCCGACGAGTACCTGCGCGACTTGATCCTGATGGACCGGACGCAGCAGGGCCAGGAGCTTTCGCTCGTCGAACTGGAAGAGATCATTGCCGCATCGCGGGTCAGCGGAACTGGCAAACGAACGGTTGATGAGATTTTCGCGGAGGCTGAAGCGCTCGTTGCTCGTCGCGCCGGTGCATCTTGAGCGGTTATGTCTTAACTGAACGCGCGGAACGCGACCTTCTTGCCATCTTTTTGAACAGCATAGAGCTCTTCGGAGCACCCCAAGCGAAGCGCTATCGGGACAGCGTTAAGAATTGTTTCGAGCTGATCGCTGAAAACCCGGATATGGGACGGCCCGCTAACAAGATTGGCCAAGGCGTTAGACGCCACGAGCACCAGAGCCACATCGTTCTCTACGACAAGGTTCCCGAGGGCGTTCGTATCCTTGCCCTCGTGCCATCGAGAAGCATTCGTCTGCTCAAACTCGGACCCTAAGAAAACACGAAAAGCCACGTATGACGGACCTTGCCCGTCATACGTGGCTTTTTCTTCGGCGATTCCCCAGGACGCCCAGGCGGCGTCCATCGCCAGACCGTTACGCCCGGGCGCGAATCGCGCCGTCGCGCTCCTCGAGGGCGGCTGCACGGGCATATTCTGCCTGCATCTCCTCGAGCGCCTGTTCCAGAGCCTCTTCCTGCATCTTCAACTCCTTGATGGAGACCTGAAGATTGTCGGCGCGCTGACGTGCGGCCTTGGCGAAGGTCGGGTAGGCGAAATGATTCGGGTCGGAAATGCCGGACTTCTTCTCTTCGACGACGATCTGGCTCTCCAGATCCTTCGTCATCCGTTCGAATTCAGACATCATCATCTGCAATTGCTGCAGCTGACGTCGTTTTTCGTTCACCTGAAATTCCTTCAGGCGAACTAGGCTCTCACGCGACTTCATACGCATTACTCCAGTGATGCGAGATCCCGGCTTTACTAAAACTGCCCCTTGCGCACCGCTTTGAGACGGTCTGCCCAAAAAATTTCCGTCGGTATTAACAAAAACCTACCGCTGGTAACCTTTCGTTTACGGGCATCGTTAATGATAGGTCCGATGATTTAAGGCTCGGTAAACATCACTACGCGATTTCCGAAACCTTTTCATTGCTGAGTCGAATGAATCGCTTAGCGGCCGTTCTTAATGTAAAAGTTAAGGAATCGGTCTTGCGAATTCTCGTTGGAAAACAGCGGAATGGACAAAATATTTAATAAATTCGTTACCTCTTGCCAGAGTGGAATAGAATTTGTTAACCATTTCGTGGCAGCTTCCAAATCACGCAGTGACATATTTCGGTATCGCGTAGGGGGCCAGACCACCTTTCGGCGGCGGTAAAGGGGATAATAATGCGGGTACTACTGATTGAAGACGACAGCGCGACCGCGCAGAGCATCGAACTGATGCTCAAGTCCGAAAGTTTTAACGTCTACACCACCGATCTCGGTGAAGAAGGCGTCGACCTCGGCAAACTGTATGATTACGACATCATCCTTCTCGATTTGAACCTTCCCGACATGTCCGGATATGAAGTGCTGCGCACTCTCCGCCTGTCCAAGGTCAAGACACCGATCCTCATCCTCTCGGGTATGGCCGGCATCGAAGACAAGGTCCGTGGTCTCGGCTTCGGCGCCGACGACTACATGACCAAGCCGTTCCACAAGGATGAGCTGGTCGCCCGCATCCACGCCATCGTCCGCCGTTCGAAGGGCCATGCCCAGTCGGTCATCATGACGGGCGAACTGATCGTCAACCTCGACGCCAAGACCGTCGAAGTCGGCGGCCAGCGCGTTCACCTGACGGGCAAGGAATACCAGATGCTGGAGCTGCTTTCGCTCCGCAAGGGCACGACGCTCACCAAGGAAATGTTCCTGAACCACCTTTACGGCGGCATGGACGAACCGGAATTGAAGATCATCGACGTCTTCATCTGCAAGCTGCGCAAGAAGCTTGCGAACGCTGCCGGCGGCGCCAACTACATCGAAACCGTCTGGGGCCGCGGCTACGTGCTGCGCGAGCCGGATGGTGCCGAATACGCCGAAAGCGCCTGATACCGCATTTCCCCTTTTGCCAAATTCAAAATCCCGCCTTCACGGCGGGATTTTTTCGTTTGCGATCTATCGTTTGGCCGCCCTCGCTAGGCGTCCTCTCTCATTCGAGGTCAGGTGGCCGGGCACTGGCAACGTCATTGGGCGCGCGCAAATCCCCGGGAGATGCCGGGCATAAGGTTTGAAACTGAAAATAGGTGGATTGTTACGCGGCGATCGCGCGGTTGCCGAAGACGGCGGTCAGGATCTTGCGGTCGAACGGCTTCAGCAGGAAGTCGGTCGCGCCTGCCCGCTTGCCGGCCATCAGCTTCTTCAGGTCGGCTTCGATAACGCAGTAATAAATCTTGACCTCTTTGCCACCATCCATGGCGCGGATGGTGGTGATCAGCTCTAGCGCACCTTCCATGCCGGAATCGACGATCAGGTAGTCGGGAAGTTCTATCTGGCAGGCAGACAGGGCTTCGGCGGCATTTGCCGCCTCGCCCACCAGGAAATCGAGCTCGGAAAGGATACGCTTGCCGACCTTGCGAACGACGTCCGAACTGTCGGTGATCATGAAACGCTGCATCACTGCTCCTTCGCCCCACTTCTGTCCCGGTGGCGCTTCCTCAGCCCGAAAGGATAGGTCGATTAGGCTAAGGAAGTGTTACCCGGAAAGAGACAATGCGCAGTCATGCAACCATAAGCTTAGGCCGCAACGGTTTCGGCTGTAAAAATAATCTCTTCGCCGGTTGCGCTGTGGCCGAGTTCCATGCCGCATTCGTCGGCCAGCAGAACGGTGTAATAGGGCTGGATCGAATGGGCATCGACCGCTTCCTCGATATTGCCCGAGGCAATCTCGACGAATTTAGGCGGCAGGCGCATCAGCTTGCCCTTGGCGACGATCTTGAATTTCGCGTCGAATTCCGGATTTTCGAGCGTCACTTCCAGCGAGCCGCCGCGCGGGATCGAGGAATAGGCGACCAAAAGCAGATTGAGCAGCAGCTTGACGCGGTTCTTGGCGACGATGGCGCGCGGACCGATCCAGGTGATCTCGGTCTTCTTTTCAGCCGCAGCGAAATCCTTGGCGGCGCGTTCTGCCTCGCCGGTGTCGATCGAGGCGCCGACGGAGCCTGAAGCACCGAAAGCGAGACGAGCGAACTTGAGACGCACAGAGGCATTCAGCGCGCTGGTGCGGATCAGATCCATGGCGTCGGCGTCGGCACCGCCCTCGTCGAGCAGCTCCAGACCGTTGTTGATTGCGCCGACAGGCGAGATGACGTCATGGCAGACGCGGCTGCAGAGTAGCGCGGCAAGATCCGGGCCGGTCAAAGTCAGATTGGGGTTCTTGGACATCATCGTCTCCTAATGGCGGTCAATTCATTCCGCCATATCTTGCCTGATCAAAATTGCACGAAGTTTGCGCCCGTACTCGGCGCCATAATGACACCATATTTGGTAAACCGATTGTTAAGGCGATCGGAGCAAAATGTATCAATTGCCGGAAACGGCTCATTGAACCGACCATGATGAACGGATGACACCATGCACCTTCAATCCCCAGGAAGATTTATGGGCTTCTGCCGGCTGCTTGTCGCGCTGACCATCTCTGCATTTATGCTCTCTTCGCAACAGGCTGCGGCCCAGCAGACCAATAGCAGCCAGTACACGGTCCAGGAAATCGTCGACGCCGGACACTCCTTCTTCGGCTCCACCAGCGGCGGTCTCGCCAAGGTCATCGAAGCTGCCTTCCAGAAATACGGCCTGCCGAACGGCTACATTCTCGGACAGGAAGGCTCCGGCGCCTTCATCGCCGGCCTCACCTATGGCGAAGGACAGCTGAACACCAAGAACGCAGGCGAGCATCCGCTCTACTGGCAGGGTCCGTCGCTCGGCATCGACTACGGTGGCCAGGGCTCGCGCGTCATGATGCTGGTCTATGACCTACCGTCTATCGACAGCATCTATGCCCGCTTCGGCGGCGTCAGCGGCCAGGCCTATGTCATCGCCGGCTTCGGCATGACGCTGCTCAAGAACAATAACGTTCTCGTCGTGCCGATCCGCACCGGCGTCGGCGCCCGTCTCGGCGTCAATGTCGGCTATCTCAAGATCACCCCCGGTCCGACGTGGAACCCCTTCTGATATGGAATGGACGGCGGGATTCTTCCCCGCCGTCACCCATCCGCCACTTGCCCCGCGCGCATTGCGTGCGTAATCATTGCTGCGACGCAAATCACTTTCTGGAAGCATTGACAGCGCCGTGATCGAATATGCTCTTCTGTTCGGGCTGGGTTTCCTGACTGCGGCCTTCCTGGTTTTCCTGGTGTCTCCTGCCATCCACCGGCGCGTCGTCTGGTACACGGAAAACCGGATGCGGGCGACGATGCCGCTCAGCCCACAGGAAGTGCGGGCGCAGAAGGATATGGTCCGCGCCCTCTACGCTGCCGACAATGCGCGCACGACGCAGGATCTTACCCGCGAGCGCGAAAAATCCCTCTCCCTGCAATTGCGGCATGACTCTTTGGCGCTCGACGGCGGCCGGTTGGCCGCCGAGATCAGCACCCTCCAGGGCCAGATCAGCGATCTCAACGTCGAAGCCGCCGAGCTGCGCTCGCATCTGCGCAAGGACGAGAACTATATCAGCCAGCTGAAGACCAGCCTGCATATCGCCGAGCAATCGAGCGCCCAGAAGGAAGGCGAGCTGGATGCGCTGCGCATCCGGCTGAACAAGCTTGCTGAACAGACAGACAATTTGAAGATCGACATGGCGGCACGCGAAACCGAGATCGAAAGCGTCAAATTCCGCGCCAATGCACTGCGCGACGAGCGCGACACGCTGCGCCAGGACGTTAACCTCCTGCAGAAGCGCGCCAAGGATGCCGAGCAGAAGCTGACCCAGCAGGAACACATGGTGATCCGCCTTGAAGACAAGGTGGCGCGCGAAACTGCTGCTGCGGCCGACAAGGACACGCTGCTTACCCGCCGCCAGCAGGAGCTCGCCAAGCTCAAGGAGCAGCTGAAAGGCACCAATTCCGAGCTGCGCAAGGCAGGCCGCGTCATCCGCGAGGCCGGCCTATCGGGTTCGCTGCTGAACGCGCTTCCCGATGCGGCACCAGCAACAGAGGAAGACGAAGGCATGGACCCGGCAGCCGCCGCAGCGCAGCTCGCCGAGGATGCGCGCGCCCGCAGCACCGACCTCTGTGATCGCATCCTGAAAGCGAGAACCGCCACTGGCAAAGACAGTGCGCTGCGTGAGGAAATCGCCTCGATCGCTGCCAAGGTCGTGGCGCTGACCGCGCTCAACGAGGGCGAGACATCTCCGGTTCGCAAGCTCCTGCCCGAAAATACCGGCAGCCTACAGGCCGAGCGGTTGAACCTCGCGGCCCGCACGGCAACCATTCTATCCGAACAGAAATAGGCTCAGAGCCTGCGGGCGGCCGACGCCATGGAAAACAGGGCGATCCCCGTTGCCGTCGCGACATTCAGGCTATCCAGCCCTTCGGATTGCGGGATCCGGGCACTGCGGAAGCGCGAGAGGATCGCCTCAGGCAACCCCTCCCCCTCGGTTCCGGCCACCAGCGCCATGCGCGGCGAAGCCGGGATATCGCGGATATCGACCTCGCCACGCGGCGACAGCGTCCAGATATCGAAGCCGCGCCCAGCAAGGCCGCCAAGCAGATCGAGTGCGGACCCGCTGCGTTCATAGGGAACGCTGAGCACAGAGCCGACCGAGACGCGCAACGCCTTGCGATAGAGCGGATCACAAGAGGTTTCGTCGAGGAAGATCGCGTCCGCCTTGAACGCTGCCGCATTGCGGAACATCGAGCCGGCATTGTCGTGATTGGAGATGCCGCATCCGGCAATAACCAGCGCCTGTTCCGGTAGCCGGTCGATCAGACTTGTCGCCGGCGCGAGCTTCCTGCCGAGCGCCAGCACGCCGCGATGTAGATGAAAGCCGACGATGCCATCAAGCGTGGCGGCATCGGCGATGTAGACGGGCACGTCGCTGGGAAACTCGGCCAGGATATCGTCCACGCCCGCCGCCCGGTTTGCGAGCAACAGGATCTTCTCGGCCGCGAACGTGCCGCGCCGGTGGGCCTGCGCCAGCATGCGCAGCACCACTGTTCCCTCGGCGATGAAACGGCCCTGACGCCCCGTCAGGTCACGCTCGCGGATCTCGCGAAACTCCGCGATCCTCAGATCGGCGGGATCATCGATCGTGACCGGAGCAGCCGCCATGGCTCAATTGCCGGCGATGGCGATATCGGCGACGGTATGGCCCGTCCTGGTATCGACGACGATCGCGCGGTGCTTGCCATCGCTACCCTGACCGTAGAACAGGATCTGGCTGCCCGAAAGCGAGGTCGACTGAACCGCGAAGCCAGCCGGCAGCGAAACCGTGCCGCTGACCGGCGAATCCGTCGGAACGCCGTTCGAAGCAACAGCAGGCGCGCCTGCCGGTGCAGGCCGCGTCACCTTGTAGACAACCGCGCCGAAGACCGCCATAAGGCTCACGAACATGATGGCGCCGGAAACGATCTGCAGGCGAACCATCTTGCGCCGGACGCTTTCCATTGCCGGGTCAAGGGGCTTGTCTTCCTGATCGTCTGGTTCGATTTGCGTCATTACGGTGTCCTATGAAAACGTCGGAGAAGAAGCGACTTGAGCGACCCCTTTAAACAAGCATCCGGCATTAGGAAAGTCCTGACGGCAGATGAGAGCGCAACGGGCCGCCTCGACGCATGGCTGACGGCCCAGCTTGGACCCGAGTTTTCGCGCAGCCGGGTGAAGGTGCTGATCAAGGAAGGCCAGCTTCTCGTCAACGGCGCCCTGGCGACCGATCCGCAAAAGAAGGTCCGCGCCGGCGATACCTACGAGATGCTGCTGCCCGAGCCGGAAGATCCGGAGCCCAAGGGCGAGAACATCCCGCTCGACATCCTCTACGAGGACGACGACGTCATCGTCATCTCCAAGCCATCGGGCCTCGTCGTCCATCCGGCCGCCGGCAACTGGACCGGCACGCTGGTCAACGCGCTGATCTATCACTGCGGCGACAGCCTTTCGGGCATCGGCGGCGTCAAGCGCCCGGGCATCGTCCACCGGCTCGACAAGGATACGACGGGCGTGATGATCGTTGCCAAGAACGATATCGCCCACCGCCATCTGTCGGCGCAGTTTGCCGACCACGGCCGGACCATGCCGCTGGAACGCGCCTATCAGGCGATCGTCTGGGGCCGTCCGCGCTCGCTGGCAGGCACGATCGACGCGCCGCTCGGCCGCGGCACCGGAGACCGCACCCGCCGCGAAGTAAAGCGCCCCGGCAATCAGGAAGCCGACGAGGCGATTACCCATTACGAAGTGCTCGAACGCTTCCAGGAGACGCCGGACGCCCTGTCGCTGGCTTCGCTGGTCGAGTGCCACCTGGAAACCGGCCGTACCCACCAGATCCGCGTCCACATGGCCCATATCGGCCATCCGCTGCTCGGCGACACCGTTTATGGCGCCGGCTTCAAGACCAAGGCAAACAAGCTTCCCGATGCCGTCCGCAAGGTGGTGAACGGCTTCACGCGTCAGGCGCTCCACGCCTATATGCTGCAGTTCGAGCACCCGCGCACTGGCGAAGTCATGCGCTTCGAAGTGCCGCTGCCGGACGACATGATCGAGCTCGTCGAGGCGCTGCGGGCAGCGGCGCCATAACGCCTTCGTGAATGCTCCGGTGGCCTTGAACCCCTGTTCGGCCATACTTATCTGTATATGGACTTAGTGCGGGCTCAGCTTTGAGCCGCACGTCCCGGTTTGCCTTTAACGACGCGGGGACGCGTTCCATCGGGAACCGGAATCTATATAGGAGGGTGCAATCATGGCCCGTAATAACCTGCCATCCATTACGGCCGGCGAAGCCGGTCTTAACCGTTACCTCGACGAAATCCGCAAGTTCCCGATGCTGGAGCCCCAGCAGGAATACATGCTCGCCAAGCGCTATGCCGAACATGGCGACCGCGACGCTGCGCACAAGCTCGTCACCAGCCACCTGCGTCTCGTCGCCAAGATCGCGATGGGCTACCGTGGCTATGGCCTGCCGATCGGCGAAGTCGTCTCCGAAGGTAACGTCGGCCTCATGCAGGCCGTGAAGAAGTTCGACCCGGAACGCGGCTTCCGCCTGGCAACCTATGCCATGTGGTGGATCAAGGCCTCGATCCAGGAATATATCCTGCGTTCGTGGTCGCTCGTGAAAATGGGCACGACCGCCAATCAGAAGCGCCTGTTCTTCAACCTGCGCCGCCTCAAGGGCCGCCTGCAGGCGATCGACGAAGGTGATCTGAAGCCGGAACACGTCTCCGAAATCGCCACTAAGCTGAAGGTGTCGGAAGAGGAAGTCGTATCCATGAACCGCCGCCTGTCCGGCGACGCATCGCTGAACGCCTCGATCAAGGCGTCCGAAGGCGATAGCGGCCAGTGGCAGGACTGGCTGGTCGATGATCACGACAGCCAGGAAGAAGTGCTGATCGAGCAGGACGAGCTCGACACCCGCCGCCGGATGCTCTCCAAGGCGATGTCGGTACTCAACGAACGCGAACGCCGCATCTTCGAAGCACGCCGCCTCGCCGAGGATCCGGTGACGCTGGAAGACCTGTCGTCAGAATTCGACATCAGCCGCGAACGCGTCCGCCAGATCGAGGTCCGCGCCTTCGAAAAGGTCCAGGACGCCGTCCGCAAGGAAGCGCTCGACATGGCCAAGGCCGTGCGCGTGGTGGAAGCCAGCGCGTAAGCGCCTGCAGTAGAACAACAATTGAAAAAGGCGGGCCAATGGCCCGCCTTTTTTGCAATGTGGAAGCGCTGGGCTTCACGATACCATGTCAGCAATGATCGCCGATGCTGGAAAGAAATTTGCGGAGTTGTTCCAGTTGTTCCGGCAATGCGGCCGCGCCTTCCTGCAGTGCTTGTTCAAGCGCCTCCCTGGACGGATAGACTTCGTGGAAGGTCAACAGGGTTTTCCCGCCCTGATCCTCGAAGGTCACGGTCGTGATCGCGCCCTCTTCGCCCTCGTCATTGGTCCAGACGATACGCTCGTTGGGCACGACCTCGAGATACTTACCGTAGAAGGCCATGGTATCCGAACCGCCAGTGCCGAATTCAAGCCGATATTTGCCGCCGGTCCGAACGTCCATGTCGCACGATACGAGCGAAACCCCGCCCGGCGCCGATTCCGGCACCCACCAGCGCTGAAACAGCTCCGGCTGGCTCCACGCCCTGTAGACCGTGCTCGGCGGCGCATTGAATGTTCGCGTAATGACGAGTTCGCGATCCCCTTTGCGCTGGACTGACGTGGGGTTCTGCGCGCCTGTACTCTCAAACTGCTCCTTCATCGCTTCCTCCCTGTTGTATTTCGTTGATGATTTCATCCAACGCGTCGAAACGGGCCTCGAAGAGCTTGCGGTGCGCCTCTATCCACTCCGCCTCCGCCTTGAGGCCGCGTTTTCCAAGCCTGCAGGTTCTCACCCTTCCAACCTTCTGTGTGACGACAAGCCCGGCCCTCTCAAGAACCTGGACGTGCTTCTTCATGCCAGTCAGCGTCATCTGAAAGGCATCAGCGAGACTGGTAATAGATGCGTCCCCATGACCGAGCAGATCGATGATCCCACGGCGTGTTGCATCGGAAAGCGCCGCGAACGAGAGATCAAGAGGAGGAGCTATATACTGAACCATATAGTTCAGTGTTGTAATCTGCTTAGACGAGAAGCGCAAGCGTTCCCCGCGATTCTGACTATTCGCTATGTCCCTTTCCAACGCGCGGATTCGACCGAGTTCGAAAATTCGACACTCGTAATCGTCCCGCCAACCGCGGTTCGTGGATAGAACTGGAGATGTTTCCCGCGCGTGAACGGCAGGCGGTCCCCGCAGGAACCGCCTCGTTTTGTGGCTACCAGCCAGATTTTACTGGCTGGTGCTGACGTCGCCGAGGGCGGTCCAGCTGCTGATCGCGGTGTTGAACGCGGCGCCGCCGGTCGAACCCTTCTGCATGGTGATCAGGGCACGGCGGCCGTTGCGGTAGGTGATCGGGATGTCGATCCAGTCGCGGGTGGCGAGCAGGTCGAGGTTCGACTTGCGGGCGTCCGGATAGTCGTTCAGGGCGATCATGTGGAAATCGTCGGTGATCTTGGCCGGAACGGCGATCAGCGCGTCGCCGCGGTCCTGCTCGGTCCGCTTCATCGAGATGCGCTGAACGCTGTCGATCTTACCGCCTTCAAAATTCGGCGGTACCGAGAAGACGATTTCGACCAGATGGCTGGCGGGCAGCGACGGGTCGGAATTGCGCTTGAAGGTCACGAGAGCCGAGAGATTGCGCTCGGGAACGGTGACGTTGCCCTGCACCGTCGCCTCATCCTTGCCGTTGGCGCCCTTCTCGTGCTGGACGCTCCAGACGACCGAACCCTGGATCGCCGTCGGCGAGCTCTGGCCAATACGCTCCTCATAGAGGAACATCTTTTCCGATGCGCCGACCGGTGTCTGCGTCTGCGCGGCAGCCGGGGCCGGCGCATCCGTTGCAGGTGGCTGCTGTGCATTGGCAGCGCCCGGCTGCGCCGCAGGCGTAGCCTGTGCCTGTACGGCCGGGGCGGCAGAAGCGACGCTCTGCTGCGCAACCGACTTGCCTTCGGCTGTCGGTGTCGTGGCGACCGTGGCGGGACCCGGATCCGTCTCGCTGCCGTCGGCCATCAGGCGCTGGTTGAACTTGTTGCTGACCGACGCGCCGTCATCCACGGCGGCAACCTGCTTGTTGCTTTCAGCCGGGGCTGCGGAGCTGTCGTTGGCCGCAGGAGCGGTGCCCGATGCCGGCGCGGTGGTGGGCGGCGTCGTGGTCGCTGCGGGTTTCGTCGTTTCGGCGGTCTTCGGCGCCGAGCTGATCAGGCCATTGACCATGGCGTTCAGCTCGTCGCGCTTCATCCACGCCGCGTAGCCGCCACCGCCAAGCACGGCGAGAGCAACGAGCGTACCGATGATCCTGCCGGAGCCGAAGCGGCGGCGCTTCGGCTCCATGCGGAAGTTCTTGTTCTGCAGCTTGGCAGCGACAATCTGGTCGATATCGGCAACCGGTGCCGTATCGTCGTCGTCATTGGCAACGCTGCCGCGGCGGCCGTAGCCGCGAAGCGATTCGGCTTCCTTCCACTCGCTGCCGGGCACATCGGGTGCCGGTTGCGCGGGCGCTGCCTTGTTGCCATGCACTTCGGAAAACAGATCGGAATCGTCGCCATGCGGTGCCGCTGCGGCCTTCTTGGGCGCATCGATCGGCGGCAGGTCGTCGAAGGCTGCCGCTTCCCATGAGAAGCCTTCGTGCGCCGGAGGCATCTTGGCGGGCTCCGGCACAGAGCTCAGACCCGACAGCGCCTCTTCGAAGGCGCGGGCGCCGGAATCGGCATTGGCCGCAGGCGCAAGGCTGGAGAAGTTGTGCAGTTCCTGATCGGCCCAGACCGTTTCTGCATCCTTCGGCGGCTCGGCGGGCGCCTCGGCAACGGGCTCGCTCCACACAGGTTCGAAACGCCCGGCGGCATCGCTCTGCAGCGGCTCTTCCTGCGTCTGCTCGACAAATTCCTGCGGCTTCTCGAACGAGGCGAAAGGCTCAACCAGGCGGTTGGCCGGATTATATTCGCTGGCGCGAAGCGGCTCGACGGCTTCCACCGGTTCCGGTTCGGCGTGATGTTCTTCGAAGACTGCGGTTTCGGCGGCAACGTGGTGTTCCGGCTCGACCGGCTCTTCGTGCTGCGGGGCGTGCCAGGTTTCAGCAGGCGCGTCCTCGGCAGGCTGCTGCCACGGCGCAGGCTCTTCTGCGTGCACTTCGGGTTCGGCGGCGGGTGCCGCTTCTTCATGATAGATGGGCTGCGGCTCTTCGTAGGCAGGCTCGGCGGCGGCAGGCTCTTGGTGGGCGACAGGCTCCTCGTAGGCGGAATGCTCTTCCGGAGCGGCGTCTTCAACCGGCTCGGCCCCAGCATGCACTGGCTCTTCGACCGGCGCTTCCGCTGCCGGCTCTTCGTAGACGGGCTCGGGGATGGCCTCGGCAGCGGCTATAGGCTCAAGCGCTACGGCGTTGTCGTCCGGCAGCGCCTCGGCATGCTCGGCCTCGACTTCACGAATGGCGGCATCCAGCTTTTCAAGCTGCCGTTGCAACATCGCTTCCGGCGGACGCGGCTTCATGTTTTCGAGCTGCCGCTGCACTGCGCCGCGGGCCCGCTCGTAAACCTTCACCCGCATCTCGGGCGTATTTTCGGTCAGACCGTCAACGGCCCGCCGGATGACTGCAATAAAATCCGCCATTCGTACTTTCTCAAAAGGCCCGGCTTAACGCACGGGCCAAATCGCAATGACCCGCGACATTAATCCTCAAAGGGATCGGTCACAAGTATGGTGTCATCTCGCTCAGGGCTTGTGGACAACAAGGCGACCGGTGCGCCGATCAGCTCCTCGACCTGGCGTACATACTTGATCGCCTGCGCCGGAAGATCGGCCCAGCTGCGGGCACCGACAGTCGATTCCTTCCATCCCTCGAGCGTGATGTAGACGGGCTCGACACGGGCCTGCGCGGCCTGGCTTGCCGGAAGATAATCGATCTCCTTCCCGTCGAGCTTGTAGGCAACGCAGATCTTCAGTTCATCCAAGCCATCGAGGACGTCGAGCTTGGTCAGCGCGATGCCGGTGATGCCGGAGGTCTTCACCGTCTGGCGCACCAGAACCGAATCGAACCAGCCGCAGCGGCGCGGACGGCCGGTGTTGACGCCGACTTCGCGGCCGACGGTCGACAGGTGCTTGCCGATCTCATCGTTCAGCTCGCACGGGAACGGACCTTCGCCGACGCGGGTCGTGTAGGCCTTGGTGATGCCGAGGACATAGCCGATCGCCGTCGGGCCGAGGCCGGAGCCTGCAGCCGCCTGACCGGCAACGGTGTTCGACGAGGTCACGAACGGATACGTGCCGTGGTCGTTGTCGAGCAGCGCACCCTGGGCGCCTTCGAACAGGATGCGGGCACCGGCCTTGCGCTGGTCGTCGAGAATGCGCCAGACCTGATCGACATAGGGCAGAACCTGAGCGGCAACGTCGTTCAGTTCCTTCTCCAGCGATTCCACCGAAATTTCCGGCAGGCCGAGGCCACGGCGCAGGGCGTTGTGATGGGTCAGGAGACGGTCGATCTTGGCCGGCAGCGTTTCCGGATCGGCAAGATCGATGGCGCGGATGGCGCGGCGGCCGACCTTGTCTTCATAGGCCGGGCCGATGCCGCGGCGGGTGGTACCGATCTTGGTGCCGCTGTTGGAGGCGGCGTCTTCACGGAAACCGTCGAGATCGCGGTGCAGCGACAGGATCAGCGGCGCGTTGTCGGCGATGCGCAGCACTTCAGGGGTGACATTGACGCCCTGGGCGCGCAGCTTCTCGACTTCGGCGACGAAGTGATGCGGATCGACAACGACACCGTTGCCGATGACGCTGAGCTTGCCACGAACGAGGCCGGACGGCAGCAGCGCCAGCTTGTAGCTGACGCCGTCGATGACCAGCGTATGACCTGCATTATGGCCGCCCTGATAGCGAACGATGACGTCCGCACGTTCCGAAAGCCAATCGACAATCTTGCCCTTGCCTTCGTCACCCCATTGGGAACCGACCACGACTACGTTCGTCATCCAACTCTTCCTGTTACCGGCGGATTATCCGCGCCCTGCTCAAACCCGCGCATCTATAAAGGTTTGTTTTTTGGAAAGCGACCCTGTTATCGCGGTGAAATGGGCTTTTTGCGTGACAAAACAGCCCGCCGCGGGCTATTGCCGGAGCCACGCCCCGCCTCCTGTCCGGCCAATCACCGATACGGAAAGAATCATCGTGCAGATCACGGCCTATATTTGCCTCGTCATCGCAACGCTGTGCTGGGGCGGCAATGCGGTGGCCGGCAAGCTGGCGCTTGGCCATATCAGCCCTATGATGCTGACCCTGCTGCGCTGGACGCTGGCAACGGCATTGATCGCCGCGATCTCCCTGCCCTACCTCAAGCGCGACTGGCCGCTGGTGCGCAAGAACCTGCCGCTGCTCTTCTTCTACGGCATCATCGGCTACACGACCTTCAACGCCATGCTCTATTCCGCCGTGCAGTATACGACGGCGATTAACGTGGCGATCGAGCAGGCAGGCATCCCGATGCTGATCTTCCTGCTGAACTTCGTCTTCTTCCGCACCAGCGTCTCGTTGGCGCAATTCGCTGGCTTCGGCATGACGCTGGTCGGCGTCGCACTGACGGCGGCCCACGGCGATTTCGCCACGCTGCTGCAGCTCAGCCTCAACCGCGGCGACGCGCTAATGCTGATCGCCGTCGTCGCCTATTCCGTCTATACGATCTTTCTGCGCTGGAAACCGCCCGTCGACTGGCGCACGCTGATGGCGATCCCGGCACTTGCTGCCGCACTGAGCTCGATCCCGTTGCTGATCTGGGAAGGCTCGAAAGGCAATATCCAGGTGCCCGATGCCAACGGCTGGGTGATCGCCTTCTACACGGCGATCTTCGCGTCGCTACTGGCGCAGATCCTCTACATCAAGGGTGTCGAAACGATCGGCGCCAATCGCGCCGGGCTGTTCATCAATCTGGTGCCGGTTTTCGGCACTCTGCTGTCAGTTCTGCTTCTCGGAGAAGAGCTGCAGGTCTTCCACATGATTGCACTGGCGCTGACGCTCGGCGGGATCGCCATCGCCGAGAAGGGACGCCCAAAGGCATCCGCTCCCACGACGCCAGCCTCGCCGGTCGACTAACCGAGTTCCAGCGTCGTCACGCCGTAGACGTTCTTCAGCGGGATCACCGGCGCCTGGCCGCGATACATGCGCATCGTCTCCATTACCGGCTTAAGCCCGATCGCCTCGGCGAGCGCGATAGCCTCCGCGTTATCGGCCGGCACGTCGATGAAGATCCGGGCGCCGTTCGCCTCGGTGACGAGCTGCGCAATGAGCGCCGCCGCCGTGTCGGCATCGGCGGCAAATAGCGGGCCGATCTTGTAGCCCTCGTAACAGCGGCGGATCGTGCCATAGCCGCGGATCTTGCCGCTCTTGCGCACGACGGCACTCTTGCGGCCCTTGCGGCTGGTGCACCAGGCGCTGATGAACTCGGGACGCGATGCGGGGAAGATCGAGGAGTCGTAGCGGGCGATGCCATCTGTCTTGTCGGAAACCGCTTGTGCGAGCTGCGGCGATTGCGGTGCAGGCTTGGCTATGCCGCCGAAGCGGATCGTCTTGTAGGCAGGCTCGAAACCCGCCTTGCGGTAACTCGGCTGCTGCGCCTCGACGCCATCGAGGCCGATGGTGCGGCCTTCGGCCGACGCCATACCGGCATTCCAGATCGCCTTGCCATAGCCTTTGCCACGGAAATCCGGGTGAACGATATAGAGGCCGAGAAAGGCGAAACTGTCGCCATATTTGACGACCGAGATCGAGCCGACAGGCACTTCGCCTATGGCGCCGACAAAGAAGCCGGACGGATCGGCGTCATGAAATGCAAGGGAATCGTCGAGGCCGGGATTCCAGCCTTCCTGCCGGGCCCACTCGAGTACAAGCTCCAACTCGCCCGGCCGCATGGGACGAACCGCAAACTCCGAATTCATGCAACTTCCCTAACCAACTCTGCCGCAAGCCCGCAAAGCGCATATGAAGAAAAGCTAAAGAATAGCTTTCCAAGCATCCCCGCCCATACGAAGAAACATGTTCATGACTGAAACGATCAAACATCGATCGCCGTAAGGCCCGGCGCGAAAAACTTCGTGCCGCAATGATCATGAAACAACAAAGCTATAATCTCAAGAAAATTACTTAACAAATCGCCAGCATCGCGAAGCCGTGGAAGAAGATTCCGGCGGCTCCACGCGTGCTATTCTCGCTGTTCCGGCAGTGCTGGAAGAATGCGGGCGGCAGTCTTAGGCGATCCGTTACTTGATCAGCAAATCTTTCACCCGGCGGGCGAAAGCATCGCCGAGAAACGGCTTGGTCATCACATGCATGCCGTGATCGAGATGGCCGTGGTTCAGAACCGCATTCTCGGCATAGCCGGTAACGAACAGGACACGGAGATCGGGCCGTGTCGCCCTGATCGCATCGGCCAGCTGCCGCCCGTTCATCCCGCCGGGCAGTCCGACATCGGTCACCAGGAGATCGATCGGCTGGCCGGAATTCATGATCCGCATCGCGCTCATGCCGTCATCGGCCTCCAGCACGTGATAACCGAGCTCCTCTAGGATCTCGACCGCCACCATACGCACCAGCGGCTCGTCATCGACGACGAGGATCGTCTCGTGGCCCGAAGCGCGCGGCGTCACCGTCGGGCTCGACATGTCGTCAGCCGTTTCCGCATCGCCGAGATGGCGCGGCAGATAGATGCAGATCATCGTGCCCTTGCCGAGCTCCGAATAGATGCGCGCCGTCCCGCCGGACTGGCCGGCAAAGCCATGCACCATCGACAGGCCGAGACCGGTGCCCTGCCCTGTGGGCTTGGTGGTAAAGAACGGATCGAACGCCCGCTCCACGACATCCGGCGTCATGCCGGTGCCGGTATCGCTGACGCATAGCGACACATATTGCCCGGACGACAGCCCTCGCTGTCGCGAAGCCCGCTCGTCGAACCATCGGTTGCCGGTCTCGATCGTCAGCTTTCCGCCATCGGGCATCGCATCCCTGGCGTTGAGGCAGAGGTTCAGCAGGGCGTTTTCGAGCTGTCCGATATCGACGAACGTGGTCCACAGACCGCCCGCCAGCGCCGTCTCCACCTCGATGGTCGGCCCGACGCTGCGGGTCACCAGGTCCTGCATGCCAGACACCAGACGATTGAGCGTTGCCGGTTTCGGATCGAGCGTCTGCCGCCGCGAAAACGCCAGCAGACGCTGCGTCAGGCCCGCCGCGCGTTTGACCGCGCCCTGTGCGCCGGTGACGTAGCGGTCGAGTTCGCTGATGCGGCCCTGCGCCAGGCGCGTCTGCATCAGCTCCATGGAGCCGGAGATACCGGCCAGCAGGTTGTTGAAATCATGCGCCAGACCGCCGGTCAGCTGACCGACAGCTTCCATCTTCTGCGAATGGCGCAGCTGCTCCTCGGCATGCATCAGTTCCGCCGTCCGCTCGGCGACACGCTGCTCCAGCGTATCGTTGAGCGAACGAAGTGCCGACGTGGCGCGGTCGCGTTCGGCCTCGACGGCGCGGCGCGTTTCGATGTCGAGGAGCACTCCGGGAAAGCTGAGCGGCGTGCCATCGGCGGCAAGCTCGACCCGTCCATTGGCTTCCAGCCAGTAATATTGCCCGTCGGCGCGGCGCGTCCGGTATTGATGCGCATAGGGACCGCCGCGTCTTAGGGCTTCGCCCATGGCCTGCGAAAGCGAGGCCTTGTCGTCGGGATGAACGGTTTCGATCACCTGATCGAGGCTGAGTCCGATCCGGCCAAGCGCCGGATCGAGACCGAATGCCCGCGCAAAGGCCTCATCCACCGTGAACCGGTTTGACGGCACGTCCCAAAACCACGTGCCTATGATGGCGCCGGCCGCCAGCGCCAGCTGAACGCGCTGCACATTCTCACGCGCGGTCGCCTCGCTGTCACGCAATGCATTTTCCGCCTGCCTGCGCGCGGTGATATCCCGAAACAGCACCGAGACCTGCCGCAGGCTTGCCGGCTCGACGCGCGAGGCCGAGACTTCGATATAGCGGTCGACGGCAACGAAATGCTGCTCGAAGCGGATCGCCCGGCCACTTTCCAGCACGCCGCCATAGAGCGTCAGCCACTGGTCTGGCGCATTCGGTTCGATGTCGCGCAGCGTCTTGCCGATGATGTCGGAGATCCCGGTATGCCGCCCATAGCCGGAATTGGCCTCGATATGCACATAGTCGCTCAAGGGGCCATGTGGACCGTCGATGAATTCGATGATGCAAAAGCCGTCGTCGATCGCCTCGAACAGTGCGCGATAGCGCGCCTCGCTGCGCATCTGCATCTCGTCGGCCGATTGCGGCACGTCACCGCGTCCCGGCTCGACGCCGCTGTGACTGCCTGCTCCGAGGGGTCTGTCTGGCTGCTGCGATCTCAGACGTCGTACTTCTTCTTCGAGCTGCTCCCGGGAGAGCGATGTTACGTCTGAACTCAAGGCGGCAACCTTTTCTGGATGATATCCGCTTGTACGGAGAGGGACAGATCTAGATCACCATCGGCCAACCGCAATGGTCCGAATGCCGTGCTGCGGGCATTTACTGCACATCGGCAGAATTTGCGGTATTTTATTGAGTATTCCGCTTTATCTTTACTGAGACGTGGCGGGCGGGAAGCGCTGGGGAAACGCCACACCAGAGTGATCGATTTGGCAACCGAGACCTCAAATCAGGACATGAAGAGCCCGCCGCTGCGCCGGAGGCGCGGCCTGGTGCTGTGGTCTATGCTGGCCGTCTCGCTCTCTCTGATCGGCGGCACCGTTCTGCTGTCGAACGACATGCGGCATCTGCGCGATCTTGCCGGGCGGCTGGGCTACCCGTTCACGCCACAAAAGACCGTGGCAGTCCTCCCGAAAAGCTCGCCTCCGCCACCCAGGCCAAGACCGGCACCCAATCCCGTCCTCGCCAGCATCGAGCGTGATCCGCGGCTGATGGATCCACCGCTTGCCGAACTCGCGGCCGCCTTCTTCAGGACATGGTGGACGACGGGCCCGGCGATCTGCGACGCCCTGCGGAAGGCAGGCATCGGCACGACGCCGTGGCGGGCTGCCGGCATGAGCAGCACCACATTCGAATGCACCTTCCAGCAGGTCTACAAGCAGGATGCCGAACGCCCGCTGAGCTCGGTCTTCGTGATTATCCGCGGCGACCGCGACGGAGCGATCTTCAACATGCGCGCCAAGCTCGTCGGTCCGGAGACCGACAGCGCCGGAAAGCTCGATCCGGCGGCGATGCGAATTTTCGAGACCATGCTCGCCCAGCCGCACTGGCAGGACTTCTCCGCCACGCTCGCAGCGATCCGCGAATTGAAAGACGTGAAGGAAGAAAGCTTCGGGACCAGCGTCAGCTTCACCCGCGAAACCACCAGCGACAATAGCTTCAACTTCATCATCGCAATGAAGGCGACGCCCGGACCGCAGGTCCGCACCAGAGCCTATTTCTCCGGCGAACGCTGGCTTGAGTTGCCCGAGCAGCCGCCTTCGGAAAAGCGGCCGCCCTATTTTCGTTAGAGGCTTAGAAGTAAGGCTCGAAGAACGTCCTGATGGCATCGATCTCGTTCGGACGGATGTCATGCCCGCCCGTGTGCCACTCCGTCGTGACCTTTGCCTTTTCCTGTTCGAAATAGGCAGCAAGCGCCTCGGTCTGTGGCACCGGGCAGATCGGATCGCGCTGGCCCGCAGTGATCAGCATGCGCCGTCCGGCAAGTTCCGGATTAGACTTCGGCTGGAACGGGATCAGCGGATGCAGCAGCGCGGCAGCATCGAAGATGCCTTTCTCGATCAGCACATTGGCGAGAATGTTCGCACCATTGGAAAAGCCCAGTCCGAGAATGTGTGACGCGCCGTGACCGGCCGCGAGATCCCTGACATAGGCGGCCATTTTTTCGGTTGCCCGGGTGAGGTCGTCCATATCGTAGACGCCCTCGCCGGTGCGCTTGAAGAAACGCGCCGCACCATGTTCGGAAACATCGCCCCGCGGCGAAACGATTGTTGCTTCCGGCAGCAGACGCCGACCGAACTCGAAGAACTGCGTCTCGTCGCCCCCCGTGCCGTGCAGCACGAAGAGAATAGGCTTTCCGGGTGCACCGGCATGCAGCCGGTGCACATATGAATTATCAGCCATGGCTGTTCTCCTTAGGCTTCGAGCGGCGGCAGATGCTGCTCGATCAACTGGCGCATATGCGCATGCTGCTGCGGCAGCTTCAGCGCCTCGCCGAGATGAGCCGTATCTTCGTCACGGTCGAAGCCCGGTTCGTTGGTGGCGATCTCGAACAGCACGCCACCCGGCGTGCGGAAATAGATTGCCCAGAAGTAATCGCGGTCGATGACCGGCGTCACCTGGTAACCGGTATCCATCAGCGCCTTGCGCACTTCGAGCTGCGTCTCGCGGTTTTCGACGGCGAAGGCGACGTGGTGGACGGAACCGGCACCCGGAAGCGCACGGTTGATGCTCGGCATCGTTTCGAGATCGATCAGATGCGCACCATTGCCGCC
This sequence comes from Hyphomicrobiales bacterium, assembly GCA_900465675.1. Lineage (GTDB taxonomy): Bacteria > Pseudomonadota > Alphaproteobacteria > Rhizobiales > Rhizobiaceae > Rhizobium. The sequence continues at coordinate 94,666 of UBJR01000010.1, read as the reverse complement.
GGGCAGGATAAGACGCTTGACGCCGTCCTTCTCGTCTTGGACCTGATAACCCATGAACTTCAGAAGTTCGGACGTCGCGCCGTCATCGCGCAGCCGCATGGCAACCGAGTGGAAACCGCGGATCGCATGATCCTCGGAGATACCGCCGTTCGTCCACGGCTTACGCGCATCGTCCTTGACTTCGACGAGCGCGAAGCCGTCACCGTCAAGACCGGCAAAATTCAGGCGCTTCTCGCCGAAGCTTTCCTCTGCCTTCAGGCCGCCGGCATCGAGCTTCGACAGCCGGTCGCTCCAGAAGCCGATCGAGCCTTCGGGAACCGAGTAGACGGTGGTGCCGACTTCGCCGGTGCCCGGACGGCCCTGCGCCATCTTCGGGAACGGGAAGTAGGTCATGATCGTACCCGGCGCACCGGTCTCGTCACCATAATAGAGGTGATAGACGTCGGGAGCGTCGAAGTTCACGGTCTTCTTGACCCGGCGCAGGCCGAGCGCGTGGGTGAAGAACTGATTGTTGGTCCGGGCATCCTCAGCCATCGATGTGACGTGGTGCAGCCCCTTGATCTGGTTCAACATGGAAAACCCCTTTCTTGCCCGCATCGGCGGGCTTTCGATGGGTGATAGATGATCCCTCGGCGGCTTTTGGAATAGCCCCGCAAGCTGACACGCATTGTCTCTTTTTATTGAACGATGAGAGAATGTCGTTCAGAAAGCGCTAGTTAACCTGTGGGTTCGCAGGCAGCTGCCAATCGATCGCCGCACGGCCATGAGACTGCAGATAGGCATTCGCCTTGGAAAACGGCTTGCTGCCGAAAAAGCCATTATGCGCCGAGAGCGGCGAAGGATGTGGCGCCTTCAGCACCAGATGGCGCGCGCTATCGACGAACGCCGCCTTGCGCTGCGCATAGGATCCCCAGAGGATGAAGACCACATGCTCGCATTCCTCGTTGACCTTGCGGATCACGGCATCGGTGAATTTCTCCCAGCCCTGTCCCTGATGCGAGGCAGCCTGCGCCTCCTCGACGGTCAGTACACTGTTTAAGAGCAGCACGCCCTGCTTCGCCCAATGCTCCAGGAAGCCATGCCGGGCGCGCTCGATACCGAGATCGGTCTCCATCTCCTTGTAGATATTGACCAGCGACGGCGGGATGCGCACGCCGGGACGCACGCTGAAGCACAGCCCGTGCGCCTGTCCGAGGCCGTGATACGGATCCTGGCCGAGGATGACGACCTTCACATCGGATAGCGGCGTCAGATCGAGGGCGCGAAAATACTCCGATCCCTTGGGGAAAATATGCTTTCCCGCCTGCTTCTGCGCCTGCAGAAACGCCTTCAGCTGCTGCATGTACGGGCTTGAAAACTCCGGGGCCAGCGCGGCCTTCCAGCTGTCTTCCAATGCGATTGTCTGTTCGGTCATTTGCGCTCCCGTTCGCTGAGAACGAGCACCTGATGTGGCTCGAAAAGGGAATTGCGAAGTAATTTAGTGATCGCTGCGGATCAAAATTTACGAAGTGACAGTAGTGTGTTGATAATGGCCGACGGATTCAAGCGCTGGCAGGGCTTATTCAGAATGAAATTTGGGACTAGTGGACTGCGCGGGCTCTCCGCCGATCTAAAAGGCAGGGCTTCCGCGCTCTATGCGGCCGCCTTCGGCCAGTATCTCCTGGAAAGCGGACAGGTAAAGCCGGGTGACCTCATCCTGCTCGGCCGTGACTTTCGCGATTCCAGCCCGGAAATTGCTGATAACTGCACAGCAGCGCTGGCTTCGCTCGGATTCGCGGTCGCCGATTGCGGCACCGTGCCCACCCCGGCGCTGGCGCTCTACGGCCTCAAGCTCAGCGCCGCCAGCCTGATGATCACGGGCTCGCATATCCCCGCAGATCGCAACGGCATCAAGTTCTACCGGCCGGATGGCGAAATCGACAAGGCCGACGAGACGGCGATCTCCGCTGCCGCAGCCAAGCTCGACGCCACGTTTGTGATGCCCGCGAAAACAGGCACTGCATCAGATCATGCGGCGGCGTGCGCCGAAGGCTTTTTCAAGCGCAACGCGGCTATCCTCCCGGCAAAGGCGCTTTCCGGCCAGCGCATCGGCGTCTACCAGCACAGCACCGTCGCGCGCGACATGCTGGTTGATCTGCTGGCGCTCTATGGCGCCGAGACGATAGCGCTCGGCCGTTCGCAAACTTTCATTCCCGTCGATACCGAAGCCGTCTCGCCTGAAACGATCGAGCTGTTGAAGGGCTGGGCTGCCGAGCACCGGCTGGACGCAATCGTCTCCGCCGATGGCGATGGCGACCGGCCGCTGGTGACCGACGAAACCGGGACGCCGCTGCGCGGTGATCTCCTCGGCCTGATCGCCGCGAAGTTCCTGAAAGCCGCCGTGGTCGTCACTCCGGTGACCTCGAATTCCGGCATCGAGACGGCGGGCGATTTTGCTGTTACCCGCACCAAGGTCGGCTCGCCCTTCGTCATCTCGGGCATGCAGGAGGCGGTTTCGGCCGGCAAGGCGCGCGTCATCGGCTTCGAAGCCAATGGCGGCACGCTGACGGCGTCGGAATTTGCGATCAACGGAACGGTGCTGGCGCCGCTGCCGACACGCGATTGCTTCCTGCCGATGCTGGCCGTGCTTTCGCTTTCGGCAAAGGACGGCAAACTGCTGTCCAAGATTGCCTCGTCCTTTGCCCTTCCCGTCGCTGCTGCCGACAGGCTGGAGAATTTTCCAGTCGAGACCAGCGCCAGGCTGATGGCTTATCTTCGCCAATCGCCTGACAACCTCGCCGAATTCCTGACGCCGATCGGCGAACCGGCGAAGGTGAGCGATATCGATGGCCTGCGGGTAACGCTTAAGGATGAAGCCGTCATCCACTTTCGGCCTTCCGGTAACGCACCGGAAATGCGCTGTTATGTAGAAGCGAAAGATGAAGCTGCGGCAGCTGCGCTGCTGGATGCCGGCCTGAACCGGATCCGGCAATGGGCGAACGCCAACTGAACCAAGACTTACGACCGCGAGGAAACATAGAAATGACGCAGAAGATCGTTCCCGTGATCATGGCCGGCGGCAAGGGCACGCGCCTCTGGCCGCTGTCGCGCGCATCGGCGCCGAAGCAGTTCATCCAGTTTATCGGCGACCGGACGCTGTTCCAGGAAACGCTCGCCCGCGTCTCCGATCCCGCCCTCTATGAGGCTCCTGTTGTCCTCACCAATGAGGAGTTCCGCTTCCTCGTTGCCGAGCAGGCCCGCGAGCTCGGCCATGAACTGAAGGCGATCCTGCTTGAGCCGTCGGCCCGCAACACCGCGCCCGCCGTTGCCGCCGCCGCCGTGCTGATCGCCGATCTCTTCGGCAAGGACGCGCTGATGCATGTCCTCGGCTCCGACTACGAGATCGTCGCCGACCAGAGCTATTTCGATAGCGTGCGTGCCGCCGAAGCGACCGCCGCCAAGGGCAAGCTCGTCACCTTCGGCATCGAACCGTCCGAGGCCGCAACCGGCTACGGCTATATCGAAGGCGGCGAGACGCTTCCGACCGGCGCACTGACCGTCAAGCGCTTCATCGAAAAGCCGCCGCTTGCCAAGGCCGAGGAGATGCTGGCCGCGGGCGGCTTCTACTGGAACTCCGGCATGTTCATGTTCCAGGTGTCCGCGCTTCTGGCAGAAATGCGGGAACACGCGCCGGAGGCATCGCAGGCTGCCGAAGAAGCGGTTTCCAAATCCGTCCGCGACCTCGACTTCATTCGTCTGGATGCCAAGTCCTTCGCCAAGGCGCCGAATATCTCCATCGACTACGCGATCATGGAAAAAACGGCCAATGCCGCCGTCGTCCCTTCGCCCTTCAAGTGGTCGGATCTCGGCAGCTGGGACAGCGTGTGGAAGTCAGGCAATCGTGACGAGCATGGCAATGTGGCCACCGCCAACACGACGTTGATGAACAGCCGGAACTCACTGGTCATGAGTCACGGCGTCCACCTCGCAGTCCAGGGCATGGACGACATCGCTGTCATCGCCAGCGAAGACGCCGTCTATGTCGGCCGCCTGCAGGACAGCCAGAGCGTCGGCGATATCGTCAAGACGCTGGCCGCACGGCCGAAGACGGTGAAGCTCACCGAAACGCACCCGACTTCCTACCGTCCGTGGGGTGGTTACACCTCGATCTTCAATGGCGACCGCTTCCAGGTGAAGCGCATCTTCGTCACGCCGGGCAAGAAACTGTCTCTGCAGAAGCACCATCACCGCTCAGAGCACTGGATCGTCGTCAAGGGCACGGCGGAAGTGACGATTGGAGAGAATGTGCAGATGCTGCGTGAAAACGAGTCGGTCTATATCCCGCTCGGCGAAGTCCACCGCCTCGCCAACCCGGGCAAGATCATGCTGGAGCTCATCGAGGTGCAGACCGGTTCCTATCTCGGCGAAGACGACATCATTCGCCTCGTCGACGAGTTCGGCCGCAACTGACCACAGCACTTGTCTTGAACTTATGACTTTCGCTCTGTAACACGGTCGCGTTCTGCCAGTGGCGGACGCGATCGTTTTTCATGATGGAAGTCATCCCATGCGTATTGTTATGATCGGTTCTGGTTATGTCGGCCTGGTGTCCGGCGCCTGCCTTGCGGATTTCGGCCACCACATCACCTGCGTGGACAAGTCCGAAGCCAAGATCGATGCCCTGGAGCGCGGCGAAGTGCCGATCTTCGAGCCAGGCCTCGACGCGATCATCGAGCATAACCGGGCGGCCGGCCGCCTCGACTTCTCCAAAGATCTGGCGGCGCCCGTCGCTGCTGCCGACGTCGTCTTCATCGCTGTCGGCACCCCATCGCGCCGTGGCGACGGTCATGCCGATCTGAGCTACGTCTATGCCGCAGCCCGCGAGATCGCCGCTGCCGTCACTGGCTTCACCGTCATCGTCACCAAGTCCACCGTGCCGGTCGGCACCGGCGACGAGATCGAGCGCATCTTCCGCGAAGAATTCCCGGGCAAGGACATCGCCGTCGTCTCCAATCCGGAATTCCTGCGCGAGGGTGCAGCGATCACCGACTTCAAGCGCCCTGACCGCATCGTCATCGGCACCGAAGAGCCGCGCGCCGTGGAAGTCATGCGCGAAGTCTATCGCCCGCTCTATCTCAACGAAGCGCCGCTCTATTTCTGCGAACGCCGCACCTCCGAGCTGATCAAATATGCCGCCAACGCCTTCCTGGCGATGAAGATCACCTTCATCAACGAGATCGCCGACCTCTGCGAGCAGATCGGCGCCGACGTACAGAAGGTCGCAAAAGGCATCGGCATGGACAAGCGCATCGGCGACAAGTTCCTGCATGCAGGCCCCGGCTATGGCGGCTCATGCTTCCCGAAGGATACGCTGGCCCTCGTCAAGACCGCCCAGGACTATGACAGCCCGATGCGGCTGATCGAGACGACGGTGGCCATCAACGACAACCGCAAGCGCGCCATGGGCCGCAAAGTCATCGCCGCCTGCGACGGCAGCGTGCGCGGCAAGAAGATCGCCGTCCTCGGCCTGACCTTCAAGCCGAATACCGACGACATGCGCGACGCCCCGTCTATCACCATCATCCAGGCGCTGCTCGATGGCGGCGCTGAGGTTCACGCCTATGATCCAGAAGGCATGGACGACGCCAGGGAATTGCTGGGCGCCGTCACCTATGGCAAGGATCCCTACGAGATCGCCGAGGGTGCCGACGCGATCGTCATCGTCACCGAATGGGATGAGTTCCGCGCCCTCGATTTCAAGCGCCTGAAGACCACGGTCAAGACGCCGACGATCGTCGACCTGCGCAACATCTATCCCGCCGCCGAAGTCAGTAGACATGGTTTCAGCTACTTCGCCGTCGGCAAGAAAAGCGAGAAGCAGTAAGAGGATGCATTATTTCATAACAGGCACGGCCGGTTTCATCGGATTCCACCTGGCGCGGCGCCTGTTGCAGGATGGTCACCGGGTGACCGGCTTTGACGGCCTGACGCCCTATTACAACGTCAAGCTCAAGCATATGCGCCACGCAGCGCTGGCGCAGTTTCCGTCCTTCACGCCTGCTATTGCCATGCTCGAAGACCGCGAGAAGCTGGAGGCGGCCATCGCTGAGGCACAGCCCGACGTGCTGATCCATCTCGCCGCGCAGGCGGGCGTTCGCTACAGCATCGAGAACCCGCGTTCCGACATTAGTTCGAACGTCGATGGCTCCTGGAACATTCTGGAATTTGCCGAACGGTATAAGGTCAAGCACCTGATGCTCGCCTCGACCTCGTCGATCTATGGCTCCAACCCGGACGTCCCCTTCCGCGAGACCGATCGCGCCGACGAGCCGCTGACCATCTATGCCGCGACCAAGAAGTCGATGGAGCTGATGGCGCACAGCTATTCGCATCTCTACAAGCTGCCCATCACCGCCTTCCGCTTCTTCACCGTCTACGGCCCTTGGGGCCGGCCGGATATGGCGCTCTTCAAATTCGTCAAGAACATGCTTGAAGATCAGCCGATCGAGATCTACGGCGAAGGCAAGATGAGCCGCGATTTCACCTATATCGACGATCTGGTGGAATCGATCGTCCGCCTTTCGGCCGTCATTCCCTCCGAGGAAAATCGTGTCGCCGGTGACAAGGTCGAGACGCTCTCGCACCAGGCGCCCTTCCGCGTCGTCAATATCGGCGGCGGCCAGCCCGTCAGCCTGATGGATTTTGTCGAGACCGTCGAACGCGCACTCGGGCAGTCCGCCAAGCGCACCATGCTGCCGATGCAGAAGGGTGATGTGCCCCGCACCTTCGCCAGCCCCGACCTGCTTCTGGCACTGACCGGCTACAAGCCGGAGACGACGCTGGATGAGGGCGTGAAGGCATTCATCGAGTGGTATCTCGAAGCGCGAGCCGACATGGAAATCCCTGCCTAGTTATCGTCCGCCGACGCCTGGCGTCGCGTGGTTCAGGGCACGCGGCGCGATCAGTCTGGCGATATCGGCCGCGGGCGCCGGATAGCCGAGCGCATAGCCCTGCAGCGTGTCGCAGCCGATCGCCGTCAGCACTTCGGCATGGCCCTCGGTCTCGACGCCCTCGGCAATCACTTCGACATTCAATGCCTTGGCGATCTCGACGATCGAGCCGACAACGCGGTGTTGCTCTTTCGATCCGACGATATCGGTCACCAGCTGCCGGTCGATCTTCAGCCGCTTCGGTCGCAGGCGGGCAAGCCCGATCAGCGAGGCATGGCCGGAGCCGAAATCGTCGATCTCGATATCGATGCCCATCTGCTTGATGCGCTCGATGCTGGCGACCAGACGGTCGTCGGAATCGTCGAGGAAGATGGTTTCGACCAGTTCGAAGGACAAGGCGCCCGGCGGGATTTTCAGGGCCTCCAGATTTGCAAGCAGCCCGGGATCGAAGAGCCGCGGGCCCGAAATATTGACGGCGACACGGGGGACTACAGCACCCTGCGCCTGCCAGTCGAGCCGGTCTTCCAGAACCCTGCTGAGAATGGCCGCGTCGATCTCTGCGGCAAGACCGTTTTCGTCAGCCACCTTGAGGAAAACAGCAGGAGACAGCACGCCCTTTTCGGGATGGATCCAGCGGGCCAGCGCCTCCAGGCCGGCAATTTCCCGGGTCTTCGCGTCAAGCTGGATCTGGTAATAGGGAACGATCTCGCGGCGCTCCAATCCGAGCCTCAGTTCCTCGGCCAGCCGCCGCTTGCTTTGAATGTCGTCCTGCAGCTGCCGGGTGAAGAATTCGATGCGGTTGCGGCCGAGCTTCTTGGCCTGGAACAGCGCCAGATCGGACTCGGTCAGGAGATTGCGCGCGTTGCGCCCGTTGTTCCACGCAACGCCAATCGACGTTCCGGATTGCAGGAGCTCCTGCCCGAACCGGATCTTCTTGCCGAGCCGGCGCTGCAGGTCGCTGGCAATGCGATCCAGTTCCTCGCGGCCTGCGAAATTCCATAGAATGATGACGAACTCATCGCCGCCGACACGGGCCACCATGCCGTCAGCGGGAATGCCTGCGGTGATCCGCAGGGCAGCAGCACGCAGAACGGTATCGCCGGCCGAATGGCCATGGCTGTCGTTGATCTGCTTGAACTGGTCGAGATCGAGATGCAGAACCGCGAGCGACGATACCGACTTGTTGCCATGCAGCTCGGCAAGCCGCTTGTCGAGAAGCCGCCGGTTCGGCAGACCCGTCAGATAATCGTGCTCGGCGGCATGCTCGATCCGCGCATTGCTTTCCTCCAGCGCTCTCGCCCGCGCTTCCGCAACGAGGCGCTGGCGCTGCAGTTCGGCGGCAAGCTCGACATCAGCGGTCACATCCCATTCGGCGCCGATGAACGACGGTGCGCCATCCTCGCTGACGAAGAAATGCGCCCGTGAGCGCATGTGACGGATCTCGCCGTTCGGCCAGATGATGCGAAATTCGGAATTATAGGCGCCACGCCGCGCGATCGCATCGTCGAACTCTGCGAAGGCACGGTCCCGGTCATCAGGGTGGATGGCGTTTTCCCAGATCGCTGTCGGCACCAGCCGGCTAGTTTCACCGGTCTGGTATAGACGGTGCATCTGCGCATCCCAGACGATCCCGCTCTTGCGGACATCATGTTCCCACACACCGATCTGCGACGCATCAAGGGCAAGCTCGAGGCGTCTCAGCAAATCCTGGAATTCACGTTCTGACCGGGTCGGTTTGTTATGGGGCAATGCAGTCTCAACCTAGCAGCGGCCTTTGCCGATATTACCACCTTCTCAAAGCCGGATTAACGAAGGCTTCTCCGTATTATCGAACTAGTTACTAGGTGAACTGTTCCTTACAACAGTCACAAAACGCTCATGGGTTGTGCCGGGATCGTATTTTCACTTGAGAATGAAGCACCCTGTATCACCGCTTGGCGCGCGAATGCTTGTCCTCGAAATGCTGGAGAATGCCGCTGTGGTCGACGTCGCCGCCGCCGCCCGCGACGAATTCGGCGAACTCGGCGCGCACGGTTTCTGTCAGCGGCAATGCCAGCGACAGGCTCTCTGCCACAGCTAGGATATTGTTCAGATCCTTGAGCTGCAGCTTCGAAGGGCCGCCGGTGCCGAAATTATGATCGACCATGCGCTGGCCATGCAGATCGAGGATACGGCTCTCGGCGAAACCGCCGCGGATCGCATTGCGAAACGCCTCGCGTGAACCGCCACCCGCTTCCACCAGCATCATCGCTTCGGCAACGGCACCGATGGTCACAGCGACGATCTGCTGGTTGCCGAGCTTGGCAAGCTGCCCGGTTCCGGTGGGGCCTACATGGGTGACGCGGCCGAGAGGCGAAAAGACATCCGCCAGTTCGGCGACGACAGCCCCATCCCCGCCCGCCATGATCGCCAGCGTTCCGGCTGCTGCACCGACGACACCGCCGGAAACCGGCGCGTCGATATGCCGGATGCCACGTTCGGCAAGGCGCTGCGCATGATCCCGCGCCGCCTTGGGCGCGATGGAGCTGCAGTCAATAACAACCGCACCTGCGGCAAGCGCTGCCGCAACACCCTGGTTGAAGAGGACGTCCTCAACGACATTACCATCCGACAACATGGTGAAGACGATACTCGCGCCCCTTGCCGCTTCACCTGCGTTACCTGCAATGCGCGCGCCTTCGGCCGAAAGTGGCGCAGCCTTGCTGGCATCCCGGTTCCAGGCCGTGAGCGCAAAGCCCGCGCCCAGCAACCGGCGTGCCATCGGCCCGCCCATCAGGCCGGTGCCGAGGAAGGCGATGTTCCGTGTGCTGCTCATCCGATCTTGCCTCCAAGCTCGTCGTCTATATGAATGCGGATGATCTCATCGAAGGAGCTGTCGGCGCTGAAACCGAGCGCGCGCGAGCGCTTCGCTTCAAAAGCTTCCGGCCAGCCCGAGACGATGCGCATGATCAGTTCGTCGGGCTGGCGGCGGATGAGCTTCACCGCCTTGTCCCCAGCCACGCGGCGCAGCGCCTCGATCTGCTCTCCAACAGTGGCGCTGACGCCGGGCATGGTCAGGCTTCGCGCCGCGCCGAGCGGCGCGAGATCGATCCGCGACGCCTGCAGCAGAAAGCCGACGGCCGAGCGTGGCGACGCGTGCCAGTGCCGCACGGTATCCGGCACCGGCAGGATGGCTTCCTGCCCGGCAAGCGGTTCGCGCAAAATGCCGGAGAAGAAGCCCGAGGCCGCCTTGTTGGGCTTGCCTGGACGGATGCAGATGGTCGGCAGGCGGATGCCGATGCCATCGAGGAAACCGCGGCGGCTGTAATCGGACAGCAGCAGCTCGCTCATCGCCTTCTGCGCGCCGTAGCTCGTCAGCGGCGTCTGGTGGAAATCATCGGGAATGACCTTCGGGAAGGGTGAACCGAAAACCGCCAGCGACGAGGTAAAGACCACGCGCGGCTTGTAGCCATCCTCGGCATGCGCGAACCGGATCGCTTCGAGAAGCTCGCGCGTGCCGTCGAGATTGATACGGTAGCCCTTCTCGAAATCGAGCTCCGCTTCGCCCGAAACGATCGCCGCCAGATGGAAGATCAGGTCCGGCCGGCCGGCAACGATCTTCGCCGCTTCACCAGACGCCGAAATGTCGGACGCCCAGGCATTCACCGTGCCGGCAAACCCCGCCGGCTTTTCCGGTTCGATGACATCGATCAATGAAAGGGCCGAGATTTCCGCGCTGCCGAGGACCTTGTCCTTGACGAGACGCGCCGTCAGCTTGCGGCCGACCATGCCGGCCGCACCGATAATCGCGATATGCATGCATTCCTCCGCTATGCGCTCAATCGGCCTAACTCCACCCGGCCGATGTACGTTCATCAAAGACTAACCGGCTGACCGGGCGATGCAAATGAAAAAGGCGGGACTAAATGTCCCGCCTTCCTGTTTCACTCTGGGGTTGCCGCTTACTCGGCTGCGACCTTCATATGGTCTTCTTCATCCACCGGATGGTTGTCGTTGTGCTGGATCAGCGGGCGATTACCAGCCAGCTTGCGCAGCAGCACGTAGAATACCGGCGTCATGAAGATGCCGAAGAAGGTCACGCCGATCATGCCGGAGAACACCGCGATACCCATGGCGGCGCGCATTTCGGCACCCGCACCCGTCGAGGTAACGAGCGGCACGACGCCCATGATGAAGGCCATGGAGGTCATCAGGATCGGGCGAAGACGCATGCGGCTCGCTTCGACCGCCGCCTGCACCGGCGTGCGTCCTTCGAACTCCAGTTCTCGGGCGAATTCCACGATCAGGATCGCGTTTTTCGCCGATAGACCCACAAGGACCACGAGGCCGATCTGCGTGAAGATGTTGTTGTCTCCACCGGTGAGCCAGACACCCGTCAAGGCGGCAAGCACACCCATCGGCACGATCATGATGATCGCCAGCGGCAGCGTCAGGCTTTCATACTGGGCGGCCAGCACGAGGAAGACGAGCAGCAGGGCCAGCGGGAAGACGACGACACTCGAGTTGCCGGCAAGGATCTGCTGGTAGGTCAGATCCGTCCATTCGAAGTCGATGCCGGATGGCAGCGTCTCCTTCAGGATCTTCTCGATCGCAGCCTGCGCCTGACCGGACGAGAAGCCCGGTGCTGGGCCGCCATTGATATCGGCAGCGAGGAAGCCGTTATAGCGGTTCGTGCGCTCCGGACCGGTCGTGGCATCGACCTTCAGCAAGGCCGAAAGCGGGATCATCTGGCCGGATGCCGACCGAACCTTCAACTGACCGATATCTTCCGGCTGTGCACGGAACTTGGCATCGGCTTGCACGCGGACGCTGTAGGTGCGGCCGAAGGCGTTGAAGTCGTTGACGTAGAGCGAGCCGAGATAGATCTGCAGCGTCTGGAAGACGTCGGTGACGGAAACCCCGAGCTGCTCGGCCTTGGCGCGGTCGAGATCGGCATAGAGCTGCGGCACGTTGATCTGGAAGCTCGAGAAGATGCCTGCGAGTTCCGGCGTCTGGTAGGCCTTGGCGAGCACGGCCTTGGTCGCCTCGTCGAGAGCCTGGTTGCCGAGACCGGCACGGTCCTCGATCTGCAGCTTGAAGCCACCCGTCGTGCCGAGACCGTTGACCGGCGGCGGCGGGAACATGGCGATGAAGGCGTCCTGGATGACACCGAACTTCTGGTTCAGCGCCATGGCAATAGCCCCGCCCGAAAGATCAGGCGTCTTGCGCTCGTCGAAATCCTTCAGCGTCACGAAGACGATGCCGGCGTTGGAGGAGTTGGTGAAGCCGTTGATCGACAGGCCCGGGAAGGCGATCGCGTTGGCGACACCCGGCTGCTTCAGCGCGATATCGGTCATCCGCTTGATGACGTCTTCGGTGCGGTCGAGGCTGGCGGCATCCGGCAGCTGGGCAAAGCCGATCAGATACTGCTTGTCCTGCGACGGCACGAAGCCGCCCGGCACCGCGGTGAACAGGCTGTAGGTTGCCCCCACCAGCGCCAGGTAGATGACCATGACGATGCTCTTGCGCGACAAGAGACCGCCGACGCCCTTGCCATAGGCATTCGAACCCGAGCCGAAGGCACGGTTGAAGCCGCGGAAGAACCAGCCGAAGATCGCATCCATGAACCGCGTCAGCCAGTCCTTCTTCGCGCCATGCCCCTTGAGGAGCAGAGCTGCGAGTGCCGGAGACAGCGTCAGCGAGTTGAAGGCCGAGATGACGGTCGAAATGGCGATCGTCAGCGCGAACTGGCGGTAGAACTGGCCCGACAGACCGGAGATGAAGGCGAGCGGCACGAAGACCGCGACCAGCACCAGAGCGATCGCAATGATCGGACCGGACACTTCCTTCATCGCCTTGTAGGTGGCGGCCCGCGGGCTGAGACCCGCCTCGATGTTTCGTTCGACGTTTTCGACGACGACGATCGCGTCGTCGACGACAATACCGATCGCCAGCACCAGCCCGAACAGGCTGAGCGCGTTGATCGAGAAGCCGAAGGCATACATGACGGCGAACGTACCGATGATCGACACGGGGACGGCGATCAGCGGAATGATCGAGGCGCGCCATGTCTGCAGGAAGATGATGACGACGAGCACGACGAGCGCGATGGCTTCGAGCAGCGTGTCGATGACCTTCTCGATCGAGGCGCGAACGAACTTCGTCGTATCGTAGACGATCTCGTATTTGACGCCTGTCGGCATCGCCTTCTGCAGTTCCTGCATCGTCGCATTGACGTTGTCGGCGATCTGGATGGCGTTCGAGCCGGGGGCCTGGAGAACCGCGACGGCAACGGCGGGCTCGCCGTCGAGCAGCGAGCGCAGCGTATAGTCGGCCGCTCCGAGCTCGATGCGGGCGACATCGCGAAGGCGGGTGATCTGGCCGTTGGCCCCCGTCTTGACGATGATGTTGCCGAATTCCTCAGGCGTGCGCAGACGGCCCTGGGCATTGACGTTCAGCTGAAGATCGACACCCTGCGGGCTCGGCGACGCGCCGATGATACCGGCAGCGGCCTGAACGTTCTGGGAGCTGATCGCGTTGCTGATGTCGCTGGCGGCGAGATTGTGCTCGGCGGCTTTCTGCGGATCGATCCAGACGCGCATCGAATAGTCGCCGGCGCCGAACACCTGCACCTGGCCGACGCCCTCGATACGGGCAAGGCGATCCTTGATGTTCAGGGTTGCGTAGTTACGCAGATAGGTGATGTCGTGATCACCACCGGTCGAGACGATATTGACGACCATGATGAAGTTTGGCGAGCTCTTGACGGTCGTCAGACCAAGCGCGCGAACTTCGGCCGGCAGACGCGGCTCGGCCTGCGACACGCGGTTCTGAACCAGCTGCTGGGCCTTGTCAGGATCGGTACCGAGCTTGAAGGTGACGGTGACGTTGAGAACGCCGTCCGACGTCGCCTGGCTTGCCATGTAAAGCATGCCTTCGACGCCGTTGATCTGCTCTTCGAGCGGTGTTGCCACCGTCTCGGCGATGACCGAGGGGTTGGCGCCAGGATAGGTGGCGCGCACGACGATCGACGGCGGCACGACCTCGGGATATTCCGAGATCGGCAGCGAGCGCAGGCCGATCAAACCTGCGACGACGATCAGAACCGACAGCACGCCGGCAAAGACCGGCCGGTCGATAAAGAATCTGGAGATGTTCATATCAAAGCCCTCTCCGGGATGAACGTGGAATGCAACGTCCCATTCCGGCGGCTTGGGAGGCCGCCGGCGGGGTAGGAATAATCAGGAATTCCGCTTCTCCCCGCGGGGAGAAGCCAGGTCTCAGTTGGTCGCGACCTTCTCTTCCATCTGCGGCGCGACGACGGCGCCCGGACGGATGCGCTGCAGGCCGTTGACGACGATCTTCTCGCCGGCCTTCAGGCCGTCTTCTACGACGCGCTGGCCGTCATAGATGGCGCCGAGCTTGACCTGGCGGTAGCCGACCTTGTTGTCGCCATCGACCACGAAGACGAACTTCTTGTCCTGGTCGGTGCCGACGGCGCGGTCACTGATGACGATCTTGTTCTCGGCCTTCGGCTGGCCCATGCGGACCCGCACGAACTGGCCGGGGATCAGCTTGCCGCCCGGATTGTCGAAGACGGCGCGAACAGCGATCGTGCCGCTTGCGGCATCGACGACGTTGTCGACCAGCTGCAGCTTGCCCTTGATCGGCGTGCCGTCATCGGCAAGCGTGCCGACCTCGACCGGGATCTGCTCGACGGCAGGCAAGGCGCCATCCGTTGCCGGAAGCTCGGAGAGGGCCTTGGTGACCATCTCTTCGCTGGCATTGAAGCTTGCATAGATCGGATCGACGGAAACCAGCGTCGTCAGCTCGGGCGATGCCGAACCGGCGGCGACGAGATTGCCGACGGTGACTTCGAACTTGCCGATACGGCCGGAAACCGGAGCCCGCACCTGCGTATAGTCGAGGTCGAGCTGGGCCGACTGCAGGGCTGCCTGGGCCGAACGGAGACCCGCCTGTGCTTCGGCCAGCGTGCTTTGACGCTGATCGAGATCGCTCTGCGAGATCGTCCGGTTATCGGAAAGCCGATGGCCGCGATCGAGCTCGGTCTGCGCCAGGCTGACCTTGGCATCGGCCGAAGCCACCTGGCCCTGCGCCTGCGCCACGGCTGCCTCATACGGTGCCGGATCGATGGTGAAGAGCAGATCGCCGGTCTTCACCAGCGCGCCTTCACGGAAATGCACGGACTGGATCGCACCCGCAACGCGGGGACGGACCTGAACGCGATCGACCGCTTCGAGACGGCCCGAGAAATTCTCCCAGGCGGTGACGTCACGGTTCTGGACCAGGGCGACGGTAACCGGCACAGCGGGAGCCTGTGCGGGTTCCGAAGCGGCGGTCGCGACCGTGCTCATCGGCAGTTCGAAAAAGATGGCAGCGGCTGAAACAGACGCAGCAAGGCCCAAGCCGGCGCCCACGAGGGCCCAGCGCTTCTTTCTGGACGTCATCGGTATCTCTCCTTGCGGCCTCAACGGCCGCTCATTCACAACAAGACTTCAATGCAATTGGGGTTGGACGCTTAACTCGCGGATGAAACTTCCGAACTCACGGCTGATAGTCGCCTGCCAGTCGGACACTCCTTCCGTTTTCCCGCCGTAGATTGACGGCCAGCCCTTCCCGGCGGGGAGAACATGCTGGCGAACCGAAACTTCCGCCTTCTTGAGACGCGCGGCATAGCCAAGCGTCTCGTCGCGAAGGGGATCGTCTTCTGCTGTCATGACCAGTGCCGGCGCGACACCCGAAATGCGCGAGCAGAGGCTTGGTGCCGCATAGGGATGGCAGCCGCCGCCGCTGAGATAATGGCTCCAGCCTTCGGTCCAGCGCTGCCGCATGCCTGCGACATCGGCCTTTCGGATCGACGACGTTCCCATGAAAGGATCGAGCAGCGGCGAAATCAGGATCTGGCCATTCAGCGCATTGGCGTAATGGTCACGCGCCTTCAACGCCACACCGGCAGCGATGTTGCCGCCCGCTTCCTCACCGGCCACCAGCAGCAGCGAGTTGCGGTCGCCAAGACCGGACGCCCGCTTGTTGGCCATGTAGGAGAAGAGCGAATAGCCAACTTCGAGCGGCTTCGGAAAGACACCGCCGAGCGGCGCATTGTAATCGGCGACGACGACGATGGCACCGGCGCTGGCAATGCTTTCGGCTACGGCACTGTCCTGAAGACCAGAGCCCTGAAAAGCACCGCCGTGAAAGAACAAGACGATCGGCGAACCCTTACCGTATTCGGCGCCCTGATAGACGCGCGTAGAGACGGGGCCGATGGCCACCTTCTCGAACACCATGTCTTTCACCTGCACCGTCATCGGTCTTGTAATCCTGTTAGCCGCATAACACATGACGAAACGCCACGGCTTGCCAAACTTGTAAAAAACATATTGTTATTCAGGCCACGGAATAAGAACCGCCATTCTGATTACACTGTTCCGTATTTCGAATAATATCGCAGTGCAAACTGTGGAGATCCCATCATGGACCAGCTCTCGGCAATGCGCGCCTTCATCCGCGTAGTGGAGACGGGTAACTTTACACGGGCCGCCGACACTCTGTCGATGCCAAAGGCAACCGTGACCAATTTGATCCAGGGCCTCGAGGCCCATCTGCGCACCAAGCTTCTCAACCGTACGACGAGACGCGTCATGGTCACGACCGATGGCGCGCTCTACTATGAACGCGCCTCGCAGATCGTCTCGGAACTGGAAGAACTTGACGGCAGCCTTTCCAATTCGCAAAGCTTGCCGACCGGCCGCTTGCGCGTTGAAATGGCAGGCGCTTTCGCCGATTCCATCGTGGTCCCGGCACTCTGCGATTTCTATCAGAAATACCCCGATATCCGCATTGATCTGGGTGTCGGCGACCGTACCGTCGATTACCTTGCAGAGAATGTCGATTGCGCGCTGCGCGCCGGCACCCCTGCTGATCAGTCGTTGATCGCCAGGCGTGTATCCGAACTCGAAATCGTCACCTGCGCCGCCCCGCTCTACATCCAGAAATTCGGCGAGCCGGAACGGCCGCAGGACCTCGAAAACGACCACTATACGATCAACTATTTTCGCGCCCAGACGGGCCGCGCGCTGCCCTTCGAATTTGACCGCGACGACGAACACCTCGAGATCACGCCACGCTATATGCTGGCCGTCAACGACGGCAGAACCTTCATAAGCGCGCTCACGACGGGATTGGGAATCGGGCAGACGCTGCGTTTCATGGCCCGCGACGCGATCAAGAAAGGTGAGCTGATTGAGGTTTTGCCGCAATGGTCGCGCGAGCCGATCCCGCTTTACATCGTCTATCCGCCGAACCGTCACCTGAGCAACAAGGTCCGCGTCTTCGTCGACTGGATGGTCAAGCTGCTGGCCGATGCCAAGCTGAACGACCCCTGAAAATGAAAACGGCCCGGAAGGGAGGGATACCTTCGACGGGCCGTCAATCATCGACTTTGAATTTGGTGGTCCACCGCGTCACCAGGGGAAATGGCTCGGCGGACCCGGGAGGCGGGCTTCGGAACGGAGACTTTCCGTCGCCCCTTGCCCAATAGATATATGCCCTATTGCGGAGTTTGTAAGGCGTTTGATTCGCATAGCAGTGTTCGCAAAATTGCAACAATCAAGCGCCGATCAGCCGATCACGGAAGGCTTCAGCAGGTCTTCGAGACCGACGCGATAGAAGAGTTCCGCCCTGACCCGATCGGCAACACCGTTGACGATCTCGGCCCCATCCTGCGACGGATCGATATGGACGCGGAACGGGCGCTCGCCGAACGGCTTGCCGACGACATCGACGATCGCACGGGCCACCTCTTCGGGATCGGCATCGGCAGGTTCCAGCGATGCCAGCCCCTGCAGCGCCTTGGCGGAAACGCCCTTGTAGGGACCCTCGAGATATTCCGCTGCCCGTGCCGTATCCGCCGGCGAGCCGGAATGGGCGAAGTGGTTAGTGCCCTTGGTGAAGGCGCCGGGCACGATGATCGAGGTCTCGATGCCCCAGCGGGTGAGCTCGCTGGCATAGGAAACCGCCAATGAGTCCATCGCGGCCTTGGCGGCGAAATAGGGCGCCAGGAACGGCGGCGTGCCGCCGCGGGTGCTCGACGAGGAAACCCAAACGATCAGACCCCTGCCCTGCTTGCGAAGCTGCGGCAGCGCCGCACGATTCAGCCGCTGCGTCGAGAGAACATTGATGTCGAACAGCTCGGCATATTGCTCCGGCATGAAGGCTTCGGCCGGGCCGAAGGACATGTGTCCGGCATTGTGGACGATCACATCGAGCCGACCGTTGCCGGCAACGATCTTTGCGACCGCCTGCTCGATCGATGCATCGTCGGTAACGTCGAGCTCGATGGTACGCAGGTCTGCATTATTGTCCCTGGCGAAAGCCGCCGCATCGGCAACGGCCTTGGAGTTGCGGCTGGTGGTGGCGCGGATGCCCGCATAGACGGTGTGTCCGGCCATGGCGAGCGCGCGGGCGCTCATCGCGCCGAAGCCGCTCGATGCACCTGTGACGACGATAATTTGCTTGCTCATTGTCCTGCTCCTTTTGCTTTGGATTTGGGAGAGAAGGAGACGGGCATGCCGCCTCCCTTGAATTCAGATCAGGCCGCCATTGGCGCGCAGCACCTGCCCGTTGATCCAGGCTCCATCTGGACCGGCGAGGAACGACACGGCTGCAGCGATATCCTCGGGCGTACCGAGCCGTTCCAGCGGGTTCATCTTCGCCATGCGGGCGACGAGCTCGTCCGACTTGCCGTTGAGGAACAGGTCGGTGGCGGTCGGCCCCGGTGCGACGGCGTTGACGGTGATGCCGCGGCCGCGCATTTCCTTCGCCATGATGCCGGTCATCGTTTCCACCGCAGCCTTGGTGCCGGCATAGACGGCGTAGCTCTCGAGCTTCAGGCCGACGACGCTGGTCGAGAAGTTGACGATCCGGCCGCCATTGCGCAGGCGCTTCGCGGCTTCGCGCAGCGTATTGAACGTGCCCTTGAGGTTGACGGCGATCTGCCTGTCGAAGTTCTCGTCATCGGCATCAGCCAGCGTCGAGAGCATCATGATGCCGGCATTGTTGACGAGCACATCGACGCCGCCGAAGGCAGCTTCCGCTGCATCGAACATCCGGCGCACGGCCGCAGCATCGCTGACATCGGCCTTCGCCGTCAGCGCCTTGCCGCCTGAAGTCTCGATCTTGGCGGCGAGCTCTTCTGCGAGCGCCGCATTGCCCGAATAGTTGATGACGACGGTGAAGCCGTCCTTGGCGAGGCGTTCGGCGATTGCCGCGCCGATGCCGCGCGAGGCGCCGGTAACGAGAGCGACCTTGTTGTCCTGAGTAGCCATCTTCTTTCTCCTTCAGTGATCTGCGCTTCAGCGCGTTTCGATGAGAAGAAGATGATCCTTTCCTTCTTTCGGATAATCAGGCATTGTTCGGCATCACTATCCGGATTAGCCGAACAAAATGGACAGATTCGATGCCATGCGGGTCTATTCCCGCGTCGTTGAGCGCCGCAGCTTCACTGCCGCCGCCGAGGATACCGGCCTGCCGCGCTCGACGGTGACGGATGCGGTCAAGCAGCTGGAAGCGAGGCTCGGCGTCCAGCTCCTGCAGCGCACCACCCGCCATGTCAGCCCGACGCTCGATGGCGAGGCCTATTACCAGCGCTGTCTGTCGATCCTTGCCGATATCGAGGATGCCGAAGGCGCCTTTGCCGGGGCCAAGCCGAAGGGCATGCTGCGCGTCGATGTGCACGGCACGCTGGCCCGGCATTTCGTGCTGCCGAGCCTGCCTTCATTTCTCGAAACCTATCCGGATATCGAATTCTACATGAGCGAGGGCGACCGGCTGGTCGATCTGGTACGCGAAGGCATCGATTGCGTGCTGCGCGTCGGCATCCCGCAGGACAGTGACATGATCGCAAGGCGCGTCGCCATGCTGGAAGAGATGACGCTCGCCTCGCCCGAATATCTCGCCCGCCACGGCATGCCTGAACATCCGGACAGGCTGGACGGCCACCGCATGGTCGGTTTCCGCTCTTCGGCAACGGGCGCATTGATGCCGCTGGAATTCATCGTTGACGGCAAGGTTCGCGAAATCACCATACCCGCGACAATCTCGGTGAACGCCGCCGAAAGCCTACATGCCGCCGCCCGCTGCGGCCTCGGCATCATCCAGGTGCCGCGCTATCACGCCGAGCGCTACCTTGCCTCGGGTGAACTGGTGCAGATCCTGAAGGACTATCCCTTGACGGAGACGCCGGTCTCGCTTCTCTATCCGCGCAACCGCCAGCTTTCGCCGCGCGTGCGCGTCTTCATCGACTGGTTGGTGAAGATCTTTGCAGAGCACCGGCGGACGGCCGATAGCGAGGACATCAGTTGAACACGCAGGGACCGATCAGCGCAGCACCTCTGGAAGGCGTGACGCTTCGCGATTTCTTCGAGCGCGATGCGATCGCCGTCGCCCGGGATCTGCTCGGCTGTCATCTTGTAGTCAACGGCATGGGCGGGCGGATCACCGAGACGGAGGCATATTTTCCCGATGACGAGGCCTCGCACAGTTTTCGCGGGCCGACCAAGCGCAACGGCGCGATGTATGGCCCGCCGGGCAATGTCTATATCTACCGCATCTACGGCATGTACTGGTGCCTGAACTTCGTCTGCACTCCGGGCTCGGCCGTTCTCATTCGCGCCATCGAACCGGAAAGCGGCATCGTGGAAATGGCCGAGCGCCGCGGCACGGATCAGCTGACCAGCCTGTGCAGCGGCCCGGGCAAGCTCTGCCAGGCCATGGATATCGGCATCGCCATCAACGACCGGCTGCTCGACCGGGAGCCCTATGCGCTCTTCCCTTCCTCCCCGGTTCCGATCGTTTCGGGCACGCGGATCGGCATCACGAAAAATGCCGAAGCACCATGGCGCTTCGGCATTCAGGGATCGCGTTATCTCAGTAAGCCGTTCCGGTAATTGCGGCGCGCAGGACCTATTCCATCACGGCTGCATGATCCATCGGCGGCGCGGCCGCCTTCGGCTTGCGCAGCAGGAAGACCAGCGGCATGACGGCGAGCGACATCAGCATCAGCAGCTTGAAATCGTCCATATAGGCAATGATCGTCGATTGCAGCGTGATGACCTCGTTCAGCGACGCCCGCCCGGCGGCCGTCAGCGGGCTCAGGCCCTGAGCCGCCGCCGCGTTGAAGGCATGGTTGAACGGCGTCACATAGGCGGCGATCGATTCATGGTTGCTCTGCGTATTCTCGACGATCAGCGCCGACACGATCGAGATACCGACGGACGAACCGATGTTACGCGAGAGATTGTAAAGGCCCGTACCATCGCCGCGCATCTGCGCCGGTAAGGTCGAAAACGCCATCGTCGTCAGCGGCACGAACAGGAAGCCGAGGCCGGCACCCTGGATGAAGCCGGTGGAAACGATCGTCCATTGCGAGACATCAGGCGTCCAGCCGGTCATGTCGTACATCGCCCAGGCGGTCAGCGCGAGGCCGAGCGCCAGCAGCCAGCGGGAATCCACCTTGCCGATCAGCCGCCCGACGATGAACATGCAGAGCATCGTCCCAAGACCGCGGGGGCCCATGACGATACCGGCGGTGATAACAGGGTAACCCATCAGCGTCTGCAGATAGGGCGTCATCAGCGCCAGCGAGGCCAGATAGGTGATCCCGACCACGAAGATGAAGATCATGCTGACGGAGAAGTTCTGATCGAGGAACAGCCGCGGATTGACGAAGGATTTCTCCGCCGTCAGCGTATGCACGACGAGCAGATAGAAGGCTGCGGCGCAGACGATCGCCTCGATCATGATCTCGCCCGACGAGAACCAGTCGAGCTGCTCGCCGCGGTCGAGGAAAAGCTGCAACGCGGCGATGAACAGGCTCATCATCCCGAAGCCGAACCAGTCGAGCTTCGCCAGCGCATCCCTCTTGGTTTCAGTCACGAAGATGACGATCCCGGCAAAGGCCAGGGCACCGATCGGCACGTTGATATAGAACACCCAGCGCCAGCTGATATTGTCGGTCAGCCAGCCGCCGATGACAGGCCCGAGAACCGGGCCGACCATGACCGATACGCCGAACAGTGCCATTGCCGAACCGCGCTCCTCAGCCGTGTAGATATCGAGCAGGATACCCTGCGACAGCGGCACCAGCGAAGCGCCGAACAGGCCCTGCAGCAGACGGAAGGCGACGATCTGGTTCAGCGACTGCGCCAGACCACAAAGGACGGAGGCGACGACGAAGCCGACGATCGCCGTCAAAAGCACGTTCTTGCGGCCGAACTTAGCGGCAAGAAAACCTGACGGCGGCGTCATGATCGCGGCGGCGACGATATAGGAGGTCAGAACCCAGTTGATCTGGTCGGCGGAGGCCGAGACGCTGCCCTGGATATAGGGCAGCGCAACGTTGGCGATCGTCGTATCCAGCGCCTGCATGATGACGGCCAGGATGACGCAGGCCGTGATCGCGCCGCGGTTGGCAACCGGGGTTGCCGGGGATGCGGGAGCGTTGCTCATGGCAATAACTCTTTACTGGTGGCTCACAGGCCGCCCAAGAAGCTTGTTGACGAAATCAGGCAGCCCGCGGGCATGGCCGGTTTCGACATCGACAACCGTGCTCATACCGACGCGGAGCGGCGGCTTGCCTGCAGCATCCTCGATGCTGACGCGCATCGGAATACGCTGCACGACCTTCACCCAGTTACCCGTGGTGTTCTGGGCCGGCAGCAGCGAGAAGCTGGAGCCCGAGGCCGGGCTGATGCTCTCGACCTTCCCTTTCCAGGAAACGCCCGGATAGGTGTCGACATAGACGGTCGCTTCCTGACCGGGCTTCACATAGGTGAGCTCGGTTTCCTTCGGGCTGGCGGCGATCCAGAGATTGTTGGTCGCGACCAGCGAGAATGCCTGCGCCGACGCCTGCAGATAGGAGCCGACCTGCAGCGCGTTCACATTGGTCACGACGCCATCGAACGGCGCCTTCACGACGCTGTGGTCGAGTTCGCGCTGGGCGTTGTCGACATTCGACTTGGCCTGCAGGAAGAGCGGGTTCTGCTCCACCGGCTGATCGGCATTGCCGCCGAGCTGCGCGAGCGTCGTCGCGGCTTCCGCCTTGGCGACCGAGACCTTCTGCTGGGCGACCTCAAGATTGTGCTTGGCTTCGTCATAGGCCGACTGCGTGGCGCTGCCGTTGTTGACGAGGTTCTGCTGGCGGTCGAACTGATCCTGATAATAGGGCAGATCGGCCTCGGCCTGGGTGATCTCGGCCTGCGACTGCTGATAGCTGGCCTTCAGGTTGGCGATCTGGTTACGCTGCACGCCGAGCTGGGCCTTGGCGCCGTCGAGCGCGATCTTGAAGGCGTCGGACTGCAGGCTGAAGAGCACCTGCCCGGCTTTCACCGTTTCGTTCTCATGCACGTTGATCTTGTCGACGATACCAGAGACGTCGGTGGTGATGCCCACCATGTCGGCCTGGATATAGGCGTTGTCGGTCGACATCACCTGGCCGCCGTTCACATAATAATAGCCGCCGACGATGAGGGCCAGGGGCAGCAATGCAAACAGGATCGGGCGCGTGAGGCTGCGCCGGCGGCGGACCGTGGTGCCGCCAGGCGCAGCGACAGCAGTAGCGGGCGCTGAATTGGATGAAGGCGCTTCCGCTACCGTTTCTTGCGTCTTGGGAGCTTCGATTTCTTCGGCAGTCTTTGCGTTGGCATCGGACACAACGCGGAGGGGGATTTTCTTAACCATGGTTCTGCTCTTTTTCAGCGACCGGTGTCCGGCACGCCACTACAAGGTTCGTCTTCATTTCGGATAGGATTGCAAACAGCGCTTCACGCTGCTCCGCTGTGACGCCGGCAAGCGCTTCGGCCCGCGTCACATCGCCGAGCTCGCGCATTTCCGCGAGGATCGGATGCGCGGCTTCGCGCATGTAGAGAAGCCAGATACGCCGGTCGGTCGGGTGCTGGCGCCGCTCGATCAGCCCGCGTTCGGCGAGTTTGTCGAGAATGCGCACCAGCGTGATCGGCTCGATTTCAAGAATTTCAGCCAGCCCGCCCTGATGAATGCCTTCGTTGTTCGACAGGTAGGCAAGCGTCTGCCACTGCGAACGCGTCAGGCCAAGGCACTTCGCGCGCTGCTCGAACCGCTTGCGCAGCAGCCGGGCGACGTCGTGGAGAAGGAAGCCGAGGGTCGGGTTGGAGTTCATGAAATCTGTGCCAGCTATTAATAAGTGTGCTTATAATGTTGGTAGATATATTGAGCATGGCTGACGCACAAGATCAGCCGTCTTAGATTCAGCAGCTGCGGCTAAAATGCCGCAGTGCATCGTCAAGCGAAGATTGATGCCGCGGCCTCTCCCGCGCTCCCGTCACGGGCATGGCCAAGCGCCGGCAGCGCGCTAGATCATTCCCTGCAGGCGGATAGGGGGACCCATGGCATTTTTCGAAAGCATGCTGACGCTGCTGCTCGTTGCCATCGTCTTTCTCCAGGTGTCGCGGAAATTCCTGATCCCCTACCCGACGATGCTGGCGATCGCCGGTCTCGCCGTCGCGTCCGTCCCCTGGGCACCGGAGATCGGCATCGATCCGCAGCTGGCGCTGGCACTGTTCATCGCGCCCGCCCTCTTCGACGCCGCATACGACCTGCCGCCGCGGACACTGCGCCAGAACTGGCTGCCGCTGATCTCGCTCGCGGCCATCGCCGTCATCCTGACGACCGCGGCCGTCGCCACGGTCGGCATTTGGATGGCAGGGCTGCCGATCGCGGCGGCGATCGCGCTCGGCGCCATCGTCGCGCCACCCGATGCGGTTGCAGCAACTGCCATGCTCGACCGCTTCGATCTCCCCCGCCAGACCTATGTGGTGCTGAAAGGCGAAAGCCTGCTCAACGACGCCGTCTCGCTGCTGATCTTCACCGCCGCGGTCGCGGCTTCCACCAGCC
Source organism: Hyphomicrobiales bacterium (assembly GCA_900465675.1). Classification (GTDB taxonomy): domain Bacteria; phylum Pseudomonadota; class Alphaproteobacteria; order Rhizobiales; family Rhizobiaceae; genus Rhizobium. The sequence continues at coordinate 69,809 of UBJR01000010.1, read as the reverse complement.
CGGCCTTCTTCGCCAGAACGCTGCCCGAACTGGCCCTGGCGATACCGGGTGGCATGATCGTCGGCTATGCCGCCGGGCGGCTCTACATGATCATCGGCACCAGACTGGCAGGCACGCTCGGCGGCACGCTGCTGGAATTCGTCGCCACCTTCGGCACCTGGATCATCGCCGAGCACCTGCATCTTTCCGCCATCCTGGCGATCGTCGTCTATGCCATGGTGATCGCCCGTTACATGCCCGAGCGGCAAAGCGCCCGCCATCGCATCCATTCCTATTCCGTATGGGAAGCGGCAGTCTTCCTGCTCAATGTCGTCGCCTTCCTGCTGATGGGACTGCAGGCGCGGCAGATCTTCCTCGACATGGAGCCGGGCCGGCGCACCTACGCCCTGACGGTCGCTCTCGCCGTCTTTATCACCGTCGTCTGCGTCCGCATGCTCTGGGTGCTCGGCTACAATGTGGTGATGACGCGGCGGCGGATGAGGCGGACGACAAAGCAGGAGCCGCCGACGCTGGCGATGAGCATCGTTGCCGGCTGGTGCGGCATGCGCGGCCTCGTGACGCTCGCCGCAGCACTTGCCTTGCCCTTCGACTTTCCAGAGCGGGACGTGATCCTGCTGAGCGCCCTTGGCGTCGTCCTCGGCACCCTGATCATCCAGGGATTAACGCTCGGTCCGCTGATCCGTTTCCTGCGCTTCGCGCCTGACACCTCCTGGGAAAAAGGATTGTCGGATGCCCGCGCCGATCTGCTGGAATCCGCTCTCGCGGAGCTCGAGGGCAAGGAAAGCAAGGCGGCAGCGATCCTGCGGCATGTCTATACCTCCGAACGCGAAATCGTCCGCAAGGGTGAACATCCGCGCGAAGTCAGCGAAATGGACGAACTGCGCCGCAGTATCATCACCGCGAAACGCCAGAAGCTCGCAGAGATGCGGCGAACCGACGAAATCGATGACGACATCTTCCATATTCTCGAGCAGGAGCTCGACTGGGCAGAGCTTGCGGCATCATCTCCCGGGCAGGAACAGATCGTCGAAGGGTAGTGACCACATGACTGAGCACTGCAACCTATTGTCGTTTGCTATTTCCGCGAAGTGACGCTTATAGTGCCGTTTCATACGGTTAGCGCGGCAAAACCACGCAGCCCGGACGATTGGCAATGCGCCCTCGGGCGCTCGAATTGGAAGTAGCAGACGCGGCACCCGCGTTTGAAGCAGTGGATATGATACGCATCATTTCAGCATGAGATTGGCGGCATAACGGCCGCCCAGAATGGGGGATCGCTATGCCTTACTCTCTTCGTGCCGCTATTGCATTCGGCTTTGTCTCGGCTCTTCTGCCGCTCGCCGCTGAGGCCCAACAGGCCGCCGCACCGCCTCCCCCGCCCGTCACCGTCGCCAAGCCCGTCGTCCGCGAGGTCGTCGACAACGACGAATTCATCGGCCGCTTCGAAGCCGTCGACCAGGTTTCGATCCGCGCCCGCGTCGGCGGATATCTGCAGGAAGTGCATTTCACCGACGGCGCGCTCGTCAAGAAGGGCGACCTGCTGTTCGTCATCGACCAGCGCCCCTTCATCACCGCCGTCAACGAGGCGAACGCCGCGCTCGAAGTCGCCAAGTCGACGCAAGAATATGCCGAGACGCAGTTCAAGCGGGCAGAGTCGCTCGCCAATAGCGGCAGCCAGTCGGTCTCGACACTCGACGACCGCCGCCGCGACTGGGTCTCCGCCCAGGCCAACGTTCGCGGCGCCCAGGCCACCGCCGACCGCGCCGCGCTCGATCTCGAATATACCAAGATCACCGCGCCGATCAGCGGCCGCATTGACCGCCGCCTGATCTCCGCCGGCAACCTCGTGCAGACCGACCAGTCGGTGCTGACGACCATCGTCTCGCTCGATCCGATCGACTTCTATTTCGACGTCGACGAGCGCCGCCTGCTGAACTTCGCCGATACCGCCCGCACCCGCGGCAGCGATCTGCAGCAGGGCGGTGGTGGCGTGCCGGTCCAGGTGCGGATCTCCGATTCCACCCAGAAACCGTTCAGCGGCAAGCTGGATTTCGCCGAAAACCGGGTGGACAACGAGTCCGGCACGATGCGCATCCGCGCCCGCTTCGATAATCCCAATCTCGTGCTCCAGCCCGGCCTTTTCGGCCGCGTGCAGGTGGAAGCCTCGAATACCTACAAGGCGATCCTGGTTCCCGACGAAGCCGTCGGCTCCGACCAGAACCAGCGCGTCGTCTATATCGTCGGCGCTGACGGCACCGTTTCGACCAAGCCGGTCCGGCCGGGACCGCGGCTCTATGGCTACAGGGCCATCCGCGAAGGCATGGACGGCACCGAAACCATCGTCGTCAACGGCCTGATGCGCGCCCGCCCCGGCTCGAAGATCACGCCGCAGCTGATCGAACTGCCCCAGAGCCGTGATGACATCCCGCCGGAAGCTGCAGGCATGGAGCTCGCCCAATGAGGTTCGCCCATTTCTTCGTCGACCGGCCGATCTTCGCGTCGGTGCTCTCGATCGTCCTGCTCATCGTTGGCGGGCTCGCGTATTTCCAGCTGCCGGTGGCGCAGTATCCGGAAATCGCCCCGCCGACCATCGTCGTGCGCACCGCCTATCCGGGCGCCGACGCCGAAACCATCGCCAATACGGTGGCAACGCCGATCGAGCAGGAAATCAACGGCGTCGAAGACATGCTCTACATGTCCTCCTATTCGACCGCCGACGGCTCGATGGCGCTGACCATCACTTTCAAGCTCGGCACCGATCTCGACAAGGCACAGGTCCTCGTCCAGAACCGCGTTGGCATTGCCGAGCCGCGGCTTCCCGAAGAGGTCCGCCGCATCGGCATCACCACCGCCAAGAGTTCTCCCGACCTGATGATGGTCGTGCATCTCCTGTCGCCGAACTCGCGCTATGACCAGCTCTACGTTTCCAACTATGCGCGCAGCCGCATCCGCGACACGCTCGTCCGCCTCGATGGCGTCGGCGACGTCATCATCTTCGGCGAACGCGAGTATTCGCTGCGCATCTGGCTCGATCCGGAAAAGCTCTCGGCCTACGGGATGACATCGAGCGACGTCGTGCAATCGCTGCGCGATCAGAACGTTCAGGTCTCAGGCGGCTCGATCGGCGGTCCGCCCACATCAGGCACTAATGCGTTCCAATATACGGTGACGACGGAAGGCCGCTTCTCGGATGCCCGCCAGTTCCGCTATGTCATCGTCAAGGCGACGGCCAGCGGCCGTCTGGTGCAGCTGCAGGACATCGCCCGCATCGAGCTCGGCGCCAAGGACTATGTCACCAACAGCTATCTGAACGGCAAGCCGGCAGTCGCGCTCGGCATCTTCTCGCGCCCGGGCACCAATGCGCTGGCAGCCGCCGCCTCGATCAAGCAGGCGATGCAGACCGCGCAGCAGGATTTCCCCGACGGCCTCTCTTACGACATCGTCTACAACCCGACCGAGTTCATCTCGGAATCGATTGACGAGGTCTACAAGACCATCGCCGAAGCGGCGATCCTCGTGGCTCTCGTCGTTCTGGTCTTCCTGCAATCCTGGCGAACGGCGATCATCCCGATCGTTGCCATTCCGGTGTCGCTGATCGGCACCTTCGCCTTCCTGCTCGCCTTCGGCTTCTCGCTGAACATGCTGACGCTGTTCGGTCTGGTGCTGGCGATCGGCATCGTCGTCGACGACGCCATCGTCGTCGTCGAGAATGTCGAGCGAAATCTGGCGAAGGGCATGACACCGCGCGAGGCGGCGCATGTGACGATGAACGAGGTCGGCACCGCCGTTCTCGCCATCTCGCTGGTGCTCATCGCGGTCTTCGTGCCGACGGCCTTCATCCCCGGCATTTCAGGCCAGTTCTACCGGCAATTCGCGGTGACCATCTCGGTCGCGACGGCGATTTCCGCGCTGAATTCGTTGACGCTGTCACCGGCGCTCGCCGCGATCGTGCTGAAACCGCATGATGCGCATCACAAGCCGAAAAACCCGGTCTCGCGCTTCGGCAATGCGCTGGCCAACGGCTTCAATAATGGCTTCGACCGGCTGAGTTCGGGCTATTCCTGGATCGTGCGCCATGCGGTGCAGACCTGGGCGGCGCTCGGCATCGCACTGCTGGTCTTCGTGGGCCTGCTCGGCCTCACCTATTATATGACCAGCATCGTGCCGCGCGGCTTCGTGCCCGTGATGGACCAGGGCTACGCGATCGTCGTCGTGCAGTTGCCGGATGGCGCGTCGCTGGCGAGAACCGATGCCGTCGTCCAGCGCGCCTCGGAGATCATCCGCAACACGCCGGGCGTCAAGAATGCCGTCGCCTTCTCCGGCTTCAGCGGCGCGACCTTCACCAATGCCTCGAATGCCGGCGTCGTCTTCGCCGCCTTCGATACGTTCGAAAACCGGCTGGAGCACCACCAGAATGCCGGGCAGATCATCGGCCAGCTCTACGGCAGCCTGCAGAGTATCCAGGAAGCCTTCATCATCGCCATCCCGCCGCCGCCGATCTCCGGCATCGGCAATGCCGGCGGCTTCAAGATGCAGGTCATGGACCGCGAGAGCTCTGACATGCGCCGCGTGCTGGGGGCCGCCTATCAGATCATGGGCAAGGCCAACCAGACACCCGGCCTCACCGGCGTCTTCACAACCTTCTCGGCTTCCAGCCCGCAGTTTTTCCTGGAGATCGACCGCGACAAGGCGCGTGCGCTGAACGTGCCGATCCCCAATATCTTCGATACGCTGTCGATCAACCTTGGCACGTCCTACGTCAACGACTTCAACGCCTTCGGCCGCGTCTACCAGGTGCGCGCGCAGGCCGACCAGCAGTACCGCGTCGAGCGCGACGATATCCTGGCGCTCAAGGTCCGCTCGGCAACCGGCGCGCTGGTACCATTGGGCACGCTGGTCGAGATCAAGGACACGGCGGGTCCCTCGCTCGTCCAGCATTATAATATGTATGTCTCCGTTCCCCTGCAGGGCAACGCCGCACCCGGCGTCTCGACCGGCAGCGCGCTCAACACGATGGAGGGCGTTGCCGCAAGCATCCTGCCGGCCGGCACGACCTTCGAATGGACGGAAATCGCCTATCAGGAAAAGAACACTGGCAACACGGCGATCTATATCTTCGCGCTCTCGGTCATCTTCGTCTTCCTGGCGCTGTCGGCCCAGTATGAAAGCTGGGTCCTGCCGCTGGCGATCATCCTGATCGTGCCCTTGGCGATCCTTGCCGCCCTGATCGGCGTGCATCTGCGCGGGATGGACAACAATATCCTGACGCAGATCGGCCTGATTGTGCTGATAGGCCTTGCGGCCAAGAACGCGATCCTGATCGTCGAGTTCGCGAGACAGGCGGAAGAAGAAGGAAAGACGGCGATCGAGGCTGCCATCGAGGCCAGCCACCTGCGCCTGCGCCCGATCCTGATGACCGCCTTCGCCTTCATCTTCGGCGTCGTGCCGCTGATGATCGCGACCGGCCCCGGCGCAGAAATGCGCCAGTCGCTCGGCACCGCCGTGTTCTCCGGCATGCTGGGCGTGACGATCTTCGGCCTGTTCCTGACGCCGGTCTTCTATGTGGTGCTGCGCGCCCGCTACCGGCGCAAGCCGGCAGTCACCGCGCCGCCACCGGCGCAGGCCGAAGAAGCCGCGCAGTAAGGGATCAGGAGGGGCGCCGCTGCAATCGGCGGCGCTTCAGCCCCTCGCCGGAAAAGATCCTGCGAAGCGGCTTCTCGACCAGTTCGTAAGCTCCGACACCGACGATCGTACCGCCGGCGATGGCGCCGAGCAGCGTCAGCTCGCCGCCGATGCCGAGAATCTCGGCGGCCTTGACGGCAACCGAAATCGCCAGCGTGTGCCAGAGATAGATCGAATAGGAGGCATCGCCGAGATAGGTCAGCACCGGCACGCGGCCGATGCTGCCGCCGGTTTCCAGCGACACCATGCCGAAGACCAGCGCCATCGCCAGCGGCCCGCAGATGGACTCATCGAACTCCGCACCCATCAGATAGATCGCTGCAAAGCCGCAGAGTGCTGCGCCGATACAGGCAAGCCCGAGGCTCGTTCCCGCCACCTTCCGACGGATCCACAATTCGGCGATGAACACGCCGCCGAGGAATTCGAGGATGATCGGCCGTGTATAGGTCTCAAGCGCTGCCGAGGACGGATGGGTCAGCAGCCCGGCAACGAAAAACAGACCGAAGACGGCGGTGAGGAAGACCAGCCGCCACTGACGCGGCAGGAACAGCGCGCCGGCAAACAGCACATAGAAGAACATCTCGAAATTCAGCGTCCAGCCCTGCACCAGCACCGGCCAGATTTCACCACTGCTCGGCGAACGCACCGGAATGAAGAACAAGGAGCCGATGAGATGTCCAGCGCTGAGCTGCAGGTTCGGGAACAGCCCGGCAAGAGCGCCCGCCACCATGATCCCGGTCACCAGCCAATAGGAGGGCGCGATGCGCTTGATACGATCGAGCAGGAAGCGCTGCGGCGTCACCGGCCGCCGGTCGCTGATCACCCACATGATGAAGCCTGAGATGACGAAGAACACATCGACCCCAGCCGCACCGATGGCGAAATGGCCGCCGGTCCGTTCGGCCGCGTGGAACACCACGACGGCAAGCGCTGCAAAGGCACGCAAATACTGGATCCCGTAGAGGGTCTTCATGCAGTTTCCTCAAGATGCCGCGAGAAGCGGCGGGCAATGAAATGGATCAGGAATGGGCGGCAGGCATCGTTTCGTAGCGCCGCAGTTCGGCCATCGCCGAGCGCTGCCGCGCGCCGACCAGTTTTCCGGCACAGAAATAAAGAAGGAAGGTGCCGACATTATAAGGTGTGAGCACGTCGATCTCGACGAAGGAGCGCACCGTCAGCAGCACCGCAAGCCCGAGCAGCAGATAGGACTCGTCGTTGCGCACGTCCTCGATCAGCCGCCGCAGGTGCCCCCAGAGCATCGCGAGCATCGTCGCCGCCAGGATGAGCACCCCGGTCAGCCCGAGTTCGACGGCCGTCTCGATATAGGTGTTGTGAAAATGGAAGCCGCTGCGCGAACCGATGAAGAACTCTTCCCAGAGACGCTCCGGTTCCGAGAAGCCCTGCACCCAATAGGCCTGATAGCCGATGCCGAAGGCCGGGTGCTGCGTCCAGGCTTCGATTCCCTGCTGCCAGAGATAGGTGCGCCCCGTCAGCGTCGAATCCTTGCCGAACAGGCCGAGGACAAGGTCGACGACGCCGAGATAAACGCTGGCAACGGCGAGGATGATCGCCGCCACGCCACCGCCGATCACCAGTAGCTTTCGCTGCTGCGGCGACAGCATCAGCACGATGCGGATGCCGACGAGCAACGCGACGATGACGGCCGTTGTCAGCACCGAAGTCGCGGATTGCGAGGCAAGCAGGCAGTAAGCGGCCATCAGACCGGCAGCGGCAGAGACCATCGCCCATATCCGCCGCTCGCCATAGATAAAGACGGCGGCAAAGGCGAAGATGATGCCGAGCGAAGCATAGAAGCCGAGCTGGTTCTTGGAGGCGAAGGCGCCGACGAAGCTGTAGGTGCCGTCGAGCGGATCATATTCGTAATAGCCGAACAGGATCGAATAGAGCAGCACGACCGCCGCCCCGGCAACGCCGCCGAGCGTCAGCGTCCTGACATCGATGGTGCGCACCGCAATCAGCGCGCAGAGCACCTGCGTCAGATACTGGATGCTGGCGCGCATCGAGACGCTCGGCACCTGCGACCAGAACACCGAGAGAAAGGCAAAGACGGCGAAGGCATAGAGCCAGACGAACTTGCTGTGACTGCCGAGCACCTTCTTGTAGTCGACGGCGATAAGCGGCAGCCAGAGCGCATAGTAAAGCAGGATCGCCGCCTGCCCGAAACGGATCGAATAGGCAAAGCAGAACATCGAGAGCGCGACCGCCGGGATGGCATAGGCCGCGTTCACGCCTGGAATGATCAGTGCCGATTTGGCGATCCGCATGCGGTCTCCGCTTCTATCGCATCGCAACCCCGGCCGTGACCTTGATCAGGTCGCCCGGCTCGAGGGCCATGTTCTCCTGCACCGGAATTTCCTTCGACTGCCCGCCGACATCGCGGACGATCGAATAGTTGATGTTCGCGGCGTTTTCAGGGTCGAAGCGCGCGGCGTCGCTCGACTGCGACAGCGCCTCCGACATCAGCGCATCGCTGGTGGAAAGCTTGAGGTTCAGCGTATCCAGCTCGGATTCGGTATCCTGCAGCTCCTGGGCCAGCTTGGCGTCCCAGTCGTTGCGCAGCGTGATCTCGTCCTGATTGGCCTTGCTGATATCCTGTTTGGCCTTCAGCGAGTTGGTGTCGATGTCGAGAAGCGTCGCCTCGATATCGGCGGCGCGCTGTTCGGCGGTCAGCTTGCGGGCGCTGAGAGCCAGCCCCTTCTCGGCCAGGTTTTCGATCTTGTCGCGATCTTCCTTGGCAAGTTCCAGCTGGCGCGTCTGTGTCTCGGTCTTCTTGGCCAGGGATTCGATTTCGGCCTGCAGCAGCGCCTTCAGGTCGTCGAGCGCCTGGAGCTGCAGCGTCAGCCGCTTCTTGCGCGTGTCCTTCAAGGCCACTTCGCTGGCCATCAATGCCTTGCCGTCAGGCAGATCCTTGAGTTCCGGCGGCATGTCGATGGCATCGCTGTTCTGCGTCTCGGCCTGCAGCCGGGCGCGCCGCGCGATGAGGCGGTTCTTTTCCGAAGTGTAGACGACGGCATCGCCCTTGGCATTGATGAAATCACGCGCAAAGCGCTGGCCGGCGTCGGCACGGCGAAGTCCGCCCGCAAGGCTCACGGCTTTGACCACCGTGAGATTGGGCGCGAACGGATATTCGCCGGGCTTTTCGACATCGCCGGTGAGAAAGACAGGGCGGAACTCGGCGAGCTCGACGGATGCCGAGGGCCGGTCCTTGAGGCCGAACTGCTTCTGCAGCGCCAGCCCGATTTCCTGCGCGATCGCGTCCGTCGTCTTTCCAGAGGCTGGGAGGTCGCCAATGAACGGCAGCGACAGGCTGCCCGATGGACCGATCGAGTAATCACCGCTGACCACGGACCAATCGCGGATCGCGCCTTCCGCCGTCTGCCATTCGGCAACGCGGATGCGCAGCTTGTCCATCGTGCCGAGTTGATAATCGGCGGCGCTGGCAAGCCCCGATGAGCCGATCAAAACACCAAGGCCCGCAACGATTGCGAGACCTGAAGCAATGGACCGGCGCGCCGTGAGGCGGTGAAAAAGGAATTCTTTCATTCAGTCTTCCTCGTGAATTTGCACGGCAAGCCATAGGGGCAGCACCGTGCGAACGTGTCGAGTTGTGGGAGCGGCGTTAGTAGCTGCCGCGCTGCATGCAGACGGCAGGAATCGTCCGGGCGATGATCATGACGTCACGCGTCAGAGACCAGTTTTCGACATAGTGGGTGTCGAAGGCGACACGCGTGGCATAGGAGACGTCGTTGCGTCCGCTGATCTGCCACAGGCCGGTGAGGCCGGGACGTGCCTGAAGATAGAAGACGGCCGAAGACTCATAGAGCTCCAGTTCGTCACGCACGACGGGACGCGGCCCGACGACGCTCATTTCGCCGCGAATGATATTGATGAGCTGCGGCAGCTCATCGAGGCTGAGCTTGCGAAGCACGCTGCCGACCGCGGTAACACGCGGATCGTCCTGCAGCTTGCGGGTCGCACGCCACTCTTCCATTGCCTTCGGATTGTTACGCAGGTGTTCCTGCAGCAACCGGTCGCCATCGACCGCCATGGTGCGGAACTTCAGGCAACGGAATTCCTGTCCATTATGACCGATGCGGCGATGGCCATAGAAGGCTGGGCCCTTGTCGGTTAGTTTGACGAGCAGCATCACCATCAAAAAGATCGGGCTCAGAAACACGAGCCCCAGTGATGCAGCGGTGACATCGAATGCGCGCTTCATGATCCCGCCGGTCGGCGGAAACACGTTTGCATGAACCACGCCAAAGAATGGCGTACTGTCCGATCTCGTCGCAGACTTCATAGAGTTAACTCCACTTATGTTTGCCGTTTGGTCGGTAGTCTCAGCCGCTGAGGTAGCGCTGACAGGTTCGGAGTGTATGGGTGGATTTTGTTTTTTTAAGCCACAATTTGAAGACGGGTCTGTAACAGGGCCCTTTTGGAAACCGTGTTCACTTTTTCCTTCCGTTAGGATTAGCTCAAATGGATATGCAGAGCATGCAATGTTTCCGACTAACTCGGATGCACTGCACTAAAGAGGGAAGAGTTTGCTTTGCATTGCAACAAGATTGAAGAACAAGTCCTTTTCGGGAATGCAGGCAGCATTAGCGAAAAGGGTGCGGCCACTATCGCGAGTACCGTATTGTTATTTGCGCGCAGCCCAATTTATTGCAGCGCACCATTAGTTTCGCACCGCACACTCAAATCGTTTTAGATGAAATCTTTGTAATAAAAGTTGAACGCATAAGCGCCTCAGGCGTTGTCCCGGAGATGCAAATGTGGCGCGAGTTGGGGCGTGCAATGTCTCATTCAAGGCAACCTTGAGTAAATTTCACCCCACCCGTGCCGCCCGGACTGCAAATCACATGGTTACCGCCCAATCGGCGTTTTTAGGCAAAGCGAGGAGGAAACCTTAAGCCGCATACTGTAGAAAACCTGCAACGCCGGACAAAAGATTAGCGGTACTAATGCTTTCGTTCTGTTGAAACTCAGAGCCTGCTAAAATATATCGAGTAAAGGGACCTTAGGAGGCGCCCGAGTTCAATGACTGTTCATTGGACCAACCCTCCTAAAGGGAGGCAAACGTCATGTATGCACCTCGCGTTTTCGTTAGCATGATCGGCGCGCTCGCCGTCTTTGCCGTGGCAACCTATGTGTTGAACGGTTCTCTGACGACGACGCTCATACAAACGGCGATCTGTGCGGTTCTCCTGCAGCTCGGCTACTTCGGTGGCGTGATCTTCATGGTCTGGAAGGAAGCCAAGGCGCGCAACGCCTCTTCCGCAGGCATTGCACCGTCGATGGCGCCGGCGCGCGACGACAAGGACAAGCTGCCCGTCAGCCCGTTCAACAATTCCGAGCCGTTCAACCGCTGAACGGACAGGCCGGCCAGTGCTGCCGGACCGCGCGTAACATCTTTTGAAGACCTCCCGCATTGCCCCCGCCGCCGCGGCGCCCTAACTGTTGCGCCAACAACGGAGGGCACGACGTGGGTGCAAGCGTATGCGTGATCATCGCCGCGAAGAACGCGGCCGATACGATCGGAATGGCCGTCAGCTCGGCCTTGCGCGAAAAGGAAGTGGCCGAAGTGGTCGTCATCGACGACGGCTCCAGCGACGGTACGGCCGATGCGGCGCGCGCCGCCGGTGATGCAAGCGGACGGCTGAATGTCGTCTCCTTCGAAAAGAATCGCGGGCCCTCTGCCGCCCGCAATCATGCGATCGAAATCTCCACGGCACCGCTGATCGCCATCCTCGATGCCGACGACTTCTTCTTCGAGGGCCGCTTCAGCCGCATGCTGGCGGAAGACGACTGGGACTTCGTGGCCGACAACATCGCCTTCGTCGATTCGGAGACGGTGATGCTAGCGCCGGAGCGGCTGGACAGCTTCCCTGATCGCCCGCTCTTCCTCGATCTCGTCGCCTTCATCGACGGCAACATCTCCAAGCGCGGCGTCCGCCGCGGCGAGATCGGCTTCCTGAAGCCGGTGATGCGCCGGTCCTTCCTCGATGCGCACAAGCTGCGCTACCGCGAGGAGATGCGGCTCGGCGAGGATTACGAACTCTATGTCCGCGCACTCGCCAATGGCGCCCGCTACAAGGTGATCCATTCGTGTGGTTACGGTGCGGTCGTGCGCGGCAATTCGCTGAGCGGCAGCCACCGCACCGACGACATCCGCAAGCTCTACGAAGCCGATCGCGCGATCCTGGCGAGTTGCAAGCTGACTTCAGAGGGCGAAGCAGCGGTGCGCCGCCACGAAAGCCATGTGCGTGGCAAATACGAACTGCGCCACTTCCTCGACGTCAAGAAGCAGTCGGGGCCCGGCGCCGCACTCGGTTATGCGCTGGCGAACCCTGCAGCCGTGCCGGCGATCGCTTGCGGCATCTTCATGGACAAGACCGAGCGCTTCCGCAGCCCCGGTGGCGCCGAGATCGCCACGAAGGGTGCCGGCGGCCTGCGCTACCTGCTCCCCTCGCCCGCCGACTGACGGCTATTTCGAGAATTTTCCGCCCGCGAGCTGGAAGGCGCTGGCAAGCAGCGCCGGGTCGCGGCGCGCCCAGTGCAGCAACAGGCGAAAGTCCGGCATGCGCGCCTTGCGCACCCGCTTCGCCTGGCTCCACAGCGCCTGCTTGCGCGCCCGCGTCTTGTAATCCTTGATCGTCTGGATTTCCTTCGGCCGCGCCGCAAAGCGCGCTTCCAACCGGTCGAGCGCCATCCAGGTAATGAATTGCTGCTTCAGAAACTGCGGCGAGTCGTTGTCGACGCCATGGAAGATATTGATCCCCTCGCCGCGCAGCGCACCGGCTTCGCCGCAGAGCAGCACTTGGCGGGCAGCCAGCATGCAGTCGCAGAAGAACAGCACGTCCTCGGCGGCGAGCCTGAGTGCTGCATCGAAGCGCACGGTCTCGATCAGCGGCCGGCCGATCACCATGCAGGACATGTGCAGGAAGGCCCAGTTCTTCAGCATCACGCCGGCAATATCGGGCAGTTCGATAATCAGCGGGGCGTCAGAAAGCCGGTGCGCGCCCTCCCTGACCTCCAGATCGGCAATGCCGAAGTGATAATCGAATTCCTCGCCGCCATGGATCGAGGCCCAATAGCAGTCGCCGTCGAAACGCTGCATCGCCGCATAGGCGTTCTGCAGATGATCTGGCGTCCAGATATCATCCGAATCGAGAAAGGCGGCATAGCGGCTGGCCGAAGGCACGTTGTCGAGCCCGGTGTTGCGCGCGCCGCCCGGCCCGGCATTTTCCTGGCGGATCACGGTGATTTTTGCCCGCTCATCGGCGCCCAGCGGCTTTAGCTCATCCTCGGCCGGATAGGGCGAGTGGTCGTCGACGACAAGGACATCGAAATCCCGGTAGCTCTGCGCGAAGACAGAGGCCAGCGCCCGGCGCAGGATGCCGTCCTCGCGCTGGTAAAACGGGATGATGATTGTGAAGGTCGCCATTCTTTCTCCTGACAGGCCGAAGCGGTGAGTGCGAATCTAGCGCCCGTCACCCGCACGGCAAGTTGTTGCGCCGCAGCATGATGAAGCGCATTCCGGCCGAAATTTGTCAAAGACGGAATATCGGACCACCAGCGCTGGCTGTGCCGAATAGACCCATTTGGGGGTGACGAAGACACATTTCGGCCGCAATCAGAGGCCGCGTTCTGTAACAAACCACAGAATGTCCTTCACCAAATGAGAAAAACTTTTCCATGCGGATCACGCTTCGCAACAGCCGCAAACGTTTTATGATCATTTTCGGAAATACATTGGCGCAAAGGGCGCTCAAGCGTTTCTGCAACTGATTTCCCGGCCCGCGACACGCCATGGTAGCCGCAATTTCGCACCGTTACAAAACGGGACCGGCGATCACTTTTGCTGCAGTGCCATATTTTCTTCCGCCAAAACGCTCTAGCTTTTCGTCTGCGGGCCAGAGTCTGCTCTTTGAAACGGCTGCAAGGGGAGGTGCAGCTCCAACAGGGGTGACAGATAAAGTGAACGTAGACGCCAACGTATCCTCGCGGATCAATCTGATGCGCATCGTGCTCATTTCGGGCATTGTGTTCGTCCACATACCATTCGACCCTGCGAATACGCCGTTCAACGGAAACTACGGTTTCTTCGACTGGCTGCGGGTGTTCCTGAGCGAAGCGCTCTTCCGTGTCGGGGTTCCGTGCCTCAGCGCCATTTCCGGCTACCTGCTGTTTCGCGGCGGCATGGAAGGCTTCAACTACACCAAGACGGTGCGCACCAAGGCGCAGACCGTGTTCCTGCCGTTCCTGATCTGGAACACGCTGTTTTTCGTGGCCGTCCTGGCGATCCTGGCGATCGGCATCGGCGACGGCTATGTCATCAGCCCCTATGAATCGACCTTCCGCGAACTGCTGAGCCAGCTGTTTGCCGCCGAAACCTTTCCGGCGAATATCCCGCTCTACTTCCTGCGCGATCTCTTCGTCTGCATCCTGATCTCGCCGATCCTTGCCTGGCTGGTGCGCCGCGCCCCGGTGTTAACGCTGTCGTCGCTGCTGCTGCTGGCGCTGATTCCGGAACTGCCGCTCTACATTGTCATCAAGCGCTCGATCCTGTTCAGCTTCACCTTCGGCATCTATGCCAGCCTCTACAAGCTCGACATCAAGGCGCTCGACCGTTTCGCACCGCTGGGCGTGGCGCTGCTGCTCGGCGCCTCGGCGCTGCTGGCAACCGCGATCTACGCAACCGGCCCCTCGATGCCCGACTGGGTGGAACTGTCGCGCAATGCGCTGGCGATCGGCGGCGCTGCCGGCTTCTGGATGCTCTCGGCCCTGCTCATCAAGACCCCGCTCGGCCAGCGGTTGTCGAAGACCGGAAGCCTCAGCTTCTGGATCTTCTGCGCCCATTATCCGCTGCTGGTCTTCCTCTTCATGGTCTGGGGCAAGACCGGCGTCGATTTCTACCCATTGTTCTTCGGCGGCTGCCTGCTGGTGCTTTTCCCGCTGCTGGTTCTCACGAACGGGTTCGTCCGCAGCAACGCCCCGAAATCCTACGCCGTCCTGACCGGCGGCCGGACCAAAAAGGGTCCGCAAACCCCATCCCGCCGGGATATCCCGGCTGATTTCGTTCCACAGCGAAGGTGACACATGACGACGAAAATCGCCCATGCTCGACGGCTTTGCCTGAGTTTTACGATCATCGGTGCCGGCCTCGCCGGCGCCCTTCCCGCGTCTGCCCAGCAGGCTGCAGGCACATCCTTCGTCGATGAGTTCGACAAGATCGACCGCAGCGTCTGGTACATTTCCGACGGCTGGAACAACGGCCCGCATCAGAACTGCACCTGGTCGAAGGATCAGGTGAAGATCGATGACGGCAAGCTCGAACTCGGCTTTGCCCAGGGCAAGTCGAAGGACCGCAACTACCAGTGCGGCGAGATCCAGACCAAGAAGCGCTTCAGCTACGGCACATACGAGGCCCGCATCAAGACCGCGACCGGCTCCGGCCTGAACTCGGCCTTCTTCACCTATATCGGCCCGGCCGACAAGCAGCAGCACGACGAGATCGATTTCGAAGTGCTCGGCAAGGACAGCTCGACCGTTCAGGTGAACCAGTACATCAAGGCCAAGGGCGGCAACGAGAAGCTGGTGCCGGTCGGCAAGTCCGCCGATCAGGACTTCAACGATTACGCCTTCATCTGGGAGCCGAACCGGCTGCGCTATTACCTGAACGGCAAGCTGGTGCAGGACGTCACCGACCCCAGCAAGATCCCGCAAAGCCCGCAGAAGATCTTCTTCAGCCTCTGGGGCACAGACACGCTTGCCGGCTGGATGGGCAGGTTCGCCTACACCCAGCCGACCACGATGCAGATCGACCGGATCGCCTACACGGCGCCCGGCGACAAATGCCAGTTCCCGGAATCGATCGCCTGCACGCTCAACTGAGCAGGCAGGCTGACGGCCTGAGACTTGCCTGCCTCACCCCCGAAACGGACTCCGGCCGATGCCGGTCCACGCACAGGAGCCTTGATGCTGAAAGTCCTTTACCTGGTGCATGATCTGGCCGATCCGGCCGTGCGCCGCCGCGTGCTGATGCTGACCGAGGGCGGCGCTGCCGTGACCCTCGCCGGCTTTCGCCGCGGCGACAATGCACTGGCCGAGGTCAGCGGCGTGACACCGATCGAACTGGGCAAAACAGCCGACGGCAGGTTCGGTCAGCGCATCGGCGCGGTCTTCAATGCATCAATCCGTCTGCGCGGACTGTTGAAGGGCGTCGAGCGTCCAGATGTCATCATCGGCCGCAATCTGGAAGCATTGGCCGTTGCCGATCGCGCCAGCGCGCTCTTCGGTGGTGTCCCGGTTGTCTATGAATGCCTTGATATCCACCGGCTTCTGTCGAACGAGGGTACGCCGGGCAAGATGCTGCGCCGGGCCGAGGCGCATTTCGGCCGCGAGGCCAAGCTGCTGATCACCAGCTCGCCGGCCTTCATCGCCAATTACTTCGCCACCAAATCGGCCATCAAGGCGCCGGTCATGCTGCTGGAAAACAAGGTTCTGGCGCTGGACGGCATGCCGCAGGCAGCCTCGCTGCGCCTGCCGCCCGCCGATGGCGAGCCCTGGAAGATCGGCTGGTTCGGTGCGCTCCGCTGCCGCAAGTCTCTGGAACTGCTTGCCGATTTCACCCGCCGCATGGAAGGCCGGATCGAGGTCATCCTGCGCGGCCGCCCCGCCTATTCCGAATTCGAGGATTTCGATGGCTTCATTGCCAACGAGCCCTACCTGAGCTTCCGCGGCCCCTACAAGAACCCGGAGGATCTCGCCAGCATCTATGGCGAGGTGCATTTCTCCTGGGCGATCGACTTCTTCGAGGAAGGCCTGAATTCCAGCTGGCTGCTGCCGAACCGGCTCTATGAAGGCTGCCTTTATGGCAGCGTGCCGCTCAGCATCGCCGGCACAGAAACGAACCGCTTTCTCGCCGACAAGCAGCTCGGCCTGTCGCTGAACGAACCAACAGCCAATGCGCTGCAGGCGATGTTCGAAGGCCTGACGGCTGAGCGCTACGGCGCGCTGTCATCGGCAGTCGCCGATACCGGCAGACACACATGGATGGCCGATCGCGGCGATTGCCGCGCGCTTATCGAAACACTTGCCAATCTCGTTCCGGCTGCCGCTGAGGGGCGCGCCGGTTCCGTTCCCAAAGCTCCCGCAGCTCAAGAAGGGTTGACTGCCATGAAGACTGATGTCCGTAGCAGCGTCTCCAGCCTCATCATCATTCCCTGCCTGAATGAAGCCAAGCATATCGAGCCGCTGATCGAAAAACTCGATCCGGCGCTCGACGACCTCAATGCCCGGATCGTCGTTGCCGATGGCGGCAGCACAGACGGCACGCGCGAGATCGTCGCTCGCATTAGCGAAACGGATCACCGCGTCATCCTGCTCGACAATCCTCGCCGGCTGCAAAGCGCAGCGATCAACCTCGCCGTCAGCACCTTCGGCCGCGACTACGAATATTTCATCCGCATCGACGCCCATGGCGATTATCCGGACGATTACTGCCAGCGCCTCGTCGAGGAAGCGCAGGAGACGGAAGCCGATTCGGTCGTCGTCGCCATGGAAACGGTCGGTTTCGGCATGTTCCAGAAGGCGACTGCCTTTGCCCAGAACTCCAAGCTCGGCAATGGCGGCTCCAAGCATCGCGAGGGTGCCGAGGGCCATTGGACCGATCACGGCCATCACGCGCTGATGCGCGTCAACGCCTTCGAGACCGTCGGCGGCTACGATGAGAGCTTCAGCCATAATGAGGACGCGGAATTGGACTACCGTCTGAAAAAGGCGGGGTTCGGCATCTGGATGACCGACAAGACGCGGATGATCTATTATCCGCGTTCGAGCGTGAAAACGCTCTTCCGGCAATATCTCGGCTACGGCCGGGGACGCGCCAAGAACATCCTGAAGCATGGCAATATGCCGAAGCTTCGCCAGATGCTGCCGCTTGCAGTCGTGCCGGTCTTCATCGGTGCATTTCTTGCCGTGCTGAATTGGATCGCCGTGATCCCCTTCAGCCTCTGGGCAATCGCCTGCGTCGGCTACGGCTTCTGGATGGCCGTCGGCCAGCGCAATCCTTATGGGCCGCTCGCGGCCCTCTCGGCCATGGTGATGCATTTCGCCTGGTCGGCCGGTTTCTGGATGGAGCTCCTGAGCTTCCGCAACCGGAAGGTCTCCTGATGAGGGATCAGACCATGCAGATCGACATTGGTGTTTGCACATACCGGCGCGCGTCGCTGGACGAGGCCCTGCTTTCGCTGGCCATGCTCGCCGTGCCCGAGAATGTGAAACTGCGCATCATCGTTGCCGATAACGACCAGACCCGCAGCGCTGAAGGCCGGGTCGAAGCCCTGCGCTCGACCATTCCGCACCCGATCGCCTATGTGCATTGCCCGGCTTCGAACATCTCGATCGCCCGCAACGCCTGCCTGGAAAACGCCACCGGCGATTACCTCGCCTTCATCGATGACGACGAGGACGCCTCGGAAAACTGGCTGGTCGAGCTGCTGCATACCGCTGAAAAGACCAGGGCCGACGCCGTGCTCGGCCCGGTCCGCAGCGTCTATGCGCAGACCGCACCCGCCTGGATGCGCGAGGGTGATTTCCATTCCACCCTGCCCGTCTGGGTCGATGGCGAGATCCGCACCGGTTATACCTGCAACGTGCTGCTGCGCCTCGCCTCCCGCCATGTCGAGGGGCGCCGCTTCAATCTCGCGCTCGGCAAGACCGGCGGCGAGGACACCGAATTCTTCAGCTACCTGCACCGGGAAGGCGGCAAGATCGCCTTTGCCCCTGAAGCGCATGTCTACGAGCCGGTGCCGGAAAACCGCGCCGACCTCTCCTGGCTGGCAAAGCGCCGCTTCCGCTTCGGCCAGACGCATGGGCGCCTGCTGCAGGAAAACAGCAAGGGTCTGAGCCGCGTGAAGGCCATCGGCATTGCCGCGGCCAAGGCCAGCTACTGCCTGGGCGTCGCCGCCCTCTGCATCCTCGTGCCGGTCCCGCGCTACCGCTATGCGCTGCGCGGCACGATGCATATCGGCGTGGTCAGCGGCCTGCTCGGCGTGCGCGAAATCCGCCAATATGGCGCTGTCGAGGGGGCTGCATGAGCGAAAAGCTGCCCGATATCAGCTTTATCATTGCAGCCTATAATGCTGCCGAAACGCTGGACAAGGCGATCGGCAGCGCATTGGCGCAGGTGGGCGTCAGCGTCGAAGTCATCGTCGCCGACGATTGCTCGACGGATGCGACCCGCGCCGTCGCCGCTGCTTATGGCGGCAACGTCCGCCTGATCGCGCTCGAAAAGAACGGTGGCCCCTCGGCCGCCCGCAACGCGGCGATCGACGCAGCCCGCGGGCGCTGGCTTGCGACACTCGATGCCGACGACACGATCGAACCGGACCGCCTGCTGCGCATGATCAGCCGTGCCGAAGCTGCCGGTGCTCAGATCGCCGTCGACAACATGCGGGTGATCCGCGCCGACGGAACGCTGCCCGAAACCATGTTTGCGCCAGCCGCTCTGGCGGCGACGCCGATGCTGACGCTGCCGGCATTCATCCGCTCCAACGCGCTGTTTCGCAGCGAGCACAATTTCGGCTACCTGAAGCCCGTTTTCGAGCGCGCCTTCATCGAGCGCCATCATCTGCGTTTCGACGAAAATCTCCGGATCGGCGAAGACTATCTCTTCCTCGCGTCCGCCATGGCGCTCGGCGCCACCTGCGTCATCGAGCCCGAGCCGGGCTACAACTACCACATCCGCGAAGGATCGATTTCGCGGGTGCTCGACATCAGGCACATTGAGGCGATGATGGAAGGCGACCGCCGGTTTCTATCGCGCCACAGCCTCGATGCGGCAGCGACGGCCGCCCAGACATTTCGCGCCCGCAGTCTCCGGCAGGCGCATGCCTTTCTTGAACTCGTCGATGGCATCAAGCAGCGCTCCCTCTCCCGGGCGCTCCGTGCCGCCTGGCGCGATCCGCTGGCCATCGCCCATCTCAGAATGCCAATCGCAATCCGTTTGAACCGCATGACGGCAGCCCTTCGCGGCGCTGCTGTCCGGAATTCGGAAGTCACAGTCACAGGCGGCGCTTCGCGCTCGCGCAAAGGATAAGAGCCCATGAACCAACGAAACCTGACCCTGCACAGCACAGTCCCGAAGGCCCCTGACGATAGCGACAGCTTTATCGACATCGATCGCCTGATCGCCATTGTGATCCGCCGGGCTGGTTCGATTGCGCTCTGCGTTGCGGCGCTGGTGGCACTCGCCAGCGTCTATCTGCTGTTCGCCACGCCGCAATATACCTCGATGACGCAGATCCTGCTGGATGACAGCATGACCAAATATGCCGAGGATCAGGCGCCGGCGGCCAGCTCCCAGCAGGTGGACATGCAGATCGCCAGCGCCGTCGAAATCCTGAAATCGACCGAGCTGGCGCTGCGCGTCGTCGATGCGCAGAACCTGTCGGAGAATCAGACGATTCTCGACACCGGCCAGGGCCCCGTCGATCTCGTGAAATCCGGCCTCAAGGTCGTCGTCAGCGCATTGACGCCCGGTGGCCCGCCGGTTTCGGACGATGATGCCAAGGAAGGCCGCCGTCAGAAGGCCGCCGCCATGCTGCAGCAGGCGCTCAATGTCTCGCGCGTCACCCGCAGCTCGGTGATCGCCGTCTCCTTCCGCTCGACGGACAGGATGCTCGCCGCCCGGATTACCAAGGCCTATGCCGACGCCTATCTCAACGATACGCTGAACGCCAATTTCGACGCCACCGAGCGCGCCTCTGTCTGGCTGCAGGAACGCCTTGCCGACCTGCGCAACCGCTCGCAGGTGGCCGCCCTCGAAGTCGCCAAGTTCAAGACCGAGAACGGGCTCACCTCCGCCAACGGCGAACTGATGTCCGAACAGCAGCTTGCCGATCTCAACAAGCAGCTCATCGTCTCGCAGGCCGATACCGCCAGCGCTTCGGCACGCTACAACCAGTTCAAGTCGATCGTCGATCAAGGCCCGGACGGCGCCGTCAACAATGCCGCCATTTCCTCCGGCCAGACCGACAATTCGGTCATCCAGGATCTGCGCACGCGCTACATCTCGGTTAGCCGCCGCGAAGCCGAGATCACCACCAATTTCGGCGCCGACCATCCGCAGGCTGTCCAGCTTCGTACGGAAAAGGCCGATCTCACGCGCCAGATCTTCCAGGAACTGCAGCAGCTGACCTCCAGCTACCGCAACGAATTCGAAGTCGCCCGCTCGCGCGAAGCGTCGCTGCGCCAGAATATCGAGCACCTGACCGGCAAGAATTCGGAGTCCAACAAGTCGATCGTTCAGCTCAACGATCTGGAACAGCGCGCAACGGCGCTGAAGACCCTCTACGAATCCTACCTCGCCCGTTACGAGCAGGCCTCGCAGCAGCAGTCCTTCCCGATCGCCAAGGCCCGCGTGATATCCGAGGCCGGTGTCCCCGCCTCGCCCTCCAGCCCGAAGAAGACCATGACGCTCGGTCTCGCCATCGTGCTCGGCTTGATGGCCGGCGGCGCACTGACCGCTTTCCAGGAATTCCGCGAACGCTTCTTCCGTGTCGAAGGCGATGTACGCACCATCCTCGGCCTGAAATTCCTTGGCTACCTGCCGCTGGTCGGCAAGCCGCCGAAGGAACGCAAGGTCTTCAAGCCGCGCAAGGAGCCGCTACCGCAGCCGGTCGAGACAGCGGCCGATGACGGCGCCAGCTTCGAGCGCATCATGCGCATCGTTCTGGAAGCGCCGCGCTCGGTCTTTGCCGAAACACTGCGCAATGCCAAGCTTGCCAGCGACGTCATGTTCCAAGGCAAGTCCGACCGTGTCATCGGCGTCGTCTCCGCTCTCCCCGGCGAAGGCAAGTCCACGACTGCGGCCAACTTCGCGGCCCTGCTGGCCTCCAGCGGCAAGCGCACACTGCTGATCGACGCCGACCTTCGCAATCCCGGCCTGACCCGGATGCTGAAGCAGCCGCCGCAAAAGGGCCTCGTCGAAGCCGTGCTCGGCGAAATCCCATGGGCCAGTGCCGTCAAGGTCGATAACCGCACCAAGCTGGCGATCCTGCCGGTCGTTTCCAACGACAACCTGATGCATACGAGCGAGCTGCTCGCGTCGCAGGGCATGTTCAACCTGATGGAAAATGCCCGCAAGATGTTCGACTACGTGGTGGTCGATCTGGCGCCGCTTGGTCCTGTCATCGACGCCAAGGCCTTTGCGCCGCAGGTGGATGGCTTCCTCTTCGTCACCGAATGGGGCCAGACACCGACGACGGTGGTGCGCGACATCCTGAATGCCGAGCCACAGATCAAGCAGAAGATCCTCGGCGTCATCCTCAACAAGACGGATATGTCGGAGCTCAGCAAATTCAGCAATTTCGGCGGCACCGAACGCTACCGCCAGAAATATGTGAGCTATTACACCGACGAGATCCCGAAGAAGCAGGAACCGGCCGAAACGACCGCCTGATCAGGTGGAAAAAAGGTGGACCTGACCGCGCCAGAACCGGGCGACGGTCAGTCTGCCTGTCTTGAAAGCCCGCGTATCGAGATTGAGGCGCATTGCCTCGATCTCCGGCTCCTCGACCGGCGTGTGGCCGTGGACGACAAGCTTCGGCAGCGGCTTCATGGCCTGGAAAAAGCGCTCGCGGATGAAGACGAGATCTTCGTCGCTTTGCCGCTCCAGCGGCAGTGTCGGATCGATGCCGGCGTGGACGAAGAGAATATCCGGCGTATCGGCATAGATCGGCATCTCGCGCAGGAAATCGATATGCGGCTTCGGCAGCGACTGGCGGATGAAGGTGTCGAGCTTCGAGGCCGTCGGAAAGATCAGCGGCAGATGCTCGGGATCGAGACCATAGGACCGCAGCAGCGCATCGGCGCCCATCCGCATCCACTCGGCATAGGAAATCTTGCCGTCGATATAGTCGAGCATCATGATCTCGTGATTGCCGGTCAGGCAGATCCGGTCGAAATTCTCCGGCGGCGGCATCATCAGATGCGAGATTACCTGGGCCGAGGACGGGCCGCGGTCGATATAATCCCCGAGCGTGATGAGCATCTTGCGGCCCGGAAGACGCGCCGCATCCCTGACGATCGTGTGCTCTGCCATCTCCAGCAGGTCGTGGCGGCCGTGGATATCCCCGATCGCATAGATCGGCATATCGCCGGGGTCGAACTGGAGGCGCTGCCGGGATGGCGATGACATGGTCCTAACCTCACGGTCGTCGTCTGCGAATGAATGAGCCATAGTTGATCCCGCGCTGTGCTGGAAGCCGTGAAGTGCGAATTGTGAGCTTTACGAAATAGTTAGGCAAAAGGTTGCAGCTGACAAGCTGGTAGAAAAATTCAAACCGTACCGATTTTGTAGAAAATGCGGCCTTATCAACAAGGATGGGATCGATCACTCATACGGACATCAAGAAGAGAATGGCCGATGGGAACAGTATCGCAATTGCACGACCGGTTGAGGCCGGCCGCACACCGGATCGAGAGCGAGGAAGAAGCGGTCGCCGCAGCGCGCCGCCTTGCCGCCGATTTCAGGCGCCAGTCGAGCGAACGCGACATCAATCGCATCCTTCCCTATTCCGAGCTCGATTCACTGTCGCTTTCGGGGCTGACGGCGATCACCGTGCCCCCCGAATACGAAGGTCTCGACGTCAGCAACGCGCTGCTGGCGGAAATCGTCGCGATCATCGCCGAGGGCGATGCCTCGATCGGCGAATGCCTGGCAGTCCATTTCTCGGCTTTGGAGGGCTTGCGGCAGCACGCTGGCGACGATCTCAAGCGCCCGCTGTTCACTCGCGCTTTGGCGGGAGACCGCTTTGCCGAAGCAAGCTTCGACACCGATGCTGTTACCGCCCTTCCCCTCGGCCACCGCATCAGTGGCCGCAGCCGGCAGGCAACAGCCGTGCTCTTCGCCGACTGGCTGGCGATCTCGACCCCCGGCAACAACCTTCTGCTTTATCTTGCCCGCAGGAGCGAAGGCCTGCAGGTAATCGACAGCTGGGACGGCTTTGGCCAGCGCACCAACGGGACCGCGGCTTTGATCGCTGAGAATGTTCAGACCAATGCAGATGCCGCTGTCAGCCAGGAGGCACCGGCCGTTGCGATCGCCTCGCTGCTGCATGCCGGCGTTGATCTCGGCATTGCCCGCGCCGTTCTGTCGGAATTGCAGGAAGCCGAAGTCATGCCGCCGGCCGCAGGCGGGCTGATTGTCGGCATCGAAGCCGCGGCAGCCCTCCTGGAGCGGGCTGGACACCGGCTCGATATCGCCCAGATCAATTCAGGGACGGCGATCACCGAGGCGGAGTTTTCCGCCACCGCTGCACAGGCGCATTCAAGCGAACTGGCATTGCGCACCGCCGCCGCCATTTTCGAGATCGCAAAAGGTGACGTGGGCGGAATCGGCCGCAACCTTGACCGGCACTGGCGCAACGCCCGCATCCGGGCGCTCGGCGGCAAGCTCGCAGGCCTGCATGCGAAAGCAGTCGCCTATTATGGCCCTAACTGGGAAATCTGATCAGCCGGCCGCCGAAACCGGCACAACCTCGGCGACGTCGGCATCGCCGAGCTTGCCATCCTTGGCGACGAACTGTTCCAGCGTCATGTTGTCGAGGATATCGGCAATTGCGTCGCGAACCTCGGTCATCGACCGGCGGACATGACAGGTCTCGGGATCCGAACAGTCGTCACAGGCTTCATAAGCCGTGCGGCTGGCGCAGCGGATCGGAGCCAGCGGACCATCGAGCGTGCGGATGACGTGGCCGATTCGAATTTCCGATGCCGGACGCGACAGCGAGTAACCGCCGCCCGGTCCCTTCTTCGAGCGCAGGATGCCGACATTGCGAAGCTCGAGCAGGATCGTATCGAGGAACTTCTTCGGGATGTTGTTGCGCGCCGCGACGTCGTTGATGAACGCCGTCTCTCCGGGCGCCAGCCTGGCCAGATCGACCAGCGCCTTCAGCCCGTATTTTCCCTTTTTCGTCAGCATCTTCGATAGCCCTGCAGTATTCGCGCCATTATGCCTTCTTCTATTGTCAAATAACGCCGAAACCATGGGCGCGCAATGAAATAGCCAGCTTTTATATAGGTTACATCGGATTCCTGCGCAGAGTGCCGCCTTTTTCGCACAGGCGACGGCAGGATCCAGCCGTTTCTGTTTTATTTTCAATATCAAAGGCCTTGCTTCGCAACTGCAGCATGCCCATATCTGCGTTTTCAGATCATCAATTTGTGTTGTTTTGGCAACAGGGGTCCGCAACAGCGTGACCTAACCGTATCTTAGCTTGATACGGTTAGGCTGATGTGCGATCCAATACTCGCGGGTTGCCGCTTTCCCCTGAGGGGATTCGACAAAACTGGGATGGGTTTTTGACGCTGGTTTCTCGGCGCGATCTCCTGCGCCCGATTGAAAAAGGAACTGCTATGAACATTCGTTCTATTCTCATTGGTTCGGCGGCTGCGCTGAGCTCGGTGTCCGGCGCATACGCGGCCGACGCCATTGTTGCAGCTGAGCCGGAAGCTGTTGAATACGTTCGCGTTTGCGACGCTTACGGCACTGGCTACTTCTACATTCCGGGCACCGAAACCTGCCTCAAGATCGGTGGCTACCTCCGCTTCGACGTCGGCTTCGGCTTCGGCGATGCTTACAAGAACAACTCGAACGAAGACTGGTCTTCCCGTACCCGCGCTCACGTCGCCTTTGACGCCAAGAGCGACACGGAATACGGCACACTGACGAGCCGCATCGTTCTTGAAGCCAACAACCGTCCGGTTGCTACAGGTGCAAGCGGCATCACCTCTGAAAGCTCGACGACCCTCGGCGGCGTTTCCACCGGCACGATCATCGACCAGGCCTATATCGATATCGCTGGTCTGCGCGTTGGTAAGTTCACCAGCTGGTGGGACGACGACTTCTCGGGCGAAACCGATGCAATGGCAAACGTGACGAACACGAACGCTGTTCGCTATCAGTATGACGCAGGCGATTTCTACGCCGGTGTTGCTCTGGAAGAGCTCGGCGGCAACAGCGGTGACTTTGCAGATCGTACATTCCAGCGCAGCAGCGAATTCCTCGGCGGCACTGACGTCAAGGGCAACACCCTCGGCGTTGACGCTTCGGTCGGCGGCAAGTTCTCGAACTTCACCTGGGCTGTCTACGGCGGCTATGACGCTGGCAACCAGGAAGGCGCCGTCACGGCTCGTATCGGTGCAGACGTTGGCCCAGGCAAGGCTGAAGTTGCAGTCATCTGGTCGAGCGGTCTCGGCGATGCCGGCAACGGCGGCAACGCTTACTACGCAAACGGCGAATGGACGGTCGTTGCTCAGTACGCTCTGAAGGCAACCGACAAGTTCACCATCACTCCGGCAGCTCAGTACACCAACAACATCGTAACCGATGCTGACGGCAGCTGGGATGACGGCAGCATGTGGCGCGCCGGCGTGACCCTCGACTACCAGGTCGTTGAAAACCTGAATGCCAAGCTGACCGCGACCTACGTCAAGGAAGACTACGGCAATCAGACGGTTGACGGTAAGGGCGATGCTGACTGGGTTGAAGGCTTCTTCCGCCTGCAGCGCGACTTCTAATGAATTGACGTGCGGTTAGAGACGCACGTCAAGTGATCTGGTTGACCTCCGATCACAGTGAAGAAGCCCGGATTTCCCTCCGGGCTTCTTTTTTTATTTGGAGTTTTTAGGAGTGGGTTGCGGCGCTGAGATCGCTGCGGTCGAGTGCGCGAATCTGCTCAACACAGTCCTGAACGGTAACACCTTTTAGCACGCCTGCGACCGCACTGTCGGCCTGCGCGCTCAGCTGATCCGAGACAGCACCGATATTGCGGGTGACCGAGCAGATCGAGGGAATGCCTCCCCTTGCCGACCAGGCCTTCTGCTCCGGCAGCACGCTGCCATGAATGTCGAGAAGCTTGATGTCAGGTGCCGGCCTTGCAAGGCGTATCCCGCCGTTGACCCCGTCGCTGGAGACGAGGATGCCGGATTTCGACAGAGTCGAGACGATTTTTCTGACAAAACTGGGGTTCGTGTCGAGACTGACGGCCAATAACGGGCTCGTCGTGCGAACGCCCGCAGCCTCGTTGACCGCGACCGTCACTACGATTTGCAGCGCTGTCGGAAACCGTGTGTCACTCATCAATTGTGACATACCGCCGAAACAGCAAAAAATCTAGAACCACTATCGCCGATTGCTGTGAATCGGCGAGTTGCAGTTGCTAGTGGCCGCGGTCGGTCACTTCAAAACTCGTCCCTTGTCCGGTCCCAAGCAGATCGGCGAGCGTCGAAGAGAGGTCAATGCCATCGAGGTCGGCAATGGCTGCCGTGCGGGCCTTGTCGATCAGAGCATCATAGAGATAATCGAAGCTTGTCTTCGGCAGCTTGCGGGCCGGCGTGACGGCGGCATAAATTTCGGCAAGCGAGACCATGCGCGGCGACCGGGCAAGCCGGTAACCTTCATCATCGCCGCGGACAATATCTGCGAACTTCAAAAGGCCGAGGATCGCATCGGCGTCATGCTCGGCTATGCCGCCAATCCGGCAAATCTTGCGGTGCGGCGTCGTGCGCGACTGCGCCTGATTATAAGCAATAGCCAGAACGATGCGCAGCGCCGTCCTGAAAGTTTGGCTCGGCATCACGTCGCTTTCCTCCGTCTCCCGCGTATCGGGATAGGAGGCGATGCCGAAGAGGGTTTTAAACAACTCGGGGCAAGGTGTGGTCATGGTGTGTATCGGCTGTAATTTCTTGGGAGGAATTATCAAAGCAGGATCGCCGCGTATGCGCCTGGGAGGAATTGGCGCCGCGGAGGATGAAATGGAGAGGGTTATCCGTATTGTTGTCAGGATCGACGGCCGTGCGTTCGCCGTACGGTCGTCTCGTCGCTCGCACGGCGCAATCGGCCAGTCGCGATATATCACGACGCTATCTTTAACGGCTGTTCCGGAGATTTTCCATCCCCGTAACTGGAACACACTGTCCAAAAAATGTGATTAATCCAGGCGTAAATTAGTCAGCGCGAATGGGTGCAAGGCACAATCCCGCGAGATTCCGGCGACTCGTGGAATAAGAGCACCAGATGTCTGGACGCGGTCTCTACCGCGTCCAGACGGATCCTATCGATCAGACGAGATCGAAACGGTCGGCGTTCATCACCTTGTTCCAGGCGGCAACGAAGTCC
Organism: Hyphomicrobiales bacterium; assembly: GCA_900465675.1. Classification (GTDB taxonomy): domain Bacteria; phylum Pseudomonadota; class Alphaproteobacteria; order Rhizobiales; family Rhizobiaceae; genus Rhizobium. The sequence goes on along the minus strand of UBJR01000010.1, from coordinate 41,917 downwards.
TTGACGAACTTCGCCTTGGCGTCTGCCTGGCCATAGACTTCGGCGATGGCACGCAGCTGCGAATGCGAGCCGAAGATCAGGTCGACGCGGGTACCGGTCCACTTGAATTCGCCGGTCTTGCGGTCGCGGCCTTCATAAACGCCGTCCTTGCCGGAAGCAGGAGCCCATTGCGTGCCCATATCGAGCAGGTTGACGAAGAAGTCGTTGGAGAGCGTTTCCGGACGCGACGTGAAGACGCCATGCTCGGGAGCGCCGGCCTTCAGCACACGCAAACCACCGATGAGAACGGTCATTTCAGGCGCCGTCAGCGTCAGCAGCTGGGCACGGTCGACGAGCGCTTCTTCGGCCTTGAGGAACTGCTTGCGCTTGCCGTTGACATAGTTCCGGAACGCGTCAGCGCGTGGCTCCAGCGCTGCGAAGGAAGCAGCGTCGGTTTGTGCATCAGACGCATCGGTGCGGCCCGGCGTGAACGGCACGTTGACGGACTGGCCGCCGGCCTTCGCGGCCTTTTCCACACCTGCAGCACCGGCCAGCACGATCAGGTCGGCCAGCGAGAGCTTCTTACCAGTGTTCTGGGCAGCGTTGAACTCCTTCTGGATGCCTTCGAGAACGCCGAGAACCTTGGCGAGCTGGGCCGGCTGGTTGGCTTCCCAATCCTTCTGCGGGGCAAGACGGACGCGCGCGCCATTGGCACCACCACGCTTGTCGGAACCGCGGAAGCTCGAGGCGGACGCCCAGGCGGTGGAAACCAGCTCCTGCACGGAAAGACCGGTCGAGAGAACCTTCTCCTTCAGAGCGGCGATGTCCGCATCGTCGATCAACTTGTGATCGACGGCCGGAACGACATCCTGCCAGATCAGATCTTCAGCCGGAACGTCAGGTCCGAGATAGCGGGCCTTCGGGCCCATGTCGCGGTGCGTCAGCTTGAACCAGGCGCGAGCGAACGCGTCGGCAAACTCGGCCGGGTTTTCCAGGAAGCGGCGCGAGATCTTTTCGTAGAGCGGGTCGAAACGCAGCGCCAGGTCACTTGTCAGCATCGTCGGGCGATGCTTCTTCGACGGATCGAAGGCATCAGGAACCGAGGCTTCGGTGGTCTTCGCCACCCACTGCTTGGCACCCGCCGGACTTGTGGTCAGCTCCCACTCGAAGCCGAACAGGTTTTCGAAGAAAAAGTTGCTCCATTGCGTCGGCGTCTGCGTCCAGGTGACTTCGAGACCGCTGCCGATCGTGTCGCCTGCCCGGCCAGTGCCGAACTTGCTGTTCCAGCCGAGCCCCTGATCTTCGATCGCGCCGCCTTCCGGCTCGACACCGACGAGCGATGGATCGCCAGCACCATGGGTCTTGCCGAAGGTGTGGCCGCCAGCGATCAGCGCCACGGTTTCTTCGTCGTTCATCGCCATGCGGGCGAACGTGTCGCGAATGTCGCGCGCCGAAGCGAGCGGATCTGGATTGCCGTTCGGGCCTTCCGGGTTGACGTAGATGAGACCCATCTGCACAGCACCGAGCGGCTCTGCCAGCTCGCGTTCGCCGCTGTAGCGCTCGTCGCCGAGCCATGTGCCTTCAGGACCCCAATACAGTTCTTCCGGCTCCCAGACGTCGGCACGGCCACCGGCAAAGCCGAAGGTCTTGAAACCCATCGACTCAAGCGCAACGTTGCCGGTCAGGATCAGGAGGTCGGCCCAGGAAATGCTGTTGCCGTATTTCTGCTTGATCGGCCACAGGAGACGGCGGGCCTTGTCGAGGTTGACGTTATCCGGCCAGCTGTTCAGCGGGGCAAAGCGCTGCTGCCCCTGACCGGCGCCGCCGCGGCCGTCGGTGATGCGGTAGGTGCCGGCGCTATGCCAGGCCATGCGGACGAACAGGCCGCCATAGTGACCGAAGTCGGCCGGCCACCATTCCTGCGAATCGGTCATCAGCGCGTGCAGGTCCTGCTTCAGCGCATCGAGATCGAGCTTCTTGAACTCTTCGGCATAGTTGAAGCCCTCACCCATCGGGTCGGAGCGGACGGAGTGGCCGTGCAGCATCTGCACGTTGAGCTGGTTCGGCCACCATTCGCGATTGCCTCTGGCGCGCGGCGTATTACCGCCGTGCGGTACGGGACATTTGCCTGCGCTGTCGGGTTTCTGGTCGTCCATGACGTTCTCCTTGAATTATTCGATGATCTGCCGTCGACAGGGAGGGGCCATGCCTTCTGGCCGGCTGAGCGCCTCGGCGCCTCCTCCCTTACCCTCTTCTTATCGGAAGCGTGTGATAAATTTAAGTTGGATTTACTGATTGCCGCGATAAGATAAAGTTATGAAGAACCTGACATTGAAACAGCTGCGCTATTTCGAGGCGCTCGCCCGCCACGGCCGTTTCCGCCTTGCCGCGGATGCCTGCGCCATCTCGCAGCCGGCGCTATCGATGCAGATCAAGGAGCTCGAAGAGGAACTGGGAAACGATCTCTTCGAACGCAGCGCCCGCGAGGTGAAGCTCACCGCCTTCGGCCAGATGTTCGCCTCCCGCGCTCATGACATTTTACGTGCCGTCGATGAGCTCGGCGATCTCGCCCGCGCATCGCGCGATCCGTTTCTGGCGCGTTTGAGGATCGGCATTATCCCGACCGTTGCGCCCTATCTGCTTCCGGCAATCATAAACGATCTGAACGCCACATTCGACGGGATTCAGATCGACGTGCGCGAGACACAGACCGCAAAGCTCGTGCAGGAGTTGTCACGAGGCGATCTCGATCTGGCGATCGTCGCCCTCCCGGTCTCTGAACCGTCGCTGGCCGAACTGAAACTTTTCGACGAGGAATTCGTGCTCGTCCGCCGTCTGGAAGATGAAGGCCGCCCGGTGCCCGACCGCGACATGCTGCGCGAAATGCGTCTGCTGCTGCTCGAGGAAGGACATTGCTTCCGCGAGCAGGCGCTGTCCTTCTGCCGCATCGGCTCAGCGCGGCCGCGGGAAATCATGGAAGGCAGCTCGCTCTCCACGCTGGTCCAGATGGTCGGCGCCGGCATCGGCGTCACGCTAATCCCGGAAATGGCCGTCCCAATCGAAACCCGCTCGGCGCAGGTCTCCATCGCCCACTTCCAGTCACCCCGGCCATCACGCACCATCGGCATGATCTGGCGCAACTCGACACCGCTGGTCAGACAACTGATGGAGATCGGTGAGGTGATTAGGAGGTCTGCGGGGGGCGTGCAGAGGCAGCACCTTCACGTCGAGACGTGAAGGTGGCGCCTCCTTGGGACACGTTATACCCGGAGCCCCCTCACCCTGCCCTCTCCCCAACGGGAGAGGGGGATGTCAGCGCGAGCGGCATCCCTTGTTTTCCCTTCTCCCCCTGGGGAGAAGGTGCTCGAAGGGCGGATGAGGGGGCCGCTAGCACTGCGCGCGCCTCATCTGCGACACCCATCAAGCAGCAGGCTGCTTCGTCTTGCGCAGATACGGCAGCACGGTATCGAACGAACCAAACCGCGCGATCGCATCCTCGTTGGAAACGGCGGCGGTGATGATCACGTCGTCGCCCTGCTGCCAGTTGGCGGGCGTCGCGACCTGATGCTTGGCCGTCAGCTGGATGGAATCGATGGCGCGCAGTATTTCCGCGAAGTTGCGACCTGTCGTCATCGGATAGGTGAGAACAAGCTTGATCTTCTTGTCCGGGCCAATCACGAACACCGAGCGCACAGTCGCGTTATCCGCGGGCGTACGGCCTTCCGAGCTCTCGCCGGCGCCGGCCGGCAGCATGTCGTAGAGCTTGGCGACCTTCAGATCCTTGTCGCCGATCAGCGGATACTCGACCTCGAAGCCGGTCGCCGTCTTGATGTCGCCCTTCCACTTGGCGTGGCTTTCGACCGGATCGACCGAGATGCCGATGATCTTGACGCCGCGCTGGCGGAATTCGCCCTCGAGCCCGGCCATGGCGCCGAGTTCAGTGGTGCAGACAGGCGTGAAGTTCTTCGGATGCGAGAACAGCACCGCCCAGCCACCTCCGATCCAGTCATGAAACTGGATCGGACCCTGGCTGGTGTCAGCAGTGAAATCCGGGGCGACGTCATTGATACGCAGGCTCATGGAATGGGACCTTTATGAAGATGGTGGCAGCCAGGGGCTGGGAATGCCTCATGCCTGACCGGGTGAAATGTCCGCCGCTACGCTAGAGGAACTTCCCGCTCCAGTGAATGCCTTTTCGGCGGGATTTTGCTGAGATGCCGCGTCTTTGTTTTCAGCGTTTCGAACAGCCGGTAGCCGCCCGGCCAGCGGCCGTATCCGCTGGCGACGTTGATATGCCCGGCGAGCCCGGCATTGCGCAGATCGCTGCCCCAGAGCCTGGAGAACAGCGTCAGCCGCTCAAGCGACATGTAATGGTCGTTGAGGCTGCCGACCAGCATGCTTGGAAACGGCAGCCATTCCGTCGGCATGGTACCGAAACTGATCTGGCCGGGATGCAGCTTGTCGGTGACCTTGAAATCGCAAGGGGCGACCAGCAGCGCGCCCTTCACGCGCCGGGCCGCCGGCCGTCCGGCCAGACGGGCTGCCAGCAGGCAACCGAGGCTGTGGGCGACGATGAAGGCCTCGCCCGCCCGCTCCAGCTCCGTTTCCAGAGCTTCCAGCCATGGGGTGACGCGCGGATGATCCCAGTCTTCCTGCTGAACCAGACGGCTCTCGGGGTGATCCTTGAGCCAGGCGCTCTGCCAATGCGCCTCTTCCGATCCGAAAAGTCCGGGAACGATAAGTACCGGCGTCATGTCGTCTCCGATCTAGAGAATGCCGAAGGTGATGGCAAAAAGCAGAGCAAAGGAGAGCGCCGCGGCAGCCGGTGCGGCTAGATCGGCGCTGCTGCGCAGGATCCGGCCGGACGGTGAAAGCGGCGCCGGGCGGCGGTCGTCGAAAACGGCCATGCCAGCCTCCTCAATACCAGGGCCCGGACGCCGGGGTCCAATAGTAGAATTCATAGTCGCGGGCGCTGGGCTCCCGATCGCCTTCGGAAAGCAGCGCCGCATCGAGCGGCTGCGGATGGCTGAGCGCCTGCCGCAGGATCGACAGGATTTCGAATACAAGCCTCATAACCCGGTTCTCCTCATGAGATCGTCAGATCGACTGGTTGCGTCTTGCATTGGCAAGCAGGTCTTCGGCACGGGCCACCGGGCCGAAAAGCATCAGCAAGCGGTTCTGCTCACGGACAGGAAGCCGGTAGCGGCGGGAAAAATCGAAGACGTTCCAGAGCTCGTCCGCCATCCGCAAACCCAAGCCAGCGCCGCCCATGAGCGTTACTCCGCGGCTTGAAGGTTGCGGCGTGAGGCCGGGAAGAAGGCCGCCAGCTCATCGACAACGGCGCCGATCCGGCCGGACAACGGTTCCGACGAGACCTTGTAGTCGGTGAAATCACGATCCGAGGCGTAGACGGCCGTCGGCAGCGTGTGGGCCATGAAGAAACCGAACAGCGGGCGCAACTGATGCTCGACCATCAGCGCATGCCGGTCACCGCCACCGGTCGCGGTGATGATCACAGGCTTGGAGCGCAGCTCATGCGGTTCGATCAGATCGATCAGATGCTTGAAATGGCCGGGATAGGAGCCCTTGTAGGTCGGCGAGCCGACCACCAGCACGTCGGCATTGACGATATCGTCAATGACGGCGGCAGCCTGCGCATCAAGCTCCTTACGCCACAGCGACGAACCAAGCGACGGACCGACGTCGTGCAAGTCGTAGACCTTCGTCGAGAAACCATAGCTTTCAGCCGCCAAACCGGCGATATGGTCGACGAGCGCGTAGGTCTTGGACGGGCGGCTGAAGCTGCCGGCGATTCCCACGAGGCGAAGGGGCATGTCTCTCTCCTTTAATCTTGCGCTAAATATTCTCTATAAATTTAGTGCACTAAAGGAATGGAATTCCATTCTGGAGAGCGGCAGGGAAATTCGATCCCTCAGGTTGAGCTTTGTCCGGGATGGCAGTGAGCCGCAGGCGAACAAGCGCCAAAACGGTGTGAAAAGGCGCCTCTGTCAGTCAGCCTGCAGCAGCTTGCGCTGCAACTCGGCTGCGACGAAGACCGAATGCTCGGTCACCTGCGGCAGGCCCATCAGTTCGCCGAAGGTACCACGCGCCAGCGGCCCGCCGATCAGCAGCGACGGTTCGGCGTCGCCTGCCCGGCCGATCGCCTCGCAACGATCGTTGCAGGCAATGCCCAACCCCGTCGGATCGAGCTCCAGCCAGCCGGCCTCGGCCAGCTCGCTGAGCCAGAGCTGGCTCTGCAGGATGCCGCCATGCGCCGGCCCCGTGGTCACCACCACGGCGTCGAAGGTCTTCGCCAGCGTGCTGCCGTTGCGAAGCCTCAGCGTGACGCCGATCTCCTCGCCATCACGTTCTGCATCGCGCACCGACGCGGCCAGCACCGAAAGCCGCCCCTCGCCGATTGCCTGGTCGAGCGCCTCCTCCACCTGCGGAGCGATCCGGAAGCGATGCACATCCCAGAAGGGACGCAGATGCCGGACGATGCGCTGCCGCTCGGCAAGCGCAAGCCCCTGCCAGATCTGCCGTCCATGGCCGCGCACCTCGTCGATGACGGAATGCCAGCTGATGCCCGCCCTGCCCGCCTCGGCAATCGTCCGGCGAATATTCCTCAGAAGCTGCGAGGCGGTCTTCGCGGGTTGCGCCGTGGAATCACCGAACGGCTCCTGCGCCACTGCGGCATGGCCGCGCGACCGCAGACCGCGCCGGGAAGCGGAGACGATCTCGCCGTGGTGACCGGCAAGCGAAAGCGATGCGACGATATCTGCCGCCGTCAGACCATTGCCGACGATCAGCACACGGTCATCAGGGCGGATCGCATCGAGCGCGCCTGCGGCCGTCGGATCGGCAACATATCGCGGATGACCGGCGAGTGCGGCCTGCAGCCCGCGGGGTGCGGACGGTGCGGGATGCGTCGTGGCGATCACCAGATAGTCGGCGCGGGTCTCCGCACCGGCACTGTCGGAAATAACCCACTTATCCGATGTCTTCTCGACACCGGTCACCGACGCGCGCCTGTGGATGATCCTGCCCTCGTCAACGAGCGGCTGCACACGGGCGGCAATATAGGCGCCGAAAAGGCTGCGCTTCGGAAAGAGGCTGCCATCGGAGCGAACAGCCCGCGGATCGCCGGCAACGCCATCGGTGGCGGCGATCCAGTCGAGAAAATCTTCCGGCCTGTCGGGAAACAGGCTCATGCGGGCGGCCGGCACATTGATGCGGTGCGCCGCATCCGTCGTGTCGTAGGCGAGCCCGCGGCCAAGCTCCTCGCGCGGTTCGAAGACGATGATATCGGCCTGCCCGGGTGCAAGCGCTTGTGCAAGATGATAGGCGGCACCGGCGCCGGATACGCCCCCGCCAATAATTGCCACGACCTTGGAAAGACCGCCACCGCTGTTCATCACGTTATCGTACCTGGATCATTCACTGCTGCAATCCGCAATAAGGCGGATCATCATTCCGCACAACCAATATACTCTATAAAAAATGTGGAATTTTATTCGGCAAGCCCCGCCGCTTTCGCAAGAGTTTTTCTGGCCTGCATTCGAGAAGAGACACCCGTGCTTCGAAGGCGCGCCCGCGATCTGACATGCTTTTGGCTGTTTAGAGATCAATTCTCATCATCAAGACGGGACAATAATATGAACAAGACTTTCTCCACGCTCGCCCTGACGCGCCGCGCAAGCCTCGCAGCGCTCGCCGTTTCGGCCGTTGCGCTGGCAACCTTTGCCGCGCCGCTTCCTTCGGTCGCAGCCGATAAATCCATCAAGGTCGGAATCATGAGCGGCGAGGACGAAGACGTCTGGCGCGTCGTGACCGCCGAAGCCGCCAAGAAGGGTCTCAAGATCGAGACCATCGCCTTCAACGACTATACGCAGCCGAACGAAGCACTGGAGCGCGGCGAAGTCGATGCCAACGCCTTCCAGCACCAGCCCTATCTCGACAACCAGATCAAGACGCACGGCTACCATATCGTTCGGGTCGGCTATACCGGCGTCTGGCCGATCGGCCTCTACACCAAGAAGTACAAGACGGTCGCCGAGATCCCCGAGGGCGCCATTATCGGCGTGCCGAACGACCCGTCGAACGAAGGCCGTGCGCTGCGCGTGCTGCAGAACGAGGGCCTGATCAAGCTCAAGGACGGCACCGGCATTCTCGCCACCCTCGCCGATGTCACCGAGAACCCGAAGAAGCTCGAGATCAAGGAACTCGACGCCGGCATCGTCGGCCGCTCGATCGACGATCTCGACGGCGCCGTCGTCAACACCGACTGGGCACTGAAGAGTGGTCTGTCGCCGAAAGAGCGCATCGCCCAGGAGCCGATCGCCGACAACCCCTACCGCAACTTCATCGCCGTCAAGGAAGACAACAAGGACGCCGATTGGGTGAAGACGCTGGTTTCGGCCTATCAGAACGACACCGTCAAGGCCGAGTTCGACAAGGTCTACAAGGGAACGGGCCTGAGCGCCTACTAAGTCAAAATTCGCGCTGGGGGAAAGGCGCGAATCCGAGGCGGTCCGGACGTCAATCGTCCGGGCCGCCTTGGGCATTTCTGAAGGAAAGACAATGAATTCATACGTGTCCGCCCCGGCAATCGGGGCGAAGCAGGATGCCGCGGCCGATGTCGTCCGGCTAGTCGACGTCAAGCGCCGCTTCGGTGAGACGCCCGCCCTCGACGGCATTTCGCTGACGGTCAGGAAAGGCGAGATCTTCGGGATCATTGGCCGCAGCGGCGCTGGCAAGTCGACGCTGATCCGCTGCCTGAATGGTTTGGAGCGGGCCGATAGCGGCGAAATCCATATCGAGGGTCGCGATATCACCAGCCTCCCGGAAAGCGCGCTGCAGCCGCTGCGCCGCCGGATCGGCATGATCTTCCAGCATTTCAATCTGCTGTCGTCGAAGACGGTCGAGGAAAACATCGCGCTACCGCTGAAGATCGAAGGCGTGGCGAAGGCCGAACGCCTGAAGCGGGCACGCGAACTGCTCGATCTCGTCGGTCTGGCAGACAAGGCAAAGGCCTACCCCTCATCGCTGTCAGGCGGCCAGAAGCAGCGCGTCGGCATCGCCCGCGCGCTCGCGGCTCGCCCGGCTCTGCTTCTCTCCGACGAGGCAACATCGGCGCTCGATCCGGAAACCACCCGTTCGATCCTGGCGCTGCTGAGGGACATCAACCGCAAGCTCGGGCTGACGGTGGTGCTGATCACCCACGAGATGGAAGTGATCCGCGGCATTGCCGATCGCGTCGCCGTCATCGACGCAGGCAGGATCGTCGAAGAAGGTCAGGTCTGGTCGGTCTTCGGCAATCCGCAGAGCACTATCACGAAGAGCCTGCTCGGCAGCATCCGCCCGCAGCTTCCGGAGCATATCGCCGCCAGGCTTTCGCCCGATACCGGCACCGAAGTGATCCTCAGCGTCGATCTCGCCGGACCGGAGGCGCAGGGCGCGCTGTTTGCCGATCTTTCGGCAGCGCTCCCGCATTCCTTCCGCCTCGTCCATGGCGGCATCGATCACATTCAGAACCAGCCGGTGGCGCGCTTCTTCATCGCCGTCCCGGCCCGCGATCCCGGCCTCAAGGACAAGGTCGAACAATTTCTGACGGCCCGCTCGGCGCGGGTGGAGGTACTCGGCTATGACACCGATCATGCTTGACCTGCTCTTGCGGTCGCTCTGGGAAACCATCCTGATGACCGCCGCATCCGGCATCATCTCGCTGGTCGCCGGCCTGCCGCTTGGCCTGGCGCTGGTGCTGACGGCCCGCGGCGGCATTGCCGAGAACCGTTGGATCAACAGCGTCCTCGGTGCGGTCATCAACGGTTTCCGCTCGGTGCCCTTCATCATCCTTCTGGTGGCGCTGATCCCGCTAACACGGCTGATCGTCGGCACCGCACTCGGCACCTGGGCAGCGATCGTGCCGCTGGCCATCGCCGCGACACCCTATTACGCCCGCATCGCCGAAGTGTCGCTACGCGAAGTCGACCGAGGTCTGATCGACGCCGTCCGCGCCATGGGCGGCAATCGCTGGACGATCATCCGCGAGGTGCTGGTGCCCGAAGCCCTGCCCGGCATCGTCGCCGGCTTCACGGTAACGCTGGTGACGCTGATCGGCGCCTCGGCCATGGCCGGTGCGATTGGTGCCGGCGGCCTCGGCGATCTGGCGATCCGCTACGGCTACCAGCGCTTCGAGACATCGGTAATGATCGCCGTCGTCATCGTGCTCATCGTGTTGGTCTGCGGCATCCAGTGGCTCGGCGACCGGCTGGTGGAGCGGCTGGATCACCGCTGAAACTTAGCCAGATGTCAGAGGGCGCGCCGCGCAGCCGGCGCACCCTCTCGCTCACTCGATCCACTCCAAGCTGAAGCTCAGCCTTGAGAGCACCAGGGCCATCTCGTCGGTGCGATCTTGCGACAGGCGGCCGATGCCGCCGATGCGCTCCCAGAGTTCCAGCATCTGTTGCCCGAGATCGCAGGCCTCGCAACCGCGAGCCAGAGCAGCTCTACTCTGGCGTCAAAACTTGAACAGCCTAACGCTTTATCGCGCGAAGAGCGGCCAAGACTTCCCCTGCGACAGTCTTCCAGGTGCGCAGCCGGGGCTTGGCCCCCGCTATCTGCTGCCGCAAGCTTTCGCGGTACGATGTATCCTGCATCAGCTTATCGACCAGCGCTGCCAACGCATCTGGATCATCCGGATCGAAATAGAGACCCAGGTCACCGCAAACTTCGCGCAGGACCGGGGCGGTCGAGCAGATCGCCGGCGTTCCGCACCACAGTGCTTCACCGGCAGGCAGCCCCCAGCCTTCTATGCGGCTCGGAACCACTACCGCGAGGGCATTGGTATAAAGACGGACGAGATCGGTCTGATTGGGGTTCTTGGCAAAAATGATATGGTCACGAATTGGGCGCAACGCGGCCTGCTCCGCGTAGCGCTTAAGTCTCTTCCGGGGAGCACCGGCAAGAACAAGATTGGGAACTTCACGGCCTGCTGCCTTCATCCGCAGCAGTGCATTAAACACCACCTCGATATTCTTTCGGCCAAGATTAACCCCCACGGAAAGCAGGTAAGGTGCCGCAGGCAGGCTGATTTCCGGAGCCTCGACACCATCAGGACAATGGTGAACCAGCGGGACGACCGCGACCGGCCCCGGTTTCGGCAGCGTTCTTGCCGCAGCAAAGCGTCCCAGTTCGTCCCTTGTGAATTCGGAATTGGCGAGGATCAGTTTCGACCGCTCGATAACGAAGCGGTTGTCCCGCAGGAAATTGCGGTCGAAACGACGGAACCGCTTTGTGGCACCATTATGCAATGGCATAAAATCATGAAGCAGCGGCACGACGGCCGCCTGGGATCCAGCATTCTTCAGTGCCTTGATCATGTCGACGATCAACTTCGGCCGCCCCGCCGAAACGAATAACCCATCCTGGATATCGATCTTCGAAAGGCTACTTGCGTTCTTCTCCCAGAGCCGTTTGTTGCGCCTTGATGCCATCGAGATATTGAGCAGATGCGCAATGCCCGACAGCAGAAACGCTCCGCCGTAATATGTCCGAAACCAGCGCTGCCCGACATTTTCCGGCAAATCAAATACCACCGTGCCATCGTCGGCCCTGTGCCATTTCACTTCGTAAAAGCATCGCGTGCCGAAAGAAAAAACAACGAAGCGGATATTCTCATCAAGTGGAGCAGCCTCTTTGCCGACCTCGACAACCGTCCGGGCAATGCCATAATTTTGGATGCGCCGAGCCGAAGCAGATAGCAAAGCTTCTGTAACATCGAAGAAAACGGTATCTTGCGGCATCAGTTGCACTCGTTCTGCGGGCGTTTTGCTCGAACCATATCGCTTGTCAGAGCGAACAAGAAGCCGAGCAACAAACTGAAATAATGCAGGTAGAAATCGAGACTTAGAAAAGAATCGAAGACCATCGCTATGCCCCAAAGCCCGGTGACAGACAACGTCAAAACTGCCCGGTTAGCGGGTGGAAGACCATAGGAGAGCAGATAAGGCGTGAACAAGAACAGCAAGCCAAAACATAAGAAAACGATCCCCCCAGTCACCAGCCACGACAGATACTGATTGTGGTTATGCTCGAAACCAAACCGATCTTGAATGATCGACCGAAGTGACAGTGCACCGTGACCAAAGAAAGGCGCTTCGCGAATAGCTTTTATTGAAACAGCCCACATATCCAGACGTAGCGTTATCGAAGGATCACCAGACCGTTGGGCTGCTGCACGCTCCGCTTCAGCGCGCAACGCAACACCTTGGCCCTCATTGGTTTCAATCTGAACTGCGGTTCCGGGCTTGGCGCCATCTGTCGGCGCTTCCGCATCGATTGCATAAGCGTTGCCAAAAATATCGAAAACTGCTGGAAGCCTGCCAAAATTATTGCATCCCGTTGCTGCTTGGACTGGCAGGCAGAGCAACATCCCAACAGCTGCCGAGGCCAAGAGCTCATTTGCTGTGGGAAGTGCGGCTAGAAACTTTCGTGACAGGCGCAACAGCATAAATGTTGCAAGCACTCCAAACTGTGCCACTGCGACACCGCGTGAGCCCGTGTAGCCGAGTACGACAACGATGCTGAGCGAGATCAGCGCAAGGCGTAGGAAACGCGCGCGTCTCGATGAATCCTCCCAGTCAAGGAGCAACAAGAAGGCCAGAGTCGTGAAGATAACCGCAGGAATAAACGGCCAAGCTGCTTCCGCCCTTACGCGGCAGCTATCCCGGATGCCGAGAAACATGTAACCGCTGAGCACAGCGAAGGCAGCGACAAGCGACCAAGGAGCGACAACATGAAAGCGACCATACAAATTCTTGATCTGCTGGCCGCGTAAAAAACCAATCGCGAGCATAGCAATTGCGATCGCATAAAGTTCCAAATCTGGGTTACGAGGCGGCTTCTCGCCGGCCTGAAGACCTGGATAGAAAACTAAAAGCAGAAGGCAGAAAGCAAAATAGCCCGCGGCCGGCAACGCAAAGCGCAGGATTGCGCTGCGCGAGCTTGCGTAATCAGATTTGTTCCAGAAGATCACTATCGGCACGACACCGACGACGACCAAATAAGGCACTATCTTGCCGGCAAGGAAAAGCGCGAACACCAAACCGACGATGAACCCATCGTCCAGAACCGCCCGCACCTTGGAAAACATAGCCGCCTCACATGCCAATATTCAGGAGCCGGAACTGCATTGTCCAGCATCGGTTGCGATGCAAATAAGCTGCATCGCCGCAGTGTGGCAAGCATTGTTTTCAAAACCCGGGCAGCAACCGAAAGTACATATTGACGGTCGAAATGGCATCCGGCATCGGAAACCGCTAGCTCGATCTCGATGCTCGAAGACAAGCCGACCGCCAACATATCCTGTCGCTGCTATTTACGGAGCGGAATTTCTCATCTCAGCCATTCGCATGGCGTCCTTACCAATAAAAATACGATATTGATCTTGCGAGAACACAGACGCTTCCGGAATGGCGACCTGATGGGTTTTGCGGTCCGGTTCAAGCTTTCGACTTCCGTTTCGATGCTTACTTTAGCGCGGCATCACCCTTTCCCTTGCCGATTACAGAGCCCAGGATCATGGCAATGTCATGCCAGAGGCTGGCGGTCTCCACATACTCGGCATCGGCGGCCGCAAGTTTTTCCGGGGTCGACATGTCAATACCGGCGATTTGCGCCAGACCGGTGATGCCCGGGCGAACAACAAATACACCCTTGGCTCTGCGCGCAGCGATGACATCAGACTGGCTCGGCAGGCAGGGACGCGGGCCTACAAGGCTCATCTCACCTTTCAGCACGTTAACGAGCTGCGGCAACTCATCGAGCTTGTAGGCACGGAGCGTCTTGCCGATTGGCGTGATCCAGGCTTCTGCGGCATCATGAGAACCTACGTTTGGCGTGCCTGCCGCCATCGTCCTGAACTTCAGGCACGTGAACGGAACCTCGCCTCGTCCCACTCTCTGTTGACGAAAGAACGCGCCGCCGGGCGATGAGTGCCGGACCGTGACAGTGAGCACAAGCAGAACGGGGGACAGAACGACCAAGCCGCCCGCCGCCGCACAAAAATCAAATGCCCTCTTGATCCGTTGGTTGAGCTTGCTTGTCATATCACTCCTCGGCGTATTGTGCGAGGTCAAGCGTTCGTGACAGCGCGTCGCCCATCTCAAATGGCGGTGTCCAGCCAAGACGGCGGTTGGTTTCGGAGATGTCGACCTCTAGCGAGCGCGTAAGACGATGGACCAGTTCGCGTTTTCCCGTAGCGCTCCCCACGAGCTCCAACAGTGCTGGCGGAAACGGCAGCAGCGAGGTCGACGAGCCGGTTGCCGCCGCAATCATGCGCACCAGTTCGGGCGTAGATGGACTCTTCCGGTCGGCAACCATGAACGTCCCACCTGCGGCATCCGGATGGGTGGCTGTGGCCACGATCAGATCGGTTAAGTTCTCAAGATACACCATCGAGCGGCGGTTATCGATTGAAGCGAAGGGTAGCGGCAAGCCGCGTTGCACCAGCCGCACAAGTGCCTGGAAGCTTCCGCGCATACCGGGGCCGTAGACCAAGGGAGATCGAATGACGGCGATTTCCATTTTCGTGCTGTTGTTAAGGGGGGTGAGCCTTTGTTCGGCTTCAAGCTTGGTTCGGCCGTAATCACTTTGCGGAGCAGGGTTACCCGCAGCCGTGAAGGGCTTGCCCCTGGCCGTCTCCTCGCCGTTCGCCTTGATCGAGCTGAGAAAGACGAACCTTCTGACACCGGCAGCCGCTGCCTGACGCGCAAGATTAATGGTCCCCTCGACATTCACCGATCGATACTCGGCGAAAACCGCTGTCGAGCCTTCGACAACGTTTTGATTAACGGCCGCTAGATGGATGATGACATCAATACCTTCCAAGGCGGCAGACCAGTCGGTCGCGCCGTGAATGTCGCCTACAGACACGAGACCTGCGCTTCTGCTCGTGCCACGAAACGGAATCGCGCGTTGCTGCAAAGTGCGCAAAAGCCCCCGACCGACGAAGCCAGAGGCGCCGGTTACGAGAAACATCTCAGCCTCCGGCATCTACTTTCTTGCGAGTTGGAAAACGTCATTGAGAAACCTCCTGCCGGAGTGCGACGAGATCAACTACACGGTCCATAGGACTATATCCCGGCACCAAATCGCTCAGTGCCGCCTTCAGTCGCCTGGCGTCACCATCCCGCGCGAATTGCGAGAGTGTTTCGAGTTTGCCCGACAGTAGCGACCAGTTAAGGAACTGCTCGCGCGCACGCCAGATCTTGAGGTGGTCGGTAGCCTCCGGATTGTCGTTGATCAGCAGCTCTTCGTACAATTTCTCACCCGGTCGAAGTCCTGTCGTCACGATGCTAATGTCGCCGCCCGGGTTTTGCCCGTCCTGGACGGTCAGGCCGGACAGCTCAACCATGCGACGCGCAAGATCGATGATCTTGACCGGCTCGCCCATATCAAGCAGGTAGACATCACCGCCGGTTGCCATCGCGCCTGCCTGGATAACAAGCTGCGCGGCTTCCGGCACAGTCATGAAAAAGCGCGTGATCTCCTCGTGCGTCAGTGTGATCGGTCCACCCCGACTGATCTGTTGTCGGAAGAGCGGCACGACGGAACCGGACGATCCCAGCACGTTGCCGAAGCGTACCATGGAGAAGGTCGTGGGCCCGCGCTCCTCGGCGAGCGCCTGCAGAATCATTTCGGCCAACCGCTTCGTCGCGCCCATGACATTGGTCGGCCTGACGGCTTTGTCCGTGCTGACCAGGATCATGCGCTCGACGCCGGCTGCCAGGGCGGCCTTCGACACTGTCAGCGTTCCAAAGACATTTGTCTTCACGCCTTCGGCGGGGTTCTGCTCCACCAGCGGCACATGCTTGTAGGCTGCAGCATGATAGACCGTGGCAGGCTTCCAGGTCTGGATGATCGTATTGATGCGATGCTCGTCGCAAACATCAGCAAGTAGAGGAACAATCGGAAATGACGGCTCCACATCCTCGCCGGCCAATTCACCCTGAAGAGAGTAGATGCCGAACTCGTTCTGATCCAAAAGCAGGAGCGCCTTGGGACTCAGCCTGGCAATCTCGCGACACAACTGACTGCCGATGGAGCCGGCGGCGCCCGTGACTAGGACGATCCGATCGCGAACGTTATGTTCCAGCAATCCGGTATTCGGTTTGACGGCCGTGCGCCCCAGAAGGTCCTCGACATCCAGGTCTTGAAGATCCGTCAACTGTGCCTGACCGGTTGCCAGCGCGCTGATATCGGGAACCGTCCGCACGGCGACCTTCGCCGAGCGTAGGCGCTCGATGATTTCGTTGCGCCGACTGCGATCGATTTGTGGAAGAGCAAGAAGAACGGTCTTGACTTCGAGATCCCCGCACACCTTCTCGATCTTATCGGGGCTGTAGATCTTCACGCCATTGAGCGACATGCCATTCAGGCCATTATCATCATCAAGGAAGCCGACAACCTTGAACTCGGCGGAATGTCCCAAAGCGCTCACGAGCTGCCGCCCCTGCGAGCCGGCACCATATACCAGAGTACGTATCGGCGCGGCCTGACTGAGGATTTCGCTATAAGCGTCGTAGAGGAAATAGCGCGCCACAAAGCGCGACAG
This sequence comes from Hyphomicrobiales bacterium, assembly GCA_900465675.1. Taxonomy (GTDB): domain Bacteria; phylum Pseudomonadota; class Alphaproteobacteria; order Rhizobiales; family Rhizobiaceae; genus Rhizobium. The sequence continues at coordinate 25,323 of UBJR01000010.1, read as the reverse complement.
ACCAACGGCGAGCAACAACAGCATCGGCTGCAATATTCCGACCGTACGAGGCACTGTCGGCACGCTTATGACGGTGAATATTACCATATAGACGAGACCGTAGATCAGCACACACTTGATGATCGTCGAAAAGGCGGCCCAGCCCATGAAGCGGAATATCGCGCGATAAAGCCCAAACGTAATGAACAACGGCAACGCGATGACCAGCGATACTGGGATCGTCAAGAACTGCACGCCCGACAGCGCGTACCAATCGTTGAAACGAAAGCAGAATGCGAGCCACACGGTCAAGATGCACAGACACGCATCAAACAGCAGCGCGATGACCCGTTTCGCCGGCCGCGGGAACGCAAGTATAAGCTGTGCGGATTTATCGAACATCAGTGGGCTCCGTCGCAAGCCTTAAAGAAGCAAGCGAACGTGAAACGGCGAAGCGGGCCGGAGCGAGATAGCGACATGCTTTTGCCAATACCAGCCACGGGTCGCGGGGGGAAATCCATCATCACTGCTCGCCTGATCATGTTATCGACCGGAAATTTAGAAGTGAAAAAACTCACCCCACGCAACAAAATGTGGGTAAGCATCACGGACGCCTACCTGAGCTCACATCTAAAAGGCATGGAAGAGTGCGCCGTCAAGCAACGTCAAAAAAGCCGCTCCTTCATATCTAAGCTCGGAACGCTCAATAGGTCGTTGCATTTCCCTTTTCAAGGACGATCTTCGGAAGTCACCCCGGGGCGGCGGAGACCGGATCAAAAAGATCCCAATAGAGATAGCGCCTTACGAGTTTTCGTCTGAGGATTTGGATGCACGCACCGAACATCTAGACTTCAGCGGAAACGATTGATTTATCCCAATCGCTGCCCGGTCGCCTACATCTACCAAGATGGGTGGATGCGCGCTCCACAACTCCGCGACACGACAGTGCTTCGAAGCCCGTTTCCTCGTCTGTTCGCTTGAATATCTCCAGCGTAAAAGACCGACCTTTAGCTGCGTGCCGAAGCCGAGGCCCGCGTAGAAGAATGGCATAATAGCCGCTACGCCTTCATGGGGTCCCCATTGGCAGTACTTTGAACAAGACTAGCCGGACCACCAAGCCAAGCGCATCGACAACTATAGAGCGTTTTCGCCCTGTAGTCTTCTTGCCCAAGCCGCCCCCAATCCCGCCGCGTTCAAGCGGACACTCTGACTGTCAATCATCCCTACGGCCGACAAGCCTTCTTCCCTTCTAGCTTTAGTATCTGCAAACGAGATTGTCCTTGACCTGCAGACAAAAGTTGATCGTACGCCGATCAAGAAGGTAGCTCTGCACTGCTAAATCAGATGGCAACACTTTGGTAGCTCCATTGGCAGTCGGTTGACACGATACGAAGCAATGCGCTCAAAACCTCGTACAGTCCCGTTTGTGCGGTCGATGTGCCTGCGTGGCGTCGACACGGCAGAACGGCCAGTAAAAACTCTCGCTCCTTGTCGCATCCCGCTAATATATTCAGGCAAGCCCTTCTAATTCTCGTCCGTCAATTCGCTTTGGGTAAATGTCGCGGATAGGCGGTTAGACTGGCAAAGCTCATGGGCTTCAGCTTATGTCCCATAGTGCGTAAAAGTGCTCAACGCAGGCCCACACCATTTACCCTTTCGACGAACTTGTTCCCCGTGAATTTTTCGGCCCTTTCCAACTGAAGTGAAAAGCGCGTTTGCCGACAGCTGCTTCTGCATTCATTGGTTGCGTGAGCAAACCGCATTCCTGCGCGCGCAACCCGGCAAATGTCTCTTTGCAATTGTTTCAGGAAAATGTACTGACTGCCGCATCTCCGGTCGGGCTTGCGAAGCTGGCGACCTCAGATATGAAAATTGCTACTGAAATCGTGACACCACCGCAGAAAAACTACCGTTTTTCACTTAAAGATCAACGATGAGCTGCTGGCTTCAATGCATAAAGGTAGGTTCGCATGAAAAAGGTAGTCGCTGTCGCGCTATCCCTGCTGTTTTTAGCGGCTGTACTATATAATGTAAATCTGAAAGCGACATTTGAATCGATAAAGAACATCAATAGCGCGACCTTGGCAATCTGCTTAGCTCTGATTGTCATAAATCTCTTAGTCGTTGCTTTGAGACTTCAGCGTATTCTTCATCACTTCGGAAGTAGGCTCCCGTTTTTCATCGCGTTCCACGCGAGTCTGAGCGGCCTGATAGCCGGTTTGTTCCTGATCAATGTCGTCGGCGCCGTACTTGGACGTCAGGTGGTTCTGCGGGCCATGGGGATAAGCGCCGCACTTTCGACATTCGTTTCGGGCTACGAACGGCTGGTACTGGCCGTCATCGGCGGCGTTTTGGCGCTTTGCGGAGGGATGTTGTTGACCGGCGGTCACATCCTGGATGAGCTGTTCAGGGGGTTGCCAATCATTCCCATGATCATTGCTCTGGCGATGACTGGCATCTCGGTGCTGCTTACCTCGCGATCGTCGTTCGAAAAAGACATTCTACAGCGGTTGCGTAGCCCCAAACGCATCATCGAGGTGTCGGAAATCTTCGCGATCTCAGCATTCTCGCAGTTGCTCAATATATACATCTACACGACCATACTATCCTCGATGGGTTTCAATCTGCCTTTCTGGGAGGTTATGGCAGCCTCTGCGATGGTTAGCTTCGCGGCCAGCGTTCCCATTAGCGTCAATGGCTGGGGCGTACGGGAAATCTCAGCAATCTACGCATTCGGTCTCCTAGGCGTAGATGCTCCGAGCGCGACCGCGCTGTCCATTACTGTGGGATTGCTAAACACGCTCGTGGTCGTCGCCGCCGCACCTGCATTCGCGGTGTCACGCCGAATCCTCGCCAGGAAGGTGGCCGATCACCGCGTTACACCTGCGGAGGGCAACACGACTAATTTCGCAGAAATCCACTCACGCGATCAGCTCGATTTTCAGAGAATATCGAGCTTCTCTCTTGGAATATGCCTTGCAATCCTCCTGTATTTCCAGTTCCCGATCAATGTCAGTGGCACGACGCTCACGTTGAATCTTGGAGACATCTTCTCGCTTCTTGGTCTTGGTCTGCTTGCGAGTCAAATGTCGTTCGGCGGCTGGCTCAACTTTCGACTTGGCCACAGCGTCTTGCTTTGGCTCGTGCTGGTAACGGCCGCAATCTATTTTAGCCTGCTGGTCGGGTTTATACGATATGGTGCCATTCCGTGGGCGATCGGCAACAGAGGTATCGGCTGGCTTGTCGTCCTTGGCTATTTTGGGTCTGGCGCCTTGTTTTCGGGGCAGTTCGGTCGTCGGGGCATCAGGCGACTGGCGGAAGTCCTGTTGCTAACGGCCGCAATGGTGGTAGCCGTACATCTCATACACCGCATAGCCTATTCACTCGACTGGACGGCGTTGCCGCCGCCCCCAAATTTCGAAGGTTTTTCGGCAAACAGAAACGCGTTTGCATTCCAGATGCTCATAACACTTGGCCTGGCGTTCAGTTATCTTCTGCCGACCAGAAGTCTTCACTGGAAGCGGCATGGATTGGCAATGGCACTGCTCGTTTTTGCGACTGTGGCAACGAACTCCCTAACCAGCTACGTCTGCCTGATGTGCCTCGCGATCATCGTTGCCACCGCACGAAAGGATTTGCTGGTCCGTTCCTGCATCGTGGCAGTGCTTGGTGGCCTGCTTTATGCGTGCCTTCCGTTCATCTTGAATGCGGCTCGGTACGCACCCTACTATGCCGAGATCTGCTGGTTCTGGTTGGAACAGCATGTTGCGGGCATCAATCATCCGCCGCCGGTGCCCCCTATGGGGGCCAACTTTAGGGAAATATTCCAGCAATTGCCGACCGACCGTATGGTCGGCAACGAGGATTCGTCGGTGGCCGAGCGGCTCGAAAGCCTGCGCGGCGGGCTGGCCCTCTGGCTAAGCCATCCAATTTTCGGATCTGGACTCGGCGCCTTCATCTCGACGCAGATATCGAAGACTGGAACACCGCTCGTCATCCACTCGACCTACGTATGGATAATCGCAGAGATGGGGCTTGTCGGTCTCCTGTTGACAGGCTGGATTCCGATGATGCAGATCAAGCGACTATGGATGACGTGTTGGAAACGGCCAAAGCGGATGCTGGGTGGATTCGGCAAGAATGACAGCGCAATATTCCTGCTGATTACGACGTTCTGCGTATTTAGCCTTGCGCACGAAATCGCCTATCAGCGTATATTCTGGTTTGTTCTTGGGGCGTTGTTAGCCGGACCGGGCCGCGTGTCGATGCGGCAGTTAGTGCTAAAGGTCAAATCGGAGAGCCTTGGAGGCGCAAAGGCCATTAAAGAATGAAAACTGATGACTTCAAGGCTTCGCTGGCGCGCCAAAAGGGCAACATGCAGAAAGAGAGAAAAAACGTGTCAGCGGCGTATTTCATCGAATTAGAAATATATAAAGATTGTAAATAATGTCGCAAATTTGGCAGCAATCCGTCAAGCGAAATGCTCCCTTTTGAACAGAGATACAACTGCCTTCTTACCAATTTATGATTGCAACAGGACTACTGGCAATGTCTAAAGAAAGTCTGTTAGTCAATGCGGGTTCAATTTTAGTCCGAGCGTCAGCCAAAATGCGTGTATTCTATCGTAGAAAGCTCTCGATCACCATCACACCTCAGGACACCTTCAGCAACGCCTTGCCCAAGCCACTTGAGGATACAGCCATAAACTTCAACGGAAATTTTTCCATCCTTGCGCTCATGTCATTGGTGCTTGGATTGTTCTGGATGCTGAAATCCAACTTCTCAATCGACCAGGGAGCAGAACCCGGAAACTTTTTCGCAATACTTGTTGTAAGCCTGCTTGGCAGTCTTTGGAGTTCTCGGGACTTACCTATGTTTTTCAACGTCGTGGCACTTGCTCTGAATGCATGCTGCGTTGCCTACCTTGTTGGCTCCCGACACACCTACGATCTCGGATTCGAGAATGACATTATAAACAGCGCGTGGCTGCCCATCACGTTGGGCATGATTGCATTTCTGCGCCCGTCTCTAGCCATTTGGCCCGCCGTCGCTATGCACTGGAGCAAGCACCACATATTGGTGGCAACGGGTTGGGGGTCCTATGGAGGAGCCGACTATATCATTATACCCGACCTTGCCATGCTCATATCACTGATCTTAGCCGTGCTGACGGTATCGATGGGAACCCTACGCGCGCTCAAGCTTGCCGGTTCGGATTCCCGGGCCTTGGTCGAACAGTATTGCACTGGCGGAATTATGATCTTGGCGGCTGTCCACCTTTCAAACTATTTTTACTCAGGGATTGGAAAACTTTTCCTCCAAAACGGCAACATCTTCACATGGGTTCTCGAAAATAAAACATATTTCCTAGCAATTCATGCCACAGATATCGGATTCATAACCATTCCTACCATATTAAGTGGAATAGGAATTAATTTAGACATCACGAATTATATAGTTTTTTTGAATGTGCCAATAAATATATTGGTTTTAGCAGGTCAGATATTATCTGTGATATGCCTATTATCGATGAAGAAGGCCGCTAAACTTACAGCGTTTTTCGATCTGATGCATGTTGGCATATTTTTGCTGAGCGGAATATTCTTTTGGAAATGGATCGCCCTCAATGCCGCGTTCATATTTTCGTTCACGCAACTCAGCCGAAGAAAAAATGTGAATTTTTCCAGCCGTCTCTACGGATGCGCGCTTGTCATCGCTGCGCCGCTGATGTTTCACGTCGTGAAGCTTGCTTGGTATGACACTGGTGCAGTGAACGAACCGGTTTTCCAGGCAATCACGGCAGATAACCAAGCATTCACTGCTCCGTCCAACTTTTTCCTGGATAGCTCCATTGATGTTGCTCAGCAACGTTTCTCACATCCAAGCACAGGCTATCTACCCACGGGCACATGGGGAACAACGGGGGATGCGGATGTGATGAGGCGCGTAGCCGCCAATTGCCAAGGCGAAGTCGCCCCCTTTGTCCTGAAGGATGCGGATCGCACCAAAATAGCAGTCCTAGTTCAACGACAACAGAAACTGGCTCTTGGTTTGGCAGACAATGGTGGTCATATAGCCTATGATAGGTACCCACACCATATCTGGTCTGCGCCATGGCAATTTTCCCAGTTTGCAAATTTGGATGTACGGAAGATAAAAGGCTACAGGCTAATCATTCAAAGCTTCTGCGTCAGCGTGACGTCTGATGGACACATTCAACGAGTTCCGGTTGGCAAGGTGACGTATGAATTCTCACTTTAATATAAAGTTGTTTGCAGACCTGCCTGACCGCAACGTCATCATATACGATGGCGAATGCCCATTTTGCTCTCAATTCGTTGCCTTTCAGCGATTGCGGAGTTCTCTCGGTAGCGTTTCTCTGATCGATGCACGAAGGAGGCCGGACCTTGTTGCCGAGTTCGATAGGTTAGGCATGCCGTTGGATGAGGGAATGGCGCTTATCATGTCGAGTGAAATCTACTACGGGGCCGACTGCCTCAATCGGCTGGCACTTCTAAGCAGTGGCTCCAGTATCCTAAACCGGGTCAGCGCTTTCGTGTTCAGCTCACCTCGAACGTCCCGGCTGCTCTATCCGGTGTTGAAAGCCGGACGGCGTATCGTTTTGACAATCATGGGAAAATCAAAGCTAGGAAAGTCTTGAGTGTGAGAGGCGCAGTCGCAGAACCGTCCGGCGCCGCATTCGCCAATCGACATCCGCAACCCAGGAAAAGCGGAAATTTCGACACGAGCAGTCGCGCTGACCGCCGCTGTAATGTTGCTCGTTTTCGATGCAGCACACTTCATATCAAGGCATTTTATGCGGTACTTTGGCTTCTGGTCCCGTCAAATCTTGGTCACATTCTCTCTCGCCAACTGCCGAAAAGCTATACGAATTCATAGCCGGCTGACGCCCCTGCAATTCTGAGCATCATACGGGAAGACTTCTTGAGACAATCACCGGAAACCCGTCACGGTCCAGCTGTATCCATGACGGTGATGCAGGCGGATGCGCTGGAAGCCAGCGTCCGCCAGAAGGGCTTGGGCCTGAGCACGGTTATAATATTTTGCCCATTGCGGATTGAGTTGATCGACAATAACCAGACGAATCGCCTTTCCTCCAATAGGTTGAAGCACCTCACGCATATACTTGCGCATGGGGAGCGGAAGATATCGGCACATCCAGATATAGAAAGCCAGCAGCGGATAAAGCGCAGCCGCAAAAACTTGGTTTGCCACAAGTGGCAAGCGTCGCGTGAGCCATCGCAACGGCTCGGCAAAGACCAGATAGGCCCAATTGCCCTCCTTGCCATAAAGCCAGACGATTGCCTGACCACCCTCGGCGAGCGACCGGTGCATATTGCGTACGGTAGCCGAAGGGTCTGGAATGTGATGAAGCACACCGATCGACAGGATGAAATCAAGCCCGTTGACGGCGAATTCCTCGCCGCTGGCGGCAACCACAGTCACGCGCTCACCATATTCGGAAAGGTTCTGGGCGAGAACATCGCTCGCCTTGGAAGGTTCGATGGCAGTTACGTGGGCAGCCCCGGCCCTGAGCAGCATCTGGCTGATCCGCCCTGACCCAGCTCCGACCTCCGCACAACGTTTGCCACGAAAGTCGGTGGGAGCAAACAGTGGGCTTACTATATCTCCGAACATTTCTTGACTGGCGTAGTAGCCATCGTTTTCAGTGTATGTCGTCCACTGCTCACCAAAATCTGCGACCGTCTGGCGGGCGGCATGGTCGTTGTCCATATTGCTTTCCATAAAAAACAGGTGAATGGATTTTAATTTGGGAATTGCCCGTGTAGCTTCGAATAGCGGCATCTCTATTTAGAAGAAGCAATATCGGTTGTCCATCACGAAAGCTGGCTCTCATCAGGAGGAGTATTTACAACCATCTGCTGAGCATGTAGGCGGACAAGAAAATCATCTTCGTCGCATCGAGCATGTGCTGACGGCATTTGGGAAACCGCGATGGCAATGCTGCTAGTTGGATTTGGTATTCTCGCAAGCCTAGCAGCGAGCGCTAGATTTCTGAAGATCGATGGCAGCCCGTCTTGGCGCTCGGATTGCGGAATCGTAGCTTTTTTCGCTATCGTCGCGGTGTTTTGGCAATATCAGGTTCTTGGGCCAGCTCCATTCGTCGTACCGTCCGGTGATGGCGGAAATGTCGGTTCGATCGTTGCAGCCGGCGTGAGGCCCGATCGCTTTATCAGCGATCCTGTATTTTCAGAAAGCTCGAACTATTCGTTTTATCTGACGATTGTCAGACCCTGGGTTGCATTGAACAACATTTTCTCGGGCGACATTGGCCAAGCTTACATGCTGATGCAGTTTCCGATCCTGTTCATTCAGCTCGCTGCGTTTTTTTGGCTTGGCCGCAAACTTTTCGAAGGCACTTTCTGGCCGCTTGTTCTGGCCGTGCTCAGCGTCCCACCGGTTTTTATCTTCAACGGCGAATTGTGGGGCAATTTGGCCGCGCCGTTGACCCGATCGGTATACGGGGCGATTTTCCCGCTCCTGATTGTCGCCGCATTGCCACCCTTTCGGTGGTGGCGGCCGTTTCTTGCAATGGCTCTCTGCGGCATTTCGGTCTACGTCCATCCCGTCAGTGCACCCAGCGTCGCACTGACGATATGGCTGTCAATGCTGATAACAGCTCCACTTGGCGAACGAACCGTCGGGACTATCATCGTCATGGTGGCAGCGGGGATCATCTTCGTCATCTTCGCCGTTCCATTCGCCATGACATTTGTTCCGTCTATGATGCATATCGCATCGCCTCTGGTCGCCCAATTGCAAGAAAGCGCCCGACCTATGTTAGGGGCGCAATATTACGATGCATGGCTTGCTGTTCAGATTGCAATAGCCGGCGGCGGCAACAATCCGTCACCAACATGGGGATGGCTCTATTTTCCCTGGATCGTTTCGCTGCTTTTCATTGTAGGTCTTCTGGAACCCATGTCGTGGTCGCCCAGACGGGCGTTCCTTCTCGCGCTGCTTGTTGGCATCACCTTTTCGAGCGTTGGGCTTGCGTGGATTGATCAGTCCGTCGCCACGCTTACCGGACGTGCGCCGGTACAGATAGATATTATCAGAAACTTCAGGTTCTTCGTGCCAATTACGCTGATCGGCCTGGTTTGGCTTCTAGCCGAAACCCATCGGCGCTTCCGCAGCGTGCGATCCCTGTCGGTGGCCCTGTATGGCCTTGGCTCTGTTCTTGTTGCAGCATGGTGGTTGACGTTCCCAAATCCGTTACATGCCGCGTACCGCGATTGGCGTTCGCCGAACTCCTCGCTTGCTGCTGCTCGCGATGACAACGATTTTCGTGCCGTCATTGGTCGCATTCGTGAGGCTCCGGCAGGCTCTCTGGTATTGCCACTACCTGCAAACGCCTTCGAAACGAATGCGCTGGCAGTGCGCTACGGCGGCTTCCAGCCGATCCTATATCTCAGCAAGGATATGAACTTTCTGCTTTACAGCGCGAGCGACAACCTGAAGCTCTGGTCAGAATTGCGGGATCAGATCTCTGGACTGGAAACGCGAGATCGGCTTGAAATTGAGACGATCATCCGTCAACTAGTTGAGAAGCGCCACCTCCGTTATGTATTGCTCGACAGTCAGCATTCGAGTGAAACTCTTGATAGCGGCCTATCGGCTCTGGCGGATGATACGGTTGCAATAGGAAAATGGCGCCTTTACAGGCTACAGAAACTTTAGCAGGAAGAGCGCCTCATGTGTGGCATTGTCGGCATCTACCACTCAAACGGTGCGCCCGCTTCTCTGGAGTTGGTGAAGAGCATGACGGCGCGGCTGGAGCGGCGCGGACCGGATGGCGGTGGCGCCTGGGCAGAAGGCCAAGTCGCATTCGGTCACAGAAGGCTGGCGATCCGGGATCTGTCGCGCGCCGGCGCACAGCCGTTCCACTCAGCCTGTGGGCAGATCGTCGTAACCTACAACGGCGAGCTCTATAATGACCGGGATATCGTGGCCACGCTTGGACTTACGCGCGGATTCGTCGCGCGCACGGGCTGCGATACCGAAGTCATACCGGAAAGCTACCTGGAATGGGGCGAAGCTTTCGTCGAGCGGCTGGAGGGAATATTCGCAATCGCCTTGTACGACAGGAGGAATGGTACACTTCTGCTTGCGCGCGACGGCAACGGTACGAAACCTCTCTATATCAGGCAGACTGCAACGGGCCTGCAATTTGCCAGCGAAACAAAAGCATTCTTGGCCGACCCGTCATTCCGGCGGGATCTGGATCCGGGACAGTTGAGCCACATGCTGGCGCTTGGCTACGTCGCACCTGATAACAGCCTGCTAGAAGGCGTCACCCAGCTTGCACCGGGCACTTGTCTTGTCGCGCGCGGTGACGACATTCACGAGCACCGTTTTTGGAGACCTCAGCGTCGTACAAAATTCACGGGCGACCTGGATTCTGCCGCCGAGCAGGTGATCGGAAAGCTCCGTGAGGTCGTGGCCGATCAGATCGTATCCGACGTGCCGCTAGCCGTCCTGCAGAGCGGTGGTATCGATTCCACGCTCATTTCGGCCTGTCTTCCCGAAAGCCGTGATGTAAGGCTTTTCTCTGTGCGCTTTTCGGATCGTTCGCACGATGAATCGCTGCTTGCAGAAACGATTGCGAAGCGCCTGAAGCGACCAATATCCTTCATCGACATGGGTCGCTCGGACATTGTCGAAGATTTCCGCTCCGCCGTCGACGCGGTGGACGGAGAGTTGGCGGATTCCAGTGCGTTGGCAACCTTTCAGCTCGCCCGAGCGGTACGCGGCCATGCGACAGTCGCGCTATCCGGCGATGGCGCAGACGAGTATTTTGGCGGCTACCCAACCTACCGCGCCTCCGCCTTGGCGAGGCATGTACATCGACTTCCAATACGCACGGCCTTGGGGCATGCAGGCCGGATTGCCCAAGCTTTTGCGCGACCGTCCAACCGGCGCGTCAGCCGCGGTGAAATGATCGTACGCCTGCTGGATGGGCTTTCCAGTTCCGCGCCTCATGCCAACTGGCGGCGATACCTGCGCGACACCGAGAGAGCATCCCTCTATGGCAAACTCCTTGAACCCCAGCTGGGCGAGGATCCGCTGAAAGGATATGCGGCAGCGGGCGCGGACGGAAGCGACGCATGGGAACAAGGACTGCTGGCAGATCAGCGCTACTATCTGCCGGGCGACATGCTGATCAAGACCGACCGTACCAGCATGTACAATGGCCTGGAGGTTCGTGTCCCGTTTCTCGATCGCCGTATGTGCGAACTGGCGGCAGGCTTGCCACGGCGGCAGATGGTCGACAACAGAGGACAAACGAAGATCGTCCTCAGGCGTGCTGCCGAACGGCTCGGGCTTCCTGTCGAAGTCTTCCGCGCCCGCAAGATGGGGTTCAACGTGCCCATGAGCGCACTACTCGGCAACGAATTAAAGGCGCATGCCGACCGGTTGCTTGACCGACATGCGGATATCCTTGCACCCAGCCTTTCCGCAGACGGTGTACGCAGAATCTGGCGGGAACATCGTGAACAGAGGCGCGACCACCGATTCGTGGTATGGACGCTACTCGTCCTTGCGACCTTCATAGAGGGAACCCGTTCCATATGACCACCGCTCGTATCGACGCCTCCGAACTCAGTATTGTCATTCCGGCCTTCAACGAGGAGAACGGGATTGGGGTGACGCTCGACCAGCTGCTGCAGACGTTTGAGGCTGCGGAAATCATTGTTGTAGATGATCGTTCGCGAGATAAGACGTTCGCCTCCGCGGCCGACCGCGCGGGCGTTCGGGTGTTGCAGCATGCCTTTAACCGGGGACAGGGCGCATCGCTGAAGACGGGTATGCGAGTCGCAACCCGCGACTACGTTGCCTGGTTCGATGCAGACAACGAACATCGGCCCGAAGACCTTGCCCGCTGCTACGCCAAGATCAGACAGGACGACCTCGTGGCTGTGATCGGGCAACGTGACAATGGAGCAAGCAACCTCATACGTGGCGTTGGAAAGGGATTGATCCGGCTCGTCGGTCGCGGCCTGAAGATCAATGCCGGCAACGACCTGAACTGTGGTCTACGCATTTTCCGCCGCGAGGTCATCCTACCCTATTGCTCGCTGATCCCCAACAGGTTCAGTTCAAGCCTTGTCACCACGCTGGTCATGATCGAACGCCGCTATCCCATCGCATTCGAGCAAATCAGGACTTCACCACGCATCGGACAATCGACTGTCCGCATGAAAGATGGCTTTGAAGCCATGCTAGCGCTCTTTCGCGCCGTTCTTCTATTTGCGCCGATGCGGTTTTTCATGCCGATAGGGCTGATCTTGGTTATGGTCGGCGTGCTCTACAGTCTTGTCGTCGCGCTTACTGAGGGACGTGGGCTGCCTTTGGGCGGATCCCTTATTTTCGGCTCTGGCCTGCTTTGCATGGGCATGGGTCTGGTAACAGACCAGATCAGCCAGCTGCGCCTGAATATTCTCCCCGATACCACACCCATTGCCCGCGTGGCCGGATCGGACGGCAATGTCTCTGCTGAAGAGTATCAGTAAAAACCCAACTTGTATAAGACTTACGCACTTTCACATTTGATTGCAGGCGTGAATGCCGTCTGTTATTGAGCAGCGAATTGGATTTAAAGCCGGACCGGAGTTTGAACTCCGATACTGGTAATTTAGCAATAGAGGTTTGCAGATTGACCAATCTGAAGATGTTTAGCGGTCGGCCGCCGGCATGGTCCCTGAGCCGCCCGAAGTCAACCCTCCAACATCTGTATGATCTTGCGGGTGCACCGTTGCGAATGATTGCGCTGCCAGATCATGTCAATGAGCGGCTTCACCTGACATCTCTTCGCGCTGAGCGCCTCTCCGTGGTCCTTCCGCTGATGAAGGGCCGAGTGCTTGATATCGGTGCCGGCGACAACATGCTGGTGAATCTCTACCGTGAGGCCTGCATCGGCACGGCCAACGAAATCGGCTCGATGGACAGTAAGGGCCTTGACGTTGTTGACTGGGGTGGCGAATGCGTCATAGTGGAGAACTGTAGGCAGCTTCCCTTCGATGACGAAAGTTTCGATACGATATGCTTAGTGGCATGTCTAAACCACATTCCGGAACGGATCGAAGCGCTTGCTGAAAGCCATCGCATCTTAAAAAAGGGCGGGCGGTTGATCGTTACAATGATCGGCCGCCTCATCGGCGAGGTCGGTCATGCGATCTGGTGGTATAGCGAGGACAAACATCGGGACGTGGCCGACGGCGAAATGATGGGCATGGACCCTACAATGGTCACCGATCTGATACGCGGAGCGGGTTTTTCAACCGTCAGAAAGTCGAGTTTTGTCTACGGGCTGAACCACCTTTTTGTTGCCGAAAAGTCTTCGGACACAGTCTAGGGAATATCACGTGGGCCAGGCGGAACACTATGACGACATACTGGACGACTACGAACGCCACTATTTCGATGAGCCATCCATGGCATATAGACGGGAGTTTATATATCCGGTGCTCTTTGGAAATATTGACCTGAACAGTAAGGATGTTATCGAACTCGCGTGCGCAAGTGGTCTGAATTCGACGGAATGCGCGCGGATTTTCCCCGGCGCACGACTTGCCGGAGCAGATATTTCCGCCGAATGTTGTGCGTCGTATGAGCGACATACTGGATACAACGCTCGCGTTGTCGATCTGTCCTCGCGTGATGCTGACGTTGGACCACCTCGGGACACCGCCTTCGTTGTCGGAGGATTGCATCATTGCGTCAACGACCTGCCGACCACGCTTGAAAATATGGCACGTTTCGTGAAGCCGGGCGGGCATCTATTAATGGTCGAACCCAATGCGGGTTTTTTCCTGAACGCGGTACGGCAGCATTGGTACAGGAAGGATCGGTGGTTCCGAGCTCAGGAGGAGCATCCGCTACATCATGACGAGATTCTCGCTATCGCCAGCAAGGACTTCAGGCTTGTGAGCGTCAGATATCTCGGTGGCCCCGCCTATTTTCTCGTCCTCAACAGTCTGATCACCCGCGTTCCATATCAGTTGAAACCATTTCTCGCCAAACCGTTGATGTGGATGGAACGAGTCTACAACAAGCTTCCGGGAACTTCACTTTATCCGATGTTCATAGCCCAGTGGCAGCGCTCCGACGATGTCTGACAATCAGTCCAGGCCTCGAATTTCGCGGGTTCGCATCCTTGAGATCCTGCGTTACCTAATGATAGGCGGTATGACTTTTGTGTTGTTCCTCGTCATATCGAGCGCCTCGAAAGTCTTTCCAACCATCCCCGTCGGGTTGGCTAGCGGATTGGCGATTTTGTTGACGAGCCTTTTCAATTTCTCCGCTCAATACGCTTTCACTTTTCGCAGCAAGCAGTCACTGCAGCGAAGCGGCACGCGATATGTGCTGTTGGTAAACTTTAACGCTGTCTGGGGTGGTTTTCTCGCCAGCTATCTTATCAACACGCACGGGTTGGACAGCTTAATTGCGAATGTTATATGCGCATTCGCAATAACTGTTTTCAGCTACCCAGCAATGCGTTTTCTCGTGATGTAGGAGATGTCTCGGCCGATCCCAAGCCTACCGACCAGGCTTATTTTGAGACAGCGACAATAGCTTCAACGGTTTACACCGGATTGCCCGTTTGCGATCAGCTTGGCGTAAAGAGCGAGATGCGTTTCCGCCACGGATTGGATCCTGAAGCGCTCCAAAGCCAACTTCCTGCCTTCCTGACCCATCATATTGCGGGTGTCCTTGTCGACCAGCAACCGTTTGATTCCTTCGGCTAGTGAAGCGCTGTCGCGTACCTTGACCAGCAGACCTGTACGGCCAGGACGGATCGCATCGCGGCAACCAGGTACGTCCGAGGTAACAACTGCCTTCCCGCAGGCTGCGGCTTCCAACAGAATCTTCGGCATGCCTTCCCTGTACGAAGGAAGAACGACGATATCTGCGGCGCCAAGCGCGTCAGCCATGTCGCTGCGGGATCCCCACAATTCAACGATGCAATCAGACTGCCAACTATCGAGCGTCTCTGTCGCCAACGAAGTCACGTTTTCCGGATCCGGCGAACCCAC
Source organism: Hyphomicrobiales bacterium (assembly GCA_900465675.1). GTDB lineage: Bacteria > Pseudomonadota > Alphaproteobacteria > Rhizobiales > Rhizobiaceae > Rhizobium. Next base: position 10,264 of record UBJR01000010.1, on the reverse strand, counting down.
CAGGACGAAGCGCACCCGGTCGCGTCCGATGTCCGGATCCGCCAACAGCAACTTGGCCGCTTCGGCAAACTCCCTGATACCTTTGTCTTTCAGCAGACGCGCGGCGAGCATGACCACGAGCTTGCCATGCCGTTCGGTGTATCGGGGATGGAACAGATCCGTGTCCACGCCGGAACCGGGGATCAACGTGATCGCATCGTCGGAAAGCTGCGTCATCGCCTGAACCAGATTTCTGTCATCGCCGTTCTGCACGACCAGCTGAAGGTTTCTGTGGCCCAGAGCAAAGCGGTAGATCCGTTCGACGAGAGCCCTTCTCAGCCAAGCCCACCATCCCGTCGCTAGGAATATCGTACCAAGCCCCGAGATCGCAGCTAGAACGCCGCCCGTGCGAGTCAATCTCGCAGCCAGGCCGCCGGCCAATACCGGCTTTACCGTTACCAGATGCACCACGTCCGCCCTCACCGATTTCATGACGCGGAAAATCGCCAAAAACTCTTGAAGCAGGGTTGCGAGACCGCCGCTACTCCTCTCGATATCGAGAGAGTGGAGGATCAATCCTTCGGTTCGCAGCCGCGCTTCATGTCCTGTGAATTTCGTGGCCAGATGCACCTCGAAGCCTGCATCACGAGCGGCGAGCGCTATCGGCAGGCGATGAGACACGAAGAACCAATCGACATTGACGACGAACAGCAGGCGACGCTTCACGGTTTTGCCTTTTCGAGCCAAGACTGGAAAGATAGGACATCCCAGAGATGATACTGCCAGTTGCGCCGGCCGGACTTGTGTTCCTCCCATTTCTGCCGGATCGGCGCTACGTTGAAGTAGCCCTCCTGGCGAAGCCGGTTCTCATCGAGCAAGGCCTCGGCCCAATCCCTGAGAGGGCCGCGAAGCCATGTATCGATCGGAACACCAAAGCCCATCTTCGGGCGTTCGATCAGCGTCTTCGGGACATATCTGTGCAGAACTTGCCTCAACGGCCACTTGGGCACACCCTCCCTACGCAGAATCGACGTCGGCAAGGTCCAGGCAAATTCTACAACTCGATGATCAAGCATCGGTACCCGGCCTTCAAGAGCAACGGACATCGCTGCCCGATCGACTTTGACAAGGATATCATCAGGAAGATAGGCCACCGCATCGAGGTACATCATTTCGTGCAGGAACTCCTTGAAGTCCGGTAGGCGTGACAAGCCCGTCATGCGGGTAGGCGGTTCGGTTCCGCCGATCACAAGCTGGTCGGGCATTTCCCAATGCGACACCAGTTGCCGATAAATGCCAGCGGCCGATGGCGCGCCAATCACCGACGCGATCTTGTGCAGGCGATCACCCGGCCTTGTATGCCGGAGGCGGCCCGGAGCCATCGAAAGAAGGGGGCCGAGCACGGCGTTCCAGGACTGCACCGGGACACTTTCCAATAGCTTTGCTACGGCCCTGCGCGCTGGCTGGGGTATCTTGGTAAGCTTGGCCCAGGTGGCCTCGGTCAGGCTGTAGCGCGTATATCCGGAAAAAAGCTCATCGCCCGCATCGCCCGAAAGGCATACGGTGACATCGCGCCGTGCCATTTTATTCACAAGGTAAGTCGGAATCTGCGAGGAATCGGAAAACGGCTCCGAGTATATGGACGGAAGCATTGGAACGACATCAAGCGCATCCTTGCCGGTTACGTAAAGCTCGGTGTGTTTGGTTCCCAGATGCTCCGCAACGGCCTTTGCGTGTTCAGCTTCATTATATCCGGGCACGTCGAAGCCGATGGAGAAGGTGCGGACCGGCTTGTCGCTCATCGTCTGCAAAAGTGCGGTGATGGTCGATGAATCGATACCGCCGGAAAGGAATGCGCCGAGCGGGACATCAGCCATCATTTGCCCCTCTAGGGACGATCGCAAATGCCGCTCCAGTTCATCTACAGCCTGTGCAGGCGTTCCCGCGAAAGGGTTCGCCCGGCCGCGCTCTGCCGTGGCCGCAGCGTCCCAGTAGACCGTGAATGACGGGTCGCACTCTCCAGCACGCAGCGTCAGTATCTGACCCGGTTCGAGTTTCTGAATGCCGCGGAAGATCGAGTAAGGTGCAGGGATATAGTTATGCCTCATCATCAATGTCAGCGCGTCCCGGTCCACGCGGGCGTTGAACGCGCTGTGGCTTCGCAATGCCGCAAGCTCTGAGCCGAAAAGGAGGGTAGTCCCCTGCCAACCGTAGTATAGCGGCTTCTCCCCCAAGCGGTCGCGTGCCATCGTAAGCACCCGCTCCTGCCGATCCCAGACGACGAATGCGTACATGCCTACGGCACGGCGGAGCGTATCTTCGATACCGAAACGGGCGAAGCATTCCAGCAGGACTTCGGTGTCAGAGTGGCCGCGCCAGTCGGCGGGGCCGCTGCCGGCGTCGACGACAGCGCGAAGCTCCCTGTGATTGTAGATTTCACCATTTAGGATGATAACGAAGCGACCGGAATGAGACGTCATCGGCTGATGGCCTGCCGGCGAGAGATCGACGATGGCAAGCCGGCGCTGCCCGAGGGCGACACCGGCGCCGGCATCGACCCATCCGCCTTCATCATCCGGACCGCGGTGTGCGATGGCATCCGTCATCCGCCTTAGCTCAACAAAAGCGCCGTCAGCCAGACCCGTCCAGTTCAAAAATCCCGCAATACCACACATTTATCGATCAAAACCTTTCAGTGGGATGCCATTGCATACCCACACAAATCACGACTTTCAATGCGCCGTCGCCATGATCAAGCGCAAACCTTTGGTAGCCGTCAAAGCCCAGATTTTTGATAGACTTCGGTATATCCGTCGAGCATCGCCTGCTTGGAATAGGTTACTTTTATCGTGGAGCGTCTCCAGGCGGCCTCAGACCGGGCGTGTTCGATGCGTTCGAGTGTAGATATCAAGGCTGCCTCTATCTCTGATGGCGTGTTGGGCTCGACAAGGATGCAGCCAGGCATTCCCTCCAGCACTTCAACATTCCCCCCAACACGCGTGGCAACGACAGGCAAACCGGCGCACAGCATCTCAAGGAGCGCATTGGAAAAACCTTCCTCATGCGACGCAAGAATGCCCACGTCGATACCGCTCAGCAAACGCGATATGTCGCGTCGCTGGCCGGTTCGCTGCAGATGGCGCTCGATGCCATTTTCTCGAGCGAGACGGTCAAGATCGTCCCCGATACCGCGATCCTCGCCTACAAGGATCAAGCGAACGTCCGGAAACAAGCTTACCACATGTTTCATCGCGATGATGATCTCGCGGTGTCCCTTGTAAGGAATGAGGTTTGCGACACATATGATCGCCAGCGATGTGGCACCGATGCCTAACTCGTCGCGGACCGCTTGCCTGAGGCCCGGAAGCAGGTCAGGCATATCGATCCCGTTATAGATGACCTTGATCTTTTTCCGATCAGCCCCGTCGCGCCGCATCACGTCCTCAGCCACAGCTTTCGAATTTGCTGTGATGACGTGGCTAAGGGCGTTCGCGACCCAATCCATAGGCTTCCAAAAGGCAACGCGATCCTGATGGGTGCCAAGCGCCCGACGGGACGTGATTACCCGAGGGCTTCCCGCCAGCCGACCGGCAACCGCACCCATGAGATTGGTCAACGGCAGGAAATTATGCACGACATCTGGCTTCAACCGACGAAGCAACGCAATAAGGTAGAACTCAGCCCTGAAAAGCAGCCACATGCGCCAGAGTTTATGCCCTTTCATTGAGTAGCAGCCGCGATGTATGGATATACCCGCATCGATAAAGCTTTGCTTCAATGGGCCTTCATCGCTTATGACGAATACGTGCACCTCATGGCCCCGCTCGCGCATACCGGCTGCAAGCATCAGAAGCTGCGTCTCCGCGCCGCCGAGCATGAAGCTTCCTATTGTGTAGACAATAACGAGCTGCTTTTTCATTATACTTGTTTTTCTTGTCAAATCACACTCGCTGTGGACAGGATGAGCTTCATCCATTGGTCGTTTACAAGCTTCGGCTGATATCGTTCGCAGGAGACTTTTGCCGCCTGCCCCATAGAAGCCCTCAGTTCGGCACTTCCCGCGAGACGTAACATCGCCGCAATCAGCGCTTTTTCGTCGTTGACGGCGACCAGCAGCCCCTGTCTTTCAGATTGAATAAGTTCGGACGGTCCACTGTCGCAATCGGTCGCAATACACGGCAGGCCGCACTGCATCGCCTCGAGCAGCGCGTTCGGAAACCCCTCGTATTCTGAAGCTGTGACGAATACATCCGAATGCATCAGCCATAACGCGACATCGGCCTGGTGTCCGACGAGATGAACAGCATCGTAAAGCGCCAGCCGTGAGACTAGCGCTTCGAGATTCGATTTTTCCGGGCCATCACCCACGATCACGAGATCCCAACCTCTGGCGGCAAGACCCGATTTCGCGAATCCTTCGATGACTCGATCAAGCCTCTTTGACGGCACGAGCCGTCCGACAGATATTACACGGGCCCTTTCCTGCCAGCGGCTTGGCGGCATGTCTGCAGGCATTCCATCAGAAGCGGCTTTGAGAAATTCTGATGACCTCAACGCGTTCGGGATGACATCGATTGACAACCCTTTCATTTCGCCGCTCATCCATTCCGCCACCTGTGTGGTTTGAACCACGACCCTCGCCGCTATCGGATAGAGGAGGCGCCGTAGCCTGCTCCATGTGGCTCCAATTTCATGGTGCCTGGGGTCTGTACGCTCCGATACTATAATTGGAATGCCTGTGAATATCGCCGATGCTAGTATACGGATATTTGTTGTATCTATGAAGCTAAGCACGACATCAGGATTTACCTCAGCGATTGCCCGGCGCAACAGGAAAAACCTGCGGAAAAAGCCGCAGGTCTTTTCGAATATTCCACGTGATCGCCAAAATATCTGAACACGCCGCCGCTCCACCGTTTCCGCGACCGGAAAAAAATCCGGACGATCCACTCCTTCCAGCGTCAGCAGAATAACCACAAAGCCCCGGTCTGCGAGGTCATCAGCGAGTTCGCTTATCACACGGGCAGCGCCGCCGCCGTCCAAACTTGAAATCACCAGCAGAACAGAGACCGGTTTCACGCGGCGGCCTCCGTCGAAATTCGTTTCAGCAAACCGAAACTCAACGCAAACGCAGCAAATATGGCAATAAACAAGCTACCGCGTAGTAGAACGGAGATGCTTGAGTGTGACGCCAGACCGAAATGCCAAATCGCCATTTCAACTCCCACCGGCACGACTGCAAGCACTGCAACAAAAAGTGCGAAACCTATATACCGGTTGAAGGTAAGGTCCGCTGATAGTTCCCGTCCGAAAGAAAAACTGAAATAGGCGAGTACAAAAAGCTGCGCGACGCCGAGTGCACCGGCGACTATCAGGTAGTTGCCGGCGAGGATGCCGACCTGACAAATGGCAGCGGTCAGACAGAAAGAGATCAGAGAGGAGACGCCGAGCTTGCCGGGCTGACGCATGGCCTGAAACAGCTTGGCGAAGAATGTAGAAATAGCAAACGGCGCCGTCGCCAAGGTCAACACGACCCATATTTGATTGACCAGGTGAGCCTGTTCCTGATGAAATTTCCCGCGGCCGAACAGCATGAGTATGGTATCTGCTCCATAGAGAACGATGAGCACTACGGCGATCAACGAAATCGCAAGCACGGATTTAATAATGCGATCGAAAAGGACAACGATCGCCCGCCGCTCCGACCTCGCAAGCATGCCGGCGAGGTGCGGCAGCAGTACTGAGGAAAGGCCAACAACGATGACCTGCACCAGAGCATTATTAAGGCGCTGAGCATATCCGTAGGTCGAAACAAAGCCTTCGCCCATGCGCACGAATGCTGATTGCAGGACAAGGTTCGTGCCATTAGAAAACAGCACTGCGGGAAGGATAGGCAGAAAAAGGTATCCGAGCGCCTTGACCTCGCGCAAGCTGGTAGCGGCCGGAATGACAAAACCCAGGCCGCTGCGCAGCAGCACGACCAGCAGCAAGACCACTTGGCAGAACCAACCCAGGATCAGCGAAAGCAGCAGTGCATCGAGACCACCTGCGGGCCACGCAAGCAGGGCCACAATAGACACCGCGGCATTCAGGATAGGCGCAACCGAGGCAGCCAGGAACCGTTTGTGACAGCTAAGAACCAACGCCAAGAAATCACTCATGGCGGATGGAATGAGAATAAGCGGAGAAAGCGCAAGGGCACTGTATGTCAGATCATGCGTTTGGCCGAGGTGTTGGGGAACCAGAATGCTTGAAAGCGGCTGGCGCGCGACAAGGAGCCCGATCGTCAAGACCGCAAGCAGACAAAGCGCGATTAGGCCGGCAAGACTACGATAGTCCCGTGCAGCCTGCGCCGACTGATTCTCCCCGATATCGATATAGCCCCCCACAAAGGACGCTTGCAACCAACCGGTCACCAGTGAGGAGAGAAAGATCGGTAGGGACAGAGCTAAGTTGTAGGCGTCGATTTCTACCGAGGTGCCGAACAGATAGGCCATGGCAGCAGTTCTGGCGAAGGCAAAAAGTTGTCCCAAGAAACCTATAAGGACAACGGTCCTTGCATTGCTCAGCAAGTCACTTCCTCCTGTGCTGATGCCGGCCGCCTTTAAGCAGCAAGCCTATAGCAAGGGGGAGTATGAAACGCAATCTATCTAGGCCTCCAATCGCACAACCAAGAACTGCAATAGACGTGGAAATTGCACCTTCGCCTGCGGGCGGAAAGTATTCGTTAGAGGCGGCCGTGTTCCCATGACTAACTAGAAAGGCAAAACGCCAGAATTACGCACATCCGCACGCTAGTCAGATTCAGAAGAACGCCTCAGATAGCTATTCAGCGGCCTCGGAATCCATGGCCGGATATCGCACCAACTCCTCAGGAGTTGATGCGATAGTATGACTTGTACCAGTCAACGAACCGCTGCACGCCGACTGCCACGGGGGTGTTCGGGTTGAACGCGACCCACTTCTCAAGCTCGACGGTGCTTGCGGCGGTAGCTTGCACGTCGCCAGGCTGCATCGGCAGAAAATTCTTCTCGGCTATCCTGCCCAGTGAGTTCTCGAGAGAGCCGATATACTCCATCAACGGCGTCGGCTGGTTGTTACCAATGTTGAAGACACGATAAGGCGCATTGCTCGTCGCCGGATCCGGATTGGCCGGATCAAAGTCAGGATCGGGCTCCGCAGGACGGTCATGGACCCTGCACAGACCTTCGACGATGTCGTCAATATAGGTGAAGTCGCGCACCATCTGGCCATTGTTAAACACATCTATTGGCCGCCCTTCTAGAATTGCCTTGGTGAAAAGGAAAAGAGCCATATCAGGACGGCCCCAAGGGCCATAAACAGTGAAGAAGCGCAGACCGGTGGTCGGCAGTCCAAACAGATGGCTATAGGTGTGCGCCATCAATTCATTAGCTTTCTTGGTCGCCGCGTATAGGCTGACGGGGTGGTCGATGTTCTGATGCTCATGGAAGGGAAGCGCGACGTTGCCTCCATAGACCGACGAAGAGCTCGCATAGACTAGCGATTCAACACTATTATGCCTGCATCCCTCCAAGATATTGAGAAATCCCTGAATATTGGCATCAATATAGGCATGGGGGTTTTGCAGGGAGTAGCGGACACCTGCTTGGGCGGCGAGATGGATAACGCGTTGCGGCAATTGCTTGGCGAACACGTCGGCCATCGCCTGCTTGTCCTCTACGGACACCTGGACGAACGAGAAATTCTTGTAAGCTTTGAGACGGGCAAGTCGCGCTTCTTTCAGGCTGACATCATAGTAGTCGTTGAGGTTATCGATGCCGACGATCATATCACCGCGTTCAAGCAGCTTAAGACTTGTATGCATACCGATAAAGCCGGCCGCGCCCGTCAAAATTGTCTTCACGTTCAAAGCTCTCCGTTTTGCCGCGCGAACGGCTCGATTTAACCCTGCGAAATTATACCTTGCCGAACGGCGCCCCACCGAAATGTCCTAGCCTGCAGCCACGTCGGTTTTCGAGGAAAAGGTAGTCAAGTGTCAATGACTTTCTCCGACCAAAAGAGTTTCCATAGTTTTGATCAATTGACTGTACACTGAAAGGGGACCAATCAATTGAGGCCACGCGCCTCTTCGACGAGGACAGCTTAGGATTGGCCGCAGTTCGGCGCTATCAGCTGTGGTCAAATCTCAATCAATTTGCTATGCGCGCATGGCGATTGCGCGGAGATGATGGCGCCGCGCAGGTGTATCGGGTCGTCGAAAGGGCTTTTCATGGAAATGGAAGATAAAATCGTTGCCGTAATTGGCTTAGGCTATGTCGGACTTCCGCTCGCAGCCGCCTTCGGTAAAGTCAGGAAGACGATCGGTTTCGATATCGACAATGCACGCGTCGAAGAATTAAGATCCGGCCACGACCATACCCTTGAGTTGGCCGAGGATGAGCTACGCAGCATCACCAATATCAGCTTTACCTGCGATCGGGAGCAGCTAAAAGAAGCGCGCATATACATCGTCACGGTTCCGACCCCGGTCGATCAGGCCAACCGGCCTGACATGACGCCGCTCATCAGGGCGAGCGAAACCGTTGGTAAGGTCCTCAAGAAGGATGATCTCGTCATATACGAATCGACCGTTTATCCCGGTGCCACCGAAGAGGTGTGCGTTCCCGTACTAGAGCGCGTTTCCGGCTTAAAGTTCAACACAGATTTCTTCTGCGGCTACAGCCCCGAGCGTATCAACCCCGGTGACAAGGTACATCGTCTTCAGACTATCGTGAAAGTGACCAGCGGTTCCACACCCGATACGGCTGAAGACGTGGACCGGCTATACCGTCAGATCGTTGCGGCCGGAACGCATAAGGCAAGCTCGATTCGCGTCGCCGAAGCGGCCAAGGTTATTGAGAACACCCAGCGTGACGTCAATATCGCGCTGATGAACGAACTGAGCCTCATCTTCCACCTTCTTGATATCGATACGATGGAGGTACTCGAAGCATCCGGTACCAAATGGAATTTTCTGCCTTTCAGGCCTGGCCTGGTCGGAGGTCACTGCATCGGAGTCGATCCCTATTACCTCACCCACAAGGCGCAGGAGGTTGGCTACCATCCTGAAGTCATTCTGGCCGGCCGCCGTATCAATGACAGCATCGGCGCATTCGTGGCGGGTAAGGCCGTCAAGATGATGCTGCAGAGAAAGCTACCAGTTGCGAACGGCAAGGTTATAGTGCTCGGGCTGACTTTTAAAGAAGATTGCCCGGACGTTCGCAATACCAAGGTTGTGGATATCGTTCGCGGCCTGGAGGACTATGGTATCGCCGTCGACATCTATGACCCCTGGATCGATATCGAGGAGGCGAGACACGAATACGGGCTTGCATGCCTGCGCGAGCTGCCGTCCTTTTCGGATTACAGTGCCGTGATTGTAGCTGTTGGTCACAGCCAGTTCAGGACGTTGGGTATTGATGGCATTCGAGCGCTGACAATGTCGGGAGCACCAGTACTTGATGTGAAGTCTATCTTCCCGAGAGAGGCGACCGATTGGCGTCTCTGAAACGTTGACTTGCGGCGAGGCGCCTGGCTGTATCGAAGGCGCAGGTTGTAGGTTTGCAAGACTGGCCCGATCGACTCTGGGCTTAGCCGCGGCATCCGTCTCGCGTAATCTTTGTAGCTGAGGGCGACGACCGGCCCGATGGACACAGCTCTAAAATAGCCTCTTGTGCGTGCCGGAGGCCAGTACGATGGCCTAGCCTCGGGCTTCTTGTCGTGGGGAGCCAGGTACTGCTCCAAGTGCGGCCTGCGAAATATACCCCCCGCGGGTATGGTGCAGCAATGCGAGGTCGCGTGTGGGATTTCGCCTATCAGCAACTCCTCAAAAAGCCTCTGGTCTATCACTTTCCCGCATCGATTGCGTCACGCACGCTCCGCCCCCGCCCGAGAGCTCGACCACCGGCAGCGAGCGGTCCGCTATCTTCACACGGAACGACGAATAGAATAGACGCGTACCGTGCCCGGGTGAGTCGCGAAGACTTCGGCCCGCGAAAGGCGCCGTGCGGGAAGGGACATCACCTATGCTACAAGAAGAAGGAAATCACGAGCGGCCTCAACGCACATACGCCAGCCATTCTCCGCCCGCGCCACCCATCTGGCGCGACACAACAATCCGGAGTCATGCGATCGCTGTGCCGTCATACTCAACAATGACAACGTATGCTGGCCTCAACCGCGCCCGCTACGGCATTTCCTGGGGTGTGATGGGTGCGGCCGAAGACTGCTGGTTCCGCGCCCGTCAATACGGCCTCGACCGCAA
>UBJR01000015.1 GCA_900465675.1 Hyphomicrobiales bacterium | reverse complement strand
GGGGAGAAGGTGGCTCGAAGAGCCGGATGAGGGGGGCCGCAGACGCTAAGCGCTATCCCCTCACCTACCTTTTATCGCGGGAAATCCAGTCCCATTTCGCGGAACCGCTCGGGATCGTCGCCCCAGTTCTCGCGGACCTTCACGAACAGGAAAAGATGAACATTCTGCTCGAGGATTTCCGAGAGCTCGCGGCGGGAGGCCGACGAGATCGCCTTGATCGTTTCGCCGCCCTTGCCGAGAGCGATCTTCTTCTGGCTGTCGCGCTCGACATAGATGACCTGCTCGATGCGCACCGAGCCGTCCTTGCGCTCTTCCCACTTCTCTGTCTCGACGTGAGACGAATAGGGAAGCTCTTGGTGCAGGCGCAGGAAGAGCTTCTCGCGGGTGATTTCGGCCGCCAGCTGGCGCATCGGCAGATCGGAGATCTGGTCTTCCGGATAATACCAGGGGCCCTCAGGCAGCGTCTCGGCGAGATAGTTCATCACGTCGTCGCAACCCGAACCGTTCTCGGCCGAGATCATGAAGGTCTGGTCGAACTGGACCGTCTGGTTTGCCGTTGCCGCGAGCGCCAGAAGCAGTTCGCGGTTGACGCGGTCGATCTTGTTCAGAACCAGGATCTTCCGCTGCGGGACTTCTTTCAGCCCTTCCAGAATAGCCTCGGCATCGCCGCGCAATCCGCGCTCGCTGTCGATCAGCAGCATGATGACGTCGGCATCCTTGGCCCCGCCCCAGGCGGAGGTGACCATGGCGCGGTCCAGCCTGCGGCGCGGCTTGAAGATACCGGGCGTGTCCATGAAGACGATCTGGGCGTTGTTGTGGATCGCGATGCCGCGGACAACGGCACGCGTTGTCTGCACCTTATGGCTGACGATCGATACTTTGGCGCCGACGAGGCGGTTCACCAGCGTCGACTTGCCGGCATTCGTCGGCCCGATCAGGGCAACAAAGCCGGAATGGGTCGGGCCATGCGTTTCTGCGGCGCCGTCGGGCGCGATGTCATTTTCTTCGGTCATTGTTCCGTCAATTCCCGGCAGAGGGTTTCTGCCAAATACCTTCACGTTCCAGCATCTTCGTCGCAGCCACCTGTTCGGCTGCGCGCTTGGAACGGTCCACGCCCGTTTCAGGAGCCACACCGGCCACTTCAACGGTCACTGTAAAGCGCGGATCATGATCCGGGCCGCTGCGTTCTTCAACACGATATAGGGGCGTCACGCCAAATTTCGCGTGCGCCCATTCCTGCAATTCGGTTTTCGCGTCGCGCCGGGCACCGTCGGCCCTGACCGCACGCTTCTCCCAATACTTCAGAATGAAGCCGCGGGCGATCTCCAGCCCGCCATCGAGATAGAGCGCGGCGATCAGGCTTTCCACCACGTCGGCGCGCACATTCATCATTCGCTTGCCGGTCAGCTTCTTCACATCCGAACCGGTGCGGATGAAAAGATGCAGATCGAGCTCGTCAGCAACGGAAGCGCAGGTATCGGCGCTGACCAGCTGGTTCAGCCGCACCGAGAGCTCGCCTTCCGCAGCATTGCCGAACGTCTTGAAAAGCAGCTCGGCGATGCAGAGGCCGAGCACTCTGTCGCCGAGGAATTCGAGACGTTCGTAATTGCCGCCCTTTTGCGTCCGGGCGCTGGCATGTGTCAAGGCACGGTCCAGGCGCCCCTTCTCGGCGAACTCATGACCGATCAAGCTTTCAAGCTTGGAACGGTCGGCCGCCGAGAGCGTCTGAGCCTTCGTCATTCAACAACCTTGAAGAGGCGGTCCCAACGCATGTTGGACGGCCATTTCCAGATTTCGCGGAACGAGGTGTCGTTGCCGAGCGAGAAGAAGATGACGCTGGCGCGGCCGACGAGATTTTCGGCCGGAACGAAACCGACGTCGAAACGGCTGTCGAGCGAGTTGTCACGGTTGTCGCCCATCATGAAGTAGTGGCCTTCGGGGACGACGAATTCCTGGGTGTTGTCACCGCGCGAAACCGGCGACTGGTCGAGCGTGTCATAGGTCTTGCCGTCATCAAGCGTTTCGCGGAACACCGGAACGTCCTGGCCCGGATCCTGCGCGTAGTCGGAATTGAAGGTGCCGTCGGCAACCTTCGGAACCGGCTTGCCATTGATGAAGAGCACGCCGTTGGTCACCTGGATCTTGTCACCAGGCAGGCCGACGAGACGCTTGATGTAATCGACTTCCGGATTCGGCGGGAAGCGGAAGACGACGATATCACCGCGCTTCGGCTCGCTTTCGAAGATGCGGCCGGAAAACAGGTTCGGCGAGAAGGGCAGCGAGTATTTCGAATAGCCGTAAGCGAACTTGTTGACGAAGATGTAGTCACCGACCAGGAGCGTCGGCATCATGGAGCCCGACGGGATGGTGAAAGGCTGGAAGAAGACGGTGCGGATCACCATCGCCAGCAGCAATGCCTGGATGATGACCTTGATGTTTTCCCACAGAGCGTTCGGCTTGGTATCGGCTTTTTCGGACACGCAGTCTTATTCCTCAAAGGCGCCGAAGCGGCGCAATTCTATAGTTGCTTCTCTCTAGCGGCTTCGGCCGGTGGCGGCAATGGCGCGAACATTAAAAGCGACGACAGGCCGCGGCTCAGATGCCTTCCGGCAATGCCTCGATGATCACGAATGCCTGAGCAAGCGGATAATCATCGGTTATTGTCAAATGAATGACCGGGCGGTGCGCTGCCGGCATCATTGCCTGCAGGATTTCGGCAGCACCGCCCGTAAGCCTCATCGTCGGCTTGCCGCTCGGCAGATTGACGACGCCCATATCCTTCCAGAAGACACCCTGGGCGATGCCCGTTCCAAGAGCCTTCGAGCAGGCTTCCTTGGCGGCAAAGCGTTTGGCGTAGGATTCGGCCCGGTTTGCCCGGCGGTCTGAACGGGCCCGCTCGACATCGGTAAAGCAGCGATTTGTGAAACGCTCGCCGAAACGCTCGATCGATTTCTCGACGCGCCTGATATCGATGAGATCGCTGCCAATGCCGATGATCATGAAAGGTCCTTCTGCGGGCGAGACGTCATACCGTCGGCACGTCATGCTCGGCGATGGCGAGACGAAGCTTGGCGCGATCCATCAACCGCGTGCGGCGGCGCGACTGAAAGCCACTGACGGTGTAGTATGTCAGCATATAAAGCACAACGGATGTGACGGCGGCGGGCGGGATGGCGCCGATCAGCATCGGCTCCAGCACCGGGCGCCAAAGCTCGGTGAAATGCAGCTGGTGGAACATCTCGTGGAGATCGATCTGCTGGCCGGCCAGCGTATCCTTGCGCGCCAGCAGCAGATGCCCGATTTCCCAAGTGATGCCCCAGATGAAGGGATAGGTCAGCGGATTGCCGAAGGCGGCGCATCCGAGTGCGGCAGCCACCATGCTTCCCGACAGGAAGTAGGTGATGACGAAGGCCATGATGAAATGCACGCCGATAAACGGCGTCCAGGACACGAAGACACCGGCAGCCACGCCTGCCGCGACGGCATGCGGCGAGGCCGTCAATCTGAGGACGCGCATCTTCAAGTAACGCATTGGGCGCAGAAAGCCTTTGCGGGGCCAAAAGGCCTCGCGCATTCTTTCTCGGAATCCTGCGGGTTTTCTACGGCGGAACAACATGGCGGCTATTTAGTGCAGGGCACCTCACCATGACAAGAGCGGCGAATAATCACGGTTACCGCCAGCCGCGCCGTCCAGTTTCTTCGCACAGGGCGCACATCACACAGGGCGCCCCATCACAGTTTCGGAAGTATTATTCGCAGATTAACGGGCGCGGAACAGACCGCGGTCAACCTGACGCTGACGATACTCAAGATCAATACGGTCATGCGAACCGTTCAGGTAGGCCATTTCACGTTCCTGGGCGCTCGGAGCGCGAAGGGCGCGGGCGATTTTCTTGATAGGACCAAACATAGCGTTGTCTCTTTCTTTCGTTCATTCTCTGATGACACGGAAGATAGGTGCTGCAGCGCACAATTACCAACGCTCTAATACGAGTGCAGCCATGCGCCCTGCGCATACATGGCCTTATCGTCGTGCAATTTTGGTCACAAAACGATCATAAAATGTGCAGACGCCTCAGTCGTAGAGGCGCCGCACGGTGGCGATGCAGTCCAGTTCCTTGAGCTGCGCGAGCATCTGGTTCAGCTGGCGGAGGTCCCAGACTTCAATATCCAGCGTCATTTCGGTGAAATCGGCGGCAACACGCACCGTGTTCAGGATACGGATATTGACGTCGAGACCGCCAACCGTCTGCGCCACTTTTGCAAGGGTGCCCGGCTCGTTCAGCGCATTGACCAGAATGCGGGCCATGAAGCGCGACTTGTTGGCCTCGTCGAGATCCCAGCGAACATCGATCCAGCGATCCGGCTGGTCGTCAAAATGCTGCAGGGCGGAGGACTGGATCGGATAGATGGTGATCCCCTTCCCTTTCTCCATGATGCCGACGATGCGATCACCGGGCACGGCACCTGTCGGCGCGAACTGCACGGCGATGTTGCTGGAGATGCCGCGGATCGGAACCGCGTCGACACCGGGCTCGCCTGCGAGAAGGCCCGCTTCGGCGCCTTCCTTGTTCTTGCCCGGAACCTTGAAGATCATGCCCGAGGCGCTGCGGACGTTAAACCAGCCCTCGTCGCCGCTCGGCTTGACGGTGACGCGCTCGTCCTGATGATCGGGATAGACGGCGCGCAGCACGTCGAGCGACGACATCTCGCCGCGGCCGACGGCGGCGATCGCATCCTCGACATCCTTCTGGCCGAGGCGGTGCAGTGCAGGCTTCATCGCATCGCGCGAGAAGATCTTGCCGGCGCGGTCGAAGGTGCGCTCGAGAATACGGTGGCCGAGGCCGGCATATTGCTTGCGGATCGCCATGCGGGTGGCACGGCGGATGGCAGCACGCGCCTTGCCGGTGACGACGATCTCTTCCCACGCGGCCGGCGGCACCTGGACGCCGGAGCGGATGATCTCGACTTCGTCACCATTCGCCAGCCTCGTCACCAGCGGCATGATGCGGCCGTTGATCTTGGCGCCGACGGTGGTGTCGCCGATATTGGTATGGACGGCATAGGCAAAGTCGATCGGGGTGGCGCCGCGCGGCAGGGCGATCAGCTTGCCCTTGGGCGTGAAACAGAAGACCTGGTCCTGGAACAGTTCGAGCTTGGTGTGCTCAAGGAATTCTTCCGGGCTGTCGCCTTCGGCCAGCGCCTCGATGGTGTGGCGCAGCCAGGAATAGGCATTGGACTCACGCGACAGGATATCGCCGTCAGGCGTCGTCGCGCCGTCCTTGTAGAGGGTGTGGGCGGCGATACCGTATTCGGCGATCTCGTGCATGCGCTTGGTGCGGATCTGCAGCTCGATACGCTGCGAGGACGGGCCGACGATGGTGGTGTGCAGCGAACGGTAGTCGTTCTGCTTCGGCGTCGAGATATAATCCTTGAAGCGGCCGGGCACGACGCGCCAGCGGGTGTGGACGATGCCGAGCGCCCGGTAGCAGGCGGGGATTTCATCGACGAGGATTCGGAAACCGTAGACATCCGACAGCTGCTCGAAGGACAGCGATTTCGACTGCATCTTGCGGAAGACCGAATAGGGCTTCTTCTGGCGGCCCTTGACGTAAACGCTCGCCATGCCGTTCGCTACGAGCAGATCGCGCAGTTCCGTCTCGATCTTCTTGACGAGGCCTTCATTGCGCTGGGAGAGCTCCTCCAGGCGCTTGGTGACGGTCTCATAGGCTTCCGGGTTGATGTGACGGAAGGAGAGCTCCTCGAGCTCGTCGCGCATATCCTGCATACCCATGCGGCCGGCGAGCGGCGCATAGATATCCATGGTCTCTTCGGAAATACGCGCACGCTTGTCGGCGGCCATATGGTCGAGCGTGCGCATATTGTGCAGACGGTCGGCCAGCTTGACGAGCAGCACACGCACGTCGTCGGAAATGGCAAGCAGCAGCTTGCGTAGATTCTCGGCCTGCTTCGCCTTCTTGGTGACGAGGTCGAGCTTCTTGATCTTGGTGAGACCCTCGACGAGGCGGCCGATGTCTTCGCCGAACAGCTCGTCGATCTCGGCGCGCGTCGCGGTCGTGTCCTCGATCGTGTCATGCAGCAGGGCGACCGCAATCGTCGACTCGTCGAGATGCATGTCGGTCAGAATGGCGGCGACTTCGAGCGGATGGGAGATGTAGGGATCGCCGCTGGCGCGCTTCTGCTGGCCATGCTTCTGCATGGCGTAGACATAGGCTTTGTTCAGCAGAGCTTCATTGGCGTCGGGCTTGTATTTCTGCACCCGCTCCACGAGCTCGTACTGACGCATCATCCCGAAAATACTCCGACAAAAATAAAAGCGCGCCAATCAACGATTGGCGCACGGATCATCAATATTATGCCGTAGCAATAAAGGCGCAAGATTGACGATTGGTAATCGTCAAATCATTTGGCGCACCGGACAGGCAGCGACTTAGTAGTCGTCGCTCTTTTCCGGCGGCACGAGGCCTTCGATACCGGCCAGAAGCTCTTCTTCCGACATCTGGTCGAACGTGATGGTTTCCGGCTGATCGTCCTGATCTTCGCCATCGGCAGCCGATACGCCGCCGGCAGCAATCAGGCTGGCCGGATCGGGCTCGGGCTCGTCGACTTCGACATGCTTCTGCAGCGAATGGATCAGGTCTTCCTTCAGGTCATCGGGAGACAGGGTCTCGTCTGCGATTTCGCGCAGAGCTACAACCGGGTTCTTGTCGTTGTCGCGATCGATGGTGATCGAGGCACCCTGGGAAATCAGCCGGGCGCGGTGGCTGGCAAGCAGAACCAGCTCGAAGCGGTTCTCTACTTTGTCGATGCAATCTTCAACTGTGACACGGGCCATTGCCTGTCCTTTGCGGTCGTGATCTCGGGATTGGTACGCCCGATACAATTAAAACCCGGCGAATTCAAGTTTTTCGTGCGTAGGCCTGCGGTTTACGGCCTATCCTGTTAAAATCGCACGGAGAATATGACATTTCCACCAATAGTTGCTTGGAATATGCCGAATCGTGCCCTAAATCTCCTGTATATGAATAATTCATAAATTACGGATTATTCCTCTCGCCAGTTAAGCCATTGTTTTTATGTGTTTTTGACGAGAGACTATTTGGATTACTCTAATTGGATTGGCAGGCGATGTTCGACCCACGGGAAAAAATTGCGCTCTTTATCGATGGCGCCAACCTTTATGCGGCATCCAAGAGCCTCGGCTTCGATATTGACTACCGCAAGCTGCTGAAAGCATTCCAGAAACGCGGCTACCTGCTGCGTGCCTACTATTATACGGCGTTGATCGAAGACCAGGAATATTCCTCGATCCGCCCGCTGATCGACTGGCTCGATTACAACGGCTACAAGGTTGTAACCAAGCCTGCGAAGGAATTCACCGACTCCATGGGCCGCCGCAAGATCAAGGGCAACATGGATATCGAACTCGCGATAGACGCGATGGAACAGTCCGAGACCGTCGATCACCTCGTGATCTTCTCCGGCGACGGCGATTTCACGACGCTGGTCGAAGCGCTGCAGCGCCGCGGCCGCAAGGTTTCGATCATCTCGACGATGGCAACCCAGCCGCCGATGATCGCCGACGATCTGCGCCGCCAGGCCGATCACTTCATCGATCTCCTGTCGCTCAAGGCGGAAATCGGCCGCGATCCTTCCGAGCGGCCGCAGAGGCAGGTCGAGGCTCCCGCAGCTGCCGAGAGCGACGAATAAGACCGGCTGGCCGGTTCACCTGCGTGATCCGGCTGCATCCTTCTTCCATGATGAGTTTGTGCCATCGGACCGCGATCTTCGATTGCGTTCCGATTGTCTTTTAGCGCGCTGGTAATGCCCGAAGGCGCTGAGGATTAGCGATTGTCCTTGAGCAACCGGCTCTTCTGCCGGTTCCAATCGCGTTCCTTCTCCGTCTCGCGCTTATCGTGCAGCTTCTTGCCCTTGGCGAGGGCGAGCTCCATCTTGGCGCGCCCCTGTTCGTTGAAGTAGATCTTCAATGGCACGAGCGTCATGCCTTCGCGGTTGATGCCGGAGCGCAAGCGATTGATTTCACGCGCAGACAGCAGCAGCTTGCGGCGGCGGCGCGGCTCGTGATTGAAGCGGTTGGCCTGCAGATATTCCGGCAAATACGAATTGATCAGCCAGATTTCGCCGCCTTCATCCGATGCGTAGGATTCAGCGATATTGGCCTTGCCGTCGCGCAGCGCCTTGACCTCGGTGCCCATCAGCATGAGCCCGGCCTCATAGGTATCAATGATCTCGTAGTTGAAGCGCGCCTTGCGGTTTTCGGCGACGACCTTCTTGACGATGCGCTGGCTGCCTTTGGGGGCCATGACGAAATTCCAACTGCTTGGGGCGCACGACGGCGCGCCCTCATTTCCTGCCACTTATGTAGGGGAACCACCCGTGCTTGTGAAGACGGGCGAGCCCGCCCTCACCTTTGGTTCAGTTCAACAGGCCGGCGTGGCGGAGCGCGGCATCCATGGCCGCTTCGGTGCCGGCTTCCAACGAGGCGACCAGCGGCGAGCGAACATTGCGGCTCATGCGGCCAAGCTTGGCCAGACCGTATTTCGCGCCACAGACGCCCGGTTCCATGAATACCGCCTTGTGCAGCGGCATCAGCCGGTCCTGATATTCCAGCGCCTTGACGTAATCACCAGCCAGCGTTGCCGCCTGGAACTCCGCACAGAGGCGCGGCGCGACATTGGCAACGACCGAAATACAGCCGACGCCACCGTGGGCGTTGAAGCCAAGAGCCGTTGCGTCTTCACCCGACAGCTGGCGGAAATCCTTGCCGCAGGTGATGCGCTGGTCGGAGACGCGCTCGATCTTGCCCGTCGCATCCTTGACGCCGACGATGTTCGAATGCGCCTTGGCGAGCGCCCCCATCGTCTCCGGCGACATGTCGATCACCGAACGGCCGGGAATGTTGTAGATATAGATCGGCAGCTTGACCGCCTCGGCGATCGCCGAGAAATGCGCGATCAGGCCCTTCTGCGTCGGCTTGTTGTAATAGGGCGTGACGACGAGAACGGCATCCGCGCCTGCCTTTTCGGCATGCTGGGCAAGCTCGATCGCTTCGCTCGTGTTGTTCGATCCGGCACCGGCCATAACAGGGACGCGCTTGGCGGCCGCCTCGATGCAGAGTTCCACCACCCGTTTGTGCTCGGCATGCGACAGCGTCGGCGATTCGCCGGTCGTGCCGACAGGAACGAGGCCGCTGCTTCCTTCCTTGATCTGCCAATCGACATGGGCGGCGAAAGCCGCCTCATCGACATTGCCAGAATCCGTGAAGGGGGTGACGAGGGCGGGAATGGATCCCTTGAACATGCAGAACTCCCTAAGGCCGAAATCCACGCTTCGGCCGCATTCTTTGGATAAGAGTTGCGCACCATAGAGCGGTGAAAACGCCGCGACAAGCATGCTGAGATCGGTTTAGGGCAAATTCCGATATCAAATGTGAACGAAGTTTACCGGTTCCGGTAAGCTTTCATTAAGATGCCGTTTGCGAGACTTGGGGCCACGTTTTCGTTGCGAGTATCCCGGATGAGAAGAGCTGTCCTGACCCTGACCGCCCTCGGCCTGTCGGCCGCCGCGTGGAGCAGCGTCGCGTCGCCATTGCCGCAGACAGATGTTCCGGTCCCCGACGTCAAGCCGATCGGCTATGTGCCGCAGACATCCATGCCGGAATCGATCATGACCGGCGCCATTCCGCGCACGGTCGCGCCGGTCAGCGGCGACCTGAAGAGCGGGCTCGACGCGCTATCGGCCAAGGATCCGCAGCAGGCGATCTCCATTCGCGACGGCATGGCGAAGGGAACGCTCGACCGCCATATCCTGACGTGGGCGATCGCCATGTCCGGGCAGAAGGGTATCCCATCCTACGAGATCGCCGGCGCCTCGCAGGAGCTGAAAGGCTGGCCCGGTCTTTCGCGGCTGCGCGCCAATTCGGAACGCGCACTCTACGACGAAAACCCTGACCCGGCGGCTGTGTTTGCCGCTTTCGGCGATACCGCGCCGGAGACCAACGAAGGCGCCATCATCCTATCGCGCGCATTGGTTTCGGCCGGAAAGCAGGCGCAGGCAGCCAAATATATCCGCAAAGTCTGGCGCGGCCAGGGCCTGGACAAGCCAACCGAAGACAAGATCCTCGCCGAGTTTTCAGGCCTGATCACGCCTGCCGACCATAAGGCGCGCATGGACTATCTCATGTATCGCGGCCGCACGGCACAAGCCAAGCGCTTCGGCGACATGGGACAGGCGCAATCGCTCTACAAGGCCTGGGCGGCCGTCGCCGCCAAGGCGCCGAACGCCGCGGCGCTGCTGAACGGTGTCGACAAGACATGGGGCACCGACCCCGGCTATCTCTTCGCCCGCATCGAATATCTGCGCAAGCAGGAGAAATATGCCGAGGCTGCGAAGCTTCTGGCGCAGATGCCATCGAAGCGCGACGAGCTGGTGAATGCCGGCGAATGGTGGAACGAACAGCGGATCATCAGCCGCGGCTTGGTAGATCAGGGGCAGTTTGCCGCCGCCTATCGCATCGTTTCCAACAGCGTGGCGACGAGCCCGACAGATATCGTCGAGGCCGAATTCCATGCCGGATGGTATGCGCTGCGCGGCCTTCAGGACCCGAATGCGGCCGAACAGCATTTCCGCAAGATCCTGCAGATTTCCAGCGGGCCACTCTCCGTGTCACGCGCCTGGTATTGGCTCGGACGCTCGGCGGAAGCCGGTGGTCCCGGTCAATCGAAGGAGTTCTACACCAAGGCCGCGAGCCTTCCGAGCACCTTCTACGGGCAGCTCGCCAGCGAACGGCTGGGCCGCAAGACGCTGAATGTTTCCTATCCGTCGCCGACCAATGAGGACCGGCAGAACCTGCAATCGCGCGAGGCGGTGCAGGCCATTGCGCGCCTAGAAGCGGCAGGTCACGGCTGGCGGGCCGCAGCACTCTATCTGGCGCTTGCCGACCAGATCCAGAGCCCCGGCGAGCTGGCGATTCTCACCGCACAGGCTGAGCGCTCCGGCGACCACCATCTGTCGCTGCAGATCGGCAAGATCGCCTATTCGCGCGGCATCGATGTCGCAGCGCTTGCCTTCCCCGTCGGCGTCATTCCCTCAAGCGCGAACATCTCCGGCTCCGGCAAGGCACTCGCTTATGCCATCGCCCGGCAGGAGAGCGCCTTCAACCCCGCTGCCGTCTCCGCCGCGAACGCCCGCGGTCTGCTGCAGCTCCTGCCCGGAACAGCCAAGGCCGTCGCCAAGCGGCACAACATCGCCTATTCCGCCGACAAGCTGACAGGTGACGCCGGCTATAACGCGACGCTCGGCGCCCATTATCTCGGCGAGCAGATCGACGCTTTCGGCGGCTCTTATATCCTCACCTTCATCGCCTATAATGCCGGCCCGAAGCGCGTACCCGAATGGATCGCCCGCTACGGCGACCCGCGCGGCAAGAATATCGACGAAATCGTCGACTGGATCGAGCGCATCCCCTTCCCCGAGACCCGCAACTACG
>UBJR01000047.1 GCA_900465675.1 Hyphomicrobiales bacterium | reverse complement strand
GCGAAGCGCAGCTTTTCTTCCATCGCGATCGGAACGATCAGCTCGACAACAACGGTGACGTTGTCGCCCGGCATAACCATTTCCGTGCCTTCCGGAAGCGAAACGATACCGGTCACGTCAGTCGTACGGAAGTAGAACTGCGGGCGGTAGTTGGTGAAGAACGGCGTATGACGGCCGCCTTCTTCCTTCGTCAGGATGTAGGCTTCGGCATTGAACTTCTTGTGCGGCTTGACAGAACCCGGCTTGCACAGGATCTGACCACGCTCGACGCCGTCACGGTTAACACCGCGAACGAGAGCGCCGATGTTGTCGCCTGCCTGGCCCTGATCGAGCAGCTTGCGGAACATTTCAACGCCGGTAACCGTCGTCTTCGAGGTGGCGCGGATGCCGACGATTTCGACTTCTTCGCCAACCTTGACGATACCACGCTCGACGCGGCCGGTCACAACCGTACCACGGCCCGAGATCGAGAACACGTCTTCGATCGGCATCAGGAACGGCAGGTTGATCGGACGCTCAGGCGTCGGGATGTAGGCGTCGACCTGAGCCATCAGCTCGCGGATCGCGTCTTCGCCGATCTTCTTGTCAGAGTCTTCGAGAGCGGCCAGAGCCGAACCCTTGACAACCGGAATGTCGTCGCCCGGGAAGTCGTAGGACGACAGAAGTTCGCGAACTTCGAGCTCGACGAGTTCGAGAAGCTCGGCGTCGTCAACCTGGTCGACCTTGTTGAGGAACACGACGATTGCCGGAACGCCAACCTGGCGGGCGAGCAGGATGTGCTCGCGGGTCTGCGGCATCGGGCCGTCAGCAGCCGAGCAAACCAGGATCGCGCCGTCCATCTGTGCGGCACCGGTGATCATGTTCTTGACGTAGTCGGCGTGGCCGGGGCAGTCAACGTGCGCATAGTGGCGGTTCGGCGTTTCATATTCGACGTGTGCCGTCGAAATGGTGATGCCGCGTGCCTTTTCTTCCGGAGCAGCGTCGATCTGGTCATACGCCTTGAACTCGCCGAAATACTTCGTGATCGCTGCCGTCAGAGACGTCTTGCCGTGGTCAACGTGGCCGATCGTGCCGATGTTTACGTGCGGCTTGTTGCGCTCAAACTTACTCTTTGCCATTT
>UBJR01000049.1 GCA_900465675.1 Hyphomicrobiales bacterium | reverse complement strand
CGAAAGTGGGGGCAGTTCACAGCATATGACCTCCAAGTATTTCTGGTTTCTGTCACACCCCTTGTGAATCGACAGTTACGGATTGCGATGAACACGGCGTCGTTTGAAGGATTCGAGTTGAATGGTTAAGGGGACGTCATCGCCTTCACCCACCGGGGGTAACTAAAGTCTCTGAACGACAGCGGCTTCGAAAAGATCGCTAAACCTCGGTTGCCGGGACGGCTAACGCAGTCAGAAAAATTCGTTCCTTAAAATGCAAGCGATCTTTCCAACGCCGAATTCATGGCCGTTATCTACATCGCTGGTCCGGTAGGACGCGCGCAACGATAAAGCTGCCCGGCTACTTGCCGAGCCTGGTGGGCCAATTCGGACGGCAAAGCACCGGCCCGCTACAAAGGAGACAGCAATTTGACGGCGGAGATCACGACCTATCTCTCTGAAACGGACAAGGTCAACAACTTGACGAAGTTGATCCGTTGTCGGCTCGCCTCCAGAGAACTGGCTAATAATTCCGATCTCGTACGACACGCCATGAGCTCTCTCAACGAGGTTGAAAATCTATGGGGCTGGGTTCCCGCACATGATGAATGGCGAGAAATACTGAAGCTCCCGATCTCGGAGATCCGCCATTTGCTGACCGCTCGGAACCAGCACATGGACAGACTGCGTATCGACAGTCCGTTTTTTCGCTTGTCTGACCATGGCCTAGACTTCACTCAGGAGGCTCAGAGACGCCGGATCTGGTGGATGGCCAAACGCCTTGCCGGAATTTCGACCCGCGACGAGCAGTGGAACAGAACGCCCGAGTACGAAGCGCAGCGCCAACTTTACTGGAAAATGCACCGGAAGTCGGCCCTTGAAGTAGCTGCGGCCTGAATTCTGAGGCGTTGGCAGTCTTGCTTCAATCCTGGCGTCGTGGTTCACCTTCAAGGACTAGCGTTGTCGTTGAACGGAAGACCTCGCGTTCTCCAGACGTCTCGAAGGGCGTCCTCGATCTCCTCGATGGATAAGTCATTAAAGTTCGCCCAGAGACCTACAGCAAGGGACTTGATGTCCACGCCAGTTTCCGGGTCACCTTCGGCATTATCGGCGAGCTGTTCGATCGCCGTTGCGAGTTCTTCGTTCTCATTCATGCGATTGCCTCGGAATGCTAATTGTTGTCGCCGTGATTCAAGGCATTACGATCGCTTCGGTTCCATACTTGTGAGCAACCTCGACTGCGTCTTGGATTCCAACATTCATGCACCGGCCATTTGACGCTTCATTATACGACCTTCGTTCAACCGAAAGCCGCATACAAAATCGAGGACCTTGGCAGAGGACATTTCGCACGGTTTGAGAATAGGCCGGTTTCCAGAAGCGAGATAGAAATTGAAGGATACGATGTCGGTCCCTCCGAGTTCGTTCGCGTAAAGCGAAGTCCGGCGTCCGTCCTCAGACCGGCGAACGGTTACAGCCCATTTCCGACCGCTGAAGGAGCCTTTGGAAAAGCCTGTGGGAAGAGCATCCAGAGCTAGCTTGAATGCTGCAGTATCAATCTTTGTCATGGCGAAAGGCACTCCTCGCAGAGGCCGAAGCAGTCCTCACCCATCGCCGCGAACTGTCCGCAGCAATCACAACGCGACGGCAATCCTCCCGGACAGGTTTTCCGCTCCGGCGGGTAGATTTCCATCATGTCGTCGTCGGCGACTTTTGCAGGGATAGGGTCGTTCATTGCACGGCTCCGGGATCCGCCTGGAGATGGTGATGCCGCCCGATGAGTCAAGGTGGATGGCTGGAGCTGGGAAAAGGACGAGAGAGAACGCAATCGCCGAATAATCGGACCGTCCTTGTCGGAAATGGACGTCGTCATACGTCTAGTAGACGTGTCACGTGGAGAAGCGAGGCAAGGGAGAAACAAGGATGAAAGAACTGAGATCCGCAAAGGAACTGGCGGCGAAACGCGCCAGCAGATTCCCAAATGAACCCGTCGACTACGCGGAAGCACGGACCGCCCTGTTGGCGGAAGAGATCGAAGCCCGGCGACATCTCACCCGGCTAGCCGAGCAGCGTATGCGGCTGCCTCCAGGCCCAGTCGTCGAGAGGGACTATCGCTTCAACGACGAGAACGGCGGCGAGGTCGGCCTGGCCGACTTGTTCGGAGAGCACGATACTCTGGTGACGTATTTCTGGATGTTCGGTCCACAGCGTGTCAATCGGCTCGCAATG
>UBJR01000006.1 GCA_900465675.1 Hyphomicrobiales bacterium | reverse complement strand
ACATGATCCGGACCGCTCACGCAGCCGGCCAGTGCGGAAGACATCAGCATGCATGCTGCAACCCGCGCGATTATCGTCTGATGCTTCAACGGCCCTCTCCGTGTTTATATCGACGATGCCTAATTATGGTTAATGGATGGTTGATTTTGCGCGATGCGGCCGAATGAGGCGTCACAGCGCCTTCTCCTCATGACGCCCGGTTCTGCCGTCGAGCTCGAGCGGCGGCTGTGGAGGAACGGCATGCATATCGGCCGACGGGAAGCGTGCTGCCAGCAGATCGGCAAGGCTTTCGGAGGATGCGTAGGCGGCGCATTCGGTCGGCGCCACGCAGCTTTGGCGGACGCGGAATGTCTTTGCTGTCGTCTTTGGAGCGAGGTTGACTGTGCCGGTTGCGGACAGTCTGGTTACCGGGTCGAGCGGCGGCGCGAAAAATGGATAGATGACGAACCCCGTTGCCAGGCTCACCGTTACGCACGCTACGATATAAATCAACACAAACCTCATGAGCCTATAACGTCAGCCGCACCCCACCATATCAACCTGCCAATTAGGATTAGAATCCACTGCCGGATGTAGGTCGCGCGCCTCCGCAGGTGCCAAGCGGGGTAGAAAAGCAGCCGGATTTCGCTGAAAAGCGGTGAGCGCCCGATCTTCGCGAAACTTTTCGCCTGTCCGGGAGTTTCGGTTTTCAGCAGCAATGCCTTGAGACCGGAAACGCAGGAGAGACAGATGCCAGATAGATCACGGCCCGGAGCAGAAGCAACCGAAGCGGACCTTCAGGCGCATCTGGCCGAGATGGAAGCGGAGGCGATGGCCGATGATTTCGTCCGGGACAATCCGGAAGAAGACGCGGCCCTTGAGGCTGATCTTCACCGGCTGCAGGCAGAGCTCGAAGCGCTGCGGGCGCGCCTTTCGGTGATCAAGGAACAGAGTGCGGCCGTGGTGCTCAACAATCTGGAATGGGCCGACAGAAGCGCCCATGACCAGCTCGGTGACTATCCTTGGCTGAAGCTCGCGGGCGCGATGGCCGGAACCTATGTGTTCGGCCGCATGCTGCGCAACGCACCGGTCGCCGCCATCCTGACGGCCGTCGTACCGTTCGTTCTCTCCAAAGCCGAGAAATAGCCGCCATCAGTCCTTGAAGTCGCGCAGGCATTTGACGATTTCGCGCAGGCCGTGGGTCAGGTGCTTGTCGCGGCGCATGACGATGCCGAGCTGGCGGACCAGACGCGGTTTCACCGGCGACGTTGCGAGATAGCCGGCGCGGTCGCGGCGCAGCGCCAGCGACGGCAGCACCGACCAGCCGAGACCGGCCGCCACCAGTTCCTTTATTGCCTCGACGCTGCCGAATTCCATGACCGGCTGGGCACGGATGCCTGCATCGGCAAACCATTTGTCCGTCGCCTGGCGGGTATTACCGCCGTCATAGAGCATCATCACCTTCTGCTGCAGGAAAGCAGCATCGGGGCCGCCTTCTGGCATGTCGCTGCCGCGCGGGGCGACGGCCAGAAGCTCATCCTCGTAGAAGATCTCGACCTCCAGTGATCGCGCCGCGGCGGGCAGGGTGACGACGGCGAGGTCGAGCGCGTTGGATTCCAGATCGCGAAGGATTTCGTCGGTATTGCCGATCTTCACGGTGATCTCGAGGCCCGGCATGCGCTTCTTGGCGGCGGCGATGGCGCGAGGCAGCAGATGGATCGAGGCGGTTCCGCCGCTGCCGATCCTCACACGCCCCGCAGCCCCTTCCTTATAGGGCGCCATGGCATCGAGCGCCGTATCGCATTGCTCTATGATTTTTCGCGCATGGGCGAGGAACTCGACGCCGGCGGCCGAAGGCTGGGCGCGGCGTCCCACACGTTCGATCAGCCGCACGCCCAATCGCTGTTCCAGCAGCTTGATCTGCAGGCTGACGGCCGGCTGCGTGACCCCGGCGCGGTCAGCGGCCGCCGTGAAGCTGCCGAGTTCGGCGACGCTGACGAAGGCGGCCAGCTGATCGAGATTGATCATCAAAGAAGTCCTTATGCATTGTATAACAACGATAAGCTTCTTTCACTGCTCCCGCCAGTCCATCCTCAAGCCTTCAAACGGCAGGAGACTGGCATGACGATCGAGACTGAAGAGAGCGGCGGGCGTTGGGCAGACGCGAGGAGATGGAGGCTGGCGTCCGGCGGGTTGATCGCGGCGTTGAAGCATTGGCTGGAAAAGCGCCGGACGCGCAGAAACCTGCTTGAGCTTTCGGCCAGTGAGCTTAGCGATATCGGCATGACCCGCGAGGCCGCCCGCGCCGAGGTGCGAAAGTCGTGGTTCTGGAACTGACACACTTGCCTCGCGCGAAAACATTCATCCATATGGTTGACTATTGATTCGAGTTTTGTATATTCAACCATACGGGTGAATAAATGGACGACGACGCTCTGTCACGTATTCTGAAGGCCGCGGGTGATACCACGCGGCGGCAGATCCTTACGCTTCTTGTTCAGGAAGGGGCGCTGAGAGTGACTTCGCTTGCCGCTCATTTCGACATGTCCCTGAATGCCGTCTCCAAGCATATCAAGGTCTTGGAGGAGGCGGGACTTGTGACCCGCAGGACTGTCGGCCGTGAGCATTTCATGGCCGCGGAGCTCGAACCGCTAAAGCTGACTGAGGGCTGGTTCGCGCAACTGAAGTCCATCTGGGAACTGCGCCTTTCGGCGCTGGAGACTATTCTCGTTTCGAAGGATGACGGACATGAGTGAACTGGAACTGACAATCAACCGCAGGATCGCTGCACCCCGCCAGACGGTCTTTAACGCCTGGCTCTCGCCGGAAATGCTGGCACGGTTCATGCGCACGCCGACCGGCGGCAGCGATATATCGAAGGTGTCGAACGACCCGGTGAAAGGCGGCCGCTTCTCGATTGTGATGAAGACCGCCGAGCGCGAAATCCCGCATGCCGGAACCTATCTGGAGATCGATCCGCACGCGCGCCTCGCCTTCACCTGGGAGTCGCCTTACTCGCTCGACGACAGCGTGGTGACGATCGATCTCGCCGAGGTCGATGCCAATACCACCGAAATCACCCTGAAGCAGGTGAAATTCCGCAGCGAAGAGGCCCGCGACGGCCACCGCGGCGGCTGGAATGCGATCATCGACAACCTGCAGGGCATTATCGCCTGATGTTCATGGCCGCCGTGCCATTCGGATGCGGCGGCCACCGTCTTTTAGCCTGAGCTCAATCGGCGTGACGCGGACGGCGGCGGACGAGGTCGTCGCCGGCCTGTGGCGGCAGGCGCCAGAAGGTGATGACGCTGGAGGCTGACACAAGGCCGACGACCACGAAGGCGATGTGGAAATCCGACAGCAGCAGGCCGCCGCCATGCAGGCTGCTTGATATATCCAGCGAAGCGCCCGCTACCGCCACGCCCATGGCCATCGAGACGCGCTGAGCCACCGCGTTGATGGCCGTTGCCTGGCCGGTATCGGCCTCGTCGACATCGCCGAAGGACATGGCGCTGATGCCGGAGAAGGCCATCGAGCGCAGGATGCCGCCGATCAGCAGGCAGCCCATGATTAGCCACATCGGCGTGCCCGGATGGAAGAGCGCGTTGATGCCGAGCAGAATGGCGGAGATGAAGGTGGTGACGATCAGGATGCGGCGGAAGCCGAAGAGCGCGAAGGTGCGGGCGGCGCCGAATTTCGAGCTCAGCGATCCCACCGCGGTGATGAAGGTCACCATGCCCGATTGGAAGGGCGTCAGCCCGAAGCCGAGCTGCAGCATCAGCGGCATCAGGAAGGGAAGGGCGCCAAGCCCCATGCGGAAATTCGAGGCGCCGATGATCGAGGCGCGGAAGATCGGATAGCGGAACATGCGCGGGTCGAGCAGCGGGTGCTCGGTGCGCCTGGCATGCCAGAGATAGGCAATGCCCATGAGGATGCCGACCGCGATCGTCGTGTAGCCATAGTACATCGGCAGCGCCGGCAGGCTGATGACGGAAATACCGAAGACGAAGGCGCTGAAGCCGATGCCGGAGAGGAAGAAGCCGGTGAAATCCAGCGGCTTCGGTTCCCGCGCTTCGACCGGCGGCAGCAACTTGGTGACGAGGATGATGCCGGCAATGCCGATCGGCACGTTGATCCAGAAGATCCAGTGCCAGCTGAGATAGGTGGTGAAGAAGCCGCCGACCGGTGGGCCGAGGATCGGACCGACAAGGGCGGGGATTGTGAGCCACGCCAGCGCATCGACCAGCTGATGCTTCGGCGTGCCGCGCACCAGAAGCAGGCGGCTGACGGGCGTCATCATCGAGCCGCCGGCGCCCTGCACCAGCCGCCAGAAGACGAAGGCGCCGATCGAACCCGAGAAGGCGCAGCCGATCGAGCCGATCATGAAGACGCCGATGGCGATGCGGAAGATGTTCAGCGCGCCGAAGCGATCGGCCATCCAGCCGCTGATCGGGATGAAGACGGCAAGGGCGACGAGATAGCTGGTGACGGCCAGCTTCAGGGCGATCGGCGAGGTGCCGATATCGGCGGCGATTGCCGGCAGGCTCGTCGCGATGATCGTCGAATCCATGCGCTCCATGAACAGGGCGATGGCGAGAATGATCGGCGTAAGGCGGGGCAAGGATATGTCCGGTCAATGATGCGCGGCCGTTATAGGACGCATTGCGGCCGCGCACCAGTTCAACTTCTCGCGGTTTATCTGCCCTTCAGCCCGAACAGGGCCTCGGCGTTGCGGAAGCAGATCTTTTCCATGTCTTCCTTGGGAAGATCGAACGAATTCAGGATCTTCAGCGTGTCGCGGATATAGCCCGGACCCTTTTCCGGATCGAAGGGCGAATCCGAGGCGAAGAGGATGCGGTCGCTGCCGTAGAATTCCAGGCCGCAGATGGTGGCTGCCTTCGAGCCGAAGACGGCGGTGTCGGCGTAGAAATCCTTGAAATAATCGAGCGGGCGCTTCTTCAGTCGCTTCAGCACCAGCGTCAGGTCCTCATCGGTGGTGCGCTTGCCGAGCTGGTCCCAGCCAGGGCCAACGCGTCCCTCGAAATAGGGGACCATGGCGCCCATATGGTGAGCGAGAACCTTGAGATCCGGCAGGCGGTCCATGAAGCCGGAGAAAACAAGGCGGGCCATGGCGGCGCTGGTTTCATAGGGCCAGCCGAAGGTCCACCAGATCTCGTATTTCGACTTGTCCTCGGTGGCGTAGTCGGTCATCGAGGCATTGCGCGAGGGGTGCAGCAGCACCGGCTTGTTGTGCTTGGCGGCGACTTCGAAGATCGGGAAGAAGCGCTCCTCGTCAAGCGGCGCGCCGTTGACGTTGGTGTGGATCTGCAAGCCGTTGGCGCCGAGGTCGGTGAATGCGCGTTCGGCTTCGCGAACGGCAGCGTCGGGCGCATTCATCGGCAGGGCGGCGACGAAGCCGGCGAAGCGCTCCGGATATTTCTCGACGAGTTCGGCCTGGCCGTCATTGGCGATGCGGGCAAATTCGGTGGCGAGTTCCGGACCGCCCATGGCTTCCAGCGGCGGCATGCCGAGCGAGATGATCTGCCGGTAGTCAGGGAACTCGTCCATGACGCGGAAGCGGGTTTCGAGATCGTAGATGCAGGGTACGCCCTGCATGCGGCGGCCTATATCCTTGCCGGCGCCTTCGAGCTTCTGGATGCGCTCCCAGAGCGCCTTCGGGAAAAAATGGTTGAACGCGTCGATATAATACATGGGACTCCTCCTCAGTCGTCTATGTCTGGCCGCCTCAGCCGCGCTTCAGGCGGCGGACGAGATAGGCGAAGGTCGCCTTGAACATCTCGTCGCGGAACATGTGCTTGCGCTTGGCCTTGATATCCTCGGGCTTGCCGAGCGCCTTGGCGCCGCCGGCAGCCTCGACCCACAGCTGCATCATGCAGGCGTTTTCCAGCGATAGCGCCAGATAGATCGCCTGCTCGATGGTGGGGGCGGCGGTCACGATGCCGTGGTTCTGCAAGAGCATGGCGCCATGCTCGCCGAGGCAGGCGGCGACCGCCTTGCCGCGCTCGGCGGTGGTGATCAACTCCGTGGTCTCGGAGAAAACAGGCAGGCCCTCGGCGAAGATCGAGCCCGGGTGGCCGACCGGCTGCAGCGGCTTGGCGAGCGCCGAGAAGGCGGTGGCATAGGGCGCGTGGGTATGGACGATGGCGTTGAGATCCGGCCGGGCGCGCAGCACCTCGGAATGGATATAGACCTCGTTGTGACGGCCGAATTCGCCATCGACCTTCTCGCCGTCGAGATCGACGGTGATGATGTTGTCGAGGGTGATCTCTTCGAGGCCGAACTTGGACGGCTTCATGTAGAAGCGATCGGGCTGATCGGGAACGCGGATCGAGACGTGGCCGCGGGTCCAGTCGCCCTGGCCGGCGGCTTCCAGAATGCGGCCGGCCTCGATCATCCGCTGCTTCAGGTCTTCATGCATCGTCTTGTTCTCCGAGGAATTGTCGCAGCGGATTCCGCTGCCGGACCAGGCCGGTTCGAATGCGGCCCCGCTGTCGCAGGCGCTACACACGGTGCTTGTCGCCGCGTTTGCGGCCCTGCGAGATGTCGAGGAAAAGCTCCGAGGGGGCGACCTTGCGATCGATCAGCCCCTGCTGGTGGGCGTAGCCGATCACGGTTTCCAGCGTCCTGGCGTTCTGCCCTTCAAGGCCGTAGGCCCAGGGATCGTCGCCCATGATCGCCTGCTGTTCCTCCCAGGCCTCGCGATACCAGGCGAGCGGCACGATGCGTGGGTTTTCCATGCGCTTCATGGCGATCTGCTTGGCTTCCTCGAAGGCGATATAGAGATTGATCGGCACCCAGGGATGACGCGCAACGATCTCGGGGCGGATGCCCATCACATGCATGATCGGGAAGATGCCGGTGCGCTCGTAATAGGTGATCTCCTCGGACTTGTAGTCAGGGAACAGGCGCCCGACGCGCGGGTCGCGCTTCTTGATCGGGGCGATCAGGTCAGGATGCAGCAGGGCGTCGATCTCGCCATCGACCAGCATCTGCTCGATCGACTTGTCCTCGCCGATCTTGTGCAACTTCAGGCCTGAGGGAAGCTTGAAATCGACGTCTTCGTCGAGCTCGGAATACCAGGTGTTTCCGGACAAGAAGCTCGGCAGCGGCTAGGAACCCGGCACATCCCGCCTCGGGGCGGGATGTGTCGAGACAAAGGCTTCGGCCTCGGCCCGCAACCACTCGCAGAAGATAACGGATTTGCGGTTCCGCCTCGCGCGGCGCAGCGCCACATATTCGTGGCCGCTGTCGAGGAAGCCGAAGGGGGCCGCCAGCCTCGCGTCGCGGATGTCGTCCGTGACATAGGGCCAGGGCGCGACGCAGACGCCGAGCCCTGCGCCTGCCGCTTCCAGCATGAAATAAAAGTGTTCGTATTCGACGCGCGGTCCGCTCTCGATGTTTAAACCCGAGCGCGCCAGCCAGTCGCCCCAGGCGCGGAGCCGGGTCTTGGTGTGCAGCTGCGGCAGGCCGCCGATCTGCGCCGACAGGGCCGGAGAGACCACCGGTCCGGTCTGTTCGGGAAAGAGCGGGATGACATCGGCGCCCTCAGGCCAGGGTGCGGTGCCGACACGGATCGCCACGTCGAAGCCGTCGCGGGCAAAATCGACCGGCCGGGAGGAGGCCGTCAGACGCACGTCGATACTGGGATGTTCGGCCTGGAAGCGATAAAGCCGCGGGATCAGCCAGCGCATCGTGAAGGTGCCGGGGCAGGAGACATCGAGCGGGCCATCGCCGGTATCGGCAACGGCGCGCACCGACATGTCGATCTGATCGAAGGCAGCGACCAGCCCCGGCAGCAGCGTCTGCCCGGCCTCCGTCAGTCGCATCCTGTTCTTCGGTCCTTCGAACAACGCTACGCCGAGAACCTCCTCCAGATGCTGAATCTGGCGGCTGATGGCGCTGTGCGTCACGTTCAGCTCTTCGGCGGCCAGCGTCATGCGGCCGTGGCGGCCTGCGGCTTCGAAGGCACGGAGCGCATTGAGGGAGTGCAGGCGTCTTGCCATGTGCGTTTTAGGAACAATCTGTGTTCGAGCTTATCGGTTTTCATCCTGGAGAATATGATGTTTTCTCCAGTTGCAACACTAAGGCAAAGCTACTGAACGCACAACAGGTGCTGGATGCCCAGGCATTCGGCAGGGCGAAGCTTTGCCTGCCAAAGGATGGAAGCCATGAACAGCAGACATGTAGACGGAAGTGCCGGCGACGCCAATTACGGCGTGATCGGCACCAATTATACCCGGTACCGGCAGCCCGATCCCCATATCGCCGCCTTCATCTGGCGCGCGCTCGGCGATGCCAGAACGGTGCTCAATGTCGGCGCGGGCGCCGGTTCCTACGAGCCAACCGATCGCACGGTGACCGCCGTCGAGCCTTCGGCCTCGATGCGTGCCCAGCGTCCGGCGCATCTGCCGGTAGCGATCGATGCGGTGGCGGAAAAGCTGCCCTTCGCCGATGACAGCTTCGATGCCAGCATGACGACCTTCTCTGTTCACCAATGGTCTGATCTCAAGGCCGGGCTTGCCGCGATGCGCCGGGTGACGCGCGGGCCGGTCGCCGTGCTGAGTTGCGATCCGGACGAGCTGCATCGCTCATGGCTGCAGGCCTACGCCCCTGAAATGATCTCCGTCGAGGCCAGCCGTTATCCGCCGCTTGCGGCCATCTCCGGCGCCTTGGGCGGGACGATCGAGATCAAGCCTGTGCCGATTCCGCTTCACTGCACCGACGGCTTCGGCGAAGGCTATTACGGCCGCCCCGAGCGGCTGCTCGATCCCGGCGCACGGCTTGCCAACTCGGCCTGGAGCTTCGTCGACGCTTCCGTTGGCGAGCGCTTCGCCGAAGAGCTCGGCCGCGATCTGAAAGATGGCAGCTGGGACAGACGCTATGGCGAACTTCGCTCGCAGCCGTTCTTCGAGGGATCGCTGCGGCTGATCGTTTCGACGCCGTGAACGGATAGCGGCTTACCGCTCACAGCTTTCAGGCAGCCCCGTCGCCTATGCGGCGAAGGGGCTGCCTTGCCGGATGACGATAAAACCGATAGAAGTTTCTTTCGGCTTTCGGATTTTATCGGAAACGAAATTCAACGAAATCAGCAAACTGCGGGATAAAATTTTAAAACCGGCGAAGTTTCTTGCCGTTGCCCGTTGCTAAATTTCAAATTGATCCTATATTGGGTTCATCGACCATTGCTTGTGACGTCGCTCAAGAGCGCTTTTGCCTCTTCAGATTTCCTTCCAAATAATCGATCTAGGTCCGCAAAGTATCGCGGAAAAAACAACGGTTGCTTTGAAAGGAGATCGTTATGAATACAGGTACAGTCAAGTGGTTCAACGCCACCAAGGGTTTCGGCTTTATCCAGGCTGACAACGGCGGCGCAGACGTTTTCGTCCACATTTCTGCAGTTGAACGCGCAGGCCTGCGCTCGCTCGCAGACGGACAGAAGATCCGTTTCGACATCGTGCAGGACCGCAAGTCCGGCAAGAACTCGGCGGACAACCTGCAGGCTGAATGAATTTGTCACGGCTCGCGCGACCACGGATGTACTGGCGCGCTGAGACGATGACGGAGGAAGGTCGGGATTAGTCCCGGCCTTTTGTTTTTTCATCTGATACGGAGAACGGCATGACGAACCGCCACTACCGGCCGGGCGATAGCATCGTTCTGAAGCCGGGAATTCTAGGAAGCGTCCAGCCAGGCGGCGCCGGCCGCGTCGTGTCGGTCATGCCGGCAGCACAGGGCTTCGTCCATTACCGCGTCAGATTCCAGAACGAGAATTGCGAGCGAAGCGTCCGCCAGGACGATATCGACGTTCTGGCATCGTCAGGCCGCCCCGCCGCCGAGGTCAAGGTGACGGAAAGCCCGAAATCGAGCTGGATCAATTCGAACACGATCCGCATCAAGAAATAACGGCCGTTGGCCGATTAAGGAGACGTCTTGCAGGTACTCGTCCGGGATAACAACGTCGATCAGGCTCTTCGCGTCTTGAAGAAGAAGATGCAGCGCGAGGGTGTGTTTCGCGAAATGAAGGCGCGCAGCGCCTATGAAAAGCCTTCTGAAAAGCGCGCCCGCGAAAAGGGCGAAGCGATCCGCCGCGCCCGCAAGCTTGCTCGCAAGCAGGCTCAGCGCGAAGGCCTCCTGCCGGCTCCGAAGAAGAAGATCCCGGCGCGCGCCCGCTAACCGACCGTCATACCGGGACAGGCACTCCTGAAGGAGGAAAGCATGACCAAGACGAAAGACAATCTCTTCAAGCCCGAAAAGCTTTCGGCGCAGGCGAAGGCGGAAAACACCGCCTCGATGGCCAAAGAGATCATGGCCGGCGAGCTCATCGAGCGGCAGAAGAAGACCGAGAGACTGCGGGCGCTGCGTTTGGCGCAGCCCGTAGCCGAGCCGCCCGCGAAGAAAACACGCGCGGCCAGCAAGAAATCCTGAGTTCATTCTCATCTTGGGAACGCCGCCGCCAGGCGGCGTTTTCGCGTCTGGGCATATCAGCCCGGGGCTGTTGTTTCCGGCCGGCGAATGCGCGCCTCAATGGCGCGGGCCGATTGACCACGCAGCGTCTGCAGCGTCGTCATCGGGAAGGTGATCTCTGCCAAGGCGCGGATGAAGGCGCTCTCCTCAGGCTTCGAAAAACGCACGAAGACGCTGCCTTCCTGCTGCCGGATCTGCGCGCAGGTGATGAAAATTTCCGATGTTCCGAGACAGAGATAGAAGTGCGCTGTCAGCTGCTCGATGCCGCGCGCCTGCAATATGGCGCCGGTCTCGCTGATGCTGACGATGCGCACCTGCCGGGCCGTGAAGGACTTCACGCCCTTGACTGGGCAGAGCGCCCGGGCAACCAGATTGACCCGATGATAGGCAGGCTCGGCGCTATCGCCCGCAAAGGCAAGCCCCGACAGATAGTTGGGGTGGGTGTTCGAATTCAACATGAAATGACTGCGAAAAAGACATTAAAGAATTTTTAACCATGTAGCCGCCGCAAGCCGGAAAGGCAACGCGCATTGCGTGTGCCCCGACGCAAAGATGTTGATGATTTCCTGCCCCGGAGAGCTGCCGGCCGCGGGCAGGGTGAGTCGGGCAGCGGTTCGCCCGAACGCGGCCGCGGCGGGTCGCCGGCGATGGGCGCTGGCCATACCTGGACAGGCATTCTGTATCGAAACGGCAAGGCCGCCGCCTCGCCGCTGTGGACCGTAACCCTTCGTTAAGGTTGATCGCCTGGCAATTGGAATTTCCGGCCCGTGCCAGGGCTCAAGCACCCTAAAATGGCTGGGCGGCTTTTGGCCGATCCTGATGATTTTCCTTAAGATGGTGTTTTATGTCTAATATTTCCGATGACCTGGCGCCTATCGGACCAGATAGCGCCGGTGACGGCGCGGCCAGAACCGGAGCTGCCTGGCAACGGTTGCGTCAGCATGAGGCAGATCTGCTGTTCTCCGCCGTGCCGCCGGAAGTTGTGGAGGCGCAGCGTCCGGAGCTGCGCAAAAAGGTCAACGACATTCCTGTCGAAATCGAGGTGGTGATCGGGCGGGCGCGTGTTTCGGTTGCTGAGTTGATGCGGGTCGATCCGGGTCACAGCTTCCGGCTGGATAGCCGTTTCGGCGAACCGGTCGAGCTGCTGGTCAATGGCCGGCTGATCGGCCACGGCGAAATCGTTGCCGATGCCGACGACAATGTCGTCGGCGTGCGGATCGTTCGTCTCGCAGGTTGAGAGCGTTTTCATTGGGGGCAAGTGCATGGGCCATCAGGCCCGCAACGGCGCCGGTCAGGATCGCGGGGGCATCCGGCACAAAGGAAACTGCAAGGAGGACATCATGACGATGCGAGCCTGCATAATGACCGAGAGCCATCTGAAGACTGTGCTCGAAATGTTGCGCGACAAGCCGGAGCTGGGTGCTGCGCGATCGCTGGTGGAAGCGGCGCTCACGGAGGTCGAAACTGTACGGCAGAGCCATGCCGCGGCCTTTCAGCAGGCCGGCCGGCGGAGGGCGAGGTGAGGGTGGCGGCGGGGAACCTGGGGACTTGCCCGCTCAACTCCCCAGCAGCAATGCGGCGAGTGCCACCTGCGAATTGACGCCGAGTTTGGAGTAGATATTCCGAAGATGCGTCCGGACCGTCTCGTAGCTGATCTGATAGGCTGTCGCGACTTCCCGTGGCGTGTTTCCCGAGGCGACGCTGAGAGCGACCTTGATTTCGGTCACCGTCAGTTTCGAGGTTTCCATGAGGGCGTTCTGCCGGTCTTTCAACGGGGCGGCCACCATCGGTTCGGCAATGACAGCAATAGTCGGCCCTTCCAGAAATTCCGTGAATGCGCTCGACTGAAGCCTGACGATGGTCAGGCGATAGCTGCCTTCCTTTCCGTCGCCCTGGACGATGGCGGTATAGGGACCTCTCTGTCCGTCGTGGCGGGATGCGAGCCACTCGAAGGCCGCCGCCGACTTCTGGCATCGAATGCTGATCCGCCCATCGGCAGCGACGCGAAATGGAAACCCGTCGGCGATGATGTTTTCAGCCGTGCGATTCGACCAGCGCACCTTGCGCTTGTCCGACACGTAGATGAGGCCGGCACCGATGCTGTCGAACAACGTTCGCAGCGCCTGATTGTCAGGCGCAAGCAGGTCGCGCTTGCGGATGAAATCGAACGCGCGCTTCAGGTGAGGGGCAAGCAGGGTGTAGCGCTCGGCGGCCTTCCTGTTGCGCTCGGGATCGGAGGAGGAGGTCGCTGTCGAAAGAATGAAGGTGCGGGCTTCTTCACGGATGATGGAGACGCCGATACTGGTTTCGCAGCCCGCCTGCCGCTTCAGCCAGTCATTGTAGAATTCGGTCTTGACGAGGTTCTTTCGGGCAAAGATATCCTCGCCGCACAACCCGCGGCCGACCGGCACCAGGCCCATGCGCGGGATCCACGGATTGACCGACGCGAAGTGATTGCTGAACTGATCGACCTCGTCCTTGGTGAAGCCTGAAATATAGGGAACGTGGGCAACCGGCGAGGCAAGATCGTGGTAGTGCAGGGCAGCCTTGCCGTCGGGAGAAGTCTTGGCGACGGCATCCAGAAAGCCCTGCCAGCTGCATTCGCCGAACAGGCTTCCGTAAATCATGTCGATCAGATGAATGGCGGCATCGGCAGGCTGCGGCATTTCTCAGGCTCGCAAAACACAAGAACACGTCTTGGTTGTCGCAAATCGGCACGGGATTGACCAGCCCTTCAAAAGAAGATGTTCACATGGCCGTCCGGTCATCGGATGGCCGCACGGCGCCAGGCGCGCCGCCCATACTCCAGGTGGAGCATGCCCTGCACGCAAAGGCGCTGTAGACCGACAAACGGGCGGGGTTTGCGAACGGACGGGTCTGTCCGGGCGCTTCCCTTGCGCCCGTCTATCAAGGGGAAGGGGATACAATGAAACTCAGATATTCGCTCGCCGTTCTGATCGCTTTCGGACTGGCCGGATGCCAATCGATCCTGAAGGAAGAGCCCGCAAAGGGAACGCTACCGACCGGAAAGAAAGTCCTTGTCGATGACGGCACCTGCCCGCCCGGAGAGGTGAAACAGGTGACCGGCGCCACAGCCGGAAATCCGCGTATCAAAGAATGCGTGCCAATGCCGAAGGGGTAAGGGGCCGTCTACATTTTCGCCGGGGTGTTGCGGAGAGGTTCGGTTACTGATCTCTCCGCATCTTCGGGATGCAGATGCAGCATTACCAAAGATTATCGGGCTTTGATGCGGCGGGCGTCTGCGAGACGTCACGTTTTCTTTGGATGGCGGCGATTGCGACTAGGGCCACCAGTCCCAACAATGGCAGGATACGGTGGTGATAACGGTCCGCCGGACCGGAGATAACAGCAAACAGCAGATCGTTTCCGAGGCAGAGCGACAGCAGCAGGATGATCCAGATCGTTTCATCACGCGTCAGCCTTCGCCGGCCACAGACGAGCGCCGATGCGGTTGCCAGGTAAAGCGCGTAGCGCAGAGCCGTGCAGAGATTGCGAACCACTTCGCTTTGCCACAAGCTCTGTGGCTGTGCGGACTGATAAAATCGGCTTGGCATCGGTTCGGTAAGGACTGGAATGAAATCGAGCGCGGTCTGCGGTGCATAAAAGCTCAGGAAATCGCGAGCAACGACGATCGCCGTTTCCATTGGCCGGTACGTCAGACCGTCGACTATGATTGCGCGTGCGTGCTGCTGTTCGAAACGGTCGAGCGGAAACGCGTTTGGGAACTGGCGTGCAATATCCCAGAAGAAGTCACGGCGTTCCGCATTGGCGGGATCGGCCTTCAGCTGAACCACGTAATCGGCCGCATCACACAGCGCCCTGTCACCTGATCTCTCGCATTGGCGGGTGAGCAGCGCCGGGTGAATTGAGAAGAAGCGGGAGGCGAGGAAGGTTTGCGCGAGTCTTGGGACATCAGGAAAATATTTGCGCTCAAGACCAGTGTTGACGAGCAGCAGCGTTGCGAGCGCCAGCGCAGGCATGGCGAGAAGCCGCGCATTGCGAAACATTAGTGCGGCGAGCAGCGAAAAGGGCATCACAAGCAGCAAGCCGCTCGCATGACCGGAGAGCAGGACGCCCGAAAGCATGGCCAGGAACGGGCTCTGCCAGCGAATTGCAACGATCAGCAGCACGACAGCAGAAAAGAACCAGCTGTCAACGAGCACAGCGCTCACATACAGCGGCTGCAGACTTAAAAGCGAGAGAGGCAAAGCAAGCACGAATAGGTGTGGCAAGGAGAAACTGCGGCAGAAAAGTAGCCAGGCGGTCGCGGCAAGGGCTGTATTGAACAGCGGCAAGGCCCAATACCCAATCAGACGGTATGGCCAGGCAATCAGAACGGCGGCCGTATTCGAGCGGATCCAGCCGACGCCTTGACCGGAATAAGCGATGGAGTCGTCCATCACCAAGGGAAAGCCGTTGACCAGCATGGGCGCCAGCAACATCACCGCCAGCAACAGAAATAGCCCGGCCTGCCGCCAAAAAACGGGTTCACGTGCTGTCCACGGAAAGGCCATGTCTTCTCCAGGTGTGCGGCACCCGAACCGCATATCGCGAATCAAACGCCATCGTCACATTGAAGAGGGCAAGCTCGACAATGGAAAGGGCGCAGAGATTTTTTGAACGCAAATGGCGCACCCGACAGGATTCGAACCTGTGACCTTTGGAATCGG
The DNA here is from genome assembly GCA_900465675.1 of Hyphomicrobiales bacterium. GTDB lineage: Bacteria > Pseudomonadota > Alphaproteobacteria > Rhizobiales > Rhizobiaceae > Rhizobium. The sequence continues at coordinate 77,244 of UBJR01000006.1, read as the reverse complement.
AATCCAACACTCTATCCAGCTGAGCTACGGGTGCATGCCGTGGCGGTTTGAATCGCCTGTCCGATGTGGTGGTTCTTAGCCTAGCTTTCGGCGCTCTTCAATCGCCAAATGGCGAAATCGGTGGAATGGCTGGCGGTGTCACCGGAATTCTAAGGAAAAGCCCGCCGGGCTTTGGCGCGGCGGGCTTTCTGTTGTCCTGATGTCTCAGACCTGCATGGCGCCGGGGCCGGGGATGGCCTTGGGCGGGACCTTGCCGAGGATGATCATACCGAGGACTTCGTCCTTGGTGACGTCTTCGGTGCGGGCGTGGCCGACGACCTGGCCGTTCTTCATCACCGAGACGCGGTCGGCGAGGTCGAAGACGTCGTGGATGTCGTGGCTGATCAGGAAGATGCCGATGCCTTCCTTCTTCAGCTGCTTGATCAGCTCGCCGACCTGCGCCGTTTCCTGGGGGCCGAGCGCTGCCGTCGGCTCGTCCATGATCAGGATGCGGGCGTTGAAGAGGATCGCGCGGGCGATCGCCACCGATTGCCGCTGGCCGCCCGAAAGCGCTTTCACCGGCTCCTTGAAGCGGCGGAAGTTGGGGTTCAGGCGTCCCATCACCTCGCGGGCCGAGGCTTCCATGGCGACGTCGTCGAGCGTGCCCCACTTGGTGCGGATTTCGCGGCCGAGATAGAGGTTGGCGGCGGCATCGACATTATCGGCGACGGCAAGTGTCTGGTAGATCGTCTCGATGCCGTATTTCTTGGCATCGCGCGGATTGCGGATATCGGCCGGTTCTCCATTGATCAGGATATCGCCCGAGTCGCGCTTGTAGGCGCCTGAAAGGATCTTGATCAGCGTCGACTTGCCGGCGCCGTTATGGCCGAGCAGGGCGACGACTTCGCCAGGGTAGAGATCGACCGAGGCGTTGTCGACGGCGTGGATACCGCCGAAGGAGATCGAGATATTCTTCAGTTCCACAAGGGGAGTGCGTTGTTCAGTCATTACTCGTACTCCTCTTACTTCGCACGCGAGCGGTAGACCGTGTCGAGCCAGACGGCAACGACGAGGACGGCACCGACCACAACGTTCTGGATGGGGGTATCCACATTTGCGAGACCCATGCCCGACTGCAGCGACTGCATGACGAGCGCGCCGAGCATGGCGCCGGCGACCGTGCCGGTGCCGCCTGCGAGCGACGTGCCGCCGATGACGGCCGCGGCAATGGTATAGAGTTCGTAGGTCGTGCCCTGCGAGTTCGCCGCCGCGTTGAGGCGGGCGGTCGAGATCGCCGCGGCGACGGCTGCGAGGAAGCCCATCAGCGCGAAGATCTTGACGGTGACCCAGCGGGTCTTGATGCCAGCGAGTTCGGCCGCTTCAGGGTTGCCGCCGATGGCGAAGACATAGCGGCCGAAGCGCAGGCGGGTGGCGATGAAGGTCATGACGATGCCGACGAGAACGGCGATCAGCACCGGCACGGCGATGCCGTAGGAGATGAACAGGCCGGTCTCAGGCCAGGCGATGGCGTTGGCTTCGGCATATTTCTTGGCGATGGCCACGGGCCAGTAATAAATGGTCGAGACCCAGATGGCGCCGAGCACCAGCGCGCAGCCGAGAACGGCCAGGAAATACTCCGCCCAGAGCGGGCGGCGCGGGAAGTTGAAGCGCTTGCGCTGGTGGCGCGAGCCGATGATGCCGATGACGATCAGCAGGCAGGCGATAAGCCCGATGATCCAGCTCCAGGTGGCGCCGACGGCACCTTCTGCACCGCCGCCCATGATGCGGAAAGTGGTGTCGAGGGGCGCAACCGTCTGGCCCGACGTGACATACCAGGCAAGGCCGCGCCAGGCGAGGAAGCCGCCGAGCGTGACGATGAAGGAGGGCACGCCCATGAAGGCGATGATGACGCCCTGGAAGAGGCCGATCAGCGTGCCGGCGATGAGGCCCGCGGCCAGCGTGATCACCCAGGTCCAGGAATTGTCGAAGCCCAGATATTGCGGCAGGAATTTCGCCTGAACGACGCCCATGATCATGGCGACGAGGCCGAGCATGGAGCCGATCGACAGGTCGATGTTGCGGGTGACGATCACAAGCACCATGCCGGTCGCAAGAACGGCGATTTCCGTCGTCTGGACCGAGAGGTTCCAGAGGTTGCGGGGGGTGAGGAAAAGCCCGTCGGTATAGAGATGGAAGCCGATCCAGATGACCAGCAGTGCCGCGACCATGCCGAGCAGGCGCGTGTCGATCTCGGTGGCGCGCAGGAAGCGCGTGATGGGGTTTGCGTCCGCGGTGCGCGGATGACCCGGTGAGGATTGCGTGATGTCTGCCATGGGTTTGCCGTTCCCCCATTGTTTGGGCCCTGGCCGGGTGCCCGAAAAGCCCAGCCTGAGATGCCCTGTTCTTCGAAATGACCACCGGGATGCTTCCGGAATAGCCGCGTCGGTGACGGCGTTATTCTGGCAGGGAATTAAAGCGTTCGCGGGGCGTTGCGAGGCGGGGAGGCTTCTGAAAGATGCCTGCATCCGCATCCGGCGCCGCAGCGGAAACGCTGCGGCGCCGGTCTGTTGATCAGCTTACGAGGATTAGTCGCAGGCCTTGACGCTGCCGGCCTTGACGCCCTGGCAGGCTTCAGCCTTGGAGATCCAGCCGGCGTCGATGACGACGTTCAGGTTGTCCTTGGTGATGGCCTGCGGCTTCAGGAAGATCGACTGCATCTTCACCTTCTTCGGGCCGCCGTCGAAGGTGGTAACGCCCTGGATCTTGTCCATGGTCGTGCCGCCAGCGAGGTCGAGCGCGATTTCAGCAGCGCGCTTGCCGAGTTCGCGGCTATCCTTCCAGACGGAAACCGTCTGGGTGCCGAGCGCGATGCGGTTCAGAGCGGCCTTGTCGGCGTCCTGACCGGAAACCGGTACGGTGCCAGCCATGCCCTGTGCGTCGAGAGCGGCAACGGCGCCACCGGCAGTGCCGTCGTTCGAAGCAACAACGGCGTCAACCTTGTTGTTGTTCGCGGTCAGGAACTGTTCCATGTTGCGCTGTGCGTTCTGCGGCAGCCAGCCGTCGGTATAGGCTTCGCCGACGTTCTTGATCTTGCCGGCGTCAACCGCAGCCTTCAGAACTTCCATCTGGCCGGCGAACAGGAAGTCCGCGTTCGGGTCCGACGAAGAGCCCTTGATGAAGACGTAGTTGCCTTCAGGCTTGACCTTGAAGACGCCTTCAGCCTGCAGGCGGCCGACTTCCTTGTTGTCGAAGGTGATGTAGAAAGCAGCCGGATTTTCGATCAGGCGGTCGTAACCGACAACCGGAATGCCTTCGGCAGCAGCCTTTTCGATGGCCGGTCCGATTGCGTCGGAGTCCTGAGCCAGAACGATGAGGGCGTTGGCGCCCTGCGAGATCAGCGATTCGACGTCGGTCAGCTGCTTGGCAGCGGAAGACTGCGCGTCAGCGGAAATGTACTTCGCGCCCTTGGCTTCCAGCGCCTTCTTGATGGCTGCTTCGTCGGTCTTCCAGCGCTCTTCCTGGAAGTTCGACCAGGAAACGCCAACGACGAGATCGGCCGCCATGGCAGCCGTGTGCACGGAAACGAGGATGGCGGCACCCGCCATCAGCTTCATAATAGACTTCATAAATTATCCTCCCGAGTGATAAGCGGCCAGCCCCAGCCAGTGGTTCCTCCAGCCGCCGCGGATCACTGTCGAGCAACAATGCATTATTTTCTCGACAGTCGAGAAATTAAGTGTCAGAGATTTTTTCAACTGTCAACAGGCCACTACCGGCAGAATCATCCATCACGCATAAGTTGTTGGAGATGGCCTGTGAAACGAGGGCGGAAGCGGGGGAAGGGCGGCTTTATGCTGACCAAATCGAGCACGGAGTCGGTCCGGCAAAGGAATAGCGGGCTGGTTCTCGCTGCCCTGCGCCGCCACGGCGCGCTCGCGCATACCGAGATATCTGACTTCACCAAGCTGTCGTCGGCGACCGTTTCGGCGATCACGGCGGATCTCGAGAAGTCGGAGATCATCGAGCGCTCGGAGCAGCAGGCGGCGAGCGGCCGCGGGCGGCCGCGCGTGCTGTTCAGGCCGCGGCGCGATTGCGGCTATCTGATCGTCGTCATCATCTCATCCGATGCCGTGCAGTTCTCGCTGGTGGATTACGCCGGCAAGCTGATCGACCGTTTCAGCGAGGGGCGCTCGCATGATCCGGCCGGGGCTGCGGTTTTTGCTGAAGCCGTCAAGGAAGGTCTTGCCCGCATCCTCGAGCGGTCGCGGATTGCCCAGGAGCGGGTGCTCTTGATCTCGATCAGCAGCAAGGGGCTCGTCAACGCCGCCGAACCGGTGCTGCTGTGGTCGCCTATCTTCGGCACCGACCAGATCGATTTCGAGACGCTGCTGCGGCCGGAATGGCGGGCGCGGGTGATCCTCGACAACGAGACCCTGCTGGTTGCCGCTGCCCTTGGCGCGCATGAGGAGAATGTGAAGGGGGCGGATTTCCGTTCGCTCGCAGCTCTCTCCCTCGGCCACAGCATCGGCCTCGGAATAGTCCGGCGCGGCGCCGATGGCGGGCAAGAAATCTCGGCGCCGAATTTCGGCCATATGCTGCATCTGGCGAATGGCGGGCTCTGCCGCTGCGGGTCCAAGGGCTGTATCGAGGCGCATGCGGGCTTCTACGCCATCCTGCGCACCGCCTTCGAAGTGCCGCTCGATACCATTCCCGCCAAGTTCGTGCCGGTCGGGGAACTCGACAAGATTGCCGCCCGCGCCCGCCAGGGCCACCGCATGTCGGCCTTTGCCTTCCGGCAGGCCGGACTGGCGCTCGGCAATGGCCTGTCGCGGATGCTCAGCCTCACCGAGCGCATGCCGGTGGCGATCACCGGGCCCGGGACACGCTACTACGATCTGTTGCGCCAGGGCATCGAGGAAGGGCTGGGGCAATCGCATGTGGTGCGCATGGAGGGGATGCCCGAACTGCGCGTCGTTGCCGACGAGACCAACCTGGTTTTCGAGGGGCATCTCGGCCGTGCGCTGGCGCTTCTCGACGAGGATATTCTGGGTGGTGTCAGCCAGGTGGGATTGGAGCGGTCGGCTTAGGGCCACCTTTCCCTTTCCTGCTGCTGCCGAGAATTGAATCGGGTTCTCGACCGTAAAATCATCAATTGCTTATATTTTGTGCCGGCGGTGGCGATTGAAACTTTCGCGCATCACGCCATCCTTCTCTAAATGCCCAGTTTTTCGGCGCTTTTCGGGGTTTCAGACGATTTTACGAATCTTGCCCGCGAACTGAGCATGGTTCTTGCATTGCCATTTGCGTTGTATTCAAATGAACAAAAAAGGGGAGCCACACCTTTGGCATTTGATGAAATGATTACCGGGGACGAAAGTCCGCGTCAGCCATATGAGAAATACTTCGAGTGGTACAATGCCCAGGACAGGGCGCATCTGATTGCCAAATCCCGCGATGCGGAAAACATCTTCCGGAAAACCGGCATCACCTTCGCAGTCTACGGACATGCAGACTCCTCCGAAAAGCTCATCCCCTTCGACATCATCCCCCGCATCATCTCAGGAAGAGAGTGGCGCAAGCTCGCTCAGGGCATCGAGCAGCGCGTCATCGCGCTGAATGCCTTCCTCGACGATATCTATCACAAGCAGGAGATCATCCGCGCCGGGCGCATTCCGCGTGAGCTGATCGAGAACAACGTCACCTTCCTGCCTGAAATGATCGGTTTCCGGCCGCCGGGCGGTGTCTATACGCATATTGTCGGCACCGACATCGTGCGCACCGGCGAAGACCAGTTCTACGTGCTCGAGGACAATGCGCGTACGCCTTCCGGTGTCAGCTACATGCTGGAGAACCGGGAGACGATGATGCAGATGTTCCCGGAGTTGTTCCACGAGAACAAGGTGCAGCGCGTCGAGGACTATCCCTATCTGCTGCGCCAGAGCCTGGCATCGCTCGCGCCTCCCGGCTGCAAGGGCAGGCCGCGTGTGGCGGTGCTGACGCCGGGCATCTACAACTCGGCCTATTACGAGCACTCGTTCCTTGCCGATACGATGGGCGTCGAGCTCGTGGAGGGTTCGGACCTGCGCGTCATCGACGGCAAGGTGAAGATGCGCACGACGCGCGGCTACGAGGCGATCGACGTTCTCTACCGCCGCGTCGATGACGATTTCCTCGATCCGCTGACCTTCCGCAGCGATTCCGCGCTCGGCATTCCGGGCATCATGGACGTCTACCGCTCCGGCAACATCACCATCGCCAACGCGCCTGGCACCGGCATCTGCGACGACAAGGCGATCTATTCCTACATGCCCGAGATCGTCGAGTTCTATACCGGGCGAAAGTCGATCCTCGAGAACGTGCCGACCTGGCGCTGTTCGGAACCATCGAGCCTGAAATATGTGCTGGAGCATATCGAGGAACTGGTCATCAAGGAGGTTCACGGCTCCGGCGGCTACGGCATGCTGGTGGGTCCGACGGCCTCGAAGAAGGAGCGGGCGGATTTTGCCGAGAAACTGAAGGCGCGGCCGAACAACTATATCGCCCAGCCGACGCTGTCGCTGTCGACGGTGCCGATCCTGGTCAACAAGGGGATCGCGCCGCGTCACGTCGACCTGCGTCCCTATGTGCTGGTCTCCGACAAGGTCCAGATCATTCCGGGCGGGCTGACCCGCGTGGCGCTGAAGCAGGGTTCGCTGGTGGTCAATTCCAGCCAGGGCGGCGGCACCAAAGACACCTGGGTACTGGAGGACTGATGCTCGGAAGAACTGCAAACGGCCTCTACTGGATGTTCCGTTACATCGAGCGCGCCGAAAATATCGCGCGTCTCGTCGATGCCGGCCTGCGCATGTCGCTGACGCGTAGCGGGACGGGTGATGACAATTGGGATGGCGTGCTGCAAAGCGCGGGCGTTCGCGAGGCCTATGACGAGGGCCATACGAAGCTGACGAGCGCCGATGCGATCGATTATCTGTTGCGCGACCTTTCCAATCCGTCGAGCGTCATGGCCTGCATCGACAGCGGCCGGAACAATGCCCGCATGGTGCGCACGGCGCTGACGCGCGAGACCTGGGAAGCGACCAACGAATGCTGGATCGAGCTGAAAACGCTGCTTTCGAAGCGGCTGAAGGCGGCGGAGCTGCCTGAAGTCATCGATGTCATCAAGCGGCGTGCAGGGCTGATCCGCGGTGCGTTCCACGGCTCGATGCTGCGCAACGAGCTCTACAACTTCGCCCGCATCGGCACCTTCATCGAGCGCGCCGACAACACGGCGCGTATTCTCGACGTGAAATATTACGTGCTGCTGCCTTCTGTTTCGCAGGTGGGCTCGTCGGTCGATAACGTGCAGTGGGAATCGATCCTGCGCTCGGTCTCGGCGCATCGCTCCTACAGCTGGGCCTATGACGACGAATATCGGGCGGCGAATATCGCCGACTTCCTGATCCTCAACGGGCAGATGCCGCGGTCTCTCGCCTATTGTTACGAGAAGGTGGTCAGCAATCTCGGCTATATCTCGCGCAGTTATGGCGGCGAGCGGCTGAGGGCGCATGATACCGCGGATGCTATCCGCGCCTCGCTGCATTCGCGGGCGATCAAGGACGTGATCGATCAGGGGCTACACGAATTCCTCGAGGAGTTCGTCAACCGCAACAATTCGCTCAACGTCGAGATCACCAACGGCTACCGGTTTTATGTTTAGGCGGTGAAGAGATGAGACTGAAGATTAGCCACGTCACCGAATACCGCTATGATGAACCGGCGCAATTCTCGTTGCAGCGGCTGCGGCTGACACCGCCGAGCGCTTTCGGGCAGAAGGTAATCAACTGGTCGCTTGATGTCGAGGGCGCCACACCCGAGGTCGAGTATGACGATCAGTTCGGCAATCATGTGAACCTGGTGTCGCTCGAAGGCGCGCAGAAGGTGACGCGGATCGTTGCCGAAGGCGAGGTCGAGACCGATGACCGCAATGGAGTCTCCGGTCCGCATACCGGCTTCTGCCCGCTCTGGCTGTTTCTGCGCGATACGCCGCGCACGAAGCCCGGCAAGCTGATCAAGGAGCTGATCAAGGGCGTCAGCGGCGACAACGAGCTCGCCCGCATGCACGCCCTGATGGCGGCGATCCACGAGGCCGTCGAGTACAAGCCGGGCACCAGCGATAGCGAAACCACCGCCGAGCAGGCGATGGAACGAAAGAGCGGCGTCTGCCAGGACCACGCCCATATCTTCGTCTCGGCTGCCCGGGCGTTGAAAGTGCCGGCGCGCTACGTCTCCGGCTATCTGATGATGGAAGAGAAGGTCGAGCAGGCGGCAACGCATGCTTGGGGCGAGGCCCACATTCCCGGTCTCGGCTGGGTCGGCTTCGATCCGGCAAACGAGATCTGCCCCGACGCCCGCTACGTCCGCACCGCGTCTGGCCTCTGCTACCGGGATGCTGCACCTGTCTCCGGCATGCGCATCGGCATGCCGGGCGAGACGCTGACGGTTACGGTGAAGGTGGAAGATAAGGCGCAGGGGCAAAGCCAGAGCCAGAGTTGATGGCCGCACCCGGCGGCGGCGCGATATCGCCGGCGGCCGGGATCTCGTCGGTGACGACCTCGAATTGCGCCAACTTGGCCGGGCCGAAAGCGGTCGATAGGGCAACGTCGGTGGCGTCCCGGCCGGTTGCCATCAGGATGCGTCCGATGCGCGGCGTGTTGTGGCGAGCATCGACCGTATGCCAGTGGCCGCCGAGATAGACCTCGAACCAGGCGCTGAAATCCATCGGTGCGGGATCCCTGGGAACGCCGATATCGCCGAGATAGCCGGTGCAATAGCGCGCCGGGATGTTCATGCAGCGGCAGAGCGTGATGGCGAGATGCGCGAAGTCGCGGCACACGCCGGTTCTGTCCGTGTAGCCGCCATGCGCAGTTCGCAGCAAGTCGGCATTCATGTAGTCGAAGCGGATATGGCCGTGCACGAAATCGGCGATCGCCTGGACCCGCGCCCAGCCGAGCGGCGTGCCGGAAAAGGTCTTCCAGGCAAAATCGGCAAGCCTATCGGTGTCGCAATAGCGGCTGCCGAGCAGGAAGACCAGGATGTCATCGGGGAGATCCTTGATGTCGTGCTGCGCGGCATCGACAGGCACGAGATCCGGCTGGCCGCTATCGTAGATGTCGAATTCGGTCGAGATCGTCGTCAGCCCCGCCGGGGCGACGATGCGTGTGCAGGCGTTGCCGAACGTGTCGGTATAGCCCCAGGCATCGATCGGCTGATTGAACGATAGCGGTTGCTCCGTCAGCAGGTCACCCCGCCGCGAGGGATGGATGTTCAGCACCAAAAGCATCGGGGTAGGCTGAACGCATTCATAGCCAATCGTAAAACCAGCGTGGATCTTCATGGAATGTCCTTTGCGGAGCGGGTTGACACCCGTCAGCGGGCCATCTGGGAACGCCACTGCAGTCGATCGGTTCCATAGCGCCGATGCTTCTAGGACGATCCAGGCTCGGTGGTGACGTTGACCTGCACGGTCATGTCGCCGAAATCGCCGGCATCGCCATCATAGCTGCCCCATAGCGGGATGGCCTGAACCGGGTCGCGCGCGACGCCGACACGGATGAGATCCTGGTTTCCGACGATGCCGTTGGTTGGGTCGAACTCGACCCATCCGGCGCCCGGGAGATAGACTTGGCACCACGCATGCGTCGAGCCGCCGCCGAGCGTCGTCGAGCCGTCACGGTCGGGCACATAGATATAGCCGGTGACGAAGCGGGCCGCGAAGCCGAGCGAGCGGGCTGCCTCCATCATCAACAGCGCGAAGTCGCGGCATGTGCCCTGGCGCTTCTGCAATGTCTGAACGGGGGTCTGCGTCCCGCGCTCGACGCGGCGCGCGTAGGAGAAGCTCTGGCGGATCGCGTAGCAGAGCGTCATTAGGATATGCCCTGTACGCGCCGCCGGCTCGGTGCCGACGAATTGGCGTGCCCAATGCGCAACCTCATTTTCGGGGTCGGGGTAGCGGCGGATGATCGTGCAATCGAGATCCGGCATTTCCTCCTCGTCATAGGCGAAGGGATAGGTCAGAGCCTCGGTGTCGATCTCCAGATCGAGAGGAACCTGCGCGGTGTGATCCAGGCGGATGTTGGTCTCGAACCGCAGGTGATCAGACGGTCCGGCCATGTCCACAAGGGCAATGCAATTGCCGAAGACATCGTGGATCCAGCGAATGTTGGCGGGCTTGGGTATGATCGCAATCGTCGCATCGAGGAGGCGCTGATCGAAGCTGTCGCGCGGCCGGAACAGCACGCGATGCTGGCCGAAGGTGACAGGGCGTTTGTAGCTATAGTGCGTTACGTGTCTGACGGCGTAGACGGTCATGGTGCCCCTGTCTGCCGGATTCGAGCAGAGGCAGGAGCCGCCGCTATTCGAATTCCGGTATCTGCCCGGACTGAAACAGGATCACCGAGGGTCCTGCTTCGCCGATCGCCACATTGGATTCGCGCGTCCACACGACCACGCCGGCGTAATCGTTGACGAGCGTCTGGGCGACATAGACGGCCGTGTGTTCCTGTTTCATCCGGCGTGGTTCGAAGGCCGGTGTCAAACCACCTTCGGAATCCCTGTTGAAGGCACTCAGCACAATCAGCTTTCGTATTCCGGGCATGGCGCTCTCCATGACCGCTAACGGTTCTGGCTCTGGTTCGTTCCAGATAGGCTTTCCGCTCACAAAGAAAAGGCGGAGCTTTCGCCCCGCCTTCCATCATGTTCAAGACATGGTTGGCTAGTGGCTGTCCTTGCCGACAGCACTGCCACGACATCCCTTGAGGAAGTGGAGGTCGGCGCCGGTGTCGGCGCCCTCAACGTGCTGCTGGTGCAGCCAGGCGTAACCCGAGGTCGGCAGGTCGTGGTGCGGCTTCCATTCGGCGAGACGCTTTGCCAGTTCCTCTTCGGAAATGTCGAGGTGCAGGCGGCGGTTGGGGACGTCGAGCTCGATGAAGTCGCCGTTCTTGACGACCGCCAGCGGGCCGCCGACGGCGGCTTCCGGCGAGGTGTGCAGGACGACGGTGCCATAGGCAGTGCCGGACATGCGGGCGTCGGAGATGCGCACCATGTCGGTGATGCCCTTCTTGAGCACCTTCGGCGGCAGACCCATGTTGCCGACTTCGGCCATGCCCGGATAGCCCTTCGGACCACAGTTCTTCATGACCATGACGCAGGTCTCGTCAATGTCGAGATTGTCGTCGTTGATCTTCGCCTTGTAGTCGTCGATATCTTCGAAGACGACGGCGCGGCCGCGGTGGACCATCAGGTGCGGGGAGGCGGCGGATGGCTTCAGCACGGCGCCCTTCGGCGCCAAGTTGCCGCGTACGACGACGATGCCGCCGGACTGCGTCAGCGCCTTTTCAGCCGTCAGGATGACGTCCTCGTTCCAGTTGACGACGTCCTTGACCTCATCCCACATGCTTTCGCCGGAGACGGTCAGCGCATCCTTGTGCAGGAGACCGGCTTCGCCGAGGCGCTTCAGCACGACGGGCAGGCCGCCGGCATAGAAGAACTCTTCCATCAGGTATTTGCCCGACGGCATCAGGTTGACGATCGTCGGCACGTCGCGGCCACAGCGATCCCAGTCGTCCAGTGTCAGGTCGATGCCGACGCGGCCGGCCATGGCAAGCAGGTGGATGACGGCATTGGTCGAGCCGCCGATGGCCGCGTTGGTGCGGATGGCGTTTTCGAAGGCCTGCTTGGTCATGATGTCGGAGGGCTTCAGGTCGTCCTTGACCATCTGCACGATGCGGCGGCCGGTCAGCTGCGCCATCACCTTGCGGCGGCTATCGACGCCGGGGATCGCTGCATTGCCCGAGAGAGCCATGCCGAGGGCTTCGGCCATCGACGCCATGGTCGAGGCGGTGCCCATGGTGTTGCAGGTGCCCGACGAACGGCTCATCGAGGCCTCGGCCTCGAGAAACTCGGCCTGCGTCATCTCGCCGGCCTTCACCATTTCGGAGAACTTCCAGAGATGCGTGCCGGACCCGACGCGCTCGCCGCGGAAATAGCCGTTCAGCATCGGGCCGCCGGTGACGACGATGGAGGGGAGGTCGACGGAGGCCGCGCCCATGATCAGCGACGGCGTGGTCTTGTCGCAGCCGACGAGCAGCACGCAGCCGTCCATCGGCTGGCCGCGGATCGCTTCCTCGACCGCCAATGCGGCAAGGTTGCGGTACATCATTGCCGTCGGGCGGAAGGTGTTTTCGGAGGCCGAGAACACCGGCACTTCCATCGGGAAACCGCCGGCTTCCCAGACGCCGGCCTTCACCTTTTCGGCAAGCTCGCGCAGATGGCCGTTGCACGGCGTCATGTCCGACCAGGTGTTGAGGATGCCGATGACCGGACGTCCGTCGAACAGGTCGTGGGGATGTCCCTGGTTCTTCATCCAGCCGCGGTGATAGATGACGTCACGGCTGGTGCCGCCGTACCATTCCTGCGACCGAAGCTTGCGCGGCCATTCCGCTTTCTTGAACATAGTCTCTGTCCTTCAAGGGCGCCGGACCGCCTCGCACGGCCCGGAACGCCAAGAGATGTCTTAGGCCAGCGTGTAGCTGGTCTTGACGGTTGTGTAGAATTCGGCGGCGTACTTGCCCTGCTCGCGCGGGCCGTAGGAAGAGCCCTTGCGGCCGCCGAACGGAACGTGGAAATCGACGCCTGCGGTCGGCAGGTTGACCATCACCATACCGGCTTCGGCATTGCGCTTGAAATGCGTCGCATGCTTGAGGCTGGTGGTGGCGATGCCGGAGGACAGGCCGAACGGAGTGTCGTTGGCGGTAGCCAGCGCTTCTTCGTAATCCTTGACGCGGATGACGGAGACGACAGGTCCGAAGATCTCTTCGCGCGAGATGCGCATCTGGTTGGTCGCTTCGGTGAACAGCGTCGGCTGCAGATAGAAGCCGGGCGTTTCGCGGGTGATGGTTTCGCCGCCGAAGGCGAGCTTGGCGCCTTCTTGTCTGCCGATCTCGATGTAATCGGTGTCGGTCTTCAGCTGACGCTCATCGACGACGGGGCCGATATGGGTGCCGGGCTTCAGCGCGTTGTCGACGACGATGGTCTTCAGCTTTTCCGTCAGTGCAGCAACGAACTTGTCGTGGATGCCTTCGGTGACGATCAGGCGCGACGACGCGGTGCAGCGCTGGCCGGTGGAGAAGAAGCCGGAGTTTGCGGCAGCTTCAACGGCGACCGTCAGGTCGGCGTCGTCGAGAACGACCATCGGGTTCTTGCCGCCCATTTCCAGCTGGAACTTGCGGTTATGTTCGATCGAGGCGGCAGCGACGCGCTTGCCGGTGCCGGTCGATCCCGTGAAGGTGATGCCCGAAACATCCGGGCTGTCGAGCATGACCTGGCCGACGACCGAGCCCTTGCCCATGACGAGGTTGAGGACGCCCTTCGGCAGGCCTGCGCGGTGCAGGATATCGACGATCGCCCAGGAGCAGCCCGGAACGAGTTCCGCCGGCTTGAAGACGATGGTGTTGCCATAGCAGAGGGCAGGGGCGATCTTCCACGCCGGAATGGCGATCGGGAAGTTCCAGGGCGTGATGATGCCGATGACGCCGAGCGGGTCGCGGGTGATCTCGACGCCGATATTCGGGCGCACCGAGGGGACGATCTCGCCGGCAAGGCGGAGCACTTCGCCTGCGAAAAATTCGAAGATCTGCGAGGCGCGGATGGTTTCGCCGATGGCTTCCGGAAGGGTCTTTCCCTCTTCGCGGGCGAGCAGCGCACCGAGCTCGTCCTTGCGGGCCATGATCTCGTCGCCCGTCTTCTTCAGGATGACGTGGCGTTCCCAGATGCCGGAGCGCGACCAGGCCGGGAAGGCGGCCTTGGCGGCGGCAATGGCGTTCCTGGTGTCTTCGGCGGAGCCATCGGCATAGAGGCCGACGACTTCGTTGGTGTCCGACGGATTGATGTTCTTCGTCGCATTGGTGCCGATCCATTCGCCGGCGATCAGGTTCTGATAAATGGTCATGGGCTCGCGAGCCTCCTTTACCTTTTATGAAAAATGACCCGGCCGTAGCGGCAGCCGGGTCATGGGAAATTAGAGCTGCTTGACGACGATTTCTTCTTCGGCGTCGATTTTCAGCGGGTTCTTCAGCGGCAGGCCGAATTCGGCGACCTCGATTTCGAAGACGTCGCCGGCTTCCGGCTTGATGCCGTCGGCAAAGGACAGGGTCGCCGTGCCGAACATGTGGACGTGAACGTCGCCCGGTACGCGGAACAGGCCGTATTTGAAGTGATGATATTCGAGGTTCGCGAAGGTGTGCGACATGTTCGCTTCACCCGACAGGAACGGCTTTTCGAAGATCACCTTGCCGCCGCGCTTGATGCGCGAGGTGCCGCGGATATCCTCAGGGGCAACGCCGATGCGGATTTCCGGGCCGAAGCTCGCCGGACGCAGCTTGGAATGGGCGAGGTAGAGGTAGTTGATCCGCTCGGTGACGTGGTCGGAAAATTCGTTCGACAGCGCAAAGCCGATGCGGAACGGCGAGCCATCTTCGGCGATCACGTAGATGCCGGCCATTTCGGGCTCTTCGCCGCCATCGAGCGCGAAGGAGGGGGAGACCAGGGGAGCGCCCGGTGCCGCAGCGCCGTAGCCGTTGCCCTTGTAGAACCACTCGGGCTGCACGCCCTTTTCGCCTGCTTTCGGCTTGCCGTTCTCGATGCCCATCTTGAACATCTTCATCGAGTCCGTGAGGGTTTCCTCAGCGGCTTCGCTGGTCTTCTTGTGCATGCTGTCGCGGGTGGCGGCCGAGCCCAGATGCGTCAGGCCGGTGCCGGTCAGATGCAGGTGGGCGGCGTCGGGATGGGTGATCGGCGGCAGGAAGCTGCCATCGGCGTAAGCCTTCTCCAGATCGACGGCATCGCCGAGGCCATGCGCCTCGATGACCGAAACGAGGGACTTGCCGGCGTTTGCCGCTTCCATCGCCAGCGCATAGACGCTGCCTGCATTCTTCACGGCTTTCGCTGCACCGCCCGGCTCGCGCACGGCGACGATGATCTCTCCGTTCGAACCCTTGATCTGCGAAATGAGCACGGTCTTCATCCTCTTTGGGTAGCTGCGGATAATGCTCCGCCCGTCCGGCTCCCTGGGGAGCCGGAACTATTCGTTTTCATGACTGCGAATGCGAATGCATGGAGCCGGCGCCGGAGCGCTCAGCCTTTATTCTTGTTATAGACGTCGAAGAAGACGGCGGCCAAAAGGACTGCGCCCTTGACCATCTGCTGGGAGTCCGTGCCGAGGCCGTGGATCGACATGCCGTTGTTCATGATGCCCATGATGAGAGCACCGATCACAGCGCCGGTCACCTTGCCGACGCCGCCCTGGGCGGATGCACCGCCGATGAAGCAGGCCGCGATGACGTCAAGCTCCAGGCCGAAACCGCCCTTTGCCGTTGCCGAGTTGAGGCGCAGCGCAACGATGAGACCGGCGAGACCGGCAAGCAGGCCCATGTTCGCAAAGGTGAGGAACGTCAGCCGCTCGGTGTTGATACCGGACAGCTTCGTTGCCTTCTCGTTGCCGCCCATGGCGTAGATGCGGCGGCCGATCGTCGTGCGGCGGGTAATGAAGGCGTAAGCAGTGATCAGCACAAGCATGATCACGAGCACGTTCGGAAAGCCCTTGTAGATCGACAGCTGATAGCCGAGCGCCAGGATGGCGAGAGCGATGACACCGTTCTGCGCAAGGAAGAAGCCGAGCGGCTCGACGTCGTTGCCATGCTTCTCGTTCGACTTGCGCTGGCGCCAGGCCAGGTAGACGAGGGTAACGGCGCCGACGACGGTCAGGATGAGCGACGTCGAATTAATGCCGCCCATGTCGAAGAGGTTCGGCAAAAAGCCGATGCTGATCAGCTGGAAGGCGGGCGGGAATGGACCGATGCTGGTGCCGGTTCCGGCACCCGTCATCACGGTCAGCGTCAGGCCGCGGAAGACCAGCATGCCCGCAAGAGTCACGATGAAGGACGGGATCTTGTGATAGGCGACGAAATAGCCCTGCAGGCCGCCAACCAGCGCACCCACGGCCAGACAAATAACGGCTGCCAGCACATAATTCATGTGCCACTCGACCGTCATGACGGCGGCGATGGCGCCGATGAAACCGACGACGGAGCCAACCGAAAGATCGATATGGCCGGCAACGATCACCAGCAGCATGCCCAGCGCCATGACGACGATGAAGGAATTCTGCAGGATGATGTTGGTCAGGTTGAGCGGGCGGAAGAGAACGCCGCCGGTCGAGATCTGGAAGAACACCATGATCGCGATGAGCGCGATGAACATGCCGTACTCGCGGATGTTACCGCGAACAAATTCGCCGATGGAGACGACACGCCCTTGTTCGGTGATTGGTTGATTGATCGGCGTCATTGTTTCTTATCTCCTGAACGCATGATGGCGCGCATGATGGTTTCCTGGCTCGCTTCCCCTTTCGGCAGTTCCGCAACGATCCGTCCTTCATTCATGACGTAGATGCGGTCGCACGTACCAAGGAGCTCCGGCATTTCCGATGAAATCATCAGAACGCCTTTGCCGTCAGCCGCGAGCTGGTTGATGATAGTATAGATTTCATATTTAGCGCCAACATCAATGCCGCGCGTTGGTTCGTCCAGGATCAAAACATCGGGATCCGAGAACAGCCATTTCGACAGAACCACCTTCTGCTGGTTGCCGCCGGACAGGTTGACCGCTTCCTGGAAGATACTGGAAGAACGAATGCGCAGCTTCGCGCGATAGTCGGACGCGACCCGTGTTTCCTTGACGCTGTCGATGACCGTGGCGTTCGACACCGCCGCCAGATTGGCGAGCGTGGTGTTGTGAACGATCGTCTCGCCCAGAACGAGGCCGAGATGCTTGCGGTCTTCGGTCACATAGGCAAGACCGGCGTCGATCGCCTTGCGCACCGTCGTCGTATCGACCTTCTTGTCATCGACGAAGACGTCACCGGTGATCTTGTGACCATAGGTCTTGCCGAACACGCTCATGGCGAATTCGGTACGGCCGGCACCCATCAGGCCGGCGATGCCGACGACCTCGCCCTTACGGACATGGACGTTGATGTCGTGCAGAACCTGGCGGTCGCGATGCTGCTGATGGAAGGCGTTCCAGTTCTTGACCTCGAAGATCGTCTCGCCGATCGGCACAGAGCGCGGCGGATAACGGTCGGCCAGGTCGCGGCCCACCATGTTCTTGATGATGATGTCTTCGCTGATCTCGTCCGCATGACAGTCGAGCGTCTTGACGGTCATGCCGTCGCGCAGGACCGTGATCTGGTCGGCGACCTTGCGGATCTCGTTCAGCTTGTGCGAAATGATAATCGAGGTGATGCCCTGCTTGCGGAATTCCATCAGCAAGGTGAGCAATGCGTCGGAATCGCTTTCGTTCAGCGATGCCGTCGGCTCGTCGAGGATGAGCAGCTTGACGCTCTTCGACAATGCCTTGGCGATCTCGACGAGCTGCTGCTTGCCGACGCCGATGTCGGTCACGAGCGTATTCGGAGATTCCGCCAGGCCGACCTTGGCCAGCAATTTTTTGGTGCGATTGAACGTTTCGCCCCAGCTGATGACACCGTTGGTGGCGTTTTCGTTGCCGAGGAAGATGTTTTCCCCGATCGAAAGCTGCGGTACCAGGGCAAGTTCCTGGTGGATGATGACGATGCCGATTTCTTCGGAATCTTTCAGGACCTTGAAGTTGCGGACGTCGCCTTCGTAGACGATGTCGCCTTCATAGCTTCCTGCTGGATAAACGCCGGAGAGCACTTTCATCAGGGTCGATTTGCCGGCCCCGTTTTCGCCCACCAATGCGTGGATTTCACCTTGGCGAACCTTGAGGTTCACATTCTCGAGCGCTTTCACACCCGGGAACGTCTTGGTGATGTTCCGCATTTCGAGGATTAAATTGTCCATTACTTTAAAACCCAACGCCGCGACCGAAAATGATCTGGCGATCATAGAATCGAAGACCGGAACCCGCAATTGTGCAGGTTCCGGCCATTCATAATATTACTTCAGCTGGTCTTCTTTGTAATAACCGCCATCAACGAGAACTGCCTTGTAGTTCTCCTTGGTGACAGCAACCGGCTTCAGCAGGTAGGACGGAACGACCTTGACGCCGTTGTCGTAGGTCTTGGTGTCGTTCACTTCCGGCTCCTTGCCGGACATGACGGCATCAACCATGGCAACGGTGACCTTGGCGAGATCGCGGGTATCCTTGAAGATCGAGGAATACTGTTCGCCAGCGATGATCGACTTGATCGACGGGATTTCCGAGTCCTGGCCGGTGACGACCGGCAGCGGCTGTGCAGCCGTACCGTAGCCGACGCCCTTCAGCGACGAGATGATGCCGATCGACAGGCCGTCGTAAGGCGACAGAACAGCGTCAACCTTTGCGTCGGTGTAGTTAGCCGAGAGCAGGTTGTCCATGCGAGCCTGGGCCGTTGCCGGATCCCAACGCAGCGTGCCAACCTTGTCCATGCCGGTCTGGCCGGACTTTACGACGAGCTTGCCGCTGTCGATGTAAGGCTGAAGAACCGACATTGCGCCGTCATAGAAGAAGAAGGCGTTGTTGTCGTCCGGCGAACCGCCGAAGAGTTCGATGTTGAACGGGCCCTTGCCGTCCTTGAGGCCGAGCTTGTCGACGATCGTGCCAGCCTGGAGAACGCCAACCTGGAAGTTGTCGAACGTTGCATAGTAGTCAACGTTGCCGGAGTCGCGGATCAGGCGGTCATAAGCGATGACCTTGATGCCGGCGTCATGAGCCTTCTGGAGAACGTCCGAAAGGGTCGTGCCGTCGATAGAAGCAACAACGAGAACCTTGGCACCCTTGGTGACCATGTTTTCGATCTGCGAAAGCTGGTTCGGAATGTCGTCGTCAGCGTACTGGAGGTCGGTCTGGTAACCGGCGTCCGTGAGCTGCTTGACGATGTTGTTGCCGTCGTCGATCCAGCGAGCCGAAGCCTTGGTCGGCATTGCGATGCCAACGAGGCCCTTGTCAGCTGCCATTGCAGGCACAACGAACGAAGCGACGCCGAAGGCAGCCGCAGCCATCAATGAGATAATGGATTTCATTTCTCTCTCCCTTGTTAATAGATCGGCGGACGAAAAATCGCCCACCACGAAACTGTGGCAGGTTCCGTAGATCGGATAGTTACTTCAGATGGTGAGAAACGAAGTAGGTCTCCTCCACGATCTCACACGTGTTGAGTGCCAACCAGCACACGGCGGCAAACTCGTACGGAATCCTATAACTGTCAAATAGAATAAGTGGTAAAGTGCATAACAAATTTGGTATATTGTTAAAAAGTATTACTTTTAATGGAAGGCGGAGGGGAGGCCGCAACCATGCCGGTCATTTCCGAGCCGCTTTCGCTGGATCACGTCGATATCCACAGCGATAATTTTGCCGACGATGCCTTTCTGCGTGCGGGTTTAAAGCTGAATCACCTGCGTATGATCGTCGCAATCGAAGATAGCGGCCAGATTTCGGCCGCGGCGGAGACGCTCGCCATCTCGCAGCCCGCCGCATCGCGGATGCTGTCCGAAATGGAATCAATCCTGAAGACCGCGCTCTACGAGAGGGTGGCACGCGGCGTGGTACTGACGACCTTCGGAGAAGCACTCGCCAGACGTGCACGCAAGATCCTGCTGGAGCTGCGCGAGGCGGGCCGGGAGATCGCCGAACTGAAGAGCGGGAAGGGCGGTTCGGTGTTCATCGGCGCGGTCACGGCGCCGGCCATGAGCCTCGTCGTTCCCGCCATCGACAAGGTGCGAAAGAGCTTCCCGGGGATCGAGGTCAACATCCAGGTGGAGACCAGCAACGTACTGGCGCGCGAGCTCCTGGCGGCGCGGCACGACTTCATCATCAGCCGCATCCCCGACGATCTCAATCCGCGGCTTTTCGAGGTGCGCGAGATCGGCATCGAGAAGGCCTGCCTGATCGTGCGCAGCGGGCATCCGCTGTTGCAGGGCGGCCCGAGCAGCCTGTCCGACCTTAGCGACTATGACTGGGTGTTCCAGCCGCCGGGCACGCTGCTGCGCCGGACAGTGGAGGACATCTTCCTGGGGGCGGGTGTTCCGGTACCCGGAAATATCGTCAACACCTCGTCGCTGCTTCTGACCTGCGCCATCGTCTGCAAGACGGATGCGATCGCGCCGGTGGCGATCGACGTCGCGCAGTTCCTGGCGAGCCAGAATTCGCAGGCTGCCGATGTTCGCATCCTGCCGACCGAATTCGAGATCAACGTCAAGCCTTACAGCCTGATCACGGCGCGAGAGCGGGCGCTGCCGCCGAGCGCGCGGCTGCTTTACGACCTGATCCTCGCGGAAGCGATGGCGCTGTCTCCATAGCCACAAGCCCGGCGCCATGTTGGGGCGCGAGACTGCGCCCCTTCGAAACGGGAAGGCGACATGCTGTTCGGACAATCGGTGTTCCAGTCGGTTCTGGAGCGCCTGAAGGCGGAAGAAGGCGAGGAAGACGACGAGGCTGGCGATCAGCCCGCGGCCTATCGCGTTCGCGGTTTCGCGACCGGCCTTGCCTTCGATGTGATGGAAGGCGTGTCGGCTGCGGGGGCGCAGAAGCCCGGCCAGGCCTATTTCGACAATCTCGAATTCGAGGCGCCACCACCCGCGCCGGAAGCGCCTGTGGCCGAGCCTGAGCCTGAACCCGCACCGGAGCCTGAGCCGGAACCCGTCATGCCCGAACATCTGTCTCGCATCGCCCCGGCCGACATTGCGGCGGAGCTGGCGATCTCATCGACGGATACGGTGCAGTCGCTCGGTGAAAAGCGCCGCGCCTTTGCCAAGGCCAATCATCCCGATCGCGTGCTGCCGCAGTTCCGCGACAACGCGACGCGGCGCATGACACTGGCGAATCTTCTGATCGATGAAGCGGTGCGCCGCCTTAGCCGCTGATCACTCCGGATCCTTGTCTTCGGCGACGGGCTCCGCGCTTTCTGTCTTCTCTTCCGCAGGCTGCGGCTTGAAGGTCCAGAACAGCATATAGAAGGCATAGATGCCCGCTGCGCCCGACAGCACGCCCCAGAAGGGATCGCCGCCGAAAAATTCCACACCCGCCCAGCCAAGGCAGACTGCAACGATGAGCGCACGTACCCAGACGTTGCGATAGGCGGGATGGGTTGGATCAATCAGCTGCATAAGTTCCCCGGTCATATTTCCATCACTTGTCTTTAGGATGGATTTCACAAATGTGAAAGGGTGGCGGGCTTGACGGCTCGCGTCAAAAATGGAATGAAAATTCCAGAAATATTGCAATTCGGTCCATTTGTTCCGAATTCTCAGGGAGGTTCTCATGACTGTCAGATTTGGTCTTCTCGGTGCCGGCCGTATTGGCAAGGTGCATGCCAAGGCCGTAAGCGGCGATGCGAATGCCAAGCTCGTCGCCGTCGCCGATGCATTTCCGCAGGCAGCAGACGCCATCGCTTCGGCCTATGGCTGCGAAGTGCGCACGATCGAGGCGATCGAAGCCGCCAAGGATATCGATGCCGTCGTCATCTGTACGCCGACGGATACGCATGCCGATCTGATCGAGCGCTTCGCGCGCGCCGGGAAGGCGATCTTCTGCGAAAAGCCGATCGATCTCGATGTCGGCCGCGTCCGGGCCTGCATGAAGGTCGTGGAAGAGAACAAGGGCAAGCTGATGGTTGGCTTCAACCGCCGCTTCGACCCGCATTTCATGGCCGTTCGCAAGACGATCGACGATGGCCGCATCGGCGATGTCGAGATGGTGACGATCACCTCGCGTGATCCCGGCGCGCCGCCGGTCGACTACATCAAGCGTTCGGGCGGCATCTTCCGCGACATGACGATCCATGACTTCGACATGGCGCGTTTCCTGCTCGGCGAAGAGCCGGTCTCGGTTTTCGCAACGGCTGCCGTTCTCGTCGACAAGGCGATCGGCGAAGCTGGCGATTACGACAGCGTCTCGGTTCTGTTGCAGACGAAATCCGGCAAGCAGGCGATGATCTCCAACTCGCGCCGCGCCACCTATGGCTACGACCAGCGCATCGAAGTGCATGGTTCGAAGGGCATGGTTGCCGCCGAGAACCAGCGCCCCGTTTCGATCGAAGTCGCCAATGGCGACGGCTATACCCGCCCGCCGCTGCACGACTTCTTCATGACCCGCTACACCGAAGCCTATGCCAACGAGATCGCCAGTTTCATCGCCGCGATCGAAAAGGGCAGCAAGATCGCGCCGTCGGGTGCCGATGGTCTCGCTGCGCTGGCGCTTGCCGATGCTGCGGTCCAGTCCGTCAAGGAAGGCAAGCTCATCAAGATCGGCTGACGGCCTTCTCCCGACCGGAAGCTGACCATGAGATGGCCGGGCAATCGCCCGGCCATTTCGGTTTCTGGGCATCAGCCGGATTTGAATTTAGCATCAACGTTTCGCCTTTGACGCAGCGGAGCGGGGAGGCTATCAGCCGGGGATATTCTTGCTCTTGCCCCGAGCCGCATCATGACCCTCGACCGCTTCGCTCCCGCCATCTTCGTGCTTCTCTGGTCGACCGGCTGGGTCGTGGCGAAATATGCGGCGATGCATTCGGAGCCGTTCACGTTTCTCGTCATGCGCTACACGCTGTCGGCGCTCGCCTTCCTGGCGCTCTGTCTGGTGCTGAAGGCGAAGTGGCCCGACCGGGCGACCATCTGGCGGGCGATCTATTCCGGATTTTTCCTGCACGGCTTTTATCTTGCCGCCATATGGTGGGCGATCGCGAATGGCGTACCGGCCGGCATCTCTGGCGTGATTGCCGCCATGCAGCCGCTACTGACGGCGATGGCCGCACCCTTCCTGATCGGTGAGCGTCTGCAGCCGGCGCAGAAGTTCGGTCTGGCGCTTGGTTTCCTCGGCATTATCATTGCCGTGTCGCCCAAGCTTCTCGAACCGGCGACCGCCGATCTGATGCATGCGGCGGTGCCGCTGACGATCAACCTGATCGGCATGGCCTCGGTCACCTACGGAACGATCTATCAGAAGAAGCATCTCCACAGCGGCGACCTGAATACCATCGCGACATTGCAATATCTCGGCGCGCTCATCATCACCGTGCCGCTGGCGCTCGCCTTCGAAAGCCTGCATTTCGACGGCACCGCCGAAGCCTTCGCGGCGCTGGCCTGGTCGGTCTTCGGTCTGTCGATGGGCGGCATCGGCCTGTTGCTCTACCTGATCCGCCGCGGTCAGGTGTCGCGCGCCGCTTCGCTGATTTACCTGATGCCGCCGACGGTGGCGATCGAGGCCTTTATCGCCTTCGGCGAGCCGCTGACACTGCCGCTCATCCTCGGGACTGTCGTTGTTGTCACTGGTGTCTATCTCACCAATCGAAAGAGCGTGCAGACGATCGAGGCCTGATCACTCGGCGGCCGGAGCCGCGTGGGTGAGCTTTGCGATCTTGCGGACGTGGGTGACGGCGGCGGTGCCGCCTGAGGTCTTGGTGAAAAGCTCGAGGCGCTCTTCCTCGTTGTCCTCGACCGGCGTCAGCGCCTGATCCATGTAGGTCTTCGAGGCCGGGTCCCTGGCAATCTTGAAGGCGGCGTAGCTCATCTTTGCTATCACACCGGCAAGCTTCATGTGCTTGCTGAAAGTTTCCCTGGCAAAGCGAGGCCAGAAGAGCATCGGATGGACCGGCTTCAGGCCGGGTCGCAGTTCCGAGGGGTGCTTCAGGCGCAGCAACCCGCTCTGCAGCGGATGAACGTTTTCGAGTGGGACCGTCGTTGCGAAGGAGACGAGGACCTTGACGAGGCTAGCGAGCGGAACGCCTGTTGCTACCGCGCGGCGCAGCAGCGTCTTCACATGCTCGGGCGAGTAATAGAGCGACCACGCCTCACGGTAGACCGTCTCCCATTCTGCGCGGCTCATCTTGTCATGAGCGGTGCAGACATGCTCGACGTCGTAGGTGTTGAGATCGCCGTCCATCTCGACGCCCTTGCGCCATAGCGTCTGATGGTCCTCTGAACCCGGCAGGGGCGTCAGCACGAAGAACTCGATGACATCAAGCGGAAGTTCGTGCTGGATGATCTGGATGTCGCGGCGGATGCTTTCGGGCGTGTCGGCCGGGAAGCCCAGGATGTAGCCGGCCAGCGTCATGATGCCCTGCGCCTTCCAGGCGAGTAGCATCTTGCGGTATTCGGTGATCTTGTTCTGGTTCTTCTTGGCGGCTGTCAGATTGTCGGGGTTGACGTTTTCGAGGCCGATGAAGACGCGCGTAACGCCAGCGCGCTTCGATTTTTCGATGAAGTTCGGGATCTTGTGGCAGAGCGTATCGACCTGGATCATCAGGCCGAGCGGAATGCCATCCTTCTCCCTCAGTTCGATCAGCCGGTCGAAGATCGCTTCCCAATCGCGGTTGCGGGCGAAGTTGTCGTCGGTGATGAAGAACTTGTGGATGCCCTGCGCCCAGTTCATCCGGACCAGCTTTTCGATGTCGTCGGCCGAGCGGAAGCGCGACTTGCGGCCCTGGACATTGATGATCGTACAGAACGAGCACTGGTAGGGGCAGCCGCGTCCGGCATCGAAACTGCTGGAGAGGCCGAGCGTGTGCTGGATGTTTTCCTTGCGCAGGAAGGGCACGGGCGTGCCGCCGATGCCGGGCAGATCGTTCATGAAATTGTAGACGGGTTCCAGCTGGCCATAGGCTGCGTCCTGCAGCACCTTGTCGAGGCGCCCTTCGGCTTCACCGGCAAACATCGAGATGCCCATTTCACGGCAGGCATCGAGCTCCACGGCCTTGCCGTCGAGCATCGACAGACAGCCGGAGACATGGAAGCCCCCCATCGACACAGGAATGCCGGCGGCGCGGAAGGGGCGGGCGATATCGAGGGCGCGGGGATATTGGTTGGACTGCACGCCGATGAGGCCGACCATGCCAAAATTGCCGTTGCGGGCAAGCAGTGACAGGAGTTCCGGAATATTGACCCGGGTGTTGGTCTCGTCGATCACCTTGATATCGATGCCGACACCTGGGCCGAGCACCTCGCGCTCGCCGCAGTCGGCGGCGATGCCGTAAAGCGCGGCCAGCGAATTGGAAGGGATCATCGCCCGCCACCAGCGGATCACGTAACCGTCGTCGTCATAGTGCGACGGTTTGATCAGGATGAACTGGAAGCGGCGCGCGCTCGATCTCGAAGGCAATGACACTGGCTATCTCACTTAATCCAATGGACTTGAAAATAAACACAGTTAACGGCGCCCGCTCCTGTCCGGAGCCTGCGCCCAACAATACTGCTTGGATGACGATCCCGGCGTCTCGCATGCAGATTGCAATGTCGTTTTTCACATGTGACCGGTTCACGGCGCTTCAAGGCCGCTTATCCGGATGTAAGCCGTCTCCTATGTTTTAAAACAAAAAGAGGCCGGAATATACCGGCCTCTTCGTGAATTCAGTATTCGGACAGACGCTCAGGCCTGTTCGCGGCGCTGGCCACCGCCGTTGCGCGGGCCCTTGCGGCGGATGCCGCCGGAGCCATCCTTGCGCTCGCCCTGGGCCTGCTGGCCTTCGCCATGCTTGCGGGCTGGACGGCCGTGGGCATTGCGGGCGCCGCCCGGATGATGGCGGTTTTCGCCACCGCCATGGTGCGGACGCTGCGGCTTCTTGACGGCAGGACGGAAATCCGACGTCGTTGCGAGATCGTTGTCCGGGCCGAGGTCCGGAGCGACTTCGCCACGGCGCTGGCCGCGGAAGTCCTCGTTGCGCTGGGTCTGGCGCTCGGGACGGGGACGGCGCTCGCGGCGCTCCTCGCCACCTGCACGAACCTCACCGCCTTCACCTTCGCGGCGCGGACGCTGCGGACGGTTGCCGCGGTTTTCGCCACGGGGCTGCTCGCTGCGGCCTTCGCCGCCACGGGCCTGACGCTCGCCACCGCGATTGCGGTTGTTGCCATTGCCGTTGCCATTTGCACGGCGCGGGGCGGCGCGCATGTCGGCCGGCGCTTCGCCGCTGGCAACGGTGATGCTGATGTTCATCAGCTTCTCGATGTCGCGGAGCAGGCGGGCTTCATCTGGGGCGCAGAAGGCGATCGCGATACCGTCACGGCCGGCACGGGCGGTACGGCCGATGCGGTGGACATAGGCTTCGGCGACTTCAGGCAGGTCGTAGTTGTAGACGTGGCTGACGGCCGGAATGTCGATGCCGCGGGCGGCAACGTCGGTGGCGATCAGCGTCTTGATATCGCCGTCCTTGAAGGACTTCAGGGCGCGCTCGCGCTGGCCCTGACTCTTGTTGCCATGGATCGAGGCGACCGAGTAGCCGACGGAATCGAGATGCTTCATCAGCTTCTCGGCACCATGCTTGGTGCGCAGGAAGACGATGGCGCGGCCATCCGGGTTCTGCGTCAGCGACTTCTTCAAGAGGTCGGTCTTGTCGTTCTTGCCGTTGACGAAGTGAACGTACTGCTCGACCTTGTCAGCAGCCTTGCCCGGAGGCGTGACTTCGACGGTAACCGGATCGGTCAGGAAGTCGGCGGCGAGATCGGCAATCGCCTTCGGCATGGTGGCCGAAAACAGCATGGTCTGGCGCTTCTTCGGCACCATCTTGGAGATCTTGCGCAGGTCATGCACGAAGCCCAGGTCAAGCATCTGGTCGGCTTCGTCGAGCACGAGGTAGCGCACGGCGGTCAGGCCGATGGCGCGGCGGTTGACGAGGTCGAGCAGGCGGCCCGGGGTGGCGACTAGGATGTCGGTGCCCTTTTCAAGCTGCAGCTGCTGCTTGTTGATCGACACGCCGCCGACGACGACGTTGATGCGCAGATGCGACTTGCGCAGGAAGTTCTTCAGGTTGACGGCGATCTGGTTCACCAGTTCGCGGGTCGGCGCCAGGATCAGCGTACGGGTGGTGCGGTTGTCGGGGCGGCGCTCTTCGGGGATCAGCTTTTCGATGAGCGGCAGGCCGAAGGCGGCCGTCTTGCCGGTGCCGGTCTGGGCGAGACCGATGAGGTCACGACCCTGGATGAGCAGGGGGATCGCCTTTTCCTGGATGGGGGTCGGCGTTTCGATGCCGAGCTGGAAAAGAGTGGCGACGATCGGCTTGGAGACACCAAGCGATTCAAAATTGGTCAAGTCATAACCTTTTCAGGGCGCGCCAAAACCAAATCGCCGGAGCGCGGAATGCGGCCCGGTGTTGTTCTGGCGTCAAGAACCCCGCGTGAAGTGGGAACTTGTCTTGTTGGAAAAAGCTTTCCAGCGCTTCTGCCGCGTCTTGGGATGCGGTCAATACGAAATGCGCTTTTGTCCTTCTTCCTGCTCCTATTTGCTGGCAGGGGCACGCTCACGCGGCGGCCGGAAGGTGAAAGCTGGGCTGCATTTGGTCTAGTTCGCGCTGAAAGTCAAGAGGCGATGGCTATATGGCGATTGCGTGCCGATCGCCGGAGCGGCGACCGGCACCTCGATCATGTCACGGAGAAGCAGGGTGGGACCGCTGCCACTCACCCCATGATATCGTTCATGATCGCTGTAACCTCGGCCAGTACGGCACCGGCAATGCCAGTGCCGCTGCGCTTCTGCTCTTCCGCCCAGGCCGACTGCACGTCGCGATATTTGGCGGCCGAGCCAAAGCGCACGGGCTCGGCGGGCTCGAGAATTCGCACGGACGCCCCAGCGGTTTTCAGTTCCGCCAGTTGTGCATCGAAGCTGCGATCCATCACCGGGCCGAGAGCCCTGTACGACGTCTCTGCGGCGCGGGCGATGGCATCCTTGTCTTCCTGAGCGAGGGTGTTCCAGACGTCCTTGTTGATCGTCAGCATATAGAGGTGGCCGAGCCACAGATCCTTCGACACCAGTACGTTGGGCGCGGCTTCGTGGACCTTCAGCATATAGCCGCTGTCGACATTCACCATCAGGCCATCAAGCGTTCCGGCTTTCAAAGCA
This sequence comes from Hyphomicrobiales bacterium, assembly GCA_900465675.1. GTDB lineage: Bacteria > Pseudomonadota > Alphaproteobacteria > Rhizobiales > Rhizobiaceae > Rhizobium. Next base: position 49,386 of record UBJR01000006.1, on the reverse strand, counting down.
TCATAGATTTCAGGTCCCCAATGCATGGTGACAGGGGTTGCTCCGGCATTGCGCAGGAAGTCCAGATGCCAGAAGCTCGCCGAACGCCATTTGCCGCCCTTCAGGCCATCCAGATCCGCCATCGGCTTGGTGCTGAAAAAGGCCACGGGATATCCGGTGCCACAGAAAAGCGGAACGATGTTGTTTTTCTCCAGCTCCGCGGGGAAGGCCGGAACTTCGGCGTAGACGCGGCGGAAGAAATCGACCTGCGCGCTTCCGGCCGGGCCGGTTGGGAAACTCTTGAAAATCTGGTGCAGCGGCAATTCCTTGGCAGTATATTCCGGCACGACGGTCGCCATGTCGGCCTTGGATGTGCTGACCGCACCGAGCGCGTCATAGGCGGCGGCGATCTCACCGTTCCAGTGATCCTCGATCTTCAGCCGCCCGTTCGATTCCCGTTCGATTGCTGGGAACAGCACGTCCTTGAGAAACCGGGTGCGCATTCCGCCAAGCGGCTCGTGATCGTTGAACGTCAGGACGCGGGGCAAGGCGGCCTGCTGGGCCGAGGCATTTGATGGCAAGGATGCCATGGCCGCGCCTGCGGCCGTGGCGAGGAACAGCCTGCGGCTGATGCCGTGTTCGCCTGTGGTCATCTGGTTCTCGATCATCGCGATGCTCTTTCCCTGTTTCCGATGCTGCCGGGTGAGGCGCCGTTTGCTTGACCCTCACGTCAGCCGCAAATATACCTGAAGGATCCTTCAGTTCGGTATTCGCATTTGGAAAACGCCATCCCATCACGGCTGAAGCCGAGGAAAGCGCCGGTGCAGGCACGATCGGGCGCGACGGTCCAGGCCATTCACGAGGCAGCGATTCAGGTTTTGCTGACGGGCGGGCTGGCGCTGTTTACGACAACGCGGGTGGCCGAGCGTGCCGGTGTCTCCGTCGGCACCCTCTATCAATATTTCCCCAACAAGCAGGCGCTGCTCTTCGCAATTCTGCTGCGCCATTTCGAACAGATCGCCGAGGCGATCGAGGCCATACCGGGTGACGGAAAGCCGATTGCGGCGATCGCGGAAGATATTGCGGATGCCTATATCTCGGTGAAACTCGCGCGTCCCGACGCCACCACCGCGCTCTACCGGGTGGCCGGCGCGATCGACCAGTTCAGGATGTCGGCCGATGTGCTGAAAAGGCTGGAGGCTGCGGTCGTCAGGCTCCTGACCAATGCGGCGGATGCATCCTTTCGTCAGGCGGAGAAGACGGCCTTCACGCTGCTTTCCTCGCTGGCGGGGCTATCAAGGGGCAGCTTCGGAAAGCTGGCGGTGGCCGACGATGCGCTTGACGGGCTCGGTGCGGAGGCACGCCTGCTGTCGGCGGCCTATCTGCGGGCTGCTGCGGACGCCTGATTTTCGGCGCTGCGTTTGCCGTTGGAGCCTCGCTGAGGCACAATGCGGTGGACGAAGAGGAGCGGCATCGATGATGATCGGATCATGTCATTGCGGCAAGGCGCACTGGACGCTGGAGGGCGATCCGGGATCGATCACAGCCTGCAACTGTACGCTCTGCCGCCGCTACGGGACGCTCTGGGCTTATGATTATGAAAATGAGCGGGTTGCTGTCAGCGGACCTGTCGCGTCCTATACGCGCTCGGGAATAGACAAGTCGCCACTGGAGATCTTGTTCTGCCCTTCTTGTGCCTGCGTTCTCGCCTGGCGCGGCCTGGTATTGGAGCCGGACGGGCGGCGGCGGATGGCGGTCAATGTCAGGCTCGCGCCCCCGGAGGCGGTGGAGGATCTGGCGATCGATCATTTCGACGGGCTGGTGACCTTCACCGATCTGCCGTCGAAAGGGCGCTGCGTGCGCGACCTCTGGTTTTAGAGAGAAGACGGCGCCGCCGGGAGGAAGCGGCGCCGCAATTCACTCAGCGTCTGCAGACTTCGATCCGGTAGGGCTGGCCCCAGCGGTCATAGCGCCATGCCGGATGGCAGTAGCGGGGAGCGTAGTAGGCCGGGTAGGCAGGCGGCGGGTAATAGGCGTAGGCCGGCGGATAATAGGGGCGCGAGGCGATCGCGCCGCCGACCACGCCGCCAACGACGCCTCCGGCAACACCACCCCAGAAGGCGTTGCCGCCGCGGGCGTTTGCGGTTCCTGTGGTGGCGAGGGTGGCGCCGGCAAAGGTCAGCGCAATCAGGCCCGCCGCCATGGTCTTATGAAGAACGGACATGTCGAATTCCTTTCATGGACAAGGCTTGTCTTGAAGCCGGTCCCAGAATCCGCCCCGATCGCGGCGCGTTGATGGTGGCGCAAGCGCCTGCGGGATTAAATTTTCTCCATGATTCCAAGGGCGCCGGGGCAACGAAGCAGCCGGAAAAGAACAAGCAATGGCAAATAGATGAGACGCCCGGCTGGTCTTCTGATTCAACTTTAACATCGCTTTTGGCGCCCGGTGCTCGCGCGCTAAGATTTTATGGTTAAAAGCTTGTTAAGCGGCTTGGCATTATGGTTGCAGTCGTGAATATTTCATTCACAGCGGGAGTGGACGCTTTTTGATATCGGCAGGTAACCTTCTGGAACTGGCATGCAGCCGGATCGCGGATCTGGATACCCCTGCTTATGTCAAGAATAGCGAGCTTCGCTACGTTGCCGTCAACGAAGCCTATGCGCGCTTCTTCGGCATGGAGATCTCCGATTTCATCGGCCGCCGCAGCCGCGAGGTGCATGATCGCCCCGAGGAAGAGGAGCGCGAGGACAAGGAGCGCCGGGCGCTGGTCTTCGGTACCGAGGAAAATGCCATCTGCTTCGACCGGCCGGGGCAAGGCCACGAGCGCGTCCAGATCGAAAGCTTCATGCCGTCGGAAGACCGGGCCTATGTGCTCGGCATCTTCGAGAAGCGGCCGCAGCCCCGCCGCGCTGTTTCCACCGGGCCGGATCAGGCGCTGCTGGCCGATTTCGAGCGGGTGCGTACCGCCCTCGAAACGCTCGATCACCCGATCGGCGTCTTTGCCGCCGATGGCCGCCCGCTTGTCGTCAATTCCGCCTATCGCGGCGGTGCGCGGCCGCCCAGCGAAAAGGGCTGGCACGAAAGCGTTGCCGAACTCGATCTTCTGCGCACGATCATGGAGGATCTGCCGGTCGCCGCCTTCGTGCGCGACGAGGCCCACCGGCTCGTCTATGCCAACCAGTATTACGAGACCTTTACCGGACACGAGCGCTCGAAGGTGCTCGGCCTCACCGAATTCGAGATGTTCGGTGAAGAGAGCGGACGCGGCATCTACGAAGAGAATATGCTGGCGCTGAAGAATGGTTCGCTAACGGAGATCGAAGGCCGCGTGCCGAGTACCTACGGCAAGTCCTACCCGATCCTGTCGCGCGTCAATCGTGTGCAGACCCCTGACGGCAAGTTTTACGTCGTCGGCTCCTTCTCCGACATTTCGCCGCTCAAGGAGCGCGAAGCCGAGATCATCAATTCGCAGCAGCATGCCGAAGTGCTGCACCGGGATATCGAAAGCATCCTGCGCTCGCTGCCAGTTGGCGTGCTGATCCTCGATAACAAGCTCGATATTCTCTACGTCAACGACGAGTTCTATACGATCAGCGATCTGCCGATCGAGGACCGTTTCGACGGCCGGCCATTTCTCGATGTGATCCGCCGCAATCACGAACTTGGGCGCTATGTCTACAGCCAGACGCCGGAGGAAGTGCTGGAATCGCGGCGCCACCATTTCACCGCCGAGGGCGATCCGGAGCCGGTAGAGCTCAACTGGTCGGGCGGCAAGTCGATCATCTTCGACAGCCGGCGGATTTCCGACGACCGCATCCTGCTGACCTATTCCGATATCAGCACGATCCGCCAGCGCGAGCAGGAAGTGCATGACGTACGGGCGGCGATCGAGACGCTCGGCGAATTGATGCGCGATGCAACGCGGGCGATGCCGCAGGGGCTGGCGATCGTCCAGGATGGCATCATCCAGCTATCTAATGAGGCGCTGGTGCCGGTGCTGCAGATCCCTGCCGAATATCTCGCCGCAGGGCGTGGCTGGATCGATCTCTTCAATTTCTGCGCCGAGCGCGGCGATTTCAACGGTTCGGCTGCCGATACGCTGCATTACTGGCGCAGTTCCATCGCCGCGCGTGAGCCGATCATCACCGTCTTCCATATCCTGGGCGAGCGCTGGGTGAACATGGAGGCGACGATCAGCGAACGCGGCCACTGGATCGCGTTGTTCACCGACGTCACCGAGATGAAGCAGCGCGAAGGCGAGCTGCAGCGGCTCTTGTCGCGCGCCGAAGCCGCCGACCGCGCCAAATCGGAATTCCTCGCCAATATGAGCCACGAGATTCGCACGCCGATGAACGGTGTTCTCGGCATGGCCGAGCTGATGGCGAAGACCGATCTCGATGCGCGACAGAAGACCTTCATCGATATCATCGTCAAATCCGGCAATGCGCTGTTGACGATCATCAACGACATTCTCGACTTCTCGAAGATCGATGCCGGGCAGATGAAGCTGCGCAAGGCGTCGTTCGATCTCGTCGAAGCGGTCGAGGACGTGGCGACGCTGTTGTCGTCGCAGGCTGCTGAGAAGGATCTGGAACTTCTGGTACGCGCCGATCCCAACCTGCCTGCCGCGGTCATCGGCGATGCCGGGCGGTTCCGGCAGGTCGTCACCAATCTGGTCGGCAACGCCGTGAAATTCACCGAGAAGGGCCATGTCTTCGTCGATATCGGGTTCCGGCAGGGATCGGATGGTGAGGTGATGGTCGAGCTCCGGATCGAGGATACCGGCATCGGCATTCCGGCCGAAAAGCTGCAATCGGTGTTCGACAAATTCTCGCAGGTCGATTCCTCCTCGACACGGCGCCATGAGGGAACCGGTCTCGGGCTGGCGATCACCGCCGGGCTCGTCGATCTCTTCGGCGGCTATATCCATGCCGAGAGCGACGCGGGTAAGGGTTCGGTCTTCACCGTCAATCTGCCATTCGCGGTCGCTGCTGCGAAACTCGATCCGAAGCCGCTGCCGGTCAATGTGCGCGGCGCCCGCATTCTAGTTATCGACGACAACGAGGTGAACCGCGCGATTCTCAGCGAACAGCTGACGCTCTGGGGCTTCGACGGCGTGGCGGCCGAAAGTGGCGCGACGGGTATTGCCATTCTGGAGGCTGCGCATCAGGTCGGCGTCGAGGTCGATGCGCTGGTGCTCGATTATCATATGCCGCGCATGAACGGCGCCGAAGTGGCGCGCCGCCTGCGCGCCGATCCGCGCTTCGAGAATCTGCCGATCATCTTCCTGACATCGATGGATATTTCGGGCTCCGAGAAGGAGTTCGCGGCGCTGAACGGCCAGGCGCATCTGATGAAGCCGGCGCGCGCCAACCTGCTGCGCGGCACGATCGTCGAGGTCGTCCGGGCCAAGCGCGTCAAGCAGGCCTCGGAAACCGAGCTCGCACGGCTGCAGGCGGAAGCGCAACTCAAGGAGCCGGAGTTCGAGGAACCCGTGCGCGAGGAGCCTCGGCGCAAGGCCGAGTTCGTCGATGTGCTGGTGGCCGAGGATAACGAGGTCAACCAGATCGTCTTCACGCAGATCCTGCAGGGCACCAATCTCAGCTTCCTCGTGGTCAACAACGGCCAGGAAGCGGTCAATGCCTGGGAGACGCATTCGCCGCGCATTATCATGATGGACGTGTCGATGCCCGTCCTGAACGGCCACGATGCGACGCGGGCGATCCGGACCCGCGAGCGCGGGCAGGGGCATCGCGTGCCGATCATCGGCGTGACCGCGCATGCGCTGGAAAGCGACCGCGAGCTTTGCCTCGATGCCGGGATGGATGACTACATGTCGAAGCCGATCAGCCCGGAACTGCTAGAAGAGAAGATCCAGCTATGGCTCGGCAAAACCGAGCCGGTGCCGGGCCGCTCCGGCCTATAGGGGTTTCGTGCCGCAGAGCATTTCGCGCTTTCCCGCAAAGCCCTTGCGGCGCTCGACCGCAAAGCCTGCGGCGACGAGATTGCGGCGGACGAAACCGGCTGCGGCATAGGTCGCGAAGCTGCCGCCCGGAACCGTCTTCCCGCAGACCAGCTGCATCAGTTCTTCCGACCACATGTCGCCATTGCGCGACGGGGCGAAGCCATCGAGATACCAGGCATCGAAGTTTGGCTCGGCAGCCTTCACGCCGTCTAACGCGGCACCGCAGACGACGCTGAGGCGCGTTTGCGGATCAAGGTCGAGGCTGACGATGCCGCGCGGTTGCCCCGGCCAGGCGGACGTCAGTCCATCGCGCTCGGCATCGATCTCGGGCCAGTGCGACAGGGCGCGGAAAATCTCGTCGCGCTGCATCGGATAAAGCTCGAAGGACATGAAGTGCAGGTGCTGGCCGTCCGCGCGATGCAGCTTCCACTGGCGCCAGGTCTCGGCGAAGTTCAGGCCTGTGCCGAAGCCGAGTTCGCCGATCTGGAAACTCTGCTTTTTAGCCCAGCGCTCCGGCAGGCCGTTGCCCGCGAGGAACACGTGGCCGCATTCGAGGCGGCCGTCGGTCTGACAATAAAAGTGGTCGCCAAAGGCCTGCGAATAGGGCATATCGCCGTCTCGCCATTCGAGCGGCTGGCTTTTGCTGCCAATCTGATCGGGATCGATATCTGTCATGCCACAAGCCGATAGTCCGGCTCTTCTCTCCGGTCAATCCGCCGATCTCCTGATCGTGGGCGGCGGCATCATGGGGCTCTGGGCGGCCGTTCATGCGGAGCGGCTCGGGATCGATACGTTGCTGATCGATGCAGGAACGATCGGGCAGGGTGCCAGCGGCGGTCTGCTCGGCGCGCTGATGCCGCATGTGCCGGACAAGTGGAATGCCAAGAAGCAGTTCCAGTTCGATGCCCTGGTCAGCCTTGAGAGCGAGATTGCGGCGCTTGAGGCGGCAACCGGGCTTTTGGCCGGCTACCGGCGCTCCGGCCGTCTTATCCCGCTGCCGAAGCCGCATCTGAAGACCATTGCGCTCCGCCACTCCGCCGATGCCGAGACCAACTGGCATCAGCAGGAACGAGCGTTTCATTGGAATGTCAGCGATGCGCCACCTGTTCAGGGCTGGATCGACGCGGCAGCAGGCGACAGCGGCTTCGTGCACGATACGCTGGCCGGCCGGGTGGCGCCGCGCGCGCTGATCGCCGTGCTCCGGGCGTTCCTGATGCGGGCGAAGCATGTTCGGCTTCTGGAGGAGGCGGCGCTCGACAGCCTCGACACAGGAGCGCGGATTGCCGTTGTCGGTGGCTGGAGCATCGCCTTCGGCGATTGCATCATTGCCGCCGGGCATGGCTCGTTCCCGATCCTTCAGCGCTTCACGCCCGATCTACCGCAGCCACTCGGCCAGCCGGTGAAGGGGCAGGCGGCGCTGTTGAAGGCCGATATCGACCCCGCAATGCCGACGATCTTTCGGGACGGGCTCTATGTCGTTGCGCATGAGGGCGGGCATGTCGCGGTCGGCAGCACCAGCGAGAACAGCTTTGCGGAACCGTTGTCCACAGATGCGCTACTCGATCCGCTGATTGCCGCTGCGCGCGACATGGCGCCGGTCCTCCGCGATGCGCCCGTCATCGAGCGCTGGGCCGGCTTGCGGCCGAAGGCGATCGACCGCGATCCGATGGTGGGGCCACACCCGCTTCATCCGCATCTGCATGCGCTGACGGGCGGTTTCAAGGTCAGCTTCGGCCTGGCGCATCGGCTTGCCGAAGCTGTCGTTGCACCAATTGCAGGCGAAAAGCTCTCCTTCGACCTGCCTGAAAGCTTCGCGCTTTCGAGCCATATCACGGCCGCTTCACGCTAAACGTGAATTCGTCCAGAGTATATTTCGTTATTCTGTCATGCAAATCACCTATCTGCTTGCGCATCGACGGTGCCGGATTCGGCCGCGCGCCGCATTCTCAGATGGAGGAAATCGCATGCGCTATGCCATTTGCTTCACGCCTTCGCCGAGCGATCCGCTCAGCCATGTGGCGGCCAATTGGCTTGGCCGTAACGTTTTTTCGGGCGAGATGCTGGAGCCGCCGGCCGTTCGCGGTCTCGGCATTCACGAAATTGCCTTCCACACGGCCGTGCCGCGCCGTTATGGCTTTCATGGCGTGCTGAAAGCGCCGTTCCACCTCTCCGCGGAGGTATCCGAAGCGCAACTATTGCGGGAATTGATGCGCTTTTCTGGCACGTTCCAGCCGTTCAGCGTGCCGCGCATCGAAGTGGCGCGGCTCGGAAACTATTACAGCCTGGTTCCGACGTTGCCATGCGAGAATGTCCGCTATCTCGCATCGTCGATCGTTCAGCATTTCGATGGCTTCCGGGCGCCGCTTTCGGAAGCCGATATCGAGCGGAGTGATCCCGACGGCTTGTCGGCGGCGCAGTTCACGAAGCTACACCGCTGGGGCAACCCCTATGTGATGGACGAGTACCGGTTCCACATGCCGGTGACCGGCCCGGTCAATGTTGTCGACATGCCGCGCATCGAACAGGCGCTGCGCGGCATCTTCGAGCCGGTGCTGGCGGAGCCGATCGCCATCTCCAATATCGCGCTGATGATGGAAGAAGGCATGGGCGGGCCGTTCCGGGTGCATTCGCTGCACCCGATGGGCAAGGTCAGCGCCCGCAAGATCGCCTGATCACTTTTGTTCAAGAAGCGGCTGCGGAAAACTGCTATATCCGCGCGATGCAGAATATTTCCCAGGAACAGGCGACTGTTGCCATGCCGCTCGCCGGGGCGGAGACGACCCGCTTCTGGCGCGACCGGCGCTTCGACGGCATGGAGTGCCTGAGCGCGACCTTCCTGACCCACGAGTTTGCGCCGCATGCGCATGATACTTTCAGCATCGGCGCCATCGAGAGCGGCAGCCAGATCGCCACGATCCGCGGTGCGCGCGAGGCCTCCGGTCCCGGCGATCTCTACCTGATCAATCCCGGCGAGACGCATGACGGAGCGCCGACGGATGGCGGTTACCGCTACCGGATGATCTATCCTGACATGGCACTGTTCCGGGAAATTCTTGAGGACGTGACCGGCCGAGCCTTCCACGGTACGCCGGCCTTCGGCAAGCAGATCCTTCATGATCCAAAGCTCGCCAATGCCTTTCTGGAGGCGCATCGGACACTGGAGACGGGAGCCGGGGCGCTGGAGACCGGGCAGGGTATGTTCCTGGTGCTGGACGCGATGTTCCGCCAGCATGGCAGCTCGATCATCATTCCTGTCGATAGCGCCGAACGGTCGGCGGTGCGCCGGGCGCGCGACTATCTGGTAGAGCAATATGAAAGCGATATCGGTCTCGAAGAGCTCGCCGCTATCGCTGGTCTCAGCCGTGCGCATCTGATCCGCGCCTTCCGCAGGGAGTTCCACATCACGCCGCATGCCTTCCTCACAGATGTCCGCGTCAGGATTGCCCGGCGCAAGCTGCAGGCAGGCGAACAGCCGGCGGAGATTGCGCTCGAATGCGGCTTTGCGGACCAGGCGCATTTCACCCGGCATTTCAAGGCCCGCACCGGACTGACACCCGGCCAGTACCGCGCCCGGTAATCACTTTCGTTCAAGACGCTGTCCGCGCGCGGTCCTATGACCGTCGCAGCAAACGGAGGTCTTGATGTGAGTGAGAATGGAACATGGGCGGAATTTTCCGGCGGTATGCGGGCGATCGCACCGCTGATCGCCGCCGTCATCCCGATCGGCCTGGTCTTCGGCGCAGTCGCTGCCACCAAGGGGCTGTCGCCGCTTGAGACCGGCCTGATGAGCGCGCTGGTTTTTGCCGGCGGATCGCAATTCGTGGCGATGGATATCTGGACGCATCCGGCTTCATGGGCGGGGCTGGGCTTCGCGGCGCTGCTCGTCAACATCCGCCACGTGCTGATGGGCGCTTCGATCGGCACCAAAATGCAGGCCTTTGCGCCGCGCGCTCGTTATTTCTCGGTGCTGTTCCTCGCCGACGAGATCTGGGCGATGGCCGAATTCCGGGCCGGTATCGCGCGGCTGACGCCGGCCTGGTTTGCTGGGCTTGCCACGCCATTTTATCTGACCTGGCTGCTGTCCAGTCTCGCGGGGGCAACACTCGGCGCCTTCCTCGGTAATCCCGCCACTCTGGGACTCGATTTCGCCTTTCCAGCGGTCTTCATCGTGTTGGTCATGGGTTTCTGGAAGGGACCGGAGACCGGCGCGGTGCTGCTCGCCAGCGGTGCGGCGGCCGTCCTGACGCAGCATTTCATCCCCGGTGTCTGGTACATCGCTGCCGGCGCATTGGCCGGGCTTGCCGCCGCGATGGTCAGCGGCAAGCGCCGCGTGGAGGTGACGCCATGACGCTCGATTTCTCAACGCTGCTTGCCATCCTGGCGATGGCGGCGGCAACCATCGTGACGCGCGTCAGCGGTCTCTTCCTCATTCGCCATGTGTCGCTCGACGGCAGCAGGCGCAAGGCGATCGAATCCATTCCACCGGCGGTGCTGATGGCTGTCGTCGCACCGACCGCCTTTGCAACCGGGATTGCCGAGACCATCGCCTGCGCCGTCACCGCGCTCGCAGCGCTTCGCTTGCCGATGCTGGCGGCGGTCGCATCGGGCGTCGTCTGCGTCGCGGTCCTCAGGGTGATCGGGCTTAGCTGAGTGATTTCGTGAGAGACTTTCGCGATTTCCTTGAGAGTCTCTTTCGCATTTCCGGCTCGACTTTCGCTCCCCGGGTGCTACCGTTTCGTCTGTCCTCGAGAAGGTGATTTCATGGCATCCGATACCTATCCGCGCAATCTGATCGGCTACGGCCGCAACACGCCCGATCCGAAATGGCCGGGCGGCGCGCATGTCGCCGTTCAATTCGTCATCAATTACGAGGAAGGCGGCGAGAGCTGTATTCTCGATGGCGATCCGGCCTCGGAGAACCTGTTATCGGAAATCGTCGGCGGTGCTGCCTGGCCGGGACAGCGCAATCTCAACATGGAATCGATCTATGAGTATGGCTCGCGCGCCGGTTTCTGGCGGCTGTGGCGGATGTTCACCGAACTCAAGGTGCAGGCAACCGTCTATGGTGTGACACTGGCGATGGCCCGCAATCCGGAAGCCGTCGATGCGATGAAGGAAGCCGGCTGGGAGATCGCCAGCCACGGCTATCGCTGGCTGGAATACAAGGATTTTCAGGAGGATCTGGAGCGCAAGCACATTCTCGAAGCGGTGCGCCTGCATACCGAACTGACCGGCGAGCGGCCCTACGGCATGTACCAGGGCAAGCCCTCGGACAACACGCTGCGGCTCGTCCAGGAGGAGGGCGGTTTCCTTTATTCGTCGGACTCTTATGCCGATGATCTGCCGTTCTGGGTGAATGGCGTGGATGGCAAGCCGTTTCTGATCATTCCCTACACGCTCGAGACCAACGACATGCGCTTTGCGACGCCGCAGGGTTTTAATTCCGGCGACCAGTTCTTCACCTATCTGAAGGATGCCTTCGACACGCTCTATGCGGAAGGCAAGGAGGGTAGCCCGAAGATGCTGTCGGTCGGGCTGCATTGCCGCCTCGTCGGCCGTCCGGGCCGCGCCGCGGCGCTGAAGCGCTTCATGGAATATGTGCTTGGTCACGAGAAGGTCTGGGTACCGCAGCGCATCGAGATCGCCAGGCACTGGCACCAGCACCACAAGCCGGAAACAATCTGATGATCGCGCGGGAGGAATTCGTCACCCGCTTCGGCGGCGTCTTCGAGCATTCGCCGTTCATCGCCGAGCGCGCCTATGACGACGGCTTCATCCACGGCGAGCTGACGGCCGACCGTGTTCACACGCCGATGGTGGCGATCTTCCGGGCGGCGAGCGAAGAGGAGCGCCTCGGCGTGCTGCGCGCCCATCCCGATCTCGCCGGACGTCTGGCGATCGCGGGTGAATTGACCGAGGACAGCAAGCAGGAGCAGGCAGGCGCCGGGCTCGACCGGCTTAGCGCGGCGGAACACAAGCGTTTCACCGAGCTCAACAACCGCTACACCGAAAAATTCGGTTTCCCCTTCATCATCGCCGTCAAGGGCCTGAACAAGGACGATATCCTCTCAGCCTTCGAGAAGCGGATCGATAACAGCCGCGAGGACGAGTTTGCTACGGCGGCCGGACAGGTCGAGAAGATCGCACTCCTGCGGCTGACCTCCATGCTTCCGGAGCGCTGAATGACGCGGAATTCTTTCCTCGCCATTCGCGCTCGCCTATAGTCTCAGCCGCAGGAGACGGTGCAATGAAGCCATCGGAAGTGCTGGAGAAGAACAGGCAGGCGATCCGCGACGCGACGAAGCGGTTCAACGCAGCGAACCCGCGCGTCTTCGGTTCGGTGGCGCGCGGCGAGGACCGGGCCGATAGCGATCTTGATATTCTTGTCGATGCGCTGCCGGGGACGACGCTGTTCGATCTCGGCGGGTTGCTGGAGGAATTGCAGGATATCCTTGGCGTCAAGGTGGACCTCGTCACACCAGGCGGGCTGCCCGACAAGATCAAGGCTCGCGTTCTCGCAGAAGCATCCGCCATATGAACAATGAGCGGCTTGTCGACCATATGGACCGAATGCAGGCGGCAGCGCAGACGGCATTCGATCTGACCGAAGGGATGAGCGAGGCTGAGTTCCTCGCCGATATCCGTACTCAGCTTGCCGTCACCATGTCGCTAGTCTTGGTCGGCGAGGCAGCAGCACGGATATCGGCGATCGAACCCGGATTTCCGCAAAGCCATCCGGAGATTCCGTGGACACGGATCAAGGGCATGCGCAACCTGATCGTCCATGATTACTACAGGGCGGAACTGCCGGTGATCTGGCAGACAGCAAGAACTGCGTTGCCCGAGCTTGTTACCCAACTTGAAAACATCCGCCATTGGCGGGCACAAGGCGAATAAGTCCCATGCCAGACTACCTCGACATCCAGCCCCTCACCAAAGCCGCCTTCGCGCCCTTCGGCGATGTGATCGAGGCCGATCCGTCGACGATGCGTTATATCAACGGCGGCACGACCGAACGTTTTCATGCATTGGCTACGGCCGAAGCCGCGGGTGAGGGCGCACGCGTCATCATCAATCTTTTCCGTGGCCAGCCGCGCGCCTTTCCCTATGAGGTCGGGATGATGGAGCGCCATCCTTTCGGCAGTCAGAGTTTTTCACCGGTCTCGAACTTGCCGTTTCTCGTCGTCGTCTCGGAAGATGAGAATGGCCGGCCGGGGCGGCCGCAGGTGTTTTCTGCGCGCGGTGATCAGGGCGTGAACTACAGACGTAATGTCTGGCATCACCCGCTGATGTCGCTCGGCAAGCCGAGCAGCTTCATCGTCGTCGATCGCGATGGACCCGACAACAATCTGGAAGAATTCTTCTTCGACCAACCCTTCATCATCAGAGAGCCAGCCCTATGACCGGACTGACCACCCACGTCCTCGATACCGCCCTCGGCAAGCCGGCCGAGGGTTTGCGCATCGATCTCTATTCGGTCGAAGGCGATCTGCGCAAGCTTCTCAAGACGGTCGAGACCAACGCTGACGGACGCGTCGATGGCGGGCCTATCCTTGTTGGCGACAGCTTCACTGCAGGAACCTACGAGCTCCTTTTCCACGCCGGCGACTATCTTCGTGCCGCAGGCACGGCGCTGCCGCATCCGGCCTTTCTCGATCTCGTGCCGATCCGCTTCGGGATCGCCGATACGACGGCGCATTACCATGTGCCGCTGCTGATCTCGCCTTACGGCTATTCCACCTATCGCGGCAGCTGAGTCATGCGGTTTGCGGCGATCGCGGATATCCACGGAAATGCCCTGGCGCTGGAGGCGGTGCTCGCCGATATTGCGGCACTTGGCATCAGCGACATCGTCAATCTTGGCGATTGCTTCAGCGGTCCGCTTGAAGCCGGAAAGACCGGCGACCGGCTCTTGCCGCTCAATCTGCCGACCGTGCGCGGCAATCACGACCGCTATCTCATCGAGTTCGCGCCGGAGCAGATGTTCACCTCCGATGAGGCCGCCTATCACGATCTCAGCCCACGCCATCTCGACTGGCTGCGGACGCTGCCTTCGGAACTCGTCTATCGCGACGAGGTCTATCTCTGCCATGCAACCCCTGATGACGATAATCTCTACTGGACGGAAACGGTCTCGCCTGAGGGCTATGTCCTCTTGAAGCCGCAGGCGGAGATCGAGGCACTTGCCGAGGGCATCGACCAGCCGCTGATCCTCTGCGGCCACACCCATCTGCCGCGAGCGATCGCACTCTCCGGCGGCCGCCTGCTCGTCAATCCCGGCAGCGTCGGCTGCCCGGGCTATGACGATGACGCGCCCTATTTCCACAAGGTCGAGACCGGCCATCCGCTGGCAAGCTACGCCATTCTGGAGAAGACCGCGCTTGGCTGGACTGCCAATTTCCGCACCGTCCACTATAACCATATGGCGATGTCGGAGCTCGCAAAAGCAAACGGCCGCCTCGAATGGGCGGCCGCGCTGGCGACGGGGCGGTTGTAGATCAGGCGGCAATCACCGATGCATCCACATCTTGGATGTTACGCTTTCCGCATAGCGCCATGGTCATATCAAGCTCCTTGCGGAGGATCTCGAGCGCCAGCGTCACGCCGTCCTTGCCCATGGCGCCGAGGCCATAGAGGAAGGGGCGGCCGATATAGGTGCCCTTGGCGCCGAGGGCGATGGCTTTCAGCACGTCCTGGCCGGAGCGGATGCCGCCGTCGAGGTGGATCTCTATCCTGTCGCCGACGGCATCGACGATCGAAGGCAGCATGCTGATCGAGGAGGGGGCGCCGTCGAGCTGGCGGCCGCCGTGGTTGGAGACGATGATGGCGTCGGCACCGGTTTCGGCGGCGAGCTTCGCGTCCTCCACGTCGTTGATGCCCTTGATGATCAGTGGGCCGCCCCATTTCTCCTTGATCCAGGCGACATCGGCCCAGGAAAGCCTGGGGTCGAACTGCTCATGCGTCCAGATCGAGATCGAGGAGAGGTCGGTGACGTTCTTGGCGTGACCGATGATGTTGCCGAAGGTGCGGCGCTTGGTCTGCAGCATGTCCAGGCACCAGAGCGGCCGCGTTGCCATCTGCCAGATGTGTTTCGGGGTGAATTTCGGTGGGGCGGAGAGGCCGTTGCGCAGATCCTTGTGGCGTTGGCCGAGGATCTGCAGGTCGGCCGTCAGCACCAGAGCCGAGCATTTCGCCGCCTTGGCGCGGTTGATCAGGTCGAGTACGAAATCCTTGTCGCGCATCACATAGAGCTGGAACCAGAAGGGCTTTGTCGTCACCGAGGCCACATCCTCGATCGAGCAGATGCTCATCGTCGACAGCGTGAAGGGCACGCCGAATTCTTCCGCTGCGCGCGCCGCCAGCATCTCGCCGTCGGCATGCTGCATGCCGGTCATGCCCGTCGGCGCCAGCGCCACGGGCATCGAGACCTTCTGGCCAATCATCTCGGTTTCGAGCGACCTATTGGTCATGTCGACCAGCACGCGCTGGCGAAGCTTGATGTTGGCGAAGTCGCTCTCGTTGGCGCGGTAGGTGCTCTCCGTCCAGGCGCCGGAGTCGGCATAGTCGAAGAACATCTTCGGCACACGGCGACGGGCCAGGGTCTTCAGATCGGCAATCGTCAGCGGCTTTGACATGATATCGGCATCCTCCGGAAGCTTCCGAGAGGTAGCATATTCAAGTCCCGCTGCCAGCAGAAACATATGCTTAGAGCAGGGTTTCCGGACTATCCTGCAGGCTTGGCGGCGGCCCATGTCAACAGCGCGTCGAGCGCCGGGCAGAGCGATTGGCCCCAGTCGGTGAGGCAATATTCCACCTTCGGCGGCACCTGATGGTGGACGATACGCCTGACGATGCCATCGGCTTCCATCTGGCGCAGCTGCTGGATCAACATCTTTTGCGAGATGGCCGGGATTGCGCGTTCCAGATCGGAAAAGCGCAGCACATTGCCGCCGAAAAGGTGGAAGAGGATGACGAGCTTCCAGCGCCCTTCGAGCATGCGCAGCACATTCTCAACGCCTTCTGCGGCGGTCGATGGGGTCAGGTCATCGTTGGACTTACTTTCAGGTAAGTACCCTACTTTTTCGTGCGTACTTGTCATCTCGAAAGCCTAAAGCCATCTTCGCCTTCAAGCAACGCGATTGTTTTGGACGGCGGCGCCCCGTCCTCCAACACAAGAGGACTGATATGACCATAGCTCAAAGATTTCCGATCATTCCCGAGGAGTTTTCCGGCAAGCGTGTGCTTGTGACAGGCGGTACGAAAGGCGCGGGTGCGGCGATCCTTCGCCGGTTTGCGGCGGCTGGCGCCGAGACCATCACCAGTGCCCGTTCGGCGCCGAAGGCGGGTACGCCTGCGACGCTCTTCGTGCCCGCCGATCTCTCGACACCGGAAGGCGTCGAGATACTGGCGCGTGCTGCGCTCGAAAAATTCGGCGGGATCGACATTGTCGTTCATACGCTCGGCGGATCGGCAGCACCCGGCGGCGGTTTTGCTGCCTTGACGGAAGAGCATTGGCAAAACGAGCTGGCTCTCAACCTGATGCCTGCCGTTCGTCTCGACCGGCTGCTCGTGCCACATATGATTGAGCGGCGAACGGGTGTGGTGATCCACATATCATCCATCCAGCGGCGGCTTCCGCTGCACGAGGCGACGATTGCCTATGCTGCGGCGAAAGCGGCGCTCAGCAATTACAGCAAGGCGCTCTCCAAGGAGCTGGGTCCCAAGGGCGTGCGGGTGACATCGGTGGCGCCAGGCTGGATCCTCACGGAAGCATCCGATGCGCTGGTCTCGCGCATTTCGAAAGCGAACGGCATCGATACAGAGGCGGCGAAACAGAGCATCATGGATGCGCTCGGCGGTATTCCGGCCGGCCGCCCAGCCTATCCCGAGGAAGTTGCCGAGCTCGTTGCCTTCCTGGCGTCCGATCGGGCGGCGTCGATTCATGGCGCCGAGTTCACCATCGATGGCGGAACGGTGCCGACCGTGTGAAGCTTTGGCGGGGCGGCCTTGGCCGCCCCTTTCAGCCGCGCATCACCCAGCGGATGGCGCCGACGGCGGCGAAGGCCATGAGTGGCCAGATGGCCCAGAATGTGCCGTGCCAGCTGAGCAGGTTGATGGCGATGAGGCCGAGGCCGATGATGGCGAGGCCAGCAAGTTGCTGGTCGACGCGGTTCTGCAGGCGGGCGATCGTCATGGCGGCAGCGAAGGCGAGCACGAGGATCGGCCAGACGGCCCAGAGATTGCCTTCCCAGGTGAGCGCGTTGATGAGGGCGAAAAAGGCCGCGGCGATGGCGAAGATGCCGAGGAGCTTGCGGGCGCGTGATGGCGAAGCCGTTGGCCGCTGATCCGGGCGGGCGGCGGCGGCCGGTGCTCCGGAGGGTGCGGCTTGCGCGACAGCTTGCGCTTGATGACTCTCGCCGATGCGGATGGCGTAGCTCGGGATGGCTTCCGAGACGTTCTTGACGCTGAGCGGTCCGAGGAAATCGAAACCAACGGGCACCTTGTTGCGAACCTGGTCATAGACGGTGTTGGAGATGACAATGCCGCCGGCCGGAGCCGAGGCCTGCAGGCGTGCGGCGATATTGACGCCGTCGCCATAGATATCGGCACCCTCGACGATGATGTCGCCGAGATTGATGCCGATGCGAAACAGCATCTGTTCGCTCGCCGCTTTGGCGCTGTTGAAGCCTGCCAGCTCGGTCTGCACATCGACGGCAGCCCGGACGGCCTCGACGACGCTCGGGAATTCGGCGATCAGGCCGTCGCCCCAGGTGTTGACGACGCGGCCGCCATGCGATGCGATCAGGCCTGACATCGCCTCGCGGTAGCGCTTCAGCGTTGCCAGCGTGCCTTCTTCGTCAAGGCCCATCAGACGCGTATAGTCCTGCACATCGGCGGAGAAGATGGTCGTCAACCTGCGTTGCGTCTCGCTCATGCTTCCCCCGATTTTGAGTCCCTATCTCAAAGCGCTGCCTTCATTGCGTTGCCAGCGACATATGTCTCGATGATCGAGCGGTCGTCGCCCATCGTCTGCAGCAGGAAGAGTTCTTCCACCAGCGTTTTGACCACGTCCATCTTCAGCGCCATGGCCGGTGTCGCGGCGGCATTGAGGACGACGATATCGGCATCGGTGCCGGTCTCCAGCGTGCCGATGCTGTCTGCGAGCGACAGGGCTTCGGCATTACCCAATGTCATATGGTAATAGCTGTCCAGCGGGTTCAAGCGCTCGCCGAGCAGCTGCTGGATCTTGTAGGCCTCGTCCATCGTCCGCAGCATCGAATAGCTGGAGCCGCCGCCGATATCGGTGGCGACACCGATGCGGACGGGCTTTTCGCGGCGCGACAGCGCCTTCAGCGGGAAGAGGCCGGATCCGAGGAACAGGTTCGATGTCGGGCAGTGGACAGCGATCGATCCGGCCTCGCTCATCGCATCGGCTTCGCGATCCGAGAGATGGATGCAGTGGCCGAACAGCGTCTTTTGGCCGAGCAGCCCGTAGTGGGCGTAGATATCCGTGTAGTCGATCGCTTCGGGATAGAGCTCGCAGGTGTAGCGGATCTCGTCGTGGTTCTCGGAAAGATGCGTCTGGATATGCAGATTGGGGAATTCGCGCGCGAGCGCTCCGGCTGCTTCCATTTGCTGCGGCGTCGAGGTGATGGCGAAGCGCGGGGTGATGGCAACATGGTTGCGGCCCTTGCCGTGCCATTCGGCGATGACGGCGCGGGTTTCGTCATAGCCCATTTCGGGCGTATCGAGCAGGCCCTGCGGGGCGTTGCGGTCCATCATCACCTTGCCGCCGACCATGCACATGCCGCGCTTCATGGCTTCGGCGAAGAAGGCGTCGGCGGAGGTCTTGTGCACGGAGCAATAGGCGACGGCTGTGGTCGTGCCGTGGCGGATCAGCTCGTCGTAGAAATGCGTGGCGATCTTCTGTGCATGGGCGCTTTCGACGAAGCGGCACTCTTCCGGGAAGGTATAGGTATTCAGCCATTCCAACAGGTTCGCGGCATAGGAGGCGATGACCTGCATCTGCGGGAAATGCAGATGCGTGTCGATGAAGCCGGGCATGATGAGATGCGGGCGGTGATCGACTTCCTCGGCATTGTCCGGCGCTTTTGCCTTCACATCGGCATAGCTGCCCGCAGCGATGATCTTGCCGCCTTCGATCAGAAGGCCGCCATCGGTCTCATAACTGTAGCTTTCCTGATCGCTCAGGCTTTGCGGGGCGCGCTTGAACGAGAGCAGGCGCCCGCGCAGAAGTTTCACTGTCATTCCTGTTTGCCTTCGACTGCGCTTTCGAACCAGGCGACGAGCAGCTTGCGCTCGTCGGCGGTGATCTCTGTGACATTGCCGGGCGGCATCGCATGGCTGCGGCCTGCCTGTATATAGATTTCCCGGGCGTGGGCGGCAATTTCCGCGTCGTTTTCGAGCATGACGTTCTTCGGCGCCCGAACGATGCCTTCGTAAACGGGCTCGGCCGCATGGCACATGGAACAGCGCGTGCCGACCAGTTGCTTGACGGCAGGGAAATGCGGATCGCCGGCGAACTGCTGGAACGCAGGTGCCACGGCGGCGGCATCGGCATCCTTCTCGCCGGTCAGCACCTTCGGCACGGTCGAGAGCCACATGATCAGGATAAACAGGATGACGGTGGCGATCCAGGTCCAGGTCGGGCGGCCCTTTCTGGCATGCGTGGTGTTGAACCAGTGGCGGATGGTGACGCCCATCAGGAAGACGAGGGCGGCGATCACCCAGTTGAAGGCGGTGCCGAAGGCCAGCGGATAATGGTTCGACAGCATGAAGAAGATGACGGGCAGCGTCAGATAGTTGTTGTGCAGCGAGCGCTGCTTGGCAATCTGTCCGTATTTCGGATCGGGCGTGCGCCCGGCGATCAGGTCGGCGACGACGATCTTCTGGTTGGGGATGATGATCATGAAGACATTGGCCGACATGATCGTCGCGGTGAAGGCACCGAGATGCAGGAAGGCGGCGCGGCCGGTGAAGAGCTGGGTATAGCCCCAGGCCATGAAGACCAGCACGGCATAGAGCACGATCATCAGGCCCCAGGTATTGCGGCCGAGCGGCGATTTGCAGAGCAGATCATAGACCAGCCAGCCGCCGGCAAGTGAGGCCAGCGAAATTAGGATCGCCGTCATCGGACTGATATCCAGCACATGGCGGTCGATGAGGAAGAGATCGGCACCGCCGTAATAGACGATACAGAGCATCAGGAAGCCCGAGAGCCAGGTGAAATAGCTCTCGTATTTGAACCAGGTCAGATGCTCCGGCATCTGCGCCGGGGCCACCAGATATTTCTGGATGTGATAGAAGCCGCCGCCATGGACCTGCCACTCCTCGCCATAGGCGCCGACCGGCAGATGCGGCCGCTTCACGAGGCCGAGGTCGAGGGCGATGAAATAGAAGGACGAGCCGATCCAGGCAATCGCGGTGATGACGTGGAACCAGCGCGCTGCAAAGGCGAACCATTCCCACGCTATGGCGTATTCATACATGCTGTTCCCCTATCTTCCTCCGACTCGTCACATTGCAGAATGTTGATGCGCGAGGGAAGGGGGAAGTTGGCTTCCCATCGCGTGCCGGATCGCCGATAGTTGCGGGGCAGTTCTGAAGGAGAGGGCCGATGATCCTTGCGCTCTACAGCGACCAGGTGATTGCCGAGAATGCGCCGATGGACAGGCGGCTGGCAGAGATCGTGCGCCAGCGCGGCAACCATATCGGCTATGTCTCCTCCGGCCCCGATCCCGACCGCCAGTTCTTCAACGAGAAGGCCGCCTACTACGCCGCGCATGGCCTCAAGCTTGATCCGTTCATCGATCTCGACAACATCGTGTCTGACGATCTCGAGCGGCTGTTTTCCTGCAACGCCATCCACCTCTCCGGCGGCCATACCGGGCATTTCCTGCAGCGGCTGCGGAACGCTGATGTGTTCGAACGGCTGCGGGTCTGGACGCTCGACGATGGTATCCTGATCGGCACCAGCGCCGGGGCCATCCTGATGACGCCGACCATCGCCGTCGATGCCTTTTTCCTGGGGCAGCAGCCAGAGGACATCACGGATGGCGAGGCGCTCAATCTGGTGCCCTGCGAGTATTTCCCGCATCTGAACGAGGACGAACGCTACCTTCCGGCGCTGTTGCGCTACAGCGAGACGATTACCAACCGGATCGTCGCCTGCCGGGATGGAGAAGGGCTGATCGTCCACAAGGACGGGGTGGAAATATTCGGCAAGCCGCTGCTGATCTTTCGCGGATCGGCTGATGTTGTCAGCCTGGACGGGCTCGATGCACTGATGGGACCGCACGGCCGTCTTGAAATGTGACGGCTTCGGTACACCTTCATCTGAGGGCCGCCGCATTGCTGCGAGAGCGCATATCCGGTGGGGCATTCATCTGGAGATGTGCCCATGCGAAGCATTTTGGCATGCGTATTGATTGCCTTTGCGCCCGGCGCTCTGGCGCATGATGCGGCGTCCGGATGGGCTTATGATCCCTTCTGCTGCAACGGCGACAGCGAGACCGGGGATTGCCAGATGATTCCGTCGAAAAGCGTCAAGGTGACACCCAACGGCTACCGGGTGACACTGGTGCCGGGCGACCACCGGCTGGTGACGCGCTATCACGTTTTCCTGCTGCCTTTGACCAAGGCGATGCATTCCGGCGATGGCGATTATCACCTCTGCCTGTTTCCCAACGAGGATACGCCGCGCTGCTTCTATGCGCCCGAAATGGGCTATTGAGACGGCGCTTCGGTGCCGTGCATCTCCGTCAGGATCCAGTTTCTGAAAGCCTTGATTTTCGGGACGTTGCGGCGGTTTTCGGGGTAAGCCAGCCAATAGCCGCGGCCATCGGTGCATTCCAGGTCGAAGGGGCGGATCAGCTTGCCGCTGGCGAGCTCGTCCGGGTAGAAAGCCGGGGTCAGTATGGCGACGCCCTGGCCGGCGACGGCGGCGGCCGCTTCGTAGGCCTGGGCGCCGTAGAAGCTCGACGCCCTTGTCTTCAGGTTCGATGTCGGAACGCCGGCCGCCTCCAGCCACTGGTGCCACCAGGGATCTGTCGTATCGAAAATCCTGAGCTTCAGGAGATCGGCGGGCTCGTGGATGCCGCCGATGGTCTTGGCGAGCGCCGGGCTCAGCATCGGGGTGAAATAGACATCCATGAGTTTCTCGGCGCGCAGGCCCGGCCACTCGCCGGCGCCGGAGCGGATGCCGATATCGAAGGCCTCGCGGCCGAGATCGACCAGCGTGTCCGACGTGTTCATGCGCACGGCTATATTGGGATGGGCGAGCTGGAAGAGGCCGAGCTTCCGGGCCAGCCATTGTGAGGCGAAGGTTGCCAGGCAGGTGATCTGTAGCGTCACTTCGGTCTCGCCGCGCGCCTCGGCCATGGCGAGCTGCAGCGTCTCGAAGGCTTCCGTCACCTGCGGCGCCAGCCTTTCCCCGGTTTCGGTCAGGCTGATCTGCCGCGGGCGGCGCAGGAACAGCGGCTCGCCGATATTCTCTTCCAGCAATTTCACCTGATAGCTCACCGCCGTCTGGGTCATGCCGAGCTCTTCGCCCGCCTTGGTGAAACTGCCATGCCGCGCCACGGCCTCGAAGACGCGCAGCGCATTCAGCGGGAATTGCTTGGAGAGCTTCATGGATAAGTTCTCTTTATGCGTTCGCATGTTTGTTCGATTGGAATTTCAGCATTTTCGGGCGCAGACTGCAAGTCATACCGTCAAGTGAATGAAGGTGACTGTCATGAAAGACTCAACGATCGAACGCAATGAACTGCACCACGAGCTGCCGGTAAAAGCGCTTGTCTCGCGTCTTCGGGCATGGGTCTATCGCACGTTCGTATACTCCTCGCGGCTCGACCCCGACACCATGCCCGACCGGGTCAGGCGCGATCTGGGGTTCCTGGATGGCCGGGAATCGCGCGATCATTTCGAGCGCTGGCCATAAACAGCCAACGCCGTCAGAATCTCGGCGGCGGTCATGGCGGCGATCACTTCCGGGCGCTTGTCGCGGACGGCAGAGCCGCCGATCGGCAATGTCAGACGCTCGAGCCAGCGCCTTTCGCCGCCCTCGCGCGACAGCCAGCTCGAAAACGTAGCGCGCTTGGTGACCGAGCCAATCATGCCTGTGTAGGCGAGGTCGGTTCGCGCCAGCGCCTCGCGGGCGATCAGGAAATCGAGGGCATGGTCATGCGTCAGGATGACGACCGCCGAGCCTGCCGGGACCTCGGCGATCAGCGCCTCGGGCATCGGCGTCAGCAGGGTTTTGGTTTCGGCGGGCAGGCTTGTCAGTTCTTCCTTGCGGGTTTCGATGACCGTCACTGCCAGCGGCAGCGGCGCGAGGGCTGCGGCCAGCGCCCGGCCGACATGGCCGGCGCCAAAGAGATAGACGGCCGGCCGGTGTTCGGCTTCGTCGACGCGCCTGGTTTCCAGCTCTTCAAGGACGTCGGTGGTCACCCTGCGGAAGCGCAGTTGTGTGCGGCCGCCGCAGCACTGGCCGATCTCGGGGCCGAGCGGGATGTCCATGGTTTCCTTGCCGCTGTTTTGGAGCAGGCTGCGGGCGTTTTCGATCGCCAGATATTCGAACTGACCGCCCCCGATCGTGCCCCAGATGGCGGTGGGGGAGACGAGCATGAATGTGCCGGTTTCACGCGGGGTGGAGCCCTGGGTGCCGGTGATCTCGATCAGGATGGTGGCGGGGTGGGTGAGGAGGAAGTCCTTGAAGGTGGTCATCGTTGGGTGGCCGATGGGTTCGAGGGTGCGGTACCCCCCTCTGTCCTGCCGGACATCTCCCCCTCAAGGGGGGAGATTGGCTGGGGGCACCGGTCTCCCCAAATAATGTATGTCGAGTGTTTGCGGTGGCGCGAGCGGGTGCCTCCAGCTGATCTCCCCCCTTGAGGGGGAGATGCCCGGCAGGGCAGAGGGGGGTAAGCCACGAACGCCACCCCGCCGACCCTCACACCATCTTCATCCGCTCGACCGCCATCAGCACACGCTCAGGCGTGGCAGGCGCATCAAGCCGCGGGCAGACCCTGTAATCCGCGACGCTGGCAACCGCCATGGAGAGCGCTTCCAGCACCGAGATCGCCAGCATGAACGGCGGCTCGCCGACGGCCTTCGAGCGGCCGATCGTCGCTTCCTTGTTTTCCGACCATTCCGCCAGCTTGACGTTGAACACCTTCGGGCGGTCGGAGGCGAGCGGGATCTTGTAGGTGGAGGGGGCATGGGTACGCAGCCGCCCCTTGTCGTCCCACCAGAGCTCCTCGGTCGTCAGCCAGCCCATGCCCTGAACGAAGGCGCCCTCGACCTGGCCGATATCGATCGCCGGGTTCAGCGAGCGGCCGACATCGTGGAGAATATCGGTGCGGTCGATGAGGTATTCGCCGGTCAGCGTATCGATAGAGACTTCGGTGCAGGCGGCACCATAGGCGAAATAATAGAAGGGCGTGCCGCGGCCGGCGGCCCGGTCCCAGTGGATCTTCGGGGTCTTGTAGAAACCCGCCGCCGAAAGCTGGACGCGGGCGAAATAGGCCTGCTTGATGAAATCGGGGAAGGGGATTTCGGTCTCACCGACGCGCACGCGGTTCGGCAGGAAGATCACGTCGGCCGGATCGACGCTCCATTTCTCGGCAGCAAAAGCGACGAGGCGTTCCTTCAGCTGCCGGGCGGCGTCATAGGCGGCCATGCCGTTGAGGTCGGAACCCGAGGAGGCTGCCGTTGCCGAGGTGTTCGGCACCTTGCCCGTGGTCGTCGCGGTAATCTTCACCCGATCGATATCGACCTGAAAACTGTCGGCCAAGACCTGCGCCACCTTGGTATAGAGGCCCTGGCCCATCTCGGTGCCGCCATGGTTCAGGTGGATCGAGCCGTCCTGATAGATATGGACGAGGGCGCCCGCCTGGTTGAAGGCCGTCATGGTGAAGGAGATGCCGAATTTCACCGGCGTCAGCGCAATGCCCTTGCGGATATAGCGGCTGTCGCGGTTGAAGGCGATGATGGCGTTGCGGCGGGCCTGGTAATCGGCGCTTTCCTCGAGTTCCTCGACGATGCGCCGGACGATGCTGTCCTCGACCTCCTGATGATAGGGCGTCGTCGTGCGGCCGGAGCCGGGCTGGCCGTAGAAATTCAGCTTGCGAACCTCCAGCGGGTCCTTGCCGGTGGCATAGGCGATTTCCTCGATGAAGCGCTCGGCGCCGAGCATGCCCTGCGGACCGCCGAAGCCACGGAAGGCGGTGTTGGAGACGGTATGGGTCTTCAGCGGTTTCGATTGCAGATGCACATGCGGGTAGAAATAGCTGGAATCGGCGTGGAACAGCGCGCGGTCGGTGACCGGCCCGGAGAGATCGGACGAGAAACCGCAGCGCGCCGCATAGGTGGCGTCGACTGCGTGGATGCGGCCTTCGTCGTCGAAGCCGAGCTCGTAATCGACGAGGAAATCGTGGCGCTTGCCTGTTGCGGTCATGTCCTCGTCGCGATCCGGGCGGAATTTGACGGCGCGCTTCAGCTTCTTGGCGGCGATGGCGGCGAGTGCTGCAAACTGGTTGCCCTGGGTTTCCTTGCCGCCGAAGCCGCCACCCATGCGGCGCACGTTGACCGTCACGGCATTGGACGGAATGTTGAGCACATGGCCGACGATATGCTGTATCTCGCTCGGGTGCTGCGTCGAGGACCAGACGGTGACCTCGTCGTCCTCGCCGGGGATCGCCATGGCGATATGTCCCTCGAGATAGAAATGCTCCTGGCCGCCGATGCGCATCTGGCCGCGCAGCCGGTGCTGGGCGTTGTCCATCTCGCTCTTGGCTTCACCGCGCTTCAGCGTCATCGGGGTGATGACGAGAGGGCTGCCGTTTTCCAGTGCGCCGTCGATGTCGCTCCAGTGCGGCAGGTCGCGATATTCGATCTTCGCCTTGCGGGCGGCGTGGCGGGCGGCCTCGCGGGTTTCGGCGATGACGGCAAAGATCGGCTGGCCGTGGAATTCCACCTTTGTTTCGGCAAGCAGCGGCTCGTCATGGCTGCCGTTCGAGGAAACATCGTTGACCCCCGGCACGTCCTTGCCGGTAAAGACAAGGACGACGCCCGGGTGGCGGCGAACGTCCGAGAGATCCATGCTGAGGATATCGGCATGGGCACGGTCCGAGGTGCCGAGCGCGCCGTGAAGGAGGCCCGCGGGCTCCGGAATATCGTCGATATAATCGGCACTTCCGGTGACGTGCTTATGCGCTGAATCATGGCGCAGCGAGCCGTGCATCGGGCCGGAGATCATCGCTTTGGGGTTTTCGAAGGTGGATTTATCCATGGGGATGCTCCGCCGTGAGGGAGGGCGCGTGTGGCCCCCTCATCCGGCTGCCGCCACCTTCTCCCCGAGGGGAGAAGGGACGTGTGGCGCTGCTCCGGTTTTCCCTTCTCCCCAGCGGGGAGAAGGTGCCCGAAGGGCGGATGAGGGGGCTGCTTGCGCAGACTTTCAAGGCCGCCATCACGCCACCCCCTCGAACCGCTTGAGTTCCACCGGCGTTCCCATCGTTTCCAGATAAAACCGCATCAGCAAGTTCTTCGCCGCCAGCTGGCGGTATTCCGCCGTGGCGCGCCAGTCGGTCAGCGGCTGGAAGTCGGCGTCGAAGGTGGCGCGGGCGGCGTCGATGGTGGCTTCGGTCCAGGGCTTGCCCATCAGATCGGATTCGACGGTGCGGGCGCGTTTCGGGGTCGCCGCCATGCCGCCGAAGGCAATGCGGATGTCGTTGACGTCACCGGCGTCGTCGAGCGTCAGGTAGAAGGCGCCGAGGGTGGCGGTAATGTCCTCGTCGCGGCGCTTGGTGACTTTGTAGACGGCGAAATGGCTGCCCTCGGCGGGGTAGGGCACGAAGACGCTTTCGACGAATTCGCCCGGTTTGCGGTCCTGTTTGCCATAGGCGATGAAATAGTCCTCGAGCCGGAGCATGCGAGTGCCGGCGGCGGAGCGCAGTTTCAGCGTCGCGCCGAGCGCGATCAGCGGCGGCGGGCTGTCGCCGATCGGCGAGCCGTTGGCGATGTTGCCGCCGATGGTGCCCATGTTGCGCACCTGATCGCCACCGATGCGGTTGATCAGGGCGGCAAGCGCCGGGACCTTCTTCGCCAGCACTTCGAAGGCCTTGGTATAGGTGACGCCTGCCCCGAAGGTGACGCCGCCGTCGGTGACCTTGATCGTCTGCAATTCGCTGAGGTGGTTGATGAAGACGACAGGGTTCAGCGCCCGCATCTGCTTCGTCACCCAGAGCCCGACATCGGTCGAGCCGGAGACGATGGTGGCGGATTTTTCTTCCGCCAGAATACGGGCCAGCGCCTCGACCGAACCGGGTATCATCAGCCTGCCGTCATCTGAGGTGACGGTGATGGTCTCGCGCGGCTGCATCGCCCAGAGGCGGGCGACGACGTCGGAGCGGGTCTTTTCGAGCGGGTCGAACAGCGTGCTCGGGCGCACCCTGGCGATGGCTTCGGCCGCCTTGACGATCGGCTCGTAGCCCGTGCATCGACAGAGATTGCCCTGCAGCGCCTTTTCGATCTGCGGGCGGCCCGGCTTGTCGTTGGAGAGCCAGAGGCCATAGAGCGACATGATGAAGCCCGGCGTGCAGAAGCCGCATTGCGAGCCATGGTAATCGACCATCGCCTGCTGCACCGGATGCAGTGTGCCATCCTTGGCCGCCAGATGCTCGACAGTGACGACATGGGTGCCGTTCAGCGAGCCGATGAAGCGGATGCAGGCATTGACGGATTCATAGGCGAGCTTACCATCGACGAGACGGCCGACCAGCACCGTGCAGGCGCCGCAATCGCCTTCTGCACATCCTTCCTTTGTGCCGGTCAGCCGGCGCTTCAACCGCAGAAAATCGAGCAGAGTCTCGGTCGGGCGGACATCAGAGAGTGCGATGTCCTCGCCATTGAGGATGAAGCGGATGCTGTCGCTCATGATGTTCCTTATTGTTGTTTTTCTAATGGTTATGCCGCAGTCCAGCCCCCGTCAATCGAGATGTGGGTGCCGGTGACCTGCCGGGCGTCGTCGCTGGCGAGGTAGAGCGCCAGCGCGCCGATTTCCTCGGCCTTGACGAATTCATGCGTCGGCTGGGCCTTGAGGATCACTTCGGTCTTCACCTGCTCCTCGGTCATGCCGCGGGCCCTTGCCGTATCCGGGATCTGCTTTTCGACCAGCGGCGTCAGCACATAGCCGGGGCAGATGGCGTTCACCGTGACGCCCGACTCAGCAAGTTCCAGGGCGGCCGTCTTCGTTAATCCTAATATACCATGTTTCGCCGCCACGTAGGCGGATTTGAACGGCGAGGCGACGAGGCCGTGGGCCGAGGCGATGTTGATGATGCGGCCATGCTTCTTCGCCTTCATGTGCGGAATGGCTGCGCGCATCGTGTGGAAGGAACTCGACAGGTTGATGGCGATGATCTGGTCCCACTTGTCGATCGGGAAATCCTCGATCTTCTCGACATGCTGGATACCGGCATTGTTGACGAGCACATCGACTGTGCCGAAGGTCTTTGCGGCCGTCTCGATCAGGTCGGCGATCTCGGCGGGCTTGGTCATGTCGGCGGGGTGATAGAGGGCGCGTCCTTCCGAAAGTGATTCAAGCCGCTCGGTGATCGCCTTGATTTCCTCGGCTTTTCCGAAGCCGTTGATGACGACGTTGTCGCCCTTGCCGGCAAAGGCGGTGGCGATCGCCAGGCCGATGCCGCTGGTGGAGCCGGTGACGACGATGGTTCTCTTCATGAACGCTTCTCCTTGGTCCGCAATGGACCAAGGTTATGCGCAAAGAGCGGTGGCTGACAATCGCCGCGTTGCCGCTATCAACTTCCTGCGAGCAGTCCGTTGGTGAAAGCCGCCGAGAAGTCTGGGCGCTGGGCAAGCGGTGCGCCATTGGCATCCTTCAGGATACCGGCATCGAAGAGATAGTTGCCGATATCCGCCATCTTGGCTGGGTTCATATCTCCAGCCTTGCCCGGTGTGGTGCGCAGATAGGCGCCGTCAACGAGGGCCTTCAACGAGGCGTGCACCAGTTCGGCGTTCATCAGCGCGCCGTCCGATCCCTTGATCAGGATGGCGGCGGCTTCATCCGGATGATCGGCGGCGAATTCATATCCCTTGCGGGTCGCCTGCATGAAGGCGCGGGCAAGGTCCGGCTTTTCTGCGAGATAGGCGTTGCTGCTGCCCAGAATAGCCGTGTGTTCGTCGGGCACGCCGTAATCGGCATAGACGAAGGCACGCTGGGCCTTTTTCTCCAACTCGGCCTGAACGCCTTCCCAGGTATAGACTTCGAGGGTGAAATCGACGGCGCCGTTATCGAGCGCCTGGTAGGCCGAGGTTCCGAGCGTCACGGTCTCGAACTCGCCCTTGCCGCCGGCTTTGCGGATCATCGAGCCAAGCAGGGCGTTTTCCCAGGCGCTGCCGAAGCCGCCATAGGTCTTGCCCTCCAGATCCTTCGGCGTCTGGATGTCGCTGCGATCGGCCTTGAAGACGACGCGGCCGGTTTCCTTCTGAACGATCGCGAAGGTGCCGATGAGATCGGCGCCGGCGGCGCGCTGCGTCATCAAGCCGATCGAGCCGAGCACGCCGAAATCGGCGACACGGCTGGCAACGAGGGTTGCGGCCGAGGTGTCGGTGTAGGGGAGAATTTCGACATCAAGGCCGGCGTCGCGGTAGAAATTCCTGTCACGGGCCACGTAGAGGCCGACGTGATTGGTGTTCGGCGTCCAATCGAGGGCGACCGAAACCTTGGGGTTGGCGGCGGCGCGAACGGTGAGCGGTGCGGCGGCCAGTGACAGAATGCCGGCAAGCGCGGTGCGGCGGGTGATGGACGGACGGCTCATGGCTGATCTTCTCCTTCGAAGAGCGTTGCGAGGATGCGGTTTTCGACTGCGATGACGTCCGTCCGCTGCCTGCCGGGTTCGGTGCGTGGGCGCGGCAGATCGACCGCTGTTTCCAGGACGATGCGGGCGGGGCGGGGCGAGAAAACATAGATCCGGTCGGAGAGCAGCACCGCCTCGCGCACGTCATGGGTGATCAGGATCACCGACAGTCCCCGGCGCAGGCAGAGCGCTTCGAGAAAGCGCTGCATCTTCAAGCGGGTGAGCGCATCCAGCGCGCCGAAGGGTTCGTCGAGGAGCAGGATCGGCCGCTGCTGGACGATAGTGCGCAGCAGGGCGACACGCTGGCGCATGCCGCCGGAGAGTTCATGCGGCCAGCTGCGTTCAAAGCCCTCCAAGCCGAATTCGGCCAGCAGCGGCCTGATTTCGGCGCCGGCGTACCGTTTCGACATCCCCGCCATCTCCAGGCCGAGCGCTGCGTTGGCAAGCAGCCGCCGCCACGGCATCAGCGCATCGCGCTGCGGCATGAAGGCGAAGGGGCGGGTTTCTGAGTCCAGCGCATTGCCGTTCATGCGGATACTGCCGCCTGTTTGGGCGAGGCTTCCGGTCAGGATCCGGAAGAGCGTGGATTTTCCGGCGCCCGACGGGCCGAGGATCGAGACGAATTCGCCCGCGTGAAGCTCTAGCGAAATGCCATCGAGCACATCGACGGTGCCGAGGCGGCAGCTGAGATCGCGGATATCGAGAAGAAGTTGACCACTCATCGGCGTTCGTCCCGGCTGACGCGGTGCCAGGGCATGGCGAGCCGTTCGACGAGCACGGCCAGAGAAAACAGGATGAGTGTCAGCAGTGAGCTGACGAGCACGGCGGCAAGCACGAGATCCGCGCGGAAATTGTTCTTGGCGTTGAGGATATAGATGCCGAGCCCGCGGGCGGCCCCCGCATATTCGGCAAAGATCGCGCCGACGACTGCGTAGGTGATCGAGATGCGCAGCCCGGCGAAGAAATAGGGCAGGGACGCCGGCAGCCGCGCCACGATGAAGCGCTTCCAGCGGGAGGCGCCCATCGAGGCCAGCAGCTCCTCGATCTCTGGTTCGGCTGCTGCATAGCCGCGGGCAAGGGCCACCAGCATCGGAAAGAAGGTGACGAGGGCGACGAGCAGGATTTTGGGCAGCAGCCCGAAGCCGAACCAGAGCACGATCAGCGGCGCGATGGCGACCAGCGGCAATGTCTGGCTGATGACGAAGACGGGCATCAGGGCCGCGCGCAGGCGCGGTGCAAAGTCGATGGCGACCGAGAACAGGAACGCGATTGCCAGCGAGAGGCCGAAACCGGAGATCGTCGCCTGCAGCGTCGGCCAGCTGTTGCTCAGCAGGGCGGCGTGCTCGACGAATGCCTGGGTGATGACGCGCGATGGCGCAGGCAGGGTCGTCGGCGGCACGCCGGCAAGGTCAACATAGGCTTCCCAGATGGCCAGCAGCGCGCTGACCGACAGCACGGCGGGCGCAGAACGCATGGCAAGTTCCGGCAATCGGATGAACCGCGGCATCGGCAGTCTCCTAACGTGAGGCAGCGATCAGACGGCGGACGGGCTGTTGGCGGAGACGGTAAGGTCGATGGTCACATGGCCATTCGGCGGACCGAAACGGACGAAGGCTTCGTGAATGGTCGCAAAGACCGCACCGGCATCGCCCTTGACGCGGGTGCAGAAATTCTTCGAGCGGTCGAAAACGCCCGAATTCTTCAGGAAGTCGATGCAGCCGTAGATCTCTTCCATGTGATCGCCGGTGCCCATGACATACAGCGAGAACTGCGCCGCCGCTTGGCGGCCAGTGACCGGCGAGGAGGCAACGGCTTCCAGCGCTGACGCCTTGCGCTCGGCAAGCGGCAGGACCGGACCCGAGAGGGCTTCGGTATGGCACATCGGATCGTCAGGCTCGCCCGGGCAGCCGCGGGAGATGGTAGCGCGCAGCACCGCATGGATGCCATCGGCCGAACCGCTGACATAGAGGTCGCGCATCGCGGCAAAGACCACATCGGGCGTGCCGACGATCAGCGTCGAGATGTCGTCGGTCTCGATCCTGAGCTTTTCGCGATAGGGATCGAGGGCCGGAAGGGCCGAGAGGATGACGTCGACGAAACGGTCGGTCATCGGGTAAAGGGAAATTTGTGCGCCAGAAAACATCGCTCGCCTCGCTCCGCTGGTATTATCCAGATCAGCTCAAGAGTTTGAGACCATGCGGCCGCATCTCAGCCCCGGCTATACGGAGCACCCCTGTCGTTGGTGCCCTTTAAGCATGCGTCGGCCGGCTTGTAAAGCTGCCGATTTACGGCGAGGCAAAATTGCGATCGGCTTTCTTTTCTCTTTCGTTTCGGCGCCTTAAATGATCTATCTGAAAGCCGCTGAGCTTAGAGGGAGGGGCAGGCATGAGCGGATATGTTCTGGCGATCGATCAGGGCACGACATCGACGCGGGCGATCGTTTTCGATGGCGAGATGAAGATTGCAGGCGTCGGCCAGAAGGAGTTTACGCAGATCTATCCGCGCTCGGGATGGGTGGAGCACGACCCGGAAGAGATCTGGGATTCGGTGGTTTCGACCATCCACATGGCGCTGCGCGAAGCCAGGGTGATGGCCACCGATATTGCCGCGCTCGGCATCACCAACCAGCGCGAAACCGTCGTCGTCTGGGAGCGTGCGACAGGCAAGCCGATTCAGAACGCCATCGTTTGGCAGGACCGGCGCACCGCCAGCTATTGCGACAATCTCAAGCGCCAGGATCTCGAGAAACTCTTCACCAAGAAGACCGGCCTGATCCTCGATCCGTATTTCTCGGGCACCAAGCTGTCCTGGATGCTGGCCAATGTGAAGGGCGCGCGCGCCCGGGCCGCCAAGGGCGAGCTCTGCTTCGGGACGATCGATACCTTCCTGATCTGGCGGCTCACCGGCGGCAAGAGCTTCGTCACCGATGCGACCAATGCCTCGCGGACGCTGATGTACAACATCGCCGACAACCAGTGGGACAAGGATCTGCTGGAGATCCTGCGCGTTCCGGCTGCCATGCTGCCCGAAGTGAAGGACTGCTCCGCCGATTTTGGCATCACCGAGACGGCGCTGTTCGGCGCCGAGATCCCGATCCTCGGCGTTGCCGGCGACCAGCAGGCGGCGACCATTGGCCAGGCCTGCTTCGAGCCCGGCATGATGAAATCCACCTATGGCACCGGCTGCTTCGCGCTACTGAACACCGGTAGAGACATGGTGCGCTCGCGGAACCGGCTCTTGACCACCATCGCCTACCGGCTGGACGGCGAGACGACCTATGCGCTTGAGGGCTCGATCTTCATTGCCGGAGCGGCGGTGCAGTGGCTGCGCGACGGGCTGGGGATCATCGATTCTGCCGGCGAAACCGGCAAGCTGGCCGAGAGTGCCGATCCCTCGCAGGAGGTCTATCTGGTGCCCGCCTTCACCGGCCTCGGGGCGCCGCACTGGGACCCGAAGGCGCGTGGCGCGATCTTCGGCCTGACCCGCAACAGCGGCCCGGCGGAGCTTGCCCGCGCCGCACTCGAGGCCGTCTGCTACCAGACGCGGGATCTTCTCGATGCGATGCAGAAGGACTGGAAGAACGGCACCGATGACACCGTGCTGCGCGTCGATGGCGGCATGGTCGCTTCCGACTGGACGATGCAGCGGCTCTCCGATCTGCTGGACGCGCCCGTCGACCGGCCGGTGATCCTGGAGACCACGGCGCTGGGGGCTGCCTGGCTGGCCGGCAGCCGCGCCGGTGTGTGGCCGGATCGCAAGACCTTCTCCGCCAAGTGGAAGCGCAACAAGCGCTTCGAGCCGGATATGGATGAGAAGACGCGAGCCGCCAAACTTAAGGGCTGGCGGAATGCGGTGAAGCGGACCCTGAGCGACGCTTAGGGTCGTGCGTTAGGCGAGGTTGCGGTGGGGCGCAGCGCTTTATCCCATTCGCGGTCTTCACGTGCGAGCCTCAGCCCTACCCACCTCATGCTCGGACTTGTCCCGAGCATCTTCAACGGCTGACGGAGGGGTACGTTAGATCCTCGGCACAAGGCCGAGGATGACGGAGGGGGCGGTAACGCTCTCTGCGAATTTCAAACAGCACCCTCCAAATCTTCACCATCCGCACTGCGCGCGAATGCCGCAACCTCGCCGCTTGCGTCTTTTGTACTGATCGGTACAATGCATCCCTATCAGTACAGGAGAAAGACAATGACTGCGCTTATTCCTCCCTTCACGCTTGAAACCGCCCTGCAGAAAGTCCGCCTCGCCGAAGATGGCTGGAACAGCCGCAATCCCGAGAAGGTTTCGCTCGCCTATACACCCGACAGCGCCTGGCGCAATCGCGCCGAGTTCGTCAACGGACGGCCGGAGATCGTTGCCTTCCTGGCGCGCAAATGGGCCAAGGAGCTGGACTACCGGCTGATCAAGGAGCTGTGGGCGTTCCGCGAGAACCGTATCGCGGTCCGCTATGCCTATGAATGGCACGACGACAGCGGCAACTGGTTCCGCTCCTATGGCAACGAGAACTGGGAGTTCGATGCTAGCGGCCTGATGCAGCGGCGTTTCGCCTGCATCAACGACATGCCGATCAAGGAGTCGGACCGTAAATACCATTGGCCGCTCGGCCGCCGTCCGGATGATCATCCGGGGCTGTCGGAGCTTGGTCTCTGAAGGATTGATGACCTGAAGACCGTTTACGAACGCCGCGATGTCGTGCCCCTGCTTGCCGAAATCTTTCGCGAGCTCGGCTATGAGGGCACGACGCTCAGCCAGATCACCGAACGCACCGGGATTGGCAAGGGTAGCCTCTACCACTTCTTCCCGGGCGGGAAGGAGGAAATGGCGGCTGCCGTGCTCGAAGAGGTCGACCGGTGGTTCGAGGATTTCATCTATGAGCCGCTGCGCCGCGACGAGCCCGCCGTGGCGATCGCGGCGATGTGGCGTGGCGTTGACGATTACTTCCGCTCGGGCGGGCGCATCTGCCTCGTCGGCGCCTTTGCGCTGGATGGTACGCGCGAGCGCTTCAGCGAGGCGATCAATGGTTATTTCCGGCGGTGGGTCGAGGCGCTGGCCGGGGCGCTGGTGCGCGGGGGGTTGAAGCAGGATGCGGCGCGCGCCGAGGCGGAGGCTGCCGTTCTCGGCATCCAGGGCGCGCTGGTTCTGTCGCGCGCCCTCGATGATCACGATGTCTTCCGCCGGGCCATCACCGGCATGCAGACGAGGTTGAAAGCTACTTTTTGAGCCAGGGGCTTCTGGTGCTCCAGAAGATCACGCTGGCGCCGAGATAGTCGTCGGCGAAGGCGGTGAATTCTTCCTTGGTGAAGGGCTTCTTGGTCTGCGGGTTCCTGTAGGTCAGCGTCGGCTCCTGAACCGCCATGCCGACATAGGCGAGCTTGCCCTTGTACTGGTTGAAGAACGGATAGGAGTTCTTCATCTGCGCCTTGCGGTTCGGCACGATATCGGGGCCGCCGAGGCCGATATTGTTCTTGGCCGCGAAGTCGAAGAGGCGGCTCATGTATTTATGGTCGTTTTCCCATTCGCAGGGCCAGAAATTGACATACTGGACGACCATGGACTTCGTGAACGCCTTGCGGGCGAAGCCGAGATTTTCCATCTCGCCGGCGAAATAAGCGTCGCAGGTGAAATCCTTCGGCTCGTTCTTCGGATCGAGGTCGATCGAAGTTTCAGGCAGGTTGATGCCGTAGACGCGGCCGTCGAATTTCTGCGCAAGCGCGGTCAGCAGCGCCTGATAACGGGCGCGCACGGCCGGGTTCCACTGCTGCGCCACCCAGCCGGAGCCGATGCCCTTGTTCTCGCCGGGATTGTCGAATTGCGGAGCCAGCCCGCCGCCATATTCGGCGCCTTCGAGCATGTAATCAGGGATGTTGCGGGCCTTCGGATTGAAGAAGCGGTCCTGGACCTGGATGAACAGCTTCTTGTTCAGGCTCTCGGCGATCGCCAGATCCTTCTCGATAGCCGAGAAGTCGTATTCGCCCTTGGCCTTTTCCAGCATCTTCCAGTTATAGACCACCTGCGCGCCGCCGACATCCGGCCGCTCCAGCAGAGACTTTGCCGCCTCGAGGTCGCCGGAGCCGGTATAGATGAAATTCTGGGGCGCTGCGGAGGCGGCAGTGGCTGCGCCGGCAAGTGCGGCAGCCAGGAACAGGCTTTTGAAAAGATGCATGTTTCGTCCTGAAATGTGATGTTGGAAATCCAGCCGCTGGAGACATCGAAGCCGAAGGTGGCAACTCGATGGCGAAACGCGGGATGGCCGATACAATCCCCAATGCTAAATTTGCTTGGCGTAATTTTTTGCTGCGCCGTGTCGGATGCCGGGTTACTCCTTCGTCATTGAGGAAGAGGAGTAACCGATGCTGTATGCGATCCTTTGCTATGCCAATGAAGAAACCGTCTTTTCCTGGTCGAAGGAAGAGGAGGATGCCGTCATGGCCAGGCTCTATGCGGTGCAGGAGCCGCTTGCCAGATCCGGCAAGCTCGGCCCGACCGGCCGCCTGATGCCGACGACCTCTGCGACCACGCTGCGCAAGGGCAAGGACGAGCCGCTGGTGCTCGATGGACCCTTCGCCGAAACCAAGGAAGCGCTGCTCGGTTTCTACTGCATCGATTTCGAGACGCTGGACGAGGCGATCGGCTTTGCCAAGGACCTGTCGGCCGCCAATCCGGGCTCGACCTCCTACGAGATCCGTCCCTTCTACGTGTTCCATCCGGGAGATAAAGCCACATGACAGACATTGCCTGGATCGACGTGACGCTGGCTTCGGCCCGGCCGAAGGCGCTGGGCGCGCTGCTTCGCTATTTCCGCGATCTCGATATCGCGGAAGAGGCCTTTCAGGAGGCCTGCCTGCGCGCCATCCGCACCTGGCCGGACAAGGGGCCGCCGCGCGATCCGACGGCATGGCTGATCTTCGTCGGCCGCAACAGCGGCATCGACGCGGTGCGCAAGCAGAAGAAGACGCAGGCGCTGCCGGATGAAGAGTTGATCTCCGATACGGAGGATGCCGAAAGCGATATCGCCGACCGGCTGGACGAATCCAATTATCGCGACGACATCCTGCGGCTCTTGTTCATCTGCTGCCATCCGGATCTGCCGGCGACGCAGCAGATCGCGCTGGCGCTGCGCATCGTCTCCGGGCTGTCGGTGCAGCAAATCGCCAAAGCGTTTCTGGTCGGCGAGAGCGCCATGGAGCAGCGCATCACCCGCGCCAAGGCCCGTGTCGCCAAGGCAGGCGTACCCTTCGAGACGCCAGGACCGGAAGAAAGGGCTGAGCGGCTCACCATCGTCTCGACGATGATCTATCTGGTTTTCAACGAAGGCTATTCCCAGGGCGACCCGAAGCGCGATGCTGCCGCCTTCGCCGACGAGGCGATCCGTCTCGGCCGGCTGATGCTGCGGATCTTTCCGGGTGAGCCCGAGATCATGGGGCTGCTGGCGCTGATGCTGCTGCAGATCTCGCGCCGCGATGCCCGCTTCGATGCCAGGGGCGAGCTGGTGCTGCTCGAGGATCAGGACCGGACGTGCTGGAACCATGCGCTGATCAACGAGGCGCTCAACCTGCTCGACAAGGCGATCCGCCACCGCCGGCCCGGTCCCTATCAGATCCAGGCCGCGATCGCCGCGATCCATTCGCGCGCCAAGCGGGCGGAGGATACCGATTGGGAAGAGATCGAGATCCTTTACCGCGTACTGGAGCGTCTGCAGCCTTCGCCGGTGATCACGCTGAACCGGGCTGTGGCGGTCTCCAAGCTCAAGGGGCCGGAAGAGGCGCTGGCGCTGGTGGATACGCTTGCCGAGAAGCTCGACGGCTATTTCTATTTCCATGGTCTGAGAGGCGGGCTGCTGAAGCAGATGGGGCGGACGCGTGAGGCCCGCGAGGCGTTCGACCGGGCCATTGCGCTCGCCAATTCCGCCGCCGAGGCCGCCCATATCCGCCTGCAGCTCGATGGCCTGCAGAAACCGCCGGTGCTGTCAGGCGTCAAATAACCTTCGAAAAAATCGACCACGATGTCGGAATGGCGGGAGCCGCCACGTCCTTGGAATAACCTGATCGTACACAGGTTTCGCTCAACAGGAGGAATGCCGAAATGACCGCCACGACACAGCATGAACTGGTTCTCGTTCGCGAAATGGATGTGCCGCGCGAGAAGATCTACAAGGCCTGGACCGACGAGAATTCGATCAAGGAATGGTTCGTTCCGAAGCCCTGGACGATCGCCGAAGCCAAGCTCGATGTGCGCCCGGGTGGCTCCAGCTACGTCGTCATGCAGGACCCCGACGGCAACAAGTATCCCAATTCCGGGGTCTATCTGGAGCTCGTCGAAAACGAGAAGATCGTCTTCACCGATGCCTATACGAGCGGCTGGGTGCCGTCCGAAAAGCCGTTCTTCACCGCCGTCATCCTGCTCGAAGATCTCGGCAACGGCCGGACGAAATATACCGCCAAGGCGCTGCACTGGCGTGCCGAGGACAAGGACGCCCACGAGAAGATGGGTTTTCACGAGGGCTGGGGTACCGTCGCCGGCCAGCTCGAGGAATATCTGAAGCGGACCTGACCGGCTTAAAGCGGGCGCTGAGGCGGTTTCGACTTCGATTCCGCCGGCGCCCACAAGCCGTTGAATTTCGATTCGGATTGGCGGATGGCCTGAACCCATCCAGCCATCAACTTTATCGAACGATCCGTTCCAGAATTTCCGTTTGCCCGGGGGCTTGCCGATCCTTATCTGAGGAGCAAGTTCAACAGGATGCCGACAATGGAACTGGGTCTCTATACTTTCGCCGACGTCAATCCAAATCCGAGCCGCAGCAAGGGCGCGGAGGGGGCCGAGCGGTTGAAGCATCTGATCGAGGAAATCGAGCTTGCCGACCAGGTGGGGCTCGATGTCTTCGGGCTTGGCGAGCATCACCGTCCTGACTATGCGGCCTCCGTTCCCGCCATGGCGCTGGCGGCGGCAGCGGTGAAGACCAAGAACATCCGGCTGACAAGCGCGGTGACCGTCTTGTCGTCCGAAGATCCGGTCCGCGTCTTCCAGCAGTTCGCAACGCTCGATCTGCTCTCCAATGGGCGCGCCGAGATCATGGCGGGGCGCGGTTCCTTCATCGAGTCCTTCCCGCTGTTCGGCTACAATCTCGAAGACTACGACCAGCTGTTCGAGGAGAAGCTTGATCTCTTGATGGCGCTGCGCGACGAGGAAGTCGTCAACTGGAAGGGCGAGCTGCGGGCGCCGATCAACGGGCGCGGCGTCTATCCGCGGCCGCTGCAGGATCCGCTGCCGCTGTGGATTGCCGTCGGCGGGACGCCGCAGTCGGTGGCGCGGGCAGGGGCGATGGGCTTGCCGGTGGCTTTGGCGATCATCGGCGGCGAATATCCGCGTTTTGCGCCGCTCTTCGAGCTCTATCGCGAGGCGGCACGCCGGGCAGGGCAGGATGCCTCGAAGCTGAAGACCAGCATCAACGTTCACGGCTTCATCGCCGATACCACCGAGGCGGCCGCCGACCAGTTCTACGGGCCGCAGGCCGAGGTGATGAACCGCATCGGCCGCGAGCGCGGCTGGGGGCCGACGAACCGGGCGCATTTCGATGCGGCGCGCGGTCCGATCGGCAACCTCTTCCTTGGCAATCCGGAACAGGTGGCCGAGAAGATCGTTGCTGCGCACAAGGTGTTCGGGAATGACCGATTCCTGCTGCAGATGGCGATCGGCCTGATGCCGCATGACCAGATCATGCGCGGCATCGAGCTCTACGGCACGAAAGTCGCACCGCTGGTCAGAAAGGCATTGACTGAAACGGGCGAAGGCGCGAAAGCCACCGCCTAGACCCGCAATTGGCCTGCCGCCGATGCGGCAGCCGGGAAGAACGATGGTAATCGAAAACGACGACGAACTGGAAAAGCTGAAGGATGTCGGTCGCATCTGCGCCAACGCCATCCAGATCATGGCGGCAGCGCTTGAGCCGGGGATCACCACCCTGGAGCTTGACCAGATCGGCCGCAAGGTTCTCGAAGATGCAGGCGCCCGTTCGGCGCCTGAATTCTGCTACCAGTTTCCGGGTGCGACCTGCATCAGCGTTAACGAGGAAATCGCCCACGGCATTCCCGGCCCGCGGGTGATCCGCCCGGGCGATCTCGTCAATATCGACGTCTCGGCCGAGAAGAACGGCTTCTTCGCCGACACAGGCGCCTCCTTCACCGTGCCGCCGGTCAAGCCGAAGATCGAGCGGCTCTGCCGCGACGGCAAGCGGGCGCTGTTCGTCGGCCTCAACCAGATCAAGTCGGGCGAGCCGCTGGCAAAGATCGGCAATGCCGTCGGCGCCTTTGCAGCCAAGAACCGCTACACGCTGGTCGCCAATCTGGCGAGCCACGGCGTCGGCCGCTCGCTGCACGAGGAGCCGGGCGAACTCTCGACCTGGCCGGATCCGTCCGAAAAGCGGATCATGACCGATGGTCTGGTCTTCACCGTCGAGCCGTTCCTGTCGCTCGGCGCCACCTGGGCCGAAGGCGGCGACGATGCCTGGACGCTCTATGCCGATCCGCAGGCGCCGACAGTGCAGTATGAGCACACCGTCGTTGCCACCCGCAACGGGCCGCTGATCCTGACGCTGCCGGATCTTGCTGCTTAACCGGGTAGGGCGCTCCTCCTTTACGGCGCCCGGCGGCCAGGCTTAGCACCACACTCATCCGAATATTCAGGCGTCTACCGCCTATGGCCGATTAGCGGCTGCGGCATTTCCGCGGTACCGCTTGAGACATGCCGGCTGAACCGTTGCCTTGCCCGCCGGCTGTTGCGGAGGGTCGGGAATGCTGCAGAGACAACAGGGCAGTGGATCGGCCGTTCAGCACGGCTATCGCTCGGATATCGACGGGCTGCGCGCCGTCGCGGTTCTGTCCGTCGTCATCTTCCATGCCTTTCCCACCTGGCTGCCGGGCGGCCTTGTCGGCGTCGATATCTTCTTCGTGATTTCGGGCTATCTGATCAGCGGGCATATCCTGCAGCAGCTGCATGACGACCGCTTCTCGATCTTCGATTTCTATAGCCGCCGCATCCGCCGGATTTTTCCGGCGCTGATCGCCGTGCTGCTGTTCTGCCTGTGCGTTGGCTGGATCGCCTTGTCGGCGGCCGACAACCGGGAGCTTGGAGAGCATGTGGCGGGCGGCGCCGGTTTCGTCGCCAACCTGCTGTTCTGGTTCGAGATCGGCAGCCAGAAGGATGGCGGGATTTCCAATCCGCTGCTGCATCTCTGGTCGCTCGGGGTCGAGGAGCAATTCTACATCGTCTGGCCACTGGCGGCCTGGATTGCCTGGCGGCGCGGCATGAACGTGATCAAGACGATCGCCGTCGTGGCGCTTGTCTCGATGATTGCCAATCTGGTCATCGTCTACCTTGACCGGACAACGGCATTCTACCTGCCGATTACCCGCTTCTGGGAGCTGCTTGCCGGTGCTGCACTGGCCGAGCTTGAGCGGTCCCGCGGCAATCTCTCGAAACCGGCGGCCAATGCCGCCGCCATCTCCGGCATCGTGTTGCTGGTTCTAAGTTTCGCGCTGATCCGCGAGAAGCAGGCTTTTCCGGGCATCATCGCCGCCGCACCGGTTCTCGGCGCCGTGCTGGTGATCGCTGCCGGAAAGACCGCATTCCTGAAACAGGCGATCTTCAGCAATCCGATTGCCATCGCCGTCGGCCTGATCAGCTATCCGCTTTATCTGTGGCACTGGCCGCTCTTGTCGTTCGGCTACATCGTCGAGAAGGACACGCCGGCGCTTTCCGTTCGCATCGGCCTGCTCGCCGCCGGCTTTGCCCTTGCAGCCCTGACTTATCTGCTGATCGAAAAGCCGATCCGCTTCGGGCGGTTCAGAAAATCGGCCGTGGCCGTTCCACTGTTTGCGGTGATGATGGCGATTGGCGTTGCCGGATATTGGGTCGCCGAGCGCGATGGGCTGCCGGGTAGTTCGGTACGGCGCGACATGGCACAGATCGGCCCCGTCCTGCAAAAAGACGGCCGCCACGCAACGCGCGACGGCAGTCCGCTTTAAGGTCTGCTGTGGACAGCTCAGCCTTGCGGCTTGGCATCACCGCCCTGGAGGATTTCCATGGCGGCGCGCTCCAGGATGCCCGAAATCCGGACCGCTTCAGCCGGTGACCAGGGATGGCGCATGCGCAGCGCCGAGCGAAGCAGTTCGCGGGCGGCGCGAACCTCACGGTCGTCGCGCATGAACTCCTCGTTCTCCTCGTGGCGGCGGCCATGCTGTTC
Organism: Hyphomicrobiales bacterium; assembly: GCA_900465675.1. Taxonomy (GTDB): domain Bacteria; phylum Pseudomonadota; class Alphaproteobacteria; order Rhizobiales; family Rhizobiaceae; genus Rhizobium. The sequence continues at coordinate 7,303 of UBJR01000006.1, read as the reverse complement.
CGGATCGAACATGCGGTTGACGAAGGCCATCTTCTCGCCGACGCGCTCAAGCTTGCTGAAAATGCCGTCAATCATGGCGCGGTTCTCCTCGACCTTGCGCTTGCCGCTTTCGGTGATCTTGTAGAGCTTCTTGGTGCCCTCGGCCTCGACTTCAGTCAGGCCGGTTTCTTCCAGATAGGTCAGCGCCGGGTAGATGACCCCGGGGCTCGGCACGTAGAAGCCGCCGGAGCGCTCTTCCAGCACCTTGATCAGTTCATAGCCGTGGCGCGGCTGCTCGTTGAGCAGCGCCAGAAGCACGATCTGCAGATCGCCTGCCGAAAATTTCCGGCCCATGCCCATGCGGATCGCATCGCCGAACATGCCGCCGCCTCTAAAGCCTCTCATAGCTCTTCCTTTCATCGTTAGTCATATCGAATGCTATGTCGTAAAACATATATCGTACGATATTGCGTTTCAAGATGCACATCTCGAATTTCTGAAATTGATCGATCGATGAGAATTACTTGTTTGCGGTGCAGCAAGAACGGCGCGATAAGCGTGGCATGTTGGCACGCAATGACAATGAGCCCGTCAGTCTGTTCCGAACGGCGCTTGCCGGGATGATCGCCATGGCCGCGGCCATGGGCTTCGGGCGCTTCTCCTACACGCCGATCCTGCCGGGCATGATGAGCGGCGTTCCGCTCTCGGCATCGGATGCAGGCTTCATCGCCTCGGCGAATTTCGTCGGTTATCTCGCGGGTGCCATTCTTGCCGCCTATGGTTGGGCCGCGGGGCGGGAGCGCTTCGTGGCGCTGTCGGCTCTGGCACTCAGCACGCTGCTACTGGCGGCGATGGGCGTCACGACCTCCGTGCCCGTCTTCGCCGCAATCCGCTTCCTCGCCGGTCTCGCCAGTGCCTTTGCGATGATCTTCACCTCGTCGATCGTGCTCAGCCATGGGGCGGCTGCCGGCAACGACCATGTCCAATCGGCGCATTTCGGCGGGCCGGGGGCAGGGATCGCGCTGTCGTCGGTCATGGTGCTGCTGATCGGTCTCCTCTATCCCGGTGTCGGCGCCTGGCGAGCCGACTGGTTCGGCGGGGCGATCTTCTCTGCGGTCAGTCTTGCCGCCGTCTGCTATCTGCTGCCGGCCGGCCCGGCACGTTCGCAGCAGTCAGGGCCGGAGCCTGCCATCCGCTGGAACCGGCCGATGATGCTGGTGACGCTCTCCTACGGGATCTTCGGCTTCGGCTATGTGATCACCGCCACCTTCCTCGTTGCCATCGCGCGCATGGATGCGGCAGGCCAGATGGTGGAGTTCCTCTGCTGGTTCATCGCCGGGCTGACATCGGCGGTCGCGCTGTTTGCCTGGAAGCCCTTCGTCAAGCCGCTTGGCCTCGGTGGCGTCTATGTGGCCGCGCTGGTGGTTGAAGCGGCGGGCGTTCTGGCCACCGTCATGCTGCCGCATTCGCTGGCGCCGCTGATCGGCGGCGGGTTGTTCGGCGCGACCTTTCTGGCCATCACCGCCTTCGGCCTGCAGATCGGCCGTAAGCTGTCGCCCGATAGCCCGCGGCGGATCTTCGCGATGATGACGGCGGCTTTCGGGCTCGGCCAGATCGTCGGGCCGCTGGTCGCCGGCTGGGTGGCGCAGGGCACCGGCAGCTTCACGCTGCCGACCTATATGGCGGCGGCCGCACTCGTCGTCTGCGCGCTCCTCGTGCTGCCGGTCATCAAGAAACTGGGATAAGCCGTTACAAATACGTAAGAATGGCCCGCGGCCATTGCTGCCTTCTTCGAACTGCCTTAATTTCCCGCACAATCAGTGTTTGCTGATGCTCCCAAGGTTCCAGTTCAGGAAAGCGCCCCCTAGTGTTTCATTCCTTCTTCCCGCAGCCGAAGCTGTTCTTCATTTCAGCAGCGATATGGGCACTTGCTTGTGTCTTTATATGGTATTTCGTCGGCGTCGGTTTGCTGACAAGCCTAGGTTTCCCGCCCTTGGCCGAAGACGCGCAGCCCGTTGGTGCTGCGTTTTTTGTAGCGCCGACTAACCTGCTGTTTTATGTCTTCTTTATGGTGGCCTGCGTGCTGTTCTGCAGTGCTTGGCACGTTATAGCCCGGAGCCATCCGTGGAAGCTCTGGTCGGTATGGGGGTCCGCGCTTCTCATATTCATTACGTACTTCGGCGTGCAAATGGACGTGGCGATCAATGTTTGGCGCGGTCCCTTCTTCGATCTTCTCCAGAATGCGCTTGCTGGAAAGCCCGGTATCACGAACGAGGACTTTTACTATCTTCTGCTGAAATTCCTTGAGATTGGGGCAGTGGGCGTCGTGGTTGCCGTGTTGTCGGCGTTCCTGATCAACCACTATGTTTTTCGTTGGCGTACAGCGATGAACAATTTTTACATGTCAAAGTGGGAAAAGCTTCGCCATATCGAAGGAGCATCGCAGCGCGTTCAGGAAGATACGATGCGCTTCGCGAATATTCTGGAAGGACTTGGGATTAGCCTCATCGGTGCGGTGATGACACTGATCGTGTTCTTGCCGATCCTTTCCGGACTGTCACATTACGTCACCGATTTGCCGATCCTGGGTGCTGTCCCTAACTCGCTCGTATGGCTGGCGCTCGGTTGGTCCGTTCTAGGAACGGTTCTTTTGGCCGTTGTGGGTATCAAACTGCCAGGGCTGAACTTCCGCAATCAGCGTGTCGAAGCTGCCTACCGGAAAGAGTTGGTTTACGGCGAAGACCACGCTGAACGCGCGCAGCCGCTGACCGTCAGGGAGCTGTTTGCAAACGTCCAACGCAACTATTTCCGGATGTATTTCCATTACGTCTACTTCAATTTTGCCCGGTACTCGTACGGCCAGCTCGACGCGATCTTCATCTATTTTGTGCTGGTCCCGACCTTTGTTGCCCACAAGATAACGCTGGGGATCTGGCAGCAGATATCTACGGCCTTTGGACAGGTGGCGAACTCGTTCCAGTATCTCGTCAGTTCCTGGACGACGATCATCGAACTTCTATCAATTCAGAAGCGCTTGAAGGCTTTTGAAGCAGCGATCGACGACGAGCCACTGCCTGATATCGACCAGCGGTATCTGGATCGCGAAGGTGGGGTGGTCCACCAGGACGGCTGAGGTAGCTTGATGAAGGCCTCGAGCGAGCAGCCCCCTCATCCGGCTGCCGCCACCTTCTCCTCGGGGGGAGAAGGGACCAGCCTGGGACGCTCGATTCCTTGAGGGGATGCCGCCAGACTTCCCTTCTCCCCAGCGGGGAGAAGGTGCCCGAAGGGCGGATGAGGGGGCCGCTTGCGCTGACGCCAGCAGACGTTACAACCCCGAAGCGTCCTGGTCTTTCAATTTCCCGCGCGCCAGAATCATCGGAATCGCCTCGGAATAGCTGACGCAAGCGACATCGCTCCTATGGCAGACGTCGCTGACCAGCCGGTCGAGCGCCCGCCAGTAGGCGCCGCCGTTCATCTCCACGAAATGGAAGCCGAGCTGCAGCGGGATGCGGTTGCCCGCATATTGCTTGTCGAAGGCTTCCTTGAAGGCGGCGTAGGAGCGGTCCTCGAAGGTCTTGCTGTCGGCGGCGTCTTCCTCGCCCTTGGAGTGGCGGACGAAGAGGTTGTAGTCCATGCCGATGATCGGACGGTCCTTCGGTCCCTCGGGGATCAGCGGCAGGCCGAAGCGGATGATGCCGTCTTCGATGACGGGCATGGCCGGTCCCTTGGTGACGAGGCTGGCGTCGTAGGTGAAGCCCGCCTTCTTTTCTGCCGTGATCATGTCGCTGCCCGCCGTTGCCGAGAGGTAGGGGGCGCGGAACCCCTTGATGCCGTGATCGGCGAGATCCTGCCAGCCATCAGGCTCCTGCAGACCGACGCCCTTCCAGGCATTCTTCAGCGTCGCCTTGAAGGTCGCGTATTCATCCGACCAGTCGGCGCTGCTCCATTGGCGGCCGTCGAAATGGCCGCAGGCGTGGCTGGAGATGTCGTGTCCCTCCAGATGGGCGTGCCAGATATTGCCGAGACGCTCGCGGATCTCGTCGTCGCTCTGGGCGAAGCCGACATTCGACTTTCCGCGTTTCTGATGAGGGGCTTGGTAGGCCTTCTTCGCATCCTGATTCATCAGGAAGGTGCAGGAGAGGAAATAGGTGAAATGCGCGCCGTTCTTGGCCGCCATCTCGCGGCTCTTCTGCCAGAGCGCGTTGTCATGGGCGCCGTCGAAGGAAATGATGACGAGCTGCTTCGGCTGATCGGCAGCGATGGCTGCGGAGGGCAGGGCAACGGAAAGGGCGAGACAGGCAGAGGAAATGGAACGAAACATGGGCACCGCGACAATTTGTTTGCGGCTTTCCTGTTACAGAATTGCGGCGAAGCTGCGGTCGCGCTGGCATTTTCGCCGGTCAACCGGTATCCAGCATCAGCATCTATCAATCAGGAATATCAGCCATGGCCTTGCTTGCCTTAAGCCTCGTTCTTTTCCTCGGTCTTCATCTGATCCGCGTCGTCGCACCCGGCTTCCGGCTGGCGATAATCGAGAAGCTCGGCAAGCCCGTGTGGATCGCCTTCCATTCGATCGCCAGCATCCTGACGCTTGTGTTCGTCGCCTACGCATTCGTGACGGCGCGCAGCGAGCCGATCGGTATGCTCTACAATCCGCCGGCGGGCATGGCGCATCTGACCGTCACGCTGATGCTTGTCGCCGTCATCTGTTTTGTCGCCGGCTTTCTGCCGGCCGGCCATATCCGGGCAAAGACCAAGCATCCCGTCGTGCTTTCGGTGAAGATCTGGGCGCTTGCCCATCTGCTGTCGAATGGCGAGGCCTATTCCGTCCTGCTGTTTGCGGCGTTTCTCGCCTGGGGCGTCATCCTGCGTATCTCGCTGAAGCGCCGCTGGCGCCGCGGCGAGATCACCCTTCCGGTGTTCGTTTCTGGCAAATACGATCTCTATGCCGTGGTCATCGGCGTCATCGTCTGGGCATTGATGATCTGGCGGGTGCATGAATGGCTGATCGGCGTGGCGCCGCTGCCGATGCTGGCTTCCTGAGGATTCTCAGATATCCCCCTTACATCGGCCGCAAAATGGGGTAGAAGGCCCAACAATATGCGCAAACGCATAAACTGGGCTTTTCCTGCCGGAGACGAGAATGGCATTCAACGACGACAGCTTCATTCGTGAAGTCAATGAGGAACTGCGTTCGGACCAGATGAAGGGCGCATGGCGCCGCTTTGGCCGCTACCTGATCGCGCTCGCCGTCCTGATCGTTCTCGGCACCGTCGGCTTCAAGGTCTACCAGTATTGGGACGACAATGCCTCGTCCAGCACCGGCGACCAGTTCCTGGCGGCGATGAAGCTGGCAGACGAGAACAAGAACGACGAAGCGATCGCAGCTCTCGACAAGCTGGAGAAGGAAGGCCATGGCGCCTATCCGGTTCTGGCCCGCATGCGCGCCGCGACTGTCCTGTCGGCCAAGGGCGATAATGCCGGCGCCGTTGCTGCCTTCCAGGTGATCGGCAAGGATCAGTCGGTTCCGGAAGCCGTGCGCAGTGCCGCCAAGCTTCGCGCCGGCTGGTTGCTGATCGACACCGGTACCTACGACCAGGTCGTTGCCGAACTCGAGGACATGGCGATCCCGGCCAATGCCTTCCGTCACTCGGCCCGCGAAGCGCTCGGCATTGCTGCCTACAAGGCCGGCAACATGGCGCAGGCGCGTACCTGGTTCACGCAGATCACTGAAGATGCCGCGAGCCCGCGCAATGTTGCCAACCGGGCGCAGATGATGCTTGATAATATCACCGCATCCGGCAAAGCGCCCGCCGCACAGGGCTGAGCTTAAGGAAACCTGATGAGTTTTACGGTCGCCATCGTCGGTCGCCCGAATGTCGGTAAATCGACGCTTTTCAACCGCCTGGTTGGGAAGAAGCTGGCGCTTGTCGATGACACGCCGGGCGTTACCCGTGACCGCCGTCCCGGCGACGCGCGGCTGATGGGCCTGACCTTCACCATTATCGATACCGCCGGTCTCGAAGAGGCCGACGAAGAGAGCCTGCAGGGCCGCATGCGTTTGCAGACGGAAGCGGCGATCGACGAGGCGGATCTTTCGCTCTTCGTCGTCGATGCCAAGTTCGGGCTGACGCCCGTCGACAAGGATCTCGCCGAGATGCTGCGCCGCCGCGGCAAGCCGGTGGTGCTGGTTGCCAACAAGTCGGAAGCCAAGGGTTCCGATGGCGGGTTCTACGACGCCTATACGCTCGGCCTCGGCGAACCGACGCCGATTTCTGCCGAGCACGGCCAGGGCATGCTCGATCTGCGCGACGCTATCGTCGAGGCGATCGGCAAGGACCGAGCCTATGCCAAGCAGGAAGACGACGCCGTCACCGACGTCGATGTTCGAGACGAATTCGAAGACGACGACTACGAGCCCGAGTACGACGACACCAAGCCGTTGCGCGTGGCGATCATCGGTCGTCCGAATGCCGGCAAGTCGACGCTGATCAACCGCTTTCTCGGCGAAGACCGTCTGCTGACGGGTCCGGAAGCCGGCATTACCCGCGACAGCATTTCCGTCGAGTGGGACTGGCAGGGCCGGACCATCAAGATGTTCGATACCGCCGGCATGCGCAAAAAGGCGCGTGTCACCGAGAAGCTTGAAAAGCTGTCGGTTGCGGATTCGCTGCGCTCGATCCGCTTTGCCGAAACGGTGGTGATCGTCTTCGATTCGACCATTCCGTTCGAAAAGCAGGACCTGCAGCTGGTGGATCTGGTGATCCGCGAAGGCCGCGCCGCCGTTCTCGCCTTCAACAAGTGGGACATGATCGAGGATCCGCAGGCCGTGCTTGCCGATCTCCGGGAAAAGACCGAGCGGCTGCTGCCGCAGGCGCGCGGCATTCGCGCCGTGCCGATCTCCGGCCAGACCGGCCGCGGGCTCGACAAGCTGATGCAGTCGATCATCGAGACCGACCGTATCTGGAACAAGCGCATCTCGACCTCGAAGCTCAATCGCTGGCTGGAGCAGCAGCAGGTGCAGCATCCGCCGCCCGCCGTCTCCGGCCGCCGCCTGAAGCTGAAATACATGACGCAGGTCAAGGCCCGCCCGCCGGCCTTCATGATTTCCTGCACGCGCGCCGATTCCCTGCCGGAATCCTACACGCGCTTCCTGATCAACAGCCTGCGCGTCGATTTCGACATGCCGAGCGTGCCGATCCGGATCCACTACCGCGAGAAGGAAAACCCCTACGAGGGGAAGAGGCGGCGGACTTAGCGCCTGTCATTTCGGCTGGAGCGTGCAGCCCCCTCATCCGGCTGCCGCCACCTTTGTAACTTCCCT
>UBJR01000008.1 GCA_900465675.1 Hyphomicrobiales bacterium | reverse complement strand
GTTTTTCAACAGTATCGGCCGAAAGCGGCCATCGCGCCGTAGCCAACGAGCATCTGCTGGCCATAACCGCAATCCTCCTCAATCCCTATAGCCCGACCCCTCCCGATCCAGCACCCGCCTGACACTCTCCAGATGCATCCGCGCACTCTCCGGGTCGCCCTCGCGCATCTGCCGTACCGCAGCCGCCGCCACCTCGGGCGTAACAGGCAGCAGGCGGCGGCCGGTGCTCATGGCTTTGAGCTGCACTTCGGCGGCGCGTTCGAGGTAGTAGAGATCGTCCCAGGCCTCGGCGATATTGGGGGCGCAGACCATGACGCCGTGGTTTTTCATGAACAGGATGTCGTTATCGCCGAGGACGGCGGCGATGCGGTCGCCTTCGCGCTCGTCGAGCGCCAGGCCGTTGTAATTCTCGTCGACGGCGACGCGGCCGTAGAATTTCAGGGCGGTCTGGCCGGCGAAGATCAGCGGCTCGCCTTCGACCATGCTGAGCGCGGTGGCGTTCGGCATATGGGTGTGGAAGGCAGCACCAACGCGGGGCGACATCTTGTGCAGGCGGGCATGGATGAAGAAGGCGGTGGCCTCGGGCACGCCGTCGCCGGCGACCACATTGCCCTCGAAATCGCAGATCAAGAGCGACGAGGCGGTGGCTTCCTGGAAGGCGAAGCCCAGGCGGTTGACGAGGAAGAGATCGGGATGGCCGGGGACGACGGCCGAGAAATGGTTGCAGATCCCCTCCTCCAGGCCGAGCCTGGCCGCCATCCTGAGGCAGGCGGCGAGATCGGCGCGGGCCTTCCAGATCTCCTCGCTATCGAGCGGGATGTTGCGCAGGATGGCGGGGCCGCCCTTCGAGAGATTGAGTTCGTGCGCCATGTCTGCCTCCGCAATATCCGTTAGATCCAGCCGGCGGCAGCGAGCACGCCGGGCACCTTGTCGAGCGCAGGAACCACCGCGTTGGCGGCGTAATCGGCGAGCGGCTTGCGCCCCGTGCCGCGATCGACCCAGACCGTACGAAAGCCGAGTTCGCGGGCGGCGGCAAGGTCGAGATGCGGGCTGGCGCAGATATGCACCAGATCATTGATGCCGATGCCGAGCTCTTTCCAGGCGTGACGGAAGATCTGCGGCGACGGTTTGTAGGCGCCGGCCTGTTCGGCGGTGATGACCCGGTCGACATGGCCGCCGAGCTGGGCGACGTTGCCCGCGATGATCGCGTCATCGGTGTTGGAGATGATGGCGAGGCGGAAACCGGCCGATTTCAGCTGGCCGAGCGTTTCCACGACTTCCGGGAATGGCGGCATCTTGCCGATCGAGGAGGTCAGGATCTCGGCATCGTCAGGCGTAAAGCTTAGGCCGAATTCGCCCATCGCCTTTTCCAGCGCCAGGGCGCTCACCTCTCTGAACGAGCGGTGCGGGCGCTCTTCCTCCAGCGCATGCTCATGGCGGTCATAGGTGGCGATGAAGGCTTTCTGGTCGATATCCCCGCCCTTGGCGGAGAGGATGCGATCCATCGCCGCCAGCAGCCCCTCGTCCCACTGGATCAGGGTTCCGTAGCAATCGAATGTCAGCCAGCTCGGCCGGGTGCCTGGAAGCGTCATCTGCGTCATCTCCGTTTGTGCCGCCAGATTGACAAAGCGCGCGGTCATTGAGAAATTAAATATGGAAATTTCTCTCAGTGAAAAATCGAATGAGCTACGGATTCGACCTCGATCTTCTCAGAACCTTCGCAGCCGTTATCGATTGCGGCGGCTTCACCAAGGCGGCCGAGCGGGTGCATCTGACGCAATCGACCGTCAGCCAGCAGGTGAAGAAGCTGGAGGCCAATCTCGGCCACACGCTGCTGCTGCGCGACAAATCGACGGGCGGGGTGCAGACGACGGAGGCGGGCGAACTGATGCTGAGCTATGCCAGACGGCTGCTTTCGACCGCCGACGAAGCCTCCGAAGCGATGCGCAAACCGGCAGCGCCGAAGACCGTTCGTCTCGGCGTTCCCGAGGATTTCGCCGGGCGGCGGCTGATCGATCTGCTCTCCGGGTTCTTGGCGGCTTCGCCGCATATAAGGCTGGATACGGTCAGCGGCTGGAGCACGGAACTCAAGCGGCTGCTCGATGCCGGCGAGATCGACCTGGCGCTGATCAAGCGCGAGCCCGGCGATGGCGCCGCTTTGGCGAGCTGGAGCGAAGAGCTGATCTGGGTGGAAGGCGGGCAGCCGAGCGCCGGGAGCGACCCGGTGCCGCTGGCGGTATTTCCCGTCGGCTGCATCTATCGCGACCGGGCAATCCGCGCCATCGAGCGCAGCGGGAGGCGCTGGCGGATCGCCTATACCAGCCAGGGGCTGATGGGCGTGCAGGCCGCCGTCGCCTCCGGCCTCGGCATCAGCCTGCTGCCCTCGGATGCGGTGCTGCCGGAACACCGGCTGCTCTCTGCCAGGGACGGCTTCGAGCCGCAGCCGAATTCGGAACTGGCACTGGTCAAGGGACGGACGCGGCTTTCGGCGGAGGCGAAATTCCTGGGCGAGTTTCTGACGGATAACCTTGCGCCCTAGTGATGCGGCAGGGGCGAGCCTCAGCCCGCCCCTTTGCATTTGGATATCAGCCGAACTTCTCGGTCGTATCGGCCTTGCCCTTCACCCAGTAGCCCGAGGCCTTGATCCAGGCGAGCGGGTAGCCGCGCTCCTCGGTCAGATAGGCGCGGATGGCGCGGACGACGGAGGCTTCGGCGGCGACCCAGACGAGCGTCTGCGGGGCGATGTCGATGCCGCTCAGCGCCGCGATCAGTGGCGCGGCATCGGTGGCCTCCGACAGCGGGCGGTGGATCCAGCGCGTGGTCAGCGCGGCTGCCGTCTCAAAGACCTGCTGCTCTTCCGGTCCGGCGACGGCGCCGAGCAGGGTGATGACGCTGCCTTCGCCGCTTTCCTCGATGCGCCGGCCGATCGCCGGAAGTGCGGTCTCATCGCCGACCAGGAGCCAGCGCTTCACCTTGCCGGAGATGACGGCCGAGCCGCGCGGGCCGCCGATTTCGAGCGTGGCGCCCGGCTTCGCGTCGATCGCCCATTGGGTGACCGGACCGGCCTCATGGAGGGCGAAATCGATCGTCAGGCTGCGGGCGGCGTTGTCGTAGCGGCGCGGGGTGTAATCGCGGCGTTCCTCCTCGCCGTCCTTACCCGCTACGATGACCTTGATATGGTCGTCGGGCGCCAGGCTGACGAAATCGGCGAGGTCTTCGCCCGTGAGCACGACGCGGCGCATGCCGGGGGTGATGTCGGTGACGCTCTCGGCGACCAGCGAACGGCGGCGCAATTCATGCCTGACCCGCTCGATTTCGGGCGCGGCATTGGCGTTGTTTGCAGAATTGGTGTTGTTATCCATCTTGTCCTTCTTGGGGCTCATAGAGCTCGATCCGCAGGACATGGTCGCGCAGATCGAAGCCGCAGAGCCGTTCGATCATACGCGTTGAGTGACGTTAACGCTTACGTGACCGGGCAAGCGCCCGGACATTGACGAACCGGCTTTAACCGACAGAGCCCCTCGCAGCAAGACGGACGGCGCAGCGAATATCCGATGTTACTAAGATTTAACTTTTGCAAGGCCGATCATCCGGGTCAGATATTGCGCATATAGGCATTCGAAAGCAGATGGAAAAGACGATGGACGCCAAGATCCGCACGGTTCTCGACACATATGAAGAGATGATCGCCAAGGAGCGCGCCAGCCCCCGCATCGAGCCGCCCGGCGGGCGGGATGGCGGGCAGGACCGGCGGATGCGCGCCGTCGGCCCGGAGACCGGCCAGTTTCTCAACATTCTGGCCAAAAGCCTCGATGCGCCCGTCATCCTGGAGCTCGGCACCTCCTTCGGCTATTCCGGCATCTGGCTGGCGGAAGCGGCGCGCGCGGCGGGCGGCAGGCTGATCACCATGGAAATGCACGGCTACAAATCCGCCTTTGCGCAGGAAATGGCGGAGAAGGCCGGGCTATCCGCGCATATCGACTTCCGGATCGGCGATGCCGTGAAGATGATCGGCACGCTCAAGACGGGCGTCGATTTCGTGCTCGTCGATCTCTGGAAGGATCTCTACCTCCCCTGCCTCGAGGTCTTCTATCCCCGACTCAATCCCGGCGCGATCATCGTCGCCGACAACATGATCCGGCCCGGCGACGACGATGTGAAAGCCTATCGCCGGGCGATCCGCGCCAAGCCGGGGATTTCGAGCGTGCTATTGCCTGTGGGCAGCGGGCTGGAGATCAGCCGGTACGAGCCCTAGCGGAAGGTGGTCTCCATTTCCGGCCGATACCCCTCCTCGCCCCAATGCTGCATCCGCGCGGCTCGCCGCGGCGGGTTGTAGTGGCGGGCGAGCGCCAGGAGGGCGGTGCGCAGCATCAGCTTGGCGGAGCGGACGGGCCATTGGCGTTCGCGCTCCACGGTTTCCAGACCCTTCATGAAGCAGCAGATATCGAGGGCGGCGCCTGACAGTTCCGGCCCCATCGCCTCAATGGCGCGGTTGACGGCGATGCGGGCGGCTATCGCGCTGGCGGCGAGATCGGCCATGCCGCCGCGCTCGCCCTTGCTGCGGCCGGAAAGCCGCGGCTGCCAGGAGGCGGTGACGCGCGGCTGCAGCTGGGCGCGGGTGAAATCGGCATGCAGGTGTTCGCCGGCGGCAAGCGCTTCGCGCGGCAGGAAGGGCTCGCCGTTCCTGTCCTTCAGGCGGGCGAGCGAGGCAAGCGGTGATTCCGCTTCGTTGACCCTGAGCGTCTCGGGCCTACCATCGATGTCGCGGGTTGCGCGGGCGATATCGCCATGCTGCTCGATGAAGGCCTCGTCGCGTTCGGCCAGCGCCCGGCGAAGATAGGCGCGCGCTGCCGGCGCCAGGCTGGCGCTGTCGCGCGCCATCGTGGCAAGGCCGCGGGAGACGGCTTCGGAAAGCAGGCCGGACGGGATTTCATGACGGCCTCCACCCTGATGGAGGGCGACGGTTTCCGAGCCGAAGCGCTCCAGCCGAACCTCGCCTTTTGCCAGGAAGCGCAGCATTTTCAGCATCTGCCTGTCGCTGCTCGTGGTTTTCTCAGTCATGGGCTGCTCCTTCCGGAAAGCGGAAGACGGAGACGACGGTGCGCTCGATGGCGGAGACGAAATCGTCGAAGGCCGGGTCGTCGCGGCGCTGCTCGACGATCATGCAGGCATGGGCGACGGTGGTGCGATGGCGCCCGAAGCCTCCGGCGATCTCCTGCTGCGAAAATTGCAGCGCGGTGTGGCAGGCATACATGGAAATCTGCCGGACATGGCAGAGCATGCGGCGGCGATCCCGCCGCTCCAGCATGCGGCTGCCCGCGATCATCACCATCTCGGCGGTGATCTTCTGGGCGATGCGGCAGACGATGCGCACCGGCAACGACACCGATGGCGGACGCGGCTCAGGCGGTGGAGCCGGCGGCTCGTCGTCGATGATCGGGCGAAGGGCTGTTTCGAGGCGGTTGCGCGGTAAAGGGATTTGAGTGTGCGGCATGTGAAACTCCCGGAAATAGGAATTAATTCACACACGATAAGAGAAGAATGCGCGAAGCGGAAGACCGATGCCGCAACTTTTTCGTGCCTTTGGCCTTGATGAACCTTAACCTGCTGAAATTGAATTTGGATTATTTTCCTATATCGATCGTGCCGCCGACGGCGCGGGAGATGGGCTGCCGGAGAGCAGAAGCCGGATGCCGAGGCCGACAAGAACGATGCCGGTGAAGCGCTCCTGCCAGGAGAGCAGTTTCGGAAAGCGGTGAAGAACATTGCCGACGGTTCCCGATGCCAGTGCCACGCCGCCGAGCGAGAAGATGCCGACCAGTTTCTGGATCGATCCAAGGACCAGCAACTGCAGCCAGACCGGCCCGGCATGAGGATCGACGAAGAGCGGCAGGAAGGTGAACATGAACAGCAGGGACTTAGGGTTAGTCAGGCTGTTCAGTGTTCCCTCGCGCACGGCCTTCCACCCTGACACCGGCCTGGATTTCAGCCTTGCTGCGGATTGATGGGCAAAGCTTGCCCATACCATCCTGATCCCGAGATAGATCAGATAGGCCGCGCCCAGCCATTGGAGGACATGCAGCGCAGACGGATAGGCGGCCACCAGCGATGCCAGGCCGAGGACCAGCAGGCCGACCTGCACGGCCCCGGCGACAAAGACCATGCCGACGACCGTCAGCAGCGCGGTCCTGCGCCCCTGCCCGACGCCGCGGGCGATGACCAGCATCATGTCCGGTCCCGGCGTGATTTCGAGGACGGCAAGAGCGATGAGGAAGGTCAGGAAGATCGAGGCGTCGGGCATGGTTTCGAGATCGCGGAGGGAGGAAAGCTACCAGTTGAAAACAAGAGGTAGCGGAAGATGGGTTGCCGTTACAACCCCGCTTCGGCCATCCAGAGCTCGGCGTCGGCGCCTCCAGGGATGCGCAGCGGTGCTGCGGGATCGGTGGCGGCGCGCCAGACGGCTTCGGCGACATCGGGCGCGTGGGTGACCGGGCCGGTATCCTCCTGCACGCTTTTGACGAATTGCTGGATCAGCGGCGCATAATCCGGGTCGTCGGCGCCGCGCAGATGTGGCCGGGCATTCTGGCCGAAACGAGTCTCGGGCGAGCGGCCCGGCAGGACGATATGCACCCGCACGCCGAACGGCTCCATCTCCACCGCCAGGGATTCGCTCAGCGCATTCACCGCCGCCTTGCTCGCCCGGTAGACGCCGATGACGGGCATCACCTTGACCGTGACCGTCGAGGTGACGTTGATGATGACGCCGGCCCGCCGTTGACGCATCTGCGGCAGCACCGCCTGGATCATCGCCAGCGTGCCGATCACATTGGTCTGAAACAGCGACTGCGCCGTCTCGGGGTCGGTCAGTTCGATCGGCGCCGGCGCGCCGAAACCGGCATTGTTGACCAGCACGTCTATGGGACCTGCGCTCTTCACCGCTTCCGCGATGCTTGCGGGATTGGTGACGTCGAGCGCCAGGACGCGAAGGTGATCGGATGGCTGAAGCAGGCTGGCAGCCGGCGTGCGCATCGTCGCAATCACCTCCCAGCCGCGTTCCAGAAACAGTCTGGCGGTCTCCAGGCCGAAGCCGGACGAGCAACCGGTGATCAATATCGTGGGCATGCGCTTCTCCATGTGAAAAGGAATGCCGCGATGGTAGTGACCGGCGACAGGACTTCATATAGGCTGAAGTCTCCATTTCTTTAGCGTTAGTCCTGATCATGAGCATCGATCCGCTTGCCGACATCGTCACCTTGCTGCAGCCCGCAGCGCGCTTCTCGAAGCTGGTGGAATGCGCCGGCGAATGGCGCATTCGCCGCGAGGCCACCGGCGAGCCGTTTTACTGCGCCATCCTGGACGGCGCGTGCCGCGTCACATTCGGCGGCGATCAGCCGTTCATTCTGGAAGCCGGGGATTTCGTGCTGGTGCCTGCGATGCGCGATCTCGTCAACGAGAGCCTCGATGCGCCAGCCGATCTGCCGGATACGATCCCGGCGCAGCTCGCCGACGGCCGCTTTCGCGCCGGGCGCCTCGATGGCCCGGCGGATCTGCGCATGCGGATCGGCCACTGCAGCTTCGGCGCGCCGGATGCCGCCCTGCTCGTCTCGCTGCTGCCCGACGTGGTGATCGTGCGCGGCGAACCGCGGCTGGCGACGCTGATGCAGCTCCTTGGCGAGGAGACGCGGGCGCGGCGCCCGGCCCGCGAACTGGTGCTGGAGCGGCTGCTCGAAGTGCTGCTGATCGAGGCCCTGCGATCCGGGACCGAGACCACCGCGGCACCCGGGCTCAGCCGCGGCCTTGCCGACGAGCGTCTGGCAGCCAGTCTCCACGCCCTGCATGCGCGCCCAGCCTATCCCTGGACGGTGGCCGATCTTGCGGCCGAAGCCGCCCTCTCCCGCTCCGCCTTCTTTGCCCGCTTCAGCCGTGTCGTCGGTCTGGCGCCGATGGAATATCTGCTCGCCTGGCGCATGGCGCTCGCCAAGCAGCTGCTGCGGCGGCGGGAGCTCACCATGGACGAGGTGGCCGAGCGCGTCGGCTATGGGTCGGCGAGCACGTTCAGCGTGGCCTTCGCCCGCCATGCGGGGGTGCCGCCGGCGCGGTATGCGCGGGGTGGGTGAGATGGGGTGCGTGCGGGTGGTTGCAAGGGTTGGAGCGTGTGGCCCCCTCATCCGGCCTTCGGCCACCTTCTCCCCGAGGGGAGAAGGGACGTTCCCATCTGCCGTCGCGGTTCGCGCAAGCAGAGGTCGTCGCGACCCTCCCCTTCTCCCCTCGGGGAGAAGGTGCCCGAAGGGCGGATGAGGGGGCTCCGGGTGAGGTGCTTACAAAGCGGACCGCTCAGCGCAAACGCAACGATTTCGGCTTGATGACAAACAAAGCCCGGGTAGATGCCTCCGCCTGTGACCGCAATCCTCTCCTCTCCCGCCCACGATGCCAACACACCCCCTCGCCCCTCGCCCCCTGTCATCAAACTGATAGAATTCACTTGCTAATGATTTGCAATTGCAGATCGGAACGCATTTGATGACCAGACCAGAACCAGAGACGAAAATCCTCCTTCCCCTCATCGTCCTGTCGATCGCCCAACTGATCGGCTGGGGTGCCGTCGGTTTTCCGGCGGTGGTCGGGCGGGATGTGGCGGCTGATCTGCAGATCGGCATGCCGGCGGTGTTTGCCGGAACGACGACTTTCTACGTGATGATGGGAGCCTGCTCGCCGCTGCTGTCGCGGTTCTTCGCCAGCATCGGGGCGCGGGTGGTGATGATGGCCGGGACGGCGGTTTCGGCTTTTGGGCTCATGCTGGTGTCGCTGGCGCATTCGCCCGTCACCTATTTTCTCGGATGGCTTCTGATCGGGGCGGCGGGCAGCGCCAGTCTCACCATGCCGGCGCATATCCTGCTCAACGAGATCGCCGGATGCAGGGCGGCGCGGGCAATAGCGACACTGATGCTGGTGACAGGCCTGTCGAGCACGATCTTCTGGCCACTCACCTCGTTTCTGGCGGGGCATGGCGGGTGGCGGGGCGCGTGCCAGGTCTATGCGCTGGTCATGGCCTTGGTCTGCCTGCCGCTCTATGGCTTCGGGCTGCCGCGCAGGCGCAACGAGGCCGCCTCTTCTGCGGCGGCTCCCGCGCCGGTCGCGGCGCGCGCCTATGACCGGACCTTCTACCTTGTTGTCGCGGCAATCGTCTTCAATGCCTTCATCACCTATGGCTTCAGTTCGGTGCTGATCGAACTCCTGAAAGGCGAAGGTCTCAGCCCTTCGCAGGCGCTGGCTTTCGGCTCGACGCTCGGCATCATCCAGATCGCTGCGCGCGGGGTGAACCTGATCGGCAAGACCGAATGGGACGGCGTGACGATCGGCGCCGGCGCCTCCGGAATGCTTTGCCTGTCGCTCCTGATCCTGCTCGCCGTTCAGGGCTCGCCCGTTGCCGTCGGGGTTTTCCTGGTGCTCTATGGCACCAGCAGCGGCGCACTGGCCGTGGCCCGCTCTACCATTCCGCTCACCTTCTACGACAAGGCTGAATTTGCGCGAGCCCTGTCGCGGATCGCCCTGCCGCTCAACTGGATCTCGGCGGCCTCGCCGCCGCTGCTGATCTGGCTGATGACCACGTATGGCAATGGCGCGGTGCTGGCCCTGTGCCTGTTCTGCTCGCTTTGCGCCATCGGCATGCTGCTTTTGCTGCGCGGCCGCCGCCCGGCCGATCAGGCCGCCGCCGTCCCGTCATAGCCGCAAAACAAAAAAGCCGGGCGCAAAGCCCGGCTCTTGACATCGACTGCGCGCTTTTCAGCCGCGGCCGCGCTTGCGGCGCTGGCCGAGACCCATTTCCTTGGCAAGGCGCGAGCGCGCTTCGGCATAGGCGGGAGCGACCATCGGGTAGTCGGCGGGAAGATCCCACTTCTCGCGGTATTCTTCCGGCGAGAGACTGTGATGGGTCATCAGGTGGCGCTTCAGGGACTTGAAGTTGCCACCGCATTCCAGGCAGGTGATCTGCTCGTCCTGAACGGACTTGCGGACAGAAACAGCAGGCTTCTGCTTTTCTACGATCGCTGCGGCGGGCTGTGGTACGGACGTGTTGCTGAGGGCGGAATGCACGTCGGAAATCAGATTGGCCAAGTCGGTGACCGGGACTACATGATTGCTGACATAGGCCGCCACGATGTCGGCCGTCAGCTCTACCAGCAATTCCGGCCCAGTGCCGGTCGCGGTATCCGTCATATTTTATATCTCCTGTTCGCATGCGTGGATGATCTTTGTGCCAAAAAGCACAAGATCGCCTTCGTAGAGGCTAACAGTAGAAGTCCAGCTTACAGCAGCATGTCCTAAAACGCGAATCCACCCCTAGATTCTTGCCGCCGAAACCTGTCCCAATACTGCCTGAATCCGAATCATACGTCGCACTCTTCGACCGCAGCCTTAATTAGACATTGGATATCAACGTTAAGGATGGAAAAAGCGAAACGATTCTAATTCGAAATCAGAACTCTACTTGCAATTCAATTAGCATCGTTTGACCGAAAGTCCAATTCTTATTTGCGTGATCTCTACGTAAAAAATTGTCCGACATTAAGATTTTGCAAGCAAGCATCCGACTTTAGTCCATAAGCAGAGACAAAATTTGCGTAAAATTGCTTAAAGCCCTGTATTTTATACTCTCATCGTTTGCGCATATCGTCACGTACGGAAAATACCGACAAAGCATGTCCGGTGGCATGTGCGGCCCTTGCAAGCAGATGCGCAGCAACCGGAGCGGTCAGAAGCAGAAAGGCTATCCCGGCCACAGCTCGCGTAAAAATTGATAAATCCCCGGAATGGACCCCGGCAGCGAGCAACAGGAGGCTGGCACCGACCGTGCCTGCCTTGGAGGCGGCATGCATGCGGCAATAGACATCAGGCAGCCGCAGCACGCCGATGGCTGCAGCCAGCGTGAAGAATGCGCCTGCCAGCATCAGGACGGCAACGATGATTGCGACGGCATAATCCATCACCGCGCCCTCCCCGGTTTGGCGGCTTTCACTTTTGTCTTCGCCTTTGCGGCCTTGCCCTGCTTCGGAGCCGCGTCCGGCTCCGGTTGGACGGCCGGCATTCCCCGCGACAGCACGAAGCGGGCAAAGGCGACGGTCGCCAGGAAGCCGACGAGGCCGAGCGAGACGGCGATGTCGATGTAGAGCGCGAAACCGGTCTTGACCGCGACCACGGCGATGAAGCCGATGGCGATGCCGGTCAGCATGTCGAGACCGGCGATCCTGTCGGGCAAGGTCGGCCCGGCGGCGATGCGCCAGGCGGTGAGCAGCAACGACAGACCAAGCACGGCCAGTGCCGCATCGGCCGCAAGCTGGATGATGACGGCGGGCTCGATCACCGGAAGGCCTCCATGATCTTGCGCTCGAAGCCTTCGGCAATCGCCTTGCGGGCCGCCTTCGGATCGGAACAGTCGAGCGCATGGACATAGAGCGTCTTGCGGTCGTCGCTGACATCGACCGACAGCGTGCCGGGCGTCAGCGTGATCAGGTTGGCGAGCAGGGTGATCTCGAAATCGCGATCGACGGTCAGCGGAAAGGCGAAGATACCGGGCTGTATCCGCATCTTCGGCCGCAGCACCGTCAGCGCCACCGCCGAGGCGGACAGTGCGAGCTCCCGCAGGAAGAGCAGAGCCAGCGACAGAACCAGCCAGAAGCGGCGCAGATAGCCGCTGCCGCCGAAGGGTTCGCGGACAACCGCGAGAACGGCAGCGCCGAGCACGAAGCCGAGCAGCAGATTGTGCAGCGAAGCGCTGCCCGATACAGCGGCCCAGGCAATGGCGAGCAGCAGGTTGAAGACGAAGGCGATCATGGTGTGCGAGCCTCCGGGAAGACCGAATGGATATAGGCGGTCGGATCGGCAAGGTTTTCGGCGGCCTGCTGCGTCAGCGACAGCAGCTGCTCCGGCAGCACGCCGAAGAGCGTGACGAGCGCCGTCAGTGCAATCAGCGGCGCGGCGGCGGTCCAGCCGACCGCCACTGGTGCAAGCGGAGCCGCTGCCGGACGCCAGTAGGCGAGCAGGAAGAGGCGGCCGAAGCAGATCGTCGACAGGAAGCCGCCGGTCAGCAAGGCTGCCGCCAACCACCAAGCGCCGACATCGAGCGAGGCCTTGACCAGCATCAGCTTCGGCCAGAAGCCGGAAAAGGGCGGCAGGCCGGATGCGGCGAAGAACAGCATCAGCGAGACGGCTGCAAACCAGCCGTTTGCGCGGTAGAGGCCGCCAAGCGACACCAGCGAGAAGCTGCCACCGAGGCGCCCGGCAATACCGGCTGCCAGATAGAGCGCAGTCATCAGCACGATCGACTGTAGCGCATAGAAGATCGCGCCGCTGACGCCACCGGGCGTACCGATCGAGATGCCGATAAGCATGCTGCCGATGCCGGAGATGACGGTATAACCAAGCACACGGCGGATATCGCTCTCGGCCAGCGCGCCCAGTGCACCCGACAGGACGGTGGCGGCACCGAGAATGGCGATCAGCAGGCTGAACTCCTCGCGCTCGACCGGCATCAGCATGATCATCACGCGGATCAGCGCGTAGATGCCGACCTTGGTGAGCAGGCCGGCAAACAGCGCCGACACGACGGTTCGCGGCGTGTGATAGGAGGCGGGTAGCCAGAAATTGACCGGAAAGGCGGCGGCCTTCATGGCGAAGGCAAACAGGAAAAGAGCTGCCAGCGTCATCAGCGGCGCGCCGTCGCGCAGGCCGGCGGCCTTTTCGGCGATATCGGCCATGTTGAGCGTGCCGAAGATGGCATAGAGATAGCCGACGGCCACGAGGAACAGCGTGGTGGCGATCAGGTTCAGCACCGCATATTTCATCGCTCCGTCGATCTGCCTGCGCTCGGAACCCAGGACCAGCAGGCCGAAGGAGGAGATCAGCAGCACCTCGAACCAGACGTAGAGATTGAAGACATCGCCGGTCAGGAAGGCGCCGCTGACCCCGGCCATGAGCAGAAGCAGCAGCGGGAAGAAGCCGAAGCGGCGATGCCCGGCATCGGTATCGGACAGCGCATAGAGACTTGCCGCCAGCGCCGCGATCGCCCCCGCCAGCGCCATCAGCACGCCGAAGAGGTCGGCGGTGAAGGCAATGCCGAACGGCGGCAGCCAGCGGCCCATCACCATGGTGACCGGGCCTTCGGCGATGACCTTCTGCAGGAGCAGTGCATCGATGACGACGAGAGCCGTCAGGCCGGCGATGGCGATCGGGGCATGGAGATGGATGCGGGACCGTAGCGTCAGCAGCAGGGCGCCGAGGACGATGCAGAGGGCGACCGGGAGAATGACCAGCCAATGGGCCGCCGGAACGGGGGCGGTGAGCATGGCGGTGGAGAGGTCGAGGGTGGTGGTGGGGGTGGCCATCTAGGTAGTGGCTCCCTTGAGTGTCGAGGGTGTGGCCTCAGCTGTGGGCGTTACGGGTGGGGTACCCCCCTCTGCCCTGCCGGGCATCTCCCCCTCAAGGGGGGAGAACACGAGTGGTGGGCTCCCTATATCATCTTCAAGCGACATCGCCAATTTCGGCTCGCTGAGAGAGGCACGAGCGGATGCAGCCAGCCAATCTCCCTCCTTGAGGGGGAGATGCCCGGCAGGGCAGAGGGGGGTAGCCACGCGCACAACACCCATCCTCAATACCCCACCGGCGGAACCGGCTCGTCGCGCGGCTCGGCCAGCCGCATCTCGTCGGTATTGTCGGTGCCGGTGTCCTGGTAGGCGCGGTAGGTCAGCACCAGCAGGAAGGCGAGGAAGGAGAAGGAGATGACGATCGCCGTCAGGATGAGGGCCTGCGGCAGCGGATTGGCGGCCCCCGCAGGAAGGGTGTCGAGACCGGCAGGGATGATCGGCGGCACCTCGCGGGTCAGGCGTCCGGCGGTGAACAGCAAAAGGTTGACGCCGTTTCCGAGGATGGCGATGCCGAGCATGATGCGGATCGAGAATTTCGACAGCATCAGATAGATCGCGGCCGAGAAAAACAGGCCTGAGAGAATGGCGACAAGCGGCTCCATCAGTCGTCCTCCCTTTCTTCCAGCGCCAGAGCGATGGCGGTGATGGCGCCGAGCACGACGAAATAGACGCCGATATCGAAGAGCATGACAGACGAGAGCGGCACTTCCAGACCGAGGATGGTTGGATAGATCCAGAGCCCGGTCATGAAGGGGACGGCGG
Organism: Hyphomicrobiales bacterium; assembly: GCA_900465675.1. Lineage (GTDB taxonomy): Bacteria > Pseudomonadota > Alphaproteobacteria > Rhizobiales > Rhizobiaceae > Rhizobium. The sequence continues at coordinate 292,739 of UBJR01000008.1, read as the reverse complement.
CGGCGATGGATATCAGCCCGGCAGCCGTGGACATCAGCAGTCCGGCACCGGCGATTGCCAGCGGGTGGATACGGATGGCGCGGCGCACGGCCGGCACGCCATTGGCGATGCCATAGATCGCCAGCGCGGAAGCCGCGATCAACCCGCCGATGAAACCGCCGCCGGGCTCGTTGTGGCCGCGCAGCAGGATGAAGACGGAAAAGAGCAGCATCAGGGCCGTGAGGAAGGGGGCGATGGTCCGGAAGATCAGGGTGTTCATGGGCGGGTGCCCTCGCCTTCCCTTCTCCCCCGCGGGGAGAAGGTGCCCGGCAGGGCGGATGAGGGGGCCGCGGGCTCGAAGCGATTGGTGAAGCTGGGCACGGCCTTACCGTGTAGCCCCCTCATCCGGCCCTTCGGGCCACCTTCTCCCCGAGGGGAGAAGGGAAAAACTAGCACCACCATCACGTCTCCCTCCCCGGCCGCTTCGGCAGTGGCCGGACGCCGCCTGCCCGCATGCCGATCAGGGCGATGATCGCCAGGGCGGCGACGGCGACGACGGCGATTTCGCCGAGCGTGTCGGTGCCGCGGAAATCGACGATGATGACGTTCACGACATTGGCGCCGTGGGCGATGGTCTTCGAATAGGTGTTGAAGAAATCGGAGAGCGTCGCATCGAATGGCCCCGCGGTAGCGCGGATCAGGAGCAGCGTCAGCCCCGCACCGCAGGCGAGCGCGATCGCCGCATCGGCAAAACGCTGGCCGGGCGGGCGCCGGTCGGCGGGCGAGAGCCTGAGCCGGGTCATCACCAGCGCCAGGATGACCACACTCAATGTCTCGACCATGAACTGGGTGAAGGCGAGGTCAGGGGCGCCGAAGAGCAGGAAGATCAGCGCCACGGAGAGGCCCTGGATGCCGAGCGCGGCAATCGCCGTCAGCCGGTCGCGCGCCACCGGCACGGCGCCGAGCCCCGCTGCAGCAAGAAAGAACACCGCCCATTCATAAAGGCGCACGTCGCGCGGCCAGACGATCGCCTGTGGCCATTCGCCATAGACATAGAGCGGCACCAGCAAGATCGCCGCCAGCAGCACGAAGGTGGTGGTGACGTAGATTTCGAGCTTTCCCGGCTGCAGCAGCCGGGTGATGCGATGCGAGAGGCGCACAAGACCTGAGATGAAAAGATCGAAATACCAGTCCGGCCCCGGCCCGGCAGCGCGGAAGAGGGCATCCGTCCATCGGCGGCAGCGGTCGAGCTGCCAATAGATAACGATGCCGAGCGCGATGGTGACCACCGACAAAAGCAGGGGCACGCCGATATGCGGCAGCAGCGAGATGGTGACCTCCACCGGCCGGTGCTCGATCGCCGAGGCCATGGGGATGGAGATGTAGCGGTGCACGGCAGGCGCGAAGATCGCCGCGGCAAGGCCGAGCAGCGCCAGAAGCGCCGGGCCGAGCCAGAGCAGCAGCGGCGCCTCATGGGCGATCTTCGGCGTGGTAACGGGCGTGCCGATGAACGGCTTGAGGCCGACGGCGAAGGCAATCGCAAACATCAGCGCATTGCCGAAGATCGCAACCGAGGTGAAGACAATGGAGCGCAGATCGCCGAGCGCAAGCGCGGCATAGATCTCTTCCTTGGCGAGGAAGCCGAAGAAGGGCGGCAGCCCGGCCATCGAAATCGCAGCGGCAAGGGCTGCGGCGCAGGTGAGTGGCATAGCCGGTCCGAGACCGCTGAGGCGGGTCACATCGCGGGTGCCGGTCTCGTGATCGAGAATGCCGGCGACCATGAACAGCGCGCCCTTGAACAGCGAATGGGCGACCAGATAGAGCACCGCCGCCTCGATCGCATATTCCGAACCGAAGCCGGTGAGCAGCACCAGGAGGCCGAGCGAGGCGACCGTCGTATAGGCGAGCTTCAGCTTCAGATCGGTCTGGCGTATGGCGAGCGCCGATCCGGTGACCAGCGTCATGCCGCCGAAGAACGGCAGCAGGATTTCCCAGGCGGGCGTTTCACCCAGCAGCGGATGGAGGCGGAGCAGCAGATAGACGCCTGCCTTCACCATAGTTGCCGAGTGCAGGTAGGCCGAAACCGGGGTCGGCGCCTCCATGGCATTCGGCAGCCAGAAGTGAAAGGGAAACTGCGCCGACTTGGTGAAGGCGCCGCCAAGCACGAGGAGCAGCGTTGCCAGATAGAACGGGCTCTGGCGCATCAGATCGCCGGCTTCCATGATCAGCGACAGCTGGGTGACGCCGGTGATGTTCCAGATGAACAGGAGCCCCGCCAGTAGGCAGAGCCCGCCGCCGCCGGTGACGACGAGCGCCTGAAGCGCCGCGCGCCGGGCTGCCTCGCGCTCGTGGTCGAAGCCGATCAACAGGAACGAGGTGATCGAGGTCAGCTCCCAGAAGATGAAGAGCATCAGGAAGCTGTCGGACACGACGAGACCCAGCATCGAGCCCATGAACAGGAAGATGAAGGAAAAGAATCGGCCCTGATCTCTATGGCCCTTCAGGTACCCCCCGGCATAAAGCACGATCAGCGTGCCGATGCCTGTGATCAGCAGCGCGAAGGTCAGCGACAGACCATCCAGAAACCAGGAGAAGCTCAAATTGTAGCTCGGCACCCAGACATAGCCGCCGGTCGCGACTTCGCCGGCGGCGATTTCGGGCAGGAAGCGGGTGAAATGCAGGAAGGAGAGCAGCGGAAAGAGCGCCAGCGGCCAGGCGGCTTTGGCGCCGAAGATGCGGACGGCAAGCGGTGCGGCGGCAGCGCCGATGAGCGGCAGGCACAAGGCAAGGAATGTCAAAGCCGTGACATCGCCCATGCGCCCTCCCCTTGCCAGAACCCTAGAAAATTCCGGAAAAACCGGGTGCGTCGCCAAGATTTAGGTCAATCGGCGGCGGGCCTCAAGCCTTTTCGGGATGGGTGCACAGGCAAAGCGCGGCCCGGCAGCGGCATGGATCAGCGGCAACAGAAGAACCAGCGGCCAGAACAGGCAGGCAGCCAGCCCGGCGATCCGCCAGGGGCCGAAGCGGTCATGGTTCACCCAGCCCTCCAGCGAGGTGGCGGCCATGCAGACCGCAGCGGCAGCGGCATAGGCAATGACGAAGATAACGGTCAGCACCTCCAGATCCCCCTGTTGCGCCGTTACCCGACAGAATAGGCGCGGGAGCGGCCAGCCGCAAACCTGCAATAGGGACTAAGCTTTTCAGGCTACCCTTGATCCGGCCCGATTTCCGATCCACATTCCGCGGGTCGAAATTTGTCTTCTCCGGCGCCGAAGGAGCAAGCCCCCATGTCCGACACCGACAGTTTGAAGATCGATAAGACCGACGACGAATGGAAAGCGCAGCTGACGCCGGAGCAATACCGCATCACGCGGCAGCACGGCACCGAACGCGCCTTTACCGGCCCCTACTGGGACCGGTTCGAGACCGGCCTCTACCGCTGCATCTGCTGTAATGAGCCGCTGTTCCGCTCCGACACCAAATTCGACGCCGGATGCGGCTGGCCGAGCTATTTCGAGGCGGTTTCGCCTGAAGCGGTGAGCGAGTATCGCGATACGTCCTATGGCATGGTGCGCACCGAAATCCGCTGCACCAATTGCGACGCCCATCTCGGCCACGTCTTCCCCGACGGCCCGCCGCCGACAGGGCTGCGGTATTGCATCAATGGGCATGCGATGGTGTTCGAGCCGGAGGGGTGATCAGCGGCGCAGGCGCTCGACGACGAGCGCTGCGGCTCGTCTACTGACGTGCATGACGCGGCGAGGTTGGGAAAACCGTCTAATCGGTCTTTTTCGGACTCACTCCGGCACCCGCAATTCCATAAACGTCAAATCCAGCCAGCGGCCGAACTTCTTGCCGACTTCCCTGAAGGTGCCGCCGTTGCGGAAGCCGAGCTTTTCGTGGAGGGCGATCGAGGCGGTGTTGTTGGCTTCGATCCCGGCGATCATCACGTGGATGCCGTTTTCGGAGGCGCGCTTGATCAGCGCCTGCATCAACAGCTTGCCGATGCCCGCGCCTTGATTGTCCTTCTCGACATAGACGGAATGCTCGACCGTGTGGCGGAAACCGTCGAAGGCGCGCCAATCGCCATAGGAGGCATAGCCGGCGATCCGGCCGTTGCGTTCGGCGACCAGCACCGGAAAGCCTCTCGCCTTGCGGGCATTGAACCATTCGACGCGGTTTGCGAGATCGACGACCGTCTCGTTCCAGATCGCCGTCGTGTGCTCGACCGCGTGGTTGTAGATGTTGCGGATCGCAGCAAGGTCGGCTTCGGTGGCGTCGCGAAGGGTGACGGCGTCGGTCATATCATGTTCCATTCCGGCGGATATTGCAGGACCGATACGCTGGCATTCCGGGGATGTAAACCCGGAGATTTGCCGCGACTGGGATTGCGGTTTGCGCTAGTCTGCGGCGATCTGTGAGGGAGCCTTCATGCGTCTATTCTTCGTTCTTCCGCTGCTGCTTGCAGCGGCGCCTGCCCTTGCTGACGGCTGGAAGCCCTATGCCAATCCGCGTTTCGGCTATGTCATCGATCTGCCCGGCGATTTCCGCACCGTCAGCGAGGCTGACAATGGCGATGGCATCACGCTGCAATCGAAGGATGGCAAGGCGACCCTGCTGGTGTTCGGCTCCACCGTGACCGAAGGCACGCTCGGCGAGGACGTCGCCAACCGGAAGCAATCGGAAAAGGACGAGGGCTGGACGATCACCTACGAGAAATCGGCCAAGGACTGGATGAGCTATTCAGGCACCCGCAAGGACCGCATCCTCTATGTGCGGGCGGTCTCGCTCTGCCAGGGCGCCGGCGGTTATTTCACGCTTGAATATCCGAAATCCCAAGCGAAGATCTATGACCCGACCGTCTCGCACCTGGTCAAGACGCTCGCGGGGCCACCGCACTGCCACTGATCAGAGATTGGAGGCGCTCATGCTGAAGCAGGTGAGTACGGCCGAGTAATGCACGGCGGCGGCGGCAACGACGAAGCCGTGCCAGATGGCGTTCTGAAAGCGCAGCTTTTCCCAGACATGGAAGATGACGCCCGCCGAATAGATCAGGCCGCCGATGACGATCAGAAGCATGGAAGCGAAGGGAATGCGCGAGGCGACAGGCTCTGCGACCAGCACGCCGCTCCAGCCCATCGCCAGATAAAGCAGGATCGCCAGCCGGTCATAGCGCCCGGGAAAGACGCATTTCAGCACGATCCCGGCGATGGCGACCGCCCAGATGCCGATCAGCATGGCAAAGAGCAGCGGATCGTCGGAGCCCTTTTCGAGGAACGGCGTGTAGGTGGCGGCGATCAGCACGAAGATCGACGAGTGATCGAAGCGGCGCAGGAACCATTTGGTGCGCGACACCGGCCAGGCATTGTAGGTGAAGGAGATGCCGATGGTCATGACCAGACCGACGCCATAGACCCAGGCGGCAGCCAGCTCGCCATGGCTGCTCCACAGCGTCGCATAGAAGATCAGCACGGTGGCGCCGACCAGCGCCAGCGCCAGCCCGACACCGTGGACGATGCCGTCGGCGATCAGTTCGTATTTGTCGTAAGCCCAGCGGATCCGGTTGAACTCGGCCATCATGCACACCCGTTTTTCATCGGCCGCAATGCTCGCATCGAACAGAGAGCGGCGCAACCGACACTAAGGCAGTAGGCGGTAAAACTTCGTGAAGCCGGGGATGGCAGGGCGCGGATTTCCGGCTATAGGCACGGCCGGAAGAGACGAGCGGCAAGAGGCCGCATCGCCGCCTTCTGCCCGAAGGCTTAGAATTCCTTCATCGATATCGTTGAAAACAGTTCCCATGATCCGCATTCTTCTCGCCGCTCCGCTGCTTGCAGCCTGCCTTTCCGCTGCCTCTGCGGCCGAGCTTCCTGCTCTGCCCACCGCACCTGCCGCCGCCGCGCCGGTGGCGAAACCCAAGGGGCCGAAGCTTGTCGAACCGCAGCTGCATGTGGTGCGCTCAGGGGTTCCCGGGCGTCCGCGGATCGCGCTGACCTTCGATGCCTGCATGGGCAAGGCGGATGACCGGATCATCTCGACGCTGGTTTCCGAACGCATTCCGGCGACGATCTTCGTCACGGCACGCTGGCTGAAGCACAATCCGCAGGCGCTTTCGATCTTCCTGCAGAATCCCGATCTGTTCGAGCTCGAGAACCACGGCCAGAACCATATTCCGGCCGTCGACAAGCCGGCGTTGATCTATGGCATTGCCGCGGCCGGATCTCCTGAGGCGGTGCACCAGGAGGTGCAGGGTGGCGCCGACGCGATGCTGGCAGCAGGCATTGCCGCGCCGCACTGGTTCCGCGGCTCGACGGCGAAATACGATCTCTCCGCAATCGCCCAGATCCGCGCCATGGGCTACAAGATCGCTGGCTACTCGGTAAATGGCGACGGCGGCTCGCTGCTGGGAACGGCGATCACCGAAAAGCGGATCAGTTCTGCCAAGGACGGCGACGTGGTGATCTCGCATATCAACCAGCCGACGCATGCCGCCGGCGCCGGGGTCGCCAAGGCGATCGTGGATTTGAAGGCGAAGGGCGTGGAGTTCGTACGGCTGGAGGATGCCGAGGGGCTTGGGGATGACAAGACGACGAATTAGTCGCTGAGGCCTTCCAACGGCGTTGTGCCCTGCAAGCCCCGAGCACAACGCCCGCCCCTACCGCAGCACCGTCTCCACCCCACGCTCCCCAGCCCTGACACCCCGGAATCCCGGCCCGTCGCGGTCCAGTGCGTAGTCGTCGAACCAGTCGCGGTGGATGCCGGCCACCATGGCGCCGACCATCTGGGCGGCGAGGAAGGAGAAGGTGATGCCGTTGCCGCCGTAGCCGTAGGCGGCGTAGACATTCGGCATGCGGGGCACCGGGCCGATCAGCGGCAGGCCATCCGCGGTCTCACCGAAGGTGCCGCACCAGGCGGTGGCGATTTCCGCATTGGCCTGCGGCCAGAGCCGCTTCATCTTCTCGCGGATCGCCTGCGCCTTTGCGGCGAGCTTGGAATCGCGCCTGTCGGGATCGGTGGTGGCGTCGTCCTCGCCGCCGGCAACGATGCGGTGGTCCGCCGTGGTGCGCATGTAGAGATAGGGGTCGGCATCCTCCCAGATCAGCGTTTCACCGCGCCAGAGGGTTGCCGGATCCTGCGGCTCGGTGGCGATCGCAAAGCTGGAGGTGGAGCGATGCAGCTTGGGCATGTCAATGCCAGGCATCGTATAACCCGTCGCCAGCACCGCGGTATCGGCCTCGATGACGAAGGGGCCGTCGAGCTCGGCCGTCACCTTGCCGCCTTCGCTATGCAGCCGCTCCACGGTGCCCTTCACCAGCATGGCGCCGCGGGCGATGGCGATATCGAGGAGGCTCCAGGCGAGCAGCAGCGGGTCGGCCTCGGCGGAGCCCGGCGACAGGATTGCCCCATCGCGGTCGAGTTCGAACTGGGTCAGGAGATCGCAATGTTCCAGATAGACGCCCGGCAGACCGGCGCGGCGGCGCAGCTGGCGCTCCTCATGGAGATCGCGGGCGCTCTCATGGTTCTGCGCCAGAAACAGCGTCTGCCTCGGCTGGAACTGGCAGGGTAGCGCATGGGTGGCGACGAGCTTGGCAAGGCCGGAGACGGCAGCCGCGCTGCGGCGGTACATGCCGGCCGCCCGCTCGAAGCCGTAATAATGCTCGAGCTCCGAAAGCGTGCTGTCGATTTCCCATTGCAGCATGGCGGTACTTGCCGCCGTCGAGCCGAGGCCCGGCTCTTCCTTGTCGATGACGACGACCGACAGGCCGCGGGCCGTCAGATGCTCGGCCGCCAGCGCTCCGGTGATGCCGCCGCCGATGACCAGCGCATCGGCTTTGAAACTCTGTGTCAGCGGCTCAAAGGCCGGGCGGCGCCCGCCCCTGCCCCACGGGCTGCGGCCGCTGCGCAGATCGTCCTGGCTTGCAGGGTCGAATTCGATGCCGTTTGCCATCATCGTCTCCCCTCACTTCGGCAGCTGTGGCGTGACGCGCTCTTCGATGAACAGTTCATCGACGATGGTCATGACGATCAGCGACAGCGGCAGCGCCAGCATGGCACCGACGGCGCCCCACATCCAGGTCCAGAAGATGATGGCGAGGAAAACGACGAAGGGATTGATCTCGAGGCGACGGCCCATGACCGCAGGGAAGATCAGGTTTTCCATCAACAGGTGGACGATGAAGAAGGCGGCCGCCGGCAGCAGCGCGAACAGCATGCTGTCATGGGTCAGGATACCAGCAACGGCGATGGCGAAGGTCATCATGGTGATGCCGAGATAGGGAATGAAGCTGGAGAGGAAGGCGAAGAAGCCCCAGAGGATGGGGACCGACAGCCCGCCCGCCCAGGCGATCACCGTCATGATCACCCCGAGGCCGGCATAGATGATGGCGGCGGTGGCGAAATAAAAGCCGAGCACCTGCTCGACCGAGCTGATGACGCGGATGGCGGCAAGGCGCTGCGGCCGGCTGCGAAAGGTCATGATGATCGTCTTGCGCAGATTGACGCGGCCGACGAGGAAGAGCAGCAGCGCGGCAAAGAAGATCAGCCCCTGCACCAGCGCCGGCGTCAGGTTCGCGGTGACGACATGCAGGACGTTGCCGGTGTTTTCGAGCAGCTTGTCGGCCGACATCGGGCCGCTCTGGAAGGTCTCGGGCGTGATATGCAGCCAGCGGACTTTCTCGAGATAGGGCATCAGCCTGTCGATGGTCTTCTCGACGAAGGCGGGCCCCTCGTTCATCAGGGTGCCGACCGGCCCGGCCAATGCATTGGCGACCAGGAAGATGACAAGCGCCACCGCACTCGACAGGATCACCGCATTGGTGATGCGGGGCACGCCGAGCTTGCTCAGCTTTTCGGCGAGCATGCCCAAGATCATGCCGACGACAATGGCGAGCGTCAGCGGGATCAGGATCAGCGACATCTGATAGACGGCGGCAAGCCCGAGAATGCCGAAGATACCGATGATCGCCCAGGCCATGCTAACATCGAGACCATCCTTCTCGACGCGGCGCACCGGCGCCTGCTGCATCTCTTCGGTGGCCGCCGAAAGCTTTTCGGCCCAGGCGCTGGTGCGCCGCTCGCCGATGGCGATCTTCTTCGCATGCTTCTTTATGCCGTTGGCGATGCCCATATCCCATGTTCCCCGAAAGCCCAGCGCTTCGCGACGACAACGCGGATTGGGGGATTCGGTTCCTTGGGGGAGAAGGGTGGGTGCGCGGGTGTGGCTGAGCGGACACGTTTCAGGGTTCTGCGCCCACGGCAGGGAGCAAGCGGCGACCTTGCGGGCACCGCCGCAGCTTTCGAGAAATCCGATCTTATCTGAACAGAACGGCTTTGATTGCCGCCCAATTGTTGACCAGCGCGATTGCCGCGACAAAGACAGCGAGCAGCGAAGCGAGCTTTGCGGTCGTCGGCAGACTATCCACGCGGCCTTTCAATTGCCCGAACTCGTATGCGGACGGAAGATTGTCGATCTTGCCCTTGATCTCCGCAGACGATTTCAGCAGAGATTTCAGGTCACCCTTCATCTCCGTCATGTCGTCTTCAAGACGTGTTACCCGAGCTTCCATGCCGTCAAATGTGCCATCGCCGCCGCCGGACTTCAAGGCTGACGGATGATGATGAGCGATTTCGGCGTTCAGACGGATAATATCAGCCATTGACCTCGATCCATTTGCTGATGGTGTGGCGATAGAAGAGTTTTATGTATCCGCAGTTCTTGCACAGCAAAGCCGCAACAGCCGTCGCCTGATCGCCGCCGCCGAAGGGAATGAACAGCTTCTCGATCGGGGCATCCGGCATATCGCCATTGGCAGCGGTGCTCCAGGAATTGATGCCACATTCCGGACATGGCTTCTCGGGAGCCTTGGCTCTCAGAAATCTGTTGAATTGTAGATTGGTGATCTCTTCCATACGCCCCACCCTTAGCGTTAAAGTTGCAGAAAGAATCGCGCAAGTCGAGTCTGAAAGTTTGGTAATATCGGCAGCACCATTGCCTCGCCTGTCATGTTGACGATGCGTTGACGGCGATATTTCCTGAAGAAGAAATTTTGAACGTATCTGGCGGGACAGGTGAAGGGATGGCGGCGGTAGAGCGGCATGTGATCGATCGCGGCGACGGCGCCTCCGTCGAGCTTTTCCAGGCGGGAGGACCGGTTGGCGCGCCACGGGGGGCCATCCTTTTCGTCCACGGCAATCAGGGCGGAATGCTGCTGGGGGCCAAGGAGGCTGCCGACAACGGAACGCTGCTGCGGTTCTCCTCAAGCCTGAACGTGACGGCGGCGTCCGTATCGCAGCCGGGCTTCGGCGCATCGGACGGACCGGCGGATTTCTGCGGACCGGCGACCCAGCGGGCGATTATCGCGGCCCTCGACTTCCTCAAGGCGCAACCGACCGTCGATCCGGCCCGCATCGTCCTCTATGGCAACAGCCGCGGCGCTGTTGCGTCAGCGATGGTCGCCGCGCAGGTGGCCGACCTGAGGGCTCTCATCCTGTCGGGCGGCGTCTACGATCTCAAAGAAGCCTACCAAAACAGCGCTCCGGGCCTGCAGCAGGCGATCATCCGGGAGGCTGGCACTTCGGACGAGGCGTTCCTGGAGCGCTCCGCGCTTTATCACGCACACGAGATTCGTGCGGAAACATTGCTTCTGCATGGCCAATACGACGACCGGGCGCCGATCGAGCAGGCCGAGACGTTCGCGGCCGCGCTTTCGCAGGCGCGGGTGCCCATGGCGCTGCACCGGTTCGAATGCGGGCATCAGATCCCCCGCGAACAGCTGACCCCGGTTCTCCGGGATTTTCTGACGAGCGTACTTGCCCCTGCCACTGCCACTGCGACATACCACTGAGCGGCCTAGCGGCGCGTGGGCAGATCCCACTGGCGGTAAAGATCATTAAGCGCTCGGGCGGTGCGGCATTCGATCACCGGCAGGCTCGATGTCTCGAGCATTCTTGAATATCGCGCGCCGCTATCTCGGGTCTTGACCAGAATCCAATGAACCATTTCCCATTTGAGGCTGTCCTTGGCGCCTTCAAGATGGCCAGCGCGCCCGGCGCGATTGACAAGCGTGCGCCTGAGATAGAGGGCGAAGCGGCGCCAGTGGTTCGAGGTGATCAGGATGGCGCCGGTGGCGCGGGCAAAGCGTTGCTGCATGAGGCGCGTATAATTGCCCTCCATGATCCAGCGCTCCCCAAGAATTGCCGCATCATGCAGCGCGGCGAATTCCGGCTCCGGGCGCGGCTGCCAATCGGTGTTCGGTAGATGATGAAGCTGGTCGAGGTGAATGGCGGGGATGCCGAGTTTTGCTGACAGGGCAACCGCCAGAGTTGACTTTCCCGCATTGGAGGGGCCGAGCACAACGATGCGCTCGCCAAGAGAATGCAAGGGCAGCATGAAAACACCGGTTGAACTTTGAGGTGCTCTTCACTCGCCCGGAGCGCTGTGCTTTGTCAACGCGAAAGAGAGTTGACGCCTTGCTGTCGAGCCCGGCTGCCAACGCGAAATGCTGCTAATTTTACCCCGCCACCCTCTCCAACACCCTCCCCAGCCTCCCCACTGCCACATCCGCCTCTTCGGCCGTCAGCCCCGAAAAGCCCAGCAGCAGCCGCGGTTCCGGCGAGGCGGAGATGCGCATCGGCGAAACGGGGATGACGACCACGCCACCCTTCAGGGCGGCTTCGGCCAGCGCGCGGTCATCTCGCCATGTGCCGGTGCTGGAGACGGTGAAGTGGATGCCCTGTTCGGGGACCGGGGCGATCAGGTGATCGGAGAGCCGCGCCTTCAGCAGGAATGCGAGATTGTCGCGGGCGGCGCGGTGGCTTTCGCGCAGGCGGCGCAGATGCGCCGGGAAATAGCCCTCGTTGAGGAAATCGGCGACGACGAGCTGGTGGAGCGGTGCCGGGAAGCGGTCGATGATCGGGCGGACGGCCCTGAAGGCGGCAACGAGATCGTCAGGCACGATCAGATAGCCAACGCGGAAGCCTGGCAGCAGCGCCTTGCTGAAAGTACCGGCATAAATCACCCGGCGCGTCGCATCGAGGCCCTGCAGCGAGGCGATCGGGTGGCCGTCATAGCGGAACTCGCTGTCGTAATCGTCCTCGATGATCCAGCTGCCGCGGGCCTGGGCGAAGGCCAGCAATTCCAGACGCCTCGCCAGCGGCAGGGCCGAGCCTGAGGGATATTGATGCGACGGCGTGACGTAGATCGCCGCCGGCGGCTGGCCATCGTAGAGAGACAGTTTCTCGGTGATCAGCCCTTCGCCGTCGACCGGCAGGCCGGATATCGCAGCACCGTTCAACAGAAAAGCGAGCCGTGCCGGCGGATAGCAGGGATCTTCGATCATCACGGTTTCGCCGGGGGAAACGAGAACGCGGATGGCGAAATCCAGCGCCTGCTGGGTGCCTGATGTGATGAAGATCTGGCCGGGATGGCAGCGCACGCCGCGCGAGGCGGCGAGATGGGCCGACACCGCCTGTCTCAGCGAGAGCTCGCCCTGCGGATCTCGGTAGCGGTCGCTGGCATAATCGATATGGCGATGGGCAAGCCGCTTTAGCAGACCGGCGGTGCGCGCGTCGTGGATCACCCGGCCGGTGGCGAAGGCGACCTGGGCGGGCGGTGCCAGATCGGTGCGCATCGCCATCCGCGCGGCGGTGGAGATGCCGCGCCGGGCGCTGTTATCGGCCATCTCCCGCGCGGTGCCGCTTCCTGATGGCATCGGCGGCAGGCCGGAGGCGACGTAGGTGCCCGAGCCATGCCGTCCCTCCGCATAGCCTTCGGCGATCAGCATCTCGTAGGCCTCGGCGATCAGCCCGCGCGACAGCGACCATTCCGATGATGCCGTGCGGGTCGAGGGCAGCCGGTGGTCCGTCTGCAGCGTTCCCGCGACGATGCTGTCGCGCAGCTGCAGGTAAAGCTGGCGGACTGCCGGAACCGGCGAGGACGTATCGATATCAGGCAAGAAACCGGCCGCAGCACTTTCGCGGCGGAGTGTGCGGGCGCTGGTCTGGCGGGGCGAAGTGGCTTGCATGGCTGACTCGAAGTGGCTCTGGATATGTTTGCCATTATTCCTTTTTATCAGGCCACTTTCAACCATGCCCGAGATTTCAGATGCGTCCCTCTGCTGCCCCCTTTCTGTTCACCGGCACCATGCTTGCTGCGGCAGGCTATGGCGCCACCTTCCTGTTTTCGGCCTACTACCGCGCCCATGGCGGCAGCGATGTCGATACCGGGCTGACGCTGGGTGCGGCGATGGCCGGCACCTTTACCGGCGTGCCGCTGGTCGGCTGGCTTTCGGGCCGGATCGATGCCGCGCGGATGAGCGCTATCGCCACCTGCTCCGTCGCCTTCGGCTTCCTGCTGCTCGCCTTTGCGGCGGGCGGCGGCCTTGGTCTGCCGCTGGTCTCAGGTTTCTTCATCGGGCTTGGCTGGGGAATGTTTTATATCGGCGCGCCGATGGCGCTGTCCGAGCGGGTTACCGATGCCGATCGCGGCTTCTGGTTTACCCGCTTCGGCGCCTTCCAGATGGCGGGCATCGGTGGCGGCCCGGTCATTCTCAATCTCATGCTGCGGCAGGTGGGGCTCTCGGTCGAGGCGACCTTCATGCTGGTGGGTGCCGCCTGCCTTGCGGCTTCTATGCTGCTCTGGGTCTTCGGCTCGATGGCGCCCGGCGGGCCGCGAACGGCGGGACTTCGCCCCTGGGTGCGCAATATCGGCGTGATCGGCCGCAGCGCTTCCGTCCGGCCGATCCTGATGGTGGCGCTCGGCGCATGCGTCTTCTCCGGCCTGCTGACCTTCCAGTCGTCGCTGGTGGAAGGAACCTCCGCCGATGCGGCAACTTTCTTTGCCGTCTATGCCGTCACCGTGGTTGCCGCCCGGCTGCTGCTTGCCCGCTTGCTGGCAGCGCTGCCGCAGGCGCAGCTTGCAACGGCGCTGCTGACCTCCATGTGCCTCGGCGTCGCCGCCATGTTCGGCACCGGCATCCACCCGGCCTTCCAGATTCTTTCAGCCATTCTGACCGGCATCGGCTATGGCCTGGTCTATTCGGTGATCCAGACCTGGGCGGTGAACAACACCGAACCGCGCTACCGCCATGCGGCGCTCACCTGGTTCGTGATGTCCTACTTCACCGGCATCTTCGGCTTCCCTGTTATCGGCGGCTGGGTGCTCGTCCATCTCGGCCGCGAGGTCTTCCTCGGCATCCTGCTTGCCGCTGCGATCGCCGAACTGGCGATCGCAGCAAGCATCGGCCTCAGAAAGGTTCAGGCCGCGTGAGCGCGCTTACCGATCGACCGTCGCCATGATCCACGAGGCGTAGCGCTCGCCGGAGACCTTTTCCGGCGCAAGTGCAGCGTCGAGGCTTGCGAGGTCGGCGGCACTCAGCGCAATGGCGGCGGCGCCGACATTTTCCTCCAGATAGCTCTGGCGCTTGGTGCCGGGGATCGGCACCACGTCGTCGCCCTGATGCAGCAGCCAGGCGAGCGCGATCTGGCCGGGCGTTGCATTGTGATCGCGGGCGACCGCATGGACGATCTCCGCGGCCTTGACGTTCTCGTCGAAGTTGGCGCCCTGATAGCGCGGGTCGTTGCGGCGGTGGTCATTCTCCGGATATTCCTCGGCGCGCATTACCTTGCCGGTCAGGAAACCGCGGCCGAGCGGCGAGAACGGCACGAGACCGATGCCGAGTTCGCGCAGCACCGGGATGATCTCCGGCTCCAGATTGCGCTCCCAGAGCGAATATTCGCTCTGCAGCGCCGAAACCGGGAACACCGCATGCGCCTTGCGGATATTGGCAATACCGGCTTCCGACAGGCCGAAATACTTGACCTTGCCTTCCTTCACCAGCTCGCCGACGGTGCCTGCGACGTCTTCCATCGGCACATTGCGATCGACGCGGTGCTGGTAGAGCAGATCGATATGATCGGTCTGCAGCCGCTTCAGCGATCCCTCGACCGCCTTGCGGATGTCTTCCGGACGGCTGGTGGTTTCCGCGCCCCGCTGCTTGCCCTCGACGATCTTGAAGCCGAACTTGGTGCCGATCGTCACCTCGCTGCGGCGGCCCTTGAAGGCGCGGCCGAGCAGGTCTTCATTGGTGTGCGGACCATAGACTTCGGCAGTGTCGAAAAAGGTGCAGCCGAGATCGATCGAGCGGTGCAGCGTGCGGATCGCCTCGTCCTGGTCGGCCGGTCCATAGGACTGGCTCATCGGCATGCAGCCGAGGCCGATCTCCGAGACTTCGAGGCCCTGAGTGCCGAGTTTACGTGTCTTGAGGCTCATGATGCATTCTCCATTCGTGATTGCCTCCGGAGACTGCGCCCGGCGCGCCGAATTTCAAATACTTGTAAATTCCGATTACATGCGCGAGAATTCAAAAATGTCGAACGATCCCTTTTCCGACCTGCTGACCCTCACCAATGCCCAGTCCGTCATATCGGGCGGCTTCACCATCGGTGGTCAGTGGTCGCTGCAGTTCCGGCCACAGCAGATCAAGTTCTATGCGGTGCTGAAGGGCAGCTGCTGGCTGGACGTCGAGGGCGGCGCCGGGCCAGTGCGGCTGGAAGCGGGCGACACGTTCCTGGTCACCACCCGAGACTTCGTGCTCTGCACCGATCTTTCGCTGACGCCTGTGGAGGCCAAACCGCTCTTCGCCACCTATATCGGCCGGGTCAAGCATATCGGCGACGCCAAGGAAGTGGAGATCGTCGGCGGCCATGCCGGTCTCGATCCGGAGCGCGGCGCGCTTCTAACCGATGTCATGCCGCCCTTCATCCATGCGAAAGCCGGATCGCCGCAGGCAGCCGTGCTGCAATGGGTGGTGGCGCAGATCGTTTCGGAGCAGACCGCCGATCTGCCGGGCGGCTCGGTCGCCTCGGCGCAGTTGGCACAGCTGATGTTCGTGCAGCTGCTCCGCGCCCATCTGGATGACGGTGGTCCGCTGGCCTCCGGCCTTTTGCGCGCCGTCAGCGACCGCCGCATCGCCCCGGCCGTGCGCCTGATGCATGCCGAGCCCGGCCGCGCCTGGCAGCTGGAAGAGCTTGCCGCCGCCGCCGCCATGTCGCGTACCACCTTCGCCGTCTATTTCAAGCAAGTGGCCGGTATCGCGCCGCTTGCCTATCTCACCGAATGGCGCATGCGGCTGGCCGAACGCTCGCTGAGAGAAGACGACGTGCAGGTGGCAACGCTTGCCCGCTCGCTCGGCTATACCTCGGAAAGCGCCTTCTCCAACGCCTTCAAGCGCGTGACCGGCCGGGCGCCGAAGTTTTACCGGAACGATACGCGGGCGATGGCGGTGGCGGCGGAGTAGCTGACGGCGCCTCAGATCGCCGGACCAAGCCTTATCGGGCTGCCGTCGGAGAAGCGCGACAGGCGGAAGCGGTTGAGGTTGTGGCCCGTCGCGTTGCCCTGGATCAGATCCGACATGACGCGCCCGATGCCCGGGCCGATGCCGAAGCCGTGGCCGCTCATGCCGGTGGCGACGAAGAGACCGGCGATGGCGCTGACGCGATCGACGATCGGGACGACGTCGGGCATGGCATCGATCATGCCTGCCCATGTGGTTTTCAGGCGCAATTCTCCGAGCTGCGGAAACAGGTTTTCGAAGCCGCGCCTGATCGAGGCCAGATCGGATTGACCGGGCGCCGGATTGAGGACGCGCATGCGCTCGAACGGGCTTGTCGTCTCGGGCGTCCAGTCGCGCGGCGTCGACCAGCTGTCGGGGGAACCTGAAGGGGCCGCCGGGAGATAGCGGGTGCCGAAGGGGTGATCGATCAGCGCCGGAAGATATTTAGGGGCATGACGGAAGGCATCGGGGCCGACAAACAGCAGGTTGCTGCCGCCCGGGGCCAGCGTATAGCCGCCATCCTGCCTGCGGCGGAAGGCGATGTCATTCTCGATCGCTGCACCGGCGTGGAATTCCGGCAAGGGCTCGGTTGCGGCAACCGTGGCGCGGACGCTGAGCTGCGGGATCGAGATGCCATGTTTTCTGAGAAACAGCGACGACCAGGCGCCGCCCGCCACCAACACATTGGTGGTCGCGATCCTGCCGCCTTCGGTCCAGACGCCCGCAACCCGGCCGGCAGTGATATCGAGCGCGCGAACCGCGCAATTCTCGATGATCCGGACACCCTTGCGGGCGGCCAACCGCGCCAGCGCAGGCACCGCAAGCCAGGGCTCGGCGCGCATATCCGACGGCGTTGTCATCGCGCCGGCATAGGTGCGCGCCATGCCGCCGATCCTGGCCGCGACCTCTGCGCCATCGAGAAGGCGGGTATCGAGATCATGGGCGGCGGCGAGCTGCATGAACCGCGCAAATTTCGCCATGTCCTTGTCGGTGCGGGCCAGATAGGTGACGCCTGTCTGGCGGAGGCCGATATCCTCGCCGCATTCTTCCGCCAGCTGCTGCCAGAGACGGCAGGCTTCCATCACGATCGGCAATTCGTCGGCATCGCGCCCCTGCTTGCGGATCCAGCCCCAGTTGCGCGACGACTGCTCGGCGGCGATGCGCCCCTTTTCCAGAAGCGTGACCTGGATATTACGCGCGGCGAGGAAAAGCGCCGTCGAAACGCCGATCACCCCGCCACCGACGATCACCACCTCCGAGCTTTCAGGCACGGGGCTGGAGTGACGGATCGGGTCGGCTTCTGAAAAGGGAAACATGAGGGAGGGTCTTGCTGCATGAGGGATGTCAACCGATCCCTAGCGCTGCGTTAGCAGGTGTTCAAGCATCGTTATGCTGCAGCAAGGCAGCGCCTGGAACGATCTTTCCAGAGCGGCAGTTCCTCAGGCAAACCTGAGCGCCGAACGCGCCTTTGCCTTGGCCGCCTCTTCCTCGCGGTCGCGGGGCGGTTGCGAGGTCTCCAGCGACGTCAGCAATTCCGCCGCACATTTGGCGATCGCCAGGACCGCGTGATCGAAGGCGGCCTCGTTGCGCTTCGAGGGCTTGTTGGTGCCGCTCAGCTTGCGCACGAACTGCAGCGCCGCATCATGGATTTCCGCCTCCGTTGCCGGCGGGTCGAAGTTGAACAGGGGCTTGATGTTGCGGCACATGGGTCGCTTCCTCCTCGGCTCGGCGCCGCGGAAGAGCGCGGCGCAAGGGGAAAGCTAGTCGTATCGGCGGCAATTGCAACGAATTGGACGTGTCCGCTCACGCCGTTAGCGTCAGACCAATCCCCCAGGGATCCCTGAGGAAGACGCCGCCGTCGCGGGCTTCGGTCTTGATCTCGAGCTTTTGCAGCGCGGTCTTGGCTGTTTCCAGTGCTGCCTTGTCGTTGAAATGCAGCGAGTAGTCGGAGAGGCCGGTCATGTTCTGGCTTCGGGTGCCGGCGCCGCGGCTGTTCCAGATGTTGGCGGCGACGTGGTGGTGGTAGCCGCCGGTGGCGAAGAAGCTGGCGCCGGGATAGCGGGCCATGATCTTCAGGCCGAGAACGTCGCGGTAGAAGGTGTCGGCTTCCGGGATATTGCCGACCTGCAGATGGATGTGGCCGATCGCGGTGCCGTCTGCCATGCCGTCCCAGGTGTCCTGAGGGGCGCTGTCATAGAGCGCCTGCAGATCGAGGCGGTTGGTTGCCATTTCCACCTGGCCGTCTTGGTGGAATTTCCAGACGTCACGCGGGCGGTCGGCATAGATCTCGATGCCGTTGCCTTCGGGGTCGGAGAGATAGATCGCCTCGCTGACGAGGTGATCGGACGCGCCTTCGAGTACGACATTGTTATGCGCGGCGTGGCGCAGCCAGCGGGCAAGCTCGGTGCGGTCAGGCATCAGGAAAGCGGTGTGGAACAGGCCGGCGGCATTACGCGGCGCAGTTTGCGCGTTGCCGTCCGTTGTCAGCGTGAGCAGCGGCAGGCCCGATACGCCGAGCACTTCGCCGCTCGCGGTCTTTTCGATGACCTTGAGGCCGAGCATCGACTGGTAGAAACCGGAAACGGCGGCCAGGTCCTTCACGACCAGATGCGAATGGCCGACATGGGCAGGGCGCGTCAGCGCGTAGGAAGTCTCTGTTGTCATCGATCTGTCTCCTGCCATCAGTTGCGACGCTGCACCGGCGGTGGCGGCGAAGGCGCCGCGTGTGGCAAGCTCGAGGAATGTTCGCCGGTTCATGATCTCATGGTCCCCTCGGCTGCTGTACTTGCATTCTATATGGCGCATTCCGATTGTTCGCAGAAGATGCGTTCTTGCGGATAAATCGTTCAGCATCTGTTGACGCTGGAGAGGCGGTGCTTGATCCGCGTCAAAGCGCCTTATGTTTCCTCCGATAGGTTGGATGCATCTCATAAGGACGAAAGACATGTACAAGAAAATCCTGGTTCCCATCGAAATCGGTGCCATCGACCGCGGCGAGAAGTCGTTTCGCAAGGCTGCGACGCTGCTCGACGAGGGCGGCGAGATCATCCTGCTCAATGTCGTCGAGGACATCCCGACCTATGTGGCGATCGATCTGCCGGTCGAGCTGGTCGAGAACGCCATCAAGGACGGCAAGGCGCGGCTGGAAGCGCTGCGGCTGAAGACCGGCATTCCGGCCAGCGTCGAGATCGGCCGCGGGCCGCCCGCCAACGGCATTCTCGCCGCGGCAGAAACCCACAGCGCCGACCTGATCATCGTCGCCTCGCACATCCCCGATTTCTCCAACTATTTCATCGGCGCGACAGCGGACCGCGTGGTGCGGCATGCGAAATGCTCGGTGCTGGTGGATCGCTAGGAGCGTTCAGAGCTGCTGAAGGAAGGCGATCATCCGTTCCGAGACCTCGGCGGGGCGCTCCTGCTGAAGCCAATGACCGGCGCCGGGAATAATATGCGAGCCGCGCAGCTGCGGCACCAGCGCGGGCATGGCGGATATGATCTTGTCCATGCCGGGAATGGCGAGGCCGGGGTCGCGTTCGCCGGTCATAAACAGTGCGGGGATGGTGACGGTCTGGCCGGCATTGGCCTGCTGGAGTTCCCAGTTGCGGTCGAGATTGCGGTAGTAGTTGAGGCCGCCGGTGAAGCCTGATGCTTTGAAGTCAGCGACCAGTCTTTCGAACTCTGTGGGCGGCAGCCAGGCGGGAAGCTCTGCGGGATCGGGCAGATCGGCGAGCAGGCCGGTTTTGCGGCTGACCATCGAAAAAGGATTTGGCGTGCCGTCGCCGGGCTTTCTGGGACCCGCCTCGCCGCTTGCCGCGTGGATGATCTTGCGGAGCGTCAGCGCGGGGTCGCGGCCGAATTCGGCATCAGCCGCACCCGGCTGCTGGAAATAGAGCGTGTAGAACAGCGCCTCGTCATTCTCCGGAAAGATCTTCGACGGCGGCACCGGCGGCAGGCCCATCATCGGCACGCTGAGGGCAACGACGGCCCTGAACCTGTCGGGGCGCAGCAGCGCCGCCTGCCAGGCGATCGTCGCGCCCCAATCGTGACCGGCGATCACCGCCTTCTCTTCGCCGAGCGCATCCATCAGCGCGATCAGATCGCCGACGGCGTGGAAGACGGTATATTGATCGGCGCGGCCGGGTGCCGCGGTCTTGCCGTAGCCGCGCATATCCGGTGCCACGGCGCGATATCCGGCCTTTGCGAGATCTGCGACCTGATGGCGCCAGGCATGCTTGGTTTCCGGAAATCCGTGGCACAGCAGCACGAGCGGCCCGGAGCCCGCCTCGAGGATACCCATGCTGATCGTCCTGGTGTCGATGAGTGTGTCATTCATGATGGGCTCCTGATTTGTTGCCTTGGCGCCGGAAACTGAGATAACCAGAGCCGGTGCGGCGAGTAGAAACTGGCGGCGCAGCATGCGTGCTCCTTTTATCCGTAACAATATCTGTTACAGATAACCGGCACCGTCAAGATAGCGTAACAATAATTGTTGCGGAAAGGTTCGCGATGAAGACCGATGGCCGGCTTGCCCGGATGCTGCATGTGCTGGTGCATATGGGCCTGCTCGGCGGCCGGGAGACGTCGGAACGGATCAGCCAGATGCTTAACACCAATCCCGTCGTCGTGCGCCGGACGCTGGGGGCGCTGCGCGACCATGGGATCGTGGAATCGGAAGGCGGGCGCGGTGGTGGCTGGAAGCTGGTCAGATCGCTCGACGAGGTGACGGTGCTGGATATCCAGCGGGCGCTGAACGAGGGCGCGATCCTGCCGGCGCCGCTCTCGCGCGATCACCCCTCCTGCCCTGTCGAGCGCGCCTCGAATTCCGTGCTGCAGATGGCGCATGCGGCGGCCGAGAAAGAGCTTCTGGAGAGATATGCAGCGACGACGCTGCGGCAGATCGCCGAGATGGCGATCATCGATCAGGGCAAGGTACCGCCGAAGCTCGCCTGATCAACCGATCAAGCCGAGAGGCCTCAATCGTAGAGGTAATACTTCGTCCAGCTCTCCTTCGGCACCTTGTCGCCGATCTCGTACTGAAGTTCGCGGACGTTGATATGCTGCGGGCCGGTGATGCAGGTATAGGAGAGATGGTACCAGACGCCCTTGCTGCGGAAGACGGCGCCAGGTGCCACCAGGCGGTCGTCGCTCGGAACCGGATCCTTGAAAGTGTAGGCAATCACCTTGTCGGGGTTGAAGCCGGTCTTGTCCTTGTTGATGCGGCTCATCGCCTCGGTATCGCAGCTCTGTTCGAGGCGGGTGGCCGGATCGAGCTTTTCAAGCTGCTTCTTGATGGCGGGATCGACGGCATAGGCGGAGGAGGCAAGGCTGAGAAGCGATACGGACAGGACCAGGCATTTCGGCATGTAGGAATAATCCCTCTATCTGCTCAATCCGGAACAAGCCTCAGCCAGACGCCCCCGTCATCTCCATCTGGCAAGGCGCAGGTTCCGCGCGATGCTAGCGGACTTTCTTAAACAATGTGGTGACATCAAGGCAACGTGAGGAACACTTCGATTTAGCCGCAGCTTATCCACGACGGCTTGCGCGGCGCTTGATTGCGTCCCGCAGCACCTCTATCTCTTCCCCACCGCAATACCGATCCGGAGCTTTTCATTTGTCCGTTTTCAAGAACCTGCCGACCCCGCCCGCTGCTGCCAAGAAGCCGCTTTCCGATACGCGCCACGGCATCACCAGGACAGACGATTACGCCTGGCTGCGCGCCGATAACTGGCAGGCGATGTTCAAGGATCCCAGTATCCTCGACCCCGAGATCCGCAAGCATCTGGAGGCCGAAAACGCCTATATGAACGCGGCGATGGAAGATACCAAGCCGTTGCAGAAGGTGCTGTTTGGCGAGATGCGCGGCCGCATCAAGGAAGACGACAGTTCTGTGCCGATGAAGGACGGCGCCTATGCCTATGGCACCTTCTTCGTGACCGGCGGCGAGCAGCCGCGCTATTTCCGAATTCCGCGCGACGGCGACACCAAGGACGAGGCGATCCGCACCGTGCTGCTCGACGGCGACAAGGAGGCGGCGGGCAAGAGCTATTTCCGCCTCGGCGGGCTCGATCACTCCACCGATCACAATCGCGGCATCTGGGGCTATGACGATAAGGGTTCGGAGTTCTTCACGCTGAAGGTGCGCGATCTCGCGACCGGCGAAGACCTCTCCGATGTGATCGAGAATACCGGCGGCGGCGGCGTCTGGGCGCCCGATGGCAAGAGCTTCTTCTATTCGGCGCTGGATGAAAACCATCGCCCCTCGAAGGTCTATCACCACATCATCGGCACGCCACAGAGCGACGACCGGCTGGTTTACGAAGAGCCGGATGCAGGTTTCTTCATGGGCGTCGGCGGCTCGCTGCTCGACGATTTCATCTATATCGACATCCACGATCACGAGACCTCCGAGTACCGGCTGCTCTCGACCAAGGACCTGACGGCCGAGCCTGTCATCGTTGCCGAGCGCGAGGAAGGCATCGAATATACGCTGACCGAGGGCGGCGACGTCTTCTACATTCTGACCAATGACGGCGATGCCAAGGATTTCAAGATCGTCGAGGCGCCGGTCAATGCACCGGGCAAGGACAACTGGCGCGAAGTGGTGCCGCACAAGCCGGGCACGCTCATCATCAATCACATGGCCTATGCCCGCCATCTGCTCTGGCTGGAGCGCAAGGACGGCCTGCCGCAGATCATGATCCGCGACCGGGCGACCGGCGAGGAACACGCGATCGCCTTTGCCGAGGAGGCCTATTCGCTCGGCCTCTCAGGGGCTGCCGAATATGATACTGACGTCATCCGCTTCTCCTATTCGTCGATGACGACGCCTTCCCAGCTCTACGATTACAACATGGTGACGCGCGAGCGCACACTGCTCAAGACCCAGGAAGTGCCATCGGGCCATAACCCTGATGACTACGTCACCCGCCGCGTCTTTGCGCCCGCCTGGGACGGTGAGACGGTGCCGGTCACCCTGCTCTACCGCAAGGACACCGTGCTCGATGGCTCGGCGCCCTGTCTGCTCTATGGCTACGGCGCCTATGGCATCACCATTCCGGCCGGGTTCAACACCAATTGCCTGTCGCTCGCCGACCGCGGCTTCGTCTATGCCATCGCCCATATCCGCGGCGGCAAGGACAAGGGCTTTGCCTGGTATGAAGACGGCAAGATGGAAAAGAAGACCAATACGTTCAAGGACTTCATCGCAGCTGCCGACTATCTGAATCAACAGAAGTTCACATCCTACGCGAACATCATCGCCGAGGGCGGATCGGCGGGCGGCATGCTGATGGGGGCGATCGCCAACATGGCGCCGGAAAAATTCGCCGGCATCATCGCCGCCGTTCCCTTTGTCGATGTGCTGAACACCATGCTCGACGACACGCTGCCGCTGACGCCGCCGGAATGGCCGGAATGGGGCAACCCGATCGACAGCCAGGAAGAATACGAGCAGATCGCCGCCTATTCGCCCTACGACAATGTCGGCGAGAAAGCCTACCCGCCGCTGCTGGCACTCGGCGGGTTGACGGACCCGCGGGTGACCTATTGGGAACCGGCGAAATGGGTGGCGAAGCTGCGTGAGAAGACGACCGGCGACGCGCCGATCCTGATGAAGACCAATATGGATGCCGGTCACGGCGGCGCGTCCGGGCGCTTCCAGCGGCTGGAGGAGATCGCGTTCGAGTATGCGTTTGCGATCAAGGTTGCGGGGAAGATGTAGGGCTTCGGAGGGTGGGTTACCCCCCTCTGCCCTGCCGGGCATCTCCCCCACAAGGGGGGGAGATCGACCCGTGGCTGGCATCTCCCCAAACAATAGAAGTTGGAACGAGCGGCCGCCCCCAGCCAATCTCCCCACCTGTGGGGGAGATGCCCGGCAGGGCAGAGGGGGGCCGGCCGGGCCGCAGCATTCACGAGGGAAAAAGCCCATGCCCGTCTACATCGCCCTGCTCCGCGCCATCAATGTCGGCGGCACCGGCGCCTTGCCGATGGCCGAGTTGAAGGCGATCTGTGAGGGGCTGGGGTTCGAGGATGTGAAAACCTATATCCAGAGCGGCAATGTCGTCTTCCACTCAGGTGACAGCGAAAAGGCCGCGGGCGAGAAACTCGACGAGGCGCTGGGCAAGCGGCTCGGCAAGAAACCGGGCGTGATGATCCGCAGCCGCAGGCAGATGGAAATGGTCGCCGGGAACGCGCCCTTCCCCGATGCCAAGCCGAGCTTCGTGCTGGTGCATTTCCTGGCCGAAGCCGCGCCCAAAAACGCGCTCGAAAGCATGGTGGCGCCTGACGGCGAAGAGGCGGTGATCTCCGGCCACGAGATCTATGTGCACTACCCCATCGGATCAGGGAAATCGAAGCTCAAGCTTGCGGCGCTGAAGGCCGGAACCTCGCGCAATATCAATACCGTGCGCAAGCTATTGGAGATGGCGGCGGAGATGGACGATCCGGGCTAAGCTCGAATGCCTGAACCCACCATTCGCGCCTACGTCACCTTGGTCATCGGCGGCTGTTTCCACTTGCCGTCCAGCGCGTCCGGCTTCGGCCAGTAGAGCCGCGTCGCGATCACGAAGGGGCCCTTGGGTGCCGGCAGCCAGTTCGGTTCCTTGTCCTTGCCGGGGGATTCGGTCTGGACGTAGAAGGTCAGCCCGCCATCGGCATCCTTGACGAAATCCGGCAGCATCGGCGAATTCAACAGGTAGCGGTCGATCGGATTGGCGACGAGCAGGCTCTCGGGCAGCTTGTACATGGTCAGCGACCAGAAGGCGTTGACCGGCGGCAGTTCGCGTTTGGCGAAACGCACGGTGTATTTGTTGGCGCCGTCGAGCTTGTTGCCTTCGGCATCGACGGCGTAGGCCGGGTAGATGGCTTCCTGTTTGGAGTTGCCGTAGATGCCGAGAACAGCTGCCGTCATCCGGTAGAGATAGTTGTTCTTCAGGTAGGCGCGGGTGCCGAACACGTCGCCCGAGGTGACTTCGCCGGTATCGAAGCGTCTGCGCAAGCCCTCGATATCCGCCCAGGCGTCGGCCCTGCCCTGCTCGAAGGCCGTTTTCATGTCCGGCGTCAGCTTCGCCGGGTCGAACGGCTTGCCGCCACCGATGCCGATGCTTGCAAAGCGCTGCATCAGCGCCGTTTCGGACGGATCGGCGGGGCAAACTGCAGGATGAAATTGAGGATGCCGAAGAACGCGAGCGAGGTCTTCTCGCCATCGGGGGTGAGCGGCTTGGCGAAGTCGATGGCCGGCGCTGCAGCCGGTGCCGGCTTGCCGAGGAATTTCGACAGCGGCTCCGCCTTGTAGGCGGCCTGGATCTTCTTGACGTTGTCGAGATCAGCGGGATTGAACAGCTGCGTGCGGTAGACGGCCAGCAGCAGCTGGGTTTCCGAGCGCATCACCTTCTCGATGCCGTTCGGCGTCTCGCCCTTCCAGTCCGGCCCGGCGATCAGGAAGCTGCCGCCGCCGTTTCCGGTGGCGCGGCTGCCGATATAGTCGAAATTGAAGGTATAGGCATCGATCAGCTGGATGCTGAAATAGCGGTCCTTTTCGATCGGCGGCACGGTCAGCACCACCGGCTCGGCGCGAAGGTCCAGGCCGAGCATCGAATAGGGCGTATCGGAATTCGGCGTCTGCACCGCGGTGTCGGCAGGGGTGTAGACCCGCGGGATATTGACCAGATGATTCCACGGCCCCTTGTATTCCGGATTTTGAGTATCGACGAAATAGGCATGCTGGATGCGGTAGCTGTCGACCATCGGGAAGCCGTAGATATAGGCCTCCTTGGCGATGGCGCGGGCTTCGGCGGCGCTCACTTCGGCGGCAAACGCAACGGCCGGTCCGAGACCCGCCAGCCCTGCGGCCGCAACCATGCCCTTGGTGAATTCACGTTTTGTCAGATGCATGACACCCTCCCCTTTTTGCGGAACAGTCACTTCACCGGCTGCGGCTCGGGAAATTTCCATGACCCGTCAAGGATCGCCTGTTGCGGGCGGTAGAGGCGGACGGTGTAGTTCCAGCCTGGCGTCGTCGGCAGGCAGTTTTCGATCTTGCCGTCGCAGCCGCCGAACTGGATGGCGATCGAACCGTCGGCACTCTTCTTCGCGGTGACGTCGTTCAGCGCATAGGCGCCGTATTTGTTCTTCTTGTAGTAGCCCTTGGCGTCATAGAGGCTGACCGACCAGAAGCCGTCGACGGGAACGTCCTTGACGGTGATTTTGTAGACGGTCTTGCCGTCATTCTTCGGCGGCGTGATGTTGAGATAGGTGGCGTCCTTGTCGGGATTGCCGCCCCAGGCAGCGGCGCTGGCCACCAGATGGCGGATGGGATCGACCGCGTCCCTGGCGCCGAACGCCTTGTTGAAATTGGGCATTGTCGATGCCAGCACCAGCAGCGCATCGCGCACCTTCTTCTGGCTCACCGGATCCCATTGCGGGATCGCGAACTTGCCGGGGCCGCCCGGCTGCTCGGCCTTGATCGCATCCTGCAGCGCGTGGACCGCTTCGACATCCTTGGGGTCGGCCGGATTGACGAAGGTCCGGATGCCGGCGATCACATAGCGGGTGCCGACCTGCTCCTTGGTGAAGGTGCTGGCGCCCTGATAGGACACAACCGGGATATAGTGATCTTCGCTGACGGCAAAGAGCGACATGAACCGCCCGCCGGCATCCGGCAGAGTGATGGTCACCGGCCCGGCGTCGAGATCGAAGACCGCCGAGGTATAGAGCGTATCGCGGTTCAGACGGATGACCGTCTGCTTGTCGATATCGGCGGGTTCACGGCGATGGATCAGCTTGCCGAAACCGCCATCCTTGACGATGTTGTTGAAATAGAGGTCGCTCTCGGCCCTGACGAAATTATCGACCGTGACAGCTTCGGCGGCGAAGGCCGGATGCGGCACGGTCACGACGGCCAGTGCCACGGCGGCGGCAGACAGAAGCGGTCTCAATTGCAGGAAGGTTTGTCCAGGCATCGCGCATCTCCTGAATGGTGGAAATGCACCCTTCCGCAAAGCCGGTGCGGCGGTAAGTACGTTACAGTAACACGGGCGTAAATGGAGCGGTATTTACGGCGATGAGCCAGCCGCTTACATCCAGTATTTCATGGCGTAGACCACCGTCATGACGGCGCCGGTGACGATCACGAACCACCGGACAACGGATCCCGGCAAGATACGGACCAAATAGCCGCCGAGATAGCCGCCTAACAACGCGCCAAAGAGCATCGTCAGCGTCTGTGGCCAGCGGACGGCGCCCTGCAGGATGAAGATCGTCACGGCGGCGATGCTGACGGCGGTGGCGAGCAGGTTCTTCAGCGCCTTGACGCGGCGGATATCGTTGGGGTCGCCGATGGCCAGAACAGCCGTCAGGATGACGCCGAGACCGGCGCCGAAGAAGCCGCCGTAGATCGACGCGAATGCCAGCACCGTGGAGCTTGCGAGTTGTGATGGCTTGCTGCCGCCGCGGCGCCTTTCAGCCCAGGCCGCGATGCGCGGTGAAAACAGGAAAAGCAGCGTGGCGGCGCCGATCAGCGCGGGCACCGGCAGCACGAAGAGCCGCTCCGGCAGCGCCAGCAGCAGCAGCGCGCCAAGGATGCCGCCGATGAGGCAGACCAGAACCGAGAGGCCGAGCTTGAGATCGAACGGCTGCAGCTTCCGGTGATCGGCAAGCACGGCCAACAGATGGCCAGGGACGATGGCCACCGCATTCGAGGCGTTGGCGGTGATCGGTGGCAGGCCCGAGGCCAGCATTGCCGGAAAGGTCAAGAGTGTGGCGCCACCCGCCAGCGCATTGATGACGCCGCCGGCAATGCCTGCGGCAAACAACAGAATTGCGATTTCCAGGCTCATCGGCGGCTCCCCCATCCCCCTGCCCTTGCTAGCCGCCTCCGGCTCCGGCGCCAAGCCGTCCTTGACGCCAGGCGGTTCGCCCCGACGATGATTTTGAGATTTGCCGCGTCAATGCGATACTCAGCGCAGGAGAGAGCGATGGGGCGTCACTGGCGGATCCTGGCTGCGCTGCTTTCACTGGCGCTCGTCAGCGCCGGTCCGGCCGACGACGGCCGCTGGTATGCCGGCGACTTCTCCTTTTCCGACGAGCTCGGCGGCTTCCGGATCCTGTCGATCAAAGGAAAGGGCACGAGCGCCGATCCGATCGAGATCACCGAGGCGCTCACATCGACCGAGCCGGTGACGCTGGTGATCCGCGCCGCCAATGCCGCCAGTCTCGATACGCTGCGGCAGAACTCG
The DNA here is from genome assembly GCA_900465675.1 of Hyphomicrobiales bacterium. GTDB lineage: Bacteria > Pseudomonadota > Alphaproteobacteria > Rhizobiales > Rhizobiaceae > Rhizobium. The sequence goes on along the minus strand of UBJR01000008.1, from coordinate 264,193 downwards.
TTCCACATGAAGATCTCGGCGGTGAACCAGAGCAAGCTTGCCTGGATCGGCTTCGAATTCGAACTCGAGGAGATCCGCGGCAAGCCGAGCGATTTCTACGACGGCCTGTCCTTCGGCCAGACCAATCCCAATCCGGATTTCTTCTCCTCCGACCGCTACGCGCATTTCCAGAACCAGTTCGAAAGCTTCGACCGGCTGCGCTTCGATGACGGCCATTCCGACCCCGGCGTTGCGACCAGTTTCGGCTTCTTCGTCACCGATGTGACGCCGGTGGCGGAATTCTATCTGGTGGAGGATCCGCTGATACCGGATTCGTGACTATCCGAGGCTGACGAGCGCCGTCCCGGCGATCGCCAGCGCGGCCCCCGCCCAGGCATAGGCATGCGGCATCTTTCCGCTTCGGAGCCACACCATCGGCAGGATGACGATCGGCGTCATCGACGACAGCGTCGAGACGATACCGACGCTGCCGGTCTTCAGGGCTGCGAGCAGCAGCGACATGCCGAGCGCGGTGCCGAAGAAGGCGGAAACAACAGCGAGGGACACATCCTTCCTGCGCAGCGCGCCGGACTGGCGGCGGATGACCGGCAGGGCGAGCAACGCCCAGAAGAAGATGACGGCGATGCCTGCGCGCACGGCCATTGCCGCAAAGGGCTCGACGCCGGCTGCCATGGCCGGACGAGCGAAAAGACTGCCGAGCGCCTGGCCGAAGGCAGTGACGACACCCAGCACGATGCCTGTCAGTGACGTGCGCTCCTGCGGTGCTGGAGCCTCGATCGGCTCACCATCGGCCAGCGGAATCATCGGCGGCGGTCGGCGGCGGCGCGCGGCGATGGCGATCAAGATGCCGGTCAGGATAAGCACGACGCCCGTTGCCTGCAGCAGGCTGATCGTTTCGCCGAGCGCGACATATCCCATGGCGAGCGCAAAGGGCGAGGTCAGCGAAAACAGCAGCGCCGTCACCCGTGGACCGGCGGTATAGATGGCCGCGAAATAGGTGGTGCTGGCAATCGCGATGCCGAAAACGCCGGATGCGGTAAGCGCCATGAACTGCCAGCCGCCCAGCGTCGCCCAGCCACCGGCGACCGTGGCTGCTGTTGCCGTCATCAGGAACGCTGCGGTCAGCTGCCAGCGGGCGAGCTGCATCAGCGGCACCCGGCCGTTCAGCTCGTTGATGAACATCGAGCTCAGCGCGATACACGTCGCGGAACCAAGGGCAAGGGCTTCGGAAATCAGCATCAATAGCTCCGGGAGAGAGCTCATCCTTGGCGTGCGCCCGGTGCGCTGTCAATGGACTGGGAGACGGCTTGCCTGCAGCATCACTGCCGGTAGGTAGCGCCTGCCTGCGGCTGGAACAGCAGCTTGACGAAGGAGCGCAGCACGAGGATCTGTTCGGCGAGGCTGTTCGGCTCCTTCAGCGCCTTGGACAGCACGATGCCGCCTTCGAGCACGGTGGAGACCATGTCGGCCAGCTGGTCGACCTCCAGTGGTTCGCGGGGCGTATAGACCGCCATGATCTCTGCAAACATCTGGCCGAAGCGGCGGCGCCAGGCGAGCACGGCGTTGCGGTTGGTCTCCTGTATCTCGCGGTCGAAGATGCGCTCGTAGTAGCAGACGGTGGCGACCAGACAGCCGGGATGACCGTTCGGCAGATCGGCCAGCAGTTCGGAGAGAAGCTTCAGGCCGAGCAGGAAGGACTGCAGCGGATCGTCGGTCAGCTCGCGGGCGCGGCTGAAAATCTCGTCATAGATGCGCTCGTCGTTTTCGATGTAGCGGTTGAGCAGCGCCTTCGCGAGCTCGTTCTTGTCGCGGAAATGGTAGAAGAAACCGCTCTTGGTGATGCCGGTCTCGGCGATCAGCTCCTCGATCGAGGTGCCGCCGAAACCCTTCTGCAGCACGGCGGCTTCAGCGACATCGAGAATGCGCGTGCGTGTTTCGGCGCCCTTTTTCATGCTCCCTCCTGTACCGCCGGTACAGTTTTCAGTTGCCGAAGCCATCTCGGGGCTGCGGCCGCGCCTTCAAAAACGCAAGCAAGATCATGATTTCAATAGGCAATATTCCCGGCCCGCAGGAAGTATACCGCAAGTCGTCTAGTTTCGCATGCGATTAAGCGCGAGAAATCTATCGGCCGGACACCAGATCAGGTGGCGCCGGGCTGTGTAGGGGTGGGTTTTTCAATGGCACAATACAGACGGAAACTGCCGCAGCTTGGCGGCGGTGCCTACATTACCGACGGCGGGCTGGAGACGACGCTGATCTTCCACGAGGGTGTGGAGCTGCCGCATTTTGCAGCCTTCGTGCTCCTGGAGACGGAAGCCGGCCGCAGCAAGCTGCGCCACTATTACAGGCGCTATCTCGATCTTGCCCGGCGCCATGGCACCGGGTTCGTGCTCGACAGCGCGACATGGCGTGCCAATCGCGACTGGGGTGGGAAGCTCGGCTATTCCAGCGCCGGGCTGAAAGCCGCCAACGAGGCGGCAATGGCTCTGGTCGTTGCATTGCGGAAGGATTACCAGCGGCCGAACCTGCCTGTCGTGCTCAGCGGCTCGATCGGCCCGCGCGGTGACGGCTACAAGGCCGGCGCAATGAGCGCCGCCGAAGCGGAGGATTATCACAGCGAGCAGATCTCTGCCTTCGCCGGAACCGAGGCCGACATGGTGAGCGCGTTCACGCTGACCAATATCGACGAGGCGATCGGCATCATCCGGGCCGCCAAGGCACACGGGATGCCGTCTGCGATCTCCTTCACCGTCGAGACCGACGGGCGGCTGGTGACCGGAAAGAGCATTCAGGAGGCGATCGAAACGGCCGATGCGGCAACCGATGGGGTGCCGGCCTATTACATGATCAACTGCGCCCATCCCCTGCATTTCGAGGCGGCGCTCGATCCCGGCAGCGCCTGGGCGAAGCGGATCGGCGGCATCCGCGCCAATGCCTCCACCATGAGCCACGCGGAACTCGATGGCAGCGAGACGCTGGATGCCGGCGACCCCGCCGATCTGGGGCGGCGCTACCGGCTGCTCCTGTCTGCCATGCCGCAGCTGAAGGTGCTCGGCGGCTGCTGCGGCACCGATCACCGGCATGTCGCGGCGATCTGCGAGGCCTGCCTGCCGCAGGCAATGAGTGCGTAAGGAGGGTAACGCGATGACGACGCTGCGCAAGAAGCTGCGGCCGAAGCGGCTGCTGCGGATGATCCTGCACCACCCCGTCTGGCCGAAGACCAGGAGCAAGGCCCGGCAATTCGCCGATGCCGGTCTGACGCCCTTCGAGGCCCTCGACAGCCACCTGCTCCGCGATATCGGCATCGGCCCGCATGGGCGGCGCTCGGGCTGCGATTAAGAGCAAGGCGCAAGCGAATAGCGAAGGAGAGAACCGGGCGCGGATTGCGCCCGGCTTTTACCGCTTCCGGCTTAGCAGCCACACCCCGCCCGCGGCATTCAGGCTGCGGTTGACAATGAGCTTTTCCAAAACTAGACCACAATGGTCGAATATCTACCGATTCGGTTTGAAACACCAGATCGATGCCGCGTGCATCGATCTGGTGACGGCGAGCCTTTGACCTCACACATTTCTGGACCCATCATGAAACTTCTCAGCGAACCCATATCGATCATCCGGCGACACCGGCGGGCCTATTTCCTGCTCAATGCCGCCTTCTACGGGCTTTTTGTACTCGCCATGGCGCTGACGCTGCTGGCGCCTGAACTGCAGGGCTATTTCAAACCGGATATCGACCAGGCCTATCTGAAGCCCGGCATTCTGAGATCGGTTGCGGATGCTTATGCCAGCAGGAATATCGTGCTCGCCATCGGGCTGACATTCGCGGTCAACCTTGCGGTGGCGGTGTTCATGACCACCGTGCCGTCGCTGATCATTCCGTTCATCGGCATTCTGGCGGTGCTTCAGCGCGGCATTCTTTGGGGCATCATGTTTGCGCCCGTCGGTCCGCATCCGGCGATGCTGATCCCGCATGCGCTGACGCTCTTCATCGAGGGGCAGGCCTATGTGCTCGCCGGCTTTGCCGCATATGTGCATGGCCGCACGTTTCTGCGGTTCGACCGCTATCGCCTGAGCTCCAACTGGGAAGCCTATAAAGCGGGCGTCGTCTCGACGGTGCGGATCTATGCCGCCGTCATCGCCGCCCTGCTGGTTGGGGCGATCTACGAGGTATTCGAAGCGATCTACATCATCCCGCGCCTCCTCTAGCCCTCCAAACTCCCCACGCACCCGACGCCATCAATGCGCATGTTGCGCAGCCGATGGCGCATGCCCGAAAGGACCCTAAATGCAGATGAAGACGACCGTGATACTGACGCTTGCCGCCACGCTCCTGATCTCCGGATGCCAATCGCCCCGGCAATCGATGGACAGCGCCTATGTGACCTGCGCCGATAGCGGCATGCAGCCGGGATCGTGGCAGCACGAACGCTGCACGCGAAACGTCTATGCCGAGAACCAGCGAAAATCGGATGAAGCGGCGGCGGCCGTGGCGGTGGGCGTTGCCGCCGGTGCGGTTGGCGCCTACGCGATCTCGCAGGCGGCCAAAGACGACCGCAAGGATTGGGACCACCGGCATCGGCCGCGCTCGCGCTGGTAAAGCCCGCTCTTCAAGAACAAAATCTGCCCGGGTCGCTCTGCGGCCCGGGTCTTTTCAGTGGCCGAGCGCGTCCATGGCCGCGTCGATGATCAGGCCGCGCCATTCCTTCGACAGCTTGCTCTGCTCGGCGATCCCTGCGGTGATGCCAAGCCCGGCAAAGGCGCTGGTGACGCGCACCAGCCGCTCCATCTGCAGGTTCTGAAGATCGATCGACAGCGCTTCGTACATCAGGAAGCCGATCGCATTCAGCGTCTCGTTGGCAGGGTCCGGGCTGATGGCGATGCGATTGCCGAATGCCGAAATGCCCGGGCGCTCGAAGGCGAAATCGATCGAGGCCTCAATGACGGCACGGTCCCGTTCGATGCCGGCAGGCAGCGCCTTGACGCCCTCCAGCAGCTCTTCCATATGGGTGCGCAGAGCGGCGATGACCGCATCGTAGATCGCCTGCTTGCTCGGAAAGTGATGCAGCAGCCCGGCCTTGGAATAACCGACCGCATCGGCGATCTGCTGCAGCGAAGTATGGGCGAAGTCATGCCGGGCAAACAGCGCCGCGGCGCGGTCGACGATCCCGGCGTCTATCTGGGTCTTGGTGTGTCTGAGCATGGGTGGACTGCGTTGCGGTGATTTTCGATCACCCTATACGCAATAAGGCGGCGCTTGTCTGCGCCGCTTTCAATGCTCGGCGCTCGCCACCGCATCCTTGCGGCGGTGACCGCTGATCTCCGAACCGGCATTCGGCGTGAAGCGCAGGTTCCAGACGGTGGCGGCGAGCGAGATGATGGTGACGACGATGAAGGCGGCGGAGAAATCGTGCAGTTTCGGCTGCTCGCTGCCTGTCGCGGTCATCGAGGCATGCAGCGCCAGCGCGCCGATGCAGATGCCGAGCGACAGCATCAGCTGCTGGAAGGTGGTGTAGAAGCTGGTGGCCGAGCTCATGCGCTCATGGCTGATCTCGTCATAGGCGATCGTATTGTAGGCCATGAACTGGAACGACAGGAAGAAGGCGCTGAGCGTCAGCACCGCGAACATGACGCCGACGGGCCATGCCGGGCTGAAGGCGGCACAGAGGCCATAGCCCAAAGTGCCGAGCAGGCCGTTGATGATCAGGCTGTTGCGGAAGCCGAGGCGGCGGAAGACCGGACCCGACAGCGGCTTCATCGCCATCGAACCGATCGCGGTGGCGATGACGATCTGCCCGGCGGTGGCCGCCGACATGCCGAAACCGACCTGGAAGAGCAGCGGCAGCAGGAAAGGCTGCGCCCCTTGCGTGATGCGCGTCAGCGAACCAGCGATGACCGAGGTGCCGAAGGTCGGCACCTTCATCAGCGAGAAATCCATGATCGGCGACGGGTGCTTGCGGGCATGGCGGAGATAGCCGATGCCGAACAGCAGGCCGATGGCAATCAGGAATACCGCCATCGAGGCCTCGCCTTCACGGCTCGACATTTCGAAGCCGAAGAGCAGCGAGCCGAGCGAGATGCCTGACAGTATGAAGCCAACCGTATCGAAGGGGCCGATCGCCTTGCCCTTCACCTCGTCGATGAAGATCGACACGAGGATGAAGCCGACGATGCCGATCGGCACGTTGATGTAGAAGATCCAGCGCCAGTCGAGATAGGTGACGATGAAGCCGCCGAGCGGCGGGCCGACGATCGGGCCGATCAGCGCCGGGATCAACAGCCACGACATGGCGTTGACCATGTCCTTGCGGGCGACGCTGCGCATCAAGACCAGACGGCCGACCGGCATCATCATGGCGCCGCCGGCACCCTGAATGAGGCGGGCAACGACCAGCAGGAAGAGATTCGGCGCCAGCGCGCAGGCGATCGACCCGGCCACGAAGACGGCAATCGCCGAGCGGAAGACGGTGCGCGAGCCGAAGCGGTCGGCCATGCGGCCGCTGGCGGGGATGAAGATCGCCAGGCTCAGCAGATAGGAGGTGAGCGCGATACTCATCGACGGCGCATCGACGCCGAAATCGCGCGCCATGGTCGGCAGCGCCGTTGCCAGCACCGTGGCATCGACGTTTTCCATCAGCATTGCGCTCGCGACGATCAGCGCGATCGTGCGAAAATTCGGGGCAGCCCGCTCGGTGCGAACGGGGTGAAATATCTGATCCGGCATCAGCAGGGATCACTCGCAAAGACGCGGCGAAGCCATGGAAGGACGACAGGGCCGCAGATGTGAAATGGCATGATGCCACAAGGGAGATAACACCGTGTATACGCCCGCAAATGTGGCAAAGGCATGCATTTTAGACAATGCTGGCATGAAGTAACCGAATGGCTACTTGGGAGGGTGCAGGAGGGTGGCGTAATCGCGGGCGCCGATGTCTTGGTTGGCTCCTCATTCCACCCGCCACCCTTTCCCGCTACACTCCACCCAAGGTGGAGGTTTTCAGCATGGCGAAGCTTGTCTTTGAAATGAACCAGTCGGTTGACGGCTATGTCGATCATGACAGGATGGCGCCGGAGCCGTTGTTTCAGCATTGGGTGAAGCGGACCGAGGAGCTGAGCGCCACTGTCTATGGGCGGACGATGTACGGGCTGATGGGCTACTGGGACGATGATCAGGAAGGCTGGGACGAGGCGCGCCGGGCGTTTGCGGCGGCGTGGAGGAGACTGCCGAAATGGGTGGTGTCGCGGACGCTGACGGAGGTCGGGCCGAATGCCACTTTGATCAGCGGCAATGTCGTGGCGACGATTGCCGGGCTGAAGGCGGAGCTTGAGGGGGAGATGACGATCGCGGGGCCGGTGCTGGCGGGTAGTCTTGCGGCAAGCGGGCTGATCGATGAATACCGGCTCTACGTGCATCCGGTCGTGCTCGGGCACGGGCGGCCGTTCTTTGCCGGGGCGCGGCCGCCGCTGAGGCTGGCGGCGCATGAGCGGATTGCAGGCGAGGTGGTGCGGCTCACCTATGTGCCGGCCTAACGCCAACAATAGAAGCAGCTTGCGCCTCCCCCGGCCCGGCCCTACCTATTCCCTATGAGCTCCGCACCTTCAAAGACCGCGCCCGATGGCGCCGCATTCCCGTTCGATAACAGCTATGCCCGGCTGCCCTCGCATTTCTTTGCGCGGCAGATGCCGTCGCAGGTCGCCGAGCCCTGGCTGATCAAGCTCAATGAGCCCTTGGCGGCGGAACTCGGGCTTGATGTCGAGGTGCTGAAACGGGATGGGGCTGCGATCTTTTCGGGCAATCTCGTGCCTGAAGGTGCCGATCCCCTGGCGATGGCCTATTCCGGGCATCAGTTCGGCCAGTTCAACCCGCAGCTCGGCGATGGCCGGGCGATCCTGCTTGGCGAGGTGGTGGACCGCAACGGCAAGCGCCGCGACATCCAGCTGAAGGGCGCGGGGCAGACGCCGTTTTCGCGCCGCGGCGATGGCCGCGCGGCGATCGGCCCGGTGCTGCGCGAATATATCGTCAGCGAGGCGATGTATGCGCTCGGCATTCCGGCGACGCGGGCGCTGGCTGCGGTTTCGACCGGTGAGCCTGTCTACCGCGAGCGGGTGCTGCCGGGTGCCGTGTTCACGCGCGTGGCGGCGAGCCATATCCGCGTCGGCACCTTCCAGTTCTTCGCCGCCCGCGGCGATACCGATGGCGTCAGGGCGCTTTCCGACCATGTGATCGAGCGGCACTATCCCGACGTAACCGGGGCGGACAATCGCTATCTGGCACTGTTCGAAGCGATTGCCGAGCGGCAGGCGGGGCTGATTGCTCGCTGGCTGCATGTCGGCTTCATTCATGGGGTGATGAACACCGACAACATGACGGTTTCGGGCGAGACGATCGATTTCGGGCCCTGCGCCTTCATGGATGCCTATGATCCCGGCACGGTGTTCTCCTCGATCGACCAGCAGGGCCGCTATGCCTATGCCAACCAGCCGGGCATCGGCCAGTGGAACCTGGCGCGGCTCGGCGAGACGCTGATCCCGCTGTTCGACGAAGATCAGGACAAGGCCGTCGATCTCGCCAATACCGTGATCAAGGGTTACGGCGCGCGGTTCCAGGCGCATTGGCTCGATGGCATGCGCAAGAAGATCGGGCTTGTGTCCGAGGAGGACGGCGATCTGACGCTGGTCCAGGCGCTCTTGGCGGCCATGCAGGCCGGACAGGCGGATTTCACGCTAACCTTCCGGCGTCTCTCGGCACTTGCCGGTGACGAGGCTGCCGAGGGTGAGTTTCTCTCGACATTCGACGGCATCGGCGAGGCGATGGGCTGGCTGGTGGGCTGGCGCGAGCGGCTCAGCCGCGATCCGCAGACGGCGGAGGAACGCAGCAGTGCGATGCTTTCGGTCAACCCGGCCTTCATTCCGCGCAACCACCGGATCGAGCAGGCGATCAATGCCGCGATGGACGACGGGGATTTCTCGCTGTTCGAGGCGCTGGTTCAGGTGCTCGCCAAGCCGTATCAGGATCAGCCGGGGTTTGCGGCCTATATGGATCCGCCGAAGCTGGAAGAGCGGGTGCTGCAGACGTTTTGCGGGACGTAGTCTTCCGGTAAGGCTGCGGCTTGGAGCCCCCTCATCCGCCCTTCGGGCACCTTCTCCCCGAGGGGGAGAAGGGACAATAAGCGTTCTGACCTACCCTACTTGCCGTGACCTTCGTGACCTGCATGTGCGGCTGACGCAGTGGCCGCACCGAGTGTCACCGTTCCCTCAAAGCTGGCGAAGGCCTGCAAGGCTTTCGGGTCAGCATGTGCCTCAGCATCCTTGACAGCCGCCGCCAGTGCCGTTGCCACATCGGCGGGGACACCGGCTTTCGCAAGCGCATCGGCCTCCCGGATCGCATCGCCGCTGCAGAGCAGCGGACGCCAGCCATGCTCGCCGTTCTGCAACAGGATGCGGCCGCCGCGGCCGTCCTGTTGCCAGCCGGCGATCGCCCAGAGGCCGTGGACCGTGACCGGGCCGATGGCGAGCGGTTTGTCGGGGGGTTCGAACATGGTTCTGAGCACATCGGAGATCAGCTGCTGCGGATCGCCGGATGGCGGTTGATCCATCGGCATGTCCATCGTCGTGCCATCGGGCATCTGCATCATCGCAGCGTCAGACGTCATCGGCGCGGACAGGGAGAGAGCGGCGGTGATCAGGATCAAGACTGGCTTCATGATGATCTCCCTCACGAAAAGGCGCGCCGGAGCGGCGGCACGAAGCGGATGACAAGCTGGTCGAAGGCGATCATGGAAAGGATCGCGAGGCCGGTCAGCGGGAAGGCGATGCCGAAGATGACGGCGATCACCCAGAGACCGATATAGACCGAGCGCTGCGGCGGCTGCGGCGGCACGCCGACGCGGCCGGCCGGGCGGCGCTTCCACCACATTATGACGGCGGTGACGCAGGAAAGGATGATCGCGAGACACGTGGCGAGCATCAGAAACTGGTTGAACCGGCCCCATTCCTGCCCCTGATGGACGTTGATGCCCCATTCGATCGCCTTGCCGAGGAAGGGATAGGTGCCATAGCTGATATCGACCAGCGGCTTGCCGGAATATTGGTCGATATGGAGGGTGCGCTCGCGGGAGAGATCGTCGGGGAAGATGGCGGCGGTATAGACGCCCGCCTCGTTCGAGGGGATCGCCATATCGAAGCCCGGCGTCATGCCCGCAGCCTTGGCGATCTCGACGGCGCGGTCGAGACCGATCGGCGGCTTCGATTGAGCGGCGGCGATATCGGACAGCGGCACCGGCGCCTTCTCGACGGTCCAGCCGACCTTCGGCAGGATATCCTCGGTCACTTTCGCCGATTTCGGCACGTCGTCCCAGAGCTGGGCCGGATAGCCCATCCCGTGGCTGCCGAGGAACGACTGGACATTGGCGCCCCAATAGCCCGACCAGGGCATGCCCGTTGCCGCCAGGAAGAAGATCAGCAGCCCGGCGAAGGCGCCGGTCACGGCATGCAGATCGCGCCAGAAGACCCGGCGCGACGGCGTGCCGCGGACGCTGACCACGCCGCCCGTCTGGCGGCGCGGCCACCAGAGATAGATGCCTGTCAGCACGAGCACCATGGCAAAGCCGCCGGCGATCTCGACCAGCCGGTTGGCCGCGCCGCCGAAATAGGCCAGGCTGTGGATGTGCTTGACGACGGTGTTGAACTCTTCCGTCGTGCCGACCGTGTCCAGCACCTTACCGTCATAGGGATTGACGAAAACAAGCGTCGACCGATCGTCCGCCGCGACGGTGACGATGGCCGAGCGCTCGGGCGTGGCCGGGTCGCGATAGGTGGTGGCCTTCGATCCGGGCACGGCCGATGCAGCGATATCGCTCAACGCCTGCGGCGAAAGCGGCTGGCCCGCGGGCGTGACGTCATAGCGATAGGCGAAGACCGTATCGTTGATCTCGTCCTTGAACAGATAGAGCGAACCGGTGATCGCCAGATTGAGCATGAAGGGAACGGCGAGCAGGCCGGCGAAGAAATGCCAGCGCCAGATGGCACGATAGAGCGAGACGCCTGAAACGGCGCTCTCCACCGGTTCAGTGGAGGTGATTGAAGACATGAGACAGTTCCAGATCGATGGCTGGCGTCAGCGGCGCAGCCGAAAGCGAAGCACGCCTGGCTGCACAGCCGGGGCGCGGGTTCAGGCAGTCGCTGGATCTGCGGGCGGGGCTCTCGGCCCGGTATTCGGCGGGAACGGATCGCGGTGGAATACGGCGGCGCCCAGCGGCGTGGCTTCGGCAACGGCATAGCCGAGCGGCGCACCCGACAGATCGGCGGGAGACGGCAGCATCGCCGCGGCACTGATGCGGCAGGCTTCGCAGTCGTGATTGTGATCGGCGCCATGCTGGCTCTTGCCGGTCTCATCGGTAACCGTGACGCAGAGCGTCGGCAGCGTCCCATCCGGCAGCGCATAGGCGGAATAGTCGGTGGGGCCGGACTGCGCGGCGGCAGGCACCTGATGGGCAAAGCCGACGGACACGAGCGCGATGGCGCATAGAATGCGCACCGCCCACTGCTCGAATCTGCTGCCAAGATATTTCATGTGACCCCTGCCCTCAGGCCTGGTTCTGATAGCGGCACGATCTGGAAATCGCAATGCGACATTGACGCCTATAGATGTCGCCGCGGCAGGGAAAGGCGCGCCTCTATTAATCATCCCTTCCTAAATCTGCCACGACTGGTTGCGTCTTTCGGCAAGACTGCCATAAGCAGACGGATCTATCTTCGATCATGCTGTCGGGAAGCGGCAATGAGACAGTTCTGGATGTGGTTTTTGTGGTCGGCCCACATCCTGCTATGGGCGTCTCTGGCGATCACCGCCTATCTCACGGCCGGTCCCTACAAGTTCGCGAATTGCTGGCAGATTTTCCCGATCTACATCCCGCCGCTGGGATGGATCATGATGCTGCTTGCAGGCTACGGACTGATCGTCGTTCCGGCAGCGATCTTTCTTCCGGCCTTTCGGCAAAGCAGATATTTCGCAGCCTCCTGCCATGTGACGATACTCACCCTCGGATGGATCGCCTGCACTTTGGCTGCCTATCAGGCCGTCGGTCAGGTGAGCTGCCTTTAACGACGCCTTTGCAGCGCGCCGCCAGCAGCCCGTTTGACGCATGGCTGCCCTGCGCAGACTGCGGCAATTGTGGCGGTTGAAAGGCAAGGGTCTCGCTCTATGTGGTTGAGAATGCTTGTGGCGGCGCCCTAGGGAGCGGGCCGCAAGCGCTTTCTCAATTCGACCCGAGCCCCCTCGGGAACCTGCCCGCGCTCCGCCCCCCGGAGGCGGCTTTCAGCGGGAGACACTTTTGATGGCGATCGCCATAACCTCCATCCTCTTCCTTCTCATCGGCCTCGCGCTTGGCGGCGGCGGGCTCTGGCTCGTCATCCTCGGCGGCAGCATCTTCTATCTGTTCGCGGGGCTGATGTTCATCATCACCGCCGTGCTGCTCCTCATGCGCAAACCGGTGGCGCTCTGGGTCTATGCGGCGCTCGTCGTCGCGGCGCTGATCTGGGCCGTCTGGGAAGTCGGCTTCGACTGGTGGCAGCTCGGACCGCGCGGCGGGCTGATCATTCTGCTCGGTCTCTGGCTGCTGACGCCCTGGATCCGCCGTCCGCTCGGCTTCAAGAGCCCGACCGGCGCCGTCTACAGCACCAATCCCTGGCCGCTCGGCGTCCCCGTCATCATCGCCATCCTGGTCGCCGGTTACTCGATGACCACCGATCCTCATGATCTTTCGGGCGACCTGCCCAAGGATGTCGTGGCGGCCGCTCCGCCCCTCGGAGGCGACGTGCCTGACGGCGAATGGCATCAATATGGCCGCACGCCCTTCGGCCAGCGCTATTCGCCGCTCGACCAGATCAATGCCACCAACGTCAAGGACCTGAAGGAAGTCTGGCGATACCAGACCGGCGACGTGAAGCGGCCTGACGATGTCGGCGAGACGACCTATCAGGTGACGCCGCTGAAAGTGGGCGACACGCTCTATATCTGCACGCCGCATAACTGGGCGATCGCGCTCGACGCCAAGACCGGCAAGGAGAAATGGAAGTTCGACGCCAATTCCGGCATGAACCCCGACCGCCAGCACCAGACCTGCCGCGGTGTGACCTACTATCACGACAATGCCACGGTATCAGGCCAGCCCTGCGTTGACCGCGTCTATCTGCCGACCTCCGATGCCCGGCTGATCGCGCTCGATGCCGCCAACGGCAAGGTCTGCGAGAGCTTTGCCGACAAGGGCACGCTGCATCTGCAGACCGGCATGAAATACAATCCGGCCGGCTATTATTACTCCACCTCGCCGCCTGTTGCCGTCGGCAACAAGCTGATCATCGGCGGGGCGGTGAACGACAACTACTCGACGCAGGAGCAATCCGGCGTCATCCGCGCCTTCGACATCAATACCGGCGCCCTGCTCTGGAACTGGGATTCCGGCAATCCTGACGTCACCACGCCGCTGCCCGAGGGGCAGACCTATACGACGAATTCGCCGAACAGCTGGTCGGTGCTCTCGGTCGATGAAGGCCTCGGCATGGTCTATATCCCGCTGGGCAACCAGGTACCCGACCAGCTCGGCATGGGCAGAAGCGCCAATGTCGAGAAATTCTCCTCCTCGGTGGTGGCGCTCGACATCAATAGCGGGCAGCTGAAATGGGTGCAGCAGTTCGTCCATCACGACCTCTGGGACATGGACGTCCCGGCCCAGCCGGTGCTGTTCGACATGACGAAGCCTGACGGTTCGGTCGTGCCGGCGCTGGTGGCGCCGACCAAACAGGGCGATCTTTATGTGCTCGACCGGCGCACCGGCGAGGCGATCATCCCGTTCAAGGAGATCCCGGCGCCCGGCGGGGCGATCCCGGAGGACAAGACGGCGCCGACCCAGCCGATCTCGGACCTGACCTTCTCGCCCGATCCGCTGCAGGGAAAAAACATGTGGGGCATCTCGCTGTTCGACCAGCTGGCCTGCCGCATCGAGTTCCACCGCTACAAGTATGAGGGCCGCTACACGCCGCCGTCTCTGCAGGGCACGATCGTCTATCCCGGCAATTTCGGTACGTTCAACTGGGGCTCGGTCGCGGTCGATCCGGAACGGCAGATCCTGTTCGGCATGCCGACCTATCTGGCCTTCACCTCCAGGCTCGTTCCGGCTGCCGATATTCCGCCGAAGGGGCAGGACGAAAAGGGCAGCGAGCAGGGCCTGAACCGCAATGACGGCGCGCCCTACGGCGTGTTCATGGGCCCGTTCCTCGGGCCGCTCGGCATTCCCTGCCAGGCGCCGCCATGGGGCTATGTCGCCGGCGTGGATCTGCGCACCGGCAAGATCGCCTACATGCACAAGAACGGCACGGTGCACGACATGACGCCGCTGCCGCTGCCCTTCAAGCTCGGCGTTCCCGGCATCGGCGGGCCGATGATGACCAAGGGCGGCGTCGCGTTCCTCGGTGCCGCCGTCGATAACTACCTGCGCGCCTATGACGTCACCAGCGGCACGCAGCTCTGGCAGGCCCGCCTGCCAGCGGGTGGCCAGGCAACGCCGATGACCTATACGACATCAGACAACAAGCAGTATGTGGTGATGGTTGCCGGCGGGCATGGCTCGGTGGGCACGAAGGCGGGGGACTATGTGATCGGGTATACGTTGCCGTAGAGCAACCGTGGTGCCTGGAGCCCCCTCACCCTACCCTCTCCCCGCTGGGGAGAGCTTTAGGGTCGGCCTAGCAACCTCAAATCCACAACCTTAAATAAGCAGATCCAGCTTCGCGCAGGCTTCGGCACCGATGGTTCCCGCAATATTCAAGGGAGTCCTTTTCATGGAAATCGGTGGCAGTGTTCTAAGCCTTTTCAATCCCTATAATCTTTCCAGCGACCAGCGCGCCAAGCAGCAGCAGCAGGGTGCGCCGCTGCAGGTGGAAAGCAGCGGGCGGGAGACCGGTGGCGGGATGGCGCCGAGTTATACGGCGCCGTCGATTTCCAGCGTGATGTGGTCGATGCAGAGCGCGCCGGATACGACGATCAAGGAAGAGAGCCAGGCCGATATCGAGGCCAAGCAGAAGCACGATGCGCTGCTGCAGGAATTTCACGATTACGCCGACATGACGCCGGCGGAGAAAATCCGCAAGAGCATTCTCGACCAGATGGGCCTGAGCGAGGAGAGCCTCAAGGGGATGGATCCGGATGCGCGGGCGGCGATCGAAAAGCAGATCGCCGATGCGATCAAGCAGCAGCTGACGGGCATCGACGACGATGGCAAGACGGCGGTGGCCGACGTGCCACAGGGCGCCTCCGAGAGCGGTTCCGAGACCAAGTAGGCGCCGCTTTCAGACTTCAGATTCTGATTCAAAGAGATCGGGCGGAGANNTCTCCGCCCGATCTCTTTGATGGGGTTTGATTATTTTATTATTGCAGCATGCCGGCGGCGAGCTTGGCGACCTCGGCAAAGACATCGTTGAGTTCGGACACCGGAGCCGTCGCCTCGGCGACATAGACAGCGACGAGGATTGGCGAGGCGCTTTCCTCAGGCCAGATGATGGCGATATCGGCGGCGGAGCCGTTGCTGCCTGTGCCGGTCTTGTCGCCCACTTTCCACTCTTCCGGCAGGCCGGTCCGCAGGCGCGCAGCGCCCGTGGTGTTGGCGATCATCCAGTCGATCAGCTGTTGGCGCGAGGGCTCCGAGAGCACCGTGCCAAGCGCCAGGTTGCCTAGCGTATCGAGCATCGCATCCGGCGTCGTCGTGTCGCGCGGATCATCCTTCTTCGCTTCGTTGAGCTCGGTCTCGATGCGGTCCAGACGGCTCAACGTGTCGCCGATGGAGCGCAGCCATTTGGTCAGCGCCTCGGGACCGCCGAGACTGTCGAGAAGCAGGTTGCCGGCAGTGTTGTCGCTGAGCGTGATCGCCGCCTTGCAGAGCTCGCCGACGGTCATGCCTTCGGCGCCGACATGCTTTTCCGTCTCGGGCGAATAGGTGACGAGCTTGTCCTGATCGTAGGTGACTCGGCGCTCCAGGTTTTCGTCGCCGCCGTCAACCCGGGCGAGCACCATGCCCGCGGCCAGAACCTTGAAGGTGCTGAGTAGCGGGAAGCGTTCCGTCTCGCGGTTGGAGAAGCTGACATTGGTGCCGGTGTCCATGACCGAGACGCCGAGACGGCCGCCGGTGCGCTTTTCCAATGCCGCCAGCTGCTGATCGACATCATCGTCATCGGCACGCGCGGGCGGCGCCAGCATGAGCGAGGGATAGAGAAGCGCAGAGCTGACGAGCAGGCTCCGGCGGGACAGGGCAATGGGCATGAAATCCTCCGGCAGAATCACCGGAGGACAGAATTAAGGAGCGATTGTGGCGCGATCCCGCCGCCTCGATAAAGTTATCAGGCTGCAGCCCTTGCGCGGCTGACCTCGACGGTCACATGCGACAATTCGCCGAGCGCCTGAAGCTTAGCCTTGTAGGTTTCCGGCGGCTGCGGATCGGGGCTGACGAGGGCGACGATTGCCGCGTGGTGGCCGGGGCCGACCTGCCAGACATGCAGGTCGGTGATGCGGTCGCCGCCGGTTTCGATCAGCTTGCGAATGTCGCCGGGCAGATCCTCGTTCTCCTCCATCGCATCGAGCAGCACGCGGCCGGAGGATTTCATCAGGCCGAAGGACCATTGGGCGATGATCACGCCACCGACGATGCCCATCAGCGGATCGAGCCACAGCCAGCCATAGACACTGCCAAGCGCGAGTGCGGCAATGGCAAGCACCGAGGTCAGCGCATCGGCGATGACGTGGATATAGGCGGCGCGCATGTTGTTGTCGGCGCCGTGGTTACCGTGGTGGGCGTGATCGCCGTGATGATGGCCGTGGTCGTGCGCGTGGCCATGATGATGCCCCTCGCCTCTCAGCAGCCAGGCGCTGACGAGATTGACGCCGAGACCGGCAACGGCAACGCCGATCGCCTGCGAGAAGCTGATCGGCACCGGATGGGTGATACGCAGAAAACTTTCCCAGGCCATCAGCAGGGCAATGATGGCGAGGATGATGGCGCTGGCGAAACCGGCGAGATCGCCGAGCTTGCCGGTGCCGAAGGTGAAGCGCGGATTATGCGCCTGCCTGCGGGCATAGAGATAGGCGCAGGCCGAGATCAGCAGCGCGCTGGCATGGGTGGACATGTGCCAGCCATCGGCGACCAGCGCCATCGACCCGTAATAGGTCCCCGCCCCGATCTCGACAGCCATCATGACGGCCGTGAGCGCGATCACCAGCCAGATGCGGCGTTCGTTGCGGTCGTGATCGGCGCCCAGGAAAATGTGGTCATGTTCAAGCGTGTTCGCAGTCATTGCGCAGTCCTCAGGTCTCTAGCGGATATAGGTCCGCAGCACTTCCGAAATCTCTTCGACGGCTTCCGCCCGCGCCTTCTCATCGGCGGCGTGCAGGACGTGTTCGTGCAGGTGATCGTCCAGCACTTCGCCGGTCAGCCCGTTCAGCGCGCCGCGGATCGAGGCCAGCAGCTGCAGGATATCGCCGCAGGGCCGCTCGGCCTCCAATGCCCGCTCGACGGCATCGAGCTGGCCCTTCAGGCGGCTGATACGGGCGATCAACTTCTTTTTCTGGTGCTGGGTGTGGGACATCTCTGTTCTCGATTTAATATAGGGGGGTACCCTATCATTGCCTGAGCTTTCACGAAAGAGCCAAGCTGACGCAGGCACATCTTGAATTTATATAGGACTCCTATATATAAGCATCATGGAAACACCTCTGGACCCGACCCCGATCTCACATCGCATCAGCGAAGGGCTTGCGCGCCTGGCCGTGGCGATGCGCAGCGACGACTGGACGCGCGCCGAAGCCACCGGCCTGAAGCCGACGCAGCTGGCGATCCTCGATTACCTCGCCGGGCGCGACCAGCCGGTGCGGGTCAAGGAGATCGCCGTCCATCTCGGCGTCTCTCAGCCGACGGCGACGGATTCGATCGCGGCGCTGGAGCGCAAGGGCTATGCCGAAAAGGCGGCGGCGGCCGGAGACAAGCGCGCGGCCGCAGTGGCGGTGACAGCCGCGGGACGCGCGATCCTGGCCGAGGCGAGTGCGGCCGAGGGATCGGCTGCGGCGGCGGCACGCACGCTGCCCGCTGAGGAACAGGAAGATTTGCTGATGTCGATCGTCAAGATGATCCGGCATCTCCAGGAGGCCGAGGCGATACCGGTGCAGCGCATGTGCGCCACCTGCCGCTATTTCCGCCCCTACCAGCACGATGACGCGGCCAAGCCGCATCATTGCGACTTCGTGAATGCGGCCTTCGGTCAGCGCGATTTCCGCGTCGATTGCCGCGAACATGAAACTGCCGATCCGGCAACCCGGGCTGCCACCTGGGACGCCTTTCAAAAGGGATAGGCAGACCTCTCCAGGCAAACAGGAACAGAAAAGGAAATGACCATGTTAAAGCCTATACTGAGCGGCGCGCTGATCGCCGGAACGCTCGCGCTTGCGCCGAATTTAGCCACCGCCCACTCCGTCGATGCAAAGCCCGACGAGACGGTGAAGGCCGCGTTCGACATCGTGGAGACGCGGATCACCACCACCGGGGATAGCGCCATCTTTTCGACCCGCGTGCGCGGCGAGGCAGGCAGCGAGAAGCCCGCCGCAACGGGCAAGTTCGAAGGATCCGGCGTCTATGCCTATGTCTGGCCGACCTCGCTCAACAGCGGCGATATCGGCTTCGACAAGGACAAGGGCATCGTCGCGCTTGCCGTCACCTTCCATCCGGATTTCGACGATGCCGCCTATGGCAAGCAGAACCGCTCCGTCTGGCATCCGCACTGGGTGGTGCTGAACGAGGACAAGGCCTGCGCCGGCGGGCTGAAGGTCAGCGACATTCCTGAAGGCAGCAAGCCGAAGCTGCCGGCCACCTGGCCCGGCGTGCCGCTTTTGATCGACAGCCCGGATTATCCGACCGCGCTCAAGGGCGATACCGTCGATGTCACCATCCCGCTGTCGCTGATCGGCGGCATCAAGGGCGCGTCCTATGACGGCGTCACGGCCGGACTGAAGATCAACGGCAACCTGCATTCGCCGCTGCTCTGCGTCGACAACGTCTTCAAGGTCGCCTCGGGAAATCTCAGCCTTCCCGGCAAGGTGATGCCCGCCAAGTAAACGGAGGCGCCGGTCCGCCAACTGCCATCGGCGGACCGGCATGTTCCTCTCTCCAGGCAAATGGAAAAGAGAAAGCCGCCCAGCCTTACTCCCCTCAATGCGCCGTTTGCAACCGCGCCGGGGCCGGCCGGCTCACGAAAGGATCAAAGCAATGCCGAACGAAACGGCCATCAAGGCGCCGGAACTCGCCGTCAGCCAATGGTTCAATACCGAAACGCCGCTCACCCTCGAGGGCCTGTGCGGCAGGGTGATCTATCTCCACAGCTTCCAGCTGCTCTGCCCGGGCTGCGTTGCCGAAAGCCTGCCACAGGTGCGCCGGATCGAACGGCTCTTCGGCCACACGGATCTGCAGGTCATCGGCCTGCACACCGTCTTCGAGCATCACGAGGCGATGACCCCGGTGACGCTGAAAGCATTTATCCATGAATACCGCCTGACCTCGCCGATCGGCGTCGACCTGGCCGACGGCCAGTCGGACATTCCGGTGACGATGCGCCGCTATGGACTGCGCGGCACGCCCTCCTCCGTGCTCATCAGCCGCGACGGCACCATCCTGCATCACGCCTTCGGTGTCGAAGACGACATGGCTGTCGGCGCCCGGATCGCCATGGCGCTGGCGGCGCCCATTCCGGTCGCGACGACGTTGCCTGCAGACCTGGAGGACAGCTGTGCGGGCGGGCGTTGTGCATTGCCTGACCTGTGATGATCACAAGCGGCGGCCCGGATGACAGGCCGCCGGCAGTGCAGAGCGTCAGCTATGCGCGACGGGCGAACACGCCTTCCAGAGGACCGACCCGGCCCAATGCCGAAAGGCGTTCGATCTGCTCCGTGTTGAAGAGCTGGTGGCGATATTCTTCGTCGAGCGTGCCTTGCTCGATCGCCTTGGCCAAGCGGCGCCAATGCCAGGCGGCGGTCGGGTGCATTTGCGGATTTGCCGCAAGCGTCGCGGCCGCATTCCGGTATTTCTGCTCGAACTTGGCATAGCTCGAGATCGGAAAATGAAGGATCAGAAGATCTTCCGGAACAACCTGCGTCTTCAGCTGCGGGCTGGCAACGGAGTGATGGCCGAGTGAAAGCTGCGCGCCGACACCCCGGTGCATGACCTTGGGGCCGATAGCGCCGGAATAGATCGGCGTGCCGATCGGGCTGTTAGCATCGACAGGAGCGCGTTCGATATAGACGATCTGCTCGCGGAACCGCGCCGGATCGAGCTGGCGGCCGTTGACGACCTCGTCGACATTCTGGACGGCATTGTAACGCCGCACGCTCATCACATCGGCCTGGCCGGGATCGCGCAGCGACGCCAGCGTTCCGCCATAGGGGATCCAGAATTCATCGGGATCGATATGCGCCACATAGTCGGGCTTGAGCTCGGTAACGGCAAATTCCAGCATCCGTCCGGGCCAGTTGGTGCTGCGGAGATCGAGGCCCGCGTGCAACAGGGAGACGCGCGAGGTGGCCGCGATGCGATCCTTGACGATCTCGATACTGCCGTCCGTCGATCCGATATCGGTGACGACAATATGGTCGAAGCCGATCGCAAGGTGATAGTCGATGCAAGTGCCGATGCAGTCGGCCTCGTCTATCAGTCCGATAAGCGCAACAAATTTCATGAATGACTTCGCTCTCAAATTAAGGCCGAAACCGGATTTCGGCAGCCATGATGAATTTCACTTTGAACCCGCATGCGAGCCGCAAAAGCCCGGCGCTGCATGGCCTACAGCTTCGACACTAGCCGATTCGAATGTCATGCAAAAATGCGAAATCCCACGGGTATGCCGCAGCCGCGCGTCGAATCGGTTAGACATAATGGCAAGTTGGATCTGACGATCGGGATGGGGATATTTGCGATGACCGATAGCTTTTTGTCACATGACGAGCTGCATGCGCTGGGCCTGAAAGCGTTCGGCAAGAACTGCAAGGTCAGCAGATTTGCCCGCATCTACGGCGCCCCGGCAATCAGCCTAGGGGATCACGTGCGGATCGACGACTTCACCATTCTCAGCGGCGAGATCGTGCTGCAGGACTATATCCACATCGCCAGCCACTGCACTCTGCATGGCGGCAAGGGTGAAGCGCGGATCACCATGCAGAGCTTCAGTGGATTGTCGGCACGCGTTTCGATCTATGCCCGAAGCGACGACTACAGCGGCGAATGGCTGACCAACCCGACGGTTCCTGCCGATTTCACCAACGTCATTTCCAAGGGGGTGACGATCGGCCGCCATGCGATCATCGGCAACGGCGCGGTCGTTCTTCCCGGCGTGACGATCGGCGAAGGCGCTGCTGCCGGCGCGATGGCACTCGTCAACAAGAACCTCGACCCATTCATGATCTATGCCGGCAATCCGGCCCGCCCCCTGAAGCCACGCAGCCGCGCCTTTCTCGACCATGAGAAGGCGATGCTGGACAGAGGCTAGCGGTTACGCCGAACGCAGGAAATCGGTGATCTTCTCCACCGTCGCCATTTCCAGATCCGGGTAGATCGGCAGGCACAGCACCTGGGACGCAGCTTCCGTCGCAACCGGAAGATTGCCGGTGCCGGCGGATGGCAGGCTGCGATACATCGGATAGCTTGAGATCAGCGGGTAGAAATAGCGGCGCGCATGAATGCCGAGATCCTTGAGCCGGTCGTAGACATCATCACGCGACATCGGGAAATCCGGACGGATGAGGACCGGGAAATAGGAATAGTTGGCGACAGTTTCCGTTGATGCGCCAAGGCAATGGATGCCCTTGATGCCTGCAAGCTGTTCGCGATAGGCGGCATCGATCCGGGAACGGGCCTCGATTTCGACATCGACATATTTCAGCTGCAGAACGCCGAGCGCTGCATTGAATTCGCTCATCTTTCCGTTCGTGCCGGGTGCCACGACGGTCACTTCGCCGACATGGCCGAAATTCTTCAGATTGTCGATTCGTGCCTTGGTCTTGGCGTCGGGAGAGACGATGGCGCCGCCCTCGAACGTGTTGAAGACCTTGGTCGCGTGGAAGCTGACGACAGAAAGGTCGCCATAGTTCAGGACGCTGCCGCGATGGTCTTTGACGCCGAACGCATGGGCGGCGTCATAGATGACCTTGAGATTGTAGTTGTCGGCGATGCGCTGAATCGCATCGACATCGCAGGGATGGCCGTAGCAATGAACCGGCATGATCGCCGTCGTGTGCTGGGTGATGGCGCCTTCGATGCGTGCCGGATCGATGTTGAGCGTGACCGGGTCGATATCGACGAAGACAGGCTGGATGCCGTTCCACAGAAGCGAGTGCGAGGTGGCGACGAACGAATACGGAGTGGTGATCACCTCGCCGGTGATGCGCAATGCCTGAAGCGCGGTCAGCAAGGCCATCGTGCCATTGGCAAACAGGCTCACATACCCGACGCCAAGATGTTCCGCGAGGCGCTCTTCAAGCTCCTGGTGGAAAGGCCCGCCATTCGTCAGGATCTTGCTGTCCCATATCTTCTCCAGCGATGGAATGAATTCTTCCAGTGGCGGCAAGCTGGGTCGGGTAACAAAAATCTTCTCGTTTTTCATCAGGGCCACTTGGTGAGAGAATCCGTCGCGGGATCGTTGCGAGGACCTTTGCATCCATAGCTTTTGTCAAACTTGCCTTGGCCATCCACGCGCGCGCTCCTGCAATTCGCGAAGCGTCTGGTGCGCGGTTATCTTCGCCGACATGTCAAATGCAAAAGCCAGAACAGGGTTGCCGGTGTAGCATCCACTCCGGCGCGCTTTCATGGGGATGCAACGGCTGACATTGAGCTGCATTGCGAGGTCGCCCATATGGCGAATACGGAAAACGAACGGCCGGATGTGACGTCCGCTGAGCCCATGGCGCGGCCGCCGGCCGGGTTGAAAACCTATCTGCTGCGCACTCCACCAGCCGTCCGCCGGATCCTTGGATGGTGCGCGATCATGGCGCTTGTCGTCTTGATCTTCAGCCTTTCATCGCTTGCCGCATGGTGGCCGCGATGAGTGGGCGGATCGAGCGCGGGGCGCTGACGGTGATCTGCATCGCGGCAATCGCCGGGCTGATCTATGCCTTCTGCTAATTGCAGGCATACCTCCAAAGGCTGCCCGAAGTGCCATTGACAAAGTTTCCGTTCTGGAGAATCTATCATTTCATGATCCAGAACGCGCACATCAACCGCTCGTACTTTTGGCTGTACCTCTAGAGGGCGGCCCGACAGATCATATTGTCAACAAGCCGCCGTCAGGCGGCTTTGTTGTATCAGCAGCGTCCTGACGGCAGAAACACACAAGGACGCGAAGGCCATGATTGAAATCGAAGACAGTGAAATTTCGCTGATCCGCCCGCCGGTGGTGACCATCCGCACGGCCAAGCCGCGCGATCTGCCCGAACTCAACGACATGATCAACCTGCTTGCCATCCACCATGGCGATGCCTCGGCATCGACGATGGAACAGCTGGAGCGTGACCTGTTCGGCACCGTGCCGTGGATCACCGCGCTGGTGGCGGAAACCGATGAAGGTCTGATCGGCTACGCGATCCTCTGCCCGCTCTATCGCGCCCAGGAAGGCAAGCGCGGCATGGATCTGCACCATCTCTTCGTTCGCGACGGCCATCGCGGCCACGGCATCGGCCAGCACCTCGTCAACCGCGCCCGCGAGACGGCAAAGGGCGCCGGCTGCGACTACCTTTCGGTCAGCGCCGCGACCGGCAATATCCAGGCCCATCGTTTCTACCAGTACATGGATTTCACAGCGCGCCCGGTGACCGGCATGCGCTATATGCAGGCGCTCGCCTGAGCGCCTTCCGGCGTTTCAGCGGATCACCGGCTCGCCGTGGAAGCGGCGCCGGGATGGCTTGGAGACGCCGAAGCCGACCTCCATCATCAACCGGGGCGCGGTGACAGGCACTGTGCCCATGTGGAAGCCGAAGGGATCCTCGACGAAGCCCTGCCCGGCCTTGCCGGTCAGCGTCACGGCGCTATCGCTGCCATAGTAATCCAGGATTTCGTCCGCCGGATGACCGACCAGCAGGGTCAGCTGATGCCTGACGCTACGCCTTCTGTGGCTGCCCCTGACATAGACATGCGGGCCGGTGCCCTCATCGACATCGACGAGATAGAAGAAGAACTTCAGCATCCGCCAGTCGTCTAGATCGAAGTGATATTTGTCGAGCGAGGCGAGGCTGCGATCGGCTTCGCTGGCTTCGGTCGGGAAGCTCCACCAGATGCGGGTGGTGATCAGCTGCGCCTGGGCGCCGAGATATTGCCTCGCGACCGCCGACAGCAGCGGATCGCGCTGGACAGCAAGCACGGCATCGCAATCGAGAGCCCGCTCGAAATGGTGACCGCTGAGCAGCGGGCGGCCGAAGCGTTTCTCGGCATCGCGGTGCTCAGGCGCCAGGAATTCCATGCGGCGATCGAAATTGCCGAAGCACGGCGTCTCCGCAGCAAAGCGCGCGATCTGCCGATGAATGCCCTCCGGCAGCACGAGCCCCGAGAACAGCCCCTCGCCCCTGAGGCTGGCAACGACAGTTTCCACATCGGCTCCCTCGAACATCGACGGCAGCGCCTGTTCCCCGTCATTGACGCGCCTTGCCGTCAGCCAATGGGCGCGGCGGCCCGGAATGGTGCGCGCCAGCAGGAACATCGGCAGCCAGGCCGGGTTCTCCCTGACATCGGCAAGATAGGTCGGGATGCGCACCGCCATGCGGCGCAGCTTGCCGCCTTTGCGGGCGACGGCTTCAAGATCATTATTCCGGGAGACAGATATGCCGTGCATTCAACTATCCTTTTCTTACAGAAGACCAGAGCGTTCTTCAGTCAGTCACGGATGAGATCTCGCCAAGGCGGCAAGCATCGGGCAGCACGGAAACAATTGTGCTGCAATGCGGCATTTATTTGTTCTCTCTGGATGGAATAATACTTTTTAAACTTAAATATAACCATGGCGCGACTGCATATTCATCTGCAACCTCTTCCGGGCAGCACCACGCACGGGAAAGATGTGGAACCTCTATACTCCTTTCGGATTAACTCGATCGGAGAGAGTTGGCGACAGACAAGGAATGGCACCGCTGTGACAAAAGACAAGCTGGAAGAGATTTACCGCCAATACATCGACTGCCTGAATGCACAGGATTGGCCGCAGCTCGACGCCTTCGTCCATCCCGATGCCCAACACAATGGCCGACCGTTCGGCGTGGCCGGCTATCGCGCCATGCTGGAGAACGACTATCGCGAAATCCCCGACCTTCGCTTTACCATCGAACTGCTCGCCGCCGATCCGCCTTATATTGCCGCCCGCCTGGCCTTCGATTGCACGCCCGTTGGGATATTCATGGGACTACCGGTCAACGGCCGGCGCCTCAGCTTTCCGGAGAACGTGTTCTACCGGTTCGAAGATGAAAAGGTGCGTGAAGTCTGGTCGGTGATCGACAAGGCGGCGATTGAGAGGCAGCTGGGGATGTAGGCTGCGTGCTGTCTCACTGCACTAATTTCTGTGCCCGTCACGAGAACAAGGGAAGTTGAGACACGTCTTGACGTCCAATAACAGAATCACGCCGCAGACTTATCCGCGGCGCTCGCCAACACCTCTTCCGCCCACTGGTTCAGGCTCTTGCCTGCCAATTCGGCCGCCCTTGCGGCGCGGGCGTGCACATCCGGATCGACGCGGAACATCATCTTGCCGGAGAAACTCTTCTGCGGCTCCTTGCCGATCTTGCGGCAGGTCTCGAGATAGTCGTCGACGGCCTCGTGAAAGGCGCTTTTCAGGTCCTCGACAGTGTTGGCATGGAAGCCGATGACATCGGAAATTCCGGCGATATTGCCGAAGAAGATTTCATCTTCGGCATCGAATTCGATGCGCGCAGCATAACCCTTGTAACTCATCACATTCATGGCTCAACTCCCAATGACTGCAGGAAGCGCCTGGCATCCCTCACTTGGTAGCGCTTGGCTTCCTTTTCCGGATGCGGGCGATGGAAGAAAGCCAGTTTGCCGTCCTTTTCGAACCGCACGCGCGAGCCGCTTCCTTCGACGATGACGCAACCGGCAGCCAGCAACAGCCTTTCGATGTCATCCCACACGATCGAGCCGGACACCGGATCGCGAAAGACTGACTGCAATGTCCGTTTGTGGCGCCCATTCATCCCGTGGCAAGATAAGCGGTGCTAGCATTTTTTGCAAGCATCACCGCTTCGGCACTGCCTTCAGATAGGCGGCGATCGCCTCGATGTCGCTCTTCGGCAGATGCGCGATGTTCTGCTGGACTTCGGTCATCGAGCCGCCGGCGGAGTCGAAGTCGGGGGTGAAGCCGGTTTCGAGGTAGTTGGCGATGTCGGCCTCGCTCCAGTTGCCGACATCCTGGCCGCCCGGGGTGATGTTGGGAATGCGTCCCTCGCCTTCGGGGTTCGGGGCGCCTGCCAGCCACATGTCGGGCTTGAAGCCGCCCAGCGCGTCGCGCGGGGTGTGGCATTCGCCGCAATGGCCGGGGCCCTCGACGAGATATTGGCCGCGCCTCAGCTTGTCGTCGGCATTGGCGAGCACGACGCGGGGCTGATCGTTGAAATACAGGAACTTCCAGCCGCCGAGCGCCAGGCGGATATTGTAGGGGAACGGCAGCTCGTGCGGCGGCGCGACGTTTTCGCTTTTCGGCAGGGTCTTGATGTAGCCGAAGAGGTCGACGACATCCTTGTCGCTGATGCGCGCATAGGAGCCGTAAGGGAAGGACGGATAGAGATGCTGACCCTGCGGGCCGACGCCGCGCTTCATGGCATTGCCGAATTGCGCCAGCGTCCAGGCGCCGATACCGGCCTTCTCATCCGGGGAGATATTGGGAACGTGGAAGGTTCCGAAGGGGCTCTTCAGTGCCAGACCGCCCGCGAGCGCGAGCTTGGCATTGCCCTGCGAACCGGGTGCCGCATGACAGCTGACGCAGCCGCCTGCCCAGAAGACCATTTCGCCATTCTTGAGATCAGCTTCGCCGAGACCGGCCCAGTGGCTCTCGGGCAGCGGATTGGGCGCGGTGATGAAATAGAAAACGGCGCCACCGAGAACGGCGACGCCGATCAGACAGAGCAAGAACCGGATGAACCTGCGGACCATCTGCCGCTCCCCTTTTTGCAATCACTGCATCTAAACATAAACCGGCCCGCACCCGCGGCAAGACGGGAACGGACCGAAAGCTTCAAGGATGGGAAAGACCTACCGCTATTCCTTCAGGCGGTAGGCCTGATGACAGCCGCCGCAATTGGCGCCGAGGGTCTTCAGCGCACCACCGACACCGGCGGAATCTGCCGGAAGCTGGGCGAGGATCGTATCGGCGTCGGTGCTGAGCTTGTCGGCACGCGCCTTGAAGTCCGCCATGTTTTCCCAGATCTTCGGGCTGGCTTCCTTGTCGCCTTGCTCGGTGCCGGGCTTGAACTGCTCGGGAAACGCCTTGGCGGTTTCCGAAATGGTGGTCAGCGCCGCCTTGATGGCTTCGGCATCGTAGGGCTTTTCGCCCTTGGCAATGGCCGACATGGCGCCGACGGAACCGCCGATCTTCTTCATCATGGCTTCACGCGCTTCATGCGTGCCGTCCTGAGCGAAGACCGCCGTGGCCGCCATTCCGGCAACCATGACGGCCGCCGCTATCACTTTGAATTTCATATTGCAGACTCCTCTTGGATACCGAGGGCTTAGAATCCCGGCGCCTCTTATTCGCGGCCGCATGATGGCAAGTTTCTCCGGGCCGCGAAGTAACAATTGGGTGATATGACAGGGATTTCAAATTGGTAGGGAGCTAGCGAAATTGCGCGACGTTGGCATCGGTGGCCCCCTCATCCGGCTGCCGCCACCTTCTCCCCGAGGGGAGAAGGGAGTTCCCGCGCCGTCTCGTGTCCCCTTCTCCCAG
The DNA here is from genome assembly GCA_900465675.1 of Hyphomicrobiales bacterium. Classification (GTDB taxonomy): domain Bacteria; phylum Pseudomonadota; class Alphaproteobacteria; order Rhizobiales; family Rhizobiaceae; genus Rhizobium. The sequence continues at coordinate 236,182 of UBJR01000008.1, read as the reverse complement.
GCGGGGAGAGAAGGTGCCCGCAGGGCGGATGAGGGGGCTGCGGGCACATAGGGAGATAGTGCTAAGCCGCCCGGAACTCGATCGCCCCGTTGTTTACGAAGCACGCCTTGTCGAACAGGCTGAGATCCAGCGGGTTCGGCAGCCGGATATTCGTCATATCAGGGCACGGCTTCACCGCCGGATCGTAGGAGCGGTCGATCTGCGAGATGAAGACGATGATGAGGCCTCTTTCCTGCGCGAAAGCCTTCAGCGTCCGCACCTGCGTCATCAGATCCGGCTTGTCCCGCCGCTGGTCGAGGATCTGCAGGTAGTCGATAACCACGAGCGTGCCACGCGCGGCGGATGACAGGCGGCCGGCGATGTAGTCGGCGCTGATCGCCTCCGACGTATCGAACTCGAAGAGCGCCTTGTAGCGCTCCCAATCGGCACCGATCATGCGGAAGCGGTCGAGGACGTCCCTCTCCGTATATTCCAGCGTGAAGAAGGCACTGCGGTGGCCCGCTTTCATCGCCTCGACGGCAAGCTCCAGGCTTATCAGCGTCTTGCCGTGGCCGGGACGCGCGCCGAGGAGAACGAGATCACCGGGGCTGAGGCGGGCGAAGAGTTCGCTTGCCGGCATGGCCTCCGCCAATCGCGCGGATAACAGGCTCCAGCCCGAAAAGCCTTCCCTGGCGGCGATCCGGTCGAGTGCTTCGTGCAGGGGAATGTTCTCTTCGCGGGATAGGAGCTTTGCCTTTCGTTTCAGGCGATAGACAGGTGCAGACAGTTTCATCATAAACCTCCTGATACGGGCAATGGCTGCATTCCCTCCTTATGCGTCGTGCCCGGACAGTGGGTTCGATGATCAGATGCCCTGCATGATCGATACTTTCCCTTCGGAGGGGGGAGGCACGGGCCGCGCCAGAATCAGATCATAGCTCAATTGCCGGCGCCGGAGAATTGCACTTCCGTTTCCCAGCCGTGCCACGCTGTCAGGACCGCGACGATGATCAGCAGTGCTCCGGCGACACGGCCGACCATGATGGTGACGCCGGGATTGGCGATCAGCAGGGTGCGGCTGCGGTCGGCGGTGAAGGCGACGGCGCCGTAGATGGCGAACTGGGTGGCGAGCGTCATCAGGCCCATGATCACGCCCTGCACCCAGATCGGCCCGTAGACCGGCTTCAGGAATTGCGGATAGACGGCGAGCATAAAGAGATAGGCCTTGGGATTGATCAGGCAGGTGATGGCGCCCTGGCGGAAGGCCCGCCAATCGGTGCGCACGGCACCATCGCCGACCTCGTTGACGGTGATCGAGCTGCGGATCAGCGTGAAACCGATCCAGACCATGTAGGCGGCGCCGATGAAAAGCAGCGGCGCGAAGAGCGATGGCAGCAGGCTGGCGAGAATGCCGACGCCGATCGCGCCGTAGAGCGAATGCACTGCCCCGCCCGCCATGATGCCCGCCGTTGCCGCCATGCCCCGTGCCCGGCCGCCGGTCAGCGAGTTGGCGAGCACGAAGAGCATGTCCATGCCGGGCACGATGATGATGCCAAAGAGAAGCGTGAAATAGAGCCAGAGGTTTTCGCTATATGTCATGTCAGTTGCCCGTTTGCTGTTTGGCGGCAGAATTTCGCTCTCCGCCTTTGATTTCAACCCGATAAGCAATGGCTATACGGAAGGGCAACTGACAGTGTATTGTCAGGAGCGTTTCAACGAGCGGGCAAAATGCGCAAGGCATCGCGGCTTTTCGAGATCATCCAGATCCTCCGGCTTTCGAAGAAGCCGATGACGGCACAGGCGATGGCCGACCAGCTGGAGGTAACGGTCCGGTCGATCTACCGCGATATCGCTGCCCTCCAGGCGATGCGCGTGCCGATCGAGGGCGGGCGCGGCATCGGCTATATCATGCGCCCAGGTTTCGACCTGCCGCCGCTGATGTTTTCGATCGAGGAGATGGAGGCGATCGTGCTGTCGCTCGCGCTTCTCGATCGCACCGGCGACAACGAGCTGAAACAGGCGGCGCGGCGGGTGAACCAGAAGATATCGGGTGCCGTTCCCGGTCCGCTCCGGCAGGCGATGGAGAACAAGGCGCTCTATGCCTGGGGCTCGGTGGCGCAGCCGCCTGCCGGTTTCGATCTCGGCATGGTCAGGCGGGCGATCCGCGACGAGGAGAAACTGTCGCTCGACTATCGCGACGAACTGGGCCGCGCGACCGAGCGCATCATCCGGCCGATCGCGCTGATCTATTATTCTCAATACGCCAATATCGTCGGCTGGTGCGAGCTGCGCAGGGCGATCCGCAATTTCCGCAGCGACCGTGTGGAGCATTGCGAGAGCGCTGCGGCCTTCTTCCGCGGCGACGGCGACCGGCTGCGCGAGGAATGGATGCGCGGCTGGGCCAATCCTCCGGCCTGACATCAGACGATCTTCGCCCTATGTTGCCCTGAGATTTTGAGGAATCAGCATGGGAGCGGAGGAATGCGCAAGGCAATCGTCGTCTGGGGCGGATGGAAGGGTCACGAGCCGGAGGAATGCGCTGGCGTTGTCGGCGACATCCTGCGGAAGAACGGCTTTTCCACTGAAGTAACGGGCGATCTCGGCATCTTCGGCTCACCCGATATCGCCAAGGCCGACCTGCTGGTGCCCATCATCACCGGTGAGAAGCTGGAAAAGGCGCATGCCGATGCGCTGGTCGAGGCGGTGCGCGGCGGGCTGGGGCTTGGCGGGCCGCATGGGGCATTGGCAACCTCCTTCAAGGAAAGCGCGCCCTTCCGCTATGTCTCCGGCGTCACCTGGGTTTCGCACCCCGGAAATATCATCGACTTCCGCGTCAACATCACCAGGCAGAACGATCCGGTCGTCGAGGGCATTCCCGACTTCGACTATCGCTCTGAGCAATATTACCTGCACTACGACCCGACCGTCGAAGTGCTGGCGACGACGACCTTCAGCGGCGAACATGACGAGGCGGCGCGCAACGTGGTGATGCCCGTCGTCTTCAAGCGGCATTTCGGACAGGGCCGCGTCTTCTATTCGGCCCTCGGCCATGTGGCGGCCGAATACGAGCATCCGCATATGCGCGAGATCCTGCGGCGCGGGCTGCTGTGGGCGGCGCGCGGCTGAGTGGCTGGCCACAGCCACGCGCGTTGATGCCTCAGAGATTAGCGCCGCCGGAGACTTCGATGCGCTGGCCGTTGACCCAGCGGTTGTCGTCAGAGAGAAGCGAGGCGATCATCGGGCCGAGATCGTCGGGCAGGCCGGGGCGGCCGAGCGCCGTCGTGTCGGAGACCATCTTGTTATAGGTTGGGTTGTCGCGGACGACGCCGCCGCTGAAATCGGTCTGGACGGCGCCGGGAGCCACCGTGTTGGCGGTGATGCGGCGCGGGCCGAGTTCCCTAGCTAGATAGCGGGTGAAGACCTCGATGGCGCCCTTCACCGAGGCATAGGCGGAAATACCGGGCACCGTGAAGCGGGCAAGGCCGCTGGAAATATTGATGATCCGGCCGCCGTCATTCATCAGCGGCAGCAGCTTCTGCGTCAGGAAATAGACGCCCTTGAAATGGATGTTGACGAGCTCGTCGAAGGCCTCTTCGGTCGTCTCTGATATCGGCGCGTGATAGCTGTTGCCGGCATTGTTGACGAGGTAGTCGAACCGATCGGTTCCAAGCGTTTGCAGCACCTCCTTCACCTGTTCGACGAAGGCATCGAAATCGCTTATGCGGCCGGTGTCGAGCTGGAAGGCGAAAGCCCTGGCGCCCAGCCCTTCGATCTCGGCAACGGCCGCATCGGCTTCTGCCCGATTTGCACGGTAGGTGAAGATCACATCGACGCCGCGCCTTGCCAGGTTGACGATCGTGTTGCGGCCGAGACCGCGGCTGCCGCCGGTGACGATTGCGATCTTGTGCTTTGAATTCACTTGCGTTTCGCTGGACATCTTCGCATTCCTCTGTTGGATGGGATGCTCTGACGGTAGGCCCGAAACGGCTTTCTGTTGATGCCGGAACTCTCGAATTTCTTGCCTATTCCTCCAAGCCAGTTGCGGGAGGCGCCTCTGTGGCGCATACCTTCAGGCAAGGAGTTTCTTTCCATGCTGACACCCTTGAGACATGCCATTCTCGATTATATCGACCGGCTCGCGGGAGATGCCGAGGGGCGCTTCCAGACGCCGGTCCCTGCCCTCTCCGTCTCGCGCGTCGGCCAGCCTGTCATGCCGCGCCACATGATCTACCGGCCGACGATCTGCGTCGTCGTGCAGGGCGCCAAGCAGATCATGGTCGGCGACCGGGTGTTCGATTACCACGAGATGCAGTCGCTGGTGGTGACCTTCGAAGTGCCGGCGCTGGGGCAGATAACCCAAGCCAGCAAGGAGGCGCCCTATATCGGCCTCAACATCGATTTCGACGTGGCGATCCTGCGCGAGGTGATGGAGGCGATGGAAGAGCCGCCGCGTCCGGCGGGCGAAGGTGCTGCCGGTGTCTTCGTGCAGGACTTCGACGGTGTGCTGGCCGATTGCGTGCTGCGCCTCGTGCGGCTGACGGAGACGCCGAAGGCGATCCCGGTGCTCTATCCGGCGATCATGCGCGAGATCTGCTACTGGCTGCTGACGGGGCCTAACGGCCGCGAGGTCTGCAAGCTGGCACTGCCCGGCAGCCACGCAAGGCGGATGACCGATGCCATCAACCTGCTGCGCGACAATTTCACAACGCCCATGCGCATCGAGCAGCTGGCGGCAGCAGCCCGCATGAGCCCTTCGTCCTTCCATCAGCATTTCAAGGAGATGACGGCGATGACGCCGCTGCAATACCAGAAGAACCTGCGCCTGCTCGAAGCGCGGCGGCTGATGGTGGCGGATGGCGCCAGCGTTGCGACGGCGGCCTATGAAGTGGGCTATGAAAGCGCCTCGCAATTCAGCCGCGAATATGCCCGCACCTTCGGCACGCCACCGAAGCGGGATGTCACCGAGATCAAGGCGATGCCGTTTCAGGCGGTTGCCTGATGCCGTCTGGAACAGGCGGATGCTCCATAGAGAAGCATCCGCCTGTCGCACTTACTCAGCAGCCTTCAGCGAGCTGATGATACCCTGCAGTTCGGAAGCATGCGCTTCCTGGGTGCCCTGGGAGCCCCAATAGGTGATGACCAGGAGCTTTCCGGCTTTCGGCGACAGCAGCGACAGGCCGACATTGACGGCGCCGTCGTCGTCCTTGCCGGTCCAGTCGAAATTGGTCATGTCCATGCCGTTGATCTGCTCATCGGACTTCTTCTGGGTCGAACCGTCGATCTTGACGCCGTTCTTTTCAAGGAAGGCGACGGCATCGTCGATGACCTTGTCGGTCGTCTTCTCGTCGGCAATGTCGATCGAGAGATAGATGGCGGAGTCTGCCGAGGTCGCCTGGATGCCGGTATCGGTCTCTTCAGGGTTCCAGGCGTCGGGGATGGCAATTTCGGCGATCGGCGCGTCGCTTGGAAATTCAAGCGTCTTGGCCTGGCTGATGCCGGGCAGCAATGCGGCCAGAACGACGCCTGCAAGCAAGATTTTCATGGGTAGTGTCCTCTTTGGAAATTGGGGCAACAAGCCATAGCGCTTTAGCATTAACGCAATTTGGATTGACCAGCGCCAAGGCGCCGCTTTTAGGCTTGTGCCCAAAAATGGTCCGGCGGCGCGGCGCTTATCGCGTGCAGCCGCAAACGAGAACACCCGGCGCCGATGACGCCGGGTGTGTCTTTTCAGGACTATCGAGGCAATGATCAGAACTTGACGTTCCAGCCGGAGCGCAGCCAGACGTTCGGATCGTCGCCTTCGGTGGTGACGTTGATGCCGAGGGAGGCGGTGCCGCCTGCGACGTCGAACTCGGTGCCGATGGCGCCGCGCAGCCAGAGCTGCTTGACGTCTTCGCCGTCGAATTCGAAGGCCGAGAGGCCGACGATCTGGCCGCTGGTGCCGGCCGTGGTCTTCTCGAAGCGGTAGTCGGCTTCGGCGCGGGCCGTCAGGCGGACGGTGTCCGTCACGTCATGAATGAAGTCGACGCCGATGCGGGCGACCGTCGAGTGGTCGTTGACGGAATCGAAGGCCGACGGGAAGGAGCCGCCCTCTTCCGTATAGCCGTCCATATGCGAGTGAGCGTAGGTCAGGCTGGCATAGGGCGTCAGCTTGGTGCCTGCGATCGTCGCCGCGTTCAACCAGTCGAAGCGGATCTTGGCGCCGTAGGTATCGACGTCGGTTTCGCCATGCGAGAAGTCCATCGCCGCGCCATTCATATAGCCGCGGTGGATGTTCATCCGGCCAGTCGAATAGTAGCCGCCGATCGTCGCATAGACGTTGCTGCTGCCGAGCGCGATGGTGGCTTCGGGCGACATGTAGAAGGCTGCCTGATGGAAGTCGCCGCCGGTCTCGATATCCTGCTTGGTGTAGAGACCGCCACCGGCAAAGCGGGCGGTGACGCCTTCCGCAAGACCGTAACCGAAGGTCACGTCGCCGATGCCGACGCCGCCGTTCGAAACGCGGCTGTCGTCATAGCCGATGTCGGAGGTGAAGGCGACGGAGCGCTGGCCGAGACCGAGCAGATCGCGCATCGGCTCGCCATGTGCACCCTGGAGGACGGTGTTGGCATAGCCGAGACCGACCTGTGCGGAGGGCTTGGCAACGAGGGTGGTGTTGTACTGCTGGACGTCGATGATGCCGGAGGTGGTGCCGGGCGTGTCGGTGTCGCCCGAAGTGATTGCACGGGCAATGAACATATGGCCGTTCTCGGCATCGCCGACGATTACCTTGCCATCTTCGGAAACGCCGGTCGCAGTCGTGGTGAAATCACTGCCACCGAGCTCGACACCATTGTCTTCAAGCCAATCCTCGACTGTTTGCATTTGACCATTGGCCCACCGGAACGCGCGATCGGCGGCCCCTTGCCGAAGCTGACCGACGATCACCGACCCGTCGCCGCTGACGGCATTGGCAACGGAATAAGCCTCGCTGCCACGGTTGTCGATATCCGCCGTGCCTTGGGCAGTCCACCGGACGTGAGTGGTGCCCGAGTCCTGCCCAAAGGAACCGACGATAACAGAACCATTGCTGCTGACAGCGGATGCAGTGGACCACACTCCGTTTCCGCTGAGCAAACTGCCAAGATCGTGGACCTCTGTGCCTTGGTCGGTCCATCGCACGGCATACCTGTTGCCGGGATTGTTGCCATCTTGGGCTTCACCAACAATGACGCTACCATCACCGCTCACGCCAAATGCTTTCGACATCTCGCTGCCATTCAGTCCGGCGAGAGTCCGCATGTCGGTACCCTCCCAACGAATGCCCTGGCTGGTGCTGGGACTGCTATCAAATTCGGAGTATCCGACGATCACAGAGCCGGTTCGGCTGAGGCCGGTTGCGACCGTATTGACCGCATCGGTTACACCAGTGAGTTCTTCAGGAGTGCCGTTCGTCCAGCGTACGGCATGTTGCCGGCCGCCGCCCTCTGAAGACGTGCCGACGATGACCGAGCCATCATAGTTGACGGCGAGAGCCGTGGTGTACGAAACCGTCGACACGAACGATACGATGGGAAGCCCATCCAGAAACGTCCATTCATCGTTGATTCCCCAAGTGAAGGCATGCGGCGCGGCCAAGTCGTTGGTAACTATTTGACCGACGACAACCTTTCCATTGCCGCTGATGCCGGCGCTACGGCCTTCGCCCATTTGTGGATAGATGATATTGATCGGATGGCTGCTGCCATAGCCGTTATCGATGCTATCCGCGCGTGCCGCGCCCATTCCGGCAGCGAGCAATCCGGCGGAGAAGACCAGCGTCAGCGCCGAGGTTTCCAGAAGGCGCCGCGCCGTGGATCCGGCGTTAGACCGGTATGTGATGTTCGTCATCATTGTTAAAAGCTCACCCTGCTTTTTCAATTGCTTAAAAAGGAAATACTGTGCATGCCGCCGCGCAAAACGGGCGGCCGGACAGCTTTCGAGCAAGCCGGAAAGCACCTGTCAATAAGGTTGCAATTCAGTGCGAACTTTACAAAAAGTTGCTTTTTTAGCGCAATTTATGCGCTAGAATCGCCTGCAACCTGATGCCGCACAGCCTCATTCAGAACATGATTAAAAACTTTAATCAGTTTCGAAATGGCGCATCGCGCCGGGCGGTCATTTAACCAAATACCAAAAAAGGTCCGGATGCCGGGCAGCGGGAAAGCACCGGGAGACCCTCCGTCGTGCCGGTAGGACGAAATGTAAAGGAATTGCTGCGTGTGAGTCGCCGGCCGGGCGTGACGATTGCCCGCCGCACCATCGCTGGTGCGGTTGGATATGCCGGATCTTCCGTAGAGATCGCAATGTTCTGCGGGGCGCGGGCTTTGCGCGCGCGAACATCGCTGCCGTCAGCGACGGCAGCGATGATGATTGGCGTCGCTCTGCGCCAATTACTTCTTCTTGACGTCGCTTTCGCTCGACTTCACCTGCGAGCCGAGAGCGGGAGGGGCCTTGGCTGCCACTTTGTCCTTCTTCGGCTTGCGTGTCTCTTTGTTGCTGCGAACCTGACCCTTGGCCATAATTTGCTCCTCCTGTTGAAACCCTAGCTAGCAGCCTATTCGCGGAAAATTGCAAGCGGCTCCAGCATGTTCGCGGGCGCGGAAACAGAAAATCCTGTCCGGAGCGCTGACGCCCGCCGCGGCGGGCGCACCTTGCGCAAACAAAAACACCCGGCGCTTTCGCACCGGGTGTCTTCAAATCCGTTCGCTTCGAACCGATTACTTCGTGGCTTCTTCGTAGCGCTCCAGGACGTAGTCCCAGTTGATCAGGCTGTCGACGAAGGCTTCGAGATACTTCGGGCGGGCGTTGCGGTAGTCGATGTAATAGGAGTGTTCCCAGACGTCGACGCCGAGGATGGGGGTAGCGCCGTGGACGAGCGGGTTTTCGCCGTTCGGGGTCTTGGAGATTTCGAGCTTGCCGTTCTTGACGGAAACCCAGGCCCAGCCGGAGCCGAACTGCGTGGCGCCGGCATTGGCGAAATCAGCCTTGAACTTGTCATAGCCGCCGAGATCGGAGTTGAAGGCCGCTTCGAGCTTGCCCGGCAGCTTGTTGCCGCCGCCGCCCTTCTTCATCCACTTCCAGAAATGGACGTGGTTGTAATGCTGGGCAGCATTGTTGAAGAGGCCGGCGTTGGTGCCGAACGACTTCTTGACGATTTCTTCGAGCGAGAGATCGGCCAGACCTGCTTCAGCCGCGAGCTTGTTGCCGTTGTCGACATAAGCCTTGTGGTGCTTGTCGTGGTGGTACTCCAGCGTTTCCTTCGACATGAAAGGCGAAAGCGCTTCGTAGTCGTACGGGAGTGCGGGCAATTCAAAAGCCATGGTAAGTCTCCTCTTGGCAATGGGTTGCGTGATCGGCAGGTGAGGCGGAACATAGGAGCGGAACCTGCCAGTGGCAACGGCGGAAACATCAAAAAAGGCAGCCTCAGAGGAAAAATTGCCTTGATTGCGGGCTTGGCTTTGAGGGGTAAAATCACCGATGATGCGCAGACAAACCCGAACGATACGCCACAGCGAACCGAACGAGGCCCCTGATGCAGAGGAATAAAATCCGCCTTTCCGTCTCCCTTCTGCTGCCGCTGTGCGCCGGCAGCGCTCTCGCCTCCTCCGACGACGCCTGGAAGGATTTTGCCGCCGACGTCGAAGCCAAGTGCAAGGCGGCCGCCACCGTCTCGATCGACGAGGCACGCGCCGTCGTCGATCCCTTCGGCAGCGAACATTACGGACTGGCGCTGGTGACCGGCCGGCCCAAGGGCGCCAACGGCTTCGTCACCCATATCTGCGTCTATGACAAGCAGTCGAAGGCCGCCGAGATCGGCAGCGAGCTGCAGACCGACAAGCTGAACCTGCTGCCGGAAGAATAAGCAGCGCTCGCTGCCCGTCCAAATCTTAAAAAACTGTTGATTTCATCGAACGGTGCTTTGACAGGCGGCGGGTTTGCGGTCCTAGATGCGCCACAAGTTATCCGGGCAAAGATCGTTAGAGCAACCTTTGATAGGACGAACTTAATTAGCGTGAATTGATAATTCGAAACTGCATTTTGACATCGATCTTTTGGGGCGCGAGTGATGGTCATGAGTTTTTTCCGCCGGGGCGACGAGCCGGGCAAGACGGATATCCGCACGAACAGCCAGGCCTACCGGCCGGCCTCCATCACAGAACAGCCGATGACGCCCCAGGCAACGGCGCCGCAGCCCTACCAGATGCCCGAGATCAACGAGTTCCAGGCCTTCGGATCGGTGCTTGAGGAAAACCAGCGCAATTCCAAGGAGCTGATAGCGGGGCTTTCCGCTTTGCAGGACCGCGTGACCACGCTTCTCGGCGCCCATGACCATTCGCTTTCCGAGACCGGACGGCTGCAGGCCGAATGCGCCCGCATCAGCTCGCTGCTCGACTACGAGAGCGGCGCGAGACGCAAGGCCGACGAGGACAATGCGCGGCTTGCCGCCGAGAACAAGGACATCCGCACCGCCAACGGCCAATTCCGCATCGAGATCGAAGCGGTGCGCGAAGAGCTGACCAAGCTGCAGAACGTCCACGGCATCACCTGCGAGGAATTTTCGATCATCGAGACGCGGCTGCTCGACGCCGAGCGCGAGCTTGCCGGACGGATCATGCAGTTCGACGAAGCCTCGATGCTTCTGAAGCGCGCGCAGCAGGAGCTCGACAGCCGCAGCCGCGAACTGTCCGCCACGCGTGAAAAGCTCGATCTGGAAACGACGGCACACCAGTTGCTGACCGAAACGTCGCGCCGCGAAAGCGCCGTGCAGGCCCGCGACATCGCGCGGCTGACGGAAGAGCGCGGTCACCTGAAGAGCAATCTGATGGCGCAGGAAGCGCTGGTTTCCAACCTGCAGACGGCCGTCGCCAGCCTGAAGCAGGAACTGTCGCTGGTCGAGGAGCGCCACAAGCGCGCCGAGGTCGAGCTGCATACGGTCACCACCTCTTCGGCACTCGAGATTGCCCACCTGACGACCAAGAGCGACGCCGTCGGCTCCAAAGCCGAGCTGGTCGAGAAGCTTTTGATCACCGCGAACGGCCGCAACAAGATGACCGATGAGGAACTGCAATCGGCGCGCGGCGAGATGAAGCGGCTGAAATCGGAACTCGCGGCCACCATCTCGCGCGCCGAGCGCGTCGAGGAAGAGCTGCGCCGCGCCCGCATGAGCGGAACCGAGAGCGAGACCGCCCGCCGCGAGCTTTCCGCCTATAATAACGAACTGACGGTGAAGCTGCGCGAGGCGGAAAGCCTGCGCACGCGCCGCGACCGGGAAGCCGACGCCATGCGGCGCGATCTCGACACCCGCATGGACAGCGACCGCCACGAAATCGGCCAGCTGCGCACCAGCCTGGAGATCGCCAAATCCGAGATCCGCCAGCTGCGCGCCGAACGCGCCATCCTGAACGGCCAGCTGGAGGTCGCCCGCGGTGACAGGTCTTCACCTGCTGCGTTCGACGAGCCCGAGGATGTGCGCATGCCGGCAGCCACCTTCTCGCCGCTGATCGACATCTCCGAGAAGTCGCTACGCTCTTCGGGCGATAGCTTTGGCGGTGAGCGGGAATTCTCCGGCGAGCCAGCGCGGGTACCGCCAGCGGAGTAAGCGCCCGCTCATTTTGAAGGCCTTGTTTTCGCCGGGATTTTAAGGGTTTCTTAAGAGGATACCAGCCGGAGGAATATCATGGCGCTTGGCGCATCTCACCGCCTGCACGACGGCATCGAAGCCGTGGAAACGATGACGCGCTTTGCGCTGGCGGTTCTGGCGCTCGCATCCGGCGTCTATACCTATCTCGGCGTGCGCAGCCTGCTCGACGGTTCGCCGACCTCCACCTTCTTTGCGGCGCTGATCTATTCGGCTGCGGTTTCGGTGGCGATCTATGCCTTCTGGACCTATCTCGCCCGCTTCTACCCGCATGTGACGACGGTGGCGGCGCGCACGGCTCTGCTCTGCATCATGGCGCTCGGCTGCGCGATGATCATCGCCATGGCGAGCTGGCTGAACGCGGCAGCTCTTGCGGGTTCGGCAGCACTCGAACAGCATCTGGCCGAAACGCTGGAGGACTACACCGGCGATCTCGACCGGGCGCACCAGAATGCGCTGGCGGCGCAAAGCCTGCTGCCCGATATCCAGCGCACGCAGGAACGCTTCCAGCGGCTTGCCGATCAGGAGCGCGAGACCGGCGCGCTGACCGGCACCACGGGTGCCGGCAGCGTCGTGCAGCTCCTGTCACAGATGGCCTCGCAGCTGACCGAACTGCAGAACAACATCAATGCCTCGCGCGAGCGCGTCACCACTCTTTTCGATGACGGGCGCAAGCATCTGGAAACCATGCGCACGCTGGTTTCGGCGCCCGGTGCCATCGACGAGCGCGCTGACCAGTTCGCAGCCGAAGTCGTGACGCTGACCGGCGTCATCACCTCGCTGGAGCAGACCTCGATCGCACCCTCCGTCAAGCGCGCCGCCGAGGACCTGTCGCTCGGCTTCATCGCCCCTGTCGCCGATGGCCGCGAGGTCGATCTCGCCAATCGGCAGGATCAGGTGATGGAGACGATCCGCTCCTCCGTCGCCGCGCAATCGAAAGTGCTGTCCCAGGCTGCCGACCAGATCCTCGCTCGCGAGCCTGTCGGCGAGCGGCGCTTCGTGCCGCTGTCTTCGGCCGAAGCCGTGCTGCGCTATGCCTCGGACTTCATCCCCAGTTGGGCGGGCGCAATCTCGATCGACCTTCTGCCCGGCGTGCTGGTGCTGATGCTGTCGGTCGCCCACGGTGCCCTGCGGCGGCAGGAGCAGAGCATGCCCTTTGCCGAGCGGATCACCGCCGCCGAGCTTCTTAAGGCAATCGAGGTTCAGCGGGCGCTGCAGGCGCGCGGCATCGATATCGAGGCCGTCGTTGCCCGGGCGGAAGCCAAGGCCGCGGCGAAGGCGGATGGGCATGCCGAAGCGGCGTCCGAAGCGCATGCTGCCGGGGAACATGAGCCAGAACCCTCCAACGTCACCAGCCTCGACCTGCCGGGCAAGCCACCGCGCAAGGGTCCGCAGACATGAAGATCGAAGCGGCAGGCGAGCAGATAAAGCGCAGGCTGCTTGCCACCGACGACTCGACGCTGCCGCGGCTGGTGCTGCATGCGCTGATCGCCGCCGCGGTCGCCTTTCTGGTGATCGATTTCCGCGATCTCAGCATCGCCAATGCCACGCTGCCGGTCTTCGATCCCGCCGCCCCTGACAGCATGCCCGTTCTGCCGCCAGCGCTGACCGATGGCGAGCCTGAAAACCCGCCTGCCGAGATCACCACCAGCGCCGAGCTGCTGAAGCAGCCGATGACATTCGAGCTTCAACCAGGCGGCATTCTGCTGGCGCGCGGCGCGATCGAATACGGCGCCGCCGGCCGTTTCCAAAAGGAGATCGAGGCGCGTGGCGAATATGTGAAGACGGTATCGTTGGATTCGCCGGGCGGCGCGGTCGGCGATGCGCTCGCCATGTCGAAGCTGATCCGCGAGCGGAAGATCGGCACAACGGTGGCGAAAGGCGCGCTCTGCGCCTCCTCCTGCCCGATCATTCTTTACGGTGGCGTCAGCCGCAGCGCCGATGACGGCGCGGTGATCGGCGTGCATCAGGTCTTCAACGGCACGAAAGAAAAGTTGTCGCCCGAGCGTGCCATGTCGGATGCGCAGCGCACCACCGCCGATGTCACCCGCCATCTCGACGCCATGGGCATCAAGCCTGGCCTCTGGATCCACGCGATGGAAACCCCGCCGGACCGGCTCTATTACCTGAAGCCCGCCGAGATGAAGGAATTCGCGCTGGTGACAACCCCTGAAAAGGTCAGCGCGGCTGCCGCGAAGGTGAAGTGACCTCGAGGCCGCGGCCCGCCAGAATGTCCCGGCGCTAGTAGAGCGTCCTCTTGTAGTCGGCTTCGAGATCGTCATCGATCTTGCGCATTGCCGACGCGTCGGCAGGAGCCCCGGTCGTTTCGTCCAGAATGATCTTCACCAGCGAGGGCATTCCGCTGCGGTCCTGGAAGTGCTCGGGGTTCCACAGATGGGAGCGACGGAACGCCTTTGCGCAATGCATGAAGGCTTCGCTGATAGTGACCAAGATTGCGAGCTTCGGCACACGATCGTTGACACGCATGCGCTCAAGCAGGCCGGGGTCTCGCGAGAGAGTGGCAGTCCCGTTCACCCGCAAAGTGTCGTCAAACCCCGGGATGATGAACAGCAATCCGACATTTGGATTGGCCAGAATATTGACCAGCGTATCGAGGCGATTGTTGCCCGGACGGTCCGGTATCGCCAAGGTGCGCTCATCCAATATCTTGACGAAACCGGCAGGGTCGCCGCGCGGGCTGACATCGGCGCTGCCATTCGAACTCTGTGTGCCGATGCAGAGGAACGGCGAGCGGCGGATAAATTCCTGCGCGTGCCTGCCCAGCGTGTTTTGGCACTTCTGTATGGCGAGAGCATGGGTCGGCTCGAACAGGCCCCGAAGTGCCTCTTCGTCTCTGATGGCAAATTCCGGCTTTGGATTGAATGTTTCCACTGTCCTGCCTCCCGCGTTCCAGTTGAGTTCCGAAATGACGTACGTACCTCATTTATGAGATACACTAAACGCCGGTTGTCATCAACAGAGATCAATCGCCGAAGCGTCGCTGAGCTACGAAAACAAAAAACCGGGGCCTCTGCCCCGGTTTGCTATTCGCTTTACTATCGCTCAGTAGCGGTCGTAACGGCCGCCGCCATCCCAGCCGCGATCACGGTCGCGGTAATAGGGACGCGGGCGTTCCCAGCCGCCGCCCCAGCCCCAGCGCGGCGGCGGGGGACGGTGCCAGTAGCGGACCGGCGGTGCATAGCGGCGGTAGTCGTTGCGGCGGCATTCGCCCCAGCGGGTCATGTGCCAGCCGCGGCCGCAGGCGTAATCCACCTTGGTCACATCGGATGCGGCGGCATTGTCCACGGCAAGCGGCGCAACCGGCATCGCTTCGGCTGACAGTGCCGAAAGGCCTCCGATAACGAGCGCTGCTGCCAGCGTGATGATCTTCATTGCGGTTCTCCAAAAATCCAGCCAGGCGAGAGATTTAGCCCCCTGCCCTGAACCGGCGATGAACCCGCCGTTCATGCAAAATGTGGCGGATCAGGGCCGGTGCGCCTGCACCAGTCTGGAGGTCTTTTCCGGGTGGATTTCCGGCCACTTGCTGTTTGGCGCCGGCGCCGTGCCGATCGCCGAAATCGACACCACGATCGCCGTCACGGCCGAGAAGAGCACAAGTGCATAGGTCATAGCTTCCGATCCTTCGAGGTTGGTTCCCAGCCACCCCGGCCGCAAACTGCTCTGGGAGGATGAATCAAAGGCTAAGCAACATGGTTAAACCCACGTGTTTTTCCCGTTAATGGACAGGATGAGGATGGCACGGCGGCCCCGGCGCTTTCGGAACCGGTCCTGCCAGCCGTGAATTGTCCCCAGGCAAGATCTGAAAAACGGCCGGCGATCGCAGTATTCGTCGTCATCGATCATTGGCCTCACGTCCGAAATACACATCGACCGAGACGATCTTCCCGCTCTTGAAGCGGAAGCTTTCCATGTTGCGGAAGGCGGCGCTGTCGTTTTTGACGGCACGATAGCGGATGGCGGCTTCGTCGCCGGAGACGGTGAGGTACTCGATCTCGATGGCGCGGAAGGCAGGCGGCTCTGGCCAGCAGCGGTCGAAATAGGCGGCGCGGCCGATATGATCGTCTCGCGGGCTGGAAAAGGTGAAATCATCCGACAGCATCGCGCCGACGATATCCCGGCGGCCTTCGAGATAGGCGGCGAACAGGGCGCGGATCATCTGCTCTCGATCGTCCGTCACACTCATCGCAAACCTCCTCCTCTTTTCCGATTGCGATTTGCAATCAGTTTATAGCGGAAACCAGTGAAAGCCGCAAATGAGCCGACGGTTCGGGCGCTATCCGTCCTTGGCACCGGGATAAGCCGGGCGTAGGCTGCCCGCGCCCCAAGACTTCCGAAGACGCATAGAGAACCCCTGATATGGCCGACACCCCGATGAACGCAGCCGACGCCGCGGCCGGGTCCGTTTACTGGAAACGCAACCTCGCCGTCTCGCTGATCGGCTCGTTCACGACGATCGTGGCGATGACGCTGCTGCTTCCCTTCCTGCCGCTCTATGTCGAGGAGCTCGGCGTCCCCGATCATGCGGCGATCGTCCAGTGGTCGGGTATTGCCTATGGCGCGACCTTCTTTGCCGCCGCGTTCGTGGCGCCGCTGTGGGGCAGGCTCGGCGATATCTATGGGCGCAAGCTGATGCTGGTGCGCGCCAGTCTGGGCATGACGATCGCCATTTCGCTGATGGGCATGGCGGGGGACGTCTGGCAGCTGGTAGCGCTCAGGCTGTTCGTCGGCCTGGCCGGTGGCTATTCCTCGGGTTCGATGGTGCTGGTGGCGACG
The DNA here is from genome assembly GCA_900465675.1 of Hyphomicrobiales bacterium. GTDB lineage: Bacteria > Pseudomonadota > Alphaproteobacteria > Rhizobiales > Rhizobiaceae > Rhizobium. Next base: position 219,750 of record UBJR01000008.1, on the reverse strand, counting down.
CAGACGCCGAAGGATCGCTCTGCCTGGGCGCTCGGTATGCTCTCGTCAGGCATTATGGCCGGCAATCTTGTCGGTCCGCTGATCGGCGGAGCGCTGCCGCCGCTGATCGGCATCCGCGGCACATTTCTGGCCGCCGGTGCCTTCATCTTCCTGGCGTTCCTCGGCACCGCTTTTCTGATCAAGGAAGAAAAGTCCCCCGCCCGCAAGCAGGCCGCCAAGGCCAGCGGCGGCTGGCGCTCGATCCCCGACAAGGGCCCCGTCATCGCCATGCTTCTGACCGGCATGCTGCTGATGCTCGCCAACATGTCGATCGAGCCGATCATCACCGTCTATGTCGCCGATCTGGTTGCGGATCAGTCAAGCGTGACGATGATCGCAGGCGTTGTCATGTCGGCAGCGGCGCTCGGCAGCATCCTCTCCGCCTCGCGGCTCGGAAAGCTCGCCGACCGCATCGGCCACTGGCCGGTGATTGCAGGCGCGCTGGCGGTGGCCGCGGTTCTGCTGATCCCGCAGGCCTTCGTCACCAGCGCCTGGCAGCTGATCATCCTGCGCTTCCTGATGGGGATCGCGCTCGGCGGGTTGCTGCCATGCATCTCGGCGGTGATCCGCCACAGCGTGCCCGACAGCGCGGCAGGCAGCATTCTCGGCCTCTCAGTCTCATCGCAATATGTCGGCCAGGTGGCCGGGCCGGTGCTCGGCGGTTTCGTCGGCGGCCATATCGGCATGCCCTCGGTGTTCCTGGGAACCTGTGTCCTGCTTGCCGCCGGTGCGGTCTTCACGTGGATTGTGAAGCCAAAAGACGAAAACTGAGACTATCGTTTGCAACTCCCGGCGCTATGATTGCGTTTCAGAACGGAACCGCATGCAACGGGAGAAGCGCTTGCAGCAGATATTCGTCACCGACCGTCTCATTTTGCGTCCGCGGACGCTGGCCGATCTCGATGACTGTATGGCGATGGACCGCGACCCCGAGGTGACGCGCTATATCCCCGGCCCCTGGGCCGATCCGGACGCGCACAGGCGCTTCGTCATCAACCGCATGGAAAGCGATTTCGGCGAAGGCCTCGGCTACTGGTCGATCTTTGCCAAGACCGCTCCGAAGCAGTTTCTCGGCTGGGTGATGCTGATCCCCTACGACACGATCGGCCCCGACATCGAAATCGGCTGGCGGCTGAACCGCCACGCCTGGGGCCAGGGCTACGCGACGGAAGCCGCCCGCCCGGTGCTCGATCACGGCTTCGAAACGCTGAACCTGCCACGCATCGTCGCCAACATCTTCGCGGGCAACGATGCGTCGATCAAGGTGGCCGAAAAGCTCGGGATGACGTTTCTCAGTGACGAGGTTTCGGACGGCCTGCCCTGCAAGGATTATGGAATCACGCAGGATGAGCGTGCGCGGATGCTGACGGTGTGACTGCGCGCCGTTGAGGGTGGAGCGGGCGTTACTCCCCGCTCGCCGTCCGCCCATAAGCCCAGTTCATATACAGCTCCAGCGCCTTGCGCGTGACCGGGCCTTCCTGAAAATCACGGCCATCGAGCCTGACGACGCCGACGACCTTGGAGTAGTTGCCCGAGGTGAATATCTCGTCGGCATTCATGAAGTCTTCGACCGAGAGCGTTGTCTCGCGGACATCGAAACCCGCCTGGCGGAGCAGGCCGATGACGCGGGCGCGGGTGATACCGGCGAGGAAGGTGCGGTTGGCGACCGGGGTGAACACCACGCCATCCTTGACCATGAAGACGTTCGAGGAAGCCGTCTCGACGACATTGCCGTTTGTATCGCGCATCAGCGCGTTGTCGAAGCCGCGCGAGCGGGCTTCGGCGATGGCGCGGCCGGAATTCGGGTAGAGCGAGCCCGCCTTGGCCTCGGTCATCGCCGTCTCCGGTGTCGGGCGGCGGAAGGGCGAGACCGTGATCGACGAGCCGCCATGGCCGCCCATCGGCGCTTCGAAGAGGCAGAGCACGAAACGGGTCGATTCCGGATCGGCGGTGACGACGCTGAAGGGCGCACCATGCTCGGCCCAGTACATCGGCTTGATATAGATCGGCGTCTTGCCGTCGAACTTCTTGATGCCCTCCCAGGCGAGCGCCTCGATTTCCTCGGGCGTCTTGGTCGGCTTCAGGCCCATGTTGACGGCCGAGCGGTTGATGCGCTGGCAGTGCTGGTCGAGATCAGGCGCGATGCCATCAAACCAGCGGGCGCCGTCGAAGACGGTGGAGCCGAGCCACATGGCATGCGAGGTCGGGCCGATCAGCGGCGGATTTCCGGTCAGCCACTCGCCATCGACATAGGTCCAGGTGGTGGAACGGGGCGCTGTGTTGACGGCCATTTTTCTTCTCCTCAAACAAGTTGCAGAAGCAAAATCCTTCCAAACTGGCGGGGTCAAGGAGAAACTATCGCTCAAAAAGCGGACGCAAGAAAATGGCGCATGCGCTTTGCCCGCCGCAACATTCCGTCTTCGCCCTTCACGCCGATGCGATGGATCGATCAGCAAAAATGATGGAAAGCGAGGCGCGCGCCGTGCCATCATAGGGCCGGATTCGAACGCGGGAGAGCACTATGAAAGCCATGTATTACGACGCCTTCGGCAAGCTGCCGGAGATCCGGACCGTGGCCGATCCCTCACCCTCGGAAGACGGCGTCGTCATCGCCGTCGGCGCCACCGGGCTTTGCCGCAGCGACTGGCATGGGTGGATGGGGCACGACCCCGATATCCGCCTGCCGCATGTGCCGGGCCACGAGCTGGCCGGCAAGATCGTCGCCACAGGCAAGGGCGTGATGCGTTTCAAGGTCGGCGACCGGGTGACCGTGCCCTTCGTCTCGGGCTGCGGCCATTGCGGCGAGTGCCATTCCGGCAACCAGCAGGTCTGCCCGAACCAGTTCCAGCCGGGTTTCACCCATTGGGGCTCGTTCGCCGAATATGTGGCGATCGACTATGCCGAGACCAACCTCGTGCATCTGCCTGAAACGATCGACGATGCGACGGCCGCCAGCCTCGGCTGCCGCTTCGCCACCTCGTTCCGGGCCGTGGCCGATCAGGCCCGCACCGGACCCGGCGAGTGGATCGCGATCCACGGCTGCGGCGGCGTCGGCCTTTCGGCGATCATGATCGCGGCGGCCCTCGGCGCCAATCCGATCGCTATCGATATCTCCGACGAGAAGCTCGCCTTTGCGCGCGAATGCGGCGCGGTGGCGACGATCAATGCGGCCACGGTGGGCGACGTGCCCGAGGCGGTGCGCGAGATCACCAAGGGCGGCGCGCATGTCTCCATCGATGCGCTCGGCCACCCCGTCACCTGCTTCAACTCGATCAAGAACCTGCGGCGCCGCGGACGGCATGTGCAGATCGGCCTGATGCTCGGCGATCACTCGACGCCTCAGATCCCGATGGCGCAGGTGATCGGCCACGAGCTGGAGATCTACGGCAGCCACGGCATGCAGGCCTGGCGCTATGACGCGATGCTGGCGATGCTTTCGGCCGGCAAGATCGCGCCGCAGAAGCTTATCGGCAAGCGGATCAGCCTCGCCGATGCCGTGCCCGCCCTTACCGCGATGGAACGATCTGAGGGGCTCGGTATCAGCGTGATCACGCAATTCTAGGCGTGCCGCAACGGCACAGTCGAAGCGCAATCGTTAACTATTTATTGGTGTATTTATTCGAGTTGCAATTTATAATACATGAAGCATAATCCCTGCCGCCCGGAATGATTTCGGAGCGGAGGGGAACATGACGGTTCGTTTTATTCTATCGATCGATGGGGGCGGCATCCGCGGCCTCATTCCTGCACTTGTGATCGCCGAGCTTGCCAAGCGCCTGAAGGACCTGGCCATGCATGAGGCCTTTGACCTGATCGGCGGTACCTCGACCGGCGCCATCATCGCCGCCGGGCTGACCTGCCCGAACCCGAAGAACAAGAAGATCGCCGCCTGCACGCCTGCCGATCTCGTCAAGCTCTATGCCGACGAAGGCCAGGATATCTTCTATTCCAAAATCATCGCCCGCATCCTCAATATCGGCGGATGGCAGGAGGAGCGCTACGATGCGACGGCGCTGGAGGAGAAGCTCCAGGCCCGTCTCGGGGCCAACACGCTGATTGCCGACGGACTGACGAAGGTGCTGATCACCGGCTATGACATTCACCAGCGCGAAGCCGTGTTCATGACCAATTGCGATATGGAGAACGCCAAGTTCCGTTTCTGGGAAGCGGCGCGCGGCTCCTCTGCCGCACCCACCTATTTCGAGCCGGCGCTGGTCGAGAACCTCGGCAAGCCGGCCGGCGACGCGCAAAGAAAGATCCCGCTGATCGATGGCGGCGTGTTTGCCAACGATCCGGTGCTGGCAGCCTATGTCGAAGCGCGAAAACTCTGGCAGGCGGCGGATGACAGCTTCGTCGTGCTGTCGCTCGGCACCGGGCGGCAGAACCGCAAGATCCCCTATCAGCAGGCCAAGAACTGGGGTGCCTTCGGCTGGATCAACCCGCAGAACGGCACGCCGCTCATCTCCGTGCTGATGCAGGGACAGGCAAGCACGGCGGCCTATCAGGCGAACAAGCTGCTGAACCCCAAGGGCGCCAGGCTGAATGCCGAAGGCTCGACCGACATGAGCTTTGCCAAGCCCGAGACCCTTGCCTATTTCCGCATCGACGGCGCGCTTCAGGGCGCCAACGACGATCTGGACGATGCCAGCACGACGAATATCGAGCAGCTGAAGGTCGTGGCCGAGCGGTTCATCACCGGCAACAGCGCCGTGCTGGATATGGTGGTGAAGCGGATCAAGGCGGAGAAGAAGCGCTAGAGATCGCCAAGGCCCGCAAACAGGATGGCCAGACGCTCCCAGACGGCGCTGACCCTTGGCACGCCCATGAGGCCCGATGGCGCCAGCATCCAGAGCTCGCGGCCCGGCATGACAGCGCCGAAATCAATCTCGACGAGCGACGGATATTCCCTCGCCTGAAAGCGTTGCAGCATGACGACGCCCATGCCGTTTGCGGCGGCAACCGCCTGCGTGATGGTGCTGCCGGAGCGCACCGAATAGGAATGATGCGCATAGTGCGTTTCGAGCCATCTCGCCTCGGCGATCAACTGCTCGCTGTCGAGATCGAAGCCGATCAAGGGCACGGCCTCGCCTGCCCGCCAGCGGGCAGCCATCGCCGCACTGGCGTAGAAGCCGTGCGTGATGGTGGCAACGCGCTTGCCGGTCAGGTCGCTGTCCTTCGGGCGGCCGAGACGCAACGCGATATCGGCCTCGCGATGTGCAAGGCTGTGGACGCGAACATCCGTCAGGATTTCGAGCTCGATGCCCGGAAGTCCATCAAGGATCTGGCCGAGATTTGGCGCGAGAAGCAGATCGGCAACCGAACGGATGGTCGTCAGCCGTACGCGTCCGCCCGGCCCCTCCGGCGAGACGACTCGGTCACGGATCGCAGAGGCTGCCGACGCCATCGCCGCAGTCTCTGCCGATATCGATTGCCCCTGCGCCGTCAGCACATATCCATCGGGGCGGCGTTCGAAGAGCTGCGCGCCGAGGCTCAACTCGAGCGCGGATATCCGGCGCGCAACGGTGGCATGGTTGACCTTCAATGCGCGGGCCGCCGCCGACAGGCTGCGATGCCTGGCGAGCGCCGAGAAGAAGCGGAGATCTTCCCAATCGATATCTGTGCGTTTTTGCTCAGCCATTGCGAATAATTAGCGAATATTCGGTCACACGGAAAGGCGTTACATCATTCTCCATCTGTAAAACAGGAGATGAACGCATGGCTCCCTTCACCCTTCTTCAGCGCTCCGGCGTCACCGCGAAAGCGGCCGACTGGACGAAAGCAGTTCTCGTCATCATCGATGCGCAAAATGACTATGCAGACGGCAGCCTGCCGCTTTCAGGCGTCGCCGGGGCCGCCAAGGAAATCCAGAGCCTGCTTGGCAAGGCCCGCGCTGACGGTGTTCCGGTTGTTCATGTCGTCCACCTGTCAGGAGCCGACAGCTGGCTGTTTGCAGCCGGTTCGCATGGCGCCGGCATCATGTCTGCGCTGACGCCTGCCGACGGTGAGCCGATCATTTCGAAGACGCTGCCCAACGCCTTTGCCGGAACCGAACTCCAGGCGACCCTAGCCGCGATTGCTGGGGATACCGGCCGAACGGAACTGATCCTCGTGGGCTTCATGACGCATATGTGCATCGGGGCCACCGCACGGGCTGCCCTCGACCTCGGGCTGCAGGCGACCGTCGTCGCATCGGCCACGGCGACCCGCGATCTGCCGGATTCGCTGGGCGGCGTCATCCCGGCCGAAACGGTGCAGCGCACAGCGCTGGCAGAGATCGCCGATCGCTTCGCGACTGTTGTCCGCGACATCTCGGAGGTTGCCAAACCGGCTGCGAAGGTCTAACGGGCTGCCGCAAGAAAAAGAATGAAAGGGACGTTAATGTCCAACTCCAGTGTCAAAACCTTTGCTCAGACGGGCTCCAAGGTGTTTTTCGTCGCTGCCGAGCGCATCGAACGCACGGTGCGCCTGCAGGGCGCATGGCTGAGCATCGTCGATGTCAGCGTGCCCGCCGGTGTTTCCGGCACCGCGCAAACGATCGGCAGCGAACAGGTGCTGCGCATCATCGAAGGCCGGTTGACGGTCTGGCGGATGACGGATCAGGGCCGCGAGGAGATCGCGGTTTCTGCAGGCGACATCCTTCATATTTCGGCCGGCCAGGCGCATGGCTATTGCAACGACGGGGCCACGGCAGCGGCGTTTTCGGCGATCATCGACAGCGATGCGGCAGGCCAGCTTGCGGCTCCGGCGGAAGCCTCCGGCTCACCGGTGGCAGCACAGCGGATGGGTGCGGCAGCCAATAGCGGAAGCACGCGGATTCGGGCTGCCTGAGCATCTCGAAAGGCGCCGGTAAAGGGCGCCTTTTTTGACTGATGTTCACTGGTTTGTCATCGCAGCGCGCGTATAAGCGGCTCCGGATTGCTGATAGAGATGGCCCGCGGCGCACTGATCGGCGCTCCGCGCAAAGACATATCAGCAGGAGGTTCCGCCATGGCATGGTCTGCCATCCAATACGTCAAATTCGAGGATGAACGGACGCGCCCGGCGCGCGATCTCCTGGCGCAGGTGCCGCTGGCATCCGTCAAAAACGCCATCGACCTCGGCTGCGGACCCGGCAATTCCACCGAACTGATCGTCGATCGTTATGGTGCGAACAACGTCTCCGGTCTCGACAGCGACGACAACATGCTGGAGGCGGCGCGCAAGCGCTTGCCGCAGACGCACTTTGAAAAGGCCGATCTGTCCACCTGGCAGCCTTCGGGCGAGACCGACCTGCTGTTTGCCAATGCCGTCTTCCAATGGCTGCCCGATCATCTCGACATCTTCGACCGGCTGATGGACGGATTGGCGCCGGGCGGCGTGCTGGCCGTGCAGATGCCCGACAATCTCTCCGAGCCGACGCATCTGGCGATGGAGGACACCGCCCATGCCGGGCCGTGGAAGGCCAATTTCGAGAAGAAGAGCGTGCGCCGCAAGCCGCTGCCGCCGGCTTCGACCTATTACAGCCGGCTTTCTGCCAAGGCTGCTCGCGTCGATATCTGGCACACGATCTACAACCACCCGATGGCGGATGCGGCTGCGATCGTCGAATGGCTTAAGGGCACCGGACTGATGCCCTATCTCGCCCAAGCCGGCGAAGAGAACCGCGAGGCGTTTCTGGCCGATTACCTGGAACGCATCGAAAAGGCCCATCCGAAAATGGCCGACGGCCGCGTGCTGCTGCGCTTCCCGCGGATTTTCATGGTGGCGGTGAAGGGCTGATCAGCCCGCTGACGGTTCACCATCATCATCCAGTACGGCATTTCTGCCGTGATTGAAGATGCGCAGCATTGTAACGCTGTCCGCCCGGACAAGGAAGGCGATCGTCGCCTTCCTTTTGAAACCGACTGTGCGCAGACCTGGCCTCATATGGTCGAGACGGCGGCCACGCTCAGGAAACGTCTCGAATTCCTGGCAGTAGTCGATGATCTGATTGATGTAAGCGCTGGCGATCCGGTGACCGGCCAAATACGCCAGATAAAGATAGATCTGCTGCAAGTCCGCTTCGGCCCGTGGATCGAAAGCGACCCTGTATTTCATTCGGCAGCGGGCTTGGCTGAAAGTTCAGCGTCCATGAAGGATTGAAGGCGCTTGCGCGTCTCTGCGATGGGGATCGCGTGGCCCGGATCGGCGTCATGCGCATCGATCGCCGGCAGCACCTCTTCCTGCAACCATCTGTCGATCGCGGCATTTTGGGCGTTCAGGGCACGCAGACCGGCACGAATGACCTCGCTTTCGCTGGCATACTCGCCGGATGACACTTTGTCCTTGACCATCTGGGCCATTTCAACCGGCAATGTGATGCTCAATGCTTGCGTGGTCCGCATCCCGGCCTCCTTGATACGATTAAATCATATCAAGGTTCGGTGGGTTGTTCAAACAGGCTGCTATTCCTTCACCCCCGCCGCGCGGCCTCGATCGCCGCAATGTCGATCTTCCGCATCGTCATCATCGCGTCGAAGGCGCGCTTGGCTTCGGCGGGAGAGGCTTTCAGAGCCTCGCTCAGCACGCGTGGGGTGATCTGCCAGGAGAGGCCCCACTTGTCCTTGCACCAGCCGCATTCGCTTTCCTTGCCGCCATTGCCGACGATCGCGTTCCAGTAGCGGTCGGTTTCTTCCTGGGTTTCGGTCGCGATCTGGAAGGAAAAGGCTTCGCTCTGCGGAAAGGCCGGGCCGCCGTTGAGGCCGATGCAGGCGACGCCTGCAACGGTGAATTCGACGACCAGCACATCGCCCTGCTTGCCATCGGGATAATCGCCTGGCGCCCGGACGACAGCCGTGACGGCGCTGTCGGGAAAGGTCGCGGCGTAGAAGCCTGCGGCCTCCTCGGCGTCGCCGTTATACCAGAGGCAGATGGTGTTCTTGGCCATGTCGCGTTTCCTCCCCGCTTGTTGCCGTCGGGAATGACATAAGGAGCGCTGCGGATTTCTCCAGTCCCGACATCGCGATATGGCGCTTGCCGGGGTTCGATGCTACGCCACCGGCGGCCTCACCCGCCCGCCTTGCCGTCTCGCAGCATGAGGAGTTTGACATGCGCCAACAGATCACCGCCGATTATCTCGAAGGCTTTCTCGGCAATCGCCGGCTGATGGAGCAACTGGCCTTCATTCTCGAGGTCGAGAAGCTGAAGACGGTACTACGCAGGACGCCGCTTCTGGATCGCTCGCGCGTCGAGAATGATGCCGAGCACACCTGGCAGCTGGCGCTGATGGCGATGGTGCTTTCGGAGCATTCGCGCGAGAAGGTCGAGCTTCTGCGCGTCCTGAAGATGCTGCTGATCCACGATATCGTCGAGATCGATGCCGGCGATACATTCGCCTATGACACCGTGCTTGCCGCCAGTCAGGCGGATCGGGAGCTGAAGGCAGCCGAGCGGATCTTCGCGCTGCTGCCTGAGGATCAGGCGAAGGAATTCCGGGCGCTATGGGACGAGTTCGAGGCGAAGGCTACGGCGGAGTCGCGCTTTGCCAATGCCATGGACCGGATGCAGCCGCTGCTACACAATTTCTTCACCGAGGGCGGCACCTGGGGTTCGGCCGGAGTGACGGCAGCAAGCGTCGAACGGCGCATGCTGCCGATCGGCGTGGCATCCGATAGGCTGGGCGAACTCAGCGCGCGGCTGATCACGCTGGCTGTCGAGCAGGGCATCCTGGCGCCTGCGCCGCAGGGCGCCTGACATGCCGGGCGGCCAGCGCACTCTGCGTCACGCCGTCCCGCTTGCTCCCGGCGCCCCCTCGCTTATATTCGCTGCCATACGCAAGGAGCGAGACCGCCATGACCGATGCCGTGCCCACCCCGCCCGCCACGCTTGTGATCTTCGGCGCCACGGGCGACCTGACGCGGCGCCTGCTCATTCCCGCGATCATCAACCTGACGCGCAGCCGCCTTGTCGGCGACGATCTTCATATTCTCGGGATCGGCATCGATCCCGGCGATGACGAGATGCTGCGGGGCAAGCTGGACGAGTTTCTCTCCGGCCTCGGCGGCGACCAGCCGCTGTCGAAGGACGAGGCCTGGCTGAAGCTGCGCAGCCGCATCTCCTACCTCTCCGGGGATTTCACCAAGGACGAAATCTATGGCGAGATCGGCAAGCGGCTTGATGGCAATGCCGCCTTCTACCTCGCTGTTCCGCCGCGCTTCTTCGGCGAGATCGTCGAGCGTCTTGCCGCCAACAAGCTGACCACGGAAGGCGACAACAGCTTCCGGCGCATCGCCATCGAAAAGCCCTTCGGCACCGACCTTGCCTCGGCGAAGGCGCTGAATGCGCAGATCCTCGCCAAGGTCTCGGAAAACCAGGTCTACCGGCTCGACCATTTCCTCGGCAAGGAAACGGTGCAGAACCTGATGACGGCGCGCTTTGCCAACATGATGATCGAGGCGCTGTGGAACAACCGCTATATCGACAACGTGCAGATCACCGCGGCCGAGATCGTTGATGTCGGCAGCCGCGGCGCCTTCTACGATGCGACGGGCGCGCTGCGCGACATGGTGCCGAACCATCTCTTCCAGCTGCTCGCGATGATCGCCATGGAGCCGCCGAACAGTTTTGACGCCGAGGCGATCCGCAACGAGAAGAGCAAGGTTCTGAAGGCGCTGCGGGTCTATACGCCCGAGGAAGCCAAGACCCATGGCGTGCGCGGCGTCTATACCGCGGGCAAGCTCAACGGCGCCGATATCACCGCCTACCACGACACGCCGCAGGTGGCGCCCGATAGCAAGACCGAGACCTTCGTGGCGCTGAAACTCTATGCCGATACCTGGCGCTGGGCCGGCGTCCCCTTTTATCTCCGCACCGGCAAGGCGATGACGGCACGCGATACCGAGATCGTCGTCACCTTCCAGCCGGTTCCCTTCGCGCAGTTCCGCGAGACCGACGTGACGCGCCGCCTGCCGCCGAACCGGCTGGTGATCCAGGTGCAGCCGGATGAGGGCATGAGCATGGAAATCTCCATCAAGTCCCCCGGCCTTTCGGTCGATACCGTGCCCGTCTCGCTCGATTTCCGCTACGCCGACAAATTCGATATCGGCAAGATGACCGGCTACGAATCGCTGATCTACGACCTGATGATCGGCGACCAGACGCTATTCCAGCGCGCCGACGGCATCGAGGCCGGATGGGCGGCCGTCCAGCCCTTCCTCGACCTCTGGGCCAAGGAGGGCGAGCCGGAAGCCTATGCGCCGGGAACGATGGGGCCTGCCTGCGCCGACGAGCTCATCGAGCGCGACAACCGCCACTGGCACCAGATCGGCGCCGTGGCGAAGCCTTCATAACCGGATGGTTCAACGGCGGCCGTAAAAATGCTAGGTTGTGCCCGGCCACAGGGCCGGGAGTTCGGCTGACGCCCCCTCTGCACGATCTCCGCAAGGCGCATTCACGCGCGTAAGGGAGGCTCTCGCATGGAAAAATCCGTCCTGTTCTGGCGCCGTACCGATATCGAAGGTTTCGAGCGTCTCGCCCTGTCGGTCGGCGAGGAAAGCGTCACGGCATCCTCCACGGTCCTCTGTCTCGAAGACGGCGGCTTCCGGCTCGACCATCACTGGCGGCTGGACGCCAGCTGGAGCGCGCAATCGGTGGCCGTCGAGCGCTGGAACGGCCGCGACCACCGGAGGCTGACGCTGGAGCGCGTGCCCGGCGGCTGGACGGTCGACGGCCTTCGCCGCCCCGATCTCGACGGCGCCGACGAACCCGACCTCTCCGTCACCCCCTTCTGCAACACCTTCCCGATCCGCCGCACCCCGGAAACCTCAGGCGCCACCCTGACCCTCGACACCGCCTTTATCGACGGCCCGGCGATGATGGTGCACCGCTCCAGGCAGCGCTACGACAGGCAGGGTCCCGGGCGGGTGCGCTATGTCGATCTTGGTAACTCGATCGGGTTCGAGGCCGATCTAAGGGTGGATGAGTGGGGTCTGGTGGTGATGTATGAGCATTTGTTTGAGAGGGTGGCGCCCCCGGAGTGAGGCGTCAACGCTCCGCTTTCAGCCCTTTGCGGATAAGCGAACTAGAGGCATCCGGCAAAGGCGAGCGGTATGCCCGGCTGGATACGGAAATCGAATTGCCGCAGGGGTCTTTGGCATTGGCAAATTCATAGCCGTCGGCGACGTGAACGGGACCGAACGTCAACCCTTTCGCTACGCATTCGCCGCAAAACGCGCTAACATCCTGCACATCGAACACCAGCTTTACGATGGACTGCCCGCGCCGCTGCCCCTTGGCCGCCGGATGAAGCAAGATCGACCCACCACCCGAGTTCGGAGTGAGCTCGACAATCCTGTCACCTTCAAGCCTGCGAACGGTGAACTGAAAGTGCGTTTCGTAAAAGCTGGCGGTTGCCTCGATATCGGCCGCATAGATTATCACGCGATTGAACATTGCCCTTAAACCCTTTCGGCGAAGCGATGTCCGCCATTCGATCCTGCCCACTTGCGTGCCGCCAACGGCCAGCCTATCAGCGGAAGCGTTGCCATTTCGTTCCGGCGCCGTTTGTATAGGTGGCGACGCACCGATTCTGGGGGATGGATTTGTGAGCAGGATGACAGTTGATGCGAAACCACCGGCGTGGCCTGAGCCGTGAACGCATATCTTGCCATCCTCACGATATCCGCCGCCCGCTGGTCCTATATCGCGGCTTTCATCGCCCGGTTGCCGATCGCCATGGTTCCGCTCAGCCTGCTGATCCTCGTCGAGGCGGCAACCGGCTCCTACGCGCATGGCGGCGCCGTCTCCGGAGCTTTCGCGCTCGGCAGCGCCTCGTCCGTGCCGTTCTGGGGCCGCGCGCTCGATAGAGGTCCGCACCGGCCGATCATCGGCGGGACATCCGTGATATCGGCGGCATTTCTTGCCCTGGCGTTGACCGGCACGCAGATGGAATGGGGGCTTCCTATTATCGCCGGATTGGCGCTCGGCGTTGGCCTGTTTTTCCCGCCGATAACGCCAGCAATGCGCGTTGCCTGGCGGCAGCTGGTGCCGGAAAGCTCGGGGCTGCTGGCACCTGCCTATGCCCTCGATGCAGTGGCCGTGGAGACGCTTTTCGTGCTCGGGCCCTTGGTCGTCGCGGGCCTATATGGCGGTGGCCCGGCGCTTCCCGTCATTGCCACCTGCATCCTGCTTGCGGCAGGCGGGGTTGGCTATTCCTTCTCTCCAGCGGGCCAAGCCAGCGGCGAGAAGCCCGATACGCCGACGGCAGGCGCGGCACGGGCCGTTGTTCTGCAGCCCGGCGTGCTGCTCATCGCACTCGTTGCAGCAGCCATGTCTGTCGGCTTTGGGCAGATGGATGTTGCCCTGACCTCCGCAGCCCAAGCGATCTCGACCCATGGCCTGATGCTCGGCCTGATGTTTGCGGCAGTTGCCATCGGCAGCATCGGCGGCGGATTGTTCTTCGGCGCGCGGAAATGGCGCCTTGCCGGTCATCGGCTGCTTGCCGCGTCGCTTTCCGGCTTCGGTCTTGGGCTGGCTGCCACAGGCCTCAGCCTGTGGCTGGCCTCCCCGCCGTTTCTGCTTCTTCCCATTCTCGCGCTCGCCGGGATCTTCATCTCGCCCGGTCTGCTCGTCATGCAGCAGATGATCGATCAGGCACTGCCGCCCGGCCGGACATCGGAAGGTCAGGCACTCCTCAATGCTATGCTGACAGCAGGCGGAGCGGCAGGTATGGCGCTCGGCGGTCTCTGGGCCGATATGGTGCCGGCGATGGCAGTGTTCTTCGCGGCGGCAGGAACGATCCTGGGCGGGGCCGTTATTGCCGGCTGGGCTGGTGGAAGGCTCTTACGCCATAGATCCAACCGGCGCTGACGCGTTTCCGACATCCCAAAACCCGCAGCCCTAAAAATCACGCAGTTTATTCAACCCATCCTTTACGTATCGATGGCTACCTCATAGGGCACCGCGACGGCCATGAGGACACATGTTGTTTAAACTCGCTCGGGCAGGCACCCTGTTTGTAATTTTACTCGGCTCACTGGTCTTCCTGCCGCCATTCAGCGGCTATGTGCGCGACGCCGCCGATATCTTTGACAAGCGGCCGCAGGAGACGGCGCTGTTCATCGGCAACAGCCGGACCTTTTATCACCACATGCCTGACATGGTGCGTTCGATTGCCGACTCCGCGGGCTATCCCAACAAGCTTGAGATCGTCATGGATGCCGAGCCGGGCGTCAGTCTGAAGACCCATATGGACGACCCTAATACGCAGGCTTTGCTGGCACGGCGCTGGGATCATGTCGTGTTGCAGGTGCTGAGCAGCGATCAATACAGCGCCGAGCGCTCCGGCGACACCTGGGATGTCGCCGCCGATCTGATCCGGGAAGCGCAAGGCAAAGGGTCCAGGCCTGCGATGTTCGTGACCTGGCGCTATACCGATCAGTGCAAGGACAACGAAGGCATGCCGAAATCGGCAACCGGGATTTCACCTGCCGGCTATGCCAACATGCACCGCAATATTCAGGAACAGCATGCCCGCCTTGCGGCATCAACCGGGGTCGATCTGGTCAATGTCGGGCTCGTATGGGAAGACCTGCAGAGCCGCCCTCAGCCTTTCACCCTTTACGACGACTGCAACCATCCATCGATCTATGGCAGCTATCTCTCGGCCTTGATGTTCTACGGCTATTTTTCGAAACGCGACGTGGCCGATGTCACCTACGAACCGCATGGAATTTCAGCTGACGATGCCAGGGCACTACGTCTGACGGTTTCCCAATATTTCAAGGAAGCGGCGCGAAATGCTACGCCATCCACCGATGGTGTCAGCGGGAAGTCCGGGTCGACCTGAAGCGGTGACGGCTGCCCTACACAACGGTCGCGAAGTTCGGATGCCCGGCGAAGCCGAATTTCCGGCGCACATATCTCAGGTTGCCGCAAAAAATTGCGATTTGCGGGCGCTCGATGCAACCTGAGAAGAAAAATTAAGATCTAATAAACATTCCTATGATTGCATTGCCTAGGTTGGGGCAAACAATCATGACGGACATCAAATCGGGCGGGCGGCGCCACGATCTCGACGCATTGCGCGTCCTGTGTTTCGGCACGCTGATTATCTATCATACAAGTCTCGCCTATGGGACGAGAACATGGCTGCTCAATTCTATCGACGGCAGCCGGCTGGTCGATCTGATTGCCGCCGCCTCTCATCCGTGGCGGATGAGCCTGCTTTTCTTCATCTCGGGGCTCGTCACGCGGTCGCTTCTGCGCAACCGGTCCGTCAGTGACATCCGCGGGACGCGAACGCGGCAATTGCTGTTGCCCTTCACGTTCGGCGTTCTTCTTGTTGTCCCGCCGCAAATCTATCTTTCGGAGTTCAATCCTTTTCCCGGCCTCTCCTATTGGGAGTTCTGGAAAGCCTTCATGGTCTCCGGCCTAACGCTCGAGCACCTCTGGTTCCTGGCCTATCTCTGGATCTATGTCTTCGCCTGGTCGTTTCTCTGGCCTTACCTTCAGAGGGTCTGGCCGAACCTCCCGTCCGCACTCGCAAATTCGCTCCGAGGCGTAAACCTCTTCCTGATCCCGATCATCCTGCTTTCCGCCTCGAGACTATGGCTGTACCTGGCTCGCTGCTGATGGAGGAGTCGACGTTCTGGCGCGAAGTCGACCGGCAGAGATGGCTTGGCGGCGCTCTTGCCATCATCTCTTTTCTGGTCGTCGCGGCAGCTGTCGTTGCCGTTCCGCGGGAAGATTGGCCGGATGCCGTCGTGGTGCTGGTGCGGATTGCCAGATCGATATTCCAATGGTGCGCCATCATCGCATTGCTGGGCTTTGCCGGCAGGATCGCCAACCGCCCCAACCGCGTGATCGCATTCCTGAACAGATCGATGATGACCTACTATGTGGCCCACCAGACCGTCATCATCATCGTTGCCCATCAGATTTCGAAAATGGGCCCGTTGGATATTCGCTCCTTTGTCCCGGTGGTCCTCTTGAGCACACTCGGCTGCGGACTGATCGGCGAGGCGCAGAAGCTGATAAAGGCCTTCCTTTCGCCCCTTATCGCAAGGGTGATGGCCTTGATAAAACCGCCTCTGAAAACAGCGCCATCGGGGGCCACGGCGGATTGACCCTCAATCCCATCTGACTTCCCTGACCAGTTCGACAAACGCCCTGAGCTTGGCCGGAATATGCCGCCGTCCGGGATAATAGAGGCACAGCCCCGGATAGGGCGCCGTCCAGTCCTCAAGCACGCGGACCAGGCGGCCGGCCGCCAGGTCTTCGCCGACCTGCCATTCGTTGAGGTACGCAAGGCCCGCCCCTTCTCTCGCAGCGCGCAGGATGAGGTCGCTTTCGTCGAGCATCAGCGTGCCCGGCACCTCCATGGTGAAGGCTTCGCCGCGCCGCTCGAACTCCCAGCGGTAAATGGTGCCGCTTGCCATGCGGGCGCGGATGCAGCGGTGGGTTTCGAGATCGGCAGGCGTCTTGGGGATGCCCTTTTCTTCGAAATAGCCGGGTGAGCCGGCGATGACAGGGCGGATGAAACGGTTGATCGGCACGGAGATCATATCCGGTGGCACGGATTCCAGGATGCGGATACCGGCGTCGAAGCCCTTCGCGTTGACATCGACAAGCGCGCCTTCGGTGACGATTTCGAGCTGCATGGCCGGGTAGCGCCTCAGATATTCGAGGGCGAGCGGCGCCAGGATCATCCGGGCGGCACCGACGGAGGTGTTGATCCTCAGCGTGCCCGAAGGCTCGGAGCGGTGTTCGTCGGCCTGGTCGATGGCGCGGCGGATGGCCGATAGCGCCGGGGTCACTTCGGCGACGAACTGCTCGCCGGCAGAGGACAGCGTGACGCTGCGGGTCGTGCGGTTGAAGAGGCGGACGCCCAGCCTTGCTTCCAGCGTGGCGATCTGCTGGCTGAGAGCCGAGGAGGAAATAGATAGATCGCGGGCAGCGGCGCGGAAGCCGCCCTTGGCAGCGACGGCGATGACCGCTTCCAGCTCCGCCAGCGTGCCGCGCATCATTGTCCTGATCTCCTTATCAGCTCGTCCGTTATTGAGCAGCTTATCAGATCAATCGGCCAGTGCCAGATAGGGCGTATCGCACAAAGGAGAAAAGCGATGCGCAACATTACTCAGGTCTACATCGACGGCGCCTTCGTGACGCCTCAGGGCGAGGAAACCGCCGAGCTCTTCAATCCTTCGACCGAGGAGAAGATCGGCACCGTCAGGCTCGGCAACCGCGAGGATGCGCGCGCCGCGATCGGCGCCGCCAAGCGCGCCTTCCCGGCTTTCTCGCGCACCAGCAAGGAAGAGCGGATCGAGATGCTGCAGCGTCTGGCCGCTGCCGTTTCCGCCCGCGCAGAAGAGATGACCGCGGCGATGGCTGAAGAATACGGCGCCCCGCAATATTTCACCGGGTTTTCGGTGCCCTACGCTGCCTCGGCATTCCTGAAGATGGCGGAAGTGCTGGAGACTTACGACTTCACCCGCACGATCGGCCGCGCCGAGGTGACCATGCAGCCGCTGGGCGTCGTGGCAGCTATCACCCCGTGGAACAGCAACTACGGTTTCATCTGCGCCAAGCTGGCCACCGCGCTGGCTGCGGGCTCTACCGTCGTCATCAAACCGAGCGAGATGAGCGCGATCCAGACGCAGCTGATCACCGAATGCCTGCATGAGGCGGGCCTGCCGAAGGGCGTGTTCAACATCGTCAACGGCCGCGGCGATGTCGTCGGCGCCGAGTTCAGCAGCCATCCTGACATCGCCAAGGTGAGCTTCACCGGCTCGACCGCCGTCGGCAAACAGATACTGCGTTCCGGCGCCGAGACGATGAAGCGCGTGACGCTGGAACTCGGCGGCAAGGGACCGAACATCATTCTCGACGATGCCGATCTCGACAGCGCCATTCCGGCCGTGCTGATGATGGGGCTCATGAACAGCGGCCAGGCCTGCGTCGCCGGCACCCGCATTCTTGTGCCGGAAAGCCTGATGCCCGAGATCCTGCCGCGGCTGAAATCGGGCATTGAAGCGATCAAGACTGGCAAGCCAGATGATCCCACAGTCCAGATCGGGCCGATGGTGAGCCAGAAGCAGTATGACCGGGTGCAATCCTATATCCGGCTTGGCGAGGAGGAAGGTGCCGAGATTCTCACCGGCGGCAGCGGGCGGCCTGAAGGCATCGAGCGGGGCTGGTTCGTGCGCCCGACGATCTTTGCCAATGTGCATAACGGCATGCGCATCGCCCGCGAGGAAATCTTCGGGCCGGTGCTCTCGGTCATCCCCTACAAGGACGAGGCGGATGCCATCCGCATTGCCAACGACACGAGCTATGGGCTGCAGGCCTATATCCATTCCAGCGACATCGATCGCGCCAGGCGGGTCGCCGAGCAGATGGAATCAGGCCGCGTGGTGATCAACGGCGCGCCGCACGAGCCGCTTGCGCCCTTCGGCGGCTTCAAGCAGTCGGGCATGGGCCGCGAGTTCGGAACCTTCGGGCTCGAGGCGTTCCTGGAGCCGCGGGCGATTTTGGCTTAGGCGCAAACGCAGTCATTCCGCCCGCAAAGCTGCGGGCGGGTGCTGAACAAGCGGGCCGCCAGCCTTAGTTTGTGCGGTCCGGGCAGGCCGCGTTGACGGTGCCGTCGCGGCGCGTCTGATGCGTGCTGTCGCGCTCGCACGGCGCTCTCCAGCTCGACGGGCGCAGGATGGCGATGCCACCGGTTTCAATCGGGTCGAGCGGTATTTCCAGGCCGCTCTGCTGCGCGTCATAGGCCGGCGACGTGCCGGGAGGCGGGCTGCCATCGAAACGGCCGTTGGTATCGACACCCATGCTCGACTGGGCAAAGGCCGGGGCTGCAATGAGAAGCACTATGGATGTGATTGAAATGAGCCTGCGCATGATCGTTATCCTTCCGGTGTGATCATCGCGGCTGAAACAGCCGACGGGGTGGTTTTGTTCCCTGCGTCAGCGGCGTCTGGCGATCAATATTTGGCGATTGGAAATGTGAGGTTAAGCGGGCCTGTGGCTGTGTCATTCCGGGGCTTGGCGCGGGCGGATGGGGGTGTTGTGAAGAAAGTGATTCAACGCGTTTGAGCCGGATGCGATGAAGAGCGGGGATGCGCTTGAAAATGCAATGCTTTTTCTGAACGTTGACGGTGGAAGCTGCGGCCCGCGGCCCCCTCATCCGGCCCTGTCGGGCCACCTTCTCCCCGCTGGGGCGAAGGGGAGTGGAGAAGTTCGCGCCGGCACCCCTTCTCCCCTCGGGGAGAAGGTGGCCCGGTAGGGCCGGATGAGGGGGGCACGGATACAGGCGGTCACCACCCAAAAGCCCACCGCTGCACGCCACGCTTCGCTCCCCCAAAACGGCGTTGTCCGCCAAGGCTTGCGCCGCCCACGGAAAACGGTATGCGGTACCCCCGACCTGCCGCAAATCCCATGAAATGGAGACGCCTTGACCTCACCTCTCAAAATTGCCGTCGGCGGCGCGCAGGGCCGGATGGGCCAGGCGATCGTTTCGGCGCTCTCCGGTGATCCAGCATTCCTGCATGCCGGCAGTTTCGGGCGTCAGGGCAGCAGCGGCGACGGCCTGATCGACCGGTCGGCGGCGATCGAAGCGGCCGATGTGATCGTGGATTTCTCGACGGCACCTGCTGCCGCCGAACTGGCTGAACTCTGTGCCGCAAGAAACGGGCCGGCCCTGGTGATCGGGGCGACGGGGTTCGAGCCGGAGGAGCTTGCCCGGATCCGCAAGGCGGCAGACCGGATTGCGATCGTCCGCTCGGGCAATTTCTCGATCGGCCTCAACATGCTTCTCGGCCTCGTCGCCCAGGCGGCGGCTGCCCTGCCGGCCGAAGCCTGGGACATCGAGATTCTGGAAGCCCATCACCGGCGGAAGATCGACGCGCCATCCGGCACGGCGCTGATGCTGGGGGACGCCGCTGCAGAGGGCCGTGGCGTGCCGCTGGCATCGGTCGAGCGCCGCGGCCTGGACGGCATCACCGGCGAGCGTCCGGTTGGCGAGATCGGCTTTTCGGTCGTCAGGGGTGGCGGGATCGTCGGGGAACACAGCGTTCTCTTTGCCGCCGCCGAGGAAGTGGTGACGATCTCGCATTCCGCACTTGATCGCGGCATGTTTGCGCGCGGCGCATTGGCTGCGGCCCGCTTCGCCGCCGGCCGGGCGCCGGGCGAATATGACATGCAGGACGTGCTCGGATTGCCGCGGCGATCCTGAGGCTGCGGCACAAACAAAAAGCCCCGCGCCAGGGCGCGAGGCTTCGATTTCCAAAATGACCTTCGTCTCAGACGAACTGGCTGAGGCCCGGAACGGAAG
This sequence comes from Hyphomicrobiales bacterium, assembly GCA_900465675.1. Classification (GTDB taxonomy): domain Bacteria; phylum Pseudomonadota; class Alphaproteobacteria; order Rhizobiales; family Rhizobiaceae; genus Rhizobium. The sequence continues at coordinate 199,424 of UBJR01000008.1, read as the reverse complement.
CGACGACCTGATCGACGACTTCCTCGCCGGCATATTGCTTCGCGATGCCGATCGTTTCCTTGGCGAGCGCGGTGATTTCGCCCATGCCGAGGCCTTCGCTCATCAGCTGCTGTCCGAGGCCCATGATGCCGCCACCGCCGCCGAGCGCGCTCATCAGCCCGCCGAGCAGACCGCCGCCGCTGGCGCCTTCGCCGTTGAACTGGGCCACGAGATCGGAACCGCCGGGGATCGCTTCGATCATCTTGGCAACCGGGCCGTCATCGGCCTCGCGCTGCAGGAAACCGAGCATCATGCCGAGCGCCTTTTCGGCGAGGTCGGGCGAGATGCCCACGCGGTCAGCGATCTGGGTCACAACTTCATTCATCGTCAGGCCTCCTTTTATTTGACGTTAACGTCAACGTTAATCGACTTTCTCCGGCAACTCAAGCGGCCTTTCGCAAGGCGGCACTTTGTCCAGAATTGCTTTTAATGCAAACAGTTGCCGGTATCACACTCCCTGCTTATAACAGGTACACTATAGGAGAATGAATGCGGCTGATCTTCGCATTCCAGCTCTAGCGGCGGCCTTGGCCCAAGGGAGAATTCGCAATGCTCGAAGACGGCAAGATTTTCATCGGCGCCAGCCGCAATCCTGACGATAGCATCAACAAGCCGGAATATCTCGACCTGAAATTCGGCAACCGCCACGGCCTCGTCACCGGCGCCACCGGCACCGGCAAGACGGTGACGCTGCAGGTGCTGGCCGAAGGCTTCTCGAAGGCCGGCGTTCCCGTTTTCTGCGGCGACATCAAGGGCGACCTTTCGGGCATCGCCGCCAGGGGCGAAGCGAAGGATTTTCTCACCAAGCGCGCCGAGCAGATCGGCTTTACCGATTACGAATATGATCTCTTCCCGGTGATCTTCTGGGATCTCTTCGGCGAGAAGGGCCACCGCGTCCGCACCACGATCGCCGAGATGGGGCCGCTGTTGCTGGCACGGCTGATGGATGCCTCCGAGCCGCAGGAGGGCGTCATCAACATCGCCTTCAAAATCGCCGACAAGGCCGGGCTGCCGCTGCTCGACCTCAAGGATTTCTCGGCGCTGCTGAACTACATGGCCGAGAATGCCAGCGAGCTGTCCAACCAGTTCGGGCTGATTTCCAAGACCTCCGTCGGCTCGATCCAGCGCGCCATGCTGGTTCTGGAGCAGCAGGGCGCGGAACATTTCTTCGGCGAACCGGCGCTGAAGATTTCCGACATCATGCGCACCGACAATCGCGGCTACGGCCAGATTTCGGTGCTCGCCGCCGACAAGCTGATGATGAACCCCAGGCTTTACGCCACCTTCCTGCTCTGGCTGCTCTCCGAGCTCTTCGAGGAGCTCCCTGAAGTCGGCGACCCCGACAAGCCGAAGCTGGTGTTCTTCTTCGACGAGGCGCATCTGCTCTTCAACGACGCACCGAAGGTGCTGACCGAGCGTGTCGAGCAGGTGGTCCGCCTGATCCGCTCCAAGGGCGTCGGCGTCTATTTCGTGACGCAGAACCCGCTCGACGTGCCGGAAACGGTTCTGGCCCAGCTCGGCAACCGCGTACAGCATGCGCTGCGCGCCTATTCGCCGCGCGAGCAGAAGGCGGTGAAGACGGCGGCTGACACCTTCCGTCCGAACCCGGCCTTCGACTGCGCCACCGTGATCACCACGCTCGGCACCGGCGAGGCGCTGGTCTCGACGCTGGAGGCCAAGGGCGCGCCGTCGATCGTCGAACGCACGCTGATCCGCCCGCCATCCGGCCGCGTCGGCCCGCTGACCGATGCCGAGCGCCAGCAGGTGATGGATCACAGCCCGGTTCTCGGTGTCTATGACGAGGACCTCGACCGCGAATCCGCCTTCGAAATCCTCGCCGCCCGCGCCAAGAAGGCAGCCGAATCCGAGGCTGCCAAGCAGGCGCAGGAGGCACAGCCGACCGAGGCCGGCACCACCTCCGGCTGGAGCCTGCCGGGCTTCGGCGGCGGCGATGACGACAACAAGCAGAGCGGCCAGGGTCGCGGCCGTTCGGGATACCAGCGCGAGACGGTGGTGGAAGCGGCGATGAAGAGCGTGGCGCGGACGGTTGCGACGCAGGTCGGCCGGGCGCTGGTGCGGGGGATCTTGGGGAGTTTGAAGCGCTAACGCTTCGGCATTGGCGGGTGGGGTTTACCCCCCTCTGCTCCTCGCTTACAAGGTCGAGGTCGGGGCGGTCGGTGCCCACACCCTCCTCATTCCTGTGCTTGTCACAGGAATCCAGTGCGCCCCAGTCCTGGGGCGCGGGAGACTTCTTCAAAAGGCAAACGAGTCATTCACCGCGCGGACGCGCGGTGGCTGGATTCCTGTGACAAGCACAGGAATGAGGGAACGCGTGTGGAGGTCGCACCGCTTAGTTTTCGAAGCCCGAGCAGCGGCTCCCAGCCAATCTTCCTCCTTGAGGGGGAGATGTCCGGCAGGACAGAGGGGGGCGCCCACGCACTCCGCCGATAGCCCCTCACCGCTTCCGCACAAACTCCGTTCGCAGCACCAACCCCTTGATCGCATCGTGCTTGCAATCGATCTCTTCTGGATTGTCCGTCAGCCGGATCGAGCGGATTACCGTCCCCTGCTTCAACGTCTGCCCGGCGCCCTTGACCTTCAGATCCTTGATCAGCGTGACGCTGTCGCCGTCCTGCAGCAGGTTACCGGCTGCATCACGGACTTCACTGGCCTTGGCGGCAGCAGCGGCCATCTCGGATGCCGGGCGCCATTCGCCTGAAGCTTCGTCATAAACATAGTCGTCATCGGCAGCCATCGGCGCGTCTCCTCAAAGGAATTTCAATATGAGACCGGCGCTTATAGCAGCCGGCCGGCCGCGGCAAGACCGGGACCGCAGCGTGCGGTTGCGCCGCGGCCCGCGTGATGCTATCCAATCGACACTCGTTCAAAGAGAAAGGAGGGTCACGTGCAGAATTTCTATTTCCGGTATTACCGGCAGCGTGGCCCCGTCAACGCCCTGCAAATGCGTTTGCAGGGCTGACCAGAGACCGTTTCTCGCGACACCTCTTCCTGGTCTGCCCTTCGTGGCCCGCAGCATCTGTCCCATGGGATTCGTGCTGCCGATATTCCTATCCGCCGCTACAGTGCGTTCATCGATGATGGCCGATGCCCTCGATGACTGCGCCATGCGGCAAAGACCAGAGACCGACCATGACACTGATCAATATACGCAATCTCGGCATCGTGCTGTCGCAGCCGCTATTTTCGAAGCTGAACCTCGTCGTCAATGCCGGCGACCGCATCGGCCTGGTGGCCGCCAACGGGCGCGGGAAATCGACGCTGTTCCGCTGCATCGCCGGCGCCCTGGAGGCGACTGAAGGCGAGATCACCAAGGCGCGCGGGCTGACCGTCGGCTATGTCGAGCAGAACGTGCCACCCGCCCTCTTCGGCCACAGCTTCTACCACGCAGTGCTCGATGCTCTATCGCCCGAACAGGCAGAGACCGAAAGCTGGCGTGTCGATGTGGTGCTTGAATCGCTCGACGTGCCGGAGGAATTCCGGCAGCGGCCACTCAATGCGCTCAGCGGCGGCTGGCAGCGGCTGGCGATGCTGGCGCGCGTCTGGGTGACGGAACCCGACGTGCTGATGCTCGACGAGCCGACCAACCATCTCGATCTCGGCAAGATCGCGCTGATGGAAAACTGGCTGAACGCCCTGCCCCGCGACGTGCCCGTCATTCTGGCGAGCCACGACCGCGCCTTTCTCGATGCCGTCGCCAACCGCACGCTGTTTCTGCGGCCGGAGAATTCGCAGCTCTTCTCGCTTCCCTATTCGCAGGCGCGCGCAGCACTCGACGAGGCGGATGCCGCCGATGCGAAGCGCTACGAGCGCGACATGAAGACGGCCGAGCGGCTGCGCAAGCAGGCGGCCAAACTCAACAATATCGGCATCAACTCCGGCAGCGATCTGCTGGTCGTCAAGACCAAGCAATTGAAGCAGCGGGCCGACAAGCTGGAGGACGCGGCAAAGCCTGCGCATCTGGAACGCTCTGCCGGCGCCATCAAGCTCGGCAATCGCGGCACCCACGCCAAGGTGCTCGTTACCCTAGATGATGCCGAGGTGCGCACACCGGATGGCACGATGCTGTTCAGGACCGGCAAGCAGTTCATCTGCCAGGGCGACAGGATCGTGCTGCTTGGCGAAAACGGGGCCGGAAAATCACGGTTCATCGCCATGCTGCGCAAGGCGATCGGTGCTCCCGAAGCCACATTCGACGGCATCAAGGCAACGCCCTCGCTGGTCCTCGGCTATGCCGATCAGGCGCTCGCCGATCTCAAAGATGCCGATACACCGATGGAGACGATCATCCGCCGCTTCGATATCGGCGATCAGCGGGCCCGCTCGCTGCTCGCCGGTGCCGGGATGACGATCGACATGCAGGCAAAGCCGGTCGGCCGCCTTTCCGGCGGCCAGAAGGCGCGGCTCGGCATGCTGGTGCTGAGGCTGACCGAGCCGAACTTCTACCTCTTGGACGAGCCGACCAACCATCTGGATATCGACGGTCAGGAAGCGCTGGAGACAGAGCTGATGGCGCATCAGGCAAGCTGCCTGCTGGTCTCCCACGACCGCAGCTTCGTGCGCGCCACCGGCAACCGCTTCTGGCAGATCGAGCGGAAGCGGCTGGTCGAGGTGGAGAGCCCCGAAGGATTCTTTGCCGCGGCCGCGGAAGGCAGATGACGCATTTGCGCAGACAGAAGCGGCCTCAGATCATCGCAAATCTGCTCTGAGGTCGCGGACGCCGCGGCCGAGACGCTGGCGCAGCAGCGCTCGCAGGGTCGCGCCATCGACATAGCCGACCTCGGCAGCGATGGCGTCGATATCGAGACCACTGCCGTGTAGCAGCGATTGGGCGCGCTCGACGCGCAGATCTTGAAAATAGTCGAGCGGTGACTTTCCGAGCACGGCTTGGCAGCGGCGCTGCAGCGAGCGCGCACTGGTCGCCAGGGCTGCTGCGGCCTCTTGTAGCGAAAAGCCGCCTTTTAGATGATCGCGTGCCCAGCGCTCGAAACGCAGGATCAGCGGGTCGGCCTGCGCCAGGTGATTGGGAATGATATAGGGCGCCTGCGAGGAGCGGATATCGGCCATCAGATAGCGCGAGACGACATTGGCGAGCTCGGGGCTGGCCTTTCGGATCAGCCACAGCGACAGATCGAGATGGCCCATCGCCGCTCCGGCGGTCACGCCGATATCGGTCGGCACGAGCATTCGGCTCTCGTCGAGGCGGACATTCGGGTAGCGCTGCCGGAATAGCGGTGCGAGCCACCAGGTCGTCGTCGCTTCCCTGTTGTCGAGAAGCCCAGCTTCAGCCAGATAGAAGGTTCCGATGCAGGAAGCGGCCAGCTGCGCGCCTTCCTGATGCCACCGTAGAAGCTGCTTCTTGGCGAGCACCATGTCGGCGCGGCCAAGTGCCGGTATCAGCTGCTCGGGCGTTCCTGTGGCCAGAGCCGGAATGATCACCCAGTCGGGCTTGAGCTCCGGCTTGATAGCCTGGACAGGAATAGTGAGCCCGAGGCCGGAGCGAACCTTCCTGCGCACGCCGACAACGGTGACCTCGAAAAGCGGCGCGCCACCCATCATCTGCGCGGCGAATTTGTTGGCGAGCTTCAAGGCATCGAGCGTCACCGTCAGGCCGGTATCGAAAACATCGTCGAGCGCGAGAACGGAAATCCGCATGGCGTAAATGACCTCAAAGTTGGCATTTACGACGATACCATCCTGCCTGCTTGGGAGCTAGACCTCCCATCGCCGCATGTGGCGGCCATCAAGGAGATCAGCCATGAAAATACTCGCGATCGGATCGATCACGACGGCTCCGACACCGGAGCAACAGCAGCAGATCATGCCCAAAGAGGTCCCCGACACCCTGAAGCTTTATCTCGAGGGCAAGATCGAGCAGTTCTGGTTCCGCCAGGATCGTCCCGGCGTAATCTTTCTCATGAATGTCGACACCGCGGACCAGGCAAAGGCCGCGGTCGATGCGCTTCCACTGACCGAAGGTGGCTTCATGACCTTCGAACTGATCCCGGTCGGGCCGCTGGCACCGCTCGGTCTGCTGATCCAGGGCAAGTAAGTGCAGGAGACGCCGTCCATGAACTCCACCATCCTCATCGGCGGCGCCACTGGCGCCACCGGCAGCGTTGCGGCGAAACTACTGCTGCAGCAGGGCTTTGCCGTGCGAGCTCTGGTTCACAAGAACGACGCCCGGTCGGCTGACCTAGCTGCACGCGGCGCCGAAATCGTCGCCGGCGACCTGCTGGATTTCCGCGCGGTGCAGCGTGCTTTCCGCGGTATCAAGCGGGCCTATTTCGTCTATCCGATGCGGCCCGGCCTGGTGCAGGCAACCACGCATTTCGCCCAGGCAGCGCTGGAGGCGGACGCAGAATTCATCGTCAACATGTCCCAGAAGACCGCCCGCCCGGATGCCGAGAGTGAATCGGCTCTGCAGCATTGGCTGGCCGAACAGGTGTTGGACCGGGCGGGCACAGCTGTCGCGCATCTGCATCCGACTGCCTTCAACGAGTGGTTGTTCTACATGCGCAATATGATCCGCCAAGGCCGCTATGCGGTCGCCTTCGGCACGACAGGGCGCTTTGCACCGATCTCGGCCGAGGATCAGGGTGCCGTCATCGCCGCCATCCTCGCCAATCCCGTTGGTCATCAGGGGCAGACCTACGAACTCTTTGGGCCCGACGAACTGACGCCGCCGGAGATTGCCGGGATCATCAGCCGGGGACTCGGCAAAGAGGTGCGCTACGAGAAGATCAGCGGCGAGCAGTGGGTCCGCGAGGTTACCGGCCAGGATATTCCGTTCCTAACCCAGCACGTCCAGGCGATTGCGGGAATGCATGAGCGCGGGCTGATGGCCGGGACGAACAACGTCGTCGAGACGATCAGCGGCCGCCGACCGCAGAGTGTTGCCGAATTCGTCGAGAAGCACCTGCCGGTCTGGCAGTAAGCGTCCGCCCATAAAAGGCGGCCTGCCGCGGGCAGGCTGCTGTTTCAACAAACTGAGGACATGACATGCTCGACCTTATACGATCGTCCATCGACGCCCATGGCGGGCTGGAACGGTGGAACGATATCAGCCAGATCTCCGCAGACCTTGTTCCGGGCGGACTTGCGCTACAGCAGAGAGGACAGGCGGCATTTGCGAAGTCGCCAACGCGGGTGACGATCGAGACGCAGCGGCAGCACGCGGTGTTCTCGCCATTCCTTTCGCCTGATCAGACCGGCATCTTCGAGCCCCACCGCACGGCTGTCGCGAGCACCGCAGGTCAGCTGCTGGAAGAGCTCCACGATCCCCGCGGTTCTTTCGAGCCCGATCACCCGTGGTCTGCGGCACAGCTTGCCTACTTCGCCGGATATGCGCTGTGGACCTACCTGACCCTGCCTTTCTCCCTGCTCAGCGGCGACATCCGCCTCGAGGAGATTTCGCCTTGGAACGAGGGCGACGAAACCTGGCGAGCGGTCAAGGTCACGTTCCCGCAATCCTACGTCACGCACTCTTCGGAACAGGTGCTCTATTTCGATGCCAACGGCCTGATCCGCAGGCATGACTATTCGGTGGATATTGCCGGAGGTGGCACGGCCGCCCACTACCTCTATGATCACCAGCCGTTCGGCGGGATCATCTTCCCGACGCGGCGGCGGATCTACGCGCGGGGAGCCGACCAGAAGCCAAACAAGCACATCGTACTGATGGCGGCCGATCTCAGCGGGTTCGCGCTGTCAACCGCCAGCTGACGGTCTCGCAGTCTGCAGACGCCCTCAGGAATACAGCGCAGCCGCCGCGTATCGATGCCACGGCTGCGCAAGAATGCTATGGCAGCGCTTTCGCTCCCGGCCCAAAATACGGTTGCCGTTCCGTTTCGCTTGCCCGGAGCGAATGGCGCAGGCGCAGCAGATCCTTGCGGGCGATGAGGCCGACGAGCTGGCCGCTCTCGGGATCGACGATCGGGATGCGTCCGGCATCGGTTGCCAGCATCAGATCGGCAACATAGCCGGCCGTGTCATCGGGGTGAGCGAGCGGCACGGAACCGTCGGAGACCAGATCGGCGAGCGGCTGGCTGCTCTCAACGTGTTCCTGCTGCCAGCGCAGAGCGTCACCGCGCGACATCAGACCCTTGAGGATGCCGAGGTCATCGACGACAGGATAGACGCGGTGCGTCTTCGGCTGCGTGGTGAAGAGGTCGATCGCCTCTCCCGCGGTCATATCAGCCCTCAGGCTATCGACCCTGGAGATCATGATGTCGCGGGCGCGGGCGAATTCGAAGGGGTCGATGCCATATTCGCGGGTGATATGCTGGCCGCGGCGGGCGATCTTTTCGGTGAGGATCGAGCGGCGCAGCAGGAGAACGGTGACAGCATAGGCCGCCACGGTTGCCGCCAGCAGCGGCAGCAACGCCTGGACATCGCCGGTCAGTTCGACGGCGAAGAAGGTGCCGGTCAGCGGCGCGCGCATCGTGCCGCCCATCATCGCCGCCATGCCGAGCAGCGCCCAGAAGCCGGGATCGCCGGGCAGGACAAGCCCGACAAGCCAACCGAGCGCGCCGCCGAAAATCAACAGCGGCGCCAGCACGCCGCCCGATGTACCCGATGAGAGCGCCACGAGCCAGATAGCCGCCTTGACCAGCAGGATGGTGAGCACGGCCTGCGGCAGCAGGCTGCTGTTCAGCAGACCGTCGATGATGTCGTAACCGACGCCGAGGACGCGCGGTTCGATCATGCCACCGAGGCCGATGATCAGCCCGCCGAGTGCCGGGCACCACATCCAATGGATGGGCAGCGCTTCGAAGAGGTCCTCGATCTTGTAAAGCAGCGTCGTCAGGATGCCGGACTGCAGGCCGGAGAGAATGCCCATGCCGGCGCAGAGCAGGATGCCCCACCAGGGGAGATCCATGTGGAACTGTTTCGGAAAGAGCGGCCCTGCCTCGAACAGGAACGGGCGCCAGCAGATCGACACGCAGGCGGCGACGGCAACCGGAATGAAGCTGCGCGGCTTCCATTCGAACAGCAGCAGTTCGACGGCGAGCATGATGGCGGCGATCGGCGAACCGAAGATCGCGGTCATCCCCGCCGCGGCACCGGCCACCAGCAGCGTCTTGCGCTCGGCCGAACTCAGGTGAAAGCATTGGGCAAACAGCGAACCGATCGCCCCGCCGGTCATGATGATCGGGCCTTCGGCGCCAAATGGGCCGCCGGTTCCGATCGAGATCGCCGAGGAAATCGGCTTCAGGATCGCCACTCTCGGCGACATCCGGCTGCCGCCGATCAGGATCGCCTCGATCGCCTCAGGGATACCGTGGCCACGGATCTTTTCCGATCCGAAACGGGCCATCAGCCCGATGACGAGACCACCGAGAACCGGGATAACGACCATCCAGATCGAGCGCGGCGCCGTTGCCAATGAAACGGCATGGATGCTGAAGCGGCCGAACCAGACGAGGTTGGTGACCAGCGAAATGAGGCTGACCAGCACCCAGGCAGCAAGGGCGCCGCCGGTGCCGACGATCAACGCCATGCCGATCAGGGCGATGACGCGCTTGTCGGTGGTGAAGTCTCCGGCCTCGCGCCGGGAAAGGCCGCCCATGAAATCATGCGGCCGGTGGGTGTTTTGTGAGGACATAGGGGTTCCTGTTGACAGGCTGGCAATGAAGCGCGAAATATATCGTATTACGATATAAATCAAGTCATGCTTTGAGGAGCAGGCCGATGCCCAAAGAAAGCCTTTCGGAGATCGAATATGAGGCGCTTGCCAACCTGAGATACCGGATCCGCAAATTCCGCCAGTTCAGCGCCGATGCAGCCAGCCGGCTCGGCCTTGCGCCGCCGGAACATCAGGCGCTTCTCGCCATCAAGGGGCTGGGGATCGATGGCGAAATGAGCGTTTCCAACCTGGCGGATGCACTGTTTCTGGCGCCTGCCGCAGCCAGGGAGCTGACCGAAGGATTGAGAGACCGCGGCTTTCTGACGATCGCCACCAAGCCGAAGCGCCGCACCGTTGTTCGATTGACAGATCAGGCGGAAGAGCTATTGCGTCGGCTGACGCCTGCCCATCTTTATGAGATCCGGGAAATGGCGCCGGAGCTGATGCAGGCGCTGCGGGCGCTGCAGGATCACCGGCGAATGGAGATGGCGGCATGGATGCAATGATCTTGCCGGTGGCAAGCGAATGACGGCAGGGGATTGATGGCCAGGAAGCCGATAGACGATCTGACGGATGCCGATTACGAGGCACTGTCCAACCTGCGCTATACGCTGCGCCAGTTCATGGATTTCAGCGCCTCGGCCGCCCACGAGGAAGGTTTGCCGGCACAGCAGCATCAGGCGCTGCTGGCGATCAAGGGCCATCGCGGCGAGGAAGCGATGTCGGTCGGCCTGCTTGCCGAGCGGCTGCTGATCGCCCCGCATTCGGCAACTGAACTGGTCGGCCGGCTGGTCGCCGCCGGTTATGTGTCGCGCAACGCCGACCCGAACGACAAGCGCCGCCAGACCTTGGCGCTGACCGCAAAGGCGGAATCGGCGCTGAAGCGGCTGACCGCCATCCATCTGAGCGAAATCCGTGAGCTCGCCCCACGGCTGATCGCCATCCTGCACAGCTTGCAGGACGGCGTGGCGCTGCAGGACGATCCCTGGTCGGATTAAGGGCCCGGGCGCTTCAAGCGTCTTCGCCAATCTCCTTCGCCACTTCCGCTATCAGCGAACGCAGCCAGCGGTGGGCGGGGTCGTGGCGGTAGCGGACGTGCCAGGCGATCTCGACGGGGAAGGTGCCGAGATCGGCGGGAGCGGGCAGGATTTTCAGGCGGGGGTCGCGGGCGAGCCGCCGGCAGATCTGGCTGGGCAGCGTGGTGCAATAGTCGGTCGCCGCGATCATCTCGGGCACGGCAAGAAAATGGGTGACGGAGACGGCCACCTCGCGGCGCAGGCCGCGCTGTTCCAGCGCCTGGAAAAGGCCGGCGCGCAGACGCCCCGGCGGCAGGACGTTGACGTGTTTCAGCCGCTCGTATTGTTCTTTCGAGATACTGTCGCCGATATCGGGATGGCCGGCGCGGACGACGCAGGCGAGGCCATCGTCCATCAGGTGCTGCACGACGATATTGTCGGGCGGATCGGTGATGCGGCCGATCACCATCTCGGTCGATCCTGATACCGCGCCGGTTTCGGCGAGATCGCTGCCGAAGGGGATGAGGCGGAGCTTGATGCCGTCGGCGCGCGCTCGCAGGCGGGCGACGACCTCCGGCATCAGCACGAATTCGGCATAGCTGTTTGGCGCAAGCGTGAAGAGCCTTGAGGCTTCTGCCGGATCGAACTGTTGCTGGCCGAGGATCAGCTCGTCGAACTGCGCCAGCGCGGTGCGAACCACCGGCGCCATCTCTTCGGCGAGCTGCGTCGGGCGCATGCCGTAGCGCTCGCGGATGAACAGTGGATCGCGCAGCGTGTCGCGCAGGCGGTTCAGCGCATTGGACAGCGCCGGCTGGGTGATGCCCAGCCGTTCGGCGGCGCGGGTGACGTTGCGCTCATCCATGAGCGCCAGGAACACCGGCATCAGATTCAGGTCATATCGCATTCAGTTATAATGCCATGTGAATATCTGGAATAGAACAAATAAATTTCCGAAATACGTCATCAGAGAGCATCATCCAGTCATCGAAACGAGGCCAGAGGCCAAGGAGATGACAATGAGCAAGGGTAAAGTTCTCGTCGTGGGTTCGAACGCAACGCGCATCGAAACCAAGGGCGGCCGCAGCGGCGCCACCGGCCAGTATCTGAATGAGACCGTGATTCCGGTGATGGCGGTGATTGCTGCCGGTTACGATGTCGTGCTCGCCACCCCTAACGGCACCAAGCCGCATATCGACGAGGTCTCCGACAAGGTGGATCACTTCGGCGGCGACGAGGCGGCATACCGCAAGGCAAAGGCCTTCTATGCCGCGGATCCGTCGATGAACGAGGTGAAGACCTTGGCAGCGGTTATCGCCGAGGGTCTGGACGGCTATGCCGGCGTCTTCGTGCCCGGCGGCCAGGCGCCTGGGGTCGATCTGATGCAGGATGCCGATCTCGGCGAAATCCTGCGCCACTTCCACGAGAAGGCCAAGCCGACCGCCTTGCTCTGCCATGGTCCGATCGCTGTCGCCTCGGCCATGCCGAATGCCCGCGAATTCCGCGCGGCGCTAATTGCCGGCGCGCCTGAAAAGGCGGCAGAATGGGCCAAGGGCTGGCAATATGCCGGGTACAACATGACCGTCTTCTCCAATAGCGAAGAAAAGGTTGTCGAGGACTACATTTTGCACGCCAAGCTCTATTTCAACGTGGTCGATGCGCTGCAGATTGCCGGGGGCAACGTGACGACCGGTGACATCGATTTCGAACCGAATGTCGTCGTCGATCGCGAACTGATCACCGGCCAGAACCCACGTTCGGATCATCCGCTTGCCGCCAAGCTGGTCGAGGCGCTGAACCGCGCAACGGCCGCCTGAAACGAAGGACGATAGCCATGCCGCATTCCGTGAAGATCATGGCAATCCTCGCCGCCCGGCCTGGCAAGGCAGGCGAACTCGAAGCGCTTCTGTCCGGCATGGCACCCGCCTGCCGGGCGGAGCCGGGCAACCTGCGCTGGGATATCTGGCGCGATCAGGCAGATGCCACGCGTTTTGTGCTCGATGAACTCTATCAGGACAATGAAGCGGTGGCCGCCCACCGCCAGACCCCGCATTTCAAGGCCTATCTCGCGAAGATCAACGATCTCGCCGAACGCACCGCGCTCGTTCTCGACGCGGCCGATATCGGCTGACACCAAACACTGGAGAGGACAGATCAATGGCACTCAAGAACATCCTGCGGAGCAAGCTCGGCTTCGGCGCCGCCCCGCTCGGCAACATGTTTCGCGATATTCCGGAAGCCGAAGCGCTTTCGACCGTCGAAGCCGCCTGGAATGACGGTATCCGCTATTTCGACAATGCGCCCTTTTACGGCGCTGGTCTTGCGGAGATCCGCATGGGCGAGGCGCTGGCGGCCAAACCGCGCGATCAATATGTGATCAGCACCAAGGTCGGCCGGGTGATCCTCGACGAGATCGAGGATGTCAGCGCCCGCGATCTCGGCGAGAAGGGAGACGTGTTCAAATACGGGCGGCCGAACAAGATCGTCAACGACTACTCGGAAGATGCAACGTTGCGCTCGATCGAGGACAGCCTGAAGCGGCTGAAGACAGACCGCATCGATATCGCCTTCGTGCATGACGTCGCTCAGGATTTTTATGGCGACGAGTGGCTCGACGTCTTCGAGACCGCCCGCAAGGGCGCCTTCAGGGCGCTTGACCGGCTGCGCGACGAGGGCGTGATCAAGGCCTGGGGCCTCGGCGTCAACCGTGTCGAGCCGATCGAATTGCTGCTGGGTCTGGATACACCGCGGCCCGATGGCTTTCTGCTGGCCGGGCGCTACACGCTGCTCGACCATGACCGGGCGCTGCAGCGGGTGATGCCTCTGGTCGCCGAGCGCGGTCTCGGCATCGTCGCCGGTGGCCCCTACAGCTCGGGCGCACTGGTCGGCGGGCCGAATTTCGAATATGCGCCGGCAACGCCCGTAATCCTCGACAAGGTGGCGCGGATCAAGGCGCTGGCTGACCGCCACGGCATCAGCATAAAGGCTGCGGGCCTGCAGTTCTCGCTGGCACATCCGGCCGTCGCCGCCGTGATCCCCGGCGCCAGCAAGCCCGAACGCATCGCCGAGGACGGGGCGGCATTGAACGAGACGATCCCGGCGGAGTTCTGGCGTGATCTGCGCAAGGCGGGTCTGGTAAACCCCGAGGCGCCGCTGCCGCTCTAGGGAAGACGAGGCTCTCCCACACGATCTGCCCTCATCCTTAACTGTTGATGGGGGGCATATTTGATTGCGATAGTCATATTTATTTCATAAAACCCTCTCCCTTGAAGAGGTACAGATGAAATGACTACCGCCCTGCCCTTCCGGCTCGTGGCCTTCGCCTTTTTCCTCCTGGCATATCCGCTGTCTTTCGTTCTGCCGGCCTGGTGGAGTTGGGAAAACGCACCGCTCGAGCTCCTCGACAATCTCGTTCTCGCCATCGGCACCGTTCAGGCGATCGTACTGGCGAGCCGCAGCCAGGCGCCATGGAAATGGCTCTGGCTGGCGCTCGTACCGGTCTGGATCATCTGCCTGGGACGTGAAATCAGCTGGGGTGCGGTGTTCTATCCGCCATCCGGCATGTCAGAGGACGGGCCGGAATTTTCCGGCAAGCTGCTCTGGTTCAACCCGGCCGTAAAGCCGCTCGTCATCCTGCTGGTGCTGGTGACGCTGACGGTGACGGCACGTTTCAAGCTCTGGCGATTGCTGGATCCGGTGATGAAGGCGCGGCAGTTTCCGGCGCTCGAACTGGTGATGGCCGGCCTGTCGCTGATCCTGATGACGGCGGCCGAGCGCCATATGGGAATGTCGCTCGACGCCTTTGTCGGCGTGCCCGAAGTGTTTGAGGAAACCGTCGAGCTCGCAGGCTACATGTTCCTGCTCGCCGCCCAGCAGCGCATCCTGATGGCCGCGGCGGCGGCCTTTGACACGTCCGGCCTGGCACTCGCCAGGCATTGATTTATCGAGCCAGCGACCCGATGGCCTCAAAAGGCCTTCGGCGCCGCCACGAACAGGTTCGGCTTGCCGCCGGTGATGGTGAAGAGGCTGAGCTTGCGTTCGACGCCGCCTGAGACATTCAGGCGGAAGAGCCCGGTGATGCCGCGGAAGCCCGTCTTGCTGGTCAGGTTTTCGGCCGTCAGAGCCTTCGGATCCTTGGTGCGGATGATGCCCGAGGCGATTGCCACCGCATCATAGCCATAGGCCGCATTGGCCGTCAGTGGACGCCGATAATGGCGCTGGTAGCGCTCCGATATCATCGAGGCACCTTCCGGATCAACCATCGCGATCAGCGCACCTGATACAGCCGGGCTGGTATAGGCCTGCTGCGGCCAGCCGCTGGTGCCGACAAGTGTGATGTTGGTGAAGCCCGCAGCCTTGATCGCACCGGCAACCGTGGTGACGATAGTGGATTTGCCCAGCACGACGATGGTGTCGGCGCCCTGCATCTGCGCCTTGCTCCTGGTCACAGCATCGGCGGCCGAGGCATCCGAAAGCGCATAGCGGGCCGAACCAAGATAGGTACCGCCTGAAGCGCGCACGCCATCGGCGATGCGGGCTTCGCCGATCGCCGTCAGCTCCGTGGTGGCGAAAACGAAGACCTTCTTGTGGCCGCCGGAGACGGATGTGCGGGCGCCTTCGACGGCACTGTCCACCTCGTCGGAGGTGAAGTTGTAGACATTGCCCGACGTTGCCGGGACCGGCGCACCGAGATTGATCAGCGGCAGGCGCTCGGCCGAAGGGATAGCTGCGACGGCAGCGGTGGTCGCCTGCGGCGCGAAGCTGACGAGGAGGGCGGAATTGCGCGCCTTGGCGGCCGAAACGGCAGCGGCAACCGATGCCGGGCCGCCGGAGACGTCGACAACCTTGACGAAGACCTGCCCGTTGCCGACTTCGCCGACGCCGAGCGCTGCGCCATCGCGGATATCGCGCGCCTCGCCCTCGTAAAGGCCAGTGGAGCCCTTCGGCAGCAGCAGGGTGATCTCCGTGCCGGTTTCGCCGAAGCTTTCCTCGACGGTGCTGGAGGGCGCCTTGATATCGGTGTTCTTGACGCTGTTCGACAGACTGTCGCCATCCGCCTGGCAACCGGCCAGCAAGCCGCCGGCGATCAGCACAAGGGCGGGAACGACGCGGCTGATGGCAGCAGGCGTCTTCAAGACCCCGTTGCGTAAACCATGCAGGCGCGCGATCTTCGAATTCAAATGCGGCGTCACTGTTTCCCCCGAGGATGCGATGTCGCGGCCGTTTGCGGCCTTTTTAGAATGCGCTCATTTCTGCACCGTGCGGGCGCGAAAATCAAACCATTCCCCCAAACTTGGTTGACGTGAACGCTAAAGTTTTATGCGTCTTTGACCGGAATATTTATACTTGCGTTTTCCAAGCTTACACACGGCATATTTATAGCTCATCGGTACATTCCTCTCAAACAGAGAGAGAAAATCCGATGAAGCGCAACACAAAATCAAAAATACTTGCAGCTTTTACTTTCGCATCTTTCGCATCGTTTCTTGGCACCGCACCGTCGAACGCCACTGAAATACCCACAGCGCAGATTTCCCTGACGTCTCACGCGAGCGTGATCTCTGCCAATACTGCACTTTCTCTTGCGGAGACCGCAAGTATATCCGGCCTTTATAGTCTGGCGAAGACGGCGTTTGTAGGCGTTGCGGGCACCGTTCAACGCATTGATCTTGCCGCCATTGCACGGCCGCAACAGGTTGCCTCTCCGGAGATCACGGCATCGATCAGACCCGACAAGCCGGCAAAGCTTACCGCCTCCAACGAAGCGGTCTTCGGCTCGGTCACCATTCCCTTCAAGCGGCTGGCGGCACTGAAGCGCTTTGCGCCGTCGCTTGCCGAAATGCAGAGCGGCGCGGCCATCACCTGCGGCACCAAGGGCTGCACCAATGCAGCGCAGGTGATCAAGACGGCGCTTGGCCAGACCGCGCAGGCGTCGATCCGCGACAAGCTGAACACCGTCAACGCCGCCGTCAACCACGCCATCCGCTACCGCAAGGACATCGAGACCTATCAGGTGGCCGATTACTGGGCGACGCCATCCGAGACGCTGTCACGCCAGCAGGGCGACTGCGAAGATTTCGCGATCCTGAAAATGGCGGCGCTGAAGGCTGAGGGCGTCGACATGAAGGACATGTCGATCGTCGTTCTCTTCGACCAGAAGCGCCATTTCTACCACGCCGTTCTGTCGGTCGCGGTCAACGGCAACTTCTTTATCCTCGACAACATGCGAGACCAGGTTCTGACCGACAACCGTCTGCCCGACTACCAGCCGCTGTACTCGATCAACGCTGGCAAGGGCTATCTCCACGGCGTCAAGGCCGGCAACAAGCAGGTGGCATCCGCTATGCCGCTCGAAAAGGTCGCTCCAGGCGAAGGTGTCCCCTACTGAGCCTGGCGATTTCGAGCGGAGTACAAGAGCCGGCCGCGTGGGCCGGCTTTTTTTGATGCGGGCGATCTTCTTGAATGCAGCGCGCCCGGAGCCCCCTCACCCTACCCTCCCCCCCAGGGGAGAGGGGAAGTTGGCGTAGAGCTCAGGATATCCCTTCTCCCCTCGGGGAGAAGGTGCCCGAAGGGCGGATGAGGGGGCCGCAAACGCAAAGTTTCCTGATTGCACCCCGCCCCCACCCCCGTCATGATGCGCCGACACTCATTACATGCAGGCCGACATGCGCATCTTTCTCGTTCGACACGGCGAATCCCTTGGCAATATCAGCGAAGGCGCCTACCGGCAGTTCGGCGATCACAATGTTCCGCTGACGGAATGGGGCTACCGGCAGGCGCTGGCGGCCGGGCGCGGCATTGCGGCCTATCTGGCGGCGCTGCCGGATGCCGCCCCACGGGCCAGCATCTGGTATTCCCCCTATCTGCGCACGCGCCAGACGATGGATGCGGTCATCGAGGCTCTTCCAGAGGGCGCTGTCGGCGACGTGCATGAGGATTATCTGCTGCGCGAGCAGGATTTTGGGCTGTTTACCGAGATCTACGACCGCGCCGAGCAGCGGCGGAAATTTCCCGAAGAATTCGAGAAATGGGCGCGGCTGCGCAACAACAGCGGCAAGTTCTATGCGCGGCCTCCCGATGGAGAAAGCCGGGCCGATGTGGCGCAGCGGGTGCGGCTTTTCCTGCTGACCGTGATGCACGATATTGGCGGCGGCAACGACACGGCCATCATTGTAGGCCACGGCGTCACCAACCGCGCCTTCGAGATGAACTTCCTGCATCACAGCGTCGAGTGGTTCGAACGCTCCGACAATCCGGGGAATGCCGACGTGACGTTGATCGAGGGCACGCATGCGGAGGGTTACAGCGCGACGCTGCTGCACAAGGCCGACGACCGCAATCCGGCCGAAGCAACGGATATGCGCGGCGCCTATGGCTCGGCGCTGACGATCGCGCCGAAGACGGGCGGCTGAAATTTCTCAGTAGCGGGAGATATAGCCGACCAGCATCGGCTTTTCATGGGTCGGCGCAAGAGCCAGATTGATCTGGCCCTTCATCGTCTGCGAACCCGCAGCGATGGTGAAGCCGGTATTCAGGGTCTTGCCCTTGTTCATGGCGAGCGTCGCCATGGCTTCCTCGATCTGCGTATCGATCGAAAAGCGCAGGCTCTTCGTCAATTGCGCCGCATCGCCCATCGGCAGGCGGTGGCGCAGCATCGACAGGAAGGCGTCGTTGAACAGCTGGATCTTCTTCTCCAGCGTGAGAAGGATCGTCGGCGACGGCGAGGCCTGGATCAGCGCATTCAAATTGGCCATCGAGGACACATCCTCGACCGTATCAAGCCGCTTCAGCGCCCATTTGAAGCTGAGGACGCGGAGCAGCGAGGCGAGATTGCCGGTCTCCGGCATCTGGGCGGCCGTATGATGCACGAGATCGGCCGTCGTCATCTTGCCCGCCGACGACATGCGACCGAGACCATCCCAATAGATGCGTTCCAGACGGATCCCGCGGCGCTCTCCGCCCCGGCCGGCAACGGCGCGGAACTTCGGCTCGATCTCATCGGCGCCGATGACAGGCAGCGCATCGTCGAGCGGCTCGGCGCTCGTCAGATCGGTTGCGGCAGCCTTGCTGATCAGCATTCTCAGCGCTCCGTCAGCGCTTCCGAGCGCGCCTTGTTGATCGGCTTCAGGAGATAGCTAAGCACGGTCTTGTTGCCGGTCATGATTTCGACCGAGGCGACCATGCCGGGCATGATCGGATAGGACTTGCCGTTGCGCTCCAGCTCAGACTTGTCGGTCTTGACCTGCACCAGGTAGTAGGTGTCGCCCTTTTCCTTCTCGACGAGGCTGTCTGCCGAGATGTTCTCGACAACGCCTTCGAGGCCGCCGAAGATCGAGAAATCGTAGGCGGTGACCTTTACGACGGCAGGCTGGCCGCGGCGCACGAATGCGACGTCCCGCGGCGAGATCTTGGCTTCGATCAAAAGCGTATCGGCAGTCGGAACAACGCCGGCAATGACCCGGCCCGGATCGACATAGGCGCCGATCGTATTGACCTCGAGCGTGTTGACGATGCCATCGACGGGCGAGCGGATATCGGTGCGCTTGACGCGATCGGACGCGCCGCGGATGGTTTCATCGACGACCGAGAGTTCGGCGAGCGTCGTCGCCTTTTCGGTCAGCGCCTGCTGGCGCAGCTCCAGCGCCAGATCACCGACCTGCAGCTTGGCTTCCTGAACGGCGGCTTCGAGGCGATCGATGCTTTCCTGATAAACCTTGAGCTGGCCCTGCTGATCCGTCAGGTCGCGTTCGACCTTCAGCATCTCGGTCTGAGCGACGAGCTTCTTGTCGCTCAGCGGCTTGATCAGGTTGTACTGGCGCTGGGCGCCGTCGATATTGTCGGTCAGACGGGCGATATTGGCATGCGCCTCGTTCAGCTCGTTCTCGCGCTGCTTGACCCGCTCCTGGAGAACGCCGAGCTTGTTTTCGTAGCTGGCGCGATCGGCGGCGAACAGGCTTTCCTCGTTGTCGCAGACGGGCTTGGCAACGGTCAGGATTTCGTCCGGGCAGATGAACTTGGTGTCGTAAAGACCGGCTTCCTCAAGCTTCAGGCGGGCGACCTTGGCGCCAAGCGCACGCGCCTTGGCAACGGATTCGCCGAGCGTCGAAGTGGTCGTCGTATTGTCGAGCTGCACCAGAAGGTCGCCCTTGCGAACGATCTGGCCCAGGGTGACGGCGATCTGCTGGACGACGCCGGGTTCCGACGACTGGATGATTTGGGTCTTCGAGACCGGAATGACCTTGCCCTCGCCGCGGGCGATCTCATCGATGCTGGCAAAGGCTGCCCATGCCAGGAAGCTGGCGATCAAAAGGGCGCAGAGGGCCAGGATGGCGCGGGCGAAGAGCGGCGGATTGTCGATGTGCGTGCGGCTCATGTTCATGCTCCCGGCCGGCGCTGCTGCATGGCCTGGATGACGGCCTGCTTCGGGCCATCGGCGATGATCTTGCCCTTGTCGATGACGATCAGGCGGTCGACCAGCTCCAGCATGCTATGGCGATGCGTGGCGATCAGCAGCGTGGTTTCGGCACCGAAAGCGCTCGACAGCCGCGAAATCAGGTGACGTTCGGTGGCAAGGTCCATGGCGCCCGACGGCTCGTCGAGGAAGACGATCTTCGGCTTGGTAAGCAGCAGGCGGGCAATGGTCAGCGCCTGCTTCTGGCCGCTGGACAGATTGGTGCCGCGCTCTCCGACCGGCATGTCGAAACCGCGCGGATGATTGCCGACGAATTCATCGACGCCGGTGATGCGGGCGACTTCGAGCAGCTCTTCATCCGTCGCGTCGGCCCGGCCGATCAACAGGTTTTCCTTGACCGTGCCGGAGAACAGATCCGACGACTGGCCGGCAACCGCAACTGCCGAGCGGACTTCCGCCATGTGATACTGGCGGACATCGACGCCGTCGATCAGCACGCGGCCGGATGCAGGCGCAAACAGACCATCGAGCAGGCGCCCGAGCGTCGTCTTGCCGGAGCCGATGCGGCCGATGATGCCGATCTTCTCGCCCGGGCGGACATTGAAGGACAGGCCGTTGATAACAGGGTGATCCGAGCCCGGATACTGGAATGCGACATTCTGGAAGCTGAAGCTGCCCTGAGTGATCTGCCGGTTGACGAAACCAACGGTCGAGGGCCGGTCGTCCGGCTGTTCCATGATCTTGTCGAGGATGCGCAGCGACATGGTGGCCTGGCGGAAGCGGGCCAGCGTCATGGCGATCTGCCCGAGCGGGGCACCGGCGCGGCTCGCCAGCATCACGGTGGCGACAATGGCGCCCATGGCGATGCGGCCCTCGGAGAATTCATAGGTGCCGGCAATGACGATCAGGACGCTGACCATCTGCTGGATCAGCATCGTCAGGTTGATGGCATTGGTCGAGACGTGCTTGATCTCTTCGCTGGTGCGGCTCGAATATTTCGTCAGCTCCTGCCAGCGGCGCAGCATGGTGGCTTCGGCACGCAGGCTCTTCAGCGTCTCGATGGTCGAGATGGTTTCGACCAGCAGCGACTGGCGGCGCGATGCCTCGTTGGCGGCGGTTGCCATGCGCTTGCCGATCGCCGCCTGCGCCCAGAGGCCGATGACAACGGAGGCGACGAAGGCAACAGCCGGAATGACGACGAGCCAGCCGGAAATGAGGTAGATGACGAACAGGAAGATGAACACGAACAGGCTGTCGATCAGGACGCCGATGGTGTTCGAGGTGAAGAATTCGCGGACGAACTCATATTGCGTGACACGGTTGGCATATTCGCCAGTCGACATCGGCCGCGAGGCGAGCGTCGAGTTCAGCACCTTATCGAAGATCATCTGCGACAGACGCAGGTCGGCCTTACGGCCGGCATAATCGATCAGTGACGAACGCGCTGTCTTCAACAGGAAATCGAAGAGATAGGCGAGCGAAATGCCGGCCGAGAGAACCCAGAGCGTCGGGATCGCCTTGTTCGGCAGGACCCGGTCATAAACGTTCATCGTGAACAGCGGCGAGCCGAGCGCAATGAGATTGATGAACAGCGCTGCGACCATGACGCGGACATAGGTGCGCCAGTACGGCGCCAGCGTGCTCGACAGCCAATGGCGCTTCTCGATCTCGACGGCATTGCCGACGAGCGCCTCTTCCGAGGCGTTCTGATAATAGAGCGTGAAGGCAAAGGCGGCTTGCGGCTGGAGGCTCGCAAGCTCCTGGCGCGTCAGCCGGATCGGCTGGCCGGCGATGGGCACGACGTCGGTGATATAGGAGCCGTCTTCGGCGACTTCGAGCAGCGGCAGCACGCCGCCATCGGCAAAGGCGACGATCGCAGGACAATCGAAATTGCCCGAGCGGCAATCGCGCTCTTCATGCCTGATGACCTGCAGCCCGATCCGTTCGGCGATCTGCTCGATGTCGTCCAGCTCCAGCGACTCGGTGACTTCATCCGGAAGTCCGGAGAAGAGCACCGTATCGGAACTGGGACGGCCATAGAACGCAGCCACGGATTTAAAAGCGGCTTTGAATGTCTGCAGCGGGGTGCCGCTGGAAGTCTCGAGCGCTACGTTCAGCATTGTTCCATGGCCGTTTCGACTACTGCTGTCGAATTGGCGCCAGAAGATCCAGAGGCATGCCGGCCTTCTGCGTAGACTGCAGCTCGACATAACCCGGATTTGCGACGCCCGCGGGGACAACAAACTCTTCCCGCGCATAAGCCTTGGACTGCTCGACCGGCCGCAGCTTCATCGTCTGAAGCAGATTGCCGGAGGCAGCCAGGATCTTGTACTCGGCAAACAGCGAGGCAACGCGCGCCGTGTCTGCCAGAACTCTGGTGTTGAAATTGGTGTTCTGCGCGTCAAGCACGTCGAGCAGCGAACGCTGGCCGACACCGAACTGCTGACGGTAGGATGATACGAGCTGGGCGTTGGTCTGCGCCTGCTTGCCGAGGATGCCGGCAAGCGTGCCGCGGCTGACGCGCTCGTTCCAGGCGGAACGGACGGACTGCTCGACTTCGCGCTGCACCTGGGCCAGCGCATAACGCTGTTCACCGGCGCGGCGGATCTGCTCCTGCTCGCGGGCGGTATCGATGCCGCCGCGATAAAGGTTCCAGCGGGCAACGACGCGGACCTGATAGTCGTTGGTGTTGCCGTCGTCGCCGTCGATGTCATCGCCGACGCGGGCGGTGCCTTCGAGATCGACCTTCGGCAGGTAGTTGGCGCGGGCGCCACGCACGCTGGCGTCAGCCGCATCGATATCGGCATTGGCCGAGTAGATGCGCGGGCTGTTCTTGGCGGCGATGAAGACGGCGTCATTCAACGTCTTCGGCAGGAACTTGGCAACCGACGGCGGGGTTGAGGCATTGGTGATCGGCTCGCCGACGGCCTGGAGGAAGCGGATGCGGGTGGCTTCCAGCTCTTCCTTGGCTTCCTGCAGACGGGCTGCAGCAGCCTGCTGACGCTCGACGCCCTGAAGACGGTCGGCATCGGTCAGCGTGCCGCCCTTGATGCTCTGCTCGATATTGCCGAGGATCTGGCTGTGGAAGCCGACGTTGTCCTGCGCGGCCTTCACGATCTGACCCTGCAGGATGTATTCGAGATAATCCTGAGTGACTTCGAGGGCCAGCGCTTCGGAACGCTCGAGAACGCGGAAGGAAGCGCCATCGACGCGAGCAGCCTGCTGCTCGACCTGCGAACGGCGGGCACCGCCGTCGAACAATGTCTGAGTAACCGTCAAACCAACTTCGCCCGGCGACAAGTAATCGTGGTCGGAGGTCAGCGTCCCTGTGCTGGAATTGGACAGTCTGCGGCGGCCGGCACCGGCCTCCAGATCGACCGACGGCAAGTAAAGACCCCGCGCCTGGCGGAGCTCAAACTCCACGGCTTCGCGATCTTTTGCAGCCTGCAAGATTTGCGGGTTCGTCTTCATCGTCTTCTCGACGGCCTGCTGCAAGGTCATTGCATCGGCATTCATCGAAAACGCGAAGCTGAAAGCAACGGTGGCGGACAGAGCCGCAAAAATTCTTTTGCCTTTAAACAAGACTGATGCCCCTCAACATCTGAGATTCTCCGGGCGAAACCCATATACCGAAGATGTTCTTCAGCAAACAAGTATCACCAACATTTCCACACTCCAACTGCAGTGCAGGACAATCTTCCGAAGACAGTTAATTCACAGGGATCAGCTACTAAAGGAACAATTTTACAGGATTTTTTAATCCCGGATTCTCCCGCAGCTGATTAGCTCATTGTACGTTTTTCAACGGACATTGCGCACCATGAATTTCCGAAAGAGTTACTCCCAAGCAACAGTAAGAGCTCTATGGACGGCCACAACAGGTGCATTGGGATGCCTCGCCGGGTCCGTTGGTGCTTTACTTATCTTAAACCTTCTTCTGCCGGACCAACCATTTTTGGTAGGTTTAATCAGTACATGCTCAATTTCTTTGTTTGTTGCATTTCCGCTGCTTGCCGCAATCGGGATCAAAAATGGTGAAATCCGGAAGCTACACGAACGGATTAATTACACCGCCCGCCACGACGCCACGACGGGGGCTCTGAATGGCACTGCTTTTGCCGCATCCGTCGAGCATTACATCGACCGGCGCAAGCGAATCTCGACCGACACAGGCGGCATCATGATCGCCGCCGTCGTCGATCCGCTGGATGCCATCAGCCGCCGCTACGGGCCGCAATGGGCCGATACGGTGATGCAGTCGCTGGCGGCGATCATCCAGTCCTCGGTGCGCAGCGGCGACCTGGTGGCAAGGCTTGCGACCAACGAGCTCGGCATCTTCCTGCCGGGTGCCGCGCCCGAAAGCGCCCTCGATATCGCCAACCGCATCCGCGAACGGGTGGCGGCGGCCGCCTTCGCCGCCGACGAGAACCCGCTCTCGATCGACCTGAAACTCGGCGGCGCAATCTTCGACGGCCCGGCAGAATTCAACCGTATCCGGCAGATGGCGGGCGAGCTCGCCATGGAGGCCGGCGGCGAGGACGAGCCGATCGCGATCGGGAGATTGCCGGCTGCCTGAAAGCAGAAAAGGCGCTCTCGCGCCTTTTCGATTGTTTGAGGTGACGACGGCTTAGCCGACGTGCGGGGCGGTCGTCGTATCGTGCTTGTCGTCGAACAGGATTTTGACGGCTTCAGTGGTGTTCTGAAGAACCGCCACATCGTGCCAGCCACCATTTGCGTTGACGCTGACGACCGTATCCGAGCCGCTGACCGTCGTCTTGACGCTGGCAAGGGCTTCGGCTTCCGTCGCTTGGTGACCGAGCAGGCTGTCGAGCAGCTTGGAGACATCGAGCGTATCGCCTTCGCCTGCCTTGTAATCGGTGATCACGTCGGCAAGCTTGACATCCTTCAGAGCGTCGGCGTCGAGGACGAAGGTGTCGGCCCCTGCCCCACCGGTTAGCGTGTACATGCCGCCGGCACCCGAGAGAACGTCGTCGCCGCTGCTGCCGATCAGCGAGTAGGCATGCGCGCCGTCTTCGCTGCCGCCGAGCGTGGTGTCGAAGGCGACTTCGACGAAGCTGCCATGACCGCCATCCGCCGTCGAGTAGCTGCCTTCCGAGAGGATCGTCTGACCGTTGATCGACGTGTTGGACGCAGCAGCATCGAGCGAGATGCTGGTGATATGCTGATCGGCAAGGCTCGAAAGCTCGCCGGCATCGGTCAGGCCATTATGGTTCAGATCCTGCCAGATGGTGAGCTTCGAGAAAGCCTCATCGGCCGCATCGATCTTGCCATCGTGGTTGGTATCGAGCGTCGCGAGAGCCGCGAGACCCGTGGCATAATTGCCGCCGGCAAAGTGCGGCGAGAAGATCTCGCTACCATTGTCGATCTTGCCATTGCCATCCACATCCAGCGCCAGAATGCCATCGCTACCGGCCGTCCAGGCAATCTGATCCTTGTGACCATCGGCATTGATGTCGAACTGCACGCCGTGATCGAGCGAGGTCAGCGCGACGCCGTTGTGATCGAGGTCGAGGATGATGGGGTCGATGGCCGAGGAACCCGCAACCGTCAATTGGCCGTTGCTGGCAGTGATACCCGTTGCCGTGACATACTTGAGATCGACCAGCACGTCGTTGCTGTCGCTGGACCCCGTGGTTGAGCCCTGCGTGAACAGGAATGTATGAGCAATCCCGTCGATCGTCGCATTGAATGCAACGGTCGAACCCGTCCCGCCGATATTGTTACCTTGTAGGAAATCTACAACGGCGGCGACATCAGTAATCGATGTCAGCGACACGGTGCTGCCGTGAGCATCCACGAACGTGGCGACGCCGCCAGATACGGAACCGCTTGAAACCTTATAGCCCGTATGTAGCTGCAAGTCTGAGTCATTGCCACCGACAGAAGTCGAAACAGATGCGTTCGTATAGGCGATCCTGTCTGAGAGGCCCTGCGTTGATCCTGGTTTGAAATCGGTAACAACATCGTAGCCTGAAATCGTTCCAGCCATCTTCGAGCCACCGAGACTGATCGTCGAGTCACCGGCAGCAAACTTAAAGATGTCGCTCCCAGCTCCGCCGGTCAGGATGTCTGCACCCTTGCCGCCGGTGACCGTGTCATTGCCGTCACCACCGAGGATCGTGTCCTTGCCGGAGCCGCCAGCAATCGTGTCGTTTCCGCTCGAACCGTTGATCGTGAAGCCTTCGCTCTGGTTGGACAGGTTCAGCGTCGAAGCCGACGTCATCGTCACAGTCTCGATGTTAGCGATCTGTCCGTCGGACGAAGCGGTGAAGTTCGAGCCGACTTGCAGCGTGTCGTTGCCGATACCACCGTCGAGCAGGGTATCGTTCTGCGCGCCGACGATGATGTCGTCGCCGCCACCGCCGCTAATGCTGTTTGCGTTGGCATCGCCGGTCAGAACATCGTTGCCAGCACCGCCGACAATATTGTCCACACCGGTGATCGACGCAAAGCCTGTCGCCGTACCGGCCGAGAGATCGACCACCACACCCTGGCTCGTCGTTCCATAGCTCAGCGTGTCGATACCGCCGTCGAGGGCAAGCGTCACGGTCTCGATGCCGGCAACCGAACCGCCCGCAAGGGTCGTAATCGTGTTGTTGGTAACGACGACACTCAGATTTTCGCTGGCGCCGGTGCCGAGTATGACGAGCCTGTCATTGCCCGCACCACCGTCGATCGTGTCGACACCGTCGCCGATCGTGTAGACGATCGTGTCGTTGCCGTCGCCGCCGTTGACGATGTCGTTGCCCGCATCGCCGACGAGGTAGTCGTCGCCCTTGCCGCCATCCAGCCTGTCGTCCCCTCCCGCCCCGAAGATCAGATCGCTGCCCTTGCCGCCCGTGATGGCGTCGGCAGCACCGGATTCTCCTGCGATCAGGTTGTTGACGGTGGATGACGAGAGGTCAATCGTCCGGTAGCCGCCTGCGCTGCTGGGATCCTGGCTGCTGATCGCATAGCTTCCGGTTCCGAGATTGTAGCCGTTGACGGTCGCGCCATCGAAGGAAATCGATTCAACCTTGTCGTCGCCCCCTTCAAAATGGTCCTGTACAGTGATGCTGTTGTTGCCCAGGGCGATCACGAGATCGCCCTTCCCCTGAGCGGTGCTGCTGTCATATGCGACCAGCGAGGCCAGTGCCTGACCGTTGGCGGCGATCAGAATCCTGTCGGTGCCGCCCTCTTCGACGATCAGGTCATTGCCGTCATTGAGGCCAAAGGCGTAGACGTCATCCCCCGTGCCTCCCCTCAGATAATCGTTACCGCCGCCGCCGATCAAGACGTCGTTGCCGCCGCCTGCATAGATCGTGGTATAGTCGCTGCCACCGATGATGATGTCGCCACTGTTCGTGCCCACCAGCCAATTGGACAGATTTGTCTCAACGCTTACGGTGGCGCTTCCAGGCGTCGTCCCGTCGGTGACGACATACTCGAAGCTTCCTCCGTAATATCGTCCACCATCGACAAACGTAGTCGTGGCATTTTCGGGTGAATGCGTGACCGACCCCTCATACGGGTTTCCAGCAGAGGTGATGGTCAGACTGTCGCCATCTGCGTCCTTATCGTTGAGCAGAAGCGCCCAATCTGGGATCGCCACGGACGACATGTTCGTGATGACGTGGTCGTCGCCGCCAACCGGAGCAGTGTTGGGCGGAACGGTGTTTACGACATAGTTGTCGGACTGCGTCTGTGCGTTGGTGTTGCCAGCTGCATCAGTCACCCCGCCCGCGGCAAGAGTGATGACATTCACTGCATCCGACATATTGACCGTTGGCGTGAAGGTCGCAGTCCAGGTCTTGCCGTTATCGTTGGACGTAACGTTGCTCAGCAAACCGTTTTCGACAGTCAGATCATCATTGGTGAAACCGGTAACAGCCTCACTAAAGGTGATCGTGACCTTCGATGTTTCGCCGATCGTAAGGTTATTGTCGGCAAACACGATCGTTGCGGTCGGCGCCACCGTATCAACCGACAACTGATGCGTTGCCGTCGAGCTGTTTCCAGCGGCATCTGTTGCGATGGCCGTGACCGTCAGCGGACCCTGGCCGGTGGGGGTAATGGATGTTGTCCAGTGACCGTTCGAATCGACGACCACGGCCGCCCCATTCACTGTCAGCGTAGAGCCAGCTTCAGCATTGCCGGAAACCTGGATGCCGTTGGCAGCCTCGCTAGCGTTGATCACATCATTGCCGCCCTCGATCGTCACGATGGAGACCGCCGGAGCGATGGTGTCGATCGTCAGGTTGTGAGTAGCCGTCGAGCTGTTGCCAGCCGCGTCCGTCGCAATCGCCGTGACCGTCAGCGCGCCCTGCACCGTCGGTACGATCGAAGTCGTCCAGTGACCGTCGGCACCAACCGTGACGTCGGCACCGTTTACCTTCAGGGTCGAGCCGATCTCGGCCTGACCCGAAATGGCGATGCCATTCAGCGCCTCGCTGGCGTTGATCACGTCATTGCCGCCCTCGATCGTCACGATCGAGACTGCCGGAGGCGTGATATCAACCGTGATTGCAAACGCATCTGATGTTGCGCCGGTGTGGTTGAACAGATCGCTGATCGCAGCCGTGAAGCTGTGGCTTCCTTCCGGCAGAGTGCCGGTCGTGATTTCCGCATAGCCCTGGCTGATTTCTGCGGCGGTCAGCACATGCGCTGCACCGACAGGCAGGCCCTTGTCATAAAGCTGAACGCTGTCACCAGCCAGCGCACCCGTATTTGCGAGAGCGATGTGGATCGTCGGCGTCTGGTCGTTAGTGGCGCCGGCATTCGCCACGTCGCCGACCTTTGGCAGCTGATCGTCAATGACGGTCAGGACCGGCGCCTCAGGAGGAGCAACGAGCTCAGCGTAAGTCTGAGTAACGCCATCGGAGAACTGGAAGTTCTCGATGTTGGTGAAGACATCGGTGACGCCGTTATGGGTGATCTCGAAGCCGTGAACCGTGGCAACGACATGCGTGATTTCAGTGTACTTGAAGTCCAGCTTTACAGAGTCGCCGACATCGCTGTTGTTGCCACCATCCACGACAACGCGATTTGCGTTGTTTGCACCGCGGTCAAGCACGATCAAGTCATTGCCCGCACCACCATTGATGGTGATCGTCGAGGTCGCCAGCCCGGTGCCCGAGAGGTCGCCGCTGACGACGAAGGTGTCGTTACCCTTGCCGCCATCGATGACCCACTCTTCGACATTGGTCGTGGCAACTTCGTAATTGCCGGCCGTTGCCGCGTTGGCCGTCGAGCCCGCTTCGATATTGACCGCGAGATTGTTTACGCCACCGATCGACACTGCGTTGATGTTGAAGGTCGAACCTGTGTCGCTGCCTGCGATATGCAGCGTGTCGTTGCCGTCGCCGCCATCGACCTTATCGGTGCCGTCGCCAGTGCTGTAGGAGAAAGTGTCGTTGCCGGCACCGCCCGAAAGCGTGTCGTTGCCGGTTCCGCCGGAGATGAAGTCGTTACCGTCGCCACCACTGATCGTATCGTTACCGGCACCACCGTAGAGACGGTCGTCGCCAGCGCCGCCGGAGATCGTGTCGTCGCCGCCGAGGCCGGAGATCAGGTCATTGCCGATGCCGCCGATCAGCGTATCGTTGCCTGCTCCACCCTGGATGATGTCGTTGCCGGCACCGCCGTCAATGGTGATGCCCCCGCCCTGAACGTCGCTCGTATAGTTGGCGTTCATCAGGATGATGTCATTGCCGCCGGTACCGCTGATTGCCTCGACATGCGCGAAGTTCGGCGTGCCGTTATAGGAAGCATCAAGCACGAAGCCGTTGGCGCCGCCGGCGTCGAGCACGATCGTGTCGTAGCCACTACCGCCATCGACGGCATCGCCTGTGCCGGCCAGACCACTGATCGAGTAGGTTTCAGAGTGACCGTTTCCAAGGTCGATCGTGCGATCGCCATAGCCTGTGGCATCGGCAATATCTGCACCGAGCGAGAAGATGTCGTTGCCGGCACCGCCGCGCAGCGTGTCGTTGCCCTTGCCGCCAGAGATGAAATCGTCGCCGTCGCCGCCGTCGATCGTATCGTTGCCCTCACCACCGCGGATTAGGTCATCGCCTGTGCCGCCGAAAATCGTATCGTCGCCGGAACCGCCGGTGATGATGTCATTGCCGGCACCGCCATCAAGCGTCGCGCCTGCTGCCGGTGAACCGGACTGCGTCACGGAGACTTCGGCAATCAGCGAACCATAAGGCGTGTTGCCGCCAGCGGCGAATTCGATCGTCGTCGAATTGCTCGTCGCCGTGAAGGTGATCGTGCGCTCGACAAATGTCCCGCCAACGGTCGTCCAATCGATGCCGTCCTTGGCATAGTCCACGAAGGGCTGCGAAGCATCCAGCGTGCCATTGGCATTGTGGACGTTGACAGTCACTTCGGACGTCGTCCCGGAATTGGTCTTGAGAAGATCCGGGTTGGTCGCCTGCAGGAAGCTGATCGTATAGGTCTGACCGGCAACAGTCGCAAATGTCTGATCGATTTTGCCGGCCGAAACACCCTGCATATCGACGGCATTTACACCCGCCGGGAACTTTGCGTTGAGGATCTCACCGTTGGTAAACAGTAGATCGACGCTACCGCTTTCCACTTTCCATCCGAGGCCCAGATCAACTGGTCCATCGCTGCCGACCATGACCTGAACAGGACCGTTGAAGCCGCCGTTAGCGATCAGCTCGCTGCCCGCCGTGATACGATCGTTGCCGTCACCACCATAAAGCTGGTCGGCACCGCCGCGGCCTTCAATGACGTCGTTGCCAGAGCCACCGTCGATAACGTTGGCGCCCGAGGTGCCGCGGATCGTGTCATTGCCGATGCTGCCATCGACATTTTCGAAGTTGGTAATCTTGTCAGTCGCAATCAGATTCTGGCCGTTGAGCGAAGACCGGGTGGCGACGCCACTTTCAAGGTCAATGTTCAGCTGCTCGCTGATCTGGCGGAAATCGAACGTATCGACGCCGCTGCCGCCGTCCACTTGCTGCGTTGCAGCCTGACCTCCGGAAACGAAAAGATCGTCGCCGCCATTCAGATTAGCCTGCAGCGCGGTAGCTGAGCTGACCTCAGCAAAGAAAACGCTGTTGCCGTTATCGTCACCGGTAATCTTGACGGTGTCGACACCTGCGGATTTCAGATCGGAGCCCTCATGGCCGAATACCAGCCAGTTGTAGCCCTTCACATCGATATCGAGGGTTTCAACATTCGTTGCGGTCAGCACTTTTTCCTGAGGAAGATTTGCATCGGTGCTGTCGGTTGCAGCGATCAGCAGCTTGTTATCAACCGCCTTGATATATTCGATCAGCGTCGGACCGCCATCCGGCGTCGTGAACTTCAGTGTATCGCTGCCGGTGCCACCATCAATGACGTCGGCACCGTCGCCCAGCGCATAAAGAATGGTGTCGTTTCCAGCGCCGCCGTCGATGATGTCATCGCCCGCTCCGCCGACGATCGTGTCGTCACCGTCTTCGCCATAGAGCTTGTCGTCGCCGCCGTTGCCCTGGATGTAGTCGTTACCGGCACCGGCAAAAATAATGTCGTTGCCGTCGGTCGATGCGTCATGCGGGCCGTCGTCGTCACCGTAGAGGTAATCGTTGCCGGTGCCGCCATAGATCAGGTCGTTGCCGGCCTCGCCCTTGGCCGTACCGCCGCCATTGCCGAGGATCAGAACATCGTCACCGGCGCCTGCATAGAGGCCGTCCGCGACATTGTCGTCGCCGCCATAGAGCAGGTCGTTGCCGCCGCCGCCGATCAGCGTGTCCGAGCCGGCGCCACCGATAAGAATGTTGGCGTTGTTGTCACCGAAGATAACGTCGTCTCCAGCACCGCCCGTTACATTTTCGATATTCGTCAGCGTATCGTTGCCGTCACCCGAGGCGGCATGTGCGCCGATCGTCACCGGCCAGTTGGCCGCGCTGTCGCCAAGGTTTGCGATAATGCCGGTCGCGACAGCGGAATAATCGGCCGTATCGCCGCCATGCGCGGATGCCAGGATCGCCGTAGCGCCGCCCGAAACCGGAGCATCCGGACGGGTGAAGCCGACGGCCGAGTTGCTGCCGCCATCGATCAGATCGTTGCCGGCGCCGCCTGCGATGCGATCGTCGAGATCGCCACCGTAAATCTTGTCGTTGCCGGCGCCGCCATTGAAGGTGCCGCCTGCGGCATAGAGATCGGCGTATTTTTGTCCGAGACCATTGCTGGCGTTCGGCAGATAAACGGTGTCATCGCCATCCTTGGCGTTGAGGTAGTTGCCATCCTCGAAATAGGGATTGTTCGGGCTGGTCATGGTCTGATCGGCCGAGAACTTGGTCAAGTCGCGGGTTTCGCTACCATCGGTGAAGACGTGGTCTTCGACAGAGCCGACTGTGATCTTGACGACGACTGGTTCGCCGTTCGTCATGCCGTCGTTCGGCTTGTAGGTGAAGCTGTCGTCGCCATGATAATTGGTGGTCGGGGTATAGACGAACGAGCCGTCGGGCTTGAAGGTCAGAGTGCCGTGAGCGGGACCGGAAACGAGGACGGCGGTCAGAGCGTTGTTCTCTACGTCCGTGTCGTTTGCCAGAACGCCGCTGCTCTTCTCAACCGTAAGCTTGCCATCCTCCGAAACGGTATAGGCGTCGGCTGCGCCGACCGGTGTATCATTGGTGCCAACGACCGTGATTCTGACGACTTCGGTCGCAGTGGCGCCATGGGTATCCTTTACTTGAACGTAAAAGACTTCCTGCGCTGTTTGACCACGTCCCAAGGCCTGCGTCGCTGTGAGGCTGTTGTTCAGGTTGTAGGTCCACTTGCCGTCCTGATTGACAGAGAACGAGCCGTAGACGCCGCTAACCGACGTGACGTCGCCCGGAGTGGGATGGCCTGGAACGGCAACCGACCACGTGTCGTTGCTGGCGTCGTCCTCGTCATCAACGTCGTACTTCTTGAGCGTGCCGCTTTCGCTGGCATCTCCTGCCGTATATTGACCGTTAGCCCCGATACCCGCCTCGATCACAGTCGCGCGCGTGTCGCCACCCGAAATGACCGGTTTGTCGTTAGAGCCGGTGATCGTGACGACGACCTGCTGCGTGGCAGTCGCGCCGTGGCTGTCGGTAACCTGTACTGTGAAGGTTTCGGTTACCTT
Source organism: Hyphomicrobiales bacterium (assembly GCA_900465675.1). Taxonomy (GTDB): domain Bacteria; phylum Pseudomonadota; class Alphaproteobacteria; order Rhizobiales; family Rhizobiaceae; genus Rhizobium. Next base: position 166,188 of record UBJR01000008.1, on the reverse strand, counting down.
CTGGTTGAGATTGAGCTCTTGAGTCGCCTGGCGATCGTCGTCGAGCGCATAGGTCCACTTGCCGTTTTGATCGACCGAGAACGTACCGTATTTGCCATTGGTGTTCAGAACTTCAGACGTGCCGCCCTGCTTGCTGACCAGAATGGCCCAATGATCGTTGGTGGCGTTGTCGTCGGCGTCCGCGTCGGACTTGACCAGCGTGTCGGAGATCGTGCTCTGGCCGACATGTCCGCCGTTAGCATTGAAGCCGTCTTCGACGACCGAGCCGGTTGCATGCGTGCCATCGATGACCGGCTTGTCGTTGGTGCCGGTGATGGTGATGGTGATCGGCTGCGTGCCGACATTGCCGTAGCCGTCGTTGACCTGGGCATTGTAGGTGATCGTCAGCGTCTTGCCCGCCGGCAGCCAGTCAAGATTGGCGGCGGCCGGGTCATAGGTCCAGGTCAGCGTCTTGGCGCCGCCATCCGTCGTGACCGAGTTGAAGCTGATTGCACTCTTGGCAATCAGAGCCGAGACATCGACATTGTTCGGGATCGTGCCGCCGTTGAAGACAGCGGTCGCTGCTCCCTTTACGGAACCCGTGAGCGTGTCGCCGATATCGGCATCGGACACCGTCAGAGTGCCGGTGACGCCGCCGATATTCTGGTGGGATGCATCGACCGCTTCGACAATGGCAACTGGGTTCGAGAAGCCGGTAATTACGGGCTTGTCATTGGAACCATCGACGATGATCGTCACGGTCTGCGTGTCGGTGCCGCCATGGCCATCCGAAATCTGAATGGTGTAGGTCAGCTTCAGCTGATCCCTGGCACCAAGGTAGTCGAAAGTCTTGTCGGCAGCAGCGAATTTCCAATCCAGCGTGCCGATGTTGGCACCGTTCTGCACCGACGTCTGCATGAAGCCGGTCAGCTTTGTCAGGTCGAGACCGGCGGTATCACCGGACGCCACAACACCTGTTACCGATGCGTCATGATGCGTATCGCTCAGATCCGCGTCAGCAAAATAAAGCGTGCCCTTAGTTGTGTCGAGCTTGGTCGAGCCGGTGGTGTTATTGGCTTCATCAACAAAGCCGAAGCTGCCGAGACCGAACAGGCCTGTCGAGAGAACCGGAGCGTCGTTGGTGCCGGTGATGACGACATCGACCGTCTGGTTGGTAACGCCGCCAGCGCCGTCGTTGACCTGGATCGTGTAGGTCAGCGTCAGCTTCTCACCAACGCCGAGATAGTCGAATGCCAGGTCGCGCGCCTGGAAGGTTGCGGAAACGCTGCCCTGATCCGAGCCCGAAGCCTTGCTGACACTATCGATCTTCAACAGGTTCTCAAGAACCGCGTTTCCGAAGTTGCTGGTCAGCAGACCATTCGTGACGCCGGACGCCGTAACGCCGGTGACCTGCGCGGTGTGGCCGGTGTTGCTAAGGTCAGCATCGGTAAAGCCGATCGTCAGATGGGCGGTATCATAAGCCGTCGAAAACGTCTGACCGGCCTGTTCGGTGATCGAAGCCGAAACACCAGCTGCAACAACCGGCGCATCGTTGGTGCCGGTGATGGTGACCGTGATCGGCTGCGTGCCGACATTGCCGTGGCCGTCGTTGACCTGCGCATTGTAGGTGATCGTCAGCGTCTCACCTGCGGACAGCCAGTCAAGATTGGCTTCCTTGGGGTCATAGGTCCAGGTCAGCGTCTTGCTGCCGCCATCCGTCGTGACCGAGTTGAAGCTGATTGCACCGGAAGCGATCAGTGCCTTGACATCGACGCCTTCCGGCAGCGCGCCGCCATTCAGCTGAGCCGTCGCCTCGCCGGTGACAGAGCCCGTCAGGTTATCGCCGACATCGGCATCGGTGACGGTCAGCGTGCCGGTTACGCCGCCGATATCCTGGTGCGACGCGTCGGCAAGCTCGGCGAGCGCGGCCGGATTCGTACCGCCGGCAATCACCGGCGCGTCGTTGGTCCCGAAAACTGTAACGTCGATGACCTGCGTCGCCGTGCCGTCGGCCGACGTGACGGTCAGCGTCTCATGAACTGCATCGCCAGCTCTCAACCCCTGAACGGCAGCCGTGTCGTTGTTGAGCACATAGCTCCACTTGCCGGTGGCGGGATCGAAGGAGAAGTTGCCGTACTTGCCGGCGAGCGCCTCGGAAGCCGGGGTCTGGAAGTGGTCGTCGCCGGTATCACGGTCGCTGACGGTCAGCTGGCCTTCGGCGGAAATCTTGCCATCGTTCGCTTCGACGCGGAGCGCCATGTTGCCTTCCGAGCCCTCAGATCCCTGCGAACCAGGCTTACCATCTTCGACAACCGAACCCGTTGCATTGCCCGAAATGGACGCCGTGTCGTTAACGCCGTTGACTTCGACGGTCCAGACCTGTGTGCCCGATGCGCCGGCCTTGTCGGTGATGGTGAAGGTGAAGCTTTCGGCCTGATGGTCCTTCAGGCCTTCGATCGCAGCGTCGTTGGGCGTGAAAACGTAGGCGCCGGTGGCGCTGTTGAGGCGCAGCTCACCATAGGTGCCGACCTTGACGATATCGTATTTCGGATCGCCTGCGAGCGGCTGCCCACCCTCGACGCCATAGCGTAACGCATCGTTCCGGTCGAGGTCGTGGCCAGGTACAAAGCCCTCTATCGGCTTGAACTCATCATCGTTCTCAGTGTCGATATAGAGACCCGACTCCATGAGCTCGATCGTCGGCGCATGGTTGATACGAAGTTCTTCGCCACCAGCGGGACCACCATCTAGCTGCTGCGTATCAGCCAGCAATGCCGCCAGTTCCGTCGGCGCGTCGTCACCACCCGGCGTGGTATCCTGGAATTCCGCGCCGGAGCTCGGGGCTGCGGCCGAGGCGCTGTCGCCGCCATCCGGGCCGGCGGCAACGTTGATGTGGCTGTCGTTCAGCGCGGCGATGACGGTGTCGCGCGGCAGTTCGACTTCGCCGATCAGGAAGGTCGGGACGTGGGCTGCGCCGTTGATGATGACGATCTCGGTGCCGTCGGGCTGGACCAGTACCAGATTGGCACCCTCGATGCGGATGTCGTCGAGCGAGACGTTGGCCGCGAGGTGGGCGACGTTGTTCTGATCCGGAACAACTTCATTCGGGTTGGCGGCGGCCTGCGGAGCCGGCGGGGCGGCTTCGACGCGGTCGGTCTTCGGCGACTGTTCGCCGGCCGGTGTCTGATCTGTTGTCTGCGAGCTCTGCGCCTGGGCAAGCTCGACACGCTCGACCTCAGGAAGCTTGGCCTCTTCGCGTCCTGCAATTTCGTGAACGTCCGAGATCATCTCGTGAGAAGCGTGCTCGCCGTCGACGTTCGAATTACGCAGATCTTCGATAGACATGACTTTACCCCAATGAACAATTGAGGTGCAATCAATTACGCGGGAGGTCTAATTGCAATACTTCCTTAACCACCAAGATATAGCCGATTATGCTTCCACCCAAAAATGTTCAGGGACGGTTAACCTTGGAACGGCCTTTTGGGGTGAGAACGCTAAAATTTGAATAAAATTAAGGAAGTAGCAAGGGGTTTTCGACCCCAAAACGGTTAACGGCGGCCCGGTTTTTCAGGGGCCGCCGTTAACCTTGAAGGGCGCGATTCGGGGCTGTCCGGGGCTGCCGGACACCCTGTTTTCAGAGCTCAGCGCCGGGGCGCGGCGAGGCAGAAAAATGCGCCCTGCGGATCGATGCCATTGACCACCCAGCTGCCACCCGGAACCTCCATCGGACCGAAGACGATCTTGCCGCCGCCTGCGTTTACCCGCTCGACGGCGCTGTCGATCTCCGGCACGTTGAAGTAATAGGCCCAGTACGTCATCGGCACGTCGGCAGGCTTGGTCATCATGCCGCCGGTCTGTTTTCCGTGCTCGGCGAAGATGCGGTAGGTGCCCATCTCGCCCATGTCGAAGTCGTGGTCCTTGGTCCAGCCGAAGATCTTTTCATAGAAATCGAAGGCCTGCTGCCAGTCGCCGGACATCAATTCGTGCCAGCCGACATGACCTGGCGTCCCCATTTCCGGCTCCCAGCCATCGTCGTTTTCCATCGGCAGCGGCGTCATGATGCAAAGCACGGCGCCGCTCGGATCGGCGACGACGGCGAAGCGGCCGACAGTCGGGATATCCTCGGGCGGGCGGCGGACGCTGCCGCCATGGGCGGCAAAGTCGCGGGCGGACTGATCGACGTCATCGACGGCGACGTAACCCGTCCAGTTGGGCGGAATGCCCTGCCCCTCGAGCTCTGCCGGAAAGGTCATCATGCCGCCGACGCCGCGGCCGTTGGCCTCGAAGATCGTATAGACACCCATGTCTCCCATGGGCATTTCCTTGGTTGTCCAGCCGTTGACCGAGCCGTAGAACTTCGCGGCGGCGGCGGTATCGGGCGTCATCAGCTCGCACCAGATGAACTTGCCATGCGTATTCGAAGCCATGATCTTTCCCTTTCAAGAGTATCGGATGTCATTTCCGTCTGGCGCCCTGATGGGGACGCCGCGATCACGGCTTGCGTGCGTAGCGCGCTTCCATGAGTTGCTTCCAGCTGCCGTCGGGCTGTTTCGCCGAGGAGGCGAAGGTGCGGTGGTCGGCGTCGATGAAGGAGATCCGTTCGCGGTAATCCTGTTCACCACCGCCGCCCATGCAATCGGGACCGCGCGTATAGAGGCTGAGCACCTTGCCATCGGGCGAGACTTCGCCCTCATAGACCCACATATGGTCCATCATCGAGCCGATCCAGGTGCCGACATATTTGCCCTTCGAAGGCGAGTAGCCGAGGGTCAGCACCGTCGTTGCGGCGCCACTGCCGTCAGGCATCTGGCCGTTTCCTTCGGCCACGAACCAGGCGCCGTGAAGCGAGCGGACGACCTCTGTCCATTGCCCGTTTTCTTTGATGTCGTCGGACGTGACGTTCCAGGTGCCGACGAGCTTTTCGAGGAAACGTTGCTCCTCGATCGCTTTTGCAGGTTCCATCATCCTTCCTCCCTCGGCTGATGTTTGCAGATCTCAGTGACAGCAGGACTGCGTCTTCGCATCCTCGTATTCGTCGTGACGCTTGACGAAGCTCATGGTGCTGTCCTCATTGCGGCCCTTCGGCGCGTAGTCGAGGATCATCAGCGTGCCCAGCACCTCTTCGCCGCCGCGGGCATAGTTCGAGTACGTGTGGAAGATCTCGCCCTTCTCGTTCTTGTAGAAGGCGCTCATGCCCGGCAGTTCGTCATTGGCGTCCTCGGGCTTCATCTCGGTGAAGTTGTAGAAGACCTTGTCCTTCTTCAGATGCTCGGGCGTGAAGGAGACGTGGTAGTCGAAGTTGAAATCATTCCCGACGGAAGAGACCCAGGGGAATTTCCAGCCCATGCGCTTTTTGTAGGCTTCGATCTTGTCGACCGGCGCGCGGGAGACCGCCACCCAGGTGACGTCGTGATTGTTGAGATGCGGCAGCGTGCCGTCGATATGATCGGACAGGAAAGAGCAGCCCGGGCAGCCTGCCTCCCATTCCGGCCCCATCATGAAATGATAGATCATCAGCTGGCTGCGGCCTTCGAAGAGGTCGGCAAGCGACTTTTTGCCATCCGGCGTGTCGAAGACGTAGTTTTTATCGACCTTCACCCAGGGGAGCGCCTGGCGCTCGGCGCGCAGCGCATCACGCTGGCGGGTATGGGCCTTTTCCTTGGCCAGAAACGCGCGGCGGGTCTCGAGCCATTCTTCGCGGGAAACGACAGCATTCTGCATGATCGCACGCCCTCCTCCGGCGCGGCCGGCAAGGACCGGCATTTCGTTCTGCTTTGCTTGACTAAATACATTGATATCAATAGAATTTGGCCATGTCAAATTCTGTCGAGATTCCCTATTCCACGACGCTCCTGGTGCGCGATACCTGCCTGTGCCTGCATGTGCAGCGCGCGGCGCGGGCCTTGGCGCGGCTGTTCGACGAGGCGCTTCGTCCTGTCGGGCTCACCAACGGGCAGTTCTCGCTGATGATGTCGCTCAACCGGCCGGAGCCGCCGCCGATGGGGCCGGTCGCCAACCTGCTCGCCATGGACCAGACGACGCTGACGGCCGCGCTGAAACCACTGCAGCGCCGTGGATGGGTAAATGTAACGCCCGGCGCCAAAGACAAGCGCTCGCGGCTGCTCAGCCTCACGGCCGAGGGAAAATCCGTACTGGCCGCTGCCGTGCCGATCTGGCAGAGCACCCATGCCGCACTGGAAGACAAGCTGCCAGGCGCCAATGGCGACGGCCTGCGCAGTATGCTGCTGGCACTTTGCTGATCAGCTTGCGATGCGCGGATCGCCACCGAAATCGCTGCGCGCAAAGCCAATGCGCTGTTTTGGAAATTCACACAGAGCCTGAATGCCCGATGCCGATAGCCGGATGCGCCATGTCTGCCGTTCGGCGGGTTCGCGGGCGCTGAAGGCCTTGGCGGTCAAAAGCGCCAGATTGCGGCCATGGCGCGGATCGCGGACGGATTCATAGAGGATGGCCTCCGTATCCGCCGCGCGGGCGGCCTCGGCAAGCGCTTGGCATGCTTCGTAGTTCAGAGGATCGGTCCATATCGCCCGGTCGCGATCGAACGGCGGGAGCGTCAGGTCGAGCGCTGCGGATGTCGCGACGGGCGCGGCAAAGGCGGTGTATTCGGCGGCATTGGCGGGGAGCGGCGTGGCGGGCGAATCTGCGTAGAACAGCAGCCGGTAGAAGGCCATTTCCGAGAGCGCCGTCTCCACCTTCTCCGAGGCATAAAACACACCCAGCGTCCGCCCTGCCCGCCGGAAGCGCGAGCCATGCGGATAGACGGCGCCGTATCGGAACGGTGTCGCCAGCAGATAATCCAGCCCCACGCATTCTGGCGGCAGCGCCGGCTTGCTCTCTTCCAGCAGATTCTCGAGAAGCGCCTGCTCCTCCAGCGTATCGACGAGTTTCAGCGTCGATATCTGATGCTGCGCCTCCACCAGTCGCCAGAAGCGGCCGGAGACGGCGCGCAGTTCAGACGACAGCGCGGCGGGCGTCCAGATAGGCAAGGACATCGGTCAAACCTGAAATGCTGACGATCTTTTCGAGCGGGGTGGCGCCAAGCGCCGTGTTGGCGTTGCGCAACCAATGCCTGGCAACCGACTCATCGCCGCCGGCGATGGCGTCGAGCGAGCGGAACAGGCGGACGAGAAGAATGGCGAGTTCGAAGGATTTGCTGCTGCGCTCCAGCAGGTGATCCTGCCGTTTCATGCGCGATACGGTGGCTTCCGAGACACCGAGAACGGCGGACAGCGTGCGGGCGCTGATGCCGAGGCGATCTGCGGCGTTGACCGCGGCCTTGGTGATGACGGCGGCTTCCTGGGTGGAGCGCGCTTGAGCGGGCGATGGTACGGGCATCGGATATCCTTTCCTTAGAAAGAATATAGCGACTTTATTTCATATGAAAAGATGTGGTTTGTGCACAGGGAGGCAAACCAACTCTCCGCCCTCATCCCTGTGCCTGTCACAGGAATGAGGGAACACGTGGAGGCGTTCCTCAGGCTTCTCTTCTCCCCTCGGGTAGAAGAGAAACTCAATCAGGCAACCGTGACCGGAACTTCGGTCGAGGTGCGCAGCGCGTGGCTGTAGGGGCAGACGATATGGGCAGCGGCTGCGAGCTTTTCGGCTTCAGCCTTGTCGAGGCCCGGGATGTTGACCGTCAGGGCCACTTCGATGCCGAAGCCGCCGCCGTCTTCGCGCGGGCCGATACCGACCTTGGCGGATACAGTCGTGTCTTCAGGAATCTTGACCTTCTGCTGGCCTGCGACAAATTTCAGGGCGCCCAGGAAGCAGGCCGAGTAGCCGGCTGCGAAGAGCTGTTCGGGATTGGTGCCGGTTGCGCCGTCGCCGCCGAGTTCCTTCGGAACGGTGAGCGTGACGTCGAGAACGCCGTTATCGGAAACGGCGCGGCCTGCGCGGCCACCGGTGGCGGATGCTTGGGTCGTGTAGAGAATAGGCATGTCAGTCTCCTTTGCGTTGGGGTTGCGATTTATATAATGCGCAATTAAATTGTACGCAAGTGAATTTTGCAAATTGCATTCGGAATCTGAAAAGAGGACAATCGCGCCTCGAAGGAACAGGATCATGACAGCGCGGACGGCAGAGACAATGAAAATACCGGCAGAGGAAAAGAAGCTGGAACGGCAGCTCTGTTTCGCGGTCTATTCGACGGCGCATGCCTTTACCCGCGCCTACAAGCCGATCCTCGACAAGGTGGGCCTGACCTATCCGCAATATCTCGTGATGCTGGTGCTGTGGGACAAGGCCGAACTGCCGGTGAAGACGATCGGCGAAAAGCTCGACCTCGATTCCGGCACGCTTTCGCCGCTGCTGAAACGCCTGGAGCAGAACGGCCTGATCAAGCGCACCCGCGACGTACGCGACGAACGCCAGGTTCTGGTGTCGCTGACGCCGAAGGGCGATGCGATGCGCGGCGAGGTCGATACGATCATGGGCTCGATCGGCCAGGCGATCGGCTGCACGCTTGAGGAGATGGCGGAGATCCGCACCCTGCTCCAGGGTCTGCGGTCGAATCTGAACGAGGCGGATTAACGCCGCGCGGGCGAAAGGAACCCTGACATGGCGAGAGAAATTCCTCTTCCCCACCCGGGGATCGTGCTCAAGGAAGAATTCCTGGAGCCTATGGGCATCAGTGTTTATGCCGCCGCCAAGGCGACCGGCATTGCGCGCAGTCAGCTCAATCGGGTCTGCCACGGCGGCCTCAACATCACGGCGCCGATGGCGTTGCGGCTTGGCAAATATCTGAATGTCGATCCGAAGTGGTTCATGAACATGCAGGTGACCTTCGATCTCGTCTCGTCCAGCGAGAGCCTGACACGCGAGCTGCAGGCGATCGATTCGGTCAGATCGGCAGCATAGGGAGACCCGCGCCAATAGCGCGGGCCGGAGTGCTTTACTCGGCGGCCTGATAGGCGGCCTGGACCGGCGTGCGCGAACCGCGCGGGCCGAGTGCTGCGAAGAGGACCACCAGCACCGAGAGGATGGCGACGAAGGTGACACCTGCGGTGTAGGCGTCGTAGCCCATCGACGGGGCGGCGCTGAAGATGGCGGAGGCGGCCGCGAGAACGATGCCGCCGCCGATCTGGAAGGCGGCGAAGAGCAGGCCGGAGGCGAGGCCAGACTTGTCTTCCTCGACATCCGAGAGAGCCGCGACCTGCACCGACGGGTAGGTCATGGCATAGCCGACGCCGAGCGGGATCTGCGACAGGGCGACGAGCAGCACCGGATTGACGTGGCCGGCGGCCAGCACCCAGAAGATATAGCTCGATGCCTGCAGCGCGACACCCAGCGTCATCAGGCCCGTCGTGCCGCGGTTCTGGGCGATGGTTGCGAAGCGCGGTGCGAGGAACATGACGCAGACGCCGCCGAAGGCGAAGCAGAAGCCCGTGACGAAAGCCGACCAGCCGAGTTCATCCTGATAATAGAGCGTGGCGATGAACTGGAAGCCGACATAGACGCCCTGGAAGAGCGCCGCCAGCAGGTTGGCGTGGCTGAGCTTCGCCTTGCGGAAGATACCGAGCGGCACCATCGGATCATGATGCCGGGATTCGACCACCAGGAAGAGGCCGATCAAAAGCACCGCGGCCAACAGGGAACCCCAGGTCGGCAGGGCGTTCCAGCCCTCGGCAGCGGCATTGGTGATGCCGAAGACGAAGAGCAGCAGGCCGGGGGTGATGGTCAGTGCTCCAGCCCAGTCGAAGGACGGACGCTTGCCGCCGAGCTTGACGTCACGCGGCAGAACATAGGGCGCGGCGATCAGGGCGAGGATGGCGACAGGCGCGCCCATGACCAGCGTCGCCCGCCAGCTGATGATGGTGGCGGCACCGCCAAGCACCATGCCGAGCACGAAGCCGGTTGCCCCCGTTGACGCGAAGACGCCGAGCGCCTTGGCGCGGGCCGCCCCCTCGCCGAAGACGGAGAGCAGCAGCGCAAGGGCGGCGGGCGCAGTGAAGGCGGCGGCGATGCCCTTGATCAGGCGGGCGGCGATCAGTGTCGGACCGCTGTCCACGAAGCCGCCGGCAATGCTGGCGGCCGCGAAGACGGCAAGCGACCACAGGAAGACGCGGCGGTGACCGAAGACATCGGCAACGCGCCCGCCGAGCAGCAGGAAGCCGCCATAGCCGAGCACATAGGCGCTAACGGCCCATTGCAGCGAGGTGGCGGGCATTCCGAGTTCAGCCTGGATGGCGGGAAGCGCGACGCCGATAGTCGAGACGTCCATGGCATCGAGGAAATTCGCGGCACAGAGCAGCAGCAATGCCAGCCCTGCCCCGCTTCTGGATTGGGAGAGTGTCATCGAAATCGTTCCTTTCGGCTGCCGCGGTTTGGGAGAAAGCGGCAGGGAACGAGAAAATGTACACGTCCTGATCCTATTGCAAATTGATAGTACCCATGCCAGGTATTACTGACGATGATAAATGATTCGACCCTTCGAAAGATCGACCTGAACCTGCTCGTCGCCTTCTCGGTGCTGATGCAGGAGCGCAATGTCAGCCGCGCCGCCGAGCGCCTGCTGCTCGGGCAGCCGGGTCTTTCGGCAGCGCTGAAGCGGCTGCGCGAGGCTTTGGGCGACGAGCTTTTCGTGCGCGTCGGGCGCGGGCTGCAGCCGACGCCGCGCGCCCTTGCCATCGCGCCTGCCGTCGAGGAGGCGTTGACCTGTATCGAAAAGGCCATCCGTCCGCCCGATGCCTTCGACCCGGCGCTTTACGACGGCGAATTCCGCATCAGCATGTGCGACAATCTCGAGACCGCCTTCTTCGGCCCGCTGGCCGCGCGGCTGCGGCAGCTGGCGCCGAATGCAAGACTGATCGGTGTCGCATCCGAAAAGCGCGAAGCCGCACGGTTGCTCGATGACGGCGCTTTCGACTTCAGTGTCGCCGTACATGACGAGCCGGCCTCCTGGCATGTCCGCGAACCGCTCTTCGAACAATGCTCGATGTCGATCTACGACCCACTGCAGCTGCGTCTGAAGGCGCCGCTGGGGCTCGCCGATTTCACCGGCAATCCGCATATCGTCATCTCCTACGAAAGCGGCGATACGGCCACCAATCTGGATATCGCCCTGACGCGGATCGGCGAGAAGCGGACGATTGCCGCCAGCGTGCCGCGCTTGTCGGCGCTGCCGACGGCGCTGAAAGCGATGCCGGCGATTGCCACCGTTCCAGAAGCGATTGCCCGCTGCATGGCGCAGCTGCATGGGCTGTCGATCTCGCGCCTCCCCTTCGACCTTCCGGCCGATCCCGTGACCATGCTCTACCGCCGCGTCGATCAGGCGGATGGGCGCGCCGTATGGTTCCGCAAACTGTTAATCGAGGTGGCTTCAGCGGCGCTTGAGGCATCCGGATGCACGATGAGCATCTCGAAAGCGGCGGCTTAACCACTTCTTTGCCAAGCTGGGTTAAATGGCCGTTCACGAAATGTGTTTGGCATAATCGGTAACGTGAGGTACAAAGTCTCGCCGAGTGATTTGGGGCTGGACCGAAAAAACTGGGAGGCACTGCCGTTGAGGGGCAAAACCATCTCCGCGATTTTCATCGCAGGACTGGCCGTCACGGGTTGCAGCACGGCCAACGAGCCGGATGCGCTCGATGCCAAAGCGACGCCAAAGGCGAAGACCGTTGCCGCCACTCCAGGCAAGGTCACCTATAATTACACCGCCAAGGACCGCGAGTGCCTGAAGCGCGCAATGTATTTCGAATCCGAACATTCGGATCGCAACGGCTATCTCGCTGTCGGTACGGTCGTCATGAACCGGCTGACCTCGCAGGCCTATTCCGATTCCATCTGCGGCGTCGTCGGACAGAAGAAGCAGTTCGCACCCGGCGTCCTGACCCGCACGGTCGAGCCGGTTGCCGAGCCGCAGCTTGATGCCGCCGCCGACGACATTCTGCGCGGCGCCCGCCATCCGGGCGTAAAGGAAGCGATGTTCTTCCACACCGAAGGCCTGAAATTCCCCTACGGCAACATGCACTACGTGACGGCTGCCGGCGGCAACGTCTTCTACGAGAAGCGTGGCCGCGACGGCGAATTGCAGACGCCCGCCCCGATGCCGTCCTATGAAGTGGCGATGAATTACGTCGCGAACGACCAGCGCTCCGGCGCCGTCCAGTTCGCCGGCGTCGAGCAGTACACGGCTGCGGCGCAGCCTGCCCCTGCAGCCCCCGCCGTCGGCGCGCCGCAGCCATCCTCGACACAGGTCGCCTATACGCAGGTTGCCTCCGCTGATCCGGATTCACCGGCGCCGTTCGAAATCCTGCTGCCGGAAACCGGTCCGGTTCCGGCCGCAATGCCCGGCGAGGCCGCACCCGCCTTGGCCGTCCAGCCCGCCTCCACAGGTTCGCTGCCGCAGGCATCGCAAATGCAGATGCAATTCCAGGCACAGCCGGCGCCCCAGACCCTACAGCCACCATCGCTGCAGCCCGCCGCCGATGTGCTGACCCCGCCAACCCGCGTCGTCCTGCCGACGCCGCGCCCGGCATATAACAGCGCATCGCTCAATCTTGGGCCGTTGCGTTCGGGTGGTTGAGGCGAACGATTGAAAAAGCTCCCGTTTTGGGAGCTTTTTTGTAGACACGGCGTCATCAGACCACCCTCATTCCTGTGCTCGTCACAGAAATCCGGTGCGCCCCAGTCTTGGGGCGCAGGAGACTCTCAATGGGAAACGGGGATCATTCACCGCGCGGACGCGCGGTGGCTGGATTCTTGTGACAGGCACAGGAATGAGGGAGATGTGGGTGGGCCCAAAGAAAAAGGCACCCTTGTGGGGTGCCTTTTAAAGTCTATCGCGCCAGCTTTGCGCTTGCGCTTCGACCGTTTGGCCTACTGCCAGACGACGATCGGGCTCTTCTGGGGAACGCGGTCGTAGAGGTCGATGATGTCCTGGTTCAGCAGGCGGACGCAGCCGGAGGATACGGCCTTGCCGATCGAACGCCAGTCGGGATTGCCGTGCAGGCGGTAGAGCGAGTCTTCGCCATTGGAGAAGATGTAGAGCGCGCGGGCGCCGAGCGGGTTCTTGAGGCCCGGCTCCATACCGCCATTGGCGATCGAATATTTGGTGAGCTCCGGCTGGCGGGCGACCATCTCATTCGGTGGCTTCCAGCGCGGCCATTTCTGCTTCCACTGGATGACGCCGTTGCCGGACCAGGCAAAGCCCTCGCGGCCGATACCGACGCCATAGCGCATTGCCGTGCCGCCCGGCTGGACGACATAGAGGAAGCGCGAGGGCGTATCGACGACGATCGTACCCGGCGCCTGGCCGGTGGGGTCGATGACCTGCTGGCGATAGAAGCGCGGATCGATCTGCTTGTAAGGCACCGGCGGGATCAGGAAGCCGCCATCTTCGATCGGACCATACATGACTTCCAGTTCGGCATCGGTGGGAGCCGGCGTCGTCTGGAAGAGCCTGGGAACGCGGAAGGCGACGGGCTGAACGCCCGGGGCGCTGGATGTGGATGCGCAGCCGGCAAGCGCGGAGGCCGCGGTCAATGCCGAGAAAGACAGAAAGCTGCGGCGGGAAATGGGGTTTTCGAAGCTCATGGCCTGGGAGGGACTTCCTTCTGACGCGGAACCGGCCCGTAACGGCAGGCCGGTCCCCGTTTGATTCATTCGACGCAATGAACGTCTCTCAGAAATCTATCGGCCCCAGCTAAATAAACCATAGCTTCACGAAGTCTTGTCCAGCAGTGAGCGCACGATATCGGTGGCGCTGTTGCGCTGCTACATCACAACGATCTCAGCCTTGGCGGAAACCCGGTCGTAGAGATCAACGACATCCTGGTTCAGCATGCGCACGCAGCCCGACGAGGTGGCCTTGCCGATCGACTGCCATTCGGGCGTGCCGTGGATACGGTAGAGCGTGTCCTTGCCGTCATGGAAGATATACATGGCGCGGGCGCCGAGCGGATTGCCGAGGCCGGGGTTCATGCCGCCGTTCTCGGCGGAGAAGGAGCGCACGTCCGGCTGGCGCTGAACCATTTCATCGGGCGGCGTCCAGCGCGGCCATTTCTGCTTCCACTGGATCACACCACGGCCCGACCAGGCATAGCCCTCGCGGCCGAGACCGACGCCGTAGCGCATGGCCTTGCCATTGGGCTCGATAAGATAGAGGTGCTTGGTCCGGGTATCGACGACGATCGTCCCGGGCTTCTCGTTGCTCGGATAATCGACTTCCTGGCGCAGGTACTCGGAACTGACGCGGCTGACGGGAATTGCCGGCAGCCGGAAATCGCCATCCTGCTTTTCGGCATACATCGCGACGCTCACCGGATTGCTGACCGGCAGGCCGTAGGTCCGGCTGGATGCAGCACTTGGGATGCCGTAGGTGACGCCCGGATCGGCGGCGCCCAAGGTCCGGCCGGGGATGCCGTAGCTCTGATTGTAGATCGTCGCCGGAACGCCGGGTCTCTGCGGCACCGGCGCATCGATTGGGCGGACGCGATTGGGATTGGTGCCCGGCTGATAGAAGACCGGCGCGGTCTCCTGGACGAAACGGGCGGGATCGGTGGCGCCGGTATCGGGGATCAGCACGTTGCAGCCGGCAAGAGACATGGCAGCAACAGCAAGCCCGGCAAGAGGGAGCACCCGGCGCAAGAATTCCATAAATCCACCCTTATCGAAATCGGCAGAGAAACATATCTGCCGGGAGGATGGCATTTGCGGCTGGCGTGAAGCTGGTGTCGGGGTGCCCTTACGCTGCCACGCCCTGGAAGAAATGGATGCTCTGGGCGATCTCGGCCGGGAGTGCGGATGTGTGGTTGCCGGCCACCGTATCGGTTTCGATGCGGATGCCGGCGCGGCGCGCGCGGCGGGCGAGCAGGTCGGCGCGGTCGTTGAAGTGGTCTTCCTCGGTGCCGTGCATGACGCGCAGCGGGCATTTGAAGCTTTCGGCATAGCAGAGCGCCGTGCGAACCTCGAATTCGCGCTCGTTGCTGTCGTCGAAACGAATGTCCTGCGGGTAGCGGTTGAAGAAACGGAAGGCGTCCGGATTGCCGGAGATCGGGGCTGCGGCGCGGAACTTGTGGGTGGACATCGAAGCCAGCATGGTCAGCGTGCCGCCGATGCTGTGGCCGGCGATGAAGAGGCGATTCTGATCGACACCCGGCAGATGCGCCATGCGATCGGCGGCGGCGAGAACGTCGTCCACTTCGTCGTAGAAGCCGGAGAAATTGCCCATCTGGCCGTTTTCACCGCGCACCGAGGGCATCATCACCACGAAACCGGCATCCATATAGGGCTTCATCAGGTTCCAGTGGCCCATGCCCATGGCATTGCCGCCGTGGAGGAAGAGCACGGCGGGTTTCGGCTGGCGGGTGCGCTTGTATTTGCTGACCCAGGCGACGAGCTCAAGTTCGCTGCCGGCGCCCGAGCGGTAGAAGATCTGATCGCCATCTGCGGGGGCAACGAGGTTTTCGTATTTGTCCGGGGCCGGTCCCTTCTGCAGCAGCTTGGTGCGGAAATGGGTTCGCACCTTGGCGTAGTCGTGCGCGATCAGCTTCGGCTTCAGGGGAACATCGAAAGCGCGGGCCATCCCCGGCAGCAGCAGGCTTCCAGCAAGACCCGCAAGAACCGAGCGGCGCTGACGGAAGAAGGCATTCTGGTCATCGGTCATTGTTCAGCACTCTATGTACCCGGCCCTCAAAATGTGCCTGCAAACTCTGTTGCGGCCAATACACATTGTGTTGAAAATGTGATCCTGCGGCATTTTGCGCACAGCCGCTATTCCGCCGCCTTCGCATCGATCATCGCCACCAGCGTTTCCAGACGGTCGGCCTCATAACTCGGCTTGTCCGGACGCAGGCGGGAGATACGCGGGAAGCGCATGGCGACGCCGGATTTGTGGCGGGTCGAACGGTTGATGCCCTCGAAGGCGACCTCGACCACGAAGCCGAACTCCTTGTCGGCCCGCACGGCGCGGACGGGGCCGAAACGTTCGGTCGTGTTGTTGCGCACGAACTTGTCCAGCACTTCGAGTTCCTGGTCGGTGAAGCCGAAATAGGCCTTGCCGACGGGTACCAGCTGCTCTCCATCAGGCATCTCGGCCCAGACGCCGAAGGTGAAATCGGAATAATAGCTGGAGCGCTTGCCGTGGCCGCGCTGCGCATACATCAGCACGGCATCGACATTGTAGGGGTTGCGCTTCCACTTGAACCACGGCCCCTTCATACGGCCAGCCTGGTAGATGCTGTCGCGGCGCTTGATCATCACGCCTTCGATGACGGGATCGGGCGGCGTGGAGCGCAACTCGTCGAGCTCGTCCCAGGTCGTGAAATCAACCAGCGGCGAGAGGTCGAACCGGTCGTGCGGCGCCTGTTCGATGATCTCAGAGAGGCGATCCCGGCGCTCGGTGTAGATATTCCCACGCACGTCCTCCTCGCCATCGAAAAGCAAGTCATAGGCGCGGATGAAGGCCGGATATTCTTCCAGCATCTTGCCCGAGACGGTCTTGCGGTTCAGCCGCTGCTGCAGGTCGGAGAAGGTGCGGGTCGGATTGTTGGAACGCGCCGTGCCGCCGACCAGGAGTTCGCCATCGACCACGCCGTTGAAGCTGATCGAGTCCAATATATCGGGAAAGGCGCCTGAAATGTCGTCGCCGGAGCGGGAATAGATCTTTCGCGTCTCGCCGGCACGCGACAGCTGGACGCGGATGCCGTCCCATTTCCATTCCGCGGCGTAATCCTTGGGGTCGAGATTGGTCAGATCGCCTTCCTCGACGGGATTGGCCAGCATGACGGAATGGAAGATCGCCGGCGTTGCCAGGATCGGCTTGCCGCCCTTGCCTTCCAGCCATTCGAAAAGCGATTCGTAGGGCGGCTCGAGGCCGTGCCAGAGGGTCTCGATCTCGGTGACGTCCTTTGCCCCAAGCTCGGCGAGCGCCTGTTTGGCGAGGCGGGCCGAGACGCCGATGCGCAAGGCGCCGGTGGCGAGCTTGATGAAGGCGAAGCGGCCGGAAGAATCCAGCCGGTCGAGGAGATCACGGACATAGCTGCGGACTTCGGTGCGTCCCAGCGCATTCATCTGGCTGATCACTTCGCCGAGGCGAGGCTGGGCGAGCGCGGAGCGCTCGATGTCCTTTTCGTTATCCCAGACCAGCGAAATGGTTTCGGCGAGATCGCCGACATAGTCGTAGGAATAGCGAAACAACACCTCGTCCATGCGCTCCAGCACCAGTTCGCGGAGCATGGCGGGCTTGACGTTGCGGACCTCCAGCGTACCGGCGATGGCGGCGAGACCGTAGCCGCGGTCGGGATCGGGCGTGTCGCGGAAGTAATCGGTGAGGAGTTTGAGCTTGCCGTTGCGCGAGGGGGTGAGGACCAGCCGGTCGAGGAGGTCGGCGAAGGGTTTCATGGGGCCACCTCGCAGAGGTGCCGTGGGTTACCCCCCTCTGCCCTGCCGGGCATCTCCCCCTCAAGGGGGGAGATCGGCAAGTGGTTGGATTCTCCCCAAACAATCAATTTAGGGCGAGCGGCTGCGCCCAGCCAATCTCCCCACCTGTGGGGGAGATGCCCGGCAGGGCAGAGGGGGGCTGGCGGGGCGCGATGGCCGGCGGACATAAGCTCCACCATCAATCCCCCTCGTCCTCATAGCCCACCAGATGCAGCGGCCGGGCTTTCACGCCCTGCAACTCGCACCAGCGCACCAGCGCCTCCTCGCGCCCATGCGTCACCCAGACTTCCGCAGGGTGCAGCTCTGTGATCGTTTCGGTCAGTTCCGGCCAATCGCAATGGTCGGAGATGACGAGCGGCAGTTCGACGCCGTTCTGCTTGGCGCGCTGGCGCACCATCATCCAGCCCGAAGCGAAGGCCGGGAGCGGTTCGTGGAAGCGGCGCGCCCAGCGGTCGGCGAAGGCAGACGACGGGCCGACGACGATGGCGCCCTTGAAGGCGGACTTGTCGCGGCCTTCGACGGTGGCGGGAAGCAGTTCGCCGAGGTCGATCCCCTGCCCCTGGTAATAGGCGCAGAGCCGCTCCATGGCGCCGTGGATATAGATGGGTTGATCATATCCGGCATCGCGCAACAGGCGGATGACGCGCTGCGCCTTGCCGAGCGCATAGGCGCCGATCAGATGGGTACGCTCCGGAAACTGGCGGAGCGAGGCGAAGACCTTGCGGATTTCATCCATGGGGTCGGGATGGTGGAAGACCGGCAGGCCGAAGGTCGCCTCGGTGATGAAGACGTCGCAGGCAACAGGCTCGTAGGGGGCGCAGGTCGGGTCCGGGCGGCGCTTGTAGTCACCGGAGGCAACGATGCGGGTGCCATTCTTCTCGACGGCAATCTGCGCTGATCCGAGCACATGCCCTGCCGGATGGAAGCTCACCTTGACGCCGTTGACGTCGATCTCCTCGCCGAAGGCGGCGGCCTGTTCGCTGCCGGCGAAATCGTCGCCATAGCGCAGCCGCATGATATCGAGCGTCTGGCGCGTCGCCAGCACATGGCGGTGGCCGGGCCGTGCGTGATCGGAATGTCCGTGGGTGACGAGCGCCCGATCGACCGGCCGGACGGGATCGATATAGAATCCGCCCTCCGGGCAGAAAAGGCCTTCGGGGGCCGGATACAGCAAGGCGTCGGGTCGCATCATCCGCTTGAAGATAGCGGGAATGATGCGAAGAGCCAGAGGCAGCCAGAAATTGGCCGGATGCCGCCTATTTCAAGAGCTTCACCACCTCATCGACAGGCAGCGGCTTGGCAAACCTGTAGCCCTGGGCCTCCTCGCACTTCGCCCATCGCAAGAATTCCAGCTGGGCGTCGCTTTCGACACCTTCGGCGACGACTGTGAGCTTCAGGGTCTTGGCGAGCGAGATGACGGCGGAGGCGATGGCGACGGCGGTCTTGTCGGCCGGGAGCGCTTCCACCAGCGAGCGGTCCATCTTCAGGCGGTCGAAGGGGAAGGTCTTCAGGGCCGCGAGGCTGGAATAGCCGGAGCCGAAATCGTCGATCGACAGGCGTACGCCGAGCCGGTGCAGGCGCGCCATGATGCCGAGTGCCTTGTCGACATCCTGCATGACGGTGCTCTCCGTTAGTTCGAGCTCCAGCCAGCGCGGATCGAGGCGGTGGCGCTCCAGCGCCTCATGGACATGGCAGGCAAAGTCGGGATCAGCGAACTGCCTGGCAGAAACGTTGACGGCGACGGTGACCGGATTCAGCCCCTGATCCTGCCAGTCGCGGGCCTGGCGGCAAGCCTCGTTCAGAACCCAGAGACCAAGCTGGATGATCAGCCCGGTTTCTTCGGCGAGCGGGATGAAATTGCCGGGCGGCACCAGGCCGCGCTGCGGATGCTGCCAGCGCACCAGCGCCTCAAGCCCGGCGGTTCGGCCAGAGGCGACCTCGACCTGCAGCTGATAGTGCAGACGCAGCTGATCGCCGACGATCGCCTGGCGCAGCTCCTCTTCTTCGCTGAGCGGAATATCGACGGCGTTTTCACCGTCGCCGCTATGATATTGCAGCGTGTTGCGGCCGAGTTCCTTGGCGCGGTACATCGCCTGATCGGCATTGGCGAGCAGCTCTTCGGGCGTACTGCCGCCCGAGGGAAAGGCCGCCACACCGATGCTGCTGGTGACCAGCAGCTCCTCGCCATCCAGCGATACCGGCCGGTTGATGGCCTTCTGCAGCTCCCGAAGGCGGCGCAGGATACCAGCGTCGTGGCTGGACTGGTGGACGAGCACGACAAGGAATTCGTCGCCGCCGAGGCGGACAACCATGTCGGAGGCGCGGACGCAATTGGCCATGCGCGCGGCCAGCTCCTTCAGCACCTCGTCGCCTGCGGCATGGCCGCGGCTGTCGTTGATGTCCTTGAAATTATCGAGGTCGATATAGGCGACGGTGACCTTGCGGTTGTTGCGCCCGGCCTGAAACAGCGTCTTGGCCATGCGCTCCTTCAGGAAGGCACGGTTCGGCAGGCCCGTCAGATCGTCGTGATGAGCCATGAAATAGATGCGCTCGTCGCCGCGCTTGCGCTCGATGGCGATGCCGGCGATGTGGGTGGCGAGCGCCACCATCTCCATCTCGTGGGCGGTCGGCTCGCGGACGGTGTTCGAATAGAGCGCGAAGGTGCCGAGCACATTGTTCTGCGAGGTCAGGACCGGCGCCGACCAGCAGGAACGGAGTCCGAATTCGGCGGCCACGCCACGGAAATCCTCCCAGAGCGGATCAACAGTCACATCGGAGACGATGACCGGCTTGCCGCGCCAGGCGGCCGTGCCGCAGGAGCCGACCTTGGGGCCGATCGGGGTGCCGTCGATCAGCCTGCTATAGGCGCCGGGCATGCTGGGTGCAGCACCATGCAGGAGACGCGTACCGTCACGATCGAGAAGCAGGATCGAGCCGGCAATCCCGTCAAGCTCCGCCTCGACCAGCAGCACCAGTGCTTCCAGGATCATTTCCAGCGGCTCGTTGCGGGCGATCATTTCCAGGAGCGCCGACTGGCCGCGGCGGAGGTCTTCCTGGCGCTTGCGCTCGGTAATATCGCGAGAAACGCCGATCAGGCCGACAACCTCGCCGCGATCGTTGCGCAGCGGGATCTTCGAGGTCAGGCGGCACATGGGCTTGCCACCGGCCACGGGAATGATTTCCTCCATGTCCAGTGCCGGGACGCCCGTCGACATGATCTCCTGCTCGACATCGAAGTATTTGCGGGCAAGATCGAAATCGAAGAGATCGAAGTCGCGCTTGCCGGCGATGTCGGCGGCATTGTCGAAATTGTGGCTGCGTGCAACGACGGCATTGGCAAAGACGAAACGGCTGTCGCGATCCTTGACGTAGAGAAAATCGGGAAGCTCGTGGACGATCGCCTTGAGACGCAGGTTCTCGATGCCATCGGAGTGATGGCGGGCGTTGGCGGCCATCATGGTTTCCGTCGCAGCGACCAGCCGCCTCGTCTCTTCTGCCAGCTCGCCGTCAGACTGCCATTGCGTGGCACTCATTTCATTCATGACGACACTCCGGCCGGCCTGGCGCCGGTGCGCTTGAAAAGTGACAATTGAAACTATGGGCAAGCTAACCGGGATTTCCTTCGGCTTGCTTAAATGGAAAGGTGAACGGGCGCCAAATAATTACCCGCAAGAGTTTGGCATTCGGCGCCCCGGTTACTACAGCGCAAGGTTTTTGTGCCAAAAA
This sequence comes from Hyphomicrobiales bacterium, assembly GCA_900465675.1. Classification (GTDB taxonomy): domain Bacteria; phylum Pseudomonadota; class Alphaproteobacteria; order Rhizobiales; family Rhizobiaceae; genus Rhizobium. Next base: position 145,080 of record UBJR01000008.1, on the reverse strand, counting down.
CAGGCATGCGCCAATGCGCCGATATCTGTTTCAGGGGCAACGCGCGAAAGGTCTGACATGTACAACCGCCGGGCTATACTTGGGCTCTTCGTATCCAGCCTTGCCCTGATTTCCGCAAGCCGCGCCTCGGCGGCCAGCAAAGCACCAGCGCTGCGCGGCGCGCTCGACGCTTCAAGTCTGCCGAAGGGCAGCCTGCAGGCGATGATCGACGAGGCGGCGAGAAGCGGCGCACCGCTCTACCTGCCGCCCGGCACCTACAAGGCGACAAACCTGATGCTGCCTGACGGGACGCGGATAGCCGGCGTATCCGGCGCCTCGCGCATCCTGCACCGGGGATCGGTGAATTCAGCCGCGGGTGCCGCGCGCATCGAACTGTCAGGCATCGTCATCGAGAGCGACGGCGGCACCAGCGGCGAGCTGAACGGCGGGATGGTGCAGCTCACCGGGATCAGCGCGCTCTCGATCGACAATTGCGAATTCCGGGGCGGGGCCAAGCATGGCCTGCGGCTGGAAGGCTGCGCCGGGCGGGTCGAGCGCTCACGCTTTTCCGGTGCCGGGCAGGCAGGCATCTTCGCCGTCAATTCGACGGGGCTGACCATCGACGGCAATACCGTTGGCGATTGCGGCAATGGCGGCATTCTCGTGCACCGATACGACAAGGGCGAGGACAACAGCGTGGTGACGGGCAACCGCATTGCCCGCATCCGCGCCGATGACGGCGGCACAGGAGAAAACGGCAACGGCATCAACGTCTTCCGTGCCGGTGGGGTGATGATCGCCAACAACCATATTTCCGACTGCGCTTTTACCGCCATCCGCGCCAATTCTGGCGACAACGTGCAGATCAGCGCCAATCAGTGCCTACGCTCCGGCGAGACGGCCATCTATGTCGAATTCGCCTTTCAGGGGGCGGTGGTGTCAGGCAATCTTGTCGATGGTGCCGCGAACGGCATCTCGATCGCCAATTTCAACGAGGGCGGGCGGCTGGTCAGCATCACCGGCAACGTGGTGCGCAACCTGACGCTCAAGGGTCCCTACAAGCCCGACGTCGCTTTCGGCACCGGCATCGCCGCCGAGGCGGATACGGTCATCTCGGGCAACGTCATCGAGGGCGCGCCCTACTGGGCCCTGCAACTCGGCTGGGGACCATATTTGCGCAATCTGGTGGTCACCGGAAACGTCATCCGGCAATCGGCCGTTGGCTGCGCGGTGTCGGTGGCGGATGGTGCGGGAACGGCGGTGATCACCGACAACATCTTCGAAGCCATGAAAGACGGGGCGGTGTTCGGTTATGCCTGGGAAAAGAAGGTTTCGGGCGATCTGACACAATCGGACGGCAGTGCCTATCCGCATCTGACGGTCGAGCGCAATCGTGTCCTCTGACATCCATCACAAGCTTTCATCGATTCATCAGGGACACCCCCTTCCCGGCGCGCCGGGGCGACCGTAGTTTCGCGGCAGCAAATCAGGGGACATCGACATGCTGAAGATCTACGGCGTTTACCGCTCCCGCGCATCGCGCGTCTATTGGATGGCCGAGGAGCTCGGCATTCCATTCGAATACATCCCGGTGCTGCAGTCTCACCGGCTTGCCGACCCGGCAGCGGCGGGCGCACCGCTGAACACGCGCTCGCCGGAATTTCTCGCCATCAATCCGATGGCGCTGATCCCGAGCATCAAGGACGGCGATCTTGTCATGCACGAGTCGCTGGCGATCACCGAATATCTCGCCAAGAAGCATGGCGGCCCGCTGGCGCCGAAGACGCTGGAGGAAGATGCGCTGATCAACATGTGGACCATCTGGGCCGCATCCGAGGTCGAGGTGCAAACCATTCAGCTCGTCAAGACCTATGACAATGCGCTGGAGAAAACCGAAGGCGGCAAGTCGGTGATCGCGGTAGCATCACGCCAGCTGAAGCGGCCGCTCGACGTGCTCGAACAGCATCTTACCGGGCGGGAATGGATTGCGGCTGATCGCTTCACGGCAGCCGACCTCAACGTCGCCGAAGTGCTGCGCTATGCGCAGAGCGAGCAGGCGCTCTTCGATGTGCGTCCCAATATCGACGCCTGGATCAAGCGCTGCCAGTCGCGGCCGGCTTACCTGAAGATGCAGGCCGGGCGCACCAACGAGCCTGTCTGATCAGGCAAACAGCGCCAGTGTTTCCCGCATTTCGGAGCGGATCCAATCCTTGAAGGCGCGAACCTTTTTCGGTTCGCGCGTTCCTTCCGCAGTGATGAAATAGTGGCCGAAGCCGGTCCTGGCGCGGATGCCGAACGGGGCGACCAGCTGCCCGGCCTGCAGCGAATAGCCCGCCAGCGTCTGCCAGGCGAGCATCACGCCCTGCCCCGCCATGGCGGCATCGAGGCAGAGCGAGGCGTCGTTGAAGACATGGCGTGTCGTCAGCGTCGAGCCCGAGAGACCCGCTTCACGCATCCAGACTTCCCAGGTGAACATCGCCTTGCCGTCGATGATGGCCGGAACCTCCAGGATATCGCGCGGCTCACGAAGGCCTTCGGCAATGCGTGGCGCGCAGACCGGAAACACCTCCTGCTCCAGCAGCAATTCGGCCCTGACGCCGGGCCACTGGCCATTGCCAACGCGGATACCGAGATCGACATCCGAGGCCGCCGGATTGACGAGCTTGGTCGTGGCGTCGATCCGCAGGTTGATATCGGGGAACTGTTCGGCGAAGCGATCGATGCGGTAGACCAGCCATCGCGCCGCAAAGACCGGCGCCACCGAAATCGTCAGCGTCGTCTCGTCCGTCTTCTGCGCCATCGACACGGCTTCGGAGAGGCGCGACAGCCCTTCGCTCAGCGCCGCCAGCACCGGCGCACCGGCCTCTGTCACCACCATGCCCTTAGGCGTGCGCTCGAAGATCAACTGATCCAGCTGCGCCTCGGCCTTGATCACCTGCTGGCTGACGGCACCAACGGAGACACCGAGCTCATCGGCCGCCAGCTGTAGCGAGCCGAGACGACCAACTGCCTCCAGCGCGCGCAGGCCATTCAGATGAACGGAGTTCAGATTTCGCATATAGTTTTTCTATAGCGAACTGCGGGTAAACTCAATTGAAATGAGGACAGCTGAGGCCGATACTCGGGGCATAACTTGTACCGGACCTCAACATAAGCAGCGCCTCCCAAGCATGCTATCGTGAGAAGCCGGCAATAGAGAAAGTGAGGCAAGCCATGTCATTGCTGAAGTTTTTCTGGAGCGACAGAGACTCCAAGCACGAACGGGAGATCAACGAGCCGGCCGCCGATCGCGCGATTGCCGCGATGTCTCAGCGCGAACTCGCCGATCTCCCGTCAACCTTCCCGGCGCCGCAGCCGACACGCTACGAGCTGCCACGGCTTTCAAGGTGTGCGTGAGTTTTGGCTGCAGTTGTGGCATTAGGAAGGGACGAGCGTGTGCCCCATCTAGTGCTTCAGGCAATCTGACGGGCTCCGGGCACGGTGACCCGCGGATAGGGAGCAGCCATGACGGCCGACACAATGGACAGCCTCTTTAACCGCCTGATCCGGCTTGCAGCCGAAGCGGGATTGCTGGGCGTGGAAGAAAGCACGTCCTTTGGCAACCCTGCCCTCAAGGTCGCGGGCAAGGCCTTCGTTTCGGTGAAGAGCAACGACACCCTGGTGCTGTCGATAGCCATTCCCGACAAGGAGCACCTGATCGAGATGGCGCCGGAGATCTATTTCCAGACGGACCATTACAGGGGATGGCCGTCGCTGCCGGTACGCGCCGCCAATATCGGCGACGGCGAATTGCGGCAGCGGCTGATCAATGCCTGGCTGTTCCGGGCGCCAAAGAGGCTCGCGGCCACCTTCAGCCGTCAGGCCTGATCGGCAGCCAGCGCCGCCCTGACCGCCGGACGCTCCAGCATCCGCGCATGATGAGCGGAGACCTTGGGGAACCGCGCCATGTCCACACCGTCGCCGGGCAGCCACCTGGCCATGGTGAAGAGATAGGGATCGGCCACGCTATATTGTCCGCCCATCACCCAGGGGCCTTCGAGCATCTTGTCTTCGATCATCTGGAAGCTCTCAGCCATGGTCTGCGGCACCTTGGCGGCCATGGCCGCAATGGCGGCGGGATCATCGGCCCAGCGGCTGCCGCGGCGGCTATGCGCATGGTTCACGTGCACGGTCGAAGCGATATAGCTGTTGAAGGCCTGCATGCGGGCGAATTCGAAGGGATCGTCAACAGGCGCCAACTTTGCCTGCGGCGCGATTTGGGCGATATAGGCAAGGATGGCAACGCCTTCGGTCAGCACGCCGCGATCGGTGACCAGTGCTGGAACCCGGCCCTTCGGATTGATCTGCAGGTACTCAGGCGAGCGCTGCTCGCCGTCCTTGAGGCTGAGCTTTCTCGGCTCATAGGCAAGGCCCGCTTCTTCCAGCGCAATCAGCGTCGCCAGCGCGCAGGTACCCTGGCCGAAATAGAATGTCAGCATGGTGATCTCCCTTTTGGGGAGATGATATATCGCGGCGGCGCGGGGGCAGCCATGGGGAAATTGGACGCATTCGAAATGCGCCCTCACCCCATCCTTGTCGCTGGGATGAGGGGCAACCGGGTCACGCCGCCGCAGCGCAGCCCGGCACATCCTCGAGCCGGTGCCAGACGGGAATGCCCCGCTCCCGGGCAATCCGTACGTCGTTATCGGCGCCCTTGGATGCGCCGGGAAGGCGCAGCACGCCCTCGCAAAGCTCAAGCAGACGATGGGCGACGGGATAGAAGATTTCCTCGTGCAGCGCATCGCCGATCGTCGTGCCGCCCGCAGCATTCCAGACCGGCAGCGCCACCCATTCGCCGATCATCGGCACATGGCCCGCCTTAAACAGCACATAGGACGGCGCTTCCAATGCCTTCAGGTTCGTCGCCATTTTCACCGGGTCGTCGCCCGTTCCCGACCGGTAGGGACCGGCAATCAAAATCAACATGACCAAACTCCACAACTCCCGGCATCATGCACGGGATTTCACGATAATGCGCGAAATTGCTTGCATGTCGAGTCGTAATGGGCATTATCGCGGAGTTTCGTAAATTTTCGTGCAGGACAATGCTGACCACACAACGCAAATCCCTGATCCTCGATATCCTGCGCCGGGACGGCCAGGTGATTGCCAAGCGAGTTGCCGAGGAGTTCTCGCTGTCCGAGGACACGATCCGCCGTGACCTCAGGGAGATGGCGGGCGAAGGATTGTTGAGGCGGGTGCATGGCGGAGCGCTACCGGTTTCGCCCGATCTGCCTGATCTTTCGGCCCGGCGCGCGGTTGCTTCGGAGACCAAGCAGCGGCTCGGCGCTTTTGCGGCTGCGATGGTGAAGGCCGGGCAGATGATCTTTCTCGACGGCGGCACGACGACGGCGGAGATCGCCAGGCGGCTGCCGCGCGACATCGCCTTCACGGTCGCGACCCACAGCCCGACGATCGCCGCCGAGCTGGAGCATCACCCGACGGCCGAGGTGATCCTGACCGGCGGGCGGCTTTACAAGCATTCGATGGTGGCAACGGGGGCAGCCGCGATGAGTGCGATCGCGCAGCTCCGGCCCGACATCTTCTTTCTCGGGGTTACCGCCGCCCATCCCGTGCACGGACTGTCGACCGGCGATTTCGAGGAGGCGGCGATCAAGCGGCATATCGCCCGCTGTTCGGTGGAGACCTATGTGATGCTGACGGAAGACAAGCTCGACCGCGCCTCGCCCTGCCCTGTGCTCGGCATCGGCGACGTCTCCGGAATGATCGTCCCCGAAGGGATCGGCGAGGAGCGGCTGGCGCCCTACCGCGCGCTCAACGGCGCGATCCTCGAAGCGTGAACGGCTCCAGCAGGCGCTCGCGCAGGACCGCCGCATCCTGCGGTAGCAGCGTCGCGCCAAGCCCGGCAGCGAACATCGCCAGCACCGCGTAGGCAGGGACCATGCTGCCGGTGCCGAGATCAAGCACCGCTTCCAGCGGCGCCTGCGCCCCGGCGAGCGTCTCAGCGAGCCAGGGCATGCCGATGAAGCGGGCGGGCGCGGCGCCGAAGCCCGGCGTTTCGGCGAAAGCAGTCAGCGTGCCATAGGCGGCGCAGAACCAGAGAAGCGCGCGCAGCCACCGCCATTCGCCGAACGGAACGGTGCGCCCTTCCTCGAAGGGGATCGCCAGATAGGCGCAGAGCACATTGATGAACAGGAAGGCGGCAGGCAGGCTTTCTGCCACCATTTCCGGTCGCAGCTGGCCAGTCCAGCCGGCAGCAAGGATTCCGGGAAAGGCGGTCGAGGCATAGAACCAGACGAGTGCCGCTGCGGCCCAACCCCATCCGCACCGCAGATAGCGCAGCCGCCCCACGGTGCAGATCACCATGATCAGGCTCGCCAGGCCCATGCCGGCAGGTTTCATGGCGCCCGACATGCTGACGACGATCGGCCCGCAGGAGCCGGCGACTTCAGCGCAGCCGGAGACAGCGACGACGATCCAGGTGACGTAATCGAAGCACATGGAGAAGAACAGGAAGATCGCCACAGCGATCAGCATCCACCAGATGTAGCGGCCTGCAAACATATCCTGCCCTCATGGCATCGAGATCGAAACCCCACGTTTCGAAAGCCGCGCCATTGTAGGACAAATCCCGGCGGCCGCACGCGCCGTCGCCGGAATTGGTTTAATCCATATTAGTATTTGCTGATTTTTGTAGGGCTGATGTGCCGCAACGGCACGGATGATCAGGCGAACGCAGCCGTGGCGCGCACCTCGCCCACCACTGCGCCATTGCGATTGTGGATCGGCCGGGTGGCAATCGCCATCAAGGCCGCGTGCGTTTCGCCGCCCTTCTCGAAAAACCGGGCGAGCGTGGCGGCGATCATGGCTTCGGCGGCGCGCGTCGTGCCGTCCTCGCATTTCAGCGCGACAGCAATTCCCTGCTCCGGAAGCGTGGCGCAGAAGACGCCCTCGGCGCCGGTCTTGGCGAAAATCTTGCCGGGGGCGATCTGCATCAGCGCCGTGCAGGTGCCGCCGGTCCCGGAGACATAGAAGGGCTCGGCCATGCAGGCCTCCATTAACCGCTTCGAAGCCTTGGCGCGGATCGGCTCGAGACCATTGCCCGTCGTCATCTTCGCGAAACCATGGGCAAGCCGCTTCAGCGGCACGGCATAGGTCGGGATGGCGCAGCCGTCGATGCCGCAATTGTCATGGGCGAGCACGGCGCCCGTCAGGCTTTCCATCGTGCCGCGGATTTGTTGCTGCAGCGGATGATCGTAGCCGACATAGCCCTTCAGCTCGACACCCTGATGAACACAGGTGCAGACGAAGCCAGAATGCTTGCCGGAGCAATTGTTGTGCAGCGGGTTCGGCTTGTCGAGCGTGCGGGCCTGATGGATCAGCGTATCCTGATTGGACGACCAGTGCGTGCCGCATTCGAGCACGCTTTCATCGCGCCCGGCGCGCGCCAGCATAGAGGCCGCCAGCGCCACATGTGCATCCTCGCCGTAATGCGAGGCGCAGGACAGTGACAGCTCCTTGTTACCGAACCCAAAGGCATCGGCAGCACCGCTTTCGACCAGCGGCAGCGCCTGCATCGCCTTGCAGGCAGAACGCGGGAAAACGGCGGCATCCGCATCACCCAGCGAAAACACCACCTTGCCATCGCCATCGACCGCAACCACCATGCCGCGATGACGGCTTTCGACGAGCGAACCACGGGTGACTTCGACGGTGACGGGATTGGACATGGGGGATATTCCGGGTGGTTGACAGGGATGCTGAAGGCATAGCGCCGTCCGCCGATAAAGCAACGCCTTTCAGCCCGCCGTCAGGCGCAATTGCGTCATCATGATCGGGAATATCGTCCTATCGGTGCTGTTCGGGGGCTTTGGCGACTATGCGGTTTTTGAAGCGGCTGTTTCTGGCGATACTCGTCATCTACCTGCTTCCGGCGCTGGCTTCGGCCGGATGGTGGGCGCTGAAGGAGCGGCCGAAGAGCTGGCGCGAGGCGAAGTGGACGTCATCGGGCGTACTGCCCAAAGCGGATGCCGATGGCGAGGCGGCGATCTACATCCTTTCGGCGGCGACCGGCGGGATGAAGGGTGCTGTGGCCAGCCATTCGTGGATCGTCACGAAAGGGACAGGCGACGAGGCCTATAACCGCTACGACAAGGTCGGGTGGGGCTCGCCGATCCGCCGCAACAATTATCAGCCGGATGCCTACTGGTACTCAAACACGCCTCATATCGTACGGGCGCTGAAGGGGCCGGAAGCGGCAGCCCTGATCCCGGCTGTCGAGGCGGCGATCCAGTCCTATCCGTTTGCCGCGACCGGCGATTACCGGATCTATCCGGGCCCGAACTCCAACAGCTTCGTCGCCCATGTACTTCGAGCCGTGCCGCAACTCGGCACCGTGCTGCCCCCCGATGCCGTCGGCCGGGATTTCCTGACCGACGGGCGCTTCTTCGAGATCGACCCTGACGGACGCGACATGCATGCGACGCTCTATGGCCTGATCGGCTTTGCGGCTGGCGTGCGCAGCGGCTTCGAGGTGCATTTCATGGGACTGGTGGCGGGCGTCGATATCGCCAATCCGGGGGTGAAGGTTCCGGCGTTCGGACGGGTTGGGATCTGAGGGATGGCGCAGATAAATATGCGTGACCGCTGATAAAATTGCGCGATCGGATGGCGATCTTTACACCCTGGCTGCGATTAACGTATAGCTTCCACAATTATCCCGCGTGCATCCAGACGCTCCGCAGCAGGAGGCAATCGGAGCATTCTAAAAATGCAGCAGGAAAGTTGTGAGGTCGCGGCGCTGGGAGGGAAGCGGCAGTGTCGGTTTTACGGTGGATATGGTGGTTTGTCGTATTTCCCGTCTGGAGTTTATACCTAGTGATCGCAGGCTTGGCAGGTGGCTATAATGACATTCCAGCTGCCTATCGCGATATGCGCGACAAGGGATACCTAGACTACTTATTCGCAATTCTCTTAACCGCTTACGCGTTCTTTATCTCAAACTGGGCCGTGATGACGGCTTGCCTGATGATAATTGCGTTTGCATTCTATATATTAATCTTGGAACCGCATCGCTATGCGCGGAAGCGCGAAGAGGATTTTCTCAAGAACCGAGATGATCAATGACTGACACCAACCTAATCATCTTAGCGACCGCAATTATAGTCGCGTATTTTTTCGTGACTTCGATCCTTCGCCGCCATGCGGAAGCGAAGAGATTGGAAGCTCTATCTTTTGCGAAGAAGCTTCTCGTTAACGAAGCCACTCCTGACGAGGTCAAATCCTTCCTTGCAAAGGAGGATTACATGAGCTCACGTGGCTTCGCCCCTTGGCTGGTGGCAGTTGCCCTGCCTTTCCTCGGTATCGCGTCACTTTTCTCTGATAGAGACAACGAGATGCTGGACGCGGTCGAGAAGGTGGGAAAAGGCATCCCCGAAATGTTTGATGGGTATCTGAACTCGGCAACCAAGAGCATACTTTTCAGAAGCCCTCTGGCTCTGTTGATCATCGCGGCTGAGCTTGCAGTGCTCGGAGCCATTCTAATGGTATTGAGCGTCGTTTTGAGCAATGCGCGAGACGGAATGCGTTCGGTTTTCACATATCTGTTCATTCGGCTCGACGACTATCACCAGCATGGACTGACTGGTCACCAGCACCGGGGATAGCCTCGTTTTGATGGATTCGGCGCTGAAGTGATTCAATCACGCACCGTCGCAGCCCATCACACAACTTGAGCCTCGTATCACAAACAATCGTTTTTCGATGGCAGCAGGCAGGATTAGAGGTAGCGCATCAGGAATCACAGTCATGCCCTCTGCCTTCTCCGTCATCCTCCGCGAACCGAAAATCCGCATTCCGGCCGTCACACTGGTGGCGCTCGCCTTCACCTATGCTTCGACGCTGCCTTATCAGTCGATCATCGGCATCAACGAGCTTGGGATGAGCGACGGCGCCTATTCGGCGCTGGTGTTCTTCTCGGCGCTGGCCAATGTGGCGACCAGCCTGACGCTGGGGATATGGTCGGACCGGATGGCCGACCGGCGGCCGCTGGTGCTGGCGTTATCTGTCTGCGGCATGATCGGCTTCGGCTCGGTCTTTGTCTTTCATACCGCGCCGGTGTTCATTCTCTGCGTGCTGCTGCTGATCCCGGCGAGCAATTCCACCTATTCGATCCTGTTTGCCAGCATCCGCGCGACGACCAACACGATGGATCGGGGATTGGCAGGATCTATCTCCTCGACGGTTCGGGCGCTCTATTCGGGATCCTGGGCGCTGGCGCCGGGGGTGATCGGGCTTTACCTGGCGACCGCGCAGTCGATGACGCCGGCCTATGGGATTGCCGGGGCGGCAAGCCTCACCTGCTTCTGCCTGTATTTCTTCTTTGCGGGGAAGACGCCGAAATCGTCGGGGCCGCTCGCCGATGCGCCGGGTTTCCTGCCGTCGCTGAAGCGGATCGCCCAGCCCTATATCCTCAAGCGCATCATCGCCATGTCGCTGCTGCTCGGCTTGCAGCGGCTGAACACCATGCTGTCGCCGCTGATCATCACCCATCCGGCCGGTGGCACGGTGGTCGATGTCGGCTTCATGGCGGGCCTCGTCGCCTTCCTGGAAATGCCGTTCATGATGATGTGGGGCGCGCTGCAGAAGCGCTTCCGCAATGTCCATATCCTGGCCGCGGGCAGCCTGATCTACTGTCTCTACCTGACGCTGGCGGGGTTTGCCTCGGCGCCGTGGCATATCTATTCGCTGGTTCTGATCAATGCCTGTGGGGCAGCCGCCATCCTTAGCGTACCGATCACCTATCTGCAGGACCTGATCGCCGACCGGCCGGGGCTCGGCAGCTCGCTGATCTCGGTCAGCGTCTTCATCAGCAATGGTGTTGCCGCAACGATCTTCGCGATCGGCACGACGCTGACGGATTATTCGGGGACGGCGCAGATCGCCGCCCTTGCCGGGCTCGGGGCGATCGCCTTCCTGCTGGTGCTGGAAAGTGGCAAGCGGCAGCTGAGCGCAGCCTAGACCGATATCCGGTAAGCGCAGCGGCGGGCGCCGAGCAGGATATGTTCGGAGCGCTCGACTTGGGCGCCAAGCACGCTGCGGAAGGTTTCGAGCTCGGAGCGGCAGAAGCCGGCGCAGACGGTGGCGGCAGCGCAGATCGGGCAGTGGTTTTCGACCAGCATGAAGGAGCCGTCCTCCTCCTGCCAGCTGTCGGCCATGTAGCCCTCGCGGCTTCTGATGGCAGCGAGCTGGCTGACGCGGTCGGCAAGCGCTGGAGCCGAAACGTCCTGCCGGTAGCGGGCGAGCGTCTCGGTTTCGCGGGCCGATATGACGGTGTCGAGCGCGGCGGGGCCGAGCTTTTCGGCGATGCTGGCAAGCAGGCTTGCAGTGAGTTCGGCATGGCCATCCGGAAAGGTTTGATGGCCGGCGGCGGTGAGCTGCCAGAGCTGTTTCGGGCGACCGCGGCCGGACGACGGTTCGCTCACCGGCTCGGTGAGCCCTTCTTCGGCGAGCTTGGTCAGCTGCTGGCGGGCGGCCTCGGCGGAAATGCCGAGATGGCCGCCGACGGCAGGGCCGAGCTGCGGGCCTTCGGTCTTGAGCAGAAGCAGGATACGGTTGGCAGGCGATTGGCGCATTTATTTTTCCAAGTCCACGCTTGTTTTAATAACACAAGCATGCAATTTTCCAACTTATAAATTGGAAAATAATCTTCCGCCAGGGAAAACACATCAAGGCATACAGGCATGACCAGCATCGAACAGGGCGCCGCGCCCAAATCCTCCGTCCTCCAGCTTTTCACCCCTCGCCTGCTTCCGGCCACGCTGATGCTCGGCGGCGGTGTGACGCTCTATGCGGTCGAGAGTTACATCATGGCGACGATCGCGCCGTCGATCGTGCGCGATATCGGCGGGCTGCCGCTGCTCTCTTGGGTAACGACGCTCTATGTCGCGGCGGCAGTGCTCGGCTCGATCTCGGTAGCGATGCGGCCGCGCGGCATGGGGCTCAGGATTGCCTATGTGTTCGGCGCCGTGCTGTTCGGCGCGGGCAGCCTCGTCTGCGCCGCCGCACCGGTGATGGAAGTCGTGCTCGTGGGACGGACGATCCAGGGCTATGGCGCCGGGATTCTGGCAGCGCTTGCCTATGCTTTCGTGCGCTTTGCCTTTCCTGAGCCGCTCTGGCCCAAGGCTTCGACGCTGTATGCGGCGATCTGGGGTGTCGCGACGCTGCTTGGTCCGAGCGCCGGGGGATTGTTTGCCGATGGCAGCAATTGGCGGCATGCCTTTATCGTCCTGGTGCCGCTCGGCGTGCTGATGGCCGTGCTGGCGCCGTGGCTGCTGCCGAAGGCAACGGATGATCGTGCCGAGGGACGCATACCCTTCGTGCAGATCGGCCTTCTGATCGGCGCGGTGCTCCTCGTCAGCATTGCCGGAACGCTGGAACAGACCGGCGGCAAGGCGGTGTTCGTCGCTCTCGCCGTCATCGCCATCGCGCTGATGCTGGTCATCGAGCGGCAGGGGCGGACACGGCTGCTGCCCACCGGCGCGGTGACGCTCAGCAAGCCGGTGGCGCGCGTCTATCTCACCATGTTCACGCTGCTGATCGTGCTGACCAGCGACATCTACATTCCCTATTTCCTGCAGGCGCTGCATGGCGTGACGCCGCTGATCTCCGGCTATCTGACGGCGCTGGTGGCGCTCGGCTGGACCTTTGCCGCCTTCTTCAGCGGCAATCTCAAGGGCCCGGCCGCCATCAAGGCGATCATCGCCGGATGCGTGATTGAGGCACTCTCGACGGCAGCCCTGGCGCTGCTTCTGGCGCGCGAAAACCAGACGGCCGAGATCGTGATCCTCGCTCCGGCGGCCTTCGCGATGCTGATGATGGGCTTCGGCGTCGGTCTCGGCTGGGCGCATCTGGTGACCAAGGTGCTGCAGCTGGTGCAGAATTCCGAACAGGACAAGGCGTCCGCGGCAATCTCCACCGTGCAATCGCTTGGCAGCGCCTTCGGCGCGGCGATCGCCGGGGTCATCGCCAACAGCACTGGGCTGGTTCACCCCGGTGGGATCGCAGGCGATATTGCGGCGGCGCACTGGCTTTACGCTGCGATGGCTTTGCCGGGGATTGTGACGGTGATCACGGCGCTGTCGTTGCGGGACAAGGCGGCCTGAGCCTCTCGCGGCCATCCTCGGCTGAATATCTGCAGGTGAAGTAGGGGGTCGTTGGATCCTCGGGACAAGCCCGAGGATGACGGCCAGATGATATCGTCTCCGCCTACAGCGAGAGCGCCCAACCCAACTTCGTCATCCTCGGGCTTGTCCCAAGGATCTAGCGAACCACTAGGTCAGCCGGTGCAAATGCAGGCCCGAGCATGACACCAGTCGGGTGACACTCAGACCTTCAGCATGATCTTGCCAATGTGAGAGCTCGTCTCCATCAGCCGATGCGCTTCGATGAAGTCGTCGAACGCAAAAACCTTGTCAATGACCGGGGAGACCGTCCCGGCTTCAAGCAGCGGCCAGACCTGGGAGAGCAGATCGTCGCGGATGGCGCGCTTCTCTTCGGCGGTGCGCGGGCGCATGGTCGAGCCCGTGACCGTCAGGCGCTTGACCATGATGGGCGTCAGGTTGACCTTTTCAGCCACCGCACCGCCGAGGAAGGCGATGATCGACAGGCAGCCGTCTTTCGCCAGCGAGGCGATGTTCTTCTCGAAATAGGCGGCACCGATCATGTCCAGGACGATATCGACGCCCTCGCCCGCGGTTTCCGCCTTGATGACTTCAGCGAAATCCTCGGTCTTGTAGTTGATCGCTCTCGTCGCGCCGAGCTTGACGCAGGCGTCGCATTTATCGGCCGAACCGGCGGTCGCATAGACCGTGGCCCCGAACGCCTTGGCGAGCTGGATTGCCGTCGTGCCGATACCGCTGGAGCCGCCATGGATGAGGACGCTTTCGCCTTCCGTCAGGCCCGCCATCTGGAAGAGATTGGCCCAGACGGTGAAGAAGGTTTCCGGCAGGGCGGCGGCCTTGACGGCATCGTAACCCTTCGGGAATGGTAGCGCCTGACCGGCCGGAAGCAGGCAATATTCTGCATAGGCGCCGCCATTGGCAAGACCGCAGACCTTGTGGCCGACAGTGTAGCCCGAGACGCCGGGGCCGATGGCGGCGACTTCGCCTGCAAGCTCGAGGCCAAGGATCGGGCTGGCGCCCTTCGGCGCCGGATAGGTGCCCTGGCGCTGCGCCACGTCAGGGCGGTTGACGCCGATGGCCAGCGTCTTCACCAGGATCTGCCCCTCGCCCGGAACCGGCAGCGGACCGCTGGCGATCTTCATCGCCTCGGGGGCGCCGAAGGTTGGAAGATCGACGTAACGCATGGTCGACGGCAGGGGCATATCCGGTCTCCTCATTCCGAAAGCACAGGAGATAATTCAGCCCTGCCGCCTTGGAAAGGCGGGAAGTGGCAAAGGCGTCAATTCGCCTCGCCCAGATGATTGAAGACCAGACCGTCGATGCTTTCCTTGGCATGCGCCTTGACCTGGGCGATCTCGGTGCCGACGCGGTTGATGTCGTCGATGACGAGGCCGTCGGGCAATTCCAGCACGCCGATCGAGCAGCGCATCAGCGGGAACAGCGCCTCGGCGCCGGAGCGGTCGTGGCCGCGGATGCTGCCCTTGGCGCGGTCCTGATCCGAATAGAGGGCCAGCACGTCCTCATGAAAATCGCTGATCAGCCGATCGAGGATTTCGCGAAGCTCGGCCTGGGTCCAGCCGACAACGCCGATGAAGAAATCGTCGCCGCCGACATGGCCGAGGAAGTGGCGTTCGGCGAAGAAATAGCGGCGCATCAAGGCGGCAAACAGCGAGATCGCGTGGTCGCCGAGATGGAAGCCGTAGGCATCGTTGAACGGTTTGAAATTGTCGAAGTCGCAATAGCAGAAATGCCTGACGTCATCGCCGTCGCGGCCGGACTGGCGCATGAAATCGCGGATCGCGTGGTTGCCCGGCAGGCCGGTCAGCGGGTTCTGGTCCTGGGCAATCTTCAGCTGCTTCTCGTTGATCACCTTGATCAGCGATGCGGCGGAGACGACACCGGCATAGCGCATGTTGTCCGTCAGGATCAGGCAGTTGCTGCCTTCCATATTGGCGAAGATCGACATCAGCCGTTCGGCATCGCTGTCGAGGCTGACGATCGGGGCGATCTCGACGAATTGCGAGATGGTGCGTTCGTACATCTTGTTCTTCAGCAGATCGCGACCGAACGGATGGTAAATATACTGCTTGAGATGATGCTCGTGGATGATGCCGCGCGGCTCGCCATTGGCGTTCAGTACCGGGAAAAAGGCCTGGCGCGGATTGCGGCGGAAGAGTTCGAAGACCGTATCGATGCTGTCGTTTTCGAACACCGTCGGCAGCATTTCGATCTGCTTGCGGATCAGGATTTCGTCGAGCGACTGGGTGTTGCGCTTGCTCTTGCCGAGATCCTGCAGATGGGGGAAGGCCGGAACGAGCTCGGAAATGTGCGTGGTCGGGCGGGCGATGAACCAGCCCTGGACGAGATCGACGCCATATTCGCGGCAAGCCAGAAATTCGGCTTCGGTCTCGATGCCCTCGGCGATGACGCGGGTGCCGAGAACATGGGCGATGTTGACAATGTTCTTCAGGAGATGGCGCTTGCGCGGCTTGCTGTCGATATCGGCGACGAAATGCCGGTCAATCTTCAAGTAGTCGACGGCATAGTCGCACAGAAGCTTCATCTCGCCGTGGCCAACGCCGAAATCGTCGATCGCCAGCTTGAAACCGGTGCGGCGCAGCTTGGACACCAGCGCCTCGAATTCCGGCACGCTGGTGTTGTCGAAACGCTCGGAAAACTCGAAACAGACGGAGGACGGTGGCAGGTTTGCAGCCTTCAACTGCTGCAGCAGGTTTTCGATCAGCCGGTCGCCATGCGGGATCAGGCGGACATCGAGATTGAGGAAGAGTGTCGAGGTGGCGTAGTTGCCGAGGGTGGCGAACTTGGCGAGCGCACGGCTGGCGACCATCTGCTCCAGCGGCAGCAGCTGATTGGCGCGAAAGGCCTCGTCGAGGATTTCTATCGGGGAATCGAAGCCGATGCGCTCCTGCCCGCGCATGAGGGATTCGTAACCGAATACGGTGCCGGTGCCAGCCTCGACGATCGGTTGGAAGGCGTTTTCTACGACGAGCTTTGCAAGCGTCACGATCTGATCGCTGGCATAGCGGCGAACGACGCCGGGCTCGACGGCGGCAGTCAAAGACATGCCATTCTCCACTGTGAATTCTTGTTTTTCGCAGCGAAGATGGAGGAGAAGGGTCAACGAACCCTTTCGCCAATGTGAAACTTTTGTGAAAGCTGCAGGCGCCCGTGGCGCCCACAAAACATTTCAGCTTTCTCTTATTTTATCAGCCGTTTAGCTATGCAGACCGGCGGCGGACCGCTTCGTGATCCGCGAACATGTCGGCCACGCAGCGGCCGCTCCCCGCATGGCCTTCGCCATCGAGAATTTCGTCCTTGTATTCGCCGAGCTTGCGGGCGGCATCCCATAGACGCAAGGCCTCGCGGACGACTTCGCTGCTCGATGCATAACCGCCGCTATCGACGGCATCACGGATGCCTGCTGCCTGTACCGGTGATATGGAAACTGTGACCATCGGCATGAAATTCCTCCCTTCGTTTTGCCGGGCAGAACCTGCCCAACGGGGGACGCATGACCATTCTTGGCATTCTTACCGGCTGTCCAATCGCCGCTGCCTTGGTATACGTTAATTTTAGACCTGCGTCATATGCTTGTCAAAAAAAGAAATAATCCGTGATCGGGCCTGTGGATTACGGTCATAAACTCCGCCGCAGCGCCAGGCCGAAAGCGAGCATGGTGGAGCCCTGCAGCAAAAGGTCGGCAGCGAGGAAGAGCCCGAGGATCCAGAGGCTGTTGACCGGCCAGCCGAGGGCGATGACGAAGCCGGCAAGCGCGGTGACAACGCCGCTGGCGACGATCCAGCCCCAGCCCTTCACCGGTTTCATTCGGCGGCCGATGAAGACGCGGAAGACCCCGGCGATGATGAGGGCGACGGCAAGAAACAGCGTCAGCGCCGCCGAGGCCAGGATCGGGTTGATGAAGGCGAAGACGCCGGCCAGCACATAGAGCAGGCCGCTCAGAACCCAGAAGAGAATGTGATCCCAGCCCCGCACCTGAAAGGCATGGGCGAGATAGACGATGCCGCCTGCCAGCATCAGCATGCCGACATAATAGACCGAAGCGACGGTGGCGACAAACAGGTTTGCGAAGGCGATGAGGCCGCAGATCATCAGCAACACGCCGAGCCCGGCGAACCACATCCATTTCGGCTGCAGGGACGAAGACGGCATTCCCAAGACGCTTGCCATGACGCACCTCCTGTTCCGGTTGATATGCTGCAGAATTGCAATCCGGAAAGGGCTGTGTTTCGAGGCGGGAGCACGAAAGATTTTTATTGATTGGTCAGTCAATCAAAAATAAGGTGCTAGCAATCTGGAAAGCTGGACATCATGCCGAAGGTTGGAATGGAACCCGTGCGCCGCAAGGCGCTTGTCGATGCCGCGTTGCGCGTGATCGGGGATCACGGTTCGCTGACCGTCACCATGTCCGAAATCGCCCGGCAGGCTGGTGTGTCCCCCGCCCTTGCCCACCACTATTTCGGCAGCAAGGAACAGCTGCTGATCGAGACGGTCCGCTCGCTTCTACGCCAGTTGCGCAACGACGCGGTGACAGCGCTGAAGGCGGCCGCTACGCCGCGTGAAAAACTCTCCGCAGTGATCCGCGTCAGCTTCCAGGCCGATCAGTTCGCGCCGGAGACGATCGCCGCCTGGCTCGCCTTCTATGCCGAAGCGCAAAGCTCCGAGGAGACGCGCCGGTTCCTCGTGATCTATGCGCGGCGGCTGCGCTCCAACCTGCTCGCCAATCTGAAGCCGCTCTGTGCCGCCGATGCCGCAGAACGCATTGCCGAAGGCGCTGCGGCGATGATCGACGGGCTCTATATCCGCCAAAGTCTGAAATCGGCACCGATCAGTATCGAGGCTTCGATCGGGCTGACGGAGGATTATGTGACGATGCAATTGAAGGGGATGGAGCGATGACATCGAATGCCTCCCTTCTGCATCTCGTTGATACCAGCGCCCGGAGCCCCCTCACCCTGCCCTCTCCCCGCGGGGGAGAGGGGACGTCGACGGTTGCGGCAAACCTCCCTTCCCCCCGCGGGGAGAAGGTGGCCCGCAGGGCCGGATGAGGGGGCCACGAGCGCAAAGATTTCCTGCTCTAGAAATGAGGTGCTCTCGTTTCTGCAGCAGCCAACCGTACAAAGGATAGACCATGAAAGCCCAGCCGAAAGCATCGCACTTCATCGACGGCGAATATGTCGAGGATGACGCGGGCAGCGTGATCGAGAGCATCTATCCGGCGACCGGCGAAGTGATCGCCCGGCTGCATGCGGCAACGCCTGCGATCGTCGAGAAGGCAATCGCCGCGGCCAAGCGCGCCCAGCCTGAATGGGCAGCGATGAGCCCGACGGCGCGTGGCCGCATCCTGAAGCGGGCGGCCGACATCATGCGCGAGCGCAACCGCGAGCTCTCCGAACTCGAGACGCTCGACACCGGCAAGCCGATCCAGGAAACCATCGTCGCCGACCCGACCTCCGGCGCCGACAGCTTCGAGTTCTTCGGCGGCATCGCGGCAACGGCGCTCAACGGCTCCTATATCCCGCTCGGCGGCGACTTCGCCTATACCAAGCGCGTGCCGCTCGGCGTCTGCGTCGGCATCGGTGCCTGGAACTACCCGCAGCAGATCGCCTGCTGGAAGGGCGCGCCCGCGCTGATCGCGGGCAACGCCATGGTCTTCAAGCCGTCGGAAAACACGCCGCTCGGCGCGCTTGCTATCGCCGAGATCCTGCATGAGGCCGGCCTTCCCAAGGGGCTCTACAACGTCATCCAGGGTGACCGCGAGACCGGCCCGCTGCTGGTCAACCACCCTGATGTCGCCAAGGTTTCGCTGACCGGCTCTGTGCCGACAGGCCGCCGCGTCGCGGCTGCGGCGGCAAGCCATCTCAAGCATGTGACGATGGAGCTTGGCGGCAAGTCGCCGCTGATCGTCTTCGATGACGCCGATATCGACAGCGCCATCGGCGGCGCAATGCTCGGCAATTTCTATTCGACTGGCCAGGTCTGCTCCAACGGCACCCGCGTCTTCGTGCAGAAGAAGATCAAGGGCGAGTTCCTGAAGCGGCTGAAGAGCCGCACCGAGGCCATGGCAATCGGCGACCCGATGGACGAGGCGACGCAGATCGGCCCGATGGTCTCCTGGGCGCAGCGCGAAAAGGTGCTTGCCTATATCGAGAAGGGCAAGGCCGAGGGCGCGACGCTGCTCACCGGCGGCGGCATTCCGAACAATTTGGCGGGCGAAGGCTACTACGTGCAGCCGACCGTGTTTGCCGATGTCACCGACGGGATGACGATCGCACGCGAGGAGATCTTCGGGCCTGTGATGTGCGTGCTCGATTTCGACGACGAGGCCGAGGTCATTCCCCGCGCCAACGCCACCGAATTCGGCCTCTCCGGCGGTGTCTTCACCGCTGACATGACCCGCGCCCACCGCGTGGTCGACCAGCTGGAAGCTGGGACGCTGTGGATCAACACCTACAATCTCTGCCCGGTCGAAATCCCCTTCGGCGGCTCCAAGCAATCGGGCTTTGGCCGCGAGAACTCGGCAGCGGCGCTGGAGCACTATTCCGAACTGAAGACCGTCTATGTCGGCATGGGGCCGGTGCAGGCGCCTTATTGAGACTTTGAGATAAAGACCCCTCTCCCGCTTGACCGTGTAGCCCCCTCATCCACCCTACGGGCACCTTCTCCCCGCTGGGGAGAAGAGGACACGAGACGGCGGCGGCACATCCCTTCTCCCCTCAGGGAGAAGGTGGCGGCAGCCGGATGAGGGGGCCGCCCGGAAGAATGGACAAGAGAGATCCAATGCAAGCAGATTTCGTCATCATCGGCTCCGGCTCGGCAGGCTCCGCACTTGCCTACCGTCTCTCGGAGGACGGCAAGAATACCGTTATCGTCATCGAGGCCGGCGGATCGGATTTCGGGCCGTTCATCCAAATGCCGGCAGCGCTTGCCTGGCCGATGAGCATGAAGCGGTATAACTGGGGCTATCTCTCCGAGCCGGAACCCAATCTCAACAACCGGCGCATCACCGCGCCGCGCGGCAAGGTGATCGGTGGCTCCTCGTCGATCAACGGCATGGTCTATGTCCGCGGTCATGCCGAAGACTACAACCGCTGGGAAGAACTCGGCGCCCGCGGATGGGCCTATGCCGACGTTCTCCCCTACTTCAAGCGCATGGAACACAGCCATGGCGGCGAGGAAGGCTGGCGTGGGACCGATGGGCCGCTGCATGTGCAGCGCGGCGTGTTCCGCAACCCGCTGTTCCAGGCCTTCGTCGAGGCCGGCAAGCAGGCAGGCTTCGAGACGACGGAGGATTACAACGGCTCGAAGCAGGAAGGCTTCGGGCTGATGGAACAGACGATCTTCCAGGGCCGCCGCTGGTCGGCTGCATCGGCCTATCTGAAGCCGGCGCTGAAGCGGCCGAACGTCAAGCTGGTCTATGGTCTCGCCCGCACGGTGGTGATCGAGAACGGCCGGGCCACCGGCGTCGAGATCGAGCGCGGCGGTAATGTCGAGGTGATCAAGGCGAACCGCGAGGTGATCGTCTCGGCCTCGTCCTTCAATTCGCCGAAGCTGCTGATGCTCTCTGGCATCGGCCCCGGCGCGCATTTGCAGGAGATGGGCATCGCGGTGAAGGCCGACCGGCCCGGCGTCGGCGCCAATCTGCAGGATCATATGGAATTCTATTTCCAGCAGGTCTCGACCAAGCCGGTGTCGCTCTATTCCTGGCTTCCGTGGTTCTGGCAGGGGGTTGCAGGCGCGCAGTGGATGTTCACCAAGTCGGGCCTGGGCACGTCCAACCAGTTCGAGGCCTGCGCCTTCCTGCGCTCAGGCCCGGGCATCAAGCAGCCCGATATCCAGTATCATTTCCTGCCTGTGGCCATCAGCTATGACGGCAAGGCGGCGGCCAAGAGCCATGGCTTCCAGGTGCATGTCGGCTTCAACCTGTCGAAATCGCGCGGCAACGTCACGCTGCGCTCCTCCGATCCGAAGGCCGATCCGGTCATCCGCTTCAACTATATGAGCCATCAGGAAGACTGGGAAAAGTTCCGCCATTGCGTGCGGCTGACCCGCGAGATCTTCGGCCAGCAGGCCTTCGACCAGTATCGCGGCCCGGAGATCCAGCCGGGCGAGAGCGTGCAGACCGATGATGAAATCGACGCCTTCCTGCGCGAGCACCTGGAAAGTGCCTACCACCCCTGCGGCACCTGCCGGATGGGCGCCAAGGACGACCCGCTTGCCGTCGTCGACCCGGAAACCCGCGTCATCGGCGTCGACAACCTGCGCGTCGCCGACTCGTCGATCTTCCCACATGTGACCTACGGCAACCTCAACGGCCCGTCGATCATGACCGGCGAAAAGGCGGCCGATCATATTCTCGGAAAGCAGCCCTTGCCCCGTTCCAATCAAGAGCCGTGGATCAATCCGCGCTGGGAAGTGAGCGACCGATAGACGGTCAGTGGTAGTCGTCTTCGCGCTGGTGGCGGATGGCGGCTACCGTGACTGTTTTGCTGTTATCGATCCTGAACAGGATAATGTAACCCGCTGATCCAAACGGCACCAATAGTTCGCGCAACAGAGAGTTTTCGCCGGGTGCCTTGCGGCATGAAAAGGGAAACTCTTCGATGACGCCCATGGAAGATGTTATGGTCTGTAGCGCTCGCATGGCGGCTTCTTCGTCTCTATCCAACATATAGGCGTAGAGACGCTTCAGATCGGCTCGGGCTTTTGCGGTAAGCCGAACCTTGTAGCTCAAGCGGAAGGCTTTCCAGAGCGCTTGGCATCGAGCATGTCCTTCAGCTCACCGAGAACCTCCTCGGCGCTATAGTAGATGCCCGTCCGTTCGGCCTCGGCCAGCGACGCCAGCCCCCGCGCGATAAACTCCGCCTGCGTCTTGCGATAGTGAACCTGACGCCGCAGTGAATCTTCCATCAGCGCCGAAAGGGTCTCCCCCTCCTTCAACACGCTCTCGGCGGCTGCCCGCAGCTCGGGGTCGACGCGAAGGGATGGCAGTGTTGCGGTTTTCATGGCTCGCTCCATGCGTTGCAATTGCGATGCATGATGCTCTCAAACTGTGCTGCTTTCAAGCCTGCGCTAGCGCTGGTAAGGCACGCGAATGCCCGGATTGCCTGCCGGGAAATCCTTGGTGTTGCGGGTAACGAGCAGCATGGCGTGAACGTCTGCGCTGGCCCAAATGATGGCGTCGGGCAGCTTGATGCGATGCTTCTGGCGGAGTGCGACGGCGCTTTCGGCGATGCTGCCGTCAAGCGCTATGACATCGAAGCTGTTCAGGAAGCCGCGAGTGGCGGTTGCGTGTTCGGGCCGGGCGCCGATCAAAACCTCCATCCAGGTGATGATGCTGATTGCCTGCTGCTCATAGCGCAATAGTTCATCACGGGCCTCCGGCACCGCGTTCAAATAATCGATCAGGATGTTGGTGTCGAAGAGCGCCTTCACCATTCGCTGCGAAGCTTTTCCTGGTAGGCCAAACCATCGGCAGCCTGATCGCCCCAGAGACCGAAGGCCTCCTCATCCTTCAGCCGGTCGCGGCGTTTCAGGAAGTCGTCCACAGCCTCGCGGATCAACGATGCGCGGGAAACCTTTTCCTCGCGGGCGATCTCATCCAATGCTTTCAGCTCGGCCTCGCCGATGTCGATCAGTGCGCGCATCAGTCTCTCCGCGATATCATATATGTATATCGTATCGCGAACTGCGGCTCAAATCGATGCCGAACTTCAAGTTCAGAATCAACTAGAGGAAGCCGATCCAACGTCCTGCGAGCAGACTCGCAATCCAGGCGGCGGCGGAGATGGCGGCGGCGATGCGGATGCGTGTTGGCGCGATCTCGTCGGCGAGTGTCTTGTGCCAGCCCCTCCCCGCGTGGACGAGCGCCGCGTTGGCAATGCCGAGGGCGATGATCGAAAGCTTGGCGAGGAGGGCGGGGTTTTCGGCTTACTCGGCGGGGCGGACGCTGAAGAGGAGCGTGCCAGTGACGATCGCCAGCGCGAGGCCGGTGGCTGCCGCGGCGGAGAGGAACGGGCCGATGACGGCGAGCGGCACCGATGGGAACCAGCCCATGAGCCGGAGATCGAGCGGCAGGATCGCGCCGATCAGCAGCGCGATCGAAAGAATATGGGCGGCATTGACGACGATGTAGAGCAGCGCCGAGCGCCTGAGGGCGACGGCAGGCGGCGCTGCGGCGATCCATTCGAAGAGCTCTGCGGCCATCCGTCAGTTCGTCTGGATGCGTTCGGGATAGATGTCGTAGCGCTTGCCTGATACCGTGATGCGCACGGCCTTCATGCGTTTCTCACTGGCGTCCTGCGAACGGTTGCCGAGTGCGACGATCGCATCGCCGTTCCTGGCCGAACCCTCGACGAAGCCGGATCGCTCCGTCTGGCGCGGATTGCCGAGCTCGACCCGCCAGACGCCATCGGCCGCGGCGACATAAAGCGACGGATGCGGGCCGCCCATCGAGATCTGCTGGATCGTGCCCTTCAGCTCCATCTGCTCGGCTTCGGCCCAGGACCAGCCGTGATGTGCGGCAGCGCCGGTTGCGAAGATCGCCGCGAGTGCTGCGGCAGCGATCGATTTTTGGATCAAGGATATGCGCATATGAGGTCTCCCTACCCTGTTGCGTCAAGGGGCAAGTGGCGCGGCGCCCGGGCTTCGGAAGGTATTTCACCAAATGTTGAAACAAGGGGTGATCTTTCGCGCCGATTGGGACTAGAAGGTTAAGCCCCCATCACGTGCCAGAGTCCCCCATGCCTGCCTCCTATCGCAATTCCAAGCTGCTCCGCCGTTCCCGTATCTTCTGGGGATCCTTCTCCCTCTGGCGGCCGCGGCTGGTGTTCTGGTGCGGTGCCTTGGCGATCGGGGTGATCAGCGTCGGTTTCGCCAAGCTTGCCGATCTGGCGCAGAAGGCGTTCGGCAGCCTGACATCATCAGGCGAATGGGCCTTCCTGCTGCCGCTAATCCTGACGCCCACGGTCTTCATGCTGTCGGCCTACCTGGCGGCCACGCTGTTTCCGAATTCGCAGGGCAGCGGCATTCCGCAGGCAATCGCCGCGCGGCATCTGCGCGAAGAGGACGACCGGACGCGGCTGCTGTCGCTCCGGATTGCCTTCGGCAAGATCGTGCTGACAGTGCTCGGGCTGTTCTCTGGCGCCTCGATCGGCCGCGAAGGGCCGACGGTACAGGTGGGTGCATCGATCATGCTTGCGGTTGCCCGCTTCGGCGGTATGGCGCAGGCGCGCGGGCTGATCCTCGCCGGTTCGGCGGCGGGCATTGCGGCCGCTTTCAACACGCCGCTTGCCGGTATCGTCTTTGCCATCGAGGAGATGAGCCGCACCTATGAAGCGCGGGCCAACGGGCTGGTGCTGACCGCCGTCATCCTCTCCGGTCTCGCGGCCCTCGGGCTGGCGGGCAGCTACAACTATTTCGGCGAAGCCTCTGTTGCGCCAACGCAATTGCGCGACTGGGGCCTCGTGCTCGTCTGCGGCATCGGCGGCGGGGCGCTGGGTGCTGCCTTCAGCGGCTTTGCCCTGCATTTCGGCCAGAAGATCCGCCGCTGGGCGCAACCGCAACCCTTGAAGCGCATGCTCGTGCTGGCCGGCACCTGCGGACTGGCGATCGCCGTGATCGGCATCCTCTCCGGCGGCACCACCTTCGGCACCGGCTACGAGCAGGCCCGCGGCGCCGTCGAGGGACATGCGCTGCCGCTGCTGTTCTTCGTCGAGAAACTGGCCGCCAGCTTCCTGTCGATGCTTTCAGGGATTCCCGGCGGCATCTTCGCGCCGTCGCTTGCGGTCGGCGCCGGTTTCGGCAGCACGGTCGGATCGGCTCTCGGCACCAGCATCGCGCTGGCGGCGATCCTCGGCATGGCCGGATATTTCGCCGGCGTCGTGCAGGCGCCGATGACAGCCTTCGTCATCATTCTCGAAATGACCGGCGACCACCAGGCCGTCATCCCGATCATGGCGGTATCGATGATCGGCTACGTGACATCACGCATCCTCTCCCGCGAACCGCTCTATCACGGCCTGTCGAGGGTATTCATCGCCGCCGCCATCCGGGCGCGGCGGGCAGTCGAGAGGGAAGAAGCGGCGGGCTAGGCATGGAATTGCAGGGGCAAAAATCGCTCACGGCCCTACCGCAGCGCCATCTTTGAAAGCTATTGTCCAGCTCGTGACATCGTCGGACGTTTTGCCCAGAGCAAACAAAGCCATAAGCGACGCACCATCAGCCTCAAGTAGCCTGTATTTTTGAAGATTCGGCAGTACCGTCTTTTCAACGACGGTCTTTAGCCCTTTCGCCTGAATATCAAGCCTTCCGTTGAATTTGTGGGTATCCGCAGCGAAACTGCCTGAGCCCTCGACTTCGACATTGTATTGTTTGCCGTCAATCGAAGCTGAAAAGCGGCTCAATTCTATCGGCGAGACGCCTGCGGTAGATTTTCCACCGAGAGACTGGGGAACAGGCTCAAACTTCAGCTGACCGTTGACCTTTGCATCGAAAGGGAGAAGCTGCCCAAGTGCGGAACTGAAATAACCGTTCAAACCGCGAAAATTGGATACAACGCCGTCGAGATCGAGTATTCCAGGCCGCTCACCATTACGGATGGTCCAGGATACTTCGTCGATGCCAAAGCGCAGATTCAGCTCTGGCTTGTTGACGATATTCTTTGATTTCAGTGTCAGTTCGTATTCGCTAGTGGGCGAAAAGAGTATGCCCTGACCGTCGCCCAGATTCTTCCGCAATGCATCGCGCAACGAATAGCCAGCGACAACGTCTTTCCGGACATCAGAAACATCACCCTTCAAACTCCAGTTAATCGACGTCGATCCGACAGTCTGCAGAGACAACACCCCGGATCGCCAGTTCTCCAAGCGCATATCGGAAAAGGCGAGGCCGCCATCGAGCCGTGCAACCGGCGCAGACGCATCCTTCAGTCGGCTCCACAGGTAGATCGTGGCAAAGGATCTGACATTGCTGTCACCGCCGATGCTGGTTGCGGAATTGACGTGGTCAAGTTCGACGGTGGCGCGGCTCTCGCCGGCCAGTTCGTAAGCAAGCTTCGCATTGAAGTTCTCTGCGCCAACTGTCGTCTTGACCTTGGCCTGGCTATCGGCCGAATGGTTGGCATAGCCGGCAGCGGCGATCGACGTTATCTCCCATCCGTCATTCTCCGGCTCGGCACGAAAATGTGCAACGGGTGGCATCAGATAGGCAAAGGCCTGTGCCCCGATCGCTTCCAAAAAAACATCTGTTGCAACAGTCAAGAATTTGACCGGTCCATCATCCTCAACAAGAAGAAAATCCTGGCTGCTTGCATCGATACCAAGGAATCGGGAAATCGAGTCCTTTATGGACTTCGGGCTACGTGCCGGAGCGTCGTCACTATTGGAGACTTCTTTTGCTGAAGATGCGGAGCCTAGCCATATCGATGTGATGATGACCAACAGAAATACAGAAGTTCGCCCCATGGGTATCCCGGCGCCGCTAATTGCTCGCCACTCTCATAGAGCGATTTTTACGGCGCAGCCAGAGGAGTCCGACACAGGTTAGGGCTAAGCCAGCATCCGCGTGACCACGGCGCCCTTGGCGGGCGCGACGGCGTCGGCGATCGTGGTCGAGAACAGCACCTTGCGGGTGGCGTCGGCGACCTTGGCGAAGACGTGGCGGATTTCGCAGTTTTGTTCGCCGTCGCAGTCGTCGCATTTGCGATAGGCGGTGATCGACAGGCAGGGGAGCGGCGCGATCGGGCCGTCGATGATGCGCAGGATCTCGCCGAAGGTGATCATGTCGGCGGGTTTCAGCAGCAGATAGCCGCCTGCCTTGCCGCGGCGGCTGGCGACGATGCCCTGGTGCTTGAGGTCGAGAAGGATCTGCTCGAGGAACTTTTTCGGGATTTTCTGCTGTGCAGCAATGTCCGAGATCATCACCGGTTCGCGGGCGTCGGCCTCGGCCAGCACCGTCAGCGCCCGGAGCGCATATTTTGCTTTCTGCGTAATCATTTTAGACCGTCACACACACCAGCGGCCCTTGAGCCCTGCCGCTTTTCAAGCTTTGCTTATCCCCTATGGCACAGCCAGCATGAACGGAATTTGAACGTGCCGGCAAAAGCCTTGAGATACAAGCATTTTGGCCCTGTTTTTGAACCTCGGCCAATGGGCGTAATTCTACGTCAAAATTGCGCCTTTCGCATGTTTTCGCGCATCACTTCAGATTTCGAATTGACAGGCGCCGTGTAACTCTACTAAATCACTAGAGATTGAGTTGCCTGACGGAGTTTTGACGCCGGGGCGGCTGCTTTTCTGCATTGCGGCAGCTTAGGAGAGATATTTGCTCCTGCTTATGCTGCTTTCGAAATCCCTTTTTCTGTCCGACCCATCCTGTTGCTGCGATACTCCGGCCAACTTGAGGACAGGATTGCCATGACTGTTATCCATACAATCGAAGAGGCCGAGGCGCTGAATGCGAAGCTCGCGTCTCTCGACCTTGCCGGAAGGCTGGCCTTTGTCGCCGGTCTCGGCGGCCGCGTGGTCTTCACGACCTCGCTCGGCATCGAGGACCAGGTGATCACCGCCGAAATCGGCAATCACCGCCTGCCGATCGACGTCGTGACGCTGCAGACCGGACGCCTCTTTCCGGAAACGCTTTCGCTGATCGACGAGACCGAAAGCCAGTACGACATCAAGATTTCCCGCTACGAGCCCGAACAGGCCGATATCGACGCCTATGCGGCGAAATACGGCCTGAACGGCTTTTACGAGAGCGTCGAAGCCAGGCATGCCTGTTGTGGCGTGCGCAAGCTGAAGCCGCTTGCGCGCGCACTCAATGGGGCAACCATCTGGATCACCGGCCTGCGCCGCGGCCAATCCAACAATCGCGCCGATACGCCCTTTGCCGAATATGACGCCGAGCGTCATCTCCTGAAGGTCAATCCGCTGGCCGATTGGGATATTGAGGTGATCAAGGCCTATGTCGCCGATAACAGCGTGCCGGTTAACCCGCTGCATGCCCGCGGCTATCCCTCGATCGGCTGCGAGCCCTGCACCCGCGCCATCAAGCCCGGCGAGCCCGAGCGCGCCGGCCGCTGGTGGTGGGAACAGGATGAGAAGCGCGAATGCGGCCTGCATGTTGCCGAAGAGGCATCGGCGATCCCGGCCCAACAATAACCTGCCGGTTTCCGGATCAGATGCGGCCACCGCCGCCAACCGGAAACCAGCTGTCA
Source organism: Hyphomicrobiales bacterium (assembly GCA_900465675.1). Classification (GTDB taxonomy): domain Bacteria; phylum Pseudomonadota; class Alphaproteobacteria; order Rhizobiales; family Rhizobiaceae; genus Rhizobium. The sequence goes on along the minus strand of UBJR01000008.1, from coordinate 116,667 downwards.
CAAGATTTCATTGCGGCAACCTCCCGTCCGGCAATGAGTGAGAAGTCTGGAGTAACACATGCCCGATACCCGTCAGGATACGGAACTCAGCAATCCGCAGAGCAGCAAGCCGCCGCTCGATCCGCATCTGAAGGCACTGGAAAACGAAGCGATCCATATTTTCCGTGAGGTCGCCGCCGAGTTCGAACGCCCCGTCATGCTCTATTCGATCGGCAAGGACTCATCCGTCCTGCTGCATCTGGCGCGCAAGGCCTTCTATCCCGGCCGCGTCCCCTTCCCGCTGCTGCATGTCAACACCGGCTGGAAGTTTGCGGAGATGATCACCTTCCGCGACAAGATCGTGAAGGAATATGATCTCGACCTGATCGAGCACATCAATCCGCGCGGTGCGGCCGAAAACATCACGCCGTTCACTTATGGATCGGCCCGCTATACCGACATCATGAAGACGGAAGCGCTGCGCAATGCGCTCGACGCCGGCAAGTTCGACGCTGCCTTTGGCGGCGCGCGCCGCGACGAAGAAGCCAGCCGCGCCAAGGAACGCATCTATTCGTTCCGCACGCCCGACCACCGCTGGGACCCGCGCAACCAGCGCCCCGAGCTCTGGAACATCTATAATGGCCAGATCCGGCAGGGCGAAAGCGTTCGCGCCTTCCCGCTGTCGAACTGGACCGAAGTCGATATCTGGCGCTACATCCAGGCCGAGCAGATCCCGATCGTGCCGCTCTATTTCGCCGCCAGGCGCCCGTTCGTCGAGCGCGACGGCATGATGATCGATGCGACCGATCCGCGCCTCGAGCTTTTGCCCGGCGAAGTCAAGCAGGAGGATTCGATCCGTTTCCGCACGCTCGGCTGCTTCCCGCTGACGGGCGCGATCCGCTCGACGGCAACCACCCTTGAAGACATCATCGCGGAGCTGGAGATCGCCACGGTTTCCGAACGCCAGGGCCGCGCCATCGACCGGGATCAATCCGGCTCCATGGAAAAGAAGAAGCGTGAAGGATATTTCTGAGATGACCGCAGCAAACCTCGCCAACGCCGTCGCCCCTGCAGCCGAGCCGGTGGCAGCCGTGCGCGATACGCGGCCGTTGCGCCTCATCACCTGCGGCTCTGTCGATGACGGAAAGTCGACGCTGATCGGCCGTCTGCTTTGGGACACCAAGGCAGTCAAGGAAGACCAGGCGGCAACGCTGCAGCGCGATTCCACCGGCAAGCAGAACGATCTCGGCCTGCCTGATTTCGCATTGCTGCTCGACGGCCTGCAGGCCGAGCGCGAACAGGGCATCACCATCGATGTCGCCTATCGCTATTTCTCGACCGACAAGCGCTCCTTCATCGTTGCCGATACGCCCGGCCACGAGCAGTATACCCGCAACATGGCAACCGGCGCCTCGACCGCCGATCTGGCCGTTCTGCTGGTCGATGCCCGCGCCGGCATCCTCGAACAGACCCGCCGCCACGCGACGATCGCCTCGCTGATGGGCATCAAACAGTTCGTGCTTGCGATCAACAAGATCGACCTGACGAATTACGACCGCGCCGGTTTCGACAAGATCGTCCACGAGTTCAAAGAATTCGCGCTATCGCTCGGCGTCAAGCAGATCACGGCCATCCCGATGTCGGCGCTGAAGGGCGAGAACGTCGTCTATTCCGGCCAGGCCGCAATGCCCTGGTATAACGGCCCGACGCTGGTCGAGACGCTGGAACTGGCAAGCGTCCGCTCCGGCCAGTCGACCGGCTTCCGCTTCTCGGTGCAGCGCGTCTCGCGCCCCGGCGAAAGCTTCCGCGGCTATCAGGGCACAGTTGCCGGCGGCTCGGTAAAGCCGGGTGACAGCGTCATGATCCTGCCGTCGGGCATGGTCGCCAATGTCTCCAAGATCGTTACCTTCGACCTGGTGCGCAATGCGGCCGTTGCAGGCGATGCGATCACGCTGGTGCTCGACCGCCAGGTGGACGTTGCCCGCGGCGACATGATCGTCTCGATCGATGCACAGCCGCAGACGGGTGTGAACTTCGACGCCCAGATCGTCGCACTGCAGCCCGAGGGGATCGAATCAGGCAAGCGCTACTGGCTGAAGAGCGGCAGCCGCCGCCAGCGCGTCCAGGTGCAGCCGATCGCCCAGCTGGAGCTGAAGAGCGGCGCTTGGGCTCCGGCCGAGCGACTCTACATGAATGCCATCGGCAAGGTGCGGCTGATCTTCGACGAAACCGCGATCTTCGATCCCTATGAGATGAACCGTGCATCGGGCTCGTTCATCCTGATCGATCCGGAGACCAACAACACGATCGCCGGCGGCATGGTCAGCGGCAAGCGCAGCGAAGTCAGCGGCCTGCATGGCAACGAGGCCCGCGTCATCCTCTCGCTGCCGGCCGATCTCGCCGAGCAAATCATGGCAAGCGAGCTCTTCGCCAGCCGCCGTGACGAGGCGCATGTGCAGCGGATGACGGCAGCGGAAGCCGCCGATCTCTGGAAGAACGCCGCAAGCGACATCTGAGACGAAAAAAGGGGCCGAAAGGCCCCTTTGCTTTACCGGGTCGAGCCGCGCTCGATGATCTGGAAGCCGAAGTCGATATGGGCTGTGCCGGGCTCCTCCTCACGGACCGCGTTCAGCAGCATATCGGCAACGCGATGGCCCATCTGATAGCGCGGAATGCTGACGGTCGTCAGCGCAGGCTCGCAGTGGATTGCGTAGTCGAGATCGTTGAAACCGCAGATGCCGATATCGTCGGGAACGCGCAGGCCGCGGGTCCAGCATTCAAGAAGCGCACCGACGGCAAGATCGTCGTTCTGGCAGAACACCGCATCCACATCGGGTGCAGCTTCCACCAGATTGCTGAAGAGTTCGCGTCCGGCGCCAATGCCGTTCATCCCGAGGCAGCTTGCAACGAGCGCCTCGTCAAAATGCCCGGCCTGGCGCATCACATCCGCATAGCCTTCGAAACGGCGGCGCGGACGGGTATCGCGGCGGCATCCGACAAAGGCGATACGGCGGTAATTCTTCGACAGAAGCATGCGGGTGGCGGCGGCGCCGGCCTCGTAGTGATCGACAGCGGCCACCAGTCCCTCCGCCTTCTGGCTGACATCGACGATATGAGCAACCGGACAGGCGGCGGCGCTGAGCAACGGCGCCAGGGCATCGTAATATTCTGCACCGGCAACGATGATGCCCGCCGGTTTCTGCGCCAGGAAAGATTTCAGCTGGCTCACTTCCTGATCGGGATCATAGAGCGTATTGGCATATTGCACGCGCAGATCCGTCGCCCGCAGGCGATCCTCGATACCGGTCATGATGTCGGTAAAGGCGTGCTGATGGAGCGCAGGCGTAATGACGCCGACGACGCCGCTGTGGCGGCTGGCAAGCGCGCGGGCGGCCAGGTTGGGCACGTAGCCCATTTCATCGACGGTGCGCAGGATAAGCTGGCGCAAATCTTCGGAAACGATTTCGGGATTGCGGAGTGCCCGGGAAATGGTGATAGGGCTGACCCCCACCTTCTTGGCAACGTCACTCAATCTCACATGCGCAAAGCGCTTACTGTCCCTACCAGGCACTGCATTCCCCATTCCGGCATTACACGCTGCGAACCTGCCTCCCCTTCGACTCGCCATACCTTTGTGAAGAGAAATTAAATTAGAGTCCACTAACCCTTCTCCGTTTTGCGACGAAAGGTGTAGCAAAACCGGGCAGGCGGAATTCGCGCTGAAATGCTTCTACGCGGGATATCCTATGCCGGATCACCGCAGGCGGAAATTGACTGCAAAATAGCCTTTTGTCATCCGGCACTTCGAGGGAATGAGCGCGGTGCGCTATTCCATGACGACCAGCAGCTCGCCGCTATCGACGACTTCGAACATCGAGCTGTCGATGAGACGCACCGCAGCGCCCTCGCCCGTGCACCAGAAGCGGGCGCCGGGATAGCGGCGTATACCGGCGGCGGTTTTCGTGACGATCAGATGGCGGCGCTCGTAAAGCCTGACCGGCAGACCATTGCTGTCGATGCAGGCGCGCTCGCCCAGCGTCTCGACCGATGTCTTGCCATCCATTTTCATCGTGTATGCACCTGCGATACCGCAAAAGAAAAAACCCCGCCGGAGCGGGGTTTTCGGCTGGTCGGAGTGGCAAGATTCGAACTTGCGACCCCCACGTCCCGAACGTGGTGCGCTACCAGACTGCGCTACACTCCGTGACCAGCGGCGCCTCTATAGAACGGCGCCTGTTATTGCGCAAGCGCCAAATTTCAAAAAACTGACGCATTCAGCAGCACCTTGCGCGGCGCCCGCAAGGCCTTGCGAACCTGCAACAAAAAGACACACCTGCAGCAAATTTCGCAAACGCGAAGGCGGGGCAATTTTCTTTTGCCGGGTTCCGCGCTAAAGCGCTTTCCGGGACAAGCGGAAACCGCTCCATTGCAGCGATTCCCGCCGTCGAATGCGCGACAATTCAGGGACGATACATATGAAACTCCGCACCTTTGCCGCGGCCGGGCTTGCCATTGCGCTTGCCGGCTGCACGACCATTCCTTCTGCCGGCGATCCCGTTTCCGCACGCTGGAACGGCCAGTCGGCCGGCAAGTTCTTTGCCGCCTACGGCCCGCCGCTCAGCGACGCCGAAAATGGCTCCTCCGTCGTCTACACCTGGAAGGGCGGCTACAAGACCGTGCGCGTTCCGGCGAAATATGCCGAAGGCGAAAACGGCAAGCGCGGCAAGCAGACGGCCCCTGCCCGCACGCTCTACCTGCGCTGCCAGGCCGAAATCACCACCAATTCCGACTACACGATCCGCAACATCCGCACGGTCAACGATATCCCGGGCGAAAGCGGCAAGTCCTATTGCGCCGAGTTCCTGGCCCCGGCCCAGCCGGCCGGCTGATCGGAATCAGTGTTCGAGACTTATGGCAGGCGGTCGAGAGACCGCCTGTTTTCGTTTGCGGATATGTGTCGCGCGGAAAAGCCGATCGACGCGGATGAACGCGGTTCTGGAATGCTATGCAAAGACGCTGAAGAGATAGTGGCTGGGGCGCCAGGATTCGAACCTGGGAATGCCGGTACCAAAAACCGGTGCCTTACCGCTTGGCGACGCCCCACCAGGCATTGAGCGGAAACCGCTGTGCCGAAGCGAGGCCTGATTAGCAAAGGTGCCGCCTCGTCACAATCACTAAGTTCGGCGCAGCCGCATATTTCTGTGCGATGCGGCGGGAGGCATGATAGGTCTTTGATCAGACGAGAACGCCTTTCTGGAGTAGTGATGAGCCAGTACCGTGCCCGCCCGCCTGCCCTCGCAACGCTGCTGCTCGATGACGCCGTGGTGCGGATCACCCGCTGGGATTTCGAGCCGGGCGCGGATACCGGCGTGCATACGCATGGTTACGGCTATGTCGTAGTGCCGATGACCGATTGCCGGTTTCTGATCGAGGAAGGGGCCGAGAGCCGCCGCGTCGATATTGCCAAGGGTGCGGCCTACCGGCGCGAAGCGGGTACCGAACACAACGTCGTCAATGCTGGCGACGAGCCGATGTCCTTCATCGAGATCGAATACAAATAAGCCAATGCCGAGCCCGCGTTTCGACCTGACATTCGTGCCCTCCCATGGCGTGCCGGTGACGGTGGCGCCCGGCATCCAGCGGCTGACGGTGAACAATCCGAGCCCCTTCACATTTCACGGCACCAACAGCTATATCGTCGGCACCGGATCCTCTGTTGCGGTCATCGATCCGGGGCCCGAGGGCGATGCGCATTTCGAGGCACTGATGGCAGCCCTTTCCGGGCGCTGCGTCTCGCATATCCTGATCACCCATACACATCGCGACCACTCGCCGCTTGCCGCCCGGCTGAAAGCCGCAACCGGGGCACTGACGGCGGGCGAAGGCCCGCACCGTGCCTCGCGGCCGCTGCATGCCGGCGAGATCAATCCCTTTGCCGAGAGCTCGGATACCGGCTTCGTGCCCGATATCACGCTTTCGGATGGCGACGTGATCGAAGGCGAAGGATTTGCACTCCGCGCCTTGCTGACGCCCGGGCATGCCGCGAACCATGCGGCCTTCGCGCTCGAGGGCACGGAGATCCTGTTTTCAGGCGACCATGTCATGGCATGGGCGACGTCGATCGTTGCGCCGCCCGACGGCTCGATGCATGAGTACATGGCGTCGCTCGACAAGCTGATTGCAAGGCGCGACCATCTGCTGCTGCCCGGCCATGGCGGGCCGGTGAAGCATCCGCTGACATTCCTGCGCGCGCTGAAAACGCACCGGCGAATGCGGGAGCGGGCGATCCTGGAACGCATCAAGGGCGGCGACCGGCTTATCCCCGACATGGTCAAGGCGATCTATCGCGATACCGATCCGCGGCTGCATGGAGCGGCCGGCCTTTCGGTGCTGGCGCATATCGAGGATCTGGTGGAGCGCGGCAAGGTGAAGACCCACGGACCACCGGCACTGATGGGCGAATATTGGGCGGCGGAATGATGGCAAACGGGCAGGCAGCCTACAGCTACCGGATGGATGACAGCGTTCCGGCCTTTGCCGATGACGCGCCCGTCATCGTCTTTGACGGCGAATGCATCTTCTGTTCCGGCTGGGTGAAATTCGCACTGAAACATGACAGAACCGGGCGCTACCGTTTCCTGACCGCGCAATCGCCGCTCGGCGAGGCGCTTTACCGGCATTATGGGCTTGATGACCGCGACTACGAGACCAACATCTTCATCGACGGCGGACGCGCCTATTTCAAGTCCGAGGGATCAATCCGGATGATTGCTGGGCTTGGCTTCCCATGGTCCCTCGTCTCTCTGCTGCGCATACTGCCGCGTCCGCTTGCCGACCGGCTCTACGAATTCATCGCTCGCAACCGGCTGCGGATCGCAGGCCGCAGCGACAGTTGCTTTGTGCCGACGTCTGAGGTCAGGAGCCGCTTTCTCGGATGAGTACAAGCGGGCTTCGCGTGCTGATCATCGGCGGCTACGGCGCGTTCGGCAGCCGGCTGGCACGCTTGCTGGCCGGCGATCCGCGCTTCCATCTGCTTGTCGGCGGGCGGTCGGCGGAGAAGGCCGAGACATTTGCCGCCGGGATCGAGCGAGGCGCAGAGGGCGTGGTCTTCGACCGCGATGGCGATGTGCAGGCCCAGCTTGCGTTGCTAAGGCCCGCGGTCGTCGCCGATCTCTCAGGTCCGTTTCAGGAGATGGGTGAGGATCGCTATCGGGTCGCCCGCGCGGCGATAGCGCTCGGGATCGACTACATCGACGTTTCAGACAGCCGCGATTTTGTCAGCGGCATCGACGCGCTCGACGGCGAGGCCAAGGCGCGCGGCGTCTTCGTGCTTTCCGGGCTCAGCAGCTTTCCGGCGCTCTCCTTTGCGGCCGCCGAAATGCTCGCGATCGAATTCGCCGAGGTCCACAAGGTCAGCAGCGGAATTGCCCCCTCGCCACGCGCCGCGATCGGGCTCAACGTCATCAGGGCGATCGCCAGCTATGCCGGAAAGCCGGTCAAGGTCACGCGGGGCGGCATCCCGGCAGAGAGTACGGGGCTTGCCGGAGGACCAGGCATGGTGATCGCGCCGCCCGGCTGCGTTCCGCTCCGCTGGCGCCGCTTTCTGCTGGCCGATACGCCAGATCTTTCACTGCTACCGCAGCGGTTTCGCCATTTGCGGGAGGCCTTTACCGGGGCTGGTACGGAGCCGCAATGGCTGCAATCACTCCTGACATTTGCCGCCCGCCTCGTTCGCTACCGGCTGCTGCCGTCGCTTGCGCCACTTGCGCCGCTGATCCATGCCGCGAGCCGCAGCCTTGCATCCGGCGAAGCCCGCGGCGGCATGTTCGTGCGCTTGGAAGGATTGGGACACGACAGGCAAGCGCTTGCCGCCACCTGGCATCTGGTTGCCGAAGGGGATGATGGTCCCTTCATTCCGGCGATGGGTGCAGCCGTGTTGTTGCGCGCGCTTGCAGACGGGAAGCGGCCGGGCAGCGGGGCGCGGGCGGCGATAGCGGAGCTTCCGCTTGGCGCCTTCGAGGATGGGTTTCGGCCCCTGGCGATCCACACAGGCATCCGGCGGCAGCGTTCTGGCGATCGGCGCCTTTCGCTCTATCAGCGGGTGTTGGGCGATGAAGCATGGGGGATGCTGCCGCCGGCGGTGGCGGCGATGCATGCGTTAAACGATGGTGAGCTGCGTGTTTGCGGCCAGGCGCGAGTGGAGCGCGGGAGCGGCCTGCTTGCCGGCCTCGTCGCGGCAATCATCGGCTTTCCGCGTGCCGCTGACGATATCCCTGTCAGCGTGACGTTCAAGGCAGAGCACGGGCGGGAGACGTGGACGCGGAACTTCGACGGCCGACGTTTCCGCAGCCGTCAATCGGAAGCGTCGGGACGACACGCGCATCTGCTGGTGGAGGATTTCGGGCCGGTCCGTGTGTTTATCGCGCTGGTGCCCGAGGGCGAGCGGCTGCGGCTCCTCATCCGCGGTTGGCGGATTTTCGGTCTGCCGCTACCGCTGTTTCTGGCGCCCGACGGCAATACATTCGAAGAGCAGCGTGACGGGCGCTTCCATTTCCACGTCGAGATCGGCGGGCGGCTGACGGGTTTGATCGTCCGCTATACCGGCTGGCTCGAGCCGGATCAGCCGGCGATGCCGAGCAGCTCGACATCGAGCGCTTCGAGAAACTGATCGGCGATCCCGGCGCTGAAACCGAGGTCGTTCTGGCCATAGCGCGAGGCAACGCGGATATCGACGAAGGTGGTTTCGGCTTCTTCGCGCAGGCGGATGACGATGTCGAAGCGCAGGCCGAGGATCAGCGTGCGGCGTTCGCCCTGCAGCGTCACGCCATTGGCGCCGCGGATCAGTTTGGCGACATCATCATCAAAGGGGCGCGGCGTCGGCACGGGCACCTGGTCCGGGGCCTCGGCAACGGCATCGCCATTCGGCTGTGGCGGCTTGGCCGGGGCATCTTCCAGATCGCGGGCCGGTTCGCTTTCACCCTTGCTCTTGGTGATGGTGATGCCGTTCTGGCGCGCGACCTTCTTCACCGCATCGAGAACGCGGTCGATGGCGCCCTCATAGCGGCGGCCGGTCAGTTCGGGATAGGCTTCCAGCTGCTTTTCGCGATCGGTACCGGCAATCTCCGTGCTGCGCTTCATCCAGATCTGGTCGGCATGCGGCGGAGACAGCCATTCCGGCGCCGAGACGAGATCGGTCGAGACGTCGTAGATGGCAGGCAGGGTGAAGTAGCGCTCGGCTGCCAGAGCGCCGAAAGCCAGCGGGGCCGCGGCGAAAATGATGGCCTTCATGGCATCGAGGCCGCCTTCGGCACCCGATATCCAGAGGCTTCTCAAGCCCGCGAAGGCCAGCAGGAAGGCGAGCAGCGCAAATCCCGTCGATACCAGAACGAGCAGCACCATATAGGGCGTCGCCAGCCCGCCGAAGCGGTGCGCCAGAAGCACGGCAGCCCAAAGCACCAGCGCAAACGCCCCGAAACGCCGCGCGAAGCGGGCCGAACTGGAAACGGGGCGGTCGAAACGGATGGCCATCAAACTTACCAGTTACAGGCGGGCACACGCCCGGCGCGGAGGCACGAAGCACCCGCATCTTGTTTATGGCAAGATTCGCCTAGATTTTGAAACTGTTGTCTCTTGCGGGAGGCCTCAATCCACCAAAAGGCGGAGATGGCCTGCATGAGCAATATCTGATATGCCGTAAAAAGGCCATTCTGGCGGGTTTTCCTGCCGATTGGGAGGTTGTGGGGCATGTTTCGTCAGCGAGGCATGCGCGTTTCAGGAGAAGAGCCATGCTTTCATCGGAAATGACAGAACGACATAAGGCGCCGGCGCTGGGTGCCGTCGATACATCCGAGCCTTTCCTGCCGATGGAGCTTCTGGAACTGGAGCTCTCGCTGGAAGGCTATACCGGCGGCGAGGCCGGCTTCTGCGAAGCGGTGCGGACGGCTGCCGGAAAGGCCGGCGGCGAATTCCTGTTCGATCTTCCGGCTGCCGGGCTGATCGACGATTGCCGCCGTATCGCGGTGCTGCGCGTTCCGACGTCCGGGTCGGACATGCGCGTGGTGCTTGCCGTTCTCGATCGCGACGGCATCGAGATCCGCATGCAGGCGCCGGACGACGAGACCGTGCATCTCGTGCGGTTCGCCGATGCCTTCATCGAGGTTCTGGAACGAATCTGATGTACCGCGCGTTTTCCGCTGCGGATTGATGTGGAGTTGACGCGGCCCGGCAAATCGCCTCATGTCCGCAGCACCGCTTCCCGCACCGGAGACTGTAACATGCGTTTTTCCGCCCTTCCCTTCACGCTCGCAGCGCTGGCGATCGGCCTTTCGGCCTGCCAGACGATGACGCCTGAAGAGCGGCGCGCCGCCGATGAGCGGCAGTGCCTGAGCTACGGCTTCAAACCCGGAACCAGCGCTTTTGCCACCTGCCTGCAGCGCATCGATCTCGACCGGCGTGCCGATGCCCGCGCCTTCCGTATCCAGGCCGACGAGAACTTCGACGACTTCATGGCCGGACCGCGTTACTACTATCGCCGCTAGTATCGGTCTTTAGCGCCGCCGCTAATGGCGGCCTGTGCGGCTGCCATCCGGGCGATCGGTACGCGGAAGGGCGAGCAGGAGACGTAGTCGAGACCGATCCGTTCGCAGAAATGGATCGAGGCGGGATCGCCGCCATGTTCGCCGCAGATGCCGAGCTTCATATCGTTGCGGGTGCGCCTGCCGCGCTCGGCGGCGATGCTGATCAGCTCGCCGACACCATCGAAATCCAGCGAGATGAAGGGGTCATGTTCGATGATGCCCTTGCGCTGATAGGTCGGGATGAAGGCCGAGGCGTCGTCGCGCGAGATGCCGAAGGTGGTCTGTGTCAGGTCGTTGGTGCCGAATGAGAAGAATTCGGCTGCTTCCGCAATCGTATGCGCCCGCAGAGCTGCGCGTGGCAGCTCGATCATCGTGCCGACCAGATAGTCGATCTTGATGTCCGCTTCCGCCATGACAGCCTTGGCGATCGTATCGATCCGCTCCTTGACGTAGTCGAGCTCCGAGCGGAGGCCGACGAGCGGCACCATGATTTCCGGGACGACGGCGGCGCCGGTTTCGTGGGCCGCAGCGATCGCCGCCTCGAAGATGGCGCGGGCCTGCATCTCGACGATTTCAGGATAGGAGATGGCCAGGCGGCAGCCGCGGTGGCCGAGCATCGGATTGAATTCGTGCAGCGCATCGACGCGCTGGCGAAGCGCCAGGGGCTCCATGCCCATGGCCGCCGCCACATCGGCGATTTCCTCATCCGTCTTCGGCAGGAATTCGTGCAGCGGCGGATCGAGCAGGCGGATGGTGACCGGCAGGCCGTGCATGACGTTGAACAGGCTGGTGAAATCCAGCCGCTGCATCGGCAGAAGCTTGTCGAGCGCCAGACGGCGGCCCTTCTCGTCTTCGGCGAGGATCATCTCGCGCATCACATGGATACGGTCGCCTTCGAAGAACATGTGCTCGGTACGGCAGAGCCCGATGCCTTCGGCGCCAAACGAGCGGGCCGCGCGGGCATCCGCCGGGGTGTCGGCATTGGTGCGCACGGTCATGCGGCGGACGCGATCGGCCCAGCCCATGATGCGGCCGAAATCGCCGGAGAGCTCCGGCTGGATCATCGGCACTTCGCCCTTCAGCACCTGGCCGGCCGAACCGTCGATGGTGATGATGTCGCCCTTCTTCAGCGTCACGCCGACGCCGATCAGGCGTTCGTTGCGCAGATCGATGCGCATGGTGCCGGCGCCGACGACGCAGGGGATGCCCATGCCGCGGGCGACGACAGCCGCGTGGCTGGTCATGCCGCCGCGCGTCGTCAGGATGCCTTCGGCGGCGTGCATGCCGTGGATGTCTTCGGGGCTGGTCTCGACGCGCAGCAGGATGACCTTGCGCCCCTCCTCCTCGGCTGCCACCGCCTCTTCGGCGGTGAAGACGATGGCCCCCGTCGCAGCCCCCGGCGATGCCGGCAGGCCGCTGCCGATCACCTGGCGCTGAACGCGCGGATCGATCGTCGGGTGCAGCAGCTGGTCGAGCGTCGAGGGCTCGATGCGCAGCACCGCTTCTTCCTCGGTGATCAGCTTTTCGTCTACCATATCGACGGCGATCCGCATGGCGGCGCGTGTCGAACGCTTGCCGGACCGCGTCTGCAGCATCCAGAGCTTGCCGCGCTCGATTGTGAACTCGATGTCCTGCATTTCGCGGTAATGGGCTTCGAGCTCGGAACAGATACGGGTGAGCTCGGCAAAAGCCTCCGGCATCAGTTTTTCGAGCGACGGACGCTCGGAGCCTGAGTTCAGGCGTCCATCCTCGGTGATGCTCTGCGGCGTGCGGATACCGGCGACGACATCCTCGCCCTGCGCATTGACCAGGAATTCGCCGTAGAAGGACTTTTCGCCGGTCGATGGATTGCGGGTGAAGGCGACTCCGGTCGCCGAGGCATTGCCGAGATTGCCGAAGACCATGGCCTGGATATTGATCGCCGTGCCCCAGACTTCGGGGATATTGTGCAGCATCCGGTAGGTGACGGCACGGGCGCTCATCCAACTGGCGAAGACAGCGCCGACAGCGCCCCAGAGCTGGACTTCCGGCTCCTGCGGGAAGGCTTCGCCAAGCTCTTCCTCGATCATGTCCTTGTAGAGCGAGACGACATGCTGCCAGTCGCCGGCCGAAAGCTCGGTATCGTATTCGTGGCCGAGCCGCGCCTTTTCGTCTTCGAGGATTTCCTCGAACACCTCGTTGTCGAGGCCCATGACGACATCGGCATACATCTGGATGAAGCGCCGGTAGCTATCCCAGGCAAAACGGGCGTCGCCGGCATCATGGCCGAGCGCCTGCACCGTCTCGTCGTTGAGACCAAGGTTGAGGACAGTGTCCATCATGCCCGGCATCGAGACGCGGGCGCCGGAGCGCACGGAGAGAAGCAACGGATGATCAGTGGCGCCGAAACGGCGGCCGGTGGCCTTTTCAATGCCTTCCACGCCGGCGCGGATCTGTGTCTTCAGGTCATCATCGAGCTTGCGGGAATTGTTGTAATATGTGGCGCAGGCATCGGCGACGATCGTTAGACCGGGCGGGACCGGCAGCCCCAGCGCGCACATTTCGGCAAGGTTGGCGCCCTTGCCGCCCAGCACGTCACGATCACGCGCACGGCCTTCCGCCTGCCCGTTTCCGAACGTATAGACCAGCTTGGACATATTTCCCCCGCCTCATTCTCCGGGACCACCTTAATCCCTTGGTCCGGAAATGAAAATCGACAAATACGACAAAATGTTGCACCGCACAATCAATGCAGCACATCAAACCGTTTGAATGTGGGGAACGCATAAAAAAAGCTTTGCGGGACTGCAACAACGGTCCCGCAAAGCCTTATTTCCGTCCAGCCAGGAAAACTGGACGGGGGGGCCACCTATGCCATCAAGCCCGGTTTTGCCCTCGTCCCGGAGTTGTCAGCATTATCCAACATGCGCGACAGAAATCGTTTTTCGGCGATCTCCTCATTCGCTAAGGACAACTTCTAATGCAAAAACAACGGGAAAGCATCACCCAATTGGGTTAACGTATGAGCAAGACCCTAACTTTTTTGGGGTTTTCTCGAAACGCCTTTGTTTTCAAGCGGTTTCGCGCAGACGCTCAGCAGTCTGCAGGTCGACGGATACAAGCTGCGAGACACCCTGCTCGGCCATCGTTACACCAAAGAGGCGATTCATGCGGGCCATCGTGATCGGATTGTGAGTGATGATCACGAATCGAGTTTCGGTCGAAGCGGCCATTTCATCCATCAGGTTGCAATAGCGTTCGACGTTGTGATCGTCGAGCGGCGCGTCCACTTCGTCGAGCACACAGATCGGCGCCGGATTGGTGAGGAAGACCGCGAAGATCAGCGCCATCGCCGTCAGCGCCTGCTCGCCGCCGGAGAGCAGCGTCATGGTCTGCGGCTTCTTGCCGGGCGGGCGGGCGAGGATTTCGAGGCCAGCTTCCAGGGGGTCGTCGGATTCGATCAGCTGCAGCTCGGCGGTACCGCCGCCGAAGAGATGGGTGAAGAGCCGCTGGAACTGGGCGTTGACGATATCGAAGGCGGCAATGAGGCGCTCGCGGCCCTCGCGGTTGAGGCTCTGGATCGCTCCACGCAGCTTGCGGATCGCGTCGATGACGTCGTCGCGCTCCTTGATCAGCGCTTCCAGCTTGTCGCTGAGTTCTTTCTGCTCTTCCTCGGCGCGCAGGTTGACCGCGCCGAGGCGCTCGCGCTCGATCTTCAGCCGTTCCAGATCACGCTCGACTTCGCGTGGATCAGGGATCGACTGCATAGGCTGAAGGCCGGTCAGGCGGAAGGCTTCATGCGGCGCGACGTTCAGCGCCTCGCGAATGCGGCCCTCGCTTTCCTGCCGCTTTTCGCGGGCCGAGACGAGACGCTCTTCGGCGCGGCCGCGGCGCTCGCGGCTTTCGGCAAGTTCGGATAGCGCGGTGGCGGCCTTGTGGTCCGCGTCACGCTGGACGAGCTCGGCGGCGGCCAGAAGATCGGCGGCAGCGCGGCGGGCCTCGTCGGCCTTCCGCAGTTCGGTCAGCAGCGCGCGGCGCTTGTCGTCGAATTCATCCGGCGCCATTTCCAGCTCTGAGGCTTCTTCGCGTGCTTCCTCTTCGCGGTCGCGCAGCGTGGCAATATGGTCTTCGGCGCTTGACGCGCGCTGGCGCCAGGTTTCACGCTCCTGACCAATGGCGACGATGCGGCGCTGGCGGGCATCGTTTTCGCGGTTCAGGCTGTCGTGGCGGGCGCGCGCTTCGGCAGCGAGCCCCCGGTCGGTCGCGACTTCCATCTGCTGCAGGCGCAGGCGCTCGTCGATCGCCGTCAGATCCGGCGCATCCTCGAGCTCGATGCGGGCATTCTCTTCCTGGATAGCGATGTCTTCCTGCTGCGACTGCAGCTGGCTGACGGCCTCGGCCACCACGTCACGGCGGCGGACGAGATCACCGGAGGCCCGCTCGGCCGCGGCCAGCGCCTCGCGCGCTTCGGCCAGATGACGGGCGGACAGGCGGCTCATGTCGCGGGCGTCGTTCAGCCGGCGCTCCTCGCCGCGGATCGCTTCAGCGGCAACGGCAAGCTGTTCTTCGGCCTCGGCAAGCACATCGCGGGCGATCGAGACTTCGTTTTCGAGCTCCGCCAGGCGGTTTTTCTGAGCGAGCCGGAGTGCCGCAGCACTCGGGGCATCGGCACCGGTGACATGGCCATCCCAGCGGTAGACGGCGCCTTCGGGGGTCACAAGCCGCTGGCCGGGCTTCAAGTCGCGCACAAGACGATGGGCATCGGCCGCGGCGACGAGGCCGATCTGCTTCAGGCGGCGGGTAAGTGCCGATGGCGCCCGCACATGGTTCAACAGCGGGACAGCGCCTGACGGCAGTGCCGGATCGGCCAATCCGTCGCCATTCTCCGACCAGTGCGCCGGCGCCTTCGGATCGAGTGGGGATTCCAGATCGTCACCAAGCGCGGCGCCGAGCGCCGTTTCGAAGCCGCGATCGACCCGCAGCTCTTCGGCGACCGGCGGAAACTCGCCTGCGGCGGCACCGGCCGCCAGCATCCGCTGGATGGTGCGGGCCTCGGTTTCCAGGCCGTTCAGCTTAGAGCGCGCCTCATCGACAGGCGCGCGCGACAGGGCTTCCGTACGCCGGGCTTCGGCAAGCGCCTGCTCGACGGCCTGGATGCCTGCCTCGGCTTCGGCAAGGGCAATCTCGCCTGCCTCGACCATGGCGCGCTTCTCTTCCGGATCCGGCAGAGCCGAGACCTTCTCGGCGATCGCCGTCAGTTCGCGGTTCGCCTCGTCCATCTGGCGTTCCAGACGCATCTTGCGATCCGTGAGATCGCGGGTGGCGCGTTCCAGCTGATTGCGGCCGGCAGCGGCTTCAGCGCGCTCGGCGGTCACAGATGTGAAGATGCGTTCGCTGTCGGCAAGCTTGGCCGCCGCTTCCTCGAAGGCTTCCCGCAGCTCCTCTGCATGGCGGCCGGAATCGGCGAGGATATCGTTGATCTCGGCCTCTTCGGCATCGAGCCGGGCGAGGATTTCGGCATTGTCGGAGACCAGCCGCTCTTCGCGGCGGATGTCCTCGGCAAGCTGGGCCAGACGGCGGGTCAGCTCGTCGCGGCGGCGCAGGATGCGGTTGGCATCCTCTTCCAGCTGCGTCTTGGCGATCTGCAGGCGCTGCAGCGCGGCGGCGACCCGAGCTTCCCCTTCGCGCAGTTCCGGCAGTTTCAGGCTGGCGATCCCTTGAGTCTTCGCCGCCTCCATCTGCATCTGCGCCTTTTCGGCGACGACGACGGTGGCCTGGTTCAGCGCGCTGTCGGCCTCGGCTTCGGTCTCCTTGGCCTGCACCCAGCGAATATGCAGAAGCATGGCCTCGCGGGCACGAATATCGGCAGACAGCGTCTTGAAGCGGTTGGCCTGGCGAGCCTGACGCTTCAGGCTTTCGATCTGGCTTTCGAGCTGCGAGGTGACGTCGTCGAGACGCTCGAGATTGCCTTCGGCGGCGCGCAGGCGAAGCTCGGCCTCATGGCGGCGCGAATGCAGGCCTGAGATGCCGGCCGCTTCTTCGAGCAGCTGGCGGCGGGCCTGAGGCTTTGCTGAGATCAGCTCGCCGATACGGCCCTGCCCGACCATCGACGGTGACCGGGCGCCGGTGGAGGCATCGGCAAACAGCAGCTGCACGTCCTTGGCGCGGCTTTCCTTGCCGTTGATGCGGTAGACCGATCCCTGCTCACGCTCGATGCGGCGCGTCACCTGGATTTCGTCGCTGTCGTTGAAGGCGGCAGGCGCGGTACGATCGGCATTGTCGAGATAGAGCGCGACTTCAGCGGTGTTTCGCGCCGGGCGGTTGCCGGAGCCCGAGAAGATCACGTCATCCATGCCGGATGCACGCATGTTCTTGTAGGAATTCTCGCCCATCACCCAGCGGAGCGCTTCCACGAGATTGGACTTGCCGCAGCCATTCGGACCAACGACGCCGGTCAGCCCGCGCTCGATGATGAATTCAGCCGGTTCGACGAAGGATTTGAAGCCGACAAGGCGCAGCTTGTTGAACTTCATGCGGCCCTCTCCCCGACGGGGAAAAGAAGAGGCACAAAATAAAAGACGGGCAGCCCGAAAGGGCCGCCCGTCAAATCAAGAGGGTACGGTTCAGAGCAGGCTGTCGATAAGTGCCGACATGGAGTCAACCGTCATGTCCCCAGCGTAACGCTTGCCGTTGATCAGGAAAGTAGGCGTCGCGTTGACGCCGAACTCCTTGGAGCCCCTTTCCCGCGTAGCATTCACTTCATCCAGAAGCTTCTGGTTCGTCAAGCACTTCGTAAAGCTATCCTCACTAAATCCAGCAAGTTTGGACATCTGCAGAAGGGCTGCGCGGCGATCGTCGGCTGCGGCCCAGGTTTCCTGCTGCTTGAAGAGCATCGAGACCATCGGGAAATACTGTTCCGGCGTGCTGAGCTTCGTCGGATCGGAAGCGTTGCAGCGGGCCAGCATGAAGGCTGCGGCAGCGGCCGGATCGAACGGGAATTCGCGGATGATGAAGCGGACCTTGCCGGTCTCGACATACTTCTTCTTGATCTCGTCGAAGGTGGTGTTGTGGAAGTGGGCGCAGTGCGGGCAGGTCATCGACATGTATTCGACGATCTTAACCTTGGCATCTTCCGGACCGAGCGCCATTTCCGGCAGTTCGCCGTGCTTCAGCACCGCTTCCATGTCGACATCGCCTTCCGGCTGCGGAATTTCGACCGCCGCCTGCGCTGCCGTGGAGAGCGCCAAAGTCGCGCCTGCAGCGGCGACACCGCTCAGGAGCTGGCGTTTCGTCATTTGCATTTCAGAGATGTGCATGGATTCCCCATAAGCAAGAGTAGCGGCTGAATGTGCGATATAACGGCTAAAGGCCGCGAACAAGGCACGCTTCGCCAACTTTCTTCAAAGAATTGTGACCTTGCAAAGGCTAAGGGATGAATTGTTCTTCATCTGACCTGGTCAGAAGTGGAAATCCGCTTCGCGTGATGCTCCTCAATGCGATCGAAGACGGTTTCGGCGTCGATATCGATACCTGAGTCATTGATCGAGTCCCGGATGCTCCGGTGCATCGTTTCGTCCGATGCCTCACAATCACTATCAATCGCCTTGTCCTCACACATCGCCCGCTCCTCGCCTGAAACCCGATCCAGAGGTCGTCCAAATCGCAAACCTACCGCCGTTTCCCCAGCACCGCCGTACCCAGCCGCTTCACCGCCTCGCGCAGCTTGTCGCCCTCGATGCCTTCCAGCATGCCTTCGAGCTTGCGGGCCGCCTCGCCTTTCAGCGGCGGCGGGGTGCGGGAGCGTTTGCTGGCCTGCGAGACGGGTTTCTGGACGATGCGGATCTGGTGGACGGCGGAGAAGCCGAAGAAGCTGTTGATGCGCTGGATCAGTTCGCTCTGGGCGTGGGTGAGGAAGAGCGCGCGAGCACCCTCGCAGGCGATCGTCAAGACGCCGGGCTTGTAGGTGCCGTCCTCGCCGCCGCGGGCCCAGGCGATCTTTTCGGGCCGGGTGCAATCGGCAAAGTCCTCGCCGGCGATCTCGTCCCAGGAGCCGAGCAGCGCGGTGTTGATGCCGGCGCGCTTGGCGAGCACCGGATCGATCAGGCCGTTGGCCAGTTCGGAGATCTGCTTCTCACCTTTGCGTGGATAACTCATCGAAACCTTCTGATGCTGCCGCCAATCGGCAGGGCCGCCTTGATCCGCGGCAATGCTTCGCCAATTATAGGCCACTCCCCTGCCTCCGGTAAACGATGACTTCAAAGACATTGACCGCGCCTAGCGCAAAGCCCCTGCTCGAATGGTACGACCGCCACCATCGCGATCTGCCCTGGCGCATCTCGCCGCCGATGGCGGCGCGCGGCGTCAAGGCCAATCCCTATCGCATCTGGCTGTCCGAGGTCATGCTGCAGCAGACGACGGTGCAGGCGGTAAAGCCCTATTTCGCCAATTTCCTGGCGCGCTGGCCGACGGTCAACGATCTGGCGGCAGCGCCCAGCGACGACGTGATGGCGGCCTGGGCGGGGCTCGGCTATTACGCCCGCGCCCGCAATCTGAAGAAATGCGCCGAGGCCGTGGCCGCCGAACATGGCGGCATCTTTCCGGATAGCGAAGAGGGGCTGAAATCGCTGCCCGGGATCGGCGACTATACAGCGGCAGCCGTTGCCGCGATCGCCTTCAACCGGCAGGCGGCCGTGATGGACGGCAATGTCGAGCGGGTGATTTCCAGGCTCTATGCCATTTCGACGCCGCTGCCCACGGGCAAGCCGCTGATGAAGCAGAAGGTGGTGCTGCTGACGCCCGCCGACCGGCCGGGCGATTTCGCCCAGGCGATGATGGATCTCGGCGCCACGATCTGCACGCCGAAGCGTCCTGCCTGTTCGCTCTGTCCGTTCAACGGATCGTGCGAGGCATTGCGGCTGCACGATCCGGAGCTGTTTCCGGTGAAGGCTGCGAAGAAAGATAGGCCGGTGCGGCAGGGTGCGGCTTTCGTCGCGGTCACCGAAGAGGGCGAGATTCTGCTGCGGCGGCGGATCGAAAGCGGGCTGCTCGGCGGCATGACGGAGGTTCCGACAACGGGGTGGACGGCGCGGATCGACGGCGCGACGGGCACGGATGCCGCGCCCTTCCCTGCGGAATGGCAGCCCTGCGGCACCGTCATCCACGTCTTCACCCATTTCGAGCTCAGGCTGCAGATCTATCGAGTGGCGATCGCCGATCCCGTTGAAATCAATGACGGATGGTGGGAACCGGTTACAAATCTTGAAGCCCAGGCGCTGCCGACGATCATGAAAAAAGCGATCGCAGCGGCTATTCCTCTCGCGTTCAAATCAGTCAAGGAATGATAGATGCCCATCAATCATATTGTCTTCGATATCGGTAAAGTGCTGATCCACTACGATCCGAGCCTGCCCTACCAGCGGCTGATCCCCGATGCCGGAGAGCGCAAGTGGTTCTTCGACAATGTCTGCACCCATGACTGGAACATCGAGCAGGACCGCGGTCGCTCCTGGGAAGAAGCCGAGGCGCTGCTGATCGACGCGCATCCGGAGCGCGAAGAGCAGATCCGGCACTTCCGCAAATACTGGCACGAGATGGTGCCGCATGCCTATGACGACAGCGTCGTGGTGATGGAAGAGCTGATCGCCCGGGGCCATGACGTGACGATGCTGACGAATTTCGCGTCCGACACGTTTCGCGAGGCGCAGGTTCGCTATCCCTTCCTGACGAAGACGCGCGGCGTTACCGTCTCAGGCGATGTGAAGCTGATCAAGCCGGATGTGGCGATCTACGAGATGCATGCCGACAGCTTCGGCCTCGATCCGGCAACATCCATCTTCATCGACGACACCGTCGCCAATGTCGAAGGCGCGCAGAAAGCCGGCTGGCAGGCCGTGCATTTCACCGGTGCGGACAAGCTGCGCGCCGACCTCAGAACACATGGCGTGGAGATCTGATCATGGCATTCGATCCGGTTGAAGAGATCAAGCTTTTCCATGGCGCGATCAATGCGCTCGATTTCCAGACGATCGAGAACTATTTCGCCGATGACGCGACCTACGTCTCGAACGGCGTCGGCAGCCTTGCCGGGCGCGAGCAGATCATGACGGCGTTCCGCAAGTATTTCGACGATTACCCGGATCAGACGGCGATCGACATGCTGGTGGAAAAGGTGAGCCCGCGGGCCGGGCGCGCGGTCTGGTCGGTCCGGGCAACGCATAGCGGCACCGGCAAGCCGCTGATCCGCGAGGGCGAGGAAACCATCACCTTCAACGAGGATGGCCGCGTCACGCATGTGCAGGTAACCGATTATCAGGCATTCTGACCAGAAGGGCGGCAGCGATGCCGCCCTTTGCGCAACAATTTCTGCAAATCGCACAACCAGCTGAAAGACTTCAGGAACATTCTTCTTTTCCGGTTGTTTTGATCTCAGCCGCTTCACTTGCGGCAGGCATCAATCAGCAGCCCGGCAGAGCCGGCAGGAGGAATAGGATGGGTAGAGGTATTTTGCTTTGGTTTCTCGGGGTTCCGATTCCGCTGATCCTGATCATCCTTCTGTTCTGGCACTAGGAGATCACGATGTCGCAACCCGTATCGAGCGTCGTTACCGGCGCTCCGCAGGAATCGTCGTCCTCGGCCGTCAGCTGGGGACCGATTCTCGCCGGCACGCTGGCCGCCACGGCGATCACCCTGATATTCATGCTGATCGGCTCCGGACTGGGGCTGACGATGATTTCACCCTTCGCCAACAGCAGCAGTTCGCTGGCGACGATCGGGGCGACGGCGGCTGTGTGGCTGATCGTCGTGCAATGGGCGTCGTCGGCGCTCGGCGGCTATATCACCGGCCGGCTTCGCTCAAAGTGGGTCGGGGTTCACACCTATGAGGTGTTCTTCCGCGATACGGCGCATGGCTTTCTGGCCTGGGCATTGGCAACGCTTATTGTTATCGGCCTGCTGGGCTCGGCGGTATCCTCGCTCGTCAGTGCCGGTGCCAGTGCGACCGCGACTGCGGTTGGAGCAACGGCGGCAGTGGGTGGCGCGGGAGCCGCGGCTGCAGTGTCCGGTTCAGACAATACGGGCGGCTTCTCGACATCCTACTTCACCGATGCGCTGCTGCGCCCGGCTGATGGCAGAGCTGCGCCTGAGAACCAGAGCAACGAAGCGGTCAGCGCCGAGATTTCCCGCGTGCTGGTCAGCGGTGCCGCGCAGGGCGAAATCTCTGCCGACGATCGTGCCTATCTCGACCAAGTGGTTGCCTCGCGCACCGGGCTTTCCGAAGCCGATGCAAAAACCCGCGTCGATGGTGTGCTGAAGCGTATCGATGATGCGAAGGTAGCGGCGCAGAAGGCCGCCGATACGGCCCGCAAGACGGCATCGGGTGTTGCGCTGATCGGCGCCATGTCGCTGCTCGTCGGCGCCTTCATCGCCAGTGTGTCGGCCGCGATCGGTGGACGCCAGCGGGATGACGATGAAGAGCGCGAGGCGCTTCTGAGACACTGAAAGCCCGACCTGCGATCAAACTAGACGCCCGGATACGTTCCGGGCGTTTTTCTGTTTGCCTGACGCGACGCGTTTCTACGCTGCGAAAGTCAGGACGTGGGCGGCGAGATAGATGGCAAGCACGGCAGAGATGCCGATGTCGGAGAGCATGGCAATGGTCTCGTTTCTGTTCCTCGACGGCTGCGTAAGGTGTTTCAGCCCAGCCAGACCGAAGAAAATGCA
This sequence comes from Hyphomicrobiales bacterium, assembly GCA_900465675.1. GTDB lineage: Bacteria > Pseudomonadota > Alphaproteobacteria > Rhizobiales > Rhizobiaceae > Rhizobium. The sequence continues at coordinate 94,414 of UBJR01000008.1, read as the reverse complement.
GCCGACCAGTGCAGCCGGCACTACCCAGTTCGGCTGGAAAAGGCTCGCTGCACCCAGCAATCCGATCGACAGATTGCCGAAGCCGATCTCCTGGACCAGCGCAAAGGCTTTCTCGTCAGTGATGCCGAAGATCTTTTCAGCCGTAAAGGACGGCTGGGCGACCTGCTTGAGACCAGCGAGCAGAAGGCGCAGGCCGACGCCCCAGAACACGAACCACCTGCCGACGAGAAAAAGCAGATCGGCATTGCCGGCGAAGACCGCTTCCGAAATCACGGAAACGACGGGCAATACCAGCATCAACAAAAGCACTGTTGCGAAATACATGACAGCCCCCAAGATCACGCATTGGCTGCCAGTTAACGATGGGACGCGGCAAGTTAGCAAGATCAAAAGAAAGGCGCCCGGGGTGTTGATCCCGGGCGCCATGAGCCTTCTTCCGTAACTGGAGGTACAAACACCGGAAGAAGGTAGTCTCGATCGGTAAAGGCTTACGTTATTCGGCCTTTGCCAGATCACTGCGGATGACGGCCCGGAGATCGTCGATCGGGCGCAGGGTCTGCCCGTCTTCGAAATGCCAGAATGTCCATCCGTTGCATGCATCAAGGCCCTGGACCTTCGCGCCCAGGCGATGAATGGAGCCGGCGTCGCCGCCGGAGGCCACGGTTCCATCGGCGCGGACGATCGCGCTGTGGCGGCGGCGTGCATCGTAGAGCACCTGGCCGGGCTTGATCAGGCCGCTTTCGACCAGAACGTTGAACGCGACGCGCACTTCCTGCTTCTTGCCGGTCATGACGGTCAGCTCCGCCTTGCCGAGCGGCTCGACGGCGGCGATGCGGGCGGACGCCGCATCGATATAATCCTGCTCGCGCTCGATGCCGACGAAGTGGCGGCCGAGGCGCTTGGCGACGGCGCCCGTCGTGCCCGAACCGAAGAACGGATCGAGGATCACATCGCCGGGCTTCGAGGAGGCCATGATGACGCGGGCGAGCAGTGCTTCCGGCTTCTGGGTCGGATGAACCTTCTTGCCGTCGTCGCCCTTCAGGCGCTCGCCACCGCTGCAGATCGGGAACAGCCAATCCGAGCGCATCTGCACATCGTCGTTCGATGCCTTCAGCGCATCGTAATTGAAGGTGTAGCCCTTGGCCTTGGCATCCGGGCTTGCCCAGATCATCGTCTCATGGGCGTTCTGGAACCGGCGGCCCTTGAAGTTCGGCATCGGGTTGGTCTTGCGCCAGACGATGTCATTGAGGATCCAGAAATTGAGATCCTGCAGTGTGGCGCCGACGCGGAAGATGTTGTGATAGGAACCGATGACCCAGATCGTGCCCGTCGGCTTCAGAACGCGGCGGCAGGCCAGCAGCCATGCGCGCGTGAAGGCATCATAGGCCTCGAAGGAAGCGAACTGGTCCCACTCGTCATCGACGGCATCGACCAGCGACTGATCGGGACGGTGCAGCGTGCCACCGAGCTGCAGGTTATAGGGCGGGTCGGCAAAGATCACATCGACGGAATTGGTCGGCAGGGCCTCGAGGGCCGCGACACAATCACCCTTGATGATCGTGTCGATCCAGGAATCCGGCTTAACGGAGGTCTTAAGATCGGCAAGCGGAAAGACAGACGCCATTATGTTACTCGCTCATACACTTACGCTTTTAACTGACCGTTATGGTTACCCAGTTTGGTTACCAAAGCCTGAAGCGGTGAGCGATTTCGGGAAATTATCGAACTATACACGCAGAAAATGAAAAGGCAGGCACCTGGCCCGCCTCCCCTCAATTCGTCAGCCTGAGGCCGCTCGTGGCGCTCGCCGCCTTGCTGAACAAGGCCGACATCGAGGCGGCCATGTCGTCGGTGGGTTTGACCTCAAAGAACAGCCCCTCGGTGGCGCAGGCTTTCAGGTTCGGTCCGATATTCTTGGCAAAGACCGGATTGATCGCCTGGTTCCAGATCGGATCGGTGGGGATCGGCAGGTAGGTGGTGTAGAGCACGGCGACCTTGATGCCGCGATCCTTCAGCGCCGAGCAGAGCTTCGGGTCGATCGGCTGCAGACAGCGGTCGGGGTTGGACCACCAGGAGCCGCCGGTGCAGCTGCTTTTGCGGCTGTCGCCCAGGCCGTCGGTCACGAAGAACACCACTTCCTGGCGGTCGCCGGTGCTGGCGCCGGTGCCGCCATCGGTCTTGATTTCCTTGCCGATGCTGGTCAACGCCGTGTCGAAGCTCGTCAGCGCATCCTCGTTGAACTGGTGGTGCTGCGTCGTCATCAGGTTGATCTGGCCAATGGCGTTGCGCATGGTCGAGAGATCGCCGGTCAGGGTTGCGATCCGCTGGATGCCGTAATAGGGCGCCGTTTCAGAGGCCGCGGCGCCAAACGTATAGGCGGCGAAGCGGTACTGGTTCGGCTGGGTTTCCCCGGCCGCGTCGTCCATAAGCCCCTTGACGGCCTCGGTCACCACGTCGATCCGCAGCGTGATATCGTTGGCGCGGGCGATGAGATAGTTGCTGTCCGTGTTTTCGACGCCGCTGCCCCAGACCATATGGCAGGCGAAGGCACAGTTGCGGCCCGCGGCATCCGGGGCATTTGCGGTCGCCTTCACAAGCGCGTCGATATCGGCCTGCGTCGCGCCGATGCCCATCGACGGGGTATTGTCGAGCAGCAGGTAAAAATCGGTGTAGCTGGCGCTTGACATGCCGCCGCTGGAGGCGGTCGCCGTGCCGCTGACAGGCATGGAATTGATGCCCAGGATCTTCATGAACGTGGTCGGCGCCTGCGTCCCGAAATTGACGGTGGAGGTGACGACACCGCTTTGCTTGGCGACCTTGATCGAAACGTTGATAGGCAGCGAGCCGGCAGTCTGGCTAAGGCCGCTTGAGCGCTGTGCCATGAACATCTGTTGCGCATCCTGCTCGGCAATGCTGACCTCACCGTCGCCGGTCATCGACTGGATCGCCTTGTAGCCTGACGACTGCGGGGAGATGGCGCCGAGGGCTGCGGCATCGGCTGCCTCCATCAGTTCGGTCCGAAGCTCGCTCTGGTCGCTGTAGTCGACAGCAAGACCTGCAGCGCCGAGCAGCGGCACCATCAGGATTGCCGTCATGACACCGAAATTGCCACGCCGGTCCTTGAGAAAGGGACGTAAAGAACGCATTTTGAGTATGCCTCGGAGCTAAAATATAGTGCCGTTATGCACACCATTCGATAATATAGAGTAAGCATGGAAGCGTTTTCACGGCTTCGTGACTGAAATAGAAAGGCGATAAATACTTTAGATAGAAGTGATATTTCAATTTTATTCTATCACTGGTGGCATGCCGGAATTTTCGCCGGCACGCCTTCGTTGTCTTGGCCCTTTCAAGCGCCGGCGGTGTCGTGGACCTTGCGGCTGTCATCCGGCGCCTCTTCGCGCTCGAACATGCCGTAATCGCGGACGATGTGGCCGATACGCAGGCGGTAATCGGCAAAGACGCCGTTGCGGCCGGCCGCCTGTGCATTGCGGTGCGCCTCGCGGTTGCGCCAGCCCTTGATGGCCTCCTCATCGCGCCAGAAGGAGAGCGACAGGATCTTGCCGCGCATCGTCAGGCTTTCGAAGCGCTCGATGGAGACGAAGCCATCCATGCTCTCCAGTTCGGCGCGCAGCTCTCCCGCCAGATCGAGATATTTGTGGCGCTCGCCCAGGAAGGGTACGACCTCGAAGATGACGGCGATCATGGCAGCACCAGCTTAGCATGGGGTGCGGAGACATTTTTCAGGAAGATCCGGTCCTCCCTGAGGATGAAGCGCTCGCGCTTGGCAAATTCGTAGTTTTCGCGGCCGCGCGGATCGGCGGCGAGCCTCGCACGGTAGGCTTCGTAGGCGGCAAGGCTTTCGATGTTGTAGACACCGTAAGCTGTTGTCAGCGAGCCCTCGTGCGGGGCGAAATAGCCGATCAGGTCGGCGCCGTTCTGCGGGATCGCCTGCCCCCAGGTGCGGGCATATTCGGCGAAGGCTTCCTTCTTGAACGGGTCGATCTCGTAGCGGATGAAGCAGGTGAGCATCTCTTTCTCCTGTTGTTGTGAGACGAGATTGCCATGTTGCGGCGCCGACATGCTTCGGTTACGATCGAAGTATGAAAGAAGGACCAGATATCGCTCAGATCGGCTCGCTTATCGGCGATCCCGCCCGCGCCAACATGCTGACGGCGCTGATGGGTGGCAAGGCGCTGACGGCGACGGAGCTTGCGGCTGCCGGCGGCATTACGCTGCAGACGGCAAGCACGCATCTTGCCAAGCTTGAGGCCGGCAGCCTGCTTTCGCAACGCAAGCAGGGGCGCCACCGCTATTTCACTCTTGCCGATGATGGCGTCGGCAAGCTGCTCGAAAGCATCATGGGCTTTGCCGCCGGGCGCGGGCATCTGCGCCACCAGCCGGGACCGAAAGAACCGGCGCTGCGCAAGGCACGCATCTGCTACGATCATCTGGCTGGCGATTACGGCGTGCGGATGCTGGACAGCCTCGTCGCCTCCGGGGCGATCGACGCCATCGGCGATGGACTGGCAGTGACGGCAAAGGGCGAGGACCGGTTCCAGTGCATCGGCATAGACCTGCACGGCCTGAAATCCTCGCGCCGCCCGCTCTGCCGCTCCTGCCTCGACTGGAGCGAGCGGCGCGCGCATCTGGCGGGCAGCCTCGGCAAGGCGCTGCTTTCCAACTTCTTCGACAAGGGCTGGGCGCGGCGCACGGCAGAAAGCCGCTCGGTGATCTTTTCGCCCGAAGGCGAGCGCCAGTTTCTGCAGCTCTTTCCGGTCGAGGCCTGAGCCAATCAGCCGACGATGGCGAAGGCTTCCGGCTCGCCGGGCTTTCGCGCCGAGGGAGAACGGCCGATCCATTGCACATGCTTCTGCAGGATGACGGCTGCCTCATCGATGCGGCCCTGGCGTAGCGCCAGCAGGATGGCGCGGTGATCGTGGTCGGTGCGCTTTTCCCATCCGGAACGCCAGGCCGAGAACAGAAACCGGGCGCTTGCCGCATGCAGATCGTCGATCGCCGCCAATAGGCGGTTCATGTTGCAGGGCGCGAGGATCAGCCGGTGGAAGCGGCGGTTCGCCTCTTCCCAGGCATGCACGTCGGCTGCCGCATCGCCATCCCGGGTCGCCTGCTCGGCGGCATCGAGGATCGCCGATGTCAGATGCTTGGCGGCGTGGCGGAGCGCCAGAACCTCAAGCGCCGCGCGCATTTCGGCGACTTCACGCACCTCTTCCAGATCGAAAGAGGCAACGCGCACACCGCGGCGCGGCTCGCTGATCGCCAGCCCCTGCGCTTCGAGGCGGCGGAAGGCTTCGCGCACCGGCACATGGCTGGTGCCGAATTCCTCGGCGATATGGTCCTGCCGAAGCCTGACGCCGGCGGCCAGTTCACCATGCACGATACGCTCCGCCAGGATGCGGCTGATGCGGCTTGCGATCGTGTCTTCGGGTTCCTTGGCCATGCTGTCCAGTAATGCGCGGGAATCGGCTTGGCGAGGCTATCCTGCGGTGCCTTCCGGCGCAAATGGCATTCGGCGGCGACAAGCCGCCCACAGCGCGCATCGCTGCCATGTCAACGCCCCCGTTGAGCTTTGGAACGCCATCGTGTAAACCGCCGCCATCCCCAACAAGGCTGGACGAACATGCAGGGCTTCGACCTCATTATCTTCGACTGTGACGGCGTTCTGGTCGATTCCGAAATCATCGCGGCGCAAGTCGAATCCGCCCTTCTCACCGAGGCCGGTTACCCGATCAGCCCGGAAGAGATGGCCGAGCGCTTTGCAGGCCTGACCTGGAAGAACATTCTTCTGCAGGTCGAGCGTGATGCCAGTATCCCGCTTTCGGCCTCGCTGCTCGACAAGTCCGAGAAGCTGCTCGACCTCAAGCTCCAGCAGGATGTCGAGGCGATCGCCGGTGTCGCCGCTGCTATCGCCAAGCTCGATCTGCAGCGCTGCATCTGCTCCAATTCGAGCTCTGCGCGCCTCGACATGATGCTCGGCAAGGTCGGCCTCAAGCCGCTGTTTGCGCCGAACATCTTTTCGGCAAAGGATCTCGGGCCCGACCGCACCAAGCCGAAGCCGGACATTTTCCTGCATGGCGCAGAGAAGATGGGCGTTTCGCCGTCGCGCACCGTTGTCGTCGAGGACTCCGTTCATGGCGTCCATGCGGCCCGTAGCGCCGGTATGCGCGTCATCGGCTTTACCGGTGCGTCGCACAGCTATCCCTCGCATGCCGACCACCTTACGGATGCGGGTGCGGAAACGGTGATCTCGCGGATGAGCGATCTTCCGGGTGTCGTTGCCGCACTTTCCGAATGGGAAGGCGCGCTCTGATCAGACGAGCAGGTTGACGGCGCCGGGCAGTATCTCGAAACGTGCCGGGATATGGCCTGGCGCCTCGCCGTCGCTATCGACAGGTGCCGCCTCGCCGGCCGGCCAGACCTCGACCAGACGCGCCCGGTGGATGCTGACCAGCGGGCTTTTCACGTGCTTGCCGCTGTAGATGCTGTTCATCAGCGTCAGCACGCGCAGCCTCGCGGCACCCCTGATGATCACCACATCGAAGAGCCCGTCGGAAACATCGGCGCCGGGCGCCACCTTCATGCCGCCGCCGAACCAGGCACCGTTGGCGACCGCAACGGCGGTGATCGGGCCGTCATAGACATCCTCGCCATCGAGCCGCAGCCGGATACTGCAGGGCTTGTAGCGCAGGATCTGCATCAGGCTGTGATAGAAGAACACCATCGGGCCGGGTAACCGCCTGCCCCGCCGCGCTTCGTTGACGGCGCTGACGATTTTTCCCGAAACGCCGAAGCTGGCGATATTGATAAAATGCCGGGTGCAGCTCACGCCGTCGTCGTTTTCGCAGGTCAGCAGCCCGGCGTCGACGGAGCGCACCGGTGCGGTCAACAGATGTTCGGCAATCTTAGAGGGTTCACGGGGGATGGCGAAATTGCGGGCGAAATCGCAGCCGGTGCCCGTGGGAATGAAGGAGAAGACAGCGCGCGGACGCCTTGATCTAAGGATACCGCCCGCGACCTCGCCGACCGTGCCATCGCCACCGACGGCCAGCACCAGATCGCAGCCGTCTTCGGCGAGTTCCCGACCATGGCGCCTAGCGTCGCCGAAACCCTTGGTTTCACGCAGGCTGATATCGGCCGAGCGGGCTTCGAGCGCACGCCGCAACGCGGACCAGAACACCCGCCTGCCCCGCCTTCCCGACGCCGGATTGAGAACGATGCCGATTTTCATCGCGAAAAATCTCTCCCGCCATGACAGAAGCATGACGGGGAGGCCGAAACAAGCGGCCTATTAGGAGCTCTTGGCTTTCTTCTTGGTCTTCGGGGCGTTGCCCTGATCGAAGCCGATATTGACGCGAACCAGTGAACCCGAACCAACCGGCAGCTTGAAGCCGTCATGGCGGAACAGGACCTGCGTCGACGTCTGGCCAGCCGGTATCTGCGCGGTGAAGGGCACGGTCTCGCTGTTGATTGCACCCTGGCTGTCGACAGCGCTGATGCGAATCGGCAGCGACACGGTACCAGGGCCGCCTGCCGGACCGGCGAGCACGCGAACCTGCGCAACGATGGTCATCGTCAGGTTCTGGTCGTTGAGCGTGCACTGGCGCGTATAGTCGCCGAATGCGGCCTGATAGACGATCTGATCAGTCGGCTGCGCATCCTGCTGGCCGGCGGCGCTGTTGACGACAGCCTTCTTGCCGCCCTTGGCATAGGTGCGGAAAATCGCATCCTGATCGCGCATGTAGATCTGCGGGCAAGCGCCCTGAACGACCGGCTGTACGGCGCCTGACGCATTGGTAGCGGTGCCGATCGGCTTGTCTGTCGAAGATGGATTCTGCGGTGCCATCGGCATGATCTGCGCGGTGCCACCGGTCTGCGCGGAAGCCTCTGCCGGCTTGCTGTCGCCGCCCATGCCAAGCGAGCTGCAGCCTGCGAGAAGAGCGGCCAACGATGCGGAAGCGATGAGACGCGGGACTTTGCCGAACACGATTATTCCACCCTCTTACAAAGTTTTTTGGCAGGCCCGAAGTCGCGTTTGCAAGGCCTTTCGTCACAGTTTGCGATGGTCTATATCAGCGGCGCAAAGAAAAATCGATTGGGTAAGCACTGTTTTGATGCACATTTCGGCTCGCAGCATTTCAGGCGCTTGCTTTCCTTCTCCGGATCGCTTCCGGCCATAACGTCAAGGATGAAGAACGTGGACTATATCTCGACCCGCGGCGAGGCCCCTTCTCTCGGCTTTTGCGATGCGCTTCTGACGGGTCTTGCCCGCGACGGCGGTCTCTACGTTCCGCGTCAATGGCCGCAGTTCTCCAAGAAGGAGATCCGGGCGCTGCGCGGCAACAGCTATCAGGATATCGCGTTCACGATTCTCTCGCCCTTCACCAATGGCGAAATTCCGGCCGAAACCTTCCGGGCGATGATCGACGAGGCCTATGGCACCTTCCGCCATCCGGCGATCGCGCCGCTGGTGCAGACCGGCCCGAACAGCTTCGTCATGGAGCTGTTCCACGGCACGACGCTCGCCTTCAAGGACGTGGCGATGCAGTTGCTGGCCCGCCTGATGGACTATGCGCTGGAGAAGCGCGGCGAGCGCGCGACGATCGTCGGCGCCACGTCTGGCGATACCGGCGGCGCGGCGATCGACGCCTTTGCCGGCCGCGAGCGCACCGACATCTTCATTCTCTTCCCGCATGGCAAGGTTTCTCCGGTGCAGCAGCGCCAGATGACGACCTCGACGTCGCCGAACGTGCATGCGCTGGCCGTCAACGGCAATTTCGACGACTGCCAGAATCTGGTGAAGGCGATGTTCAACGACGGCGCCTTCCGCGACAAGGTCAAGCTGTCGGGCGTCAACTCGATCAACTGGGCCCGCATCATGGCTCAGATCGTCTATTACTTCACCACCTCGGTGGCGCTGGGCGGACCGGACCGGAAGATTTCGTTCACCGTACCGACGGGGAATTTCGGGGATATCTTCGCGGGCTATGCCGCCAAGAAGATGGGCCTGCCGATCGGCAAGCTTGTTATCGCCACCAACGAGAACGACATCCTGGCGCGGACGATGAAGACCGGCCGCTATGACATGAAGGAGGTCAAGGCGACCACCTCTCCGTCCATGGATATCCAGATCTCCTCCAACTTCGAACGGCTGCTATTCGAGGCCTATGACCGCGACGCGTCCAAGGTGCGCCACGCCATGGACAGCCTGAAGCAATCGAACGGTTTCGAGATCGCTCCGAAGGCGCTCGCCGCCATCAAAAAGGACTTCCGCGCCGGCCGCGCCAGCGAGAAGCAGGTGGCCCAGACGATCAAGGAAACGCTTGCCGAGACGGGCTATCTGCTCGATCCGCATTCGGCGATCGGCGTCTTCGTTGCCGCCAAGCACGAGAAGCCGAATACGCCGATGGTGACGCTTGCCACCGCCCACCCGGCTAAGTTCCCGGCGGCCGTAAAATCGGCCTCCGGTATTGACCCGGCGCTCCCGACGTGGCTTGCTGATCTGATGCTTAAGGAGGAGCGCTTCCAAGTCATCGATCCGGAACTTAAGGCCGTTGAAAGCTTTATCGGCAAGCATGCCCGGACGTAATTCGGCGGCGCAGAAAGATAGCCAATGACAGTTGAGTGCACCCGGCTCAAATCCGGGCTGACAGTAGTGACACAGACCATGCCGCACCTTGAAAGTGCCGCACTCGGGGTCTGGATCAAATCAGGTTCGCGCAACGAAACGGAAGACGAGCATGGCATTGCCCACCTGCTCGAACACATGGCTTTCAAGGGAACCGCACGCCGCTCGGCACGCGATATCGCAGAGGAAATCGAGGATGTCGGCGGCGAAGTGAACGCCGCAACCTCGACCGAAACGACCTCCTACTATGCCCGCGTTCTCAAGGACCACGTGCCGCTCGCCATCGATATCCTCGCCGACATCCTGACGGAATCGGCCTTCGAGGAAGATGAGCTGGAGCGCGAAAAGCAGGTCATCCTGCAGGAAATCAACGCCGCCAACGACACGCCCGATGACGTGGTTTTCGACAAGTTTTCGGAGACCGCCTACAAGGACCAGACGCTTGGCCGCGCCATTCTCGGCACGCCGGAGACGGTCGTTTCATTCTCGCCGCAGCAGATCCGCACCTATCTCGGCCGCAACTACACGACCGACCGGATGTTCGTGGTCGCAGCCGGTGCCGTCGATCACGACGAGTTCGTCAAGATGGTGGAGCAGCGCTTCGCCGGCCTGCCGACAGCGCCGATCGCGACGCCCGTCATGGAGCCCGCGCGCTATATCGGCGGCAATATCCGCGAGACCCGCGATCTCATGGATGCGCAGATCCTGCTCGGCTTCGAAGGCAAGGCCTATCACGCCCGCGACTTCTACTGTTCGCAGATCCTCGCCAACATCCTCGGCGGCGGCATGTCGTCCCGGCTGTTCCAGGAAGTGCGCGAAATTCGCGGCCTCTGCTACTCGATCTATGCCTTCCACTGGGGCTTTTCCGACACCGGCATCTTCGGCATCCATGCCGCGACCGGCGGCGAGAACCTGCCGGAGCTGGTGCCTGTGATCATCGACGAGCTGCACAAGTCTGCCGGTTCGATCGAGCAGAAGGAAATCGAGCGCGCCCGCGCCCAGATCCGCGCCCAGCTCTTGATGGGTCAGGAAAGCCCAGCCGCCCGCGCCGGCCAGATTGCCCGGCAGATGATGCTTTATGGCCGTCCGATCGCCAATCCGGAGATGATGGAGCGGCTGGAAGGCATCACCGTCGAGCGCCTGACCGATCTCGCCGGACGGCTGTTCTTCGACACCGTTCCGACGCTGTCTGCGATCGGCCCGCTGGAGCAGCTTGCGCCGATGGAAGACATCACTGCTTCGCTCTCCGCCCATGTGCCGCAATCCAAACAGGCAAGCCGCTAGACCGCTTTCAGCCCGCCGGGAGTGATCGATGCCCAAATCGGTATTTCGGTTCCTGTCGCGGCAGCCGGAAGCAGTCGAACTGGAGAACAGCCGCTATGCGTTGCGGCTGCCGCGCTATCAGGATTTCACCCAGTGGCACAAGCTGCGCTCGGAAAGCCGCAAGTTCCTGGAACCCTGGGAGCCGACCTGGCGGCGTGACGAACTGACGGAGGGGGCCTTTCGCGCCCGCGTCATCCGCGGCAAGCAGGAATATGCTTCCGGACAGGCGATCCCGCTCTTTCTGTTTTCCAAACCCGGGATGGAACTGCTCGGCGGCATCACCATCGGCTATATCCGCCGCGGGGCGGCGCAGAGCTGCATGATCGGCTACTGGATGGGCGAGAAACACGCCGGTCAGGGCCATATGTTCGCCGCACTTCAGTTGGTTATACCCTATATCTTCGCAGGGCTTGAGTTGCACCGTATCGAAGCAGCCTGTATTCCAGACAACGCACGGAGCATTCGCCTGCTTGAGAAAGCCGGGTTTCAGCGGGAAGGCTATCTGCGCGGATACTTGAAAATCAACGGTCAGTGGCATGACCATGTGATGTTTTCACTGATCGCCACCGATACGGATACAGGCAGGAAAACCGACAGCCGATGACCACGAACCGCATGCTGCACACATCACCGTCCGGCCGATTGATCGCGGTGATCGCAGCTCTCTTCCTGTCGGTGCTTGCGCTGGCCGCCGGTACCGCACATGCGGCTGAGCCGGTGAAGATTTCGCGCGACGACACCGCACTCGACCTCACCAAGACCACCGAGATCTACGCCAACCAGGGCGAAGCGTTCCAGGTGTCCACAGCAGCCGGTGCCGATGGTATCCGGCGCCGTATTGAGGTACGTGCCAGCTCCGACAACCACCAGGGCGACTGGGCTGTTTTCGCGCTCGCCAACGTTTCGGAAGAACAGCTGGAGCGCGTCATCGTCGCCCCGCATTTCCGCCTGGTGAATTCCAAGCTTTTCTGGCCGGATCTCGGCTCGCAGCGCATCATGGCGATCACGCCGAGCGAGGGCTTCGCGCTCGACCGGCAGCCGAGCGACGAGGCTGACGTCTTCCGCATCACGCTGAACCCCGGCGCCGTCATCACGTTCGTCGCCGAGCTTGCAAGCCCCGACCTGCCGCAGATCTATCTCTGGGAACCGGACGCCTACAAGGACACGATCAACGCGTTTACGCTCTATCGCGGCATCGTGCTCGGCATTGCCGGTCTGCTGGCGGTGTTTCTGACCATCCTGTTCGTCGTCAAGGGAACCTCGATGCTGCCGGCAACGGCAGCACTCGCCTGGGCGGTGCTTGGCTATATCTGCGTCGATTTCGGCTTCCTCGGCAAGCTGATCAGCATCGCTTCCGCGGACCAGCGAATATGGCGCGCCTGCGCGGAAGTGGCGCTGGCCTCGAGTTTCGTCATCTTCCTGTTCACCTACCTGAACCTCAACCGCTGGCATACGCATCTCGGCTACGCGACGCTCGCCTGGGTGCTCGGCCTCGCGCTGCTCTTCGGCGTGGCGATCTACGACCCGTCGATCGCTGCTGGTATCGCCCGGCTCTCCTTCGCGCTGACGGCGACGATGGGTCTGGTGCTGATCGTCTATCTCGGCCTCAACCGCTATGACCGCGCCATCCTGCTCGTGCCCGCCTGGGCGCTGATCCTTGTGTGGATATTCGGAGCATGGCTGACGATCACCGGCCGGCTCGACAACGACATCATCCAGCCGGCGCTCGGCGGCGGTCTGGTTCTGATCGTCTTGCTGATCGGCTTCACGGTGATGCAGCACGCCTTTGCGGGCGGCGCTTTCCAGCAGGGTCTGTTTTCCGATCTCGAACGCCAGTCGCTGGCGCTGACCGGCTCCGGCGACATGGTCTGGGACTGGGACGTGGCGCGCGACCGCGTCGTCACTATCCCCGATGTTTCCGTGAAGCTTGGCCTGTCACCCGGAACGATGCATGGCGCGGCGCGCAACTGGCTGCCGCGGCTGCATCCTGACGACCGCGACCGTTTCCGCGCCACGCTCGACGTGCTGCTCGAGCATCGCCGCGGCCGCCTGAACCACGAATTCCGCATCCGCGCCGAGGACGGGCATTTCCACTGGCTGTTGATCCGCGCCCGCCCTGTGCTCGGCTCCAACGGCGAAATCATCCGCTGCGTCGGCACGATCGTCGACGTGACAGAGCAGAAAAATTCCATCGAGCGGCTGCTGCACGACGCGCTGCACGACAACCTGACAGGCCTGCCGAACCGCCAGCTGTTCATCGACCGCCTGCAATCGGTGCTGGCGCTGGCGCCTTCGGGCGATACGCTGCGCCCGACCGTGATGGTGATCGATATCGACCGCTACAAGCTGGTCAATGATGCGCTCGGCGTTGCCGCGGGCGACAATATCCTGATCGCGCTGACCCGTCGCCTGCGCCGCCTGTTGAAGGCGCAGGACACGCTGGCGCGTCTGGCGGGCGACCAGTTCGGCCTGATCCTGGTTTCCGAGCGCGATCCGGCTAAGATCGCCGATTTCGCCGATGCGATCAGCAAGGCGATCATGGTGCCGATCAATTTCGCCAATCGCGAGATCGTCTTGACGGCGTCGATCGGCCTCTCCTCCTGGGTCGACCAGCAGGAGAATGCGGCCGGCATGCTGAGTGACGCCGAGTTGGCCATGTACCGGGCCAAGCGCGCCGGCGGCAATCGCGTCGAGCCGTTCCGCCCGGCATTCCGCGATTTTGGGGCCGACAGGCTGCAGCTGGAATCGGATCTGCGCCGCGCCATCGAGCGCAAGGAACTGTCGATGGTCTATCAGCCGATCGCCCGGCTCGAGGATGTCGAGATCGCCGGTTTCGAGGCGCTGATGCGCTGGGAACATCCGAAGCGCGGCAATATCCCGCCATCCGAGTTCATCCCGATCGCGGAAGCCTCCGACATCATCGGCCCGCTTGGGCTGTTTGCGCTGGAACAGGCGACCAACGACCTGATGGGCTGGCAGAACCAAACCGGCGAATTGCCGATCTTCGTGTCGATAAATCTCTCCAGCGTGCAGCTGCTCAACAACGAGCTTTATGACGATGTGCGCTCGGTGCTGGCCAAAACCCATTGCGAACCCTCGCGCCTGAAGCTGGAGCTGACGGAATCGATGGTGATGGAGAACCCGGAACAGGCGCGCCTGGTGCTGCAGAAGCTGAAAGAGGCGGGCCTCGGCCTGGCACTCGACGACTTCGGCACGGGCTATTCCTCCCTCTCCTACCTGACGCGCTTCCCGTTCGACACCATCAAGCTCGACAAGGCGCTGGTGCGCGACAATACCGACAAGAAGGCCACCATCCTGCGCTCGGTGATCAACATGGCCCGAGAACTGGACATGAAGGTCGTCGCCGAAGGCATCGAGTCCAACGAGGATGCGATCGAGCTTGCGAAGATGGGCTGCAGCTACGGCCAGAGCTACCTCTTCGGCCCCCCGATGACGGCGGAATCGGTGCTTCGCCTCCTGAAGGAACGGTTTCCGCTGACGAAGCGGGCGTAAGCTATTCCATTGCCTATGCGGGAAACTATCCCGCGCAGGCCATCCTTCCGATTGCAGATTGTGACAGGACGATGTGGCAAAGGCGTCACGTTTGCGGTGCTTTGCCACTTTTTTATACATATGCGTTTAGCATATAATTGACGAGCCGGTTCTCCGCGAGCTTACTGTTTCCGTTGCCAATCGGCGCGTTCCCTCTCCGGCGTCCCCCCTCGCGGCACCGCACGCCTCGCGCCACATACGGGCCAGCCACAGTGCCGGTCTGCAAAACGGAGACACAGCATGAACATAAAGAGCCTACTTCTCGGCTCCGCTGCTGCATTTGCAGCAGTTTCCGGCGCCCAGGCCGCCGACGCCATCGTCGCCGCCGAGCCGGAATCCGTGGAATATGTCCGCGTCTGCGACGCGTACGGAACAGGCTACTTCTACATTCCAGGCACGGAAACCTGCCTGAAGATCGGCGGCTATCTGCGCTTCGAAGTCGGCTACGGCTTTGGGGACGGCTATGAGAACAACGGGCCGGGTGGCGCCGGCGGCGAGGACTGGGAAAGCCATACCCGCGCCCATGTGAGCGTCGATGCCAAGAGCGATACCGAATACGGCCCGCTGACCAGTCGCATCGTTCTAGAATCCAACTACTATGGCGGCGGCGGTCCCGCCACGCGTACCACCGAGTTTGTCGGCTGGTCGAATGCCGCCGCCTATGGCACGGACAATACGATCATCGACGAAGCCTATCTGGAACTCGCCGGTATCCGCGCTGGCCGCTTCGCAAGCTGGTGGGACAACGACTTCTCCGGTGAATCCGATCTGATGACCGGTAACGACACCAAATGGAATGCGATCCGCTACGAGTATGACAGCGACAGCTTCAATGCTGGCCTGTCGCTGGATGAACTCCCTGCGGACTTCGACGGAGCCGAGAGAGGTCTCGGCATCGACGCGATGGTCGGCGGCAAGGCTGGAGGGTTCACCTGGCAGGTCTATGGCGGCTATGACGCTGCCATGCAGGATGGCTCCGTCACGGCCCGCATGGGAGCGGAAATCGGCCCCGGCCTGTTCGAGCTTGCCGGCATCTATTCGAGCGGCCCGAATACCTATTACCAGGCAAGCGAATGGTCGATGATCGCGCAATATGCGCTGAAGATCAACGACAAGTTCACCATAACGCCGGAGGCGCAGTATAGCGGCAGGATCCGTGAGGCCGACGATGAATATCACAATGGCAGCATGTGGCGCGGCGGCGTGACGTTCGACTACAAGATCGTCGACGACCTGACACTGCATACGGCTGCGACCTATGTGGCTGAAAATCACGATTTCCCGGGCACCGACGACTCGCATTATGTCGAAGGCTTCGTCCGGCTGGAGCGGGATTTCTGAGCCTGTCCGCATCGATGTGAAATGAGAGACCCGGCACCATGCCGGGTCTTTTGGGCCCCTGCTCAGGTTGCCTGCGGAACCCTTGCGATCACCTTGATTTCGAAATCGAAGCCCGCCAGCCAGTTGACGCCGACGGCAGTCCAGTTCGGATATGGCGGCTCGCCGATGATGCGGTTGCGCACCGCCATGATCGTTTCGAACTGATTTTGCGGGTCGGTGTGGAAGGTCGTGACGTCGATGACGTCATCGAGCGTCGCGCCCGCAGCCTTCAGCACGGCGTTCAGGTTTTCGAAGGCCAGTTCCACCTGACGGGCGAAGTCGGGCTCCGGTGAGCCGTCGGCACGGCTGCCCACCTGCCCCGAGACGAACAGCAGATCACCGGAGCGGATCGCTGCGGAATAGCGGTGTTCGGCATAAAGCGCGTGGCGGCCGGCCGGGAAGATTGCTTCGCGTTTGGTCATGTTCACTCCTGATGACAATAGCGGACCCTCGGGCAGACGCGATCGCCTGCCCGTTCCATTTGCCGTGTTCTCCGGCGAGGTCCGCGCTTCACAATACGGGGCGCAATTGATATACGCTCCGTATGTTTATATATTTGGCATACATTTCGTATGTCAATACACATACGTGGCGTATGTGAACTTCGAGGAGAACGCCGTGGCTGGAAAACGCCGTGCGGAAATGATGGAAGAGACCCGGGCGAAGCTGATCCAGGCGGCCAGAAAGGCCTTTGCGGCAAAGGGTTACGCCGGATCGTCGATGGATGATCTCACCGCGGAAGCGGGGCTGACGCGCGGCGCGCTCTATCACAATTTCGGTGACAAGAAAGGTCTGCTGCAGGCGGTGATCGACCAGATGGATGCCGAAATCCTCCTGCGGATGCGCGCGGCGCATGCCGCCGCGGCCACTCCCTGGGAAGGGTTCATGGCCGAGGCCATCGCCTATATCGAGATGTCGCTGGAGCCCGAGATCCAGCGGATCATGCTGCTCGACGGGCCCGCCGTTCTTGGCGATCCCTCGCAATGGGAAAACCAGAATGCCTGCCTGCGCACGACCGCACAGACGATCCAGGCGCTGATCGACGACGGAACGGTGAACCCAGTGAATGCTGAGGCTGCGGCGCGGCTCGTCAACGGCGCCGCCCTCAATGCCGCCCTGTGGATCGCCGCGGCGGATGACCCGGAAACAGTGCTTGCCAATGTCGTCGATGCCTTCCGCCAGCTGACCGGCGGGTTGCTGAAAACCGCCTAGGCGGCAAAGCGCTGCGACGCTTCCGTTGCGCTCTGTATGAGCGCGTGGAGATATTCGAGCTTGGCAACGACCGGCGGTGACAGCACGAAGGGATAGGCATCCGGCTGCCCCATGCTGCGCTGAATGGCATTGATGGCAACGCTGAGCGGTATCCAGGCGCTGATCAGCTGCCCGGCGCTCTTTGCACGGTAGGGCTGAAAGTCCACCTCCGCCGCCATTTCCTCATGACCACGCGGATCGATGGCGATGCCGAAGGCGCGCGCCGTTTCCAGCGTGTCGACGATGTGGAGATAGTGCGCAAAACACTCGGCGAAATCCTCCCATGGGTGAGAGGCGGCATAGGCGCTGATATAGCTTTCCTGCCATCCGTTAGGAGCGCCATTGGCATAGTGGTTCTGCAGTGCCGCACCATAATCCTGACGCTCGTCGCCGAAGATGGCACGGAAGGCATCAAAGGCGCCGCGGTCACGCACCAGCTTGTTCCAGATGAAGTGGCCGGTCTCATGGCGGAAGTGGCCGAGCAGCGTCCGGTAATTCTCGTCCATGGCGCTGCGGGCGAGTTCGCGCGTCACGTCATCGGCCTCGGCGGCGCGGATGGCGATCAGCCCTTCCTCGTGACCGGTCATCGCCGGAACGACATTGCCGTCGAACTGAACCGTGTCTTCGAGGAAATCGAAGACGAGGCCGCCCTGCGGATCCTGCTCGCGGTCGGGATGCGGCAGATTGAGACGCAACAGCGAATAAAACAGATGGCGCTGCGCCTGGCTGATGCGCCGCCACCGGTCGATGCCGTCCTGCGTGTTGGTGTTGGGGACCAGACGGTTGTGCCTGCAGGCGATGCAGAACGGGTTCTGATCGTCGGAGGCGACAAGCCAGTTGCAGATATCGAGACCGGCATTGGCGCAGAAGCGGACCGTGCGCTCCGGCCGGGCCACTAGCTGCCAGGCGGTCTCGTCACGCGGCTCCAGCGCATGCATCGTCATGTCGCCGGGCAGAAAACCCAGCCGGTGATTGCAGCGAACACATTGGCGATTGTCGAAATGGACGACCTGATCGCAATTGTCGCAGTCGAAAAGCCTCATGGCACTACCCCAAGCATACCGGACGGACTAAAAATGCCTGCCGCGCGGAGGCGCAACAGGCATTGTCATTGAAATCGTTGAAGGATCAGAGCCGATCGACGGCGCCCTTCAGCTTGTCCTTGGCCTTGCCTGCGGCGACCTGGGCCTTGCCCTTACCTTCCTGCACGGCGCCCTTGGCCTGCAGGCTGTGATCGTCGGTGGCCTTGCCGATGGCCTGCTTGGCCTTGCCTGCAATTTCGTTGGTCTTGCCGGAAATCTTGTCGCTGGTGCTACCCATGTGAGATGCCTCCTAAATCGCACCGGGCAGGTTTGCCCGGGTTTGCGGAGAGGAAACGTCGCCTGTCAGATTTCGTTCCGAAGAAATTCAGGCGTGACCGGCATCGGCCGAAAGCATCGCCGCCGTCACACCCATGCCCGCGAGAGCACGCTCATATTTGTCATCGAGGCCTCGGTCGAAGATCAGCGTCTCGTTGGCAGCGCAGGTCAGCCAGCCGTTGTTTCCGACTTCGCTCTCGAGCTGTCCGGCCCCCCAGGAGGAATAGCCGAGCAGCATCGTGGCCCGCTTCGGACCGCCACCCTTGGAGATGGCGCGGACGATATCGAGCGTTGCCGTCAGGCAGATATCATCGCTGACCGGGATACTGGAATCGCTCAGATAATCGTCGGAATGCAGCACGAAACCGCGGCCGCTCTCGACCGGGCCGCCGGTCTGGATCGGGAAATCGCGGGCGAAATCGGGCAGCACGATGGAATCGCTGTCCTTGATCATGTCGAGATGCAGCAGCACATCGGTAAATGTCAGGCTCTGCGGGCGATTGATGACGAAACCCATGGCTCCGGCGTCAGAATGGGCGCAGATATAGACAACCGTGCGCGCAAAATTCCTGTCTTCCATGCCAGGCATGGCAATGAGGAACTGCCCGTCGAAAAAGCCACGTTCCCGTCTGTTCTTCAGCGTCGATAAGGACATAATTCCTCCTGCTGCCAGACCGGTGAAAAGGCCCCGACACTGGAAACATGGGGCAATGTCACAAATCAATCAACCGAAAATGAAGAAATAGACCTGCTGTCCTTGTGGCAGGCTGGTGCAGTTTTCGATAAACCTTTGTTCCATGACGATTATTTCTTTCGCATCCGGCAGCGCCCGGCTCCTCTGTCTTTATGCCGCAGCCTCAGGCTGCCTGGCAGGCACCGCCTGGGCGGAGATGAGCCCCTGGGTCGACAACGAAGGCGGCCGCATGCGGCTGATCGCGCTGCCGCCGGAGCGTGATGGAACGGTTCATGGCGGCCTGCAGATCGAGCCGAAAGCCGGCTGGATCACCTATTGGCGGGAACCCGGAAACAGCGGTATTCCGCCGCAGATCAGCGTTGCGCCCGGAAGCGGCATGACGCTGACGGAGGTGCGCTATCCGGTGCCGAAGCATATCAATGACGGCAAGGTCGACGACATCGCCTATGACGCGCCCGTCATCCTGCCGCTGACATTCAAGGCGGAAGACCAAGCCGCCGAAATCAAGGCGACAGCCTTCATCGGCATCTGCAAGGATCTCTGCGTGCCCTTCCAGGCGGCGTTTTCGCTGCCGCTGTCGAGTGCGAAGCAATCGCGGCCGGAGGAGGAAGCGTTGCTGAAGACGGCGGAGGCATCGCTGCCGGAAGCAGCATCCGCGGATTTCAAGGTGGTGTCGCACAGGCTTTCGCCCGACATGAAGGAACTCTGGCTCGACATCGCGCTGCCCGGCGGCGGCGACACGGCGCCGGCGGTGATCGTTACCGGGCCAAGCGGCTATGTCTTCACCAAGCAACTGATGAGCAAGCGCGACGGCAAGACCTTCTCGACCTCCGTGGCGATCGGCAAGCTGCCGAAGAACTACAGCATTTCGGGCAAGCGCTGGAGTGCGCTCGTCATCGACGGCGATCGCGCCATGGAGACACCGCTTGCCTTTGAATGAGCGGCTTTTATAGTCGCCGCCAGCCTGCGGCCTGTGCCGCTTGATCATCCGAACGAGGAGAGTTTCATGACCATCGCAATCGGCGACAGCCTTCCGGCCGCCACCTTCAAGGAAAAGACATCGGACGGCCCGGTCGAGACCTCGACCGAACAGCTGTTCAAGGGCAAGCGGGTCGTGCTCTTCGCCGTTCCCGGCGCCTTCACCCCCACCTGCTCGCTGAACCATCTGCCGGGCTATCTCGAAAACCGCGATACGATTCTCGGCAAGGGCGTCGACGACATCGCCGTGGTCGCCGTCAACGACTGGCACGTGATGGGGGCCTGGGCGCAGCAATCCGGCGGCCTCGGCAAGATCCACTTCCTGGCAGACTGGGATGCTGGTTTCACCAAGGCACTCGGCCTGGAAGCCGACCTCTCCGCCGGTGGCCTCGGCGTACGCTCGAAGCGCTATTCGATGCTTATCGAGGATGGTGTCGTGAAGTCGCTGAACGTCGAGGAAAGCCCCGGCCAGGCGACGGTCTCGGGCGCGGCTGCGATGATCGAGCAGCTTTAAGCTATTTCAGTTGGCGGCGGGCAGGTTCCGCCGCTTTCTTTTTTGAAGGCCGAGCCACTTACCCTATTCCCTCCCACGCGGGGATGCGACCTCTGGCACGACATATCCCTCATGCCTGTACTCGTCACAGGCATCCAGCAAGCCCAAGGGCTGAAAAGAGCCTCCCCACCGCGCCGACGCGGCGACTGGATTCCTGTGACGAGCACAGGAATGAGGGAGGATAGTAGCGAATATCCGGTTACCCTTGAGCCCTCAGGTCGGCGATCCGAGTTTCCAACGCAACACCTAGCTCTTCGTCGCCGATGTCTCCGCCTGCTGCGATGGAAGCCTCGATGACATCGCGCAGCTTTTTCAGCTTCGCTTCCTCTGAGCGACGAGGCTCAATCCTACGGTGACGACCTGTTCGGCTGACTGGTAGCGCCCCTCGGTGACCAATCTCTCGACGAAATCTTCCCACTGCTTTTCGATCGATACCTTCATGGCGAAGCTCCCTTTCTGACAGGCTAATAGAAAGTCGTTGGCGCCGCGCCCTCCCGCTTGCATCCGCCGTGCTTTTGCCATATTCGTTATAACATAACTGTTACGTTATTACATTTTAGAGAGCACTTCGATGCCCCGCCCCTTTCCCAACCTGCTCCGGCAATCCGCTACCGTGCGTGCCGGTTTCGTTTTGTTGATGATCGCCGCGCTGTGGCTGGCGATCCATTGGGCGGTGATCCTGCCGTGAGTGCCGTTCTCATCGAGCTCGATAACCTCACAGTCAGCTACGACCGGCATCCAGCGGTGCATCATGTTTCCGGCAGCCTTCGCGAGGGCAGCCTGACGGCGATTGCCGGGCCGAATGGGGCGGGTAAATCGACGCTCCTGAAGGCGCTCATCGGCGAGATCAGGCCGGCGGCGGGGCAGATTCGTCACCGGCTGGCGCGGCTCGATTTCGGCTATCTGCCGCAGGCTGCCGATATCAACCGGCGCTTTCCGATCTCGGTTCTGGATACGGTGATGCTGGGCGCCTGGCGGCAGGCCGGGGCCTTCGGACGGGTAGCCGCGAACGAGCTGCAGAAGGCGCTCGAGGCGCTGTCGGCCGTCGGGCTCGAAGGTTTCGAGAACCGGCATATCGGCGCGCTGTCCGCCGGGCAGTTCCAGCGCGTGCTGTTTGCCCGGCTGCTGCTTCAGGACGCCAAGGTTATCCTGCTCGACGAACCATTCACGGCGATCGACGCGCGCACCACCCGGGACCTTCTCGACATTGTGGCGCGCTGGCATGGCGACGGGCGGACGGTCATCGCGGTGTTGCACGATTTCGAGCAGGTTCGGGCACATTTCCCCGAGACGATGCTGATCGCCCGCGAGCTGATCGGCTGGGGGCCGACCCCGGAGGTGATGTCGGCAGCGAACCTGATGACGGCGCGGGCGATGGCCGAGCGCTGGGACGAGGACGCCGCGATCTGCGGGCCCGCCGCATGACCGCCTACGATATCTTTCTGGCACCTTTCGCCGATTACGGTTTCATGCGCCGCGCGCTCGTCGCCTGCCTCTGCCTCGGGCTCGGCTCCGGGCCGATCGGCGTGTTCCTGATGCTCCGGCGCATGAGCCTTGTCGGCGATGCGATGAGCCATGCGGTGCTGCCGGGGGCGGCGATCGGCTATCTCGTTGCCGGGTCCCTGTCGCTCACGGCGATGGGCATCGGCGGGCTCGTCGCCGGGCTTTCGGTGGCACTGCTTTCGGGCGTCGTCAGCCGCGTGACGGTGCTGCAGGAGGATGCCAGTTTTGCGAGCTTCTACCTGATTTCGCTGGCGCTCGGCGTGCTCATCGTCTCGCTGCGCGGCTCGAACATCGATCTGCTGCATGTGCTGTTCGGCACGATCCTGGCGATCGACACCCCTGCCCTGACGCAAATCGGTGCGATCACGTCGGTGACGCTGCTCGCGCTTGCTATCATCTACCGGCCGCTGGTCGCCGAGTGTTTCGATCCAGGCTATCTGCGCGCCGTCGGCGGACGCGGCTTGCTCTATCACTTCCTGTTTCTGCTGCTTGTGGTGCTCAATCTCGTTGCGAGCTTCCAGGCACTCGGCACACTGATGGCAGTCGGGCTGATGATGCTGCCGGCGGCGATCGCGCAGCTCTGGTCGCGCAGCCTGCCCCGGATGATGACCATTGCCGCGGTCAGCGCCACGGCATCCGGCTATCTCGGCCTTGTCGCCTCCTACCATCTCGAACTCGCCTCGGGGCCGACGATCATCATGACAGCGGCTGGCTTCTACGCGCTTTCGATCTTCTTCGCACCTTCCGGCCTTGCCCGGCGCTATTTCCCCCGCCCGCATCTCAAGGGCTGAACCAAGGAGACCATCATGAGATCCAAAACCCTGCTTCTGTCAGCCGCATTGCCCGCGCTGATTGCCGCTTCGGCGATGCCGGCCTCGGCGGAAACGCTGAAGACCGTTGCCTCCTTCACCGTGCTTGCCGACGTCGTCAAACAGGTCGGCGGCGATCATGTGACAGTCACCAGCCTGGTCGGCCCGAATGGCGACCCCCATGAGTTCGAACCCTCGCCTGCCGATGCCAAGCACCTGAAGGCAGCACAGGTCACCTTCGTCAGCGGCGAGGGCCTGGAAGGCTGGATGGACCGGCTGATCACCGCCTCCGGCTACAAGGGCACGCCGGTGACCGTCTCGGAAGGCATCGACACCCGCACCATGGAAGAGGACGGCAAGACCGTGACCGATCCGCATGTGTGGAACAGTCCGGTCAACGTGAAGATCTGGGTAAAGAACATCGAAAAGGCGCTATCGGATGCCGATCCTGCCGATGCCGCAGCCTTCAAGGCCAATGCCGAGCGCTACACCAGGACGCTGGACGAGCTGAACAGCTATGCGCATGCGAAGTTCGACGCGATGCCTGAAGACCGGCGCAAGGTGCTGACCAGCCACGACGCCTTCGGCTATTTCGGCCGCGAATACAAGGTGAGCTTCCTGGCACCGCTCGGCGTCTCCACCGAAACAGAAGCGTCGGCCGCCGACGTTGCCAAGCTGATCGAACAGATCAAGACCGAGCATGTGAAGACGTATTTCTTCGAGAACTCCAACGATCCGCGTCTCGTCAAGCAGGTGGCCAAGGCAACCGGCGCAGAGCCGGGCGGCGAGCTCTATGTCGAGTCTCTCTCTGACGCCAAGGGACCAGCTCCGACCTACGAGAAGATGTTCCGCTACAATGTCGACCAGATCACCGCGGCGATCGCAAAGTCGAGCTGAGGAGCTTGGGCCGCGGAGCAATCCGCGGCCTTTCCTTTCAGATATTCAGATCGAAGACCAGCAGGCCGCCAAGGCCGCCGTCGACGGATTCGACGATGCGCTGGCCGACCGTCACATGCTCCGGATGGATGAGATAGGCATCGCGCGCCTCCGGGCTCTCGAATGTCACGGCAAAGCCATCGACAAAGCCGCCATGCAGCCCTTCCGGCGAGACGTTCGGCCCATGCTGGATGTCGATGATCCCGGGAATGACCTGCTTCAGCGCCACGACCGATTCGAACAGAGCCTGCTTCTCCTCGGCCGTCATCGCGGCCTTCAGCCGCAAGAATACGCAATGCAGGATCATATGGTGGCCTCCCTGTTTTCGTTGCGGCCAGAATAGTGGGAAAGCCACCGAGGGCAACCCCGTGCGGCACAAAGGCCAGCCATAGGCCCCCGCTTGCAGATTAACGGCATAAAAACACGCCAAGCGGGCGCCAAAACGGCCCGCTCCATCGCTGGATACATTTATTAGCGATAGCTTGTTAACCATGGCCGGGGGGCGCAAAATGCGGCCCCGGCGGGGACGGGGCTTCCTGCCGCAGGGAGGACATCATGGACGACTTGAACCTCACGACCCTGCAACGGGGCCAAACCAGGGTGAAGGGCAGTACCATAGAGGCGTTCGCCGCCGCATTGCGCGGGCGGCTGATCACCAAGGACGATGCCGACTACGACGAGGCGCGGACGATCTGGAACAGCATGATCGACCGGCGTCCAGCAATGATCGTGCGCTGTGCCGGTGCTGGTGATGCCGTCAAGGCGGTGCGTTTTGCGCACGACAACGGCCTGCTTCTGGCGATCCGCGGCGGCGGCCACAACATTGCCGGCAACGCGATCTGCGATGGCGGCGTCGTCATCGACCTGTCGGGAATGCGATCCGTCTGGGTCGATCCCGCGACACGGCGCATGCGGGTCGAGCCCGGTGCGACACTGGCCGATGTCGATGCGGAGACACAGGCCTTCGGGCTTATTCTGCCGACCGGCATCAACTCCACGACAGGCATTGCCGGGCTGACGCTCGGCGGCGGTTTCGGCTGGACCACCCGGAAGTTCGGGTTGACGCTCGACAATCTGATCTCGGTGGATGTCGTGACCGCGGCAGGCGAACTGAAACGCGTCAGCGAAAAGGAAGAGCCGGAGCTGTTCTGGGCGCTGCGCGGTGGCGGCGGCAATTTCGGCGTTGTCACCTCGTTCGAATTCCGGCTGCACGATCTGCCCGGAGAGGTGCTGGCGGGGCTCGTCGTCCATCCTTTCGCCGATGCGGAGATGGTGCTCAAGCAATACCGCCAACAGTTGGAAACGGCGCCTGACGAGCTGACCTGCTGGGCCGTGATGCGCAAGGCGCCACCGCTGCCATTCCTGCCTGCCGAGTGGCATGGCAAGGAGGTGCTGGTGCTTGCCATGTGCTATTGCGGCAATCTGCAGGCCGGTGAGACGGCGACCGCCGGGTTGCGGTCGATCGGCAAGCCGATTGCCGATGTTGTTGGACCGGCGCCTTTCGCCGCCTGGCAGCAGGCCTTCGATCCGCTTCTGACGCCCGGAGCGCGCAATTACTGGAAGAGCCAGGATTTTGCGCGGCTTTCCGATCCTGCCATCTCCGTGCTGCTCGATGCGGTGCGCAAGCTGCCAGGGCCGGAATGCGAGATCTTCATCGGCCATGTCGGCGGCGCGGCAGGACGGATCGGCCACGACGCCACGGCCTTCCCGCAGCGCAGCTCGCATTTCGTGATGAACGTCCACGCACGCTGGCGGGAAAAGGCGATGGACCAGACCTGTATCGGGTGGGCAAAGGGTCTCTTCGAGGCAACGAGGCCGCATGCGATCGGCACGGCCTATATCAATTTCATGCCAGAAGACGAGGCCGATCGCGTGGAAGCGGCTTATGGCATGAACTACCAGCGTCTCGCGGAAATCAAGAGACGCTATGATCCGCAGAATCTCTTCCGGATGAACCAGAATGTGAAACCTCTGGCGGAGATGCGGGCGGCCAGCTGAGGCGCGCTGGCGGCAGGTGCGCCCGAAACACACGGCTGGCGGAAGCGAACCGCCAGCCGCTTAAGCTTTGGGTAGCGCGAAGGGCCAGTCGATGACGCCGCCTGCATAAAGCGCCCACCAGACGAGGACCGGCTGAAAAGCGAGTCTCGGCAAGTGATAGAGCCAGGCGTAGATGCTTGCGTCCACCGCCGACAATCCATCGATCGCATGCTTGATATTGGCGGGGTAGACGCAGACCGCGTAGGCGGCGAGCGCAATGCCCGCGGCAGCGCGATAGGGCGACGACAGCAGGCCGGCGGCGCCCGCGACCTCGCACGCGCCCGTCACGAAAATCACAGAGGCTGGAAACGGCACCAGGGCTGGCATGATCCGCAGAAATGGCCCCGGCAGCAGCATGTGCAGGATACCGGCGATCAGATAGATCGCCGACAGCACGACACGCCACCAGAATCTCGGTTCCAAGGATGGCTCAAGCCAGGTTCCTGCATGCACAGCCATCTCATCCTCGGATCGTCGCTCAATAAAGGTCGATACGAAGGCCGGCGGCTTCTGGATGTGTCCGTTTGGAACACGGCCGTTTCAGGCGTTTAAGTTTGACGCATGATTTTCTTATGTAGCCATCCCTAAGTTAAACCCGTTGAAAGGAAAAAGCCTTAGAAATGCGGGGATTGGCGCGTCTGGGTTCACTTGTACTGTATGAATACAACCTGGCAAATACTAACGGGCAATCTTGCCATCGTTGCATTGGTGATCTCGGTCTGGGCTCACATCTATTTCCGATTCCGTCAGCTCAGCGATCTGCATACCAAGCTCGCCTTCGGCGCCGTCATGGGGGCCGGAACGATGGCCTCTATGATGATGTCGGTGCCGCTGAGCAACGGCGTGTTCATCGACCTGCGCTATTCGCTGGTGGCGATATCGGCTCTGTTCGGCGGCGCACCTTCGGCCATTCTGACGATCCCGATGGCTGTCGCCTTCCGGCTCTACATGGGTGGGGCGGGTGCGGTTGACGGAGTGATCAGCATTGCATGCGCCGGTGCGGTCTCGCTGACGCTGCGCATATTGCAGAAGCGGCGTAAGGCGAAGCTCAGCGATATCTTCATCCTTGGTGCCACCGTCTCGCTGACGCTGCTGGCGACGATGCTGATCCTGCCCAATCAGGTCAGCGCCATGACGCTGCAGCTCGTCGGCATTCCCGCCATCGTGCTGAATTTCGGCGCCATCGCCGTTGCCGGTTCGCTGCTCCTGCAATTCGAGAACATGGCGCAGGACCGTGATCTTCTGACCGCGGCGCTGACGCAGACGCCGGATTTCCAATACGTCAAGAACCGCGATAGCGTCTTCGTCGTGGTCAATCGCAATGTCGCCGAGCACCACCATTTCAGCTCGCCGGAAGCGATGATCGGCACCACGGATTTCCACATCGCCACACAACGCCGCGCCGAAGTGCTGTTTGCCGAAGAACAGGACCTGATGCGCCGGGGCGAAGCGCAGATCAACAAGATCGAATCCCTAATGCAAGGCGAGCGGGAACACTGGTTCCGCACCTCGAAAGTGCCGCTGCGCGACCGCGACGGCGTCATCATCGGGCTTGCCGGCGTCACCCGCGACATTACAGAGGAGCGCCGCATCGAGCGGGAGCTGCGCGACAACCGCAACATGTTGTCGCATGCGATGTCCGGCATGTCGGATGGGTTTGCGATGTATGATCCGCAGGGCAAGCTTGTTTATGCCAACCCGCAATATTCCAACCTCTTCCCGCTCTCAGGCGTCGTGCGCGTCGCCGGTTACAATATCCGCGATATCCTGCGGAAGGCCATCGAGACGCAGGAGCGCCGCAACTTTCCCGTTGCCGTCGATGAGCAATGGATCGAGACCGCCGCGCGCGACCTGCACCGCGACAAGGACGAGGAAATCGACCTCTATGACGGCCGATGGCTGAGCCTGCGCACGCGCATGACGGCCGATGGCATGGCGCTTGTGGTTGTTTCCGACGTAACAGCGATGAAGCAGGCCGAGCATTCGCTGCGTGCCGTTGCCGACCGGATGAAGAGCCTCGCCGAAACCGACGGCCTGACGGGCATCGTCAACCGCCGCGCCTTCGACGAAGCCCTGGCGCTCGCGCTCGCCCGCAGTGTTCGCGAGCGCACGCCGCTCAGCCTGCTGATGATCGATGTCGACCGCTTCAAAGCCTATAACGACACCTATGGCCATCTGGCCGGCGACGAATGCCTGAAGGCGGTGACCGACTGCCTGCGCAAAGCGGCAAGACGCGACACCGATATTGTTGCCCGTTTCGGCGGCGAGGAGTTCGTGGTGCTGATGCCGGAGGCCGACGAGGCCGATGCCTGCCGCGTCGCCGGACAGTTCCGCGATGCGCTGCACGCGCTGAACCTGCCGCATACCGGCAGCGAATTCACCCGGGTGACGGCGAGCGTCGGCGTTGCCGTCAAGCAGAGCCGCGGCCGGGCGACGACACCCTCCGAATTCATGCAGCATGCCGACGAGGCGCTTTACGATGCCAAGCGCGGTGGGCGTGATCGGGTATCGATCTGGGAGCCGGCGAGCAGCACGCGTGCCGTAAACGGCTAGCCGATATCCAGCATCAAGGCGCAGTGATCGGACACTTCGAGCGTGCGGACGACCTCGAAGCGGGTGACCTCGACATCTGCCGAGACCAGCATGTAGTCAGCAAACTTCCCCTCTTTCGGATAGAGAGACGTTCGCGTGCCCTCAAAGCCGCGGGACGTCACGAAATCGGTTAGGCCCAGCCTGCCGAGGATCCCGAACGTGGCGCTATCAGGCAGGACATTGAAGTCGCCGCAGACAACGAGCGGATCGCCCTGCCGGTGGATGCGGCCGATCAGCGCCACCAGGGCTTCGGCCTGTGCGATCC
Source organism: Hyphomicrobiales bacterium (assembly GCA_900465675.1). GTDB lineage: Bacteria > Pseudomonadota > Alphaproteobacteria > Rhizobiales > Rhizobiaceae > Rhizobium. Next base: position 65,537 of record UBJR01000008.1, on the reverse strand, counting down.
TTTCAGGCGTGTCGCCTTTGCCCGCCATGTCGCGCAGGCCGTGCAGCTGCGCGATGGTCACGGTGCGGCCCGTGGCATAGTCGAACAGCCTGACGACATGGGCGTTGCGCGCCCGTGGATGGGTGCCGTATCCATCCGGCGAGAAACGGCCATGGACGAAATCCGCCGCCTGGCCGGTGATCGCCAGGGAGCGGTGGATGAAAGTGGCAAGGCCGAATTCCGAGGTGACGGCGCGATCGCCATCGAACAGCTCGCCGCGCGTTGACGGGGCGAAAAAGCCGTCATGCTCAGGAAGAACGGTCTTCAGATCATCGAAGAGATTGGGACGCTGCGGAAGGATATGGCTGCCGTCGCGATATTCCAGCCAGTCCGCCGTGACACCTGACGAGCGGGTGATTTCCTGCAGACAGAGCACGTCCGCACCCGCGGTGGCGAGATACTCAATCAGCGGCTGGTAGATCTTGCCGCCCCAGGCATTCAACGAGATGATCCGCACGATGCCTCCCCCGCCCTGCCCGGCCTATTTCTTCTTGTAGGGAGCCATGCCCATGCGCGCCAATTCGTCGGCGCGTTCGTTTTCCGGGTGGCCGGCATGGCCCTTGACCCAGTGCCACTTGACCTTGTGGCGCTGGTTGGCGGCATCGAGTGCCTGCCACAGCTCGCCATTCTTCACCGGTTTCTTGTCGGCGGTCTTCCAGCCGTTCTTCTTCCAACCGAAGATCCACTTGGAGATGCCGTCCATGACGTATTTGCTGTCGGTGTGGAGATCGACTTCGCAGGCGCTGTTGAGCGCCGAAAGCGCCGAGATCGCCGCCAGCAACTCCATACGGTTGTTGGTGGTCTCGGCTTCGCCGCCCGACAGTTCCTTCTCGACCTCGCCATAGCGCAGGATCGCGCCCCAGCCGCCGGGGCCGGGATTACCGGAGCAGGCGCCATCGGTGAAGATATCGACGTGTTTCATGCGGAAAGCCCGTATTCTGCGGCCGTTTTGATCTGGCGGTGAAAGCGCAGCTTGCGCAGATATTCAAGCGGATCCTTCTTGGTGACCATGGCGCCCTCGGGCGTCGTCAACCAATCGTAGAGGCGGGTCAGGAAGAAGCGCAGCGCCGAGCCGCGCGACAGGATCGGCAGGGCGGCGCGTTCAGCTTCGCCGAGCGGCCGCACACTCTGGTATCCATCGAGGAATGCCGTCCCCTTGGTGATGTTGTAGGCGCCGTCCTTTTCGAAGCACCAGGCGTTCAGGCCGATCGAAATATCGTAGGCAAGCAGATCGTTGCAGGCGAAATAGAAGTCGATGACGCCCGACAAGGTATCGCCGAGGAAGAAGACGTTGTCGGGGAAGAGATCTGCATGAATGATGCCTGACGGCAGCTCTTTCGGCCAATTGGCCGACAGGAAATCCATCTCGCCGCGCACCTCGTCCGACAGCCCCTTCTCGACCTCGTCGGCGCGCGCTTCCGACTTGTCCCAGAGAACCTTCCAGCCATCGATCGACAACGCATTCGGGCGCTTCAACTCGAAGCCCTCGCCGGCAATGTGCATCTGCGCCAGGGCCTTGCCGACCTCGCGGCAGTGCCTGGCTTCCGGCTTGCGCAGCCACATGCCTTCGAGGAAGGAGATGAGCGCCGCCGGGCGTTCCGACAGATGGCCGAGCAGCGCGCCATCCTTGCGCGGCAATGGCAGCGGGCAGGACAGGCCGCGGGCGGAGAGATGCTGCATCAGCCCGAGGAAGAACGGCAGATCGTTCTTTTCGACACGCTTCTCATAGAGCGTCAGGATCAACGGATCCTTCGTGGTGTGTAGCAGGAAATTCGAATTCTCGACGCCCTCGGCGATCCCCTTGTAGGAGAGCAGCTCGCCAGCGTCATATTCCGTCAGGAACCACTTCAGATCGTCTTCGGAGATGTCGGTGTAAACGGCCAAGGTGGGGTCTCACGTTACAGGCGCTGCGGATGGGCGGTCTTGCATTGAGTCTCGACGGCCCTGCAAGGCCCCTCATTCCTGTGCTTGTCACAGGAATCCAGCCACGGCGCGTCTGCGCCGTGAATAAAGCGATACACCTGCGCTAATCAAGAGTCTTTCGCACCCAAGGACTTCGGCGCACTGGATTCCTGTGACAAGCACAGGAATGAGGGAGCGCTTTGCTCAACCATTCACAAACGCCATATCCGCCGACGTCAGCTCGATATTGCGCAGCTCGCGATTGACGAGGAAATGTTCGTTTTCCTGTACCGTTTCGGCAAGCTCGACCTGCGCATCGAAACGGGCGCGGAAGGCCTCGATGATTTCGTTGACGATGACTTCGGGGGCCGAAGCGCCTGCGGAGAGGCCGAGCGTCGAGATGTGGCCGATGTCGTCCCAGTTGAGCTCGGAGGCGCGCTGCACGAGGATCGATTTCTTCGCCCCTGCCCTCAGCGCCACTTCGACAAGCCGCTTGGAGTTGGAGGAATTCGGGGCGCCGACGATGATGAAGAGGTCGCAGCCGGGTGCCGCCTGCTTCACCACTTCCTGGCGGTTGGTCGTGGCATAGCAGATCGAATCTGCAGCAGGTGCAGTCAGGTTCGGGAAGCGCTGCTGGAGCCTGGCGATGACGCCGGCGGTATCGTCGACCGACAGCGTCGTCTGCGTCACATAGCCGAGATTATCGGGATCGGCGGGCTCGTAGGTATCGGCGTCCTCGACGGTCTCGATCAGCGAGACCGAGCCCTCGGGCAGCTGGCCCATGGTGCCGATGACCTCGGGGTGCCCGGCATGGCCTATCAGGACGACATGGCGGCCGAGGCGGTTGTGGCGCATCGCCTGCTTGTGGACCTTGGAGACCAGCGGACATGTGGCATCGAGATAGAAGAGGTTGCGGCTGTTGGCATCTTCAGGGACCGATTTCGGAACGCCATGCGCGGAGAACACCACCGGCTGGGCGCGATGCTCTTCCGGGATCTCGTTCAGCTCCTCGACGAAGACGGCGCCCTTGGCTTCCAGGCCCTCGACGACATAGCGGTTATGAACGATCTCGTGGCGGACATAGACGGGCGCGCCGTAGGATTTCAGCGCCAGAACGACGATCTGGATGGCACGGTCGACGCCGGCGCAGAAGCCGCGCGGCCCGCAAAGCCTGATCGTCAGAGGAGGTTTCGCTGCTATGTTCATCTTGCGTCCGGTATCCATCGTCTCGGGTGTCTAGCCCAATATAGGAAGGAATTGAAGCGATACTATTGCGCCGGTGCGTTGCTGCTGCGCTTGCGGAACCAGGAAACGCCGACGATGCCGACGAGCACTGCCGCCAGACCATACCAAGTGAAGGCATATTCGAGGTGGTTGTTCGGCAGGTCGATTTCGGTGACGCCGCCGATCGGCATGCCCTTCGGGTTCGGCGTCGAGTCCGCATCAACGAAGAAGGGCACGACTTTCGAGGGATCGAAGCCGTCGCTCGACGTCATCGCATCGATGTCCTTCCAGTAGAAGACATTCTTGACGGGATCATTCTCGGGCACGACCCAGGAGGGCTTGCCGGGTAGGCGATTGCGGGCAAGGCCGGTGACGGTCTGCTGGCCGGTCAGCTGGCCCTGCATACGCATCTCCGGCTCCTTGTTCTCATAGGGAACGAAGCCGCGATTGACGAAGAGGTAGCGCCCGTCGGCCAATTCCAGCGGGGTATAGACGTAGAAGCCGGTCTGGCCGCGCCAGGTGGCGAAGAAGTGCCGTTCCTTGTTGTTGACGTAGCGGCCGGTGACGGTGACCGGACGGTATTCGATATCGGTGCCACCGGCGTGCATCGCTTCGATGGCGGAGAGCTCGACGGGGGCCGAGGTGCGGCGCGACGCGATATCGGCGAGAAGGCCTTCCTTCCAGTGCAGGCGCTCGACCTGCCAGGTGCCGAGCGAAATCAGGATGGCGAGCGCAATCAGCACCACGATGCCGGTGAAAACAGGCAGCTTGCGGCGCGGGGCCGGAATGTTCATGTCAGTCACTCAGGCGTCCTTCGCGGGCATTGTGGCGGTATTGCATGGCGATCAGGATGCCCTTGCACCAGCGCAGGGTCAGCAGCGACAGGATGATCGTCAGCGGGCCGAAGAGCAGGATATGCAGCCAGATCGGCGGCGAATAGTTGACCTCCAGCCAGAGCACCGAGCCGATGACGATGAAGCCGACAATGAGGATGACGAAGACAGCCGGGCCATCGCCCGAATCAGCAAATGCATAATCCAGCCCGCAGGCGGCGCATCGCGGCTTCAGCGACAGCATGCCATCGAACAGCTTGCCGTTGCCGCAGCGCGGGCAGCAGCCCTTGATGCCGGTCTTCACCGGATCGACCGGTGGAAAAAGAGCTGTGTCTTCTTTCATACCCATTCCCGATAGCGGCGATCTCACCTAAAGCCGCCTTAACTCTCCCATAGAGTATCCGCAGGACGAAGGGAAATACCTGCGCGATTTCGCCTCAGCGATTCGCGCCAAACAGAAGAAGAAGACGCATGGACAACGACAACACCGCCGCGCAGATCGTCATTTTGAACGGTGCGCCGCGCAGCGGCAAAACTACGATCGCGAGGGCGATCCAGCAGCAATTCGACGGCCCCTGGATGAATCTCGGGGTCGACGGCTACAATGCGATGACGCCGGCCGAGTATCTGCCGGGCATCGGCCTCAGGCCCGGGGGCGAGCGTCCCGATCTCGAGGAGCTGGTGCCGTTTTTCTATGCGGCGCTCTACGAATCGATCGCCATCCATGCCGGGCTCGGGCTCAATGTCGTGGCTGATCTCGGCCATCACGACGCCTACTCGCAGCCGCTCGGCATCCTGGCCGATTGCGCCAGGCGTCTCGAAGGCTTTCCGGTGCTGTTCGTCGGCGTGCGCTGTCCGCTCGACGTCATCATGAAGCGGCGGGAGATCGACGAGCCCGGCCGCGAAGAACTCTATGCCAAGGCAACGGCCGAAACAGCGGTTCCGGAAGCGGTGCGCCGCTGGCAGGACGAGGTCCACAAGCCCGGCATCTACGATCTCGAGCTCGATACCTCTGTGCTGACGCCCTATGAGTGCGCCGAGGCGATCCGTCATCAGCTCGATATCGGCATTCCCGAACCTTCCGCCTTCGAGCGGATCGCCGGGCTGCGATAGAGCAAAGGAAAAGGCGGGCGCCAGTGGCACCCGCCTTTTCAATATCAGCCTTGGACCGGATCAGCCGTGGGCAACCGGTGCGCCCCATCCACCCCAGATGTAGATGGAGAAGAACAGGAACAGCCAGACGACGTCGACGAAGTGCCAGTACCAGGCCGCAGCCTCGAAGCCGAAATGCTGCTTCGGCGTGAAGTCGCCGCGGATGGCGCGGATCAGGCAGACGATCAGGAAGATCGTGCCGACCAGAACGTGGAAGCCGTGGAAGCCGGTCGCCATGAAGAAGGTCGCGCCGTAGATCGATGCCTTGAAGGCGAACGGAGCGTGGGCGTATTCGTAGGCCTGGACGCAGGAGAACAGGATGCCGAGCAGAACGGTAAGCGTCAGGCCCTGGATGAGGCCCTTGCGGTCATTGTGCAGCAGCGCGTGGTGCGCCCAGGTAACCGTGGTGCCCGAGAGAAGCAGGATGACGGTGTTGTAGATCGGCAAGTGCCAAGGATCGAGAACCTCGATGCCCTTCGGCGGCCATACGCCACCGGTAAAGGCGAGGCGCGAAGCCTGAATGGCTTCATGCGGATAGAGGCTGGCGTCGAAATAGGCCCAGAACCAGGCAACGAAGAACATCACTTCGGAAGCGATGAACATGATCATGCCGTAGCGAAGGTGCAGCGAGACGACGCGGGTATGCGCGCCCTCGTGGGCTTCCTTCACGGTATCGGCCCACCAGCCGTACATGACGTAGAGGATCAGCGCGAGACCGATGAAGAACAGCCACGGATGCGCCCATTCGATACCGAAAAGGTGCAGCGATCCGCCATTGATGTAGCGCATGAATCCGACGCCACCAAAGGTGATGATGAACGCGCCGATCGAGGCGAGCAGCGGCCACGGGCTCGGATCAATAATATGGTAGTCGTGGTTTTTCTGATGCGCGTCGGCCATCTTGTATCCCCGGATCTCTTCCTCGCTCGTTCCCGGCATAGCCGGAAACGGACCTCAATCAAAGTTTCTTTTCAACCTTCTCCGCTCCACCCTCATTCGAAGCCACCGGCTTCGGTCCCTCTTTCGGGTAGAACGTATAGGATAGCGTGACCGTGTGAATGTCTTTCGACTCCACGGCCTTGGTAATTTCCGGATCGATGTAGAACACCACCGGCATTTCAAGCTTTTCGCCCGGCTTCAGGTCCGTCTCGGTGAAGCAGAAGCACTGGACCTTGTTGAAATAGGCCCCGGCTTCGCCCGGCGTGACGTTGAACACCGCCTGGCCGCGCTGGGTCTCGTTCGAGCGGTTCTCGGCGACGAAATTGACCTGGATCGTCTCGCCGATGCGCGGGTTGACTTCGCGCTGCACCGGCTTGAATTCCCAGAACAGGCCGGGAGCGACATTGGCATCGAAGGTGACGCGCATCTTGCGGTCGAGGATCACGGTCGAGGCCTGCTCGACGCGCTGCGTCGTGCCATTGTAGCCGGTGATCTGGCAGAACATGCGGTAGAGCGGAACGGCGGCATAGCTCATCGCGCCCATGCCGACGACGAAGCTCAGGCACATCATAACGACGGCACCGTTGTTGCGGCCCTTCTTCGTCGGCGCGTCCACGGTTTCGCTCATTCGCTCAGCCTCCGTGTCCGGTGAACTTGACGATGGTGATCGCATAGAACAGCACGCAAAGACCTGCCAGCACGAGGCCAAGCGCAACGTTGCGATTGCGGCGCGACTTGCGCTGCGCTTCGGTCAATTTGACGGTTTCGATCAAATCAAACCTCCTGCGTGGAACACCAGGATAGAGGCCACGCGATCGAACATGAGAGCAGAGAAGATGGCAAACAGATAGAAGATCGAGAACGCGAACAGCTTCTTTGCCGGGATCATCTTCAGATCGCCATCCGGCATCCGCCAGACGGCGATGGAACAGCTTATGAAGATTGCGCCGAGCAGCGTCGCGACGAGGCCGTAGCCGAAGCTGGCAAAGCCGAGCAAGGACGGTACGACGCCGCAGACGGCCGTCAGCACCGCATAGGCAACGATCTGATGCTTGGTGGTTCGCTCGCCTGAGACGTTCGGCAGCATCGGCACGCCGACGGACTCGTAGTCGTGCATCTTAAAGAGCGCGAGAGCCCAGAAATGCGCCGGCGTCCACAGGAAGATGATCAGGAAGAGAACGGTGCTTTCGATGGTGACCGAATTGGTCACGCAGGCCCAGCCGATCATCGGCGGGAAGGCGCCTGCCGCGCCGCCGATGACGATGTTCTGCGGCGTCGAGCGCTTCAGCCACATCGTATAAACGACGGCATAGAAGAAAATGGTGAAGGCCAGGATCCCGGCCGAGAGCCAGTTGACGGCGAGACCGAGGATGGTGACCGAGAAGCCCGAGAGCACGAGGCCGAAAGCCAGTGCTTCACGCGGCTGGATGCGGCCGGCCGGGATCGGGCGCTGCGCGGTACGGGTCATGACGGCGTCGATATCGGCGTCATACCACATGTTCAGCGCACCCGACGCGCCTGCGCCGACAGCAATGCAAAGGATCGAGATGAGGCCGAGGATCGGATTGATATGTCCGGGCGCCAGCACGAGGCCGGCAAAGGCCGTGAAAACCACCAGCGACATGACGCGGGGCTTCAGAAGCTCGAAATAATCGCGTGCGCCTGCTTCCGACAGGCGAAAGTCGCCTTCGTTTGCAAGTGCCTCGTGATTGTCGATGACCGTCATTATTCCGTCCTGCTTACCTTAAGGCCGGACGCCGCATCTTGGTGCGGCGTCCGGTATTCCAGCATCTTACTTGATGCGCGGAAGCTGTTCCCACTGGTGGTACGGCGGCGGCGAAGGCAGCTGCCATTCGAGCGTCGTTGCACCCTCACCCCACGGATTGTCGCCAGCCAGGCGCTTCTTGGCGAAAGCTTCGAAGACACCGAAGAGGAAGATCAGAACCGCGAAGGCCGAGATGTAGGAGCCGATGGAGGACACGTAGTTCCAGCCGGCGAATGCATCCGGATAGTCGATGTAGCGGCGCGGCATGCCGGCGAGGCCGAGGAAATGCTGCGGGAAGAACACCAGGTTGACGCCGATGAACATGACCCAGAAGTGCAGGTTGCCGATCCACTCGCTGTACATGTAGCCCGACATCTTCGGGAACCAGTAGTACCAGGCAGCGAAGATGGCGAACACGGCGCCGAGCGACAGAACGTAGTGGAAGTGAGCCACGACGTAATAGGTGTCATGCAGCGAGCGGTCGAGACCGGCATTTGCCAGCTGAACGCCGGTGACGCCACCGACCGTGAACAGGAAGATGAAGCCGATTGCCCAGATCATCGGCGTGCGGAAGCTGATCGAGCCGCCCCACATCGTTGCGATCCAGGAGAAGATCTTCACGCCCGTCGGAACGGCGATGACCATCGTTGCGAAGACGAAGTAGCGCTGCGCATCGAGCGACAGACCGACCGTGTACATGTGGTGCGCCCAGACGACGAAGCCGACGGCACCGATGGCGACCATGGCGTAAGCCATGCCGAGGTAACCGAAAACCGGCTTCTTCGAGAAGGTCGAGATGATGTGGCTGACGATGCCGAAGCCCGGCAGAATCAGGATGTACACTTCCGGGTGACCGAAGAACCAGAACAGGTGCTGGTAGAGGATCGGGTCGCCGCCGCCTTCAGGCGCGAAGAAGGACGTGCCGAAGTTGCGGTCGGTGAGCAGCATGGTGATGCCGCCTGCCAGAACCGGCAGCGAGAGCAGCAGCAGGAAGGCGGTGATCAGAACGGCCCAGGCGAAAAGCGGCATCTTGTGCAGCGTCATGCCCGGAGCGCGCATGTTCAGGATCGTGGTGATGAAGTTGATCGCACCAAGGATCGACGACGCACCGGCGATATGCAGCGAGAAGATCGCCAGATCGACGGCCGGGCCAGGCTGGCCTGCGGTTGCGAGCGGCGGATACATCGTCCAGCCGCCACCAGCGCCGTAAGCACCGGCCGGGCCTTCGACGAACATCGACAGCACGAGCAGCAGGAAGGCCGGAACGATCAGCCAGAAGGAGATGTTGTTCAGACGCGGGAACGCCATATCAGGCGCACCGATCATGATCGGCACCATCCAGTTGGCGAAGCCGCCGATCATCGCCGGCATGACCATGAAGAAGATCATGATCAGGGCGTGAGCGGTGGTGAAGACGTTGAACATATGCTTGGCGCCGTCGATCGCGGCGTCGCCTTCGAAGCCGTAAACCATCGAGGCCAGACCGTGGAAGATCTGGATGCCAGGCTCCTGAAGCTCCATGCGCATGGCAACGGAGAGCGCGCCGCCGATGATGCCGGCGAAGATCGCGAAGATCAGGTAGAGCGTGCCGATGTCCTTGTGGTTCGTCGAGAAGAACCAGCGATTGACGAAGCTCGGCGTATGCGAGTGATTGTGATGGTCGTCATGTGCATGTGCGTCATGGCCATGCTGATCATGAGAATGATCGTGAGCGGAAGGTCCAGCCATTGTCCCGAGTCCCTTCTAGATTACTGAGCGTTTTCGGCGACATCGACGGTCTTCGGACCATCGGTTGCTGCCATGAGGCTTTTGTAGGCCCCGGGAAGATCGGAAGCGGCGGCCGTCAGCCACTGCTTGTACTTGTCTTCGGAAACGACACGGATCGCGATCGGCATGAACGCATGGTCCTTGCCGCAGAGCTCGGAACACTGGCCGTAGAACAGGCCTTCGCGCTCGGTCTTGAACCAGGTTTCATTGAGGCGGCCCGGAACAGCATCGATCTTGACGCCGAAGGACGGCATCGCGAAAGCGTGGATGACGTCGGTCGGAGCGGCGGTCACCAGAACGCGGACGGTCTTGCCGACAGGCAGGACGACTTCGTTGTCGACAGCGAGCAGGCGCGGATAGGTGGAGAGGTCGGTCTTGCCGGCAGCGGCACGATCCGGATCCTTCAGCAGGTAGGAATCGAAGGCCAGCGGATTGTCGCCAGTGCCTTCATATTCGTAATTCCACTGCCACTGGGTCGCGGTTGCCTTCAGCGTCACATCCGGATTTTCCGGCAGCGTCAGCTGGGCGGTCAGAAGGTTGAACGACGGAACAGCGAGGAAGAGAAGGATCAGAACCGGCCCCACGGTCCAGATGACTTCAATAACCGTGTTGTGGCTGGTCTTCGACGGCACCGGATTGGCGCTCGCACGGAACTTCCAACAGACAACGATGAGCAGGATCAGAACGAAGAGCGTGATCGGTACGATGAACCACAGCGTATATTGTTCGAACCAGCGGATTTCCCGCATAATCGGCGTCGCCGCCGGCTGCAGCGTTGCCTGCCACGGCATCGGCTGATCGGCATATGTGCCGGAAGCAAAAAGCAGACAGACCAGCGCGGTCAGAGCTGCATAAGCCTTCTTAATCACCTTAGTATCTCCCTCGAGCGCTTGACCTGCCATAAATCGAACGCAGAATCCTTGCCATCTTCTGCGCTTCAAACCACAGTTTGCCATGGACCGCAACTGGCCAAAGCAATTGTCTATGCGGCATTTTTGCGTAACGACAAATTCGCAAGCAGGCACAAAACATTACCGCCGATTTGCACCATCATACGGAAAAGCCTTACGCGGGCCAATCCAAAGCCCGAACATTCTTGCCGAAAGGTCCTATTTCTGCCGTAGTCCCCCGGTTTTCACGGGGCAGGTCTTTTCATTTTCGGCGACGGCCTTCAACAATACCGTCACCGATTCGAATCCAGAGGTTTTTATGGGTTTCCGTTCCCTTGCGCGGTCGCTTGCCGTGACCACCATACTTGCAGCAGCAGCGGCCACCCCCGTCTTCGCGCAGCAGCAGCCGGCCGCCAAGCCGCCTGCACAGGCCGAACCCGCGCCCCCGGCACCCGGACAGCAGCAGGCCGTTCCCGGCCAGAGCCAGCCGCAGGCACCGGGCACGGTGAAATCCAACCACGGCGCCTGGTCCGTCGTCTGCGACAAGCCGGCCGGCGCTTCGGCCGAGCAGTGCGCGCTGATGCAGAACGTGATCGCCGAAGACCGGCCGGAGGTCGGGCTTTCGGTCGTCGTACTGAAGACCGCCGACCGCAAGTCGAAGATCCTGCGCGTGCTGGCGCCTCTCGGCGTGCTGCTGCCGAACGGCCTCGGCCTCAATGTCGACGGCAAGGATATCGGCCGCGCCTATTTCGTCCGTTGCTTCGCCGATGGCTGCTACGCCGAAGTCGTGCTCGAGGACGAGCTGCTCAAGACCTTCCGCAGCGGCACCAGCGCCACCTTCATCGTCTTCCAGACGCCGGAAGAAGGCATCGGCATTCCTGTCGATCTGAAGGGCTTTGCCGAAGGCTACGACGCGCTTCCCTGATAAGGGCCTGATTGGGGCTTGCTCGAACACCCGTCCGGACCTACATCGGCTTGAAGCATTGCAGCTTTGAAGCGGAGCATACCATCATGAATACCGACCTCCTGACGCTCTTCGATGCCGACGAAGCGACGATGCGCAAGCTCGTGGCCGAAGCGCTTTCCGGCTCCGATGACGGCGAGCTCTACATCGAGCATGCGCAGGCGGAATCGCTGATGTTCGACAACGGCCGCCTCAAGGGCGGCAGCTTCAATACCGAGCAGGGTTTCGGCCTGCGCGCCGTGGCTGGCGAAGCGGTCGGTTATGCTCATGCCGGCGACCTCTCGGTTTCGGCGCTGAAGCGCGCCGCCGATGCCGTCGGCGCCGTTACCCGCGGCTATTCCGGCAGCTACGCCGCTGCCCCCCAGGGCACCAACAAGAAATTCTACAACGACGAGAACCCGATCGGCTCGCCCTCCTTCGAAGAGAAGGTGAAGGTGCTGACCGATATCGACGCCTATCTGCGCGGCAAGAACGACAAGGTGCGGCAGGTGACGGCTTCGGTTGCCGCCAGCTGGCAGGTCGTCGATATCCTGCGTGCCGACGGCCACCGCGTCCGCGACATCCGGCCGATGACCCGCATCAACATCTCGGTCATGGTGGGTGACGGCGACCGGCAGGAGAGCGGCTCCTACGGATCCGGCGGGCGCATCGGCTTTGGCGATTTCATCACCGAGGGCAGCTGGCAGACGGGCGCCGACGAGGCGCTGCGCCAGGCGCTGGTCAATCTCGAAGCCATCGAAGCGCCTGCAGGCACGATGGACGTGGTGCTCGGCTCCGGCTGGCCCGGCGTCATGCTGCATGAGGCTGTCGGCCACGGGCTGGAAGGCGATTTCAACAGGAAGAAGACCTCGGCCTTTGCCGGCCTGCTCGGCCAGATGGTCGCCGCTCCCGGTGTGACCGTCGTCGATGACGGCACGATCGACAACCGCCGTGGCTCGATCACCATCGACGACGAGGGTACGCCTTCGGCCTATAACGTGCTGATCGAGAACGGCAAGCTGGTCGGCTACATGCAGGACCGGCAGAATGCACGGCTGATGGGCATGAAGGCGACTGGCAACGGGCGCCGCCAGGGCTATGCCCATGTGCCGATGCCGCGCATGACCAACACCTATATGCTCGGCGGCGACAAGACGCCTGAGGAGATCATTTCCTCGGTCAAGAAGGGCATCTATGCCGTTTCCTTCGGCGGCGGCCAGGTGGATATCACTTCGGGCAAGTTCGTTTTCGGCTGCACCGAAGCCTACCTGATCGAAAACGGCAAGATCGGCGCGCCGATCAAGGGCGCGATGCTGATCGGCAACGGCCCTGACGCGATGAAGCGCATCTCCATGGTCGGCAACGACATGAAGCTCGATACCGGCATCGGCAATTGCGGCAAGGCCGGACAATGGGTGCCCGTCGGCGTCGGCCAGCCGCACCTGCGCATGGACCAGGTTACCGTTGGCGGTACGCAAACCTAACAACCTCAGGAGACGGCGATGAGCGAGATCCTGATACGGCCCTTTGCCATCGCCGACATCGACGGCGTCTTCTCGGTGATCCTGCCGATCCAGCGGGATGAATTCGGCATCGCCATCACCGCCGACGACCAGCCGGATCTGGCGGTGATCCGCGACTTCTACCAGGCCCGTAAGGGGCAGTTCTGGGTCGCCGAACTCGACGGAACGATCGTCGGGACGCTCGGCCTCAAGGATATCGGCAATAACCAGACGGCGTTGCGCAAGATGTTCGTGGCGGCCCATGTACGCGGCCGCGAGCACAATGTCGCCGTCCGCCTGCTCGACGCGCTCCTTGCGCATGCCGGGGAGCATGAGATCACCGATATCTTCCTCGGCACCACTGACCGGTTCCTTGCCGCCCACCGGTTCTACGAAAAGAACGGGTTCAGCGAGATCAGCCGGAACGACCTCCCCCGCGCCTTCCCTGTCATGGGCGTCGACAGCAAGTTCTACCGGCGGGCACTCGGCAAGTAACCCCGCGCATTCACGGCCTAAACAGCCATTTCCGCTCGACGGAGGGTGCGAGGTCGATGCCGTTGTGGTGGGCAAAGAGGAGGATGTGGCCGAGGAGATCGGCGGTCTCGTCGGCGAGGTCCTGCTTCATCTCGGCGGATGTCCGGCCCTTGGCGCGTCCCCTCCCCGTCAGGCGGTTCCAGGCCTGGGTGAGTTCACCCATCTCTTCCTGAAGCTTGAGCAGAAACCAGTCGGGATCGCGCTCCACGCCGTTTGCCGCGGCATAGGCCTTTGAGGCCGCCTCGAATTTCTCGGCAAGATCTGACAGCATTTCGTTCTCCTTCCGTACTCATGAAGGAGAGCCGTGATTCCTGGCTGTTGTCCAGTCCGGATCAGCCGTTACCGCCGACCATCACGCAGTCATAGGAGCGCTTCTTCAGGGCATCGCAGGCAGCGGCGGCAGCATCGCGGCTGCCGAAACCGGTAAAGCGGGCGCGGTAGACGGCGCTCGCGCCGGAGCCGACGGCTTCTGTCAGCGGCGAGGCGGATTTCAGTGCCGCGCCGCCTTCGGTCTTGGCCTGCGCCAGAAGAGCCTGTGCGGCCTCGGCGCTTGGCGCCGCGGAGATCTGGATCTGCCAGCCGCTGGCCGATGCCTGCAGCTTGCCGCCCTTGCCCATCTTGTCGAGAGCGGCCGGGCGGTCGAGTGGAACGGTGGTGCCGCTGTAGCCGAGTGCGAAGGGGATTGCCTCGGCATCGCCCTGGGCGCGCGGTGCGTTCACCGGAACCGGCAGATCGCCGTCATCCGCAGCGGAAGCGACTTCAACGGGCGCTGCCGGCTGCGGCTTGCTGCCGGCACTGGCAACCAGCTTGGCACCACCCGATGCGCGGTCGAGATACTTGTCGAGCAGTGCTGCCATCTGGGCATCGCGGCTGCGGGCCGTGCGGCCGCCGAGAACGACGCCGACGACGCGGCGGTTGCCATCGCGCACGGCGCTGACGAGATTGAAGCCGGAGGCATTGGTATAGCCGGTCTTGATGCCGTCCATGCCTTCGTAGCGGTACATGAGATTGTTGTGGCCGCGGATCGTCTTGCCGCGGAAATTGAAGGAGGCCACCGAGAAGAGCTGGTATTCCTTGGGGAAATTGCGGATCAGCGCCACGCCGAGGGTCGACATGTCGCGGGCCGTCGTTACCTGACGGGCGTCGGGAAGGCCGGAGGCGTTGTAGAAGGTGGTGCGGCTCATGCCGAGCTGCCGGGCCTTCTGCGTCATCATCCGGGCAAAGTTGCTTTCCGAACCGCCAAGCTTCTCGCCCATGGCAGCGGCAGCGTCGTTGGCCGACTTGACGATCATGCCATAGACCGCTTCGCGCACGGTGATCGTGCCGCCGGGGCGAACGCCGAGTTTCGTCGGCGGGCGGCTCGCGGCATATTTGGACATGACGATCTGGCTATCCCAGCTGAGCTTGCCGCGATTGATCGCTTCGAAGGCGAGATAGAGGGTCATCATCTTGGTTAGCGATGCCGGATGATTCAGCACGTCGGCATTTTCAGAGGCTAGGACCTTGCCGGTGCGGGCATCGAGGATGAAAGAGGCGTTGCCGGCGATCGCCGCAACGGGTGCCGAAAAGGCAAGCGTCGCAGTCAAGAGTGTGGCCAACAGCCTGTTCATGGATTTCCCCTCTAGGTGCCACGCGCGCGCAGCATTGCCAAAATGTGTCCCGTTCTGTGACAGAAGCCCGCACTTTGGCGCGACTTTGAGGCAACGAACACTGGTTCTCTGAGTTTTTTCCACCCGTGGTGAAGGAAACGTAAAGATTTCAGTCCGAAAAGCAATCTTCAGCAAGGTTTAACACCAGAATTGGTAGGGTCTGGACCTTTCACGGAGCTGACATGCAGGGATTGTGGAAAAAAAGGGCGAAAAAGGCCGCCATCACCGCCGGCCTTGAAGCGGCGCATCTGATCAGCGCTACGCGGCTGATGCGCGGCGCGCGCGGCCGTGGCGCAATCTTCACCCTGCACCATGTCCGCCCTTACGAGGTGCATGACTTCGAACCCAATGCGCATCTCGAAATTACGCCGGAATTCCTCGATGCGGCGCTGTCGCGGCTGACGAAGGACGGATATCGCTTCGTTGCGCTTTCGGACGTCCCTGCCCTGCTCTCTGCGCCGGCAGGCGATGCGCCGTTTGCCGCCTTCACACTCGACGACGGTTATCGCAACAATCTCGTCCACGCCTATCCGATTTTCGAAAGGCACGAGGCGCCGTTCACGATCTTCGTGGCCAAGGGGCTGACCGAGCGCACGCACAGTATCTGGTGGGAAACGCTGACGCTGCTGTTGCGCCGCGCCGATCTGCTGCATTTCGATTTCGGCAGCGGCGATGAGATACTCAAGCTCGAAAATCCGGCAGATCAATACGCGGCATTCGCGAGATTTGCCACCTTTCTCCATAGCACTGACGAAACGGCGACAATCGCGCGGCTCGACGCGCTGGCGCGGCAGCACGAGATCGATCCGCTCGGCATCGTCGACGATCTGGTGATGGGCGAGGCCGAGCTCAATCTGCTGGAAGCGAGCCCCCTCGCCTCGCTCGGCGCGCACACGATCAGCCACCGGGCGCTCGCCCGGCTGCCGGAAGCCGACGCCCGCGAGGAGATGCTGATTTCGGCCGATCACGTAGAAGTGGTCACCGGCCATCGGCCCGTGACGATCGCTTTTCCTTACGGCACCCGGGAGGCGGCGACGCAACGCGAGGCGGCAATCGCCGCCGGCCTCGGCTTCACGGTGTCCGTGACAACGCAGCCCGGCGTTATAGAGACCGGGCTATCCGGCGGCACCCATTACCTGCCGCGTCTATCGCTGAACGGCCTCTACCAGAAGCCGCGCTACGTCACGGCGCTGGCCTCAGGCATTCCCCTGAAACTGATGGGGAAATAAGAGGTTACGGATACATCCGGACCTTTTCCCAATCGCCCTCGGGCTCTGCACGGCGAAACTCGATGCGGTCGTGGAGACGGAAATTCTGGTCTTTCCAGAACTCGATGCTGACAGGCTTGATGCGGAAACCGGACCAATAGGACGGGCGGGGAATTTCACCGATCGCATAGCGGGCGGTATATTCGGCAACCGACTTCTCGAGTGCGAAGCGGCTTTCGAGCGGACGGGACTGTTTCGAGGCCCAGGCACCGATGCGGCTGCCGCGGGCGCGCGATTTAAAATAGACGTCGGCCTCTTCGTCGGTTACGACTTCCACCGGACCACGCAAACGCACCTGGCGGCGCAGCGTCTTCCAATGGAAGCACATCGCCGCCTTTTGCTGTCCCAAGATTTCGCGACCTTTCTGGCTCTCGAAATTGGTGTAGAACACGAAGCCTGCGGTATCGAATCCCTTCAGGAGGACCATGCGGACATTGGGAAGACCAGCCTCATCGACGGTTGCCAGCGCGACGGCATTGGGATCGTTGACCTCCGAAGCCTCGGCTTCCTTCAGCCATTCCGCGAAAAGCTTGAATGGTTCGCCGCGTTCGGTAAAGTCACTGCTTGTTAACTCATTTGCCGACATATTAGCTCAAATGCCCCGGGTTATCAGGTTAAATGCCCAGCTATTCACGACTGGACAGGACACAGGGTGGAAGTCATAGCAAAGTCAACTCACCATACAAAGGGCTTCCTGCGCCGCAGTGGTTCGCTCCTTCTCATCGGCATGGCGATACTCTCGCTGTCAGGCTGCATGACCGGTGGTTTTGACTTCCTCAGCGATTCCAAGGTCGACCGCTCCGTCTCGACCGGTACCGTGCCGCAGAATCCGCCGAGCACCGATACGCTTTCAGACGAAATGACCGTGCGCAACGCCGTGACCTCTGCCGATGTCGGCAAGGTCGGCGCGCAGCCGCTGGCCTGGGCCAATGCCTCGACCGGCAGTGCGGGCGTGATCGACACGATCGTCGAGAACAACGATTCCGGCCAGGTCTGCCGGCAGTTCCGCACCACCCGTCATTCCTATGACGGCATCGCCAAGTTCATGGGCAAGACCTGCCTGGTCGGCGGCGGCAACTGGCAGCTTCTGAGCTTCCAGCCGGAAGGCTGAAACTTTTCCACAGGAATGCTTAATGCGCGCGGCGGCGGCATGACAATGCTTAGCAGAACGATAACCATTTGCCGCGAAAGCCACCGACACCGGCGGCGAAAATAACAAGTGATTAGCAACTCTCCCGCACGATCCAGCCCATAAGCGCGAGGTCCGGTTGAACCGGATGGCGCGCAAAGAGTTGTTATTGGGCTTTCGGCTGCCAAAGGGTGGCAGCCGGATCGGACACCGGCGGATTACTATGCGCGATCCATATAAGGTTTTGGGCGTCCAGAGGGACGCAGGAGCTGACGAAATCAAGGCTGCTTGGCGCAATATGGCCAAGGCGGTCCATCCTGACCACAATCAGAGCGACCCGAACGCCACGGCGCGTTTCGCCGAGGTCGGCCGCGCCTATGAGACGCTGAAGGATCCGAAGAAGCGCAGCCTCTTCGACACGGCTGCGCGCATGGCGGCGGCAAAGGTCAGCGGCGAAACCATCATGCAGCAGCGCCAGGCCGCACATGAAGCGGCTATCCGTGCCAAACAGGCGCAGGAGAATGCCGAGCGCGTGATGGAAGAGCTGGCGCGCGCCAACGCCCAGAAAGCGGCGAAAGCAGCGGCGGAGGAAGCGCAGAAGCAGAAGGCAGCAGGCTCCGAAAGTGCAGAAGACGTCGTCGAGCGCATCTTCGGCGCGAACGCGCAGGCCAAGACTGCGGGCGCCGGCGCGACGGGCCAGGCCCAGCAGCAGGCACAATCGCAGGCAAAGGCAAAACCTGCCGAACCCGAGGCTGCCAAGAGCGAGCCGGACGCGGCCAAGCCGGATGGCGACAATGCCGACGCGAATGCCGCTGCAGCAGCAGCCAACATATTGCAGCCTTTCAGCATTCTGACATCGCTGGTGCGCCGGTTCACCGGCGCTGCCCCGGCACCCGAAAAGGCGCCGGACCAGTTTGCCCAGGCGACGGTGACGATCGAAGACATCCTGAAAGGCAACCGTATCACCGTTCCGCTGGGCGAAGCCCAGGAGGCGAGCTTCACGCTTTCCTCAGGGACAACAGACGGCCAGCAGGTCCGCCTTAAGGGACAGGGGCTGAAACTGCCGAACATGCAGCGCGGCGACGCCGTGATCAGCGTGCGCATCGCATCCGACCCGAAGTTTACCGTGCACGGCTATGACCTGCACACCGTTCTGCCGCTGACCATCGAGAACGCCGTGCTGGGCACGGAAGCCGAGATCGATGGTCCCGACGGCAAAGTCCGGGTCAGCGTTCCGGCCTGGTCCGGTTCGGACAAATCGATCCGCGTCCAAAACCAGGGACTGCCTGACGGCAACGGCGCAAAGGGCGATCTCGTCGTCGAGTTGCGCATTATTCTGTGGGAAAAACCGGACGATAAGGTCACCGACCTGATGAGAAGCATGCGCGAAGGGCTTTTCCTGTGAAATTTTCGTGACAAGAGCACCCTTTGTTACGATCCCTAACAGTTGATGATTGCTCGCAATCTTGAACCGATTAGCTGCCTATGCCATAGGCACGTTTGAATTGGTTCATTAGGGGGCAAAATATGGCTCAAGCAACAGGCCTCATGTCAGGCAAGCGCGGCGTCATCATGGGCGTTGCGAACAATCGCTCGATCGCGTGGGGCATTGCGAAGGCCATTCATGCACAGGGTGGCGAAATCGCCTTTACCT
This sequence comes from Hyphomicrobiales bacterium, assembly GCA_900465675.1. Lineage (GTDB taxonomy): Bacteria > Pseudomonadota > Alphaproteobacteria > Rhizobiales > Rhizobiaceae > Rhizobium. The sequence continues at coordinate 46,347 of UBJR01000008.1, read as the reverse complement.
ATCAGGGCGAAGCGCTGAAGAAGCGCGTCGAGCCGCTGGCTGCCGAACTCGGCGGCGTTCTGGCCGGCCACTGTGATGTCTCCGACGAATCCACCATCGATGAAGTCTTCGCCAATGTCGAAAAGATGTGGGGCAAGATCGACTTCGTCGTTCACGCCATCGGCTTCTCCGACAAGGACGAGCTGACCGGCCGCTATGTCGATACCTCTGCCGACAATTTCAACAAGACGATGCAGATCTCCGTCTTCTCCTTCACCTCGGTCGCACGCCGCGCCGAGAAGCTGATGACGGATGGCGGTTCGCTGCTCACCCTCACCTACTACGGTGCCGAGAAGGTGATGCCGAACTATAACGTCATGGGCGTTGCCAAGGCCGCTCTCGAAGCCAGCGTCAAGTATCTGGCCGTCGACCTCGGACCGAAGAACATCCGCGTCAACGCGATCTCCGCAGGCCCGATCAAGACGCTCGCTGCCTCCGGCATCGGCGACTTCCGCTACATCCTGAAGTGGAACGAGTACAACGCGCCGCTGCGCCGCACGGTCACCATCGAGGAAGTCGGCGACGTCGGCCTCTACATGCTGTCCGACTTGTCGCGCTCGGTCACCGGTGAAGTTCACCACGCCGACAGCGGCTACCATGTCATCGGCATGAAGGCTGTGGACGCGCCGGATATTTCGGTTATCAAGGACTGACCGAACTCCAAGAAACGGGACATGCCGTGCTTATCTATGTGGTCCGACACGGCCAGACCGATTGGAATGCCGAACGCCGTCTCCAGGGACAGAAGGACATTCCGCTGAACCCCATCGGCCGCGAACAAGCGCGGCTGAACGGCATTGATCTCGCAGAGATTCTGAAGGTTGAAGGCATTGCCTTCGACTTCGTCGCCAGCCCCCTCACCCGCACCCGCCAGACGATGGAAATCATCCGCGAGGCCATGGGCGTCGATCCCAAGGCCTACCGCACCGACGAACGGCTGGTCGAGGTTTCCTTCGGCGATTGGGAAGGCTCGACGATCAAGGAATTGAAGGCGACTCAGCGTGAGCGCGTCACCGAGCGCAACCTCAACAAATGGGATTTCATTCCGCCCGGCGACGACGCCGAGAGCTACGAGATCATGTCGTGGCGGATTGCGTCCTGGCTAAATTCCGTTGATAAACCAACAGTTTGCGTGACGCATGGCGGCGTCATTCGCAGTCTTTTCAAGATGATTGCCGATGTGCCGAAGCACGAAGCCGCCGAAGGCGACATTCCGCAGGACCGGATCTTGAAGATCGACAGGGCGGAACGGCTGATCGGCTGGATCTGATCCCGGTTACTGGACGATATCGAGGTCGTTGATGACGCGCTTGCCGTCGACCTCAGTATAGAAGATCACGACCTTCACGCCAGCCTTCAGACCATCGAAATTGAATTCTTCCGGCGCCTGATAGGTCTTGCCGTCGTCGAGCGTCAGGCTGAGATTGGCCGTATCGACCTTCTTGATTGTCGCTTCGACGTCGGCGCTTTCAGCAAAACCGCTGATCGGCGACAGGAAACTGGCGGTGGCCAACAGCGTGGCAACAAAAAAACGCATCGCGGCGACCCTCTTCACACTCGACTCAAAAATCTTATGGAACACAGATAACCCTCTGAATATGGCAAAAATTGCCCGGAACAATGGCTTTCGCCGCCCAATTGATGAATAGCATTTTAACAATAATCAGCAGCAGCGATTAACCATTATCCCCGGGTTCTTTTGGCATCCGAAATATAAAATTGCAGGAAATCGTAAATTAACAAGTTCCTCTTACAGTTGCCGTTAAACAAGGGAGACTGATTTTGCTTTTCCGGCTGGGCGGCAACAGGCAACTGCGGCGAATTTTCAAGAATACATGGCTTTCGCTGCTGGTCTCCGGCTTTGTAGCGTTCATGATCGTTGCTGTCGGCATCACTCTTGATCGCGCCAATACTGCCGCGCATCTGCGCGAGCTGCAGATCCGCACGGAAAACGAGACTAATCTGATTCGCGCCCGCATGGCTGCACAGATCAACATGGACATCACCATCGTCCGTGACCTCTCGAACATGATTTCGCTGAGCGCCCGCACGAATGCCGAAGAGATGGAGCGGCAGATCAACTGGCTGCTGATCCAGAACCCGCATTTCATCAATGTCGCCGTCGCCCCCGGCTTTATCGTCAGCAACGTCTACCCGCCGCAGTCCAACAAGTCGCGGATCGGCAAGGATGTGCGCGAAGTGCTTTCTAGCATGCAATCGGTCGCCCGCAATACCGGCGACCAGCAGGCGCGCTTCTACGGCCCGATCAAGACATCCGAAGGCAAGGATGCGTTTGCGATCTTCTTCCCGATCTTCGTCAAGGAAGATGGGCAGCGGAAGATCTGGGGCGCTGTCGAGGTCACCATCGACCGCGACATGTTCTATGAGAACACCGGCCTGAAGCCGGCGCGAAACAGCGAAAACCAGGAGCGCTATCCGCATCTCGATCACCTGGCGATCGCGGTGCGCGATCTTGGGACGGCAGCGGCCGATTCGGCAGCGCCCTTCTTCGGCGACACCGATGTTTTCGACAAGCAGCCGCTGCGCCGCAAGATCGCCTTTGCAGGCGGACGCTGGGAGCTGTCGGCCGTGCCGATGACCGGCTGGGAGGAAGCGCCGCCGAACCAGTCGCAGCTCAGGGTGATCATCATCACCGCCGGCTGCGTGATCATCATCCCGATCTTCTTCGCAACCCTGCTGCTCGGCGAGCGCAACCGCAACATCTCGCAGCTGGAACGCCGCGAGGTGAAGCTGCTCGAGCTTTCGCAGCGCCTAAATCTGGCGCTCGATTCCTCCAATATCGGCATCTGGGAACTCGAGGACGGCGGCCACAGTCTCTATTGGGACGGCCGCGCTTCGGCGCTGCACGGCGAAGGGACCGGCGAAGGAAGCCACCCTCTGGAAAGCTGGCTGTCGAAGATCGCGGCCGAAGACCGGCCGATCGCCGAGGCGCATTTCTTCAATTGCAGCGTGGCGGGCACCTCCTGCACCGCGCAGTACCGCATCTTCCTCGCAGACGGCACGGTCCGCCATCTGCGCTCAGTCGGCTCGTTCTATACCGACGCCGGCGGTGTTGGCCGGACGATCGGCATCGTCGCCGACGTAACCGCCGATGCGGAAGCGGCCGATACGCTGCGCCGGGCAAAGAACACCAGCGACATCAAGAATGCCGAGCTGGAACTGGCGCTCGACGAGATCTCGCGGCGCGAAGCCGAGCTGACCGAAGTGTCCGGCAAGCTGGATCTGGCGCTCGACGCCTATCAGTGCGGCGTCTGGGATGCCACGGTCGGTAACCAGGGTTCGCTCTGGGACGAGCGCATGCACGAACTCTACGGCCTGGCTCCGCGCAACGGCTTCGTCACCGAAGATCTCTGGCTCTCCTGCATCCATCCGGACGATCGCGCGGCCGCGGTCGAGGCGTCGCGCTTCTTCAACCAGCCGGGCGATACGCATACGCTGATTTGCCGCGTCCCCTGCCCCGATGGCGGCGTTCGCTATGTCCGGTCCACCGGCAAGGTACACCAGACACCCTCGGGCGCCACCAAGGTCATTGGCGTTGCCTTCGACGTCACCGAGGACGCGCTGCTGACGGCCGAGCTCAAGGCCGCTAAGGACGAGGCGGTTGCCAAGAATATCGAGCTTGAACTTGCCAAGAACCGCATCGAGCATAATTCGCTGCATGACCCGCTGACCGGCCTCGCCAACCGCCGCAAGATTGATATCGCGCTGGAAAGCCTGACGATCGACGCGCGCTCGCAGCGCCAGAAATTCGCGATCCTGCATATCGACCTCGACCGCTTCAAAGAAATCAACGACACGCTCGGCCACGCCGCCGGCGATGCGATGCTGGTGCATGCTTCCAAGGTGCTGTCGAAGAATGTGCGCGGCAGCGATCTCGTGGCGCGCATCGGCGGCGACGAGTTCGTGATCCTGGCGCATGACGTCAGCGACGTCGACATGGCCGAGCTTGCAGGCCGCGTCATCGAGGAAATGCGCCAGCCGATCGACTTCCAGGGCTTCTCGTGCCGCTGCGGCGTATCGATCGGCATCGCGCTTGCCAACGGCATCCATGTCGATGCGCGCAAGATGCTGATCAATGCCGATATCGCGCTCTACCGCGCCAAGAGCTTGGGCCGGAACCGCTACGAGTTCTTCAATCAGAACCTCCAGGCCGACATCATCAACAACAAGCGCACGGCCGACGAGATCCTGGCCGGTATCGACAACAACGAGTTCACCGCCTGGTATCAGCCGCAGTTCTGCGCCCGCTCGATGAAGCTGACCGGCGTCGAAGCGCTGGTGCGCTGGCACCATCCGACCCGCGGCGTGCTGACGCCGGACAAGTTCCTGCGGATTGCCGACGAGATCAACGTGGTGCAGACGCTTGACAGCATCGTTCTGGAAACCGCGCTGAAGGACAAGATGCGCTGGGCGGCCCATGGTCTCCTCGTGCCGCAGGTCTCGGTCAACGTCTCGGCGCGGCGCCTGCATGACGGCAGCCTCTTCGAGTCGCTCAGCCATCTGCATATCCGCCCGGGCGAACTCTCCTTCGAGCTGGTGGAATCGATCTTCCTCGACGAAAGCGAAGACGTCGCCGCCCAGAACCTCGACCGGATCAAGGCGCTCGGCATCGACATCGAGATCGACGATTTCGGCACCGGTCACACTTCGATCGTCTCGCTGCTGAAACTGAAGCCGAAGCGGCTGAAGATCGACCGCCAACTGGTGCAGCCGATCCTCCACTCCTCGCAGGAACGCACGCTGGTTCGCTCAATCATCGACATCGCCCGCTCGCTTGGCGTCGAGACGGTGGCCGAAGGCGTCGAGAGCATCGACCATGCCGACATGCTGCGCGATCTCGGCTGCGATATCCTGCAGGGCTATGCCTTCTCGCGGCCGCTCGCCTTCGAAGACTTCACGCAGGCTGCACTCGGCACCGCCTGGCGCCTCGCGTCGTAAGCCCATCGTTTCCAAATTGCAGAAACATCATTCTCAGATTGCGCCGCTTTTCGGCAAAGAAAGGCGTTTGCCCGCTTTGCTTTTTGGCCTATGAGTGACCGCGAATTTCTGGAAGTCTGGCGCTGCCGGCGACGGCCTAGGCGGCGCCCATTGGTCGGTAACACATGTCGCACAACACATTCGGTCATCTTTTCCGCGTCACGACCTGGGGCGAAAGCCACGGTCCGGCACTCGGCTGCGTCGTCGATGGCACGCCACCCGGCCTGCGCTTCAAGCTCGAGGACATTCAGGTCTGGCTCGACAAGCGCAAACCCGGCCAGTCGCGGTTCGTGACGCAACGCCGCGAGGACGATCTGGTCAAGGTTCTCTCTGGCGTGATGCTGGATGCCGATGGCGAGACGATGATCACCACGGGCACGCCGATCTCGATGCTGATCGAGAACACCGACCAGCGCTCTAAAGACTACGGCGAGATCGCCCGCCAATACCGGCCGGGCCATGCCGACTATACCTATGACGTGAAATACGGGATCCGCGACTATCGCGGCGGCGGGCGCTCCTCGGCACGCGAGACTGCGGCCCGTGTGGCCGCCGGCGGCATTGCCCGCCTCGTCGTGCCGGAGATGAAGGTGCGTGCTGCGCTGATCCAGATCGGCAAGCACAAGATCAACCGTCAGAACTGGGATTGGGCTCAGGTCGATCAGAACCCGTTCTTTGCGCCCGATGCCGCTATCGTTCCCGTCTGGGAAGAGTATCTCGATGGTATCCGCAAGAGCGGCTCATCCGTCGGTGCGGTGGTAGAGGTCATTGCCGAAGGCGTTCCGGCCGGTCTCGGCGCACCGATTTATGCCAAGCTCGACCAGGACATCGCCTCGCTGCTGATGTCGATCAATGCCGTCAAGGGCGTCGAGATCGGCAACGGCTTCGGTGCGGCCGAAATCACCGGCGAGGAGAATGCCGACGAGATGCGGATGGGCAATGACGGCAATCCGCTGTTCCTCTCCAACCACGCAGGCGGCATCCTGGGCGGCATTTCCACTGGCCAGCCTGTCATCGCCCGCTTCGCCATCAAGCCGACTTCCTCGATCCTGACCGAGCGCCAGTCGATCGATGCCGATGGCAAGAATGTCGATATCCGCACCAAGGGCCGTCACGACCCCTGCGTCGGCATCCGCGCCGTGCCGATCGGCGAGGCGATGGTTGCCTGCGCCATTGCAGATCATTACCTCCGCGACCGCGGCCAGACCGGCCGGCTGAAATAGGAATTGCTCCATGCCTTATGACCAGAAGCGCGTCGTCGATGCCATCCGGGCCTTCGAAGCCGGCGAAATCGTCGTTGTCATGGATGACGACGACCGTGAGAACGAAGGCGACCTGATCGTCGCCGCCGTTCACTGTACGCCGGAGAAGATGGCCTTCATCGTTCGCCACACCTCGGGCATCGTCTGCACGCCGATGCCGAAGGAAGAGGCCAAGCGCCTGAACCTCAATGCCATGGTCGCCGAAAACGACTCGGCGCATACGACCGCTTTCACGGTCTCGGTGGACTTCAAGCACGGCACGACGACGGGTATCTCGGCCGACGACCGGACGCTGACGGTGCGCAACCTCGCCAACCCGAATGTGGGTGCTGCCGATTTCGTCCGGCCGGGCCACATTTTCCCGCTGGTCGCCCGCGAGGGCGGCGTGCTGATGCGTTCCGGCCATACGGAAGCCGCCGTCGATCTCTGCAGGCTTGCCGGTCTGCCGCTCATCGGTGTGATCAGCGAGCTCGTCAACGACAACGGCACTGTCATGCGCGGTCCGCAGGTGAGCAGCTTTGCGGAGGAACACGGCCTCAAGCAGGTGTCGGTTGCCGATCTGATCGCCTACCGCCAGCGCAAGGAAACGCTGATCGAGCTCGGCGCGAGCTTCGACATTGAAACCCCGTTCGGCAAGGCCAAGGCCCATACCTACTCGCTGCCCTGGGATCCGATGCAGCACCTCGCCGTCGTCTTCGGCGACATCCGCGACGGCATCGACATTCCGGTGCGCCTGCATCCGGAGAATGTTGCCGAAGATCTGTTCGGCAAGAAGAGCCCTGTCGACCACTACATGCAGAAGATCGCCGAGGAAGGCCGCGGCATCATCGTCTATCTGCGCGAAGGCTCCGTCGGTGTCGGCCATATCGACAACGGCCGCAAGGCCCGCAGCCAGGGCCGCGAGGCGCATGCCGAAGCAGCAACGCGCGAGAGCGAATGGCTGGAAATCGGTCTCGGCGCACAGATCCTGAAGGATCTCGGCGTGACCTCGATCAAGCTTCTGACCAGCCGCGAGCGGCACTATGTCGGGCTTGAGGGTTTTGGGATCAAGATCACCAAGACTGAACTCGGCTGATCACAGCAAATGCGCCCGCGCTCAGGCGGCGATACGCTTGAAGCGGGGGCGGACGTTGCGCATGTAATATCTGCCCGGCGACTGCGAGGTGACCATGGCAATCACATGCGCCTCGTTGACGCCCTCGAAGGTCCGGTCCTCGCCATTGCTAAGGCAGACCCGAAGCCGGCCATCCTCCTGGCTGAAATAGACCGCGTCGATCAGCGCCGACTTTACCGCGACCGGCTTCATCAGCTCTCGCTGCTCGCCCGGCGAGAGTGTTGAGGCCGCCGCGGCACGGGCGTCGCGGCGGTTGCGGATCAGAGCCCTGACCCTGCGGCCCAGGTCGTTCCAAGCCAACCATGCGGCATATCTGATGAGGTGCGTTTTCATGCGCCAACCGTAGGGGAACGGTGCTTAACAATTTTGGCATGGGCATGGTAAACCGGCGTCAAGATTAACGCCGGGTAATTTCGAAAAAACTGCTTAAAATTCAAACGTCTGGCATCAACTACCCGAGCCAGCCATTGGCAAGGATCACGCGCTCCACTCCGGCAAAGCGGGCGACGCGGTCGAGCTCGGCAGCGAGCCTGTCGAGACGTCCGGCCGAGGCCCGCACACCCGGCTCCAGCCACAGACGCTTCACGTCCAGCGTGCCCTTCTTCCTGTCAGCCTTCATGTCGATGCGGCCAATGAGCCTGTCGCCCTCCAGCAGCGGGAAGACGTAATAGCCGTATTCGCGCTTCGGCTCGGGCACAAAGATTTCGATGCGGTAGAAGAAGCCGAAGAGGCGTTCGGTGCGGTTGCGGTCGCGGATCATCGGGTCGAAGGGGCTCAGCACGCGGATGCGGGGCGGCGCATCCGGATAGCCGTCTATCGTGGCCGGGAATTCGGCAAGCGCCCAGGACGGGCGCGGTTTGCCGCCGAGCGCCGGTTCGATGATCACTTCGGTGAGCTCCTCGCGATGGGCGGCAACCCACCCCTTTGCGGCTTCAGGGGAAATTAGGTTCCAGAAGGCGGCAATCTCTCCCGATGTGGCAAAGCCGAGGCGGGAGAGCGCGCTGCGGCAGGCCCAGTCGATGAATTCCTCCCGGTCTACTTCGGGTTCGCGGAACTCGTCCGGAATCACGCGTTCGACGAGGTCGTAAATCTTCTGGAAGTTCGAGCGCCCGGCGATGGCGAACTTGCCCGTATGCCAGAAATATTCGAGCGCCGTCTTGTTCGGATGCCAGTTCCACCAGCCGCCGGAGACATGGCCATCCGCCTTGATATCACGGGCCAGAATGGCGCCGTTTGCGACGACGCGGTCGTAAGTTTCCTCGAAGGCATCCTCAAAACCCTCGCCACGCCATTTGCGCCAGCGCTCGACCAGCACTTCCTCCTGATGGACGAACTTGTGCTTCCAGTATTTGAAGAAGGCGCTCGGCAGGATCGAGGCGTCATGCGTCCAGTGTTCGAACAGCGCGCCGTCCTTTTCCAGAAGCGAGGTCAGGTGTTCGCGCCGGTAGGTCTGGTTGCGGGAGAACAGGATCTGGTGATGGGCGCGCTCGACCGTCTGGATGCTGTCGACCTGCACGAAGCCGAGATCGTGGATGAGCTGCAAGAGCCCGTCCTTGGTCAAGGCGCGGTTCGGCGGTGCGCTCAGCCCCTGCTTGGCAATGAAGACGCGGCGGGCATCGGCATTCGAGAGCAGATTCGTCATGGCCTCATCATATGTCGGAAAATCTTCCTAGCCACCCGCTTTTGCACTTTCCGCGCCGTCGCTGTAGAAGCTTGCGCCTGATCTATGAGGGACTGAATTTGGACATCCGTTTCGAAGGCGCTGCGGTCAGCTACGGCGCGCGCCAGGCGCTGCAGCCACTCAGCCTGCTGCTTGCCGAAAACCGCATCGGCGTGATCGGGCTGAACGGCTCCGGCAAGACGACCTTCGCGCGGCTGATCAACGGACTTGCCAAGCCAACGGCCGGACGCGTGCTCGTCAACGGCCGCGATACGGCCGATGAGCGCGGCGCGCTCGGCGATGTCGGCTTCATCTTCCAGCAGCCGCAGAACCAGATCATCCTGCCGATCGTGAAGGACGATATTGCCTTCGGCCTGAAGAGCCGCGGCGTACCGAAATCCGAGATCGAGGCAAGGGTCGAAGCTGTCCTGACGCGTTTCGGCGCCGCCCATCTCGGCAGCCGCCGGGCGCACGAGCTTTCCGGCGGCGAGCTGCAGATCGCAGCGCTCGCCTCGGTGCTGGTCACCGGGCCCGATATCCTGATCCTCGACGAGCCGACCAACCAGCTGGATCTGAAGAACCGCGTCCTGGTGCAGCGGCTGATCGAGGGGCTGCCCGAGAATGCGATCGTCATCACCCATGACCTGGAGCTGATCGCCGGTTTCGGCCGCGTGCTGGTTTTCCACGAGGGGGCACTTGCTGCCGACGCGCCGGCGGCAGAGGCGATCGCGCGCTACCGGGAGATCGCCGGCTGATGCAATCGCTCTATGTCGAGGGTAACAGCCTCATGCACCGGCTGCCGGCGCGCGCCAAGCTGCTCGTGCTGGCTATCCTCGGCGTCATTCTTTTCACGACGCGCGATATTCCGCTGCTGTCAATCGCCGTGCTGGCAAGTGCCATGCTCTATTTCCGGCTCGGCATTCCCCTTGCCCAGGCACTGCAGCGGCTGAAGCCGGTGCTGCTGACGATCGGCATCGTCGCGCTGTTCAGTCTTGCCTTCAATCCCTGGCACGGCGCCGTGGTCGCGCTTCTCAGGCTGACGTCGCTGATGTTCTTTGCCGCCGCCGTGACGGCGACAACGACGATCGCCGAATTCATCGACGAGATCACGCTGCTTGCCCGCCCGCTCGAGCGGCTGGGGCTGGTGCAGGCCAATGATGTCGGGCTGGCGGTTGGGCTCGTCGTCCGCTTCGTGCCCGAGATTCTCGGCCGCTATCAGGCGATCAAGGAAGCGCATGCGGCGCGCGGCATAAAGGTCCGTCCCGTGACGATGCTGGCGCCCCTCATCATCCTGACGCTCAGAGATGCGGATAACATTGCCGCGGCAATTGACGCGCGCGGCATTCGGCGGCATGTCAGTTAACCGATCGTAAACACGGAGCCCATGATGAGCACCCGCGACCTTGTCCTCTCTGCCCTTTTTGCCGCGATCATCGTGGCGCTCGGCATTCTGCCGCCGATCACGCTCGGCTTCATTCCGGTGCCGATCACCGCGCAATCGATGGGCGTGATGATGGCTGGCGTCGTGCTTGGCGCGCGCCGCGGCGTGGTTGCCGTACTGATCGTCTGGGTGCTCGTCGCCATCGGTCTGCCGGTGCTTTCGGGCGGCCGCGGCGGACTTGCCGCCTTCGCGGCGCCGACGACGGGCTTCCTGATCGGCTGGCTGTTTGCCGCCTTCACGACAGGTTATCTCAGCGAGCGTCTGGTCAAAGCCGAGCAATCCGGCCTCGTGCAGACGGTTGGATTCTTCCTGTCGGCGATGATCGGCGGGATCGTCGTGCTCTATGCTTTCGGCATCGGCTATCTGGCGCTGGTCAGCGGCGTCAACCTTGAGCAGGCCTTTGTCGGCTCAATGGCCTTCGTGCCGGGTGACGTCGCCAAGGCCTTTGTCGCAGCACTCGTCGGCCGCGCCGTGATGGTCGGCTATCCGCTGCTGCCGGTGCGCGCCTAATCGAGAAAACTATAGAGCCAGTCGCGCGTCTCTTCCGGCAGCGCGACCGGCTCGCCACTCTCGCGCCCGCGCGCCTGCCAGGTCAGCTCCACTTCCGCGGCCCGGTCTCCCTTGGCATCGACAGAAATGATGAAGCCGACGGAGCGAAGGCCGATCTTGTCGACGGTCGCGGTAAAGGTCGCCTCCTCGTCATAGGCAAGCGGGCGGTGCAGCGTGCAGGATACTTTGGCCGCCACATAGAGCGGTTCGTCATCAAGCTCCGGCCGCATCGACCAGAAGCCTGCAAGCACCGCTTCGGCGTGGGAAATATAGGACGCGAGAAACATCTGACCGTTCATGTCCACATCCCGGAACGGTATTCGTATCTGCGCCACATTGCTGCGTTTCGGCTTTGCCATCGTATTGTCTTCCCCCTGCCCCGCGCGGGACACTAGGCGCCGCCAGAGATGAAGTAAACGCTTGCGATGATAGGCACTCGACGGTGCGCGCCTGTTGAAATAGCCATGCCCGGCACCATCTGCTGTGGATCATGACAGGGCCAGAGGATAAGAGTGTCGCCATGAGCACCCGCCTTTACGAACACCCGATCTTTCTTGAGCATGTCACGCCCGAAGGCCACCCCGAACGGCCGGACCGGATGCGCGCGATCAACGTCGCGCTCGGCCATCCGAACTTCGAGCGGCTGGACCGCAAGGAGGCACCGCAGGCCAACGAGGATGCGGTTCTGCTCGCCCATCCGGAAGAGCATCTGATCGCCGTCATGCGGCAGATTCCGGAAGAGGAAGGCGAGATCAACCAGCTGGAAGCCGACACCTATGCGAGCTCGAAGAGCCTGCAAGCGGTGCTGACAGGCGTCGGCGGCGCCATGGCTGCCGTCGACGACGTGTTCACCGGCAAGGCGGACAACGTTTTCGTCGCCGCGCGCCCGCCCGGCCACCATGCCGAGAAGAGCAAGGCAATGGGTTTCTGCTTCTTCAACAATGCCGCGATCGCCGCCCGCCATGCGCAGAAGCGTTATGGCGCCGAACGTGTCGCGATCGTCGACTGGGACGTGCATCACGGCAACGGCACACAGGACATTTTCTGGGACGATCCCTCGGTGCTGTTCTGCTCGACGCACCAGATGCCGCTCTATCCGGGATCCGGCGCCAAGGACGAAACCGGCAAGCATGGCACGATCGTCAATGCGCCGCTCTCGCCGAATGTCGGCAGCGACCACTTTCGCGAAGCCTTCAAGTCCCGCGTGCTGCCGGCGCTCAACGACTTCCGCCCGGACCTGATCATCATCTCCGCCGGCTTCGACGCGCATCACCGCGATCCGCTGGCACAGATCAATCTGGTCGGCGAGGATTTCGACTGGGCGACCGGAAGATTGCTGGAGATAGCCGACAAAAGCGCCTCCAACCGGGTCGTCAGCCTGCTGGAAGGCGGATATGATCTCGAAGGCCTCGCCGAATCGGCAGGCCTGCATGTGCTTCGATTGATGAAGGGTTGAGTATGACTGACAGCGCCAAGCCTGAAGTTTCAGGTCTTTCCTTCGAAAAGGCCGTGGCCGAACTCGAAAGCATCGTTGCCCGCCTGGAACGCGGCGACGTGGCGCTGGACGAATCCATCGAGATCTACGAGCGCGGCGAAGCGCTGAAGAAGCATTGCGAAACCCTGCTTTCTGCAGCCGAAAACCGTATCGAGAAGATCCGTCTCGACCGCGCCGGCAAGCCGCAGGGCGTGGAGCCGCTCGACGGGGCTTAATTGGCGCTCTCGACCGCCTGACCAAACACACCTATATTGGGTGTATGGATAGAGAAACCGTCATTTCGACTATCAGGGATCACGAGGATGAGCTGCGTGCTGCAGGCGTCACCGGCCTGTCGTTGTTTGGCTCGGTAGCCCGTGACGAGGCTACGGAAACATCCGATATCGATGTGGCGGTATTGTTGGAGGACCACATCCTCGAATCGGGCTTGACCTACTTCCGCGTTGTCGGCGAACTGAAGGAGCGGCTAGAGGAGATTACAGGGCGCCCTGTCGATGTCGTTACTGAGCCGATCGGGAGGCCCCGTCTCGCTCAGGAGATCGAACGGGACCGCAAAGTTGCCTTCTAGAAAACCCTGGCTGCGATTTGCCGATATCGCGGAAAATGTCGAAAACGTGCTCAGCTACATGCACGGCATGACGCTCGAACAGTTCCTTGCCGATCAGAAGACTATCGATGCGACTGAGCGTTGCGTCCTTCGCATTTCCGAAGCAGCCGTCAAGCTTGATGGTTTTGCCGAGGAGATGCTGCCGCAGCATGATTGGGGTGCCGTGCGCCGGATCGGCAACGTGCTGCGTCATGACTATGACCGCATCAGCAGAAAGATGATCTACGACACCGTCAACGGGCATTTTGAGCGTCTGCTCGCAGACGTGAAAGCGTTGCTTGCAGCACACGACGAAGCGGAGAAATAATTCATGTCCTTCTTCCCCGGTAAAGACCCCCTGCCCGGCGATGCCTTCGCCTGTGATGCGATCGAGAATCTGATCATTCCGCGCACCAGCGATATCGGCGGTTTCCAGGTGCGGCGTGCGCTTCCGACAAGGCAGCGGCGGCTGGTCGGGCCGTTCATCTTCTTCGACCGGATGGGACCGGCGATCCTGAAGCCGGATGAGGCGCTGGATGTGAAGCCGCATCCGCATATCGGGCTTTCGACGGTCACCTATCTCTTCGACGGCGAAATCCGTCATCTCGACAGCCTCGGCACCGAAAAGGTGATCCGGCCGGGCGATATCAACCTGATGACGGCCGGGCGCGGCATCGTGCATTCGGAACGCACGCCCGACAATCTGCGCGGTCATCCGCTGCTGATGTCGGGGTTGCAGACCTGGCTCGCGCTGCCCGACGACAAGGAAGAGATCGATCCGGCCTTCGCCCATACCGAAAAGAGCGAGATGCCTGTCATCGAGGATACCGGCATTCGCGGCCGCGTCGTCATCGGTTCGTTCGAGGGCCTGAAATCGCCGGTCAAGGTGTTCTCCGATACGCTCTATGCCGACATCAACATCCAGCCGGGCGCCAAGTTTCCGTTTGCTGCGGCCCATGAAGAACGCGCGGTCTATGTGCTCTCGGGCGAAGTGGTCATCGCCGGAGACCGTTTTGCGGCCGACCAGTTGCTGGTTTTCCGGCCGGGCGATCCAATCACGCTGGAGGCAGGAAGCGACGGCTGTCACCTGATGCTCTTCGGGGGCGCGGCCCTGAATTCCAAGCGCTACATATGGTGGAATTTCGTCTCCTCCTCGAAAGAGCGCATCGAGAAGGCCAAGGAAGAATGGCGCACCGGCCGTTTCGATATCGTTCCAGGGGATGAAGAGGAATTCGTGCCTTTGCCTGAGGGCTGAACTTCTCTAGAATGGAGGGGTTGCGGTTCTTGAAACGCACTTGTTTTGCCGCAATTTAATCGGAATAAGCATAAGCCTAGAATGACAAGAAAGAGCGCCCGCCCGTGACACAAACGCCGAAGACACCGCTGCTTGATCAGGTCACCTATCCCGCCGACCTGCGCAAGCTCGATGATCGCGAGCTGCCGCAGCTTGCGCGCGAGGTCCGCGACGAGATGATCGACGCTGTCTCGCGAACGGGCGGACATCTGGGTGCCGGCCTCGGCGTCGTCGAATTGACGATCGCTATCCACAGCGTCTTCAACACGCCCGACGACCGGCTGATCTTCGACGTCGGCCACCAGTGTTATCCGCACAAGATCCTGACCGGCCGTCGCGACCGCATCCGCACCCTGCGCCAGGAAAACGGCCTGTCCGGCTTCACGCGCCGTGCCGAAAGCGAATACGATCCCTTCGGCGCCGCCCATTCCTCGACCTCGATCTCCGCGGGTCTCGGCATGGCCGTTGCCGCCGAACTCGACAAGACCGACAAGCGGGTGATCGCCGTGATCGGCGACGGCGCGATGTCGGCCGGCATGGCCTATGAGGCGCTGAACAATGCCGGTGCGCTCGACGCCCGGCTGATCGTCATCCTCAACGACAACGACATGTCGATCGCCCCGCCGACGGGTGCGATGAGCGCTTATCTGGCGCGCCTCGCTTCCGGCCGCACCTATATGGGCTTCCGCGATTTCGGCAAGAAACTGACCGCCTATCTCGGCAAGAAGGTCGACCGCGCCATTACCCGCGCCGTCGAGCATGCCCGCGGCTACGTGACCGGCGGGACGATGTTCGAGGAGATGGGCTTCTATCATATCGGCCCGATCGACGGTCATTCCTTCGAGCACCTGCTGCCGGTTCTGCGCAATGTGCGCGACCATGCGGAAGGACCTGTTCTGATCCATGTCGTGACCCAGAAGGGCAAGGGCTATCCGCCGGCGGAAGCCGCAGCCGACAAGTACCACGGCGTCAACAAGTTCGACGTCATCACCGGCGCCCAGGCGAAGGTGAAGCCGAATGCACCGAGCTATACGAGCGTCTTCGCCGAAGCGCTGGCGCAGGAAGCCGAGCTCGACGACAAGATCGTCGGCATCACCGCCGCGATGCCGAACGGCACCGGCCTGGACAAGCTGGCAAGCCTTTATCCGGCCCGCTGTTTCGATGTCGGCATTGCCGAGCAGCATGCGGTGACCTTTGCCGCCGGTCTCGCCGCCGAAGGCTACAAGCCGTTTGCCGCGCTCTATTCGACTTTCCTGCAGCGCGCCTACGACCAGGTCGTCCATGACGTCGCCATCCAGGGCCTGCCCGTCCGTTTCCCGATCGACCGCGCCGGTTTCGTGGGCGCCGACGGGCCGACGCATGCCGGTTCCTTCGACACGACCTTCCTGGCCGCCCTTCCCGGCTTCGTGGTGATGGCGGCTGCCGACGAGGCTGAACTGAAGCATATGGTGCGCACCGCCGCTGCCTATGATGCCGGCCCGATCTCGTTCCGCTATCCGCGCGGCGAAGGTGTCGGCATCGAAATGCCGGTGCGCGGCGAAATCCTGCAGATCGGCAAGGGCCGCATCGTCAAGGAAGGCAACAAGGTGGCGCTGCTCTCGTTCGGCACCCGCCTCGCCGACAGCGTGCTTGCCGCCGAAGATCTCGATGCGGCCGGTCTTTCCACCACCGTTGCCGATGCGCGCTTTGCCAAGCCGCTCGACCACGAGCTGATCCGCCAGCTCGCCGCCCACCACGAAATCCTGATCACCATCGAGGAAGGCTCCGTCGGCGGCTTCGGCAGCCACGTGATGCAGTTCCTGGCCATGGAAGGCCTGCTCGACAACGGGCTCAAGGTGCGCTCGCTTGTCATGCCCGACATCTGGATGGAACAGGCGAAGCCCGAGGCGATGAATGCCCATGCAGGGCTGGATCGCGCCGGGATTGTCTCGACGGTATTCCGGGCGCTCGGTCGCAGTGCTGCGGTTGGGGTTGCGGGGTAAATCGCAAAACGCCTGATCCGGAACCCCCTCACCCTACCCTCTCCCCGAGGGGAAAGGGAAATCGAGTTTGGAACAGGCCTTTCGTTCTCACTCGCTGACAGGGCGAGCGAGTGTCACACTCCCTTCTCCCCTCGGGAAGAGGGTGCCCGAAGGTTTCAGGTGCAACTCGTTACACCGGGGATGAGGGGCCACACCCGCAAGCACCCAAAAACAAAAAAGCCCCCGAAGTTTCCCTCGGGGGCCCTGTCTCAGACGATCAGGCTGATCTCAAAACTCTTCCCAATCTTCCTGCACGGCCGCAGCGGCCGTTGCAGTCCTGCCGCCGAATGCGGAGGCGACGCGGTTGTTCAGAGCGCGGGCCGGAGAGGCGACCGGGCGTGAGGCCGGCTGGGCGGTTGCCGCGCGCGGGGCGACAGCAACGGCTGCGGCAGCACCGAGCTTGAACTGGTGCAGGAGAGCGTCGAGGGATGCGGCTTCCTGCGCCAGTGAGTGGCTGGCGGCCGTCTGTTCCTCGACCATGGCGGCGTTCTGCTGCGTGCCTTGGTCCATGTTGTTGACGGCAGTGTTGATCTCCTGCAGGCCGATCGATTGTTCGCGGGTGGCGGTGACGATCGCGCCGACGTGGCGGTTGATCTCCTGGACCTCGTTGACGATTTCGGCCAGCGCCTTGCCAGTCTGGTCGACCAGCGAAACGCCGGTATTGACCTGTTCGCCTGACGTGTTGATCAGCGCCTTGATTTCCTTCGCGGCCTGCGCCGAACGCTGGGCAAGCTCACGGACTTCCTGGGCGACCACGGCAAAGCCCTTGCCGGCTTCACCGGCACGCGCGGCTTCGACGCCGGCGTTCAGAGCCAGCAGGTTGGTCTGGAAGGCGATGTCGTCGATGACGCCGATGATGTTGCCGATCTCGCCCGAAGACTTCTCGATCTGCTCCATGGCGGTGACGGCCTTGCGGACGACGTCGCCGGATCGCTCGGCGCCGAGGCGAGCGCGCTCGACCAGCTTGCCGACATCTTCAGCGCGCTTGGCGCTGTCGCGAACGGTGGTCGTGACCTGTTCGAGGGCTGCGGCGGTCTCTTCGACGGCTGCGGCCTGCTGTTCGGTGCGGCGGGCGAGATCATCGGCGGCCGAGCGGATTTCACCGGCACCGGCATTGATCGCCGAAGCGTTGCGGCCGACGGACTGCAAGGTCGCCTGCAGCTTCTCGGCAGCATGGTTGAAGTCGGTGCGCAGACCGTCAAACTGCGCTGAGAATGGCGTGGTGATGCGGCTTGCGACATCGCCGTTTGCCAGGTTCGACAGGCCGGTTGCGAGACCATCGACGACGAAGCGGATATCGGCGGATTCGCGAGCCTTCTCCTCGTCGGAGAACTGGCGCTGACGCTCGGCGTCGCTGCGCATGCGGTCCGTTTCACCTGATAGCCGGAGCTTTTCGGCAGCCGCATCCTTGAAGACCAGAACCGACTGGGCCATGCGGCCGACTTCGTCGCGGCGGTCGAGGGCGGGAACGTCGACATCGTGGTGGCCGGCCGCAAGGCGGCTCATCGCCGTGGTCATGCCGATGATCGGCTGGACGATGGCGCGCGACAGAAGCCAGGCGAGAACAGCGGCCGCGAGCGAGGCGCCGATGCCGCCGAAGAGCAGCGTGTTGTTGAGATCGCCGTCGGCATCGGCCTGGATGGCGGCGAGCGACGCGGACTTGTCGCGGGCTGCGGCTTTGATCTTGGCGGAGGCCTGACGGAAGCCGTCGAGCTGGCCCTTGGTGGCGTTGACGCCGATCTTGACGACGTCTTCGATCGGGGTCTCGGTTTCCTTGCGGGCCTTGGCCTGCGGCTCGGCAAGTTCATGGAAATAGAGGTCGGCGGCCTTCTGCATGCCGTCGATCATGGAGAGCACTTCCGGCTCGCCGGATGCTGTTTCCTTGGCGGCGGCAATCGCCTTCAGCATGCGCTCGCGGTTGGCGAAGATATCGCCATAGGTGCTGTCGGAGCGGAAGAGAATGAAGCCGCGCAGGTTGACGGCCTGTTCGAGCATGGCCTGCAGAGCGTCGTCGATCTGGTTGACGAGCAGCTCGGACTTTTCCTGCTGGGCGGCAGCGTCGGCGGAGGCGTTGGCCTTCACGGAGACATAGGACGAGACGGCAACGAAAATGACGATGAGGGCTGCGAACGTGGCCGCGAGCTTCCCCTTGAGTGAAATATTGGCGAACACCGGTAATTCTCCTGGCAAATATTCGGCGCGGCAAAAACGCGGCCGCTGGGAGGCGGCGGCCACATGTTTTGAAAAACGAGAGAACATGAACTGCGGGCAGGGAAATGCGTGCCATCATGGCGGAAGCGATTCAGGCGAACCGCTGCAATCGGGCGGAACCTAGTGGCCGCCGCTTTAAAATTGCTTAAGTTTGCACCGCACAAATAGGGATGGCGCTATTCCTGCGGCGCGTTGAGGATCAGGATATCGAGGTCGCGTTCCGGCCAGAAATCAGTGGCCGTCATCTCGAAGGTCGTCGGGCCGGTCTTCTTCACGCCGGTACCGCAAAAGCTGATCAGGTTCTTCGCATCGCCTTTGTCGAGCGTCAGCTTAAAGTTCTTGATCGGGCCGTTCCAGTTGGCGCCGGTCTTGAGGATGTAGGAAATCCAGCTTACCGTGTAGTTCGGGCCGCCATTCACCTGCGCCCTGTCAAGTTTCTGCGCCGCTCTCACGAAGCCGTCGTCCATGCAGTAGCGGCTTTTATATTCGGCGAAGCGATCGCCCTTGGCCTGCCCTTCATCCAGGAAACTGATCGCCACGGTGCCGCCGACGCTCGGCGTATAACGGTGCGAGACCGTCACCTTGGCCCTGGCCGGAAAGACGGTTTTCCACCAGTAGGTGGAGCGCAATGTCCAGAGCGGCGTCATGTGATGCTTCATGCCGCTGCCGTCATTGTCATAGACGTCGTCATAGAGCAGGCCGCGCGACAGCCAGTCCTGCTTGACGGCGTCGGGGAGCTTTTCGAGCGCTGCAGCCGTGCCTTCGGCATAGGGAAGCGGCGGAACGTTTTGCGCCTTCAGGTCATCGGTCACATCGATGCTGGCGGCGATCGCCCGCTGCTGCAGCGTCGGCGAGATCGGCCTGCCGTCCTGTGTCACGGTGAAATCGAGAAAATTGTCCTTGCCGGCGTCGGCGATCGCGATATCGCTCTCCAAATGGCCAGGCAGGTCGGGCATCGGGAAGGCGACGAGGGTCTCGACATCCTTGTCCGCGCTGTTTTCGAAGACGTAATCGACGCGGACTTCCTTGGCCGAGATGAAGAGCGCCTCGCTTTCCATGCTGACGTCAGGAGATTCGATGAAGGTCAGGCCGCCGGTCTTCAGCTCCGCCATGGTGTCGTTGGCGAGTGCCGGGGCGGCAATCATGACGGCGGCGATCAGAGCCACGCTTCTTGATATCGGCATGCCGTTTCACTCCCCTGCCCCATGACCAGAGCCGGAATTATCGCCGAGCACGCGCGGGCGTCAACGGCGGCGGCGCAAACAAAAGGCTTGCAAGCGCGGGTTTTGCCAGTCATGGACTGCCCATGTCCGATCAGAACCCACAACGTCTCGACCAGCTGCTCGTCAGCCTCGGTCTTTTTGCCAGCCGCTCGCGGGCGCGCGATGCCATCGACCGCGGCACGGTGAAGGTCGGCGGCAAGACCGTCACCAAGCCCGGAGCGCTCTTTACCGAGGAAGCCGCGATCGAAATCAACGATCCGGCGCAGGATTATGTCTCGCGCGCAGCCCTGAAGCTGACGGCGGCGCTCGACCATTTCTCTCTCGATCCGGCGGGACACCACTGTCTTGATATCGGCGCCTCGACCGGTGGATTCACCGAAGTTCTGCTGGAGCGCGGTGCGGCCCATGTGACGGCGATCGACGTCGGGCATGGGCAAATGCATCCGCGCATTGCAGGCGATCCGCGTGTCGCCAATATCGAAGGCTTCAACGCCCGCAACCTGACGGCCGACGATGTCGGCCATGACGTGACCTTCATCGTCTCCGACGTGTCGTTCATTTCGCTGCGGCTGGCGCTGGCGCCGTCGCTCGAGATCGCCGAAAGCGGTACGACCG
This sequence comes from Hyphomicrobiales bacterium, assembly GCA_900465675.1. GTDB lineage: Bacteria > Pseudomonadota > Alphaproteobacteria > Rhizobiales > Rhizobiaceae > Rhizobium. The sequence goes on along the minus strand of UBJR01000008.1, from coordinate 25,839 downwards.
CGGTTCTGCTCGTCAAGCCGCAATTCGAGGCCGGGCGCGAGGCGATCGGCAAGGGCGGCATGCTGAAAGATCCCGCTTCGGCGCCCGATGTGGCGGCTTCGCTGGAACGCTGGTTCGTAGAGGAGATGGGCTGGAAGAGCCTTGGGCTCATCGCCTCCCCCATTGCCGGCGGCGATGGCAACCAGGAATATCTACTCGCAGGAACAAAGCCGTGAGCACTGAAACAGTCACCATCCAGAAACTTGGCGGACAGGGCGACGGCATTGCCAGCGGCAAGGACGGCCCGATCTATGTGCCGTTTGCGCTGCCCGGCGAAGAGGTGGCAATCGCCCGCGTGAAGAACCAGGGCACGATCATGTCGATCGCCAAGGCGTCGGCGGACCGGCAGGAGCCTGCCTGCCGCCACTTCGGTCCCGACGGCGTCAACGGCACCTGCGGCGGCTGCACGCTGCAGCATCTTGCGGATGCGCCCTACCGCGCCTTCAAGCGGCAGCTGGTGGTCAACGCACTGAAATCGCAGGGCATCGAGGCCGAGGTCGGCGATCTGGTCGTGGCCCATCCCGGCGAGCGCCGCCGCGTGGTCTTTGCGGCACGCAAGACCGAGAAGGATATGCTGATCGGCTTCAATCAGGCCGAAAGCCACCACATCGTCGATATCGAGGAATGTCCCATCTCGGCGGCGGGTATCATGGCCCGGCTGCCGGCGATCAAGGCCATCGGCGCCTCCATGGCGGCCAATGCCGAAGCCTTCCGCATCTCCGTGCTGGAGACCGCGTCCGGGCTCGACCTTGCCGTCGAGGGCATCAAGAAGCTTTCCGACCAGCAGCGCCGCAAGGCGGTAGAAACCGTGCTCGGCATGCGCGGCATCGCCCGCGTTTCGCTGAATGGCGAGATTCTGGTCGAGCCTGCCAAGCCGGTCGTCGATTTCGGCGGCGTACAGGTTTCGCCGCCGGCCGGCGGCTTCACGCAGGCGACCAAGCCGGCGGAAGACGCGATGGCCGAGCTGGTCGTCGCCCATGTGGGCAAGGCCAAGCGCATCGCCGACCTCTTTGCCGGATCGGGCACCTTCTCGCTGAGGCTTGCCCGTATCGGCCGGGTGCATGCCGTGGAAGGCGAAGACAAGGCTCTCGCCGCGCTCGACCAGGCGGCACGCAAGGCGCAGGGGCTGAAGCCCGTCAGCATCGAAAAGCGCGACCTCTTCCGCCGCCCGCTGATGACCGCCGAGTTCAAGCATTGCGATGCTGTGGTCTTCGATCCGCCGCGCGCTGGCGCCGAATTCCAGAGCCAGGAGCTGGCGCGCTCCGCGGTCAAGAAGGTCGTCGCCGTCAGCTGCAATCCGCTGACACTGGCGCGCGATCTCGCCATTCTCATCGCCGGTGGCTATCGCCTCACCAGCGTCACGCCGATCGACCAGTTCCTCTGGACGGCGCATGTGGAAGTGGTGGCGACGCTGGAGAAGTAGGCCGCAGCTGGTCGGGCCGCGTATCTTTCTGTGAATCGCGCGCTCTCCGTCCCTCATTCCTGTGCTTGTCACAGGAATCCAGTCACCACGCGTCTGCGTGGTGGGAAGAGTCCTTTCGGCCCAAAGACTTGGGCCGGCTGGATTCCTGTGACAAGCACAGGAATGAGGGAGAGTCCCAAAACAAAAATGCCCGCGTCTCCGCGGGCATTTTCAGTTCACAGCAGGCCTTATCAAGCGACGCGGCGGTGACCCGACGAAGCGTCGGACTGGCCGCTGCCGAGATTGAACTGCGACAGCAGCTGCATCAGCTTGGCTGCTTCGGCGGCGAGGCCGTGGCTGGCGGCGGTCTGTTCCTCGACCATGGCGGCGTTCTGCTGCGTGCCCTGGTCCATGGTGTTGACGGCCGTGTTGATCTCGTGGAGACCGGTCGACTGTTCGCGGGTGGCGGTGACGATCGCGCCGACATGACGGCTGATTTCCTGGACCTGCGTGACGATGGCTTCCAGCGCCTTGCCTGTTTCGCCAACCAGCGTCACGCCGGAGCGGACCTGAGCGTTCGAGGTGGTGATCAGCGCCTCGATTTCCTTCGCGGCCTTGGCGGAGCGCTGGGCAAGTTCGCGGACTTCCTGAGCGACGACGGCAAAGCCCTTGCCCGCTTCACCGGCGCGCGCTGCCTCGACGCCTGCATTCAGCGCCAGAAGGTTAGTCTGGAAGGCGATGTCGTCGATGACGCTGATGATGCTGGAGATCTGCTCCGAGGATTGTTCGATGCCGGTCATGGCATCGACAGCCTTGCGGACGATCTGGCCGGATTTTTCGGCGCCGCTGCGGGTGTTAGAAACCAGGTTGCCGGCTTCCTCGGCGCGGCGGGCGGTATCCTTGACCGTCGTGGTGATCTCTTCCAGCGCCGCTGCGGTTTCTTCGACGGAAGCGGCCTGCTGCTCGGTGCGGCGGGCGAGACCATCGGCGGCGGTGCGGATTTCGGTTGCACCGGCGTCGATCGCATTAGCGTTGCTGCCGACGGTCTGGAGAGCGCCATGCAGCTTGCCGACAGCGCTGTTGTAGTCATTGCGCAGGCGGTCGAGATGGGCGGCAAAGGGCGTCTCGATGCGGTGCGCGAGGTTGCCGTCCGACAGCGCGCCGAGCGCCCCGCCAAGGGCGTCGACGGCGGTGCGGATTTCGGCCGCTTCGCGGGCCTTCTGTGCCTCGCGCTCCTGACGCTCCCGCTCGGTCAGCGAGCGGCCTTCCTCGGCCTCGCCTTCGAGACGCTGGCGATCGATAGCGTTCGACTTGAAGACCGCAACGGCCTCGGCCATCGAGCCGATCTGGTCGCGGCGCTCCTGGCCGGGAATGGCGGCCGAGAGATCACCTGCGGCAAGCTTCTGCATCGCGGCGGTCATCGCCGTGACCGGCTGGACGACGAGGCCGTGCAGCAGCCAGGCCATTGCGGCGATCATCAGGCCGACGGCGAGCAGCGTGGCAATGGTGGCAGCGATGCGGAATTCGTTGAGTGCGGCAAAGGCCTTGTCGCTATCGACGACGAAGCCGAGAGACCACTCGACGGTCGGCAGCCCGGCGACCGGCATGAAGCTGACGAGAACGGGCTTGCCGGCAAATTCGGTGGCGACGAGGCCGGTGCCGATCTTCGGGGTCTGCTTCGGGAAGGCATCGGCCAGCGTCTTGGTGACCAGCTTGGCATCGGGATGGATGAGGATCTGGCCGCTCTTGTTAACGAGGAAAGCCGTGCCCTGGCCGCCGAGATCGATCTCCTTGATCATCTTGACCATGGTTTCGAGCGAGAAGTCGGAGCCGACGACGCCGGCGAGCTTGCCATCGCGCTGAACCGGAACGGCAGCGCTGATGATCAGGTCGCCGCTGGATGCATCGACATAAGGCTCGGTCATGACGCTGGCATTGGCCTTGACGGCGTCCTGATACCACGGGCGCTTGCGCGGGTCGTAGCCATCGGGCATCGGCAGCTTCGGCCACATGGTGAAGACGCCCTGTTCATCGCCGAAATAGGTGCTGACGAACTGGCTGGTGAGGACGTCATTCTGCAGCACGTTGAGTGTGCCGGCCTGATCGGACGCACGGCCAATGGCGTTCGCGACCATGGCGGTCAGCGTGACGCGGCCGTTCATCCAGTTGGCGAGGCTGTGGGCGGCCTGCTCGCCAGAGGACTGGATATTGGCTTCGATCGAGGCGGTGGTAACGTCGCGCTGGACGGAGTTGATGTAAAAGGAGAAGGCGGCAAAGGCCGCCAGGACAACTGCGGACGCGGCGACGAGAATGCGCGTCATCAAATTCGTCTTCTTCAAGTGCGTTCTTTCGAAGTCTACCACCTTGCCGTTTGCGCGGATGGACTGCGCGGCGGAACGGATCGGGCGGATGGGGCTTGGGGGCAAAGCTGCACAAGGCGCGTCATGCGCCTGGACGAACGGGCAATTCGTCACTTCCTGATTAGTAGGGTCGCATTAAAACACACTTAAAATTTAGCTAAAACCCTATGTTTTTATATTAGCGCCGCATGAAAGCTTCGAAGGCTTTTCTTGCCTCGTCGCTTTTCAACTGTGCGGCGAAGTGGTGTGCTTCTTCATCTATACGTGCGGTAATCTCTTCGCGCGGACCGCGGACAAGATCGCGGGCGATCTTCAGCGCCTTGGCGGGCTTGGCCGCAAGCTTGGCGGCCGTTGACAGCGTCAGATGCTCCACCTCGCCTGGAGCGCAAACCTTCCAGATCAATCCGGCATCGCGTGCCTCGGCAGCCGTGAAAGCTTCGCCTGCGGCCAGCAGCGCGAAGGCGCGCTGGTGGCCCATGATGCGTGGCGCGAGCAGGCTGGAGGCGGCTTCCGGCACCAGCGCCAGATCGACGAAGGGGGTGCGGAACTGGCTGCGGAGGGAGGCGATGGTCAGATCGCAATGCATGTGCATGGTGGTGCCGATGCCGATCGCCAGGCCGTCGACGCCCGAGATCAGCGGCTTCTGCGCATTGACCAGAGCATAGAGGAAATCGAGAAGCTCGTGGCCGAGGCTGCCGCCCATCGCGGCGGCCAGGAAATCGGCGATGTCGTTGCCCGCCGAAAACGCGCCTTCGGTGCCGAGGAAGGCGGTGGCACGGATCGCCTCGTCGGTATCGGCGGCCTTCAGCGCTTCTGTCATCCGCACATACATGGCGCGGGTGATGGCGTTCTTCTTGTCCGGCCGGTTGAAGCGGATGATCTGGACACCCGGATGCCCGGCGGATTGCTCGACGATGATATGGTCGGTCATGGGATCCTCAGGCCAGGATGGCGCGGGCTGCGGCAAGGCTCGCGGCACCATTGACGGTGCGGTCCTTCAGGGCAGCGGTTTCGGACAGCAGGTTTTCGGCGGCAAAGCGGCAGAGCGCGATGCGGCCGTCTTCAGCGCCGTCGCCTGTCTTGGCGAGGCCGCCCTTGGCGAGATAGGCGCTGGTCAGCACCAGGCCGAACAGACGCTGATAGGGTGTGGCGCCCGAGAGTGCTTCGGCGATCTTGCCATCGGCCTGGGCTTTCATCAGCCACTCCGTTGCCTCGGTCAGATCGGCGATGGCGGTGTCGAGGCGGGCTGCGGTTTCGCCGAAGGCAGAGAGGTTTGAACCGCGTACCGCTTCGGCGATGGCACCGAGCTCGGCGATGAAGCCCTTCACATGCTCGCCATTCGAGAGCGGCAGCTTGCGCGTCACGAGGTCGATCGCCTGGATGCCGTTGGTGCCTTCATAGATCGGGGCGATGCGGGCATCGCGCAGGAAGCGGGCGGCACCGGTTTCCTCGATGAAGCCCATGCCGCCATGCACCTGGATGCCGAGCGAGGCGACGTCAACGCCTGCGTCGGTCGAGAAGGACTTGGCGATCGGGGTCAGGAGAGCGGCGCGCTCTTGCCAGTGCTTCGTATCGCTGCCTGCGTGATGCGACATGTCGATCGCATGGGCGCAGGCGTAGGAGATGGCGCGCGAGCCCTGGGTGAGCGCTTTCATCGTCAGCAGCATCCTGATGACATCGGGGTGCTCGATGATCGGGCTCATGCCGGAGCCGGTCCAGCCGGGCGCCTTGCCCTGGGTACGCTCCTTGGCGAACGCGATCGCCTTCTGGGTGGCGGCTTCGGCGATCGCCACGCCCTGCATGCCGACCGTCAGGCGGGCGTTGTTCATCATCGTGAACATGCAGTTGAGGCCCTTGTTCTCCTCGCCGATCAGCCAGCCGATCGCGCCCTTCTCACCCCCGAACTTGCCGTCGCCATAGATCATCGTGCAGGTCGGCGAGCCGTGGATGCCCATCTTGTGCTCGAGCGAATGGACGAAGACGTCGTTGCGGGCGCCGAGCGAGCCGTCGGCATTGACGAGGAATTTCGGCACCAGGAACAGCGAGATGCCGCGCGTTCCGGCAGGCGCATCCGGCAGGCGGGCGAGGACGAGGTGGATGATATTATCGGTAGCGTCGTGTTCGCCCCAGGTGATGAAGATCTTCTGGCCGAAGATGCGGTAGGTGCCATCGTCACGGCGCTCGGCGCGGCTCTTGAGCGCGCCGACATCGGAGCCTGCCTGCGGCTCGGTGAGGTTCATCGTGCCGGTCCACTCGCCGGAGACGAGTTTCGGCAGATAGGTCTGTTGCAGGTTTTCGGAGCCGTGGGCCAGAAGTGCTTCCACGGCGCCCATGGTCAGCGTCGGGCAGAGCGCGAAGGCGGTGGCGCCGGAATTCCACATTTCGAGAGCGGCGACATTGAGAAGAACAGGGAGCCCCTGCCCGCCGAATTCTTCCGGGCCGGTCAGGCCGTTCCAGCCGCCGGCGATCCAGTCCTGATAGAGCTTCGCCCAGCCATCCGGCGTCTTGACCGCGCCATCGATCAGTCGGGCGCCCTGCGTATCGCCGATCTCCCCGAGCGGCGCGACCTCATCAGTGGCGAAGCGACCGGCTTCCGTCAGGATCGCATCGACGAGATCTTCGCCGAGATCGCCGAACAGGCCCTTGTCCAACGCGTCCTTCAGGCCGGCGACATGCTTCAGCGTGAAAGCGATCTCTTCGACGGGCGCCTTGTACATGGTGTCTCCTCGCATATCCGGCCAGTGATCGGTACCGGCCATCCTCCAGCCTCAGGGCTAATTGATTTTTACGTAAACGTCAATTTCGATTTTGAAGCGTGTCAGGGCTGCGCCACGTTGTCTCGCCTCTTGCTTATTCGCAGCGTTGTGCAAACAAACGTCATGGAGAATCTCTAGAGCGGAATGCCAAAAAGAGAATGACGGCTTTGCGAAGGACCGGTGACTGATGGATACACTGCCTGCCAATATCCCCGGCCTCATCTGGGCATACCGTTTCCCGGCAGGTTCGAAGACCGCGATCCGGCTCGATAACAGCGCGATGGCGGCGGAGCTGACGGCCGGAGACGGTTTCTACTGGCTGCATCTGAACCTGGCCGATGCGCGCGTCCCGGCGCTACTGGACACGCTTGAAGGCCTGACCGAGGATGCCAAGTCGGCGCTGACGACGCGCGACACCCATGCGGCGCTCACTGTCGACGAGCAGATGCTCTACGGCACGCTCATCGACTGCCAGCGCGAATTCGACCAGGATACCGCCGATCTCGGCTGGCTGCATTTTGCGATCTCCGGCCGCTTCATCGTCACCACCCGGCTGCAGCCGCTGCGCAGCGCCGACCGGGCGCGCATCATGATCGAAAAGAACCCGGCAAAGTTCGAACGGCCGGTCGATATCTTCGAGCTGCTTGTGATCGAATTCCAGCGCACGCTGATCTCCGTCGTCATGGAACTGACGGAAGAGCTGAACCTGATCGAAGACTTTGTCTACGACAACACGCCGCGCGACGAGCGGCGGCGGCTGGCGCCGGTGCGCCGCACGGTCGTGCGCCTCCACCGCCACCTCAGAAACGTGCTGGCGCTGATGCGCCGGGCTTCGGCATCCGACGAGGACGAGATGCCCTTCGGTTTCGACGACATCGCGGGGCGGCTGACCAGCCGGCTGGAGACAGTCGATCACGACATCTACGCGCTGCAGGAACGCGCCCGGCTGCTGCACGAAGAAATCGACTCGAAGCTGTCGTCGGAGACCAACCGGCACCTCTACATCCTGTCGATCATGACCGCCTTCCTGCTGCCGCCGACGCTGGTCACAGGCTTCTTCGGCATGAACACCGCTAATCTGCCCTTCGCCCAGGGGTCGGGCGGGACGGAATATGCGGTGGCGCTGATCCTCGCCTCGATCGTATTTGCCTGGTGGCTGCTGAAACGCGTCAACATTCTCTGACAGCAAAAAGCCCGGCATTTCTGCCGGGCCTCGATCATCTTGATGCGCTTTGCATCAGTAGGGCGAGTAGCACTGCTGGCGCGGGCCGTTATACGGCTGGAAGGTGTTGTCGTAGACACGATACGAGCGGTAGCGGTTCTCGCACCACGACACATGGGCGGCCGTCAGGCGCGGTGCGGCGTAGCGGGGGGGCGGCGCATAGTAGCGCGGCTGCGAAGCGATGGCACCACCGATGATCGCACCGGCACCGAAGGCAGCCAACGGATACCAGTAGCCGTTATAGTGGCGGTAGCCGTTGCGGTAATACGGATAGCCACGATAGCCGCCATACCAGCCGGGGCCCCGGCGCGGATAATAGCGGCGATACTGGACGTCCTGAATGCTGGAAGCCTGTTCCTGCTGCTGAATGACCTTCGGCGCTGCTGCCAGCGGCATGGCCTCAGACGGCAGGAAGCTCGTCAGGACAACAGCGGCGGACAGCACAGCGGCCGAAATCTTCTTACTGAGACCAATCATTGTCGTTCTCCATCCCAAGAGCGGAATTTGCCTGTCAGCAAACGCGCAGGGACGGAAAAGGTTCCCGGCACCGTTTTCTTCAAGCACGGGTTGAAGTTACGAAAGCGCCGATGAACCGGAGATTAACCGGCTCATCGGCGCTGGCAAGATCACGCAAATGTCAGGCGACGACTGAGAGCTTCGCCTGATCGCCCTGCAGGCGATTGACCATGAAGTTCGAGTACCATTCGAGGAACTGCATGACGCCGCCCTCGTGCAGCATCGAATAGGGACCGGGCTCATAGGCCGGCGAGTGAATGCCGAAAGCGTTTTCTTCGACGATGCGGCGGTCCTGGTCGTTGGTCTCGGTCCAGACATGCGTCAGTTCTTCGAGATCGTAATCGACGCCTTCGACGGCATCCTTGTGAACGATCCACTTGGTCGTAACCGCTGTCTCGTTGGCGCTGAGCGGGATCACGCGGAAGGAGATCGCGTGGTCGCCGAGCAGGTGGTTCCAGGTCGTCGGATAATGGAAAAGCAGCATCGTGCCGATACGGTCGATGGTGACGTCCTCGGACAGCTTGCGCTTGACCGCCGGGCGGCCCGACATGGTGTAGCTTTCGGCGTCCTCGATCAGTGGCATGCGCGCGGTACGGAACTGGCCGTCAGGCGAGATCTGGAACTTGCTCGGCAGGCCGGCGGCCTCGCAGCGAGCCCAGTGGCCGGCGATCTCAGGATCATCGGCGCCGCCATCGGTACCGGTGACGCTCGGCGCTTCCGGATAGGTGCGGCAGAGTTCCGGGTGGTTTGCGGCGCAGTGATAGCACTCGCGATTGTTTTCCCAGACGAGCTTCCAGTTGCCCTTCTCGATGATGGTGCTCTGGAAGGCGATCTTACCTTCGGCCAAACGATGCGGCAGCATGTAAGGCGTCACCATGTCGCGAACTGGCTGGAAGTCCGGCGCCTTGTCGGCGAGGCAGATGAAGATATAGCCGCCGAAGCTTTCGCAATGGATCGGTTTCAGGCTGAAACCGCTCTTGTCGAAATCGTCGCCCATGTGGCGGGCGAAGGCGAGCTTGCCATCGAGATCGTAGGCCCACTGGTGATAGGGACAGACGAGGCGGACCGACGAGCCATGCTCCTTGGTGCAGACGCGCGAGCCGCGGTGGCGGCAGGAATTGTGGAAGGCGCGGATGACATTGTCGCGGCCGCGGACGATGACGACGGGATACTGGCCGATCTGCACCGTGAAATAGGCGCCGGGCTTCGGCAGCTCGCAATCATGGCCCATGAAGAGCCAGTCGCGGTAATAGATCATTTCCATATCGAGCTTGAAATAATCCTCGTCGATATAGAAAGGCTGCTCAAGGCTGAAGCCTTCGCGCCGGTTTTTGAGCTGCCGCAAAACGTTGCTTCGAATGTCCATTTGCATATCCTCGTGCAATCGGCTCAGCCATCAAAGGCATGGCTTTTGGAAGCGATCGCTTCCCTCCCTTCCGGGAGCATTGGTCATGGGGGCATTTAAGCACCGGGCATCCCCGGTTCTTGGTTGTAAAGCGACATCGGCTTCGAAATTGACGACAGGATGACGAGCGGCTGCGAAAATCGGAGCCCCGATGGATTTTCCACTCTTTTCATTCGATTGCGACATCACAAGAAGAACTGCCGCCGCCCGCTTTCCGCTTTCCCAAAGGCAATATTATCCCAGATACGACACGATGGCACTGCAAGTTTTCGGGGGTCGATGCCATTGGCGGCCTTAAGGGCGCATTAAGCATGAACTCCTATTCTTGCGGCAGAGACAAACGCGGGAATGCGGATCATGGCGAAACTTCGCTATTTCGACGCCAAGGACGAAACCAGACCGGAGGAGGCCCCTGCGGCGCCCCATTCCGAGTTTCTGCGGACGGGAAAGATCACCCGTGACCGCGCTCACTGGCTGGCGGAAGAGCGCCGCTACCTGACGCATGACGAAGTTGCCGAGAAGACAGGCCGCAAGCTGCAATCGGCCGGAAACCAGGCACATCAGCAGATCAACGGCTTTCATCGGGCTATCCAGTTCCCCAAGATGGTATTTCACCGGACGCTCAGCGACAGCCCGCATCTCGGCTACTGTCATGTGACGGCCTCGCGCACCAAGTTTGCGCGCTACGAGGAAGTCAGCTGGGCTTTCTATATCGCCAATTTCTATGCCGATATCGGCGACAACGACAACTTCTTCCACAAGATCAACATGCAGTATTCGCGCATGTATTTCGCCGTGGCGATCAAGCCCGGCGAGCATACGGCCGAGAAGATGACGATCGACCGGTCGGTGCGCGGCAACGGCGTGCTCTTCCGCACCGACGATCCGCAGGCGGCGATCCGCAACGTGCTGCTGCTAGGCGCGCGCAACGAACAGCTCCGGGAAATCATTCGCCAGCTCTGATATTGATCGCAGGCGCTCAAGAGCATAAGGGACTGCCTGAGATTATAGGCAGTTCATGGCACGTATCATCGACATTACCGCAAGCCGCGAAGAAGCGCTCAGCGCAGCCTCTGCCGTGCTTGGCGAAGGCTATCCGGTGGCGATCCCGACCGAGACCGTTTACGGGCTTGCGGCCGATGCCACCAACCCCGCCGCCATTGCCCGGATCTATGAGACCAAGGGCCGCCCGCAGTTCAATCCGCTGATCTGCCATATGGCCGACCTTGCGATGGCGGAGGAATATGCGGTGTTCGATCCGCTCTCGCGGCTTCTGGCGGAGGCCTTCTGGCCCGGGCCGCTGTCCCTGGTGCTGCCGCTGAAAGAGCAGAGCGGCATTCATGCCCTGGCAACCGCCGGGCTCGACACCGTCGGGATCCGGATTCCGAAGGGTTTTGCCGGCGAGCTGATCCGCACCTTCGGAAGGCCGCTTGCCGCCCCCAGCGCCAATACATCCGGCAAGATCAGCGCCACCAGCGCAGACCACGTTGCCGATGATCTCGGCGGCAAGATCCGTTTGATCCTCGACGCGGGATCAAGTGACGTCGGCGTCGAGTCGACGATCGTCAAGGTCGAGAACGGCGAGATAACACTCCTGAGGCCCGGCGGGCTGGCAGCCGCGGACATCGAGCGCGTTGCGGGCAAGCGCCTGCGCCGCAGGAAGAAGGCCTCGGCAGCCATCGAAGCGCCGGGCATGCTTGCCTCGCATTATGCGCCGGGTGCCGCCGTGCGGCTCGATGCCGATACCGTCCTGCCTGGCGAGGCAGTAATCCTGTTCGGGCGAGCTGAAATCCGCGGCATTGCAGATGCCGCGATCCAGCTGAACCTCAGCCCGGCAGGCGACCTTGCCGAGGCAGCCACCAACCTGTTTGACTACATGAAGAAAGCCGATGCCAGCGGCGCGGCGACGATCGCGTTTTCACCAATCCCCGATGAGGGACTTGGCGAGGCGATCAACGACCGCTTGAGGCGCGCTGCCGCACCGCGCGAATAAAAAGGACCGAGCCCCGATGAGCGTATCCCCGGAACTTCTCGACCGCTTCACCGCCATCGTCGGCGAAAAATACGCACTGCGCAGCGAGGCCGAACTTGCACCGCACCTGGTCGAGAACCGCGGCCTCTATCACGGCTCCTCCCCTCTCCTCCTGAAGCCTGCCAATGCCGGTGAAGTCTCAGCGATCCTGAAGCTTGCCACCGAGACCGGCACCGCAGTCGTGCCGCAGACAGGCAATACCGGGCTGGTCGGCGGGCAGACGCCACGCGAAGGCAAGTCGGACATCATCATCTCGCTGGAGCGCATGAACAAGATTCGCGATGTGGATTCGGTCGCCAACGTTTTGGTTGCTGACGGCGGCGCCATTCTGGCCGAAGTGCAGAAGGCGGCCGAGGCGCATGGACGGCTGTTTCCGCTGTCGCTCGGCTCCGAGGGCTCCTGCCGTATCGGCGGCAACCTGTCGACCAATGCCGGCGGCACGGCGGTGCTGGCCTATGGCAATATGCGCCAGCTCTGCCTCGGCCTCGAGGTGGTGCTGCCGACCGGTGAAATCTGGGACGGACTGCGGCGGCTGAAGAAGGACAATACCGGATACGACCTGCGCGACCTCTTCATCGGCGCCGAAGGAACCCTCGGGATCATTACCGGCGCAGTGCTGAAGCTCTTCCCGCAGCCGCTCGGCAAGCAGGTGGCCTTTGCCGGGATCGGCAGCGTCGAGGACGCGCTGGCGCTCTTCAATCTCGCAGGCAGCCTTTGCGGCACCTCGCTGACCGGTTTCGAGCTGATGCCGCGCTTCGGTGTCGAGATCACCAGCAAGCATATCGACGGCGTGCGCGATCCGTTGGAAAGCCCGCACCCCTGGTATGTGCTGATCGACATCTCGACCTCGGATTCGGCAGAAACCGCCGAGCGGATGATGAACGCGCTTCTGGAAAAAGGTTTTGAGGAAGGCCTGGTACAGGATGCGGCGATCGCCTCATCGGTTGCTCAGCAGCAGGCGCTTTGGCACATGCGCGAAAGCATGTCGGAGGCGCAGAAGCCCGAGGGCGGTTCGATCAAGCACGATGTCTCGGTGCCGGTTTCGCGGATCCCGCATTTCATGGCGGAAGCGGCCGAGGCCGTGATGGCGGCGATGCCCGGCGCGCGCATCTGCGCCTTCGGCCACATGGGCGACGGCAACATCCACTACAACATCTCGCAGCCCATCGGCGCCGACAAGAACGCCTTCATCGCCCGATGGCATGAAATGAACGTGATCGTGCATGGCATCGTGCGCGCCCATGGCGGCTCGATCTCGGCCGAGCATGGTATCGGTCAGCTGAAGCGCGACGAGTTGGCCGCGATCCGCTCCGAGATCGAGATGGATCTGATGCGCCGCATCAAGCGCGCCTTCGACCCCGCCGGCATCATGAACCCCGGCAAGGTCGTCAACCTCGATTAGCCGAGTACGCCGGCCGCCTTGGTCGTTCCGCCATTCGTCAGGATCTGCAGGGCGGGCGCCTGGGTCGTGCTGTTCTGGATATCGTACATCGCCGTGAAGCGCTTCACCAGCTTGTCGACCTTCTTGGGATCGCCGAGATCCTTCAGATCCATGAACTTCTGCAGCATCGCCACCTGCTTGTCGACATCCATGCTGGAAACCTGGCTCGGCAGGTTGAAGGCCGTCTGGACGACCTGGAACAGCGCCTTGTCGCCAAGGATCGTGTAGAGCGACGTAATGTTCGGCGCCTGGCGGGTGAAGTAGAGCGCAAGACGGGTGCCGTCGTTGTTCTGCCCCTGCTGCGTTTCCAGCGTCTGCGCCAGATAGCCCTGCTGCGTACGGTCGAGCGCACCCTGGTCCTGGACCGCGCCGAGCTTGGAGCGCGTCAGATTGCCGTCCTTGTCGAAGTTGAAGTCGGCGACGATGTCCTTGAACTTGGTATCGGCCTTGGTGTTCAGATAGCTCTTCGGATCGGCGGGATCAGAGGTGAAGATCTTCTTCAGCGTATCCTTCTTGTAGTCCTTCGGGTCGAGACCGACGGACTTGAGGATGAAGTCGGTGAGCTTGCTGTTGCCCAGCAAGTCGTCCAGCGACTTCACATCGTCCATGCCCTTGGCGAACGCATCGACGTCCTTTGCCGCATCCTTCGATGCCTTGTCCTTGGCCGGGCCGTCAGCCATGAACATCAGCAGGTGCGACTTGTAATTGGTAGCGTATTTCGCCATCGACGCGTCGGAGAGCGGCGCCAGATGCTGACCGATTTTGCCATCGCTGCCGAAGTTGAAGGCGCGGGCGAAATTGGTGATGCGCTCATCCTTCAAGGAAGCGACATAGCCCTTCGGATCGTAGGCATCGCTCGTCAGCACCTTGCGGGCCATCGACTTCGGGAGGTCCGCTTCCGTCAAGCCAAAGGCCTGCAGCGCGACATGATACATGTCGGGAAGGTCGTCGTTTCTCTTGCTGAAGTCGATCTGCTTGTTGTCGCGCAGGAAGTCGTTGATATTCTTGACGTCCGAGAACGTTCCTGTGCCGACGCTCGAGGTGATGAGGTTCTTGTAGTTTGTGGTGATGTCATCCATGAAGTCGTTGGCTTCATCGTCGTAGCGCTTCATGTACTGCGTCGAGGTCTGCGTGGTAGCTGCAGCGCTCTGGGCACCATCGGGCGACGTGACCGTCCCATCCGTATTGAAGTTAAAGGCGTCGTGAAGCTCTGTGAGGCCAAGCTGGCCGGCGAGGCCCGAATTGACCAACACCTGGCGCAGGCCGGTATTATCAAGCCCGTCGACAAGACCGCTACCATAGCCATGCCTGCCAAGGCTGTAGGCGGCCTTGATGTAAGACGTCATGCGGTCGTCGGCCATCAACTGATCGACGTTGGTGATCGTCTTGATCGTCTTTTCGAAGTAGGACTTGTTGAAGGCCGCCGCCGCTGGCGTGACGTAATAGACGTCGTCAGGTTCGCCTGGTGCGTCGTCGTAGTCCACGACCTTCTGCAGAGAGTTCAGTGTGTACTTCTCGAGGATGCCGTTCTTCTGATCGGTCGTCTGCGCTGCGCCGACCGTCGAACCATCGGCATTGAAATTGAAAGCCGAGGGCGCATCGGGCGCGCCGACCGAGGCCGCGTAAGCAGGGTCGGTCAGCAGCTTCGTGACATTCTCGTCGGTCATCGACATCGGCACGCCGAAGGCGACCTTGACATAGGAGGACAAGCCGGGATCGGCGACGATATCGTCGGCACCGGTCACGGTTTCCATGATCCGCTTGTAGTAAGCCGTCGACTGATCGAAGCGGGTAGCGGCGGTCACCGTCTGCGCAGCGGTCTGCGCGCTGCCGTTGACACTGCCATCGGCATTGAAGCTGAAGGCCGAGTTGAGGGTCGTGTAGCCCTTGGCCGCGGCTTCCGTCGGATCGGTCAGATAAGTCTTCAGGTCGGCATCCGAAACGGTGCTGCCGACATTGTAGACCGCGCGGACGAAATTGTTGAGCTTCTGGTCCGACAGCAACTGATCGACATTGGCAATGCTGCCGATCGCCGACTGGAAATAATCCTTGCCGTTGGCATTGGCGCGGCTGACCAGATCGGTCTGCTGCGTGGCAGTCTGCGGCGGCTGCGGCGTCGCACCGGTCGTGCCGTCGGCCGCGAAATTGAAATAGCTGGCCATATCCTGATACTTGGCGTTGGCCTGCGTATTGACGAAGCTGTTCGGATCGCTGACGTCGCTCGTCAGAACATTCTTCAGGAAGCTGTTCGACACATAGGTACCGTCGATGCCGAAGGTCTTGAACACGAAGTCCTTGAGACGCGGATCGCCGACCAGATCATCGACACTCGTCACATCGCGCATCGCCGATTTGAAATACGCAGACTCGGTCGCAGCGTCCTTGCCGCTATCCTGATACGACTGCGTGTAGAGGCCGATCATATCGTCCTCCTGAGAGGAGGTCTGGGCCTGTGGCGCTGCCGTGTGAAAATTAAAGGCGGCGGCGAATGTCTTGTAACGGGAATCAGCCAGCTTGTTGGCGAAGCTGTTGGCGTCGGTCAGATCGCTCTCCAAAACCTTCTTCATGAAGGCCTTGGCATAGGTCATGTCGCTGAGACCGTAGGCGTCCATGGCATAGCTATAGAGCTTATAGTTGCCGAGAAAATCGTCTACGTCTTTGACCTTGTTGATGTTCGCCGCATAGTAATCGGCATTGCTCTTGACGGTCGACTGGGATGCGACGCGATCGAGGCTCGTCTTCATATCTTTCGACAATATCGCGTAAGCAACGGAAGATGAAATCATCGAGAGCGCCCTTTTCGGGAAAATACCTAAAAGAATAACGGGATATCCTGTCTCGATTTTGCCACTTAAAGCTTACTTGAGGCTTACCGGCGCGGGTGCGGTTATGGCACATGCTCTTATGAGACAACGTTCACATTCCAGAAACCCTGCCACATTCGATTTTGATAACCATCAGGAAAGGCAGCGTTTTCTTAACCGCAAATTTTAAGCGGTCCGGAAGAGGCCGCGCCTATTGTCGAGCCATAGAGGGCGAAAAAGCCCCGAGGAGAAGACCGGAAACCGGCTCTCAGGTAAGACAAGGGTAGAAATGAACATGAACAACACCGTTATGAAGCCCGCATGGGCCGGTACGACACTGCGCCTCGATCCGTCGCGCTTTCCCCAGCAGGTCAGCTATGCCATCCATGACGCCTCCGGTGACGTCAACATAACGATCGACGAACGTGGCGCGATCCTGCGCAAGGTTCTCCCCTCCAGCGGCCTGCCGCTCTCTATCGCCCTGCCGAAGCGCGCCTTCAAGGGTGTTGCAGCCCGGGCGATCGACCATGGTGACGGCGAAGTGACCGTGACCCTGGAACTCCACCACGAAGATCCCGATCTCTGTGTTCCCCTGCTGGTCGCCCATGACCTCGGCGACATCGCCGCCGACTGGCGCGGCTGGTCGGAAGCCTTCCGCATTCCGATGCTGATGGTCGAGGCCGATGGCGTTGCCCGCCCGCTGGAAGAACATCTCGGCGATCTGCGCACCAGCCACATGAAGCCGCGCCGCCGCCACTCCTATTTCGCCAACCGCCGCCCCCGCTTCCTGGTGCGCCGCACCACCGGCAAGCTTGGCGTTTCGATGAAGATCGAAGGCAAGGAAATCATCGCCCGCAACTGATCACGGCGAGAAAGCTCCAACAGAAAACCCGGCCTTGCGCCGGGTTTTCTGTTTTGATCAGGGCAGCGTCAGAAGCAACGAGACAAATAGACCGGCAAAGATGATCACGCCGACCCGGTTGTTCGACTTGAAGAGATAGAGGCACTGGTCGCCATCGTTGATATCGAGCTTGACGATCTGCCAGGCAAACATGCCCGCAGCGATCGCGAGGCCAAGATAGGCAACAGGCCCGACGCCTGCCAGCCAGAAGGCAAGCAGCATCAGCGCCAGCGTCGCCCCGTAAAGGCCGATCAGCCACTGGCGGGTGCGGTCGCCAAAGAGACGCGCGGTGGAGCGGACGCCGATCAGCTCGTCGTCTTCCTTGTCCTGATGCGCATAGATCGTGTCGTAACCGATCGTCCAGACGACGGAGGCGATATAGAGCGAGACGGCGGCAAGCGACAGCGTGCCGAAAGTTCCGGCCCAGCCCATCAGTGCGCCCCAGGAGAATGCCAGGCCGAGGAAGAATTGCGGCCAGTCGGTGAAGCGTTTGGCGAAGGGGTAGAGCGCCACGATGGCAAGCGACAGGATGCCGAGGATGACGGCAAACCAGTTGAATTGCAGCAGCACCAGCAGGCCAACAAGCGCCTGAAGAACGATGAAGATTTTCGTCTGTGTGCGGGTGACGCGGCCCGATGGCAGCGGACGCGAGCGCGTGCGGGCCACCTCCATGTCGATCTTGTGGTCGACGAGATCATTGTAAGCGCAGCCCGCGCCGCGCATGGCGACGGCCCCGATGAAATAGAGGATCAGATGATAGACCGTGCGCCCGCCGGAAAAACTGCCGGCGGCAGCGGCTGCATTGGCGGCAAGCGCCACCGACCAGAAGCACGGCCACATCAGCAACTGCCAGCCGATCGGCCGGTCCCAGCGCGCCAGCTGCGCATAGGGCCACAGCCAGGGTGGCAGTATCCGGTAAACCCAATTGTCCGAAGGCGCGTCGGCGACTCGCCCGTTCAGTCCGTCGATCTTTTGCATGGGGGCATCTAGCGACGGTCGGAGCGGTGGGTCAAGCGGGCATGGTGGCAGACCGTCCCGCGTTCGGCTGGCCAGCAAGATAGACGTGCGCGAGAACAATGGCAGAATAACTCACGCTTACCGCCTGAGCGAAGGCGGCAACAGCGGACACCAGAAGCGTTAGCGCATAGGCGCTATTGCCAGAGATCAGCGACGGTGACTTTTCAAGCTCTGAAGCACCAATGACAAGAAGGAGAGTGAGAAGAAGCGGCAGGAAGATTGCCGCGATCAATCGGCCGAATGTTGGAAGAAATTGCGACACGCCCCGGCGAAAGGCGCTGGCAAGCGAGGTTCCAATACCGGCGATGCCGGACGCAGGCCATGTGCCCAAGAGCGCCATAAGCAAAGCATACGCAACGAAAACGATGCACATAAAGGCGAGCAGACTGATGGGAAGCAGATCATCGCCCGGAGTTAAGGGGAATAGCACAAAGACGGGCAGGCAGACGATGACCGCACTCAAAATCAGCGCGATGGTCTTCAGGAAATACGGCAACGTCTTTCCAAAACCCATGCGTTTTCCGACGTCATTGAACGTAGTTGAATAAATGATCGCGCCCTGAACGCACATAGCGACATACGACCAGACAAAGAAAGTCGCGCCGCCCGAGCTTCGCCTTCCGGAGAAGTCGTCCAATACGCCAAGTCCGACAAGACAACCCACCACAACCGCATACATCGTCCAGTTCTTGCGGATAACACTAAAAGTCTCGCTCAGCATTCTGCCCTCCCCTGCAGCCAATACAACCAATCAAACTGAGTCGTGGAGATCAGTCAAAAAAGAGGCCAGGCCTACCGCCCATTCCACCGCCGGATCACCGGCTCGGTCAGGTCGTGCTCATAACCCAGCACGCTGATGCTCGCCGTATCCAGCACGAATTTCGATCCGTCTTCCGGCGGCAGGTCGAGCCAGCGGGCGGCCAGCACGCGGAGGAAATGGGAGCTGGAGAAGATCAGGACGGGGGCGTTCAGCGCGCGCAGTCCGGCGATGATGCGGTCGGCGCGGGCGCCGGTATCGGCGGCGGTTTCGCCGTCAGGGCAGCCGTCGCGGAAGAGCTGCCAGCCTGGGCGGGTTTTCAGGATTTCCTTGGTGGTGATGCCTTCATAGGCGCCGTAGTCCCATTCGGCGAGGTCGTCCTTGACGACGGCGTTGGCGCCGAAGCCTGCGAGGCTGCAGGTGTTGCGGGCGCGTTGCGACGGGCTTGTCCAGACGGCGGATGCCTGAACGCCCTGGAGACGGGCGGCGAGGCCGCAGGCGGCCTCCTCTCCCTTTGCGGTCAACGGTATGTCGCTGCGGCCGGTATGCTGGCCGGACAGGCTCCATTCGGTTTCGCCGTGACGGACGAGGGTGATTTCGGGATGGGCGCTGGCCATGACAACAATGATCCTTGAAGCGAAAAGCGCGGCTCGATGGCCGCGCTCGATTGTCAGAAGCTAATCTTTTCCAAAGGCGGACGCACCGCCTCGAATTCCTTCAGCTTGGTTTCCGCCGCCGGAATGTAATTGCGGTTATCGGGTGTCGAATACTGGTTCTTGGTGATCTGGATCTGCATGATGAACAGCTCGTCCCAGCGGAAGCCGATCTCGGAACCGGCGAGATAGAACTCCCACATGCGGAAGAAGCGTTCGTCATAGAGCGCCACCGCCTCCGCCTTGCGGGCAACGAAGCGGTCGCGCCAGTGGCGCAGCGTATAGGCGTAATGCAGCGGCAGGACCTCGACGTCGCGGACCAGCAGCCCGGCCTTCTCGATCGCCGGAATGGTCTCGCCGATCGAGGGAATATAGCCCTGCGGGAAGATATATTTCTCGATGAAGGCGTTGGTGGCGAAACTCGGCTTCGGCCTGGCGATCGAATGTAGGACCATGACGCCGTCATCGGCCAGAAGTTCGTGCACTTTACGGAAATAATTGGCGAAATTGCCGATGCCGACATGCTCGAACATGCCGACGGAGACGATGCGGTCGAAGGGTTGCGCCCGCATCGTCCGGTAGTCCTGCAACTCGAAGCGGACGCGATCGGCAAGGCCGCGCTTTTCGGCGCGGTCGCGCGAGATCTTCAGCTGCTCTTCGCTAAGCGTGATGCCGGTATGATCGAGACCCGGCGTCGCCTCGGCGATATAGAGCCCCATCCCGCCCCAGCCGGAGCCGATTTCCAGCACGCGCTGGTTCGGCTGCAGCAGCATCTTGGCGGCGATATGGCGCTTCTTGGCGACCTGCGCTTCCTCCAGGCTGATGCCCGGCGGATCGAAATAGGCGCAGGAATATTGCCAGTCCTCATCGAGGAACAGCTCGAACAGCCGCTCAGAGAGATCGTAATGATGGGCGACGTTGCGCTTGTTGTGATTGACCGGCAGGCGGCTCTTCAACTGCTGCAGCGCAATGCGGCCGATGAGGAGCGCCGCCATCGGGATATCGAAGATCTCGTTGGTGGTGTTCTGCTTCACCATCGCTAGGAAGTCGTAGATGTTGCCGTGTTCAAGAATGAACCGGCCATCCATATACATTTCGCCAAGCTTGAGAGTGGGGTCGCGGCGGATCAGCTTTTCCGCCTCTTCATCGGCGATGCGAACGGCGACCAGATCGCCGCTGCCATCACCGACCGTATGTGTCTCGCCGTTGGCGAGTGTAAGCTTCAAGTTACCCTTGCGGATGATTTTCTGGACAATCGACAGGAATCCCGACGCCATGATGAGGCCTCGCAATGTGACAGGACGGTCACATCAACTTAATGCCTCTCTTTCGTCTGACAAGCGCACAGTTTAGCAGTTTGGCAACAACGCTGCCAAACTGTGACATTTTTGCAATTATCAGCCCTAAGTGCTTATTTTCGCTTCATTGCTTCGGCCAGCGCGGCGCCAAAAGCGCCCTGGCTTTCCTGTTTTGGCGGCGTGGAGCGCGAAGAATTCTGCGACCGGGGCGCGTTGTTCGTGCGCTGCTCGCCTCGCGGCGGGGGTGCTGTGCCATCGTCCTTGCGCATCGAAAGAGCGATGCGTTTGCGCTTGGCATCGACCTCAACGACGCGGACCTTCACGACATCGCCGGCTTTGACGACCTCGTGCGGATCCTTCACGAAGCGGTCGGCGAGCTGCGAAACGTGGACAAGGCCATCCTGATGCACGCCGATATCGACGAAGGCGCCGAAGGCAGCGACATTGGTGACCGTGCCCTCGAGAACCATGCCGGGCTTCAGGTCGGAGATCTCGTTGACGCCTTCGGCGAAGGTCGCGGTCTTGAAGCTCGGGCGCGGGTCGCGGCCGGGCTTTTCCAGCTCCGAGATGATGTCCTTGACGGTCGGCAGGCCGAACTGTTCGTCGATAAACTTGCGCGGATCGAGCCCCTTCAACATGACGCTGTCGCCCATCAGCGAGCGCAGGTCGCGGCCGCAGGCGGCGACGATCTTCTTGGCGACGCCATAGGCTTCCGGGTGCACCGACGAGGCATCCAGCGGCTCCTTTCCGTCAGGAATGCGCAGGAAGCCGGCAGCCTGTTCGAAGGTGCGGTTGCCGAGACGGGCGACCTTCAGCAGGTCTTTGCGGCTTTCGAAGGGGCCGTTCTGATCGCGGTGGACGACGATGGAATCGGCGATCGAGCGGCTGAGACCGGAGACGCGCGACAGCAGCGGCGCAGACGCGGTGTTCAGATCGACGCCGACGGCATTGACGGCATCTTCGACGACGGCATCGAGCGAGCGGGACAGTTTGCCCTGGTCGACATCGTGCTGGTATTGGCCGACGCCGATCGACTTCGGCTCGATCTTGACGAGTTCGGCAAGCGGATCTTGCAGGCGGCGGGCGATGGAGACGGCGCCACGCAAGGAGACGTCGAGATCCGGAAATTCGGCGGCGGCGGTCGCCGAGGCCGAATAGACCGAGGCGCCGGCTTCGGAGACGATGACCTTGGTGGGCTTCGTGCCCGGAAGCTCGGCCAGCATGTCGGCCACCAGCTTTTCGGTCTCGCGGCTGCCGGTGCCGTTACCGATCGAGATCAGCTCGACATTGTGCTTGCGGATCAGCGAGGCAAGCTCAACCTGGGCACCGCGCACATCGTTTCTCGGCTGGAACGGATAGACGGTGGAGGTGGCGACCACCTTGCCGGTGCCATCGACGACGGCGACCTTGACGCCGGTGCGGATGCCCGGGTCGAGGCCCATCGTGGCGCGGGATCCGGCGGGGGCTGCGAGCAGCAGGTCCTTCAGATTGCGGGCGAAGACATGGATCGCCTCTTCCTCGGCACGCTCGCGCAGCTCACGCATCAGGTCGAGCGACAGCGACATGGAGAGTTTGACGCGCCAGGTCCAGGTGGCGACATCGAGCAGCCAGCGATCGCCGGGGCGGGAGTTGCCGATCTCGTAGGCGGCGGCGATCATTCGCTCGACCGGCTTGTTCGGCGATGCCGTCTCGGCATCGGCCTCGATCGTCAGCGTGAGAACTTCCTCGTTCCAGCCGCGCAGCATGGCGAGCGCGCGGTGGCCGGGGGCGGTCGCCCAGCGTTCGGAATGGTCGAAATAGTCGGAGAATTTCTCGCCGGCGGCCTGCTTGCCATCGACGACCTTGGCCTTCAGCAGGGCTGCGCTACGCATATGGGCACGCAGCTTGCCGAGCAGATCGGCATTTTCGGCAATGCCTTCGGCGACGATGTCGCGGGCGCCTTCGAGCGCCGTCTTCACATCGGGGACATCGGCGGTGATGTAACCTTCGGCCAGCGTTGCCGGTTCTTTGTTCCGATCGGCGAGGATAGCTTCAGCCAGCGGCCCGAGGCCGCGTTCGCGGGCGATCTCGGCGCGGGTGCGGCGCTTCGGCTTGTAGGGAAGATAGAGGTCTTCAAGCTCGGCCTTGGTGGCGGCACCGGAAAGCTTGCCCATCAGCTCGTCGGTCATCTTGCCCTGAGAATTGATCGACTCGACGATGGTGTCGCGCCGCGCCTCGAGTTCGCGCAGGTAAACCAGCCGCTCGGCGAGGTTTCTGAGCTGCGTATCGTCGAGGCCGCCGGTCACTTCTTTGCGGTAGCGGGCGATGAAGGGAACCGTCGCGCCCTCGTCCAGCAACTCGATCGCCGCCTTGGCCTGATCCGGCCGGGCGTTGATTTCCGAGGCGATGACGGCGGAGAGCGAGCGAAGGTCTGCGGCCATGGGATTCCCTGATCGTTGACAAAAGTTGGCGGACCATAGCGGCGAAAAACGGCAAGGCAATGCCCGAGGGCGGTTTCCACAGCGGAGTCTTGTCAATTCGCAAACGCTATCGTCCGGAGCCCCCTCATCCGACCCTTCGGGCCACCTTCTCCCCGCTGGGGAGAAGGGGAAGAGGTGGTGCGGCATATCCCTTCTCCCCAGCGGGGAGAAGGTGGCGGCAGCCGGATGAGGGGGCCAAGCACTCTACGGAAACGAAATGCCCCACCCTCCCCACCACGCGGCGTTTTTGCGGTTGTGCAGATGCGGCATTCTTTGGTAGCAGAGGCGACCGTTTTGGACCGTCCCGGACCCGGTGACGCAAGGAAAAGTGACATGCCTGATCTGCTTCTAGAACTCCGCTCCGAGGAAATTCCGGCCCGTCTGCAGCGCAAGGCTGCCGGCGACCTGAAGAATCTCGTTACCGATGCGCTTGTCGAAGCCGGTCTTTCCTATGAGGGTGCGCGCGAATACTGGACGCCGCGCCGCCTGACGCTCGATATCCGCGGCCTGACGGCGCGCTCCGCCGATGTGCGCGAGGAGAAGAAGGGCCCGCGCACCGACGCCAACGAAAAGGCGATCGAAGGTTTTTTGCGCAGCGCCGGGCTAGCTTCGATTTCCGAGGCACAGGTGCAGAGCGACCCGAAGAAGGGCGATTTCTATGTTGCCGTCATTTCGCGCCCGGGCCGTGACGCTGAAGAGATCATCGCTGGCGTGATGCCCGGCATCATCCGCGACTTCCCATGGCCGAAGCCGATGCGCTGGGGCAAGGCGTCGGCCAAGCCCGGCTCGCTGCGCTGGGTGCGCCCGCTGCAGTCGATCGTCTGCACCTTCGGCACCGAGCACGAAGAAACCACGGTCATTCCGTTCGAGATCGAAGGCATCGTCGCTTCCAACGTCACCTACGGCCACCGCTTCCATGCGCCTGCCGCGATCACCGTACGGCGCTTCGACGATTACGTCGCCAATCTGGAGAAGGCCAAGGTCATTCTCGATGCCGAGCGCCGCAAGGAGATCATCGCCTCCGACGCCGCCAATCTGGCCTTTGCCAGCGGTCTTGAGCTGGTCGAGGACGAAAGCCTGCTGGAAGAGGTTTCCGGCCTCGTCGAATGGCCGCAGGTGCTGATGGGCGCCTTCGAGGAAGACTATCTGTCGATCCCCTCCGAGATCATCCGCCTGACGATCAAGACCAACCAAAAGTGCTTCGTCACCCGCAAACAGGGTGAGCAGACGCTTTCGAACAAGTTCATCCTGATTTCCAACATCCAGGCGACCGACGGCGGCAAGGAGATTATCCACGGCAACGGCAAGGTCGTGCGCGCCCGCCTCTCCGACGCGCTGCATTTCTGGAAGCGCGACCAGGGCAACCTGCCCGATCTAGAAACGCTGGAAGCATCGGCCAAGGCGTTTGGCCTCGACCTGAAGAAGCCGCTCGACCAGCGCATGGCGAAGCTCGATGCACTCAACGTCACCTTCCAGGCAAAGCTTGGGACGCAGGGCGAGCGGGTGCAGCGCATGCGGGCGATGGCTGCGAAGATCGCCTTTCCGCTCAGCGCCGACCACAAGCTCGTCGACCGGGCAGTCGTGCTCGCCAAGGCGGATCTGCGCACCGAAGCCGTCGGCGAGTTCCCGGAACTGCAGGGCGTCATGGGCCGCAAATATGCGGTGCTGCAGGGCGAAGACAGCGCTGTTTCGACCGCTATCGAGGACCACTACAAGCCGCAGGGCCCGTCCGACCGTGTGCCTGAAGACAAGATCGCCATCAGCGTGGCGCTGGCCGACAAGCTCGACACGCTGATCGGCTTCTGGGCGGTCGATGAGAAGCCGACCGGCTCCAAGGACCCGTTCGCGCTGCGCCGCGCCGCACTCGGCGTCATCCGCATCATTCTGGAGCGGAACGTCCGCCTGACGCTGCTGCCGCGCATCGTCAGCCATATGGGCCGGATCGATGACGACATCGCCGACAAGGCCGGCGTACCGAGGGCTGAGCAAGGCGTGGACCTGTCGCGTCAGCTCGACCTGCTGTCGTTCTTCCACGATCGCCTCAAGGTCTATCTGCGCGATCAGGGCGCGCGTTATGACCTGATCGATGCCGTGCTGACGCCGGAGACGGACGACATGTTGATGGTTGCCCGCCGCGTCGAGGCGCTGACCGCCTTCATCACCTCCGAGGACGGCAAGAACCTCTTGGCCGGCACCAAACGCGCTACCCAGCTGCTCGCCGCCGAAGAGAAGAAGGGCACCGTCGTTGCCGACGGTGTCTCGGAAGCGCTCTTGAAGCTCGATGCCGAGAAGGAACTCCATGCGGCCGTCGCCCATGCCTCCGCCGAGGCTTCGGCTGCGATCGTCAACGAGGACTTCCGCTCGGCGATGGCCGCGCTGTCGAAGCTGCGCGCCCCTGTCGACCGGTTCTTCGAGGACGTGCTGGTCAACGACGAGGACGCGGCGGTCCGCGCCAACCGTCTGGCGCTGCTGCGCCTGATCCGCGAGGCGACCGGCACCGTGGCCGATTTCTCGAAGATTGCCGGATAGCCAGGTATCGAGCCGTCATCCTCGGGCCTGTCCCGATGATCTACCGAGCGAACCGGATCGTGAAACTGCAGATCCTCGGGACAAGCCCGAGGATGACGTTGGGAGAGACGGGTGAAGGCCTACAATATCGAAGTCCTCCCGCAATCGGTTTCGGAGGAAGGGCCGCGCGGCGGTGGCTGGTGTTTCGGCCTGCCGCCTGGAATCGTCGAGGAACAGTGGCCGCTGGATGCCGATACTGTTGAAAAACT
>UBJR01000025.1 GCA_900465675.1 Hyphomicrobiales bacterium | reverse complement strand
GCGAAATGGGGGGCACTCCATGCTGTCCCGTTTCAAAATCGAAAAACTGCGAACAATGGTGCCTGACGGTCCCGCACGCCCTCACCATGAGGACGCGCTAACCTGCTACAGGGCAGGGGTGTATCGACTGGTCCCCATTGCCGTTTGGAACGCTGTCTTCGCGGACCTTTTCCAAAAGATTCAACACCTCGCCGGAGTGAACAATAAATTCCGGAAGATCGCTGACGACGCCGGGTTTCAGAAAAACGAGAAGAACCCTTTCGAGCAGCAATTCAAGCAGGACCTAAAGGCAGCCAAGCTTATCTCGGATGAGCAGCTTCAATTCCTCGATGAGCTGCGGGATTGGAGAAACGATTTCGCTCATCCAACCGATAGGACTATCACGGCGACGAAGGCCGGCTCTTTTATTGAAGATGGTGTTAGCCTTTTCCTTTCGGAGCGGAGCTTCAACGCGCATACCATCGTGCACGAAATTACAGGAAAGCTTCACACTCCAGGTTTTTTTGGCTCGGCAAACCCCTCGTTTCAGCTATCAGTTGTCCGCGACGTCATCGCTACGGTGACACCTCATGCCTTCCACAATCTCATTCGCAACGTGCTGGAAGTGCTTGTATCAAAGGATCGCGTATCCTCCCGCAATGCCAGCGCGTTCCTTCGTTGCTGCGTGCAACTCGAAAACTCGGCAATCACCTCCGTCGTCCTCCGGCATTTGTTCGAACCTAAGCTGCAAATAGATGACGGTATCGAGGACCCCTACAATCGCACGATATGGGAAATTCTGACTTACGCGCCTCAATGTGTCGATCTCCTTCCCGACGCGAAGCAGAAGCAGTTCGATCGAAAGCTCGCTTCACTCTGCAGCAAGATGAAAGGGACGAAGGACCACCGATATTCGCCATCGAAGCTCTTTGGCAGGCTGCTGAAATCGCACCCGACGGCTCTGCAAAATATCCTCAAGCAGACGTGCCTGCGGATCATCCACGAGTATCCAGTCTCCCCAAATATGATCTTAGGGCTGCGAAAGTTGCCGGAGCACCGTTCGGATATTGTGGCGTCGTGGAGGCGAGCCATATTAAGCCGTGATATCCATGAAGCGGCGGCCGTTCGTTCCTTCTTGGACCTAAATGCGCGAACACTGGCTTTGGTTCTCGATGGCCCTGTGGCCTATAGCTTGTTGCTGCCCTTGACCGACGACCGTAATGAGGAACCAGGCGAGATAATATTCGATACGCTCAAGTCGATCGTTCATCCTTGGCTTGAGGCCGACCTGGAGACGGCTCGGGCTCAGGCCCGCCGTGTAGGATTGTTCGATCCAGCAGACTATCTGAAAGTGGTCGGCGCCATACAAGCACATCGTCAGAAACGGGAAGTTGCCTAATGGATCAGGGTTTCAAAGTCGCGGAGTGCGAAAGAATCTCGGCCAGTTCTTCTTCGCTCTGAACTGGCTCGAAATTTTCGTGTTGATGCGCGATCAGAGCCCGGCGTTCTTCTTCCGAGAAGCCGAGGTTGTCGAAACACTTGTATGAGAAGTTTAATACACCGCCTTCGGCAATGGTCTCAGAGCAGATCGTCTCGGTGCCCCAGTGCTCATCAATGTACATATACCTCGCCTGAAAGCGATCAGGTACCTCATCGACAGGATCGCCGTTGTCGCCCACCCAACGCGAGGCATAAATCGTAAGGTCGACATTTGGATTATCTCTGGAAATCCCGTCATAAATGGACGTCATTGAACTTTCTCCCGTGTGTCGCAATCACCATGGTTGCCGGCGGTGCAACATAAAACAGGTTCATCAGTTTGGACGCCCTGTCCGCTTACGAATCTGAGAGAAACGCGCGTAGCGCGTGGAGTTCAATAGCGCCACCGATCTGGATCGACGTGCGCCGGACACGATTGCCGGAATCCTTACGTTGAGATTTGGACATAGCGACGACAAACCCCTTCGCTATGCTGCTGTTTTGGACAGTTTTCGGATTCGACTACTCAATGTTGATAGCCTACGAGACGACCTGATGTCCGCAGCGAATGAGGAAACAGGTCTCTTTTTGTTTTGGCTGCCGCATAATTGATCTTCGACTCGACCTACCAACCTGCAGCGACTTTTGCAGATTTCGCCATCGAAAAAAACGAGCCTGGGGTGCGGCCAGCCACCTTGAAGCCAGAGCTCTTGCGCGCCGCAACCTCCACTACCAAATGCTGCCGACTTCCTGCCCGGTCGATCACCGCATGCCAACCGTGCGCTCTGGTATGCCGCGACAATAACGCGCTCACCGCTGGTGACCAACTACCCTCGGTGATCGGACCATTGCTGTGAAATCTTGGGAGTCGGAAACGCGGTGCTCAACGTCTTATGAGACGATTGTGGACATTTGGAAAAGTTACGGGACGATTATGGACATTCCCCGCGCGGGAGCCTCGCTTACGAGACGATTGTGGACAAATCCGAGCGAAAATTTTCACGGAGTTGATCTGTTGACTTGGTTTCCGAGATGTCTTCATGCCAGTGACCAGCGCGGGCATGATTTGTTCGCGTTCGTGCCAGCAGCTGGAACTTCCAGGGCCACCGCAGCGCGGCGAGAGTTTAACAGATTGTCGTTGCGGCCGAGAGAACTCACCTTCAAACTTCTGGAGCAGTTCAAATCGTGCAACGGCGAACTGGAGATCGGCGATGAACTTAACAGAAGATATTTGTTTGCCGAGCGCTAACACGTTCCCTGCGGAAGATGAGATAAGCTGGGAAGTAGAGCACGGAATGATCCGCGTCGATCCGTTCGGGGTTAGAGAAATCCTACAGGCGCGAGGCTACCCTGAAGAAACCATAGAAACCTATTTGCTCCTCCTGACCGGAAAGCATCCGGTAGGTGTTGATTAGACGCCCGCCGTTTACCCGACAGCTTACCTCTGTCTCGGATAGTGCGTTGAACGCAAATCAAAAGCCGCTCAAACGTGCCGCGACCAGCGCCTGCGCGATGTCGCCTGCGGCAACTGTTAGCCTTCGGCCGACGGCAAACTCGAGGGCGAGGACTTGTTCAGAGTGCAGCACGGCCTCTGTCGGACCCGGTTCCATTGACGCCGCCTTGAGGAGAAAGGCTGGCGGGGAGGCGCGCTATTTCTGCAGTCCTTGAAGTGCGACCTTTTTTAGGGAGCAGTTTGCTTCGCAACTCGGGTCCAGTGACATATCTGGCGCGCCCACGCACGTCCAATGATGTTGCAGTGCGAAGCTTGTGCTTCGGCTTAGCCGATCTGCATCAGGATTGGAAAGGTCTGCTGGAACCAGATTGCGGCTTGACTGATGAATCCGAACATGAAGGCCAGCCCCGTCAATACCAGAAATGCGCCGAGAACCTTCTCGACCGTGCCGAGGTGACGGCGGAAACGCGCCAGGAAGCGCATGAACGCGCCGGAAAAGCCTGCTGCAATCCAGAACGGAATGGCAAGCCCGAGCGAATAGATCGCCAGCAGGCCAGCCCCGGAACCGACCGTTTCGCGCGAAGCGGCAACACCAAGGATCGCACCCAGTACCGGACCGATACACGGCGTCCAGCCGAAGGCGAAGGCAAGGCCCATGACATAGGCACCGGTCAGCGTCGCCGGCTTGCCGCCGCTCTGGAACCGCGCCTCACGTGCCAGCAGGCCGATTCGGAAGAGGCCGAGAAAATTCAGCCCCATGATAACGATGATCAGCCCGCCGATCTTCGACAGCAGATCAAGGTGCTGGCGAAGAGCCATGCCAATACTGGAGGCGCCGGCACCCAGCGCCACGAAAACGGTGGCAAATCCAAGTGTAAAGAACAGCGCCGAAAAGAACACGCTGCGGCGTACATCGGGCGCGACGGTCACCGCCGCGCCGCCACGGAACTGATCGACGGAAATGCCTGCCATATAGCAGAGATAGGGCGGAACGAGCGGCAGGACACAGGGAGACAGGAATGAGAGGGCGCCGGCGATCAACGCGCTCCACAAGGAAATATCGGCAATCGACACGCATTCTCTCCGGCTGCAATCCAGGCCGTTGTCTAGCGTTGCGACCTACCGATTGCCAATCACCTTTTTGCGCTCCCGCAAGAAATGTACCTAACGCTTGTGAAAGTCATGATTTTTCGGTTGACCGCAATGGGTCGCCTGCCTATGTTCCGCGCACTTCCGGCAGGGGCAGCAAAAATGCTGTTCTTGGGGTTAGGTTGCGTAGCTCAGCTGGTAGAGCATTTGACTTTTAATCAAAGGGTCCTGGGTTCGAACCCCAGCGCAGCCACCACACACTTCAAGCTTTGTTTTTCGCAATCGATGCGCCGGGTTGTCCGCGTGTCGTTCTAAGCTTTGCCTGAAGTGCAATGGGCCTGCACCGTAGCGCCGGTGCAAGCCCATGGAATAGCCGGTTAGCGTCTTCCGGTCAGGCTGCGTCAGACCGGTGAGGGGCCGGAACCGCCGCGGTTGCCTGGCTTGTCGTTGC
>UBJR01000001.1 GCA_900465675.1 Hyphomicrobiales bacterium | reverse complement strand
GAAGAAAAGCTGCGCTTCGCGATCCGCGAAGGCGGCCGTACCGTCGGCGCCGGCATCGTCGCCTCGATCATCGAGTAATCCCAGGATTACCGAAAGTCTGGAAAGGCCCCGCTGGCAACAGCGGGCCTTTTTCATTGTCACGCGATGGTGACGCCGGCCTTTCGGGCGGCTCTTGCGCTTGGCTGCAAAGCCTTTATCTATCCCTCCGATTTTCATCACGCGGAGGATATTTCATGAAGAAGCGCATTCTTTTCACCGGCGGTTCGGGCAAGGCAGGGCGGCATACGGTGCCGTGGCTGGTCGCCAAGGGCTATGAGGTCCACAATATCGATCTGGTGCCACTCGACAGTCCCGGTGTCACCAATCTGATCGCCGACATCACCGATAGCGGCCAGGTCTTCAACGCGCTGTCGATGCACCGCGATTTTCCCGATCTGGAAGCAGGGAAGGGCGTTCAGCCTTTCGATGCTGTCATCCATTTCGCCGCCGTCCCGCGCATCCTGATCAAGCCCGACAACGAGACCTTCCGCATCAATACGATGGGCACCTACAATGTCATCGAGGCGGCAGTGAAGCTCGGCATCCGCAAGATCGTCGTCGCCTCCAGCGAGACGACCTACGGCGTCTGTTTTGCCGAGGGGCATCGCGACTTCCACCAGTTCCCGCTGGACGAAGACTACGACGTCAACCCGATGGATTCCTACGGCCTCTCCAAAGTGATCAACGAGAAGACGGCGCGCGCCTTTGCCGAGCGCTCGGGCGCCGATATCTATGCGCTGCGCATCGGCAATGTCATCGAGCCGCACGAATATCAGAAGTTCCCGGAATTCTTCGCCAATCCGGAAATACGCAAGCGCATCGCCTGGAGCTATATCGATGCCCGCGACCTCGGGCAGATCTGCCATCTCTGCATCGAGAAGGACGGGCTGGGCTATCAGGTGTTCAACGCCGCCAACGATACGGTGTCCGCCAACACGCCGTCGCGGGAACTGGCGCAACGCTTTTTCCCCAATGTTCCGTTCACCCGCGAGATCGGCGAATACGAGGGCCTGCTTTCCAACCGCAAGATCCGGGAAGTGCTGGGCTTCAGGGAAGAGCACGACTGGCGGAAATACGTGAAGGCGTAAAGCCGAAGCGGAACGGCGGCGCGGTGTTGGAAAAAATGGAAAAACGCACTTGCCAATCCAGCGCAGCCGTCTTAAAGGGTGCGCCATGCTTTAAACGGTGCTTCGAGGCCTTGAGGTCAACAAGCTGAATGCAAAGCGTAAAGGGGTATAGCTCAGTTGGTAGAGCGGCGGTCTCCAAAACCGCAGGCCGTGGGTTCGAGCCCCTCTGCCCCTGCCATTTTCAGACTTCCTTATCATTTACTTGAATATTCTCGGCTGGATGTTTTCCGGCCGTTTGCTTGACGAATCCCTGCGAGCACCGGCGATCGGAATGGCGCCGGAGATGGACGTGAATCCAGAAAAGACAAAAACGCGATCGCCGAAGGCTGGCAGGGCGTCACGATCGGTATTGGTCGATGCGCTGAAACCGGTCGGCGTCACCGATCCTATTGCAGGCAAGGACCAGTCCTTACCATTGCTGTCGCTGGTCTTTCCCTGCTTCAACGAGCAAGAGGTTTTGCCGCGGTTCTTCACACGTGTGATCGATGAGCTTGTCGTCCATATTTATTTCGAGGCGAAGCAGCGGCCCATTTACGTCGTGAGGGGCCGCTACGGGAGCAGGGCATGAGCGCTCCCGCTGATCGATCACGCAACGAAGTCTCGCTGCTGCCTGGCGTCAGCTCCTACGTGCCCCGCAAGACGCTCAATACGACGCTGTTTTGGGCCAGCGCGTTCGCTATCCTGTTGATTGCCGTCGGTTTGAGGATCCCCTCATTGGCGACCCGTTCCCTCTGGTTGGACGAGGCCTACAGTGCCTGGTTCTCGGCCCGTCCGCTCCAGGAGCTCTGGACAAAGGTGCCGCAATACGAAACGCACCCGCCTCTCTACTATACGCTCTTGAAAGGCTGGCGCGGTATGTTTGGCGCCAGTGAGGATGCGCTCCGCAGCCTCTCGGTCCTTGTAAGCGTGTTGACCGTTCTCCTGCTCTCCATTTCCGGCCGGCTGTTGCGGGTTGGACGAGATGGCGAGGTGGTGTCGCTGCTTGCTGGTCTTTTCCTTGCAGCCAACGCAGGAAGTATAAAATATGCCCAGGAGGCCCGACCCTATGCGCTTGAAACGCTTGCGGTCACGGCGACTTTGCTTGCTGCGGCCGGCATTCTAACGGCGGCCCGCAGCCAAGACGTCTTCCGCAAAACGCCAACGACAGCTCTTGCGGTTATACTTTCGTTGTCGGGTGGCTTGGTCCTGTGGTGCCACAACACCGCTGTCTTTGTTCTGTTCGGCGTATGGTGCGCTTTATTTATATCGATCTTACTGCTGGAACCGGCGTTGCGGCTGCGGGCGCTGGCTGTCGCTATTGTTGCTGGCATTGGCGCCCTTGCAGTCTGGGCGCCGTTCCTGCCCTGGTTTATTCATCAGAGCCAAAGCTTCAGTGCAATGCAGTTTTGGATAAGCTCATCACCGCATGATTTGGTCACTGCCTGGATATTGGCCGGTGGCGGCCTTCCGCCCGCGTTTATCGTATGTCCCTTGGCAATCGGCGGCGCATGGGCCTTATGGCGTCGTGACCGGCCGCTAACGGCGTTGCTCTCGATCACGTTGATGTTGCCGCTCTGCCTCGTTCTGGCCGTCAGTTTCACCGTGAAGCCAATCTACATTGACCGGTTGTTCAGCTGGATGGCGCCGCCATTGATGGTGTTCGTCGCATGCTGTGTTGTCGCCGTCACGACGAGCGTTCCGGTGCGGGCGGTGATTTGCGCCATTCTGCTGGCATCGAGCCTCCAGGTTGTGATCGCAGGATATGCGGAGGAGCCGATGGACAACTTTCGAGCATTGAGCCGGGAGATCATGGCGCAGGCGAAACCTGGCGATGCCGTTATCGTGGTTCCGAACGAGCTCAGTGTCGGTTTTGAATACTATGCCGGAGTGCCGGATTTTCCGCCTGTCACCTACGTTCCCGGACCGTTTCCGTATCTTTCCCCGGCCGGCGGGCGCCGATATGTTGCAAACCTCGGAGCGCCGGCGATCGAGCTTGCGGACATCGATGGTCTTGAGCGCAAGCTCGGCAATCCCGGCCGGATCTGGCTCGTCACCCGCGGTATCGGTATCTACGATCCAGATGGCTCCGTCCGCCGCGTGGTCGCATCGAGAGGAACACTCGTTGCGGAATTTCACTTTGGTATCATTGAAGCGTCTCTCTACGAGAGTCGAACTCGCTAGGCTTTGCTGCTGTCCATAAAAGATGCTGGTCGCGCATTGCAATGCACGGATGGCTTATGGTAACAGGGCGGCCAGATGCGGGATTTCCGCGCTTGGCGAACACCCGGCGCAGCCTTTGAGGCTGAAACGCCGTGCATCCGCTAATTTCGTTAAACTTCGGTTCCCCTCTTGTGCAATCGGGAATCGGTGTTTATGTAGGGTTCAACAGACACGCGGTGCGTGGGGCTGATAGTTTCAGCTTTACGCGCCGTAATTGCGTGGGCAGTGATGGCATCCAAATCCAATCCATTTACGTTTCTTCAGCAGGTGCGGTCGGAAACGGCCAAGGTCACCTGGCCGTCGCGCCGCGAGACGATGATCTCGACGATCATGGTTCTCGTAATGGTGGTTTTCGCCGCGCTGTTTTTCTTTGCTGCCGACCAGCTCATCAGCTGGCTCCTGAGCTTCGTGCTCAACATCAGCAACTGATCGGGTGGAGATAGAAGATGGCGGCACGTTGGTACATCGTCCACGCGTATTCGAATTTTGAAAAGAAGGTCGCTGAGGACATCGAGAACAAGGCTCGCCAGAAGGGGCTTGAGCACCTGTTCGAGAAGATCCTCGTGCCGACCGAAAAGGTGGTTGAAGTGCGCCGTGGCCGCAAGGTCGACAGCGAGCGCAAGTTCTTCCCGGGCTACGTCATGGTTCGTGCGAACCTGACGGATGAAGCCTACCACCTGATCAAGAACACGCCGAAGGTCACGGGCTTCCTGGGCTCCGACAACAAGCCCGTTCCGATCCCGGATTCCGAGGCCGACCGTATTCTCGGTCAGGTGCAGGAAGGTGTCGAGCGTCCGAAGGCTTCGGTCAGCTTCGAGATCGGCGAGCAGGTTCGCGTTTCCGATGGTCCGTTCGCGTCGTTCAACGGCACGGTTCAGGATGTCGATGAAGAGCGTTCGCGCCTGAAGGTGGAAGTTTCGATTTTCGGCCGCGCTACGCCGGTCGAGCTGGAATACGCTCAGGTCGAGAAGGTCTGAGTTGCGGGTGAGTCGCCAAGGCTCGCTCGTGTGCGGTGAAAACCGCAAATCGCGTGGAAGGTGAGGGGCCTTAGCCGGACCTCGATATTCCGCACCACGCAACCGCAGCCGCCGGAGCGATCCGGCATCAAGGGCCGGGCAACCGGCTATCAATGAAAGGCAGAGAGTTATGGCTAAGAAAGTTGCAGGCCAGCTCAAGCTTCAGGTCAAGGCAGGATCGGCTAACCCGTCCCCGCCAATCGGCCCGGCGCTTGGTCAGCGTGGCATTAACATCATGGAATTCTGCAAGTCGTTCAATGCGGCTACGCAGGAAATGGAAAAGGGTATGCCGATCCCGGTCGTCATCACCTATTACCAGGACAAGTCCTTTACCTTCGTCATGAAGCAGCCGCCGGTCAGCTACTTCCTGAAGAAGGAAGCGAAGATCACGTCCGGTTCGAAGACGCCTGGCAAGGGCGCCAACGCCGGCAAGCTCACCAAGGCTCAGATCAAGTCGATCGCCGAAGCCAAGATGAAGGATCTCAACGCAGCGGATATCGAAGGTGCAATGGCGATGATTGAGGGCTCTGCCCGCGCCATGGGCCTGGAAGTGGTAGGTTAAGACCATGTCAGGCAAGCGCACCAAGAAGATCAACGAAGGTGTTGATCCCACGAAGCTCTACACACTCGGCCTCGCCATCGGCATGGTCAAGGAGCGTGCTGTCGCCAAGTTCGACGAGACCATCGAAATCTCGATGAACCTCGGTGTTGACCCGCGTCACGCAGACCAGATGGTCCGCGGCGTCGTCAACCTGCCGAACGGCACCGGCCGCGACGTTCGCGTTGCTGTTTTCGCCCGCGGTGCCAAGGCTGATGAAGCCAAGGCTGCAGGCGCAGACATCGTCGGCGCCGAAGATCTGGTCGATATCGTCCAGGGCGGCAAGATCGACTTCGACCGCGTTATCGCGACCCCCGACATGATGCCGCTCGTCGGCCGTCTCGGTAAGGTTCTCGGCCCGCGCGGCATGATGCCGAACCCGAAGGTCGGGACGGTTACGATGGACGTCACGGGTGCCGTCAAGGCTTCCAAGGGCGGCGCCGTCGAGTTCCGCGTCGAAAAGGCTGGTATCGTCCACGCCGGTATCGGCAAGGCCTCGTTCGAAGCCAAGGCTCTGGAAGAAAACATCCGCGCCTTCGCTGACGCCGTCATCAAGGCAAAGCCGGCTGGCGCCAAGGGCAACTACGTCAAGCGCGTAGCGATCTCTTCGACCATGGGTCCGGGCGTCAAGATCGAGCTCGGCTCGGTCACCGCTCCGGCCGCCTAACGAATTTGCCGGGCCTAGGCCCGGCAGCATGCATTCCGGCCTCGCAAGGGGCCGGGATATTCCGGAGAAATCCGGAATCCTGTCCGAGATTGCAGGTGGTTATCCCTTAATCACTTAAGCCTGCATGAGACGGGTAAGACCCGAATTGCATGAAGCTTAGCTTCGATCGATTTGGTTCGAGCCTTGGATGCCTTGTCCTCCTAGCCTTGAGTGGCGCGGAGCGCGAGGGGACAGGATCCTGAAGCGTCGCTTGGGATCGCTTCTGATCTCAGGAGGCAAAAGGCAACCCGGCAGGCCCCGTCAAACGGACCTGCCAACTGGAGATAGGCAGTGGAAAGAGCGGAAAAACGCGAATTCGTCACGGAACTGAACGAAGTCTTCAAGGCTTCGGGCTCGGTTGTCGTGGCCCACTATGCTGGTGCTACAGTCGCGCAGATGAACGACTTCCGTTCAAAGATGCGCGCAGCTGGCGGTACCGTCAAAGTCGCGAAGAACCGCCTGGCCAAGATCGCCCTTCAGGGTACGGAAGCAGAAGGGATCTCTGGTCTCTTCACAGGTCAGACGCTCATTGCATACAGCAATGACCCGATCACTGCTCCGAAAGTCGTCGTGGATTTCGCCAAGACCAACGATAAGATCGTTGTTTTGGGCGGCGCCATGGGAACAACCACGCTCAACGCCGATGCAGTCAAGTCGCTTGCGACCCTGCCGTCGTTGGACGAACTGCGTGCAAAGCTGCTGGGCATGATCCAGACTCCGGCTACCCGCATCGCAGGCGTTGTTGCAGCACCGGCAAGCCAGCTTGCTCGCGTGTTCTCGGCTTACGCCAAGAAGGACGAAGCCGCATAAGGCGGTTTTTTGCTGTTTATAAAACACCGGTTCGAACCGAACAAAAGGAACTGATAACATGGCTGATCTCGTAAAGATCGTTGAAGACCTCTCTGCACTGACCGTTCTGGAAGCTGCAGAACTGTCCAAGCTTCTCGAAGAAAAGTGGGGCGTTTCCGCTGCTGCTCCGGTAGCTGTTGCTGCTGCTGCTGGCGGTGGCGCTGCTGCTGTCGTTGAAGAAGAAAAGACCGAGTTCGACGTCATCCTCACGGATGCCGGCGCGAACAAGATCAACGTCATCAAGGAAGTCCGCGCTATCACCGGCCTCGGCCTCAAGGAAGCCAAGGACCTCGTCGAAGGCGCTCCGAAGGCTGTCAAGGAAGCCGTTTCCAAGGCTGAAGCAGCTGACATCAAGAAGAAGCTTGAAGACGCTGGCGCAAAGGCCGACGTCAAGTAATCTTGAACTGCATCTGGGAGGCGGCGTTTGCCGTCTCCCATTTGCCGTTTTCCGGAACGAATTACCCAAAAGCCGCGTGAAAACGGCTTTTGGGTAATGGGTTCTTCAAGAGGATGGTCTCGAACCGGGACACGCAGGCAATCCGGCCTGGTGGTTTCGGGAAGTGAGACGAGTTTGAACCAACCCATTGCTTGACGGGGTCGACTGGCCATCGGTTCCCGTCCGTTGCAGGCCCGGATGCAATTTTTGAAGGAGCGACGATGGCTCAGACCCTTTCGTTCAATGGTCGTAGGCGCGTACGCAAGTTTTTTGGTAAAATCCCCGAAGTCGCAGAGATGCCGAACCTCATCGAGGTTCAGAAGGCGTCCTACGACCAGTTCCTGATGGTAGAAGAACCGAAGGGCGGCCGCCCTGACGAAGGCCTCCAGGCCGTCTTCAAGTCCGTCTTCCCGATCACCGATTTCTCCGGCGCCTCGATGCTGGAATTCGTGTCCTATGAATTCGAACCGCCGAAGTTCGACGTCGACGAGTGCCGCCAGCGCGACCTGACCTACGCTGCGCCGCTGAAGGTTACTCTCCGT
This sequence comes from Hyphomicrobiales bacterium, assembly GCA_900465675.1. Lineage (GTDB taxonomy): Bacteria > Pseudomonadota > Alphaproteobacteria > Rhizobiales > Rhizobiaceae > Rhizobium. The sequence continues at coordinate 13,544 of UBJR01000001.1, read as the reverse complement.
CTCATCGTGTTCGATATCGATGAGGATACGGGCGCCAAGTCGATCAAGGACATCAAGGAACAGTCCGTCTACATGGGCGACATGCCGCTCATGACCAACAACGGCACGTTCATCGTGAACGGCACCGAGCGCGTTATCGTGTCTCAGATGCACCGTTCGCCGGGCGTCTTCTTCGACCACGACAAGGGCAAGAGCCATTCTTCCGGCAAGCTGCTCTTCGCTGCCCGCGTCATCCCGTATCGTGGTTCCTGGCTCGACATCGAATTCGACGCCAAGGACATCGTCTATGCCCGTATCGACCGCCGCCGCAAGATTCCGGTGTCGTCGCTGCTGATGGCCCTCGGCATGGACGGCGAGGAAATCCTCGATACCTTCTACACCAAGTCGCTCTACAAGCGTGCCGGCGATGGCTGGCGCATTCCCTACCAGCCGGAAACCCTCAAGGGTGCCAAGGCGATCACCGAAATGGTCGACGCCGACACCGGCGAAGTCGTTGTCGAAGCCGGCAAGAAGCTGACCCCGCGTCTGCTCCGCCAGCTCTCCGACAAGGGCCTGAAGGCCCTGAAGGCGACCGACGAAGACCTGTACGGCAACTACCTTGCCGAAGACATCGTCAACTATTCGACGGGCGAGATTTATCTCGAAGCCGGCGACGAAATCGACGAGAAGACCCTCAAGGTCATCCTCGACCACGGTTTCGAGGAAATCCCGGTTCTCGGCATCGACCACATCAATGTCGGCGCCTACATCCGCAACACGCTGTCGGCAGACAAGAACGAGAACCGTCAGGACGCTCTGTTCGATATCTACCGCGTGATGCGTCCGGGTGAACCGCCGACCATGGATTCGGCCGAAGCCATGTTCAACTCGCTGTTCTTCGATGCGGAGCGTTACGATCTCTCCGCCGTCGGCCGCGTGAAGATGAACATGCGTCTCGACCTCTCGGTCGAAGACACCGTCCGCATCCTGCGCAAGGACGATATCTTGGCCGTGGTCAAGATGCTGGTCGAACTGCGCGACGGTAAGGGCGAAATCGACGACATCGACAATCTCGGCAACCGTCGCGTTCGCTCCGTCGGCGAATTGATGGAAAACCAGTACCGTCTCGGCCTGCTCCGCATGGAGCGCGCGATCAAGGAACGTATGTCCTCGATCGAAATCGACACGGTCATGCCGCAGGACCTGATCAACGCCAAGCCGGCAGCTGCTGCCGTCCGCGAATTCTTCGGCTCCTCGCAGCTGTCGCAGTTCATGGACCAGGTGAACCCGCTTTCGGAAATCACCCACAAGCGCCGTCTCTCGGCTCTTGGTCCGGGTGGTCTGACCCGCGAGCGCGCAGGCTTCGAAGTCCGCGACGTTCACCCGACGCACTACGGCCGTATTTGCCCGATCGAAACGCCTGAAGGCCCGAACATCGGTCTGATCAACTCGCTGGCAACTTTCGCACGCGTCAACAAGTACGGCTTCATCGAAAGCCCGTACCGCAAGATCGTCGATGGCAAGGTAACGAACGACGTTCTCTACCTCTCTGCCATGGAAGAAGCGAAGTACTACGTTGCCCAGGCCAACGCCGAACTCGACAAGGATGGTTCCTTCGTCGACGAATTCGTCGTCTGCCGTCATGCCAACGAAGTTATGCTCGCGCCCCGCGACAGCATGAACCTGATGGACGTCTCGCCGAAGCAGGTTGTTTCGGTTGCTGCCGCTCTCATCCCGTTCCTGGAAAACGACGACGCCAACCGCGCTCTCATGGGCTCGAACATGCAGCGTCAGGCCGTTCCGCTGCTGCGTGCTGAAGCTCCGTTCGTCGGCACCGGCATGGAGCCGGTTGTTGCCCGCGACTCCGGCGCTGCTATCGGCGCCCGCCGCGGCGGCGTGGTCGACCAGGTCGACGCGACGCGTATCGTTATCCGTGCAACGGAAGACCTCGAAGCTGGCAAGTCCGGCGTCGATATCTACCGCCTGCAGAAGTTCCAGCGTTCGAACCAGAACACCTGCGTCAACCAGCGTCCGCTGGTCACCGTCGGTGACGAGGTCAACCGCGGCGACATCCTCGCCGACGGTCCGTCCACGGATCTGGGCGATCTCGCTCTCGGCCGTAACGCGCTCGTCGCGTTCATGCCGTGGAACGGCTACAACTACGAAGACTCGATCCTGCTCTCCGAGCGTATCGTTGCTGACGACGTGTTCACCTCCATCCACATCGAAGAATTCGAAGTGATGGCGCGTGACACCAAGCTTGGTCCGGAAGAAATCACGCGCGACATTCCGAACGTCTCGGAAGAAGCGCTGAAGAACCTCGACGAAGCCGGTATTGTCTACATCGGCGCCGAAGTTCAGCCGGGCGATATCCTCGTCGGCAAGATCACGCCGAAGGGCGAAAGCCCGATGACGCCGGAAGAAAAGCTTCTGCGCGCCATCTTCGGTGAAAAGGCGTCCGACGTGCGCGACACGTCCATGCGCATGCCGCCCGGCACCTACGGCACGATCGTCGAAGTGCGCGTCTTCAACCGCCACGGCGTTGAAAAAGACGAGCGCGCGATGGCAATCGAGCGCGAAGAGATCGAGCGTCTTGCAAAGGACCGCGACGACGAACAGGCGATCCTCGACCGTAACGTCTACGGCCGTCTGATCGAGATGCTTCGCGGCCAGATGTCCATCGCGGGCCCGAAGGGCTTCAAGAAGGGCACTGAGCTTTCGAACTCCGTCGTTTCCGAATATCCGCGCTCGCAGTGGTGGATGTTTGCGGTCGAAGACGAGAAGGTTCAGAGCGAACTCGAAGCCCTGCGTGGCCAGTACGACGAATCCAAGTCGCGCCTTGAACAGCGCTTCATGGACAAGGTCGAGAAGGTCCAGCGCGGCGACGAAATGCCTCCGGGCGTCATGAAGATGGTCAAGGTCTTCGTTGCTGTTAAGCGCAAGATCCAGCCAGGCGACAAGATGGCCGGCCGTCACGGCAACAAGGGTGTCGTGTCGCGTATCGTGCCGGTCGAAGACATGCCGTTCCTCGAAGACGGTACGCATGTCGACGTCGTTCTGAACCCGCTCGGCGTGCCTTCGCGCATGAATGTCGGTCAGATTCTCGAAACGCATCTCGGCTGGGCTTGCGCCGGCATGGGCCGCCAGATCGGCGACATGCTGGAAGCCTACAAGGCGAGCGGCAACATCGCTCCGCTGCGCAAGACGATCGGCGACGTTGTCGGCGACGGTCCGAAGGCCGAACAGGTCAAGGACTTCGACGATGACTCGGTCCTGCGTCTGGCAGACCAGTGGAAGCGTGGCGTTTCGATCGCAACGCCGGTGTTCGACGGTGCGCACGAAGGTGATGTCAACGAGATGCTGGCTCTGGCCGGCCTGAAGGAAAGCGGTCAGTCGACCCTTTACGACGGTCGTACGGGCGAGCAGTTCGACCGCCAGGTCACGGTTGGCTACATCTACATGCTGAAGCTGAACCACTTGGTCGACGACAAGATCCACGCCCGTTCGATCGGTCCTTACTCGCTCGTTACCCAGCAGCCGCTGGGCGGCAAGGCGCAGTTCGGCGGTCAGCGCTTCGGCGAAATGGAAGTCTGGGCACTGGAGGCATATGGTGCGGCTTACACGCTGCAGGAAATGCTCACGGTCAAGTCGGACGACGTCGCCGGCCGTACCAAGGTCTACGAAGCCATCGTCCGTGGCGACGATACGTTCGAAGCGGGTATCCCCGAAAGCTTCAACGTTCTCGTCAAGGAAATGCGCTCGCTCGGTCTGTCGGTCGAACTGGAGAATTCCAAGCTCGACGAACAGCAGGCGAACCAGCTGCCTGATGCTGCTGAGTAACCATCTGATAGGGTGTGCGCTGTAATCAGCGCACACCGTTCCCGCTCTGGCCCCGTAACGTGTTGGCCGGGCAGGGACGATTTCGCCGCATTTCGCGGTTATTGTCGTTTTGAGCGTTGGCGCGGCTCCCGGGATTTGCCGCCGGCCATAGCAAGATAAGGGCGCATCCGCCCATGAAGGAGACAGGCATGAACCAAGAGGTCATGAATCTTTTCAATCCGCAGGTGCCTGCGCAGAATTTCGATAGCATTCGAATTTCTATCGCATCTCCGGAGAAGATCCTCTCCTGGTCCTACGGTGAGATCAAGAAGCCGGAAACCATCAACTACCGTACGTTCAAGCCGGAACGTGACGGTCTCTTCTGCGCGCGCATTTTCGGGCCGATCAAGGACTACGAATGCCTGTGCGGCAAGTACAAGCGCATGAAGTACAAGGGCATCATCTGCGAAAAGTGCGGCGTTGAAGTAACGCTGTCGCGTGTTCGCCGCGAGCGCATGGGCCACATCGAGCTCGCCGCTCCCGTTGCCCATATCTGGTTCCTCAAGTCGCTTCCGTCGCGCATCTCGACGCTGCTCGACATGACACTGAAGGATGTAGAGCGCGTTCTCTACTTCGAAAACTACATCGTCACCGAGCCGGGCCTGACTGCTCTGAAGGAGCACCAGCTGCTCTCCGAAGAAGAGTACATGCTGGCTGTCGACGAATACGGCGAAGACCAATTCACCGCGATGATCGGCGCTGAAGCCATCTTCGAAATGCTGGCTTCCATGAACCTTGAGAAGATTGCGGGCGACCTGCGCTCGGATCTCGCCGACACCACGTCGGATCTCAAGCAGAAGAAGCTGATGAAGCGCCTGAAGATCGTCGAGAACTTCATGGAATCGGGCAACCGTCCGGAATGGATGATCATGAAGGTCGTCCCGGTCATCCCGCCGGACCTGCGTCCGCTGGTTCCGCTGGATGGCGGCCGTTTCGCGACGTCTGACCTGAACGATCTCTACCGCCGCGTCATCAACCGTAACAACCGTCTGAAGCGCCTGATCGAACTGCGCGCTCCGGGCATCATCATCCGCAACGAAAAGCGCATGCTGCAGGAATCTGTGGACGCGCTCTTCGATAACGGCCGCCGTGGCCGCGTCATCACCGGCGCCAACAAGCGTCCGCTGAAGTCGCTGTCCGACATGCTCAAGGGCAAGCAGGGCCGCTTCCGCCAGAACCTGCTCGGCAAGCGCGTCGACTATTCCGGCCGTTCGGTCATCGTGACGGGTCCGGAACTGAAGCTGCACCAGTGCGGCCTTCCGAAGAAGATGGCGCTCGAGCTCTTCAAGCCGTTCATCTACGCCCGCCTCGACGCCAAGGGTTACTCCTCGACCGTCAAGCAGGCCAAGAAGCTGGTCGAAAAGGAAAAGCCGGAAGTCTGGGATATCCTCGACGAGGTCATTCGCGAGCATCCGGTTCTCCTGAACCGCGCACCGACGCTGCACCGCCTGGGTATCCAGGCCTTCGAACCTACCCTGGTCGAAGGCAAGGCCATCCAGCTGCACCCGCTCGTCTGCACGGCCTTCAACGCCGACTTCGACGGTGACCAGATGGCCGTTCACGTGCCGCTGTCGCTCGAAGCCCAGCTCGAAGCCCGCGTTCTGATGATGTCGACGAACAACATCCTGCACCCTGCAAACGGTGCACCGATCATCGTTCCGTCGCAGGACATGGTTCTCGGCCTGTACTACCTCTCGATCCTGAACCAGAACGAGCCGGGCGAAGGCATGGCCTTCTCCGATCTCGGCGAGCTGCATCACGCGCTCGAAACCAAGGTCGTGACGCTGCACACCAAGATCCGCGGCCGCTTCAAGTCGATCGGCGAGGACGGCAAGCCGTACTCGAAGATCTATGAAACGACGCCTGGCCGTCTGCTCATCGGCGAACTCCTGCCGAAGAACGGCAAGGTAACCTTCGACATCTGCAACCAGGAAATGACCAAGAAGAACATCTCCAAGATGATCGACGCGGTCTACCGTCACTGCGGTCAGAAGGACACGGTCATTTTCTGCGACCGCATCATGCAGCTCGGCTTCAGCCATGCTTGCCGCGCCGGCATCTCGTTCGGCAAGGACGACATGGTCATTCCGGAAACCAAGGCCAAGATCGTCGGTGACACCGAAAACCTGGTCAAGGAATACGAGCAGCAGTACAATGACGGCCTGATCACTCAGGGCGAAAAGTACAACAAGGTCGTCGACGCCTGGGGCAAGGCAACCGAAAAGGTCGCCGAAGATATGATGGCCCGCATTAAGGCCGTCGAATTCGATCCGAACACCGGCCGTCAGAAGCCGATGAACGCCATCTACATGATGTCGCACTCCGGCGCCCGCGGTTCTCCGAACCAGATGCGTCAGCTGGGCGGCATGCGTGGCCTCATGGCCAAGCCGTCGGGCGAAATCATCGAAACGCCGATCACGTCGAACTTCAAGGAAGGTCTGACCGTCAACGAGTACTTCAACTCGACCCACGGTGCCCGTAAGGGTCTCGCAGACACGGCTCTGAAGACCGCTAACTCCGGTTACCTGACTCGCCGTCTCGTTGACGTCGCGCAGGATTGCATCGTCAACCTCGTGGATTGCGGCACCGACAAGGGCCTCACCATGACGGCGATCGTCGATGCCGGTCAGGTCGTTGCTTCCATCGGCGTTCGCGTCCTTGGCCGTACCGCGCTTGACGATATCGATCATCCGGTGACCGGCGATCGGATCGTCGATGCCGGAAAGATGATCCTCGAGCCCGATGTCATCGAGATCGAAAAGGCCGGTATCCAGTCGATCCGCATCCGCTCGGCACTGACCTGCGAAGTTCAGACCGGCGTTTGCTCGATCTGCTACGGCCGAGACCTGGCGCGCGGTACCCCTGTCAACATGGGCGAAGCGGTCGGCGTTATCGCTGCTCAGTCGATCGGCGAACCGGGCACCCAGCTCACCATGCGTACGTTCCACCTTGGTGGCACGGCAACGGTGGTCGACCAGTCGTTCCTGGAAGCTTCGTACGAAGGTACGGTTCAGATGAAGAACCGCAACATGCTGCGCAACTCGGACGGCGTTCTCGTCGCCATGGGCCGCAACATGGCGGTCCAGATCCTGGACGAACGCGGTGTCGAGCGCTCCTCGCAGCGCGTTGCCTACGGTTCGAAGATCCATGTCGATGATGGTGACAAGGTCAAACGCGGTCAGCGTCTGGCAGAGTGGGACCCATACACCCGTCCGATGATGACGGAAGTGGCCGGTACCGTTCAGTTCGAAGACCTCGTCGACGGTATCTCCGTTCTCGAAGCGACCGACGAATCCACGGGTATCACCAAGCGTCAGGTTATCGACTGGCGTTCGACCCCCCGCGGTTCGGATCTGAAGCCTGCTATCGTCATCAAGGATGCCAGCGGCAACGTCATGAAGCTGTCGCGTGGTGGTGACGCCCGCTTCCTGCTCTCGGTTGACGCGATCCTGTCGGTCGAGCCGGGCACGAAGGTTTCGCAGGGTGACGTGCTTGCACGTTCGCCGCTCGAAAGCGCCAAGACCAAGGACATCACCGGCGGTCTGCCGCGCGTTGCCGAACTGTTCGAAGCCCGCCGTCCGAAGGACCACGCCATCATCGCTGAGATCGATGGTACGATCCGCCTCGGCCGCGACTACAAGAACAAGCGCCGCGTCATCATCGAGCCGGCGGAAGACGGTGTCGAGCCTGTCGAATACCTGATCCCGAAGGGCAAGCCCTTCCACCTTCAGGAAGGCGACTATATCGAAAAGGGTGACTACATCCTCGACGGTAACCCGGCTCCGCACGATATCCTGGCGATCAAGGGCGTCGAAGCACTTGCTTCGTACCTGGTCAACGAAATCCAGGAAGTCTACCGCTTGCAGGGCGTTGTCATCAACGACAAGCACATCGAAGTGATTGTCCGTCAGATGCTGCAGAAGGTGGAAATCACCGATGCAGGCGACTCGACCTATATCGTCGGTGACAACATCGACCGTATCGAGCTCGAGGACGTCAATGACGGCCTGATCGAACAGGGCAAGAAGCCTGCCTACGGTGACCCGGTTCTTCTCGGTATCACCAAGGCATCGCTGCAGACCCCGTCCTTCATCTCCGCCGCGTCCTTCCAGGAAACGACGAAGGTGCTCACGGAAGCTGCGATCGCCGGCAAGACCGACGGTCTCCAGGGCCTCAAGGAAAATGTCATCGTCGGCCGCCTTATCCCGGCCGGTACCGGTGGCACCATGACCCAGATCCGCCGTATCGCCACGTCGCGCGACGAGCTGATCCTCGAAGAGCGCCGCAAGGGCACGGGTGCAGACTCGGCAACGCCGATGCTGCAGGACATGGCAAACGAAAGCGCGCCTGCCGCCGAATAACGGCAGGTTCGACTGCAGAAATCAAAACCGCCCGGAGCGATCCGGGCGGTTTTTTGTTGACCGCTTGAGACCGCAGGCATGCAAAAAGGGCCGCAGTCGAATTACGGCCCTTTCGGCAGACGTGCGGATGTCAGAGGCCGAGGACGGTGCGCAGTTCAGTGCGGGCTGCTTCGTATTCGGCCTTATAGTCGTCATGCTGCATGATCGTCTGTGCGGTGGCGATACCGGCGATACGGCCGGCCTCGATATCCGTCGGGTAGTGGATGCCGCCGATGACGCGGTTCCAGCCATAGGCCCAGGCGCGGGCCATGATGGCATCCTTCTTTTCGGGAACCATGTTCGACAGGACGACGCCCATCAGCGTGCCGAGCGTCGTGTGGCCGGACGGGTAGGAGCCGGACTTCGAGAGTGGCACGACTGGCTTGACGAGCTCGGGATAGAGCAGGTGAGGGCGCGGGCGCTTCCAGACGTCCTTCGCTGGGTCGACGACGGCGGCTTCGGTCTCGACGATGCGGTCGAAGAAGGCCGAAAACTTCGGCAGGTTTTCCTTGGTGAATTTCGGATTGTCGATGACGTCGCTGAAACGCCAGACATTCTCCTCGGCATCGGCAACGGCCTGAGCTTCCATCTCCGGCGTGCGGGTGACCTGGATCGAGAGAAGCTCGCCGATCTCGGCCTTGGTCTTGGCGGAATCATTGGCAGGCGGCGGCGGAAGCAAGTTCAGAAGGTTGACTTCGGTATTGTCGGTAAAGGGCTTTGCCTTGTCTTCGGCAAAAGCCGGCGCAGCAAACGCAACGGCAGTGGCAAGGCCGAGAGCCAGGAATTTCGAGACAGTACGCATTTGGGGGGACTCCGTTTGGGGCAATGAAATGCACCTCGCGGGTAACCGAGGATTGTTTGGCGAAGATGACAGAACGGCGTCAGAGCCTGCGGCATAATCGCCGCCGCTGGTTCGTCAGCAGGAGGATGGCAACAAGTGGAGGCAGCGCTCCATTCCATATCCAAGCTGCGCCCCGGCGGCTGTCAGGCTCATCCAACTGAACCGAAATACGATAGGTGACCCACCGTCGAACGGTGTCATCTCCTGATGAAGCCACGTCTCGGGATGTGGGCCGTGTAGCGGCACCATATAATAGTGCCTTCGATGCCAGACCGTGCGGCCATTGCGGGTGAAGCGGTAGTCGTCGATCGCCAGCGGCAGGAGAGGGGATTCCGGCGCGACGCCAGTCTCCTCGGTGAATTCCCTGGCGGCTGCTTCGGCGAACTCTTCGCCGTGCTCGACTGTGCCACCCGGCACCTGGAATTCGACCTCGGGAAAATCAGGTTCGTCGAAAACCAGAAGACGGTCGCGCCAGGTCGCGTAGATCATGACTTTCAGCGCGTCCGGCGTCACGTTCATTCTTAGTTGAACCGGATGATCGAAACCTCGCCGTCCAGCGCGCCCTGATAGGCAGACGCGTGCGGCTCTTCTTCAGGCACTTCGGTCAGCATGCCGATCTGGTCGAGATCGGCCTCGATGAAGCCTTCCTCGGACAGCGCGTTCAGCGCCTCGCGCACGGCGGTGTCGTCATCGGCGGCTCTCAGCATGATATGCATTTCGACGCCTTCGCTGCCGTCCGACTCATAACCCTTGCCGATAATGATGAAGACCATCGGGCCTTCGGAGTTGTTGTCGTTGTCGGGGCTGGTGATCATCGGGCGGTCCTTTGAATATGTAACGATTCGTAAACTCGAATCCGCTTGCTGCGGATTTCGTCTGCAATCGCCGATTCCTTAACCGCTTTTCCGGCAAGCCCCAAGTTGAACTTTAAGGGCCGCCGCAAAAACGTCCGGAACCCTTGCAAAGAGGGCGTAGGCCCGGCATTTCAAGGCATTCGCGGGAAGATTATTTCTTAACCGGCCTTGACGTAGGTGAGGGAAACCAGTAGTACCCGCGCCATCGGAACCCATGTGAGGCATGGCTTTCTGGGGCGCCTTGCCCTGGAGTTCACCTCAAACAAGGTTCGAAACGCACGTTGAAGATATGATGCCCGCACGCATGACGCATGTCTTTTGCGTCCTCTGCCCTCTGTGGTCCATCCGTGAAAGCGGATCGGGCCACGTTTTGCGCATTGAGACAAGCGTGTGATCTTGCCGGAGACGGCGTGATTTTACGCCCGAAAGGGTACAGTTAAACGTAAGGGATGGTTGAATGCCTACCGTAAACCAGCTGATCCGCAAGCCGCGCCAGCCGAACGTAAAGCGTAACAAGGTTCCTGCTCTGCAGGAAAACCCGCAGAAGCGTGGTGTTTGCACCCGCGTCTACACGACGACCCCGAAGAAGCCGAACTCGGCTCTGCGTAAGGTTGCCAAGATCCGCCTGACCAATGGCTTCGAAGTCATCGGCTATATTCCGGGCGAAGGTCACAACCTGCAGGAACACTCCGTCGTCATGATCCGTGGCGGCCGCGTCAAGGACTTGCCGGGCGTTCGTTACCACATCATCCGCGGCGTTCTCGATACCCAGGGTGTCAAGAACCGCAAGCAGCGCCGTTCCAAGTACGGTGCGAAGCGTCCGAAGTAATTCGGGTTTTGTTTTTCCGGCGCTGCGCGAGGTTCTCCGCGTGGTAGAGCGCCTTAACAGTTAAGAGACGAGAAGTTATGTCCAGACGTCACAGAGCAGAAAAGCGCGAGATCAACCCGGACCCGAAGTTCGGCGATTTGGTCGTCACGAAGTTCATGAATGCCATCATGCTCGATGGTAAGAAGTCCGTTGCTGAAAGCATCGTTTACGGCGCATTTGACTCCGTACAGGGCAAGTCCAAGCAGGAGCCGCTGGTTGTTTTCCATGCCGCCCTCGACAACATTGCCCCGCACGTCGAAGTCCGTTCGCGCCGCGTCGGTGGTGCGACCTATCAGGTTCCGGTTGATGTCCGCCCTGAGCGCCGTCAGGCCCTTGCTATCCGCTGGCTGATTACCGCTGCGCGCAAGCGCAACGAAACGACCATGGTCGACCGTCTGTCGGGCGAGCTTCTCGATGCATCCAACAACCGTGGTTCCGCGGTCAAGAAGCGCGAAGACACGCACAAGATGGCTGACGCCAACCGTGCGTTCTCGCATTATCGCTGGTAATCCCGAACGGTATCGAAAGGCAGTCCACTATGGCTCGCGAATATAAAATCGAAGACTACCGTAATTTCGGTATCATGGCGCACATCGACGCCGGCAAGACGACGACGACCGAGCGTATCCTTTACTACACCGGCAAGTCGCACAAGATCGGCGAAGTGCACGACGGCGCAGCCACGATGGACTGGATGGAGCAGGAGCAGGAGCGTGGCATCACGATCACCTCTGCTGCGACCACGACCTTCTGGAAGGGCCGTGACGGCAAGATGCGCCGCTTCAACATCATCGACACTCCCGGCCACGTCGACTTCACTATTGAAGTCGAGCGTTCGCTGCGCGTGCTCGACGGTGCGGTCGCTCTTCTCGATGCCAACGCCGGCGTAGAGCCGCAGACGGAAACCGTCTGGCGTCAGGCTGAGAAGTACAACGTTCCGCGCATGATCTTCTGCAACAAGATGGACAAGACCGGTGCGGACTTCTACCGTTCGGTCGAGATGATCAAGACCCGCCTCGGCGCAACGGCTGTTGTCATGCAGCTGCCGATCGGTGCAGAATCCGAATTCAAGGGCGTTGTCGATCTGATCGAGATGAACGCACTCATCTGGCGCGACGAATCGCTCGGCGCACAGTGGGACGTCGTCGAAATCCCTGAGGACCTGAAGGCCAAGGCTGAAGAATATCGCGAAAAGCTGATCGAGACCGTTGTCGAGATCGACGAAGAAGCGATGGAAGCTTACCTGAACGGCGACATGCCCGACAACGACAAGATCCGCGCCCTGGTTCGCCGCGGCACGATCGACGTCAAGTTCCACCCGATGTTCTGCGGCACCGCATTCAAGAACAAGGGCGTTCAGCCGCTGCTCGACGCTGTTGTCGATTATCTGCCGTCGCCGATGGACATCCCTGCCATCAAGGGCATCGACTTCAAGACGGAAGCCGATATCGAGCGTCACGCTGACGACTCCGAGCCGCTTTCCATGCTTGCGTTCAAGATCATGAACGACCCCTTCGTCGGTTCGCTCACCTTCGCTCGCATCTACTCCGGCAAGCTCGAAAAGGGCGCGTCGGTCATGAACACGGTCAAGGACAAGCGCGAGCGCGTCGGCCGCATGCTGCAGATGCATTCGAACTCCCGTGAAGACATCGAAGAGGCCTTTGCAGGCGACATCGTTGCTCTTGCCGGCCTCAAGGAAACCACCACTGGCGATACGCTCTGCGATCCGCTGAAGCCGGTTATCCTCGAGCGCATGGAATTCCCGGAGCCGGTCATCCAGATCGCGATCGAGCCGAAGACCAAGGGCGACCAGGAAAAGATGGGCCTCGCGCTCAACCGCCTGGCTGCTGAAGATCCGTCCTTCCGCGTCAAGACCGACCAGGAATCCGGCCAGACGATCATCGCCGGGATGGGTGAACTTCACCTCGACATTCTGGTCGATCGCATGCGTCGTGAATTCAAGGTCGAAGCAACTGTCGGTGCGCCGCAGGTTGCCTACCGTGAAACCATCACGAAGAAGCACGAAGAAGACTACACGCACAAGAAGCAGTCCGGTGGTACCGGTCAGTTCGCGCGCGTCAAGATCGTCTTCGAACCGAACGAAGAAGGCGACGACTTCAAGTTCGAATCCAAAATCGTCGGCGGTGCTGTTCCGAAGGAATACATCCCGGGCGTTCAGAAGGGTATCGAAAGCGTTCTGTCGTCTGGCCCGCTGGCTGGCTTCCCGATGCTCGGCGTCAAGGCGACGCTCATCGACGGTGCCTTCCACGACGTCGACTCGTCGGTCCTGGCGTTCGAAATCGCTTCCCGCGCCTGCTTCCGTGAAGCAGCCAAGAAGGCCGGCGCTCAGCTCCTCGAGCCGATGATGAAGGTCGAAGTTGTAACGCCTGAGGACTACGTCGGTGACGTTATCGGCGACCTCAACTCCCGCCGTGGTCAGATCCAGGGTCAGGAGCAGCGCGGCATCGCGATCGTCATCGCGGCCAACGTTCCGCTGGCGAACATGTTCAAGTACGTTGATAACCTGCGCTCCATGTCGCAGGGCCGTGCTCAGTACACGATGACCTTCGATCACTACGCGCCGGTCCCGTCGAACGTCGCAACTGAAATCCAGGCAAAGTATTCCGGTCAGAAGTGACCGGAATACCAATTGTCCGATAACAAGAATTAGCGCCTTCGGGCCTTAGAAGAATGGAGAGCCGGAAATGGCAAAGAGTAAGTTT
>UBJR01000022.1 GCA_900465675.1 Hyphomicrobiales bacterium | reverse complement strand
AGTCGCTCTCCCCGAGGGGAGAAGGGAAGTGTTGCGGCGCCTCCGTCTCTTCTCCCCCTGGGGAGAAAGTGGGCCGGTAGGGCCGGATGAGGGGGCTCCGGTGAGACGGCAACTAAAGGATCAATCGTCCTTCTTGGACCCGACCAAATTCGATGCCACAAGCGCCATCAAGATCCCAGCGGTCAGAAGCGGCTGCGAGCGGATCAGGCCGATGCCGGCGGCGGCGGCGGACTCAAGCGCCAGGCGGCGATCCCTGGCCTGGCGCTTTTCCTGCGCATTCATGATCACCATGGCGATCAGCGCCACCACGGCGATGAACACGGCGCATGCGGCCAGGAACAGGGCTGCCCCGACCGGGCCATAGATTCCCGCAAGCCAGATTGCGCCTGCGGTGACCGCAAGCGCATAGGCCGTCAGCAGGAAAAGCGCGGCAATGGCAATGAAAATACCGTTGCGCTTGGTCCGCGCAACGGTACGGTGAACGCCGTTTCCTACCAGCATACTGAGTAGAGGAAAGAGCATCGAGCCTCCTAGCGGCGGGCGAGGAGGGCAAGGACGAGGCCGAATGCGGCCGCGGCCCCAATCGTCGCAACCGGATGCTTGCGCACCGTGTCGCGCACTTCGGATGCGCCGCGCAGGTAGCCGTCCTGCAGATCGCGCAGCAGGTCTTCACCACGGCCGACGATCTCGTCATAACCTGCAGAGGCCTGATAGCGCAGCTTGTCGGACTGGCGGCGCGAGCTCTTGGCGGCCAGCTTTGTCAGGGCGTCGATCTCGTCGCGAAGGTGCTCGATCTGATCTTCGATCGTGCTTTCGATGCTGTGAAGCGTGCCATTGCCCTTGCGGCTGCCGCGAACGGATTGGAGGATGGATGAAGCCATGATTTTCTCCATGTTTTTGGGCGTGCACATGCGCCGCCTGTTTGAAATCACAGGCCGTCACCGTTGCTGTCTTGAAGAAGCGCCCGGCAATGACCCAAATCATCGACACGGAGAACGCGAAAGACTGGGAAAGGTTCCCGGAAAAGCCTCAGAGCGCGCTGTGGGCAAGCACGAAGGGCGTGCCGTCTGATGGCACCTGATTGATGCGCAGCGGGCAGCCGAAGACCGATTGCATGTTTTGATCCGTCAGCACCTCGCGAACGCTGCCAGCTGCTGCCAGCCGGCCCGACTTCATCAATACGATCTGATCGGCGAAGAGTGCTGTCAGGTTGAGGTCGTGCATGACGGCGATGACGCCGCCGCCGGCTTCGCAGAACTGGCGGGCGAGCCGCATGATCGTCAGCTGGTGGCTGATGTCGAGGCTTGAGACGGGTTCGTCGAGCAACAGCCAGCAGGGCTTTCCGTGGGCCACCGGTTCGGCGATCTGGCAGAGAACGCGGGCAAGCTGGACGCGCTGCTGCTCGCCGCCCGACAGTTCCTGATAGTAGCGGCCCTCGAAACCGTGGAGATCGACGGCACCGAGCGCGCGGGCGGCGGTTTCCTCGGCGCGTTCCGGGTGAAGGTTGACGCCTGTCGTCAGGCCCATGCGGACGATTTCGCGGACGGTGAAGGGAAAGGAGATGGCGTTTGCCTGCGGAAGCACGCCGCGGATGGCCGCGAGCTTCCAGGGCGCCATGCCGCTGACCTCGGCACCGTTGATCTTGACCGACCCCGATGACGGGAGCTCGCCCGATACCGCCTTCATCGTCGTCGTCTTGCCCGAACCATTGGGGCCGGCGATCGCCGTCAGCTCGCCGGCGCAGGCGGTGAAGCTGACGCCGTGGACGATGGTCTTGCCCGACAGATCGACGGAGACGTTGGAAAGCTCGATCATGGAAATGCTCTCAAAGGGCGAGCCGCGAGCGTTGGCGCAGCAGGATCCAGAGGAAGAAGGGACCGCCGACGGCCGCGGTGATGATGCCGATCGGCAGTTCGGCCGGGGCGACGATGGTGCGCGCCAGAACATCGGCAAAGATCAGCAGCGAACCGCCGAGCAGGGCGGAGGCGGGCAGCAGATAGCGGTGGTCGGGGCCGATCACCATGCGCAGCACATGCGGCACGACGATGCCGACGAAGCCGATGCCGCCGCTGACGGCAACTGAGGCGCCGGTTGCGGCTGCGACCGTGACGATGGCGATATTCTTCAGCCGCTGGACCGGCACGCCCATGTGGAAGGCGGCTGCCTCGCCAAGCGTGATGGCGTTCAGGCCGCGGGCCATGAAGGGAAGCACGATATAGGAGGCTAGGATGATCGGCGCGGCTGCGGCGATCTTCATCCAGGTGGCGCCCGCCAACGAGCCCATGCCCCAGAATGTAAGGTCGCGGAGTTGCTGGTCGTTGGCCATGTATGTCAGAAGGCCGGTCAGGGCGCCGGTCAGAGCGCCGAGCGCGATGCCGGCGAGCAGCATGGTGCCGATCGAGGTCTGGCCGTTGCTAGTGGCGACCCTGTAGAGCAGCAACGTCGTGACGAGGCCGCCGCCGAAGGCTGCGAGCGGTAGCGCATAGATGCCGAGCAGATTGAACACCGGCATGGCAATCGAGCCGCCGAGCACGATCATGATCACGGCACCAAAGCCTGCGCCCGAGGAGACGCCGACGAGGCCGGGATCGGCCAGCGGATTGCGGAACAGGCCCTGCATGACCGCTCCGGATACGGCGAGCGATCCGCCGACCAGGAAGCCGAGGATGGCACGCGGCATGCGGATATCGAAGATGATGATCCGGTCGCGCGTGGTCAGCGCATCGGCCTGGCCGCCGAGATTGGCCAGCACGTCGAACATCGAAGCATCCGACGCGCCTGTGGTGACCGAAAACAGCAGCGAAAAGACGGAACCGATGACGAGCAGGGCGATTACGAGGGCAGCGATCCGGGTACGATCGCCGACCCGGTGGCTTTCGCGTAATGCGGCGATCGAAAACATGGAACGCTTGCCGTCCGTCATCACATCCTGCACTGCCATATCAGCCGCCGTAGATCGCCGTGTTCAATTCGCGGACGGCACTTGCCGTGCGCGGGCCGAAGCCGAGCAGATGCAGGCCGTCCATGCGAATGACAGCCTTCTTCTCTGCCGCAGGTGTCAGCGCGATCGCCGGCTGCTTGAACAGATCGTCGTTGGCCGCCGCATGGCCGCCTTCGCGGTCCATCATCAGGATGACATCGGGCTTGGCCTCGATGATCGACTCGTCGGTCAGCGGCTTGTAGCCCGGGAAGGTGCCGACAGCATTGACGGCACCAGCGAGCTTGATGATGCCATCGGCAGCCGTGCCGGTGCCCGAAGCCATGATCTTGCCGCCCTGCATGCTGAGGATGAAGAGCACGCGTTTGCGCTCGCCCTCCGGACGCTTTTCGGCATCGGTGATCGCGGCATCGAGATCGGCGCCGACCTTGGCTTCCAGCGCCTTGGCCTTGTCCTCGACGCCGAGCAGCGAGCCGACGCGATCGATCTTCTTCAGGATGCCTTCGCGGTCGTAGGTGTTCGGCACCGTCTCGAAGGGAACGCTGGCATTCTTCAGAACTGTCAGCGCTTCCGGCGGACCGGCGCCTTCGACGGCGATGATCGCCGAGGGATTGACGGCGAGAATGCCTTCGGGCGACAGCGCCCGCATGTAACCGACGTCAGGCAGTTTCATCGCCGCTTCCGGATACATGCTGGTCGAGTCGCGGGCGATGATGCGGCCCTCTTCGCCGAGCGCGTAGATGATCTCGGTGACGTCGCCGCCGACGGAGACGACGCGCGAGGTGTCGAGCTTCTTCGGTTCAGCGGCATGAGCGGCGCGGACGAAAGAATAGCCGGGCGTGGCGACCGGCGAGGGGATGAGCGGCAGCGCCATGACTGCAGCCGTCAGCGCCAGTTCCCAGAGGCGGATGCGGCGCAGGCTTGAAGGCATTCTCATGATCGGCTCCTTATGCGGCGACGCTTGCCGCGCGCGGCAGGTTTTCCATGATCTCGCGCCAGTCACCGCGCTCATCCGTGCCTTCCTTCCGCTTGCCGAAGAACTGGATGATCATCTCGCCATTCGCGTCATAGGCTTCGAGCGAGGTGACATGGCCGTCCTTAGTCGGCTTGCGCACCGCCCAGGTCTCGGCGATGTGGTCCTGGCGCAGATGGAGGTGGAAGGTTTCGTCGAGAACGTTGATCCACGGACCCATTGGCTGGACGTTATGGATCGGGCCGGAATGGATCTGGACGATGCCGTTATTGGCGACGAAGCACATGATCGGCAGGCCTGATTTGACGGAGGCATGCATCATGTCGGCCGTCGCGGTGTTGTCGAGCTTCCAGGCATAGTCGTCGCCGACGGTGCGCACGGCGGCCTGGCGGCCGATCTTCAGGCGCTTCAGCATGCCGAAGAATTCGTGCGTGTCGGTGAGCTTGCTCCAGCTGTCGCGCAGTTCGCTCTGGTTGACGTCGCCGGTTTCATCGGCACTGAAACTTGCTTCCTGCTCGACGAATTCCTGCGACTGGTCCTCGAGCGTCAGCTCGGCGACGATGGCGCGATAGGCTTCGACATTGGAGGCCGGGCGCAGGTGGATCTTGTGGACGGCATTGCCAGTCTTGTCGAAATACTGGAGGCTGAGGCGCTCGGTGTCGCCGTCCTTCTTGGTGACGGCGAAGGCGTGGGCCCAACGGCTCGGGAAGACGCGCAGGTCGATGTTTTCGCCGAGAACGATGGCATTGTGCTGGCCGACGCTGATGTTCTCGTAAACGCCGATCTTCTCGTGCACGGCGCTTTCGTTGCGCGACAGGGCCATGACCTCGCCGAGTGTCGCCACGCGCTCCAGAAGCTTGGCGGCGCTGGCATCGATGCGGATGGCGGAAATGCCGACTTCGGCGGCAACGAGCGCTGCTTCCGAAATCTTCAGCTGAGCGGCGATATCGCGCTCGCGCATCTTCGGATTCTCGGCGCGGAACGCGCGAATTTCGGCCGGTGCCGGTCTGGTGTTCTCGGTCATGGTCTACCCTTACTTATTGAGAATGAGCTTGCCCTGGCGGGTAATTTTCATGCGATAGACCACGCCGTCATGCCGGATCATGATCTCGTTCGCGCCGCGGAAGATGTCTCCGCTTTCGATCGTGCGCACTTCCGCCGCGTCCTTGACGAACGGCGCATGCTTAAAGGTGTCAGGCTTTTCAACCATCATTTCGGCTGGCAATTTCCGCTTGTGCCGCGGCTTGTTTTCCGGCGGCCTAGATACATTTATCTTGACTTTCATAGTCACCATTTTTTAAAGACGCAATAGAAGAGTTATCAACTCAAGTTTTCGAAATCGCATGGAGAAGTGGTGATGGCGGCACGCAGTTTTGCATCGTTTGTGGCGGGCGGATTGATGATCGTCGGAAGCGTTCTTCCTGCCTATGCACAGGACGCTGCCGCTGCTGCTCCCGCAGCTCCGGCCAACGCTCTCGAAGTCGAGCTGAACGCGCTGGCGCCATCGCAGAAGGGCTGCATGATGACCTTCGTGGCGCTGAACAAGCTGGCTGCGCCCGTCAGCAAGATCTCCTTCGAATTGGCCTTTTTCAACGACAGGAACGCGGTCGACAAGATCACCGTTCTCGATTTCCGCGATCTGCCCGAGGGCAAGAAGCGCGTGCGCCAGTTCGACATGCCCAACATGAAATGCGAGGCGGTGACCCGGATCATCATCAACGACACGCCGGTTTGTGATGGCCCGGCTGCCGGTGCATGCATGAAGGGTCTCGTCACCCGCTCGCAGATTTCTGTGCCCTTCGAAGGGTAAGACATACCGCCGGAGATGATTTCCGGCAGGCTTCAGTTTCAAACTGGCCGAGGCAAGGCAGATGGTAGTTTCAGCGAAATCCACATCGCGGCACGCGTTCCTTGCCGAGCAGGATGCCGGCACGTCGAACGACAATCTGCCGGGGCTGCATCCCGGACACGAGATGCCGGAACTGCGCAACGCGCCGCGCCAGCCGGCCGCCGAAACCGTCGTCCACTATGCCCGCTTCGCCCATATCAGTTCCTTTCCGGAACATGCGCAGGGACCGAAGGCCGGTGCCGCCGACGCGCCGGCCATGGATACTTCGGCGATCGAAAAGCAGGAGGCGGGCGCCAAGCCTGCCAAGCGCAACGTCTTCGTCGCCTGCCTGACCTCCTTTGCCTTCCATGCGATTGTCTTCACCGCGCTGGCCATCGGCTTCGTGGTCGCGCCGCATGAGCCCGAAGAGGAAGCCGGCGAGGCGGTCAGCGTCATCATCCTTGGTGATTCCGAAGCCGACCAGGCTTCCGCCGGCGATCCCGATCTGCAGGTCGAGCCGCAGCCGGAGGAAGTGGTCGCCGAAAGCGTCCAGCCGGAAACCGTGCAGCCGACCGAGGTTCAGCCGGCCGAAGTGCAGCCCGAGATGGCGCAGCCGGTTGAAGCCCAGCCCGTTCCGTCAACTGAGGAAATCACACGCGTTTCGCCTGAAACGGTGACGGCCGCCGAGCCCGAGGTTCTGACCTCCAACGTTCCGGCCGAAACCGCTGTCGTGCAGCCGATGGCGACCGAGATCCCGGAAGAGGTGAAGCCGGTCGAGCCCGTCGAGGCGGCCGAGGCGCTCCCCGATCCGGTGCAGCCCGAGGAAGCGCCGACGCCGATCGCCAAGCCGAAGGCGGTGCAGCCAATCGAAAAGCCGAAGGTCGAGAAGAAAGAGCCGCCGAAGAAGGTGGTGAAAAAGGCTGCGGGATCGCAAGGCGAGAACAAGCAGGATTCACGCCGCGGCGCCAGCGACGGCGAGGAAGTCGCCAATGCCGACCGGAATTCGCGCTCGGCAGGTAGCTCGGGCGGGGCAGGCAGTGCTGCCGTCGCCAACTATCCGGGCAAGGTTCAATCGCGCATTCGCCGCGCCGTGAAGGTGCCGTCCGAATACAAGCGGATGAGCGCGTCGATGAGTGTCAGGGTTCGCCTGACGATCGGTGGTGACGGCTCGCTGAGCGGTCTGTCAGTCGCCCGCAGTTCCGGAATTCCCGAGCTCGATCAGGCGGTTGTCTCCGGCGTTCAGCGCGCTTCGCCATTCCCGCCGCTGCCGCCGGAATGGGGCAAGCCGAGCTGGACATTCACCCAGGAAGTCCAGGTCACTGGCCGCTGAAATAAATATGATCAGAATAGTCAACTTTATACTTTACTCTAAAAATCAAGTTTAATAAGGTCCCGCTTGCACACTGGAATCGTGTGACGATCAACGAGCGAACGGGTGGTAAATGGCTCGGAAGGCGAAGAAGGGATCTAACCGGGACATCCGCGTCAGCGCGGATGCGGCAGCGCAGGCGCAGCAGCCGTCCGGACGATCCAAATTGGATGGCCGCAGTTTTCTCTATGTCGGCGGCCGGGATTGCCAGGTGGCACATCTTCGCGAGATCGCCAGCAGCTTCGGCGCCGAACTGATCCACCACGATGGCGGGCTTCGCGAAGCGGTCTCGCGTATCGACACCGTTCTGCCCTCCGTCGACTGCGTGTTCTGCCCGATCGACTGTATCAGCCACGATGCCTGCGTGCGCGTGAAGACCGGCTGCAAGAAATTCGGCAAGGCCTTCATCCCGCTGCGCAGCGGCAGCAAGTCCAGCCTCGAGCGGGCCTTGAACACCATGAACGAACGAGACACCGCCCGATGAAAGACCAGCGCCCCGAAGGCTTCATGATGATCGGCCTGCACAAGCTGGCCGCACAGAACGGCGACGGCCTTGTGCCCGAACTCTACGAGCTCCTGATGAAGAATGCGGAACGCCAGGCCGATTATCCCAATGTCACCGAATTTCCCTACTGGGAAACGCGGATGCCGGGTGTGGAGCCGGAAAAGCCGCTTGGCCGTGAAGCGGCGAACGGCAATAATGTCGTTGCTTTCCCAAGCGGCAAGCGTGCCAAGGGCTGAGGACGGCGCAATGTATATCGCAATGAACCGCTTCAAGGTGACCGAGGGATCGGAGAGCGAATTCGAGGATGTCTGGCGCAACCGCGATTCCAGCCTGTCCACGGTTCCCGGTTTCGTAGAGTTCCGGCTGCTGCGCGGCAAGGCGAATGTGGAAGAGGGCTATACGCTGTTTTCCTCGCATACGCTTTGGGCGAGCGAAGAGGACTTTCTGAACTGGACGAAGTCCGAGAGCTTTCGCGCTGCGCATCGCAATGCCGGTGACCGCAAGGCGATGTACAAGGGGCCGCCGGTTTTCGAAGGTTTTACCGTCGTCGAGGGTATCTGATTGTCTGACGATCCCCAGCGCATCGAAGTTCTGCCGATCCTGCCGTCGCTGGATATCGCGGAGACGCTGGCCTTCTATCGTGACCAGCTGGGCTTTGCCGCGACCTATGAGACGCCAGACTATCTGATCGTTCGCCGGCAGGAGATGGAGCTGCATTTCCGGCTGACCGGCAATCGTGCATTTTGCGAAAGCAGCGCTGTCTATCTCCGAGGCGGCCGGATCGGCGCGCTGCACCGGGAATATTCCGAAAAAGCCGTGCCAACGCTGACGCCTCTTGAAGTCCGGCCGTGGAACATGGAGGAGTTCTTCATCCATGATCCGCATGGCAACCTGCTGCGGTTCGCCCGGATCCCGGGGCGCTAAGGCGTAAAACCGGCCCTGCGGCATGTTCGTCCCGGCAAGGGTTCGCTATGGCCGGGCCCACTTGCCGTGCTATCCTGTCACAATGACCAAGCCGACCCTCTCCCTGCAACTTTTCTCGCTGCGTGAACTCGGATCGCTCGATGCCCAGCTTTCGGCAGCCGCCAGAGCGGGTTTCCAATCGGTCGAGCCGCTCGGCCATCATCTGCGGGAGGCCGATGATCTCGGTGAGGCGCTTGCCCGGCACGCGCTGACGGCGCCGACGGCCCATATCGGCTTCGAATTCCTGCGCGACGAGCCTAGCCAGGTCACCGAGGCCTGTCAGGCCTGCGGCATCTCCCAGCTCTTCGTGCCGCAATCATCGAGTTTCCTGCCGCCGGAGACCACCGGCGGCTGGCAGCGGCTCGGCGCCGAACTCGGGCGTCTCGCCGAGCAATACAGGCCGCACGGCATTTCCATCGGCTATCACAACAAGATGGCCGGCTTCTCGTTGCTTTCCACCGCCCGCTACGGCTTCGAGGTGATGTTCGAAGCGGCCCGCGGCAGCCCGCTCGTCTGGCAGGCCGATATCGCCTGGATGTCCCGCGCCGGCGTCGATCCGGCAGAATGGTTGCAGCGCTATGCCAAGGTGCTGGTTTCGGCGCATGTGAAGGACAGGGCGCCTGAAGGGGCAAACCCCGATGAGGACGGCTGGGCCGATGTCGGCGCCGGCACGCTGATGTGGCCTTCGCTCTGGCGGCTGGCGCTGGCGAAGGGCGCGCGGACGCTAGTGGTCGAGCACGACAGCCCGCGCAAGCCGTTCGAATTTGCGCAGACGAGTTTTGCCTATCTCAGCCGGTTCATGGCGCATTCGGGGTGAGGGTTTCGCGCGATTATCGAGAAGTTGCGTTGGCAGTTTTATGTCGATTTTGGATGCCTCTGCTGCGAAACAGCCAGCGATGCAGCGTTGTAAAAAGCAGAACAACAAGTTTTGCCTCTATCGAGAGTGTTGAAGCTCCACCAAAACTATGCACTCTCTGAATGGTCATCAGGATCGGCTGGAGGAGACGGCAATGACTGATCAGCAAGGAAACAATCCCTTTGACGGCCCTCAAATGCAGGGGATGCGCTACGAGCGGGCAGATATGTCGGGCGCCAATTTCGATGGCGTTTATCTCGCTGACGCACGATTTTATGCTGTCCTGACGAAAGCAAAATTCATCGACACCAATTTAGGCGAAGCTGATTTCGACGACGTCAACCTTCAAGCCGCGCGCTTTAATAACGTCAATCTGTCTGGAGCGGCTGTCACCAATGCAAACCTGTCGCGATTGACCATAAGCGGTGCCACATTGGCCAATTCTGACATCAGAGACGCCGATTTGACTGGGATGCGCATCAACGGGATTCTGGTAACCGATCTCTTCGACGCCTATGAAAAGGCGAAATGACGAAGGTCCGTTGTCAGGTCTGAGATGCGTGTAACTCGTTGCGCCGGGGATGAGGGGCGCCGAGTTAAAATCAAATACCCGGAAGCCGCAGCACCATACCGGCACGCCTCTCCGGACCCATGCCGTTTGCGACCTCAGCGTCAAGGATCGCCCGCAGACCCGCAGGCATATGTTCGGCCTCAGGCTCCACGAAACCCAGCGACCGGTAGAACGGATAATTGAACACCACGAACCGGTCTGTCGTCAGCACGACGGCGGATAGGCCGCGGCTTCGCGCGGCATCGATCGCAGCCTGCATCAGCAACCGTCCGATGCCCTTGCCTTGCAATCGACGGAGCACATCGATCTCGGCGATGTAAAGCATGCCGCTGATCTCTTCCGCCGCGACGAAACCCACAGGCGTGTCGTCCTCGTCGACGGCCACCATCAGCAGACCATCCGCGCAGTAGGTGGCAAGCTGTTCAGACGACAGCGGATGCGGTTCGCCTGGGAAGGGGACGCCGGCGTCGATAAGGGCGATGACGGCGTCCATCTCAATGGCCCTGAGCGCGTCGAGTTCACCGCAGCGGGCGTTGCGGATGGTGACGCCGTTCACCGGACCGGCCGGCGAAGGAAACCGCCGACGGAAATGGTCAGCCAGCCGAGCATCATGGCCCAGCCGCTTGATGGCGCGGCATAGGGAAACAGGCCGGATCCGGCAAAGCGGAGAGACACGAGATCGCCGGCGAAGAGCGCGGTGCCGATGATCATCAGCGAACCGGCCAGCCAGGCGGTTTTGAGCTTCTCGCCTGCCAGCGCGAGGCCGAGAAGGGCGGGCGCATGCGCCAGGCACATGGCCGCCGCCGAGGCCGCGAGGCTGGCATCGCCGCCGCCATGGGCCGCGACGGCGGCAAGGCCGACGCCTGCGACGCCGAAGAGGCCGGCGAAAAGGAAGAAGAACGACGCGATGCGTTCGTTGCTGATCATGGCGGCGCTAGTCCTTGTTCTGCATGTGGAAGGCCAGCCTTTCGATCGGCGGCCATATGAGGTCACGGAGTGTGGGATTGGCGATGGTCTCGTCCATCGCCTGGCGAAAGCAGAGCAGCCATTCGTCGCGCTCAACAGGGCCGATTTCGGCGACGAAATGGCGGCTGCGCAGGCGGGGGTGGCCGCGCTTGTCGGTATAAAGCGGCGGGCCGCCGAGATAGCCGGTCAGATATTCGTAGAATTTCTCTTCGCTGCCCGTGAGGCTCGGCGGATGGACGGCGCGCACGTGCCTGGCCTCCGGCAGCGTATCCATCAGCTGGTAAAAGCGATGAGCCAAAGCCTTGACCGTCTCGTCGCCACCGATCGCCTGATAAAGCGTGATCGTCTCTTCCGTCACTGAACCATCCCTCGATACCCCGCAGTCTTCATGCACCGGTGCGCATCGGCGCGCAACACGGCAAGTGCGTAGCGCGGCATTTCATCCAAACGGCTGCGATACCAGCGATTTAAAGTGATTTTAATTGACAAAACCGTCCAGACGGTATTTTTAGAATGCATGGCACTCGCACATCACCGCAAGAAACAACCCGAACTCGTCCGCCGGCAGCTGCTGGATGTCGCCGCACGTCTGGCGACGGAGAGCGGCATGGCGTCGGTGACGCTGGATGCGGTGTCTGGCGCCTCGGGCGTCAGCAAGGGTGGGCTGCTGCATCATTTCCCGACGAAGAATGCGCTGCTCGATGCATTGTTCGAAAGTCTGCTGGAACGCTTCGATGCCGATATCGAGGAGCTGATGCGCCGCGATGCGGTCTCGCACGGCCGCTTCACCCGCGCCTATCTGCTGGCCGTCGCCGATATCCAGAGCGATCGCGACGAATCGCGCCATTGGGCGCAGGTGACGATTGCCATGCTCGCCGAGCCGCGGCTTCGCCAGCGCTGGCGCGAATGGGTGCAGGCGCGCGCCGACGAATATGTCGGCACCGACTCGTCCGTCGATGCGCAGATCGTCCGCTTTGCGGCCGATGGCCTCTGGCTCTCCGATACGACCGAGAGCCACGATCTCGGGCTTGCCGAGCGGCGGGCGCTGATTGCGCGGCTGACCGAACTGACCAAGCGATAATTCCAGGGATAGAAGATCATGAGCCCGGCTGCCGTCTATGCGCTGCTTTTTCTCGCGATCGTGCTCGAAGTGATCGGCACGACGGCGCTGCAGCTGTCGCAGCAGTTCACCAAGCTGCTGCCGAGCGCGGTGCTTGTCGTCTGCTATGCGACGGCCTTCTATCTGCTGTCGCTGACGCTGAAATCGATTCCCGTCGGCATCGCCTATGCCATTTGGAGCGCTTTGGGAATCGTGCTGATTTCGGCGGTCGGACTGATCTATTTCAAGCAACGCCTCGACCTGCCGGCGATGATCGGGCTTGGCCTCATCATATCGGGCGTTCTCGTCGTCAATCTGTTTTCCAAATCGGTTTCTCATTGATTTTCATGGGGTTGATTTGGCGTTCCGCGGCGTGCCCCGGCGGCTAATTTTCCCCTTTGTCAAATTGCGGCCAAAGGTCTATGTCTTCTTGTGACTTGGAGGAGGCGAGGCGCAGTTCTGATCATTTTCCCAAAGCGCTTTGAATTCTTCTCGACCCGCCAGTTTTGACAACCCCCGAAGCCTAGAGGAGCACCGGCAATGGCCATTCGTACCGTCGTCTGGGGAGAGAATATCCACGAGAATACCAACGAGATCGTCAGGGGTATCTACCCGGAGGGCATGCACACGACGATTGCCAAGGCGCTGAACAGCGACCCGGCGATCAGCGCGACGACGGCGACGCTGCAGGAAGCCGAACATGGATTGCCGCAGTCGCGTCTCGACGAGACCGACGTGCTGCTGTGGTGGGGCCACAAGGATCACGGCGCGGTGTCCGACGAAGTGGTCGAGCGCGTTGCCAAGCGCGTCTGGGAGGGCATGGGTCTTCTCGTTTTGCATTCCGGCCATTTCTCGAAGATCTTCAAGCGGTTGATGGGTACGCCCTGCGCGCTGAAATGGCGCGAGGCGGGTGAGCGCGAGCGGCTGTGGGTGATCAACCCGCGCCATCCGATCGCCGCCGGCCTCGACGAGAATTTCGTGCTTGAGAACGAGGAAATGTATGGCGAGCAGTTTTCCGTTCCGGAGCCGCTGGAAACGGTATTCATCTCCTGGTTCCAGGGCGGTGAAGTGTTCCGCTCCGGCATGACCTGGCGCCGCGGCGCCGGCAATATCTTCTATTTCCGCCCGGGCCACGAGACCTACCCGACCTATCATGACGCGAACGTCAAGAAGGTGCTGATCAATGGCGTAAAATGGGCGCATAACCCGGCTGGTGCGTTGACTGCCATCCACGATGCCCCAAATGTGCCGGTTGAGAAGGCCCTGGAGCCGATCGAAGAACGCGGCCCGAGACTGCACCAGGCCGGCGAAGCCGGTTACCGCTGAGGAACATCCATGCGACTACTCGTTCTCGGAACGGGCGTGATGGCGAAAAACCAGCTCGACCACTTCACCCGCATTGACGGCGTGACGGTGGTCGGCGCTGTCGATACCGACACCGTCCGCCTTGCGGCCTTCGCCGACAAGTTCAACATCGAAAAGCGTTTCCTGACCCTCGACGAAGCGATCGCCTGGGGCGAATTCGATGCGGCGACCAATGTGACGCCCGACAGAATCCACCACCCGACGACCATGGCGCTGATCGCCGCCGGAAAGCACGTCTTCTGCGAAAAGCCGCTGGCGGAGAATTATCCGAAGGCGCTGGAGATGACGGAGGCTGCGGAAGCCGCCGGCGTCATCAACATGGTGAACCTCACCTACCGCAATGTCGCGCCGCTGCAGCGCGCCCGCGAAATGGTGCTGGCTGGCGAGCTCGGCACTATCAAGCATGTCGAGGCGTCCTATCTGCAGAGCTGGCTGGTGTCGCGCGCCTGGGGCGACTGGCGCACGGAATCGACCTGGCTCTGGCGCCTTTCGACCGGCCACGGCTCGAACGGCGTGCTCGGCGATGTCGGCATCCACATTCTCGACTTCGCGGCCTATGGTGCGGCGACCGATATCGACCATGTCTTTGCCCGCCTGAAGACCTTCAACAAGGCGCCGGGCGGCCAGATCGGCGAATATATGCTCGATGCCAATGACAGTTTTACCATGTCGGTCGATTTCGCCAATGGCGCGCTCGGGGTCGTGCATGCCAGCCGCTGGGCGACCGGGCATCTGAATGAGCTGAAACTGCGTATCTACGGCGAGCGTGGCAGCCTCGAGGTCAATCACAATCCGAACGGCTCGTCGCTGCGCGGCTGCTTCGGAGACGATGTCGAGACGGCGACCTGGAAGGATATCGAGGTTCCCGCGGTTCCGACCAACTATCAGCGTTTCGCAGAAGCGGTGATGACCGGTGTCCAGCCGGATCCGAACTTCCGCCATGCCGCCAACCTGCAGAAGGTGATCGACCTGTCAGTCGTCACCGAGCGCGAGCGGCGGGAATTGAAGGTCTGATTTCCGCGCCACAAGCAAAAAAAGCCGCCCGGGGTGAGGGCGGCTTTTCTGTTTCCAGCTTAGGTCTTCGCGTTACTGGATCACCTGCACGACGCGGTGCGTCTCGGGCTCGACGATCACACGCTGGTTGTTGACCACCGTATAGGCATATTTCGGGTTCTCCGGCACCGGAACGACCTGTACTTCGGCCGGGAGCGGCTTGCCGACGACGATCGGCTGCTGAACGACGACAGCCTGCGGCGGAGCGGGCTGGGCCTCGACATAGGTCACGACTTCGCGCGGCGGCGGATCGATCACGGCACCAGCGACGGCGCCTGCGACACCACCCACGGCAGCGCCGATAGGGCCGCCGACAATCGCACCTGTCACGGCACCACCGGCAGCGCCGGTGACCGCACCATCAGCCAGCGCATTCGTGGCCAGGGACGACAGCGCCAGTGCGCTGGAGACAAGTAGAACCTTGTACATTGTATTTCTCCTTAGCTCGGTTTGCGGGGGAGAAACGGCGCATCCTATTTGTTGTTCCGCGCAGGGAGTCACGCTTTCCGTGCGGTGGTCATATGGCGTGAGGATCGGGATATGGGAGCCTAGTGCACCCGGTCGGTCTCCGGGGCGGGTACCGGGAAGACCGTGTCGAAGGGGAAGCGGCGGGCTTCGCCGTGGGGGGCGGGCTGCAGGGCGGCGGTCTTGCGGGCGCGCAGTTCCTCCTGGATGATCAGTTCCATGCCAAGCTTAAAATTGCGGGTGCTGAAGCGGGCGGCGTGGGCGCGGATGGCTTGCGGGTCGAACATCGCGGCCTGCGCCTCGAAGCTTTCCACGGCATCGATGATGGCTTCCGGTGTCTGTTCGTTAAAGAGCATGCCGCTCAGGCCCGGCACCACCGTTTCCAGCGCGCCGCCGCTGCCGAAGGCGATGACCGGCCTGCCACTGGCCATGGCTTCGACGGGAACAATGCCGAAATCCTCTTCGCCGGGGAAGATCAGGGCGCGGCAGCGGGCAAGTTTTTCCTTCATCACCGGGAAGGGCGTGCGGCCGAGGAAGGTGACGGTCGGGCCGGCAATCGCTTTCAGTGCCGCCAGCTCCTTGCCTTCGCCGATGACGACGAGGTTGCGGCCCATCTTGGTGAAGGCGCGCACGGCAAGGTCTATGCGCTTGTAGGAAACGAGCTGTCCTGCGCAGAGGTAGAAGTCGCCGATGTCGTCAGAGACGGCATAGTCGTCGACCGCAACGGGGGGGTGGATGACCGTGGCCGAGCGGCCGTAATATTTGCCGATACGCGCCTTGACGTGATGCGAGTTGGCGACGAAGCGATCGACGCGCAGGCTGGTGCTGACATCCCAGGACCGGAGCAGCGGCGCCATGACGGGCAGCATCATGCGCGAGGCGAGACCTGCGCGGGCGCGATAGACATGATAGTGGTCCCAGATATAGCGCATCGGCGAATGGCAGTAGCAGACATGAGTCGAGTGCGGCGGGGCGATGATGCCCTTGGCTGGGCCTGACTCGCTGGAGATGATCAGGTCGTAGCCGCTGAGATCGAGGCTTTCGAGCGCAAAGGGCATCAGCGGGAGCAGCGACTGGTAATGCTTCACGGCGCCGGGGATCTTCTGCAGGAAGGAGGAGGTGACCTTATGGCGCTTGATCGTTTCCGACATCCGGCTTTCATCATAGACAAGCGTGAAGATATCCGCGTCCGGATACATGTCGCAGAGCGCTTCGACGACCTTTTCGCCGCCGCGCATGGACACGAGCCAGTAATGTACGATCGCGACGCGCATAATTATCCCCTCAAGTGAAGCGGTGCCATCATCGTTGAGTTCGGTGGCGCACCCTAGCGCCTTCATCGGCGCTGACCGGCGTCAATTGGGGGTAGGAGCCTAGCCGAAAGTCTTACGCGGCCGGGAAACTGGCTCCTCGTGAAGCAGGCCGGGTGGCAGGCATGCAAAAGAACCGGAGCGCGTTGGCGCTCCGGCTAGATCTTCGGAGGAATGGGAGATTATTGAGCGAACTCGCGGATCTTGTAGGCAACTTCCGTCCGGTTGGTCGCGTGCAGCTTCTTCATGATATTGCGAATATGCACTTTGACTGTGCTTTCGCAGAGGTTCATCTCGTAAGCGATGATCTTGTTCGACTTGCCGCGGCGAAGTGCATCCGCCACCGACATTTCGCGTGGCGTGAAGGAATGATCGCCGCATTTCGCTGCCGTGGTGCTTGAGGTGATCATCTCCTTGGCGGCGAGCAGGCTGCTTGCCGGAACGAAAACGCCACCGGCACGGGCCAGAGCGATTGCCTCGGCGGCAACGCCGATGCCGATATTCGCGGGGATGTAGCCCTTGGCGCCACATTCCAGTGCCTTCAGCACCTGCTGGATTTCGTCGCCCTCTGCGCCGACGATGACAGGTACGGACGGGAATTTCTGCGCCAGCTTCGCAATCTTGTCGCTGACATCCGGTTCGGAGACATGCTTTCCGCCGATCATGTAAAGGATCAGTGCCGGTTCGAACCGCATGCGCTTGCGCTGCCACTCCTCGATCGAGGTCGCGGTGATGACCTTGAGATCCTCGTCGTATTCGGAAAGGCTTCTGGAAAGGCACTCGCTCTGCAGCGAGCGGGGATCCAGCAGCAGGACATAATCCATCAGCTCTTCCTGGGAATCTGCCCGGGAGGAAACCTGATAATGTCTCATGGAATCGGATGTGCGAAGAGAGATAAGGTGAGCTGTATCAGATCTGATCTGCTCACTCGATGTTGTTAGACCTTCCATTTCACGCCCCTACATTGGTTGAACTCAATACTAAACGTGTAAGAGAAGTAAGCCCGAGAATTATTACTTAGCACTAGGTGCTATGTCTGTTTGAATTCCATGGCTCCGGAATTGATCTCTTGTATGTAAATATGGAGGAAGCCAAATGAGGCGGCATTAACATAGGTTAATGTTCTGTTAAAATATCAGCGTCTGAAATAATTAGCCCAGAAATGGGCGACTAATTACTTTGAACTATCACTTTATCTCGGAATTATCTGCGGTTGTGCAGCAAGATAACTATCGTCGAATTCAACAAGTTCTTCGAGCTTTCTACGATTGAGAAACTCGACGGTCCCGTTTCTGAACGACAGTAGTCCATTGACCCGAAGATCCTTCAGGACACGGTTGATATGCACCGTGGAGAGGCCGACGGCATCGCCGATATCGGATTGGGTCAGGGGGCACAAGAAGCCATCGAGGCCCGGCCGCTTGCGGTCCGGTCCGATGCGCGCTGCGAGCTCGAGAAGAAGGTGTCCGGTGCGGGCCAGCGCATCACGGCGGCCGACATTGGCGAGACGCTCGGACATGCGGGCATGACAGCGCATCATTTCGGAGAGAATGATGTTCTGGCCGGTGTTGCTGTCGAGATAGCGGGCCAGAACATGGCCGCTGAGCTCATAGAATTGGACATGGGAAATGGCTTCGATCGTTTCCCGGGCGGTCGCCACCGAGGGCGTCCAGATGATGTCGCCGGGAAGGATGAATTCGAGCACGACGCGGGTGCCGTTCGGCAGCGATTTGCAGGACACGGCCCAGCCGCTTACAAGAATAAGCAGCGCCGCCTTCCGGGCTTCGGGGTCGAATACAATGTCGCCGTCATCATACGCGCGGTGAGAACCGCCCGATAACGTGAATCTTTGCCCCTGTATTCTGACCAGCCCAAGATTTTCGTGGTCCGACCCTTCGTATATCGCCACGCCCCGCCTCCAGCAAACTTCGTGGTTTTATTTCCCCTTAGACACCTGTTAACCATTAAATATGAGCACATCGTAACATGAATATTTCATGTTGTCTCGGAATCGGGATTGTTGAAGAGGATAGATTTGCCGGAATGGTTATTTTCAATATTGGTGCAGAATAAATCTCATTTTTATACGTTATGTACCAATTTATTACGTTTTTTGGAGCGGGAAATCGTGTCTGGCCGGTTCAGCCCAAATAAAGTCGAGCACACATTCGTTAGTGCGGACCTGGCCGCAGTCACTTGTTCGTGATGGACCCCGGAAGAGAGACCTTCCTGATCTGCGCGAATGACCATTGCGGCAATCCCGGCGGGGCTGGTTCCAGCGGCGGCGAAGGCGCCGGAGCGGTTCATCTCACGGAAGAAACCCTCGACCTTGCCATCCCAGGCAAGGCCCACCGCCGGGATACGCATGGCGTGTGCGGCGATGCAGGCATGCAGCCTGTGGGCAGCGATGACACTGTTCTGCCTGAGGATCGCCAGCAGCTGCTGCGGATCGCGCGGGCGGTCGGCCAGACGCAGCGTCCCGGCGGTGCCGATACCGGCAGCCCTGCATGACGACAGCACGGTTTCTGCCAGCTTCTGGTCTTCGCCGGCCCCATTCGAAAACAGAGTGACGCGGTAACCGGCGCCGGTCAGATGGCTGATGAGTTCGCTGTAATCGGAGACCGTGGTCAGCGGAATGGAGAGCGCCGGGCGCGAAGCGTGTCGTGCCAGGATCTTCGGCTCGGTGACGCAGAGGCCGACGGATCTATGGACGGCAGGAAGATCCCCCGAAACGAGGCTTGCGGCGAGCAAGCCGGGGTCGGGCTCGATCTGCGGCACCGGGCCTGAGGGAAAATATTCGAGCCAGTTGCGATAGGCGAAGCCGTCACGGACGGAGAGATGTGCAAGCCGGGTGTCCTGCAGCCGCCGGAACAGGCGTTTTGCCGGTTCTGACCAGTGCGGGCCGACGCCGACGGCATAGATGGCAAGGGGCTTTCCCTGCCGTGCGGCGCAATCGAGCAGCGTGCCGACCTTCAGCGGAAAGTTCAGGTCGTCATCCTGAAACAGATTGCCGCCGCCGAGAATGACGGCATCGGCGGCCGCGATCTTCGCGTCCCAGATGCGGCTGCTTTCGCGCAACTGTTTGGCCAGTGCCTTCGAGACGATGGCGCGGCGCATCGGCGCGGGGAGGTGGCGCAGGATATTGAGGATCAGGCTGCGGTTCCTGCTGGTGCCGACGGCGGTGCGCCCGGCGAGATCGAGCGTCTCGACCTCTATGCCTTCGGCGCGCAGCGTGGTTTCGATGCAGTCGGCCAGCAGGCCGTCTCCAAGGTTCTCGCTGTATTTGACGTTGAAGACGACGATTTTCATGAGTGAGCCTGTGCTGCGTCCTGGCTGCTTCGGAAGCGGAAGGCCGGTGCGGCCTGTGCCGGGCGGCTGAGCGCCCGCGGCAGCGTCAGGGCTGCGACGCTGCCTGCGAGGATATAGAAGGTGAGGCCGAGATCGTAGACGGTGCCCGAGATGGTGGCCGTCACCAGCACCGCGAAGAAGCCCAGCTTGGCGGCGCGCACGGCGGCGATATCTTCCGGACGCTCGGCATCATGCTGCGGCAGGCGCGCCAGGACGACGGCGAGCGAGAAGATCACGAAGATCGCCGTCCCGGCAACGCCGAGGTTCGACAACAGCACGAGCACGAAGCTCGATGCGCGGGCGCTGCCCAGTCCGGCGCCGAAGCCATAGGTATTGACGAAGCTTTCGTAGGCGACCGAATTCCACATGAACCGCTCGCGGCCTGACTGGCTGTCGGCCTTTGAGAGGACCATTTCGTCGAGGAAGTCATGCAGGCCGGTGGCGAGATCGGGAAGCGCGACAACAACAATGACCGCCAGAAGCGGCAGGGCCGCAGCACCAAGGGTGATCGCCAGTGCGTGGCGGCCGCGGATCGCCCGGATCAGCAGGAACGGCATGATTGCCGCGACGCCGACGAGGGCGGTTGCCGATGTCGAGAGCAGCAGCGAGGTAAGCAGCGCCAGGGAGAGGATGCCGGTGATCTTCTTGCGCACGCCATCCAGCCAGAGGCTGGAGACGGCGGCAAACAGCACCAGCGTATAGTCGGCAAAGGCGGATGCTTCCGGGAAGGTTCCGGAAATACGCTTCAGTCCGCCTTTTTCCGAGGCGGTCAGCAGCGCGTAGTTGGCGGTGTGCACGAAGCTCATCAACCATTCGGTATGCGAGTAATAGGTGATGATATCGGCGACAGCGAAGGAGAGGTCGACCACGGTCGTCACGATCAGCGCGGTAACCAGCGAGGTGGCGATCCCCTCGCGGCGGAACCAGGCAAAGGTGCAGGCAAAGCAGAGCAGCCCACCGACGGCATAGACTGACTGGGTGATATTGTTGGACGAGAAGCGCAGCGGCTGCAGCGCGATGAAGCTGCGCGCGCCGACCTGGCGCTCGACGATCATCGTCTCGGCCATGCCCTGGAACAGCCGTGGGAAGAAGACGGCGGTGACCAGTCCGAAGACGGTCAGCGCCAGAAGATAGAAACCGATCCTGGAGGGTGCGAAGGCCGCCAGTATCCGGCCTTCGCCGCAGCTCATCAGCACGCGGATGAAGAAGAAGACCAGGAAGAGATTAGGAACCAGAACCGATGCGCCGCCGAGACCCGACAGGTTGAAGGCGGCGGCAGAACCGAAAACCGTCGAAACGAAGATCAGCAGGAACGACCAGACCGGCGGCATGTAAAGTGCCGCCGCGCCCAATACCAACGTCAGAAATCCCATGATCTGAAAGTGCATGGAAGTCGTTGCCCAGCCCTATTTTCAGAAACAGTAGCATGCAGGAAAGCACCGCGTATTTACGCCCGCGGCTACTTCTTTCGGGCAGGGGCTCGGCCGAACGTGGTTCTTCACCCGGTTTCAGGGTCTGCCTATCGTTGCGCCATGTTCAATATATTCAAGACATCTCGCAACGAGCATCTGACCGGCGGGCGGCGTCCGTTGCTGCTGGCCATGTGCGCGGCTGCGCTCGCTGCAACCACGGCGGCACCGATCTTTGCAGACGATGCGGCGTCCGGCGATACGGGCGACGCTCTCGACCTCGACAAGATGAAGATCACCTTCGCCGACGAGTTCGACGATCTCAGCGTCTCGGCCTGGGGGCCGGGAACGCGCTGGATTGC
The DNA here is from genome assembly GCA_900465675.1 of Hyphomicrobiales bacterium. GTDB lineage: Bacteria > Pseudomonadota > Alphaproteobacteria > Rhizobiales > Rhizobiaceae > Rhizobium. Next base: position 29,170 of record UBJR01000022.1, on the reverse strand, counting down.
GCATACGCCGTGGTCGGGAGATTTTGGCGGCGCGCGCTTTGCCAATCCCAAGGATGGCTTCCCGTTCACCATCGATGACGGTGTGCTGCGCATCGAGTCCTCGAAGGACGGCGAGGGCGAATGGCGATCGGGGCTGCTTGCCTCGGTTGATCCAAAAGGCAACGGCTTTGCGCAGCAATACGGCTATTTCGAAACGCGCGCCCAGCTGCCGACCGGTCCGGGTCTGTGGCCGGCCTTCTGGCTGATCGGCAAGGACCGCTCGAAATCGACGGCCGAGATCGACGTCATGGAATATTACGGCGACAAGCCGGACGGTTATTCGTCGACCGTGCATGTCTGGTACAAGACCGGCGAGCATTATTCGAAATTCTCGCGGATCAACGCCTTCCTGAAGGCCAAGCCCGGCGACTTCCATACCTATGGCGTGAAGATCGACCCGAAATACATCCGCATGTATTTCGACCGGAAACTGGTCTGGAAGACCGAGACGCGGCCCGAGCATCAACAGCCCATGTATGTGCTGCTCAACCTCGGCCTCGTCGATAATGTGACGAAGGCCAGTGCACCCGATCCGTCGCATATGTTCGTCGATTACGTGCATGTCTACGGGCTGCCCTGAGCGGCAGCTTGGAAAGCAGGTCAACAGCACCAGAAATGGATAGCGGGAGCGGCAGAGATGCCGCTCCCGCTGCGTTTTGCCACCAGCGGCAAACCTAATTCTTTCGGCTAGGTCCGGTGCGGCCGCCTAGCCCTTTGCGGCCACTCCTCTACACCCTCTACCGCCAGATGGCGCCGATTTCATCCCAATGATCATCTGGCGGAATCCCTGTGAAATGGGAAGGTCGGCTCACGGATGCCGCTCAGCAGACACCCGCCAGCGGGGTATGAAGGGGAAAAGGCGATGACGGGCCTTGCTTACACAGAAACGGCCGAGACGCAGGACATCGGCCACTACGACAGGGATCGCGGACTGCCGGCGATCGTCCACGGTCATGCGCTCAGAAATCCGGCCGCTACCGCGCTGGTTTTCGGCAACAGCCAGCTGAGCTATGGCGAGCTCGATACCATTTCGGATGCGCTCGCCGTCATGCTCCAGGAGCGCGGCGTGGTCCGCGGCGATGTCGTCGGGCTGCTGCTTCCCCGCAGCCTCGAAACCGTGGTCTGCATGCTGGCCATTCTCAAGGCGGGTGCCGCCTATCTGCCGCTCGATCCGGCCTATCCAGCCGAACACCTCGATTATGTGATTGCCGAATGCGCGCCGAAGATTATCTTCGCCGAGACGTCCTCGGTTCCGAAGCTGGCGCTGATCCCGGGTCTCGAGACCAAGACGCTGGATGCCCGCGCGGCGATTGTCGACGCTTCGGCCGCGCGCCCTGCCGCTCAGCCGGCCGGCCAGCCCTGCGGCTGCGATGCCGCCTATGTCATGTTTACCTCCGGCTCGACCGGCCGGCCCAAGGGCGTTGTCGTCCCGCATCGCGGCCTCAGCAATCTGATCCTCGATCAGCGCCACAACATCCTCACCACCAAGGATGTGGTGCTGCATGCGCTGACGATCTCCTTCGATGCATCGATGCTGGAAATCTGGAGCGCGCTGCTGAACGGCTGCAAGCTGGTCGGCATGCTGGATGTCAATTTCTCGGTCAGCCGCCTCTGCGAGCTGATCGAAGAGCATGGCGTCACCTTCCACGCCTCGACGCCGGGTCTCTTCAATCTCATGGCCGACTACGGGCAGGAGCGCATGCAGTCGCTGCGCCATGTCATCTATGGCGGCGATGTCGGCTCGGTCACCCATTCGCTGCGCTTCATGCAGTCGCATCCGAATTGCCGCGTCTCGAATGTCTATGGACCGACCGAAGCGACTGTTCTCGTTACCGCCTATTCGATCCCTGCCGATTTCAAGGGCTCGGAGCTGCCGATCGGCAAGGCGATCGCCCATACCGAAATCCGCATTCTCGACGACGAGCTCCGCGAAGTCGCCTACGGCACCGAAGGGCAGATCGCGATTGGCGGCGATGGCCTGGCGCTCGGCTATTTCAACCGCCCGGAGCTGACGCGCGAGCGTTTCGTCATCGTCGATACGCGTGACGGCCCGGTACGCTGCTATCTGACCGGCGATCTCGGCACGATGGACGCTGATGGGATGGTCTATTTCCGCGGCCGTCGCGACCGGCAGGTCAAGATCAACGGCAAACGCATCGAGCTCGACGAGATCGAGACTGCGCTACGCAGCGACACCCGGCTCGCCGAGGCGGCCGTCGTCTGCCAGGTGATGGGGCCGGAACTGAAGCAGATGATCGCCTATCTCTGCCCGCGCGAGGATTTGCGGGGTAGGGACCAGGAACTGACGCGGGACGTGATGGCTGCTCTGCGCGGCCGGCTGCCTGCCTTCATGATCCCGAATTCTATTGTCGTCATCGATGAGATGCCGCTCACCCGCTCCGGCAAGATCGACCGTTCGAAGCTGCTTGCACCGCCGCCCGAAGCCGTCCCCGGCAGTCTCGACATCGCCGCCAAGAGCGGCGGCGAGGCAATGCTGACGCGGCTGTGGCGCGAGGCGCTCGGCAACAAGCCAGTCGATGCCGACACCAATTTCTTCGATCTCGGCGGCACCTCGCTGCAGCTGATGCAGGTGCACGCGCGGATCGAGGCCGAACTCGGCCGTGCGATCCCGGTCGTCCTGCTCTTCAAACATTCGACGATCCGGGAACTGTCCCGGTTCCTGGACGGCAAACTCGACAGTTCGGCCCGGGGAACCGCCGCAGCCCAGCGCGCCGAGCAACAGCGCAACAATATGGCTCGCTTCCGGAGGAATACGAAATGATGGGGGATCGCGGGGGCGATGCTGACGAAGCCTTGCAGGACGCCGGGCAGATCGCAATTGTCGGGATGTCGGGACGGTTTCCGGGGGCCAAGAACGTCGATGCGTTGTGGCAGCTGGTAACATCCGGCCGGAATGCCTTTTCCAAATTCACGCAAGAAGAACTCGAGGATTCGTTCACGGACGAAGAGCGGGCTCTTCCGAATTTCGTTCCGGCACGTCCGAACCTGACCGATGTCGACATGTTCGATGCCGAGTTCTTCGGGATGTTTCCGAAGGAAGCCGCCGTCACCGACCCGCAGCACCGGATCTTCCTGGAAATCTGCTGGGAAGCGCTCGAGGATGCGGCCTATGATCCGGCCGCCTATGACGGCCTGATCGGCGTTTTTGCCGGCGCTTCGATGCCGACCTATCTGATCAACAACATCCTCCGCGACCGGGCGACGGCCGAGGAAATGACCTCGAACTACCAGATCGGCTTCTACCAGCAGATCGTCGGTTCGCTGAACGATGCGCTGGCAACGCGCATCGCCTACAAGCTCGACCTGCATGGTCCGGCCTTCTCGCTGCAATCGGCCTGCTCGACCTCGCTGCTCGCCGTATCTCAGGCTTGCCAGAACCTTCTTACCTATAGCTGCGACATGGCGCTGGCCGGCGGCGTGTCGATCACGCTGCCGCAGAAGCGCGGCTACATCTACCAGGAAGGCGGCATGGTGTCCGCCGACGGCGTTTGCCGCCCGTTCGATGCCGATGCCACCGGCACCGTATTCGGCAGCGGCGCCGGTGTCGTGGTGCTGAAGCGTCTGGAAGATGCCCAGCGCGACGGCGACGACATCTACGCCGTCATCCGCGGCTATGCCGTCAATAATGACGGCTCGGAGAAGGTCGGCTTCACGGCACCGAGCATTGCCGGTCAGGCGAATGTAATCTCCTCAGCCATCGCCAATGCCGGCGTCGATCCGGAGACGATCGGCTATATCGAATGCCACGGCACGGCGACACCGCTCGGCGATCCGATCGAATTCGGCGGCCTCAGCGAAGCCTTTTCCGGCATTGCCGGGCACCGGCGCAATGTTGCGCTCGGATCGGTCAAGGGAACGGTCGGCCATCTCGATGCGGCCGCCGGTGTCTGCGGCCTGATCAAGACGGCTCTGGCGCTGAAGAATGCCAAGATCCCGGCAATGCCGAACTTCCGGGCGCCGAACCCGCGCATCGATCTTGCCAACAGCCCGTTCTATATCCTGAGCGAGACCGCCGACTGGCCGGTCTCCGAGACGCCGCGTCGCGCCGGTGTCAGCGCCTTCGGCGTCGGCGGCACCAATGTTCACGTCGTGCTGCAGGAAGCCCCGGTTGCCGAGACGGTGCCGGCCGAAGGTCCCTTCATCATCCCGCTGTCGGCCCGTTCGCCGGAGGCGCTTTCGGCGATGCGCGGCAAGCTTCACGCGCATCTTGAAACCCACCCGGACACGGCGCTCGCCGATGTCGCCCACACGCTGCAGAGCGGCCGCCGCACCTTCAATCACCGCAGCGCCTTTGCTGCCGGCAGCCGCGACGACGCGATCGAGCGGCTGAAGTCGGAGCGCTATACCTCGATGGTGGCCGAAGACGCGGCACCGCCGATCGCCTTCATGTTTCCGGGGCAGGGCGCGCAATATGTCGGCATGGGTGCAGCGCTCTACAGCCGCGAACCCGAATTCACCCGCTGGATCGACCGCGGCGCCGAGCTGTTGAAGATGTCGCTGAATGCGGATCTGCGCGAATATATCTGCCATTCCGGAGCGGTGACGCAGGCGATGATGGACGAGCAGCGCGAGACGCAGATCGCCCAGCCTTGCCTTTATCTCGTCGAACATGCGCTGGCCCGCCTCTGGATGAGCCGCGGCGTACGCCCCTTCGCGATGATCGGCCACAGCGTCGGCGAGTTCGTCGCCGCAACGCTTGCCAATGTCATCTCCTTCGAAGATGGCCTGCGCCTGGTCGCCACCCGCGGGCGGCTGATGCAGAACCAGCCGCATGGCGCCATGGTTTCGGTGCGCTCCGATGTCGATACGGTCTCGGCCTTTCTTCGCGAAGGCGTCGAGATCGCTGCCGTCAACGCGCCGAAGCTCTGCGTCATCTCCGGCACCTTCACAGCCGTCGATGCCGTCTGCGCCTCGCTCGACGGGGCCGGGATCGCCTATAGCCGCCTTCACACCTCGCATGCCTTCCATTCGGCGATGATGGACAATGCCGCCGATGCGCTGCGTGACGAGACGGCGCGGGTGACCTACGGCACGGCGACGCTGCCTTACATCTCCTGCGTCACCGGCGACTGGCAGACCGGCGAACGCGGCACGTCCCCGGACTATTGGGCACGCCACTGCCGCGAAACCGTTCGCTTCTCGGCCGGCCTCGAAACGCTGTGCCGCGGCGTCAAGCCGGTGCTGATGGAAATCGGCCCCGGCCGGGCGCTCTCGACCTTCGCATCGCAGACGCTGCCCAAGGAAGGCGTTGCGACGATCATCCAGTCGCTGCCGGAACATGACCGTGCCGACGCTGCCGCCGAAACGCTCGGCGAAGCCGTCGGCAAGCTGTGGATGGCCGGCTGCAATATCGACTGGCAGGCATGGTCGCATGGCGGCAGCAAAACGCACCTGCCGACCTATCCCTTCCAGCGCAAGCGCCATTGGGTCGATGCGCCTCCTTCCACGCGGCGGGCAGCAACAACTGCCCCCGTACAAGCCCAACCAGCAACCGTATCAGCCCCCGCTGCGGTGACGGCATCCGTCGCCGGAGTTCAAGAACTGCAAACGCAACCTACCGGTGAGAGTAAATCCATGACCGTTTCTTCCGTTGTCGATCGTGTTCCTGTTCTCGAAGCCTCGCTGCTTCGGATTTTGAGCGACATCTCGGGTGAGTCGCTCAGTGCGAACGAGACTGCTGCGACCTTCCTCGAACTTGGCTTCGATTCACTGCTGATCGGCCAGTTCGCTCAGAAGGTGGAGCGCGAATACAAGGTCAAGATCTCGTTCCGCGAGTTGCTGAGCAACATCCCGTCGATCGCCGATCTTGCCCGCCATCTGGACCGCGAAATGCCGGCGCAGGCCGCACCTGTTGCCGCCGTTGCCGCAGCCCCCACCGCAGTAGCCGCACCGGCACCGGTTCAGGCTGCCGCACAGCCGGTGATGATCAGCGCGCTGCCGCTTGCCAACCCGCTCTCTGCCGCACCCGGTAGTCTCGAAGCCCTGATGCAATCCCAGCTGCAGGTCATGCAGTCGCTGTTTGCGCAGCAGATGAGCCTGATGCAGGGCGGCACGGCGCTGGCCGCACCCGCGCCGGTGCAGAGTTTCGCGCCGGCCGCTGCCGCAGCACCCCAGCCGGTCGAGGCCGCACCGGCGCCTTCAGCGGCACCCGCTGGAGAAGGTGCGTCCGCCGATGCACCGGTGGAATCCCGGCGCATGAAGCTCTACAAGCCAGGCACGAAGAGCACCGTCAACGAGCTCTCGCCCGAAAAGCGCCAGTTCATCACCGATCTGATCGCGGCATACGAGACCAAGACGCGCCGCTCCAAGTCCTCGACCGCCCGCTACCGCCGCCGTCTCGCCGATCCGCGCACCGCCTCCGGCTTCCGTCCGGAATGGAAGGAAATGGTGTTCCCGCTGGTCTGCGACCGCTCCAAGGGTTCGCGCATCTGGGATATCGACGGCAACGAATATATCGATCTGGTCAACGGCTTCGGCCAGACGGCCTTCGGTCACGCACCTGATTTCGTCGTCCGCGCCGTCAAGGACCAGGCTGACGATGGCTTTGCGATCGGACCGCAGACGCCGCTCGCCGGCGAAGTGGCCGACATGATCGCCACGCTGACCGGCCATGAGCGCGTCACCTTCTGCAACACCGGCTCGGAAGCCGTGATGGCCGCCATGCGTCTTGCCAGAGCGGTCACCGGCCGCGACAAGATCGTCGTCTTCTCGAATGACTATCATGGCCAGTTCGATGAAGTGCTGGTCAAGGGCCGCAACCGCGCCGACAATCCGACGGCAATTCCGGTTGCCTCGGGCATTCCGGCGGCGTCGGTTTCGAACATGATCGTGCTGCGCTACGGCGCTGCCGAAAGCCTCGAATATATCCGCTCCAACGCCGACGATATCGCTGCCGTGATCATCGAGCCGGTGCAGAGCCGCCATCCGGAACTGCGCCCGGTCGAGTTCGTCCGCTCGCTTCGCCAGATCGCCACCGATGCCGAATTCGCGCTTGTCTTCGACGAAGTCGTCACCGGCTTCCGCGTCGATCCGGGCGGCATGCAGGCCATCTGGGGCATCAAGGGCGATATGGCGACCTACGGCAAGGTCATCGGCGGCGGCATGCCGATCGGTATCCTGACCGGCAGCAGCCGCTTCATGGACGCGCTCGACGGCGGCAACTGGAATTATGGCGATGACTCGGTTCCGATGACGGCACCGACCTTCTTCGCCGGCACCTTCGTCCGCCATCCTCTGGTTCTGGCCGCTATGCGTGCGGTCATCGACCATATCAAGGGCGATGGTGCCATTCTTTATGATTGGGTTGCCGAACGCACCCAGGCGCTGATCGCCGAAATGAACGCCGACCTTGCCAAGCGCGGCATCGGCATTGTCATCCAGGGCTACAAGAGCTGGTTCATCACCGATTTCGGCAGCGAGGATCCACTTGGCTCGCTGATCTATGCCCATATGCGCCTCAACGGCATCCATATCCAGGAGGGTTATCCCTGCTTCCTGACCACGGCGCATGTCGAAGAGGACTTCAACGCCATTGCCGCCGCCTTCCGCAAGAGCCTCGATGCGCTGCAGGGTGTCGGCATCCTTGCGCCGGCGGAGCGCAAGACCAACGGCGCTTCCAACCCGTTCTACAAGTCGGAGAGCGAAAGCCAGCCGAAGCTGCAGTCCGCACCGCTGACGGAAGCGCAGAAGGAAGTCTGGCTCGCCGCTCAGGCCGGTGACGAAGCCTCCTGCGCCTTCAACGAATCCTTCCTGCTGACGCTGGAAGGCGAGTTCGACCATGCGATCTTCCAGCAGGCGGTCGATCGCGTCACGGCACGCCATGACGCGCTCAGCATCCGCTTTGCCCGCAGCGGCGAAAGCTTCGAATTCATCCCGAACTTCCGCCTCGAAGTGCCGCTGATCGACATGTCCGGCGACAGCGATCCGGACGCTCGGCTGCAGGAAATTCTCGACGGCGAGGCGCGCACGCCCTTCGATCTGGTCGAGGGCTATCTTGCCCGGGCCGCCATCATCAAGCTTGCCAAGGACAAGCATGTCTTCGTCTTCACCGGCCACCACATCATCTGCGACGGCTGGTCGCTGAATATCTTCGTCGGCGAGCTGTCGACCGTCTATTCGGCAATCAAGGAAGGCACGGACGTGGCGCTGCCGAAGGCTATGTCCTTCGCCACTTATGCGACGCAATATGCGCCGACCACGGAAAGCTCGGCTGCGACCGAAGCCTTCTGGCTCGATCAGTTCAAGACCATTCCGGGCCTGCCGGAACTGCCGCTCGACCGTCCACGCCAGGAGCCGCGCACCTTTGCCGGTGGCACCTGCACAGGCTTCATCAACACCAAGTACTACAAGGCGCTGAAGAAGGCCGGGGCGAAGTCGGGGGCGACATTGTTCTCGACGCTGCTTGCCACGCTGCAGGTCATGGTCTCCCGCCTGTCGGGCGAGCAGGATATCGTCATCGCCATTCCATCGGCGGGCCAGACGCTTGCCGGCGACGACGTGCTCTTCGGCCATTGCGTCAATCTTCTGCCGCTTCGCCAGACCGTCGATGCGCATGAAAGCTTCCTGACGCATCTGAAGGCCACCCAGCAGCTGGTGTTCCAGGCTTTCGAAAACCAGGGCTATACCTACGGCACGCTGGTCCGGAAGCTCGGCGTCAAGCGTGACGCACGCCGCCTGCCGCTGACTGAAATCCAGTTCAATCTGGAACGTGTTGCCGGGGGCGAGAGCTTCGGCGATCTGAAGGCGCAGATGGCGCCGAATGCCAAGGCCTTCTCCAACTTCGACCTGTTCTTCAACATGATCGAAGGCCGCGACGGCGTGCGCATCGACGTCGACTACAATGCCGATGTCTTCGACCGCGAAACGGTCGAGCGCTGGATCGGCCATTTCGATACGATGGTCAGTGCGCTGGCCGACGATTTGACGCTGCCGATCGAGAACGTGCCGATGCTGACGGCGGCCGAACGCTCCTGGCTGATCGGCGGGCTCAACGACACGGCCGCACACTACGACCAGGAAGAGCTTGCTGTCTCGCTGTTTGCCAAGCGCGCTGCCGAGCAGCCCGATGCAACGGCGGTCCAGTATGGCGCCGAGACCATCAGCTACCGCGACCTCGAGGCCCGCTCCAACGCCCTTGCGCTGGATATCCAGATGGCTGTTCCGCAGCCCGGCCAGCGGGTAGCGCTGCTCTGCGAACGCTCGATCGGCATGGTTGTGGCTCTGCTTGCGATCATGAAATCGGGACATGCCTATGTACCGATGGATCCCGGCCATCCCGTCGAGCGCCTGCGCCAGACGATCGATGCGGCCCGGATCGGCGGCATGGTCTGCGACAGCGACGATCTGGCGGCCCTTGCCTCGGGTGTCCCGGTTATCCGCCTCGACAAGCCACAGACCGCATCGATGACGGAGGCAGTCCTAAAAAACTCCGTTGAGGCCGGCGCGGCCGCCTATGTGATCTTCACATCGGGTTCGACCGGCGTGCCGAAGGGCGTCGAAGTCTCGCATGGCGCTCTGGTCAACTTCCTCTTGTCGATGCAGCGCGAGCCTGGCTTCACGGCCGATGACAGCATCGTTGCCGTTACGACGATCTCCTTCGATATCGCGGCGCTGGAGCTTTACCTGCCGCTGATTTCGGGCGGCAAGGTCATCATCGCCGATCGCCAAACGGTTCAGGACGGCTTTGCGCTGGTCGATCTCGTCAACAAGAGCGGCGCGAATGTTCTGCAGGCAACGCCAACCCTCTGGCAGATGCTTGTCGAGGCCGGGCTGAAGAACAAGCCTGCTCTCAAGATGCTCTGCGGCGGTGAACCGCTGCCGAAGGATCTGGCGAAGTCGCTGCTGTCGATCGGCGGCGAGCTCTGGAACATGTACGGCCCAACTGAAACCACCATCTGGTCGTCCGTCCAACAGGTCACCGATGCGGCAAAGCCGATCACGATCGGCCATCCGATCGCCAATACGCAGCTCTACATCCTCGACGATACCGACCAGATCGCACCCATCGGAGTTACCGGTGAGCTCTGCATCGGTGGTGACGGCCTGGCGAACGGCTACTTTGACCGTCTCGACCTGACCGAGAAAGCCTTCGTCCCGGTTGCCTTCGATCAGGGCAAGCCACAGCGTCTCTACAAGACGGGGGATGTCGGCAGGCGTCTGGTGGATGGTTCGCTGCAGCTGCTCGGCCGCCGCGACCAGCAGGTCAAGCTGCGTGGCTTCCGCATCGAGCTCGGCGACATCGAATCCGTCGTCGGCCAGGTCCCGGGGATTGCGCAATGCGCGGTGGTGGTTGCCGAGAACGACAAGGGCGACAAGTCGCTGGTTGCCTATGTGGTGCCGGCAGCAGGTGCAGGCGAGCCGTCTCCGGCAGAGCTTGCAGCCCATGCCAAGGCCAAGCTGCCGGGCTACATGGTGCCGTCCTTCTGGGTGCCCGAAGCCCAGCTGCCGCAGACGGCCAACGGCAAGCTCGACCGCAAGACCTTGAAGCTGCGGGGTGTGCCGAAGCGTGAGGCGCAGATCATCACCGTGCAGCCGCGCACCGAGATGGAGCGCAAGCTGCTCGCCATCTGGCAGGATGTTCTCAACCTTCCGGATGTCGGCGTCGAGGACAACCTCTATGCGCTCGGCACCGACTCGCTCGCCATCTTCCGCATTGCGGCCCGCATGCTGGATGCCGGCCTGCCGCTCGAAGCCAAGCACCTGCTGCGCCATCCGTCGATCGCCGAACTTGCGGCCTTCGCCGAGCAGCAGGACGTGATGAGCCAGACGGCGGCGCAGTACCACGTCCCTTCACTGAAGGATTTCCGTAATGGCGCACGCCGCGGCTTGGGGAGAGCATGATGAGCGCATTCGAAAAGACACCTGCGCAGCCTGAGGACGGCCAGCAGATCATCGGTGAGTTTCCGTGCACGCAAACGCAGCTGCGCTGCTGGATCCTGAACCAGCTCAATCCCGGCAATCCGGGGCTGAACGTCGCGGTGCGCTGGGAAATCCGCGGGAACTTCAAGGCGGCAACACTCGAAGCGGCATTCCGCAAGATCATCCAGCGCCATGAAGTGTTGCGCACCAGGATCGTCGAAAAGGACGGCCGCCCCTATCAGCAGGTCGTCGATAGCGTCGACTTCAAGATGCCTGTGATCGATCTGCGCAACATGCCGCCGGAAACCCGCAAGAGCCGCGTGCCGTCGATTGGCGAGGAAACCGCGCGGGTGCCCTTCGATCTCAGCAAGGCAGGGCTCTTCCGCGTCACCCTGCTGATGATGGAAAACGATGTCGGCGTTCTCCTGATCACCGCGCATCAGAGCTGCTTCGACGGCTGGTCTATCCGCGTGCTCGGCCGCGAACTGGGCGAGATCGCCTCGGCAATCGATGCCGGACGCCAGCCCGACGTGCCGGAGCTTGCCCTGCAGTATGGCGACTACGCGCTGTGGCAGACCGAATATCTGGCGAGCTACGGCTTCGAGACGGAAAGCACCTTCTGGCGTGAAAAGCTGACGGATGCGCCGTATTTCGAAGTCTCTCCCGACCGGCCGCGTGGCCCGGTCAAGACCACCAGCGCCGACCTGATCTCGGTCCTGCAGCCGATGGATTTCGGCGACAAGATCGATGCCGCCGCGCGCAAGGCACGCGTCTCGCTCTACAGCTACGGCACCGCGGTGATCAGCGCCATGCTGCAGCGGCTGACTGGGGAAAACTGCGTGCTGTTCGGCTCGAACGTCGCGGGACGCGAGGATACCGACCTTGAAAACCTGATCGGCGTCTTCATCAACACGCTGGTCCTGAAATACGACATGGGCGGCGATCCGACCTTTGCCGAGCATATCCGTTCGTCGAACGAGATGCTGGAAGGCGTTCTCAACCATCAGCGCATGCCGTTCAACGAACTGGTCGGGATGATCAATCCGCCGCGCGATCCGTCGCGCAATCCGCTGATCTCGGTCAATTTCAACCTGTCCAAGGCTTTCCTCGAAGACCGCCGCTATGGCGAATTCGAGTTGATCAGCGCGCCATCGCAATCGCCCGGCGTCATCTACGATCTGAGCTTCATGATGGTCGGCCGTCCGAGCGGCTGGCGCATGTCGATCGAATACAACACCGATCTTTTCGACAAGGAAACCATCGAGCTCTTCCTGCGCTATTGGAAGGAGACCTATGATGCGGTGCTTGCCAATCCCGACATGCCGCTTTCGGCACTGACAGTGCCGCGCCGCGGGGCTGCTCCGGTTGCGGTTCACCGCTTCGATCCGCATGATGTCGAGGGCGTGCTGCGCGCGCATCCTTCCGTCGGCGAGGCTGCCGTCGTTTCCGGCGGGGGGCAGATCGGCTCGCAGGCCTTCGTCGTTCCGTCGCCGAACTGCGAGGATGCGCTCGACCGGCTGCCGGCGATCCTCATGCGCCATCTGGAAGCGCATATTCCCGGTGACAAGCTGCCGAAGGAAATCAGCGTGCTGATGCGGCTTCCGAAGTCGGCCGATGGATCGATCGACCGTTCTGCGGTGCGTCTGCCGGCATCCGCTCCGGCCAAGGCTGTCCAGGCCGTTGCCACCGGTGGCGCCGCCATGAAGGCTGATCCGGAAAAGATGGCGGCGGTTGCCGCCCTCTGGAAGCAGATCCTCAATGTTCCCACGGTAGCGCCGGAGAGCGATTTCTTCGCGCTTGGCGGTCATTCGCTGCTGGCGCTGCGGATGCTTGCTGCCGTGCGCGAAAAGTTCAACGAAAAGCCGAACCTCGAGCTGCTGTTCCGCGAACCGACGCTCGAGCGGTTCACCGCATCGGTGTTCGGCGTGTCGACGGCGCCTGTGAAGGCAGAGGTTCAAGCTCCTGAAAATCCCTGGGAAATGATCACCTGCAAGCCGGGAACGGGAACGGAAGCGGTCTATACGCTGAATCACCCGTTCCTCTACTACCGGCTGGCAAGCGAGCTGCCGGAAACGGTCGCGGTCTACAACGTCAACATGTTCAACGCGCGGCTCGATGATGCGCTGGAAAGCAAGTCGTTCGAGGAGATTGCCGCCCTTGCCATCGACGCAATGCAGATCCCGCCGCAGGTCACCTCGGTTTCCATCGTCGGCCTTTGCGTCAACGGCGTTCTCGCCTTCGAGATCGCCAGGCAGCTGCGCGAAGCGGGCAAGAACGTGCAGTTCACGGCGATGATCGACGCCTGGGCGCCGGGCTATTTCCGCTCGCAGCCGAAGTTCCGCCAGAAGCGCTGGACGATAGAGCGGCGCGTCAAGCGGTCGATCTACTTCACGCAGAAGGTGCTCGGTGGCCGCATGCCTGTCATCGATTACCTGAAGGAGTTCAACGTCACGCTCGGCCTGCTGCGTCTCTTCGGCGTCCGCAAGGGCGAGTATTCGCCCGAGGAAGTCGCCAATGAGGCGGTGACCGGCCTGCTGGTCCGTGCTTCCAGGCAGTACAAGCCGGCGCAGACGCAGGATCCGTCGATCGTCTTCCTGCGTAGCCAGGCACATCACCCGCGGGCCCGCAAGTTGCGGTTCGGCTGGGGCGAGGCGGTTGCCAAGGATACGGCATGCGTCGATCTCAGCGGCTGGCATGAGGACTCGCTCAGCAGCGACGGCATCCGCGAACTGGCTTCGGCAATCTCGAAGAAACTGCAGTCAGCAGATCAGAAATGACCCGCAACCCGTTGAAACGGAGCGACATCATGGGACAAGACAGACCGCTGAGGATCGGCGTTCTGGCCGGAAGCAAGGACGGGCTGGAAAGCTGGCAGCTGGCCGTGCTCGACCGGATCAAGGCCGACAGCCGTTTCGTGCTCGAGACCGTCATCGTCCACGATCGTCCCGACGGCACGGCGCGGGCATCGCGCCTGTTCCGGCTGCAATGGCAGATCGAGAACCGGCTTTTTGCCCGCCAGCCCGCCTATCTGCCCGGCAGCTTCCAGGCTGCCGAGCAGCGCTTCGACGTCATGCATGCGATGTCCGACGATACGGCGCGCGGCAATTATGTTGCCCGGCTCGCGGTCGAACTGGGGCTGGATCTGATCATCAGGATGACACCGGCATGGCTACCGGCAACGGTGGCGAACCTTCTCCCGTTCGGCGTCTGGTCGTTCAATTTCTCCGACGAATGCTCGGCAGACGGCAGCTGGTTCGGATACCGGGATCTGCTGTCGAAGGCACCGGCGACCGAGCTTATCCTGTCGGCCGACCGCGGCGGGGCGGGCAAATCGACGATTGCCGCCTGCAGTTTCAACATCAAGATTTCAGCAGCGCGCAATACCGCCTTCATCAAGGAGCGTTCGGTGACGCTGTTGATGCGCGAGCTGCGCAAGGCGGCTGCCGGCGAGCTCAACATCGAGGCCGCCCGGGTGCGCAAACCTGCGACACCACCGAAGCTTGCGACTGTGCTGCATTATGGCGCGGCGCTCGGCCTGCATCTCCTCGAACGCGCGGCGAGTGCGGCCGGCCGGCGCATGCATCTGCGCGCCGCCGTCTGGACGCTTTATACCGGCCGGGGAAAGATCGACGATTTCGATCCGTCGCAATCAATCGAGGTGCCGCCGACCAAGGACGACATCAAGGCGGACCCCTTTCTCTTCGAGCATGATGGCAACTGCTATCTGTTCTACGAATCCTATTCGACCGGCGGTCACAAGGCGCATATCTCGGTCGGGCGCTTCGAGGGCGACAAACTCGTTCCTGTCGGTATCGCGCTGAACTGTGAGCACCATCTCTCTTATCCCTACGTCTTCCGGGATGGCGACGACATCTTCATGATGCCGGAGACGCATGCCACCAAGCGGATCGAGATCTGGCGCTGCGTGGAGTTTCCGCTGAAATGGGAGCTGCATTCGACGGCGCTCGAAGGGCGGTCCGCCGCGGACAACATGCTGGTCCAGCATGGTGGCAAGTGGTGGCTGTTCAGCAATCTATCCGACTATCACGCCTATGAGGATCACTGCAGCGAGCTCTATATCTACGAGGTCGATGGCCCGGATCTGAAGGGTCTGAAGCCGCACCGGCACAATCCCGTGGTGATCGGCAGCGTCGCGGCCCGCAACGGCGGGCGGATGTTCGAACGCGGCGGGCATCTCTACCGGCCGTCGCAGCGCAACACCAACGGCGTCTACGGCTATGGTCTGAATATTATGGAGATCGATGAGCTCAGCGAAGATGCCTATCGCGAGCGGTGCGTCCGGGTGATCACGCCTGATTTCAAGGCCGGCCTGCACGGCTGCCATCATTTCGACGAGGCAGGCGGGCGCTACATACTGGATGCGCGGCTGACGGCGTAGAGTTCCTCCAGGCTGCGCCATTGCAGCCGGGGGTTCCTGTCGCCCGTCAACACTGCCAGGGCGCCGGCAAAGCCTGGCGCCGGGGCGAGATTGAAAAGCTTCCATTTCCGGGGGCCTGATGGATCGGAGTCCAGCCTCTTGAGAAGAGGCGTGGCTTCCGTGCCGATAGAGACGTCGAAGGATTGCAGCGGCAGCGACAGGCCTTCGCCATGCGCCTTGACGAAAGCCTCCTTGCGTGTCCAGCAGCGATAGAAGCCGTTCAGATACTCCTCTTGCGGCAAGGCTGCGAGATCGCGCCGCTCGGCATAGGAGAAGCAATAGGCGGCCACGTCTTCCTTTAACGGCGCCGCCTGTTCGATATCGGCGCCAAGCGGATAGCGGTCCGAAACGGCCAGCAGCGCCAGGCCGGCGCTGTGGCTCAGATTGAAATGCAGAACCCCGTGAAGCCCGGTATCGAGACCAGGCTTTCCGTATTCGTTGTAGGTGAAGCGGATGTCCTGCGGCGGCAGGCCGAGATAGTGCGCCAAGATTTCGCGCAGCCGCCCGCGCCCGGCAATGTAACGGTTGCGGTCGGCGTCGAAGACGAAGGCGGCGGCGCGGGTCCGCTCGTCGCCGCTGAGCAGCCGTTCGAGATCGTGGACGTCAGGCAGCGGCGGTTCGAGATCGAACAGCCAGAGGTCGATGGTACCGTCGCTGCCAGCCGTCTCAGGTCGCATAGGCGAGCTGTCCGCCGGCCGGACGCTGCTGCACCATCCGCTTGGCAAGATGGGCCATCAGCATCAGCGGATAGTTTTCGCCGAGGCTGATGCGGCAGGTGCGCTTCAGGATGTCGAGCGACTGGGTGCAGGTGTCGCCGCCGTAATCGACGCTCTTGTCGGCCCACTTGTAGGGGTTCATGCCCGGATGGGCGGTACGCTTCTGCAGGATCGGCTGCCAGTTGGTGAAAACGTGGCGGCTGGAATCGTAGAGACGGTAAACGCCACGCTTGTGTTCGGCGGCAAAGCGCTTGGCGTCGTCCTCGGTGTCGAACATCACATGCAGGCCGGCGGCATTGCCGACATCATTGTGCGGGCCCACGCGCAGCACGTCGCTATGCGACAGGATGTCGGTCATCACATCATAGCGACGGCGCATCTTGGCGATCATCGGATCGAGCTTCTTCAGCTGGACATTCAGCATCGCGCCCTGGATCTGGTTGGCCTTGAAGTTGACGCCGAGGATCGGCGGCTCCTTGATGAATTCGAGATGGCCGCGGAACAGCGCGCCGATATCGTGATACATGCGCGCCCGGGCAAAGAGGGTGGCATCGTTGGTGGCGAGAGCACCGCCTTCGCCGATATTGATGTTCTTGAACTGATTGAAGCTGTAGGCCGCCGCATCACCGAACGAGCCGGTGCGCTTGCCCTTGTAGGTCAGGCCGACCGCCTGGCAGGCGTCCTCGATGACCAGGAGATTGTGCTCACGGGCGATCCGCATGATGGCATCCATGTCGCAGACCATGTTGGCCATGTGAACCGGAATGATCGCCTTGGTCCGCGGCGTGATCTTGCGCACGATATCGGCCGGATCCATGGTCAGCGTCTGGTCGATATCGACAAGCACGGGAACGGCGCCGGCAGCGAGCGGGGCGGCGGCGGTGGCGATCCAGGTATAGGCGGGCACGAGCACCTCGTCGCCGGGGCCGATGCCGGCGGCGGCAATCGCCGAAATCAGCGCTGCGGTGCCGTTGCACATCGTCAGCGCGTGTGACAGGCCGAACTTCTCGCAGAAGTCTGTTTCGAAACGCTTCAGCGGCCCGCCAGTGTCATCGCTGTAGCGGGCGAGCTTGCCTGATAGCATTACCGGCGCAAGCGCCAGCCATTCACGAACTCCGACACGGGCCATCTGCTGAAATCTCCTGCGCTCCCAATTCGCGGCGCTTATAGCCGCGCGACACCGAACCTTAAAACGGAGCGCCGGGCCGTTCAGCATATCCTTCCGGCTTAGGAGAGGGTGGCCGGGGGTGGGAGCCTAGCCGAAGTCGGTAGGCGATCTAATCCGCGGGACCTCATTGGACGATTTATGTCGCGGGCGCGGTCTTGCTATCAAAGGGGACGCTATCGAAGGGGAAAAGACCTTGAGCATTCTCGATCTCAGATCCATGCCCGTGCACACCTTGCTGCAGGTCGATGTCGCCGTCATCGGCGGCGGGCCTGCCGGGCTTACGATCGCGCGCGAGCTGACTGGAAAGGCGGATGTGCTGGTACTCGACAGTGGCGGCTCGTCCTACGAACCGGGCCCGCAGGCACTGAATGCGGTCGAGAATACCGGTGAACCCTCCGGCGGCCGTCAGGCGCCGGAGGGACGCGGCTATAACGGCTCTCTTTCCTGGCTGAACGCCATTCCGGCTTTCGAACTTCGCAACCGCATGCTCGGCGGCAGCACCCATACCTGGATCGGCAAATGCGCAGCCTTCGACGATATGGATTTCGCATTGCGGCCGTGGCTCCGGCTGTCCGGCTGGCCTTTCGAGCGCAATGAATTGATGCCGCATCTCGGCCGTGCCGCTGAACTGCTCAATCTCGGGCCCAACGTCTATGACGAGAAGCTGCACGATTTACTGCGCACGGCGCCGGAAGAGCTGAGGCTCGACGCCAAGAGCCTGCGCTATTTCTTCTGGCAGTTCAGTCATGAGCGGAAGAAGCGCGGCGAGCCGATGCGCTTTGCCAATGTGGCGCGGGGGCTGGCGCAATCGGGCACGAAGTTCCTGACCAATGCCAATGTCACCGAGATCCGGGCCGAACAGCGCGGTTGTCATTCGCTGAGCGTCGCCAGCGCCGAGGGTAATACGGCGACAGTGCGGGCGAAGATGGTGGTGCTCTGCTGCGGCGGCGTCGAGAATGCGCGGCTGCTTCTGGCGTCGAATTCGCTGTCGCCCACCGGTCTCGGTAACAGCCGCGGCACGGTCGGCCGCTATCTCGCCGATCATCCGCGCACGACGCTGATGCGTTTCCGCAAGAGCCGGGATATCGACGCGGTGACGCGCCACTTCAATTTCTACGGGTTGAAGCATGACGGCGCGCCGCATTTTTATCTTCGCGGCCTGTCTCTGAGCCCGGCGATCCAGGCGCGGGAAGGGCTGACGAACTGTGCCGCCTATCCGGTGCAGATCCACGCTGCCGACGATCCCTGGGCGGCGCTCAAGCGGCTGGCAAAGGGCGGCGGCAAGCGCGCGCTCGGCGATCTGCTGACGGTCGCCGGTTCTGCCGGCATGGTCGCATCCGGCGCCTATCAGCGTCTCGTCAAGATGCGTGGCCTGCCGCATCGCTCCGCCGAGTTGCGCTTCGACGTGATGGCCGAGCAGCAGCTTGATCCGGAAAGCCGCGTGACGCTGTCAGAGAAGCTCGACTGCTTCGGCAAGCCGATTGCCCGGGTCAACTGGAAGATCGGCGAGACCGAAGTCGAGAGCATCGCGCGGCTGGCGCAGACCATCGCCGGCGAGTTTCAGCGGCTCGGATTGCCGGAGCCGGAGCTTGCCGAATGGATCGCCTCCGGCGACCGGTCGGCCGCGGCCTTCATGGACATGGCCCATCCGTCCTGCACGACGCGCATGGGGAGCGACCCGGCGACCAGCGTCGTCGATCGCAACGCGATGGTGCATGGCGTCGATGGTCTTTACGTTGCCGGCAGCTCGGTGTTTCCGACAGCAGGTCACGCGAACCCGACGCTGATGCTGGTGGCGCTATCGATGCGACTTGCCGATCATCTCAGCGAGCGGCTTGCCGGCGAGCGGCGGCCGGCCTCCGGCCCACAGCAATCGCGCCAGGTCGTCTGAGGTTCCATTTCGGTCTGGAAATGAAGACGCCGCGCAATGCGCGGCGTTTTGGATTCGTGGCGATCCCGTTCAGATCTTGCGGAAGTAGAAGCCGGCACTTTCGCTGGCGCCGAGTTCCGGATGGGTGTCGATCCGGGACGAGAGCGAGGGGATCGCCCAGCGGTCCACCAGCTCGTATCCGAGGCCGGTCAGATGATGCATGAACTCGGCTTCGTTGCGGATCTGGTAGGGCACCTTGGCAGGCCCGATCTGCTCCAGCGTCACGACGGTCGGCCCCTTGCGCAGGGCGACCTTGTTGAGCAGCAGATGTTTCGGGGCTTGCGGCATGTCACCGATCAGTTTGCCGAGCGGGATGTCGAGATATTGCATCAGCCCGGAACCGAGGAACAGCGGCGCGGGACCGGCGTCGGCCATGCGGTCGACGAAGGAAAGCCGCGTCAGTTTGTCCTTCTCGGCGAGACGCTGCCCGGCACGGATGATCGACGGCAGGTCGTAGACAACCCAGCGGAAATCGGGGCCGAGCGGCAGGTGCGAGCGGAAGGCCCGGTATTTGGTGCCCATATGGCCGCCTGCATCGACCAGGCTGCCGGTCTCGCGGACCAGATCACGCATCCAGAAGAGGACCGGATAATCCCAGGCGGCGATCTTGCACATCTGCTCGAAGGCAACAGGGGCGATCTCGTCGTGATCGTAGCCGGCAAGCGGGCCGGTGCTGGCTGCGGCCAGCGCTTCGGCATAGCTGGAATAGGCGCCGGTGAAGCGGCGCGGGATCGGAAGGAAATATCGCAGGCGCCCGCTGAGGGCTTGCAATGGCACAATAAGCTTTTCAGCACGCCGCCTTGCTTCGCGCAAAGTCGATGTGCGGCCTTTCAGCGTCACAGTCGTCGTCATCGGCTTTTCCCCGGCCTTGATGGATGGTCACTAAGTCTTGTGTTGATCTTTCACCTCCCAGATCGGAACGACGCCGCCGTGGAACCGATGCATCACCCCCAGTGCTGCAAAATAGGTCACGGCGCCTGACAGCACCTGAAAGGCAATCATCTCGATGCGGGTCATCGCCGTCGCTTCGCCGATATAGCCGAAGGCATAGACGATGGCCGACATCGCGAGGATCGCGATGAAGACATAGCCGCAATCGCGGAACACCCGCTTCCAGTCGAGGCCGCCGTAGCGACCTTGCAGATGGGCGGAGATTTTCAGGCTGATCAGCGCGGCGATGCACTGGCCGAAGGCGGCGGCCTCGACTCCGAACGGCGCTGCGGCGATGATCAGGGCGATCGCCACGACGCCGTTCAGCAGCATCAGGCGCGGCATCCGGGCAATATTGCCGGTGATCGACAGCAGCGGCTCGGTGACATAACCCGGGATCAGCAGAACCTGCTTGATGGCGAGGATGGAGACGAGCGCCGCGGTCGGCGCCCAGCTGTCGCCGAGCGCGATGTCGACGAGCGCGGGAGAGACCAGCGCCAGGCCGATATAGACGGGTGCCGAGACGATCATCAGCGCCGTCATGAAATGCGTTGCCGTACGGCCAAGCTCTTCGAATTTCTGCGGGTCGGCGGGCTGGCCCTTGATCTTGCGGAAGGCCGTCCAGGCCAGCATGCGGGCCGGTTCGCCGAGCAGCTCGGAGATGGCGCCGACGATCCGTTCGGCAGCGCGGTAGTAACCGGCTTCTGCCAGGCCCAGGAAGCTGCCGAGTGCCAGTGTGCCGGAATAGGAGCGCAGGTAGAAGATGATCCGGTTGGACAGGATATGCCGCGAGAATTCGAGGATATCGAAGAGGAAGGCGCGCGTGAGATGGAAACGCGGATACCAGCGCACGACGATGAACGAGCCGATCAGGCAGGTGGTCTGCATCACCAGCCGGCCGATGATCAGCGAGGCGACGTGGAAGCCGGCATCCAAGCCGGCGATGGTGACGGCGAGCCCGAAGCCCTCGGCGACGATGCGGATGATCGACTGCTGCTTCAACTGCCCGCGATTGACGAGGAGGCCGTCATAGACGACCGATAGCGAGGAGGGCAGGAACCAGCAGCTGTAGAGTGCGATCAGAATGCCGAGCCATTGCTCGTTCCAGACATGCAGGGCGCCGGAAATCAGGAAGCCGACCCCGGTGCAGAGAACGCCAGACATCACCGCGATCGTGCCGATCTGGTCGAGCTCGCGGCCGGTGCTGTGGGACTTCATGACATATTCGCCCCAGCCGCCCTCGGCGCAGAGGACAAGCAGGATGGCGATTGCCGAACTATAGGCATAGAAGCCGAATTGCGCCGATTCCAGGATGCGGGCGGCGAGCAGGAATGCCAGCAGCTGGGCGAGCTGCGAGACGATCTTGGCAGAGAGCGTCCAGAGCCCCGCACCGACGAAGGCGGGCATCTTCATGCGCCTGGCTTTCTGCTGCGGATTCTGGCTGTCCGGTCTTTCCTCCCGCTCGTTCATCTCACCGAACCTCGCGGCGGATTGAACAACAAGGCGGCTGCGGTGTTATTACTGCAGCCCGGAAAGATGCGGCGCCGCCTTGCCAGCCCGAGAAACAATCGTTGGACAAGGTTTGCGCGGTATGCGATTCCCGGCAGGACGGAGAGCTTGTACTGAGTCGGCTGCCGAATAGGTAGGGAGACAATGTCATGATCACAGAGTCAAAGGCGGCACGCAAATCTGCATATGCGCAGAGCGCGGCCAGCTTCAGTGATCTTTCCAAGGATGCCGGCCCCGGCCAGGCGCCGGATGGCCGCCCGTCTTTCCTGAAATACAAGCTCCGCTGGGGCTTGGCGCTGTTCTGCCTCGCCTGCTGGGTCATTCTCGCCGCCATTTTCATTTGGTGAGCCGCTCTTTCTCGTTGTGAGCGAGAAAAACCACCCCGACCGTTTTCCAGAGAATGCTGATATCCGTCGTGAATGAACACGAGCGGTAGTAATCCACGTCATACTGGACGCGTTCCTCGTAGGAGGTGTCCTGGCGGCGGCTGACCTGCCACATGCCGGTCAGGCCAGGGGTCATCGCCAGATAGACATGGGCGTTGGCGCCGTAACGCTCGATTTCCTCGGCGATGATCGGGCGCGGGCCGACAAGGCTCATCTCGCCGCGCAGCACGTTGAACAGCTGCGGCAGTTCGTCGGCGCTGGTCATTCTCAAGAGCTTGCCGAGCCAGTGGACGCGCGGGTCATTCATCAGCTTCTGGGTTTCCTGCCATTCGGCCCGGCGCACCGGATCGGTCGCCAGGATTTCGGCCAGGCGCTCGGCGGAATCGGTGCGCATCGAGCGGAATTTCAGGCAGCGGAACGGGCGGCCGTATTTGCCGACACGGGTATGGCTGAAGGAGATGGGACGGCCATCGACGATCAAAAGGGCGATGACGATCAGGATCAGGGCCGGGGCCAGAAACAGCAGGCCGAGGCTAGCGAAAACGATGTCGAGGGTACGCTTGAGCCGGTAGCCGGCTGCAACGACACGGATCTCCGGCGTGACCTGGTCACCGCGGGCAAAGCCGTCGAAAGCAGATAACATATCAAACCCCATTTACCCTTGAACCCATGATCAGGTTGCCAGCGCCTCTGGCCATTTACAATTCATCCTGAGGGTAGTCGGCTAGTCACATAGAGGTAATCGGGCGCGTCCAATCGTTGCCTTGCGATGCGGGATTACCCTGCAAGTGCAGCTTCTTGGCCAGCATGTGCCCGTTCGAGGATCTCATCGTAGAGTTCGAACAGGGCCTCAGCCCAGGAGAGGGAGGTATGTGCCATGCCGGAGCGCTGGCGCAGGCAATTTGCACTCATGGTGCGAATGAGGGTGTCATCATCGGCAAGCCGCCGCATGGCGGCTGCCAGGGTTTCGATATTGCCGTTCTCGAAGGTCAATCCGCAGCCGAGATCGGCGATCTCGCGGGCGAGCAGTGCGGCCTGCGGAATGATCACGGGAATGCCACTGGCGACCGCCTCGACCGCGGCAAGACCGAAGGGTTCCGGCACGCGCGAGGAGATGACGATGCAGCGCGCGTCGGTGACGAGGCCCGCGATCTCTTCCTTGCTCTTCCAGCCGTGCAGGACGGCTTCGGGGTAATCGCGTTCGAGCACCGCGCGGCCGGCGCCATCGCCGATGACATGCAGCGGGATATTGGCGAGACGCGCTGCGCGCGCCGCGTCCTCGAAGCCCTTTTCCGGCTCCAGCCTGCCGATGAAGAAGAATTTTTTCGTCTCCGCCGGACTGGGCGGCAGGTGCAGGAAGGGCTCCACCGGATTGCGGATGGTGCGGATGAATTCGGCATTGATGCCGGCCCGGGTGAAATATTCATGCATGTGCTGGTGCACGATGACGATATTGGCCGGAACGTAGCGCGTCGGGAAGAAGTGCTGGCGGATGAGATGGCGGGTCGAGCGCCAGACTTTCTCGTGATAGCCGCGTTTGTCGCATTGCGTCGTCAGGCAGCGCGCCGACATCGGCGTCAGGTTGCAGACGCGGTGGCTCTGATAGTTGGCATAGCCGCCGTTCGGGCAGGAGAGGAAATAGTCGTGGGCATGCAGTACCACCCGCGAGCGGACGCGCCAGAGCGCCCGGAAGATCGACGGCGAGAGGATCTTCGACCAGCCGTGGACGTGATAGATCGTGCCGGGTGAATCCGTACGGGCGATGACGCCGCGCAGGCTGTGGTAGGCTGCCTGATTGTAGAGACCGCCGATCGTTGCCGCCAGCTTGTGCTGGTTGACGAGCGGCATGCCGCCGACGCCGACCATCTCGGCCGAAGCGATACCGTGCTCGACGCCGTCGCCGGCGAAGTAGGTGACCGGAATGCCCCGGTCACGGATCAGTTCGGCGGAGAGGACCGCCAGATTGGACGCGCCGCCGACCCGTTCGGAACGGTCATTGATGATCACGACGCGATCGGGCTGACGGTGCCGCATCCGCTATTCCAGACTTTCGATCCGGCGCGGGGTCAACCGGCCGCGGAAAAGGTCGAGCATCGCAAGAATGTTGCCCTTCAGCCGGCCGCGGCGATCGACCCAGGGTTCCGGGCGCAGGCATTTGGCGACGTTCGCCGCGACGTTGCGGCCGATCTGGACTGTGCCGTAACGCGTGCCCATCGTTTGCTTGCGCATCAGATAGATCGGGTTGGCGATCTGCGAGTAGCCGAGCTTCAGCCCCGCCGTGCGGGCGACCTTGACGCCGAGATGGACGCCTTCGAGGCTGTCGGCGGAGACGATGCTGCCATATTCGGCGATGCGGCGGCTGAAATCGACGTCCTCGAGCCAGCCATAGGCCGGCAGGTTTTCGTCGAAGCGGATATCGCCGGCCTTCACCGCCGACATGCGGATTGCCATGTTGCAGCCGTATGCGTTGTAGATCGGGCTGATGGTCATCGGCAGGTTCGACGATTGCCGGGCGCGGTCGCTGACCAGCTTCAACCCGTCGTGGACGGAGATGCCGGGGCCGATGATGCCATCGGCCAATACCCGGCCGGTGCACATCGCGACATCCGGATGGGTCTGGAAGATGGTTTCCAGCCGTTCGATGTAGTTTGGCACCATGATGAAGTCGTCGTCGAGGAAGAGCACCACACCGGCGTTTCCGGCATTGGCGACGATCTCGTTGCGCTGTCTGCAGAGGCCGCGCTCGGAAATGATGATGCGGACGGGGCAGGCGAGCGAGGAGAGCGACACCTGGTCGATATCGGTGGTCGAGGTGACGCAGACGATGACCTCGTCGGGTTGGCGCGTCTGCTTCGAGATCTGCGGCAGGATGGCCGAGAGGATGTCGCGGCGCCCGGAGCTGGCGATCCCCACCACCATGTTCAGCGGCGCTGCCGTAGCGCGGTTGATGATTGCCGGTACCGAGGCGGTCCGGGTGGGGCCGGTTGGTTTCAGGAGCTTGTGGCGGCCGCCCGATACTTTCGGCTTTGCGGCGCTGATCTGTGTCGTGACGACGCCGAGAAGATTGATGCGGCCGCTGCTGAATTCGCTGAGGGCGTTCTGGATACGGTCGTTGGTCACGTCGCTGCCATTGTCGAGGACCAGCAGCACGCCGTCCATGAAGCTGCAGATCTGGCGCGTATCAGCCGACCCTTCGAAGGGCGACATGTCGACGATGACGATCTTGAACTTGCGGCGCAACGCCTCGATTTCCTGGCGCAGTGCCATCAGGTGGCCGAAGCGCTGATGCGCGCCTGCCGAGCGCATGATGTCGGGTACGGTAACGGTCGCGAGCGCGCCCTCGCTATCCACCACCGGCTCGAGATCGTTCGGACGCTGGTTGTTCTTGCGGGCGGCGTGATCGGAGCCGAGCAGCTTCAGGCCGAAGGCCGGGCCGGAGTCGGCTGCGACTGTGCTCAGGCGTGCGTTGATGAAGTCGGCATCGACGAGAACGACATTGCTGCCTTCATGCTGGTAGACTTGAGCCAGATTGACGCTGAGCGTCGTCTTTCCGGCGCCAGGCGTGATCGAGGTGATGCCGATGACGGTCGAGTTGTTGGAGCGGAATGCGGCGTCGATGGCGCCGCGTATGCTGCGCAAGGATTCCGTGAAGCGTGAATAGGGTGCATCGAGAACCCGCCGGTAGGCGACGTCGATGCTGACAGGCGAGACGCTGGCGGCGAGATTGCCATCGCGGCCGATCAACGGGATGGTCCCGAGCGAATTGATGCCGAGCTCGCTGCGCAGCCGCCCGAGGACATTGAGGCGGCGGCGGTAACCGTCGTTGAACAGCGCCATGCCGAGACCACCGGCAAGGCCGAGCATGGCGGTCAGCGGAATGATGAGGCTGGGTTTCGGCCAGTTCTTGGAAAGCGGAGCGGTGGCCGCCGTGACGATACGGGCGTTGCCGATCGGGAAGGACTGGCGCTGGATGGCGCCGGTCACCTGCTGCAGGATGGTTTCGTAAATCCGGCGGTAGGTGGTGGCCTGGCTTTCCATCTCGGTCAGTTCGACACGCGCAAGGTTCTTGTCAGTCCCGGCGGCGGTCAGCGTTTCCAGCTGGTTCTTCAGTAGCTGCTCGCGGTTCTTTGCGACTTCCAGATTGGTGGCATAGAGCGACTGGATGCGGGTATATTCGTCGTCGATCGCCTTCTTCAGTCCGGCGACCTCGTCCTGTGCCGCAACGACGGCTGGATTGCCGGCGTCGTAACGGCCGGTCAGATTGTTGAGCTTCGACACGGCGATGCTCAGATCCTCCTGAAGCTTCTGGATGCGCGGATTGTTGACGGCTTCCTGCACCGTTGCATCGGGCTCTCCACCGTTCTTCAGGCGGGCGAGCGCGTCGTATTTTGCGGCTTCAGCCGCCGTCTGGGTACGGGCGCTGAGTTCCTGGGTGCTGATTTCGGAGAGCTGCTGCTGGTCGAGCGAAGATGTGGCATTGATCTCCATGATGCCGTTCTTGGCGCGGAATTCTTCTGCCTGCATCGCCGTTTCGCGGGCTTTCCGGCCAACTTCGATCAACCGGCTTTCGAGCCACTTGGCGCCGCTCTGCGCGGCGGCGGCGCGCTCGGCAAGGCCGGAGCGGATATAGGCGTCGGCAATGGCATTGGCGACGCGGGCCGCCTTTTCCGGATCGGTGGAGCTGTAGCCGATTTCGAGAATATAGGACTGGCCGACGCGGGTCACCGTGACGCGGGAGAGGAAAGACGCCATCGTGCGGCGCATCAGGGCTTCCTCAGCCGTCTCGATTGGGGATTGCGGCGCAGTCTCCGGCTTGTGCATGCCCGGGATGATGCTCTTGATGGCGCCCGTTATCATGCCGCGCCAGGATTCGCCGCCGATGATTTCAGGGTCGTGATCGAGCTTCAGCTTGGCGATGACGTCGCGGGCGATCGACTCCGACTTGACGATTTCCACCTGGCTGGCGATTTCGGCGGCTTCGATGATGATGGTGCCGGTGAAGGCGTCCTGCGAGGCGATGCGGCCCTGTTCGGGGTCCATGACCAGACGGGTCGTTGCCGAGAAGATCGGCTCGGTGCTGAAGATATAGAGCCCGCCGACCGACACGCCGAGTGCCGTGCAGATCGCCAGATGCGCGGCGTGGCGCTTCAGGAATGCCCAGATGTCACGGAAGGATATGTATTCACGCTGCGTCTCATCGAAAGCGTGATGATTGCCGGGAACGATTTTGCCGATCTCCTGAATGACCATGTCTATCCTCGCAGCTCCCTAGGGCGTTTGTTTTTGTTCAGGTTCCAGGGCGGAAATGACCGTTCCCTGGAAGCTGGTGGATACGTTGTAGCGAACATCGAGAACGTCACCGGGCTGCAGTTCCTCGGTGTCCTGAACTTCGCTCGTCGTCGGAATGTCGCTCGCGGTGCGCGTCACCCAAAACTCCAGCGGCTGCAGGTCGACAGCCTTGAGGCTCTGGTAGCGGGACACCGTTGCACCGGCGATCTGCAAGAGCTGGAGCGTGGTTGCCCGCTTCAGCTTGGTATCCTCGATGTCGGATTCAGTGGTCTGCAGCTCCTGACCGGCTTCGGTGGTGCGCTGGCTCTTCAGGGTTTCGGCGTCTCGCTTGGTTTCGCTGAGCTTCTGCTTGGCCTGCATCGAGGCGACGACGAGGTCGAGCTTGCTGCCCTGCATTTCAGCGACCGTGCGCTCGAGCGCGGTCTTGCGCGATGTGGTCAGGATCTTGGTATCGACGAGCTTGGAAATGTCGCTCAACTCGTCCTGGGCGATGGTGACCTGCCGGTCCTGCGTCGACATCTTCTCGTCGAGGACGCTGATTTCGCTGGTCAGCAGGGTTTCTAGCTCGGTTGCCGATTGCAGCGCGCGGCTCAGCGCATCGGCACGGGCCTTGAACAGGGCCGTTTCGCTCTGGATGATCTGGCCGATGATCGGATCCTGGCTCCCCGCGGCGATCTCTGGCGGAAATTCGATCGCATCCTTGCCGGAAAACTCGGCCATCAGCCGGGCGCGCTTGGCCATATATTGCTTCAGTTGCAGTTCGAGGCGGCCGAGATCGCCAGCATAACGGATCTGCTCGGCGTCGGAATATTCACCCTGCGGGCTGCTGCGGCGTTCCTTGCCGCCGGCCATGGCCATCGCCTGCTTGACGGTCAGTCCCGGGCGGAATTCGAACTCGCCGGAGCGCTCGACGGCGCCGCTGACATAGACCATCGGATATTTGACCACCTCGACAGAGGCGGTCGGCGCGGTCGCCAGTCCGGTGATGCGCTTCAGATTGGCGCCGATCAGCTGCGAGATCTCATCGACGGTCTTGTCCTCGACATTCATCTGGCCGATCATCGGGATGAAGATGTTGCCGGCCGGCGTGACAGTGAATTCGCCGTTGAGCGCGGTCCATTCCTTGTAGTCGCCGGTCGATGCCACCCATTCGACCACGGTGACCTTCAGCTTGGTTTCGGGACGGACCTGGTAGCCGCTCTCATCCGCCAGAACGCCTGACGGGGCGGCTGCAAGCAAGAGTAGGGCGGCGCCCGCAACCTTCGCGGAGAAACGTCCGCGTCCTTTTGCGCCAATGGTCATCTGACAGCCTCATGGTTCGCATCGTCCTGGCGGAGGGCCGCCGGGCATACTGGCACGGATGATCAGGCGAAACGCCCGCGAGCGAAATCCCCTGGAGGCGGTAGGCGCAGCTAGTTCTTTTGGCCGCTGGGGTAGCTCGCGCGCATGGGACGCACTGAAGCGTCCGCGCGGCGGGCCCCGGAATGCTTCATTCGGATTAGCGTGAAAAAGGAGAGGCGGACAGCATCACGAAGCGGGCCGAAACCGCACCCGCCGCGCAAGATCCCTGGATATCAACGAAACCGGGCTCGCTCCGTGTTCCGAAGCGAGCCCTTCCGCAAGGAGCCAGGTCGCGGCTCTATAGTCCGCGAGTATTAGCTGCCGCATTTGGAATAGGTTCTACTCGCTACTTTCCCCAATCCCGAGGTCAGGATGCCATATCGATGGTCGAAATCAACTAATCCCTTTGGGTTAAGGGCTTAAACCGGGGCAAAATAGCCGGTTTTCGGGCAGATGATCCGCATTTTAGCGCCTTCTGTTGCACGCTTGCCGCGGTTCAGCTTCCCTTTGGCGGAGCGATTGTTTCCACCTTCGCGACGGCACTCG
>UBJR01000045.1 GCA_900465675.1 Hyphomicrobiales bacterium | reverse complement strand
CAACAGTATCGGCGCAAAGCCGACGATGATTGCCGGAAGGGGTTAGGCCGTGAACTCATAAAGTCGGCTTTGCCGTAGAGGTCGTTATCCCACGGCGCGTTCGAACTGGCTGGCGAACTTGACATTGTATGCGTGGAAATCGCCTTCTGGCGTGATCACCAACTCGGTGATGTTGGCGCGTTGGAAGGCATCCTCAGCGGTTTGATCGTCTATCTTCAGGCTGACGGTCAGCGCGCCATCAACTGTATCGACCAGCTTGTAATCATAAGAGATTGTTTCGCCGAAGCAGATGATTTCACTGCCCTGGACTATCAACTCCGAACCTGAATCTTCCACGTCCGTCCACCGGCCCTGCATTTTGACAGGAAATGGTGCATCGCGTTCAAGCCGTTCCATGATTGACCTTTTGATACTGTTTCGTGCCATCCTGTCATTCGACGATGGGGCGCAGCAATGGTGCTGGTTAAAGATGGCCCAACGCGCCGACGCTTCATGTGATCGAGTGATCAGCCTCTCAATGTCGGAAAGTCCCAGTTTCCTTTCAATCGATCGCGAGCTCCATTTAACAAGCTGTCATAGTCATCTTTGGAAGGGGCGATTAATTGTTTTGCAAGGTCGGCCAACAGCCCATGCAACACAGCGCCCTCGGCAGTGCTTTCGAAACAAGAGGCCTCCGGTGTTGGCGACTTGCCGTCTTCGCACCACCGGGAAAGTAGCTCGAACAGCACGATTGATTCATCTGGCGTGAGTTGGATTTGCGCAGTGTCCGGCGCTGAGTTCTGTTCAACTGTCATGACGCAAATTCGCACGCGCGGTGGAGGTCCGCAATGGGCCGAGAGTGGACCCCACCGCCCTAACATCCCGAAACCGCCGTCCCTGTTACTAAGCACGGACGGCGGCTCTTGCACCCGGTACCAATCGGGGCTCCCTTGCTACGAAATTGGGGGAGCAATGGAAGGCTAGCGGAGATCGACCCGGCTGGCTTTCAAGAATTTGATATTTTGTTAGCCAGGACCCCACCGCCCCCTCATCTTAAACCATCTGATCTCTTGGCCAATGCAGCGGAACAGATCTGTTCGCGGCTATGTCCACGGCAGCGGAGGCGTTCTTTTCAACAAACTGCCGAGCCTCCCGCAAGGTCGTAGGGTACTTTTCGCCTAGCCGATAATACGTCAATCCGCTGGAGATAAGAAAGGCTGCCACCGTCCAGCCGGTCTTATCCGTCGCTGCTGCTCTCGAAGTAGCATCCGGTGCACAGGCTGCCGGCGCTATAGTTGCAGATGAACCGGAAGCAGTAGAATACG
>UBJR01000005.1 GCA_900465675.1 Hyphomicrobiales bacterium | reverse complement strand
CGAAATGGGGGGCACTCCAGGCACCCCTTCTGGGAAAGCTGTCTCGTTGATTTCGATCAATGAAGGGGCCGGTGTCATCGCTAGGTTTGGCGCGCGGGCGAACGGTACCCGTGTCAAGTGGGGCAACTTGGCAGAGACTTGGCCGGTCCAGGGGCATAGCGCCGGGCAAGTCTCCCATGCCCTGGACCCTGACGGCACATCATCGATCCCGTTCCTAGATTGCCAGCCGCTCGGTTTCCAATATCGGCATGACGACCCGCAGCTGATCCCGGTAGGCACCGAGACCGAGGCCTTCGATCAGTGCGCGCACGGCCTTCCGCTTCAGCTCCGACTCGACCTGGCCGTTCAGGGTGATCTGGCCGTTCGTCACCGATACCTGCACCGTCTGCGGCGTCAGACCAAGATCGGACCGCAGACGCGTCCGGAGCGCAAGCCGGATCGCGCCATCCTCGCGCGGCAGCGCCGTCACAGGCGCATCGACGATCATGCCGAGAATATCCCGGCGGCTGACGATGCCGACCAGCCGGCCGTCCTCGACGATCGGCAGGCGCTTGATGCGATGGGCTTGCAGGCTTTCGGCAATGTCGGAGACTTCGCTATCCGGCCGCGCGACGATCACATCGGTTGACATGACATCGCGGACTGACCAGCCATGGCTGCTGATGTAGCGTTCGAGTTCGAGCTCGGAGAGTACGCCGGAGGCACGAACCTGGTTCGGCTGCGGACGGATCTCGCGGCGCAGCAGCAGATCGCCCTCCGTCAGCATGCCGCAGATCCGGCCTTCGTCATCGACGACCGGCAGTCCGCTGATCTTGCCCTGCATCATCACCGCAACAGCGTGGCGGATGCCGGCGGCCGGGCTGATCGAAACCACGTCGGTGGTCATTATGTCTTTTGCCTGCATCGGCCTGCCTCATTCGTGCGGATAGCGACGTTCGGGGAAGGTTAGCGGTCGTCAAGCAGACACGCATTGATCTCCGTCAAAGATCGACAACCACAACGCGGCGAACGGGCAGCGCTACCGCTGCCTGCCGGTAAAGACATAGCCGACACCGCGCACCGACTGGATCAGCGCCGGTTCGCGCGGATCAGCCTCGATCTTCTTGCGCAGGCGAACGATCTGCGCGTCGATCGCGCGGTCGAACGCTTCGAGGTGACGGTTGCGGGTGAGATCCATCAACGTCTCACGCGACAAAACCCTGCCGCGATTGCGGACGAAGACCACCAGCATATCGAACTCGCCGGTCGTCATCGTCACGTCGCCGCCATCGGGAGAAGTGAGCCGCCTGCGGGAGACGTCCAGTGTCCAGCCGTCGAACAACAGGGTTTCATCGGCATCAGAGGCTGCGGATGGATGATCGGACACGGTTCGCCGCCGCAGAATGGTTCTGAGGCGGGCCAGCAGTTCGCGCAGGTGGAAGGGTTTTGCGATATAGTCGTCGGCGCCGATCTCGAGACCCACCACCTTGTCGGTGACGTCGTCCTGGCCTGTCAGCATCAGGACCGGAACGTCGGATGTGTTGCGGATTTCGCGCAGCAGTTCCAGACCGTTTTCGCCGTTCGGCAGAACGAGATCGAGGAAGACGGCAGCGTAGTGGCCCTTGGCCAGCTCGCTGCGCATCGCGGCGCCGTTTCCGACGGCATTCACCCTGTAACCATTGTCCTCGAAATAGCGAACAAGCATTTGTCTGATCCGGGCGTCGTCATCGACGACCAGAATGCGATCTGCTTCCATGTCACCCGTTCGTCCTGCTTTCTTCGTTTTCGTTAGAGATAACGCAGGTTTGTGGGCAGCGCTACCATTGCGGCCTTCGTCCACAATCTTCCGATCGAGATGATTTCGACCGGCGGCCGCCCGATCAGGAGCCTGGCGGATCCAGATCGTCATCAGCGATCGCCCGCCATGCCGCACCCTGCAGGTCATCGTACTGGCCGCTCTTCAGCGACCAGAGAAACGCTGCCAGTCCGATACCACCCATAAAAAGCGCGATCGGAATGAGATAGATCAGCATGTTCATGCCGTTCGCGCCTCGCTGGCTTTGCCGGCGGGACGCGCGATCGCGCCGGCGAGGATCGACTTGCCGAAGGCATTCAGCCTCAGCGCGTTCGAGACGACGATGATCGACGAGGTCGACATGGCGACGGCGGCAATCAACGGGGTTGCCAGCCCGGAAATGGCGATCGGAACCGCCAGAATGTTGTAGCCGATCGCCAGCGCGAAATTCTGGCGGATCAGCGCTGCCGAGCGGCGGGCGACGGCGATCGCCAGCGGCACGGCATCGAGGCGCTCGTTGAAGAACACCAGGTCTGCAGCCTGCCGGCCGATATCGGATGCAGTCGCTGGTGCCATCGACACATGGGCGGCGGCCAGCGCCGGTGCGTCGTTGATGCCATCGCCGATCATGAAGACCCGGTGGTTGCTACTGTTGAGTGCCTGGCATTGATCGACCTTCTGCTTCGGTGTCAGGGCGCCCAGCGCCCGGGGGATTCCGAGTTCGCGCGCCGTGTTGCCGGCAACGCGCTGGCGGTCGCCCGATATCATCACCGTCCAGAATCCAGCAGCATGAAGCGTAGCGACGGCCTCGCGCGCTCCCGGCCGCAGCGTGTCGTCGAAGAAGAACCGCGCGGAAACGACGCCATCCTGCGACAAGACGACTTCCGAGAACGGACAGTCCTCGGCCGGCTGAGTTGCCAGACCACGGCAGGCGAAGGATTCGCTGCCAAGGCGATAGAGCGTTCCGCAGCTGACGGCTTCGAGACCACCACCGGGGATTTCGGTGACGCGATCAAAGGGCACCGGGGTTGTACACGCGCTATGCATCATTGCCTGCGAGAGCGGGTGGCGCGAGTGGGCTGCGAGACCGGCCGCGATCGAGAGAAGGCGGCCTTCCGGCGGCTCGGCTTTCACCAACCGGGGCCTGCCCATGGTCAGGGTTCCTGTCTTGTCGAAGGCGACGGTGTCGATCTCCGCCAGCCTTTCGAGCGCCGAGCCATCCTTGACCATGATGCCGTTGCGGAACAGTTCGCCTGCCGCCACGACCTGGACGACGGGAACGGCGAGGCCGAGCGCGCAGGGGCAGGTTATGATGAGAACGGCGACCGCGACGAGCATCGCCTGCTTCCAGTCGCCGCCGATAAAACCCCAGCCGAGAAACGACGCCAGCGCCAGAAGATGAACGACCGGCGAGTAAAGGGCCGCCGCCCGGTCGGCGATCCGGCGGTAGCGCGCCCTGCCCCCTTCGGCGGCCTCCATCAGGGCGATGATTTCAGCAAGTAGCGACTCGCCTGCGCGTTTGCTGGCGCGCAGGATAAGCGAGCCGGTGAGGCTCATCGAACCCGAGCTGACCGGACTGCCGGCGTGAAGCGGAACAGTGCTGCTTTCGCCTGTGACGATCGAAAGGTCGAGATCGCTCTCGCCGCTGACGACAACGCCATCGACAGGGATACGCTCACCGGCGGCGACCGCAATCTCGTCACCGACCGAAATTTCCTCGACTGCCACATAGCGCCGCGATCCATCGGGCTGGATGAGCAGCGCGCCGCGCGGCGCGATCCGCGCCAGACCGTTGATCGCAGCCCGCGCCTTTTCACGCATGACATGATCCAGCGTCCGGCCGATCAACAGGAAGAACAGCAGCGAGACGGTGGCGTCGAACCAGGCATGTTCGCCGTGATGCATCGTCTCCCAGAGCGAGACGGCATAGGAGAGCGTCACGGCAAGCGAGATCGGCACGTCCATGTTGGTACGGCCATGCTTCACTGCATTCCACGCCGACTGAAAGAAGAAGCGGCCCGAGTAGATCAGCGCCGGGGCAGCGATCATCGCCGATATCCAATGGAACATGTCGCGCGTTGCGGCATCGGCGCCCGACCAGACGGAGACCGAGAGCAGCATGATGTTAGCCGCGGCAAAGCCGGCGACGCCGACGGCGAGCAGCAGCTGGTTGCGGGTCTTGTCGCCCTCGGCGGCAAGCGGCGCGTAGAGATGCGCGCGGTATCCCGCGCCCGCGACGGCGGCGATGATTTCGGCCGGATCCGTCGCCTGTGCGCCGATCTTTTCGTCATAGATGCAGGTGACGCGCCGCGAGGTCAGGTTGACGCGCGCCTTGCTGACGAAGGGCAATGCTGTCAGCGCCCTCTCGATCGTCGAGATACAGGCGCCGCAGTGGACATCGGGGACACTGAGATCAAGCTGATGCAAGCCGCCACCGAGCGGATGGCTGGCAAGCGCAATCTCCTCGGCACTGAAGGCCGTGGTGCTCATCGCCATCACCCCCTCGGCATCGATCGCACAGCAGGTCATCGAACGAACTCCGTAGTGTCGAACCGGATCGCCTCGTGCATGACGAGCCTGCCGGCCTTCTTCGAGATGAACTCGACGATCCAGTCGCCGGCCGGGACATGGCGATCCGTTTCAAACGCCCCCTCACCGCGATTGTCCAGCGCAACGGAAAAGTCCTCGTGGTCGCCGACCGGCCGCTTGAAAATGGCCGTCACGGTATCGACCGCCGCCGGCGATCCGTCCGGATTGGCAATCCGGTAGATGAAGCGGTCATCCTTCAGCGAGATATGCCCCGCGATGCCCGATGCGGTCATCGCCTTCATCTCGGCGGCGCGGTGATTGAACTCCTGGCTGGCGACATAGGTGTTTTCGACCACGAGGCCGCTCCAGCTTGAAGACGCGAACCAGGCCATCGTGACGTTGACGGTGATGACCACGGCAAAGAAGGAGGTGATGACGAGCAGCATGTGGCGGCCGGTGAAGCCTTGGACGCGGGTGGTCATTGCGGATCTCCAGGTGCGTTGAATGCTGCGCGATAGCTCGCCCGGTCGCTGCCGCCGGACTCCTCGATGGTGAAGAGGAATTCGTCGACAGCAGCCGTGGACGGCTTGCGGGTGACAAAGACCTTGATCGTGGTTGCCGCATCCGGTGCCGCGTCCAGCGTGAAGCTGCGGACATCGTCCTTGCTGAGTTCGGGGATGCGCATAGTGGCGCCATCGAGGCCCGACAGCGTCAGCGCGATCTGCCGCGGCCGCGGCACCATGTTGAGAATGCGGATCGTGTAGCCGTTGCGGATCGAGCCGTCGCTTTCCAT
Organism: Hyphomicrobiales bacterium; assembly: GCA_900465675.1. GTDB lineage: Bacteria > Pseudomonadota > Alphaproteobacteria > Rhizobiales > Rhizobiaceae > Rhizobium. Next base: position 838,018 of record UBJR01000005.1, on the reverse strand, counting down.
GACGAATTGCGGATTGCGGTCGTGGACGACGTTCAGTTCCAGACGGCCGCGAATCGACAGATGGACGAGCATGCCGATGCCGATCACCGCCCATACGGCGGCGTAGAATACGACGCGCGGGCGAAAAATGATGCGCCAGTTGAAATGCCGGATGCCATCGACGAAGGAGCCACCCTCATCGCGCACCTTGGCCGGCTGCACCGCCGTGCGCCCGCTATCGGTGGCAATCGCCATATTGGCAGCATATTCGCTGAGCGTCGCATAGGCGATCAGGCCGCGCGTTTTGCCGATCTTGTCCATCACGCCATCGCAGGCGTCGATGCAGAGGGCGCAGGTGATGCACTCCATCTGCTGGCCATCGCGGATATCGATGCCCATGGGACAGACGGCAACGCAGGCATTGCAATCGACGCAATCGCCGACCGGAAGCCCATCCGCCTGCGCCTTCTTGCTGTGTCGCGAACGTTGCTCGCCGCGCCAGTCGTTATAGGTGACGACAAGCGAATTCTCGTCCAGCATGGCGCCCTGGATGCGCGGCCAGGGACACATGTAGGTACAGACCTGCTCGCGCAGCAGCCCGCCGAAGACGTAGGTGGTGGAGGTCAGGATGGCGACAGTGGCATAGGCGACGGCGGGTGCCGCGCCGGTTGCGAGTGCCACTGCCAGAGACGGCGCGTCGGCGAAATAGAAGATCCAGGCGCCACCCGTCGCAACGGCTATCGCCAGCCAGATGGCATGTTTCAGGGCGCGCTTCCGCAGCTTGCTCAAGCTCCACGGCGCGGCATCGAGCTTGATCCGGGCGTTGCGGTCGCCTTCTATGGCGCGTTCGACGACGAGAAAGAGATCGACCCAGACCGTCTGCGGACAGGCGTAACCGCACCAGGCCCGGCCGACCGCCGAGGTCACGAGGAACAGCCCGAACCCGGCCATGAGGAGCAGCCCAGCGACGTAGTAGAATTCCTGCGGCCAGATCTCGATGAAGAAGAAGTAGAAGCGGCGCGAGGCGAGATCGACGAGGATTGCCTGGTCCGGCGCGTAGGGTCCGCGATCCCAGCGGATCCAGGGGGCCAGATAGTAGATGCCGAGTGTAACAAGCATCACGATCCATTTGAAACGGCGGAACTGCCCCTCGGCGCGCTTTGGAAAAATCTTCGTTCGCGCCGCATAAAGCGGCTGACGGTTACGGCGGGCGTTCACAGGCTCGACATCGAGCCTCTCCACGCTCTTGGGATCGGGGGCTGTGAAAAGGTTCATAAGTAATGTCTTTCGCGTTCGATACGCCTGTTCTCCTCCGGGGGCCGTCGAGCGTCCTTGATAAAGATCAACAAGGATTAACCGGCCGCCTGCCGTAAAAAGACGGGCGGCGCTTCGAGACGAAGGCGCGGCCCCGGAAAGCAGTGGGAGAGAACGCCGCCTGGGTGTCCTCTCCCAATTTCTAGTGGCTCGACGGCTCGTCATCCCTGAGCGAGGTCAAGCTGACAATCGCGCTACCGATCTTCTCCGGCGCGTCGCCCTTGCAGCCGGGCGGCAGGGATTTGCCACGGACCGAGACACGGGAACGCACGATCGAGCGCGGCATGCCGTAAATCCGGAGGAGCGGATTGTTCCCGTGTGCCGTCACCGTCCCTCTCCTTACTGACCGCCGCCGAGCGAATGGACGAAGACCGTCAGTTCCTTGACCGTCGTATCGCCGAGGCGCGCCGACCATGCCGGCATCACGCCATGCTTGGGCGCCGTGACCTGGCGAATGATCGCCTCCTCGCCCCGGCCCTTCAGCCAGATCGCGTCGGCGAGATCGGGCGCGCCCATCTCTGCCTTGCCCTTGGCGTCCTCGCCGTGGCAGGCGGCGCAATTGTCGAGGAAGATCTGCTTGCCGGCAGTGGCCAAAGCCGGATCGGAAGGCGTGTTGGTCAGCCCCCAGACATAGGCGGCCACTTCCTTCGTTTGATCCTTGCTGAGGATATCGCCGAAGGCAGGCATCTCCGAGACATGCGTATCCGCATCCTCGTCGAAGCGGATACCGTGAGCGATCGTCGTCTGGATCGATTGCAGGTCGCCGCCCCAGAGCCAGTCGTCGTCATTCAGGTTCGGAAAGCCCGGTCCGCCGCTGGCGCCCGATCCGTGACAGGTGGCGCAGTTGACCTTGAAGGCCGAGGCACCACCGGCAATAGCGAATTCGCGCAGTGCCGGATCGGCGTCGATCTCTTCGACGCTCTTTGCCGCGATCATTTCGTGGAACTTCGCCTGGCCGGCCTTCGCGTGATCGAGATCCTGCTGCAACTCGGCGCGGCTGGAATAGCCGAAATAACCCTTCGTCGCCGAGGTTACCATAGGGATGGCGGGATAGACGACGACGTAGCCGATCGCCCAGAGGATCGTCACATAAAAGGTCCAGACCCACCATCGCGGCATCGGATTGTTCAGTTCGCGAATGCCGTCCCATTCATGCCCGGTGGTTTCGACGCCGCTGACTTCATCAATATGCTTTTCCGACATCTCAATCGTCCTTCAGGGGAATGTCAGCGGCCTCCTTGGCCGTCTGCTTGCTGCCGGGGCGGAGCGTGTAGGCGACGGCGCAGACGAAGAATGCCGCCATCGCCAGAAGCCCCCAGCTGTCGGCGAAGTGCCGCATTGCCGTGTATGTTTCCATGAGATCACCTCACCGGTAGCCGGTGGCATCGTCATAGGTCGAGAAATCGACCAGCGTGCCGAGCATCTGCAGGTAGGAGACCAGCGCATCCATCTCGGAAAGACGCTGCGGATCGCCGTCGAAATCGCCGGTCTTTGCCTTCGGGTAGCGCTGCAGCAGCGCCGAGGTGTCGGCGTTGGGATCGGCCTGCGCCTTCATGTCGGCTTCCGCATTGGCGAGCATGTCGTCCGTGTAGGGCACGCCGACATCCTCGTTGGCTTTCAGGTCCATGCCGATGTCCTTGACGGTGACCTCCTGCGTCTTCAGGAACGCGTATCTCGGCATGATCGATTCAGGCACGGCCGCCCGCGGATCGGACAGATGCTGAACATGCCACTCGTTCGAATAGCGGCCGCCGACGCGCGCGAGATCCGGCCCGGTGCGCTTCGAGCCCCATTGGAACGGGTGGTCGTACATGGATTCCGCCGCCAGCGAATAATGGCCGTAGCGCTCGACTTCATCGCGGAACGGCCGGATCATCTGGCTGTGGCAGAGGTAGCAGCCTTCGCGGATGTAGATGTTGCGGCCTGCCAGTTCGAGTGGTGTGTAGGGGCGCATCCCCTCCACTTTCTCGATGGTATTCTGCAGATAGAAGAGCGGCGCGATCTCTACGATGCCGCCGATCGAGACGACCAGCAGCGAGCCGACGAGCAGCAGCGTCGCGTTCTTTTCGAGGATCTTATGTTTGTCCAGTATCGATGCCATGGTTCACCTCACTCGGCAGGCTGTGCCTGAGGCACATAAGCGGTCGGGATAGCGGCTTCGTCGCGCAGGCGTCCGCGGATGGTCATGAAGACGTTCCAGGCCATGACGAGGCCACCGGCGAGATAGAGCGTGCCGCCCAGCGTGCGCAGCACATAATAGGGGAACATCGCCGAGACGGTTTCTGCGAAGGAATAGACGAGGAAGCCCTGCGAATTGTATTCGCGCCACATCAGGCCCTGCTGGATGCCGGCGACCCAGAGCACGGCGGCGTAGACGACGATGCCGAGCGTGGCGAGCCAGAAATGCCAGTTGACCATCCGCAGGCTGTAGAGCCGCTCGCGGCCCCAGAGCTTCGGCGTCAGGTAATAGATCGCCCCGAAGGTGATCATACCGACCCAGCCGAGCGCGCCCGAATGCACGTGACCGATGGTCCATTCGGTGTAGTGGCTCAGCGAATTGACGGTTTTCACCGACATCATCGGCCCTTCGAAGGTCGACATCCCGTAGAAAGCGATGGCGACGATCATCATGCGGATGATCGGATCGGTGCGGATCTTGTCCCAGGCGCCCGAAAGCGTCATCAACCCGTTGATCATGCCGCCCCACGACGGCATCCAGAGCATGATCGAAAACACCATGCCGAGCGTCTGGGCCCAATCGGGCAGAGCCGTGTAATGCAGGTGGTGCGGACCAGCCCAGATATACATGAAGATCAGCGCCCAGAAGTGGATGATCGACAGGCGGTAGGAATAGACCGGGCGGTTGGCCTGTTTCGGAACGAAGTAGTACATCATCCCCAGGAAGCCTGCGGTCAGGAAGAAGCCGACGGCGTTATGGCCGTACCACCACTGCGTCAGCGCATCCTGGACGCCGGAGAAGACCGAGTAGCTCTTCGATCCCAGGAACGACACGGGCACGGCGAGATTGTTGACGACGTGCAGCATGGCGATGGTGACGATGAAGCCGAGATAGAACCAGTTCGCCACATAGATATGCGGCTCGCGACGCTTCAGGATCGTGCCGAGATAGACGACGAGATAGGCGACCCAGACGATGGTCAGCCAGATATCGACATACCATTCCGGCTCGGCATATTCGCGGGCCTGAGTGATGCCGAGCACGTAGCCGGTCGCCGCCATGACGATGAACAGCTGGTAGCCCCAGAAGACGAACCAGGCGAGACTGCCGCCGAAGAGCCGCGCATGACAGGTGCGCTGTACGACATAGAACGAGGTCATGATCAGCGCATTGCCGCCGAAGGCGAAGACAACGGCCGATGTGTGAACCGGCCGCAGCCGCCCGAAATTCAGGTAGGGTGCCAGATTGAGATCGGGACATGCGAGCTGCGCGGCAATGATCACGCCGACGAGGAAGCCGACGACACCCCAGAAGACGGTGGCGATCAGCCCGTAGCGGATGACCTCATCGAAATAACCGGATGCCTCCGGCTTCGGCTGACGTCCCGCCGGCGAGAAATCGACGCGGCGTATTAAGATCACCGTTCCGGCAAACAGGCAGAAACACAGGATCCCCATATGGGCGGCAAAGAGCTGATCGTGGGCGAAGGCTGCTCCTAGCAAGGCTAGGAACGCTGCGACCGCGACCATCACGGTCTCGGTTGTGTAGTTCATGGTATCGTCCCCAGTGCGCAGCAGGCCGCGTGACGGCGCGCTTTCTCGTACTTTGCAGCAAGGACTGTCATGGAGCTCTCCGGCACTCCTTGATTTACATCAACGAACCGAACGGCTTAGCCGGTGATACCCAGCCTGTTACAAACTGTTACGCAGTCTCACCATTTGGCACCGTCCGCTCATCCTCGTGTGACGCAGCGGCTGTCTATTCCCTCGCGTGCAAACGAGGGGACTACGACGATGCTGATGCAGAACCACCAGGCGTTCGAACATGGAAAGCCCGCCGGTGAAGCGGCAAAGACGGGGCGCTCGCTGTCGTCGGTGTTTCATCTCTCGGCACTCGAACCGGTCGCCGCCGGCAAGGCGCTCTGCTGGGAAGGCGATGCGGCAAAGCATCTGTTTCAGGTGGTCGAAGGCGTTGTCCGCCTGCAACGCATCATCGGCGAGGGCCGCCGGGTGATCACCGGGTTTCATTTTGCCGGAGAAATCGTCGGCGCCTTCCTGCAGGGCGACTTCCTGTTCACTGCCGAGGCTGTCACCGATTGCAAGATCCGCCGCGTCTCGCGCAAGACCTTCCAGGACGAGGTGGCGCGCTCGGATGCGCTACGCCCCGAATATATCGCACTCCTCTGTCACGAGACGGCAGCGGCCCATGATCAGATGGTGCTCCTGTCGAAGAAGAATGCCGAGGAGCGGCTGTGCAGCTTCATCGCCACGCTCGCCGCCCGCCCCGGCGCCCAGCCGCGCCCGGGATTACTGCGCGTGCCGATGAACCGGCAGGATATCGCCGACTATCTCGGCCTGACGATCGAGACGGTTTCACGCACGATCACCAAGCTCTCGCAGCGCAACGTCGTGGTCCCCGAAGGCCGTCATGACTTGAGGATTCTCAGCAAGGGCAAGTTGATCCAGCTCTCGGGTAACGCAGATGATTTTCCGGAGAAAAACTGCCATAGGGTCAGCGTTCACTGATCGCAGCAGGAAGCAGCCATGCCCCATCGCCTGATCTCGCCGCGCACGGCCTCCCCCCAGGAACTGGACGCGCTTGTGCATGTTCTCGATGGCGCCGATATCATCGTGCATCGCCTCGAAGGCACGATCACCCATTGGTCGATCGGCTGCGAGAACATGTATGGCTGGGCGCGCGAGGAAGCGGTCGGCGAAAAGGTCGATGTACTGCTCGCCACGCGGTTTCCGGAGCCGGTCGAAGATATCCACGCACACCTGAGGTCACGCGGTTTCTGGCAGGGCGAGATCGTCCACCGCCACAAGAGCGGCTACGACCTTCACGTCGCCACCCGCTGCGTGCTCGTCAACCTTCCGGATGGTGAACCAGCTGTCATTCAGGCGAACAGCGACGTCAGCGCTCTCCGGAAAGCCGAAGAGGCCGTCAGCGCAAGAGAGGCGCATCTGAGCTCGATTCTCGAGACGGTGCCCGACGCGATGGTCGTCATCGACCAGAAGGGCAAGGTTCTCTCCTTCAGCACAGCAGCGGAAAAGCTGTTCGAGATGACCTCGGACCAGATCTGCGGCAGGAATGTCAGCAATCTCATGCCCTCGCCCTACCGCAGCGCCCATGACGGCTATATCGGCCGTTACCTGGAAACCGGCGAGAAGCGGATTATCGGCTACGGCCGCGTCGTCACCGGCCAGCGCGCCGATGGCTCGCAGTTTCCTATGGAACTGCATGTCGGCGAAGCGACCGCGAATGGCGAGCGGATTTTTACCGGTTTCGTCCGTGACCTGACCAGCCGCTTCAAGATAGAGGAAGACCTGCGCCAGGCGCAGAAAATGGAAGCGGTCGGCCAGTTGACCGGTGGCCTCGCACACGATTTCAACAACCTTTTGACTGTGATCAGCGGCAATCTCGAGATGATCGAAGACAAGCTGCCGCCGGGGCCACTGCGCGATATGCTGCGTGAAGCGCAGGGTGCGGCGACAGACGGAGCGAAGCTGACGGGACAGTTGCTTGCCTTCGGCAGGCGCCAGCCGCTCAATCCCCGGCATGCCGATCTTGGCCAGCTTCTCACCGGCTTTTCGGATCTGCTGCGGCGGACGCTCGGAGAAAATATCAAGCTCTCGACCATTCTCTCCGGATCCGAATTCAATGTGCTTGTCGATAGCTCGCAGCTCCAGAACGCCATTTTGAACATCGCTCTCAACGCCCGCGACGCGATGCCGAAGGGCGGCAGTCTGACAACCGAGATTTCGTCCGTGCATCTGGATGCCGACTACGCCAAGATGTATCCCGAAGTCCGCAGTGGAAACTTCGTGCTGATCTCGATGACCGACACCGGTTCGGGGATGACCGAAGACGTGAAGAAACGTGCCGTCGAGCCGTTCTTCACCACCAAGGAAACCGGCTCCGGCACTGGGCTCGGATTGAGCATGGTCTATGGCTTCGTCAAGCAATCCGGCGGCCATCTGCAGATCTACAGCGAGGACGGCCGGGGAACGACGATCCGCATCTACCTCCCGGCAATCGGCCCGACGCCGAAAGCATCCGCTGAGGACGGATCGGCCGTCGAAAGCCCGATGCCGCGCGGTCACGAGCAAATCCTGGTGGCCGAGGACGACATTCGCGTCAGACGCGTTGCCGTCGCAAGGCTTTCCGGCATGGGATACGCGGTGCTCGAAGCCGACAATGGCCGGCGGGCGCTTGAAATCCTCAAGGACAATCCGGAGATTGCCCTGCTCTTCAGCGATATCGTCATGCCCGGCGGAATGACCGGCGATGAGGTGGCACGCGCCGCCCGCGCTATCCGGCCCGATATCGCCGTGCTCTTCACCTCCGGCTATTCGGAGCCGGCGCTGGCGGCTAACGAGGTGATCCCCGGCGCCCAATGGCTGCGAAAACCCTATACGGCCCGCGAGCTCGCCGCGAAGATCCGCGACCTTCTCGACGCCAGATGATCCTGGGGCGAAACGCCGATTCCGCACCTGAAGTTTGACCGGCATCAAAGAGCATCTCTGGTGGATGACTTAGAACGTCTCGGGGCGAACGGCCCGCAAAACAGGAGACGTGCGATGAATTTGAAATACGGCCTGATCGCCGCAACGGCGGCCATGATCGCCTCGCCAGCACCGCTGATGGCAGCCGATCACCAGGTCCAGATGCTCAACAAAGGCACTGATGGCGCCATGGTCTTCGAGCCGGACTTCATCAAGATCGCTCCCGGCGATACCGTGACCTTCGTGCCGACCGACAAGAGCCACAATGTCGAGACCTTCAAGGGTCTGATCCCGGATGGCGCTGCGGAATTCAAGTCGAAGCCGAGCGAGCAGTTCCAGACGAAATTCGATATCCCCGGCGCATATGTCGTCAAGTGCACGCCGCATTTTGCCATGGGCATGGTAGCGCTGATTCAGGTGGGCGACCAACCCGCCAATCTCGACGCCATCAAGACGGCCAAGGTTCCGAACCTGGCACGCAAGCGCCTGGATGGCGAACTTGCGAGGGCCGCCGCGCAATAAGGCGCCGATCGTCGGACGGAGCGCGGGTTGCAATCCCTGGATGCGGCCCGCCTCTGGCTCCCGGCAATATATGTTGTCTGGCTAATATTTTGTGGCATGCTCATTACAAACTCCGTTCGATGTTGGGTTCCATGGGTGGAAGAGCGGCCGGGGACGCCATGACGGTGTCCGTTCATCGCAAGTCTGCAGCCTGCTACATGCCACCCATGCCCGTTGGCAGCGTGGTTCATGCGGGCAGGACCAATGGCGAACTTCCCGGCCGGCATCTCATCGCCGATTTCAGCGGCGCCACACAACTCGGTGACGTCGCACATATCGAGGCAGCGTTCCGCGCAGCCGTGAAAGCTGCGGGCGCCACCCTTCTCGGTATGAATTTTCACGTCTTCGACCCCGGCGGCGGCGTGACAGGAACCGTCTCGCTGGCGGAAAGCCACATGTCCATCCACACATGGCCCGAGCACGCGTATGCAGCGCTCGATATCTTCATGTGCGGCGCCTGCGATCCGCTGAATGCCCTGCCGGCACTGGTCGAGGCGCTCTCGCCTGCCCTGGTGGAACTGCGCCAGATCATTCGGAGAGAGGCAACGGATCTGTAATGGTCATTGTCATTTCGGACGATCCGGAAGAAACCGCACTGGAGCCGCTGCCAGCGATTTCGCGGCCCTACCCTCTGCCGGAGCTGCCGCCAGGCCGGGTCTTTGTCGAAGGGCTGGATACCGACGTGCCGCCGCGGAGCGGCAGCGTCTTCGTTCTCGAGGACGCCGATATCTTCGACGAGTATCACTATCGCGCCCAGTCCATCGTCTGCTCGTTTCGAACGCCGTTTCAGAACGTCACGATCGCCGATACCTACAGCTTCGGCCGTGCGCTGTTCCTCGACGGCGCCATCCAGAGCGCGGAGGACGACGAGGCGCTGTATCACGAACTGCTCGTGCATCCGGCCATGCTGATGCATGACAACCCGCGTCAGGTGCTGATCATCGGCGGCGGTGAAGGCGCAACGCTCCGCGAAGTGCTTGCCTATCGCGACGTGACGCGCGCCGTGATGGTCGATATCGACCGGGATGTGGTCGATTGCTGCCGCGAACATCTTGGCACCTGGAACTACGGCGCTTTCACCGATCCCCGGGCGGAATTGCATTATCGCGACGGCCGGGACTATTTGGAGACGACCGACGAACTCTTCGATATCATCATCATCGACGTCGTGGACATGCTGGATAACGGCCCGGCCCAGCACCTCTACACCAAGGAGTTCTATCGCTCGCTGCGCGGCTGCCTGCGCGACGGCGGCATTCTGGTCGTGCAGGCGCTCGAATTTTCGTCCTGCAACTACAAGGGCCACACCGCACTTCGCCGGACGCTGCAGACGGCCTTCACCAAGGTCAGCAGCTATCAGGTGCCGATCCCGTCGTTTCTCGCCGTGTGGGGCTTCATTCTGGCGTCAGACTGGCTCGACCCGGAAGAGGAGAATGCTGTCCGCCTTGACCAGCTGATCGATGCCAGGCTCGGCGATGACTGGCTCGATCACGCGACTGGCGCCTTCATCATGTCGCGCTTCTGCTTCGACAAGGAGACCGGCTTTCTGCTCGGCCTTGCCGGCCCGGTGCTGGAAGACGGCGTGGCATTCATCCCGCCTCCCGATGTCCATACGGTCGATGACGGCATGCGGCAGCTGCCCGCGCTGGCGGACGAGTAGCCGATGGCTGCGAACGGCGCTCAGCATTGCCGGCTGTTCCTGCTTCCTCCGGGTGAAGCCAGCCGCGCCGACGCTCCCCTCCTTTGCAGCCTCTCATATCCACGTCCGGTTTCGCTGCATGCATCGATCACGCCGATCGAGAGCGAGACCGTTCCGGGTGCGCCATTTCCCGATACCAATGATCAGCAGTTTGAAGTCATCTTGCTGCCGAGCGGCTCCCAGACCTCCTTTGCTCTACAGGAAGCGGCAGCAGACTGGCTGCGCAACGCAGCCGCGCAAGACCGATTCGAAAGCCTGTCCGCCGATCTCAAACTTCGCAACGGGCAGATCAGCATCCGCGGTCACCGCGTCGTCATCCAGTCCGCGCCGGAGCTTTTCAGAGACCTGCTCATAGGCATCGGGGCATTCGGCTGGCTCTGGCTTGGTATCGAGGATACCGAGCGGGCATTCGAGACCGCCTGGGATGGGCAATATCGCGATGCCGCGCTTCTTGAGCGCCGTACCTACAGCCGCCAGATCAGCCGTGAGCTCTCCGCCAAGGCGGCTGAAACCGCACGGCTTCGGCAGTGGTTTCTGAAGACCACGCTGCTTCTGGAGCGCGGCGACCGCGGCCTTCCAGCCGCCTCCCGCCGCAGCTTCTTCGAACTTTGCCAGCAGATGGACTTCGGCCGCCGGCTTCAGTTGATCGGCGAGGCGGTCGAAGCGCGGGAGACGCTCTACGGAACCGCTGCCGAACGCAGTTTCGAATACCGCATGTTCCTGGTGTCATGCGTGATCGAAGCGGCCATCCTGGCCGGTATCCTGATCGAAATCGCAATCATGCTCTACGATCTTTGAGGAGGGGTAGATGAGATTCCGCATAGTCCTGGCCGCCATGGCCATAGCAACGCCGGCGCTTGCCCAGGAGGCATCGCTGTCCGGGGCGCAGATCAAGGCCGCCTTCGCCGGCAGGACGGTCTCTGGAACGGAAGATGGCGCAGCCTATCAGGAGAAACTTCTTGCCAACGGTTCGATTCAGGGGCGCTCCAGCCTTGACGGGAGCTATACCGGGGAATGGGAAGTCGATGGCAACGAGATCTGCTTCTACTACGACGATGATGACGAAGACGACGATGAGGATTGCTCGCGCGTCATCCTGAAGGGAGCCAGTGTCACCTTTATCGACGAGGACGGATCCCGTTCGAGGGCGACCTTGCGATAGAGCGGCTGGGCGGCTCAGACGGGCACGGTTTCGCCTTTCCTCTCAAGCTTTTGCACCGCCGGGGCCGTGTCACGCCGATGTCACGCGACGATGATCCGAGGTTGTGATTAGCTTTTTTCCGAGGGGCTGGGGGGCCGCTCATGAAACGGCTTCGCCAGAGTTCGAGTAGCGAAGCGTCCTGTTCAGGAGACCCGCCTTTTTAGGCGGGTCTTTCAATTCGAGGGACCTAAATTGACCAAAATCCATATTTCATTCGGAATAGCTTTTCTCGTGGCGCTGACATCGCTGATCCTGGCACTTCTCGGCTCGCCACTGCCTTTCTGAGCGGCCGCCGCCTGGCCGCCAAAACAAAAATGGCACGGGCGAGCCCGTGCCATTTTTGTTTCATCGCAGCTGATTTCAGCTCAGTGGTTGTCGCGCGGCACGCCCTTGGTCTGGGCAATGCGCTGATACTTGACCGCCGGTTCGAGCACCGCGCCGGTTTCCAGCTGGCCGACGACCGAGCGCTGGATTTCCTGCCATGGCGTCTGGTGGTCGGGATAGCGGTAGCCACCATCGGCCTTGAGAGTCGCATGCCGCTCGGCAAGCTCGGCGTCCGAGATCAGAATATCGGCGCGGCCCTGGCCAACGTCGATACGCACCCGGTCGCCAGTCTTCAGAACCGCGAGCCCGCCGCCCGCGGCGGCTTCCGGCGAAGCGTTGAGGATCGACGGGCTGCCTGATGTGCCAGACTGGCGTCCGTCGCCGATGCAGGGCAGCGACGAGACGCCCTGCTTCAAGAGGTAGTCGGGCGCACGCATGTTGACGACCTCTGCGGCACCCGGATAGCCGATCGGACCGGCGCCGCGCATGAAGAGGATGGTATAGGCATCGATCCCGAGCGACGGATCGTCGATCCGCTTGTGATAATCTTCGGGACCATCGAAGACGACCGCCCTGCCCTCGAAAGCTTCCGGATCCTTGGGATTGGAGAGGTAGCGTTCGCGGAACTCCGGCGAGATGACGCTGGTCTTCATGATCGCCGAGGAGAACAGATTGCCGCGCAGCACGCGGAAACCGGCACGTGGCTTCAGCGGTGTCTCGTAGCGGCGGATGACCTTTTCGTCCTGGATCGTCTGCCCGCGACAGTTGTCGCCCATCGACTTGCCGTTGACCGTCAGCGCGTCTTCCTTGATCAGGCCCTGGCCCATCAGCTCATTCACCACGGCGGGAACGCCGCCAGCGTGATAATAGTCTTCGCCGAGATATTCACCGGCCGGCTGCAGGTTGACGAGCAGCGGCACTTCCTCGCCATAGGTCTGCCAGTCGTCGACCGTCAGCTCGACGCCGATATGGCGGGCCAGCGCGTTGAGATGGATCGGTGCATTGGTCGATCCGCCGATCGCCGAATTGACGCGGATGGCGTTGATGAAGGCATCCTTCGTCAGGATATCCGATGGCTTGAGGTCTTCGCGGACCATATCGACGATGCGCAGGCCGGTGCGATAGGAAATCTCCTGACGGTCGCGATACGGCGCCGGAATGGCGGCCGAACCCGGAAGCTGCATGCCGAGGGCTTCGGCCAGCGAATTCATCGTCGTCGCCGTGCCCATGGTGTTGCAATAGCCGGTCGAAGGGGCCGACGACGCAACAAGCTTCACAAAGCCCGCATAATCGATCTCGCCCTTTGCCAGTAGCTCGCGGGCCTTCCAGACGATGGTGCCGGAGCCGGTGCGCTCGCCGCGGAACCAGCCGTTCAGCATCGGCCCGACGGAGAGCGCGATCGCCGGAATATTGACGGTGGCCGCCGCCATCAGACAGGCCGGCGTGGTCTTGTCGCAGCCGATGGTCAGCACCACGCCATCGAGCGGATAGCCGTAGAGCACTTCGACGAGGCCGAGATAGGCAAGGTTGCGGTCAAGGCCCGCGGTCGGACGCTTGCCGGTTTCCTGGATCGGATGAACCGGAAACTCGATGGCGATGCCGCCGGCTTCGCGAATGCCTTCGCGCAGGCGATTGGCGAGCTCAAGATGATGCCGGTTGCAAGGCGACAGATCGGAGCCTGTCTGGGCAATGCCGATGATCGGCTTGTCCGACTGCAGCTCTTCCTGGCTGAGGCCGAAATTCATGTAGCGCTCGAGATAAAGCGCCGTCATGTCGGCATTATCAGGATTGTCGAACCAGGCGCGGGAACGAAGGCGGGGCTTGCTGTCGTGTTGGGTCATTGCGCTATCCACGTTGTTTATTGACATGCAAATATCCTAAGGCAGGCGGATTGTATAATACCGTTCTCCTATTCTGACTTAGCAAAACCGAATATCAGGAGTGATGATGACAAGGCTTGACGCCTTCAAACTCAAGCATCTGCGCATGCTCGTCGCTCTGGAAGAGCACGGCAAGGTCGGCAGCGTAGCCGGAATGTTCGGCTTGTCCCAGCCCTCGCTGTCGCGAACGCTGGTCGAGCTCGAATCACTGGCCGGGCATCGGCTGTTCGAACGGCACAACCGCGGAACGGCGCTGACGCCGGAGGGCAAGGTTCTGGCGCGCTACGCCCGGACCTTGCTGGCGGAAGCGGCACGCGCCGAATACGACATGAAGGTCATTGCCTCGGGCAAGCGCGGCAGCGTCAGCATCGGCACGGTGATGACGCCCGCTTCCGAGATCGTCGTTCCCGCCCTCAACGATGCGCAGGCTGGGTATCAGGATCTCGACATCAACGTCTCGCACGGCAGCAGCGATGCGCTTCTCGCACAGCTGAGCGCCGGGAGCCTCGATTTCGCGATCTGCCGTCTGCCCGAGAATTTCAACCGGACAATGTTCGACTACGAGCCGCTCGGCGAGGAAACCTTCCGGATGGTGGTGGCGCGCGGGCATCCGCTGGCTGCAAAACCGGCCGTAGAGGAGGCAGATCTCGAGGGGCTCGACTGGGTGCTGCAGCCGGAAGGCTCCTATCTGCGGGATGTGATGGATGATTATCACCGGGCGCATGCCATCGTGCCGCGCAGTGTCATTTCCACTTCGTCGGTGCTCATGACCATCCTGCTCGTCAAGAGCAGCGGCCGGGTCGGGATCTTCGCCAAGACCGTCGCCGAGATGCTCGACCAGCACCAGCTGCTGACGGCGCTGCCGATCCACGCCCGCATCGACATTCCGGGCTTCGGCCTGGTGCAATTGAAGGGCAAGGAGCTTTCGCCGCAGGCTCGAAGCGTGTTCGAGGCATTGCGGCAAAAAGCTCGCGAACGCAAGACGTGGGATTGAGGCGAGCAATCCCTGGCCTAAGGCGCCAGACGCCGCACCAGATGATACGCCGTCGAGATGTCGTCGTTGACGACACGCTTGATGCCTCGCACATTTCCGGCAGCAGCACCTGCCGCCTCGCGCGTTCCCGTGCTTGCCAGCCGCCCCTTGAGGGTGACGACGCCGTTCGCCACGGTCGCCTTCACCACGTCATGTGTCAGCCCGAGTTCCATCTGCAGCCGGCTGCGCACGGCAGTCGATAACGCGTCATCGCCGATCGGCACGATATCGTTCACAAACATCACGGAGCTCCTTCTCTCACCGCGAAGTGAACAACGGGCGGGAGCGCTACGCCTTGACGTAGATCAAGCGCCGGCAGGCGTCAGCTTCGCGTCTGATACGAGAGAAGGCACCGCGATCGCCTGGCGGATCTCGCCGATCAGCTGCCGCTCTTCTTTGATATGCCGGCGCGCCGGGCAGCAGAATGAACGGAGCGCATAGGCGATGGCGTCCGCCGAGAGGCTGCTTCGCCCCCTGCTCAAGTCGCACAACACCTTGACGGCGCGCTCTGCCATATCGCGTTGCTCGAGCCGATCGGAAATCCGGCGCTGCTCTTCGTCTCTCGGTGCCGGGACGCTGATAGCGAGGGCAGGATGCCGATCGACGCTGGTCTCTTCCAACTGATGTATCCTCACCAAAAGCGGAACGAGGTCTCGCGTCAGTGTCCTGCACAATCCCTCATCGACATGGCAGGGCAGAAAATCGGCAATCGCCTCGATCAGATCGCACCAAGACGACAATTCGCTAAGGTGCGTTTCCAGTGCATCGAGGCCGCCACGTGTCTCATCTATCATTCCAAGCCCCCTTGAACCGGCGAACACGAGGCCATCGGCGTGTTCGTCCGAAGACGGGCTATAGAGAACAGTCAGGATTTTCTTTGAGATCGATCAACAAGACCGTGATTTGGGCGGCAATGGGCTGTCACTTGACCTTGAAATCGACCAGCAGGGATTTCAGCTCGATCTCGCGAACGCGCCGCGCCGCCTCTTCCGGCTCGACCCAGGCAAGCACCCGCTGGCCTCGCTCCTTGAAGTTCTCGGACTGCTCCAGCACCTCGACCGTATAGACATCGACGATGCAGGGGGCGACGTCGCCATTGTCGAGCCATTTCAGGTACGTGTAGCGGCCGACCGGCTTCTTGCCGACGGTGCCACGCACGCCAGCCTCTTCCCAGGCTTCGGTCGCCGCCGCCTCATAGGGCTTCTTCTTCTTCATCGGCCAGCCCTTGGGGATCACCCATCGCCGGCTTTCGCGCGAGGTCATCACCAGCACTTCGATGCCGGAGCTGCCCGGCGCCTTGCGGTAGCAGAGCGCCCCATATTGCTGGCGGAAGGCGCCGGTGAACAGCTTGTCGGGCGTGGCGGCGAGCTGCTGGAGAAGCGTCTTCGGCTTTTCCGGCGCAAGCTTTCGCTCCTTCTTCTTCGGCACCATCTGAAGGGGCTGGCTCCGCCACCCATCGTGGTGGAGATCTGTGACGAAAAGATTCATTGCTGCTCCGACGGACAGGCACGGCCATCCGTTTTTCATGCCACGTCGGTCGGGCATTAGCAGACAATTTGCAGCCATCGGCCAAAAGGGCAACCCCGCGGGCAGCGCCCACTATGAGATTTTGATCGCAATCCCCGGCTATGGAGGGGTCGCCTCGTCAGAGAGTTGTAGCCGTTTCAGGCACCCTTGCTATGCGTGCGCCCCGGCGCTCCGAGATAGGCATCGAAGGCAGCGGCCACGGCGCGCACCATGAAGCGTGCTTGCTGCGAAACGGTCAGCCGCCCGTCCGCCAGCGTCACCACGCCGTCGGCCAGCAGTTGCGCCAGCCGCTCGTTGCGGCGCGTCAGGAAGGCAGGGTCATATCCGGCTTCGCCGCTGAGCGCAGCAAGATCGGCCTCGAAGCTGCACATCAGCCTTTCGATGACCTTTGCCCGCAGCCTGTCCTCAGCGCTCAGCACATAGCCTTTCGCAGTCGGCAGGATGCCGGAGGCGACGCGCTCCGCATAGCGGCCGGGGGCGACCTCGTTCTGGACATAGCCTCCGGGAAGCTTGCCGATCGCAGAGGCGCCGAGACCAATCAGCGTTTCGCAGTCGTCGGTGGTATATCCCTGAAAATTCCGCCGCAGCGTTCCCTCATGCGATGCCAGCGCCAGCGGGTCATGCGGCAGCGCGAAGTGATCGAGGCCGATGCGGACATAACCGGCGCCGACGAGTTCGTCGGCGATCGCCTCGGCCTGGGCATTGCGCTGGCTGGCATCCGGCAGCTGCGTCTCGTCGATCAGCCGCTGATGCTTCTTGAAGGACGGGATATGGGCGTAACCGAATACCGAAAACCGTTCCGGCCGGAGCTCGACAGCCATCCTGACCGTCTCAAGACAGGAGCGCACGGTCTGCAGCGGCAGGCCGTAGATCAGGTCGAAATTGATGCTGCGGGTGCCGTTTTCCCTCAAGCCTTCGACGGCTGCTTTCGTCTGATCGAAGGTCTGTATCCTGTTGATCGCATGTTGCACCCGCGGATCGAAACTCTGGACCCCGAGGCTGGCGCGATCGACGCCGTTGTCGCCGAGCGCGCCAATCATTGCTGCGGACAGGGTTCGCGGATCGATCTCGACGGCAACGCTGCAATCCGCCTCGAACCGGAAGGCGCTCCTCAGCTTCGCCATCAATGCGGCAAAGGCCTGAGGCGTCATGATCGTCGGTGTGCCGCCGCCGAAATGGATGTTTCGAACCGGCAGATCATTGCCGGCTGCCTGCGACACCAGTTCGATCTCCTCGCTCAGCACGTCGAGATAATCGGCAACCGGTCCGTCCTGGCGCGTCACCGACGTGTGGCAGCCGCAATACCAGCACATCGAGCGGCAGAACGGGATATGCAGATAAAGCGATACCGGATCGGCCGCACCGAGCCGCGCCAGCCCATCCGCATAGGCCTCCGGGCCGACGGCAGCCGAAAAGGCCGGTGCTGTTGGATAACTGGTGTAGCGCGGCAGGCGGGCTTCACCATATTTGGCGACCAGGGCATCGGACATCGTGATTTCCTTCATCTTCGTCTCGCGGGCTTATGCCGCGCGGCCGCTCACCCTTCCTTGTCCTAGATCAACGAACCGGACACGCCTCAGGCGGTCTTGATCGAAATCAAAGTATCGTCTCCATGCATCGCGTAGACTTGGCGCGTTGCGGGCGTGAGAGGACCATTCGATGCGATACGCGATCATTGCTGCGCGACTGGACGAGAGGGAAAAGTGCGGCCGTATCGAGATGCTCGATGGGGCAGTGGCACGCACCGTCATCATCACCCGGCGCGCGCTGCTCAGCATCGCTTCCCCGCCAAGGGCAACAGAAAGCCGGCTTCTGCAACATCTCGAAGCCTTCTGCGATGTCATCAGGACACAGAATATCGAACCCGACGCCACCGGGATGATCTTCATCAATGCCAACCACGTCCGAAACTGGCGTGGCCTGCGCGCGATGGACGATCCGGCGGACAGCGCTTCGATCCATACGCCAAACGCGGCCGGGCTCCCCTTCCCCAACCGGCCAGCCTTATAAATCCGCGCACGCACCCGCTGGAAATGGCAACGGGCAGGGACTATCGTTGCCTACTGAAACCGCAGGCTTCAAGGACACACAATCAGATGAACCTGCCGACTTTCTCTCTGGGCATCCTGGCACTGCTCATCCTGCCCGGGCCGACGAACGCCGTCCTTGCCATGATGTCACCAGGCCTGACGGTGAAACGCCTGACGTCCCTGCTGCTCGCTGTTGTCTCCGCCTATCTGCTGGTCATCCTGCCGGTATCCGGCATCGCCGGTCCATTCCTTCACGCGCATCCGGCCATTGCGCAGGCAGTGCGGCTGATATCGGCGGTCTGGGTTCTGTTTCTGGCATTGAAGCTCTGGCGGTCGCAATCTGAAGGGGCGGCAGCGCCGGTCGGCATCCGCGAACTTTTCCTCACCACCCTGCTCAACCCGAAAGCCATCATCATCGGCCTGACCATGGTGCCGGCCGTCGAGGCGCCGCTCCTGCTGACAGTGCTGATCTTCGTGGCATCGGTCACGGTGACGTCGACGCTCTGGATTGTCCTTGGCCGGCTGATCATCGGGCGGGGCACCGCCATGCCTCTGCTGGCGCAGCGCTGCGCCTCTGCCGTGCTGATGTTTTTTTCCGTGACCCTGGTGATCAGCGCCGTCGGCTGATCAGGGTTTGGTCTTTGCGGTCGAGGTTCTGACGACGAGCGGACCATCGACCTTGATGGTCATCGGCCGCAGCGTCTTGCCGTGGATGGCCATATCGATGAGCGTCTCCGCCGCCTTCTGCCCCATCTCGTAGTTCGGCAGGACCAGCGTCGAGAGCGGCGGATGGGTGTAGCGCGCCAGGTCCTGGTCGTCATAGCCCATGACGGAGAGATCTTCGGGAACGCGAAAGCCCTTCTCGGCCGCCGCTTTCATCACGCCGATCGCCATCAGATCGTTGCCGCAAAAGATCGCTGTCGGCGGATTGCTCATCGACAACAGGTCGAGACCAGCCTCATAGCCGCGCAAGGGCAGCCAGTCGCCGTCGCGCACCAGCGTCTCGTCGAAGGCGACATCGACGGTGGCGAGCGCCTGCTTGTAGCCCTTGAGGCGATCGACCGCCGCGTCCATCCAGGGTTCGCCGTTGATGAAGCCGATGCGCCGGTGGCCGAGCGAGGTCAGATGCGCCGTCGCGGCAAAGCCGCCCGCCACTTCGCCGGGCACGATCGCCATATGCTGACGCGGCTCGGCATAGCAGTTCAGCAATACGGTCGGGATGTTCTTCAGCAGTTCCGGCACCTTCACCTTGCGGGTGAAGATCGTCGCATAGATGACGCCGACGATCGTCGGGTCGCGCAGGATCGAGCGCAGCACGGCGTCTTCGAGATCCGGATTGGAACGCGTTGCATGCGCCGAGGTCAGGAAACCCTGCTCGAAAGCAAAATCGCGCACGCCGTCGAGGCTGACAACGGGATGCGGGCTGGTGGAGATTTCGTCGACGACGAAGGCGATCGTGTCTTTCTCGATTCGCGTGTCCGGCTGAGCTTCATGACGAACTCCAGGTAATTTATAACCAATTTTATGAGCAGCCTCCAAAACCTTGGCCTGGGTGTCCGGCGAGATGCGTGATCCCGACATTTCATTGAGCACAAGCGACACGCTGGACTGCGAAACGCCCGCAATACGGGCAACATCGGTCATTGTAGGCCGTCCAGCCTCACCGCGGCGCCCGTTTTCCCCGCCGCGGCCATTCTTTTTCGTCATCACAATATCCTCCCGATGACTTGCTGCAGCACAAACCAAAATTTGTGCAATAGCTCATAAAATGACGCTTGACTGCTAATATTATTAGCTACAAGATTAGCTCATGTGAAGCAGTTATTGCTCACTGCCGGTTGGGAAGATACCGGAAAATTCGGGAGGAGAAACTGAGATGACCGCATTCTCACGTCGTACATTCATGCTTGCTGCAACCGCACTCGGCGCCGTCGCCGTGGCCGGCACAGTTGCCATGGCAGAAGTGCCTGCGCTGAAGCAGAAGGAAAAGTACAAGGTCGGCTTCGCGCAGACCGAATCAAACAATCCGTGGCGCATCGCCCAGACCGAAAGCATGAAGGCGCAGGCTGAAAAGCTTGGCTACCAGCTGGTCTATACCGATGCCGCCGGCTCGGCCGCCAAGCAGGTTGCCGACGTCAACTCGATGATCGCCCAGGGCGTCGACCTGATCTTCCTCTCGCCGCGCGAAGAAAAGCCGCTGATCCCGGCCGTCAAGGCTGCCGAGAAGGCCGGAATCCCGGTCATCCTGCTCGACCGTAGCGTCGATCCGAAGCTCGCCAAGCCCGGCAAGGACTACCTGACCTTCATCGGCTCCGACTTCATCAAGGAAGGCCAGCGCGTTGCCGAATGGCTGGCGAAGAACGCCAACGGCAAGAAGAAGATCATCGAGCTCGAAGGCACGACCGGCTCCTCGCCTGCCAACGACCGCAAGAAGGGCTTCGACGACGCCATCAAGGCCGCTGGCGGCTTCGAGATCGTCGCATCGCAGTCCGGCGATTTCGCCCGCGACAAGGGCCGCCAGGTTGCCGAAGCGCTGCTTCAGGCGCATCCGGATGCGGATATCGTCTACGCCCACAATGACGAAATGGCGATCGGCGCCATCTCCGCCATCGAAGCCGCCGGCAAGGTGCCGGGCAAGGACATCCTAGTGCTGTCGATCGACGGCGGCAAGGAAGCTGTCGGCCTCGTGGCTGAAGGCAAGATCGGCGCAGTCGTCGAATGCAACCCGCGTTTCGGACCGAAGGCTTTCGAAACGATGGCGCGCTATGCAAAGGGCGAGAAGATCGAGCCTTGGGTCATCAACGACGACAAGTTCTACGATGCATCCAACGCCAAGGCCGAGCTCTCCAGCGCCTACTAAACTCCCAGCGTGACCGCTCCGGCCGGTTCGGCAGACGCCGTTCCGGCCGGCTTTTCCTTTATTGAATACGGAGTCGACCGGCATGCTGCTGTCGATGCAGGGTATCTCCAAATCCTTTGCCGGGATCGCCGCGCTGCGCGCCGCTTCCCTCGATATTGCCGAGGGCGAGATTATGGCGCTTGTCGGCCAGAACGGCGCCGGCAAGTCGACGCTGATCAAGATCCTGACCGGCGCCTATCAGCGCGACGAAGGATCGATCTGTTTCAACGGCGAGGACGTCGCCTTCTCGACGCCGGCAGAAAGCCAGGCCGCCGGGATCGCCACGATCTATCAGGAGATCAACCTGGCGCCGCAGCGCTCCGTCGCCGAGAACATCTATCTGTCGCGGGAACCGAAGAAATTCGGCTTCCTTGACCGCCGCGCCATGCGCGATGGCGCCCGCAAGGTGCTTGCCACCTTCAATCTCGATATCGACGTCGATCTGCCGGTTGCGCGCTTCAGCGCCGCCACCCGCCAGATGGTGTCGATCGCCCGCGCCGTGACCCAGAACGCCCGGCTGCTGATCATGGACGAGCCGACCTCATCGC
Source organism: Hyphomicrobiales bacterium (assembly GCA_900465675.1). Taxonomy (GTDB): domain Bacteria; phylum Pseudomonadota; class Alphaproteobacteria; order Rhizobiales; family Rhizobiaceae; genus Rhizobium. The sequence goes on along the minus strand of UBJR01000005.1, from coordinate 816,339 downwards.
TGGACGAGCGCGAGGTCGCCGTCCTTTTCGAGACGATCCGCACACTGCAGAAAAGCGGCGTCGCAGTGATCTTCATCGGCCACCGCCTCGACGAGCTCTATGCGATTTGCGACCGCGTCACCATCATGCGTGACGGCCAGACGGTTGCCGTCAGCGCCATGAAGGATATCCCCAAAATGGAGCTGGTGCGCCACATGCTCGGCCGCGAACTGGCGGCTTTCGAAGCGCTCAGCCGCGATGCCGACAATGCGATCGAACGGCCGGTGCGCCTTGAGCTGCAGGGCGCCGGTTCGGGCCTGCGCGTCCGCGACGTCGATCTGCTGATCCGCGAGGGCGAGATTTCCGGACTGGCCGGCCTTCTCGGCTCCGGCCGCACGGAGACCGCCCGCATCATCTTCGGCGTCGACAAGCTGGAGCGCGGCAGCCTGAGCTTCAACGGCACCTCGCGCAGCTATGCCGAACCGGCCGCGGCGATCGCCGATGGCATCGGGCTCGTTTCCGAAGACCGCAAGATCGACGGGATCATTCCGGATATGAGTATCCGCGAGAACATGACGCTGGCGCTGCTGCCAAAACTGAAGAAAGCAGGCATCGTCGACCGCGCCCGCCAGGACGAGATCGTCGCCCGCTTCATCAAATCGCTCGGCGTCAAATGTGCCTCTCCGGACCAGCCGATCAAGGAACTGTCGGGCGGCAACCAGCAGAAGGTGCTGCTGGCCCGCTGGCTCTGCACCGATCCGCGAGTGCTGATCGTCGACGAGCCGACACGCGGCATCGATATCGGCGCCAAGTCCGAGATCCTGCGGCTGCTGCGAAACCTCGCAGATGATGGCCTCAGCGTGCTGATGATCTCGTCGGAACTGGAAGAGCTGCTGGCCGCCGCCGATCGCGTCACCGTGCTCAGCGACGGTATGTCGGTCGCGGTTCTGCCGAGACGTGAACTCTCGGAGCAAAGCCTCCTTGCCGCCATGGCGCATCAGGTGAATTGACATGACGATATCGGATACCGCCATCAAGCCGTCAACCATGTCGAAGGCGTCAGCGCTTCGCATCGCCAGCCGCTACGGCACCTTAGCTGCATTCCTGCTCTTGATCGCCGTCAACATTGCGATCACCCCGAACTTCTTCTCGTGGCAGACGCTGAACGTCAATCTGACCCAGGTCGCCACGATCGTCATCGTCGCAACCGGCATGACGCTGGTGATCGCCACCGGCGGCATCGATCTTTCGGTCGGCTCGCTGATGGCAATATCGGGCGCCATCGCGCCGATGATCTTCCTGGGAACCCTGTTCCCGATCGACAACGTCGCGCTTGCCGTTGGCCTTGCTTTCGTGGTGCCGGTCATCGTCGCCATGCTGTTTGGTTGGTTCAACGGCTTTCTCGTCACGCATTTCTCGATCCAGCCGATCGTCGCCACCCTGGTGCTGTTCATCGCCGGGCGCGGCATCGCGCAGGTGATGACCAATGGCAATCTGCAGGTCTTCAAGAACCCGGCATTCCAATGGATTGCCATGGGCCATTTCGCCGGCATCCCGGCGCAGGTGGCTCTGATGATCGTCATTGCCGCCCTCGCCTATGCGCTGATCCGCTTCACTGTCATCGGCCGCCAGATCATCGCCGTCGGCGGCAACGAAAAGGCGGCGCGGCTGACGGGCATTCCGGTCAAGCGGGTGAAGACGCTGGTTTATGTGATCAGCGGTGCGCTTGCCGGTATCGCGGGGCTGATCGTCGTGGCCAGAAACTCCGCCAGCGACGCCAATCTGGTCGGCATGGGCATGGAGCTTGACGCGATTGCCGCCGTCGCCGTCGGTGGATCGCTGCTGACGGGCGGGCGGGCCAATATCTTCGGCACGCTGCTTGGCGCCTTCGTCATTCAGCTGGTGCGCTACACGCTGCTTGCCAATGGCGTGCCCGATGCCGCCGCGCTGATCGTCAAAGCGGGACTGATCGTCATTGCCGTCTTCATCCAGCAGCGCGCCGACAAGACCTGAGGACACCGAGATGCTTTCCGCCCTCTTCAAACCCTTCGCCCCGAAATCCGCCGGTGACCTTGCCCGCCTCGGCGTACTGATCGCGCTGGCCGCGCTCATTCTCTTCGGCGCCCTGCGCTACGAGAATTTCCTGTCGCCCTTCAATATCCTGAGCTTCCTGCGCTACAATTCGATGTTCGCGCTGATCGCGCTCGGCATGGCCTTCGTGATCATGACCGGCGGCATCGATCTCTCCGTCGGCGGGGTTGCGGCGCTGGCAAGCGTCGTTTCCGCACTCGCCTCGCCCTATGGCTGGGCGGCGGGGCTGGTGGCGGGCGTCGGCGCCGGTCTGCTCGTCGGCATGCTCAACGGCTTCGTCATCTCCAAGATGCGGATTCAGCCGTTCATCGCCACACTGGCCGCTATGCTCGCCGCCTATGGCACCGCCTTGCTGCTAGCTGACAATCAATCGGTCTCCGTCGACTACGACACCGCTTTCGTATCGATCGGCCAGGACGATTTCCTCGGCTTTCCGATCCCAGCCTGGATCGCGCTCGCTGCTTACATCGCCGGATGGATTTTCCTCGAACGCCGCCCCTCCGGCCGCCATATTCTGGCGATCGGCGATGGCGAGCACACGGCCGCGCTGATGGGCCTGAAGGTCAATCGCACGCTGTTTGCGATCTATGCTCTCTCGGGCGCGCTTGCCGGACTTGCAGGCGTGATCCTCGCTGCCCAGTTCGGCGCGGGACAGCCGACCGAAGGCGTCGGCTGGGAGCTTTTCGCCATCGCCTCGGTCGTCGTCGGCGGCACGCTCCTGACCGGCGGATCCGGGTCGGTCGGGGCAACGCTGGCAGGCGCGCTGCTGCTAGGCATGGTCTTCAACGTGTTGAATTTCGAGAACGGTCTCGGCTGGATCTCGCTGTCTGCCTATTGGCAATCGGTGATTCGCGGCGCTTTCCTGCTCGTCGTCGTCATCCTGCAGGCACGGCTGACGGCCAAATCGGCCACCTAGGAAACCGCGAGACCGCCATCGACAGGCAGCGACACACCGTTGACCATCGATGCACCGTCGCTGAGCAGAAACAGGATCGCCTCGGCGACCTCGTCCGGATCGAGGAACCGGCCAAGCGGAATGCGGGCCTTGACCGGATCGGCCTTGGCCGGATCGCTCCAGGCAAGCTCGCCCATCGGCGTCAGCGTCACCGTCGGGTTGACGCTGTTAACCCTGATGCCTGACGGGCCGAGCTCGGCTGCCATCACCCGCGTCATCGCATCGAGCGCTGCCTTCGAGGCGCAATAGGCGGTGTGATTGGCGACACCGCGCCGCGCCGCATCGCTGGAAACGTTGACGATCGCGCCCTTGATGCCGCGGGCCAGCCAATCCCGCACCACGATCTGCGACAGCACCATCGGCGCGACCGTGTTGACGTTCATCACCCGGTTGAATTCCGCGAGATCACTGGTCACGAAGCTCTGCAGCACGGTCGTTCCGGCGCAGTTGACGAGCAGATCGACCGGAAGCGCCAGGCGGACCGCCGCTTCAATCGCACCGATCCCGGCAAGGTCGGCGCAGATCGTCTCGCAGGCGATCTCCGCGGCAAGGCTCGCCAGATCATCGGCACTGCGGCTGAGAGCGACGACCTTTGCCCCGCGCTTTGCCAGCATCACCGCCGTCGCCCGGCCGATGCCCTTGCCAGCTCCCGTCACCAGCACGCGGCGCCCATTCCAATCCATTCTGTCGTCCTCCTGCTCCTTCATTGGGCCGGATCATGAATGGCGAGCGAAGCGAAATCCACATCTATCGTGACGCCCGTGCCGGAAATTCTGCCGGGACCGCGCCCCCTCCAACCCTCTGAAATAGCGCTTGCATCCGCATCCGCTAAAGACGCCGCGATAGGCTAAAGCGGACGGGGGCTCCAGCGAACTTAAATATCGCCATTGACTAATTGATACGTAGCAATAAGTTGTTGCTACGTATCAATTATGGATATCTCAGGTGACGGGACGGCGGATTACGCAGAAGGAGGTGGCCGAAAGAGCGGGCGTTGCGCAAGCCACCGTCTCGCTGATCCTCAATGGTGGCCGTGAGAAGGTTACGCCTGAGACCGCCGAACGCATCGAGGCGGCAATCCTGGAACTCGGCTATCAGCCGAACCGGTTTGCGCAGGCGCTGCGGACCAAGCGGACCTATGTGATCGCCTGCGTGGTTCCGGATCTCGCGAACCCCTTTTATCCCTCGCTCGTCGTTGCCGTGCAGAAGGTCGCGCGCGCCGCCGGCTACGAAGTGGTGACGATCGATACCGAGGGCGAGCTGAACAATGAGCGGCAGGTGATCCTAGCCGCGCAGCAGGGCCGCTTCGACGGCGTGGTCGGCGTATTCTTCAAGACCAGCGCCAGGGATCTCGCGCCGCTCGGCAAGACGGGCGTTCCCGTCGTCCGTATCGAAGTCTCCAGGAAGGTCGGCGGCCCGCTGCCGATCGACAACCTGTTCATCGACAACGTCGCCGCCGCCCGGACGCTGACCAAGCACCTTCTGAACCTCGGCCACCGGTCGATCGCCATGATCGCAGCGCCCGGCGGTCCGCAGCAGGTCCGCCTGCAGGGCTATCTCGAGGCGATGGCGACCATGGGTGCCGCGCCGATCGTGCTGGAAGCCGCGCATTTCACGCTGGAGGGCGGGCGCGAGATCGCCGACCGCCTGCTGGAAAGCGGCCGTCCGGTCAGCGCCATCATCGCGGCCAACGACCTGATGGCGATCGGCACCATGCAGAGCCTCGCCGCCCACGGCCTGTCCGTTCCCGGCGACGTTTCGGTTGCCGGTTTCGACGACATTCTGGCGGCAGCGCTGGTGACACCGGCACTGACGACAGTCGCACAGTTTCAGGATCGGATCGGCGCCCGCGCCGCCGAGAAACTGATCGAACGGCTGGCAGACGGGGCCTCCGAACCCGGCCAGGCAGAAGAAATGCCATACGAACTCATCATCCGCGCCTCGGTTGCCCCCTTCAAGGGACAGCCGGAGCACATGCATCAAACCAGGGAGGAAACATTATGACCAGGCTGAAGCTTTTCGCCGCCACCGCATTGATTGCCAGCACGTCGCATATCGCCATCGCGCAGGAGAAGGTCTCTTGGTGGTACGAACAGGCGACCCCGGACCAACAGAAGCTGATCCAGAAAGATATCGTCGAGCCCTTCGCCAAGGCCAATCCCGATTACAGCCTTGTCATCGACTATCGCGGCAACGAACTCGACAAGCAGCTGCGCGTTGCCATGCTCTCCGGCAACGGTCCTGATGTCGTCTATACGGCAGGCCCGAGCTATGTCGCGCCGATGGCCCAGTCCGGCCAGCTGATGCCGCTGGATGACTATGCCGCCAAGTACAAGTGGCAGGACCGTATCCTGCCGGTCTTCCTGAAGATGGGCGAGTATAACGGCAAGATCTACGCCCTGCCAAAGACCTACGAAACGGTCGGCCTGTTCTACAACAAGACGCTGTTTGCCCAGAAGAACTGGCAGGCACCGAAGACGCTGGACGAACTCGAGACCGTCGCCGACGCCATGCTGAAGGACGGCATCACTCCGTTTGCGGCAGGCAATGCCGATTGGCGCGGCGCAAACGAGTGGTTCGTGACACTGGCGCTCAACTCGGTTGCCGGCCCCGAAAACCTGAACAAGGCGCTGCGCGGCGAAATGCCCTGGACCGCCGAGCCCTTCGTCAAATCGATCGACCGGCTGAATTCCTGGTGGCAGAAGGGTTATTTCGGCAAGAATTACTTCTCGGTGACGAGCAGCGAACAGGCAGCAGACGCCATGGCATCCGGCAAGGCCGGGATGATGCCGACCGGCACCTGGCAGTTCCAGAATGTCGATACCTACGGCAAGAAGGCAGGCAGCGAGGCGGGCTTCGTCGGCTTCCCGAGTGCTTCGGGCGACCCGGTCTTCCCGCTCGGCATCGGCTCCACCTTCTCGATCGCCACCAAGGCCAAGAACCCGGATGGCGCGGCAGCGGCGATCAACTATGTCTTCTCGCCTGAAGTCTACGAGACGATGAATTCGGCCTGGCAGGGCGAATGGAACATTCCACTGAAGGATATCTCCAACGTCAAGATGGCGAGCGAAGTGACGCCGCTCTTTACCGAGACGATGAAGAACCTCTCCTCATCGGTAAACGACGGCAAATACGGCTACACGACCTGGACCTTCCTGCCGCCGGCGACAGACAGCTATGTCATCAACGGCATCGAGGAAGTCTGGCTGAAGAAGACAACGACCGCCGACTTCCTCGCCAAGATGGACGCTTCCTTCCAGAAGGAAATGAAGGCCGGAAAGGCGCCTGCGGTCCCGGCCCGCTGATCAAAATGGCCGTGAGGGCGCAGCTTCGGCGCCCTCACCTTCGCCTGCGCCGCGTCGGCGCGGGAGTGGCCTGTTTGCCTTGAAAGGTCTGCAATGCACCGACTTTACGTCCTGCCGACATTGATCATCAATGTCGTCATCATCGCCATACCGGCGCTGCTCACGGTGGCTCTCGCCTTCTTCGAATGGGACGGCATCAGCACGCCCGTGTTCGTCGGCCTCGACAATTTCCAGGCCCTTTGGGACGACAGCGTGTTCTGGACGGCGTTGACCAACAACATCATCTGGACGCTTATCTTCCTGACGGTACCGATCGCCATGGGCCTGCTGGCAGCCACCATGATGCTGGTCGTGCGCCGCGGCTCGAACTTCTTCCAGGTCGTCTATTTCCTGCCTGTTATCATCGCCACGGCGATCACCGGCCGTGTCTGGCAGGGCATGATCTATTCGCCGGTCACCGGCATCACCGGCCTTCTGCAGCGCATGGGTCTCGATATCGCCAATCCTCTGACCGAGACGTCGAGCGCGCTCTATGGTATCGCGGTCGTCGACCTCTGGCATTGGTGGGGCTTCCTCTGCGTCATCTTCTTCGCGGCCCTGCGTCAGGTGCCGAACGAACAGATCGAAGCGTCGCGCATCGAGGGTGCAACCTTCTTCCAGACCATCCGCTATGTCCTCCTGCCAGGCATCATGCCGACCATCACGCTGATGATGATCATGACCGTCATCTGGTCGTTCCTGGTCTTCGACTTCGTCTACATCCTGACCCAGGGCGGCCCGGCCTATTCCTCCGAAGTGCTATCGACCTTCGCCTATCGCTCGGCCTTCTACGACCTTGCTGTCGGCAAGGCGGCAGCGATCTCGGTGGTGATCAGCCTCTTCGGCCTGGCCGCAACCGTCTTCTACATCCGCGCCCAAGCGACGGAGTTCGAACAATGAACATCACCGAAAGCCGCCTCACCTTCGCGATCGTCTACATCACCCTGTCGGTGCTGCTGATCGTCACCCTGTTTCCCATCGCGCTGACCGTGCTCAACGCATTGAAGCCATCGGCAGAGATCGTCCAGAATCCGCTGGCGCTCCCCTCCGTCATCCGCTGGGACAATTTCACCCGCGCCTGGACGGACGCGAATTTCGGCCAGACGCTGCTGAACTCCGCCGTGCTGACGGGCCTGACGATCATCCTCGTCTGCTCGACCGGATCGCTGACCGCCTATGTTCTGGCCCGCCAGAAGATCAAGCGCTGGAAAATCCTGACCTTCTATCTCTTGGCCAGCACCACCGCGCCGATCCAGCTCTTCCTCTTCCCGCTCTATTTCGGCTTTGCCCGCTTCGGGCTGATCAACAACCCTGTCGCCGTCGCCTTCATCTATACGGCGGTCTATTCGCCCTTCGCGATCATGCTGCTGCGGACTTACTTCCTTGCGGTTCCCAAGGAGCTGGAGGAAGCAGCGCTGATCGACGGGGCGACGCATTGGCAGGTGTTCCGCCGCGTCTTCCTGCCGATCGTCTCGCCCGGGATCCTGACGGTGGCGCTGATCATCGGCCTCTATTCCTGGAACGAGTTCCTGATCGCCACGACGTTCCTGCAGGGCCAGGACAGGCTGACGGCCGTCGTCTCGTTCTTCCTGCTTTCCGGCCAATACTCGTCCGACTGGGGTGAGATCATGGCCGCCGCCCTCATCATCATTCTTCCCATCGTAATCCTCTTCGTCCTGCTGCAGCGCCACTTCATCGAAGGAATGGCCGGCGGTTCGGTGAAGGGCTGATCAAGGAGTTCGCATGTCCATTCCCGCAGACTACAACAACCGCGTCTATGCAGGCGTTCTCGGCAAGCTGATCGGCGTCTATCTCGGCCGCCCGTTCGAGAACTGGCGCTACAAGGACATTCTCGAAAAGCTCGGCCCGATCACCTATTACGTCCATGACCGCCTCGGCGATCCGCTGATCGTCACCGATGACGACGTGGCCGGGACCTTCACCTTCCCGCGAGCGCTTGACGACTACGGCATCTCGCCGGATCTGTCGGCCGAAGACATCGGCAAGGCCTGGCTGAACTACATCATCGAGGAACGTTCGATCCTCTGGTGGGGTGGTGCCGGCAATTCGACGGAACACACCGCCTGGCTCAACCTACAGCGCGGCATTCCGGCGCCGGCCTCCGGTTCGATCGCCGTCAACGGCGCCACCGTTGCCGAGCAGATCGGCGCGCAGATTTTCATCGACGGCTGGGCGCTGGTCTCCCCCGGCAACCCGGCGCAGGCCGCCAAGCTGGCACGCGCCGCAGGCTCCGTCAGTCACGACGGAGAAGCGGTGAATGCCGCCGTCCTCTGGGCTGCGATGGAGGCGGAGGCCTTCGTCAGCAAGGATGTGAACCATCTGCTCGATACCGGCCTTGCGCATATCCCGAAGGACAGCCTGATCGCCAGGCTGATCGCCGATATCCGCGGCTGGACATCGGGCAACGAGGATTGGGAAGCGACGCGTCAGAAGATCGAGGACAATTACGGTTACGACAAATATCCGGGCAATTGCCATGTCGTGCCCAACCACGCGCTGATGATCATGGCGCTGTTGCATGCGCCGCACGACTTCCAGCGCGGCCAGATGATCGTCAACACCTCCGGTTGGGATACCGATTGCAACGCCGGCAACCTCGGCTGCCTGCACGGCATCATGCTCGGCCTCGACGGTCTCGATGCCGGTCCCGACTGGCGCGGCCCGGTCGCCGACCGTCTCTACATGTCGACCGCCGATGGCGGCCGCTCGATTGCCGACGCCGCCGACGTCTCGTTGTGGCTGGCCAATCTCGGTCGCAAGCTTGCCGGACAGACAGCCGAACCGGCGCCGAAGAATGGCGCGAAATTCCACTTCTCGCTGCCGGGCTCGGTCCAGGGCTTCCGTCCGCAGGCGGGCCAGACCGCTCTTGACGGGCTGAAGGTGACAGGAACCGGATCGGCGCTGGCGATCGATTACCAGGCGCTTGCCCAAGGTCGTGAGGCTGCGGCCACCACGCCGGTCTTCACGCCGCTCGAAGTCACCAAGATGCGCACCTACGATCTGGTCGCCAGCCCGCGCATCCATGCCGGACAGACGCTGCGCGCAACCATCCGCGCCGAAGCGGCAAACAGCGGCTCCGTCGAGGCGAAGCTCCGCATCCGCCACTATGATGGCAGCGATGCCCTCGTCGATATCGACATGCCCTCCGGCAAGCTTCTCAACCCCGGCAATTCGGCAGCGCTCGAATGGACCGTCCCCGCAACCGGCCACCAGCCGATCGCCGAAATCGGCCTGGTGTTGACGGCACCGCAGGGACGAGCAAACGGGCGGGTCCTGGTCGATGCGCTCACCTGGGATGGTTGCCCTGATGTGACCTTCAAGCGTCCGGAAGGCGCCAGCGACTTCTGGCGCCGCGCCTGGGTCAGCAATGTGCATTTCTTCTCGAAGAACTTCCCGCAGGACTTCCGCATCAGCCAGAACCGCGGTGAAGGATTGATCCTGCAGGGCACGCGCGACTGGACCGATTATGCTATCGAGGCCGACCTGATGCTGCATCTCGGCGATCACGGCGGCCTGGCGATCCGCGCCGAGGGACAGCGCCGCTACTATGCGGCTCTGGTTACCCGCGACGGCAAGCTGCAGATCGTCTGCCGCAAGGATGAGAAGCAGACGGTGCTCGCCTCGACCGCACTCCAGGTCGAATTCGAGACGCGCTTTACGATGAAGCTCTCGGCCAGGGGCGACAAGCTTTCCGCTACGGTCGGCGGCACCACGGTCGAAGCCAATGACCAGACCTTTGCCGGCGGATCGGCCGGACTGATCATTCACGAGGGAGCCCTCTCGGCCACCCGCATCCACATCGGCGCGGCGTAAGGAGATCCCCATGGCAAGTGTCACGATCGACAAGGTCGTCAAGCGCTACGGCAGCGCCGAGGTCATTCACGGGATCGATGCGGCGATCGGTGACGGCGAATTCGTCGTCCTGGTCGGCCCGTCGGGTTGCGGCAAGTCCACGCTGCTGCGGATGATCGCCGGTCTTGAGGACATTTCGGGCGGAACGATCTCGATCGGCGGCAAGGTGGTCAACACCCTACCCCCGAAGAGCCGCGACATCTCGATGGTGTTCCAGAACTATGCGCTCTACCCGCATATGACCGTCGAGGAAAACATGGCCTTCTCGCTGACGCTGGCGGGCGCCGGCAAGGCTGAGAAGGAAAAGAAGGTCCGCGAAGCGGCCGAGATTCTCGGCCTGGAAAGCCTGCTGCAGCGCAAGCCGAAGGCACTGTCCGGCGGCCAGCGCCAGCGCGTCGCGATGGGCCGTTCCATCGTCCGCAATCCGCAGGTCTTCCTCTTCGACGAACCGCTGTCGAACCTCGACGCCAAGCTGCGCGTGCAGATGCGCGGCGAAATCAAGAGCCTGCACCGCCGCCTCGGCACCACCATGGTCTACGTCACCCACGACCAGGTGGAGGCAATGACCATGGCCGACCGGATCGTCGTCATGCAGGCGGGCCGCATCGAGCAGATCGGCACGCCACTGGAACTCTACGACCGCCCGGCCAATGCCTTCGTCGCCCAGTTCATCGGCTCGCCGGCGATGAACCTGTTCCCGGCAACCGTCACCGGCGGCAAACTGATCCTGCAGAATGGCCAACCGTCGGGACTTGCAGCGCCATCAGCTGTTCAGGAAGGCCAGAAGCTGCTGATCGGCAAGCGGCCGGAAGAAATCGGCCTTGGGGCAGAAGGCGACCTGCACGCAACCGTCGAGAATATCGAGCCGACCGGCTCCGAAGCCTTCATCGAGCTCAAGCTCGGCGATCAACTCGTCTCGGTGGTGCTTCGCGAACGGCCATGGTTCGATGTCGGCAGCAAACAGACACTGACCCTCACCAAAGGCGCCGTTCACATCTTCGACGCGGCGTCGGGCAACAGGATCGGCTGAGGAAGCGCGCCGCCGGGAAGGCGGCGCTCATTTCAGCCTGTCGAAATCGCGGTAGCCGAATTCCTCGGCCTGCTTGGCAAGCGTCAGCAGCACTTCGTAACGGGCGTCCGGCAGGATGTCGAAATCGACCAGCCCCATCGTATCGCGCGCCACCGCAAGAAATGGCGCGCGGATCGAGGCCATGAGCGCTTCACGAAGCAGCTCAACCTGTTCGTCGGTTGCACCGCCAGACGTGATGAAGGGCAACCCGGGACTGGCAGGCGTGAGCGCAAGCTGCCGGATTTCAGTCACGCGCTCACGGTCGAAGCGTTGGATATTTGCAAGTGTAACGCAATCGATGGCCGCACAATCGGCGCGGCCCTGGGCAACCGCATCGATGCTGGCGCCATGGCTTCCCGTCTCGATAAAGGCAGCAAAGAAGCGCCCCTCCCGGGCAAGAGGAGTAACGGCGGCGCGCAGGAGATTGGCGCCGGAATTGCTGGTCGGGCTATTGATCGCCGCGACTGCGCCACGCAGATCTTCGATCGCAGCAAAAACCGAGTCGCGTCTGACGACGATGACGCTGCGCATCAGCGGCCCGTCGCAGCCCGGATGGCTGTAGACTGGCGTTGCGACGAGGCGGACCCTGCCCCGTAGCTGTGTCACATAGGGATAGCCGCAGGTCTGCGAGAGCAGGAGGTCGGGACGAAGCCAGGCTTCGTCATAGGCCAGATCGGTATCCAGACGATCCGGCAATCCTGAGACACCCGGGCGCGCGAGATATGCGCGCAGGAACTCCCAGAGTTCAGCGGTCGCCGCGGCAAGCGGCGGCGGGGTAACATACATTGCCAGGCAGACAAGATGCATCTTGTGCCTCAGCCGTTCGGGAAGTGCCGCGCAAACGAGAACAGGCCGTGCGGCAGCGCGCTGCCGCCCTCCAGCGCGAGATCCGCCAGAAGTTCGCCGATGACGCTGGTGAATTTGAAGCCGTGGCCGGAGCAGGCGGAGGAGACGACGACATCAGGCGCACCCGGCACATGATCGATCAGGAAGTCCTCGCTCGGCAGCATCGTGTAGCGGCAGGTCGTCGCCCGCACCCGCATCGAAGCCGCATGCGGCAGACGCTTGAGGACGAAGCTGTCAAGAAGCGCGGTATCGGCCTCGTTGACGGGCGGATTGGGAGCACGCGGATCGATCGGCTCGCGGAAATGCGCGTGACGGCCGACCTTGACGCCGTCGATGCCGATATTCGGAAAACCGAAATAGGATCCGCCCTCGCCGTCATCCCGCAGGAAGCAGGGCATGCGCTGCGGCTCGGCAACGAAGCCATCGGATGGCTGATACCAGGCCACCACCTGGCGGATCGGCACGGCACGCGACCGCAGTTGCGGCACGAGCTCGGCGATCCAGGCGCCGGTCGCAACGATGACCTTGCGTGCGCGGTAGGTCGCGGTGCCCGAGACGATCGTCACGCCATTGCCGCTCTGGTCGATCGAAAGCACCGGTTCGCCGAAATGCAGCGCAGCACCGTGTTCGGCGGCCAGCTTCAGGTAGCCCATGATCGCGGCTTCAGGCTTGACATAACCGCCCTGCGGATCGAGCAGCCCGATCTCGCCGTCATCGAGGGCAAAGGCCGGAAACCGCCGCGCCATCTCCTGCTTGTCGAGGATCTGATGCGCCAGGCCATGCATCTCACAGGATGCCTTCGTTCCGCTGACGATCTTGCTGTCCGGTGCGCCGATCTGCAGCACGCCTGTGACGGTCAGGATATCGGTTCGCAGCTGTGCTTCCAGCGCCCGCCAGTTTTCATAGGCACGCTGCAGCAGCGGCACATAGGACGGGTCTTCGAAATAGCCGAGCCGGATGAGACGGCTGTCACCATGCGACGAGCTGAGCGCATGGGCCGGGAAATAGGCTTCGAGCCCGATGACTTTGGCACCGCGCGATGCCGCGAAGGCGGCGGCCGAACTCCCCATGGCACCAAGACCGATGACGGCGACATCGAATTCTGCAGACATGTCCATTCTCTCACTCGGCCGGCTGATGGGTTGATATCAGGGTTCGGAGCGCCTCGATATCGCCATGCAACGGCCGGTCGTCATGGTAATGGCCTGCAACGCCGCGCACCATCGCGTGAATGGCGCCGGTTCCGGTGGCGCGTGCACCGTTGACGGCCACGAAATCATGCGCCTGCGCTGCCGCCATCAGTTCGACAGCCAAGATATATTCGGCGTTATCGATGATGGCGAGCAGCTTGTTTGCCGCCGCCGTCGGATGGGCCAGGAAGTCCTCCTGCAAACCGGAGGTGATGCCGCCGTCGAGCGAGGCGGGTGCCGCGAGACGGCGATTTTCGTTGGCAAGTGCCACAGCGGTATATTGCGCGATCATGAAGCCCGAATGGCTGCCGGCATCGCTGGCGAGAAACGGCGGCAACCCGCTGACAAGCGGATTGACCAGCCTGTCCGCGCGCCGCTCGCTCATTGCGCCGATCTGCGCGATCGCGATTGCGAGAGCATCGGCGGCCTGCGCCAGGGCGGGCGCCACGGCATGCGCTTCGGAGGACACCACGGGACGATCCGGCGTCCCGGAGATCGCGGGGTTGTCGGTCACGGAAGCCAGCTCCTGATCGACGATCCGGGCCGTCTCCTCGAACACGTCCCACGCAGCGCCGTGGGCGTGGGGCACCGAGCGGAGGCTGAGCGCGTCCTGCGTCCGTTTGCCCTTGGCGGCGTCGACCAGCGCGCTGCCCTTTAACCGGGAGCGTAAGCGCCCGCCTACCTTCGCAATACCTTTGGAAGGACGGAGCGACAGCACTGATTTCTCAAAAGCGGCTATCTGGCAGCCGACAGCTTCGAGCGTCAGCGCTGCGGCGGCGTCGGCCCAATCGAGCAGCCGTTCGGCGCGGGACAGGGCAACGGAAGACAAGCCCGTTGCGCAGGCCGTTCCGTTGACGAGGCTCAGGCCTTCCTTGGCTTGAAGCACAAGCGGCGCGAGCCCGATCGCGAGAAGTGCCTCGCGCCCCGTCATGCGCCGCCCGCCGACGGTTGCATGGCCCTCTCCGATCAGCACTAGAGCCGAATGGGCGTTGTGGGTGAGATATCCGGCCGATCCCCTGGACGGCACATCGGGAATGCAGTCCTTCGCGAGGAATGCCGTGAGATGTTCGAGGATTTCAGGGCGCACGCCGGAATGGCCGTGGCCGAAATTGGCGATCTGCGCAGCGATGATCGCGCGCACTTCGCGCGGCGCCAGCAGAGGACCGACACCGCAGGCATGGCTCAGAATGATATTGCGCGACAGGCGGCTCTGCGAGGTGCGGTCAACGACCGTGTCGGACAACGCGCCGACCCCGGTATTAATGCCATAAGCCCTGACGCCGCTTTCGACGATGCTCTCCACGATCTGTCTGGCGCGGGCGACACGGTCGCGTGCTGCGGCCGACAAGGCCAGAGCTTCACCCTCGCCAACGCGGGCGACATCGCGCCACGACAGACGTTCATGCAGGACGATGGTCATTGCCCGGTTCCGAAATGGCCGATGAACTGGCGGAAGGCCGGCGTGGCCGCACTGCCGAACATATCGTCGGGCGCGCCGCTGCTTTCGATCAGGCCTTCGCGCATGAAGACGACGCGGTTGGAAACGTTGCGGGCAAAGCTCATCTCGTGGGTGACGACGAGCATCGTCATGCCTTCCTCGGCCAGCGCGCGCATGACGCGCAGCACTTCGCCGACCAATTCCGGATCGAGCGCCGATGTCGGCTCATCGAACAGCATGACCTTTGGCTTCATGGCAAGGGCGCGAGCGATCGCGGCACGCTGCTGCTGGCCGCCGGAAAGATGCGCCGGATAGGCATGGCGCTTGTCGGCGATGCCGACCTTTTCCAGAAGCGCCTCGGCCTCGGCAATACACTCGGCCTTCGGGCGCTTCAAAACGTGGACCGGCCCCTCGATGACATTCTGCAGGATGGTCATGTGAGACCAGAGGTTGAAGCTCTGGAACACCATGCCGAGTTCGGAACGGATGTGGTCGACCTGCTTCTGGCTGGCAGGACGGCTGCTGCCGTTCTTGTGCACCATGCGGATTTGCTCGCCATCGACCCAGATCTCGCCATCGCTCGCGGTTTCCAGGAGATTGATACAGCGCAGGAAGGTCGACTTTCCCGAGCCGGAAGCGCCGAGCAGCGAAATAACATCGCCGTCCTGGGCCTCAAGGGAAATGCCGCGCAGGACCTCATGGGTGCCGAAGCTCTTGCGGATGTTGCGAACGGAAAGGCGTGTCACACCGGGCATCGCGGTTGCTCCTTAGGCCTTGAGTGCCGGCGGGATGGCGCGGCGGTGTTTGGAGAGTGAATATTCGAGCAGCGCCATGGCCTGCAGGATGATGAAGTTCAGCACCAGGTAGATGATGGCGGCGCACAGGAAGACTTCCATGGTGCGATAGGTCTGCGAAATCAGCCGCTGCGCGACGCCGGTGACTTCCCAGACGGTGACGAGGCTTGCGAGCGCTGTCGATTTCATCATCAGCACGATCTCGGTGGAATAGGCAGGCAGCGCATGACGGAAGGCGATGGGCGCGATGATCCGCCGGATCATCAGCATGCGCGGCATGCCGATGGCGCGGGCCGCCTCGATTTCCTTTGGCGAGACGGCGCGGATGCCGCTGCGGAAGATTTCCGCAGAGTAGCCTGCCGTGCAGAGCGCCAGCGAAAGCACGGCGCAGACCATTGGCTCGCGCAGGAAGGGCCAGAGGAAGGAGTAGCGGATGACGCCGAACTGACCAAGCCCGTAAAAGACCAGGAACATCTGGATCAGCAGCGGGGAGCCGCGGAAGATGAAGATGTAGCCCTTGGCGAAACCGGCCAGCAACGGATTGCCGCTGACGCGAAGCGAGACGATGACGAGCGCCAGCAGGCCGCCGAAAAAGATCGACAGCGAAAACAGGATCAGCGTCGTCGGCACTGCTTTCAGCAGCGTCACCATGGTGGAGAACAGAAATTCGAAATCCATCACGCTTGCCCCATCGCCGACGCAGGCATACTGCGGTTTGCGCGCCGTTCGGCGGTGTTGAAGATCCGGTCCGAGAGACTGGTGAGCAACAGATAGAGAAGGCCGCCGGCGATGAAAAACAGGAAATACTGACGCGTCGAGCCTGCGGCCACCTGGCTGGTGCGCATCAGCTCGGCGAGACCGGTGACGGAGATCAGCGCCGAATCCTTGAGGCTTAGCTGCCAGACATTGCCGAGACCGGGGATCGCGAAGCGCAGGACCTGCGGAATGATGACGCGCCGCAGGCGCAGCGCGCGCGGCATGCCGATCGCCGAGGCCGCTTCCAGCTCTCCCTTGGAGATCGCCAGAAAGGCGCCGCGATAGACTTCCGCCTGATAGGCGCCGGAGATGATGCCGACGGCAAGGGCGCCGGCGGCAAAGGAGGGCAGGCCGAGGAAGCCCTCGTAGCCTAGCCATTGACCGACGGATGTCACCGCCGCCGAGCCGCCGAAATAGATCAAATAGATGATCAGCAATTCAGGCACGCCGCGAAACACGGTCGTATAGATATTGCCGAGCGTCACCAGCAGCATATTGCCGGAGAGTTTGGTCGAGGCGATGATGGTGCCGAGTACGGCGCCGATCGCCAGCGCAGTCGCGGTCACGGCGAGCGTCATCAAGGTTGCAACAAGCAACAATGCGCCCCATCCGTTCGAGCCGAAGCCCAAGAGTCCCAAGGTTCCCATTGCGTCCGTTCCCGTCGATAGCAGCTTCAGGCGTCGAGATTATCACAGGCGTCTCCGGCAAGGTGCCGGAGACCGTATCGGTGATAGCCCGAAGGTTGCTTATTGCGGGCTGACGTCGACCTTGAACCACTTCATCGAGAGGGTCTTGACGGTACCGTCGGCCAGCGCGGACTTGATGGCTTCGCTGAACTTGTCGCGCAGGTCGGTGTCTTCCTTCCGGATGCCGAGACCTTCGCCCTCGCCCCAGATCGAGCCGGCGATTTCCGGGCCGGTGAAGGCAAGCGTATCGTTTGCCGACGCGAATGCGTTGTTGAAATAGACCGCGTCGTCGAAGCCGAGATCGATACGGCCGTTCTGCAGATCGAGATCGCGGTCGGCGCCGGTCTTGTATTCGCGGATTTCGGCGATCGAGCCGAAGTTGTCATAGACGAACTTCGCATAGACGGTCGCGGCCTGGATGCCGATCGTCTTGCCCTTGAAGGCTTCCTTCAGCGCATCGATTTCCTTCACGCCGGTCTGGCCGGGCGTCATCTTGATCGTCACGCCGGTACCGGCGGCATTTGCCAGCGGGCTATCCTTGGCGGTCGCGAAAGCGGCAGGCGTCGCGGCATAGGGAACGGTGAAGTCGATGATCTTCTTGCGCTCTTCGGTGATCGACAGCGCATCCATGATCACATCGAATTTGCCGGCATTCAGCGCCGGGATCATGCCGTCCCAGTCGGACGCGACAAGCTTGCATTCGATCTTGGCGCGCTCGCAGAGCACCTTGGCCAGTTCCGGCTCGAAGCCGCCTAGCGTGCCGTCGGCATTCGTCATGTTCCAGGGTGCGTAGGCACCCTCGAGGGTAATCGTCGCAGTCTTCCAGTCCTTGCCGAGAACCGGCGTTGCGAGAGCGGAGATTGCCACCGCTCCAGACACGATGATGCTATGCAATTTCATGTTCCAAACTCCTCTGAAATTCGATTGACCGTCTTTCCTGCCGATCTCCGCCGGCTTGCCTTTTGCGAAGATCATATCTCGCCGAAGGTTGTATAGGGTACCATATGAATAATTTTGTGATATGCAAGATGGAAAGTTGAGTTTTGCGGCAATTGCTGTCGATGCCAAGGGATTAGGCAATGAAACGTGCCGGTGAAATGAAGCGGGAATTGGCCGAGAATGACGCGACCCCGCTTTATGCGGGCGTCAAGCAGATCATTCTCGACAGGATTCACAGCGGCGAGTGGCCGCCCAAATACCGCGTACCGTCGGAAAACGAGCTAGTTGTCGAACTCGGCGTCAGCAAGATGACCGCCAACCGGGCGCTTCGCGAGCTTGCCAGCGAGGGCGAACTGGTGCGTATTCAAGGCGTCGGTTCGTTCGTTGCCGAACGCAAGGGCGTCTCCGCCCTCTTCGAAGTGCGCAACATCGCCGAGGAGATCGCCGAGCGCGGCCACGCCCATGAAGCGGCGGTTATCGTGCTGGCGCAGGAGACTGCATCGCCTGAAATGGCGGATGCATTGGGTCTGGAGATCGGCTCGGCGGTGTTCCATTCACTCGTCGTCCACAGCGAAAACGGCGTCCCGGTGCAGATCGAGGACCGCCACGTCCACCCGGATGCCGCCCCTGATTACCTTACTCAGGATTTCCGCAGCAAGACGCCGAACGCTTACCTCTCGGAAGTCGCACCGCTGACGGGCTCGGAACACATTGTCGAGGCGGTCATGCCGCAGCCTTGGGAATGCAAGCTGCTGACGATCCTGAAGTCCGAACCCTGCCTGACAATCCGCCGGCGGACATGGTCTTCACGCGGCGTCGTGTCCGTCGCGCGCCTCATCTATCCTGGCCACCGCTACCGGCTGGAAAGCCGCAACGGCGTAGAAGCCAAGTAGTTGTATATGGGAGTTAACGGTGATTTAACCGTTCACCGCTTGTCGGCGTAGTCGCTGCGAACGATCCCGTGACGCTGCATCTTGTCATAAAACGTCTTTCTCGGGATGCCCAAGGCGGCGATCGTCTGCTGCACGTTGCCACCGAACGAGATCAGTGTATCGCGAATGATCCCGGCTTCGTAGTGATCCAGCCGCTCGGGCAGCGGCACGCCGTTGGAAGCGCCGGGATCGGCCTTCGGCGGTTCGGGCTCGGCGGGCTGCATGCCCAGGACGGTGCGCTCGGCGAAATGCGAGAGTTCGCGGACATTGCCCGGCCAGTCATGATCCCGCAGATGGCGGCTGACGGTTGCGGTGATCTGCGGCACATCGCGATGGAAGCGGCGGGCCGCCCGCTCGGCAAAATAGCTGAAAAGCAGCGGAATATCGTCGCGCCGCTCGCGAAGCGGCGGGATCGCCAGCGTCACCACGTTCAGACGGTAATAGAGATCTTCCCGAAAACTCTGGCGTTGTCCGGGATCGCCGAGATCGACCTTCGCCGCCGCAACGATGCGCAGATCGACGGGGCGCACCTCGTTCGTTCCGAGCGGCGTCACCTGGCGCATCTCCAGAACACGCAGCATCTGCACCTGCGTCGACAGCGGCATGCTCTCGATCTCATCGAGAAACAGCGTACCGCCGCTCGAATGCTCGATCCGCCCGACGCGTTTCTTCTGCGCGCCGGTAAACGCGCCGGGCTCGTGGCCGAAAAGCTCGCTCTCGATGATCTGTTCGGGAAGCGCGCCGCAGTTCAGCGCCACGAAATTGCCTTTCGAACGGCGGCTCCAACCATGCAGCAGGCTCGCCACAACCTCCTTGCCACTGCCGGTTTCGCCGGTGACAAGCACATCGACATCGGTATCGGCGATCTGGCGCAGCATATGGCGCAGGCGCTCCATCACAGGGGTCTGCCCAATCAGAGGCATGCCCGGGTCGGCCTGCTGCGCGGCTTCGCGGAGATTGCGGTTTTCGATCACCAGCGCCCGCTTTTCGGCCGCACGCCGTACGCATTGAATCAGCCGCTCGGTGGCAAACGGCTTTGCAATGAAATCATAGGCACCGTCCTGGATCGCCTTGACGGCCATCTGGATATCTCCGTGGCCGGTCATCAGGATAACGGGTAGCTCGGCGTCGAGCTGGCGGATGCGCTCGAACATCTGCAATCCATCGAGGCCAGGCATGCGGATGTCCGACACCAGCACGCCCGGAAATGTGCGGTCGAGCTTGCCGAGCGCTTCCATCGCCGACGTGCAAAGCGTGACGTCGAAGCCGGCGAGATCGAGCGTCTGCCCGGTGGCGCGCAACAGATCCTTGTCGTCGTCAACGAGAATGACCGGGGCTGCCTTGCTCATGCGGAAACCTCCTTCAGATGGACGATGAAGCGGGTGCCGTCGGCCCCGCTCTCGACATCGATGCTGCCGCCATAGTCGGAGACAATGTCCTTGGAGATCACCAGGCCGAGGCCGAGGCCTTTTTCCTTGGAGGAATTAAAGGGTTCGAACAGGGCTTCGAGAATATCGGGGGCAATGCCCGGACCGTTATCGGCGACCGAAATGGCAACGCCGTCGCCGGAAACACCTGCCGAAACCGTCACCCGGCCGCCATCGCGCGCCTCCACGGCTTCCAGCGCATTCTGAAACAGGTTGATGAACACCTGCTCCAGCCGCAGCCGGGTGCCCATGACCTGCAGGCCTTCAGGGACAGGCTCGACGGTCAGCATCTCAAGCCGGCCGGTGAAACGGCTGCGCAGCAACATCAGCGCGCCGTCTATCATCTCCTCGACGCCAACCGCTTCGGGCGCCGTTCGTCCGCGCCGGGCGAGTGCCTTCAGATCCTCGGTGATGGTCCCGATCCGCTCCGTCAGTCCGGCAATCAGCGCAAGGTTCTCCGCAACCGGTTCGGTCTGCTGGCGCTTGAGATAGACCGCGGAATTGTCGGCATAGGCGCGGATCGTCGCGACCGGCTGATTGATCTCATGGGCGACACCGGCCGCGATCTGGCCGAGGATCGCCAGCCGGTTGGCATTGACCAGATCCTGCTGCACGCTCTGCAGCCGCGCATCGGTCGCCCGGTGACGGGTGATCTCGGCCTCGAGGCTATCGCGCGTCCGGCTGAGATCACGCGTCCGCTCGGCAACACGCTGCTCCAGCTCTTCGCGCGCCAGCTGCTCGCGCACGATGGTCATCAGCGCCACATCCCTGCGGCGCAGCCAGATGGCGGCAATGGCAATCACGGTCAAAAGCGCCAGCGCCGTCACCAGCAGGGCCTCGCGCACGGCCGCAGCCACCGGCAATTCGACCGGCAACAGATACTGAAACGTCCAGTTCGTCGAAGGCACAGGCGCTATGATCTTGAGATAGGTCGCGGCCCGGCCACCCGGAAGGATGGCGCGGATCAGCAGCGCGTCGGCTCCCAGCGCCTTCACCGGCCGGAAAGGCAGAGGCAAAAGCGGCGCATCGCCGAACTGCAGGCTCTCGCGGATCGAAAGCAGGCTATCGGCAGCAAGCGCTTCCGACGTCATGAACCGCCAGGAGGGCACGCTGGTGATCAGCACCACGTTGTTCTGATCGACCACGAAGGCCGGACGCTGCGTGTCGCTCCAATCGCTCTCCAGCTGATCGAACTCCATCTTGACGACAACGACGCCAAGCGGAGCCGATGCAGGCCCGATACGGTGCGAGATATAGAGCCCGGGGCGCTTGCTGACGGAGCCGAGCGCAAAATGCTCGGCCATCCCCTCCCGCATGCCGCGGGTGAAATAGCTGCGGAACGTATAGTCGTTTCCGACGAAACTCGTCGCTTCGTGCCAGTTGCTGGCCGAAACCGCGATACCATCCGCGTTGACCACGTAGATGACGGCGGCATTGGTGCCCTTGACCAGATCTTCCAGCTTGCCGCTCAACGCATCCTTCTTTTCCTGACCGGACTGGGTCAGCGCGTCCTCCACATCGCGGTCACGCGACAGCAGAAGGGGCAGCGCACGCGGCCGTTCCAGAACGGCCTGAAGCAGGGCAACCTTCAGATTGGCATCGGTGCGGCCCTGCTGTTGCAGCGCCGAAAGTGCTGCAGAGCGCCCATAGATCGCCGCAGTGGTCAGTGCGGCAGCCGCGATCAGCGCCGATATCAGCGCAAAGACGACCCACGTCCGGCGAATGCCGAGGCGAAGGCGCGCGTCTTCCGCGGATGGAACGGCTATGGCCATCGCCAATATTGAGCACAAAACCGCACTTCATTCAATATAATCCGTGCGGATTTACGCACATTCCGCATCAGACGACTTGCAGACCAATGTATAGTCTCAAAATAAATCAATGCCTTAGTCAGAATTTCCGAGTCTGGCACGCCGATTGCTGATCGTTCTGCGACGAAACGCAATTCGCCCCGGGAGAGCCAAATCCTTGGTTGGGGCTTCATGGAGGATATCATGGACATTGCACACCAAGACACGCAGCCGCGTGCGCCTCTGCCGTTCTACCGGCATCTTTACGTACAGGTGATCGCCGCCATTGTCGCCGGCATCCTGCTCGGCCACTTCTATCCGGATACCGGTACGGCGCTGAAGCCGCTCGGCGATGCCTTCATCAAGCTCGTGAAGATGATCATCGCCCCGGTTATTTTCCTGACGGTCGCGACCGGCATTGCCGGAATGTCCGATCTGAAAAAGGTCGGACGCGTTGCCGGCAAGGCGATGATCTACTTCCTCGTCTTCTCGACGCTGGCGCTCGCCGTCGGCATGCTGATCGCCAACGTTCTGCAGCCGGGCGCCGGAATGCATATTTCCGCCGCCTCGCTCGATGCGAATGCCGTCTCCAGCTATGCCAGCAAGGCGCATGACGCGACCATCACCGGCTTCCTGATGAACATCATTCCGGACACGATCGTCGGCGCCTTCGCCCAGGGCGACATCCTGCAGGTGCTGTTCTTCTCGGTGCTCTTCGGTATCGCGCTCGGCATGGTCGGCGATCGCGGCAAGCCAGTTCTCGACTTCCTGAACGCGTTGACTGCACCGATCTTCCGCCTTGTCGCCATCCTGATGAAGGCAGCACCGATCGGCGCGTTCGGCGCCATGGCCTTCACCATCGGCAAATACGGCATCGGCTCGATCGCCAACCTCGCCTTCCTGATCGGCACGTTCTACCTGACGTCACTGCTCTTCGTGATCGTCGTGCTCGGCGCTGTTGCCAAGTACAACGGCTTCTCGATCTTCGCGCTGATCCGCTACATCAAGGAAGAGCTTCTGCTGGTTCTCGGCACCTCGTCGTCGGAAGCCGCCCTTCCCGGCCTAATGCAGAAGATGGAACGGGCCGGCTGCAAGCGATCCGTCGTCGGTCTGGTCATCCCGACCGGCTATTCGTTCAACCTCGACGGCACCAACATCTACATGACGCTGGCAGCCCTGTTCATCGCCCAGGCAACCGACACGCCGCTCACCTTCGGCGACCAGATCCTGCTGCTGCTCGTCGCGATGCTGAGCTCCAAGGGTGCCGCAGGCATCACCGGCGCCGGCTTCATCACGCTTGCGGCAACACTCTCTGTCGTCCCGTCCGTCCCAGTGGCCGGCATGGCGCTGATCCTCGGCATCGACCGCTTCATGTCGGAATGCCGCGCCCTCACCAACTTCGTCGGCAACGCGGTCGCAACTGTCGTCGTCGCCCGCTGGGAAAACGAACTGGACGAAGGCATGCTGGCCCGAGCGCTTTCCGGTCAGGCAACCGAAGAGCCGGTCCCGGTTCTTCAGGCCGCCGAATAATTCCTCCCAGGGAAGAGACCCGGTCTCCGGAAGGCCCGCCGCTTGCGGCGGGCTTTTCCGTTTGCGGCTCGCTTTATGCGAGATCGAGTGGGCGCTGAAGAAGATCAAAACCCTCATCGATATAGTACGTGAGCGGATGTGCGCCATTTGCCTGCCGCCAGTTCTCCTTGGCGAAGCGAAGTGTTCCCATTGCGGTGATCGCCGCCAGCCGCAGTGCCGACCGCCCTGCCTCACCCGGCCATAATTCGTACATCGCCTCCGCCAGCACGTCCTCCAACTGAATGTGAAGCGCATCCTTGCGCAGCCGAAGCGTTTCCGTCGAGCGCAGGATCCGGTCGGCGAGAATGGATTCCTTGCTTTCATATCTTGAAGCAAGAATCAGGAATGTCTTGCGAGCAGCCTCCAGCGGCGGCTGGTCCGGTGACTGCGCAAGAAAGGTGGGGCGCAGCATGTCGGGAATGCCGCCGCTCTCGTGCGCCAGGAGAACATCCTCCTTCGACTTCAAATAAGAAAAGAACGTCCGGCGCGATATTCCCGACGCCGCCGCGATCGCGTCAAGCGTGGTGGCCTCGTAGCCATTCTCCATGAACAGTTTCAGGCCTGCTTTTGCGATGCGGTCGAGCGTCGATCTGCGTTTGCTTTCGCGCAAGCCGATGGGGGCGGTGTCAGCGGTTTCCATGACCACAACTCTTACCGCAAAAAAGGCGCTTGCCAAACTTGCACTCAGTGCGATATTTATTTTCTGCACTCAGTGCAATTATATCAACGGAGAAGCGCAATATGACATCGGCCAAAGTTTGGTTCATCACCGGAGCGGCGCGAGGATTTGGGCGTGTCTGGGCTGAAGCCGCCCTGCGGCGCGGCGACAAGGTCGCTGCCACCGCACGAGACATCACATCGCTCGAAGAGCTCGCAGCAGCTCATGGTAATGCAATTCTGGTACTGCCTCTCGATGTTGCGGATCGCGGCGCGGTATTCGAGGCGGTCGGCAACGCGCACAGGCACTTCGGGCGTCTGGACGTCGTTGTGAG
The DNA here is from genome assembly GCA_900465675.1 of Hyphomicrobiales bacterium. Taxonomy (GTDB): domain Bacteria; phylum Pseudomonadota; class Alphaproteobacteria; order Rhizobiales; family Rhizobiaceae; genus Rhizobium. Next base: position 791,669 of record UBJR01000005.1, on the reverse strand, counting down.
CAATGCCGGCTATGGCTATTTCGGGGCTATCGAGGAGATCGAGCCCGAGCAGGCCAAGGCCAATTTTGAAACGAACGTGTTCGGCACGCTGTGGCTGATGCAGGCCACCTTGCCGATCCTGCGGGCGCAGGCCAGCGGTCACATCATAACGGTGTCGAGCATCGGCGGCGTCATCGGCTTTCCGACCGGCGGGACATATACGGCAACCAAATTTGCGGTCGAAGCCATTTCAGAGGGATTGGCCGGTGAAGTCGCAGCATTCGGCATCAAGGTCACGATCCTTGAGCCGGGCCACTTCACCACCGGCTTCGGCTCATCGGCCCGGTCTGCACCGGCGATCGACATCTACAACCCGATACGCCAGGCCATTCGCGCCTCGTTCAAGCCGGAAGACTTCGGCGATCCGGAAGCAACAAGTGCGGCACTGTTTCAGGCCGTGGACGCAGATCAGCCACCGCTCCGCTTGGCGCTCGGCACGGGAACGATCGTGAAATTCAAATCGGTCTACGAGGCGCGGCTGAAAAATTGGGGTGAATGGGAAGCCGTGACGTACGCCGCTCAAGGCCGCCCGGACGCCTAAGCCATATAAGCCCCGGGAATTGCTTGACGGCTTCCGGGGCCAGGGCATTCTCTATGCCTGACAAGGCCGGCGTGATCTCACCCTATGAAAGAGCTGAAGATGAAGCTGCTATTGCTTGGCGCAACGGGACTGGTCGGCAACAAGGCATTGGAGTTGGCACTTGCCAACGCCGCGATCTCCGAAGTCGTCGCGCCGACAAGAACGCCGCTGCCTGCCCGCGACCGGTTGTTGAACCCCGTTGCCCCGCGTCTGGAGGCGCTTGTTCAAACCTCCATATCGTACCAGCCGGACGCAATCCTGTGCGCGCTCGGAACAACACAAGCTAAGGCTGGTTCGAAGGAAGCATTTCGCTACGTCGACCACGAATTACCGGTCGCGTTCGGCCAAGCGGCGTTTGACGCCGGCGTCAAAACCTATGCCATCGTCAGCGCCGTTGGCGCATCGGAAAAGTCCATGAATTTCTATTCGCGGACGAAAGGCGAGGTCGAGCGGGACATCCGGAATATCGGTTTTCGATCCCTGACGATCTGCAGGCCGAGCCTGATCGGCGGAGAGCGTAGCGAGACGCGGCGGGCGGAGAGAGCGGCACTCGCCGTGGTTCGGCTTCTGGCGCCGGTCCTGCCGAAGAAGTTTCATCTCAATCCGGCGGAAAGGATTGCCGCAGCCGCGCTCGACGCGGTCATCGCCGCAAAGCCGGGATGTCATTTCATCTATGCTGAACAGATGCGCTGACATCATTCGATAGCGACAGAATCTATGCCTTCGCCAGTTTCTCTATCGTCTGCAGATTGATCACCGCCTTGATCGGCAGATGATCAGAGGCAACGCGCGACAGCGGCGTATCATGCGCTTCAATCGTCGTCAGAACGCCCTTGCGGTTGGCGATGATGCGATCGAGCGCCAGGATCGGCAGTCGCGCCGGGAAGCTTGGAACAGCCGGCGGCTGCGGCCCGAAAGCCGATTGAAAGCTGTTCAGCGACGAGCGGTCGCCGAGCCGCCATTCGTTGAGATCGCCAAGCAGGATCGTCGGCATCTCGTGCCGGTCGGCCATCAGTTCGACCAGCATCTGCGCCTGACGGGCGCGCGAATGGCGCAGCAGGCCGAAATGCGCGGCGATGATGCGCAGTGCCCCGCCACGCTCCAGCTCGATTTCGGCCACCAACGCGCCGCGCGGCTCAAGGCCGGGGAGCTTGATCTGGTGGACGTCGCGCACCAGGCCTTTCTTGAAAAGCACGACATTGCCGTGCCAGCCATGCGCCTTCGCCATGCCGGTGATCGGCACCGGGATAAGGCCGGTCTCGCGCTCCAGACGGGCAAGATCGAGAATGCCGGTGCGCTCGCCGAAACGCGTGTCGGCCTCCTGAAGCGCGATCAGGTCGGCATCAATCTCGTGGATGACGCGGCTGGTCCGCTCAGGGTCGAACCGCCGGTCAGCGCCGACGCATTTGTGCACGTTGTAGGAGGCGATCAATGTGCCTTCGGCACGCGGCCGCGCTTCGGCAAGGGCGGCGTCAAGCCGCTTCTTCCTGTTGCGGATCGAGGCCAGGATGCTGGCGGGGATACTGTCTTTTCTGGCATGCATCGGAGTGGGCAAAGGCTCCGTTGATCGAAAATAGCTCTCCCGGGATTATAGGCGGCACAACAGAAGCTGCCATAGGGGAAGCGCAGAAAATCAGAGATAGGGCGAGCCGAGCCAGAGAACCTTCTCGACGAGACGAACCAGGAAGGGCCGGGCGCGCAAGACCTCCAGCGTCACCGGCGTTGCCGTGCGCAGCACCTCTTCGGCGTGCTCGTCGATCTCGGCTGCAAATCCTTCATTGAACACTTCGAGATCGATCTCGAAATTCAGACGCAGCGACCGCGGGTCGATGTTGGAGGAACCGACATAAGCCCAGGCGCCATCGACCGTCATAAGCTTGGAATGGCTGAAGCTGCCGGTCGCCCGCCAGATTCGGCAGTAATTCTTGAGGATCTGGTCAAACTGCGCCGTCATTGCCCGGTCGACCAGCATCAGATTGTTGACGGCGGGAACGATGATATCCACCTCGACGCCGCGCCGCGCCGCCGTCACCAGCGCGCTGATCAGTTCACGATCCGGCAGGAAATAGGGAGACATGATGCGGATCGATTTTCGCGCGACAGAGAAGGCACCCATCAGCATCTTGTGATTGGTTTCGACGCTGCGGTCCGGCCCCGATGCAACGACGCGCATGAACACCGGATCACCCGGCTCGCGCTCCGGCGTGGCGGTCTGCCAGGCCGCGCTGTTCAAAAGCTCTCCCGTCGCAAACCGCCAGTCTTCGGCGGCGACATCGAACAGATCGGCGACGGCCGGACCGGTGACAGAAAAATGCGTGTCGCGGGCATAGCTCTCGCCCGACATCTCCTCGCTGAACCCTTCGCGGATATTCATCCCGCCGGTCAGCGCCAGCCGCCCATCGACAATGACGATCTTGCGGTGGGTCCTGAGATTCGCATAGGGCAGCCTGAGGCCTATGATGACGTTGCCGTTAAAGACCGAGACGGTCACGCCGCCCTCGGCGAGATAGCCGAGGATGCTCGGCACGGAATAGCGGGCGCCGACGGCATCGATCAGGACCCGCACTTCCACGCCGCGCTTGACGGCCGCTATCAGCGCATCGGCGATCCTGAGGCCGATCCTGTCGCGGTCGAAGATATAGGTCTCCAGCAGAACGCTGCGCTCGGCACCATCGATCGCCGCCTTCATTGCACGATAGGCATCGTCACCCGTTTCCAGCATGTCGATCGTGTTGCCCGTTGTCAGCGGATTGCGCGCAACGCGGTCGCCGAGCGTCTGCATGGCGGCAAAGCGGTAGCCATAGCCGCTGATCACCATCTCCTCATCGGCATCGAAGGTCTCGAGCTCGTCCAGCGCTTCATCGGGCAGCAGTTCATCGCGCCGGATACTCAGCGACTTGCGGCGGATGCGATTGACGCCGGCAATGGCATAAAGCACGGCACCGACGATCGGCGACAGGATGATGACGCCGACCCAGCCGATCGCGGCGCGCACTTCCTCCTTGGTCATGGCGGCGTGAATCGCCGCCGCGGCTCCCATGGCGATCGAGATGATGAAAAGAATATGCGGCCAGTAGGTCGAGATGAGATAAAACATCGGTCAGGAATATAGCCGCGAAATGGCAGCGTTCAATTCGCCACTCTTCGCGTCAGGCGTGAATCTTTCATGCGGCTGTGAAATGCGGTCAGGCAATGGCGAAAACCACCGATTCCGCCGGCAATCCCTCCCCATGTACCTCGCGGACCAGCTCGAAGATCGTCTGACCATTGACCGCGGGCAGCGTTATCGATTGCGACGTGAGGTTGGCACGCAGCTGCAGCCGCGCGCCGTCCATCGCCCAATCGATCGCCAGGGCGCCATCGGCGGTTTCCGGTGCCTCGGCCTGCATCCGCGGTGTCCGCTTCAGCAGCGGTACGACATGCTGTTGCCGGATCCGCGCAAGCTCCGCGACGAACGCTTTCCGGCGCCTGCCATCCGAAGTCTCGGCGCGCTGCCATTGCAGGGCTGAGCCATCGAAGGTCGCGCGCGCATTCGGGTCCGGCAGCGTCTCCTTCGATTGGCCTTCCTTCAGACCACCGAAGCCTTCAGCTTCCCTCATGCGGCCTTTGCGGATCATATCGCCGAGTTCGCCGGCGTAGTCGCAGAAGAAATAGAAGGGCTGCGTCTCCCCATATTCCTCGCCCATGAACAGGAACGGGATCTGCGGCGCCAGCATCATGATCGCTGTCAGCGTCTCCACCATCGGCGGCCGGGACAGGCTCAGCAAACGCTCGCCGAAGGCACGATTGCCGATCTGGTCGTGGTTCTGCAGAAAATTCACAAAGGCTTCGGGCGGCAGATAGACACGTTCGTCGCGCGGCAGCACCGGCGGATCGGCACGGTCGGGATAGACGAAGCCATGCTGCAGGGCGAGCTTCGTCTTTTCCCAGAGGTCGCCGGCAAAGGGCTTGTAGTGACCGTTGTCCTCGCCGGTTGCGATGATATGCGCGACATGGTGGAAATCGTCGTTCCATTCGGCCGTGTAGGTCTTGACCTCGCCTTTTTCATCCCGCTCCAGCAGACTGACGAGATTGCGCTGATCCTCGACGATCAGGTGAACCTTTCGGCCCGGAAAAGCGCTACGCACTTCTTTCGACAATTCTTCGAGGACATGGCGCTCCGACAGGTCATGGATCTGTTCGACGGCATCGAGCCTCAGGCCATCGAGCTGAAATTCGCCGATCCAATAGAGTGCGTTGTCGATGAAATAGCGGCGCACCGCGGGCTGAGCGAAATCGATTGCCGCTCCCCACGGTGTCTGGCGGTCGGCGCGGAAGAAATCCGGGGCATAGCCGTGCAGGTAGTTTCCTTCAGGGCCGAAGTGATTGTAGACGACATCGAGCAGCACCATGATGCCGCGGGCATGCGCTGCATCGATGAAGGCGCGAAAGTCATCCGGTGTCCCGTAGGCCGAATGCGGCGCGTAATGCAGCACCCCGTCGTAGCCCCATCCGCGCTCGCCGGAAAACTGCGCCACCGGCATCATTTCGATTGCCGTGATGCCCGCCCCTGCCAGATGATCGAGCTTGGAGATCGCGCTTGAGAACGTGCCCTCGCCGGTGAAGGTGCCGACGTGGATCTCGCTGATGACGGCCTCTTCCCAGTCCCTTCCCTTCCAGTCGGTCCGCCAGCGATAGACGCTGGCAGGCACAAGCGACGGGCCATGCACATCGCCGCGCTGCTGGCGCGAAGCAGGGTCGGGCACGGCGCGTCCATCTCCGAGAACGAAGACGTAATCCTGTCCTTCGAGCGGTCCGGGCACGCGCGTCTCGAACCAGCCATCACCGGTATCTTGCATTGCATGGCCGGCGCCAGCCAGCTGCAGAACAACCGCCGCTTCTCCCGGTGCCCAAAGCCGGAACTTGGTCTCATCGCCGTCCCTGATTGGCCCCCAGGCGTGCTTCGCATTGCCGGTCATGCCGTCCCCTTGTCGCTGATATCCGAACATGTTCCGAAATCCGTGATCGCGCCGGTTGTTCCATCGGTACAGACCCACGAACATTAGCAGTGAGAAAAGCACAAGTTTTGTGCAGTATTGCAGGCTGCCAGCGAGCAAAACTGCCCATTTATATTGCACCGCAAACAATATTTTGCAGTGTGTCAAAATTCTTCTTGAAACTGCATGATTCCTCTGGAACCATCCCATCTAGTCTAGCGTTTGACTGCGGCATGTTGTGACGGGAGATCAGCGATGGCAGAAACTCGCGACGAGTGGATCAAGAAGCGTGCATATTCCCTCTGGGAAGAAGAGGGCCACCCGACGGGGCGCGATTCAGTTCATTGGGAACAGGCAAGGAAAGAGCGCGAAACGCTCGAGACCTCTGCCGCATCCAAGGACGGCACCGAAGTCAAGACCAGGGCAAAGCGGACCACAACGGCCGGTGCCAAGACCAATGGCGCCGTGAAGGCCGTGGCCGCACCCAAGAAGACGGCAAGCCGCAAATCGGCTTAGCCTGACATCATTTATCCGATCTTCGCAGACGCGCGGAAACCCGCGTCTGCCTATTCGTGTCATATATCTGAATTACTTGCGTTTTATGGTGTGATTCATGGAGCAGACAGCTCCCCGGGGGATCGATCAGGCCAAATGAAGACCACAATCTGGCATCTTCAAAATATTGCCGCGAAATGGCCACGAATGGCGGAACCAAAGCCCGCCTGGAATGTTATTGGCGGGAATGGGAGAACCGCCATGAACAAAGGCTATTTCGACGTCATCCTCGTGTCCCTGATCGTAGCCAGCTGCTACATGTTCATAGCGCCGGTGTGAGGGAACAATGCTTGTCCTGACGATCGCCGCGCTGGCCTATTTTCTGCTCGCTATCGGGCTGGTGATTGTCATCGACAATATGGTCGGCTTCGTCTTTCCGGAGCGCCGTCCGGCATCCGGCCGCTTCTTCGATCTGACCAAGGCGATCGCGGTTGCCCAGCGCTTCGGCCGCAAGTAGTTCCCCCATCTCCGGCAGTCCTTCGCGCGCAAGAATACACGCGTGTTAAGCTTATTTTCCGTCAGGCCTTTCCCAATACGTGCGACCCTCTATTTTAGCCTGCAATTGGGCAGAATCGCGCTGCGAAAGCAGCGGCATCGCACGGAAGTGAATTTGAATGACGGGGCAGACTGAAGGCGATTGGCCGAAGGGTGGCGGCGGGATCGGCAAAATGCTTCGGGATCCGGAGTTCCGCGCCTCAGGTCTGGGACCTGTCGATCAATGGCCCGCCTCGCTCCGCTTCATCGTCGACGCCGCCCTCGATTCCCGCCATGCCAAGTTCATCGCCTGGGGTCCGGACCTCGCCTTCATCTACAACGACGCCTATGTGCCGATCTTTTCGGAGCGCCATCCACATGCTCTCGGTCGTCCCTTCAAGGAAGTCTGGAGCGATATCTGGCCGCAGTTCGAGCCGATCGTAAAGGCAACGCTTGACGGCCAGGCGCAGCTTTTCGAAGAGCTGCTGGTTCCGATGCGCCGCGGCGGCAAGCTTGCGGATGCCTGGTTCACCTTCTCCTATACGCCGCTACGCGACGAGACCGGCTCGATCGTCGGCATTCTCTGTGCGACGATGGAGGTCTCCGGCCAGGTCACCGCGAAACGTGGCGAGCGGCGGGCGCTCGATGAACTCCGGATCAAGTCGGATGCGCTATCGATCGTCAATGCGGCGGGATCGGCGATCACCGCCGAGCTGAATGTCGAGCGTCTGACGCAAACCGCAGTCGATGCCGGCGTAGCACTGACCGGCGCCGAGTTCGGCGCCTTCTTCTACAATGTCGATGACGGAGAAGGCGGCAGCTATATGCTCTATGCCCTGTCGGGCGTTGACCGGAAGAACTTCGAGCGCTTTCCGATGCCGCGCAACACCAAGGTCTTCGCGCCGACCTTCAATGGTGAAGGCGTCGTACGCTCCGACGACATCCTGCTCGACCCACGCTATGGCAAGAACGCGCCGCATGCGGGAATGCCGAAGGGCCACCTGCCCGTGCGCAGCTATCTCGCCGTGCCGGTCAAGTCGCGCGACGGCTCGGTGATCGGCGGCCTGTTCTTTGGCCATGCGCAACCCGGCCGCTTCAATGATGCCGCGGAATCGAGCCTTGTTAGCCTCGCCGGCCAGGCCGCCGTGGCGATCGACAATGCGCGCCTCGTTCGCGCCCAGGAGATGGAACTCAATCAGCGCCGCAATGTCGAGGAACAGCTCCGGCGGCTGAACGAGACGCTCGAGGTTCGTGTTGCCGCAGAGATCGCCGATCGCCAGCATGCGGAAGCTGCCCTCCAGCAGGCGCAGAAGATGGAATCGATCGGCAAGCTGACCGGTGGCGTGGCGCATGACTTCAACAACCTGCTGCAGGTGATTTCGGGCAATCTCCAGCTGCTTGGCAAGGATGTCTCCAGCAATACCCGCGCCAAGGAGCGTATCTCCAACGCCCTCACCGCCGTCGATCGCGGTTCACGGCTTGCCAGCCAGCTTCTGGCCTTCGGCCGCCGCCAGCCGCTGGAACCGAAGGTGATCAATATCGGCCGCTTCGTCTCGGGCATGGACGACATGCTGCGCCGCGCGCTGGGTGAGGAAATCGAGGTTGAGACCATCGTCTCCGGCGGGCTCTGGAACACCTTTGCCGATCCGATCCAGATCGAGAATGCCCTGCTCAATCTGGCGATCAACGCTCGCGATGCAATGGATGGCTCGGGAAGGCTGACGATCGAGGTCGGCAACGCGTTTCTCGACGATTCCTACAGCCGCACCCATCCCGAGGTCGTTGCCGGCCAATATGTCGTGCTCGCCGTCAGCGACACCGGTTCGGGCATGACGGCTGATGTCATCGAGCAGGCTTTCGAACCGTTCTTCTCCACCAAGCCGGAAGGCAAGGGCACCGGGCTCGGCCTGTCAATGGTCTATGGCTTCGTCAAGCAATCCGGCGGGCATGTGAAGATCTATAGTGAGATCGGCGAAGGCACGACGCTGAAGCTGTATCTGCCGCGCTCCTTCCAGAGCGAGGATCGTATCGCCAGCATCGAGACCGTGCCTGCCGTAGGCGGCACCGAGACCATTCTGGTCGCCGAGGACGACGAAGGCGTGCGCGCCACCGTCGTCGAGATGCTGACCGATCTCGGTTATTACGTGCTTAAGGCCCGCGATGCGCAGAGCGCGCTGACGGTCATCGAGAGCGGCGTCCATATCGACCTTCTGTTCACAGATGTCGTCATGCCCGGCACGCTGAAGAGCCCGGAACTGGCCCGCATGGCGCGCGAACGGCTTCCGCATGTCGGCGTCCTCTACACATCCGGCTATACCGAAAACTCCATCGTCCATGGCGGCCGTCTGGATCCGGGGCTGGAGCTGCTTTCGAAGCCTTATACCCGCGAAGCGCTGGCCCGGAAGATCCGCCATGTGCTTGCCAATCAGGCCCAGCGCCGCCAGAGCGCCGCAGCGGCAATCAGCGCGCCCGGAACGCCGCCGCGCGAAATCGTCCAGGAAAAGCTCAAGCTGCTGCTGGTCGAAGACGACGCTTTCATCCGCATGGATACAGCCGAGATCCTGCAGGATCTCGGCTATGACGTGATCGAAGCCGAGAGCGGCGAACGCGGCGTCGAAATCCTCGCTGCTGCCTCGGTCGATATCATCGTCGCCGATGTCGGGTTGCCGGGTATGTCCGGCCCCGCCTTTGCCGCCAAGGCGCGTGCGGCATTCCCGTCCGTCGGATTGGTCTTTGCCACCGGCAATAGCAGCCTTCCGGAAGCGGCCCGCTTTGCCGGCTCCGTGTTGCTGATAAAACCCTTCAGCAGCACGGCTCTCGACACAGCCATCAAGACCGCGGCCCAGCAGCGCCCGATCGCCTAGAACCCATCGAGCTTGTGGCTGCCGCTGTTGAACTCGGGATATTTGCGGACGATGTCATCGGTGCTGACGCAGCTGTCGTCGCGCGCAATCAGTTCGACCGCCAGACTGTCGCCGATATTAAGCGCGCCGCCAGGGTGATAGACGGGAATACGCGCGCCACTGGCGCTGATCAGCACGGCATCGCTGGCGAAGCCGCGTTGCAGCAGCCAGTCGCGCGACGCCATCAGGCGAACGTTGATCTCAAAGGATTGGCCTGTGCCCTTCCTTACCTTGAGGCTGTAGGCCACAGGCGATAGCTGGCCATTCAGATCGATCTTGCCGTTTCCATCGGCTTCGCTGATGTGGTTGTCCATGTCTGTGCTCCTTCCTTTTTGGTCATGAGGTTTCAGGACTCGCCGCCAAAAACGGGGTCAACGCGATTTTTGTTCCGTTTACGTAAGAATCGTACCGCGCCGCGGAATGGACGGAACTTTTCAAGTTCCGGGCGGTTGAAACTTGTTTGGAGCAACAGGAGGCGATGATGCCCAGAGGCGAAAAATCGGCCTATATCGGCAAGCAGAAGCGCAAGGCGGAGCATATCGAAGAGAGCTACGAGGATCGCGGGCTCTCCCACGAGGAGGCCGAGCGCCGGGCCTGGGCGACCGTCAACAAGGAAGACGGCGGCGGCAACAAATCCGGATCCGGCCGCGGCAAGACGGACACCCACGTCTCCGCGGGAAAGGGCGGCCGGACCGGCGGCAAAGCCTCTGCCTCACGCACGCCCGCCGAGCGCTCCGCTTCCGCCAGCAAGGCAGCGGCAACTCGCAAGCGCAATGCGCAACACGCTCATCACTGATGGTAAAAGCCGCGCCTGTTGACGGATGCGCCAGCCGCTACACTTCAATGGATGAAACATGGCGTATCTGGCCGGGGAGTTGAATGGCATACGAGCTCTATTATTGGGACGGCATACAGGGTCGCGGCGAATTCGTCCGCCTTGCGCTTGAGGAAGCTGGCGCCAGCTACATCGACGTGACGCGGGAGCCCGGCAGAGGCACGGGCGAAATGATGGAAATCATGAAGAGCGGCTCGGGTAGTGACATCCCCTTCGCGCCGCCATTCCTGAAGGACGGCGACCTGATCATTTCCCATGTCGCCAACATTCTGTTCTATCTCGGAGCGAAGCTTGACCTGGCACCGAAGCATGATACGGCGCGCTATGTCCTCAACGGCCTGCAGCTGACGATCACCGATTTCGTCGCAGAGGTGCACGACACGCATCACCCGATCGCAACGTCACTCTACTATGAAGACCAGAAGGAAGAGGCAAAGGCGCGCTCGGGCGAGTTCATCAAGGAGCGCATCCCCAAATTTTTCGGCTATTTCGAGCGCGTCATCGCCAACAACCCGAAGGGGCCGGCGCATATCTCGGGCGACAAGCTAACCTATGTGGACCTGTCGCTGTTTCAGGTGCTCAAAGGACTGCGCTATGCCTTTCCCAAGGCGATGAAGGGCTCGGCGGAGACATATCCGTTGTTGCAGGCGCTGCACGATAGGGTCGAGCAGCGGCCGAATATCGCTGCCTACCTGAAATCCGCTCGCCGCCTCGCCTTCAACGTAAACGGCATTTTCCGCCACTATCCGGAACTGGACAAGGCGGCCTGAGGAGAACCGAGATGCCCCGGCAGACATTCTGGAAAGGCTATCTGAAGCTCTCGTTGGTGACGGCGCAGGTGTCGCTGACGCCGGCGACGACGGACAGCAACAAGGTGCGGTTCAACGTTTTGAACCGCAACACCAAGAACCGCGTCGAAAGCCGCTATGTGGACAGCGTTACCCACCGGGCGGTTGCGGCCAGGGAGCAGGTGAAGGGCTATCCGCGCGGCGAGGACGATTATGTGCTGCTCGAAGATGCCGAACTCGACGAGGTCGGCCTGGAAAGCACGCGGACGATCGATATCGACACGTTCGTGCCGCGCGGCTCGATCGACTGGATCTGGTACGACAAGCCGCATTTCCTGGCACCCGAAGACAAGGTCGGGACCGAGGCTTTCTGCGTCATCCGCGAGGCGATGGCTGCCAATGACGTGGTCGGCATCGCCCGGCTGGTGCTCTATCGCCGCGAACGCGCGGTGCTTCTGGAGCCGCAGGGCAAGGGGATCGTGCTCTGGACGCTGCATTACGGCGACGAGGTTCGCGAGGCTGTGGGAACGGTCGCTATCGACGCCAAGCCCGATGCCAAGGTGCTGGCGATGATGAAGAAGCTGGTGAAGGACCAGACGCAGGACTGGAGCCCCGCCCTGATGCAGGATCCGGTGCAGAAGCGGCTGCAGAGCATTATCCGCGCCAAGCTGAAAACCATGAAAAAGGCGGCACCGGCCAAGAAGGCACCTGCTGTCAAATCGACAGGCAATGTCGTCAATATCATGGATGCCCTGAAGAAGAGCCTGGCGAAAGAAAGCGGCCAGCCGAAGCGGCACTAACAGGCCAATTCCGGACCCAAACCGTCGCATTCGGAACGGTGCCTGTTTGCATATGCTCTAATCTGTGAGCACAGCCCGCAGCGGGAGGAGCCCTGCGGGATGGCGGCATTTTCAACGGAGGAGACGAGAATGAGCAAGAATAGAGGCGTAGTCTATCTGCGGCCCGGCAAGGTCGAAGTCCGCGACATCGACGATCCGAAGCTGGAGGCCCCCGATGGCCGCCGCATCGAACATGGCGTCATCCTGAAAGTCATTTCCACCAACATCTGCGGCTCCGACCAGCACATGGTCCGCGGCCGCACGACAGCCATGCCCGGCCTGGTTCTCGGCCACGAAATCACCGGCGAAGTCATCGAGAAGGGCATCGATGTCGAGATGCTCGAAATCGGCGACATTGTCTCCGTTCCGTTCAATGTTGCCTGCGGCCGTTGCCGCTGCTGCAAGTCGCAGGACACCGGCGTCTGCCTGACGGTCAATCCGTCGCGCGCAGGCGGCGCCTATGGCTATGTAGACATGGGCGGCTGGATCGGCGGTCAGGCCCGCTACGTCACCATCCCCTATGCCGACTTCAACCTCCTGAAGATTCCGGATCGCGACAAGGCGATGGCCAAGATTCGCGACCTGACCATGCTGTCCGACATTCTGCCGACCGGCTTCCATGGCGCGGTCCGCGCCGGGGTGGGCGTCGGCTCGACGGTGTATGTCGCCGGTGCGGGTCCTGTCGGCCTTGCTGCCGCCGCCTCGGCCCGCATCCTCGGCGCTGCCGTTGTCATGATCGGCGACTTCAACAAGGATCGTCTGGCGCACGCCGCCAAGGTCGGTTTCGAACCGATCGACCTGTCGAAAAGCGACCGTCTCGGCGACATGATCGCCCAGGTCGTCGGCACCAACGAAGTCGATAGCGCCATCGATGCCGTCGGCTTCGAAGCCCGCGGCCATGCCGGTGGCGAACAGCCGGCAATCGTCCTGAACCAGATGATGGAGATTACCCGCGCCGCAGGCTCGATCGGTATTCCCGGTCTCTACGTCACCGAGGATCCGGGCGCCGTTGATGCCGCCGCCAAGCAGGGCAGCCTGTCGCTGCGCTTCGGTCTCGGCTGGGCGAAGGCGCAGTCCTTCCACACCGGCCAGACCCCTGTCATCAAGTACAATCGCCAGCTCATGCAGGCGATCCTGCACGACCGTCTGCCGATCGCCGACATCGTCAACGCCAAGGTCATCTCGCTCGAAGATGCCGCACAGGGCTACGAGAGCTTCGACCAGGGCGCGGCGACGAAATTCGTCCTCGATCCGCATGGCGTGGTGTCGAAGGCAGCCTGATTTCGGAAGGGGCGGCGCAAGCCGCCCTTTTCATATGTGCTCGCGATTGACCAGCCCAAGGTTTGCCGCTAGCTCTAGGCAATGATGATCGCAACGGTTCTCGTAGTGGTGATAGGGCGCATGGGCAGGATGGCGTAGCCATCCGGCGAAAGCACCCATGCGCGGTAAGCAGGCTCCCGGCGGGGCCTTTTTTATTGCCTGGATTCCGGGCAGCGGCCTGCCGGACATCCCTCTTCCCATCACCCGAGAGACCGACCGATGACCGGACAATCCGCATCCGAACCCGCGCCCGCAGGGCAACTTCAATCCGTGCCGCCGCGGCTGATCACCCTGATCCTGCTGACCGCCCTCTCCGTCCTACCCGTCAACCTGATCCTGCCGTCCCTGCCGGAGATTGCCGCCGATCTGCGCGCCGATCCGGCACTGGTGGCGCTCTCCGTCGCCGCTTATGCTGCGCTGACCGCCTTTGCCGAGATCATCGGCGGCGCCCTGTCCGATCGCTTTGGCCGCAGGCCGGTCGTGCTTTCCTCGCTGTCTGTCTTCATCCTGGCCTCAGCTGGTTGTGCGCTTGCGGATAACATTCATGTCTTCCTGCTCTTCCGTACCTTGCAGGCGGCCATTGCGGCCTGCTTCTCGATCGCGCTCGTCATCGTCAAGGAAAGCTGGGGCGGGCAGAAAGCGGCCAGCAAGTTCGGCTATCTCGCCATGGGCTGGGCGGTAGCACCAATGATCGGGCCGACGATCGGCGGATCGGTCAGCGAGCTTTTCGGCTGGCGGGCAAATTTCGTGATGTTCGCGGTGCTCGGGGCAATCATGCTGGCGCTCGCCGCCCGTGAGATCCGTGATGAGACCGGGAAGCGGAAAACTCACTCACATGGCTATCTCGCGGCATACCGGCTGCTGCTCGGCTCGCCGCGTTTCCTCGCCTATGCCGCCTGCATGGCCTGCTCGATGGGAACGCTTTACGTCTTCCTCGCCGGCGCGCCGCTGGTCATGAACCAAGCGCTCGGCGGATCAAGCGCCAGGCTTGGCCTCTACATGGGACTGGTGCCCGCGGGCTTCATCCTCGGCAGCTATCTCGCAGGACGGTATGCTGGCCGCATTCCAATCGCCGCCGTATTGGTTGCGGGACGCGCAGTCACGTGCACCGGATTGCTCGGCGGCCTGGCTCTTGCCGTCGGCGGATTGACCGCGCCTCCCGCCTTCTTCGCGGCCTGCATCTTCATCGGCATCGGCAACGGGCTGACCATGCCTGCCGCCAATTCGGGGATACTGGCCGTCCAGCCCGATCTCGCGGGCACGGCTGCGGGGCTAGCGGCGGCCGTCAGCGTTGGCGGCGGCGCCGTCATCGCCTCGATCGCCGGACTTCTCCTCAATGACGCTTCGAGCGGCCGGGATCTGCTCTACGTGATCCTCATCCCAGCGGCATTGGCTCTTGTCAGCGCCGGTCTTGCTTGCCTGCTCGACCGGCGGAAGCCGATCGCGGCATGATCAGACGAGAGCGATCCCGATGCGTCAGGACCGCTTCTTCTTTTCTAGAGGCCTCGCTGCATCGAAGAAATCGGCCCAGGGGTCGCTTGACAGCGCGTTGACCCTCGCCGGCGCGTTGTCGACGGTGAAATAAGCGGGGCCGATCTCGCCTGTCAGCTCGCTCCAATCGATGGGCATCGAGACCGGCGCACCTTTGCGGGCGCGGGCCGAATAGGGCGCGACGGCAGTATTGCCGCGCCCGTTGCGCAGATAGTCGATGAAGATCCTGCCCGTTCGTTCGGCCTTTGTCGCCTTGGCGATGTAGCGGGATGGGTCGGAGGCTTCCATCGTGTCGGCGATCCATTTGGCGAAGGCTTTCACTTCGGTCCAGCCCGCCTTCGGCGCCAGCGGCGCCACGACATGCAGCCCCTTGCCGCCCGAGGTCTTGACGAAGGCAGCCAGCCCCTCGCCTTCCATGAGCGCCTTGATCTCATGCGCCGCCGATATCACCGCGTCCCATGGCACATCATCGGCCGGATCGAGATCCATGGTCACCATATCGGGCTTTTCCCATTTGGCGGTCGTCGCGCCCCAGGGGTGGATCTCCAGGACGGCCGACTGCACCAGCGCGACGAGCCCGTCGAAATCCCTGATCCGCAGCAGCTTCTCGCCGCTGCGATCCTTGGGGTCGGCGATCTCTTCGATATATTCGTTCATTCCCTTCCAGGCGTGTTTCTGGAAGAAACGCTGCTTGCCGGCAATGCCATCGGGAAGGCGCAGCAGCGAGAGCGGCCGGTTGACGACGAACGGCTTCATCAGTTCCCAGACATGGGCGTAGTAATCGGCCAGCCCGGCCTTGGTAATGCCCTCGTCGGGCCAGTAGATGCGATCGGGATGCGTCAACGTCACGCTCGATACCGGCAGTTCTTTTGCAGCAGTTCCACCCATTTCGCGCCCCACATCCTTTGCCGCCTTGTCTTCGCGCAAACCGCGGAAAGCCGCATGGCGGAGATTACCATCGGCTGACCAGGCGCCAAACTCAACCTCGGCAACCATATCAGGCTTGACGAACACCAACCCGCGGCGCTCCTCGGCCGTCAGCTTGCCGTCGAAAGGACTGGCGGATTGCTCGATCTTGGAGAGCTGAGTGTAGAGATTGTGCGAGAGCTTCGCGGTATATCCGGTACCGACGCGCCCGACATGTTTCAGCTTGCCCTTGTCATAATAGCCCATGGCGAGCGAGCCGATGGCGCTCTTCATCGAGGTCGAGGGCACATAGCCGCCAATGACGAATTCCTGGCGCTTGACGCATTTCGATTTGATCCAGTCGCCGGTGCGGCCTGACACATATTTGCTGTCGCGGCCCTTAGAGATGACGCCTTCCAGGCTGAGCTGGCCATTCTCGTCGAAATGATCGCTGTAGCGCAACTTGCTACTGCCCGCCGGCAGCAGCTTTTCCAGCAGCGCCTTGCGATCGATCAGCGCTGCATTCTGCAGATCATGGCCGTCGAGATAGATCAGGTCGAAGGCATAGAAGGAGAAGCGGTCGCTACGCCCCTCGCTCAGATCGTGCTGGAGTGCCGAGAAGTCCGATGCACCGTTCTCGCGTTCGACGACCAGTTCGCCGTCGATCAGCGCGGTCTCGACAGGCAGTTCGCCGAAGGCGGCAGCGATCTCTTCCCCGAATTTCTCCGTCCAGTCCAGGCCGGTGCGCGTCAGCATCGCCACCTTCCCGTCGCGGATGCGGATCTGCAGGCGGTAGCCGTCGAACTTGATCTCGTGGATCCAGCCGTCGGCGGCCGGAGGACGCGGCTTCAGCTTGGCAAGCACCGGCTCGACGAAATCGGGCATCGCCGCCTTGCGCACACCCTTCGGCCATTGGTGAGCCTGCGGCTTCGCCTTGGCCTTGGTTGCAAGCCTGGCTGCCGCCTTCCGGCCATTCGGCTTCGAATTCCAGGTATCATCTGGGTTCTTGGCGACCTGTTCGATCGTCCGGCCGCTCTTGGCCGATTCCGGACGCTTCTTGAGGATGTCCTCGCGGCCATGGCGGGCTTCGGCGTCCTCGCCCTTGATCAGCAGCCAGTTCTCGTGCTTTTCGCCCGGCTTGCCGTGCATGCGGACGAGATGCCAGCGGCCTTTCAGCTTGTCGCCGTCGAGCTCGAATTCGATATGGCCCTTTCGATAGGCTTTCTTCGCATCGTAAAGCGGCGTCCAGGTTCCCTGATCCCAGACGATGACGGTGCCGCCGCCATATTGCCCCTTCGGAATGACGCCTTCGAAATCGCCATAGGAGAGAGGATGATCCTCGACATGGACGGCCAGCCGCTTGTCATCGGGGTTCAGGCTGGGGCCGCGCGTCACCGCCCAGCTTTTCAGCACGCCGTCCATCTCCAGCCGGAAATCGTAGTGCAGCCGCGTCGCGTCGTGCTTCTGGATGACGAAGCTGTTGCCCTTGCTCTTGCCTTTTGCGCCGCGCGGTTCGGGAGTGGCCTTGAAGTCGCGCTTCTGCTGATAGGTTTCGAGCGCCATCGTCAGCTCGCCTTCTTGCGGCGGCTGGATGCGCTGGCGGCAGGCTTACCAGATCCGGATTTGCCGCCGATCTTGGCGCTTTGGCGCAGCGCCTCCATGAGATCGACGACCTTGCCCTCCGGCTTCGGCTTGCGCTTCGGCGGCTCCCGGCCCTCGATCTTGGCTTTCACGAGTTCGGTCAGTGCCGCCTCGTAGCGGTCCTCGTATTCGGCCGGATTGAAGCTGCCCTTCTTGGTGCCGATGATGTGGCCGGCAAGCTCCAGCATTTCCTTGTCAAATTTGATATCGGGAATGTCCTTGAAGACTGTCTCGGCGGAGCGGACTTCGTAGTCGAAATTGAGCATGGTGGCGATGACGTGATCGCCCTGCGCGCGGATCAATAGCGTCCGGTTGCGGCGGAACGGCCTGGGCGAGCGCTGCGACCTTGTTGTCGCGCATGCTGCGCATGATCAGGCTAAGCGCTTCGGCATCGTGATCCTCGACTGGCGCCAGATAGTACGGACGATCGAAATAGAGCTTGTCGATCTCTTCCAGCGGGATGAAGCTCTGGACGCCCATCACCTTGTCGCTCTCCGGCATGACGCTGGCGATCTCGTCACCTTCGATGACGATGTATTCGCCATTGTCCATCCTGTAGCCCTTCACCTGGTCTTCGCGGTCCACGGGCTTTCCGGTTTCGCTATCGACAAACTGCCGCTCGACGCGATGGCCGGTCTTCCGGTTGATGATATTGAAGGACAGGCGGTCCGACGATGAAATGGCCGTGTAGAGACCGACGGCGCAGACAAGGTCGCCGATCTTCAGATGGCCTTTCCAGCTTGCCCGCGCCGCCATGTCACTCTCCTACGCTTGTCCCGTCAGAGCCTGCTTCCGCTCTTGTCCGTTTCCAGGGGTTGAAACTGCCAGCCGCCATCCGGCGAGGGATAGGCGAGCGTGGCATCGCCGGCCCCGATCTTCTGCCGCGACGCAGCACTTCGCGCCCGGTCTGCGGCTTCCTCGGCCGTGGCATAGGTCTCGGAAATGGTTTCGCCGAGCTTGTAGGCCCAGCCTTCGTCATGCGGCACGATCTGATATGTAATATCCACCATCTTCAGCTCCTCTTTCTTCAGTCGTAGTCGCGTGGCGCACCTTTGCGGCGCTCATCCAAAGCTATGATCTTTTCGACCGATGCGATCTCGTCGCTGGTCACCGGCCTGACGGGATCGGAGGCGATCGCTTCCAGCACCGCGTCCGACAATCCGCCATTGCGGATGACCCATTCGAGCGTCTCGCGCGTCTCCCGCTCGGCTTTCAGCTGCGCGTAGAGAGCGACGATCAACCGGTCGCGGGGATCGAACTTTCGGTCCTTGTCAGCCGCCTTGCGGACATTCGGCATGGGAGCGCCCTTTCAGAATGACTTCCGATCAAGCTTTTCAACGAGATGTAAGAGAATTTGTTCCGCGGCCACCGCTTTAAAGCCAAGTTTGCAGATCGCGCGTCGCATTTCAGGAACGATCTGGCGCTTGAGTGGTTCTACTTCTGCGACCGCACTGATTGGAGCGCGCATTTACTGCGACATCGGCGCGGCGAGTAGATCGAGGAAGGCCGTCTTTCAGAAGCGGCTGCTTGATAAGACCTCCTGTTATCTTGAGAAGCCCGCGCTCCCGAGCGCGGGCTTTTTTCATCATCTTGAAGAGGGCGTGATGCCCGCTTCGCGCATCAGGAAATCGAGCAGGCGGTTTTCCTCGGCGCGAAGACCGCGCAGCGGCTCCGCCGGC
Organism: Hyphomicrobiales bacterium; assembly: GCA_900465675.1. GTDB lineage: Bacteria > Pseudomonadota > Alphaproteobacteria > Rhizobiales > Rhizobiaceae > Rhizobium. The sequence continues at coordinate 772,643 of UBJR01000005.1, read as the reverse complement.
TCCGGCAGTTCTTCCGCCAACGCGCTGCCGCGGTCCGAAAGAGCGATGATGCGCGGGTGGATATAGCTGGAGCGCGAGATGGCCGGCGTGTTGTGCAATACTTCGGCCGAGGCCTCCGCCATCTCTTTCACAGTTGGGTGGCGGCCATCGAGGATTGCGCCGCGTGCCGCGCCGAACCCGGCAAGCGAGCCCGCCCAGGTACGAAAGGTCTTGGCGGAAATCGCGATGCCGGAAATTTCGGCCAGATAGGCGTTGAGCCTGCCGGACTCGACCGGCTTCAGCGATCCCGTCTCGTCCTTCCAGACAAAAAGCTGGCGGCCGGGGAGATCGGCGATTTCTTCCAGGATTTTCTGCAACCGCGGATGCTTGAGGCTGCGCTGCACGCGCTTGCCGCCCTTCGCCCGAAATTTGAGCTCGATTCTGCCGTCGTTCAGCTTGATGTGGCGCTTGAGTAGCGTCGTTGCGCCATAGGTGCCGTTTTCCCTGACATAGGCCTGATTACCGACGCGCAGATGTGCTTCATCGAGCAGCGTCGTCAGCGCCGCAAGGACGCCCCTGACATCGTCGGCGCCGGTGTCGAGATCTCTGAGAGCCTGCCGGCGAATCTTCGGCAGCGCCTGGCCGAATTCGATCAGCTGATGGAATTTCTCGACGCTGCGGAAGCTGTTCCAGTCCTTGTGATAACGGTACTGCTTGCGCCCGCGCGCGTCGTAGCCGGTTGCCTGCAGGTGGCCGTTTTCCTGCAGGCAGATCCAGACACCCTCATAGGCGGGCGGCAGACCGAGCGATGCGATGCGCTTCTTTTGATCCGGATCGGATACCAGCGAACCATCCGGCAGACGGTAGGAAAAGCCCTTGCCCTTCCGGCTGCGGCGGATACCCGGTTCGGTATCGTTCACATAGGTCAGTCCGAGCTCAGTTATCGCGTCCGCATTCATCGCTTTGTTCTGGGCCTGTCACTTCTTCTTGCGGCCGAAACTGAACCAGCGGCGGCGCTCGGCGGTATCGGCATCCTTGGGCGGCTCGGTGGCGCCTTTTGGCGCAAACACCGCGATACTTTCGCGATAGAGCGTGAACGGGTTCTCTGCGTGGATGACCTCGAAGGCATCGTCCGCCCCGGTCTCGACGAGGCGTTGCCATTCCCTGACACCGTTCACCTCCGGCAAATTGATCTCGCAATCGCCACCGGCATTGAAGAGCATGTAGAGACCCTGCATGTCCTCGTTCTCGGGTGCGCTGACGCTGCGCGACAGATAGACCCCAAGCACGCGCAGCTCGCCATCGTTCCAGGCGCCGTCATCCATGAAGCTGCCGTCGGCCTTGAACCACGCGATCTCGATCCGGCCATCCTCGCTGGTTTCGCCGGTCAGGAAGCGCTCCTGGCGCAGCTCGGGATGGGCTTTGCGGAAGCCAATCATCTTCTGGCAGAAGGCCAGGAACGGATCGTCGAGACCGCTCCAGTCGATCCAGCCGATCTCGTTGTCCTGGCAATAGGCGTTGTTGTTGCCATGCTGGCTGTTGCCGACCTCATCGCCGGCGACGATCATCGGCACGCCCTGAGACAGCATCAGCGTCGCCATCATGTTGCGGCGGCGCCGCGCGCGATTGTCGTTGATGCCCTGATCGTCGGTCGCGCCTTCGGCGCCCATATTGTCCGAATGATTGTCGGAATGGCCGTCATTGTTGTCCTCGCCATTCGCTTCGTTGTGCTTGTCGTTGAAGGACACCGTATCCATCAGCGTGAAGCCGTCATGGGCAGCCAGCAGGTTGACTGAAGACGTTGCGCCGCGGTCGGAATGATTGAACTGCACCGAGGAGCCGGTGATGCGCTGCGACAGGCTGGAAACCAGACCGCCGTCGCCCTTCCAGAAGCGCCGGACATCGTCGCGGAACTTGTCGTTCCACTCGCGGAAGGGATGCGGGAAACCGCCGACCTGGTATCCGCCCTCGCCGACATCCCACGGCTCGGCGATCAGCTTGACGCCCGCCAGCATCGGATCCTGACGGATGGCGCTGAAGAAAATGCCGGCACGGTCGAATTCGAGATCCTGGCGGCCTAGCGTGCTGGCGAGATCGAAGCGGAAGCCGTCGATATGCATGACGCCGACCCAATAGCGCAGGCTGTCGAGCACCATGCGCATCACCATCGGGTTGGCAATGTTCAGCGTGTTGCCGGTGCCCGTCGTATCGAACGTATGGCGCGCATCGTCTGGCGAGAGAATGTAGTAGCTCGCATTGTCGAGGCCGCGGAAGGAGAGTGTCGGGCCGCGCTCGCTGCCTTCAGCGGTGTGATTATAAACGACGTCCATGATCACTTCGATGCCGGCCGCATGGAACTTGCGGACCATCGTCTTGATCTCGGTGATCTTGTCGCTCGACATGTAGCGCGACTGCGGCGCGAAGAAGCCGAGCGTCTGGTAGCCCCAGTAATTGGTCAAGTTCTTTTCTTCGAGATACCGGTCGTTCGGGAAGAACTGGATCGGCAGAAGTTCGATGGCGGAAATGCCGAGCTTCGTCAGATGATCGATGATCGGATCGCTCGCCATGCCCAGGAACGTACCGCGCAGATGATCGGGCACCTTGGGATGGGTCATCGTCATGCCGCGCACATGCGCCTCATAGACGATGGTTTCCGTCCATGGCCTGCGGATCGCCTGGTCGCCATCCCAATCGAAATCCGGATCCTGGACGACACCCTTGACCATGAAGGGCGCACTATCGCGCTCGTCGAAGGACAGATCGTCCTTTCCGATCGCATATCCGTAGAGAGCATCATCCCATTTCAGATCGCCCTTCACCTGCTTGGCATAGGGGTCGAGCAGCAGCTTGTTGGGATTGAAACGGTGGCCGTTCTTCGGATCGTAAGGGCCGTGGGCGCGATAGCCATAGACCGTTCCCGGCCCGACGCCGGCGATATAGCCCGACCAGATGTCGCCCTCGCGCTTGGGCAGCGCCAGCCTCGCCTCTTCCTTCTTGCCGTCGGCCGAAAACAGGCAGAGTTCCATCTGTTCGGCATGGGCAGAGTAGACGGCGAAATGCGTCCCGGATCCGGTATATTCCGCACCAAGCTCCGGCTTGAGGAAATCGAGTTCCGAGAACGAATAGCTCATCTTTGTGTCGCCCATCCTTTATGTCGCTTCATTATACGGTTTTCGCTGCCGCGGCAGCTGACGAGGCGGATGGGCAATTCAGCCAGCAGACACAGCAAAGCACTGCGTCCGGCAGCGTTGCCCGGCACAGCGATTGGAGTGGCTTGGCTTGAACATGATCATCCGTCTCAGATAACAAGGAACGGCGATCGCCTTCCCCCGTCTCCGAAACGTCAAGGGAACCCGAAGGTTCCCTTGTGCAGTGCAAAATATCGGGGAGAGAAAATGCCGGATTACGGCATCAGCTGGCCGCCATTCACTTCGATGATCTGGCCGGTGATGTAGCCAGACAGGGTCGGCGAAGCGAGGAAGAGATAGGCGCCGACGCAATCTTCCGAAGTGCCGACAAAGCCCATCGGGATCGACTTGCGCTGCATCTCCATCTGCTCGTCATTGGTATAGCGCTCATGGAACGGCGTGGCGATAACGCCGGGCGCCACTGCATTGACGCGGATACGATCGCCGACAAACTCTTTGGCATGGCCGCGGGTAATCGTCGAGACGAAGCCCTTGGATGCCGCATAGAGGATCGCGCCGTTACCGCCGCCATTGCGGGCGGCGATCGAGGTGGTGTTGATGATGAATCCACCCTGCTTCTTCAGCCAGGGATGAGCGGCGCGCACGGCAGCGAGAACCGAGCGTGCATTGAGGTTCATGACGTTGTCGTAGTGCTCGTCGGTATATTCGGCGGTCGGCTTGCGGCCGAGCATGCCGCCGGCATTGTTGATCAGGCCGTCGAGATGGCCGAAGGTCTTTGCCGTTTCTTCGACGACGCGCTCGGTCTCGCCCTCTTTCGATACGTCACCATGCACGAGATGCACGGTGGCGCCGGTGGCGCGGATTTCCTCGGCGAGTTTTTCGGCCGGTTCGCGGCTGGCATTGTAATGAATGCCGACCTTCATCCCCTGTGCCGCGAAGGCGCGGGCAAGTGCGGCACCGATACCGGTCGAGGCGCCGGTGATGAGCACCGCCTTGCCGACCAGATCCGGCAACTTGATGGACGCGAGTGATTGAGCAAGATCAGCCATGGCTGCAAAGCCTCCCTAAAACCAATGAAGTGTGATTATGGCTGGGAGTCTTAGCAGCAGGCGTCGCTGATCGGCAATGCCGAACACGCGAATTTGTACGATGACCGGCTGTCCCTAGACCCGCTCCAGCGCTACGGCGATCCCCTGCCCGACGCCAATGCACATGGTCGAGAGCGAATAGCGGCCGCCGGTTTCGGCAAGTTCCAGCGCCGCCGTGCCGGTGATGCGGGCGCCCGACATGCCGAGCGGATGACCGAGCGCGATCGCCCCGCCGTTACGATTGACGCGGGCATCGTCATCGGCAATCCCGAGTTCGCGCAAAACTGCCAGACCCTGCGAGGCAAAAGCTTCGTTGAGTTCGATGACATCGAACTGCTCCTGTTTGAGGCCAAGCCGCGCCAAAAGCTTGCGCGAAGCCGGGACCGGGCCGATGCCCATGATCCGCGGCGGCACGCCGGCGGCGGCACCGCCGAGAATGCGGGCGATCGGCCTGAGGCCGTATTTCTTCGCCGCCGCTTCGGAGGCGACGATCAGCGCAGCCGCGCCGTCATTGACGCCGGAGGCATTGCCCGCGGTAACCGTCCCGCCTTCCTTCTTGAAGGGTGTGCCGAGCTTGGCGAGCGTTTCGATCGAGGTGGCACGCGGATGCTCGTCCCGGTCGACGACAACGGCATCGCCCTTGCGCTGTGGAATGGTGACGGCGCTGATTTCCTTGGCCAGCCGGCCGCTTTCCTGCGATGCCGCGGCCTTCGCCTGCGAGCGGACGGCAAAGGCGTCCTGATCCGCGCGGCTGACCTTGTAATCCTCGGCAACGTTCTCGCCGGTCTCCGGCATGGAATCGACACCATACTGCTTCTTCATCAACGGATTAACGAAGCGCCAGCCGATCGTCGTATCGTAGATCTCGGCATTGCGCGAGAAAGCCGTATCGGCTTTCGGCATGACGAACGGCGCCCGCGACATGCTTTCGACGCCACCCGCAATCATCAGCTCTGCCTCGCCGGAACGGATCGCCCGGGCTGCCGTGATGACTGCATCCATGCCCGATCCGCAGAGCCGGTTGATCGTCGTGCCGGATACGCCGAGCGGCAGGCCTGCCAGCAGCAGCGACATGCGCGCCACATTGCGGTTGTCCTCGCCCGCCTGGTTGGCGCAGCCGAAGACGACGTCATCGACGGCCTCCCAATCGACGGAAGCGTTGCGCTCCATCAGCGCCTTCAGCGGCACGGCACCGAGATCGTCAGCGCGGACGGAGGAGAGCGAGCCGCCGAAGCGGCCGATCGGGGTGCGGATGTAATCGCAGATGAAAGCGTCAGCCATCGGTCAGTCCTCAGAGTTCGGGCACGATGAGATCGGCGACCGGGCCTTCGACATGCAGCTTGGCGCCGGTCATTGCCTGCAGTTCCTCGACAGTCATGGCGGCAAGCTTTTCGCGCAGCACGAAGCGGCCCTTGACGATATCGATCACTGCATGGCTCGTGTAGATACGCGTGATGCAGCCGACTCCAGTCAACGGGAAGGTGCATGTTTCGACGAGTTTCGGCTCGCCGTTCTTGGTGACATGCTCGGTGATGACGCAGACCTGCTTGGCGCCATGCACCAGATCCATCGCGCCGCCGACGGCGGGCACGCCCTTCGAGCCGGCGCGCCAGTTGGCGAGATCGCCGTTTTCAGACACCTGATAGGCGCCGAGGATCGCGATATCGAGATGACCGCCACGCACCATGGCGAAGCTGTCGGCATGGTGGAAGAAGGCAGCGCCCGGCTTCAGCGTCACCGCCTTCTTGCCGGCATTGATCAGATCCCAGTCTTCCTCGCCCGCAGCCGGCGCCTCGCCAAAATTCAGGATGCCGTTTTCGGTATGGAAGATCGCCTCGCGGCCCTCGGGCTGATAGCGGGCCACCATCTCAGGAAAACCGATGCCGAGGTTGACATAGGCACCGTCGGTGATGTCCTGAGCGGCGCGCCAGGCGATCTGGGCGTTCGAAAGCTTGATGTCTTCGCGTGTGTCGATCTTGCTTGGTTCAGGGGTCATACGTAAGCCACTCCGGCTCGAATGAGCTCTTCTTCCTGTTGCGGATTGGCGATCTCGACGACGCCATCGACGAAGATGCCGGGTGTCACCACCTGTTCCGGATCGATGCCGCCGGCCGGCACCAATCTCGACACCTGGGCAACGGTCTTGGCCGCCGCCATGCACATCAGCGGGTTAAAGTTGCGGCCCGCCTTGTTGTAGGTCAGATTGCCATGCGTATCGCCGAGATGCGCCTTGACGATCGCAAAGTCGGCTTTCAGCCAGCGTTCCTGCACATATTTCCGGCCGTCGAACTCGGCAATCGGCTTACCCTCGGCAAGCTCGGTGGCATAGGTCGTCGGCGTATAGAATGCCGGGATCCCGGCGCCGCCGGCACGGATGCGCTCGGCAAGCGTGCCCTGCGGCACCAGCTCAAGCTCGATCTCGCCCGCCAGATACTTGTCGGTGAAGGCGCGCGGGTCGGACGAGCGCGGGAAGGAGCAGATCATCTTCCTGACCATCCCGGCATCGATCATCGCCGCAATACCGATCCGGCCATTGCCCGCGTTGTTGTTGATCACGGTCAGGTTCTTCGGCCCCTTGTCGATCAGCGCGTGAATGAGCTCGATCGGTGCGCCCGAACCGCCGAAACCGCCTATCATGACGACGGCGCCATCGCCGATTTCGGAAACGGCATCCGCCGCGCTCCGGATTGTCTTGTCCATGCCGGATATCTCCTCGCCTGGCATCGCGAGGCTCACCGGCCTCGATCTGACTGCTACGGATAAATCCGGGACCTTGGGTCAGGCAAGTTAATTGTGCGATATTTGATATTTGTTCGTATATCGCACCGATGATTATATGATGTGGTTTGGAAACATTACCCGTTATTTACAATTAGCCCGCATATTTGCTCGCAAAAGAGGTGGCAAATGGCGGTTGCTAGGGCATTTGGCAGATCATCGGTCGAGGCGGCGCAGCGCGAGCTGGAGCGCCTCAATGCGCTTGACGAGCTTGATATGCTCGATACGCCGAGAGACGAGGGCTTCGAACGGCTCGTCCGTCTCCTCAAGCAGGTCTTCTCCGTCGATATCGGCATCGTCTCGTTCATCGATGCGCACCGTCAATGGTACAAGGCCTGCTCAGGCCTGACCAACGACGAGATGCCGCGGGAAGACACCTTCTGCCGCTATGTCGTCGATGACGAACAGCCGATCGTCGTCCAGGATGCCACGCGCGATCCGCGCTTTGCGGCCAATCCTGCGGTCACAGGCGAGGCTCATATCCGCTTCTATGCCGGCGTTCCCTTGAAGACCCGCGACGGCCATACGGTCGGAACGGTCTGCGCCATCGACCGCAGACCGCGTTCTTTCGGCAGCAAGGACCTCGGCATCCTGGAAGAAATCGCCGGTATCGCGATGGATCGCGTCGAGCTGCTACGCTCTGCCGCGACCGACAGCTTGACGGGCGTCCTCAGCCGCCGGGCCTTCAATGAGGAAGCACGCCGCCTTCTCTCGCTTGCCACCCGGCATCAGCATGATGCGGCCTGCATCGTGCTCGATGTCGACCATTTCAAGAAGGTCAACGACACCTATGGCCATTCGGCTGGCGATGCGGTTTTGAAGGCGGTTGCCGCGACCTGCCGGGAACAAATTCGTGCCGGCGATATCCTCGGGCGGCTCGGCGGCGAAGAATTCGCGGTGCTGCTGCCGCATGCCGATCGGGACGCGGCTCTCGCCGTGGCCGAAAAGCTGCGCGGCGCGTTGGAGGCCAGTCCGGTTCCCGTTGCCGACAACGCGATCCGCGTTACGGCCAGCTTCGGAATAACTGGCATGTCGATCATCGCCAAGGACATCGATACGCTTCTGGCGCAGGCGGACGCCGCCATGTACCGGGCCAAGCAGGCGGGCCGGAATCGCTGCGCTTCCTCCGCCCCGGCCTCGTCATCAGAAGCCGGCGAGCGGCGCCGGGTGCTCAAAGCGGGCGTGATCATCTTCAATGACAGGCGCTCGACATTCGATTGCACGATCCGCTCTCTCGGACCTGATGGCGCCAGCCTTGCCGTCTCGAACGCAACGGGCATCCCGCCGGAATTCACCCTAGGCATTCCCGGCGATCGCTTCGAAACCGCCTGCCGGGTCGTCGCGCAAGATCGCCAGCATCTTGAAGTCCACTTCCGATAGCGGGCGCCCAGCTTTGCCGGAGAGCAATGCCGTGCTAGCAAACCGCTAGGCTCGATCGAGCCAGCAACAGAGATTCTGGACCGGATCGAATGCGCGAAACGGACTTCGTCAGCGGCTTTGCGAGAGGCCTGAAGGTCATCGAAGCCTTCGGAGAGATGCATCAGCGGCTATCGATTACCGATGCCGCGAAGCTGACCGGCCTCGACCGCGCAACGGTGCGGCGCTCGCTGCTGACGCTCTCCGAACTCGGCTATGCCGATTACGACGGCAAGTTCTTCACGTTGACGCCGAAGGTTTTGCGCCTCGGCCACGCCTATCTCTCGGCGACGCCGCTGCCCGCCATCCTGCAGCCGCATCTCGATCAGCTGTCGGATAAGGCCGGGCAGAGTGCCTCGGCCTCGGTGCTCGACGGCACCGAGATCCTCTATATCGCACGGGCCTCGCAGAAGCGGGTGATGTCGATCAACCTGACGCCGGGGAGCCGCCTGCCCGCCTATTGCGCCTCGATGGGCCGCGTGCTGCTGGCCGCCTTGCCCGAGCCCGAGGCGCGCGCCGTTCTCGCCCGCAGCGATCTCAAGGCCAGTACGCCGCGCACGATCACCGATCCCGAAAGGCTGATCGCCGAGTTCCAGCGCGTCCGCGCTCAGGGCTATGCGGTTATCGATCAGGAACTGGAGCTCGGCCTGTGCTCGATCGCCGTACCGGTGGAAAACGATCGCGGCCAGCTGATCTGCGCGCTGAACATCGGCGCCCCCGCCGCTCATGTTGCAGCGTCGGAGATGGCAGCGCGCTATCTGCCGCTGCTGAAGGAAACACAGGCCGCCCTTCGCCTGGTCCTGCGCTGATCACATGCCGAGCTTCGCCCGCTCGGCAATCCGCCAGGCCCGCGGCGTCTCGCCCGTCTGCTTCAGGAAAAAGCGGGAAAAATAGGCGGGATCGGCGAAGCCGAGCCGGTAACTGATTTCCTGGACACTGCCGAAGGTGAAGACCAGCTCGCGTTTGGCCTCATCGGTCAGGCGATGCGCAATCATCTCATGCGTGCCCTGCCCGGTCGCTGCCTTGACGATGCGGTTCAGATGCGTTGCGGAGACGCCGAGCTCACCGGCATAGAAGGCGGCCGGCCGGTGGGATCTCAGATGCTGCTGGATCAGGCCGTTCAGCAATTCCATCCGCCGCCCGTTTTCGTCGCCAGCCTGCCCGGCATCACTGCCGGAGAGCCGCATCGTCAGCTGCAGCGCGATCGTCACATAGGCTTCCAGCAGATCGGCGCGGCCACTGCCACGGCCCGCGAACTCGGCACCAAGGCGTGAGAGCGTCTGCCCGGCATAGACTGCGTCCGGATCGTCCCGGTGCAGGCTCGTCAGATGCGGGCGGGCAAGCCATTCGCCAAGCGGGCTGCGGCCACCCGGCAGCGCCTTCAGATGCGACGCAAGCACGGTGATGACGAAGCCGTCGATATCCTTCGAGAACCGGAAGCCATGGTTCAGCCCCGGCGGCACGGTGATCACCGTGTTGGGCGTGATCTCATGCCGCTCTGCGCCAAAGATCGCATCGCCGGATCCGGCGCTGATGTACAAGATCTGAAAGAAGCTCTCATGGCGATGCAGCTTGATCTCCCAATGATGCAAGCTGCTGCGCGATGGTATCGTCTCGCAATGCAGCCAGAAATCGGGATTTCTGCCGGTGTTCTCGCCATAGAGCTCATAGGTCGGGACGAATTTCGTCATGGCCGCATCCTCCTGCCACGTTCGATAAGTGCAATTTCTGGCGCGAAATGTCCATTGCTGCGGGCCACCGCGTTCCGCAAAATCCGGGCAAGAGGATGCAAGGAGGAACCATGCGCACCAAAGTCGCCATTATCGGCTCAGGCCCCGCCGGTCTGCTGCTCGGCCAGCTGCTGACTGATGCCGGGATCGACAACGTCCTCCTCGACCGCGCCGCCAAGGATTATATCCTCGGCCGGGTTCGCGCTGGCGTGCTCGAGGAGGGTACCGTCGGGCTGATGGACCGGGCGAAATCCGGCGCGCGCATGCATGCCGATGGCTTGCCGCATGACGGTTTTTCGCTCGCCTTCGATGGTAGGGATCACCGGATCAATCTCCATGGACTGACCGGCGGCAAGCGCGTCATGGTCTATGGCCAGACGGAGTTGACCCGTGATCTGATGGAACATCGCGAGGCGAGCGGCGCGCTGGCGATCTACGAAGCGGCCAATGTGACGCCTCACGATTTCGACGGTGCCGCGCCCTACGTTACCTATGACAAAGACGGCGTGACGCACCGCATCGACTGCGATTTCATCGCCGGCTGCGACGGCTTTCACGGCGCCAGCCGCAAGGCGGTGCCGGAGAAGGCGATCCGCACCTTCGAGAAGATCTATCCGTTCGGCTGGCTCGGCATCCTGGCCGATGTCGCGCCTGTCAGCCACGAGCTCGTCTATGCCAATCATCCGCGCGGCTTTGCGCTCTGTTCGATGCGATCGGAAAGCCGCAGCCGCTATTACATCCAGTGTCCGCTCGACGAGAAGATCGAGGATTGGAGCGACGAGCGTTTCTGGGACGAGCTGCGCCGCCGCCTGCCTGCCCATCACGCCGAGGCGATGCAGACGGCACCGTCCTTCGAGAAATCGATCGCGCCGCTGCGCTCCTTCGTCGCCGAGCCGATGCGCTTCGGGTGGCTGTTCCTTGCCGGTGACGCGGCCCATATCGTGCCGCCGACCGGAGCCAAGGGGCTGAATCTCGCCGCGAGCGACGTCCATTACCTGTTCTCCGGCATCGCCGAATATTACGCCGAGCATTCAAGCGCCGGGATCGATGTCTATTCGCAGCGCGCCCTGTCGCGCGTCTGGAAAGCCGTTCGCTTCTCCTGGTGGATGACGACGATGCTACACCGCTTCCCGGATACCGGCGATTTCGGCCAGAGGATCCAGGAAGCCGAACTCGATTATCTGACCCATTCGACCGCCGCCTCGACCGCGCTTGCCGAAAACTATGTCGGGTTGCCCTACTGACGACACGCCTTCCGCCATCCACGGAAGGCGGCCCACCGATGAATATGCTCGACAACTGAAATACGATGGCCGATCCTGTCGCCCTTGGGTTTTGATATCGATCAGCGGGTGGGGCAGATCGTGGCGACGCGGGAAAAGGAAATATCGACAGCGCGCAAGAACGCGCATCTGATCGGATTGGTGACGCTGATCATGCTCGCCGGCCTGCCGCTTGCGGCCTGGCTTGATGTCAGCACACTGTCGCGCGATGCCGTGCACCGGCAGGCGCAGGACATGAGCTCGCTGATCACGAGTATCCGCTCCTATTACTCGACCAACGTCGTCGGCCGGATTCTCGCAGCCCACGCGGCGGGCCAGGAAAACGGGACGGTCCTCTCCCACAACTACGCCAATATTCCCGGCGCCATTCCGATACCGGCGACGCTATCGCTGGAACTCGGCGACGTCATCAAGGAGCAGCAGGCGAATATCACCTACCGCTTCGTCTCCGATCTTCCCTTCAAAAACCGGGCATCGCACGATCTGGACAAATTCGAGAGCGATGCGCTCACCGCGCTTCGCACCAATCCGAAGCAGACGATGACGGAGAACAAGCGTTCGGGCTTCACCAATATCTTCCGTCTCGTCACGCCCGTGCTGATGGGGCCTGCCTGCGTCGCCTGCCACAACACCCATCCGGAGAGCCCGAAGACCGACTGGAAGGTAGGCGATGTCAGAGGCATTCAGGAAGTGATCATCCGTCAGCCCTTTGCGGCCAATGTCTTTGCCTTCAAATATCTGCTCGCCTATTTCATCTGCGTCGCGGTACTTGGCGCGTCCTTCATCGTCATGCAGCGCCGCCAGGCTTCGGTGCTGCACGCCTTCAACCGCGATCTCGAATCCACCAACGAGTTCCTGGCCAGCATCTCGCTGAAGATCTCGCGCTATCTCTCGCCGCAGATCTACAAGAGCATCTTCAGCGGCCAGCGCGACGTCGTCATCCAGACCGAGCGCAAGCGGCTGACGATCTTCTTTTCCGATATCAAGGATTTCACCGCAACCACCGAGCGGCTGCAGCCGGAAGCGCTGACGGAGATGCTGAACGAATATCTGACGGAGATGTCGAAGATCGCGCTGAAACACGGCGGCACCGTCGACAAGTTCATCGGCGACGCGATCCTGGTTTTCTTCGGCGACCCCGAAACCAAGGGGGCGGCAGAAGATGCAAAAGCCTGCCTGCGCATGGCCGTTGATATGCAGCAACGCCTCGGCGAACTGAAGGCGAAATGGCGACGCGACGGTACGGCCGAGCCCTTCATCGTGCGCATGGGCATCAACAGCGGCTATTGCAATGTCGGCAATTTCGGCAGCACCGATCGCATGGACTATACGATCATCGGCGCCGAGGCCAATCTGGCGGCGCGGCTGCAATCAATCGCCGAGGGCGGCAAGATCGTCATGAGCTATGAAACCTATGCGCTGGTGGAGGATATCGTCGAAGCCGTGCCGCTGGCGCCGATTACGATGAAGGGTATCCAGCGCGATATCGTGCCTTACGAGGTGCAGGGCCTACTCCTCGGTAACGACGGTCATTCAAGGGTGATGAGCGAGCATTTTGCCGGTCTGGATCTCCACCTCAACATGTCGCAGCTGGAGCCCGGCGAGAGGAGCAAGGTCAAGGCGGCGCTGATGGAAGCGCTGGCGGCCGTGGAAAAACCCACGGAGAAACCGGCCTAGCATTTCGCCGCGCGGGCGGCGATCGCCTTGATAACGGCAGCCATGTCGAGCCCTCCGAAACCCATCTCTTCGGTTTCGGCATAAAGCGCGCGGCAGACATCGAGCAGCGGTGAAGCGATACCCAGCCGCCGCGCGGCATCGACAACCAGCTGATTGTTCTTCAGCACGTCGGAGATCGCCGCCTGCGGCGAGAAATCGCCTTCTGCAAGCTTGGCGTTCTTGAGCCTCAAGATGCCGCTCGCCATCTGGCCGCCATCGGCAATCCGCTTGAAGAGATGCAGGTCGAGGCCGTGGCTGGCGGCAAAATTCGCGGCCTCGGCGAGACCTGTCACAGTCGAGATCAGGAAGATATTGACCGCCAGCTTCATCAGCAACGCGTTTGGAACCACGCCGCAGACGATCGCATCGCGGCAGAGCGGCTGGAGCAAGGGCTGCACAGTTTCGACTGTTTCAGGCGCTCCCGCCAGCATGGCCACAAGCTCGCCAGCCTCGGCCGGAACACGCGATCCTGAGACCGGCGCCTCGACATAGGCGCCTCCTGCTGAAAGCACGTCCGCTTCCAGTGTCTTTGAATAATCAGGCGCCGTGGTGCCCATGTGAACGAGGGTGCGCCCGGCAACGAGGCTGGCAAAGGCAGGGGTTCCGCGCTGCAGAACCGCATCGATTGCCACATCCGTCGCCAGCATCAGGATGATCACATCAGCGCCTGCGAAAAGGGCCGCGACGCTTGCCGCCACTTCGGCGCCTTCAGCTTCGAGAACGGCTGCCTTTTCCGCAGAGCGGTTCCAGACGATGACGTCGCGCCCCGATCGCACCAGATTGAGGGCCATGGGCGTCCCCATGATCCCGAGACCGATGAAGCCTATGCGCATGTGCCCTCCAATCGCCGATAGACGACAATGGCAGGCGGCGATGGCGTCGTCTTGAAGATTAGTGCTCCGTCAAATTGTCGCGGCACCGGGAAAAGACGTGTAGAACGGCACCATTCACAACTTTAGACCACAATTGAGCGGTAAAAAATACAGCAACCAGTTGTTTAGGACCGGCGCTCATAATATTCATCAGCATCGCCCTTGGTGCTTCGTTAGACAGTGGCCATGACAGTCGTTTTCAAGCGGATCAATAAAAACCAGGCGCTTCAGGGCGCCGCCATCATCGTCGAAGCCTATAGTGCCGCGCCATGGCACGAACACTGGACGATCAAGCGGGCAAACGCCCGGATGGTGGAACTGTCGACGACGCCGGGTTGGCTCGGGGTCGGTGCGCTTGATGGCGAGGATCTCCACGGTTTTGCGATCGGCTACCCGCACACAGCGGCAACCGGCTGCATGCTCTATATTCCGGAGATCGCCGTCATGCCTGCCCACCAGGGCAAGGGCATCGGCACCGCGCTGCTGAAGCTGCTGGAGGAAGAAGCGCTGGCGGCCGGATTTTCGAGCACATGGCTGCTGTCGCAAAATGAGGGGGTCGCGGCGGATTACTACCGGTCGGCCAACTACCGGCAATCTCCCAATCACCGTATCTATTCAAAGCCGCTCAAGTAGCGGTTTTTTTGGCATCGCCCGGCGCGTCCCATGCGGGCCGGTGGAATAGCGCTCCAAAGCGCACGACCACCCTGTGTGAGCAGCGCCGCTCGCTGCTCACATCGGCGATTGTGATGCTGGTTGTCTTAAGGCGTGACTAGCCGTCGTAGTGGCCGGCTGCGACAGTATCCGCCGACTTGACGGCAACGGCCAGATTGACGCCCTTGGTGATGACGCTGCCCTTGGCGGCGAGAGCCGCAGCCTCGGCAAGTGCGCCAGCCTTCGGCACGCTCAGCGGCGTGACCGTGCCACGGCCGAGATCCGCCACCCAGAGCCCCTTTTCACCCTCAACACTGATTACAACAACTTTGGTCATGCTCTTATTCCCTCTTCCAGAGTTGACGTTAAAAGCCTGCCTTCTTCAGTCCTTCGCGATAAAGGTCCTTGTGCCACTGTTCCTTGCTCGGAACGGCGGACAACCATTTATCGACATCGAAGTTCGGATTGGCCTCGCGGACGCGGCGCACCAGAACGCGCGCCTTGTCCTTGTTGCCAAGCATCGCCCAGCTGGCGGCAGCAAGTCTGTCTGCCAGGCTGGGATCGCTCATCTGGCTGATATAGTCGATCGACGCGGAAAACTCGCCGAGCGCATAGTTGGCGCCGGCCGCAGTCCAGAGATAGGGATCGGGGCTCAGCGGATTGAGCTCGATCGCGCGCTCGATCTTCTGCAGCGCCATGCCGGGGCGCGAGCAATGCACCAGCGTATCGGCATGATCGGCAATGACGTCGGCATAGTGCGGCGACAGGGTTTCGGCGATTTCCATCGCCTCTGCGCTGTCGTCGAAAGCGCCCTGCAGCAACTTGGCGACACCGAATTCGCGGTAGCCGTCGGCCAGATCGTTGCGCGCTTCGATGGATTTGGTCGCAAATTCCTCTGCCGACTTCAGAAGTTCCATATCGCCGCGGGCTGTCAGCAGCCATTCCTTCGAATAGGTTCTGGCGGTCGAGCTCAGCGCCGGTGCGAAATCGGGCGTCGCCTTCAGTGCCGAGCGCATCTCCTTGCGCGCACGGCGCAGGTTGGGCAGCGTCAGGCGCCCGAGGTATTGCTTGCCAACCAGATATTGATGATAGGCGGCCGGATTGAGCTCAAGGTACGAGCGCGTCGCCTCATGCCGCTCGATCTCGCTGGAAACAGACAGCGCCACGCGCCGTGAGATCACCCGCCTGTCGCGCAAGAGATCGGCCTGATTGAGGCTGAAGCGTTCGGCCCAGACGATCTGGTTGTCGTCGAAGAAGATCAGCTGCGCGAAGAGCTTGACCTCGTCGAAACCGGTGATCTGGGTTTCCAGCACATAATTGACGGCGTGCCGTTCGAAAAATGCGGTCTGGTCCTCGCTCTGATGGCCGATCTGTACGGCCGAATGCGGCGCGATGACCTGCAGACTGTTGAAGGCGCAGAAACCAATGGTGATATCCTCGATCAGCGAGGCGGCAATCATCACCGATTGCGGATTGCTGGAGAGATTGCGCGGCGCGAGCAGCACCAGGCGGGGAATGGCCGGGCGCCCTGCCCTTTCCAGTGACAGACCCTCGATCCCATCCCCTGCTGCGGTACCTACCGGTCTTGCTTCCAGCTTGCTGCTGCCATTGCCAACGGTGGGCGACACGGCATCGAGGCCGCGCGCGATCGAATTTCTCCGCTTCTCGATATAGTCGCGGATATATTCGACCTCTTCCTGCGCATCGAAAATATCGAGCAGCAGGCGCAGCATGTCCGGGTCTTTCGGCTCGTCGCGAAACACCAGAAGCCCGGCTTTCCTCAGAACCTCCCATTCCTCGGTCGTTTCGACGGGAAAAGAAACCGCTTTCAGCGTATCCTGAAGCACGCCGGAATGGCGGTAGTTCTGATCCTTCAGCCAGCCATCGAAAACGTGGCTCTGGCAATTGACCTGCCCCAGGAAAGGCTGGCCCATTGCTTTCGTTAGCTTCGCCAGCCGGGCCATCGGCTCGCCTGTTGCCTGCAGCGCAACGAAGTCGGCGCTCAGCGACGATGGATCGAGGGAGACGGAGCTTTCGGTGAATGTCAGGAATTCGGTGCCGAGCTGCTCCTGGCGGGCCTTGATGCGCGAGATGGTCTTGCGCAGGTTGGACAGCGAGATCGCCTTATCCTCATTGCCCCACAGAAAATCGGCAGCCATCGTGCGGTGCGCCGCATGCTTTTCGAGCGTCAGCAGATAGGCGACGAGCAGCAGGCCTTTCTCGGGGAAAGCAATATCGTTGCCTTCCGCGTCGGCAAGCCGCAGACGTCCAAACGTTTCTACGAGAAAAGCCATTTCAACCTTTGAGTTGCGCCGCCCTGATTCGCATCCTTCGTGCGAGATATTAATGCAACCAAAAATACGAATAATGCTCGGCAAAGCAAGCTTTTGCCGAGTGCCCTGGAAATATGAGTTTGGCTTAATGTGCGGGCAAATTCAACTGTTGTGCACCGCACGCGCCACCGCAGCTCAGCCGGGAGTTGGTGAGCCGGCTATTCGGGGCCGGACGCGGGCTGCGTCCGGCCCCGCTGTCTTCATTTTTTAACCGGATATCCGGCGGCCGCGAGGATCAGATTGGCGATCTCGCGCGGATGAGAAATCAGCGATACGTGGCTGGAATTGAGCTCGACCCTGGTGGCGTTCATGCGCTTGGCAAGGAAGCGCTCGAGATCCGGATTGGTCGTCCGGTCGTTCTTCGAAACGGCGTACCAGCTCGGCTTTGTCTTCCACGCAGCCTGCGTCGTCTTGGTCGAAAACAGCGTATCGGAGATCGGGCCCTGGACGGCGTAGAGCGCGAGCGCGTCCTTCTTGCTCAAATCACCCGCGAAATCATGGACGAAAGCATCCTCGCTCAGCTGCGCGAAGCCGCCGCTATGCACCAGGCCCTTGCTTGCGGGAGGAGCCGGGAACTTTGCGGCAAGCGCCGGATAGTCTTCACCGGCATCAGGTGCACGGGCGGCGACGTAGACCAAGGCCGAGACCTTGGGATCGACGCCCGTCTCGCTGATCACCATGCCGGCATAGGAATGGCCGACGAGCACGGTCGGGCCGTCCTGAAGGGCAAGAGCACGCTTGGTGGCGGCAACGTCGTCGGCAAATGAGGTGAGCGGGTTCTGCACCGCGGTCACATGCAGCCCGGCCTTCTGCAGCAGCGGGATGACTTTCGACCAGCTGGAGCCGTCGGCATAGGCGCCGTGGACGAGCACGACGTTGCGCGCCTTGACCGGCGCCTCACCGGCTGCCGAGGAGGCACCGGCAAAAGAGACCGCAGCAATAAATGTTGCCGCAGCAAAAGCGGCCTTCTGGAAAATGTTCATGATCTGACGTCCGTATCGTTTCGTGATGAAGCACGTCGCTTCAAAAGCCCTATTCGACCGGCATTTCAGGTCCGCAACACTATCACGCTTTTGTGACGGCCTCAATTTTTTCACCAGTCCATGTA
The DNA here is from genome assembly GCA_900465675.1 of Hyphomicrobiales bacterium. Lineage (GTDB taxonomy): Bacteria > Pseudomonadota > Alphaproteobacteria > Rhizobiales > Rhizobiaceae > Rhizobium. The sequence goes on along the minus strand of UBJR01000005.1, from coordinate 754,540 downwards.
ACGAAACGCTGACAACAGCGAAAAGACGATCATGACCCCTCGCGAAGACAATTGGGCGGATGCCATGCGCGCTGCTCGCCGCGGCGATGCCGGAGCCTACGAAGCGCTGCTCGAAGATATCGGGCGAACGCTGCGCGTGCTCGTCGGCCGCAAGCTGACAAGGCTCGGCATGGGGACCGACCAGACAGAAGATATCGTTCAGGAAGCCCTGCTCGGCCTGCACATGATGCGCGACCGCTGGGACGATAGCCGGCCCTTCCTACCCTGGCTGCACGCAATCGTCCGCTACAAGATCGGCGACGCCATGCGCAAGGGCAGCCGCGAGGCGCGCCACCGCTGCGACGTGACGCTCGACGAGCTTTCGGATGTCATCGCCGCACCCGATCAGGGCGACCGCCACATGCCTGATATGGACCGGGCGCTTGCGAGCCTTTCTTCCGGCCAGCGCGACGTCGTCTCATCATTGGCGATCGAGGGGCAGTCGGTTCGCGAGACGGCTGCGAGATTGAAGACCAGCGAGGGCGCGGTCCGCGTCACCCTGCATCGCGCGCTTCAGCGCCTGACGGCCTTTGCCGATCCGGGGCCTGGCTACGCAAGAAAAGGCAAATCATGAAATCCGCCCAAGACACATCCGCCTTGATCCGCAGCCTGGCGCGCGAAGCCGCCGAGGAGGAACCGTCGCAGGGCCTGCGCTTCGATCGTCTGCTGATGCTGGCGGGCGGTTTCTCACTGCTGCTGTCGATCGCGCTGGCGCTCGGCCTGTTCGGCATCCGCCCCAATCTGCCTGCCGTTCTGATTGGCGCGCCGTTTCTCTTCAAGTTCGCGACGATGCTGCTTCTGGCCGCTGGCGGCTTGGCGCTGGTTCGCCGGGCGGGCGAGCCTGACAGCGGCGGCGCTGCCTGGATGATGCTCATTCCAGGCTTCCTGGTGCTCGCCATGGGGCTGGCACTCGATGGTTCCAGCTTTCCGCTTTTGGGCCGGCATGGCGGTGCGGTGCCAAGCTGCGTCGGCGCTATCGTGCTTCTATCGCTTCCGGCGCTTGCTGCCGCTCTCGGCGTGCTGAAGCGCGGCGTGCCGACGCAGCCCCTGCGCGCCGGTTTGTCGGCAGGATTCCTTGCCGGAACGATCGGCGGGGCGGCCTATGCCTTCGTCTGCAAGAACGACGGCGCACTCTTCGTTGCCGTCTGGTACGGATTGGCGATTGTCATCGTCGCAACGCTTGGAGCACTGATCGGCCGCAAAGCGCTCGCCTGGTAAAAGTCAGGTCTTCGCCGAAACCTCGTCTGCCGCCTCGCGGATCGTCTGCATCAGGATCGACAGCGGCAGAGACGGGATCGCATCGGTGCGCATCGTCAGGCCGACCGGGCCTTTCGTCTCGCTGGTATCGATCGGCAGCACCGCCAGAACCCCATCCTCGATATCCTTGGCGACGACGCCGGTCGAGATGATCCAGACCGCATCGCTCGCACGCACGAAAGCGCGGCCGAAGCTGTCTGAAACGGTCTCGATCTGGTTCGGCAGGCTCGGCACACCGTTGGCGATCAGGAAACTCTCGACGAAGGGCCGGATGATCGAAGCCCGCGTCGGCATCAGCACCGTGTAATCGGCGAGCGCTGCAAAATGCGATTGCCGGGTCTTCAGCAGCGGATGGCCGGCGCGCACGGCAAAGACCACCTGCTCCGAATAGAGATGCTCGAAGGAGAAGCCGGTCATCTTCTCCGGCCCGGCAAGACGGCCGACGACAAGATCGAGATCGCCGACGCGCAACTGCTCCAGAAGCACGGCGTTTTCGCCGGTGACGATCTTCAGCCGGCTCCAGGTATTCTCCTTGAGAAACAGCTCCATGGCCCGCGGCATGATGCGCGTCGACACGGTGGGCAAGGCCCCGACCCGGATCGGCGGTGCGTCGCCGACACGCTCCTGGGTGACGGAATCGAGCCCCTGCCGCAGCGCTGTCAGAGCAGCACCGGCATGCTTCAGAAATACTTCGCCGTAACGGGTGATCTTGATGCCGCGGCCGTCGCGCTCGAAGACCTCGACGCCGAGAACCTCCTCCAGCTCACGGATCGTCTTAGTCACCGCGGGCTGGCTGACATGCAGCAGCTCGGCCGCCTTCATCACGCTTTTCTGCCTGGCGACCTCGACAAAGGTTTGCAGATGGCGGAACTTTATGCGGCCGTCGATCATCGATCACATAACTCCGGAGTTATCGGAAAGCCACGAAATATCATTTTACCTAACCAGATTAAACCTTCAATTTCCTGTCCGGAGGAGTTTCCAGTGCAGTTTGCCCGCGTCAACGACATCGCCATTCACTATCAGGTTATCGGCGGCCCCGCCGACAAGCCGGTCCTGGTCTTTGCCAATTCGCTGGGCACCGACTTCCGGATCTGGCGTGATGTCGTCGTCCGCCTGGCAGGCGATTTCGCCATCCTGCTCTATGACAAGCGCGGCCATGGCCTTTCCGATGTCGGCCAGACGCCCTATTCGATCGAGGACCACGCGTCCGATCTCATCGGCCTGCTCGAAACGCTGGATATCAAGAAGGCCATCATCTGCGGCCTGTCCGTCGGCGGACTGATCGCGCAGTCGCTCTACCAGCAGCGTCCCGATCTCGTCAGCGCGCTGATCCTCTGCGACACCGCGCACAAGATCGGCACGGCCGAGAGCTGGAACAACCGCATTGCGGCCGTCGAGCAGAATGGCATAGCCAGCATGTGCGACGCGATCATGGAGCGCTGGTTCACGCCGGCCTTCCGCCGCCCTGAGAACGCCGCCTATGACGGCTATTGCAACATGCTGGTCCGCCAGCCGGTGGCCGGCTACGCCGCGACCTGCGCTGCCGTGCGCGACGCCGACTTTACCGAAGCGGCAAAGACCATCGCCGTACCAACGATCTGCATCGTCGGCGCTCAGGACGGATCGACACCGCCAGACCTCGTCAAGTCGCTGGCGCAACTGATCCCCGGCGCGCGCTTCGAAATCATTCTCGATGCCGGCCACATCCCCTGCATCGAGCAGCCCGAAGCGCTGACGTCAGTCATTCGCGCATTCATCGATTTCGCATTGCATGGAGAAAAGAGCCCATGAGTGACAGTTCGCGCGCCTCCGAGCGCTACAAGCAGGGCATGGCGACGCGCCGCGCCGTGCTCGGCGACAGCCATGTCGACCGTGCCGAGGCCGGATCGACGGATTTCGACAAACCGTTTCAGGACCTGATCACCGAAGCCGCCTGGGGTCATGTCTGGTCGCGCCCAACGCTTTCCAAGCGCGAGCGCTCGATCGTCACCATCGCGCTGCTCGCCGCTCTCGGCCAGGACGATGAAGTGGCGATGCATGTGCGCGCCACAGTCAATACAGGCGCCAGCCGCGACGATGTCTGCGAGGCGCTGCTGCATGTGGCGATCTATGCCGGTGTTCCGGCGGCCAATCACGCGATCAAGATTGCCAAGCAGGTCTTCGAACAGATGGACGCTGATAAGGCGGCATAAGAGGAAGCCATGTCCGACATACCGAACCGCAAGCCCGAAACAGGCGCCTTTTTCGCCCGCGACCACGCCTGGCATCCGCCTGCCTTTGCGCCGGGATACAAGACCTCGATCCTGCGTTCGCCGCAGCGCGCCCTGCTGTCTCTCGACGGCACGATCTCCGAGATCACCGGCCCCGTCTTCGGCCACGGCATGATCGGCGAACTCGACAACGACCTGCTCCACAATTATGCCAAGCCCGGCGAGAGCGCGATCGGCGAGCGCATCATCGTTCACGGCCAGGTGCTGGACGAGCGCGGGCGGCCGCAAACAGGCGTGCTGGTCGAGTTCTGGCAGGCCAATGCCGGCGGGCGCTACCGCCACAAGAGGGAAAGCTATCTGGCAGCGATCGACCCGAATTTCGGCGGCTGCGGCCGGGCGATCACCGACGAGGAAGGCCGATACTATTTCCGCACCGTGCGGCCCGGCGCCTATCCTTGGCCGAACGGCGTCAACGACTGGCGCCCGGCACATATCCATTTCTCGGTCTTCGGCCACGGCTTCTCGCAGCGCCTGATCACCCAGATGTATTTCGAAGGCGATCCGATGATCTGGAAGTGTCCGATCGTCAGCACGATCCCCGACAAGGCGGCGATCGAACAGCTGATCGCCCCCATGGATTGGGGCAACACCATTCCGATGGATAGCCGCGCCTACAAATTCGACATCGTGCTGCGCGGCCGCCGCTCGACGATGTTCGAGAACAAGCTGGAGGGCAACTGATGGCCCAGGAAATCCGTTACCTCAAGGAAACGCCATCGCAGACCGCGGGACCCTATGTCCATATCGGTCTCACGCCGAATTTCTGCGACATATCAGGTGTCTATGACGGCGACCTCGGCACCGCGATGGTCAACGACAAGACGACGGGCGAGCGGATCACCGTGACGGGCCGGATCTTCGACGGTGCCGGCGCTTTGGTGCGCGATGCGGTGATCGAGATCTGGCAGGCCGACAGCGCCGGGCTCTATAACAGCCCCTCGGAAATGCGCGGCGCCGCCGATCCGAATTTCACCGGCTGGGGCCGTTGCCCGACCCGGGCGGAGGACGGCGTCTACAGCTTCGAGACCATCAAGCCCGGCAAGGTGCCGTTCAAGGACGGGCGCAAACAAGCGCCGCACATCACCTTCTGGATTGTCGCACGCGGCATCAATCTCGGCCTGCACACCCGCATGTACTTCCCGGAAGAATCGGAAGCCAACGCTGCCGACCCGCTGCTGCAGCGGATAGAGCACCGCGACCGCGTGGCGACACTTATTGCCGCACGCGATGGCGCAACCTATACGTTTGACATCCGCCTGCAAGGAGAAAACGAGACAGTCTTTCTCGATATCTGACAAGCTTTACTGCCGCTGGATTTTCGCCTGATCTCGGAAATCCGGCAGCAGCCGGCTTTCGTTAAGCACGCGCAATTCAAAATACAACCGGGAATGTATTTTCCATGCTGCATCCGCGTAAAGCGGGTTGGCTTTCATGCTGCGCCGCGGTATGAAACGGACGGGCTGAAACGTTGATGGTGGAAACATGCAGAAAACTTTCGGACACGTCCTGGCGGCGCATAGGGGCCTCGGTCCAGGTTTTGATTTCTTGCGAATCGCGCTCGCTTTTTCAATTGTCCTCGCGCACTCCTTCCTACTGACCGGCAATGACGAATTCTTCCGCTCCACGCCACTGTGGTTTGCGGAATATGCGCTGGTGCCGATGTTCTTTGCGTTGAGCGGCTTCCTGATTGCAGGCAGCGCCCAGCGGCTGAGTCTCAAGAACTTCCTCCTGAACCGCGGGCTGCGTATCGTGCCGGCGCTTGCCGTCGATATCGTCGTCTGCGCCCTGATCATCGGCCCGCTGCTGACGCCTGTCGCGCTCAGCGCCTATTTCTCAAGCGCCGATTTCTTCAAATATTTCCTGAACATCATAGGCTGGATCCACTACAGCCTGCCGGGCGTCTTCGAGAACAACCCGACGCATCGCGTCAACGGCGCATTGTGGACGGTTCCCTGGGAGATCTTCTGCTACATCATCATGTCCGGCCTGATGATGACCTCGATCATCTCTTCCTGGCGGAAGACGGCTCTGCTGACCGCAGGCTTCATCGTCGCCGGTCTTTTGATCCAGGCCTTGGGACCGCACCTGCCCTACCGCGTCAACCTGGTGCTCGGCACGATCTTCGTCAGCCGCGGCGCCCAGCTGGTCTTTGCCTTCCTGCTCGGCATTCTTGCCTATCAGCTGCGTGACGTGATCCCGCACAGCCGCACTTTGCTTGCCGTCTGCGCCGCGATTGCGATTGGCGCGGTCTTCGTGCTCAACAGCTCGTCGATCGAGACGGTACCGAACCGCATCATCGTCATCCCGGCGCTGGTCTACATCACCACCTTCATCGGGCTGACACCGGTGCCGTTGCCCTCCGTCTTCCACAAGGGCGATTATTCCTACGGCGTCTACCTCTATCACGACCCCTTCCTGCAGATCCTGATCGGCCTGGCGCCGGGTGTCTTCCTGGTGCCGGAAACCGGCGCGCTGGCGCTTTATGCGATCGGCATCTGCGCAGCGATGGCGGTGGCAGTGATTTCCTGGCACATGATCGAGAAACCCATCCTCGGCATGCGCAAGAAGTTCTCCTTCGTCGCCAAGGCCCGTGGCGTCGATGAGACCAGCGAACCGAATATCCTGCCTGTCGAGAAGCCAGCCAAGGCATAGGCTTGAGGTCTATCGGCTATTGACGTCTCGACGGGCTCAAGGCTTTCTGCCGCCATAAGGCGGCAGCGGCCGGCCATGAAAGAAGAGACGACAGTGAGCGCAACGGCCTTCGACCACCCCTTCCTCTCCGGCCTTTTGGGCGATGAGGAGACCTCAGCTTATTTCACCGCGGAAGCCGATATCCGCGCCATGCTGCAGTTCGAGGCGGCGCTGGCGCGCGCTGAGGCGGCTCATGATGTCATACCCCTGCCCGCTGCCGAAGCCATTTCCGCCGCATGCACAAGCTTTGCCGCCGATATCCCGGCCCTGCGCACTGCCACCGCCCGCGATGGCGTCGTCATCCCCGAGCTGGTACGCCAGCTGCGCGCCGCTGCAGGCGAGGCCGGCCATCACGTCCATACCGGGGCCACCAGCCAGGATGTGATCGACACCAGCCTGATGCTGCGGCTGAAGCCCGTCGCCTTCATTTTTGCGGCACGGCTCACCGCCATCGAAGTCAGGCTTGCCGCTTTGGAAACAAGCCTCGGTGCAAAGCCTCTGATGGGCCGCACCCGCATGCAGGCGGCAATCCCGATCACCGTTGCCGACCGGCTGCTCGCCTGGCGCACGCCCTTCGACGGCTATCGCGAAAGGCTGACGGATTTGCGCTTCCCGCTACAATTCGGTGGTGCTGCCGGCACGTTGGAAAAACTTGGCGGCAAGGCGGCCGCCGTGCGCGGTTCGCTCGCCCAGGAACTGGGCCTCACCGACCTGCCGCAGTGGCAGAGCCAGCGCGCCTTCATCGCCGAATTCGCCGGACTGCTGTCGCTTGTCACAGGCAGCCTCGGCAAGTTCGGCCAGGACATCGCGCTGATGGCGCAGGCGGGGGACGAGATTGCGCTGAGCGGCGGCGGTGGCTCGTCGGCCATGGCGCACAAGCAGAACCCTGTTGCCGCCGAGACGCTAGTGGCACTGGCGCGCTTTAACGCCACGCAAATCTCGGCGATCCACCAGTCGATGGTCCATGAGCAGGAACGCTCCGGCGCGGCCTGGATATTGGAATGGCTTGTCCTGCCGCAGATGGTCGTGGCGACCGGGGCTGCCCTTCGTCTTGCACGCGAGCTTGCGGACAACATTCAGAGGCTCGGCGCCGCGAATTCATAACCGTTCGATCATGAATTCTGGCATTTATTTCATTTTACATTACCGTTTCGCATGACAAACTAGCGCGAAAAGTTTTAGCTGCGAGCTAATACGGCGCTGGAGTACGCCGAAAAAGGGAGAGAGAAGAATGAAGAAGCTGCTTCTGGCCGCCGCTGCGGCCATGCTCATGGGCTCGGGCGCCTATGCGGATACGATCAAGGTCGGCGTTGTCGGACCCTTTTCCGGTCCGTTCGCCCTGCAGGGCAAGAACTTCAAGGCAGGCATCGACGCCTATATGGCGACCAATGGCGCCAAGATCGGCGACAACACGGTCGAGGTCATCTATCGCGACCTGCCCGCCGCTGATCCGGCGCAGTCGAAGGCGCTTGCCCAGGAACTGGTCGTCAAGGAAAAGGTCCAGTATCTGGCCGGCTTCTATTTCACGCCTGACGCCATGGCCGTCACCCCGATCCTGAAGGAGGCCAACACACCGCTGGTCATCATGAACGCCGCGACGTCGGCGATCGTCACCAAGAGCCCGCTCGTGGTACGCACCTCTTTCACGACATGGCAGACCTCGACGCCGATGGCACAGGTCGCCTTCGACAAGGGCGTCAAGAAGGTGATCTCCGTCGTCAGCGACTACGGCCCCGGCGTCGACGCGGAAAATGCCTTCAAGGCCGGTTTCGAAAAGGCTGGCGGCGAGGTCGTGGAAGCGATCCGCATGCCGCTTGCGACCAACGACTTCAGCCCGATCATGCAGCGCATCAAGGATTCTGGCGCGACCGGCGTCTTCGCCTTCCTGCCGTCAGGCCCGACGACGCTCGGCTTCGTCAAGGCTTACAACGAAAACGGCCTGAAGACCGGCGGCATCCAGCTCTTTGCCCCCGGCGACCTGACACAGGAATCCGATCTTCCGGCACTCGGCGACGCGGCGCTCGGCATGCTGACCACCTTCCATTACGCGGTTTCCCACGACTCGCCCGAGAACAAGGCCTTCGTCGAAGCCGCCGGCAAGACGATCGGCAACCCCGCCGAACTGACCTTCCCGGCTGTCGGCGCCTATGACGGCATGCATGTCATCTACAAGATGATCGAGGCAACCGGCGGCAAGCAGGACGCGGCAAAGGCTGTCGAAGCGGTGAAGGGTCTCGCCTGGGTGAGCCCGCGCGGACCTGTTTCCATCGATCCCGATAGCCGCCACATCACGCAGAACATCTACCTGCGCGAAGTCGCCAAGGATGCCGACGGCAAATACATCAACAAGGAAATCCAGACCTTCGAAAAGCAGGGCGATCCGGGCCTTGCCGCTGTGAAGTGAGGATTTCGACTTCGACGTTGTGCCGTGAGCCCCCTCACCCTACCCTCTCCCCGCTGGGGAGAGGGGAAGCGACCGTGGTGCTCCAATTTCCCTTCTCCCCATCGGGGGTCCGAAGGACGGGTCGAGACGAGCGGCTCGACCCCGGGGTGGCCCGAAGGGCGGATGAGGGGGCCACGCGGCGCAAGGGCTGCTAGTCGCCGCTCGTATAGAACAAGGACCACACCAAACCCATGCAAACCGTCTTCAGCATAGCCGTCGATGCGCTGGCCTATGGAATGGTGCTGTTCGTGATCTCGATCGGCCTGTCCGTCACCATGGGCCTGATGCGCGTCGTCAATCTCGCCCACGGCGCCTTTGCCATGATCGGCGGCTATATCGCGTCCTATGCGGTGCGCGATCTCGGGCTTGGCTACGGCATCGGCGTCATCGCCGCCGTCATCGGCACGATCATCATTGCCATCCCGATCGAACGCTTCCTCTACCGCCGCATCTATGGCGCGCCCGAGCTGACGCAGGTGCTGATGACGATCGGCATCACCTTCTGCATCATCGGCATCGCCAACTATGTGATGGGTCCGACGCTAAAGACCATTCCGCTGCCGCAGGGGCTGCAGGGTTCGGCCGATCTCGGTTTCCGCACCATCCCGATTCATCGCCTCTTCGCGATCGTCTGCGGATTGGGTGTCGCCATCGCGCTGTGGTTCACGATCGAACGGACGAGTTTCGGGGTGAAACTGCGCGCCTCCGTCGACAACGCATCGATGGCGGCGGCCCTCGGCGTGCGCACCGAGATCATCTACGCGCTGAGTTTCGCGGTTGCCGTTGGCCTTGCCGCGTTCGGCGGCGTTGTTGGGGCGGAGCTGCTGCCGGTCGAGCCCTACTATGCGCTGCGCTACATGGTCACCTTCCTCGTCGTCGTCTCCGTCGGCGGCGCGGGATCGATCCCAGGCGCGCTGATTGCCTGTCTCGTGCTCGGCGGCATCGATACGACAGGACGCTACCTGATGCCTGAGTTCGGCGAGTTTTTCTTCTATCTCGCCGTCATCGCCATCATCTGCATCTTCCCGCGTGGTTTTGCCGGGAGGACGAAATAGGATGACGCTCGCCATGAACACTGACACGGCCGCCGCTGCCGCACGCCGCCATCGCTCGGCGGGGAGAGACTTCGCCGGCGTTGCGGCAATCATCGTGCTTGCCGCCATCGGCTATCTGCTTTTCCCTGATAATCTGGCTTTGCTGACCCGCATCATCGCCATCGCGCTGCTCGTTCTGTCGCTCGATCTCGTGACCGGCTATTGCGGCGTGGCGACCCTCGGCCATGCAGCCCTCTTCGGTTCCGGCGCTTATGCCGCCGGTATCGTCTCGGCCCATTACGGGATCACCGATCCGCTGCTGATGGCGCTTGCCGGTATCGCCGGCGGCGCGATTGCCGGTCTGATCTGCGGCGCCGTCATCCTGCGCGCCCACGGCTTGCCGCAGCTGGTTCTGTCGATCGCGCTGATCAACCTGTTCCATGAATTCGCCAACAAGGCGTCCTCCTGGACCGGCGGCAGCGACGGTCTCTCCGGTATTTCGGCCGATCCGGTGCTCGGCTATTTCGAATTCGATCTCTACGGGCATACCGCCTATATCTTCGGCGTTATCCTGCTGCTCGCCGTCTTCATCCTGCTTCGCCTCCTGGTGCGCTCGCCTTTCGGCATGCTCTGCCGCGGCATCAAGGAAGACCCGTTGCGCATCCGTGCCATGGGCGCATCGCCGAAGGCTGCGCTGATGAAGATGTATGTCATCTCGGGTGCGGTGGCCGGCATCGGCGGCGCGCTGACGGCGATCTCGACGCAGGTGGTCGGCCTCGACAGCCTGTCCTTCACGCTCTCGGCCGAAAGCCTGGTCATGCTCGTGCTCGGCGGCACCGGCTCGCTGTTTGGCGCACTCTCCGGCACCGTCATCTTCATGCTGTTCGAGGACTACGTCTCAGCCGCCAACCCGTTCCACTGGCTGACGATGGTCGGCGCACTGCTGATCGCCGTCGTGCTCTTCGCACCAAAGGGGCTCTACGGCACAGCTGCTGCCGTCCTCTCTCGTCGCAAGGAGGCAGGCGAATGAGCGCCGTATTCGAAGTCGCCAACCTGAAGAAATCTTTCGGCGGCCTTGCCGTCACCAACGACGTGTCGATTGCAATGCATCCGGGCGACCGGGTGGCGCTGATCGGGCCGAACGGTGCCGGCAAGACCACCTTCGTCAATCTGGTCACCGGCAATCTGGCCCCCGATTCCGGCGAAGTCCGCCTCGGCGGCGAGACGGTGACGAAGGTCGATGCGGCCGGGCGCGTGAAACGCGGTCTGGTCCGTTCCTTCCAGGTGACCCGCCTTTTCCAGGAGATGACGCCAGCCGAACATGTCGCACTTGCCATCCTGCAGCGCGACGGGAAGACCGGCCGGATGTTCGGAAACTTCCTGTCGATGCCCGGCGTCATGGACGAAGTTGCGGGCATGTTGCAGACGCTGGGGCTGACAGGCCTCATGCACCGCAAGGTCAGCGAGATCGCCTATGGCCAGCAGCGCCTGCTGGAGATCGCCGTCGCCATGGCCTTGAAGCCGAAGGTGCTGCTGCTCGATGAACCCGCCGCCGGTGTGCCGCAGAGCGATACCGGCCGCATCGAACAGGCGCTGGCCGATCTGCCTGCCGATCTCGCGGTGCTGATGATCGAGCACGACATGGACCTCGTCTTCCGCTTCGCCAGGCGCGTCATCGTGCTTGCCGCCGGCGCCATCATCTTCGACGGCTCGCCCGCCGACGTCACCAAGGATGCCCGCGTGCGCGAGGCTTATCTCGGGAGCTATGCCAATGCCAGCCACGCCGCTTGAGGTGGAAAACCTGTCGGCCGGCTACGGCCCGACCCGCGTTCTCGAAGGCGTGTCCTTTTCGGTCCCGGCAGGCGCCCGCCTCGCCGTGCTTGGCCGCAACGGCATGGGCAAGACGACGCTGCTCGCTACCCTTGCCGGGCAGACGAAACGCTATGACGGCCGCATCCGGCTGGGTTCGACCGACGTGACGGCGATGCCGAGCGCCGCACGCGCGCATCAGGGGCTGGGCTTCGTGCCCCAGGCGCGCTGCGTCTTTCCGACACTGACCGTCGAGGAAAACCTCTTCGTCGGCCTCAAGGGACGCCCGAAGACAGCGCTCGACGAAGCCTACCAGATGTTTCCGCGCCTCAAGGAACGCCGCCGCAATCTCGGCAACCAGCTTTCCGGCGGCGAGCAGCAAATGCTCTCCACCGCCCGCTCGATCCTCGGCCGCCCTTCGGTGCTGCTGCTGGACGAGCCACTCGAGGGCCTGGCGCCCGTCATCTGCGAGGAACTGATGGCTGCCTTTGCCGAACTCGCCAAGACCGGAGATATGACAATCGTTCTGGTCGAGCAGCGCATCCAGAGCGCGCTCGATTTCGCCGACCAGGTCATCATCCTGGAACGCGGAAGGCTCGCCTGGAGTGGCACGCCGGCAGCGCTGTCTGAGGATCATGGTTCGGTGGAACGGCTGCTCGGCGTAGGTGGGCTGCACTAACGCTCAGCTCGCGGAAAAGCCCTCGTCATATGTCACCTCGCCCGACGGTGTGTCACCGCTGAAAGTCGCTGCCTGAAAATACTCGGCCGGGACGCCCGGAAGCGTTAGTTTCGCATCTGCCTGGAAGCCGAAGCGGCTGTAGAAAGCCGGATCACCAAGCAGAACGCAGCCTCTGGCACCAAGCGCCAGGCCCGCGTCCATCAGCGCGCGTCCAATTCCCTGTCCCTGCCATTCCGGTGCAACGGCAATAGGGCCGAGCCCGTACCAGCCGAGATCGGCGCCATCGATCGCCACTGGGGAGAATGCAACATGGCCGACGACATTCCCTTCATCTTCGGCAATCAGTGAGACACTGAGCTTACCGCGGTCGCGTAAGGCGTCGACAATCGCCGCCTCCGTCTGACTGCTGAATGGCATCGGCGCAAAGGCACGGGTTATCAGCGCCCGGATGAGCGGAATATCGGCTGCGGTTTCTTCGCGAAGCTTCATCGCTGTCCTCTAATAGCAGCAAATCGGGTAGCAAATAGCAACACTTGCGTCAAAGCCGCGGCTTGCATTGGCGAGCCGACTCCTCTTTGATCGCAGGCCAAAGAGGAGTATCCCGCTTGTCCTTCCCCCTATTCGACCTCACCGGAAAACGTGCGTTGATCACCGGCTCCAGCCAGGGCATCGGCTATGCGCTGGCACTCGGGCTGGCCGAGCATGGGGCGTCCGTGGTCATCAACGGCCGCAACGCCAGCAAGGCTTCGGAGGCGGCGGAAGTGATCCGGGGCAAGGGTCATCATGCGCTGAGCGCCGCCTTCGACGTTACGGACGCGCAGGCGGCGCGCGGCGGCATTGCCTATATCGAAGAGGAAATCGGGCCGATCGATATCCTCATCAACAATGCCGGCATGCAGTTTCGCACGCCGCTCGAAGATTTTCCGGTCGAGAAGTGGGACGAGATCTTCAAGACCAATGTCTCCAGCGTCTTCTATGTCAGCCAGCCGGTCGCCAAGGCGATGATTAGCCGCGGACGCGGCAAGATCATCAACATCGCTTCGGTTCAGGCCGAACTCGCCCGCCCGAGCATCGCGCCCTATACGGCGACGAAAGGCGCGGTGAAGAACCTGACGCGCGGCATGGCGACGGATTGGGCCAAGTACGGTCTGCAGGTGAACGCGATTGCGCCCGGATATTTCAAGACGCCACTGAACCAGGCGCTGGTCGATGATCCGAAATTTTCCAGCTGGCTGGAAGGGCGCACGCCGGCCGGGCGCTGGGGCAATGTCGAGGAGCTGGTGGGTGCTGCGGTATTCCTGTCCTCGGAGGCTTCGTCCTTCGTCAACGGCCATATGCTGATGGTCGATGGCGGGATCACCACCAGTCTCTAATCGGCGGCGATATTTCCGCGCCGCATCAGCCGCATCAGGATGAGCGGCAGCAGCGTGGTAATGCAGATGGCGATGAAGGCCATGGCCATGCCGAGGCCGATCGAACCCTGCTCGAACTGCCGCCAGATGAAGGTGGCGATCGTCTGCATTCCGACCGGGGCGACGACGACGGATGCGACAAGCTCGCGCGAGGCCAGTGCAAAGACCAGCAGCATCGAGGAGGCAAGGCTCGGGAAGACCAGCGGCAGCAGAATGCGCCGGAAGGCCACGGTGCCGCTGGCGCCGCAGACGCGGGCGGCGGCTTCCAGATTGTCACCGATCTGCTGGAAGGCGGCTGCGGTGTAGCGCACCGGCTGCGGCAGCAGGATGCAGCAATAGGCGAGCAGCAGGATGAAGCCGGTATTGTAGGGCGTGAACGGCAGGCCCGGCATGTTCCAGGCGAGGATCAGCCCGACAGCGACGACGATGCCGGGCAGCGCGTTCGGCAGGATGGTCATGATATCGATCACCATCCGGCCCCGCATCTTCGTCTTCACGACGGTATAAGCGGCGGTGACGCCGACGAGGCCGGTGATAACAGCCGTGCCGATGCCGAGCGAGAAACTGTTGATCAGCGCGGTGACGGCACCGGCACTGTTGCTGAAAACGGCGATGAAATTGTCGAGGCTGACATTGTCGAGCGCAAGACCGCCGGAAATGGTGCGCGCCAGCGCGGTTGCAAGGATCGCCAAAAGCGGCACGCCTGTCGCGAGGAAAGCGACAACGGCAAAGCTGATCATGACCGGGACCTTCAGCGCGCCGAGCGGCCGCTTGTCTTTCGCGGTCGGCTTGCCTCCAACCGTCTGGTAGGAGCGGCGCGCCAGAATCCAGCGCTGCAGCAGGAAGGTGGCGAGCGACATGGCGACGAGCACCAGCGAGAGGATCGCAGCGCCCGGCAGATCGATCGGCCAGTCGGTGACGCGAAGGTCGATGCCCGTCACCAGCACCTGGAAGCCGACCCGGCGGCCAAGTGCCGCGGGCGTGCCGTATTCTTCGATCGCTGCGGCGAAGACGAGCATCAGGCTGGCCGTCAGGCCGGGTGCGGAGAGCGGCAGGGTGATGCGCCAGAAGGCGCGCGCCGGGCTGGCGCCGAAAACACGGCCGACATCGGCATAGCGGGCACCGACGGCCTCGACAGTGCGCGACACCGCGAAATAGACGACCGGGAACGTGTTGAAGGCCATGACCACGGTCATGCCGGCCAGCGAGAACAGGAAGGGCGCCAGGTTGAAGCCGGCAAGCTGCTCAAGATAGCCGCGCGGCTGCAGCGTCATGATCCAGCCGAGTGTGGCGATATAAGGCGGGATCATGAAGGGGACGAGTAGCACCACATCCCAGAGGGTCGCGAAGGGGATGCGGTAGAGGGCGCGAAAGACGCCGAGCGGCACGGCAACGAGCGCCGAAGCCAGGACGACGCACGCGCCGAGCAGGATGGTATTGCCGCCCATTCGGATCAGCGAGCTATCGGCAAGCGTCGCGTAGAGCGAGGAGAAGGGGCTCCCAAACGAGCCCCGTCCAAGTTGGGGAAAGATGCCTTGCAGGACGACGGCGATGAAGGGAACGGCAACGACGAGGATGAGACCCGCTGTTGCCAGCCAGGCGGCCGGAGCCGTGCCGCCGATGCCGTTCGCTTTCATCTCGTCAGACCTTACTTGGCGCCGTAGAGTTCTGCGAAGGACTTCAGCGTTTCCTTACGCTTGCCGTAAACGGCGGCCGTATCATACTTCAGGAGCTTCAGATCGCTGATCAGCGGGCGGGCAGCCGCAATATCGGTGCGCGACGGCATCAGCATCTCACCGGCAACGAGCTTCTGGCCTTCGTCCGAGAGCATGTAGTCGATGAACTTCTTGGCATCGTCCTGGTTCTTGGACCAGTTCATGATCATAGCCGGGCGCGGCGCGATGACGGTGCCCGAAGCCGGGAACACGACTTCGATATTCTCGCCCTTCTTCTGGGCGGCAAGCGCGATGTAGTCGACCGCGCCGAAGACAACGGCCTTGGCACCCTGCAGAACCGGGTTGAGGGCGTCAGCATTGGCACCGGCGATGATGGCACCGTTGGCCTTCAGATCCTTGAACAGCTTCCAGTCGTCTTGGCCACCGAGAGCGGCGGTCAGCTCGAAGGACGAGCCAGACTGCGCGGGATCCGGAATGTTGACGAGGTCCTTGTATTCAGACTTCGCGAGATCGGCCCATTCAGACGGCTTTGGCGTGCCGCTCTTCGAGTTCCAGACGATGCCCAGAGCCGAAATGCCTTGCGCAACGGCGCCTTCCGACTTCAGGAAATCAGGAACCTTGGCAGCGTTCGGGCTTGCATAATTGACGAGCCAGCCGCGCTTGGCGAAATCGTTTGCCGTATCCCAGGAAGCCGAGATGACGACATCGACGACCGGGTTTGCAGCTTCGGCTTCGATACGGGCCATGACCTTGCCGGTCGTTGCCTGGAAAACATTGACCTTGACGCCGGTCTGAGCGGTGAAGCCAGCCGACAGCTTGTCGATCAGGCTCTGCGGGCCAGCGGTGTAAACGGTGACGTCGGCATGGGCGACGCCCGCCATAAGCGCGGCAGCAACCACGCCAAAAGTGATGCTCTTCAAAGACTTAAACATTTTCGAGTCTCTCCTGTTTTGAATTATCGGCAGTCTGTTCAAAAAAGCGGATCTGCGTGGGATCGACGGCAAGGCCTATGCGTTCGCCGGGGCGCAGCTTGAGACGGCTGAGCACCTGCAGCTCGACGCCAGGCAACCCGGCGAGCGAAACCGTGGCCAGATGGCCGTCGCCGCGAAACTGCGAACGCAGCACTTCGGCGCTCAGACGATCGGGGGCGTCTCCAGATGCGGAAATCCCGGCGGTCGGGATCAGGATGCGGGCGCTGCGCGCCGCCGCCTCTTCGGCCGGCATTAACGCCACATCGCTGTCCTTGAAAAACCAGATCGCACCGCGGCGCTCGATATCGGCCAGACAGCCGAGCCGCAGGAAGTCGGCAACCTCAGGCGTCGCAGGGCGCTCGATCAGCATATCGGGTGAAGCAAGCTGCTCGATCAGCCCGCCGCGCATCACCGCAACGTGATCGGCAAGCGTCAGCGCCTCGCTGTGATCGTGGGTGACGTAGATCGCCGTCAGCCCCAATGTCGCAATCAGATCAGCAAGCTCACCGACCATGTTTTCGCGCAGCTCGCGATCGAGGTTCGAAAGCGGCTCATCGAAAAGGATCAGCTGCGGCTCGGCAACGATGGCACGGGCGATCGCCACGCGCTGCTGCTGGCCGCCGGAAAGATCGCTCGGACGGCGGTCGGCAAAGGCTGCAAGCCCGACCTTGTCCAGCGCCCGCATCGTCCGCTCCCGGCGCTCGGCCTTTCCGACGCCGCGCATTTCAAGCGGAAACGAGACATTGCCGCCAACCGTCAGATGTGGCCAGAGCGCATAATCTTGGAAGACCATGCCCAGCCCGCGGCGCTCCGGAGGCACGAAGGTGCCCTCGCCTGCAACGCGCTGCCCGGTAATGGCGATATGGCCCCTCGTCGGCGCCAGCAGGCCGGCGACAAGCCTGAGCAGCGTGGTCTTGCCGCAGCCTGATGGGCCAAGCAGCGCCAATGTCTCACCCTTGCGAAGAGAGATGTCGATCCCCTTGAGGATGCGCGTCTGCCCATAGCTCAATTCGAGCCCGGCCGCGGAAACGGCGGTATTCGACGGAATTGCGGGGGCGTTCATGGGGAACCGGATGTCGCTTCAGAAATTACGGCGACATTTAGGCAGGCCGGATGACAGCTTTGCGACAGTTCGATTTCAGTTTCATGACAATGGGTTGATGCGCTCTTGGACGCGAGGTCCGGTGGTCAGCGATCCAGCAATTCGATCGGCCCCAATGTCTTGCCCGATATCTTGCTGGCGGCGACCGCATAGCCGCCGCTGGCGCCGTCGATGAAATGGATGTGGTCGCGCGACATCGGCGTCGGCACGAAACAGGTCATCAGCGCCGAATCCTGCCGGTGCAGGCCGTAACGGGCGATCCCCTTGCTCTGCGCCTCCTTGAGCAGGGCTTCGATCCGCTCGAACCGCGCGCTATCGACATCGATCGTCATTTTCAGTCCGTCGTCGAATTTGCGGAAATCGGAATTTCCGGCGACGTCGCGCTTGTATTGACGCGCGTCGAACCTGCCGAAGGGGATGCACAGCTTGAAGAAAATCACGGTCAGTGCCAGCTGCAGCATGATGAACAGTTTTTGGCGCCATTGCCTGCCAGCCGCCGCGGTTGCCTTGGCCTCGCGCTCGATGCCCTTCCTCGAGAAAGACAGGTCCGGGCCGTCTGCAGGCACTGGATGGCCGCCGCGGCCTTGTTCCGACGAGATGGCGACGATGGCGGTGACCAGCGACTGGAAACTCCGGACCGGAGCCCGCTTCACCGGGAACGGCGATGATCGAGACGATTTCCCCGTTCTCGGCCTCGATCGGGTTCCAGCGGCAGGAGAGACCGGCCAAATCCGGCCGGGTGCCCGCGGGGGCTGCGGCAACGCCGTAGCGTCCCGATTTCATCTGCTTTTCGGCCCAACTGTTGCCCCCGCCGGCAAACATTGCGTAGGTCACGTAGGGGCTTGCCGAATAGCGGGCAACGCGCACATCCAGCCCTTCCTTGCGGATATCGGCAACGGGAACGATCGCGGTCCGCAGGTCGAGGACGAGATCTTCCCTCACCCAGACCTGGACCGCGGCAAGTGCCGCGCGGGCAGCATCCTCATGCGATGCAGGCAGGGCGATCATCGCACCGTCGCCGCCGAAGACGAAGGGAAAGTCACCCTTTCCGACAGCGTTCAGCACGGCGGAAATCACCGAAGCGCCCGCCATGTTGACGTCCTTGTAGCGCCCGTCACCGATCGCCTTGGTGGAGCCGACGATGTCGGCCAGCGCCAGGATCCATCCCTCGGGCAGGGGGCGGTAATTGCCAGTATCGGCCACACCCTTGAACTCGGCAAAGACCGGCACGGAAGCAAAGAACTGATCGTTGGAAGCGGCGCTCATGACCCGACCTTATCACAGACAGTTGTAGCGGCGGCAACGCCATTTCAGGAGTTACGGCAATCGACTTCGCACAGTTTCGTGTGATAGCACCGCAAGATAAATGAATGACGGACAAGGACATAGATGAGCCGCCTCGACAGCTTCATCCGCCGCCTGACGGCTCAGCGCGATATCTTGAATTCGATCGTCGGTCTGGTCGGGCCGCTTGAGGGCCCGGTCATCGAATTCGGCCTCGGCAACGGACGGACCTACGACCATCTACGCGAGATTTTCGCCGGCCGCCGCATCATCGCCTTCGACCGCGAGGTCCGCTCCTATTCCGCCTCGACGCCGCCCGCCGAAGATATGGTGACCGGCGATATCCGCGAGACGGGGCAGCGTTTTCTCGGCGTCAACGCGGCGCTTGCGCATGCCGATATCGGCACCGGTCACGACGATATCGATGCCGTGACCCTGACCTGGCTGCCGCAGCTGATGGCCGGGGTTCTGCGCTCCGGCGGCATTGCCGTCTCCGGCCTGCCGCTCGACCGGCCTGAACTCGATCCCCTGCCGCTGCCTGACGGCATCAAATCCGGGCGTTATTTCCTCTACCGCCGCACATAGCTTTCAGTCGCTACAGATCTCCGGCATTGGGCCGGACGCGCCGAGCTTCGCGTAGCGGCGCTCGAATTCGCCGGCGAGATCGCCGAGCGTCACCGCTTTCAGCCGGGCGAGGATCAGCGCCTCGGCCTCCCGCAAGGTGTCGCCGACGGCATTGTTGACCGCCTGTTCGACCAGGCATTCCGGATGATCGGATGCCGGACCGATGGCGAACAGCTCCGGCTCGCCGATCGCCTGATAGACATCGAGCAGGGCGATCTCGGACAGTGGCTTGACCAGCGTCCAGCCACCATGATGACCCTTCTCCGAGCGCACATATCCCTGATCCCTGAGCCCCGCCATGGTGCGGCGGACGACAACGGGATTGGTGCTCAGCATCCCGGCGATCATCTCGGATGTCACCGGTTTCTGATACCGATCCATGTGGAGCAGCACATGCAGCATGCGGGACAGGCGGCTGTCACTTCTCATCATCATCCTCGTATGCGTCTACTCCGCACTATCCCATGCCATTCGTAACAACACAAGTGACGTAGGACTTGACGACATCATTTCACGTAACTTATGTAGATGCGTGAAATGCAAGAAGGAGCGACATCATGCATTATGAAGCAATCGTCATCGGCGGCAATTTTGCCGGGCTCTCCGCCGCCATGCAGCTCGCCCGCGCCCGCCGCAGCATCCTGCTGATCGATGCCGGGCGTCCGCGCAATCGCTTCGCCGAGGCATCGCACGGGTTTCTCGGCCAGGACGGCATGACCCCGGCCGCGATCATGCTGGAGGGCAAGCGCCAGCTTTCGGCCTATCCGACGGTGAGCTTCGCCGAAGGGGAAGCGATCACCGCCGAAAAGACCGGTGGCAAATTCAATGTGGTGCTGGCGGATGGACGGCAGTTCAGCGCCGACCGGTTGCTGCTGGCGACAGGCGTCAGGGATACGCTGCCGGATATTCCGGGGCTTGCCGCACGCTGGGGCCGCTCGGCGCTTCATTGCCCCTATTGCCACGGATACGAGGTGCGCGATCGTGCGCTCGGCGTGCTCGGCAGTCATCCCTTCTCGATTCACGCGGCGCTGCTGATCCCGGATTGGGGTCCGGCCACCTATTTCTCGCAGGGCCTCGTCGAGCCTGATCAGGAGCAGCTGGCGCAACTGGCGGCCCGTCAGGTTCGCGTCGAAAGCAGCCCGATCGTCGAATTCCTCGGCACCGCGCCAGATCTCGAGGCTGTCAGGCTTCAGGATGGCCGTGTCGTACCGCTCTCGGCGATCTTCGTCGCGCCCAAAGTATCGATGGCCACCCCGCTTGCCGAACAGCTCGGCTGCGAATTTGGCGATGCGCCGCTTGGCCCTGTCATTCGTCTCGATGAGCGCAAGGAAACCACAGTGAAAGGCGTCTACGCCGCAGGCGACGCGACGAACCCGATGCACAACGCCACACTGGCCTCAGCCTCCGGCGTGCTTGCCGGCGTCCATTGCCACCACTCGCTGGCGCTGGGTATGGCGCATTAGGGTAGAAACAGCACGTCGTACTGGTCGATACCGCCGGGCAGCTCGCGCACTTTCATCTGCTGCTCGCCCTCCTCGAAAAACACGAGGCAGTTCTCGTAGAAGGAAGCCAGGGTGGAGATGAAATCGCGGGTCTGATCCGGGCCGTAAAAGAGCGGCGTGAACTCCATGTATAGAGGCACGCGCCGCTTCATCAGCTCGGTCATCGAGCGGCAGGCGACGGGCTCGTATCCCTCGATATCCATCCAGACCAGACCGACGGCGCTCTGTTCGAGGCCGAGATCGCCAAGGATTGCCGCGACCGGGCGGACGGGAACGCTGATCTTGATATCGGACGGGCTCTGTCTAATCGCGCTGCTCTTGCCATGATTGGCGGCGTTCATGAAGAAGTCGATCTCGCCTGCCATCTCTCCTGCGGCACAATTGACCGGTGTGACGATCCCGTCCAGCCGGTTCTGGCGGATATTCGTCTGCAGCAGGGGAAAGTTGCGCGGATCCGGCTCGACGCTGACAATGCGGGAATAGGCGCCGCTCAGCGCGAAATAGACGGTCTGGGTGCCGATATTGCCGCCGAGTTCCAGCAGCACGCTGTCTTTGCGCGACAGGCCGCGCTCCCGGAGCACGGCCAGCAACCGGTCGACATGATCACGCTCGAAATGCCCCTTCCGGAAGACCTTGCGGCCGATATAGTCGGATGGCGAAAAGGTCATGCGGTGGTCGCCGGCATCGACGGTCATCGTCAGTACCCGCGGCCCGATGCTTTCGATCAGCAGACGGCGGCCAAGGCGGGTATCGAAGAAGCGGGCAGCAGTGGCATTGCGCATCTTGCGAAGCCGCTTGATCCAGTATTTTTGCGTCAGCAGCGCATTGGCGGCCATCAGGCTTTTCCTTGCAGCGGCAGCGCCGCCTTGTCCTTGGGAATCACGAAGACCTTCAGCGGCAGCGCCCGGCCGCGGACGTTGATCTCGTGGCTTTCGATGCCGGTCATGTCGGCGCCGGCGCGCTCGGCGACTGGTTCGGAAATGACGATCGCCGCGTCGAATTCCTTGGCGGCATGCTCGAGGCGGCTGGCGACGTTGACGGTATCGCCGACGGCGGTCAGGCTGCGGACGCGGCCGTATCCCATCGTGCCGACGACTGCCGGACCGGTGTGGATGCCGATAGCGATCTGCAACGGGATCGACAGCTCCTCGGCCAGTTCATGACCGAGCTTCTCGATCTCTTCGGCGATGGTCGCGGCCGCCTTCAGCGCCTGCCTGCAGCCCTCTTCCGGCGAGGTGTTGATGCCGAACAGCGCCATGGCGCCGTCCCCGATGAACTTGTCGACGCGGCCGCCGGCCTGCTCGACAGCCTTGCCGACCAGCGCGAAATAGCGGTTCAGCAGGAAGACGATATCGAAGGGAAGACGGGGCTCCGTCAGCGCCGTGAAATTGCGCATGTCGCAGAAGAGTACCGCGATATCCCGCTCGCGGCCGGGGCTCGTTTCCTGCGTGTTGGCAGGTAGAGTCGCCTCCGTTGCCGGGATCAGCAGCGGCACGACGGTCAGGTCATGGTTCGGCCGCAGCTGGCAGGCAAGCCGGACATCCGGGGCGGCATTGATCCGCCGGAGCGTCGTCTGTTCCATTTTGTCGGGTGGCGGCAGGCTCTCATAGTCGCTGAGGATCTGCACGCGGCAGGTGGAACACTGCCCTTTGCCGCCGCAGACAGAATAATGCGGCAAGCCGCCAAGACGGCTCGCCTCCAGCACGGTGAAGCCGCGCGGCACATGGATGGTCTCACCAGCCGGGTAGTGGACGGCGATCTGATCGGTGGCTTCCTTCCATTTGCGCAGGCTGCGGGCGAGGACGACCGAGAGCAGCGCCAGCGAAAAGCTGCTGTAGAGACCGGCGCGGATCAAGGCGATCTGCCTTTGCGCTTCCGGGTCGGAATAGTAGCGGCGGTTCAGGTTCTGCAGATAGTGGCCGGTATCGACGAGACCCTCATAGGCAGGCTCGGCGATCGTCCGGCCCATTTCGGCAAAGCCGAGAAGGGCGAGCACCGGAAGCAGGATTGCCAAAGCCAGAAGCAGCGGCGAAAAAGCCTGATACCACGGGCGATAGCGCAGCCAGAAATGCAGGCCGATGCATCCGTGGGTCCAGACGACGACGACCGCAAGTGCCTGGCGCACACCCGAACTTGGCGAATTGATCCACAACAGACTGACGATCGTTTCGTAGTTGTCGGAGTAGTGAAACAGCTCGTGGACGATGCGCGTGCCGATCACATGGTCCATGATGATCAGTGGTATGGCCAGGCCGAGGGCGATCTGCGCCAGCTCACCCTTTGGCATGACGAGGCTGCGCCGGATATAAAGCGAGCGCAGCGCCAGCGTCATGTGGGTGAGGATGGCGCCATAAAGAGCAACCGTCCCGACCGGGTTACGCCACAGCATCATGAACAGCCGGCGGCCATCTTCGGCGGCTCCGACCGAAATCAGGCCGAGCGCATGGTTCGACAGATGCAGCGTCACGAACAGGAACATGATCAGCCCGGCGCCCAGCCGGGCACGCCGGATGTTCCGCTCGGTGAAAATGCTTGTGTCTGCGACGGCGGCCATTCATTCCCGTTCTTGAAGATCGAATCTCTTATGCAATAGAGATGTTCGAAGAGAAGCGGAATGCCGCCTTCTTCAACTGCGATCACATTCTATATGTTTATCAGCAACTCTTAAGGAAGCGGACCATAGCGCAGAATTTCGCCGCAGGCTGGATCGGGAATTGGAAACGCTCTGTCTCGGCGGGCGCTCGCTGATGAAGATTGCCTTTTACGCGCCTTTGAAGTCTCCCGGCCATCCCGTCCCCTCCGGCGACCGGCTGATGGGCAGGCTTCTGATGCGCGCGCTCGATCTGGCAGGCCATGAGGTCGAACTCGTCTCCAGCTTCCGGAATTTCGCCGCAACACCGGAGGCCGCAGCGCTCCTGGAAGAGGGCCGCCAGAGCGAATTGCAGCGGCTGCGGGCAGAGTTTGCTGCCGGCGCTAAGCCGGACTTCTGGTTTTGCTACCACCCCTATTACAAATCGCCGGATCCGTTCGGTCCCGTCCTTTGCGGTGAACTCGACATTCCCTATGTGACCGTCGAGGCATCCTATTCGCCGAAGCGTGATCAAGGCCCCTGGCAGCCGGCACAGGCGCTGGTCGCCAGCGCTATCCGGCAGGCGGCGGTTAACATCGCGATGACGGCGCGGGACCGCGCCGGTGTCGAGCGGGCGATTCCCGAGGCACGCATGGCCTCGATCCAGCCATTCATCGATCCGGCGCTCTATGCGGAGCCCGGCACGGTTGCCGATCCAACGCGGTTGATCGCGGTCGCGATGATGCGCCCGGGCGACAAGATGCAAAGCTATGCGATGCTCGCGGCCGCTTTGCATCAGATCCGCGATACGGCCTGGACGCTGGCGATCGCCGGTGACGGTCCTGAAAGGAATGCTGTCGAAGCGCTGTTTGTCGGTTTCGAGCCCGGACGCATCGAGTGGTGCGGTGAGCGCAGCCCGGTGGAGATCGCTGCGCTGCTGAAGCAGTCTGCGATATATGTCTGGCCGGGTTGCGGTGAGGCCTATGGCCTGGCCTATCTGGAGGCGCAGGCCGCCGGACTTCCCGCCGTCGCCCAGGAGACCGCGGGTGTCCCCGCAGTGATCGGCAACGGCTCCACCGGCGTATTGACATCTGAAGGCGACGTGGCGGCCTATGCAGTCGCGATCCGTGAGCTGCTGGAGCGCCCGGAGAAACGGCGTAAGATGGGCGCCGAAGCGCGCCGGTTCGTTCTCGAAGAGCGGTCGATCGCAACCGCGGCAGCGGCCCTCGACGATATCTTGAAGACCTATGCAGGAGTGAAGCGATGAGCGGCAATACGGCCTGGGAACCCCTTCGCGGCGAGTTGGCGCGGTGGACTGCCGCGGGCCGCACCGCGGCGTTCTGGTGGCGCGATGACGATGCGATCGAACCGACCGGCGCGCTCGACACACTGCTGGGGCTTGCCAATCGCTACGACGTGCCGGTGACGCTTGCTGTGGTGCCGGCGAAGACCGGACCGGCGCTCTCGCAGCGCCTGGCCAATGAGAAACATGCAGCCGTGGCAGTTCATGGCTGGGCGCATCAAAATCACGCCCCGGCGGAGGAGAAGAAGCAGGAGCTTGGCAGCCATCGCCTGGCCGAGGCGGTGCTTGGCGAGCTCTATCACGGCTTCCTCAATCTGAAGCAGCTTCACGAGACGTCTTTCGTGCCGATGCTGGTGCCGCCGTGGAACCGGATCGACGATGCGCTGATCCCGAAGCTTTCCGCACTCGGCTTCGAAAGCCTCTCCACCTATGGACAAGCCGCGCCGGGCCAGCCGATCGGCATTCTGAATACCCATGTAGATATCATGGATTGGCATGGTACCCGCGGCGGGCGGCCGGAAGAAGAGCTGATTGCAGAACTGGTCGCCGAGCTGCAGAACCGCTTCGAGGGCAGCGACGAGCCGATCGGTCTTCTGACGCACCATCTCGTCCATGACGCCGCAGCCTGGAATTTCTGCGATGCGCTGTTCAGGGAGACAGCCGGGATCAAGGCGGTCGCCTGGACGCCCGCCGCCAGCTTGCTCAAGACCTAGATATCGATAACCTGATTGTCGCGGGCGGCAAAGGATGTCGGGAAAGCGGCCTGCGCCTCACGCTCCATCTGGCCGAGCTGCTGGTCGGTACGCGACGGCGCGTGATGGAAGAGCGCGAACTGCTTCGTGCCCGCCATCTTGGCAAGCTCGACGCCGTGCTGCCATGTCGAGTGACCGAAACCCTTGAAGCGCTGCATCTCGTCTTCGTTATAGGTGCAGTCGTAGATCGCCAGATCGGCGTCCTTCATCATCTCCAGCGACACCGGATCGTAAGAACCCGGGATATGCTCGATATCAAAGATCAGCGCAACGGACCGGCCACCCCATTCGATACGGTAGCCGATGGCGCCGCCCGGATGGTTCAGCATGTAGGTCTTGATCTTGATGCCGTCGCGCGGCGACAGGACTTCACCGGCGTGGAAATCGCGGAAATCCATCGTCGCCTGGCAAATATCGGTCTTCACCGGAAACCAGGGCGGGCTGATGAACTGGTTGACCATCTCCTTGGTGGTCATCTTGCCGTCCAGATGTCCTGACCAGATGTTCAGGTGGATCGACGGGTAATAGATAGCCTTGAAGAAGGGCAGACCGATGATGTGGTCATAGTGGCAGTGGCTGAAAAACAGATCGACGTCGCTGACGCTCTCGTTGAGCATCGCGAGCCCGGCTTCGCGCAGGCCGGAGCCCGCGTCGAAAATCATACGGTGGGCGCCGCAACGGATTTCGATGCACGTGGTGTTGCCACCATAGTGATCGAACTCGGGTCCCGAAACCGGAATGCTGCCCCGGACGCCCCAAAACTTAACCTGAAATAGTTCTTTGCTCATTCTTTCGTCGATCGGACGTTCCCGTGGATGCGATCGTAACCACAAACTGATCTGGTTGCGAAGAGCACCATGCTACGGACATGCCGTTTCCTTACCAATCCGCCTACCGCTACAGGCAGAACAAGTAGATTTTCCTAAGCAAGCGGTTTTCGCCTTGGATTGCAACTGGATATGGTTTGTTTTCGGTAAACGGAAGCGGCTGGGCCTGCAAATGGCGGAGAACGGATCCGTGTTTCCTGACATTAGATGGGTTCTAATGTCGCAAATTGCAAATTGGAGCCTAATGCGACCTTCGTCTACAGAGGACTGATCTCAGTGCTGGAAAGAATAGGCACCGGGCCAAGCACCCTGCGATCACGCCTTGATGATGTGATCGCCAGCCAGGCCGAGGCGCGCGAATACATTGCGCGTATCGACGATCAGAGGCGCGCTCTTAGCCAGCACGCCGTAGTCAACCGCGTCATGATCGGTGGCGATAAGAACTACATCATAGTCCGCAAGCGTCTCGGTGCTGATCTCAACGGACTTCCGGCCCTTCAGCGCCTGGTATTCGCGCGTCGGCGGGATTTCGGCCACGAAAGGATCGCTGTAGTCGGCCTTGCCGCCGCGCTCCTCAATGATCTCGATCAGCCTGAGCGACGGGCTCTCACGAATATCGGCGACGTTCTTCTTGTAGGCAAGACCGATCACCAGCACCTTGCTGCGGCTCAGCGCCTTGCCGGCGCGGATATCGAGTGCCTCGGCAAGCTTTCCGACGACATAGCGCGGCATTGCGGAATTGATCTCACCGGCCAGCTCGATAAAGCGTGTGGGAAGCTCGTATTCGCGCGACTTCCAGGTCAGGTAAAAGGGATCGATCGGGATACAGTGCCCGCCGAGACCGGGACCGGGATAGAACGGCATATAGCCGAACGGCTTGGTCTTGGCGGCGTCGATCACTTCCCAGACGTCGATACCCATGGCGGCGTAAACGGTCTTCAGTTCATTGACGAGCGCTATATTGACCGAGCGGAAGATGTTCTCCGTTAGCTTGACAGCTTCAGCGGTCGCATTCGACGAGACAGGGACGACTGTCGAGACGGCCGCCCCGTAGAAGCTCGTCATCAGCTCCAGCGCATCCGGCCCGTCACCCGCGACGACTTTGGGAATGGTCGCCGTGTTGTAATGCTGGTTGCCGGGGTCTTCGCGCTCCGGAGAAAAGCCGATGAAGAAATCGGCGCCCGACCTCAGACCGGTCTTTTCGAGGATTACCTTGACGACGTCATCGGTTGTCCCCGGATAAGTGGTCGATTCCAGCACGACCAGCTGGCCCGGCCGAAGGTGTTCCGCAATGGCGCGCGACGTCGCCTCGACATAGGAAAGATCCGGATCCCGGTGCTTGGTCAGCGGCGTCGGCACGCAGATGACGATGACATCGCAAGCTTTCAGCCCGGCAAAATCGGTCGTTGCCGAAAAGCGGTCTGCGTCGATCTCAATGGCGAGCGCCACATCGGTCACCGCATCGATGTAGGATTTTCGCGCATCAAGCGCGACGATCTTCTTCGGATCGATGTCGAAACCGGTGACCGGAAAGCCGCTGCGGGCGATCGCCATGGCCAGCGGCAGGCCGACATAGCCAAGGCCGATGATGCCGGCGCGGGCGGTGCGATCGCTGATCTTTGCGGAAAGGGCGGCTGATGTCTGCGAGGTGGCCAAGACGGGGTCTCTTCTGACGAGGAAAGTCATGGGTGAGATAATGCAAGATCGCAATGATTTAAACCCGCCTTCTGCCTGACAGGATGGTGAAGCGGTCGTGATCGGCGCTGCCCGATACAAGCCGTAATCGCATCGCACCTCTTTTGCACTGTGGCCGAAAAGACTCGCTGGCCGCAGACATCGAAACCGGAGGCAGAAAATTATCCGGATAGCATTGTTTCGGATCGATCAAATGCCTATCTGATTAGGATAATGAACCACCAGAAAGGACACCCGTCCTCGCTCTTTTCGGGCTCTGACAGGTAGGTTTGCCGGGTCTTCGGCAGATCGTTGACACAATAATACCGCTCGTCCATCTTGCCCCCCGCCCTGCGCGTGACCGCGCTGCAGGCAGGTTTTTCGTCGCTTTCAGGAACGGACGTGCTTGATGAGGATAATACCAAAAATGAGCACCATCGAATCCAGCGTGTCCTCCATTCTTCTGGACCGCGTCGCCGAATGGCTGACCAATTCTTCGCTGGCCGGCGATGATCTGGAGAATATCGTTCGTGGTTTTTGCGAGCGCATCGCCGCTGCCGGTCTGCCGATCGCCCGCGTTCACCTGACCTTTTCAATGCTGCATCCGCTTTATGATGCGCTGAGCTTCACCTGGCGGCGCTCGAGTGGCGTCACCATCGAGGGTTACCGGCATTCGGCCGGCGCCAAGCCGGATCGTTTCCTCCAAAGCCCCTATTACTACCTGCTCGACAACAACCTGCAGCACATTCGCCGCCGGATGAGCCAGGAAGGACCGGCCGAATTCCCGATCTTCGACGATCTCCGCAAGGAGAAGATCACCGACTATCTCGCCTTCGTGCAGCCGTTCGGCGATGGCTCCGTACAGGGCATGATGGGCTCGTGGTCGACGGACGCGCATTCCGGCTTTTCCGACGACATGATCGAAGCGCTGCTGCGCATGCAGAACCATCTGGCCGTCGCCGCCAAGATGGCGGTGCTCGGCAAGCTCGCCAACAATATGCTGACCACCTATCTCGGCGGCGATGCCGGCAAGCGGGTGCTGAACGGCCAGATCCGCCGCGGCGACGGCGAGACGATCCGTGCCGCGCTCGTCATGGGCGACATGCGCCAGTCGACGATGTTCGCCGAAAAGGAGGGCCGCCAGGCCTATATCGATACGCTGAATGAGTTCTTCGACGCGATTGCCGCACCCTTCAACCGCAATGGCGGCGAGATCCTGAGCTTCCTCGGCGACGGCTTTCTCGCCGTCTATCCATGCGGCCGCCACAAGGATCCTTCAAAGATTGCGGCACAAGCAGCACTATCGGCCGTCCATCAGGCACAGTCGCGTGTTGCCGAGCTCAACAATGAGCGCGCCGGAAAAAGCATGAGCCCGGTGCGCTACGGCATCGGCCTGCATATCGGCAACGTCATGTTCGGCAATGTCGGGCTGAAGGACCGGCTAACGTTCTCGGCCTTCGGTTCGGCCGTCAACGAAGTCCAGCGCCTGCAGTCGCTGACCAAGAAGTATAATCGTGAGGTTGTCGCCAGCCAGGCGTTCGCCGGCTATTGCGGCGGCGAATGGACGACGCTCGGCGAGGAAAAGCTGCGCGGCATCCGCCAGAAGGTCACCGTGCTGCAGCCGCGCATCACGCCGCCGCCGCTCGCCGATGGCGGAACCTTCCAGGACGTCGCCCAGAATGGGCTGTCCGAAGCCGAACAGGTGATCCTGCTGCATCGTGACGCGAAGAAGCAGGAGAAGCGTCCGATGGTTGAAAGGTTCGTTCAGTAAGTGGCCTTCAAAGAGGCCGATTTTTGCTTGAATATCAGCGCTAAAGCGCCAAATTCTCCAGAGCTGTCATAAACTGGACACCCCGCTTACGGTAGGCTAGTGTGCCTTAACGGGAACAGAATAAGACTGGGGAATATCATTGGTATGGCGTCCGCGTCCGACTTGTTGCGTATCGAGAATCTCGACGTCTCATTCTCGGTTTTCGGGGACAAGCTGCGTGTCGTAAAAGACGCCGGGCTACGTATCCTACCGGGTAAGGTCACCGCACTTGTCGGTGAATCCGGCTCCGGAAAATCCGTCATCAGTCAATCGATCATGGGCATTCTGCCGACGCCGGCCAAGGCGACGGGCAAGATCCTGTTCACCGATCCCCTCGACGGCAAGACCACCGATATTCTGCAATATGGCCGCGACAGCGAACAGATGCGCGATCTGCGCGGCAAGCGCATGGCGACGATCTTTCAGGAGCCGATGACCTCGCTTTCGCCGCTTCATACGGTTGGGAACCAGATCAGCGAGTCGCTACTGATCCACACCGACGCCGACAAGAAGGAAGCGCGCGAGAAGACCGAGGAGATGCTTGCCCTCGTCGGCTTCGCCAATCCGAAGCGCACCTACGACATGTACCCGTTCGAGCTGTCTGGCGGCATGCGCCAGCGCGCGATGATCGCGATGGCGCTGATCTGCCGGCCGGCGCTGCTGATCGCCGACGAACCGACGACGGCGCTCGACGTGACGATCCAGGCGCAGATCTTGGAACTCCTGCGCGACCTGCAGCACAAGCTCGGCATGGCGATGCTCTTGATCACGCACGATCTCGGCGTTGTCGCTAACATGGCCGACGAAGTGGTCGTCATCTATCACGGCGAGATCATGGAAGCCGGTCCGGTCAAGGAAATCTTCCGCAACCCGCAGCATCCCTATCTGAAGGGCCTGATGGCCGCGGTCCCGCATTTCGACATGAAGCCCGGCGAACGGCTGAAGGCGCTACGCGACGTGCCGGTCAATCTCGAATCGCTGATCGGCAAGAAGAAGTCGTCCGTCGATCACGACGCGCCGAAGGTGCTGCTGTCGGTCAACAATCTCTCGAAAACCTATGCGATCCGCAAGCGCGGCCTTTTCGGCCAGGGCGAAAAATCCGTGCTGCGCGCCGTCGATGACGTCAGCTTCGACATCAGGCGCGGCGAGTGCCTGGGTCTCGTCGGCGAATCCGGCTGCGGCAAGACCACGGTCAGCAAGATCCTGATGCGGGCGATCACACCGGATAGCGGTTCGGTGGTTTTCAACGACGGCAAGGAAGTCATCGACGTTCTGACCGTCAAGGGCGACGAGCTGCAGGAGCTGCGCACCAAGATCCAGATGGTGTTTCAGGATCCGGTCTCATCACTCTCGCCGCGCATGACGGTGCGAAATATTCTCAGCGAGCCGCTCGAGATTCACGACCGCGGCGACAGCGAGGAGCGCAAGCGCAAGGTCGAAGCGCTGATGGGCGCCATCGGCCTCGACCGCCGCTACCTCAGCCGCTATCCGCACAGCTTTTCCGGAGGCCAGCGCCAGCGCATCGGTATCGCTCGCGCGCTTGCTCTCGGCCCCAAACTCATCATCCTCGACGAGCCGGTTTCGGCGCTCGACGTCTCGGTTCAGGCGCAGATCCTCAATCTCTTGAAGGACCTGCAGAAGGAACTTGGCCTGACCTATCTGTTCATCTCGCACAATCTTGCCGTCGTCGACTACATGGCCGACCGCATCGCCGTCATGTGCAAGGGCCGCATCGTCGAAATCGCACCGCGCGAAATCATCCTGCGCGATCCGGTTCACCCCTATACCAAGTCGCTGCTGGCAGCCGTCCCCTTCCCCGATCTCGACCGGCCACTCGATTTCGAAGCGCTGCGCAAGAATGGTGCTGCCGACAAGCAGAACTGGGGCCTGACCTTTACCGCCGAACATGACGACGCTTCCGAGCTTGCCTATGCCGATCTCGGCGAAGGCCATTTCGTGCGCGCCCGAAAAGGTGCCGACGTCAAGGAGCTACGCGCATGGTAACGCGTCGCACCTTCCTCGGCGGCATGATCGGCGCAACGGTTGCGCCTACCCTTGTCCGCGCCGCCTCCGACGATCGCGATATCGAGCCGGAATTCCTGCGCGACCAGCTGCGCGCCGACGCCATTCCGCCGATGGCGCAGCGGCTGCCGAAGCATCCGCGCATCATCAACATGAAGGAAGCGGGCCTGGCGCCCGGCACCTATGGCGGCCAGGTCAAGACCATCATCGGCGGCCCGCGCGACGTCCGCTACATGACCGTCTATGGCTATTCGAGGCTGATCGGTTACGACAAGCACCTGCAGTTCCAGCCGGACATTCTCGGCGGTTACACGACAGAAGACGACCGCATCTTCACCTTCCACCTTCGCGAAGATCACAAGTGGTCGGATGGCAAGCCGTTTACGGTCGATGACTTCCGCTACTGGTGGGAGGATGTTATCCTCAACAAGGAAGCGACCCCAGGCGGCGGTGCGTTGGAGCTGCGTCCGCACGGCGACCTGCCGAAGTTCGAGGTGCTCGACGACCTCATCGTCCGCTATACCTGGGAAAAGCCGAACCCAAGCTTCCTGCCGGCACTCGCCGGTCCGCTGCCGCTCGTCATCTTCGGGCCGGCACACTACCTGAAACAGTTTCACAAGAAGTATCAGGACGATTTCCGCCTTTCGGCGCTGATGAAGGAAAACCGGGTCAAGAAGTGGGCCGACCTGCACATCAAGATGTCGCGCGCCTCGCGTCCCGAGAACCCGGATCTGCCGACTCTCGACCCCTGGAAGGTCATGACCAAGCCGCCGGCCGATCAGTTCATCTTCGACCGCAACGCCTTTTTCCACCGTGTCGATGAGAACGGCGTGCAGCTTCCCTATATCGACCGCTTCATCCTGAATGTCAGCTCCTCGTCGATCATCGCCGCCAAGGCGGGCGCCGGCGAATCCGACCTGCAGGCAACCGGCATCGACTTCAACGACTATACCTTCCTGAAAGAGGCCGAGCAGCGCTTCCCGGTGAAGGTCAATCTCTGGAAGCAGGCCCGCGGCTCGCGCGTTGCGCTGCTGCCGAACCTCAATTGCGCCGATGAGGTCTGGCGCAAGCTGTTCCGCGACGTCCGCTTCCGCCGGGCGCTGTCGCTGGCGATCGACCGCCACGAGATCAATATGGTGGCGTTTTATGGGCTTGGCACGCCGAGCGCCGATACGGTTCTGCCCGACAGCCCGCTCTTCAAGCAGGAATATGCCGACGCCTTCATCCAGCATGATGTCGATCAGGCAAACAAGCTGCTCGACGAACTCGGCCTGACGAATCGCGACGAAGAGGATATCCGCCTTCTGCCGGACGGGCGGCGTGCCGAGATCACCGTCGAGACACCCGGCGAAAGCACGCTCGATACCGACGTGCTGGAACTCGTGCGCGATCACTTCCGCACGATCGGCATCGCGCTCTACACGCGGACCTCCCAGCGTGACATCTTCAGAAGCCGCGCGATGAGCGGCTCGATCATGATGGCGATCTGGTTCGGCATCGAGAACGGCGTGCCGACCGCCGACATGGCGCCGGTACAGCTTGCACCGACCGTAGACGATCAGTTGCAATGGCCGATCTGGGGCATGTACTACCTCTCGGCCGGCCAGGAAGGTAGCGCGCCCGATATCCCCGAGGTCGTGCAGCTCGTCGATCTGCTGAGCCAGTGGGGAGCAACCGCCGACTTCAAGAAACGGGAGGAGATCTGGCACAAGATGCTGGCGCTTTATACCCAGCAGGTCTTCTCGATCGGCCTGATCAACGGCGCGCTGCAGCCGATCCTGATCTCGAAGAAGATGCAGAACGTTCCGGAACGGGCGCTTTACGGCTTCGACCCGACCTCCTTCCTCGGCATCTACATGCCTGACGCGTTCTGGCTGAAGGAGGCGTGAGATGCTGAGATATATCCTCTGGCGTATCGCCGCCATGGTGCCGACGCTGTTCGTGATCTCGGCTCTGGTCTTCACCATCATCGAGCTGCCGCCGGGCGACTTCTTCGAAAGCCAGATCGCCGAGCTGCGCGCCCAGGGCGAAGCCGCCAACCTCCAGGAAATCGAGGAACTCCGGAAGCAGTACGGCTTCGACAAGCCGGAGATCGTCCGCTATTTCTACTGGGTCGGCGGCATGCTGCATGGCGATTTCGGCTATTCGTTCGAATACCAGCTGCCGGTTTCCGATGTCGTCGGCGACCGGTTGTGGCTGACGATCCTCGTCTCCTTCACCACCATCCTCGTCACCTGGCTTATCGCGTTCCCGATCGGCATCTATTCGGCCACCCATCAATATAGCTGGGGCGATTACGGGTTGACCTTCTTCGGTCTGCTCGGCATCGCCATCCCGAATTTCATGCTGGCGCTGATCCTGATGTATTTCGCCAACG
The DNA here is from genome assembly GCA_900465675.1 of Hyphomicrobiales bacterium. Taxonomy (GTDB): domain Bacteria; phylum Pseudomonadota; class Alphaproteobacteria; order Rhizobiales; family Rhizobiaceae; genus Rhizobium. The sequence continues at coordinate 720,410 of UBJR01000005.1, read as the reverse complement.
TGTGGTTCGGCCTCTCCATCGGCCATCTCATGGACCAGCAATATCTGAACGAGGCGATGAGCTGGGAGAAGGCGAAGTCGATCCTCGCGCATCTCTGGATCCCGGTGATCATCGTCGGCACCGCTGGAACAGCAGGCATGATCCGCCGCCTGCGTGCCAACCTGCTCGACGAGATGCAGAAGCAATATGTGACGACGGCGCGTGCGAAGGGCCTGCATCCGACCCGGGCGCTGATCAAATATCCGCTGCGCATGGCGCTGAACTTCTTCGTCGCCGATATCGGCTCCATCCTGCCATCGATCATTTCGGGCGCCGAAATCGTTGCCATCGTATTGTCGCTCGAAACGACCGGGCCGATGCTGGTCAAGGCGCTGCAGAGCCAGGACATGTACCTTGCCGGTTCGTTCCTGATGTTCCTCGCCTTCCTGAACGTTATCGGCGTGCTGATCTCGGATATCGCTCTCGGCTTCCTTGATCCCCGCATCCGCTTGCAAGGCAGGAGCACCAAATAATGTCGCCCTTGCCGCCACCAGGCGCCCCCCTGGAGCACTTTGTCTCGACCACCCCGTTCGATCCGCAAGCGCAGGAGACGATGACCTCTGCGCAGTCGCGCATTCATCTCGCGTCGCAGAAGCAGCTGATGTGGTGGAAGTTCAAGCAGCACCGCCTGGCGCTGATTTCCGGCATCTTTCTCGCACTGGTCTATTTCGCGATCCTGATCGTCGAGTTCCTGGCGCCTTACGGCCTGCATAGCCGCAATGTCGACTACATCCATTCGCCGCCGCAGCGGGTGCATTTCTTCGACAAGGGCGAATTCATCGGTCCCTTCGTCTATGGCCGCTCGATGCGGCTCGATATCGATACGCTGCGCCGCATTTACACCGAGAAACCCGACGACATTCAGCCGATACGCTTCTTCTGCAGCGGCGATGCCTATCGTTTCTGGGGTCTGTTCGAATCCAGACGGCACCTCGTCTGCCCGGCCGAAGGCGGACAGATGTATTTGCTCGGGACCGACCGGCTCGGCCGCGACGTGCTGTCGCGCATCCTCTATGGCGCGCGAATCTCGCTGACGATCGGCCTGATCGGCATCACCATCAGCTTTGTGCTTGGCATCGTCATCGGCGGCCTCGCCGGCTATCGCGGAGGCGTCTTCGATCTGATCGTGCAGCGCATGATCGAGGTGCTGCAATCGCTGCCGAGCTTGCCTCTCTGGATGGCGCTTGCCGCCATCATGCCGGTGACCTGGAGCCCGATCGTCATCTATTTCGGCATTACCGTAATCCTCGGCATCATCGACTGGACCGGGCTGGCACGTGCCGTCAGATCCAAGCTTCTGGCGCTTCGCGAAGAGGATTATGTGCAGGCCGCACAGTTGATGGGCGCCAGCACACCGCGCATCATCGGCCGCCATCTGGTTCCCGGTTTCATGTCGCATCTCATTGCTTCTGCAACGATTTCCATCCCCGGAATGATCCTTGGCGAAACGGCGCTGTCGTTCCTCGGCCTTGGCCTTCGGCCACCGATCACCAGCTGGGGGATCTTGCTCACCGAAGCGAAAAGCGTCAGTGTCATCGCTTTCTACCCGTGGCTTCTGTTCCCGATAATTCCGGTGGTTCTTGTCATTCTTGCCTTCAACTTTCTGGGAGACGGGTTGCGCGATGCCGCAGATCCCTACAAATAACAGCAAGTCCAGCGGATCATCGGCCCGCTGTCTCTTGGCCTCCGGCAAACGGGGGTGAACTATGTCATTCGCCCCAGAGGTACTCTCCATGGCCAGACGTGTTGAAGATGCACGTATCCTCATGTACAGCCACGACACGTTCGGTCTCGGCCATCTGCGCCGCTGCAGAACGATCGCCCATGCGCTGGTCGAAGACTATCGCGGCCTCAACATCCTGATCATCTCGGGCGCCACGATCGCCGGCGCCTTCGATTACCGCGCCCGCGTCGATTTCGTGAAGATCCCGAGCGTGATCAAGCTTCGCAACGGCGAATATACGTCGATGGCGAGCCATATCGATCTGCAGGATACGCTGAAGATGCGCGAATCCAGCATTCGCCATACCGCCGAGACCTTCCAGCCCGACATCTTCATCGTCGACAAGGAGCCCATGGGTCTGAAGGGTGAAGTCGAGGATACGCTCGCCTATCTGAAAGCGCGCGGTACGACGCTGGTGCTTGGCCTTCGCGAGATCATGGACGCGCCGCACCTGCTCGATGCCGAATGGAAGCGCAACGGCATCATGCAGAAGATCGACCAGTATTACGACAGCGTCTGGGTCTATGGCCCGCCGGACTTCTACGATCCGTTGGTCGGCCTCGATGTTCCCGCCAATGTCCGACGCAAGATGGATTTCGTCGGCTTCCTGCAGCGCAGCGTTTCGAAGAGCAAGAAGTCGGTGAACACGCCTAAGGAAAAATACATTCTCGTCACGACGGGCGGCGGAGGCGACGGCTCCGATCTCGTCCACGACGTGATGAACGCTTACGAGCAGGATTCGACCCTTCAATTGAAGGCGCTTGTGGTGCTCGGCCCCTATATGCCGGCCGCAGAGCGCACGAAGCTCGTCAAGAAGGGTGAAAAGATCCCGTCCATCGAGGTCATCGAATTCGACAATCACATGGAAGAGCTGATCGAGGGGGCAACGGGCGTGGTCGCCATGGGCGGCTACAATACCTATTGCGAGATCCTCTCCTTCGACAAGCCCGCGCTGATCGTGCCGCGCGTCAAGCCGCGTGAGGAGCAGTTGCTGCGGGCGCAGCGCGCCAGCGAACTCGGCCTCGTCGATATGCTGCTGCCGGATCAGTCCGCCAATCCTGCCATCATGGCCGAAGCCCTGAAACAGCTGCCAAACCGCCAGCCGCCGTCGCAGAGCGGCTGCACAATGCGGCTTGAGGGCCTCGATCATATCTCGCAGACCGTCGGCCGCTGGCTCGACAATCGCGGCCGTCATCTCTCCCTCGTCGGCGCAGAGTGAAGACACCGACATTGCCAGAGCGCCGGAAGATCCTCGTCGTCCTGAAAGGCTATCCACGCCTTTCGGAAACCTTCATTGCCCAGGAGCTGCTTGGCCTCGAAAAGGCAGGCTTCGACCTGACATTGATTTCCATGCGCCGCCCGACCGACAAGAAGCGGCATCCTGTTCATGACGAGATCAAGGCGCGCGTCGTCTATCTGCCGGAATATCTGCACGAGGAACCGCTTCGCGTCCTGAAGAGCCTTTTCGCCGGCTTCAGCAGGAAGGGGTTCGGAGCGCTGATGAAGCGCTTCTTCGCCGACCTGCCGCGCGACATTTCCCGCAATCGCTTCCGCAGGCTTGGCCAGGCGCTGGTTCTCGCGCGTGAATGGCCTGATAACGGCCAGTGGCTGCATGCCCATTTCATCCATACGCCGGCCTCGGTAACGGAATATGCCAGCATTCTGACCGGCGTCCCGTGGACGGTTTCCGCCCATGCCAAGGACATCTGGACCTCGCCGGATTGGGAGCTGAACGAGAAGCTTTCGAGCGCCCGCTGGGCGGTGACCTGCACACGCACCGGCTATGAACACATGCGGACGCTGACCAGCCGTCCGGATGCGGTGCATCTCAGCTATCACGGGCTCGATCTTGCCCGTTTCGGCCATTTTTCAGGCGATCGGTCGAAGCGTGACGGATCGGCCACCAGCGATCCGGTCTTCCTGCTCAGCGTCGGCCGCGCCGTCGAGAAGAAGGGTTACGACATCCTGCTCAACGCGCTGGCCCTGCTGCCGAAAGATCTGGCCTGGCGCCTCGAGCACATCGGCGGCGGCGACGAGCTTGCGAAGCTCAAGGCACTTGCCAGCACTCTTGGTCTTTCTGAGCGCATCGTCTGGAAGGGCGCGCTCGCCCAGGAAGATGTTCTCGATCACTACAGACGGGCCGATCTCTTCGTGCTCGCCTGCCGGATCGCCGCCAATGGCGATCGTGACGGGCTGCCGAACGTGCTGGTCGAGGCGTCGAGCCAACGGCTTGCCTGCCTGTCCACCAATATCTCGGGCGTGCCGGAACTGCTGACAGACGACAAAAATGGCCTTGTCGTGCCCCCTGAAGACCCGATAGCGCTGGCTGCAGCGCTTGAGCGGGCAATCCGCGATCCGGCTCTGCGCCACCGCCTCGGCGACGCCGCCGAACAGCGCGTCCGGGCGCATTTCGACTACCATTCCAGCATCGCGCAGCTGACGCAGCTTTTTGAAGCCGAGTGGGAGAAGACCCCATGAGCGGCAAGCGAGCCTTCTTCTACGTTCAGCACCTGCTCGGCATCGGCCATATCGCCCGCGCGAGCCGCATCGCCAATGCCATGGCAACAGATGGTTTCGACGTCACCGTCGTCACCGGCGGCCTGCCTGTTCCGGGCTTTCCGGCCGGGGGACTGAAGACGATTGCACTTCCTCCTGTCGTTGCCAGCAACGCCGGGTTTTCAGGGCTTGCAGACGCAAACGGCAATCCGGCCACCGAAGCGTTCCTGTCTTCCCGCCGCGACATGCTGCTTTCGGCATTTCGCGAGACCAAGCCGGATGCAGTCATCATCGAAGCCTTTCCCTTCGGCCGCCGGCAAATGCGCTTCGAATTGCTGCCGCTGCTCGATGCGATCGCTTCGGTCAATCCGCGGCCAAAACTCTTCAGCTCGGTCCGCGATATCCTGCAGGAGAACCGTAAACCCGGCCGCGACGAAGAAACCGTCAAGCTCGTCAAGGATCACTTCGATGCCGTTCTCGTTCACGGCGATCCTGATTTCGTGCGGCTGGAAGACACCTTTCCGCTGACTGCTGATATTGCCGACAAGGTGCGATACACCGGCCTCGTCGCCCCGCCCCCGGCGGCCGATCCGGCTGAGCGATTCGATATCATCGCATCAGCAGGCGGTGGCGCTGTCGGCCTGGATTTGATCCGCGCCGCCCGCGATGCCGCATGCTCGCTTCCGGCGAGCTATCGCTGGCTGCTGATTTCAGGCCCGAACCTTCCCGAACGGGATTTCGCAGCACTGCAGCACGAGGCCCCCGCAAACGTGACGCTGGTGCGGTTCCGCAAGGATTTCCCCTCTCTGCTGAAGGGCGCCAAGGTGTCGATCTCGCAAGCCGGCTACAATACGGTCGGCGATCTGCTGCGCACCGATTGCCGGGCAATCCTGATCCCCTTTGTTGCCGGTGGCGAAACGGAGCAGACCGTGCGTGCCGAGCGGCTGAAAGCCATGGGTCTGGCCAGCATTCTTCCGGAGACCGGGCTCACCGCTGAGCATGTCGCAAGTGCCGTCTCCGAAGCCCTTGCGCGTCCCCCCCGGCAGGCCGCCGCGCTGGACCTTGCGGGCGCTGAAACCACAGCGGCGATCATTCGCTCAATGCTCGGCTGAATTGCTCGCACTTTATGAAAGTCCTGTGATATAAACGGATTTCCGGCAGAATCGGCAGTTCGATGGTAGTCCGCTTCGCCTTGTTTTCGTTACGATATCCGGCGGTCCGGCGGCATGAACCTGTTTTCCGAATCCCCCTTCGTAAACGTCTCCGGACCCTCCCTTCAGGTTGACGGTTAGCAATGGAAAAGAGTCTCGCCCGCTACATCTGGTCGAACACCCGCCTCCAGCAGCTCTGGATTCTGGCGGTCGTTGCGGCATCGATGATCCCGTACTTCCTGTCGTTCGATCTGCCGAAGCAGATCGTCAATGGACCGATCCAGGGTGACGGCTTCGACAATGCCAACGCCACGCAGACCTTCATGCATCTGGCCTACGATCTGCCGCTGATCGGGCATGTCGAGTTCTTCCAGGGTCTGCAGCTCAACCGTCTGCAGATGCTGATGGCGCTCAGCCTGGTTTTCCTGGCGCTCGTGGTGCTGAACGGCCTCTTCAAATTCTACATCAACACCTACAAGGGCCGCCTGGGCGAGCGCATGCTGCGCCGTATCCGCTTTCAGCTGATCGACCGGGTGCTGCGCTTTCCGCCGGCGCATTTCAAGCGGGTGAAATCCGCTGAAATCGCCACGATGATCAAGGACGAGGTGGAGCCGATGGGCGGCTTTACCGGCGACGCCTTCGTCTCGCCTGCCCTGCTTGGCGGCCAGGCGCTGACGGCGCTCGCCTTCATCATCATCCAGAATTTCTGGCTCGGCATGATCGCCGCCGGTATCGTCGGCGTGCAGGCGATCGTCATCCCGCGCATGAGGAAGCGCCTGCTCGAACTCGGCCGCCAGCGGCAGCTGACGGCACGCGAACTCTCGGGCCGCGTCGGCGAAATCGTCGATGGCATTGGTACCATCCATGGCAACGACACTTCCAACCTCGAGCGCGCCGATATCGCAGCGCGCCTCGGCCTGATCTTCTCGATCCGCTACGACCTCTACCAGTGGAAGTTCATGGTGAAATTCCTGAACAACTTCCTGGCCCAGGTCACCCCGTTCCTGTTCTACGCCATCGGCGGATATCTGGCGCTTCAGGGCCGCCTCGACATCGGCCAGCTGGTAGCCGTCATCTCCGCCTACAAGGATCTGCCGGGACCGCTGAAGGAACTGATCGACTGGGACCAGATGCGCCAAGACGTTCAGGTCAAGTATCAGCAGGTCTACGAGCAGTTCAACGTCGAGCCGTTGATCGACAGCAAGATCCAGGACGTTCCGGCCGAAGCGATCGGACCGTTGACAGCGGCACTCGTCGTAACCAATCTCGCCGTCAATGACGACAGCGGCGCGCGGCTGGTCGACCACGTCTCGGTAGAGATCAAGCCGAACGAAACGGTGGCGATCGTCGGCCCGAATGGAAGCGGCGCGGAAGCCTTTGCCGAAGCGCTCGGGCGCATCGTCTGGCCGGAAGGCGGGCGCATCAGCATCGACGGCCAGGATTTGCTTGCGCTGCCGGAATATATTACCGGCAGACGGATTTCTTACGTATCGTCAGATACCTACTTTTTCCACGGTACGCTGAAAGACAACATCCTCTACGGCCTTAAGCACGCGCCGCTGACGGATCCGGGCTACCAGGGTCAGGACGCTCTCGAATTCAAATGGCGAAACGCGGAGGCGCTGCGCGCCGGAAACCCGATTTTCGACCTCAACAGCGACTGGGTGGATTATAACGCCGCCGGTGCGACAGGCCCCGACGATCTGCTGAAAGCGATCCGCCCGGTGCTCGACGCTGTGCTGATTTCGCAGGACATTCTCGATCTGGCACTGCGGTCTTCGGTCGATACCAGCGTTCATGTGGCACTTGCCGAGCGCATTGTCGATCTACGCGCCTCCTTGCGCGAGAGGCTGGAGGAAGAGAAGCTCGACACTATCGTCGTTCCCTTCGATTTCGACGCCTACAACGCTCAGGCGACGGTTGGCGAGAACCTGCTTTTCGGCACGATGAAGCGGCCGCAGATGACCAACCGCCGCCTCGCCGCCCACCCCTATTTCCAGCAACTGTTCCGCGACACCGGCCTCAGCAACGATCTCTACGCGATGGGCCTGGAGATCGCCGAAAACGCCGTGGAACTGTTCCATGACCTGCCGCCGGATCACCCGTTCTTCCAGCAACTGACCTTCATGACCGCGGACGACATCCCTGCCTACCAGGCGCTGCTGCAAAAGCTGCAGAGCCGGAAGTTCGAGGATGCGACGGCCGAGGAACGCTCAAGTATCATCCGCCTGAGCTTCGCCTATATCGAGCCCCGCCACCGCTTCGGTCTGCTGACCGACGAGCTGATGGAAAAGATCGTCTCGGCGCGCAAACAGTTCCACGAACATATTCCCAGTGATCTCTCGGCACTTATCGAGCGCTACGATCCGGAACGTTTCACCGCGTCTGCCAGCCTGATGGACAACGTGCTTTTCGGCCGCATCGCCTATCAGCAGGCCGATGCATCGGAGCATATCCGCTCGATCATGGGCGAGCTCTTCGACAAGCTCGATCTGTTCGACGACGTGCTGTCAATCGGTATGGAATTCGATGTCGGCTCTGGCGGCAAGCGCCTGACGATGGTTCAGCGCCAGAAGATCAACCTGGCGCGCGCGCTGCTGCGCCGTTCCGACTATTTCATCCTCAACCGGCCGCTTCTGGCGTTGGACCAGCGCGTCCAGGACCAGATCACCCGAAACGTGGTGACCGGCCTTCATGAAGAAGGCAAGCGCCCGGCAATCATCTGGGTTCTGTCGAACGCACGCCTTGCGGAGGTCTTCGACAGGATCCTGCTTTTCGAACGCGGTGGCCTGGCGCAAGCCGGTGGCTATCCGGAACTTTCGGAGAAAAACACTATGTTCAAGGAACTGTTATCGTAATAATCTACTGGGGCGGCTGAGACGGCATTCTTGCGAGGGAATGCCTGGTAGAGTTTTAGAAAACGCTTTCTCCTTATACGAGAGGAGGCGCCAGGGGGTAAAACACTCATGCTGTTGAGAGATGAAGTCGAAATGCTGCGGCGGGTGCCGATCTTTTCCAGGATCGCGCCGGCAAAACTCAAGCTTTTGGCATTCACCTCCGACCGGATGACCTACAAGGCCGGTCAGAACCTTTTCCATCAGGGCGATCCGGGCGATGCAGCCTACGTGATCCTCTCGGGAACGGCCGACATTCTCGTCCATTCTCCCGCTGGCGATATCAAGGTCGCCGATGTCGAACTCAACTCGATCGTCGGCGAGATCGCCATTCTCTGCGACGTCTCGCGAACGGCAACCGTGCGCGCCACCTCGGGGCTCGAAGTCCTGCGCATCAGCAAAGAGCACTTCCTGAAGCTGCTCAGCGACTTCCCAGAAATGGCCGTCGAAATCATGCGCGTGCTGGCCGACCGCCTGAACCACACGACTGCCGAACTGACCGCGGCGCGCGCCAAGCAGCCACCGGAACCGGTTAACTGATCAGCATTAATCCGGCGGCCATTGCTGGGCGCCGTGAAGCAGGCGCAGGATCTGGATTTCCTGCGCGTTCTCATCGATGCGATAGATGGTAAGATATGGACTGCCGGGAACCACCAGTTCCCGGGTTCCGTCCTTGCGTCCGCTGCGGCCCACACGCGGGTGTGCGCTAAGGATATCCGCCTGGCTTCGTACAAGCGTCTCCAGCCGGATGGCGGCCTGCGGGTTCTGCTGAAAAACGTAGGATATCTGGCGCCGGCGATCATTCAGCGCGCGAGGCAACCAGTTGACGATCACTTACCGTCTTCCTGTACGCGAGACATCAGGCTAGCCAGAAACGCATCCATTTCCTTGTTGGCATCTTCGTTACTGATCCAGACGGTATTCGGATCATCCGCCTCGCGAAGGCCGATCTCAACTTGCTCGCGGAACCACCGGTCGTGTTCGGCCGCCTCATGCGCGCGCTTCAGCGCTTCGGCTCGATCGGGACGCTTGCTGGACTCCGCGGCGTACTCCGCAGCATCCACATCGAATTGCGAGATGCCGACATCCTTGAGATAGGAGACAAGCGTCTCCATGCGCTTGAAAAGCCTGACCTGGCGGCTGCGCTGGGCGGCAAGCGAATTCTCGCTCTTTCCGTAGCGCACGACGATAGACCAGCCACCGAGCTGGCCGACGACAAGGGTTTTGTCGATGGCGCCGGCTTCCGCGAGGCGCGAGAGAGTCGCATGGTCGATCATCGAGTGGGTCATCAGAGCATCTCCTTGGTCTGGAAGGATATGCAATCAATTATAATTTGCAATGCGCCATTTAATAAAAAGCCCGGTACGAAACCGGGCTCTTCTGTTTGATCAGGATATCAGGCGCTACTCGCGTTGTTCCAGCGCCTTGCTGAAAGCCAGCGCTGCAAGCGTGCAGATCGCGCCCGAGAGCAGGTAGTAGCCGACGAAGGTCAGGCCGAAGCTGCTGGAGAGGCTCAGCGCCACCAGCGGCGCAAAGCCGGCGCCGACGAGCCATGCGAGGTCGGAGGTAAAGGCGGCACCGGTATAACGGTAGCCGCGGCCGAAGCGCGAGGAGATCGAGCCGGTCGCCTGACCGAAGGACAGGCCGAGCACTCCGAAGCCGATGATGACGAAGGCATCCTGTCCGGCATCGCCGGATGCAATCAGCATCGGCCCGACGAAGGAGAAGATCGCGATCAGCACCGCACAGACGGCAAGCTGGGCGCGGCGGCCGATGCGGTCGGCGATCAGGCCGGAGGCAATGATCGCGACGATGCCGACGAGTGCGCCGATGATCTGCACCACCATGAACGTGTCGAGCGGCTGCGTTCCATAAAGGCTCATCCAGCCGAGCGGGAAGATGGTGACCAGATGGAACATCGCGAAGCTCGCCAGCGGCACGAAGGCACCGATCAGGATGTCGCGGCCATGAACCTTCAGAACCTTGCCGATCGGCGCGGCCTCGAGCTCATGCTGTTCCAGCAGCGTGCCGAACTCCTGGGTCATGACCAGGCGCAGGCGGGCAAAGAGCGCCACGACGTTGATCGCGAAGGCGACGAAGAACGGGTAGCGCCAGCCCCAGGAGAGGAAATCCTCGTTGGAGAGATTGGCGATGAAGAAGCCGAAGATAATGCTCGCCAGCGCGAAGCCGATCGGCGCACCGAGCTGCGGGATCATCGCGTACCAGCCGCGCTTGTTCTGCGGCGCATTCAACGCCAGCAGCGATGCCAGGCCGTCCCAGGCGCCGCCGAGCGCAAAGCCCTGGCCGAGGCGGAACAGGGCCAGAAGCGCGATCGCCCAGTAGCCGATCTCGTTATAGCCGGGCAGGAAGGCGATCGACGCCGTAGAACCGCCGAGCAGGAAAAGCGCAATCGTCAGCTTCGTGCCGCGGCCATAGAAACGGTCGATCGTCATGAAGACGACCGAGCCGACTGGACGCGCCAGGAAGGCCAGCGAAAAGATCGCAAAGGAATAGAGCGTCGCCGTCAGGCGATCCGGTGCGAAGGGAAAAATCAGTTGCGGGAAGACCAGAACCGAAGCCAGGCCATAGACGAAGAAGTCGAAGAATTCCGACATTCGACCGATGATGACGCCAAGGGCGATACTGCCAGGCGAAACCTTTTCGCCAGAGTGGATCTGTCTTGCGTCGCGTTCAAGTGTCGTGGACGATGGTCCATAATTTGCTGCAGTCATTAACGCCTCCCTCGTTGAGACGCCGCGGCAAAGCGCCTCAAGACGATTTTGATCAAACCCGCAAGCTTATCAAGTCTGATGGACGTAAATAGTTCATCATCCATTCTCAAAATTAGATGTGGACGAGAAATCGGGCGTGATCCGGCGAATCGAGCCGCCGCCAGGTGGCCCTTTTCATTTTCACGGATATATTATGCCGCTAACATGCATGCGCCCGGGCCAAATCCTTCGTAATTTTATCAGGATTTCAAAGCCGTAGCGTCTTACAATTTTTGCCGCGCTGCGGCATCTTTGCTGCAGTGCGACCAAACACCTCATGTTGCCATCAGGTTCAGTGCTTTAGTCGCGGTTTGGACGAAACAACAAGAGCTTAGAGACGTGCAAAAACTCGTGAAGTTTTCCCGCCTTCTATCCGTGTTGCCGCTGATGATGCTGGCAGGATGCAATATGGTCGTGATGTCGCCGTCGGGCGATATCGCAAGTCAGCAGGCAGATCTCATTCTGGTCTCCACCTTCCTGATGCTGCTGATCATCGTGCCGGTCCTGTTCCTGACGCTGTTCTTCGCCTGGCGTTACCGGCGTTCGAACACGGCAGCGACCTACGATCCGGAATGGCATCATTCGACACGACTGGAAGTGGTTATCTGGTCTGCGCCGCTGGCGATCATCATCGCGCTCGGCGCGATCACCTGGATTTCAACTCACAAGTTGGACCCATACCGGCCACTCGACCGGATCGACGCGGAACGCAGCATTCCCGCGGACACCAAGCCGCTGACCGTTGAGGTCGTTGCGCTCGACTGGAAATGGCTGTTCTTCTATCCGGATCTCGGCATTGCCACGGTCAACGAACTGGCAGCGCCGGTCGATGTGCCGATCAATTTCAAGATCACCGCATCGTCGGTCATGAACTCCTTCTATATCCCTGCCCTTGCCGGCCAGATCTATGCGATGCCGGGCATGCAGACCAGGCTGCACGCCGTCATCAACAAGGAAGGCGAATACGAAGGCTTCTCCGCAAATTATAGCGGCGACGGCTTCTCGCACATGCGCTTCAAGTTCCACGGTCTGAACCAGCAGGGCTTCGACGATTGGGTCGCCCGGGTGAAGAGCCAGGGTACGGCGCTGAATCGCGACACCTATCTGAAGCTCGAAAAGCCGTCCGAACGCGAGCCGGTGCGCTATTACGCCACTGCCGACAAGGATCTCTACGACGCGATCCTCAATCTCTGCGCCGCACCCGGTAAGATGTGCATGAGCGAGATGATGCATATCGACATGATGGGCGGCGGCGGCAAGGAAAGCGCCGAAAACCGCGAGAAGCTGCAATATGACAACCGCCATGTGGAGAAGGGCGAAGGCACCAATGCCGCGACCTTCCCGGCAACCGGCACGCCTGCCCGCAGCGACGAGAAGCCCGCCGGCACCGGCGAAAATGGCCAGCAGCCGATGCAGAACGACATGCCAGGAATGGACATGAACGGCGGCGGCCACGATGGCCATTCGATGCCCGGAATGAACCACGGTACTGGCGATCCGGCTCCGGCTCAGCTGAACAACAATTAAACCTGGCGCTTTGCGTCGCTAAGACATCAATGAACGGGTTATTCCATGTTTTCCAATCCTGACCTCCTGAAGTTTATCTTCGGCCGGTTGACCCTCGATTCGATCCCCTATCACGAGCCGATCCTGGTCTTCACCTTCATCGGCGTGGCGATCGGCGGCATCGCCGTGCTGGGTCTCATCACCTATTTCAAGTTCTGGGGTCCGCTCTGGCGCGACTGGATCACCAGCGTCGACCACAAGAAGATCGGCATCATGTACATCATCCTCGCGGTGATCATGCTGCTGCGCGGCTTCTCCGACGCCATCCTGATGCGTATCCAGCAGGCGATCGCCTTCAACGGCAATGAAGGCTATCTGCCGCCGCATCACTATGACCAGATCTTCACGGCGCACGGCGTGATCATGATCTTCTTCGTGGCGATGCCATTCGTCACCGGCCTGATGAACTTCGTCGTGCCGCTGCAGATCGGCGCGCGCGACGTCTCGTTCCCGTTCCTCAACAATTTCTCGTTCTGGATGACGACGGCAGGCGCGATCATCATCATGATGTCGCTGTTCGTCGGCGAATTCGCCCGCACCGGCTGGCTGGCCTATCCGCCGCTTTCGGGGGCTGACTATAGTCCGGGTGTCGGTGTCGACTATTATATATGGGGCCTGCAGGTCGCAGGTGTCGGCACGACGCTATCGGGCATCAACCTGATTGCGACGATCGTCAAGATGCGCGCGCCGGGCATGACCTTCATGAAGATGCCGGTCTTTACCTGGACCTCGCTCTGCACAAACGTGCTGATCGTCGCTTCCTTCCCGATCCTGACCGCAACGCTCGTTCTGCTGTCACTCGACCGCTATGCCGGCACGAACTTCTTCACGAACGATCTCGGCGGCAATCCGATGATGTATGTGAACCTCATCTGGATCTGGGGTCACCCGGAAGTCTACATCCTGATCCTGCCGGCCTTCGGCATCTTCTCCGAAGTCGTCGCCACCTTCTCCGGCAAGCGCCTCTTCGGCTACGCATCGATGGTTTACGCCACCTGCGTCATCATGATCCTGTCCTATCTCGTGTGGCTGCACCACTTCTTCACGATGGGCTCGGGCGCCAGCGTCAACTCGTTCTTCGGCATCACGACGATGATCATCTCCATCCCGACAGGGGCGAAGATGTTCAACTGGCTGTTCACGATGTATCGCGGCCGCATTCGCTACGAAGTGCCAATGCTGTGGACCGTCGGCTTCATGGTGACCTTCGTCATCGGCGGTATGACCGGCGTCATGCTCGCCATCCCGCCTGCCGACTTCGTGCTCCACAACTCGCTGTTCCTGATCGCCCACTTCCATAACGTGATCATCGGCGGCGTGCTGTTCGGCCTGTTTGCCGGCGTCAACTACTGGTTCCCGAAGGCCTTCGGCTTCAAGCTCGACCCGTTCTGGGGCAAGATGAGCTTCTGGTTCTGGCAGATCGGCTTCTTCTTCGCCTTCATGCCGCTCTACGTGCTCGGCCTGATGGGCGTGACCCGCCGCGTCTCGCAGTTCGAGGATCCGTCGCTGCAAATCTGGTTCATCATCGCCGCCTTCGGCGCCGGCCTTATCGCCCTCGGCATCGTTTCCTTCCTCGTGCAGATCTTCGTCAGCTTCCGCAAGCGCGAGGCGCTGAAGGACGAGACGGGCGACCCCTGGGAAGGCCGTACGCTGGAATGGGCGACGTCCTCACCGCCGCCGGACTACAACTTCGCCTTCACGCCTGTCGTCCACGACCATGACAGCTGGTACGACATGAAGAAGCGCGGCTATGTCCGTCCGCACGAAGGTTTCCGTCCGATCCACATGCCGAAGAACACCGGCACCGGCGCGATCCTTTCGGCCCTCAGCATCGGCCTCGCCTTCGGCCTGATCTGGTACATGTGGTGGCTGGCTGCCGTCTCCTTCGTCGCGATCGTCGCGGTGTCGATCGCCCATACGTTCAACTACAAGCGTGATTTCTACATTCCCGTTGAGGAAGTCACCGCGACAGAGGACAAGCGCACCAAGCAGCTTGCGGTTCAGGCATGACGACCATGACCGATCACACCATCGACTCGGCCGAAAAGCCCGTCTTCTATCTGACCGAGGATCATCATCCGGAGAGCAGCACCAATCTCGGGTTCTGGCTCTATCTGATGAGCGACTGCCTGATCTTCGCCGTGCTCTTTGCCACCTATGGCGTGCTCGGCCGCAATTATGCGGCCGGCCCGTCGCCGAAGGATCTGTTCGATCTGCCGCTGGTGGCGATCAACACCTCGATGCTTCTGTTCTCGTCGATCACCTATGGCTTCGCCATGCTGCAGATGATGAGGGGTTACAAGGCCGGCGTGCTATTCTGGCTGGCGATCACCGGCCTGTTCGGTGCCGCCTTCATCGGGCTCGAACTCTATGAGTTCGCGCATCTGATCCATGAAGGCGCCGGACCGTCGCGCAGCGCGTTCCTCTCGGCCTTCTTCACGCTGGTCGGCACCCACGGCCTGCACGTCACCTTCGGCATCATCTGGCTCATCACGCTGATGGTGCAGGTCTCGATGCACGGCCTAATCGAAGCCAACAAGCGCCGCCTGATGTGCCTGTCGATGTTCTGGCACTTCCTCGATGTCGTCTGGATCGGCGTCTTTTCCTTGGTCTATCTGCTGGGAGTTCTCGGATGAGCTCGAACACTCACGCCCACGACGCACATCACCACCACGGCCATGGCGGCCATGATCACGGCGGCCACGATGCGGATCACGGCTCCTTCAAGAGCTACATGATCGGCTTCGTGCTGTCGGTCATCCTGACGGCGATCCCGTTCTGGCTGGTTATGGCAGGCGTCTTCGAAAGCCCGCTGGTGACGGCGGTCACGGTGATGGCGCTCGGCGCCGTGCAGATCGTCGTTCACATGATCTACTTCCTGCACATGAACACCCGTTCGGAAGGCGGCTGGACGATCATGGCGCTGATCTTCACCATCGTCATCGTCGCCATCGCCCTCGCTGGCTCCTTCTGGGTCATGCATCATCTGAACACCAACATGATGCCGATGAGCCCCGAAATGATGAAGAACATGCCGTAAGGCAGATGCGGGCGGCCTCCGGGCCGCCCGCTGCATTTGACCATGACCGATCTGTCCGGCTCCAAACCCACCACACCGCGCTCGACCGGCAAGCTCATTCTGCTTGGCGGCCTGATG
Organism: Hyphomicrobiales bacterium; assembly: GCA_900465675.1. Taxonomy (GTDB): domain Bacteria; phylum Pseudomonadota; class Alphaproteobacteria; order Rhizobiales; family Rhizobiaceae; genus Rhizobium. The sequence continues at coordinate 704,613 of UBJR01000005.1, read as the reverse complement.
CTGCTCGCGATCGCCACTTTCGTGGCGCTTGGCATCTGGCAGGTGGAGCGGCTCTACTGGAAGCGCGACCTGATCGCCCGCGTCGATCAGCGCATTCATGCGGCACCTGTACCCGCTCCCGAAGGCGCCACCATCGACGCCATGGCCGACGAATACCTCCGGGTCACCGCGACCGGCACGTTCGACAACAGCAAGGAAACGCTGGTCTACGCCTCCACCGAGCTCGGCCCCGGATACTGGGTGATGACGCCGCTCCGGCTGGAAGACGGCAATGCCATCCTCATCAATCGCGGCTTCGTACCGCTGGAAAAGCGCGACCCGAAAATGCGCACTGAGGGCCAGCTTTCGGGACCGGTCAGCGTGACAGGGTTGCTGCGGCCAACAGAGCCGAAAGGTTCACTGCTGCAATCCAATGATCCCACGACCGGATGGTGGTATTCGCGCGACGTGGCGGCGATCGCCGCGGACAAGGACATCGGCAAGATCGAGCCCTACTTCATCGACGCCGATGAAGCTCCGAATCCGGGTGGCGCCCCGGTCGGCGGGCTGACGCGCGTCGTCTTCCCGAACAGCCACCTGAGCTATGCGATCACCTGGTTCGCGATGGCGCTGATGGTCATCGGGCTGTTTGCAGCTGCCGTTCGCAGCGAGCTCCGCCGCCGATGAGCGAAGCGACGGCTACATGGCCCGGCATTGCGGAAATGCACGGACCGCAACCTGTTCGGCAGCGGCATAGGCCTGGCTGACGATTTCCGGCACCAGATCAATATCCGGAAGGCTGCCGAGCCCGAGCGGACCGATTGCGAAAATCCCCCCGACGGACGATCCGTCGGCAAGATAGGGCTCGCCGCGCTGGTTGACGGCAATGCCGAGCGACAGTTCGTCCGGCATCGCAAGCCCTGAGGCAAACAGGCTCTGCATCAGCGGCACATCGAGGTCGGCTGCTCTGCAACGGCAATCGATCACGCGATCGGCATGGATAACTTCCTCGGTTCGCGTACCTGAAGGCGTGAAGAAGATACCGCTCAGGCCCTGACGACCCGCCAGGCCGCGGCGTAGAACGGTATTGCCGCCTGCAAGCTCACGCTTCAGCCGCGCATACATCGCCTCCGGTAGTCTGTTACGGTGACTGTCGTAGATTGCCCGCAGATGCCGGTTGAATTGCTGCTTCTGGCGCGCAGGCAGCGAGCGCCAGAGCGAACGCGCATGCTTGCGCAGGCCGTTCATCACGGATTGCCAGCTGCGGCCGCCCTCCTCGGCATCCCTGCAGGCCTTGCGGATGAAATGGAGAATGCCAGCGAGATCCTTGGGAAGCTCTTCGGCCGGGAAAAGCGGATCGGCGGAGTTGGGCGTATGGCTCTGCGGCAGGAAGCCATGCTTTGAAACGATGGAGATCTGGCCGGAATAGCCCTGATCCCGTAGCTGCAGCAACTGATCGACGACGCGGATGCCGCTGCCGAGCAGAATCGTATGCGGACGCGCGACCAGCCTCTGGGCGCGCACCGGCGAAGTGTTCTCCGTCACGGCAGCGGACGGCGCAAGGCCATAGCCGGTGGCGAGGAAAACGGTGTCGAAAAGCGGATTGGCGGGACCGGCATGTTCCAGCAGGAAGCGGTTTCCGTGGCTCCTGCGAATTGCCACGACGGGCTCATGACAGACCTGGACAGTGATATCCTTGCGGGTCGAGAGCGCTTCGGAAAAGCGCTGGTAGACATAGTCGCTGAAAATTTCCTTGGGCACGAAGATCTGGCGGAATCCCGGGATCGCCGCCGGGACGGCAGCGCGGAATTCCGCGTTGCTACAGAGCCAGTCGTTGAAATCATCAGCATCGCCAGCCGACACCGAAAGGTCGCGGACGCGGGTGTTGAGGATGGCGGAACTCTTTGCCGACGACAGCGCCTGTCCGCCGCTGACGGAGGAATTCGGATCGAAGAGTTGCAGATGGAAGGGCGTACGCACTGTCTTCATCAGCGCAATTGCCGTCATCATCCCGGAAAAGCCGCGCCCGACAATCGCGATGCGCGGAATAGCCGACGGCTTTGCCGCGGCCGCGGCCTTCGCAGAGAAAAGTCCTTGAACCGTCATCTCAACTCCCTTGCGGTCATCACCGCATCCGTGTCTCGATCAAGGTATCGACGCAGAAAAATCAGGCTGCGTCGGCCGGGGTTCGAACTGCTATACGAGCAGTCGTCCGGAACTGGCCGGAAAGGAATTTAGGGGAGCAAACTCTCCCGTCCATAGTCTATTAAACTAGTCGTGTATGAAAGCGCTAAAATGGCTTCGCCGCAAGCCTCTGATTTCCGCTGAAGCGAAAATGCGGGTTAAGGCATTGATTGCGGGTGCTGTTTTTTAGCTCTCTTCGCCGGGATATTGCTTCGCCTTGAGCAGTGCGGCGAGATGGGTGACGTTTCGCGCCAGGGTCTCGATCATCGTGGTGACGTTCTCCGGCACCTGCTTCAGATCGGCGAAATTCGTTGATCCCATCGCCTCACCGACCCAATAGGCGACGGCATTAGCCGGCACCGTGAAACCGACATCGTTCAGCGCCTGATAGAGTTCGGCCGAGACATGGTGCGCGCCGTCTTCGTTTCCGACCACGGCAACCGCCGCCACCTTTCCATACGATACCATGCGACCCTCCGCGTCGGTTTCCGATAGGAACGCATCCATCCGCTCGAGGGCTCGTTTGCAGACGCTCGACGGTTGGCCCATCCATATCGGCGTCCCGACGAGCAGAATGTCGGCGGCGAGGATCTTTTCGCGGATGCCGGGCCAATCGTCCCCCTCGCCTTCGTCGGATGTGACGCCGGGCTTGATGTTGAAATCCGCCAGCCGGAGAACCTCGGTCGTGACATCGTATTTCGCCAACTCGTCGTCGATCAGCGCGGTCATTCGTTCGGTCGATGACTGCTCCTGGCTTTCCGCGGTTTTCAGGGTGGCGTTGAGGGCGAGTGCTTTGAGAGACATGCGGTGCTCCACGGACTCATATCGGTCCGTCACACGAACACGGCAAAGCATCGATTGTTCCGCGCGGAAACGGCGCGTGATCGCGCTCACGAGAAAATAACCAGTTGGTGAATTCTTTACTTGAACGGCCAGGTGGAATCGGCAAAAGTAAGCGCACTACCAATCCCATCATGGAATTGCCGTGTTTTCGGGTCAGCGTCCGAATGCACTTATCTATTTGGAATCATTACCGTGAGCAGCGATGCGTCCTTAAGCGCGACGAAGCATTCGGCTTCGCTCGCGAAAGCAACCGCGGCAGGCTGGGGCAAGGGCCTCTACACACTGGTCCGCATCACCGTCATGGCCTTCCGGCGTCCCTGGCAGGCAAGCCTGGCGATCGGCGCGACGCTTGTGGCGTCCACCTTTCAACTGATGATCCCGCGGCTACTCGGCCAGGCGGTCGACCACACCCAGGTCGCCCTGAGCGGAGGCACCGTCGGCCAGGCGGCGCAGGACGCGCTGCTGACGACGGCGCTGATGCTGCTTGGCGCCAGCGTGCTGCGCGGCCTCTTCACCATGGTGCAGAACTATTATTCCGAGAGCGTCGGCCACCATATGGGCTATTCGCTGCGGCTGGCCTGTTACGAAAAGATCCAGCGGCTGTCCTTCAGCTTCCACGACACCGTGCATTCGGGCGACCTCATCACCATCGGCCTGCTCGATCTCGAAGGCGTACGGATGTATTTCTCGACGGCGCTGGTGCGTGTCTTCCTGCTGTCGATGCTGATCGGCATCGGCGCCTATATGCTTATCACCACCGATCCGGTGCTCGGTCTCCTCGCCCTGAGCTTCGTTCCCTTCGTCGGCTGGCGTTCATCAGTCACGCAGCTGCGCCTGCGCGCCACTTGGCTGGAGCTCCAGGAGCGTCTTTCGGTGTTGACCCGCATCATGGAAGAAAACCTCGGCGGCATTCGCGTCGTCCGCGCCTTCGCGGCTCAGGACCATGAGATGGCGAAATTCCAAGCGGCATCCGAAAGTGCGATCGAACTCGCGCATCAGCGTGTCGGCATCCGCGTCGCCAATACCAGCGCCATGACCTTCTCGTTCTTCGTGTCGATGGGTCTCGTGCTCTGGGTCGGCGGCGGCAAGGTCATGGCCGGCGAAATCACCGTGGGCACGCTTGCCTCGTTCCTGACCTTCATGACCATCCTGCAGATGCCAGTGCGCCAGCTCGGCCTGATGGTCAACGCCTTTGCCCGGGCCTCGACCTGCGGCACGCGCCTCTTCAATCTTCTCGACCTCGAGATTGCCGTGCGCGATGCACCCGATGCCGCGGAGCTCAAGATCACCGAGGGAACGCTTCGCTTCGAGCATGTGGACTTCGCCTATCCGAGCTCGGAGATGCACCAGGTTCTCTACGATGTCAGCTTCGAGGCGAAGCGCGGCGAAACGATCGGCATTGTCGGCCCTCCAGGTAGCGGCAAGTCGACGATCGCGCATCTGATCCCGCGCTTCTATGACGCCACCGGTGGCCGCATCACCATAGACGGTCAGGATATCCGCAAGGCGACACTGCAATCGCTGCGCCGCTCCGTTGCCGTCGTGCAGCAGGATTCCTTCCTGTTCACAACGACGATCGAGAACAACATCGCCTATGGCGACCCATGGGCGAAGGAGCCGCGTATCGAGCGCGCCAGCGAAAGCGCGCAGCTGCACAACTACGTTCTCGGCCTGCCGACGGGATATGGCACCGTCGTCGGCGAGCGTGGCGTCTCGCTGTCGGGTGGCCAACGCCAGCGCCTGTCGATCGCTCGCGCCCTGATGCTGCGCCCCGCCGTGATGGTCTTCGACGACTCGACGGCCGCAATCGACGCGGCGACCGAACAGCGCATCCGCTCGGCGATGCGCAAATACGCCGCCGACCGGGTCACGATCATCGTCGCGCACCGGCTGAGCTCGCTGATGCATGCTGACCAGATCCTCTTCGTCGAGGACGGCCGCATCGTCGAGCGCGGCACGCATGCCGAACTGCTGGCTCTCGGTGGGCGCTACAAGGCGCTCTACGACCTGCAGGTACGGCCGGGAGATGAGGCGCTGAGTGCTTGAAGTCCCTTCTCCCCAGCGGGGAGAAGATGTCCGTCAGGACAGATGAGGGGGCGCGCGACATCGGAGCGAGCGCCTGAGCGGCAAGCGAAGGCGAGTTTGTGAGTGCGTCCCCCTCATCCGACCCTTCGGGCCACCTTCTCCCCGCTGGGGAGAAGGGAAAAGAACCAATATGCCGGCCATGGAACGAGAAATGGCCGCGGGAGGAATGGCATGGCCGAGGAAATGGAAACCGAGCGCCCTGATCCGCGCGAAGACGGCAGACGGCCGCCGCGGGCGGTGGTCGGTTCGCACCGAATCGAAGAAGAGATGTTCGGTACCGCCTTCGACGGCAACATCGTCAAGCGCATCTGGACCTTCGTCGATCCCTACAAGGACAAGATCATCTGGTCCGTCGTGGCGGTGCTGACCTTCACGGCCATGCAGCTGCTGATCCCGCTGATCATCCGCTACGCCATCGACCACGGCATGCGGCAGGGCGGCAGTTCCAACGCGCTCACCTGGTCGATCCTTGCCTTCCTCTGTGCCATCCTCGTCAATTATGCTGCCAGCTATGCGCAAGAGACGCTGGTGGGCGGGGTGGCCGAAAACGTGCTCTTCGATATGCGCAAGGCGATGTTCTCGCATCTGCAGCGCGTCTCGCTCTCCTTCATGGACAAGACCGAAGTGGGCCGCCTGATGTCGCGGCTGCAGGGCGACGTCAACTCGATGCAGGAGTTTCTCGAAACGTCGGTCCTGTCCGTCGGCGATATCTTCCTGCTCTTCGGCATCGTCTTCGTGATGCTGTATCTCGATTTCAAGCTCGGATTGCTGACGCTGTCGGCCCTGCCGGTGCTCTTCGTCGTCCGCCTCTTCTGGCTGCCGCTGGCGCGCAAGTCGTTCATGGCAGCACATGAAACGAACTCGGTGGCGAACGGCGCGCTGGCCGAGGCGATCCATGGCGTGCGCGCAGTCCAGAGCATGGACCGCCAGAGTGTGAATTTCACGCTCTATGACGACAAGGCCCATGCCAACCTTCTCACCCATCTAACGGCAGCGCGCTATGCGCAGGTGATGGTCCCGATCGTCGACAGCCTGACGGGCGTTGCTATGGCCCTCGTCATCGTCGTCGGCGGGGCACGTGTCCTGAACCAGGCGCTTGACGTCGGCGTGCTCGTCGCCTTCCTCTTTTATATCCAGCGCTTCTTCGACCCGATCCGTTCGCTGACGCTGCAATATTCGGTGATGCAGCGCGCCATGGCCTCCGGCCAGCGGCTGACAGAGGTGCTGGACGTTCCCGTCGACATCCAGGACGCCCCCGATGCCAAGGTGCTTTCGCGAGATATGGACGGCTCGGTCGAATTCCGCGACGTGGTCTTCGGCTACAACCCGAAGCATCCGGTGCTGAAGCATGTGAGTTTCCGCGTCAATCCGGGCGAAACGGTTGCGCTCGTCGGACCGACAGGCTCTGGCAAATCGAGCTGCATGTCGTTGATCCATCGCTTCTACGATGTGCAGCAGGGCCAGGTGCTCGTCGGCGGCAATGACGTGCGGGATCTGACGCAGGATTCACTCGGCGACCAGATCGCCATGGTTCTGCAGGAGCCTTTCCTCTTCACGGGCAGCGTCTTTGAAAACATTCGCTATCACAAGACAAATGCCACCCGCGAACAGGTGATCGAGGCGGCCAAGGCCGTCGGTGCGCATGATTTCATCATGCGGCTGGCAGAAGGCTATGACAGCATTCTCGGTGAGCGCGGCGGCAATCTCTCGCTCGGGCAAAGGCAGCTTCTGTCCTTCGCCCGCGCGCTCGTCGCCGATGCGACGATCCTCGTTCTCGACGAGGCGACGGCCAATATCGACAGCTATACCGAAATGCTGATCCAGAAGGCCCTGGTGAAGCTGCTGGAAAACCGCACCGGTCTCGTCATCGCCCACCGTCTCGCGACGATCCGCGAAGCCGACCGCATCATCGTGCTGCAGAACGGCGAGCTGATTGAAAGCGGCAATCACAGTGAACTGATGAAGAACGGGAAGCTCTATTCCCGGCTCTATAATCTCAACTACGCGTCTTTCGACGATATTCCCGAAGACGTGCTCGAAGAGACGGCATCAGGCAGCTCGGCGACATAAAAGGCACGAAGCATGGCGTCGCCTGCCTCGTGCCCATCAGCACCATGGAGCTATCAGATATCCGCCCTGACGGCCTGCCGCTGGTTGCCGAGCTTTTCGATGCCGAGCTCGACGATATCGCCTGGTTTCAGATAGCGCGGCGGCTTCATGCCCATGCCGACGCCCGGCGGCGTACCGGTCGAGATGATGTCACCGGGATGCAGCGACATGAACTGGCTGAGATAGGAGACCAGATAGGCGGCGCCGAAGACCATGGTATTGCTGGAGCCGTTCTGCATGGTTTCACCGTTGACCTTCAGCCACATCTTCAGGCCTTGCGGATCAGGCACCTCGTCCTTGGTGACGAGCCAGGGACCGGTCGGGCCGAACGTGTCGCAGGACTTGCCCTTGGTCCACTGGCCAGAGCGCTCGATCTGGAAGGCGCGTTCGGAGACATCGTGGATCGTGCAGTAGCCGGCAACATAGTCGAGCGCATCGGCTTCGCTGACATATTTCGCCGTCTTGCCGATGACGATGCCGAGCTCGACTTCCCAATCGGTCTTCTCCGAGCCGCGCGGGATGACGAGATCATCATTGGGGCCGACAATCGCCGAGGTGGCCTTCATGAAGATGATCGGTTCGGGGGGAACCGTCGCACCGGTCTCGGCAGCGTGGTCGGAATAGTTGAGACCGATGCAGATGAACTTGCCGGTACCGGCAACGCAGGGGCCGAGCCGCGGTGTTCCCTCGACAACCGGCAGCGTGCTGGTGTCGAGCCGCGACAATTCGGCGAGACGATCGGGGTTCAGGGCCGCTCCGGCGAGATCGCCAAGCTGGCCGGAGAGATCGCGGATCTTGCCGCCGGCATCGAGAAGGCCGGGCTTTTCCTGGCCGGCTTCACCGTAACGAAGAAATTTCATGCGGATTCCATTCCTGTGTCGGTTCGAAGGTCAGATGGTCCAGCCGCCGTCGATGGCGTAGGCCTGACCTGAGGTATAGGTGGCGCCGGCGAGATAGACGGCGAGTTCGGCGATCTCTTCGGGTGAGCCCAGACGGCCCATCGGCTGGCGCGAGATGAAGGCGGCGCGCGCCGTCTCGTAATCGCCCTGCGCCTTCATGCGATCCTGCAGCGACGGGCTCTCGACCGTGCCGGGGCAGATGGCGTTGCAGCGGATGCCCTGCGCCACATAATCGGCAGCAACAGACTTCGTGAGACCGATGACGGCAGCCTTGGTGACGCCATAGGCGAAGCGGTTCGGCACGCCCTTGATGCTGGATGCAACGGAGGCCATGTTGATGATCGAGCCGTCCTTGCGCTCCAGCATGCCGGGCAGCACGGCGCGGATGGTGCGGATCATCGCCTTGACGTTGAGATCGAGGGCAAACTCCAGATCGGCGTCCTTCATCTCGAGGATTGAACCGGCATGGACGAAGCCGGCGCAATTGAAGAGCACGTCGATCTGGCCGATCTCTGAGACCAGCGCATTGACGGCGGCTTCGTCGAGAACGTTCAGCTTGTGGGTCGCAATCCCGGTTTCGGCAGTCAGCTGCGCCAGTGCATCGGTGTTGATGTCTGTGGCATGTACGATGGCACCAGCCTGCTGAAAGGCGATCGCCGAAGCGCGGCCAATCCCCTGCCCTGCGGCGGTGATCAGAACGGTCTTGCCGGTCAAATCCTGTGACATGATCTTATCCCTGTTTCTGTTGGCGCTCGACGAGCAGGATATGGTCTGCGGCCAGCACCACTTCATTGCGCTGGTTCAAAACCTCGCAGCGCTCGACGACGCGGCCCATATCCGGCCGCTTCGGATCGTCTTCCTTGGCTGAGATGGTCACCCGTGTACGGATCGTGTCTCCGATATGGACCGGGCGGACGAAGCGCAGCCGGTCGTAGCCGTAGGAAAAGGCGACGGGGTTGATGAGCGTCGCCGTTAGGCCGATACCGATCGAGAAGACCATCGTGCCATGGGCGATACGCTGGCCGCCCGGCAGCGTCTTGGCGAATTCGGCGTCCATGTGATGCGGAAAGAAATCGCCGGTATGCCCGGCATGGACGACGAAATCCGTCTCGGTAATCGTGCGGCCGATCGTCGTGCGCGACGCGTTCAGTGCGTAGTCTTCAAAATGGATGATCTGTTCCGACATCGGTCTATTCCTTCGGCAGCGGGCTGAGCGGGGTCGCCGGGCTGGCACTCGATTGATAGGCTGCTTCGACCAGCGCCATGGTCTGCCAGCCGTCCTCGACGGCGCCCACGAGCCTGTCGTCTTCGCCCGAAGCGAAGCGCTGGAGGTTCGCCATGCGGTTGGCGAAGGCATCGGGGAACCATGTGCCTTCGAGCGGCACGGAGACCCAGTCGCTGGCGCCCTCCGTCTTAATCCAGAGCTCGTCCGGCTCGCCGCGTGGATAGTCGAGATTGACTCCAAGCTTCAGGTAGGCGGCCCCGTTCGTCCCCGATATCCGGAACTCGCAAGCCTGGAAGCGGCGGCCGAAATCGTGGTCGTGGTTGATCGACAGGGCGCAGCGGATGCGATCGCCATAGTCGAGGATCGCAGCCGTGCGGGTCTGCGCCACGTCATGGTTCGGATGGCCGATGGTCTTGGCGTGAACGCCGAGCGGATTGCCGAGCAGATCCCTGACGACATCGAGATAGTGGATCGAATGCATGGCGATCTCGATGCGCGGCAGGCCTTTCAGGAATGGCCAGAGACCCCAGGGGGTCGCCAGCGCCAGCCAGGCGTCAAAATCGACGATCTCGCCGAGATGGCCCTTGGCGATCGCATCTTTCAGCGCCAGCATCATCGGCGCGAAGCGCAGCTGGAAATTGACTGCAGCCTTGATGCCGCGGGCGCGGCACAGCCTCAAAATTTCGGTCGCCTCATCGAGATTGCTGCCCATCGGCTTCTGCAGCAAAGCAAAGGAGCCCTCCGGTAGCTTCGACAGGATGGCAGCATGGGCCGCGGGCGGGGTGGCAAGATCGAAGATCGCACCTGCGGTTTGCAGAGCCTCGCTCTCGGAGGCAAAGGCTGTCGTGCCCCATTGCTCCGCCAGCGCGCTGGCCTTGGCGAGATCGGGATCAAAGATTCCGGCGACCGGGAAGCCAGCCTTCCTGTAGGCCGGCAGATGGGCGTCGCCGACGATGCTGCCGGCGCCGAAGATGACGATCGGACGCGGCTTGGCGGGCCGCGGCCAGAATTGCTGCAGACGAATGGGATCGAAGACCTCAGTCATGATGGAAGACCTCCTCCATCATCGCCCACCATTCGCCGGGCTTGCGGGTTTCCAGCGGCTGTTGCTGTGGCATGCAGACGGCCCACCATTCCTTGTTTTTCGGGTGATCGGCCATCTTCGCCATATCGGCCGCAAAGTCGCTGCCGGTATATTCCCAATAGCCGAAGAGCAGATTTTCCGGCTCTTTCAGGAAGATCGAATAGTTGCTGATGTTGCATTCCGAGATCAGCGCCAGGATCTCCGGCCAGACGGCGGCGTGCAGACGCTTGTACTCGGCGATCTTCTCGGGCTTCAGCCCGACAACCATTCCCATGCGCTGCATGGCCCGTCTCCTCAACCGCGAAACTCTCGGATGAATTCCTTGATCGATCGCTCCTCGATCGCCTGCCAATCCCAGCTGATGCCGAGGCCCGGTTCGGACGGGGCAATCGCCCGGCCGTCGCGGATTTCCATACCCTTGGTGGTCAACTGGTCGAGCTGCGGAATGTATTCGACATATTTGCCGTTCTGCACAGCGCAGACGAGGCTGACATGCAACTCCATCAGGAAATGCGGGCAAACCGGAATGTCGAAGGCTTCTGCCGCATGGGCGACCTTCAGCCAGGGCGTGATGCCGCCGATGCGGGCGACATCGACCTGGACGATCGAGCAGGCGCCCTTCTGCATATATTCGCGGAAATGACGGATCGAATAGATCGACTCGCCGACGGCAATCGGCGTGGTGGTCGAGCGCGACAGGCGGATATGGCCGTCGAGATCATCGGCGGGCAGCGGCTCCTCGATCCAGGCAAGATCGAGCTCCTTCAGCCGGGCGGCACGGCGGATCACTTCATCGACCATGAAGCCCTGATTGCAGTCGGTCATGATCTCGAAGCCATCGCCGACCGCAGTACGCACAGCCGACAGACGTGCATAATCCTCCGAGCCATGCGGCTTGCCGATCTTCACCTTGGAGCCGGAGAAGCCCTTCGACTTGGCGAGCAGCGCATCTTCGACCAGCGCCTCCTTCTCGATATGCAGCCAGCCGCCTTCGGTGGTGTAGAGGGGGCAGCTATCCTTGGCACCACCCGCCAGCTTCCAGAGCGGCAGGCCCTGCTTTTTCGCTCTGAGATCCCATAGCGCCGTATCGACGGCGGCAAGCGCCAGCGCAGTAATCGCGCCGATCGTCGTGGCATGGGTGGCGAACTCCATCTTGCGCCAGATCGCCTCAATGCAATCGGCATCCTCGGCGATCAGCAGCGGGACGAGATGATCCGACAGCAGCCGCATGATCGACGATCCGCCGGTGCCGATCGTGTAGCTGTACCCGATCCCCGTCGCGCCGTCGGAATCGGTGATCGTGACGATCGGCGTTTCTTGGCTGACGAAGCTCTGGATCGCGTCGGTGCGCTTGACCTTGGGAGCAAGGTCGACCATCCGGATGTCAATTTTCTCGATGCGCGCCATGTCTCTCTCCCCTCTCAGATCGCTAGCGTCTTGCCGGTGTCGGCGGCAAACAGATGCGCCTGTGACAGATCGAAGCTCATCCTGATCTGTTCGCCGGTTGCCAGCCCCCTCGGGTTCAGCATGCGCGCCACCCATTCGCGGCCGGCGAATTCGACGAAAACCAGCGTCTCGTTGCCGAGCGGCTCGGTGATGACAACGGGCAGGCTGATCTCATGAACCGCAGATGTGCTGTCCGAGACCAGGCCATGGCCGGTCGGGAAGAGATCGTCCGGGCGCAGACCGAAAGTGACCTTCTGCCCATGCGTGACGGCATTCCTGAATTTCGGCGGCAGCGGCAGGCGATCGCCATTGGCGAAGACGATGCTGTCGCCATCGACGGTGGCATCGAGGATATTCATCGGCGGCGAACCGATGAAGCCTGCGACGAAACGGGTGGCCGGGCGCTTGAACACTTCGTCGGGCGTTCCGACCTGCTCGATGTAACCATCGCGCATGATGACGATACGATCGGCAAGCGTCATTGCCTCGACCTGGTCGTGGGTGACGTAGATGACGGTCGCCTGAACCTTGGCATGCAGCTTCTTGATCTCGGTGCGCATCTGCGTGCGCAGCTTCGCGTCGAGGTTGGACAGCGGCTCGTCGAACAGGAAGACCTCGGGATTGCGCACGATGGCGCGACCCATGGCGACGCGCTGGCGCTGGCCGCCGGAAAGCTGCGCCGGGCGCCGGTCCATCAGCGCTTCGAGGCTGAGAATGGCGGCCGCCTCGTTGACGCGCTGGTCGATCTCGGGCTGCGGAACCTTGGCGATCTTCAGCGAGAAGCCCATGTTCTCGCGCACGCTCATATGCGGATAGAGCGCATAGGACTGGAAGACCATCGAGATGTTGCGGTCGCGCGGCGGCAGATCGTTGACGACGCGTCCGCCAATTTCGATATCGCCGCCGGAAATCGGCTCGAGGCCTGCGACCATGCGCAGGGTCGTGGACTTGCCGCAACCGGAGGGGCCGACGAGGGCGATGAATTCCTTGTCGGCAATATCGAGATCGATACCGTGGACGATTTCGAGCGAACCGTAGCGCTTGACGAGTTTTTTAAGAGAGACCTGAGCCATGGGAAATCAACCTTTGACCGCGCCGAATGTCAGGCCGGACACGAGATGCTTCTGAATGATGAAGGTGAGCGCCAGCGCCGGAACGATCATCACGACCGCAAGCGCACACATACCGCGCCAGTCGATGGTGAATTCCGCCGTATAATCGAGGAGCCCGACCGGGAGTGTCTTTGAATTGACGGACCGCGTCAGCTGAGACGCCAGCGCATATTCGTTCCAGCAGGTGAGGAAGGCGAAGATGCCTGCCGACGCAATGCCGGGACCGGCCAGCGGAAACTCGACCTTCCAGAACGCCTGCCAGCGCGTGCAGCCGTCGATCTGCGCGGCTTCCGCCAGATCCTTCGGCACCTGGCGGAAGAAGCCGTCGATCAACCAGATCGTGAAGGGCACGTTGAGCGCCACATAGGTCAGGATCAAGCCGAAATGCGTATCGATGATGCCGATGCGCGAATAGACGATGAACAGCGGCAGCGAAAGCGCGATACCGGGAACGGAGCGTGTCAGCATCAGGCCGAGGAAGGTTGTCGACTTGCCGGCAAACCGGAAGCGCGCGAAGGCATAGCCGCCGGACATGCCGATCACCAGCGCGATGACGGTCGAGGTGATCGAGATGATCAGTGAGTTGCGGAAGTAATCCCAGATCGGGATGCCGCCCTTGCCGATGCCGGAGAACATCGCTCTGTAGGCATCGAGCGACAATTCGTTGGGGATCCAGACCGGCGGCTTGGCCATGATCTCGACCGGCGGCCGCAGCGAGCTAAGAACGATCCAGAAGCCCGGCAGGCAGATGATCAGCATCGCCAGAAACAGGCCGACGAGATAGAAAACCTGGCCGATACGGCGGCGCAGACGTTGTTGAGCGTTGCGATCCATGATTACCACTCCGCGCCGATTTGGGTGCGGGCAAGCGCCAGCTTCCGGAAGAAATAGACGGTGAAGCCGATCGACAGGATGATCGAGACATAGGCCATGGCGTTGGCAAGGCCCATCTGCGCATCGGCATAGGCGGTGCGGCCGACCAGTGTCCAGAGCAGCTCCGTGCGCCGCGCCGGGCCGCCATCGGTCATGATCTTGACGATGTCATAGGCGCGCGCGACGTCGAGCGAGCGAATGGTCATGGCGATGAAGGCGAAGGGCATCAGGAATGGCCAGATGACATAGCGGAACGTCTGAAGCGGCGTGCAGCCATCGACGCGGGCAGCCTCGACCGGCTCCTGCGGCATGGCGAGCAGGCCCGAGAGGATCAGGATCGCGAAGACCGATGTCGATGACCAGACCTCGGCGACGACGATCGAAAACAGTGCCAGATTGCCGTCGATCAGCCACGGGATGGCATTGTCGGTCAGCCCGAGCGCCTGAAGCGAGTTGTTGATCAGCCCGACATTGTCGTTGAACATGAACTTGAACTGGAAGCCGACGAGCACGGGTGAGAACATCATCGGAAACATCATCAGCGTGCGCAGCACGCGCTGGCCCATCGTCGCCTTGTTGACGAGCAGCGCCAGGCCGAGGCCAAGCAGCATTTCCAGATTGAGCGCGATGGTCAGAAGCACAACGGTGCGGACGAAAGCGGCGAGGAAAACGGGATCGGTCAGAATGCGCACGTAATTGCGCAGGCCGACGAAGACATAGAGCGTCTGCGGCCGGGTCAGGCGGAATGGCGTGAAACTGGAATAAAGCGAAAGCAGCAAGGGAACCAGGACGACTGCGACCAGCACGACGATCGCCGGCAGAAGCAGAAGAATGGGTGTCGGAATTTTTTTCAACATCGAGTGACCTGTCCACACCTGATAGGGCGCCGGGACCGCAAGAGGGAGCGCGGGAAGCGCTCCGGTCTTCCAAAAATGAGGCCCCGCACCCGTTGCCGGATGCGGGACCTGTTATGACAGGATTAGAGGGCGCCAGCGTCCTTGAGGATGCCGGTTGCCTTTTCGGCAGCCGCGTCGAGCGCTTCCTTGGAGGTCTTGTCGCCGAGGATGGCGGACTGCAGCTCCGGATAGACCGCGTTGGAGATCTCGATCCATTCCGGCGTGCGCGGAACCGGGAAGGCATGCTTCATGGCTTCCTGGAAGGCGCCGAGGGCTTCCTTCTTGTAAGGATCGCTGGCAGCCTGCTGGATATCCCAGTCCCAGACAGCCTTGCGGGTCGGCAGCGTGCCGTTTGCCGCTTCGATCTTCTGCGAGTCCTCGTTTGTCAGGAACCAGACGAGCGAGGCCGCCGCATCCTTGTGTTCGCAGGCTTCGGTCACCGAGAAGCCGTGGTGACCGGACCAACCGGTCCGCTTGCCGGACGAACCGGCAGGCTGGACGATCACGCCGACATTGCCAGCAATCTTGGAGTTCTTCGGGTCGTTGAAATAGGCGGCCCAGCCCGGCCAGTCGAGATCGAGCGCCACGGTGCCGGACGCAAAGCCGGCGCCGAGGTCGTCCCAGAGATAGTTGGTGGTGCCGGCCGGAACGGCCTTCGCCTTGTACATGTTGACGAACCAGTCGAGCGCACGAATACCGGCTTCGGAGTTGAACGCAGGCTTGCCGTCCTTGTCGAGATATTCGCCGCCTTCGGCGACCAGCATTTCAAAGAAGCGTCCGTTGATCGCTTCTTCCTTGCCGGGGAACTGCGTGCCGAAGAAATTCGGCGGATTGGAGAAGAAGATCGCCTGATCCGAAACCTGCTTCCAGGTGTCCGGCGGCGTCAGATCGTAGCCGTACTTTTCCTTGAAAGCCTTCTTCTTGGCTTCGTCGGTGTAGAGGCTCTTCTGGTAATACAGCGCCGAAACGTCGAACTGGGCGCGCGGCAGCATCACCAGCTTGTCGTCGATCGTCGACGCTGAAATGGTGGAATCGACGAACTTGGCGATTTCTTCTGCCGGCAGAAGCGGCTTCAGATCGGTGTAGAGGCCTTCGTAGATCGGCGCGAAGGACGAGTGGTTGGAACCGACGCACCACTTGATATCGCCGGACGCGATATCGGACTTCATTTCCTTGTCGAGCTCGAAATAGTTCTTCTTCGAGAGCACGTTGACCTTGGCGCCGGTCGCCTTTTCCCATTCGGCGATGCGTCCATAGAGCGGCTCGTACTGCTGTCCGCCGATCAGCTTGGCATCGATCGTCACGCCTTCGAACTTGCCGGGCAGGTCCGCAGCATTGGCAGAGCATGCAAACAGCGAAATTCCAGCCGCGAGGCTGGCTAGCAATCTTTTCATATTCCTCTCCTCCACAACGGCGATCTTGATGAGTTCGCCGATTCTCCTCACATATGAGTTTTATGTTTATATACAAACGACAAGAAAGTTGCGGCGTCAAGCGGAACTTTCCCTTCTCGAATGGTTCATCTGCGTATATGCAACTATCATTCATGGGAGATCGCACATGGACATGGACGACGCAGACCGTTACCGCGCGCCCGCGCTCGACAAGGGTCTCGATATTCTGGAACTGCTCGCCAGCGTCGAGGACGGCCTGACGCAGGCCGAGATATCGAAGCGGCTCGATCGCAGCCCGAACGAATTCTACCGGATGCTCGACCGCCTGGTGCGCCGCGGCTACGTCACCAAGCTGGAGGGCGACCGCTTCGCGCTGACGCTCAAGCTATTCGGCCTGTCGCAGCTTCATGCACCGACAAGACGCCTGGCATCCTTCGCAACGCCGCTGATGCGCGATCTGGCACAGAAGACCCGCCAGGCCAATCATCTTGCCGTTTTCGACCGCGGCTATGCCGTGGTCATCGCCCAGCAGGAAGCCCCTGATTACTGGGGCATCTCGATCCGAGTCGGCTCGCATGTGAACCTTTTCGACACCGGCTCCGGCCATGTGCTTCTGGCCTTCCGCGATGCCGAGGAACGCGAACTGATGATCTCGGAGCACGTCCGCAGCAAGGACGATCCCCGCCTGACGCCTGACTTCTACGAAAGACTCGATCAGATCCGCGAGCGGGGATACGAGATGATGGCCAGCGCCCAGACCGCCGGCGTCTATAACCTTTCCGCGCCGATCATGGGTCCCGATGGCCGGGGCATCGCCGCCCTCACCTGCCCCTACATCGCGCTGGTCAACGCGCCGTCCGCGCCGGATATCACCCGAACGATCACCCATCTCCAGAAGACCGCCGAACAATTGTCGCTGCTGGTCGGATCGGACGTCAACGTCGCGCCCTGAGCGCGTTCCATTCATCGCAAAACGCGGAGGACGCTTTGCTTATCGATACCCATCTGCACCTGATCGACAGGTCGAAACTGACCTATCCCTGGCTCTCCGGCGTCCCGGCTCTGGACAGGGATTTCCTCTACAATACCTATGCGGTGGAAGCCCGCCGCTGCGGCATCGATGCAGCGCTGCACATGGAGGTGGATGTCGATGCCGGGGAAATGCAGCGCGAAACCGATGTAGTCAGGGATCTCTCGGACACCAGTGGCCAGCTGATCCACGGCGCCATCGCTGCCTGCCGTCCCGAGGACGAGGGCTTTGCCGGCTATCTCGAACGGCAGACGGCCGATCCCTTCGTCAAAGGCTTTCGCCGGGTGCTGCACGTCGTTCCCGACGAACTTTCAGAGTGTGCAGTGTTTCGCGAGAACATCAGGCGCATGTCCGGCTCGCGGCTTACATTCGATATCTGCGCTCTACCGCATCAGATGAACCGGGTTTTGGCGCTCATCGACCTCGCACCCGAGGTTCAGTTCGTCCTCGATCATTGCGGCGTGCCGGCGATCAGCAGCGGCGCCTTAGACGCATGGAAGGACGGCATTCGCGAGGTCGCCAAGCGGCCGAACGTCGTCTGCAAGGTATCGGGCGTCGTGGCCTATGCCGATGCAGAGACCTGGGATGTCGAGACCCTGAGGCCCTATATCGAGCAGGTGACGGCGAGCTTCGGCTGGGACCGCCTCGTCTGGGGCAGCGACTGGCCCGTCTGCACCCTCGGCGGCGGGCTTTCCACCTGGATTGCGACCACCCACGCGCTGTTTGCAGGCAGCAGCGAAGCAGAGCGGACGAAGGTCTTCTCCGGCAATGCGAAGCGGCTCTGGAATCTCTGATAACAGGTTCGCCCTGGCGCTCTCATCCTTGATGGATCAGAATGCCAGGGCTGCCCCTTAGAAGCTGACGGCAAACAGCCTGTTCAGATCGGCAACGATTGCCGCGGCACTTTCGCCACTCTTCAATCCGGCATTCAACCTGTCGGATCCCTGCTGCTGGAACGCCATGTAGCCATCGTGCCGCGGACGCACCCAGGCGCCTTCCAGCGTTGCGCGCGTGCCGCGATAGAAGTCCGCCGTTGCCAGATTGACCGCGCCGTCTTCCCATGCCGCCGCATGGCCCGGCTGCCCGCCGGCGCTCGCATAGAGTCCGCGCTGGACACCTGCGGCCGCAACCCAATAGGCAAAATCGACCGCCTCCTTGGGATTGCCTGAAAAGGCCGAGACGGCGATGCCCGTGCCGCCCAGCGCCGAGCCGACTGGCCCGAGGTCACCGGCAACGGGAATATCGGCAAACTTGATCAGCCGGCCGCGGAAACCCGGCATCGAATAGCTGACATAGCCGTAGATCAGCGGCACGCAGACGATCCTGCTATCGGCAGCCGCCATCTGCTCGAAGACCGCGATCGGATCCATCTCGAAACAGGCGGGGTCGATCAGCGCGGAGATTTCACGCATCATCTCGACGGTTTCAGCGCCGGCTTCAGGGTCGATCAACTGCCCAGCCTGTGTCCGGCACGGATGCCCGCGGTTGGCCGACAGGGTGTAGAAGGTCATCAGCGTGTGCGGCGGGCGAAGCGGCAGAAGCACGCGTCCGTCCTTCGCCAGCGCGATCACCTCCTGCCAGGTCGCAGCCGGTTGCGGCAGCTGGTCGGGCCGGAAGGCCTGGACCTGGGTCGCCGCATCGATCGGGAAGGCCCATTGATGTCCCTGCCAGAGATAGCTCGGATAGGAGGCGCCGACGCTGCCGTCTTCCAGCGCCTTGCGCTCTTCCTCGCGCCCGGAAACGTCGAGCGGCAGAAGGCATTTCTCATTGGTGATCTGACCGACATGCGGGTGATCGATGACGATGAGATCATAGGCGCGCGCCAGCTCTTCGACCGGATAGGTCTCGAAATCCTGCAGCGAGCGCTTCTCCCATTGAACAGCCACGCCCGTCTGCTCTTCGAAGAGCCGCGCGCAGGCCACCATCGGATCGTAGCCGCGCGGATGGCTCCAGGTCATGCCTTTCAAGGTCACCTTGCTCACAGGCCGAACTCCTCGCGAATGGCCGCGCTATGCTCGCCGATCCGGGGAGCAGCGCGCTGGAAGACCGGGCGGGCGCCATCGACGCGAAGCGGCGAACGGGTCGTCAGGATCGAGACGTCGTCCTCGCGCGTCACCGTCTGCAGCATGTCGAGCGACTTGAAACCGTCGCTGTCCATCAGCTCGTTCCAATTCAGAACCTTGGCGCACCAGATATCGGCCGGCTCGAGCACTGCCAGCCACTCGTCGATTGTCTTGGCCGCAATCCGCTTGGCGATCAGTTCCTTGATGCCATCACGCTGCAGGAACCAGCTGGACGGATCGTCGCGATAGGGATCGAGCTCGGGCATACCAAGGAGATCGGCGAGCTTCGGGATCGGCGTCATGGCGATCGCCAGATAACCGTCCGAGGCGGCATAGACACCATAGGGAGCGGCGAGATAGGCATGGGCGCTGCGGAAGTTGGACCGCTTCGGCAGCCGCTTGCCGTCGTTCAGATGCGTCGTCAGCACCTCGAACTGGAAATCGACAAGTGCCTCGAGCAGGCTGGTCTCGACGAGCGCACCCTTGCCGGTGATGCCGCGGCGCACCAGCGCTGCAAGAATGCCCTGGCAGGCAGCCGCTCCCGCCAGCATGTCGCCGATCGCCAATCCGAACGGCACGGGCCCCTGGTCCTCGTCGCCGTTCAGCCACATCACGCCGGAACGCGACTGGGCGAGCAGATCCTGGCCGGGACGCTTCACCCAGGGGCCTTCATCGCCATATCCGCTGATCGACGCATAGACGAGGCGCGGATTGATTTCCTTGACCGCATCGTAGTGAAGGCCGAGCCGTTCGATCACGCCGGGGCGGAAATTCTGGATCAGCACATCCGCCTTCAAGAGCAGGGCGCGCAGCGCCTTCAGGTCGCTCTCGTTCTTCAGGTCGATCGCCAGGCTCTCCTTGGCGCGGTTGATCGCGTGGAAGATCGTCGAGTCGCCGCCTATTTCGGTGTCGCTGAGATAGAGCCGGCGCGAAAGGTCGCCGCCGTCGGGCCGTTCAACCTTGATGACACGCGCGCCGAGATCCATCAGGCGCAGTGAACAATAGGGGCCGGAGAGGAACTGGCTCATGTCGACGACGACGAGGCCGTTTAAGGGAAGATCGCTGAATTGCGTCATTGCATCTTACTTTTCTGTCTTACCGGCGAAGTCGGCCGGGTTCTTGTACTTCACGGTTTGCAGATGCTCGCAGTAGAGCACCAATTCCCCTTCGCCCTTGAAGATCTCGTAGCTCGCGCGGATGAGGCCGAGCTCCTTGTAGCGCGGGCGTTTGTCGAGGTTCGTTCGGATCGTATAGATCGTATCGCCGATGAAAACCGGCTTGATGAAGCGCAGCTTGTCGTAGCCATAGGAAAAGGCGTTGACGCAGTTGGTGGCGACCAGGCCAAGCCCTGCCGAGAAGACGAAGGCGCCGGCAACGAGACGCCGCCCGAACACGCCGTCCTTTTCCGCAAACATCTGATCCTGCACATAGGGATGGATGTCGGTCACCAGCACATTGAAAAGGTGGCTGTCGCTCTCCCCGATCGTGCGGCGGAGCGAGCGGATTTTCTGGCCCTCGGGCCAATCCTCGTAGAACCAGTTCTCGGCATTCCATACCGGCAGATCGGCATGCGCTTGCGGCATGTCGGACGGATGGGTGGACGAAATCCCGACTGTTGGCGCCTGTGCCACGATCACGCCTCCTCCCGGCCATGAATTTTCTTATGTGAAGATTATTTTCACATATGGGTTATCTTTGCAAGAGCTGTCGATTGTGCCAAGACACACTGGAAGGTCAGCGCCGGCACGGCCGGTGCAATATCGGCAGCGAAATGCTGATGATGTCAGGCAGGTTCATCGACGGCGGCGTGCCGATGTGTATAAAGACGATAGCGGCGCGGCTCCCCGCCGGCGCCGCCGCCAATTTCCAACCAGGGTAGCGCTTGCCGTCCGCCGGCGGCTCGCGCTTCTCGATCAATCCAAGCAAGCGACGCTCTGCGACAACGAGATTCTGGACACAAACATGCGCCTTACGGAGTGCCATAACTTCCACGACTTCCGCCGTCTCGCGAAGCGCCGCCTGCCCGGCCCGATCTTCAACTACATCGACGGCGCGGCTGACGACGAGGTGACCTACCGGCGCAATACGGCATCCTTCGAAAGCTGCGATCTGCTGCCGAGCGTGTTGCGCGGGGTTACCGATGTCGACATGTCCGTGACGGTCATGGGCCAGCGCCTGGCAATGCCGGTCTATTGCTCGCCGACGGCGCTGCAGCGGCTCTTCCACCATGATGGCGAACGGGCGGTTGCGCGGGCTGCCGGCAAGTTCGACACGATGTTTGGCGTCTCCTCGCTCGGCACCGTAAGCCTTGAGGAAGCGCGGCGGATCAGCGGCGCGCCGCAGGTCTATCAGTTTTATTTCCACAAGGACCGCGGCCTGAACCGCGAGATGATGGCCCGCGCCAAGCAGGCCGGCGTTCAGGTAATGATGCTGACCGTCGACAGCATCACCGGCGGCAACCGCGAACGCGACAAGCGCACCGGCTTTTCCATCCCCTTCCGCCTGAACCTCGCGGGCATCGCACAATTCGCGGTCAAGCCGGGCTGGGCACTCAACTTCTTCACCCACGAGAAATTCAAGCTGCCGCAGCTCGACAGCCACGTGGACATGGGCAGCGGCACCATGTCGATCAGCCGCTATTTCACCGAGATGCTCGACCCCGCCATGAACTGGGATGATGTCGCCGATATGGTGAAGACCTGGGGCGGCCAGTTCTGCCTCAAGGGCATCATGACCGTCGAGGACGCCAAGCGCGCCATCGATATCGGCTGCACCGGCATCGTGCTCTCCAATCACGGCGGCCGCCAGCTGGATGGCTCGCGCAGCGGCTTCGACCAGCTGGCCGAGATCGTCGATGCGGTCGGCGACAAGATCGACGTGATGATCGATGGCGGCGTGCAGCGCGGCACCCATGTTCTGAAGGCGCTTTCGCTCGGGGCCAAGGCCGTCGGGCTCGGCCGCTACTATCTCTTCCCGCTGGCCGGAGCCGGCCAGGCGGGCGTCGAGCGCGCGCTAACGCTGATGCATGCGGAACTCGAGCGCGGCATGAAGCTGATGGGTTGCTCGTCGATCGACCAGCTCACCCGCGCGAACATCCGCTTCCGCTAATCAGGGCCTTCCCGTTCACGATTGAGAGAGCAAGCGTTGTGTGTGACGGCACAGCGCGATAGATCTGGCGTTGTCTTTTGAAATGGAGGATTTTCAATGGATTATCGCAAGCTCGGTCCGAGCGGCACGATCGTGACCGCCTATTGCCTGGGGACCATGACATTTGGCGCAGAGTCGGATGAGGCGACCTCGCACAAGCTGCTCGACGACTATTTCGCCTGGGGCGGCAATTTTATCGATACCGCTGATGTTTACAGTGCAGGCGTTTCCGAAGAGATCATCGGCCGCTGGCTGAAGGCGCGTCCGGCGGAGGCCAAGCAGGCCGTGATCGCCACCAAGGGCCGCTTTCCGATGGGTGACGGCCCCAACGATATCGGTCTGTCGCGGCGCCACCTTCACGATGCGCTGAATGCATCGCTGAAGCGCCTCGGCGTTGATTATATCGATCTCTACCAGATGCATGCCTGGGACGCGCTGACGCCAATCGAGGAGACATTGCGCTTCCTCGACGACGCCATATCGTCGGGCAAGATCGGCTATTACGGCTTCTCGAATTATGTCGGCTGGCATATCGCCAAGGCCTCGGAAATCGCCAAGGCGCAGGGCTATACGCGGCCGGTGACGCTGCAGCCGCAATACAATCTGCTGATGCGCGATATCGAGCTCGAGATCGTCGCGGCCTGCCAGGACGCCGGCATGGGACTGCTTCCCTGGTCGCCGCTCGGCGGCGGCTGGCTGACCGGCAAATACAAGCGCGACCAGATGCCGACGGGTGCAACGCGCCTCGGCGAAAATCCGAAGCGCGGCGGCGAGGCCTATGAGGCCCGCAACGCGCAGGAACGCACCTGGAATATTATCAGCACGGTCGAGGAAATCGCCAGAGCCCGCGGCGTCAGCATGGCGCAAGTGGCGCTTGCCTGGACCGCGGCACGCCCCGCGGTGACCTCTGTCATCCTCGGCGCCCGCACCACCGAGCAGCTATCCGACAATCTCGGCGCCGCCAAGCTGGCGCTGTCGGATGAAGAGACGCAGCGGCTGACCGACATCAGCGCCCCGACACCCGGACAATATCCCTACGGCGTCAACGGCACCAACCAGCGCCACCGCAAGATGGAAGGCGGACGCTGACAATCGAAGGCGGCGTCAGATCCTGACGCCGCTCGTTTCGTCGAAGAGATGAAGATGGGCAGGATCGACGGTCACGCCGATGGTCTCGCCCGCATGTGCGCCGCTGCGGCCGGTCTGGACGATCGTCAGCTCGGGTGCCGTTGCCGTGGCGACGAAGGTCGATGAGCCCGTCGATTCCACGAAGGCGACAGGCACATCGAAAGTCCCCTGCCCCTGCCCGGTGATCCCCAGATGTTCGGGCCGCAGCCCCGCCGTCACCCTGGCGCCGGGCTGCAGTTGATGGTTGGAAGCGATCGTTTGCCTCACGGTGCCGAAATCGAGAACGAGGCTGCGTCCATCTTCGCCGGCGATTGCCGGGATGAAGTTCATCGCCGGTGAGCCAATGAAACCGCCAACGAACTTGTTGGCCGGCTTGTCGTAGAGATCGAGCGGTTTGCCCTGCTGCTCGATGATCCCGTCACGCATGACGACCACATGGTCGGCCATGGTCATGGCTTCGATCTGGTCGTGTGTCACATAGACCGACGTCGCATGCAGCCGGTCGTGCAATGCGCGGATCTCCTTGCGCATCGAAACACGCAATGCGGCATCGAGATTGGACAAGGGTTCATCAAACAGGAAGGCCTTGGGGTTTCGGATAATAGCCCGGCCCATGGCAACACGCTGGCGCTGGCCACCGGAGAGCTGGCGGGGATACCGATCCAGCAGGCCTGTCAGCCCGGCGATCGTCGCGACTTCCTGTGCCTTGCGCTTGGCCTCCGGCTTCGGGACCTTGCGCATGCGCAGCGAGTAGGTGAGATTCTGCTCGACGGTCATATGCGGGTAGAGCGCATAGGACTGGAAAACCATGGCGATATCGCGCATGCGCGGCGGCACATCGTTCATCACGTCGCCGGCGATCTTCATGGTACCGCCGGTGATCCTTTCGAGCCCAGCAAGCGAGCGTAGCAGCGTCGATTTTCCGCAGCCGGACGGGCCGACCAGGGCAACGAACTGCCCCTTCGGGATCGTCAGATTGATATTCTTGAGGGCATGATAGGCGCCGTAATGCTTCTCGATTCCGGAGAGTTCGATCTGGATGTCCTGGTTCATGCGAGGCGACCTGTGATTGGAACGGAGAGCGGATTGTTCACGAGCATCATTTCACGGCTCCCACGGCAATGCCGCGCGTCAGAGTGCGTTGGAAGATCAGGAAGAAGATCAGCGTTGGCGCAATGCCGAGCAGGGCTGCGGCAGCCGTCGTTGTCGGTGTCTGTACGAACTGGCCGTTGAGGACGCCCATCGATACGGAGACCGTCTGGTTGACGTTCGACACCAACAGCACCAGCGGCAGCAGGAACTCGTTCCACGTCCAGATGAAGAAGAAGGTCGCCAGCACCGCAAGCGTTGGCATTAGCATCGGCACGACGATCGTCCAGAGAATTTTCCACGGTGTCGCGCCATCCATCTCGGCCGCCTCGATGATCTCGCGCGGGAATGCGGTCATGACCGACGAGAGAAGATAGGTGCCGAAAGCGCTCTGCAGGACCGAGAAGACGATGATCACCGACCAGATCGTGTCGAACAGTCCGACGGCCTTGGAGAGATAATAGATTGGATAGATCAGCGATTCATGCGGGATCATGATGCCGACGAGCAGGATCGTCAGCATGTATTTGCTGCCCTTCACCTTGCCGATGCCGAACGCATAGGCATTCAACAGACTGAGCAGCACGGCGATAACGGCTGTCGATGCGCTGATGATCGTGCTGTTGATCAGCTTCTGCGTGAAATCGACATTGTTCCAGAACGTCTTGAGTGCCGTCAGGTCGAAGCTTCGGGGAATGGCGAGCGGCCCGTAGGTGCCGTAGTCCTCAGGTGTCCGGATCGCGTTAGTGAACGCCAGCACGAAGGGGCACAGGAAGAGGATGAGCGCGAAGGAAATGGCGGCAAGCACCCACCAGCGCGATGATCCGTACATCGACCCGGTCGATGCCGCATGCGCCGGCCGGCTGGCCGTGTCGAGGGAGATCGCTGCTTCGCTCATCGATCGTTCTCCGTGTGACGCGACTGGATGCGGATGAAAATGAAGCAGATGACGAGGGTCATCAGCATCTGCGCCGTGGTGATGGCCGCACCATATCCAACGCGGTTGGTGGCGAAGAATTCGTGGTAGGACATCTGCGACGGCACCATCGTCGCGTTATCGGGCCCGCCCGAAGTCAGCACGAAGATCGGCGCGAAGACCTTGAGCGCAGCGATGGTCGTGGTCAGGCCGACGACGAAGATCTCAGGTTTCAAGAGAGGCACGGTGATCGTCCAGAAGCGCTGCAGCCAGGCAGCGCCATCGAGTTCTGCCGCCTCTTGCAGCGAAGGATCGACACGGGCCAGGCCCGACATGAAGACGACGAGGCAATAACCAAGCTGCAGCCAAACCATGACGACCATGATCGCCCAGAGCGCCAGCTGCGGTTCGCCGAGCCAGTTTTGCTTGAGGCTGCCCATGCCGGTTGCGTCGAGGATGGCGTTGATGATGCCGAACGGGTTCAGCATCCAGCCCCAGAGAATGCCGGCGGCCGAGACCGGCAGGATCTGCGGCAGATAGAAGCCGGCCCGGAAGAAGCTGGCAAGCGCGTTGGAAAAGCGCGAACTGATGTAATCGAACAGAAGCGCGGCAAGAAGAACGCCGATGGCGGTCGGGATGATGGCCATGGCGAAGACGAAGGCGGCGGTGTTGACCAGCGAATGCCAGAACGTATCGTCCGTCAGCAGCCGTTCGTAGTTGCGCAGGCCGGCGAATTTCGGAATGCCGATGCCCTTCCAGGTCGTGAAGCTGATCATCAGATTCATGACGAACGGGATGAGAATGATGGTCACGAAACCAAGCATTCCGGGTATCAGGTAAAACCAATAGACCCTGCCCGGCTGTGCGTCCGCGGATGCGCCCGACATATTTCCTCCGGCTTCATTTGAGAGGGGAAGCAGGGCGCCGGGGCGCCCTGCCGGTCAGGAGACTTACTGGTCGCCCTGCACTTCGTCGTAAGGCTCCTTCAGGCGCTCGGCGAACTCCTCGGGAGTGACCGAGCCGCCGATGACCGCCTGCGTGGCCTTCAGCATGACATCGTAGTAGCCGGGAACCGGCCAGTCCGGATAGAAGCCGAGGCCATTCTGGGCGACGAGCTTGTTGAAGAGCTCGACCTCGATCTTGCCGACCGGATCGGTGACCATGGCCGGATCTGCGGCGATCGGCAGACCGCCGGAATTGCCGAACAGCGCCTGGTTATCCTTCGACAGCGTGATGTCGATGAAGTCGTAGGCGAGATTCTTGTTCTTGGCGTTCTTCGGCACGACCCAGATATTGCCGGTCGAGGCGGGCGAAATGACATTGCCCGGGAACAGGAACTGGCTGGCCTTGAAGTTCTTGATGGCGCCGAACTGGGCACCGTACCACGTACCGGTCACAACCATCGGAGACTTGCCGGTTTCGAAGAGGTTCGCCATGTCAGGCGCCTTGAGGCCGGTCGAATCCTTGGAAATATAGCCCTTCTTGACCCATTCCTGCAGTTTCTGGCCAGCATAGACGAAGGGGGCCGTATCGAGTGGCGTACGGATCGCCTGGAAGTCGTTGACCCACTTCGGATCGGCCTTCGACAGCGCGAAGAGATACATCAGATGCTGGGCCGGGTAATCGTTGGCAGCCTCTGCGATCGGCGTGACGCCCTTCTTGACGAAGACGTCCATCACCTTTTCCATCTCTTCGAGGGTCTTGGGAACCTCGACGCCGGCTTCCTTGAACATGTTCTCGTTGTAGAACACCGAGACGAATTCGCCGTAATTGGCAACGCCGATCAGCGGACCGTTGCCGTAAATGCCCTTCTCGTCATAACGGCTCAGCTGGTTGCTGGCATCGGAGAGAACCTTGTCCCAGCCGCGCTGCTTGGCAACGTCGCCGAGATCGGTCAGCAGGCCCTGCGATGCGGCGAGACCGGCAACGGCATTGCCCTTGTTATATTCCATCAGATCCGGCGCTTCGGCCGAATTCAGGATCATGGTGCCGGATTTGGTGATCTGGTCAAACGTCTTCAGCTCGAACTGAACTTTGACGTCGGGATGCTTTTCCTGGAAGGTTTCAAGCGCCTTCTTCCAGGTGATACCGGCAGCACTTGCCGCGTCTTCATACCACCAGATCTTGAAGGTCTTGTCCTCGGCATGGACGGTCGTGGACAGCAGCATCGAAACGCCGAGCGCCAACGCAAGTTTTGATATCGCTTTCATACTTTCCTCCCAAAAGCGGCCATGCCGCGAAAGCTTAAATGATCGCGTTGCACGCCTGGCCTCCTCCGCCCGCGCACGCCGCACGATAGGTCAGTCAAACCGGATCGGCAACAAAATCACCGCCCCGGGCATGCTTTAGGTGGTTCAGCGCATGAACCTGGCCGGTCATCTCCAGCGCATCACGATAGACCGGGTCATGCCAGCCTTCGATATCGATCGAACCGGACCATCCGGCGAGGCGCAGTTCGGAGATGATATCGGTCCAGTTGCTGTCGCCGAAGCCCGGCGTGCGCATGAAGACGAACTTCTCCTTGCCGAAAATGCCGTGCTCCTTGATCACATCCCAGCGGATCGTCGCGTCCTTGCCGTGAACGTGGAAGATCTTCGAGGCCCATTTGCGGATCTGCGGCAGCGGCTCGATCAGATAAACCATCTGATGGCAGGGTTCCCATTCGAGGCCGATATTGTCATCGGGTGTCTCGTTGAACATCAGTTCCCAGGCATCGGGGTTATGAGCGATGTTCCAGTCGCCGGTCGCCCAGTTGCCGTCCATTGCGCAGTTTTCGAAGGCGATCTTGACGCCCTTGTCGGCTGCCCGCTTTGCGAGATCCCCGAAGATCTGCTTGTAGCGCGGCAGGCTGTCGGTCAGCACCTTGCCGCGGAGACGGCCGGTGAAGCCGGCAACGCAGGTGGCGCCGAAATGATGGGCATTGTCGATGCAATCCTTCCAGCCCTGCAGCGTCTGCAGGTCGATGTCGGTCTCTTCGAGCGGGTTGCCGAACATGCCGAGCGTCGAGATGGTGATGTCGCGGTCGCCGATCGCATCCAGCGAGCGCTTGCCGAGTTCGGCGAGATCCTGGCCGTTGGTCGTCTGCCAGAAGAACGGCTCAAAACTTTCGAAACCCATGTCGGCGATCTGGCCGATGCGCTTGTCGGCGCCGCCATTGGAGGCGCTGATCATGGTGCCGATACGGATGGACTTTGCGGGGTTGCTCACGATCTCATGTCCTATGCTGAAATTTCAATGCGCATGCCTGTCTTGGCGCTCTCGATGGCGCCGAAAACCATGGCAAGACTTCTGATATTGTCGGAGCTGACGGTCTCCGGCCGTTTGCCGGAGCGGATGGCCTCGACGAAACTGGCGATGACGCTGGCATGGCCATGCGTCTCGTCGTCATGCTCGGGCTGTGGAACCTCGACGGCGCTGAAGCCATGAAGCAAGCCCGGCTCTGCGCCCGAAACGGCGGCGCTGAAATTCTCCGCGCCGTCCCAGGTCAGCATGCCCTTCGAGCCGACCAGCCGCCACTCGCTTTCCCAGCTGGTGCGCTCCCCTTCGGCGCACCACGAGCCGCGATAGGTGAAGATCACATCATCGGCAAATTCGAAAGTGGCGTTGGCGGAAGCGCCATGACGATACCACGAGCCCTTCGGGTTCTTCTCGACGCAATAGACGGCCAGCGGCTTCTTGCCTGCCACATAGCGGGCGGCGTCGAAGGTGTGGATTGCCATGTCGAGCAAAAGAACATTGTCCATCTCCTCGCGGAAACCGCCGAAATGCGGGGCGATGAAGAAATCGCAATGGATGCCGGTGAGATCGCCGATCGCCCCGCTTTCGATGAAGCGGCGCATGCGGCGCACGCCCGAGATGTAGCGGCGGTTCTGAATGATGGCGTGGATTTTCCCGGCATCGGCAGCGAGGTCGATCAGCGCTGCCCCTTCAGCAAGCGAGGTCGCCATCGGCTTTTCGCTGAGCACATGGCAACCAGCCTTCAGGGCCGTGGAGACCACATTGAAGCGGGCAGCGGGAATGACGACGTCGAAGACGATATCGGCCTCTGTCCGCGCGATGACATCGCCAAGGTCGGCGCCGATGACAGCATCGCTCAAGCCGAACTCGGCAGCGAGCGCTTCGGCGACAGCAGGGTTCAAATCCACGAGGCCCTTGACGGCGATCGCACCGGCCAGCGCCGGCGTTTCCTGGATTGCGCGCAGCCAGCCTTTCGACATAGCTCCGCACCCGCATAAAACGGCATTCAATGTCACGATTTCCTCCCGCGGCGCGCTTTCAGTCTCCTCCGAAAACGCATCCCGTAAACGTTTACGATACTATTCGGAAAGGTTTCCCGCTGTCAAGGCACCGGCAAATTAGAAAAAATGCTGCGGAAAACATCAGTGAAAGCCAGCGCTTAGGCTGGTTTGCGCGGCAGTGCAGCACAGAAATATCTGCGATGTCATCTGGCTGTTAAACAAACATTCTACTAAGCTCCAGATCGGATTGCACAGCCGTGCAATGGGAGGAGACACGATGAACCAGGACGCGTTTCTGGAACTGAATTCCGTTGCCTGCAGATATGGCAGCACCAAGGTTCTGAACGATATCAACCTCAGCATTCAGCGCGGCGAATTCGTGGCCCTGCTCGGCTCTTCCGGCTGTGGAAAGACGACGCTGTTGCGGGTGCTGGCTGGTTTCATCGCGCCCTCCTCCGGCACGGTTTCCGTGCGCCATCGCGACGTTACTCACCTGCCGCCGGACAAGCGCGGCATGGCGCTGGTCTTCCAGTCCTACGCGCTGTGGCCACATATGACGGTGGCGCAGAATATCGGCTACGGCCTGAAGCTGCGCGGCGTTGCGAAGGCGGAGATCGCGACGCGCGTCGCCGCCATGCAGAGCCTGCTCGGCCTCGACGGGCTTGGTGCACGAAAGCCCGCGGCACTGTCAGGCGGCCAGCGCCAGCGCGTCGCCCTTGGCCGTGCATTGGCCATCGACCCTGAGATCCTGCTGCTCGATGAGCCGCTTTCCAATCTCGACGCCCGCATTCGCCTCACGGTCCGCCATGAGCTTCGCGCACTGCAGAAGCGCCTCGGCATTACTGCCGTTCACGTCACCCATGACCGCGAAGAGGCCATGGTGATGGCCGATCGCATCGTCATCCTCAATGCCGGAGAGATCGCCCAGCAGGGAACGCCCGAGGATGTCTACAACCGCCCGGCATCCGCCTTCGTCGCCGCCTTCATGGGCGCCGAGAACGTGCTGCCGCTGGAAGGCGTGCCGCAGGGTGACTGTTTCCACATCGCCGCAGGTCCTGCCAATGCCGCAGGCAGCGTGCCGCTGCTCGGCCGCAAGCTTGCGCCCGGCGCCATCGAGGCGCGGTTCCGGCCGGAAGCCGCCCAGCTGCTGCCGATGGACACGCCGATCGCGGCACCCGGCATGACCTTCGAGGGCGAGGTGACCGCCGTTAGCTATCCGGGCGGCCATTGGCGCCATTCCGTCAGGCTCGGCGAGCGCGACATCATGGCCGATGCGCCACGCGCCTTCGAGCCCGGTGACCGCGTGCAGGTCCATATCGGACCGGACGCGCTGTTTCTTTTCAATTCGCCGGAGTCCAACCCGGCCATTGCCATTTCCCGGTCCGCGGCCGGGAAAGCTCACGCATGACTTTATCTTTTTGAACCCATGGAGACATACTCATGAAGAGACTGACCTATGCAGCTTTCGCCGTCGCTCTCGCCGCCTTCCCGCTGAAGGCCGAAGAACTGACCGTTGCGACCGCTGGCGACCAGAACATGGTCGATTACATCAACCAGTATCTCGGACCGCTTTTTGAAAAGGCCTATCCGGGCAACACGGTTCGCGCCGTCGGCACCGGCCCCGGCGACGCCGGTTCGCAGAAGATCCTCGAGCGCTTCGATGCCCAGCAGGCTGCCAACACGGCAAACTGGGATATCGACGTTGCCGTCGTCCACGAGAAGTTCGCTGGCCCGATGGTCCAGAAGGGCTATCTCGAGAAGTATCGCGGCGCGATCGACACCGGCAAGCTGGTCTCGCGCGACAACGCCAAGAACGCCCTCGGTTCCGACGTCGACGGCTATGTCATGCCGATGTTCAACAGCCAGACAGCGATTGCATATAACCCGGCTCTCGTTCCGAACCCGCCGAAGAGCTACACCGAGCTCGCAGCATGGGCCAAGGAACATCCGAAGCAGTTCGGCTATAACGGCATCAAGGGCGGCGCATCGGGCGTCAGCTTCGTCATGGGCTGGATCTACGCCTTCGGCGGCGGCGATGCTGCCAACCTGATGACCGGCCCGTTCAAGCAGGATGAGACCACCAAGTGGGGCGATGCCTTCAAGAGTCTCGCCGACTTCACGAAGAACGCAACGCTGACGCCTGGCAACGCCGGCACGCTCGACCTGCTCTCGCGCGGCGAAATCGCCATGGGCCCAGTCTGGGTCGACATGTTCTACTCCTGGCAGGCCAATGGCCAGCTGCCGCCGGAACTGAAGCTGGTTCTGCCGGCTCCGGGGATGCCGGGTCAGCCGATGCACTATGTCGTTCCGGCTAAGGCATCGCATAAGGACCTCGCCGAGAAGTTCATCGCGCTCGCCACCAGCCCTGAAGTTCAGGCCGACGGCATCGTGAAGAAGTTCAACTGGTATCCGGGTATCGACGCCCAGTTCGTCAAGCCGAAGCTCGATGACGCCACCTGGAACAAGCTGTTCGTCGACATCACGCCTGAAGACCTCGCCACCAAAGGCAAGCCTTTCCCGATCGCGCCTTACAACACCGCGATCCTCGAAGCCTACGAGCAGTCTGTGAAGTAATGCACTGCCTTCTCCCCAGCGGGGAGANNCACCTTCTCCCCGAGGGGAGAAGGGAACAAGAAGCGAGGTCAAACGATGTCCAGACGCCTGCTCGGTCTCTTGCTCGTGCTTCCGGCACTTGCGGTGATTGCCTTTCTCTTCATCCTGCCGCTGGTCATGTCGGCGGTTGGCGCCTTTCGTATCGAAGGCGGCGGGTTCGGCTGGGACAATTTCTACAAGACCTTCGATCTCTACACCAAGGACATCATCTTTTCGGTGGTGATCATCACCATCTCGACCATCCTGATCGGCCTCGCCTCGATCGCCATCGGCGGCTATCTCACGCTCGGCGAGCATCCAGTCGCCGTTGCCATCCTGCGCTGGCTCTATCGCTGGCCGATGTTCATTCCCTTCATCGTCGTTGGCCAGATCCTGCGCACGTTCCTCGCCAAGAGCGGGCTGATGAACAGCACGCTGATCAGCCTCGGGCTGCTGACGCCGATCGACGCCCAAAGCTATCTCGACTGGCGCGGTATCGTCATTGCCTTCGTCTGGAAACAGACGCCGTTCGTGACACTGCTGGT
Source organism: Hyphomicrobiales bacterium (assembly GCA_900465675.1). Taxonomy (GTDB): domain Bacteria; phylum Pseudomonadota; class Alphaproteobacteria; order Rhizobiales; family Rhizobiaceae; genus Rhizobium. The sequence continues at coordinate 671,736 of UBJR01000005.1, read as the reverse complement.
TGCCGGCGCCATGGCCTCCGTCAATCGCGACACGATCGAGGCCGCGCGCAATCTCGGCGCTTCGCGCCTGCGCCTGCTCTTTGAAATTCTCGTGCCGCAGGTGTCGGTGACGCTGACCGTCGGCCTGATCCTGTCTTTCGTCACCATGATGTCCGTTCTCTCGGTACCGCTGATGATCAACGCGCAGTCACCCACCATGCTGACCGCCGACATCGCCTTCCGCGTCAACGCCTATGGTGACTATGGCGTCGCCAATGCCCTCGGCCTCGTCTCGCTGGTGCTCGCCTCGTCGGTCGCCTGGATCTACCTGCGCCAGAGCCTGAAGGAGCGCGCATGACCCTCGCCACGCTTTCCCCTTCGCAATCGCAAGCGAGCCCGCTCTCGGCACTTTGGTGGATCCCGCGCGGCATCATCTTCGGCCTGATGGCCTTCTTCATCTTCGGGCCGCTGGCAAACCTGCTGCTCTGGACCGTCGCCGAGAAATGGTACTTCCCGCACAGCCTGCCGCTGCAATATGGCTTCAGCAGCTGGGCCAAGGTGTTCGCGCCGCGCGGCGGCGCGCTGGAATCGCTGACCAATTCGCTGATCGTCGCCGTGCTGACCGTCGTGGTTTCGTTGCTGCTGGCGATCCCTGCCGGTTACGCGCTGGCGCGGCTGAAATTGCCTTTCCGGGCGCTGATCCTGCTGGCCTTCCTCATTCCTCAGGCGTTTCCGAACCTGACGGTCTATGTGAACGTCGCCCGCATTTTCTACGAGATCCGCCTCAATGGCACGATCCTTGGCGTCGTTCTCGTCCATGCCTCGCATGGTCTGGTCTACGCCGTCTGGATTGCCACGGCCGCCTTCTCGGCGATCGACGAGGAGCTGGAACAGGCGGCGCGCTCGGCCGGCGCGAGTGCAATGCGTGCCTTCATGGATATCACCTTGCCGCTCGCCGCACCCGGCCTGATGGCCAGCGCCATCTTCGTCTTCCTCGAAAGTCTCGATGAATTTACCGGAAGCTATTTCGTCGGCGCACCGGATGTGAACATGCTGCCGCTTCTGCTGTATACTGCAGGTTCGGGCGGTAATTATCAGATCGCCTCGATCACTGCCCTCTTGCTGCTCATTCCTTCCTTGGTCTTTATGTTTATCGTCGAGCGATTCCTGAAGGCAGACGTCCTTTCACGCGTGGGGCATTGAGAGATTGTCATGAATGACGGCCCGATCAACGACGCCAAGAACCAGCGCAAGGAGCGGATGCGCTTCGTCAGCGCCGAACAGGTGGCGCAGCTTGCCGGCGTCTCGCGATCGGCGGTTTCGCGCACCTTCACGCCGGGCGCCAGCGTCGCACCGCTGACGCGCGAGAAGGTGCTGAAGGCGGCCGACGAGCTAGGTTATCAGGTCAACGACCTGGCGCGTGGCGTGCTTGCCAACCAGAGCCGGCTTGTCGGCATCGTTGCGACACGGCCGGAAGTCGGCTTCCGGGCCCATCTTGCGGCGGCCTTGTCAAAGGCGCTGATTCAGCGCGGCAGCATTCCGATCCTTATCAACACCGGTCAGACCGAAGAGGAAATGCTGGCCGCCCAGAAGATGCTGATTGGCCACCGCGCCGAGGCAACGATTATCCTCTCGGGCTCGCCGCCGGCCAATTTCGTCGAGCTGGCGCATCGCAATGGCCAGCCGCTGGTGGTGATCGGCCGCTCCGAGCCGGATGCCGACCACGTGCGCGCGGGCAACTCGGAAGCATCGCGAAAAGCGGCCAACGCCTTCTTCGAAAAGGGCCGCCGGAAGCTTGCCGTCGCCGCATCCTTCTCCGCGACCTCGAGCATCGCCGAGCGCGAGAACGCCTTCAAAACCGCCGCCGAAGCGCTGGGGGCAACTGTCACCATCGGCCGCGGCAAGGATTCCGACTATGACAGCGGCATCGCCGCCGCCAGGCAGCTTTTCGCTCGTTCGGACGACCATCCCGACGCCGTCTATTGCGCCAACGACCAGATCGCCTTCGGACTGATGGACTATGTGCGCACCACACTCGGCCTGCGCATCCCCGAGGATGTCGCCGTCATCGGCTTCGACGATGTTCCCGAAGCCGCCTGGCTGAGCTACCGGCTGACGACCTTCCGCCAGGATCCTGTCGTCATGGCGCAACGCGCTGTCGAGCTGGTCGAAAAACGGCTGGCCAACCCCGACCTTCCCCCCGCCTATGAGCGGGTCATTCCGGAGCTGATCGTCCGCGACAGCTTCGTTCCCTGACCCAGAGAGATCCCAATGCCCTGCGAATTCCCTGATGATCCGCGCTTCGTTCTGGCGCGGGAGGTAGTCCTCGAAGCCGCGGCAAAGGCGCTCGCCTACTTCGCCGATCTCGCTTCGCTGGAGAGCAGCCAGAAGCTCAACGGTCAGGATATCGTCAGCGAGGCCGACAAGGCGGTCGAAGCGCTGATCCGCACACGCATTGCCGCCGCCTTTGCCGATGATGGCGTGCTCGGCGAGGAAGAGGGCCTGAGCGAAGGCCCATCGGGCTATCTCTGGGTGGTCGATCCGATCGACGGCACCAGCTGCTTCGTTAACGGCCTGGACCAATGGTGCATCTCGATCGCGGTCATGAAAGGCACCGAGACGGTGCTCGGGCTGATCTGCCAGCCGTCGACAGGCGATCTCTTCACTGCCAAGCAAGGTGCAGGCGCGCAGCTCAACGGGCGGCCCATGCATGTGAACGGGACCGCCAGCATCTCGACCGGCCTGCTCGGCGTCGGCGCCAATTTCCGCATTCCGCTCCGGCAGGTGTCCGCTTTCATCGAACTGCTTCTGGAAGCGGGCGGCATGTTCATCCGCAATGGTTCGGGCGCGCTCATGCTGGCGCAGGTCGCCAGCGGGCGGCTGGCTGGCTACTACGAGCCGCATATCAACGCCTGGGACTGCGCAGCCGGCCTGTTGATGATCCGCGAAGCCGGTGGCTGGACGGCGGACTTTCCGGGCGAAGGCGGAACGCTGCTGACCGGCGGCCCGGTCATCGCCGCAGCGCCGCAGATGCGCGACGAACTGCTTTCGCTTATCACTCATTCGCTTGCAAATGCCGAGGCTGCCGCATGAAGCTCATCCACATTTCTGATTTCCATCTGGTCCCCGCCGGGGAAACACTGCTCGGCCTCGATCCCGCTGCGCGCATGGATGCGTGCCTTTCCGACGTCGAGCAATTCCACCCGGATGCCTCGCTCGTCGTCGTATCGGGCGATCTTTCGGAGACCGGTGGCGCCGATACTTACGAGATCCTGAAGGCCCGCGTTCAGCGCTCGCCGCTGACCATCCGGCTGATGCTCGGCAATCACGATATCCGCAAGAATTTTGCCGCAGCGTTCCCGGATCAGATGGCCGAAAACGGCTTTGCCCAGGCAGCGATCGATCTCCCCGAGGGCCGGGTGATCACGCTCGATACGCTCGACGACGGCAAGGTGACCGGCAGGCTCTGCGCTTTGAGACTGGCCTGGCTCAAGGAAAAACTCGATGAAGCCAGCGACCGGCCGGTCTATCTCTTCATGCACCATCCGCCGGCCAAGGTGTATCTGCCTGCCCTCGACCTTTTCGGACTTGCCGAACCGGAGCCGCTCTTCGAACTCCTGAAAAGCCATGGCAATGTGCGCCACATCTTTGCCGGCCACCTGCACCGGCTGATCACCGGCAACTGGCAGGGCATCCCTTTCGCCATCCTGCGCAGTACCAACCACCAGACGGCGCTCGACTTCGTTTCACCGAAGACGACGAACTGCTTCGAGCCGCCGGTCTATTCGATCATCCTCGCCGACCCGGATTCGCTCATTATTCATATCCACCAATTCGCCGATTGACGGCGGTAGCGCTTTCCGGAAACGTTTTCCTGTGGCAAGAAGAGGGTTCTACGGGCTTTGATCGAGGAGGAAGATCGCCTGATATGAAAGGGATCCGACAACTTGCAAAGCATCTCGACATTTCGATCGGAACGGTTTCCCGCGCGCTGAACGGCAAGCCCGATGTGAATGAGGAAACCCGCAAGCGCGTTCTCGCCGCCGCCGAGGAGCTTGGCTATGTCGCCAACCAGTCCGGCCGCAGCCTGCGTCAGGGAACGACCAACGCGATCGGCTTGATGATCGAATCCAGCAAGGAGACCGTCGAAAATAGCGACGACTTCTTCCTCGGCGTCACCGGCGGCCTGCAGAGCGTCCTGGCACGGCACAAGCTCGACCTCGTCATGCTGCCCTGCCCCAATGACGAAGACCCCTACGAATATCTGAAGCGCATGGTGGCGCGCCGCGTCGTCGATGCCATGATCATCTCGGCAACACAGCGGATCGACAAGCGCATCGATTTGCTGGTCAAGGCCAAGATCCCCTTTGTCAGCCTCGGCCGCAGCTCGTCGGGCGGCAACTACCCGTGGATCGACCTTGATTTCGAGGGCGTCGCGACGTCGGCCGTCGACCGGCTGGTTGCCAAGGGTCACCGCAAGATCGCTATCGCCGCACCGTCGAACGACATCAATCTCGGCTACATCTTCGTCGATTCCTACCGGCGGGCGCTGGAGCGGCATGGCATCAAATACGATCCCAATCTCGTCATCCGGGTGAAATCGAGCGAACAGGGCGGCTATCAGGCGGGCCATGAGCTCTTGCTGCTCGACAGCAAACCGACAGCCATCATCCTGATCTATGAGCTGATGGCATTCGGGCTCTATCGCCGGCTGGTCGAAGCGGGTGTGATTCCCGGCCGCAACCTCGCCATCATCGGCTTCCGCGAAGAGCCGCGCGGACGGTTCCTGCAGCCGTCGCTGACCTGCTTCCGCATGTCGCTACGCGATCTCGGCGTCGAACTCGCCGAGACCCTGCTTGCGACCATGCCGGCCTATGCGGAATCCTATCCGGAGGGAGCCCGCAACACGATCTGGCCACTAGAGCTGGTGCCCGGCGAAAGTGACGCGTTCTCGCTCACGTCCTGACTGTAGCCTGCGTATTCTCGTGGTCCTTGCGGGCGATCAGCTGCGTCACGAGGAAGACGAGCAGGCCGCCTGCCGCGAGGCAGATCGCGAGGAAAATCATCGGTGCGATCGTGCTGCCGGTTGTATCCTTGATCCAGGGCACGACATTCTGCGCCACGAAGCCGCCGAGATTACCAACCGAATTGATGGCGGCTAGGCCTGCGGCAGCTCCCGCGCCCTTCAGGAAGCGCGACGGCAGGCTCCAGAATACCGGCTGCGGCGCAAAGATGCCGGCTGCGGCAACGCAGAGGAAGGCGAATTGCAGCGTGTTGTTCGGGATCAGCGCCGATAGCAACAGGCAGGCCGCACCGATAAAGGCCGGGATGACGATATAGGGCGTTTTGGACGGCGCCTTATCGGCCATCGCGGGCACGGCATAGAGCGCAACGGCGACCAGGATCCACGGGATGACATTGATGAAACCGTTGACCGTGTTGGTGACCCCGAAGCCATGGACGATGGTCGGCAGCCAGTAGCTGAGACCATAGGCGGCCAGGGGGAACGCCACGTAGCAGAGTGACATCAACAGCACGCGCGGATCGATCAGCGCCTTGAAGCCGTTCTCGGCATTCTTGTCCATGCCGGCATTTTCGCTGTCGAGCCGGTTCTGCAGCCAGCTCTTTTCGTCGCTGCTCAGGAACGTCGCGGTCTGCGGATTGCCCGGGAGGTAGAAGAAGGTGACGATACCGGCGATGACGGCCGGAATGCCTGTCGCCAGGAACACCCATTCCCAGCCCGCATAGCCATAGAGGCCATCGAGATCGAGCAGCATGCCGCCGAGCGGCGCGCCGACGGCGTTTGCCAGCGCACTGAAGATCATGAACAGCCCCACCATGCGGCCGCGATAATCCGCCGGAAACCAGAGCGTCAGCAGATAGAGCACGCCCGGGAAGAAGCCCGCCTCGCAGACGCCAAGCAGAAAGCGCAGGATGTAGAACATCGTCGCGTTCTGCGTATAGGCGAGCGCGATGGTGACGATGCCCCAGGAGACAAGAATGCGCGCGAACCAGATGCGGGCGCCGAGCTTGTTCAGAAACAGGTTGCTGGGAACTTCGAAGAGGAAATAGCCGATGAAGAACAGCGAGGCGCCAAGGCCGTAGGCATATTCGCTCATGCCGAGATCGCCAACCATCTGCAGCTTGGCGAAACTGACATTCTGCCGGTCGATATAGGCGATGAGATAAAGGATGCCGAGGAACGGCATCAGGCGCCAGGTGATCTTGGAGATCAATTCCCGTTCGCTGACCATGCTTGCTTCTCCGAAATGATATTGCTCAGCAGGTACTTATGGCCCGTCCGGCGATTATCAATCGAACGTTGCAGATATCAGTACCGCCGCGCCGCCGGAGCGGCGCGGCAATGGTTCATTCGGCGGCTGCGACCGCGGTACGGCGGCCGATGGTTGCCTGCGTCACGGCAAAAGCCAGGAAAGCACAGATGGCGATACCGCCGGCCATCGGCAGCGCGGTACCATCGGCAACCAGGCTCGAGAAGACCATGGCGACCGCCGAGATGACGAAATGCAGTGTGCCCATCAGTGACGACGCGGTGCCCGCGATCTCACCGTGATCCTCCAGCGCCAGGACGGCGCTGGTCGGAATGACGAGGCCGAGGAAGCCATATCCGGCGAACAGGAACACAGCCATGACAGGAAGCTGGTCGAGGCCGGCGGCCATGACGGCGACCATGGCGATCATCACAAGCGCGTAGGAGGTGACGGCGATGCGCATGACGCGGACAAGGCCGAATTTCTCACCGAGCCAGCCGGTTGCCTGCGACACAGCGAAGAACGACACGGCGTTGATCGAGAAGGCGAAGCTGTATTGCGTCGGCGTCAGCCCGTAATGCTCGATGAGCACGAAGGGCGAATTGGCGAGATAGACGAGGAAGCTCGAGATACCCAGGCCACCGATGAAAGTCAGCGTCATGAAGTTGCGGTCGCGGAGAAGCATGCCGTAGGCGCGCATGGCGCCAGCGATGCTGCTTTCCTTGCGATGGTGGGCAGGCCGCGTTTCCTCGAGCTGCGTTGCCAGCAGAAGGATACCGATGAAAGCCGCAATGGTGACTGCCCAGAACACGCCCCGCCAGCCGTAGAAGGCAATGACGGCACTGCCGGTCAGCGGCGCAAGGATCGGCGAGATCGAGAAAACCAGCATCAGCAGCGACATAAGCCGCGCTGCCTGGACGCCGGTATGCATGTCGCGGACGACTGCGCGCGGAATGACCATGCCGGCAGCGCCGCCGATGCCCTGGATAAAGCGGAAGGCGATCAGCGTTTCGATATTCTGCGCCAGCGCGCAGCCGACACTGGCGACGACGAAGACGCTGATACCGATATAGAGCGGCAGCTTTCTGCCCCACATGTCGGACAGCGGCCCATAGAGAAGCTGCGCCAGTGCAAACGAGATGAAGAAGGCAAGCAGGCTCAGCTGTGTCACGCTGTTGTCGGAGTGAAGGTCCGCCCCGATGGACGGCAGCGCCGGCAGATACATGTCGATGGCAAACGGGCCGATGGCCGACAGCAGGCCGAGAATGAGCGCAGTGCGAAAGAATGGAGCGTTCATGGCGGTGATCTTTCATAAAAACGCAGCGGACGAGGCGGAAATTCACACCACCGCTTTGCTTTCGAAGGGGTTCAATTGGGTGTCCGGAGCGGTCCATCGGCGCCTTGGGAGAAGCGTCAACGAATACGCATCAATATGTCAATTATTTTGGACACTGGTGTAAAATTAGACAGCATTGTCTAAAACGTCAAGACGCATTACATTTACGGATATGAAAAATTCCGCGACACCCGAAAAGCGATCCGAAGGACCGACGCAGCGCGGCCAGTTCAAGAAGCGTGCATCGATCCTGGAGGCCGCGGCCGAGGTTTTCTGCCGCGAGGGTTTCGCCGGAGCGAGCGTCGACGAGATCGCCATCGAGGCCAATGTCTCGCGACAGACCGTCTATAATCACTACTGCGAGAAGGAAACGCTATTCGTCGCCGTCGTCGAGGACGTCATGAGCCGCGCGGACCAGATGCTGTTCTCGATGCTTTCGACCTTCCCGGTCAATGCCGACAATCTGGAAGACGATCTCGTCGCCTTTTCAATTCGCATCAACAAGAACTGCTTCTGCAATCAGGACGGAAAATTCCTGCGCCGTCTGATCCAGAACGAAGGCGAGCGCTATCCGCATCTCTTTGAGACCTGGCGTCAGCAGGGACCGGGCAGGATCATTTCAGCGCTCGGGGCGCTGTTTGCGCGGCTGAGTGCCGGAGGGTCTCTGAAGATCGATGATTTCGATGTGGCAGCCCGCCAGTTTCTGGCGCTCGGCAATGCCGATCTGCAATTGATGCTTCTGTTCGGACAATTGCCGACGGAATCACAGCTCGAAAGCGCAGCACGCAATGCCGTGCGGACTTTCCTTCGTGCCTACGGCACGGAAAAGCTAGCCGAACGGCCGCAACTTGCGGCCGTCAGCGGCTAATTTCAGGCAAACACCATCATCTGCGGCGGCACCGACGCCAACATGCCTGCGCGGCGCGCGACGGCATATTTCAGCGACTGTTCGACCACCGCAGGCATGACGGGCTTGCTGACGACACCCAGCGCACCCTTGACGCCGTTTGCGACAGCCTCCGGGTTGCCGGTCATGAAAACGACCGTGATGCCATGCTCTTCGGCAAGGCGGCGGCCGATTTCCGGACCTGTCGCGCCATCGGACAGGTTGATGTCGACGAAAGCCACGTCCGCCAAGTGCGCAAGCTGCAACGCCTGCTCCTTGTTGGTCGCAAGTCCCGCGACTTCCATTCCCAAGTTTTCGACTGTCGCCTCGAGGTCGAGGGCGATCAGAAACTCGTCTTCTACAATCAATACTCTCTGGTTCATAACGTTATCCCGCAGCCATTTACGCACAACATTGATGGCCATGACGCCCTCTTCCGTTAACCCAAGCACGCGAAAGAACTTCATTCCGGACGGTTGTGAGCCTCTGGAACTTGAGCAGATAACGGTGCTGAACAGGATATGTTCCGGGCCGGAACGTATTTTTTCGAGTTTAACCCGTTGTTAACATTGATAAAATGTTAAAATTAGCTAAGCCTTTGAAATGATAGGCGGCTCAGGGTGCCGCCTGCGTGGTTATCCACAGGGCGGAATAACACTCGACAGGCCCTCAGAGCAAGAACGGATCTTCCCGGCACGCCTCGCAAGAAACCTTTTCGGATTTTCGGCGAGAGTTCGAGTGTATCCGGCTGATCGGCCGGTCGCCGGGATGACAGCCGCTTATTGGGGCAGCGCTTTCGACGAAGCAGGCAAGCAGTGAAATCGCGCTCGGCGCGACACGCCTTCCTGACAAAAACAGGTCCACCGGAGGGCAATTCCCTTTGGCGCGTTTCGTCTTGCCAAAAACAGCAAAAAGGCCCAATTCCAAAGCACTTATCTCATGATGACATGACAATGCGATGGCGGCTTCTGTGCGAAAACGCGACACCGCATAAGTTGTGTTGACAACGCCATCGGGGCAGCCAAGAGTGCGGCCCGATCAGCGCAGCCGCCCGGGGGGACTTGATGTCTGTACGCTCTTTCTTCGCCTTCGCCGCCATCGCCTTTTCTGCACTTGCGATCAGCCTGCCAGCCGGCGCCGCCGATGCGAAGCGCGATATCCAGACGATCAAGGATGCCGATTTTTTCGGCTTCGATCTGAGGACGGAGCAGAACGTCTCGCTCGACCAGTGCAAGAAGTCCTGCATCGGCGACAAGAGCTGCAAGGCCTTTACCTATAATCCAAAGGTCCAGTGGTGCTTCCTGAAATCCGACTTCAAGACGATGAACGCCTTCCCGGGCGCGATCGCCGGCCGGATCGTCGAGACGACGGCTGCCGCCATTCCGCAGGAGCCGGATCTCGGTGCTGCGCCGCGCCTCAACTTTCTCTCGGCCGACGTCATCCAGCAGGCCCGTGACTACAAGACCAACAACGAGCTGACCGAGGCCCAGGAAGGTCAGTCGGTCGATAATCTCACGGCGACCGCCCGCCTCGATCTCACGGCCAACAATCTCGCCGCCGCGCTGGAATCCTTCCATGGCGCATTGGCGCTCACCCCCAACGATGGCGACCTCTGGCTCGAAACCGCGCGCGCCGCCAATTCGCTCGGCGGCACCGACAGCCAGGTCTTCGGCCAGGCGCAGCTCGATGCGTTGAACGCATATGACCTAACCCGCACTGCCTCCAAGCGCGCCGACGCGCTGGCCGTGCTTGCGACGTCGCTGTCGAAGAATTCGAACTACCGGGCGGCACTCAACGCCTACAAGGCGAGCCTGGCGCTTGCGAGCTCCAAGGAAGTCAACGACGCCTATCTGAAGCTCAAGGCCGAGCAGGGCTTCCGCATCACCGAGCATAATGTCGATGCCGACAGCGCCAATCCCCGCGCCTGCGTCACCTTCTCGGAATCCTTGGTCAAGACGACGGATTACACGCCCTTCGTGACGCTGAACGGCCAGGCGCCGAAAGCGCTCGAAGCCAAGGACAAGCAGATCTGCGTCGAAGGTCTCGTTCATGGCGAGAACTACAAGATCGTCTTCCGCTCCGGCCTGCCGTCGTCGGTCGATGAGGTGCTGGAAGCGCCTGTCAGCCTCGACATCTACGTCAAGGACCGCAGCCAGACGGTGCGTTTCACCGGCGACAGCTTCGTGCTGCCATCCACGGCGCGCCGCGGTATTCCGCTGGTTTCTGTCAACATCCAGTCGGCGGCGCTGAAGCTCTACCGCATCGGCGATCGCGGCATTGCGCCGCTGCTGACGAATTCGCAGTTCCTGACGCAGCTCGACGGCTACAGCGCCCAGCGCATCGAGGACGAAAGCGGCGAGCTGGTCTGGCAGGGTTCGATCGACATCGCCAACGACCTCAACAAGGATGTCGTCACCAGCTTCCCCGTCGATGAGGCGCTGCCGCAGCGCAAGCCCGGCGTCTACGTGCTAATCGCCTCGCCTGCCAACGCGCCAGAGAATGAATGGGACAGCAAGGCGACGCAGTGGTTCGTCGTCTCGGATGTCGGCATCACCACCTATGCCGGCACCGACGGCCTCAACGTCTTCACCCGCTCGCTGGCTTCCGCCAAGGCGATTGCCGGCGTCGAGCTGACGCTGCTTGCCAAGAACAACGAAGTGCTCGGCACCGCCAAGACCGACGATAACGGCCGCGCCACCTTCACCGCCGGCCTGATGCGCGGTACGGCGGCGCTGACGCCTGCCGTGATCACCGCCAAGAACGGCGATTCCGACTACGTCTTCCTCGACATGACGCGCGCCGGCTTCGACCTCTCCGACCGCGGCGTCACGGGCCGCGCTTCGCCAGGCGCGATCGATATCATGACCTTTACCGAGCGCGGCATCTACCGCGCCGGCGAGACGGTGCATGCCTCCGCGCTTGCCCGCGACACAGACGGCAAGGCGATCGAGAACCTGCCGCTCACCTTCGTCTTCCTGCGCCCCGATGGTGTGGAAGACCGCCGCATCGTCAAGGAAACCAGCGATCTCGGCGGCTATACGGTCGATCTGCCGGTGCAGCAGAACGCCATGCGCGGCACCTGGACGATGAACATCTACACGGATCCGAAGGGTGCTGCGATCGGCACCAAGAGCTTCCTGGTCGATGACTTCGTGCCTGATCGCACCGACATGACGCTGAAGACCGAGGCCAAGGAAATCGGCCCGGATACGCCCGCGACGATCGAGATCGACGGCAAATACCTTTATGGCGCACCGGCCGCCGGGCTGACGCTCGAAGGCGACGTCGTGCTGAAGCCGACCCGCGAAAGCGCTGCCTTCCCCGGCTATTTCTTCGGCCTTGCCGATGAAGAAGCCTCCGAGGAAAACCGCCAGACGATCGAGGGCCTGCCGGAACTCGATGAAAACGGCAAGGCATCGACCGATCTCACCGTCGGCGACCTTCCGGCCACCACCCAGCTTCTCAACGCCACCGTCTATATCCGCATGCAGGAACAGGGTGGCCGGGCGCTGGAGCGCTCGCTGGTGATCCCGGTGAAGAACCAGGGTCCGATGATCGGCATCAAGCCGGAATTCTCCGGTGACGTCGCCGAAAATTCCACCGTCTCCTTCAATATTATCGGCATCACCGCCGAAGGCCAGAAACAGGAAGTGAAGGGCCTGCGCTGGAAATTCTACAACCTCGAGCGCGAGTACCAGTGGTACCGCGACGGCACCGCCTGGAAATACGAACCTGCCTACAATGCCCGCCAGGTCGCAGATGGCGTGATCGATGCCGGAACCGATGGCGGCAAGATTTCCGTGCCTGTCGGCTGGGGCCGCTATCGCCTCGAAGTCGAAAGCCCGGATGCCGACGGTCCGACATCGAGCTTCGAATTCGACGCCGGCTGGTTCGTCGAGACGACCTCTACGGAGACGCCAGATGGTCTCGAAATCGCTCTCGACAAGGACAGCTACAAGGTCGGCGAAACGGCCAAGCTGAAGGTCACCTCGCGCTATGGCGGCGAGCTGATGGTCACCGCGGGTACCGAGAACCTGGTGGCTGTGCAGAACGCCACGATGGGCGAGACCGGCGGTGAAGTCGATATTCCCGTCACCGCCGATTGGGGTGCGGGTGCCTATGTCACCGCCACTCTCTTCCGCCCCGGCGACAGCCAGGACAATCACATGCCGATGCGCTCCATCGGAATCAAATGGCTGAAGGTCGATCCCGAGCAGCGCGCGCTGCAGGTCAAGGTCGAGGCGCCTGACAAGATGCTGCCGCGCGGGCCGCTCAATATCAGCCTCGCAGTTGCCGGTGCCGGCGCCAACGAGGATGCCTATGTGACGGTTGCCGCCGTCGATGTCGGCATTCTCAACCTGACGCGCTATGAGGCGCCGAACCCAGAAGACTGGTATTTCGGCCAGCGCCAGCTTGGTCTCGAAATCCGCGACCTCTACGGCCGCCTGATCGACGGTTCGCTCGGCGCAACCGGCAAGCTGCGCACCGGTGGTGACGGCGGCACCGTGGCGCTCTCCGCCAGCCCGCCGACGCAGAAGCTCGTCGCCTTCTTCTCCGGCCCGGTCAAGCTCGATGCCGAGGGGAAGGCGAATGTCAGCTTCGACATTCCACAATTCAACGGCACGGCCCGCGTCATGGCGGTTGCCTGGTCGAAGGACGGTGTCGGCCATGGCGTCAAGGATGTCATCATCCGCGACCCCGTCGTTGTCACCGCCAGCCTGCCGCGCTTCCTGGCGCCGGGAGACAAGGCCGAACTGCGCCTCGACATCGCCAATACCGCTGCGCCAGCAGGCGACTTCAAGGTGGCGATCACGGGCAATGACGCTGTCGGCGTCGATGCCGCCTCGGCTTCCAAGACGATCCATCTCGATGCTGGCGCCAAATCCGACCTGACGCTTGCCGTGATCGGCAAGCAGCCCGGCCAGGGTTCCGTCTCGATCAACCTCTCCGATGCCTCGGGCCTGTCGCTCGACCAGACCGTCGATGTGCCGGTTCGCCCGGCTTCGCTGCCGGTCACCGAGCGCCGCGTCATCGCGCTGAAACCGGGGGCCTCGTTGAAGATCGACAAGGAGCTGCTGGCCGACAGCGTGCTGCCCGGCGCCTCCGTCAGCGTGAACGTCACCCGCTCCGCCGCCTTCGATATCCCGGCGCTGCTGATGACCCTCGACCGTTATCCTTTCGGCTGCGCCGAGCAGACGACGAGCCGCGCCATGCCGCTGCTCTATCTCGGCGAACTCGCCAAGCAGGCAGGACTTGAAGACGACGCCGATGTGAAGAAGCGGGTGCAGGACGCGATCTACCGCGTGCTCTCCTACCAGGCATCGGCAGGCAGCTTCGGCCTCTGGGGACCTGACTCAGGCGACCTCTGGCTCGATTCCTACGTCACCGACTTCCTGACCCGCGCACGTGAAGAGAAATACGACGTGCCGGACCGCGCGCTGGTGCAGGCGCTTGAGAACCTGCAGAACGCGCTGAGCTACGACGTCGATGTCAAGACGCAGGGCGACAATATCGCCTATGCGCTCTACGTTCTCGCCCGCAACAAGAAGGCGGCGATCAGTGATCTGCGCTACTACGCAGACACGATGATCAACGACTTCCCGACACCGCTCGCCAAGGCCCATATCGCCGCGGCGCTGGCGCTCTACGGCGATGCGACACGCTCGAAGAACATCTTCGTCGATGCGCTGCAGATGACCGAAACGTCGATGGTCCAGCGCGTCAATCTTTCGCGCACCGACTATGGCTCGATCCTGCGCGATGGCGCGGCGATCCTGGCGCTGGCGGCCGAAAGCCGTCCGGTGCCGCCGGTCATTCCGGAGCTCGCCAAGGCCGTCGCCAAGGAGTTCAACCGCTCCAAGTGGACGAGCACCCAGGAACAGGCCTGGATGCTGCTGGCCGCCCGCGCCATCCAGAGCGGTGACGATGCGCTGAAGGTCGATGTCAACGGTGCCGAACATACCGGCTCCTACATGGCGTCGATGAGCGGCGATGCGCTCCTGAACAATCCGCTGACCCTGACCAGCGCCACCAGCGACACGGTCTCCGCGGTGGTGACGACTGTTGCCGCCCCGGTGACGCCGCTGCCTGCCGGCGGCGACGGCTTTGCGATAGAGCGCAGCTACTACACGCTCGATGGCGAGGAGGCGAATGTCAGCGAAGCCAAGCAGAACGAGCGCTATGTCGTCGTGCTGCATGTGACCGAAAGCAATAACTGGCCGTCGCGCATCGTCGTCACCGACCTGCTGCCGGCCGGTTTCCAGATCGACAATCCGAGCCTGGTCGATAGCGCCCAGCTGACGAATTTCGACTGGATCGGCGAACAGACGGCCGCCCATACCGAGTTCCGCGACGACCGCTTCGTGGCGGCTTTCAACCGCTCGGAAGGCGACAATCGCGAGATCAACGTCGCCTATGTCGTGCGCGCCGTGACCCCGGGCACCTACGACCATCCGGCTGCCGTCGTCGAGGACATGTACCGTCCGCAGCTCTCGGCCCGCACCGCGACCGGCAAGATGGAGGTTGTCGCAGCACAGTAATGCGGCTCTGGCACAGGCTCACCATTGCATCGGCCGCCGGCGTGATCTTCGCCGGCGCGCTGGCGCTTGGCCTCGATGCGCTCGACAAGGCCTACCCGCCGCCGCTCGATACTGCCGGGCAGGTCTCCGCCGAAGTGCTGGATGCCGACGGCCAGCTGCTGCGCGCCTTCGCAACGCCTGAGGGCCGCTGGCGGTTGAAGACGGATGTCTCCGACGTCGATCCGCAATTCCTGCGCATGCTGGTCGCCTATGAGGACCGGCGCTTCTACGACCATCGCGGCATCGATGCGCTGGCGATCGGCCGGGCAGCGCTGCAGCTCGCCACCAGCGGCCGAATTGTCTCCGGCGCCTCGACGCTGTCGATGCAGGTGGCGCGGCTGATCGAGCCGCGGAGCGGCCGCTCGCTGTCGGCCAAGCTGCTGCAGGTGGTGCGCGCGATCCAGATCGAACGGCGGCTATCGAAGGAGCAGATCCTCAATCTCTACCTGACCCATGCCCCCTATGGCGGCAATCTGGAAGGGGTTAGGGCCGCGAGCCTTGCCTATTTCGGCAAGGAGCCGAAGCGGCTGACGGTGGCACAGGCCGCTCTCCTCGTCGCCTTGCCGCAGCTTCCAGAAAAGCGGCGCCCCG
The DNA here is from genome assembly GCA_900465675.1 of Hyphomicrobiales bacterium. Classification (GTDB taxonomy): domain Bacteria; phylum Pseudomonadota; class Alphaproteobacteria; order Rhizobiales; family Rhizobiaceae; genus Rhizobium. Next base: position 656,094 of record UBJR01000005.1, on the reverse strand, counting down.
ACCGCAATCTCGCCGCCGCGGAAGCCGCGCGCAAGCGGGTGCTGGAGCGTGTCGCAGTTGCCGACGCCGTCGGTGATGGCGAAGCCGGGCGTGCCGAGGCGACGCTGGTGCCAGCGCGGCGCATGCAGCTGCCGGCGCTTGCAGCGCATGTTGCCGAAGCGGCGCTGCGCAAGGCGCCCAAAGAGCGCGAGCACAAGACGACGCTGAAGAAGCAGGTCCAGGCAGGACTGGAACTGACCGCCAGGAATGCCGCGATGCGGCTCGGCCCGAAGCTGTCGATTGCCATGGTGATGGCGGATGCCCGCTCCGGCGAGATCGTCGGTGAGGTCGGCTCGGCCGATTATTTCGATGCCAGCCGCTCCGGCTGGATCGACATGACCCGCATCAGCCGCTCGCCGGGTTCGACGCTGAAGCCCTTCATCTATGGTCTCGCCTTCGAGCAGGGGCTCATCGCCCAGGAAACCATCATCGAGGACCGTCCGGCGGATTTCTTCGGTTACCGGCCGCGCAATTTCGACATGAGCTATCAGGGCGACGTGACGATCCGCGAGGCGCTGCAGCTGTCACTGAACGTCCCGGCCGTAAAGCTTCTCGATGCCGTGAACCCGACGCGGCTGATGGTGCGCTTCCGCCGCGCCGAGGTTCAGCCGAGCCTGCCGCCGAACGAGACGCCGGGCCTGGCAATTGGCCTCGGCGGCGTCGGCATCACGCTGAAGGATCTGGTGCAGCTCTATACCGCGCTCACCAACAACGGTCAGCCGGTCAGGATCGGCGATGGCGTGACCGGCATACCCGGCAAGATTGACGGTGAGCCGCTGCTGGAACCGGTCGCCGTCTGGAACATCACTGATATCCTCTCCGGCGTCATCCCGCCTGCCGGCGCGCCGCAGCGCGGCATTGCCTACAAGACCGGCACGAGTTACGGCTACCGTGACGCCTGGTCGGTTGGCTATGATGGCCGCTACGTCCTCGGCGTCTGGGTCGGCCGTCCCGACAACGGCGCGGTTCCCGGGCTGACCGGATACGGCACCGCAGCGCCGATCCTCTTCGAAGGTTTCGCCAAGTCCGGCATCGCCACGACGCCGCTGCCCCGTCCGCCCTCCGGCGCGATCCGCATCGCCAAACAGGACCTGCCAGTCAGCCAGCGTCGTTTTGCGCTGAATGCCAGCGGCCTTCTGGTCAACTCCTCACGCGAATCCGCGCCGCAGATCGTCTATCCGCCCGAGGGCGCGCATGTGGATCTCGGCGCCAAGAACGGCGATCTCTCGCCGCTCGTGCTGAAACTGCAGGGCGGCCGGGCGCCGTTCCGATGGCTGGCAAACGGCAAGCCGCTGCCGGATCTCTCGCGCCGCCGCACCAACCAGTGGCTGCCGGACGGCGGCGGCTATTCGAAGCTGACCGTCATCGACGCCATGGGCCGTGCGGCCAGCGTCGGCGTCTTCATCGACTGATGTCCCGATTTTTCGGCGGCGCTGTCGGAATCTGCGCCGCCTCAGCGTCCTTGGATCAGAACAGCACGAGGAGAGAGCAATGCGAGACCTGATCCTGACCATGGCCATGTCGCTCGACGGCTTCGTCTGCGGTCCCGAAGGCGAAATCGACTGGATCTTCAACGGCGACCAGGAGGCGATTGCCTGGAAGGTTGAGACGGTCGCGGATGCCGGCCTGCACATCATGGGCAGCCGCAGCTTCAGGAGTATGGCCGGATTCTGGCCGACCGCGGCAGGGCCATTCGCCGCGCCGATGAACGAGATACCGAAGGCCGTCTTTTCGAAGTCGGGAGCGGCCGTCCTGGAGGCTGCCGAGACCGGCAACTGGCCGGACGCCTATGTGGCGAGCGGTGATCTCAGCGAGGAGATCGCCAAACTCAAGGCCACCGACGGAGACCCCATCGTTGCCCATGGCGGCGCCAGCTTCGCACGGAGTCTCATCGCCGCCGATCTGGTCGATCAATACCGGCTGATGGTCTACCCGTTGGCGCTCGGCCGCGGCCTGCCGATCTTCTCCGGCGTCACGTCGCTCCGCCGCCTTGAACTGGTCAGCTCAAAGAGCTTTCCAAAGGGGACACAGGCGCAGATTTTCCGCCGCGCATGACCATGACTGCGCGAGCCTGACAATAGGCGGAAAGAGACTGCTCCGCCGCCTGCCGCAAGAGTGAAATGGCGGGAACAAAAGCCCGCCGCCGCCGTTCCGGATCGTTATCCTTCCGAACAAAGGCGGCTCATGACGCTTCCCACATCCACCTACCGGCTCCAGTTTCGCAACGGCATGACCTTCGACCATGCGGCCGAACTCGTGCCCTATCTCAAGGCGCTCGGCATCAGCCATCTCTATGCCTCGCCGATCTTCACGGCGGTCTCCGGCTCGACCCATGGCTATGACGTCACCGATGCCAACGAGATCGACCCCGCGATCGGCGGCCGCCAAGGGTTCGAGCGGCTCTGCGCCGAACTCAAGTCAGCCGGTCTCGGGCTGATCCTCGATATCGTGCCGAACCACATGGCAGCCTCGACCGAAAATGCCTGGTGGCGGGATGTCCTGCGGTATGGAAAACAGAGCCGCTATGCCGGCTATTTCGACATCGACTGGTCCGAACCGCTGACGCTCCCCATCCTCGGTAAGCCCTTCGAGGAAGCGCTGGCCGACGGCGAACTCAAGGTAGTTCGAGACCCGGAGACCGGCGAGCAGACCCTTGCCTATTTCGAGACGCATCTGCCGTTGCATCCCGATAGTGCCGAAACCGGCGACATCGGCCGACTCCACGCGGCGCAGCACTGGCGGCTCACGCACTGGAAGACGGCCGCATCTCATCTGAGCTACCGCCGCTTCTTCGAGGTCACCGGCCTCGCCGGCCTGCGCGTCGAGGACGAGGCCGTCTTCGAGGACAGCCATCGCGTCATCCTCGATCTTGTCCGGTCGGGCAAAGTGCAAGGCTTGCGCCTCGATCATATCGACGGCCTTGCCGACCCCAAGGCCTATCTGGACCGGCTGCGCAAGGCCGCCGGACCGGAGACCTATATCATCGTCGAAAAGATCCTCGGCCATGGCGAGAGCCTGCCTGCGGATTGGCCGATCTCGGGGACGACGGGCTATGAGTTCATTTCCGCTCTTGCCGATCTCTTCATCGACCCCAGGGGAACGGCCGAGTTGCAGAAGGCGTATACGACCATCGCACCGGCCAACGCGGATTTTCAAGCGGGGTTGAGAGCCGCCAAGATGCTGATGGTGGAGCGGAATTTTGCCGGCGAGGTGAACCGCCTAGGCAAGCTCGCGACCGCCGCGCTCCCCGATACACCGGAAGCGGATATCAGGAACGCCATTCGCGAGCTTCTGATCGCCTTTCCTGTCTATAGGAGCTACGGCCAAGGCGGTGCGATGGACGCACGCGAGGCCACGGTGCTGGAGGAGATAAGAGGATCGGCCGCCAGGCATGTCAAAGACCGCAGGGCGCTCGACGGCGTCTGCGCATTGCTGACCAACGGCCGCGCGGAAGAATTCCAGCGGCGCTTCCAGCAGTTGAGCGGTCCCATCATGGCAAAGGCGATGGAGGACACGCTGTTCTACCGCCACAACCGGCTTCTCGCCGCAAACGAAGTCGGCGGCGAGCCGGACGCGATGCCCGAAGGCGTCGAGGCTTTTCACCGCTTCATGCAAAAGCGTGCGGAAGAACAGCCACATGGTCTTTCGGCAACCTCGACACACGACACGAAACGCGGTGAAGACGCCCGCGCCAGACTTTATGCCCTCAGCGAGGAGCCGGACCTCTGGCGCCGCAGCGTCGAGCGCTGGCGCGAGATGAACCGCGAACACCTCACCGAACTGCCGGGCGGCCTGACGCCGGAGGGCAATGTCGAATGGATGCTCTATCAGGCGCTGGCCGGCATCTGGCCTGAAGATTTCAGCGAGGGCCGGGCGGAAGCTTTGACGGAGCGATTTGCCGCCTACGCCGAGAAAGCGATCCGCGAGGCGAAGCTCGGTACCAGCTGGGACGAGCCGCATGCGGGATACGAAGCCGCGGTGAATGCTTACGCATCAGCGCTCACAGCCTCATCGAACCTCACCTTCCATGAGGACTTTGCCGAAACGCTGCGGCCCCTCCTTTCCGCCGGCTATCTCAACAGCCTGTCGCAGACGCTGATCAAGCTGACCGCTCCCGGCATCCCCGATATTTATCAGGGCGCGGAAGGCTTCGATTTCAGCCTCGTCGATCCCGACAACCGCCGCCCGGTCAATTTCAAGGCACTCCGCAAGTCGCTTTCGGCGCATGGCGAAATCGACGAGCTGACGGCACCGGTGCTGAAACAGCGGATTATCGAGATCGGCCTGCACCTGCGCCGCCGCCAGCCACAGCTGTTTGCCGCTGGCCGGTATCTGCCGCTCAGCATCACGGGAAGCCGAAAAGACCACGCCGTTGCCTGCGCCCGGCAGCTCGACGGCGACTATGCGATTACGGTCGTACCACGCCTGATGCTCGGCTGGCTGGATCCCGGTGTGTTGTTTTCAGGGCCGGAGTTCTGGGCCGATACCGCAATCGAGATCCCGCCAAGTCTGCAGGGCATCAAATGCGATCTTCTTACCGGACATCATCTCGATCCCGGACCACGGCTGCCGCTCGCCAGTATTCTTGGCGTCCAGCCAGTCGCCCTGATCGAGCCTGATTGACGATTTTCAAGCGGGACGAAACTTCTCGCTTGACCTTCCAGTTGCTGGAAGGTTCATAAGCCTATCCACTGCCCTTGCGGGCAAAGGAGAATCTTATGGATAATCACGACCATTCCCATCATCACGGCCACGGAGCGCAGGGCTGCTGCTCCGGCCATAGCCACGGCGCACCGGCCGAGGCGCCCGTCACGCGCGATCCCGTCTGCGGAATGACGGTCGATCCGGATGCCGGCAAGCAGAGCCTCGTCCATGAAGGCCGAACCTACCATTTCTGCTGCGACGGTTGCCGCAAGAAGTTCGAAGCAGCGCCCCAGGATTATCTCCTCGCCAAGGATCCGGTCTGCGGCATGTCCGTCGATCGCTCAACGGCGAAGCATTTTTTGAAGCACGAGGGCGACAAGCTCTATTTCTGCTCGGCAGGCTGCAAGGCGAAGTTCGAGGCAAGCCCGGGCGATTATCTCGATGGTAATCGCCCAGAGGCAAAGCCGATGCCGAAGGGCACGCAATATACCTGCCCGATGCATCCGGAAATCGTCGCCGATCATCCCGGCGACTGCTCGAAATGCGGCATGGCGCTGGAGCCGATGGGCATCCCACCGGCAGACGAAGGCCCGAACCCGGAGCTCGTCGATTTCACCCGCCGCTTCTGGGTTAGCGCTGCGCTGGCCGTTCCGCTGCTGGCACTGACCATGGGGCCGATGATCGGTCTGCCGCTGCGCGAGATGATAGGCGAGGCGCGTGCCGTCTGGCTCGAACTGGCGCTGGCGACACCCGTTGTGCTCTGGGCCGCCATCCCCTTCTTCCGCCGCGCCTGGGCGTCCCTGGTCAACCGCAGCCCGAACATGTGGACGCTGATCGGCCTCGGCGTCGGCACCGCCTATCTCTACAGCATCGTCGCGACATTTGCGCCGGGCCTCTTCCCGATGAGCATCCGCGGCCACGTCGATACGGTGCCTGTCTATTTCGAGGCAGCGGCCGTTATCGTCACGCTCGTCTTCGTCGGCCAGCTTCTGGAGCTGAAGGCGCGCGAGCGCACCGGTTCGGCAATCCGCGCCTTGCTCGATCTTGCCCCTAAAACCGCGCGGCGGATTACCACCGATTGCAGCGAGATCGATATCGAAGTCGATGACATCGCCAAGGGCGACCGCCTGCGGGTCCGCCCCGGCGAGCGCGTGCCGGTGGATGGGCAGGTCAGCGAAGGACAATCGACCGTCGATGAATCGATGATCACGGGCGAGCCGCTTCCGGTCGAAAAGACAAAGGGCGACACGGTTACCGGCGGCACGATGAACCGTAACGGCAGCTTCATCATGACCGCCGAGCGCGTTGGCTCCGAGACGACGCTGTCGCAGATCGTCGACATGGTCGCCAAGGCGCAGCGCTCCCGCGCGCCGATCCAGGGCGCTGTGGACCGCGTCTCTGCCGTCTTCGTTCCCGCCGTCGTTGCCGTGGCGATCCTTGCCTTCGGCGCCTGGATGATGTTCGGTCCCGAACCACGGCTTGCCCATGCACTGATCGCGGCCGTCGCCGTGCTGATCATCGCCTGTCCCTGCGCTCTCGGCCTGGCAACGCCGATGTCGATAATGATCGCCACCGGCCGCGGCGCTCAGGAAGGCGTATTGATCAAGGATGCCGAAGCGCTGGAGTGCTTCTCCAAGGTCGATACGCTGATCGTCGACAAAACCGGCACCTTGACCGAAGGCAAGCCACGCCTGACCGACACGGTTGCCCTTGAGGGCATCGACGAAAGCCGGCTGCTTGCCGTGGCGGCAAGCCTCGAACGCGGCTCCGAGCATCCCCTCGCCGAAGCGATCGTTGCCGGTGCTGAGGAACACAGCATTGCGCTATCCGAGGTCACATCGTTCGATGCCATCACCGGCAAGGGTGTCACCGGCCTTGTCGATGGCGCTAAAATCGCGCTCGGCAATGCCGCGATGATGGGGGATCTCGGCATCGATACCGCGGCGCTCGACGAACAGATCAGTGATTTGCGCGACGACGGCAAGACGGTGATGTTCGTCACCATCGACGGCAGCCTCGCCGGCTTCGTCGCAGTGGCCGACCGGCTCAAGCCGACAACGGCAGCGGCCATCCGGGCGCTGCATGACAGCGGTCTGCGGATCATCATGGCGACCGGCGACAACGAGCGGACAGCAAAGGCCGTTGCCAAACAGCTCGGCATCGACGAGGTGCGTGCCGATGTGTTGCCCGAGGGCAAGAAGGCGCTGATTGACGAGTTGCATGCTAAGGGCGCAGTCGTCGCCATGGCGGGCGACGGCGTCAATGATGCGCCGGCGCTCGCCGCAGCCGATGTCGGCATCGCCATGGGCACCGGCGCCGATGTGGCGATGGAAAGTGCGGGCATCACGCTGGTGAAGGGCGATCTTACCGGAATTGTCCGCGCCCGCCGTCTGGCAGAGGCAACGATGCGCAACATTCGCCAAAACCTCGGCTTCGCCTTCGGCTACAATGCGCTCGGCGTTCCCGTTGCGGCGGGCATCCTCTACCCGGTGCCCGGGCTGCTGCTCTCGCCGATGATCGCGGCGGCGGCGATGAGCCTCTCGTCTGTCTCGGTCATCGCCAACGCGCTCAGGCTGCGCGTCCAGAAACTCTAGGAGGCTGCCATGAATATCGGCGAGGCATCGGACCGGTCCGGTCTTCCGGCAAAGACGATCCGCTATTACGAGGATATCGGCCTGGTCCGGCCTGAAAGGGGCGGAAACGGCTATCGTGACTACGACCTGTCCGATGTCCACAAGCTGCGCTTTCTGCAGCGTTCCCGCGGCCTCGGTTTCTCGGTCGAGGAATGCCGCCAGCTTCTGGCGCTTTACGAAGACAAGAGCCGCGCCAGTGCCGACGTCAAGGACATTGCCCAGACCAAGCTGACCGAGATCGACCAGAAAATCCGCGAGATGATGGAGCTGCGCCGCACCCTGGAGCACCTCGTCCACGCCTGCCACGGCAACGACCGGCCTGATTGCCCTATTTTGGATGGGCTTTCGGATGGGAAGGCGGTTTAGCCTCGGCCTCAGCGCCGGTAGACCTCTCGGCGATTGCCGATCCGGACGATCAGGATCTCCACGATCCCATCCTCGATATGCGCGATGATGCGGTAATCGCCGACACGATATTTCCAGAAATTTCCGAGCTCGGATCCCTTCAGCGCTTCACCGATCGAACGCGGATCATCGAGCTTCGCCAGCCTGCCGTGAAGAAAGACAAGAATTCGCTTGGCGGCATCCGCGCCGAGTTTGGAAAGCTCGCGTTCTGCCGAGCGCTCGAGCCTAATCTTCCAGACCATAGGCCTTCATCAGATCTTCGAGCGCGACGCTGTCGCTCCGCCCACTGCGAACATCTTCCAATCGCTTCTCGGCGAGATAGATATCTTCCAGATCGTCCAAGTATTCGAGAATGGCCTCCCGCGCGTAGAAGCTCTTGCTTCTGCCGGTACGCTTGGCAAGTTCATCAAGCCGGGCTTCAACATCCGGCGGCAATCTCAGGGCGAGCATCGGGTTCTCCTTGCTATACATGTATAGCAAATCCCGCGTGGCGCGGCAATCTAACGAAAAATCTGAAGGCCTCGAAAATTTTCGGGAATAAATCCCGGCCAGCATCCGTATACTCAATCATGGAACGGAAAGAACGCCCATTCGATGTTATCGGACAGCTCGCAGCGCTCAGGCGCTACGCGCGTGCTCTGGTGCGCAACTCGGATGACGCGGAAGATCTGGTGCAGGATGCCCTGCTGCGGGCCTACGAGAAGCGTCAGAGCTTCCGCGGCGGCGGCAATCTTCGCACCTGGCTGCTTTCCATCGTCCACAACGCTCACATCGATCGTGTTCGCCAGAACCGGTCGCTCACACGCAGGCATGACGAAGCGGCCCTCGAGGCGGACCAGTCGCTGCCGGCGGGACAGGAACATGCCGTGCGCCTGCAACAGGTTCGCGACGCGTTCTTCAACCTGCCGGAAGAACAGCGGGAGGCGCTGCATCTCGTTGCCATCGAAGACCTTTCCTATCAGGAAGCGGCCGCATCGCTCGGTATTCCTGTGGGAACGCTGATGTCGCGCATTTCGCGAGCCCGCGCCCAGCTTCGTGAATTCGAGGAGAAGACACCGCGCGTTTCGCACCTGCGCCTAATCGGAGGGAACGGCAATGAAAGCAGTTGATCCGATCATCGACACCGATCTCGACGCCTATGTGGATGGCGAGCTCGATGTGGCGCGCCGCATCCAGGTGGAATCCTACCTTTCGGAGAACCCGGATATCGCTGCGAAGGTGATGGCCGATCTCAGCATCAAGGGCGAACTGCGTCTGGCGCTGGCCGGCGAGAATGCCTTCGGCCGGATCGAAACCCGGGATGCCGCACGGCGGCTGGAGCGTGGCCTGTCCTATGGCCGCATCCTGCACACCGTCCAGCGGATCGCTGCCGTCACCGTGCTCGTTGCTGCCGGCTGGGTCGCTCATACGACCTTCGGTGCCTTCACGGCGACTGAAGTGGCAGCCTCGACGCCGGCTCCGGCCTATGTCGAAGACGCCGTTCGCGCTTATCAGACGGCGCAGCTGCGCCAGACCGTGCCGTCACAGACTGCGGCACCACATTACAACGCCGACGACATTCGTGCGGCGACTGCAATTACCATGCCCGAACTGCCGAAGGACTGGAAGGTCTCTGATGTTCAGATCTTCCCGTCTGCATTCGGCCCGAGCGTGGAGATGGCTATCCAGGAAGCGAACGGCAAACAGCTCTCGTTGTTTGCCGTTAGGCCGGGGGCGTTTGCCGTGCAACCGGTTGGCCATCTCGCGCTCGACAATACCGAAGCTGCCTACTGGCAAATCGGCGAAGTGGCCTATGCCCTCGTTGCCGGTGATGGTGGCCTCAATCTCGACAGGGCAGCCGAAGGCCTAGCCCGCTCGCTCTACTAGTTCAACCCGAGGAGATCGCAATGAACCAGATCAATCCGCGTTACGGCTACGGCTCTGCCGCCGGCTCGCAGGCGCTCTTCGACGAGGGACTGCGCCAGCATATGCTGCGCGTCTACAATTACATGGGTGTCGGCCTCGTCATTACCGGCATCGTCGCCTTCATCGTCGGCTCGACGCCGGCGCTCTACGTGCCGATCTTCCAGTCGCCGCTGAAGTGGGTCGTCATGCTCGCTCCGCTGGCCTTCGTCTTCTTCTTCTCGTTCAAGATCCAGACGATGTCGGCCAGTGCTGCACAGATGATGTTCTGGGCGTTCTGCGCCGTCATGGGCCTGTCGCTGGCCTCGGTGTTCCTGGTGTTCACCGGCACGAGCATCGCCCGTACGTTCTTCATCGCCGCAACGATGTTCGGCGCGACCAGCCTCTACGGCTACGTCACCAAGCGTGATCTGGCGAAGGTCGGCTCGTTCCTGATGATGGGCCTGATCGGCGTCGTCATCGCCAGCATCGTCAACATCTTCCTTGGCTCGTCTGCGCTGCAGTTCGCCATCTCGGTCATCGGTATCGTCGTCTTCGTCGGCCTGACCGCCTGGGACACGCAGAACATCAAGGAACAGTTTTCGGAGAACCACGATCAGGAATCGAACCAGAAGCTTGCCGTCTTCGGCGCTCTGTCTCTCTACCTGAATTTCGTCAACATCTTCCAGCTGCTGCTCAACTTCACGGGCGAGCGGGAATAGGACTGCGCTTCTGGGGGCAATGGAAGCGCTAGAGCGTCCGGCCCGCAATCTGTGACAGGATGGCGGGCCGGACGTTCACCCTTAGAGAAAAGGCCGGGGCGAAAGCTCCGGCCTTTTTTTGCGTATTGCTTAGAGGATGCCCCAGGCACGGTAGCGGCCACGGCCGGTCATCTCGCGGATGCCGATCTCGTTGAGCAGATTGAGCGCACCGCGGCTCGTAACCTTCAGCTGCTTGGCGACCATCGCCGAAGAGACCATCGGCCGCGACAGCACGAAATCGGCAAGCTGCGGCAGGCTGCTATTGGAGCGCCGGTCCCTGAAGCGCAGCTCCATCTGGGTGCGCGCCAGCGTCAGACGATCCATCTCCTTGAGGCCGGTCGCGGCGCTCTCGCTCATCGCTTCTAGGAAGGCCAAAAGCCGGGTCAGCCTGTCGCGCGAGCGGCGGCGCTCGTGGCGCACCGTCTTCAGTCCGCCGTAGAAAGAGAAGAGATGCGAGGCGACCTTGCCCCGCGCACGCAGATGGCTGGAGACCAGCAATCCGCCAAGCCAGTTCTGCCGCCGGAGCGGCTCGATCCTTTCCCAAGCCTCGAAAAGAACGGCGGCGGCGAGTACCGGAGGCAGATCGCCGGCAAGCGGCAGGACTGCACGCCAATCCGCAAGCCGCAGCCCCTCGTCCCACTCGTCGTCGCCGAAAAGCCCGAGCGGATCGTCGCTGCGCTTTTCCTTCGGCCGTTCTTCCGGCTCGGCCTCCTTGCCGATATGGGCATCGAGCAATTTCTGAGAGCGGGCGAGAACCGCATCGATCTCGGCAAGCTCGGCGGCGAGAAGCTCGTCGGGATCGTCTGCCTCCTCCTCGACGGGGCGCAGGCTCTTGATCTCCGGCGCCGTCCCTTCGTTCAGCCCGGCTCCGGCAAGCGCGTTCAATCCTGCGGCGCTCAGCGCCCAGGTGGGGTCCGCAGTCCAGATCCGCCGCCTTGCGCGAAGAACCGCATGCGCGATCGTCAGTTCGTGGCTCGGCGTGCGGCTGTCCATATGGGCGTCGTGCAGAACGAGGTCCTCGATATGAACGAGCTCTCCAGCGACCCAGAGCGCGCCTGCGGCATCGAAAAAATGGCCACGCTCGGTAAAGCCTTCGCCGACAGGCGAGCGCGCGGCGCGCTCATCGAGACGCGCCAGCATATCCTCGGCCTGCACCACTGCTGGCAGCAGGCTTTTCAGCAGGGCGTTGTCGATCTCATAGCGCATGTCATTTTCCGGAAGCCATCTTGGCGTTTACTTCCGCTATTTGGCGTATGATTCGCAATAAGCAGGCGGTCGATTCTCAGGAAGCCGGGCTGAAACGGGCCACGAGCGCATGCCGGTCGCCGGGATAAGTGAAGCGCACATGGGTGACCGGCCCGGCATTGCTCCAGGTTCGGCGCTCGATGACGAGGCAGGCCGTGCCGCGGGCGATATCCAGCGCGCCTGCAGCAGCATTGCCCGCAGACAACGCGTGGATCTTGTGCTCAGCCGTCGTCCACGGCACCTGCTTCAGAAGCCAGGCCCCAGGCGCAACGTCGCCGAAATCCGCAGTCGCGGCATCGGGCACGGTTTCGAGATTGATCAGACGCTCCTCCAGGCAAAAGGGGCGCGGCCCGGCAAAGTGAACGCAGGCGAGCTCCAGAAGCGGCGTACCGGCTGCCAGATCCGGCAACCGCCCGTCTCCCGCCTTTGCCTTCCGGCTTGCCTTCGACACGACGCGATACCTGTAGGGCAGGTTCAGCGATTGAACCTCGGCCTTTATATCGTGGATCTCAAGAACGGCCGATTGCGCCTGCGGCTGGGTGACGAAGCTGCCGGATTTCTTCCGCCGCTCGATCAGCCCGGCCTTGGCAAGCTGCGTCATCACCTTGTTCACGGTCATCCGCGAGCAGCCATACTGCTGGGCAAGATCGACCTCGAAAGGAATGCGATGCCCCGGTGGCCACTCGCCGGAGACAATACGGCCCTCGATCTCGCTCAAGATGCTTTGATGCAGTGTCGCATCCTTGCTGCCGTTCATCTCTGGCTCCGGTTGGCGTCCTCCCCGCTCTAGAGCTTATACGGAAGGAAGGGAAGGCTCATGCATCCAGCAGCTCGCGCATCGCGGCAAGGAAGCGGCGATTGATGGCCTCCCGCTTCTTATGGCGGCCACCTTCGACCTGCTTGCGTCCGAGCGACCAGACACTGTCTATCCCGACGCCACCGGCAAAGATCCAGTGATCCAGCAGCTGATCGCCTGAGAGATAGGGGATGGCGGTGCAATCGAGCGAGATGATGTCAGCATCCCTTCCTTCGCCAAGCCCGGCGGCGGCAGACAGTGCCGCATTGCCGCCCTTGAGGGCATTGTCGAACAGGGCGCGCGCCGTCGAACCGCCGGGCGCGGCGATGACGTTGCGGGCGCGCCGATGCAGGCGCTCGGAATATTCGAGCTGGCGCAGCTCGCCGGACAGCGAAATCAGCACGTTGGAATCGGACCCGACGCCGTAACGCCCGCCCTCTTCCAGAAACAGCGGAGCGGCAAACGTACCATCGCCGAGATTGGCCTCGGTGATCGGGCAAAGGCCGGCAATCGCGCCGCTTCTCGCCATGCCGCGCGTCTCGTCATTCGTCATGTGGGTCGCATGAATCAGGCACCAGCGGCCGTCGACCGGGGCGTTGGCAAGCAGCCACTCGACCGGCCGCGCGCCGGACCAGGCGATGCAGTCCTCGACCTCCTTGACCTGCTCGGCGATGTGGATGTGAACAGGGCCGTTGCCTGCCAGCGGCAGAACCGCATTCAGCTCGTTCGGCGTTGCAGCCCGGAGACTATGCGGCGCGATACCGAGTTTGGCGCCCTCGATCCCGCCCGTTATCGCCGTGCAGCGCTCCATCAGGCTACCGAAGCTCTCCACAGAGTTGATGAAGCGGCGCTGCCCCTCGATCGGTGCCGCGCCGCCGAAACCGGAATGGGCATAGAAGACAGGCAGAAGCGTCAGACCGATACCGGTATCGGTACTGGCGCTGGCAATGCGCCCGGCAAGCTCGGCAATATCGCCATAGGGGCGGCCGTCCTTGTCGTGGTGCAGGTAGTGAAACTCGCCGACGCGGGAGAAGCCCGCCTCCAACATTTCCATATAGAGCTGCGCAGCAACGGCTTCGACATGGTCCGGCGTCATCGACAGCGCAAACTTGTACATCACTGTGCGCCAGCTCCAGAAGCTGTCATCGGTGGGGCCGCGGACTTCGGCGAGGCCCGCCATGGCACGCTGAAACGCGTGGCTGTGAAGGTTGGGCATCGCCGGGACCAGCACCGAATGCCGCTCATCGCCTGCGGCGGCCGCGACACCGGTCTCGATCTTGGCAATACGGCTGCCCTCGATCGTCAACCGCACATCGCTCTGCCACCCCTGCGGCAGCAGCGCGCTTTTTGCATGAAGTGTCGTCATCGGCTTCTCCCTTCAGGACGTCCCATCTTTCTTTTCCATGGAAGCGCCCAAAATTCCACTTGTCACCTGATTATTATGTATATACATGTTTCGACATAAGGAAAGGCGTAAAGCTGATGACAGGGGATAATCTTTTCACCGGAACGGACCGTCCAAGCCTCTGGCGCAACGCCAGACTGGCGACGCTCGATCCTGCGCAGCCGGGTCTGGGCATCATCGAAAAAGGTGCTGTCGTGACCGAAGGCGGCCGGATCACCTACGTCGGCCCGGAAGGCGAGTTGCCGGTCGCGATGATCGAGCGCGCCGAGATCAGCGATCTGGAAGGACGCTGGGTCACGCCCGGTCTTGTCGATTGCCACACGCACATCGTTTATGGCGGCAACCGCGCCCGCGAGTTCGAGATGCGCCTCGAAGGCGCGACCTACGAAGAGATTGCCCGGGCCGGCGGCGGTATCGTTTCCTCGGTCAAGGCGACCAATGCGCTGTCGGTCGACGGCCTCGTTCAGGCCTCGATACGTCGGCTCGATACGCTGCTTTCGGAAGGCGTCACGACCATCGAGATCAAGTCCGGCTACGGACTGACCATCGACGGTGAGCTGAAGATGCTGGAAGCCGCCCGCGCGCTCGGCAATATCAGACCTGTTCGGGTCAAGACCAGCTATCTCGGCGCCCACGCGACACCCGCGCATTACAAGGGCCGCAACGGCGACTATATCAACGATGTCGTGCTGCCGGCGCTCGATGAAGCACACAAGCGCGGTCTTGCCGATGCTGTCGATGGCTTCTGTGAAGGCATCGCTTTTTCGATCGACGAAATCTCCCGCGTCTTCGATCGCGCCAAGGCGCTCGACCTGCCGGTCAAGCTGCATGCCGAGCAGCTGTCGAACCTCGGTGGCGCCAAGCTCGCCGCCGGTTACGGCGCACTGTCCGCCGATCATCTGGAATATCTCGATGACGAAGGCATTGCGGCCATGGCTGCAGCTGGAACCGTTGCCGTGCTGCTGCCCGGCGCCTTCTACGCCATCAACGAAAAGCAGAAGCCGCCGGTCAAGGCGTTGCGCGCCGCAGGTGTGCCGATTGCCATCGCGACCGACTGCAATCCCGGCACCTCGCCGCTGACCTCGCTGCTGCTGACGATGAACATGTCGGCAACGCTTTTCGGCCTCACCGTCGAGGAATGCATCGCCGGCGCCACCCGTGAGGGTGCGCGCGCTCTTGGCCTTCTCGACGAGACCGGAACGCTGGAAACCGGCAAATCCGCCGATATGGCAATCTGGGATATCGAGAGCCCCGCCGAGCTCGTCTACCGCATCGGCTTCAACCCACTTCATGCACGCATCTACAAGGGCGAAAGGATCGGCCGTTGACCATCACCCTCCATCCAGGCTCCGTTTCTCTGAGACAGTTGGAAACCATCTACTGGACCGGCGAACCGGCCAGGCTCGATACGTCCTTCGACGCCGGGATCAACAAGGCAGCCGCGCGCATCGCCGAGATCGCCGCCGGTAACGCCCCGGTTTACGGTATCAATACCGGCTTCGGCAAACTGGCCTCGATCAAGATCGATGCTGCCGATGTTGCAACGCTGCAGCGCAATCTCATCCTGTCGCATTGCTGCGGCATCGGCGCGCCGCTTCCCGAGAATGTCGTGCGGCTGATCATGTCGCTGAAGCTCGTCTCGCTCGGCCGCGGCGCATCCGGCGTTCACCTTGAACTCGTACGGCTGATCGAAGGCATGCTCAAAAAGGGCGTGATCCCGGTCATCCCGGAAAAGGGCTCCGTCGGCGCATCCGGCGACCTTGCACCGCTCGCCCATATGGCAGCCGTGATGATGGGCGAAGCCGAAGCTTTCTTCGCAGGCGAACGCCTCTCCGGCGCTGCGGCATTGCAAAAGGCCGGGCTGAAGCCTGTCGTGCTCGCCGCCAAGGAAGGCCTGGCGCTGATCAACGGCACACAGACCTCGACGGCGCTGGCGCTGGCCGGATTGTTCCGTGCCCACCGCGCCGCCCAGGCAGCGCTGATCACCGGCGCGATGTCGACGGATGCCGCGATGGGCTCCTCCGCGCCCTTCCATCCCGACATTCATACGCTTCGCGGTCACAAGGGCCAGATCGATACGGCAGCGGCGCTACGCGCGCTGCTCGACAACTCTATCATCCGCCAGAGCCATATCGAGGGCGACGAGCGCGTGCAGGACCCCTATTGCATCCGTTGCCAGCCGCAGGTTGACGGCGCCTGCCTCGATCTTCTCCGTTCGGTTGCCCGCACGCTTGAGATCGAATCCAACGCGGTGACTGACAACCCGCTGGTACTCTCCGACAACTCCGTCGTCTCGGGCGGCAATTTCCATGCCGAACCGGTCGCCTTCGCGGCCGATCAGATCGCCATCGCCGTCTGCGAAATCGGCGCGATCGCCCAGCGCCGCATTGCGCTGCTTGTCGATCCCGCCCTCTCCTATGGCCTCCCGGCTTTCCTCGCCAAGAAGCCCGGCCTGAATTCCGGCCTGATGATCGCTGAAGTCACTTCGGCGGCATTGATGAGCGAGAACAAGCAGATGTCGCACCCGGCTTCGGTCGACTCGACGCCGACCTCGGCAAACCAGGAAGACCATGTTTCCATGGCCTGCCATGGCGCACGCCGCCTGCTGCAGATGACCGAAAACCTCTTCGGCATCATCGGCATCGAAGCGCTGACGGCAGCACAGGGCGTCGAATTCCGCGCGCCGCTGGCCACCAGCCCCGAGCTACTGAAGGCGATCGGCGCGATCCGCACCGTGGTCCCGACGCTCGAAATCGACCGCTACATGGCCAATGACCTCGAGGCTGCCAGCAGCCTCATCGCCACCGGGGCGCTCAACGCGTCCGTATCCGCCAACATCCTTCCTTCCCTGGAGATCTGAGATGAGCAATCCGCGTCACAACATCCGTGAAATCCGCGCGCCGCGCGGCGACGAGCTGAATGCCAAGAGCTGGATGACCGAAGCGCCGCTGCGCATGCTGATGAACAACCTCGATCCCGACGTGGCCGAGAACCCGAACGAACTGGTCGTCTACGGCGGCATCGGCCGTGCCGCCCGCACCTGGGAGGATTTCGACCGGATCGCCGCAACGCTGAAGACGCTGAACGAGGACGAGACGCTGCTCGTTCAGTCCGGCAAGCCGGTCGGCGTGTTCCGCACCCACAAGGATGCGCCGCGCGTTCTGATTGCCAATTCCAACCTCGTGCCGCATTGGGCCACGTGGGATCATTTCAACGAGCTCGACAAGAAGGGCCTTGCGATGTACGGCCAGATGACGGCCGGTTCATGGATCTATATCGGCACACAGGGCATCGTTCAGGGCACCTACGAAACCTTCGTCGAAGCCGGCCGCCAGCATTATGACGGCAACCTCAAAGGTAAGTGGATACTTACCGGTGGTCTCGGCGGAATGGGTGGCGCGCAACCGCTCGCAGCCGTCATGGCCGGCGCCTGCTGCCTTGCCGTCGAATGCGATGAGACCCGCATCGATTTCCGTATCCGCACTCGCTATGTCGATGAAAAGGCAAAGACACTCGACGAGGCTCTCGCCCTCATCGACAAGTGGACCAAGGCCGGAGAAGCCAGGTCCGTCGGCCTGCTCGGCAATGCCGCGGAGATCTTCCCGGAACTCGTCAAGCGCATGAAGGCCGGCGGCCCGCGCCCGGATATCGTCACCGACCAGACCTCGGCACATGATCCGCGCAACGGCTACCTCCCGGTCGGCTGGACCGTCGAGGAAGCCAAGGCCAAGCGCGAAACCGATCCGAAATCCGTCGAAGACGCTGCCCGCGCCTCGATGCGCCAGCATGTCGAAGCCATGGTTGCCTTCTGGGATGCCGGCGTTCCGACACTCGATTACGGCAACAACATCCGCCAGGTGGCCAAGGACGAGGGCCTCGAAAACGCCTTCGCCTTCCCGGGCTTCGTGCCGGCCTATATTCGCCCGCTCTTCTGCCGCGGCATCGGTCCATTCCGCTGGGCAGCCCTGTCGGGCGACCCGGAGGATATCTACAAGACCGACGCCAAAGTGAAGGAGCTGCTGCCTGACAACAAGCACCTGCACAACTGGCTCGACATGGCGCGCGAACGCATCGCCTTCCAGGGCCTGCCGGCGCGTATCTGCTGGGTCGGCCTCGGCGACCGCCACAAGCTCGGCCTCGCCTTCAACGAGATGGTCCGGAACGGCGAGTTGAAGGCGCCCGTCGTCATCGGCCGCGATCACCTGGACTCCGGCTCCGTCGCCTCGCCGAACCGCGAGACCGAAGCGATGAAGGACGGCTCGGACGCCGTTTCCGACTGGCCGCTGCTGAACGCACTGCTCAACACCGCATCGGGCGCCACCTGGGTGTCGCTCCACCACGGCGGCGGCGTCGGCATGGGCTTCTCGCAGCACTCCGGCATGGTAATCTGCGCCGACGGCACCGACGATGCGGCGCGCCGCCTCGGAAACGTTCTTTGGAACGACCCGGCGACCGGCGTCATGCGCCACGCCGATGCGGGCTATGACATCGCAATCGATTGCGCCAAGGAGAAGGGACTGCGGCTGCCGGGGATTTTGGGGAACTGACGATCACATCAGCCGGACAGAACCACCGTATTGCGCGAGGGTTCTGTCCGCTGTCAGCAGGACCAGACCTTCCGAAAAGGCCTGGGCGACAAGCAGGCGGTCAAATGGGTCCCCATGAATAGACGGCAGATTTTCGACAGCCGTCGCATGCTCGCCGGTCACCTGCAGTTCGTCGAATCCGTTATCGAGCAGGAAGCGCCGCAAAAGCCCGGCCGTGATGTCGAAATTCGGCCTGCGCCGAACCTTGATCGCGACTTCCCAAATACTGACGACGGAGAAGATCAGCTCGTTGGTCTCGTCCTCGACAAGCTTGACGAATTCCTTTGGCAGCCGGTCGGATTCCTCAGCCGTCCAAAGCAGAAAGTGCGTATCGAGCAAAAATTTCATCGGTCTTTGAACTTGTCGGGATTGCCGTAGAACATTTCCTCGATCTCCTCGGCCATCATCGTGTCGAAGTCTTCGGGTGTCTTGAACATGCCCTTCATGAAACCGATACGCCGCTTCTTGGGCTTCTCGACCTCATCGATCGGCACGACCTTGCCGATCGGTTTGCCCGCCTTGGCGATGATGAAGGACTCGCCTTTCGCGACCTTCTCCATCAGGCGCGACAGGTTGGTCTTGGCTTCATGGATATTGACGATTTCCATGGTGCATGAACCTCTTTGAACTTAGTCCACTAAACTTAGTCCACTAAACTTAGTCCACTTGATCGAATTTTTCAATCCGGAGCCCGCCATGCCACGCATCACCCATCTCAAGGCCAGCAACCATCGCCGCATGCCGTGGAAGAATGGCGGCGGGGAGACGGTGGAGATTGCTGTCTTTCCCGAGAACGCGGCGCTCGGCGCATTCGATTGGCGGGTCAGCATGGCAACGGTTGCCAGCGATGGGCCGTTTTCGATTTTCGAGGGGATCGACCGGACCTTGTCGATCCTCACCGGCAACGGCATATCGCTCGCCATCGGCGGCCGGGATCCCGTTTTGCTGACCAAATCGAGCGAGCCGCTCGCCTTCCCTGCCGACGTTCCGGTGGCCGCCGCCCTCGCCGACGGCACGATCACCGATCTTAATGTCATGACGCGGCGCGCTGGGCTCAAGCACAGCGTCTTGCGGCTTGCAGTCGATGGTGATTGGACCGGGACAGCGAATGCCGGCACGGTCCTGCTTGTCTGCCGCGACGGCAGCCTCGTCTGCGAATACGGTGGAGAAAATGCAGCACTCGAGAATGACGACGCGGTTCTGGCCGCAGTGGAACGCCCGTCTCCACTCGTTCTTCGCGGCCGCGCAACCTGCTATCTGATCCACATCTGGCAGGCGTAGCACGCCACGCCTGCATCTTCGCCAAGCAATCAGGCGCGATCCAACTCGCTGCGCAGCCGGTGCAAGAAGAGTTTCAGCTGCTCTTCATCGACGCCGACGAGGTGCCGCTTTTCCGGATAGGCGCCGGTTTTGACATCCTCGGCGAATTCGGCGAAGGCCGCGATACGCTCGCGCTGCAACCGGTCATGCTCGGCTGCGAAGTTGCGATAGACCTTGGCGTGGCGCGGATAGTGGTCCCGATTGGCGCCGAGCACATCGTCGGCGAAGAGATATTGCGCATCGCAGCCGGTTCCGGCACCCATGGAGATCATCAGCATAGAAGTGTTCTGGCTGATCGCAGCCGCGACCTCGCCGGGCACGACCTCGATCTCGGCCGCGAAGGCGCCCGCATCCTCCAGCGCCTTGGTCTGGCGCCAGATCTCGAAGGCGCTAGCAGCTGTCTTACCGACGGCGCGAAAGCCACCGGTCCAGGTCGCCTTAGATGGGATGAGGCCGACGTGACCGCAGACGGGAATCCCCTCCTCGCGCATCCGCCGGATGGTGGAGAGCCCGGCAGCGCAATAGACGGCATCACCGCCGGCTTTCAGCGCCTTGAACGCCTCGCGCATATATTCGTCCGCCGAGACCAGATCGCCATATTCAAGCCCAGGGATGGCAAATGGGCTCGGCGCCACCTCGCGGAAGACCGGCCCCAACAGCGCCGGTGGAACCGAGACGATATCGATCTTCGCCTTCTCCGCGGCTTCCGCATCCTCCAGCGAGGTAACGCGCAGCATTGTAAGTTGACGCTTACCTTTTTCCGCCAAAAGATCGGCTACGGTCGGCCGGATATGCTTCTTCATTCTGTTCTCCATTCAGGCCGCGAGCAGCGACTTCAATTTGACATTAGTTGAGGTCAGGGCCGCCGGATCGGGATGGGCGCGCGCTGCAATCAGCATCTCCGCAAGGCGGATGTCGCGGGCGACGGCATTGCCGGTACCGATGCCGCTTGCCGCCAGCAGGCGGCCGCCGGCATCGAGATGGAAGAGGATGAAGGCGCCGTCGCCGAGATCGCGCCTCAGATGCGTCACTGCTCCATCAGAGAGGCCTGCAATCTGCAGCGTCAGATCATATTGATCCGACCAGAACCACGGCACGGCGGAAATCGTCTCGCTGCCGCCCATCATATTGGCGGCGGCGAGGGTGCCCTGCTCCTGCGCATTGCGCCACGATTCGAGTCGCACGCGTTTACCGCCGTAAATTTCAAGGGGAAAAGAGCAGCAGTCTCCGGCAGCATAAATGCCCGGCCTGGAGGTCTGCAGATGGGTATCGACAGCGATACCGTTATCAACGACAAGACCTGCTTTTTCCGCCAGTTCGATATTCGGCCGGGCACCGATCCCAACAAGGATCAGGTCGGCCTCCAGCACCTCGCCGGCCATGCGGATGAAGGCATGGTCCTCCGCTTCGCCGATCGCTTCGATCGCCGCTCCGCAGCGCAGATCGATGCCTTCGCCCCGATGACGCTCTGCGAGCGCATGGGCGATCTCCTCAGGCACGCCACGCTTCAACACCCGCTCGAGCCCCTCGACGAGGGTGACGCGCGCGCCGAGCTTGATCGCCGTTGCCGCCACCTCGAGGCCGATGAAACCGCCGCCGATAATGGCGATATGCCTGCCCGGCTGCATGACACCGCGCAGGGCGATCGCGTCCTGGTGCGTGCGCAGCGCCCGGATCCGCGCGCTCATCGCAGGCGCACCGGGAAACTCCCTGGCGCTGGCGCCCGTCGCCAGCAGCAGCTTGTCATAGGAGATCACCGCGCCATCGGAGAGCACCATATTCCGAGCTTTCGGATCGAGACTCTCCACCGAAACGCCGGTCAGCAGGCGGATATTCGCCGCCTCATAGCGTTCGGCAGCAGCGATCAGCTTGGGTTCGATGGTTTCGCCGAGGCTTGCCTTCGATAGCGGCGGCCGCTCGTATGGCAGCAGGGTTTCGGTTCCGACAAGCGTGATGCTGCCGTCGAAACCCTTTTCGCGCAGCGCAAAGGCAGCGCGGGCGCCGCATTCTCCGGCCCCGACAATGACGAAATGAGACACAGGAGCCTCCTAGAGAGAGATGAAGACGGCGCCGCCTTCGACCTTGACCGGATAGGTCTTCAGGTTGACGCAGACGGGAGCACCCTTGGCCTCGCCGGTCTTGTAGCTGAAGCGGCCGTTATGTTTCGGACATTCGATGATGTCGTCCATCACCAGACCATCCGCGAGGTGAATGCGCTCGTGCGTGCAGAGCCCGTCCGTCGCAAAGAACTCGTCGTCGGGGCTGCGATAGACCGCGAAGGTTTTGCCGTCGTGATCGAAGCGGATGACATCCTCCTCATCGATATCATCGGCCGCGCAGACTTCGATCCAGTTTCCGCTCATGTTCTTTCCTCCCAGATATGTCGTTTATTGTGCGGCGGGGGCGAGCTCGCCGTGGAACTCCTCGCGATAGGGCCGTGCCGTCTGCGGCAGTTCGCGTTTCAGGAAATAGTCCTCGTTGCGCAGCTGGCGCAGGAAGGCCGGGATCATTTCCTTGTAGCCCGACCACATCGAGGCGTTCGGCGCCGGAAGATCGTGTTTGATCATCGCGTGCAGCTGCGGCAGCGCGTGATAGGGCACCATTGGGAACATGTGATGCTCGACGTGATAGTTCATGTTCCAGTAGATGAAGCGGCTGATCGGGTTCATGTAGACGGTTCGGCTGTTCAGCCGGTGATCGATGACATTGTCGGCAAGGCCGCCATGCTGCAGCAGGCCGGTCAGCACATGGTGCCACGCACCGTAGAGACGCGGCAGACCAATCAGCATCAAAGGCAGGAACGAGCCCAGATAGACCGCCAGCGCGATGGTCACGAGATAGATCGCCAGCCAGATGCGCGCCACCTGGATCGTCTTCGACTGTTCCATCTCCGGAATAAAGGTCTTCTCGGCCGCGCTGATGACACCGAAGGCGTTGCGCAGCATATCGATGACGGCATATCCGGCGTCGAGAATGCCGAAGAAATTGAGGATCAGCCGGAAGAGATCCGGCGGGCGCATGACCGCGATTTCAGGGTCGCGGCCGACGATGACTGTATCGGTGTGATGGCGGGTGTGACTCCAGCGCCAGGTCACCGGATTGCGCATGATCATGAAACAGGCGATCTGATAGACGGCGTCGTTCATCCAGCGCGTCTTGAATGCCGTGCCATGACCACACTCGTGCCAGCGGCTGTCGGACGCCGAGCCGTAGAGCACGCCGTAGGCGAGGAAAAAGGGTACGCAGAGCCAAGAGCCCCAGAAATAGATGCCGAGACCGGCGAAGATCACCATGCTGCCGAGCCAGATGACCGTGTCGCGGATCGCCGCCGCATCGGAGCGCTGCATCAGCGCCTTCATCTCCTTGCGCGACACTTCGGTGTGATACCATTCGGCCGCGGCAAGCCCTGTCTCAACCGCCCGGCGGCTGCTCTCGCCCAGCAGGCTATAATCGCGTTTCATCGTCTCGGTCATTCTTGCCTCCCGCCGCTCCTTGGCCGCCATGAAGGTTAAGTTGACTTTGCGCCGGGCTCAATGCAGTCTTGATATATTCTATCAAAACACATCACGACTGACTTTCATTGGTGATGGAATCCATCAGGAAGAACGATGCGCCGGCCAACCATTTCCGATCTCGCCCGCAGCTCCGGCGTCAGTGTCGCGACCGTCGATCGCGTGTTGAACGGCAGGCATAAGGTGCGCGAGGAGACGGCGCGCCGGGTCTATGACGCAGCGCAATCGATCGGTTACCACGCGGTCGGCCTCATCCGGCAGCGGGTGTTCGAGGACCTGCCGCGCTATCAGCTGGCCTTTCTGCTGCAGAAGCCGACGCAATCCTTCTACCAGGCCTTTGCCCGCGAGATCGAGCTTGCGGCTGCGGCCTGCACCACGGCACGGTTGCAGGTTCAGATCGATTATCCCGCCGCCTCCACCCCTGCCGCCATTATCGAGAAGCTCAGGAGCCTGACCGCCCGCAATCAGGCGGTGGCCATGGTGGCGCCCGATTATCCGGCGGTGACGGCCGCCGTCGAGGAGCTGAAGCAGAAGGGTATTGCGGTTTTCACTGTCCTTTCCGACTTCGCGGAGGGCGTGCGCGCCGGCTATCTCGGCCTCGACAACCGCAAGGTCGGGCGCTCGGCAGCCTGGACGATCGCCCGCACGGCCCGGAAACCCGGAAAGGTAGCCTGCTTCGTCGGCAGCCATCGCTTCCATGGCCATGAGCTGCGCGAAATGGGTTTCCGCTCCTATTTCCGCGAGGAGGCGCCGGAATTCGATCTGCTGGAGACACTGATCAATCTCGATACTGTCGAGATCACCCACGAAGCGACGTCGACGTTGCTGCAGAAACATCCCGATCTTGCCGGCCTCTATGTCTGCGGTGGCGGCATGGAGGGAGCGATTGCGGCGATACGCGAGGAGAAGCGCACCGGCGAAGTGGCGCTGATCGTCAACGAGCTCGTCCCCGAGAGCAAGGAGGGTCTGATGGATGGCACGGTGACCATGGCGATCAGCACGCCGCTGCCGGCACTTTGCCGCGAGCTGATTACCCAGATGACCACGGCAATCGAAACCGGGGAAGCGGGGAGCGCCGGCCAGACTTTTCTGCCGCTCGAGATCTATATCCCCGAGAATATCTAGAATGATAGAATTCCATCATTTCGGTTGAAATTCTATCACAGATGATAGGGACGCATGGCCTTCTGCCGCTAGCGGCGCTTCGAATTTCAGGTAGAGATTCGATCAACCATTGATCCGCACTTGCGCACCGCAAGCGCGCCCCGGGAGGACCCACACATGACATCCATTCGCTACGCGCTGAACCATATGGCCGCGCCGAAACTTGGCATCGACGATTTCTTCGCGCTGGCAAAGAGCCTCGGCATCGATGCGGTTGAGATCCGTAACGACCTCGATGGAAACGCCATTCTCGACGGAACGCAGCCGTCGGCGATCAAGACGGCGGCAGCCCGCCATGGCGTGACGATCATCTCGATCAACGCCCTGCAGCGCTTCAACGAGTGGAACGACACCCGCGCCGCCGAAGCCCGGGAACTCATCGACTATGCCGCAGCATGCGGCGCCAAGGCACTGGTGCTGGTGCCGAAAAATGACGGCACCGGCCGCGAGGATGGCGCACGTCAGGCCAATCTGCGCCAGTCACTCACTGCCCTGAAGCCGATGCTGGATGCCGCTGGGGTCATCGGTCTCGTTGAGCCGCTCGGCTTCGAGATCTGCTCACTGAGCTCGAAGACGGAGGCAGCCAAAGCGATCCGTGAGCTCGGCGCCGAAGGCAGCTTCAAGCTGGTGCACGACACGTTCCATCATCACCTTGCCGGCGAGGCCGCGATCTTCGCTGATCTCACCGGGCTGATCCACATCTCCGGCGTCGACGATGCCAAGGTGACGGTATCGGACATGCGCGATCCGCACCGGGTTCTGGTGACGTCAGCCGATCGGCTCGACAATGCCGGTCAGGTGCGTGCGCTGCTGCAGGCGGGATACATTGGTCCCTGCTCCTTTGAGCCCTTCTCGCCGGAAGTCCACGGCTTGCAGGACCCGGCCGCGGCGCTGCGCCATAGCATGGATTACCTCGCGTCGGCAGTCTAGAGCGTTTCGCGGCCGCGGAAGCGGCGCTGATAGGCGGGATCGTAGAGCGAGCTCTCGCGGAAGTCGCTTGCTGACAGGGACGGACCGGCGAAGATGATCGCCGTCCGTTCGATCGGTTCAGCGGCAACCTTCGCCTCGATATCGCCAAGCGTGCCGCGGATGATCCGCTCATCCGGCCAAGATGCCTTGACGACGATCGCAACCGGGCAATCGGCGCCATAAAGGGGCGTCAGCTCGGCCACGACCTGCGGCAACGCATGGATCGCCAGGTGAATGGCGAGCGTCGAGCCCGTCGCCCCGAATTTCTCCAGCGTTTCGCCATTCGGCATCGGCGATGCGCGGCCGGAGACGCGCGTCAGCACAAGGCTCTGCGCAACCGCCGGGATCGTCAATTCACGGCCGAGCGCAGAGGCGGCGGCGGCAAAGGCCGGAACACCCGGCGTCATCGTGTAGCCGATACCGTGCTTTTCCAGGCGGCGGATCTGCTCGGCGACAGCGCTCCAGACGGAGAGATCGCCGGAATGCAGGCGGGCGACATCCTCGCCGGCACTGGCAGCCCGCAGATATTCCGCCTCGATCCCGTCGAGCGACATCGGCGCGGTATCGACGATCCGCGCGCCGGGCGGGCAATATTGCAGCAGTCCCGGCGAGACGATCGATCCAGCATAGAGGCAGACCGGGCATTTCGCGATCAGATCGCGGCCGCGAACGGTGATGAGGTCTGCGGCACCTGGCCCGGCGCCGATGAAATGTACGGTCATTCCTGATCCTTTATCCAGCGCCATTGCGTGACGGGCATGGCCGGCCGCCAGCCGCTCATCGTGCCGACAGGTGCAGCGCGGGAAATATCGAGGCGGGTGAGCGAGCCGCCGCGTTTTGCATATTCCGACAGTAGCAAGGCCTCCATCTCGAGCGTCACGGCATTGGCAACCAGCCGGCCGCCGGGCTTCAGGGCCGCGATCGCCGCTTCAAGGACACCAGGCTCGCTTCCGCCGCCGCCGATGAAGATCGCATCCGGTTCCGGCAGGCCGGCAAGGGCAGCGGGCGCCGCACCTTCGACAAGGGCCAGATGCGGCACGCCAAGCGCCGTTGCATTGCGCGCTGCGCGGGCGGCGCGTTCCGGCGACTGTTCGATGGCGATCGCTTTCAGCGAAGGGTCACAGAGCATCCACTCGATGCCGACGGAACCGGATCCGGCGCCGATATCCCACAACAATTCGCCATGGCGCGGCGCCAGCGCAGACAGCGTCACCGCGCGGATCTCGCGCTTGGTGATCTGGCCGTCATGCTCGAACAACGCATCGTCAAGGCCGCTTGCAAAGGAGATGATGCGGGCAGCCTTGTCCGCCACGACCTCGATCGCGCAGACATTCAAGGAATCGATACCCTGAAGCGCAAACTCGGCCGCGGTGTTCGCGCGAACGCGCTCTCGCTCGCCGCCGAGGGCTTCCAGCACGGTCATGCGGGAGCGGCCAAAGCCGATACCGGTCAGCAGCGCCGCGATGGCTGCCGGGCCATTCTCGTCGGAGGTCAGCGCAATGATCCGGCGCCCGTCGTGCAGATGGGGCAGGATCAGCTCTACCGGGCGGCCGTGGAGCGAGATTGCCGCGGTGTCCTGCAGCGGCCAGCCAAGCCGCGATGCGGCAAGACTGAATGCCGAAGGCGCCGGGATCACACGCATCTCGCCAGCACCGATCCGCCGGGACAGCGTTGCGCCGACGCCGTAGAGAAAGGGATCGCCCGATGCGAGAACGACGACGGGCGTGCCCCTATGCGCAACAATGTCTCCGACGGAGACCTCGAACGGGCTCTGCCAGACCCGCCGCTCACCGGAGATCAAGCCGTCCATCAGCGCGTGATGCCGCGCCCCTCCATAAACCACCGGCGCGCCTGTGATCAGACGTTTCGCCTCATCGCCCAGTCCATCTGGACCATCCTCGCCGATACCGATAATGGTCAGCCAGGGCTTTTCGGATCGGGATGGCAGATCAGACATGGCGGCATACCGGGTTCTGATTTTGGGCGGGACGAGCGAGGCGCGCGCATTGGCGGCCGCCCTTCGCGATCGTGACGGGCTCGATATTCTGCTGTCGCTGGCCGGAAGAACCGAAAATCCGTCCACACAGCCGGTTTCTGTCCGCATCGGCGGATTCGGCGGCACCGAAGGTCTCGCGGCATTCCTTGCCGAGGGAAAATTCGATCTGCTTGTCGACGCGACCCACCCGTTTGCCGCGCGGATCTCGGCAAATGCCGCCGAGGCTGCGCGGACCTCCGCCGTTCCGGCCATTGCGCTGCGCCGTCCGCAGTGGCGCGAAGAGCCCGGCGATCGCTGGATCCAGTTCTCTACCATCCCGGCCGCAATTGCGGCGCTGGGCATCGTACCGCGCCGCGTCTTTCTGGCCACCGGGCGCCAGGAGGCGCATGCGGCCGAGGCGGCGGCGCATCATTTCTATCTTGTCAGAAGCGTCGATCCGGTGACCCCGCCTCTGGCGCTGGGCAATGCGACCTTCATCCTCGATCGCGGCCCCTTCGTGCTCGATGCCGAACTGGCGCTTCTTCGGGAATATCGGATCGATGCGATCGTCGCCAAGAACAGTGGTGGTGACGCCACCTACGCCAAGATCGAGGCGGCGCGCGTTCTTGGGATCGACGTCTTCATGATCGGCCGTGCCGCAACACCCGCCATGGAGACGGTCGAGACTGTCGGCGAGGCGCTGGCGGCGATCGATCACCGGCTTCCTCCGGCCATGAAGCGTGGCGTGTAGACAAGATCGGATTTGCCGTTCCGGGCGATGATGCGGGTCTCCGGCGAGCCGATGATGACACAGGTTGCCATATCTGCAACCGCCGCGTCGGCAGTCGCGAGCGGCTGGACAACGATGCGCTCATCAGGCCTTCCGGCCGCTCGCCCGAAGATGACGGGCGTGGTGCCGGGCAACTCCCGGCGCAACAGCTCGAAGGCCCGCCCCAGCTGCCAGGGCCGCGCCTTGCTGATCGGATTATAGAGGGCAATCACGAAGCCAGCCTGCGCCGCAAGCGCCAGCCGCTTTTCGATGATCTCCCAAGGCTTCAGATTGTCCGACAGCGAGATGGCACAGAAATCGTGGCCGAGCGGCGCGCCCGTGCGCGCAGCAACCGCCAGCATGGCGGTGATACCGGGCAGAACGACGAGATCGACGGCGCGCCATGCGGGATCACCCTTGTCGATCGCCTCGCAAAGAGCGGCAGCCATGGCGAAAACACCGGGATCGCCGCCGGAAACGACGCAGACCGTCCGGCCCTCTGCCGCCATCGTCAGCGCGGCCGCGGCACGGTCCAGCTCCTCGCGATTGTCGGAGGTGTGGCGCGTCTGGTGCGGCTCATAGGCTATGCGGTCGAGATAGGGACCATAGCCGAAGAAATCGGTCGAGACGGCAACGGCGCGTGCCGCTTCCGGGGTCATCTGGTCCGGATTGCCCGGGCCGGTGCCGATCACATAGAGCCTGCCGCTCATCGGTTCGACTCCCAGCCGGGCACGAGAACCAGCGAGAAATACGGCGCTTCGCCATCCGGCCGTTCGGCGAGCTTGATCATCGCCGCATTGGCCATCGTGCCGCGCTCGACATAGACGGCTTCTCGCAACCGGCCGGCTGCTTCCAGCGCCCGCCGGATCTTCGGCAGATTGCGGCCGACCTTCATGATGACGGCGGCCTGCGTGTCGGCCAGCCTGCGGGTCAGTTCCGCTTCCGCCATCGTGCCCGGAAGAACGGACAGCACGTCGTCACCCTGGACGATCGGCATGCCCGCGACCGACCAGCAGCCGGACATGGCGGTAATCCCGGGGATCACCTCGGCCGGATAGCGATGCGCCAGCCGCACATGCAGATGCATGTAGGAACCATAGAACATCGGATCGCCTTCGCTGAGGATGGCGACGGTCTTTCCGGCATCGAGATGGGCGGCGACGGCTGCGGCCGACGCGTCGTAGAAGGCGGTGATCTGGCTCTGATAGGCCGCCTCGCCCTTATCGATCTCGGTGGTGACAGGATAATAAAGCGGCAGAAGCTCGGCGCTTGCGGAAATCAGATGCTGCACGATGGCACGCCCGTTTCCGCTCCGCCCCTGCTTGGCGAAATAGGCGATGACATCAGCCGCCTCGATCGCCTTAGCGGCCTTGATGGTCAGCAATTCCGGGTCGCCCGGTCCGGTGCCGACGCCGATCAGACGGCCGGGAGCGCTCATAGTCCGGGCCTCGCCAACGCGTTGACCGCAGCCGCCGTCATCGCACTGCCGCCAAGCCGGCCGCGCACGATCGCATAGGGCACGCCATAGGAATTCTCGGCCAGTGCATCCTTGGATTCCGCCGCGCCGACAAAGCCGACAGGCATGCCGAGGATGGCCGCAGGCTTCGGGCCGCCGTCACGAAGCAATTCCAGGAGATAAAAGAGGGCCGTCGGTGCATTGCCGATCGCGACGACGCTGCCCCCCAGCCGGTCGCGCCAGAGTTCGATCGCCGCTGCCGAGCGCGTGTTTCCCTTGGCTTTGGCTAGATCGGGCGTGCGCGGATCGCGCAACGTGCAGATCACCTCGTTGCCCGCCGGAAGCCGGGCGCGGGTGATGCCATGGGAGACCATTTCCGCATCGCAGAAAACCGGCGCGCCCGACTGCAGGGCCGCGCGGGCCGCCTGGACGAAACCGGGCGCGAAGTCGAAATGTGCAGCCGCTTCCACCAGTCCGCAGGCATGGATCATGCGGACCGCCACATCGGCCTCGTCAGGCGCAAATCGCGACAGATCGGCTTCGTTGCGGATGATCGCGAACGAGCGCTCGTAGATCGCGTCTCCCTCGCGGATGTAATCGTAGTCTGGCATCCCTAGTCCTGTTGCAGCGCTTTCGCGATGGTGCTGGCGCCAAGCCGATGAAGGCAGGCAGCCGCCGTTTCTCCGGCCCGCCGTTCTGTTCCGGCAAGCTGGGCGAGCCTCTCTATAGCGGATTCGATCCCGCCGCCAGCAATCGTTGCATCCGGCGGGTCACCAGCTTTGCCGTTCAGGGAAAAGGCATAGGCATTTCCGCGTCCAGCCAGCGTCAGCGCCGCCTGCGGATAGGCGCAGCCCTTGGCGCAGCCGGACAGATGCACCGTCAGAGATCCATCCAGCAAATCGGGAGCGGTATCGACGATCCGGGCGGCAAGCTTTCGCGTGTCGTAGAAGCCCGATGCGCAGGCGCCAGCACCAACGCAAGCCGCGATATTGGCCGATGGATCGAGCGGGTCGGCGGTGAAGCCGTAGTCGCCCGAGCGAACTCTGAGCCCCTCTGCGTCTGCCGCGGCAAGGCCGGTAAGAAAAAGCTGCCGGTCGGGCGCCAGCCGGGTCTCGATGTCATCGGCAAGATCCGCCAGGAAGGCCGTCAGCGCATCTGCTCGCATCTGGCCAAATCGCGGTCGCAGGCCGAGAATGGCCCTTCCATCCGGCAAGGCGAGAATGCCCGGTACCGGTGTACGAGACGGTGAAAAGGATATGGACTGCGGAGCCTCGGGAAAGGCTGCGCGCAGCGTTTCGATATCGATATCGCGGGCGCGGCTATGGCGGCCGGTCGCGATCAGGATGTCGAGGATGTAACCGACGGCAGCCACTACCCCGTCGATACCACCTGAAAACACAGGCCGCGCCGTCAGTGCGGTACCGCCGACTGCCACCAGCCAGTCGTGACCGGCAAGTGCGACGATGCGGATATCGGCGCTCAGATGATCAAGGCAGAAAACGCCGCGGCCATCGACCAGGATGGCAAGCTTGGGCGCGATATCGGCTGATTGCAGTTTGCCGGCAAGAGTGCTGCGCAACTGCGCTTCCAGCGCAGCCGCATCGCCGAGTTCCGCGCTGTCGATGCCATGCAGCGGCGAAAGCTCGATTGCGGGACTGGGCGGAGCCACGATGCCCGCGGCATCGATCGCCAAGGCTAGCGTGGCGACGCTATCCACCCGCAAGCCGCGGACCTGCAGATTGCCGCGGGCGGTGATTTCAAGGATGCCGTTGCCACAGGATGCCGCCGCACTTGCCAGCGCCTTGAGCTGTGCAACGGTCAGGGCGCCGCCGGCCGGGCGCAGGCGGACGAGCAGGCCGTCGCCGGTCTGCATTGGCGCGGCAAGCGTCGGGCAGGCGCCGCGTCGAAGCCCGCCAACCACCACATCCTGCAATTGTCTGTTACCGGCCGCAGCCATGGCACACCCTTCCATCACCTGTCCTTACAGGATGACGGCGCGCTCGGCAAAGCCGCTCACACCTCGAAGTCGCGCCCCTTGCGCAGCAGGTAGATATCCATGATCCATCCATGCCGCTCGCGCGCCGCGGCACGCATTCTGACGATCTCGTCCGAAACGTCGCCGAGACGGCCGGAATGGATGATTTCGTCGGCAGTGCCAAGATAGGCCCCCCAGAAGATCTCCGCATCCGGATCGTCGATCTGCGAAAACGCCTGAATGCCGTCCAGCATCACGACGGTGCTGTCGGCAGTCAGCCCCTCGTCGGCAAGCCGGCGCCCGGTGGTGATCTCGACCGGCTTGCCGACGAGATTGACCGGGATCTTGTGGCTGGCGGCAAGCGCCTGGATGCTGGTGATCCCCGGGATGACCGTCACCTCGAAGGCGACGCTGCCACGGATCCGCTCGAGGATGCGCAGGGTGCTGTCATAGAGGCTAGGATCGCCCCAGACCAGAAAGGCCGCGGCTTCGTTTTCGCCGAGATCGCCGATCATCGAGGCATAAGTCGCAGCGATGGCCGCATGCCATTCATCGACGCTCTGGACGTAACTCTTTCCCTCGGTCTGCCGCTGCGGCACGGCAAACTCGATCGTCTTCGTCTTTCCCGCATCGAGATAGCGCTCGCAGATCTCGCGGCGTACGCTCGCAAGCTCCTCCTTCTTCGCTCCCTTGGTCGGGATGAAGACGCGGTCTGCGCCCTTCATGGCGTTGATCGCCTGAATGGTCACATGATCGGGATTGCCGGTCCCGATGCCGATGACGAAGATCTGTCTCATAACGCCTCCGGCCGCTAGCGGATCAAAAGCGCCGTCCCATAAAGCCCGATCGCAAAGACCGTGTGGGCAATCAGGTTCATGGCGCGTGCCTTGGCCGGGTTCGGCGTCTTCGACGCCGCCCAGCCGATGCCGAGACCGGGCTGCAGCAGAAACCAGCCGGCACCGACGGTGACGATACCGAGAATCCAGGCCGGGATGAAGGTCGGCTCTGCGAGCCAGGCCGGGCCCATGATGATCGCAAGCGCCAGACCGTAGACGATGCCGGTGACGTAGTGGCTGATCCAGCCGAGCGCCAGTTCATGCTCGTAGGGCGCGGCGTTGGCGATGCTGTCGTGAAACACCTTGCCGTTCTTCAGGTGGTAGAACCAGCGTCCGACCGGCGCCCAGTTGGCGGCGCTCTGCCCGAAGAAGCGGTGCAGAACGATCGCCCAGATGTCCATGAGAACGGTCGCACCGATGCCGATCACGATGCCGCGCCAGATGATATCGAACATGTGAGAATATCCAGATGTGAGAACCCCTTACCGTCTTAACGGCGGCAGGCTCCGCCTGCAACAGAGCCCGACGTCATTGATGGAGCAAAACGGCTATTTCGGTTGATCACCCTTCATGGCCTGCCTAAGCTCGCGCAAAACGAGGAGGATCCAGATGAAGCTCGACCATACCGCCAAGGGCGTCTACGCCATCGCCGCCACGCCATTTCATCCGGATGGACGGCTCGATACGGTCTCGGTCGATCGCCTGACGGATTTCTATCTCGAATGCGGCGTCACCGGCCTGACCATTCTCGGCATCATGGGCGAGGCGCCGAAACTGGAGCCGGAGGAATCGCTGGCGATCACCCGCCAGGTCGTCGGCCGCGCCGGCGTGCCCATCATCGTCGGCGTCTCGGCGCCGGGCTTTGCGGCGATGCGTTCGCTTGCCCGCGGCGTCATGGATCTCGGCGCCGCCGGGGTGATGATCGCCCCGCCGCCTTCGCTGCGCACCGACGACCAGATCATCGGCTATTATGCCCAGGCGGTCGAAGCGATCGGGGATGATATTCCTTTCGTCATCCAGGACTATCCGCTGACGCTGACCGTAGTGATGACGCCTAGTGTGATCCAGAAGATCGTTAACAATCACCGCTCCTGCGTCATGCTCAAACATGAGGACTGGCCGGGGCTGGAGAAGATTTCGAAGCTGCGCGCCGCGCACAAGGCCGGCGAGATGCGGGATATCTCGATTCTCTGCGGCAATGGCGGGCTGTTCCTCGATTTCGAGCTGGAACGCGGCGCTGACGGCGCGATGACCGGCTATGCCTTCCCCGACATGCTCGCCGATGTCGTCCGTCTGCAGCAGGAAGGCAGGCGCGACGAGGCGCATGATCTCTTCGACGCCCATCTGCCGCTGGTGCGCTACGAGCAGCAGCAGGGCGTCGGCCTTGCCGTGCGCAAATATGTGCTGCAGAAGCGCGGCGCGATCGCCAGCGACGCCCAGCGGAAGCCAGCGAGCGTGATCAGCGACAAGGCGAAGGCCGAGGTCGATTATCTCCTCTCGCGCCTCGCCAGATACGACAAGCGCGCCGCGTTCTAGGCCGTCACACGGCTTACACGCATCTCTGACCAAATTGACGCAGGCGGGTGCCGCCGATTGTGCGGAGCGAAAAGTGGAATATAGTGATTTCAGAAATTTCTGAAATCACAGACATTACGGAAATCACCGTCATGAACCTTCCACCACTCGTTCAATCCTTCGTGCTGCATTTCGGCGAAATGGGCTCGCGCTGGGGGATCAACCGCACCGTCGGCCAGATCTACGCGCTGCTTTACGTCTCGCCCGAGCCGCTCTGCGCCGAAGACATCGTCGATGCGCTCGGCATCTCACGCTCGAACGTGTCGATGAGCCTGCGCGAGCTACAGGCGTGGAACCTCGTGCTGATGAAGCACAAGCCGGATGACCGCCGGGATTTCTTCTCGACGCCTGACGACGTCTGGCTGATCCTGCGTACGCTTGCCGAAGAGCGCAAGAAGCGCGAGGTCGATCCGACCCTCTCCGTACTGCGCGAAATTCTCATGCAGCGGCCGGCCAGTGACCACGAGCGATATGCCCAGCAGCGCATGGGTGAAATGCATGGGCTGATCGAGCAGCTGACGCATTGGTACGAAGACGTAAAACAACTTGAAACCGAGCGCCTCGCAACATTACTATCTCTGGGGGCAAAAGTTACGAAGCTTCTGGAAGCCAAGGACCGGGTGATTTCGCTCGGCCGCGGCCGCCGTCCTGCGAACAAGAGTTAGCGCCATGGGGAGTGCTTTCTTAGACGCGAATGACGAGCCAGAACCGGGCGCGCAAAAGCGCGGCCGTCGCAGACAGCGTGTCGGCAAAAACAGACCCGGTTCCAAGGCCGCCGCGCTGTTGCAGGCAGCAGGCGCCCTCGTCTTCATTCCCCAGGCTGCCCTCATCGCTTTTTCTGTCGGCCGGATCGCCAGTGGCGGCGGGCTCGACGCCGTGCTGTGGCCGGCACTCTTCATCGTCATTCTCGGCATCGCCAAGAGCTGTCTTGACGCGGCTGGTGGCCGCCTGGCATTCAAGGCCGCCCGCGCCGAACTCAGCAAGCGCCGCGCCGCCGCGGTAGAAGCGCTTGCGCGCCGCTCGCCTGTAGATCCCGCGCGGCCGGCATCCGGCGAAGCGGCCAGCGTCATCGGCGAACAGGCCGAACTGATCGTGCCCTATATTGCCCGGTTCCAACCGGCGCGCTTCAAGGCGACGGCCGTGCCGTTGGCGATACTCGCCTGCATATTCCCGATTTCATGGATTGCAGCACTCATCCTGCTGATCGCCATGCCGCTGATCCCGCTCTTCATGGCCCTGATCGGCTGGCGCGCCCAGGCTGCCAGCGAAAAGCAGCTTGCCGCGACCGGCGGGCTGAACGGCTTCCTTCTCGACCGGCTGCGCGGCCTGACGACGATCCGTGCGCTCGGCGCCGTCGATCGGACGGCAAGCCGCCTGCGCGCCGATGCCGATGATCTGAAGACCCGGACGATGGCGGTATTGCGGATCGCCTTTCTCTCCTCGGCGGTGCTGGAGTTGTTTGCCGCGCTCGGCGTTGCGCTGCTCGCTGTCTACGTCGGCTTCAGCCTGCTCGGCGAAATAACCTTCGGCGCCTGGACCGGCGGCCTCGATCTAACCACCGGCCTGTTCCTGCTGCTGCTCGCTCCAGCCTTTTTCGAGCCCCTGCGCGATCTCTCGTCGGTGTGGCACGACCGCGCCAGCGGCGAAGCCGCGCTCTCAGCACTGGAGGCAATTGCAACCGGGGGGCTCGATATCGTTCCGGAAGCCGCCGGCAAACAAACCACGCGTTTCGATATCGAACTTGCCGATACCGGCTTCCGCTACGCTGCCGGCAAGCCACAGGCCATCGAAGCGTTCAGCTGTCGCATCATGCAGGGCGAGCATGTCGCCCTGCTCGGCGCCAGCGGCAGCGGGAAATCGACCTTGCTTGCGATGATTGCCGGCCTTGCTCCGGTTTCGGACGGTGCAATCCGCATCGGCGGCCTGCCGCTCGGCGAAGCGGGCGACTGGCGCCGCCATATCGCCTGGATCGGCCAGAAGCCGCATATCTTTGCTGGTTCGCTCGCGGGCAACGTTACGCTCGGCCGCGCCGGCACCAAGGCGGATGAGGCACTCCGTGCCGCCAAGCTCGACCAAGTCGCGGCGGCTTACGGCAAGCGCCCGCTCGGCGAAGGCGGGCTCGGCCTGTCCGGTGGCGAGGCACTGCGGCTTGCCATCGCCCGCGCCGCCTGCAATCCCGACATCCGGATCATTCTTGCCGACGAACCGACCGCACATCTCGATGCTGCGACAGCGGCGGATATCACCGAAAGCCTCATCCACCTCGCCAAGGGCAAGACGCTTGTCGTCGCCACCCACGATCCGCGGCTTGCCGCTCGCATGCAGCGGGTGATCGCGATCGGCGCGGAAACGCTTCGGGAGGCAGCGGAATGAACACGCGCCTCGGTGATCTTAAACCCGTCGTCTACCTGTTTATCGCCGAACGGCGCCGCGGCCTGCTGATCGGCGCGCTGATGTCGGCGCTGACGGTGCTGGCCGGTATCGCCCTTCTCGGCCTCTCCGGCTGGTTCATCACCGCCGCCTCGATTGCCGGACTATCCGTTGCCACGGCCGTCACCTTCGACGTTTTCGCGCCATCGGCTGGTATCCGCCTGCTGGCGATCGGGCGTACCTTCTCGCGCTATGGCGAGCGGATGACGACCCATGATGCGACGCTATCGGTACTGGCGGCGCTCCGGGAGCGCATGTTTCGCGGCTGGGCGAAGGACGGCGCGGCGCGCAATCTCGCAGCCCGGCCGTCAAAGCTTCTGTTCCGCCTGACGGCCGATATCGACGCACTCGACGGCCTCTATCTGCGCGTCCTCGTACCCGCTGCCGTTGCGATCTGCACCGCGATCGCGGCAAGCTTGGCGCTCGGCATGATCCATCCGCTGTTTGGCGCCGCGACCGGGTTGATCCTCCTGCTTGCCGGGCTCGGCATTCCCTACCTCGCCGGCCGCGCCGCCGCGAAATCCGCACGCCGCCGCATGCATGGTGTCGAGGCGGTCCGCGGCCGCGTCATCGATCTCGTCGCCGGTCAAATGGACCTGCTGATGGCCGGGCGTCTGGACGCTCAATCTGCGGCCGTTGTCACTGCCGATGCCTATATCTCGGTGGCGGACGACCGTCTGAACCGGATCGAAACCGCCGTCAGCTTCGGCTTCGGCCTGACCTCCTCGCTGCTGCTCGCCGGATCGCTGCTGGCGGTCGCCGCCCTTGCGGGGACAGGGAGCATCGGCGCGCCTGTTGCCGCCCTCGGCCTGCTGGTCGCCTTCGCCGCCATCGAGCCCTTTGCCGCCCTACGCCGCGGCGCCATCGAGCTTGGGCGCACCCTCATTGCTGCACGCCGCGTCGGCGACCGTCTGACCACGGCGGATCGGACGACCGGACATGGCGCACCGGAAACGGGCATTGCCTTTGCGCTGACAGATGTTGCAATCGCTCACGACGGGGCCGGGAAGCTAGCCCTTCGTAAGCTAACGATTACGTTGAAATTTGGCGAGACGCTGGCGCTCATCGGCTCCAGCGGCGCCGGAAAGTCGTCATTCCTGGCGCTTCTCGCAGGCGAGTTGCAGCCGCAAGGCGGAAGTGCGGTGATCACCGATTCGACGCTGCTGACGCAGCGCACCGAGCTCTTCGCCGACAGCATCCGCGGCAATCTCCTGATCGCCGATCCCTCGGCCAGCGAGGCACAGCTTCGCGATGCTCTCGAGGCTGCCGGATTGCTCACCATCATCGATGCCCTGCCGCAAGGGCTCGACACGAAACTTGGAGAGGGCGGGCTCGGCCTGTCCGGCGGGCAATCGCGCCGCCTGGCGCTTGCCCGGCTGTTTCTCCGCAACGCATCCCTCTGGCTGCTCGACGAGCCGACAGAGGGCCTGGATGGCGAAACCGCCCGCGACGTGATGAGCCGCCTTGCCGAAAAGGCATCCGGCCACGCCGTGGTCATCGCCTGCCACATCCGCCGGGAGGCGGCAATCGCCGATATCATCGCGGTGATTGCGGATGGGTGCATCGTCGAAATTTCGCGCCGTGGAGAGGCGGCGTTCGAAAAGGCTCTGAACCGGCTGCGGCCGGATTGAGCGGCATGACTGCGGGCGCCGGCCGGCGCCCGTGGAACTCTTGATACCGCGTGGGACCGTGGGAGAAAGATAATGGAACTCGACATAGTGGCGCTATCGCGCTTTCAATTTGCGCTGACCGCGCTCTATCATTTTCTATTCGTACCCCTGACGCTTGGGCTTTCCGTGCTGCTTGCCATCATGGAAACCACCTATGTCATGACCGGCCGCCAGATCTGGCGGCAGATGACGAAATTCTGGGGCACGCTTTTCGGCATCAATTTCGCCATCGGTGTCGCAACCGGCATCGTCATGGAATTCCAGTTCGGCATGAACTGGAGCTATTACAGCTATTATGTCGGCGACATCTTCGGCGCACCGCTCGCCATTGAGGGCCTGATGGCCTTCTTCCTGGAAGCAACCTTCGTCGGGCTGTTCTTCTTCGGCTGGGACAAGCTTTCCAAAGTCGGGCATCTCGTCGCCACGTGGGCCGTGGCGCTCGGCTCGAACTTCTCGGCACTCTGGATCCTGATCGCCAACGGCTGGATGCAGAACCCGGTCGGTTCGGCGCTCAATCCGCAGACGATGCGCATGGAGGTCACCAGCTTCTTCGACGTGGTGTTCAATCCCGTCGCCCAGGCAAAGTTCGTGCACACGGTCTCGGCCGGTTACGTCTGTGCGTCGATCTTCGTGCTCGGCGTCTCGGCCTGGTACCTGTTGAAGGGACGCCATGTCGAAATCGCCAAGCGGTCGATGACTGTCGCCGCCTCGTTCGGCCTCGCCTCATCGCTGTCTGTCGTCGTGCTCGGTGACGAGAGCGGCTATCTGGCGACGGAAAACCAGAAGATGAAGCTCGCCGCCATCGAGGCGATGTGGAAAACGGAGCCTGCTCCGGCCCCCTTCACCGCCTTCGGCTTTCCGGATCAGGAAGCCCGCGAGACGCATTTCGCCGTTCATATTCCTTGGGCGATGGGCCTGATCGGCACCCGCTCGCTGACCACCGAAATCCCCGGTATCGACAAGTTGGAGAAAGAAGCCGAAACCCGCATCCGCGACGGCATCAAGGCCTATGACGCCCTGATGCAGATCCGCGCCGTCCGGGCACCGGACCAGCCGACGCAGGAGGTCCGCACCTCCTTCGAAGACCTCGGTCACGATCTCGGCTATGCACTGCTTCTGAAGCGCTATGTCGACGATCCGCGTCAGGCGACAGATGCGCAGATCGCCCAGGCCGCCCGCGATACGATCCCGCATGTGCCGACGCTCTTCTGGTCGTTCCGGATCATGGTCGGTCTCGGGATGTTCTTCATCGTGCTGACGGCAACCTTCTTCTGGCTTTCGGCCCGGCGTCACCTCGACAAGTATCCGCTGCTGCTCAAGGTCGCGGTCTTCGCGATCCCGCTGCCATGGGTGGCGATCGAGGTCGGCTGGATCGTTGCCGAGTTCGGCCGCCAGCCCTGGGTGATCGAAGGCGTGCTCCCGACAGCGGCTGCCGTCTCCAGCCTGGGCGCCAGCACCGTGCTTCTGACGATCATCGGCTTTGCAGCGCTCTACACGACGCTGATCATCATCGAGATGGGCCTGATGCTCAAGGCGATCAAGAAAGGCCCCGAGCCCGATGACGAGCCGGAAGCCGAGCTGATCTCCGAAACCCTCGTTCCTGCTGCGGAGTGATTGTCATGATCCTTCACGAACTTATCGACTACGACACGCTGCGCGTCATCTGGTGGCTGCTGCTCGGCATCCTCCTGATCGCCTTTGCCACGACTGGCGGCTTCGACCTCGGCGTCGGAACGCTCCTGCCCTTCGTGGCGAAGACCGATACCGAACGGCGGGTCGCCATCAACAGCATCGGCGCCACCTGGGAAGGCAACCAGGTCTGGCTGATCCTCGGCGGCGGCGCCATCTTCGCCGCCTGGCCGCCACTATACGCCGTCTCCTTCTCGGGCTTCTACCTGGCGATGTTCGCGATCCTCTTCGCGCTCATCCTGCGTCCGGTCGGGTTCAAGTACCGCTCGAAGCGCGACAGTGCACGGTGGCGTAGCAACTGGGACTGGGCGCTGTTCGTCGGCGGCTTCGTTCCGGCGCTGATCTTCGGCGTCGCCGTCGGCAACGTGCTGCAGGGCGTACCCTTCCGCTTCGCCGACGACATGCGGATATTCTACGAAGGTTCGTTCTTTGGGCAGCTGAACCCCTACGCGCTGCTCTGCGGATTGCTGTCGGTGGCGATGCTCGCCATGCATGGTGCAGCCTGGCTGATCCTCAAGACCAGCGGACCGGTTGCCGAGCGCGCCCGGACCTATGGCAGCCTTGCGGCATTCGCCGCCATCCTGCTCTTTGCGCTCGGCGGCATTTTCCTCGCAGTCGGCGTCGATGGCTACCGCATCACCAGCGACATCAGCCCGGTCGGCCCCTCCAATCCGCTCTTCAAAACGGCGGAACATGCCGGCACCTGGTTTGCCAATTACGGCACCTATCCGTGGCTGCTGATCGCACCGGCCTGCGGCTTTGCCGGAGCGGCCCTTGCCCTGCTCAGCATGCGGGTTCGGCTGGAGGTCACCACGCTGCTCTTCAGCAAGCTGTCGATCTTCGGCATCATCTCGACGGTCGGCGTTTCGATGTTCCCGTTCATCCTGCCATCCTCAATTGACCCGCGCTCGAGCCTGACAGTCTGGGATGCGTCGTCGAGCCATCTGACGCTGTTCATCATGCTCGTCGTCACGGCAATATTCCTGCCGATCATCTTTCTCTACACCGCCTGGGTCTACAAGGTGCTGTGGGGCAAGGTGGATGAAAAAGCCATCACCGACAAAAGCGGCCACGCCTATTAAAGGAGAAAGACGATGTGGTACTTCGCATGGATCCTCGGCCTGCCGCTCGCAGCCGCCTTCGCCGTCCTCAACGCCATGTGGTATGAGCTGATGGACGACGAAGCCAAGAAGAAGAAATCCTGAGCTTCACGAATTGAGACGATGCCGGGCGCCACAATTGCCGCCCGGCATCCCGCAAAGCTGGCACAAGCCTTGCTTCATATTATTCAGGCGGAATATGCCCGCCTGAAGAAGAGGGGTAGCATGGTGTCAGTCACGGATATGATCGGTGCAACGTGGCGTCTCGAGGATGCGATCCGGGACGTGATCGCTGAAAACCTGAATTTCTCCAGCAATTCCAAACCGATGAGGGACAAGGCGCGCCTGCTGCCGCACCTCCTCGTGCAGAAATATCCGCAGCTGTCGGATATCGAGCATGAGCTGCGCGGCGTCTTCGAAACCTGCCGCATCGCGATTGATCATAAATCCATCAGTCCGGTCGTTGCGAAGGCAGCCATTGCGATCGCCGACGAATATCGCGAGATCATCATCAAGCTCAAACATTAGGCGATAGCCTCCCCGCGCATTTCCGGCGTGGGACTGGCAGGACACACATCCGGGACATTTGCGTGGACCCGGATGATTGCCGGTTGACGTAACGTTTTGCGGGCTCTAGTTCGGCTTCCGAACATCGGGGGACGTTTTTCATGGAAATCTTTACTGCCGCGGGCCTGACTGCGCTTATGCAGGTCATCGCGATCGATCTCGTGCTTGCCGGCGACAACGCCGTCGTTATCGGCCTTGCCGCCGCCGGCCTTCCGGCCGATCAACGCAAGAAGGCCATTCTGGTCGGCATTCTGGCCGCTACCGTACTGCGTATCATCTTCGCTTCGATCACCGTTCAGCTGCTCGCCATCGTTGGCCTGCTGCTCGCCGGTGGTCTGCTGCTGCTCTGGGTCTGCTGGAAGATGTGGCGCGAACTGCGTTCGCAGCATGGTGCGGAAGGCGAAGGCGCGCTTGAGGCCGCCGAGGGCAAGCCGAAAAAGACCTTCTGGCAGGCCGCCAGCCAGATCGTCATTGCTGACGTGTCGATGTCGCTCGACAACGTGCTGGCTGTTGCCGGAGCTGCCCGCGAACACCCGACGGTCCTCGTCGCCGGTCTCGCCCTGTCGATCGCCATGATGGGTATTGCCGCAAACTTCATCGCGCGCCTGCTCACCAAGCACCGCTGGATCGCCTATGTCGGCCTGGCTATTATCCTCTACGTCGCGCTCGACATGATGTATCGCGGTGCACTTGAGGTCTGGCCCTATCTGGCCGGCTGACAGGCTTTCTTTGAAAAGAGACATCAGGCGGATCGGCGAAAGCCGGTCCGCCTTTTACTTTTCCCAGTAGCTGCCGACGCGCATGCACTGCCGGTCATATTGCAGCTCGTCCTTCAGATATTCGCGGATCGCCACGGCTTCCGCCTTCTCGCAGCCAACCCAAATGAAGGTGGGCGCGGCGCATTGCGGCGCCAGTGAGCGGATCAGCCGCTGCAGACTGCCCGCCGTTCCGGCCGCAGCACCGTTGCGATGCAGCCAGACAGTCTGGATATCAGCCGCTGACGCGATCGGCTGCTCTTCGGACGCGCTGTCAACCTCGCCGAAGAAGCGGACCTTGGTTCCGGCCGGTGCCGCTTCGGCAATGCGCAGCATGGCCGGCAGTGCCGTCTCGTCTCCGGCGAGGATAAGATCGGTCGCCTCGGGCATCCAGCCACCGCCCGGTCCCAT
The DNA here is from genome assembly GCA_900465675.1 of Hyphomicrobiales bacterium. Taxonomy (GTDB): domain Bacteria; phylum Pseudomonadota; class Alphaproteobacteria; order Rhizobiales; family Rhizobiaceae; genus Rhizobium. The sequence goes on along the minus strand of UBJR01000005.1, from coordinate 613,526 downwards.
GATACCAATCAAGTCGCCAGCGGCCGCCGTCGCCCCGAAAGTGGCGCCGGGCATGGTTTCGCCCTCGTGAAGTACGAAATCGATATCGACCTCACCGCGCTCCGGATCGACGCTGCGGATCGTGTAGATGCGCACGGCGGTGATCTTTTCGTCCGGCCACTGAATGCGGCCATCGTCGCCGACAGTGGGCCAGACCGGCGCCTCGCCATTCTGCGGCAACAGCAGGCGCACATGCAGCCCGCCCTGCCGGAAATCCTGAACATTGGGGCAGGAGAAGGTGACCCGGCGCATATGCGGCGTGATATTGCGCGCGCCCGTCACCGTCGCCAGCCGCATATTGCCCGGCAGCGCCGGCTTCGGCTTTTCCGACCAGGTCAGCTGGAATTTCTTCTCCCCGGCAAAATGGACGAGGTGCTCGGCGAGCACGGTGCGGATCATCGTCAGCTCGTCCTCGCTGTTCGAGGCGAGCTCGATTGTCAGCGTCTCGCCGGCGATGCGAATATCGGCTGCACCGATCTCATGCTCGAGATGCACGGTTTCCCCGTTGCGGGTCACCGACGCATGCTCGGCGAAATGCTCGGCGATCTCTTCCAGCATATGCCTGGCATCCGGTGGAATTGCCGTACCCGAAAGCCGGAATTGCGCCGTCATGCCGCTTCCTTTCGCGTCAGGAGCCAGATGAGATAGGGGCCACCGATCAGCGCCGCGAAGAGGCCGACCGGGACCTGATAGGGATAGATCACCACGCGCGAGAGCCAGTCGGCCACGACAAGAACGCCTGCGCCAATCAGGATCGCGGCAGCAAGCTGCTGGCCCGGCCGGTGAAAACCCGTCAGCCGCGCTAGGTGCGGCGCGATCAGGCCAGTGAGGCTGAGCGGCCCGACGAGGAACGAGGCAACCGCGGTCATCAGCGCCGCGATCATCGCCAGCAACAGACGGCTGGCGCCGACAGGCAGGCCGAGGCTGCGCGCCGAGGGACCGCCGAGTGGCAGGATGGCGAGCCAGCGGCTGAGGAAGGGCAGCGGTGCGGCGAGAATGGCGAGCGAGATCACCGCCGTCCAGGCCTCGAAGCTGCCGGCACGGTTGGTGGAGCCAGTCAGCCAGGTCAGCAGCACGTAGCCACGCATATCGCCCTGCGCCAGCACCATCGAGACGATCGCCATCGAAAAGGCGCCGATGGCGATACCGGCAAGCAACAGACGCTCGGGCGCGAACTGGGCGCGGGCGGCGATGGCGATCATGATCAGGAAGGCGACGAGCGCGCCGATCGCCATGGATGCCAGCATGACGAAGGGCGGAGGGAAACCGAAGATGAACAGCGCAACCGTCAGCCCCGCGCCGCCACCGGTGCTGACGCCGAGCACTTCCGGGCTGGCGATCGGGTTGCCGGTCACCCGCTGCATGATGAAGCCGGCGGCAGCCAGCATCGCGCCCGCACCGGCGGCAACGATGGTGCGCGGCAGGCGCAGCGGTAGCAGATCGGTAAACAGCGTACCGGTGGCGATATGCCAGCCATCGTCGGCCGGTGCCGTGGTCAACACCAGGGCGACGACAAGGGCAAGCGCCAGGAGCAGCAGCAGGAACACTCGGCCAGGGCTTTGAAGACGCCTGATCGCCACGGTCGTCTGCGCCGTGACCGACGCGAAGGAGTGGACGCGTGGCAGGAGATAAAGCAACAGCGGGCCGCCGAGCAGCGCGGTTGCCGCGCCCGCGGGAGCAAGATCGGTAAAGCCCGGACCAAGAAGCTGCGTCAGGCAATCGGTGAAGAACAGCAGCGCGGCACCTGTCAGCGGCGCGGCAATCACCAGCTGTCGGGTGGTGCGCGCACCGGCAAGGCGGGCAATCGCCGGGGCGGCAAGGCCGAGAAAGCCGATAATGCCGACCTCTGCGGTGACAGAGGCTGACAGCCACACGGCGAGCAGCAGCACGGCGAGGCGGGTCGTATGCAGGGCGACGCCGAGGCTTTTCGCACCGGCATCGTCGAGCGACAGCACCTGCAGCGGCCGCAACAGAAGAACGGCGACAGCAAGGCCCACGAGCAGCCGTGGCGCCAGCGAGATTACCGCATGCCAATCCTGCTGGCTGAGCGAACCCGCGCCCCAAATGAAGATCGACATGGCATATTCGCCGCGGGCGAGAATGAGGGTGACGCTGAGCGCCGAGGCAATCAAGGTCACGATCATGCCCGACAGGGCGACGGTTACCGGATCGAGACTGCGCCGCCAGCTAAGTGCCAGCACGATCGCCACCGCCACAAGCCCGCCCGCAAACGCCACCAGCTCGCGCGAAAACCCGAGCAGCAGCGGCGAAACGCTGATGCCGATCGTCATGGCAAGCTGCGCGCCAGACGCGATGCCGAGCGTCGAGGCATCAGCGATCGGGTTGCGCAGCACTCGCTGCAGCAGAAAGCCGGAAAGGCCGAGGGCCGCGCCAGCGATCAGCGACAGCGCGGCGCGTGGCATCATGCTCTGCCATAGCAGCACCGCATCGAGCGCCGCCTGCCCTTCCGGCAGACGTGGCCGGAAGGCGACGAGCAGAGCGAAAACCAAGGCGCAGGCCGCAAAAGACGCGGCTACGCCGATGAGCGTGCCGTTCGGGCGGCCATCGGCCACCCGGCGGCTAACCATTCCATGCATCGGTAAGCCCCTTCGCAAGCAGATCGGCGAAGCGCGATGCCGCAGGCAAGGCGCCATAAGGATTGATGGAGCCAAGCGTCAGCACCCGGCCTTCCCGGACGGCGGGAAGGGCCTGCCAGAAGGCACCGCTCTGCAGCGTCACCATCGCATCCGGCGGATGCGGCGGGATGAAGACGATCCAGGTGTCCGGCATCGATGCCAGCGTCTCGATGCCGATCGGCGCCATCGCCGTATAGCTCGTCTTGCCCTGCCAGGCGTTTTTCAGCCCGGTACGGGCCAACACTTCGCCGAACATGCTGTCGCTGCCGAAGACGCGGTAGTGGCGCGCATCGCCGAGATTGATCGGCAGGATCGTGCGGCCGTCGCCTGCAGCAAACAGCGTCCGGTAATTGTCGAGCCTGGCCATCAGATCGTCGGCATAGCGCTTGCCGCTATCGAGCTGCAACTCGGCCGCCATCGCCAGCGTCACCTCCTGCGCCCGCTGGAAGGGGATGTCGCCCATGCGGTAGATCGCATGGGTCTTCACCGGCGCAATCCGGCTCATCAGGCCATCGGCCCAGCTGTAGAAATTGGAGTTGAAGATCAGGTCCGGCCTGGCGAAGCGCAGCACTTCGAAATTCGGCGTACCCCGGAGCCCGAGGTCGGCAACGCCCCCGGGCACGGCGGGTTCGACGGCGATCTGCCGGTAGCCGCGCAGCTCGCTTCCCGCCACCACATTGGCGCCGATCGCCAGCAGCGTTTCCAGCAGGGCCCAATCGAGTGCGGCCACACGCGGCGGCGCGGCAGCCCTAAGCACCGAAGGAGCGGCGAGAGCCGCCGACATCGTCAGGAAATTGCGCCGTGTCAGAGCTTTCATCGGCATCACAGCAGATAGCTGACCGGCTCGCCGCGTGCCGGGTGGGTGAAGACGCCCATGCCGACGCCGAAGATCGATTGCAGCCGATCGGCCTGCATGATCTCTTCAGGCTTGCCCTGCGCGGTGATCCGGCCGCGATTGAGCGCGATGATCTCGTCGCAATGGCGGGCGGCCAGGTTGATATCGTGCAGAACGATGACGACGGTCAGCCCGCGTTCGTGGCTGAGCGATTCCACCAGCGACAGCATGGAGGCCTGATGCGCGAGATCCAGCGCCGAGGTCGGCTCGTCGAGCAACAGGCAGCTGGCATTCTGTGCCAGCATCATGGCAATCCACGCCCGCTGACGCTCGCCGCCGGACATGTTGGCAACCGGACGCGCGGCGAATTCTTCGAGACTCGTGCGGGCGATAGCATCATCGACCAGATTGTGATCGGCCTTGCCGAAGCGGCCAAGCGTGCCGTGCCAGGGAAAGCGCCCCAGCGCCACCAGCTCACGCACCGTCATGCCATCGGTCGCGGGCGTGAACTGCGGCATATAGGCGATCTTGCGGGCAAATTCCCGCGCGCCCCAGGCGGCCGCGTTCCTGCCTTCGAGTTCCAGTGTCCCGCCGGTTGCCGCATGCTGGCGGGCGATGATCTTCATCAGCGTGCTCTTGCCGGACCCATTCGGCCCGACCAGCCCATAGATCCGCCCGCTCTCCAGTGTCAGATCGATGCCCGAGAGGATGGTGCGCTCACCTGCAGAAAAGCGGACATCCGACATTTTCAGAAATGGCGTGGACATGAAGCGGGCTCCTGAAACAGCTGCGGGAGGGGCACCGCCCTCCCGCCGTTTTGCTTGGTGCAAAACTTTACTATGATTGTCAACTTACCATTTTTTGCTGAGCTTGAAGGTGATCGTGCGAGCGTCGCCGTAGCCGCAGGTGGTCAAGCCGCCGCAACCTTTCACGTATTCCTTGTCAAAGAGATTGGTCACGTTGAGAGACGCGCCCCAACCCTCGTTCTCGTAGCGAATAGCAGCGTCGAAGACAGCGGCACCCGGAACCTTGCTCGTGTTGGCAAAATCAGCCCAGGACCAGCCCTGGTAGCGAACACCACCGCCGACGCTGACGCCTTCCAGCGCGCCGCGCGGGATCGTGTAGTCCAACCACAAGCTGGCCTGAACCTTCGGCTGAAGATAAGGCGAGTTGCCGATGAGCGACGTGTTGGCGTCCTCCGTGATTTCGAGATCAGTATAGGAAAATCCAGCGATTGCCTTCCAATCGTCGGTGATATTCGCCTTGCTTTCGAATTCGAAACCACGTGAACGCACCTCGCCGATCTGGCTGGACAGTGTGGTACCGGGATCCGTGACAACAACGTTCTGCTTAGTGATCTGGAAGAGCGATGCGGTGATGGTCCCGTCGAAGAAGGTGGGCTCGTATTTCACGCCTGCTTCGACCTGGCTACCTTCCTCGGGCTTGATGGTGTTCGACAGGCTTGTCGCGATGATTGGATTGAAGAAGGTGGCGACACTCACATAAGGCGTGATGCCATTGCTGAATTCATATGCGAGACCAGCCCTGCCGCTGACGGCCGTCTTGTCGTACCCGTAGCTATTGTTTTGCGTCGGCGCCCAGAAGGTCGGGCCGTTGTCGGTCTTCGTGTCCACGTAGTCGTAGCGGCCGTTCAAAGTCGCGAGCCAGCCACCACCGAAGCGGATCTGATCCTGGATATAGGCGCCGAGCTGCTGCTGGGTGGTGACCTGATTGATGTAGCTGCGATTGGCGGGCTGCGGGAGCCCGTAGATCGGGTCGGTTACGCTGATCGGCGTCGCGCTGTTTGCAGCCTGTACCTGATCGATCTGGAAATACTTGTAGTCCAGCCCAAGCATCAGCTTGTGGCTCGTCTCACCAAGATCGAATTCGGTCTCGGCGCGATTGTCGACAGAGAATGAATTGACTTCGGTCTGATGCTCGAAGTTGATGCGATTCAACTCGGTTGGGCTCGCATAACCATAGGCGTAGGGCGCAACCTCATGCTTGTTGAGATGCCCATAGCGGGCGTTCTGCGTCACCGTCCAGCCGCTGTCGAACTCATGCTTGATCTCGTAGCCAAGCATCTGTTGCTGGTAATTGCCTTGATCGATATCCGGTTCGCCCGGGAAGAAATCGCGCGGAATCCTGCCAAAGGGCGCATCGACGACAGTCCCGACATAGGGGAAGAAGCCGTTGCCGGTATGAACCTGATCGAGCGCTCCCGCATAGCCCCAGATATTGATGGAAGTGGCATCATCGGGTGCGATCGTCAGCTGCGGCATGATAAAACCGCGCGTGTCGTGCGAAAAGTCGGAGTAGTTGTCGCCACCAGCAACCTTGCCAGTCAGGCGATAGGTCATCGTGTCGCTTGAGCCGACTTTGTCGGAAAGGTCAACACCGGTGAAAGCGTTGCCGTTACTATTGATACCGATATCGGTATAGTAGAGCGGCTCATCGGTTGGCCGCTTGCGGACCAGATCAATGATACCACCAGGGTTCGAACCACCGTATAGAACCGAAGCGGGCCCTTTCAGCACTTCGACGCGTTCGAGCATAAAAGGATCGGTCTGGAAGCCGCCGAAGCTGTAGCTGAACAGGTTGAGGCCGTCCATGAACACGCCGGTCTGGGTCGCGTCAAATCCGCGTATATAGAACCAGTCCGTATCACCGTCATTGCCGAAAGGCTGCGCGTTGACTCCAGGCGTATAGGACAGAGCCTCATCGACCTTGTTGACGACACCACGATCGTCCATTTCCTGCGTTCCGATCACCGACACAGACTGCGGAATCTCGTTGATCGGCGTATCGCTTTTCGACCCCGTCGCCGACCGCTTCGCCACATATCCCTTGACCGGGCTGGTCGCCGTCGCCTCGGAATTTGCCGCTCCGGCCTGCCCCTGGATGGTGATCGGCGCCAATGCCGTCGCGTCCTGGGCCTGCGCCGGCATGGCGGCTACGAGGCCGATGGCGGCGGCGCCGGTCAGAAGGTTGGTCTTGAAGATGAGAGCCTTGGTCTGCCCACGCATTGTCTTACCCCACTCGCGCCGCGCAAACCCCAAAGTCACCCGGCTAAACAGCTTGTTGATAAGATGAGCGTTTAACTCAAATTTAAGGGGTTGGATTGTCGCGATCCGGGGAATTTGAACGTTCTTGGGCAAATTTCCGCACTTTAAACAAATGCTCGTGAGGCGTGGTTTTCAGGCAACGTGAGCCTTCTTCCACAGCGCCGGGGTGGCGCCGGTCGTCTTGCGGAAGACGCGGGTGAAATGGGCCTGGTCGGAGAAGCCGGTCTCGGCGGCAATCGCCGGAAGACTGAAATCGCCCTGCAGAAGCAGATGCTTGGCTTTTTCGACACGGGCATTGGTCTGCCACTGATGGGGCGCGATCCCGGTCGAGGCCTTGAAGGCGTGGCTGAAATGCGATTGCGACAACCCGGTCAAGTTTGCAAGCTCCTCGAGCCTGATGTTGCGAAGGCAATTCTGTTCAATGAAATCGGTGGTGCGGCGAAGCTGCCAGGTGGCCAGCTTGCTGCGCTTGCGCGGCTGCGCCTTGGTCAGCTTCAATACGTCGATGATCAGCGACAGGCACAGACCATCGCCATAGAGATCGTGTAGCGGCTGCGGGTTCAGGCATTCGGCACCGATCAGATTGGCAAGGGCCATCACCCGCTCGTCGTGAAACAGCAGCCGGGCATCGGCAAGCCGTGATGGGTCGAGATCTTCCATCAGCCGCCGTCCGACGATGTCGGCATCGAAATGGATATCGAGATGGCGGACGAACTGGACATCGACGAGATCGGCCCAAAGTTCCATCCCGGCGGGCACATAGGAGATCGGCCGGCGCACGGTGTCCTGGACGGCTCCTGCGCTCTTCGGTGTCAGCTTGACGCGTGAATCGCCGGGGCCGCGCATGTCGAGCAGAATGAAAAGCCGCGGATCGTGGGCGACATAATAGCCACCGGCATAGGGCGCGCACTCGACATCCCAGACATCGGCGACGATGCCATTCCAGCTCCGCCGGTTCATGCCGCCAACCACGGAGAAGCCTTCGATCCTGTTCTGCATGCGCGGTTGAAAGGTCATGGGGACGCCGGAAAATAAACCTTCTTTTTATAATCAAGTTTTCTCCTAGCGAATATATGCCGGATTAGCAACATGCTTTCGCTGCAGCGCACAAGCGATCGTGAAACGCCGCCTCTTCATTTCCGCGCGCCGCTGTTCTAGCATTTGCGCCATGAGCCTCGAATCCGTCCGCGCCTTCTTCAGCGCCCATGCACCCGATATCGCCATCATCGAAACCGAAGCCAGTTCTTCGACGGTGACGCTTGCGGCCGAAGCCCATGGGGTCGAGCCCGCGCAGATTGCCAAGACGATCTGCCTGCGCGTCGGCGACGAGGCCATGCTGGTGGTCGCCAGCGGCACGGCGCGGCTGGATAACCGTAAATTCAAGGACACGTTCGGCGGCAAGGGCCGCATGCTCGGGGCCGACGAAGTGCTCGAAATCACCAGCCATCCGGTCGGCGGCGTCTGCCCCTTCGGCCTGCCGTCGCCGCTGCCGGTCTATTGCGATGCGTCGCTCAAACAATTCGCCGAAGTCATACCCGCCGCCGGTTCCCCCAACTCCGCGGTGCGCATTCAAACAGGGCGACTGGCGGAGCTGACGGCTGCAAAATGGGTCGATGTCTGCCAATAGACTTTTGGCTGGCTTCAAATCGCGGGAAGAGCCCCTATATTAGGCTGCAACATGCCGTAGTTGTGCATGAGAGGAGATGAAATGCCGGGTGCCGTTTCGCGTTTTGCCAAGATTGCGGCGATTGCCGTTCTGACGAGCGCTACTGTTTTTGCTGCCTATGGTGAGGCCGAAGCCCGGCGTGCGGGCGGCGGGTTCAGCAGTTTCGGCAGCCGTGGCACACGCACCTTCCAGGCTCCTCCGGTCACACGCACGGCGCCGGCACCTGCTGCACCGGTTGAACGCTCCATGACACCCCAGCCGCAGACGACGGCGCAGCCCGGCGTGGCGGCGCAGCGCCCCGGCGGCATGTTCGGCGGCTTCGGCCGCTCGATGGTCGGCGGCCTGATCGCCGGTGGTCTGCTCGGCATGATGCTCGGCCACGGCTTCGGCGGCGGTTTCGGCTTCCTCGGCCTGCTGCTGCAGATCGCGCTGATCTTCGGCGCCATCACGCTCGCCATGCGCTTCTTTGCCAATCGCCGCCAGCCGTCCTACGGCTCGGCAGGCGGGCCGTCCTATAGCAACATGTCGTCGAACAATAACAGCTCGTTCCGCATTCCAACGATCGGCTCGGGTGCGGCCGCCGCGGCTCCGCAGCGCAACAACCAGCGCCCCAGCGACGAGATCGGCCTGGCGCAGGCAGACCTCGACCAGTTCGAGGAGCTGCTGACCGAAGTGCAGACCGCCTATGGCGCCGAGGACTACGGCACGCTGCGCAAGCTGACGACGCCTGAGGCGATGTCCTATCTGGCGGAAGAGCTCGGTGAGAACGCCACAAACGGCGTTCGCAACCGCGTTTCGGACGTGAAGCTGCTGCAGGGCGATATTGCCGAAGCCTGGCGTGAAGACGGCCTCGACTACGCAACGCTTGCGATGCGCTATTCGTCGATCGACGCGATGGTCGAGCGCGACAGCGGCCGCGTCGTCTCCGGCGACGATCAACGCCCGAGCGAAAGCACCGAAGTCTGGACCTTCGTTCGCAAGAACGGCGCCGACTGGAAGCTTTCCGCCATTCAGGGCACCGAGCAGCGCGCCGCCTGAGCGGCGCGCGTTTTCTTCCTCAGCCCTCGAAGGTGTAGTCGGCGATCGACTGCGCCTTCATCTCGATCGAGAACCCCGGCTTCGACGGCGGCATATAAGCCGCGTTCCTGATATCGCAGGGGTCGAGGAAATGTTCGTGCAGGTGGTCGACATATTCGATCACCCGTCCGTCCTTAGTGCCTGATACGGCGATGTAATCGATCATCGACAGGTGCTGGACATATTCGCAGAGCCCGACGCCACCGGCATGCGGCCAGACCGGCAGGTCGAATTTCGCGGCGATCAACAGCACCGCCAGCACCTCGTTCAATCCCCCCATACGGCAGGAATCGATCTGCACGATATCGATCGCGCCTTCGGCGATGAACTGCTTGAACATGATGCGGTTCTGGCACATCTCACCGGTCGCGACCTTCACCGGCGCGATCGCCTGGCGGATCTTGCGATGGCCGGCAACATCGTCGGGGCTGGTCGGCTCCTCGATGAAGAAGGGCTTGGCGAAGGCGAGCTTGTTCACCCAGTCGATCGCCTGCGGCACTTCCCAGACCTGATTGGCATCGATCATCAGATAGCGGTCCGGCCCCATCACCTCGCGGGCGATCCGCAGGCGGCGGATATCGTCTTCCAGATCGCGCCCGACCTTCATCTTCACATGGTTGAAACCGGCATCGATCGCTTCCTGGCAGAGGCGGCGGAGCTTCTCGTCATCGTAGCCCAGCCATCCGGCCGATGTCGTGTAGCAGGCGTAACCCTCAGCCTTCAGCGTCGCAATCCGCTCCGCCTTGCCGGCCTCGGCCGTCTTCAGGATCGCCACGGCCTCGTCGCGCGTGAGCACGTCGGTCAGGTAGCGGTAATCGACGATATCGGCGATCTCTTCGGCCGGGAGTTCTGACACCAGCTGCCAGACGGGCTTGCCTTGCTTCTTCGCCAGCAGATCCCAGAAGGCGTTGACGACAGCGCCGGTTGCCAGATGCATGGCGCCCTTGTCGGGGCCGATCCAGCGCAGCTGGCTATCGCCCGTCAGGTGGCGCCAGAACTTTCCCGGTGCTGCACGGAAAGCTTCGAGATCCTGGCCGACGACGAGGTGATCCATCGCCTTGATTGCCATGCAGCAGATGTCGTTGCCACGGCCGATCGTGAAGGTCAGGCCGTGGCCGTTAAGACCCGGCTCATCGGTATCGAGGATCACGTAGGCGGCGGAATAATCCGGATCGGGGTTCATCGCATCCGAGCCGTCGAGGCTCTGCGAGGTCGGGAAACGGAGATCGAAGACACGAAGGCCGGTAATGCGGGTCATGGTTTTCTTCCGGATTAAATGGTCCAGCCGCCATCGATGGCGTAGGCCTGACCTGAGGTATAGGTGGCGCCGGCGAGATAGACGGCGAGTTCGGCGATCTCTTCGGGTGAGCCCAGACGGCCCATTGGCTGGCGCGAGATGAAGGCGGCGCGCGCCGTCTCGTAATCACCCTGCGCCTTCATGCGGTCCTGCAGCGACGGGCTCTCGACCGTGCCGGGGCAGATGGCGTTGCAGCGGATGCCCTGCGCCACGTAGTCGGCGGCAACCGACTTCGTGAGACCGATGACGGCGGCCTTGGTGACGCCATAGGCGAAACGGTTCGGCACGCCCTTGATGCTGGATGCCACCGAAGCCATGTTGATGATCGAGCCATCCTTGCGCTCCAGCATGCCGGACAGCACAGCGCGGATGGTGCGGATCATCGCCTTGACGTTGAGATCGAGGGCGAATTCCAGATCAGCGTCCTTCATCTCAAGGATCGAGCCGGCATGGACGAAGCCGGCGCAATTGAAGAGCACGTCGATCTGCCCGATCTCTGAGACCAGCGCATTGACCGCCGCTTCGTCGAGAACGTTCAGCTTGTGGGTCGCAATCCCGGTTTCGGCCGTCAGCTGTGCCAGTGCATCGGTGTTGATGTCGGTGGCATGCACCGCAGCACCTGCCTGCTGAAAGGCGATCGCCGAGGCGCGGCCGATCCCCTGCCCTGCGGCGGTGATCAGAACGGTCTTGCCGGAAAGTGAAATCGTCATATGTCGAAGCCTCCCTTGATGTCGCGCATGGAAGGAGCGAAGGCGGTCTTCGCCGCTTCTTCGCTCGCATTGTCATATTATCGATAAAAAACAGAACCGGAAAAAGCAATGCCGAAGTTTGCGATTGCTGGCCTTGACAGCGATGCACGCCGGCCGGGAGCGGCAAGCGATTTTTCCTGCGGCTATATATTCTATTAATTTAGACGCCTTATGATTGCGCCTACAAATATCCGTAACCCATTATTTAGACATCATTAAAAGACTTTCGCTTTCCTGATGAACGACCAAACGAACGACAAATTGAGCGCCCGATGAGCGAATATCAGAACCGAGCCGTCGAACTCATGCAAACGCTGATCGGCAACCAATCCACCGCGGACATCAACGACCGCCGCAACGCCTTCATCTTCAGGGCCATCGGGCTCTACCAGGCTCTGGGTGGCGACCCGGAAGCCGTGCAAGGCGTCGTCGAGAAGGTCTATGCCGTCCGTGCGCCGCGGATCGACACCGCCGTTGGCGATCTCATGTACAATCTGGCGGGCGTCGGCCATGCCTCGGATCTCGACATCATCCAGGCTGCCTATAACAAGCTCGATCAGGCCACGCCGTCAGCCGTTCCGCTGAAGCGCGCCCGTACCTGATCTGCGGTCACCGGCCTCAAGCCTTCCCGTAGCCACCGCCTGTCGGCGTGGTGACGATGAAGGCTTCGCCGGCTTCCAGCTGCGTGTGGGCACTGCCGATCAACACGTCGATCGCACCGGAATTCCGGCGCACCGCATTGCGGCCAAGCGCGCCCGGCTCCCCGCCGCCTAGCCCGAAGGGCGCCACGCGGCGATGGCCGGAAAGCATCGCGAATTCCAGCTTTTCACGCGCCCGGATCGTCCGTTCCGTGCCGTCGCCTGCCGACCATTTTCCGCGGCCGCCGGAGCCCTTGCGGATATGGAAATCCTCCAGAACAACAGGGAAGCGCGTTTCCAGAATCTCCGGATCGGTCAGCCGTGAATTGGTCATATGCGTGTGGACGGCGTCCGCTCCGTTGAACCGTGGACCAGCGGGCGCGCCGGAGCAGATCGTCTCGTAATACTGATAGGTCGCGTTGCCGAAGGTCAGGTTGTTCATCGTGCCCTGCGCCGCAGCCATGGCGCCGACGGCGCCGAACAGGCAGTTGGTAACCGCCTGGCTGACCTCGACATTGCCGGCAACCACAGCCGCCGGATATTCCGGCGTCAGCATCGTGCCCTTGGGAACGATGATGCGGATCGGCCGCAGGCAACCGGCATTCATCGGGATATCGGCTTCGACCAGAACGCGGAAGACATAGAGCACGGCGGCGCGGGTGACCGGCTGTGGCGCGTTGAAATTGTCGGCGCGCTGCGGCGAGGTGCCGGTGAAATCGACGGTCGCCTCGCGCTTTTCCTTGTCGACGGTCACCTTGACGACGATCTTGCAGCCCTGGTCCATCTCATAGCTGAATTCGCCGTCCTTGAGACGGTCGAGCACACGGCGCACGCTCTCGGCGGCATTCTCCTGGACATGGCCCATATAGGCATCGACGACATCCTCGCCGAACAACGCGATCATCTTTGCGAGCTCGGCGACACCCTTTTCGTTGGCCGCCACCTGCGCCTTGAGATCATTGACGTTCTGCGCCAGCTGGCGAACCGGATAGCGGGCGCCTGTCAGCAGCGCCGCGAGCTCCTGCTCGCGGAAACGGCCGCGATCGAGCAGCTTGAAATTGTCGATATAGACACCTTCCTCCTCGATATGGGTCGCGAGCGGCGACATCGATCCCGGAGCAATGCCGCCGATATCGGCATGATGGCCGCGACTCGCCACCCAGAAGCGGATGCGGCTTCCGTCGTTGTCGAAAACCGGTGTGCAGACCGTCAGGTCGGGCAGATGCGTGCCGCCATTGTAGGGCGCGTTGATCAGGAAGACGTCGCCCGGATGGATGACCGGGTTTTCGCGGATCGCGGTGGCCACCGAAGCATCCATCGAACCCAGATGCACAGGCATATGCGGCGCGTTGGCGACCAGATTGCCCTCGGCGTCAAAGACGGCACAGGAGAAATCGAGGCGTTCCTTGATATTCACCGAGTAGGCGGTGTTCTGTAGCGTCACGCCCATCTGCTCGGCGATCGACATGAAGAGATTGTTGAAGATCTCCAGCATGACAGGATCAGCCCTGGTGCCGATCGCTGTGCGCTCCGGCAACGCCTTGATGCGGGTCAAGACGATATGGTCATGAACCGTCAGCTTCGCCTGCCAGCCGTCTTCGATGACGATCGTCTGGTTCGGCTCGATGACGATTGCAGGACCTGTCACGGTCTGCCCTGATTGCATCGAGGAGCGGAGAACGACGGCCGCGTCATGCGCTTCGCCCTGCGAATGGAAGCGCGTACGCCGCGCGGATTCAGCCTCCCCGCCAGTGCCCTCCTGGTTGCTGACATCGATCTGCGCAGCCGCGCCGCCGATCGTCTCCACCTCGATCGCCTCGACCACCAGCGGCTTGTCTTCGGCAACGAAGCCGAAGCGGCGCTTGTGCAGCTTTTCGAACTCGACCCGCAGCCGCGCCGCATCGTCGGCTGCGGGAAACAGCGTTTCCACCGATATCAGCGTATCGGTGCCGGCGTAGCGGATATGGGCGCGTGCAATGGTTTCGATGGCAGAAGCCGGAACGCCTTGTGCCTCTAGCTCCGGAACGCATTCGCGCTGCAGCTCGGCTGAAAGCGCCGAGATCGCCGATGGAGCATCGGCATCGAGCGGAACGCCGAGGGCCTTCTGGCGGGTGGCCCGGATATCGGCGAGGCCCATTCCATAGGCCGAGAGTAGACCGGACATCGGATGCAGCAGGATGCTCTTCATGCCGAGCGCATCGGCCACCAGGCAGGCATGCTGACCACCGGCACCGCCGAAGCAGTTCAGCGCATAACGGGTAACGTCATAGCCGCGCTGGACGGAGATCTTCTTGATCGCCTCGACCATATTGGCGACGGCGATACGGATGAAGCCATCGGCCACTTCCTCCGGGCTCCTGCTGTCACCGATCCGGGCTGCCAGTTCGGCGAATTTCGCCCTGACGGTATCGACATCAAGCGGCTGATCCTGGTTCGGCCCGAAGATCGCCGGGAAGAATTCCGGCAGCAGCTTACCAGTCATGACATTGGCATCGGTGACCGCCAGCGGCCCGCCGTTGCGGTAGCAGGCCGGACCCGGATGAGCACCGGCCGAATCCGGACCGACGCGAAAACGGTTGTCCTCGAAATGCAGGATCGACCCGCCGCCGGCGGCCACCGTATGGATCAGCATCATCGGTGCGCGGACGCGGACGCCCGCGACTTCGGTCTCGAAGGCCCGCTCATACTCGCCGTCGAAATGCGCGACGTCGGTGGAGGTGCCGCCCATGTCGAAGCCAATGACACGCGAGAAACCCGCCTGCTCGCCTGTCTTGGCGAGACCGACGACACCACCAGCCGGACCGGAAAGAATGGCATCCTTGCCCTGAAACATATCGGCCGCGGTCAGACCGCCCGATGACATCATGAACATGACGCGGGCGCCAGTGCGCTTGATGTCGAGCTCATCGGAAACCTGCGCCACATAGCGGCCGAGCACCGGTGACAGATAGGCATCGACGACGGTCGTATCGCCACGGCCGACCAGCTTGATGAGCGGCGAGACCTCGTGGCTGACGGATACCTGCTCGAAACCAATCTCGCGGGCGATGCGCGCGACAGCTGCCTCGTGAGCAGGGAACTTGTAGGCATGCATGAAGACGATGGCAAGCGCCCGGTAGCCTTCGGCCCGCAATGCTTCGAGGGCGCGGCGGGCTTCGCCTTCATCGAGATCAAGTTCGACCGTGCCGTCGGCCAGCACGCGTTCGCCGATCTCTGCAACCGTATCGTACAGCGCATCGGGCTTGATGATCTCGGTGGCGAAGATCTTCTTGCGCTCCTGGTAGCCGATGCGCAGCGCATCGCGGAAACCCCTGGTCGTCACCAGCGCCAGCCGCTCACCCTTGCGCTCCAGCAGCGCATTGGTCGCAACCGTCGTGCCCATCCGCACTTCGCCGATCAGCCCGGCCGGGATGGCCTCGCCTGCAGTCAACCCGAGATGGAGACGAATGCCGTGGACCGCGGCGTCGCGATAGGCGGCCGGATTTTCGGAGAGAACCTTGCGTGCGTGCAATTCGCCCGCGGGGTCGCGGGCGACGATATCGGTAAAGGTACCGCCGCGATCGATCCAGAAATCCCAGCGCTTGGTATCCGTCGCTTGCATTGAACCGTCCTCAAGATGGATTGCGGAATTGCACGTTGATAAAATATCGATAAAATGACGACATATTCTCGTCAAGGCAGGAGAGCGAAAATGGCTGACAGCAAAAACAAGGATATGAGTGCTGACGCCTTTCCCGGCATTGCCTCGTTCGGCCCGATCGTCTCCTCGGCGCATCTCGCCGAAGGCGGCTCGCCTGCTTTGTCGGAGATCGAATACGGCCTCATCCTCGCCTCGCATGCTTTCGACCGCTGGATCGTCCGCTGCATGGCGGCGGCCGGATTTCCGGGTCTATCACCGATGGAAATCCTCATCCTTCACTCGATCCGCCATCGCGACCGGGAAAAGAAGCTCGCCGACATCTGCCTGGTGCTCGATATCGAGGACACGCATGTGGTCACCTATGCGATCCGCAAGCTCCAGGCCGCAGGGCTGCTGACGACCGGCCGCACCGGAAAAGAAAAAACCGTGAAGATCACCGAGAGGGGTGCGCAGGCTTGCAAGACCTATGCGGAAGTGCGCAAACATCTGCTCGTCGATCCGACCGCCAACGCCCGCCCCGCGGAGCAGACGCTGTCCGAAACCGCCGCCATCCTGCGCTTCATTTCGGGCGCTTTCAATCAGGCGGCGCGGGCAGCCGCGACGCTTTAGGCACCGGCGGAAGTCGGCCCGAAAATTGTTGATCGCCACACGCTGTTTGTGGCCTTGACAAAGATCCGATGCCTGTATTTTATTCAAGCCTGCGGATTAGGCAGACGAGCCATACCGCATTCACATGACTCCGATAGTCGCTGGGCAGTTTCGCCCCATGACGCCCCATCGATGATGGGCCCGCGTCGTGGGGTTTTTGGTTTTTTGGGTTCCGTATGACCGACGCGCTGAAAATCGGCATTCTTTACTCCACCACGGGGCCTTACGGCTCGATGGGACGGGATGCGCGCGACGGCGCGGAATTTGCGCTGGCGGAAATTTCCGCCGCCCGCCAGGTGAGGATCGAGCCGGTCTTCTACGACCCGCATGCCGATCTCGCCGCCTATCTGGAAGGCGCGCGCCAGCTGCTGCGCGCCGGCTGCCGCCATATCGTCGGCACGATCACGTCGGCCGCGCGCAAGGAAGTGATTCCGCTGGTCGAAAAGCATGACGGCCTGCTCTGGTACATGTGCCCCTACGAGGGTTTCGAAGCCAACGAAAACGTCATCTATGTCGGCGGCTGCCCGAACCAGCACCTGATCCCGCTGTTCGAGCATCTGATCCCGCGTTTCGGCGCCCGTCCCTATCTCGTCGGCGCCAACTATGTCTGGGGCTGGGAGATGAACCGGCTGGCCCGCGAGCTGATCAACAATGCCGGCGGCGAGGTGCTCGGCGAGCGCTATCTGCCGCTGGAAGAAACGGCGGTCGAGCGTATCGTTGCCGATATCGAGCAGCGCCGCCCGAGCTTCATCCTCAACAACCTGATCGGTCCGTCGAGCTACGCTTTCCTTGCCGCGATCGGCAAGCTTGCCGAACGCGATCCGGCTTTCCGCCCGGAAAATTGCCCCGTCGTCAGCTGCGACCTGATGGAATGCGAGCTTGCCGATATCGAGCCCGGTAAGGCAATCGGCCAGCTTTGCGCGGCCTCCTATTTCGACAATCTCTCGACGCCAGAAAACCTGTCCTTCAAGATCCGTGTCGCGGCCCGGTATGGCGCAGGCCGCCGTGTCTCCAGCGTCTTTGCCAGCGCCTATACGGCGGTCAAACTCTGCGCCGATGCGATCATCGCCGCAGGCAGCGACGAACCAGCCGCCGTGCGCCGCGAACTCTACGACACGCAGCGCCCAAGCCTGTTCGGCTCGATTGCCATCGACCGTGAAACCCATCATGCGCCGCTGCCCTTCCATCTCGGCCAGATCAATGCCGAAAACGGCTTCGACGTCGTGGCCTCGCGGCCGCCGCTCGCTGCCGACCCCTATCTTACCGGCCGCAACAAGACTGCCTCGCCGAAATTACGGGTGGTCTCATGAGGGAAACACCGAATTTTACAGGCTGGCACGCTGCCATCATCCATCGCGAAGACAGCAACACCGAGAGACTGATCCGTCAGCTCCGGCTTCTCGGCATCCGCACCAGCCTGCAATGGGCGCCGCTTGCGGCGACCGACCTGCCCGATCTCGTCATCGTTGATGCAGACCAGGGCTGGGATGACCTGCTGCCCTGGAAGGATCCGGCAGCGGCCTGCCCCGTCGTCGCCCTTCTCGGCTCCGAAGCGCCGGGCCGCATTGCCTGGGCGCTGGAACAGGGCGCCGGTGCCATCATCGCCAAACCGATCGCCACGTCCGCCGTCTATCCGGCCCTCGTCATGGCCGTCTCCATCCATCAGGAACGCAAGAACAATGCCGAACGGCTGCAATATCTCGAAGAGCGTGTACGCCTTCGCCCTCTCGTCCATGCCGCGGTGGAAAAACTGATGGCCGCACACCGGGTCGATGAGGAACGCGCCTACGCTATCCTGCGCGATTGCGCCATGCGCCGCCGTCTGCCGATGGAACAGATCGCCGCCTTTATCGTCGGCGGTGCCGAGCCCCTGCCGGAGGCCGGCTGATGCGCGTGCTGAAAGAAATGCTGCGCCAGCCTGCGGCGCTGTTCGGCCTCGTGGTCGTCCTGCTCGTCGTGGTCATGGCGATCGCCGCGCCGTGGATTGCACCCTTCGACCCTGACAACCAGATGTTCGACGGGCTGTCGCTCGAAGGTGCGCCACTACCGCCCGGCGGGCAGTTCCTGCTCGGCACCGATACGCTCGGCCGCGACCTGTTCTCGCGCCTGCTCTACGGCGCTCGCACCTCGCTGGTCATCGGCCTGGTGGCAAACGGCATCGCGGTGGCGATCGGCCTCTTCGTCGGCATCATCGCCGGCTATGTGAAAGGTTTCGCCAGCAATGTGCTGATGCGCTTCACCGATCTGATGATGGCCTTCCCGGCGCTGCTGCTCGCCATCGTGCTTGCCGCCCTGCTGCGCCCGAGCCTGTGGATCGTCGCCATGGTCATTGCGCTCGTGAACTGGGTGCAGGTCGCCCGTATCGTCTATACCGAGACCCGCGGCCTCTCCGAGCGAGACTTCATCATGGCCGAACGCTCGCTCGGCGCCGGACACATGCGCGTGCTGTTCATGCATATCCTGCCGCATCTGGTGCCGACGGCGATCGTCTGGGGCACGCTCGGCATCGCCACCACGGTGCTGCTCGAAGCGACGCTCTCCTTCCTCGGCATCGGCGTCCAGCCGCCGCAGGCTTCCTGGGGCAACATCATCTTCGAAAGCCAGAGCTACTTCCAGGCCGCTCCCTGGCTGGTGTTCTTCCCCGGCATCGTCATCCTGCTGACCGCGCTGTCCTTCAATCTCGTCGGTGACGCGCTGCGCGATATCCTCGACCCGACGCAGCGGGGGAGAAACTGATGTTCCTCGTTCTCCGCCGCCTCGCCCAGGCGTTTCTGATCCTGCTCGGCGTTGCCGCCATCACCTTCGTGCTGCTCTATGCGCTTCCCGCCGATCCGGCGCGGATGATCGCCGGGCGCAGCGCCACGGCGCAGACGGTCGCCAACATCCGCCATGAGCTCGGCCTTGACCAGCCGCTGCTCGTGCAGTTCTGGCATTATCTGACCAATCTTCTTTCCGGCAATCTCGGCCGCTCCTATGCGCAGAAGACCGATGTCTGGACGCTGATCGTCGCCCGCCTGCCGGCAACGCTGACGCTGATGCTCGCCGGTATCATCGTCGAAGTCATCCTCGGCCTGACGCTCGGCACGGTCGCCGCGATCCGCCGCGGCGGCTTCGTCGACCGTCTGGTGATGATGGCCTCCTTCGTCGGCGTCTCGGCCCCGCAATTCGTCGTCGCGCTGCTGCTTCTCTACGTCTTCGCCGTCACCCTCGGCTGGTTTCCGATGAGCGGTTACGGCACGCTTGCCCATGTCGTGCTGCCGGCCACCACGCTCGGCGTTCTCGGCGCCGGCTGGTATGCCCGCATGGTCCGCTCGGCGATGATCGACGTGCTCAATCAGGATTATGTCCGCACTGCCCGCGCCAAGGGCCTGTCGTCGCGCCGCATCATCTTCCGCCACGCGCTGCCCAACGCCATCCTGCCGATTATTGCGATGATCGGCATCGATATCGGCCAGTTCATGGGCGGCGTGGTCGTGGTCGAGGCCGTTTTTGGCTGGCCCGGCATCGGCCAGCTTGCCTGGCAGGCAATCCAGCAGGTCGATATCCCGATCATCATGGGCGTGACGCTGACTTCGGCGCTCGCCATCGTCATCGGCAATCTGCTTGCCGACCTCATTGCGCCGGTCATCGACCCGCGTATCCGCACACGTTGACAGCAACCAAAGAAGGGGAACCAATATGTTCAAAAGCTGGCTTCGAATGACAACCATGGCATCGGTGGTGGCGCTGGCGCCGCTCTCGGTCATGGCACAGGATGCACCCAAGCAGGGCGGCGACATTATCGTCACCTACAAAGACGATATCGCCACCCTCGACCCGGCCATCGGTTACGATTGGGTCAACTGGTCGATGATCAAGAGCCTCTACTCGCGCCTGATGGACTATGAGCCGGGTACACCGAACCTCGTTCCGTCGCTGGCCGAAAGCTTCACCGTTTCGGATGACGGCCTCACCTACACGTTCAAGCTCCGCAAGGGCGTGAAATTCTCCAACGGCCGCGAAGTCGTCGCCTCCGACGTCAAGTATTCGATTGAACGCGCCGTCAACCCGAAGACGCAGGGCCCGGGCGCCGGCTTCTTCGGCGCCATCAAGGGCTTCGAAGACGTGACGGGCGGCAAGTCCGAAACGCTTTCCGGCATCGAGACGCCTGATGCAGGCACCGTCGTCTTCACGCTGTCGCGTCCGGACGCCACCTTCCTGCACGTTCTCGCCATCAACTTCGCCTCCGTCGTTCCTAAGGAAGCAGTCGAAGCAGCAGGCGGCGATTTCGGCAAGAAGCCCGTCGGCTCCGGCACCTTCACCCTGAAGGACTGGACGATCGGCCAGAAGCTCGTGTTCGAGCGCAACAAGGACTACTTCGTCAAGGACGTCCCGCATGTCGACAGCTTCACTGTCGAAGTCGGCCAGGAGCCGCTGGTCGCACTGCTGCGCCTGCAGAAGGGCGAAGTCGATATCGCTGGCGACGGCATTCCGCCGGCCAAGTTCCTCGAGATCAAGAACTCCGCCGACGGCGCGAAGATGATCGTCGATGGCGCACAGCTCCACACCGGCTACATCACGCTCAACACCAAGGTGAAGCCGTTCGACAACGTCAAGGTTCGCCAGGCCGTCAACATGGCCGTCAACAAGGACCGCATCACCCGCATCCTGAACGGCCGCGCAACGCCCGCCAACCAGCCGCTGCCGCCGCTGATGCCGGGCTATGACAAGTCCTTCACCGGCTACACCTACGACGTTGCCAAGGCCAAGGCGCTTCTTGCCGAAGCCGGTTTCCCGGATGGTTTCGAAACGACGCTCTACTCCACGAACACCGATCCGCAGCCGCGTATCGCCCAGGCGATCCAGCAGGATCTGGCCGCTGTCGGCATCAAGGCTGAAGTCCGTGCGCTGGCACAGGCCAACGTCATCTCTGCTGGTGGTACGGAAGGCGAAGCGCCGATGATCTGGTCGGGCGGCATGGCCTGGATCGCCGACTTCCCGGATCCGTCCAACTTCTACGGCCCGATCCTGGGTTGCTCGGGTGCGGTTGCCGGTGGCTGGAACTGGTCCTGGTATTGCAACAAGGATCTCGATGCCCGCGCTGTCGCGGCAGACTCGATGTCTGACCCGGCCAAGGGTGCTGAACGCACCGCTGCCTGGGGCAAGATCTTCACCGACATCATGGCCGATGCGCCGTGGGTTCCGGTGATCAACGAGCGCCGCGTCGTTGCCAAGTCGCTCCGCATGGGCGGCGCCGACAACGTCTATATCGATCCGACGCGCGTCATCAATTACGACGCGATCTACGTCAACCAATAAGCCCTGACGGGTGAACGTCCTCCCGGCCCCGGCCGGGAGGGCGCCATAAGAACGAGGGAGACACACAAGATGTGCATTGCCTGCACCCACACCATTCACCGCGCCCAGCACAATTTCGGCTGGAACAAGGATTTTGCCCCGGCTGTCGTCGCCAAGCCGGGCGAGACGATCCATTTCGAATGCATGGATTCCTCGGGCGGCCAGCTCGGCCGCGATGCGACCCTCGATACGCTGCGCGATCTCGATTTCGGCAAGATCAACCCGGTTTCCGGCCCTGTCTATGTCGAAGGCGCGAAACCCGGCGATGCACTGAAGGTGACGCTGCGCAAATTCATTCCGTCGGGCGTTGGCTGGACGGCCAATATTCCGGGCTTCGGCCTGCTCGCCGACCAGTTCAAGGAGCCGGCGCTGCATGTCTGGTCCTATGATGCCAACAGCATGGTTCCGGCGCTCTTCGGCCCCGGCGGCCGTGTGCCGTTGAAGCCCTTTGCCGGTACGATCGGCGTGGCTCCGGCAGAGCCCGGCACCCATTCCGTCGTCCCGCCCCGCCGCGTCGGCGGCAATATGGACATCCGCGACCTGACGGCCGGTGTGACGCTCTACCTGCCGGTAGAAGTCGATGGCGCACTGTTCTCGATCGGCGATACGCACGCCGCCCAGGGCGACGGCGAAGTCTGCGGCACGGCGATCGAAAGCCAGATGAATGTCGAAGCGACGATCGAGCTCGTCAAGGACGCCCGGCTGCAGTCGCCGCGCTTCACCACGACGGAGCCGGTCACCCGCCACCTCGACGGCATGGGCTATGAAGTCACGACCGGTATCGGCCCCGATCTGATGACGGGCGCGCGCGAAGCCGTGATGCGGATGATCGATCTTCTGACGGTCGAACACGGCCTCAACCCTGTCGATGCCTATATGCTCTGCTCCGTCTGCGGCGATCTGCGCATCAGCGAAATCGTCGATATGCCGAACTGGGTGGTCTCCTTCTACTTCCCGAGGATCGTATTCTCGTGACATTGCCCGCCACTACAGCGCCGGTCCTTTCCGTCCGCAATCTCAGCGTCGATGCACGCACGCCCGAAGGGCTGAAGCCTGTCCTCAGGGACATCAGCTTCAGCCTCTCAAGCGGCGAAACGCTCTGCATCGCTGGCGAATCCGGCTCGGGCAAATCGGTGACCTCGCTCGCCATCATGGGACTGCTGCAGAAGGCGTCGCTGCGCGTCACCTCCGGCAACATCCTGCTTGGCGAGCGTGACCTGCTGACGCTATCAAACCGCGCCATGCGCAGCGTGCGCGGCGGCGATGTCGCCATGGTATTCCAGGAACCGATGACCTCGCTGAACCCGGTGATGTCGATCGGCGCACAGCTGACCGAGGCGATCCGCGAGCACCAGGGCAACGAGAATGCCGAGGCGACGGCGCTGAAGATGCTGGATGCGGTGCAGATCACCGATCCGGCGCGGCGGCTGAAGCAATATCCGCATGAGCTGTCAGGCGGCATGCGCCAGCGCGTGATGATCGCCATGGCGCTCTCCTGCCAGCCGAAGGTGCTGATCGCCGACGAGCCGACGACGGCGCTCGATGTCACGGTTCAGGCGCAGATCCTGAAGCTGATGCGCGAGTTGAAGGCCGAGTTCGGCACCTCGATCGTGCTCATCACCCATGACATGGGCGTGGTCGCCGAAATGGCCGATCGCGTGCTGATCATGCAGAACGGCCGGATCGTCGAGGAAGGCCCATCGCTCGCCATCTTCAACCGTCCCCAGGAAGACTATACCAGGCAGCTGCTCGCCGCCGTGCCGCGCCTCGGCGCGCTTGCCGGCACTGATGGCCCGCCGCGCGTGACGCCACGCAAGATCGAGCCCGAGCGGACCGGCGCGGCACCCGTGATCGCCGTTCGCGATCTCGACGTCCACTATGGCAGCCCGGTCGGCCGGTTCTTCAAGGGCAAACCGCAGGTGCAGGCCGTCAGCGGCGTTTCTTTCGACCTGATGCCGGGTCAAACGCTCGGCCTGGTCGGCGAAAGCGGGTCCGGCAAGTCAACGACGGGCAAGGCCGTGCTCGGCCTCATTCCCTTCACCGGCAGCGTGCTGATCGACGGCCAGAACATTGCCGGCCTGACGCAGCGCCAAATGCGCCCGGTTCGCCGCTCGGCGCAGATGATCTTCCAGGATCCCTATGCTTCGCTCGACAGCCGCATGGCCGTCGGCCCTGCCATCGCCGAACCGATGGTCATCCACGGCATCGGCAACAAGAGTGAGCGGCAGGATCGTGTCGCCGAACTGCTGCGTCGCGTCGGCCTGACGCCGGATGCGGCAACCCGCTATCCGCACGAATTCTCGGGTGGCCAGCGCCAGCGCATCTGCATCGCCCGTGCACTTGCCGTTGGCCCGAAGGTGATCGTCGCCGATGAAAGCGTGGCCGCACTCGACGTTTCCGTGCGCGCCAAGGTGCTGGATCTGATGCTGGAGCTGCAGGAGACGATGGGGCTCGCCTATCTCTTCATCTCGCACGACATGGCAGTCATCGAGCGCATGTCACATCGCGTCGCCGTCATGCGCGGCGGCAAGATCGTCGAGACGGGAACGCGGCGGGAAATCTTCGAGAACCAGAAGGACGACTATACCAAGGCGCTGATCGCCGCAGTGCCGATCCCCGATCCCGAGGTCTATCAGAAGCGGGCGCAGGCGCTCGCTTGAAAACCCGCCGGGGCCGCAAAGCCCCGGCGTTTCTTTTTGACGTTTACTGACGCGAGGTCAGATCGTCGGGCAGTTCGGCATTGTGGAACTGGCGATAGATATCGCGCAGCACCTTGTTGTCGAAATTGGTCTTCACCCAACCATCGAGCCAGCCCTTCAGCGCCGTTTCGCCCTTGGGTATACCGATACCGAGGTTGGTTTCCTTCTGGGTGAACTTTATCTGCAGCGGATTGGCGGTCATCTTCTTGTTGATGCCGTTGATGACGGCCGACTGGCTGGAGAGAATATCGACCTGGCCGGAGACGACGGAGGTGATCAGCGTCGCATCGTCTTCGAAGCGAACGATATCGGCACCCTTGGCCTTCGCCGTGATGTCCTGGTCGTTGGTGGTGGCGCGCGTCACGCCGATGCGCTTGCCATCGAGATCGGCATAGTCCTTGATCGCGGCGTCAGCCGGACCGGCGACGACGAGCGCCAGCGTCGCGTAGGGAACCGAATAGTCGATCGCCTTCTTGCGCTCTTCGGTGATGCCGAGCGAGGAGACGACCATGTCGGCCTTGCCCGTCTGAACCGAGGGAACGCGGGCGGCGTTGGTGATTTCCACCAGTTCCAGCTCGACGCCGAGATCCTTGGCGATCAGCTTTGCGGTTTCGACGTCGGAGCCTGTCGGCTTCAGGTTTTCGTCGACGAAGGAATATTCCGGAATGCCCATCGCAACCGCGATGCGCACCTTTCCGGCCTTCTTGATATTGTCGAGCACGTCGGCATTGGCGGCCGATGCGAAGGCCAGCAGGCTTGCGCCTGCGATGAGTGCCAGTTTCGAAATCATTGTCGTCGGCATATGAGTCTCCTCTCTCGTTTACCCGACCCTGCGCGCATGCGTGCAGGTACTCCTCCTTGAATTCAGAGCTCTTCGGCCATGAATTCCTTCAGTTCCGGCGTCTGGGGATTGGAGAGGATGTCTGCTCTTCCCGTCTCCCAGACCTTGCCGGTATGCATGTAGATGACGCGGTTGGCGGCGCGTTTGGCGAAGCCCATCTCGTGGGTGACGACGATCATCGTCATGCCGCCGCGGGCGAGATCTTCCATGACGCGCAGCACTTCGCCCGTCAGCTTCGGATCGAGCGCCGAGGTCACCTCGTCGAACAGCATCACCTTCGGCTGCATGGCGAGCGAGCGGGCGATCGCCACGCGCTGCTGCTGGCCGCCGGAAAGCTGTTCCGGATAGTTGTCGATCTTTTCCGACAGGCCGACCTTGGCGAGAACCTCTGTGGCGATCTCGCGGGCCTGATCCTTGCGCATCGACTTCACGCGGCGCAGCGCCAGCATGATGTTTTCGGCGACCGTCATGTGCGGGAAGAGATTGTAGCTCTGGAACACCATGCCGATATCCCGGCGCAGCGAGCGCAGATCGAGCTTCGGATCCTCGACCCGGTGGCCGCAGACCTCGATGGTGCCGTCCTGGATTGTCTCCAGCCGGTTGATGCAGCGCAGCGCCGTGCTCTTGCCCGAACCGGACTGGCCGATCAGCGCCACGACTTCGCCGGCGTTGATTTCGAAGGAGACGCCCTTCAGCACCTCCAGGGCGCCGAAACGCTTGACGACATTGGTGAGTTTAACGGCGGCCGACATTGAGTTTCCTCTCAAGCGAACGGCTCCAGACCGACAGCGGATAGCAGACGCAGAAGTAGAAGAGCGCTGCGACGCCGAAGACCAGGAACGGCTGGAACAGGGAGTTGTTGATGACCTGCGCCGCACGCGTCAGCTCCAGAAAGCCGACGACGGACGCAAGCGACGTGTTCTTGACGAGCTGCACGAGGAAGCCGACCGTCGGCGGCGTGGCGATCTTCAGCGCCTGCGGCAGGATGACGTCGCGTAGCGCCTGCCAGCGGGTGAGGCCCAGGCATTCGGCAGCTTCGAACTGGGTCTTGGCGATCGATTCCACCGAGCCGCGCCAGATCTCGCCGAGATAGGAGCTCGAATAGACCATCATGCCGAGACCGGCGGCGGCCAGCGGCGGCACCGAGATGCCGAAGACGCCGAGACCGAAATAGAGCAGGAACATCTGGATCAACAGCGGCGTGCCCTGGACGATCTGGATGTAGACGAGCGCGGTGCGCCGCAGCCAGCGGAAGCGCGAGATGCGTGCCAGCATGACGAAGAAGCCGGCTATGCCACCGAGGATGAAGGCGAGCGCGGACAGCACGATCGTCCAGAGCAGGCCATCCAGCAGATAGATCAGGTGATTGGTCGAGAAAGCTCCGAGCATCGTCACCTCACACGCCGAGCCCGAGCCGGCGGCGGCGCGGGAATGCAATGAGGCCGAGCCCGAAGAAGGCGGCACGCATCAGATAGGTGATGGCGATATAGAGAAGCGCGACGACGAAATAGGTTTCGAGCGACCGGAACGTGTTCGACTGGATGTTGTTGGCGACACCGGTCAACTCTTCCGCCGAAATCTGCGAGCAGATCGAGGTCGACAGCATCATCAGGATGAACTGGCTTGAGAGCGCCGGATAGACACGCTCGATCGCCGGTAACAGGATAATGTCGCGATAGATCTGGAATTTCGAAAGGCCCAGCGCTTCGGCCGCCTCGATCTGGCTCGGATGGATGGAATCCATCCCGGCGCGAACGATCTCTGCCGTATAGGCGCCGACATTGATCACCATGGCGAAGACGGAGGCGGCAAGGATCGGCAGTCGGAATCCGATGGACGACAGCCCGAAGAAGATGAAGAAGATCTGCACGATGAACGGCGTATTGCGCACCGTTTCGATATAGATGCCGACGACCGTGCGCAGCAGCGGCACATCGGACCGGCGCGCGATGGCGCAGGCGATGCCGATCGCAAGCCCGATGATCACCGAAAACACGGTAATCTCGATCGTCGTCAGCGCGCCCGACAGGAAATCCTGCCAATAGGGCATCAGCGCCGCAAAATCGAACTGGTACTGCATGTCTCCTCCAGACGCGGCCCGCGGGCGGGTGCGAATTCACTCACTCATTCAGCGCGCCAGCCAGCCGCCATCGACGGGGATCACGGTGCCGTGGACATAGTCGGATGCGGCCGATGCCAGGAACACGGCGGCCCCGCCAAGTTCGGCCGGTGTGCCCCAGCGGCCCGCCGGGATGCGTGCCAGGATCGCGGCACTGCGGTCCGGATCATCGCGCAGCGCCGTGGTGTTGTTGGTGACGAAATAGCCGGGCGCGATCGCGTTGACGTTGACGCCCTTGCCCGCCCATTCGCAGGCGAGCAGCCGGGTAATGCCGGCAAGCCCGCTTTTCGAAGCGGTGTAAGACGGGATGCGGATGCCGCCCTGGAACGAGAGCAGCGAGGCAATGTTGACGATCTTGCCGCGGCCCTGCTCGATCATGTGGCGGCCGGCCGCCTGCGACAGGAAGAAGGCAGTCTTCAGATTGGTGTCGATGACCGCATCCCA
This sequence comes from Hyphomicrobiales bacterium, assembly GCA_900465675.1. Classification (GTDB taxonomy): domain Bacteria; phylum Pseudomonadota; class Alphaproteobacteria; order Rhizobiales; family Rhizobiaceae; genus Rhizobium. Next base: position 585,796 of record UBJR01000005.1, on the reverse strand, counting down.
GTCTTCCTCGGTGAAATCCACCGCATCGGCGCGGCGGATGATCCCGGCATTGTTGACGAGAATATCGAGACTGCCGAAGACCGAGACCGTCTCCGAGACGATATCCTTGACCGGCGCGATGCTGCCAAGATCGGCCTTGATGGCGTGGAAGCGGACGCCCGCCTTGCTGACCAGCGCCTCGGTCTCGTCCATCGACGAACGACCGACGGCGACGATTGCGGCACCGGCTTCGGCGAGCGCCAGTGCAATGCCCTGGCCGATGCCGGTATTGGCGCCGGTGACGACGGCGGTGCGGCCCGAGAGATCGAAGGGATTGGCCATCGTCCTACCTCAGATCCGCAATGGCGATATGGTCCATATCGGTGAAGCTCTTGTTGTCACCGGCCATCGCCCAGATGAAGCTGTAGTTCTTGGTGCCGGCACCCGAATGGATCGACCACGGCGGCGAGATGATCGCCTGCTCGCTGGCCACCAGCATGTGGCGGGTCTGTTGCGGCTCGCCCATGAAATGGAAGACGCGCTGATCGGCTTCGAGATCGAAATAGAGATAGGCTTCCATGCGCCGGTCGTGGGTATGTGACGGCATGGTGTTCCAGACGCTGCCCGCATCGATCATCGTGAAGCCCATCGTCAACTGGCAGGACTGGCAAACCTCGGGGTGGATGAACTGGTAGATCGAGCGCTTGTTGGCGGTCGCTGCTTCCCCCGGCGTCAGATGACGCGCCTTGTCGCGGGTCAGCAGAACCGTCGGATGAGCCTGGTGCGCCGGCGTCGACACCAGATAGAACTTGGCCGGGTTTGCCGCATCGGCGCTTTCGAAGCTGACGTCTTTGGCGCCCTTGCCGACATACAGGCAATCATATTTGGCGAGATCGTAGCGCTTGCCGTCAACGGTGACGCTTCCCGCGCCACCGACATTGAGGGCGCCAAGCTCACGCTCGGCGAGGAACGTCTCCTGACCGATTTCCTTCGGCGCACCAAGGACCAGCGCAGCAGCAAGCGGCGTGGCACCACCGATCACCATGCGGTCGTAATGCGAATAGGTCAGCCTGATGTCTCCGCCTTCAAAGACGGTCTCGATCAGGAAGTGGCGGCGCAGCGTCTCGGTGTCGTAGCCACGGACGGCTTCTGGATGGGAAGCATGGCGGACGTCGATCTTCATTGAATTTTTCCCTTCTGATCAGCGGATGCCAAGGGAGATTTCGCATCCTCGATGAAATAGTTCGGATCCCAGATTTCGGCTTTCTCGACTTCGCCGAGCAGCTTGCCGAGATGGAACCCCATGGCCGATGCGGCACCCGCCTTGTCGCCTGCCTTCATGCAGTCGATGACGGCGGAGTGCTCTTCGATGACACGGGCGAGACGCCCTTCCTGCGGCAGTGTCAGCAGGCGGTAGCGGTCGGAATGGACCTTGACCTGCTGGATGATCGCCCAGATGCCGGGAAAGCCGGCGATATCGCTGATCAGCTTGTGGAAATCGTTGTCGACCACATGGAAAGCGGCGACATCGTCGTCGCGCACGCAGGCGCTGAGATCGGCAAGATTGCGCTCCAGCAGACGCAGACCAGCGGGGGTCATCTTCTCGACGGCGATCGAGACGGTGGTGTCCTCAAGCGCCTTGCGCACAAGGATCGCCTCGTAGAGCGCATGGCGCGGAATGCGGGACACGAAGGTTCCGGACTGCGGAAAAACGTCGACCAGCCCATCGTCCGACAGACGCAGGATCGCTTCGCGGATCGGCGTGCGGCTGACGCCGAACTGCGCTTCCAGTTCTTTCTCGTTGAGGAGATCCATCGGCTTGCGGCGGAGCGAGATGATGTCGTCGCGCAGCGCGTTATAAACCAGCGTCGCGGCACGTGGCGCGGCGGCTCGCTGATGCGAAAGATGGGTGACGCCGGCGAGCGAGCGCTTCTTGCGGGTCTCGCTCATCGCGTCCCGGCCCCAGTTTCAATCGTGATGCGCTGACCTATTGTCGTCACCCGTCGCCACCTCCCGTTGGCTTGCCAAGAAGTAGTATATTAGTATCCAACTTAGTGCAAGCGGATAAAGGCAAGGACTTTTCCACAACGAAAAAGCCGCGGAGATCGCTCTCCGTGGCTTACTTTTGCTGTTATTTTTCAGGTACTTAAATTTCGGAAAGCCTGAAGCGCGCGACGATGTCGCCCTCGCACCACATCGGAAAATTCGTGCCCCACTTGTTGTTGTGGAGATTGAACCGGATGCCGCCGGAGAAATCCGGACGCGCCTTGCAGAAGGTCATGAAGTCCCAGCTTGCGGGTGCTGCGAGCGGCGTATCCAGCGGCTCGATCTGCAGCGCACCGGTGCGCGCGGCGCTGACGGCCTGCAGCTGCGCCCCGCCGCTTTCGGCGATCGCGCCCGACTTGTGCCAGAGCCCCATCTTGCGGAAACTCCACGCCGCATCCCCGGCAGGCGTGACGAAGAAGAAGCTCGCCTCCGGCATGCGATTGGCAGGTTTGGCATGCAGCGTCAGCTGAATGGAAAGCGCATCGCCTTCATCCAGGAACCGCAGCGAAACATGCTTTGGCGCCCCATATGACGACGATGCGCGCTCGGGCAGCGAGAGCAACATCATGTTGCCTGCGGCCGCCTCGAGAACGGGTGAAAACACTTGAGACAGCGCCGCGCCGGATTGGGCGAGACCAGGCTTGTCATGATCAAGAACCGCCCATTCCTGGCGATGCGTCAGATAGGTGTCCATATGCCTGCCGACATCGGCTGCATCATAGCTTTCATAGCGATAGCCGAGAAGCGCGCCGCCGCGGCCCGAGATCGTCGTCCCCGCCGGCGTTGCGATCGAGGCAATGTCGCCGCTTTGACCGTCGAGCGTCACCGTCCAGCCGCCTGCCGTCAACTCTGTCTGCTTGGCCGACAGCACGGGCAAGGCGTGCGCCCCAAGCGTAGCAACAGCTTGGGCCGCCGCCGCGGCGTCATCGGGCTCCAGCATCGAAATGGCCTTGTCGAGATAATCGCGCTGCTCCTGCCAGGACTGTTCGGCATAGGCGAACCGGTAATCACCCTTGCGCGCCGCCTCGAAATCCGGACGCGACCAGGCCTTGTCGTCGCGCAGATACGACTTGATGTCGACGCCACAGGTATGTTCGGCGACCATCGCAATCTCGCGGCCGAAGGCCAGACGGCTTTTCGTCAAACCGCGGGAAGCAAATCGATCATAGATCCGCTGCAGCGCCAGGAAGCGGGCGGTCTTCTGCGGGTCGGTGGCGCTGCCATGGATCCAGCTGTCGCCGAGCTCGATGTCGAGAACCGGAAAGCGCTCGCGCGCTTCCCAGAGCAGCGCGCCGTAATCTTCCAGCGTCGCGGCGCGGATCGTCGCGTCCGGCTCGCGGTTGCGGATGTCACGTAAAGCCTCCGCCGTCTGCGGCACGCTTTGCGGGCCGATATTGTCGTTGGTATGGGCAAAGCTCAGCCCATCCGAGAAGCCTTCAGGGAAATAGGTCTCGCCATAGGAACGCTGATACATGACCACGACTTCGGCGCCATCGGGTGCCCGCCAGCGGAAAACATCCGGCACGTCGGGCGGTGGCGAGGCGGTGTTGACGCCGAGATGCAGGAAGCGGATCCCGGCTTCGGCGAGCGGCGGCACCATTCCGAGCGTATGGCCGGGCACATCCGTCATCTTCGCGGCGATCGTCGTCTTGCCGAAGCGGCGGTCGAGCTCCTGCGAATAGGAAAGCCCCGCACGAAACAGATCCGGCGACATCAGCTCGGTATGCGTCGTGAACGGCAGGCCGTGCCAGCGGATCAGCCCGCGCTCGATCGCCTGCTCGAGGGCTGCGACTTCTACCGGCGAGCGCGAATTCAGGTGATCCCAGATCAGCCAGGCACCCGTCGTCCAGATGAACTTCGGCTCATCGGGATTTTCGGCATGGAAATGCGCGCCCGTTTCGATCGCCTGCGGAATGAACCGCTCGTGATACTGGCGGCGAACCTTTTCGGCGTGATCCGTGAAACCGATATCCAGATGGGTCTTGAAGACCAGATGCACGCGCTTTTCTGACATGTCCATTCCGCTCGCTGGCTTCGGCAACCGCACACCGGCCGCCTCGACATCTACGAGACAATGTAAACGTGTTCAAGATGACTTTTGACGCAGGTTGCAAAGCTGAGAGGTCAATGGATTGCACCTCTGCCCATTATAGACGAAAAATCATGACTTTATGCGGCAACGGTAGCTTTACGTCGGGAACTTACCGCCTGTGAAAATCTGTGTAATCGTATGCACAGATCGGCTCGAAGCCGTTATCCGCCGCGGATTGACCCTCGCCAGATGAGCTCCGCATGCAGCCTGATTGACCGCCCCTGTCCGTCGTCCTCCGCGCTTCCCGGCTCCGCCAGAAAGGCAACTGCCTCGCGGGCGATGGCTTCGACGGGCTGGGCGAAAGTGGTGAGATCGTAGGATGACCAGGAGGTCTGCTCGATATCATCGAAGCCGGCGACGCAGAGTTGATCGGGGACCGACATCATGAACTGATGGCGGGCCGCGTCCATGACGCCGCAGGCGAGCAGGTCGTTGGCGCAGAAGATGGCGTCGGGCCGCTCCTTGCGGGTCAGCAGCCGCTGGGCGACAACCTTGCCCGCCTCGTAGCCGGTGGGACCGAAGCGCTCGACGGCGACCTCCATACCGAGTGCTGCGGCGGCGGCAACGAAACCATGCTCGCGGGCCATCAGGCTGGGCGTTCCGACTTCCGAATTGGCGAAAGCCAAGCGCCGGCAGCCGGCGCGCACGAAGGCGGTGAGGATGCGGCTTGCCGCTTCCTTGTCGTCGAGATTGATCCTGAACGGGCCGGGCTGCGCGTCGTCGCGGTTGATCAGTACCAGCCGCTGGCCATTCTTCAGGCAAAGCTGGGTGATCGACTTGTCGGGCTGGCCCGACAGGATGATCGAAGCATCGGCGCGGTAGCGGATCGCCTGGCGTAGTGCTCGGTCAACACTGCCGTCGGAGCGGTCAGTGTTGATCAGCATCGCGATCTTGCCAGAGTTCTGCAGATGTTGCGTCACCGCCCTGATCAGCGACGAGCGATAAGGCGTGCCCATCTCCGAAACAATCAGGCAAACAATGCCGCTCTCGTTGCGCATCAGCCCGCGGGCCAGATGATTGACGTGATATCCGAGCGCCTCGGCCGCCTCCATCACCCGCTTGCGTGTCTCGGGCGCGACGCTGGCCCCTGGCGTAAACGTGCGCGACACAGCCGAACGGGAAACCCCCGCTTTTTCCGCGACTTCCTGCGCGCTGACAAAGACTTTCGTGACCACCTGAATCTCCCCTTGCACGCGACTGTGCACGATATTGCAATTGCGTGCAATATCTCGACGAATGGATTTATGACACTTTTGTGACAAAACTGTTGACAGGCTTTCCTGGGTCATGCAGCATTTGCACACGCTTGCAAAGGCGATCGGCGTGGAGGCGCCGCCACATCCAGGAGGAAAGAATGCGTTCAGCTAAACTTGCCGCGGCAGCGCTTGCCGCGAGTGTGACTTTTGCTGCCTTTTCGGCTCATGCCGCTGGCAATCTCAATGTGATCTGCTCGGCAGACCAGGAAGTCTGCGACCTCATGAAGGGGCTGTTCGAAAAGCAGTCCGACATCAAGGTCAACATGGTGCGCCTCTCGGCCGGCGAGACCTACGCCAAGATCCGCGCCGAAGCCCGCAACCCGAAGACCGACATCTGGTGGGCCGGTACCGGCGACCCGCACCTGCAGGCAGCCGCCGAAAACCTGACGCTGGAATACAAGTCGCCGCTGTTCGACCAACTGCAGGATTGGGCGAAGAAGCAGGCCGAAAGCGCCAAGTACCGCACCGTCGGCGTTTATGCCGGTGCGCTCGGCTGGGGCTACAACACCGACATCCTGAAGCAGAAGAACCTCAAGGAACCGAAGTGCTGGGCCGACCTGTTGGATCCGTCCTACAAGGGTGAAATCCAGATCGCCAACCCGAATTCCTCGGGCACGTCCTACAACACGCTGGCAACGCTGGTGCAGATCATGGGCGAGGACAAGGCTTTCGACTACCTGACGAAGCTGAATGCCAACGTTTCCCAATATACCAAGTCCGGTTCAGCACCGGTAAAGGCTGCCGCCCGCGGCGAGTCGACCATCGGCATCGTCTTCATGCATGATGCGGTTGCCCAGACCGTCGAAGGCTTCCCGATCAAGGCGGTCGCGCCTTGCGAAGGCACCGGATACGAAATCGGCTCGATGTCGATCGTCAAGGGCGCCAAGAACCTCGAGAATGCCAAGAAGTGGTATGACTGGGCACTCAGCGCCGATGCGCAGTCGCACATGAAGGACGCCAAGTCCTTCCAGCTGCCGTCCAACAAGTCGGCCGAGATTCCGAAGGAAGCGCCGAAGTTCGAAGACATCAAGCTCATCGACTACGACTTCGCCAAATACGGCAATCCCGATGTCCGCAAGGCGTTGCTCAGCCGCTGGGACAAGGAAATCGGCGCCAAGGCCAACTGATTTCGAGTGATCTCGATGGCCGGCTGCCGATGGCTGCCGGCCTCCAAGCATAATGCCGTGCTCAAGCGGGAGCGAACCATGAAGAACTACAATCGCAGACTGGATATCGCTCTCGTCTTCGCCATTGCCGCCCTGATACTGCTCCCGTGGTATCGGATCGAAGGCGGCTTCTTCGGCCTTGGATGGCTGTCTGATTTTCTGGGCGATCCCTCCACGGCGCCCGGCATCCTGCAGATCACCACCTATGGCCGATGGTGGCTCGCGATCGCCGTCTTCCTCGTATTGCTAGGCGGCATCGCGCGCTTCCTTCCCGATCCGAAGCAGCGTGCTACGCTGCTGGCCTGGGCCGGAGGCCTGGGCGTGCTTTTCCTGACGATCGAGGGATTGGCGATCAATCTCTCCGGCTGGAGCTGGACATTCGCCGAAACCCTCTTCGGCGCGCTCCCTGATGGCCAGCCGTCGATGGGTGCGGGCGCGGTGGTGACCGGCCTTGTCTTCGTGTTCTTCTTCGCCTTCGGCCTTGCCGAACGCGGCGTGATGAAGGGCGACGCCTTCGTGGTCGGCGCGATCTCCATGCTGGTGTTCCTCGTCGCCATCTTCGTGTTCTACCCCGTCGGCAGCATGTTCGTCGGCGCCTTCCAGGATTTCGACGGCTCTTTCAATCCCACCGGCTTTCTCACCAATATCCAGGATTCATCGGTCTGGAGCCTCGGCTGCGTCGTTGGCGGCGAGCGCTGCGGCGTTGCCTGGGGCACGCTCTGGCTGGCGATCATGACGGCGGCCGGATCGACGACGCTTGGCCTCTGCTTCGCGCTGGTCGCCACCCGCACGCGCTTTCCCTACAAGAAGGGATTGCGGCTGCTGACCATCCTGCCGATCATCACGCCGCCCTTCGTCGTCGGCCTGGCGCTCACCCTGCTCTTCGGCCGTTCCGGTGTCGCCACACAGTTTGTATCTTCCCTGCTTGGCGTCGAGCCCGGCCGCTGGCTCTATGGCCTGACCGGCATCTGGATTGCCCAGGTTCTATCCTTCACACCGATTTCCTTCCTGGTGCTGATCGGCGTCGTCGAAGGCGTCAGCCCGTCGATGGAAGAGGCGTCGCAAACGTTGCGCGCCGACCGCTGGCGCACCTTCTGGCGCGTCTCGCTGCCACTCATGAAGCCCGGCCTCGCCAATGCCTTCCTCATCGGCTTCATCGAAAGCATGGCCGATTTCGGCAACCCGATGGTGCTCGGCGGCAGCCATGGCGTGCTGTCGACGGAAATCTTCTTTGCCGTCGTCGGCTCGCAGAACGACCCGGCCCGCGCCGCCGTGCTCGCCATGATCCTGCTCGTCTTCACCATGTCGGCCTTCATCGCACAGCGTTTCTGGCTACAGGGCAAGAGCTATGCGACCGTCACCGGCAAGGGCGATTCCGGCCAGCACATCGCCCTGCCGCGCGGCGTCTCGATTGCTGTTCATTCGCTCGTCATCCCCTGGGCGATCTTCACCATCGTCGTCTATGCGATGATCCTGTTCGGCGGTTTCGTGCGCACCTGGGGCCTCGACAATACGCTGACATTCGAACACTACATCCGCGCCTTCTCGATCGGGTTCCGTGATGACGGCGGCCTGGCGTGGACGGGGGTCGCCTGGAATTCGTTCTGGACGACAATGGAGATCGCCCTGATCTCCGCCCCGCTCACGGCTGCTGTCGGCCTGCTGACCGCCTATATCATCGTCCGCCAGAAGTTCGTCGGCCGCAACGTCTTCGAATTCGCGCTGATGCTGAGCTTTGCAATTCCCGGCACCGTCATCGGCATCAGCTACATCATGGCCTTCAACCTGCCGCCGCTGGAGATGACCGGCACGGCGCTGATCCTCGTTGCCTGCTTCGTCTTCCGCAACATGCCGGTCGGCGTCCGCGGCGGCGTGGCGGCCATGAGCCAGCTTGACAAGAGCCTCGACGAGGCATCGCTGACGCTGCGCGCCAACAGCTTCCGGACGATCCGCAAGGTCATCCTGCCGCTGCTGCGCCCGGCCATCACGGCCGCCCTCGTCTATTCCTTTGTGCGCGCCATCACCTCGATCAGCGCCGTGATCTTCCTGGTCAGCGCCGAATACAACATGTCCACCGCCTATATCGTCGGCCTTGTCGAGAATGGCGAGTATGGCGTTGCCATCGCCTATTCCTCAGCGCTGATCGTCGTCATGGTCACGGTGATCGCCGGCTTCCAGTTCCTGGTCGGCGAACGCCGCCTGCGCCGCGAAAACCGCGTCGCTATGGCGGCGCCGACGGCCACCGCATCCGTACCTCTCGGTCAGGAGAAAACCGCATGAGCAGCAACAAACCCGGTTCCGTCGTCTTCGAGAACGTGCGCAAGACCTTCGGTGCCTTCACCGCCATCCCCGATTTGTCTCTAACCATCGAACCCGGCACGCTGGTGACGCTGCTTGGCCCGTCCGGCTGCGGCAAGACGACGACGCTGCGCATGCTTGCCGGACTCGAACATCCGAGCGCTGGCCGCATCCTGATCGGCGGCAAGGACGTGACCATGCTGCCGGCCAACGAGCGCGATGTCTCGATGGTGTTCCAGTCCTATGCGCTGTTCCCGCACATGACCTCGCTCGACAATGTCGCCTACGGTCTGGAATCGTCGGGCATCAAGCGCAAGGAAGCACGCGAGCGCGCCGAGGAAGGCCTGAAGCTCGTCGGTCTTGGCGGCATGGGTCAACGTCTGCCTGCCGAGCTCTCCGGTGGCCAGCAGCAGCGTGTCGCGGTTGCCCGGGCATTGGTGCTGGAGCCGCAGGTACTGCTGCTCGACGAGCCGCTCTCGAACCTCGACGCCCGGCTTCGGCGCCGCGTCCGCACCGAGATCCGCGAGCTGCAGCAGCGGCTTGGTTTCACCGCCGTCTACGTCACCCACGATCAGGACGAGGCGCTTGCGGTCTCCGACCAGATCATCGTCATGAAGGATGGCGAAGTTGCGCAGAAGGGCGCGCCGCGCGATCTCTACGACCAGCCTGTGTCGGCCTTCATCGCCGACTTCATGGGTGAGGCCAATGTGGTGCCCTGCAATGTCGTCGGCATCGATGGCGATCACGCGACGATCAATGTCGAGGGCCTGACGCATCGCATCTCCGGCCGCAACATGCGCCCCGGCCCGGCGCAGCTGGCGGTCCGCCCGAACGCCATCACGCTGGCGCCGAAAAACGGCGGCGCCTTCAGCGGCCAGATCACCCACGCCGCCTATCTCGGCGACCATGTGGAATACGAAGTCAAAACCAGCAACGGCACGCTCTTCGTCGTCGATCCCGCAGTGGAAAGGGCCTTTGCGCCTTTGACAGAGGTGGAGATCGGCTTCAAGGATCGCGGCATTGCCATCATCGGCGGCTGAACGCCGCATTTTATCAAGGGAAGATTTTCATGACGTCGCATGTCGTACCCGGGCTCGAAGCGCGCCTTGCGCTGGCCGAAGCCGTGGCCCGCGAGGCCGGAGCGGTCGCGCTCGATTATTTCAAGCGCCGCGAAACGCTGGTTATCGAAACCAAGCGCGATCCGCAGGACGTGGTCTCGATCGCGGACCGCGAAGTGGAAAACCTGATCCGCAAGCGCTTCAACGAAGCCTACCCCACCGATGGCGTTCTCGGCGAGGAATACGGCCTGGAGACCGGCACTTCGGGCTTCACCTGGGTGGTCGATCCGATCGACGGCACCAGCCCCTTTGTCAACGGCATGCCGAACTGGTGCGTGTCGATCGGCCTGCTGCATGAGGGCGTGCCTGTCGTCGGCGTCATCTCGGCACCCTGTCACGACGAGCTCTATGCGGCGGCTCTCGGCATGGGCGCCACGCTGAACGGCAAGAAGCTGTCGCTCGACCCGTCGCGCACGATCCGCAACGCCGTGACCGGCATCGGCGCCAATAACCATGTCACGCCGGCCTTCGTCGGCAAGATGGTGGAAAACCTTCTCGAAGCCGGCGGCAATTTCATCCGCAACGGCTCCGGCGCGCTGATGCTCGCCTATGTCGCGGCCGACCGTCTCGTCGGCTATTACGAACCCTATATGCATGCCTGGGACTGCATGGCCGGCTACTGCCTCGTCAAGGAAGCCGGCGGCTGGTACCACCCCTTCCCGACCGAAGGCGAGCGGCTGACCAAGGGATCGCCGGTTCTGGCAACCGCGCCCGGCGCCACCGACGACCTGCGCAAGATCGCCGGTATTTAAGGGATTTCGCATTTTCGACCTGCCCAATCCGGCGTCATCGGCGCCGGATTTTTTGTGCATGGCGAAGATCGCAGCCTAATTTTTGTGCGCTGCAAAAATTGCACAAAAAACCGCTTGACGCGGCGGACCAATATGGTTTTGGATTGAACCAATAAGAAATTGGTTCGGACCATTCACTATGGATGAGACCACTGGGAACTCCAATTACGCTCTCGACAAGCTGCGAGCGCTGCTGCGCTCGGACAGCCTCGATGCCGATGGCAAGCTGCCGACCGAGCGGGCACTTTCGGAGATGTTCGACGTCAGCCGCCGTGCCATCCGCCGCGCGCTTGAAGTTCTGGAAGCCGAGGGATTGATCTGGCGCCGCCAGGGATCCGGCACTTTTGCCGGAAGGCGCCCCGACGGCTGGAGCGAGCATGTGGATTCGATCGTTGCCGGCACCGACCTGATGGAAATCATGGAAGTACGCCTGCGCATCGAGCCGCAGCTCGCTCAGCTTGCCGCCATCCGCGCCAAGAAGCACGACGTCGAGCGCATGTATGAGCTGGTCAAGAAGATCTATGAAAGCACCGATGCCGACGGCCGCGAGCTGTGGGACGGCGCGCTCCACCGCCATATCGCGCAGTCGGCCGGCAACCAGTTCTTCCTGACGATCTTCGACGTCATCAACCGCGTGCGTCAGGACGAAGCCTGGCAGACGATCCGCGAGCGCGCCCGCGCCGCCAGCAAGACGCGCACCGTGACCTACGGACAGCATACCGCAATCGTCGATGCCATCGCCGCCCGCGATCCCGCGAGAGCCGGCGAAGCGATGCGCCAGCACCTGCTGACGCTGCAGGAGAGCCTGGTTCGCATGACCTCGCTCGACCACCAGATACCGGAGACCAAAGAAGAGCTCACCTGAAGAGCCACGGCAATGAAGCAAACAAAAAGAACCAGAGGAGAGTGAAATGAGGACCGCCAGTTTCGTGACGACCCTTCTAGCCGGGGCAATTGTTGCCCTCCCATCCTTTGCCGCCGAGCTTAAGATCGGCCTGCAGGACGATGCCGACGTGCTCGATCCCGCGCAGTCGCGCACCTTCGTCGGCCGCATCGTCTATACCGCGATGTGCGACAAGCTCGTCGACGTGACCCCCGACCTGAAAATCGTGCCGCAGCTCGCGACCGAATGGAAATGGTCCGACGACGGCAAGACGCTGACCATGAAGCTGCGCGAAGGCGTCAAGTTCCACGACGAAACACCGATGAATGCGGCGGCCGTGGTCGCCACCATCGAACGCAACATGACGCTGCCGGAATCACGCCGCAAGAGCGAACTGACCTCGGTCGAGAAGGTCGAGGCCTCGGGCGAATACGAAGTGAAATTCACGCTGAAGAGCCCTGACGTGACGCTTCTCGCCCAGCTTTCCGACCGCGCCGGCATGATCGTCTCGCCGAAGGCTGCCAAAGAACTCGGTGCCAATTTCGGCAATCACCCGGTCTGCGCCGGTCCCTTCAAGTTCGTCGAGCGTGTCCAGCAGGACCGCATCGTGCTTGAGAAGTTCAAGGATTACTGGAACAAGGACAATATCTTCGTCGACAAGGTCACCTACCTGCCGATCCCGGATACCACGGTGCGCCTCGCCAACCTGCGCTCCGGCGATCTCGACATGATCGAGCGCCTGGCGCCGACCGATGCCGCTTCGGTGAAGGAAGATACGAGCCTCACCTATGCCGACGCGATCGGCACCGGCTACATGGCGCTCTATGCTAATGTCGGGAACGGCGCCCGCGCCGACAACCCGTTCGGCAAGGACAAGCGCCTGCGCCAGGCCTTCTCGCTGGCGCTCGACCGCGATGCGCTGAACCAGATCGTCTATGAAGGCACATCGGTTGCCGGCAACCAGTCGTTCCCGCCGAACAGCCCATGGTTCGACAAGGATATCCCGGTTCCCGCCCGCGATCTCGACAAGGCCAAGGCGCTGATCAAGGAAGCCGGTTTCGACCGCGTGCCGATCGAGCTGCAGGTGCAGAACAACCCGGTCGCCTCGCAGATGATGCAGGTCGTCCAGTCCATGGTTGCCGAGGCCGGCTTCGACGTCACCATCCGCTCGACGGAATTCGCAACGCTGCTGTCTGAGCAGACGGCGGGCAACTATCAGCTCAGCCGCTCGGACTGGTCGGGCCGTATCGATCCCGATGGCAATATCCACCAGTTCATCACCTGCAAGGGCGGCATCAACGATACCAAGTACTGCAACGCCGAAGTCGACAAGCTGCTGAACGAGGCCCGTGCGTCCACCGACGATGCGGTCCGCAAGCAGAAGTATGACGCCGCGGCCGTGATCCTCAACGACGACATGCCGATCATCTATCTCGGCCATAACTCGTGGATCTGGGCGATGCACAAGAACGTCACCGGCTTCGTCGCCTCGCCTGACGGCATGATCCGTCTGACGGGTGTCAAGAAGGAAGGCTGAACCAGCCATCGCGGCGGTGGGTAGTGCCCGCCGCCTCTCCCCGCTCGCTCAGGATCGTTCATGTATACCTACATCGCCAAGCGGCTTCTCGTCGCCATTCCGACGCTGCTGATCATATCGGTCTTCGTCTTCTCGCTGCAGAAGCTGCTGCCGGGTGACCCCATCCTTGCCATGGCCGGCGAAGAGCGGGATCCGCAGGTCATCGAATATCTGCGCGAGAAATACCGGCTGAACGATCCGGTGCCCTACCAGTATGTCTCCTGGCTGGGCTCGGTGCTGCAGGGCGATCTCGGCATTTCGCTCCGAACCAATCAGCCGGTTCTGGAACTGGTGGCGGAGAAACTCCCGGTCACCATTCAGCTCGCCATCATGTCGATGATCTTCGCCTTCGTGATCGGCGTTCCCATGGGCATCCTGGCGGCGGTGAAGAAGAACACCGCTTTCGACTACATCGCCAACTTGATCGCGCTTTCCGGCCTTTCGATCCCGAACTTCTGGCTCGGCATCATGCTGATCCTGCTAGTCTCGGTGAAACTCGGCTGGCTGCCCGCCTCCGGATACGAACCCTTCTTCAACGACCCGATCCGCTCGATCCAGACAATGCTGATGCCCTCCTTCGTGCTCGGCAACGCGCTGGCCGCGACGCTGATGCGGCACACGCGCTCGGCGATGCTGAGCGTGCTCAGCGCCGACTATATCCGTACCGCCCGCGCCAAGGGCCTCTCCGAGCGCTCGGTCGTGCTCGAACACAGCTTCCGCAATGCAGTGCTGCCGATCGTGACGCTCAGCGCCCTGCTCTTCGGCGAACTCTTGGCGGGTGCGGTTCTGACCGAACAGATCTTCACCATTCCGGGCTTCGGCAAACTGATCGTCGATGCCGTCTTCAACCGCGACTATGCGGTCGTCCAAGGCGTCGTGCTCTGCACCGCGATCGGCTTCATCCTGATGAATCTCATCGCCGATATCCTCTATGTCCTTCTCAATCCGCGCATGAGGGCCTCGCTATGACCGCCATCGATCAGGTCGCTGTCACCACCGAACAGCGTGTGCCGAGCCGCGCCTGGCGCAAGCTGAAGGCCAACAAGGGCGCGCTTGCCGGTCTCTGCATCATCGCCTTCTTCGCGATCCTGGCGATTGCGGCACCTCTGCTGCCCATTCCCGATCCGAACGGCACCAGCTGGTCGGCGATCCGCAAGGCGCCATCGGCTGCCCACTGGCTCGGCACCGACGATCTCGGCCGCGACATTCTTTCGCGGATGATCTGGGGGGCACAGGCCTCGCTGATGGCCGGCGTCTTCTCGGTGGCGATCGCTGTCATCGTCGGCGTGCCCTTCGGCCTGATGGCAGGGTATTTCGGCGGCTGGGTCGATCAGATCATCTCGCGCATCACCGAAGCCTTCCTTGCCATGCCGTTCCTGATCACCGCGATTGCGCTTGCCGCCTTCCTGGGCCCGAGCCTCACCAACGCGATGATCGCCATCGGCCTTTCGGCGATGCCGATCTTCATCCGCCTCACCCGCGGCCAGGTTCTGGCCGTCAAGACAGAGGAATATGTCGAGGGCGCCCGCTCCATCGGCCTCAGGCAGTTCAGGATCATCACCCGCTACATCCTGCCGAATGTCGCGGCGCCCATTCTCGTGCAGGCGACGCTGACGATTGCAACTGCGATCATCGCCGAGGCCAGCCTCTCCTTCCTCGGCCTCGGCCAGCAGCCGCCCGCCGCCAGCTGGGGCTCGATGCTGAACGTTGCCAAGAACTTCCTCTCCCAAGCCCCATGGATGGCGATGTGGCCGGGGGCGGCGATCTTCCTCGTCGTCATCGGCTTCAATCTCCTCGGCGACGGCCTGCGCGATGCGCTCGATCCGCGCGAAGCATGATTTCCTGAAAGGACATTCGAAATGACCGCATTCACGACCCGTCCCGAAATCCTCGGCACGTTCGGCGTCGTCACCTCCACCCACTGGATCGCCTCGGCAGTCGGCATGAGCATTCTCGAAAAGGGCGGTAACGCCTTCGATGCGGCTGTCGCCACGGGCTTCGTGCTGCAGGTCGTCGAGCCGCATCTCTGCGGCCCGGGCGGCGATATGCCTGCGGTCCTCTATTCGAAGAAGAAGGACAAGGTCGAGGTCATCTGTGCGCAGGGCCCGGCCCCTGCAGGCGCGACTATCGAGCATTACACATCCGAAGGCCTGAAGCTGATCCCGGGCGACGGTCTGCTTTCGACCGTCATTCCCGGCAGCTTCGACGGCTGGATGCTGATGCTGCGCGACTACGGCACGATGAGCGTTCGCGACGTGCTGGAACCGGCGATCTATTACGCTGAAAACGGCCATCCGATGCTGCCGCGCGTTTCGGCGACCATTGCAGGCCTCTCCTCCTTCTTCGAAAAGGAATGGCCGACCTCTCACAAGACCTGGCTGCCCGGTGGGGCGGCACCCGAGCCGCTCTCCAACTTCAAGAACCCGGTTCTCGCCGGGACCTGGAAGCGGATCATCGCAGAGGCAGAAGCCAAGCGTGGCCGCGAGGAACAGGTCGAAGCCGCGCGCGATGCCTTCTATCGCGGCTTCGTCGCCGAGGCTATCGAGCGCTATGCCGGTTCGACCGAAGTGATGGATGCGAGCGGCATCAAGCACAAGGGCGTCATCACCGCCGATGACATGGCGAACTGGTCGGCCACGATCGAAGCGCCGCAGACCTACGACTACCACGGCTGGACGATTGCCAAGATCGGCCCCTGGGGACAGGGACCCGTCTTCCTGCAGACGCTGGCGCTGCTCAAGGGCATCGATATCGCCTCGATGGATCCTGCCGGTGCCGATTTCGTCCATACCGTCACCGAAGCGATGAAGCTCGCCTTCGCCGACCGCGAAATCTACTACGGCGATCCCAATTTCTCGACGATCCCGATCGAGCATCTGCTGTCGGACGCCTATAGCGACGAGCGCCGCAAGCTCATCAAGCCAGAGGCATCGCTGGAGCTGCAGCCGGGTGTCGTGCCGGGCTTCGAAGACCAGTATGCGCTGACGATGGACATGCTCGGCGTCACCTCCAAGACCGGCGCGGTCTACGAGCCTACCATGGCGCATCTCTCCGAAAAGCGCGGCGACACCGTCCATATCGACGTCATCGACCGCGAGGGCAACATGGTGTCGATCACCCCTTCGGGCGGCTGGCTGCAGTCTTCGCCGACGGTGCCGGGCCTTGGCTTCTGCCTCAATTCCCGCGCCCAGATGTTCTGGCTGAAGCCCGGCCTGCCGACGTCGCTCGCCCCCGGCAAGCGGCCGCGTACCACGCTGACGCCGTCGATTGCGCTTCATGAAGGACGCCCGACCTTGTCCTTCGGCACGCCCGGCGGCGACCAGCAGGAGCAGTGGCAGCTTTCCTTCTTCCTGCGCTATGTCCATCACAAGCTGAACCTGCAGGCGGCGATCGACCAGCCGCTGTTCCACACCTCGCATTTTCCGGGTTCCTTCTATCCCCGCACCCGCGAGCCGGGCAGCCTGATGGCCGAAGCGAATTTCGGCGAGGGCGTTCTCGAGGCCCTGCGCAAGAAGGGTCACAAGCTGACGGTTGCCGATCCGTGGACCGTCGGCCGCCTGACCGCAGCACGCCGCGATGCCGACGGGTTGCTGCGGGCTGCGGCGACCCCGCGCCTGATGCAGGCCTATGCGGTGGGGAGATAGACCGTGACCTATTCCATCGTCGCCCGTGACCCCAGCACCGGCCATCTCGGCATCGCCGTCGCCAGCCGCTTCTTCGCCGTTGGCGGCATCGTCCCGCATATCCGCGGCGGGATCGGTGCGGTGGCGACGCAGGCTTTCGTCAATCCGCTGAACGGCGTCGATGGCCTGGGCATGCTTGCCGCAGGGCAAGCGCCGGAGGCAATTATTGCCGAGTTGGCTGCGCGCGACGATGGCCGTGATCAGCGGCAGTTCCATATGATCGACGCGACCGGCCGCAATGCCGCTTTTACCGGCGAAAAATGCATCGACTGGGCCGGGCATCTGGTGGCGGGCAACGTCTCCGTCGCCGGCAACATGCTTGCCGGTCCCGAGGTGATCGCGGCAACGCTCGCGGCCTATCAGAAGACCGCAGGCAAGCCGCTGGCCGAACGGCTGCTGGAAGCCATGCAGGCCGGTGAAGACGCCGGTGGCGACAAGCGCGGCAAGCAATCGGCCGCCCTCGTCATCTACCGCGACCAGGATTACGCCTGGCTCAATATCCGCGCCGACGATCATACCGATCCACTGGAAGAATTGCGGCGGCTCCATGCGGTCGCCAGCGAGCGCTACCTCTATGTCGCCGAGACGATGGCGACGCGCCAGAATCCGAGCGGCATGATCGACCGGCGCGAGATCGACGCGAAAATTGCCGCCGTCGAAGCAGCCCGCATCGCCGAAGGGCGCCCCTCGGCCTCCTTTGCCACGCCGCTCAAGACCTGAGACCGAACCATGAAGCAGGAAAAAGACATGGGTGAAGCTGCAAATCCGGTGCTTTCGGTCAAGAACCTGACCACCTCGTTTCTGGTGGATGGTGCCTGGAAGCCCGTCGTGCGCGACGTCTCCTTCGATGTCATGCCCGGCGAGACCGTGGCGATCGTCGGCGAATCCGGCTCGGGCAAGAGCGTCACCTCGCTGTCGATCATGCGGCTGCTCGCCAAGAAACAGAGCCGCGTCGAGGGCAGCATCCTGCTGAACGGCAAGGACATTCTGGCGCTGTCCGACAAGGAGATGCGCAAGGTCCGCGGCAACGACGCGGCGATGATCTTCCAGGAGCCGATGACCTCGCTGAACCCGATCTTCACGATCGGCCGCCAGATCTCAGAGGCGCTGACCTGCCATGGGGAGATGACCAAATCGGAAGCCCGGGCCGAGACGATCCGGCTGCTCGAAAAAGTCCGCATTCCGAATGCATCCTCCCGCTTCGACGAATATCCGCACCAGTTTTCCGGCGGCATGCGCCAGCGCGTGATGATCGCTATGGCGCTCGCCTCCCGGCCGAAGCTTTTGATCG
Source organism: Hyphomicrobiales bacterium (assembly GCA_900465675.1). GTDB lineage: Bacteria > Pseudomonadota > Alphaproteobacteria > Rhizobiales > Rhizobiaceae > Rhizobium. Next base: position 567,617 of record UBJR01000005.1, on the reverse strand, counting down.
CCGACGAGCCGACGACGGCGCTTGATGTGACGATCCAGGGCCAGATCCTCGACCTGATCAAGCTGCTGCAGGAAGAGGAAGGCATGTCCGTTCTCTTCATCACCCACGACATGGGCGTTGTCGCCGAAATCTCCGACCGCACCATCGTCATGTATCGCGGCGAAGCCGTCGAGGCCGGGCCGACCGACGATATCTTCCACCGCGGCAAGCACCCCTATACCCGCGCGCTGCTCTCGGCTGTTCCACGGCTGGGCTCGATGACCGGCCACCAGTGGCCGCTGCGTTTTCCTGTTGTCGACACCACCACCGGCGAGCGTACCGAGCCCGTGGCTGTCGCCGATACCGTCGATCGCAGCAAGACGCCGATCCTCGAGGTCAAGAACCTGACGACGCGCTTTGCAATCCGTGGCGGCGTTTTCGGCACGCGCACCGGCGCGATCCACGCGGTCGAGGATGTCTCCTTCGATCTTTTCCAGGGCGAGACGCTGTCGCTGGTCGGCGAATCCGGCTGCGGAAAGTCGACGACCGGCCGCTCGATCACCCGGCTGATCGAGCCGAATGCCGGCACCGTCAATCTCGACGGTTACGACGTGACGGGGCTGGATTCATCGCGCCTCCGGCACATGCGCCGCAGCATCCAGATGATCTTCCAGGATCCCTTCGCCAGCCTGAACCCGCGCATGACCATCGGCGCCACCGTCAGCGAGCCGATCGTCGCCCATGATCTCGGAACCCGGGCGCAGGCACGCGACAAGGCGGCCGATCTGCTGGAGCGCGTCGGGCTGAAACGCGACATGATGGAGCGCTATCCGCACGAGTTTTCCGGCGGCCAGCGCCAGCGCATCTGCATCGCCCGGGCATTAGCGCTCGATCCGAAGGTCATCGTCGCCGACGAGAGCGTCTCGGCCCTCGACGTCTCGATCAAGGCGCAGGTCTGCAATCTCCTGATGGACCTGCAGCAGAGCCTCAAGCTGGCTTTCCTGTTCATCTCGCACGACATGGCCGTCGTCGAGCGCGTCAGCCATCGCGTCGCGGTGATGTATCTCGGCGAGATCGTCGAAATCGGCCCGCGCGAAGCTGTCTTCGGAAATCCGCAGCACCCCTATACCAAGAAGCTGATTGCCGCCGTTCCGGTTCCCGATCCGTCGCGCCGCGGCATCAAGCGCGGGCTCTCCACGGACGAACTGAAAAGCCCGGTACGCCCGCTCGGCTATGTGCCGCCAAAGCGCTGCTACAAGAGCCTCGGCAACGGCCATATGGTCCAAGTCGAGGCCTGAGACATACACTCCCGGCAGCGATGCGGGCCGCTCTCGATCCGAATATTAATTCCCTGTAATTCTTACCATTTTGCAATGAAACGGTAATGAACATTTAATTTGTAAATGAACCCTGAGCGGCGCATATCAGTATCAAGCGCTAATTCTTCACGAACACCAGTAATCGCTAAGTAAAGCGGCGGTTTTTAATTTGAAGAGTTTGTGCATTTCGCCCGACGCCCGCGTTCCCCGGAACATCGACGCCGCTTAGCAACCATTTGCAAGGGACCATTCGCCATGTCCAATATCCTTCTCAAGCACCGCACTGCAGCGCTTCTCGGCGCCGCCCTGATTGCCGGCACTGCGGCGCTGCCTTTCACCATCAATGCCGCCTCCGCGGTTGCCGCGCCTGCAGAAGTCAGCGGTACATTTGCCCCCGGCGGCTCGTTCGCGCCGATCGTCGATGCCGACAAGCCGGCCGTCGTTACCGTAACGACGACGATGAAGGCCACCGACACCAGCGACCAGCAGTCCTCGCCGATGGACGAGCAGTTCCGCCAGTTCTTCGAGCAGCAGGGCATCCCCATGCCGCGCCAGGCCCCGCAACATGACAGCGGCCAGCACGCGATGGCGCTCGGTTCTGGTTTCATCATCAGCCCCGATGGCGTGATCGTCACCAACAACCACGTCATCGACAATGCCATCGATATCAAGGTGACGTTGGATGACGGCACCGAATTGCCCGCCAAGCTCGTCGGCACCGATCCGAAGTCGGATATCGCCGTTCTGAAAATCCAGGCTCCGAAGCCGCTGGCGACCGTCGCCTGGGGTGATTCCGACAAGCTGAAACTCGGCGATCAGATTCTCGCCATCGGCAACCCGTTCGGCATCGGCACCACGGTGACCGCCGGTATCGTCTCGGCCCGCGGCCGCGATCTGCATAGCGGCCCGTACGACGACTTCATCCAGATCGACGCGCCGATCAACCACGGCAACTCCGGCGGCCCGCTTGTCGATCGTGACGGCCATGTCGTCGGCATCAACACCGCGATCTACTCTCCGAACGGCGGCAGCGTCGGCGTCGGCTTTGCCATCCCGTCCGCCGAGGCCCGCACCATCGTCGCCAAGCTGCAGAAGAACGGCTCGATCGACCACGGCTATCTCGGCGTGCAGATCCAGGCCGTCACCAAGGATGTCGCCGATGCCGTTGGCCTGACCGATGCCCAGGGCGCTCTCGTCGCTGCCGTATCGGATGATACCCCGGCTGCTCATGCAGGTATCAAGACAGGCGATATCGTCACCGCAGTCGGCGGCGAAGCCGTCAAGACTCCGAAGGACCTGTCGCGCCTCGTTGCCGACATGTCGCCCGGCGCCAAGCAGACGCTCACCGTCTGGCGCGACGGCAAGAGCGCCGAACTCAACGTCACCATCGGTGGCAATGACGACGGACAGAAGCAGGCCGCTGCCGATGAAGGCGATGGCAAGGTGCAGACCGGCCCGAGCATCGGCGTCGGCCTCGCCGACCTGACGCCGGACACCCGCCAGGAACTGAACCTGCCGCGCGGCGTCACCGGTGCTGTCGTCGCCAGCGTAAACCCCGACAAGACGGCCGCTGCAGCCGGCATCCAGACCGGTGACGTGATCGTCTCGGTCAACGACAAGCCGGTGCGTGGCGCAAGCGATGCCAAGACCGCTGTCGCCGAAGCCGCCAAATCCGGCCGCAAGTCGGTGCTGCTGCTGGTCGAACGCGGTGGCAACAAAACCTTCGTGGCCGTGCCCTTCTCCGCCGCTTAGGGCCCCTCAACGGTCATGGAAGCGCCTCGCATCTCCGGATGCGGGGCGTTCTTGTCAGATCTCCACAACTTCCCTGCCACGGCGCTTGACAGCATCCGCGGGTTTCAGCAATATGAAACCGGTTTCAATCGTGCTTGGGGAGAGCGATCGTGCGGTTCGACCTTTCGATCCTTTTGCCGCATATCGGCTTTCTCGCCAAAGGCGCCCTGCTGACGGCAGAGGCCTGCGCCCTGGCGCTGCTCGGCAGCGTCCTCATGGGCGCCTTCGTGGCGATCGCCCGCACCTCGTCGTCGAAGACGCTGCGGCGCGTTGCCTTCGTCTATGTCGATATTTTCCGCAACGTGCCGTTCATCGTCCAGCTGTTCTTCTTTTATTACGGCCTGCCGGAACTCGGCATCTACATCGATGCGTTCACGACCGGCGTCGTGGCGCTGTCGATTGCCGGCGGCGCCTATGCTTCCGATGTAATCCGAGCCGGGATCCTGGCGATCGACCCCGGCATCATCGAAGCGGCTGAGGTCAGCGGCCTGTCACGCCGGGTGACTTTTACCAAGATCGTTCTGCCGATCGCACTCAGGACGTCGATCCGGCCGCTCGGCTCGGTGCTGATCAACCTGATCCTCACATCGTCGATCCTCTCGACCATTACGCTGAACGAGCTCACCGGTTCGGCGCAGATCGTCGTGTCGCAGACCTACCGGCCCTTCGAAGTCTATGTCGTGCTGCTGGTTGCGTATGCTGTGCTCACCTATCTCGTGTCGCTTGGTGTCACGCTGCTTCACCGCCGCCTCAACCGTGACTTGATGGAGGCAGTCGGCTGATGCGCTATACCGATTTCACCTCTTACGATTTCGTGCTGCTCGCCCAGGGCCTCGGTGTCAGCGTCGCATTGTTTTTCGGCACGTCGCTGATCGGTCTGCTGATCGGCATTCTCTGGGCAGTCGTGCGCTTCTACCGCGTGCCGGTGCTGCTGCAGATCGTTACCTTCGTCTCCGAGCTCCTGAAGAACTCGCCTGTTCTGGTGCAGCTCTTCCTGGTCTTCTTCGGCCTGCCGGCGCTCTTCCATATCCGCATCACGCCGGTGACCGCGGCAACGATCACGCTGTCGGCCAATACCGCCGCCTTCGTCTATGTCATCGCCGTTTCGGCGATCGAATCCATCGGCCGCGACCAGATCGAGGCAGCGCGCGTCTTCGGCCTGACGCGCTGGCAGGTACTGCGCCATGTCGTGGCGCCACAGGCGATGGCCTTTGCGATCGGCCCGCTGATCGCGCTGCTCGTCAACCAGCTGCAGGTGACCTCGCTGATCTCGGTGATCGGCGTCGTCGATCTCACAAAGATCGGCAACATCCTGAACCTCAGGACGCTGAAGCCGTTCATCGTCTGGACCGCCGTCGGCCTGCTCTATTATGCGACCGCGAAGCTCGTTGCGCTTCTCGGCACCCGTTTCGAAAACCGCCTCAGGGCTCATAGCGCCTGGAGAGGGCTCTGACATGCTCAAAGTAGAAAACGTCAAGAAGGCGTTCGGCTCGACCACCGTCCTTGACGGCATCGACCTGACAATCAATCCCGGCGAGGTCGTCTCGATCTTGGGATCGTCAGGTTCCGGAAAATCGACGCTGATCCGCTGCATCAACGGCCTGGAAAAGCTGAATGGCGGCCGGATCCTCGTCGACGAATTCGACACCGGCAAGCCCAAGGAACTGGCCGAGGCGCGCAAGCGCTCGGCAACGGTCTTCCAGCTGTTCAATCTCTACCCGCACATGACGGTGCTCGGAAACATCACCCTGGCACCGATCGAGGTGCTGAAGAAGCCGCGGGCCGAAGCCGAGGCGACCGCCCGCGCTCTGTTGGCCTCAGTCGGCCTCGCCGATCGCGCCGATGCCTATCCGGCGCAGCTTTCCGGCGGCCAGCGGCAGCGTGTCGGCATCTGCCGGGCGCTTGCCATGCAGCCGCGCTATCTGCTGCTCGACGAAGTGACGAGCGCGCTAGACCCTGAAATGACCGCCGAAGTGCTGGCGATCCTCGCCAAGCTCGCCGAAGAGGGCACGACCATGCTCTTCGTCACCCACGAGATCGAGTTCGCCCGGCAGATTTCCGACCGGATCGTCTTTCTCGACAAGGGCAAGCTGCTTGTCGACCTGCCGACCGAACAGTTTTTCGCCGCCGATGGCGGCATGGCGCAGCCCCGCGTTGCCCAGTTCCTTTCCAAAATGCGTAAAGATTAGAGGTTTTTCATGCTGCTCATCGCCAATAAAGAAGCCTGGCCGGGTTTTGCCCATACGGTCGACATGCTGCGCAGCGGAGCCAACAGCCTCGACGCCATGGTTGCCGGCATCGGCAAGGTCGAAAGCGAAGTGAAAGTCCGCAGCGTCGGTTTCGGCGGCTGGCCGAACATGCTCGGCGACATGGAACTGGACGCCGCCGTGATGGACGGTACCACCCGTGACGTCGGCGCTGTGGGCGCCGTACCCAATACGCTGCCGGTCGCGAAACTCGCCCATGAGGTCATGAAGCGCCTGCCGCATGTGATGCTGACAGGCAATGGCGCGCGCCGCTTTGCCAGTGAAATCGGTTTCCCCGAGGACGACGTGCTGTTCGAAGACAGCAAGCGCGTCTGGTGGGAGCGGCTGGAAAAGGAACTGCCGGCCGAAGAGCTGGCGAAATTCCCGAACATTCCGCTGGCGCCGCTCAGCAAGGCGATCACCGATCCCGAGCGCGTGCGCGACACGACCGTGTTCCTCTCGGCGGATCCCGCTCGCGGCATTCATGCTGCGACCTCGACTTCAGGCTGGGCCTGGAAATATCCGGGCCGCCTCGGCGACTCGCCGATCCCCGGCGCCGGCTTCTACGCCGACAGCCGCTACGGCGCGGCCGCCTGCACCCATACCGGCGAAATGACCATGCGCTGCTCGACCTCGCGCACCATCGTGCTCGCCATGAAGCTCGGCTATTCGCTCTCCGACGCGATCAAGCTCGCCGTCGAGGAGCTTAACGAACTGGATACGGGTTTCCTTGCAGGTGTCGTCATTCACGCAGTTGACGCAAAAGGAAATCATGAGGTTGTGAATTTCAGATGCGAGGGCGAGATCAGCTACTGGCTCTGGGAGGATTCGATGTCCGAACCGGAATTGCGGGCAGCGAAACAGGCATAATCAACGAAGAGGGAATGGAACAATGAAACGCTTTCTCACCGCGATCGCTGCGATCGCCGTCGTCGCAGGCTCGGCTCTGCCGTCCTTCGCCGGCATGCTCGATGACATCCGCTCGCGCGGCACGATCCGGATCGGCGTGTCGCTCGGCGGCGAGCCGATTGGCTTCCGCGACGACCAGAACAATCCCGTCGGCTATGACGTCGATGTCGCCAAGCGCCTGGCTGAAAAGATCGGCGTGCCGGTCGAATTCACCGACGTTTCGGGTGACGCCCGTATCTCAATGCTGGTCTCCGGCCAGATCGACGTGGCGATCGCAAATACCTCTGCGACGCTCGAGCGCGCCAAGGTCGTGAATTTCTCGATCCCCTATAACCGTGCCGGTCTGCGCATCATCGTGCAGAAGGATGCGGGCATCAAGGATCTGAAAGATCTCGCCGGCAAGAAGATCGTCGTCGGCCGCGGCACGACGGGCGAAACCTTCCTGAAGACCGCCGTTCCGGATGCGGAACTCGTCTATGTCGATCAGTTCGCGCCTGACGGCGTGCTGCAGCTGCAGCAGAAGCGCGTCGATGCCGCTATCGAGGACTCCTCGCTGCTCGACTATCTCGCGACCAAGAACCCGACGCTGGTGACGCTTGCCGGTCTCTATTCCAACGACCCGATCGGCATGGCCGTCGCCAAGGGCGACCCGGAATTCGTCCGCTGGCTCGACATGTTCGTGTCCGATTACATCCAGTCGGGCGCCTATGAGGCAAACTACAAGAAGTGGTGGGGCGCTGAAGCCAACCCGCCGGCTCTTAACCCGCAGTGGTAAGACAATAAAGGCCGCCTCCGGGCGGCCTTTTCTTTAGGAGGTGGCACGCAGCACGAAGCGCGTCGGCACCATGATCGGCGGCTGTCCCGGCTTGAACGCCTCCGGATTGGCGATGAAATCGACGATATGCCGGACGTAATCCGACTTGTCGTAGCCGATCGACGAGATCGGATAGGCCTCGAAATCGGTCAGCGACAGGTTGTCGAAGCCATAGAGCCGGAAACGCGGCGGCCGGTTGCCCGGAAAATCCGAACGGCAAACATCGAGAATGCCCATCGCCATCGCATCCGATGTGCAGAAGATCGCATCGGGACAATCGTCACCGGCGAGCACAGCCGCAGCGGCATGTCCGCTGGCATAGGAATAGTCACCCTGAACCGTGCGTTTCAATTCGATCCGGTGCTGCTCAAAAGCCTTGCGATAGAGACCGATACGCGCATGCTCGACCGGCGAAGAGGCGCGGCCGGTGACCAGCCCCGCCGTGCGCACCCGCTTGCTGGCGGCATCCGCGACCGCCTCGAAAATACCGACGGCCTCGTCGGGCATCACAACGGGCGAGAGCTCGTCATGCAGCCCGTTCAGCATGACCACCAGATCGGAGCGGAACATCCGCCGCACGGTCGTCGCATCGGCGAAGTCCGAAAACACCAGCCCGGCATCGACATGATAGGCGACGCCGTTTCTGAGGAACTCCTCGACGCGCGCGACCGAACCGATGCGCACCAGGATGACCTGTTTGCCGATCGCCTGTATCTGATCGATCAGCCGGTCGAACAGGTCGAGGTCGGAGAGATCGTGAATGTGGTTGACGACGACGGCGACGAGATTGACCGTCTTGGTGGTCAGGCTCTGGGCCAAGAGGTTCGGCTTGTAGCCGAGAGCATTGGCCGCATCGATGACGCGCTCGCGCTTGTCGGCGGACACCGGCCGCGGCTCGGTCGAAAGGGCCCGGCTTGCGACAGCGCGGGAAACGCCGGCCAGCCGCGCAACATCGGCAATCGTCGGAGCGGCATCACGGCCGGTCGGTGCTTTCATCGTCAGTTGCTTCCCCACCTTCTTCCGGCCTGATACCGCAAGCTTGCCGTCCTGGCCATGCGAAATACCAGCCATTTTCAGCCCAAACTGCCAGATTGCGCCGCGCTTCGCAATCTGGCCCAAATGGGTCAGTTCCTTAGGCGGCGAAATGCCTGCCTGGAACGCCGGAAGCGCTAGAGCCAGGACGCAGCGGTTTTCGGCACGCGCCCTTCGGGATCGACGGCGCTAAGCTTCGGCGCGCCGGGTGTATTCCAACGCCAGAGCGCCACGCAGCGGCCGCCCGGCGACATGAAGGAAGGATAGAGCACCCCATCGAAGCCTGCCGCGATCAGCCGTTCCCGCAACTGGTGCGTTGCGGGAACGCGCCCGGCATCGAGTTCCAGCTGCCACTCGCAGCGGTGGATTGCGATCGTTTCCGCATGTGCTTCGAGAAATGCGGCATTGGTCGTGTCAGCAAGCCGTGCGCCTGTCAGTTCAAGCTTGGCGATGACGGCCGGATGCTGGACGAAGCCCTGATTATATTCGGCCCAAGCCGTCGAAAGTTCGCAGGCCGCATAGATGGTTGCCTCACCCACCAGGTTCCAGCGGCCGCCGAAGCGCGCTGCCCCTTCACCCGAGAGTGGCGCAAACGCCCAACGCGGCACGAAGGCCCGCCAGAGCTCAAGCGTGCCGGCCTCAGGGCCTTCAGGCATAGACGCCAGACCGGACAGCTTCCAGATAAGCAAGCACCTTGTCCGGCTTGCCTTCACCAACGAGATCGAAGGCGGTCTTGCCGGCCCAGCCCGGGATCGGCTGGTGCTTGAACCAGATCACGGCGCGATTGTCGTCACCCGCCATCTCGCTTGCCATGGAGAGGATGCGCACGACATTGCTGAGCGCGCCATCGACCTTCCGGGCACTCGATTTCGCCGTCAGCGTGTTGCGGGCAACACCGATCAGCCGGGCAAGTTCGGCAAGCGTCACGCCGAGCTGATCGGCAACGCGGCGAGCGGAAAGAAATGCAGACTGGCCGTCGCCGTAACGCGCGGCTGCAACATCGAAGCTCAGAGCTGCCATCATCGTCACCTTGGCGTAAATTGATCAACCGCTTATCAAAATAGGCTCAGCTTTCGACCAATTCAAGCGCAAAGCATATCATGCCCGCCAGGGCGGATTGCGCTTTTCGAAGAAGGCCGCAATGCCTTCGCGCGCTTGCGCAGTCTCCCAAGCATCGGCAAGCTGGCCGATCACGCTTTCGAGCGAAGCATCGGTGATCGGCGGTGCCAGCGACTTTGCCAGCGCCTTGGCGCGTGCCGCCGCTTCGGGCGAGGCCTGCAGGAAATGGCTGACCTCCACCTCGATGGTGCGGTCCAGCTCCTCGACCGGAACGATGCGATCGACGAGACCGATAGCCCGCGCCTCCCCGGCATCGATCGGCTTGCCGGAAAGAAACAGCGGGCGCGCAGCAGCCGCGCCGATGCGCGCAACGACGAACGGACTGATGGTCGCCGGAATGATGCCGAGCCGCACTTCGGGCAGGCCGAAACGCGCGGTATCGGCAGCGACGGCAAGATCGCAGACAGCCAGCAGCCCCACCCCGCCACCGAAGCTGTTGCCATGCACACGGGCGATCACCGGCTTCGGCAGGTCGCTCAGCGTGCGATACATCGTTGCCAGGCGGCGGGCTTCCTCCATACGCTGAGCCCGTGAAGCGGCAAACTGTTGCTGCATCCAGCCAAGATCACCACCGGCGCAAAAGCTCTTGCCCTCCGCAGCAAGCACGACGACGCGCACCGCCGGATCGGCTCCGATCTCCCTCGAAGCCGCGATCAATTCGTCCATCATGGCGGACGACAGTGCATTGTGCTTTTCGCCCCGCGCCAGCGTCAGGCGCGCGATGCCATTCTCGATGGCGACTTTCAGCGTTTCAGGCATCGTCATTCACTCCTCAGGCTTCTGGCGAGGCTCGCAGCCTCGGCAAGCCGGTCCAGAAGCAGCCCCGTCTCTATTCCCTTCGCTTGGAGATGGCGGGCGACATCAAGCGTATCGACGTTGCCCTTGGCGCCCGGCGCATAAGGGCAGCCGCCGAGACCGCCGGCCGATGCATCGAACACCGCGATCCCCCGTTCCAACGCCACATCGATATTGTCCAGCGCGCGGCCCGCCGTATCGTGGAAATGCCCAGCCAGACGATCCGCCGGGACCTCCTCCAGCACCTCCGCCAGCATGCGGTCGACCGCCTCAGGCCGCCCCCGGCCGATCGTGTCACCGAGGCTGATCTCGAAGCAGCCAAGGTCGCGGAGCTGGCGCGCCACCTCGGCCGCCGCCACAGGCTCGACAATGCCCTCGTACGGGCATTCGACGACGCAGCTGACATAGCCGCGCATGGGAATGCCGTGCTCCCGGCTCGCTTCCGCGACTGGCCTGAAACGCTCGATGCTTTCGGCGATCGAACAGTTGATATTCCGCTGCGAAAAGCTCTCGGAGGCCGATGCGAAGATCGCGATCTCATCGGCTTTTGCTACCAGAGCCGCTTCGAAGCCCTTCATATTCGGTGTCAGCGCCGCGTAGCGGATGCCGGGGCGGCGGGTGATGCGTGCCATCACATCGGAAGCATCGGCAAGCTGCGGCACCCATTTCGGGCTGACGAAACTCGTCACCTCGATACGCTCGAAACCGCAGCCTGAGAGCAAATCGACGAGCGCGACCTTATCGCTGGTCTCGACGAAGCGCGCCTCGTTCTGCAGACCGTCGCGCGGCGACATTTCGACGATCGAGACGCGGCGCGGCCTCATTCCCCGAGCGCCTTCAGGCTGACCAGCACCGCACCCTCGGAAACCTGATGTCCCTCGCTGACCGCGACACTTTCCACCACGCCATCGCGGGCGGCAGTCAGCGTCAGCTCCATCTTCATCGCCTCCATGACGATCAGCGGCTGTCCCTTGGCAACGGACGCGCCTTCGGCAATACGGACCAGCTTGATGAATCCGGGCATCGGCGCCACCAGCCGGTCGCCGCCGGCGATCTCGGAGGCTGCGGTCTCAAGCGGATCGGGCAGTTCGAAAACGTGGGTCGCGCCATCAAGCCGGAGCGAAAGCTGCCGTCCATGGTGCCGGGCTTCGACGAGAACCTGGCGTCCATCGGCTTCGGCATGAATGCGCCCATTGTCGCGGCTGACGATCCTGACCGGGACGACGCGCTGGCCGTTATGGGCCGCAAACATGTCGAAGCCGCGGGCGATAACCCGAAGGCTCAGCGTTTCACCTCCATGTTGCAGGCTGACGATGCGCTGCATCTCGCTCCAGAGCTGCCAGTGGCCAAGTGTCTCCCAAGGATCGCGTCCGCCGCGCGGCATGTTGAGTGACAGAACCGCCGCAAGCGCGATCGCCGATCCGCTTGGCGCCGGAACCGCTGTCAGGCTGTCGAGGTTCCTTTCGATCAGGCCGGTATCGGGATGACCGCCGACAAAATCCTCCTGGCGCGTCAGATTGGCGAGAAACGCCAGATTGCTGACGGTTCCCTCGATCCGCGATGCCTCAAGCGCGCCCCGCAGACCGGACAGCGCAGCCTGGCGATTGTCTCCATGAACGATCAGCTTTGCGATCAGCGGATCGTAATGCGCCGAAATCCGGTCTCCGGCCCTGATGCCTGCGTCGATCCTGGCTCCGCTTTCGGGAAATTGAAGGCGCTCGATCTTGCCGGTCGCGGGCAGGAAGCCTTTCGCTGCGTCCTCCGCATAGATGCGGGCCTCGAAGGCCCAGCCGTTGATGCCAAGCTCGGCCTGCTTCTTCGGCAGCGGCTCGCCCGCCGCCACCCTCAACTGCCACTCAACAAGATCGACGCCCGAGATCGCCTCGGTCACCGGATGCTCCACCTGCAGACGAGTGTTCATTTCCATGAAGAAGAAGCGATCCGGCCAAAGACCGTCGGTAACGTCGGCAATGAACTCCACCGTTCCGGCGCCGCGGTAATCGATCGCCTTGGCGGCACGGACCGCGGCCTCGCCCATCGCCCGGCGCATCTCCGCCGTCATCCCGGGGGCCGGCGCTTCCTCGATGACCTTCTGGTGGCGGCGCTGCAGCGAGCAGTCGCGCTCGAAGAGATGCACCACATTGCCATGGCGGTCGCCGAAGACCTGCATTTCGATATGGCGCGGCCGCAGGAGATATTTCTCGATCAGCACGGCGTCGTCGCCGAATGCAGCCGCCGCCTCGCGCCGCGCCGCTTCCAGCGAGGCGGAAAAATCCTGCGCCTGCTCGACGCGGCGCATGCCCTTGCCGCCGCCGCCCGCCCGCGCCTTGATCAGCACCGGAAAGCCGATTTCGGCCGCCCTTGCCGCCAGGAAATCAGGATCCTGATTGTCACCGTGATAACCCGGCACGACAGGAACGCCGGACTGCTCCATCAGCCGTTTGGCTGCGTCCTTGAGGCCCATGGCACGGATGGCGGAAGGCTGCGGACCGATGAATACCATGCCGGCTGCTTCGACAGCTTCGGCGAATTCCGCATTCTCTGAGAGAAACCCATAGCCCGGATGGATCGCCTGAGCCCCGGAGCGGGTCGCCGCCGCAATGACGCGCTCGATTGACAGATAGCTCTCATGCGCCGCCGCGCCGCCGATGCGATAGGCCTCGTCGGCCATTTCCGCGTGAAGTGCGCCGGTATCGGCGTCGGAATAGACCGCAACCGTGCGAACGCCCAAGCGCCTTGCCGTGCGGATGATACGGCAGGCGATCTCACCCCGGTTTGCGATCAGTATCTTGTCGAACATGGCAGCCTCACATCCTGAACAGGCCGAAGCGCGTGTCTTCGATCGGGGCATTCAGCGCCGCCGATAGCGAAAGCCCGAGCACATCACGGCTCTTTGTGGGATCGACGATCCCGTCGTCCCAAAGCCGCGCCGAGGCATAGAGCGGGTGGCTCTGGCTTTCAAAACGGTCGAGCACCGGCTGCTTGAAGGCTGCTTCCTCTTCTGCGCTCCATGGCTTGCCAGCGCGCGTCAGCGCCTCGCCGCGCACGGTCGCCAGAACGCCCGCCGCCTGTTCGCCGCCCATGACGGAGATGCGGCTGTTCGGCCAGGTCCAGAGGAAACGCGGAGAGAAGGCGCGGCCGGCCATGCCGTAATTTCCGGCACCGAATGAGCCGCCGATCAGCATGGTGATTTTCGGCACATTTGTGGTCGCCACCGCCGTCACCAGCTTGGCGCCGTGCTTGGCGATGCCTTCCGTCTCGTATTTCCGGCCGACCATGAATCCGGTGATATTCTGCAGGAAGACCAGCGGGATCTTCCGCTGCGAGCAGAGCTCGACGAAATGTGCGCCCTTCAGCGCCGATTCCGAAAACAGCACGCCGTTATTGGCGATGATGCCGACGGGCATCCCGTGGATATGGGCAAAGCCGCAGACAAGTGTGGCGCCATAGCGCGCCTTGAACTCGTCGAAACGCGAGCCATCGACGATGCGGGCGATGACCTCTCTGATGTCATAGGGCGTGCGCAGATCGGCCGGGACGATCCCGGCGATCTCCGAGGGATCGTAGAGCGGCGGCTCCGGGATCTGTAGCTCGATCGCCGTCCGCTTGGGACGGTTGAGCGCCGCAACGCTGCGGCGGGCAAGCGCCAGCGCATGGGCATCGTCGCGCGCCAGATGATCGGCAACGCCCGACAGCCGCGTATGGACATCGCCGCCGCCGAGATCCTCGGCCGTGACGATCTCGCCGGTCGCAGCCTTCACCAGCGGCGGACCAGCCAGAAAGATCGTCCCCTGCCCCTCGACGATGACAGTCTCGTCGGACATGGCCGGCACATAGGCGCCACCGGCCGTACACGAGCCCATGACGACGGCGATCTGCGGAATGCCGGCCGCCGACATGTTCGCCTGATTGAAGAAGATACGGCCGAAATGGTCCCGGTCCGGAAAGACCTCGTCCTGGTTCGGCAGGTTGGCGCCGCCCGAGTCGACGAGATAGATGCAGGGCAGGTTGTTCTCCGCGGCGATTTCCTGCGCCCGCAGGTGCTTCTTCACCGTCATCGGATAATAGGTACCGCCTTTGACCGTCGCATCGTTGCAGACAATCATGCATTCGCGGCCCATCACCCGGCCGATTCCCGTGATCAATCCCGCCGCTGGCGCATCGCCGTCATACATCCCATGCGCCGCCGTGGCCGCGACCTCAAGAAACGGCGTCGCCGGATCGATCAGCCCCATGACCCGATCGCGCGGCAACATCTTGCCGCGCCCGACATGCCGCTCCCGCGCCACCTGCCCGCCGCCATTGGCGGCAACACGAACGGCTTCGTCGACGAGCTTGCTGGCTTCCTGCATCGCCGTGCGATTGGCCTTGAAGGCTTCGGAATTGGTGGAGATTTCGGATTTGAGTACGGTCATGCCGTCTCCGCAAACAGTTCGCGGCCGATCAGCATGCGGCGGATTTCGGAGGTGCCTGCGCCGATCTCGTAGAGCTTGGCGTCCCTGAGCAGGCGGCCGGCAGCGTAGTCGTTGGTATAGCCGTTGCCGCCGAGCGCCTGGATGGCCTCGAGCGCCATGGTGGTTGCCTTTTCGGCGGCGTAGAGGATGCAGCCGGCGGCGTCCTTGCGGGTGGTCTCGCCGCGATCGCAGGCGGTGGCGACGGCATAGACATAAGCTCGCGCAGTGTTCATCGTCACATACATGTCGGCGAGTTTGCCCTGCATCAGCTGGAACTCGCCGATCGCCTGGCCGAACTGTTTGCGCTCGTGCAGGTAGGGAACGACGATATCCATGCAGGCAGCCATGATGCCGAGCGGGCCGGCGGAGAGCACGACGCGCTCGTAGTCCAGACCCGACATCAGCACCTTCACGCCGCCGCCGACCGTGCCGAGCACGTTTTCCTCAGGCACTTCGCAATCGGCAAAGATCAGCTCGGACGTGTTGGAGCCGCGCATGCCGAGCTTGTCGAGCTTCTGGCCGGTTGAAAAGCCCTTGAAGCTCTTCTCGATCAGGAAGGCGGTGATGCCGCGCGGGCCGGCTTCCTGATCGGTCTTGGCATAGACGACGAGCACATCGGCATCCGGGCCGTTGGTGATCCACATCTTGCTGCCGTTCAGCACGTAGCGGTCACCGCGCTTCTCGGCCCTGAGCTTCATCGAGACGACGTCAGAACCGGCACTAGGCTCGGACATCGCCAGCGCGCCGACATGCTCGCCAGAAATCAACTTCGGCAGGTAGCGCTGCTTCTGGCCAGCATTGCCATTGCGGTTGATCTGGTTGACGCAGAGATTGGAATGAGCGCCGTAGCTCAGCGCCACCGAGGCCGAGGCACGGCTGATTTCCTCCATCGCCACGCAGTGGGCGAGATAGCCGAGACCGGCGCCGCCATATTCCTCAGCGGCAGTGATGCCGAGAAGGCCCATATCGCCGAACTCACGCCAGAGCGGCATCGGAAAAGCATTGTTGCGGTCGGTCTCGTCGGCGAGCGGCGCGATCCGTTCGCTGGCGAAGCGCCTGACGGCGTCGCGCAGCGCTTCGATTTCCTCGCCGAGCGCAAAGCTCAAGCCACCTAAATACATCCGGCCTTCTCCCTTGGACCCATTCCGCAATTCCGGACGCAAAACCGCTTGGCACCTTTGCTGGAATTGCTCGTCGCCACCAACTATGCGGCGTCCGGCATGCGTGCCGGCTCGCCCGTCGTCTCGTAAGCCTTCAAGCGCTTGTCGATCTGCTCCATGATCGTGCGGGTGGCCGCCTCCTTGACCAGCCCGTAGCCGCGAATCTCATCGAACAGCGTCAGAATGGCAAGCGCTTCCGCTTCATTGCCGGCGTCGAGCCTTGCAAAGACACGGGTCGCCACCGCCTCGTAGTCCGAAATCAGCCGGCGCTCCTGCTTGCGCTCATGCAGATAGCCGAAGGGATCGAGCGCCGTGCCGCGCAATCTCTTGAAGCGTGCGAGACCGCGCAGCAGCGGCAGGATCCAGGCGCCGAACTCCCGCTTCTTCGGGCGGCCGTTCGGGTCCTTGCCAGTGAGAACCGGTGGCGCGAGATTGAAGACCAGGCGGAAATCGCCCTCCATTTCCTCGCGCATCTTCGCCTCGAAGGCAGGATCGGTCAGCAGCCGCGCCACCTCATACTCATCCTTGTATGCGAGCACCCGCGCATAAGTGACGGCGGTAGCAAACGGTATCTTGTCCGAAAGGCCAGCCTTTGCGGCCGCGCCCTTGGCGCGCTCGACGAAGGCGCCGAAGCGGGTGGCAAGGCGCTCGTCCTGATAGGCGGCGAGATGCGCCTTGCGATGGGCAACGACCTCGGCAAGGGACATATCGGCCAGCGTCTTGCGCTCCTCCTTCTCGCCCATCGCAGCGCGCACGGCGTCCGGATCGTGAGCGAGAAAGCGTCCCCAGTTGAACGAGGCGCGGCTTGCCTTGACGGCAACACCGTTGAGTTCGATCGCCTTTTCGATCGATTCAAGCGAGAGCGGCACAAGGCCCGATTGCCAGGCAAAGCCGGTGAGCAGGATATTGGTGTTGATGCCATTGCCGGTCAACGCGGTCGCCGCATGGCTGAAGTCGAGGAAGACCGAGCGGTCGCTGACTGTCTTGGCGATCGTGTGCATCACCGAGCCGGTCTTGAAATCGAAGTCACGGTTGCGGACGAAATCGGCAACCGGCATCAGCCCGGTATTGACGATGGCCGTCGTGCGCTCGCTCTTGCAGAGCGTGATCGCATCCTTCGAGGCGCCGACCACGTCATCGGCTGCCAGCAGCAGATCGGCACCGCCGTTGACGATGCGCGGCGAGGTCACGTCCTTCTGCTCGCGGCCGATGCGCAGATAGCTCATCACCGCGCCGCCCTTCTGGGCAAGACCGGCCATATCGAGGATCATCGGCACCTTGCCGTCGAGATGGGCAGCCATGCCGAGCACGGCGCCGATCGTCAGAATGCCGGTACCGCCGACGCCGGCGATGGCGATATTCCAGGGGCGGTCACCGATCTCCGGGATGACGGGCATCGGGATGTCGGCATCGACGGGCTCGACCGCCTTGCGCTTCTTGCGCTCGCCGCCCTTCACAGTGATGAAGGACGGACAGAAACCCTTCACGCAGGAGAAGTCCTTGTTGCAGGTCGACTGGTTGATCTGCCGCTTGCGGCCGAACTCGGTTTCCAGCGGCTCGACCGAGATGCAGTTGGATTGCACCGAGCAATCGCCGCAGCCTTCGCAAACCGCTTCGTTGATGAAGACGCGCTTGGCCGGGTCTTCCATCAGGCCGCGGCTGCGGCGCCGGCGCTTTTCGGCAGCACAGGTCTGTACGTAGACGATCGCCGAACAACCCGGCGTTTCGCGTAGTTTCAGCATGACGGGATCGAGATGATCGCGGTGCAGGACGGTGACGCCGGGCGCAAGCTCGGGCGCCACATAGGCATCCGGATTGTCCGAGAGCAGATAGATCGGCGAGACGCCTTCATTGTAGAGCTGCTTGGTCATCAGCTGCGGCGTCATGTAGCCGTCGATCTGCTGGCCGCCGGTCATGGCAACGGCATCGTTATAGAGCAGCTTGTACGTAACGTTGACCTTGGCGGCGACCGACTGGCGCACCGCCAGAATACCGGAGTGGAAATAGGTGCCGTCACCGAGATTGACGAACATGTGCTTCTCGTCGGTGTAGCGCGAGATCGCCGTCCACGGCACGCCTTCGCCGCCCATCTGCGTGAAGGTCTCGGTATTCCGGTCCATCCAGGTGACCATGTAATGGCAGCCGATACCGGCCGTGGCGCGGCTGCCTTCCGGCACCCGCGTCGAGGTATTGTGCGGACAGCCGGAACAGAAGAAAGGCGTGCGCTGCAGCGGCGGCACATGGCTGCGGCTGATCTGGCCGCGCTCGGAGAGATAGGCAAGCTTGTCGGAAATCCTCCGGTGCAGCGCCGGGTCCATATCGAGTTTCAGGATGCGCTCGGCGATGGCACGCGCAACGGCACCCACCGTCAGCGCCGCCGAGAGGCTGAGATAGGGTTTGTCATGCTCGTCGAACTTGCCGACGATGCGCGGGCGCACGTCGGAGCGCCAGTTGAAGAGCTGCTGCTTGATCTGGTTCTCGATGATCTCGCGGCGCTCTTCGATGACGAGCACCTCGTCCAGACCCTCGGAGAAATGCCGTACGGCCTCCGGTTCCAGCGGCCAGGGCATGCGGATCTTCAGGATACGGATGCCGATCGCTTCCATCTCGGCACGGCCGAGCTCCAGTTCCCGCAGCGCCTGCAGCACGTCCTCATAGGCCTTGCCCGAGGAGATGATGCCGAAGCGGGCATGCGGCGCATCATGGGTAATCTCATCCACCCGGTTGGCGCGGGCGAAGGCGATCGCCGCATAGGCCTTGTAGGTCTGCAACCGGTCGTCCTGGATCAGCGGCGGGTCCGGCCAGCGGATGTTGAGCCCACCCGGCGGCAGCTCGAAATCACTGGGGATCACGAATTGCCGCTTTTCGCCCGAGAGATCGACAGCGGCGGTCGTCTCGACGGTATCGGCGATGAATTTCATGCCGACCCAGCAGCCGGAATAGCGCGACATGGCAATGCCGAGCAGGCCGTATTCAATGAATTCGTGGATCGAGGACGGATAGAGAACCGGAATGACCGCCGACATGAAATCATGGTCGGTCTGGTGCGGCACGGTGGAAGACTTCGCCGCGTGGTCGTCGCCGGCAAAACAGAGGACGCCGCCATGCTCGGAAGTGCCCGCCGCATTCGCATGTTTCAACACGTCGCCGGAGCGGTCGACGCCCGGGCCCTTGCCGTACCAGATACCGAGAACACCGTCCTTGTTGGCTCCCGGCGAAAGACCGGCCTGCTGGCTGCCCCAGACGGCGGTGGCGGCAAGATCCTCGTTGATCCCTGGCTGAAAGGTGACCTGGTGCTGGTCAAGATAGCGCTGCGCCTTCATCAGCTGCTGGTCATAGCCACCGAGCGGCGAGCCGCGATAGCCTGATATGAAGGCAGCGGTGTTCAACCCGGCGGCATGGTCGCGCCGCATCTGGGTCATCGGCAGGCGAACCAGCGCCTGCAGTCCGGACATGAAGACCCTGCCTTCGTCGGCCGTATATTTATCGTCGAGCGATACACTCGTCGCCAGCATCTGCTCTCCTCCCGAGATCGCAGTGGTGAACCATGACACCTTGGGAGGGCTCCTCTTCCGCTCCCTTGGCATGTAACGCGATAGTAGCACTGCGGTTGCGGAATTTCCGGGCCAAGAATGGCGCGGTTGCGCATCATTCGAAAATTAGAATGTGCCATCACGACATTTTTGCAATGGGTGGCCTTTGCCGATTGACCTTGCGGCCGCCATCTCGCCATATCCGTCGAGCCCGGTTTGGAGCGGGCGCATCGGAGGAAAACATGACCATTTCGCTCGCCCCCGTCGCCCTTCCGGATTTCGGTCCGCTCGGCGAACAGCCGCAGATTCCCGCCGCCACCTATGCAGCGCGCGCCGAAGCAGCGCTGAAGAATGCCGGGACGGACTGGCTCGTCGTCTATGCCGACCGGGAGCATTTCGGAAACATCATGTTCCTCTCCGGATTCGAGCCGCGTTTCGAGGAGGCGCTGTTGATGCTCGGCAAAGGCGGCAAGCGCGTCATCATCACCGGCAACGAATCCGAGAGCTATACGGCGCTCGCCCGGCTGCCCGGCATCGAAGTGTTGCGCGCGCAGAGCTTCAGCCTGATGGGTCAGGACCGCTCTGAGAACCCGCGCTTTGCCGACCGTCTCAAGGATGCCGGTATCACGCCTGGAGACAGCATTGGACTGGTGGGCTGGAAATATCTTTCTGCCGAGGAAGATGACGATTACGCACAAAGCTTCTTCGTGCCTGACTTCATCGTGAAGATCCTGAGCCGCGCCATCGGCAGTGGCGGCAAGCTCGTCGATCGAACCGAAGTGCTGATGCATCCGCAGGACGGCTTGCGTTCCGTTGTCGATGTCGATCAGCTCGCGGTTTTCGAGTGGGCGGCTGCGCGCTGCTCGACGGCGCTCTGGAGGGTCATTTCAGGCGTGCGCGAAGGCGATACGGAATTCGAGGCGCTCGGACGGCTCGGCTATGAAGGCGATCCGCTCAACGTCCACACGATGTTTGCCTCAGTCAGCAAGGGCGAACACATCATCGGCCTGCGCAGCCCGACGGCGCGAAAGCTGAAGCGCGGCGACGGCGTCACCACGGCGCTCGGCTACTGGGGTGCACTGTCATCGCGCGCCGGATTGCTTGCTGACCACGACCACGACTTCCTGAAGCCGGCGAAAGCCTATTTCGAGGCGCTGATGACCTGGTACGAAACATCGGATATCGGTGTCACCGGCGGCGCGCTCTTCGAGGCGGTGACCGGCAAGCTGAAGTCGGCGGGGCTTAACTCTGCGCTCAACCCCGGCCATCTCGGCAGCCACGAGGAATGGCTGCATTCGCCGGTGCAGCCGGGCTCCACGGATCGGCTTCGCTCCGGCATGCCGTTCCAGGTGGATGTCATTCCCGTGCCGATGCCAGCTGGTTGGGCGCTGAACAGCGAAGATGCCGTTGCCTTCGCCGACGAAGCACTGAGGGAGGAGATCAGGCAGCGCTATCCGGCCATGCATGCGCGCATCGCCGCGCGCCGTAGCTTCATGGCGGACAAGCTGGGTGTCGCGGTCAAGGACAGCATCCTGCCGCTGTCATCGACGCCGCTCTATCTCCCGCCATTCTGGCTGAAGTCAGGGCATGTGCTGGTTCGCGATTAAGCCGTCAGGCGGCGCCGCGAGATGATCACGAGGCGCCGCTCCCACCAGATCAGCACCAGGCTGGAGCCGACGATCAGCAGGGCCCCGGCAACGACATTCAACGTCGGGATTTCGGCCCAGATCAGGTAACCATAGAGGAAAGCCCAGATCAGGCCGCTATATTCGATCGGCGCCAGTGTAGAGGCCGGCGCATAGCGGAAGCCTTCGTAAAGGATGTACTGACCGGCCGCGCTGATGCAGCCGAGGCCGATCATCAGTGCCCAGCCGAAAGCATCCGGGGTTTTCCAGACGAAGGGCAGTGCGGCGCCGCAGACGATGACGAACAGAACGCCTGTTGCCAGCATCTGGTTGACGGTACTTTCCGTACGGCTGACGAGGCGCACGAGAATGGTGCTCCAAGCCCAGCAGAAGCCGGCGAAAAACACCATGCCGGCGGGAATGAGGCTCGGCGCTTCAACTGGATTGGCGGCCAGAACGACGCCGATGAAGCCGCCGATGCAGGCCAGCCAGCGGATCGGCCCGACATTTTCGCGCAGGATGAAGATCGACAGCACGACGGTGATAACGGGTGCCGAGAAATACATCGTGGTGATTTCGGCGAGCCCGAGATGGCGGGCCGCGGAATAATAGGCAAGCCAGGCGCCGAGCATCAGAACGGCGCGCAGCAGAACGGAACTTCTGTGCTGGCTTTTCAGGATCGACGGATGCCGGTTGCGGTGGATGAAGAAGGCCGAGAAGCCGACGATCATCACGCTGCGGATGAACAGGATCTGCGGCACGGCATAGTCGGCGACCAGCCACTTGACGACGGCGTCCTGGATGGCAAACAGCGAATAGCCGATGCAGGCAAGGGCAATTCCCACCAGCGGGGAAGGCGCCTCATCGGTCGATCTGGAGAACATGGAAGCCTGCGATGGGAATGCGTTGGGGTGCCACGGCCTAGCAAGACCGGGCACCGTTGACAATGCGAGGAATAGCCTTCCGCGAAGATTTGATCAGTTGATCTTCACGCCCTTCGACCGCATGCGTGAAACCGTTTCCCGTTCGGCCCGCTTGCAGCGCATCGGCGGCAGGCCGCGGTCCATCAGGTCCATGTCCTCGAGCACCATGTCGCCCATCTTCTTGAAGGCGCTGTCGAGCGCTCCGGCGCGGTGGGCCGAGCGGATAAAGCCCTTGAGCTTGCGCACCGGATGATCGGATGGCAGCGGCTCTTCCGGATAGACATCGCT
The DNA here is from genome assembly GCA_900465675.1 of Hyphomicrobiales bacterium. GTDB lineage: Bacteria > Pseudomonadota > Alphaproteobacteria > Rhizobiales > Rhizobiaceae > Rhizobium. The sequence continues at coordinate 545,630 of UBJR01000005.1, read as the reverse complement.
TGCCGCCACGATATGGCCTGAGGCAACAGCGGCCATCAGCGCATCGAAATCGACAACATCGGCGCGGCTGAGCAGGATGAAGGCCGCTCCCTTGCGCATGCTGGCGAAGGCCTCGGCTCCGAGAAAGCCCTTGTTCTCGCTGGTGACGGCGGCAACGACGAAGACGAAGTCGCTCTTCGTCAGCACATCCTCCAGGCTTGCGGCCTCGACATTGTTTTCCTCGAGGATCGACTTCGGCTGCCAGGGATCGAAGACCCGCACCTTGGCGCGGAAGCCCGACAGCACTCGGCGCAGCGCCTTGCCGAGATCGCCGAAGCCGACGATGCCGATCTCCGATCCGGCGATCAGCCGGGCGCTGGCATTGCCCTCGCCGCCCCAGAGCTCGTTGCCGTCGCGAAAGGCGACATCGGCATCGACGATGCCGCGGGCGAGCGACAGGGCGAAGCCGAGACCGATTTCGGCCACCGGCTCGGCGAAGACCTGGCCCGTCGTCACCACATGAATGCCGCGCTGGAAGAGCACGTCATAGGGCATGTTGTTGATGAGATTGCTCTCGACATTGAGCACACAGCGCAGCGACGTCATCCGCGCCAGCGTTTCCTCCGACAGCGGCGGCTGGCCGATGATGTAGCGCGCCTTGCCGAGAACCTCGTCGCCGAGACCGGCGATATTGTCCGGATCGGCCTCGACGATCTCGTATGTGTCGTGAAGCACGCGGCGCGCCGCATCGGTGAAGATCAGATCGAGCGTCCGCGGATCGGGCGCGCTGATCGCCAGGGGCTTTTCGGTCTTGGTCATCACTTCCTCCTCCCGCAGCCGCTCAGGGCTGGATAATTCTGATTTGTGCCTCGCGCTCACCGGCCTCGATCGCCAGATGCGTGGCTATCGAAATCTGCGCCCAGTCCTCCGGCCGGGCGAGTGCTACCGGACAGCCGATGCCGTACAGTGCCTCGGCAACCATCGCGCCGGTCACCACGATCGCGTCGCGCTTCAGGAGGATGATGCCTGCTGGCGCGGTCGTCAGCCGGATTGCTTCGGCGAGCACCGAGCTTCCCGAGCTTGATCCCCTGCCCGCCTCCATGACGAGGATCACGCCGGTGATCGACTGGCCGCTTTGCGGATGCCACTGATCGATGATCTCGCCGGTCGCCGAATCCACGCCGCCCCAGAAGCTGAGCGGCTCGGCGAGCACGAAGGCTGGGGCCGCGGCCTTGCCTTCCATGAGGGTCGTCGCGGAAAATGCCGTCACAGCCGCACCACCTTGCCTGAGCGCGCCGAGGCCATGCACTCTGCCAGCGAGCCGAAGGCGACGTCGACGCCGATATTGCCCGGCGCATAATAGGCCCACTTGCCCGAGTTGGTCATCACCGCACCCGACATGTCGCGGATGATTGCCGTGACATAGGTGCAGGTATCGATGACGAGCGTTACGCCCGCCGCCTCCAGCGTTACGCGCCAGCCGCGATTTTCAAGCTCCGCCAGGACCTCTCGGTTGGTGTTGATGTAGATATCGACAGTAGCCTTCCCACCGCTGAGCAGCGGCATCAGCCGCTCGAATTCGCCGATCGAGAAATGCGGCGTTCCCATGCTGATGGCCGCAAGCGGTGTCCCTTCCGCCACGGTCGAGAGATTGCGGATGGTGTCGCGGATATCGGTGCGGCTGAGCCGGAGCGTCTCCTGCGGTTCGACCCCGCCGCAGGCCGCCTGCAGCGTCGGCGCCTCCGGCGTCAGCCCGACGGCGTGAAACAGCGCGACGGCGCCTGCCGATGCGGCAACGGCACCGAGCGCCTTCAGGTCATCCTCGGAGCTTTCCTTCGGCAGGCCGCGGATGACGGGGATGCGATCGCCGCAACGGCGGCCGATGGCGTGACCGGCAGCGACACAGATCGACCCGGCATCCCGCTCACCCTCGGCAAACTCCTCGATATCGACAAGCACGGTCGCCCGCCGGTTTTCGGTGACATGAAGTCCATAATAGGGCGCCCGTCCCGTCAGCGCACAACAGAGATCGATAAAATCGCCATAGCGGTTGGTGCGGGCGCCGAGCACCGAATTGGCAAAGACGATCGCATTCGATTCCGCCCAGGCGATCTGCGCGCCGAAGCGCGGCCGGAAGATCGTTTGGTAGGGTGCGCAGGTGAAGGTCGGGACGCAGCCGAGCTCCTCATGCGCCCTCATCAACCGCGCACCGTTCTTACCAAGCGCCTCGTCGCCGCGGAAAAGTTCGGGATGGATGAGATCGACCGAGCCGACATTCAGCGTCGTCGGCACCCGGACGCGGCCGCCCCAGGACACCATGCGCTCGACGAAATCGAGGCTGACCTCGCCGAGATAGAGACAGCCGTCGATATGGGCAGCCTCGATGTCCACCAGTTTTGTGGCGCCGACAGCCTCGGCGAAACGGACGAGAAGCCGCATGGCAAAAGCAGCCGCCTCACCGTGGCGGCCATCGAAGAGGGCTTTGTCATCAGGGGAAAGCTGAAGAGAGGAATGCATGGCGGCGACGCTATCAGGTCGTCTTGCGGGAGAGAAGATGGCTTGCGAATTCGACCAAAGGCGCACTCGACAAAACTGTCACAAACACTATGTCACAAAACCTTCACAATTTCATTTGCCAGTTCGTTTCTTTTCGTTTTGTATGCGGAAAGTTTCGTAACGAAACCGGCCGGTGAGATCGAGGAGGATCTGCGCCGGCAGGCCGTAATCCGTTCAAAACGGCGCGGCAGGACACATAGGGAGGAACCATGTCCATTCGTTTCATGGCCGCATCCGCGGCAACCATCACCTTGTCGCTTTCGTTCGCTTCGAGTGCCTTTGCAGTGACCGAACTGCAGTGGTGGCACGCCATGGCGGGCGCCAACAACGAAGTGGTCAACCAGCTCTCCAAGGAATTCAACGAAAGCCAGAAAGACTACAAGATCGTCCCGGTCTTCAAGGGCACCTATCCGGAAGCGCTGAATGCCGGCATCGCCGCCTTCCGCGCCAAGCAGCCGCCCGCGATCCTGCAGGTCTTCGATGCCGGCAGCGGCGTGATGATGGGCGCCGAGGGCGCGATCATGCCGGCAGCCCAGGTTCTCGAAAAGGGCGGCTTCAAGTTCGACAAGTCGGAATACCTGCCCGGCATCGCCGCCTATTATTCGAAGCCCGACGGCACGATGCTGTCCTTCCCCTACAACTCGTCCTCGCCGATCCTCTATTACAACAAGGACACCTTCAAGAAGGCCGGCCTCGACCCTGAAAGCCCGCCGAAGACCTGGCCCGAAGTGTTCGAAGCCGCCAAGAAGATCAAGTCGAGCGGCGCGTCTGCCTGCGGCCTGACCTCGACCTGGCTCACCTGGATCCAGACCGAGAACCTGGCCGCATGGAACAACGTGTCCTACGGCTCGAACGAGAACGGCCTTGCCGGCACCGATGTGAAGCTCGCATTCAACTCGCCGCTCTTCGTCCAGCATTTCCAGGCGATCGCCGATCTCGCCAAGGACGGCACGTTCCGCTATGGCGGCCGCACCTCGGAAGCCAAGCAGCTCTTCACCTCCGGTGAATGCGGCATCATGACGGAATCCTCCGGAGGTCTCGGCGACATCATCAAGACGGGCATGAACTACGGCATCGGCCAGCTGCCCTATTATGAAGGCGAAGGACGTCCGCAGAACACCATTCCCGGCGGCGCCAGCCTCTGGGTCTTCGCCGGCAAGAGCGATGAAGAATACAAGGGCATCGCCCAGTTCTTCCACTTCCTGTCGCAGACCAAGATCCAGGCCCGCCTGCATCAGGTATCCGGCTACATGCCGGTGACCATGGCCGCTTATGAAGACACCAAGAAGTCCGGCTTCTACGAAAAGAACCCGGGCCGCGAAACGCCGATCCTGCAGATGATGGGCAAGGCGCCGACCGAAAACTCCAAGGGCGTGCGTCTCGTCAACCTGCCGCAGGTGCGTGACATCATGAACGAAGAGTTCGAAGCGATGCTGGCCGGCAAGCAGGATGCCAAGGCAGCGCTCGACAAGGCCGTCGAACGCGGCAATGCCGCGATCCAGCAGGCAATCGGCCAGTAATACCGGCGTTTCCGCCCGCAGCCCTCAAGGCTGCGGGTGGCCCCTTCATGTCAAGGAGATCGCCGTGCAGCGCGTCGTCTTTCCGAACAAGATCCTTCCCTATTTCCTGGTCGCCCCGCAGATCATCCTCACGGTGGTTTTCTTCTTCTGGCCAGCAAGCCAGGCGCTCTATCAATCGATGCAGCGCGAAGATCCATTCGGCCTGAAGAGCGGCTTTGTCGGCCTCGCAAATTTTCGCGACGTCTTCGCCGATCCGAATTATCTGAACTCGCTCTATGTCACCGTCGTCTTCAGCGTGCTGACGGCACTGCTCTCGATGGTCGTGGCGCTGGCTCTGGCGACGGCGGCCGACAAGGTGGTGCGCGGGCAGACCTTCTACCGGACGCTGCTGATCTGGCCCTATGCCGTGGCGCCCGCCGTCGCCGGCATGCTCTGGCTCTTCATGTTCAATCCCGCCATGGGCACCTTCGCCTATATCCTGCGGCGCAACGGCTTCATGTGGGATCCGCTTCTGAACGGCAACCAGGCGATGACGCTGGTTATCGTCGCCGCCGCCTGGAAGCAGATCAGCTACAATTTCCTGTTCTTCGTCGCCGGTCTGCAGGCGATCCCGAAATCGCTGATCGAGGCGGCTGCCATCGACGGCGCCCGCGGCAGCCGCCGCTTCTGGACCATCGTCTTCCCGCTGCTGGCGCCGACCACCTTCTTCCTGCTCGTCGTCAACACCGTCTATGCCTTCTTCGACACCTTCGGCATCATCCATTCGGTGACCGGCGGCGGCCCGGCCAAGGCGACGGAAACGCTGGTCTACAAGGTCTATAACGACGGCTTCGTGAACCTCAATCTCGGCTCGTCCGCGGCACAATCGGTGATCCTGATGATCATCGTCATCGCGCTGACAGCCTTCCAGTTCCGCTTCGTAGAGAAGCGGGTGCATTATGCGTGAGGGTCTGAAATGATCGAAAAACGCCCCGTCGCCAGCCTTATCGGCCATCTGATGCTGATCATCGGCATCATCATCGTTGCCTTCCCGATCTATTACACGTTCATCGCCTCGACGATGACGTCGGCCGAGATCATCAAACCGCCGATCTCGCTGCTGCCGGGCAGCCACTTCACCGAAAATTACACCGAGGCGCTGTTCGGCGGCGTCGAGCGCGCCGTCGGCGTCAGTCTCGAACGGCTGCTCTTCAACACCTTCGTGGTGGCGATCCTGATTGCCGTCGGCAAGATCCTGATCTCCTTCCTGTCGGCCTTCGCGGTGGTGTTCTTCCGTTTCCCGCTGCGCATGGTGTTCTTCTGGATGATCTTCGTGACGCTGATGCTGCCGGTCGAGGTGCGCATCCTGCCGACCTACAAGGTGATCGTCGATCTCGGCCTGATCGATACCTATGCGGGGCTGACCCTGCCGCTGATGGCCTCGGCAACCGCGACCTTCCTGTTCCGCCAGTTCTTCCTGACGATCCCCGGCGAATTGCTGGAGGCGGCGCGCATCGACAATGCCGGACCGTTCCGCTTCATGCGCGATATCCTGCTACCGCTGTCGCGCACCAATATCGCGGCGCTCTTTGTCATCCTGTTCATCTACGGCTGGACGCAGTATCTCTGGCCGCTGCTCGTTACCAACGACGCGCAGATGAACACCATCATCATCGGGCTCAGGAAGATGGTGGATTTCACCGACGCGGCGACGCCCTGGAATTTCGTGATGGTGACGGCGATCCTTGCGATCATTCCGCCCATCCTCGTCGTGGTGCTGATGCAGCGCTGGTTTGTCAAAGGTCTTGTGGAGACGGAGAAGTAATGGCCAGGATCACCCTCAACGATGTCCGCAAGACCTATGGCGGCGGCGTCGAAGTCATCAAGGGCGTCTCGCTCGAGATCGCCGACGGCGAACTCCTGGTGCTCGTCGGCCCCTCCGGTTGCGGCAAGTCCACGCTGCTCAGAATGATCGCCGGCCTGGAAGGCATCAGTTCCGGAGAGATCAGCATCGGCGACCGCGTCGTCAACGATCTCGAGCCCTCCGAGCGCGATATCGCCATGGTCTTCCAGAACTATGCGCTCTATCCGCATATGACGGTGCGCCAGAACCTCGCCTACGGCCTGAAGAACCGCAACACGCCGAAGGATGAGATCGAGCGGCGGATCGTCAAGGCGGCAAAGTCGCTGGAGATCGAGCCCTTTCTGGAGCGCAAGCCGCGCCAGCTCTCGGGCGGCCAGCGCCAGCGCGTCGCCATGGGCCGAGCGATCGTCCGCGAACCCGCAGCCTTCCTGTTCGACGAGCCGCTCTCCAATCTCGATGCGAAACTGCGCGTGCAGATGCGCGTTGAGATCAAGCGGCTGCAGCGGGCATTGGCGACGACCAGCGTCTACGTCACCCACGACCAGATGGAGGCGATGACGCTTGCCGACCGGCTCGTCGTCCTGAACGGCGGCCATATCGAACAGGTCGGGACACCGATCGAGCTCTACGAGAAGCCGGCGACGACCTTCGTCGCCACATTCATCGGCTCGCCGTCGATGAACCTGCTGGAGACCAGCGGCAGCGGCTTTGCGCTCGGCAACGGCGCCACGCCTTTGCCGCCGGGCACCGCAACGCTCGGTATCCGCCCTGAGGACCTGCATCTCGCCGAACCCGGCAAGCCCGATGCCTTCACGGCCGACGTCAGCGTCGGCGCGGTGGAACTCGTCGGTGCCGAAAGCTATGTCCACGGCACGCTGCCGAACACCCAAGACATCGTCTTCCGCGTCCCAGGCCGGTCACAGATCGCCATCGACGCCCGCGTGACGATCGGCGCGGCGCAATCAGCGCTGCATTTCTTCGACGCTGCGGGGAAGCGGATCGGCTGATCCTTCCATCTGATTTTTGTGCGATCCGCGAAGGGCCAGCCGACACCACGGCTGGCCCTTCGCGTTTCGGTCATGCCGACGCGCCAGAGCTCTGCATTTCGCCAAACAAGCAAACAGCTTGCAAAGCGCAATCGGTCGGCGTATTGTAACTTTCATGATGAAAGCTACTAGGTGCTGTCATGCAGAATAAAAGCTTCAAATCCATGCAGTGCCCTGTCGCCCGCAGTCTCGACCGCGTCGGCGAATGGTGGAGCATTCTGATCCTGCGCGATGCGCTACGCGGCGTGACGCGGTTTGACGAGTTTCAGAAAAACCTCGGCATTGCGACCGCGACGCTGACCCGGCGCCTCGACAATCTGGTCAAGGCAGGGTTGCTGGAACGGCGAGCGTATCAGGAGCGGCCGCAACGCTTCGAATATGTGCTGACGGCCTGCGGCGAGGACTTCCGCGCGGTCATCTGGTCGATGATCGCCTGGAGCAACCGGCATTTCGCACCTGAAGGGCCGAGCCTTGTCATCGTCGACAAGCAAAGCGGCGCCTGGGCCGATCCGGTGCTTGTCGACCGCAATACCGGAAACCCGCTCGCCAAGCCGCAATACGACGTCGCCGCCGGGCCTGCCGCCAGCGAGACGCTGCGATTGCGCTATCCCTTCCGCTCCGAAGCGTCCGGTACGGCGCTGATCGAGCGCCCCGCCCCCAACCAAGAACAATAAGACTGGAGCATGGCCATGAATAAGGTCGTGACTGAATCCGAACTGACCCAGGGAGCCATTTCCCTGAAGCCGAAGAGAAGCCTCAAGCGCCCGCTCGGCATCCTGGCGCTCATTGCCATCGCGGGCGGCGCCGGATGGTACGGATACTACTGGTCGCAGACCGGCCGCTATCTCGAGACCACCGATGACGCCTATATCGGCGGCAATACCACGGCGCTCTCGCCGCGGGTTTCCGGCCATGTCGAGGCTGTTCTGGTCGATGACAATCAGCGGGTGACGGCAGGTCAGTTGCTGGTGCGCCTCGACAGCCGCACATTCAAGACGGCAGTCGATCGCGCCGAGGCGGCAGTGCGCGAACAGCAGGCGAGCCTCGACAATCTTCACGCCCAGTCGGCGCTTCAGGCCTCGCTGGTGAAACAGGCGGAAGCCGATCTTGCTGCCAAGAAGGCGGCATCCGATTTCACCGAGATCGACGCGGTGCGCTACCGCAATCTGGCGACCCAGAGCACGGGAACCGAGCAGAACGCCCAGAAGGCGGTTCTGGCCGACACGCAAGCGAAGGCCGCAGTCGCCGCCTCCGACGCCGGACTAACGGCGGCGCGCCAGCAGATACAGGTTCTGGACACGCAGATCGCCCAGGCGCAATCGGCGCTCGACGGCGCCAGGCTCGATGCCGAGACAGCGCGGCTCAATCTCAGCTACACGGAGGTCCGCTCGCCTGTTGATGGCTATGTCGGCAACCGGGCAGCCCAGATCGGCGCCTTCGTCTCCGATGGCAGCTATCTCCTGAGCGTCATTCCTGAAAAGGGACTGTGGATCGACGCGAACTTCAAGGAAGATCAGCTCGCCGTCATCAAGCCTGGACAGAAGGTGACCGTGGTCGCCGATATCTATCCCGGCCACGATCTGACCGGCAAGATCAGCAGCATCGCACCGGCTACCGGCGCCACCTTCAGCGTCATTCCGCCTGAAAACGCCACCGGCAATTTCACCAAGATAGTCCAGCGCGTGCCCGTCCGCGTGGCACTCGATGACACCGCCGTCAAGGATCAGGCGCTGCGGCCCGGCCTCTCGACAACGGTGACCGTCGACACCCGTCCCTGATCAGGAATAGACCATGACAGCCCCCGTCACGACTGCCCAGCCAAGCTGGGTTCGCAGTCTGCTGCCCTTCGTGGTGATGTGCTTCGGCATGTTCATCGCGCTGCTCGACATCCAGATCGTCGCCTCCTCGCTGCAGGATATCGGCGGCGGCCTGTCGGCCTCGCAGGATGAGATCAGCTGGGTACAGACCGCCTACCTGATCGCCGAAATCATCGTCATCCCGCTGTCGGGATGGCTGACCCGGGTGTTCTCGACGCGCTGGCTGTTCACCGCGTCGGCCGCCGGTTTTACGCTGACCAGCATGCTGTGCGGCCTTGCCTGGAACATCGACAGCATGATCGTCTTTCGCGCCCTGCAGGGTTTGCTCGGCGCCTCGATGATCCCGACCGTCTTCACCTCGTCCTTCCACTATTTCCAGGGACCGCGGCGCGTCTATGCGGCAGCGGTCGTCGGCACCATCGCCTCGGTCGCGCCGACGCTCGGCCCGGTTATCGGTGGCTGGATTACCGATACGTGGAACTGGCACTGGCTGTTTTACATCAACGTCGTCCCCGGCGCCCTGATCGCCGTGCTCGTCGCCATTCTGGTGAAGATCGACGAGCCCGATATCAAGCTTCTCAAGGAAGCCGACTATCCCGGCATCCTGCTGATGGCGGTGGCACTCGGAACGCTGGAATATACGCTGGAAGAAGGCACGCGCGCCAACTGGTTCGACGACCAGACGATCCGCACCACCGCTACGATCGCGGGCATCTCCAGCCTACTGTTTTTTATTCGCAGCCTGACCTATTCGAAACCGGTCGTCGATCTGCGCGCCTTCGGAAACCGCAACTTCGCCATCGGCTGCCTGCTCTCCTTCGTGACAGGCATCGGCATCTTTTCGACCATCTACCTGACGCCGCTGTTTCTCGGCTATGTCCGCGGCTTCAATGCCTGGGAGACTGGACTTGCCGTCTTTTCCACTGGGGCCGCATCGATGCTCGGCGTCCCCTTCTACATCATGCTCGCCAAGCGCTACGATATCCGCTGGCTGATGATGTTCGGGCTTGCCTCCTTCGGCATCTCGATGTGGGGCTTCAGCGCCATCACCCACGACTGGGGCGGCGACCAGCTTTTCTGGCCACAGGTGTTCCGCGGCTTTCCGCAGGTCTTTGCCGTCGCGCCCGCCGTGACGCTCGGGCTCGGCAGCCTGCCACCCGAACGGCTGAAATATGCGAGCGGTCTGTTCAACATGATGCGCAATCTCGGCGGTGCCGTCGGCATTGCCGTCAGCGCGGCAATCCTCAACAACCGCACCAACATGCATTTCAACGCCATCGCCTCCAACCTGACGCCTGCGAATGGTGCGATGGAGCGGCTGACGGGCGGCGTTGCTCGGCGCTATTCTGAGATCGCCGGAAGCATCAACGGCGGGCAGACGGCCGCCCTGAAGCAGTTGTTCAGGCTCGCCTACCGCGAGGCCTCGACCATGGCCTATGCCGATGCCTTCCGGGTGATCATGGCCGCCTTCGTCATCGCCACGGCGCTGGTGCCGCTATTACGCAATGTCACGCCACCGAAGAGCCCGCAACCCGGCGGCGGTGGTCACTGAGAGGGAAGCGTAGTGCGACGGTGGCACGCGCCCCAAGCGATCAGCTCAACGCTTTGCGCTTTGCGCTTTGAAGTAGTGTCTCGACCGCCGCCTTGGCGGAAGCAAAGGGTGCGGGATTGCGGCACACCTGTGACATCAGCAGTGCGCCCTGGAAGAGAATGGCGATCTGTTTTCCGAGGCCTTCGGGATCGGCCACGCCGAGACGCCCGCACATGCTGATGAAGCGCTGCTCGACATGGAGGCCGAGACGTTCGCCGCGCGCCGCAATGCCTTCATGCTTGCCGGCATATTCCTGGGAAGCCTTGATCCCCAGGCAGCCCCGGCGGTCTGCCTCCAGCTGCATGCGCCGGCTGTCGAAACAGGCGAGGATCTGCTGGCGCGGATCGCCATCTGTGGCCGTTGCCGGGGCAAAATAAGCGTCCGCGATGCCCTCGCCGTAATAATCGAGCACCGCTTCGATCAGGTCCTCCTTCGAGGCGAAATACTTGTAAAGCGTGCGCTTGGAGATGCCGCTCTCGGCCATGACGGTGTCGATGCCGGTGGCATGAAACCCGCCATCGTAAAAGCGGTCGAAGGCCAGCTTCAGGATCTCGAGCTTTTTGGCCGGGATGGGCGCGGCGTCGGGCATGTCTCATTTCCTCACGGGCGTATGACGACAGCTTTAGCAAACTGCGTTGACACGGTAAACAGATCTGTTTATCAATTCGCGAAGTAAACAGATCTGTTTACTAAATTTTCGAACCTATGGCCGCAGCGATGGCCCGGAAGGAAAGCAAATGTCACTGAGAGAGAAAACCGTCCTGGTTTCTGGCGCCAACCGCGGCATCGGCGCAGCCACCGTCAAGGAATTGCTCGGCGCTGGCGTCAAGAAGATCTACGCCACGGCCCGCAACGTCGCGTCGCTTCCCGATTTCGCCGATGCCCGCGTCATGCCTCTGCAGCTCGACGTGACCGACGATGCCTCGGTCAAGCAGGCGCTTGCCGCCGCGCCCGATGTCGATGTGCTGCTCAACAATGCCGGAAGCCTGGCGTTCAACGATTTCATCAGTAGCACGCATGAAGAACTGAACGGCGACATGGAGACCAATTATTACGGAACGCTGCGGGTCATCCGCGCCTTCGTGCCCGGTTTCGTCGCCCGCGGCTCCGGCACGATCGTCAATGTCGTCAGCATCGTCGGCCTGGTTTCCGCCCCGCCGCTCGGCGGATATTCGGCCTCGAAGGCCGCGCTTCAGTCGCTGACGCAGACTTTGCGCGGCACGTTGAAAGCATCCGGCATCGATGTCATCGGCATCTATCCCGGCCCCGTCGATACCGATCTCGCCCGGCATATCCCGCTCGAAAAGGCGACGGCGGAGCATGTCGCGGTCAATATCGTCCGCGGCATCGAAAACGGCGATGCCTATATCTTCCCGGATCCGACCGCCCTGCAGATCGAGCATCTGTGGGCAAATGACGGCCGCAACCTGGAAGCTGCGATGGCCGCCGCCGGCTGATCGCCGCCTGCGGGTTCGACGGCGTGCCGCTTCCGCAAGAGGCTGCCGCCGAGATGGCCGAGCAGCATGGCCTCTTTTACTGGCGTGCCACAGTTCCTATTTGCTCTGGCACGCCGCTCTCGCATTATCGCGGCCGGCTTCCATTGACGGATTTTTCATGCGCCCTTCCGCCTTCTTCGTCCGCGTCATGGCCATCGGCCTTCTGATGCATCTCTATGTCGGCATCCGGCTGATACCCGCAGCACCCGTCGATGGTGCGCTGAAGTGGCTGGCGGTCATCGCCCTTGCCGCTTCCGTGACCCTGATACCGCTTGGCATGGCAGCCCGGATGATCAGCCGCCAGCCACTGTCAGATCTGCTGGCATGGGCGGGGCTCTCCGCCATGGGCTTCTTCTCGTCTCTGCTCGTTCTCACGGTCCTGCGCGACATCGCGCTGATCGCGCTCGCCATCGCCGGATGGTTATCCGGGGCGGGGGCGCCCGTTCCGGCCTTTGCGGAATTCACCACACTCGGCGTTCCCGCGCTTGCGCTGCTTCTCAGCCTTCTCGGCCTCTATTTCGCACGCCGCCGCGCGCCGGTGAAAACGGTCGATGTTCCGGTCGCCGGACTTGATGCGGCGTTTGACGGTTTCACCATTGTTCAGGTCAGCGACATTCACATCGGCCCGACGATCAAGCGCGGCTATGTCGAAAAGATCGTCGCGACGGTCAACGCGCTGAAGCCTGACCTCATCGCCGTGACGGGCGACGCCGTCGATGGCTCGGTGCCGCAGCTGCAGAAGCACACGCAGCCGCTGGCGGACCTGGCGGCTCCCCATGGCACGTTCTTCGTCACCGGCAATCATGAATATTATTCGGGCGCCGATCCGTGGATCAGCGAGTTTCGCCGGCTGGGGCTGACGGTGCTGATGAACGAGCACGTGGTCATCGATCACCGCGGCGCGCAGGCCGTCATTGCCGGTGTCACCGATTACGGCGGCGGTCATTTCGACCCAAGGCATCAGAGCGATCCGGCCAAGGCCGCCAAGGGCGCACCCGGCGATGCGTCCTTCCGGCTGCTTTTGGCCCATCAGCCGCGTAGCGCCCCCGAAGCGTCGAAAGCGGGTTTCACGTTGCAGCTCTCCGGCCACACACATGGTGGCCAGTTTCTGCCGTGGATGTTCTTCGTGCGGATGCAGCAGCCCTTCGTTCACGGGCTGGCGAAGCTCGGCGATCTCTGGGTCTATACCAGCCGCGGAACCGGCTATTGGGGACCGCCGATCAGGCTCTTTGCGCCGTCCGAGATCACGCGGCTGCGCCTTGTGCAAGGCGGCTGAGGCCGCCGCCTTGTAGGTTTTTTAAGATCCGCTCAGCGTGCTGCCGTGTGCATGACGACGCCACCATCGACCGGCTCGATCGACACGGTGATCGCGGCGATGTCCTGGAGGCTCGCCACGTGGGTTCCGGCGCAATACATCTGCGCCCGCCTGCCATCGAGAGCGCATTCCCAGAGGCGCCGCGTATCGAGCGTCGAGGGAACTGGCGTAAGCGAGATGGCTGTGGGCTCAGAAAGCCAGCCGCGCAGCGTCTCGTTGATCGCCTCGATGACGGCCGGGAGGTCGGCGACGAAGCTCTCGAGTTCGAAGCCCTTTTTGCGCAGCGTCTTGCCGACACGATAGGTATCGACCGACGCCTGCTCCGACAGCAGCGCGCTGACGATCGCTTCCTTGTCGAAATCGGGATTTCCGAGCGTATCGAGCGCGGCGCCCTCCTTGGTCCAATAGCTCTTGGCGGCGCGGTTGAGCGCAAAGGCCGAGAGGTGAGCTGCCGTGTGGGCCAGGCTGAGCTTGCGCCGGCGGTCGGCATCGACCTCGATGCTGACGGTCTCGCCAGCAGCAGGCGCATCACCTGTGATCACATGGATGACGACGCTCTTCCATTCGTCCCCGGTGCGGCCGAGCGCCCGGGCGTCTTCGCCGAGAACGAGCTCGCCGGTTTCGGCATTGGCCATGCCGGTCCAGGCATCGGTGATCTCCAGGCGCTGTCCGCCGGCCGTGATCATGACGCCGCGATCGGCGGGCTGGTCCGGCCAGCGGAAGCTCACCGGATGAACCGGCGTCTCGTCGCATATGACAAGCACGTTGCCGTCGGGCCCTGCAGCCGCAAACAGCACCTTGCCGCTGCCGCTCACATCGCCGCTGGCAAAGCCGATCCGTGTGCTGTCCCTGACATCTGTTTGAAAACGCATAATGCTATCCTTGGTAAATTGGTCAAAGCCACTGCTTGAGCAGCGCGAGATCGATATTGCCGCCGGAAACGACGCAGACGACCGGTCCCTTGCCGCGCACCCGCTCGCGATTGGCAAGGAGACCCGCCAGCGCCGCGGCACCTGCGGGCTCGGGGGTGAGCTTGCAACGCTGCATCAGAAGCTTCATTGCGCCGACGATCGCTTCGTCGTCAACAAGCAACACGTCCTCGAACCGCTGGCGGACAAGCTCGAAGCACTTGACGCCGGCACTTGGCGCGGCCAGACCATCGGCGATCGTCTTGACGACAGGCAGCCGCACGGCGCTTCCCGTCTTCAGGCTTTCGTACATCGCCGGCGCCCCCTCGGGCTCGATGCCGACCAGCGAGACGGAATGGCTGTGGGCGATCGCCGCCTTGGCAAGCCCACCTGCCATGCCGCCGCCGCCCATGCCGAGGAAGATCGTCGCGACGTCAGGAAGATCCTCGAAGATCTCGCAGCCGAGCGAGGCATGGCCGGTCATCAGCGCATCGTCGTCATAGGAGGAGATATAGGTGAGGCCACGTTGCCGCGCTGTATCGAGGCAGAACTGCGCCGCTTCCTGCGGCGTGCCGTGCAGGATCACCTCTGCGCCGTAATCCTTGGTCGCCTGCACCTTGGTCGGGTTGGCGGTCGCAGCCATGACGACGACGGTCTTCACGCCGAGCGCCGTTCCCGCGTAGGCGAGCCCCTGCGCCGCGTTGCCGGCCGAAAAGGTGATGGCACCGGCCGCCCGCTCGGCATCGGAGAGGGACATCAGCGCCCAGATCATGCCGCGCGGCTTGTAGGAGCCGGTTTTCTGGAAAAGCTCCGCCTTCAGATAGACGTCCTCGCCGACAAGCTTGGAAAGCGTCGAGGAGTGCCAAAGCGGCGTGCGATGGATATGCGGCTGGACGGCGGCCCGGGCGCGTTCGATATCGTCAAGCAGGCTCATGGTGATCCATCTCCGTCCGTTTCAGGAAAAATCGACGCTGGCGCCGAGCCCGTGCTCGGTGGCAGCCGTGTAGAGAAAATGCGCGCAGACGAGATCCTCGGCGGGAATCCCGAGCGACTTGTAGATCGTAATCTCATCGGCCGTCTGGCGCCCGGTCTTGCGGCCGATCAGGATCTCGCCGATCTCCCCGATGATATGATCGTCGCTGACGCGGCCCTCGCGTTTCGCGGCCAGAAACTCTCCGCCCTGCAGCAGCGTCGAGGGTTTGTAATCGACGAAGAAGCGCGAGCGCGCAACGGCATCGACGTCGATCTCGCGGGCGGCGGCAACGCTTGAGCCGACCACGTTGAGATGCGCACCTGGGCTGATCATCCGGCCGGCAAGAACAGGCTCGGCCGCACCCGTCACCGTGCAGATCAGACTTGCACCGGAAACAGCTGCTTCCACCGATGGGGAAACTTCGATGGCGCAATCGACGAGCGCCCGGCCCTCGCGGGCAAAATGTTCGGCGCGTTCCTGCGAGCGGCCCCAGACACGGACGCGGCTGAGCGTGCGGACAGCCGCCATCGCCTTCAGATGCTGAAGCGCCTGTTCGCCATAGCCGAGGATCGCCAGATCACTGGCGTCCGGGCGTGCCAACAGGCGCGTTGCGAGCGCGCTGGCGGCTGCCGTTCTGATGGCCGTGACCTCGCCGCCATGGACTATCGCCACCGGCGCGCCGGTCTCCGTGTCGAAAAGCGCGATGATACCGCGATGCGACTGCAGGCCCTTGGCGCCGTTCTCGGGATAGACGGCCGTCAGCTTGGCGCCGAAGCCCGCCGGTTCCTTCATCGCCCCCGGCATCAGCCCGAAGCCGCGGCCGCTGTCTCCCGGCAGACCCATGATCCAGCGCGGCGGCTGCAGCGTTTCACCCTGGGCGGTCTGCCGCATCGCCTGTTCCATCAGATCGATGCAGACGGGCATGGTGAGGAGTTGGCGAACAACGGGTTGGTCGATGATGCGTAATGTCATGCTTGGTTCATTTCGGGCATAGAGGTTTCGTCATCGAGTCGGATGCGCTCGACCATTTCACGGAAGACCTGGCGGCCGCGGAACCAGACCATCTCGCGCCAGCCGTCGCTGTCGGGGCAATGCAGATCGCGCCAGCGGCGGCGCGCGGCGCGCGCTTCGGCCGAGAGGCGGTCGCCATCACGCCACAGCAGCGCATCGTTGCGTTCCAGCCGCGCCCTCTGTCCGTCCGGCAGCCATTCGCCGCCGAATTCCAGGCACATGGCGATGACATCGGCCTTGGCGATCTGGCGTTCGCAATAGCCATAGAAATGGCCGTGCTGGATGAATTCCTCATGGGCACGATCGCCGGCCAGCGGCGCCTCGATGGTCGGGCCGAAAAGGGTGCGCGCCTTCTCAAGCTGCGGCCCGCCGGGCATGTGCCAGAGTGGAATGCCGTAGCCATAGGGGCCGTAGCCCGTGTGGATATCGACGACGGCGACGCGCCTGGCCTTGCCGCAATAGCGGGCGAAGATTTCATCGACAATCCGGCGGCTCCAGACTGGTGCCGACCCGCCATAGGATGGCGCATCCGGGAAAGAATACTGGCCGCCCTGCAGGGTCATGCCGGAGGTCAGACGGCCATGCTTCTCGCAATAGGCGGTGAGCGCCGCATCGGCCGCGCTGCGCCGGCTGGTATCGTCCTCAGGGCACATCACGTGCTCGTAGAGTTTCGCATAATCGGGATTGGCCGGAACGCCGGCGAAATCGACATAATGGCGGTTGAGGTCGACATTGTCTTCCTGCTGGCGCCGGTCCCAGGCCATGCCCCAGGGATTGATGGCATGGATATGCAGCATCGCGACATCATCGGGCAGCGCCAAATCGCGGCGTGCCCAGCCCGTCTGGCAGGCAGAACCCGCCCAGCCCTCGACACCATGGGTGCCTGAGACCGAGACGATTAGGTATGGCGCATCGATGCGGCCGAAATAGGCGATATCGGTTGCGAGCTCTTCGCCGTCTGGACCTTTGAGCGGATGCGGAAAGGTTTCGAGAATTGCCGCGTCCCGGCACGCATCGAGAAATTTCTGGCGCGCCGCGGGAAAGGTCGCCGAAAAATCCTCCAGAAAGCTGCGATCATACATGGCTGCATTTCCCTGATATCGTCACAGGCATAGCGGACATCACGCCAGCGCCCGTTCCGCCGTCGCGGCAAGCAGGCTTGCGCCACGCACGAGAATGTCGTCGTTGAAGTCGTAGTTCGGCAGATGCAGCCCGGCACTTTCATCGGCGGTGCCGCTGCCGATCCAGATGTAGGCGCCGGGCAGATGCTGCAGGAACACGCCGAAATCATCACCCGCCATCGTCGGCGGCAGGGTTTCGACCTCGCTTTCGCCGAAAAGCTCGGTGGCCGCATCGCGCATCAGCCTGGCTTCCGCCCGCGTATTGACCACTGGCGGACACAGACCATCGTCGAAACGGATCGCACCCTCCGTTCCGGCAATTGCCGCGGCCGAGCGGACGATCTCTTCGAGGCGGCGCTGGATCAGCTGCAGCACGTCCAGGCCGAAGGCGCGGAAGGTCCCCATGAGGACCGCCTTCTTGGAAATGATATTCTGCGCGTGTCCACCCTGAAACGAACCGATGGTGACGACCGAGGCGCTGAGCGGATCGATGGCGCGCGCGGCAATCTGCTGGACGCCGGTGACAAAATGCGACCCGGCCAGGATCGGATCACCGGTCAGATGCGGCATGGCCGCATGCGCGCCGGCGGCCGTGAACGTGACCTCGAATTCCCCGGTTCCGGCCATGACGGGCCCGTCGTGGACGACGATGGCGCCGGCCCTGAGGCCCGGCCAGTTGTGCAGGCCGAAGACGCGCTCTGCCGGAAAACGGGCGAGAAGCCCATCATCGATCATGTGCTGGGCGCCGCCATAGCGCTCCTCGGCCGGCTGGAAGAACAGATAGACCGTTCCGCGGAAACGCCGCGTGCGGGCAAGGTGCATCGCCGCGCCGATCAGGATCGCCACATGTCCGTCATGGCCGCAGGCATGCATCTTGCCCAAGATCTCCGACGCGTAGGGACGGCCGCTCTGCTCCTCTATCGCCAGCGCATCCATATCGGCGCGCAAGGCAATGGCTGGTCCAGGGGCCGATCCGTGAATGACGCCGACAACACCGTGGCCACCGATCCCAGTGTGAACCTCGATCCCGAGCTCGCGCAGACGCTCGGCGACATAGGCTGCGGTCCACGTTTCCTCGAGCGACAGCTCCGGATGCGCATGCATGGTGCGGCGCATGTCTCGCAACTGGGGGAAGGCATCCACTATCGTCTGAAACATGACGTCACCTCGTTGAACACGGACACCGCACGCGGCGCGGCAGGCATCAGATATCTCCGGCGATAACCGCCGATGCGATCGCCACGTCCTGCACGGCCAGACCGGTGAGTGCTGCAACGGTCACCTGACCGGCGCTGGACCGCCCCTTCGCCGTGCCGGCGATGATCTGACCCAGTTCGCTGACGCGCTCAAGTTCGACAGTCCGGGCATCCAGCGCACCCTTCAGGTCACCGCGCAGCGCGCCCTGGACGCGGCTATCGACGGCAACCAGATCGGCAGCGGCGAAAATATCGGCATGCAGTTCGCGCTTGTCGGGCGTATCGGCGCCCATCGCGGTCACATGCGTTCCCGGGCGGATCATGGCGCCATGGAGATGCGGCTCGTGGCTTGCAGTGGTGGTGACGATGATCCGGCAGCGTTCCGCCACATCCTCGACGCTCGATGCGACTGCGACCGTGTAACCGTCCTTGCGCATCCGCTCGGCATAGCTTTCGGCAGCTTCCGCCCGGCGGCCCCAGACAAGGATGTTCTTGCAGGGCCTGACGGACTGCAGGAATTTCACCTGAAGCTCAGCCTGCAGACCAGTCCCGATGACACCGATCGTCTCGACGTTTTCGGGGGCCAGATATTTCGCCGCGACGGCGCCTGCCGCAGCGGTGCGGATATCCGTCAGATGGCCGCGATCGTCGAGAATGGCCGCAAGCGCGCCCGTCTGGCGATCGAAGGCCAGCATCACGCCGTTGCTGCTCGGTAGACCATGACGCGGGTTCTCGTAGAAACCGGAGGCGATCTTGACGACATAGACCGCGCCGCCGCCGATATAGCCATACTTGATATGCACGTCACCCGGCGGGTTGTGGAAGATCAACTCGCCCGGTGGCGGGACGATGGCTTCGCCGCGCGAGAAGGAGCGAAATGCCTCTTCGACGCAAAGGACGGGATCCACCGTCTCGAGGCGCTTTCTGATTTCCTCCGGAGAAAACAGCCGTGGCGCGTTCAAATCACGCTCCTCAGAACATCGCGGCTGATATTCGCACCGCAGATGACGGCGACCGAGCGGCCGCGGGTCCATTCGGCACCGGCCTTGCAAAGGCCAGCGAGTGCAACGCCAGCTGCACCTTCGAGCAGCATGTGGTGGCCGTCGATGAAGGTACGCATCGCCTCGGCGATCTCTTCTTCTGAAACGTCGATCCAGTGATCGACGAGATCGCGGCAGAAGGGGAAGGTAATCGTATCGGATTCGAGGCCGCCGGCCGTGCCATCGGAAAGCGTATCGTCAGACGGAAGATCGAGAACCGAACCGGCCTCGACCGAGCGCGCCATCACGCAGGATGCCGCAGGCGAGCAGCCGATGATACGGGTGTTCGGTGAGACGGCCTTGATATAGGCGGCAATGCCGCCGATCAGGCCGCCGCCGCCGACGGAGATGAAGAGGTTGTCGATCGGCTGGCTCTGACGCATCAGCTCGACGCCGATGGTGCCCTGGCCGCGCATGACCTCATAGTCGTTGTAAGGCGGAACATAGAGGCAGCCATGCTCTGCAGCATAGGCGCGTGCGTGGATTTCGGTATCGATGCTGTCGTCACCGAAGAATTCCACCTCGGCGCCGAGGTTCCGGATATTCGCGACCTTCGAGGGCGATGCACCCTCGGGGACGAACACCAGACCTTTGCCGCCGATGACGCGCAAAGCATAGGCAACGGCAGCGCCGTGATTTCCGGATGAGGCGGTGACCACCTTGGTCTTCGTCGCCTCGCCGCCCATCGCCAGGATCTTGTTCAGCGCGCCGCGCAGCTTGAAGGATCCGGTATGCTGCAGGTTTTCAAGCTTGAGGAGAACCTCCTGGCCCACCCGGCTTGAAAACACCGGCGACGGCTCCAGCAGGGTTTCCCGTGCGTATGGCCGGATACGGCGCTCTGCCGCTTCGATGGTCTCGGAAATGCTCATGTAAAACTCCATTCTTGAAGGCCGGCGCAGGATCGTCTCGGCGGATAGAAGATTAGACAGAAAATCCATCGGGAGACACTGCGTCTGCATCCACAACCTCGGCTTGAGAAATTCGGTGGCGAACGAGAAGCGATAAAAACCAGCGCTGAAATGCTGGTCCATGCCTCTATTACGCACTCCACTTCCTCCCTTCCAATCTCCTATACCCGGATCTCGTTTGAGACAATATGTCTGAATTGACAAAATGTCTCATCAGCCGTAACTGTTGCTCATGAAGGAAGTTCTGAAACCCTACGTCCCCGTTTGCCAGGCGATCGCAACGCTTCTGCAGCCGCATGCCGAAGTGGTTCTGCATGACCTCGCAACCGGCAACATCGCCTATATCGCCAACGCCTTTTCGAAGCGCCGGCCGGGCGACTCGTCGATGACCGATCTCGATGTGGCGATCTCGATCGACTCCTCGGTGATCGGGCCGTACCGCAAGACCAATTGGGATCGGCGCCAGCTTCGCTCCGTCACCGCGGTGCTGCGCGATCACGCCGAGCGGCCGGTCGGACTTCTCTGCGTCAACCTCGATATCTCCGCCTTCGAAGGTGCCGTCGAATTCATCCGCAACCTCATTCAGTTCTCGCCACCGTCGGATCCGCCGGCAGCGCTCTTCAAGAGCGACTGGAAAGAGGTCGTCAGCGCCACGATCGACGCCTATCTGCGCGAGAAGCGGCTGACCGAGGCAGGCCTCAGCAAGGACGATTTGAGCGAACTGGTCGGCATTCTCGATCGCCAGGGCATTTTCTCGATCCGCAACGCGACGCCTTACATCGCCGAGGTGCTGAAGATGTCGCGCGCGACGCTCTACAAGCACCTGAAAGACCTGAGGCAGAAAAAGAGCGGCAGCAATTCTTCCGAGAACTACGGATCCTTGGAGGAAATTTAAGGCCGCCCGGCGCGGAACGGCATCAGCGTTCCAAGGGCGGCTTCCGGCAAGCAACCACCATAATGATAAAGGGAACTGAGATGAACAGGACTATTGCAGCTGCAGCACTGACGGCATTCGGCCTTCTCGGGCTTTCGGCGACGGCCGCCAGCGCCCAGGACACGCTGACCATCGCCACCGAAGGCGCCTACCCTCCCTTCAATTTCAAGCAGGCCGACGGCACGCTGGCCGGTTTCGACGTCGATATCGCCAAGGCGCTCTGCGACAACATGAAGGCCGACTGCAAGATCGTGGCGCAGGATTGGGACGGCATCATTCCTGGCCTTCTCGCTCACCACTACGACGCGATCGTCGCTTCGATGTCGATCACCGACGAGCGCAAGAAGAAGATCGCCTTCACCAACCCCTACTACCACACGGCTGGTGCGATGGCGGTTCTGAAGTCGGCGCCGCTGCCGGGCAACACGCCTGACGACCTGAAGGGCAAGACGCTCGGTGTTCAGTCCTCCTCGACCTTCTCGACGCTGATCGAAGACAAGTATAAGGACGCCGAAGTCCGCCAGTATGGCACCGTTGACGAAGCTCTTCTCGATCTCGTCGCCGGCCGCGTCGATGCCGTCATGGCCGACAAGATCACGCTGACCGAGTGGTTCAAGAAGTCGGGCAACGATTGCTGCCAGCTGACCGGCAACGACATCAAGGACTCGCATTACCTGGGTGACGGCGTCGGCATCGGCATCCGCCAGGCCGAGCCGGAGCTGCAGGAAAAGCTGAACAAGGCTCTGGCCGCGATCGTCGCCGACGGCACCTACAAGACGATCAACGCGAAGTATTTCCCCTTCTCGATCTACTAAGCCCGCTCTGCCGAGCCCCTGGAGACGAAGAGGCATATGGAAACTCTCGGATTTGGCGCGAATGGCTGGGGCGGTCAGCTGCTCGCCGGTACTCTGCTGACGGTAGAGCTGGCGCTGACGACCCTGCCCTTCGGCTTCGCGCTGGGGCTCGCACTCGCCTTGATGAAGAATGCCCGCAGCAAAGCGCTGCGGGCATTTGGCGAAGCATTCACCACCGCTTTCCGCGGCCTGCCGGAATTGCTGACGCTCCTCCTGATCTATTACGGCTCCTCCATCGCCATCCGGACGATCGGCGAATGGATGGGCTACAGCGTCAATCTCGAACTCAGCCCGTTCATCGCCGGCGTCATTGCGCTCGGCGCCGTTTTCGCCGCCTATTCCAGCGAAATCCTGCTCGGCGCGTTGCGCGGCATCGACCGCGGCCAGATCGAAGCCGGGCTGAGCCTGGGTCTCAAGCCCTTTCCGCTGTTCCTGAAGGTGATCTTTCCGCAGCTTCTGCGCCCTGCCCTGCCCGGGCTCGGCAATTGCTGGCTGGCGCTTCTCAAGGAAACGTCGCTGGTTTCGGTCATCGCCCTCGACGACATCCTGCGTCAGGCCTACCTGGCATCCGGCCAGACCAAGCAGCCTTTTCTGTTCTACGCCGCCGCCTGCGGCATCTATCTGCTGCTGACGATGATCTCCAGCACCGTGCTCTCGGCACTCGAGCGCTACGCCAATCGCGGTTGGGGGCACGCCCGATGATCGATCTCGATGTTTTCCAGCAATATGGCGGGCGGCTGTTCTCGGGCCTGCTCATCACCATCGAGCTGACTGTGATCTCCATTGCTCTCGGGGCGATCCTCGCCGCGCTCCTCACCTGGGCGCGATTGTCTGGTCCCAAGGCGGTGAGGGCTGCAGCCTATGCCTATTCCTATGCCGTGCGCGGCACGCCGCTGCTCGCTCAGGTGTTCTTGGTCTATTACGGCTCGGGACAATTCCGGCCGGAATTGCAGGCGCTCGGCCTTTGGCCGCTGTTCCGCGAGCCGCAATTCTGCGTGCTTCTGACCTTCAGCCTCAACACTGCAGCCTATCAATCCGAGATCTTCCGCGGCGCCGTGCTTGCCGTTCCGCGCGGTCAGATGGAAGCCGCCAAGGCTCTCGCTCTGAAACCGTGGCTGGCGATGCTGATGATCGTCGCGCCGCAGGCAGCGCGTCATGGCCTGCGCGGTTTCGGCAACGAAGTCGTACTCGTCCTCAAAGGCAGCGCGGTGGCGAGCGTCGTCACCGTCTACGACCTGCTCGGGGCCACGCGCTTCGCCTTTCAACGCACCTACGACTTCCAGCTCTATGTCGCCGCAGCGGTGGTCTACATCGTCATCGTCGAGATTCTCAGGCGCAGCTGGAACCACCTCGAGGCCCGCTTCCGCCTGAAAGGCGCCCGCTGAACGCTTCCCGGCCGGGCCGGTATTCATCACCAGAATGAATCGATCCCGCCGGACCGATTCATATTCCGCGTTGGACGCTGGCACCGCTCCGGTGTGAATCTCGGGGCATGGATGTCGTCCTCCTCACACGCCGCGATCCGGCCCGCAACATGGCCCGGTTCTATCTCGTATCGATCGAACGAAGCCTGTTCGGCGATCATGCAGTCCTGCGCTGCTGGGGCCGCCTCGGCACGAAAGGGCGCAGCCGGATCGATCTCTACGCCGGGTCTGAGCAGGCCGCTTCGCGCATGACCCGGCTCGTCCGCGCCAAGCTCAAGCGTGGCTATGTTACAGGCTGATGCCTGATCGTGAAGGAACGTGCTTGTCCACAGCTGCGTTTGGCTGACGGTGGCAATCGCGCGCTTGTCATGCGATTGACTGAAACGGAATCGCTGACGAGGACATGATGGCTTTCGATTTCGGCATGCTTCCGATTGCGCTTGCGGCGGCAATCGTCACCCCATCGTCCGCGCCGCAGGACACGTCCCCACCGATGCTGCCCTTCGGCATCGCGCAGGACATGCGTCCTTCGGCGCTTGGCTGCGAGGCGATCGATGGCGGCAGTAGCAGCGCGGATGCAACCGGACAATATGTCTGCAAGGGGGCCCCGGAAGCCAGCAGTCTCTTCAACGAGTATATTCTCGCCTATGTGAAGGGCACGGGAATCTGCAACATTTCGGCTGTCTCGCCTTATATCGCCGGCGACGAAGATGGCCGCAAGACGCGTGCCTTGTTCGCCAAGGCCTACCAGCTGATGAGCCGCCAGCTTGGGAAACCCGACGAGACCGTCGACCATGCCGAAGACGGTGAGCTGCGCGACAACAGTCAGTTCGAGGCCGCGATCATCAACGAAGATAGACAGATCTTCGACCAGTGGAACGATCTGTCGCTGCGTTTCGGCAACGCGGAATCTGCCAGCCTGACGATATCGGGCAGCGAGGATCTCGGTCTTGCCGTCTATGGCATCTTCCGTTTCGCCGGCAATGACGACTGCCTGCGCAAGCTGGAACTCGCCACCGGACGTTCGGCCGGAGAGTGATCGCAGCCACCTCTGAGCCCTGCGGCACGCCATCGCAGCGTTTGCAGGCGCCGCTATCTGCATGGCTTGCCGAACGCCAACCCCGGGCGTAGTCTGAGTTGAACGGGCATTTCCCTGAAAACTGTTTTCGGGCGCAACTGGTGCCGGAAATAGAAACCAGTTTCACTTATTGCACAGCGGCCGCCCCACCGGCCGCAAGTGGCGCTTGTGTTTAAACCGCAAAAACTGCGCCTAGATCGTATATGATGAAAATAAATTTCATCAATGCGCTTTCAGGCCCGTTTTCGGTTGACGGCCTCTGATTTTTGTCCCAACTTGAAGAAAATAAATTACTAAATTGGGAACGTCATCGGGATGAAAGTGGGAATCATAGGGCTGGGATTCCGGCTCGGCTACCTCGGCCATGTCTTCACGGCAATCGACAGCAGCTTCGAAATCGTCGGCTATGTCGATCCCGAACCCGCGGGCCTTCCGGGGTTGCAGGAAAAGGGCATCTCCGTCGGCAAGGCCTATGGCACGCCGCAGGAGCTCCTCGCTTCCGAAAAGCTCGATCTCTTGATGATCGGCTCTCCCAATCACATGCATCTCGATCACATCCGCCTCGGCCTTGAATCCGGTCTCAAGGTTTTCTGCGAAAAGCCGATCGTCACGACGATCGCCGAGAGCATCGAGCTTGCTCACCTGATGGCGAACTTCGGCCATGAGCGGCTGATGGTCGGCCTCGTTCTGCGCTACTCGCCGCTTTACAAGGACCTGCGCGCCGTCCAGGCGGAAGGCAAGCTTGGACACATCGTCTCCATCGAGGCCTCCGAGCATATCGAGCCCTATCACGGCGCCTTCTTCATGCGCGACTGGCGCCGTTACGAGCGCTATTCCGGCAGCTTCATGCTGGAGAAGTGCTGCCACGATCTCGACCTCTATAATGGTATCGTCGGAGCCCGGCCGGAGCGTGTCGCCAGCTTCGGCGGCCGCAAGAGCTTCACGCCCGCCAACGATCCGGCCCGCGAAGGCATCAACGACCTCGAACTCTTCCATCGTAAGCCGAGCGGCTGGATGGGATCCGACAAGGTGTTCGACAGCGACGCCGATATCATCGACTATCAGGTGGCGATCGTCGAATATGCCAATGGCGTCGGCATGAATTTCCATACCAACCTCAATGTTCCAGACCAGTTCCGCCGCTTCGCGATCATGGGATCGCGCGGTATGGCGGAAGGCGATTTCGTGCGCGGCTATCTCGATGTCCACGAGCAGCTCACCGGCAAGAAGGTCTTCGAGACCAAATACGCCGCAACCGAGCTCTCGCAGCATTACGGCGCCGACGAACAGATGGCCGCCGATATTCTCGAAAGTGTGCGCACCGGCCTCGAGCTTCCCGTCTCGACACTGAACGCATTGGAAGCCGGCATTCTGGCGCTCGCCATGGATGAGGCGCGAATGAAAAAGACGATCGTCGACTTGCGTCCCATCTGGGACCGCTTCGACGAAGCCCTTCACGCAAGAGCGGCTTGAGGAGGGCTGGAGATGGGTGTTCAACGCAGCACAGTCATCTTCGCCTGGCTCCTCCTCTTTCCGGCCGTTCTTTATGTGACAGTCATTGTCGCCTATCCGCTGCTTGACACGTTTATCCTGTCATTCACCGACGCGTCGCTGAAGAAGACCACCAACTGGGTGGGCTGGGTCAACTACGGCAAGATCTTCAACTCGACCTTCGCCGAGGTCATCATCCGGACCTTCATCTGGACGTTCTTCTCGGTGTCGATCAAGATGATCATCGGGGTCTTCGGCGCCACGATGCTGAACTCCGCCGTGCCCGGCCGCGCACTGTTTCGCGTGCTGACCATGCCGCCCTGGATCGTTCCGATGGCGATCGGCATCTTCATGTGGGGCTGGATGTATAACGGCCAGTTCGGCATGATCTCCGGCATGCTGCAGCGCTTCGGCCTGGCGTCGGGTCCCGTCGCCTTCCTTGCCGAGGGATCGACGGCCTTCTGGGCGACCATCATCACCGACGTCTGGATCGGCGTGCCGATGGTGACGCTCTACATGCTGGCGGCCATGCAGGCGATCCCGCAGGATCTCTACGAAGCGGCCTGGACCGACGGGGCCGGACGTTTCTATCGCTTCCGCCGCATCACCCTGCCGCTGATCGTGCCTTCGATGATCACCATGTCGATGCTGTCGCTGATCTCGACTTTCAATTCCTTCGACATCATCTGGATTCTGACGCGCGGTGGCCCGAGCGGCGAGACCACGACGATGATCATCGACACCTACAAGACGGCGATCGGCTCCAACAAATATGGCGAGGGTGCAGCGCGCGCCGTGCTGATCTGCATCTTCCTGTCGATCTTCTGCGTCTGCTACTTCCGTATCACCAGCCGTCTTTCTTCCGGAGACAAGCGATGAGAACGCCGCATCTGCTGATCAACCGCTACAAATGGTATGAGATCATCGGCATCTATGCCGGTATCCTGGTGTTTCTCACCTTCGTGCTGGCGCCGTTCGTCGAGGGCTTCCTCGTCTCGCTGAAGCCGCTCAGCCAGCTGTTTTCCTCGCCCTATCGCTTCATTCCTGAGAACGGCTCGTTCGAAGCCTACCGGACCATGTGGGTGAGCGTGCCAGGCTTTGCGCGCTATATCTTCAACTCCTTCTTCATCTCGACGATCGTCACCACGGTGGTGCTGATCCTCGTCGTCCCGGCCTCCTATGCCTTCGCGCGCTTCGAATTCCGAGGGGCAGGCTTGCTGCTCGGCGCGTTCCTGGCGGTCAACATGTTCTCGGGTGCCGTTCTTCTCATCCCGCTCTTCCGGCTGATGCGTTCGTTCGGGCTGTTGAACACCTATTTCGCCATCATGGTTCCCGGCATCGCCTTCCTGATCCCCTCGGCGATCTGGCTGCTGCGCACCTATATGATGCGCATCCCGCGAGAGCTCGATGAGGCGGCCTTCGTCGATGGTGCAAGCCATTTCTACACGCTGCGCCGCGTCATCCTGCCGATCGCCATGCCGGGGATCACCGTCGTTGCCATCACAACCTTCATCGGCTCCTACGCGCAGCAATTCATCTACGCCCTGACCTTCAACTCCAAGACGGAATACGCCCCTCTGCCGGTCGGCCTGTTTGCCTATTTCGGCCGCCAGGAAGTCGTCTGGAACGAGTTGATGGCGGCAAGTTTCGTCGGCATCGCGCCGGCGATGATCGTGATTTTCTTCCTTCAACGGTATCTCGTCAGCGGTCTGACCGCGGGCGCGGTGAAACAGTAAGACAAAACTAAACCACCAGAGAAAATGGGAGCTAAAAAAGTGACGATTCAATTCAAGACCGGCCTCATGGCCCTTGCCCTGCTCGGCTCCACCGCGCTTGGTACCATGACCGCTCATGCCGCTGACCAGGAAATCAGCTGGATCTATTGCGGCGAC
This sequence comes from Hyphomicrobiales bacterium, assembly GCA_900465675.1. Taxonomy (GTDB): domain Bacteria; phylum Pseudomonadota; class Alphaproteobacteria; order Rhizobiales; family Rhizobiaceae; genus Rhizobium. The sequence continues at coordinate 517,637 of UBJR01000005.1, read as the reverse complement.
AAGATCGACCCCATCCATGAAAAATACATCAAGGAATGGGAAGGCAAGAACCCGGGCTGGACCGTCAAGCCTGAAGTCGTCGGCTGGGAACAGTGCCAGGACAAGGCAACGACGCTGGCTGCTGCCGGTACGCCCGTCGGCATGGCCTATGTCGGCTCGCGCACGCTGAAGGAATTCGCGCAGAACGACCTTATCGTTCCGGTTCCGATGACCGACGAAGAGAAGAAGAGCTACTACCCGAACATCGTCGACACCGTCACCTTCGACGGCAACCAGTGGGGCGTGCCGGTCGCTTTCTCGACCAAGGCCCTCTACTGGAACAAGGACCTGTTCAAGCAGGCCGGTCTCGACCCGGAAACCCCGCCGAAGACCTGGGCTGAAGAAATCGCCGACGCCAAGGCGATCAAGGAAAAGACCGGCATTGCCGGTTACGGCTTGCCTGCCAAAACCTTCGACAACACGATGCACCAGTTCATGCATTGGGTTTACACCAACAACGGCAAGGTCATCGACGGCGACAAGATCGTCATCGACAGCCCGGAGGTTCTCGCAGCCCTGCAAGCCTACAAGGACATCACGCCCTACTCCGTCGAAGGCGCAACCGCCTACGAACAGAACGAAATCCGCGCCATCTTCCTCGATGGCAAGGTCGGCATGATCCAGGCAGGTTCGGGTGCTGCTGCCCGCCTGAAGGACACCAAGATCAACTGGGGCGTCGCGCCACTGCCACTCGGTCCTTCGGCCAAGGGTGAAGGCACGCTGCTGATCACCGACAGCCTGGCCGTCTTTAAGGGCACGGGCGTCGAGGAAAAGGCGGCCGAATTCGCCAAGTACATCACCTCGCCGGGCCCGCAGGGCGAATACGAGCTGCAGGGCGGCGCGGGCCTCACCCCGCTGCGTCCGTCGGCGAAGGTTGACGAATTCGTCAAGGCCGATCCGTCGTGGAAGCCGTTCATCGACGGTATCGCCTTCGGTGGTCCCGAGCCGCTCTTCACCGACTACAAGGGCTTCCAGAACTCGATCATCGAGATGGTTCAGTCCGTCGTGACAGGCAAGGCCGAACCGGAAGCCGCTCTGAAAAAGGCTGCCGGCGAAATCGAAGCCTTCAAGTAAGCCGTATCAGAGGATCGCGGTCACTCGGCCGCGATCCTCACCGACCAACCTCATGCGCGTTCAGGCCGGGACCGGAGACAGATTTTTGGGACAGCTTCAGCTCAATAAAGTTCAAAAATTCTATGGCGACTACGAAGTTCTGAAAGGCGTCGAACTCGACGTGAAGAACGGCGAGTTCGTTGTCTTCGTCGGACCGTCAGGCTGCGGCAAGTCCACCCTGCTGCGGATGATCGCCGGTCTCGATGCCACCACCAAGGGCGACATCGTCATCGATGGTGTGCGCGTCAACGAGCTGCCGCCCGTCAAGCGCGGCATCGCAATGGTCTTCCAGTCCTATGCGCTCTATCCGCATATGACGGTCTTTGAAAACATCGCCTTTCCGCTGCGCGTCGAGAAGATGGAAGAGGAAAAGCTCAAGGCGCGCGTCGAAAACGCTGCCCGCATCCTCCACCTCGAAACCCGCCTGCAGCAGAAGCCCGGCATGCTCTCCGGCGGACAACGCCAGCGCGTCGCCATCGGCCGCGCGATCGTTCGCGAACCGAAGATCTTCCTGTTCGATGAGCCGCTCTCCAACCTCGACGCAGCGCTGCGCGCCGACATGCGCATCGAGCTGGCCAAGCTGCACCGGCAGCTGAAGGCCACGATGATCTATGTTACCCACGACCAGGTGGAGGCCATGACCATGGCCGACCGCATCGTCGTGCTCGATTCAGGCAATATCTCGCAGACGGGCGCACCGCTGGAGCTTTATCACAAGCCGGCAAACCAGTTTGTGGCCGGCTTCATCGGCAATCCGAAAATGAATTTCCTGCAGGTGACCTGCAAATCCGTCAGCGATGCCGGCGTGACGGTCGATTACCGCGGCCAGACGGCGACATTACCGGTCGCCCCGCGCGACGGGATGGCAGGCAAGACGCTGACGCTCGGCATCCGGCCGGAGCAGGTGCAACTTGCCAATGGCGACATCTCGCTGACGGTGACGCCGAGCGTCATCGAGCGGCTGGGCGCCAATACGGTTGCCTATGCCGCGCTCGGCAGCGAAACGGAAAACTTCTGCGCCATGCTGCCCGGCAGCGTCGGCATCCGCGCCGATGTTCCCGTAACCGTCGGTATCAATGCCGTGGACTGCCATCTGTTCGACGAAGACGGTATCGCCTTCGAACGCCGGGTGGAGCTCACCGAAATCGATGTGAACCTGCTGTCTCCGGCGACAGCCTGAGGATCGCAATCGGACCGCAACAGCGGTCTGATCTCGTCTATTCTTCGATCAGGCCGTCATAGACTTCCATCAAGGCGTCGGTGATCGCCTGCCCGAGTGCAGCACCGGCCGCACGGACATCGTCCTCGCTGCCTTCACGGGCAGCCTTTGCGAGCTCGAAACCCTGGTCGCTGACGATTAGTTTGGCGACCTCGATTGCCCACTGGCCGAAATCACCGCGATTTCCAATCTGGACTTGCTCTTCCACGCCACTCTCCTTCGCTCGATGAACCTCATCTAGCGAATGCGGCCGCGTGCGCAAGCAGCAATTGACCGATCAGTTACCAGACGAGGCCGCGCGCAGCGACTTCCTCGACACGGGTGACGACGCCATTGCGGTGGAAGACCATCGTGTCGAAGAGGTTCGAGACCACACAGGTGTGGTTGGGGATGATGAAGATCTTCTCGCCGATCTGCGGCCGCGGCCCTGTGCAAGCCGAGAGGTCGATGACGCCATGCTCTTCCGAGAGGCTTGAAATTTTCGCCTCTGGATACCCGACGACAAGCCCGAAGTCGCTGAAACCCTGGAGATCGGAGGTCAGCGCCTTCGAACCGGCATCGATGACCGCACGGTCCGCATTCGGACGCGAGACCACGGTCGCGACGATATGCATGGCGCAATCGCCTTCGCGGCAGTGGCCCATGCGGACCATCTGCCGGTCATTGTAGATATAGGTTCCGGCGCGATGCTCCGTCGCCGACTTGACGAGATGTGCGTCGAACAGGCTCGGCGTCCCGCCGTTGCTAACGATCGGGCACTCGATGCCTTGCGCCGAGAGGAGCGAAAGGGTCGATTGGATGAAAGCCTCGACGGCATCGGCCGATTGCGGTTTTGGATAGGTGAGAATGCCGCCGAAGGTCAGTCCGTCGGCCGCGGCGATCCGCTTGGCAAGCGAGGCAGCCTCCTCCGGCGTCTGGACCCCGCAGCGGCCCGCGCCCGTGTCACATTCGACCAGCACGGTCAGCGGCCGGTGGCCGGAGAAATGGGCTGCCAGTCCGTCGATCGTCACTTCGCTATCGGCAACCACCTTCAGGCCGGAGATCCGGTCGTTCAGGGCACTCAGCCGCTCCAGCTTCTGCGGTCCGAGAATGTTGAAGGTAATCAGGATGTCCTCGAAGCCGGCCGCAGCGAAAACCTCCGCCTCGGTCACCTTCTGGCAGTTGATGCCCTTGGCGCCGGCCGCGACCTGGGCGACGGCCAGTGCCGGGATCTTGTGGGTCTTGATATGTGGGCGGAAGTTCAGCCCGTGCTGATCCATATAGGACTGCACCCGGTGGATGTTGGCGGCCAGCTTGTCTTCGTCGATGACAGGGCGGGGGGTCGAGAGATCCGCGATCCTGTCACCTGCCTTGGCGACGACGGCAAACCGGTTGTCATGCATCTCAGGCGGCTCCGCGTTCGGTTCCATGAGGATCGGCCACGATCGGCCAGATGTTCTTCGGCGCCCGGCGATAGGCCGTCGTTGCCGGATTATTGGGATAGGGCGTTCCCGCGGAGCAGTAAAGGATCTCGGCCGCGATCTTGGAGAAGGACGCGAAGAAGTGGTTGGTGGACTTGATCACCAAGATCTTCTGCTTTTCCGGATCGATACCCATCACCGAGAACAGGCTTGGATCGAAGCTCTGGGCGCGCGTCGAATTCAGGATGATATCGATGCCATCGAGCACGATATGGGCGGAATCGCCGAAAGGCGCCAGGCTCTCGCCGAACTGCATCTCGGCATTCTTCACCAGCTTGACGATCTTGACAGTGCCATCGACAGGATTGCCGGTGCCGGGTGCCGATTTGGCGCCGAAGCGCAGCGGGATCTCGGCCCCCTCGCCTGCCGCAAAACAGATCTGCACGGCGACCGGATCCCAGATCGTGCCGATGGCAGCACTCTTGACGCCGCGGGCGATCAGCTCTTCGAGAATGACCGTCGCATCGCCAGCCGTACCGCCGCCCGGATTGTCCCAGACATCGGCGATCACGACAGGCCAGGCGGTTGCGGCAAGTGCGCGGGACACCGCTTCCTTCTCGTCGATCTGCGGCACCATGAAGGTCCCGCGCTTGGAAAACAGTTCCATGCCGAGTTCGCGCGCCAAGGCGGCGCCCTTTTCCGGCTTGTTGTTGGTGACAACAAGAAGCTTGGTGCCCATTTCAGGCACGTCGCCGACCATGAAACCATGCACGACCGAGATCGACAGGACATCCGCGTCGTCCTTCTCGATCTTCATGATCTTGTCGACGAAGGAACGCATCGGATCGCGCGAGGTCGGGAAAACATCGATCATCCGGCAGTCAAACACCGAATTGACGGGCTTCACCCGGCCCTCCAGCGCATCGACGGCGATCCGCCAGAGATCTTCGGCGCGATCGACGAAATCGGTATGCGGGAATTCCTTGAAATAGACGGCGAAGTTAAGCGCTTCGATACGCTTCTTCGTGAGGTGGCTGTGCGGATCGAGCTCGGCACAGATCAGCACGTCAGGCCCGACCATCTCGCGCATGCGGCTCAGAAGATCGCCTTCCGTATCTTCATAGCCGGCAGCGACCATCGCACCGTGCAGGCCCATGACGATGGCATCAACCGGCGGCGCTGCCTTCAGCTGGCCGAGGATTTCGTCGCGCAGTTCCTCATAGGTGTTGCGATTGACGAGACCGGCCGGGTCTGCCCAGGTGGCGGTGCCCTCAATCAGCTCCCAGCCTTTTTCGGCGGCGACACGGCGGCCGACAGTGATCGGGGCGGTGCAGAGCGTCGGCGTTTCGGGATGCTGGCCGGGCGGCGCATAAAGCGAGGCCTCGAAAGCGCGGCGGTCCACGCAGATCGGTGAAAAGGTATTGGTCTCGGTCGCCAGTGCTGCCGTGAAAATGCGCAAGTGATTAGGCCTTTTAATGTCGGCCCCGCGTCAACCCATCGGGTTCGGCAGGTAGCCGGTGAAACCGCAGATCTTCCACTGTCCTTCGTGGAGCCTGCAATAATAGAGTGTCTGCCACTGCATGATGTCGCGGCTGCCGTCGCTCTTCGTCAGGCCGCCGTCGAACTTCTTGCGGACAAGCGCCATGTCGCCCTCGATCTCGATATCCTCGAGCGTCGTGGTGGTGAAAATCGCCGTACGGGTATCCTCGGCAAATCTTTGCGTGGCGAAGTCTTTCGCCTGCTTCAGCCACTCGTCGCGATAGGCTTTCAGCGTCGGAAAAGCGAGGCGCCATTTGTCCGGGCTGACTTCCTTGCGGCCATCGATGCCGATGAAGCCTTCCTCGACGAAATCATGCTCGACAGCAGACCAGTCTGCAGCCAGAAAAGCGTCGATATCGCGGGGAACAAGCATCTCCCAGATGCTGTGCCTGGCGGTATCCGAGGACGGGAAAGGATTCTGAAAAGGATCACGCATGGCCGCCCCCGATTTAAATAGTTTTCATAAATGGCGTTTTTCGCTGGTCAAATTCTGCTTTCTATGGTCACTTGTCAACTTATCAAGAAAATAATTTGCAAGGAACCGGGCATGTCCATCAAACGCTATGGCACTGTACAAACCGGCGCCGGTGGCAAGGCGCTGCCGTTCGCACGCGCTGTGGAAGCCGACGGCTGGCTCTATGTTTCCGGCCAGGTGGCGATGGAAAATGGCGAGATCATCGACGGCAATATCATTGCCCAGACCCACAAGACGATCGCCAATGTGCTCGCCATTCTCAAGGAAGCCGATTACGGCGTCGAGGACATCGTTCGCGTCGGTGTCTGGCTTGATGACCCGCGCGATTTCTGGACCTTCAACAAGATCTATCAGGAATATTTCGGCGAGCACCCGCCGGCCCGCGCCTGCGTCCAATCGTCCATGATGGTCGATTGCAAGGTCGAGATTGATTGCGTCGCCTATAAGAAGAAAGACTGAGAGCGGCGATTACGGGGGGACCGGCTTGGATATCTTTTCCACATTGCAGGAAGACAAGGGCCGGCTCTCAGCCTCCGAGGGCCGCATCGCCGAGATCATCGTCAATGATTTCGAGTTTGCGGTAAACGCGTCGATCATCGAACTCGCCGAACGCGCCCAAGTTTCCCCGCCGACCGTCACCCGTTTCTGCCGGCGGCTTGGCTGTGAAAGCTTTTCCGACTTCAAGGTCCAGCTCGCCCGCACCGCCCATATCGGCGTGCGCTATCTCAAGCCGGAATCGAAAAGCAGCGATCCGGCCGACGTGGCGCAGGATATCATTACCAAGGCGCAGAACGCGCTATTCCTGCTGCACCGCTCGCTCGACCTGACGGCGATTGAGGCGGCCGTCGGGCTGATCTCCAAGGCTGAAATGATCTACGCCTTCGGCTCCGGCGGCAATTCCTCGATGATCGCCGACGAGCTGCAGAACCGTCTCTTCCGTCTCGGGCTGCGGATTACCGCCAGCTCCGACCACAGCATGCAGCTGATGATGGCGGCAGCGGCCAAATCCGGCGACGTGATCATCGGCTCCTCCTTCTCCGGCCGCAATGCCGAGCTGGTTCGCTCCTTTGCTCTGGCACGCGAGGCCAAGGTGAAGACCATCGCGCTGACGCAGACCGGCAGCCCGGTTGCCAAGGCCGCCGAGATCGTCGTTCCGATCGACCTGCCCGAAGGCACCAATATCTACCGGCCGACATCGACCCGCATCGCCTATATCGCGACGGTCGATATTCTTGCGAGCCTCGTGGCCTATGCCATCCAGCCGAAGGCAACGACGACGCTCCGCCGCATAAAGCAGCAACTCGTCGCCCACCGCGACGGCACCGACGACCGGCAGCTGCTTGGAGACTGATTGACATGAGAGGACAGCAGCAATGACGCAATCGGCGGCCATCGTGACGGGAGCAGCAGGCGACATCGGCGCGGCGATCGCCGCGAAACTGGCCGACGATCACGACATTGTTCTGCTGGCCGATATCGATCCGAAAGCTGCGGCCGCAACCGCAGCGAAACTCGGCAGCGCCGATCGTTTCATCCCGGTCGAATGCGACGTCACCAGCGAGAACAGCGTTGCCGCGCTCGCCAGGCGGGCAGCGCAGATCGGAACGGTCCGCACGCTGGTCAACAATGCAGGCGCCGCCCGCGCCGTCAGCCTGCATGACACGACGCCGGAAATCTGGCGGGCGGACAATGCGCTCAATCTCGAAGCGGCATTCCTGACCTTCCGGGCCGTCGAGGACCAGCTAAAGGCCAGCAAAGGCTCGGTCGTCAACATCGCTTCGGTCAACGGCATGAACGTCTTCGGCCATCCCGCCTATAGCGCCGCCAAGGCCGGGCTTTTGCATTTCACCCGGCTGGTGGCTGTCGAATACGGAAAGTTCGGTATCCGCTCGAATGCGGTTGCTCCGGGTACGGTCAAGACGCAGGCCTGGGAAATCCGTGCAGCTGCCAATCCCAATGTCTTCGAGGATGCCCGCCGCTGGTATCCGCTGCAGCGTGTCGTCGATCCGAAGGATGTCGCCAATGCCGTCGGCTTTCTCGCCGGACCGCTGGCGGCGGCGATCACCGGCGTCTGCCTGCCTGTCGATTGCGGCCTGACGGCCGGTCAGGCAGAGCTCGCCCGCACCTTCTCCCAATCCGAGCACTATTGAAAAATCATAAGAGAAAACGAGAGGAACAGAAATGAAACCGGTTTACTACCGCCTGGAAAACAGCTGGAACCCGGATGGCGGCCCGAACGGTGCATTCACCTTCACGCTCTTCAATCTGTCCGGCGAGCCGCTTTCCGGTTTCAAGCTCGTCTATACCTCGCTCACCCGCGTCATCGATGCGGCAGCTTGCGGCAACGCCACCTTCCTGCGCCGCAACGCCAATTTCCATGAGTTCGGTCCGCCCGCCGGTCTCACGCTCGCACCCGGCGAAAGCTGGAGTTTCACAGTCGCCGGCCTGCACCGCAGGGCGCAGCATTGCACCGACGGCGCCAAGTCCGCCTACCTGACTCTCTCCTCGGGCAAGCATGTGCCGGTCGCCGTGTCGGACCTCTTGCTGGAAGGCCGCACCAGCGAGCCGCCGCCGGAGCTTCTGCCGGAAGGCCGTCTCGATCTCCCCTTTGCGCTTCAGCCATGGCCGGCCGAGATCAGTGCCACACCGGGCGACGGCTTTCCAGTCGTGCTCTTTCCACAGGACGCAAGCGTCGAGGAACTCGCTGCCATCTCGACGGTGATCTCGCTGACGCGGCGCCTGTTCGAAAGCGATCACTCGGTCTTCAATCTTGCCGCCTCGCCGCAGGGCCGCCCGCTGATCTTCAAGACGGATGCCGCCCTTGAGGCAGAAGCCTATCGCCTGGATTTCGCATCCGGCAGCGTGACGCTCAGCTATTCCGGTGCTGCCGGACGCCAATATGGCCTGACTTCGCTCGCCCAATTGCTGAACGGCGCTCGCGTCACCAAAGACAAATTCCGCTTCCCCCTTTCAGGGACGATATCGGACAAGCCGCGGTACGGCTGGCGCGGCTGCCATCTCGACGTCTCGCGCCAGTTCTATCCGGTTGCCGACGTCAAGCGGCTGATCGATATCCTCGCCTGGTTCAAGCTCAACATCTTCCATTGGCACCTGACCGATGACGAGGCCTGGCGTCTGGAGATCAAGGCCTACCCGCAGCTGACGGCGGCGGGCGTTCTGCGCGGGCCCGACGAACCGCTGCTTCCACAGCTCGGCAATGGTGCGGAGCCCGCCGGCGGCTTTTATTCGCAGGACGACATCCGCGAGATTGTCGCCCATGCCGGTTCGCTGAGTGTCGAAGTCATTCCCGAGATCGACATTCCCGGTCACAATGCGGCAACGCTCGTTGCACTGCCCGAACTCACCGACGGTCAGGAAGCGCCCGACAGCTATCACTCCGTTCAGGGCTATCCCAACAATGCGCTGAACCCGGCCATACCGATGACTTATGAGTTCCTGGAGAAAGTGTTCGACGAGATGGTCGAGCTTTTCCCCTCCTCCTACATCCATATCGGCGGTGACGAAGTGGCAAACGGCTCGTGGCTCGCCTCGCCGCTTGCCAAGAAGCTGATGGAGAAGGAAGGCATCTCAGGCACGTTCGGGCTGCAGTCCTATTTCCTGAAGCAGGTGAAGGCGATGCTCGACAAGCGTGGCCGCAAGCTCGCCGGCTGGAACGAGGTGGCCCATGGCGGCGGCGTTGCGGCAAAGGACAGCCTGCTGATGGCCTGGGAAAATCCGCAGGTTGGCATTGAGCTCGCCAAGGAAGGCTATGACGTCGTGATGACGCCGGGCCAGGCCTATTATCTCGACATGGTTCAGGCGACGGCTTTCCAGGAACCGGGCGCCAGCTGGTGGGCCGGAACGGTGCCGCCGGCCCACACCTATGCCTATGAGGCGGCGGGCGAATTCCCGGAAGAGCTGAAGGATCGGCTGAAGGGCGTTCAGGCCTGCATCTGGTCTGAGCATTTCCTGTCGCGCGGTTACTTCAACCGTCTCGTCTTCCCGCGCCTGCCGGCTATCGCCGAGGCGGCATGGACGCCGAAGGCCGCGAAGGATTGGCATCGCTTCGCTGCCATCGTTCCGCTGAGCCCGATGCTCTAGGATGACAGCCATGCGGATTGCGATCGGCGGAATTCATACAGAGTGCAGCACCTACTCGCCGGTGCTGATGACCGTGGATGATTTCAAGGTGCTGCGGGGGGAAGAGCTTCTCGGCGCGGCCTATTTCGACTTCGTCCACGAGAGCGGGGCTCACCTGCTGCCGCTGCTTCACGCCCGCGCCGTGCCCGGAGGCCCGGTGTCGCGCGTGGCCTATGAAGCCTTCAAGTCCGAATTTATCGAGAGGCTGAAAGCGGCGCTGCCGCTCGACGGCCTCTACCTCGCAATGCACGGCGCGGTGAATGTCGAGGGCATGGACGATGCCGAGGGCGACTGGATTTCGGCAGCCCGCGCCGTCGCCGGCGATGCCTGCATTGTCGCGGCGAGCTACGACCTGCATGGCAATGTCAGCCAGACGATCGTCGACCAGCTGGATATCTTCGCCGCCTACCGCACAGCACCGCATATCGATGTGCGCCAGACGATGGTCCGTGCCTGGACGATGCTCGTTGATGCGTTGGAGACGGGCGAGCGGCCAGGTGTCGCCTGGGCGCCGGTCCCGGTTCTCTGGCCCGGCGAGCGCACCTCGACTGAGGACGAGCCGGCAAAGCGGCTCTATGCCAGGCTGCCCGAATTCGACGCCCGCGACGGAATTTTCGATGCCAACCTTATGGTCGGCTATGTCTGGGCCGACGAGCCACGCGCGACGGCCTGCGCGGTTGTGACAGGCAAAGACAAGGCTGCGGCTATAAAGGCGGCAGAGGAGATTGCTCTCTCCTATTGGGATGCACGCGCCGAGTTTCGTTTCGGCCCGGTCACCCGTCCATTGGACGAAGTCCTTGATATCGCTCAGAATTTATCGTCACGTCCGGTTATTCTTGCCGATTCTGCGGACAATCCGACCGGTGGCGGCGTCGGTGACCGCGCGGACGTTCTGCGAGCCGTTCTGAGCCGCAATCTGACCGGCGTTCTCTTTGCCGGCATCACGGATCGCCCGACGGTTGACGCATGTTTTACTGCAGTAAACTCTGCAAGGGTAACGCTATCGATCGGCGGCAGCCTGGATCCGTCGAGCCAACCGGTCGATGTGGAAGCGGAAATCCTGACCCTCGACGACCCCGGCATTCCTGCCGACCGGCAGGCCGTTGTGAGGATCGGCGGCGTGACTGTCATTCTTGCTGCGCGCCGGCGCCCCTACCACAATATCGCGGATTTCACCCGCCTCGGCCTTGATCCCAAATCCGTAGGACTTCTCGTCGTCAAATCCGGCTATCTCTCGCCGGAGCTGGCCCCGATCGCAAACCCCAACCTGATGGCTTTGACGGATGGCGTGGTTGGACAGGATATCGAAAACCTTGTCAGCCTGCGCCGGCAGCGTCCAGCCTTTCCATTCGATCGCGATTTCGCCTATACGCCGGAGGCGCGTCTTTCCGCTTCTTGGAAAGATTGACAACAACATACGGCGACTGTCCATATCGGGTGGCTTCATCCCCGCCCGGCCTGTATTCGCCAGTCTTCGATGAAGAACATGAAACGCCTTATCCCCGACGTCTTCCGCAACCCGGTCATCCGGGTGAGCATGCTTGCGATTTTCACCTTCGGCTTTGCCGGCGCGACGACCTCGCCCTACCAATCCGTCGTCGGTATTCGAGAGCTGGGTCTTTCGAACGCGCTTTATTCCGCACTGATCTTCGCGGCCGCAACCGTCAATGTCGTCGTCAGCATCCTGCTGGGCAATCTTGCCGACCGGCTGGGCGAATACCGGACGATGATGCTGATCGCCGCGATCTTCGGCGTTGCCGGTTACGGCGCCATCTATCTCATTCCGACCGAACAGGTCTTCGTGTTGAGCGCTCTTCTTATCCTGCCCGTCTATAGTTCGCTGAGCTCGCTGTTGTTCGCCAATGTCAGAGCGGCGACCGGAGACATGAACAGAAGCGATGTCGCGACCGTCAATTCGGGCGTGCGGGCGATGATCTCCCTCTCCTGGGTTCTCGTCCCGGGGCTGACCGGCATTCTGCTCTCCGGTTCGCCGACCATGCTGCCCGCCTATCTCTTTGCCTGTATTTCCTGTGTCGTCTGTCTGGCGTTGATCGGGCTGTTTCTGCCACGGCAGAGCGGCACCGACCATGCGGCCACCCATCATCTGTCCTATCTCGCTGCGCTCGGACAGGTCGTCTCGCCGAAGATCCTGAGTCGCGTGGTGGCTATCGCTTTGATCAGCAGCACGCTTCACGTCAACGGCGCGATCCTGCCGCTGGTGGTCACCGGTGCTGCGCATGGGACCGTTGCCGATGTCGGTGTCCTCGTCGGCATCGTTGCCTTCCTCGAGGTCATCTTCATCATTCTCTGGTCGCGGCTGCTGCGGGTGATCAGCCAGCTGACGGCTCTGGCCGCGGGAACGATCATCTACGCCGTCTATCTCGTGCTGCTCGCCCTCGCCTCCGCGCCCTGGCAGGTCTACGCCCTCACCCTTATCAGCGGGATTGGCGCAGCCGCCCTGATCAGTGTTCCGATCACCTATCTGCAGGATCTGATCGCCGAGCGTCCGGGCCTCGGCAGCGCGTTGATCTCGGTCAACATATTCCTCAGTGCTGGATTGAGCGCCTTGCTCTTTGCTGCCGGGACGGCTCTGACAACCTATTCCGGCACGGCATTTGTCGGTGCGATCTCGGGGGTGGCCGGGCTCGGGCTGCTGCTCTTTCTCGATGGACGCCGACGTTAGGCTAAGCGACTGGATTCGCTTGGATTTCAGTCCATATGGCGCTCTCATGGCCTGATTTCTTCACGTTCCAATCGTTGTTTATCCGATGTTTTCTTAGCGCAACGGAACTCAATGAATAGTTTGCTTCCATCATTGGGTAACCGGCTTTGGAGGGCCTGCCGCAGGCTCCGATATGTTCGCCCGTCGCAAAGCGGCAAGCATTGGCCATGTGTTGAACCGCCCCTCCCCGGCGCGGCGCGATAATGTCCGCAAATAGCCGCCTGGAGACGCAATCGTACTACCCTTCTGGAATATGCAGGCGATCGCGACAGCCGTATTCTGCACGCCCATCCTGCTGACGGCCTGATGATAGGCGGATGGATCGATTTGCAGCATGGTGCTGACGATGGTGCTGGCGCTGATCAGATCGCTCCACGTTCGAACACTTCCTCCCGGTCCGTAAAGAGCGATATCGGGGCAGGTTTCGGTCACTGTGGTGATCGGATAGGTAATCGACGCCTTCCCGGGTAGCAGCCTTTGTCCTTCTAAAGCGTTGTCGCCGAGATCAGCGGAGTTTACTGCGGTCAACCCATCCCCGGCATTCGTAACCGGATGTTCAGATTCAGAAATAGATTCAGATTCTGATATCTGTATGTGCCGCTCATTCTGTAAGGCATTGGCGCTCGAATTTTCGGTTTTAATCTGTGTCTCCAGTTGCTTGACGATTTCGGCGCGAAATTCCTCGAGCTCGGCCAGAACCGAGGCGATCAGATGCGGGGTTGCAACGCGTGGCAGCTTGTTGAGGATGGAATGAAACGCCTCATCGATCGCCCACCAGTGGCCATCGGCCGACTCGGCGATCGCAGCTGTGATCAGCTTCGAGATATCGCGCCTGCAAAGGGTAAGCTGTTCCTTGATGGTCTGCAGATGCAATTTCTCGGCAGCGACCTTGGCTGCGAGACGTTCGATTTCCTCAGCGCGGGCAAGCAGCGGCGCTAACGAGAAACCATAGGCATCCCGGATTTCGCCCTGACGGTCCTTGCGCGCATAACGCTTGCCATTCGGACTGTCCTTGCGGAGCACCAGGCCCGACGCGATGAGAGATGCCATATGCCGCCGCACCGTCTGCTCGGCCATGCCGTGGCATCGGATTGAAAGCTGGTTGTTAGATGGGAACACGACAAGGCTGCGCTCGGCAGAGAGTTCGCCATGTGGATAGAAGCTCAGAAGCGCATTCAGCACCGCGAGCGCCCGGTCGGAAATATCGAGCAGAGGTTTGGCTTCGCAGAGCGCGCGATAGATTTTCCACTTGTCGACCGAGGCACTGCTCTCGATCTTTTGGGCTCTGACCTGGCTTGCAAGCATGCCAAGCGTCATCGGCCGCCGCCCAAAAGGCGTCGTCACACTTCCACCATCCATTTTCTTCGCCTTCTTCAAGGCAAAAGATATCAGCTCACCAAAAATAGGTGCCGGGGACTCTTGACTATGTGGAGTGGAAATGTGATTCTCTGGGTGTCTAGATCAGAGAGGGCTTCCACTACGGCAACGTTTTGGGGGCCTTTTCTTTTGCTTATTGATCTCCATTCTTCGATGAAATCATGTCCTTCTCGAACGCCTCGTAGAGACGATCCAGATTGTCTGCGATATAGGCGCCGAAGGCCGATCCCTTGGCTGCCTTCAGCGCGATCGTGAACTGTTTCCCGTTATCCTTGATCTTCGCCTTGACCGAACCGTCGCGCCGCTGCCATTGGCTGATGGACGCCGGCTGCGCCTGGTTCTGAGCGGTAGAAACGGGTTTGCCGTTCAGAAACTGCACAAGCATATCGAAACGCACGTCCGGTTCGGCAGCAACGAAATCGGGCGTCTCAACGAAGAGAGTTGCCCGCTCGGCGGAATTTTCTTCTTCGAACTTGACCGAAAGATCGTGCCAGCGGTCGCGGCCGGTGGCGCGCGCAGCGCCGATTGCCGAGAGAACCTCGGCCGGGATGCGGCGGGTGACCGACAGCATCTTGGAGACCGTCGTCTTATCGGCACTCAGCGCCGACATGATGGTCTCGCGGTCGAAACCGAGCGTATCGAGCTTGTCGGCAAACATCGTGCGCTCGATGAAGGAGAGGTCGGCACGCGCCGAGTTTTCCTGACCCTGGGCGATGACGTGGTCACGGTCGTCGAGCTTCTTGACCACGGCGCGAACCGGACGGCCGAGCTCCTTAGCAACGCGCGCACGGCGATGACCGAAGGCGATTTGATACTTGCCATCCTTTTGCGGATGCGGACGCACCAGAATAGGGGAGTCCTGACCGCGCGAGCGGATCGCTTCAAGCAATTCCTGAAACTGCTCGTCGGTTTGAACCAGACGATCGCTGACGAAGGACTCCTCGATGAGAGCGGTATCGAGATCGATAACCGTTTCGCCATGAGCGAGCTTTTCTTCGATATCGCGCGCCGCATCCGCCCTCGCCGCCAGCGCGTCGATGCTGCGGGTGACGGCGCCAAGCGCCCCGATTCCCTTGAAGGCAATCTGCTGCTTTTCGGCACCGGAATCGCCTCCGATATTTACCGCGGTAAACTTCTTGGAATCGTCCATCAGGCCGGAGAGGATATTCTTACGTGCCATATGTCTCCCTCCGGACGGTCGATTGGTTTCCCGTGGCGAAGCCGTGAGTTATCATTTGCGGCCCCAGGCTTTGTGGATGAGATCGGCGATCTCGCCGTTGACTGAATCCATCGCTTCCATTGCGCGGTCATAGGTGGCGCGCGTAAAGGCGCTGCGCTCGACCTCGTAAAGCGTCTGGTTGGTCATGGCCGCATCCGATATCGCGACGCTTCGCAGCATCGGATTTGTCAGAACGTGATTGCGGAAGATCGAGCGCATGAAGGCGACCATCTGCGTCTGCGGCCCGTCCTGCGGGTCGTAGCGGGTCACCAGATAGCGCAGCCAGTCGAGGTTCATGTTGCCGCCGGCGCCCTTCAGGGTGTTCAGCACCTCGCCGAGCATCTGCAGGAACTGGCACATCGACATGACGTCGAGCATCTGCGGATGAACGGTGATCAGCACCGCGGTCGCGCTGCAGATCGCGCTCATCGTCAGGAAGCCGAGCTGGGGAGGGCAGTCGATGACGACGACGTCGTAATCATCGGATACCGAAGACAGCGCCTCGTCGAGACGGGCGAAGAAGATCCGGCCGTAATCGCTGGTCTTGCCCTGAGCGAGAATGCGCGGCGTGTCGTGCTCGAATTCCATGAGCTCGAGATTGCCGGGGACGAGGTCGAGGTTGGGGAAATTGGTCTTGCGGATGATTTCCTTCAGCGGACGGCGCTCGTCGTCGTAGCGGATCGCCGCGTAAAGCGTCTCGTTCTCGTCGACGTCGAATTCCGGCTGGAAGCCGTGGATGGCGGACAGTGAGGCTTGGGGGTCGAGATCGACAGCCAGGACCCGGTGGCCGGTGAGGGCCAGGTGCTGGGCAAGGTGGGCTGCACTCGTGGTCTTGCCGCTGCCACCTTTGAAGTTGACGACGGCGACGACCTGAAGATGTTCGCTGCCTTTGCGATGCGGAACGTAACGCGTGCCGCCACGCGCGTTCTGGTCGAGAAACTGGCGCATCTCGTCCATCTGACCGGCGGTATAGGAGCGGCGCCCGGACGAGGTGACCTGGGGGAGGGGGCCTTTGCCCTCCAGCGACAGGTTCCTGAGATAGCCGCTGGTGACGCCGAGAAAGCGTGCAGCCTCTGCCAGCTGGAACTCGCGCAGATCCTTCATGGCCCGCGGCGGAAACATTTCCAGCCGGTGCTGCTTCAGCTTGTCGGACAGTTCCTGCGCCTGAGCGATGATCAGCTGATCGACGTCAGAAATTGCCTTATCAATTGTCGGTGCCATATTCATGGAAATCTCAAAAATGCGATTTAAACACCCTGCGGGCTTTGAAAGCGCATTTAGCTCCGATTCTCATTTTCTTGCAAGGCAATTAGGCTTAACAGGGAGTTAACCGGATTTCTTCGAGAAGCCTTTGCACAGATCGGCGGCTGAAAAGAGCGGTTTTCGCGCCGGACGAGCCTGTGTACGGGCAGCGGAAGCGAACGGCGTTTCTACTTCCGTTCAGGGGAGTACATTAACCATATCACGGCATTAGCCACTATCGGTTTTTGGTCTCCGGGGCCGCGAATCGAATCGCAATTCGTTTGCCACTGCCTATCTTGAGCCCATTTCGGCTCGCCGATCAACGGTTTACGGACCGATCGGCTGTGAACAAACCGACCGATATGAGCCGCAAAAGCGCTGGTTGCGCCGGACTCCCGGCCTTGCCTCAGGCCGGGTGCCGCCTATCCCTGCTGCGACTCAGGGACGACGCGGCCGTTTTCCCGCGCCGGGATCAAAGGCGGCTTGCGATCCGCAGGCCGTCATAGATGGCGGCATGGGTGTTTCGCGCCGCCACTGCATCTCCGATCCGGAACAGCTGGAATTTGCCATCGGCATTGCGGGTGACGGTCTGCTGCTCTCCGGCCAGAAGCTGATCGTGCGACAGCTCTCCGAGATTGCTGGAGAGCGGCTTCAGTTCGAAATAGAGGTCATCAAGCGGAATGGTGCCGTGGTTGACGACGATCTGGTCGACGATCCGCTGCTTGGCAACGCCGCCATAGTCGCTGCCGACATGCGCCAGCAGCTGGTTGCCTTGTTTCTCGGCCTGGTCCAGACGGAAGGTGACGGTGAAGATGACGTCGAGCTTCTGCAGCGTGCGCATATAGGGAACGAGGTTCATCGCCATAACCTCGGGCGCAAAGGACCGGTCCGGCGTCATGATCTCGACCTTCGCGCCTGTCCTCGCGATAATCTCCGCCGCCTGCAGACCGGCATGGTCGCCGGCATCGTCATAGATCAGTACATTGGTACCGGGCTTCACGTCGCCCGAGATGATATCCCAGGCGGAGACGACGAGTTCGCTGCCCTTCGACAGGACATCGGTATGCGGTAGGCCGCCGGTGGCGATGATCACCACATCAGGGTTCTCAGCGGCGATAGTGTCAGCCTCGGCCCAGCTGTTGAAATGGAAGGTCACACCCCGTTTCTCGCACTGGCTCATGCGCCAGTCGATGATGCTGATCATTTCCTTGCGGCGTTCGCTTTGTGCCGTCAGGCGGATCTGCCCGCCGGGATTGTTGGCGGCCTCGAAGACGACGACCTCGTGGCCGCGCTCGGCGGCGACGCGCGCCGCCTCGAGCCCGGCCGGGCCGGCACCGACGATGACGATCTTCCGGCGGGCATCCGCCTTTTCCACCACATGCGGCATCGTCTCTTCGCGCCCGGTAGCGGCGTTGTGAATGCAGAAGGCCATGCCGCCCTGGTAGATCCGGTCGAGACAGTAATTGGCGCCGACGCAGGGGCGGATATCCTCCTCCCGCTTCTCGATGATCTTTCGAACGATGTGTGGATCGGTCATGTGGGCCCGTGTCATGCCGACCATATCGACCTTACCGGAGGCGATGGCGTGGCGGGCGGTCGCAACGTCGGGGATCTTCGCGGCATGGAAGGTCGGAAAATTGGTCGCGGCGCGGATTTCGCCGGCGAAATCCAGATGCGGCGAGTTCGCCATGCCCTGAATGGGGATGACGTCGGTCAGGCCCGGATCGGTGTCGATATGCCCGCGGATGACGTTGAGATAGTCGATCAGCCCGCTGTCGCGCAGCCGTTTCGAAATCTCGATGCCGTCATTGCGATCGGTACCGCCGGGAAGACACTCGTCGGCGGTATAGCGGACGCCGAGAATGAAATCGTCGCCCACTCTTTCGCGCATCGCCCTGAACACGTCGAAACAGAAGCGCATGCGGTTTTCCAGCGAACCGCCATAGGGGCCGTCGAGTTCATTGGTCAGCGGTGAGGCGAACTGATCGATCAGGTGGCCATAGGCTTCCAGCTCGACGCCATCCATGCCGCCCGCCTTCATCCGCTCCGCGGCATCCGCGAAATCCTTGATGATGCGCTCGATATCCCAGTCTTCAAGTTTCTTCGGAAAAGCCCGGTGCGCGGCCTCGCGCTGGTGCGAGGGTGCAAGAACGGGCAGCCAGTCGCCCTTGTCCCAGCGGGTGCGCCGTCCAAGATGGGTCAGCTGGATCATGATCGCGGCACCCTGTTCGTGGACGGCATCGGTCATGTCGCGGATCCACGGGACGATCTCGTCCTTGTAGGCAAGCAGGTTGTTGAAGACGGGAGGACTGTCGCGTGAGACTGCGGCCGAGCCCGCGGTCATCGTCATTGCCACACCACCTTTGGCCCGCTCGACCGTGTAGGCGCGGTACCGCTCCTTCGGCATGCCGTCGTCGGGATAGGCAGGCTCGTGGGAGGTGACGATGATCCGGTTGCGAAGCGTCAGGTGCTTGAGCTTGTAGGGTTGCAGGAGGGGATCGTTCGACATCGCGGTGCTCCAGTGTTCATGACTGGGATCGAAGGTTATCCAGAAATGTACACCTATGTCAATTTAGAAGGCATTGCTGTTTTGCTGACAGACAGCGATGCACAAACCCGTTGTTGCCGCGATGGGAGTTTGGTACCTCTGCGCCATGGAGCGATTACAGAATGATAGCGGCTGGCGGGGCTCGCCGGATGTGTGGCTTGAGGCGGCCTATGCCTCGCTGCTCGAATCGGGCGTCGATAGCGTGCGTATCCTGCCGCTCGCGAAGAAGCTCACGCTGTCGCGCACCAGCTTCTACTGGTTCTTCAAGGATCGCGAGGAGTTGCTCGGCGCGCTGGTCGCCAGATGGCGGGACAAGAATACCGGAAATCTGGTCAGGCGTTCGGAAGCCTATGCGGAAACGGTGGCCGAGGCGATGCTGAACGTTTTCGACTGCTGGATCGATCCTGCACTGTTCGACGCCAAATTCGAGTTCGCCATCCGAAGCTGGGCGCTGCAATCGGCGGAAACGCTTGCGGAAGTGCAGGAAGCCGATCAGCTTCGGATTTCCGCCCTGACGAAAATGCTGCACCGCTTCGGTGAAGACGAAGCCAGGGCCGATGTCCGGGCCCGCACCGTTTATCTGGTGCAGATCGGTTATATCTCCATGCAGTCGCAGGAAGATCTTGCGGTACGCATGAAGCGCATCCCGGAATACGTGGAAATCTTCACCGGCCGGTCGCCGGAAAACCGCGAACTCGACAGATTCTATTCACGCCACGGCTACGTGCCGGGCTGAAAGGGCCCGCTAGTGTCCGGCGCGCGCTTCATCGATGTGTGCCTTGTTGGCCTGCTGTCTTTCGATGCTCGTGCGCATCAGTTGCCGCTTCACGTCGAGAAAGCTTTTCTGCGCCGCAAGGCGGTCTGCAGCGCTGAGCGGTTCGACCGGTCTGCCGTCGATGTCGTGGCGCATCGAATCGGGCTGGGCGCTGGCGAAATAATAGCGCTTGGAGAAAATGTGGAACGCCGTCGCCCGGCGCAGGCTGCTCACGCCATGCTCCGGCTTCAGCAGCGCCTTGATCTCGTTGAAGAGGCCGACCGCGAAGGGCAGGATGGGGTCACCGGGATTTTCGGGCAGAATTCCAATCGAACGGGTCAGCATGGCGTTGATCGCCCGGGCTTTCTCGACATCCGCTTCGGTTGCCGCAATCGGTCCGCGGCTGACAGTCCAGGCTTTGCGCATGATTTACTCCACATGGCTTCCATACGTTGCCATTGTGAAAAAACCGCGACATCCGCTGATGTTCCCGTGACGGGGACCTGATCATCGGCATCGAATGAAGGCCCAGCCGGCACACGCGTGCGGCTGGGCCTTGCAAAATATTAGAGAACTGCGACGTTTTCGGCCTTGGACTTGCCGGTCTTGCGGTCCTGTCCGACTTCGAAGCTCACCTTGTCGCCTTCGCGAAGCGAGCCGCCGCGCTGCAGAGCAGACACGTGCACGAATACGTCAGCGCCACCGCTTTCCGGGGTAATGAAGCCAAAGCCCTTGTCATCGTTGAAGAATTTTACAGTACCAGTAGCCATCAGAGTTCCTTTTACTTCTCTTAGCCGTTTTCAATCGCCGCCGGAGCCTATCGCTCGCGCGCCGGCTTATCAACGGTTTACGCCTTTTTACAGGGTGTAGTTCTTTCGCAGAAGAACGGCGTTTGGTCCAGCAATCGTTTTGCGATCGGCATCGCAAAAGCAATTTTGACGCCAAAGGCGCCTCGTGACGCCCGTCTGATTGCTTTCCAAGATATCTGTCAATCAAACATTCCTTAATCATGAATAGCTAAAATTGTAAGTCTAAAGCCAAGAATATCGGCGGCGGGTTCAACGTAAAACAATCATGACGGGAACGAGTTATTAATATGCTCTTCAAAACAACGACAGGTCGTAATCTATTCTCGATTGGCGCTTGCGGCGTCGTTGCCGTTATTGCCGCATCCGGCGTCCTTTTCTTCAGATCCTACACGGAAATACGCACAGAAAGCATGGATCAGATGCGCCAGATCGCCCGGTCCGAGGCGATTGCTGTCGAGCGCGATATTGGCGGTACCGTCCATATCGTCGATAGCCTGGATGCCGTTTTGCAGACTTTGAAGCAGACCGGCGATGCCGATCGCACCAAGGCCGACAAGATTCTCTTGAACATGCTGCAGGCCAATCCGGCAATCCTGGCGACCTGGACCGGCTGGGAGCCGGATGCCTTCGACGGCAAGGACAAGGATTTCGCCAACAAGGAAGGTTATGACCAGACCGGCCGCTATGTGCCCTACTGGGTTCGCAGCGGCACGCAGATCACCCATACCGCATTGACCGACTATGCGACGCCGGGTCCGGGCGATTATTATCAGGTTCCATTCACGACGCGCAAGACGACCGTCGTCGAGCCCTATCCCTACACGATCGATGGCAAGGAAGTGCTGATGACCTCGGTCACCAAACCGATCATCATCGACGGAAAGCCGGCGGGCGTCGCAGGGCTCGATCTTTCGCTTCAGGATACCAGCAAGGCGCTGTCACAGATCCAGCCAATGGGGACAGGCTTTATCGGGCTCGTCAGCGGCGGCGGTAAGATTGTCAGCCATCCGAATATTGCATTGATCGGAAAGAGCCTCAGCCAGGCAGGCGATGAGACGGCGGGATGGGACGGCCTGATTGCCAAACTCGGTGCCGAGCAGCAGCTGATGGCGAGCGATGGCACTGCTTCTCTGGCGGTCGCCGTTCCCGTCAAGCTCGGCGAGGGGCCGGACTGGTATGCGGTGATATCCGTACCGAAGGCAACGCTTTTTGCCGAGCTGAATGCAATGATCCGCGATGCGCTGATCTCGACCGGCGTTGCCGCCTTGATGCTCGGCCTCGCCGGCTGGCTGATCGCACGCCGTTTTATCGGCCGGATCTCCAATGTGATTTCCGAGACGGCCGAGATCGCCGCCGGCAAGCTCGACGTGCAGATCAAGGACGCCGGTTCGAAGGATGAGATCGGCGATCTCTCCCGCTCGCTGAGCCGGCTGCTGGAGAGCAATCGACAGAAGTCCGATCTTGAAAATCAGGCTGCTGCCACGCATGCGCAGCAGGAGAAGGAGCGGGCAGAGCGCGCACGGCTGAACACGGCGCAGGAAGCCGACGTCAAATTCGCCGTCGGCGAGCTGGCGCGCGGACTTTCCAGGCTTGCAGAAGGCGACATGACGACGGTGCTCGAGCAGCCCTTCACCGCTGCTCTCGATGAGACCCGCGTCAATTTCAACGACTCGATCGTCAAGCTTCGCTCGGCGATGGTCTCCTTCTCGCAGAATGCCAATGTGATCCAGAGCGGCGCCGGCGAGGTTCGCTCCGCCGCCGATGATCTGGCGCGGCGCACGGAGCAGCAGGCAGCGTCCGTCGAGGAAACCGCAGCAGCGCTCGAACAGATCACCACTTCCGTCAAGGATTCGACCGTCCGTGCCGAGGAGGCCGGATCGATGGTCGCTCGCACCAAGGGCGATGCCGAGCGCTCGGGCGAGATCGTCCGGCGCGCTGTCGATGCCATGCATGCGATCGAGCAATCGTCGCGGTCGATCTCCAATATCATCGGCGTCATCGACGACATCGCCTTCCAGACCAATCTGCTGGCTCTCAACGCCGGCGTCGAAGCGGCGAGGGCAGGGGAGGCCGGCAAGGGCTTCGCGGTCGTCGCGCAGGAGGTTCGCGAGCTTGCCCAGCGCTCGGCTGGTGCCGCCAAAGAAATCAAGACGCTGATCGTCTCCTCGGGATCGCAGGTCAAGACTGGCGTTGATTTGGTCACCGAGACCGGCAACGCGCTATCGGCCATCGTCGGTCAGGTGCAGCAGATCGACCAGAATGTCGACGCGATCGTCAAGTCCGCGAGGGAGCAGTCGACGGGCCTTCAGGAGATCAATACCGCGGTGAACCAGATGGACCAGGCAACGCAAAAGAATGCCGCCATGGTCGAAGAATCCAATGCCGCCTGCCACACACTGGCGACCGAAGTCGCGGCGCTGGCGGAACGTCTTGCGCAGTTCAAGCTGGACGACGGCGCTAACGGAAACCGGCCTTACGACGTCTCGGGCAATACCCATAGAACGGCAAACGGCAGCAGGCTTCACGCGGTCGCCTCGCCGGCACGCACGCTCTCGACAAAGCTCGCCGTTGCCTTCGGCGGATCGGGCGGGACGACGCATTCGGCCAGCAACGACTGGAAAGAGTTCTAACGCTCGGCTGCGGCGGCAGCGAGAGTGACGGAAGGGCCGCAGCGATGGATTTCGTTGCGGCCTTTTCCGTTCTGCGGGCGCGGTCGGAGTTCTCGCTATAAACCGAGACCGACGGCGGCCGTGCGATGCACGCCCTTTGGCAAAAAGGAGAATGCGTTCGCCAGGCCAAGATACCGGGCTGCCAGATGAACGACCGACAGCCACATTTCGGTTCCCTTCAGGCTGGCCGGGCTGCCATCGGCAAAGGCGAAACCTTCGCCGTCCTGCCAGCGGTCCACCGCTCTGGCGATGATCTTCCTGGCGATGTCTTCGGCGTCGCCACGCCGGTAGTCACTCTGGCGCGCGATGAGCAGGAGAGGATGGATCGTATCGAGAAGATTGCACGCGGTGTATTTGGAGCCGGTGAAGCCCTGATGGTTCCGGTAGTTCAGCAGCACCGTTTCAAACGCTTCATGCGGCTTCGGTAGGGGCACGCCGAATTGTGCATAGGTTCCACGCGTCAGGCGGTAGAAGCCGTTGACAGGCTGCAGCCAGCCTTCCGCCGCCGTCGGTTCGCCCCATACACCTGTCGCCACGTTGACATGCCGCGTCAGCCATTCGAACAGCGCCTGGCGTGGCTGGTCCACGTTGAAATATCTCGCGTTGAAATACATGGCGGTGCCGATCGCATCGATGACGCTGCCCGCGCTCCAGGCTGCGGTTGTCCAGGGCAATCCCAGGAGCCAGCGATCTAGTTCGGCGAGATCGATCTGCACGGCCTGGATTGCCTGCTGCGGATGGGAGCCCAGGACTTCGAGTGCGTAGCCGGCAGAGAGCACATTATAGAGCGCTTTCGGGTCCTGCCGGAGCTCGGTGCCGGCGGATTGCGTTCCAGCTTCGGGGAAAAGACCGGTCTCACGGTCCTGAAGGCTCCGGAGCCGCTCGATGGTCTCAGCCACATTCAGTCCGGGCGGCAGTTCGCCGAAGCCTGCAGCAATCTCGATGGCATCGCAGAGATGGCGGGTAGCCGGGCGGGCGACGCCATCAGCTTCAAGTGACAGATAGGCATCGGCAGTTTTCCAGCGCTGAAGGATCTCCGGCCACTGATCCCGCGCCTTCTGTCCAAGCGCCTGAAGATTGCCCTCGATGCTACCGGGCCGGGATGACCGGGGCGGCTGGCCTCTCATGCGGATGACTCGCGCCGGTACGCCGCCGGCGATCGCCATCGGCGGAATTTCGCCGGAAACGACAGCACCCGCCGCAATGACCGCCCCGCTGCCGATGACGGCGCCGTCAAGCACGACGGCATTGGCGCCGATCCAGACGTCGTCTCCGATGGTGATGCCAGTCGTGGTCACCTTCTGCCGGTGGATCGGCACGCCGGGATCGTCGAAACCGTGATTAAAGCCGACGATCGACGCATGCGATGCGATCCGCACGCCATTGCCACAGGTCACCTTTCCGGAGACGCAGGCGAAGGGGTTGATGGTGCAGTCATCGCCAAGCACGACTGCACCGCGGACCAGCGCATGACCCGCGATCCATGACCGCTCGCCCATCTTCAGGCTTTCAGTGAAGACCGCCGCGTGCTCGGCGATGTAGGACGTATCGGAAAATTCCGCGCCGCAGGACTCCTGCAGCGCAGTCTTTCGTTCGATATGGTCAGGATGGTCGAGGTCGGCAGCGGCACGCTCCCACGGCAGGAACTGCAGTCTGCGCGCTTCCTTGTGCTCGTCCAACGGCTGCTGCGGACTATTGCGCTGATCCATCATGCTTCCCCGGTGCTGCTCATCCGCCGAATATGCGCTTGCCTTCCGACATGAGTTGCTTGCCCGCGTCGGATGGCGTTATCTGCTCGAAGGCGACGCTGTCGGCAGTCGCAGTCAAAACCTGCTGCGAGAACTCGGCAGCGCCGATCGGGATTGCAGGCGGATAGGGGCCGACCCTATCCTTCAACGAGACGATGTAATCGATCGTCTGCTTCGAAACCTTGTCGCCGGTGGCAGCGACGTCGCCCTGGATCTTCGCATTCACGGGAACGCCGCGTTCGGTTCCAAGAGCATGCCCGGCATTGGTGTCGTTGACGAAGAAGTTGATGAACTTCGCAGCCGTCTCCGGCGACTTCGACCAGGGCGATATCGACCATAGCGTCGAGGGCCGGTAAAACAACCCCGAGGGACCGGACGCCTCCTGCACCGGCAGCGAGCCGATCGACATTTCCGATTTTGCCAATGCACCGTAACCGGCAAGCTGATTGGAATAGGCAAATGCCATCACGGCATTGCCGCTGGCGATCGGGTTGGTTTCGATATTGCCCTTGTCGAGGGCCTGAATATCGGCGGTCACGCAACCGCCAGCCTTCGCCAGCTGATCCCAGTAATCGAACCACTCGATCGCGTCGGCTTCCTGGAAGCCCAGCTGTCCGTCCTGCGTGAACAGTGTCTTGCCGCGCTGGCGCAGCCAGACTTCGAAGACGAAGCTGTATCTCGCGCCGTTGCCGACGGCAAAGAGGCTTGCGGAACCAGCGGCCTTCTTGAAGTCGGTGCAGATCGTCTTGAACTGCTCCCAGGTCGTGGACGCCGCCGGCACCGGAACTCCGGCTTTCTCCAGCGCTGCCTTGTCGACGATCAGGGCCGCGGCGTTGAGCGATGTCGGAATGCCGGTCAATTTTCCATCGACCGTGCCGAGATCCAGTGCGCCGGAGGCGAAATCCGTCGATTTGATGATGCTGTCGCGAAACGGCGTGAGATCCAGCGTCGCGCCGCGGCGGGAATAGTCGGCAAAGGTGACTGGCTCGAGTGCGAAGACATCGGGCACATTGCGGCCCGCGACCATGGTGCTCAGTTTCACCCAATAGTCGGATGTGGCGACCTGCCCGGTAAATTTTGCGCCAGGCGCGGCGGCTTCGAACTGCTTGATGACCTCGCCAGTCCGTTTTGCCCGGTCCGGGTTGCCCCACCAGAACACTCTCAGCGATTCGTCCGCGGCGAGTGCCGCGGGAATGTCGATCAAGGCGGCGGCAATTGCACTTGCGATGAATTCTCGACGTCTCAGCATCTTCCCCTCCCAGGTCAATGCCGCCCGCTTGATGCGGCGACTGTGCAACGATAAACGAAAAAATAGATAGGGAAAGAAAAATTTCGTTGATGGAGAAAATTTCTCGAACAGTGGCGAGGTTCAACCGGCCGTGCTAATCAAGGTCCGAGGAGAATCCCTGGATGACACGCAGATCACGTATCTCTGATATTGCCGAAGCCGCAGGCGTTTCAATTGCCTCGGTGTCGAAGGCGCTGAACAACCGGTCAGGGGTCGGGATCGAGAGCCGGGAGCGGATCCTGGAGGCGGCTGCGCGTCTCGATTATCGCCACAAGACGACGGAGTTAACGGAAGCCTTTCCATCCGGTCTGGCGGTTGTGACCACAGCGGCACTTTATCTGAATTCGAAATTCTATGAGGGCGTCATTCAGGGTGCGCTCGATGCCGCAAGGGAGGGCGGCGTCGATGCCAAGGTCCATCTGCTCACGCCGGATATCGAAACCGGCAGCGTCAACGTCGAAAATCTGCTCGGTGCAGACGGCGCCTGTCTGCTTCTCGTCGGTCTCGACCATCCTGTCCTGATCGAGCAGGTGGCCAGAAGTCATGCGCCGGCGGTGATCGTCAACGGCATCGACCGGACGATGCGGCTTTCCTGCGTGCTGCCCGACAACAGATCCGCCGGCTGGCTGGCGACCACAAGGCTGCTGTCGGAAGGCCATACTGAAATCGTGCATGTAAGCCGGCTGTTCCGGACGTCGCTCAAGGAACGCTTCGATGGCTTTCGCGATGCCATGCAGGAGGCCGGAATTGCCATTGACCCCGACAGGCACCTGTTTGACCTGACGGCTGCGGGGATCCTCGAGCCTGATCTCTCGAATGCCCTGATAGACGCGATGCAGAAGGGCCGGTTCGCCAAGGCGACGGCATTCGTCTGCAGCAACGACATCATGGCGCTCGGCGTCATCGATGCCTTGCGCGCCCGCGGCAACATCCTCCCGCGTGATTATTCGGTGATCGGCATGGACGATATCTCGATCGCGCAGCACAGCACCCCGGCACTGACGACGCTTCGCATCGAGCGCGAAGAGCTCGGCCGCGTCGGCTGGGATATGCTGAAGGAGAGAGCGCTGAATGCCGAGGCGCGGGTGCGCCGCGTCGGCATGTCGGTCCGGCTGATCGAACGGGGAACCGTTGGCCCGCCGCGCCACTATCTTCGTGCGCAATAGACGCTGCGCGGGTCGCCGTCTGGCGATGAAAATGCGCCCGTATCACTTGGATTCCAGGCGGTTGAACGCTCTTTCGAGCACCCATTTTGCGAATGACGCAAAAATCAAAAATGGAATCCTTGGACTGCTCCGAAAACAGCACGATTAGTCTAGTAAAGCTGTAGACATAATTTAATTTTGGCCCAACCAATTCAACGGAGGGGCTCACTATGAAAATCTCGAGACGCGCATTTACCGTGGCCATGGCCGGCGCAATCGCCGCTCCCCTGGTCGGGGTTCGGACCGCTATTGCAGCCGACAAGGTCGTTCGCATCGGCTACCAGAAATACGGCACCCTGGTGCTGCTCAAGGGCAAGGGTATCCTGGAGAAGAAGTTCGAGACGATCGGCTATTCGGTCGAATGGACTGAATTCCCAGGTGGCCCGCAGCTTCTCGAGGCGCTGAACGCCGGAGCCGTCGATTTCGGCTCGACCGGCGAGACGCCGCCGATCTTCGCACAGGCGGCCAATGCGCCGCTCGTCTATATCGCACACGAGCCGCCGGCCCCGCGCGGCGAAGCGATCCTCGTTCCCAAGGATAGCCCGATCAAGTCGGTTGCCGATCTGAAGGGCAAGAAGGTCGCCTTCAACAAGGGCTCGAATGTTCACTATCTGCTCGTTAAGGCGCTCGAAGAAGCGGGCCTGACCTATGCCGACGTCGAGCCGTCCTTCCTCGCTCCGGCCGATGGCCGCGCCGCTTTCGAAAAGGGCGCCGTCGATGCCTGGGTTATCTGGGATCCCTTCCAGGCGGCGGCAGAGATCGCGATCGAAGCGCGCGAGCTCAGAAACGGCGAGGGTATCGTCCCGAACCATCAGTTCTATCTCGGGACCAAAACTCTGGTCGATGGCCACAGCGTGGCTATCGATGTGGTCATCGAAGCGATTTCCGAAATCGACGACTGGACCAAATCCGGCGTTGCGGCAGCAGCTGCCGAACTGTCGCCGTCCGTGGGTATTCCGGAACCGGTCCTCGTCCGCGCGCTGGAACGTCAGTCCTATGGCGTGAAGAGCCTGGATGCTTCTGTCGTCGCTCAGCAGCAGGCGATCGCCGACACCTTCTACGAGCTCAAGCTCATTCCGAAGAAGGTCACGATCGCCGACGCGGTGCGCGGCGGCAAAGCCTGACGGCTCATGAAAGCATGTGTGGCCTCAGCCGGTGGAGTTCTCGAGCATCATCGGCTGAAGGCAAATCGGACTATCGCGATTATCACCGCGAACATGGCTACCGGCAGGCTGCGCGCAGTTTGCTGTAACGTTTAAGCAGTTGAAGCAAGCATGCGAGCTATCATCTTGCCCCGGCTTTTCCGGAGCAAGAAAATGGCTCAGTCAGTGGCGAACCGCGAAAGCCGCTTCGAGCCGCTGCCCTTCCTCGGCGATCGCGGGCGCTGCGCTGCCCTGCAGATCCTGAAGCAGGGCATTCAGCGCCATATCCAGGCAATGGGCCGGGAATTCTGCATTGAGCTCCCTGGCATTCTCACGCGCGAAGGCAATCAGTCTTGCAAGGGAGGCCAGCTCCTTCAGCTGCTCTTCGCCCTTCGCGTTCCTGATGTCGATGACCGCATCTTCCATTGATACACCCCATGAGATCGTTGCCGCTGCAAACGGCCACATGACGAGGCTAGTTGAACTTCCCGCAGGACGCGCGTGACACAAGCGTGACACACGTCTAGGCGTCGGAATGCGCTTCGGAATTCAACCTGGAATCCGGATGCAACCATGCGGGTCATAGGCTGCGGAAATCAAAAGGCGCGGTCCGGATGGCCGCGCCTCGATGTCATCGTTTTGCTGGATCAGCGGTCAGCCGTTCAGCGGGACGCTGGAATCCGAAGCGACCGTGTCGGCGGCAACCTCGCGGTGGCCTTCGGCCTGTGCCATCGCCTTGACGAGTGAAACGATCTTTTCGCGGATCTGCGGATCGTTGATCTTCAGAAAGGCGCGGTTGAGAGCGAGGCCCTCTTTGGAGCGGAGGAATTCTGAAACCGGATCAGCCTTCTGCGGCATCTCCAGGCCCTCGAGCGTCAGCGGCTGGTTGTCGTCCTGCTGGAAGAAATAGCTCGGCTGTGCAGACAGCACTTCGGCGATCTTCTGCAGGCGGCTGGCGCCGATGCGGTTCATGCCTTTTTCATACTTCTGGACCTGCTGGAACGTCACGCCGATCTGATCGGCCAACCTTTCCTGGCTAAGGCCGAGAAGGAGCCGGCGCATTCTTACTCGGGAGCCGACATAGACGTCGATTGCATTCGGGGCCTTGGCGTTCATTTCTTTTTTCCGTTTACCGCGAGGGTCGATTGGCGTCCTTGCGGAGGACCGATCAATAGGGGGGGCGCGAATAGATAGTGTATGAGCAGAGTGAAAAATTCAATCGCTACTTCTGGGGATGGACCATTCGCCGCTACGCGCTTGTGTATATAGTACCAATGGGTGGCACTAGCCCCCGTCTGAAGCGCATTCGCTGCCTCTGAGCCAGGCCTCGATCGCTTCGGCAGCAGGGCTTCCAAGGCTCAAGAGATCACAGAGGACGATCAGTGGATTGGCAAGATCGAGCCCGTGGGCGCGCCTGGCGTGGAGCCAGCTGGCGGCATCCGCCGAAATCACGATCGCGAGATTGCCGGGCGCTTTGACCGGCGCGGCCCTGAGATGGGCGAGCAGGTCGGCGATGTCGACCGAGGGCGAAAGCCTGATCTGCAACTCCGGCACATCGCCGCGCCTGCCGAGATAGTAGCTCGCAGCGTAGCGCCCGGTAATCGCATAGCCGATATCATGCGTCCGGCAGAATCCATCGAGCCGCTGCGGCAGAGATGTGAGGGCATCGGCGGGAACGGCGTAGTGCTGCCAGCGCGGGCTTGCCGCCGCCGCCGTTGTTTTCACCGTATCGATGATCGCCTGCGAATTAGCGACGGCGTAGCGGTGGCTGCGGCCACGGGCCTGCGGAACGAGCCAGCCCAGCTGCACGGCATCGGAAATGGCGCTGCGCGCCGCGGTCGCCGAAACGCCGGCGGCAGCGCCGAGTTGCGACGCTTCGAAGCTTTCGTTTCGCAGATGCCAAAGGGCGCAGAGAAGGGTGAGCTTCCGGCTTCCGAAACCCTGAATTTTCCGGTCTGCCATGTCCGCTGGAGGGCCGCCCGGTACAATCTCGTTGCTGCCTTCACGCAGGATGGCCCATCCCGCATCCTGTAATACCGCGGCAAGCGGAGATGCGGCAAGCGTGGTGACCAGAACGGGCGTCGCATCCACCCGCGCAAGCGCGGTGGCAACGCGCCGCGCTTTCGCCTTGAGCGCCGGCCAGTCGGTGATCGCCGCCTGCGCCTCGCGCACGAAGAACAGCCTGATCCGGCGGCCGGATATCTCTAGTTCGGGAAAGCCAGCAGCCGCCGTCAGGTCGGCTTTCGTCGACGACAGGATCGTCTCCAATTCGCCGATGGGTGCAATCGCCGGCCGCGGAGGCATCATGTCACTGCGTGTCGCCGGGTAGCGGCGCTGCCGGATCGATCAGCCCCTGATCGCGCAAATCCGACCATAGGCCCGCCGGGATCGGCCACGCGAGATAGTCGAGATTCTGTTCGAGTTCTGCGACCGAACGGGCGCCGGGTATGACGCTGACGACAAGCTTGTGGGCCAGCGGAAACTGGAGAGCGGCAGCGGCCAGCGGCACTTTGTGGCTTTCGCAGACGGAGCTCAGCCGGGCAACGCGATCCAGCACCTCCTGCGGCGCATTGCGCGTATTGAAGGTCGCGCCGTTGACGGCGCCGGTTGCCAGAATTCCCGAATTGTAGGGGCCGCCGATGACGAGCTTCGTGCCCTTGCGCTCGCAGGCGGGAAACAGTGTGGCAAGCGGCTCCTGTTCCAGAAGCGTGTAGCGGCCGGCCAGCAGGAAGTAGTCGAACTGACCCGCCTCGACGAAATCGGACAGCATCTGCCACTGGTTGATGCCGACGCCGATCGCCTTGATGACACCCTGCGATCTGAGCTCGTCGAGTGCCGGATAGGCGCCGTCCATCGCTTCCCTGAAGCGGCTGCGGGCGCGCGGATCCTCACCCTTGGCGAAGTGGATCGCCTCGTCCGGATCGTGGATCGCCAGCATGTCGATATAATCAGTGCCGAGGCGCTTCAGTGAGCCCTCGATCGACCGGAAGACGGCATCGCGTGAATAGTCGAAATCGGCGCGAAAAGGCGGCGCCTCGTCCCAGAGAACAGGTTTGACCTCGCTGTCGGGGATCGGCACCAGATCGTAGCCGACTTTGGACGAGATGACGATTTCGCTCCGCAGCAGCGTGCGGATCGCTTCGCCAAGCCGGGTCTCCGCCAGGCCAAAGCCATAGACCGGCGCCGTATCGAAATAGCGCAAGCCCTTCTCGAAAGCAGCGTGAACGGTGTCATGCGCCACTTTCGGGTCAGTCGCGCGGTACATGTTGCCTAGGCCGGTTCCGCCCAGGCCCATGACGGTAACCTCAGGCCCATTCGCGTTGACGCTTCTCTTCTCCAGTTTTGGCATTTATTTTCCTGACACTTCTTCGCTCGATCGTCTGATGTGATGCGGGGCTTCGCGCCTTCCTGCGTTACCTCGCCATCACATACTGGCATATAATTTGTCGTACAACAATGTAACCGGACGAATGAAATCTTGCGGGTGAATTGGGATAGCGCGGCGACGCCTGGTTTGCCGGTCATGATGGTGATGTCGCGATATTATCGGTAACTGAGCCGCAATCCAAATCCCTCAAGCCAATTGATGCACAGGCGTGCAAAAAGTGGGTTTTTGTCATTGGGGTGTCATCCACCACGGATAGCTAGGCTTTCGAAGGCCTCTTGGAATGAGGCCCAGGAAGAGGAGAAGGTCATGAACAGACGCGAATTTCTAGTCACTTCGTCGGCGGTGGTGGGCCTTCTGGCGATGCCGCGCTTTGCGTTTGCAGCTGGAGAGACGATTGATCTCTACAGTGGCTCTGACGCCAACATTATCGATTTCTGGAGCAACATCGTCGTTCCGGCGTTTTCGAAGGCCCATCCGGAGCTGGCCATCAAGGTCACCGACGCCGGCGACAACACCGGTCTGCGCGCTATCGCCGATCGCGGTCTCGCCGCGCTGAAGACCAAGACCGATCCGCAGGCAGACATTTTCGAACATTTCGACCCACGCCTTCCGGCAGGCGGCATCGACGCCGGTCTCTGGGTGAAGTTCTCGGCCGAGAACATCGAAGGCTTCGACCACGTCAACCCGCTGAGCGTCGATAGCGAATACTCGCTTCCCTATCGCGGCTCGCAGGTTCTGCTGGCCTATGACACCACCAAGCTCGACCCGAAGAACGCGCCGAAGACCTGGGAACAGCTGACGGCCTGGATCAAGGCCAACCCCGGCCAGTTCATCTACAACCGTCCCGACAAGGGCGGTTCTGGCGGTAACTTCGTCCGCCGCGCCATTCATGAAGCCAATGGCCGCGACCCCAGCAAGTTCACCGTCGACAACTTCACCGCAGACTACGCCAACCAGACGCTGACTCCGGCCTGGAAGCTTCTCACTGATCTCGCTCCCTCGCTCTACGAAAAGGGCGCCTACACCGCCGGCAACACGCAGTCGATCCAGCTGCTCGCACAGGGCGTCGTCACCATGACGCCTGTCTGGTCGGATCAGATTCTGCAGGCAATCTCGCAGGGCGTGCTGCCCGAGACGACCGGCCTCGTCCAGCTAAGCGATCTCGCGCTCTGCGGTGGTTTCTCGCGCATGACTGTCCTCTCGAACGGCGCCCATAAGGATGCCGCTCTCAAGCTCGCCTCGTTCCTGCTCAGCAAGGAAATCCAGGAATCCATCATCACTGAGATCGGCGGCTTCCCGGGCGTCTCCTGGGACCACATTTCGGACGACCTTCGCAAGAAGTATGCCGACGTCATTCCGAAGACCATTCCGACCTTCCCGAGTGGCGATTGGGAAACCAACATCAACGACGGCTGGTACCGTAACGTAGCGCCGAACATCAGCCGTACCTGATGCGCAGACGGATACCCGTTCAATCGCCGGCGCGTGATGGCGCGCCGGCCAAGAGTGCCTCGGCGGGGCTGCTTCTGGTCGCCCTGCCGATTCTCCTGCTCGGCTGGCTTATCGTCTATCCGATCATCTCGGCCGTCATGGGTACGATCTTCGTGCGCCGGGCGGATGGAACTTCGCAGTTCTCGCTGGCTTCCTACCAGTTCTTCTTCACCGACAGCTACAGCCTTGCCAATCTCTGGGTAACGCTCTGGACGACCTTTGTCTGCGGCGTGCTGCTTGTCGTCATCGGATTGCCGATTGCGCTTTATCTTCGCTTCTCCCAGGGCCGCCTTGCCGGCTATGTGCAGGGGCTTGCAATCTTCCCGATGTTCGTGCCGTCGATCATTCTTTCCTACGCGCTGATCCGCACCATCGGCCCGAATGGTACCGTCGATATCCTGCTCAACGCCGTCGGTCTGCCGAAGCTGCCATCGCCCTATCTGACACCCTGGGGGCCGGTGATCGGCCTCGTCTGGGACAACCTGCCGCTGACCGTGCTGATGTTGACGGCCGGGCTCAGCAGCATCTCGAAAAGCTCGATCGAGGCCGCGCGTGATGTCGGCGCCAAGCCCTTGCGCGTCTTCATCTCGATCATCATGCCGCGCATGGGCAACTCCCTCCTGGTGACCGCATCTTTCGCCGTTCTCGGCATCTTCTCGTCCTTCACGCTGCCCTATGTTCTCGGTCCCGCTTCGCCCGAGATGATGGGGCCGTTCATGCAGCGCACCTTCTCCGACATGAACGATCCGCTGAACGCGTTGACGCAGGCGGTTATCTCCTTCGCCTTCTGCCTGGTCTTCGGCATTTTCTACGTGCGCTCGATCGCCAGAAACCGGGAGGGCCGCCGATGACGCCGGTTGAAAACACCGCTTCACGCGCCAGGATCGATTGGACCGGGATCTGCTTCGCAGTCCTTCTGACGCTGTTCATCGCATTGCCGCTGGTCGTTGTCGGCACCTGGGCCTTTACCGAGGTCTGGCGCTATCCCTCCGTCATTCCGCAGCAGTTCGGCCTGCGCTTCTGGCATCAGACGCTGTCGCGTGCGGATGTCTGGGATGCGCTGACGCTGAGCCTGCGGCTGACGGCAACCGTCACCATCCTTTCGGCGATCATCTGCCTTCCGGCGGCCTATGCCTTTGCGCGGATGAAATTTCCGGGCCGCAACATCCTCTTCCTGTCCTTGCTCGCATCGCATGCCTTTCCGAAATTTGGCCTGCTGGTGGCGATCGCCGGCATCTTCCTGCAGTTGGGGCTAATCAGCACCTTCTGGGGTGTCGTGCTGATCCAGCTCGTCGGCACACTGATGCTGATGATCTGGATTCCGGTCGCGGCCTTTCAGAATGTCGATCGCCGCATGGAAGAGGCGGCGCGGGACGCAGGTGCGGCACCACTGCGCGTCTTCTGGTCGATCACCCTGCCGCAGGCCGGGCCGACGATCGCCGCCGCCCTGCTTTTGACCTTCGTCGGCACCTTCTACGAAACCGAAGGCGCCTGGCTGATCGGTGCGCCTGAAATCCGCACCATGCCGGTGCTGATGATCACCTTCATCAACAACCAGATCGTCGTTCAGTACGGCGCTGTGCTTTCTGTGATGCTGTGGGTGCCGTCCTTCATTGCCTTGATGTTTGCCCGCCGCGTCATCGGCACGGGTGCATTCGCCCGGGGCTTCGGTGCATAATATGATCGGGTTCCGCCCGAAGAGAGGCTTTCAATGGCTCGTTTGACGATCAACGGCGTTTCGAAGAGCTTCGGCACGTCCTTCGCCGTACGCGATTTCTCGCTCGATGTCGAAGATGGCGAGCTGGTCTGCCTTCTCGGCCCCTCCGGCTCCGGCAAGTCGACGCTGCTTCGCATGATCGGCGGCTTCGAGCGCCCGACGGGCGGTTCGATCCTGATCGACGCCAAGGACGTGACCGGCCTGCCGCCGGAGAAGCGGCCGACCGGCATGGTGTTTCAGAGCCACGCCTTGTGGACGCATATGGATGTCTTCAACAACATCGCTTTCGGCCTGAAGCTGCGGCATCTGCAGAAGGCGGAGATCCGCGACCGCGTCGAAGGCGCCCTTCAGCTTGTCGGCCTGTCCAACTACGGCAAGCGCCAGACCACGCAGCTTTCCGGCGGCCAGCAGCAGCGTGTCGCGCTGGCCCGTTCGCTGGTGCTGGAGCCGAAGATCCTGCTGCTCGACGAACCCTTCGCCAGCCTCGACCAGCATCTGCGCGAGCGTCTGCGTGAAGAGGTCAAGGACATCCAGCAGCGTCTCGGCATCACCACGCTGTTCGTCACCCACGGTCAGGACGAGGCGCTAGCGCTTGCCGACCGCATCGTCGTCATGCGAGACGGCGGCACCGAGCAGATCGCACCGCCAGACGTCATCTATCGCGAGCCGCAGACGGCCTTCGTCGCCGGGTTTATCGGCTCGATGAATTTCGTCCGCACGACTGTCAAGAACGGCGTCAGCGAGCACCCGGCCTTTCCGCTCGCCGTACCGGTCGGCGATGGCGAGGTGGAGATCGCCTTCCGGCCCGAGGCGCTTTCGCTTTCTCTCTCAGAGAAGAAAGCAGCGTCGGTTCACCGCACCATCGATTTCGGGACGCATAAGCTTGTCGATATCGATCTCATCGACGGTAGCCGGCTGAAATCGATGACCGCGCCGGATGCCAACTGGGCGAAGGGCAGTCTGGTCGAGCCCAAGGTTGCAGCCTACTTCGCATTCCGCGATAACGGCCTCGTCTATCAATCGCCGCAAGCCGGCCATCAGGGACAGAAGCAGGTGTTCGGTCATGTCTGATACAACGGGCGTCGCAATCAAGACGGATGGCCATCTCACCTGGCTGAAATGGCATCGCGGCCACCGGCAGGCCGGCGACATTTCCTTTACGCGCCAGCGGATTGCCGAGGGCATGGCGCTCGGTGCAAGCGTCGAGATCGATCTCGTCTGTTTCGCGGGTGATGGCTTTGCTGTCCTGCACGACGACGTGCTGCATCCGGCGACGACGGGCGAGGGCGCTGTCGCCGATGCCTCGGCCGACTATCTCCACAGCCTCTATCTCCGCGACCACGAAGGCCAGCCGACCGGTCATCCGGTCATGCTGATCGATGATCTCGGCCGTCTGCTGCAGGAGATCGATTGCCATCCGGATGCGGTCCTGCAACTGGATCTGAAGGAATATTCTGTCCGCATCAGCGAAGCCGACGTTGCTGCCTTTGCGAGGGCGATCGCGCCGGTGGCTAAATCCGTCATTCTGTCAGGCGGCGACGCCGTGGCCGTGGAGCGCCTGTCGCGCGCTGTCCCCGATATGCCTGTCGGCTACGACCCATGCCATGACGGCGCAATCGAGCGGCTGATGGAAAACCGCGATTTCGCGGGCTTCGTCGCTGGCGCGCTTGCGGCCTCGCCAAAGGCCACGATGATCTATCTGCATCACAAGCTGGTGCTGTTTGCCGATGCAGCGGGTTTCGACATGATCGGCGCATTTCATCAGGAAGGCCGGACGATCGACGCCTATACGATCAATCGCGCCATCCCCGATGTCTTGCCCGATGTTCGCCGCCTGTTGGCGCTGAAGGCCGACCAGATCACCACCGATGACCCGGTTGGCCTTGAGACGCTGATCACCTCCGGCCACTAGCCTTCGCGGAAGCCGTCAACCAGCCAGGCGTGGACCGCGGCGTTGGCCGCAAGGATATCGCCATTCGCCGTTACCGGGCCACCCGAGAAGGCGGAGACATTGCCGCCTGCCTCTTCGACAAGCAATGCCGAGGCGCCGTAGTCGTGCAGCGACAGGCCATCCTCGAAGAAGCCATCGAGGCGGCCGCAGGCCACATAGGCGATCGAGAGCGCCGCCGAGCCGAGCCGCCTCACGCCGGCCGTCTCATCCATCAGCCGCTGCAATGCCGAGAGATAGGTTTCCTTCCTGACCGCCTTGACCTGGCCGGGAACGGGAAGGCCGGCTCCGATCAGGACATTCTCGATATCGCCATTGTTGATGCAGCTGATCTTCTCGCCGTTGAGATAGGCACCCTGTCCGGCTTCGGCGCTGAAGAGCTCGTCCAGCATCGCGTCGTAGACGACGCCGGCGACGACCTTGCCATGTTCGGCAATCGAGATGGTCATGCCGAAATGGGGTATTCCCCACGCATAATTCGTCGTGCCATCGATCGGATCGATGTAGATCACTGGCGTATCCGGGCCGGCGTCGCGATTGCCGACGGCCTCTTCGCCCTGGATGGCGTAATCCGGAAATGCCCTGACCATCTCGTCGACAATGATCCGCTCAACCGCGACGTCGATCTCCGTCTGATAGTCTCTGGGAGCCTTCGCCAGCATCTCGTTGACACGGCGGCGTTTCAGGGAGGAACGGGCGAGCGTGCCGGCCTTGAAAACGGCTTCTGCCAAGAGCCTGAGACGGCTGGATGCCGCGGGATGGAGTCGGTCGGCAACGTCGGGAATTGTCATGGAAACCTGGAAAGTGATTCACATTTGGAGACCTGAGGCATCGCAAAGGCACATTACGCTTTTATGACGAAACGCCTGCGATGTCGCCCGTGAAGGAACTTGGCGACCTTGAACTATTCGGTTCTGATGGACGATCGGCAATGACGCGGAAATTGCCTTCGCGATCCACATTCTGTGCGCAGACGACGCCGGCGTCCGGGCAGCCCACACCTCCGCCTCTATGCCGTTTCGTGAAAGAAATGAAGGCTTTCCGGCGGGCGCATTTTCAAACCCAAATTTCTGATTTTCACAGATTGACCGGCATCGCCAAGATCGATATCCATTATTAAATCAATTTGATTGAGTGCAAATAAAAAAGAGGGAACCTTCATGAACATCACTGGAATTGGGTATCGCAATTTTATCGCGAAGGCGGGCTGGGCGACGACGGCTGCCTATATCGCCTTGTTCGGCGCCTCGAGTGCATTCAGCGCCGAGGCGGTCCTGACAATGCACATTGAAGAGCAGACGAGCTGGGTGCAGAATTTCAATCCGTTCGACCTCGCCGGGCGCCGGCAGAGCACGATGGATTTCATCTATGAGCCACTTGTCATTTTCAACGCCGAGGACGGTGGCAAGCCGGTATGGCGGCTGGCGACGAGCTTCAAATTCTCAGATGACCTCAAGTCTATCACCTATGAACTGCGTCCTGGGCTGAAATGGTCGGACGGTCAGCCGCTGACCTCGTCTGATGTCAAGTATACGATCGATCTGATGCTGAAGAACGCGGCTCTCGATACGGTCGGTGTCGGCGAGACTGTCGCATCCGTTGAGGCGCCATCACCGACCGAAGTCCGCATCAATCTGAAGGACGTCAACTCCGATTTCCCTGAGTCGCTGGCAGATCTGGCCGTCGTTCCTGAGCATGTCTGGAAGGATGTTTCCGACCCGGTCGCATTCAAGAATGAAAAGCCGATCGGATCCGGGCCTCTCACCGAGCTGCGCCGGTTCACGCCGCAGGTTTACGAGCAATGCCGCAATCCGAATTACTGGGATGCGGCGTCCCTTCATGTGGATTGCATCCGGCTACCGCAGATCTCCGGCAACGATCAGATGCTGGCGATCCTGCCGGAAGGCAATATGGACTGGATTGGATCGTTCATTCCGGAAATCAAGAAAACCTTCGTAGCACTCGATCCGGATCATAACGGCTATTGGCAGCCGCCGGCCGAGACGGTCGCCTTCCAGATGAACTTCAAGAGCGCCAACGAGGGCAATCTCGAGGCTTACAAGGACATCAATTTCCGTCACGCATTCAGCCTCGCCATGGATCGGCCGTCGATGGTGGATATCGCCGGGTTCGGCTATCCGGTGGTAAACCTTCATGCCAGCGGCCTGCCGCCGCGCTTCGAAAGCTGGCGCAACAAGGCCGCGGAAGGCGATAAGGACGCCTTCATGGGCTTCGACACGGAGAAGGCCAACAAGGTCCTTGATGACGCGGGCTTCAAGAAGGGCGCCGATGGCTTCCGGACGACGCCAACAGGCAAGGCGATCGCGTTTCCGGTCATCGTTCCAAACGGCTGGACCGATTGGATTGACGCGGTCCAGATCGCCGTCGAGGGACTTCGCGCCATCGGCATCAATGCGTCCGTCGCCACGCCCGAATACGAGCAGTGGCGCAAGCAGATCCTTGACGGAAGTTTCGAGGTGGTCATGAACTCGCGTGCCGACGGGGCGACGCCGTTCCGCGGCTACTATCAAAGCCTCTCGACAGCCTATGCCGGACGCATCACCGGCGCGCCTTCCCGCTATTCGAATCCGAAGCTGGACGCGCTCTTCAGTCAGTATCTGAAGGCCACGACCGATGATGACCACAAGAAGATTTTCAACGACATCCAGCTTCTGGTCGCCGATGACTTCCCGGTCGTACCTGTGTTCAACGGTCCCACCTGGTATCAGTTCTCCAGCAAGCGCTTTACCGGCTGGGTGACGGACAAGGATCCGGTCATGAACCCGGAAGATCATGACAACAACCGGATGCGTCTGATGCATCTCCTGCGTCTCAAGCCGGTTCAATAAGCCGGCCAGGGATAGAGGATATGCGCATTTCGAGCCGGCGCCTCGGCGTCTATGCGGTCGCTCTGGCGTTCGCCGTGTTGATGAACTTCATCCTTCCCCGGCTTATGCCGGGGAGCCCCGTCGACGCCATGGTGGCCCAGCTGGGGCCACGCGCCACGCCGGCAGCCGTGGCAGCGATCAAGGCTCGCTTTGGCGCGGTCGATGCCCCGATGATGAGCCAGTTCGCCGACTATCTGAAGGGGTTGGCCACGCTGGATCTTGGCGTGTCGGTCAAATACTATCCGCAAACGGTTGTTCAGGTTTTGGGCAGAGCCACCATCTGGACAATCTTTCTGGTCGTCACCGCCATTCTCTTTTCGCTATGTGTGGGGGTGGTTCTCGGCGCTGTCGCCGCATGGCGGCGCGGCGGCCGGTTTGACACGATCGTCTCGCCCCTTTCGGTCGTGATGATCTCCGTCCCTCCCGTCATCATCGCATTGACCACGCTTTTCATCTTTGGTGTTTCGCTTCGCTGGTTTCCGGTTGGCTATGCCTATGATCCGAACCTGGATCCGGGTTTCGACTTCACCTTTGCAGGCAGCGTGCTCGTTCACGCCATTCTGCCGGTACTGACGCTGTCGCCGTTTCTCATCGGTGAATTTCAGACGACGATGCGTTCGGCGATGATCTCGGTGCTTGGCGAAGACTACGTCACGATGGGGCGTGCCAAGGGCCTCAGCCACCGTGCCGTGATGTTCGGATACGGCGCCCGCAACGCGATGCTTCCCGTTCTTACCAATCTGGCACTGATGATCGGCGCGGTCTTCGGTGGATCGATCGTCACTGAGATCGTCTTCAACTACCCGGGGCTCGGATTGACCCTCTACACCGCGAGTATCGCGCGTGACTATCCGGTCATTCAGGGCCAGCTGCTCCTGATGACGCTTGCCACTCTCGGCGCCAATTTTCTCGTCGACATTCTCTATGGATCGATCGACCCACGACTGCGGGAGGCAAACTAATGAGCTTCACCCTTGGGGCCATCCTTCGCCAGCGCAAGGCCGTTGCCGGATTGATTATCGTCGCGGCCATCTGGGCGATCGCGCTGCTTGCTCCGCTTATTGCGCCGGGCGAACCCGGCGCGCGTGTCGGCCGCTCCCATCAGCCCCCGTCGATGGAACACGTTCTTGGCACCACGAAGATGGGGCGCGATGTCTATCGCCAGTTTGTCTGGGGTGCGCGAAGCTCGCTTTCGGTCGGGTTTGCCACCGGCATCGCGATCACCGTCATCGGCACCGGTATCGGTCTTGTTGCCGGATATGCCGGCGGAAAAACCGACGCCGCCCTCGATCTTGCAACCAATGCCGTTCTCGTCGTCCCGAACATGCCGTTGCTGATCCTGCTTGCCTCATTCGCGGGAACGGTCGGTCCGATGACGATCATGATGATCATCGCTCTGACATCGTGGCCATGGGGTGCAAGAATGACGCGGTCGCAGACCATGTCGATCAGAAACCGTGATTTCGTGACAGCGTCGAAAATGATCGGCGAGCCGGCATGGCGGATCATCTTCGTCGAGATCCTGCCCAATCTGGCGCCCCTCATCGGTATCAATCTGGTCGGGAGCATCATCTATGCTGTCGTCGCACAGACGACGCTGGAATATCTGGGTTTCGGCGATCCCCTGAAGGTCTCCTGGGGCACGATGCTCTACAACGCGCAGAACGCGTCGGCGATCATGGTGGGTGCGTGGTGGGACGTCGGCGTTCCGGCGGCCGGGATTGCGCTGACCGGTCTCGGACTGGCGCTTCTCAACTTCACATTCGATGAGATCGCGAATCCGCAACTGCGCTCAGGCCCCGCCCTTGCTCGGTGGTTCCGCCTCAATCGTGCCCGCAATCGCGAACTGGAGGCACGCCGATGAGCGACAATCTGCTGGAAATCGAGCATCTCAACATCGACTATCTGGTCGACAAAGGCGAGTTCCGCGCCGTCAACGACGTCTCTTTCAACATCGGCAAGGGAGAGATCTTTGGGCTTGCTGGCGAGTCCGGGTGCGGCAAGAGCACGATTGCCTATGCGATCACCCGGCTCTCCAAGGCGCCTGCGTGGATCACAAGCGGCAGCATCAGGCTGGGTGGAGAAGATCTGTTGCGCCTGAGCGAGCGCGAGCTCCAGAAGATCCGCTGGAAGCGCGTCGGTATGGTGTTCCAGAGTGCGATGAACTCGCTTAACCCCCTGATGCGGGTCGAAGCGCAGTTTCATGACGTGCTCTTCAGGCATACCGGATGTTCGCGCGACCAGTCGAGGGCACGCGGCGAGGAGATGTTCCGGCTGGTGGGCATACCGCCCCATCGCATTGCCGACTATCCGCATCAGTTTTCAGGCGGCATGCGTCAGCGCATCGTCATCGCCATATGTCTGGCCCTCCAGCCCGAACTGATCATTATGGATGAGCCGACGACAGCGCTCGATGTCGTCGTCCAGCGCGAGATCCTCGAGCAGGTCGTCGATCTGCAGAGAACTCATGGTTTCTCGGTGCTGTTCATCACGCACGACCTGCATTTGATGGCGCAGCTGTGTCAGCGCATCGGAGTGATGCTGAAAGGCGAGCTGGTCGAGGTCGGCGATGTCCATCAGGTCAGCACGGCGCCGAAGCACGAATACACGCGCAAGCTATGGAACGCGATCCCGCAGCTTCCCGTCCATGACCTGTCTTCCGGAGTTACAGCATGAGAGCCGAGCCGAGCATATCCACCGCAGCTTTGCCGCATATCCGGCTTGAAAGCATCAACAGGCATTTCGGCCCGATCCAGGCTTTGAGGGACATCAGTTTCTCCCTCTATCCGGGACGGGCTCTGGCGCTTGTCGGCGAATCCGGATGCGGCAAGACCACCTGCGCGCGGATCATCGCCCGCCTGGACAGACCCTCTGGCGGCAAGCTGCTCTTTCGGGGGCAGGATCTGACGCTTCGCGGTACCCCGAAGGAGGAGCGGCGCTACCGCAAGGATGTCCAGATGGTGTTTCAGGATCCGTTTTCCTCCCTGAATCCCGCCTTCAGCGTGAACCATCATCTGTCGCGGCCGCTCGAACTTCACCAGCACGGTCTTTCAAAGCAGGTGCTGGACGAGCGTATCGGGGCACTGCTTGAAAGCGTCGGGCTCGACCCGGCAGTCTCGCGCCGGAAGTTTCCGCACGAGCTTTCGGGCGGTCAGCGCCAGCGCGTCAACATCGCCCGGGCGCTTGCCGTTCAACCGAGCGTGCTCGTTGCCGATGAACCGACGTCGATGCTCGATGTCTCTATTCGCAAGGACATTCTCGACCTCCTGGCGCGCGTCAAAAAGCAAAATGATCTGGCCCTGCTTTACATCACCCATGATATCGCCACCGCGGCCAGCGTTGCCGAGGAAATCGTCGTGATGTTTGCGGGGCAGATGGTTGAATGGGGCGATACGGCAGCTGTGCTTGGCCAGCCGCATCATCCCTACACCCGGCTGCTGCTTTCTGCCGTGCCCGATGGCGGCAGGCCGTTCGTG
Source organism: Hyphomicrobiales bacterium (assembly GCA_900465675.1). Lineage (GTDB taxonomy): Bacteria > Pseudomonadota > Alphaproteobacteria > Rhizobiales > Rhizobiaceae > Rhizobium. The sequence goes on along the minus strand of UBJR01000005.1, from coordinate 474,081 downwards.
ACCGGCGGAAGTGCGCGCTTTCTTGAACAGGCGGAAAAGGTCCGCAGCCTCAGCCGCCCAGCGTCGGCAGCGATCGATCAGGTGGGCGCGAACCACTTTGTCCGAATGCCCGGCAACACAGCTCAGTAAGGCCAAACTAGAATGGATTATCTCGTCAACCTGTCGGCCTTGCCTGCCGACAACACGTCACAAACCGCCATGACGGAGGCCAAGGTGACAATCAGGCGCGCCTTGCCGCCCGAGCTCAAGCTGATCACAGGCTGGATCGAGGACAAATTTGGAGCGGGCTGGGCCAGCGAAGCAACAGTCGCCATGACCCGCCAGCCGCCCACCTGCTTTATCGCGACGCGCGACGGCGCGCTGATCGGCTTTGCCTGCCACGAGGCCACGGCCCGCGGCTTTTTCGGCCCAACCGGCGTTGATGAAAATGCGCGCGGTCTTGGAATCGGCCGTGCTCTCCTGTTTGCCAGCCTGACCGACCTTAAGTCGCTGGGATATGCCTATGCGATCATCGGCGACGTCGGGCCGTCCGCGTTTTACGAGAAGGCCGTTGCGGCAACGCCGATCCCGAATTCCGAGCCCGGCATTTATGCCGGCATGCTCAAAACTGACCACTGAACCCAAAGGAATAGCCATGTCCGCACCTCAACGCTCCGCCCTGCGGCTGGAGACCATATGGAATCCGCCTTCCGGCAACGCAGAGTTCTCCTATGCACTTCGCCTGAAGCACATGGGAGGCGAACCGCTGACCAACTTCGCCCTCTGTGTCAGCGGGCCGGGACGTGTCGATCCGGCTGGCCGGGTCGAAGGTGCGGTGGTTTCCAAACGTCTCTCGAACTTTACGGAATTCCGTCCGCCTGAAGGCTTCGTGCTTGCCCAGGGAGACACCTGGTCGATCTCTGTTTTTGCGCTGAGCTGGCAATTCCAGCACTGGACGGACGGTGCGACCAACGCCTATCTGGCTCTTGATGACGGGCGCATCATCACGCTTGAATGCGAACCGACACGGTCGTCGGCCAGCAACGCGCCGCTCAAGCGTGGCGCAGAGATCTTTCCGGTGCCTGCCCAGGTGTCTGTTCCCGTTTCCATTATTCCGTGGCCCAGCAAAGTCTCGGTTGGCGCCCGCATGCCGTTGCCTGCAGGCTTTGCCCTGCAGGCTTCCAATGCCGAAGCAGAGGCCGCGGCAGAAAATTTCACGGCGCTGGTGGAGCGGCTGTTTGCCGTCGAGGGGATGGTGAGACCGGCTGCCGAGGGAGGCATGCCTGTCTTGCTGACAGCAGCAGATCTCCCGGGGCCGGAAAGCTACCGTATCCGCTTTCGGGGCAGCAGCGTCGAGGTCGAGGCGGCCGGCCGGACCGGTTTTCTCTACGGCCTCATCACGCTTGGTCAGATTTGGCGGGGCGCAAGGCTGCATCCGCAGGTCTTCCATTTTCCGGGGTCCGGCGAAATCACCGACGAGCCGCAAATGGCCTGGCGCGGGTTGCATCTCGATGTTGCCAGACAATTCTACGGCGCTGCAGAAATCAAAAAGCTGCTCGCGGTGCTGGCGTGGAACAAGCTCAACCATTTCCACTGGCATTTGTCGGATGATGAAGCGTGGCGCGTGGAGATCGACGCCTATCCGGCTCTGACGGAGATTGGCGCCTGGCGCGGCCACGGGCTGGCAATTCCGCCGCTCCTCGGCTCCAGCCCGGCTCGAACGGGCGGGTTCTACACCAAGGCTGCGGTACGAGAGATCGTTTCGCTCGCCTCGTCGTTCGGCATAACCGTCGTTCCGGAGATCGACATGCCGGGCCATTGCTATGCGATGCAGCTTGCCATTCCGGAACTGCGCGATCCGGACGAGATGGGCAGCTACTATTCCGTCCAGGGCTTTCCGGACAATTGCCTCAATCCGGCAAGGGAAGAGACCTACGAGATCGTTGAGACCATTCTCTCCGAACTCATCGACCTGTTCCCTTCGAAGATCATCCACATCGGTGCCGACGAGGTTCCGCTCGGCGCCTGGTCCGGTTCTCCGCAGGCACTGGCAAGGTTGCGTTCACTCGCCGGTGACGAGATCGCCGACAGGCATGCGGAACGGCTGAACGTCATTACCAACGACCATGGCGCCGACGATATTTCTGGGTCGGGTACCGCGGTGCTGCAGGCCGAATTTCTGCAGCGGGCGCAGCGCTTCCTGGCCGCCAACGGATGCACCACCGGGGGCTGGGAAGAAGCAGCCCATGGAGACGTCATCGACAAATCGCGCAGCTATCTCTGCAGCTGGAGAAATGTCGAAGTGGCGGCTGAACTCGCCGCGCAAGGCTACGAAATCGTGGTTTGCCCCGGCCAGGTCTACTATCTCGATATGGCACTCAGGCCAGATTGGGACGAGCCGGGCGCCAACTGGGCGGGGACGTCCGACGCTGAAAAGCTGTACCAGTTCGATCCGGTCGAGGGATGGACGGACGCGCAAAGGAACATGCTTCGCGGGATACAGGCCTGCATCTGGTCTGAACCGATGACCGACCGGGCCGTCTTCGATCGCCTGGTCTTTCCAAGGCTTTCGGCCCTCGCTGAAAACGGCTGGACGAGACCGGAGGCGAAATCCTGGGAGCGGTTCCGGGCGCTCGCGGGATTGATGCCGCTTCTCTACGGCATCCAGCAAGCCTGAAGCCGCTAGCCCAGCGGCTTCTGCAGCACGTCGAAACGGGGGTTCGTTTCGGAAAAGATCGGGAGGGCTGCGGCGCCGAGAATGGCCGTATCCTTCCCGGTCGTGCCGATGGTGACGCGCGGCACGGTCCTTATCTCATCGGGATCGATCGGCACGGGTAGGGGCGCCAGGCAGTCGGCCAGCCGCTGCATCATCAGCGTCGATATGCTGCCGCCGAGAACGATCGTCTGCGGGTCGAAGGCAAGCTCAAGAAAGTCGATTGTCTGCCGCAAGGGCTCGACCGCCAGCGCCAGCCAGTCCTCAAGACCTTTGCCGCCGGCTCTCACCCGTTCGTCGAGTTCGTCGGTCGAAAGCTCGCCTGCATTGCCGATGCCCATGAATTCATAGGCGACCGACGGCGACACATAGCGGTCGAGGCAACCACGTTTGCCGCAGGGGCAGGGCCTGCCGTTGCGTTCGACGACGATATGGCCGATTTCGCCTGCATTGTAGCGGCTGCCCTTGTAGAGATGGCCGTCGAGAAACATGCCGGCACCGATGCCACCGTCGCGGGCAAGGTAGAGATAGACGAAACTGTTGAAGCCGCGGGCGACGCCGTGAAGGCGCTCGCCGATCGCCGCTGCCGCCGCATCGTTCTCGATGAGCACCGGCAAGCCCAGACGGTCTTCAAGCTCGCGTCCAACGGGGAAGCGCTGCCACCCCGGCAGATTTTGCGGGCTGAGCGTGGTCACCCCTCCGTCGGCATAGCGCCCGGGAAGTGCCATTCCGATCCCGAGAAGGCGGCGGCGGTCAAACGCGAATGCTCCCTGAAGCTCGGCGACGACGCCCTCAAGGACAGGAATTGCCTTCTCCGGATCGGCATGGTCGATGTTGTGCTCGACGCGGGCGCAGATGGCCCCGGAGAGATCGGTCAGAATGCCGCTGGCGCGCTGGCTTCCGAGCTCAAGGCCGATCGAATAGGCGCCCTGCGGATTGATCGAGTACGGAATGATCGGCTGTCCGCGCGCTGTCTTCTGCGGCTCGCCGGAAATCAAAAGGTGAGAGCGCGCCAGTTCCTCGACAATGTTGGACACCGTTTGCGTGGTCAGCGCGGTCATCCGCGCGATCGCCGCCCGGGACAGCGGTCCACTGCTGCGGATCGCCTCGATCACAACCCGGCGGTTATGGAATTTCGCTTGCTCAAGGTTGGTGCCCGATATTGTTTTCATGGATCTTTCGTCGCAAATGCAGCGTTACCTTTCCCATGAGACAAGCCCCGGGGAAAGCGCTTTTTTGAGCTTGGACGCGACTTAAAGTATGGGTTTGGGACCGCCGAATTGACCCGGCGGTCCGCTTTCGACGTGACTACTGCTTGTCATTCAGCTTTGCGACGAGAGCGTCGCCGAATTCTGGCGCCGACATCGGCTGCTGGCCGGTGATCAGTTCGCGATCGACGACGACGTTGCTATGCCAGTTGGCGATCGGTTCCACGCGTGCGCTGGCTTCGGCCAGAGCATTGACCAGGTAGAACTGAACGTTGCCACCGAGGCCGTTCGGGCCTTCGAGCGCCTGCTCTTCGCCGGTCAAGAAGATCGTCGCGCGATAACCGGCATAAGGCCAGCCGGTGGTGAGCGAGCTTGCCTTGCCGTCACCTGTGATCATCGAGGCGATGAAGGCATCCGGATGCGGGAGTGCCGAAAGCAGAACGATCGGACCGTGGCAGATGATCCCGGTGGGACGGCCGGTCTCATGGAAGCTCACCAGGATCTTGCCGGGTTCTTATCGTGCATATTGGCCGCGTATCACTACACCGCCGAAACCGCCTCTAGATCCGCCTTTTGGCGAGCAGGTGAGTGGCAGTGGTCCGCGGAGTTATACTTCGAGGGGGCACCGCGGTGTGAGCGGCGCCTTGATTTATCGGTCGATGCCTCGAGCAAGGACCGCATCCATAGGGTTGACGACATCGCGGATCGTAACCAGCGTCGTGAACGATTTCACGTTGCCGTCTTCGTGGAACACTTCCCGCGTGAAGACGTCGTATTGCTCCATGCCGGAAAGCTGCAGCATCAGAATGAAATCAGCCTCACCGGTCACGTAGTTGGCCTGCCGAACCTCCGGCCGCTTTTTGATCTTCCTGATGAACGCCTCGAGTTCGCTACCGGCCTCGCGCTCCAGCGAAACGAGAACGTGAATTGTCAGTGGAAATCCCATCGACGCCGGCCGTACGATCGCGACATCGGCGGCAATCGTCCCATTCGCCCGCATCTGGCGAAGCCTGCGCAACACCGCGCTTTCCGAAAGGCCAACTTTTTCGGCGAGCATGCGGGCCGGCATCAGGTTGTTGACCTGCACCAGCTTCAGCAAAGAGAGATCGAATGAATCGAGGGTAGCGGTTTCCGTCATGAATAGGGAGAATATCGCCTGAAACCGGTAAGGTGCAAGGAATTTCGGCGAAACTCAGCGCGCATAACGCAGTAGCATTTCCGCATGACAAAGAACCTGCCGATCGAAGACGCTCACATTATCCAGACCCGCCTGCATGCCCTTGCGCCGGGATATGCCGCGACACCGCTGATTGCCTTGCCGGAGCTCGCAGCTGCCCATGGGCTGGGTGCGGTCTTCCTCAAGGACGAGGGAGCTAGAACACTCGGCAGCTTCAAATCACTTGGAGGAACCTATGCGGCATTGCGGGCGCTGTCGCGGGCTACCGGTGAGGATTTCGCCGCGATTGCTTCGGGCAAAGTGCCGGCCGGCCGCCTGCCTCAGCTGTTGACTGCGAGTGCTGGAAACCATGGCCTGGCCGTTGCCGCCGCCGCTCGTTTTGCTGGCAGCCGCGCCCGCATCTTCCTCTACCCCGACGTCTCTCGCGCCCGCCGTGATCGCATCGTTGAGATGGGTGCGGAGATCGTCGACATCGATGGAACCTATGACGACGCTGTCGACGCGGCAAAGAAGGCGGCCAAAGACGGTGCCGGCATTCTGGTGGCCGACACCTCCTCCGATCCCGATGACCCGATCGTGAGCGACGTGATCGCAGGCTATGGCGTGATCCCCCAGGAAATCAAAGAGCAGATTGGGGAAGGGCTGCGTCCGACGCATCTTTTTATCCAGGCCGGTGTCGGCGGTCTCGCGGCGGCAATGACGACAGGCCTCAAGGACTGGCTCGCGCAACCGGCAAGGATTGTCGTCGTAGAACCCGCGACAGCGGCATGTGTCGATGTGGCAATCCGCACAGGCAATGTCGAGCGGGTGCCTGGCGATCTGACAACGTCCGCAACGATGCTTGCCTGCGGCGAGGCAAGCCGGCCGGCATTGAAACTGATGGCCGGGTTTATCGACGTTGTGACCGTTGAAGAGGATCGTCTCACCAACGAACCACTCTTGCTGGAAGCCGCTGGCGGCCCCCCGACCACGCCGTCGGGCGCAGCCGGTCTCGCCGGGCTTCGCCGAGCCATTGCAAATCCCGAAATGGCAGTCCGCCTTGAACTCGACGCTTCGAGCCGCGTGCTGTTGTTCGTGACCGAAGGACCTCTCAACGAAGAAACCTAAAAGGGGAATGACATGAAAAGCATAATAATTGCCGCGACGATTGCGGGCGTGCTGGCCACGCCGGCATTGGCGGATATGACCATCGGCTGGGCCGGCCCGGTCACAGGCGGCAGCGCCGCTGTTGGCGAACAGAACCTCAATGGCGTCAAGCAGGCGATCGAGGATATCAATGCCGCGGGTGGAATTCTCGGCGAAAAGATCTTGCTGCAGACGGAAGATGACGGTGGCGATCCCAAGCAGGCCGTCTCGGTCGCCAATCGGCTTGCGGCATCCGGCATAAAATTCGTCATCGGGCATCAGAATTCCGGTGCCTCAATCCCTGCCTCGGATGTCTATGCCGAGAACGGCATGTTCCAGATCACTCCGGCATCCACAAATCCCAAGCTCACGGAACGCGGGCTCTGGAACACCTTTCGCACCTGTGGGCGTGACGACCAGCAAGGGACCGTCGCAGGGAACTATCTGATCAAGAATTTCACCGGCAAGAATGTCTTCATCGTTCACGACAAGACGCCCTACGGTCAGGGTCTTGCCGAAGAGGTAAAGAAATCGATCAATGCCGGCGGCCTGACCGAGACTGGCTACGAGGGTATCACTGTCGGCGACAAGGATTTCTCGGCCCTGATCGCCAAGATCAAAGAGACCAAGGCTGATGTCGTCTATTTCGGCGGCGTCTACACCGAGGGAGGTCTCATTCTTCGTCAATTGCGTGATCAAGGGGTCAAGACCCCGATGATCGGCGGAGACGCGATGTTCTCGGGTGAATTCGCGGCTATCGCCGGGCCGGAAGCCGACGGCACATTGATCACCTTCGGCCCCGATGCACGTCAAAACCCCGCGGCTGCGGAGGTTGTGAAGCGCTTTGCCGGGAAGAAGATCGATCCGGAAGGCTTCACGCTCTATGGCTACGTGGCGATGCAGGTCATTGCAGCCGGCATCAAGGAAGCCGGAAGCGCCGATCCACAGATTGTCGCAGACAAGCTGCACGGCGGGCTGAAAGTCGATACCGTCATAGGCCCTCTCTCCTACAACGAGAAGGGCGATATCACGCGGCTGGACTTCGTCTTCTACGAACTGAAGGGTGGCAAGTTCGAGCAAAAGAATGCCGAATGATCTTGTCCGGGCGCCGCTCCAGCGGCGCCCTCTTGCTCGGGAGTGGACTATGAACAGGTTCGAGACAATCGAGAGGGAGATGATCGAATGGCGGCATCACCTGCACCGCAATCCCGAATTCGGCTTTGAAGAAATCAACACGGCAGCGTTCGTCGCCGAGAAACTTCGTTCATGGGGCATCCAGGTCATAGAAGGCGTTGGAAAAACCGGCGTTGTCGGCAGTTTGACGCTGGGAACCGGAAAGCGCGCCATCGCGCTTCGTGCCGACATGGATGCGCTTCGGATCAGCGAGAGGAGCGACCTTCCCTACCGGTCGCAAGCCTTAGGCACGATGCACGCCTGTGGCCATGACGGACATGTCGCAATGCTACTTGGTGCTGCCCGTATCCTGGCAGAAGAGGGTGGCTTCGACGGCACGGTTCGCTTCGTCTTTCAGCCGGCTGAGGAATGGGGCAGGGGCGCTCTTTCAATGCTGGACGACGGCCTCATGGCCCGGTTCCCTTTTTCCGAAGTCTACGGCATCCACAACATGCCGGGTATGCCGGTGGGCCGGTTCGCGACGCGAATTGGCTCAATCATGGCCGCCGAGGACATATTCGAGATAAGGCTGGACGGAACAGGCGGCCACGCGGCGCGACCGCACCATACCAATGAAGTGCTGGTTGCAGCCTGTGCGCTCGTTGTGAACCTGCAGACGATCGTTTCTCGACGGCTCGACCCCGCAGATATGGCGGTTGTATCGGTCACTGAACTTATTGCCGACGGTACACGTAACGCTCTCCCGGGTACCGCAACCATACTCGGCGACGCGCGTAGCATGCGGTCTGAGGTCAGCGCGGAGATTGAGCGCCGTATGCGCCAGATCGTTGATGGGACTGCTTCGGCCTATGGTTGTTCGGCATCGATCGACTACGGCCGTGAGTTCGTTCCACTCGTCAACACATCCGAGCAAACGCGCGTTGCACTGGAGGCTGCCGCCTCCGTTTTCGGACCTGGGGCGGTGGAAGACGATATTGCGCCTATCGCCGCCTCCGAAGATTTCGCCAGGCTCCTGGAGAAAGTTCCCGGTAACTTCGCCTTCATCGGCAATGGAGAGACGTCAGCTCCCCTGCACAATCCCAGCTATGACTTCAACGACAATGTGCTTCGGCAAGGGGCTGAATATTTCGTTGCCGTCGCGAGACAACGGCTGCGATAACGCTCACAATTCTTGCCGCAAATCGCGTTCTCATCGACAGGGTCGATGCCGGCGCCGAAACGAATGGTCATTCCACCTGCATATCGAGTTGCTGGGCAATGTTTTCATAGTGGCGGGATGAGGCGGCGTTGCCCTGCTTGGCATATTGCGAGCCGACCGCTCGCGCTGCCTTTGCCGCCGCGCGGAACGCATCGATCCGAACCTGCGGTTTGAGATTGGCATCGCCACCGATATCGCCATCGTTGAAGCGGCCAACGCGATAACCATCATGATCGATCACACCGATGACAGGCACGCCTGCTTTCATTTCGCCATAGAAGGCAGGACCGGCGCGATCGCCGTCGCGCCGTCGCAGCATGCCAAGTCCGGATGCCTTGTTCGCGGTGCATAGTCCTGTCCAGTAGGTGGGACCTGCAGTCAGAGAGATGGGGGAAATGAATTCGCAGCGGCTGGTCGGGTCCTTGGACCAGTTCGAACCGGACGATGCCTCCTGCGCCAACAGCGCTGGTGCCCACAACAGGGACAGGGTCGCGGCCACTGCGGATATGGCCCTGAATGACCTCGGATACGGCATTGCTATCGTCTCTCTCATTTCGCCGCGCTACGACCGTGCCATTAGGGCCGCAACGTCGAGCATCCGGTTGGCAAAGCCCCATTCATTGTCGTACCAGCCAAAAACCCGCAGAAGGCCGCCAGCGGAAACCGAGAGTTCCGGTCCTGAGACGACCAGCGATTCCGGCCGGGCGCGCAGATCGACGGATACGAGCGGCTTTTCGATCCAGCCGATGACGGGCGACGTGGCGATTGCGCCCTTGAAGCGTTCGCGGGCTTCGGCTAGGGTCGGCGCCTTCTCCAGCGACACCGTCAGGTCGATCGCCGAGACGCTTGCGGTCGGAACGCGGATGGCCCGGGCTTCGATCTTTCCGGCGAGGGATGGCAGGACTTTGCCAACCAGCTTGTGGGCGCTGGTGCTCGTCGGCACCATAGAGAGGGCTGCCGCGCGGCTGCGTGCAAAATCGTCCCGCGGCTGGTCGACGGTCGGCTGGCTTCCGGTATAGCAATGAACCGTCGTCATCTGCCCGCCAGTGATGCCGAAGAGGTCATCGACAGTCTTCAGCAGGGGTGCCAGCGCGTTCGTGGTGCATGATGCATTGGATATGATCTTGTGGCCGGCAATCATCTCTTCGTTGGCGCCAAGCACCACCGTCGCGTCGGCAGATTCCGCCGGACCCGAAATCAGGACACGCTTTGCGCCGGCCTCTAGCGCCCGGGAGACGTAATCGCGGGTATAAGGCTGGCCGGTGCATTCGAGGAAAATATCGACGTGCGATAGATCGAGGGCGCGAATATCCCGCTCGTTGTGGAAAGGTATCGAACGCTCGCCGATCCGCAACGCGCGAGCCTCGGCCACCACGTCCTCCGGCCATGGGCCGAAGACGCTGTCATACTGGAACAGGTAGGCGCAGCTTTCCAGCGGAGCGATGTCGTTGACGAGGACGACCTCGATATCGCGGCGCTCTTTCAGCAGGATGCGAAGAACAGAGCGGCCGATGCGGCCAAAGCCATTGATAGCAATTTTCGGCTTCTGTTTCGTCACGCGCTGGGCTCCTGCGATTATGTGATGAGGCCTATGACAACCGTGAGCGATGCGCAATATCAAGGCGGTCGCTGCTACTGCTTCCAAGCGCCGCGGCGATCGCTTGGACGGGTGAGGAGCCGCCGCCTGACCGATCAGAGGCAGGTCCTATTTTTCGTAACGATCGCATAAGCTTAAGATGTTTCTGGTTTTTTATCGACAAAAAACACTTGCTATACAGGGTTATGCGTGGCGAGCGCATCGTCATCGCCGGCCCGTCTGGCTCCGGCAAGTCGACGATGATCCGTTGCATCAACCGTCTGGAAGAGCACCAGAAGGGTCAGATCGTCGTCGATGGCACCGAGCTTACCAACGACCTGAAGAAGATCGACGAAGTGCGCCGCGAAGTCGGCATGGTGTTCCAGCACTTTAACCTCTTCCCGCACCTGACGATCCTGGAAAACTGCACGCTGGCGCCGATCTGGGTGCGCAAGATGCCGAAGAAGCAGGCGGAAGAAGTCGCCATGCACTTCCTGAAGCGCGTCAAGATTCCGTAACAGGCCAACAAATATCCGGGCCAGCTCTCCGGCGGCCAGCAGCAGCGCGTGGCGATCGCCCGTTCGCTCTGCATGAATCCGAAGATCATGCTGTTCGGCGAGCCGACCTCGGCGCTCGATCCTGAGATGGTCAAGGAAGTGTTGGCTACGATGGTCAGTCAGGCCGAAGAAGGCATGACCATGCTCTGCGTAACCCACGAAATGGGCTTTTCCCGCCAGGTCGCCAACCGCGTCATCTTCATGGACCAGGGCCAGATCGTCGAACAGAATTCGCCGGCTGAGTTCTTCGACAATCCGCAGCACGAGCGTACCAAGCTGTTCCTCAGCCAGATCCTGCATTAGACGAGTGTGCGGCGCAGGTCACGTATGAGGTCATCGGGCACACCGGCTCCGCAACCCTGACGCGGATCGGCGCCCGGCGCGGGATAGCCGCCCGTAAAAATCACCACTTCAGATATGCTTAATATCTAATTAACGGTGTCCGGATAGTGTTTCGCGAGGGCGCAAGGCGGGCGGTTCAGGATCGTCCCGATGCCGGTAATCGTGGGGTCACTGAAACATGTCCAGCTTTCCGAAACTCGGTTTTGATGCGTCGTCCGTGCTTGAGGCGCTGAGCCGCTCGCAAGCCATCATCGAGTTCGATCTTTCTGGCAACATCCTGACTGCCAACGAGAATTTTTGCAAAGCTGTCGGTTACCCGCGCTCCGAGATCGTCGGCCGCCATCACAGCATGTTCGTGCTGCGCGATGAGGCAGCATCGACGGAATACAAGGCGTTCTGGGCAAAGCTGGCGCGCGGAGAGTATGATCAGGGCCAGTACCGGCGTCTGGCGAAGAATGGCCAGGAAATCTGGATCGAAGCCTCCTACAATCCGGTCTTCCGCCGCGGCAAGCCCTACAAGGTGGTGAAGATCGCCACCGATATCACCGCGATCAAGCGCAAGAGCGCCGAAGACGAAGGAAAGCTGGCGGCGCTGTCGCGTGCGCAGGCCGTCATCGAGTTCACACCCGATGGCACGATCCTGAAGGCCAACGAGAATTTCCTCGGCGCGCTTGGCTACGAGGCGTCCGAGATCATCGGCAAGCATCATGCGATGTTCTGTGAGGCGGGCTACGCCCAATCGCAGGAATACCGGGATTTCTGGGCCGAACTGCGCTCGGGTAAATTCTCCACCGGGCAGTTCATGCGGCTTGGCAAGGATGGCAAGCGCGTCTTCATTCAGGCGTCCTACAATCCGATCATCGACCACAAGGGCGAGGTCTTCAAGGTCGTCAAGTTTGCGATCGACGTGACTGACCGGATGGATGCGGTGGAAGAGCTTGGCGCGGCGCTCGAACGGCTGTCGCAGTGCAATATCCGCGTTACGCTCGACAAGCCCTTCGTTGGTGAATTCGAACGGCTGCGCCGCGACTTCAACAAGTCGATCGGCGAGTTCCAGAAGACGCTGGTCAATGTTCTCGGCCAGACCGGTGATCTCAGCAAGAGCAGCCAGGAGGTGCGCGAGGCTTCCGAGCATCTTGCCGAACGCTCCCGTGAGCAGGCAGCAGCCCTTGAGGAGACGACGGCGGCACTCGGCGAGATCACTGCCACCGTCCGCTCGTCATCGGAAAACACCAAGGAGACCCGGCAGCTTGTTCAAAGTGCACGGGCTTCGACCGCAGCCTCGACCAAAGTTGTGGAGCAGACCGTCAACGCGATGCAGCGCATCGAGGCGGCCTCCCGTGAGATCAGCCAGATCATCGGCGTGATTGACGAGATCGCCTTCCAGACGAACCTTCTGGCGCTGAACGCCGGTGTAGAAGCGGCGCGCGCCGGCGAGGCCGGCAAGGGCTTTGCCGTCGTTGCTCAAGAAGTGCGCGAGCTTGCCCAGCGCTCGGCGAATGCGGCGAAGGAAATCAAGGCACTGATCAACAATTCCGGCACCGAGGTGCTCGAAGGCGTCCGGCTGGTCGGTGAGACCGGCGAGGCACTGAAGCAGATCGACGTTCTCGTCAAACGGATCGACGGCAATGTCGACAGAATTGCCCATGCGGCCGACGAGCAGACGGCGGGGCTTGGCGATATCAGCAAGGCAGTCGAGCGGCTCGACCAGATGACGCGCGAAAATGCGGCGATGAGTGCGCGCACGACGGCGATCAGCAGCACCTTGGCGCTCGGCGCCGATGCGCTGTCGCAGCTCGTCAGCCTCTTCAAGCTGAACCGCCGTGCGGTGATGCGCGACGACGGCTCTTCGGTCAAATCGAACTATCAGGGGCCCCGGAACCCGCAGACCAGCCGTTCGGCCGCCTGACCCGCCTTCGATTGGATGACTTGCCAGCTGGCTGGATAGGCCTAATCTCCGCGGCGTGTTTCGCTCGGAGATCAGCTGTGTCTGCAATCAAAGCTGCTGCCATTGCCCTATTGACCGCACTCGCCCTGACCACGGCGGCAAAAGCCGCCGAGCGCTGGGAAACGCTACCCAGTTTTCCACCGATGCCGCCCGCCAAGGCCAGCGGCATGGCACCGGTCAACGATATCAAGATGTACTACGCTGAGTATGGGGAGGGCGACCCTATCCTCTTCATTCACGGCGGTCTCGGCAGCGCCGATGTCTGGGGCAATCAGGTCGCGGATTTTGCCCGGGATCATCGGGTGATCGTTGCCGACAGCCGCGGCCACGGCCGCTCGACGCGCAGCGCCCAGCCCTTCGGCTACGACCTGATGACGTCCGACTACGTGGCGCTGCTCGACTATCTGAAGCTGGACAAGGTCACGCTCGTTGGCTGGTCCGACGGCGGCATTATTGGCATCGACATGGCGATGACGCATCCGGAGAAGCTGACGCGGGTCATTGCCCAGGCGGCGAATGTCACGACCGATGGCGTCAAGGCCGACGTGATGACCAACAAGACCTTCAGCGACTATATCAATGCCGCGGGCGAATCCTACAACAAGCTGTCGCCGACGCCGAACGAATATGACGCGTTCGTCAACCAGATCTCGGCGATGTGGGCGAGCCAGCCGGCCTGGACTGCTGCGAATCTCGCCAAGATCGCCGTGCCGGTGACGCTGGCGATCGGCGACCACGACGAGGCCGTCAAACTTGATCATACTGAGATGATGGCAAAGGAAATTCCGGGCGCCAAACTGGTGATCCTCAAGGATGCCAGCCATTTTGCGATGCTGCAGGATCCGGAAGGCTACGACGCGATGATCCGCAATGCGATTGCCGGGAAGTAGGGATTCTGCCTGAAGAAAAGGAGGCCCGCCGAATTCCGGTTCAGCGGGCCCCGCATTGGTGTCGGTCATCTGTCCTTTTCACCATAGCCAAATGGATATGGGAGACGGCTGCCGCTTCGGCAATTCGTCCGAAAGGCGTAGCACCGTTTACCCCCTGCCGCTCCGGCGCAGTTTCGCGCAAGCATGATCTAATATAATTGCCCGGCACGAACAGAGGGCGGTCGATGCGGCGATCCCTTAGATGGGTGTTTGCATACCTCATGGCGGCCGGTCTCTCACTGGCCGGTCCTTCCGCTGGCGCGCGCGACGCGGCCCCCTGGAACCGCCAGGATGCGGCGCTTATCGTCGATGCCTATGAGATGAACGCGATCGACTGGGATGCTCTGCTCACCGACAAGCGGATCGCCGGGATGATTTCCAAGGCCTCGGACGGGCTTCCGGAAGTGTTTGATTGCAGCGGCGAGCATCGCGGCGATACCGTCGCGCATTGCAAGACGATGTGGCGCAAATATGCGGTCAGCCGCGAGCTCTATCAGACCCGGAAATTCATTGCCAAGCAGAGCGGGCTGCTATGGGGCGCCTATCATGTCGCCAGACCCGGCAACCCGGTTGATCAGGCCAACCACTTTCTGGACTACGCAGAGCCCGGCCCCGACGACCTGATGGTCCTCGATCTCGAGGGGCTCGACACCGATCAGTTCATGTCGCTGTCTGATGCGCAGATCTTTGCCGGGCATATCCGAACCCGCACCGGCCGCTATCCGATCCTTTACGTCAACCACGCGACCGCCCGCTATATCGCCGCCTACCGGCAGATCTATCCGGTGCTGGCACGGCTGCCGATCTGGTATGCGCGCTACAAGCCTGATGTCGGCGGCACATTTCCGATGGGCAACTGGCAGCAATATTTCCTGTGGCAATTCTCCTCGGCGTCGAACTGCTCGACGAGACGCTGCCCCTACCGGGTGCCGGGAACGCTGACGGATATCGATGTCAACCTCGCCTCAGTAAACCGGGAGGAGCTGAAAGCCATCTGGCCGCAGGGCCGTCTGCTGCCGCCCGGAGATCCCGATCCGCCGCTGATCCTGGCAAAGATCGAGCTCCCCGGCGTGTTCGACCGCTTGATTGCGGCCGACACGATCATCACCGCGGCAATTCCCGGCGACGGGGGCCGGTAGCCCGGGTTAGCCCTTGGCTGCCTTTTCGGCTTCCATCTCGGCAATATCCTGGAACCGGTCGGCGATGCGCGCATGCGGCCGGCCGCCGTCGGCCGCGCCGATCGCGACGATGATTTCATCAGCGCCCGGGGCATCGGCAATCATGAAGTTGGCGGTCAGGAAGTGTGAGCGCTTGCCGCTCTCGCTCTTGTGCATCATCGGCAGCGATAGCAGGGCGCCGGGGCCGTTGCGGGTATTGGCGAATTCCAGATAGTTGGTGCCGCCGATCGCCTCGCGGAACGGGTTGCCAAAGCGCAGCGTATGGATCATCGCCGAGGCATGTTCGATCTCGCCGTTGATGCCGACCGCTGCCGCCTTGCCGCAGGCCTCGATCTTCTCGGCATCCATCTGCCGCAACAGGCGGCTGGTCATCTCGTGGCTGAGTTCGCCGGCAATTCGGATGATCTCCGGCCGCAGGTTCTCGACGAAGCCGCGCCCGGCCCAGGGGTTCTGGATCACTGCTGCCACCACGACCATGGTCACCGGCCGAGGCGCTGCCTTGCCGCCTTCGACATGCGTTTCTTCGAGGAAGGTGGAAATCTTTCTGATGCCGAGTGTCATGCCTTGCGCCGATACGAAATGTTGAAACTGGCTAGAAGCCTAGCGGCTAAACGGCGAACGTCTTCCTTTGATCGGCGGAAGCGGATGGCTTCAGCTTCCATCGAAACGGAGTAGATTTCTATTGAGGCCGCGCGCATGATACGCGCCAGCCGGGGGGAGCGAGGCAGGTTGGATCAGAAGTCTCAGATATTGGCGCTCCGCGACGTCGCGAGCCAGATCAACAGCGGCGGCGACCTTCAGACCGTGCTGCAGCACCTGATCGCGGCCGCCTGCCGTCACGCCCATTGGTCGCTTGGTTCGATCATGGGCATCGATGCGGCGCACGGCTATGCCTATGTCATCGTCCGCTACGATCCGACGCTGATCGAACGCCAGCTGCCGGACCGATGGGAACTGGCGACAAGCCCGTCGCTGATTGCCCTGCAGCGCAACGAGCCCGTCTATATCCGCGACGCGCGCGAGACGGCCGAGTTTCCGGGTTATCGCAAGGAAGCCTTCGAGCGCGACTACCGCACGGTCGTCGTGATGCCGATGAACTGCCGGGATGCCGAGGGCCGGCCGATGGTGCTGAGCGTCATCTCCCGGCAGATCACCGATGTCACCGAAGACGACCTCGCCTTTCTCGGCACCATCATTCACATGGGCGCCATCGCCGTCGAGCGCGAGCACCGGCTTGAGGCAGAGAAGCGCGCGGCGCAGCGGCTGGAGCGGGCGCTGCAGGCGCATACCTCGCTGCTCGAACATGTGCTTAGTGACGGTGCGGTTGCGCCGCTGTCCGCGATGGTCGGCATGATGCTGCCGAACCCGACTGTGGTTGTCGATTTCACCGCCAATCAGGTGATCGCGGGGCGGCCGCCAAATGGGCTTTATGACGAGGCCTCGTGGCAGGAGGCCGCGTCCACCGTCTTTGCCCGGCCGCTAATGAAGGCGGCGCGCGAGGCGATCGATCGTGGCACGACCGATGCCGCGAGCCTGTTTCTCGATGATGGCACGCAGCGCTTCAAGATCTCGGCCCGCATCGAGGCACTGATGGTCGATAACCAGCTGGTGGGGGCCTTGATCATCTTCCCCACCTCGCGCGAGTTCAGCGATCTCGATCTCCTGATGCTCGACAGCGCCAAGTTCGCGCTCAGCGTCCAGATGATGCGCAGTTTCATCCGCTTCCGGTTTGAGACCCGCACACAGACCGAGCTGTTCTTCGAGATCGTCGAGGCCAGATGGCGCAATGCCGGAGATGTCGCCCAGCGCGCCCAAAGGCTGGGGCTCAATTTCGCGACGCCGCAGCAGATGATCGTCATCGATTTTCCCGACAAGACGAAGGCGTTCGGCGGGGCTTCCGTCGATGTAGAACACACCCTTGCACGCATCATGCAGCAGGCATCGCTGCAGGCGAGCCTGATCGCGATTGATGGCGGCGTCGTGTGCCTGGTTCCGCATGATCCGAGCAAGCGGCAGGAACGCACGGCCAAGCTGACACGGCGGATTGCCGAGGAGCTCGGCCGCTATTTCGACGAGCCGCCCGTGGTCGTCGCGGGTAACCGCTGTGCCGCGCTTTCCGATTATCCCGCCGCCTGGGAACGCTGCAGCCGGATGATCCGCATCGGCCGCTCCTTCGGGCTGACAGGCGCCGTTTCCGCTCAGGATTTCGGGCCGCTGCCGATGCTGGTTGCGGCGTCCGAAGCCGGCGACGTGCGCAGCTTCGTGCAGGAAAGCGTCGGCGCCATTGCCGAGCATGACCGCGAGAACGGCACGCCCTATCTCGAGACGCTGTCTACCTACCTGCAGGAAGGCTGCCGCAGCCAGGCCTGCGCCGATACGATGGGCCTGCATGTGACGACGTTGCGCTATCGGCTGTCGCGCATCCAGGAACTCTTCGGCGTCGATGTCGAGATGCCGGAAAAGCGCTTTGCGGTCGAACTGGCGATCCGCCTGCATGGCGTCATCGACAACCGCGCAACGGCCGGAAAGTAATCTCCCACAGCCCCGTTATCCTCGCTTGCAGTGCTTTCGCGCGGCCACTTTCCCTCTCCTATGGATCGCAGCAGAAGTTTTCCTGCCTTTCCTTTGAAGGCGCGGAAGAACCACCGGACAGGCAGCGATAGCCTCCTCTTCAACAAACGGAGGAGGCACGAAAGCATGGCGGAGATAGCGGCAAAGACGGATGCGCCGATCGATCCGATCGCACTGCGCCGGGCCTTCGGAACCTTCGTGACGGGCGTCACCGTCATCACCACCCGCGATGAGGACGGCACGCCGCGCGGCATGACCGCGAATTCCTTCACCTCGGTTTCGCTGGATCCGCCGCTGCTTCTGGTCTGCATCGCCAAGTCCGCGTCCAGCTATCAGGCCTTTACGGGTGCCGGTTGCTTTGCAGTCAATATCCTCCATGAAGGCCAGGTCGATGTATCGGGTACCTTCGCCTCGAAGTCGCCGGACAAGTTCCAGTCCGTCACCCACGACCATATCCATACCGGTGCGCCTGTTCTGACGGATAGTCTCACCTGGTTCGACTGCACGACCTTCAGCTCGGTTGATGCCGGCGATCACACGGTTCTGATCGGCCAGGTCAGGGCTTTCGGCACCAGCCCGACCGCGCCACTCGGCTTCTGCCGCGGCCGCTATGCCAGCGTCAAGGATCCGCTGCCATCCGGCTGGCTCGCTTCTCATGGCATGATCATCGGCTACCTGATCGAAGCCGGCGATGGCCTGCTGCTGCGGGCTGACGGAAAGGGCAGCTGGGTGCTTCCCTCGGCGCGCCGCCGCAAGGCTGACAGCCAGCTGGTCGTCGAAGGCGGCGATGCACTGCGGCTGATGCCGGACGAGACCTTCCTCTACTCTGTCTTCGACGTTGCCGACAGCGATCCAGGCTATCTCGTCTATCGTGCGCGGCTGGCGGGCGAGGGGGAGGGCGTCAATCTGCCCGCCGATCTCCGTTTCTTTGCGATCGACGATCTTCCCTACGAGACGATCGCCACCCACGAACTGCGTTCGATGCTGCGCCGCTATGTGCGCGAGCGGCAGGCAGGCCGGTTCGGCATCTACATGGATTCCGACGATGGCGGCCGCGTCGCGATGATCGACGGCGAAGCCCGTGCCTGGATCCAAGCCTCCCAAGACCAAGGACAGTGACATGAAGACGACAGTCAGCTCCATCGAAGGTTCGCGCCAGGGCCTGTTCATCAACGGCGAATTCGTAGCGCCGAAGAACGGCAACTATATCGCAAGCTATGATCCGACGACCGGCGAGCGCTGGTGCGATCTGGCGGAGGCCGATGCCGATGATGTCGCGGCTGCCGTTGCCGCAGCAAATGCTGCCTTCCGCAACCCCGCCTGGCGCCGCATGACGCAGACCGATCGTGGCGCGCTGGTGCGCCGTCTTGCCGAGCTTGTCCGGGCCAATGCCGATACGCTGGCCGAGATCGAGACGCGCGACAATGGCAAGCTGCTGAAGGAAACGCGGGCGCAGATGCGCTCGATGCCGGATAGCTATCACTATTTCGCCGGCATGGCTGACAAGCTGCAGGGCGACACCATCCCGATCAACCGGGTCGATACGCTGAACCTCAACCTGCGCGAGCCGCTCGGCGTCGTCGGCATGATCACGCCCTGGAATTCGCCGCTTATGCTGCTCACCGGCACGCTGGCGCCGTGCCTGGCGATCGGCAACACCGTCGTCATCAAGCCCTCCGAACATGCAAGTGCCTCGACGCTGGCGCTGGCCGAGCTGATCCATGAAGCGGGCTTTCCCGCAGGCGTCGTCAATGTCGTCACTGGTACCGGTAAGAGTGCGGGCGAGGCGCTGACACGCCATCCGGGTGTCTCGAAGTATGTCTTCACCGGCAGCACCGCGACCGGCCGCCGCATCGCCGGCAATGCGGCGCAGAACCTCGTGCCCTGCTCGATAGAGCTTGGCGGCAAGTCTCCGCATGTCGTGTTCGGCGATGTTGAGATCGAGCATGCGGTCAACGGTGTCGTGTCCGGCGTCTTTGCCGCGGCGGGCCAGACCTGCGTTGCCGGTTCGCGCTGCTTCGTCGAGGCCAGTATCTACGACAAGTTCATCGATGCACTGGTTGCCCGCACCGCCCGCATCCGTGTCGGCCTGCCGACGGTCGAGGAGACGGATATCGGTCCGCTGGCGCTCGCCGACCAGCTCACCAAGGTCGAGGGCTACGTGGCATCCGGCGTCAAGGAAGGCGCGAAGATCGCAGCCGGTGGCCGCCGTCCCCAGAAGGAAGGCCTGTCGAGCGGCGGCTGGTATTTCGAGCCGACCGTCATGGTCGATGCGCAGAACGACATGAGCTTCATGCGCGACGAGATCTTTGGCCCGGTGGTCGGCGTCATGCCGTTCCGCGACGAGGCGGAGATGATCGCGCTCGCCAATGACAGCCATTACGGCCTCGCCTCCGGCATCTGGACCAAGGATATCGACCGGGCACTTCGCTTCGCCAATCAGATCGAGGCTGGAACGGTCTGGGTCAATACCTACCGTTCCGCCTCCTTCATGTCCGCCAATGGCGGCTTCAAGGAGAGCGGCTATGGCCGCCGCGGCGGTTTCGAGGTGATGCACGAATTCTCGCGGTTGAAGAACGTCATCATCGATTACTCCGGGGCAATGCAGGACCCCTTCGTCATCCGTCTGAAGTGACGGCACAGAAGAAAATTCAGCCCGAACGGGAGGCTAGCAGATGAAATTCGCAGTATCGCTGACCATGGAGCGCTTCTCGCCCGATGTTTCGATGTCGACGGCCAAGAACAACCTTCTTCATCTTGCCCGGATGGCCGACGAAGGTGGCTTCGAGGCGCTGTGGACGGCCGAACATCACACGATCGAATGCACGATCTCTCCCAATCCTTTCCAGACGCTCGTCTGGCTGGCACAGCATACACAGCAGATCCGCCTGGGCACCTCGACGCTCGTCGCTCCCTACTGGAGCCCGATCCGGCTCGCCGGTGAATCGGCGCTCTGCGATCACCTGACGAATGGGCGCCTGGAATTCGGCATCGCCCGCGGCTCCTACCAGTACGAGTTCGACCGGATGGCGGGCGGCATGCCGCAGCAGGAAGGCGTCGCCTATATGAAGGAGATCGTTCCTGCGGTGAAGAAGCTGTGGGCCGGCGACTATGCCCATGACGGCCACTACTGGAAATTCCCGACGGCGACGTCTGTGCCGAAGCCGCTGCAACAGCCGCATCCGCCGATCTGGGTGGCGGCGCGCGATCCCGGCTCGTTCGACTGGGCGATCGCCAACGGCGCCAGCATCCTCTCCACACCGCTCTCCCAGCCTGCCGCAGAAATCCAGGTTCTGGCCGACAAGTTCAACAAGGCCGTTGCCGACCATCCGGAAGTCCCGCGCCCGCGCTTCATGATGCAGCGCCGCACCTGCGTCTACGACAAGGCGGACGGCTGGGAAACCGCTGTCCAGCACAGCATGGATTACGGCCGCACCTTCGAAAACCTGATGCAGAATATCGGCAATGTGCGCGAAGGGTTTCCGGAAGCGGTTCCCTATGAGGCGGTCAAGGGCAAGGACAACTACAACCCGGACAACATCCGCAAGAACCTGATGTTCGGCACGCCGGATGAGGCGATCGAAAAGCTGCTGGTCTATGAGGCAGCCGGCGTCGATCAGTATTGTCTCGGGCTCACCTTCAATCTGCCCTTCGAGCTGCAGAAACGGACGATCGAGCTGTTCGTCAAGGAAATCATGCCCTTCTTCGCGGCACGCGAAAAAGACAAGCAGCGCAAGGCGGCGGCGGGCTGATCATGGCAGAGGCACAGCGCCATACCGTCGCAGACGTGACGCTCAACTACCGGATCGACGGCAGCGGCGATCCGCTGGTCTGCATCCACGGCGTCGGCTCCTATCTTGAGGCATGGTCGGGCGTGGTCGAGCGTCTGAAGGACAGGTTCACGATCCTGACCTTCGATTTGCGCGGCCATGGCCATTCGAGCCGGGCCAAGGGCCGCTATGAGATCGACGATTTCGTCAATGAAGCTTTGGCGCTGGCCGACAAGGCAGGTTTCTCGACTTTCAATCTCGCCGGCTTCTCGCTCGGCGGATTGATTGCACAACGCCTGGCGTTGACCCATCTCGAGCGCTTGCGCAAGCTGGTGCTGCTATCGACTGTCGCTGGCCGGACGCCGGAGGAGCGGACGCGGGTTCTCGAACGGCTGTCGGCGCTGCGCGCCGGCACGCCTGCCGACCATCACAATGCATCGCTGTCCCGGTGGCTGACCGAAGAATTCCAGGACAACAATCCGGAGGTAATCGCGACGCTTAGACAGCGCGATGCCGAGAATGATCCGGAATGCTATGCGGCGGCCTACCGCGTGCTGGCGGAAACCGACTTCGGCGGATTCCTCGATCAGATCCGCTGCCCGGCGCTGATTGCGACGGGCGAAGACGATGCCGGGTCGAACCCGCGCATGGCCCGCTACATGCACGAGCGCATTCCAGGCTCGAAGCTCGCGATCCTGCCGGGCCTCCGCCACTCGATCCTGATCGAGGCGCCGCAGACGGTTGCCGATCTGATGCGCGAGTTCCTCACAACCGGGGAGTCGAACCATGGATGAAGCGCTCAGAAAGAGTGGTGAGGCCGTCCGGCGCAAGGTTCTCGGCGACGACTACGTCGATCGCGCCATCAACGGCGCCGACAGTTTCTCGGCCCCGTTCCAGGATGTGCTCAACGAATATTGCTGGGGCACGGCCTGGACCGATGACGGTCTCGATCTCAAGCAGCGCAGCCTTTTGAACCTCGGCATGCTGGCGGCGCTCAATCGCATGCATGAATTCGGCATCCATTTCCGCGGCGCCATCCGCAATGGGCTGACCGATGACGAGCTCAGGGCGGCACTCACGCAGATCGCGGTTTATTGCGGCATTCCGGCCGGCGTCGAAGCCTTCCGGGTCGCACGCTCTATCCGCGACGAGATGCGCCAGAAAGGAGAGCTCTGACTTCCATCGATTCAAGGAAGCGACCGGCCTGCGGCTGCTTCAGATCGCCGGAAGACGAAAAGGTCTCTTCGACTTCAAGATCGCATGACGGTACGGGAATGAGCCCGGGCCAAAAACCAAGAATGACAATAAAGGGAACCATCGCATGAACAGACTGACAAAGATGACCGCCGCTGCTGCGTCGCTCGCCGTCGCGCTGGCTGCCGTGCCGGCGAATGCCGGTGCTGTGCTCGACCGCGTGCTGGCGGCCAAGGACCTGAAGGTTGCGACCGACGCCAACTGGGCGCCGCAATCCTTCATGAACGAGAAGAACGAACTCGATGGCTTCGACATCGACGTTGCCAAGGATATCGGCAAGCGTCTTGGCGTGAAGGTCGAATTCGTCACGCCGGGCTGGGACATCATCACCGCCGGCAACTGGGCGGGCCGCTGGGACATGCATGTCGGCTCGATGACGCCGACCAAGAAGCGCGCCGAAATCTTCGATTTCCCGGCCGTCTATTATTACACCCCTGCCGCCGTTGCCGTTCACAAGGACAGCAAGGCGACCAAGCTTTCCGATCTCGACGGCAAGGTGGTCGGCACTACGGCGACCTCGACTTTTGAGGCCTATGCCAAGGGCGACCTGACGCTCGACGCTGCCGGCGCGCCTCCGTTCAAATACGAGTTCAAGCCGAAGGACGTGAAGTCCTACGCCAACTCGACCACGGCTTTCGACGACCTGCGTCTCGGTGACGGCACCCGTCTCGATGCCGTCGTGTCCTCGCTGCCGAGCATTCTCGACGCGGTCAAGGCCGGCTATCCGATCAAGCAGATCGGCGACCCGGTCTTCTACGAGCCGCTCGCCATTGCCATCGAGCATGGCGACAAGGAGTTCAACGACAAGATCGCCGAGGCCGTGAAGGGCATGCAGGCGGACGGTACGCTGAGCAAGCTTTCGGTAAAGTGGTACGGCGTGGATTATACGGTCGTAAAGTAACCGCCGCCAGAACCAGACGGTCCGGACCCCCGGACCGTCGATTTGCCGCAAGGGACAAGAGATGCTTTATCCCGATACAGTCGAGTCTGAAGTACTCGTCCATAAGCCGTGGTTCGTGGCGACACTGTTTGCCGTCGTGCTCGCCTTCTTCCTGATGTTCAATATGAGCGGCACCGCGATGGGCGAATTGATGCGCCCTGTGATCGGCGATCCCGCATCCAGCGGCATCTACGGACGTTTTGCGATCGCCTTCGTTATCGCCGTCATCTTCGTGCTCAATGTCGTGCTCATCGGTTTTGCGCCGCTGAGGGTGCAGATCGCCATCGTCTGGCTGGAACTGCTCGCTCTGTTCCTGGCCTTCTTCGCCACCTTTCATCTCAGCCTGCCGTTCATTGCCGAGAAATTGCCCTTCATGATCACGCAGGGTCTGGTGACGACGATCTACGTCTCTGCGATATCGATCGTCATCGCCTCTGCGATCGCCATTCTGGGTGCCGTCGCCAAGCTGTCGACCAACGGCTTTGCCTATGCGATCGCCAGTTTCTACACCTCGTTCTTCCGCGGCCTGCCGCTCTTGATGCAGGTCTATCTGATTTATCTCGGCCTGCCGCAGCTCGGCTTCGTCATCGACGCGGTGCCGGCCGGTATCCTGGCGCTGTCGCTTTGCTACGGCGCCTATATGACGGAGATTTTCCGGTCGGGCATCCAGAGCATCGATCGCGGCCAATGGGAAGCCTCGCGCTCGATCGGCTTCGGTTTCGGCGTCACGATGCGCAAGATCATCCTGCCGCAGGCCCTACCTGTGATCATTCCGCCGACCGGAAACCAGTTCATCTCGATGCTGAAGGATAGCTCGCTGGTCTCGGTGATCGGTGTCTGGGAACTGATGTTCCTTGCCCGCACGCTGGGACAGAAGACCTTCCAGCACATGGAAATGCTGATCTCCGCCGCCATGCTCTACTGGATCATGTCGATCTGCCTGGAGCTCATCCAATCCCGCATCGAGCGTCACTACGCCAGGAGCAAAGTCCGATGAACGGCGACAAGATCATCGAAGCGAAGAATGTGTCCAAGTGGTACGGCGCCTTCCAGGTGCTGAAGGATATCAACCTGACGGTCACCAAGGGCGAGCGCATCGTCGTCTGCGGTCCTTCAGGATCCGGCAAATCGACGCTGATCCGCTGCTTCAACCGGCTGGAAGCGCATCAGGAAGGCGATATCACCGTCAACGGCATCACCCTGCACAACAGGATGCGCAATGTCGGCGACGTCCGCAAGAATGTCGGCATGGTGTTCCAGCACTTCAATCTCTTCCCGCATATGACGGTGCTGATGAACTGCATGGTGGGGCCGATGTGGATCAAGGGCGTGCCGGCGGCGGAAGCGAAGAAGACGGCGCTGCGTTTTCTCGAGCGCGTACGCATTCCGGAACAGGCCAACAAATACCCGATCCAGCTCTCCGGCGGCCAGCAGCAGCGCGTCGCGATTGCTCGCTCGCTCTGCATGGAGCCGGCCGTGATGCTCTTCGACGAGCCGACCTCGGCGCTCGATCCAGAGATGGTCTCGGAGGTTCTGGAAACCATGACCGGTCTGGCGAAGGATGGCATGACGATGGTCTGCGTCACCCACGAAATGGGCTTTGCCCGGGCCGTTGCCGACCGGGTGATCTTCATGAATTCGGGCCAGATCGTCGAGGAGGGCAAGCCTCACGACTTCTTCACCAATCCGCAGCATGAGCGGACGAAGCTGTTCCTTAGCCAGATCCTCAAGCACTGAGGGCGGGCGTCAAGCCCGGGCGAAGCGCAGGCACATCGGCGTGCCGATGTGGATCGTCTTGCCGCTGTCGCGGAGCGCTCCGGTCTCCCGGTCACGGGTGAAAATGGTCACGACGTCGCTATCCTGATTGGCGCAAAGAAGGTGACCGCCCTGCGGGGCGATTGCCAAATTGCGCGGCGTGCGGCCACCGCAGGGCACCTGACCCTTCGGCGAAAGCCTGCCGGTTTCCGGGTCGATATCGAAGACCGCGATACTGTCATGCCCGCGATTGGCGCCGTAGAGAAACCGGCCGTCCGGCGAGATCTGCAGGTCCGACGCATAGTTGGTGCCCGTGGTCTGCGGCCGCAGCGTCGAGTGAATCTCGATCTCATGCAGCGTCCGGCGGGCAGCATCGAAGCGATAGCTCGCCACCGTGGAATCAAGCTCGTTGATGACGAAGACGAAGCGGCCGGAGGGGTGGAGCGCAACGTGGCGCGGTCCTGCACCAGGCCTTGCCGCGGTCTCGCTCACCTTCTCGAACCGGTCCCCTTCGAGAGCGTAGATCGTCAGCCGATCCGTGCCGAGATCGGCAACCAAGATCAGGTTCGGGGCGATCTCGGTGACGCTGTGCGGATGGCTGCGTTCCTGGCGGGCGGGGTTCGGGCCGGTTCCGGATTGCGCCACGCTGATCTTGCCCGGCGCCAGCGAGCCGTCGGTCCGGCGCTCGAAGGCGACAAGCGCCTGATCCGGGCCACCGTCTCCCATCGCATAGTTGACGGCGAAGAGGTGCCTGCCGTCATGCGAGATGGCGTTATGCGCCGTGGTAGCGCCCAGCGACGGCTGCATGTTCAGATGGCGGAGGCGCCCGGCCTGCCTGTCGAACGAAAGGGCGGTGACGAGGCCCTCGTACCAGCCTTCGATCTCCGAATTCGCATAGACGAGGCTGCCGTCTGCTGATGGCGTGAGGAAGGTCGGATTGACGATCTGCGGCGCTGTAGCCAGCCGCTCGGCACTCAGCGTCTCGTCGTCGAAGAGATGAACCGAAAGTCCATCGCCATTGGCACCTTCGAAATAGGAGGTCGGCTGGTTGAGCGTGCCGATGAAGAGCAGGTGTTGCATGATCGGTTCCGGCTAGAGGATCAGGATCGCCCTGAAATCGTTGACATTGGTGCCGGTCGGGCCTGTTTCGAAAAGGTCGCCGGTCGCCTTGAAGCCGGTATAGCTGTCATTGGCATCGAGAACGCGGCGCGGGTCGAGACCGGCTGCGCGCAGCCGTTTCACCGTCGCACCGTCTGCAAAGGCTCCGGCATTGTTTTCCGAGCCGTCGATGCCGTCCGTGTCGGCGGCGATGAGATGGATGTCGTGCCCGTCAAGGGCAAGGGCTGCTGCCAGCGCGAACTCGCCGTTGCGCCCGCCCTTGCCGCCTTTCGCACGCAGCGTCACCGTCGTCTCGCCGCCGGAAAGGACGACGACGGGTTTGGCGAACGGCCGGTTGCGGCCGAGCACTTCCCTGGCGATAGCCGCGTGCACCTGCGCCACGTCGCGGGATTCGCCCTCGATCGCATCCGAGAGGATCGCCGCCTCGATGCCTCCTGCACGCGCCAGTGCGGCAGCGGCCTCCAGCGAAACACCGGCCGAGGCGATGATATGGTGGCTGTTGCGGACAAAGGCCGGATCATCCGGGAGCGGCGCGTCGGCTGCCGCCGAATTGAGGTGATCGATTGCCGCCTGCGGCAATTTGAGGCCGTACTGGGCAATGATCTCAAGCGCCTCATGCCGGGTCGAGTGATCGGGCACCGTCGGGCCGGATGCGACATGGGCAGGATTGTCGCCGGGAATGTCGGAGACGATGAGGCTGACGACGCGGGCCCTGGTCGCTGCCGCCAGCCGTCCGCCCTTGATGGTCGACAGATGCTTGCGCACGACATTCATCGCCGAGATCGGCGCGCCCGAGGCAAGCAGCATCTCGTTGAGCGCAATCTCGTCCTCGAGCGTCAGCCCTTTCGGCGGAGAGGGCAGCAGCGCCGAGCCGCCGCCGCAGACAAGAGCGATGACGAGATCATCGGCGGATAGATCCTTCACCGTCTCGATCAGCCGCTTCGATGCGGCGAGACCAGCAGCATCCGGCACCGGATGCGAGGCTTCGATGATCTCGACATGTTCGGTCTCGCAGCCATAGCCGTAGCGGGTGACGACGACGCCTTCCAGCGGCCCGTCCCAGAGGCTTTCAAGTGCCCGCGCCATCTGCGCCGCCCCTTTGCCGGCGCCGATGACGACGGTCTTGCCCTTCGGCTTTTCCGGCAGGTGCGCCGCAATCCCCGTCAGGGGATCGGCGGCCTTGACGGCGGCGTGGAAGAGCGAGGCCAGGAATTCGCGGGGAGACGGGATGGAATAGGTCATGGAATGATCTGCGCTGGAAAGGATCGTCATGCGTAATCGTGCTGTGGCTGCCGTTGCAAGACGCCCTTGAGAATATCGGCCGCCTTTTCGGCGATCATCACCGTTGCCGCATTGGTGTTCGAGGAAATCAGCCGCGGCATCACCGAGCTGTCGCAGACCCTGAGGCGATCGATGCCGCGCACCTTGAGGTCCGGATCGACGACGGCGTCTTCGCCGCCACCCATGCGGCAGGTGCCAACAGGATGATAGGCAGAACGGCCGTATTGGCGGGCGAACTGGCGGTATTCCTCCTGCGTGCGGATGTTACCGTCGGGCAGATGCAGCCGTTTGACGAAGGGCCGGAAGGCCGGTTGCGAGAGGATTTCCTGGCAGATCTTGATGCCGTCGACAGCACGCTCGAGATCGTAAGGCTCTGCAAAGGCGTTGGGGTCGATCTCAGGCGGAACGGCCGGGTCCTTGGAGCGCAGCGTCACCGTCCCACGCGAGCGCGGGCGGACGTGATAGGAATTCAGCGTGCAGCCATTGCCGCCGGGTACGCCGCCGATGCCTTCCTCGACACCGGCGCCGGGCAAGAAGTGGAATTGCAGATCCGGCGTCGCCTCGGCGCGGTCGCCCCACCAGAAGCCGCCGCCTTCGACGATGTTGGATGCGACCGGACCCTTGCCGAACAGCGCGTATTCGATGCCCGCCGCCACCTGCCAATGCCGCTTCTTGTAGCGGTCGATGCCGTGTGATCCGGTGAGTTCGGCGAGAACATCGACATCCATATGGTCCTGCAGGTTCTTGCCCACCTGCGGCAGATCCCTGACAACGTCGATATCGAGCGCCCGCAATTCGTCTGCAGGGCCGAGGCCGGAGAGCATCAGCATCTTCGGGGAGCCGATGGCGCCCGATGTCAAAATGACCTCGCGCTCGGCACGCAGCAGCACCGGGCGGCCGTTTTCGATGATCTCGATGCCGACGGCGCAGCCATTTTCGATGACGATGCGGTTGACGGCCGTATCGGTGCGGACCGTCAGGTTCTTGCGGTGCGCTGCGGGTTTCAGGTAGCCGACGGCCGTGCTGCTGCGGCGCCCATTGCGGGTCGTCGTCTGGTAGAAGCCGGCTCCGGCCTGCGATCCACCATTGAAGTCGGGATTGAAGGGGAGACCCGCTTCCTGGGCGGCGCGGACGAAAACCCGCGTGAGGGCATGCGGCGTCTGCGAGCTGACGCCGAGCGGTCCTTCGGTGCCGTGATGGGCGCCGCCGAACGTGTCGTTGCCTTCGGACTTGCGGAAATAGGGCCTGACATCGTCATAGCCCCAGCCGGTGCATCCTTCGAGGTCGCGCCATCCGTCGTAATCTTCGGGGCAGCCTCGGGTGAAGACCTGGGCATTGATCGAGCTGCCGCCGCCGAGCACGCGCGCCTGCGGATAGACCATCTTGCGTCCGGCAATCTCGCGCCCGGCGACCGTCTCATAGCCCCAGATCAGCGGCCCCGCGGTCATCTTGAAGAAGCCGACGGGTAGATGGATATACATATTGCTGTCGCGCGGGCCAGCCTCCAGCAGGGTCACGGATACGTCCGGATCCTCGCTCAGGCGCGCAGCAAGCACGCATCCCGCCGAGCCGCCCCCGACGATGATGTAATCGGGCATTCTTTCCTCCGTAAAATCCAGATGAAACCGGTCGCTCCTCGTTGTCCCGGCATCAATTCGCGATCACAATCTCAAGTCTCTTGCCCCTCGTCAAGAGAAAGGGTACGGTTATCGTCTTGAAGGGTTGTCGTACAAATGTTATGACGACGTCGCTTCAGATGGAGATGCCGGGGAAACAAGGACGGCATCGCTATCTTCGTCATTCAACGGGAGGTTTTCGAATGAACGATAAGATGAATTCGCGTTTCGGCAGCATGAACCGCAGATCGTTTCTGGCGACGGTCGCAGCGGGTGCGACGGTCGCCGCCTTGCCACGGCAGCTCTTCGCCGCTGACAAGCCGACGCTTGTCACGTCCATCCGCTCTCTCTCCAACCCCTATCATGCCGTCTGGAAGACGGGTGCCGAGGCCTTCGCCTCCGCCATCGGCCTTGACCACGTCACGCTGGTTTCCGAGGGCAACAGCGAAAAGGGTATTGCTGACATCAAGGCGATGCTCGCCAAGACCGGCGGCAACATGGTGCTGAACTCCGACCCGAACGATACGCCGGATGCACGACCGATCGTCGAGGCCTGCGCCAAGGCGGGCGCTTATGTCGTGACGCAGTGGAACAAGCCGGCGGACCTTCATCCGAAGGATTTCAATCCGAACTACGTCTCGCACATCGAATTCGACGGCATCTCCAGCGGCAAGCAGATTGCCGAAATCCTCTTCAAGACGATCGGCGGCTCCGGCGGCATCATCGCGCTTGGCGGACAGATTTCCAACACGGCGGCGATCGAGCGCAAGAAGGGTCTGGAAGACGCGCTGGCTGCCAACACCAACATCAAGCTCCTGGATTTCCAGGTCGCCAACTGGAAGTCGTCGGAAGCCTACGACCTGACCAGCAACCTGCTCACGCGCTTCGGCGATGACGTGAAGGGCATCTGGGCTGCCAATGACGACATGGGCACCGGTGCACTCGAAGCGCTCCGCGCCGAAAACCTCGCTGGCAAGGTTCCCGTCGTCGGCGTTGACGGCATCAAGGCTGCGGTTGACGCGGTGCGCAAGGGCGAATTTGCCTGCACGGTCACCTCGGATCCGTTCTGGCAGGGCGGCATGGGCCTCGCCATTGGTCTGGCTGCACTCCAGAAGAAGTTCGACCCGGCCAAGGAACCGGCCGACCATCGCGAATTCTACGGCAAGGCCGTGCTGATCGCGAAGGACAATGTCGAGGAATATTACAAGACCAACATCGACTCGCATCCGACGCTGGACTGGAACGACCTTTGGGGTCGTGTGACAGGCGCCATCCGCACCTAGCGGCACCGTCTCTCCCGCAGCATCGGCTCCTCCCGAGGCTGCCTCGTCGCTGGCGGGCGCTACGGCGCCTGCCAGCTCCTCCGCATGACGCATGAGGTGCCGTCTGTTGACCATCAATGCCGAAAACATCAAGACTATGACAAAAAGCGAACAGGCAGGTGCCATGCCGACTGTTGGAAGCCGCCTGTTCAGCGGGCCGAACCTCAAGCGCTTGCGCGCCTACGCTCCGGCGCTGGTGCTGATCGCGCTCTGCATTCTCATCACCATCGCCAATCCCAATTTTATCGAGCCTCGCAACCTGGTGCGCGTTGCCAATTCCGCCGCGGTTCCGCTGACGCTCGCCATGGGCCTGACCTTCATCATCCTGCTCGGCAGTATAGACCTCTCGGTCGAGGGCTCGCTTTCGGTCGCGGCCATGGTGACCGTGCTGCTCGCCACCAATGATGCCAATGCCAATGCCTACGGCTGGCTTGCCGTCATCGCCGCGATCGCCGCCAGCACCGTCATGGGCCTGACGACCGGCATCATCCAGACCTATCTCCGAATCCCGTCCTTCATGGCGACGCTCGGTGTCTGGTTCATCGGGCTCGGCATCTCCGTCTATATGCTCGGTGGTTCCGCCGTGCGCCTGATGGATCCGTCGATCCGCGATCTGGCGCTTGCCCGCTTTCTCGGATTGCCTTTCGCCGTCTGGGTGGCGCTCGCCGCATTCCTGATTGCCTGCACCGTTCAATATTATACCCGTCTCGGCCGCCATATCATGGCGATCGGCGGGGGCGAGGATGTCGCCGAACTCTCGGGCATCAATCTCCGCCGCGTCCGCATCATGGCGTTCGGGCTGGCGGGCTTCTTCTTCGGCATTGCCGGTGTTCTTGCCGCGGCCCAGCTCGGCCGCTCCGATGCCGTCATCGCCGATGGCCGATTGTTTGCGGCGGTGACTGCCGTGGTGGTCGGCGGTACGGCGCTGACCGGCGGTGAAGGCGGCGTCATCAATACGCTGGTCGGCGTCCTGATCGTCACCGTTCTCAGCAACGGCATGATCCTGCTCGGCGTCTCGCCCTATGTGCAGCAGACCGTTCAGGGCCTGATGATCATCGCTGCCGTCGCGCTGTCGCTCGACCGCCTGCGTCTCCAGATCGTGAAGTGACCGCCATGTTTTCAGCCAACGATATCAGCAAATCCTTCGCCGGCGTTCACGCATTGAAGAACGTCTCGCTCGAAATCCGGCCGAACGAGGTCGTCGGCCTCATCGGCGAAAACGGTGCCGGCAAATCGACATTGATGCGCATCCTTGCAGGCACACATCAGCCTGACAGCGGCACGCTGATGCTCGACGGCCAGCCGCTGAAGCTGCGTAATGCGCGCGATGGCGCCGCCAACGGCATCGGCATGGTGTTCCAGGAGCAGTCGCTGCTGCTCAACATCTCCGTTGCCGAGAACATCTATCTCGGCCAGGAAAGCCAGTTCGTCCGCTTCGGCATCGTCGACTGGAAAGCGATGCGGGCAGCGGCAAAGCGCCAGCTCGACAAGATCGGCGTCGACATCGACGTGACCGCGCGCACCTCGGAACTGACTTTTGCCGCGCGCCAGATGGTCGAACTCGCCAAGGCCCTGACGCTGGAAGAAACCGTCTCGCGCCCGCTGGTCATCCTGCTCGACGAGCCGACCTCGGTTCTGAGCGGCAGCGATATCGACGTGCTGTTCAAGCGCGTGCGCTCGCTGAAATCGCGGGCAAGCTTCGTTTTCGTCTCGCACCGCCTGGACGAGGTGCTGCGCATCTCCGACCGCGTCTACACGATGAAGGACGGGCAGGTGGTGGCCGAGCATCGGGCTGCCGATGTCACCGGACCCGAACTGCACGAGATTATGGTCGGCCGCGGGCTGCAGTCTACCTATTACAAGGAAGACAAGCAGCTGCCGCCGAAGAGCGAAATCGTCGTCGATGCCAGCCGGCTGGCAATCGATGGCGCCTTTCACGATGTCGATCTGCAGATCCATGCCGGCGAGATCGTCGGTATTGCCGGCGTCGTCGGTTCCGGCCGCGAGGAAGTGACCCGCACCATCGGCGGCTTCATGACCCATACCGGCGGCACCTTGAAGATCAACGGCGAGCCGGTGCATTTCCGTACGCCGCAGCAGGCCGTCCGCAAGAGCATCGGCTATATCCCGCGCGAGCGCCGCGTCGAGGGGCTGGTGATGTTCCTGTCGATCGCCGAAAACATCACCCTTGCCGATCTCTCCTCGGTAATGCGCAACGGCGCAATCGATTATCGCCGCGAGCGGCGGCTGGCAGCCGACTGGATCAAGCGGCTGCGCATCAAGGCGCCGGGACCCGATATCGCCTGCCGGAAACTCTCCGGCGGCAACCAGCAGAAGGTGGTTCTGGCGCGCTGGATGACGGCGGGCTCACGGATCCTGATCCTCGATCACCCGACGCGCGGTCTCGATGTCGGCGCCAAGGAGGAAGTCTATGAACTGGTGCGCGATCTGTCCTCGCAGGGTGTCGCGATCCTTTTGATCTCCGACACGCTGGAGGAAACAATTGGCCTGTCGCATCGGGTGCTGGTGATGCGCGATGGCGCCGTCACGGCGCATTTCGATGCGGCGCCCGGAAACAAGCCGGATCAGGTCGATCTTGTCCGGGCGATGGTGTGAGGAGGCGATGATGGAACGTTTCAAGGATATGAAATCCCTTCTCGCCGCAGGCTGGATGCAGGGCGCCATTCCGCCCGCACTCCTCGTCGTGCTGGTCCTTGTCATCGAGGTCGCGGCTCCCGGATTCCTGACCGGCGATACGCTGATCCTTCTGCTGTCGAACACGGCGGTGCTCTTCATTCTCGCTGCCGGTGTGACCTTCGTCATCCTGATCGGCGGCATCGACCTGTCGATCCAGTCGGTGGCGTCGCTGTCGAGCGTTATCCTGGCGCAGCTTCTGCCGCAGATCGGCATGCTCGCCTTTCCGGTGGCGATCCTGTCCGGCCTGGTCTTCGGCGCGTTGAGTGGCTACGTCCATGTCCGCCTCAAGGTGCCGTCCTTCGTGGCGACGCTGGCGACAGGCGGCGTCGTCGCCGGTATCGCGTTGTGGGCCGCGGCCGGGCGGGCAATTACCATCGAGGAAGCCGGCCGTCTGAACACAGCCTGGATCAACGACAACTTTGCGGGCCTGCCGACGGTCATCTGGATTGCCGCGATCATCGGCATCCTGGCATTTTTCGGCCTCAGATATACGCGCTTCGGCCGCCACAGCCTGGCGATCGGTGCCGGTGAACCTGCGGCGATCGCTGCTGGTATCAATGTCGAGCGGACCAAGATCGTCGCCTTTGCAATCTCGGGCATGCTGGCGGCGATTGCCGGCGTGATCCTGGCTGCGCGTCTGTCGAGCGGCTCGCCCAACCTGGCCAACCAGCTGCTGCTGCCGGCAATCGCTGCCGTCATCGTCGGCGGCACGGCGATCACCGGCGGTCTCGGCGGGGTCGCCCGCACGGCTGTCGGCGCGCTGATCATCTCGATCGTGCGCATCGGCATGACTTTCATCGGCATCAACATCTTTGCCGAAAACGTCGTCTTCGGCTCGGTGCTGATCCTCGCCGTCGCCATTACCATCGACCGCAGCAAGATTGCGATCATCAAATGATGGGCCGCACGCAGACGGCGTCAGCAAACAAAAAAGGCCGCGCTCTGCAGCGCGGCCTCCGGAAGACGAAGCGGGTCTTACATCGTGTCGAGGCCGATCAGCTCGATCTTGTAGCCATCAGGATCTTCGATGAAGGCGATATGCGTGGTGCCGTGCAGCATCGGACCCGGCGGGCGCGGGATCTTGGCGCCCTGCTTCTCAAGCGCGGCGCAGACGGCATAGATGTCGTTGACGCCGAGTGCCAGATGGCCAAAGCCGGTGCCGAGTTCGTAGGGTTCTTCGCGGCCCCAGTTGTAGGTCAGCTCGATGACGGTATCGGTCTCCTCGGGACCATAGCCGACGAAGGCATTGGTGAACTTTCCGCCCGGATAGTCATCCTTGCGAAGAAGCTTCATGCCGAGCAGTTCCGTGTAGAATTTGATCGACCTATCGAGGTCGAACACACGGATCATGACGTGCATATTTCGAAATTGGCCGGACGCTGCGGTCATAGTACGGATCCTCCTGCAAGTTATCGTTTTTACACTGGTTTTTAGCGAAAGGCGAGCATTGGAAAAGATCGCCGCACTTGATGTTCGAAACCAGTGTTGTATGATAACCATGTAAGTGACCCAGTTGTCCAGATGTTTTCCCGCTTAACCGGAGCAACCGAATGAATGCCCTTCCGCCCCTCCAGGAAAGAGCGCTTGCCGCCCTCTCTGCCGCTATGCCGGCAGACCTGCTCCTGACGGAAGGCGAGGCGCTGGAGCGCTACAGCCGCGATTGGTCCGGAGAGCATTACGGCCGGCCGCTGGCCGTGGCGCGGCCGCGCTCGGCCGCTGAGCTCAGCCGCCTGATGGCGTTTTGCCATGAAGAGAAGATCCATGTCGTTCCGCAGGGCGGGCTGACCGGGCTGGTTGGCGCGGCAGTGCCGAGCTATCCGGGCGGCGAGGTGGTCGTTTCGCTGGAGCGGATGAACAAGGTACGCTCCGTCAATCCGATCGATTTCGCCATGGTCGTCGAGGCCGGCTGCATTCTCGAAGATGCCAAGCGCCACGCCGAAGCGGCCGACTGTATTTTGCCGATCACCTTTGGGGCGCAGGGCACCTGCCGGATCGGCGGCAACGTTTCGACCAATGCCGGTGGTTTCAACGTACTGCGCTATGGCATGACCCGCGACCTGGTGCTCGGCCTCGAGGTCGTGCTTGCCGACGGCCGGATCTGGAACGGTCTGCGCACGCTGCGCAAAGACAACCGTGGCTATGACCTGAAACAGCTTTTCATCGGCAGCGAAGGCACGCTCGGCATCGTCACCGCCGTGGCGCTCAAGGTGTTTCCGAAGCCGGAACAGGTGGAAACGGCGCTGGTCGGGCTGGCCTCGGTGGATGATGCCATGCAGCTTTATGCGCGGGCGCGCCGCCAGTGCAGCGACCTGCTGACGGCATTCGAGCTCATCTTGCGCGGCGGCATCGAGATTGCCATCAACGCCCGCGACGATCTTCCCGATCCCCTAAGCGAGGCCTATCCCGTTTATGTGCTGATCGAGGCTTCGGCAGCCGGACGCGTTGATCTTCGCGCCTTGCTCGAAGGATTTCTCGGCGACGCCTCCGATCTGGTTCTCGACGGCGTCATTGCCAGCAGCAAGGCGCAGGGCGACCGGCTCTGGCTGCTGCGCGAGATGATGGTCGAGGCGCAGGGCCGCGGCGGACGATATCTGAGGACCGATGTCTCGGTTTCGATCTCGAGCCTGGCGGCCTTCGTCGGCGACACGCTCGAAGCGCTGTCGCAGAAGCATCCCGAGGCGATCGCCGTCACCTATGGCCATGTCGGCGACGGCAATATCCATCTGAATATCGTTCCGCCTGTCGGCATGCCCGATGATCAGTTCGATGGCCTGTTTCATGCCACAGAAGAGGTGATCTTCGATGTCGTCGACAAGCATGGCGGCTCGATCAGCGCCGAACATGGCATCGGCCGCGTCAAGCAGGACGCCTTCCTGAAACGTGCCGACCCCTTGACGCTGGAGCTCTCGCGCCGGATCAAGGATGCATTCGACCCACGGCATCTCTTGAGCGAGGGGCGGATATTGGCAAGTGCAGATGGCATGGCAGGGGGTAGGGAATGACGCTGAAACTCGACAAGGTCAATCGGGGCCCGCATCTGTCGACGCTGGTCGCAAGTTCGATCTCGCGCGAAATCGCCCAGGGGCGTTTGAGGCCGGGTGATCAGCTGCCGACCGAGCAGCAGCTTGCGCAGACATTCGGTGTCAGTCGCAACGTCGTGCGCGAGGCGATCGCGCGGCTGCGGTCCGAGGGCCGGATCTGGTCGCAGCAGGGCCGCGGCGCTTTCGTCGCCGACCAGCCGAATGCCACGACATTGACGATCGACTACGAAGCCCTGCAGCAGGCTGCGGCCTTCCAGTCGCTGTTCGAACTGCGCGGCATTCTCGAAGTCGAGGCGGCGGCCCTTGCCGCCAAGCGCCGGACCGGCGACGACCTGACGGCGATGAAGGATGCGCTGGTGACGATGCGTGATGCACCCTACGGCAGCGTCATGTGGCTTAAGACCGATCTCGAATTCCATAAAACCGTCGCTGCGGCGACGGGCAATCTCTACATGGTCCAATTCCTGATGTTCGTTTCCGAGCGGGTGCGCGAAAGCATTCTGGCCTCCGGCAACCAGCAGCGTTCCGAAGATCTGGCGGCCGTGACCCTCGGCGAGCATCAACGCATTCTCGATGCCATCGAAGCGGGCGACGGCGACGAAGCCCGTGATGCCATGCGGGCGCACCTCCATGGTGCCGCAAACCGCGTCGGGCTGGCCGGAGAACAACCCGAATAATCTGTTGAGGACATGACATGACTGGAAGACTTGAGGGAAAAACCGCTGTCGTGACGGCAGCCGGGCAGGGGATGGGACGTGCCACGGTGCTCGCCTTCCTGCGTGAAGGCGCGCGCGTCTGCGCCACCGATATCGATGCCGCAAAGCTCGATACGCTGCGCGATCAGGCGGGCGTTAGCGCACGCAAACTCGATGTGCTGAACCCGGCGGAGATCAGCGCCTTCGCCAAGGAGATCGATGCGCCGGACATTCTCTTCAACTGCGCCGGTTTCGTGCATCACGGCTCGATACTCGATTGCGACGAGGATGCCTTCGACTTTTCCGTCAACCTGAACATCCGCGCCATGTACCGGATGATCCGCGCCTTCCTGCCGGGCATGATCGCCCGCGGCGGCGGCTCGATCGTC
This sequence comes from Hyphomicrobiales bacterium, assembly GCA_900465675.1. Classification (GTDB taxonomy): domain Bacteria; phylum Pseudomonadota; class Alphaproteobacteria; order Rhizobiales; family Rhizobiaceae; genus Rhizobium. The sequence continues at coordinate 436,567 of UBJR01000005.1, read as the reverse complement.
AACATGGCGTCTGTTGCCTCGACCGTCATCGCTGCGCCGAACCGGTTCATCTACGGCACCACCAAGGCTGCGGTGATCGGGCTGACGAAATCGGTGGCGCTCGATTATGTCGGCCAGGGCATCCGCGCCAACGCGATCTGCCCCGGCACCGTCGAAAGCCCGTCGCTGCAGGACCGCATGCGGGCGCTCGGCGATTACGATCAGGCCCGCGCCAGCTTCATCGCCCGCCAGCCGATGGGACGCCTCGGTACGCCCGAGGAAGTCGCCGACCTCGTCGTCTACCTCGCCAGCAAGGAATCGGCCTTCATGACCGGCAATGCCATCGTCATCGATGGCGGCTGGGCGAACGCCTGAAGACACATCTTGAAAAACGGACAATCGATATGAAGCTTCTGAGATACGGTGAGCGCGGCGCCGAAAAGCCCGGCATTCTCGACAGGAACGGCAAGGTCAGGGACCTCAGCGGTCATGTCGGCGACATATCAGGTGACAGCCTGACGGCTGCGGTTCTGGCAAAAATCGCCGCGATCGACATCGAGAGCCTGCCCCTCGCTGCCGAGACCGGCCGGTATGGCCCCTGCGTCTCGCGCACCGGCAAGTTCATCTGCGTCGGCCTGAACTATGCAGACCACGCTGCCGAGACCGGTGCGGCCATTCCCGAAGAGCCGATCCTGTTCATGAAGGCCACCAGCGCCATCACCGGCCCGAACGACAACGTCATCATCCCGCGCAAGTCGAAGAAGACCGACTGGGAAGTCGAGCTCGGCATCGTCATCGGCGACGAGGCCCGCTATGTTTCGGAAGCCGACGCGATGAAACATGTTGCCGGCTACTGCCTGATCAACGACGTTTCGGAGCGCGAATTTCAGGCCGAGCGCGGCGGGCAGTGGACCAAGGGGAAGTCGGCCGACAGCTTTGGCCCAATCGGCCCATGGATGGTAACGCGCGACGAGATCGCCGATCCGCAAGACCTGAAGATGTGGCTGTCCGTCGATGGCACGATGCGCCAGAACGGCTCGACGAAGACGATGATCTTCGGCGTCTCCTTCCTCGTTCACTACATCTCGCAGTTCATGAGCCTGCAGCCGGGCGATATCATCTCGACGGGCACGCCGCCGGGCGTCGGCCTCGGCATGAAGCCGCCGCTGTTCCTGAAGGCCGGGCAGACGATAAAGCTCGGCATCGACGGTCTCGGCGAGCAGACGCAGCTGACTGTGGACGCTGCCTGAGAAAGCCTCGGGGAGCCGCTCGACGGCTCCCTGATCAGCGAAGCTTCATGACACCAAGCATGCGGAGCACCGCGCAGGCGGCGCCGTAGCCGTTGTCGATATTGGTGACGACGATGCCCGGCGCGCAGCTGGCCAGCATGGCGTTGAGTGCGGTGCGGCCCTCTTCGGCCGCGCCATAGCCGACCGAGGTCGGCACGCAGATCAGGCTGCCGCCGTACAGACCGCCGAGAACGCTTGCGAGCGCCGCGTCCATGCCGGCAACGGCGATGACCACGGGAAAGCGGCGGATCTCCTCGATCCTGTCCATCAGCCGCCAGAGCCCGGCAACCCCGACATCGATGATGACGGATGCCTCGACGCCTGCGTGGCGAAGGGTCCGCTCGGCTTCCCGGGCGGCCGGTGCGTCCGAGGTTCCGGCTGCGACGATCGCGACGGTTTGGGTCAAGGATACCGGCGGAACCGGGCCGAAAAATGCGGTTTGCGACAGCGGGCACCAGTCCGTGGCGGGCTTCAATTCACTCGGGAGCGCCGCGAACTTCTGGTCGTCGAGGCGCGTGAGCAGCAGACCGGCATCCCGCTCGCTGGCGCTTCGAAGGATCGCCGCAATCTGCTGCGGCGTCTTGCCCGCACAGAATACGGCTTCGCTGAGGCCGATGCGCTCGGCCCGGGCGAAATCGAAGACGGCATCGCCGGTCATGGCCTGGCACCGACGAAAGCGCTGCCATTGCGGTATGGCTCGAAGGTCAGCGGACCGTTCCTGTAGGCGCCGGGCAGCATGCCGCGCAGGTCGTTGCCGACGTCGTTCATTGCCGTTGCCAGTGCCAGCGCATCGCGATCAAGCTCGATGGCGATGCCGCTGCGCCTGATGCGGCAGCGGACGGTTTGAGGTCTGAGCGTCTCGGTCAGGAACGTCTCGATCCGGTGCACGGCCTCCAGCATTTCCGGCTCGATGGCGATCGTGGTTTCGATCCGGCTGGAGAGGCAGGGGGAGGCCGGCAGCTCCGACAGCGCGCCGAGGCCCGCGTCGCGCGCCAGCTGGCGCACAGCCTGCTTGCCGATACCGGCCTCGACGAAGGGATGGCGGACGGAGAAATTCTTGGCCGCCTCAAGCCCCGGCCGGTACTCGCCGAGATCGTCGAGATTGGTCCCCGACAGCAGCTGACGGTTCGACCGGGCGGCGATGGCACCGTAGAGATTGCCCTTGCAGAAGAAGCAGCGGTTGACGGGGTTCCGGAGATAATCCGGATCGGATAATTCGCCGGCATCGATAATCTCGAGGTCAAAGCCCTCGCTGTCCGCCAGCATCCTGACGCGTTCGGTGGCCTCTCCGGGGACCGCCGCCGAGACCGCGTGCATGATGTTGACGCGTGCGGGTCCGAGAAGCCGGGTTGCAATGACCGCCAGCGTCAGCGAATCGATACCGCCGCTGACCGCGATCGAGACGTCGCCGAGCGAGGCGAGACATTCCTCCAGAGCCTTTCTCACAACAGGTCTCCTCTCTTTTGTTTCAACAGCCCCTCCAGAAGACTCCTCAGGCTGTTGCGTGCCGCGACACCCGGGGTGGATGTCAGGTTGTCGGCTTCGAGCTTGGCGGTGCGGCCCGAGGGGCGGTCGACGAGCTTGAAGGCGTAGATCTTTCCTGCGTGCTCGACCGTTTCCTGCTCGCGGCTCAGCGTCATCCGCTCAGCCGTCGTGGCGCGCACGCCGATGGTTGTCGTTTCGTCGAGCATGGCGGCGGCGACATCCCTGCTTTTCGATGGGTCGGCAAGCACCCGGAGATGGGTCATCATCCGGCCCTTCTTGCCGAAGACCGGCATCTGGACGACGTCGCGCACATCCGGCCGGTTACGCAGCCGGTCGACGGCCTGGGCGATGTCTTCGCCAGTCTGGTCGTCGATCTCGCATTCGAGCACCGCCACCGTGCCGTTGAAGCCTGATACCTCGTCGCGGCGCTCGAAGGCCAGGAGCCGCAGGCAGTTGCTGATGCCGGGGAGCGGCTTGGTGCCGAAGCCATGGCTTGATGCCTTCAGGACCCTTCGGCCGGGTGCGGTCTTTGTCCCGCAAAGATAAGCAAGGATAGCGGCACCCGTTGGCGTCACGCGCTCGCCGCCGATCCCGTCATCGATGACATCGAAATCCTTTAGCAGGTGCACGGTCGCCGGCGCCGGAACCGGGAGCAGTCCATGCGAGGTCTTCACCCGGCCGCTTCCGAGCGGGACCGGACCAACGCTCCAATGCGCTGCGCCGAGTTGCGTTATCAGCCAGGCGGCAGAGACGATGTCGGCGATCGAATCCCAGGCGCCAACCTCGTGAAAGGCAATGTCTTCGGGTGTCGTGCCGTGGACCTTGGCTTCGGCTTCCGCCAGCTTTTCGAAGATGCCGGTCGCGTGGCGGATGGTGTCTCCGCCGAGCGCCGAACGGCTCAGGGCATCGCGGATGTCCCGCCAGGCGACGTGATGGTGATGCCCTGCATGGCTGTGATCGTGCTCCGCATGACCGTGATCATGATGATGGTGGCCGTGATGGTCATGATGATGGTGATCATGCGGGTGATCCGTCCCATGCTCAGTATGATGCACCTTGAAGCGGCTGCCGGTCAGCACGCCGTCGTGATGCGCCACAAGTTCGCACCCGACGTCTTCGATCAGCGGGCAGCGTTTCAGCGCCGCCTGCAAGCCGGTATTCAGGTCCGGCCTGAGATCGAGCAGGGCTGCGACGAACATGTCGCCTGCAATGCCGCCGACGGGGTCGAGGTGAATTTCCAGCACGGTCATCCGCCCTGTTTTCCGTCCGCTGCTTCAGTCAGCGAGACACCGTTTGCAGCCGCGATGACATCCGAAAGGGCCGGCACGAAGGATTGGCCATGGCCAGCGGCGACCGCCGTCGCAAAGCTGTTGCGCACGGCTGCGCCGACCGGATTTACCGCCTGAAGCGCTTGGGCCAGCGATGCCAGATAGGACATGTCCTTCAATGCGTTGGCCATGGCAAAGCGCTGAGCGTTTTCGTTGCGGTTCAACACGAATTCGAAGAAGGCCTGGTAGAAACCGCAATCCATGCGGCTGCCGCGCAGCACGCTGTCGAATACCTGAGGCGTCAACCCGGCCTTCGCGGCGATCATCAATGCTTCCGAATAGATCGCCGAGTAACCCATCGACACGAAGTTGTTGAGCAGCTTCATCGTGTGCCCGGTGCCAGCAGGGCCGGTCTCGATGATTCGGGCGGCGAAGGCTTCGAGGATCGGCCGGGCGCGGGCAATGCCATCGGCAGAGCCTCCCGCCATCACATCCAGCTTGCCTTCGGCTGCTTCCTTCGGCGTTCTGGCGAGTGGCGCATCGACGAGCGTGATGCCCTGCTCGGAAAGTTCGGCAGCGAGCTTGATCGTCACGGCGGGGTTGGAGGTCGAGCAGTCGATCAAAAGCATCCGCCTTCCGGAGGCGAGCAGGCCATCTGGACCGGACAGGAGTTGCTGAACTTCCTCGGAACCGGTGACGCAGAGCACCACCACATCCGATGCCAGCGCCAGTGCCTTGGGCGTCGCCGCTTCGCTGGCGCCCTGCGCCTTCAACTGCTCGACGGCCTCGCGCTTTCTGTGGGCCATGACGGTCAGCGGCCAGCCTTTCGACAGCAGATTGGCCGCCATGCCTGATCCCATTGCACCGAGACCGATGAAGCCGATTTTCTCTTTCATTCTTTCCTCCCCGTTCGTTCTGGTTATCCCCGCCGGGCGGGCTTTTGCTTTTTGTGCTGGTATGCGGTAGCAACGGCATTATTCCCCGGCCGCCGCCTGACGGCGAGAATGGACGTCGCGACAGCATGAAGGACAGGGACAACGCCGTTTTCAACACCATCCCGCAGACGCCGAATCTGCGCAGCGGGCTGGCTGACAGCCTGATCGCCCAGATCGAGTCCGGCGATCTGAAGCCCGGCCAGCGGCTGCCGACCGAGCAGGCGATCATGGAAGCGACGGGCGTCAGCCGCACGATCGTGCGTGAGGCGCTTGCGACGTTGCGTGCGAAAGGCTTGATTACGACCCGCCAGGGGCTCGGCGCCTTCGTTTCCAACGATCCGACGCCGCGTTCCTTTTCGATCATCCCCAACGATCTGGAATCGATCGACGAGGTGCTGCGGGTTCTCGAATTGCGCCTCGGCATCGAATATGAGGCTGCCGGTCTCGCGGCGCTCCGGCGCACGCCGGAGGATATCGTCCGCATGCAGGACCGGCTCGATGCGCTGGACCGGGCGATAGCCGAAGGCGGCTATGGCGCCGAGGAAGACTTTGCCTTCCATCGCTCGATCCTCGTTGCGACGCAGAATTCCTATTACGGACGGCTGTTCGACACGTTCGGCAATGCGATGGTGCCGCGCCAGTGGGCCCGGCTCGACAAGATGACGGCGGCCGGGCGCGAGCAGCATGCCGAGCGGATGCGCAAGGAGCACCATGCGATTTTCGCCGCGATCCGCGACGGCAACGAAGCGGCCGCCCGCAAGGCGCTGCGCAATCACCTGTCGAAGAGCACCGCGCGCTTCGAAGAGTTGCGCGACGCCAACCTTCATCGTTAAGCACTCACGCCGCATATCGAGGCACGACATAAGGCCCCTCCGGGATGATGGCGACATCGGCATCGCCGTTGGCGCTGATGCTGCGGGCGATTGCCGTCTCGATATCGTCGATCATGCCGACGCCTGTCAGCGTCCGGTCGTCGCCCGAAAGACCGGTCGTATAGAGCTCGACGCTGCCGAGCCGCATCGGCTTCAACTGCATCTCCGTCTGCCACTCGTCGATCTCTGCTAGGCTCTTTGCCGTCAGCGTCGCCAGGAACCGATCGGGTCCGAGCTCGACCAGTCTTGCCTGCGCCTCGCGGAATTCCGGTGAACCGAAGCCTTCCGAACATTCCGACGCGATGATCAGCGTGCCGCCGGGCTTCAGGATATCGAGCGGCGTCACCATGCCCTTGATGGTCTGATAGTAGGTCTTGTCGAGCGGATAGCCGGCCGAAGAGGTGATGACGGTGGAGAACTTCCGGTCGAGAGGGATCTGTGTCGCGCCGCTGACGAAATCGACCGCCGCCTGATGGCTGGCGATGATCTCGCCGAAGGTGACGCAGACGAGATCGCGATCCTCATCCAGCACGGTATTCAACGCATAGACCTCACCGAGCATCCGGACGATTTCCAGCTGCTCCTCGTGCAGTGGATTGCCGATCAGATTGCATTGGACGGCCAGCGGGTCTTCCATGAAGCGTGCCGAGTGGAATGTCCGGATCGTCTCGTGATGGGCAACGCCCGGGGCAATGACCTTTCGTCCGCCCGACCAGCCTGCCATGAAATGCGGCTCGACAAGGCCGGTGGCGATCCTGAGATCGGCCTCGGCAAACAGCCGATCGAGCTTGACCGGCGTGTTCCGCGTCTTGGTGAAGCCGAAATCGATATGGGCGTCCTCGTCTCTGGCATAGTGGTTTTCGACGCGGACATTTTCGAGCACCCAGGGATCGCCGACCAGTTCGGCCAGCTCATCGCCGAGATTCGGCCGGTGCAGGCCGGTGGCGACCAGCACCGAAATCTTCTCCTGCGGAATGCCCGACGCGATCATCGTCTCGATCATCGGGCGCAGAAACAGCCGGTTCGGCACCGGCCGGGTGATGTCGCAGATCAGAATGCAGGCGCTTTGGCGGTTCTTTGCAAGGTCAGCAAGAGGTTTGGAGGCAACCGGATGGCGCAGCGCCTCGATCACCGCCGCCTTGCCATCGGCGAGTTTCGGCAGTTGCTGCTTGCGGATCACCGTCGGCCGGGCGCCCGGCGGAAGCGTGATGTCGAGATGGCCGCGGCCGTAGGAAAGAGCGATCGTGTCCATCGTCACACCTGCTCCGCCACGCCGCCGAGATAGAGCTCGCGCATCAGCGACATGTCCTTGAGTTCTGCGATCGGCCCCGACGTCGCGATGCGGCCGTTCTGCATCAGATAGCCGCGGGTGGCGACGGAAAGCGCCAGGCCGGCATTCTGCTCGACCAGTAGAACGGAGGCGTTGAAGGTCTTGCCGATGTCGAGAATGATCGTCTGGATTTCCTTGACGAGCAGCGGGGAAAGCCCGAGCGACGGCTCGTCGAGCAGCAGCACGCGGGGTCTCGCCATCAGGCCGCGGGCGATCGCCAGCATCTGCTGCTGGCCGCCGCTCAGCGAGCCGCCCTTCTGCTGCCGCTTGGTGGCAAGGATCGGGAAGAAGCGCTCCATCGTCTTGACGTCGGCTTCGACAGCGTCGGTGTCACGCCGCGCATAGGCGCCAAGACGCAGGTTTTCCTCGACGGTCATGTCGCCGAAGATCCGCCGTCCTTCCGGCACGAGAACCACACCGCGCTTGGCCATGATATCGGGCGTACGGCCCGTCACGTTTTCGCCGGCGAAGCTGATCGTTCCCGCGCGCGGTTTGACGAGGCCGACGATGGTGCGCAGCAAAGTCGATTTGCCAGCGCCGTTCGGGCCGAGAATGGTGATCACCTCGTTCTCGCCGAGCGTGACGGAGACATCGCGGTTGACGACCGTTGGGCCATACCCTGTTGTTACATTGGAAACATCGAGCAGGTTCACAGCGCACCTCCGAGATAGACTTCGAGCACCTTCGGATTGGAAAGAACGTCCTGTGTCGGCCCGTCGGCGATCTTCGAGCCGAAATCGAGGACGACCAGCCGCTTGCAGAGCATCTGCATCAGCTTCATGTCGTGATCGATGACGCAGACGCTGATGCCGTGGGCCGGGAACTGCTTGACCAGCCCGACCAGCGTTGCGGTTTCCTTGTCGTTCAGGCCTGCCGCCGGCTCATCAAGCAGGATTAGCGAGGGCCGCGTGGCGAGCGCCAGCGCGATGCCGAGGAGACGCAGATTGCCGAAGGGCAAAACGCCGGCGCGCTCATTTGCGAGCGCCGTCAGTCCGACGAAATCGAGCAGGGCGGCGGGCGTTGTCCAGGGATAGGGTCGGCTCGTCTTGCGCGCATGCTCGCAGGCGATCTGGACGTTTTCCCAGACGGTGAGGCCCGGAAAGGCCATGGCCTGCTGGAAGGTGTAGCCGATACCGGCGCCCGACACTTCATGGGCGGCGAGACTGGTGATATCCCGCCCGCGCCAGCGGACATGCCCCTCGGTCGGCCGGTAGACGCCGGTGATGACGTTGAAGAGCGTCGTCTTGCCGGAACCGTTCGGGCCGACGATGCCGAGGATCTCGCCCTCTTCGATCGACAGGTCGACACCGGATAGTGCTGTGACGCCGCCGAACTGCTTCTTCAGTCCGCTGATCTCAAGAATGGCGTTCATCGGCCTGCCTCCGAAGCATGCGTGGCAGTTGCCGCCTGGCGCGACGCCTGCTTTTGCGCCGGGCCGCGAACGAGCCTGTTCCAGCCGTCGATGAGGCCGGCGATCAGGCCGTTCGGGAGCAGCAGGATGACGGCGATCAGGCAGACGCCGTAGAGGATTCGGGATTCGACGGGATCGAGGTTCAGGACCTCAGGCAGGAAGGAGACGAGAATGCCGCCGGCGATCGGCCCGAGCAGCAGGCGCGCGCCGCCGATCATCACCATCAGCGCCAAATAGATGCTCGGGAAGGAGGAGAACTGGCTGGGCGAGATGTGCCGCAGGAAATAGGCGAGCAGCACGCCCGAGACACCGGCAAAGACGCCGCTGACGATGAAGGCGCCGATCTTGTGGCGGCCGACATTGATGCCGAGCGAGGCGGCCAGTTTCTCGTTTTCGCGGATGGCGCGCAGCGTCCGGCCATAGGGCGAGTTGATGATCCCCCAGCTGGCGATGGCGCTGAGTGCCACGAAGGCCAGCACGACGAAATAATAGGGGACGAGATCATCGAGACGCATGCCGAAGAAGCTGACCGGCAATTGCAGGTCGAGCCCAGTCGCGGCACCGGTGAAATCACCGCCATTTGTCAGAACGATGGTCAGCAGCTGGCCGAAGGCGAAGGTCATGATGACGAAGTGGTGGCCGGAGACGCGCAGCGAGGGGACGCCGATGATGGCCGCGAAGGCGGCAGCGGCGATGCCGCCAAGCGGCAGTGCCACCCAGAAGCTGATGCCGGTATCGCGGGCAAGCAGCGCCGCCGCATAGGCGCCGACGCCGACAAGGGCCGCATGGCCCATGGAGAGGATACCGGTCTGGCCGAACAGCACCGAGAGGCCATAGAGCGCGACGATGTTGATGCCGGCCGAGATCGCCAGCGACAGCATACGGTTGCTGGCGCCAAGCGTCGGGACGAAGGCAAGGATCGCCAGCACGACCAGAGCCGGTATCAGTGAGCGGAGCGACGAAAGTGAATTGTTCATAGCATGTGCCTTTCGCGCGTCAGGCCATTTTCGGGCCGCTCGTGCCGCCGAACAGTCCATTCGGGCGGAAGAGCAGAACCAGGATCATCAGGGCGAAGGAATAGGCGTCTGTCCAGGCGGAGAAGCCGTAGCCGGCGCTGAAGCCTTCGACGATGCCGAGAATCAGGCCGGCGACGACAGCACCGGTCAGGTTTCCGAGGCCGCCGATCAGCGCCACGGCAAAACCCTTCATCACCATGGTGCCGCCGGTGAACGGCGTGATCGGGAAGAGGGCGATGAGCAACGCGCCGCCGAGACCGGCAAGGGCGCTGCCGAGCACGAAGACACCGGTGATGTAGCGACGGACCGGGATGCCCATCAGTGCAGCCGTATCGCGATCATCGACGGCGGCGCGCAGCGCGCGTCCATAGCGGCTGCGGGTGACCATGGCGAAGGTCAGTGCCACGACCGCGATGGTGACGAGAATGACCATGACGCGAACCGAGGCGATGCGGACGCCGCCGATATCCCAGATGCCGGTCAGCGGGCGTGGAATGCTCTTCTGGTTCGGATCGTAGAAGAAGATGACGATGTGCTGCAGCACGACGATCAGCCCGAGCGAGACGATGAAGCCATTGGTCGGCCGCGTCAGCGTGAAGCGAAACAGCCCGCGTTCAAGCACGAAGCCCATGACGCCGACGGCAAGGACGGCGAGCACGAGAGCGATGAAGAATCCGAGGCCGGCTTGCACGGCAAGCCAAGTGACGATGCTGCCGACCATCAGGAATTCGCCATGCGCGAAATTGATGATGCCGGTCAGGCCGAAGATCAAGGTGACCCCGACGGCGATCAGCGTGATGACGCTCGCGATCGACAGGCCGTTGAGGATTTGCTGAATGAGAATGTCCACAGCTCTGTTCCGCTGTTACGGGGACTGCGCGTCAGGCGCGTCCGCTTTCAATGACGAAAGTCCCGCCGGCGCAGGGGGCCGGCGGGAGGCGCATCGGCAGTTTATTCCGCGGGGGCTTCGGCGGGTGGCTGCTGCATCGCGCAGGAGATGTCGCCGCCCGGTGCTGCAGCGCAGACCTCGGTTGCGTGCGTCACCTGATGGCTCTTGTTGAAGGAGAGGTCATCGGAAACCACGCCCTTGTGATGGAGCGATTCCAGGGCTGCGACGGTCTTGTCCGGATCGAGCGAACCGGCCTTGGTCCAGGCTTCGGCGAGCATATGGACATAGTCGTAGTAGAGCAGCGAGACCGAGGAAGTTACGCCCTTCGGTGCGCCGGCAGCGAAGTAGGCCTTGAAATAGGTCTTCGCATTGGCGTTGGAAGATTCACCCCAGCAGATCGGCACGCAGCTCATGGCGACCGGCACGTCGGCGGTCAGGCCTCGTTCCTTCCAGATGCCCGGGTCGACGCCGAACAGGAAGTAGCTGGGGGCAACGCCGAGTTCGAGCGCCTGCGGCAGGGCCGTCAGCGTCGAGTCGCCGTTGTACCAGAAGTGCACGACGTCAGGGTTCAGGCTCTTGGCGCGCGTCAGGAACGGCGAGAAGTCGGTGGTGTCGGGCGGATAGGAGATGACTTCAGGCACTTCCTGTCCTTCGGCCTTCAGTGCCTTGACGTAATAGGAGGTCAGGAACTGGCCGGTCGCGTCATTGCCGACGATGACCACAGACTTTTTCAGCGGGTGGCCGACGAGCGGGGTCAGCAGGCTGAGAACGCCGCGGGCCGTTGAGCCGGAGCGCTGGAATTCCTGCGGCTCGGACTGGAAGAGGTAATGGTCTTCGGCGCCGGGGGCGACGGACTGCGGGTTCAGGATTTTTGCCAGCGTGCTGTTGCCGGCAAACTGGATCACCTTGGCAGGCTGGGTGATCTTGGTCATCGCCAATGTAAAGTCGTGGGTTTCCGAACCGAAGATCGCCGAAACCTTTTCATCGCGAACCAGTTCCTGGGTCGCGGCAATGGCGGTGGAGATGTCTGTGCGGTCGTCGCGCTTCACCATCTCGACCTTGTAGGTCTTGTCACCAACCTTGACGCCTCCCGCGTCGTTGATTTCCTTGACCGCTAGGCCAACGCCCGCCGGCAAGGTGTGACCGGCCGAGACGAAAGCGCCGGATTCTGCGGCCACGACACCGATCTTGATCGTGTCTTCAGCCGATGCCATTTGCAGTGACGCGCCGAGGCTAAGCGCTAGAGAAATGCCTCCCAAAACAAGTGATCGCACGGTCTCATCCTCCCGATGCAGATTTTGCGTACTTACCGGGTTGTCGTACAACCCTGTTTTCTGATAATTGGGTTGACGGAGAATGTCAAGCAAGTCTAACCAGACAGTACCGGCCCGCCGGTCACCGCAAATCAGGGAGTGAGAGATGCGAACGAAGGAGTTCGGCCGGACAGGCCGCAAGGTCAGCGAGATCGGATTTGGCGCGTGGGCGATTGGCGCCGCATGGGGAGAGGTCAACGATACGGAGGCGCTCGCCGCCCTGCACGCCGCTCTCGACACCGGCGTCACCTTTATCGACACGGCCGATGTCTATGGCGACGGCCATTCGGAACGCCTGATCGCCAAGGTGATGAAGGAACGCGGCGGCGAACGCCCGTTCATCGCTACCAAGGCCGGTCGCCGCCTGCCCGAACAGTCCGTCGAAGGCTATAGCGCGGAGAACCTGAACGGCTGGATCGATCGCAGCCTCAAGAACCTTGAGACCGATTGCCTCGATCTCGTCCAGCTGCATTGCCCGCCGACGGATCTCTACTATCACCCTGAAGTTTTCGGACGTCTGGACCGGCTGGTGGAGCAGGGCAAGATCCGCAATTACGGCGTCAGCGTCGAGCGCGTCGAGGAAGCGCTGAAGGCGATCGAATATTCCGGCGTCGTCAGTGTCCAGATCATTTTCAACGCCTTCCGCCAGCGCCCGATCGAGCATTTCTTCAAGCAGGCGGAGGAAAAGAAGGTGGCGATCATCGCCCGCGTGCCGCTGGCAAGCGGGCTGCTGTCGGGCAAGTTCAAGAAGGACACCAAGTTCGAGAGCAATGACCACCGGCTCTTCAACCGCAACGGCGAAGCCTTCGATGTCGGCGAGACCTTCTCCGGCGTACCCTATGAGGTCGGTCTGGAGGCGGTCGAAAAGGTTCGTCCCCTGGTCTCCGGCGATACGACCATGGCGAAATTCGCGCTCCGCTGGATCCTGATGTTCGACGCCGTCACGCTCCCCATTCCGGGCGCCCGCAATCCGGCGCAGGCGAGCTCCAATGCCGAGGCCGCCAGCTTGCCGGCGATTTCCGACAGCGCGATGCGGGAGATCAGGTCGATCTACGACACCTACATCAAGCAATATGTTCATCAGCGCTGGTAGGGAGCGTCAACCATGACAAGCCCGATCATCGATTCCCATCATCACTTCTGGGATCCCAAAAGCGGTGGCGATTATGGCTGGCTGAGCGGCCCCTTCGAACCGATCAACCGCGTGTTCGAGCCGGACGACCTGCGCCCGGCTCTACAGAAGAATGGCGTCAACGGAACCGTTCTGGTGCAGACCTGGAACGATCTCGGCGAGACCTGGGATTTCATCAGGACGGCGGAGGCGACGGATTTCGTCGCCGGCGTCGTCGGCTGGGTGGATCTGACCGATCCGAAACTCGTCCAGACGCTTGCCGAACTGCAATCGTCGCCTCAGGGCAAGTGGCTGGTCGGCGTCCGGCACCTTATCCAGACGGAAAGTGACCCGAACTGGCTGCTGCGCGATGACGTGAAGAAGGGCCTGGAAGCTGTCGAGGCTGCCGGGCTCGTCTATGACCTCGTGCCGAACCTGCCGCAACTGCCCTCCTGCATCGCGACAGTGGAAGCCTTCCCTGAAACGCGCTTCGTGCTCGACCACATCTCGAAGCCAGAAATCCGCAATGGCGGTTTCGACGAATGGGCGGTGCTGATCCGCCAGTTCAAAGGGCAACGTGACCACGTCTGGTGCAAGGTCTCCGGCATGGTGACGGAAGCCAACTGGCAGAGCTGGACGCCTGAGGACCTGAAGCCCTACGTCCATGAAGTGCTCGATGTCTTCGGCACCGATCGCTGCATGTTCGGCACCGACTGGCCGGTTTGCCTGGTAGCGGCAAGCTACGACCGTGTCGTCGAGGCGCTGCAGGAATGCCTCAAGGATCTGTCGAGCGCCGAGCGGGAGCGGATCTTCGGACTGAACGCGATCGAGGTCTACCGGCTTCCAGGCTTTGGGGAGGACCGGGCATGACGGCGGTTATGACTTCGAGCAAGATCGGCTTTGCCTCCCGCCTCGGCTTCGGCGCGAGCGGCATCGGAACGCTCTACCGGGATGTGACCGAGGCGCAGGCGGCCGATGTTCTGGCTGCCGCCTTTGACGGCGGGATGCGCTATTTCGACACCGCGCCGCTCTATGGCCACGGTCTCAGCGAATTGCGCCTTGGCACCTTCCTGCGAACCATCGATCGCAAGACCGTCACGGTCTCCACCAAGGCCGGCCGCTATATGGCGCCGCCCTATGGCGAGAAGGTCGATTACGGTCTGTGGGCCTCGCCGCTGCGCCTCAAGCCGTTCTTCGACTACAGCTATGCCGGAACGATGCGTTCGCTCGAGCAATCGGCAAACCGGCTCGGCATTGCCGATTTCGATCTGGTCTATATCCATGATGTCGATCGCTTCACCCATGGGGATGCCTATGAGCGGCGTTTCAACGAGGCCGTCGAAGGCTGCTACCGGGCGCTCGACGATCTCAGAAAGGCCGGTCACATCAAGGCGATCGGCGTCGGCGTCAATGAGAGCGATGTTGCAACACGGTTCATGAAGGCCTGCGCGCTCGACGCTGTCATGATGGCCGGGCGCTATACCCTGCTCGACCGGGCGGCTGAAGCCGACCTGCTGCCGGAAGCTGCTCATCGGGGTGTCGAGATTGTCGTCGCCGGGGTGTTCAATTCGGGCATTCTCGCCACGGGTCCGGGCAATTCAGGCACGACCTTCGATTACGGTGCTCCGCCGGAGGAAGTCGTCGCCCGGGCCAAGCGGATCGAGGCGATCTGCGAGCGTCACGGCGTCCCCCTGCAGGCGGCAGCGATCCAGTTCGCCTTCCGCAATCCACACGTCTCCGCCGCCGTTCTCGGCATGAGCCGGCCGGAGCGCATTGCGCAGAATCTCGATTGGGCGAAGCTGCCGATCCCTGATGCCCTGTGGCAGGAAACCGACGCGCTGTTCGAGCGCGAACGCTAGGACAGAGCGCCCGCGCAAACCGCGCGGGTGCCTTTCAGCGCCTTGTGGTGCCGACCCGCGAGAGCAGGATGACGGGCAGGAGGCTGACGAGGACGATTGCGAGAGCGGCGATCGATGCCTCCTCGTATGTTCCCCTCGCTGCCTCGCCGTAGAGATGCGTGGCGAAAGTCTCGACATTCAGCGGGCGCAGCAGCAGGGTCGCCGGCAGTTCCTTGACGCAATCCACGAAGACCAGCAGCGCAGCGGCGGCAATCGCCGTCTTCGACAGCGGCAGATGCACGAGGCGGAAGGTGCCTGATGGTGTCTGGCCAAGTGTGCGCGAGGCGTGGTCGAGCGTGACAGGAATGCGCGCCAGTCCGGCGTCGATGCCGCCCGCCGAAATCGCCAGGAAGCGAACCGCCAGCGCATAGACGAGGGCCGCTCCCGATCCCATGAAGAACAATCCGGTGACGACGCCCAACCATTGAGTACCGGCATGAAAGATCATCCTGTCCGCACTGCCGAGGACGATCAGCACGCCGATCGCCACGACTGTTCCCGGTGCGGCATAGCCGGTTGCCGCAATCCGCATCAGCAAGGATGAGCCTGCACCCGGCCATAGACGGCCGGCATAGGCAAGCAGAAGGCCGAGAAGGATGACCGCGGCGGTGGCGACCGAGGCGAAGAGCACTGTGTATCCGGCTTCACTGAGGAAATTGGCGGAAACCCCGGCGAAGCGGAAGCGCTTCCAGGCCTCCGAGGCCAGATAGACAGCCGGCGCCGCGAAGCCGAGGATAACAGGCAGGAAGCCGAGAGCAGAGAGAAGGAGACCCTTGGACGGAGAGACCTTTTGCGGCTGCAGGCCGCGGCTGCGGCGGCTGTCGGTTGCGTAGCGCTGATTGCGCCGGGCCCAGCGCTCGATGGCAATCAGGGCTACGACGATGAAAAACAGTGCCAGCGCGATCTGCGATGCGCCGGGCAGGTCGGTGCGGGTGATCCAGGTCGTGTAGATCGAGACCGTCAGGGTCCGCACGCCCAGAAATTCGGCGGCGCCGACGTCGTTCAGTGTTTCCATCAATGCCAGGCTGACGCCGACGGCAACGGCCGGGCGGGCAAGCGGCAGGGCGATATGCCAGAAGACGCCGCGCCTGCTAATGCCGAGCATCCGTCCCGCTTCGATGAGATTGGCCGACTGCGTCAGGAACATCGCCCGGACAGGAATATAGACATAGGGATAAAGCACCATGCCGAGCAGCAGGATGCAGCCCGTCATCGAACGGATATCGGGCAAGCGGAACTGCCGTGGGCTCTCATAGCCGAGCAGCCAGCGGATCGCGCCCTGCACGGAGCCGATCGGATGCAGGATATCGAGATAGGCGTAGGCGATGATATAGGTCGGCACCGCGAGCGGTAGCAGCAGCGCCCATTCCAGCACGCGGCGGCCGGGAAAGTCGTAGGCTGTCACCAGCCAAGCCGTCAGCGTACCAATTGCCGCCGTCATCAGGCCGACCCCGCCGAGCAGGATCACCGTATCCGCAAGGGCGACCGGCAGGATCGTCGAAAACAGATGGCTCCAGAGCGACGGCGAGCCTTTGAACGCTTCGAAGGCGAGGCCGCCGAAGGGCAGGATGACGAGAAACGCAACAAGCCCGGCTCCGGAAAGCCAGGCGCTGACCGGCCGCCTTGCGGGGCGATCTGCCACTGATGTCAGGGACATGCAATCATCCGAACGGAAAGGGGCGCCCGCAGGTGCAGCCGCCCCGATCGCCTTAGTTGTCGAAACCGACCTTGTCGACGAGCGCGCTCGCCTCCTTGCGGTAGCCGACAATTTCGGCCAGCGGCTTGCTGTCGATCTTCAATTCGCCGAAGGAGGCGATGATCGGATCGACAGAGGCGCCGGCCTTGACCGGATACTCGTAATTGGCTTCGGCATAGATCTTCTGGGCCTCGTCGGAGACGAGATATTCCAGAAGCTTCACGGCTTCTTCCTTGTTTGGCGCATGCTTGGCAACGGCCGCACCGGAGATGTTGACCTGCGTGCCGCCGTTCTTGAAGGTCGGCAGGACCACCTTGATCGCCTCACCCCACTTGACCTGGTCTTCGCCGCCCTTTCCGGAGCGCATCAGACCGACATAGTAGGAGTTGGCAATGGCGATGTCGCAGACGCCGCCGAGGATATCCTTTGCGCCGTCGCGGTCACCACCGGCCGCCTTGCGGGCGAGGTTGTCCTTGATGCCGGAAAGCCACTTTTCGGTTTCGGCTTCGCCGTAATGGGCGATATAATCCGCAAACAGCGCCGTGTTGTACGGATGCTGGCCAGAGCGGATGCAGATCTTGCCCTTCCACTTGGGATCGGCGAGATCCTCGTAGTTGAAGGCCGTCAGATCGACATCCTTGGCGGCATAGAGCACGCGGGCGCGCATCGACAGGCCGAACCAGTAGCCCTTCGCATCGCGAAGCTGTTCTGGAATGGCGGCGTTGAGCGTTGCGGACTCGATCGGCTGGGTGACGCCCTTTTCGGCGAGATCCACCAGATTGCCGGCATCGACGGCCATCAGGATATCTGCCGGAGAGGCAGCACCTTCGCTTGCCACACGTTCGGCAAGACCGTCCTTGAGAAACACGGTGTTGACCTTGGTGCCGGTCTTCGCCGTGTAGGCTTCCAGAAGCGGCGCGATCAGCGCCGGCTCACGTGTCGTGTAGAGATTGAGCTCGGCGGCCGAAACGGTGACCGGAAGAGCGCACAGAGAAAAAGCGGCGAATGCCGCGGACATTTTGGTTTGCATCATACTACCCCCGTAAATGACTGCGCTCCGTAGCTGCAGTTCTTGAGGGGGATAGTCAAGTTTAAGTCGCCGCCATCACGGCTTCGTGATGGCGTTCTCACCCGTTCAGGCGAAGGCGAGCACCCGTTCGGGAGCGATCGAGATTCGCACGCTCTGCGCATCGTCCGGCAGGCGCCGCATGGTGCGGGTCCGGATCGGAGCCTGGAGACCCTCGACATCGAGCGTCAGTTCCTCGATTTCCCCCTGGAAGGAGCGCCTGATGATGCGGGCCGGCAGGTCACCTTCATCGACCGAGACCGTGATATCCTGGAAGCGCACATAGACGGTGCCGCTTTCCTCGTCGCGCAGGTCGAGCCCATGCGCGAAGCTGCCGATTGCCGTTTCCATGCGGCCGTTCCTGCTGATGCCGGGAATCTTGTTCGCCAGCGAAAAGAATTCGGCGGCATAGGCGCAGTTCGGCCGGTCGTGGAGATCGTAGCCGGTTCCCACCTGAACGATCTCACCCGCCCGCATCAGCACCACCCGGTCGCCCGCCGACAGCGCCTCCTGCGGATCATGGGTGACGATGATGGCGGTGGTGCCGAGTGTTCTCAGAAGTGCGATCGTCTCGGTGCGGACCTGCTCGCGCAGCCCCTGGTCGAGGTTGGAGAATGGCTCGTCCATCAGCAGGATGCGCGGCCGCGGCGCCAGCGCCCGGGCAAGTGCCACGCGCTGCTGCTCGCCGCCAGAGAGCATATGCGGGTAGCGGTCCGTCAGATGGCCGATCCCGGCAATGCTGATGACTTCCGCCGCCATCGCTGCCGCTTCGGCCTTTGGCCGCCTGCGCAGACCGAAGAGAATGTTCTGCATCGCCGTCAGATGCGGAAAGAGGGCATAGTCCTGGAAGACGAAACCGATCTTGCGTTCTTCCGGCTCGACGAAGCGGTCCGGCCCGGACACCATCTCGCCCTCCAGCACCACTGCTCCGCCATCCGGCCGCTCGATGCCTGCGATCACCCGGAGAAGCGTGGACTTGCCGCAGCCGGAATGGCCGACCAGGGTGACGATCTCGCCACGGGCGACGGTCAGCGACAGGCCGGCAAGTGCTGCCTGGGCGCCGAAGCTGCGGCGGATCGCTGATATCTCGAGCGCGGGTGAAGAGGCCTTGTCCTGCATGCGGGTCCTTGGAAGCTTGGTTCGAACCGCCTTACTTTAGGGAGCCCAAGGCCCGCGTACAACCACCGCCCGAAATCCCGCGTTCAACGCCAGTCTTCGGAGGCGCAGCAAAAATGGCGCAGGCGCGCAAATTTTAGGCATTGGCGTACCGCTCTTGGCCAAAGCGGGCTGTGCCGGACGCAGAAGTTGCGATAGATGCTGTGCTAGCGAACGCCACCGGGAGGATTTCACCCGGTCCCGAACGCTTCCATTTCTTCATCACATGACCGCAGCAGGCAAGGAATCCTGTTGCAGGAGGATATATTCATGGCCGTAGTGAGCGAAACCGCGCCGCGTTTCCAGAAGACGACAATGTCGATCCTGATGGCAGTCAGCTTCTGCCACATGCTGAACGATATCATGCAGTCGCTTCTTGCGTCGCTATATCCGCTCTTCAAGGCCAATTATAACCTCGACTTCGTACAGATCGGCCTGCTGACGATGACCTTCCAGGTCACCGCGTCGCTGCTGCAGCCTTTCGTCGGCATCTTCACCGACCGCTGGCCGATGCCCTATTCGCTGCCAGTCGGCATGGCCAGCACCTTCTGCGGCCTGATCCTGCTGGGCAATGCCGGCAGTTTCGAGCTGCTGCTCGTTGCGGCAAGCCTCATCGGCTTCGGCTCCGCCGTCTTCCATCCGGAGTCCTCGCGCGTCGCGCGGCTGGCCTCCGGCGGCCGTCACGGCTTTGCACAGTCCTTCTTCCAGGTGGGCGGCAATGCCGGTCAGGCGATCGGCCCGCTGATCGCCGCGTTCATCGTCTTCCCGCTCGGCCAGCACAGCGTTTCCTGGCTATCGGGCATCGCGCTGATCGGCATGATCGTGCTCGGCTGGGTCGGCAACTGGTACATGAGCCACCGCCGCCAGAATGCCGGCAAGCCGGCCGTCAGCCGCACCCTGCCGTTGCCGCAGAACAAGGTGGTGATCGCGCTGCTGATCCTCGTGCTTCTGACCGCGACGAAGAACGTCTACATGGCAAGTATCTCGAGCTACTTCACCTTCTATGTCATCGACCGTTTCCAGCTCGGCGTGCAGCAGGCGCAGCTGATGCTATTCCTGTTCCTGGGCTCGGTTGCCGTCGGCACCTTCCTCGGCGGCCCGATCGGCGATCGTCTCGGCGCCCGTTTCGTCATCTGGTTCTCGATCCTCGGCGTCATTCCCTTCGCGCTGATGCTGCCCTATGCCAACCTCTTCTGGACATGCGTTCTCAGCGTCGTCATCGGCCTGATCTTCGCTTCGGCCTTCTCGGCGATCGTCGTCTTCGCGCAGGAGCTGGTGCCGGGCCGCGTCGGGCTGATTGCCGGGGTGTTCTTCGGCTTCGCCTTCGGCGCCGGTGGTCTCGGCGCCGCCTTCCTCGGCGATTTCGCCGATAGCCACGGCATCGAGTTCATCTACAAGATCTGCTCCTATCTGCCGCTGCTCGGCCTGCTGACGATCTTCCTGCCGAAGATCCCCAGACACGCGCACGGGTGACCGGGCACGCGGAAGCGTGACGGGAAGGCTCGTGTAAATTATCCTAAGGCCCTATCGCGCCGCATGCATTCCTGGTGATAGCGTGCGGCGCAATGACATGCCGGAGGATGACATGACGAAGAAGACCGTGGCCGATTGGCAGGCGCTTGCCGCGAAGGAGCTGAAGGCTTCTCCGGATGTGCTTGTCTGGCACACGCCTGAGGGCATCGACGTCAAGCCGCTCTATACGGCCGAGGATATCGCGGGCGCCGGTCATCTGGACAGCATTCCGGGCTTTGCTCCCTTCACCCGCGGACCGCGGGCGACGATGTATGCCGGACGCCCCTGGACCATCCGCCAATATGCCGGCTTCTCGACCGCCGAAGCCTCCAATGCCTTCTACCGCAAGGCGCTTGCCGCCGGTCAGCAGGGCGTCTCGGTTGCCTTCGATCTGGCCACCCATCGCGGCTATGACAGCGATCATCCGCGCGTCGAAGGAGATGTCGGCAAGGCCGGCGTGGCGATCGACAGCGTCGAGGACATGAAGATCCTGTTCGACGGCATCCCGCTGGAGAAGATCTCGGTGTCGATGACGATGAACGGCGCCGTCATCCCGATCCTCGCCTCCTTCATCGTCGCCGGGGAAGAGCAGGGTGTTTCGCGCGCGGCTCTGTCCGGCACCATCCAGAACGACATCCTCAAGGAGTTCATGGTCCGCAACACCTATATCTATCCGCCCGAGCCCTCGATGCGGATCGTTGCCGATATCATCGAGTATACAGCGCGCGAGATGCCGAAGTTCAATTCGATCTCGATCTCCGGCTATCACATGCAGGAGGCCGGTGCGACGCTGGTGCAGGAGCTTGCCTTCACGCTGGCCGATGGCCGCGAATATGTGCGGGCGGCCATCGCCAAGGGTCTCGACGTCGACGAATTCGCCGGACGCCTCTCCTTCTTCTTCGCCATCGGCATGAACTTCTTCATGGAGGCGGCAAAGCTGCGTGCCGCCCGTCTGCTATGGACGAAGATCATGGAGGAGTTCCAGCCGAAGAAGGCCTCGTCGCTGATGCTGCGCACCCATTGCCAGACGTCGGGTGTCTCGCTGCAGGAGCAGGATCCCTATAACAACATCATCAGGACCGCCTTCGAGGCGATGTCGGCCGTGCTCGGCGGCACGCAGTCGCTGCACACCAATTCCTTCGACGAGGCGATCGCCCTGCCGACGGAATTCTCGGCCCGCATCGCCCGCAACACCCAGCTGATCCTGCAGCACGAGACGGGGGTGACCAAGGTCGTCGATCCCCTGGCTGGTTCCTATTATGTCGAGAGCCTCACAAAGGAATTGGCCGACAAGGCCTGGGCGCTGATCGAGGAGGTCGAGGCGCTCGGCGGCATGACCAAGGCCGTCAACGAAGGCCTGCCGAAGCGGCTGATCGAGGAAGCCGCGACGCGCCGTCAGGCCGCTGTCGACAAGGGCGACGAAGTGATCGTCGGCGTCAACAAATACCGGCTCGAGACCGAGGAAGAGCTCGACATCCTGGCGATCGACAATGCGGCTGTGCGGACCGCGCAGGTCAAGCGCATCGAGGACACGCGCCGCCGCCGTGATGGCGTCAAGGTTGCCGAAACCCTGAAAGCCCTTGCAGACATCGCCCGCACCGGAGAGGGAAACCTGCTTGCCGCCGCAGTCGAGGCAGCGCGGGCGCGCGCCACCGTCGGTGAAATCTCCGATGCGATGCGCGCGTCCTTCGGCGATCATGCGGCGGTACCCGAGGTGATCAGGGACGTCTATGGCGAGGCCTATCGCGATCAGCCGGAGCTTGCCGTGCTGAAGGGCCGCATGGCGGATGTGACGGAGAGCCTCGGGCGCAAGCCGAAGATCATGGTCGCCAAGCTCGGCCAGGACGGCCATGACCGCGGTGCGAAAGTCATCTCTTCGGCCTTCGGCGATGTCGGCTTCGACGTGCTGGCCGGGCCGCTGTTCCAGACGCCCGATGAGGCGGCCGGGATGGCGATCGGCGAGAAGGTCAACGTCATCGGCGTCTCGTCGCTGGCGGCTGGTCACAAGACGCTGCTGCCGCAGCTGGTCGAGGCGCTGAAGGCAAAGGGTGGCGGCGATGTCATCGTCGTCTGCGGCGGGGTCATTCCGCGCCAGGACTATCAGTTCCTCACCGACCACGGCGTCGCCGCCGTCTTCGGGCCGGGGACGAATGTGCTCGATGCCGCAAACTCCGTGCTGGATCTGCTGCAGGGCATCAGGCGAAATACCTGATGCTACCGGCCGGGGCCGTTACCGCCCCGGAATCGCCACCCGCATTTCGATGAAGCGGAAGATCCGGCCGAAGACCGCACCCATCAACAGATAGAGCGTACCGGCGATCAGGAAGGTTTCGAAGGGCGCGTAGGTGCGGGCGACGAAGACGCGGGCGGCACCGGTCATTTCCATCACGGTCACGGCGCTGGCGAGCGTCGAGCCCTTCATGACCAGCACCAGTTCGTTGGCGATCGCCGGAAGGATGGCACGGTAGGCCTGCGGCAGGATGATCTTCAGCAATAGCACCACGCGATGCAGCCCGAGCGCCTGTCCTGCCTCCCACTGACCTGCCGGGAGTTGGCGGATCGCACCGGCCAGCAGCTCGGCGGAATAGGCGGCCGAATTCAGGCCGATTGCGAAGATGGCGCAATAGATGGGGCTGCGCAGCACCGGCCACAGGAAGCCGTGGCGGATCAGATCGATCTGGCCGAGGCCGTAATAGACGATGAACAGCTGGACCAGCAGCGGGCTGCCGCGGATCAGGAACGTATAGGTCGAGACCGGCACGCGCAGAGAACGGCGCGAGGAGGTCACCGCCAAAGCCAGCGGCAGGGCCAGAACCTGGCCGAGCGCGAAGCTCGCCACGGTGATCAGGACGGTGAGGATGAAGCCGTCCTTGACGGTCAGAAACGCCGGAAGAAACAGATCGAAGGAGAGCATGGTCACCTCATATGCGGCGTGAGGCGCAGCTCATACGCCTTCAGGAGAAGGGACGAGATGCCGGTGATGGCAACATAGAGGCCGGCAGCGGCCAGATAGAAGGCGAGTGGTTGATGCGTCGCGCCGGCGGCGACCACCGATTTGCGCATCAGCTCCTCAAGGCCGACGACCGAGACGAGGGCACTTTCCTTGAGGATCACCAGCCACTGGTTTCCAAGGCCGGGAAGGGCGCGCACCATCATCTGCGGCAGGATGACGAGAAGGAAGGCGCGGGGCTTGCGCAGCCCGAGCGACAGTGCTGCCTCCCACTGTCCCTGCGAGACGCTGAGCAGAGCGCCGCGCAGGATTTCGGTTAGGTATGCGGCGGCAACGACCGACAGCGACACGACACCCGCGGTCAACGCATCGACTTCGACATAGCGGCCGATCATCTTGGTCAGCAGCACCGTGCCGCCATAGAAGACCAGGAAGATGACCAGCAGTTCGGGTAGGCCGCGGATCAGCCCGACATAGCCCATAATGATCTTGCGCGTCAGCGGACTGCCATAGACGGCGAGCGGCGCAAGGGCTGCGGCGATGACGAAGCCCGCGACGAAGCTGGCGACGCCAACGATCAGGGTGGTCAACAGCCCCTGCAGAAGCTGTCCGTGATATTGGACGAGGGCATCAAGCATCTGCGGCAGCCTCCCGGGTCACTGCGCTCTCGCAAAGGGCCGCGAAAAACTCGGCGGAAAAGCCGATCATGTTCTCGAAATGGGAGACTAGGATATTCTCGTCCGGAGAGTGCAGCATCGCGCCGTGATGCGTCAGGCCGGCGCCGAACAGGGTGGCGCCGAATTTGTGGACGAAAGGATGCGCAAGCCCCGAGGCGGCCGAACTCGGCTGGATCACCGCTGGCCGCCCGAACCATTTTTCCAGCAGTGCCGCCCCCAGATCGACGGCGGGATGCGACGGGTCGCTTCTGACGCCGAGAACCTCGGCATCGAGGATTTTCATCTCGACGTCGTCAAATCCCTTCGCGTCCAGGTGACGGCGCAGCAATGCGGCGATCTCTACCGGGTGCTGGCCCGGTGCCAGCCGGAAATCGAGCTTGGCCATTCCGGTGCAGGGCAGAACGGTCTTTGCCCCTTCGCCGTCATAGCCGCCGTGAAAGCCGTTGACGTTCAGGCAGGGTTCGAAATTCAGGTGCTCGTAGAACGTATCAGCATCGACGCCATCGAGCAGGCGCTGTCCGCCGGTTTCGGCCTGCAGGCTTTCGAGCGGGAAAGGCGGGGTCGCGGCAAGCGCGCGGCTGCGGACATCCGGCGCCATAACGTCGTCATAAAAGCCGTCGATCAGGATGCGGCCGGAAGCGTCTCGCAGCGAGGCAATGGCGGCCGCAAGGCGCCAGAGCGGATTATCGAAGATAGCGCCAAGGCTCGAATGCAGGTCGGCCCGCGCCGTGCGGCATTCGAGCTCGACCGCGAGGATGCCCTTGAAGCCCATAAGAATGATCGGGCGGCCTGACTTGTCGACTTCGCCGAATTCCCACCAGCAGAGGTCGGCCCTGGTGTCCGGGAAGCGGCTGTCGAGGAAGCGGGTCAGCGACGGGCTGCCGATCTCCTCTTCGCCTTCGACGATCCAGATCAGCTTGAACGGCAGGGCGCCGGGATGGGCTTGGCGGAAAAGATTCCAACCGGCTATGCGGCTGATGAACTCGCCCTTGTCGTCGGCCGATCCCCGGCCGTAGAGGCGGCCATCGCGCTCGGTGAGCACGAAGGGCGGATCAGTCCAGAGGGCGACCGGGTCTTCCGGCTGCACGTCGTAGTGATTGTAGATGACAAGCGTGAACGGTCCATCGCCGGTCTCGCCGACGACGAACGGGCCGACATCGCCCTTGTGCTGCCCTGTGCTGAAACCGGCTTCGGCAAGAAGGCGCTCGACCTCGTCCGCGCAGGCCTCCATGCCTTCGCCACGGGCGCTGACGGATGGAATGGCCACCAGGGCGGACAGATCGTTCCTGGCTGCCGCCAGGATGTCGGGTGAAATGCGCATGGTCTCTCCTGGAAGGGGAGGCGGGCATGCCGCCTCCCGCATGCCATTATTTCTTGGAGGCGTCGTAGCCGAACCACTTCTCGGAAATGGTCTTGACCGTACCGTCCTTCAGCATCGCTTCGACGGCGCCGTCGACCTTGGTCTTCAGCTCGGCCTTGCCCTTGCCCATGGCAACGCCCTGGCCCTTGCCGAATTCGGCAAAGTCGGCGCTGGTCAGCAGCGGACCTGCATAGGCGAGCTTGTCGGCGCCGCGATCCTTGATGAGCGGCTCCCAGGCGGAACGCTCCATCAGGCCGGCATCGATGCGGCCAGCGACGAGGTCGTCGGCAACTTGGTCGGGACGGTCGTAGACCCGTACGTCGGCATCCGGGAAATGGGCGCGGATCACCTGCTCGTGGGTCGAGCCGGACTGAACGCCGATCGAAGCCTTGGCGAGGGCCTTGGTGAGATCGGCGGCAGACTTGGCCGAGGCTGCATCGCTGCCTGGCGCGGTGACGATCGCGTTCGGAGCGTCGGCATAGGCGGCCGAGAAATCGACCTTCTGCGAGCGTTCGTCGTTGATCGACACGCCCGAGATGACGAGGTCGAACTTGCCGACCTGAAGACCCGGCAGCAGGCCGTCATAGGCCTGGTTCTGCCAGTTGCAGGTGGCGGCGATGCGCTTGCAGATCTCGTCACCGACATCCTTGTCGAAGCCGATGATGTTGCCGCTGGCATCGACCGATTCCCACGGCGGGTAATCGGCGCTGGTGCCGATGCGAAGCTCGTCGGCAAAGGCGGTGCCCGCGAGAAGCGAAAGCGAGAGCACTGTCAAAAGTCGTTTCATGGAAATTCCCCTTTTGTTTGGAAACGGACTCAATCCGCCGCCCGCAACCGGGCGGCTGGAATTCTTGGGTTTTCGAGGAGATCAGGCGGCCGAAACGGCGGCCTCCTTCAGGAATTGCGAAATGCGCTTCAGGCCCTCGTGGAGTACCGCTTCGCCATTCGTGTAGCCGATGCGCAGGTAGCCCTCCATGTCCATGGCGCTGCCCGGCGTCAGCATGACGCCCTTCTGTTCGAGAAGGCGAAGGCAGAAGTCCTCGGAGGAGATCGGCAGATCGTATTTCAGCAGGGCCGTGGTGCCGGATTTCGGCTTGATCCAGGAAATCAGCGGCTCGGCATCGACCCAGTCCGAGAGGATGGAGAGACCGCTGCGGGTGATATGATGGCTACGCTTCAGGATCTTGTCGCGATTTTCGAGCGCGATCGCCGCAAAGTGGTCGTCGAGGCGGCCGACGCTGATCGTGTTGTAGTCGCGATGAACGGAAACCGCATGTATCAAATCTTCCGGACCGGCAATCCAGCCGAGACGCAATCCGGCCAGCGAATAGGTCTTCGACATGCTGCCGGTGCTGATGCCCTTTTCGTAGAGATCGGCGATCGAGGCGGTCATGCCGTCTGCGCCTTCCTGATCCGTGCCGCGATAGACTTCGTCGCAGAGGATCCAGGCGCCGCAAGCACGGGCAATCTCGACGATCTTTTCGAGATAGGCGCGGTCCATCAGCGAACCGGTCGGGTTGTTCGGGTTGTTGATGGCGATCAGCTTGGTGCCCGGGGTCGCCAGCTTCTTCAGCTCTTCGAGATCGGGCAGGAAGCCGGTCTTTTCGGTGAGCTTTAGGATCTGGATGTCGGCGCCGATGCTCTCGGGGATCGAGTAGTGCTGCTGGTAGGTCGGCAGCACGGAGATGACGCGATCGCCCTTTTCGACGAGGGTCAGGTGAACGAGTGCGTTGGCGCCTATCGCGCCGTGGGTGATTACGGTATTCTCGAGCTTCTGGCGCTCGTAGAGGCCGGCAACCAGGTTGCGCAGCCGCACGCTGCCTTCGATCTCGCCATAGGTGAGCTTCAGCGGCAGCAATTCGGCGGCGATATCCGTCTTGCCTGCCATGTCGAGCAATTCGCCGACGGTCAGCGATTCGACGCAGGTCTCGGCGAGGTTCAGCTCGCAGACGTTCTCGTATTTGTTCATCCAAATCTCGACGCCGAAATTGCGGATCTTCATGTCATTCTCCTGGCTATTGCTTGTGTCTTAGGCGCGGGCGGCGGCGAGCAGGGCGACGGCGGCCGCAACGTCTTCGAGGCCAAGGCCGATCGAGCGGAAGAAGGCCGGGCGTTCGCAGCTCGGAGCCTTGGCTCTGCCAGCCAGCAGTTCGGGCAGGTCGCCGCAAAGCGCGTCAGCACTCCATTGTCCGGCGGCGGCAGCCAGTTTCATTTCGCCTGCTGATGCCGGTGTCGTCGCGCGGTAATCGCAATAGACGTCGAAGCCCTGTAGGGCCGCGGGATCGACCTCGTGGGCATTGGCGGCATTGGTGCTGATCGAGGTCACGACGGCCGATTTCGACAGCGACTTAACGTCTATGACGGGCTTGCCCGAGGAAGTGCAAAGCAGCACCACGTCGGCGCCCGCTACGGCGGCATTGGCATCGGCGTATTGGCTGACCGCAACGCCACTGGCGATCGTCGCAGGAATGTCCTTGCGGCTGGCGACGTTCGGTGATGCGATGCGCACCTCTTTCCAGGCGCGGATCGTTTCCGCATAGCGTAGATGGGCAAGCGCCACCGGGCCGGAGCCGACGATGGTGAGCACCGACGCATCTGAAGGCGCCAGGACATCGGCGGCGATGACCGATGTCGCCGCGGTGCGCTCGGTGGTCAGCCTCTTGGAATCGCAGAGCAGTACCGGCGTGCCCGTTTCCATCGACATCAGCAGCGTCCAGGCCGTGACCAGCGCCTTGCCGTCGCCGGGGATGTAGGGGGAAAGCTTGGCGCCGAAGACCTTCTCGCCCGAGAGCACGCCGAGATAGGTGATGAAGTCGCCGGCATCGCGCGGGAAAAGGCTGAGCGTCTGCGGCGGCTGAACGGCATCGCCATCTGCCAGCGAGCGGAACATGCGCTCCAGCACCGAGCGGACGTCCACTTTCGGAAGAAGAGCGGTGATATCGGCTTCGTGGAGAACGATTGGCTGTTGCGACATGAATGACCTCGCCTTTAAATGCGGGGCAGACGGCCGCGCGCAAACATCCGTTCCCGCGTAGGTGCCCCACGCACGGCTGAAATCGCTGTTGAATAGTCTGCCCATCAAGAGTAAAAGGAGCCTATGAGCAATATATTGCACAGTCAAGTGCGTCGCGATGTCCTAGCGCATGTTTCCGGCAATCTTCGCAGGCATCGTCAGGCCTCCGGCATGAGCCAGGTGGCGCTGGCTGAAGCATCGGGGATCAGCAGGCGGATGATCGTCGCCGTCGAAGCCGGTGATGCGAATATCAGTCTCTCCAGCCTCGACAAGCTGGCGGCGGCAATGGGCGTCGGGTTCGTCGATCTGGTGCGTGATCCCGACCGCAGCTCCTCTGCCGATATCAACGAGGTGACCTGGCGCGGAAACGGCCCGGCAAGCGCCGGCGTTCTGCTCGGCACTGCGCCTGCGGCCCACGAGACACAGATGTGGCTCTGGTCGCTCGAAGGCGGCGAGCGCTATGACGCGGAACCGGACCCGCAGGGCTGGCACGAAATGATCTTCGTCACCGAAGGCGTGCTGACTCTTACCGTCGGCGGCGCCGAGAAGGACTACCCGGCAGGGACTTTTGCGATTTACAGCTCGGCCCAGGACTATTCCTACGCGAACCGGCAGACCGGGATCGTGAAGTTCATCCGCAACGTGGTGTCATAGACCCTCACCGGCTAGAATTCTTCGACGATGACGCCATCGCGAACGCCCAAGCATCTGCATTTTTGGTGTTGCGGCGAACGGTCGATGATGCCCCAAGCAGGTTGCCCCTCGGCGGTCATAAAGGAAGCAACGTAAAGTCCATTGGCGAAAGAAATCGATAGTTCTGGAAGCCGTCCGTAGATCGAGATGTCTTGAACCGTCTGTCCGATCAGCGTCTGAAATATCTCCTTCCAATTATCTTCATCGCTCCAGCTTCCGCACAGGATGGACTCCTCGTTCTCAATTCGCCAACTCCACTCGATTATGACCGTATAGTCGCCCTGTGGATTGGCAGCAGACCCATCTCGTTTCACCTTTGGCGATAAGCGGCCAAACTCCAGAAAAATAGCAGAGCCATGCCCCCGCCAAAGCGCAGACAAGGGCTGTGAGACAAGCGTGGAGCGATACGTCTCAAAAATTGCTGACGGCAGCGTCAAAGTATCCTCCAGCCTTATGGAGCGTGAAAGCTTCCCGGCGAAAATGAACTTTGTCAACAAGACTAGGCGGCGGCAATCAGAAGCTCTCGTCGGCAACGTCATCGCGAAGACCGTCCTGATCGCGTACCAGGTTTTTCTTGAAATGGGCGATGAAGCCCTTGATGACCGGCGATGGCTCGACCTTGCGGTAGGCGATCGCCAGATCCGATGTCACCGAGCATCCTTTCAGCCTGGTGTAGGTAATGCCCGGAAGCTGGACGCATTGGAACGAGCGCGGCACCAGCGCAACGCCGACGCCGAGCACGACCATGCTGGCGATCGTTATGAAATCCCGGCCGGAACTGTTGATGTGAGGCTCGAAACCGGCTTCGCGGCAGGCGGCGATCGTGTTGCGGTGAAAGCCGGTATCGGCAGGTTGGCGCGGCGTGATGAACACTTCCGGGGAGAGTGATTTCAGGGAAACGGATGCGGCACTCGCGTGTCGATGGCCGGCAGGCAGGGCCACGACGAAATCTTCGCGCACCGCGACTTCGGCTGCCAAACCCGGCGGAAGCGAGATCGGTGGCCGGATGAAGCCGAGATCGAGTGTCTTGTCGGCGATCTTTTCGAGTTGCTGGCGCATCTCGATCTCGATCAGCTGGAATTCGACACCGGGGCTCGCGGCCTTGAACTTCGAAAGCGCATCGCCGAGCACGCCGGAATAGGCAGCCGAGGCGACATAGCCGACCGAGACCCGCTCCAGATCGCCGCGCGCGGCGCGGTGAACGGCGTCAATCGCGTTCTCCGCCTGACCGAGAACGCGGCGGCCCTGTTCGGCGAGCTCAAGTCCCGGCCGCGTCAGCCGCACCGCGCGGCGGCTGCGATCGAGCAGGGCTACGCCGAGCAGGGCTTCGAGCTTGATGATCTGCTGGCTGAGGCCGGGCTGGGCAATACCCAGCCGGGCCGCCGCACGCTCGAAATTCTGCTCTTCGGCAAGCGCAACGAAATATCGGAGATGCCTGAGCTCGAGCGCGGAGCTATTCGCCAATTGCCACCTGTTTTCAGAACCAGCGCTTATGAAAAACGCTCATTGCCTTATTGGATCAAAAAAACGAAAGCGTCTAGTAACGTGACTGAAATTGTCAAGTTTTAGGCGGGTCGTCCCGTCCTCGTCTCCATGAGGTTGCCGTGCGCGTGAAGAATCTATCGCTTGTCCTGCTGTCCACCGTTTGCGGGGCAGCGCTCCTTCCGGCAGCCGCGGTCGCGCAGGATGCGCAGACCGTGACCGAGCTCGCGCCGATCACCGTCCAGGGCCGGGCGAAGCAGGACCCGAATGCGCCGGTGAAGGGTTTCGTTGCAAGGACGAGTTCGACGGCGACCAAGACCGGAACGCCGATTCTCGAAACCCAGCAGTCGATCTCCGTCATCACCGCGGACCAGCTGAAGGCGCAGGATGCCGAAACCGTAAGCCAGGCTCTCGACTACATGCCCGGTGTCGTCAGCCAGCCGGGCGGGTCCGATCCGCGTTTCGATGCGCCGCGCATCCGTGGGTTCGATGGCCGTCAGTCGCAATATCTGAACGGCCTGAGACTGATGCGGACGGCAGGCGCGCCGGCGATCGATCCCTATCAGCTCGAGCGTATCGAAGTGCTGCGCGGCCCGGCCTCCGTGATGTTCGGCCAGGGCAATCCGGGCGGCATCATCAACCTGATCAGCAAGCGGCCGACCTTCGACCGCTTTGGCGAGGTGGGCCTGCAGATCGGCAGCTACGATACCTATGGCACCTATTTCGATGCCGGCGGCCCGGTCAGCGACGCGTCGGATTTCGCCTACCGTGTAACTGGCCTGGCAAGAACCGCGAGCGCCCAGGTCGATCAGCTCGACAACGACCGTTATTTCATCGCCCCTGCCGTCACCTGGCAGCCCGATGAAGACACCAAGCTGACGATCCTGACCAGCGTGCAGCACGACAATCCGAGCACGCCGTCGGGCGTGCCTGCGCTGTTTGCCAACACGCTCAGCCCGGACTTCTATGTCGGCGACAAGAGCTTCGACCATTCCAACCGGACGCTGACCAATCTCGGCTATGAGTTCGAGCACAAGCTGAACGACACCTGGACCTTCCGCCAGAATGTCCGCTACTCGAATTTCGATTGGGATTATCAGGCGCTGGGGATGTCAACGACCGTCGCGAACGTAGCCTATGGTCCGGGTGTGGGCGCCGATGGTCACTCAATCCTGCGCAATGCGACTTTCCAGGACGAACTGCTTAACACTTTCAATGTGGACAATAGTCTGCTGGGAGAGTTCGAGACCGGTGATCTGGAGCACAAGCTTCTGATCGGCTTGGACTATCGCTATTTCAGCAACAATGCGCGCACCCGGTTCTTCCGGGCAACGCCGCTCGATATCCTGAATCCCACTTATGGTGGACCGATCAGCCTGCTGTCCCGTACGACGGACACGCTGGTGGACACGGACCTCAGTCAAGTCGGTATCTATGTTCAGGACGAGATGGCCTACAACAATTGGCGGGCGACATTTGGCCTGAGACAGGATTGGGCAAGTACGGATGGCACCACGACGAATTTCCTGCCTGCAACGCGGGCGGTCAGATCTCTCGATCGCGATGACCAAAAGCTGACGGGACGCGTCGGGCTGGGCTATGTCTTCGACAATGGTATCGCACCATATGTCAGCTACAGCACTTCGTTTGAGCCGGTTGCGCCCACGTCAACCTTTTCCGATGTCCGTCCCACGGAAGGCAAGCAGGTCGAAATCGGCGTGAAGTATCAGCCCGAAGGCTGGGACGGATTTTTCTCTGCGGCGGTCTACGATCTGCGTCAGCAAAATGTCCTGCAGACGGTTGGCGGCGTCACCAGTCAGATCGGTGAAGTTCATGCCAAAGGCGTCGAGCTCGAAGGAGTGACGAGCTTGGCGGATGGCCTCAATCTCCGAGCGGCCTACACCTATACGGATACAGACACGATCGCCCCCGGAATGCTGACGAACCGCCTCCCACTGGACGGTGTTCCGGAGCATGCCGCCAGCATCTGGATGGATTACAGCTTTGCAGAAGGCTCCCCGCTTGAAGGCGTCGGCATCGGCGCGGGTGTTCGCTATGTAGGCCAGCGCTATGGATATGCAAGCTACGGTACCCCCGCAGTCCTGCACACCTACGACCTCGACGGAGTCACCCTCTTCGATGCGGCACTCACCTACAAGAAAGAAGGCGTCACCGCCTCGCTTAACCTTCGAAATCTGGCTGACAAGGAATATATCGCCAGCTGCAGCTCGTTTGGCTGCACCTATGGCGATGGCCGGACGGTGATGGGCAAGCTGACCTTCAACTGGTGAGGAAACGGCGAAGCCGCGCCCGCACGCTTACGGCGTTGGCTGGCCGCCGAAGAAGTTGAAATAGCCCCAGGCGGCCGCAAAGAGCACCAGGATGGTCAGGACCACGATGAGCTTGCGCAGCGCCGGATTGATCTGGCGCGGCGGCTTCGGCTTGTTCGGTTTCTTAAACTTGATGACGTTGTCGTTCATGCTGCTCTTCTAACCCGATTGCGGCGCCAAGCACAATTGCCGCTCACAACAAGCCGCGCCTTGCGAGACTTTTGAAGAGGGCCGAGATGCCGAATGTCCAGGGCGGGCATTGCGTCGACAGGCGCACGGTGTTGCTAAGTGTTCCAAGCCCGGCCGAAGAGATCTCCACCACATCGCCGAGCTTGTGGGTGAAGCCCTGGTTCTTGGCGTCGCGGTCCTGGGTCGGGGCAAAGAGGGTTCCGAGAAACAGCATGAAGCCATCGGGATACTGGTGGTGCGCGCCGCAGGTCTGCTTGACGAGATCAGTCGGATCGCGGCTGATCTTCGACATCGAGCTCTTGCCGTGCAGAACGAAGCCGTCCTCGCCTGTTACCTTGAGGTCAAGCTCGGCCTTGCGCATGTCGTCGATTGTGTAACTGTCGTCGAACAGGCGGATGAAAGGGCCGATCGAGCAGGATGCGTTGTTGTCCTTCGCCTTGCCGAGCAGCAGCGCCGAGCGGCCCTCGACATCGCGCAGGTTGACGTCGTTGCCGAGTGTCGCGCCTTTGATCTCGGCGCGGCTGTTGACCGCCAGCACGATCTCGGGCTCCGGATTGTTCCAGGTGGAGATCGGGTGCAAACCGACATCGGCGCCCCAGCCGACCGACGACAGAACCGGTGCCTTGGTGAACACCTCGGCATCGGGACCAATGCCGACTTCGAGATATTGTGACCACATGCCTTCATCGATCAGCGCCTGCTTGACCTTGGCGGCCTCGGGCGAGCCCGCCTTGATATTCGCAAGGCTGCCGCCGATCAGCGCGCCAACGCGATCGCGGATCGAAGCGGCGCGGTCAGGGTTGCCGGCCGCCTTCTCCTCGATGACGCGCTCGATCATCGACTGGGCGAAAGTGACGCCGCAGGCCTTGATCGCCTGAAGATCGGCAGGCGCCAGCAGATAGGGCTTGCTCGTATCCGGAGCGCCGGTGCTGTTTGCGGCGATTGCCTCCAGCGTCCCGGCAGGCGTCCCGGCGGCCGCGCGGACGAAACCTGCAGGATCGGCCAGTTCCAGCAGCGCGCTCAGCGTCGGCACGTCTTTGGAAGTGATATCGATGAGCTGCCCGTCGCGGATCGTCACGATCGACGGGCCACCGGCCTCAAGGTTCCAGATGCGGCCGACGAAGAGGCCGTTTGCGGAAGCGGCGTCGAGAAGCTGGGACATGGTAACCCCTCCAATGCTGATGAGCGATTGCTCATGGAAATTGCGGAAAATTGCCGCCCTCCAGCAGCGCCGGAAATCGATCATATTCGGCCAGCGCGGGCAAGGCTGATCACCGGAAAAACTGACTGCACGTTTCGTTGAAGGCTAGATTTCGGACTTGCGGCCCGGTTGCAGAGGCGTAGGTTCGGCAGCGATTTTTCATCCGCCTGCCGGGGAGAGGAGGCCCCGCCTGCAATGCTGAAATCCTTCGAACACGTCGGCATGACGGTCAGCGACATGGATCGCACCGTCGATTTCTACTGTAGCCTGCTAGGCCTCAGACTTCATCTTCGGAAAAAGCAGCCGGATGGCTCCGATCTCGTATTTCTGGATGCAGGCGGCGGCATGCTGGAGATCGTCGCGCCGCCAGGCGGCGCAGCCAGAGCCGCGGATGTGCCTGACGGCACCGCGGGTATGCGCCATCTGACCTTCCTGTTCGACAGCGTCGACGAGACTTTCGCAAAGCTTGAAGCCGCCGGCGTCGAGGTGAAGGAGCGGCCGCGTCTCGCCTTCAATTCCGAGGTGCTGCACAAGATCGCCTTCTTGCGCGACCCCGACGGCATCATCATCGAGCTTGCCGAGCGCAAGGAGTAGAACACGCACATTCTTTCGGCCTGATCTTGCTGCTGATAGTGCAAGTAAATCCGCTCAAATTTCGTCCGCGCAAGTAACGACTCTGTAAGCCCGCTCTGGCAGTCTTCCCGGAGATTATTTTGCTTATTTCAGTTGGACATATCATGAGCCGTACGAAGGACGATTGGATCAATCAGCGTGCCTATGCCATCTGGGAGGAAGAGGGCCGCCCGCACGATCGGGGCGGTGCTCACTGGCAGCAGGCGATGGCGGAATACGAGCAGCTCGAACGAACGCGCGCATCGACCGACGGCAGTGAGCTGATCGACATGTTGCGCCGCACCGGCCGCCTGATGCGGGCTGCTGAAAACGACGCGTTTCGTGTCGTCCGGCCGGAACAGAAGCCGGTCCGGAAGATCGGCAAACGCGCCTAGATTTACAGCTCCAGCAGCGCATAGGTCTTGCCGGTCGGTTTTTCGATATGGGCGGCAACATTATAGACCGGCGCTCCGCCAGGTGTGCGGCCCTCGTATGTGCCGCGATGGGCATGGCCGTGGACGACCGCATTGACCTTGAAGCGGTCGATGGTTTCCGCCAGACGCGAAGATCCGAGAAACGGGTAGATCTCCAGCGGCTCGCCGACGACGGTCTCGGCGATCGGCGCATAGTGGAGGATCACCATCGATCTGTCGGCGCGCACCTGGCGCATGGCATTTTCAAGCCGCATCGATTCCTCGACGCTTTCGGCGACCATCGCCTTGATGGCGTTCTCGCCGAAGGAGCCGAGCATATGCCGGCCGAAGCCGCCGGCAAAACCTTTGACGCCGACGAAGCCGACGCCCGCTATCTCCGCCGCCTGGCCGTTCAGCAGTTTCACCCCGGCATCGGTCAGGATCTGGGTCACGTCCTCGACAGACCCGCTCTCGTGGTCATGGTTGCCGAGAACGGCAACGACGGGAACCGTGCAGCTGCGCAGATCGGCAGCGAGAAGCTCAGCTTCCTTGGGCTTGCCGAGATCGGTGAGGTCTCCTGCCATGACGAGAACATCGGCAACACCGGAGACCTCGGCAAAAAGCTCCTTGTAGGATTTGGCGCCGTCTTCCTTCACATGCAGGTCGGCGACGGCGGCGACGCGGATCTTCCTTCTCGTCTCAGCCATCGGCTTCCTCCCATTCGCCGCGCGGCTGTCCCTCGCCGCCCACATCGGCAAAACCCCATTCCTTGACGTCGATCTCGAAATCGACGCGCGAATACATCCGTCCGCGGCAGATGCGCATCTGCGGCAGCGGCAGCTCGCGCTGGGCCGCAAGGCGCTCCAGCAGCTCGTCGATCAGCCATTGCGGGATCTTGTCGCGCTCGGTTGGGTAGATCCACCGGAAGTTCAGGATCGCAATCAGCAGCACTTCCCAGTGCACTTCCATATAGCCGAGCAGCTTGCGCCAATCGATCTTGTCGTGGGCGCGCAGGATCACATGGGCAATATCTGCGCCGTCATAGCGGTGGCGCAGCTGTACGAAGAATTTCGACCAAAGCAGCTCTGTCGGGCTGATGATCCAGACCGGACAACCGCACATCTCCACCTGACGCGCATCCTTGAACCAGTCGTCGCCGACAGGCATCGTGCCGTTGGACGACGCAAAAATGACATCGAAGAAATGCTTGCCCTTGAAGACCTTGCCGAGCCAGCGCTCATCCTCGACTTCGACGGCGTAACCCTTGTCTTTGAAATGCCCAAGGATGCGGCCGTAGTCACCGGCCTTGCAGAAGATGTCGAAATCCTTCGTCTGCCGCTGGATGCCGGTGTAGGCGCAGACAGCATAGGTACCGGCGACCAGAAACGGGATCTTGCAATCGACAAGCTCACGCACGGCTTCGGCGACGAACGGTTCCGCATCCGGGTCGATCAGCTGCGGAACCGCCCGCGCTTTCATCATCGCGGCATTCGGCTTGGTTTTCTTGCTGGCTGCGGTCGTGGCGTTCATCGTCCATTCCTTCGTCAGAGACTGCCGTTCGCAAGCCGCATGGTCGGGTCGGGATCGATTACATTACCTGTTCGAGACGCACAGGCGGACGGCGCTTCGCAGCCATCAGCAGATCGAGTTCGATCGAGGAGGGGCCGAAGCGCACGAAGAGGTCTTCAGCCTGATCGTCTTCGAGGCCGTATTTCTTGGCAAATTCCGGAAGGCTATACGGGCGGCCGCGCAAAGTACGGCCACGGCGCTCGGTTTCTCGGATCTGTGTCATAAGGTATTCTCCCCAGGCTCGTTGAGCATGAAGAACCGATAGAACGCTTAAAAGTTCCGCTTTTCGGAAACGTGAAGGTTTTGGTTGTGCCGCGGAGACGATGGCCTGCGGCGTTCCGAAACATGCCAGATATCGGTATGGAGACGCTCCGGTCACGAAAAAATATCCGCCATTCAACGGATCGTTTGCTTTCAATGTCAGCGCTTTACCCTTATCTTGGGACATCCTTGTCGATATCATAGGCTCCTTTTGTTAGTCGAAATCACTATCGTGGTCCTGCTTACCGTTCTGAACGGTGTGCTCGCCATGTCCGAACTTGCTGTCGTTTCTTCCCGCCCCGCCCGTCTTAAAGTTCTCGCCGATCACGGCAGCCTGGGGGCCACCCAGGCCATCAGACTTGCCGAAAATCCCGGACGCTTCCTGTCCACCGTGCAGATCGGCATCACGCTGGTCGGCGTGCTCTCGGGCGCCTTTTCCGGCGCCACGCTCGGCGGACGCCTGACGCAGTGGCTGTCGGAGCAGGGCGTTGGCCCGGCGCTGTCGGATGCGCTCGGCGTTGGCACCGTGGTCGTCGCCATCACCTACCTGTCGCTGATCGTCGGCGAGCTCGTGCCGAAGCAGATTGCGCTGCGCGAACCGGAAGCGGTTGCAGCCAAGGTGGCGCCTGCGATGGTCGTGCTCTCCAAATTTGCGCTGCCGCTCGTCTGGCTGCTCGATGCATCGGGCAAGCTGGTGCTGAAGCTGCTTGGCCAGTCCGGCAAGGTCAGCGACGGCGTGACCGACGAAGAGATCAAGACGGTCCTCGCCGAAGCGCAGAGCGCCGGCGTGATCGAAAGCGAAGAATCGGCGATGATTTCGGGCGTCATGCGCCTTGCCGACCGCACGGCCCGCGCCCTGATGACGCCGCGCCGCGATGTCGAGGTCGTCGATGTCGATGATACCCCGGAAGAGATCCGCACCCTGCTGCATGCGACGCGCCGCTCGCGTCTGCCGGTTCGCCGCGGCAGCTCCGACGAAGTCTTTGGTGTCCTGTTCGTCAAGGACTATTACGACGCCATGAATGCCAACGGCCATGCCGATATCCAGGCGCTGGCCCATGAAGTTCCGGTCATTTCGGATCTATCGACCGCAACGCATGCGATCCAGGCGATCCGCAAATCGCCCGTTCACATGGTTCTCGTCTATGACGAGTATGGCCATTTCGAAGGCGTCATCTCGTCCGGCGACATCATGGAAGCGATCATGGGCGCGTTGCTGGAAGGTCCTTCGGAAGAACAGGCAATCGTTCGCCGCACCGATGGCTCCTATCTGGTATCCGGCTGGACGCCGATCGACGAATTCGCCGAGTTCATGAGCTTCAAGCTCGACGACGACATCGAGTTCCAGACTGTCGCCGGTCTCATTCTCGAAGAGCTGAAGCACCTGCCGGAGCTCGGTGAGAGCTTCGTCAAGAATGGCTGGCGCTTCGAGGTCGTCGATCTCGATGGCCGCCGCGTCGATAAGATTCTCGTGTCGGCCGAGGCCGATGAGGGAGAAGCACGGTCGGCGTGATGCCGGCCGCCTGTGGAAATCTTACCCGGCTTACGGCGCTGCTTCCCGTCTGCGCAAAAGGCAGCTAGGTTCCTGCAACCCTGAATGCAGGAAGCCTTGATGCAGGACATGCGGACATTGATTGCAAAGCCTGCCGCGGTGGCGATCGTGCTGTTTGCGCGCGCCATCACCGCGGTGCGTGCCATCTGGTCGGGCGAAGGCCTGCCGCCGCGGCGCTGCGTCTATTTTGCCAATCACTCCAGCCATGGCGATTTCATTCTCGTCTGGGCGGTGCTGCCGCCCAGAATGCGCGCCGAAACACGGCCGGTGGCCGGTGCCGAATATTGGCTGAAATCCAGGCTCAGTACCTTCATCGGCCGCGATGTCTTCAATTCGGTGCTGATCCAGCGGGACCGCGAGAACCGGACGCAGGATCCGATTGCGCAGATGGCCGACGCCATCGACAGCGGCTCGTCGCTGATCGTCTTCCCCGAGGGCACGCGAAATCAGACAGAAGAGCCGTTGCTGCCGTTCAAGAGCGGCATCTTTCATCTGGCCGAAGCGCGGCCGGATATCGATTTCGTGCCTGTCTGGATCAACAATCTGAACCGCGTCATGCCGAAGGGAGAAATCGTGCCGATACCGCTGATCTGCACCGTGACGTTCGGCAGCCCGATGCAGCTGGAGAGAGGCGAGACGAAGGAAGATTTTCTTGAGCGTCTGCGCGCCGCGATGCTGGCGCTGTCGCCGAAAACGGCCGGAGCTGGCGAATGAACGGGGCGCAACACGATCTGATCACCCTGGTTCTCGGCATTTTCGGTGTGCTGATCCTGGCATCCGCCATCGGCTATGTGCTGCACCGGAAGCTGTCGCCCGACGGTTCCAACAGCGCCATCGAAAACCTGAACGCCCGCATCAAGGCCTGGTGGATCATGGTGATCTTCATCGGCATCGCCTTTCTGGCCGGGCGGGCAGGGGTCATCATTCTCTTCGCCTTTTGCTCCTTTGCGGCGCTGCGCGAATTCATCACACTGACCAATACCAAGCGGGCCGATCACTGGGCGCTCGCCTCGGCCTTCTTCGTCGTTCTGCCGATCCAGTATTATCTGCTCTGGGCCGAGGAATACGGCATCTATTCGATCTTCGTGCCTGTTTACGCTTTCCTGCTGATGCCGATTATTTCGGTGTTGCGCGGCGATACCGAGCGCTTCCTGATCCGAATCGCCGAAGTCCAATGGGCGCTGATGATCTGCGTCTTCTGCGCCTCGCACGTGCCGGCGCTGCTGACACTGACGATCCCCGGATATGAGGGCCGCAACGTCCTGCTGATCGCCTTCCTCGTCATCGTCGTGCAGCTGTCCGACGTGCTGCAATATGTCTGGGGCAAGCTCTTCGGCCGCACCAAGATTGCTCCGAAACTCTCGCCCTCAAAGACTGTCGAAGGCTTCATCGGCGGCATTGCCAGCGCCACGCTGATCGGTGCTTCGCTCTGGTGGATCACCCCGTTCACGCCCTTCCAGGCGGGCCTCCTGGCGCTCATCATCACCCTGATGGGCTTCTTCGGCGGGCTCGTCATGTCGGCGATCAAGCGCGACCGCGGCGTCAAGGATTGGGGCCACATCATCGAGGGCCACGGTGGCCTGATCGACCGGCTCGATTCCGTCGTCTTCTCGGCGCCGATCTTCTTCCATCTCGTTCGTTACTGGTGGTCGCTGACATGAGCGGCCTCGTCGCGCGGCTTGGCCGAAGCAGCGCCGTGCATGTAGCCTTTGCCTTTCTCGCCATGGGAGGCTGGGCGCTTTTCGCCAACCGTGCCTATCCGCTGCCAGCCATGCTGATGGCGGGCGCCGTGCAGGGCACGCTCTCTGCCTGTCTGACGCTGTTTCTGAAACGGGCGGTCGAGGCGCTGTCCAACCTGTTTTCCGGTGGCGTCCGTCTCGTCGCGCCGCCGCTGATTGCTTGCCTGGGGTCGGCGACCATCCTCGTCGCCTTCCATATGCTGAGCGGCACGCCCGAAATCCTGAAGACCATCGCCGTGCCGCTTGCCGTTTCCACCAGCTATGCGGCGATCTACAATTATTCGATCTCAAGAGGGAGAACTGCGCCGTGACCGAGGCCGGAGACCGCCGTCCGCTGACGAGCCGCAATACACGGTGGGCGCAGGCGATCGCCCGCTGGCTGGCGCAAAAGTCAGTCACGCCGAACCAGATCTCGCAGGCGAGCATTGCGGCCGCGGCGCTGGCCGGACTGTTCTTCTATTTCGCGGGACAGGATACCGGCACCCAGCGGATCGTCTTCCTGCTCCTCGCAGCACTGTCCTGCCAGCTTCGTCTGCTTTGCAATCTGTTCGACGGCATGGTCGCGGTCGAGGGCGGCAAGGCTGCGGCCGATGGCCCCTTCTGGAACGAGTTTCCGGATCGCGCCGCCGATATCCTGATTTTCGCGGGTGTCGGCCTCGGCATCGGCTTTGCCGGCCTTGGCTGGGCGGCGGCCGCCTTTGCGGTTCTCACCGCCTATGTCCGCGAGCTTGGCCGTGCCTGCGGGCAAGGCGCCGATTTCTCTGGCCCGATGGCCAAGCAGCACCGCATGGCAACCGTCACGGCGGCAGCCGTCCTGTCGGTCTTCGAACCACTGCTCGGCCTGCACAACGATGTTCTGTGTGCCGCGCTCTGGATCGTGGCCGTCGGCGCGGCCATCACCGCGTTGCGGCGCGGCCGCAACCTCGTTCAGGCAATGAAGCGCGGCGGCTGACGCGTCAGTCCTTTGACAGCAAGGCCATGACGGCAGCGCGATCAGGTGCGCCGAGGCGACCGCCGAAGACCGTGCATTTGAGCGCGGCGGCAGCCGAACCCAGCCGGATTGCATCTTCGGGTCCGGCGCCCTCGGCAATCGCCAGGGCATAGCTTCCGTGGAAAACATCGCCCGCCGCCAGCGTATCGACGGCCTTCACCCGAAAGGCTGGAACATGAGCGACGGCGTCTTCCTGCCGGTTCCACCAATAGCAGCCGCGTTCTCCTGCAGTCACGGCGACCAGGGCATTCGGATAGCGCTCGCGAAGGATCGGCACCATTGCAGCAGGGTCGTCGCATGCGCAGAGCAGACGCGCGGCGGGTTCCGAAAAAAGCAGATGATCGCCCTCTTTCGCCAGCATATCCAGTGTCTCTGCAGGCGCGACGTCGCCGTCGAAGATGGCGGGTTTGCCAGCCTGGCGGGCTGCCTGCAGTACCTTTTTGGCCAGCCCGGGCCAACGCACATCCACCATAACCGCATCGAAGATTGAGAGATCGGCGGGCGTCACATCCCGCACTACGTCGTGCAGCTGCTTGTCGTAGAAGGGAACGATGAGCCGCTCGCCATCATCGTCGATGAGAATACTTGAGACTGCTGAGCGTGCGCCCGGTACGAGCGTCATCCCTTCCACGTCTATGCCTGCCTGCTGCAGATCGGAGATGATCTGATGCCCGGCGGGGTCATCGCCGGTGGCGGCCCAGAGGCTTGCCATGCCGCCCAGCCTGACAATCGCATAGGCGGCGCTCGAGGCCATACCCTCGGCAACCTGCAGCATTTCGTAGGGAAGCACCTTGCCCGGCTTTTCCGGGATCGATCGCACCCTGAACAGCGTGTCGAGCACGGCTGCGCCAACGCAAAGCACATGGCGGCGGCCGGTGGATGGAGGAGATGACAGGTTCAAGGCTGCGGTCACTCGTTTGGTTGAATTGTCCTGCCTAGCCACCCTTGACCGCGCCTGAGGTCAATCCGGCAACGATCTGTCTCTGCGCAAACATCGTCAGCACCAGCACCGGCAAGGTGACGATCAGCGCGGCAGCGGCCAGCGGCCCCCAGCTCACCTGCTCGAAGGACAGCATGTTATAGACCGCAACCGGCAGCGTTCTCGTTTCGCGGCTTGCGAGCACGATACCGAAGACGAAGTTGTTCCACGAGAAGATCACGGACAGGATGAAGGCGACGACGATGCCGGGCCTGGCGATCGGCAGCGCCACCAGGCGGAACACCTGCCAGGCCGTCGCGCCATCGATGCTGGCTGCCTCCTCCAGCTCCTTTGGCGTCGTCTCGAAATAGCCGATCATGATCCAGACAACGATCGGCACGGTGACCACGAGATGGATGATGATCTGCGGCCAGAGCGTCCCGAGCAGGTTCAGCCATTGAAACAACAGGAACAGTGGGATGAGGAAGGAAAGACCCGGCGTCATGCGGGCGATCATGATCACCATCGCCGAGCGCTCCGCCTTCAGCCGGGCGATGCCGTAGCCGGCGGGTACGC
Organism: Hyphomicrobiales bacterium; assembly: GCA_900465675.1. Lineage (GTDB taxonomy): Bacteria > Pseudomonadota > Alphaproteobacteria > Rhizobiales > Rhizobiaceae > Rhizobium. The sequence continues at coordinate 393,815 of UBJR01000005.1, read as the reverse complement.
CGATCAGAAGGGCCAGCAATGTCGCGCCGCCGGTGACCAGGATCGAATTCCAGAAATATAGGAAGAAATTGTTTTCCTGAAACACCTGGAGATAGTTCGACCAGGCGAAGCGTTCCGGGATCAGGATCGGCGGATAGGCGCCGTTGTCGATTTCGTATTTCAGCGATAGCGAGATCATCCAGAGGAAGAACAGGATGACCGGCGAGACCATCACCAGGGCGACGAAGAAAAGGCCGATGCGGTCGAGCGTCTTGCGCTTCATCATCGTGTCTCCGTATCCGACCAGTTGGCGCGCTGACGGACCATCATCAAAACGAAGGACAGGACGACGATGATGACGAAGAAGATCACGGCCATCGCCGAAGCGTATCCGATGTCGTAGTAGGAGAAGGCGGTGTTGTAGAGATAGATGTTGATCGTCTCCGACGCCGTGCCGGGCCCACCCTGCGTCATCGCATAGATGATGTCGAAGCTCTTGACGGCGTCGATCGAGCGGATGATGACGCCGATCATCAGGAAGGGCGCAATCATCGGAAGCGTCAGATAGCGGAATTTCTGCCAGACATTGGCGCCGTCGATCTCGGCACTTTCATATGGTTCGCGCGGCACGGCGGCCAGACCACCAAGCACGATCAGCATGATCAGCGGCGTCCACTGCCAGGTCTCGACCAGCACCAGCGAAGGAATGACGCTCTTCTGGTTGTAGATCCATTCCTGCGGGCCGATGCCAGCGAGCGACAGAAGATAATTGAGCACACCGAGCTGCGGATGGAACATCATGGTCCAGACGAGCGCAATGGCAACAGGCGTCGCCATCATCGGCATGACGAAAATGCCGCGCAGCAGGCCTCGGAGCGGAAATTGCGCGTCGAAGATCAGTGCGGCCAGTGTTCCGAAGAACAGGGGGGCGACGACGGCAAGCAGCGTGTAAACAGCCGTGTGCCAGAGCGACTCCCAGAAACGGAAGTCGGTGAACAGCCGGATATAATTGTCCAGGCCGGCAAAGACGACGGCCTGGCCAAGTGTCCAGCTATTCACGCTCATCCACAGCGTGAAAACCCACGGAAAGACGATGACCGCGGCAATAACGATCAGTGCCGGGATCACGAAGGGCCAATAGTTCGGAGCAAGCCTGTTCGGCTTGCTCCTCGCTTTTGCGTCACGTCCGCTCCGCGCGGTTTCCATGCTCACGGATGCCATTATCCCTCGCTTCGTGCCAGGACCGGTTCGAACTGAGCGGTTGCCGTCTTCAGCTCGGCCGCCGGATCGGCGCCGCCGATCATGTTGGTGAGGCCGACGCCATAGATGTCGCGGAACTCCGTGACCGGAATGATGACCGGCAGGGCGAGCTGCGAAACCTTGGCGGAGCCTGCAACGGCATCGACCCAGGCGCTCGGCATCTTGACGCCTTCGCGAACCTTCGGATCCTCGAGCACGGAGTTGCGAAACGGAACGCCGGCACCAGCCTGGAGCAGGCGGGCACCCATTTCCTTGGAGATCACCCACTGGCAGAAGAGGTAGGCGGCTTCCTTGTTCTTGCTTGCGGCAACAACACCGATGCCGTCTCCCGTCGTCGCCGCTGCCTGCGCCTTCGGGCCTTTCGGCATGACGCCATAGCCGACCTTGCCGACGACGCGGGACTTTTCCGGGTTTTCGATCGGCGGTGCGAAGCCGACGCCATCGAGCCACATGCCGATCTTGCCCTGCAGGAAGGCAGACTGCGCTTCGGCCCAGTTGAAGCCCGAGACGCCGACCGGCGCTGCGTTCGTCATCAGCTGCTGGTACATCTTGGCGGCAGCCACGGCATCATCGGAGGTCGTCCGCAGCTTGCCGTCCGGGCCGAGCGGCGTCGTGCCGTAGCCCAGCATCAGCGTCGTCCAGACCGGTACGTTGGCATTCTTCAGGCCGCGGGCGACGAAACCATAAGTGTTGCTGCTCTTGTCGGTCAGGGCCTCGGCAGCGCTGACCATCTCCTCGAAGGTCGCCGGGTAGGATAGGCCCTTCTTCTCGAAAAGTTCCTTGTTCCAGTAGACGATCCAGTAGTCGACCGAGAAGGGAAGCGAGCGCAGCTTACCCTCGGAATCCTTGGCGAAGGTCATGCCGGCCTCGGCAAAATCGCTTTCCACCAGCGATGGGTCGGTAAGCGAGGGATCATTGAGGAAGCCGCTGATATCGGCCAGCCAGCCGCCCTTTTCGAACTGGCGCTTCTGGACATGGTAGCTGAGGTGCACGACGTCAAAGCTCGGCTTGCCGGAGCTGAGTTCGATGGTGGTCTTCTGGCGTTGCTGCTGTTCGGGCGTCGCCTCGGCATTGACCTTGATGCCGGTCAGTGTCTCGAATTCGCTGAGGTATTTGAGGATCGTTTCGCTGCGCGGGCTCTTGACTAGGTTGACCTCGAGCGTCGTTCCCGCGAAGCGCTTCCAGTCGACCGCCGCCGAGGCCGGCTTGACGCCCAGGATGCCGGCCGCGCCGACTGCGGCAGATCCCGCCAGAAAGCTGCGGCGGGTGGGATTGATGAATGAAGATGCCATGCTGTTACTCCTCCTCCTTTGTGCCCTGCGATCTCCTCACCGCGGGCGGTCGTCTATAGTCTCAGCGCACGGCTTCGCGCGTGATTGATATGTGCTGCGAGGGCATTGACCGCCTCGTCCACATTGCGCCGTTCGATGGCCTCCAGCACCTTGAGGTGCTCGCCCATGACAGGACCGACGCGGCCGTCGATGCGGAAGCGCTCCTGGCTGATCAAGCGCATCTTGATCGAGTTGACGCGGTAGGCGTTGGAAATGATCGTGTTGCCGAGCGCGTCGATAAAGGCGTCGTGCATGCCCCAGTCGACCGCCTGGGCATGGACTTCGAGCTCATGCGTTGCGTTGCCGCTCTCGATCGCCGCGACAATGTCGCGATGCTCGGCGAGCATGGCCGCAACGGTCGCGTCGGAGGCCGTCTGCGTGAACAGGGCGACGGCCTCCTTCTCGAGAAACAGGCGAAGCTGGAACGCTTCGCGGATCAGGTTGAGGTCGATATGGGCAATCTGCAGGCCGCGCTGCGGCACCGTCTTGATCAGCCCCTCCGCCTCCAGACGCGGGATGAGCTCCCTGATGGCGCCGAGCGTCAGTCCTGTGAGTTCGACCAGCCGGCGTTGGGAGACGAATTGCCCGGGACGGACGTCGCGCGCCAGCAGATGCCGGGTAAAGCTCTCATAGGCTTTCTCCCGTAGCGTCGGCTGCTCGTCGGCTCCATCCATAGGCTTCTCCTCGTACATTTCGCTCAGGCCGCCTTGGTGCGAAACAGGCTTTCGAAGGCAGAAGCGAGTTCGCGTCTGCCGCCGGCGGAAATTGACGTCAAAGGCGGACGGACTGCAAGCCATGTTTCATCGTTTGTCATGGTTGCCACCATGACTTTTACGGCGGGTGTCACGGGATGCTTCAGGAGCTCTGCAACGAAACGTTCGACGCGCGTATCGTCCTTGCCATCGACCGCCATGGCGCGGACCTCGAGCGGCGCGAAATTCGCCATGCCCGAAATCGCTCCCTGGCCGCCCAGCCGCACGCCCTTGGCGAGATGGCGCTCGTCGCCGATCAGGATGATCAGGTCGCCATGGGTCTTCAGCAGCGTTTCGGTGTAGGGCCAGTCGCCGGAGGAATCCTTGACGCCGGTGACGATCGCCGGGAAGGCAGTCCTGAGGCGGCCGATCAGATCGATGCTGAGGGCAACCATCGTCACCGAGGGAATGTTGTAGACCAGCACATCGCGCGCTTTGTCGCCCACCTGCGCGAAGACGTCGGCATACCAGGCAAAAAGCCCATCGTCGCTGACGTTCTTGAAGTAGGACGGCGGGGCAAGCAGGATGTTGCGCACGCCTTTCGAGAGTGCCTGCGCCATCTGATGGGCGGCATCCTCGGCGGCATCGACAAGCACACCGGCAACGATCTGCGGCGGTTCGATCCCTGCTTCCATGAAGGCATCGAGGATCCGTGCGCGCTCTTGGGTGCCGATCGAGGCGCCTTCGCCGGTCGTGCCGAACAGCGTGACGCTGGCGCAGCCGTCTGCGAGACTCCGCCTTGCCTGCTTCACCATGACATCGGCCGCAATCGCGCCACTGCTTTTGAAAGGCGTCGCCAGAGCGACCGACAAACCAAATCCCGCCACCATTTTCTCTCCTGAAGTCAGTAATTAGAGAGCTAACATGTTAGTAATTTACTGTAAACCTGTTTGTTGTAAATGAGTGTCGGGCGTGAAGCGGCTTTTGACGGGCCGATAGGGCGCCTGCGGAAAAAAGATTGATCCGGTGCGCGTGCCCCCTTACTCGATAGGTGAGAGACAAGGATTTCCGCGATGACCGAAACAGACCCGGCCTCCGTTCCCGAGCGCAAGCGCGGCTCAGGCGTGAAGATGGTCTACGAACTGCTGCGCGACGAGATCCTCGATCTGGTCCTGCCGCCGGGTAGTCCCATCGATGAAGTGCAGTTGGCCGAGCGTTTCAAGATGTCGCGCACGCCGATTCGCGAGGCGCTTGTCCGGCTCTCGGGAGAGGGGTTGATCGATACGCTGCCGAACCGCTCGACGATGGTGGCGAATATCGACTTCCTCAATCTACACACCTTCTTCGATGCGCTTGTCTTGATGTACCGGGTGACGACGCGGCTCGCGGCTCAATATCAACGCCCCGAGGACCTTGTGGCGATCCGCGCCGCGCAGGCCCGCTTTACCGCCGCCGCCGAGGCTGGCGATGCGCTGGCGATGATCGCCACCAATGCGGCGTTGCATGCGGCAATCGCCGAGGCTGGACGCAACCCCTATTATATCAGCCTGTTCAACCGGCTGCTCGACGAGGGCCGACGTATCCTCAGGCTCTATTATCAATCCTACGGCGACCGTCTGCCGCAGCAGTTCGTCGACGAGCACGAGGATATGATTGCTGCGATCGAGGCGCGGGATATCGATGCCGCCGACAGGCTGGCCAAGGCGCATGCCGAGCAGATCGTGGCGCAGATCCAGGCGTTGTTTTCGCGAAACCAGCGGCACGATATCGATTTGTGAGACGTCGGCGATTTCTTGTCGACAAATAAAATACAAAGTGCTAGATGATATATCAGAGCTTGAGGCGCTGATACGTCCGCGCCCGTGCTGCCCCGATCATTCGCTATCCGCTGAAGGAGTTTGACATGAAGGCCAAGATCTTTTCCGGCGTCATCCCGGCGCTCATGACCCCCTGCAAGAAGGACCGGACCCCGGACTTCGACGCGCTGGTGCGCAAGGGCAAGCAGCTGATCGCCGACGGCATGTCGGCCGTCGTCTATTGCGGCTCTATGGGTGACTGGCCGCTGCTCAGCGACGCGCAGCGCATGGAAGGCGTCGAGCGCTTGGTCAAGGCCGGCATTCCCGTCATCGTCGGCACGGGTGCGGTGAACACCGCCTCGGCCGTTGCCCATGCGGCGCACGCCCAGAAGGTCGGCGCCCACGGCCTGATGGTCATCCCGCGCGTGCTCTCGCGCGGCTCGGTCATCGCCGCCCAGAAGGCGCACTTCAAGGCGATCCTGTCGGCAGCCCCGGATCTTCCGGCTGTCATCTACAACAGCCCCTATTATGGCTTCGCCACCCGCGCCGACCTGTTCTTCGCGCTGCGCGCCGAACATTCCAACCTCGTCGGCTTCAAGGAATTCGGCGGCCCGGCAGACATGCGCTACGCGGCCGAGAACATCACCAGCCGTGACGACGGCGTTTCGCTGATGATCGGTGTCGACACTGCCGTCTTCCACGGCTTCGTCAATTGCGGCGCCACCGGCGCCATCACCGGCATCGGCAACGTCCTGCCAAAGGAAGTCATCACGCTCTGCAACCTGTCGCAGGCCGCGGCGAAGGGCGACGTCGATGCGCGTCAGCGGGCTCTGGAGCTGGAACAGGCTCTCGCCGTCCTCTCCTCCTTCGATGAAGGTCCGGATCTCGTCTTGTTCTTCAAGCACATGATGGTGCTGAAGGGCGACGAGGAATACACGCTGCATTTCAACGAGAGCGACACCCTCAACGACAGCCAGCGCGGCTATGTCGAGAGCCAGTTCAAGCTGTTCAACAGCTGGTACGGCGAGTGGAGCAAGCTTCCGGGCGCGGTTGCAAAGTATAAGGCTTGAGACTTTTCTAGGTCTGAGTTTTGAGGCGGCTGGAGGCAACTCCGGCCGCTTTTGTTTTGAGCGGTTGTCTTTACGTCTCCCTCATTCCTCTGCTCGTCACAGGAATCCAGTCACCGCGCGTCTGCGCGGTGGGAAGAGTCTTTTCGGCCCAAGGGCTTGGGCGGGCTGGATCCCTGTGACAAGCACAGGGATGAGGGGAGTTTGCGGAGCGCTGCCCGCTTCAATATGCCAAGTCGGCGTTGGCGCTGAAGTGCAGGCGTCGCCTACTTAACCAACCGAATCCAACCCAAGCGCAAGCTGCCGGTCGAGCTGCTCTATCTCCGCCTTCGTCAACACAATCCCCTCAGCAAGCGACTTAACCCGCGCCGTATAGCGGCGTTGCGAGGGAAGGCGAGCGCCCTGGCCAGCGATGGCCTCGAAGAGAACTTCGGCGCGGGCGAACGGGTCTCCGGCGCGACCTGATGCAAAGGCCTGTGGCGAGAAGGCAAGCACCAGTTCGCCGTGGCGCGGCGCCAGGGTCGTGGTGCCAAGATAGTCGAGCACTTCGGGGCTGGTGAGGTCGCCGATCATGATACCGGCCAGCAGTTCGACCATTGTGCTGATCGCCGAACCCTTATGGCCGCCGAAGGGCAGCATGGCGCCGGCGAGTGCGGCTTCAGGCTCGATCGTCGGTTCGCCATCGGCGTCGATCGCCCATCCCTCCGGCAGTTTCTTGCCGGCGCGGCGGTGAAGCTCGATCTCGCCACGGGCGGCGACCGAGGTGGCGAAATCATAGACGTAGGGCGTCTTGTCCGGGCGCGGCCAGCCGAAGGCGAGCGGATTGGTGCCGAGCAGCGGCTTGTTGCCGCCAGCCGGCGCCACCGTTGCGTAGCTTGGGCACATGACGATTGCTGCGAGGCCTTCGGCTGCGACAGCCTCGACCTCCGGCCAGAGAGCCGAGAAATGCGTGCAGTCGTTGATAACGAGCGCCGCGAGGCCGGAGGCGCGGGCACGTTCTGCCAGCAGCGGCAGACCAAGCTCGAAGGCCGGATTGGCAAAGCCGCCCTTGGCGTCCACCTTGACGATTGCCGAGCCATCACGCTGGGCGAGTACCTCAGGCACGGCATCGGGTGTCACCTTGCCGGCCTTGATGGTGCGCAGCACGCCCTCGATACGGTAGATTCCGTGCGACTTGCAGGCATCACGTTCGCCGGCGGTGATGACGCGGGTGACCGCCTCGGCCTGGACGCCGTTCATGCCGGCCTTCCTGAAAATGGCGACGACGCGTGCCTGCAGTTCGCCGGCCGTGAAAATCGAAGTGTCAGTCATCAATGCGGCTCCTCAGCCCTTGGCCCCGAGTTGCTGATCGACCAGCGCCAGCCAATAGTTGACCCCGTGGATGATCGCCTCGTCGTTGAAATCATAGGCGGGGTTGTGCAGGTCCGCACTATCGCCGTTGCCGAGCCAGATGAAGGCGCCGGGGCGCTTCTCCAGCATGTAGGAGAAATCTTCCGAGCCCATGGTCTGCGGGTAGTCGTCGTTCACGCGCCCCTTGCCGGCCACGCGTTCGGCTGCGGCGACCGCGACCCTGGTCTTTGCCACATCGTTGACGGTGACCGGGTAGCCGGGGCGCCAGTCGATCTGGGCCTCGGCGGAAAACACCTTGGCGGTCATCGTCACCACCTCGCGGAAGCGCGCTTCGACGGCCTTGCGCGTCTCCGGCTGCATCGTGCGGATGGTGCCGCCGATCTGGACGGCCGCCGGGATGACGTTGAGCGCCCGGTCATTGCCGCCGTTGACATAGGTGATCGAAAGAACCACCGGATCGAAGGGATCGATGAAGCGCGACGTGATCGACTGCAGCGCGGTGATCATATGCGCCATGACGATGACCGGGTCGTGGCTGAGATGTGGCGAGGCTGCGTGGCCACCTTTGCCGTTGATGGTGATGATGAAACGGTCGCCGCCTGCCATGATCGGGCCGCTGCGGATGGCAAAGGAGCCGACAGCAAGGCCGGGCTCGTTATGCATGCCATAGACTTCCTCGATGCCGAAGCGTTCGAGCGCGCCTTCCTCGATCATTACCCGGCCGCCGCCGCCGCCCTCTTCTGCCGGCTGGAAGATGAGCACGGCCTTGCCGGCGAAGTTGCGGTTGGCGGCGAGATGTTTGGCAGTGGCGAGCAGCATGGCGGTGTGGCCGTCGTGGCCGCAGGCATGCATCATGTTCTCGACCTTGGAGGCATGCGGCAGGTTGGTCTGTTCCGACATCGGCAGCGCATCCATGTCGCAGCGCAACGCAATCGTCTTGCCGGCGCCGAGCTTGCCGTTGATGACCGCGACAACGCCGGATTTCGCCAGGCCGCTGACCACCTCGTCGCAGCCGAAGGATGTCAGCTTGCCGATGACGAGCGCTGATGTCACGGGCAGATCGAAAAGCAGTTCCGGATGCTGATGAATGGTACGGCGCCAGCCCTTTGCCTCTTCGGCAAGGGCGGCGAGGGACGGATCGGATGTCATGGAGCCTCCAGGAAACGCATTCGCTTGACTGTCAGCAAGGGCATAGCCCGGCATCAGGCCGTTTTCCAGAACGCAGTCAATTAAAGCTGGACTTTTTCGCCATCTCACCCAATTGGGGGCGGCAGAATCGTTATGAATAATCAATTCTATTCTGATCGGCGGATGGGACAATCGATGTATCGCGAAGAAACAATTCCTGGACTTGTCATAAAGCTCGTCTCGGTTGCTAATAAAGTGACGGATCTTTCAGATGTGGGAAAGAGAGATCTGGTGAAGGATACCGTCTCCCGGGTTGAGACCATCTGCGAATTGCTTGATGATGACAAAGACAATCTCCGCGTGATCGCGGATGAGTTGTGGGATGCTGTGGTCGATCTTGGTGCCGGCAAGAGCACAAACGCCCAGCTGCGCGCAGCACTCCTTGGTCTGGCGGCCGCTGCCGCGGATCTGCATGGCGCCTCCAGGGATGGCGCTGCGCTATCACCCGCGCAGGATGTGCCGGTTCGCATCATTCATTAGTCCTGTCTGCGCTCGCCTGCATAAATTAGCGCCACCGAACGCTTGACATCGCGGCCGTTAAGGCCGAAGCCGCCTGCGGCATCGATCATGCCGCAGGCGCGAGGAAATACCCGATAATGAAACCGAATTCAGCCACGGCGGCCGCCGGCAATATCGTCATGACCGGCATCGTCTTCATGCTGATCGGCGATCTGCTTTTCGCGCTCAATGACGCGATGGGCAAATGGCTGGTGGCGAGCTTTGCCGTCGGGCAGGTCTTGGTCATCCGCTCGCTCGGCGCTTTCTTCGTGCTCGGCCCGATGATCGTCCGCCAGGGTCCGCGGGCGCTTTTCAATGTGGAGCAGAAACGCCTGCAGCTGATGCGCGTCTGCATGGCCACATTTGACGTCGGGCTGTTCTATGCGGCCGTTGCCTATCTGCCGCTGGCCGACGTCATGACCTTCTATATGGCCGGGCCGATCTATGTTGCCGCACTTTCGCATTTCTTCCTCGGCGAGAAGATCGGCTGGCGGCGCTGGCTTGCCGTTTTCATCGGTTTCGTTGGTGTCGTAATCGCGCTACGGCCATCGACGGCGATGCTCTCACTGCCATCAATCTTCGGCCTCGTCGGCAGCTTCGCCTTCGCGCTGACCCTTGTTATGAACCGCTATCTGCGCTCCACCAGCGATACGACCCTGGTGACGTGGCAGACGATCGCCGCCCTTGCAACCGGCATCGTGCTGGTCGTGCTAACCGGTGACTGGCGAAACGTGACGCTTATCGATCTCGGCGGCATGCTGCTTCTCGGCGTTGTCGCCACCTGCGCGCATCTGCTGATCACCCGCGCGTTGAAGCTGGCGCCCGCCTCGCTGCTGGCGCCGCTGCAATACACGCTGCTACTCTGGGCGATCGTGCTCGGCTACGTCTTTTTCAACGATGTGCCGGATACGCAGATTATTGTCGGCGCCGCCATCATCGTCTTCGCCGGGCTGTTCATCTTCCACCGCAAGAATATCAAGGGCACCGTGCCTGCCGAAGCCGTGCCGCCGGATGGCCACTAGCTCTCAGTGCCCTCCAGGTGCCGCATCCTGCTTGAGATCGATGCGCCGAAGGATCAGCGCTAGCGGCACCATCAGCGCTGAGATCACCATCAGGACGTGGAAGACGTCGATATAGGCAAGATAGCTCGCTTGGGTCTGCACTTGATGGCCGATCCAGCCCATCGCCTGCGACTGCGCATCGAGCAGGCTTGAGCCGCGACCGGCGAAGAATTGCGTCGCTTGATTGAACGCGTTCGTATAGCCGGGTTCCGACGGAATGACATGCTCGACCAGCCGGCTCTGGTGCCATTGCTCGCGGTGGGCCAGCACATTGGAGGCGATCGAGACGCCGATCGAGCCGCCGGTATTGCGCGCCGCGTTGATCAGCGCGGAGGCCTGGTCAGTCTGATCGGGCCGCAGACCGTCATAGGATGCGGCGGTGATCGGAATGAAGATCAGCGGCAGGCCGAGGCCGAGATAAAGCCGCGACCATACGAAGAAGCCGAAGTTCAGATCGGCATTCAGCCGCGTCATGTCCCACATCGCCAGCGCGATGATCGCCATGCCGATGGCGATCAGATATTTCGGCTGGACCATCGATGTCAGGCGTCCGGCGGCAAACATCATCATCATCGTCACAAGGCCGCCGGGCGACAGGGCAAAGCCGGCCCAGGTCGCGGTGTAACCGAAATTGGTCTGCAGCACCTGCGGCACGAATTGCGTCGTGGCAATCAGGATCGCGCCGGTTGCCAGCATGACGATGACGCAGGCGCCGAACTGGCGGCTGGCAAGCAGCCGGACATCGATCACAGGATTTCGATGGGTCATCAGCCACGGGATGGCAAAGGCAAGGGCCAGCAGGCAGACTGCGGCCGTGGCGATGATGAAGTTCGAGCCGAACCAATCCTCCGTCTGCCCGCGGTCGAGCGCCAGTTCCAGCGCGCCGAGGAATGTTGCGACCAGTAGGAAGCCGGTAATGTCAAAACGCGTGCCTTTGCTGCGCATCTCCGCGCGCTCCCTGCGAAGCGATTCCGGCTCCTGCACCAGCATGTACACGAGGATGAAGGCGAAGACGCCGACCGGTCCGTTGATCAGGAAGCACCAGTGCCAGGAGAAATTGTCGGAGAGATAGCCGCCGAGCGTCGGGCCGATCACCGGGGCGACGACGACGGCGACGCCGAACATCGCGAAGGCTTGGCCGCGCTTGGAGGGCGGGAAGGAGTCGGCGAGGATCGACTGCGATATCGGCACCATGCCACCACCGGCAAAGCCCTGGATCATCCGGAAAACCAGCAGCGACTCGAGATTCCAAGCAAGGCCGCAGCAGATCGAGGCGACGGTGAAGGTGGCAAGGCAGAGCAGATAGAAGCGCCTGCGGCCATAGCGCTTGGCGATGAAGCTGGAGGCGACCAGAATGATGGCATTGGAAACCAGATAGGTGGTGACCACCCAGGACGCTTCATCCGCGCTGACCGCGAGGCCGCCGGAGATGTAGCGCAGCGCCACGTTGGCGATCGTCGTGTCAAGCACTTCCATGAAGGTCGCGAGCGATACGACCATCGCGATCAGCCATGGGTTCGATGCCCCGAACGCGGCTGTGGGCGCGCTTCCGGCCGTCGTTGCGGCGCTGCTCATCTCAATGCCTCGGCCGGACCGTCACCGTCGGCACGACCGACATGCCGGGGCCGATGGCGATATCCTTCGGCCAGTCGTCGGCGACGATCTTCACCGGCACACGCTGGGTGACCTTTACATAGTTGCCGGTGGCATTTTCAGCCGGCAGCAGCGAGAAGGCGGTGCCTGAGCCGGGCTGCACGGAATCCACCTTGCCCCTCAGCAGATGATCCGGATAGGCGTCGATCGTCACATCGACGGGCTGGCCGGGACGCATGTCGGTGAGCTGCGTTTCCTTGAAATTGGCGGTGATCCAGATCTCGTCGGGAACGAACATGGCTATTGCCTGACCCGCCTGCACATACTGGCCCTTCGAGCCGCTGAGCTTGACGACCCGGCCCGGCTGAGCCGCAGTGATGGTCGTGTAGTCGAGGTTCTGCTGCGCCGCTTCCACCTCCGCCTCAGCTTGGTGAAGGGTGGCGATCGCGCTCGCCTTCTGCGCTTCGGCGGCGGCCTGGTTCTTCACCGCGGAGGTGACGCTTGCCTGCGACTGGACGAAATTCGCCTGGTTCTGCCGTAACGTCGATGCGGCCTGCTGGGCGGACTGTTCGGAACCGGCGCCGCTCTTGACCAATTGCTGCTGCCGGCTGTTTTCATCATTGGCATATTGGAGGGCTGCGGCGGCCGAGGTCTGCTGCGCCTTCGCTTCGTCGATCGCCGCACCGGCGGCGGCGATCTGCGCTTCGGCACTCGATATTGCCGCTTTCGCGACGCCGATCTGGCCGTTCGATTGATCGAGGGCAATCTGGTAGTCGCGTGGATCGATCTTGACGATGACGGCGCCGGCATCGACATGCTGGTTGTCGGAGACGGGAACATCGGCAACATAGCCGGAAATCTTGGCAGCGACCGAGAAACTGCGCGCATCGATGAAGGCGTCATCGGTGCTCTCATAGGGATGGAAATAAACCAGCCAGACCACATACCCGATGACCGCGACGGCCGCGATCGCAACGGCGATGAAGAGCGCCGCCAGCGGATGGCGCCGGATAATCGACGGTTTCTTTTCCTCTTTGCCGGTGGGCTCAGCGTCTGCGCTGTCCTTCGGTTCCTCGCGTTGATCTTCGTCCAGTTGCGGTGCGGTGCGCTGTTTCTGGTCCACGGCGGATCTCGGTCGTTGATGGAGGAATAGCGCCAGAACGCATCAACCGGGCTTTCAGTTCCTGGCCGCCGACTGCCGTCCCTGCGGCTTTTTGGGCACTGCAATTGCGCCGGAGAATTTGTCGCATTCTGCGGCTAAACATCGCTTGACACAGAATTGGCGCAAGTATCTGAATGGTTACAAGAGGAGCGGGCGGGTCGCGGCGCGCCGTGCAAGCAGGAGGATTATTTCGAGATGTTGAGATTTGCGGTCATCGGGATCGATCATGGGCACACGTTCGATCACGTCAAAGGATTGCTTGCGGCCGGCGGAGAATTCGTTGGCTACTGCCCGAAAACCTCGGTTCCGGCGCTGCGCGAAAACTTCGAGAAAACCTACCCGGATACCCCGCAGATCGATCGCGAGCAGCTGTTTGCCGATCCGTCGATCGATGTCATCTGCATCGCCGCCATCCCGCGTGACCGTGCAGGCCTTGCGATCCGCGCCATGAAGGCGGGGAAGGACGTGATGACCGACAAGCCGGGCGTCACCACCTTCGCCCAGCTTGAAGAGGTGAAGAAGACGGTTGCCGAGACCGGCCGCATCTTCTCGATCTGCTTTTCCGAGCGCCATTGCGTTCGCTCCGCCGTCAAGGCGGGAAAGCTGGTCAAGGAAGGCCGGATCGGCAAGGTCATTCAGACGATTGGCATGGGACCGCACAAGCTGCAGCTGCCGACACGGCCGGACTGGTTCTTCGATCCGGAAGCCTTTGGCGGCATCATTGTCGATATCGCTTCGCATCAGGTCGACCAGTTCCTGTTTTACACAGGCTCGACCACGGGCGAGGTCGTGGCCAGCTCGATCGGTAATTTCGGCATGCCCGATAAGCCGAAATTCGAGGATTTCGGCGAAGTGCTGCTGCGCTCCGACCGGGGGTCAGGCTATGTCCGCGTCGATTGGTTCACACCCGAAGGGCTTGGCACCTGGGGCGATGGCCGTCTGACCATCCTCGGCACCGAAGGCTATATGGAGCTGCGCAAGTACATCGATATTTCCGGGCGTCCCGGCAAGGACCATCTCTTCCTGGTCAACGGCAAGGAAAACATCCACATCGACTGCAGCGATGAGAAACTCGACTATTTCGACGCCTTCAGCGCCGATGTGCGCGATCGCAGCGAGACCGCGATGCTGCAGACCCATGTCTATGAAGTCTGCCGGCTGTCGCTGGAGGCGCAGACCAATGCCGTCAGGCTCGGCGGACGATAGGAGAGCCTGCCATGACACAGAAATTGCGCGTCGGCGTGATCGGAGCCGGTATCGCTGCCCGGCATCTTGCGGGCTTCGACTGGAACAAGGATTTGTTCGAAGTGCCTGTCCTCTGCTCGCTGGACGAGGAGCGCGGGCGCGAACTCTGCGCGACCCACGGCATCGGCGAATATACGCAGGATGCCGATACGCTTTTTGCCCGCGATGACCTCGATGTCATCGACATCTGCACGCCGCCGGACACGCATTTCGCGCTCTGCAAGAAGGCAATAGAGTCAGGCAAGCATGTGATCTGCGAGAAGCCGCTGTTCGGTTCGATCGCCGAGGTCGACGAGATGACCGGGATCGTCGCGCGCGCCGGCGGCAAGATGCTGATGCCGATCTTCCAGTATCGCTACGGTTCCGGCCTGCAGAAGCTGAAGCGGCTGATCGAACTCGGCCTTACCGGACGCCCGTTCCTGACGACGATTGAAACGCATTGGTGGCGCGGCCCGGATTATTATGCCGTTCCATGGCGCGGCAAATGGAAGAGCGAGCTCGGCGGCGGGCTTCTCGGCCACGCCATCCACGCGCACGATATGCTGAACTATGTGCACGGCGCTTGCGCCGAGGTGTTTTCCTATGGCGCGACGCTGGTCAATCCGATCGAGGTCGAGGACACGTCGGCCATTTCGGTGAAGATGCAGAACGGCTCGCTGGCGGCGCTGTCGATGACGCTGGGGTCGCGCAAGGAAATCTCGCGGCTGCGCTTCTGCTTCCACGATGTCGTCGCCGAAAGCATTCTGGAGCCCTATACGATGGGCCGCGATCCCTGGACTTTCATCGCCGGGACCGAGGAACATCAGAAGCGTGTCGATGACGCCCTTGCAGGTTACGAGGTCAAGGAAGACGGCTATACCCGCCAGTTCGAGCTGTTCCATCAGGCAATCACTGATGGCACGGAGCCGCCGGTGACGCTGCAGGACGCGCGCAATTCTCTGGAACTGGTGACAGCAGCCTATGACTCGCAACGAACCGGTAAGCCGACTCCGCTGCCGATCACGGCGGAGCATCCGCTTTATCGTTCCTGGCTGCCGGAAGGGTAGTTCGATCCACCCCCATCTCTGTGACATCCCGTGGGCGCAGCCCTGAGGGCAAAAAGATGAGGGTATTGGCGAGGGCAAGATCGCAAGATGCGGCCCTCGCAAGTCCTACGACGGGATAGACCCCAGCGCGTAGAGGATCCCGCGCAGCTCTGCCAGGCCGCGCATGCGGCCGATCGCCGGATAGCCGGGCGTGACGGTCTTGTTGAGGTCGTCGAGCATGCGGTGGCCGTGGTCGGAGCGGAAGACGATCTCGTCCTTGGCGCTACGCTTGCTGTCTTCGGCAACGAGTTCCTTCAGCACTGCGACCATGTCGACATCGCCCTCCAGATGGGCGCTTTCGTGGAAAGTGCGGCCGTCTCCTTCGCGCTTGGTGGCGCGCAGGTGGGCGAAATAGATGCGCGAGGCGAAACGCCTTGCGATCGCGGGCATATCGTTTTCGGCGCGGACGCCAAGGCTGCCGGTGCAATAGCACATACCGTTTGCAGGCGAGGGCACGGCGTCGAAGAGCGCCGCATAATCCTCGGCATTCGAGGCGATACGCGGCAGGCCGAAGAGCGAGCGTGGCGGATCGTCCGGATGCAGCGTCAGCTTGACGCCACGCGCTTCGGCAGCCGGCGTCACGGCCTGCAGGAATTCGATCAGATGCTGGCGAAGCTTCGCGGCATCGATGCCGGCATAGCTCGATAGCTTGTCGCGAAAGCCGGGGATGGTCAGCGGCTCGGTCGTGGAGCCCGGCAGGGCGGAGGTGATGATGCGGGTGATCTCGGAGATCTCTTCCTCGCTCATCTCGTCATAGACCTCGCGTGCCCGCTGCTGGTCTTCAGCCGAGTAATCGTTTCCGGCGCTCTGGCGCTGCAGCACGAAGAGATCGAAAGCTGCAAAGCGCTCGTGGTCGAAGCGCATGGCGGTGGCGCCTGTCGGCGTGATGTAGTCGAGTTCGGTACGGGTCCAGTCGACGACCGGCATAAAATTGTAGCAGACGATCGGGATATCGTTGGCTGCGACCGCTTCGAGGCTGGCGATCCAGGCCTCGATCTCGGCCTTCGCCTTGCCGCCCTTGCGCTTGACGGCATCGGGGATCGGGATGCTTTCGACGACGGACCAGACGAGCGGCGAACGCCCGGCGGGTGTCGTCTCGATCATCGACTTGCGCTCGGAGACTTCCTTTTCCGTCCAGGCGCGGCCGATTGGGACCTGGTGCAGCGAAGAGACAATGTTGGTGGCGCCGGTCTGGCGCACCTCGTCCAGTGTCACCGGGGCTTCGGGCCCAAACCATCTCCATCCTTGCCGCATCGATTTCCTCCTCGTCAGTCGCTTCTATATTTTTGGCTTCTAGCAGAAATAATCGGGATAGCGGGTGCGCAGCTCCACCACATCTGGGATGACGGCGCTGAGGTGATGCAGGATCGCCTCGCGGGCAGCATCGACGTCATGACTGGCGATCGCATCGCGGATGACGATATGCTCGCGCACCACATTGTCCATGCGCCCCAGCGCCGGCAGCGTCAGGCGGCGGGCGCGGTCGATCTGCACTTTCACGGTCTTCAGGATCGTCCAGATACCGGGATAGCCGGCAATCCGGGTGATCGCCTCATGGAAGGCTTCGTCTTCCTCGTGAAAGCCTGATGTGTCGCCCAGCGAAGCCAGCGATTTCTGCCTGCTGATGATCATATCGAGCCGCTCGATATCGGCGGGTGTTGCGTTGCGCGTCGCGGCTTCGATGGTCGTCGTTTCCAGCGCCTTGCGCACGACAACGGCTTCGGGAATGGCCGAAACGGGAACCCGGGAAACGACAGTGCCCGACTGCGGGTAGATATCGACGAGCCCGCCTTCGGCAAGCCGCAGCAGTGCCTCGCGCACCGGGGTACGGCTGACACCGAATTCTTCGGCGATCTTCTTTTCCTGGAGGGCCATGCCGGGCGGCATGCGCAGTGAGACGATGTCGGCGTAGAGCTGGTTGAAAATGGCATCGGCCGTTGTCACACGGCGTAGCTTCGCCGGTCTTTCCACTGCGGGCGGAAAGTCGATCGCTTCGGAGCCGGATGCCTGCCGCATGCTATTTCCTGCACGTTGACTCTGTTGTGCATACTAGTATATCAATCCTCATCCATTGCCAAGGCTTGCCGATGAGGAGCGGTCGCTTTGCAAGGCTTTCAACCGCTTTTCGGCGGTTGGCCGGCGTTTTGATCTCGCCTGGCAGATCACGGGAGAGCAGGCTGTCTGGGCTCGTCCGCAGACGCCGCACAAGAGGAGGAGACACCCATGAACATTACGCGCAGAACATTCGTGAGTACCGCCGCGGGCGTTGCCGTTGCCGGCATGCTGCCCAGCCATCTGTTTGCCCAGGCGAAGAAGCCGGCGAGCCCGGTGACGATCACCATCGCCGACGTTGCCGGCAATCTTGCGCTGACGCAGGGCATGTTCGAAGCCTATGCCGCCGAAAAGGCCGACTGGGTGTCGAGCTTCGCCTTCACCAAGGCGCCGGCCCCGGAACTGCCCGGCAAGATCAAGGCGCAGCAGGCGGCAGGCAAGGTCGATATCGATCTTGTGCTGACCGGCACCGACGCGCTTTCGGCTGGTGTCGACCAGGGTCTCTGGATCGATCTCGGCGCGCATAAATCCGAGCTTCCCAATCTTGAAAGCACCCTGCAGCCGCAGGCCTTCAAGATGCAGGGCCTTGCCAAGGATCAGGGTGTCGTCATCACCTACTACCCGTCCGGCCCGCTGATCGAATACATGCCGGACAAGGTGGCGACGCCGCCAAAGACGGCGCAGGAGCTGCTCGACTGGACGAAGCAGAACAAGAACAAGTTCCTCTACGCCCGCCCTGCCAATTCCGGCCCCGGCCGCACGCTGCTGATGGGTCTTCCGTACCTTCTCGGCGACAGCGATCCGCGTGATCCCGCCAAGGGCTGGACGAAGACCTGGGAATATCTGGCCGCTCTCGGCGAGAACATCGAATACTACCCGACCGGCACCGCCGTGGTGTTCAAGGAACTCGGCGAAGGTACCCGTGACATCGTGGCCACGACGACGGGCTGGGACATCAACCCGCGCGCCCTCGGCATCGTTCCCGCCGAAGCCAAGGTGCAGAAGCTCGACGGCTTCCATTGGGTCACCGACGCGCATTATGCGGTCATCCCGAAGGGCGTATCGGACGAGAAGATCGCGGTGCTGATGGATGTGCTGAACTACATCCTGCAGCCGAAGCAGCAGGCGATCGCCTATGACGCCGGCTATTTCTATCCGGGTCCGGCCGTCAAGGATGTCACCATCGACATGGCGCCGCAGGAAAGCCAGGACGTGATCAAGGAATTCGGCCGTCCTGAATATGCCGACTGGATCGCCAGCAACCCGCTGGAAGTGCCGCTCGAGCCCAAGCAGCTCGTCGAAGCCTTCCGCATCTGGGACGAAAAGATCGGCGCCAAGAAGGGCTGATCGCAATCCATGGCGCCGGTCATAGGGCCGGCGCCCTCATTGCCTCGATATATATGGAGTTTCGATTGAACGCGCCCGCCCAGAACGCAGCGCCGTCGTCGCGCAACAAAGCCCGTCTCGAGCTTGATGGTCTCCGCCGCTCGTTCGGCGCCTATAACGCGCTCGACGGTATCGATCTTGCGATCGAACCCGGCGAGTTCATCGCACTGCTCGGCCCGTCGGGCTGCGGCAAGTCGACGGCGCTCAACTGTATCGCCGGGCTGCTGGCACTCTCGGGCGGTGAAATCCGTCTCGGCGGCGGCCGTATCGACCAGCTGGAGCCCGAAAAGCGCGGCTTCGGCATGGTGTTCCAGAGCTACGCGCTCTTCCCGCATATGAGCGTGCGCAAGAATGTCGGCTTCGGTCTGGCGATGCAGGGCATCAAGGGGCCGGAAGCGGACAAGCGGATCAACGATGCGCTGGCGCTCGTCCGGCTCGAAAGCCAGGCAGACAAGCTGCCCGGCCAGCTCTCCGGCGGCCAGCAGCAGCGTGTTGCGATTGCGCGTGCCGTCGTCATCCGTCCGCCGATCGTCTTGATGGACGAGCCGCTATCCAATCTCGACGCCAAGCTCCGTCTTGAAATGCGCGCCGAAATCCGCGGCATTCACGACCAGATCGGCTCGACGACAATTTACGTGACGCACGACCAGGACGAGGCGCTATCGCTGGCCGATCGCATCGTCGTCATGAGCCAGGGCCATATCGAGCAGATCGGCACGCCGCAGGATCTCTACCAGCGCCCGGTCAATCTGAACGTCGCCGATTTCATGGGCTTCCGCACCCGTATCCGCGGCCGCGTCACCTCGGTGTCGGGTGACGAGGCGCAGATCGAGGTTGGCCCGGCGCGGCTGACCGGCACGATGCGCACGCCGCTTCAGGTGGGCGATGCCGCGGTGCTTTCCGTGCGCCCCGAAGATCTGGTCGCGGTCGCCGGCGATGGCATTCCCGCCACCGTCAGCAGCATGGAATATCGCGGCCGCGCCTTCTTCGGCCTGGCTAAATCCGCTGACGGCTCCGATCTTTATTTCCGCTCCGACGATGTGCTGCCGCGCGGTGCTGCGACCTTCCTGCAGCCGGCTGCAGGGCGGGCGCTACTCTTCAAGGAAACGGCTGCATGAGCGGGCCATCGCTTCGCACCCGGCTTGCGGTCCGCGGGCTCGACGGCACGACGATGCTGGTGCTGCCGGGCCTGATCTTCATGCTCGCGTTGTTCGTCTATCCCTTCTTCTATGGCGTGGTGGATTCGCTGACGCCGAAGGATGGCGGCGCGTGGTATGCGAATTACGCCAAGTTCTTCAGCGATCCCTTCCAGTACAACACCATCGGCGCTACGATGTGGCTGGCGTTGCCTGTCACCATCCTCAATCTGGCGCTCGCCGTGCCAATCGCGTTCCGCGTCCGGCTGATGCGGCGCCAGCGCCTGCTGACGACGATCCTGGTGCTGCCGATCACGCTTGGAACGGTCTTCGTCGCCGATGGCCTGCTGACGTTCCTCGGCCCGCGCGGCTGGTTCAATCAGACGCTGCTGCTGATCGGCATCCTTGATGCGCCGGTCAAGCTGACCAACAACTACTGGGGCGTCTTCGCCTCGCTGCTGATCACCGGCTTTCCCTTCGCCTTCCTGCTGACGCTCTCCTACATCACCGGCATCGATCCGGCGATCGAGCAGGCGGCGGCAACGCTGGGGGCCGGTCCGCGCAAGCGCTTCTTCCGCGTCTTCCTGCCGCTTCTGGTGCCGGGCCTCGCCGTCACCTTTTGCCTGGCATTTGTGCAGGCCTTTGCCGTCTTCCCCTCGGCGGTTCTGCTCGGTGCGCCGGCCGGGCCGACGCGCGTCATCTCGATCGCGGCCTATCAGGCTGCCTTCGAGCAATATGACCATTCACTGGGCTCGGCGATCGCGCTCATCATGGGGGCTGTCGAGCTTGTCGTCGTGGTGGCGGTTCTCGCCTGCCGCTCGTTCTTCTATCGCGGCCCTGCCGGCGGCACGAAAGGCTGAGCCATGATCCGTGACCAGGGCCTCACATCGAAAATCTGGCGCTTCGCCGTCTGGGCCGTTGCAGGACTGTTCATCCTCAACCTCTTGGCCGTCATCGCCGTCGTCATCATCAATTCCTTCTCGACGCGCTGGCTCGGCACATGGCTGCCGGCGGGCTGGACGACGCGCTGGTATTTCAGCGCCTGGAAGGAATTCCAGCTATCGAGCGTCGTGCTCGTCACCTTCCAGATCGTCTTCACGGTCACGGTGATCTCGGGCATTCTCGGGGTGCTGACGGCCTATGCGCTGGCCCGTCGCGACTTCCCCGGCAAGAAGCTGATCGTTCTGCTCTTCCTGCTGCCGCTGCTGATCCCGCCTTTGACCTACGGCATTCCGCTTGCGACCGTGCTCTATCAGCTCGGCCTCGGCGGTACGTTCTGGGGCCTCGTGCTGATCAACCTCGTGCCGTCTTTCCCCTTCGTCGTGCTGGTGATGATCCCGTTCATCGAACAGATCGATCCGCGCATCGAAGCAGCGGCCCGGGTGTTCGGGGCGGGGACCACGAGCCTCTTCATCCGCATCCTGCTGCCGCTGCTTCTGCCCGGCATGCTGGCGGCGCTGCTTCTGGTTCTGGTTCGCACCATCGCGATGTTCGAGCTGACCTTCCTGATCTCGGGGCCGACGACGCAGACGCTGGTCGTCTCGCTCTATTACGCAGTGTTTGCCTCCGGCGTTCGTGCCGCGCAGTCGATCGATGCGATGGCGGTGATCTACATGATCACGACGCTCTTCTGGCTCATCATCGCCCTGCAGTTCGTCAATCCGACGCAGATCGTCGCCCGCGCCAAGCAACAGTCGTCGCATTAGGCATTCTGGTTCGCGCTTCGCATGAAGCCGATCGTCGCGAACCAGAGGACCGCACCGATGCCGATCAGGCAGGCGGCGATCACGTACTGGACCGGATCACGGCCGGTCCAGGGGCCGACGAGGAACAGGCAGGTCGCCGCGCCGAGGACCGGCACGATGGTCGGCGTGCGGAAATGCGGGTGATCGACCTTGTCGCGGCGTAGCACCAGCACGGCGATATTGACGACGGCAAAGACGCCGAGCAGCAGCAGAGCCGTGGTTCCGCCGAGCGCCGGCACGCCGCCGGCAAACAGGATCAGGCCGACGGCCAGCAGTGACGTAAAGCCAATGGCGATATAGGGCGTCTGGCGCGCGGCATGAACCTTGCCGAGAGCGGCCGGAAGGACCTCTTCGCGGCTCATACCGTAGATCAGCCGGCTCGCCATCATCATGTTGATCAGCGCCGAATTGGCGACGGCGAACATGGTGATGATGCCGAAAATACCGATCGGGAAGTTCGGCGCGCCCGCCTGCACCACCTTCAGCAGTGGCGTCTCGCCTTCACCGAGCTCGGCCGCAGGCACCAGCGTGATCGCCGAGATGGCAACCAGCACGTAGATAACGCCTGTGATCAACAGGCCGCCGAGCAGCACCTTCGGGAAGATCCGGCTCGGCTCCTTGCATTCCTCGGCCATGTTGACGGAATCCTCGAAGCCGACCATGGCGAAGAAGGCGAGCGTCGTGGCGGCGATGACCGACCAGAACACGCCGTGCTCGCTGCTCGGCTGAAAGGTCCAGGCGCGTGATACGTCGCCCTCACCACCGGCAATCGCCCAGAATCCGATGCCGATAATGATCAGCAGGCCGGTCAGTTCGACCATCGTCAGGACAACGTTGAGCTTCACGCTTTCGCCGACGCCGCGGAAGTTGATGGCGGCGATTAGCGCGATGAAGGCGACGGCAATAAAGGTGACGCCATAGTCGCCGAATTCAAAGCCGAAGGCCTCGGAAAAATTGGCGGCAAAGGCGCGCGATGCTGTCGATGCCGAGGTGATGCCGGAGGACATGACGGCAAAGGCGATCAGGAATGTCAGGAAGTGGACGCCGAAGGCCTTGTGCGTGTAGAGCGCCGCGCCGGCCGCCCGCGGATATTTCGTCACCAGCTCGAGATAGCTGAGCGCCGTCAGCAGCGCCACCACAAAAGCAATCAGGAAAGGCAGCCAGACGACCCCGCCGACTTCGGCTGCGACCTGGCCGGTCAGCGCGTAGATGCCGGTGCCGAGAATATCGCCGACGATGAAGAGCAGCAGCAGGCCCGGTCCCATCACCCGTTGCAGTTCCGGCTGCTCCGGCAAGCTTTTCAACGGCGCTCCGCTCATCAGTTGCTCCTCGTCATCCCCGCCGCAAGCGGCTCCTCTTTTTGGAACTAGAGCGGGAATTCCGGAAGAAAAGCAGGGATTTGCTCGGGGAGCGTGCTGCATCCGCCCGGCCGGGTAGAGCGACCGACGGCGCCGAAGGGCGTTTGGCTAGATCGAAAAAGCTTCCTTCAGGCCGAAGCTCTTGCGCTCGCGAAGATCGAGGTCGGCCTCGATATGGGAGATGTGATGCACCATCAGATGGCAGGCACGGTCGAGATCGCCGGCCTCGATGGCGGTGACGATGTCGCCATGCTCGGAATGGCCGCAGCTGGAAACGGCGGACTGGCCGTAGAGGGCGATGACCAGGGATGAGCGGGCCACCAGCTCTTCCATGAAGCGCTGCATGATGGCGTTGCCCGATATCGATGCCAGCGTCAGGTGGAAGTCGCCGGAAGCCTTGATTTCGGCCCGGCGCGCTGTCTGTCCGCGCTCGCTGATCAGGCGTCCTTCTTCCTGCAGCAGCTGGCGGAGGTGCTGGATCTGCGATGGCGTGATGCGGGCGGCTGCCTCGCGCAGGATGCCCGGTTCGACGAGACGGCGGGCCGCGAAGATCTGCTTCGCTTCATCTGGCGAGGGATAGGCAACGAAGGCGCCGCGGTTTTTCTCGACGCTGACGAGCCCCTCGTAAGAGAGCGCCTGAAGCGCAGCGCGGGCCAGCGTGCGGCTGACATTGAAGAGATTGCCGACATCGGCTTCCGACAGTTTCGTTCCAGGCGCGAGCCGGCGTTCGACGATCGCGTCGCGGATTGCATCGCGGATCTGCTGGGTGCCGGTGTCGGCTGAATCGTCTGCCTGCAAAAGCGCGTTGGCTGAAGGAGTCATGAAAACGGGTACCTGATTACAGCCGCAATGATAGCCAGCTTTGCATCAGAAGTTAAACGAATTTTGCGCGCAAAATGGCGATCAAATTGTATACGATATACTGCGTAAATTGCAGACGAAAGCCTATTTCCTGTGCAGAATTTTCACTGCCTCTAATTTGCGCTTAAGCCAGTCTAATCCTGTTTTCCGTTGAATCCCATGGCTTTGACGCAGTGCAGCAGAAACTGGCACGGCAGATGCATTGTCTTACTCGAACAGGGGAAGACATGATGTCGAAAGCGGCAGAGATCGATATTGCATCCGTTTCCAAGGTCTATGGCAGCACGACGGCCGTGCATGCCATCAGCCTCAAGATCCCGGCGGGATCCTACTGCTGCTTCCTTGGTCCATCCGGTTGCGGCAAGACCTCGACATTGCGGATGATCGCCGGTCACGAGAGCATATCCTCCGGCGATGTCCGCCTCGGCAATACCGTCGTCACCGACTTTCCGCCCGCCAAGCGCGGCACGGCGATGATGTTCCAGTCCTACGCGCTGTTTCCGCATCTCGACCTGATCGACAACGTCGCCTTCAGCCTGAAGATGAAGGGCGTCGAGAAGGACGAGCGCCGGGCCAAGGCGCTCGAGATGCTGAAGCTGATGCAGATGGAGGCCTATGCGACGCGCCGGCCGGCGCAGCTCTCCGGTGGCCAGCAGCAGCGTGTGGCGCTTGCCCGCGCCCTGATTACCGATCCGGAAGCATTGCTGCTCGACGAGCCGCTATCGGCGCTCGACCCGTTTCTGAAGATCCGCATGCGCGCTGAACTCAAGAAGCTGCAGAAGACGCTCGGCATCACCTTCGTGCATGTGACGCACAGCCAGGAAGAGGCGATGGCGCTCGCCGATGTGATCGTCATCATGAACGACGGCAAGATCGAGCAGGCGGCGCCTCCGCGCGAGGTCTTCGAGCGTCCGGCGACGGCTTTCGTCGCCCGCTTCATGGGCGACCACAATGTTCTCTCGGGCCGCGTGACCTCCGTCAAGGACGACATGCTGGTGCTCGAGGCGCCGGAGGGGCAGACCTTCTCGGTGCGCGGCGACGGCAGGCTTGTGGGCGAAGCCGTCGATATCGGCATCCGTACCGATCGCGTCCGTCTTGAGGCGGCCAGCGACAAGACGCTCGGCTTCGGCGGCGTCGTTTCCAACATCGAATATCGCGGCGCGACGGTGAAACTCACCGTCATCGGTGCGGGCAGTGACGACTTCACGGTCATCGCGAGCGACGGCGATTATTTCGCCAAACCCGTATCGGTCGGCGATGCGGTGTCTCTGAGTTGGGCCCTCGAGGACGCCGTCCTCCTTGGCCGTGCATGAACCTTGCCATCAAAAAAAGGGGAACTGACATGACGACTGAAAAGACGACAACCAACACGGAGGCCGGGATTTCCCGCCGTTCGCTTCTGAAGACCGGCGCTGCGGCGATCGGTGCTGCCGCAGGCTCGGGCCTGATCACCGGCTTCCCGACGATCTGGGCGCAGTCCAACATCACGCTACGCCAGTTCGGCACAGGCGTTTCGAACCTCAACGACATCGCCGAGAAGTGCAAGGCCGACCTCGGCATCACGCTCGAGATGACGGCGACCGATTCCGATGCCGCAGCGCAGCGCGCCGTTACCCAGCCTGACAGCTACGACATCGCCGACATCGAATACTGGATCCTGAAGAAGGTCTATCCGACCGGCGTCATCCAGCCGATGGAAACCAAGAAGCTGAAATATTACGATCAGGTCGTACCGCTCTTCAAGACCGGCAAGCTGAAGGCTGACAGCGTCATCGCGCAGGGCACGGCGCCGCACACCGTCGGCTATGTCGAGGCCAAGGACGCCAAGACCTTTGCCAAGAGCGAGACCGAATTCTTCACGATGATGCCGACGATCTACAATGCCGATACGCTCGGCATCCGTCCCGATCTCGTCGGCCGCGATATCACCAGCTGGGCCGACATTCTCGATCCTGCTTTCAAGGGCAAGACCTCGATCCTCAACATTCCGTCGATCGGCATCATGGATGCGGCGATGATCATGGAAGCGGCCGGCAACATCAAATATGCCGACAAGGGCAACATGACCAAGGAAGAGATCGACAAGACGATCGACTTCCTGATCAAGACCAAGGGCGACGGCCAGTTCCGCGCCTTCTGGAAGAGCTTCGACGAGTCCGTCAACCTGATGGCATCGGGCGAAGTCGTCATCCAGTCGATGTGGTCGCCGGCCGTCGCCGCCGTCCGCTCCAAGGGCATCGCCTGCAAGTTCCAGCCGCTCAAGGAAGGCTACCGCTCGTGGGGCGGCGGTCTCGGCCTTGCCTCGCACCTCAAGGGCAAGGAACTCGACGCCGCCTACGAATACATCAACTGGTACACGTCCGGTTGGGTCGGCGGCTACCTCAACCGCCAGGGCTACTATTCCGCCTGCATGGACACCGCCAAGAAGTTCATGTCGGAAGACGAATGGGGCTACTGGATCGAGGGCAAGGCTGCAAAGGGCGACATCAAGGGCCCGGACGGCAAGGTCATGGAAAAGGCCGGTGCGGTGCGCGATGGCGGCTCCTTCGAGGAGCGCATGGGCCACGTCGCCTGCTGGAACTCGGTCATGGACGAAGACCGCTACATGGTCCGCCGCTGGAACGAGTTCATCGCTGCCTAAGGCGATTGCAAATGCCCTTCTCCCTTTGACGGGGAGAGGGGCTACCGATGTCCCTCATTCCTGTGCTCGTCACAGGAATCCAGCCAGCCCAAGTCCTTGGGCTGAAAGATTCTTCTCGCCGCGCAGACGCGCGTCGGCTGGATCCCTGTGACAAGCACAGGGATGAGGGCCGTGGGGATGCAGCCCACCGGCCAGATCAGATGGAGACCGAAGACATGGCGACGATCGCTTCTGCAGAGACAAACGAGAAAATCGGCCGCGTCCGCAGCACCGGCTTCCGCATGCCGCTTGCCGCCATCTCCTATCTCCAGGCGGTGCCACTCTTCGTCATCCTCGGCATCTTCTTCATCCTGCCGATCGCCATGATCGGTGTCGTCAGCTTCTGGGACTACGACTTCGCCGGGCTCTATCCGGCCTTCCTGACCATGAACTACACCGATACGCTCGGCTCGTGGGTCACCTGGAAGACCTATCTCAACACCCTCAAATTCACCGTTATCGTCTGGGCGCTGACGCTGTTCATCGGCTTCTGGGTCGCCTATTTCCTGGCCTTTCACATCCGCAAGACCTCGACGCAGATGATCCTCTTCCTCGTCTGCACCGTGCCGTTCATGACGTCCAACATCATCCGCATGATCTCGTGGATCCCGGTGCTCGGCCGCAACGGTCTCGTTAATTCCGCCCTCGTCTCATCAGGCATCGTGCCGCAGCCGATCGAATGGCTGCTCTATTCCGATTTCGCCGTGGTGCTTGCAATGGTCCATCTCTACACGCTGTTCATGGTGACCCCGATCTTCAACACGCTGATGCGCATCGACCGCTCGCTGTTCGAAGCGGCGCGCGATGCCGGCGCATCCGGCTGGCAGGTCCTCTGGAACGTCGTCATTCCGCTGGCAAAGCCCGGCATCGCCATCGGCTCGATCTTCGTGGTGACGCTGGTCATGGCCGATTTCTCGACGGTTCAGGTCATGTCCGGCGGCCAGAGCGCCTCGGTGGCGCTGATGATGAAGAACCAGATGTCGCTGCTGCAATATCCGGCCGCCGCCGCCAACGCCGTCGTGCTGCTGGTCGTCGTGCTGCTCATGGTCGCCGCGATCCTGCGTGTCGTCGATATCCGCAAGGAGCTTTGAGATGAACGGTGAAAGACGCGGCCTCGAATTCTACGCGCTGACGGCATTCTTCATCGTCTTCGTGCTTTTCCTCTACGGGCCGCTTTCGGCGATCCTGATCCTGTCCTTCCAGGGGCCGGACGGCGGCCTGACCTTCCCGCTGAACGGCGTTTCGCTGCACTGGTTCGCCAATCTGTTCGAGAGGCAGGCGGTCGGCGATTTCGGGGCGTCGTTCAAGCGCTCCTTCACGCTCGGCCTGATGGTGATGATCGTCACGGTGGTCGTCTCGCTGCTGGCGGGCCTTGCCTTCCGCAGAAAATTCCGCGGCGCGACGGCGCTGTTCTACGCAACGGTCGCCAGCCTCGTTGTGCCCTCGATCATCATCTCGCTCGGCATCGGCGTGGTCTTCCAGCAGAGCGGCCTGAAGCCCGCCTGGTATTCCTCGGCCTTCGGCGCCCATCTGACCTGGACCCTGCCCTTCGGCGTGCTGATCATGTTTGCCGTCTTCAACCGCTTCTCGCCGGCCTATGAAGAGGCGGCTCGCGATCTTGGCGCCACCTCCTGGCAGACCTTCCGCCATGTGGTTCTGCCGATGATCCTGCCGAGCCTGATCGGCGTCGGCCTGTTCGGTTTCACGCTCTCCTATGACGAATTCGCCCGCACGCTGATGACGTCGGGCAGCTACAACACGCTGCCGCTCGAAATCTACGGGATGACCACCAATGTCACGACGCCGGTGCTCTATGCGCTGGGCACGGTCACCACGGTCTTCTCCTTCACCATCATCCTCGGCACGCTCGGCATCATGATGATGCTTGGCCGCCGGCAGGCAAAGATCAGGTAACATGCGCATACTATTGGTAAACCCGAATACCACGGCCTCGATGACAGAGAAGGCCGCGGTTGCAGCCCGCGCGGTCGCTGCTGCAGGCACGGAGATCATCACCGCGACGTCGCGCATGGGGCCCGTTTCGATCGAGGGCCACTATGACGGCGCCATGGCGCTGCCGGGGCTGCTCGCGGAGCTGAAGGACAGGCAGGCGGAAGGCTATGATGCGGCCATCATCGCGTGCTTCGACGATACCGGGCTGGAGGCGGCTCGCAGCTTCTGCGACGTCCCGGTGCTCGGCCTTTGCGAATCCGCTGTTGCCACCGCCGGCTTTCTGGCCCAGCGCTTCACTGTGGTCACCACGCTGGAGCGTTCGCGGGTGCTGATCGACAATCTGGTTCGCCGCTATGGCATGGGCGACCGTGCCAAGGTGCGGGCCTCCGACATTCCGGTTCTCGAACTGGAGAACGAGGCATCCGGGGCGATCGGCAAGCTGCGGGCCGAGATTGAACGCGCCCTTGTAGAGGACGGCGCCGAGGCGATCGTGCTTGGCTGCGCCGGCATGACCGATCTCGCCCGCGAGCTGCAGGCGCATTACGGCGTGCCCGTCGTCGATGGCGTCGCGGCTGCGGTCAAGCAGGCGGAGGCGCTGGTATCGCTTGGTTTGTCGACCAGCAAGCGCGGCTCCTATGCCTCACCGCTTCCCAAACCCTATCTCGGCGCCATGAGCCAATTCGCTCCTGCCGGCTGACATTCGCCGCGTCACCTTGCCGCCATCACGGCTTCGCCGTTCACTCTGTCCTCGACAGGTTCCGTTTCAGGTGCTTTGCTGAGCCTGCACTCGCGCGTCCTTTCCCAGAATGCGGAGCGGTTCTCGCATAAGGCGCGAACGAAGGATCAGACCATTGACGCAGCCGACCACGCCGCCGGGGGCACCCGGAATTCTGCCGCGCTGGACATCGAGCGACAAGTCCGCCGTTGGGCGCGCGCCCGGGGAAGCCGGTCAGGTCTGGTTCACCGCCAGCCACGGTATCCTCAACGAGGTCTACGCGCCGCGGCTCGATCAGGCGAGCATCCGCGATTTCGGCTTCGCCGTCACCGCGAAGGACTATTTCTCCGAGGAAAAGCGTGACGCCGATCATGTCGTCGAGACGCTGGAGGACGGCGTTCCGGCATTCCGGCTGATCAACACGGCGAAGGACGGGCGCTACCGGATCACCAAAACGATCCTTTCGGATCCCGACCGCGAAGTCGTGCTGCAGGAGATCCAGTTCGAGGCGCTGATTGGGGCGCTCTCCGACTACCAGCTTCACGCAATCATATCGCCGCATCTCGTCAATGGCGGCGCCAACAACACCGGCTGGTACGACGATTTCAAGGGGCATCCGATGCTCTTCGCCTATGGGACAGGCCGGTCGCTGGCCGTTGCCTCGTCGGTGCCGTGGCTTGCCCGTTCGGCCGGTTTCGTCGGCTTTTCCGATGCCTGGCAGACATTGTCGCGCGGCGAGGGGCTGCGGCAGGAGTATCAACGCGCCGAAGACGGCAATGTGGCGCTCGGCGGCACGCTCGATCTGTCGCAGACCGGGGGCCGGGCGCTGATCGCGCTCGGCTTCGGAACGCAGCCGGAAGAGGCGGCCTTCCGTGTGTTGCTCAGCCTGCAGCAGGGCATCGAGCCCGCACTCAAAGCCTACAAGTCCGGATGGCGTACATGGCAGAGCGGGCTGCTTCCCCTCGATGAGCCGCATGATCCGCGCGAACTCAACCGCTATCGCGTCAGCACCGCCGTCCTCGCCACCCATCGTGACGATGCCTCGGGCGCAATCATTGCCAGCCTCTCCATTCCCTGGGGCTCGTCGAAGGGCGATGATGATCTTGGCGGCTATCATCTTGTCTGGACGCGCGATCTCGTCGAAACGGCAGGCGGGCTGCTCGCGGCCGGAGCACATGCCGATGCGCTCGAGGTTCTCGACTATCTGGTCGCGACCCAGGAGGCCGACGGCCATTGGGTGCAGAATTCCTGGCTCGACGGGCGGCCCTACTGGAAGGGCATCCAGATGGACGAGACCGCTTTTCCGATGCTGCTCTATGACATGCTGCTCAGAGCCAAGGTCATTGGTCCATCCGATGCCGGGCGCTATCAGGGCATGGTCAGGGCCGCGGCCCGATACGTCGTCCGTAACGGCCCGGCAACCCAGCAGGACCGGTGGGAGGAAGATGGCGGCTTCTCGCCTTTCACGCTCGCGGTCGAGATCGCCGGGCTGCTGGCCGCTGCGGACGCTATGGACGCTGTATCGGACCGCGATCTGGCGCGCTATCTGAGGGAAGTCGCAGACAGCTGGAACGAGCAGATCGAAAGCTGGACCTATGCGAGGAATACGGCGCTGTCGCAAAGCCTCGGCATCGACGGCTATTACATGCGGATCGGCAGTTTCACCGGCGAAGGCCATGCGCGGTCACCCGCACTGGTGCCGATCAAGAACCGCGACAATGCCGGTATGACGCTGGAATCCGGCCTGCTCGTCAGCCCCGATGCGCTGGCGCTGGTGCGTTTCGGTTTGCGGGCGGCGGACGATCCGCGGATCGTCAACACGGTCAAGGCGATCGACTCGCTGCTAAAGCGGGATCTTCCCGCCGGGCCCTACTGGTATCGCTATAACGAGGATGGCTACGGTGAGAAGGAAGACGGCTCGCCGTTTGATGGCGCGGGTATCGGCCGCCTCTGGCCGCTTCTGACAGGCGAGCGGGCGCATTTCGAAATTGCGGCCGGAAGAAAAGATGAGGCGGCGCGGTTGCTCGCAACGCTGGAAGCATCGGCAAGCGATGGCGGATTGCTGCCGGAGCAGATCTGGGACGAGGCGGACATTGCCGACAAGGAGCTATTCCTCGGCCGTCCCTCGGGAAGCGCCATGCCGCTCGTCTGGGCGCATGCCGAACATATCAAGCTGTTGCGATCGCTGAAGGATGGGGCGGTGTTCGACATGCCGCCGCAGACGCTGAAGCGCTATGTGCAGGGTAAGCCGGTACCGGCGCCTTGGGTCTGGCGCACGAATTCGACGACGGACTATGTGCCATCTGGCCGGTTGCTACGCTTCGAACTGTTCGAGCCCGCTTTGATCCATTGGTCTGCCGATGGCTGGAAAACGACGCAGGATATCGATACGGCCGATAGTTCGATGGGCACCCACCTCGCCGACGTGCCGACCGCCGCTTTCCCAGCGGGATCGGCGATCTCCTTCACGATTTTCTGGAAGGACCGCAACAGCTGGGAGGGCCGTGATTTCAGGATCGAGGTCACCACGCACTAGCCCGAACGCGGAAGTGCCCGCGCCTTTTCAAATCAACTCCGTCGGAAGAAGCAGGATTTCCTCATGGACACGCCCAACAACGCCGCCGAAACGCATCAGACAACGCAAACGGTGCTCGCCATCGATCTCGGCGGCTCACATGTGAAAGTCCACCTGAGCACCGGCGGCGAAAAGCGCGCCGTCGTTTCGGGGCCAGACATGTCGCCCGACAAGATGGTGAAGGCGGTGCGCGAGATGGCGGAGGGCTGGAATTACGATGTCATCGGCATGGGCTATCCGGGTCCTGTCTCGGACAACAAGCCTTCGCTTGATCCGCACAATCTTGCGGCCGGATGGAAGGACTACGATTTCGAAAAGGCCTTCGGCAAGCCGCTGAAGCTGGTCAACGACGCCTTGATGCAGGCGATCGGCAGCTACGAGGGCGGGCGCATGCTGTTTCTCGGGTTGGGCACCGGGCTGGGCGCGGCGATGGTCGCCGACAGCGTCTGTCTGCCGATGGAACTGGCGCATCTTCCCTACAAAAAGAAAAAGACCTTCGAGGACTATGTCGGCCTCCGCGGGCTGGAGGCGGATGGAAAGGCCAAATGGCGGAAGTCCGTGGCGGATGTCGCCGAGCGCCTGCGCGCTGCCCTGCAGCCCGACTATATCGTCATCGGTGGCGGCAATGTCGACAAGATCAAGGACCTGCCGGACAATTGCCGCCTCGGCGACAACGAAAACGCTTTCAAAGGCGGCTTCCGGATATGGCAGGATCCGGCCTTGAGGCTCCGCAGCAGTCTAGCGTGAACTTGGGGTCAGGCATTGTATAAGTTCATGTGCCTCACTAGCTGCAGCAGCGTCATCGGATGGCGGTCGCCTTTTGCCGCTAACGTGGAGCGCCGTCCGCCTTGATCGTCAGTTTCAACTGGCCAACGTCCTTCTCAAGTTGGCTAAGCTTGTCTCCAAGGGCCGCGCCGTTCTTCGGATAGTAAAGAACACCCGCCGCACCACTTTCGGCAGGCACATTATAGCTACTAGGGGTATTTTCTTCACAGATCACAACCACACCGGAGGTGCCGCTGAGCTCCACAACGATCTGATAGCCATCACCCGCGTCCGGATTGAGATTCTGAAGCGTGACCTCAGAATCAATTGGCTTACCGCACTCATCCACTTTCACACCTTTGTAGGGCACGGAACCGTCCCAAACTGTGATTGCTCTGAGATCTTCTGTAAACCTGACGATTACTTTGCACGGCATAACCGAACTCCTATTCTCGCAAGGTGAATTAGTCGTTGCTCAAACGGCCGCCGCGATGCGCCATTCTGAGCGTTATCGCGTATGAGCTCGGTGATCTCTTGCCGGGCAACTGGGCCTCCAGAATGAGCGCCCGCGCGTCGGCAAAGGCCGTCGAGATTTCCAGGATTTGCGTGGACGCCGTGATCCGCCACATCTGGTATTTCTCTTGCTTATCAAAGCCGCAACCGACAGCAGGTCGTGCTATCGGCCCAGTGATTATGAAGATGCGAGTGGTATCAAGCCTGTAGCAGTGCCCTTCGAAGGCGTATCCATAAGCAAGCACTGTGTAAGCTGTGATGCCGACATTGCTGGCGAGCTTAAGCTGAAGATCCGTGCCTTTCGCAAATCCAACGTCAATATGGGCTGTATCATTCGTGTCATTCAGATCGATCCCGTAGAGGATGATCTCATCCGCCACGTAGCGGGGTCCAGAAGGTGCTGGAATGCTCTCATATGTCATCGATGCGTCCCCCTCAGGTTGTCAAAGGATTTCACGCCACCTCATGCAATCTTCCAGTTGGTCGATATAGGCGGAGCCGCGGCCCTGCCATGCGGTCTCGAGAAATGCCCCGGCAGCATTTGGGAATGTCACGCTGTCGGGTTCGAGATCGTGCCACGAGCCGACAAGAGCCTCGCCGACGATGTCGCGAGCCTCCTGCAGGGCGGCTTTGGTGGCAAAATGGTTCAGATCGGCGGATCGCCTTGAGTTGCGCAGCGCTTCTTCGATCAGAGCCGGCGCCATCTGCTGGCGAAGGTCGCTGTAGCGGCGCGGATCGATCTTCGACAATCCGCGCTCAAAGAGCAGCGATTGATAGACCTCGATCAGACAGTCGAAAATGCCGGCGGCAAACGGCTTCGACCTGTCGTGCACCTCGCTGCTGACATCGCTGAGGCGAAGCGCGTTGTTGAAGGATCGCAGCTGCTTTTCGGCGCTGAGCTCGGCGAAACGGTCGAGCTCGTTGTGCACGAGCAGGTTTCCGCCGGTCCGGCGCAGCAGGCGATCGACCGCCGTATCGAATTGCAGCAGGCCGAGCAGTGATATCAGGTCGGCGACCGCTTCATGATAGGAGAAGAAATCGCTGCCACGCCCGTCGCTCTGGAGAATGCCGAGTTCACTGAGCAGCACGAGATGCCCCATTTCATGGGCAACGGCGTCGAAATTCAGCGCGAAGCAGGATGCCGGGGTCTCCGGTTGTTCTTCTCCCAATTCCAGGAAGCCGAAGCCGGATTGTGCGTTTTCCCAATGGGCGATGCGCGGGACGATCTCTAGCCGCTCAAGCGTCGGCTCGAAGAACCAGCCGATGGCATGCCCGGCATAACTCTCGCAGATATCGAGAACGCGGCGGGCACAGGCATAGCTGTGCGTCGAGAGGAATTGCGGTGAATCCGGACCGATATGATCAAAATGTCCGTCGGGTCCAGGCTCAACCGGCGGCAGCAAAAGCCCGGGATAGGGAGGAATATCCGGCGCGAGATACGGGATCTTCTCCTCGGCCGGGCTGACTACATACATGCGCTTGTCGGAAGGCCCCGCGAGAACGGGACCGGCGGACGGTCCGATCCACACGACTTCGGGCTTCTCATACCCAAGGATGTAGGGAGGCTGCGGAAAAATGAGGAAGCGTGTCCCCAATGGCTGCGCTACAGCTGCCAGATGATCTGCGCTCTTCGGGTGAGTAACGGCATCCAAGGCTGCCTCCGTCGCTTCTGTTCAAAGCAAGCAACAGGCGGCCTTATATCAGAGAAACTGTACTTTCGGCAAGAGATTGTCGAGTAAGTTGCATGACTCCATATCGTAAGCGAAGGCTTCCGTAAGCTCAAAATGGCAATGAATGGGTGTTTCGAAACCTATTCTTCTCCGGTATTTCAAATAGTTCAGGAGAGAGATCGCGTCCGTTTTCTTCCGGCTGATCGCTCCAGTCTTTAGCCAATTCTTCAAGGACATTATTTCGTTCGTCAGCGCCAAATGGCTTTCTGCAGCCGAGATGAAGCTCGAGAAGGACCGGTTGCGGAAATGAAGCGTGCGCGCGACCGCTTCAAGCCGGCGCCGGAGGGATGCGCCGATCACACCCTCCCGTTGCGCCTGCTTCAGCGTCAGTCTGATATCGATCATGGCCTCGCCCAGCCTTCGCGATCCAAATTCCACTGGTGCCATCGGCACGGCGACATCGGCATCGTCGGCAAGCGGAAACCGCCGGTACCAGCGATAGATCATGCCATGCCCGATCATGCCTTCGCCTGCGAGTTCGGCCGCGCGCAGCGCGCCAATACTGGCCGCGCCGTAGACGTGCACGCCTTTCGACATCGCCCACAGGATCTCCTGATGGCGTACGCCGGGCGCCTGCGCAAAGACGCCGTCGATGATCGCGATCGTTGCCGGAGCGTGCGTGATCACGGCTCTGATGATGTCGCCGCCGCCTGCCGGAGGTTCGTAGACTGCATCGAGATGTGTTTGCGCCTCGATCGCATCCAATGATGGGCCGAGGAATACAACGATATCAGCGCCCAACATCGGCCTCCGGGTTCGTCTGTAGCGGTGGCGTGATGACCCGGACCACATGAAGAGGGATCGTCTCATCCACATGAAGGCTGACCAGGATGGCTGCTCTTGCACCGGCGTGCCGAAGGGCGCGCCCGATCCGCCGGAGCGGGCGATCTTGTTCAGGCCTGCCGGTTTCGGCAAAAGCGCTCCCGCCACGGGAAAGCTGCGCGCGCCACTCCCAGAGCTCTGATTCATCAGGATAGCGGTAGAGTTCAGCGCTGATATCGTCCCGTGCGGCGGAGATGACGCCAAGCCGCGACTGGCAGGCCTCGAGCAGGGCGGATGTCAGGGCCGCGTCGTCGGTAAGCGCGCATCCGAAGCCCTCTGCGGGTAACGGCGCGAATGGAGCTCTACCGGCGTCCTCCATCACATGACACCAATAGACAGGCAGATCGTGCGGCGCCGGAATTTTCCAGATGCCGATGATGAAGCCGGTCCCGGACAGGCGGCGCAGAACTTCCGAAGCCTTGCCGGCTTGAACGGAGCGCGCGTCGACCTGATAGCGATCGAAGAAATGCGGCGTGGCCATCGCCTCGCATCGCGCGTGACGCTCGAGACATTCGAGGCACGCATGCGCAACGGCACCTTCGAGGCTTGTCCCGGCTGCAAGGCCCGTCGTGTCCCGAGGCATCCAGGCCGGATGCGGCGATGGAAAGGTATAGGCGGAATCGGCGAGGCCAAGCGGAACCGGCATTGCCTGTCCCGAAAACAGATCGACGCCATTGATCCAGGATAGTGCGGTGTCCTTTGTTCCTTGAAGATGGGTCCAAAATCCTTGAGGGTCCAGCCCTCCAAGCGTTCCCTCGAAGACGCGCGCGGGGTCGATCCTTTCCGACGCCCAGCCTTCGAGAGATTCCATCAGCCCCGAAATCGCCGCCAGTGGAACGGTCAACCCCTTGCCTTGGCTGACCGCGACGGAGAGCGAGCGCGGCCGCACCACCTGGACCACCGGGATGCCGATCCAGTCGAGTTCGGTCACCGAACCCAGCCTGGTGATCCCGTAGTCACGTTTTCGTTCAAGGATGCGCCGGACGGTCCCGGCAGGATCGGGCGGGGAGGGTATCCGCCCGTTCTCAAGCATGGCCGAAAACGCTTCGCCCGCGATCTCGTCCATGGCTCAAAGCCCTGCCAATTCATCGAGATCGCGTTTTGCCCGCCCGGCGAGCCAGACAGCTTTTTGCGTTTCCGCGATGCGGACTGCCTTTGCGAAATCCCTGATGACTTCGGGCGCCTTGTGCTGCAGCTGGCGCTTGAGATTGGCGCGCCGCCGGTAGAGCTCCGCGAGCCAGAACAGCTGGCCGCTTGCGCTTCCTGCCGCGATTGCAGTTTGCAGCGCTTCCATGGCCTCGGCAGGTCTGCCGGTGAGTTGCAGCACCTGCGCATGCATGTCGCTATGCATGGAGAGATTGTCGTCGGTGCCCAGCTGTTGCTGAAGCGTCAGCCCGTCTTGGAAGCGGTCTGCCCCGCGGCGCCCTGCAGAGCGCATCAGCTCGGCCCAGCCACAATACATGTTGGCACGGGCCTGGCTGGCCGAGAGACCGTGTCGGCCGGCCAGCGCATACATCTGCTCGCCAAGGGCATGAACGTCGTCAAAGCGGTCCTGGCATCGCCTGAGGACGATCGCATAATAGAGCGCGTGCACCATGGTGCCGGCATGATTGGTTGCTTCAGCCCAGTCGAGGCAGGTGGCGATCGCATTCTCGCTATCGTCAGGACGGCCGAGAAGCAGATAGGAAAGCGCGCTCTCGCCCAGTCCGCACACCTTCGCATCGTGTCCGCCGAAGAAGGCACGATTCCTGACCGCCCGCTCGGGGTCGTAGAGATGAAGTCCCCTGGAGACACAGTCGAGACAGAATTCGTGCTCACCGGCATGGAAGCTCGTCGCCCACCCGCAGTGAAAAGACTGAAGTCTTGTCTCGTCATCCTCGACGCTCTGCATGTCGGCAACGAGAATCCGGGCGCGGGTCTGCTGCTCCAGCACGGTAGGCGCGGTGAACCACCATCCCCAATAAACCGGGAAATGCCTCGCGCGGACCGGCGGCGGCTGCGTCCGCAACAGCTGCATGGCGCGCGAATAGACCCGCTGGGCGGCTTTCGAGCCCTCTCCTTCGAGCGCGGTCGCGACAACACCTTGAACTTCCAGCAGTCTGAGCCGCAGGTCGGCCCGGCCGTTGCGTGCCGCGGTCACGCGCCTGAGCTCCTCTGCGCAGAGTGCGATCGAAATGCCAGCTTCATTCATGGCGGAGCGCGAGACGCTGGCCTCGGCTGCTTCCAGGGCGAACCTGGCCGCATCTTCGTGCAATCCCGCCTCGGCGCATTGCCAGGCGGCGATTGCGGCAGGCAGGCTTGGCACCTCCTCGCCGATCAACCGTTCTGCGATCAGCCGGTGGATGCGGCGCCTGTCGGTTTTCAGGAGGCTGCCATAAGCGGCCTCCTGCATCAGCACATGCCGGAACCGGAAAGTGTCGCGGGCCTCGGGCACGAGCTCGATAATCCCCTCAGCGATAAGCCGCGCGACCGGATGGTCGGGCGGCTGCCGGGCAATACTGTCGAGAAGATGCATCAGCAGCGGGAGGCTGAACTCACGGCCGATGACGCTGGCGATCTGGGCTGTCAGCCTGGCAGACCCGCTTCCGGCAAGCCGGGCGGCCAGCAGATCGTTGAGCGACGTCACACCGCCTTCCGTCAGCTGTCTTTTCCACTCTGCGGGCGATCCGGCCAGCGCATTGCGCGAGCGGAAAAAGCTGGCCAGCTCCTCGCCGTAAAGCGGCATGCCATCGCTCTGATCCAGAATGAAATCCGATAGTCCAGGCGGCGCCGGCTTGCCCCAGATCGAGGTTACGAGGTCCCGCACCGCATCGGATGCCAGACCGGACAGGGTGATTTCGGTGGCGCCCGCCGGTGCGCCTGCCAGCCTCGACGTTTGGATCACGAGGATCGGCTGCTCGGCGGCCAGCGCCCGGAGACGCTCCAGAAGCCCCAGCGTCATGCCATCGGCCCAATGAACATCCTCAAAGACGATCAGCGCCGGAGAGGCCGGTGCATTGCAGGTGAGAACATGCGCGGCGGCTTCGATGACGGACTGCCTGAACGCGCGCCCGGATAGATCGGATGTGCGGAGACTGCCAGACATCGCGGTCGTCGCGCTGGCCGTGAAATTGGCGAGCGGCTCGATCAGCTTCCTATCGACAGGCCGCCCCGACAGAACCAGGGCGTCGTTGAATGCCGCTATCCCGCCATCCCTGAGAGCGGGCGAAGCGCCAAGCCGGTCGATGAAGGCCGTGAATGGAAAGAGCGGCTGCCCCTCCAGACGGCGGCCGCATTGCAGGATGGCAAGGTCCTGCGGCCGTGTCTTTGTCCTGCTGATGAACTCATCGACGACGCGTGATTTGCCGATGCCGGCCTCACCGGTCAGCGCGATCGAGCTGCCCCTCCCATCAAGGGCCGAACGCCACGCATCGGAAAGAATGGCAAGCTCGCTGGTCCTGCCGCGGAGCGGCGGCCGCTCGCTTGCGATGGACTGTTCGTTGGCCGCCGCCGGATGCCGGTCCTTGGGACGCCAGAGCGCGACCGGTTCGTCGAAACCCTTGAGATTGGCCTCCCGGATGAAGGAATAGTCGAAAGCCCCTTGCGTCAAGCGGACAGTCGAGTCGGCCACAAGCACCGAATTCGGGTCTGCCTCGCCCTGGAGGCGGGCCGCCAGTATCGGCGCAGCGCCAACGATTTCGTCGCCCTCCGCGGAGAAGACGACGAAACTGGTGGCGATCCCGATTCTGAGTTTCAGCGGCCGCCCTGTCCGGCCCTTCGGCTTGGTCAGGGATCCGACCAGTTCCAGTGATGCCCGAACCGCGCTTTCGGCGGCGTCTTCGGATTGATTGGGAAAGCCGAAATAGCAACAGCCGCCATCACCAAGCCGCTGATGAACGAAGCCGCCATGCTTGGCGATGATCGCATCCGCGCTTTGGTGGAGTGCTGAAACGGAGCGGAAGAACTGTTCGGGCTCGGTTCGCAGCAACAGCTCGGTAGAGCCGACAATATCGTAGAAAAGTGCCGTCACCTGACGGCGCTCGCCCGCAAATCGAAATCGCGCTTGAATCTTCTTCATGGCGAGCTTGCCCACATTCACGGCATCGCCAAGGACAACCGATTTACGGCCGTGATGCAAGCATTTCATGCCTAATCGCTAATATAAAGCGCGGCATTCCCGGCTAATCGCTGATTGTTTCCTGCCTTGCATAGAATAACCGCAACCGAAGCGTGATCATTGCCGCCGCGCTACTCGAAAGCGCCCGCTTCATTCACCGCGGGCGCTTCGAACGAGTTCGGTCTTCAGAGATTGCTCATGCCGCCGTCGATGATCAGCTCGCTGCCGACGATATAGGACGCTTCGTCGGAAGCGAGGAAAATGACGGTCTTGGCAACTTCGCTGGCGTCGCCGAAGCGGCCGACCGGGATCTGGCTCTGAACCTGCGACGCCATCGCCTTCGAGTCCGCTTCCGACATGCCGAGCTTGCCGTAGAGCGGCGTGGCGATGGGGCCGGGGCTGACGGCGTTGACGCGGATGCCGCGGCCGACAAGCTCGCCCGATATGGTCTTGGCAAGCGTCAGAAGCGCGCCCTTGGTCAGCGAGTAGACGCTCGAGTTCGGCATGCCGATATGGGCGTTGATCGAGGTGTTCAAAACAATGGCTGCGCCCTTGGCGAAGATCGGCAGCAGCGCCTGTATCAGGAAGTAGGGGCCTTTGACATTCGTCGCGATCGACTTGTCGAAGGCGGCTTCCGACCAGCCTTCGATAGGACCGAACTGGGCAACGCCGGCATTGACGAAGAGAATGTCGAGATGGCCGAATGTTTCCTCGATCTGCTGCACGACCTTTTTCTGGCCCTCGACGTCTCCGGCGTCGGACTGGATCACGAGCGCCTTGTCGCCCAGTTCCTTGCGGGCATTTTCGACGCCGGCCGCGCTGCTGCCGGTCACGGCAACGCGCGCGCCCTCGGCGATGAACTGGCGGGCCGTCTCCAGGCCGATGCCGCTGGTGCCGCCGGTGATGAGAGCGGTCTTGTTTGCAAGTCTGGACATGACGAAATCCTTTCGGTTGATCGATTGCCCGGCGTATCGCCGGGGTTGATGACAATGATGTAGCCGAAAAGCAGTGTCCGGATTTGACGGCAGATTCCAATTCTTAAGTTCGGGAATTCCGAACGCGCAAGGCTGGGCGCTGTGGTTTGCCACAGCGCCCAGCCAAGCCGTTCGACCGGACGCGTTTACTGTCCCGCCGCCGGCAGCACCTCGAATTTCCAGAATGTTTCCGGCTTCAGGTAGGCGATCGCGAACTGGCGGATGTCTTCGGTGGTGACATTGTCATAGCCGCTGAGGTTTTCGCGCACGCGCTGCAGTCCGCGGGGATCCGTCTGGGCGTCCTGCAGGTGCTCGATCCAGTATTCGTTGCTTTGCTGCTGGTGCTTCATTGTTTCGATGACGGGGGCGCGGGCGCGGCTGAGCTCGTCGGCAGAGATAGTGTTCTTCCGCAGATCGGCCGTGACCTGGTCGACGAGTTCATAGAACCGCGCGAGCTTCCCTGGCGTCGTGTCGACATAGATATAGGCATAGCCGAAACCCGGAATGTCTTTCGATAGATCGACATCGGCCTGCACGCCGTAGCTTGCGCCCTCGGCGATGCGGAACTGGGCAATCAGCCGGTTCTGGATGACCTGGCCGGTGAGGTTGGCGGTGAACGACCGTTTCAGGCCCGAGAGCATGTCGCCGACCGGCACTCCGACGAT
Organism: Hyphomicrobiales bacterium; assembly: GCA_900465675.1. GTDB lineage: Bacteria > Pseudomonadota > Alphaproteobacteria > Rhizobiales > Rhizobiaceae > Rhizobium. The sequence goes on along the minus strand of UBJR01000005.1, from coordinate 352,482 downwards.
GGCTGCAGCATTGTCGGGCCTGCCGCTATGCGTCTCGGTGATAGGCGACGCGGTCGGAGCGGGGAAGCTGACCTTGAGCGGCGCAGTGCTTGGAGCCGTATCCGGGCGTGGCGGCAGGGCGCCGAATGTCCGTGCGGTCAGAGCGATGGCTTCATCTGCCGTGACATCGCCGACTATGGTGATGTTGACCGGGCCGCTGGCAACCGCCGGTCTGAAAAGCTTTTCGAACTCGGCTGACTGGGCGGAGCCGAGTTCGGCCTTGCCGGGGAAAGTCCAGCGGGGGTCGCCGCCATGCGCAAATCCTGCAAAATCGCGGCTGATGACGCCGCCAGGGGTCGCGGCATACTGATTGAGATTGTTCAGGTAGGCCTGCTTCACCCGGTCGAAAACCTCCGGCCGGTATGCCGGATCTGAGGTATAGGCGGCCATCAGCTGCAACTGCGTCTGCAGATCGCTGCTCCGCGTCTGCCCGTTGAAGCGGAACGAGCTGTCGCCGACGGAGAAATCGATGCCGACGACATTCGCCGCCAGCACTCTTTGAATATCGGGATAATCCATGGCCCTGACGCCGGAGAGGATGACGGCGGGCGAGGCCCAGAGCACCGAGGCCTGATCCTTGGGTAGGCCGATACGGCCGTGGCCGATATCTTCGCGCACCAGAACCTCGTCGGCCCGCAGCTTCGTCGGTTTGACGGTGAGCCGCACGCCGTTGGCGAATTTCACCATCGTCAGGCCGAGATCGTCAACGACGCGGCGTTCGACGACTGTGCCCGGCGCGCCGAAATCCGTATAGGGCCAGGCGATATCGGCCGCCGCCACCGGAGCCGTCACGGCGATGTCGCGCGATGCGTCATAGGTCTTGCGCAGCTCATCTGTGCCGCCCTTCGGAGCGGCAGGCGTCAGCAGCATCACCTGCGGGCCATTGCCTGAGAAGGTGACCGGCAGGGCCTTGTTGATCTTCCCGGCCTGGATGTCCTTCGTCATGCGTTCGAAGAGAGCCAGGTCTTCGGATGGCGAGGTATAGACCTGATCGGTATCGACGGTGTAGGCGAGGGTCGAGGCGATCCCGGTGCTCGTCCGGGTCGCTGCGCCCGATGCCGCTGATTGAAGCAGGGCGCGATATTCGGTGATCTCGCGGTCTAGCTCCGGCTGGGAGACGCCGAACTGCAGCAGCCGGCGCTGTTCCTGGTCGATACTGCTCAACGCCGCCTGCCATTTTTCCGGATCGCCGTTTGCGGCGATCATCACTGCATGGGCGGATTCGAGCAGATCCTGCGAGCCGGCGTCGGCGCTGGTGAAGGGCGCGTTCGGCTTGCTGGCAATGGTCGAAAGGCGCCGCCGCAGCACCAGAAGACCGAGGTCCTCGACCAGTTGCTGGCGCCGCTTGGCATAGGTGTCAAGAGACGTATCGAAGGGGCGTGTCCAGATGATCTGAACATTGGTCGCGCTGCCCGGCACCGTGATCACATCGGCGCTTTCGGTCTTTGCCTTCAACGCACCGAGATCCGGTTCGGCAACCGCAGCGCCGCGCTGCCAGTCACTGAAGCGCTTGCGGATGTCGGCCTCCAGTGCAGCCGGATCGACGTCACCAACCACCATCAATGTCGCACGGTCAGGACGATAATTGGCATTGTAGAAGTCGCGGACACGGTCGACAGGCGCATTCTTGATGATGTCGATCTTGCCGATTGGTGAGCGGAGGGTGGCGCGCTGGCCCTCGAGCAGCAGGTTGGTGACGCCGATCGACGCCCGGTATTGTGGCGTGTCGCGCAACCGCTCTTCCGAAAGGATGACGCCGCGCTCGCGATCGAAGGCGCCGGCGTCGAGCGTCAGCTCGCTCGCCGTTTCGCGCATCAGCATCAGACCGGTCGAGAGCGTGTCGGCATCGACCTCGGGAAGATCGAGCGAATAGACGGTTTCGTCATAGGCGGTATTGGCGTTGGTATCCGGGCCGAAAGCCAGACCCTTGCGCTGCAGGATGCGGATCATCTCACCTTCGGGGACATGGGCCGAACCCTTGAATGCCATGTGCTCAAGAAAATGCGCCAGCCCCTGCTGCTCGTCGTTCTCGTCAAGCGAACCGGCGCCGATCCGGAAGCGGATCGCCGCCTGCCCCGGCGGAGTGGCGTTGTGCATGATGGCAAAGCGCATGCCATTGGGGAGGATGCCGAAGCGTATATCGGGATCTGCCGGAATGTCGCTGCGGATCTGCGGCCAACTCTGCGGCTCCTGTGCGTGGAGGGTATTCCCTGATGCGGCGATGCAGCCGACGGCGACTGCTGCGATGAACCGCAGGCAGGTGAGATAACGCATATGGTTCGAATCCTGCAAATGAGAGGCGACAGGGTGTTTCTATCAGGAGTCTTTCATAGGTTGCGGCTTCCAGCAATCTCTTCTGCCGCAGTTGAGCGATGCAGGCGTTTTGTCGCAACAGAGGTCGCGTTCGCCGCTCTTCAAATCTGATTTTTTGATATAAAACAAAATGCTTGATTTAAAAAATCTCTCAGAATAGCGTGGCAAAAAATCAGATTCAATAAACTTTGAGGAACACCGATGCGGGCTAAAGCCACCCTAAACAGGGAATTCACGATCTCGACCGTCGACAAGCGCGTCTATGGCTCATTCCTGGAGCATATGGGCCGGGCGGTTTACACCGGCATTTATGAGCCGGGTCATGAAAAAGCGGATAAAGATGGCTTCCGTACCGATGTTCTTGATATGGTGCGTGAGCTCGATATGCCGATCGTGCGATATCCGGGTGGCAACTTCGTCTCGGCCTATCATTGGGAAGACGGCATCGGCCCGCGCGACCAGCGCCCGACGCGCCTCGATCTCGCCTGGCGCACCCGCGAAACCAACCAGATGGGCGTCAATGAATTCGCCGACTGGTCGAAGCTCGCCAAGACCGAGATGATGCTGGCGATGAACCTCGGCTCGCGCGGCCTGAACGACGCCCGCAACTTCCTCGAATATTGCAATCATCCGGGCGGCACCTATTGGAGCGACCTGCGCGCCAAGCACGGCTACAAGGATCCGCACAACGTCCGCATCTGGTGCCTCGGCAACGAGATCGATGGCCCCTGGCAGGTCGGCCACAAGACGGCGGCTGAATATGGCCATCTCGCCAACGAAGTTTCCAAGGCCTTCAAATATTTCGACAAGACGCTCGAAACGGTGGTCTGCGGCTCGTCCAACGACAAGATGAAGTCCTATCCCGAATGGGAGGCGACGGTTCTCGAAGCCAGCTACGACAGCGTTGATTATATCTCGCTGCACAAATATTTCGGCAACGAAGAGAACGACACGCTGAACTATTACGCCAAGGCGATAGAGCTCGACCGCTACATTGTCACGATCGGCGGCGTCATCGATTACATCAAGGCGAAGAAGCGCTCGAAGCGCGATGTGAAAATCTGCTTCGACGAGTGGAACGTCTGGTATCACGACCGCAAGGAAGATGACCAGCGCTACAAGAACTGGGACTGGCCGGAAGCACCGCCGCTGCTCGAAGAGCTCTACAATCTCGAGGACGCGATCTTCGTCGCCTCGCTGATCAACGTCTTCATCCGCCGCTCCGACCGCGTCAAGATCGCCTGCATGGCGCAGCTGGTGAATGTCATCGCCCCGATCCTGACCAAGGCAGGCGGCCCGGCCTGGCGCCAGTCGATCTACTACCCGCTGCAGTTCGCCTCGAAATACGGCCGCGGCACGGCGCTGAACGTTTCTGCGTCAGGCCCGACTTACGATTGCGAAGTGGCGCAGGATGTTCCCTATCTCGACCTCTCGGCCGTGCTGCAGGAAGACGGCAAGACGATCGCCGTCTTCGCCATCAACCGCAGCCTCGACGAGGCGATGGATCTCGATGTCGATCTGCAGGGTTTCAAGGGCGCGAAAATCCTCCAGCATCACACCATGGTCGGCGACGACCTGAAGGCGCGCAACTCGGTCGAAGATCAGAACCGCATCGTTCCCAAGGCCGGTTCCGGGCTGCAGGTCACGGATGAAGGCAAGCTCAGCGGTTCGCTGCCGGCCAAGTCCTATCACTTCATCCTGCTCTCCGTCGCCGCGGCGTGAGCTGATTGTCATCCGGGCGGCGGAGGAGGCCGCCCAGATGGGAATGCCAATCGGGAGGATGCATGTCTGGAATCAAACTGACTGACGTCAGCAAGTCGTTCGGCTCGTTCAAGGTCATCCATGGCGTTGATATCGAGATCGAACAGGGCGAGTTCGCGGTCTTCGTCGGCCCGTCGGGCTGCGGAAAGTCGACGCTGCTCAGGATGATCGCCGGTCTGGAGGAAACCAGCGGCGGCAAGATCAGCATCGAAGACGAGGACGTCACGCATACCGAAGCGTCGAAGCGCGGCGTCGCCATGGTCTTCCAGTCCTATGCGCTTTATCCACATCTCTCCGTCTTCGAAAACATGGGGTTCAGCCTGTCGATCGCCAAGCGACCGAAGGCGGAGATCCAGCAGAAGGTGAAGGCTGCGGCCGATATCCTGCGGCTCGAGGACTATCTCAATCACAAGCCAAGCCAGCTTTCCGGCGGCCAGCGCCAGCGCGTCGCCATCGGCCGGGCGATCGTGCGTGAGCCGCGCGTCTTCCTGTTCGACGAGCCGCTCTCCAATCTGGATGCGGAACTGCGCGTGAAGATGCGCATGGAGATCGCCCGACTGCACCGGCAGATCGGCGCGACGATGGTCTATGTCACCCATGACCAGGTCGAGGCGATGACGCTGGCCGACAAGATTGTCGTGCTCAAGGCCGGTGTCGTGCAGCAGGTCGGCGCGCCGCTCGATCTCTACCGCGATCCCGCCAATATGTTCGTTGCCGGCTTCATCGGCTCGCCGGGCATGAACTTCCTGAAGGGCAAGGTCATCGTTTCAGGCCAAAATTCGGCGACGATCGAACTCGACGACGCACCGGGCAAGACCTTCGATCTGCCGACACGGGCGCCTGTCGCGAACGGCGCCGTCGTCCATGTCGGCGTGCGGCCAGAGCATATCGGGCTCGGCGCGACGGAAGGCGGATTGCCGCTACCTGTAACGGCCGAGTTTACCGAGGAACTGGGCGGCACCGGCTATCTGCATGTGCTGACGGCAACGGGTGCCGAAATGACGGTGGAGTGCCGGGAAAGCCGGCCGCAGCCCAAGGAAAAGATCACCCTCTCGCTGAGGGTGCCTGAAATGCTGGCCTTCGATGCCGAAGGCGGAAGGCTCAGCTGATACCGAAATCCGGACGGAATCCGGAACTCGGCGAAGACATGCGGGAGGGGGGACGTAGGCCTTGGAGGAGGTCTGCGGCCACGGATGTCCCGTGCCGTGAGATGCCCATGAATAACACTTTTATTGAGGAGGAACCGACGTGAGAAAACTGGTGAAACTTGCCGTTTCGGCGGCCATAGCCTTGCTGCCCTCGGCAGCCGCATTCGCGCAAACAGACGTGACCTGGTGGGACTTCCTGAGCGGCGGCGACGGCGTTCGCATGAAGGCGCTGATCAAGGAATTCAACGACACCCACCCCGATATCAAGATCAACGCGACGACGCTGGAATGGGGCGTGCCCTTCTATACGAAGGTGCAGACGGCGGCCGCCGTCGGCCAGCAGCCCGATATCATGACCTATCACATGTCGCGCTATCCGCTGGCGGTGCCGACCGGCATCCTGCGGCCGTTCACCGACGAGGAACTGGCCTCTGCCGGCATCAAGAAGGAAAATTACGTCGATGCGGCCTGGAAGCAGGGCACTTTCGACAACAAGGTCTACGGCATCCCCTTCGACGTCCACTCGATCGTTCTCTACTACAACAAGAACATCCTGAAGGAAGCCGGGCTGCTGGGCGACGATGGGTTGCCGAAGGGGCTCGATGGCCTCGACAATTTCAATGCCGCGCTCGAGAAGATCAAGGCAACCGGCAAGGTCGAATATCCGCTGTCGCTGCATACGGACGAAGGCGGCTCGATGTGGCGCGTCTTCTATACGCTGATTGCCCAGCAGGGCGCCAAGTTCATGGATGGCAACGAGATTCTGCCCGGTGACGCCGGCGTCAAGGCACTGCAGACCATGGCGAACTGGGTTTCGACCGGCTATTCGCCGAAGCTGATCTCCTACGAAGCCTCGATCGCGCTGTTCACCTCCGGCAAGGCTGCGATGCATGTCAACGGCGTCTGGGAAGTGCCGACCATGACCGACCTCGCCAAGAAGGGCGAACTCGGCTTCGAATGGGGTGCGATCGAGATCCCGAACCTGATGGGCACGCAGGCGACCTGGGCGGACTCGCACTCCTTCGCGGTACCGAACAGCGACAGCAAGCCGATCACGCCTGAGAAACTCAAGGCCGTGCTGCAGATCATCGCCTGGATGAACGAGCACAGCATCTCCTGGGCCAGCGCCGGTCATATCCCCGCCTTCAAGCCGGTGACCGACAGCAAGGAATTCAAGGAAATGCAACCGAACGCCACCTATGCGAAGCTTGCCGATACCGCCGTGTTCGACCCGGTCTCGAAGCTCGCCGGTGTCGCCGGTCCGATCTACGAGGCAACGCAGAACTTCGTGGTTCCCGCGCTCAACGGCCAGCTCGATCCGGCCGATGCCATCGATCAGATGCGCGAAGAGCTGAAGAGCCAGGAATAAGCCGTTGCTGGCCGGAGATTTTTCTCCGGCCAGCCTTCGCTTCGAAGGAGATGCCTGTGATCAACAATGAGAAGCGGCGCAAGACGCTGACGGCGGTGGCAATGATCGCGCCGTTCCTGATCGCCTATGCGACGGTCTTTGCCTATCCTGTCTATAAGATGTTTGCGCTCAGCTTCACGGACGCTCCGTTGATCGGCGAGGGCCAGTGGGTGGGCTTCGACAATTACGTCAAGCTGTTCCATCAGAAGCTGTTCTTCACCTCGGTCTGGAACACCGGCTATTTCGTTGTGCTGACCGTCATTCCGAACACGCTGATCGGGCTTGGTCTGGCGCTGATGGTCGTGCGTCTCAAGGGCTGGGTGCAGAGCCTGATCCTGATACTCTTCTTCATTCCCTATATCCTGCCCGTTTCCGTCGTCACCCAGATCTGGAAATGGGTTCTCGACCAGCAGTTCGGTATCGCGCAGTTCGTCATCGAAGCCGTGACCGGCAAGCGCGTCAGCGTCTTCCGCGATCCCATCTGGGCGATGCCGATGGTGGCGTTGGTGACGGTCTGGTGGACCAACGGCTTCAACCTGCTGCTGTTCATCGCCGGGTTGCGCAACATTCCGCACGATTATTACGAGGCGGCGATGCTGGATGGCGCGACGCGCTGGCAGTGCTTCAAGCGCATCACCTGGCCGCTGATCTGGCCGGTCACGGCGCTGGTGCTGACCCTGCAGCTCATCCTGCAGCTGAAGATCTTCGACCAGGTCTACCTGCTGACCGAGGGCGGCCCTTTCAATTCCACCTATGTGCTGTTGCAGCTCGTCTACCGCGAGGCCTTCCGTTCTAACCACGGCGGCACGGGTTCTGCCGTCGCCGTCATTCTCTTCGCGATCATCGTCGTCGTCTCGGTGCTGCAGTACCAGCTGCTACGTGTGAGGGAGCGCTAGGATGCCCGGAAAAACAATCGGCAACGTGCTGCTCCTTGTCCTCACGCTCCTGATCGCCTGCATGTGGGCCTTCCCGATCTATTGGGCGGTCGTCACCTCGATCAAGCCGGAGCAGGAGGTCGTGGCGAAGACGACCTTCATCCCCGATGTGCTCAACTTTTCGGGCTATTATTACGCGCTGTTCGAAACCAAGCTGCCGACCTGGTATCTGAATTCGATCGTCACCTCGGTAACGGTGACCATCGTCGTCATCCTGATCAGCGTCATGTGCGCGTATGCGCTGTCGCAGATCGTTTTCCCCGGCCGCAAGCTGCTTTACGGCATCATCCTCGCGAGCTTCATGGTGCCGTCGCAGGCGCTGGTGATTTCGCAATTCGTGCTGATGCACAAGCTGAACCTGATCAACACCTGGGGCGGCATCATCCTGCCGCAGCTGATCGTTCCCGTCGTCGTCATCGTCTACAAGCAGTTCTTCGATTCCGTGCCGAAGGAGCTGCGCGAGGCTGCCAAGCTCGATGGCTGCGGCGAATTCCAGATCCTCTTCAAGCTCTATCTGCCCCTGAACTGGGGGATCACCACGGCGCTGGCGATCATCACCTACATCATGGCCTGGAACGCCTTCCTCTGGCCGTTCTTGGTCACCAACTCTGACGACATGATGACGATCACCGTCGGCATTACCCAGACCCGCGATGCCTTCGGCGTCAAATATGCGCGCGACATGGCGGTCGCCATTCTCGCCGCGATGCCCGTCGCACTTGCCTACCTTCTGTTCCAGAAACGCGTGACGCAGGCGCTGATGCTTTCGTCCGGCATCAAGGGATGACGTGCATGAGATTGCTTCAGGGCCGAGGTGAGAAGGCCCCTGCCGGTCCGCGAGAGTTCTCCCGAGGCGCGGACCGGCCCCTAGTAAAATTTGAGCAGCGACACAGTGCCTGCGCCCATGATATCAGCTGAAACCAACAAGAAAGACTGGAGAACCAGTATTATCATATGGAGACTAAGCTTCTAACCGTCGATCCGATGCGGGACGCCGATGTCGTCCAGGCACTCGGGTCTCCGACGCGGATCGAGATCCTCAACCTGTTGCGCCAGAAGGGGCCGCTGAATGTCAACGACATCGCGGCGCAGATGGGCTTGCCGCAATCGACGACGGCAACCAACCTGAAGGCGCTGGAGCAGGCGGGCCTGATCCAGACGCAGACGATGAAGGCGAGCAAGGGCAACCAGAAGGTCTGCTCCAGCATCTATGACGAGATCCTGATCCGCTTTGGCGCCAATGGCACAAAGGCGAGCGAGGACGTCGTCACCGTCAGCATGCCGATCGGCCTCTTCACCGAGTTCGAGGTGGGTGCGCCCTGCGGCCTCTGTTCGGTCAACAATGTCATCGGCATGCTCGATGTGCAGGAAGTTTTCCTCGACCCGCAGCGCATGCAGGCAGCACTTCTCTGGTTCACCCGCGGCTATGTCGAATACAAGTTTCCGAACAACGCCAAGGTCTCCGGCAAGAAGATCCGCAAGGTGGAGTTCTCAGCCGAACTCAGCTCCGAGACGCCGGCCACCAACGCCAACTGGCCGTCCGACATCTCGATCTGGGTCAACGGCATCAAGGCCGGACACTGGACCTCGCCCGGCGATTTCGGCGACCGCCGCGGCATGTATTCACCGGCCTGGTGGAAGCTGTCGGGGTCTCAATATGGCAAGCTGAAAACCTGGACGATCGACGAGACCGGCACCTGGATCGACGGCGCCATGGTCTCGACCCAGACCATTGCCTCGCTTGGTATCGCCGATCATCACTCGATCCGCTTCCGCATCGGCATCGACGAAAAGGCCGACAATCCGGGCGGCATGAACATTTTCGGCAAGGGTTTTGGCGATTTCGATCAGGACCTGATCATGTCGATCTATTTCTAGCAGCTTGCGCCAGCGCCGGCGGCTTTCAAGCTCAGTTGCCGATGCCGAAAAATTCGCGGGCGGAGAGACATTCGAAGTCTCCGGGGCTGCAGGTGCGGCAGACATGCGGCCGCACGGCGTAGATCGCGCAGGATGTCTTCGACCGTATCTCGCCGACCAGGGCGGAGCACCGGTTGCCTTCGCAGCGCATTCCCGCTTCATCGGCTGCGACATATTTCAGCGGTATCAGATCGAGCTCGGCATCCGACTCGGTCGAGAAGCGCGGCCAGTCGGCCGAGAACGAGCAGCAAGCGCCGCAAGTCTGGCAGTCGAAGTCTGTTTGTGTGTCCATGGGCAGGGCATATCACAAACCGGGTGCGGATCGACAGCGGTTTGGCGATCACATCCGAGATAGCGCCCTACCGGCTGCGGCCGATGCTGGCATACATGCCGGTGGTGCGGAACTCCGTGGGCGTGATGCCGTAGACGCGGCGGAAGACCTTGGCGAAGTAGTTGGCATCCTCGAAGCCGCACATGATCGACACTTCCTTGACCGGCAGGAAGTCAGCCTTGGTCAGCAGCTTGGCGGCGCGCTGCAGCCGTTGCTGCAGGACATACTCCGCGGGTGGTATGCCCTCGCTTTCGGAAAAGCTGCGGGAGAAATGGGCGCGGCTGAGGCCGACGATGGCGGCGAGCTCGCTGACCGGGAGCGGTTTTTCCAGATACAGGTTGATATGGTCGATCACCGGCTGCATCAGGCTCTGCTCGGCCATGAAGGCGGGCGAACCGAAGACGTCGTCATAGAGCGCCATTGCCGCCTCGTAGGCGATGGCCGAAGCCGAGCCGGGGGTCGTTGCACCCTTGACCAGGCGCAGGCTGCAATCGGCAAGATGATCGATGGTGGATTGCTGCAGTTTGAGCACCGGGCCGGCAAGCGCCAGCACCATCTTGTGGATGCGTAGCGTCTCGTCGCCATTCATCGAGATCCAGAAATACTCCCAGCGCTCGCCCTTTTCGAGCCAGTAGCGGTGATTGTGCGGGACCAGCACCATCATCGTGTCGCCGCCCTGGAGCTTGTAGTTGCGGTTCAGATAACGCAGGTGGCCGCTGCCGCTGATCGTGTGCTGCAGCACCGTAAACGGCGTCTGGCCGCGCTTGCGGCCGTCCCAGTCATAGGTCTCGTTCTCGCGAACTTCGTAGCCCGCACTGGTCGGCATGGCGTGCAGCCTCTGGCGTCCGCGAGGCAGCGAAACGGTCCGCATGGCCTGTCCGTTGGCGATCAAATCGTGCAGCACAAAATTACCCTCGAAAGCATAATCCTTCTCTGGCCGCCCTGCCGAATATGCGCATAATCCCTTCGCATAAGAGGAAGAGATCGCGGCCGGACGAACGGCCGGGAGGAATACAGGTTTTAATTCCAGTGGTTTTCACCTGCATGTGCAAACATGCGGCCTGGTTCTCCCTTGTCTTCTCTCTACGTAACATTCGATCGGACCGAGGTGAAGGACATGAGTTTCAAAATCGCTATCATCGGAGCAGGCAGCGTCGGCTTCACCAAGAAGCTGTTTACCGATATCCTGTGCGTGCCTGAATTCAAGGACATCGAATTCGCGCTGACCGATCTCAGCGAACATAACCTGCAGATGATCAAGGCGATCCTCGACAAGATCGTCGAATCCAACAAGCTGCCGACCAAGGTGACGGCGACGACCGACCGCCGCGAGGCGATCTCCGGTGCGCGCTATGTCATTAGCTGCGTGCGCGTCGGCGGCCTGGAAGCCTATGCCGACGATATCCGCATCCCGCTGAAATACGGCATCGACCAGTGCGTCGGCGATACGATCTGCGCTGGCGGCATTCTCTATGGCCAGCGCAACATCCCCGTCATTCTCGACTTCTGCAAGGATATCCGCGAGCTGGCCGAGCCGGGCGCAAAGTTCCTGAATTATGCCAACCCGATGGCGATGAACACCTGGGCGGCGATCGAGTATGGCAAGGTCGACACGGTCGGTCTTTGCCACGGCGTACAGCACGGTGCCGAACAGATCGCCGAAGTACTCGGCGCCAAGTCGCTCTCCGAGCTCGATTACATCTGCTCCGGCATCAATCACCAGACCTGGTTCGTCGATCTGAAGCTCAACGGCCGCAAGATTGGCAAGGACGAGCTGGTTGCCGCCTTCGAGGCGCATCCGGTGTTCTCGCAGCAGGAAAAGCTGCGCATTGACGTGCTCAAGCGTTTCGGCGTCTATTCGACCGAAAGCAACGGCCACCTGTCGGAATACCTGCCCTGGTACCGCAAGCGGCCGGAAGAAATCACCAAGTGGATCGACATGTCCGACTGGATCCACGGCGAGACCGGGGGTTACCTGCGCCACTCGACCGAGACCCGCAACTGGTTCGAGACCGAGTTTCCGCAGTTCCTCGCCTCGGCCGAAAAGCCGATCGATCCGGCCAGGCGCTCCAACGAGCATGCCAGCCATATTCTTGAAGCGCTGGAGACCGGCCGGGTCTATCGTGGCCACTTCAACGTCCAGAACAATGGCGTCATCACCAACCTGCCATCCGACGCGATCATCGAGTCGCCCGGCTTCGTCGACCGCTTTGGCATCAACATGGTCTCGGGCATCACCATTCCGGAAGCCTGCGCTGTGACCTGCATGGCATCGATCAATGTCCAGCGCATGTCGGTTCATGCAGCCGTGACCGGCGATATCGATCTCTTGAAGCTTGCCGTGCTGCACGATCCGCTGGTCGGCGCCGTCTCGACGCCGGAAGAGGTGTGGCAGATGGTTGACGAGATGGTGGTCGCCCAGGCCCGCTGGCTGCCGCAATATGCGCATGCCGTGCCTGCCGCCAAGGAACGTCTGGCCAACAGCAAGGTCAAGACCAAGGAATGGGCAGGGGCTGCGCGCCGCAACGTCCGCTCGATCGAAGAGCTTCGGGCCGAAAAGGCGGCGCTGAAGCAGGCGGTCTGATTTTCCGGTGAAGCAAGCCGCGGCGGTCCTTCGGGAGGAAGGCCGCCGCGCCAAGGCTTGCTTCATCATTCCTAGAGGAGAAGCGGAGACGCCTGCAAGCGCTCCGGAACAAGAGGGAGAGACGATGACGAATTTCCGTAAGATCGGCATCCTGGCCGGACTGGCGCTTGGCGTTTCAGTCGCGGCCTTGAATGCCTACGCTTCCGAGCCGACCACTCCGCCAGCGCCGCCGCCGTTTCCGGCGGAAGGCAAGATAAAATACGTGTCGCGAGACTCCATCGAGGAGTTCAAGGCGCTTCCTTCCTATAACGAGCCGGATTGGGTCAAAAAGAACTTTGTCGATACCGGTAAGCTCCCGGCCGTCAAGGATCGCCTCCCGAAGGAGCCGTTGGTCTTCAAGACCGCGAACATGCCTGACGGCATCGGCGTCTATGGCGATACGATGCGTCATGTCATCGGTGGCCGTCCGGAAGGCTGGAACTATGGCGCCGGCCGGACGCAGGGCTGGGGCGGCATCGATATCGGCCTCTCCGAGTGCCTGACGCGCACCGCGCCGCTCTTCCAGGTGGAAGCCAAGGATACCGAGCCGTTGCCGAATCTGGCCAAGGGCTGGGAATGGTCGGCCGATGGTCACAAGCTGACCATGCATCTGGTCGAAGGCGCCAAGTGGTCCGACGGCGCGCCGTTCAATGCCGATGACATCATGTTCTACTGGGAAGACGAAGTCGTCGACCCGAACGTCTCGCCGCTGGGCGGCGGCGCATCGCCGGAAGCCTTCGGCGAGGGAACGACGCTCACCAAGGTAGATGACTACACGGTGGAATGGACCTTCAAGGAGGCCTTCCCGAAGCAGTATCTTTACACGATGGCCTACCCGAACTTCTGCCCGGGCCCGTCGCACATCCTGAAGCCGCAGCATCCGAAATATTCGAAGAACACCTACGACCAGTTCAAGAACGCCTTCCCGCCGGAATATATGAACATGCCGGTGATGGGGGCCTGGGTGCCGGTCGAGTATCGCCCTGACGATATCATCGTCATGCGCCGCAATCCTTACTACTGGAAGGTCGATGAGAAGGGCAATCAGCTGCCTTACCTCAACGAGCTGCACTACAAGCTCTCGACCTGGGCAGACCGTGACGTTCAGGCGGTTGCCGGTTCCGGCGACTTCTCGAACCTCGAACAGCCTGAGAATTTCGTGGCATCGCTGAAGCGTGCTGCTGAAAAGACCGCTCCGGCGCGTCTCGCTTTCGGTCCGCGCCTGATCGGCTATAACCTGCGCATGAACCTCTCCGCCAACGGCTGGGGCGATCCCGATGCGCGTGGCGAAGCGATCCGCGAGCTGAACCGCAACGAGGACTTCCGCAAGGCAGTCACCATGGCGGTCGATCGCAAGGCCATCGGCGACTCGCTGGTCAAGGGTCCGTTCACGGCGATCTATCCGGGTGGCCTGTCCTCGGGCACGAGCTTCTACGATCGCAATTCCACGGTCTACTATCCCTACGATCTGGCCGGTGCCAAGGCGCTGCTCGCCAAGGCCGGCCTGAAGGATACGGATGGCGACGGCTTCGTGAACTTCCCGGCCGGAACGGCCGACGGCAAGGATGTCGAGGTCGTGCTGCTGGTCAACAACGGCTACGCCACCGACAAGAGCCTTGCAGAAGGCGTCGTCGGGCAGATGGAAAAGCTCGGTATCAAGGTCATCATCAATGCCCTCGACGGTCCGAAGCGTGACGATGCCCATTACGGCGGCCGCTTCGACTGGCTGATCCAGCGCAACACGCCGGAACTGGCTTCCGTGGTGCAGAACACCGAGCAGCTGGCTCCGATCGGTCCACGCACCAGCTGGCAGCATCGCGCCGGCAAGGATGGCAAGGTCGATCTGATGCCTTACGAAGAAAAGCTGGTCGATCTCGTCACCAAGTTCCAGGCGAGCCAGAACAACGACGAGCGCGTCGATCTGATGAAGCAGTATCAGAAGGTCGCGACCGAGAATGTCGATACCGTTGGTCTGACGGAATATCCGGGCGCCTTGATCGTCAACAAGCGCTTCTCCAACGTCCCGCAGGGTACGCCGATCTTCATGTTCAACTGGGCTGAAGACTCCGTCATCCGCGAGCGTCTGTGGGTGGCCGCCGACAAGCAGGGCAAATACGAGCTGTTCCCGCAGCAGTTGCCCGGCAAGCCCGGAGACAAGGGTCCGATCAACTAAGAGCTCCCTCCCAACCGAATGAGCTTCCGGCCGCGCGTGCTGCGCGCGGCCGGGCATAATCAACAAGCCGGCCGCGCTAGAGACGAGCGACTGGCGGCAAGGAGAAGCGAACCGTCCGATGCTACGATTCCTGCTCATGCGCATCGCCTCGGCGATCCCCGTCCTCTTCATTCTGAGTGTGGTGACATTTGCGATCATTCAGGCGCCGCCCGGCGACTACGCAGATTACATCCGCTCGCAGCTGATCAATCAGAGCGGCGCTTCCTTCGCACAAGCCGATGCACAGGCCCAGGCCTACCGCGTCGAACACGGCCTCGATAAGCCGATGGTCATCCAGTATGTGAACTGGATGAAGGGCATCATCACCGAAGGCGATTTCGGCTACAGCATGTTCTACAACAAGCCGGTCGCCGATGTCGTCGCCGAGCGCCTGCCGCGCACCCTGGCGCTGGCCCTGGTCTGCCACATCTTCGCATCGATCCTCGGCATCAGCTTCGGCATATGGGCGGCAACGCGCCAGTACACCTGGATCGACAGCCTCCTGTCCGGCATCTCGTTCCTCGGCATGACCGTGCCGCGCTTTCTGATGGCGCTGATCATCGTCTATCTCCTGGTCTTCCAGTTCAACGTCAGCGAGATCGGCAGCTTCTTCTCGCCGCAATATGGCGGGGCGCCGTGGTCCTGGGCGAAATTCATGGATCTCGTCAGCCATGTCTGGCCTGTCGTTGCCATCGCCACCTTCGGCGGCCTCGCCTACAACATGCGCGTCATGCGCGGCAATCTGCTGGATACGCTGAACGCCCAATATGTCGAAACCGCGCGCGCCAAGGGATTGTCCGGCAGCGCCGTCGTGTTGCGCCACGCCGTTCCGAATGCGCTGCATCCGCTTGTCATGTATCAGGGTGTCGTTCTCCCCTACATGCTGACCGGCGAAATCGAGACGGCGATCATCTTCTCGCTGCCGACTGTCGGCCCCGCGATTGTCGGTTCCATGGCGATCGGCGACGTCTATGTCACCGCCACCTTCATGCTGGTTCTCTCGGCAACGCTGATCGTCGGCAACATCATCGCCGACATGCTGCTGGCGCTGCTTGATCCCCGCGTCCGTCAATATGGAGGAGCCTGAGATGCTGGCATTCGACTCTTCCCCGCCGCCTCCGCACGAGGAAACCGTCAAGCACGCGCCGCATGGCAACGAGAGCTACCTAGCGCTCGTCTGGCGCCGCCTGCGCCGGTCCTGGACCGGAATGATGGGCCTGATCCTGGTCGGCCTGCTGATCATCATGGCGATCTTCGCGGATTTCTTCGCGCCGATGGACCCGAAGGCGACGGATGTCGGCTTTGCGCCGCCGCAGATGATGAGCGCCCACGACAAGGACGGAAATCTCGTCTGGCCGCGGGTCTATGCGCTCGGCGATTCCGAGGAGCTTGATCCCGTCACCTTCCAGCCGATCGTCGGCCCCGACTACGACAATCCCCGTGTTCTCGGCTTCTTCGTCAAGGGTGCGGAATACCGCCTGCTCGGGCTGATCCCGGCCAACCGGCATTTCTTCGGCACTGTCGGCGGCGAGCCGGTGCATTTCCTCGGCACCGACAAGTTCGGCCGTGATGTGCTGTCGCGCGCCATTATCGGCTCGCGCATCTCGCTGATGATCGCGCTGACGGTGGTGTTCATCGTCACCATCGTCGGGACGACCGTCGGCATGGTCTCCGGTTACTTCGGCGGCAGCTTCGATGTCTGGGTCCAGCGCTTCGTCGAGCTGGTCCTCGCCTTCCCGCAATTGCCGCTCTATCTGGCGCTGACCTCGCTGATCCCGATCACCGCGCCGACGAACGTCTTCCTCGCCTTCGTGATCTTCGTCATGTCGGCGCTCGGCTGGGCGCAGATGTCGCGCGAGGTGCGCGGCAAGACGCTGGCGCTGGCCCGTATCGACTATGTGCGTGCGGCGATGGCCGTCGGCGCCACCGACCGGCGCATCATCTTCCAGCACATTTTCCCGAATGTGATGAGCCACGTCATCGTTGCCGTGACGTTGCATATTCCAAGCGTCGTGCTGCTCGAATCCTTCCTCGGCTTCCTGGGCTTTGCCGTGAAGCCGCCGCTGATATCCTGGGGCCTGATGCTGCAGGACACGGCAAACTACTCCGTCATCGGGACCTATCCCTGGATCCTTGCCCCCGTCGGCTTCGTGCTCGTCACCGTCTTCGCGTTCAACGCGCTGGGTGATGGTCTGCGCGACGCGGTCGATCCTTATTGAGGTGATGCAGATGGCTCTCGCTCTCGTCAGTTCCTTCGCTCCACCCGTCCGCCACGACCATGATGGCCGCGACGAAACACCGATCATCGATGCGCGCAATATCGGCGTGAATTTCAAGGTCGAACACGGCACCGTGGAAGCGGTGAAGGACATTTCCTTCCAGCTCTATCGCGGCGAAACGATCGCCATCGTCGGCGAATCCGGTTCCGGCAAATCGGTGACGGCGCGCACCGTCATGGGGCTGTTGTCCAAGCGCGCCGTCGTCGCCCCGCAGTCCTCGGTCGATTACGACGGCAAGAACATTTTGAAATTCTCGGAGCCTGCCCGGCGCAAGCTGCGCGGCAACCGGATCTCCATGATCTTCCAGGAGCCGATGAGCTCGCTGAACCCGATCTATACGATCGGCAGCCAGATCGTCGAAGCCATTCGCGTCCACAACAGGGTCAGCCGCAAGCAGGCCGAGGCGCGGGCGCTGGAGCTTCTGAAGCAGGTTCAGATCCCCGATCCGGAAATCCGCCTGCAGCAATATCCGCACCAGCTTTCCGGGGGGCAGCGCCAGCGCGTGATGATCGCCATGGCGCTCTCCAACAATCCCGATGTGCTGATCGCCGATGAGCCGACGACGGCGCTCGACGTCACCGTACAGGCGCAGATCCTCAATCTCATCCGCAACCTGCAGAAGGAATTGCGGATGGCGGTGATCCTGATCACCCACGACCTGACGGTCGTCCGCCAGTTCTCCGACTATGTCTATGTGATGCAGCATGGCGAAATGCGCGAGCACAACACGACCGAGCAGCTCTTCGCCAATCCGCAGCATCCCTACACCAAGCATCTCCTGGCATCGGAGCCGCGCGGCCAGGCCAATCCGCTGCCTGAGGGATCGGATATCATTCTCGACGCCCGCGGCGTGCGCGTCTCGTTCATGATGCGCCATGGCGGCTTCTTCAAGCCGGAGCTGAAGGAGCTGGTTGCGGTCGACAGCCTCAACCTGACGCTTCGCCGGCACGAGACGCTTGGTCTCGTCGGCGAATCCGGTTCGGGCAAGACGACCTTCGGCCAGGCCCTGGTGCGCCTCAACGACCCGGATACCGGCGAGATCTATTTCGACCGGCAGCCGATCCACGGCAAATCGCGATCCGAAATGCGTCCACTGCGCTCGCGCATGCAGATCGTCTTCCAGGATCCGTTCTCGTCGCTCAATCCGCGCATGACGATCGGCCAGATCATCGAGGAAGGCCTTGTCGTCAACAAGCTCGGCGCCACCAGGGCCGAACGTCTCGACCGCGTGCGCGAAGCGCTCCTTGCCGCCGGCATGCCGGGCAATATTCTCTCGCGTTTCCCGCATGAATTCTCGGGCGGCCAACGCCAGCGCATCGCCATTGCCCGTGCCATCGCGCTCGAGCCTGAGTTCATCCTGCTCGACGAGCCGACCTCGGCGCTCGATCTCTCCGTCCAGGCGCAGATCATCGAGCTCCTACGCAAGCTGCAGGACGAGCGCGGCCTGAGTTACCTGTTCATTTCGCACGATCTCAAGGTCGTGCGTGCCCTCTGCCATCGTGTGATCGTCATGCAGCATGGCCGGATCATGGAAGAGGGTCCCGTCAACGAAGTTCTCACCAATCCCAAGACCGCCTACACCGAACGGCTCGTGAAAGCCGCTTTCGAGGTAGCCTGACTGCCTGACGCCGGAGGTTCATATGGCAAATCCCAGAATTACGTTCATCGGAGCTGGCTCCACCGTTTTCATGAAGAATATCGTCGGCGATATCCTGCAGCGCCCGGCGCTGTCTGGCGCCACGATCGCGCTGATGGACATCAATCCGCAGCGGCTTGAAGAAAGCGCCATCGTCGTCAACAAGCTGATCTCGACGCTCGGCGTCAACGCCAAGGCGGAGACCTATTCGGACCAGCGCAAGGCCCTGGCCGGCGCCAACTTCGTCGTCGTCGCCTTCCAGATCGGTGGCTACGAGCCCTGCACGGTGACCGATTTCGAAGTGCCGAAGAAATACGGCCTGCGCCAGACGATCGCCGATACACTTGGCGTCGGCGGCATCATGCGCGGCCTGCGGACTGTCCCGCATCTCTGGAAGATCTGCGAAGACATGCTCGCCGTCTGCCCCGAGGCGATCATGCTGCAATATGTCAACCCGATGGCGATCAACACCTGGGCGATCTCGGAAAAATATCCGACGATCAAGCAGGTCGGCCTCTGCCACTCGGTTCAGGGCACCGCGATGGAGCTGGCCCACGACCTCGACATTCCCTACGAGGAGATCCGCTACCGCTCGGCCGGCATCAACCACATGGCCTTCTATCTGAAATTCGAGCACCGGCAGCCGGACGGCTCCTATCGCGATCTCTATCCGGATCTCGTGCGTGGCTACCGCGAAGGCCGGGCGCCGAAGCCCGGCTGGAACCCGCGCTGCCCGAACAAGGTGCGCTACGAGATGCTGACCCGCCTCGGCTATTTCGTCACCGAAAGTTCGGAGCATTTCGCCGAATACACGCCCTATTTCATCAAGGAAGGCCGCGAGGACCTGATCGAGAAATTCGGCATCCCGCTCGACGAATATCCGAAGCGCTGCATCGAGCAGATCGAGCGCTGGAAGGGCCAGGCCGAAACCTACCGGACGGCCAACACGATCGAGGTCAAGCAGTCGAAGGAATATGCCTCCTCGATCATCAACTCGGTCTGGACCGGCGAGCCCTCGGTCATCTACGGCAACGTCCGCAACAACGGCTGCATCACCTCGCTGCCGGAAAATTGCGCCGCTGAAGTTCCCTGCCTCGTCGATGCCTCCGGCATCCAGCCGACCTATATCGGCGCCCTGCCGCCGCAGCTGACGGCGCTGATGCGGACCAACATCAACGTCCAGGAACTGACCGTTCAGGCGCTGATGACCGAAAATCGCGAGCATATCTATCATGCCGCGATGATGGACCCGCATACGGCCGCCGAACTCGATCTTGATCAGATCTGGTCGCTGGTCGACGATCTCCTGGTCGCCCACGGCGACTGGCTCCCGGAATGGGCACGCGGCAGCCGCAAGGTCCGCGCTGCTTAAGAGTGATGCCGTTATCGGCGCCGGCGGAGACGCTGGCGCCGGTTATCGCTTGACTGCGGCCGTCAAAGCATTTGGTATGGCTACATTAGCCACCTATGGCGGCGCGGGCTCTTCCGCACCGGAACCACATGACGGCCGCAAAGCATTCGGTGCGAAGGACTTTGACAGCATGGGCGGCGGGTATCCTGCTCGCCACGCCATTCGCACATCCCGCAATGGCGGTGGAAGACGTGCAGGGACCGGCGCCCGCCGGCTGCCTCTATACGCGCTCGGCTGAGGGCGCGGGCGAGACGCTCTGCATTCGCAAGGACAGCTTCAATCGCGATCTCTGCAGCGCCATCGAGCGATCGGCGGCGGATTTCCAATTGCCGCCGGATTTCTTCGCGCGGCTAATCTGGCGCGAAAGCCGCTTCCGGGCAGACGCCCTGAGTTACAAGGGTGCCGAGGGCATAGCCCAGTTCATGCCGGGAACGGCAAAGCTGCGGGGTCTCAGAAACAGTTACGACGTTCTGGAGGCCCTGCACAAATCGGCGGAATATCTCGGCGAGCTGCGCGACCGGTTCGGCAATCTCGGCTTCGCCGCCGCTGCCTACAATGCCGGTGAAAACGGGCTGTCGAACTATCTCTCCGGCGGCAGCCTGCCATCCGAGACCCGCGCCTATGTGATCGGCATCACCTCCTACAGCGTCGACGACTGGAAGAGCAGCGCGCCCGAAATCGCGGCACCCGCGCTCGACAAGACCAAGACCTTCCTCGACAGCTGTGTTGCCCTTGCCGAACGCCGCAAGCTGCGTGAGCCCGCCTGGCAGAGCGAGGGCACGTGGATGCCCTGGGGCGTGCAGATCGCCGCCCATGCCAATCCGGACGCTGCCCGCCGCCTGTTCTTTGCCGCCGTCGGCAGGCTGCCGGCGCCGCTCAATGCCGAGCAGCCGCTGGTCATGCGTCAGCGTGACCGCAGCTTCGGCTTCCGGCCGCGTTATGTGACGCGTATTGCCCGTCAGACCCGGGACGAGGCCAATCAGCTCTGCGCCCAGATCCGGAAAAGCAACGGCACCTGCCTCGTCTTCAGGAACTGAACGAAGGGCTTCACGGCCGCTCGCGATAATATGACCGGCGGTCTGCTTGCCGTCCACGAAAGGGCGGGATAGCGTCGTATTTCAAAAGATATAACGTCCCAGTGATATCCGCGAAATCAATTGCCCAGAGTGTCCAGCACTTTTCCTGTCTCGCCGTGTAACAAAATGCGCGCCGCGCCCGTACTTATCTGCAGACAGGACCAATTTCGGACAAGGAGGTCTGAAGATGTTGAATAGACGCATGCTGCTCCTGAATACGGGACTGGCCGCCATCGGCTTGCGGCTGGCGCTATCGGCGACAAGCGCGAACGCCGACGAGACATTTGCTGTCACGCATTCGGATGCCGAATGGCAGTCGCTGCTGTCATCCGACCAATATGCGGTTCTTCGCAAAGAGGCGACCGAACGGCCATTCACCAGCCCGCTTCTCAACGAACACCGCAAGGGCAATTTTGCCTGCGCCGGGTGCGACCTGGAATCCTTTGCATCGACGACGAAGTTCGACAGCGGTACCGGCTGGCCGAGCTTCTGGGCGCCGATCGACAACAAGGTCGTGGGCACGACGCGTGACTCATCCTTCGGCATGGTCCGCGAGGCTGTCCATTGCGGGCGCTGCGGCGGTCACCTCGGGCATGTCTTCGACGACGGTCCGAAGCCGACAGGCCTGCGCTACTGCCTGAACGGCATCGCATTGAAATTTCATCCGGCCTCGGCCTGATAAGCGGAAAATATCATGATCCTCTTTGTCCTCGCCTATCTGGGCGGCGTGCTGACGATCGTCAGCCCCTGTATCCTGCCGGTCCTGCCTTTCGTCTTCGCGCGGGCGGGCCAGCCTTTCATGCGCTCGACGCTGCCGATGCTGGCGGGCATGGCCGCAACCTTCGCAGCCGTCGCCAGTCTCGCCGCGATCGGCGGCGGCTGGGCGGTGCAGGCGAACGAGTATGGCCGTTACGCCGCGCTCGTCCTGCTTGCCGTTTTCGGTATCGTTCTGCTGTTTCCGGCGCTCTCGGATCGCCTGACACGGCCGCTTGTTTCGCTCGGCGCCCGCCTGTCGCAGTCTGCCGACAAGGAGAGCCGCAGCGGCGGCTCGACGGTTGTCGCTTCTCTGCTTCTCGGCGTTGCCACCGGATTGCTCTGGGCGCCCTGCGCTGGTCCGGTCCTGGGTCTGATCCTGACCGGGGCTGCCTTGCAGGGCGCAAGTGTCGGCACGACCTTGCTGCTGCTCGCCTATGCGCTCGGCGCTGCGACGTCGCTGGCGTTGGCGCTGCTCGTCGGTGGTCGCGTTTACCAGGTGATGAAGCGGTCGCTCGGCGCCGGCGAGTGGGTTCGCCGCGGCGTTGGCTTTGCCGTTCTCGTCGCGGTGGTGGCGATCGGGCTCGGGGCCGATACCGGCTTCCTGACGCAGGCATCGCTTGCCAGCACCGGCACTCTGGAGCAGGGTCTGATCGACAAGCTGCACCCCCAGCAACAGCAGGCTGACAACTCCGGTTCCTCTGTCCTGATGCAGGGCGGTGACGCGATGATGAGCGGCAACAATCAGATGATGATGAGCGGCAATCCGGCCATGAGCGGCTCGAACGCCATGATGATGAAAGGCGCCCCGAAAGCAGGTGGCGCCGAGGCGCTTCCGGTCGAAGCGACCATGCCTTCGCTCGATGGCGCCGTGCAGTGGCTGAACTCGCCGCCGCTTTCCATGCAGGCGCTGAAGGGCAAGGTGGTGCTCGTCGATTTCTGGACCTATTCGTGCATCAACTGCATCCGCGCCATTCCCTATGTCAAAGCCTGGGCCGAAAAGTACAAGGATCAGGGCCTCGTCGTCATCGGCGTCCACGCCCCCGAATTCGCTTTCGAGAAGAATGTCGACAACGTCAAGAAGGCGATCGGCGATCTCGGAATCACCTACCCAGTCGCCATCGACAACGATTATGCGATCTGGCGGGCCTTCGACAATCAGTACTGGCCGGCGCATTATTTCATCGACGCGGAGGGCCGGGTGCGTCACCATCATTTCGGCGAGGGCGATTACGACGGCTCGGAACGTATCGTCCAGCAGCTGCTTGCCGAGGCCGGCAAGGCGAACGTCTCGTCCGATATCGTCGATGTGAAGGCAACGGGCGCCGAAGCCGCATCGAACCAGGCGGACGTGCAATCGCCGGAGACCTATGTCGGCTGGCAGCGCTCGCAGAATTTCGTCGATGACAAGGGTACCGTCAACGATGCCGCGCATAGCTATGTTGCCGCCACGCCGCGTCTCAACGAATGGGGCCTGACGGGCAACTGGACTGTCGGCGCCGAACAGGCGAAGCTCAACGACAAGGACGGTAGCATCTATTACCGGTTCCATGCCCGCGACCTGCATCTCGTGCTCGGGCCGGGCGAAGACGGCAAGCCGGTGCGTTTCCAGGTGACGGTCGATGGCAAGCCGCCCGGCGATGGGCATGGCTTCGATACCGATGCCGATGGCAATGGCACGGTCACCGGCCAGCGTCTCTACCAGCTGGTTCGCGAGACCGGCGCGGTCGGCGATCATACGTTCGAGATCCGCTTCCTCGATCCCGGCGTCCAGGCATTCGCATTCACCTTCGGCTGAAAGGAGCAAACCATGACCAGCCAACAGGACAAGAACAGATCCAGCGGTGCGATCCGCACCATCGCGCTCGGCGCCGCAGCGCTGCTGATGACCGGCGCCGCCTTCTATTTCACGCCGTCATCGGCTGAAGAGGCGCGCGTCATCCCGGCGCCTGCCGTCGATGAGCAGGCGACATTAGGCACGGAAACGGCGACATTTGCCGGCGGCTGTTTCTGGGGCGTGCAGGGCGTGTTCCAGCATGTGAACGGCGTCGTCAGCGCCACGTCGGGTTATGCCGGCGGCAGCAAGAGCACGGCGCAGTATGAAACGGTGAGCGGCGGCGATACCGGCCATGCGGAGTCCGTGCAGGTCGTCTTCGATCCGAAGAAGGTCAGCTATGGGCATCTGCTGCAGATCTATTTCTCCGTCGCCCACGATCCGACGCAGCTGAACCGCCAGGGGCCGGATACCGGCACGCAGTACCGCTCGGCAATCTTCCCCGCCGGCAACGAGCAGGCCAAGGTCGCCAAGGCCTATATCAGCCAGCTCAACCACGCCCGGGTCTTCGATGCGGCGATCGTCACCACCATCGAGCCGGGAAAGAATTTCTATCCGGCCGAGAATTATCACCAGGACTTCCTGACAAATAACCCGACCTATCCCTATATAGTGATCAACGATCTGCCGAAGATCGCAAGCCTCAAGCAGATGTTCCCTTCGGACTATCGCGACAAGCCCGTTCTCGTCGCGTCAGCCGGAGGCAATTGAGGCGGCAGGTCATTGCTAGGAGAAAATCATGCA
This sequence comes from Hyphomicrobiales bacterium, assembly GCA_900465675.1. GTDB lineage: Bacteria > Pseudomonadota > Alphaproteobacteria > Rhizobiales > Rhizobiaceae > Rhizobium. The sequence continues at coordinate 328,062 of UBJR01000005.1, read as the reverse complement.
GCACTATAAGAAAAGTGCCGAAGCCATTGCCAAGCTCACGCCCGAGCAATACCGCGTGACGCAGCAATCGGGAACCGAGCGGCCCGGCACCGGCGAATATCTCGATAACAAGCAGCCTGGCGTCTACGTCGATATCGTTTCGGGCGAACCGCTTTTTGCTTCTGCCGACAAGTTCGAATCCGGCTGCGGCTGGCCGAGCTTTACCAAGCCGATCGAGCCCGCCAATGTCAGCGAGCTCACCGATATCTCGCATGGCATGGTGCGCACCGAGGTGCGCTCCAGCCATGGCGACAGTCATCTCGGGCATGTCTTCCCCGACGGCCCGCGTGACCGCGGCGGCTTGCGCTATTGCATCAACTCGGCGTCGCTCCGTTTCGTCCACCGCGACCGGATGGAAGCGGAAGGATATGGCGCCTATCTCGACCAGGTGGAGGAAGTTCAATGACGACCGAACGCGCAGTTCTCGCAGGTGGCTGCTTCTGGGGCATGCAGGATCTGATCCGCCGCTACAACGGCGTGATCTCGACCCGTGTCGGCTATACCGGCGGCGAAGTGGCGAATGCCACCTATCGCAATCACGGCAACCACGCCGAGGCGATCGAGATCATCTTCGATCCCGCCAAGATCAGCTATCGCGAGCTTCTGGAATTTTTCTTCCAGATCCATGATCCATCGACCCTGAACCGCCAGGGCAATGACCGGGGCGCCAGCTACCGCTCGGCGATCTTCTACACGAGCGACGAGCAGAAGCGCGTCGCCGAGGATACGATCGCCGATGTCGATGCCTCAGGTCTGTGGCCGGACAAGGTCGTCACCGAAGTGACAGCCGACAGCGATTTCTGGGAAGCAGAGCCCGAGCACCAGGACTATCTGGAGCGGATTCCGAATGGCTATACCTGCCATTTCGTCCGTCCGGGCTGGAAGCTGCCGAAGCGCAACGCTGCCTGATCGCAGCGGCGATCGATGTTTGAGAGGAGGGGCGGCCGGCAGGCTGCCCCTTTTCATATGATCACAAATATTAGCGAAGCCGCTTTTTCGTTGGCGCGAATATTCGGTTCGGGTTATTCGGATTCCAAACGGGATTCGATTCATGGCCAACAAAGATCAAGTTCTCGTCACGCTGCGCACCTACATGCAGGTCAAGCGCGCGCATGACCGGAACCAGGCCGAATATCTCGCGATCCTTCAGGAGAAATCCAGGGAAGAACCGATCGATACCGCCGCGATTGCCGAGTTGACCGCCGCGCATCATGAGCTGCAGCGGCCGCTGATCGAAGAAATGAGCTACCGCTGGCAGGTTCTCGAAGCCTGGTATGATGACATCGAGGTCGATCTCGTTAGCTGGGCGATCCGCAATCCAAAATTTGCAAGCACCGCCCGGGGCTAGGCGGTTCTGTCTCTCCAGCCGGAGGATTTTGGTATTGTTGCGCCTGAAGCAGTTGTGGTATCGCCCTGCTGTGTTCCGGTCTAGCCGCTCAACTTTCACGCTTATTATTAAATACTCATTTAATGCTCGATCGATAAGATCGGCACATCAACGTACGATCCAGAACGCTGACTTCCATCGTGCAGACGAGATTTCGACATGCGGATTAGCACCATCACGAATTGGGCCTATGGCGTCACCGTCGGCCTGACGCTGCTAGCCGGCGGCGCCTTCATCCTGTCCGCACGCAGCGCAGATTTCGAGCGCCGGGCCGTAGTCGAAAGCCAGGTTTTCAACGAGTTGTCCGAGCAACTGGCGATGGCAGCCGAGCAGACGAGCGAGGATGCACGCCTGTTCGTCATGCGGGGCGAAGACCGCCATCTTCAGGCTTTCAGGGGCGATGAAAAGGGCGAGCGGGATCGCGAGCAGGCGATAAAGTCTCTCAAGTCGGCGGCGCTGTCTTCGCGGGAAGCAGCCTTGATCCAGGAAGTGGAACAGGATGGCGAGGCTCTGGACGCGCTCGAGGAGCGTGCCGTTGCCGCCTATACTGGCGGCGACCAGGAAGGCGCGCGGCAAACGCTGTTCGGGCCGGAGCACGAGCGCATCCAGGGCGATCTTCTCACCAGCGTTCGCCAGTTCACCGATCTCGTTGCGACCCGCACCAGCGATGCGCTCGCGGAGGCCAAGGAGTGGAGCGATTTCTGGGGCGCGGTGGCCAAGAGCCTGCTCGGGCTGACCGCGGCGGTTTTCCTCGGTGTGCTCTATTTCGTCCTCAGACGCCGTGTTGCCATGCCGCTGATGCGGATGACTGGCATCGTCAACCGCCTCGCAAAGCAGGATTATGCCGTCGAGGTGCTGCCAGATAGCAGGCGGGACGAGATCGGCGAGATGAATGATGCGATCCAGATCTTCCGCGACAATGGCCTTGAGCGCGAGCGGCTGGACGCCGAGCGGCGCGAGGACCAGCGCACCAAGGATCTCATCCTGCAGATGATGCACCGGCTGCAGGCCTGCCAGCGCCAGGAAGAGCTCGCAGAGGTCGTATCGCTGTTTGCGCCGCAGATCTTCCCGAATTTCGCCGGGCACCTCTATGTCATGAACGATAGCCGCACCGCCTTGAGCTCGATCGGCAGCTGGCGCGAGCCGCGCCGCGCCGGGCCGGCGCTGACCTCGGCGGAATGCTGGGCGCTGCGCCGCGGCCGGCCGCATGTCAGCGATGCCGCTGCGGGCGATATCCCATGCCAGCATCTTTCCCATGCAGAAGAGATGGGGATCTGTGTTCCGCTCTCGGCTCAGGGCGATACCGTCGGCCTGCTTTATTTCGAGGGCGCATCCGACGGCCAGGCTATCGCTGCGGCGCGTCTCTATTTCGAACTGATCGCCGAGAATATCGGTCTCGGCGTTGCCAATCTCCAGCTGCGCGACCGGCTGATGGGGCTGGCGATAAGGGATGGCCTGACCGGGCTTCTGAATCGCCGCTCGCTGGACGAGGCGCTGAACCGCATCGCCCGGGACGGGGCAGGTGATGCGATCGCCATCATGGCGGATATCGATCATTTCAAGCGCTTCAACGACGAATTCGGCCATGACGCCGGAGACGAAGTCATGCGCCGGGTTTCCGCCATCCTCTCGGAAGCGGTCGGTGATGCCGGTATCGTCTATCGCTTCGGCGGCGAGGAGTTCGCAATCCTGCTGACGGGGGCTTCCGAAGACAGCGCACTCGATCTGGCGGAAAAACTGCGGACGCTGATTGCGGCAACGCCGGTGACCTATCATGGCCGCCTGCTTGGCGCCGTCACGATCTCGGTCGGCGCTGCATCGACTGCGCGCGATGCGCCATCCGCGGACTTGCTGCTGCGTGCCGATGCGGCCCTGCTCAACGCCAAATCGAAAGGGCGAAACAGGACGATCGCCGACTGGGTGGAGCGCGCCGCATCCGACAGGCGCCGGGCGGTCTGACGGCTTTAGCTGCACCGCTAATTGGTCAGGCGGCTTACGGATTTGGTGGCGGTCTGGGCAATAGACGAAAAGGCGGCGACCAGTCCATCCATGGTTTCCGGCTCATAGTAATTCGCCGTCGTTGATGCGCAATATTTGAGAAGGTTTTTGCCGTTGGCAGGGGCCATGAAGGCGACGGTGTAGATCGTGATGCCGGCGCTCTTGGCGGCAGCGCATTCATCGCGCACCGACTGGTCGAGCGCCTTGCTCCACTGGTCAGTCATGCCGGTCATTTCACCGTCGGTCATCAGAACGATCACCCTGTCGGAGTTGGCATTGTCCTTCTTCTTCTGTTCGACACTTTCAGTGTCCGTGCCATAAATGTTCTTCTTGATGGTTGTGGTCGCTGTATTCACGGCCGCGGTCGCGTCGGTTCCGCTGAGCGGAGCGACCACGATATTCGAAACGTAGCGCCGCGAATCCGTTGTTCCCCAGGCCATCGCCGATTTCCCCTTGATGCCTGCAGTATAGGAGATCACGCCTGTACGAACGTATTTTGCAGAAGGATCGGATTTGTCGAAGGCATCGAAGAGCGCGGTTGCGGCCTGCTTGAGGGCCTCGATCTTTGTGACATAGACCGGCGGGCCGTAAAGCAGGCAGCCATTGAAGATCGGGATGATGCATGTTGCGCTTTTCAGCGTCGTGGTGTTCTGCGACATCGAGGTGGATTCGTCGACGAGCACTTCCATCGACAGACCGCTTTTGGTGCTGCCGGATCCGCTGGTTGTGTTGCTCGCTGCCGCGATCGTCTTGCTGCTACCGGCAAGGAACGCGATCAGCGGCGTCAACGTCACTGTCGCGGAAGAATTCACTGCAACGGTGAAGGACTTTCCGGTCGCGCTCGTTGTCGTCGTGATCGTCGCATTGGTGGCGTTCTTGATCGCGGTTGCTGACGTGGAACTGACATAATTGGCCATCTGGCCGCCGACGAAGTCTTTCGCCAGAGCCTTTCCGGAAGTCTCGTCGGCCTTGCCATCGGCAAGTGCTGTCGAGACCGCGAGCGCGGCGGAATCGGTTGCTTCCTGCAACTGGCGTTGAGAGAGCATGATGTTGCCGAGATCGATCGCCAGCCCTGCGGCGCCGATGAGCACAGGCAGGACGATCGCGGTCATCATCGCGAAGTTGCCATTGCGGCTGGTGCGTAGCTGCCGCATGTTTTGCAGAAAGCCAGACATCCGGTTGTAACGGCTTATATCCAGGATTGTGCCGTGCGATCTATCCGGGTGCTTAACACAAGCAAAACGTGTTCAAAGAAGCGACCGTCTTTGAGACACGACAATCTTTCGAAGCCGCATTGGCGGATGCACGGTTCGGACTATATCCTTCGGCAGGGTCCATAGCCGGTGATTGGATTGCCGATGTTCGAGACGCTTGCGATACTCATGACGCTCTCCGGAAGTGCGGCCATGCCGGTACAGGCAGGCGCCGGCGAGGTCGACGTCAAGCTCGTGCTGGCCGTCGATACGTCCCGGTCGATGGACTTCGAAGAGGTGCGCATCCAGCGAGAGGGCTATGTCGAGGCGCTCAAGCACAAGGAATTCATCGACGCCGTCAAAGGCGGACTGACGGGGCGCATCGCCATCAGCTATTTCGAATGGGCCGGCTTCGTGGTGCCGGGCTCCGTGCTCGACTGGCATTTGATCGAGACCGAAAGCGATGCGATCGCATTTGCCGATAAACTGGAACAGCGGCCGCTGAACACCCAGAGGCGGACATCGATATCGACGGCGATCACTCAGGGAGCGTCGATGATCGTTTCGAGCCCCTATACAGCGATGCGGCAGGTGATCGATGTTTCGGGCGACGGCACAAACAATGCCGGCAACCCTGTTGCGCCAACCCGCGACAAGGCGGTGGAGGCGGGGCTCATCATCAACGGGTTGGCGCTGATGCTAAGGCCATCAGGGGCGCCGGGCGGCCTCGACAATTATTATGCCGACTGCGTCATCGGCGGCCCGGGCGCTTTCGTGCTGCCGGTCTACAAGATCGAAGATTTCGGCATCGCTGTCCGCCGCAAGCTGGTGCTTGAGGTCAGCGGCCTCAGCCCGGTTCCGGACATCCAGAAGGCCGCTGCACCGCCGAAGAGCGATTGCATGGCCGGCGAAAAGCAGTGGCAGGATTTCTTCGATCGCTGAGGATCAATGCAGGCGTCCGCCGCTATTGACCGTGAGATCGGCCGACGTGATCCAGACACGGCCGTCGAAGGCGACTTCGCCTCTGTCGGTTTTGCCGCTGGCGATCCGCTCGATCAGCCCGAGATGCTGACGCACGGCGTCAATACGCTGCGGATTTGCCGCCTTCAGCGCTTCATCGAGCACGCAGACGGCCTGGCGCGCCGCGCCGTCGCCCATGATGATCAGCGTATGATTTGCCTTGGCGAGAATCTTGCCGGGAAGAGTGACGAGCCGCATCTTACCACCTCGATCTGTTTGCAAATGCCGCCTCAAGAAGAGGCCGCGACTGCCGCCAAGGCTGGTCCAATATGGTTAACGATTGGTTAACGCGTTGGAGCCGACGGGTGCGCGAACAGGTCGCGTCCCATCGGCTTCCAGTGGATTTCCGGGCTCTAGTCCTCGCGGAATGCCCGCATCATCTGGTCGGTGAATGGCTTTGCCAGATAGGACAGCGCGCTGCGCTCGTCGGTCTGGACATAGACTTCCACAGGCATGCCGGGAACGAGCTTGCGGTTGCCGAGCTGCAGCAGATCGGAAGGCTTGATGGTGGCGAGATAGTACGGCCGCCCGGTGGTGCGGTCGGTTGCCGTGGCCGCGGCCACCACGTCAACGGCGCCGTGAAATTCGGGCGTCGTGCGCTGATTGAAGGCCGTAAAGCGCATGCGTGTCGGCTGGCCGGGGGCGATGCGGTCGATGTCGGCAGGCGGCACCTGGATTTCGACGGTCATCTCTTCGCTATCGGGAACGACGGACATCACCGTCGCACCGGCGCCGACGATGCCGCCGATCGTGTGGATCTGCATGTCGTAGATCAGGCCGTCGACCGGCGCGCGCACTTCCATCCGTGACAGGCGGTCACCGGCGGCGACTTCCCGTTCCGTGAGTTCGGCAATCTTGGCCTCCAGCCCGACGATCTCCGTCTGCGCCTCCTTACGGCGGTTCTGATCGAGCGACAGGAGCTTCATCCTGACTTCGCTGATCTCGTTTTCAGTTTCGGCCATGCGGGCGATCAGCTCGCCGCGGGCGCCTTCGATTCGCGCCTTCTGCCGGGCGGCGTCGCGCTGCTGGGTGATCTGAATCAGGCCTCTTGCCAGCAGTTGGTTGGTCTTTTGCAGTTCCAGATCGATGATTGCCTTTTCTTCGTCGTTCGACTGCTGCTGGGCGCGATAGCCCTCCACCTGCTGCTGCAGCTGCGCGGCCTGCAGGCGCAGCTGTTCCTTCTGATTGGCGAGCATGCCGAGGTTTTCGGTAAACAGCTTGGTCTCGCTCCTGGCGAGCGCGACAGGGACGTCGAGCCCTGCGAAGCTGACGGTTTCGGCCCCGTCGCGTTCGGCGGAAAGTCGCGCCATCATCGCCTGCAGTTGCTGCAGCTGGCTGCGGACGATCGTCAGTTCGACACGGGTTTGAGTTTCGTCGAGGCGGAAAAGTACGGAACCCTTGCGGACGGCGTCGCCGTTGCGCACCAGGATTTCCGAAACGATGCCGCCATCGCGGTGCTGGATGACCTTGACCTGTTGCGAAACGGCAACCTGCCCCTGCGCGATGACGGCACCCGAGAGCTTCGCCTGTGCGGCCCAGCCGCCAATGCCGAAGACCAGCGCCCCGGCGAGAAACGCCGAGAGATAGATGCGGCCCGAAATGCCGAACTGCTTTTGTGTTTCTTTCTTTGCCGGCTGCATGTGCTTTCCCCTAGCTTTTCTTTGATTGTGATCAGGCTTGATGCGGAGCGGTGCCATCCGCGCCGGTATCGCGTGCCGCCAGGATGAAGTCCTGTTCGGTCAGTTCGTGGCGGCCGTAGAGAAGGATCTCGAAATCCTCGTCGCGCTCGAAGTCGATGATCGCCTTGACGATGGTCCGGTCGCCGTCCTCGAAGCTCTCGTGATAGAGCATGATCCGGTTCATCGGCTGCTGCGGGCCGTCTGTATCGGGCGCTCCGAACACCAGTCCGCCGATGCTGGCGGCAATCCCGGAAAAATCGATCCGGTCGCCGACGGCGAAGTCGCGGATCTGGTCACGGCCGTCGCCATCGTTGGCGATCGATGCCAGCGAACGGAAGACGAAGACGTCGTCTCCGGCGCCACCGGCCAGGAAGTTGAGGCCATCTCCGGCGATGATGAAGTCCGCGCCGCTGCCGCCGATCGCGGCCTCGAAGCCTGCCAATGTGTCGTTGCCGATATCGATGCCGGTGGCAGTGCCCTGATCTAGGTCAATGATGACGGCATGCACGGCCCCGGCAGCACTGTAGGTGTCGAAGCCGTCACCGCCCTGATAGCTGTCGTCGCCGTCGCTCCGTCCGTTGCGGCCGTCATCGGCGGCGTGGACGGCAACGAGAACGATATCATCGCCACTATCGCCGGAGACGATGTCATTGCCATCTCCACCGGTCAGCACATCATCGCCGGCGCGGCCGGAGAGGCGGTCGTTGCCGTTGCCGCCGACCAGAATATTGGCCGCCGAATTGCCGGAAAGGCGATCGTCACCGGCGCCGCCGATCACGGCCTCGAAGCCTTCGATCGTATCGCGGCCGATCTCCTGACCCTCGGCCAGCTGCGCTTCGAGATCGGCGATGACCTCCTGGACCAGCGCAGCGAGATCGAGCGTATCGAAGCCATCGTCTCCGGAATAGTGATCATCCCCGTCGTCGTCATCATCGCGATCGCCGCTCCGGGCAAGCACGACGAAGGTGTCGTCGCCGTTTCCGCCGGAAATCGTGTCGTCGCCATCCTTGCCGCAAAGGGTGTCGTCGCCGTCGGCACCGGCCAGGATATTGGCGGCATCGCTGCCGGTGAGCGTATCGTCGCCCGCGCCGCCGGTGAGATTTTCGATATCGACGAGCCTGTCGCTGCCGATCTCTTCGCCGCTGGCGGTCCCAAGAGAAAGGTCGGCGGCGACGGACTTGCGGGCGCTGCTCATGTCATAGGTGTCGATGCCCTCGCCACCGGAATAGCTGTCATTTCCATCATGCGCCGTGGCCACTGCCATTCGCGCTTCCTCGCCCGCGAGCCCGGCCTTGATCGTGTCGTTACCCTTGCCGGCGATAACGACGTCGTTGCCGCTGCCGCCGGTCATGGCGTCGTCGCCATCGCCGCCGTCGAGATAGTCGTCGCCGGCCTCTCCGAGCAGGCTGTCATCGCCATCTTCGCCGAACAGCCGGTCCGCGCCGGTGCCGCCGCTCAGCGCGTCGTTGCCGTGTCCGGCGATCAGCGTGTCGTTGCCTGCCTCGCCGAACAAACGATCATCGCCGTCGCCGCCGAAGAGAACGTCGTTGCCGGCACCACCGAAGAGCGTGTCGTTCCCTGCGCCGCCGTAGAGCGTATCGGCGCCGTCGCCGCCGAGGATCAGGTCGTCGCCGCCGTCGCCGGAGATAATGTCGTCGCCTTCGCGCCCATAGATCACGTCGCTGCCGCCGAGGCCGGATATCAGGTCTTCGCCGGGCGTCCCGGTCAGCGTGTCGGCGCCTTCCGTTCCCTGGATTTCATGGGGCGGCGCCTTGCGCAGGTTGAACAGCGCGCCGGTGCGGATTTCGGCCTGACCATCGGACACGTCATAGGTGAAGGTGACGTCACCGATATAGCCGCGCTGCGGCGTATAGAGCCACATGTCCTGCCCGTAGGCGCGGATCTGGCCACTCGATACCGAGATGTCGTTGATGCTGAGCTTGTCGCCATCCGGGTCGTACATATGGGCGAGCAGGTCGTCGAGCATGACCAGCGCCGAAAGGTTCACGAAGCCGCTGGAGAATGTGTAGCGTCCGAGGCTGACCGGCGCCCGGTTCGGGTCCGGGTCGTCCTGGTCATCGGGATTGCGATTGCCACTGGAGGGCGCGCCGCTGGCGGAAGTGCTGCGCGTTGCGCGGGACGGCAGGTCGAGGTGAACGGGCGGGCGCAGCGCTGGAAACTCGAAGCCTTCGCCGGCGTCGATGATGCTGCGCAGATTGTCGTTGGCCGTGCCGCTCAGGACGGTGCGCTCAAGACGCGGCGGCATGTCCGTGACGTAGAACGTGCTGGTGCGGAAACTCAGCCGGACGGCAGGCTGCTGTTCACCTGCTTCCGGAGCGGCGGCCTCGCTCGCGAGCGTCTGGAGAAAGGCGGTGACGTCCTCGATGATCCCGTAATCGTCGTTGGAGGGTTGTTCCGGCTCCTGCTCCTTGGCCTCGGGCTGCTGGTTGCGTGCGCCGGGCTCGGTCTTTGCAAACATCATCGCCAGCGCCGAGAAGGCCGTCAGCGGCATGAAGAACTTGCGCGGTCCGCTCTTGCTCTCTTCCTTCTCGCGGTACTTGTTGATCGGCGCGATCGCTGCCTGCGCATCCGGCAGGCCAAGGGTGAGCTTCTCCTCCATGACAGCGCGCTCCCTTATTCCGCGGCCGTCGAGCGCGGCGATCGGCTGTCGCCGAACGACTTCTCGACGGCGAGCGGCTTGGCCTTGGTCTGCAGCAGCGTTTCCTTGGGGCCGAAGGAGGTGAGCTTTCCGCCCTGCATCAGCCCGACCATGTCGACGGCCTGCAGAGCGCTGGGGCGGTGGGCGATGATGACGACGATGCCGCCGCGGCGCCGGACCGAGAGAATGGCCGTCGTCAGGGCTTCTTCACCCTCGGCGTCGAGATTGGAATTCGGCTCGTCGAGTACCACCAGGAAGGGGTCGCCATAGAGCGCGCGGGCCAGCGCCACACGCTGCCGCTGACCGGCCGAAAGTGCAGTCCCGTTCGGGCCGAGTTCGGTCTGGTAGCCTTCGCGCAGGTGGACGATCATGTCGTGGATGCCGGCCGCCTTGGCCGCGAGAATGATCTTGCGTGGATCCGGCTCCTCGGCAAAGCGGCAGATGTTATCGGAGATCGTGCCGTCCATCAGTGCAACGTCCTGCGGCAGGTAGCCGACGTGATCGCGGAAGAAATCGGCATTCCACTGGCCGAGATCGGCGCCATCGATGCGCACCGAACCGCGCAGCGCCGGCCAGATGCCGAGCAGGCTCCTGACCAATGTCGTCTTGCCGCCGCCGCTCGGGCCGATGAGGCCGAGTGCCTGGCCGGCCTTCAGTTCGAAACCGACCTCGCTGAGCAGCACAGCGCCGGTGCTGGGCGCAACGGTTGTCAGCCCCTCGATCCTCAGGCTTTCCTTTGGTTCGGGAAGCGGGATGAACTCTTCCTTCCCGTTCAGGACAGCCAGCGTTTCCTGGATGCGGTTGTAACTGCGGCGTGCCGAGACGACGCTCTTCCACTGCGCGATCGCCAGATCGACGGGGGCGAGCGCGCGGCTGGTGACGATCGAGGCAGCGACGATGGCGCCGGCCGAGAGTTCGCCGCCGATCGCCAGATAGGCGCCGAGACCGAGGATAGCCGACTGCAGCATCATGCGCAGCACCTTGGAGAGACCCGACAGCGTGCCGCCGATATCGGAGGTCTTTGTCTGGTGCTCGAGGTGATAGCGATTGGCCCGCTCGAAGCGATCAACGGCGCGCTGAGTCATGCCCATGGCATGCAGGACTTCGCTGTTGCGGGTGTTGGAATCGAGCACGGCGTTGCGGGTGACGGCGGCCTTGATCATCGTATGGGCGTGACGCCGCGTCAGCACTTCGGCGAGGATCGTCAGACAGGCGAGGACTGCTGCGCCGCCCAGCGTCAGCATGCCAAGCACCGGATGCAGCAGCCAGACGAAGACGAGATAGATCGGGATCCAGGGCAGGTCGAAAAGCGCGATCGGGCCCTGGCCACCGAGGAAGCTGCGCAGCGTATCGACGTCGCGGCCACGCTCGGCCGCCTCTGCCGTCGAGTAGCCGTAGCGTGGCATTTCGACGACAACCTGGTGGGTTAGCGGCGCCAGCGTTGTGTCCATCTTGGCGCCGAGACGCACGAGGATCTGCGAGCGCAGGATGTCGAAGACGCCTTGGAAGAGGTAAAGGCCGATTGCCAGAACCGAGAGCGCGATCAGCGTCGAGATGCTGCCGCTGGCGAGCGCCCGGTCGTAGATCTGCAGCATGTAGAAGGCGCCGGTGAGCGCCAGGATGTTGATGAGCCCGGACAGGCCGAACAGATAGGTCAGGACGCCGCGCGCCTTGTCGATCTTGTACTGCGGCTCTTTCTTCTTCGTTGCCATGATTTTCCCCTCCGGCAATTCATTCGGCATGCCCCATGGCCGTCAGCGGCCATGGGGCAGAGCCATCGATCAGGAGACACCGTTGAAGTCCGATGCCTTCAAATTGTGGGTGCCCGCGATCATCAGTTCGAAGTCTTCTTCCGGATCGGCGTTGACGTTGCCGCGCAGCACCGTGAAGGCCTCGCCATCGATGGTTTCGTGGCTGACGGCGATCTGGCCGGCGGCGGTAATCGAGCCCGCTTTCAGCGCGAAGCCCTGGACACCGGCGACAGACGTGTTGGCGTCGATGGCCGAGAAGTCGATCTTGTCTCCCGGCTGGAAGCCATAGATCTTGTCGCCGTTGGCCGCTGCCGCCGAGGTGAAGCGGAAGACGTCTTCGCCAGCCCCGCCATCGATGATGTTGACGGCGAGCGACGCGGTGATCGTGTCGTGGCCGGACCCACCGATGAAGTTTTCGAAGCCGTAGACGGTATCGGTTCCTGTGCTCGACCCGGCGACACTGCCTCTGCCCATGAAGCCGTTGCCGAGATCGACGGTGAGGTTGGTGGTGGCCGCTGCATAGTCCAGCGTGTCGTTGCCATCTCCACCCCAGTAGGTGTCGGAGCCGTCGTTGAGCTTGGCGAGGATGAGGTCGTTGCCGGCGCCCGCCCAGACCTGGTCGTCGCCCGCCCCGCCTTCGATGACGTCGTTGCCATCGTCGCCATAGAGCCGGTCTGCCCCTGCGTCGCCGAAGATATGGTCGGCATCGGCGCCGCCGTGCACTTCGTCATCGCCATCACCGCCCGACATCACATCGGCGCCTGCGCCGCCGGTGATCAGGTCGTGGCCGCCTTCACCGCGCAGGATATCGCTGCCGGCTTCACCGACGAGGATGTCGTTGCCATCGCCTGCCAGGATGATGTCGGCTGCGGCTGCACCCAAAAGGGCCTCGCCGGCACCGGTGCCAACAAGCGTGCGGGGCGTGGCCGGAGCCGGGCCTTCGCCGCCGGACGGCTGTTCGCCGTCGTCGTCATCATCGTCGCAGCTGCCGCTGCCTTCCTGCTCTTCTTCCTCCTCCTCGTGGTCGTCGTCGCCGGGACCAACCGGCGGCTCGGAACCATTGGGGCCGACGAAGGTGATCGAGCTGCCGTCACGGGTCATGACCGTGCGTCCCTCGTCATCGACAGTCGTTTCGAAATCGGCCGCAGTCAGTCCCTCAGGAAGTTCGATGACATCCTGCGGGCGCAGCGTGCCGACGATCGTGTCGTGACCGCCATTCGAGCGGAAGACGATGCGGTGTGCCGATTGCAGCGCCGAGATGTCGATGACGTCGTCGCCATTAGTGCCGTCGATGGTGATCGTGTTCAGCGCCAGGCTGGTCTGCGAGAAGTCGCCGATGACGGTGATGGTGTCGCCACCCGTTGTCCCGCCAGTCGGCGTGCCGTCATCCAGCGTGATGTTGCCGACGGTTATCTCCTCGATATTGTCGAGTTCAGCGATCACCGAGGCATTGTCGGTACCGTTGCGGGTGATGACGATTTCCGTCGTCGCCATCAGGCCGGTGATGCCGGCAAGCTCGGCTGCCTGCCGCGTATAGATGCGGAAGGTTTCGTTGCCGCCCTGGCCGGTGCGGCCATTGAGGTCGAATGTGTCGGTGCCGGCCCCGCCATCGACGATGTCGCGTCCATCCGTTGCGCCTGTGTTATTGGCGTTCCAGACGATGGTGTCGTTGCCGCCACCGGCGAGGATGATGTCGTTGCCGGTGCCGCCGTCGAACGTATCACCGGAGTTGTCGCCGATCAGGATGTTGTTGCCTGCCGTGCCGCTGACGTCGTTGGTGTCGCGGGTGACGGTAACGGTCGCCGTATCGGTCGCAGCACCGTCGCTCACCGTGTAGGTGAAGTTGCGCTGCTGTGTGGTCGAGTGCGTGACCGTGACGTCGCCTGCGGGGTTCACTGCGACCGCGAAGTTGGTCTGGTTCTCGGTTGCGCCGGTGATATTGAGAAGGCTGTCGACATCCGTGTCATTGGCGAGCAGTGCCCATTCGGGAATGACGAAGCTGCCAGTCTCTACATTGGTGATGACGCTATCGTCACCGGCGACAGGTGCATCGTTGACGGCCGTAACCGCGATCGTTGCGGTCGACGGATTGCTGTTCATCAGGCCGTCGTTGACGGTGACGGTGATGACGCGTGCCACCGTTCCCGGCTGGTCCGAGCTGTTGCCGAAGGTGATCGCCTGGATTGCGGCCTGGTAGGCGGCAAGCGTGGCAGTCCCCGTCAGTGTGATGGCGATCTGGCCGGCAACCAAAGTGTCGGTCTGGGCGGTGATGCCTGCAGGAAGAGCGCCTACATTTAGCTGGTCACCGTTCTGGGCATTGGTCAGAACGATCCGTGCGGAGACGATCTGGCCATCCTCATCGGTAATCGCAGGACCGGAGGCGATCGCAACCGGATCGCCATTCTCGACGAAGGTCGTCGCATAGTTGATCGATGGCGCCGCCGCAGGGCGGGTGAAGTCGATCGTGACATTGTCGATATCGACGATGTCATTATTGCCGAGTGCGGTGGATGTGAAGCGAACAATGGCCCCGGCGGTAAAAGGACCGGTCAGATCGATGCTCCGTTCTGCAACGTTTGTTGCAAAGTTGATAGTGTCGATCTGGATGAAATTGACGCCATTGGCCGCAAACCAGACGGTCACGGTATCGCCCTGATCGAGTCCGCTTTCGTTCACATCGTAGGTGAGACGGGCCGTCGTCGCGCCTGCAAGGTTGGCGGCGCGCTGCACGCTGGCGCCATTGCCGTTATCGTCGAAGCGCAACGTGCCGCCGGTGACGAGAACATCGCCGCTGGTGGCGCTGTTGTTGTCGCTAGACTCCGTCCAAGGTGTCGTCCAGGGCGTGGTGCCATCGGTACCCGTGTAGTTGGACGGGCTGAAGTCGTCGCGGTATTGGCCACGATCGAGCGTGTAGAGCTGGAGCTGCGGCGGGCTCAGCGCATATTCGCCGTCCGCAAAACGCAGCCGCTCGATGTTGAACAGGCGGTCGGTGCCGTCGGAAACCGGATTGGCAACCGTTTCCTCATCTCCGTCGGGCCCCCCGTCTTCGTCGAAGCCGGTATGAGCGACGGTGATGCTGCCATCCGCATTCTGCGTGATCGTATAGTTGGCGCGGACGTCGGTATAGACGGCCGTATCGATATCGCCCTCTACCTCGCCGTCGATGATCTCGCGGACGATTTCGAGCTGGCTCGGGTTCAGCGTGCGGTCGAACATCAGGTCGCTGAGTGTGCGGCCGTTGAACATTGCGGCGCCGCTGGGCGCAAAGACGCCCTTCGACAGGCCGTCGGACGAGCCGATCTCATTGCCGTTGAGGTCGTTGATGCGGATCCGGACGTTCAGCCAGCGGTCGCCGTCGATGATGTCGTCCCCGGCGAGGCCGGTGATGATGTCATCACCGCCGCCGCCGAGCAGGATGTCGGAAGCGTCAGCGGTATCCATGACGATTGTTTCGGTGACGCCGTTGACCGTGACAGAGGTACGGGCACGGTGGGCGACGAGCTGCGAGAGACCGGCGATCAGGCTGAGGTTCTTTTCGAGCAGCGCGTTCGAATAGCTTTCGAGCGGGCTGCCGGTACCCGGAATGGCTGCGGTATTTTGCAGCTCGGCCCGGGCATTGGTCGGGGCGACGCGTCCGGTCAGGATATCGTCATGGACCCAGCCGGAGAGACCTTCGACAAGATCGAAGCGGTCGCGCAGGATGAAGGCTTCCTGGGTGGCGAAGAGCGGGATGCCGAGATCGGAATTGGCTGCGGTATTGTCGCCCTTGTGGATTGCCCAGTCGAAACCAGCCATGCCGTTGCTGCGCTGGATGCCATCGCCCTGGAACATGATGTCGTCGCCGGATTCGGCGTCGTAATCGGTGTCGCTGCCATCGCCGTTCAGAACGTCATGGCCGATGATCGAGGAATTGAAGAACAGCTCGGAGTTTTCGCCCGACAGTGTGTCGAAACGTCCGCCGCCTTCGATCCAGTCGTTGCCCTCGTTGCCCATCAGGAAGTCGCCGCCGTCGCCGCCGCGGATGAAGTCGTCGCCGAGGCCGCCGAGCACGTGCTTGCCGTCAGGGCCTGCGATGATGAAGTCCTTGCCGACATTGCCGAAGATCAGCGCCAGGCCGCTGCCGCCATGGATGACGTCGTTGCCGCCTTCGCCATGCAGGAAGTCGGCCGCGCCGATATCCGTGCCGGCATTGGTGATGATGTCGTCACCCTCGCCACCGTGGACGTGGTCGACGCCGTAGCCGGCTTCAAGCGTGTCGTTGCCGCCATAGCCCCAGATCGTGTCATCGCCTTCGCCGGCGATGATCGTATCGTCGTCCTCGGTGCCGCCCATGACGACGTGGTCGCCGCCGTGATAGGCCATGTAGTCGAGGTCGCCGTCACCATCGGTGTCGCGGCGCACGACCAGCGGCGTCAGCGCCTGCAGGATCGCATCGGTGAAGATCGGATCGGCGCCGACCTGCTTCGAGATGTCCATCTCAAGCGTATGGTCAGGCGTCGAGAAGATGTCGCCCGGCAGCGCCGTCGAACCTTCGCCCAGATCGGTATTGCGCATGATGATCTTGCTCAGCGAGTTGTTTTCCAGCTCGTTGAGAAGGTTCAGACCCTGGACGCGGGAGAGATAATAGAAGCGGTCCGATTCCTGCAGGTTCTCCATCTGCAATTCGAAGACGAAGGAGAAGGTGGAGCCGAGCATGCCGCCGAAATCCATCTTCTTCTCGGCAAGGCCGCCGATCCACAGATCGATGTCGTTGAGACCCGTCTCAGCCGTCGCCCAGGCGCCGGTCGAATTCAGGAATTCCAGGCGGTCGGCAGGTGCACCGGCCGTGCCGAGCACGATCGAGGCGGCCGCAGCGCGCTTGGCGTCGAGGGTCGCCGCGCTGGTGATCGAGGAGTGCGTGCCGTAGGCAGCGATGAAGTTGACGATCGACGCGGTGTTCTGCAGGTTCAGCGCGAAATCGGTCCAGCTGACATAGGGCTTCAGCTGCGTGTCCTGACCGGCTGCCTGGTAGAACTGGGCACGTGCCTCGTTCAGCGTCGGCAGGCCGACGTCGCGGCCACGGGCGATATTGAGCGCTGCAAGATCGAGCGGGATGCCGACAAGCTGGTTGCGCAAAACGTCGGTGACGAATTCGTCGATTTCGTTGCCGCCCTGTCGGGACATGCCGCGGATGATGGCACCGGCTGCCTGGTCGTGATTGACGAGCACATTACCGTTGGCATCGACCGCGCCGAGTTCCAGCGGGTTCAGGAAGCCGTCGAACAATGTGATGTTATCGAAGCTGAAAGTACCGTCGGCATTTTCCACGAGACGGTCGATATCCTGGTTCAGCATCGAGTGGCCGAAGCGGTAGACCGCGTGGGCGAACTCGGCGAAGATCGCCGGATTGATGTCGGTCGATGGCTCGAAGACGAAGGCATCGATATCCGGCTGCATCTTGCGGCCGAATTCCTCGAAGACGAGGTGCTGATACTGCATTTCGGTGGTGAAGCGGCCGGCCTGGAACAGACGCTCGCCGTTCCAGACGAGTCCCTCAAGTTCTGCCTCGGTTGTCGGCAGCGTGGTAATCGGCTCAAGCAGCCACTGGTTGATAAAGACCAGGTCGGCGCTGTCGAGGACGACCTGCTTGGTCTGCTCGACGACGCTGTTGTGCTCCGAGTGGAAGATGTGGTGGATCGACGTCAGGCCGATATTCTCGTTACCGCGGCCGTCGCCGGTGATGTAGTGCGCGTCGAGCAACTCATCATCGTAGGCAGTCTGCTGACCGCGGGTGTTGAAGCCGCCGGAATAGCCTACGGCGTCGTCACTGTCGGCCTGCAGTACGCCACCGGCGATGACCGGTACTGCGGCATGGGCGATGTCATCGAGGAAGGCGTGGCCGATTCGGACGGCTCCAGCGGTGCTGACAGGAGCGCCCGGCGTGCCTGAGACAACGATGTCGTCGGCGGTGTTCGGAATGCCGTCGGCGCCGATGCCGGTGATGACCTGCGCGAAGCCGTTGGCATCGGGGATGAAGCGGCCATAGGGATCGGTGCGCAGCAGCGGAATGTTGGTGACATCGGCGTCGGTCAGGTCGATGCCGAGCATCTCGCGAGCCTGTTCCTTGATGTCGGCCCAGGTCGGCAGGCCGCGCGCGCCGTCAAGCAGATGGCCGGTCGCGACAGGCTTGCCCTCATGCATGACATATTCGCGCAGGAAGACCTGATGCGATGCATGCGAGGTATATGTCTGGTTCTGGTCGACCCACGGCGTCGTGGTGTTGGCAGCCACTTCGCCATCGGCATCGCGGCTGGCGCGGGTCAGGACCATGAAATTGGTGTGCGGCGTTGCCGGATTGTAGAGTGGGTCATCCGGTGACAGCGGAATATAGACCGTTCCGGCACCGCCCTTGGCCACGAGGTCGAGGCCATGGTCGAAGAACTGGCCGAACAGCGTGAACATCGAGTTGTAAGGCGCGGAGTCGCCGATATCGGGCGAGACGTTCTCGAAAGTGTAGACGTAGACGGGACTGCCCGCGGCGGCGAGAACGGTGCCATCGGGGCCGACGACATTGGTTGCATGGACGATGGGCGCGCCATTGGCGTCCTGCATCGGTACGCGCGTCGCTGTCTTGCCCTCGTCGATCATGGCCTGGTAGACCATGATGGCTGCCGGGTTGTTGCTGGTCTGATCGACAATCAGATTGGAGATGATGCGTGGATCGGCGTCGACGACGGTGCCCGGGCCGACGGCGCTGGGGGTACCCGGCGCATAGTTACCGTTCGTGAGAACCGTTCCCGGGCCGAATGCCAGCGAGTCGTCATTTTCGTTGACGTAGTTCGGCTGCACCAGCGGCGTGAACGGCTGGTCGGCTGCGCCCCAGGTTTCATTGCCATCGAGCAGGTTGTTGTAGCTGCCGTCGACGGTTCGGAGGCCGTAGGGCAGGAGATGCGCCTGCGGTGCACCGGTGCCGGTCGCGCCGGCTGCTTCGCCGGCTTCGGCGACGAGCGCGGCAAGGTCACCACCGGCCGCATGCTGTTCGGCGATGGCGATCTGCTTCAGGATGAACTCGAGATCGTGTCTTACAAGCGTAACCATTTTCCCCTCCGTCGGCGCGCTGTCCTGGCGCCTGGTTTTTCGCAAACTTGTCCTGTCCGCCGGATCGCGCTGCGAGCCCGGCGGTTTGAATTGCCCCTGATGTCTTCAAAGCCCGCCTTGCAGGGCTGGCTTGGGATGATGCGATCTTGCGGAAAGTTGCCGGGGTTTTGAACGGCGCATGGTCGGACGATGTTTTCGATGTTCGTCCACGGCAAAAGCAGGTCTTCGGTCCTTATCCTTCCGGGAGTAAGGTCCTATGATGAATTGGCCTTTGGTCTGATAGAATTCATACGGGCCTATAGTACAAAAATGGTCTTTTATTTCCTTGGGTAATATTGCAAGGATGATAGCGCTATCGGCCTTGGGGGGACGTTTTGCCGGACGAATACTTAGGCGCCAGAAATGCTGGCGTAGATGAAAGCGTGGAAGCGCCGCGACTGTTTAACCGTATCCTTCGATGGGGCGCCGAGCGGACCCTTTCCACGCAGTTCCTGATCGCCAGCAGCTTGGTTATTCTGATCGCCACGGTTTCTGCGGGCTATCTTACGACGCGGCTGGTTGCCGACAAAGCGCTCAGCGGAAAGGCCGGCACGACGGCCTTGCTGGTTCAGAGCCTGACTGAGGCTGAGGTGCAGGAACTGGGCGCCTCGACGCGCCTTAAGGCCGCCAGCATCGCTCATCTCGACGCGCTTTTCGGCGATGCGGATCTCCAGGCGCGTTTCCCGCATATCGAGATATGGGCGCCCGACGGGACTGTTGCCTATTCCCGGACCAAGCAGATGATCGGCCACCGCTTCAGTTTCCCCGAGGGCCTACAGCGCGCCTTGAAAGGCGAAATTGTTGCCGTCTATGCGGATCTTCATGCCGACGAGCATACGTTCCGCAACATCAATACCGAATATCTCGAAATCTACAGCCCGCTGCATGACCAGGCTTCGGGGCGGATCATCGGTGTGGCCGAGATCCATGAGGATCCGAGCGGTTTTGTCGATGAGCTCGCGCGGCTGAGGGTGGTCACCTGGACGACGGTGGCGCTGTTCTCCTTCGTCGTCATGCTCGGGCTGTTCCTGATCGTCAGGCGCGGCAGCCGGACGATCGAGCATCAGCGGCAGGTTCTGAGCCACCGCGCCGAGGAGGCAGAGTCCGCCTCGAAGGAATTGATGGAGCTGAGGGACACGGCGCGCCGGGCCTCCATGGAATTCGCCAACCTCAACGAGACCTTCATCCGCCGCATCGGCGCCGACCTGCATGACGGCCCGGTACAGCTGATGACACTGGCGATCCTGCAGCTCGACGAGCTGCGCGACCTGACCAAGAAGGATGAGCGCGCAAGGCTCCTCGACGAGACCAGCAAGACACTGGGTGAAGCGCTGATCGAGGCTCGGACGGTCACCAAATCGCTGCTCTTGCCGGAGATACTGCATCTCTGGGCAAAGGACGTGGTGGCCGAAGCGATCAGGCAGCATGAGGCGCGGACCAAGACCAAGGTCGCGTTTGTCTCCAGCGGCACCAATGCCGACCTGCCGCCGGCGCTGAAGACCTGCATCTACCGCTTCGTTCAGGAAGGGCTCAACAATGCCTACCGCCACGCTGGTGGCAACGGCCAGCGTGTCCGATGTCGGATCGACATGCCCGTCATCGCGATTTCGGTCGAGGATGACGGTTTGCCTTCCGGGACCGTGCCGTTTGCGGCGCGCGAGGGCGGAATGGGGCTCTATGGCCTCCGGCAGAGGATCGAGAGCTTCGGCGGCAAGCTTGCTGTCACCAAGCGGCCGGGGGGCGGCATGATCCTGGAGATGGTGCTGGAGCTGCAGCAGGCCGACGCAACTGGCCTATAAGGTGACGGACTATCCGAATTGATAACTGGCTGAAAGCATAGAGATCGAATAGACAGAAATCCGATGAAGTTAACCAAGCATTAAAATCCGTCTTTATGTTTGGCTCTGTTTACTTTAGAGCTATCGGAAAGAAGACGAGGGGGTTTATTCGTCATTATGTCTATCTCGGTCGCATTCGTTGATGATCATCCAATATTGTTGGATGGACTCGTTAATCTTTACTCGGCGAAGGAAGGTCTTCGGGTGACTGCCCGCGGGCAGAACGCCATCGACGCGCTGAAGATCGTCGAGGAGCACCGGCCCGACGTTCTTGTCACCGATCTCAGCATGCCGGGCGATACGCTGGCAGCACTCGAGCTGATCCAGAAGAATTACGAAGGCACCAAGGTCGTGGTCTTCACCGCCACCGCCAATATCGACACGGCGATTCAGGTCCTCAATCTCGGCGTCTGCGGCTATGTGCTGAAGGGTAGCACGGCGCGCGATCTGTATGAGGCGATCAAGACCGTGCATGACGGCAGCACCTTCATCACGCCGGGTTTCGCCACCAAGGTGATCCTGTCGATGAAGACGGCCGAGGTGCGCCGCAAGGCGCAGATGCAGAAGCGCCTGAGCGCCCGCGAGCAGCAGATCGTCAACTACCTGTTGCAGGGCAAGACCAACCGCGAAATCGCCAGCATGCTCGATATCAGCGAGAAGACCGTCAAGCACTACATGACGATCCTGATGCAGAAGCTCGATGCCCGCAATCGCGTCGAAGTGGTGCTTGCTGCCCAGAAGCTGCAGGCTCCCGTGGAGACCGGCGCGCCGTCCTCGATGCTGTTGTCGTAGTCGGCGAGTACAGCTAGCCAAGAAACAAAGACATAAACATATCTTTATGTCTATTGACGTGAGATCCGCGATGCGACATGCTCGTGTCATCGTGGTTCTGCGGACCTTTGGTCCGGAGCTAAGAGGGAATCCGGTGAAAATGCCGGAGCTGCCCCCGCAACTGTAAGCGGCGAGCGGCCGTCCACTCATGTCACTGGGGAAGACGCCCCGGGAAGACGGACGGCAGCGTTGACCCGCAAGCCAGGAGACCTGCCGCGATCGATAACGTCCACGGGCGGGGTGTCCGGTGTGCCGCTTTTGCGACCGGCACGCCTGTGTCCGCGCGCCGATGCGTCATCCCAAGCCTTGCCCACAACCCTCGGGGTAAGGAAACATGAGCATCAAGACTGCAAATCTCGGATTCCCGCGTATCGGAAAGCACCGCGAACTGAAGTTCGCGCTGGAAAGCTATTGGGCCGGAAAGTTTGATAGGGCAGCACTTCTCGACGTCGCCAAGGCATTGCGGGCCGAACATTGGGCCCTGCAGAAGGCCAAGGGAATCGATATCATTCCGTCCAACGACTTCTCCCTCTACGACCATGTGCTCGACACGGCGGTGATGGTCGGCGCCGTACCGGCCGAATATGGCTGGAAGGGCGGTCCCGTCGATCTCGACATCTATTTCGCCATGGCGCGCGGCTCAGTGGGCGCTGAGCACGGCGATTGCGGCCATGCGCATCATCATGAGGGCGTTCCGGCGCTCGAAATGACCAAGTGGTTCGATACCAACTACCACTACATGGTGCCGGAATTCACCCGCGACCAGCGCTTCGCGCTGACCGAAAACAAACCGCTGCAGATGTTCCGGGAGGCAAAGGCGCTCGGCATCCACACGCGCCCGGTCATTCTCGGCCCGGTGACGTTCCTGAAGCTCGGCAAGGCGACGCAGCCAGGCTTCGATCCGATCGAACTGCTCGACCGGTTGCTGCCTGTCTATGCGGGCATCCTCGCGGAGCTCAGCACTGCGGGCGCCGATTGGGTGCAGATCGACGAGCCAGCCCTGGTGCTCGATCTCGCAGACGCTGAGCGGTACGCGCTGACCACGGCCTACAGCGCGCTTCACCAGCTGGTTCCGAACCTGAAGATCATGATCGCCAGCTATTTCGGGGCATTGGGCGACAATCTCAAGACAGCAGCGGCGCTGCCGGTTGCCGGTCTGCACGTCGATCTGGTGCGCGCGCCCGAGCAGCTTGATGCGGTCGTATCGGCGGTGCCTGATGACCGGGTATTATCTCTCGGCGTCATCGATGGCCGCAACATCTGGCGCGCTGATCTTGAGAAACTGCTGGATCGGGTCGAGGCGCTTTCCAAAACGCGTCCAATCGAAATCGCGCCATCTTGCTCGCTTCTGCATGTGCCGATCGATCTTGCTCTCGAAACCGCTGTTGATGCCGAGGTCAGGGGATGGCTGGCTTTTGCCACGCAGAAGCTGGATGAGCTGGCGGTCCTCGGCCAGGCACTTTCGCAGGGGCGCGATTGCGTGACGGATGCCATCGGCAGCTCTTCGAGGGCCGCGGCCGCCCGCGCGGCATCGCCGAAGGTCAATGATCCCGCGGTCAGGCAGCGGATTGCAGCGATCGACGAGACCATGAAGCGCCGCAAGGCCGGCTTCGCCGAGCGCAAGGCGATCCAGCAGACGGATATCCGCTTGCCGCTGTTCCCAACGACGACGATCGGGTCCTTCCCGCAGACGTCTGAAGTCCGCAAGGCGCGTTCGGCACATGCGAAGGGAACGCTCAGCAATGCGGACTATGAGGCTTTCCTGCGCAAAGAGACCGAAGCAGCCATCCGCTGGCAGGAGGAAATCGGCCTTGATGTGCTCGTCCATGGCGAGTTCGAGCGCAACGACATGGTGCAGTATTTTGGCGAGCAGCTGTCGGGCTTTGCCTTCACGCAGCATGCGTGGGTACAGAGCTATGGCTCGCGCTATGTCCGTCCGCCGATCATCTTCGGCGATATCGCGCGGCCGAAGCCGATGACGACTGGCTGGTGGCAATATGCCCAGTCTCTGACGGACCGGCCGGTCAAGGGTATGCTGACTGGACCGGTGACGATCCTCAATTGGTCCTTCGTGCGCGACGATATCGCCCGAAGCGAATCATGCCGGCAGATCGCGCTGGCGATTCGCGACGAGGTCGGTGATCTCGAAAAGGCGGGTGCCAGGATGATCCAGATCGACGAGGCAGCACTTCGGGAAGGCTTGCCGCTGCGGCGCTCGCAGTGGAAGACCTATCTCGACTGGGCCGTCGAAAGCTTCCGCCTGTGCTCGACCGGTGTCGGCAACGCGACACAGATCCACACGCATATGTGCTATTCGGAGTTTAACGACATCATCGATGCGATCGCCGCCATGGATGCGGACGTGATCTCGATCGAGACATCGCGTTCGAAGATGGAGCTGCTGGAGGCATTCCGCAGCTTCGACTATCCGAACGAGATCGGCCCGGGTGTCTACGACATCCACTCGCCGCGCGTTCCCGATATTGCCGATATGACCGGTCTGCTTCTTTTGGCGCGCGAGCGGCTTGGCGATTCGCAGCTCTGGATCAATCCGGATTGCGGCTTGAAGACCCGCAAATGGGAGGAAGTGAAGCCGGCGCTAGTCAATATGGTGGCGGCGGCGCGGTCTTTGCGCGAACGCGTTGCCACGGCAACGGCCTGATCGTCATCGTATTCGAGGAGCCGGCTTTTGCCGGCTTCTCTTTTCCACAGCCAATCCGCATTAATCTTCCGTTATCCACATCACATTCATTTTTTCGGCTTGCGGCACCCGAAACATGAACCATCCATTGACGTACAAATAGACTCGCGTACTATATCTAGTGTTCGAGGTTCCCTCGATTCGCAAGAATCGCGGGCTAAGACGGGAATTCGGTGAGATCTGCCGCAAGGTGGAGCAATGCCGGAGCTGCCCCCGCAACTGTAAGCGGCGAGCATCTGTCCCATTTCGGGTCACTGGGTCATGAAGACCTGGGAAGACCGGGATGAATGTGATGATCCGCAAGCCAGGAGACCTGCCTTGAGCGAAAACGTCCACGGGCGGGGTGTCCGGCTGGCGAGCGATGAGATGTGGGCATGATGCCGCTCTTCGCTTCCTCCGGTGTGTCCCGCATGAGCCACTTCGGGGTGAAGTCTTATGTCTTTGAGTTTCAGATCATACCGGCGCGAATGACGGGCTGCTGACGCCCGGCAACCGGCAACGGCTGTCTTCCTTTTCGATCTTCCCAAGCGCGGACATCGGCGGATGTCCGAACGATATCCCATGCCTTCTAGTCACGAGGTTTTCCCATGAGCATCACCGTCTACAGCAAGCCCGCCTGCGTTCAATGCACCGCAACCACCCGCGCGCTCGATCGCCAGGGCATCGACTACACGATCATCGACGTTTCCACCGATAGCGCCGCTTATGATCTGGTGCAGGGTCTCGGCTACCGCCAGGTTCCCGTCGTCATCGCCGGCGAGCAGCATTGGGCTGGCTTCCGCCCCGACATGATCAGCGCGCTCGCCTGAGCGGCGGCTGCGATGGGCGAGATCGTCTATTTTTCCAGCCGGTCGGAAAACACCCATCGCTTCGTCGAAAAGCTTGGCCTTCCCGCCCGGCGCATCCCCATCACTGGCGCGACGCTCGAAGCTGTCTCGCCCTACGTGTTGATCCTCCCGACTTATAGCGGCGAGGGCGGCAAGGGAGCCGTGCCCAAGCAGGTGATCCGTTTCCTGAACGATGCGGCAAACCGTTCGAACCTCCGCGGCGTGATTGCCGCGGGCAACAGCAACTTCGGCGAGACCTTCGGGCTCGCCGGCGACATCATCGCGAAGAAATGCCAGGTGCCGTACCTCTACAGGTTCGAACTCTTGGGTACGGCTGATGATGTTGCCAACGTCAAACACGGATTGGAACGATTTTGGACACGGCAGTTCTCGAGCGCCCTGTAAAGGCGCAGGCCGCGGAAACAGGGCTGGATTACCACGCGCTGAACGCGATGCTGAACCTCTATGACGAGGACGGCAAGATCCAGCTGGACAAGGACCGGCAGGCGGCGAAGCAGTATTTCCTGCAGCACGTCAACCAGAACACCGTGTTCTTCCATAATCTCCGGGAGAAGCTCGATTACCTCGTGACTGAGGGCTATTACGAGCAGGAGGTGCTGGATCAGTATTCGTTCAATTTCGTGCGCGATCTCTTCGATCACGCCTATGACAAGAAATTCCGGTTCCCGACCTTCCTCGGCGCCTTCAAATACTACACCAGCTACACGCTGAAGACCTTTGACGGAAAGCGCTATCTGGAGCGCTACGAAGACCGCATCTGCATGGTGGCACTTGCCTTGGCGCAGGGCAACGAGGCCTTAGCGCGCGACATGGTCGATGAGATCATCTCCGGCCGCTTCCAGCCGGCGACGCCGACCTTCCTCAATGCCGGCAAGAAGCAGCGCGGCGAGCTGGTCTCCTGCTTCCTGATGCGCGTTGAAGACAATATGGAATCGATCGGCCGCTCGATCAATTCGGCGCTGCAGTTGTCAAAGCGGGGCGGTGGCGTGGCACTGTCGCTGACCAACATTCGCGAAATGGGCGCGCCGATCAAGCATATCGAGAACCAGTCGTCGGGCATCATCCCGGTGATGAAGCTGCTCGAGGATGCCTTCTCCTATGCCAACCAGCTCGGCGCGCGCCAGGGGGCCGGTGCCGTCTATCTCAACGCTCACCACCCCGACATCATGCGCTTCCTCGATACCAAACGCGAAAATGCCGATGAGAAGATCCGCATCAAGACGCTGTCGCTGGGTGTCGTCATTCCTGACATCACCTTCGAGCTCGCCAAGAACAACGAGGACATGTACCTGTTCTCGCCCTATGACGTGGAACGCGTCTACGGCGTGCCGTTCACCGAGATCTCGGTGACCGAAAAATACCGCGAGATGGTGGCCGACAGCCGCATCAAGAAGAAGAAGATCAAGGCCCGCGATTTCTTCCAGATCGTCGCCGAGATCCAGTTCGAAAGCGGCTATCCCTACATCATGTTCGAGGACACGGTGAATAAGGCGAACCCGATCGCCGGACGCATCACCATGAGCAATCTGTGCTCCGAGATCCTGCAGGTCAGCGAAGCCAGCGAGTATAACGACGACCTGTCCTACAAGGTGATGGGCAAGGACATTTCCTGCAATCTCGGCTCGCTGAATATCGCTGCCGCCATGGACTCATCCGATTTCGGCAAGACGATCGAAACATCGATCCGGGCGCTGACGGCAGTTTCCGACATGAGCCACATCTCTTCGGTCCCTTCGATCGAGAAGGGCAACGACGAGAGCCACGCGATCGGCCTCGGTCAGATGAACCTGCACGGCTATCTGGCCCGCGAGCGGATCCAGTACGGCTCCGAAGAGGGCGTCGATTTCACCAACATCTACTTCTACACGGTGACCTATCACGCCATCCGCGCCTCGAACCGTCTCGCCGTCGAGCGCGGTCAGAGCTTCAAGGGCTTCGAGAATTCGAAATACGCCTCGGGCGAATATTTCGACAAGTATACCGAAACCGAGTGGAAACCGGCTACGCAGACGGTTGCCGACCTGTTCAGCAATGCCGGTATCGAAATTCCCACCCAGGAAGATTGGCTGGCACTGAAGAAGGCCGTCATGGAGGGCGGGCTCTATAACCAGAACCTGCAGGCGGTGCCGCCGACGGGGTCGATCTCCTACATCAATCACTCGACGTCATCGATCCATCCGATCGTCTCCAAGATCGAGATCCGCAAGGAAGGCAAGATCGGCCGCGTCTACTATCCCGCCGCCTTCATGACCAACGACAATCTCGACTATTACCAGGACGCCTATGAGATCGGGCCGGAGAAGATCATCGACACCTATGCGGCTGCTACCCAGCATGTCGATCAGGGCCTGTCGCTGACACTGTTCTTCCGCGACACGGCGACGACGCGCGATATCAACAAGGCGCAGATCTATGCCTGGAAGAAGGGCATCAAGACCATCTACTACATCCGCCTGCGCCAGATGGCGCTGGAGGGTACGCAGGTGGAGGGATGTGTGTCGTGTACGCTGTGAGTTTTAGCTGCTGACGTTTGAGTAAGCGGCCCCCTCACCCTAGCCCTCTCCCCGAGGGGAGAGGGGATGTAGAGCGATACGCCGCCGCGGTTTCCCTTCTCCCCTCGGGGAGAAGGTGCCGGCAGGTCAGGCGCAACTCGTTGCACCGGGGATGAGGGGGCTACCAGATGAATTCGGTCCAAAGGACACACCCATGAACATGCACGCCAAGCCCGTATCCCGCGTCCGCGCCATCAACTGGAACCGCATCGAGGACGACAAGGACCTCGAAGTCTGGAACCGCCTGACCGGCAATTTCTGGCTGCCGGAAAAGGTGCCGCTGTCGAACGACATTCCCTCCTGGGCGACGCTGAAACCGGAAGAGCAGCAACTGACGATCCGGGTCTTTACCGGGCTGACGCTGCTCGACACGATCCAGAACGGCGTCGGCTCGGTGACGCTGATGGCCGATGCTTCGACCCAGCATGAAGAGGCGGTGCTTTCCAACATCTCCTTCATGGAAGCTGTGCACGCGCGCTCCTACTCGTCGATCTTCTCGACGCTGTGCTCGACACCTGACGTTGACGACGCCTATCGCTGGTCCGACGAGAACGAGTTTCTGCAAAGGAAGTCGGCGCTGATCATGGAGCAATATGCTTCCGGCGATCCCCTGAAGAAGAAGGTTGCCAGCGTCTTCCTCGAGAGCTTCCTGTTCTATTCCGGCTTCTATCTGCCGATGTACTGGTCGAGCCGCGCAAAGCTCACCAACACCGCCGACATGATCCGCCTGATCATTCGCGACGAGGCGGTGCATGGCTATTACATCGGCTACAAGTTCCAGCGCGCCGTAGAGCGCCTGCCGGAGGCCCGCCGTCAGGAGATCAAGGATTTCGCCTTCGATCTGCTGCTGGAGCTCTACGACAACGAAGCCAAGTACACCGAGGCGCTTTATGACGGTGTCGGGCTCACCGAAGACGTCAAGAAGTTCCTGCACTACAACGCCAACAAGGCGCTGATGAACCTCGGTTACGAGGCACTGTTCCCGCCGGAGGCCTGCAAGGTCAATCCGGCAATCCTCTCGGCGCTCTCGCCGAATGCCGACGAGAACCACGACTTCTTCTCTGGCTCCGGCTCGTCTTACGTCATCGGTAAGGCCGTGGCGACGGAAGACGAGGACTGGAACTTCTAGGCAACGTCAGTCGAGCGAGGCGAGGGCGGAGCTTTGGCCTCCGACTTCGACCGTCGCCGTTAGACCGGCAATCAGTTGTACTCCGTCAGGCACTTTGTCGAGATTGATGCGGACGGGAACGCGCTGCGCCAGCCGTACCCAGCTGAAGGTTGGGTTGATATTGGCCAGCAGCCCGGTTCCCGACGTGCGTTCGCGGTCCTCGATGCCGGTGGCGATGCTGTCGACATGGCCTTCCAGTGTCTGGCGATGGCCCATTAGATGGATCGTGACGCTGTCGCCGACATGGATGCGCGGCAGCTTGGTTTCTTCGAAATAGCCTTCGACGCGCAGGGAGTCGGTATCGACGAGCGCGACCTTGGCGGTGCCGGCGGTGACATAGTCGCCTGGGCGCAGGCTGAGGTTCGAAACCGTGCCGTTGACCGTTGCCTTGACGGCTGAGCGGTCAAGATTGAGCTGCGCCAGATCGCGGTTGGCGACGGCCTGCAGATAGGTGGCTTCGGCCTGGTCGGCGGCGGTGCGCGCCTGTTCCTTCTGCTGCACGGAGGCGGCGTCGCCGAGGCGCTGCTGGCGGTCGGTTTCGCGGCGGGCCTGTTCCAGCATCGCCTTTGCACCTTCCAGCGCGGCTTCGGTCTGCGCCAGAGCAATCTTGAAGCGCTCGCCATCGACGCGGAACAGCACATCACCCTTCTTGACCGATTGGTTGTCCTTGACGGCGACGTCGCTGACGAGGCCGGAAACGTCCGGTGCGATGCCGACGACGTCGGCGCGCAGACGCGCGTCGCGCGTCCAGGGTTCGTCCATGTAATGCACCCAGAGGCCGTGGCCGGCATAGGCAGCGGCGGCAACGAAGGCGAGGGTGACGATCAGGCGGGAGATTGATTTCAGCGTGTTCATGCGAAGTACCAGCGTGTCAGGGAGGAGACTGCTCCGAGAAGCAGCACATAGAGGGAGAGATCGAAGAGGCCGCGGTGCCAGACGAGCGAATAGGCGCCCAGCCAGCTCAGCCCGCGGCGGACGATCATCACGAGAAGAAGGGAAAGCACCATGAGAACGAGAAGGCGCGGCACATAGACGCCATAGAGATCGAATTCGGCAGGCATGACGGTTTACTCGGCTGCAATCTGAAGCGGGGTTGAGAGGGTTTCGGGCGTGGGCCAGTCCGGCGGCGACGCCTCAGGGAAGAGCGCCCTGCGCAGGCCGACCAGCGCATCGATATTGTCCCGGGTTTCCGTCCGTTCATGGGCAATGTTCCGAGGCTGTCATCGATCGCGGCACGCAGTTCGTCGGGCGGATCGATTGCCTGGCCGGCATCGAGCCGGGCACGGTAGAAATCGGAGACGCCCGACAGCACGCGGCCGACGGAAAGGGCGCTTGCGCCACTGAGCTCCTTGCGCCGGGTCTGCAGCATCAGCACGTTGAAGCCGAGGCGGACGTCGGCAAAGCCATCGACCTTTTTTAGTTCGCGATCCTCGACGGCGGCGAGGCGCGGCACCAGCTGGCCGAGGCGATCGAGGATGCGGCCGGAGAGCCGCTCGTGGTCAGTGCGGCGTTCACCGGCTGCGGTCTCGGCCAGATCCCTCCAGCCGGCACGCACCAGCCGCCAGGCAGCGAGTTCGGCGCCGAAAGGGCGGGCGATCAGCGTCCACACGAGGGCAAAGCCGATTCCGGCAAGGGCCGCGACCGCCTCATTGGTGAAGGTGGTGAAGTCGGATGTGTAGCGATCCTGGAGAGCGATGAAGCTCGCGCTGTTCACCGATAGCAGCATCGCCAGCATGTTGAACTGCGGGCGGGTGATCAGCAGTCCGAGCAGCAGGAATGGCGGTGCGAAGACAACCACCAGCAGCTCATAGGAATTGACCGCCGGCAGGATCGCGAAGATGTAGATGAACGAAATGACGAGGCTCAGAGCCGACCAGATGAACATCGACCGGATGAAGGGCGCGGGCCGGTCCATCGCGGCGAAGAACGAGCAGGCGACGGCGGCCATCGTCACGAAGCCTGCACCATTCTGCCAGCCGGTGAAGATCCAGAAGAAGCAAGCGACAGCGATCCCGGCAACGACGGAACCGGCAGCGAAGGCAATCAGCGCATAGTCATAATGCCTGACGCGGCCGACCACTTGGCGGTGGCGGAAAACCGGATGCCACGGACCGGCATGGCGGCCGCTGGCGATCTCATCGCGCAGGGTCAGGCAATCGTGCCAGAGGTCGACGATCTCGCCGAGGCGGGCAAGCGCGCTGCGATAAAGCAGGGCGTTCCAGCCGGTTTCGTGGCTCTCCGAGGTCTGGACGTCATCGATGCGGCGGCGCAGGTTTGCGCCCGTGCCGTCCGGCTTGCCTTTGCCCCCCTGCTGCAACCAAGCGGCGGCATCGTTGAGCAGCGTGGAAAGCGCCGGCGGCAGCTCCTGTCCGGACGATTTCAGCGCGTGAAGACGGTCGGCAAGCGAAGAAAACAGCGGCAGCAGCATCAGCAGGCGGCCGCGCAATTCGCGTGAATGACGGACGATATCGCGGCCATTCGCATCATGGCCGAGCTGGCTGATGACGAGGTCGAGGCCTGTGACATCGGAGGCGAGCTTCTGGCGCTTCAGCGGCGTGGCGGGCGAGGCGCCTTCGCCGCGCAGGATCTCGTCGGCCCAGCTTCCGGCATCATCGAGCCAGGTGGTGATGCGCTGGCCGAGCAGCGAACTGACGCTGGCGGGGAAGATGACGGCGCTGACGATGCTGGCGCAGACGATGCCGATGATGATTTCTTCCGAACGGGCAAGTGCGGTATCGAAGACTGTCTCGGGCGAGCCGACAGAGGGCAGGGCGATCATCGGCAGCGAATAGCCGGCGAGCATGAAGACATAGCTTCGGGCACTGCGATCGAGCATCGAGATGAAGAGCAGCGTGCCGGTCCAGAGGGCGACGACCAGCGACAGAAATTCCGGAGCGTTGACGAACAGGGGAACGAAAAACACGGCTGCCGAAGCGCCGAGCAGTGTGCCGAGCGCGCGGTAGAGGCCCTTGGAGCTCGTGGCACCGGCCAGCGGATTGGCGACCACATAGACAGCCGCCATCGCCCAGTAGGGACGGGGCAGGTCGAGCGACAGCGCCACGAACAGCGCCAGCATCGATGCAAGGAAGGCCTTGCCCGAGAATAACCAGTCACGCCATCCCAATGTCACGACGCCGCCTCGATTTCCTTTTCGAGGGCGCCGGTCTGCGTCACGTCGATATTGTCGAAGGCCTGCAGCACGCGCACGGCAGCTTCAAGGTCGGCCTTGCTGACATCCTGGAGAATGCGCTCGCGAAGCTCGTCGAGCACCGCTTCCATGCGCGCCGCAAGGGCACTGCCCTCATCGGTCAGATAAAGACCCTTGGCGCGGCGATCGGCAGGATCGTCCTTGCGGACGACAAGGCCAAGTGTTTCGAGCTGATCGAGCAGCCGCACCAGCGACGGCCCCTCGATGCCGACATGGCCGGCCAGCACCACCTGGCGGACACCGCCGCCGAGGCGGCCGATCCAGAGAAGCGGGGCGGCGCAGGCCTCGGAGATTCCGTGGCTGCTGAGCGCCAAATCGACGGCGCGGCGCCACTGGCGGCCGGTCGAAAGCAGGTTGGCGGTAAAGACCCGCTGAAGGCTGTTGTAGGTATCCATGCGCCGGATATAGCATCGAATTAGATAGGATTCAAATTATTCGCTATCTATTTTATTGGCTGCGGCAATCTGGCCATGCTGGTCGGCCTTCAGCTCAGGCGTGGCTAACGGCGATCATCTCGGCAGCCTTCGAGCCGATCGCCATCGCCGGAGCGTTGGTGTTGCCCGAAGGAATGAAGGGAATGATCGAGCAATCGATGACCCGAAGGCCTTCGATGCCCCGCACACGAAGGTCGCTGCCGACGACCGCCATGGGGTCGCTGTCCGGCCCCATGCGCAGGCTACCGGAGGGATGGTAGTTGGTCTTGACCGTCTGCCCGGCAAATTTCGTCAGGGCCTCTTCATCCTGGATGGCGCGGCCGGGAAGGATCTCCATGTCGATCTTGGACAGGAAAGGCTCGGTTTCCAGCAACCGGCGCGCTGTCTTCAGCGATGCCAGTGTCAGCCTCAGATCATCGGGATCGCCGAAGAAGTTGCAATCGATCAGCGGCTGGTCGGCAGGATTGGCGGAGCGCAGCCGGACGCTGCCACGCGCCTTCGGCCTGAGAAGGCATGAGGTGAAGGTCACGCCCCAGGTGGGTTTGGCCGAGGAGACGTCGCGGTCGAGATAGACGATCGGAGCACAATAGAGCTGGATCGTCGGCCGCTCGCCACCATCCGGATCATAGAACAGGCAGGATTCGATCCCCGTTGTCGTCACCGGCCCGGAATCGAAGAACAGATATTGCAGGCCGTTGCGGATCATCGGCCAGCCCTTGTCCTCGCCGAAATATCCGGATTTGCCCCTGGTCGTCGCGATCACCGGGACTTCGTGATGATCCTGAAGATTGGCGCCGACGCCTGGAATGTCGGCTGCAACGGCAATCCCGTGCTGGCGAAGGTGATCGGCCGGACCGAGGCCCGACAGCATCATCAGCTTGGCACTGTTATAGGTACCGGCCGCAACCAGCACCTCCCGGCCTGCCATCGCCGTCTGCGTCTCGCCACCCCTGGTGTAGACGATGCCGCGGGCGCGGCCGTTTTCGATGAGGATGCGGTCGACCCGCGCGCCGGTGATGATCTGCAGCCGCTCGTCCTTTGCCAGGGGATCGAGGAATGCCTTCTTGGCGTCGGAGCGCTCGGTACGCCGGCCCCATTTGGCGAATGTGTGCTGCATGATGCCGACGCCGTTCTGGCGCTCGCCATTGAAATCCGGATTGTAGGAATGGCCGAGCCCCTGGGCGGCCCGGATGAAATCCTCGGTCGTATCCGAAATATGCTTCGGCTCGGAAACGCGAAGCTCACCCGATATGCCGTGATAGGCGTTGTTGAAGCGGCTATTGGCCTCGATGCCGGTAAAGTGTGGCAGCATGTCTGCGTAGGACCACTCGCTGCCATTGCCGAGATAGCGCGCCCAGCCGTCATAGTCTTCCTTCTGGCCCCGCATGTAGACCATCGCATTGACCGCGCTGCCGCCACCGAGTGCCTTGGCGACAGGCACGATCGGCCCGCGGCCGCCAAGCTGCGGCTGGGGAACGGTATGATGCATTTCAAGAAAATCGTCGCGGGCGAGGTATTTCATGTAGCCCGCCGGAAAGGACATCAGCTTCGCCGTCTGGCTTGGGCCACGCTCGACGATCAGGACCGAAAAGCCGAAATCGCGCACCAGCCGCACGGCCGCCACCGATGCCGCCGATCCGCCGCCGGCGATGA
Source organism: Hyphomicrobiales bacterium (assembly GCA_900465675.1). Taxonomy (GTDB): domain Bacteria; phylum Pseudomonadota; class Alphaproteobacteria; order Rhizobiales; family Rhizobiaceae; genus Rhizobium. The sequence goes on along the minus strand of UBJR01000005.1, from coordinate 293,987 downwards.
TGAAATCGAATTCGCGCGCCATCTGTCCTCCCGGTGGGCCTGCCCGTCTTGTCTCTTCAGATCGCGGTGAAGCCGTTGTCGACGAAGAGGTGGACGCCGTTGACGAAATTGGAGTCGTCGCTGGCCAGATAGAGTGCAGCACGCGCCACGTCTTCGGGCTCACCGATGCGCCCCTGCTGGGCGGCGATTGCCTCGTCCGACACATCGACGCCGAGCGCCTGCAGTTCCTTGACCTCGCGCAACCCATGCGGCGTGCGGATGAAGCCCGGGCAGACGGCATTGCAGCGGATGTTGCGGTCGCGGAACTCGACGGCAATGGCCCGGGCAAACATGTGCACGGCGCCCTTGGTCGTGTCGTAGAGTACTTCCATCGGCGTTGCCGCGACGGCGGAGATCGACGAGGTGCAGACGATCGAGCCGCCGCCTGCTGCGATCATCTTCGGCAGGACCGCCTTGGTCATCAGGAACATCGAGCGCACGTTGACGCCGTGCAGCCACTCCCATTCCTCGAGCGTGGTTTCGAGGAACGGCTTGATGACGATCGTTCCGGCATGATTGAAGAGGACGGTGACGGCGCCGAACTTGTCTTCCACACCTCTGACGGCATCGTTGACGGCCGTCTCATTGGAGACGTCGGCCACCCAGTAGTCGGCGACACCGCCGGCGTCGCGGATCGCCTTTGCGGTTTCTGCGGCTGCCTCCTCGTTCCGGTCGATGATCGCCACCTTGGCGCCCTCGGCGGCAAAGAGTTTCGAGGCTGCTCCGCCCATGCCTGTCGCCCCGCCGGAAATGATCGCAATCTTGCCTGCCAGTCTTCCAGCCATGGTGAGGTCTCCTCGATGGGGTGTGAATAACGGTTGGGGATCAGTTTGCCGTGGAAATTCCCGATGAGCGCAGGTCACGGCGGAAATCGGATGGCGACATGCCGGCGATGTGACGGAAGGATTTGTTAAAGGCGCTGATCGAGCCAAAGCCGCTATCCATGGCCACCTGCAGCACGTTCGCCTCCTCGCTCATCAGCATCGCCTGGGCGCGCGAGAGCCGCAGCAGGTTGACGTATTTGCTGAGCGTCATGCCGGTCGACTTCTTGAAGAGGTTCATCGCATATTTCGGATGGAGATCGGCGGCGCGGGCGATGTCGATCGTGTCGATGTCTTCCATGAAATTGGCGGCGATGAAATCGCACATGCGCGCCACGTTGCGCGACGACTGGGCGTAGGGCGGATCGTTTTCGGCCAGCTGCGTGCTGAGCCCGATCATCGAATAGGGTTCCAGCAGGATGCGCTCGATGCGCAGCAGCAGTTCGTCCACCGCATGCTGCGACTTTGCCGCATCGCCTGATGTCGCATAGCGGTGCCAGCGCGCGAAATTCTCGCTGTCGGCGGCGTCTGTCGCCGAGGTCAGCATGGTGGCGCCGCGCATCAGCTGGCTGGAAATGGTGACCGGCAGGCGCATGCGGAAGAAATAGACGAGCGGCAGGTGGGCGCCCGCATAAATCGAATCATCGGACGATTCGTCCATCTGATGCGGCTGGCCGCCCCAGAACAGGCACATCTCGCCGGCGTTGAGCGAAAATTCGTGGTCGTTCATGCGATAATGCACGCTGCCATGCATCACGAAATTGACCTCGACCTGCGCGTGCCAGTGCGGCATGGCCATGACGGGCGGATGGGCGTGGAACATTTGAAGCGCGGTGGGCAGCCCCTCGATGCTGCTCGCACCGGGCTGATAGATGGCTCTTTGCGCAACCTTACTTTCCGCCAAATCCATATTCCCTTTTTAGGAGACAGCCGGTGCCTTCCGGTTAGTGTAGGCACGTTCGCTAAGGGACGGCAATTGAAAAGGGAGGATTTTCAATGCGCTTCAATCTTATCGGTGCGACGGCTGCTGTCGCGCTGCTTGCTTCCGGCTCCGCATATGCAGAGCAGGGCACGCTCACCATCTGGAGCTGGAACGTCGCCGCATCGGCGCTGAAATCCACTGTGGAAGGCTTCAACAAGAAATACCCTGACGTCAAAGTCGATGTGCAGGATCTCGGCAACCAGCAGGTCTTCGACAAGATGCTGGCAGCCTGCGCCGCCGGAGGAGACGGCCTGCCTGACATCGTCACGGTCGAGAATTTCGAAGCGGAAATCTTCTGGAACCGCTTCCCCGACTGCTTCACCAACCTGAAGGACCTCGGCTACAACGCCGACATCCAAGCCAAATTCCCCGACTTCAAGCGTACCGAACTCGAAGTGGGCGATGTGGCCTATGCCATGCCGTGGGACTCCGGCCCGGTTGCGGTGTTCTACCGCCGCGACTTCTATGAAAAGGCTGGCGTCGATCCGACGACGATCAAGACATGGGACGATTTCATCGCCGCCGGCAAGAAGATCTCGGCCGCCAATCCTGGCGTCGTCATGGCGCAGGCCGACTTCAACGGCGACAGCGAATGGTTCCGGATGATTTCCAACGAGCAGGGCTGCGGCTACTTCTCCGAGGATGGTCAATCGATCACCATCAACAAGCCTGCCTGCGTCGCGACTTTGGACAAGGTCAAGCAGATGAAGGATGCCGGCACGCTGACGGCCGCCATCTGGGACGAAAAGATCCAGGCGAATACCGCTGGCAAGGTGGCCAGCCAGATGTATGGCGGCTGGTATGAAGGCACGATCCGCTCCGGCTCGCCCGATCTGTCCGGCAAGTGGGGCGTCTACATGATGCCGAGCCTGACGGCGGACGGCCCGCATGCGGCCAATCTCGGCGGTTCGTCGCTCGCGATCGCCGCCAATTCCGAAAACAAGGAAGCGGCCTGGAACTACATCAACTACTCGCTTGGCACCAATGAGGGCCAGGTGACGATGCTGAAGTCCTTCGGCCTCGTACCGTCGCTTCTCTCGGCCGTGCAGGATCCGTTCGTCAACGAACCGCAGCCCTATTGGGGCGGTCAGAAGGTCTGGGCCGATATTCTCTCGACCCTGCCGAAGATCGTGCCGAGCCGCGGCACGCAGTACCAGACGGATGCGGATGCCATCTACAAGGCAGCGCAGACCAAATACTTCGCCGGTGGTTTCCCGGATGCCAAGGCGGCGCTTGACGACGCTGCCAAGCAGATCGCCACCGCGACGGGTCTTCCGATCGCAGAATAAGTGACGAAGCCGGGCGCTTTGCGGCGCCCGGTTCTCCATCCCCCGGGATGGCTCGTTGCGTCTGTGAGGAGGAAAACATGCCGATCCGCAACCGGAGCGCTTATGCGTTCCTCGCGCCCTATCTCATCGTCTTCGCCACCTTCTGGGTGTGGCCGATCATCAGTTCGTTTCTGATCTCGTTTCAGAACACGCGCGTCAATCCGTGGAAATTCAGCCTCTCGGCCAATTGGGGGCGCCTGTTCGGCGACCCGGCTTTCTACAACGCGCTCTACAACACGCTGATCATCCTGGTCATCCAGGTGCCGGTGATGATCGCGATCGCCACCGTCATGGCGGTGCTCCTGAATTCGCCGCTCCTGAAGCTGCGGCCGCTCTTCCGTTTTGCTTTCTTTGCGCCCGTCGTCGTCGGCGAAGTCGCCTATGCGGCGGTCTTCCGGCTGATGTTCAGCATCGATTTCGGCATCGTCAACAAGCTGATCACCTCGGTCGGCCTGCCGGCGGTCTCCTGGTTCGACAATGCCAATGCCGCGATGGCGCTCGTCATCATCGCCGTGACCTGGCGCTGGGCAGGCTATAACGCCATCATCATTCTCGCCGGGCTACAATCGATCCCTGGGGATGTCTACGAGGCTGCGACGCTCGACCGGGTCAGCAAGACGCAGCAGTTCTTCCACATCACACTGCCGCTCTTGAAGCCGATCATTCTGTTCTGCGTCGTTCTCTCGGTCATCGGCACGATGCAGCTCTTCACCGAACCGTTCTTGATCACCAATCGCGGCGGTCCGGGTGGCGGCACCGAGACACTCGGCCTGCTGCTCTACCGCCAGGGATTCCTGTCGCTGAATTTCGGTTATGCGTCAGCCGTGGCTTACACAATAGCGGCACTGGCGGTTGCGATCTCGTTGCTCAACCTGTGGGTCGGGAGGGAAGCGAAATGAAATCCAAGTCGCAATCGCTGCTGTTGAGGCGGATCGCGCTGCATGCGGTGCTGACACCGCTGGCGATCATCTGGCTGTTCCCGCTGTGGATGATGTTCATCTTCTCGACCATGCCCGACTACGGCATCTTCAGCCCCGAGATCGTGCTGCTTCCGTCGACGAACTTCATTGCCAACTTCCAGGATCTGGAAGCGCAGACCGGCTTCACCCGGGCGATGTTCACCTCGATCTCGGTGGCTATCATCTACACCATTCTGTCGGTGCTGCTGACCTCGATGGCGGGCTGGGCGCTGGCGCGCTACCGCTTCGCCGGGCGTTCCGTCGTCGTCGCCATCATTCTCGGCACCATCACGCTGCCCTTCGCGGTCGTGGTCATTCCGCAGTTCATCATGGTGGCGCGAGAGTTCAAGCTGGCGAATACCTGGGTGGCGCTGATCGTTCCGCCGCTCTTTAACTCGCTCGGCGTGCTCTTCATGCGCCAGTCTTTCTCGATGATGCCGAACGAGCTTTTCGATGCGGCACGCGTCGAAGGCGTCAAGGAATGGCAGATCTTCCTGCGCATTGCCCTGCCGCTGGCGCGGCCGACCATGGCGGCGCTGTCGATCATCCTCTTCCTGGTCTCGTGGAACAATTATCTCTGGCCGCTGCTGATCAACTCCAGGCCGGCGATGATGACCGCACCCGTGGCGCTCGGCACGCTGATCGGCCTGACCAAGGTCTCCTGGGGCGGCATCATGGCGGGGGCAACGATGCTCACCGCGCCGATCCTCGTCATCTTCGTGCTCCTGCAGCGCCACTTCATCGCTGGCATTGCTGCCGGCGCAATCAAATAATCGGGGAGCCGCATGGCAGAGCTTTCACTCAGAAACGTCGTCAAACGCTATGGTGCGCTGGAGATCATCCATGGCGCCAATCTGGAGGTCAAGGACGGCGAGTTTGTCGTCTTCGTCGGACCATCGGGCTGCGGCAAGTCCACGCTGTTGCGCATGATCGCCGGGCTGGAGGACATCTCCGGTGGCGAGATCGATATCGGCGGCAAGGTGGTCAATGACGTCGAGCCCGCCGACCGCGGCATCGCCATGGTCTTCCAGTCCTACGCGCTCTATCCGCATATGACGGTGGCCGAAAACCTCTCCTTCGGCCTGCGGATGAATGGCAATCCGAAGGAAGATACCGAGAAACGCGTCCGCCACGCAGCCGGGATCCTGCAGATCAACGAGCTGATGCAGCGCCGCCCCAAGCAGCTTTCCGGCGGCCAGCGCCAGCGCGTGGCGATCGGCCGGGCGATCGTGCGAGAGCCCAAGGTCTTCCTGTTCGACGAGCCACTGTCCAACCTCGATGCCGAGCTGCGTGTGCAGATGCGCGTCGAGATTTCGAGGCTGCACAAGCAGCTCGGCACGACGATGATCTACGTCACACACGACCAGACCGAAGCGATGACACTGGCCGACAAGATCGTCGTGCTCAGGGCTGGCAATATCGAGCAGGTCGGCGCGCCGCTCGATCTCTACGACGATCCGGCAAACCAGTTCGTCGCCGGTTTCGTCGGCTCCCCGAAGATGAACTTTTTGAAGGCCATCGTGACGGGCAGGGACGCCGCGGGACTGACCATCGCGCTTGCCGCAGACCGGACCGTCCGTTTGACCTTGCCGCTGACTGCGGCGCTATCTGACGGAACCGACGTGACGCTCGGCGTCCGCCCCGAGCATTTCGGTGATTCCGGCAAGGGTGACGCCGATATGACCGTCAGCGTCGATGTCGCCGAGCATCTCGGCAATACCAGCTACATTTACGCGACGCTCGGCGGCGAGCAGCTGATCATCGAGCGGCCGGAATCCCGCACCACCGGCAATCGCGACAGCCTGGCCGTCTCGTTGTCGGCCAAACGCACATTTCTGTTCGACAGCGCGGGCCAACGTCTGCGCTGACATTGCAATCCCAAGACGACCACATCGAAAGAGGAATAGTCATGAGTTCAGAGCAAACGATCCGCTGGGGCATCATCGGCCCCGGCACCATCGCCCGTACCTTTGCGGATGGCATCGCGCATTCGCGGACCGGCAAGCTTGTGGCGATCGCGACGCGCAATCCCGACAAGCCGGGCCTCGGCGACGGCTTCCCGGGCGCGCGTATCGTCAAGGGCTATGACGCGCTGCTCACCGATCCCGAGATTGATGCGATCTATATCGCCACGCCGCATACCGGCCATGCCGAGTGGGCGATCAAGGCGATCCGCGCGGGCAAGCACGTGCTCGTTGAAAAGCCGATCGCGCTCTCCGCTTACGATGCGGACGCGATCTATCACGAGGCGAAGAAGGCCGGCGTCTTTGCCGGTGAAGCCTTCATGTACCGCGTCCATCCGCAGACGGCGAAGATCGTCGAGCTGGTGAAGAGCGGCGTCATCGGCACGGTCCGCATCATCCGCTCCAGCTTCGGTTTCAACATGGGAAGCTTCAAGCCCGAGCACCGGCTGTTTTCCAACGATACCGCAGGCGGCGGCATTCTCGATGTCGGCGGATATCCGGTCTCCATGGCGCGGCTGATTGCCGGTGCTGCCGAAGGCAAGCCGTTCCTTGAGCCCGAGAAGGTCTCGGGCGTCGCCCATCTCGGCCAGTCCGGTGTCGATGAGTGGGCCTCGGCGGTGCTGAAATTCCCGAACTCGATCATCGCCGAAGTGTCCTGCTCGATCATGGCGAACCAGGACAACACGCTGCGCATTATCGGCTCGGACGGCCGTATCGAGGTCAAGGATTTCTGGTTCGCGTCTGGCCACAAGGGCGGCACCGGCAAGATCGAGATCTTCAAGGGCAACGAGCAGGAGACGATCGAGGTCAAGGAAGACCGCTGGCTCTATTCGTTCGAGGTGGATGCCGCCGGCGATGCGATCCGCGCTGGACAGCATGAGTTCACCTCGCCGGGCATGAGCTGGGCGGATTCCGTCGGCAATCTCCGGGTTCTTGATCAGTGGCGCGCGTCGGTCGGCCTGGAATACGGGGTCGAGAAGGCAACGAAGCGGACGCTCAATCTCGCAGGCGCTCCGGTCAAGCTCGGCAACAGCATTCCGAAGCGCGAAATCCCGGGCATCCTGAAACCGGCTTCGGTGGTGACGCTCGGCTTCGAGTTCTTCCCGAACTTCGCTTCGGCATCGCTGACGCTGGACGCCTTCTACGAGGCAGGCGGCAATGCGTTCGATACGGCTTACGTTTATGGCGGCGGCAAGACCGAAAGCATTTTCGGCGACTGGCACACCAGCCGCGATGTATCGCGCGACGAGATCGTGCTGATCGGCAAGGGCGCGCACTCGCCGCTTTGCTATCCAGATATGATCGCCAAGCAGCTCGACCAGTCGCTCGATCGTCTCAAGACAGACTATGTCGACATCTACTTCATGCATCGCGACAACACCGCCGTTCCGGTCGGCGAGTTCGTCGATGCGATGGATGCCGAGGTGAAGCGTGGCCGCATCCGCGGCATTTTCGGCGGATCGAACTGGACGCGCGCCCGCATGGAAGAGGCGATCGCCTATGCCGACAAGAACCGCAAGACGGCACCGGCTGCTCTTTCCAACAACTTCTCGCTGGCCGAGATGCTGGATCCGATCTGGGCCGGTTGTGTTACGTCTTCCGACGACGAGTGGAAGGCGTGGCTGAACAAGAAGCAGATCCCGAACTTCGCCTGGTCGAGCCAGGGCCGCGGCTTCTTCACCGACCGTGCGGGACGCGACAAGCATGACGACGAGGAAATCGTCCGTTGCTGGTATTCGGACCGCAATTTCGAGCGCCGCGACCGGGCAATCGAGCTTGCAAACAAGCTTGGCCGCAGCCCGATCCACATCGCGCTCGCCTATGTCATCGCCCAGCCATTCCCGGTCATTCCGCTGATCGGGCCGCGGACGATCGCCGAGCTGGAGGACAGCCTCTCCGCGCTCGATATCAAGTTGACGCCAGAGCAGGTGAAGTGGCTGGAAGGCTGATCTGAGTTGGCGAGGCGCGCTATAATGGCGCGCCCCGCAATTTTCCAAACTACTCCTCGCGGAACGCCCGGTTGAACTGATCCGTCAGTGGCTTGGCGAGGAAAGACATTGCCGTGCGCTCTTCAGTCGAGACGAAGACTTCGACAGGCATGCCCGGCAAAAGCCTGTTGGCACCGAGCTTTGCCATTTCTGCCGGAGGCACGGCAACATCGGCGAGATAGAAGATCTGACCCGTGGCAGGATCGGTGCTGGTTGCCGCCGAGACATAGGCGATGTTACCCTTCAACTCCGGCGTTGCGCGCTGATTGAAGGCGGAGAAACGCATTCTCGCGTCCTGGCCGACCGAAATCTGATCGATATCGGTGGGCGCAAGTCTCGCCTGTATCTTAAGCGCCGCGTCGGCGGGCACCAGGGTCAGAAGCTTTTCTGCCGGGGTGATGACGCCGCCGATCGTGTGGACGAAAAGCTCGTTGACGGTTCCCGAGAGCGGTGCGCGGATATCGGTCCTCGACAGCCGATCCTCGACGGCGACCCGACGCTCCCTCAATTCCGACAGCTTCGGCTCGACGACGCTCAGTTCGCGCTGCGCCTCTGTCCGGGCCGCCTCGTCGATGGCGATGATCTGCACCTGGATCTCGCTCATGCGTGCCCGCGACCGGGCGATATTGGCCTGAATCTCCCCGCTCTCGCCAGTCAGTTTCGCGAGTTCACGGTCGATGAAATATTTGCGGGATGTATCGATCAGCTTCTTGTCGGCGAGGCCCTTGATCTTGGTGTGTTCGGTTTTCACCAGTTCGAGCTCGCCGGTCTTGGCGTCATGCTGGGCGACCAGGCCTTTCAACTCCTCCTCGAGTTGCGAAATGCCATACTGAAGCTGCTGCTTCTGGTTCTGCCGGTTCTTGCGGTTACCATCGAAGAGACGGCGTTCGCCCGCCGCAATGGCAGGAAACTCCGTCCCGAAATCGGCCGGGAAGGTGATGGCCTCCTCATTGTCGCGCTCGCCGATCAGCCGCGCCTGGCGCGCCGTCAGTTCGATCAGCTGCGCCTTGACGATCGAGAGCTCCGCGCGAGTCTGGGCGTCATCGAGGCGCAGCATGATCTGTCCCTTGGTAACGACATCGCCCTCCTTGATGGCAATTTCGCTGACGATGCCGCCATCGCGATGCTGGATCGACTTCAGGTTCCGGTCCACCATGATGACGCCCGGGGCGATGATCGCGCCCCTGAGCTGCGTCGTCGCCGCCCATCCTCCAGCCCCGGCAAACAGCAGCACGCCAAGCGCCATGCCGGCGAGAACGCGGGCAGTCACAGGAAATGTATTGTTGTCCTCAGGTGAAAGTGCGGCCTGGGATCTTTGCTGGTTTCTAGACATGTCTTACCTTCCTAGGCCGCGGGATTTTCAACGATGACAAGCAGATGATGCCCCGTCAGGTTGATCGTCATTTCGTAGTGCTCGTCCTTGTCCATATCGACCTCGATGAAGGTCCGGCTCATCTCGTCGGTCCCCTCGTGGCGGACGCGGATCGGCAGCGGCTCGTCATCCGCCTTGTCGCCATAGATCTCCTCGAAACGATCCTCGAGGCCGTCCAGAACCTCCTCGAAGATCTTGTATTTGGAGATGTCGATGCGGTCCCCGACCATGAAATCAAGGATCTGGTGGACGACATCGGCACTGCTTTCACCAGCGGGCACAGTGAATTCGAACGTGTCTTCGCCCGCACCACCCTCGATGACGACAGCCAGCGGTCCGGCGCGGACCGTGTCGTCTCCCGCGCCGCCGATGACCTTTTCGAAACCCTCGATTACGTCGTGGCCGACATCAAAGCCGGTAGCGGTGCCGGTGTTCAGGTCAATCAGCACGCCGTGCGCTGCCTGCGAATAATCGATCGTGTCGAACCCGCCTTCACCGCGATACTCGTCATCGGATGCACCGGCTGCCGCGACCACGATATCGTCGCCGTCTCCGGTGCAGAGAATATCGGCGCCCTCATTATCATTCAGGGTGTCATCGCCGTCCCCGGTCTTGATGATCTCGAAATTGCTGATGCTGTCGTTGCCGATCTCTTCACCCGTCGCATCAGCGGCCGCGAGATCGACGACGATCGACATGACCGCTGCGGAATAGTCGAGCGTGTCGATGCCGCTTCCGCCATCGTAGCGGTCGGCCACGGCATCGATGTCGCCTTCGACAACATCATCGCCGTCACCGCCTTCGACCAAGTCGGTTCCGCCGCCGCCGCTCAGATAGTCGTCGCCGGCATTGCCGTGTATCGCTTCGTCGGCAAGGCTGCCGGTCACCTCGTCGTCATTCGCCCCGGCGCGGACGATCTCGAAATTCGAGACGGCGTCATTGCCGATCTCCACTCCGGTGGCGGTGCCATCGGCGAGGTCGATCTCGACCGCCTCGGCCAGCGCCGAATAGTCGAGGGTATCGATCCCGGCGCCGCCATCGTAGATGTCGTCGGCCCCGTCGGCGTCTCCTGCGACCGTATCGCCGCCATCTTCGCCCTTCGCCGTGTCCCGGCCGCTGCCGCCGCTCAGGAAATCGTTGCCAGTGCCGCCCTTCAGTGTGTCGGTGCCCGCCTGTCCGAAGAGAACATCGTCGCCGTCGCCTCCATCAAGGTCGTCATCACCATCTTCACCGTCCAGGACGTCGTTGCCGGCATCGCCGCTCATTCTGTCGTGACCGTCGCCGCCACGAAGGATATCGGCATCCGCGCCGCCGCTGATGAGATCGTCGCCTTCCTCACCGTAGATCGTGTCGCGGCCTTCCTCGCCATAGAGGCGGTCATTGCCACGGCCACCCCATATGTGATCGTCGCCAAGACCGCCGAGAACGATATCATTGCCGTCGCCTGCGCGGATCGTATCGTTGCCGCTGCCGCCAACGATATTGTCGTCTCCATCACCGCCGTCCACGGTGTCGTTGCCGTCTCTGGCGTCGATATTATCGTTTCCGGCCAGCCCGCCGATCTCGTCGGCGCATTGCGTCCCCGAAAGCAGATCGTCTCCAGCCGTGCCGATGACGGGTGCTGCCTTGACCACCGAGAAATGTGCGGTCTGCAACACGGAGGCGGTGCCGTCGCTAATCTGGTAGGTGATGGTCACCGGACCGAGACCCGCTGCATCGTAGCTCCACCCGCCCGCCGTCTGCACCAGCTTGCCCGATGAGACCGTCAGATCCCGCACGGACAAGGCATCGCCATCGGGATCGAGCGCGCCGCGCAACAGGTCGGCAAGGCCGATCAAGGCAATGGCGCAACCGGAGACGTCAGCGAGGGTGACCGGGCTGGTGATACGCGGGGCGCGGTTTTGCGGTTTTTCGTTTCCTGTTTGAGGGGCGGGTGAGGAGACTCTCTCGTTGCTGCTGCCGGTGCCGGTGCTCGTTTGCGGCCCCGCCACGGATGCTTTCGAAGCCTTCCATGCATTGTCGTTCGAGGCGTGGAAGGAAACCGAAATCCCGCCTGAGCTTTTCAACAGCGCGAGGCTGGGCAGATTGAGCCTGTTGAATTCGATCGCCGGAGAATCGGTCAGCGCGTAGCTCACGCTGTTCTTGTGGTTCGAGAGCGTCACGCCCGAGGCCTTCTTTCCGGCCAGCGCGGCTTCGTCCTCCTCGTCCTCGATCCCTGCCGCCGCAAGAGCCGTGACAGCGTCGGCCGCCGGCAATGGTTCTTCGCCGTCCAGCGCCGGCCGGGCGTCTGCTTCTTCAGCGGGCGGGTTTGGCTGCTGATGAGATAGCGCTGTCTTCAGATAGAGAGCGAAACCTGTGAGAAACAACGTCATGAACATCGGCACTTTCGACTGCTTGTCCTCGTTCTTCAGGACATAGCGATCGTGCGGGTCTTCTTCCGTCTTTGCGGTTTTGGTTCCTTTGACCTCGATCATTCTGACATCCTCGCTGTGATGCGTGATCCGATCTGTGCCGCTGCTGCCGGCCGGCTGACCGGTTCGGCTGCCGTTGGCTTCAGGATCTCGTCCTTGGGTCCGAAGGCGACCATCTTTCCGTTCTGAATGACGGCAACCATATCGACGGCTGCAAGCGCACTTGGCCGGTGCGCGATGACGACGGCGATGCCGCCGCGGGCGCGTACCGCTTTGATCGTCTGCGTCAGCGCCATTTCACCCTCGCCATCGAGGTTGGAATTCGGCTCATCCATGATGACGATGAAGGGGTTACGGTAAAGCGCCCGTGCAAGGCCAATGCGCTGCCGCTGTCCGGCCGAAAGCGAGACGCCCTGCGGGCCGAGTGCCGTGCGGTAGCCATCCGGCATCCGCACGATCATTTCGTGGATGCCTGTCGTCTGCGCTGCATCGACGATCGCCCGGGCGTCGACCTGCGGCTCCAGCCGCGCGATGTTCTCCTCGATCGTCGCATCGAGCAGCGCCACATCCTGTGGCAGATAGCCGACATGCTGGCCGAGGTCGTCATCCGACCATTGCGTCAGTTCGGCGTCGTCGAGACGAACACTGCCGCGAAGGGTCGGCCAGACCCCGGTCAGGGCGCGCGCCAGCGTGGTCTTGCCGCCGCCGCTCGGGCCGATGATGCCGAGCGCCTGGCCGGCGGCGATCTCAAAGCTCACTTCGCTGAGAAGCACCCGTCCGGAACCCGGAGCAGCGACCGTTATCTTCTCGACCTTCAGCGTGCGGGCCGGTGCCGGCAGCGCCATCGGCGGCACGGCGCCGGCAAGTGCGATGACCGTCTCCTTCAGCCGAATGAAGGCGGTTCGGGCGGCGACAAAGCCCTTCCAGTTGCCGATCGCCAGATCGACGGGCGCAAGTGCCCGGGCCGAGGCGACCGAGGCGGCAATGATGGCGCCTGCCGACAATTCTCCCTGGATCGTCAGCCATGCCCCAAGACCGAGGACGGCCGACTGCAGGATCATGCGCAGCACGCGCGAGATCGCCCCAAACGTGCCGCTGATGTCGTTGGTGCGGGTCTGCAGTTCCAGGTGATCCTGGTTGGCGCGGTTGAAGCGGTCCACCGCGCGCCCGGCAAAACCCATGGCCTTCAGGATATCGGCATTGCGCGCGTTGGAATCCGCGATCGCATTGCGCTCGATGCCCGATTTGTGCGTGGCACTGGCGAGCCGCCGCGTCATCAGCTCGGTCGCGATGGTCAGCATCGACAGCACGAAGGCGCCGGCGAAAGTCAGCGCGCCGAGATAGGGATGCAGCATATAGACGAAGACGAGGTAGAGCGGCACCCACGGCAGGTCGAACAGGGCAACAGGACCCTGACTGCCGAGAAAGCTGCGAACGGTATCGACATCGCGCCCGCGCTCGAGCGCCTCTGCGGTTGAGAACCCGAACCGCGGCATGTCGATTGCCACCTGATGGGCCATGGGCGCGATCCGGCTGTCGAGCCGGGCGCCCATCCGCACCAGGATTTGCGAGCGGATGATGTCGAAGAAACCCTGGAACAGGTAGAGGCCGATCGCCAGGGCCGAAAGCCCGAGCAGTGTCGGAACGCTGCCGCTGGTCAGGGCGCGATCATAGATCTGCAGCATGTAGAAGGAGCCGGTCAGTGCCAGAATATTGATGACCCCTGATGTAAAGAACAGGAAGACGAATATTCCGCGCAGTCCGTGAGTCAGTTTCTCGACCTGCTTGCGCTTGTTACCGGTCAATGGAGTCTTGGGGCGCATGTCTTTCACCACTTCGTTCTGTTGTTGGGCTGTCAGGCGTGCCGGGAAAGTCGGCACGCCTGATGTCGCGGGTTACAGGTTGAAGTCGGAAGCGGTGAGGTTGTGGTTCCCCTTGATGTTGAGCCGGAGTTCGGCCGTGCTGTCGGCATCGACGCTGCCTTGGACGACCGTGTAGTCGCCATCGGCCCGGACCTCATGCGTGACGATCAGCTGGGCGGCACCTGTCAGCGCCGAACCGTTGACCAGCGTGAAGGCCTGGTTGCCGGCAACGCCGCCATTGGCGTCGGTGCCGCTGAGATCGATCTTGTCGCCCGGCTGGAAGCCGATGATCGTGTCGCCGTCGGCATCCTTTTCGGAGAGGAAGACGAACTTGTCGTTTCCGGCCCCGCCATCGATGATATTGACGGCAGCATTGGCGGTGATCGTGTCGGCCCCGGAACCGGTGACGACATTCTCGATACCCCACAGCGTATCGTTGCCCGAGAGGCTGCTCGATGCACTTCCTCGGCCCATGAAGCCGCTGCCGAGATCGACGGTCAGGTTTGCAGTGATCGCCGCCATATCCAGCGTGTCGCTACCGTCATCCCCATAGTAGGTGTCGTCGCCATCGCTTGCTTCGGCGACGAACATGTCGTTGCCGCTGCCGCCATGGGCGGTGTCGTTGCCGGCACCGGTGCGGATCATGTCGTCGCCGGCATCGCCGAAGACGCGGTCGGATCCGGCATCGCCATAGAGCATGTCGTTGCCTTCGCCACCCAGCAGGTCGTCATTTCCGGCGCCGCCGAAGACCATGTCGTTTCCGCCTTCCCCATTGAGGAAGTCGTCGCCGTCATCGCCGCGGATGATGTCGGCCCCGGCGCCGCCGGTTGCCACGTCATTGCCGGCAAAGCCGACGATCGTTTCACCACTGGCCGTACCAAGAAGCACGTCGGCGGCTGCAGTGCCTGCTATCGTCGCCCCTGCCGTTGCGGCTGGTGGCGTCGGGGCAGGCGGGTTCGGTGCCGGCGTATCTTCTTCCTCGGCCGTGGTGCCATCGCCATTGAACTGCGGCAGCCCGCCTTCGCTGGTGAACTGGATGCTGTGCTCGCCGTTGGTCATCGTCGTCACGCCGTTGGCACCGGTCGTGATCTCATAGTCGTCGACTGTGGTGCCTTCGGCCAGTTCGATGACGTCCTGCGGCCGCAACGTGCCGATGATCGTGTCGTTGCCGCCATTGGAGCGGAAGACGATACGGTGCGCAGAGCCGAGCGCCGAGATATCGATCGTGTCATTTCCGGCATCGCCGTCGATGGTGATCGTGTTGAGGCGCAGGCTGGTGGTCGAGAAGTCGCCGACGATGCTGAAGTTGTCATTCCCGGCCATTCCCGCCCCCGAAGGATCGACACCGTTGAGGCGGATTTCCTCGATCTCGTTGAGCTCCGCGATGACGGACGCATTGTTGCTGCCGTTGCGGGTGACGACGATTTCGGTCGCGGCATTGAGGTTCGCCGCGACGTTACCGGTGATCGCCAGCCAGGCTGCCCTGGTGTAGATCGTGTAGGCTTCGGCCGCGGCGTTGCCATTGATCACGAAGGTGTCGCCAGCGGCCCCTTCCGTGCCGCCATTGACGATGTCGCGGCCATCGGTGGCGCCGGAGGCATTGGCATTCCAGATAACAGTATCGTCACCGGCATCGCCATTGATGGTGTCGACACCGAAGTTACCCGTCGCATTGATCGTAAGGCTTTCGATGTTGACGCTTTCGTTGAGTTCGAGGCTGGTCGTCACGAAGCGAATGGCGGCGTTCGCGGTAAACGGTCCGGTGCCAAACAGGCTGAGATCGATGTTGCGGGGAAGGGTGTTCGCGGCGGTGTTGATCACGTCGACCTGCACGAAGTTCGTGCCGTCCCGAGAAAAGAGCACCGTTACCGCGTCGTTATCCGTTCCCGCGTCCAGTCCAGTGGCGACGAACGAGTAGCTGAGGGTGGCAGTGGTGGCCCCCGCGAGATCGACACTGCGCTGGATTTGCGCTCCGTTGAAATCGTTGCCATTGCCACCGAGAAATTGGAGGACGTTGTTGTTGCCAGCGTCGATGCGGATTTGACCCGTAGCGACAGCACCGCTGTCCCCACTCTCGATCCAATCGGGATCCCAAGTGGTCGTGCCGTTGGAGTTGCCCTGGTTCTGCGTGTCGAAACTGTCGACATAGTTCAGATTGGTGATCCCTAGGCCGCCGCTAAGTGTGTCGTTGCCGTCGCCACCATTGAGGGTATCCGCACCCGAACCACCGTTGACTACGTCGTTGCCGCCGTTTGCGTTGACGGTGTCATTGCCGCCAAGCGCGTTGATCGTCTCGGATGTGGTCCCCACTCCGTTGAGGGTGTTAGCGGCTTCGGTCCCTGTGATCGTGCTGGTCGGGGCTGCTGCCGCCAGTGTGAAGTCGGTGGCGTCGATGGCCCCCGTGTTGCTGCCATTGATCAGGATCGTACCTTGGATAGTCGAAGACGCTCCGTTTTCCCGGATAGTAATGAGCGTGTTGGCGCCTGAGCCGGATTCGAAGACGCGGTTGGCGAAGTTTGCCGCCGTGATCCCGAGCCCGCTGAGGTCGATCTTGTCCTGGTTGGCTGCTGTTCCTCCGGCGCTGTCGAAGCTGTTGATGGTGTCCTCGCCGAAGCCGGGCGCGTTGTAGACAATGGTATTGAAGCCACCGCCGACATCGATGGTGTCGTTGCCGGCCCCGCCAATGATCGTATCGTTGTCGTCGCCTCCGCTGATCGTGTCGTTACCATCGCCGCCATCGAGCAGGTCGTTGCCGTCGTCACCATTGAGCGTATCGTTGCCCCCCGCGCCGAACAGCTGGTTGGTCCCACCATTGCCGTTGATGACATTGTTGAGGGTGTTGCCGGTGCCCCTGACAGCGGCGCCGTTGAGGTCCAGATTCTCGAGATTTGCGCCGAGCGTGTAGTCGATGTCGGATTCGACGCGATCGGTACCGCCGATGAGGGCATCTGCCGAGGTTTCGGTCACAAGGTCACCAGCCTCATCGACCTCGTAGACGTCATTGCCGTCACCGCCGATCATGGTGTCAGCACCGAGCCCGCCTTGCAGCGTATCGTTGCCGCCAAGGCCGCTCAGGGTATCGGCGAGATCGCCACCGGAGATAACGTTGTTGCCCGCATTGCCGGTGCCGACGAACTGGCTGGCATCGGCGCCGAGGAAGGCGAGGTTTTCGACATTGGCCATGGCCACGATCGACAGGTCGGCGAGGAAGGTCTCGACCGTATCCGTGCCTTCGCCCGCAACTTCCACCACGACGTCAAGCAGATCGTCGACGCCGTAGGTGTCGTTGCCTGCGCCGCCGACCATGGTGTCGGCGCCGATCGCGCCTTCGAAGTCGTCGAGAGCTGCGTTGAGACGGTTGTCGAGGTCGTCATTGCCCGCGCCGCCGACCAGGAGGTCGTCGCCGAGGCCGCCGACGAGATCGTCGTTGTCACCGCCGCCGAAGATCAAGTCGTTGCCGCTGCCGCCGGTGATTGCGTCATTGTCGCCATCTTCGCCGGCGATCAGGTTGTTGATAGCCGAGGCCGCCAGATTGACGGTACGCGTACCGCCCGCCGGGTCTGCCCGGCTGATGGCATAGTCGCCGACCAGCTGGTAGCCGTTGAAGAAGGCGCCGTTGAAGTTGATTAGCTCGACGCCGGTTTCTGCAACGTTGCCGGTGTAGTGACCGTTCACGGTGATGGACTGCTGCACGCCTGTCGGCAGCGTATAGTTGATCACCAGGTTGCCGTTCTCAGTGCCCGTATTACTGTCGAAGGCATTGAGGGCGTTGATGGTCAGGATCGGCAGGCCATCTACATCGACGCCCGTGCTCGGGGCTAGGATCGAGATCTTGTCTGCCGTTCCCGCGCCCGCGCCACCGGCTTCGATGATGACGTCGTTGCCGTCGCCAAGGCTGAAGGAGTAGGTGTCGTTGCCGAGGCCACCATTGAGCGTGTCGCCGGCAACCGCACCAGTGCCGACCGTGGTGCGGGTAATAGCAAGGGTGTCTATCGAGACAAACTCGCCCCCTTCCAGCGCGCTGGTGACAAAGCGGATCGCAGCATTCGCCGTGAAGGGACCCGCAAGGTTGATATTGCGCGCCGCTGTTGACGATGTGCTGTTGATGGTGTCGACCAAGACGAAGTCGGCCTCAGAACCGCTCCGCGAGAAATAAACCCTGACGGCGTCGTCGTCTGGTGCGGCGTCAAGGCTGTTGTTGCCGGTGCTGCGGCCAACGGTGTAAGCCAGAGTGGCAGCAGTTGCATCGGCGAGGTTCACAGTGCGCTGGATCTGGCCGCCATCCCCGGCATTGAACCGTAGATTGTCCTGACCATTATCGAGGCGAATCTGGCCCGTCGTTGGACTGCCTGTCGCTGGGTCGCCGGGTGTGCTGTCGCCAGTTTCTGTCCAGGGCGTCGTCCACGCGGGATTGCCGTTGGGTCCGTTGGAGTTGGTAAAACTGCTGGTGTTGAAGTTATCCTGGAAGGTCACAGTCGTCAGAGCCGCGACGGCCCCATCGGCGCCGCCAACCAGGATGTCGTTGCCGCCATTGCCGTTGAGCACATCGGAGCCGGCAAGGCCGAGGATCAGGTCGTCCGTTGCCGTGCCGTTCAGTACCGGCTGGTTGAGCGGAGCCGCCCCCTGTGGGGCAAGGCCATTGTCGCTGTAAGGCGTGCCGACGATGATGTTGAGCGCACCACCTCCGGCAAACTCCACCTTCTCGATGTTGCGCAGGCGGTCGCTGCCATCGATTGCGTCTTCGACAGCATGGGTGACGATGACCTGCCCGTCCGTGGTGGCCGAGAAGGCGTATTCGCCGCGGTCGCCGCGGAAGACGGCGGTGTCGGTATCGGCGATGTTGTCCGCACCAGCCGTGGTGATTTCACGAATGATCTGTAGCTGGCCGGGGTTGATCCGGCCTTCGAACATCCAGGCCGCGAGCGTCTTGGTAACAGAGGCGCCGTTGACGACAAGCGTGACGAGGCTCGTCATGCTCTTGATATTCGGATTGCCGGCAATTTCCGTGCCGGTGGGACCGTTATCATCGAACCCGCTCATGATGCCAATGCGGACGTTCAGCCACTTGTCGCCATCGATGATGTCGTCGCCGCCGTTACCCTGGATGCGGTCGTCACCATCGCCGCCGAGGATGATGTCGCCGCCGGCAAAGGAGGTGACACCCGCGCCGAGTACAGCCTGCAGGCCGGCGATCAGGGCGATGCCCTGCGCGTCGAGCGTGCTGCCGAGATAGCCGCTCGTGCCGCCATTGGCGAGGCTGGCGCGGTCGGCCGCCACGTCTTCGGTGCCGCCAAGCACGTCAGCGAAGCGGGTGCCGGAGAGGCCTTCCATCGACTCATACTCGTCGAGTGCCGCGTTCTGCGGTAGGGTCGGGGCCTCGTCGAAGACAATCGGGCGGGAGAGGTCGGCATTCACGCCAAGCGTATTGTCTTTGTAGGTCGCCCAGTCAAAGCCGGACATGCCGGCCATCTTGCCGCGGCCGGCGCTGCCGACCATGATGTCGTCGCCGCCTTCGCCGATGAACTCGTCGAAGCCGCCATCGCCGAGGAACACGTCGTTTCCGTCGATGCCGTCATGGGCGAAGATTTCGTCGAAGTTGTCGCCGGGCGCGCCGTCAAAGGTACCGGTCTCGATCCAGTCGTCACCCTCGTTGCCGAGAATGCGTTCGGCATTCTTGTTGCCGTAGATGAAGTCGTTGCCGGTGCCGGCGAAGACTTCCGAGCCCATGTCTGTGCCGAGGAAGATGAAGTCCTGGCCGTCATTGCCCATGACGAGGTCGAGGCCGGGGCCTGCATGTACGACGTCATGGCCCTTGCCGGCCTTGATGTTGTCGTCGCCGCCGCTGTCGACGATGATATCGTTGCCGTCGCCGCCATTGATGATGTCGTTGCCGAAGCCGCCTTCCAGCCGGTCGTTGCCGCCGTCGCCGAAGAGCGTGTCGTCGCCGATGCCGGCGATCAGGGTGTCGTTGCCCCCGGTGCCGCCGAGGACGACGTGGTCGCCACCGGTGTAGCGGAGATAGTTGGTATCAGGGCCCGCTGTGGCCGGGTTGTCGCGAATGACGAGCGGTGTCAGCAGGCTGGTACCGAGAGGATCGATGCCGCGGTTGTCGGCGCTTTCATTGATCACCGTATTCGGATCGTCCTCCAGGATGCCGTCGGCGCCGGCATCCTCGCCCAGGCCGGGATTGTATTGCTTGGTGCGGTCGATCTCCAGGATGAGGCCGGGCGTCGAGAAGACGTCGGACGGCAGATGCGTGGCGTCGGTGTTGCGCATGATCATCGCGGCGAAGGAGTTGTTCTCCATCTCGCCGAAGAGGTGAAGACCGTCGAGGCGCTGCAGATAGTAGAAGCGGTCGCCGTTCTGCAGCTTTTCCATCTGCACTTCGAAGACGAAGTTGAAGGTCGAGCCCAGCATACCGCCGAAGGGCATGATCTGTTCGGCAAGGCCGCCGATCCAGAGATCGACGTTTTCGAGGCCACCGAGCAACGCTGCATAGGTGCCGGTGCCGTTCAGGAAGTCGAAACGATCAGTATAGTTCACGCCGCCAATGGTTACTCCATCGACATCGTTGCCGTCGCCAATGATGAGGGCCAGGGCCGCGTCGCGCTTGCCTACAAGTGTGGTCGCGGTGGTGATCGCAGCATGTGTGCCGTAAGCCGCGATGAAGTTGATGATCGACGCTTCATGCTTGAGGTGACCGGCGAAATCGACCCAGCTCTCGTAGGGCTTGAGCAGCGCGTCCTCGTTGGTGGCCTCGTAGAAGGTCCGCCGCGCCTCGTTCAGTGATGGCACGCCGGTGTCGCGGCCGCGGGCGAGGTTAATCGTCGCGAGGTCGAGCGGCAGGCCGAGCAGATTGTTGCGCAGCGCCGTCGTCACGAACTCGTCGATCTCGTTGCCGACCTGCCGGGTCATGCCGCGGATGATCGCACCCGCCGCAACGTCGTCGCCGATCGAATGGGCAACGCCGGTATCGCCGCCATCGAAGGCGAGCGGATTGAGGAAGCCCTCGATCAGGCCGATATGGTCTTCGTTGAATGACGGGTCGAAGCGGTCGATCGACTCGGTCAGCATCGAGTGGCCGAAGCGATAGACCACATGGGCGAATTCGGCGACGATCGACGGGTCGATGGTCGTGTCGAAGCCATCAGGCACCAGGAACACGTTGATATTCGGCTGGATCTTGCGGGCGAATTCTTCGAAGACGAGATGCTGGTACTGCATCTCGGTGCCGAATTTGGCCGCCTGGAAGAGGCGCTCGCCATCCCAGACCAGCGATGCGATCTGCCCGGCCGTCGGCAGAGCAACCAGATCGACTTCCAGCCACTCGTTGATGAAGGTGAGGTCGTTGCTTGCGAGCACCGTGTCCTTCGTATGCTGCACAAGCCGGTTATGCTCGGCATGGAAGACGTGGTGGACGGCGGTCAGGCCGATATTCTCGTTGACGCGGCCGTCGCCGGCAATGAAGTGCGCGTCCAGCAGTTCGTTGTCATATTCCGTATCGCCGTTGCCCGGGTTGCCGAGACCGATGGTGATGTCACCATCGGCGATCTTGCCGATCGGCACGGCCTCATGGGCGATGTCGGCGAGGAACGCGCTGGCGGTGCGGATAGCGCCGGTCGTCGAGGCGCCCAGCCCCCCATTGGCGGTCGGGTCGCCTTCCCGCACAATGTCGTCGGCCGTGTTGGGGATACCGTCCGCGCCGATCCCGAGGATGATCTGCGGGAAGCCGTTCGCGCCGGGTATGAAGTTGCCGTAGGGGTCAGTACGCAGCAGCGGGACGGCGCCGACGTCGGCATCCGTCAGGTTGATGCCGAGCAGTGTCTTCGCCTGAGCCTTGACCTCGCCCCAGGTCGCCATGCCGCCGTTGCCGCCTTCGATCAGCTTGCCCGTTGCAACCGGATCGCCTGCCGTATTGAGCTGATACTGGCGCAGGAAGACCTGGTGCGACGCATGCGAGGCGTAGGTCTGATTCTGGTCGACATAGGAGGTTGTCGTGTTAACGGGGCGGACGTCGTCAGTGGTGCCCATGATACCATCTGCGCCAGCCGAAACCGTCGCACGGGTCAGCACCATGAAGTTCGTATGGCTGCCTGGGACATAGAGCGGATCGTCCTCCGCCAGGGGGATGAACACCGTTCCGCTGCCACCCTTGTTGATCAGATCGAGGCCGTGATCGAAGAACTGGCCGAACAGGGTGAACCAGGAATTGAACGGCGCCGAAAGACCTTCATCCGGTGCGACGGCAGGAAGATAGACGTTGTCGCCCTGCATGGTGATGCCGAAGGGCTCAAGCGCCGCATCGCGCACCTCGCGCGCAGCTTCCAGATCGGTCACTGTCGCGGCATGCGCTGCCGTGGCATTCGCCAATGTATCGAGCGCGGTCTGTTCCGCAGGCGTCGGCGGCGTGTTGGGATCGCCATCACCAAGCGCATCGGCTGCGGTCTTGGCGTTCTGCATGACGACGCGTGCCTGGTACTCGGCGTCTGAAGCCGGCTTGAATGTCTGGTAGATCGCCGTGACTGCGGGAAGATCGGTCATCGGGCTTGCCGCGCCGGCTCGCTCAAGTGCGGTCAGGATAGCGGCCGGATTGCCGAGCGTCTGATCGACGAGCAGATTCGAGATGGTGCGGAGGCTTGAATCGAAAACGAGGGAACCGGGATTGTTCGACGGGTTGTAGTTGGGAGCCGTCGGCATTGCAGGCGCTCCGCCCGGACCATCTGGATCGAAGAGCGTGCCATCGGCGGGCCGGTAGATCGGAGACATCAGCTCGGGAAACTCTGCGCCGGCGGCGCCCCACATTTCCTGGCCGGGCAGGAGGTGGTTGTAGGATCCATCGACCGTCCGCAACCCCCAGGCCACGTTGTAAGCGGGGATCAGGCCACCTGGTCCATAAAGCGGCGTTCCAGCAGCATGCGCCTCTGCAATCTTGATCTGCGCCAGGATGAAATCGAGATCCGAACGGATATAGGTGACCATGGTACTCTCCCCTCTGATTGCACGGGAAACGATTATCGTTTCGGCAATGCTTGCTCCCCACAAAGAATTCGCAGGATCGAGCCGGGCGGCGGGATTTTTTACTCGGAGCGCAAAGTTGCGCCCCGAAAGAATCCAGTAGAAACCGATCGGCATTATCTGCGATGATCGGATGATGTCTCGGGGGGAGGCCACGGAATAGTTCCATAGGTCCGGGGACATCTAGAGACTTTGGTCTTTGAGGGGGGCGGGACTTTTGACCCGCAAATAAATGTGACTTACGTCCCTGGCAGTAAGAATGCCGAAGGCGGAGGGCCGGGCATGTCCGGCATCTGGCAAGGCCTTGATGTCACCCGGCAATTTCTCATTGTTGCGGGTATCGTCGTCTGTGGTTCGATGGCGCTGCTGGGGGAATGGCTGAGTGGACAGATCGCCGCCAACCAGCTGAGGAGCCGGGCCGAATCCGGCGCCCTCTACATGGAGGGTTTTCTGGCTCGCCATATCGAGGGAAATGCCGATGATCCTCAGGTGTCTCCGGCCCGCCAGGAGGAATTGGATGAGTTGCTGATCGGCACGGATCTCGCACGGCGCGTCGAAGGCTTCCGGATATGGCGCCACGATGGTCTCGTCATCTACAGCACCAACAAATCGCTGATTGGAAAGACTTTTCCCTCGCAGGATATCGAGCACGCTTTCAAGGGGCGGGTCGTCGCCCAGCTTGAGGATAGCCACGACGACGGAGAGGACGATGGTCCCGCGGCAACCCACCGGCCGCTCATCGAAATCTATGCCCCGATCTACCGGCCGGGCACGCGGGATATCATCGCCGTCGGAGAGCTTTATGAGGAGGCGGGCGAATTTGTCGTTCAGCGCAACAGGGTGCAGCGCCATACATGGGTGATTGTCGGAGCCACCTCGCTGGCGATCATGGCGCTCTTGTTTCTGATCGTCCGGCGGGCCAGCAGGACGATTGCCGGTCAGCGGGCGGTATTGAAGACGCAGCTCGCTCAGGCGCGGGCACTGGCGGAGCAGAATACGGAGCTTCGAAAGGCGGCGGACCGGTCCCGCATGGATGCCACCCAATCGAACGAGCAGCTTCTCAACCGGATCGGCGCCGATCTGCACGATGGTCCGGTTCAGCTGCTCAGTCTGCTGATCCTCAAGCTGAGCGGATCTGCGGCAAGCGCCAATTTGCCGAAGGTGGCGCTTGAACGCGTGCCGGAGATCAAGGGGGGCGAGCTCGCACCCGTTCATATTGCGCGTCTGGTGTTGACCGAATTGCGGGAGCTATCGACCGATCTTGTCGTGCCCGAGATCGAGCACATGCCGCTGGAGGCCGCCTTGCAGATGGCGGTCGAGCAGCATGAGTATGCGACGGGATCAAAGGTCTTATCGGCCTACGGGAAACTTCCCGAGCGCGTCGCGCATCCGCTGAAAATCTGTCTTTATCGCGTGGTGCAGGAAGGGCTCAACAACGCATTCCGACACGGCGGCGGCCGAGGTCAGCGCGTGTCTGCATCATCCGATATGTCCGAGATCGTCGTGACCATTGCCGATGAAGGTCCAGGGATTGCGCCAGAGAGCAGCATAGATCGGCACCGTCCGCTCGGCCTCCAGGGCATTCGCAACCGTGTCGCTGCATTCAGGGGGCACGTCGATATCCGGCCGGGGCCGGTTTCCGGCACGGAGCTTCGGGTGACGGTGCCGATG
Organism: Hyphomicrobiales bacterium; assembly: GCA_900465675.1. Classification (GTDB taxonomy): domain Bacteria; phylum Pseudomonadota; class Alphaproteobacteria; order Rhizobiales; family Rhizobiaceae; genus Rhizobium. The sequence goes on along the minus strand of UBJR01000005.1, from coordinate 269,575 downwards.
GAGGGCAACAGTCTCTAGTGCCGCGGAATGGAATCGCCGGCACCCTCCAGCTTTTGTGCGGCGATCAGCACTTCCAGCCGGTTTCGGGCATTCAGCTTCTGCATCAGGATCGTCATGTAATTCTTGACGGTCTTCTCGCCGATCTTGAGGCCGATTGCGATCTGCCGGTTGGTGAAGCCCCGCAGAAGCATGCCGATGATTTGCCCCTCGCGGATGCTGAGCTTCAAATCCGCTCCGGCCTTTTTGCGCAGCGAAGCGATCTTGAGTTCTTCGATGACCTTGCAGGCAAAGGCCGGCGTGATGAACATGTCGCCGCGATGCACGGCGCTGATTGCCTGGACGAGCTCCTGAATGCTGCTGCCTTTGAGAACATAGCCGCTCGCGCCGGCATTGAGCGCACGCACCGCGTAATCGCTGCCCGTGTTCGCTGTAAAAACCAGTATTTTGGTGCGGATTTTTTCGACCAGTTTCGTGATCACGTCGAAGATGTTGCCGGGCATCATCAGATCGACGACAAACACATCCGGCGCCAGTCTTAGGCCGATATCCAATGCATCGTCGGCGCATGTGCCAGTCGCTGCGATAGTAAATTCCGGATTCTTTCCAAGAATTTCCGTCAGTCCGGCCACCATTAACGGGTGGTCGTCAATAACTACTACCGAGATCGGACTCATGATACGCGTCCTGTTCATAGTATCTGTGCAATTAGTATTCGTAAAATAATTCTATGTCCATCTAAGTCATTCTGACTATTTCCATAGTCGTAGCTAATTTGGATTAATCATCCGATTTATTATTCAAGTAAATAAGGTTGTATTTGTAGAATTTTAGGAAATATTGAACGTATTGCTGTCGGCTGTAGGACATCGGTGACGTGTGTGGGCGTCGTCTCGCGCGTTGCAGCCGTGGAAAACGATCATGTCGAGGCGGACGGCCCGGAGCGATGCTGCGCGCGAAACCGTTGGAATAGATCAACTTGCCCGGGCAGGTGTCCGGGCAAGTATTCTATCCCATTCAGCCGATGGTCATCAGGCTGGCGTTACCGCCGGCGGCGGCCGTGTTGATCGAGGTCGAGACCTCTTCGATTAGCCAGTTCAGGCAATAAGCTTCGATATCGCTCTCGATTTCGGCGGCCGTCGCCGATTGCACCAGGACAAGCGGTCCATCGAGTGCGGCGATCGCCTTGTTGAGCGTCCGGATGCGCTCTGCGCGGCCCTCCAAAAGGGCTGCGGCAAAGGGACCGTCCTTGTTCCAGTCCGAAGTCCAGGAGACGCGCGCCGCGACGCTTGCGGGAATGTCCTTCAGTGCGGCGCGAAGGCCGGTGGCTTCGTCGATAACGGCCTGGTTTCCGGTGGCGAGCGCAGCGGCCAGCTGGCGATAGAGGCCACGTTCGCTCTCGGGAGCGAGCAGAACCCGTCCGCGCGGATGAAGCGCATAGATGTTGCGCTCGCCGACAGGACCGGCAAGTTCCTTCTCAAGGCCAACGGCGGAGAGGCTTCCGAGCTCGCGTGCGGCCTCGGCGTCGTCAGCCCGTCCCTTGCCCGATAGCCAGACTGCGAAGTCGGCAAGAGCCGGGTCGGTGTGAACGGAGCTGTGCTGCGGCGGCACCGGTGCCTTCTGGACCAGGCGGCCGATATAGAGCGGACCGCCCGCCTTCGGGCCGGTGCCCGACAGGCCACGGCCGCCGAACGGCTGGACGCCGACGACCGCGCCGATGATGTTGCGGTTGACATAGAGATTACCCGCCTGGATGCGGCTGGTGACGTGAGCGATCGTCTCGTCGAGACGCGTGTGAAGCCCGAATGTCAGGCCGTAGCCGGAGCCGTTGATATCATCGATCAGGCGATCGAGATCTTCGCGGCGGTAGCGGATAACGTGAAGAACCGGCCCGAAGATTTCCTTTTCCAGATCGGACAGCTTCTTGAGTTCGATGATGGTCGGCGGCACGAAGGTGCCGAGGCCCGCAGTCTCAGGCAGAGGCAGCTGCTCGACCTTGCAGCCGAGCGCCTTCATCTTCTCGATATGGGCGTCGATATCGCCTTTTGCGGTCGCCGTGATGACCGGGCCGACATCGATGCTGAGGCGATCGGTACGGCCGATCGTCAGCTCCTGGAGGGCGCCCTTCAGCATCGTCAGGGTGCGGTCAGCGACGTCCTGCTGCAGGCAGAGCACGCGCAATGCCGAGCAGCGCTGACCGGCGCTGTCGAAAGCCGAAGCGATGACATCGCCGACGACCTGTTCGGCAAGTGCGGAGGAATCGACGATCATGCCGTTCTGGCCGCCTGTCTCGGCGATCAGCGGGATCGGTTTGCCCAACGCCGAGAGACGGTTGGCAAGCTGTGCCTGAATCATCCGGGCGACGCCGGTGGAACCCGTAAACATCACGCCGGCCGTCTCTTCCGCGTCGATCAGCGCGGCGCCGAGGCGGCCGCTGCCCGGGGTGAACTGAAGCGCTGCGCGCGGAACGCCGGCCTCATGCAGGATCCTGACGCTTTCGAAGGCGATGATCGGGGTGACGCCCGCAGGCTTGGCAATAACTGGGTTGCCCGCCACCAGCGCTGCGGCGACCTGTCCGGTGAAGATCGCCAGCGGGAAGTTCCAGGGGCTGATGCAGACGATCGGGCCGAGAGGCACATGCGACGGGCCGAGTGTGCGGCGAGCCTGTTCCGCATAGTAGCGCAGGAAGTCGATTGCCTCGCGTACCTCGCCAATGGCGTTGGCGGCGGATTTGCCGGCCTCGCGGATGATGATGCCCATCAGCGGCTCGATCCGCGACTGCATGATATCGGCGGCGCGATCGAGGCAGGCTGCCCTGTCTGCCGGCGGGACTGCCGCCCATTGCTTGGCGCCGTCAGCCGCGAACCTGGCGATCCTGGCGGCGGCGTCGATCTCCACTTCGGTCACCTGACCGACAACGTCTCCATGATCGGCCGGATTGAGAACCGGGCTTGTCGTGCCATCCACCGAGCCGTCTGCCATAAGCGGCGTGGCATGCCAGCATTTCGTGGTTGTCTGAAGCAGGTTGCCGGCAAGGCGGGCCAGTTCCATTTCGTTCGAAAGGTCGATGCCCGAGGAATTGTTGCGTTCGGCGCCATAGAGGTTCTGCGGCAGGGAGATGAGATCGTGCGGCTTGCCGATGGGCGTGGCGGCTTCGACGAGATCGACCGGATCGGTGGTCAGGTCATCCACCGAAACCTTGGGGTCCGAGATGCGGTTGACGAAGGAGGAGTTCGCGCCATTCTCGAGCAGGCGGCGGACGAGATAGGCGAGCAGCGTTTCATGCGTGCCGACGGGCGCGTAGATGCGGCAGGGCCGGTCGAGATTCTGCTTGCCGACGACCTCGTCATAAAGAGGCTCGCCCATACCATGCAAGCACTGGAACTCGTACTTGCCGATCTGGAAGTCCGGGCCTGCGAGCTGATAGATGGTCGCCAGCGTCTGGGCATTATGCGTTGCGAATTGCGGGAACACGGCGTCAGTGGCGGCCAGCAGCTTGCGGGCGCAGGCGACATAGGCAACGTCGGTGTGGATCTTGCGCGTATAGACGGGGAAGTCAGGCAGGCCGTCGAGCTGGGCGCGCTTGATCTCGGCGTCCCAATAGGCGCCCTTGACGAGGCGCACCATCATCCGGCGGCCGGAGCGGCGGGCGAGATCGATGATGTAGTCGAGCACGAAGGGGCAGCGCTTGCCATAGGCCTGAACGACGAAGCCGAGACCGTTCCAGCCTTTCAGCCCGGCGTCGAGGCTGAGTTCTTCGAGGAGGTCGAGCGACAGTTCGAGGCGATCGGCTTCCTCGGCGTCGATATTGAGGCCGATGTCATATGTGCGGGCAAGCAGTGCCAGTTCGCGAACGCGGGGCAGAAGCTCGGTCATCACCCGTTTCGACTGGGCGCGGACATAGCGGGGGTGAAGAGCCGACAGCTTGATCGAGATGCCCGGCCCGGCATAGACGCCGCGGCCATCCGATGCCTTGCCGATCGCGTGGATCGCCTTCTCGTAGTCGCGGTAGTAGCGGTCGGCATCCTTTGCCGTCGTCGCTGCCTCGCCCAGCATGTCGTAGGAGTAACCAAAGCCGCGTGCTTCGAGCGGACGGGCGCGCTTCAGCGCCTCGTCGATCGTCTCACCGGTGACGAACTGCTCGCCCATCATGCGCATCGCCATATCGACGCCGCGACGGATCACCGGTTCGCCGCAGCGGGCAATCAGCCGGGTCAGCGCGGCGGCAAGGCTGCGGTCGTTGACGGTCGATGTCAGCTTGCCGGTGACCACAAGTCCCCAGGTCGCCGCGTTGACGAACAGCGAGCGTCCGCCACCGACGTGCGACTTCCAGTCACCCTCGGAAATCTTGTCGCGGATCAGCGCATCGCGCGTGGCCGTATCGGGGATACGCAGCAGCGCTTCGGCGAGGCACATGAGCGCAACGCCTTCCTGGCTCGACAGTGAATATTCCTGCACCAGGCCCTCGACGCCGGTTCCCTTGTGCTTGGCACGCAGCGCCTCGATCAGCTTGCGCGCGGTATCGCGGGCGGCGGCCTTCATATCCGCAGGCACGCGGGCTGCTTCCACGAGGGGCGGCAGGCATTCCGTTTCCGGGCGCCGGTAGGCGGCGGTGATGGCCTTGCGCAGGTCCGATTGCTCGCGGATCGGCGGCGCAAACTCGGCAAATGGCGAATTGGAATCCGGACCTGGTGCGTTATCGGCGGCGTTGAGCATTGCGGGATCCTAGCAGCGGGACTTGTTTGAACGGCAACTGCCGGCGTCTGTTCGATACGCAAGGCGCATGCGCCCATGCCCCAAACCACCGGCAGCGGCAATCTAGCATAAATGTGCCTGGTCGATCCAACTTGATTGAGGGCGATTTCAATGGCAATTATCTATAGATATCGCGATTGGGATGCTAATATGCCTAAAGAGACCGCCTTGTTTAGTGAACTCGACCAACTGGACAGGAAGATACTGGAGGCCCTGTCGGAAGATGGGCGGATCTCCATTACAGACCTGGCAGCGCGCGTCGGCCTGTCGAATACTCCATGCCAGATCCGCTTCAAGCGGCTGATCGCCGAAGGCTATATCGAGGGTTTCCGGGCGGTGCTCAATCCGGCGAAGATGGAACTCGATCATATCGCCTTCGTCGAGGTCAAGCTCTCGAACACGACCGAGGGCGCGCTGAAGAGCTTCAACGATGCGGTCAAGAAGATCAAGGAGGTCGAACAGTGCCACATGATCGCCGGGCGCTTCGACTATTTGCTGAAGGTTCGCACCCGCGACATCGCCAAATACCGCCGTGTTCTCGGCGAGAAGATTTCGACGCTGCCGCATGTCTCGAGCACATCGACCAATCCGGCGATGGAAACGGTCAAGGAAGGCTGGGACAAGTTCAATCCCAGCCTTTGAAACTGCGGCCCGATCGGCCGCAGTTCGATTTCTGAGGGCTGGTTCAGCTGGCTGCCTTGAGGCGCGCGGCTTCGGGGCTGTAGAACTGGCCGAAGCGGTTGTCGAGGAAGTCGGCAAGAGCGATTTCTTCCTGTCGTACGAAGCCCTTGGTCGGAAGCTTGCCGTTGGCAAGAAGATCGAGCACGCCGGTGATGCCTGCCGCGGTGGTGATCTGGATCGCGCTCATCTTGCGGCCGGCAACGACGCCGGAATACACCTTGTTGGCGTAGGTTTCCTGCAGGTAGTGATCGTCCTTCCAGCCGCAGACGGTCACGAAGACGATGACCACGTCCTGCATGGTGGCGGGCAACGCATGCTCGAACAGGTCCTTCAGCACGTCGCGGCGGTTTTTCAGGTTGAGATCGTTCAGGAGTGCCTTGATGATCGCCTGATGGCCGGGATAGCGGATCGTGCGGTAGTTCATCGTCCGCACGCGGCCTTCCAGCGACTTGGCAAGCGTGCCCAGTCCGCCAGAGGTGTTGAACGCCTCATAGGTTACGCCGTCGAGCGAGAACTCTTCGCGTTCTTCCATCGCCGGAACGGTGATGAACTTGCCTTCGACGATCGCCTCGCAGGGCTCGATATATTCGTTGATCAGGCCGTCGGTGCTCCAGGTGAGGTTATAGTTCAGAGCGTTGGACGGATATTGCGGCAGCGCGCCGACACGCATCCGCACGCTGTCGAGCTTGTCGAAGCGCTTGGCCAGATCGTTGGCGACGATCGAGATGAAGCCCGGCGCCAGGCCGCACTGGGGAATGAAGGCGCTTTCGGCATTCTCTGCCAGCGCTTCGACCTTCTTGGTCGTCGCAACGTCTTCCGTGAGGTCGAGATAGTGCACGCCGGCGGCAAGGGCCGCCTCGGCGATCAGGCCGGTCAGATTGAACGGCGCTGCCGACAGGACGGCGAACTTGCCCTTGAGCGTGGCCACCAGATCCGCATGGCTGGAAATATCAAGCACGGCGGTCGAAATCGCCGGATGCCGCTCGACCCGTTCGGTCTGTTCAGCGCTGCGGTCCAAGACCAGCACCTTGTACGCGCCCGTATCGGCCAGCATCAAGGCGATGGCGCCACCGATCTTGCCTGCGCCTGCAACAACAACTTCTTTCATATCAGCCCTCGATGACGTTTATAGGATTTTTATAAGCCTAGCAGTGGACTTCACATAAAATAGCGGCAGAATGCGCAAAACGACGGACATATTAAATCAGTTTGCTGATCAATCTTTGCGGAGTGTAGAGCGATGGATCTGAGCGTGAAAGACCGGGAGCTGTTGGCGCTGCTCGGCGAAAATGCCCGTCTGCCGGTTGCCACCTTGGCCAAGAAACTGTCGCTATCGCGAACGACGGTGCAGGCGAGGCTGGAACGGCTCGAGCGCGAGGGCGTGATCGCCGGATATGGCGTCAGGCTGTCGGATGCCTATGCCTCGGGGCTGATCCGGGCGCATATCCTGATCACCATCGCGCCCAAGGCGCTGGCGCAGGTGACATCGGCCCTCGACAAGATGCAGACGGTGACGGCGCTGCATTCCGTCAGCGGATCGTTTGACCTGATCGCGCTGATCGCTGCGCCGTCGATATCGGAGCTCGACCAGGTGATCGACAGGATCGGGGCGATCGATGGCGTCGACCGCACGCTGTCCTCGATCATTCTCTCGACACGGTTTGCCCGGTGAGAAACACCGCCGCGTGGCGGCGGCAGAGATTGCCTCGCAATTGCTATTTCACATTTGCAAAGTTCGGCTAGTGTCCGTCAATGACACCGGTCGAGCGCCATCGCGCTGCCCGCGCCTGAGCTACCAACGGCATTGGAGAACACATGAATAACCACCTGAAATTCTTCATCGACGGCGCCTGGGTCGATCCTGTGATGCCGAAGACGATCGAGGTGATCGATCCATCGACCGAAGAAACCTATACCTCGATCTCCGGTGGCTCTGCAGCCGATGTTGACAAGGCTGTTGCAGCTGCGAAGCAGGCGTTCGAAACGTTCTCGCTGACCTCGAAAGAGGAGCGTCTGGCGCTGCTGAAGCGGATTCTCGAATGCTATAATGAGCGCTTCGAAGATATCGCCCAGGCCGTCAGCCAGGAAATGGGTGCGCCGCTGCCATTCGCCCGCGATTCGCAGGCCGGGGTGGGGCGCGCTCACATGGAAGCGACGATCGCCGCGTTCGAGGAATACACATTCAGCGAAAAGCGCGGCACGACCACCGTCGTCAAGGAGCCGATCGGCGTCTGCGCGCTGATCACCCCCTGGAACTGGCCGCTGAACCAGATCGTCTGCAAGGTGGCTCCGGCGATCGCCGCAGGCTGCACGGTCGTTCTCAAGCCATCGGAAATCGCGCCGATCAGCGGCATCATCTTCGCCGAGGTGATGGCGGCCGCGGGAACGCCGAAGGGCGTGTTCAATCTGGTGAATGGCACCGGTCCCGATGTCGGCCAGGTCATGGCCGGACATGCTGATGTCGATATGGTCTCGTTCACCGGTTCGACGCGGGCCGGGATCATCGTTGCGAAGACCGCCGCCGATACGGTCAAGCGCGTGGCGCAGGAGCTCGGCGGCAAGTCGGCAAACATCATTCTCGACGACGCTGATTTCGAAACGGCCGTCGCCAAGGGTGTCGAGGGCTGCTTCGGCAACTCTGGCCAGTCCTGCGATGCGCCGACCCGGATGCTGGTACCGGCAGGCCGCCACGACGAGGTGCTTGCCATCGCCAAAAAGGCGGCCGAAGCCTTCAAGACCGGCGATCCGCGCGCCGAAGGCGTCGATCTCGGCCCCGTCGTCAGCCAGATCCAATATGACAAGATCCAGCGCCTGATCGAGAGCGGCATCAGCGAAGGTGCGACGCTGGTCACCGGCGGTCCCGGCAGGCCGGAGGGGCTGAACCGCGGCTATTATATCCGTCCGACAGTCTTCGGCCATGTCACGCCCGGCATGACGATTGCGCGCGAGGAGATCTTCGGGCCGGTTCTCTCGATCATCTCCTACGAGAACGACGAGGATGCCGTTCGCATCGCCAACGATACGGTCTACGGTCTCGCCGCCTATATCCAGTCGACCGATATCGAGCATGCCCGCGCCGTGGCCAAGCGCATGCGCGCCGGTTCGGTCTATCTCAACTATCCGGACTGGGACACATTCGCACCCTTCGGCGGCTACAAGCAGTCCGGCAACGGCCGCGAGTACGCCGATTGGGCGATCCATGATTTCCTTGAAATCAAGGGTGTTGTCGGCTGGGGTGAATAATCCGGCGTCTTTTGTCTGCAAGGAAAATCGCCACACGAACGGATGCCGTAATGCTCGACAAGCTCACCGGGGACGACCGCGTCCTGATCCTCTCGCCGCACCTCGACGACGCGGTTCTCAGTGCCGGCGGGCTAATGGACAGGGCGGTGAAAGATGGTGCCCATGTCGTCGCGGCGACGATTTTTACCGGCGATGCCGATCTGCAGGGTGAGCCGTCACCGCTGGTTCGCGAGCTGCATGAATGGTGGGGGCTCGGCGCAAATCCGTATGCCGTCAGGCGCGAGGAGGATATCGCCTCGATCGCGCGCCTCGGCGCCGATTACATTCATGGCGGCATGACGGATTCAATCTATCGCAAAGACCGCGATGGCATCCCCCTTTACGCGACCCGGGAGGCGGTCTTCTCGCCGCCATCGGATCGGGATCCGGCCTGGGCGCCGCTGGAGGATTTGCTGGCGGAATGGTTCGCCGCGGTGCGCCCGACGATCGTCCTCTGCCCAATGGCGGTCGGCCGCCATCTGGATCATGTCGTGACCACCGAGACTTTCCGCAAATGCAGTGCTGCCTGGAACGCCGATATTTATCTCTATGAGGACATTCCCTATGCCGCCGGCTTCTTCCCGCCCGGCCATCCGGACAGCGTGCCGGCTGCACTGGAGCGGACCAATTGGACGGTCAGGGATCATGTTGATATCGACGTCGACTTCGAGCGCAAGTTCGCGGCGATCTTGAAATATGAATCGCAGATCGCCGAAATCTTCCCCGGCCTCGATGCCGAGAGAGAGCTAAGGAATTACATGAGGGACGCGTCCGGAACCGGATTCAGGGAACGGTTCTGGCGGGCGGAAAACTGACGGCCTTCCGCTGCAGCGAACTACATCAGGCAGCCGTCGCGCCGCTGGACCTGGCATCCCGTTTGCGGGTTCTGGCAGCCAGCGCATCCATCAGCGCCGACTTGACCTTGTCGAGGTGATGCGGCTTGGTGACGACGCCGACGGCGCCCTCGAAGCCCGCGACAATTTCGGGATTGCCAGTCATGAAGACGACCTCGATGCCATAGAGATCGATCAGCGTGCGGGCGATCTGCGGACCGGTCGGGCCGTCCGCCAGCTGTACGTCGACGAGCGCGATATCGGCTCGCCGTGCCAGCGAGAGCGCCTCAATTTCCGTCCTTGCGAGTCCCGCAACCTCGAACCCGTTGTCGAGCACCATGCTTTCGAGGTCCCAGGCAATGATGCCCTCGTCCTCAACGATCAATACCTTCATGTCATTCCCAACTTCTTCGCCCGAGTTGCGAAGTAGGGAAGCAGTCACGAAGGTCAAGAGACGGGCGGCCGACTTCGCTCACGAGACCGTGAGGACCGCCGCCAGCTCACGGAGGCAAGAGCCTGAAATCGCTTCCCTCAGGCAGAAGCTGCCCGCCATCGACGACGATCGTCGTGCCGGTGATGTAGCTTGCATCGTCGGAGGCGAGAAACAGGAAGGCATTGGCGACATCGCGCGGGCTGCCGAGCCTGCCGAGCGGAATGGCATCCTCCATGTTTTTGATGAAGGCCGGGCCACGGTGAAGCTGCATCGCCTCGGTCATGATGTTGCCCGGCTCGACGCCGTTGACGGTGATGCCATAGGAGGAGAATTCGAGCGCTGCGGCGCGGATGAAGCCGTTGATCCCGGCCTTGGTCGCCGAATAATGGCCGTGGCCCGGGCTGGTGACACGCGGCCCCGTGATAGACGAGGTGAAGAGGATGCGTCCATAGCCTTGCTTCCGCATCGGGTCGAGTGCTGCGCGCGCCGCGTTGAAGGAGCCGCGCAGATTGACGGCGATGACGTTGTCCCAGTCCTCGGGGCTGGTATCCTCGATCAGCTGCCAGGGATAGACGCCGGCATTCTGGACGATGATATCGATCCTGCCATAGGTCTCGACTGCGAAGGCGATGACAGCCTTGGCGTCCTCCATCTTCGAGATATCGGTCTTGAAGAAGGTGACGCCGAGATCCGCGGCGGCGGCGCGGCCGCCTTCCTCTTCGTAGTCGGCGAGGACGATCGTGGCGCCTTCTTCCTGAAAGCGCTTGGCCGTCGCCTTGCCGATGCCGCGGGCGGCGCCGATGACAACCGCTATTTTTCCGTCCAGTCTTCCAGTCATGCGAGCCTCTGACGCAGTTTTTGCTTGAATGTATCGAGAAGGACCGCCGCCAGCACCAGGAAGCCGTGGATAACCTGGGTGAAATTGGCGGGCAGGCCCATGAGATTGATGGCGGTGTTGATCGACGACAGCAGCAGCACGCCAGCATAGACGCCGGGCAGGGCGCCGACGCCGCCCTTCAGGCTGACGCCGCCGATGACGACGGCCGCAAAGGCGTTGAACAGCAGGCCGACGCCAAGATTGGCTGTCGCGCCCGAGGTGCGGATGGCGAGTAGCCAGCCGGCGAGACCGGCGATCGCGCCTGCCATGACGAAGGCGATGATCAGGTTGCGCTGGACGGGAATGCCGGCGCGGAACGTTGCCGTCTCATTGCCGCCGATCATCGTCAGATGACGGCCGAACGGGGTCTTGGCCATGATCACCGAAAACAGCACGAAGCAGAAGATGGCGATCCAGGCCGTCAGTGGCAGGCCGATCAGTCTCTGAATACCGAACCAGCGGATGGCGGGTGCCAGATCCTGCGCGGAGCGGCCGCCCGAGACGGCAAGCACGATGCCGCGCACCCAGATATAGGAGGCCAGCGTGATGATGAAGGCATTCATCTTCACCTTGACGATCAGGAAGCCGTTGAGCAGCCCGATCAGGCCGCCGACGGCAAGGGCGATCAGCAGCGAGACCGGCACCATCAGCCATTCCGGGCTGAGCGTGAAGCCGATGCCGATGCCGGCCGAGCAGAACAGGATGCCGACTGCCATGGCCGACAGCGCCGCGACTGACTCCACCGAAAGGTCCATATGCCCGGCGATGATTACCAGCGACAGGCCGATCGACATGACGCCGAGGACGCTGGAGGCTTCGATGATATTGGCGAAGATGCCAAGCTGGAAATAGTTCGGGACGAACGCCGAAAAGACGGCGAGCACGAAGATGAGCATGAACCAGACGAGATTATCGAGGACGAGCTCAAAGAATTGACGCGTGCGAGGTGTCATCAGGCCGTTCCGGTTGCTGGGGAGGGAGCCCGGGCTGTGAAGCCCGGGCGCTTGGATGTCGCTCATTCGACCGATTTGACCTGTGCGGTCGGTGCTTTCTGGTTGCCCCAGAAGGCCGGATCGTCGACATTCTCCTTGGTGATGGCAGCGCCGGGGATCTTGATGTTCGGACCCCATGCTTCCTTGGTGACGACGCCCTTCAGGCCGAGCACGTCATATTCGCCGGGCTTGATCTCTTCCTTCTTGGCGATCTTGTCCATGAAGATGGCGACGGCCGCGGCCTGCGCATAAAGCGGCTGCTCGACTTCGACGTTCAGCCAGCCCTTGCGGATCAGGTCGAGACCGACAGGAGCGCCGTTGGAGCTCATCAGCATGACATCACCCGGCTTCTTGCCTGCGGCTTCGAGCGAAGCGACGGCGGCGACCGAGAGATGCGCGGCATGACTGAAGATCAGGTCGATATCAGGGTTGGCAAGCATCTGGTCGGACACGATCGTTCCGGCGTTGCTGGCTTCCCACTGCATGGCAGGCACCGAGATGATCTTCACGCCCGGGAAGGCCTTCATCTTCTCTTCGAAGCCCTTCTGGATGTCGAGCGTGTAGGGATCGCCGGGATCGCCCAGAACCTGGAGAACCTTGCCCTTCACGTCGCCATTCTTTGCCTTCAGCAGCTTTTCTGCCTGTTCGGCCGCCACATAGCCGATCTCGATCGTTCCGGCGACCGATGTGAAGTCCGACTGCGTCGAGGTGATCTGCCGGTCGAACTCGACGACCGGGATACCGGCGGCGCGTGCGGCCTCGATCGATGGTTTCAGCGCGTTGAAATCGACGGCGGCCAGAATGATCGCCGAGGGCTTCAAGGCAATGACATCGTTCATCTGCGACTGCTGCGCATCCGTCTTGTTGTCGGCGTTCAGCGTCTTCATTTCGTAGCCGGTCTGCTTGAGAAACATCTCAAGCGCGCTGACCGAGCCGGTCTGGAATTCATCGAGCAAGGTCGGGACGAGGTAATAGACCGTTCCCTTCGATTGCGCGAAGGCGGTCGTCATCAATGAGATGCCGAGCGCCAGAACGGTCAGCGCGGCTAAGGCTATTCGCTTCATGTCGTTCTCTCCTTTTGTGCCGGACCCTCAATTTTTATGGTCTCACCGGTCCGGCACCGGCGAGGCTTTGTCCGGTGATCATTTCAATCACCGCGTCTGCATTTGTCTTTGATGTCTCGACGTCGCCCGCGACGACGCCCTGGCGGATCACCACGATCCGGTCGGCGACCTGGAAGGCCTGCTGCATGATGTGGGTAATGATGACGACGCCGATGCCCTGGTTGGCCACATGGCGGATCATCTCGAGGCCGCGGCGCGTCTGCTCGACACCGAGCGCTGCAAAGGGTTCGTCGAGCAGCACCAGCTTGCCGCCCCAATGGACGAAGCGGTTGAGCTCGATCGCCTGGCGCTGGCCGCCGGAGAGATGCTCGACCTTGGTGCGGAGCGACGGGATGCGGGTGCCGGCATTGGCAAGCGCATCTCCGACGACCTTTTCCATCGCCCGCTCGTCGAGGAAGGGAATGCCGAGCACCTTGCGGGTGATTTCGCGGCCCATGAAGAAATTGGCGACGACATCGACATTGGTGGCGAGAGACAGGTCCTGATAGACCGTCTCGACACCGGCGGCCTTCGCCTCGGCCGGGGTCTTGGCCACATAGTCGCGACCTTCGAAGAGCATCCGGCCGGACGATGGTTCCAGCCCGCCGGAAATGATCTTCACCAACGTCGACTTGCCGGCGCCATTATCGCCCAGCAGTGCCACGACCTCGCCCTTGCCGATCGAGAAGCTGACCCCCTTCAGCGCTTCGATAGCGCCGAAATTCTTGCGGATATTGTCGAGCACCAGCAGCGGTTCGCTCATGCGGCGATCCCTTTCTCGTCGGGGGTGGAAAACATCTGGCCGAAGCGCGGCGACAGCAGGCTGGAGACGGCAAGCGCTGCCGCGCCGCGGAGCACCGAGTTCTGGCAATCGCTCGCCATGACCAGCCGCGGATGCTTTCGATCCTTGCGGGCGGCGACGGAATTCGGCAGGCCGGCCGAGGCCACCAGCTTTTCGATGAGGTCGGGTGGCGCCAGCCCGCCGAGCACGATCGTCTGCGGGTCGAGCAGGTTCTCGATGGTGCGGACGGCGTTGTGGAAGATCGGCCGGATTTCCTCGGCCCACATTTGCTGCGACACGCCGCGGCGATTGAAGGCGTCGAGAGAAAGATAGCGTTCCAGGCAGCCGCTGTTGCCGCAGGGGCAGGGCTCGCCATCCGGTACCGCCGGGATATGGCCGATTTCGCCGGCATTGCCCCAGCCGCCGCGCATCACTGCGCCGTCGTGAACCATGGCGCCGCCGAGGCCGACGCCGAAATAGAGATAGTAGTAGTTGGAGAATTGCGAGCCAATTCCGTAGAGCTGTTCGCCGAGTGCCGCGCAGGCCATGTCCGTGTCGATGAAAGCAGGCAGATCGGCGGCTTCCGCCAGCCGCTCCTTGAGCGGCACGTCCTTCCAGCCTGCCATTGTCGTCGCACCGATGAAGCTCATGGAATCGATGCCGAAGGGACCCGGCAGCGCCATGCCGGCTCCCAGGATGCGCTTGCTGCCACCGGCGCGAAGTTCTGAGACCAGTTCGCCGATCAGCTGGAACGCAAGATCGGGCGCTACATTCGGCGCGGTGCGATAGGCGCTCTCGACGATATTGCCGTTGAGATCGACCAGTGCCGCGTCGATACCGAGCGGGGTTAGGTGGATGCCCGCGACATAGCCGCCCTGCGGATTGATCGTCAGCACCGATGGCGGAATACCGCGCCCCCTCGGCTCTTCTCGGACCGAGAGGATGTAGCCCTGCTCTTCGAGTTCGCGAACGATGGTCGAGACTGTCTGCACCGTCAGGCTGACGCGCTTGGCGATGTCTGCGCGCGTCACCGGACCGTTCAACCGGATCGCTTCGAGAACGATACGCCGGTTATACGGACGCCCTGATTCCTGATTGGTACCACGCAATGTCATGCCACAGCCCTCAGAATGTCATCAGCTTGGCACCGAGTTTTTATTTAGTCAAATGGTTTTCATAAATAGCTCCCGCATGCTGTTTTGGTCCTGTCGAGATGCTATTCCCGCCGTTCGAATTGATGGGTTTTGATCAAGAATCTGACCGCGATTTTCCGGCCGATCGCCTAGGTTCTGATCAAACGCGATGAATTCGGGAGGATCGGATGAGCAACTGGGTGAAGGCCTGCGAGATCGATGATGTCGAGAACGAGGACGTGATCCGTTTTGATCACGGCGGAAAGACCTTCGCCGTCTACCGCAGCCCCGATGACAGCTTTTATGCGACGGATGGGATGTGCACCCACGAGAAGGTTCATCTCGCCGATGGTCTGGTCATGGACCACATCGTCGAATGTCCGAAACACAACGGACGCTTCGACTATCGCACCGGCGAGGCAAGGGGCGCGCCCGTCTGCGTCAACCTCCGGATCTATCCCGTCAAGGTCGAAGACGGCGCTGTGTTTCTCGGACTGGAATGACGCCGATGCAGCATTTCGTCATCATCGGCGGCGGCCAGTGCGGCGCGCGCGCTGCCTTCGCGCTACGCGATCAGGGCTTCGATGGATCGATCACGCTTATTGGCGACGAGCGGCATCTGCCCTACGAACGGCCACCGCTTTCCAAGCAGCATATGCTGGCGCCCGATGGCGCTGAGCCGCCGTTTATCGCAGGGCGGTCGCAATATGACGAACACGGAATCGTGGTCATCGCCGGCGATGCCGCCACTGCGATCGATCGCGAGCGCCGCGCCGTCGAATTGGCAAGCGGCCGGCGAATCCCCTACGACAGGCTGCTGATCGCAACCGGTGCGGCCCCGCGGCGCCTGCCCGCGGCCGAGGGGCTCGAGCATGTTTTCTATCTGCGAACCCACGACGATGCGGCGGGCCTTGCTGCGCGGCTGTCGGCGGGCGGCCACGTCGCGATCATCGGCGCGGGCTTTATCGGCCTCGAACTAGCGGCGGCTGCCCGCCAGCGCGGGCTTGAGGTCACTGTCATCGAGGCATTGCCGCGCATTCTGATGCGGGGCGTGCCTGTGGAGATCGCCGCAAAGGTCCAGGCGCTTCACGAAGGCAATGGCGTGCGGATCGTGTGCGGCGCCGGTATCGAGCGGCTATCCGGTGACAGCGATGGTGTCGTCCTGGCCCTCATCACCGGTGAAATCCTGAAAGCCGGTACGCTGGTGGTGGGCATCGGCGCTCAACCTCGCTCCGAACTGGCTGTGAAGGCCGGTCTCACCGTCGAGAACGGCATTGCCGTCGATACCAGCCTGCAAACCTCGGATCCGGCAATTTTTGCGGCTGGAGACTGCTGTTCATTTCCCTATGACGCGAGGCGAATCCGGCTGGAGGCCTGGCGGAATGCGCAGGATCAGGGCGCGCATGCGGCCGCCGGCATGCTGGGTGCTGTCAGCCCCTACGAGGCCGTCCCGTGGTTCTGGTCGGATCAATATGATTGCACGCTGCAGATCGCCGGTCTCGCCGACGGCGCGGTTACGAGCGTGCGCCGGGAAATCGAGCCCGGGACATTCATTCTCTTCCACCTCGGCGAAGACGGGCGCCTGCTTGCCGCCAGCGGCTTTGGACCCGGCAATCGCATCGCCAAGGATATCCGCCTCGCCGAAATGCTGATCGCCAAGCGGGCAAAACCCGATGCCACAGACCTTTCGCAGGTGTCGGTGAACTTGAAATCGCTGTTGCCGCGCGCTTAGCTTGAATTCCCTAAAGCGGAATCCCGAAAGGAACATCGATGACAGAGGTCAGGATAGGCATCATCGGCACCGGCGTGATGGGGAGTGACCATGCGGCGATCCTTGCTGAAGGTGTAGCCAATGCGCGGCTCACCGCTGTTCAGGATTTCAGCCGGGAGCGCGCGATCGCAGTTGGCGAGGCCTCAGGTGCCCGTGTCTTTGCCGGTGCGGATGAGCTGATCGCCGACCCGGATGTCGACGCCGTCATGGTTTGCTCGCCCGATGAAACGCATGCTGCGCTGGCGCTGAAGGCGATTGCCACCGGTAAGCCGGTCCTGGTGGAAAAGCCGCTTGCGGCTGGCATCGAGGATGCCGAGGCGATCATCAGTGCCGAAACCAATGCCAGGCGCCGTCTGGTGCAGGTCGGTTTCATGCGCCGCTTCGATCCCGGCTATCGCGAGATGAAGCATACGCTGCAATCGGGCGAACTCGGCCGTGCGCTGTTTCTCCACTGCATTCACCGCAACGCAGTGGCGCCCGATTATCTGACCTCGGATCTGGTGATTGCCAATTCGGCAGGCCACGAATTCGATATTGCCCGCTTCCTGCTGGACGAAGAGATTGCCTCGGCCTTCGTCACCAGCCCGCCGCCGACGCGGAATGCGCCGAACCGCCAGCCGCAATTCATCCTGCTGCAGACCGCATCGGGCGTCGTCATCGACATCGAGGTCTTCACTGACGCCCAATACGGATATGACGTGCGCGCCGAGCTCGTCTGCGAGGACGGAACCGTATCGCTGGATCCGTCCCCGCATACGATGCTTCGCGCAAAGGGCCATGACGGTTTCCGCACCCCGCCCGATTGGCGGCCGCGGTTCCGGCAGGCCTACCGGGCACAGCTGGAAGCCTGGACGTCCGGGATACTCACCGGGCAGCCAACCGGCGCCAGCGCCTGGGATGGCTTCATGGCGATGCAGGTCACCAAGGCCTGCCTTCAGGCCTGGAAGTCGGGCGAGCGGGTGGCGGTCCCGCAACACGAAAAGCCCGATTTCTACTGATCACGCGGCAGTCCGGGCCCAGAGCGCCCGGATCTCGTCCTTCAGAAACAGCGCCTCCTGCCAGCGGTCGGTGCTGTCTTCGCCGTCGCGGCCGGTTATGGCATAGGGTTTCGGGCCGAGCTCGCAGGTGAAGGCGAGGGTGTCGCTGGCGCCTGCCCGCTGCCGCCAGCTGCGGAAACCGTAGTCCCACCAGCCCATGAACAGATCGACCCACGGCCGGTGATGCGGGAAGGAGATCTCGATCTGCACCTGCTCGCGCGAGGCAACGCGGCCATGAAAGGCCCAGGAGCTGTCGAGAACGCGCTGCATCATTTCGTGGTTCTCATCGGAGACCGGCCAGGCGAACTCGCGGCCAACGAGAAAATGCGAGAGATCGCCGAGCAGTTTCAGATCCGGAAGCCGGTCCATCAGGTCGAGGGTGAAGAACAGGTCGGTGGTCATCCGGTCGCGATGTGTCTCGATAAAGACCGGAATGCCGGCCTCTTCTGAAAGCCGATGCCAACCCTCCAGCAGCGGCAGGCAATCCTCGATCCGGCGCAGCCGGACGTCCGGCTGCAGGCAAAGATGGGCGACGCCAAATTCTGCGGCATTTTCCAGCGCCGGTTTCAGCTCGTCGATCGTCTTCGGAAAGCATTGCCCCTCCGCCTTCAAGCCGTGGTCCTTCAGCAAAGCGGCAAGTGGCCGGACATAGGCGCGGTCATACCAATGCGCGCTCACGCCGTCGAAACCGGCCTCGGATATCAGGCCGATATTCTCCTCGAGCGCGCGCTCCGGGGTGAGTGCGCTTCGAAGCTCCATGGCCCAAAGGGATTGGAAGACGGTGAGGGATTGCATTGCTGGCCTCGTCGTTAGTTAGAGGTTCTGGGCGCTGACGGTCATGAAGCGCACCGGATCGGTGATGACCTCGGTGCGGATGATGTCGAGCTTGCGCAGGATGAGATCGACGGAGCGCCGCGCCTGCACTTCGGGCGCCTGGTCGAGACAGATGTCCAGCAGGCCGGTTTCCAGATAGCGCTTCTTCTTCTCGGTCAGCTCGTGTCCGACCCAGAAGATATCACGCTGCCTGGCCCATTGCTGCAGGACGATGGCGACACCTTCGTCGCCGCCGCCGGCCGAATAGACGCCGATGATTTCAGGATCGCGGCGGAGCGCCTCGCCGAGCAGTTCGGCGCATTGCAGATCATCGTCGCGTCCCATCATCACCAGCGATACCGCGTGGCCATTGGCACCCTTCTCGGTGAGGTAATCGGAAAAGCCCTGGATGCGCTGGCGATGGTTCGAATAGGCCCCGCTATGACAGATCGCGGCGAAGTTTCCGCGCCGGGCAGCCAGCATGCCGGACATGTAATAGGCGGCGCTGCGCCCGGCGGCATAATTGTCGATGCCGAGATAGGGAACCTCTTGGTCGTCGCAGCGGGTGACGACCTGGGCGACCTCGACGCCAGCGGCGCGCACACGCCGCAGGCTCTCGATGACCTTCGGGTGATCCTGCGCGCAGATGATCAGCCCGGAGCGGCGAAAGCTCGGATTGGCGATGTGATGGGCCATGCCGATCGGATCGCTTTCCTTGATGAAGGTGCGATGCAGGATGACGGCGCGGTCGAGCGATGCGGCAATGCGCTCGAAGGCCTGGTTCAAGCGGGCGAAGAAGCTGGTTTCAGGGCGCACCAGAATGACCTCGATGCGGATGGCGCCGCGATGCGTTTCCGTCGAGCGCTCGCCGTAGCCAAGTTTCTTGGCCGCACGGATCACCTTTTCTGCCGTCTTCTCGGTGACGCCGCCGCGGCCGTTGATGACGCGCTCGACGGTGGCGATGCCAAGCCGGGCCTCTGTGGCGACATCCTGCAGTGTCGTCTTTTTCATCAAAACCTCCCCAAAACTCCGCTCGACAGTCAAGCATTGCAGCGCCTCTGGCGAAATCGCTCAGTTGATCAAAACACATCAAGACAGCGATGGGAAACGGCACTATTGCTGCGGTAATTTTCCGGCACGGGTTGGAGGATATCAGATGGACGACACACTTTACGGGAAGCGCAACAAACGCGGCGACTGGGCGCCTTCCAAGCTTATTCAGTATCCGCCTGTGTTCATCTGGCCAGTGCAGCCGCTCCGTTTCCTGAAATGGGTGTTCGGCTATCCGGGCTATCTGATGCCGTGGAACGTGCTTTATGCGGCGATCGGCACGCTGCTCTGGCTCTATGCAACGCCGTCGCTCGAGACGGCAAAGACCTTCTCGATCGGCTGGATTGCCTATCTGCTGGTGCGCAACGCCGCAATCGTCTTCGTCTTCTTCGGCGCGTTCCACCTGCGCCTCTACATGCAGAAGAAGCAGGGAACGAGCTTCAAGTTCAATGCCAAATGGCCCTCCGTCGGCAATGATGCCTTTCTGTTCGGCAATCAGACGGTCGATAATGTCATCTGGACTTTCGCCAGCGCCGTGCCGCTCTGGACGGCTTTCGAAGTGCTCACATTGTGGGCCTTTGCCAATGGCATCATTCCCTATGTCTCATTCGCCGAGCAACCGGTCTATTGCGCCGTGGTCATGCTCTTGATCCCGACATTCCGCGACCTGCATTTCTATCTGGTCCACCGGCTGATCCACTGGCCGCCGCTCTATCATGCCGTCCACAAGCTGCATCATAACAACGTCAATCCCGGCCCCTGGTCAGGTCTTGCCATGCACCCGATCGAGCACCTGCTGTATTTCTCCGGCGTGCTGATCCATTGGATCGTTCCGTCGAACCCGGTTCATGCGATCTTTCATCTGGCGCATGCCGGCCTTGCACCGGCGCCCGGCCATGCCGGTTTCGACAAGATCGTCGTCGGCGAGGAAAGCGCCATCGATACGCACAGCTACGACCACTACCTTCACCACAAGTATTTCGAGTGCAACTACGCCGATGGCGTGATCCCGCTCGACAAGTGGTTCGGCACATTCCACGATGGTTCATCCGAAGCGCAGGAGCGCATGGACAAGCGGTTCATGGAGCAGGCCAGGCGCCGCGCAGAAAAGAAGGCGCGCCGCGAACAGCAGGCTGGCTGATCCTCCCAGGTGAACGACCCGCAGGCCCGGCTTCTCCGCCGGGCCTTTTGCTGTCCGGATCCCTGCAAATGAGGGATTTTCATCAATTTTTCCGCGGACCGCGCGATCTTCCCCGGCTAACGTTTTCCTGCGGCCGGCTGGCGCCGCCTTATCTCTGGGAGGAGAGAAAATGCTGAAATTGCTGACCACCAGCGCGGTTGCCCTGGTGCTTGCTGGGCAGGCGCACGCGGCCGATCGTATCGGTGTTTCGATGGGGACGCTCACCAACAATTTTCAGACGCTGATCGTCAACGGCATGCAGGATTATGCCAAGTCCGTCGGTGTCGAGCTGCAGATCGAGGATGCGACGACGGACGTCAACAAGCAGCTCGACCAGGTCAAGAATTTCGCTGCCGGCGGCGTCTCGGCCATCATCGTCGATCCCGTCGATTCAGATGGCACGCCGGCTCTCAGCAAGGTTGCCGAGGATGCCGGCATCCCGCTGATCTACGTCAACGTTCAGCCGACCGATCTTTCGACACTCGGCAAGCAACAGGCTTTCGTCGGTTCAAACGAGGCCGAATCCGGCACGCTGCAGACCAAGGAAGTCTGTCGCATTCTGGGCGGCAAAGGCAATGTCGTCATCATGATCGGCGACCTGACGAGCCAGGCCGCGCGTCAGCGCACTCAGGACGTCCATGACGTCATCGCGACGCCTGAATGCAGCGGCCTGAAGGTCGCTCAGGAGCAGGTCGGTAACTGGAGCCGCGTCAACGGCGCCGATCTGGTCTCCAACTGGCTGACATCGGGCTTGGAGTTCGATGCCGTTCTTGCCAACAACGACGAGATGGCGCTCGGCGCCATCGCCGCATTGAAGAATGGCGGCGCATCCACGGAGAAGATCATCGTCGCCGGTATCGACGCCACGCCGGAAGCCCTGCAGGCGATGAAGGCGGGCGACCTGAAGGTCACGGTCTTCCAGGATGCCAAGGGTCAGGGCAAGGGTTCGATCGATGCGGCTTTGAAGGCGATCAAGGGCGAAAAGATCGACCGCGAGGTCTGGATCCCGTTCCAACTGGTGACGGAGAAGAACATGGCGGACTTCGAACATCTGAACTGAGGCGCGGCTCGCCTCACGGGCCGCGTCATGAAGGCCACGCAGCGCTGACCCGCTCGTGGCCTTTTCACGCGCTCTCAGGTGGCAGGAAGCGGTTCGCTGATGACGACGAAATTGGCGCAGGAATGCTCGACATTGGCAATGCGGATGCGCAACTCGCGCCGCGATGTCAGCAGGAAGAGAAACACCTTCTTGGCGCGCTGTGCCCGCCGCAGGATCTCTTCGCCGCCAAACAGCAGGCCGTCACGCTCACCGAGTTCGAAGGCCACGTGCTCGCTGTAATTCTCGTCCGTAATGGTGATTGTCCCGAGACCCGACAGCATTGTGAGCATTCCTCATCATGAGGAATGACTTTTGTCGAAGTCCTAATTTAGTGCAACACGGTGTTCCGGTTTTCCACGGGGATGTTGGAACACCTAGAGCGGACTTTTGGAAAACGGCTAGCTTCGCGTCACGCCGTGTGAAGGCGTGCCGTCCGCGATCGCGCATTTCATTCCGTCTCCTCAGAACTTGACGCCGACGCCGATCATGATCGTGTTCTGGTTCAGATCGAAATCACCGCCCGCCGCACCGCCGAAGTTGCCGCTGCCGTAGTCGGTATAGCGATACTCGCCGCGGGCAAAGATGTTCTGGGTGAAGGCGTAGTCGATACCTGCGCCGATCGTCCAGCCGTTCAGCGTGTCGGAAACATCTGAAGCCCCGGTCGGATGACCTTCTGCCCGTGCGATCGCCCAGCCGGCGGTTCCGTAGAGCAGGGCGTTGTCGAAGGCATAGCCGACGCGGGCGCGGACCGAGCCCTGCCATGTCGTCTCGACGGAGCCAAAGGCCGTGTCCTCTTCGTTCCAGTTATGGAGGACATCGCCTTCGACGCCGATCACCCAGTTATTGTCGAACTGGTAGTTGTAGCCGGCAAAGCCGCCCAGGATCCCGCCGTTGGCGTCGACATTGGATGCACCGTCAGGATCGAACGTCGTCCAGCTATAGCCACCCTCGGCACCGATATAAGGGCCCGACCAGGTGAAAACCGGCGTTATTGCCTCCGGTTCAACCGGCGCAGGCGGTGGTGTCAGGTCCGCGGCCTGGGCTGATATTCCCGCCAGCGAAGCAGCAAGAACGGTGAGAATAGCGAATTTCATATTCGGTCTCCCTAAATTGCATGACACTTAGATAGGTAGCCCTGGGCCAAAAGTCTCTAGCCCTTTCGATCACAAATGCCTGGGCGCTGCGCAGGCGGCGGATCCACCATTGACAGTCCTTTGAAAACGCGACAGTTTCCCGCCCATTCCGAGGGGAGCATCTGACGATGCTGAGATGGCGCTGAGCCGGACCCTTGAACCTGATCCGGGTCATGCCGGCGTAGGAACGGAACAAGATGCCGCCGGTATCTCCCTTCGTCTTCGCTTTGCCTGGATCTCCATTGCCGTCTGGAGATCGCTTCGCAATGTCTGTTCTGCTGCGCTCACGCCCCTCAGTTTCCACTGACACCTGAACGATGCGCCCTCTCAACGCTCTCTATGGTGCAGTTTTGCTGCTTGCGATCTGGCAGGTGGTCATCTGGCTGTTTGCGCCGGCGCATTTCATCCTGCCTTCACCGCTGTCGGTCGCTTCGGTCTTTGTGCGGCAGCCGCTGTTCCTGCTGGAGCAGAGCCTGACGACGGCGCTTGAGATCGTGCTGGGATACGTCTGCGGAGCAATCTCAGGTGCGGCGGCGGCCTTCGTGCTGTCGGCCTTTCCGGCCGCCGGGGCGCTGGTCTGGCCGCTGGTGCTGATCCTGCAGGCCTTCCCGGTCTTTGTGCTGGCGCCGATCCTGGTCATTTGGCTCGGCTTCGGCATGGCTTCCAAGGTCGCCATGGCAACGATCATCATCTTTTTTCCCGTCGCTTCGGCTTTTGCCGACGGGCTGCGCAGGACCGAGCGCGATATCCTCGATGCCGTATCGCTGACAAATGCCAGCCACTGGCAGACGCTGGTCCGCATCCGGATGCCGCTTGCCGTTCCGGCACTCGTTTCAGGTCTGAGGATCGCTGCGCCGCTGGCGCCGCTCGGCGCCGTGATCGGCGAATGGGTCGGCGCGTCGGCAGGCCTCGGCTTCGTCATGGTCCAGGCCAATGCGCGCATGCAGACCGACATGGTCTTTGCCGCCATGGCGGTGCTGGCGGCGATGACGCTGATCTGCCGGGTGGTGGTCGACAGGCTCACCTCCGGCTGGACGCCGTGGGCAACCACGCGCTGAACGATTTTCAAACTGCACATTCATGGAGCAAACATGCTGCGTCTGATATCCGCCACCTTCCTTGCCCTTGTGGCGCTCGCTTCGCCGTCGCTTGCCAACCACAAGCTGACAGTGATGCTGGAATGGTTCGTCAACCCCGACCACGCACCGCTGGTCATCGCCGGGCAGAAGGGCCTGTTTGCCGCGCAAGGGCTGGATGTCGAGCTCATCCCGCCTGCCGATCCCTCGGCGGTGCCGCGGCTGATTTCCGCCAAGCAGGCTGATATCGGCATCCATTACCAGCCCAACCTCTACCTCGACCACGAAGCCGGACTGCCGCTGGTGCGGGTCGGCACGCTGGTCGAGACGCCGCTCAACACCGTCACCGTGCTTGCCGATGGACCGATCAAGAGTCTTGCCGATCTGAAGGGCAAGAAGGTCGGCTTTTCCGTCACCGGCTTTGAAGACGCGATGCTGAAGCGGATGCTGGAAAACGCCGGTCTCACGAAAGAAGACGTAGAGCTGGTCAACGTCAATTTCGCCCTGTCGCCATCGCTGATCGCAGGCAAGGTCGATGCCAATGTCGGCGGCTTCCGCAATTTCGAGCTGACGCAGATGAAGCTCGAAGGACATGAGGGCAAGGCGTTCTTTCCAGAAGAAAACGGCGTGCCGCCCTATGACGAGCTGATCTTCGTCACCCATCGCGATTCGATCGCCGATCCGCGGCTGCCACGTTTCCTCGCGGCCGTCGAACAGGCCTCGATCTTCATCACCAACCACCCCAAGGAAGCCTGGCAGCTGTTCGTCAAGGCCTACCCCAATCTCGACGACGAGCTGAACCGCACAGCATTCTTCGACACGCTGCCGCGCTTCGCCAAGCGTCCTGCGGCGCTCGATACCGGCCGCTACCAGCGGTTCGGGACCTTCATGCAGGAGATGGGTCTGGTGAAGACCGCGCCCGATGTTGCGGACCTTGCCGTCGAGGTAAAATAGCCCTGTGGCGGCCCTGCCACGGCGCCGTGCAAATGTCCCCGGCCGTTAACTGAACGTTGTGGCCGGGGCCACGCGTTAACTATTTGTTAACCACGAAGCAGGTACACCGAAGCAATCAAAAATTAACCAAGATTGCTAATGTGTTAACCGACGCGCGCTCCATCCGTATCAAAGGCCGTTCGTTCCTGGCGGTCGTTTTGACGCCCGATCTGCCCTTCGATGAATGGCTGGTCCGGCTCGACGATCTGGCCAAGCGTTCGGCAGGCTTTTTCCTGGGAAGGCCGGTTGTCCTCGATGTCGCCGACCTCCAGGCGGACCGGGCTCAGCTGAAGTCGATGATCGCTTCGCTTGGCGAACGCGGCGTCCGGATCATGGGCATCGAAGGCGCGCGGCCATCGCAGCTCGACGCTACCATGCCGCCGGGCATGAGCGGCGGCCGCCCGGCACCGGATGTCGATGTCGCCGACGTGCCGCAGGCGAAGGAGCCGGCGCCGAAGGCTGAGACGCAGGTGCAGGCCACTGCGCCCGTTCAGGTAACGCGCGCCACATTGTCGTCGATGGTTCTGCACGAGCCGGTGCGCTCGGGCCAGTCGATCATCTTCCCGGAAGGCGACGTGACGATCATCGGATCGGTCGCTTCGGGCGCCGAGATTATCGCCGGCGGCTCCATCCACATCTACGGCGCGCTTCGCGGCCGGGCGCTGGCAGGTTCGGTCGGCAACTCGTCGGCCCGGATTTTCTGCCGCAAGCTGGAAGCAGAATTGCTGGCGATCGACGGCATCTACAAGACGGCAGACGATCTGCCTGCCGAACTGCGCGGCCAGCCTGCGCAGCTCTGGCTCGAAAACGACGCGATCCTCGCATCGCGGCTGATTTAACGGACGAATGGTTTAGGACAGGAGAGGGGATATGGGTAAAGTCATAGTTGTTACCTCGGGCAAGGGTGGCGTTGGCAAGACGACCTCTACGGCCGCACTCGGCGCCGCTCTGGCGCAGCGCAACGAAAAGGTCGTCGTCGTCGATTTCGACGTCGGCCTGCGCAATCTCGATCTCGTCATGGGTGCCGAACGCCGGGTCGTCTACGATCTGGTCAACGTCATCCAGGGCGATGCCAAGCTCTCGCAGGCGCTGATCCGCGACAAGCGGCTGGAAACGCTGTTCCTGCTGCCGGCCTCGCAGACGCGCGACAAGGATTGCCTGACCGCCGAGGGCGTCGAGCAGGTCATCAACGATCTGAAGCGCAATTTCGACTGGATCATCTGCGACAGCCCGGCCGGCATCGAACGCGGCGCGACGCTCGCCATGCGCCATGCCGATATCGCCGTCGTCGTCACCAACCCCGAGGTCTCCTCGGTTCGCGACTCCGACCGCATCATCGGCCTGCTCGACTCCAAAACGGCCAAGGCCGAAAACGGCGAGCGGATCGAAAAGCACTTGCTGCTCACCCGCTACGACGTGACGCGCGCCGAGCGTGGCGACATGCTGAAGGTCGATGACGTGCTGGAAATCCTCTCGATTCCGCTGCTCGGCATCATTCCGGAGAGCATGGACGTCCTGCGCGCGTCCAATATCGGTGCACCGGTGACGCTCGCCGATCAGAACACGGCGCCGGCCAAGGCCTACTTCGAGGCTGCCCGCCGCCTGGCAGGCGAAGTGGTGCCGGTTACGGTACCTGGCGAGAAGCGCGGCCTGTTCGGCAAGATTTTCGGACGGAGGGCAGCATGAACGTGTTCAACTTCTTCCAGAAGAAAAAGTCCGCGCCTGTTGCCCGCGAGCGGCTGCAGCTTCTGCTCGCCCATGAGCGCATCACGCCCGGGGCCGACCTGGTCTCGATCCTGCGGGAGGAAATCCTCGCCGTGATCGCCAGGCACGTGGAAATCGACGGCGACCGGCTGCAGGTGAAAATCGACCGCGGCGAGCATGTCTCGGTGCTGGAGATCGACGTCGAAATTCCGGCGAAGGCAGCGCAGGCGGCTTAAGCCCGCAAGATGCTCGGCCTTGGTGCCTCGAAAGTCCTGCGCCCGCGTTTGCATCCAAAGATGACGCGGGCGTTTTCGCGGATCGCCTGTTCCCGGTCTATGCAATCGATCAGGATGATATCGGCAGGCGAGCCGACCTCGATCGGCTGCTCATCCCTGCCCATGATCCGCGCTGCCGAGGTGCTGATCATCTCGAAGGCCAGTTGCATGTCGCTGCGCCGCGAAAGCTGCGCGACATTGGCATAGAGATTGGCCATTCTCAGCAGCGATGCATCGCCATACGGCGTGAAGGGATTGAGGATATTGTTGCTGGCGATCGAGGTCAGCACCCCTTCGAATGCCAGCAGATGGGCTGGTGCCACGCCGCGCGGCACCAGCCGGTCATGATCGCGGCCATTCAGGAACAGATCAGTGGAGGGCAGTGTCGTGACGGCGATGCCCGCCGCTTTCAACTGACGTGCGAGCGACTGAACTTCGTCCGGCGCCATCGCGGAGAGGCTGGTCATGTGGCCGAGCGAGACGCGGTCCTGATGGCGGCGGCGCACCGTCTCCTCGATGACCGCAGGCAGATTGGTCTTCTCCGGCGAAAGATCGAAATCGAGATGGAAATCGATGGCGGTGCCATGCTTCTCCGCCAGATCGAAGATCATCCGGATCTGGCCCCGCGGATCGAGATCGATATAGGGCGCTCCGCCGACGAGGTTGGCTCCATCCGCGAGCGCCGCGTCGAGCATTTCAAACGTCTGCGGCTCGTTTGTCAGTCCGTCCTGTGCGAAGGCGCAGATCTCGATATCGATCGCGAAGGCATAGTCTTGGCGGATCTGCTTGATCGCCTCGAAGGAGCGCATGCCGGCGCGCGGATCGATCTCGACGAAGGTGCGCATGCGCATTGTGCCGTTGACGATCGCTTTTTCGACGACGCGCGCCGCGCGGGCATAGACGTCCTGCTCGGTGAAATCGGCCTTGGCTTTCGCCGTCTCACTGATGGCCTCGGCCAGCGTTCCCTCGCATATGCTGCAACGATCGAGGATGCAGGCCTTGTCGAGATGAACGTGGCTGTCGGTAAAACCACGGCTGGCAAAGGCGCCCTGAGCATCCGTCGTCTCGATGGCCTCGCAGACGAGGTTCGCACCGATCGCCGCGATGCGCTCTCCGGCGATGCCGATATCGACAGGCCCATCGAAAGGCTCGAGGCGCGCATCGCGGATCAGCAGATCGAAAACCGGCGTGCTCATCATCAGAGACCGATCGCCCCGCCATCGCTGCGCGGATCGTGGGCGCCGGTGATCGCCTTGTCATCACCGATGCAGATGATCCCGGCCTGGCCGCCGAGCTGGCTGAAGGCATCGATGCTGCTGACCTGATGGCCGAACGCCCCCAAGCCTTCCAGCACCGAAGCGCCGGCATTGGCTTCGATCTTCAGACTGTCCCTGGTGTCCGAGAAGGTTCGCCCGAGCAGGAAGCGCGGCTGCGACAGGGCAGCCAGCGGGTCGAGCCCGTGGTCGATGAGCAGCGAAAGCAGCAGCGCCAACGTCTGCGGCTGGCCGTCGGCGCCTTGCGTGCCATAAAGCAGATGCGGGCGCCCATTTTTCAACGCCATGCCGGGGTTCAGCGTATAGAATGGCCGCTTGCCGGGTCTCACATGGTTCGGGCTTGCCGGATCGAGGCTGAAAGCCGCACCGCGGTTCTGCCAGAGAATCCCGGTGTCACCGGCAACCACGCCGCTTCCCCAATCGAAATAGATACTCTGCAGCATCGAAACGCTGCGCCCTTCGGCATCGACGGCAGCCAGGAACGCCGTGTCGCCATGCTTGTATGGGTGCGGCCATGGCATCGCATGGCCGGGGTTGATCGTCCGGGCTTTTGCCGACAGCCGCCCGGGCGCCAGCAGCCGTTGCGTGTCGATGGCGGCGAAGAGCGGATCGGCAATCGCTGGCCGGTCGAGGAAGGCCTGTTTCACCGCCTCGACGAGATGATGATAGAAACCGGCCTCCCGATAATCGAAGCCGGCCATCGCGAACTCGCCAAGCACGCCCATGATGCCGAGCGTCGTGACACCTTGCGTCGGCGGTGGCGGGGCGAGAAGCGTCAGGCCGCGGTAGGGGAGAGACAGAGGCTCCCCGGCGATCGTCCGGGTCCTGGCGAGATCGCTGGCTCTTACCGGCGACCCCGCTTCGGCGAGGCCCAAGGCGATACGGCGGGCGAGGGCGCCTTCATAGAACTCGCGTGGACCGTTCTCTGCGATGGCGCGCAGCGTTGCCGCCAGGGCCGGTTGGCGCTGGATGCCGTCATCAGCAAAGAGCGCCGAAAATCCGGGCCACGACGCCAGTTCGCCCTTGCGGAATTGGTGCCAGAAGCGCTGTGAAGCGCTGACCGGAAAGCCGTTCTCGGCGAGCGCGATGGCATCGTCCAGAAGCGCGGCAAGCGTTTCGTGCCCGCCCCATGCCGCATTCGAATGAGCGAGCAGGTGTCCCCAGCTGTCGACCAGGCAGGCGCTGGTCAGCGCCGACAACGGACCGCGGAGCGGCATATCGGTCAGCGCCGGCAGATGTTCGGCCGCCTGCCCGATGCCAAGAAAGGTCGTGGCCTTGCCCGAGGCGTCGGCGATCATCCAGATCGCATCGCCGCCAAGGCCGCAGAAATGCGGATAGACGACGGACAGCGCAGCGCCTGCGGCGATGATCGCCTCGATCGCGTTGCCGCCGCGCTTCAGAACCTTTTCTCCCGCCTCCGCCGCAAGCCAGTGCGGTGCCGTCACCATCGCCGTCTGCGATGTGGCGTTGAAGCTCTGGCTCTGGCGGCGTCCGGCGGCTGACATCAGCGGATCACCGCCCCGCCCTGGGCCACCAGCCGGCCCGCCTTGAACACCTTGCGGTTCTTCGGCACGCTAACGACGGCTTGCGGTATGTGTGGCGTGTCCAACGTCACGAAATCTGCTTTGGCGCCGATCTCAAGCCCGTAGCCTTCAAGGCGGAGCGCCTTGGCACCCGCTGCGGTGACGACGTCGAAGGCCGCGGCGAGTTCGTCGTCGGTGTAGAAGCCGGACCGGTAACCGATGATCTCGGCACGGCGCAGCATGTCGCCATCGCCATAGGGCCACCAGCTGTCGCGGATGTTGTCGCTGCCGCTGAAAACCGTCACGCCAGCCTTGCGCAGCAGCGCGACCGGCGGAAAATTGTGATTGCCCGGCGCATTGGTCATGATCGAGACGCCGCTTGCGGCAATCAGATCGGCAGCCTTGTTCGCGGCGTCCTGCTGCAGGTCGCCGAGCCCATAAGCGTGGCTGACAGTCACGTGGCCGCCCATGCCGAGCGCCCTCGTGCGGGCGCAGATTTCCTCGATTGTGAAAAGTCCGAGCGTGCCGGCGTCATGCAGATGGATATCGATATCAACGCCGCGTTTCTCGGCAATGCCGAAGACGACGGCGAGGTGGGCGGTGACGTCGCGGTCGAAGCTTGCCGGATCGAGGCCTCCGATCAGGTCGGCGCCGAGGCCGATCGCGGCATCGAGCAGCTCGGGGGTCCCAGGGCTTTTCAGGATGCCGCTCTGCGGGAAGGCGACGAGCTGGATATCGATCAGATCGCGGTACTCCTCGCGAACCTTCAGAATGGTCTCCAGCGACCTCAGGCCGACCGAGCCATCGACCATGACATGGCTGCGCATCGCCGTCGCGCCATTGGCGATGCAGAGATCGAGCTGGTTGCGCGCCCGCTCCGCCATCGGCGCGGCCTGCGCCATGTTTTCGGCCTGAAAGGCGACACGCTGGTGGACATCGAAGCCATTGGTGCAGGGCTTGTGCGGGATCCAGGCATCGCCATAGAAGCTGGTATCGAGATGGATATGGCCTTCGACAAAGCCGGGCACGACGAGGGCGCCTTCGAGATCGACAGCCTCCACCGGTCCGGCCGCCTTTCCGGCAGGCTCCAGTGAAACGATCCTGCCGGCGGCGACGCCAATGTTCTTCAGCGAACCGTCCGGCAGCCGGGCGTTGGTAAAGACGGTTTCGATATCAGCCATCGCGTTCTTCCTTGAATCTTGAGCGCCGCATCATTCCTTGCAAGCCGAGTGCCAGATGCAGCGAGCATGCGAATGACGCGGCTTCGCAGGGCGTGGCCTGCATTAGGTCCTGGATGCAGCCTCTACAGCATGTCTACAGAAAAGGCAAAATCATGTATACATGACTGCAAAATAGGCAGTGGCCTAAGGGCTGGTATCGCCGCTGTAGCGCGCGAGAATGCTGCCGAGATCCGGGCGGTCGTCGCTCTCGTCCGCAATCAGCGCCCGGGTCTCGACCGAGATCAGATGCTCGTCCATCAGGCGTTCGGCGGCCGTCGCATCGCCGGTCTTCAGCGCGGCGATCAGGGCGGAATGTTCGCTGATGGCGCATTCGCTGGAATGCGGGCGGCTGTACATCGCCAGGATCAGCGAACAGCGCGAGACGAGTTCGAACAGGTAGCGTTCGAGAAGAGCGTTGCCGGAAAGCGTGGCTAGCTTCAGGTGAAATTCGCCAGCAAGCCGGGTGGAAAGGCGGGCGTCGCCCTTGGCATGCGCCTCTTCCTCCTCGCTCACATGGCTTCTGAGCGCTTTCTCGATGGCCGGAGACCAGCGCTTGATGACCGCCTTCATCGCCTCGCGCTCGAGCGCCCGGCGCACGGCAAACACATCGCGAGCCTCTTCAAGGCTGGGCTGGGCAACGGTCGCGGTGCGCTTGTGATAGGTATCGACAAGCCCCTGCGTCTGCAGCTTCGCCAGCACCGCACGAACCAGCGTCCGGCTCATCGAAAAGTGCCTGCCGATCTCATCTTCCGGCAGCTTGGTACCGGCTTTCAGCGCCTGTTCGACGATGGCACGGCGCAGCGCAAGAGTGGCGGTTTCGACGCGATCGGAATTGGAAGACATGAGGGCCTGCTGGTTGCGGATTCCTGTATACATTACTGCGCCTCTACGGATACGGCAATCGGCTGAACGGGCCGATGCCGAAACGCAAAACCCGCCGCGTCATGAGACACGGCGGGTTCGGATGTCTGCCTGAAAATGCGCCGTTGTTAGCTGCGCGGCTTCAGATTTTCGGCGTCGTAGAGCGGCTTGTAGCCGACGCCAGCCACTTCGACCGGATAGGTTTCGGCGAAATATTCGACATTCAGCTTGCGCCCGACCTGGCAATATTCCCAGGGCAGGTAGGCGAGCGCAATGTTCTTGCCGATCGTCGGGCCGAAGGCGACCGAGGTCGTGTAGGAGCGGCGGCCGAGTTCGTCGATCAGCACGGCACCGGTTTCCGGATCCATGACCGGCATGGAACCGACCGGATAGCGCTTGACGCCCGACTTGTCGGTATTTTCGGTCATGACAAGGGTGCAGAGCATCGCCGGCTGGTGTTCGCGGGCCTTGTATTCCAGGTGCTTGGCCTTGCCGCGGAAATCGGCTTCCTTGACCTTCGGACGCGCCAGATCGCTTTCGATCAGGTTGTACTGGGTCAGAAGGTCGGCATTCTGCAGGCGCAGGCTCTTTTCCATGCGGCGTGAGTTTGCATAGGTTTCGACGCCGAAGGCCATGACGCCCGTCGAGCGCAGGGCATCCCAGACGGCGAGGCCGTCCTCGTATTTCATGTGCAGTTCCCAGCCCTGTTCGCCGACATAGGAGATGCGGAATGCGGTCACCGTCTTGCCGGCGATTTCGATCGGCTTGATGGCGGCGAAGGCGAAGTTTTCGGCATCGAGGCCCGAGGGATCGGCAACCACCTTCTTCAGCGTCTCGCGGGCATTCGGGCCCCAGATGCCGACGGTGATGTACTTCTCCGCGACGTCGGTGATGGTGACATCGAGGCCGCGGTCCTGCGCAACGCGCTTCATGTAGTGGAAGTCGCGCGGGCCGGCATCGGCGCCGTTGATCAGACGGCAGCGGTCGGCCATGCGGATGACGGTGAAGTCGGCGCGAACCATGCCCTCGTCGTCGAGGAAGTGGGTGTAGATGCCCTTGCCGATATTGGCGTCGCCACCGATCTTGGCGGCGCAGAGCCATTCGAGGAGCTCGACATGATCAGGCCCTTCGATGTCGACCATGTGAAAATGGCTGAGATTGACGATGCCGCAATCCTCGCTCATCGCCAGATGCTCGGCATTCGAGACGCGCCAGAAGTGGCGGTTGTCCCATTCGTTTTCGCGAACCGGCACGCGGTCGGCGTATTTTTCCAGGAGGTGTTCGTTGGCGGCGTAGCCATGGGCGCGCTCCCAGCCGCCGAGCTCCATGAAGTAGCCGCCGAGTTCCTTTTCGCGCTCGTAGAAGGGTGAGCGCTTGGCGTTGCGGCCGGATGCATAGGGTTCGCGGGTATGAACGGCCGGGAAGTAGATCTTCTGGGCGGCTTCGTAGCAGCGTCCCTCGATGAACTCTTCCGTCAGTTGATGCGGATAGAAGCGCGCGTAATCGATCGAGTTGTGGTCGATCTCGGTGCGGCCGTCGGTCATCCAGTCGGCGATCAGCTTGCCGTAGCCCGGGCCGTCCTTGACCCAGATGGCGACGCAATACCAAAGACCGCGAACCTTCTGGCTCTCGCCGCAGGAGGCGCCGCCGCCGGCCGAAACCTGTAGCAGACCGTTGAAGGAGTGGCCTTCGTTGTAGCCGAGTTCGCCCAGGATCGGCGTCAGTTCCATGGCGCGCTCGAGCGGCTCGATGATCTGTTCCATTTCCAGGTCGCGCTGCGAGGGCGAGAGGCGTGCTTCGTGCTTTTCGAGCAGGTCGCGCGGATGGCACATGCGCGGATTGGTGGTCTCGTAATAGCCCCACTCGATCTGGCCGCCTTCGGTGGTCGCCGGGTCGCCGGTGTCGCGCATATAGGCGGAGTTGCCCTGGTCGCGCAGCAGCGGGAAGCCGATTTCCTTGCCGGTGCCTTCGAATTCGTTATAGGGGCCGAAAAAGGTCAGCGGGTGATCGACCGGCATCACCGGCAGGTCTTCGCCGACCATTTCTGCGATCAGGCGGCCCCAGAGGCCGGCGCAGACGATGACGTGATCGGCCATGATGGTGCCGCGATGGGTGACAACGCCCTTGATGCGGCCGCCTTCAACGATCAGCGACTTCGCCGGCGTATTGCCGAACATCTTCAGCTTGCCGGACTTTTCGGCCGCATCGACCAGCTTGCCGGCAACCGTCTGCGAGCGCGGGATGACGAGGCCGGCATCGGGGTCGAACATGCCGCCCTGAACCTGATCTTCCTCGATCAGCGGGAACATTTCCTTGATCTCGGAGGGCGAGACGTAGCGGGCGTTGGTGCCGAAGGCCTTGGCGGAGCTCAGCTTGCGCTTGATCTCTTCCATCCAGGTGTCGTCGCCAGTGCGGGCAACTTCCAGACCGCCGATACGGGCGTAGTGGCCCATCTTCTCGTAGAAATCGATCGAATACTGCGTCGTCCAGACGCTGAGATAGTCGTGGCTGGTGGTGTAACAGAAGTCGGAGGCGTGCGCCGTCGATCCGATATCGGTCGGGATCCCCGATTTGTCGATGCCGACAATGTCGTCCCAGCCGCGCTCGATCAGGTGATGAGCGATCGAGGCGCCGACGATGCCGCCGAGACCGATGATTACGACTTTAGCCTTGCTTGGAAATTCCGCCATCACTTGAACCCTTGAATCTTGGTGCGCCGAATCTAGTACAGGCCGAAACGGCACTACAGTCGATCCACGACAATAAGATGTAGCGATCCGCCAAGGGGCTTGTCTATTCGAGACGCGAACCCGCTGGCTCTTTTGCGACATCTCTGCACGATGCAATGGCATTTGTTTCGAAGAGCGATATGTTGAACGAAGCGCCGCCCGGCGGGCGGCGCGTGATGCATGAGTTCAGGCAGGGAGGAGCCCTTCTCATGAAATCCGATGATCCGGTCGTCGTCGTCAGCATGGCGCGCACGCCGATGGGTGCCTTTCAGGGCGACTTCAAGGATGTCAGTGCAAGCGAGCTTGGCTCGGCGGCCATCCGTGCCGCGATCGCGCGCGGCGGCGTACAGCCAGACGATATCGGCGAGGCGCTGATGGGCTGTGTGCTACCTGCCGGGCAGGGGCAGGCGCCGGCGCGTCAGGCCGCACTTGGCGCCGGTCTGCCCTATGCCTGTGGCGCGGTGACTGTCAACAAGGTCTGCGGCTCGGGCATGAAGGCGGCGATGATCGGCCACGATGAGATTGTCTCCGGGAGCCAGAGCGTCGTCATCGCGGGCGGCATGGAGAGCATGACCAATGCTCCCTATCTGCTGAAGCGCGCCAGAAGCGGCTATCGCATGGGGCACGGCACGATCCTCGACCACATGTTTCTCGATGGGCTCGAGGACGCCTACGACAAGGGCCGGTCGATGGGCACCTTTGCCGAGGAATGTGCCGAGGCCTATCAATTCACCCGCGCGGCGCAGGACGCCTACGCCGTTTCCTCGCTCGACAAGGCGAAGCGGGCCGTCGATGGCGGGCTCTTCGATGCCGAGACGGTGACGGTGGAGGTGAAGTCAGGAAAGGTGAGCCGCGACGTCCATCGCGACGAACAACCGGGCAAGGCCGATCCGGCGCGTATTCCCTCTCTGAAGCCCGCTTTTCGCGACGACGGAACGGTGACCGCGGCAAGCTCGGCCTCGATCTCGGATGGCGCCGCCGCATTGCTGCTGATGCGCCGCTCGGAAGCCGAACGGCGCGGGCTTTCGCCGATTGCCGTGATTGCGGGGCACGCAACGCATTCGCAGGCACCGCGCCTGTTTACCACCGCACCTGTCGGCGCGCTGCAACAGCTTTCGGAGCGGACCGGCTGGGCGCTCTCCAGCGTCGATCTCTTCGAGATCAACGAAGCCTTCGCCGTCGTGCCGATGGCGGCCATGCACGATCTCGAATTGCCGGCTGAAAAGATCAATATCCATGGCGGCGCCTGCGCGCTCGGTCATCCGATCGGCGCCTCCGGCGCGCGCATCATCGTCACGCTGTTGGCAGCGATGCAGCGCCACGATCTGAAGCGCGGCATGGCCTCTCTCTGTCTCGGCGGTGGCGAGGCGACAGCCATGGCTTTCGAGCGGATCTGAGGGAGAAGCCCATGCTGCTCAACGAGACACAGATCCAGATCCGCGACATGGCGCGTGCCTTCGCGCAGGAGCGGCTGGCGCCGGGCGCTGCCCGCCGCGACAAGGAGCATCTTTTCCCTCGTGATGAACTGCGCGAGATGGGCGAGCTCGGTCTGCTCGGCATGCTGGTTTCCGAGGACTATGGCGGTTCGGATACCGGTGCGGTGGCCTATGCGCTGGCGATCGAGGAAATCGCTGCCGCCGATGGCGCCTGTTCGACGATCACAAGCGTGCACAGTTCAGTCGGCTGCGTCCCGATCCTGCGGTTTGGCAGCGATGCGCAGAAGCGTGCCTTCCTGCCGACGCTCGCATCGGGCGAATGGATCGGCGGATTCGCGCTGACCGAGCCACAGGCGGGCACCGATGCCGCAAACCTGAGAACAAAGGCGGTGCGCGATGGAGACTTCTATGTTCTCGACGGCACCAAGCAGTTCATCACCTCAGGCAAGAATGGCAATCTGATCATCGTCTTCGCGGTCACCGATCCTTCGGCGGGAAAGAAGGGCATCACTGCCTTCATCGTGCCGACGGATACGCCGGGATACGAAGTGGTGCGCGTCGAGGAAAAGCTCGGGCTGCATGCCTCCGATACCTGCCAGATCGCCTTTACCGGCATGCGGGTACCAGCGGACCAGCGACTGGGTGAGGAAGGCGAGGGATACCGGATCGCGCTTGCCAATCTCGAAGGCGGACGGATCGGCATTGCCGCCCAGGCCGTCGGCATGGCGCGCGCGGCGCTCGAAGCGGCACAGGCCTATGCCCGCGAACGCATCACCTTTGGCAAGCCGATCGCCGAGCATCAGGCCATTGCCTTCCGGCTGGCGGAAATGGCGACCAAGATCGAAGCGGCGCGTCAGCTGGTGCTGCATGCCGCAGCGCTCAAGGAAGCCGGCGAGCCCTGTCTCTCCGAAGCGTCGATGGCCAAGCTCTTTGCATCCGAGATGGCTGAGAGCGTCTGCTCCGCGGCGCTGCAGATCCATGGTGGCTATGGCTATATGTCCGACTATCCGGTCGA
The DNA here is from genome assembly GCA_900465675.1 of Hyphomicrobiales bacterium. Taxonomy (GTDB): domain Bacteria; phylum Pseudomonadota; class Alphaproteobacteria; order Rhizobiales; family Rhizobiaceae; genus Rhizobium. Next base: position 232,519 of record UBJR01000005.1, on the reverse strand, counting down.
GCGGATCTATCGCGATGTCCGCATCTGCCAGATCTACGAGGGGACCAGCGACGTGCAGAAGATGGTGATCGCCAGAAACCTGTGACGGCTGCTGCCGCGCAAGCTAAGCCTGGCCGCCGTCGTCGAGCTTCAGGACTGCGCGGCCGCGGGTCAGATTGGTGACCAGCAGGATGGCTTCGGCGGCGTGTATTTCTGGGATTTCGAGTAGCAGCAGGCATCCCTCGTGATCGAACTGCTCGCCTGTAATCCGCGCCATGACCTGCGACGTCAGTTTCGAGCGAACCATCTCCAATTCCTGGAAATTCAGGTGCACGGTGCCGGTGACGGCAGGAATTGTCTCTTCCAACGCCGCTTCTCTGAGGCAGGCTGCGGCCGTGCCGCCATAGGCGCGCACCAGACCGCCGGCGCCAAGCAGCACGCCGCCGAACCAGCGGGTGACGATGACGAGCGTCCTGTCGAGCTGGCGCCCTTCCATCACCTGGAAGATCGGCTTTCCGGCGGTGCCCGAGGGCTCGCCGTCGTCGCTGAAGCGATAGACGTTGCCGATCCGCCAGGCGTAGCAATTGTGGTTTGCCGAGGGATCGGAATGTTCGGTGAGTGCAGCCTTGACGGCGGCTTCGCTATCGACAGGAATGGCGACAGCGCGAAACCGGCTCTTCTTGACCACCTGCTCGGTGGCGATCTGGTCTTTCAGGACGAACATGCTGGCTGCCGGATCTGGTGCGTTGGACAGTCCGCCTCATAGCGCAAATGCGTTGCCGTCTCCAGCGTTGCGCAGCTTGCGGTTGGCGAAGCGGCGCGGCTGTGCCACAAGGGCTGACGGTGGCTGATAATCCAGGGGAATCAACGTGACGATCGGGCTCGCTCATGCCGAACTCATGGCCGTGGTGACGGCTGTGACAAAGGACGAGCCGCGCGTCATGACCGTGCGCGCCGGCGAGGCGTTGCCGTCCGGCCCTTTCGAGCTCGGACACCGGACGCTCCAAAGCGGCCTGCGCGAATGGATCCAAGAGCAAACCGGCCACCCGATCGGCTATCTGGAGCAGCTTTATACATTTGCGGATCGTGACCGGAACAACGAGATCCTTGGCGGTCGGACGATATCGATCAGCTATCTCGGCCTGGTGCGCGAACAGGACGCGCCGGGTGGGGGACGTCCGGCCTGGCATGGATGGTACGAATATCTTCCCTGGGAGGACCATCGCCAGGGGCGGCCGGAGGTGCTGGCCGAGGTGATGCAGAAGCTGCGGCTGTGGGCCGATGCCGATCCGATCAGACGCGATCAGCGCCACAAGCGGGCCGACTTCACCTTCGGGCTCGATGGCGGCGGCTGGAACGAGGATCTGACGCTGCAGCGCTACGAGCTGCTCTACGAAGCCGGCTTGCTGGCCGAGGCCGGTGTCGAAGGGGTGAATTTCGGGCGCCCGATGTTTGCTGATCACCGGCGGATTCTGGCGACCGGCATTGCCCGGTTGCGCGCCAAGATCAAATACCGTCCTGTCGTCTTCGAGCTGATGCCCGAAAGCTTCACGCTGCTTCAGCTGCAGCGCACCGTCGAGGCGCTGGCCGGGCTAGGTCTTCACAAACAGAATTTCCGCCGGTTGATCGAACAGCAGGAACTGGTCGAGGAAACCGGCGAAATGACCAGCGAAACCGGTGGACGTCCGGCCAAGCTCTTCCGCTTCCGTCCGACCGTCGTCGAAGAACGCGCTCTCTCCGGAACGAAACTGCCTCTCTCCCGCAATTGACATATGCTCAGTATGAGAATATCTATTTGCTCCGTTAATGCTCAATTTGAGCATAAAGGAGACCGCCATGAACCGTCCCGTATCAGCCGCGTCCCTCTATGATCGCGTCAGTCGCGTCATTCCCAAAGCCGAATGGATGTCGTTCGAAGACGATGTCGAGGCCATCCTCGAACTCAAGCGCAAGCGCAATGCCGTCATCCTGGCGCATAACTACCAGACGCCGGAGATCTTTCACGGCGTTGCCGATATCGTCGGCGACAGTCTGGCGCTGGCGCGCAAGGCCATCGATGTGGATGCCGACGTCATCGTTCTGGCCGGGGTGCATTTCATGGCGGAGACGGCGAAGCTGCTCAATCCGGCAAAAACTGTGCTCATCCCCGACATGGCGGCAGGCTGCTCGCTGGCGGATTCGATCTCGCCTGAAGACATCGCCCTGCTGCGTCAGGCCCATCCTGGCGTCCCCGTCATCACCTATGTGAACACCTCAGCCGCGGTGAAGGCGGCGTCCGATATCTGCTGCACGTCGGGCAACGCCAAGCAGGTGGTGGAGTCGCTTGGCGTCCCCCGGGTGCTGATGATCCCCGACGAATACCTGGCGCGCAACGTCGCCCGGGAAACCAATGTCGAGATCATCGCCTGGCACGGGCATTGCGAAGTGCACGAGCTGTTTTCGGCCGATGACGTCAGGCAGTTGCGCGAAAATCATCCTGGCGTCACCGTCCTTGCGCATCCCGAATGCCCGCCCGATGTGGTGGCGGAAGCGGATTTTGCCGGATCGACGGCGGTGATGTCCGACTACGTCAGCGCAAAGAAGCCGACGCGCGTGGTTCTGCTAACAGAATGCTCGATGAGCGACAACGTCGCGGTGCATCATCCCGATGTCGAATTCATCCGCCCCTGCAATCTCTGCCCGCATATGAAGCGGATCACGCTCTCCAATATCCGCACCGCGCTGGAAGAAAACCGCCATGAGGTGATCGTGGATGCCGGCGTTGCCGTCGCGGCGCGGCGGGCGGTGGAGAGGATGCTGGCGATATGATCGAGATCCTCGACCATCTCTCTGGCCGTCCCGTGATCGTCGGCAGCGGTCTTGCCGGGCTGATCGCCGCCTTAACGCTGTCGCCGGAGCCCTCCGTTCTCGTCACCCGCAGTATGCTGGGGGCCGAAACATCGAGCGCCTGGGCGCAGGGCGGCATTGCCGCCAGCGTCGGCGCCGATGACAGCCCGAGCCTGCATCTTGCCGATACGCTGGCTGCCGGTGACGGTCTGTGTGACGCCGAGGCCGCTGCGGACATTCTCGGCGACGCATCCGAGGTCATCCGGGTTCTGCAACGCCTTGGCGTCGTCTTCGACAGGAACGGCGATGGTGCGCTTTCCCTTGGCCTGGAGGCTGCCCATTCCCGCCGCCGCATCGTCCATGCCGGTGGCGACGGATCGGGAGCGGCGATCATCCGCGCACTCACGGCTGCCGTCCGCGCCGATCCGGCAATCACGGTGATCGAAGGCGCCGAAGCGCGCCGGGTTCTCACAGAAGACGGAGTCGTCTGCGGCCTCCTTTGTGCGGGACCGGCTGGCGGCATTGTCCTGTCCTCGTCGCGCGTCCTGCTGTCGACCGGCGGGATCGGCGGGCTTTACGAGGCGACCACCAATCCGACCGGAAACTTTGGCCAGGGCGTTGCGCTTGCGGCGCGCGCCGGGGCGGTTCTTGCCGATATGGAATTCGTGCAGTTCCATCCGACGGCGCTCGACAGCCGCCGCCGCCCGCTGGCGCTCGTCAGCGAAGCTGTGCGCGGCGAGGGGGCCGAGCTTGTCAACGAGCGCGGTGAGCGGTTCATGGCCAGCGTGCCGGGTGCCGAGCTGGCGCCGCGCGATGTCGTCGCCCGCGCCATCAGCGCCGAGATCGCCCGCGGCGGACGCGTGTTCCTCGATGCCCGCCGAGCGCTCGGAACGCGGTTCGGCGCGCGCTTTCCCGCGATCGCCGCCCTTTGCCACGAAGCAGGTATCGATCCGGGCAGCGCGCCGATCCCGGTTCGTCCGGCAGTTCACTATCATATGGGCGGCATTGCCACTGATCGCGGCGGCCGCACCAGCGTGCCCGGACTTTGGGTGGCAGGCGAGGCTGCATCGACAGGCCTTCACGGCGCCAACCGGCTGGCAAGCAACTCGCTGCTCGAAGCGGCGGTGATGGGCATGCGTGCCGCCCGCGATATGGCTTCATCGGCAATCAAGGCGAGCCTCGGGGCGGTTCCCGCCTTGCCGCCGGGCCCCGAAACAAGCTTCGTCCGGCCGATCGTCTCTCGCCATCTCGGCGTGCTGCGCAATGCTGGCGCCATCCATGGTGCGATCTCTGCGCTCTTGCCGCTGGCAGAAAGCGAAGGTCCGGCCTCCGATCCCGCGATCGTGGCGCTTTCCATTTCCGTCTTTGCCAGCCTGCGCCAGGAATCACGCGGGGCGCATGCGCGGACCGATTTCCCGCTGCGTCAGGGCGTTGCACGCAGGCGGATGATGACGCTTGCCGAGGTGCTGGAGATTGCCCGCGCCGCCGCCTCTCAAGATTTTGCAAGGAGTGCCTGATATGAGCCTTGTTCCCCTGTCGCGCCTTGTGATCGAGCCTCTTGTCCGGGCAGCCCTTGCCGAAGATCTCGGTCTTGCCGGTGATATCACCTCGGCTGCCGTCATTCCCGCGGACCACCGCTCCACGGTCGTCATGGCTGCGCGGCAGCCGGGTATCATTGCCGGTCTGGATGCGGCCGAGCTTTCCTTTCAGCTCGTCGATCCCGCGATCGTCATGGAGCGGCACCTGCAGGACGGCATGGCGGTCAAGTCCGGTGACGTGATCGCAACGATATCAGGCCCGTCGCGGGGACTTTTGACCGGCGAGCGCACGGCGCTGAATTTTCTCTCGCATCTCTCGGGGATCGCCACGGTAACCGCTTCGATTGCTGAGGCGATCTCCGGAACGAAGGCGTCGGTTGCCTGCACGCGCAAGACGACTCCGGGGCTTCGGGCGCTGGAAAAATATGCGGTGAGGGCAGGCGGCGGCATGAACCATCGCTTCGCGCTCTATGATGCCGTGCTGATCAAGGACAACCATATTGCCATCGCAGGCAGCATCCGCGAGGCGTTGCGCCGAGCCAAATCTGCTGCCGGGCACATGGTCAAGATCGAGATCGAGGTGGATACGCTCGATCAGCTCCGGGAGGTGATGGACGAGGGCGTGGATGCCGTGCTTCTCGACAACATGCACCCGGTCATGCTGCGCCAGGCCGTCGATATCGTTGCCGGCCGGGCGATCACCGAAGCCTCGGGGCGCATTACGCCTACGACCGCGCCTGACATCGCTGCATCCGGCGTCGATCTGATCTCCGTCGGCTGGATAACGCATAGCGCGCCGATCCTCGATATCGGTCTCGATTTCAAAAGCGCGAACTGACCGCCAGGCCGCATCCCGTCTCGATTGACCCGCCCAGAGAGCTGCCCGGCCAGCCTCGCTGCCGTTCGCGAAATCCAACCTTGATGTCTTCGCAGTCATCCGGGATGATGGCGCCGCGCGCGGGTAGGGACATTCGTTTGCGCGACATTTTCAGCTGCCATAACTCCATTTCGCTTGCCCTTTCGACAATCAACCCCGAACGACAGAGGACGACCGATCATGACCAATCATTTCGTCACGACCAAAGACGGCGTGCAGATTTTCTACAAGGACTGGGGTCCGAAGGATGCCCAGCCGATCGTGTTCCATCACGGCTGGCCGCTTTCGGCCGATGACTGGGACAACCAGATGCTGTTCTTCCTTCATCACGGCTATCGCGTCATCGCCCATGACCGGCGCGGCCACGGCCGCTCCGCGCAGGTGAGCGAAGGTCACGACATGGACCACTACGCGGCCGACGCGTCCGCCGTGGTCGAACATCTCGATCTGAAGAATTCCGTTCATATCGGCCATTCCACCGGAGGCGGACAGGTCGCGCGCTATGTCGCCAAGTTCGGCGAGCCGCAGGGCCGCGTCGCCAAGGCGGTGCTTGTCAGCGCCGTCCCGCCGCTGATGCTGAAAACGGACGCCAATCCGGGCGGCCTGCCGATCGATGCGTTTGACGGTTTGCGCAAGGCGCTTGCCGACAACCGCGCCCAGTTCTTCCTCGACGTTCCGGCTGGCCCGTTCTACGGGTACAACCGTCCGGGCGCGACGGTTTCGGATGGCGTGATCCGCAACTGGTGGCGTCAGGGCATGATGGGCAGCGCCAAGGCGCATTACGAAGGTATCAAGGCCTTCTCGGAAACGGACCAGACCGAAGACCTGAAAAACATTTCGGTGCCGACTTTGGTGCTGCATGGCGACGACGACCAGATCGTGCCGATCGGCGCATCCGCGTATGAATCGATCAAGCTTCTGAAGAACGGCACCCTGAAAGTCTACAAGGGCTTTCCGCATGGCATGCTGACAACCCATGCCGACATCCTGAATGCCGATCTGCTGGCCTTCATCAAAGGCTGATCGCTGAAAAACCATAGCCGCTGCGGCCGCTTTTGTGCCGCAGCGGTCTTTCCGCGGTGGGTGCCGATGCTCTGCCCGGTCGCTGGCCCGCCTTGCAATGCGGCGCCTCTCACCCTATCTTTCGGCCATCACTCACATAACAAACCGCGCATGACCGGCTCGAAAGCCGGTCGCCCGGCGTTTTTGCCGGGCTGTGCCGGCCGCCAAGAGGCGGCAAAGGATTTCATTTGAACAAGACGAATACCGCGATTGCGCCTGCCGCGGCAGCGCCGCGCAAGCGCGAAGAGGCCGTGAAACGGCCCACCAAGAATTGGAAGCCCGATCCCTGCCTGCTGACGCGGCGGGAACTGAAGGCGATCATCGCCAGGCAGCTGGGCTGAGACATCACAAACGAAGAAGGAGAAGACCATGCAGGTTCTGGTCAGAGACAACAATGTCGAGCAGGCGCTTCGTGTGCTGAAGAAGAAATTGCAGAAGGAAGGCGTCTTTCGCGAGATGAAGGAACGCCGCGCCTATGAAAAGCCCTCGGAACGACGGGTTCGCGAGCACGCGCAGGCCGTGTCCCGCCATCGCAAGGCTGCCCGCAAGCAGCTGCAGCGCGAAGGCCTCCTGCCTGCTGCAAAACGCAAAGTATCGGCACGGTAACGATCGCGCCGCCGGACTGCGGTCCGGCGGACGGGACATGAAAGGGTTGTGCGATGGAAGAACTTTACAGCTTGAATGTTTCGGACGAGAGGCTTGAGGATTGCCGCGATGTGATCGAACCGGATCTCCAGGATTTGATCCGCGCGGCGATCGCCTCGGGGTTCACGGCGGAAGAGGTGCTGATTTCGATCAGCGAACTCGTGGCGGAAGACTTCGCCTTTGCAGTCAGGGCACCAAGTGTTCATTAATTGCCCGCAAGATGGGCAAGCTATGCACTCTGCGCAATGCTGTCCAGATGTCTTAGCGCTGCAAATCCCGGCTGGCTTAGATTATATATTTCTCATCGAAGCGAACGGAGCGCCGATTGGGGCAGCAGGGTTCGCAAAGCCCACGGAAGGGGACCGAGATGAACGTAGCACGCTCTTTCAATAACTGGCGCAAGTACCGTCAGACCGTTGCAGAACTGGGTCGCATGACGAACCGCGAACTGTACGACCTCGGCATCGACCGCGGTGATATCCGCTCGGTCGCACGCTCTGCAGCCGGCCGCTAATCGGCCCGCGAAGTCTTCAGAATTTCTATCGGAAACGCCGGTTCATTCGAGCCGGCGTTTTTGTTTTTACGTTTTTCCAGCGTCCCGCCTCATGCATGGCAGATCTGCGATTGCTGCCAATGCTCATAACAGAGGCATGATGCGAGGCGCGCCGGAAGCGACACTCTGTTCAATGGGGCGCGGCTATATTCCGGCGCGGCGGCGTGGCAAGACAGCGGCAACGAAACCTTGCGGATGACAGCATCATGAAAAAGATCGGTTTTCTCTCGTTCGGGCACTGGACGCCCTCCCCGCAATCGCAAACCCGCACGGCGGGCGACACGTTGCTGCAGTCGATCGACCTGGCGGTGGCCGCCGAGGAGCTCGGCGCCGACGGCGCCTATTTCCGCGTACACCACTTTGCCCGCCAGCTGGCATCGCCATTTCCGCTTCTGGCGGCAGTCGGCGCGAAGACCAGGCGGATCGAGATCGGTACCGCGGTCATCGACATGCGCTACGAAAACCCGCTCTACATGGCCGAAGATGCCGGAGCGGCGGACCTGATCTCCGGCGGCCGCCTGCAGCTCGGCATCAGCCGTGGTTCGCCGGAGCAGGTCATCGATGGCTACCGCTATTTCGGCTACGCCCCAGCCGACGGTGAGAGCGATGCCGATATGGGCCGCCGCCACACAGAGGTGTTTCTGGACGTGCTGCGCGGAGAGGGCTTTGCCGAGCCCAATCCGCGGCCGATGTTTCCGAACCCGGCGGGCCTGCTGCGCCTCGAACCGCATTCCGAGGGCCTGCGTGAGCGTATCTGGTGGGGATCGAGCTCCAATGCGACCTCCATCTGGGCTGCCAAGCTCGGCATGAACCTGCAGAGCTCGACGCTGAAGACCGACGAGAGCGGCAAGCCGTTCCATATCCAGCAGGCCGAACAGATACGTATCTATCGCGAGGCCTGGAAGGAAGCCGGGCATGCGCGCGAGCCGCGGGTCTCCGTCAGCCGCAGCATCTTCGCGCTTATGAACGATATGGACCGCGCCTATTTCGGCGCCAGCGGCAACAGCCAGGACCAGATCGGCAACATCGATCCGCAGACGCAGGCGATTTTCGGTCGTTCCTATGCAGCAGAACCCGACCGGCTGATTGCTCAGCTGAAGCAGGACGAGGCGATCGCCGAGGCCGACACGCTGCTGCTGACCGTGCCGAACCAGCTGGGTGTCGACTACAACGCGCATGTTATCGAGAGCATCCTCAAGCACGTCGCCCCGGCGCTCGGCTGGCGGTAAACGCCCCAGAAGGGCATCCCCGTATCTGCGGGGATGCCAAAGCTTCCCTGGAATCCGATGTTGCGACAATGTTTCCGCGTGACAGAAACTCGATGCAACAATATACAGTCAATGCGGGAGCTACTTCCCGCGTTGGCCCGGTATCGACGGATCACAGATGAAAGACTGGCACCCAGATCTCAACCGCTCTTCCAGCCCACGCTATATGGCGATTGCCGATCTGATCGAGATGGATCTCAGAAGCGGTGTGCTTGCTGCCGGCGACCGGTTGCCGCCGCAGCGCGAGCTCGCCAAACGCCTCAATATCGATTTCACCACGGTCGCCCGTGGCTATGTTGAGGCGCGCAAGCGCGGGCTTGTCGGCTCGCATGTCGGCCGTGGCACCTTCGTAACCGGTGGTCAGGAAAAAGAGCGCCGAGGGTTTGCTGCCGAAGCCGTTGCCGATCCGCGGCGCGAAGCCGTCGCCGATTTCTCGATGAACCTTCCGCCCGAGCCCGATGGCGTCGAGCTTCTGGAGCGAATGCGCGATGGCATGGCAACCGTCGCCGCCAATCTGATCCCGCTGCTGCGCTATCAGGGATTTGGCGGTTCGGCGATGGACAAGGAGGCGGCCGGCGTCTGGCTTGGCCGCCGTGGTCTGGCGCCGTCGCAGGAGCGCATCTTCGTCACGCCCGGCGCGCATCCGGCGCTGCTGGCTATTTTCGGCATGCTGGCGCGGCCGGGCGATGCCGTTCTCTCCGAAAACATCACCTATCCCGGCATGCGCTCGATCGCTGCTCAGCTGCGGCTCAATCTGTCGGGGCTCCCGATGGATGAAGAGGGTATTCTCCCGGATGCGCTGGCCGATGCCTGCGAAAGGCTGAAGCCGAAGGCGCTCTATCTCAACCCGACCCTGCAGAACCCGCTGACGCTGACCATTCCGCTTCAGCGCCGCGAAGCGATCGCGGCGGTCGCCCGCAAATACAATCTGCCCGTCGTCGAAGACGATGCCTATGGCTTCATTCCTGCCGATGGCCCCCCGCCGCTGGCGGCGATTGCGCCGGAGCTCACCTGGCATATCGGCGGTCTGGCGAAATGCATCGGCGCCGGCTTGCGGCTGGCCTTCGTCGTGGCGCCCGATACCAAGGCGATCTGGCCGTTTATCAGCGCCATGCGCACTGGCAATGTCATGGCCTCGCCGCTCAATCTGGCGCTGGCGACCCAGTGGATCGAAGACGGTACCGCCGATTCCATCCTCCACTTCATCCGCACCGAGGCAGCGGCCCGCCAAGAGATGGTGGCAAGGATCCTGCCTGCGGGCAGCTATAACGCGGATGCGATCAGCTTCAATATCTGGCTGCCGCTGACGAATGGCTGGACCCGATCGACCTTCAGCAGCCATATGCGCAGTTCGGGTATCGGTGTCGTCGCAAGCGATGCCTTCACCGTCGATGGCCAGGCGCCGGAGGCTGTGCGCGTCTGCATTGGCGGGCCGATTACGAGAGAGCGTCTGCAGGGCGCGCTGGATTTCATGGCGCATGCACTGGAAGGCTCGCCCGAGATGACGGCGTCGTTTTTCTGATCCCGTCCAGTCTTTGCCGCGCTGGCGGAAGCGGCGCGTGACGGCGCTGGAGATGGCTTCTTAACTTTACGATCAAGTCACTGCGGCATTGTGCCTAATAGACTGGCAATTCGCCTTCAATGTAATTATATTGTATGCATACATTCAGAGGCATTGAATGCATATAAAAATGCCTCGCAACCTGAAAAGCGAGATAACCGTGGATACCGAATATCCTCCTCTTCCTCCCATGCAGACCGGCATTCGCGGCCGTTGTCCGCGATGCGGGCAGGGGCACATGTTCAAGGGCTTCTTGACGCTTCGGACGGAGTGCGAGGCTTGCGGACTGGATTACTCCTTCGCCGATCCGGCCGACGGCCCGGCCTTCTTCGTCATCTGCTTTGCCTGCGTCCCGAGCGTGCTGCTCGGCGTGTGGCTGGAGGTCGCCTTCTCGGCGCCGCTCTGGGTGCAGTTCCTGGTGACAGGTCCGTTCATGCTGGCGACCTGTATTCCGCCGCTGAGGCCGCTGAAAGGCTGGCTCGTCGCCAGCCAGTATTTCTACAAGGCCGAGGAAGGCAAACTTGCGCGGCGGGAGATCAGTCCCGCAAGCTGATTGATTTTCGTCCATATGGCCCGGCCATTCTCCTGTCGGAGGATGGCCGGGTTTTGCATCTTGCGGTTCGCGTCAGACCGACGACGGGCCGGTTGACGGCTCGGTAAACCAGTTGGCGCCGGTCTCCGACATGTAGATATGGTCTTCCAGGCGAACCCCGAACTGGCCGGGAAAGACGATCATAGGCTCGTTGGAAAAGCACATGCCAGGCGCCAGAGGCGTCTTGTTGCCGCGGACGATGAACGGTCCTTCGTGGATTTCGAGCCCCAGTCCGTGGCCCGCGCGGTGCGGCAAACCGGGCAGCTGATAGTCCGGGCCTAGCCCATGGTTGGCAAAAGTCTTGCGGGCTGCTGCATCCAGCGTCTCGCAGGCAGCACCAAGCGTTGCCGCACCGAAAACCGCCAGCTGTCCCTCGCGCTCGATCGACCAGGCGCGCTCGAATTCGCTGGTGGGATCAAGCATATAGGTCCGGGTCAGATCGGAATGGTAGCCGTCGATCCGGCAACCCGTATCGACGAGAATGACGTCGCCATCCTGAAGGATCTGCTCGCCATCGGCGCCATGCGGCAGCGCCGTGGCGGTGCCGAAAGAGACGATGCAGAAGCTCGAGCCGTTGTCAGCGTCTGCCGCACGGTGCTGCTGATCGATGAACCGGACCACTTCCGATGCGGCGATGCCGGGCTTGATCATCTCGCGGACCTTGCCGTGAATGCCGAGCGTCAGCTTCATCGCATATTGAATGATGGCGATCTCGGCTGGCGATTTGGTGAGGCGCAACGCATTGATCATCGGCCCGGCATCGACGAGCCTTGCGGCGCCGATCTTTTCGGCGAAGGCATGGTAGAAGGCGAGCGGCAACGCATCGTCGAGCGCCAGCTTGCCTGAGGCGCCTGCAAGCTGCGCGACGATGGCCGAGGGGCTTTCCTCTTCCTGCCAGACCAGCAGATCGCCCGGAAGATGCGGCAGAGTCTCGACGCGGCTAAGCTCGAAACCCGGCACGATATAGGTGAGCCTGTCTTCGGTGACGACAGCGCCGAGCAGGCGCTCGCTCAGATGCCAGACGAGACCGGTGAAGTAGCGCAGGCTTTCCGTCGGACCGAGAAGCGTGGCGGCAATGCCGCGTTCCCGCATGCTCTGGCGAAGCCGGTCCAGGCGGGCGGCCCGCTCGTTTTCAGTGATGGCGGCTACGGGGTGGTTCCATGCCTGCTGCGTCATGCTCATATCCACTTTTGATCATAGATCCCGCCGTCATACCGCCGGGTGGGCGAAGACATGCATCCGATCGGCGCCGAAGGAAAGTGGTATTTTTTATCATTGCCCGGCGTTCTACCGGCAAAAATGCAGCGCGACCCGCATGCCCTCGGCTTCGTGTACCGGCATCGCGTAGCCGAAGACGGCTTCCAGCACATCGGTCTTCAGGACCTCTTCAGGCGCGCCGGCGGCGATGATCCGCCCGTCCTTCATGGCAACGATCCGGTCGGCATAGGCGGCCGCCTGGTTGATGTCGTGGATAACGATGACGATGGTGCGGCCGTTCTCGTCGGCGATCCGGCGCAGTGTCTGCATCAGCTGGCGGGCGTAGAACATGTCGAGATTGTTCAGCGGCTCGTCGAGCAGCAGGTAGTCGGTGCCCTGACAGAACGTCATCGCCACCATGGCGCGTTGTCTTTGGCCACCGGAAAGCGTGTCGATGAATCGGCTTGCGAGATCGTTGAGATCGAAACCCGCCAACGCCTCGTCGATCAGCTTCTCGTCCGCGGCCGTCAGGCGGCCGCGGTGGTGGGGGAAGCGGCCGAAGCCGACCAGTTCGCGCACCCTGAGCCTGCTTGCCGTTGCCGTGTCCTGGCGCAGGATCGCCAGCACCTTGGCAAGCTCCCGGCCGCTGGTGGTGCCGACGGGAAGCCCGTCAACGGAGATCGAGCCATGCTGCAGCGGCTGGAGCCGCGCGATCAGCGACAGAAGCGTGGACTTGCCGGCGCCATTCGGCCCGACGAGTGCCGTGATGCCGCCCTTGGGGATCGTCAGCTCGACGGATTTGAGGATTTCTGCCTTGGCGATTGACAGCGAGACATTTTCGATACGGATCATTTTCTGCTCCCGGTAATCAGCATCAGAAGGAAGACAAGGCCGCCGGCGAATTCGATGACGATGCCGAGCGTGGAGGCGCTGCCCAACAGATGCTGCAGCAGGGTCTGGCCGCCGACGAGAAGGATGATGGCGACCACTATGGCGGTGGGGATCAGCGCGCCGTGTCTGCTGCTCCCGCCGATCTTTTCCGCAAGGGCCGTGACAAGCAGGCCGAGAAAGGCAACGGGGCCGACAAGGGCGGTCGAGACCGAGACCAGGGCCGAGACCAGCAGAAGAATGGCGGCCACCGTCTTCAGCCAGTCGATGCCGAGGCCGGTGGCGCTCTCGCGCCCGAGCAGCAGAACGTCGAGCACATGCCGCAGGCGCCAGGCGGCGATGACGGCGGCAAGCGTCAGGACCGCCGCGATCCCGAGCAGACCTGTTTCAACGTTGCTGAAATTGGCGAAGCTCACCGTCTGCGCGACGGCAAACTCGTTTGGGTCGATGAGGCGAGCGAGGAGCGAGGTGAGGCTGCGGAAGAGAATGCCGGCAACGACGCCTGCCAGCAGCATCAGCCCGATATCCGTCCGAGTCTTCAGCATCGGAAAGAGCAGCGCGCAGGACATCAGCATCAGAAGCAGCACTTCCATGCCGAACTTCGCTTCCGCATTCAGCGCGGAGAATCCGGCGCCGCCGACGGCGAAGACCAGCGCGATCTGGCCGAAGACGTAGAGGGCATCGAGGCCCATGATCGATGGCGTCAGGATGCGATTGCCGGTGACGGTCTGAAACAGCACCGTCGAGACGGCGATGGATGCTGCCACGACTATGAGGGCCGCGAGCCTTACAGCGCGCAGCTCCAGTGCAAAGGCGATGTTGCCGCGAAGGCCGATCGACATGAAGGCGATAAGGCTGGCGACCGCGAGAGCGGCGAGGATGAGCAGGCGCGTCTTATGCATCTCTTCGCCGCCCGAATAGCAGCACAAGGAAAAGCAGTGCGCCTGTAACCCCCATGACGGTTCCGACGGGTATTTCATAGGGGTAACGGATGAGGCGGCCGATAATATCGCAGCCGAGCACCAGGATTGCGCCGCCTGCGGCCACCCATCCGATCGAGCTGCGGATATTGTCGCCGAGCAGACGGGAGGCGACATTCGGCACGACAAGCCCGGCGAAGGGGATCATGCCGACGACGGTGACCGTCAGCGCCGTGATGACCGAGACGATGACCAGCCCGGCCTGCAGCATCCGCCCATAGCTGATGCCAAGCCCGATCGAGGCATCGCGCCCGAGCGTCATGATCGTCAGCCGGTCGGCAATCCACCAGGCGGCGCCGACCAGCGGTACGGCGAGCCACAGCAGTTCGTAGCGCCCGCGCAGGATGCCGGAGAACTCGCCGTTCATCCAGATTTCCACATATTGCAGCAGATCGGTCTGCCATGCGGCGAAGGTCACCGCCGCGCCGATCACCCCGCCATAGACGAGGCCGAACAGCGGCACCAGATAGGGCTGCTCCGGCGGCAGGCGATGGGCCGTCGCCAGGAAGACCGTGGTTCCGGCAAGGGAGGTCGCGGTGGCGACCAGCGTCTTTAGGGCAAGCGAGGCTGTCGGATAGAAGATGGTGGCGATGAGGATGCCGAGCGCCGCGCTCTGCGCCGCTCCGGCCGTCGCCGGTTCGACGAAGCGGTTTCTGGCGATGGTCTGCATGATCAGGCCGGCGATGGCGAGGCCCGCACCCGCCAGAACGGCGGCAAGCGTGCGCGGCAGGCGGCTGACGAACAGCAGCTGCTGCGCCGCCGGATCGAACGGCCCGGTCCCCGTGCTGCCAGCGCCGACACACAGGCTGACGGCAAAAAGCGCCGCGAGCAAAGGCGGCGCAATCCACTTGCAGGACAGGCGACAGTTCATCGCTTCGCGGCGGCAAAAGCGGTGGTGATCTGGTCCAGGACGCGAAGCGTCGATTGAACCCCGCCCGCGGCAATGTAGAAGTCGGCGGCGGGCAGGTAGATCACCTGTCCCTTTTTCCAGGCGGCCGTCTCGGCGACAAGGGCGTTGTCGAGCGTCGCCTTGGCGTTCTGGTCGCTGGAGCCGATTGCCACTGCCCGGTCGAGCACCAACAGCCAGTCGGGATTGGCCTCTCGGATGAATTCGAAGGAAACAGCCTCGCCATGCGTCGCGGCGGTGACGTCCTTTACAGCGGATGGAAGCGCCAGCGCGTTATGCACCCAGCCGAAGCGGGAACCGGCGCCATAGGCCGAGATCTTCGGGCCATTGGTCATGACGATCAGCGCCTTGCCCTTGCCGGCGATCGCTTGGCGGGCCTTTTCCACGGCCTGGTCGAGTTCCGCAGACGCGGCCTGCGCCTCCGCCACTTTGCCGAACAATGCGCCGTAAGCCGAGAGCCGTTGCTTCGCCTGCAGCAGCAGATCGTCGCCATCCATCGTCATGTCGATCGACGGAGCGACCTTCGAGACGGACGAGAGCTTTGGCGAGGAACGGCCGCCGACGATGATGAGATCGGGGGAAAGCGCACTCAACGCTTCAAGATCGGGCTCGAAAATATCGCCGACCGGCTTGGCCGTCCCGTTCAGGCGATCGAGTTCGGGGACGTAGAGTTTCGACGGCAGGCCGTCGATCCTGACGCCGAGCTTGTCGAGCGTATCGACCGCCGCGATGTCGTAAACCGCAACAGTTTTCGGCGCCGCATCGATGGTCACGACGCCTTGCGCCGTCTCGATCTCCAGCGCCTGCGCGGCAACGCCCGGGACCAGCAGAAAGAGGGTGGTGAGAAATGTCTTGAACACATGCATGGTCGATATCCGAAGTTAGAAATTGGCCGAGCGTTGAAGCGGGACCGTGTTGTCGAGTGTGTCGGCAAGACGTCCGCGGTCGTTTTTCAACACCTCGAAGCAGTCGGAGCCGAACCATTCCAGCGATGCATCGGCGCTAAGCTCGCCGGAAAGCTCCGACAGGAAGCGATCATAGTCGAAGGCACCGGCAAAAAGCGGCGTCATCGCATCGCGCCGGCCGGCGGCTGAATAGACATTCGCCGGTTCGAAAATATCGAGATCATCGCGCGAGGCGACGTTCTTCAGGTGGTAGTGTCGGATATGCGGGCGCAAAGCGCGGTGCATGGCGACGGGATCGTCGCCGCCTTCCCAGACATGCAGAACATCGAAGTTGATCTTGAAGGCCGGGTGGCGAACTTCGTCGATCAGCCGGAGCGTCGAAGGGCCGGTGTCGGCGAGGGTATTCGGATGGGTTTCTACCAGTAGCAGCAGGCCATGCGCTTCGGCAATCACCGCGATCTCCCGCAGCCGCGCGATGATCCGGCGCCGGTCTTCGATCGAGGTCGCGGCACTGGCACGACTGCCTGCAAAGATGCGGATCTTCCGCGCGCCCCAGCGGTTCGCGTGACCGCAGAGCTCCAGCGCCAGCCGCCGAAGCGTGGCGGCTTCCGCTTCAAGCGGCAGATAGTGACTGATCATCGGCACGCCGAGCCCGAAGCCCGCGAGCCAGCTGCCATCCAGCTCCGGCCTGGCGGCAAGATTGCGCGCATGCGCCCCCCAGAGTTCGATCCCCTGAAAGCCGTTGCAGCGCGCCCAGTTGGCGATGTCTTCGATCGACAGAAGATGGTGGCGGAAGGTGATGGTGCAGAGAGAGACCTTCATCGTGATACTCCTCTCGCCAACGGCGCAGCGGAAGCGGCAATGCCGCGGCTTTCGCACCAGAGGCCGAAGACCTCCTGCAACTTGTTCTTGATCCTGCCCTCAATGCGTTCGGCGTTGTCGAGGCGTTTGAAGACGTCGGCTGCGAAGTTGTGGTCGCGCGTCTGGCTGAGTTTCATGCAGGCGTAATGCAGCGACTTGAGCTCCTGGAATAGAGCCTCGATCTCGTCGCACCAGATGTCGAATTCCGCCGATGGCAGCTTGAGGGCGCGCCAGAAGAACGCGAAGCCGTGCTCATAGGCATACTTGCGGATCGAGATCACCGGGAGTTCGCGCACCGCCGAAGCCAGCGCCGGGAGCTGCAGGCGCGGCGGGCCGTCGAGATGCGCCGCAACGATCCTGCGGACCGCATCGACGAGCGGATTGCCGCGTGGATGGAAGCTGGCGTGGAAATAGTCGCGCAGGTCTTCGTCAACAGGCGCACGCGCTTCGGAGCGGTCGAAAACGTAACCGCCTGCGACGCTGGGCTGCATCATCGCATTGATGATCTTGGCGCGCTCGATCTGGCCCTGCCAGCGGTAGTCGGGGTCGAGAACATTCCAGATCTCGGGATCGCCGCTCGTCTCGATCATCAGGTAGTGCGGGAAGGGGTTCTGGTTGAACTTGTTTTCCCGTTCCGGCAGGTGGAAAAGATCGACCATCACCATGACATAGCCGGTTTCGCCGCGGCGCTCGATCAGATCGAGCATCGTCGAAAGGTTCTCTTCCTTAGACCTGCCGTGGTCGTACCACTCTCGCACTTCGGCGCCGTAGAGCGTTTCGAACCACGAGCGGAAGAATTCCTGGCTGATTGCAGGCGTGTGATAGAGCAGTTCGAACTGCTCGCTGACAGCGAAATCGGCGTCCCATACGCCGAAATAGAAGGGCCGGTGGTCAAGCCCCGCCTTCTTCAGGCCCTCGCAGACGCAGCTGACGAAGCAGTGAACCTTGATGTCGTAATAAGCTTCGCCGTGCACGCCATCGCCTTCAGGCACAGCAGCAGGAGATATTGGCTCTGCCGGCGCATCGGCAAAGAGACCGGCGAGATCCTCGACCGTGACGATATCCTCGCGGTTGATGATCTCATCGACGGCGGGAAGCCCGTATTCCAGTTCGAGGTTGAGGAAGATCTGCAGGATCAGCACGGAATCCAGATAGAGATCCTCGTTGAGCCGCGCCGTCGGCGCAAAGGCGCCGGCATGTGGAAGCTGCATCGTATCGCGCAGGATCGAGCCGATGGCGGAGATGATCTCGCCGCGGTTCATTGTGCCGCCTCCATGGCTGGGGCCGCGAAGGCACCGGCCTGGTGCATTTCGGCCACCTGCCTCCGGCTGATCTTGCCATTTGCCTGCCGCGGCACGGCGCCGACCTGCAGGATCTCCATCGGCAGCTGATGGCTGGCAAGATTGCGGCTGCACCATTCGCGGACGGAGAGCGGGTTGATCGCCTCTGCAGCGCTGAAAATCAGCGTCACGCGCTCGCCGGCAAAACGATCCGGCTTGCGAAACGCGACGGCATCGGAAATGCCGGGCATCAGCATCACTGCGTCCTCGACATCCTTCGGATAAACGTTGAGACCCGAGACGTTGATCGTGTCGTCCATGCGCGAGACGAAGACCAGCATGCCGCCGGCAAGTGCGCCCGGACCTGCATCGGCGGGCGCGATACCGGCGTCAACGTCAACGAGCTTCAGGAGGCCCGGGTCGATCAGGGTCGTTGCGTTGTGATGGAACACCTTGTTGCCCTGGCGGCCGCCGTCGATGGTGACCGCGAGATTGGTTTCCTCGACGCCGTGGACATAGACCTTCTGCGACATCGGCAGCGAGCTGCCGACCTGGATGCCCGGTTCGCCGCGGAAGACGTCGGCAAGGCTCGTCGGGTTGTTGCGCTCGATCTCCCGCTCGCCGATGATGATCTCACCTGCGCCGCCGCGTCCGCCTGCAACACCCTGGACCTGGATCGGTTGCAGCACGGTCGAACCGTCGGCGGCCGCCGCGCCGCCGGCGGTTCCTGCCGTGGTTGCCGTGCCTACAACGACGGTGCCGTTCTGGATGCGGTAGGAAATGCCGGTGCCGGACAGCAGGCGGGCGAGCGCCTGTTCAGGCGTCATCTCGCCGGTCACGCTTGCTGAGCTGACGCCGCGCGACGTTTCGGATGCCAGCGTCACCTGCAGGCCGGCTTGTCTGCCGAAGACATTGAGGGCGCCGGAGAGCGGCTGGGACGGGATGTTGAATTCTTTTACGGCAGCCGCAGCGGTGTTCTGCGCAAATGCGGGCGTGGTCACTGCCGGTGCCAGCGCGCTGATTGCGACCACAGCCACTGTTGGCGCGGCGCTTTCGCGACCAGAGGTCCGCCACGAATTCCGGTTCGACAAGACCGGCGCCGTGCGCCCTGATAACCTCGCCAACGAGGCCAAGATCGCGCGCCGTCGCCGAAATGCCGCCGGCGGCGCGTGCCGTACCGATGCGGTCAACCGTCACCATCGCGTCCGCACCGGCGCTCAGCGGTTTCCAGATGTGGTCACTCATCAAGGATGCGAAACGCGCGCCGGCCGCCCGCTCCAGAACAATGCCGGCAAGATCGGTGTTCGGCGAGCGGTAGGCGTGATGTTCGCCGTGCTCCTGCCCACCTTTCGCGATGCTGCAGATGAAGCTCCTGAGATCGGGAGCCGGGGCCTCGGGCCTGTCTGGATTCCAGCCGGTGGCGCGCCTGTAGCGCTCGAAGCCACCCGACGTGTCGAGATAGTCCTCGATGAAGGCAACGCTGATCTCCATATCGAACAGCTGCTGCACCGTCGCATCCGCATAAGCGGAGCCTGCGGTCTCGGGCACGTAGTCGATGATCGGCCTGTCGAGCGTAAGGAAACCCTTACCGGCCAGTATCCCGGCAAGCAGCCCGGTCAGCGATTTGGAGACGGAGAATATGATGTGCGGGCGTGCCGGATCGGAATGCGGTGCCGACCATTCGGCAACAATCTGCCCGTCGCGCATCACCAGCAGCTCGTCGGTCTGGCTCGCCGTCAGAAAGCTTTCGAGCGGCATCCGTGTCCCGTCGGAAGCGGCAACGTCGAGCTTTGCGAACGAGCCGAGGGGCTTGCGACCCTGTGGTGCCCTGCCGCCTCCGGCGGAAATGACGGCAGATGGGACGATCTCGCTGACATTCTGAAACGACCAGCGGCTATAGGGTGCGGTCCGCCAGTTGGAGAGCGAAACGTCGGCGCGGGAAAATTCCGTCATGGGCGTTGAGTTCCGTCGGCTGTTGCGAGTGTGCCGTAAAGGTCCGGGCGCCGATCGCGAAACAGACCCCAGGCGGCGCGGTTGGCGGCAAGGGCCGAGCGGTCGAAGCTGGCGATCAGCACCTGTTCCTGGTCTCGTGACGCGCTGGCAACGAGCTGGCCGTCGGGTCCCGAGATGAAGGAGGAGCCGTAGTAGGATTGAGATAGCCCGGCGATTGTTTCCGAACCGATGCGATTGGCTGCCGCAACCGGAACCATATTGGCGGCAGCGTGCCCGCGCATGACCATCCGCCAGTGCTCCATCGTGTCGAGGGCGGGATTGGCGGGTTCCGAGCCGATTGCCGTGGGGTAAAGGATGAGCTCGGCGCCCATCAAGGCCATGGCGCGGGCGGCCTCGGGAAACCATTGGTCCCAGCAGATGCCGACGCCGATGGTTCCGAAACGCGTGTGCCAGACCTTGAAGCCGGTATCGCCGGGGCGGAAGTAGAATTTCTCGCTATAGCCCGGACCATCCGGAATGTGCGATTTGCGATAGACACCGAGAATGCCGCCGCTATCGTCGATCATCGCCATGCTGTTGTAGAAGGCCTGGTTCTTCCGCTCGAAGAAGGAGACGGGCAAGACGATGCCGAGGTCGCGGGCGAGCGCGCGCATCGGCTCGATAACCGGGTGTTCTTCGACAGGATGGGCGCGGGCGAAGTGAACCGGATCCTGCGTCTGGCAGAAATACAGACCCTCGAACAGCTCCTGAACCAGCACGATATTCGCGCCGCCGGCGGCCGCCTCCCGGATCAGCCGTGAGGCCGTTGCGATATTCTCCGCAATATCATCCGAGCAGGCGAACTGGACGACGCCGAGCGTGATGGTCGATCCTGCCGTTATCATGATCAGGCGCCTTCGAAACCGGTGAGAACGCTGACGGCGTTTACGCCAATTTCAGCGACCGCATAGCCGCCCTCCATCACGAACAGGGTCGGCAGGCCGAGTGCGGCGATCTTCTCGCCGATCTTCGGAAAGTCTTCGGTCTTCAGTTTGAATTTGCTGATCGGGTCTTTCTCGAACGTATCGACGCCGAGAGAGACGACCACAACGTCAGGCGCGTAGGCGAGCAGCTTGGCGCAGGCGTCATCGAGCGATTGGCTCCAGCGGTCCCAGGCCGTTCCGAAACGCATGGGGTAATTGAGATTGAAACCCTCGCCATCGCCCGCGCCGCGCTCGTCGGCATGACCGAGAAAATAGGGATATTCCTGCATCGGGTCGGCGTGCAGATTGATGACCTGCACGTCGGCGCGCGCATAGAAGATTTCCTGCGTGCCGTTGCCATGGTGATAGTCGACATCGAGGATCGACACGCGTTTTGCGCCGCCGTCGCGCAGCGACTGTGCCGCAACAGCAGCGTTGTTGATGTAGCAATAGCCGCCCATGAAGCCCGCGCCCGCGTGGTGGCCGGGCGGACGGCAGAGCGCGAAGGCGGAGCGCGCGCCGCCTTGCACCATCGCGGCGGCGGTGAGCGCCGTATCATGCGAAGACTTGATCGCATCCCAGGATCCTTCGACGATACCGCAGCCGGCATCGAAGGAATAATAGCCGAGCAGGCCGTCGATGAATTCGGGTCTGACGTCGCCGCGCAACCCCCGGGTCGGCCAGGTGAATGGCAGAGCAGTGCCCGAGCGGCCCTCGGCGGTCCAGCGGTCCCAGATCGTCGGCAGGAAATCCAGGTAGTCCTGATGATGAATGCGGGCCGCCGTCGTGAGGTCATGTTCGGTTGGCTCGAGGATCTCGCCCAGCCCGACTGCCTTGATGCGCGCCGCGACATATTCGGCGCGCGATGTCAGCTCGAAGCCGGGCACGATGGCGCCTGCGACAAGTTCCAATTGCTCGGCATGCCCGCGATGGCGGGGCGAAAAAACGGTCTTCATGAAAAGCGTCCATCAACGGCAAGGTCAACAGCACCCCGCCGTTTCGGGCGGGGCGCGATGAGATGGGAGGGTCTACTTCTGGAGTTCGGTCCAGATCTTCGTGTAGAGCGCCTGAACCTCCGGCGGGCAGGTCATCGAGGGCACGCCGACCGAGGCGAATTCGGCCGGAATGTTGATTTCAGGCGCACCCTTCATGTCGGCAGGCATGTATTTGTCGGAACCGGCGATGCCGTTCGCATAGCGATGGAAGCCCGAGTTCATGCCGGCGTTTTCAGGATCCATCATGAAGTTCTGGAAGAGCTTTGCGTTCTCGACATTCTTGGCGTCTTTCAGCACCGAGAGATTGTCGCTCCAGTTGACAAAGCCTTCCTTCGGATAGCCGAACTTGATGGCCGGGTTCTTCAGGCGCTGGCGGAATGCGGAGCCGTTCCAGTCGCTGGAGGCGGCGAAGTCGCCTGAGCCCATCTTCTCGATCGTGCCGTATTCCATCGCCACCCAGTTGGGCTTCGCCTTCAGCAGCGTGTCGCGCACCTTCTTGAGGATCGTCAGGTCGCCGGTGCATTTCTTGCCGCCGTTGTAGAGGACGGCCGCGTCGATGACATCGGTCATTTCCGGGACGACGTTTACCTTCCCCTTCAGCTCGTCCGGCGTATCGAAGATGATGCCCCAGGTGTTGATGTCACCCTTGTAGACATCGGTGTTGACCACCGTGCCGACGATGCCCATCGCCCACGGCACGGTGTATTTGCGGCCGGGGTCGAAATCGGGATTGGCCCATTCCTTGGCGACGTTCTTGAAGTTCTCCATCTTGCCCGGATCGGTTTCAAGAAGCAGGCCTTCGGAGATCCAGATCGGGATGTAGTTCTGCGACGGCACGACCATGTCGAAACCGGAGCCGCCCTGGCGAACCTTGGCCAGCGCCGTATCGTTGGAATCGTAGTCGGTGATGGTCACCTTGACCTTGTACTTGTCCTCGAACTTCTTGATCATCTCGGGGCTGGTATAGTTGCCCCAGTTGTAGATGTTCAGCACGCCTTCCGCCCGGGCAAGGCCGGTGGACGCAAGAAGCGCTGCCGTCATGGCAATGGTCGCAGTCATCCGTTTCATGCTTATGTTCCCTCTCTTGTTGTTCAGGCACGATTTCGATTGACGATGAAGAACACGGTGACGACGCAGATCGACAGGCCGAGAAACAGCGTCGAAATCGCGTTCATTTCAGGGGTGATGGAACGGCGGATCTGTCCGAGCATGTAGGTCGGCAGCGTATCCTGGCCGGCCGATTTGACGAATTCGGTGATCACCACGTCATCGAGCGAAATGACGAAAGCCAGCATGAAACCGGCGAGGATACCCGGCCAGAGCAGCGGCAGCGTCACATATCTGAAGGCATTCCAGGGTGTCGCATAAAGATCCGCCGCGGCTTTCTCCAGCGTCAGATCCATATTCTCCAGCCTGGCGCGGATCGGCAGATAGGCGAAGGGAATACAGAAGGCGGTGTGGGCGGCGATCAGGTAGCCAAGCCCGGAATAGCCGGTCCAGATCTTGATGCGCGCAAAGAAAATGAGCAGCGCGACGGCCGTCACGATTTCCGGAATCATCAGCGGCTGGTTGATGAAGGCGTATTTCACCGTCAGGCCGCGATAGGGTTCGGTCCGGGTGGTCGCCAATGCCGCCATGGTTGCGGCGATCGTCGCGACGACTGCGGCAACGCTGGCGATCTGCAGGGAGCGTATCGAGGCATCGATGACCTGCTGGTTCTCGAAGGCTTTCGCAAACCAGCGAAGCGACAGGCCGTCGAAGGAGGCGAGCGATTCACCCGCGTTGAACGAATAGAAGACCAGCACCGCGATCGGCAGATAGAGCGCGGCGAAGCAAAGCAGCGCGATGGTCGTGAAGCCACGCTGGCGGCGGACGGAAAAGCTAGCCATGCCTCGTCTCCTGCGAGCCTGCATTGCGGACGTAAAACAGCAAGGCGACCATGACGATCAGCATCAGCGAGATCGACAGGGCGGAGCCGAGCGGCCAGTTCCGGCCCTGCCCGAATTGCAGTTCGATGAGATTGCCGAGCATCAGGTTCTTGCCGCCGCCGAGGATGCTCGGCGTCACATAGGCGCCGAGCGCCGGAATGAAGACGAGGATCGAGCCCGCGATGATGCCGGGCTTGACGAGAGGAATGATGATGCGGCGGAGAACCTTGAAAGGCGTCGCATAGAGATCGTAGCCGGCCTCGACCAGGCGGAAGTCCAGCTTTTCCATACTGGCATAGAGTGGCAAAACCATCAGCGGCAGGTAGACATAGACCATGCCGGTCAGGATGGCGCCATCCGTGAACAGCATCTGGATCGGCTTGGCGATCAGGTCGAATTTCAGCAGCAGGCCGTTGATCAGGCCGTCGTTGCGAATGATTTCGAGGATGGCGAAGGTGCGGATCAGAAGATTGGTCCAGAAGGGAATGGTGATCAGCAGCAGCCAGAGTTCACGTGTCGACTGCGGCCGTGTGGCAATGAAATAGGCCGTCGGAAAGCCGACGAGCAGCGTCAGGACCGTGGTGACGAGCGACAGCACGGTGGAGCGCAGAAAGATCGAGATATGCGCGTCGGCAAGCGACAGCGTGTCGTCGAAGATATCCTTCTGCAGCACCACATTGATCCAGCCATCGATGGACGGCGTCCAGACGACATCGCCGTAAGGACCGGGCGTCAGGAAGGAATAGACGACGACGATAAGAAGCGGGCCGGTGGCGGCGATCAGGATGATCAGCAGGGCTGGGAGCGAGAGAAGCCAGCGTTTCCGGATGTCCCGGCTCTTTTCCGCTTCGATCGTTCCAACCGCGTCTGCCATATCAGTTCCTCAAGATCCTGGCTGCGTTGGGCTCGATCGCAATGCCGACCCTGTCACCCTCGGCAAACCTGGCGCCCTGCAACGGTTTGTTCTGCTCGCGCAGGGTGAACACGGTCTCATGGTCTGCGAGCCGCACGTGGTAATGCGTATCGGTTCCGAAATAGACGACGTTCTCGAGCGTGCCCATCATCTGGCAGTCCGGGCGTTCGGCAGGCGCGCAGAGCACTGCATGCTCGGGCCTGAGCACCAGCGTCACATCGCCGTCCGCGTGGAAATCCTTGGGCATCGTTGCAGAGATGCGCCCGGCCGCAGGTGTCTCGACTTCGGCTATTCCAGCGGTGACTGAGCGGATACGCCCCTTCAGGAAATTGGTCTCGCCGATAAAGTCGGCGACGAAACGGTCGGCGGGTGCGTCGTAGATTTCGCGCGGGCCGCCGACCTGCAAGATCTTGCCCGCCGACATCACGGCGATGCGGTCAGACATGGTCAGGGCTTCTTCCTGGTCATGGGTGACGAAGATGAAGGTGATGCCGGTTTCCGATTGCAGGCGCTTGAGCTCGATCTGCATGTCCTTGCGCAGCTTGTAATCGAGTGCAGAAAGGGGCTCGTCGAGCAGGAGCACCTTCGGCTGCGGCGCCAATGCGCGTGCGAGCGCCACACGCTGTTGCTGGCCGCCGGATATCTGGCTCGTCCGCCGGGCTGCCAATGCCTCCATGCGCACCAGCTTCAGCATCGTCGAGACGCGGTCCTTGATCTCCTGCTTGGGTCTGCCGAGCATGGTCAGGCCAAAGCCGATATTCTCGGCGACAGTCATGTGCGGAAAGAGGGCGTAGCTCTGGAACACGGTGTTGATCGGCCGTTTGAAGGGCGGCATCGCGGCGATGTCTTCGCCGTTCAGCATGATCTCGCCGGAGGTTGGAAATTCGAAGCCGGCGATCAGCCGCAGCAGCGTCGTCTTTCCGCATCCCGACGGGCCGAGAAGCGTGAAGAATTCGTTTTGCCGGATGGAAACCGATGCGTTGTCGACTGCGGAAAAGGCGAACTCGCCAAACCCGAATACCTTGGAAACACTGCGAATTTCAATCGCGTTCAATTCCGCCATATGCGGCACACTCACCGTTGCAAAGCTGCTGTTCCCCGCCTTTTTAGGCTTTTGTTAAGGTGATCACACGGCCCGCGCGTTGACAACCGCTTTCTCTTTCCGAAGTGGAAAATATTTATCATACGGAAAAACTTATGTGTCCGCCGCAGATCGTTGTGATGGGCCTGACGCTGTCCAGATGCTCGGGATCGACGGTTTCGATATCGCGGTCGAGGATGACGACGTCGGCGACATAGCCGCTCTTCAGCATGCCTTTCCTGTCTTCCTTGAACTCGGCAAACGCACCCTCGACGCAATAGGCCGAAAGTGCCTCGATCAGCGAGAAGGACTGGTCGGGATCGCTTTCGCTCCAGCGTTTGCGGGTCACCGCCGCCTTCAGGCCGACAAGCGGATCGATTGGCGAGACCGGCCAATCCGAAGCGAAGCAGATGTGTGCGCCGGCATTCTTCAGCGTGCGCCAGGCATAGCTGACCGGCCAGCGATCGCGGCCGATGCGCGAGATCGTCGGTTCCAGCGGCAGACCTGCACAACCCGGCGGGTGCGGTGGCTGCATCGACGCGATGACGCCGAGTTCGGCAAAGCGGGCGATATCGTCGGGGTGGACCACTTCGATATGTTCGATGCGGTGGCGGCTGTCGCGGGCGCCATTCTCCCGCCGCGCCGCTTCGTATCCGTCGAGCACGGCGCGCACGGCGCCGTCGCCGATTGCATGCACCGCGATCTGCAGCCCGCGCCGGTCTGCCTCGACCGCGACAGCGCGAAAGCTCTCGGGCGTGAATAGGCCTTCGCCGCGATCGCCCGGCTTGTCGGCATAGGGCTCGACCATAACAGCCGTGCCGCTCTCTATCACGCCGTCATAGAAGAGCTTGACGATGCCCGACGACAGCCAGTCGCTGTTGAACCGGGCGGCAAGGCTGGAGGCCTTTTCCAGCATCTCGAGCTGCATGAAGTTCTTGAAATGGAAGGGGATCTGCACGCGGCAGGGCAGGTGGCCATCTTCCTGTTCGATGGCTTGAAGCAATTGCAGCTGGTAGAGATTCCCATCCATGTTCTGGACGGTGGTGATGCCATGGCGGGCGCAATAGGCGAGGCCGCGGCGCATGACGGCGATATCCTGCGCCCACTGCGCTGCATCGGGATAGGGATCGGGTTCGCCGCCGGTCGAAAGGCCGAGACGATAGCGATCGAAGCCCCCGGCAGCCTGCAACGGGCTAAAGGCTTCCATTTCCCTGAGCTCGCCGGTCGCCAGCCCGTCTGCGCCCATCACCACCTCGTTGCCGGGGCCAAGGTTCGCGCCGTGCAGGATGCCGACCAGCTCGAGCGCGCTGGTGTTGGCCCATGCGGTGTGATGATCCGGGGCGAAGACGACAAGGGGCTGATCGGGCAGGATCTCATCGAGATGCCGGCGGGTCAGCCCCTCGCCATGGCCGAGGATCTCATAGTCGGTGCCCTGTCCGAACAGCACTTTCTGCGTCTTGCGGCTGGCAGCATAGGTGCGAACCGTCTCGGTCAGGGCGGCAAGGCCCTTCACGCCGGTCAGCTGCAGATGGTCCAGTTCCGCAGCCCCCGAAAAGAGATGCATGTGATTTTCGGAAAAGCCCGGCAGGACGGAGCCGTTCTGCGCGTCGATCACGCGGGTGTGCGGGCCGCGCAGGCGCTGGATGTCAGCGTTCGATCCGGCGGCGATGATCTTGCCACCAGAGAGAGCCACGGCCTCGGCCCGCGGAGCGTCCGGGTCCAAAGTCAGAACCCGTCCGTTGCTGATGATGATGTCGGCCGTCTCTGTCATCTGATGCTCACCGGTTGCGCTTCGATACGCGCAACGTAAGCCGGTATGGGCAGCAAATTCAATCGGTAAGACGCGATCCGATCGCGTCACGGATGACGTCAGGGATTGAGCCCGGCGCAGCGCGCGGTGTTTAGCACATGGTTTTCCATTTCCTGCCGGGCGCGGGCTGCATCGTTGTCGCGAAGGGCGGCGATGATGCGGCGGTGTTCCGAAATCGAGGCTTTCATGCGGGCCGGTTCGGTGATCGGGATCGGCTGGCGCTGGGTCTCGGTCAGCTGTTCGCGCACGACCTGATAGAGCGCCCGCATCATCGTGTTGCTGCAGGCCGATGCGATGATGCCGTGGAATTCGAGATCGGCCTCGACATTGGCCAGAAGATCCTGCTTTGCCCAGCAATCCTCCATCTGCTTGGTCGCGGCTTCCATCGCCTGAAGCTGGTTCCCCGTCAGCCGGCCGGCGGCCAGACCGGCAATGTTGCCCTCCAGCATGATGCGTGTCTGGAAGACGTCGAACACCGAGTAGCTGTCGGAGTAGCGCCATGGCGCCATGCCGGTATTTGCGGCGCTGCCGCGCTCGGCGACGAAGGTGCCACGCCCGGCCTCGGTCTTGATGAGGCCCAGCGTCTCCAGGGTCAGCAGTGCCTCACGCAAGGAGGCGCGGCTGATGCCGAGTTTCGTCGAAAAGTCGCGTTGAGACGGAATTTTCTGGCCGGCGGCAAGTTCGCCGCTCTGGATCATGTCCTGTATCAGGCGCGCTGCGGATTGCGGTACCAAGGTCCTGTTCAGCATTCTTTCCATTCTCTTGGCGCGCCGGTTCGGCGCTTACATTGCCCGTAACATTTAAATCCATCAGTCGCTTGCAAATGACAAGAGACCATGCTTGATTTGGCCTGACTGGTCAGACCGGTTAGACCAATAGCAAAAATGCGCACCATAAAACAAGGGGAACCTAAATGCGTCGTTTTTCAATTCTGAAAACAGCCTTGCTCTCGGGCGTTCTGGCATTCGCCGGAGTGGCCGCCCATGCAGCCGATCTCGCCGTCGGCGCCAATATCGGCAACGTCCCGTGGGAGTTCCAGGACGAGACCGGCAAGACAGTCGGTTTCGAGGTTGATCTCGTCACCGAGGTTGCCAAGCGCCTCAACAAGTCAGTCGAATTCGTCAACATCCCGTTCAACGGTCTGTTTTCGGCCGTACAGTCCGGCCGTATCAACATGGCCGTCTCGTCGATCACCATCACTGAAAAGCGCCTGGAATCCGTCAGCTTCGCCCAGCCCTATTATGATAGCGACCAGTCGCTGACCGTGATGGCCGCAAGTGGCATCAAGGACCTGAAGGGCATGAGCGGCAAGATCGTCGGCGTCGATACCGGCTCGACCGGCGACATGTGGGCCACCAACAACACGGCCAAATACGGTCTCGGCGAAATCCGCCGCTTCGAGGGCCTGCAGCCTGCCATGCTCGATCTGGCCGCCGGCCGCATCGACGGCTATATCAGCGATATCCCGGCGCTGCAGTATTACGTCAAGGACAAGCCGGAGATCAAAGTCGTCGAGCGCATTCCGACCGGCGAAAAATACTCGATCATGTTCAACAAGGGCGATCCGCTTGCCAAGCAGGTCAACGACGTGATCACCACGCTGAAGGGCGAAGGCTTCATCGCCAAGCTGCATGAGACCTGGTTCGGCGCCAAGGCCGAGGACACGACCTCGACCGTCAAGGTCGCCGACATGCCTGCCGCAAAATAAGACCGGATGGTCCAGGTTACGGATGGCGGGTTCGCCCGTCATCCGCCCCGTAACGACTGACCGGTGCCTCAATGGATATATTCACGACCTTCTTCAATCTGGCGGTGCTGGAGCGATCGTTTCCGCTTCTGCTGTCAGGCCTCTGGATCACGCTTGAACTCGGCGTCGTCAGCATCGTCGGCGGCCTGATCGGCGGCCTCGTCCTTGCGCTGCTGCGGCTCTACGGCCATCCGGTGGTGCAGGCGATTGCCAAGATCTATATCGACATCTTCCGTTCGATCCCGCTGCTCGTTCTCTTGATCGTCATCTACTATGCCCTGCCATTCGTCGGCATCCGGCTTTCGCCGTTCCTTTCCGCGGTCAGCGCGCTGACGCTGGTCTCGACCGCCTATACGGCCGAGATCTTTCGTGCCGGGATCGAGGCCATCCCGCGCGGGCAGTTCGAGGCTTCGGAAGCACTTGGCCTCTCCTATCGGCACATGATGGCGGAGATCATCCTGCCGCAGGCGATCAAGATCGTCATTCCGCCGCTCACCAACAATTGCATCAACGTCATGAAGGATACGGCGCTCGCATCCGTCGTGGCGATGCCCGATCTTCTCAAGCAGGCGACCCAGGCCCAGGCGCTGACCGCCAACCCGTCGCCGCTGATCGGCGCTGCCATCATCTACGTCGCCTTCCTGTGGCCGATGGTCGTCATCGTTGCCCGTCTCGAAAAACGCTTCAGTGCGGGGAGGCGCAGATGAAAACCATCGTCAGCATCCAGAATCTCAACAAGTCCTATGGCGACTTCCAGGTGCTGCACGGCATCGACCTGGCGATTGCCGAAGGGGAAGTGGTCTGCGTCATCGGCCCGTCCGGTTCCGGCAAATCCACGCTGATCCGCTGCATCAATCACCTCGAGAGCTTCCCCAGCGAAAGCCGTATCGAAGTGGATGGCATCAAGGTCGAGCGCGGCAGGAACCTGGCGCAGGTGCGGGCCGAAGTCGGCATGGTCTTCCAGTCGTTCAATCTGTTTCCGCATCTGAGCGTGCTGAAGAACATCATGATCGCGCCAATGCGGGTGCGCGGCACGCCGCAGGGCGAAGCCGCACGAAAGGCGAAAGAGCTTCTGGCCCGCGTCGGTATCACCGAACAGGCCGAAAAATATCCCGAGCAGCTGTCCGGCGGCCAGCAGCAGCGCGTGGCGATCGCCCGGGCACTGGCCATGGAACCGCGCGTGCTGCTCTTCGACGAACCGACATCGGCGCTCGACCCGGAAATGGTCGGCGAAGTTCTGGATGTCATGCGCAAGCTCGCCGGCACCGGCGTGACGATGATCGTCGTCACCCATGAGATGGGCTTTGCCCGCCAGGTCGCCGACCGCGTCATCTTCATGGACAGCGGCCGCATCGTAGAAGCCGGAACGCCAGCCGAGATTTTCGACAACCCGCAGGAAGAACGTACCAGGAGCTTCCTGCGCGCCGTTCTCAATCACTGACAAGAAAGACAAGGTTCCGGAGGACCCCATGGAAACGCAACGCCAACTCGACATCGATTTCGTCCGGAGCCAATTCCCGGGACTGGATCACGGCTGGGTGTTTTTCGACAATGCCGGCGGCTCGCAGATCCTGACGCGCACGGTCGATCGGATCACCACGTTCCTTTATGATAAGAACGTGCAGATCGGCGGCAGCTATGATGTCTCGCAACAGGCGGCCAAGGCGCTGATGGACAGCCGTATTGCGGCGACGCATCTCGTCAATGCGGCGCGGCCGGAAGAGATCATTTTCGGCAGCTCGACCACCGTTTTGCTGCAAAACCTCGCCCGCGCCATGCGCAGCCAGCTATCGGCGGGCGACGAGATCATCGTGACGATCTCGGATCACGAATCGAATATCGGACCCTGGGACGGTCTGCGCGACATGGGCATCGTCATCAAGTTCTGGCCGCTGGATACGACGACCTATGAACTCGATATCGCCGAGCTAAAGCCGCTTCTGACGGAGAAGACCAAGCTCGTCTGCGTCACCCATGTGTCGAATATTCTGGGCGCCATCAATCCGATCGCCGAGATCGCAGCCGTTGCGCATGCGCATGGCGCGCGCATTTGTGTCGATGCCGTCGCCTATGCGCCGCACCGTGCCGTCGATGTTCAGGCCATGGATGTCGATTACTACGTCTTCAGCTTCTACAAGACTTACGGCCCGCATTACGCGATGATGTACGGGAAATACGATCACCTTCTGGAGCTCGATCCGCTTTACCATTTCTTCTATGGCCGCGATAAGGTTCCGGGAAAGCTGGAACCCGGCAATCCGAACTATGAACTTGCCTATTCGGTGACCGGGATCGTCGATTACCTCTGCGAACTCGGCACCAGGTCGGGCGGATCAGGTTCGCCGCGCGAGCTGATCCTTGCGGCCTTCGAGGCGATCACCATCCAGGAAAATGCCCTGACCGAGCGCCTGCTTTCCTATCTGCGCAGCCGCAACGATTGCCGCATCATCGGCGAGACCGCGAACCGCAACGGCCGCCGTATTCCGACGATCAGCTTCGTCTTCGAGGGGCAGAATTCAGAGGATATCTGCAAGGCGATGGACGCTTACAAGATCGCCATCCGTTTCGGCGATTTCCATGCGCGCCGGCTGGGTGATCATGTCGGCCTGCCGCAATATAACGGCGCCGTCCGCGTCTCGATGGTCCATTACAACACGATCGAGGAAGTCGATCGCCTGACCGCTGCGCTCGACCAGATACTCGGCAGCAACGGTGCGCTTCAAAACAGGGGTGCCGCCTAGATGCAGTTCGACACGATCATCAAGAACGGCACGGTCGTCACGGCCAGCGACACGTTTCGAAGCGATGTCGGTATCCGCAATGGCAAGATTGCGGCGCTCGCTGACGATCTTGGTGATGCTGGCGAGATCATCGATGCCACCGGCCTCTATGTCATGCCCGGCGGTATCGACAGCCATGTCCATCTCGCCCAGCCGTCCGGCGACAGTATCGTCATGGCCGACGATTTCGCCAGCGGCACGCTGTCTGCAGCCTTTGGCGGCAACACGACCGTGCTGACCTTCTGCATGCAGGAGAAGGGAACGACGCTGCGCGAATCCCTGAAGGACTACCATGCAAAGGCCGACGGCGAGTGCTATGTCGACGTGTCCTTCCATCTGGTGGTCACCGACCCGACTTCCTACGTGCTCGGCCAGGAGCTGCCGGCACTGGTAGAGGACGGCTACACCTCCATCAAGGTCTTCATGACCTACGAGAACCTGCGTCTTCGCGACGACCAGATTCTCGATACGCTGGACAGTGCCCGGCGTTCGGGCGCGATCGTCATGGTTCACTGCGAGAATGAAGACGCGATCCGCTATCTGATCGGCAGGCACGAGGAGAAAGGCGAGCTTGCACCGAAATTCCATGCGCTGAGCAGGCCGGTCGCGGCCGAGCGGGAAGCGACGCATCGGGCGCTATCGCTTGCCGAAATCACCGATACGCCTGTGGTCATCGTCCACGTTTCGAACCGTCAGGCGATGGAAGAGATCGAGCGCGCCCGCAAGCGCGGCAGCAAGGTGGCGGGCGAAACCTGCCCGCAATACCTGCTGCTGACAGCCGACGATCTCGATGCCGCCGAACTTGAGGGCGCGAAATTCGTCTGCTCGCCGCCGCCAAGGGATAAGGAGAGCCAGATTGCCTGTTGGGAAGGCTTGCAGAACGGCACGTTCGAGCTGTTCTCGTCCGACCACTGCCCATTCCGCTATGATGACGACAGCGGCAAGCTGAACGAGAGGGGAAAGCGGAATTTCCGCTGGATCCCGAACGGGATACCCGGCGTCGAGACGCGGCTTCCGATCCTGTTTTCCGAAGGTGTCAGCAAGAAAAGGATCGACATCAACCGCTTCGTCGCGCTGTCATCGACCAATCATGCCAAGCAGTATGGGCTCTATCCGCAGAAGGGGACGATCGCCATCGGTTCGGACGCCGATATCGCGCTCTGGGATCCGCAGAAGACGATGACGATCACCAACGACATCCTGCATCACGGCGCCGACTACACGCCCTATGAGGGGCTTGATGTCACCGGCTGGCCGGTGCGCGTTCTGCTGCGCGGAAAGACCATCGTCGATGGCGCTGCAACAACGGGTAAAATGGGCCAGGGCAATTATCTCAGGCGCAAATCGCTGGTCTGACCAGCGCTGTCCTAGATATAGCCCGCGTGATCGCCGAAGGGCACATCCTCATCCAGATTGCCGGTGCCTATGCGCTCGCTCTCGCCGGAAAGACGTTCCTCATCGGACTCATCACCTGTGGCGCTTTGCTCTGTCGCGTGAAGATCCAGGTGGCGGCTGGCGTTGCCGCCATCCTCTTCCGTCTCTTCGGCGGGCGAGGGCCGGTGGCCGCCGGATCCATGGCGGCGATGCAGCGCCTCGTCGATTGCCGCCTGGCGATCGGCGGCCCAGGCGACATCGGGCTCCGCGACGGAAGTACTGTGCTGGATCTGTGTTGCCGCGGTCGCTGCCGTCGCTGAAACCCTGGAAATCTTGTCGACCACGTTTCCGCTCCCTGCTGCTGATGAATATGTAGGAAAGCGCGGCCCACAAAGCCATAGTCCGCGAAGCATCGGCGCCTGCGTCTTGAGATATTCATCGATCGCGGCTATTCGCTCGATCGCGATCTCCCCGTCTAGAAAGACCTTGAAGTGAAAATTGAATTTCTGGTGACCCATTCCGGCGGCTTCCATGCCGATGAGCTGCTGTCGAGCGTGGTGCTAACGCAGCTATTTCCCGCTGCCAAGCTGATCCGGACGCGAGATGCCGAATGGATAGCGCCGGCTGCGGGCCGCATCATCTATGACGTCGGTGGACGCTACGAACCCGAAAACACCATCTTCGACCATCACCAGCGCGGCGCGCCGGTGCGTGAAGACGGTCGGCCCTACAGCTCCTTCGGACTGATCTGGAAGCACTACGGCGCCGATTATCTGGCGGCGGCCGGTGTGCCGGAGGCGCATGTCGCGCGGGTGCATGCGGCCTTCGACAAGAAGTTCGTGCTGCCTGTGGATCTGGTCGATAACGGCGCGCTCGACCCGTCCGTTGCCGGAGAGTTGGCCGGGCTGACGCTTCCGGCACTGCTGGAAACGCTGAAGCCGCCGTTCGACGCGAAGGGTGCCGATGCCACCGATCAGGCGTTCCATTCGGCGCTGGCGATCGCCCGCCGCTTCGTCGAGGCGGGCATCGCCGTGCAGGATGCCAAGCTGCGGGCCGAGGCCATGGTTCTCGACGCGATCGTTGCGGCCGGTGATAACAAGGTGCTGGAGCTGCCGATGGGCATGCCGTTCCGGCCGGCGATCGTGAAGGCGAAGGCCGAGCATCTGCTGTTCGTCGTCCATCCGCGCGACAATGACTGGTGCGTTACGGGCATTCGCCGAGGCGATGAAGGATTTGAACTGCGGGCCGATCTGCCGCTGGAATGGGCGGGCCTGAGCGGCGGCGATCTGGAACGCGCCTCCGGTGTGGCGGGCGCAAGCTTCTGCCACAAAGGCCGTTTCATCGCCGCTGCAGCAACCCGCGAAGCGGCGCTGGAACTGGCGCGGATCGCTGTTGCAGCGGTTGCAGCGGAGTAACATTCAAGCCGTGGCCAAAAAAATGGGCCATCAACCGATGGCCCAAATTTGGAGAGTTCAAAAAACCTCCAGAGGGGAACCGCCGACGAAAGACCGGGAGGACTGGCCTTCATGTTCATCGGCAACACCATAATCGCCCGATCGCGCAATTATTGAAAATGCTTTCAGCCCAATCGAGCGGTCAGACGAGGTATATTCTCTTGCTGAATGCGGTGATCGTGGAACGGTGTGCTATGGAGGTCTAACCCTCCTCTCTGACGTCACGGAGCTGCTTTGAAAATCGATCGTTGGGCCGCATTGCTCTGGGCCGCATTGGTTTCTGCCGCGGGAAGTGCCGCGGCGCAGCCTGCGCCTGCACAAGTTTGCGAGCGGAAGGTCTTTGAAAATTCAGGCTATATCGTCTGCTCTGTCACGCCGGGAAAAGATGACCTCAGGCTATTCTGGAGGGGCGCCGACGGGCAGCCGTTTCGAACATTCTCGAATCTGGCGGATGCGCTGAAGGAGGACGGGCAGGTCCTTGTCTTCGCGATGAATGCCGGCATGTACCGAGACGATTTCACGCCGATTGGTCTTTATATCGAGCACGGCGCGGAACTCCGTCCCGCCGACACCACCGAGATCAAGGGCTCTCCGGGCAAGGTGCCGAATTTCTACAAGAAGCCCAACGGTGTCTTCCTGCTTGGCGATAACGGTGCAGAGATCCTGACGACCGACGAATTTCTGAAACGCCGCCTCAAGGCGGCATTCGCGACGCAATCCGGACCGATGCTGGTCATCGAAGGCAAGCTGCATCCTGCATTGATTCCCGGATCGACGGACCGGACGCGGCGGAGCGGGGTGGGGGTCTGCGGCAGCGGGATCGTTCGCTTCGCCATCAGCGATGGCGACGTCAATTTCCACGATTTCGCCCGTCTGTTTCGCGACGAGTTGGGGTGCCCGAATGCGTTATTCCTGGATGGCGGTCATGGCACCGGCATCTATCAGCCGGCGCTCGGGATGAACGACTTCTCGTGGCATGGCGGGTTTGGCCCGATCGTGGGCCTCGTGCAGAGCGGCGGATGACGCCGTATCGCTATGCGGATGCTGAGAGGCTGTTGGCTTGCAGCATGCCGGCGATCTCGGCTGCCGGTAGCGGCTTGGCGAAAAGATAGCCCTGGAACATCTCGCATCCCGTCTCCGCCAGGAAGCGCGCCTGCTCTTCGGTCTCGACGCCCTCGGCAATCACTTCCAGATCGAGCGTCTGCCCGAGCGCGACGATCGCCGCGGTGATCGCCATGTCGCCCGACTGGCCGGGAATATCGGCGATGAAAGACCGGTCGATCTTCAGCCGGGATAACGGGAATAGCTTCAGCGTGCTGAGGCTGGAATAGCCGGTGCCGAAATCGTCGATGGAAAGACTGACGCCGAGTGCCTTCAGCTCCAGCATGCGCGATATCGCACCTTCGACATCCTCCATGATCAGGCTCTCGGTGACCTCAAGTTCGAGCAGCGCGGGGTCGAGCCCCGCAGCCGAGAGGGCGGCCGAAACCTTGTCACAGAGCGACGGCTCGCGGAACTGCCGCGCCGAGACATTCACCGCAACACGAATGGCCGGAATGCCCTGGTCGAGCCAGGCGCGCATCTGCCTGCAGGCTTTGCCGAGCACCACTTCGCCGAGTTCGACGATGAGCCCGGTTTCTTCAGCAAGCGGGATGAACTCCGCCGGCGCAAGCAGGCCCGCCTGTGGATGCTGCCATCGGACCAAAGCCTCGACGCCGGAAATTCTTCCGGTCGCGATGTCCTTCTGCGGCTGGAAATGCAGCACGAATTCGTCCTGTGCCAGCGCCCGGCGAAGCTCCTCGATCCGCAGCAGCTTGTGGCGGGCTTCCTCGGCCATCGACGGGGTAAACATCTGTATGCCGTTGCGGCCGGCTGCCTTGACGCGATAGAGCGCCATGTCGGCATTGGCGATCAGTTCTCCGGCGATCGAACCATGGGCCTGCGAGGAGGCGACGCCGACGCTGCAGGTCACCTGCATATCGACGCCGTCGATACTGCAGGGGCGGGCGATATGCGCCGAGATTGCCTGCAGACGGTTCAGCGCGTCGTCGATCCCGGCCTCAAGCACGATGATGAACTCATCGCCGCCGATCCGCGAGACGATGCCGCTTTCGCCGATTTCACTGAGGATGCGCGAAGCCACGACCTTGAGAAGCTCGTCGCCGGCGGCATGGCCGAGGCTGTCATTGACGAGCTTGAAATGATCGAGGTCGAGAAAGGCAACCGCCACCGCGCGGGTCCTGCCAGCCAATAGCGTGCCGAGTTTG
The DNA here is from genome assembly GCA_900465675.1 of Hyphomicrobiales bacterium. GTDB lineage: Bacteria > Pseudomonadota > Alphaproteobacteria > Rhizobiales > Rhizobiaceae > Rhizobium. Next base: position 195,336 of record UBJR01000005.1, on the reverse strand, counting down.
CGGTCGAGCAGCGTCCGGTTCGGAAGGCCGGTCAGCGCGTCGTGTTCGGCCAGATAGGCGATCCGGGCGATGTCGCGGTTCCGGTCGATCGCGATGCCGATGGTCTGCGCCACGCCTGTCAGGAATTCGGCAAGCCCGGCATCGATCTCGCCCGGCTGCAGCGACACGGCAAGCGCGCCCTGCCGGCTGCCGTCGCGGCAGTTGATCGAAAAGTCCTTCCGCGGCGCTTCGATGTGGCTTCGCGCCGGGCCGTCCAGGTCGAAGCCGGCGGCGCGGCCGGGCAGAAGCCGTTCGAGGATTTGCCCGGCATCCTTCAGAAGCGAATTGAGTTCAACGCCGCGGGCGACATCGTGGAGCAGCTTCGTCTGCGCTGCCATCAGCTCTTCTGCGCGCTTGCGCGCGGTGATGTCGCGTGAGGCGCCGACGACGCCGATCACCGCGCCGGTCCGGTCGCGCAACGCGACGCGTGACATCATCAGCCAGCCTTCGCCCTTCAAGCGAGGCTCCTCGACTCCGAGATCGGGCCGGCCGGTTTCCATGACCCGCTGTTCCGTTTCGTCGATGCCATGCGCATCAGCTTCGAGATGGATCTCGCCATCCGTCAGGCCGATGAGGTCGTCGACCTTGGCGAAGCCGTTGTTGGCGACTACCGCCCGGTTGGCGAACAGAAAGCGGCCCTGCAGATCCTTCGCGTAGATGAAATCGGGCACATGATTGATCATCGCCTCCAGCCACTCGTAGCGTTCGGCGAGATTGGCGTGCTGGACGCGCAGGAGATCGATCATTTTTTGAAGGTCGCGCGCGTCATCAGAGGGGATGACGATCTCTGCCGGAGAGGGTGCCGCTTGCTCTGTCATTGCCGTGTTCTCGCTCATTTTGCGGGAACAATATCCGCAACCTCTTATGCAACCATGAAGGAAAAACGGGCTTTTTCGCGCGCATGAACGCGCCGCGTGCAAAGCCTGCTTGCGATTGCCGCCGGTGGTCGAGACGTCAGGTCAATATGGGGATAAGCGGCGTCTAAAGCCTGTCCTATTCCGCCGCCCTTTGCTTTTCCGCGTCCATGGCGATGCGTTTCGGGGCAAGCGCCCGGGTGGAGAAGAGAGCCGCAAGGATGATCGGCAGGCAGACGAGATAGGACATGCGGATACCGGCATGCTCAGCCACGAAACCAAGCAGTGGCGGTGCCAGGAAGAAGACGACGAAAGACATCTGGGCGAGGGCGGCCACGTTGACATGCGCACTGCGGTCATCACGCTGCGCGGCGGCGGAAACCGCCAGCGGATAGACTGCGCTGCATCCTGCGCCCATCATGGCAAAACCGGCAAGCGCGATCTCCGGGACCGGCGCCAGCCAGACGCAGGCGATGCCGATCGCCGCAAGAGCAAGCGAGACCAGCGCCACGATCCGCGAGCCATAGCGGTCGACGAAGCGGTCGGCGAAAAGCCGGACCAGCGCCATGAAGAATGCAAAGAGCGTGAGACCCATTCCGCCGACGAAAGGCTCGACCGCAAAGACGTCGCGCATATAGATCGCCGACCAGTCGATCCCGGCACCTTCGACGAGGAAGGCGCCGACGCCGATGACACAAAGCGGCAGCATCCCCAATGTCGGCAACGCCATATGGGCGCCTTCCGTCTGAGAAGGCGCGGGGGCGGAGGCATTCTGCATTCCCCTGATGGCGATCGTTCCGGCCACCACGACGATGGCGAAGGTTACGGCCAGATGCAGTTGGATTGAGATGCCCGCCTGCCGGATGAATGACGATGCCAGCGCCGTGACGAAAAAGCCGAGGCTCCAGAAGCCATGAGCGCGATTCATCACGCCGCGGCCGAGCTGCGCCTCGATACGGTCGATCTCGACGTTCAGGTTGATTTCAAGCGCACCGGCGAGCAGTCCCTCGCAAAACAGCACACAGAACACCAGTGGCGCATAGCCGAGCCAGGGAACGAGCGCGATCATCAGAGAGGTTCCGAGAACGGTGGCGAAGGCGGTATTCCGGGCGCCGAGCTTCATGATCAGCGGCGACGAGAAGGTCAGCGAGATCAGCGCGCCGACGGCTGCGCCGATCAGTGTCAGCCCAAGCTCGGATTTGTTGATCCCGAGCGACACCTGGAGATCGGGAAGCCGCGACAGTAGCGCGCCCATCGATACCGCAAATAGAAAGAAGCATATGTAAATGCGCTGTTGCGGCTCTATGCGCATCTCTGATCCCCCAACCTTATGCTGCTTGTCTCATGCGTTCGGCTGGGTTGGTTGCACGACCCGGCGGGGGATAGCAAGGAACCGTTGTACCCGGATGGCCCTGGCGCCGCTTCAATCCCATCCGGTGTCTCTAATCAGCCACGGCGGCCCGCTATCCTGACGATAGCAGGTTGTTGAAATAGATCGACAAAAGCTGCGTCTGCGAGGAGATGCCGAGCTTGCGGTAGACGTTGCGGCGGTGGACCTTCACGGTGCCGGTCGAAATGTTGAGCTTCAGCCCGATCGACTCGGACGAATGGCCCTGCAGCACCAAATCGACGATCGCGGTTTCGCGACCCGTCAGGTTGAGGTCCCGCCAGACAGTGTCGGCGGCGGGAAGATTGCCGCTCTGGCCCTGCTTCCGGCGGCTTTTGCTGCCGGCGGTCAATTGCGCGTCGAAACGCGGCGCCAGCCCGGCCCAATAGTGGCGGACCATGCTGGCCACCAGCGGCTCGACCTTCTTCAGCGTGGCGAATTCGGCCGCCGGAAACGGTCCGGTCTTTTCCCTCCGCATCAGCGAAAGAACGACGGTGATCTCTTCATCGGTGTTGATGAAAAAGCCCACCTCTTCCGCAAGCCCGGTCTGAACGTAGTAGGTGCGGTAATATTCGCTGGAGAAGAACCGGTCGGGCGCCAGTTCCCGCATTCGGAGCACGCCTTCGCGGCGCTCGCGGGCGGTATGATAGAACGGGTCGAGCAGGTATGGTCCCGCCTGGTAGAGAGTGACGAAGACGACGTTCTCTTCCGGGTCGAAGGTGCTGTAGAGGTCGATCGGCCGTTCCTTGCCGCGATAGGCGAAAACGACCACGTAGTCGAAGCGCACCAGCGCCGCCATCATCTGACGGAAGGTCTCGCCGAATTCGGCATCAGTCATCTTCGGACAGCCGATCGTGGCGTTGAATGCACCAAACAGCGCTTCCAGGTCGGTGCTCATCTGACGGGCTCCCTCTTCCGCCCCACGCCATTCCGCGTGGCCCTATATACACCTTCCACGAAGCATCGTGCGCTAAAATACCTCTCTCGGGGTATATACCGTGCGGGAAGCTCAGGCTTACTCTTTCCTTAACGACGGTGGCAATAAGGCGGCGATAGACTGCCAATTCCAAACCAACCGCAGGGAACAGACGTGGCATCCGCTTCGACGAACGATATCGAATTCCGTTCGGTCACCAAGAATTATGGCGCGGTGACCGCCGTGACGGACATCAATCTCAATGTGCCCAAGGGCGCGTTTCTGGCGCTGCTCGGCCCTTCGGGCTGTGGCAAGACCACATGCCTGCGCATGATCGGCGGCTTCGAGCAGCCGAGCGAGGGCACGGTGCTGATCGACGGGTGCGAGATGAACGGCGTTCCCGCCTATCGCCGCCCCGTCAACATGGTGTTCCAGCACTACGCGCTGTTTCCGCATTTCAACGTCGAGCAGAATGTCGCCTACGGCCTGCGGCAGATGCGCCCGAAAATCGGCGCTGCAGAAATCAACCGGCGAGCCGCCGAGGCGCTGGAAATGGTTCGTCTGGACGGTTTCGCCAAACGGCGGATCCATGAAATGTCGGGCGGCCAGCAGCAGCGCGTGGCGCTGGCGCGCGCCATCGTCAATCGACCATCCGTCCTGCTGCTGGATGAGCCGCTGGCGGCGCTCGACAAGAAACTGCGCTCGGCTATGCAGATCGAGCTGCAAACGCTGCAGCGCGAACTCGGCATCACCTTCGTGCTCGTCACCCATGACCAGGAAGAGGCGCTGTCGATGGCCGATGCCGTCTGCGTCATGAGTGCCGGGCGTATCCGCCAGCTCGGAACGCCGCAGGAGGTCTATGACCGCCCGGCCGATCTCTTCGTCGCCGATTTCGTCGGCAAGACGAACCGGATTGCTGCGACCATGGAAGCCGACGGGGTGACGCTTCGCCTGGCAGATGGTTCCGCCGTTTCGTCGAGCAAGCGGCTGTCGCCGGGAGAGGTGATTGCCGCCCTGCGCCCGGAAGCGATCCGCATGACACGCAGCCAGCCGGCTTCGGGTTCATCGTTCAAGGGCACGGTCACGCATCGCATCTTCCTGGGCTCGTCGGCGGAATATGCGGTGAACGTGCCGGGCCTCGGCGATTTCCTGATCACCGCCGACCGCCGCAGCATGAGCGAGAGTGATCTGGTCGAGCCTGGCGAAGCGGTTTTCCTCTGCTTCGACCCGTCAGCAATACATGTCTTTCCAGCATCGAATGCATAAACCAAAACAAGGGAACAGCATCATGAGCAAGGATTACAAGGACAATCTCCCCATCTCCGCCGAAGGCTTCATGGACGAATTCATGCGCCTGAAGCGCGGCTCCGTCAGCCGCCGCCATTTCCTCGGCATCACCGGCCTCGGTCTGGCAACGGCGGTGATGTCGCGCTTCCCGGGCGCGCTGTCGACGCCCGCCTATGCCGCCGAGGATCTGGGCACGCAGATGTCGATCGCCACTTGGCCGAACTACCATGATCCTGCGACCTTCGAAAACTTCAAGGCCGCGACCGGCGTCGCCGTCGAAGTCAACGTCTTCGGCTCGAACGAAGAGATGCTCGCCAAGCTGCAGGCCGGCGCTTCCGGCTGGTCGCTGTTCGTGCCGACCAATTATACGATCTCGACCCATCACAAGCTCGGCCTGATCGACGAGCTGGATCTCTCGAAGATCCCGAATTTCAGCCAGGCGACTGAAAGCCCGCGCTTCACCAAGGAAGGCCAGATCGACGGCAAGACATATGCTGTGCCGAAGAACTGGGGCACGACCGGCTTCTCGGTCAACACCTCGAAGATCAAGACGAAGCTCTCGAGCTGGAAGGATTTCTTCGAGATCGCCCAGACCGAAGGCGACGGCCGCACCATGGTGCACGACTACCAGCTGACGACGATCGGCAGCGCGCTCGTCTCGCTCGGCTACGGCTTCAATTCGATCAAGCCCGATGAACTTGCCAAGGCCGAGGAACTGCTGATCAAGGTCAAGCCGCATCTCTTCGCCATCAATTCCGACTACCAGCCGTCGATGCGCTCCACCGATGCGTGGCTGACGATGTGCTGGACGAATGACGGCGCGCAGCTGAACCGCGATATGCCGGAGCTTGCCTATGTGCTCGGCACCGATGGCGGCGAGATCTGGACCGACTATTACGCGATCCCGAAGGATGCGCCGAACAAGGCTGCCGGCTACGCGCTGCTCAACTACCTGATGGATCCGCAGAATGCGGTGAAGGAGCATATCGCCAACGGCGCGCCGACCACCGACAGCCGCGTTATCGCGCTGCTGCCGAAGGAAGTCACCTCGAACAAGATCGTCTATCCGGATGAAGCCGCACTGACACCGCTCGAATTCGGCGCCGCCGTGACGCTGACCGATCCGGGCCGTGCCGAGCTGATGGCACGCTTCAAGTCTGCCTAACCTGCCGTCATGCAATTCCGGTCCCGGCTGCCTCGGCAGTCAGGGACCGGTCTAGTGCTCAGAACCGCCGGATAAAGAACGTTTCGATGCCCCTGACCCTTGCCACAAAACGGCGCCTTGTCACTGCCGCCCTTGTCGGGCCGGCCAGCATCTGGCTGTTCGTGTTTCTGGTGCTGCCCTTCATCGCCATCATCGTCTTCGCCTTCGGCGAGCGGGCACCCGAAGGCGGCTATCAGGCGGCGTTCACCTTCGCGCAGTTCGCCAATTTGGGCTCGCGATCGGCGGCCTTCGTCAACACGCTGATCCTGGCGCCGATTGGTGCGGCGGCCTGCCTGCTGGTTGCCTATCCGGTCGCCTATTATCTCGCCGTGAAGGCCAGCCCGAAACGCCGGCTGCTGCTGGTTTCGCTCGTCGTCGTTCCCTTCTGGACGAGCCTGCTGGTGCGCACCTATGCTTGGATGTATCTGCTGGGTGCCCGCGGTATTCCGCATTTGCTCGAAATCTTCGGCATCGAGAATGTCAGGCTGATCAACACCCCCGGCGCTGTGCTGCTCGGTATCGTCTATGGCTATCTGCCGCTGATGATCATGCCGATCTATGTCAGCCTCGAAAAGCTCGACCGGCGGCTTCTCGAAGCCTCCGCCGATCTGGGCGCCAAGCCGGTCTCGACCTTCTTCGGCATTACCCTGCCGCTGTCTCTTCCGGGTGTGATGACCGGTGTCGCGCTGGTAACGATCCTGCTGCTTGGCGAATACCTGATCCCCCAGCTTCTCGGCGGCGGCAAGGTGTTCTTCATCGGCAATGCGCTTGTCGATCTCTTCCTGCAATCGCGCAACTGGCCGTTCGGCTCGGCGATCGCCGTGACGCTGGTCGCCGTCGTCGTCGTCATTCTGCTGGTCGCCATGCGCATCGCCTGGCGTGTCGCCGGCACCCGTCAGGTGGATCTCGTCTGATGCGCGCGCTCGTCACTTTCGTTTACCTGTTTCTCTACACGCCGATCGCGCTGGTCGTGCTGTTCTCCTTCAACTCCGGCCGCAATGCCAGCGAGTTCGTCGGCTTCTCGACCGAGTGGTATGGCCGGGCGCTCTCCAACACCTTCCTGATGGAAGCGTTGCAAAACAGCCTGATCATCGCCTTCACCAGCGCTGCGCTGGCGGCGATTTTCGGGACGATGGCGGCAATGGGCATGGAGCGGCTCGGGCCGCGGGCGCGCGCTGTCTTCGACGGCCTGTTCGCCGCGGCGATCGTCGTTCCCGGCGTCGTCATCGGCATTGCCACGCTGGTCGCACTGGTCGAGGTCTTCGGCTTCATCAATCCGGTGATCGCGGCAATCTGGCCGGGCGCTCAGCCGCCGAAGCTGGCACTCGGCTACGGCTCGATCATCGCCGCACATGGGCTTTTCACCATGGCGCTGGTGACGATGATCGTGAAGGCGCGCATCGCCAGCCTTGGCCGCGACATTGTCGAGGCATCGAGCGATCTCTACGCAACGCCGCTGACGACCTTCCGGCAGATCGTGCTGCCACAGATCATGCCGTCGGTGCTGGCAGGTTTCCTGCTCGCCTTCACCTTCTCCTTCGACGATTTCATCATCGCCTTCTTCGTCGCCGGCTCGAACACGACGCTGCCGATCTATGTCTTCGCCTCGATCCGCCGTGGCGTGACGCCTGAAATCAATGCGATCGCGACGATTGTATTGATCGCCTCGCTCATTCTCATCCTGATCGCGCGCTTCCTGATGCGCGAAAAGGCAACAACAAACTGACCGGGGAAATGTCATGATACTCAAGGATCGCGTTGCAATCGTCACCGGCGCGGGCTCCGGCATCGGCCGGGCGGGAGCGCTGATCATGGCGCGCGAGGGCGCCCATGTCGTCGTCGCCGACATCGATTTCATCAATGCCGAAGAGACCGTCACCCAGATCGCTGACGCCGGTGGAAGCGCGGAAAGCCTGGTTGTCGACGTTACCGACGACCGGGCGCTGGAAACCGGCATCTCGGCGATCGCCGCCCGTCACGGGCGGATCGACATTCTCCACAATCATGCCGGCGCGCAGGTGGCGGGCGATCTGGAAGAGGTTGCTGTCGAGGGCTTCGACAAATCCTGGAGCCTCAATGTCCGGGCGCATTTCATGGCAGCGCGTTTTGTGATGCCCGTCATGAAACAGGCGGGTAAAGGCGTGATCCTCAACACCTCGTCCTCATCGGGCGTGCTCTACGACCGCGAAATGATCGCCTACACAACCACGAAACACGCCGTCATCGCCATGACCCGGCAGATGGCGGGCGACTACGCCAGATCGGGCGTTCGTGTCAACGCGCTCTGCCCGGGCTGGGTCGATACGCCCTTCAACGAGCCCTTCATCGCCCAGATGGGCGGCCGCGGCGCGATCGAAAGCTACATCGCCGACAAGGTGCCGCTCGGCCGCTGGGCGGATGTCTCCGAAATCGCCGAACCGATCCTCTTTCTGGTCTCCGACCGGTCATCCTACATGACCGGCCAGATCCTCGTCGTCGATGGCGGCGAGACGGTCGTCTAGAGCTACAGCGTCCAGTCGATCGTCCGTTCCTGATCGCTGTCCGGCTGAGCCGAGGCGTCGGCCAGCTGATAGGCTCTGATATAGTCGATCGACATCTGCGATCCGTTCTTGAGGCCGTCCTTGGGCGAACCGGCGGCGCCGCCGATGGCAAGATTGGTCAGCATGTACATCGGGCTGTGCATATCGGCGGGCGTTGCCTTCTGGGCAACGGCAACGTCGTCGAAATACCAGGTGATATGATCCTCGTCCCACTTCATGCCGTAGGTGTGGAAACCTTCCGTGCTGGCGACCTTCACCGGTGTCGTGTCGATCAGGTGGGAGCCGCCGTGATCGCTGTGGACGGTGACATTGACGGTGTTGGGATCCTGTCCGCGCATCTCGACGACATCGAGTTCGGGCGGCCACGAGCCGTCTTCGGGCAGAAGCCAGAATGCCGGCCACGCCCCTTGCTCCGACGGCATGTCGGCGCGGATCTCGAAGTAGCCGTAGGTCTGGGAGAAGGACGAATGCGTGTTGAGCAGGCCCGACGTATAGTCGTAACCGTCGATCTGCTGCTGAAGCGCTGCCGGGGCCGGCTTGGCCGTTATCGTCAGAACCCCATTCTTGACCGAAAACGGATTGGCTGACGCCGTCGGCCCGTAGGACGGGTTGACATACCATTGCTGCTCGCCGTTGCCGGTCAGCGGACTGCCGCGATCAGCCGCCCACCAGAATTTCGCATCCCAGGTTCCCTTATCGCCATTGCGCAGCGACAGCGTGTCGAAATTGTCCTCGAAGGTGAGGGCGAGTTGTGATCGATCGAGGGTCAGCTGGAACTGGTTCGCCTTCAGTGCCGACATCTGGGTATTGGCGAACACCAGGCTCTCACCGCCGCCGATGTCGAGCCGGACATTGCTGCCGTCCTGTGTGGCGTGCGACAGCAGCTGGGCAAACGACGAGAAACTGTCCAGGCGGACGACATCGTCGGAACCGAAGTCGGTGATCAGATCGCTGCCATTGCCGCGATCGATGACGAACGTGTCGGCGCCGCCGCCGCCGATCAGCACATCGTTGCCGGCATCCCCGTTGATCGTCTGGCTGCCGGACGCGCCTGAAATGATGTTGTCCTGATTGTTGCCGAAGGCGTAGCGGCCGTTGCCGGTGACCGTCAGGTTCTCGAAATTATCCGGCAGTGTGTAGTCCATCCAGGTGTTGATGGTGTCGGTGCCGGCATTTGCCCCCTCGGCGGCGCGATTGATGTTCGAATAGAGATAGTAGACATCGTCGCCGGTTCCGCCCTTCATCGTGACGTTGACGGCGCTGTCGCCCCACATCGAGTCGTTTCCGGCAGTCCCCGTCTGCACCGGACCGGACTTGGTGGCGGAAAACCATGCGGTGGAGGTACCACTGTAAGCAAGCGGCCTGCCGACGGCGTTGTTGATCGCGTTTATCATGTCGGTTCCCTTCGACTGGAGGAGGAATGGTTCAATCAGCGCGAGCACAATCTCGGTATCGAAGATGCGGCAATTTCGCGGATGACGCGACCGGAAGATCGCCGGGCAAGATCAGGGCCGCTTTGACTGACCAGCAAGGCGTTAAGCCGCGAGGCGCCGCATGATTGCGCCGGGAACCGACTGTAAGGATCTCAGACAGGCTATGTCTGGTTCTCAATATCGCTGCGGAAAAGGAAGTCTTGCTCTGGAACGTCTGCAGCATTCCGAGACGGGCAGCCGGGTGCAGATGAATTATTCGGTCTGAATCCGATATTATGAGTTGATGCTCAATTAGAGTAGAGTGGAAATATAGCGATATCGGCTTTGGGGAGAGTAGATGTTCAATATTGGTGAAAAGTATTCCTTCGTCCTGATCGAGGGGACGTCTGACGGGTGGGGCGAACTCAGCTTCACGGATAATGTCGTTGATATTGACGGACCGCTCCTGAAGCTTGAAAGCGGGCGGATCATCAATTCGCACTCATCGCTGTTTGTCCGTGCGGCCCCTGCCGTGATGCTGGCTTCGGCCAGCGCCCTGTCTGCTGACGAGGCTGCTGAACCGCTTATCGCATAGAGGCGGCATCGCTTGGCCCATCGGCCTCCGGCAGCGATGCGAATGCATAGGAATGTTCAGAATTCACTCGGCACCATCAGAGCCGGCACGCTAAGCTTGCGGGCCATGGCGAATCGGCGCAGCGAAACGGACAGCTGGGCCGGTCTCCTTCCGGTGTGCCGCGGAAGGCGCGCGCACTGCCTTGGAAATTGTGATTGCCAGTCCGTTCATAACGGGAGGATGACTATTGACAGAGACGATCGCCGATATTGCCGGCCAGCTTGTTGCCGAACATCGCAGCAGCACGAAGTTTCACAGGATCGACGGGATAAACGACCTCGAAGATGCCTATCGGGTGCAGGACGCCTATATCGCGGCGATCCGTGGTGGCGAAGAGACTGCGGGCTACAAGATCGGCCTGACATCGAAGCGCATGCAGGCGATGTGCGGTATCGATCAGCCGATCCAGGGCACCATCTTCTCCAGCCGCGTCAGATCGACGGGAGCGCAGCTGAAGCTTTCCGACTATCACCATCTCGGCCTTGAGTTCGAAATCTGCGTACGGCTCGGCCAGGACTTGCTGCCGGGCGCCACGCCGTTCACGCCCGAGAGCGCCGGCGCTGCTGTCGATGCGGTTGCGGCTGCGATCGAGCTGGTGGAAGACCGCCATGCCGATTATAGCGTGCTGCATTGCGGAACGCTGATCGCTGACAATTCCTGGAACGCCGGGATCGTGGTTGGTACATTCACCCCGCCGCCTGAAGGTCTCGATGGCGCAGAAGGCATCGCCTATCATAACGGCGAAGAGATTGCCCGCGGCATGGGTGCCGATGTTCTCGGACATCCCTATGTGCCCTTGGCGTGGCTCGCCAATCATCTTGCCGCCAGCGGCAGGATCTTGCGCAAGGGTGATCTGGTAATGACCGGCAGCATCGTCACGACGCGGTTCCCGTCGGGACCATTCAGCTACCGGTTCGACGTTTCCGGTATCGGTAGCGTCGAAGTCAGCGGCAGGTGACCCCCGGCAACCGTGCTTCGATTTTGAATGACGTAATAGGAAGGCTGTAAAATGGATTTTGGTTTGAGCGGCAAGTCTGCCCTCGTCATGGGCGCTTCCAAAGGGCTCGGATTTGCGATTGCCAGGGAACTCGTTGCCGAAGGTGCAAAGGTTGCCATCTGCGCCCGCGATGCAGCCCGGCTGGATGACGCAGCAGAGCGTCTCGGGGTCGTCGCCCTGCCCGCCGATCTGCGGCAGCCCGCGGCCGGACGGCAGGTGGTCGAGCAGGCTGCGGCCAAGCTCGGAAAGGTCGATATTCTCGTGGTCAATACCGGCGGTCCGCCGACCATGCCCTTCGAAAACATCGGTTCGGACGACTGGCGCAACGCCTTCGAGGGCTTGTTCGTCAGCGCAACCGACGCCATCGCTGCGGCGATGCCGGGCATGCGCGAGCGCCAATGGGGCCGCATCCTTCTGGTGACATCGATCGCCGCCAAGGAGCCGATCAACAACTTCACGATCTCGAACGCGCTGCGCGCCGGGTTGCATGGTCTGACGAAGACGCTGAGCCGTGAATTCGCCGCAAGCGGCATCACCGTCAATGCGCTGATGCCGGGTTACACGATGACGGAGCGGCTGGCCGAGGCGAAGCTCGACCTTGAAAAGGTCAGCAAGATGATCCCGATGGGCCGCATCGGCCGCCCGGAAGAATTCGCCGCCCTCGCGACCTTCCTCGCCTCCGATCGTGCAAGCTACATCACCGGCCAGGCGGTTGCCTGCGACGGTGGCGCTCTCTGGTCGATCTGAATGAAATGCAGAAGGCCGCAATCCTGCGATTGCGGCCTTCTGCCGTTCAGCCGGTGAGAGCGTCGATAATCGCCAGCGGATGGGGGATCGACTTGGTGTCGATGGCTTTGACCTGGGAGCGGCAGGAATATCCGGTCGCCATCGTCACCGTTTCGGAAGACGTGCCGGCAATGTGGCTGCTCCAGCTCATGGCATAGAGCGCTTCGGACGTGGCACGGTTGCGGACCTCGTGGCCGAATGTGCCGGCCATGCCGCAGCAGCCGGTACTGGCAATTTCAAGGGGGATGCCAAGCGCCTTGAAGACAGTCTTCCACTGAGCCGTCGCCGACGGTGCATTGCTGCGCTCGGTGCAGTGGGGGAGCAGGCTGTAGACGGGTGAGGCCGATTTTTGGGGTTGGGCTGAGAGCCTGTCGAGATTGGCAGCTAACCATTCCTGCGGCAGCAGTACCGTTGCCTCCACGCCGTTGCCCCATAATCCCTTGTATTCGCTGCGATAGACAAGCGTCATCGACGGGTCGAGGCCCACCAGTGTGGCGCCGGCGGCAGCGAGGTCTTGCAGATATCGGGCTGTCTTTGTTGCATTCGCCTCGAAGCGGCCGAGATATCCGTGGACATGCATCGCCTTGCCGTTCTGCTTGCCTTCGGCGAGATAGGGGATCAGCCCCATTTTTCGCGCCAGACTGATTGCCGAAAGCGCAACGCCCGGATCGAAATGGGCTGTGAATGCGTCGGCGACGAAGACCACGGCGCGCTTCTTCTCCTGCTCCGGCAGGCCTTCGATCAGCTCTTGCGTGGCAACGGCTACGCCGAGCCTTCGGGCTTCGGCTTTGAGCGGCCGAGGCGGCAGCAGCGGCAGCGCCGTCAAACCGGAAAGCCGCATCACGTGTCTGCCTGCTTCGGTGCCTGCCATCAGATTGTAGAGCGGCCGCGCCTGCGCCATCCAGGGCAGTGACGTCTCGATCGCGGCCACAAGCAGGTCCTTCAGCGGGCGCGCATACCTGCTGTAGTAGAGTTCGAGGAATTTCGAGCGGAAGGCCGGCACGCTGACCTTGACCGGACACTGCCCGGTGCAGGCCTTGCAGGCGAGGCAGGTATCCATGGCTTCGCGGACTTCGTGCGAAAAGTCGTCGCGGTTGCGCGGATCGAGCGAGTTGAAGATCCGCTTCGGCAGGGTTGCGAGCGAACTGCCGCGGCGCAGACGTTTTGCCTCGGCGCGCGGGTCGATGCTCTTGTCCGCCAGCAGCCTCAGCCACTCGCGCATCAGCGCCGCCCGGCCCTTCGGCGAAAAACGCCGGTCACGCGTCGCCTTGTAGGAGGGGCACATGGGGCTCGTTTCGTCGAAATCGAAACAGGCGCCGTTCCCGTTGCAATAGGCGGCATTGTCGAAGGCGGCTCTGATCTCGTTGCCAATGGCACGATCGACGCCGCCGCGCAGGGGCACGCCGTCGATCTTCAGGAGGGGCTCGACTGACGGCGCGGCGATCTTGCCGGGATTCAGCTTGTTCTGAGGATCGAAGGCCCGCTTGATTTGCTGCAGGCAAGGATAGAGATCGCCGAAGAATTCGGGAACATATTCCGACCGCACGCCCTTGCCGTGCTCGCCCCAGAGAACGCCGCCATATTTCTTCGTCAGGGCGACGACGGCATCGCTGATCTCCCGGACGAGCGGGGTGTGATCATCGCGTGTGAGGTCGAGCGCCGGGCGTACATGCAGAACGCCTGCATCGACATGGCCGAACATCCCGTAGGACAGCCCGGCGCTATCAAGCAGCGCGCGAAATTCGCGGATATAGGCGGCCAGATTCTCCGGCGGAACGGCGGTGTCTTCGACGAACGGAACCGGGCGCACCGGCCCGTCAACATTGCCGAGCAGGCCGACGGCGCGTTTACGCATCGTCCAGATTGCCTCGATGTCGCGATGCTGGCGTGCGATCGTGTGGCCGAGGCGATCCGGGTTGGCGTTGCCGAACGCGGCGGTCACCTCGCCAAGCTTCCGCTCCAGTTCGGTTTCGTCATCCGCCAGGATCTCGACGATGTTGATACCGTTGGCAGGGGAGGCCGCGTCATCGGGAAAGAACTGGCCGATGTCGTTCCAGACGATATCCGTCTTCGCGAGCCCGAGCACCTTCTCGTCGACGGTTTCGACGGACGCGACCTTCAGCGCCGTCAGCGTCCGGGCATCTTCCAGCGCCGCATTGAAATCGTTGTAGCGGATATTGATCAATGCGGCATGGGCGGGGAGCGGCAGCAGATTGAGCTCTGCCTCTGCGATCATCGCCAGCGTGCCTTCGGACCCGCAGAGGATGGCATTCAGATCGAAGCGGCCGTCCGGCTGGCGGATATGGGCCAGATCGTAGCCGGTCATGTAGCGGTTGAGCTTCGGAAAGACAGTCTCGATCCGCTCACGCTTTTCTCGCGCGATGCCATCGACGGTCCGGTGGATCTCGCCGATCCTGTCCTGGCGTTGAAGAATCTCGGCAAGCGCCGTTTCGCTGAGCGCGCGCGACCACCATTCGGAACCGTCGGCCAGCACGATGCGCAGGCCGACAACGTGGTTGGAGGTCTTGCCATAAAGGCAGGAGCCTTGTCCGCAGGCATCGGTAGAGACCATGCCGCCGATCGTTGCCCGGTTGGAGGTTGAGAGTTCCGGAGCGAAGAACAGGCCGTAAGGCTTCAGGGCGCGGTTCAGCTGGTCCTTGACGACACCGGACTGGACACGTGCGATGCGCCTGACCGGGTCGATCTCCAGGATCTTGTTCATGTGCCGTGAGCAATCGACCACGAGGCCCGAGGTAAGCGACTGACCATTGGTGCCGGTGCCGCCGCCGCGCGGGGTGATGGTCATGCCGCTGAAAGCCGGCTCGCTAAGCACCTTCGCGAGGATCTTCAGATCATCGGCACCCCTCGGAAACAGGATGCCCGCCGGTTCCAGCTGGTAGATCGAATTGTCGGTCGCATAGACCGTGCGGGCGCCCGCACGGCTCTCGGCGTCGCCACTGAAACCGGCTTCGACGAGACGCTCGAAGAAGCCGGCTGGAGATGCGGGAGCAAGGTGCGATGTGAGGCGCGGGATCATGCGTGCCGGTCCAAGGTCGCTAGACCGCTTCCATCAGGGCTTCAAAGCCGCGCATGCCCGTTCGATGCGGTCGAGTGCCTCGGCAAGCTCGGCTTCCGATGTCGCATAGGATATCCGGAAGAACGGCGACAGACCGAAGGCCGAACCCGGAACGACTGCGACATGCGCATCCTCGAGGAGGTAGTCGGTGAAGTCGTGATCGGCTTCGATCCGCTTGCCTTTCGGCGTCGTCCTGCCGAGGATGCCTGCACATCCCGAGAAGGTGTAGAAGGCGCCTTCCGGTGTGCGGCATTCCAGGCCATCGATCGTGTTCAGCCGGCCGACGACCAGATCGCGGCGGCGCTGGAAGCTTTCCTGACGTTCTTTCAGAAATGTCTGCGGGCCGTTCAGGGCTTCGACGGCGGCTGCCTGGCTGACGGAGCTTGGGCAGGAGGTTGCTTGGCTCTGGATCACGGCCATGGCCTTGATCAGCGGCTTCGGCCCGCCGGCATAGCCGATGCGCCAGCCAGTCATGGCATAGGCTTTCGACACGCCGTTGATCGTCAGCGTACGTTCCTTGAGGCGCGGCTCAAGGGCAACGGGGGTGACGAAGTCGAAACCGTCATAGACGATGTGTTCGTACATGTCGTCGACCATCAGCCAGACATGCGGATGGCGCAACAGAACGTCGATCAGCGGCCGATAGTCGGCTGCGGCATAGGCCGCGCCCGATGGGTTCGAGGGTGAGTTCAGCAGCACCCAGCGGGTCTTCGGCGTGATCGCCGCTTCCAGCTGCGCCGCCTGAAGGCGGAATCCGGCCGCCGCATCGCAGGGAACCAGAACCGGCACGCCGCCGCAGACTTCGACGATATCCGAATACGAGGTCCAGTAGGGCGTCGGGATGATGACCTCGTCGCCGGGATCGAGTGTCGCCATGAAGGCATTGAAGAGAATCTGCTTGGCGCCGGTGGCCACCGTCACTTCGTCGACGGCGTAATCGACGCCGTTTTCGCGGCGGAATTTTTCGGCGACGGCCTTTTTCAAGGCGGGTGTGCCGTCAAGCGCGGTGTATTTCGTGTCGCCTGCATCGATCGCGGCCTTGGCCGCCTGCTTGACGTTATCTGGCGTGTCGAAATCCGGCTCGCCGGCGCCGAGAATGATGACCGGCAGGCCGTCGCGCTTCATCGCCGCCGCCTTGGCGCCGATCTGCAGGATCTTCGAAACGCCAACGGTGGCGATGCGCGAGGCCGGGCGGAACCCAGCCTCCTTGATCTCGGTGGTGACGGTCATTTTCTCAGAGCCCTATTCGATGTCGAAGGAGACGCCCTGTGCCAGCGGCAGGGCCTTCGAGTAGTTCACCGTGTTGGTGGCGCGGCGCATATAGGCTCTCCAGGCATCCGACCCGGACTCGCGCCCGCCGCCGGTTTCCTTCTCACCGCCGAACGCGCCGCCGATTTCCGCACCGGATGTGCCGATGTTGACATTGGCGATACCACAATCGGAGCCTTCGACAGAAAGGAAACGCTCTGCCTCGCGCATGTCAAGCGTGAAGATCGATGAGGAAAGACCAGCGCCGACAGCGTTGTGATCGGCGATGACGGCGTCGAGATCGCTGTATTTCATCACGTAGAGGATCGGCGCGAAGGTTTCCTCGAGGACCGGTCCCTCATGCTTCGGCATTTCGACCAGCGCCGGCTTCACGTAGTAGGCGTTCTCGCTGCCGGTATCGACCCGCTGGCCGCCATGAACCGCCCCGCCATGCTTGGCAGCTTCGCCGAGCGCCTTCTGCATGCCGTCGAAGGCTGCCTTATCCACCAGCGGGCCGACAGGGGCTGCGCCATCCAGCGGATTGCCGACCGAGACGCTCGCATAGGCCTTCTTGAGGCGCGGCACGAGCTGATCGTAGACGCTGTCGTGGACGAAGAGGCGGCGCAGTGTGGTACAGCGCTGACCGGCCGTGCCCATGGAGCCGAAGGCGATGGCGCGCAGCGCCATGTCGAGATCGGCCGACGGGCAGACAATGCCGCCATTGTTGCCGCCGAGTTCGAGGATGGAGCGCGCGAAGCGCTTGGCAAGGCGCGGTCCGACTTCGCGACCCATGCGGGTCGAGCCGGTTGCGGAGACGAGAGCGACCTTCGAATGGTCGACCAGCGCTTCGCCGATCGTGCGGTCGCCAATGAGCACCTGCGACAGGTCCTCAGGCGCATCGCCGAAGCGCTTCAGGGCCCGTTCCAGGATTGCCTGCGATGCCAGCGCCGTCAGCGGCGTCTTTTCGGACGGCTTCCAGACGATGCTGTTGCCGCAGACGAGCGCCAACGCAGCATTCCAGGCCCAGACGGCGACCGGGAAATTGAAGGCGGAGATGATGCCGATAACGCCGAGCGGATGCCAGGTTTCCATCATCCGGTGGCCGGGACGCTCGGTAGCGATGGTGAGACCATAGAGCTGGCGGGAAAGACCGACGGCGAAATCGCAGATGTCGATCATTTCCTGCACTTCGCCGAGGCCTTCGGACGGGATCTTGCCGGCTTCGATTGAAACCAGACGGCCGAGATCGGCCTTGGCTGCGCGCAGTTCCTCACCGAGCAGACGAACGAGTTCCCCACGCTTCGGCGCCGGAACGAGGCGCCACTTCTGGAATGCCACATGGGCGCGGTCGATGGCCTCGACGGCCTTCGCCGGTGAGACTGTTTTCAGCTGGCCGGTGCGCTCGCCGGTGACGGGCGAGAAGGCGTCCATGTCGCCGCCTGTGTAGGCGGACTTGGCGACACCCAGGCGATCGAGGATGGTCACGGCTTCTTCGGCGACGGACACGGATTTGACGGCAATATTCATCTGATGGAACTCCAGTTCGGAAACGTCTCGGATCGGTGGCCGGAATTTACTCGGCGGCCGGGCGTCTGGTCAGTGCATTGAGGCAGGCGTCGAGGGACGACTGTTCGATGCCTGCATAATGGTCGAATTCGTTGAGCACCTTGGCGCCGAGATTGCTTTCGAAGCGCTGCTGGTTCGGGCTCGCCACGAAGTCCTGCTGTGCACCATCGCCGAGGTTCGACTGGAAGATGCCGGCGGCGCTGACGGGCAGGAAGTCCTCATAGACGATCGGATCGAACTGGATCAGGCCGTCGGCGATAAGCGCATCGACATCGGAACCAGCAGGGATGGACGTCTTGCTTCCCTTTTCGGTCAGCGAATAGCTGAAATAGCCGAGACCTTCGGCGCGGATCGTCTTCCAGTCATCCGGGAACGCCTGGAAGGTTTCGATCAGTGCTGTCTCGTAGGCCTTGGCGTTGGATCCGTCGGCGGCCGGGCGAACCACCTTGCGGGAAGCGTCGAGAAGCGTGTCGTAGAGGCCGCGGCCCTTCGGCGTCAGCGCGATGCCGCGCTGTTCGATCTCGCCGAAGCGGGCCGTATGCGATCCGGTCTGCCAGCCGCCCTTGCCGTCTTCGAAGGCGACTGCTTCCTCCAATGCCTTGAACGACGTCTGGCGCAGCAGGATCGCGCATCTACGGGCCGGGGGGCCCTCGACGATTGCCTTGGGCGCGATGTCGTAGTCAGGCATCAGGGCCTGGACACGGTCGATATCGAGCGTGCGCGGCGTCAGGTGGTTGATATGCGGGCCCTTGAAGGAGACGACATCGGCAATGAGCCGGTGGGCGTCGTGCAGGCGGTGATACATCTCGCCATCGACGATCGCCTTGTCGTGCCAGCGGAAGGTTTCCAACACTTCGGCGACGAAGCGATCGGCATCGTCTTTCGACAGGCCGCCGTCTTTTTCGGCCTTCTCTGTCAGTTCGACCGCGCCCGCCGTGAAAATCCGGCGCGTTTCGAGAATGCGGGCGGCGTCTTTGCGCAGTTCCTGATCGGCGATCAGATCGAGGCGCAGCAGCGAGGTGAAAACGCGGAACGGATTGCGCTTCAGCGCTTCATCGCCGACCGGGCGGAAGGCGGTGGAGTGAACCGGAACGCCCGCGGTCGACAGATCGTAATAGCCGACCGGATACATGCCCATGACGGCGAAGACGCGCCGCATCATCGCCAGTTCGCCGGCAGTGCCGAGACGGATGGCGCCGTGGCGCTCTTCGGAAATGCGATCGAGATTGTCGGTTGCTTCCAGGCGTGCCTTGAGATCGGGCTCGTTTGCGAGCGCCTCTGCGTTGACGCGGGCAACGAGGTCCATCAGCGTGCCATAGGCCGGCACTTCGTTGCGATACATGGCTGACATGGCGGCGGAAAAGGCTGACCGGATGTCGCTCGATGTGACGTGTTTTGTCATGTGCGTGGCCCTAAATGGATTTGTCACTTGATGCTGAAAGTGGGATATACTCCTCCCATCGATGTCAATGTTGTGACTTATGCGTTTAACTTGATGCGGAAACGGAATAGCCATGCGCCGAAGCCTCGTTCCTGACATCGTCACGCTGCAGGCCTTCGAATGCGCCGCGCGTCACGAGAATTTCTCGCGCGCGGCCGAAGAGCTCAGTCTGACGCAAAGCGCCATCAGCCGGCAGATCGCCGATCTGGAGCTGCAGACTGGTCTTAAGCTTTTCGAGCGCGTCCGCCAGCGGGTCATCCTCTCGGAGGCCGGGCAGCGGTTACTTCCAGAGGTGAGAGACCTGCTGTTGCGCTCCGAACGGCTGATGATCGAAGCGGCGGCGGCCGGGCGGATGCGCGCGTCATTGAAGATCGCGACGCTTCCGACCTTCGGCGCCAGATGGCTGGTGCCACGCCTTGGGCGATTTCTCGCCGATCATCAGGATGTGGCGCTGACCATCGAATCGCGCTCGAAGCCCTTTAGTTTCAGCGAGGACAGTTTCGATCTCGCGATTCACTTCGGCCAGCCGGTCTGGGCAGGCGGCGTTCCCACCTTCCTGTGCCATGAAACGGTGTTGCCGGTGGCGAGCCGAAGCCTTGCCGGACAATTGAAGATCAGTGCGGCGAAAGACCTGTCGCAAGCGCCATTGCTGCATCTGACCACCAGGCCGAAGCTCTGGGCAGACTGGTTTCAGATGCAGCAGGCGTCGGTCGAGAATGCCTATCTCGGCCTTCGTCTCGACCAGTTCTCGATGATCGTTACGGCTGTGGCGGCAGGCCTCGGCGTCGCGCTTCTGCCAACCTACCTGATCGAAGACGAGCTCAAGTCGGGAGCGCTCGTCACGCTGCTGGATATCACGATGCCGACGGAGAACGCCTATTACGTCGTTCGCCCCGAAAACAAGCAAAGCCACCCGGCCGCCGACCAGTTTCAGACATGGCTGCTATCGGAGGTGTCGCCAACACTGTCGTGACGCCCGGTCCTATGCCGGGCGCTTGGAGCGCAGTCCGCTTTCGAAAGTCTGGTTGTCTTCGCCGACGCCATAGGACCGTTCGCCCTTGACGCCGATGAGCGGAAACAGCAGCTCGGCAACATTGAAGGCTTCCTCGAGATGCGGATAGCCGGAGCCGATGATCGTCTCGATACCGATCTCCTGATATTCACGCAGCCGCACTGCGATGTTTTCCGGGCTGCCGACGAGAGCCGTGCCGGCGCCGCCACGCACCAGCCCGTGGCCGGCCCAGAGGTTTGGTCCAACGACAAGCTTGTCGCGGCGCCCCTGATGCAGCGCGGACATACGCTTCTGGCCGACGGACTGCGAGACGTTGAGGAATTCATTCTGCGCGGCGGCGACCTGTTCGTCGGTCACCCTGCTGATCAGATCGTCGGCTGCCGCCCAGGCCTTCTCCTCGGTCTCGCGAACGATGAAATGGATGCGCAGACCGAAGCGGATTTTGCGCCCTTCGGCCAGTGCCCGCTCCTTGACCCTGATGATTTTCTCGGTGAGCAGATCGGCGGGCTCTCCCCAGCTCAGATAGACGTCCGCATGTTTGGCGGCGACGGCGATACCTGAGTCTGATGATCCGCCGAACCAGATCGGCGGATGCGGCGTCTGGACCGGCGGGAATGACAGGCCGCGGCCGTGGGAGGACAGGTACTTGCCTTCGAAATCGGCGTCCTCACCGGATAGGATCCGTCGCCAGATCGTCAGGAACTCGTCGGTCTGTTCATAGCGTTCGCCATGGCCGAGCTTGTTGCCGTCGCCCGCCAGATCGGCGGGGTCGGCGCCCGTCACGACGTTGAACAACGCTCTGCCGCCCGAGACGCGGTCGAGCGCTGCGGCATGGCGGGCAAACATCGCCGGCGTCCCGCTACCCGGGCGAAGCGCGACCAGAAAGCGCAGGCGCTCGGTCAGGGGTACCAGCGCGGCGGCGGTGATCCAGGCATCCTCGCAATAGGTGCCGGTCGGCAGCAGCACGCCCTCGAAGCCGAGCCGGTCTGCGGCTTGGGCGATATCGCGCATGTAGCCAAATGTCGGCGGACGGTGGCGTTCCTCGCTTCCGAGATAGGGGCCGTCGCCATGCGTCGGCAGGTACCAGAACATCTTCAGAGGCGGGTTTGCATTCTTGCTCATATCGATCGGTCCGGTGTCAGAGTTTGCCCTTCCAGGGCACAAGCTGCTTTTCGAGAAAGCGCATTGCGGCCGTGAAGGCGAAGGCGAAGATGGCGATGACGATCAGGCCCACGAAGACGACGTCCGTCGCCAGGAAGTTGGCAGCCGACATGATCATGTAACCGACGCCCGACTGCGCAGCGATCAGTTCGGCCGCCACCAGTGTCGACAGCGTGGCGCCGATTGCGATGCGCAGGCCGGTCAGGATTTCCGGAAGGGCCGAAGGAAGCACGATCGTCGTGAACAGCTGGAAGGTGTTGGCGCCGAGCGACTGCGCGGCATTGATGCGCTCCTGCGGGACCGAGCGGACACCGGCCTGTGCGGCGTAACAGATCGGGGCGAAGGCTGAGAGGCTGAGGAGCAGGATCTTCGAGGACTCGCCGATGCCGAGCCAGATGATCAACAGCGGCAGATAGGCAAGCGGCGGCAGGCCCCAGTAGATGTCGATCGGAACGCTGAGCACGCCCTTGGCCCAGCGGTTAAGCCCCATGATCAGACCGATCGGGACGCCAAGGACAATGCCGAAGGCGAGCGATACGCTGATGCGTCCAAGGCTTGCCAGAATGTGTTCCGTCAGCGTGCCGTTCGCATAGCCGTCAGAGGCGATTGCCTGAAACTGCACGAGGACTTCGCTTGGCGACGGTAGGAAGAGCGGCGAGGCGAGATGATAGCGGGTGGCGATCACCCAGCCGAGGACGAGCGCCAGCAGGGTGCCGGCGCTGATGGCGAATGTGCCGGTCGCGGGAGTGCGGCTGCGCGGTTTGCGCGGCGAGGCGACTTCACCCTCTATTGCCGTCGAGTGCTCTGCCAATACGCTCATGGGGTAATTCCTTGGTGCCTGTCTTCGCTGTCATGCGCCAGCCGTCAGGCGGCGCGGCGGTCATGTGCGGGTTTGTGAATGATCGAGCGGATCTCTTCGCGGAGCGTCACGAACCGGGGATCGGCGAGGATCGGGCCGATGTCACCGGTGCTGGCAAACTGGCGAACGAAGCCGGCTTCATAACGTGCCACGACGCGGCCGGGGCGCGGCGACATGACGAGGATATGGGTTCCGAGCGTCAGGGCCTCTTCGATCGAATGGGTGATGAAGAACACCTGCTTCCTGGTTTCCGACCAGACCGAAGCCAGCAATTGCTGCATGGTTTCGCGGGTCAGGCTGTCGAGCGCGCCAAACGGTTCGTCCATCAGAAGCACCTTCGGATCAGTCGCCAGTGCCCGGGCGATGCCGACGCGCTGGCGCATGCCGCCGGAGAGCTCGTAGGGAGGCTTGGATTCGAAGTCAGAGAGACCGACCAGCTTGAGAAGTTCACGCGCGCGTTGATATCGCTCTCTCTTTCCCACGCCCTGATAGCGCAGCCCGAGAGCCACATTGTCGAGAACGCTCGACCAGGGAAGCAGGGTGTCCTTCTGGAACACCACGCCGCGGTCGCCGCCTGGGCGCGACACGGGCGCGCCGTCGATCAGGATCTCGCCTTCCGTCAGCGGCTGGAAGCCGGCAATGGCGTTTAGCAGGGTGGATTTTCCGCAGCCGGATGCGCCGAGCGCGACAACGATGGAGTCCTGCGGGATATTGAAGGAGACGTTGTCGAGCGCATGGACGGAGGTTCCGTCGGCTGCGTCGAACTTCACGGTCGCGTTTCTGACTTCGAGCATGGGGAGAGTCCTGACAAGGAGATATGGCGGCCCATCGGGCCGCCATTTGTGTCTGAGAATGATCTCAGTTCGAAGCGAGAGCCGCTGCCGCGAACTGCGGATCCACGAAGCCGGCGTAGCTGTCCTTCACCGCCGTGATCTTCTTCTGCTCCTTGAGGAACTGCGCGGTGTCCTTCAGCGTCTTGGCGACGCTGCCCTTGTCGCCTTCGCCGAGCCAGGCCGCTGTGACCTGTTCCTGGAGGGGGACGACCACGGTCGTGTTCAGCCAGCCGGCATTTTCTTCAGGCGTGCCACCCTGAAGCTTGGCAATCGCCTTGATGTTCTCGGAGGACGGACCCCAGTTTTTCGGGTTCTTTGCGAAGTCGACATAGTACTTGTCGAGCTGGCCGACATACTTCGTCAGAAACTCGGGGTTCTTCTTGGCGAACTCGCCGGTGACAACGAGGGCGCTGAACACAGGCGCGCCGCGCTTGGAAACTTCACCCGAGGTCACCAGAACCTTGCCGTCCTTCTTCAGTTCGCTCAGAGCCGGGTCCCAGACGAAGGCGCCGTCAATATCGCCGCGCTTCCAGGCGGCAACGATCTGCGGCTGCGGCATTGCGATAACCTGCGAATCCTTCTCGGTGAGGCCTTCCTGCTTCAGGTAGGCGAGCAGCTGGTAGTGATCGGTCGAAACCGGGGCTGCGGAGAACTTCTTGCCCTTGAGATCGGCAGAGGACTTGATGTCGTTGCGCACGACCAGGGCTTCGCTGTCGCCAGCGCCAGCGGTGATGTAGATGCCCTTGACGTCGAGATCCTTGCTGACCGAGGCAGCATAGGGGCTCGAGCCGACGTCGCCGAGCTGGACGTCGCCGGATGCGATCGCCGCGAAGATGTCGGCGCCGGAGTTGAAGCGACGGAATTCTATATCCCAGCCGGTCTGCTTGGCGAGTTCGCCATTGGCGATGCCGACCAGATACGGCACAGCGCCGGTCTGATAGGCGATAACAACCTTCTTGGCTTCATCCGCATGTGCGGCGGTCATAAAGGACGCGACCAGACCGATCGTTCCAAGCAATGTTTTGATGCGCATGTGCCACCCTCAATGTTCATCGTCGGCCACAGCGGCGACGTCCAAATCAGATTTCCACAATGTATATTTATTTTATAGATTATATTTTCTAAGTTTTCGGAGGAAGGGAGAAGACTAGTCCGCGCAGGGCACAGGCAGGCAGCAGAGACTTACCTTGAGAGCGGCGGGTGTCTGTCCGGTGCAGCTGGAAGCCGGTGCTAGCGCTGACAAGCTCGCCTGCGGCAGAAGGCGCGGGACGGCCACCCCGCACAGGATTGCGCCGTTACATTTGCGGAATGAGCGGCGGCACCTGAATGACGACAGGCTTGCTGACGCCCGATTCGATGACTTCGAACACCTTTTTCAGCATCTCAGGCACATCCTGCCGCACCATCTCTATCTCGTTTCCGAGCAGCGAGACGAAGGGATCCCAGTCGAAACAGCCGAGAACGAGACTGTCGTCGTTGAGGTGCCCGGACCGCCGCACCCAGCGCATGACGCCTTCGAGCGAAATGGTCGAGTTGACGAACATGCCGCCGACATTGGCATCGCCCTTGAGCGCTAGATCGTCCAGCGCCTTCTCGGCTTTCTCCGGTGCGTAGCCGCAGGCAAGGATATGTTCCTCGGCAACGGCGAGGCCGAGATCGGAGTGGGCAGCACGAAAGCCCCGGATGCGTTCTGCCGTATTGTGATCGCTGCCGCGGCCGCCGATGAAGAGCAGCGGGCCCTTCTTTCCGAGCCGCCGTTCGCAGTTCACCAGAATGCGCCGGGTCAGTTCGCGGGCGCCGGCAAAATTGTCAGAAATAATCGAGGGGGCGAGCGCCCCGGGCAGGTCGAGGTTGAGGCTGCGGACGCCGGCTGCGGCGCACATCTCCGTGATCCTGTCCGGGTCGGTGGCGCCCGTCGCGATCAGGCATTCGACCTGGTAGGAAAGCATCGTGCGGGCGGCCTCGATCTCAAGTTCGGGGTCGCGGCGGGTACAGGTGATGATCGGAAAAAGCCCGCGCGCGCGGGCCATGTCCTCGAAAAGCTCGACGATCGAGCCGAAGTAGCGGTTGTCATATTTCGGAACGATCATGCCGATGATGTGGGACTTTTCGCGCCTCAGCAGGCTCGCCTGCATATTGAGCGCATAGCCCTGTTCCTCGGCTATCTTCATGATCTTTTCGGCGAGCTGGCTGCTGATCCTGCGCTTCTTCCAATTGCCGTTGAGGACGGCGCTGACGGCGCTGGCGGATGTGCCGGCAAGCTCCGCCAGATCGTAAATCGTTGTCCTCTTGGCCTGCTTTACGTGATTCAAAATTGGTTTCTCCATTTTCGCTAACTTGACATCAAACTGAAGAAGTGGCAATTCTTGCTTCATCGATTGAGCAAGCTTGCGCAATCGATGTTACAAGCTGGCTTCGTGCCGGTGCAGGGAGGTATTTTCTAAGAATCTGCGGATAGCCCGGTCTTTGCGGGGCGCGTCGCATGCCGTCTTGATGGCATCGATGGGCAGTGGCGAGGAGAGGGCGGCTGCGGTGACCGGCGGTAATGCCTGGGCCTGTCTTTGAACACACCAAGGAGGAGAGAATGAAATATCGCAATTTGCTTATGGCGTCGGCGACCATCGCGATGGGATTTGCCGGTACGGCCTTTGCCCAGGAAGCCTCGACCGTCGCTTTCCTGATGCCTGACCAGGCGTCGACGCGCTACGAGCAGCACGACTTCCCAGGCTTCAAGGCCGAGATGGAAAAGCTTTGCGCCAAGTGCACGGTCGTCTATCAGAACGCCAATGCCGATGCCTCGCTGCAGCAGCAGCAGTTCAATTCGGTGATCGTCCAGGGCGCCAAGGTAATCGTGCTCGATCCGGTTGATTCCGCCGCCGCTGCTGGTCTCGTCGAGATCGCCCAGTCGCAGGGCGTCAAGGTTATCGCCTATGACCGTCCGATCCCCGACAAGCCGGCCGATTTCTACGTCTCCTTCGACAACGAGGGTATCGGCTACGCGATCGCCAAGTCGCTGGTCGAACACCTGAAGAAGGAAGGTGTGGCCGATGGCGCCGGCGTTCTGCAGATCAACGGTTCGCCGACAGACGCCGCAGCAGGCCTCATTCGTGATGGCGTCCATCGTGGCCTGAAGGAATCTGCCTACAAGACGCTTGCCGAATACGATACGCCGGAATGGGCGCCGCCGAAGGCTCAGGAATGGGCTGCAGGCCAGATCACCCGCTTCGGCGCTGACATCAAGGGCGTCGTTGCCGCCAACGACGGCACCGGCGGCGGCGCGATTGCCGCCTTCAAGGCCGCTGGCGTGAAGCCCGTTCCGCCGGTGACGGGCAACGATGCGACGATCGCAGCGCTACAGCTCGTCATCTCCGGTGACCAGTACAACACGATCTCGAAGCCATCGGAAGTGGTTGCCGCGGCTGCTGCCAAGGTTGCCGTGCAGATGCTGAAGGGTGAAACGCCTGAAGCCAAGACGACGCTCTACAAGACGCCGTCCGAATTGTTTGTTCCGGCTGTCGTCACAGCCGAGAACATCAAGGCTGAAATCTTCGACAAGAAGATCCAGACGGCTGAGCAGATCTGCACCGGCGAATATGCCGACGGCTGCAAGAAGCTCGGCATCACCAACTAAATCTGCCTATATTCTCCGGCCGCGTTGATGGCGGCCGGAGGTTTCCCGGGCAAGAAGGGCTTCAGCCATGGTTACCGATAAGGGCATGCCGGAGAAGGGACAAACGATCCTCCGGTTGAGCAATGTTTCCAAGAATTTCGGCGCGGTCTCGGCGCTGACCGACATCGAACTTGAGGTCAAGGCCGGTGAGGTCGTGGCGCTGGTCGGCGATAACGGCGCGGGCAAGTCGACACTGGTGAAGGTTCTGGCCGGCGTGCATCAGCCGTCATCCGGAACGATAGAATTCTGCGGCCAGACCGTGACGCTGGACAGCCCGGGCCGAGCCCTTGAGCTCGGTATCGCAACTGTCTTCCAGGACCTGGCGCTCTGCGAAAACCTCGACGTCGTCGCCAATCTTTTCCTCGGCCACGAGCTGTCGCCCTGGAGCCTCGACGAGGTGGCGATGGAAGTGCGTGCCTGGACGCTGCTGCGCGAACTTGCAGCCCGCATTCCCTCGGTCCGGGAGCCCATCGCTTCATTGTCGGGCGGCCAGCGCCAGACGGTGGCGATTGCCCGCTCGCTGCTGCTCGATCCGAAGATCATCATGCTCGACGAGCCGACCGCCGCACTCGGCGTCGCACAGACGGCCGAGGTTCTCAACCTGATCGAGCGCGTCCGCGAGCGTGGCCTCGGCGTCATCATCATCAGCCACAATATGGAAGACGTGCGTGCGGTTGCCGACCGGATCGTCGTGCTTCGCCTCGGGCGCAACAACGGCGTCTTCACGCCTGATGCTTCCAACCAGGAACTCGTCGCCTCGATCACGGGTGCGACCGAAAATTCCGTATCCCGGCGGCTCGAACGAAAGAGCAGCACAGCCCAGGAAAACAGCGGGAGCCCGGCATGAGCCAGAAACCATCCAATACACTTGCGCCGGCTGCCACACTTGATCGCAGCGACGAGCGTGTGCGGCACGACGACAGCATCGGCGCGATGATCAAGGCATTCTTCGACCGCGTGCGCTCCGGCGATCTCGGCATGCTGCCGGTCGCCGTCGGCCTGATCGTCATCTCGACGGTGTTCTCGATCCTCAACCCGATCTTCCTGGCGCCGAACAATCTTGTCAATCTGCTGTTCGACTGTGCGACGGTCGGCGTCATTTCGCTCGGCATCGTCTGCGTGCTGATGCTCGGCGAAATCGATCTCTCCGTGGGATCGATGAGCGGCCTTTCGTCGGCAATCCTCGGCGTCCTCTGGGTCAATACCGGCTGGCCGCTGCCTTTGGCGATCATCGTTGCCATTATCGCCGGCATGGTCGTCGGTGCGCTCTATGCGGTTCTCTATAACAGGCTCGGCATGCCGAGCTTCGTTGCGACGCTGGCCGGGTTGCTCGCGCTTCTCGGTATGCAGCTCTATATCCTCGGGCCGACAGGCAGTATCAATCTGCCCTTCGCCTCGCCGCTGGTCCGCTTCGGCCAGATCCTCGTCATGCCCTTCTGGCTCTCGCATCTGCTGGCGCTTCTGCCCGGTCTGGTGCTGATCGTGAACGGTATGCGCAAACGCCAGCAGCGTCAGTCGGTCAATCTCTCCCAGCAGCCGCTCGGCGCGCTGGTGATCAAGGCCGCCGTGCTGACCGCCGCTCTCGAATTTGCCGCCTACTATCTCAATCTCGGCCGCGGCGTGCCGTGGATGTTCGGCCTCTTCGTCCTGATTGCCGTCGTGCTGAACTACGCGCTGACGCGGACGCAGTGGGGACGCTCGATGTTCGCCGTCGGCGGCAACCGGGAAGCGGCGCGCCGCGCCGGCATCAATGTCCGCCGTATCTATCTCAGCGCCTTCATGCTCTGCTCGACGCTGGCGACGATCGGCGGCATCCTTTCGGCCTCGCGGCTGGCCTCTTCCAGCCAGCAGGCCGGCACTGGCGACGTCAACCTCAACGCCATCGCTGCAGCCGTCATCGGCGGTACCAGCCTCTTCGGCGGACGCGGCAGCGCCTATTCCGCTCTGCTCGGCATCATCGTGATCCAGGCGATTTCCAACGGATTGACGCTTCTCAATCTCAGCTCGTCGCTGCGCTACATGATAACAGGGGCCGTTCTTGCGATCGCCGTCATCGTCGATTCGCTCGCCCGCCGCTCCCGTGTCAGCCATGGACGCGCCTGATCCGCATTTTATGAAGGAGTATTTCCATGACTGAACTCATGAAGGGCAAGGTTGCTGCCATCACCGGCGCTGCGTCGGGCATCGGGCTCGAATGTGCCCGTACGCTTCATGCAGAAGGCGCAACCGTCGTGCTCGTCGATCGCGCCGCGGACAAGCTTGAGGCGCTGTGCAAGGAGATCGGTGAGGGCGCCCTGCCGCTCGTCGTCGATCTTCTCGACGGCAAGCAGGTTTCCGGCATGCTGCCGCGGATCCTGGAGATCGCCGGAGGTCTCGATATCTTCCACGCCAATGCCGGCGCCTATATCGGCGGCCCGGTGGCGGAAGGCGATCCCGATGCGTGGGACCGGATGCTGAACCTCAACATCAACGCGGCTTTCCGCTCGGTTCATGCCGTGCTGCCGCACATGATTGCCCAAAAGTCCGGCGACATCCTGTTCACCAGTTCCATCGCCGGCGTCGTGCCTGTGGTCTGGGAGCCGATCTACACCGCTTCGAAATTCGCCGTTCAGGCCTTCGTCCATTCCACCCGCCGCCAGGTGGCGCCGCACGGCGTTCGCGTCGGCGCCGTTTTGCCGGGGCCGGTGGTCACCGCTCTGCTCGACGACTGGCCGAAGGCGAAGCTCGACGATGCGCTGGCCAATGGCAGCTTGATGCAGCCGAAGGAAGTGGCCGATGCCGTGCTCTTCATGCTGTCGCGTCCGCGCAACGTAACGATCCGTGATCTGGTGATCTTGCCGAACAGCGTCGATCTCTGAGATTGACGACGCCGTCCCGATTGCCCCTGTTCCTGCCAGATTGAAACGAGAGACCATGAGCGACACATCTCACACGCCGCAAGCGGGTGGCAAACATGTCATTGGCGTCGATGTCGGCACCGGCAGCGCCCGCGCCGGCATTTTCGACCTCACCGGCCGGATGCTGGCATCGGCCAAGCGGGACATCACGCTGTTCCATGCGCCGGGTTCGATCGTCGAGCAGTCGAGCACGGAAATATGGGCCGCAGTCTGCGCGGCCGTGCGCGAAGCCGTTTCCATTGCAGGTATCGATGCCGCGACCGTCGCCGGTCTCGGCTTCGATGCGACCTGTTCGCTGGTGGTGCTTGGTGAGGGCGGAAGGCCGCTGCCGGTCGGGCCGTCGGAAGATCCGGATCGCAACATCATCGTCTGGATGGATCACCGGGCCGTTCCTCAGGCGGAGCGCATCAACGCGCTCGGCCACGATGTGCTCCGCTATGTCGGCGGGCGCATTTCGCCCGAGATGGAAACGCCGAAGCTGCTCTGGCTCAAGGAAAACCGCCCGCAGGTCTTCGACGCGGCATGGCAGTTTTTCGACCTCGCCGATTTCCTCACCTGGCGGTCGACAGGCGATATCGCGCGCTCGACCTGCACGGTCACCTGCAAATGGACCTATCTGGCCCATGAGCAGCGCTGGGACGCCGGATATTTCGAGCAGGTCGGTCTTGGCGAGCTGGCCGCGGAAGGCTTTGCCCGTATCGGCCAGACGATCGTCGAGCCCGGCTCGGCGCTGGGTCAAGGCTTGACGGCTGCAGCTGCAGAGGAGCTTGGGCTACTCGCCGGGACGCCGGTTGCGGCCGGTCTTATCGATGCGCATGCCGGCGGGATCGGCACTGTCGGGATCGGTGGCGGGCCGCAGACCAATCTCGCCTATGTCTTCGGCACATCCTCTTGCACGATGACATCGACATCGGAGCCTGCCTTCGTGCCGGGCGTCTGGGGTCCCTACTATTCCGCGATGGTTCCCGGGCTCTGGTTGAACGAGGGCGGCCAGAGTGCTGCGGGCGCGGCAATCGACCAGCTGCTCGCCTTTCATCCGGCCGCCGGCGAGGCAAAGGATATTGCTAAGCGCGCCGGTATTCCGCTGCCGGTGCTGCTGGCCGATATGGCAGCCGAAAGGGCGGGCAGTGCTTCCGGTGCCGTCACGCTTGCCACTGGTCTGCATGTCGTTCCGGAATTTCTCGGAAATCGCGCGCCCTTCGCCGATCCGCATGCCCGTGCCGTCATTGCCGGTCTCGGCATGGAGCGGGATATCGATAGTCTCGTTGCTCTCTACGTCGCAGGCCTCTGCGGCATCGGCTACGGGCTGCGGCAGATCGTCGACACACAGGCCGATGCGGGCGTCACCGTCGACAACATCGTCGTCAGCGGCGGCGCCGGCCAGCACGATTTCGTTCGCCAGTTGCTGGCCGATGCGAGCGGCAAACCGGTCGTGGCCACGAAAGCCGGGGAGCCGGTGCTGCTTGGCGCTGCCATTCTCGCTGCCGTGGCCGGTGGTCAGTTTGCCGATGTGGCGGAGGCAATGACCAGCCTCTCCTCCGTCGAGCAGACATTCGCACCGGCGGGTGGCGACATCGCCGGGCTGCATCTGAAACGCTATGACGGCTTCAAAGAGTTGCAGACGCTCTCGCGCAAACTGCGGGATTCCTGACGTCCCGGCCCGTGGGCAGCACGATTACGCCGAATTTTTCGGAAAAATGCCGGTGACGTGTCGGATCGTTGAAGGCATGTTCGTCCTTGGGATGTCCATTCCATCAGCAAGGAGGAGAACACCATGCCGAGCACCATCCGTCTGCACCGTGTCCTGGCGACCAGTCCCGACAAGATCTACCGCGCCTTCATCGAGGCCGACGCGCTTGCCAAGTGGCTGCCGCCGAACGGCTTCGCCTGCACGGTCGATCATCTGGAAGCGTCTGTCGGCGGTACGTTCAGAATGTCATTCCGCAACTTCACGACAGGCGACAGCCATGCCTTCGGCGGCGAATATCGCGAGCTCGTGCCCGGCGAACGTGTTCGCTACACCGATGTTTTCGACGATCCCAACCTGCCCGGTGAAATGGAAGTCACCGTCATCCTGAAAAAGGTTTCTGTTGGTACCGAGGTCGATATCACTCAGGCGGGCGTTCCCGATCTCATCCCGGCCGAAGCCTGCTATCTCGGCTGGCAGGAATCGCTGAAGAACCTCGCCCGGCTGGTCGAGCCCGATATCCGGAACTGACGGATCCGGCCCAAAGCATCAGCCTGCGGCAACCGTTCCATCGACGAGGATGAAGGGGTGGCCGCGGGAGCATGTCTCGATCCGCGCTTCGACCTTGTAGACGTCCTTCAGCATGTTTGAGGTTATGACGTCGCGGGTCGGACCGCTCGTCGCCATCGCGCCATTGGCGATCACGATCGTGTTGTGGCAATAGCGCAGCGCATGATTGAGATCGTGCAGGGCGATCAGCACGATCATCCCCGTCCGGCTTGCCAGACCTTCGACGAAAGCCAGAACCTCGATCTGGCGATGCAGATCGAGTGCCGAGGTCGGCTCGTCCATCAAGAGAACTTCGGGTTTGCGGACCAGCGCCTGCGCCAGCGATACCAGCTGGCGCTGGCCGCCGGAAAGTTCGCCAAGTCCCCGGAAGGCAAGGTCATCGATCCTCAGGGCCTTCAGGATCGCGTCGATCTCATCGAGTTCTCCGTCCTGGACGCGCCATCCGCCGCCCTGCTTTGCCGAAAGCAGCACTGACTCGTAGACGGTCAGCACGGCGTTCGCGCCGGTATCCTGCGGCATGTAGCAGACAGCCCGGTCTCCGCGTTCGGTGCCAGACAGCTCGACCACGCCGGGCCCCGATATCAATCCGGCAATGCGCTTGAAGAGCGTTGACTTGCCCGCCGCATTCGGGCCGATGACGGCCGTCAGGCTGCCGCTTTCGAGCGTACCAATGCCGATTTTCGACAGAACGGTGACGCGGCCATAATTGGCGCCGACGTCTCTGAGTGCCAGCTCTACCAAGACCGTCTCCTGTTGCTGAAGATGAGCGCGAAGAAGAAGGGAACGCCGACCACCGCCGTGATCACGCCGATCGGCAGGATCGCTCCCGGAATGAGCATCTTGCTGACGACCGATGTCGCCGACAGCAGCAGCGCGCCGCAGATCACCGAGCCAGGCAGGAAGAAGCGTTGGTCCTCGCCGACGACCATGCGGGCGATATGTGGACCGACGAGACCGATGAAGCCGATCGTGCCGACGAAGGAGACCGGAATGGCGGCAAGCAGGCTGACGGTCAGCATCGTTCGCAGACGCAGGCGGCGGACATTGACGCCCATGCTGGCCGCCTTGTCGTCGCCGAGCCGCAATGCGGTCAGCGCCCAGGCATCGCGCATGAAGAGCGGCACTGTCACGACGAGCACGGCAGCCGTGACGTAGACCTTTGCCCATGTCGCCTTCGTCAGGCTGCCCATCGTCCAGAAGACCACCGCTGCCAGAGCCTGTTCCGAGGCGAGATATTCCAGCAGTGACAAGGCGGCGTTGAAGGAGAATACCAGCGCGATGCCGAGCAGCACGATGGTTTCGACGCTGACGCCGCGCATTGTTGATGCGAAATAGATGAAGAGCGATGCCAGCATCGCCATCAGGAAGGCGTTGATCGGAACCATATACTGGACGGCCGCCGGAAAGACGGCGACACCTGTTACCAGCGCCAGTGCTGCGCCGAAGCTTGCCGCCGCGGAAATCCCGAGCGTGAAGGGGCTGGCCAGCGGGTTCGACAGGATGGTCTGCATCTGCGCGCCGGCAACGGAAAGGGCCGCACCCACGGTGACCGCCATCAAGGCGATCGGCATGCGGATATCCCAGATGACGACCCTTAGCTGGTTGCCGGCGACTTCCGGGTTGAACAGGGCCAGAAGAACCTGGCGGATTTCGTAATTCGCCGGACCGAGTGCCATGTCGGCGGCGACGCTGACGCAGAGTGCTGCCGTCAATAGAACGAGGATGACGATCCGGCGGAAGGCGAGAGCGCGATAGCGCTCCCGCCCTGCGATGTCAGCGGTAAGAGCCGTCCCGGCCATCGGTTACTCGCCCTTCAGGGAGACGAAGTAGCCGGGCTTGTAGTCGAGCGGCAGGAAGCGCGCATGCAACTCCTTGAAGGTCGCTTCGGGATCGAGGTCCTTGAAGAGATCCGGATGCAGCCACTTGGCGATCTCCTGGATGGCGACGAACTGGTAGGGGTTGTTGTAGAACTGGTGCCAGATCGCATGGACATTTCCGTCTTCGACGGCCTTGACGCCGGTAAAGGCCGGGCGCTTGGTCAGGGCCTCGAGCTTGCGCTTGGCTTCTGTCAGATCGGCGCCGTAACCGACGCCAACCCAGGCGCCGCCAGGAACGAAGGCTTCCCACATGCCGCCGGTGACGATGATCTGATCCGGGTTCGAAGCGACGATCTGCTCCGGGTTTACCGTGCCGAAGGTTCCGGGAATGATATCCTTCGCCATGTTGGTGCCGCCGGCGATCTCGACCATCATGCCGAAATTCTCGTTTCCGAACGACATGCAGCAATCGTCGGAGTAGCCGCCTGCACGCTCGACGAAGACAACGGGGCGGGCGGGCTTGGCCGCTTCCAGCTTGTCGGTCACGACCTTGATGGAGTCAGCGCGGAACTTGATGAAGTCCTCTGCCAGCTGCTCCTTGCCCATCAGCTTGCCCATGACGCGCATGCTCGGCTCGGTGTTTTCCATCGGCTTTTCGCGGAAGTCGACATAGACGAGCGGAATGCCGACCTTGGCGAGCTTTTCGATATAGCCCGCTTCCTCGGTCGCCGTCTTGGCGTCGACATTCATCAGGATGACATCGGGCTTCAGGGTGACGGCTTGTTCGATGTCGAAGGTGCCGTCCTTCATGCCGCCGAAGGTCGGCAGCTTGGCGATATCAGGGTACTTGGCAAGATAGGCCCTGTAGGTCTCGGGATCGGCCTTGGGCAGATCGTCGCGCCAGCCGACGACGTGTTCGAATGGATTGGTCTTGTCGAGCGCCGCCAGGAAGTAGATCTGCCGTCCTTCGCCGAGAATGACGTGCTTGACGGGAACCTCGACCTCGACGTCGCGGCCGGTTACGTCCTTCAACGAAATCTTTTCGGCAAGTGCCGGCCAGACGGTGGCAAGCAGCAGTGCTGCAGAGAGGCCTGCGGCTTTGAATTGAATGTGCATTGAGTGGTCCCCCGTGAAAATCTAGGGGGCTCTATTATTTTATGATTGCAATAGTCAAGTTTTATCTTTTAGAGCAATTCAAGACTGAGAACGGATGAGCGGCAGAACCGGAATGAGCGCAGTGAACGGCACCAACTATCACCTGAAGGAGGAGATCAAGGCCTACTGGTCGGCGCGGGCCGCCACCTTCGATGCCTCTCCAGGGCATGAGATTTTTTCCGAGGACGAGCGCCGCGCCTGGCGCGATCTGATCGCCAAGCATCTCGGTCCCGGCGATGGCCGCGGCGCGCTCGACCTTGCCAGCGGTACCGCGGTGATCTCGCATCTGATGGACGACGCCGGTTACAAGGTAACGGGTCTCGACTGGTCGGAAGCCATGCTGGAGCGGGCGCGCGCCAAGGCCCGGCAGCGCGGCCGCGACATCCGTTTTCGCATCGCCGATGCCGAGCACACGATGGAGCCGGATGCCGCCTATGATGTGGTCATCACGCGCCATCTCGTCTGGACGCTGATCGATCCGGAGAGCTGTTTTCGCGAGTGGCTGCGGGTGCTGAAGCCCGGCGGCCGCCTGCTGATCGTCGATGGCGATTTCGTCAATACGGGACGGGCCGAACGCCTGCTCAAGAAGCTAGCAGGCATATTGGAGAAGGTGGGGCTCTTGCGGACCGACCCGAAGCACGCGCCGCCGGAGCTGACCGGAAAGCACGAAGAGATTCTCCGGCAGGTCTATTTCTCAGGCGGTGCGAGAGCCGATGAGGTCGCGGCCTTGCTCGCGGCCGCCGGCTTTCAGCGTATCGAGATCGACCGGGATCTGCGGCAGGTACACAAGGCGCAGGCCGCCAACTGGAATATCCTGAAAGCGGCCGCACGCGGGCTGCAGCATCGCTATGCCATCTGCTGCGAAAAGCCTTTCTGAGCAGACGTCCGGTTACCGGCCCTCGATACGGGCAAAGACCCGGTCGAGTGCTGCAGTCAAAGCGGTCTTGCCGCCATCGGCGTCGAAGTCGCGGAGAACCTGTTCATTCAATCCACCTCTGGTGGCAAATTCTTCGCTCAAGGCGTTGAAATCGCCGGCATGCGGGCCGTTGGCGCGCCGCGCCAGGCTCTCGAACAGCGGCGCGAGGTAGGCGCGGGCCTTCGTCCGCTCCAGTCCTTTGGTTTCCAGCCATCCGGTGGTGAATTCCATGATGCCGAAATAGGTCGACATCAACGCGCTTGCCGCAGCGAGGAGATCATATTCCTTGCGGGATTCGCACTGGACGGCCTTGCCAAGCGCGTCGAACATGGCAGCGACGGCGGGGTCCGGAGGATAGATGGCGGTCACGCCCTGGCGCTCGGCAACGAAGGGCAGGGGAATGGCCTGCACCAGATGGATATCGGTGCCGATCCATTTCAGCAGGACTTCGCGCTCGGTGGCGGCGATGATGCTGACCACCGACTGCCCCGGCTTGAACGTCAGTTCGCCGATGACGGCTTCGGCAACCTGCGGGCGGATCGCGAGGACCACGAGGTCGCTGCGATCGACGGCGGTCTGATTATCGGGCGCAACGCTGACGGCCGCGAACTCGCTGAACAGCCTTGCGGCAATCTCTGCATTCCGGGGCGAGAGATGGACTTCGGTGGGATAGGCGGGTTCGCTGAGCAGACCTCTGACCATCGCCTCCGTGATCGCGCCGGTACCGACGAAGCCTATGCTTTTCGCTTTCATGTCACACTCCGCAGCCTTTGATAGCGAGATCATAGGGGCAGCGCTTTGATCGCAAAAGGGCCGATGGCGGCCCTGTCCGAGAATAGTCCTCATTTTTCAGATATTTGTGTGAGTGACGTCGAGGCCTCGTCAGTCGATGACGCCCTGCCGCAAAGCGGCGGCCACCAGCGCAGTGTCCTTGTAGACCGCGAAATTCGTCTTCAGCGCCTCGATATGGGTGCGGACGGTGTGCACCGAACATCCGAGGATGAGGGCGATTTCCTGCGCCGTCTTTCCCGCGCACATCAGCGTGAGAATTTCCTTTTCCCGTTTGGTAACCTGAGCCGTCATCCCCTTTACATGGGATTTCGTCTCCCGGATTGCAGCCTTCTGCATCGAAATCCTGATGCATTCGCGATCGGTGAAAAACATCGTGATCCCGCTTGAAAACGTCTTTGGCAGAGCAATTTCTTCGTGACGCGAGGAGATAGATTCATGAACGTCTTGATTGTCGAAGATGAAGGGTTCATCGCCCTGGAACTGGAAAGAATTGCCGTCGAGGCTGGTCATCGCGCGCTTGGCCCGGCCTCGACGATCGAGCAGGCATTGGCTTTCGCGCCTCGGGCTGATGCCGCACTTGTCGATGTCGGGCTGTCGGACGGGACAAGCGGAACGCAACTCGCCCGGCGGCTGATCGACCGTTTCGGGATCAGCGTGATCTTCGTGACCGGCTCTCCGCAGGCGGTCTCGCAGGGTTTCGATGGCGCCTTCGCGGTGGTCGGCAAGCCGTTTACCGACGAGCGGATCCAGTCGGCGTTGCAAGCAGCGGACGATTGGCGGCGCGGGCATGTGATCCGCGCGGCGGCATTGTGATAGAACTGCGGGCGGGCGCCATCAATAGCGTCCGCCCGCTTGTAACATTAGTACTGCATCGCGTTGAGATCGGAGATTAGCGACGGTCCGGTCGGACGCCATCCGAGCACGGCCTGCGTCTTGGCGCTCGATGCCGGGAAGTCGATCGTGGTGAAGATCGACAGCCATCCGAAATGCGCTGCGGCTTCCTCACGGGAGATCGATCTGACCGGCAGCTTGAGGCCCCGGCCGATCGCCTCGGCGATCTCGCGTGCCTCTACGCCCTCTTCGGCGACGGCGTTGTAGCGCGCGCCACTTTCGGCTCGCTCGATCGCCAGACGGTAGAGACGGGCGACATCCGACAGATGCCCGGCCGGCCAGCGATTGCGTCCTTCGCCGACATAGGCCGCGAGGCCCTTCTGGCGGGTGATTTCGATCAGCGGCGTGATGAGCCCCTGCTTGAACGTGTCGTGCACCTGTGGAAGCCGGACGACGGAAAGATTGATGCCTTCATCCAGCAGCGTCTGCCCTGCAAGCTCGGACGCGACACGCGGGTTGGGGTGGCTGGTGTTGAACACGTCCTCGCTTCCCAATTCACCGAACTCGGCATTGCCCATGCCGGTGCCCGAGGTGATGATCAGCGGCCTGTCCGACCCGGCAAGTGCCGCACCCAACGCGGCGATCGCCCGGGCATCCTTCTGGCAATTTTCGGCGAACCGCGAGAAATCGTGGTCGAAGGCGGTGTGGATCACGCCATCTGCTTCCAGCGCGCCCTTGCGAAGGCTTTCGGGATCCTCGAGCGTCCCGCGATAGACCTTAGCGCCTGCGGCTTCGAGCGCGCGCGCGCCTTCGTCCGATCGAGTCATGCCGATGACCTCGTGGCCCGCGCCAATGAGTTCCGGCACCAGCGCCGAGCCGATAAAGCCGGTTGCTCCAGTCAAAAAAATGCGCACAGCAATGTCTCCTTGCGTGTTTTACTCCGAAGAGAATATCGGCTAGAGTTCATCCTGTTAAAGTAGTGACTTTATCCTATTATAATAGCTAACAGGATCACCATGCCGATCAACACGCCGGGCACGCTTGCAGCCTTCCTGAAAGACCGCCGTGTGAAACTCGATCCGTCCGCTTTCGGCCTGTCGGGCCGGCGGCGGACGCCCGGCTTGCGCCGTGAAGAAGTGGCGCAGCGGGCCAATATCAGCCCGACCTGGTACACCTGGCTGGAGCAGGGCCGCGGCGGGGCGCCGTCTGCGGATGTTCTCAACCGGATCGCCAACGGGCTGATGCTGACAGAGCCGGAGCGCGAGCACCTCTTCATGCTCGGGCTGGGGCGGCCTCCCGAAGTGCGCTACAGGCCGGCGGAAGGCGTGACCCCGCGGCTGCAACGTCTGCTGGATTCGCTTGAGGCAAGTCCTGCGCTGATCAAGACCGCGATGTGGGATGTGGTCGCATGGAACCGCGCTGCCGCCGTCGTGCTGACCGACTACGGCACGATTGCGCCGGAGAAACGCAATATCCTCAGACTGATATTCTCCAACCCGGCGATCCGCGCCAAGCAGCATGATTGGGAAACGCTTGCCAGCTTCGTGGTTGCCGCTTTCCGGGCGGATGTCGCGCGGGCCGGCGCCGGGTCTGAAGTCAGCAAGCTGGTCGAGGAACTGAGTGCCGTCAGCCCGGATTTCGAACGGCTCTGGCAGGAAAACGACGTCCGCGTGCATGGCGATGGCGTCAAGCGCCTAAAACATCCGAAATTGGGAACGATCGATCTCGAATATTCCGCCTTTGCCGTCGATGGCAGGCCGGATCTGGGGCTGGTGATTTACAATCCGGTCGATCCTGCAACCGCGGCCGAGATCCGCAAGCTTGCAAGTGAGAAGGAATAGCCGATCCGCTTTCGCCGGTTTTTGAAGCCAACGCCTCGAACAAATCCACGGGCGAGCAGCTTGGCGTCCCGTAATGCCGGGCAGACAGCGCCTTTGCGGTCGAGCCAAAGCTGCTAGAGCAATTTGTAAGTGCTGCCCGCGGCGGGCGCCATAGAATTTCCGGTGTGCGTCCCGAAAATAGAATACTAATTCTATATACTAAATTTATATGCCGCTACCGTTGTCACCATTAGTTATTGAGGGACAACAGATGAGCTTTACGGCAACGATTAAGACCCTGCTTCTTGCGAGCACCCTGTCCGTGTCGTTTACGGCACTGGCGGCTGCGGCAGACGAGGCTGCCAAACCGGTTCAGGGCGGCACGCTGATCTATCTTGAGCAGCAGCCGCATACCAATCTCTATCCGCCGGCCGGCGGCTTCTATCCGAACGGTGGCGTGCTCAATCAGATTACCGACAAGCTCACCTATCAGAATCCGAAGACACTTGAGATCGAGCCATGGATTGCCGAATCCTGGACCGTCAACGCCGAGGCCACCGAATATACGTTCAAGCTTCGCAAGGGCGTAACCTTCTCTGACGGCACGCCGCTCGACGCGGCCGCAGTTGCCAAGAACTACGAT
Organism: Hyphomicrobiales bacterium; assembly: GCA_900465675.1. Lineage (GTDB taxonomy): Bacteria > Pseudomonadota > Alphaproteobacteria > Rhizobiales > Rhizobiaceae > Rhizobium. The sequence goes on along the minus strand of UBJR01000005.1, from coordinate 155,286 downwards.
ACGTTCGGTCTCGGCAACAAGGAGCTGAAGCAGCCGGTCTCGGAAGTCATCAACAATTACGACCGTTCCGAGGTCGTCGATCCTCTGACCGTCAAGTTCTATTTCAAGAAGCCGTCCCCAGGCTTCCTGCAGGGTACGTCGGTGATCGGCTCCGGCCTGGTATCGCTGAAGACGCTGGCGCTGCCTTTCGACCAGCTGGGTGACGCGACGAAGATCGTCGGTTCCGGCCCGTTCGTCGTTGACAGCGAGACACTCGGCAAGGAGCTGAACCTCAAGGTCCGCGGCGACTACGATTGGGGTCCGGCAAAGCAGGAGCATCAGGGCCGCGCCTATCTCGACGGCATCAAGTATATCATCACCGGCGAAGACAGCGTGCGTATCGGTGCGCTGCTCTCTGGCCAGGCGGATTTCATTCGCCAGGTACAGGCCTATGATGAAGAACAGGTCGAGAGCCAAGGCTACAAGATTTATGCAGCACCGACGCGCGGCGTGAACAACAGCGTCGTCTTCCGCCCTGACAATCCACTGGTGTCCGATGTCCGCGTCCGTCAGGCGCTGCTTCACGGTACCAACAGCGCGGAAATCATATCGACGCTGTTCTCGGCCAACTATCCGCAAGCCAAGTCGATCATCGCATCGACGGCGCAGGGCTATCTCGATCTGTCGCCGAAGCTGACCTACGATGCAGCCAAGGCCACCGAGCTGCTGGATCAAGCTGGCTGGAAGGTCGGCGCCAATGGCGTCCGCGAGAAGGATGGAAAGCAGCTGGTGCTGACCGCCTATGAATCTCCGCCGCAGCCGCAGAACAAGGCAACGCTGCAGCTTGTCGCGCAGCAATGGGCAAAGCTCGGCGTTACGCTGAATGTGCTGGCGGGTGATGCCGGCAGCAAGACCGTCGACGATCTCGATCCGGCCAAGACGCCGGTGTCGCCGGCAATGGTTGGCCGGGCCGATCCTGACGTCATCAAGAGCCAGTATTATCCGAAGAACCGCGACGTGCTGCGCCAGAAGGGCGGTCCGAGCGACAAGGTGAAATCCTTCGTCGATGACAAGCTGAACGGTCTTCTCGAGCAGCTTTCCTCGCAGCCCGATCGCGAAAAGCGTCTCGCCATCGCCGGCGAGGTCCAGAACTACGTGATCGATCAGGCCTATGCGATCCCGATCTTCGAGGAGCCGCAGGCCTTTGCCGGTGCGCCTTATGTGCAGGGCGTCGGTTTCGAAGCTGTCGGTCGCCCGAGCTTCTACAACACCTGGCTTGCTGAACACTGAAGGCCATGGCCCGGCGCAAGCCGGGCCACCCGTCACCTGAAAGGATCGGCATGACCCGCTACATCATATCCCGCATAGGACAGGCGCTGCTCGTTCTCTGGGCCGCCTTCACGATCTCCTTCGTGCTGCTGCAGGCGATGCCCGGTGATGCCGTTCTTATCAAATTCCAGAATCCGGAATACGGCCTCAGTCCCGAACAGATCGCTGATATCCGCGCCGCCTATGCGGCCGACGGGAGCGTGGTCAGCCAATATCTGCACACAGCCGGAAAATTCCTGATCGGTGACTTCGGTTATTCGCTGCAGGCAGGCGTTGCCGTCAGTGCGCAGCTCTCTGCCAGCCTGCCGCCGACGATCCGGCTGGCCGGCTTCGGCTTCATCGTCGCGGCGCTGATCGCGGTGCTGCTGGCGATCCTGTCCAACATCCATGGCTTCGGAAGATTGCGTAATGTCGTCCAATCCGTGCCTTCGCTCTTCGTTTCGGTGCCGACCTTCTGGCTCGGCATCATGCTGATCCAGATATTCTCGTTCCGGCTGCGTCTGGTGCCCGTCATCAATCCCGGCCCCTGGGAGGGCCTGATTCTGCCGGTTCTGACTGTAGCCATTCCGATCTCGGCGCCGCTGGCGCAGATCCTGCTGCGCAACATCGATCACGTTCAGACGCGGCCCTTCGTTGCCGTCGCCCGAGCAAAGGGTGCCTCGCATGCATGGGTGCTGTGGCGGCATGTGGCGAAGAACGCATTCCTGCCGGTTCTGACGGTTGCCGGTGTTCTGTTCGGCGAGCTTCTGGCGGGCGCCGTGATCACCGAGACGGTCTTCGGCTTGAACGGGCTCGGCAGTCTTACCGAACAGGCGGTCAATTTTCAGGACGTCGCCGTCCTGCAGGCCATCGTCGTTCTCTCGGCGGCGGCGTTCGTCACCATCAATCTCGCGATCGATCTTCTTTATCCGATCATCGATCCGCGGCTCAAAACAAGGCCGGAGACCGCTCGATGACCAGCCTCGATGTCGCTGAACGCCATCTCGACCTGGAGACGGCAGAGACCAACGATTGGCTGCCGAGCCAAACCGCCGAAGATGCCACGCCGCGCCGAAGCAGCCGGAAGATCGATATCAGCCTTCTGCTGGCAGGCGCGGTGCTGGTCATCGTGCTTCTCTTCGCGGTCGCACCCCAGCTGTTCACCGCCTACGATCCGATCAAGGGTCTGCCAGGGCAGCAGCTGAAACCGCCGAGCGCCGCGCATCTGCTGGGAACCGATTCACTTGGCCGCGATCTTTATGCGCGCCTGGTGTACGGCGCGGTCCACTCTCTGTCGGGCGCGCTTGCAGCCGTCGGTATCGGGCTTTTCGCCGGTACAGCGCTCGGTGTTCTCGCAGGCTCGATCGGCGGGCGCACGGACACGGCCATCATGCGTCTTGCCGACGTTCTGCTGTCGATACCGGCGCTGCTGCTCTCCCTGAGCATCATTATTCTCTTGGGTTTCGGGACGATCAACGCGGCGATCGCCGTTGGTATCACTTCGGTCGCGAGCTTTGCCCGTATCGTGCGTTCCGAAGTCATCACTGTTCGCCGCAGCGAATATGTCGAAGCGGCCTTCGGCAGCGGCGGTACCTTCCTCAGCGTGCTGATCCGCCACGTGCTTCCCAACTCCCTGACCTCGGTCATCGCCTTTGCAGCACTGCAGGTCGGCTGGGCAATCCTGCAGCTCTCGACCCTTGGCTTCCTCGGTTACGGCGCACCGCCGCCGACGCCGGAATGGGGGCTGCTGATCGCCGAGGGCCGCAATTATATCGCAACCGCCTGGTGGCTGACGGCTGCCCCTGGCATCGCCGTGGTTCTGGTGGTGCTCTCCGTCAATCGCATCAGCCAGGCATTTGGAAGGATAGAGAGATGACGATACAGCCTGTCGACCTGCCGAAAGCAGCTGTCCCACCGTCTCCTGTTCTCGCCGTCTCCGGCCTGACTGTCAGCTACAGCGACAGGAACGGCGCGCGCACCGCTGTCCATGGCATCGATTTCCACGTCAACCCGGGAGAAGTCGTCGCGCTGGTGGGCGAATCCGGTTCGGGCAAAAGCTCGACGGCGCAGGCGATCATCGGGCTGCTGCCGGAAAACGGGAAACTTGAGAGCGGCAGCATCCGCCTGAACGATCAGGAGATCGCAGGCTGGCCGCAGCGGCGGCTGGACGGTATTCGCGGTTCGGTGATCAGCCTGATCCCTCAAGACCCCGGCAATTCGCTCAATCCGGTCAAGACGATCGGCAAGCAGGTGGCGGAAATTCTCGCCATTCATGGCGAAGCCTCCGGCCCTGTTGCCTATACGCAGGCGATCGCGCTTCTCGAACGCGTCGGGCTTAGCGAGCCGAAGCTGAGGGCGCAGCAATATCCACACGAACTTTCCGGTGGCATGAAGCAGCGGGTGCTGATCGCCATCGCCATCGCGTTGAAGCCGTCGCTCATCATCGCGGACGAGCCGACAAGCGCGCTTGATGTCACGGTACAGAAGCACATCCTCGACCTGATCGACGAGCTTCGCCGCGAGTATGGCACGGCAGTGCTTCTCGTTACCCACGATCTCGGTGTCGCCACCGATCGTTCCGACCGGCTGATCGTCCTCAAGCATGGCCGCATCCAGGAACAGGGCCGCACCCAGGATGTCATCGGCAATCCTCAGAATGCCTATACGCGCCAGCTGTTGTCGGATGCGCCGTCGCTGAATATCCGGCCGCGTCCGGCCACCGTGGCAAAGGAAACTCCCGCGACGGAAAGCGACGACATCATCGTCGTCGAAAACCTCGTCAAGGACTTCGGCCTTGGCGGCTATTCGCGCTTTTGCGCCGTCGACGATGTTTCCTTTCGCGTCCGGCGCGGGACGACGCATGCGCTGGTCGGCGAATCCGGTTCCGGCAAGACGACGAGCATCCGCATCGTCTCGGCATTCGAAAAGCCGAGCTCGGGCAGGGTCATCGTCGATGGGCTCGACCTTTCTACCTTGCGCGGGGAAACGCTGCGGCTGTTTCGCAGGAAGATTCAGCTCGTCTACCAGAACCCGTTCGGTTCGCTCGATCCGCGCCAGTCGATTGCCAGGATCGTCGAAGAGCCATTGCTGAATTTCGAGCCGGTTCCGCGCGCCGAGCGGACGGAGCGTGTCGCGGCGATCATCGAGAAAGTCGGCCTTCCGCCGGATGTCCTCGGCCGCCGCCCGCATGCCCTGTCGGGCGGGCAAAGACAGCGTGTCGCCATTGCCCGCGCGCTCATTCTGAACCCGCAGATCCTGGTGCTCGATGAGGCCGTGTCGGCGCTCGATGTCACCGTGCAGGCGCAGATTCTGGCGCTTCTCAGCAAACTGCAGCGCGAGCTCGGCCTGACCTATCTCTTCGTATCGCATGATCTGGCTGTCGTGCGGCAGATCGCCGATACCGTCTCGGTCTTGAGCGGCGGCAAGCTCGTGGACAGCGGCGCGGTCGGCGATGTCTTCGGCAACCCGGCGAGCGCCTATACCCGCGAACTCATCGAGGCGATCCCCGGAAAGAAGCACCGGCTGCCAGCAAAGCCATTTCCCCTGATCAGCACAGGAACACAGCAATGACGCCATCAACCGCACCGAAACGCCTGGGTTTCTTCAGCCGTATCCTCGATCAGGCCGATGCTGCGACCCGCTACCGGCTGGCCGCCGAGCAGGTCATTCATGCCGAGAAATTCGGGTTCGATACGGCATGGGTGGCACAGCACCATTTCAATGGAGATGAGGGCGGTCTTCCTGCGCCATTGATCTTTCTGGCGGAACTCTCCGCCCGAACCTCGCGCATCCGGCTTGGAACCGGTGTGATCACATTGCCGATGGAAAGTGCCGTCCGCGTCGCGGAGGACACGGCAGTGCTTGATATACTCTCGAACGGCCGCCTCGAAGTCGGCTTCGGTACTGGCGGAACTCCAGCTGCCTTCCTCCCCTTCGGGCTGGAAACGGGCGATCGCGCCGCCGTCTATGCGAAAAGCCTCGCAACGGTGCGAGATGCTTGGGCCGGGCGGGAGCTGACGGGCGGCAATCATCTTTATCCGGCAGCCCCGCATCTTCTCGAGCGCGTGTGGCAGGCAACGTTCTCGGTTGGCGGCGGAATCCGGGCCGGCCAGGATGGTGACGGATTGATGCTGTCGCGCACCCAGCCCCGGCCGGCAGAGGCGCCGGATGCAACGCTCTGGGAGCTGCAGAATCCGATCATCGACGCCTATCTTAAGGCGCTGCCGAAGGAACGGCAGCCGCGCATTCTCGGTTCGCGCAGCCTGTTCGTTGCCGACGATCGCAAGGAGGCTTTGCATCTGGCGGAAATCGGCCTGCAGCGCAGCGTCGAGCGCTTCATTGCCAGCGGTCATAAGATCGCAAGCACCAGGACAGAGGATCTCATCAGGGCCTTCGACGTGCATGTCGGTACGCCCGACGATGTGATCGCGTCGTTGAAGGCTGACACCGCGTTGGAACGCGTCACTGACCTCGTCTTCCAGGTCCATTCGGTCGATCCGCCACACGCCTACATCCTGCGCTCGCTGGAATTGATAGCCAGCGAGGTCGCTCCCGCGCTCGGCTGGGTTCGACGCGGACCCGCCGCCCACGAGCGGCGCCTCGCTACAGCATAATCACCGCCAGAAAAGGTATGAATCCATGAGTTCTTCCACACCCGATATCATTGATCTGCTAGCCGGTATCAAGCCGGGGTCTTTTCTCGACCGTCTCCGTGCCGAACGTCCGGAGACGCGGCTGAATGCGCAGAAAAGCTATCTCGCGCTCTTCGAGCCGGTGTCCGACGATCACGTAACGCGTGCCGAGCGGCTCGCGATCGCCGCATTCGTCAGCGGCCTGCACCGCTCCGGGACGGCGTCGGCCTTCTACGCCGGCGGTTTGTCCGAGCTGCAGGGCGGCGCGTCGCTCGCAGCTGCGATCCAGACGGAGATTGAAAAAGGCGCGGCAGATGGCCCTTACGGCCGCTATCCGGCCGGTCCGCTGTCGGCGGAAGATGCTCCAGGCCTGACCTATGCCGTCTCGGATTTCAGCCGCGCCGTGATCGGCGCCAAGCTGTCGGCGGCTCTCGAACACACGCATCTGCTGGTCTTCCGTCCGCGCGAAGCAAGCCCGGATGCGCTGCAGAAGCTGATTGATGCAGGCTGGACCACGACCGGTATCGTCACCCTGTCGCAGATCGTCGCGTTCCTGTCGTTTCAGATTCGCGTTGCTGCCGGCCTTTCCGCGCTCGGCGCGGCGGGCGAGGGCAGCGTCACGCGTGCGGCAGCGGAATAAGGAGAAACGTCATGACCGATACCGTCAATCATCCTGAGATCGACAATCGCCCCAACGCATTTACCCAATCCGAGATTGGCTGGACACCGTGGCTGACGCCGCTGGAAGAAAGCGAACTCACCGAGCGGCACTGGGCGGGTCTCGTCGATGCCTCGCGCTCCAAGTCTCCCTATTTCATGCTGCTGGCCCGCGATCCGGAAATTCTCGAAGCGAGGACGAAGACCGATAAGGATATCTTCTACAATACGCGCGCCGGCTTGCCGCGGGCCGATCGGGAGCTTTCGGCCGCCGCCGCATCCCGCAGCAACGGCTGCATCTTCTGCGCCTCGGTGCATTCGCGGTTCGCGTCCCATCATTCGAAACGCACGGCCGACGTTCAGCGACTGCTCGACGAAGGCGTCGAGGCCGAGCTCGGCAGCCGCCGCTGGAACGCCGTCGCCGAGGTTTCGGCGGCCTTGACGGCCACGCCTTCGCGCTTTGGCCCGGCGGAGATTGCCCGCCTGCGTGAAGAGGGCTTCGATGATCTGGAGATTGCCGACGCCATTCACGGCACCGCCTTTTTCAACTGGGCGAACCGCCTGATGCTGTCGCTCGGCGAGCCGACCCCGGCGGCTGCATAAACTGCGCCGGACCCGGCCGGGTAAGCCTGGCCGGGCTCTACCGCTCCATCTGGCACCAGGCGGCCAGCAGGGGCCGCGAGGTGCAGCGCATCGCCACGGTGTGTCCGGCCTCGTTGTAGAAGGCCGACCCCGGCGAAGCCTGCTGCCAGCCTTTTTCGTCGCAGAGGAATTCGCAGTCCGACAGCGCCAGGAAAACCCGGGCACGGTATTGGACATGATCGGGGAAGCGGCTGTAGGGCTCCATGATCGTCAGCCCGAGCGTGACATCGTCGCGCTCTTCGAGGCCCGCCGCTCCGGCGATGACGGCATGGGCGTGTGCCTTTTCGATATTCATGCTGGCGAAGGGACCGGTCGAGCTCGACGACCAATCGAGGCTCTTGGCCAGATCGTTGATCGCGGCGGCAACTTCCGCGAAAGCCCGGCCTTTCTGCGTCAGCTGGCGCAGGGCGAACTGCAGCTGCGGCCCAAGCCGCAGATGTGAGGCGGGCCGGCTGGAAACGGCGCCGGGATACTGCAGCTGATGAAAGATCTTGCCGGCAACGAATTTCTCCATCATCGGCGTATCGCCCGAAAGCATCAGATTGCCGATCGCACCGATGAGACGCTGAACCTCGACCGGCCTGCGGGAGCGGCTGACCGGGTAGGCGCCTTCGACCCGCGAACCACGATGCAGCAGGAGGTCGGCGTCCCGCCTCAGATTGGATTTCGACATGCGAGAAGTGTCCCCACGCGGCGCGGCTCTTTTCGGCCCGGTCCGTTCGCTCGGCTCAGATATTCGAACCCTTGCATCAACACGAATGCCGGCTATCGGTCAAGCGCGCGCTACGGCGATGGTCACTCGCCGAAGGCTACGCCGCCAGAGGCGTCCCTGGCGGCGTGTTTTTTCTCTAGGACACGACCTTGATGTGCCCCTTCATGTTGGGATGGAAGCGGCAGAAATATTCCACCGTGTCACCGGCGGTGACCAGGTGCGTCGCTTTCTGGCCGGCGGGGATGGTCACCTCCCAGCCGCCGTTGACGGTGGCGGTATGATCGAACGGATCCTTATTCTTCCATTCGATGGTCTCGCCGACTTTCGCCTCGGTGTCTGCAGGCGAGAAGCCGAGATTTTCGACCGTCACATGTATCTTGCCGTTATGGGCGCGCGCCAGCGATGCGCCGGCCGCAACGACTACTCCCGTCAGCAGGAAGCTTCTGCACTTCATCGGCACTGAGATCATTTCAGCTCCATGGCAACATGCTCGGCATGCTGCTCATGCCCCTGGAACAGCTTCAGCCCGGTTTCGAGCAGGCTTTTGAGGTCCTTGTTCTCTGCCGATGGGATAAGGACGGTTTCCAGCGCGCCGTTGACCTGCTTGTGATAGGCAACCTCGTTGTCGATGTAGGCCTTGTCGAAGGCGGCGCCGTCCAGCTTGCTGAGTTCGGTCTGCTTTTCCTTGGCGGCCTTTGCAAGCGCCTGGCTCGTCGGGTTGTCTTCAGGCGTGACCTTCAGCTTTTTGACGAGCGCGAGCGCCTTTTCGTTGACCGCTTCATGGTCCTTTTTCATCGATTGCGCGAATGCCTCGACGTCCTTGTTCTTGGTCTTCGAAAGGGCAAGCTTGGCGGCGTCCACGTCGATCGCGCCTGCCGTATAGGCGATATGGGCGATCTGCGGATCGGTCGGCTTGTCGGCTGCGAGCGATTGGCCGGCGGCGAGGAGAAGGCAGCTCGTAGCGATGGCGGAAATGAAGGTTTTAATCGGGATCTCCTTGGCGCGGCGGGATCGCCGGCGCCTGTTTCAACGTACGCAGCATTGGATGCCGCGCCGCCGGAGAGGTTCCCGTCAGTTCTTCAGCCCGAGTTTGGCGATCACGGCTTCGGTCAACCGCTCGCAGCGCCTGCCGGCGAAGGGGAAGGCGTCCATCAGGATCGGCCCGATCTGCTCTTCCAGCTGCTTGCGAATGAGTTTGCGGGCGCGGTGAAGCCGCGTCTTGACCGTTGCCGCGGGAATATCGAGCAGCGTGGCCGTCTCTCCGATATCCAGCCCCTCGATGACGCGGGCAACGAACACGATGCGAAAGTCCTCCGGAAGGGCATCGGTTGCCTGCTCTACGAGCTGAAGAAGCTGTCGCTGCGCCATGCCGCGCTCCGGGTCGATGGTGGATGATGAAGGGTGGAGCGCGATGATCTCGGCTTGCGGCTGGCCAGACGGAGGGATCGAGCGTTTGAGCCGCTTTTCGGCGCGCAACCGCATGAAGGCAGTATTCAGTGCGATACGCGAAAGCCAGGTCGAGAGCGACGCCGCGCCGTCGAAATCGGAAAGCTTTGAAAAGGCCTGGAGATAGGTGTCCTGCAGCGCTTCCTCTGCTTCCGCATTGCTGTGAAGAACCGCCCGGACAAGCCGGTAGAGCCGCTGATTGTGAAACCGGATGATCTCGCGGATCGCCTGCGCGTCGCCTGTGGACGCCCGGCGGACAAGTATTGCTTCGTCGGTGGCGAAGGATAGTCGCGGTGAATTCTCGAACGCCTGCATCTGGCTTCTCGTTGTGGAAGCTTATTTGATGCTGGGCCGCGTGCAAGGTTTCCGCGAGTGCCGATTTTACAAGGCGACGCCTCTGTCGCCTCATGGACCGGCTCCCAATCTCCGATTATCCAATCGCCGCGCGGGCCAGAAAGACTGCACCCTCGACCGGTGAGACGTCGAGCACATGCACAGCAAGCCGCGGATGCTGCTTGCCGAGTGCGCGCTTGAACGCGTCGAGCAGACGCGCCTGTTTAACGATCACGCTGCCCGCCACGACGACGTCATCGCCTGTCGCCCCCCGATTTTTGAGCTGGGCGACAAGCGCCGCAAGATAGCCGGCGCCCTCCGAGATGACGTTCACCGCCAGTTGCGATCCGCCGTCTGCGGCATCGAAAATGGCAGTGCAATGCGGTGCCCAGTTCTCGGCCGTCGGGTCGTCGTTGACCTTGCGGGTCAGCCGCTCGGCATCCTCGACGCCGAAATCGGCAATCAATGCCGAGAGCAATCCGTCATCTGGCTTGCCTTCGTCATTTGCTCTCAGCGCAGCCCGGGCTGCCTCGCGCACCAATGCGGCCGCACCACCTTCGTCGCCAATCACGCATCCCCATCCGCCCGCCGAAATCGGTTGCCCCGAGCCATCCGTTCCAACGGCGATGGCGCCGGTACCCGCTATGACGCCGATACCCTGACGGAGCCCGGCAGCAGGCACGATGAGTGCCGCATCGTTGACTGCTCGAACGCGATATCCCCGATCGAGCAACGCCGCTTCAAGATCCCGCCCGATCGAGGGATTGTTGATTCCCTGCGCACCGAAGGCAATGGAGGCGATCGAAAGACCAGCGGGCAGGGTGGCGCGCAGGCGCGAAGCCAGCCAATCGGCGCCGTGAGACGCGGGCTCCGCGTCCCAATCCTGACTGGAGATGACCGTGTCCAGAATACGCGCACCGGCCAGCGTTTCCACGACCAGATGCGTCTTCGTCCCACCGACATCAAGCGCCACAAGACATTCACTGCTATCCATCGTCAGGCTACCTTGGTGTCGTTGTGGTGGAAGACGAAGGCATCGGGATCGAGCCCGCGGGCAAGCGCGGTTTCAACCGCAATGGTCTGCATGATGACGGCCTCGAGGATTGGCCGCTGGGTGATGCTGACGCGCGGTAGCGGTATATAGGTCAGCCAATCGCTGGCTGCGGCTTGCACGGGGCCGGCAAGGATCGTGTGATGACCGGCTTTTGCCAGGGTCGATGCCAATTCCGCCTCCCGCTCGTCGCCAAAGAGAATATGCACGCCCTTGCCGGCCGATTCCATCGCGCCATGCAGATATTGCCTGGTCGACATGCCGGTCGAAGGGATGCGGGCGATCTCGCGTAGCAGCAGCGCGCCGACTTCAGCCGAACCGGCTGAAGGGGCAATCCCGGCGCAATCGACATATACCGCGTCCGTCATGCGTGCGAGAATCTCGCCGGTCTGCGTCTTGAGCTTCTGCTCGACGGTGCGGAAGGCAGTGGGGAGATCAGACCAGGACGTATCGATTGCGCCGCCATCCCAGGCCTCGGCGATCATGCCAAGAGCTGCGATCGTTGCCGTATAGCCAATCGTCGATGCGTAGCTGTCTGGGATTGCGCCGAGCGAAATATTGGCCGACGAGGCGGCCGCGACGGGGGAATCCTTGGCGTTGACCACCGATATGCGCAGGCTGCGCTCGATCGAGTTCAGCACGGCAAGCGTCTCGGTGCTCTTGCCGCTTTGCGAGACGGCGATCACCGGATGGCTGGATGCGGGGAAGGGGATCGGATATTCGCCGCCATTGAGGCGCCACGAATGCACACCGCGGGACCGCAAGGCCCAGACGGCAGCCGAACTCGCTGCAAAGCTTGCGCCGATACCCATGAAGATCGGGCCCGCGCCTTTCAGCGCGCTGGAAGCATTGCGAACTTCGCTGCCAATTGCAGCAATCGCGGTTTCCAGCGCATTGGCCTGGGAGGCGCGCGCGTCAGCCAGCGAAATATAACCTTTGACCATTGCGGTCTTCTCCTTGGTCCTGAAATGATGTGCGGCCGCGGCTTTGGCCAGCGCGTGCCGGATGGACGGACGGCGTCACCCGCCGGTCTTCGCAGTGCGTGAAAAAGATGTCCGCAGGCGGTAGCGGTCGCCTGCGTAGCGGATCGTCGATGCCATGACCGGCCGCCCGCTGCTGTCTTCGACAAGCTGGCGCATGGCGAGGATCGGCATGCCCTGCTCGATGCCGAGATGGCGGGCAAGCGTCTTGTCTGCGGCGTGCGCCTCGATCGTCGATTCGGCGCGCGCCAGGTCAAAGCCGGCACCGGTCAGCAGCTTGAAAAGCGAAGCCGTCTTGAAATCGACACCCGACATATCGAGCCCGCGGATCATCGGGAAGAACGACGTATCGACGGCAACCGGCACGCCATCCAGCCGACGTATGCGGTCGAGATGAAAGACCGGCGCGCCGGGCGCAATGCCGAGCTCTTCTGCCTCATCGAGGCTTGCGGGCGCCCCTTCGGCACGCAGCACGTCCGAGGATGGCGCGAGGCCGAGGCGGGCAGCGGTTTCGCTGAAGGATTCAAGCGTCTGGGGAAATTCCTGATGCGCTTCCGTTGCCACGTACCAGCCACGGCCGTGCGAAGACACCAGCACGCCGTCAGTCACCAGGCTCTGCAGCGCGCGGCGCAGCGTTACGCGACTGATCGATAGCCGGGTCAGCAAATCGCGTTCCGGCGGCAGACGGTTTCCCGACGCCAGCTTGCCGGCTGCAATCTCTTTCATGATCGCCTTTGCGGCCTGCTGCCACAGGGGCTCGGGAGAATCCGACTGCAAAGGTCCCGGCTGGCCTTCATTTCCGATCATCAGTTCACCGCTACCTTTTCCCACTGCCTGGTTTTCATGGACCGGTAGCATGCATCGATGATCCTGTTGACGATAACCCCGTCTTCGTAGGTTTCGGACGGAGCCTTGCCGGCTGCGAAGCAATCGACGAAATGGCGCATCTGCTGCGAGAAGCCATAGGCGCGCGTCTCTTCCGGTACGGGATACACCCAGCCGGTCTCGGCATCCGCCTTCTCGACAGTATAGCCGACAGGCTTGCCGACGAAGCCCCAGACGGGACCGACAGAACTGTCGGTGACGATGCGCCCCTCGGAGCCGACGAGCTCATGACGCAGCTGCATGCCGCCCTTTTCGATCCAGGAAGATTCGATGGTCGCCAGCTCGCCACCGGCAAATTTCAGAAGTGCGATCGCGGCATCCTCACCGGTCGTCTTGTCGCCATGCACCATCGTCGAACCCCAGGCCATCACCTCGGTCACGGGATTGTCCTTTCCGAAGAAATGCCGTGCTGATTCTACGGTGTGGCAGCCCATGTCAAGCAAAGCGCCCCCGCCCGCCGTCTCCGCATCCCAGAAGTGCGGCGCATGCGGACCCGAATGGGCCTCGCGAGCACGCATCGTCAGCAGCTTGCCGATGCCGCCGGCCTTCAGCATTTCGTAAGCCTTGGCTGTGTTCGGGGAGAAGACCGAACTCTCTGCATATCCGTGCCAGACGCCTGCCTCGGTTACCAGCTTGAGCATCTCTGCGGCCTCGGCTTCGGTGCGGGCAAGCGGCTTGGTGCAGACCACGGCCTTCTTGTGTTTTGCGGCAATTCTTGTCGCCTCGAGATGCACCTCGTTCGGGAGGGCGATGATGACAAGATCAACGGAAGGGTCGGCGCAAAGGGCATCCATCGTGGCATGGGTCTTGATCCGCCACTTGGCCGCAAATTCCTCGGCCCGCTTGCCGCTGCGAGAATAGCAGCTGCGCAACTCCGCATTGCGGACGTCAAGCAGTGCATCGGCATAGCATTCGCCAATGAAACCCGATCCCAGCAACCCGACGCCGATCATTTCCACCCCTCCAAGCTCTGTGGCAACAGTCCTTATTCCTTTCAATCGAATACCACATAAGACAAAAATGGGAAACAAAAAATATAACTTGTCACAACTGGTATTGAGAGGTATCGTCGCCTCAACAATCGCCGGACTGAGATTAAAAGAACCGGCATGGGAGCAGTTTTGAGTCACAAGAATGGGAGATTATGAAATGCTTTCAAAGCACGCATTGCTGAACGGTGCCGTTGTCTCACTGGTTGCGATGGTCGCTGCCGGCAGCGCTTTCGCCGAAGATGTCACCATCAAGCTCGGAAGCTGGCGGACCGAAGATATCGCAGTGTGGCAGGACAAGATCATTCCGGCCTTCGAAGCCAAGAATCCCGGCATCAAGGTGGAGTTCTCTCCGGTCAATACCAATGAGTATAATGCAGCGATGCAATCCCAAATTGAAGCTGGCGCGGGACCTGATCTCCTGACCTGCCGCCCCTTCGACGTCAATCGCGAGTGGATCAGCCGCAAGTATTTTGACTCCCTGGCGGACTTTGGCGCCATCAAGAATTTCGACGACACGTCGAAGGCCGCCTGGACCGACGCCAAAGGCACGCCCTATTGCTTGCCGATCGCCGCCGTGCTCGCTGGCTTCTATTACAATGTCGATATCTTCAAGGAGCTCGGGCTCGAAGTTCCGAAGACTGCTGACGAGTTCGTCAAGGTACTGCAAAAGATCAAGGATAGCGGCAAATACGAGCCGCTTGCCTATGGGTCGGCAGAATCCTGGCAGCTCGCCTATAACGGTCTTTACAACATCGGTCCGTCCTACTGGAACGGCGAAGAGGGCCGCCAGGGCCTGATCGACGGCACCAAGAAGCTCACGGATCCGGAATTCGTCGAGGCCTTCAAAGCCTTCGCAGCCTGGAAGCCGTTCCTGCCTAATGGGCAGGCAAGCCTGCAATATGCCGACATGACCCAGCTTTTCACCATCGGCCGCGCGGCAATCCTGCCGGACGGTTCCTGGGATATCAATCAGGTGACCTCAACGGGTCTCAACGTCGGTGTCTTCGGTCCGCCGGCTGCCAAGGAGGGCGGTCAGCGCTACCTGCAGGAAATGCCTGACATGGCGATCGGCATCAATGCCGCAAGCAGGAACAAGGATGCCGCAAAGACCTTCCTCACCTGGCTGGCATCTCCGGAATTCCAGGAACTTTACGTCAATGCCGCCCCAGGCTTCTTCGCCATGAGCAGCACGCCGGTAACCTATAACAACGCGCTGGCGCAGAAATTCGCCGACCTGAAGAAGGACGCCAAACTGACGCCGCGCCTGGCGCTGGACCGGCTGAGCGCCGGCAATCCGCCGCTCGACGACGAAATCTGGCGCGTGCTGCAGACGATGATGATCGGAGACGATGTCACCCCTGAAAAGGCGACTGCAGAACTCCAGGCCGGTCTTGCATCCTGGTACGCACCGCAGAAAAAGTAACAAGAGCGCCCCGCGCACCACACCGGTGCGCGAGGCTCCCGATGCCCGCCGGCATCAGCTGGCGACCAGACTACGGAGATACCGGGTGACACGTCCTGCGACGGCTCGCTGGAGCCTTTTCCTTTTTGTGCTGCCAGCGCTCGCAATCTATCTCGCTTTCGCCGTCCTGCCGCTCATCGCCTCGATCGTCATGAGCTTCTTCGATACGGATGGTCAGGCCGGGCGCGTCTTCGTCGGGCTGGAAAACTATTATTACCTCTTCACCCATCCGGTCACGAGCGCGCGTTTCTGGAACGCGCTGCTGAACAATTTCGAATATTTCATCATCCATCTGGTGGTCGAAGTGCCGATCGGCCTTTTGATGGCGGGTTTGCTCACCTCCGGTCTGCTGAACCGTTCCGAAGGCGTCTACCGCACGCTGCTCTTTATCCCCGCGACGCTCTCCGTCGTCATCGTCGGCTTCATCTGGCGCCTGATCATCAATCCGCTTTGGGGACTGGTCGGCTTTCCGCTACTCGGCAACGAACTGACGGCACTGCCGACGATCTCTCTGATGTCGGTCTGGCAATATGTCGGCATTCCGATGCTGTTCCTCTACAGCGCGCTGCTTGCTGTTCCGGAGGATGTCGTCGAGGCGGCGCGGATCGATGGTGCCGGAAACTGGCGAATCTTCTGGGCGATCAAGTTCCCGCTGATTGCGCCGCAATTCGGTCTGATCGTCATCCTCACCTATATCTGGACTTTCAACGGCTTTGATCTGGTCTTCGCGCTGAATGGCGCAGCACCAGGCCCGAACTACAGCACGGATATTCTCGGGACGCTGTTCTACCGCACCTTTTTCGGGTCCAGTGGCCAGGTGGCCGATCTGGATCTCGGAGCGACCGTCGCAACGGTGATCTTCGTCATCATTCTTCTCGTCACTGCCGCCTATTTCTGGCTGGTCCAGCGACGGCTGCAAGCGCACCAAGTCTGAGGAACAGCAGAGATGTCATCGTCAGCCAAACTCAGTGCCAGCTTCTACGGCTCCAGCCGCCAGCGCATGGTGCTCGATCGCATCGTCGTCCACGGATTGCTGATCTTCTTCGTGCTCCTGGCCCTCGGCCCGATCTTCATCGTCATCCTGAATTCCTTCAAGACGACACCGGCGATCTTTGGCGGCCCCTTCGATCTGCCGACCGTCAAGACTTTCAGCGTCGACGGCTATATCCGGGTCTTCACCCGCGGCAATTTTTTCTTGAACTACCGTAACAGCCTTGTCGTCACCGTCTCGACGATCGTACTGACGGTGGTTTTTTCGGCGCTGGCTGCCTACGGCCTGGTGGAATACCGCCTGAAGATCACGCCCGTGATCGCCGGGCTTTTCGTGGTCGGCATCATGCTGCCGATCCGCCTCGGCACCGTTCCGATCCTCGAGATCATGATCGCATGGCGGCTGGTCGATACGCTGACGGCACTGGTCCTGGTCTATACCGCAATGAGCGTGCCGATCGCGGTGACGCTGATGATGGCGTATTTCCGCACGGTGCCGACCGAGATAAAGGAAGCGGCACGCATGGACGGGGCAGGGGAATTCCGGACATTCCTGATCGTCCTGCCGGTGGTGAAGCCCGGCCTTGCAGCTGTTGCCACGCTGACGATGCTGCCCGTCTGGAACGACCTCTGGTTCCCGCTGATCCTGTCGCCCGGCCGCAGCAACCAGACAGTGACGCTTGGCGTCCAGCAGTTCGTCGGGCAATTTCTCAGCGACTATCCGGCACTGCTTGCTGCACTCACACTCGGGATTCTGCCTCTCGTCGTTCTCTACGTAGTGTTCTCACGACAATTCGTCCGTGGCCTGAGCCAAGGGGTCGGCAAGTGACGAGAAGAGCGGCGAGGATGCTGCCGCCCTTCTCCAGCTACTGAAGAGCGCGCTGAGCATCAGCCCGCAAGCTTGCCGCCATCGACGGCAAGCGAGTGGCCGGTCAGGAAAGAGGCCTGCGGCGACGCCAGGAAGACAATCGCCGCCGCCACTTCTTCCGAATGGCCGAGACGGCGCATCGGCACATATGACTTCAGGTAATCGAGACGGTCATCCGATCCGCCCGTCAAGCGGTCAAGGAAGCCGGTCTGGATAGGGCCGGGTGCCACGGCATTGACGCGAATGGCCGTGGTTGCGACCTCGAGGGCCGCCGATTTCGTCAGCCCTTCCACCGCGTGCTTGCTGGCGACATAGACGGATCCGTTCGGTGTTCCAACCTTGCCCAGCACAGAGGACACGTTGATGATGCTGCCGGTTCCCTGCTCCTTCATCACACGCAACTCATGCTTCATGCTGAGCAGGGTGCCCAGCACATTGGTGTCGAAGGTCGCCGCGTAAGTTTCGGCAGTCTGCGCCGTTACCGGCCCGAACGCACCTTCGGTGCCGGCATTGTTGACGGCGACGTCGAGACGGCCGAAGCGGGCCACTGTCTGGTCGATGAGCGACTCGACTTCTTGGTCATGGCGGACATCGGCACGAACAAATTCGGCCTCGGCGCCCATGGCGCGGAGTTGCTCGACAAGCTCGCGGCCCAGTTCGTCGCGGCGGCCGGAAACCACAAGGCGGGCGCCATCGCGGCCAAAAGCAATCGCCGTCGCGCGGCCTATACCGGTAAGCGCACCGGTGATCAAAACAACAGGAGCAGACATTGGAAAACCCTTTCAAGCCTCGGCGGAAATCGCGCAAGGTGAATAATATGTACGTACGTACATTTATGGGTGTCAACAAAAATGTACGATCGTACACTATGCTTCTGTGCGGAGATGGTCAGTGGAGCGGGCGCAGCACGATCGAGAAGAGCACCGTTTCAAGCCGTTCGATCGGCTCCGGGCTGCGCTGAGATTTGCTAAGCAGCACCGCTCCCTGATGCGAGGAGACGATGAACCCGGCGACCTGCCGGCAATCGATATCCGGGGCCACTTCTCCGGCCTTGACGGCCGCCTCGATGCAATAGGCGACTGCATCGGTGAGGCCAGCGACGATCTCGTTGACGCGCTGACGTATGGCATCGCCAGCCACGCCGGTTTCGGCAATGAAGTTGCCGAGCAGGCCCCCGAGAGGGCCGCCGCAGCTTCCCTTCGAACGGCTGCCGGCAATGTATTCCCGAAGCCGCATCAATGGCGGCTTCGCATCGTTGCGCAGCGTATCGAGCACGACATTCTGGCTGTTGGCGAAATAGAGCTCGACGATCTCGAGCCCGAACGCTTCCTTGGAAACGAAATGATTGGTGAAGGAGCCCAGGGGCACGCCAGCTGCGCTGACAATGCTGCGCACCGAGGCGGACGAGAAGCCGACCTCGTCGACGACCTTAAGGCCTTCCCTCAGAATTTTTTCGCGGTTCGACAGCTTCGCCATCGCTGCAATATGATGAGACCGGCGCAGCTCGTCAATGAGCGGCGGCAAGGGCTGCGCTGGGAGCCATTGGGTCTCGCGCCTCAATGACGGCAATGCGCCTTGGCCTAGGCTACCGCATGGAGCTCGGCGCAGGCATCGTCAATCCGCTCCGCCGTCGTCATCGGTGCTGAATTCGGAAGCGAGTTCGCTCCTGATAAAGTCGGCGAAGGTTCTCGCTTTGCTACTCGCCGTGCGTCCGCTCGGGAAGACCGCCCAGAGATCGATGGGCGGAAGATCCCAGTCCTGGAGGACGCGCCGGACCTTGCCGGAGGCCAGTTCGGGCGCGAACATCCATTCAGAGGCGACGGCCAGTCCCATTCCGGCAAAGACCGCTTCGCGAACACCCTCGGCTGCGGTCAACCGGATGCGCTCCTTGATGGTCACGGCGCTTTGAACCGGCCCCTGGCTGAAGTTCCAGACAGTGCCGCCGCTGCGCAGATCGTAGACGACGGCTTGATGTGCCCCCAGTTCCGCAGGAGAGGTGGGCTCACCGTGGCTTTCAAAATACTCCGGTGAGGCGACCACGACGCGCGGGCTCTGTCCGACCTTGCGGGCGGTCAGCGATGAATCCTGCAGATCTCCCATTCGCAGAGCGATGTCGATACCGGCTTCGACAAGATCGACGTTGCGATCGTCCATGAATACTTCGATATCGAGATCGGGGTGCATGGCCAGGAATTTTGGCAAGTGGGGAACCACGTGGAGCCGCATGAATGTCACCGCGCCGCTGATCCGCAGCCGGCCGTTGAGAGCGGCACCTGAGCCCCGCGCCTTGGCCTCGGCCTCGTCGGCCTCTTCGACAGCGCGCTTGGCGTGTTCATAAAAATTCTCGCCCGCCTCCGTGGGCATCAGGCCTTGCGTCGTCCGCAACAGCAGCCTGGTGCCGACGCGTTCTTCCAGTTGAGCGATCATTTTGGAAATTGCCGGCTGCCCGACACGCAACTGCCGCGCGGCACCGGTGAATGATCCGGTATCGACGACGCGCACAAAGGCGTCCATGGCAGCGAGCCGGTTCATGGGCCATTCCTCCTTGGAATGATGCATATGTCTCCATCGCGGCTTCCCCCGTCAAGTCCACGCGCGCAAATAATGCGCGGTGCTCGATGCGGCAGCATCCCCATCAATTCTCCAGAGTGGAAACCACGATGATCGAAGTCTATGCCTTTGCGACGCCCAACAGTGTTCGCGTGCCTATCGCCCTTGAAGAGCTCGGGCTTGCTTATGAGCTCAAGCCTATCAACGTCCGCAAGGGCGAGCAGAAACTGCCGGACTACCTGGCCATCAACCCCAATGGCAAGGTTCCTCTGTTGATCGATAGCGATGGCCCCGATGGGGAGCCCATCACCGTCAGTGAATCCGGGGCGATCCTCGTCTATCTTGCTGAAAAGACGGGAAGGCTGCTTCCGGGCGATGGCGCAGGCCGCGCCCGTGTCTTCGAACAGATTTTCTTTCATCTGACCGGAATTGGCCCAGCCTTTGGGCAACTCGGCTTCTTCAAGCGGCAAGCCGCCGAGCAGATCCCATTGGCGATCGCAAGGTTCCAGACAGAGGCTGAACGCGTCCTCGCCGTGCTCGAAGGCGTGCTTCACGAGCGCAAATTTGTTGCCGGAGACCAGTTCACGATCGCCGACATCGTGCATTTCGGATGGCTATGGCGCCGCGAATTTGCAGGCATTGACTTCGAGAGGACACCAAACATCGCGCGCTGGTACGGCGAGATTGATGCCCGTCCTGCGGTCAAACGCGCGATCGAGAAAGTCACGGCATTGGTTCCTGCGACATGATTGCTTCGAAAGCAGATCGGGCCGGTCTTTCCTAGTCAGGATCGTCCTTGACTGACGGTTTGCAATCAAAGAACACAAGGCGCGTGCCCGGCGACGGCGCGCGCCTTTTGGCGTATTGAGAGATCGTCCTGCGAAGGTGCAGAGAGTTCAGGCGCATTCCATTATGGAATAATCTATAGTCGAGTTTGGCGTCTACAACGCAGCTTTTGCTGAATTTATCTGATTGGCAGGCACCCGCCGGGTGCCATCCCGCGTGAAAGACTGAACAGTCGGCAAGCGCGGGTCCAGCAGATCAATTCGAAGGATAATTCCATGAGCAAGAAGTTGGATGGCAAGGTTGCCGTTGTGACCGGCGGCAGCGCCGGCATCGGGCTGGGCATCGCAAAGCAGTTCGCTGCGGAAGGTGCACTTGTCTACATCACCGGCCGCCGTCAAAGCGAACTGGACAAGGCTGTCGCGGTGATTGGCCACGGCGCCATCGCGGTGCAAGCCGACGCGTCGAAGCTCGGCGATCTCGATAAGCTCTACGAGATCGTGAAGAAGAATAGCGGCCAGATCGACACTCTCGTCCTCAATGCCGGCTTCTACGAGTTCATGAAGTTCGGCGACATCACCGAAGAGCATTTCGACAAGACCTACAATACCAACGTGCGCGGTCTTCTCTTCGCTTTCCAGAAGGCCTTGCCGGTCTTGCGCGACGGTGCGTCCGTAATCCTGACGGGATCCATTGCGGCATCGAAGGGCATCCCGAACATGTCGGTCTATTCTTCGACCAAGGCGGCCATCCGCAGTCTCGTTCGCGGCTGGATCATCGACACGAAGGAGCGCGGTTTCCGCATCAACGTCTTGAGCCCGGGTCATACCGTGACGCCTGGTCTTTCGGGGTTGATCCCGGCCGAGGCTTACGAGGGAATCACCGCGACGATCCCGCTCGGTCGCATGGGCACGCCCGACGATATGGGCAAGACGGCCGTGTTCCTCGCATCCGACGACAGCGCGTTCATCACCGGCGTCCAACTCGACGTCGATGGCGGTGTCGCCCAGTACTAAGCATGATGCGGGCGGGCCAATGGTCCGCCCGCTTTTCTGGCGCTTCCGATCTATGAGGTCTCGGTTTTGAGGCGCTCACAAGCGGCGCAGTTGCCCGGCAACCTGCCTCGCTCGCAAGCCGATGCCATCCCCTGTGGAAAAGTTCATCGGAAAAAATCAAATAAAATCATTTGCATAATTTGCTTCTGGCTATGCGGTGGATTTCCGGCTGCGGTCAATTTCTCAACAGACATCATGGCGAACAGCTTCTGCCCTTGACGGCGAAAGTTTCTTGGGAAATGCTAAGATGTCAGACCAATTTAAGGTCGACTGCCTGACAAGAAAAATGGGGAACCATGAAGGCAAATGTGAGCGACAGGCCGGTGATCCGGCCGCTTCCGGCGATCGACCGTGCGCGTCAGGTGACTGAGGCGCTGGCGCATTATGTCGAGGATGCGAAGCTGAAGGCGGGCGACCGCCTGCCGGCCGAGCGCGAGCTTATGTCTGCCCTGGCCGTTGGCCGTTCCACCATCCGCGAAGCCATCCGCCACTTCCAGGCGCTCGGCGTCATCGAAACCCGCAAGGGCAGCGGTACCTACCTGCTGAAACCGGTTTCGAAGGCGACCATTCATGTTCCGCTCTCCTTCGAGGGCGCCAATCTGCGCGATGCGCTGCTGCAGACGCTGGAGGTTCGCCGCGGCATCGAATGCGAGGCGGCGATGGTGGCGGCCCGCAAGCGCACGGCCAGTGACCTCGTGAATATCGAAGAGAAACTGAACGAGATGGAGCGCGTCCATATCGCCAAGGGCACGTCGGGTCCGGAGGATCTGGCATTCCACATGGCGGTCTATGACGCGACGCATAATCCGATGTTCGGCCAGCTTCTGGAGCAGATGCGCGAGACCTTCGTCCGTTTCTGGACCCATCCATTCGACCGGCAGGACTTCGCCCGCCGGTCCTTTCCGTTCCACCGCACGCTTTTCAACGCGATCGCCGCACAGGACCCCCAGGCGGCGCGCGAGGAAACACTGAAGATTCTCGACGTTGTCGAGGAAGACATCAAGGAAATGTCCAAATGAGCAACTCGCTCGATCCGATCGAACTCGCTTCGCTGATCACCGCCCATGACGACGGCAATTTTGCCGAAGCAGTGGTGCCGCCGATTTTTCAGACATCGCTTTTCACCTTCTCCGATTACGACGACATGATCGCCTCCTATCGCGGCGAGAAGGTGCGGCCGATCTATACGCGCGGCTTGAACCCGACAGTGCGCATGTTCGAGGAGATGCTGGCAAAGCTCGAGGGCGCAGAAGATGCGCTCGGTTTTGCAAGCGGCATGGCGGCGATCTCGTCGGCGGTGCTCTCCTTCGTCGAGCCGGGCGACCGCATCGTCGCCGTCAAGCATGTCTATCCCGATGCCTTCCGCCTGTTCGGCACCATCTTGAAGCGGATGAAGGTCGAGGTGACCTATGTCGATGGCCGCGACGAGGAAGAAGTCGCCAAGGCGCTCCCGGGCGCCAAGGTCTTCTACATGGAAAGCCCGACCAGCTGGGTGATGGAAGCCCATGATGTCGGCGCGCTGGCGGCGCTTGCGAAAAAGCACGGCGTCGTCACCATGATCGACAACAGCTGGGCAAGCCCGATCTTCCAGCGGCCGATCACCCTGGGTGTCGATCTCGTCATCCATTCGGCCTCGAAATATCTCGGCGGTCACAGCGACGTGGTCGCCGGTGTCGTCGCGGGCTCCAAGGACATGATCGCCCGCATCAAGGCTGAGGCCTATCCCTATCTCGGCGGCAAGCTGTCGCCCTTCGATGCCTGGCTGTTGATCCGCGGGTTGCGCACGCTGCCGATCCGCATGAAAGCGCACGAGACTGCGGCGATGACCATTGCTCAGCGGCTGCAGGCGCTCGACGTTGTCGAGCAGGTCTGCCATCCGGGCCTCGCGAACCGCCTGCCGGCTGGCCTCAACGGCACGTCGGGCCTGTTCTCCTTCATCTTCCGCGAAGGCGTCGATATCCGCGCCTTCGCCGATCACCTCAAGCTCTTCAAACTGGGCGTGAGCTGGGGTGGACACGAAAGCCTGATCGTACCGGGCGAGGTGGTGCTTCAGCAGAAAGCGCAACCGAACTCCGCGCATACCTTTGGCATTCATGCGCGGTCCGTACGTCTCCATGTCGGCCTCGAAGGGACCGAGGCGCTGTGGAGAGACATCGAAGAGGCGCTCGCCGCCGCTTCGTGACGACAATAGTGAGAGAAACACCTTCAACAAAAGGGGAACTGAGCATGAAAAGACTGATAACCGCAACGCTCTTCGCCACCATGATGGCAGGAACGGCCTTCGCCGACACGACGCTGAAACTCGTCGAGGTCATCACCAGCCCGGAACGTACCGAAACGCTGAAGTCGATCGTCGGCAAGTTCGAAGCCGCCAATCCGGGCACCAAGGTCGAGATCATCTCGCTGCCCTGGAACGAAGCCTTCCAGAAATTCGCGACTATGGTATCGGCAGGCGATACGCCTGACGTCATGGAAATGCCGGATACCTGGCTGTCGCTCTATGGCAATAACGGCATGCTCGAAAGCCTCGAGCCCTATCTCGCCAAGTGGGAGCACACAAAGGACCTGACCCCGCGCGCGCTCGAGCTCGGCCGCGACGTCAAGAAGACCGCATACATGCTGCCCTACGGCTTCTATCTGCGCGCCATGTTCTATAACAAGAAGCTGCTTGCCGAAGCTGGTGTGAAAGAACCGCCGAAGACGATGGAGGAGTTCACCAAGGCTTCCGAAGCCGTCTCCAAGATTTCGGGCAGGTACGGCTACTGCATGCGCGGCGGCCCGGGCGGTCTGAACGGCTGGATGATCTTCGCCGCTTCGATGGCCGGATCCAACAAGTATTTCAACGACGACGGCACCTCGACCATGAACAGCGAAGGCTGGGCAAAGGGTCTGGAATGGATGGTCGATCTCTACAAGAAGGGCTACGCGCCGAAGGATAGCGTCAACTGGGGCTTCAACGAAGTCGTCGCCGGCTTCTACTCCGGCACCTGCGCATTCCTCGATCAGGATCCGGACGCTCTGATCGCCATTGCCGAGCGCATGAAGGCCGAAGACTTCGGCGTCATGCCGCTGCCGAAGGGCCCCGATGGCAAGTCGTTCCCGACCATCGGCTATGCCGGCTGGTCGATGTTCACGACGAGCCAGAACAAGGACCTTTCCTGGAAGCTGATCGAAACTCTCGAAAGCCCTGACGGCAACATCGAGTGGAACAAGAAGATCGGCGCTCTGCCGGCCTATACGGCAGCCGAAAAGGATCCGTTCTACGCCGGTGATCAGTTCAAGGGCTGGTTCCAGGAACTCGCCGACAAGGATACTGTCCCGACGGTGATGCCGACTTACCTCGAAGAATTCGCCTTCTTCAAGGATTCGCTGGCGATCAAGACCTCGCAGCAGGCCCTCCTCGGCGATATCTCGCCGAAGGATCTGGCTGACCAGTGGGCTGATTACCTGACCAAGGCTCAGCAGAAGTTCCTGGCGAAGAAGTAAGTAAAGGCGGGCTCCTTACCCGGAGCCCCTCATCCGCCTGCCGGCACCTTCTCCCCGCTGGGGAGAAGGGAAGTATGCGGTGACCTCTCGTTCCCTTCTCCCTCCTGAGTTTATCGAAGGGGGGGAGAAGGTGGCCCATTCGGGCCGGATGAGGGGGCCGCGCATGCCGCAGGTCAATGGTATAAACACACGGAAAGCCGACCACCGATGACCATGACCGCCGATACGCACAGGCGCCGCGACCGCAGGCCGTGGCTGAAGCGTCTCGCCGATGCCTCCGAGCCATATCTTTACAGCGCGCCTTCGCTGATCCTCATTATCGGGGTCATGATGGTGCCGCTCGTGATCGGCATCTCCTATGCGTTTCGCGATATCCAGCTGCTGAACCCGTTCTCGGGCGGCTTCATCGGCATCGAGCATTTCCGCGAACTCTCCAAGGATGCCGCCTTCTACGGCGCGCTGAAGAATACCCTGTGGTGGACCGGGGCTTCCGTCATCCTGCAATTTGCCTTCGGCCTCATCCTGGCGCTGCTGCTCGACAAACCGTTCTGGGGCAGGGGCATCGTCCAGGCGCTGGTCTTCCTGCCCTGGGCAGTGCCGTCCTTCCTAGCCGGCCTCAACTGGGCGTGGCTCTTCAATCCTGTCATCGGCCCGATCCCGCATTGGCTTTACGCAATGGGTCTTATGAGCGAGCCGGGCAATATCCTCTCCGATCCGCAATATGCGATGTGGGGCCCGATCATCGCCAATGTCTGGTGGGGCATTCCGTTCTTTGCGATCACGCTGCTTGCTGCCCTGCAGGCGATCCCGCGCGATCTTTACGAGGCGGCTTCCATCGACGGAGCCGGCTGGTTCCAGCGCTTCGGCTCGATCACCCTGCCGTTCCTGGCGCCGACCATCGCCATTACCGTGCTTCTCCGCACAGTCTGGATCTCCAATTTCGCCGATCTGATCGTCGTCATGACCGGCGGCGGCCCGGCCGATCGCACGCAGATCGTCGCCAGCTACATCTTCACCCAGGCCTTCAAGCGACTGGATTTCGGCTATGCCTCGGCGATCGCGCTGGTGCTGCTGGCCCTGCTGCTTGCCTATTCTATGCTGATCATCCTGCTGCGGCAGACGCTGCTGAACAAGGATTGAGACCATGAAGCGATCCATCATCCCCACCGTCGCGCATCGTCTGGCGATCCTCTGCTACATCGCCTTCGCGCTGTTCCCGCTCTACTGGCTGCTGAAGGTCTCTGTCACGCCGAACGATCTTCTCTATTCGGAAGGCGTGCGCATGTGGCCATCGCGCACGACCTGGGAGCACTATTCCTTCGTGTTGCAGCACAGTGCCTTCCCGACCTTCTTCAAGAACAGCCTGATCGTCTCGGGTTCGACGGCGATCACCGTGACGATCTGCGCCTCGCTGTCGGGCTATGCCCTATCGCGCTTCAATTTCCGCGCCAAATACTGGATCGTGGCGCTGATGCTTTTGACCCAGATGTTCCCGCTCGTCATGCTGGTCGCACCGATCTTCAAGATCCTGACGCCGCTGCATCTGACCAACAGCCTGACGGGTCTCGTCATCGTCTACACCGCCTTCAACGTGCCCTTCGCCACCTTCCTGATGCAGTCCTTCTTCGACGGCATTCCGAAGGATCTCGAAGAAGCGGCGATGATCGACGGCGCCACCCAGTTCACGGCGTTCCGGCAGATCATCCTGCCGCTGACGCTGCCGGGGATCGCGGCGACGCTCGGCTTCGTCTTCACCGCGGCCTGGAGCGAGCTGCTCTTCGCGCTGATGCTGATCAACGGCAACGACGCGGCGACCTTCCCGGTCGGGCTTCTCACCTTCGTCTCGAAATTCTCCGTGGATTTCGGGCAGATGATGGCGGCGGGCGTTATGGCGCTCATTCCGGCCGGCCTCTTCTTCCTGCTCATCCAACGTTATCTCGTGCAGGGCCTGACGGCCGGCGCGGTCAAGGGTTAGGCACATGGCATCGATCGATATCAAGAACGTCAAGAAAGCTTACGGCCATGTGCAGGTGCTGCACGACGTCGACCTCGAGATCAAGGACGGCGAATTCGTCGTCCTCGTCGGCCCGTCCGGCTGCGGCAAGTCCACGCTGTTGCGCATGATCGCCGGCCTGGAAGAGGTTACCGGCGGCGAGATCCGCATTGCCGGAAACCGCGTCAACGAGCTGCATCCGAAGGACCGCGACATCGCCATGGTGTTCCAGTCCTACGCGCTCTATCCGCACATGAATGTCGCGGGCAACATGAGCTACAGCCTGAAGCTCAGGAAGACGGCCAAGGAAAAGATTGCCAGCGCCGTCGGCTCCGCCGCCTCGAAGCTCGGCCTCGACCCGCTGCTGGAACGCCGCCCGAAGGCTCTCTCTGGCGGCCAGCGCCAGCGCGTCGCCATGGGCCGCGCCATCGTCCGCCAGCCGAAGGCCTTCCTGTTCGACGAGCCGCTGTCGAACCTCGACGCCCGCCTCCGCGAACAGATGCGCGCTGAAATCAAGAAACTGCACGGTGATCTGAAGGCGACCTCGATCTACGTCACCCATGACCAGATCGAAGCAATGACGCTCGCCGACCGCATCGTCGCCATGCATGGCGGCGTCGTCCAGCAGGTCGGCAGCCCGCTCGAACTCTACGATCGCCCGGCCAATCTCTTCGTCGCCGGCTTCATCGGCTCGCCCGGCATGAATTTCCTGGAGGCAAGCTACGAGAATGGTGGCGCAAAGCTGAAGGATGGCACGGTCGTCCCGCTGCTTTCGCCGCTGTCGCTTGCCAATGGCTCGAAGATCACCCTCGGCATCCGCCCGGAACACGTCGTCATGTCCTCAGGCGGCGCCGGCATGAGCGCCGATGTCGAACTCATCGAACCCACAGGCTTCGGTATCATCCTGCACCTGTCGCTGCACGGCCTGCCATTCAAGGTCTTCACGCTCAACCGCGAAGCGCTGACTGCAGGACCGAAGGTCAACGTGACCTTCCCGGCAGAGCATCTGCATATCTTCGATGAGGCAGGCAACCGGGCGAGCTGAGGCCGCTCGCTGCTCTTGCAGTTGCAGCTCCGAGACGCATGTTGCACTCTCCGATTTTGAGTAATCGGAGAGTTCGATGCTTTTGGCGCAGATATCCGACATCCATGCGACTCCGGGTTCTGAAGGCCTCGACCGGCTGGCCAAGGTTGCCGAGTGGCTCCACGGTCTGCGACCAGATCTCCTCGTCATCACGGGGGATCTCGTCGATGATGATTGGCAGGAGGGCTACAAGACGATCGGCGCTATTTTGCGGACCATGAGTTGCCCCGTGCATGTCATCCCCGGAAACAGCGATTGCCGGGACATGATGCATCAAGAATTGGTGGAGTTCTGTGCCGCCAGCCAGCCGATGCATTTTAGCCGTGATCTGGCAGGTCTGACATGCCTGGGGCTCGATGTCACCGTGCCCGGGGCTAGCCACGGAGACGCAGCTCCGCACTGCGATTGGCTGCAGCGCGCGCTGGAGCCAGGGCGTCCGTCCGTCATCTTCATGCATCAACCACCCATCGAGACGGGTATCGTGCCGTTGGACGCGGTGATGTGCCGAAATTCGGATGCGTTTGCAGAGGTTCTCGAAAACGCGGGCTCGGGTGTGCTGGCGGTAGTCTGCGGCCACGTCCATCGGCCGATTTCTGGCAGAATTGGCAGAACACCGGTCTATATCTGTGGTTCTCTTTGCGAGCCCAATCCGCTTGTGCTTGGCAGCCGGTCAGCGCCTCTGCTGACCGACGCCCCTTCTTTCGCGGTTTGCGAGATCGATCGGGGACATTTTCGCCACCATACGATCTCGCTCAGCGTCCGGACTTAGCTCCGCAGCCCCGGCGCTTCCTGGCCGGTGCGCTCGACATATTCGGTATAGCCGCCGCTATACTGGTGGATGCCGTCCGGCGTCAGTTCCAGCACCCGATTGGAGAGTGCTGCCAGGAAATGGCGGTCGTGCGAGACGAAGAGCATGGTGCCTTCGTAATCGGCGAGCGCCTTGATCAGCATTTCCTTGGTGTCGAGGTCGAGGTGGTTGGTCGGCTCGTCGAGAACCAAGAGGTTCGGCGGGTCGAACAGCATCTTGGCCATGACCAGACGCGCTTTTTCGCCGCCGGAGAGAACGCGGCACTTCTTCTCGACATCGTCGCCCGAGAAACCGAAGCAGCCGGCGAGCGCGCGCAGCGGCGCCTGGCCCGCGAGCGGGAAGGAATCTTCAAGCCATTCGAGAACCGTGCGCTCGCCGTCGAGGATATCCATGGCGTGCTGGGCGAAATAGCCGAGTTTGACGCTGGCGCCGAGCGCCACGCTGCCCTGATCCGGTTCGGTTGAGCCGGTGACCAGCTTCAGCAGCGTTGATTTTCCGGCGCCGTTGACGCCCATGATGCACCAGCGCTCCTTGCGGCGGACCATGAAGTCCAGGCCTTCATAGATGCTGCGGCTGCCGTATTTCTTGTGCACGTTCTTGATGTTGATGACATCTTCGCCCGAGCGCGGCGCCGGCAGGAATTCGAAGGCGACGGTCTGGCGGCGGCGCGGCGGCTCGACGCGTTCGATCTTGTCGAGCTTCTTCACGCGGCTCTGCACCTGTGCGGCATGCGAGGCGCGGGCCTTGAAGCGCTCGATGAACTTGATTTCCTTGGCAAGCATCGCCTGCTGGCGTTCGAACTGCGCCAGCTGCTGCTTTTCGTTCTGCGCCCGCTGGTTCTCGTAGAAACCGTAGTCGCCGGAATAGGTGTTCAGCGAACCGGCGTCGATCTCGATGATCTTAGTGACGATGCGGTTGAGGAATTCGCGGTCGTGCGAGGTCATCAGCAGCGCGCCGTCATAATTCTTCAGGAAGTCCTCGAGCCAGATCAGGCTTTCGAGATCGAGATGGTTCGACGGTTCGTCGAGCAGCATCACGTCGGGGCGCATCAAGAGGATGCGGCCGAGCGCCACGCGCATCTTCCAGCCGCCCGAAAGCGCGCCGACATCGCCGTCCATCATTTCCTGCGTGAAGCTCAGGCCATCGAGCACTTCGCGAGCACGGCCTTCAAGCGCGTAGCCGTCAAGCTCCTCGTAGCGAGCCTGCACTTCGCCATAACGCTCGATGATGGCATCCATCTCGTCCATGCGGTCGGGGTCGGACATCGCCGCCTCGAGATCGCGCAGCTCGGCAGCGACTTCGCTGACCGGGCCGGCACCTTCCATAACTTCGGCAACGGCGCTGCGGCCGGACATCTCGCCGACATCCTGGTTGAAATAACCAACGGTCATGCCCTTTTCGACAGAGATCTGCCCTTCGTCGGGGATTTCCTCGCCGGTGATCATCCGGAACAGCGTCGTCTTGCCGGCGCCGTTCGGGCCGACGAGACCGATCTTCTCGCCCTTGTTCAGGGCGGCTGACGCCTCGATGTAGAGAATGCGGTGGCTGTTCTGCTTGCTGATATTTTCGATGCGGATCATGGAGGAGCGGGTACCTGAAAAGTTGTTGCGGCGCGCTTATCATGCGCCGCAGCATTTGTCGCGATTTTCCTTCCGCCAAGGTCTCAGAAGACCTGACGGAGGATGACGAAGAGCACGAAGGCGATGGCGATCGAGGCGGGCAGGGTGAGCACCCAGGCCATCAGCATGTTGCGCACGGTCGACCACTGAAGGCCCGAGCCGTTCGCCGCCATGGTTCCGGCAACGCCCGACGACAGAACGTGTGTCGTCGAGACCGGCAGACCGAAATGATCGGCCGCGCCGATCGTCACCATGGCGACGACTTCGGCAGCGGCACCCTGTCCATAGGTCAGGTGCGTCTTGCCGATCTTCTCGCCGACGGTGACGACGATGCGCTTCCAGCCGACCATGGTGCCGAGCCCGAGTGCGATGGCGACCGCGATCTTCACCCAGAGCGGGATGAACTTCGTCGCATTGTCGACGGCCTTGTGATAGCCGGTCACCGCCTGCAGGTCGGCATCATCCATCGGCAGCAGCTTCTGTTTGTCGATCAGCTTCAGCGCTTCACCGATCAGATAAATGTCGTTGCGCACGTTGCCGACGAGATTGGTCGGAACCGCTTCCAGCGTCGGGAAGGCGGCGACTTCGGCGCTTGTCTGGTGGATATATTGCTGCAGGGCAGGGGTCGTCGCATCCGTCCAGGTCTTGGTCTTCACGGCATTGCTGACCTCGGCCTTGTAGTCGGTGACGATGACGCCGGGCTTCACATATTTGCCGAGCGCCGTTTCCACCTGTGCGGAGGCCTGCTTGTAGGCTTCCAGGTAGTTGACATCAGGCGTGCGGTTCAGCGCGAAGGCCGTCGGCACCAGGCCGATCAGGATCAGCATGATGAGACCCATGCCCTTCTGACCGTCGTTCGACCCGTGGGCGAAGCTGACGCCGGTGCAGGTGAAGATCAGGATGGCGCGGATCCAGAGCGGCGGCGGCCGGTTGCCCTTCGGCTCCTCGTAAAGCTCTTTCTTGCGAACGAGAAACTTCATGACGACGAGCAGGATCGCCGAGAGGCCGAAGCCGATCAGCGGCGAGATCAGCAGCGACAGGCCGATATTGGTCGCCTGCGACCAGTCGACACCGCTGGTGGCGCTGCCTGCCGGGGCCAGGAACTGGTTGGCAAGGCCGACGCCGATGATCGAGCCGACAAGCGTGTGCGAGCTTGAGGACGGCAGGCCGAGATACCAGGTGCCGAGGTTCCAGACGATGGCGGCGATCAGCAGGGCGAAGACCATCGCCAGACCGGAGCCGGAGCCGACCTGCAGGATGAGCTCGACCGGCAGAAGCGCCAGGATACCGAAGGCAACAGCGCCCGACGAAGTCAGCACGCCGAGGAAGTTGAAGAAGCCGGACCAGATGACCGCCAGTTCGGCGGGCATCGAACGGGTGTAGATCACGGTCGCCACGGCATTTGCCGTGTCGTGGAAGCCGTTGACGAACTCGAAACCGAGCGCGATCAGCAGCGCCAGTCCGAGCAGGATCCACGGAACGGCGGCGGCGGCTTCCGTCAGGTCGCGGCCGAGCGCATAGGCCACGTATCCGAGGCCGACGAGAAGAATGAGCAGAAAGACCGGTATGAACCATTTGCCCGCACTCGACGAGTGCAGCGGATGGCTACCGGACTGAGGCATTGGGTGATCGGGGGCGATATCAGCCATGTCCTTGTCCTTTCATGGAAAAGCAGCCAAGGCTACGTCCCGCCCATGAAGCTTGCATGACACAACTTTTCGGTAACGCGGCCCTGCGGCCTCGCGCATCTGCGATTGTCACATTACTGTCGTCAAACCCTGTTGATGTGGCGCCGATCAAAGGGACAGGACCATGACTCAGGAAGAAATCGACCAGCTCCGCCGCATCAAGGACGAGATTGCAGACAGTTTCGACGAGGAACTGGAAATGCAGATGGAGGAAGACCGGCTTGACGACCTCGTTGCCGAGAACCTTCCAGGCGGCATCGAAGACGTGTTGGAGCGGAAAACCTATTTCCGCGAACTCTTCCGCCTCCAGCATGAGCTGGTGAAGCTGCAGGACTGGGTGCAGCACAAGAAGCTCAAGGTCGTCGTGCTGTTCGAAGGCCGCGATTCCGCCGGCAAGGGCGGGGCGATCAAGCGCGTCACGCAGCGCCTCAATCCGCGCGTCTGCCGCGTCGTCGCTCTTCCTGCGCCGACCGAGCGCGAGCGGAACCAGTGGTATTTCCAGCGCTATACGCCGCATCTTCCGTCAGCCGGCGAAATGGTGCTGTTCGACCGCAGCTGGTATAACCGTGCCGGCGTCGAGCGCGTCATGGGCTTCTGCACCAAGGACGAGCTGGAAGAATTCTTCCGCTCGGTACCGGAATTCGAGCGCATGCTTGTTCGCTCAGGGATCATTCTCGTCAAATACTGGTTCTCGATCACCGACGAGGAGCAGGAATTCCGCTTCCGCATGCGTATCCAGGATCCGCTGAAGCAGTGGAAGCTGTCGCCGATGGATCTCGAAAGCCGCGTGCACTGGGAAGAATACACCAAGGCCAAGGAGGAGATGCTCGACCGGACCCATATTCCGGAAGCGCCATGGTGGGTGGTCCAGGCCGTCGACAAGAAGCGGGCGCGCCTCAACATGATCGCCCATCTTCTGCAGCATATCCCCTACGCGGATGTGCCGAAGGACAATATCGTCCTGCCGCCGCGCGTGCGCCACGACGACTATTCGCGCATACCGGTTCCGCCTGAGATGTACGTGCCGGAAATCTATTGAATGTGCCTGAGCGGGCGGTCGCACCGCCCGCAGCCGTCATCCTCGGCGCTGTGCCGAGGATCCAACGATCCCCTACGTCAGCCGTTGCAGATGCTCGGGACAAGCCCGAGCATGACGAAGTGAGGGTCAGCCCTTCCTGAACAGTTTCCAGCGCGTCGGCCGGAAGGCGATGTGCTTGCTGTCGAGGACTTCGGTCTGCGACGGCGGAACTTCCAGCTCGATATGCTGGTGCCCCTTGCCGATATCGATTTCGATATGCCTTGTTCCCGCAACGCGGCGGCTGGAGGCGAGCGTGCCGGGGATTCCGCCGCGGTTCGCGTCCAGCAGTTCGATATCGTGCGGGCGGAAATAAAGCTGCGCCTCGCCATCCGGCTCGCCATCTGCCTTCAGGCCGAGCGTCCGGCCCTCGAACAGGATGTCGCCGCCGACGATCTTGACGTTCAAACAGTTCGACTGGCCGACGAAACCGAAGACGAAGGGCGAATTCGGACGGTCGTAGACCTCATCCGGCGTGCCGACCTGCTCGATCGCACCCTGGCTCATGACGACGACGCGGTCTGCCAGCTCCATCGCTTCGTCCTGATCGTGGGTGACGAAGACGGTGGTGTGGCCAGTGCGGTCGTGGATTTCCCGCAGCCACTTGCGCAGATCCTTGCGCACCTGGGCGTCGAGCGCGCCGAACGGCTCGTCGAGCAAAAGCACGTTCGGTTCGACCGCCATGGCGCGGGCGAGCGCCACGCGCTGACGCTGGCCGCCGGAAAGTTGGGCCGGATAGCGCTTTTCGAGGCCTGAGAGCTGCACGAGATCCAGCAATTCGAGCGCCCTCTTGCGGATTTCGGCCTTCGGCGGACGGCGGGCGCCGTCACGCACCTTGAGGCCGAAGGCGACGTTGTCGAGCACCGTCATGTGGCGGAACAAGGCATAGTGCTGGAACACGAAACCGATATTGCGTTCCTGCACCGTCTTCTTCGAAGCATCCTCGTCGCCGAAGAAAACCTTCCCCTCGGTCGGGCTTTCGAGGCCGGCGATCAGGCGAAGGAGTGTCGTCTTGCCGGAACCGGAAGGGCCGAGCAGCGCGATCAGTTCGCCCGAGCGGATATCGAGCGAAACGTCGTGCAGGGCCGGGAACCGGTCGAATTCCTTGCGTATGTTTTGAACGCGTACTTCCATTCTCAATCCTTCAGTGCCGCCGGCTGGCAGCGATTTCCGCGCTGTATCGCATTTCGAGCAGCGTTTTCAAAACAAGAGTCACAAGGGCAAGCAGTGCAAGCAGTGTCGCGACGGCAAAGGCGCCGGTGAAATTATACTCGTTGTAGAGAATTTCCACCTGCAGCGGCATCGTGTTTGTCTGGCCGCGGATATGGCCGGAGACAACGGAGACGGCGCCGAATTCACCCATGGCGCGGGCGTTGCAGAGCAGCACGCCGTAGAGCAGGCCCCACTTGATGTTCGGCAACGTCACGTACCAGAAGGTCTGCCAGCCGCTGGCGCCGAGCGACAGTGCCGCTTCTTCATCGGCCGTTCCCTGTTCCTGCATCAGCGGGATCAGTTCGCGGGCGACGAAGGGGAAGGTAACGAACATCGTGGCCAGGATCAGGCCCGGCACGGCAAACAGGATCTTGATGCTATGCGCATCGAGCCATTTCCCAAGATAGGTGTTGGCCCCAAACAGAAGCACGAAGACAAGACCCGAGATCACCGGCGACACCGAGAAGGGCAGGTCGATCAGCGTCGTCAGAAACGCCTTGCCCTTGAACTCGAACTTGGCGATCGCCCAGGCAGCGGCAACGCCGAAGACGACGTTCAGCGGCACGCTGATGCCGGCGACGATCAGGGTGAGGCGGATCGCCGAGAAGGTTTCTGCATCCTGCAGCGCCTGGAAGAACGGCGGGACGCCCTTGCGGAAGGCTTCGACAAAGACGGCAGCCAGCGGCAGGAACAGGATCAGCAGCAGGAAGACCAGCGACAGCAGGATCAGCGCCCAGCGCGCCAGCCTGCTTTCCGTCACGACGGAGGCAACCTTCGGAGAGGCGGAGACAGTATCAAGCGCCATGTCCGTACCTCCGTCTGCGCCAGCTCTGAATGAGATTGATGACCAGCAGCATGATGAACGAGATGATGAGCATGACGGCCGCAATGCCGGTGGCGGCGGCGTAATTATACTCTTCGAGCTTGATGACGATCAGCAGCGGCGCGATCTCCGATTTGAACGGCAGGTTGCCGGCAATGAAGATGACCGATCCGTATTCGCCGACGCCGCGGGCGAAGGCGAGCGCAAAGCCCGTCAGTACGGCAGGCGCAAGGCCCGGCAGCAGGACGCGGGTGATCGTCTGGAAGCGGTTGGCGCCGAGCGTCGCCGCGGCCTCTTCCACTTCCTTGTCGATCTCCTCCATCACCGGCTGAACCGTACGCACCACGAAGGGCAGGCCCACGAAGATCAGGGCGACGACGATACCGGCCGGTGTGAAGGCGATCTTGATGCCGAGTGGCGCCAGAAACTGGCCGACCCAGCCGTTCGGCGCGTAGAGCGTCGTCAGCGCAATACCGGCAACGGCTGTAGGCAGTGCGAAGGGGAGATCGACCATGGCGTCGATGATGCGCTTGCCGGGGAAGCGGTAGCGCACCAGCACCCAGGCGAGGATGACACCGAAGACGGCATTGATGCAGGCGGCAATGAAGGCGCCGCCGAAGCTGATGCGCAGGGCATTCACAGTGCGCGGATCGAGCGCAATCGACAGGAACTTCTCCCAGCCGAGTTCGCTCGAACGCCATGCGAGCCCCGACAAGGGGATCAGGATCAGAAGGGTGAGCCAGGTCAAGGTTAAGCCGAGCGCCAATCCGAAACCCGGAATGACACTCGGCCGCTTCAACCGCCACCGTGAGGGGCTATGTGCGTTCATGAACTCTATTATTGGGCCGGCTTGTAGATCTGGTCAAATACCCCGCCGTCGCCGAAGAATTTCGGCTGGGCTTCCTTCCATCCACCGAAATCATCGATGGTGGCAAGCGTCAACTTCGGGAAGCGGGCGATATCTGCCGGATCGGCAGCTTCAGGCTTGATCGGGCGGTAGAAGTGCTTGGCAGCGATCTTCTGGCCTTCGTCCGAATAGAGGTAGTTCAGATAGGCTTCGGCAACCTTGCGGGTGCCCTTCTTGTCGACATTGCCGTCGACGATCGCAACCGGCGGGTCGGCACGGATGGAGAAGGCCGGGGTCACGATCTCGAACTGGTCGGGGCCGAGTTCTTCAAGCGAGAGATAGGCTTCGTTTTCCCAGGCGAGCAGAACGTCGCCGAGACCGCGCTGGACGAAGGTGGTGGTCGCTCCGCGTGCGCCGGTATCGAGAACCGGAACGTGCTGCAGAAGCTTGGTCACATAGTCCTGCGCCTTGGCTTCGTCGCCGCCATTTGCCTGCTTGGCCCATGCCCAGGCTGCCAGGAAGTTCCAGCGGGCGCCGCCCGAGGTCTTCGGGTTTGGGGTGATGACCTGGACGTCATCCTTGACGAGATCGGCCCAGTCCTTGATGCCCTTCGGGTTGCCCTTGCGGACTAGGAAGACGATCGTGGAGGTGTAGGGGGTTGAGTTATTCGGGAACTTAGTTTTCCAGTCGGTCGGGATCTTGCCGGTCGCCTTGGCGATCGCATCGATGTCGCCTTCCAGCGCCAGCGTCACGACGTCAGCTTCGAGACCATCGATGACCGAGCGGGCCTGCGCGCCGGAGCCACCATGGGAGGCCTGGATCGTGACCGCTTCACCGGTATCCTTCTGCCACTTGGCAGCGAAGGCGGCATTGAAGTCCTTATACAATTCGCGCGTCGGGTCGTAGGACACGTTGAGAAGCTGCTGATCGGCAAAAGCCGGAGCAACGGCGCCGATGGCAACGCTACCGGCGAAGACCGCAGCGGCGAGAAGCCTTGTGATCCGAGTTGACTGCATGAAAAACCTCCTTCGTTTCTGCAGTAAACTCTATCAACTTGGTCGTATAATGAAACGAACGTTCTTCCGGTTGGAACGTCGCTTTCTGGAATGTCATTTCATTTGCAAGAGGTTTCTGAAACGGACTTACCGGACAAGCCTTTGAACCACTGCCAATTCAATTGCAGAATAGATCGCAGGAATGGTTGTTCAAGGCCTGTCAGCTCCGGGAGTCGGCGATGAAATCGGAATAGAGCTCGTCGGCGCTGCGCGCCTTCCGCATCGATGCCAGCACCCCCTCGGACTGCAGGCGCCTCGCGATCGCCGCCAGCACGTTCAGATATTCGCCGCGATTGTTCTCGCCGAAGAGAAGCATGAAGGCGATATCGGTGGGCACATCGTCGATCGCCTCGAAATCGAGCGGTTGGGCGAAGCGGACCAGAAGGCCACGGGGGCTGGTCATGCCGGGGATCGATGCATGCGGAACGGCGATGCCGTTGCCGATGCCTGTCGAACCCAGGTTTTCGCGGGTTTCGAGCGCCCGGATGATCGCCTGCTCCTCGACGCCGAAGGCCTTTCCGGCCTTTTCCGCCATATTCTGGAGCGCGCGCCATTTCGTCGAGACCGAAACGCCGATAAAGGTGTGTTCCGGCAAGATGATGTCTGCAAGATTCATGTGATTTCCATTTGTCTTCGAAGAAGGCCTGCGGCCGCTCAGTCGGGCTCGCGAAGACGGTAACCGACCCCGGTCTCCGTGGTTATATAGTGCGGCTGATCGGGAACCTGCTCGACCTTTTGACGCAGCTGTCGGACATAGACCCTGAGATACTGCACATCGGCCGCCGGCCCCCAGACCTGTTTCAGCAGGAACTGGTGGGTGAGCACCTTTCCGGCGTGCTGGGCGAGCACGCGCAGGATGTCGTATTCCTTCGGCGACAGCTTGATCTCCCTGCCGTCAACCTTGACGATCCGCTTGACGATGTCGATCGACAGACCGCCGGTCTGGAAGATCGCCTTCTCGCCCTGCTGCTGCAGGCGATGTCGGAGTGCCACGCGGATGCGGGCGCCGAGTTCGGCAATGCCGAACGGCTTGGTGACATAATCATCGGCGCCGGTCTCCAGCGCCTTGACGATACCGGCCTCGTCGGTGCGGCTGGAGAGGATGACGACAGGCATGGTCAGCCCGTCGTCCCGCCACTCTTGCAGCAGGTCGTGCCCCGGCGTATCCGGGAGGCCGAGATCGAGAACGACGAGATCGGGCAGATCATCGACCACCGATTGCCGGGCGGCCAGCGCATTGGCGGCCTCGTGGACTTCGTAGCCCTGTGCTGTCAGTCCGACGCGCAGCAGCTTGCGGATAGGGGGCTCGTCATCGACGACGAGAATTTTGACGGGCGAACCGCTCATTTGAGTTCATCCAGTTTGAGAGTGTCATTGGGTCTGGGAAGCCGGATGGTGAAGACCGCGCCTGGGCGATCCTTCCGGTTTCCTGCCGTGATGGTGCCGCCTATGGCCTCGATGAAGCCGCGGCAGATGGAAAGCCCGAGCCCGGTGCCGGCGCGAACCTGATCGCCCTTGCGGACACGGTAGAAGGTGTCGAAGATGCGGTCGAGATCACCCTCGGGAATGCCGGGGCCTTCATCGGAGACCTCGAGCGCAACGCTGAAAGCGTCGGAGAAGCCGCGGATGCGGATCGTCGATGCTTCCGGCGCGTATTTGGCGGCATTGTCGAGCAGGTTGAACAGCACCTGCTCGAAAAGCACCGGATCGACCTTCACCATCGGCAGGTCTTCGGGAATGCTCATTTCCGTCCTGTGCCCGTCGAGGATCTTGGCGGCGCGGCGCAGTGCGCTTCCGGCAATGTCGCCTGCATAATGCAGCGCATAGTTCGGCTCCATGGCGCCGGATTCGATCTTGGTCATGTCGAGCAGGTTAGCGATGAAGCGGTTGAGACGCTCGGATTCATCGACGACGGTCGACAGGAGATCGTTGCGATCCTCCTCGGTCATCGAGCTCAGATAGTCGCGGAGCGTTCCCGCCGCACCAAGGATCGCCGCGAGCGGGGTTTTCAAGTCATGCGAGATCGAGGTGAGCAGCGCCGAGCGCAGGCGATCGGCTTCCGCCGCGAGCTTGGCGCGGTCGACATCGGCGACGAGCTGGACGCGTTCGATCGCAAGGGCCGCCTGATCCGCCAGCGCATCGAGCAGTCGCTGCTGCTCCGGTGTCAGCAACGGTCCGTCGCGCCGGTCGCTATCGAGGCCGATGACGCCGACGGCGGTGCGGCCGGTGCGTAGCGGCACATAGAGGCGCTTTGCGCCGGGCAACGTATCGGCGCCGCGGCCGGCGGCATGATTGTGCTCCCAGGCCCAGCGGGCGGCGGCGATATCGGCATCATCCAGCGTGTCATCGGGCGGATAACCGGCCTTCACGGCAATGCCCCCATCCTCGGGAAGCAGCAGCACGACGCGGACCTTCAGCATCGAGGCGATCTGGAACGCCGTCGCCCAGAGCACGTCATCCAGCGTGCCGGTTCCGGCGAGCTTCTTGGAGAAGAGGTAGAGATCTTCTGTCGTTCTGGCGCGCTGCCGTGCGGCCGCGGCCTGCCGCTGCACCGTTGCCGTCAGGTTGGAGGCGATGATCGCTACGCCGAGGAAGAAGAAAAGTGCGAGGACGCTCTCGGGGTCGCTGATCGTCAGCGTGTAGCGCGGCGGCAGGAAGAAGAAGTTGAAGGTCAGGGCACTGATGATGCAGGTATAGAGCGCTGGGCGCAGGCCGTGGATGACGGCCGAGGTCAGCACCGCCATCAGAAACACCAGTGCCAGATTGCGGACATCGAGCACCTGATCGAGCACGATGCCTGCGGCAAGCGCCACGACCACATAGCCCGTCGCCAGAATATAGGCGCGGATATCGAAGGCCGTGGCGGCGGAAGCAGCCTTCACACCGCTCTTGGCCGCCGTGTCCTTCTCGCTTCCCGAGATGACGTGGACGCTGATATCGCCAGCCCGGCGGATCAATTGGTCCGTCGCCGAAGGCTGCAGCCATTCCCGCCATGTCGGCTTCTTCGGCGAGCCGATGACGATATGGGTGACGTTGTTGGCGCCGGCATGGCGCAGCAGCTCTTCCGAGACCTCGCGGCCCGGCAGCGTCAACGCCTCGCCGCCGAGCTGTTCGGCCAGCCGCAGCGTCGCGGCAATCGTGTCGCGCTCGCCTTCCGTCAAATTGATCGAGCGATTGGTCTCGATATAGACGGCCGACCAGGGTGCGCGAAGCCGTGCTGCCATCCGCGAGGCGTAGCGGACCAGTGAGGCCGAGCGCGCGTGGTGATCGACGGAAACGAGCACGCGTTCGCCTGCCGCCCAGGGGCCGGAAATGGCGTGTGCCTGCATATGGGTCAGCAGCTGGTCGTCGACGCGCTGGGCAGTCTTTCGCAGTGCCAGTTCGCGCAGCGCCGTCAGGTTGCCGGGCGTGAAATAGTTGGTCAGCGCCCGCTCGGCCGTGCGCGCCACATAGACCTTGCCGTCATGCAGCCGCTTGATCAGGTCGTCGGGCGTCAGGTCGATGATCTCGATGTCGTCGGCAACGTCGATGACCGAGTCCGGCACCGTCTCGCGTACTCGGATGCGGGTGATCTGCGAGACGACATCGTTGAGGCTTTCGACATGCTGGATATTGAGCGTCGTATAGACATCGATGCCGCGATCGAGCAGTTCCCGGACGTCGAGATAGCGCTTCGGATGACGGCTGCCCTGAGCATTGGTATGGGCAAGCTCATCGACCAGCACCAGATCGGGCCTGCGGGCGAGGATCCCGTCGAGGTCCATTTCCTCGAGCGAATGGCCTTTGTAGGCGACCGCGACGCGCGGGATGATCTCGAAACCGGCCAGCAGCGCCTCGGTTTCCTTGCGCCCGTGGGTCTCGACCACGCCGATCACCACATCCAGTCCATCGGCAATTTTGGCACGGCCGGACACCAGCATCTCGTAGGTCTTGCCGACGCCGGGCGCGGCGCCGAGAAAGATCTTCAGACGGCCGCGTGTTTCACGCTCGGCGCGCTCAAGAAGGGCGTCGGGGGATGGCCGTGGATCGGTATCGCGACTGCTATCGGGCATGCGTGGTGGTCTTTCTCTGCGGTCCGCGCAAGCAGCCCTCTCATCCGACCCTTCGGGCCACCTTCTCCCCGAGGGGGAGAAGGTGAAGTGCCGCGTCGTTGCCACTCCTCCTCTCCCCTTGGGGAGAGGGTGGCCGAGCGCAGCGGAGGCCGGGTGAGGGGGCTATTCGCGCTGACATTCAACGCGTCATAGGTGCATCAAGTGCCATGTTCAACGCAAGCACATTGACCACAGGCTCACCCAGGAACCCAAGCTCACGCGCCTCGACGGCGGCATCCACCAGCGCCTTGACCTTCGCCTCGTCGAGACCACGGGCCTTGGCGACGCGGGCGACCTGGAAATAGGCGGCATCGGGGGTGATGTGGGGATCAAGCCCGCTGCCCGAGGCGGTGACGAGGTCGATCGGTACGTCGGCGCCAGGGTTGGTGGCCTTGGCCGCCTCGTAGTCGGTTTTGACGCGGTCGATCAGCTTCTGGCTGGTCGGGCCGAGGTTCGAGCCAGAGGACGAGGCGGCGTTGTAGCCGTCGCCCGCGGCCGACGGGCGGCCGTGGAAATACTTGTCGCTGGTGAAGGCCTGGCCGATCAGCGTCGAGCCGATGACGGTTCCGTCCTTCTCGATCAGGCTGCCGTTCGCCTGCTTGGGGAAGAGGGCCTGGGCCGCACCGGTCATCGCGATGGGGTAGAGCAGGCCGGTGATGGCGGTGGTGGCAACGATCATGACGATTGCCGGACGAAGTTCTTTCAACATTGCATGTGCTCCTTAGGCGAGACCGAGGGCCGTGATGGCCATATCGATCGCCTTGATGCCGATGAACGGGACGACGATGCCGCCGAGACCGTAGATGACGAGGTTGCGGGACAGCAGAGCGCCGGCGCCGATGGCGCGGTATTTCACGCCCTTGAGCGACAGCGGGATCAGCGCCACGATGATCAGCGCATTGAAGATGATCGCCGACATGATGGCGCTCTGCGGCGTGGCGAGGCCCATGATATTCAGCACGCCGAGCTGCGGGTAGAAGGTCAGGAACATCGCCGGGATGATGGCGAAATACTTGGCGATGTCGTTGGCGATCGAGAAGGTCGTCAGCGCGCCGCGGGTCATCAGCAGCTGCTTGCCGATCTCGACGATCTCGATCAGCTTCGTCGGGTCGCTGTCGAGGTCCACCATGTTGCCGGCCTCGCGGGCGGCCACCGTCCCGGTGTTCATGGCGACGCCGACATCGGCCTGGGCAAGCGCCGGGGCGTCGTTAGTGCCGTCGCCGCACATGGCGACGAGCTTGCCCTTGGCCTGTTCCTCGCGGATCAGCGACAGCTTGTTTTCAGGGGTCGCCTGGGCCAGGAAGTCATCGACCCCGGCTTCGGCGGCGATCGCGGCTGCGGTCATCGGGTTGTCGCCGGTGATCATCACGGTGCGGATGCCCATGCGGCGCAGTTCGGAGAAGCGCTCGCGGATGCCGCCTTTGACGATGTCCTTCAGTTGGATGACGCCGAGCAGCTTGCCGTCGCGGGCAACCGCAAGCGGCGTGCCGCCGGCCTTGGCGATCTCGTCGGCAATAGCCTGGAGTTCGCGCACGACATCGGTCTCGGGACGGAGAGCGATCGCAGCATTGCCGTTGGACGGCGCATTGTTGGCGCCGACATAGGTCAGCACGGCTTCGACCGCACCCTTGCGGATCGAAGAGCCGCCGATATCGACACCGCTCATGCGGGTCTGGGCGGTGAAGGGAACGAAGGTCGCCTGCAGGCTGGCCATATCGCGGCCGCGGATCGCATATTTCTCCTTTGCCAGTACGACAATGGAACGGCCTTCAGGTGTCTCGTCGGCGAGCGAAGCGAGCTGCGCCGCATCGGCCAGTTCCTGTTCGGTGACGCCGCGGACCGGGCGGAAGCTCGTGGCCTGACGGTTGCCGAGCGTGATCGTGCCGGTCTTGTCGAGCAGCAGCGTATCGACGTCACCAGCGGCTTCGACGGCGCAGCCGGACATGGCCAGCACGTTGAAGCGGACGAGACGGTCCATGCCGGCAATGCCGATGGCCGAAAGCAGCGCGCCGATCGTGGTCGGGATCAGCGTCACGAAGAGCGCAACCAGCGTGATGATCGGGATCGAGCCGCCGGCATAGGCGGCAAAGCTCGGGATCGTCGCGGTGGCGAGGACGAAAATCAGAGTCATGCCTGCGAGCAGGATATTGAGCGCGATTTCGTTCGGGGTCTTCTGGCGCTCCGCGCCTTCGACGAGCGAGATCATCCGGTCGAGGAAGGTCGAGCCGGCGGCTGCTGTGATGCGGACACGGATGACGTCCGACAGAACCTGCGTGCCGCCTGTGACGGCCGAGCGGTCGCCGCCGGACTCACGGATGACAGGGGCGGATTCACCGGTGATCGCTGCTTCGTTGACCGAGGCGACGCCCTCGACGACTTCGCCGTCGGACGGGATGATGTCGCCGGCCTCGACCAGAACGAGATCGCCGACCTTGAGGCTCGTGCCCGGCACCATGCGGTAGCCGGAGCCGTTATTGGCGGTCAGAAGCTTGGCCTGCGTTTCGGTGCGCGCCTTGCGCAGCGAATCCGCCTGTGCCTTGCCGCGGCCCTCGGCAACGGCTTCGGCGAAGTTGGCAAATAGCACGGTGAACCAGAGCCAGAGATTGATCTGGAACGAGAAACCGAGATTGCCGCCGCCGGTGGCGATATCGCGGATGAAGAGGATGGTGGTCAGCGCCGAGACCGTTGCCACGACGAACATGACCGGATTGCGGGCCAGCGTGCGCGGGTTGAGCTTTTTGAAAGCGGCGCCGACAGCCGGAATGAGGATGCGACTATTCAGGATACTCGCGGATTTTGCCTGGCTCATAAGAGACTCCAGCTTGAAAGAGTGAGGCGGAACCGGCCGGGCCGGTCAGCCATGAAAAAGTCTGAGAACGGCGGCCGCGACGAGCAGGCCAGCCAGCATCAGCAGGATTGCGTCGGTCCCGCGCAGGCCGGGCCTTGCCCCACGCCCCGGCGAACCGTGGCGTGGGTGGATCGATTTGCGGAATGCGTGACGGATGATCATCGGCGTCACCTCAGAACGTCTGCCCTGCGATCATCACCAGGTGCTCGACGACAGGGCCGAGGGCCAGCGCCGGGAAGAAGGTGAGGCCGCCGACGATCAGGATCGTGCCGACGAGCAGGCCGACGAAGAGCGGGCCGTCGGTCGGGAACGTGCCTGCGGAGGCCGGTACCGTCTTCTTGCTGATCAGCGAGCCAGCGATCGCAAGCGCCGGCACGATGACCAGGAAGCGGCCCATCAGCATGCCGATGCCGAGCGTGATGTTGTACCAGGGCGTATTGGCCGTCAGGCCGCCAAAGGCGGAACCATTGTTGGCCGCAGCCGAGGTATAGGCATAGAGGATTTCCGAGAAGCCGTGCGGACCAGCCGTGCCGACCGAGGCGACGGCAGACGGCAGGACGCTGGCGATTGCCGTAAAGACCAGCATGGCGAGTGGCAGGCAGAGGATAGCGAGAACGGCCATCTTCATTTCCTTCGCCTCGATCTTCTTGCCGAGATACTCAGGCGTACGGCCAACCATCAGGCCGGCTACGAAGACGGCGACGATGATGAACAGCACGATGCCGTAGAAGCCCGCGCCGACGCCACCGACGATGACTTCGCCAAGCTGCATGTTGATGAGCGGGATCAGGCCGCCGAGTGCGGTGAACGAGCCGTGCATAGCATTGACCGCGCCGCAGGAGGCCGCCGTGGTGATGACAGCGAAGAGCGAGGACATGGC
This sequence comes from Hyphomicrobiales bacterium, assembly GCA_900465675.1. GTDB lineage: Bacteria > Pseudomonadota > Alphaproteobacteria > Rhizobiales > Rhizobiaceae > Rhizobium. The sequence continues at coordinate 110,453 of UBJR01000005.1, read as the reverse complement.
GACGCCGAAGCGGACTTCCTTGCCTTCCATGTTGCCGCCTGCAAGCCCGAGCTGATGCATCAGCGGGTTGCCCGCGGCTTCCGCCCAATAGGTGATGCCAACGCCCGCGAGGAACAGGATGCCCATCGAGGCGAGGATCGCCCAGCCCTGACGCTGGTTTCCGACCATGCGGCCGAAGACGTTGGTGAAGGCCGCGCCGATCGCGAAGATCGACAGCATCTGGATCATGTTCGAGATGTTGTCGGGGTTTTCGAACGGATGGGCCGAGTTGGCGTTGAAGAAGCCGCCGCCGTTGGTGCCGAGCATCTTGATGGCAAGCTGCGAAGCAACAGGGCCGAGCGCGATCGTCTGCTTGGCGCCTTCGAGCGTCGTCGCATCGACATAGGGGCCGAGCGTCTGCGGCACACCGAGCCAGACATAGACAAGCGTCAGCACGATGCAGGCAGGCAGGAGCACGTAGAGCGTGGCGCGGATCATATCGACCCAGAAATTGCCGATCGCCTTGCCCGAGGCGCGCGAGAAGGCGCGGATCAGGCCGATGGCGATCGCCATGCCGGTTGCGGCAGAAACAAAGTTCTGCACGGTCAGGCCGGCCATCTGCGACAGATAGGACATGGTGCTTTCGCCGCCATAGCTCTGCCAGTTGGTGTTGGCGACGAAGCTGGTGGCGGTGTTGAAGGAGAGCTCCGGCCCGACCGCGGTCATCCCGGCCGGGTTATAGGGCAGGATGTCCTGGAAGCGCAGCAGCAGATAGAGGACCAGCGTGCCGAGCAGGTTGAACATCAGCAGCGAGAACGCATAGGAGGTCCAATGCTGCTCCTCGCGGTCGCTGGTGCCGGCAAGCGCATAAAGTCCCCGTTCCACCGGAACGAGGACGGGGGAGAGCAGCGTGCGCTCTCCGCTGAAGACGCGCGTCATGTAACCGCCGAGCGGTTTGACGAGCGCAATGAGGATCCCGCAGAAGACGAGGATCTGTAGCCATCCGTTGAGGGTCATGGGAGGAAACTTTCGGGTATCCGGCCGGCGCTATCAGAAGCGCTCGGGGCGGATGAGGGCGTAGGTGAGGTAAACGGTGAGGAAAACGGTCACGGCGCCGCTCAGGATATAATCGAGGGTCATCGTCGCTCTCCTTCAGAGCCTGTCGCAGGCGCGGGTATAGGCAAAGCAAAGTCCGAAAAAGACTATCGCGGTGCCCAGTAGAATGATATCCATCATGATCTTGACTCCTGGTGTTCTTGTTGGAGTCAGACAAGACAAGGGCGCCGTTCCCTTGGGATCGGCACCTTTATGCTTTCTGGCGTGGAGATAATCGGTTTGATCTCTCGGGCATTAATATGCGGCCGAAGCGCATTAAGGTTCGAGACGCGCCAGGTGGCGCCAATATAAAAATCTTATAAATGCCTTTATGCAAAAAGGTGAGCATTTCGTCGCGCTGTGAGCAAAAGCTGAAATACCGCGATTGAATTTCGCCTGCGGGCGGTTCTATAGTCTGGACCAACGGCGCAGTTGAATCGTAAGCGCCACAGGGAAGGAAACCGCCATGACCAAAGTCCGTGCTCTCGTTCTGGAGCGTCAGCATGAGCTCGCGCTTCGCGACATCGATCTGCCGATGGATACGGGCCCCGGCCAAGTGAAGATCAAGATCCATACGGTCGGCGTCTGCGGTTCGGATGTGCATTATTACACCCACGGCAAGATCGGCCCCTTCGTCGTCAACGAGCCGATGGTGCTCGGCCACGAGGCAGCGGGAACGGTGATCGAGGTCGGCGAGGGCGTCACGCATCTGAAGATCGGCGACCGCGTCTGCATGGAGCCCGGCATTCCCGATCCGAATTCCAAGGCGAGCCGCCTCGGCATGTACAATGTCGATCCGGCCGTGACCTTCTGGGCGACACCGCCCATTCATGGCGTTCTGACAGCCGAGGTCGTTCATCCCGCCAATTACACGTTCAAGCTGCCTGACAATGTCAGCTTTGCCGAGGGCGCGATGGTCGAGCCCTTTGCCGTTGGCATGCAGGCGGCGTCGAAGGCGAAGATTGCGCCTGGCGATACCGCCGTGGTGCTCGGCGCCGGTCCGATCGGCACGATGGTCGCGATCGCTGCCCTTGCCGGCGGCTGCTCGCGTGCCATCGTCGCCGATCTGGCGCAGCCGAAGCTCGATATCGCCGCCCAGTATCAGGGCGTCATTCCGGTCAATATCCGTGAGAAGAGCCTTGCCGAAGAGGTATCGCGGCTGACGGATGGATGGGGCGCCGACGTGATCTTCGAATGCTCCGGTTCGCCGAAGGCATGGGAGACGATCATGCAGCTGCCGCGTCCGGGCGGCGTCATCGTCGCTGTCGGTCTGCCGGTCAATCCGGTTGGTTTCGACGTCTCGACTGCCTCGACCAAGGAAATCCGTATCGAGACCGTGTTCCGCTACGCGCATCAATACGAGCGGTCGATCGCGCTCCTCGGTTCCGGGCGTGTCGATCTCAAGCCACTGATTTCCGAGACCTTTGCCTTCGAGGATTCGATCAAGGCTTTCGATCGCGCCGTTGAAGCGCGCCCGGATGATGTGAAGCTACAGATTGTCCTGTGATCGTACAAATCTCGTATAGGCTGCTTTAGATTAGAAAGATCTAATGCACGTGAGAACAACCAAAGAACGAATCCTGTACGTTTCCGTCAACTATCCCTATTATTAGGGATGGTTCACAAGGCGTATGGCTACGAGTATGAATTCCTCACGTTAGGTTGTTGGATGCCATTGGTAATGCCCGCGCAAGATTCATTAGCAATTATTGATATATGTATCTGAGCGGGGAAATTCATGATGCGCAATTCTCATCTTGCCGACCATCTCGACATCGCCATCAAACTTACCAGGGCCGAGGGTTCAGAGCTCCTGGCCTATCTTCTGCAGATGGCCAAGGAAGAAATCCGCGTCAAACGCAGCATGCCGTCGCATGCGCGAATGGGTACCATCAGGGCAGGCCGACGCGCTCCACGGAATAGGGCGCAAGTCTGATCAGACCCTGTCCACCGCCTGCGGGATAGAAGCTTCCGAGAGCGGCTTCCTGAACACGCGACGTGATGTTGACGAGGCACAGCGACTGCACGCTAGCGTCCTGCACCAGCAATGCCAGAACATCTGACGGCACTGCCGACCGGCATTCGCGCCAGCTGTAGCCGGCCATGCCGGCCAAGGCTTTGACCGTGTTGAAGAGTGGTCGCGGCGAACCGGGTGGTGACGGCTCGCCGTCTCCGGCAATCAGACCGAAAGGTCCCGTCAGCGCCGAAAGCGTCAGACATTCCAGGCCAGCATCGGCCACCTGAATCCCGTAGGCAAAAGCGAAGGCTTCGGCGAAACGGCCATTCTGGCGCGGATCGCTGTTGGCCATCGGAATGCGGGCATGGCCTGGGTTGTCCATCGTCCGGCTGCCATAGGGGTTCTGGCGCATGGGAATGGTGGAAGGGCCGATCCGGTACGGCTTGCTGCCATAGATCGCCCGCACCGAGCGGGTGATGAAAGGCAATGCCTCCAACGTCTGCATGACGCTCAGGTCGTCCGCCGCATGCACGATCGGGTTGGTGCAATGGGTGACGAAATCCAGGTGCCAGGCCGGCACGCGTTTGCGGTTGAGCTCGGTGAAATAGCTGAGCATGCCGCCGCCGAGGCTCACCTCGCCGAATGCGGCACGTGCCGCCGCATAGACTTCTTCCAGCGGCGGGCATTCCGGCCACTTGCTGCCCGGCGGCGTCGATTGGCGATCGACGGAGGGGGAGACGACGATCGCGTCGGGTGAGAAATGTGCCGCCTTCATCAGCGCCGCGATGTCGCGTGCTTCTTCCGCCGGTGACCTGACGCAGGGCAAGGCGATTTCGATCGTCGCCGAGCCCCGATGGCCTCTCGCGATTGCCGCGAAGTCGTCGAGCACCGCGCGTCCATGCCCGGCAAGCGGATCGAAATGAAAGAGCAGGTGCTGCGGCGCGATCTCGTCCAGCATCTCTTTCGCCGCCAATGTGGCGCGCGCTTCCTCGGGTGTCACGACGATGCCGATCGGCGGCATCGTGCCTGACCGGTCGCCCTTCCTGATCTCGACCACACGCTGCGCCGTTTTCGCCGATGCAAAGCCCTTGCGGCGGTCGTCGATCGACAGCACGATGCGCTGGCGCACCGGTTCGCCGGCGCCGATCCTGTAAGGCCAGGGAAGCGCCAGCGGGCGCACGTAGGTCTTATAGGAAGCGTCGGACCAGTTGCGCTGGTCCTCCATTTCGAACGTGTCGCCCTCCATCAGGCATTTTGCCAGGATGCCTTCGGCAACGGCATGCGTGATGGATCGCATATCCTTGAAGGGCTGCCAGGGATCGATCAGGTCGGGGAAGACCGTGTCGGCCACGTGGCCATCGACATCCTCGACCCTGACTGGAGCTCCGGCCACGCCGACGATCGGATGCAGGATGCAGAAGCCGCAACGGTTGGTTTCGAAGCCGGTCGCCGAAAGCGCATCGGCCTCGAATGTCAGTTCGGTTTCCGTGGCGGCAATTCGCACGGCGATGGCGAGCGTGCTTCCATCAGGGCCGACGCAATGGGCGGTATACCGAACGGCAAAGCGGCCATCGCCCTGTTCTACGGTCAGATCGTCGATGCGCGGGCTGTAGGTACCCCAGTCGCGATCGCGCACGAGATAGGAAACGGCCCGCAGCACCTCGATACCATTGTATCTGATCGTTCGCAGATTGCCGTTGGCGAGATCGGCGGAAAGCCGCCCGGCAGAAAGCGTCACCGGCTGCTCTTCGGCCTCGTGCGTACCATAGAGGGCGAAGGTTTCCGATGTCATCCGAGCATCGCCTCGATATCGACAGTCTTGCCGGAGGCCGCACTTTCATAGGCCGCTTCGACAAGCGCGAAAGTCTTCAGGTTATCGGCGCCGGAGGTGGCGGGCTCGCCGCCGTTCCTGAGACGCTCGACCCAGTGTTCCTGGATCGCATAGACGCTTTCCTGGATATTGTGCCAAGGGCGCGACGCCCAGGAGAGCAGCTGCGGCGAAGCATCGGAGACGACGGTGCCAGCCGCGTTGGTGACTTCGAGGCGGTACCCGGATGACAGGCGGATGGTGCCATCGGTGCCGTCGAGTTCGATCAGGGTCTCCGGGAAATTCTCGGTACCGAGCTTCGTTGCATAGCTGACATCGACGACCGAGGTCGCGCCACTTTCGTGATCGAGCAGGATCGTCGCGACGTCCTCGCCCTTGATGTCAGGGTTGACCCGCTTGGTGCGCGCCGTCAGCGTCTTGACGTCGCCGAGAATGAAGCGGGCGATATCGAGCGTGTGGATGCCGAGATCTTCGATGATGAAACGCTCGCCTTCGGCCAGATAGGGCTGGCCCGAGAAGACGTCGTAGCCCGAGCGGAAGGAGAAGCGGCCCCAGAAGGGCGTGCCGATCGCCTTGGCGTCGAGCAGCCGGCGCACCGCCTGGATCGGCGTCTGCCAGCGGAAATTCTCATGCACCATCAGCGGAATGCCGGCCTCGCGGCAGGCCGTCACCATTGCCTTGGCATCCGCCAGCGACAGCGCGAATGGCTTCTGGCAGATGACCGGAACCTTATGCCTGGCCGCCATCTCGACCAGCGGTCGGTGGCTCGGAACGGTCGTTGCGATATCGACGAAATCGAAGCCGCCAGCAGCGAAGAGTTCGGCCGCATCCGCGTAGCGCCGTTCGATGCCGAACTGGTCGCCGACAGCCTTCAGGCGGGCCGGATCGCGGTCGCAGATCGCCACGATCTCAGCGCCCTCGACGTCGCGCCAGGCATGCATCTGGTTGACCGCGAAGAAGCCGCAACCGATCAGAGCACCTTTCAATTCCGTCATTTCAACCTGCCTTTGCCATCTGCATGAGGGTAACGCGCTGCTGCAGGCGGCGCTGTGCCTGGTCGACGACGACGGCGATGATGATGACGAGGCCCTTGATGACCATTTGCCAGAAGGACGATACGCCCATCATCACCAGTCCGTCCGACAGAATGCCGATGACGAACGCGCCGATGATCGTGCCGCCGATCGTGCCGCGGCCGCCCGACATCGAGGTGCCGCCGAGAACGGCTGCCGCAATCGCGTTCAGTTCGAAGCTTTCGCCGGTTGCCGGATGCGCTGCCATCAGTTCGGAGGAGATGACGACCCCGACGATCGCGGCGCACAGACCGGAGAACATGTAGACGAAGATCTTGACTAGATCGACCCGGATGCCGGACATGCGCGCCGCCCGCTCATTGCCGCCGACGGCGAAGATGTGGCGGCCGATCGGCGTGGAGCGCGCCACATAGGCGGCAACGAGCGCCAGCACGATCAGGATCCAGATCGACACCGGCAGGCCGAGGATGCGGCCGGCACCGAAGAAGTCGAAGCCGGTCGTCGCGTATTCCGGGCGGCCGACGAGGTTCGGGAAGGTCTGGCCGTCGGAGGAGAGCAGCGCCAGGCCGCGGGCGATATAGAGCGTGCCGAGCGTCGCGATGAAGGGCGCGACGTTGAGCTTGGTGATCAGCAGCCCGTTGATCAGGCCGATGGCGAGGCCGACGGCAAGCGTGATCAGCACGATCTCGAAGAGATTGAAGAAGATCGTATAGCCGATCGGCAGTTCGATCCCGTAGAGGATCAGGCCACCGGCGACCATGCCGCAGAGGCCGACGATCGAGCCGACCGAGAGGTCGATGCCGCCGGTGATGATGACGAAGGTCATGCCCATGGCGAGAAAGGCGTTGAGCGCCACATGCTTCGACATCAGGATCATGTTCGCCGTCGAGGTGAAGTTCGGCGCGAAGATCGCAAAGAAGATGATGACGGCAAACAGCGCGATGAAGGTTCTGAGCTTCATCAGCGTCAGAAGTGCGGAGCCGTTGGCGCTCTTCGGCGCTGTGGTAGTCGTGGTAGCCGCCGTCATGACGCGAGTTTCCCTGTCTGCTGTCCGTGTCCCTTGGCCGAAGCCGCGATGATGGCATCTTCCGTCGCTTCGCTGCGATCGAAGACGGCGATCAGCCGTCCGTTGCTCAGGACCGCGATGCGATCGGAAAGCGCCATGACCTCTTCGAGGTCAGAAGTCGAAAACAAGATGGCAAGCCCGTTGGCCGCCAGCCGCCGCATGGTGCGGAAGACGTCGGCCTTGGCGCCGACATCGATGCCGCGGCTCGGCTCGTCCATCAGGAGTACTTTCGGATTGGTCATCAGCGCCTTGCCGATGACCACCTTCTGCTGGTTACCGCCCGACATCGAGGTGACCTCAAAATCCGGGTTGGGCGCCTTGATCGAGAGGTCCTTGATGGCTTCGCGGATCGCATTCTTCTCCGCCGATGCGCTGATATGGAAGAAGCGGGCGAAGCGGCCGAGGCTTGCCAGCGTCAGATTGCTGGCGATCGACAGAACCTGCACCAGACCCTCGCGCTGGCGATCCTCAGGGATCAGCGCCAGGCCGCGGCGGATGCGCCGGGTTGTGTCGCGGGCGCGGACTTCCTGGCCGTCGATGAAGATCTTGCCGGTGGAATGCATGTGGCGGCCGATGACGCATTCGAAGAACTCGCTGCGTCCGGCGCCCATCAGGCCATAGATGCCGAGAATTTCGCCCGACTTGACCGAGAGCGAGACGTGATCGACGGCAAGCCCGCCGGTCGGGCGCGGCAGCGAGATATCCTCGGCGCGGAACATTTCGCCGCCGAGAGCGTGATTGTCTGCCTTGGCGAAATCCTTGGCATCCGAACCGATCATCGAGCGGACGATCCAGCGGGTGTCGATATCTTTCACCATCGCCTGGCCAGTGATCTGGCCGTCGCGCAGCACGGTGATGTAGTCGCCGATCCGCATCAGCTCTTCGAGACGATGCGAGATATAGACAATCGCCACACCCTGCGCCTTGAGCTCACCGATGACCTTGAAGAGGATTTCGACTTCGGCCGCAGAAAGCGCCGAGGTCGGTTCGTCCATGATCAGGATGCGGGCATCAAGGGACATGGCCTTGGCGATCTCGACCAGCTGCTGCTGGCCGATCGGCAGGTCTTCGACCATGGTTTCGGCGTCGATCCCTGCGTCGAGGCGCTTCAGGAAGCCGTTGGCCTTTTCCACCTGCGCCTTGTGGTCGATACCCAGCACGCCGCGGGTGATCTCGCGGGTGGCGAAGATGTTTTCGGCCACCGTCATGTTGGCGAAGAGGTTGAGTTCCTGGAAGATCATGCCGATGCCGTGCGCCTGCGCATCGGCCGGGCTGTCGAAGGAGACCTGTTTGCCATCGAGAATGATCTTGCCAAGCGTCGGGCGCTCCACGCCGGCGATGATCTTCATCAGCGTCGACTTGCCGGCACCGTTCTCGCCGACGAGAACGTTGACCGCGCCGCGGCGCAGCTCAAGATTGGCGCGCTTGACGGCAACGATGCCCGAATAGACCTTCGAGACATCGTCGAGGCGCAGGATGATATCGTCCTTGGCGGCGTCTTCAGTCATGGCGCCACCGTCAGCTCAGAAGGGGTGACCAGCGGCAGATCGCTCCCCGATGGCAGCGGGAAGGCGCCCACGACTGTGACCGTCTTGCCGGTTATACCGTCACGCGGCACGGCCGACAGGAAAGCGGTGTTGGCCTTCTCGTTGAAGGCCTTGCCGAACTGGGCCCATTCGATCTGGTTCTTGAATTCGTTGAAATTGACGAAGTCGAGCGTGTCGCGCAGCGCCGTGCCGCGCAGGGCCGGGCCGATCTGTACCTTGGCATCCGCCTTGCCGTCGCCATCGGCATCGACGTCGAGCGTTGCGGCGCGCGATTGCGTGTCCGCAGCCACGACCTTGCCGGTGAATTTCACCGCATAGGTCCAGGGCGCGCTCGCCTGCTTTCTCGGATTGCCGTATTTCTCACCTGCCTGATCGGGCCCCGCGGCAACAGCGGCCACGACGTCCTTCAATTCGCCGGCGCGCTTTTGATAATAGGGAACAGCCTGCGACTGCCAGATGGCCTCGACCTTGGCATTCGGATCGAATGCGGTCTTTGCGGCCGCCGCTGCCTTTTCCTCGGCAGTCGGCGTCTTGATGATCTTGCAGCCTGGCAATGCCGCCGCCACGAGAGCGGCGATCAGGGCGCCCCTGATCCTCAACATGCTGTGAACCTCGAATTTCGTGAAATAGGCCGCAGAGGGCGCGGTTTCCCGGACCCTCTGCGGTGTGTTTTATGCCGGTTACTTCGAAATCGCGAAGGTTTCGAGCTTGGAGGCGTTGTCGGCGTTGATCAGAACGCAATCCATCAGCTGCTTTTCTTCCTTCGGCAGCGTCTTGTTCTTGATGTAGGCGTCAGCCTGCTCGACGGCCATCTGGGCCTGGGCGTATGCCGGCTGCAGAACGGTGGCCTTGATGCCGCCCGCCTTGATCGAGTCGCGAACGTCGTTGGAGCCGTCGAAACCGACGACGATCACGTCCTTGCGGCCGGCAGCCTGGAGAGCGGCGATCGCGCCCATGGCCATCGTGTCGTTGCCGGAGATGACGCCCTTGATGTCAGGGTTTGCCTGGAGAATGGTTTCCATCTTGGCGTAGGCTTCGGTCTGGCTCCAGTTGGCCGACTGCTTGGCAACGCTCTTCAGATCCGGATAGTCGTCGATGACGTCATGATAGCCCTGCGAGCGGATGCCGGCATTGGTGTCGGATTCCTTGCCGACGAGCTCGACATAGTTGCCCTTCTCGCCCATCAGCTTGACGAATTCCTGCGCGCCGAGCTGTGCACCCTGGTAGTTGTTGGAAACGATCTGGGCGACGGCAACACCGGTCGCATTGATTTCGCGGTCAATCAGGAAGGAGGGGATGCCCGCATCCTTGGCCTTCTTGACGGCGGCGACCGAGGCGTCGGCGCCGGCGTTGTCGAGGATGATGGCCTTGGCGCCGCGGCCGATGGCCGTGTCGATCATTTCCGACTGCTTGTTGGCGTCGTCGTCATGGGTCATGACGAGCGCTTCGTAGCCGAGTTCCTTGGCCTTTGCTTCGGCGCCGACGGCTTCAGCCTTGAAGAACGGGTTGTCATGGGCCGGCGTGATGATGGCGATCAGATCAGCCGAAAATGCCGGCATGGCAACGCCGAGCGAAAGGGCGCCCGCGAAGGCCGCAAGGGTCAGTCTGCGTGTAAAAGTCATGGTTTCTCCTCCCGAGTTTGACGCATGGGCCGGGCCACCCCGGCCCAACCAGAATTCATGCGATATTCATTGCCGGACCGTCTCTTGGACTCCCCACCGGGCCGGCGATGCGGCAGGGCGTAAACCCCGCCGCGGCATTGTCAGGTGATGCGCCGGATGCTTTCGGCGATCTCCTGAGGTTCGAAGACCTTCTTCCAGTCGTCGCGCATCAGCGCGGGGATGCCGAACTCGATCGCCTTGTTGCAGGCATCCGAGAACACGCCGTCGACTTCCTTGAAGATGACGGCGCCGAGCACGTTCATATGGCCGAGCAGGAAGTCGCGGGCGGCTTCCGCAGGCACGCCGCGGGCAACGCATTCGTCCATGGCCTGGCGCATGACGACGAGCAGCGAGGCGCAAACGGTTTCAGACAGACCCGGCTCCAGCATCGCCATCTGATCGACGGTGACGCGGTGCGAGCGCATGACCGGCGCCCAGATAACCTTGGCGATTTCTTCGCCGAGATCGTAGGCGGCTTCCGGACCCTGCATCAGAGCAGAGACGATATGCTGCTTGGCGAAGAGGCCGCCGAAGTGATCCTTCTTCGCCTGCATGTCGGTCTCGTCGTTGAAGATCGGCGGATGGCAGGGGTGCGTTACGAAATAGGTGAGATCGGCGCGCTCAGGCAGATGTCCGGCGAAGGGTGCAGCGGCGTCGAGCGCGACGACCATCGTGCCCGGCTTCAGCTTGCCGACGATACCGGTTGCGACCTTGCCGATCGCCGTATCGGGAACAGCGAGAATGACGACGTCAGCACCGGCAAGACCTTCATCCGCACCGACGCAATCGATGCCGAGATCGTTCTTGAGGCGCGCCTTGCCGGCATCGCTGACCTCGACATGACGGACATCGAAGCGCGAGCCTTTGAGGTTTTTGGCAAGCCGGTAGCCCATTTTGCCACCAGCGCCGAAGAGGGCAATTGCAGTCATGTTTCCTCGCCTTTCGATTTTTTCAATCAGGTATCGCAACTGGTATGATGAGTCAATCACTACATCAGTTGCTATCAACAATTTGATCCGTCAGGATCGACGTCCATCGCGTATTTGCGCGAAATAGCCGTCGGATCCGACCTGACCGCCCTTCAGCGCGATCTGCAGTCCGTTCGTCGGCGCGTATGAACCGTGGGCGGTGCAAAGCGGCGAGCCCGGCGTCTGAGGCAGAGGCAGCAACGTTGTCAGCGCCTCGACGCGCAGCTCGCTCAATGCATGACTGGACGTATCGCCACCGGCGATGACGGCGCGGGGCAGCTTCTCCGCTTCGACCAGCCGCCGCAGGATGACACCGAGGCGGATGCCGAGCTGGTGGCGCGCTTCTGGAATGCGGTCGATCTCCGTGCCGCGGTCTGCGGAGGGGCCGAGCGCCGTGTGCAGGATGACACTGCGGCCGGATTTCAAGGCTGAAAGACCTGCGGTGACGGCGCCGTCGATTGCGGCGTCGCCGCTTTCGCCGACCAGCGCCAGCGGATCGACGGGAATGGTATCGAAGCCACTCTCGGCCGCGGTGCGGATCTGCCGCTCCGTCGTCGGCGAGACGCTGCCGGAGACAACGGCAAGGCGCTCCACCGCGCCGGGTAGCGCGAACTCAACCTTGCCGGAGGTTAGCCCCTCGTGCTGCCAGGCATGCAGCAGCGCATATTGAATGCCGGAGGAGCCTGCAACGAACAGGCCGCCATTGCCGCGCAGGCGCCAGACCTGTTCGCCCGCAATCGCCTGCGACGCCGGACCATCGACATCGACGAGCAGGATGCCGGGCTTCCCGGCAAGCAGTGTATCGATACCCGCTGAGGCATCGGCCGCCGTCATCGCCAGATCGGCAAGGCGGATCGGCAGGCTGGTCTGGGCGGCAAGATGTACGGTCAGGTCAGCCTCGGCCATCGGCGTCACCGGATGGCGGCTCATGACCGGGTGACGGTCGATGCGGTAGACCGTGCCCTGATAGGCGGCGAAGAGATTGCCGAAGGCGGTGTAGCGCTTCAGCTGCGGCGCGCCGACGATCACGGGCACGCAATCCTGCGCGAAAACCTCGCGGCCGATCTCGATCGCTTTGCCGATATTGCCGATCGCAGGGCTGGAATCGAAGGTCGAGCAGACCTTGTAGTGGCAGACCGCGGCGTCGAGCGCTTTCAGCCAGGCAAAAGCAGGCGACAGGTTTGCCGTCATCCATTCCGGTGTCTGACTGCGGCTGGTACCGGCAATGCCGATCGCCTGGCAATCCGCGAACTTGGCAAGCGTTTCGGCGCTGGGAATGCCGAGGAACAGAGCGGTCTTCACGCCGTTGGAAGCGAGCGCCTCCATCACATCGGTCGAGCCGGTGAAGTCATCGCCATAGTAGCTGAGCAGCAGCTTGCTCATGGCAATCACGCACCCTTGCCGTCGGCGAACTTGGCGATAGAGGCCGCCAGTTCAGGATGATCCTTGGCATAGGTCTCAAGCGGGATATCGGCAACCGCCGCCTGCCATGCCTGCTGCACCGCGCGCACGCCTGCCGCCGGGCCGCCCGGATGGCTGACGATGCCGCCGCCGCAGAGATAGAGGAGGTCGGTGGTCCGGCCGGTGCGCTGATAGGTTTCCGGTGCCTGGCCGCCCCACTGGCCGGAACCGGCTACTGGAAGCGGGCAATCCGCCTTGTCGAACAGCGGTGTGCTGACCGCCTTGAAGGATTCGACGAAGCTTTCATCCGGCTCCCAGTATTTGACGCGGATGCCGTTGATCTGGAACTGGTCGACGCCGAGCAGGCGCCAGAATTGCTGATAGACCTTGAAATCGAGGCCGGTCGCCGGGTTGCGGGTCAGGATATCCCAGCCGTTGCGGTGGGCGTGGAGCACCAGTCCGGAGCGCTTGCGCAAAAAGCTCATGCCGCCGAAGCCGATCGAATTGATATTGACGACGGCGCAATTGCCGCCCGCCTTGAGGACCAGATCATGGTTACGCATCATCTCGTCCGGATCTGCATGCGAGATGCCGAAGGCATACATCACCTTCTTGCCGGTCTTCTGCTCGTGATCGAGGATCAGCGGCATGATCGCGGCGACGCGGTCCTTGAGCGGCGAATAGGCCGGGCTCATCAGTTTCTCGTCGTCCTTGATGAAATCGACGCCGGATGCGATCAGTTCGCCGACGAGTTCCGCCGTTTCATGCGGACGCAGGCCCAGCGCCGGTTTGACGATGGTGCCGATGATCGGGCGACCCTCGACGCCGGTCAGCTTGCGGCTGCCAGCAACGCCGAACTGCGGCCCGGGATGGGCGCCCTTGAATTCCGGCGGCAGCTTCAGATCGACGATGCGAATGCCGGTCATGCCCTTGATCGAATAGACGCCGCCGATTGCAATCGTCATCAGCGCCGAAAGATCCGTGCCGATGGCATCGAGCGGGAAGGCGATATCGACATCGGCGCGCTTGAGCGGTCCGTGACCTTCGGCAACTTCCGGCCAGCCGGGCGTCTTCGCATCCTCGAGAGGGCGGATCGCCAGCACGCGGGCAGCGACACGCGCCTTCAGCTCTTCGGTTTCGCCGGGAACCGGAACGAAGGTGCCCGTCGACTGATCCGATGCGATCTTGTCGGCCATGGCTTCGACGCTGCCCGCAGTTTCAATGCGGTAGGTAAGGGTGATCATACTCACGTCTTTAATGCTCCTCAGGCCAAGCCCAGCATCTTGGCAATCATTGCCTAACTGGTATAATGAGTATTCCAATTTCGCAAATGGAAAATTTCCTGAGCGCTGCCGAATGATTGTATCGCGGCCTTTGTCGCCGCCGCGCAAAATGCTAATGGGGAGGGAATTCTGAGCCAGCGAGACATCATGACCCAACCAATCGAGCAGATCGTTCGCCGGAAGCTCTCCGACGAGGTTTTCGACAGGCTCGAACGCATGATCACCTCGGGCGAACTGAAGCCCGGTGATGAAATGCCCTCCGAGCGCGTGCTGATGGAACGTTTCGGGGTCGGCCGTCCGGCGATCCGCGAGGCGATGCAGTCGCTGGCTGGTATGGGCCTCGTCAACATTTCCCATGGCGAGCGCGCCAAGGTGCTGAAGCTGACGGCGCAGTCGATCTTCCGGCAGGTGGACCTGACGGCGAAGATCATGCTGTCGCAGTCCAATGACAGTCTCGAAAACCTGAAGAGCGCCCGTATCTTCTTCGAGCGCGGCATGGCGCGCGAAGCGGCGCAGCGCGCGACGTCAGCCGATATCGAGGCGCTGAAGACGATCATCAGCCGCCAGCGCGAGTCGCTTGGAAACGCTGAAGATTTCATCTCCGCCGACATGCAGTTTCACACCCGCATCGCGCAGATTTCCGGCAACCCGATCTTTGCCGCGGTCAGCGAGGCAATGCTGGCGTGGCTGCGCGAATATCACACGGAGATGCTGATCTGGACCGGCAAGGAAAAATTCACGCTGGTCGAGCACGAAGAGATCGTCGAGCGCCTTGCGGCACGCGATGCCGATGGTGCAGAATCGGCGGTGCTGAAGCATCTCGAGCGCTCACGGGCGCTCTACACGAAATAGGCAGGCCTGCCGCCTGGGAAGAGGGGCGGCTGCATGCATCGAAGGAGGATCGATGACGGTCAAGAAAATCATCAACAACGGCGCCGATGCCGTCGACGAAATGCTGGCGGGTATGCTGGCCGCCCATCCCAATCACCTGAAACTGATCGAGGGCACCACCCGCTCGGTGGTCGCGGTCGATGGTCCGCGCAAGGGCAAGGTCGGCCTGGTGATCGGCGGCGGCTCCGGTCATGAGCCGAGCTTCGTCGGTTTCGTCGGGCGCGGTTTGGCAGACGCTGCGGCGATCGGCAATGTCTTCGCCTCGCCGCCGCCGGACCCGATCCTCGAATGTGCCAAGGCCGTCGATGGCGGCGCGGGCGTGCTTTTCATGTATGGCAACTATGCCGGCGACGTGATGAATTTCGACATGGCGGCCGAAATGGCGGCGATGGAAGACATCGAGGTGCGCACGGTGCTGACCACCGACGACGTCGCCTCGGCACCGCGCGACCGGCGTACGGATCGCCGCGGCGTGGCCGGCAATGTCTTCGTCTTCAAGATCGCCGGTGCTGCCAGCGACCGGATGATGGATCTCGATGCCTGCGAGGCCGTCGCCCGCAAGGCCAATGACCGGACCTTCACCATGGGCGTGGCGCTCGGCCCTTGTTCCCTGCCGCAGACGCGCAAGCCGAATTTCGAGCTCGGCCCCGACGAGATGGAAATCGGCATGGGCATCCATGGCGAACCGGGCGTCGAGCGCGGCCCGCTGAAAAGCGCCAATGCGATTACCGACGATCTGCTCGACAAGATCCTGCCCGAGATGAAAGCCGACCGCGGTGACCGCGTTGCCGTTCTGGTCAACGGCCTCGGTGCCACGCCGCTAATGGAGCTCTACATCATGATGGCCCGCGTCAAGCAGCGGCTTGATGGCGAGGGCCTTGTCATCCACTCGACGCTCGTCGGCAATTATTGCAGCTCGCTCGACATGATGGGCGCCTCGGTGACCCTCATGCATCTCGACGATGAGCTGCAATCGCTGCTCGACCACCCCTGCGATTGCGCCATGTTCAGGAGCGGCCACTGATGGCTGAGATCACTGCACAGGACCTGCGCGCCCTGTTCTCGGCGATCGCCGCGACCATTACGGAAAACCGCGACCGCCTCAGTGAACTCGACGGCGTCATCGGCGATGCCGACCATGGTATCACCATGGAGCTCGGTTTTTCGACGGTGAAGACAAGCCTCGCGGCCAATGCGGCAGAGAGTGATCTCGGCGCCATCTTCAACCTCGCCGCCAAGTCATTCCTGAACGCCGTCGGCGCCTCATCGGGACCGCTCTATGCGACGGCCTTCATGCGCGCCGGTGCGGCGCTGAAGGGCAAGGCATCCGCCGGCGACGAGGACATGGTGAGGGCGTTTGCCGCCATGGCCAAGGGGATCGAGGACCGCGGCAAGGCAGTACCGGGCGAAAAGACGATGGTCGATGCCTGGCGCCCGGCCGCCGATGCGGCTGAGGCAGCGTTTGCCAACGGCTCTTCGCTTGCCGTCTGCCTGAAGGCGGCTGTGGATGCGGCAAATGCCGGGGCGGAAGCGACCAAGGCGATGCTCGCGACCAAGGGCCGGGCATCACGGTTGGGCGAGCGTGTGCTTGGCCATGCCGATCCGGGGGCGGTTTCGGCGGCGTTGATTATCGGGACGATGGCGGCGAGTTTCGGGTGAGGTGATCTTCGCTAGCGAGACCCTGTGAAATGGCAGTCTCGGTGTCCTGCGATGTTGCCTACTCGCTGCCCTCATTCCTGTGCTTGTCACAGGAATCCAGCCACGGCGCGTCTGCGCCGTG
The DNA here is from genome assembly GCA_900465675.1 of Hyphomicrobiales bacterium. Classification (GTDB taxonomy): domain Bacteria; phylum Pseudomonadota; class Alphaproteobacteria; order Rhizobiales; family Rhizobiaceae; genus Rhizobium. The sequence goes on along the minus strand of UBJR01000005.1, from coordinate 93,963 downwards.
AATGATTCTTGAGTAAACGTAAAAATCTCCCGCCGCGCGGACGCGCGGCTGCTGGAGCCCTGTGACAAGCACAGGGATGAGGGAGAACTACGGGTGTAGCCCCCTCATCCGGCCCTTTGGGCCACCTTCTCCCCGCTGGTGAGAAGGGAAAGCTGCGGCGGCCTCTCGCTCTGACTTCCCCCCTCTCCCCTCGGGGAGAGGGTAGGGTGAGGGGGCTCCAGGCACGCCAGAGCGTTTCAAATCCCGCATGGAAGCAGGCGACGGAGCGGGCATGGTATCACGTGCGTACAAACACGAGGAGCGCCTCATGATGAAGGCACCCACCCAACTCACCGAACGTTATACTTCGCGTCCAGCTCGTCCATCGCCTTCACATTCCCAGCAGACCGGCCGTTCTCGTCGAACGTCTGCGCCAGAAACGCATCGGCGATCGACTTCGCCAGTTCGGTGCCGATAACGCGGGCGCCCATGGTGATGATTTGGGCGTTGTTGGAGAGCGCTGCGCGTTCGGCCGAATAGGTGTCGTGGGTCAGCGCGGCGCGGATGCCGGGGACCTTGTTGGCCGAGATGCAGACGCCGATGCCGGTGCCGCAGACGAGGATCGCCTTGTCGTAGGTGCCGTCGATGACGCCGGAGGCGACGCGGTCGGAGAGGTTGGCGTAGAAGGGATCGGCGCCTTCGTTGGTGCGCGAGACTTCGTGCACCTCGAAACGATCCTTCAGATGATCGGCCAGAACCTTGGCGAGACCTTCGCCGGCGCTGTCTCCTGCAATGGCAAGCTTCATTGTCGTTCTCCTTAGAGTTTGGCGGCGCATTTGGCGAGAATGTCGAGGTAGCCCTCGACGTTCCAGGCCGAACGGCCGATGAAGAGCCCGTCGATATGGGGGCTCGAGATCAGTTCTTCGCAGTTTCCAGGGTTGACCGAGCCGCCGTAGAGGCAAGGGATCTTGCGGCCGAGCACCTCTTCGGCAACCGCAATGATTTCGGCCTGGCGGGCGTCGGCATAATCGGCGCTCGCCGGAATGCCGTTTTCGCCAATTGCCCAGACGGGCTCATAGGCGAGCAGGATCTCGGCCGATTTCTGTGCTGCCGAGAGCTTCGAAAGGGCGCCGCGCACCTGCGTGGCCAGAATCTCCGCGGCCCTGCCGCTTTCGCGGTCGGCAAGCGTCTCGCCAATGCAGATCAGCGGGATCAGGCCGTGGCGGACGGCCGCTTCGGTCTTCAGGCCGACCGTCTCGTCGGTTTCGCCGAAATGCTCGCGGCGCTCGGAATGGCCGAGCTCGACGATATCCAGATTGCAGTCCTTCAGCATCACCGGCGAGACCTCGCCGGTCCAGGCGCCCTGATCGGCCCAGTGCATGTTCTGCGCGCCGACCTTGACGGATGTCTTGGCCAGCATCGCCTTGACTTCGCGCACGGCGGTGAAGGGCGGGATGACGAAGCGCTGGATACGCGGATCGCGCGCCGCATCGGCAGCTTCGAGGCCGCGGGCGAAAGCTTGCGCTTCGGCAAGTGTCTTGTTCATCTTCCAGCTGGTGCCGATCCAGAAGCGCGGCTTTTCGGTCATGTCGGATCCTGTTCTGATGCGATGGTGAGCGCGATGCCCGCCTGTTCGAATTCGTCGAGGGCGGGCTTTTCGGGCGCCTTGTCGGTGATGACGGCGTCGAAGCCGGCCAGATCGGCCATCACGTGCAGGGCGGTGTGGCCGATGCGCTCGTGGTTGACCAGGAGGCAGCTCCTCGATGCCGAAGCGATCATCGCCCGCTTGGTACGGACCGCATTGTCGTCCATGTGATAGGCGAGCCTGCCGCTGACGGCGGGAGTCGAGATGAAGGCGATATCGGCCCTGAGCTTCGACAGCGCTTCCTCGGTGACGACGCCGAGATAGGCGTTGAATTTGGCGGAATAGATGCCGCCGAGCGCGATCAGCGTGATGCCGTTTTCGCTCTTCAGCCGCTCCATGATCGCGGCGTTGTTGGTGATCACGGTCAGTGGCCGCTTCTGCAGCAGCATTTCGCCAAGCACCGCCGCCATCGACCCGTCATTGACCATCACGGTCATCCCGGGCTCGACCAGCTCCAATGCCTTCTGCGCCATGGCGATCTTGGCTTCGCCGCCCTGGCGCTCGCGGATGCAGAAATCGCTTTCGAACTGGGTTCCGGCGTCGATCGTCGCGCCGCCGCGGACCTTGCGCAGCACGCCGGCCTGCTCAAGGTCGTCGAGATCGCGGTGAACAGTCATCTTCGACACGGTGAAGCGATCGGCAAGGTCGTCGAGATCGACGGTCTTGTTTTCGACGAGCAGATTGACGATCAGCTGCTGCCGCTCTTCCCGCTTCATTCCGGTCTCCACCCAAGTCTATGGTGTTAAGGTAACGGATATTTCGTGATAAGCAACATATATGATGTGATTTTGCGATCAAATAATGTTGCTTTGGTGGCTATTGCAACAGCGTCTGTGCGGTCTTCTCATCGGTGATGAGGCCGAAAAGGCGGCGGCTGTTGAGGATGGCGCGGATCGCCGCGACCTTCGACTGGCCGCCGGCGAGCGCGACGAGACGTTCGGTCTTCGACTTCGGGAAGGAGGCCGAAAGCGTGCGGGCGGTCAGCGCCGTGTCCAGCACCTGGCCATCGGCATCGAAGAAATGGCCGAGAATTTCGCCGACGCCACCGGCCGCGGCGATATCCTGGATTTCGCTGGGCTCGACCATGCCCGAGAGCACCAGCTGCGCTTCGGCATCGACGGTTCCAAGGCCGACGAGCTTGAGATCCGCATTGTTGGCGAGGTCGAAGACTTCCTTCACGGCGCGTTGCGCCTTCAGCACCTTACGGTCCTCGCCGGTATTGGCGAAGAAGGGGACGGGCATCACATAGGCATGCGTCCCGGTCTTTTCGGCGATCCGGTGCATCACGTCGTAAGGATTGGCGCCGTAGTTCCGCGTCAAACCGCCAAGCAGCGAGACGAAACGCAGGTCCTTGGCGTTGATGCGCGGCATGTACTGGACGGCCGCCGACAGTGTGCGCCCATGACCGAGGCCGATCACCTTGTTGTCGCCCCGCTCGATCTCGCGCTTCAGATATCCGGCGCCGGCATGGCCGAGCGCGCGCAGCGGCAGGCCTTCCTCGCCGAGATCGGGTGCCACTTCGCAATATTGCAGCCCGAAACGCTCCGAAAGGCGGGATTCGAGCTCGACGCATTCGACGATATCGCCGTCGATCGTGACTTTCACCACGCCATCGGCGACGGCGCGCGCGATCAGCCGGTGCGCCTTGACCGAGGGCACACCGAGGCGCCGGGCGACCTCCGACTGGGTCAATCCACCGGCGTAATGCAGCCATGCGGCACGTACGGCAAGCGTATCATCGGCATCCGTCACAGCCGCTTCCTTTCGAATGTCCTGCGTGGCGATTCCGCCGCGTCGTGGTGCTGCCTTTTAAAATTCTCCATCTCAGATGTTCAAGTCGTCGATGCCGGTGTCGATATACGGCGACCAGAACGCGATGCTTTCGGCGATCTGCGGGATGACCTCGCGATCGTTCGGCTCACGCTCCTTGAAAGAGAGTTCGAGGCAGATCTCGTTGTTGACAGCACCGCCATCGGCAAAGGCCTTCAGCAGCGGCGCCGGCTGAATGCGGCCCCTGGCGTTGAAATCAGCGGTGAAGGGACGGTGGCCACCCTTGTCCATCAGGCTCTGCTTGATGTGGATGATCGGCGACACCGGCGGCACGGCGCGCGCCCAGGCATAGGGATCGAAATCGTCGGGGTTGGCGGAGGTGACGTCACCATGGTCAATATCGGCCATCATCCACATCGGGATCGCCATTTTCGCCGCCGTCAGCCGCTCCTGCAGCGAGAGGCAGGCGGCGATCGTCTCGCCGAACTCGCGGCCGACGCTCATCGGCTCCCAGAAAACATAGGAAAGACCGGCGGCACGGCCGTGCTCGGCGACCTCGGCCCAGCTGTCGATGGCGATCTTGATCAGTTCCTCACGGCGAACGGGGTCGTCGAAATCCTTGTAGGTGAAGATCGCAAACTGCGTGCCGACGGAATCGCCGCCGAGATCGGCGGTGATATCGGCAAAGGTCTTGAACCAGTCGATATAGTAGCGCCTGACCTCGGCATCCGGATGGCCGAAATGGTTGAGACGGCCGTAGGGGCCGGTCATGCCCGAGGTGACGCGAACGCCGGTGCGCCGCAGCGCCGTGTTCATGCTCCGCGTCAGGCGGCGGATCACGGGCGCCTGCCAGCTCGGATTGATGAATTCATGGGTCAACTGCAGGTCTCGGATCTTCAGGTCGCTCGCCACCGTGTCGATCAGATCGTCGGGCTCCGCGAAGCGGTTTACCAGCGGATTGGTGTTCAACGAAAGCGTCAGCGTCATCGAAACCTCCTTCAGGCGGCAAGGCGGGAGGAGGCCAACCAGTCGGCAAAGGCAGCACGCTCGGCCTCGCTCATGTGCAGGTAGTGCTTGGTGCGGCGGTAGAGGATGTCCTCTGCCGTTTCCGCCCATTCGGTGGCGACGAGATAGCGCGCCTCCGCCTCGTAGAACTGCCCGCCGAAATGGCGGCCGAGCGCCTCGATGCTGGTTGCTCCTGAAACGATATTCTTGGTGCGGGCGCCATAGAGGCGGCCATAGTGATGCACGAGCTTGCGCGGCATCCAGGGATAGGTATCGCGCAGACTGTTGGCGAAGGTCTCATAGTCGGCATTGGGGATTTCGCCGCCGGGCAGGGGCGCCGTCTGCGTCCAGTCATCGCCCATGCCGGGGAAGATGTGCTTGAGGCGGTGCAGGCCGCGCTCGGCAAGCTCGCGGAAGGTGGTGATCTTGCCGCCGAAGACATTGAGCAGCGGCGCGCCGCCGGTTTCGTCGAGATCGAAGACATAGTCGCGGGTCACGGCGGACGGATTGCCCTTGCCGTCGTCGAAGAGCGGGCGCACGCCGGAGAAGCTGTGCAGCACATCCTGGCGGCGGAGCTTTTCCTTGAAATAGCGGTTCACGGCCTTCAGCAGGTAATCGATTTCGCTCTCGTCGGCAGAGACATCCTCGGCGCGGCCTTCATAGGCGATATCGGTGGTGCCGATCAGCGCCTTGTCGCCCTCATAAGGGTTGATGAAGATGACGCGCTTGTCGTGGTTCTGGACGAGATAGGCATTCGAGCCCGCCCAGAATTTCGGGACGATGATGTGGCTGCCCTTGACCAGGCGCACATTGCGGGCCGAGTTCGATCCGGCCACGCGGTTGATGATGTCGGTCACCCAGGGGCCGGCGCAATTCACCAGACATTTGGCCCTGAAAGTGCGGGTCTCGCCTGTCGTGCTGTTCTTGGTGACGACGGTCCATGCGCCATTCTCGCGCCGGGCGGAGACGGCAGGCGAACGGGTCAGGACGATCGCGCCTTTTTCGGCGGCGCTGACGGCGTTCAGAACGACGAGGCGGGCATCATCGACCCAGCAGTCGGAATATTCGAAGCCGCGCTTGTATTGATCGAGGATCGGCGTGCCCTCGGGGTCGCGCAGCAGGTTGAGCGTGCGGGTGCCGGGAAGCTTCTTGCGGCCGCCGAGATGGTCGTAGAGGAAGAGGCCGAGGCGGACCAGCCAGGCCGGACGGTCCTCAGGGCTGTGCGGCAGCACGAAGCGCATCGGCCAGATAATGTGCGGGGCGGCATTGAGCAGCACTTCGCGTTCGATCAGCGCTTCGCGCACCAGGCGGAATTCGTAATATTCGAGATAACGCAGCCCGCCATGCACCAGTTTGCCCGACCGCGACGAGGTTCCCTGCGCCAGATCATCCTTTTCGCACAGCGCCACCTTGAGCCCACGGCCAGCGGCATCGCGTGCGATACCGGCGCCGTTGATGCCGCCGCCGATGACGAAGAGGTCCAGGGTTTCGGGTTCGGTCATGTCATGCTCCTTCGATGCCAGCGCATCAGAACTTGAGTTATGCGCCTGGTGTCGCCGTCGCGGTCGAGGCGAGCTTGTCCCAGGCGGGCGCCATTGCCTGGCGGATGTCGGTATAGGCTGCGAAAAGCGTTTCGAACCGCGCCGCCTCGGCGGCATCGGGAACCTCGGGTTCGCCAAGCAGCGGCGAGACCCAGTCGGCAATGCAATCATCCATCGTCGGATAAACGCCGACCGCGACCGCAGCCATCATCGCGGCACCGGCAGCCCCGGTCTCCTCGCGCTGCGACTGGCGGATCGGGGCGTTGACGGCTGCTGACAGCGAGCGGCGCAGGCTTGGCGAACGCGTGGCGCCGCCAGTGATGCGCAGCTCTTCCGGCATCGCCCCCATTGCCGCATAGCAATCGCGGGTCGCGAGGCCCAGACCTTCGACGACGCCTCTCACCAGATCGGGGAAACGGTGGCGCGTGGACAGTCCGGCAAAGCCGGCACGCGCATTGGCGTTGACGAACGGGCCGCGCTCGCCGGCTTCGGAAATATAGGGGTGATAGAGCACGGAGCCCGGCTTGCTATCGGCAAACCAGCCATCGATGCGCGCGATCAGTTCCGCATGCGAAACCGTCTTGCCGGCGTCTGCCATCAGCGAGGCGGCGATATCGAGGATCCAGTCGATATTGATCGTCGATCCCATATTCGTCTGGACCTGGGTGACGATGCCGGGGATCGGCAGGGCGATCACATAGCCGGTGCCCTCGCTGTTAAGGTGGACATCGCCGACGGCCTTGGCGCGAAGGTGGACGCCGGTCGAGCCGATCGTCGAGCAGGCGGCGTTGCGCCCGCCGCTGCGGACGCCTGCGCCGAGCGCGGTCATCACCATATCGACATAGCCGAGGCAGACGGGCGTTCCCGCCAGCAGCCCGCAGGCCTTGGCAGCATCCGATGTCAGCGGATGGCTGACTTCGGTCCCGTCGATGATGTCAGGCAACAGATTGCGCCGGTGTTCGAGGCCAAGCGCATCGATGACGGCGTCGTCATATTGCCGGGTGCGGAAATTGCCGAAGGTGAAACTCGCCTCCGACGGATCGGTCGCGCGAATGCCTGTGAGGTTGAGATAGAGCCAATCCTTGCAGTGCAGCGCCGTTTCGGCGCGATCAAGGAGATCGGTCGCGAAACGGTCCATATGCGCGAGCTGGGTGCCCTGCTGGCAGGTGTTGAGGCCGGTGCCGGTCGCCTCGAAGCGGGCGCGGTTGTTCGGCTTGGATGCAAGCGAGACCACCGTCGATGCGGCGCGCGCATCGAGCCACAGCCAGGCATCGCCGACCGGTGCATTCTCGCGGCCGACGAGCCACGTGCCGTCACCTTGTCCGGTGACGGAAACGGTGGCGGTGCGCGCCGCAAGACCGGGCACTTTTTCACCGAGGCCGCATAACGCGCTGGCGCAATCTGCCCATGTCTGCGCAAGCGGCTGCGTCGCCGAGCCGTCGTCGCCGGTAGTGTATCTGTTGCGTACGGATGCGGCGGCGATCTGGCGTCCGGAAAGATCGAAGGCGACCGCCTTGATCACGGATGTGCCGGCGTCGATGCCGATGACGATATTCTGTGTCGATGTCATCGCAGGGTTATCCCGCCAATGCCGGGAACGCTGCGGCGGGCAATACGCGCGTCCAATTCATCATGCAGTCCTCCCGATCGGCCGAATTCCATCGCTCTGCTTCGGCCGCATGATCGATTCCATGGTGACGGGCCGCAAGCGTGTGCCTGCCGCCGGAAATGAATCGAATATCTGCCGAAACCTCCCATAGGCCTCACCGATAAACATAACACAAAGATATCACAAGGCCAGCAAGATTTTTCTAGTCATGAAAATTTTTTCAGCTAAAATAATAGGCGTCAGCTTGATGAGTGGCGGCCGCCTCTATTTGCGCAAGACTGCAGTCGCCGCTTTTGCCGCGAATATCTCATATCTTTAATTAATATTAAATATCAATGCGTTGTCTGAGTTTTCCAAATTCTTTGACAGGTATTTATTTGTGCATTTGCTGCCTTCCTATGTTGCGCCGCAACGCGATAAACAAGCTGTGAAGCGCCGCATTGATACGCAGGTTCTCATAAAAGTGCCGTTGACAGCATTATGAAATTATAACATTGTTTCCGGCATAAGTAACACAGTTCTATCACGGAAGCCTGCTTCCGGATGGGTGATTGCAGGATCAGGCGGTCGGAGGAGACTGGCGCCGGGTCCTGAGGAGGAGGCTTCCAATGTGGATTTTCGTCCAGAGTTGCGCTTTCGCGGGCTGCCTGCCGGGTTCTGATCCGGCGCGATGCCATGCCGTGGCGCGTCTGCGATCGTAATCGCAGCCAGCCCCTTCGCTTTATCGTCTCCCAGTCAAAGGCCGTCCCGACATGAGCACACAGTCCGATTACGCAGCACCGAAGCCGAGCAGCGGCAATCTGAAGCTCATCGTGGGCGTGGCGTTCGTTGTTGCCGTCGTCGGCGCCATCGCGCTTGACACGACGGTGGTCAAGATCGGTTCCGAAAACGACGTCAGGCAGCAGGTCTTCTCGCCTGAAACCTTTGGCGCCGAGCAGTTCCCGAAGATATTGGCGAATGTGCAGGAGCGCGCCGTACCGGCTGCCGATCTTGCCGCCGCCATCGCCGCCGACAAGAAGGCCGCCGCCGAGAAATACGGCACCGCGACGAGCACCGGACCGGTCATTCCCGTCACGCTGACAGGCACGTTCGGCGCCCGCAAATCGAACACCAACGAACTCAAAGTCGATGGATTGCCTCCCGAGACGGTGGTCCGTGTCCAGACCGGTCCTGCGGTCAACGGCACGGACCTCCGCGATGCCACCGGCACCATCGAATTCGGCCAGTTCACCAACCAGATCCAGTATCAGGACGCCGGATCGGCCATCAACAACGAGATGAAAAAGTCGGTCTTTACCGGCCTCGATCCGGAAACGCTGGATGGGAAATCCGCGACCGTGGTCGGCGTGTTCAAGCTGATCAATCCGAAAAACTGGCTGGTCACGCCCGTCAAGGTCGAAGTCAAATGAGCCAGCCGCTGCGCAGTAACGGAGTGCAGGGCGAGGTCGTTCTCGCCGCCCGCAACATCGCCAAGTCCTATGGCAATGTTCATGCCCTCAAGGGCGTGAATTTCGACATCCATCGCGGTCAGGTGACCACGCTGTTCGGAGAGAACGGCGCTGGCAAATCGACCTTGATGAAGATCCTTTCCGGTGTCGTGCAGCCAAGCTCGGGTGAGATCATCCTCGATGGCTCGCCGATCAGCTTCACCTCGTCGACCCATGCACGTGAACACGGCATCTCGATCATTCACCAGGAACTCAGCCTAGCGCCCAATCTCAGCGTCCGCGACAACATCTTCATGGGCCGCGAGATCATCACCGGCGGCATGGTCGATTTCGCCGAGGAAGAGCGCCAGACACGCGAGCTTCTGGAGGAGCTCGAGGAAGACATCGATCCGCTGACGCGCGTCGAGGACCTGCGCCTCGGCCAGCAGCAGATCGTCGAGATCGCCCGCGCGCTCTCGGTCAATTCGCGCATCCTGATCATGGACGAACCGACCTCGGCGCTGAGCGCCACCGAAGTCGAAGTTCTGTTCAAGGTCATCCACGACCTGACGAGCCGCGGCGTTTCGATCGTCTATATCTCGCATCATCTCGAAGAGGCGCTGCAGATCACCAATCACGCCGTCGTCCTGCGCGACGGCACAATGACTGCCTATGCCGAGCGCAAGGACATCGATCTCGAGTGGATCGTCCGCAACATGGTCGGCGACAATTTCGATCTCGGCAGCCCGCCGGACGGCCATCAGTTCGGCCAAGTGGCGCTGTCGATCGACAATCTCAGCGTGCCCGGTCCGTCGGGCGCTGCCTATAACGCCGTCGACCGGTTGTCGCTGAAGGTTCGTGCCGGCGAAGTCGTCTGCATCTACGGCCTGATGGGCGCCGGGCGTACCGAGCTTCTGGAATGCGTCGCCGGGCGTTTGCGCTCGAGCGGCGGCCAAGTCCTGCTTGAGGGCCGCGATGTCGGCGGCCTCAGCATTGCAGGGCGTATCGAAAGCGGCCTCGTTCTCGTTCCTGAAGATCGCCAGCGCGATGGCCTGGTGCAGACGATGACTGTCGGCACCAATCTATCGCTTGCCAGCATCGGCGCCTTCACCAAGGGTCTCTTCACCTCGGGCCGGCGCGAACGGGAGCTGGTCAACGATGCGATCCGCCGTGTCCACGTCAAGACAGATGGCGGCGAGGCGTCGATCGGCTCGCTCTCCGGCGGCAACCAGCAGAAGGTCGTTATCGGCAAGATGCTGGCCACGCAGCCGAAGGTCATCCTGCTCGACGAACCGAGCCGCGGCATCGATATCGGCGCCAAGGCTGAGGTTTTCAAGCTGCTTGCCGAGCGCGCCAAGCAGGGGCTCGCGGTCGTCTATTCGACCTCCGAAGTCAACGAATGCCTGAGCATCGCGCATCGCATCATCGTCATGCATCGCGGCCGGATCTCGGCCGAGTTCAGCTCTGACGTCACCAAGGAAAAGATCATGGCCGCCTCCGGCGAAGCCATGGTCGCGCACTAGCCCGGAATTATGGAGCACTGATTATGTCAGTCACAAATATCACCCAGAAGAAGACAGTTCCGAACGGGCAGAAGCGCAACACCAATATCGTGCGTCTGATCCTTGAGGGCAGGGCGTTCTTCGCGCTGATCGTCATCATCGCAGTCTTCTCGTTCCTGTCGCCCTATTATTTCAGCCTCAACAACTTCCTGATCATGGCCTCGCATGTCGCCATCTTCGGCATTCTGGCGATCGGCATGCTGCTGGTCATCCTGAACGGCGGCATCGATCTCTCGGTCGGCTCGACGCTGGGGCTCGCGGGCTGCATCGCCGGCTTCCTGATGCAGGGCGTGACGCTCAGCTATTTCGGCGTCATCCTCTATCCGCCAGTCTGGGCGGTCGTGGTGCTGACTTGCGCGCTCGGCGCCCTGGTCGGTGCGGTCAACGGCGTGCTGGTCGCGTATCTTAAGGTGCCGGCCTTCGTCGCCTCGCTCGGCGTTCTCTATGTGGCCCGCGGCATCGCGCTGCTGATGACCAACGGTCTCACCTACAATAATCTCGGCGGCCGTCCGGAGCTTGGCAATACCGGCTTCGACTGGCTCGGCTTCAACCGCCTCGGCGGCGTTCCGATCGGCGTCATCGTCCTTGCCGTGCTCGCCGTCGTCTGCGGCATCGTTCTCAGCCGCACGGCCTTCGGCCGCTGGCTCTATGCGTCGGGCGGCAACGAGCGTGCGGCCGACCTCTCCGGCGTTCCGGTCAAGCGCGTCAAGATCATCGTCTATGTGCTCTCAGGTGTCTGCGCGGCCATCGCCGGCCTGGTGCTTTCCTCGCAGCTGACCTCGGCAGGCCCGACAGCGGGTACCACCTACGAACTGACCGCGATCGCAGCCGTCGTCATCGGCGGCGCAGCCCTCACGGGTGGCCGCGGCACGGTGCGCGGCACCATGCTCGGCGCCTTCGTCATCGGCTTTCTGTCCGATGGTCTCGTGATCATCGGCGTCTCCGCCTACTGGCAGACGGTCTTTACCGGTGCGGTCATCGTCCTCGCCGTCTTGATGAACAGCATCCAATACGGCCGCCGGGTTAAATCGTCCTGACGGCTGCGACTGAAACTTATCCACGACGGCAGGCTGGGGTTCCAAGAAGGCCGATTGGGGAAAGCAACGCCGGTTCCCGGCACAACTGAGCTCACTAATGGGAGAGAGACTATGTTTAAAAAAGGCATGCGCATTCTTCTCGCCGCCGCGGCTGTCGCACCGCTCCTCGCAACGTCCGCCTGGGCAGCTGGCGCGATGACGATCATCGTCAACGATCCGTCGAACCCCTACTGGCTGACGGAAGGCAATGTTGCCAAGGCAACCGCTGAAAAGCTCGGCTACACGGCTTCGGTCAGCGCCCACAAGGGTGACACCAACACCGAGAGCAACCTGATCGACACGGCGATCACCAACAAGTCGGTCGCGATCATTCTCGACCCGGCCAATGCTGACGGTTCGGTCGGTGCGGTGAAGAAGGCTGTCGCCGCCGGTATCCCGGTCATCCTCGTCAACGCTGAAATCAACCAGGAAGGCCTGGCGAAGGCGCAGCTCGTTTCCAACAACGCCCAGGGTGCCGCCCTCGGTGCGCAGCAGTGGGTCGAAGCTGTCGGCGACAAGGGCAACTATGCCGAACTCTTCGGCGCTCCTTCCGATAACAACGCTGCAACCCGCTCCAACGGCTACGAAACCGTGCTGTCGCAGTACCCGGACCTGAAGAAGGTTGCCAAGGAAGTTGCCGATTGGGACCGCACCAAGGGTCACAACAAGATGCAGTCCATGCTGCAGGCAAATCCTGACATCGTCGGCGTGATCTCCGGCAATGACGAAATGGCCCTCGGCGCGATCGCAGCGCTCAAGGAAGCCGGCAAGCTCGCCAACATCAAGGTCGGCGGCTTCGACGGTTCTCCGGACGCTGTTGCGGCGATCAAGGCCGGCGAACTGCAGTACACCGTTCTCCAGCCCGTTGCCGTCTTCTCTGAAGAAGCCGTCAAGCAGGCCGATAATGTCATCAAGAATGGCAGCACCGGCGCCAAGAGCGAAAAGCAGCTCTTCGATTGCCTGCTGATCACCAAGGACAATGTCGACAAGTACACCGGCCCGTTCGTCCTTTCGCAGTAACATCGAAGGAGCGCTCGTGAGAGCGCGCCTTAGAGCCGGGCGGCATCCACCCGCCCGGCTTCCGCAATGCCTGAAATGGTGCCCGCGGCAGCAACCGCCCGTTCCGTTTCACCTTTTTGCCTTGGCGTGGCAATCACTGTACGAAGCTGGGATCCAGAATTCAGCGACAAGGGTGACCCCGTGACACAGAAGACGAGCCAGGGCGAAGATCTGTTGGAAGAGCTGACAAGCGACAGCCGGCAGACGCGCCAGATCGCGCGCCGCCGCATGATCGCGGAGGCCGTGATGAATGAAGGCTCGATGCGGATCGAAGACCTGACGGATCGTTTCGGGATCAGCCTGATGACGGCCCATCGCGATGTCGATGAACTCGTCAGCCGCGGGCTTTTCCGCAAGACGCGCGGCATCGTGACCGCCGCGGCGACGAACCTGATCGAATCGAGCGACGTCTATCGCTCGAACCGGCAGGCAACGGAGAAGAAGCTGATTGCCGAGGCAGCGATGCAATTCGTCGAGCCCGGGCAGGCGATCTTCTTCGACGATTCGACGACGGTTCTGCAGATGGCGGCGCACCTGCCGTCGAAGGTGCCTGTCACCGCGATCACCAATTCGCTGACGCTGATGAACGCGCTGACTGGCATGCATGACGTGACGCTGCTGGCACTCGGCGGCCAGTATTACAACTGGTGCAACGCCTTCATGGGCCGGATGACGATCAGCGAGATCAAGGGGCTGCGGGCGGATATCGCCTTCATCTCCATGTCGGCGATCAGCGACGGCACGGTCCTGCACCAGTCGCCGGAGACCGTCGATACCAAGCGCGCCATGTTCGACTGTTCCGTCAAACGCATCCTGCTTGCCGATCACACCAAGTTCGAACGGCGGGCACTCCATAGTTTCGCAGCACTGGACGAGTTCGACGTCGTCATCGTCGACGACAAGACCGACGCCGTGCACATCGACCGCATGCGGTCCAAGGATATCAACGTGGTGGTCGCCAAGAGCGCCGGAGGGCGCTTGTAACCCGGCCACCGGTTGCTGATAGTGAGGAAGGCGAATGCCGAGTCTGCTCGGGATCGATAGTGGCCTGACGGTCACCAAGGCCGTCATTTTCGACATTGACGGCACGCCGCTCGCAGTCAGCAGGCGCCGCGTCACGCAGTTCATTCCCAAGGCGCGCCATATCGAGCGCGACATGGGCGAATTGTGGAGCGCGACGGCCGATGCTATCCGCGAGGCGATCGCGCTCAGCAAGCGCCCCGCAAGCGATATCCAGGGTATAGCCGCCACCGCGCATGGCGACGGTATCTATCTGCTCGACGGGGATCAGCAGCCGCTCGGCCGCGCCATCCTGTCGCTCGACAGCCGGGCAGGCCCAATCGTCAACGAATGGACGGACAGTGATGTCGCCGAGCGCGCCATCGAACTGACCGGCCAGATCCCGCACGTCTCCGCACCCTCGGCGCTGCTCGCCTGGATCCGCGAAATGGAGCCCGAGCGCTACAAGCGCATCGGCCATTTCATCAGCTGCAAGGACTGGCTGCGTTTCTGCCTGACAGGCATCATCGGCACCGATCGCACCGAGGCCAGCACCTCTTTCACCGACGTGAAGACACAGGATTACAGCCAGGATGCGCTGCGGCTCTTCGGTTTGCAGAAGCTCGTTCACGCCTTGCCGCCGGCTTCACGTTCCGACCAGATCGTCGGCCGGGTGACGCGCGAGGCCGCAAATCTGACCGGCCTCACCGAAGGCACGCCCGTCATGGCGGGTCTGCATGATGTCACCGCCTCGGCGCTCGGAGCCGGGGGATATGGCAAAGGCGTCGTCGCCATCATCGCCGGCACCTACTCGATCAACGAGACGCTATCGTCCGAACCGCGCGTCGACAGGCGCTGGTTCTGCCGCAACGGCATTGCGCCCGGCATCTGGAACAGCATGTCGATCTCGCCGGCATCGACGGCGAATTACGACTGGTTTCTCGACAAGCTCTGCGCCGCCGAGCGGGCTGAGGGCGAGACGAGCGGCCGCTCTGTTCATGCCCTGCTTGGCCCGGAGATCGATGCGGCATTCAAGCGGCCCTCGACCGCGCTGTTCCATCCCTATCTCTTCGGCTCGCCCTATGGCGCGGAGGCGAGCGCCGGGTTCTTTGGGCTCGGCGGCTGGCATGATCGCGGCGACATGCTGCGGGCCGTGCTTGAGGGTATTGCCTTCAATCACCGTATCCATGTCGATGCTCTGCGCGACGGGTTCTCATTCGACCGGGCGCGTCTGGCGGGCGGCATCTCGCGCAATCCCGCTGTCGTGCAGATGTTTGCCGATATCCTCGGCATGCCGGTCACCGTGACCGAAACCGACGAAGCAGCGGCCTGGGGCGCGGCGCTCTGCGCCGGGTCTGGTGCCGGGATCTATGCCGATCCGCAGAGCGATCCACGCGATACCGAAAGCATCGAGAAAACCTGCCAGCCGGACCCGGCACGCAGCGCCGACTATGAGACGCGCTACCAGCTGTTTCGCGAAATCGCCGATGCCATGACGCCGCTCTGGCCGAAGATCGCGGCGCTGGCGCCCGATCAGGCCGTGAACTGAAATGAATGATGCCTGCTGCGGCGGGCGATTTAGGACGATGACATCATGACAGCCGATCTGCAGCAGCGCTTCTCCGATCTCGGCGGGGGCGACATCGACGTCCTCATCATCGGCGCGGGCATTAACGGCGCCGGGTTGTTTCGCGATCTCTCGGTGCAGGGCGTCAATTGCTTGATCGTCGACAAGGCGGATTTCGGTTCCGGTACGAGCGCTGCGCCCTCGCGGCTCATCCATGGCGGGCTGAAATATCTCGAGACCGGCGAATTCGGCCTCGTGGCGCAATCGACGCTGGAGCGCAATCTCCTGCTCAAGAACGCCCCGCATTGCGTCGAGCCGCTGCCGACCTTTATCCCGGTCTTTTCCTGGACGCGCGGCATCTGGGCGGCGATCCGCACACTCTTCGGCTCCAAGACGGCACCGCGCAGCCGCGGTGCGGTGCTGATCAAGATCGGCCTGCGGCTCTACGACTTCTTCGGCTCGCGCGATCGGGTGATGCCGAAACACCGGCTGATCCTGAAGAAGCAGGCCCGCAAGGAAATGCCGCATGTGACCCCAGCGATCGTCGCCGGCGGCATCTATTATGACGCCAAGATCAGCCGGCCGGAGCGGCTGGTCTATGAACTCGTGCGCGATGGCCTCGATGCCAATCCGAAAAGTCTGGCTGCCAATTTCACCACGATGGAAACGGTCTCAGGCGGATCGCTGACATTCCGGCAGGCCGATGGCCGCGAGTTCGCGGTGAAGCCGAAGCTGGTCGTCAACGCCGCCGGTCCCTGGATCGATCATGTCAACGCCGCACTCGGCGCCCCCTCGAAGATGATCGGCGGCACCAAGGGATCGCATATCCTGCTCGATCATCCTGAACTGGTACGCAGCCTGAACGGCCACATGATCTATTTCGAAGCCGACGATGGCCGCATCTGCCTGGTCTACAGCTATCTCGGCCTGGCGCTGGTCGGCTCGACCGATATTCCAGCCGATAATCCAGATGACGTTCGCTGCGAGGAACCGGAAACCGACTATTTCCTCGAGAGCGTCCGTTCGCTGCTGCCGACGCTGCGCTTCGACCGCGATCAGATCGTTTACAGCTATAGCGGCATCCGTCCGCTCCCGGCATCGGATGCGACGGCACCCGGGCTCATCAGCCGGGACCATTCCGCGCCGGTAAAGGAACCCAAGGGCAACCGCCCGTTCCCGATCGTCTCACTGGTCGGCGGCAAGTGGACGACATTCCGCGGGTTCGCCGAGGAGGTTGCCGATACCGTTCTCTCGCGCCTACAGCGGAACCGCAATGAATCGACCCGCTACCTTGCAATCGGCGGCGGCAAGGGCTTTCCCGCCGATGGCGAGAAGCGCGGTCACTGGATCAAGGATCTGGCAGCGAAGGCAAGCATAACGATCGAGCGGGCCGACGAATTGCTGGGCCGGTACGGCACGACGGCCGCGGCGATCCTCGCATCCGCTTCGGTACATTCCGACGATACGAGACTGACCGGCGCGCCGCAGCACAGCTTCAAGGAAATCGACTGGATCACTCGCAACGAACTCGTCGTTCATCTCGCCGATATCGTGCTACGCCGCACGACGCTGGCGATCGAGGGGCGCCTGACGATCGAGGGGTTGCGGGAAATCGCCGGCATCGCCGCCGCAGCTTTGGGCTGGGACGCGGCGCGTGCCGAGCGCGAAATCGCCGACGTCACCGGTCAGCTCAGCCGTTTTCACGGCCAGGTGCTGACAAGCACTGCACCGGCTGCGGAACGCGGCAAGGCGCACCGTTTTACGGCGAAGTGATCAATGCGCCGGGCTGATTTCCCGGCGCATTGTCCTGTCCTACCGATCAGAGTGCAGCGACGGCGAGATTGCTGCGGGCCTCAAGGATGGCGCGGCAGGCATTGGCCGCTTCCTGGCCCTTGATGACGAAGTGGTTCATGAAGAACTCGATATGCGCTTCGCTTTCCTGGAAGTGGTGCGGCGTCAGCACCGCAGACAGCACCGGCACATTGGTATCGAGCTGTACGCGCATCAGGCCATCGAGAACCGTTCCGGCGACGAAGTCGTGCCGGTAGATGCCGCCGTCGACGACGAAGGCGCAGCCGAGGATTGCCGCATATTTGCCCGTCCGGGCCAGTGTCTGCGCATGGAGCGGGATTTCAAGCGCGCCCGGCACGTCGAAAATCTCGACCTCTGCCGCGTTGGCGCCCTGCGCCTTCCATGTCGAGATAAAGGAATTCACGCATTGATCGACGATACCGGCGTGCCAGCGGGCACGCACGATGGCGATCCGGTGACCCTGTGGTTTGGTTGCGATTGTCATGTCTCTGCCTTTCAAGGGTGCCATCTCTGGCTGTTGCTTCGAGCCGCCGCGGCGGCCCAATTCTCCCTTGGGCGAACAGCATCAGTCACCTCTCCCTGGAGAGGTTCTGCCTGCATGCTCTCTTCCATCCGGACTATACCGTCGGCTCCGGCATCTCACCGGATCTGCTGACCTTCCATTGCTGGAAGCGCTCGCGGGCTCCGGGCGTAAACCCGATACCGCCGGTGGGGAATTGCACCCCGCCCTGAGAACAGTGCGAGGTAAATCCAAAATCGGAAAGAATGCAAGTCCGGAAGCGGCGTCAGATGGCCTGTCTGATCAAACCGGCTTGAGATCGCCGATGATGGTCGGAATGAGTTCCGAGACCGTCGGATGGATTGGCACCGACCATTGCAGCACCGGATAGCGGGTTCCGGCATTCATCGCATCGATGATACCGTGGATCGCCTCGTCGCCCTCGATGCCCAGGAAGGCGGCGCCGAGGATTTCCTTGGTCTCCGCATCGGCGACGATCTTCATGAAGCCCTTGGTCTCGCCGCGTTCGTTAGCGCGGCCGACCCGGCTCATCGGCCGTTTGGAGACCATGACCTTGCGGCCCGAGGCGCGGGCCTGCTTCTCGGTGATGCCGGCGCGGCCGAGCGGCGGGTCGATATAGAGCGCGTAGGCCGGAATGCGGCTGGAGACCTTGCGGTCGCCGCCATCCAGCAGGTTGGCGGCGGCGATCTCGAAGTCGTTATAGGATGTATGCGTGAACGCGCCATGGCCGTTGCAGTCACCGAGCGCATAGATGCCGTCGACATTGGTCATCAGCCGGTCATCGACGGTGATGAAGCCGCGCTTGTCGGTCGCGACGCCAGCCGCTTCGAGGCTGAGATCGCCGGTATTCGGCGTGCGGCCGGTGGCGACGAGCACATGGCTTGCCTGGATATCCGGCTTGCCGGAAATCGAGACAGCGACACCGTCAGCCGCGTTCGCGAAAGCGATGTTCTCCGCGCCGGTGTGAACCGTGATGCCTTCGGAAACGATGATCTCCTCGATCGCATCCGAAACATCCTCGTCCTCGCGGGAGGCGAGCTTCGGGCCGCGTTCGATAACCGTCACCTCGGCGCCGAAGCGGCGGTACATCTGCGCGAATTCAAGGCCGATATAGCTGCCGCCGATCACCACGAGATGGCGGGGCAGGGTGTCGAGCTGGATGATCGAGGTGCTGGTGAGGTAATCGATATCGGCAAGGCCGGGAAAATCAGGAATGGCCGGGCGGGCGCCGACATTCAGGAAGATCAACGGTGCGGTCAGCGTCTCGCCGTTCACCTCAACGGTCTTCTGGCCGGCGAATTTCGCATGGCCGTAGATGACCTCCATGGTCTTCATGCCCGAGAACCAGCCGATCAGGCCGTTGCGGGCGTTCATGGTCACCGTCTCGGCGCGTTTGCGCACCGTCTTCATGTCGATCTCGATCGCGCCCGAAATCCTGACACCGTAGTCGCCGCCGGTCCGGGCCACATGGGCGGCGCGAGCGCTGGCGACCAGCGTTTTCGTCGGCATGCAGCCGGCATTGACGCAAGTGCCGCCGAGATACTTGCGCTCGATCAGCGCCACCTTCATGCCCTTCTCGGCCATGCGGGCGGCGAGAAAGGGGCCTGCCTGACCGGCCCCGATGAAGATGGCGTCATAGGTCTTCATGCGACAGCCGATACGATCAGGAGCGCGCCGACGATGGCGATCGCGTCCTCGATGAGGGCGGCGGGCGTATCCTTGCCGAAAGCGGCTGCGAGCTTGCCGCGGACGGCAGCCCCGCCGAGCGTCCCAACGATGGCGCCAACCACACCGGCGATCAGGCCAGCCACCAGCGAGCCGCCGGATGCGCCGATCGTGGCGCCTGTCAACGCACCCATGATGATGCGGGCGCCGAACTGCATCGGCACCTTGCGGCTGGGCGTTGTCGGCAGCTGGTCAGTGATCAGCTCAACGGCGGCCAGCACCGTGAAGATCCACGGCGTCCATTTGTAACCCATGAAGGCAAGCGGCGTCTGCGACACGTCGAACCAGCCGAGGGCTGCCCCCCAGGCGACTGCGGCCGGTGCGGTCATGGCCCGAAGGCCGGCAATGATCCCGATCAAAAATGCAAGAAATAGAAGCATGCGAGGGGTCCCCTTCCTCTGCGAATGCCGAAACGGCACGGCCAGCGTGGCACAAAGCTCTACCGGTTGCAATTGGGGGTGCGGCTCTACCGGCCGAGCGCCTGCAGCGCTTCTTCGGCGGCCCGAAGCCCGCTTTCGTAGGCTCCATGCGCGGTCGAAAAATCTGTGCGGTTGGTCGCTTCGCCGGCGAAGAAGATCCGGTTGTCGAACGGCCTTGCCAGAGCCTGACGCGCCGCCGCATGGCCGGGCAGGGCATGACTGTAGCCACCGCGGATCGAGGGGGTGTTGGTCCACTCGGACGCCGCAAGCGGGCGAAGTTCCCTGTGAATGCAGGAGCCGAACAGGGCCGAAAGCTCCTCCATCGCACGCGGGAAAGCCGCTTGCGGGTTTTCGGCCACGGCGCGGGCGCCGCTTCCGCCGAGGAAGACCTCGATGACGGGCTTGCCGAACGGACGGATATAATAGCTTGCCGTCTTCGGATCGCGGGGATTGCCGATCACGTGGCTTTCGTCATCGAAACTGTGGCCGCCGGTGATTTCGAAATAGAGCTTTTCGTTGTTGCCGAGCGGCAGCTTGGCTGCGGCCTCGCACCATGGGTCGAGCGATGACGGCATGCGGATGACGCCGCCGGCGAGCACATTGGTGGAGATGGTGACGATCACTACTCGCGGTCTGACGGTGCCGCGCTCCGTCTGCAGCATCACGCGACTGCCATCGACAGAAATCGACTGGATGGGCGTTGCGATATGCAGTTCGGCCGAGGCCGGCATGGTGGCTGCGACAAGCGCACCGTAGCCTGTCTCGAGACGCCAGTTGTTTTCCGTCGAGGCCTCGTCATAGGCGGCATAATCCTCCGCGGAGATGCGCTCCAGCTCGTCGCCGCTGATATAGCCGCTCAGCGCCTGAAGATAGGCAAGCCAGGGCTCGCCCGGCTCGACAGCGTCGATGGCACAGTCGCTTGGCGGTGGCGCCTCGGCAACGCGCTCGGCCCAGCGGCCAAAGGCAGCGCGGGCGGCATCGCGCTCGGCGCGCGGAAAACCGAAATCGCGATCCTGCCGATGCCAGGCGCTCGGTTTTCGGTCGACCGTTACGCCCGCTTCTTCGGCAATTCGGGTCCACGGATTGCGGTCGCCCGAATGCAGCCAGCCACAACCGAGATCGATCGCGGCAACAGGCGTGTTCAATGTCCAGGCGCGGCCGCCGATCCGGGGCAGAGCTTCGAAGACCGAAACGGAAAGGCCGCTCTTTGCAAGCCGACGCGCTGCGCCGACGCCTGCGGCGCCCGCTCCGATGATGGCAATGTCAGGTTCTGAATTCATGGGGCAAATGGACTCGAAAAGACGGCGCATCATGGACCCTGCCTCAGGCCGCACGCAAGCCGCTTCGCGGCCCCGCCGGTACGCCAGGCTTTCGCAGGGCTGCCGAGGCGCTCAGCCGCCTCTGCGGACGGCCGATATTGCGAAGGGCGGAATGAAGCGTGCATCCGGCCAGGTAACGGCTTCGCGCAAGAAATCGATGACGGCCCGCACGCGCGGCGCCTGCTTCTGGTCCTGGTGGCAGGTGATCCAGTAGCTGCGGTTCAGATCCACCTCGTCAGGCAATACGCGTTCGAGCTCGGGATAGCGGCTGGCGAAGAAATAGGGGAGCACGCAGAGCCCAAGCCCGTTTCGCGTCGCCGTCAACTGCGCGAAGATGCTGGAGCTCTGGAACTGCGGCTTGATGCGCGGATGAACGTCACCGAGATAATCCAGCCCCGGCGCAAAGATCATCTCCTCGATATAGCTGATGAAGGGATGCGAGAGCAGATCCTCGCGGCTGACGACCGGGGCGTTGGCGGCCAGATAGTCTCGCGAGCCATAGACCTGC
The DNA here is from genome assembly GCA_900465675.1 of Hyphomicrobiales bacterium. Classification (GTDB taxonomy): domain Bacteria; phylum Pseudomonadota; class Alphaproteobacteria; order Rhizobiales; family Rhizobiaceae; genus Rhizobium. The sequence continues at coordinate 72,421 of UBJR01000005.1, read as the reverse complement.
AGATGATAGTCGGTGAGTTTCTCGGCATAATAGGGGCCGCCCTTCGGCTCGTCGAGGACAACGCTGATATCCGCCTCCTTGCGCGACAGTGACATGATCTGCTGGATCGTCACCAGCTCCAGCGACAGATGCGGGTGGCGTTCGGCAAATTGCGGCAGCACCGTCGCAAAGAAGAAATTCGCGAACCCTTCGGGAGCACTCAGCCGCACCACGCCGCGCTGCGCCATGGCACCTGTCGCAAGATCGGCCCGCAACCGCTCCGTCTCCTGCTCCATCTTCTCGGCCGTATCAACGAAGCGGTTGCCCATCGCCGTCAGCACATAGCCGCGCGGATTCCGCTCGAAGAGCTTGACCTTCAGCGCGAATTCCAGCCGGTCGATCCGCCGCGAAACGGTGGCATGACTGCTCCGGAGCTGCCGCGCCGCAGTCGACAGCTGCCCGGTTCTGGCCACGGCTAGAAAAAACTGCAGATCGTCCCAAGTAAACTGCGAGGAGTTGGTCATCGAAGGTCCGTGCTTATCTTAGTCTTTGGTCTAATGCAGCTTCGCGTGATGCGCAGCAGAGAGGCCGGAAATGGCGCTTTCGGTACGGATCTGTGCAAAAATGAACAGATACTGTTTGGAATTAATTGTAAACGTCTGGTTGCCTCACGGTGGAAATTCCGTGATCGTGGGCGTTGAGTGGTCGCCTTGAGGAGGGTGGCTCATCAAATTTGAACAGATCGCGATCTGCCAATCTCTGGGAGGAGAGACTTATGCGAAAGAGCTTCATTGCGTCACTTGCATTTCTTCTGGCAAGCAGCACGGCCGTTTTCGCCCAAAGCGGCGCGGTGTCCGACGGTAAGGTCAAGATCGGCATTCTGAACGATCAGTCCGGCGTCTATGCCGATTTCGGCGGCAAGTCTTCGGTCGAGGCCGCCAAGATGGCGGTCGAGGATTTCGGTGGCAAGGTGCTCGATATGCCGATCGAGATTGTCGATGCCGACCACCAGAACAAGCCCGACGTCGCCTCCAACATTGCCCGCCAGTGGTATGACACCGAGCAGGTGGATGCGATCATGGAGCTGACGACATCCTCGGTGGCGCTCGCCGTCCAGGCCGTCGCCAAGGAAAAGAAGAAGATCGATATCGTCACCGGTGCGGCGACCACCGATCTGACCGGCAAGGCCTGCAGCCCCTACGGCTTCCACTGGGCCTACGATACGCATGCACTCGCGGTCGGCACCGGTGGCGCCCTCGTCAAGCAGGGCGGCGACAGCTGGTTCTTCCTGACGGCCGACTATGCCTTCGGCTACTCGCTGGAGCAGCAGACCGGCGACTTCGTCAAGGCAAACGGCGGCACGATCGTCGGCTCAGTCCGTCATCCCCTGTCCAGCCAGGACTTCTCGTCCTTCCTGCTGCAGGCGCAGTCCTCAGGCGCCAAGGTTATCGGCCTGGCGAATGCCGGTCTCGACACCGCGAATGCCATCAAGCAGGCCGCCGAATTCGGCATCGTCCAGGGTGGCCAACGTTTGGCCGCGCTGCTCTTCACGCTCGCCGAAGTGCACGGCCTCGGCCTCGAAGCGGCCCAGGGCCTGACGCTGACCGAAGGCTTCTATTGGAACCGCGACGATGAAAGCCGTGCGTTCGGCAAGAAGTTTTTCGACCGCACCGGCAAGATGCCGAACATGATTCACACGGGCACCTATTCCGCCGTTCTCCAGTATCTGAAAGCCGTCCAGAAGGCCGGCACGGATGAGACGGAAGCGGTGGCCAAGCAACTGCATGAAATGCCCGTCGATGACGTCTTCGGCCGCGGCGGCACTGTTGGCGCCAACGGCCGGATGATCCATGACATGTACCTGCTGCAGGTGAAGAAGCCCGATGAAAGCAAGGAGCCGTGGGACTACTTCAACGTGCTCGCCACAATCCCCGGCAAGGAAGCCTATATCGACCCCGCCAAGAGCGGCTGCGATCTGGTGAAGTGATCGATGGCGGTTTCCGCACCAGTCAATGATACGAAGCCGCGGGTGGTTCTCTCCGCCCGCGGTCTCAGGCGGGATTTCGGCGGCTTCACCGCGGTGAAGAACGTCGATCTCGATGTCCATGATGCCAGCGTCCATGCGCTGATCGGCCCGAACGGGGCAGGCAAGACCACGGTCTTCAACCTGCTGACCAAGTTCCTACAGCCGACGGCGGGCACGATCATGCTGATGGGCACCGATATCACCAGGACGCCGCCCGACCGGGTGGCGCGCATGGGTCTCGTCCGCTCCTTCCAGATTTCGGCGGTCTTTCCGCACCTCACCGTGCTCGACAATGTCCGCGTCGCTCTGCAGCGGCCCAACAATCTCTCGACGCAGTTCTGGCGGCCGCTTTCGGCGCTCGACCAGCTGACGGGCAGAGCCGAGCAGCTGCTCGCCAGCGTCGGCCTATCCAAGGAACGCGATGCGATGGCCGCCGATCTTTCCTACGGCCGCAAGCGGGTGCTGGAGATCGCCACGACACTGGCGCTCGATCCCAAGGTATTGCTGCTCGACGAGCCGATGGCCGGCATGGGGCAGGAGGATGTCAGTGTCGTCTCCGCCATCATCCGCGACGTCGCCCGCGATCGCGCGGTGCTGATGGTCGAGCACAATCTCTCCGTCGTCGCCAATATCTGCCAGCAGGTGACCGTGCTCCAGCGCGGCGAAATCCTGGCCGAGGGCGATTACGCCACCGTCAGCCAGGATCCGCGTGTGCGCCAAGCCTATATGGGCGTAGAGGAGGACTGATGGCGGCACTGCTCGAAATCCAGGGCCTCAATGCCTGGTACGGCGAAAGCCATATCCTGCACGGCATCGACATGACCGTCGGCGAGGGCGAGACGATCACCATCCTCGGCCGCAACGGGGTCGGTAAGACGACGACGCTGCGCACCATCACCGGCATCGTGCGGGCGCGGAAGGGCAGGATCAGCTTTGCCGGAACCGACATGATGCAGGTGCCGCTGCACAAGACGGCGCATAAGGGCATCGGCTTCGTGCCCGAGGAACGCGGCATCTTCTCGACGCTGACGGTTTCGGAAAACCTGCTGCTGCCACCCGTTGTGGCGCCGGGCGGCATGACCATCGATGAAATCTACGAACTCTTCCCGAATCTCTACGAACGGCGCGCCAGCTCCGGCACCAAACTCTCGGGCGGCGAGCAGCAGATGCTGGCGATTGCCCGGGTGCTGCGCACTGGCGTGAAGATGCTGCTGCTCGATGAGCCGACGGAAGGGCTTGCGCCTGTTATTGTCCAACGCATCGGTGAGGTGCTGAAAAAGCTCAAAGAGCGCGGCATGACGATCCTGCTGGTGGAGCAGAACTTCCGCTTTGCGAGCCGCATTGCCGATCGGTTTTACTTGATGGATCACGGGCAAGTCGTGTCGGAATTCCCGGTTGGGGAACTGCCGCAGCGGATGGATACGCTGCACAAGGTTTTGGGGGTTTAGGGTATGGTCGCCAACCTGAATGAAACCTCCATATCCGCCAGCAATACATCCCTCATCCCTGTGCTTGTCACAGGGATCCAGCAGCGCCGCGTCTGCGGCGCGGAGGACTCTTTTCACGCGAAAGACTTCGCGTGGCTGGATTCCTGTGACAAGCACAGGAATGAGGGATGCAGGGAGGGCGCCGTGACGCCTTTCGCCTACCTCGAGCGGGGCGCCCTATGACCATGATCTTCGGCATTCCCGTCCAGGCGCTTCTCGGCCAGCTCTTGATCGGCCTGATCAACGGCTCCTTCTACGCCCTGCTGAGCCTCGGCCTCGCGATCATCTTCGGCCTGCTGCGCGTCATCAACTTCGCCCACGGCGCGCAATATATGCTCGGCGCTTTCGTCGCCTACCTGATGCTCGACTATGGCGGCATCGGCTATTGGCCGGCGCTGATTCTGGCGCCCGTGGTCGTCGGTCTGTTCGGCGCAGTCGTTGAGCGGCTGTTTCTGCGGCGGCTCTATGATCTCGATCCGCTCTACGGCCTGCTCTTCACCTTCGGGATGGCGCTGGCGATCGAGGGGACGTTTCGCTACCTCTACGGCTCCTCCGGCCAGCCCTATGCGACGCCCGCAGCACTTGCCGGCGGCACTAATCTCGGCTTCATGTTCCTGCCGATCTATCGCGGCTGGGTGGTCATCGTCTCGCTGGTCGTCTGCATCGGGACATGGCTGCTGATCGAGAAGACCAAGCTCGGCGCCTATCTGCGCGCCGCGACCGAAAACACCACGCTGGTGCAGGTTTTCGGCGTCAACGTTCCGCTGCTGCTGACGCTGACCTACGCGTTGGGAGCCGGACTTGCTGCTTTCGCCGGAGTGCTGGCCGCGCCGATCTATCAGGTCTCGCCGCTGATGGGCTCGAACATCATCATCGTCGTCTTCGCCGTCGTGGTCGTCGGCGGCATGGGCTCGATCATGGGTGCCATCGTCACTGGCTATGTGCTCGGTATCGCCGAAGGCCTGACGAAGGTTTTCTATCCTGAGGCCTCGAACATCGTGATCTTCGTGATCATGGCGATCGTGCTTCTCATCAGGCCCGCGGGCCTCTTCGGCCGGGATGCGTGACATGACAGAGATCACCGAAACCATCCGCCCGGAAAAGAGCCGTACCGCGCTGTCGGTCCAGGCGGCATTTCTCGTCATCGGCCTGCTGCTGCTGGTGCTCGCGCCGTTCTTCTTCTACCCGATCTTCCTGATGAAGCTGCTCTGCTTCGCGCTCTTTGCCTGCGCCTTCAATCTGCTGCTCGGCTATACCGGGCTGCTGTCATTCGGCCATTCGACCTTCTTCGGTGGCGCCGCCTATTTCACCGCCTATACCGTGAAGTCCTGGGGCTTCCCACCCGAACTCGGCATCCTCACCGGTGTCGCCGGCGCAGCGCTTCTCGGGCTGGTGATGGGCTATCTGGCGATCCGGCGGCAGGGGATCTATTTCGCGATGGTGACGCTGGCGCTGTCGCAGATGTTCTTCTTCTTCTGCCTGCAGGCAAAGTTCACCGAGGGCGAGGACGGTATCCAGTCGGTTCCGCGCGGCCATCTCTTCGGCTTCATCGATCTGAACGATTCCACCAACATGTATTTCTTCGTGCTGGCGGTGTTCTTGATCGGCATGCTGCTGATATGGCGCTTCATCAATTCGCCTTTCGGCATGATCCTGAAGTCGATCCGCGAAAACGAGCAGCGGGCGATCTCGCTCGGCTATTCCGTTGCCCGATACAAGCTCGGCGCCTTTGTGATGTCGGCAGCGCTGGCCGGGCTCGCGGGCGCCGTCAAATCGCTGGTTTTCCAGTTCGCGACGCTGACCGATGTTGCCTGGCAGATGTCGGGCGAGGTGATCCTGATGACGCTGCTCGGCGGTATCGGTACGCTGATCGGGCCAATCTTCGGCGCCGGGCTTGTCGTCACCCTGCAGAACTATCTGGCGACCTCGGAATTTCCGGTGACGATCATCACAGGCATCGTTTTCATGGTCTGCGTCCTGATCTTCCGCCGTGGTATCGTCGGCGAGTTCTATGCGTCGCGGATCGGCCGCATGTTGGGCTTTGTCTATCGCCGTTGAGCGGCTGGTGCTGAAGATGGATCGCTACGACTATATCATCATCGGCGCAGGCAGCGCAGGCTGCGTGCTGGCCAACAGGCTGTCCGAAGACCGCAACAACCGGGTGCTTCTGCTGGAAGCCGGTGGCAACGACAACTACCACTGGATCCACATTCCTGTCGGTTATCTCTACTGCATCAACAACCCGCGCACCGACTGGTGCTTCACGACGGCGCCGGAGGATGGCCTGAACGGCCGTGCGTTGAATTACCCGCGCGGAAAAGTGCTCGGCGGCTGCTCGTCGATCAATGGCATGATCTATATGCGCGGCCAGGCCCGCGACTACGATCTCTGGCGGCAGATGGGCTGCACCGGCTGGAGCTGGGACGACATTCTGCCGTTCTTCCGCAAGTCGGAAGATCACTATCGCGGCACGGACGAGATGCATGGCGCCGGCGGCGAGTGGCGGGTGGAGAAGGCGCGCGTCAAATGGGCGGTGCTCGACGCCTTCCAGCAGGCAGCCAAGGAAGCGGGCATCCCCGTCACCGAGGATTTCAACCGCGGCACCAATGAAGGCTCCGGCTATTTCGACGTGAACCAGCGATCCGGCATTCGCTGGAATGCCACCAAAGCTTTTCTCCGCCCGGCAATGAAGCGCGGCAATCTCAAGGTTCTGACCAAGGCGCAGGTGCGACGGTTGCTGATCGAGGAGGGCGCTGTCACCGGCGTCGAATTCCAGCATGGCGGCATGGCGAAACGCGCCTATGCCTCGAAGGAAACGATCCTTTCGGCCGGTTCGATCGGCTCGCCGCATATTCTGGAGCTCTCGGGGATCGGCCGCGGAGACGTGCTGCAGAATGCCGGGATCGATGTGGTCAGCGAGGTCAGGGGCGTCGGCGAGAACCTGCAGGACCATCTGCAGCTGCGCCTCGCCTACAAGGTGACCGGTGTTCCGACGCTGAACGAGAAGGCGACGAAGCTGATCGGCAAGGCGGCGATCGGGCTGGAATATCTGCTGCGCCGCTCGGGACCGATGGCGATGGCGCCGAGCCAGCTCGGCATCTTCACCCGCTCGGGGCCGGACAAGGAAACGCCCGATCTGCAATATCACGTCCAGCCGGTATCGCTCGACAAGTTCGGCGACCCCGTGCATGCCTTTCCGGCGATCACGGCCAGCGTCTGCAATCTGAGGCCCGAGAGCCGTGGTTCGGTGCATGTCTCGAGCCCGGATTTTGCCGCGCAGCCCATCATTGCGCCAAGATACCTCTCGACGGAACGCGATCGCGACATAGCTGTCAGATCGATAAAGCTGACACGGCGGATCGTCGCCCAGCCGTCCTTCGCCCGTTTCAATCCCGAGGAGTTCAAGCCCGGTCCTGCCTATCGAAATGATGAGGAGCTGGCGCAGGCGGCGGGCGATATCGGCACGACGATCTTTCATCCCGTCGGCACCTGCCGGATGGGCGGTGACCGCGACAGTGTCGTCGATCCGCGGTTGAGGTTTCGGGCGCTCGCCAGGCTCAGGATCGCGGACGCCTCGGTCATGCCGTCGATCACCTCGGGCAACACCAATTCGCCTGTCATCATGATTGCCGAGAAGGCAGCCAGCATGATCCTCGAAGACAACAGATAGGAGACGTCAATGGCACGGATCGCGTTTATCGGCCTCGGCAACATGGGTGGTCCGATGGCCGCTAATCTGGTGAAGGCGGGTCACGATGTGACCGGGTTCGATCTCGCTTCGACGGTGTTGAAGGCGGCGGCGGAGAGTGGCGTGAAACCTGCCAGCCATGCGAGCCAGGCGGTCAAGGGCGCCGAGATCATCCTCACTATGCTGCCGCAGGGCAAGCATGTGCTGACCGCCTGGGCCGACATCTTGCAGTCGGCAGACAAGGGCACGCTTGTCATCGACTGCTCAACGATCGATGTCGAGAGTTCACGCAAGGCGCATGAGCTGGCGCGTGGCGCCGGTTGCCTGTCGCTCGACGCGCCGGTCTCTGGCGGGACGGGCGGGGCGACGGCGGGAACGCTGACCTTCATCGCAGGCGGATCGGACGAGAGCTTTGCCAAGGCAAAGCCCATCCTCGAGGCGATGGGCAAGAAGATCGTCCATTGCGGCGAGGCGGGCGCCGGGCAGGCGGCGAAGATCTGCAACAACATGATCCTGGGCATTTCGATGATCGGTGTCTGCGAGGCCTTCGTGCTTGCGGAGAAGCTTGGTCTCGAACATCAAGCACTGTTCGACGTCGCCTCGACATCGTCGGGCCAATGCTGGTCGATCAACAGCTATTGCCCGGTTCCGGGGCCGGTTCCCGCGTCGCCCGCCAACAACGACTACAAGCCAGGCTTTGCGGCGGCATTGATGCTGAAAGATCTGCGGCTGTCGCAGGAGGCGGCGCTTGCCAGCGGCGCCTCGACACCGCTGGGTGCCGAAGCTGCACAGCTCTACGCTCTGTTCGAAAAGCTCGGCAATGGCGGAAAGGACTTTTCCGCCATCATCGAGATGTTTCGCAACAGGGAGTGATTACCGCACCAGCGCCAGCTGCATCCTCGCATCGCCGAGCGTCACATCGAGTTCGCCGGCTGTTGCGACCTCGATCGCACCGCAGAGCGAGCCTGTCGTGATCACTGCGCCTGCGCGCAGCGAGCTGTCCGGACGGAACGTGTCATTGGCATAATCGACCAGCCAGGTGAGAACGTCGACCTTCACATGCTTGGCGGCCGCATCGTAGATCGGCTGGCCGTTCAACATCACCTTTAAGGGCGTACCGGTGCAGGTATCAAGGATCGATCGCGGCATCACCGGGCCGAGCACGTAGCCGAGATTGGCAAGGCGGTCGGCGAGGAACAGTAGCGGGGAAATCTTGCTGCCTTCGGCAACGGCCGTCCAGGACATCTCGACACCGAGATAGGCGTCCGCAATGGCATCGGCGACTTCGGCGCGCGTGTACTTGCCGCTGGAGCGGATCGGCAGATCCTTGCCGAGGCGCACGGCGATCTCGGCTTCGAACTTCGTACCGGCGACCCAGGGCAGCTTCGCGCCGGAAACGGCTTCGAAATAGGGATGCAGCGGCGCGGTGACCGGCTGATTGTCGGCCGGCATCGAGACCTTCCAGGCGTTGCTGCGAATGCCTTCTTCAGCCGCGAGGAAGTTCTGCGCGTCCATGGCCTGGCGGTGGTCGCCGGGCAACGGGAATTCCGCGGTGGAAGCCTGCTTGCCCGCGTGGCGAAGGCCTGCAAGCTTGGCCGCGAGGGCGCGCGGATCGAAGGTCGAATCTGTCATGGTTTATCCTCCACCTGATGTGTGCGCGCAAACTAGCCGCTCGGGTTAGATGGGGTAAAGGGCGAGCTTGGAAAGACTGTTATTCCGTCAGCGCATACCAGGCGGCGCGATAGGCCTCCAAACCGTCGACAGCAAAGGGCTCGAAGCGTGTTTCCTGTGTTGCCGCCGGCTTGACGCCGGTTAGAAGCGAGGCACCCTGGCTGGTGCCGGTGGAGCCGGGAAGGGCGATCACTGTCCGCTGCGCCAGCGCCGCAAGAAGGATGAGATAGGTGCTGTTTGCGGCAAACGGTCCCTCGACGATCACTGGCCCCTTGGCGCCGATCAGGCCGAGGCACGCCTCGCTCATCAGCGCCAGATAGAGGCAGGCAGCAGTATAGCGTTCAGCCGTGCTGGCATCGCCGGCGTTCAGCCATTGCTTTTCGCGTCCGGGGAAGGGGCCGGAGCCCGGCGCGACATTCGGCAACAGCATGATCTTGCGGGCGATCACGGCAGGTAGCGCGGCAAGCGCCTCGTTCGCAGGCACTGTACCGATCTCGGCAGAGAGAATTTCGAATTCGCGGCCGCCCATGAAACGCGAGGAGGGCACGGCGCGGCCATAGGCATCGACATTGGCGAGCGCATCGCGCCGCGGATCGAGATGTTCGAGATCGCCACCGACGCCGAAATTGATCACCCAGGTGCCGGTCGAGACGACGGCGAAGGGGGCTTCCCGCGAAACCAGATGCGGCAGCAGGGATGCATTGGAATCGTGAATGCCGCAATAAACGGGCACCGATACGCCGATCTCCATGGCTATCTCCGGCCGGACCGGGCCGAGCGCGTCGAAGGCGGAGCGGATCGGCGCCATGAGGCTGCGGATACCGAGCGTATCGACCAGAGAGGAGTATTCGCCGTTTCCAGGGTTCCAGAGGTCGGTGTGGCAGCCGAGCGATGTCGCCTCGTTGGCGGCAACACCGGTCAGCCGCGCGGCCCAATATTGCGGATAGGTGACGATGGTGGCGACCTTCGCGAAGTCATCCGGGAAAGCCGTCTTCTGATAATGCAGCTGGGCGCCGATGTTCAGGCCCATCGTCTGGTGCGGGGAGTAGGTCTCGCTGAAGGGCGGACGGAGCGCAGCATAGGCGTCGCGGATCGGTTGCGGATATTCGTGTTCGTAATCGAGCACCGGCATGGCGAGATTACCAGCGGCATCAAGAAGTGCGGCCGATGCGCCGTGCGTTGTGATCGAGATCGCCTCGAAACCCGGCGCCTTGGCGAAGCGCTTGAAGGCGTCGAGCATAAAGGACCAGAGGGCCTCGATATCGTAATGTGGATAGAGGCCGTCCTTCAGGACGGTATTCGCCATTTTGGCGACGGCGATTTCCTCGCCGGTCGCCGCGTCGAGCACGACGACCTTGGCGTTGGTCTTGCCGATATCGAGAACGGCGATGCGGCGGTAGTCGCTCATGGCATATGGAAGACGCTGACGAGATCGCTCTGGACGGGGGAATTGTCGGGATTGGTGGCCATGATATCGGCCATGTGCGCCCACCATTTCTTCATGACCGGGTGTTCCGGCAGGCTTGCCATCGTGTGATCGGCCGGCCGCGTCAGCACGGCAAACAGCGTACTGGTTTCCCGATCGAGATAGATCCAGTAGTCGCTGGCACCGGATTTTCTCAGTAGATCAACAAGTTCCGGCCAGATCTCGTCATGGCGCTTGATGTATTCGGCTTCCATGCCCGGGTTGAGCTTCATCTTGAAGGCGTGTTTCTGGAGGGTCATTTGGAACTCATCAGCTTGAGGCGGCGGACAATGATCGGGATGGCGATGGTGATGATCAGCAGCAGGCCGATGAAGATCGACATGACGATGCCGGGCACGTTGAGAAGGCCGAGTCCGAAAGTCACGAGACCCATCACGAAGGCGGCAATGACGACGCCGCCGATCGTGCCGGAGCCGCCGAGGATCGACACGCCGCCGAGCACGACCATGGTCACCACTTCGAGTTCCCAGCCCTGCGCGATCGAGGGACGGGTGGAGCCGAGACGCGAGGTCAGGCAGACGGCGGCAATACCGCTCATCACGCCGGTCAGCATGAAGAGGATGAATTTGACGCGCTCGACCGGAATGCCGGAGAAGCGGGCGGCAAAATCGTTGTTGCCGATCGTATAGACCTGACGGCCGAAATTCGTGGCGTGCAGCAGGATGGCAAAGAGGATGGCCAGCACGATGAACAGCACGAATTCGAAGGAAAAGACCCAGAAGACATAGCCCTGGCCGAAATAGGCGAAATCGGCGGGGTATTTTCCATAGGCCTGGTCGCCAAGCACGATATAGGAAATGCCGCGGAAGAGGCTCATCGTGCCGATGGTGACGACGATCGACGGCAGTTTCAGCGCCGAGACGAGGAAGCCATTGAAGAGACCGCAGGCGAGGCCCGTGCCGATGCCGATGGCAACGAGACCGGGCGTTCCGACGCCTGCCTGGGCTGCGGCGCCCATGGCCGTCGAGGCAAGCGCGATGATGGCAGCCACGGACAGATCGATTTCGCCGGCGATGACCAGCAGCGCCATAGCAAAGGCAATCATCGCCTTTTCGGTGAAGTTGAACGTGGCGTCCGAGAGGTTCCAGGCATCGAGAAAATAGGGCGAGGCCACGGAATTAAAGATGAAGATCAGCACCGCGACGCCGAACAGCAGCACTTCCCAGCTCGACATAATGCGGCGGAACGGCGTGCCCAGACGGTCGGGAATGACGCGTTTTTCAGGTGCGGCGGAAACGGTGCTCATGCTGCCACCTCGATTGGCGTTTCGGCTGCGGCCTTGTCACGCAGGATGATGCGGCCGCGGTTGCGCTCGCGTCTGGCGTTGAAGACGACGGCGAGGATGATGACGGTCCCTGAGATCGCCATCTGCGTGAAGGGCGAGATGCCGATGACGGGCAGGGCGTTCTTGATGACGCCGAGGAAAAGCGCGCCAAGCACCGTGCCGACCACCGATCCGACGCCGCCGGCAATCGAGATGCCACCGATAACGCAGGCCGCGACGCTGTCGAGCTCGAAGCCGTTGGCGATATCTACATAGGCGACAGCATAACGCGACACCCAGAGATAGCTGGCCAGACCGGCCAGCGCACCAGAGAGCACGAAAGCCAGGAACTTCGTCCAGCCGGTGTCGATGCCGGCATAGACGGCCGCCGTCGGATTGCCGCCGGTCGCATAGGCGGAGCGGCCGAACTGGGTGTATTTCAGGACGACATACATGATCAGCACGATGACGATCCCGACCCAGCCGAGAACCGGAAGCCCGAGGATCGGCGTGCGCGGAACGGAAAGGAAGGTCGGCGTCATTTGGTGGGCGTTGACCCAGGCGCCGCCCGAGAGCACGAAAGCCATGCCGCGATAGATGGTGAGCGTGCCCAAGGTCACGACGATCGGCGGTATCTCCAGCGCCCAGACCAGAAAGCCGTTGATCGCGCCCAGGCAGGCGCCGATGGCGATGGCTGCAATGATCAGCACTGCCAGCGGCAGATCGGGATAGGCGGCGTTCATCATTGCGATCGCCATGCCGGTGAAGGCCAGATTGGCGGCCACCGACAGGTCGATCGACTTCGTCAGGATCACCGTCATCTGCGCCAGCGCCAGGATGATGAGGATCGAGGTGTCGTTGAAGATGCCGGCGAGATTGTCGGGCGTTGCGAAATCGGCGGCACGCGTCGAGAAGACGCCGATCATCACGACGATGATGAGGAAAAGCAGGGTTTCCCGTTTTCTGATCAGTCTTGCCATGCTTTTCCCTCACGCATTTCCGGTCGCCGCGCGCACCAGCGCCTCTGGCGAAAGCTTGTCGCGGTCGTAGAGGCCGGCCGAAAGGCCTTCCTTCATGACCAGAACACGGTCTGACATCCCGATGATTTCAGGCAGTTCGGACGAGATCATGATGATCGACAGGCCCTCGGCGGCGAGCTCGCTGATGAAGCCGTGGACGGCGGCCTTGGAGCCGATGTCGATGCCCTTGGTCGGCTCGTCGAGGATGATGACCTTCGGCATGGTGGCGAGCCACTTGCCGATGACGACCTTCTGCTGATTGCCGCCCGACAGCGTGCCGACGGGAACGGAGAGCGCCGCGGCGCGCAGATCCAGCCGCTCGGCATATTTGCGGGCGAGCGCGAATTCGTTGGCGGCCTTCAGGAAGCCCTTGCGCGAGGTGCGCGTCAACGATGGCAGCGTCATGTTCTGGTAGATCGGCATCGGCAGGGCCAGGCCATGGCGGCCGCGCTCCTCCGGCACGTAGACGATACCGGCGCGGATCGCATCGAGCGGCGAGCTGATCGAAATCTCCTGCCCCTCCAGCGTCAGCTTGCCCGACAGAGGCTTGGTGATGCCGAAGAGGGACTGGCAGAGTTCGGAGCGCCCGGCGCCGATCAGGCCGTAGATCCCTAGGATTTCGCCTTTGCGGAGCGTGAAGGTGATATCGCGGAATTCCGTGCGGTGACAGTATCTCTCCACAGCGAGAACCGGAGCGCCGATCGCCACGTCGATCTTCGGAAAGGCGTTCTCGACATCGCGGCCGACCATCAGCTTGACGATCGCATCCTGCGGCGTTTCCTTCAGGCGCCCGGCGCCGACGGCCTTGCCGTCGCGGAAGACCACGAAATTGTCGGCGATCTCATAGACCTCGTCGAACTTGTGGCTGATGAAGAGGATCGCCTTGCCCTTGGCCTTCAGGCCCTGGACGATACGGAAGAGGTCGTCGATTTCCTTGCGGGAAAGCGCGGCCGTCGGCTCGTCCATGATGACGATGCGGGCCTCGATCGACAATGCGCGGGCGATCGCCACGAGATGGCGCTGCGCGATCGAGAGGTCCTTCAGGCGGATCGTCGGATCGATATTGCTTTCCAGCGAAATGAGCAGCTCGCGCGAGCGCTCGTTCATCGCCTTCCAGTCGATGGTGCGGAAGCGGGTCTTCGGCGCATGGCCGAGAAAAATGTTTTCGGCGACCGTCAGCTCGTCGAAGAGCACAGTCTCCTGATGAATGGCGGTGACGCCCGCGTCGATCGCGGCCTGCGCGCTCGTAAAGCTGACGGCCTGCCCATCGACGATGATTTCGCCCTCGTTGGGACGGTAGATGCCGGTGAGGATCTTGACCAGCGTCGACTTGCCCGCGCCGTTTTCGCCGATCAGGGCTGTGACCTTGCCGGGATAGAGCGCGATGCTGACGTTATCGAGCGCTTTGACACCCGGAAAGATCTGCGAGATGCCGCGCATTTCCAGAATGGCGGGCGCGTCCTTGGGCTCGGCAGCCGCGACGGGTTCTTGAAGGGCAGTGGTCATCAGCAAAACCATGAAGAAAGAGAAGCCCGGCGGCACGAAGCCGCCGGGTGTTCATGCGTGTTTCGAAGATCAGAAGACCTTGGAGAACTGGTCGATGTTCGAAGCGTTGTAGACGAACGGATCGGACATGGCGGCTTCGCCCTTGTCGTCGATCTTGATCTTGCCCATGCGGCCGGCTTCGATTTCCGTGCCCGGCTTGCCATCGGCATCACCCTTGACGAGGTGATAGGCGATCTGCGTTGCCGAGTAGCCGAGGTCGATCGGGTTCCAGATGGCGAATTCCTTCGTCGCACCCGACTTGATCGCGCCGGCCATTTCGGAAGGCAGGCCGAGACCGGTTACGTAGACCTTGCCGACCAGACCCTTGTCTTCGACAACCTTCGAAGCGGCCAGAACACCAACCGTCGTCGGAGCGACGATGACCTTGACGTTCGGGTTGGACTTCAGAAGGCCTTCAGCTTCGCGGTAGGACTTGTCCGAGAGGTCGTCGCCGTAAACGGTGGTGACGAGGTTCAGGCCGGCGAAGTCCTTGAGCTGCTTCTTCATCTGGTCGATCCAGATGTTCTGGTTCGTCGAGGTCGTCGTTGCCGACAGGATGGCGAAGTCGCCCTTGCCGCCTTCGAGGTGATCCTTGACGAGCGTCAGGCACATCTTGCCGATCAGCTCGTTGGAGGACGGGTTGAGCTGCAGGATGCGGCCTTCAGGCGCAACACCCGAATCCCAGGAGATGACCTTGATGCCGCGCTGAGCAGCCTTCTTGAGTGCCGGAACGACGGCGTCCGGGTCGTTCGCCGAAATCGCGATGGCATCGACGCCCTGTGCGATCAGCGAGTTGATGACTTCGATCTGGCCTTCAGCCGTCGTCGAGGTCGGGCCGGTATAGATCACTTCTACGCCGCCGAGTTCCTTGGCTGCTTCCTGCGCGCCCTTGTTGGCGGCATCGAAGAAGCCGTTGCCCAGCGACTTGACGACGAGACCGATCTTGATGTCCTTGGCGCTGGCCGAACCGGCCATCATGGCGACGGCAAATGCCACTCCAATTGCAAGTTTCTTTGCGAGTTTCATGCTTTCATCCTCCCACGTTGATTAAGTCTAACGACATCCGGCCGGCGCCCCTCAGGCGACCGACGAGGAATCCTCCCTTGCGGCCTGCGCCGCGGCGCTCGCAATAACGAGCTTGATACCTGCATCTTCGATCATCCGGACGGATTCCTCCGGAATTCCATCGTCGGTAATGATCGTCGAAACGCGCTCGAGCGGGCACAGAATGAGGCTCGAGCGGCGGCGGAACTTGCTGGAATCGACCATGACGACGAGCTCGTCGGCCTGGTGCATCAGCTTCTGTTCGCTCTGAATGATCTGCGCATCGGCTTCCATGATGCCGTGCGGGCCGACGCCCTGGGCGCCGAAGAAGAACCGGCGCGCATAGAAATGGCGTATCGCGTCATTATCGAACGGCGAGAGAATGAGGCTCTGCTCGCGATAGATGACGCCACCGGGCACGGTGACGGTGTTCTTCGAATGCTTCACCAGATGCTCGGCAATGGCGAAGGAATTGGTCATCACCTGCATCCGGTGGCCGGACATGAAGTGGACCATCTGGAATGTCGTGGTGCCGCCATTGATGATGATGGCATCGCCGGGATCGCAGAGATCGACGGCGGCGCGGGCGATTGCGCGCTTCTTGTCGATATTGACTGATTCTGAAACCCGGAACGGGCGGCCTGCCAGATTGCCGAGCTGCGGCGGATGAACGGCCTCGGCGCCGCCGCGGACGCGGCGGATCTTGCCCTGTACGTGAAGAGCCGCAATGTCACGACGGATCGTGGCCTCGGAAGCCTCGGTCAGTTCAGCGATATCCTGTATCGTGACGACCGACTTTTCCTGTACCGCGCTCATGATGATGCGATGGCGTTCGCGTTCGTGCATTGGTTCCTCCGTGTCACATTTATTTCGTATCGGTTAAAAGCTGTCAATCAAAAACGATCAAGAATTTTCATATTGCGCTGCACAATAATTGTTTTTGATCGTTTTCGATTGACAACGCGCATTTTCATGAGCGATATCGGTCACGACAAGGGCGTGGATTGCTCCGCGCAAAAGAACTCATATGGGAGGATGACATGGCGGCCAACGTCCGGCTTCTTGATAACCGTTGGGATGACAGCTACGCGGCAAAGCTCGATGAGCCCGGCAAGCTGCTCTACCGCTCCAACCTCCTCGGCGCCGACAAGCGCATCACCAATTACGGCGGTGGCAACACCTCCGCGAAGGTGATGGAAACCGATCCGCTGAACGGCGAAAAGGTCAAGGTTCTCTGGGTCAAGGGCTCCGGCGGCGACGTCGGAACCATCAAGCTCGATGGCTTCGCCACGCTTTACCAGGACAAGCTGGATTCGCTGAAGGGCATCTACAAGGGCACAGCGGACGAAGACCGCATGGTCAGCTTCCTGCCGCATTGCACCTTCAACCTGAACTCGCGTGCCGCCTCGATCGATACGCCGCTGCATGGCTTCGTGCCGTTCACGCATGTCGACCACATGCATCCCGACGCGATCATTGCCATTGCCGCTTCCAAGAATTCCAGGGAATTGACGCAGCAGATCTTCGGCGCCGATATCGGCTGGCTGCCCTGGCGCCGCCCGGGCTTCCAGCTCGGTCTTGATCTCGAAGCCTTCGTCAAGGCCAACCCGAATTCCAAGGGCGTCGTGCTCGAAAGCCACGGCCTCTTCACCTGGGCGAACGACGCCAAGGCCTGCTACGAGCTGACACTCGACATCATCAACAAGGCGATCGTCTGGTTTGCCGAAAAGACCGAGGGAAAGACGATCTTCAGCGGCGCTGCGGCGCAGAGCCTGCCGGTCGCCGAACGCCGCGCGATTGCAGCGCGCCTGATGCCGGAAATTCGCGGCCGCATCGGCAAGCAGGAGCGCAAGCTCGGCCATTTCGACGATCAGGATGCCGTGCTCGAGTTTGTCAATTCGAAGAGCCTTCGCCCGCTCGGCGCGCTCGGCACCAGCTGCCCGGATCATTTCCTGCGCACCAAGATTCGCCCGCTGATCGTCGATTTCGATCCGGCAAAGCCTGATGTCGATGCGATCATTGCTGGTCTGGACGCGGCGCTGGAAGCATATCGCGCCGACTACGCACGCTATTACAATGACTGCAAGCATGACAATTCGCCCGCCATGCGCGATGCGAACCCGGTGATCTTCCTGGTGCCCGGCGTCGGCATGCTGTCCTTTGCTCGCGACAAGGCAACCGCCCGTATCGCCAGCGAGTTCTACGTCAACGCCATCAACGTCATGCGTGGCGCCTCGACGGTCTCGGAATATCAGGGGCTTCCGGAACAGGAAGCCTTCGACATCGAATACTGGCTGCTCGAGGAAGCCAAGCTGCAGCGCATGCCGAAGCCGAAGAGCCTAGCCGGCAAGGTCGCCTTCGTCACCGGCGGCGCCGGCGGTATCGGCCGCGCGACGGCGGCACGTCTGGTGGGCGAGGGCGCCTGCGTCGTGCTTGCCGATATCGATCAGGCCGCGCTCGAAGCGACGGAAGCCGATTTCAAGGCCAAGTTCGGTGCTGACGCCGTTCGCAGCGTCAAGCTCGACGTGACCAAGGAAGATGCCGTCATCTCGACCTTCGCCGAATCCTGCGTCGAGTTCGGCGGTGTCGACATCCTGGTTTCGAATGCCGGTATCGCTTCGTCTGCACCGATCGAAAGCACCGAGCTTTCGATGTGGAACAAGAATATCGACATTCTGGCGACCGGCTACTTTCTGGTGTCGCGCGAAGCCTTCCGGCTGTTCCGCAAGCAGAACCTTGGCGGTAACGTGGTCTTCGTCGCTTCGAAGAACGGTTTGGCGTCGTCGCCGAACGCGGCTGCCTATTGCACCGCCAAGGCTGCCGAAATCCATCTGGCCCGCTGCCTGGCGCTCGAAGGGGCAGAAGCCGGTATCCGCGTCAACACGGTCAACCCGGATGCAGTTCTGCGCGGCTCGAAGATCTGGAACGGCGAATGGCGAGAACAGCGCGCGGCGTCCTCGAAGATCGAGGTGGATGATCTCGAGGAACATTACCGCAAGCGTTCGATGCTGAAGCTCAATGTCTTCCCTGAGGATATCGCCGAGGCAATCTACTTCCTGGCGTCGGATCTCTCGGCGAAGTCCACCGGCAACATCATCAATGTCGATGCCGGTAACGCCCAGAGCTTCCCGCGCTGAGGGGCGTAGTTTCGGAATGATGCGGGGGCCTTGCTCTCCTCCCTCATTCCTGTGCTTGTCACAGGAATCCAGTGCGCCCAAGTCCTTGGGCGCGGGAGACTAGAGGCTTCAGCGATTGGTCAGTTATTCACGGCGCAGACGCGCCGTGGCTGGATTCCTGTGACAAGCACAGGAATGAGGGATAGAGCCGCGGACCTCTCCAGGCCGCGATGCAGATCGGGAGGAAATCATGGCCGAGTTCAAGATCGCGCAGGATGTGATCGCGCAGGAAAACGACAAGCGTGCAGCGGCGCTCAAGGAAGACTATGACGCGCTGGGCGCGACGCTGTCCCGCCGCGGCATCGACATTGAAACAGTCACGCGCCGCGTTTCGGAATTCTTCGTCGCCGTCCCTTCCTGGGGCGTCGGCACCGGCGGCACGCGCTTTGCCCGCTTTCCGGGAACCGGCGAGCCGCGCGGCATCTTCGACAAGCTCGAAGATTGCTCCGTGATCAACGAATTGACGCGGGCGACGCCCAATGTTTCTCTGCACATTCCGTGGGACAAGATGGATGCCAAGGAGCTGAAGGCAAAGGGTGATTCACTCGGCCTCGGCTTCGACGCGATGAATTCCAACACCTTTTCCGATGCGCCCGGCCAGAAGCATTCCTATAAATATGGCTCGCTGAGCCACACCGATGCGGCAACGCGGGCGCAGGCCGTCGAGCACAATCTCGAATGCATCGAAATCGGCAAGGCGATCGGCTCCAAGGCGCTGACGGTCTGGATCGGCGACGGTTCGAACTTCCCGGGCCAGAGCAATTTCACCCGGGCCTTCGAGCGCTATCTCGCCTCCATGGCCGACATCTACAAGGCTCTGCCTGACGACTGGAAGCTGTTCTCCGAGCACAAGATGTACGAGCCGGCCTTCTATTCGACCATCGTGCAGGACTGGGGCACAAACTACCTGATAGCCCAGACGCTCGGCCCCAAGGCACAGTGCCTCGTCGACCTTGGCCACCACGCGCCGAACACCAATATCGAGATGATCGTCGCCCGTCTGGTGCAGTTCGGAAAGCTCGGCGGCTTCCATTTCAACGACTCGAAATATGGCGACGACGATCTCGACGCCGGCTCGATCGAGCCTTACCGCCTGTTCCTCGTCTTCAACGAGCTTGTCGATGCCGAGCAGCGTGGCGTCAATGACTTCAACCCGGCACACATGATCGATCAGTCGCATAACGTGACGGACCCGATCGAAAGCCTGATCAACAGCGCCAACGAAATCCGCCGCGCCTATGCGCAGGCGCTGCTCGTCGATCGCAAGGCGCTGGCTGGTTACCAGGATGGAAACGATGCACTGATGGCGACCGAAACGCTGAAGCGCGCCTACCGTGCCGATGTCGAGCCGATCCTCGCCGAAGCCCGGCGCCGCGCCGGCGGCGCCATCGATCCGGTCGCGACCTATCGCGCCAGCGGCTACCGCAACAAGGTCTCGGCCGAGCGTCCGGCCTCAGCTGCCGGTGGCGGCGGGATAATTTAAGCTTTGCAAGGCTTCGGGCCGCCGTTGTCCTCAACAGCGGCCCTTTGCGTTCAGGGCTTCCATTCACCGGCGATCTGCCGGGTGGCGACGTTCAGCCGGTTCCAGACATTGATATTGGCAATGGCGATGACGAGAGCTGCAATGCTCTTGCCGTCGAAATGACGGGTGGCCTCGTCCCAGATTTCGTCCGGCACAGGGTCTGCCCGGTCGCTGAGCCGTGTGACGGCTTCGGTAAGTGCCAGAGCTGCGCGTTCCTGATGGGAGAAATACGGCGCTTCGCGCCAGGCCGCGACGGCGAAGAGCCTCTCGTCCGTTTCTCCGAGCTTTCGGGCGATGCGCGGATGGCCGTCTACGCAGACGCCGCAACCATTGATCTGGCTGGCGCGCAGATTGACCAGTTCCAGCAGCTTCGGCGACAGCCCGACTTTTTGCGGGACGCTGCTCAGCGCCATCAGCGCCTGCATGGCTTCAGGAAGAACAACGGCCGGATTTCCCATTCTTGATTGCATGTTATGTCTCCTTGTCGATTTCGTGGTTTGAACGATTACGCTGCCATCCGTTGTCACATCGGCCGGCAGCCGTTCGTCATGGTGTTGACGGAACACGCGAGGAGGATGTGACAGATGGACGAGAAGAAATTTCTGGCAGACCAGTTCGAGACCAACCGGACGCATCTGAAGGCAGTGGCCTACCGTATGCTCGGCTCGAGCACCGAGGCGGATGACGCCGTCCAGGAGGCGTGGCTGAGGCTTTCCCGCTCGGATGCCGGGGAGGTGGCGAATATCGGCGGCTGGCTTCGCACCGTGGTTGCCCGCATCTGCCTGGACATGCTGCGCTCGAAGAAGACGCGGCGTGAAGAGCCGCTCGATCTTCCGGTCCACGAAACGATAGCAGACACCAAGGCATCCGCGGATCCGGAGCGCGAGGCACTGGTTGCCGATTCGGTCGGCGTTGCCATGCTGGTTGTCCTCGATCAGCTCGGCCCGGCAGAACGCGTCGCTTTCGTGCTGCACGATATGTTCGACATTCCCTTCGACGATATCGCGCCAATCATCGGCCGGACATCCGAGGCGGCGCGGCAGCTTGCGAGCCGGGCGCGGCGGCGGATTCAGGGGAAGCCGGAGATACCTGCTGCGGATATCGAGCGGCGAAAGACGCTGGTGACGGCATTCCTGGCGGCATCACGCAACGGTGACTTCCAGGCGCTGCTGTCGCTTCTGCATCCCGACGTTGCCTTCGTGCCGGATGCTGCGGCCTTGCGGCTCGGCGATACGGGTGAGCTACACGGCGCGCATGCCGTGGCAACCACCTTCAACGGGCGCGCGCGCGGCGCCCAGGGTGCCTTCATCGACGATGGGTTTGGCTTCATCGTTCATATCCAGGGCGAGCTGCGCATTGCGGCACTCATCGCCTTCGATGGAGACCGAATCTCGCGCATCGAGGCCATTGCCGATGCAGATCATCTTCAGCGCCTCGAATACACGCCGTTCCATCATTAGGCATATGGTCTTCCGCAGGCGATGGCGTGCGCAGTCTCTGCGCATGCCTTTTCATTTCTGCTCATAGAGCCACTTTACCGGTTGACAGGACCACTTCCGCCGATATTCTATTATTAAGCCTGACATAACATAATAGTGGAACAATTCACCGGGAGCATGCAAATGAAGACTCTAGTCGCATTCCTTCTTGGCACCGCGCTGGTCGCACTGCCGACGACATTGATGGCTCAGGCAAAGGGTGGCGTCATCAACGTCGCCACGATCGGCGAACCGCCGACGCTTGATCCGATGTCCTCCACCGCCGATCTCGTCGGCATCGTCACGCAACACATTTTCGAGACGCTCTACACCTTCGACAAGAAGTGGAACGTTACGCCGCTTCTGGCCGAAAGCCTGCCGGAGATCAGCGCCGACGGTAAGACCTACACGATCAAGCTGCGCACCGGCATCAAGTTCCACGACAATACCGACATGACGTCCGACGACGTCGTCGCCTCGCTCAATCGCTGGACGAAGATCGCTTCGCGCGGCAAGCAGGTCGTCGGCTTCATCGATTCGATCACTGCCGTCGATCCGGCGACCGTGAAGATCGTGCTCAAGCAGCCCTATGCGCCGCTGACCTCGCTGCTCGCCTTCAACAATTCCGCCGCGATCATCATTCCGTCCGAAAAGCAGGACGAGCCGATGAAGGAATTCATCGGTACCGGCCCCTACATGCTCAAGGAGCGCAAGGCCGACCAGTATATCCAGCTCGTGCGCTTCGACGGCTACAAGTCGCGCGATGGCGAGAGCGACGGTTATGGTGGTGCGCGCCACCAGTATCTCGACGAAATCCGCTTCGTGCCGGTTCCCGATGCCAATACCCGCGTCGAGGCTGCGGTCTCCGGCCAGTATGATTATGTCGATTCCATCCCGGTCGAATCCTTCGACAAGCTGAAGGCATCGAGCGCCTCGCAGCCGGTCATCCTGAAGCCCTTCGGCTATCCGGTCTTCGTCTTCAACACCAAGGAGGGCGTTGCCAAGAATGTCGAGGTCCGCAAGGCGATCCGTCAGGCGCTCAGCATGGAAGACATGCTGGCGGCAGCCTTCGGCAGCACGGATTTCTACACGCTCGACGGCGATATCTACCCGAAGCCGTTTGCCTGGAACACCGATGCCGGCGTCGAGGGCAATTATAACGTCGCGGATCCCGAAGGCGCTGCAACGGCTGCGAAAAAGGCTGGCTACAATGGTGAGCCGATCCGCATCCTCACCAGCCGCCAGTACGAATTCCACTACAAGATGGCGCAGGTCGCCGCCGAGTATCTGAAGCTTGCCGGCTTCACCGTCGACCTGCAGGTCGTCGATTGGGCAACGCTGACGCAGCGCCGCACGGACTCCAAGCTTTGGGACATCTACATCACCCATAGCCCGTTCTTGCCGGAACCCGCGCTGATCGGTTCGCTGTCGCCGAGCTCGCCCGGCTGGTGGGATACGCCGGCGCGCAAGACGACCGTCGATGCCTTCACCTCGGAAGTCGATCCGCAGAAGCGCATCGCGCTCTGGGCCGATGTCCAGAAGGCGATGTATGACGAGCTTCCCTACATGAAGATCGGCGACTTCAACGCCGTCTCGGCGAAGTCGACCAAACTCGAAGGCGTCGATCCGGCTCCGTGGCCCTACTTCTGGAACGCGTCCGTCAAGAAGTAATCGCGGGCCTCTGATGATGGCGGCTGCTGCTCCCCACCCCCTCATCCCTGTGCTCGTCACAGGGATCCAGCCACGGCGCGTCTGCGCCGTGAATGACCTGAATTGCGTCACAGGGTCTTCTGCGCCCAAGGACTTGGGCGCGCTGGATTCCTTTGACGAGCACAGGAATGAGGGAGTGATTGTTGCCGCCGTCTACTTCCAACCGTGTGCGGGGTGCATGCCTCAATGATACGCTACATTCTCCAGCGCCTTGCGGGCATGATCGTCGTGATGTTTCTCGTCGTCACGATCGTCTTCGTCATCGTGCGCGTCACGCCGGGTGATCCGGCGGCCGTGATGCTCGGCCCCGATGCGACGCCGCAGGACATTGCCGATCTGCGCGCCAGCCTCGGCCTCGACCGGTCTCTCGTGGTGCAATACATCTATTATATCGGCCAGCTGTTGAAGGGCGATCTCGGCCAGTCGATCTTCCTCAACATGCCGGTCACATCGGCGCTGCTCGACCGTGCCGAACCGACCTTCTTCCTGACGATCTTCTCGCTCGCGATCGCCAGCCTGATCGCGCTGCCGATCGGCATCTACGCCGCCTACCGGCGCGGCTCGTTCGTCGACCAGGCGGCAACGACACTGGCGATGTTCGCCGCCAGCATTCCGAGCTTCTGGCTGGGCCTCATTCTGATGCAGGTTTTCGCTGTCCGCTTCGGGATGTTCCCGGTGTCGGGCTATGGCGGGCCCGGCTCGACATTTCTCGACCGCATGTATCACCTGACCCTGCCCGCTTTCGCGCTCGGCATCGTCTCGTCGGCGCTGATCCTTCGCTTCACCCGTGCCTCGATGCTCGACGTGCTGGGTGACGACTATATCCGCACGGCCCGCGCCAAGGGGTTGGTCGAGCGCAAGGTGATCCTCAAGCATGCGCTGAAGAATGCGCTGATTCCGATCCTGACGGTTCTCGGCCTGACCGCGGCTGTGCTGATCTCCGGCGCCGTTGTTACCGAGACAGTCTTTGGCCTTCCCGGTGTCGGCAATCTCGTCGTCTCGGCCGTTCTCCGCCGTGATTATCCGGTTATCCAGGGAGCGCTGCTGGTGATCGCGGCACTCTACGTCCTGATCAATTTTGCGATCGACATGCTCTATCTGCTCGTCGATCCGAGGGTGCGCTACTGATGACGGATATCGCAATCAAGCCCGCGGAAAGCGAAAACCGCAAGTTCATCCGCCGTCTGCTGAGACGCAAGACGGTTGCCTTCGGCCTCGTCATCCTCGTCATCTTCGTGCTGCTGGCAGTCCTGGCCCCTTGGGTCGCGCCTTACTCGCCGTCGAAGCTGTCGATCGTCAACCGGCTGAAGCCGCCGAGCGGAACCTACTTCTTCGGCACCGACGAGTTCGGCCGTGATGTGCTGTCGCGCACGATCTATGCCGGCAGGCTGTCGCTGCTGGTCGGTGTCGCGGTCGTGGCGCTGTCATCGGTGATCGGCGTGACGCTGGGCCTGCTTGCCGGCTTCTTCAAGAAGCTCGACACGCCGATTGCCCGCCTGATCGACTCGATGATGGCCTTTCCGGATATCCTGCTGGCGATCGCGCTCGTCGCCGCGCTCGGTCCGTCTCTGACGACAGTGATCATCGCGTTGTCGATCGTCTATGCACCGCGTCTTGCCCGTATCGTTCGCGCCTCGACGCTTGTCATCCGCGAGCTGCCTTATGTCGAGGCGGCGCAAGCGCTCGGCATTTCGACCTTCCACATCATGACCCGCCATGTGCTGCGCAACCTGCTGTCGCCGATCATGGTACAGGCGACCTTCCTGTTTGCCAGCGCCATGCTGGCCGAAGCCGGTCTCTCCTTCCTCGGCCTCGGCGTCAGCCCTGAAATTCCGACCTGGGGCACGATGATCGCCGCTGGCCGCCAGTATATTGGCCAGGCCGACTGGATGACGCTGTTTCCGGGTGTCGCCATCATTCTCTCCGTGCTCTCGCTCCAGATGGTCGGTGACGGTCTGCGCGACATGCTTGATCCAAAACTTCGAAAGGACCTGTAAATGACCGGTGAAAAAGCGGGCAAGCCGCTCCTCCTCACCAATGTGAAGCCGATGGCTTTCGGTGCCGGAACGCCTGCAGGCGCCGTCGATATCCTCGTCGATGCCGACGGCAAGATTGCCAAGATCGGCCCTCAGCTCGCTGTCTCCGAGGACGTGACGCGCGTCGATGGCAAGGGCGCCTGGATCTCTCCCGGCTGGGTGGACCTGCACGTCCATATCTGGCACGGCGGCACCGATATCTCGATCCGCCCATCCGAATGCGGCGCCGAGCGTGGCGTCACGACGCTTGTCGATGCAGGATCCGCCGGTGAAGCCAACTTCCACGGCTTCCGCGAATATATCATCGAGCCGTCGAAAGAGCGGATCAAGGCCTTCCTGAATCTCGGCTCGATCGGTCTCGTCGCCTGTAACCGCGTTGCGGAGCTGCGTGATATCAGGGATATCGATCTCGATCGCATTCTCGAGTGCTATGCCGAAAACAGCGAACACATCGTCGGCCTTAAGGTGCGTGCCAGCCACGTCATCACCGGCTCCTGGGGTGTGACCCCGGTCAAGCTCGGCAAGAAGATCTCCAAAATCCTGAAGATCCCGATGATGGTGCATGTCGGCGAGCCGCCGGCACTCTATGACGAAGTGCTAGAAATCCTCGGTCCTGGCGACGTCGTCACCCACTGCTTCAACGGCAAGGCGGGCTCCAGCATCATGGAAGACGAGGATCTCTTCAATCTCGCGGAACGTTGCGCAGGCGAGGGCATCCGCCTCGACATCGGCCATGGTGGCGCCTCCTTCTCCTTCAAGGTGGCGGAAGCGGCGATCAATCGCGGGCTGCTGCCGTTTTCGATCTCGACCGACCTGCATGGCCATTCGATGAACTTCCCGGTCTGGGATCTGGCGACGACGATGTCGAAGCTGCTGTCGGTCGGCATGCCGTTCGACAAGGTCGTGGAAGCCGTCACCCATGCCCCGGCCTCGGTCATCAAGCTGTCGATGGAAGATCGCCTGGCTGTCGGCCAGCGCGCCGACTTCACCATCTTCGACCTGATCGATTCCGATATCGAAGCGACCGATTCCAACGGCGACGTATCGGTACTCAACAAACTTTTCGAGCCTCGCTACGCCGTCATCGGCAGCGAGGCGATCACGGCGAGCCGCTATATCCCGCGTGCCCGCAAGCTCGTGCGTCACAGCCACGGCTATTCCTACCGGTAAGAAAGAAGATAGAAATCGCATGACAGGAGCTTACGTGAACACGTCTCCAACCACCGCCAAACTATCCGGTTCGCCTCAGGAGAGGCTGGCGGCGCTTGGCATCACCCTGCCGCCGGCGCCGCCGCCGATCGCCAATTTCGTGAC
Organism: Hyphomicrobiales bacterium; assembly: GCA_900465675.1. Classification (GTDB taxonomy): domain Bacteria; phylum Pseudomonadota; class Alphaproteobacteria; order Rhizobiales; family Rhizobiaceae; genus Rhizobium. The sequence goes on along the minus strand of UBJR01000005.1, from coordinate 45,976 downwards.
GCATGTCATCGAAGGCAATATTCTCTACCTGTCCGGCCAGGGGCCGCGGGAGGCCGATGGCTTCCTGCATTCCGGCAAGGTCGGCGCCTCCGTCAGCGTCGAGGATGCCTACAAGCATGCACGGCTGACCGGCATCAACCTGCTGTCCGTCATGCAGGATGCACTCGGCGATCTGTCGCGCGTCAAGCGCGTCGTCAAGCTGCTCGGCATGGTCAATGCGGTGCCTGATTTCCTTGATCATCCGAGTGTCATCAACGGCTGCTCCGATCTCTTCATCGATGTCTTCGGCGAAGAGCGCGGACAGCACGCCCGCTCGGCGGTGGGTTTCGGCTCGTTGCCGGGAAACATCACCGTCGAGATCGAAGCGATCGTCGCCTTGCGCGACTAGAGGAGAATGTCAGTGGTTGCGCCAGCCCATAATCTTTTCGATGCGTTCCGCCGACGCGCGCACATGCGCCGTGTAGCGGTTCTCGTCCGAAAAGGCCTTCTGCTCGGGAAGGACGATGGAGATGGTGGCAACGCACTGGCCGTCGCGATCGCAGATCGGCGAGGCGATGCAGGCGACCGCATAGTCGGATTCGCCAGCCTGGATCGAAAGGCGCGACTGGAAAGCTGCGCCTGCCGAACTCGACAGCACCTCGGCGTCCATTTCCGCCCGGCCGGTCGGCGAGGTCTTGGCGCATCGTTTGAACAGATCGACGCGTTCCGGCTCCGGCAGGTGCCCGACGAGCAGGCGGCCGGAGGCCGTCCAGTTCAATGGCACGCGGGTTCCGACGCGGGACGCGACCTGGAAATGGCTCGGACCATCGGCCATGGCAAGCACCAGCATATAGTCGCCGTCGCGGCCGCAGACCTGAACGGTCTCGTCCGCCTCGCGGCAGAGGTCGTGCATTTCATGGGTGGCGACGCTCATGAAATCCAACGAGCGGGCATAGGCAAGACCATAGTGGTAAAGCCGGGAGCCGAGCCAGACCGAGCCGTCCGTATTGCGCGACAGCATGTTCTTCTCGACCAGATCATCGACGATCACATAGACGGTGGAGAGCGGCGCCTTGACGGCCTTCGCGATCGCGTAGACACCGGCTGGAGACCCGGTTTCGTAAAGATAATCAATGACCTGCAGAGCACGGTCGATACCGCTTACGCGCGAACGGCGCGCAGTCTTGCCGCCGTCCGCCTCTTCCACAGAGACGCCGTCTTCGGAGTAAACTGCCGATGATGTCTTGCCGTCCAATTGCACGCTCCTCGTCTGAATATGCGAGTTTATTACATTACTATGGCATAGCCGTCACTGAGGCAAATCGCAACACCCCTCACGCAGCGGCCACCGAAATTGGAGATACAAATGTCTGATGACATCCGCACGTCGATCGGCCTTCGCCCGGTCATCAATGTTTCCGGCACCATGACCAGCCTCGGCGCGTCGATCGTCGTTCCCGAGGCAATTGCCGCCATGTCGGCGATCCTGCCGCAGTTCGTCGAGGTCAACGACCTGCAGCGCAAGGCAAGCGCCGTCATCGCCCGGCTGACGGGCGGCGAGGCGGGCTTCGTCACTGCATCCTGCTCGGCAGGTATCTCGCTGGCTGTCGCAGGCACCATCACCGGAAACAATCTGCTGGCGATCGAGAAGCTGCCTGAGGTGACGACGGAAAAGAACGAAGTGCTCGTGCAGATGGGCCACGTCGTCAGCTATGGCGCGCCTGTCGATCAGGCGATCCGTCTTGCCGGCGGCAAGGTCGTGTTCGTGGGACAGGCGACCTCGACGCATCGCTTCCATATGGAAAATGCGATCACCGAAAAGACAGCCGCCGCCGTCTATGTCGTCTCGCACCACGTCGTCGATTACGGTCTGCTGAACCTAAAGGAATTCGTCGAGATCGCTCACGCCAAGGGCGTGCCCGTCATCGTCGACGCGGCCTCGGAATATGACCTGAAGATCTTCCTTGAGCAGGGGGCAGATATTGCGCTCTATTCCGGCCACAAGTTCCTGGGCGGCCCGACCTCGGGCATCGTCGCCGGAAAGAAGGAGCTGGTCCGCAACGCCTTCCTGCAGAACATGGGCATCGGCCGCGGCATGAAGGTCGGCAAGGAAAGCATCTTCGGCGTCATGGCGGCCTTGGAAGCCTGGGAAAAGCGCGATCACGCCGGCATTCGCGAGCGGGAAACCAGCTATCTCAATCTCTGGAAGGAGAAGCTGGAGGGACGTCCGGGCGTGACCGCGCTGATCGAGCCTGATCCGACCAACAATCCGCTCGACCGCATGCGCGTGATCGTCAAGGCCGACGAGGCGCACATCACCGCCTGGGATCTGGCTGACGCGCTCGCCCGCGGCACGCCGCCGATCATCGTGCGCGATCACGAAGTCGAGCATCACTATTTCTATCTCGATCCGTGCAACCTGCATCCGGGCCAGGAAAAGATCGTCGCCAGCCGTCTGGGCGAGGAACTCGACAAGGCGCGTGGCTCCAACGAGATCATCGCGACGCCGATCGAAAACCGCAGCAAGCACCGCTTCGACGGCGCGCTTCGCTGGCCTGACTAAGGGCCGATTGCCCAGAGAATGAAGCAGTGCGTGAAGCCCTCCCCCTTGTGGGGAGGGGTTGGGGAGGGGATCTTACACAAACCCCTCCCGCCTGCCGTAACCCTCCCCACAAGGGGGAGGGTTACGGCTGCCGCAGCGCCGAGCACTGCCGGACGCAACTGAAACGAAGGGGACGACCATGATCGCGGAAGCTCAGAAAAGACAGGCCATTGATCCGGTCCTCTCCGTCCGTAACCTGACGACATCGTTTCTGGTCGATGGCGCCTGGAAGCCCGTGGTTCGCGAGGTTTCCTTCGATGTCGCGCCCGGCGAGACGGTGGCTATCGTCGGCGAAAGCGGTTCCGGCAAGAGCGTTACCTCGCTGTCGATCATGCGGTTGCTGCAGGCGGATTCGAGCCGTATCGAAGGCAAGATCATGCTTGGCGGGCGTGATCTCCTTGCTCTTCCCGAAGAGGATATGCGCAAGGTTCGCGGCAATGACGTCGCGATGATCTTCCAAGAGCCGATGACGAGCCTCAACCCGCTCTTCACCATCGGCGACCAGATTTCCGAGGCGCTGCTCTGCCACAGGTCGATGTCGAAGGCGGATGCCCGCGCCGAGACGATACGTCTTCTGGAGAAAGTGCGCATTCCCTCCGCGGCCTCGCGTTTCGACGAATATCCGCACCGGTTCTCCGGCGGCATGCGCCAGCGCGTGATGATCGCCATGGCGCTCGCCTCGCGGCCGAAGCTCTTGATCGCCGACGAGCCGACGACAGCACTCGACGTGACAATCCAGGGCCAGATCCTCGACCTGATCAAGATGCTGCAGGAAGAGCAGGGGACGTCGGTCCTCTTCATCACCCACGACATGGGCGTCGTCGCCGAAATCGCCGACCGGACCGTCGTCATGTATCGGGGCGAGCAGGTGGAAACCGGCGAGACCGCCGATATTTTCCACCGCGGCAAGCATCCCTATACGCGGGCGCTCCTATCGGCTGTGCCGGTGCTTGGCTCGATGCAGAACTATGAGCGGCCGCTGCGCTTTCCGGTCGTCAACACGGCGACCGGCGAGTCCGATATTCCGGTGCAGACCGCAGATACGGTCGCTGCCACGGCGCGTCCGGTTCTGGAGGTCAAGAACCTCACCAAGCGCTTCGACATTCACTCCGGTCTTTTCGGCAAGCTGACCGGCCGCGTTCACGCCGTTGAAAACGTCTCCTTCGATCTTCATGCCGGCGAGACGCTGTCGCTGGTTGGCGAATCCGGTTGCGGAAAATCGACCACCGGCCGCGCGATCATGCGGTTGATCGAAGCGCAGAGTGGTTCCGTCATCGCCGACGGCAAGGATGTGCTGGCGCTCGACAAGTCGGGTATGCGCGAGATGCGAAAGATCGTGCAGATGATCTTCCAGGACCCCTTCGCCAGCCTCAACCCGCGCATCCGTGTCGGCGATGCGATTGCCGAACCTTATCTCGAACACAAGATGGGAACGGCAAAGCAGGCAAAGGAGCGCGTCGCCGATCTCCTGACCAAGGTCGGGTTGACGCCCGACATGGCCTCGCGGTTCCCGCATGAATTCTCCGGCGGCCAGCGCCAGCGCATCTGCATTGCCCGGGCGCTTGCGCTGGAGCCAAAGGTGATCGTCGCCGACGAAAGCGTGTCGGCTCTCGACGTCTCGATCAAGGCGCAGGTCATCAACCTGATGCTCGATCTGCAGCAGAGCCTGAACCTCGCCTTCCTGTTCATCTCCCACGACATGGCCGTCGTCGAGCGCGTCAGCCATCGCGTCGCGGTCATGTATCTCGGTGAAATTGTCGAGATCGGCCCGCGCGCGGCGGTCTTCGGAAATCCGCAGCACGACTACACGAGAAAGCTGATGGCGGCAGTCCCCGTGCCCGATCCCGACAGAAGGAGCGAGAAACGGGCGGTGGCAAACGACGAGATCAAGAGCCCCATTCGGCCCGTCGATTACGCGATCAAGCCGCTGGAATACCGGGAAGTGTCACCCGGGCATCTAGTGGCGGTCTAGATCAGCCGCGCAGGGATTTCGAGTGCTGCGCCTGCATCCGCCAGGCGGCGGTCCAGCGTTACGAGTTGCGCGCGCGTTTCCTCGGCCAAAGCCAGGTGCAGTGCGTCGCCGGCCCCCAGGTCGACGTTTCGCTGGGCGGTAAGTTTCGCCGCAAGGGCAAAGTGGCGTCTTTCGACGGCAAACCAGCTCGAAGGTCTCGTGGACCAATCCCTCGAAGACCTGCTGGATCTCGGCCTGATATTGGCTGTTCAGCTGCCCGGCGCGGATTTTCAACGCGATTGCCGACGAAAACTCGGTCAGCGTCCAATCGCTGACAACCACGCGGCTCGTGTTCACCGCGTCCCACAAAAAAGCGCTGGCCCGCTCGCTTGAATCGTCGTTGACCAGCGCGGCGATAATGACGGACGTGTCGAGATAGAACATTCAGTACCGTTCGCTGTTGCGCATGCTGCGGATGAAAGTGCCGGAATCGACGCTCTGCTTCGGCTGCGCTTGGCGCAATGCCCGCAACGCTTCGAGGTCGATCGGTGTCTTGGGTTTCCTGATCGGCACGATTTCGGCCACCGGCTTGCCGTGTTTCAGAATTTGCACGGTTTCGCCTGCCTCGACGCGTTCGACGAGTTCGCTGAAATGCGCCTTCACGTCTTCAAGATTAACCTGCGTCATCGCCGCACCTTCATGGGTCTCGAGAGGGTCATATTACCGGAGAGAGGTGAGGGGCAAGCGCATAAAACAGCGAAAGCCGCCGCGTGGGGGATCGCGGCGGCTTTCGCACGGGGGCAGGGAAGGTCCCCGGATGTCAACCGAAGCAGCAAACCGTAGACGGATTTGCGGAGGCCCGGTTGGCGATGGCGTTGATGAAATTGCCGACCTTGGAGGTGTTCGGCTCGCGTTTACGTGCGGCCGTCTCCAGGAGTTGCTTGAAGTCTTCAAGCTTCACGCCGTCGGCGCGCATCACCATGGCGATCAGCGGGTCGCGAAGAGCTTCGGAAATGGTCAAATCTATGGCCTTTGTCATGGTAGTCCTCCTTTCGTGGGCGGTCGCCCGTGTTCCGCAGCCGCAGTCTGCCCTCTCGGCATTGACTCTCGCGATCGGCGGTGTTACCGGTAAGTAACAATGCATTTGTTACCGATCGGTCACATCGATGTCAAGGACTTCGTCCTCAAAAAAATCAGAAACTTCGACTGAAATCGCCCAAGGCATCACGGACGAAAAGATCCCTCCGCGGGAGCGTATCGTCTCGACGGCCTCGGAGCTTTTCCGCGAGCATGGCATCCGCGGCATCGGCGTCGATGCCATTGCCGATGCGGCTCTTACGAACAAGATGACGCTCTACAGGCATTTCGGCTCCAAGGATGAGCTGATCTGCGAAACGCTGCGGCGCGCCTCTGAAAAGGCGGAGCAGATCTGGCGTGATCTGGAAACCGCTCACCCGGGTAATCCGCGTGCCCAGCTCGATGCCTGGGTCGAAGGCCGCGCGCACTGTCTGAACGGCGAGCCGGCGGGCTGCGATCTTGCCAATGCGGCGATCGAGCTCAAGGGCGAGGGCCATCCGGCCTATGGCGTCATTGAGCGCCACAAGGCCGATCAGCGTCAGCGCCTCGTCGCGCTTTGCGCCGCAGCCGGCGCCAGCGAGCCGCAGCTTTTGGCCGATACGCTCACTCTGCTTCTCGAAGGTGCGCGCGTGACGCGTCAGTCGATGGGCAGCGATGGCTGCTGCAGCCATTTCGCCAAAGCGGCAAGTGCTGCCGTCGCCTCCTATTGCTGAAGCACACCGCCGTGGAACCTCCGCGGCGGCGAGGCGTTACCTTCCTGGTCAGGAAGAACCCGTGGCAGTGATATGAACTACACCTATCTCCATCGTCTCTATGCCAAGCGCGCCGAGCTTGAAGCCAAGCTTGAGTTGCACGAGGCACGCGACTGCTTCGGCGACGAGGAGATAGAAGACGGTACCGAAGCAGATCTGCGGCAGCGCCTCAGCGAAGTCACCCAGGAAATCGACAATCTGGAACATTCGCCGGGCGGCTAACTTGCAGCGTCCAGAAGCTCGACAGTCCGCCTGTCGAATTCTCCCTCGTAATATTTGTCGATCGCCCGGTGAAAGGGCGAGCCGTGGTCGCTGATCGCGGCAAACAGCGTGAGCGACGAGCGGAACTTCAGATCATCCGGCGACCCGAGAATGTCATGAGCGCTCCGGCCATCCACCGCCAGCATCGCATCGACGCAGCGAAGCAACCTGGTTCCAAGGATCGGATCGGCGAGATAGGCGGCAGCTTCCTCGGCAGAGCGGATGGCGTATTTCTCCGCCATCGATGAAGTTCCAAGTCCTGCGATCTGCGGAAAGATGAACCACATCCAGTGCGATCGCTTGCGGCCTGCCTTCAGCTCGGACAGAGCCTGGCCATAAATGCCGTTTTGTGCGTCGATGAAACGATCGAGATCGTAGTTCAGGTCACTGGACATGGGGCGCCTCCCTTGCGGGGAACATATGGGAGGCTGCGTGGATTTCCATCATGCTGCCGTCAGCAGCCCCTTTCGGCGTAGGGGCTATATTCGCGGCACGCATCCAGATGGTGGTGGGGGTGCGGAACAGCGGTGACGGGCGCGGCAATTGCCGAGGTCGTCACGGGATCGGTTGCGACAGGCGTGGTGAAGTGGCCGGTGAGGCCGACGATCGCAAGAAGCGCGATCGCTGATACGACTACGAGCCGCTCAATGCCTGAAAGCCTCTGGGCCTTCACATGTTCGGCATAATCCTGCTCGCCGTCGCCGGCGCTAAAACTGTCAAAATTGGTCATGGCATGAAACTCCGAGTATCGCCGCGAGACCTGCCATGAGCTAACCGCTCACAGCGGGTGGGAGCCCGCGTGCGCCACACATTTATGTAGCCGCCTCATTGAATTTAAGCCGTCGCTCAGCAAACGCTGTGTTCAGAAAATGGTATCAATAGACGTTATTGCCCAATCCGGTACTGGCGATGATCGGCGATCCGCGATAGTTCTTTGACCCAGCAGAGATTGCGGATTTTTTCCATGACCAAATCATATGGCGCGATGTCCATTGCGCAGCTTTCTGTCCTTATTCAAAGCGGTGAAGCGGATCCTGTCGCAGTGACGGAATCGATCCTTGCCGGTATCACATCCTATCCGGATCAGACGATTTTCCTCGAACTGACCGAGGATCGCGCCCTTTCGGAAGCCAAGGCATCGGCCGAGCGCCTGAGGCAGGGCCGGTCGCTCGGCGTGCTCGATGGCATACCGATTGCCTGGAAGGATCTCTTCGATATCGAGGGCATCCCGACGACGGCGGGCTCGACCGTTCTGTCCGATGCGCCGGCGGCAAAGAGTGATGCGGCTATCGTCACGGCGCTGAAGCAGGCCGGGATGATCGCCGTCGGCCGCACCAATATGAGCGAATTCGCTTTCTCTGGCCTCGGCATCAATCCGCACTACGGCACGCCGCACAACCCGCACGGCAAGGACCAGCCGCGCATTCCGGGCGGCTCGTCTTCGGGTGCGGGCGCTGCCGTCGCCGCGGGCCTCGTGCCGGTTGCCATGGGCACCGATACCGGTGGATCGGTGCGTATTCCGGCGGCGTTGAACGGCATCACCGGCTACAAGGCAACCCACGGCCGTCACGCCATGGGCGGGGTCTTCCCATTGTCCGGAAATCTGGATTCGCTTGGTCCGCTCTGTCGCACAGTGCAGGATGCCGTGTGGGTGGACGCAGCAATGCGCGGCCGGACTTCGTCCGAGATCACCCGGCGCCCGATCGAAGGTCTTGAAGTCGTCATTCCCGAGAATGTTGTATTCGACGGTGCCGAGCCCGGTGTTGTCGCCACCTTCGAAGCCACAGTCGAGCGGCTGAGCCGCAAGGGCGTCCGCTTTACGCGCATCAAGATGCCAGTCTTCGACGAGATTTTCGCGTTGATGGCAAGATACGGTGCGCTTGTCACCGCAGAAGCCTTTGCCCTGCACCGCGAGCGTCTGGCGGGGCCGGAAGCGGCGCGGATGGACCATCGCGTCGTCATGCGCACCCGGCTCGGCGAGCGCACGACCACTGCCGATTATATCGCCATTCTGGCTGAACGCCGCCGGATGATCGCCGAGAGCGAGGCGCTGATCGCTGGCCGGTTGCTCGCCTTCCCGGCAGTCGCCCACGTCGCGCCGCCGATCGCGCCGCTGGAAGCGGATGACGAGCTCTTCATCGCCGTCAACGGCAAGACCTTGCGCAACACGCTCATCGGCAATTTCCTCGACTGGTGCGGCGTCTCGATGCCCTGCGGCCGCGGCGATGCGGATATGCCGGTCGGCTTCCTGCTGTCAGCGCCTGCCAACTGCGACGAAGCGCTGCTTTCGGCGGCGCTCGCGATCGAGCCGGCGGTGCAGGAGGGGTTCTGAGCGGGCCCGAAAATTATCTGAAATCGGAGGAGTAAGATAATGACGTCACTGCCGAACGGCCGCTTCGCGGTCTCCACCTGGTCACTGCACCGCCTTTTGGGGCCGACCTATCCCTACAGCCCGGATCCGGCAAAGAGCGCTGCGCGCCAGGAGCCGTACGGGGCAGGCGGGGCATCGCTGATAGAACTGCCGAAGCAGCTTGCCGAGCGCGGCATCCATTGCATCGAAGTCTGCTCCTTCCATCTGCCGAGCCTCGATCCGGCCTACCTGGCCGAGTTTCGCGCGGCGATGAAGGCGTCGGGTATCCTGTTCCAGACGCTGCTCGTCGAAGACGGCGATCCGAGCCATCCTGAAAACAGCGAGCGCGATATCCGCTGGATGGCCGGCTGGATCGAAATCGCCAAGGCGCTCGGCGCCGAAAATATGCGCGTCATCGCCGGCAAGCAGAAGCCGTCGGAAGAAAACCTGCAGCGGGCGCTGACGAAACTGAAATGGCTGGCCGCGCAGGCTGACGGAAGCGGTGTTCGCATCGTTGTCGAGAATTGGTTCGACCTGCTGCCGGCACCCAAAGAGATGAACTGGCTGCTCGACGGTCTCGACGGCAAGATCGGGCTCAACGGCGACCTCGGCAACTGGGCGGCGCCTGCGAAATATGCCGGTCTCGCCGATATCATGGGCCGCGCCGAGCTTTGCCACGCCAAGGCCGATTACAATGCCTCCGGGCTCGACTCGGACGACTATCGCAAATGCCTGGAGGCCAGCCGATCGGCGGGTTACACCGGGCCGTTCACGCTGATCTATGACTCGCCCTTCTTCGCGGACGAGTGGGATGGCATCCTTTTGCAGAAGGCCTTCATCGAGGACTTCTTGGACACGCGCCAACGCGCAATCGCTTGAAATGCAAGGAGACATGACATGAGCGCCCCATCGGCTATCGACGGCTTCGCGGCGAGGATCAAAAAGGGCGGCCACGGCGGTCTGGTTTCAGCCTGGATCGGCATTCCCTCGCCGCTGATGGTCAATCATCTGGCGCAGGAGGATTTCGACACGCTGGTCCTCGATATGCAGCACGGCATGTGGGACCTCGGCACTGCGGCGGCGACCGTCTCGCAGATCAGGGCGGCTGGAAAGCCGGCGCTGGCGCGCATTCCGGTCGGCGATTTCGCGGCTGCCTCGCGCCTGCTCGATGCCGGTTTCTCCGGTATCATCGCGCCGATGGTGAACTCCAAGGCGGATGCCGAAGCACTGGTTAGCTTCACCAAATATCCGCCGCTCGGTGAGCGCAGCTGGGGACCGACACTGGCCCTGAATCACACGGGCATTTCGGCCGGCGATTATCTGAAGACCGCAAACGACCTGACCGTGACGATCGCCATGGTCGAGACCCGGGCAGCACTCGCTGCAGTCGACGATATTCTTGGCGTTGATGGTATCGACGGCATTTTCGTTGGCCCTTCGGATCTCTCGATCGCGCTGTCCAACGGTGCGAAGGTTGCGCCGGATACGCCCGAGATCGACAAGGAGCTGTCGCATGTGATCGCCCGCTGCCGGGCGCACAAGAAGTTCGTCTGTGCCTTTGGCAGCGACGGCGCGCGGGCCGGCGAAATGCTGACGCTCGGCTGCGATCTGGTGATCGCGGCAGGCGATTCCACGCAGTTGCGCAATGGCGCCGCCCGCGAGATTGCGGCCGCCCGGAAGGGCTTCAAGGCTTAACGGTTAGGCTTGACCGCCAGCCAGATAACGTGACGCGCGCCGCGGCCCTTCCCGGCGCGCGTACTCACCGCTTCGGTGGCAAAGCCGCCATCCTTGAGCCGGCGGGTAAAGCTGGTGTCCGGTCCCGACGACCAGACGGCCAGCACGCCGCCGGCGCGCAGTGCGGCCTTGGTCGCGCTTATGCCGCCGAAATCGTAGAGCCTGTCGTTGGACTTGCGGGTCAGCCCGTCCGGGCCATTGTCGACGTCGAGCAGGATCGCATCGAACCCAGCCTTTGCGGCGCGGATCGCTTCGCCGACATCACCCTCGAAGATCGTCACGCGCGGATCATCCAGGCATCCCTTGAACACCTCGGCCATAGGCCCGCGTGCCCAGGCAACGACTGCCGGAACCAGCTCGGCGACGACGACTTCGGCATCACCGGGGAGAACGGCGAGCGCCGCCCGCAGTGTGAAACCCATGCCGAGACCGCCGATCAGCACCTTCGGCCGCTTGTGGCTCTTGATGCGCTCGTAGGAGAGGGTGGCGAGGGCTTCTTCCGAGCCGCTGAGACGGCTGTTCATCAGCTCGTTGGCGCCGAGCATGATGGAAAATTCCGAGCCGCGCTGCTTGAGCCGCAGGTCGCCGCCGTCGCCGGGGATGGTTGCCTTGTCGAGTTCGATCCAGGGGAGCATGCCGTTTCGCCTTCCGTTCGGCCGCTCCCCTAGCACAAGCGATAAATGAAGTCACAGGCTGCGGGCAAAATGTCCCGGCGATGCCTCGATGATGGTGTCCTGGGTGGCGGCAGCCGCCTTGCGGATGCCATCGACCTCTTCCGGCTTCAGCCGCGTCTTCGGATCATCGAAGCGGACGTCCGGATCCGGTACCGCCGACAGCAGCAGCCGGGTATAGGGATGGATCGGGTTGTCGATCACCTCTGAAGTCGGTCCCCATTCGACGATCTGGCCGGAATACGTGACGGCGATATCCTCAGCGACGTAGCGGGCGGTCGCGATATCGTGGGTGATGTAGAGAAGGCCGAGATTCATCTGTTGCTTCATCTCGTTCAGCAGATTGAGGACGCCGAGGCGTACCGAGACGTCGAGCATCGAGGTCGGCTCGTCCGCCACGATGATCTCGGGCTTTGCAGCAAGCGCACGCGCAATGTTGACGCGCTGGCGCTGGCCGCCGGAGAGCTCGTGCGGATATTTCGGGGCGACGAGATCGGGGTCAAGGCGCACGCGCTCGAGCAGCTCGCGCACTGTTGCCTCGATCGCCGACGCCTTGATATCGGGGCGGTGCAGCTTGAGCGGCCGTGTCAGATGATAGGCAATCGTATGCGCCGGGTTCAGCGAAGCGAAGGGATCCTGAAAGATCATCTGCACCGAACGCCGGTAGTCGGCGATTTCAGCGCGGCCCGCAGCTTCGACCGGCCTGCCCTTGTAGAGGATCTGGCCCGAGGTCGGCGCATATTCGCGCATGGCCATGCGGGCGCAGGTCGTTTTGCCGCTACCGGATTCGCCGACCAGCGCCAGGGCGCGGCCGGGGTGGAGCGCAAACGAGATCGACCGCGCGGCATGCACTGTCGAGCTGCCGTGTCCGAACGTCTTATCGACCTTGTCGAGAGAGAGGATCGCTTCGCTCATGCGAGCACGCCTCCATGCAGTGAGGGGAAGGAGGCCCAGAGCTTCTTCGTATAGTCGTGCTGCGGGTTCTTGTAGATGTCTTCGGCGCTGTTCTGCTCGACGAGCTTGCCCGCCAGCATGATGCCGATGCGGTCGCAGAACTGCACCATCAGTCCGAGATCATGGGTGATGAACAGCACCGAGAAGCCGAACTGGCGGCGCAGCTCGTTGATGCGCTGCAGGATTTCGCGCTGGACGACGACGTCGAGTGCCGTCGTTGGCTCGTCCATGACGACGAGCTTCGGATCGAGCGCCATGCAGATGGCAATGACGATGCGCTGGCGCATGCCGCCGGAAAACTGATGCGGGTAGTTGCGCATCCGGTCCGGGGCGATATCGACGAGCTTCAGCATCTCGGCCGCCCGTTCGCGCGCCTGCGCCTTGGTCATTCCCTTGTGCTTCTTCAGCACGTCATAGAACTGGTCCTCGATGCGCAGAACCGGGTTCAGCGAATTCATGGCACTCTGAAAGACCATGGCGACTTCGCGCCAGCGGAAGGCTGCAAGGGCTTGCGGGTCGAGGTCGAGGACTTCGCGGCCGGCAAGCAGGATTTCGCTGCCCTTGCGGATCAGCGCCGGCGGCTTGTGCAGGCGGCTGATGGCAAAGGCGATCGTGCTCTTGCCGCAGCCGGATTCACCGGCAAGGCCGAAGACTTCGCCGGGCGCTACATCGAAGCTCACATTGTCGACAGCGCGGAAATCCTTTTCCTCGCCGATATAGTCGATGGTCAGGTTTTTGACCGACAGCAGTGGCTGGCTCACAGGCGGCCCTCCCCGGTGCGGATCAATGTCTTCCAGCGGCCGAGCTGTCCGCCGGTGCGAAGCCGCGGATTGGCAACCTCGTCGACGGCGAAATTCAGCAGCGACATGCCGATGCCGAGCAGCGCCAGTGCGAAGCAGGGTGTCAGGATATCCCACCAGGCGCCGACCGAGAGCGCGGATGCCTTCTGTGCGTTATAGAGCATGGCTCCCCATGAAACGGCCCGGGGATCGCCGAGACCGAGGAATTCCAGCGTCGCTTCGGTGATGATCGCAAAGATGACGCTGCCGATGAAATTGATGCCGACGATCGAGATGACGTTCGGGAAGATCTCGAACAGCATGATGCGCCATTGCGGCTCGCCCATCGTTTCTGCCGATTTGACGAAGTCCTTCTGCTTGACCGAAAGCGTCTCGGCGCGGGTGACGCGTGCGCCCCAGGCCCAGGAGGTTCCGCCAAGGATCAGGGCGATGACGAGGGGGCTCGCCTGGCCGATGAAGGCGGCGAGCACGAGCAGCAGCGGCAGGTTCGGAACGACGAGCACCATGTTGGTGAAGAAGCTGATGACCTCGTCGGTCTTGCCGCCGCGGTAGCCTGAGATGATCCCCAGCGCCGTGCCGACGATGGTGATCAGCAGGCCGGCGCCGAAGCCGACGGCGAGCGAGGTTCGGGCGCCGTAGATCAGCCGCGAAAACACGTCCTGGCCGATGCGCGTCGTGCCGAGCAGATGATCGAGCGACGGCGCCTGATGCGGACGGCCGGTGCGCGCCGTCGGATCATATTGCGTGATCAAAGGCGCGGCGATCGCCACGATGATGATGAAGAGAATGATGGCAACGCCGACGAGTGCCTTGCGGTTGCGCAGCAGGCCGGAAATGAGGGTCTTCATGTCACGCTCCCTTCAATCGCGGATCAAGCAGCACGTAGCTGACATCGACGATGAAATTAGCGACCAGCATGGTGGTGGTCATGATCAGGAGCTGTCCCTGGATAACGGGGTAATCGCGGGCTAGGATTGCCTGGTAGAGGATGTTGCCGAGGCCGGGATAATTATAGACCACCTCTGTGACCAGCGACCCGCCGAGGATGGTGCCGATGGCGATCGCCAGCGACGAGACGGTCGGCAGCAGCGCGTTGCGCGCGGCATACCAGATCATCACGTGCCGGTCGGAGAGACCCTTGGCGCGCGCCATGACGATATAGTCCTCGCCGAGCAGGTTGATCATGTTGTTGCGCATGGTGACGGCAAAGCCGCCGGTCATGACGGCGCAGAGCGTGATCATCGGCAAGACGGCGTGATAGAGCACGCTGCCGATATATTGCAGCGTGAAGGCCGGATCGAGCGACGGATCGGCGGCATAGCCGTTCGGAAACCAGCCGAGCGTGAAACCAAAGATGAAGACGACGATCAGCGAGGTGACGACGGCCGGAACCGAGGTCGCGAAGATCGCCACGACCGAGACGATGACGTCGAAAGCACTGCCACGGCGCCAGGCGGCGAGGATGCCGAGGAAGCTGCCGATGGTGAAGCTGATGACCGTCGCGGTGCCCATCAGGCCGACGGTCCAGACGAGGGCATGACCGAGAACCGAGGTGACCGGCAACGGGAAATACTTGACCGAGCGGCCGAGATCACCGGTGAAGATACTGCCGAGATAGGTCAGATATTGCTGCCACAGCGGCCCGTCCACGAAACCGAAAGTCAGCTTCAATGCCTGCAGGCTCTCCGGCGGCAGTTCGGCGCCGGCGCTCGAGAACATGATCTGCACCGGGTCACCCGGCATCAGGCGCGGCAGGAAGAAATTGATCGTTGCCGCCGCGATGAAGGCTGCCAAGTAGAAAGCCAGGCGGCGTAGCAGGAAAGCCATGGAAACTCCGTGAAACCGGGAGCGGCTGAGGGGAGCCGCTCCCGAGGGTCCGTGCTTACTTTACCGGCTCGAGAGCGAGCAGGTTCAGAAGGCGAGCGGGGTTGGTGCGCGAGATGGACGGATTGACGAAGGGGTTCTCCTTGGTCGACCAGCCGGTGAAGCGCTTGGTGTTGTACTGATACCAGTTCGGGTTGTTGAAGACCGGGATCATCGGCAGATTTTCGGCAACGATACGCTGAGCCTTGTTCATCGCTTCCTTCTGCTTGCCGAGATCGGCGGTCTGCGTGAACTGGGTGACGAGAGCCTCGACCTCGGGATTGAACCAGCGCTGCGCCGTGAAGCGTGTCTTGCCCTTGTCCGAAGCGCTGAAGGCGCGCTTGTAGGGATAGTAGGGCGACGACGAGGCCGGCAGGCTGTTGATCGCGGCGTCGAACTTGCCTTCGATCAAGTCAGAGGTCCAGACGGCTTCTTCCGGGGTCTCGATCTTGGCGTCGATGCCTACGGCCTGCATGCCTTCGATGGCGATGTTGACGGTGTCGATCCAGTCGGTCCAGGAATTCGGCACGATGATCGTGAAGGAAATCTTCGAACCGTCAGGATTGTCGCGGAAACCGTCGCCATCCTTGTCCTTGTAGCCGGCTTCGTCGAGAAGCGCCTTGGCGGCGTCGGCGTCATAGGCTGCCGACTTGCCGAAATCGGCCTTCACGGACGGGTCCGCCCAGCTCTTGTAGAGCTCGCCCATCAGGCCGGGATCTTCGTTCAGCGTCGGATAGCCGTAGCCTGCGACGTCGATCATCGTCTTGCGGTCCAGCGACATGGAGACCGCGCGGCGGAACTTGACGTCGTTGAAGGCCTTCTTGTTGCTCTCGTTGGCGGTTTCCTGGTTGAACAGGAAGGCCACCATGCTACTCGGCGAATACCAGTAGTGATAGTGATCAGGGTCCTTCGAGACATAGACATTGTCGATATCGGGAATGAAGGAAACGCCCCAGTCGAGCGTGCCGTCAGCGGTCGCCGTCAGGATCTGGTTGTTGTCGGCGAGCTGCGGGAAGCGCATGCAGTCGACCTTAAGGTGCTCGGCATCCCAATAGTTCGGGTTGCGGCACTGGTCATAGGTCTGGCCGGTGAAGCGCGGAACTTCGGTCAGCGGGCCGCTGCCGACAGGGGTTTCGTTGGCGAAGGTGACCGGATCGGCAACGTCCTTCCAGACGTGCTCGGGAACGATCGGCAGCTGCGACAGCTGTTCGGCGGCGAGCGAGCTCGGGTCCTTCAGCGTGAAGCGGACGGTCTGGCCATCGACGGCTTCGACGCCGGTGATGAAGCTCCAGATGCTGACGAAGTCGAGAGCCGGGAACTTCTTGAGATATTCGTAGGTGAACTTGACGTCGGCAGCCGTCAGCGGCTTGCCGTCCGACCACTTGAGGCCCGAGCGCAGCTTGAACTCGATCGTCTTCAGATCGTCGGACTGCTTGAAGCTTTCGGCCAGGCGGAAGACCGGCTTGTTGCTGTCGAAGCGGTTGAAGATCACCAGCGGCTCATAGATGAAGTCGAGCGTCGACTGGCGCGACGACGTCTGGTTGAACGGGTTGAAGTTGCGAACCCAGGTCGTCGCCGGTTCGATGTTGGCGGTCAAAACGGTTTGCGCCATGGCGGTGCCGGACAGCAGTGACAGAGCTGTTGCGGCGGCGAATATGTATTTTTTCACTTTATTCCCCTTGGTTGGTTGCTTCGCGAACCGGGCTGGTCAGGCGGCCAGCACGGTCTTGAACATGTCCTCGACTTCCGCATGTGCAGCGCGGACGTCGATCTTGAGATTGCCGAGGCGGGCTTTGCCGGCCTCGATACGGGCAAGTGCTGCAGCTGTGAGCGGGCGGGCGGCCTTGGCGGCTGCTTCGCTTTCCGGAATGTCGCCATGGCTGTGAAGCGCGATGTCGAAACCGGCGTCGAGCACCTGCTTGACGCGTTCCGGCATGGTGCCCTGCAGCGATTCCATGAAGATGCAGTCCGAGATCAGCACGCCCTCGTAGCCCATGTCCTTGCGGATCACGTTATGCATGACCGGCGAGATGGAGGCGGGCAGTTCCTTGTCGTAGGCGGTATAGACGACGTGGGCAACCATCGCCCAAGGCGTGTCCTTCAGCGCCACGAAGGGCTTGAAATCGGTGGCTTCGAGTGTCTCGCGCGATGCATCGACGACTGGGCGCTCCTTGTGGGAATCGAGCGTTGCGCGGCCGTGGCCCGGAATGTGCTTCATGACGGGCATGTTACCGGTTTCGAGCAGGCCATCGACGACCTCGCGGCCGAGGGCGGCGATGATGTCAGGATCGGCACCGAACGAGCGGGCGCCGATGACGGCGCTCGTGGTCGGGAAGACCAGGTCGAGAACCGGCGAGCAGCCGCTCGTCAAGCCGAGCTCGGTCATCATCGCGCCCATGGCCTGGGAGGAAAGGCGAAGTGCACGCTTGGCGAGTTCGAGATCACGCTGAGCGAGCTCGGCAAAGGCGCCGAAGCTGCGGAAGAGCGGCCATGGACCGGCATCCAGATGCTGGACGCGTCCGCCTTCTTGGTCGGTGAATACAGGCGCATCCTCACGGCCAACAGCCTCGCGGAAGCGTTCGATCAGCACCTTGACGTCGCCGGGGGTCTTCAGGTTGCGGCGGCCGACGAAGAGACCAAGCGGATTGGTTTCGCGAAACAGCGCGAACTCGTCGTCCGACAGGGTCGGATTGGGCATGCCGACGAAAAGGGCGAGGGGGGTCTTGGACACTCTTTATGCTCCGGTATCAGTTTAGGTCTTCGGCTTGCTTCTGAGCATGCCTTCGTAGGTGCCCTTGTCGGGCGCGGGGATGGGTACGGCGCCAGCGGTCTTGGCGTAGAAATCGACCGGGCCTGCGTCGCCGATGAAGGCATAGGCGTGGCCAAGCGTCTTCATCGTCTGTAGGCAGGCGGAAAAGAGGGCGAGGCCGATGCCCTTGCCGCGGGCTTCAGGTGCCACGCCAGTCGGGCCGAAGAAGCCGCGTGCCGTGGTGTCGTAACAGGCAAAGCCGAGAAGCTTGCCGCCATCGACGGCGATCAGGCACGCATTGGGCTGGCGGGAAAACGCGACGGTGACTTCGCTCGCCCAGTTCTCGCTGAAATGCTCGCGAACCCAGGCGGTAACGACATGCATTTCCGGCGGCAGGGCCGGACGGATGGTGACACCGGTTTCATCGGCCTTTAATCTCAGTCCGTCGAGCGTCTTCGAATATAGGTTTACCAGCAGGTCGGGCACCTGTCGTCCTCCAATATTCCGTTATTACGGAATGTATCCCCTTTTAATGACATAGACTTCGTCGTTTCGATCCTGGATGTCAACAGGGAATCTGGGGGAGGACAGAACGCCGCGCAGGGGGCGGCAAAACGCAAATAGCCCGGCTCTGCGCCGGGCTATCCAAGGCTCTTGCAAGATCAGTGATTTAGCGCGCTGCCCAGTTGGCTCCGCGGCGGAAGATGGTCTTCATTTCAGGCACGCCGAATTCCTTGGCCTGATGGCCGAGCGAGGAATAGAAGACGCGGCCCTTGCCATATTTGCGCTTCCAGACGACGGGCATGACCACGCCGTCGATCCAATAGGCATGGTCGCCGGTGAAGGTCGTCGTCGCCAGCACTTCGTTCGACGGATCGACATGCATGTAATATTGCTCCGACGTGTAGGGGAAATCGACGATCCCCTCCATGACAGGGTCATCGTGCCTGGTGATGTTGACTTTATAGTCGATGATATTGCCGGGGTGGGCGACCCACTGGCCGCCGATCATGAACTGGTATTCGACGCATTCGCGAAAGCTGTCGCCGGCGCCGCCGTGGTAACCGGCAATGCCGACGCCGTTTTCCACAGCCGCGGCCAGGTTCTTGATCTCTTCCTTTTCGATCTTCGACATGGTGACGATCGGTACGACGAGGCTGAGATCGTGCACGGAAGGGTCGGCGAAGGCTTCGGTACTATGCTCGACATAGACCTTGAAGCCGTCCTCCTCGAGCATGTCCTTGATGATGACGGCGCATTCCTGCGGCTCGTGGCCGCTCCATCCGCCCCAGACGATCAGTGCTTCACGCATGCATATTCCTCCTGAAAATTATTTGGCGAGCCGCCCGTCGACGAGCGATTCCGAGAGCGGCGCGGGCCGCTCGGTGGCCGTGGTGATGGTGACCGTGCGGCCGCTTTCCGAGGCCGTGTGGAACGCTTCCATGACCTCGAGCACATGCAGCGCCAGACTGCCATTGGCGCGATGCGGCCGGTTCGAGCGGATCGCATGGGCAAGGTCGGCGACACCGATCGAGCGGTAGTTGCCATCGGCATAAGGCGAGGTCAGTTCCTGCGTCTCGAAGCTGCCGCCCTTCTTGAAAAACTGCACTTCGCCGCCGAAATGGTTCGGATCGGGGACGATCAGCGTGCCCTCGGTACCGTAGACTTCAAGTGGCACATGCTTGTGGCCCGCAACATCGAAGCTCATGCCGATCTGCACGACCGCGCCATTGGCAAAGGCCATGACACCGGCCACATGGGTCGGCACGTGAACCGGGATCTTCTCGCCGTTGCGCGGTTCGCTGGTGATGACGCGCTCCTTGCGCGGTGCCACGGCGAAACCGGCAACCTGCGCGACCGGGCCGAAGAGATTGACGAGATCGGTGATGTAATAAGGCCCCATGTCGAGCATCGGTCCGCCGCCGACTTCATAATAGAAGGCCGGATTCGGGTGCCAGCGCTCATGGCCCGGGCACATGAAGGTCGCGGTGCCGCCAACCGGCTGGCCGATGACGCCGCTATCGACGAGAGTCCGCGCCGTCTGATGGCCGCCACCGAGGAATGTATCGGGCGCTGCGCCAATGCGAAGATTCTTCGCCTTAGCGGCTTCCGCCAATTTTTTCCCTTCCGCGAAATTAATGCCGAGCGGCTTTTCGGAATAGGTGTGCTTGCCTGCGTCCAGCGCCTGCAGGCCAACGGCGACATGGGCCTTCGGCACCGTCAGATTGACGATGATCTCGATCTTGGGATCGGCGAAAAGCTCGTCGATATTCTTTGCCGGGACATTGAATTCCGCCGCTTTCGCATCGGCCAGTGCGCGGTTGAGATCGGCCACGCCCCGGATGTCGAGGATCGGGAAGGAAGCCATCGCCTTCAGGTAGGCGCCCGAAATATTGCCGCATCCGATGATGCCGATACCGACTTTTTCCATAAGTTCCTCCCAGGATATGTATCTGTTTCAGCGCTATAGCGCTGGCCCCGTGGTGCTCCAGGGCGATTCATAGAGTTCGTAGAGCGCGACGGCGGCAGCACCCTGCGCCCAGAAATCGTCGCTGGAATCGTCGAAGACGAGTTCGGTGACGCCCTTCAGCGATGGCGGGATCGCCACCGCATAGGCATCGCGAAGGCTGTTCAGGAACGGCTCGCCGAGCGCCAGGCTGGATCCAACGAGGATGACGCGCGGTGGAGCGAAAAGGGTTACTATATTGGCGACCGTCAGGCCGACTGCCTCACCGGCGCGAATGGCCGAGGCGATCAGCGTATTGTCCTCGGCCTTGATCAGCGCCTGGGCGTGGGTCATGCCCCGGCCAAGCCGGATCGCTTCGGCAAAACGGCCGTCGGCCTGTTGATCGCCGAGGATGGCGCTTTCGCCCGCCTGAGTGGAGAGGCGTACCGTGCCCTGCGGCCCCATGCCGAGCACGAGGTCGCCGAGATTATGGCTGAGGCCGCCCGCGCCGCGGAACAGCTGGTTGCCGTGCAGCACCCCAAGGCCCAGCGTTTGTTCGAGCGAAATCAGCACCATGTCTTCCAGATCGCGCGCCTTGCCGAACCAGTGATGGGCAAGCGTGATGGCGTGCGCGTCACTCTCGACGATCGTCGATGTGCCGAGTCGCGCCGTCATCTCGGCGGCGAAATCGACATTCACCTCGCGGAAGATCGGGCTGCTGCGCACATGACCGGTGCGATGTTCGATGACGCCGGGAAGGCCGAGGCAGACGGTATCGACATCCTCGAGCGAGAGCCCGGCATCGACCACGCAGCGGCGCACGCCGTCTTCCACGAGATCGGCGATGACGGCGATCGGCTGCCGGTCGATGCGGATCGGAAGCGTCAGCTTTGACAACACGTCGCCACGAAAATCGGTGACGACGAAGATCATGCGGTTGGCGGCGATCTTCGCGCCGACGACGCGGGCGGCATCCGGGTTCAGCTCCAGCATCACCCGCGGTCTGCCGCGCGCCGCTTCGTTGCGGATGTCGCCTTCATGCCGCGGCAGGATGAGGCCGTCGTCGAGCAGCGAAGCGGTGATCGCGGAAACGGTCGTCGTCGACAGCTGGGTGCGTTCGCTGATCTCCACACGCGAGATCGGCCCGTGGCGGCGGATCGTATCCAGCACGTTCAAGCGATTGATCGCGCGCATCAATTCGGGATCTGCGGTCTTCATGAAATCTAGCCGGGCAATCGCTTGAATGGGGCCGTGGCCCAAACATTTTCGACGGGTTACAAATTAAATAACAGGCAGTAACAGGCCTCTGTCAAGCCGGAACGGCAAAAATTTGGGCAGTTGGGTTGACATTGTGCGCAAGCTCCGTTGAATTAATCCGCATAGGGGAAAAATTGTGAGGATGGAGCCCCTGGGAGGAAAAATCATGACGTATATGCACAAGGGCCTGGCCCTTCGCGGCAAGCGCATTGCATTTCTGGCAGCCGCTGCAGGGGTTTCGCTGATACTCGGCGCCAGTGCGGCTTCGGCGAAGACTGTCGTCAAATGGCTACATCTGGAGCTTGATCCGAAATTCGTGGCGAAGTGGGAAGAGATCGTCAAGAAATACGAAGAGCTGCATCCCGACGTCGATATCCAAATGCAGTTCCTGGAAAACGAGGCCTTCAAGGCCAAGCTGCCGACGCTTCTGCAATCCGACGACGTGCCCGATTTCTTCTACAGCTGGGGCGGGGGCGTCCTGAAGCAGCAGTCCGAAACCGGCGCGCTGCAGGAGGTCACGGCCGCGCTCGACGCTGATGGCGGCAAGCTGCGCAAGCAGTTCACGCCCGCTTCCGTTAACGGCATGTCCTTCGACGGCAAGGTCTGGGCCGTGCCCTACAAGGTCGGCCTCGTCAGCTTCTTCTACAACAAGGAGCTGTTTGCCAAGGCCGGCGTGAAAGCCGAAGACATCAAGAGCTGGGCCAATTTCCTCGATGCCGTGAAGAAGCTGAAGGATGGCGGCGTCGTGCCGATCGCCGGTGGCGGCGGTGAGAAGTGGCCGATCCACTTCTACTGGAGCTACCTCGTCATGCGCGAAGGCGGCCAGAAGGTGTTCGACGCTGCCAAGAAGGGTGAGGGCGAAGGCTTCCTCGATCCGGCGATCATCAAGGCCGGTGACGACCTCGCCGCGCTCGGCAAGCTTGAACCCTTCCAGCCTGGCTACCTTGGCGTGACATGGCCGCAGGCGCTCGGCGTCTTCGGCGACGGCAAGGCGGCGATGATCCTCGGCTTCGAGAACACCGAAGCCAACCAGCGCAAGAATGCCGGCGACGGCAAGGGTCTGGCGCCTGAGAATATCGGCCGTTTTGCCTTCCCGACAGTCGATGGCGGCGCGGGCAAAGCCACTGATACGCTCGGCGGTCTGAACGGCTGGGTGGTCACCAAGAAGGCGTCCAAGGAGGCGATCGACTTTCTCGCCTATCTGACGAATGCCGATAACGAGCGGGAAATGGCGAAGAACGCCATGTTGCTGCCGGTCGCTGTCGGCGCCGATGACGGTGTCGTCAACCCGCTGCTCGCCGAATCCGCCAAGCAGCTCGCCGGTTCCACCTGGCACCAGAACTTCTTCGACCAGGATCTCGGCGCCGCCGTCGGCCGCGTCGTCAATGACGTCTCGGTCGAAATCGTCTCGGGCCAGATGAGTTCGAAGGATGGCGCCCAGCAGATCCAGGACGCGTTCGAACTGGAGCAGTGATCCACTCCGCATTCTCTTCCCGGCGCCGCAAGGCGCCGGGACCTGATCAGGCGCATGCGAAAGCAGGACACATGGCTGACATTTCCGTTTCAACTGGCATCGGCGCGAAAGGCCTTTCCAAGAGCGCGCGAAAGAACCGCAGTTCGATCGCGCATGACCGCTGGGCCATCCTGCTGCTCTTCCTGCCGCCGGCGCTGATCCTTTTCACGCTCTTCGTCATCATGCCGATGGGCGAGGCGGCCTGGTACAGTTTCTACAAGTGGAACGGCTACGGCACGCCAACCGAATTCATCGCCTTCAAGAACTTCCAGGTGCTGTTCCGCAATGCCGCCTTCAGCCAGGCGCTCATCAACAACGGCCTGATCATCATCATCTCGATCGCCATCCAGGTGCCGCTGGCAATCTGGCTTTCGACCATGCTGGCGCACCGCATTCCGGGTGTCGTCACTTACAGGCTGATCTTCTTCCTGCCCTACGTCCTGGCAGATGTCGCGGCCGGTCTCATCTGGCGCTTCGTCTATGACGGCGACTATGGCCTGTTTGCCGCAACGGCCAATTTCTTCGGCTTTGCCAACCCCTATGTGCTGGCCGACAAGGACGTGGCGATCTATGCGGTGCTCGGCGTCGTCGTCTGGAAGTACTTCGGCTTCCACATGATGCTGTTCATCGCCGGCCTTCAATCCGTGGACAAGAACGTGCTCGAAGCAGCCGATATCGACGGCGCTTCCGGCTGGCAGAAATTCCGCTACATCACGCTGCCATTGCTCGGCTCGACGCTGCGCCTGTCGATCTTCTTTGCGGTCATCGGCTCCCTGCAGCTTTTCGACATGATCATGCCGCTGACCGGCGGCGGCCCATCGAACTCGACGCAGACGATGGTCACCTTCCTCTACACCTACGGCGTCATGCGCATGCAGGTGGGCCTCGGCAGCGCCGTCGGCGTCGTGCTGTTCATCATCTGCGTGACGCTCGCCTTCGGCTACAAAAGGATATTCATGCGCAATGACTGACACGACCGACACCATTCGCATGCAAACGGGGACGAAAGTCTATCTCTACGTCTCGCTGACGCTGATCGCCGCCCTCGTGCTCATTCCGCTGCTGACAACGGCGCTTGGCGGCTTCAAGACGCTGGGGGATTTGCGCGTCAATCCGTTCGGCCTGCCGGCCGCATGGCAATGGTCGAACTATACTGACATCCTTTTCGGCGAGCGCTACTGGCTGCAGATCTTCAATTCGCTGGTCATTGCGGTGCTGACAGTGTCGCTGACGCTGATCGTCTCGTCGATGGCAGCCTTCACCTTCGCGCATGTGCGCTTCTTCGGCTCGTCGTTCCTGCTGAACTATTTCCTGCTCGGGCTGATGTTCCCGGCCGCCACCGCCATTCTGCCGCTCTTCATCCGCATCCGCGATCTCGGATTGCTGGATACCTATTGGGGCGTGGTGCTGCCGCAGGTGGCCTTCGGCCTTGGTATGAGCATTCTCTTGTTTAGGAATTATTTTCGCAACCTTCCGGAAGAATTGTTCCAGGCGGCCTTCGTCGATGGCTGCGGCTATCTGCGCTTCTTCTGGTACATCTCTCTACCGCTATCGCGGCCGATCATCGCCACGGTTAGCATCATCTCCTTCGTCGGCAGCTGGAACAGCTATATCCTGCCGCTCATCATGCTCAATTCGGAATCGAAATATCCCTGGCCTCTCGGCATCATGGTCTATCGCGGCGAATTCGGCACCGAATGGCAGCTGGTGCTGGCCTTCATCACGTTGACGATCATGCCGACCATCATCGTCTTCTTCCTTGCCCAGAAACACATCATTGCCGGTCTGACGGCCGGAGCGGTCAAGTCCTGAGCGAGTTGAAGTTTGCGCCGTGGCCGCTACCATGGCCGGGCGCAGGCTTCACGGGGGATAAAGCGAATGGCTCCGATCGTCGTCGATCCGGACAAGGTGCATGAATTCAGCAATGCCGGGGAATTCTACGACTGGCTTTCGAAGTATCACGATAAAGAAAACGAGGTCTGGATCCGCATCTTCAAGGTGGCCTCGGGCCTGCCATCGATCACGCCCGTCGAGGCGATCGATGCCGTGCTCTGCTGGGGCTGGATCGATGCGGTGCGCAAGAGCCTCGATGAGAAGAGCTATTTGCAGCGCTACACCCGGCGCACGAAGAACGGAACATGGAGCCAGATCAACGTCGACAATGTCGCACGACTGATCAGTGAAGGCCGGATGACCGGTCACGGTCTGCGCGAGGTCGAGGCCGCCAAGGCCGACGGCCGCTGGGACCGTGCCTATGGCAGCGGCAAGAACATGAAGATCCCCGACGATCTGCAGGCGGCGATCGATGCCGAGCCGGAGGCGAGGGACATGCTGGCAAAGCTCAGCGAGCAGAACCGTTTCGCGCTGGCATTCCGCATGCACAAGATCAAGACCGAAGCCGGCCGGAGGCGGAATATCGAGAGCTTCGTCGCCATGCTCAAAAAGGGCGAGACGATCTATCCGCAGGGAAAAAAGCAGAAGGGTTGAGACCGGCGGCTTTTTCGCCGGTCCCGGTGTCTCACAGGTCCGGCTCGTTCCACAAGGCGTGAAAGTGATGGACGGGGCCGTGACCTGAGCCGACGCCGAGTTGACCTGCCGCCGCCACCGCATCGGCGAGGTATCGCTTGGCGATGGCAACGGCGGCTTCCGGCGATTTGCCCTTGGCGAGCTCTGCGGCAAGAGCGCTGGAAAGAGTGCATCCGGTACCATGGGTGTTCTTCGTCGGAACCCGCGGTGCCTCGAACCAGGTGATGTGATCGGCGCTCGCCAGCACATCGGGACTGTCGTTGCCGCCGAGATGGCCGCCCTTGAGGAGAACCATTCCAGGGCCGAGCGTCAGCAGCTTGCGCGCCTGATCCTGCATCTGCTCGCGGCTTTCGGCATGGCCTTCACCGAGCAGCGCTGCCGCCTCCGGCAAGTTCGGGGTCAGCATCGTTGCGAGCGGCAGGAGACGCGTGGTTAGCGCGCCGATCGCAGCAATGTCGAGGAGGGTGGCGCCGCCCTTGGCGATCATGACGGGATCGAGCACGATGGGAATACCGCGATGCGGCTGCAGGGCATCGGCGACCGCCTCGGCAATCGCGGCATTGGCGATCATGCCGATCTTGACGGCATCGACGCGCACATCGGCGAAAACCATGCGGATTTGCTCAGCGACAAACGCCGGAGAGACCGTCTGCACGGCAGAAACGCCCGTCGTGTTCTGTGCGGTCAGCGCCGTCAGCACGGCCATGCCATAGGTGCCACGCGCCGAGAAAGCCTTGAGATCGGTCTGGATGCCGGCGCCGCCCGAGGGGTCGGACCCGGCAATCGAGAGGACGTTACGGATCATGAGCGTGCCTTTCTGATGCTGGCTGCGATGGCTGCGGTCGCCGCCTGCGGATCGGGCTGGCCGCAGATCGCCGAGACGACCGCAAGGCCCTCGGCGCCGGTGGCAAGCACCGGGCCGACATGCTCGGCCTTCAGCCCGCCGATCGCTACGGAGCGAACCGGGCAGGCACGAACGAGATCGGCCAGACCTGTCAGGCCGATCGGTTGCTTATGGTCAGGCTTCGTCGCGGTGGCAAAGACCGGGCCGATTCCGGCATAATCGACGATGGCGGGATCCACCGCGGCGGCAAGCGCCGCCGTCTCGACCGACAGGCCGAGGATCATGTCCGGCCCGATCTTCCGGCGAGCTTCAATCGCGCCGAGATCATCTTGGCCGATATGCAATCCGTCGGCACCGAGCGCGATCGCCGCCTCGACATCGTCGTTGACGATGAGCAGCGCGTTGCTGCCCGTGAGCACATGCTGCAAAGCCCGGCCGGTTTCGATCATTTGCCGGGTGTCCGCCGTCTTGTCGCGCAGTTGCACGATGGTCGCCCCGCCGGCAACGGCGGCACGCGCGGTTTCGACAAGCCCGTATCCGGCACAGAGATGCGGATCGAGGACGAGATAGAGGGAAAGATCGAAGGTCTTCACGCCGGGCTGATCCTTGCCGCCTGGTCGAGGCCCGGACCGTCGAGTGCCGCGAGCGCATCAAGGAAACGCCAGGAGAAGGAGCCGGGGCCTTTCGCTTCCAGCGCTGCCTGTTCGCCGGCGACGGCAAACATTGCCAGCGCTGCGACTGTCGCATCGAAAGTCTCCTCGGGCGCAATCGCGGCAAAGGCGCCGGTCAGGCAGGTCAGCGAGCAGCCGAGCGCGGTGATCTGCGGCATGAGGGCCGAGCCGCCGGCGATCCTGACAGCACGCGCGCCATCGGTGACGAAATCGATCGGACCGGTGACCGCAACGGCAGCACCATACTGGGCGGCAATGCTGCGGGCGGCACCTTCCGCCTGCTCGACGGGATCGCGGCTGTCGACGCCCTGGCCGCGGCTTTCGCTGCCGGCAAGCGCGATGATCTCGGAAGCATTACCGCGGATGATTGCCGGATTGAGATCGAGCAGCGCCGCAACGCTCTCCCGGCGGTAGCCCGTCGCGTAATGGGCGACCGGATCCAGCACCCAGGGCTTGCCGTTGCGGGCAGCGGCCTTCGCCGCCTGTTTCATGCCGCTCACCCAGGCGGGCGACAGCGTGCCGATATTGATCGTCAATGCCCCGGATATCGCCGCGAATTCACCGGCTTCCTCTTCGGCATGCACCATGGCGGGCGAGGCGCCCGCGGCCAACACGACATTGGCGGCGATGTTCATCGCGACATAGTTGGTGATGCAGTGAACGAGCGGCGGCGCGGCGCGCAGCGCGGTCAGCAATTGTCCGGGTGATCTCGAAGTCGTCATCTTGCGTCCCTTGTGGGGCGGGGCAAGACGCCGGAGGCCGGACGAACGAAAGCGAAGGGCCTCGAGCGACTCCCTCCGCCAGCATTATCTGGTTCAGGTTCAAAGGGTACTTCTCAGCCCGCCTTCCGGCGAACGCCCCTGTCTCTCAACGCCTTCGTCATCGCAAATTATCGGCGGCTTGTCACGCCCTATCAGTTCAGCCGGGCCTCGCCGCTGACGATACGCTGCTCGCCTTCATCGAAGAGATGAACGGCATCATGAATGGGCGCAACCTTCAGGACATCGCCGGGCGCTGCTCTGATCCGCTCGCGGAAGACGCAGCTGATGGTCTGCGTACCGAGTCTGGCGATGACGAGGGTTTCCGATCCCGTCGGCTCAACGACGACAGTGGTGATCTCGATGCCACCGGGGTCGAGCCGGAGATGTTCGGGGCGGATGCCGTAGGTTACGGCATCGCCCGGACGGCGGTCGCTTGGGAGGATGATGCCGTCTTCGGTGCGGAAACCCACATCCGTCATGCTGCCCTTGATGAAGTTCATGGCGGGCGAGCCGATGAAGCCCGCGACGAACAGGTTGTTGGGCCGGTCGTAGAGATCGAGCGGAGAACCGGACTGCTCGATGCGGCCGTCCTTCATGACGACGATCTTGTCGGCCATGGTCATGGCCTCGATCTGGTCGTGGGTGACGTAGATCGTCGTCGTCTGCAGCCGCTGGTGCAGTTCCTTGATCTCCGAGCGCATCTGGACGCGCAGCTTGGCATCGAGATTGGAGAGCGGTTCGTCGAAGAGGAAGACGGCCGGGTCGCGCACGATTGCCCGGCCCATGGCAACACGCTGGCGCTGGCCGCCGGAGAGCTGTTTCGGATAGCGTTCGAGCAGGCTTTCGAGGCCGAGAATCTTGGCGGCATTGCCGACGCGCTTGTCTATCTCCTCTCGCGGCATACGCTTCAGCCGCAGCGAGAAGCCCATGTTCTTGGCAACCGTCATATGCGGATAGAGCGCATAGTTCTGGAACACCATGGCGATGTCCCGGTCCTTCGGTGCCAGCTCGTTGACGATGTGCTTGCCGATCTGGATCTCACCGCGGGTAATGCCCTCGAGGCCGGCGATCATCCTGAGCAGCGTCGATTTTCCGCAGCCGGACGGTCCGACGAGAACCACGAACTCGCCGTCGCGGATATCGACCGATACGCCCTTGATGGCCTTGAACGCGCCATAGTCCTTGCGGGCATTATTCACGGAAACATGAGCCATTGTCGTCCTCCCCAGGCCGCGATCAGAGCGTGTTCAAGGTGTTTCTGAGAAAGCCGAGGCCGACGCGCTCGCCCTCCTTGCGGGCCTCCAGGTCCTTGCCCGGCCAGCCGTAGGCGGCATCCTCATGCTCGATCGAGATCGTGCCGTCGAAACCGTAGCTCACGGCCTGGCGCAGGAATTTCGTCCAGTCAAGAAGGCCGAGGCCGGGCAGCTTGTATTGCCACCAGCCCTTGCCGTGATAGCCGACGGCCTGCTGTACGGCGGGATCGATCGCGGTGTCCTTGGCATGGAGGATGGCAATGCGGTCCTTGACGTCCTCGAGCGCCTTATAGGGATCGACGCCGATGCGCAGGAAGTGCGAGGGGTCGAATTCCAGCCCGAAGCGGCGGTCTGGAATGCGCTTGAACAGCTCGTCGTAGCCCCTCGGCGTCGTGCCGACGAAATTGTCCTTCGGCCCTGGCCAGTTTTCGATCGCGAAGATCAGGCCGCTCGATGCCGTCTCGGCAATCAGGCCGTTGGTGTAGGCGGCGAAGTCGTCATAATTGGCCTCGTCGCTGGCTTCATCGTTGCGTCCCGGGAAGATCACAAAGATCGGCACACCAGCCTCGCCGATCGCCTGGGCGAATTCCGAGGTGCGCGAGCGCAGATCCTTGCGCTTGGCATTGTCGGCGTCGAGCTGGTTGCCGAAATAGGTGATGGAGGAGACGTAGAGATTGCGCTCGCGAGCGAGTGCCACGGCAGAGCGGACCTTGTCGGGCGTCTTGATATGCCCGCCGACATCGATCTCGATGGCATCGAAACCGGCGGAGGCCGCGAAATCGACCACTTCTTCCAGCGGCCGGTCGTTGAACGTCGACGTATAGAAACCGATCTTCATCAAAATCCTCCCAGGCGCCGCCGCGGCGGCTGTTCTAGTTGTTCAGGCGATCCATGTATTTCAGGGGTGAACGCGTGCGTTGAACCTCATCTGACGACGCTAGCATCAGCGCTGCCGCCATTGGCATGGCCGCAGCACCGATCGCCGAAGCATCGTCGCCAAGCGAGGCGCGGTGAAGCGACGGCAAAGCGGCGTCGGCGGCATCGAGATGCTCATGTACATAGCGCAGCAGCTCGTCGATCATGCGGATCGGCAGCCGCCCGCCGACCAGGATGGCGTCGGGATCGATGATCATGCCGATATGCCGGACAGCGACGGCCAAATGGGCGCTCATCTCCCGCAGCCATTGCGAGACCAGCCGCTTTCCGCGCGTATCGAGCGTCAGTAGATCCTGCGGTACGCTGACCTTGATGCCGTGTTCCGCGAGGAACTCGTAAAGGCAGAACAGGGAAAAGATCTCGCCGAGCAGCCGCACCTTCTGCGCCCGCTCGTCCTTACCGTCGGCAATCGGCAGCCAGCCGATTTCGCCGCTAAGGCCCATGGCGCCGCGGTGGCCATTGCCATCCAGCACCAGTCCGCCGCCGGGGCAGGCATTTATGGCGATGTAGAGGAAGCTGCGGCTTTCGGCGCCGAGCCCATAGTCGAGTTCGGCCAGTGCCGCGGCATTGGTTTCGTTCTCGATGAAGACGGGGTGCTGCGTCAGGCCTTCGATCGCGGTGCGCACGTCGAATTCCAGCCATTCGGAATAGTCGGCCGGCTTGCCTGGAAAGGATATTTCGCCCAGCCAGTCCGGCATGGCGAGACCGATACCGGCCAGATGAGCGTCGTCGATCAGGCGGCTGCGCTGAAAATGTGATATCGCGTCGGCCGACAGCTGCATGAATTCGGCAGGCAGAATGTAGCGCTTTTCGTGATGCACGCGGGCACGCACATTGCCGACCGCGTCGACGGCAAGGATGGTCAGGTGATCGCGGTCGATATTGATGCCGATGGCGAAGAACGCGTCCGGATTGATCTCGAGCTCGATGGCGGGCTGTCCGCGCAAACCGTGGCGGCGCCGAGCCTCGATGATCAGGCCCTCGTCCAGCAGCCGGTCGACGATGCGGGCGATGGCCGGCTTGGTGAAGCCGGTCTGTCTTGCAATCTCCGCCCGCGAAATCGGGGCCTGCCGGTGGATGCAGCGCAGCACGACGGCGCGGTTATGCTCGCCTGCATCTTCGACATTTGCCCCCGATAGATCGGGGGAGAGCTTGACGCCCGCGGTCTGGTTCATGGTCGCGATCCTTCATCTTCCATCGGCATCAGACCGGTCTCATCCCTTGACTGCGCCGCTGGTCATCGCGCCGAGAATCAGTCTCTGGAGCGACAGGAAGGCCACGATCGCCGGTACGACGGAGATCAGGCAGGCGGCGGCAAGCAGCTGGATCGACGAGTCGGTCTGCATGCCGCGGAAGTTAAAGATACCGACGCCGATCGGCATCAGATTGTTTTGGGTCAGCAGCAGAAAAGGCACGAGGAATTGCGACCATCCGGCAATGACGGTGATAATAAAGACCGAGGCGATGCCCGGCGCCGAGAGCGGCAGGACGATACGCCAGAACACCGAGAAGCGATTGCAGCCATCGATCATCGCGGCCTCGTCAAGACTGCGCGGGATGCTATCGACTGTGCTCTTCAACAGCCAGGTCGCCAGCGGCACCCCGAGCGCGATATAGACCATGACGACGGCAAAATGCGTGTCGAGCAGGCCTAGCTTGTTCATGTAGCGATAGAGCGGCACCATGATCACAAGCGGCGAGATCATCTGGAAGAGCAGCAACCCCATCATCGACAGGCCCTTGCCGCGAAAGTGGAAGCGCGAGAAGGCATAGGCTGCAGGCAGCGCCACGATGAGAACGCCGAGACCGCTGAGCGCCGCAAGCTTCAGCCCGTTCCACAGATAAAGCGGGAAATAGCTGTTGTTGAGAACGGCGACGAAGTTTTCCATCGTCGGATTGTGTGGGATGTAGCGGGCGACGCCGCGATAGATCTCGCGCCGGTCGCGCATCGCCATCGACAGCAGATAGGAGAGGGGGCCGGCGAAGAAAACGAACATCGCCAGCATGAACAGATAGCTCAGAAAATCGCCAAACCGCGTGCCGGTGCGCCCGCTCATTGCTCTTCCTCCTTGGGCAGGAACGACGCATAGACGAAGGCGAGCCCGAGACTGATGATCAGCATCAGCACGGAGAGAACGCTGCCGCCCGACAGGTCGTAATTTCTGAAGACGATGTTGAAGACGTAAAGCGAGATCACTTCCGTCGCACGGCCGGGACCGCCACCTGTCAGCGTGATGATCGCGTCGAAGGTGTTCAGCGTCATGATGGTGATCAGGATCATGTTGACCAGGATCGCGGCGCGCAGCTGAGGAATGGTAACGAAGAAGAACTGCTGCGATCCGGTTGCGCCATCCACTTCCGCCGCCTCGTAGAGCGAGGGGTCGATCGCCTTCAGTGCCGCATACATGACGACCATCGAGAAAGCCGCACCGCGCCAGATGTTGGATATCAGCGCCGACCAGGGCGCGATCGACGGATCCGAGAGCCAGGCGACGGCGGGCAGGTGCATCATTCTGAGGATGCTGTTCAGCGCGCCATAAGGCGCTTCGGAAAACAGCATCTGCCAGATGATGCCGCCGGCGATACCCGGGACTACCCAGGCGACAAGCGCCGTGGTGCGCAGGATCGTCGTGCCGAACAGGCCGCGCTTTTCGCCTCGAACGACGACGACCGCGACGGCAAGTCCGAGGATCTGCTGGCCGATAACGCTCCCGCCGACGAAGATCAGCGTTGCCCACAGGATATCAGGCAGCTGCGGCGAGCTCAGCGCATTGGAGATCGAGCCGAGTGTATAATCCTGATTGTCGCCGATCAGCGTGGCATTGGTGAACGACAGGCGGAACACGTCGATGACGGGGTAGAGATAGAAGATGCCTATGACGATGATCACGGGCATGATCCAGGGCAAGGGTGCCCCGGCGAAACGGCGCATGAACGATCTGCTGTGAGGCGGGCTGACGGCCTCGATGGCGATAGGGCTCATTGGGCTTCTCTGTCCGGGTTTGGGAATGCCGGCGGCGCCCATTTCCGGGCGCCGCCACGATCACAATCTCTAGAGACGCTTGTAAGCCTCCATCGTCGCATTGAACGCGCCGTCCAGTGCTTCTTCCGGCTTCTTGGTGCCGGAGAGGACGTCACCCATCATGATCTGGATCTGGTTGGAGATCTCAGGATAGATCGGTGCACCCGGCCGCGCCTGACCGTTCACCAGGGCGTCGGCGAAGGTCTTGTTGGCTTCGGTCGAGAAGACATCATATTTCGTGAACAGCGACTTGCGCGTCGGAAGCTGCTGCTGCAGAGCGTTTGCCGGTCCCATATAGACCTCGCGGGCGAGGTTGGCGCACATCTCGACCTTGTCCTTGTCCTTGGCGAAGGATGCGATCGTCCAGCCGCCGGTTCCCGTTGAGCGCTGGTCGGCGGTCGGACCGGGGATCGGCGAGAAGGTCCAGTTCTTGAACTCTTCGTCGTCGAGCGTGGCCTTCAGCTGTGCATATTGCCAGTTGCCGCCGATGAAGAGGGCGGTGGTTCCGGCCGCAGCCGCCGCGTTCAGGTCGTCATAGTTACCGATCGTCGTCACGCGCTTCGGTGCGGCACCTGAATCGACGAGGTCCTTGTAATAGTTGAGCGCCTTGAGGAACTTCTCCTTGTTTTCACCTTCGCCAAAGATCGGCTTGCCTGTGTCGTCGACCAGTTTGCCGCCGAGTGCCCAATAGTTGGCGAGCCAGTCGAAGGTCGAGCCCTCATAACGGCCGGCGTTGAAGAGGATTCCCTCCATGCCTTCGCCGACAGATGCGATGCCGGCCTTCTTCAGGTCGTCCCAGGTCTGGGGCGCGTCGGCGACGATCGACTTGTTGCGATAGAGCACGCGCAAGTCGGTATCCCACCACCAGGCGCGGACGCTCTTGTCCTTGTCGGTGATGCCCTCGCGGATGAAGGGGAAGAGGTCGTCCACTTCTTCCTTCGAGAAGTATGGCGTGAAATCCGCCAGCACGTGATTGACCATGAACTGCGAGAGCACGAAGGAATCGACCGCGGCGCAATCCGGCGCGTTGCCGGCCTTGGCCTGCTCGAGCATCTTGGCCTGTTCGGTGCCGATATCGGCCGACATGAACTGCATCTGCAGCTTCCAGTCGGGATGCTTCTTGATGAAATCGACGAAGAGTTTCTGGTAGCCTTCGGCGATCTTTGCGTCGGCATTGTTGGGACTGTCGTTTGTCAGGCGAACGACGAGGGACTTCGGTGCATCGGCAAGGCCGATCCTGTCCTTCGTCGCCAGTTCTTGGGCAAATGCGGCAGGCACTGAAAATAACATTGTGCTCAGCGCCAATGCGCCGACGAACGCTCTCTTCATGATGGGTCTCCTCCCCATTTTCAACGGATACAGCCTGGTGGTCAGTTGACCTCTCCTCAATTCCATGCTGCATTAATTAGATTAAGTTACTTTGATTTGATGTCAAGCCGCACTTGGGAGGAATGAGATGCTGGCGACATTCAACACAAGTTAGGCGGGTTAAAACCCGGTTTCCCACGGATCGAACAGGCGTCTTGCGACCGTCGCAACACGCACAGGATGTGTTTTGCCCGGCTGCCGACGTGGTGGCCGAACGTGATATCTATGGAGGATAAGATGCGATTACTCATTCTCGGCACTGGCGGAATGGCGAACCAGCACGCTGCGCGGTTCAAGGAGATCGAAGGGGTCAGCGTTGTCGGCGGCGTCGATGTCGTGCCCGAGCGGCTGGCGGCTTTTTGCGCCGAACACGGCATAGCCAAGCAGTTCAGCACGCTTGAGGAGGCGCTGGCTTGGGGCGAATTCGATGCTGTCGCCAATGTCACCCCCGATCGAATCCATCATCCGACGACGCTGCAGGCGATCGCCGCTGGCAAGCATGTGTTCTGCGAAAAACCGCTCGCAACGGATGCCACCAAGGCGATGGAAATGACCGAAGCGATCGAGAAATCGGGCAAGGTCGGTATGGTGAATTTCACCTACCGCAATTCGCCGGCTCTCCAGAAGGGAAGGCAGATGGTGCTGGCTGGCGAGATCGGCGCTGTCAGGCATGTCGAGGCTTCGCATCTGCAGAGCTGGCTGGTCGGCCGCCACTGGGGCGACTGGAAGAGCGAGAGCAAATGGCTGTGGCGGCTTAGCAAGAAGCACGGCTCGAACGGCGCGCTCGGCGATATTGGCATCCACATCGTCGATTTCGCCTCGTATGGTTCGGGGCTCGACGTCGCCCATGTCTTTGCGAGGTTGAAGACTTTCAACAAGGCGCCGGGCGACAAGATCGGTGAGTATGATCTCGACGCCAATGACAGCTTCACGATGAATGTCGATTTCACCTCAGGGGCGATCGGCACCATCCAGGCGACACGAACGGCAGCGGGGCAGATGGACCAGCTGCGCCTTCGCGTCTATGGCGAGACCGGTTCGATCGAAATGATCTACGACACCGGAAAATCGACGCTGCGCGCCTGCCTTGGCGAGGACGTGCACACCGCGACCTGGCGCGATATCGGCTTCGATCCCGTCGAGACCAACTACCAGCGTTTCGTCCAGGCGGTGCGTGCCGGGAAGACGCAGGAGCCGTCGTTCCGGCGGGCGGCCAATATCCAGAAGGTTCTGGACAAGGCGCTCGCTTCCGATCTCAGCCGTACGGACGAAGCGCTGGCATAGATCAGGCCGAAACCGGCGGCAGCAGGGTGTTGAGGAACGGCAGCAATGCCGCCCCGAGCGCAATGCCGCCGCCGCTGAAGCTGGCCGGTTTCATCGGCGAGATCCACGGCGTCAGGAACGGGCGCTTCGAGGTATCGCGGCGCTCCACCGACAACTGATGGATCAGCGCCTCGATGGTAGCCCGCGGCAGATCGCTGCCGATCATGATGACGCTCGGGGCGACGAAGCCGGCGATCGCGATGATCGGGTCGAGCAGATGGCTTGCGGCGTCGCGGATCCACTGCCCGAGTTCGTGCGGCGAGGCCTCACCATCTTCGAGAACGCGTGCAAAGGTCTCGCTGCCGACAGCCGCGCGCAGTGCTCCGAACCCGGCCACGCTGTTCAGCCTGACATTGTCGGGACCGGTCAGCATTTCGCCAATGCCGCCCGCCCTGCCATGAACGCCGGAATAGGGCGCGCCGCGGACGAGGAAGCCGGCCTGGACGTCCTCGTCGAGAATGATCATCGCAAGGCCGCCCACCGTTGCCGGGCTGCCGATCGTGCGCTCGGCCAGCAGGCTGGCGGTACATTCGTTTTCGACCTCGGGCTTCGGAAGTCCGGAGAGCGCAGCAAGCGCCTCGTTCTGCTCGTCCGTCCAGATATTCGAGCCGATGCCTGCACCGATGATCGGCAAGGCCGCGTGGCGGTCCATCATTTCCTTGATGGCGCTGTGGACGGACGTCACCATGGCAGCTGGATCTGGCTGGAAATAGGCGCGGTCATGCACCTGGCCGCTGAGATCGATCAGCACGGCTTCGCAGCGGCGTTCACGGATCCTGATGCCGATCGAAAAGGCCCCACCCGGGCGCAATGCGAATTCGGCAGCGGCCGCCCCGCCGCCCGCGCCATTGCGCCGGTTCGAGGTCACAAGGCCTTCTTCGCCGAGGCGGCGAAGGATGTTGGTGATCCCTGGGCCGGTCAGTCCGGAGTGCTGGCCTAGCTCCATCCGCGTCAGCGGCCCATGTCGGCGGATCGCCTCCAGGATGACGCGGATATTCCGGTCGGCGATCTCCCCGGATCGCAAACCAACCGTTTTGCCGCGCGCAACGCCCGGTTCCTGGGTCTGACGCCGCGGCCCTGATCGAAGATACCGCATGACCGTCTTTCTTGAGCACTGACTTGCTTTTGTATCACACCTGTAGATGCCCCTAACATTCTTCCATCGAGCAGCCGGAATCGCCTGCGCTGTAAGGGGTCATTTCGAGCCTGACCAAAAGCACTTTCCACTTGTTCCCTTAATTCCTTTCCATAGCAATCGTATTTCGAAAAGTTGGGCACAAAAAAAGGCTCGACAAAGTCGAGCCCTTTTTGGATTTTTGCGTCAGTCTCAGATCGAGAGATGCTTCTCCAGGTCATCTCTCCGGTAGATTTTCGCCATATGTTTGAAGCCCCGTAAGACTGGTTCAACACCTAAGCGGTCAAGCTTCTTGACCAGCTTTGTGGTCACCGTGCCGAGCCTGGGTGCGACTTCCTCCGCCGAAATGTATGTGTTCTTGAATACATCGATCTCGGCTTTGGACGCGCGGCGGGCATGATGCTTGGCATTTTCGCGAGGAGGCTCCCCCGTCAGCAAACCGACCCTGAACAGCTCCTCGACGGTGGACCCGGTTACATCCAGCTGAATACGAATTTCATCAACTGACAGCGTTTCGGGCTTGCACTTCCTTCCCGGTCCTCGTTTCCTAATGCCGTGGAATCTGGACGTGTCGGCCCTCTTTTCCCGCTGCGTGTCTTCAATGTTGAGGTAGATGGTATCAAGCCTGACGGGATGCCCGGGCAACACGTAGACACGGATGTTGCCGCTAAGGATGTGAGGAACCGCCACTGTCACCTTGTAGTTCGAGGCAGCGATATAACGCATCTCCGCATCATTGATCCGGGAGGTTACCTGAACCTTCGCCTTGAGTTGAATTATCAAGGCGTCGATTTCCGCCCGGTCTACAAACCGGTAGATGCGTTCACCAAGACCTTCGTTTGCTGCGTAGCCCAGCAAGCCAGCTTTGAGAAGATTATCTACGACGGCAATGGTGCACCCCAACAACTTGGCGGCTTCCGATGTGGTGACCATCGTCTGTTCTTTAGAAATATGCTCATGCATCGAGGCGCGGTTAAAATTCTTGCTGCTGCGAATAAACCCTTTGTTGTCGCGCACAACACGCTCGATGCGGGCCTCTGAAATTCCGTATTCAGCTGCCGCGCTTTTAGTGGAGTGGACGATGCGCTCATTAACTGGACGAATAAACCGTTCTCCCGGCGACATGGGGACGTTTTGCTCCGCGAATTCCTGGAAGAAGTCGATGATGGTCTGATAATTGGGATCGTTGATGTTCCAATCGAGCCAGCGAATAATCGGTGTGTAAAGCGACTTGTGCGTGCCGATGGTGCGGCGGTCGATGACCGAGGGCAGGCTGCCAAGGAACTCCAGTACCGCATCATGACCAAGTGCTGCGATCTCGAAGCCTTTCCGACGGCAGACGGAATTTTCGAAGCCGTCTGGGATCCGCTCCAACACTCGCTGCGCGTCCAAGGTGTTGGCGAGGTGCCCAAGGATAGAGCAAACTTCAGTCGCGACGTCGGCATCGAGAGCATCAAGGAAGGCAACGCCGGTGGTATCGCCTAATACGCGTTGATGAAAATAGGCGTCAGACGGGTCGGGCATTCGTTCGGCGGTCATAGGCACCGCCCATTTCGACAGATCGCCAAGTTCTTCGGCGCGAGGCCCTTCGATAAATGGCGTGCCGTGGGTTGGGCATGCGAAAATCTGTCTCCAGGACCAAGAGCCACGGACATAGGCGTCATGAGGCTTCGCAGAGGGCTCGGCGAGATCATCGGCCAGGCAATGTGGGCAGAGGCGAG
Organism: Hyphomicrobiales bacterium; assembly: GCA_900465675.1. Classification (GTDB taxonomy): domain Bacteria; phylum Pseudomonadota; class Alphaproteobacteria; order Rhizobiales; family Rhizobiaceae; genus Rhizobium. Next base: position 7,457 of record UBJR01000005.1, on the reverse strand, counting down.
TGGTCTTGGATTGGGTGTAGGAACGTGTGACCGCCGCGTCGCCGAGCTTCACTCGTTTCGATCCCGTTGGCACAATGTAGCGCAGCAGAGGGGTCAGATCCTGCCCGGACCAGCCAGCCAGCACTGCCATCTCATCGCGATCACCGTTGAGCAGCAGACTTGGTCGAATGCCTGTGACGCGTGCGAAATGCGATACATCGCGGAAGCCATTGGCAATCGCAAGCTGCTGCGTGAACCCCAAGGGGTTCACGTCGCGCTTCGGGGTTACGGACACAGGAAGGCAGATCGGAAAAGTCATTCGCTTTGCTCCACTGTCTTCATAAACTCCTGCAAAGCATTCTCAGGTTTGATTTTTTCCCACTTCAACACGCTGAAGAGTTGTCCTGCTTATTGCAGCCGGTGTTCGCCTCGTAGACCTTTGCAAAGTGCTTGATCTTGACGGTTGTCTTACCCTCATCCATGGCGCGGACACATGCTTCCTGGATGTACTGGATAGCGGTCCCGGTACAGCTGAAGGACGCGCGGATTAGGCGCTGGGGGAGCTGTTCGGTCTCCTTCCAACCCATCTGGAGGCCACCCACGTCGACGACGATTTCCTTGAGCGTACGCACGAGGAAATCGCTGTCTTTAGCGGGATCAAGCTGGGGCAGCATCAGTACGCGGCAGCGATTAGCAAGCTGCTTGTCACCCTGAAGGAACTTGGCGAGGGCAGGAGTGCCGATGAAGATCATGTGGAGCGGCCAACCCTCGATCTGCATCAGGTTCTTGAGGACGTCCTGGACCTTCTCCACTGTTTTGGCTTGTGCTGCGCGAATAAGATGTTGGGACTCGTCCGCAAGCACGAAGAGCTTACCCTGCTCTTTGAGCTGATGCTTCAGAATTGCATAAAGCTCGAATTCCGACGCCCGCTGGTTGGCGGGGATGCCGAGCCCCGCCAACATCGCAATAGCGAATGACTTCGTTGTGTTGGTACCTGGCGTATCCATCCGCAGTACGGGATCAATCAGGCGGCCTTGGGCATTGGTGTAGGGCTGCATCTCCGGAATCTGAGCAATGTGGTGGTTCAGCGAGGTGGTTTTGCCGGAGCCCGACTCTCCGATGATAACGAGAGCACGTTGTTTCATGCCTCCGCCGTTCAAGCAGGCGCGAGCGTTGCGCACGAGCTGGTCCAAGCGATCCTTCAGGACCGGGTTGACCTTGGTCTTCACAAAGTGCTGACGCATGCGGATCTGTTCCGCAAGGACGCGGTCGGCGGCAGTCTGAGTATCGAGTTGAGCAAGAACGTTCGCCATGGAAATCTCCTTGTAGCTGGCAAAACAACGCCGGTTGGCGCAAATTCAGGGCATGCGGACCGCCCCGCCAAGGCAGGGCGGCTTATTGCGGTCACCAGTTGCCTGTGTCGTCGTCCTCCTCCTCGTCTTCGTCGTCTTCGAGGAACGCGACGCCGGTTGGCAGCGTATCGGAAGCGTTGTCAGCAGCCGTTTCGGCGGCAGATTTTGGCTCCGATGCGGAGGGCTCGGGATCTTGTGTTTCGACAAGGGTCGCGTCAGGAACCGACACGCCGTCGACCTCGTCGACAACACCGGACGTCGAGCCGGGGACAAAATCCTCGAAATCGCGCAGTTCGTCCTTGGTCAGGCCGTATTTCAGGGCCTCCTCGATGAGCTTGGCCTCATAGATGGAGCCTTCGCTCAGCTGCTTGACCAGTTTGTAGAGGGTCTTCGGACGTTCGGCGTCGGGCGAGAACTTGCTGCGAGCGGCTGCGCTGTCGGCAGCCTCGCGGATTTCGCGACGAGCACGCGCGATGATTTCCCAGTTCTCGCTGGCCTTTGCACGTTTGCGCTCGCGGAAGAGCCGCCGGAATTCGGCCCACTCGCGCATGCTGGTACGTTCCCGGACGGCACTTTTGTTGCGGACCGGAACCCACTGGTTGTTGAACCAGATAGAGATGTATTCGATGTTGTCGGGGTGAGCGCGGTAACGGATCTTCTTGTTGCCAAGGACCTGCCGCGCGTAGTTCATCTCCAGCGAATTGTAGCGGATGCCATCGTGGAAGAGACCTTCGGCGTGAATGGTCGCGCTGAAGTCGATACCGAAATAGTGGCGCTTCTCATGCTCGGTGGGCGCGAACTTGACGCGGTTTTCCTGGATGTACTTGGCCCACGCGTTGTGGGGCGTCTCACCTGTCTGGGCGACGGGTTCGTGGTGATAGACATCAACGATCCAGCGGATGATGAGCGCCATCAGCTCTTCGACGACCAGATTCGCCTGGCCCTCTGCGTCGTATTCACCCTTGTCGACACTGTTGACGAAGGTCTGACCGTCGAAATAGGTCAGAATGTCGGCGCCGAACTTCATCAGCATGCTTTCGACGAAAGCACGGTGCCACGGTTGCCCCTTTGGCGGATGAAAATACGGGATGGCGCAATTGTGGAAGGCGTCTTCCGTCTTGTTGGAGATGTAGGGCTTACCATTGTCGGCGATCGCCGATTCCGGACGAATGCCGCCAAGCCACTTGGACAGCGCCCCCGCCTTCTTCGCGATGAACGTTTTGTCGGAAAGAGACAGATCCAGCGCACTGACGACAGCGTCAGAGTTTGGCTCCATGCTTGGGACTGCGGCAACGACATATCGGGTGCACGCATCGATGCCGAGCGTGAGCCAAATGCGCTTCGTGGACATCGCGTTCTGGAGACGCTCTGAGAATTTGTCCCAAACCTGGAGGTCCGTCAGGATCGCCTGAAGATGGAACATGTAGTCGTCAAATTCGAAGCGCTGGCCGGGACGCCAGATTTCGAACCCGCTCTGCTGAGCACGAAACGCCTTTACGGCCGCCTTGACGCCTCGCCGACGGGCGAACACCCACCAAGCATCCATTGACTTGATTAGGCGGTGGAACGCTTTGCGGCCAGGTTTGTCCAGCCGGATCGGGTTTTTAGCCTTCTTGCGTTCAAGGTTTTGAAGGTCGACTTCACCTCGAAGGTCACGCAACAGGTGGGATTCTGCCGGGCGTCGCGGTGATGCGAACTTGAATGCGAATTTCTTCCACAGAGCCAAGCTCTCGGCGGACACTACCTTCCTGCGCCGAGTGTAGAGCGGTGGCTTGCGAACGAGCGCCAGGATGTTTTTTTCGCACTCCATATACAGTGCGAATTTATCCTTCACCGTGCGGAGGCACGGCGGTTTGTCATACTGGAGGATCGTCTTTTTATGATTGTGGCGGTGATTGGTAGTTTCACCGGTTTCGGCGTGAATGCCGTTGTCGGAAAGAAACTTGTTGTAAGCTTCATGCCACTTGCCAATGGCCTCCACGAGGTCGACCGAAACGGGCATTTCGCCGTTATTGGCCTTGATCGCCACCTCAAGCTGATCCATGAAAAACTTCATGCGGCGAGCGTCTTGCTGCTGCGCTGGCTTAAAGCCCTCCAGCTGTTTGCCCTCGCCAAACGTTGTGCGGATCTTCGTGGCGGCCTTGCCGTGGTAGCCGTAATTGACCTTGGCTGCACCGGACAGCAGGTCTTCGTAGAAGTCGCGATAGGTGATGAAGTCCGAAACGCGATGATCATCTTCCGGCGAATAATAGAAGCCGTCCTCTGTCCATTCGGTCGCGCGTGAATAGCGATCTCGAACGAACAGGCTGTCCTCGGGGCCGACCTGGACGCGCGTGTATTCATGCTTGAAGGCGAGTGTCAACATAACGAAAGCCCTTTCTGAGCTGGAGTTTGATGAAGTGGGTTAGGCGCGACCCGTCCGCGACGACGAGTATTCAATGCTCGCAGTCCCATCGATCAGCGCCTTGAGGAGGTCGCGGTGCGCAAGGAAGGTACACACCTGATCGCCGCGAGAGAGATACACCCCGCTGTGATCGACCTCGCAGACGTGCAGGGTTTGGTCGCGATAATTGAGGATGTCGGTCGGGTTGACGCCTGAGTTTGCGGAGATGAGATCGAGCATTCGAATTGCCTTTCGTAAGGACGAGTTTTCCCGTGCCGAGACAGCAGCTCGGTCGGCATGCGAAAAATTGGGAGCGTGGGCTTTGGCCGAGCGCTAGCAGCGCATGTTCACCAACAGCGTGGAGACTTTTGTAATCCGCTCTTCGGAGAACTCTGGTACGAGTTCACCCTGTTCAATCAGGTAGAAGATCGCGGCTTCGCGGCCCCAGTGGTGACAGCCGCGATCGAACAGCTGCCAGAATTCGACCGAGTGACCAAGGCGAGCTGCGCGGCGGCGGACGATATCCAGATCGGCCTCATGCATGTTTGCGCGAGCCCAAAGAAAATCCATTGCGTTATGCAGCTTCCACGCCGGAGCATCCGTTTCGGTCTTCACCTCGATCCAGTCGATCTCCGGATGACCTTTCGCATTCAGATGATCGACGATCTTCTGCAAGTATGGACGGTTGGCCTCGGTCTTGACCGCGTGCCCTACGACCTTCCCGTCTGTGCGGAACTGCAACAGATCCAGTACGTGAGCGTGAACCTCGCCATCGTCATCTTTGTAAACTAGGCGGTGCGTCTGGGACCGCAGCTCCTTGGTGAGCGGATCAGCCATTAAAAGCTTGCCGATACGAATCTCTCTCGCGCTCTCGATCTGAACTTGGCGTTGTTTGAAATAGTCCGAGCCGGTGTAGTTCAATTCGCTCGACCGCGCGGTCTTGCGAACGCCGCCATGGCGAAGAGGCGAGGGGCCAAGAGATTCCTGCCGCGAGACCGATTGGGTTTCAGAGGAGAGCAGAGGCTCCTCGTCGTTCCAAGGCGATGCAAGATGTGGTGGAAGATGCATGTTGCGGCGAAGGGCGGCACGTTCGTGCTCGACGCGGCGCTGCAGATTTCCAATAGAACGTTCATCACGCATGGACTGATCCTTATGAGAGTTGAATCGGTGGCGGAGGGGTTTGACGGCTCGGAAGCTCGTCAAAACCAGCCTTGCTGCAGGCTTTCACGCACTCGGTTTGAAGCCGGTGACCATGCCGTTAGTGAGGGTGACTTCGTGATTACTCCCAAGGTCTGCCAGCGCCCGCAGCGCTTTCCCCACCTGAGGCGACTGATGCTGCACGGTCGAAAGGAAACGTGCATGTCGAACAGTAAGCTCAACCCCATACCGGGCCATCATGCAGTGGATATCATCGAGGGAGTTGATAAGTCCCCGGAAGCGGCCACGTTTCGGGTGCTCCAACTGGTGGAGCCCGCGAGCTACACGTTCTTTGTTGTTGTCGATAAAGGCCGAAACGCAGTCGGCGTGAAGTGCGTTCTGAGACGGTCGTTTTGCGGAGGCGTACCGCATCACAAAGCTGGTCAGTATGCGTTTCGCATCCTCTTCATAATCCGCAAGCGCTTCGGCCAAATTGGCCTCCGAGTTTGTGATGAACGGCATAAAGGCGTCCTGGTATGTCGCCTCCACTGACTGACGCTCCGGCGTATGGCAGGTTGCGTTAAGTGCCGACTGGATCTTCATGGTATGGCTAGTCATGGTTACCTCCTTTAGGCAAAGCTTCGCCGGGCCTCAGAATCGAGGTGTTCCGGCCTGTGGTTTTTGGGTGCAGTTAGAGCTGGATAGGCGCTATCGCTGCTATGCAGATTAGTGCCCGATCGTCCGGTTCGTCGATCGTTTCACGATCTGGCCGACCAAACCGACGGCAGCTTTGACGAGTGCAGCTGGAAGTCCTTGCGTAGTATTCAGCGATGATCATCGCAGTGAACTCGTCAACCGTCGGCAAAGTCAGCGGCGGAACCGGTGGGGCAACGTTCGTTGGATACGGCAAAACGCGAATTACGATGATCTTCGCCATTGCGCTGCCTACTCGTGCATACTTGGCTCGTGCTACGGTCACTTGCTGACTGCCTTCGTTTGGAGCTGCACAGGAATTTCGGCTTCGGCGAAATACTCTTCGAGGTTGGCCTTGATCTTATCGTGCTTGATGTGGAAGACGCCGTGGGCCATCAAGAGCGTCTCAAGGTCGGTCGCCCACCCATCGATCTCGGTCCGCCCCATTGGCTGCCCCATCCTTGGATGTTTGCGACGGCTCTCGATCGCGGTCTTCAGCCGGTTATGTTTCTCGGCACGGACGTAAGTCGTATTGAGCTGGTTCAGCATCGCCCTCGCGAAGCTTTTGGTGGTGACGGCAGGAGGGGCAGTGAACGTAAGGGTCTTGGCGATGGTCGGGTTGGCAATCATCTTCGACATGTGCTGCTCTCCTTAAAACCAGTCGTGGTATGCGGTGCGAGCCTCTACGAGGCGGGTCGCGCCAGCTCGACGCATCCGCTCCCATTGCCGGGCGTGTTTCGAAAAGACCTCGGGGAGTGGACCATTCGTCGCGAGCGGTGAACGGGCCATATCGATCTTCACCGCAAAGCTGGGACCCTTGCCAATGAATGCCGACCTTGTTCTTTTGCGATTAGTTTTCATCGGACGGCTTCTCATCGTCGGCTGAGTTTGCTGAAGGGCTAGATGTCGCCGGTCCGGTCAGCAGGTCCTGCTGACTGTCGAGATCGGGTTTGGCGAAAACCAAAGAGAACCAGTCCGGGTCCCGTTGGGGGAGGTACCACGGTCCGTTGTCGCTTAAGCTCTCCTCCGGGATAAGGCCAGCAAGCCATGCGTCGACAGGACGCTCCGTCGGAGCGACGCGATACTGTGGCGCACGGGCCAGGCTGGGCCGCTTACGACGGCGGCGGTCGACCGAGTGCGGAAGGGTGTCGAGTGCGGTGAAAACATTTCCGGACATAGTGAGACCTTTCCAATCACTTCTGGAGGAGCGGATGTTCGCTTGGGTAGTCCGTTGTTTCGAAGCGACCGTCTTCGGCGCCATCGAAGTCGAACGAAAGTTCGTCAATGGTTGCGCCCCTTGCTAAGCAGCGCTCGGCTTCAGCCGGGTTCAGATCTTGGGGGAACAGGCCTCGGTATGTTGCCATTGTGGTTTTCTCCTTTGAGCAACGTTGTTACGTAGCCGCTTCGAAGCAGGCACGACGTGATCAGGGCGATCGGTGTCAGGCGCTGCGCCGAAACTCGGAGCGGAATAGAGGGCACAAAAGCGAAGGTGGCTTATTAAATCTGCAAACGTTTGGATCGATATATTTGCGATCACGGATTGACGAATGCGTAGCTGCTAGCGCAGCCGCCGCTGACCGTCGGTGGTTCTGCATTCTCATTGGGATGGATTCCGGCTGTTATTTCGGGGCGCTGATGGTCGCGCGTCGCCGGGAAGATGTCGTCGTGTGACCCGTAGGGTCTGAACGCTCTCGTCAGCGGATCGCGCTGAGATTTTCTATTCGAAACAACGACATAGGGCTTTGTCTCCAGACATTAGCTATAACGATCATGACAGCTCGCGCGGATGCCGCCAAGCTTGAAATGTTAAAATTTTAACAAAATCTTAATTATGGTTAACGGCGAGCTGGGCTTGGGTTTCGCCGACTTTTTTGTCGCTTGCACTTGATTAAAGTGTCAATCGGCTCGCAATG
>UBJR01000002.1 GCA_900465675.1 Hyphomicrobiales bacterium | reverse complement strand
GCGGGGCTTTTGCGTTCAACCTTGGTGTGACCGGACGGCACGCGGAATTGGGCGCGGAAGAAATGAAGTAGACTGGCAGGCTGAAGACTCTACCGCTCGCCATGTCTCACGACGCAATCTTCACGACAGTATATTTACGTGCTAATGTAAACCTGCAGTGATAGATTTTGATCATGCCCTGCGTGGCGACAGTTTGTCAGGCCAGCGTTATTTCATCGGCCCCGCCACGTATCTGCATATATCCAGATAATTTCTTCCTCGGGGAGGGAGCCATGGGGAAATTTGCGGCCTTTCTGGCGAATATTCTGCATATCAGATTCTCGTTTTCAGCGAGCAGGGCCTTCGGCCTTCTTGTCTCGTCCGCGATGTGCCTTGCGGCCGGCGCAACTTACGCGCAGCAACCGACTGATGCCCAGCGGAATGCGGTCCGGTCGGCGTGCCGCTCCGATTTCATTGCGCAATGTTCGGGTGTGACGCCCGGGGGCATGGAGGCGTTGAATTGCCTTCAGCAGCATGATGCATCGCTCTCCAAGGCCTGCCGCGACGCGATCTCGGCTTTGGGCGGGACGAAGAAGAAATCGACCGATGCTGCGCCGGCGCAAACGCCGGCGGTCCAGCCAACCACAGCCGCAGCTCCGGCCGTTTCCCCAAAACAGACTGCGCAGCCGACGGAGGCGCAGCGCGATGCGATCAAATCGGCGTGCCGCTCGGACTTCATGGCGCAGTGCTCGGGTGTGACGCCGGGTGGAGCGCAGGCGCTTGCCTGCCTGCAGCAGCATAATGCGGCGCTTTCGCCATCCTGTCAGGCCGCCATTGGCGCGATTGGAGGAAGCGGATCGTCTCTTCCTGCTACCAATACAGCCAAGGCGGCCGGTGGTGCCGGAGCGATGGCAGCGATGCCGATGGCGTCATTCACGCCACGCGAAGAACTGATTGTTCTCCGCCGCACCTGCGGACCGGATTTCCGGGCGCTTTGCCGCTCGGTGCCGCTCGGTGGCGGCCGTGGGGTCAATTGTCTGCGGGATAACTTTCAACGGCTGTCGCCGACATGTCAGCGGGTGCTGACCAGCGGCCTATAGCTTCGCGATCTTTAGACGTTCCCATTGCCGTGGAGGGGAGATGGGAGTGGTGTACTCTATTCATGATTCCCAAACCTGGCGACCGCTCGCGGCTGCGCACCGCCTGCATCGATAATGCTGAAATTTCATCTATTCTCTGATCTTGCAGATCGCCGGTAGGATTCTCGCTGAAGGGCACCTGTCCGGGGACTTGGGGATCAACATGATCGAAGGGAAGGCATTGCAATGTCATCGGTTCCCCATTTCAGAACGCTGCGGCGCCTGCTCGTCTGCGGCTCTTTTGCGATCAGCCTGATCCTGCCCGCGACGGCTGCCGCCGACGATGCGAAAGATATCCTGAAGTCCATGTCGGACTATCTGGCGGGGCAGAAGGCGATGTCGTTCAGCTACCAATCGTCGATCGAAGCGGTAACGCCTGACTTCGAGAAGCTGCAGTTCGTCAGTTCGGGAACTGCGAGCCTGGCACGGCCGGACAAGCTGCGGGTCACCAGAACCGGCGGATTTGCCGATGTCGATGTCAGTTTTGACGGGACGACTCTGACGGTGCACGGCAAGAACCTCGATGCCTATGCCAGTATCGAGGCCAAGGGCTCGGTGGACGAACTGTTCGAGCGGTTGGCGGATGCGGGTATCGAGGCGCCGGGAGCTGATCTGCTGTCGTCTCATGTTTTCGACATTCTGATGACCGACGTAACGGATGCCAAGCATATATCGAGCGCTTATGTCGGTGGGGTCGAATGCGAGTATCTGACGTTCCGCACGCCCGAGATTGACTGGCAGATCTGGATACAGTCGGGCGCCAAGCCTGTGCCGCTGCGCTATGTCATCACCAGCAAACATGTCGGGCAGGCGCCGCAATACACGCTGGAGATCAGCGATTTCAAGAGCGGGCCGGATGTCGCCAAGGCGTCCTATGCAATCGAGATTCCGAAAAGCGCCAAGAAGGTCGATCTCAGCGAATTGCAGTCGCTCGATGAACTGCCAGCACCCACCCAACCGGGAGACAGCAAATGAGATATCCGAAATCCCTGCTTGTTGCCGGGCTGACCGGCGCCTTTCTCCTTGCCGACGCTCATGTCGAGCCCGGCGGATGGGTACCGTTATCGCTCAGCTTTGGTACGCCCGCCAACGCCGTGATCGGCCGGCCGTTGACCCCGCTTTCCTACGCCGGCGTTGCGCGCAGGACGACGCGGCGCGTGGTGACGAGGACAACGACGACGATTGCCGTCTTGCCCGCGGGCTGCGTCTACGGCGCCTATTACGGTGGCTATTATTACAGGTGTGGATCCGGCTATTACGCCAAGAGCGGCGGCGTCTATGTGCGCGTTGTCGTGCAATAGAGCGAAGCGCTGATCACTCTGCTGCCTGCGGCGCCGTGTTCGTGCGCCGCTTTCTGTATTCCTCGAATCGTTGCAGCACCACATAGAACGACGGAACGAAGAGGACGGCGAGGCAGGTCGAGGCGATCATGCCGCTGAAAACCGATATGCCGATCGACTTGCGGGCCGATGCACCGGCGCCGCTCGCCAGCACCAGCGGCAGGACGCCGAGGATGAAGGCGAAGGATGTCATCAGGATCGGCCGGAAGCGAAGGCGTGCGGCCTCGACCGCGGCCTCGAGGATTTCCATGCCCTCGGCCCGCTTCTCGCGCGCATATTCGACGATCAGGATCGCGTTTTTCGATGCAAGCGCGATCAGCAGGATCAGGCCGATCTGCGTGTAGAGATTGTTGGCAACACCGGCCGCACTTAGCGCGCCGACCGTTCCTAGAAGCGCCAGCGGCACGGCCAGCAATACGGCGAGTGGCAGGATCCAGCTCTCATATTGCCCGGCTAGCACGAAATAGACGAGCAGCATGGCAAGCGCGAAAACGAAGTAGATTTGTCCGCCGACGGTTTTCTCCTGATAGGAGAGGGCTGTCCACTCGTAGCCTGCGCCGGGCGGCAATGTCCGGTCGGCGATCTGCTCCATGACATCGAGCGACTGCCCCGAACTAAATCCGGCGGCAGCCCCGCCGACGATGGTGGCAGTCGGATAGAGGTTGTAGAGGCTGATCAGCGACGGCCCCTGAACGCTCTTGACGTCGACGACAGTGCCGAGCGGCACCATCGTGCCGTCGCCAGCCTTGACCTTCAGGTTGCGGATGTCGTCGGGGCGGACGCGGAATTCCGGCGCCGCTTGCGCGTAGACCTGAAAGGTTCGTCCGAACTTGTTGAACTGGGTAACGTAGCTCGATCCGACATAGCCTGAAAGTGCGGAAAACACCTGCCCGACTGTGATGCCGAGCGTCTCGGCCTTGATGCGGTCGACCGACACCGAAAGCTGGGGCACGCCGGCACGAAACGATGTGCTCAGCCGCTGCAGCGACGATTGGGCATTGCCGTTGCTGACGATGGTATCGGCCATGCTCTGCAGCAGCGGATAGTCGAAATTGCCGTTGCGGATTTCCACCTGCATGGTGAAGCCATTGGCATTGCCGATGCCCTGGATCGGCGGCGGCACGACGACCAGGGTCTTCGCCTTCAGCACATCCGACAGTGCGCCGTTCAGGTGCTCGTAGATCGACAGCAGGTCCTGTCCCTTTTCCTTGCCCCTGACATCCCAGTCCTTGAGCACGACATAGGCGACACCGGCATTCGGCAGGCTGGCGCTATTGTCGAGGATCGATATGCCGCTGATCGTCAATACCTGATCCACGCCCGGCGTCTGCTGCGCGATCTTGCCGACCTCCGCCATGACGGCGTCGGTACGCTCTTTCGAGGCGCCGTCGGGCAGCTGCGCGCTGATCAGCACATAGCCTTGATCCTCGAGCGGCAGAAATGCCGTCGGCAGGCGGGTAAGCCCCCAGATGGCGACGCCGATCAGCGCCAGCGCGAAAAGAACAGCAATGGCGCTGTGATGGACCATGTTGCCGATCAGTTTCGCATAGCCGTTCTCGGCCTTGTCGTAGACCTTGTTGAAACCGCGATAGAAGAAATTGCGTTTTTCGGGAGGCACCGGCGTGCGCAGCCAGAGGGCGCATTGCGTTGGCTTCAGCGTCATGGCGTTGATGGCGCTGATGAGCGCCGTGGCGGCGATGACCAATGCGAACTGCTTGTAGAGCTGCCCTGTCAGCCCCGGAAGGAAGGCGGCAGGAATGAACACCGCCATCAGCACCAGCGTGATGCCGATCACGGGGCCGAAGAGCTCGTCCATCGCCTTCTCGGCGGCCTTCTTGCCGGGCATCCCTTCCTCGATATGGCGGGCAACGCCCTCGACGATGACGATGGCGTCATCGACGACGATGCCGATCGCCAGCACGATGGCGAAGAGCGTCGAGAGATTGACGGTGAAGCCGAGCGCCGCCATGGCCGCAAAGGCGCCGATGATCGTCACCGGCACCGTCGTCGCCGGAACCAGCATCGCCCGCCAATCCTGCAGGAAGACGAGAATAACGATCAGCACGAGAACGCCGGCTTCGATCAGCGTGACATAGACCTCATCGATCGATGCCTTCACGAATTTGGTCGTATCGAATGGCACGGTATAGGCGAGACCGGAGGGGAAGTCTTTCGAAAGCTCGGTCATCTTCGCCGCGACGTCCTTGGCGACGTCGATGGCGTTGGCCTCGGGAAGCTGGAAGATGCCGATACCGGCCGCCGGCCGCCCGTTCTGCATGAAGGACTGGCTGTAGGTCTGCGCACCCAGCTCGACGCGGCCGATATCGCGAATGCGGGTGATCCGGCCTCCGCTCTGGTCGTCGACCTTGATGATGATGTTCTCGTAGTCGACAGCGTCGTTCAGCCTGCCGTTGACATTGAGCGTATACTGGAAGTCCTGACCGGCAGGCACTGGCGGAATGCCGACCTGACCGGCGGTCACCTCCTGGCTTTGCTGCTGCACCACGTTGATGACATCCTGCGGTGTCAGCCCGCGGGATTGCAGCAATCCGGGGTTCATCCAGATCCGCATCGCATATTGGCCGGCGCCGAACACAGCCACGTTGCCGACGCCGGGCAGGCGGGCGAGCTCGTTCTGCAGATTGATGACGGCATAGTTGGAAAGGAAGAGACTGTCGTATCGGCTGTCAGGCGATGTCAGGCTGACGAATTCGAGGATCGAGGTCGATTTCTTCTGCGTCGTGACGCCCTGCAACTGAACCGCGTCCGGCAGCGACGACATGGCGATCGCCACGCGGTTCTGCACCAAAACCTGCGCCTGGTCGGGGTCGGTGCCGATTGCAAAGGTAACGGTCAGCGAATAGGTGCCGTCGCTGGCGCTCGTCGACTGCATGTAGAGCATGTTCTGAACGCCGTTGACCTGCTGCTCGATCGGCAGTGCCACGGTGTCGATCAGGGTCTTGGCGCTGGCGCCGGGATAGCGGGTCGAAACCTGCACGGTCGGCGGCACGACATTCGGATATTGTGCCACCGGCAGCTGGAACAGCGCAACGGCGCCGATGAGAACGAAAACCAGCGCCAGGACATTGGCGAGAACCGGCCGCTCGATGAAGAAGCGCGAGATCATGCCATCCTCCTCCGCTGAGCTGACAATGCCGGGCGCGGGCTCATTGCGCGACAGCCTGGGGTGCGGCAGCGGCTGAGGCCTCTGCCGCTGGAACGTCCATCGTCACTTTTTCCGGGGCCACCTTGTTGCCTGGAATCGCCTGCTGGATTCCTTCGATCACCACCAGGTCTTCAGCGCTGAGGCCGGATTCGATGACGCGCAGACGGCCCTCGCTCTGGCCGGTCTTTACGGTTTTCTGCTCAATCGTATCGTCCTTGCCGACAACCAATACATAGCTGCCCTGCTGGTTGGTGCCGATCGCATCGTCCCGAACCAGAAGCGCCTTGTCCTGATGGCCAACAGGCACACGAACGCGAACGAAGAGGCCGGGGATGAGGGCGTGGTCCTTGTTGTCGATGATCCCGCGCACCGTCAGCGTGCCCGTTGCCGCATCGACCTGTGGCGCCGCATAGTCGAGATGGCCCTTGAAAGGATAGCCGGTCTCGCCCTGCAGGCCGATTTCGAACGGGATGGCGGGAAGGTCGGTTTGCTTGAAGGTCCTGCCCTGAGCGGCCATTCCCTGCTTGATCAACAGCACCTGCGTCTCGCTGATGCTGAAATTGGTATAGATCGGATCCGTCTGGACGATCGTCGCCAGCGTCGTCGGGCCGGATACACCGACCAGCGTGCCGACATCAACGAGATGCGCCGTCACAGTGCCGTCGAACGGCGCCTCGACCTTGGTGTATCCGAGGTTGATTTTGGCGAGATCGAGACTCGCTTGGGCGTTGAGGATCGCTGCGTTCGATTGGTCGAGCGTTGCCTTGGCGCTGTCGAGTGCCGTCTGCGTTCCGACCTTCTGGGCGCTGAGATTGACCTGACGCGTATATTCCTGATTGGCGCCGACCTGTGCGGCCTGTGACGAAGCGAGCGTTGCCTGCGCCTGGTCGACTTGCGCCTGATAGGTGTTGCTCTGGATGCCGAAGAGCTGCGTGCCCTTGGTCACCATCATGCCGTCGCGATAGTCGATGGTTTCGACGAACCCTTGGACGCGGGCTTCGATATCGACCGATTTGAACGCCGCCGTGTTGCCGGTCAGTTCGAAATATTGGGTTACATTCTGCTGCAGCGGTGGTGCCACATGCACCTTCGCCGGCGGCGGGGCAACATAGGTGTTGCTGCCGCTGTCGCATGCTGCAAGGCCCGTCGCGCATAAAGCCGCGGCGAACAATTGCAGACCTCGAGACCCCCCCTCACGCATCCTGTCACCTCATAATTTACGAGTTGCAGTCCTCATGCGCGTCCCTTTGCAGCCTACCGGTTGCAAGGTTCAAAGCTGCCACAATATGAAGCCGCATTTTGAAGAATTGCAATAGCCCTCGATTGCACAGCAAGGACAGCATCAGGCTAAGACCAAAGGGCTAGGCCGCGCGGACTTTCCGATAGGTCAATGCGCAGGCGATCACGAGGGCCAACGCGGTCGCGATGGCGATGAGAACGTGCCGGTGAAGCGGCAGATGGCCAAAAATCTGTTCGATGCCTTGTCCGAAGAGATAGCCGATAGCGGTGAAGACCGTTCCCCAGATCACGGCCGCGGCGGCATTGACGGCCATGAATTTCGCGGTCGGGACATCGGACATGCCGATCGCAACCGGACTGATCGTCCGCAATCCATAGATGAAGCGAAATGCGAAGATAAAGCTCGCAGGGTGGCGCTCCAGAAGCTGGGTAGCGCGCTGAAAGGCCGGTCTCCCGGCGATCCTCTGGATTCGCGGCCAGCGCCGCGCATGGCGGCCGGTGAAGAAAAACAGCTGGTCGGCGATGAAGGAACCGGAGCTCGCAGCAATGGCTGCCTCCCAGAACGTCATGAGGTGGCGATGCGAAAACACGCCACCCAGAATGACGATCGTTTCCCCTTCTATCCCGGCGCCAAGAAAGACTGCCAGCAAGCCGTATTTCGCAATCAGAAGCTCGAAAGTCATTGCTGCAGGCTCCTGCCGTTGCGGCTTATTGCTGGAAGATCAACAGGACGTAGGCCAGGAAAAGCACCAGATGGACGGCCCCCTGCATCATGTGGGTCCGGCCGCTGGCAAACGTGATCATACTGACGGCAAGCGTCAAGGTCAGCATCACCAGATCGCTGCCTTCGAGACCCAAGGTGATGGGATGACTGGTGAGATGGGCAACGAGCAGCATCGCCGGCACCGTCAGGCCGATGGTCGAGAGCACGGAGCCGAGAAAGATGTTGACCGACCGCTGCAGGTTGTTGGCGATCGAGGCGCGAACGGCGCTGAGCGCTTCCGGCGTTGCCACTAGAACTGCCATGATGATGCCGCCCAGAGCGGCGGGCGCGTGCACGGTCTCGATGATGTAGTCGATCGGCCGTGCCAGTTGTTCGACGAGAAAGACCACCGGCGCCATATAGGCGAAGAGCAACACGGCATGGAGCAGTATCGTGCTCTTCTGCGCTGCGCCATCGCGCTTCTCATGCCGCGGTTCACTGCCATCGGTGAAATAGCGGTGATGGCGTCCTGCTTGGAGCATCAGGAACACGCCGTATAGGCCAACCGAAATGACCACCAGGATCATCTGCCTTGGCGTCGAGGCCTGGCTGCCGTCGGTATGAAGAAAACTCGGCAGGATCAGGCTTAGCGCCGCCAGCGGCACGATGAGGCCGAGATAAGCATTTGCGCCCTGCATGTTGTGCGACTGCTCCGGCCGCCGCCAGCCGCCAACCAGAAGCGACAGGCCCACCATGCCGTTCAGGATGATCATGACCACGGCAAAGAGCGTGTCGCGGGCGAGCGTCGGATTGTTCGCCCCATGGATCATCACGGCCGAGATGGCCATGACTTCGATCGAGGTGATGGCCAGTGTCAGGATCAGCGTACCGTAGGGCTCGCCGAGTTGCTCGGCCAGATGATCGGCGTGCCGTACCACCGACAGCGCCGAGCCAAGAACCGCCGCAAAGAGCCAGAAGAAGACCAGCACGAACCCGGCCGGACTGGACATCTGTGCAAAAAGAGGCTCGCCGAAACCGAGGATGATGGCGCTGGTCAGCAGCCCGACCGCAAGAAACCATTCCCGGCGCAGGAGGCGCGACATGCTGAAGGATGGGATGGTGAGACTGTTCGTCATGGCCGCGGCAGCCGTTCAGGGATATGCCGCCGCCGAATGATCATCAACGCCATCAACTCTCCCAACCCGGCCGCCCGCCTCTTGCGCACCGATCCTCGCCAAACCTCGCCACAGATTACATCTGTTTGCGATTTTCAGCGAGGGCCGTTTGCAGCTGCGCTTGAGGTCAGCTCAGCCGGCGCAGGTCAGGCTGTCCGCAGGCTGTACCCGTTCACCGCGTCAAGCATCTCGCGGACCTTGCGGCGCTCGGCTTCCAGTTCCTGCATCAAAGCCTGATTCTGCTCGGTCAGTTTCCGGGACTGGCTCACCAGATCGCGGATATTGGCGAAGTTGATTCTCCGGCCGAGAGGCGCCACCAGCGCCGAGGCGTTGGGTTGCAGATTGATGCCCGTGACGGAACTATGGAAGCGGAGATCGGCAACGTAATAGTCGATGATCGTCTGAGCAGCCACGTCGTAGCCCAGATGCTCGTAGGTCTGGAAGATCAAGTCGCCGATCTTGTCCTTGGTATCGGACGTGGGAGGCGCCACGCCGCGCATGTCCGAGAGCAGGTCCCACAATGCGCGGAAAATCAGGTAGCCGAATTCGATCGGCTGGTCATAGGACCATTCGAGGTCGATGAAGCGCTGCTGTTCACCGACGATCAGGTTGCGCGGAATGGCGTCGAGCAGCGAGCCCGGGATCATATCCGTCAAGGCTGAGGGTGCCGGATGGCCCATGCCGGCAAGGTGCTGTGCCAGCGCCTCGCGCCACACACCGATCCAGTTTGCCAGATGAGCGGCGGACCATCCATCCTGCAGCAGGCACCGCTTGCCGATGTCGCGCCACAGCAGTCCGTTCTCGAAGCTTTCGTTCTCGAGATTAATCTTCAACGGCCTTCCGGCATCATCCTCGGAAGGCTTGAGTGCCTCGCGCTCGACCACCAGTTCATTGCCCTTGCGGACGAACCGCACCAGCTTCTGGTAATGGGCTTCTCGCCCGCCGGTGAAATGCGTCGCCATGACATCATGTGCGGGGATAGCCTGATCCGAGGACACGAGAAGGAACGAGTTCGCGAGGTCGCCCTGAAGACCGTTTCGGGCGATCACATCCCAGGCGAGGTCCTGCTCGAACGCGAGAAGGCTCGGCCGCTGCGGGTCGGTGTTGACGGCGCTGCGGATCAGCGACGAAAAGTCGGTCGGCAGGTCGGCATCAAGCGCCTCGTCGTTCAGCACGAAGCGGGGCAGCTTGTAGTCCGGGAAGGGGAACCAGTATTTCTGATGCGGCAGGCCGGCAGCCTTGACGCGGTGCGACAGCTCGCGCTTTCCGAAAGTGACAGGCCCCGTCTGCGTATACTGGTCCTCGACGCCGACCATCGGCCGCGACAGGTGATCCTCGGGGAAGCCTGCGAGATACTTGAGACCGATCTGGTTTTCGATGGCGATGATCAGCCGACCGCCGGGCTCCAGGAAGGACCGGGCCTTTGCCAGCATGTGATCGATCGCGTCCTGGCCGGCTTCCGCGCCGAAGAAGACGCGGGCATATTCCAGCACGCCGATCAGCGTCACCGTCGCGAATTTCTGCTGCACCTCGAAATGCTGCAGTGGCTCGGCGAGGACGGTGACATTCGGAAGGTCGCGGCATCTCTCGGCAATGGTGTTTGCGCGGCGCGCACTGCCCTCGAGCGCTAGAACGGTATGGCCTTCCTCACCCAGGAAGCGGGTGATCGCGCCGCAGCCGGCGCCGATCTCGAGGATCGGTCCGCGCAGCATATGCTTGATCGGACGGAAGAGATTGGCTCGTATCGGGCTGAGATGGTAGTTCGACGGCCAGTCGGAGATCGCGCCTGCGAGCTCTTTCGAGAAGAGCGAGGTATCGGTCGCCGACTGCATGATATTCAGAATACGCGTTTCGGATGCGTCGCCATCGTTATACCGAAAAGCGCCTCGGGCGTCCTGATATGTCCAAATTTTACCGTTCTTGCGGTAACCCGATGCCTGTAAGAGGTCTTGCATGTCTTCTCCATTACGGCCGTGCTGATTCTGACGGGTGGTGGGAAACCAGTGGCACGACAGGCTGGATTGAGGCTGACGAAGGCCCTTTCCGGACGGAGGAGTGCTCATTGCAAGATGATAGACTTCCATGGCCAGGAGCTTGCGGTGGCCAACTGCAACGCAAAAGAGCCCGCATCGACGGGCTCTTTCGTTGTTTTCAGCTGAAACTTCAGCTTCTGATCGTCGCCTTGCCTTCTTCGACGAGCCGTTGCGCGGCCTCGGCGGGCGTGGTTCGTTCGAAGGCGAGTTCATCGGCGATCGGGCGGAACAGGCGCTGGTCGAACTCCGTCGATCCCAATGGCGCCGGTGCCGGATAGTCGCCGACCTGGTCCTTCAGAAGATCCACGTATTTGACCGCCGCCTGCTCCGTCGGGTTGAGATTCGGCAGGATCGCCTGGCGGACGGCCGGCGACATCGGTACGCCGCGCTCGACGCCGAGGATCTTACCAGCATCAGGGTCGTTGACGAAGAAATCGATGAACTTGGCCGCAGCTTCGCCATTCTTCGTCGTCGCGCCGACGCTCCAGATCAGTGCCGGGCGATAGTAGTGGCCGGAAGGTCCGCCCTTCTTCTCGCGCGGCAGCGTGGTGATCGCCAGCTTGTTCTTGGAGATCAGCTGGTAGCCGACGAGCTGGTTGGAATAGGCCATGCCCATCGCCGACTTGCCGAGTGCCAGCGCGTTGGTATCGATGGTGTTCTGGTCGAGTGTCTGCACGTCGGCAGCGACCGTGCCACCTTTCTTGCGCAGATCCTCCCAGAAGCTGTACCACTCCTTGGCATCGTCGACGCCGAAGCCCAGTTTGCCGTCGGCATAAAGGCTCTTGCCGCGCTGGCGCAGCCAGGCATCGAAGACATAGGTATAGCGGGCACCGTAGGGACCGCCCCAATAATTATCCTTGCCGCCGGCCTTGGTGAGCTCGACGGCAAGCTTGGCATATTCGTCCCAGGTCAGATCCGTCGTCGGAAGCGGCAGGCCCGCCTTTTCGAATACGGCTTGGTCGAAGAACAGCGCAAAGGAATTCAGCCCAAGGCCGATGCCATAGAGCTTGTTGTCTACGGTCGTCAGCTTCAGCATGTCTTTGCCGAACGCATCGACCTTTAGCGTCGATGGGACGAACTCGTCGAGAGCAAGGCAGGCGCCGCGCTTGGAATAATCGGAAATCGTTCCCGGCTCGAGCTGGAAGACGTCGGCGATGGCGCGGCCGGCCATCTGCGTCGCCAGTTTCGTCCAGTAGCCGTCACCGCTCATGGATTCGCCAACGATTTTCACACCTGGCGTCTTGCCTTCATAAAGCTTGGCAACGTCGAGTGTCCGTTTGGCGCGATCGTTCGATCCCCACCACATCGCGCGTAGCTCTGTGCCCTCTGCATAGGCCGGGATGGCGCTTCCGGCGCCGAAGGCAAGCCCGGTGGCGACGCCAGCCGAACCCATCAGAAATGTCCGTCGATTGATCTGCATGATGTTCCTCCTTGTGCCTGCCCCTCGCCGTCCTCCAACATCTGAGGGCAATGCGGCGAAGACTACGCAAAAAAAATAAACTTGCAAGAAATTATATAACAATTGCAAATTTGCATTATTTGCATAAGATCGGGCCATGAACGAAATGAAACCCAAACGGCCGCGGCAGGCCGATATCGCAACGGCGGCCGGCGTGTCCGTTTCCACGGTTTCTCGCGTGCTCGCCAATGAGCCGGGTATCAGCGGCAATGTGCGCGAGCATATTCTGCGGGTGGCCGCCGAATATGGCTATCAGCCGAGGTCCACGGTCGAGCCGCCGCCCGGCGGGTTGGCGCTGATCGCCAGCGACGGGGTTACGGGCGGGCTCAGCGTTTTCTATGAAGCGATCGTCGAAGGGCTGCGGGCGAGCGCTCTGGAAGCCGGGATGGCTTTCGAAGTCCGGCTCATCCGGGAGGACCGCGCTACGCCCGAGGTTGTTCGCAGCTACATGACGACGGCGCGGGCCGAGGGGCTCTTTCTGGTCGGTATCGATCCGAGCGATGCACTTCGCGGCTGGATAGAGGCGGAGAAGGTGCCGGTAGTGCTCGTCAACGGAACGGATCCCCGTCTACAGATTGACGGTGTGTCGCCGTCCAACTTCTTCGGTGCCTATCAGGCAGCCGAGCGTCTGCTCGCTGCCGGACATCGCAAGATCCTTCACTTCACCGGATCGCATCGCCACACGATCCGCGAACGCGTTCGCGGCTTCGATGCGGCTGTCGCCGTTCATGGCGGCGAGCGGCGCCTAGTGTCGATGGGATTTCAGGGTAGCGCCTCGCGTGAGGCGCATGAGCTGATGGCCGCAGTTCTCATGGAAAACAAGGGTTTTACCGCCGCCTTCTGCATGAACGATTTCGTCGCCGTCGGCGTCCTCGAAGCCGTCACCGAAGCGGGCCTTCGCGTTCCCGAAGACTTTGCGATCGTCGGTTTCGACGATCTCCCCTGTGCGATGATGACCAACCCACCGCTGTCGACGATGCATGTCGACCGGGCCGCAATCGGCCGTGAGGCGATTGCCTTGATGATAGCCCGCTTCCGCGACAGGACGGCTCCTGCGCGCCATGTATGCCATGCGGTCGTCCCGGTTGCCGGGGGGACTGTGCCAGATGCAAGAATCGATGAGTGATGCAGATGACCTATGATCCGGCCAGCGCCAATCCGCTCGCAGGCAATCCTCTCCAGACGCGCAGCGACATGAGCCGCGCCCTTCATGATCTCTTCAATCCGCTGCTTCCCTATTTTTCCGAGGGCAACGCGCGTGTCAGGCTCGATGGCGCGGGCGCACATTTCGACCGGGCGGCCGCTGATCTTGAAGGTTTTGCCCGGCCTCTCTGGGGCCTGGCGCCGCTTGGCGCCGGAAAGGGCGACTTCGCACATTGGCAGCGTTTCGCCGACGGTATCGCCAACGGCACCGATCCCGATCACCCGGAATATTGGGGCACGGTCGGTGGCCGCGATCAGCGGATGGTGGAACTTGCGGCTCTGGGCTTTGCCATCGCGCTGGTGCCGGAGAAGATCTGGGAGCCGCTCGATACCGCCCAGCGCGCCAATGTCATCGCCTATCTCAAGCATGCCCGCCAATTCGATTATGCCGACAACAACTGGAAATTCTTCCGCATCTTCGTCGACATCGCACTCGATCGCGTCGGGGCCGATTTCGATCGCAGCTTGACGAAGCAATATCTCGAAGAGCTCGAAGGCTTCTATGTTGGTGATGGCTGGTACCGCGATGGCAACGTTCGCCGCGTCGATCACTACATCCCCTTCGCCATGCATTTCTACGGGCTGATCTATTCGAAGCTCGTCGATGACGACTATGCGAAGCGCTACCGGGAACGGGCCCTGCTCTTTGCCCGGGATTTCCGGCATTGGTTTGCCGATGATGGCGCGACCATCCCCTTCGGCCGCAGCCTCACCTACCGTTTCGCCTGCGCAGGCTTCTGGTCGGCGCTTGCGTTTGCGGATCTGGAAGCGCTTCCGTGGGGCGAGGTCAAGCATCTCTGCCTGCAGCATCTGCGCTGGTGGCGGGACAAACCGATGACGAACCGCGACGGCATCCTGTCGATCGGCTTCGGCTATCCGAATTTGCTGATGTCCGAGAGCTATAATTCGGCCGGTTCGCCATACTGGGCGTTCAAGGCTTTCCTGCCGCTGGCAATCCCGGAAGATCACGCGTTCTGGACGGCGAAAGAGGCGGTACCGGCCGCCGCACCCGTCACACCGCAGCGCCATCCCGGCATGGTGATCATGCATACCGGTGAGGATGCCGTGGCCCTGTCATCGGGGCAGGAAAACCTCCAGATGCGGTTTGGTACCGAAAAATACGCCAAATTCGCATATTCGGCCCACTATGGCTTCAGCATCGAAGCCGACGAGCGGAGTTTTGCCGGCGGCGCGTTCGATTCTGCATTGGCTTTCAGCGATGACGGCTTTCACTATCGGGTCCGTGAAACCAATACGGTGGCGAAGATTGCCGGCGACGTGCTCTATGCAAATTGGTCGCCTTTCAAGGATGTCAGCGTCGAGACCTGGCTCGTTCCGGCCGCGCCCTGGCATCTTCGCGTCCATCGCATCCAGTCGCCGCGTGCGTTGCAGATTGCCGAGGGCGGCTTTGCGATTGCCAAGCAGGATTTCGACCTCGATACGCTCGAAGCCGCGGCCGGCCAGGCCTGCGCCCTTGGCGAAGCTGACTTCTCCGGCATCGCTGATCTCGGCTCCAGCATCGAGCGCGACGGCCTCGTGCAAAAGGCATTGCCGAATACCAACATGATCGTTGCCAAGACCCTGGTGCCGCAGCTGCGCGGTGAAATTCCGGCGGGCGAGACCGTGTTGTTCACGGCCGTGATAGCCACGGGTGACCGGCAGGTTGTGTCGGGTGCGTGGCGAACGCCGCCTGAACGGCCGGATTTGTCTTCGCTGGAAGCGATCGTCGCCAAGGAAGGCATCACCGTCAGCGCCATCGAGGCGCCGGGGCAAATGCCATGAGACAAAGAGGTATTGCGCTTGCTATGCAGCCCGGGCAGCGGACGGAGCATGTGCTCCCTGATGCCCTGCTCGACCGGCTGGAACAGCTCGGTTTGCTGCTCGACCGGCAGCCGCTCGAGAATTTTGGCGATGCGCGGGCCAGACGGATCCTGGCCGAAACCGAAATCCTGATCACCGGCTGGGGCGCGCCTCATGTTGGTGCCGATGTGCTTTCGGCCGCGAAAGGGATGAAACTTGTGGCCCATGCCGCCGGCACGGTCAAAGGCATCATCGGCGAGGAGGTCTTCAGATCAGGTGTGCAGGTCACCCATGCGGCGGAGGCCAATGCCGTTCCCGTCGCGGAATTCACCCTTGCGGCGATCCTGTTTGCCGGCAAGCACGTCTTTCGTTTCCGCGACTATTACACGGATGACCGGAACCGTGAGCGGACCTATCCGATGCAGCGGCTGGCGATCGGCAACTACGGCCGGACGGTCGGCATCATCGGCGCTTCGCGTATCGGGCGAAGGGTAATCGATCTGCTGAAACCCTTCGAATTCAAGATCCTGCTTTTCGATCCGACATTGAGCGCTGCGCAATGCGCGGAGCTAGGTGCTGCGAAATGCGACCTCGATACGCTCATGCGCATGTCGGATATCGTCTCTCTTCATGCGCCTTCGCTTCCCTCGACCCGTCATATGATCGATGCGCCGAAGCTGGCGATGATGAAGGATAGCGCAACGCTGATCAACACGGCGCGCGGGGCAATCATCGACGAGGCGGCATTGCTGGCGACGCTGGCCACTGGCCGGATTGATGCCATCATCGACGTCACAGATCCGGAGATTCCCGAGACGAGCTCGGCATTTTACGATCTCCCCAACGTGTTCCTGACGCCGCATATCGCCGGCGCGGTCGGATTGGAGCGTTCTAGGCTTGGCGCAATGGCCGTCGATGAGATCGAGCGCTTTCTGAAGGGCGAGCCGCTGCTCTACGCGCTGACACTGGCCGATCTCGACCGGCTCGCTTAGGGCCTGCGCCAACATTCGAAATTGAAAGCGCCAGCTCCACTCGAACTGACGCTTCGATTTTATTAGCCGGCTTTTACGCTATTTGGCGAGCCGTCATTCGCGAGCTCTGGCATCAGCTCGGCGAGCGTAACCACCTTGCCGGTGCGCGAGCTCTCCAATGCTGCAATCCCGCAGAGAACAGACATTGCCCCGGCGCGCGTACCGGCGCGCTGATGCAGTCCATCTTCGATGCCGGGCTTGAAGATCATATTGCGCATCCGGTCGTCGCCGCCGTAATGCCCGCCGGACGAATGTGGAACGACGATACGTTCGAGCGCTTCCTTGCCGTTAGGGAAATTGCGGATCAGCAGGATTTCGTCTTCCTTCTTCACCTCCCATGGCTGCGTTTCGTGTTGGCGAACCTCGATCCGGCCCTTGGTGCCGTTGAAGGCGAGGTGATGCCCCTCGATCGGCTGGAAGGTGTTCAGCGAGTAGGAGACATGCACGTTATTGCGGTAGCGGATACTGACCACCATCGTATCGGGTATGTCGATATCCTCGCGGAAGACGCAGCCGTCGCGGAAATAGCCGTCGATCTTCGAGGGGTCCTCGTAAAGCGTGTCCAGGAACGGATCTGCCTCGAGGTCAAGATAGTAGTCACAGTCGGCGGTGTGAGGACAGATCTTGCAGCGCGGGCCGCGGAACGGCCCCTTGCGGCCGTAATTCTGCAGGTCGGCAAAGGATGTGACGGCTTCGGGATCGCTGTCGAGATACCAGTTCAGCAGATCGAAATGGTGTGTCGCCTTGTGGACGAAGAGGCTGCCCGAATTCTCGGTATAGGCATGCCAGCGACGGAAATAGTCGGCGCCGTGCTTGGTGTTCAGGTACCAATGAAAATCGACGGAGGTGACGCGGCCGATCTCGCCGGAGTTCAGTAGCTCCTTGATGCGCGCTGCCGTCGGCGAATAGCGGTAGTTGAACGAAACATCGACGCGCTGGCCTGTCCGCTTCTCGGCGTCCATGATCCGCCGGATCTTGTCGACCGCCGTCGTCATTGGTTTCTCGGTGATCACGTCGATCCCGGCCTCGAGCGCCCGTACGACGATCGCGTCATGGGTATGGTCAGGCGTACAGACGATCACGAGGTCGGGCTTGACCTCCTTCAGCATCGCCTCGATGTCGTCATAGATGGGGGCATTGCTGCCGATCATCGTGCGTGCCCGCTCGCCGCGCAGCGAATTCTTCTCGACGATGGCGACGAGATCGACATGCTCCCGCCAGCCGGCGAGCAGATCTTTCCCCCACATCGTGGTCCCGCGATTGCCGGTCCCTATCAGTGCAAAACGGCGCTTCTCCATCGAATGATCCTCCTTCATACGTGCTGAAACGAATATATCCAATTAAACTAGGCAGCAGCCATGATACCGGTCGACGCAGGTGGCGATGACCTCCTCCGCCGGGCGCTTCCACCAATTGTCTGCCGAAAAGATTTCGACCTCCTGGGCGCCGAAGAAGCCCGCTTTCTCGATCATCTGCCTGATGCCTTTGAGATCGATCACGCCGTCGCCCATCATGCCGCGGTCGGTCAGCATGTCCTTGGTCGGCACCAGCCAGTCGCAGATATGGTGCGCGAAGATGCGCTTCATCCGCCCGGCACGGGCGATCTGCTCGGCGAGTTCCGGATCCCACCAGACGTGATAGACGTCAATGGCGACGCCGACATCGGTGCCGAGCAGTTCGCACATGTCGAGCGCCTGGCGCAGGGTATTCACGCAGGAGCGGTCGGCGGCATACATCGGGTGCAGTGGCTCGATCGCCAGCGGAACGCCCGAGGCTTTCGCATGCGGCAGGACGGCGGCGATCCCGTCCGAAACCATCTGCCGGGCAACACTGATATCCCGCGATCCACCCGCCAATCCACCGACAACGAGCACCAGGCAATCGGCGCCAAGCGCAGCGGCCTCGTCGATCGCTCGTCGGTTGTCGTCGAGGTTTTTCTGCCAATCGCGGTCATTAGCCGCCGGAAAGAAGCCCCCTCGGCAAAGGCCGGTCAGCTTCAGGCCGTTCGACTTCACGATACGGACAGCCTCGTCGAGACCGGCCTTGGCGATCTGATCGCGCCAGGGCGCGATCTTGGTGATGCCGTGCTTCAGGCAGAGATCGACGGCTTCGGCAAAGCCGCATTGCTCGCGGATCGTTGCGAGATTGATCGAAAGTCCTTCGACCTGCATGTTATATCCTCCCTGCCTGATGGTTCACTGCACGCCGTGAACGGCAAGCACCTGCTTCATGCGGCTGACCGCGAGATCGGGATCGGCGAGGACACGCGCCTTGTCAGCCAGCCGGAACAGTTCGGCGAGATGCGTCAGAGACCTTGTGCTCTGCTGTCCGCCGACCATCACGAAATGGTCCTGCAGCCCGTTCAGATAGGCAAGGAACACCACACCGGTCTTGTAGAAGCGGGTCGGCGCCTTGAAGATGTGGCGCGACAGCGGAACGGTCGGGTCGAGCAGGTCGAAGAACTCGTTGTTGCTGTGGCGCCCGAGCGCGTCCATTGCCGCCGAAGCCGCCGGTGCGATCGCATCGAAAATGCCGAGCAGGGCGTCCGAATGCCCCTCTTCGTCGCCGGCGATCAGTTCGGCATAGTTGAAGTCGTCGCCGGTGTACATGCGCACCGCCTTGGGCAACTGGCGGCGCATCGCCACTTCCTTTTCCTTCGAAAGCAGCGAAATCTTGATGCCATCGACCTTGGCGGCATTGGCTTCGATCACTTGAAGGCTCGTCGACATTGCCCTGATGTGATCGGCGTTGCCCCAGTAGCCTGCGAGCGCCGGGTCGAACATTTCACCCAACCAATGGATGATCACGGGTTCCTTGACCTGGCGAAGGATGCGGTCATAGACGCGGATATAGTCGTCCGGGCCCTTGGCGGCGGCGGCCAGCGCCCGGCTTGCCATCAGGATGATGCGTCCGCCCTCGGACTCGATGGCTTCGATCTGTTCTTCGTAAGCCCGGATGATCGTATCGACCGTCACATCAGGACCAGGTGTCAGATGATCAGTGCCGGCGCCGCAGGCAATCAGCGCGTCCTTGCGGGTGCGTGCTTCGCGCAGCGCCCGGCGGATCAGCTCACGGGCCTCAGGCCAGCCGAGGCCCATGCCGCGCTGAGCCGTATCCATCGCCTCGGCAACGCCGAGGCCGAGATCCCAGAGCCGGTGGCGAAACGCAAGCGTCCGCTCCCAGTCGATCGCCGGTGTCAGCCACGGGTCGTTGTCTTGAAGCGGATCGGCCACCACATGGGCGGCCGCATAGACGACGCGCGGAAAATCCTTGGCATCGCGCGTCTTCAGCTCGATCGGCACGCCGGTCAGCTGATAGGGCGCGATCTTGCCGTCCAGCGGGAGATTGATCGTTCTTGCCATGATCAGAATTCCAGCCGGGGAACGTCGAGCCAGCGGCGTTCGGCCCAGGACTTCAGGCCGAGTTCGGCGAGCTGCACGCCCTTGGCGCCAGCCTCCATGCCATAGGGCCACGGCGCGTCCTCGGCGACATGGCGCAGGAACATTTCCCACTGCGCCTTGAAGCCGTTGTCGAAGACCTGCGTATCCGGTACCTCGTCCCAGGTCTTGTAGAAGTCGATCGTCTGCGGCTGATCGGGATTCCAGACCGGCTTCGGCGTATTGACGCGGTGCTGGGTCCAGCATTTCGTTAGCCCCGCGACCGCGGAACCATGCGTGCCGTCGACCTGGAACGTTACGAGGTCGTCGCGGCGGACGCGAACCGCCCACGACGAGTTGATCTGCGCGATCACCCCGCCTTCAAGTTCGAAGGTCGCGTAGGCGGCGTCGTCGGTATCGCAAGGATAGGTCTTGCCCTGTTCGTCGACGCGGCTGCCGATATGGGTGGCACCGAGGCAGGAGACGGATTTCACCTCGCCAAAGAGATTGTCGAGCACGTAGCGCCAGTGGCACAGCATATCCAGGATGATGCCGCCGCCGTCGCCCTTGCGGTAGTTCCAGGACGGACGCTGTGCCGGCACGCCCCAGTCGCCCTCGAACACCCAGTAGCCAAACTCGCCGCGCACCGAGAGAATTTTGCCGAAGAAGCCGGAATCGCGCAGCAGCGCCAGCTTGCGCAGCCCCGGCAGGAACAGCTTGTCCTGAACGACGCCGTGCTTGAGCCCGGAAGAGCGGGCCTTCCGGGCAAGATCGACCGCAACCTGCAGGTCGTCGGAAATCGGCTTTTCGCAATAGACATGTTTGCCGGCGTCAAGCGCCCGGGACAGCAGCTCGGCACGCATCAGCGTCGTGCCGGCGTCGAAGAAAATATGGTCGTCGGGGTTGGCAAGTGCGGCGTCAAGGTCGGTCGACCAGCGCTTAATGTTATGCTTCTTCGCCAGCTCTTCCATCTTGTCGCGGTTGCGGCCGACAATGATCGGATCGATCTCCAGCCGTTCCCCCGATTTCAGCAGAAGGCCGCCCTGATCGCGGATGGCCAGGATCGATCGCACCAGGTGCTGATTGTATCCCATGCGGCCTGTAACGCCGTGCAAAATGATCCCGAGACGTGCCATTTGTTCCTCCCTGCCAATCGTTTTCCGGCAGGGAGCGGGCTTGGCCCAGCCCTCCCAAGCCAGTAACTAAACAGTTACTTGATGGCAGAAGGAAACCGGACCTGTCAATAGGCAAATCCGTTTCGGCTTCTCAGCGCTTAATGGAGGCGAGCGTCACGTGGACGATATGGCGCTCCCAGGTGTCCAGATTCGTGGTCTCGATCAGGGGGCGGCCGAAGATGGTCGAGAGCGTGTACTGGTTGGAAAGATAGAAATATCCGAGCGATGCGATCGTCAGATAGACATGCAGCGGATCTGCCGTCTCGATGAAGACGCCTTCCTTTTTGCCGCGTTCAAGCACCTGGGCCAGTTCGCCAATCAGATGCGAGTGAAGCTCCTTCAGCCGCACCGATTGGCGCAGCCAGCGGGCGCGATGCAGATTTTCAGTTCCGAGCAGACTGAGGAATTCCGGATGCTGGAGGAAATAGCGCCAGGTGAAGAGAGCGAGTTCCGTGATGCCTTCTTCCGGATTGCGGTCGCCGATATGCAGCGCGCGTTCGGCGGTGCGGATGCCGACATAGGCTTCTTCGAGCACGCGCAGGTACAGCTGCTCCTTGTCGCCGAAATAGTGGTAGAGCATGCGCTTGTTGGTGCCGGCACGTTCGGCGATCGCATCGACGCGGGCGCCGCCCATGCCGTTTTCGGCAAATTCCTGCGTTGCCGCCTCAAGGATCGCCGCCTTGGTTCGTTCAGGGTCGCGCTGAAGCACCCGCTCGCCGCTGGCACGCTTCTTCTTTTTCTTGTCCCCAGTCTGGCCGGTATCGTTCATCGGCTTATCTCCCCAGACGCTAATGTTGCGCTCATAAGGCTTCGGTGCGAGGTTGTACAAGCGAAATTCGAAGAGGAGACCTCGCGAAACCAAGACCGCTTGACAGGCTTCGTGCTTGTCCATAGCTTGTAACCAATTAGTTATTTGTTGCAAGAGAAACCAGCAAGGAGCGTGTGGAGGCGCTCCCCAAGGGAGGAGGAAAAACAGATGACATTCAGCATTAATAGACGTGGCTTCATGGCGGGAGGGGCTTCGCTGCTCGCGCTTTCGGGTATGGGTGCCCCTGCATTTGCGCAGGACGCCCGTCTCCGCCTGATCTGGTGGGGCTCTCAGCCCCGCGCAGACCGCACCAACAAGGTGTCGGATCTCTACAAGGCCAAGAATTCCGGTGTTTCGATCACCGGCGAATTCCTGGGCTGGGGCGATTACTGGCAGAAGCTCGCGACCCAGGTCGCCGGCAAGAACGCCCCTGACGTGATCCAGATGGATTACCGTTATATCGTCGAATATGCCCGGCGCGGCGCTCTTGCTCCGCTGGAATCCTATATGCCCTCGAAGCTGCAGCTCGGCGATTTCGATCCGGCTCAGATCGAAGGCGGCAAGGTCGATGGCCATCTCTATGGCATCAGCCTCGGCGCGAACTCGGCAGCGACTGTAATCAACACTGTTGCGCTGCAGGAAGCAGGCGTCGAAGCCCCGAACAACAAGACGACCTGGGAAGAACTCGGCAAGATCGGCGCCGAAATCACCAAGGCAGGCAAGCGCAAGGGCTTCTTCGGCTTTGCCGATGGCAGCGGCGCCGAGCCGCTCTTCGAAAACTACGTTCGCCAGCGCGGCAAGGCGCTGTACACGGCGGATTCGAAGATCGCCTTTGGCGTCGAAGATGCGTCCGAATGGTTCGACATGTGGGCGAAGTTCCGTGAGGCCGGTGCCTGTGTGCCGCCTGATGTTCAGGCGCTCTACAAGGATACGATCGACACCGCCCCGCTGACGATGGGCAAGGCTGCGATCGATTACGCGCACAGCAACCAGTTCGTCGGCTTCCAGGCCGTCGTCAAGGACAAGCTGACGCTCAGCAACTACCCGCGCGTCACCGCGGACTCGAAGGGCGGCCACTACCGTAAGCCATCGATGTTCTTCTCGGTGTCGGCGCAGTCCAAGGTGCTGGATCAGGCCGTCGATTACGTCAACTTCTTCGTCATGAATCCCGATGCCGCCAAGGTGCTCGACGTCGAGCGCGGCATTCCGGAATCGAAGTCGATGCGTGATGTCGTCGCCGGTACGCTCGATGATGTCGGCAAGATCCCGCTGAACTACGTGGCCAATCTTGGCGATCTCGCCGGTCCGTTGCCGCCACCGCCGCCGACAGGCGCCGGTGAAGGCCAGACGGTTCTGCGCCAGCTCGCCGAGCAGGTTGCCTTCGGTCAGGTAACCCCTGCCGATGCCGGCAAGCAGCTCGTGGATGAAATTACGCGCGTCCTCGCGCGGGGTTGAACCACATGAACAATGCGATGCGCACAACGGCCGACGGAGCCGTGACGGTGGAACGTTACCAGGGAGCAGTGGCAGACAGCCGCCTCAGGCGGATGTGGAATGCCAATGCTCCAGGCTATCTCTTCCTGCTGCCCTGGCTCCTGGGTTTTTTCGGGCTGACGCTCGGCCCCGCCCTGATTTCTCTGTACCTGTCGTTTACGGACTTCGACATGTTGAGAGCGCCGGGCTGGGTCGGCACGGACAATTATGTGCGCATCGCCACCGCCGATCCCAAATTCGCCGCGGCGATGAAGGTGACGCTGACCTATGTCGTGCTCTCCGTCCCCTTCAAGCTCACTTTTGCGCTGATGGTGGCAATGGCGCTGAACCGGGGCATTCGCGGTCTTCCTGTCTACCGCGCCATTTTCTATCTGCCCTCGCTGCTTGGCGGCAGTGTCGCCATCGCCGTTCTCTGGCGGCAGCTTTTCGCCGGTGACGGCCTGGTCAATGCGGCGCTGGCACAGTTCGGCATTCAAGGACCGAGCTGGATCTCGCATCCGAGCTATTCGATCTACACGCTGGTGGCGCTGTCCGTCTGGCAGTTCGGCTCGCCGATGATCATCTTCCTTGCCGGTTTGCGCCAGATCCCGCAGGATATGTATGAGGCGGCCAGCCTCGACGGCGCCTCGACATTCCGCCAGTTCTACAAGATCACGCTGCCGCTTCTGACGCCCGTCATTTTCTTCAATGCCGTGGTGCAGACGATCGAAGCCTTCAAGGCCTTCACGCCTGCTTTCATCATCTCAGGCGGCACCGGCGGTCCGATCAATTCGACGCTGTTCTATACGCTCTATCTCTATCAGGAAGCCTTCGGCAATTTCCGCATGGGCTACGCTTCGGCACTCGCGTGGATCTTGGTGGTCATCATCGCGATCTTCACCGCCTTCTCGTTCCTGTCCTCGCGCTATTGGGTTCACTACGATGACTGAGATGACCGCTGCAGTTACCGCGGCCAGGCCGCCATCCGACATTAACAAGCGCAGCCTGCCGGGTTCGATCGTCGTCCATGCCCTGCTGATCGGTGCGTCGCTGCTGATGCTCTATCCGCTGCTCTGGATGCTCTCGGCCTCCGTGCGCCCGGAAAACGAGATCTTCTCGTCGACCTCGATCATCCCGTCATCAATCGATTTCGCGTCCTATGTGCGCGGCTGGACCGGCCTCGATATCAGCTTCGGGCGCTTCTTCTGGAATTCGCTGGTTATTTCGCTGCTGACGGTCACTGGTAATGTCATCGCCTGCTCGCTGACGGCTTTCGCCTTCGCGCGTCTGCGCTTTGCCGGCCGGAATTTCTGGTTCGCGATCATGCTCGGCACCCTGATGATCCCGTATCACGTGACGCTGATCCCCCAATATGTGCTGTTCCTCAACCTCGGCTGGGTCAACACCATCCTGCCGCTGGTCGTACCGAAGTTCCTGGCGAGCGACGCCTTCTTCATCTTCCTGATGGTGCAGTTCTTCCGTGGCATTCCGCGTGAGCTTGATGAAGCGGCGATGATGGATGGCTGCAGCGCCTGGCGCATTTATTGGAAGATCATGCTGCCGCTGTCGCTGCCGGTGCTGGCAACGGCTGCCATCTTCTCGTTCATCTGGACTTGGGACGATTTCTTCGGGCCGCTGATCTATTTGAACGATATGAACACATACACGATCCAGCTCGGCCTGCGCACCTTTGTCGACTCGACCAGCGCATCGGACTGGGGTGGCCTGTTCGCCATGTCGACGCTGACGCTGGTGCCGGTGTTCTTCTTCTTCCTGTTCTTCCAGCGCCTGTTGATCGAAGGCATCGCCACAACAGGCATGAAGCGCTGATGCCGATGGGAAAGAGTGACATGAGCATAAAGACTGTCGCCATCGTCGGCTGCGGTATCGGCCGTTCGCATATCGTCGAGGGCTACCTGCCACATCCCGATCGCTTCAAGGTCGCGGCGATCTGCGATCTGAACGAGGAACGGCTGAAGACCGTCGGCGACGAATTCGGCATCGAGCGCCGCACCACGTCCTTCGACGAGTTGTTGGCGGACGACGGCATCGACATCATCGATATCTGCACGCCGCCGGGCATCCACAAGGAGCAGGTGATCGCAGCGCTTGCAGCCGGAAAGCATGTCGTCTGCGAAAAGCCGCTGACGGGATCGCTGGCTGGCGTCGACGAGATCATGCGTGCCGAGAAGACGGCCACGGGCACGCTGATGCCGATCTTCCAGTATCGCTACGGCGATGGCATCGAGCAGGCGAAGCGCATCATCGATACAGGCATTGCAGGCAAGTTCTATATGGGTTCGGTTGAGACCTTCTGGCTGCGCAAACCCGAATATTACGCCGTGCCCTGGCGCGGCAAATGGGCGACCGAGCTTGGCGGTGTGCTGGTCACGCATGCGCTGCACCTGCATGATATGCTCTTCCATCTGGCCGGCCCGGCCGCGCGGGTCTTCGGCCGTGTTGCCACCCGCGTCAACGATATCGAGGTGGAAGACTGTGCCTCGGTGAGCCTTGAGATGCAGAACGGCGCCTTCGTGTCGCTTTCGTGCACCCTGGGCTCCCAGCAGGAAATCAGCCGCCTCCGGCTGCATTTCGAAAACGTCACGTTCGAGAGCAATCACGAGCCATACTCGCCAGGCAAAGGGCCCTGGCAGATCATCGCCGCAAATGATGACGTGCAGGCGCAGATCGATAAAGCGCTTGCGAAGTGGCAGCCGGTGGCGCCGCGCTTCAACACGCAAATGGTCCGCTTCCACGACTATCTCAGCGGCAATGGGCCGCTGCCGGTGACGTCGGCAGATGCGCGCCGCGCTCTGGAGCTGGTGACGGCAATCTATCAATCCTCGGACAGCGGAGCTGACGTTGCGCTGCCGATCGGGCCGGAGAGCCCCAAATACGCCGACTGGCGTGCAAAAACGCGATAACGGGATCAGGAGAGGATTTGGGAAGATGGCAACAAGTGTCGTTCTTCAAAAGGTCGAGAAGCGCTACGGTTCCCTGGATGTCATTCATGGCATCGACCTGACGATCGATCCCGGTGAGTTCACCGTCTTCGTCGGCCCGTCCGGCTGTGGCAAGTCCACGCTGCTGCGGATGATAGCCGGGCTCGAGGAAATCTCGGGCGGCGCGCTGCTTCTGGACAACGAGCGCATGAACGAGGTCGCGCCGGCAAAGCGCGGGATCGCCATGGTGTTCCAGTCCTATGCGCTTTATCCGCATATGTCTGTCTACAAGAATCTGGCTTTCGGGCTGGAGACAGCCGGCTACAAAAAGGCTGAAATCGAGCCGAAGGTGCGCCGCGCCGCCGAGATTCTGCAGATCGAAAAGCTGCTGGAACGCAAGCCCAAGGCACTTTCCGGCGGCCAGCGCCAGCGTGTTGCCATCGGCCGCGCCATTGTCCGGGAGCCACGCATCTTCCTCTTCGACGAGCCGCTGTCGAACCTCGATGCGGAACTGCGCGTGCAGATGCGCGTCGAGATTTCCCGCCTGCACAGCAGCCTCGGCAATACGATGATCTATGTGACGCACGATCAGGTCGAGGCCATGACCATGGCGGACAAGATCGTCGTGCTGAATTCCGGCCGCATCGAGCAGGTCGGCGCCCCGCTCGACCTCTACAACAACCCGGCCAACCGCTTCGTCGCCGGTTTCATCGGCAGCCCGAAGATGAACTTTCTCAAGGCGAAGATCGACCAGGTGAATGACGGGGACACGACCGTCAGCGTCTGCGGCAGTGCGATCCGCCTGCCACGGCGCCTGAAGGGCTCCGCAGGCCAGGATGTGACATTCGGAATTCGCCCTGAGCATCTCGGCGTTGCCGATGCCGGAACGGCGCTTGCGACCGTCAATGTCGATCTCGTCGAAAATCTCGGCGGCGCGACGATGCTTTACACGACGACGCCGGATGGCCAGCAGCTGACCATCGCTCTCGATGGCCAGCAAAAGGTCGAGCGCGGCACCAATGTGAAGACCTCCTTCGATCCGGCCCGCTGTCACGTCTTCGATGCGTCCGGCGCCACGATCTGACCGGGCCTCTGCTTGACAGCCGATCCTCCTCTGGCCCATCATTTTGAAAATGGGCCGCGAGGGGGACAAGCGTGACGCCTGAAGATAGGATTCATGCACTCGGCATCTGGCACGGACCGCTCGAGATCGAACCTATCACCGGCGGCATCACCAACCGCAACTACCTCGTCCGGGATCGCAGCACGCGGCGCGTCGTCCGGTTGGGCGATGATATCCCGGTTCATCACATCAACCGCCAGAATGAGCTCGCCGCCAGCATCGCTGCTCATGCCGCGGGCCTTTCGCCCGCCGTCATCCATCACGCGCCCGGCATCCTCGTCCTGGATTTCATCGAATCGCGGGCGCTGTCTGCGGCTGATCTGCAGGATGAAGCAACCTTGCTGCGGACGCTGCCGCTGGTCCGGTCCTGCCACGGCGACATCGCTCGCCACTTCCGCGGCCAGGCGATGATCTTCTGGGTCTTCCACGTGATCCGGGATTATGCGGCTAATCTTGCCGCAGCAGGTAGCGCCTACGCACCGCTTCTACCCGGCTTGCTTGAAAAGGCCAAGCGTCTCGAAGCTACGGCCGGCCCCTTCGAAATCGGCTTCGGGCACAACGATCTGCTGGCCGCCAATTTCCTCGATGACGGCAAACGGCTCTGGTTGATCGACTGGGACTATGCCGGCTTCAACACGCCGCTCTTCGATCTCGGCGGCCTTGCCTCCAACAGCGAACTCCCGGAAGCCGCCGAGCGGACGATGCTTGAAAGCTATTTCGAAAAGCCGCTGACCCCCGATCTCTGGCGCCGCTACAGCGCGATGAAATGCGCCTCTCTGCTGCGCGAGACGCTCTGGAGCATGGTCTCCGAGATCCATTCGACCATCGATTTCGATTACGCCGCCTATACCGCCGAAAATCTCGCGCGCTTCGAGCGCGCCTACAAGGCATTTGAACAGGATCAGTAGAATGACGAAGGAATTACCGAAGACGGCGAAGGCCGTGGTCATCGGCGGCGGTATCATCGGCTGCTCGACGGCCTATCACCTCGGCAAGCTCGGCTGGACCGATACCGTGCTGCTCGAGCGGAAGAAGCTGACATCGGGCACGACCTTCCACGCTGCCGGCCTCGTCGGCCAGCTGCGCACCAGCGCCAATATCACCCAGCTGCTCGGCTATTCCGTCGATCTCTACAAGAAGCTCGAAGCCGAGACCGGACTTGGCACCGGCTGGAAGATGAATGGCGGCCTGAGGCTTGCCTGCAACGAGGAGCGCTGGACCGAGGTGAAGCGCCAGGCGACCACGGCGCAGTCCTTCGGCCTAGAAATGCATCTGCTGACGCCGCAGGAGGCTTTCGATCTTTGGCCGCTGATGACGATTGATGACCTCGTCGGTGCGGCCTACCTCCCGACCGATGGTCAGGCCAACCCCTCTGATATCACTCAGGCGCTTGCTCGTGGCGCCCGCATGGCCGGTGTCTCGATCTTCGAAGACACCGAAGTCATCGATCTCGAAATCGACAAGGGCCGTATCCGCGCCGTCATCACCGCCGATAGCCGCATCGAATGCGAGCGCGTCGTCGTCTGCGCCGGTCAATGGACGCGGGCCTTTGCGGCGCGCTTCGGCGTGAATGTGCCGCTCGTCTCTGTCGAGCATCAATATCTGATCACCGAATCCTTCGGCGTTCCCTCGAACCTGCCGACACTCCGCGATCCCGATCGCCTGACCTACTACAAGGAAGAGGTTGGCGGTCTTGTCATGGGCGGCTACGAGCCGAATCCGATTCCCTGGGCGACTGGCGGCATTCCCGACGGTTTCCACTACACGCTGCTTGACAGCAACTACGATCATTTCGAGCAGATCATGGAACAGGCGCTGGCTCGCGTTCCGGCTCTCGAAACCGCCGGTGTGAAACAGTTGCTCAACGGACCGGAAAGCTTCACGCCCGATGGCAACTTTATCCTCGGCGAAGCGCCGGAGCTGAAGAACTTCTTCGTCGGTGCCGGCTTCAACGCCTTCGGCATCGCGTCCGGCGGCGGTGCCGGCATGGCGCTGGCCGAATGGGTGGCGAAGGGAGAGCCGCCCTACGATCTCTGGCCGGTCGATATCCGCCGCTTCGGCCGCCCGCATTTCGACACCGACTGGGTCCGCACCCGCACCCTGGAGGCCTACGGCAAGCATTATACGCTGGCCTTCCCCTTCGAAGAGCATTCGAGCGGTCGCCCCTGTCGCAAGTCGCCGCTCTACGATCGCCTGAAGGCGCAGGGCGCCTGCTTCGGCGAGAAACTCGGCTGGGAGCGGCCGAACTGGTTCGCCGATCTCTTCGCCAACGAGGAGCCGAAGGATATCTACAGCTACAACAGGCAGAACTGGTTCGATGCCGTTGGCCGCGAGCACAAGGCCGTGCGTGAGGCGGCCGTCATCTTCGACCAGACCTCCTTCGCCAAGTTCGTGCTGAAGGGCCGCGATGCCGAAGCAGCGCTCGGCTGGATCGCTTCGAACGACGTGGCAAAGCCTGTAGGCTCGCTTGTCTATACCCAGATGCTGAACGACAAGGGCGGTATCGAATGCGATCTCACCGTCGCCCGCATCGCCGAGAACGAATATTACATCGTCACCGGCACGGGATTTGCGACCCACGACTTCGACTGGATAGCCCGCAATATTCCTGACGGCATGCAGGCCGAGCTGGTCGATGTCACCTCCGCCTATTCGGTTCTGTCGCTGATGGGCCCGAAAGCCCGCGCCGTGCTGGAGAAGGTCACCTCATCGGATGTCTCGAACGCCGCCTTCCCCTTCGGCCGCGTCAAGACCGTCGGCATCGCAGGCTGCCCGGTCAGGGCACTGCGCATCACCTATGTCGGTGAGCTCGGTTACGAGCTGCATGTGCCGGTCGAGTATGCAACGACCGTCTATGATGCGTTGATGGCCGCCGGAAACGGCCTCGGTCTCATCAACGCCGGCTACCGCGCCATCGAAAGCTGCCGCCTGGAAAAGGGCTATCGCGCCTGGGGATCGGATATCGGCCCCGACCATACGCCGGTCGAAGCCGGGCTTGCCTGGGCCGTGAAGACCAAGAAGAACATCCCCTTCCGCGGCCGCGAGGCCGTGGAGCGTCAATTGACAGGCGGCGTCAAGAAGATGCTCGCCTGCTTCGTGCCCGATGATCCTGATGTCGTCCTGCTCGGCCGCGAAACCATCTATCGCGATGGAAAGCGCGTCGGATGGTTGTCGAGCGGCGGCTACGGCTACACGCTCGGCAAGGCGATTGGCTACGGCTACGTCCGCAACGTCGACGGTGTGACGGAGGATTTTGTGCTGTCGGGCAAGTACGAGCTCGATGTCGCCCGCGAGCGGGTGCCGTGCTCGGTGTTGCTGAAGCCGTTGTATGACCCGGAGATGAAGAGGGTGAAGGGGTAGGCGCACCTCTGCTTCCCTCATTCCTGTGCTTGTCACAGGAATCCAGCCACGGCGCTTCTGCGCCGTGAACGAATCAACGAGGAATTAAGAGTCTTCTCGGCCCAAGGACTTGGGCCGCTGGATCCCTGTGACGAGCACAGGGATGAGGGTGGCGGACGGTATCGGCCTTGCCAGACCGCCTCAATACAACGGCAGCCTGTTATCCTGGATCAGAATATCCAGCTTGTTCGCCACATCCTCGGTCCAGCCAACATTGTCCGTCAATGCCTTCGGGAACAGCCCCGGCAGCTTGAACAACGCCGCCGAAACGGCCCCACCGTTGCGTGGGATATCAGCGAGCAGCGCCGCAATCTCCTCCGCACGGGGATCACGCAACTCGTAGGCCTTGCCGTTGCGGTCGACGCCGATGGCATAGCGCATCCATGCAGCGACGGCGATGGCGTAGGTCTCGGCCTTGCTGCCGTGGGCCAGTGCTTCGGTTGCCGGCTCCAGCAGGCGCTGCGGCAGCTTCTGCGTTCCGTCCATGGCGATCTGGTAGGTACGGTGGGCGATCGCCTTGTTTGCAAAGCGCGCTATCAGTTCGTCGGCATAATGGTCGAGATCGATGCCGGGGACCGGATCGAGCGTCTCGGCCGCAGCATTCATCTGGCGTCGGGCAAGAGCTGCCAATCCCTCGTCGTCCATGACATCGCGGATATATTCATAGCCGCCTATATAGCCGAGATAGGCGAGCAGCGAATGCGCGCCGTTGAGCATGCGCAGCTTCATCTTCTCGTAGGCCGAGACTTCATCGACCATCAGCACGCCGGCCTTGTCCCATGCCGGGCGGCCGTTGGCGAAATGGTCTTCGATCACCCATTGGGTGAAGGGCTCCGTCTCGATGGCGGCCAGATCCTGGCGCCCGGTCAGCCGCTCGGCGTCCGCATAGGTGGCGTCGGTGCTGGCGGGCGTGATGCGGTCGACCATGGTCGAGGGGAAGGGGACGTTGGTTTCGATCCAGGCGCGAAGCTCCGGATCGACGCGGCCGGCGAAATCGAGCACGAGGCGCTTCAGCACCGCACCGTTGCTCGGCAGATTGTCGCAGCTGAGCGGTGTGAAAGGGGCGATACCCTTGTTGCGGCGGCGGGCAAAGCCTTCGACCAGATAGCCGACGACGCCGCGCGGCGCGTGCCGGTCGGCAAGATCGGCGGCAACATCCGGATGCGTAAGATCAAGTCCGCCGGTACGCACGTCGAGGCCATAGGCTTTTTCCGTCACCGTCAGGCTGACGATGCGGATCGCCGGGTCTTCGAGACGCGACAAGAGCAGCGACGGATCGCGCGGCGCCACA
Organism: Hyphomicrobiales bacterium; assembly: GCA_900465675.1. Taxonomy (GTDB): domain Bacteria; phylum Pseudomonadota; class Alphaproteobacteria; order Rhizobiales; family Rhizobiaceae; genus Rhizobium. The sequence continues at coordinate 421,145 of UBJR01000002.1, read as the reverse complement.
TGCGCCTTCAGGATCGGGCCGATCACCTCAGCCGTCGTGCCTGACGTGTCGCGGATCAGCACGGTGTAGAGGCCGTTCTGGGCATTCAGATTATCGGCAACATCAGGTGTTCGCAGGCTCGCCACCTCGATGCCCCAGTCGCCGCCTTCAGCGGCCAGCGCCGCATCCGTAAACGGCGCGAAATGGGCACGGAAAAAGGCGCCGGGGCCGAGATGCAGGATGCCCGCCTTCAGCGTGCTGCGGTCATAGGCGGGAAGCTTTGCGGTCGGCGCCAGGCCGTTCAGGTCCTTCAGTCGATTGCTCACAGCTTGTAGGCCTTCTTCGCGTTGTCATAGGAGAGTTCGCGCGCGACGATCGCCGCATCCTTCCGGGAGATGCGGTGCTCGGCGGCAAGCTGCGCCAGGAAGCCGCAAACCTCGCGGCGCCAGACGTCGTGGCGGGCGGGGATCGAGAGCAAGGCGCGGGTATCGTCGTTGAAGCCGGCCAGATTGGCAAAACCCGCAGTCTCGACGACCTGGTCGAGATAGCGGCGAATGCCATTCGGGCTGTCGTGGAACCACCAGGGTGGCCCAATCATCAGGCATTCCCAATGTCCGGCCATCGGCGCCAGCTCGCGCGAATAGGTCGTCTCGTCGAGCGTGAAGAGCAGGATGCGAAGGCCCTGCGAATGGCCGTACTTGGACAGCAGCGCATTGAGCCCGCCGATCCAGTCAGTCCGGGTCGGGATATCGGCGCCCATGTTCGGACCGCGGGTCGCAAAGAGACCGCTGTCGGTGTTGCGGCGCGAGCCCGCGTGGATCTGCATGACCATGCCGTCTTCGGCCGAAAGCCCGGCCATCTCGGTCATCATCTGACCACGGAACAGCTCGGCATCGGCAGCCGAAAGTGGACCCTTCAGTGCCTTGTCGAGAAGCGCTTGCCGCTCGGTGGCCGAGAGATCCGCGGTGAATGCGGTCGGCACGCCGTGGTCGGTCGCTGTGGCGCCGAACTGGCGGAAATAGGCGCGGCGCTTGCGATGCGCGTCGATCATGCCGTCCCATTTGGTGACGTCAGAGCCGGTGATCTCACCGAACTTGATGAGATTGTCGCGGAAGCCGACAGCGTCAGGATCGGTAACGCTGTCAGGGCGGTATGTCGTACGAACCTTACCGATCCAGCCATCCTTCTGCATCTTCTGGTGATGGACCAGCGGATCCAGCGCGCCTTCCGTCGTGGCGATCGTCTCGATGCCGAAGCGCTGGTGCAGGGCACGCGGGTGGAACTCGGGCTTGGCAAGCTGATCGTTGATATGATCGTAGAGCGTGTCGGCATTCTCAGGCGTCAGCGGTTCGGTACAGCCGAGCACGGCAGACATCGCATGATCGACCCACAGGCTGGACGGCGTGCCGCGGAAGAGATGATATTTGGCAGCGAAAGCGCGCCAGATGTCACGGCCCTTGGCGACAGGCTTGCCATCAAGTCGGGGGACGCCCAGTTCATCGAGCTTGGTGCCGGTGCTGTGCAGCATGCGGAACAGGTAATGGTCAGGGATGACGAGCAGCGAGGCGGCATCTTCAAAGGGCTTGTCGTCAGCAAACCACGAGGGCTCGGTATGCCCGTGCGGGCTGACGATCGGCAAACCGGCGACGGTCTCGTAGAGGTCGCGCGCGATGCTGCGGGTTGCCGGATCGGCCGGAAAAAGCCGGTCCTGGTGAAGAAAGCCGTTTCGTGAATCCATAAGATTTCCTCCCTGATGGGTTAGGGCCTACTCCACGATCAAAGACACGGCAAGGCCCATTAGTAACCAATGAGTTCACTTTAGGAATCGATGCCGGGCGCCCCATTGACGCCGCCGCCGCTATAGGTTTTGGAAGAGCAGCAAACCGGTGGAGAACAACCATGGCCGAAGACATCAGCCGCATTACCCAGCTTGAAGAAGCCTTGGCCCATCAGGCAAAGATCATCGAAGAGCTTTCGGATCAGCTTGCCGAGCAATGGAAAGTGGTCGAACAGACCCGGGCGAAACTGGACCGTTTGACGGAACGCTTCCTGTCGCTCGAAGAGCAATCGCTGGAAGCGCCGGCGGTGACAAGGCCGCCGCATTATTGAATGCCGAAATGAAAAGGGCGCCCGGAGGCGCCCTTTCGATTTTAGAGATTGCCGATGCAGAGATATTTCATCTCGAGGTAATCATCGGCGCCATGGCGCGAGCCTTCGCGGCCGTTGCCGGATTGCTTGATACCGCCGAAGGGCGCGGTTTCCGTCGACATCAGGCCGGTATTGATGCCAACCATGCCGTATTCCAGCGCTTCCGCAACCTTCCAGACCTTCTTCAGGTCGCCCGCGAAGAAATAGGCGGCGAGGCCGAACTCGGTGTCATTGGCCTGCTGGATGACTTCTTCAACGGTGTCAAAGCGGAAGAGCGGCGCGACGGGGCCGAAGGTCTCTTCCCTGGCGACCTTCATGCCCTTGGCAACGCCCGTGAGTACGGTCGGCGTGAAGAAGGTGCCGGCACCTTCAATACGCTTGCCGCCGGTCAGCACCTTGGCACCCTTGGAGACCGCGTCGCTGACATGGTCCTCGACCTTGGCGAGGCCCTGTTCGTCGATCAGCGGCCCAATGGTGACGCCCGACGTGAAGCCGTCGCCAACAGACATGGCTTCAACCTTGGCGGCCAGCTTGGCCGCGAAGGCATCGTAGACGCCAGACTGCACGTAGAGGCGGTTGGCGCAGACGCAGGTCTGGCCGGCATTGCGATACTTCGAGGCGATCGCACCTTCGACGGCTGCATCGAGATCCGCATCATCAAAGACGATGAAGGGTGCGTTGCCGCCGAGCTCGAGGCTGACCTTCTTGATCTGATCGGAGCACTGGCGCATCAGGATGCGGCCGACTTCGGTCGAGCCGGTGAAGCTGATCTTGCGCACCTTGTCGTTGCCGCAGAGCTCCTTGCCGATCGCGGGGCCGTCTTCGCCGACGATGACGTTGAAGACACCGGCGGGAACACCGGCCTGTTCGGCGAGAACCGCAAGCGCGATGGCCGACAGCGGCGTCTGCTCGGCCGGCTTCGAAACGACGGTGCAGCCAACGGCAAGCGCCGGCGCGATCTTGCGGGTGATCATCGCTGCCGGGAAGTTCCAGGGCGTGATCGTGCCGACGACGCCGACCGGCTGCTTGATGACGATCATCCGCTTGTCGTTCGACGGTGCCGGAATGGTTTCGCCGTAGATGCGCTTGGCTTCTTCCGCATACCATTCGATGTAAGCGGCAGCGTAGAGGATTTCGCCGCGCGCTTCCGCAAATGGCTTGCCCATTTCGGCTGTCAGGATCGCCGCCAGCTCGTCGGCATTGGCGACCATCAGGTCGAACCACTTGCGCAGGATGGCGCTGCGGTCCTTGGCGGGTTTTGCCGCCCAGGCTGGCTGGGCTGCATAGGCTGCGTCAATCGCCTTGCGGGTGTCTGCAGCGCCCATATCAGGCAGCGAGGCCAGAACTTCGCCGGTGGACGGGTTCAGAACGTCGAAGGTTTTCGTTGCGCCGCCCTTCGTCCATTCGCCGTTGATGAAACCTGCGTCGCGCAGGAATGGCGAGGAGAAGGGAACGTGTTTGGTCAGTGCGGTCGTGAATGCCATGTCATTTACTCCGAAGGCGGTTACTTGCCCGCGCTTGCTTCAAGAATGGAGGCTTCGAGGATATCGAGCGCTTCGCCGAAGATATTGTCCTGAATGGTGATCGGGGCAAGGAAGCGGATGACGTTTCCGTGCACGCCGCAGGTCAAAAGAATGAGACCCTTCTCCAGCGCGATCAGGCGCACCTTGTTGGCGAATTCGGCGCTCGGCAGCTTGGTGGTCTTGTCGTTGAATTCGACGGCGTTCATGAAGCCCGGGCCGCGGATATCGACAATCTCCGGCACCTTGTCGCGCAGCGATTCCAGACGCTGCTTCAGGCGGCCGCCCAGCTGGTTGGCGCGGTTGCAGAGGTCTTCGTCCTTGATGACATCCAGAACGGCATGAGCGGCGGCGATACCGAGCGGATTGCCGCCATATGTGCCGCCGAGGCCGCCGGGGCCGGGCGCATCCATGATCTCGGCGCGGCCGGTGACGGCGGCGAGCGGGAAGCCGCCCGCGAGGCTCTTCGCCATGGTCATTAGGTCAGGGGCGACCTCATGGTGATCCATCGCAAACATCTTGCCGGTACGGGCAAATCCGGTCTGCACTTCGTCGGCAATCAGCAGGATGCCGTGCTGGTCGCAAAGTTCGCGCAGCGCCTTCAGGAAGGCGACAGGTGCCGCATAGAAACCGCCTTCGCCCTGCACGGGCTCGATGATGATGGCGGCAACACGCTGCGGATCGACATCGGCAGCAAACAGCTTCTTCAAGGCTGCGAGCGACTGCTCGGCGCTGACGCCATGCAGCTCGACCGGGAAGGGCACGTGGAAGACATCGCCAGGCATCGCGCCGAAGCCGACCTTGTAAGGCACGACCTTGCCGGTCAGGGCCATGCCCATGAAGGTACGGCCATGGAAGCCGCCGCCGAAGGCGATGACGGCGGAACGGCCGGTCGCGGAGCGGGCGATCTTCACGGCATTCTCTACGGCTTCCGCACCCGTGGTGACGAAGATCGTCTTCTTGGCGAAGTTGCCGGGCGCCAGCTCGTTCAGGCGTTCGGCAAGATGCACATAGGTTTCGTAGGGCACGACCTGGTGGCAGGTGTGGGTGAAATGGTCGAGCTGGTCCTTGACGGCAGCGATGACGCGCGGATGGCGGTGGCCGGTGTTCAGAACCGCGATGCCAGCGGCGAAATCGATGTAGCGGCGGCCCTCCTTGTCCCAGATTTCGGCATTCTCTGCGCGGTCGGCGTAGATTTGTGTCGTCATGCCGACGCCGCGGGAAATTGCGGCATTCTTCCGGTCCGTAAGGGTGGTCGCGTTCATCTATGCGCTCCTGCGCTCAAAGGGATTGGGAATTATCTTGCATAAGTTCTGCAAGATATATAGAAAAGTCCTACATTTTTCCTGCAAGAAATCAAGCGGCATTTTTTGCTTCAAACATCACGCCTTTTGATGGATGCTCACGACCAGAGATTCTGTCGCGGCAGGATGCATAAAGCACCACGGAATCAGGGATTTATTGGCGAATGAACAGTAACGGGCCGGTGCGCTACAAGGTCGCCGAGGCAGCGCGGCTGGCGGGAATTTCCGCCTCCACCGTACGGCTTTGGGAAAGCCAGGGCCTGCTTGTGCCTGATCGTTCGGAAACCGGCCACCGGCAATACAGCGCCGATGACGTCGCGCGGTTGAAGAAGATTTCCTGGTATCGTGTCGAGCGTGGCCTAAACCCGGCCGCGATCCGCGAGGCGCTGGAAAGCGAAGAGCCCTCCGGCGACAATGGCGAGACAGCCGGCGCGTCCGATATCGGCCGCCGGCTCCGCAGCCTTCGCCATGCCGCCGGCAAGACGCTGGATCAGGTCGCTGGCGAGATGGGCATCACGTCATCGACGCTATCGACGCTGGAGCGCACGTCGCAGGGCGTCAGCTTCAAGACCCTACATGATCTCGCCGAATATTACGGCACCACCGTTTCGCGCCTCTCGGGCGAAGAAGCCGATGATGCCACGGCGGTCGTCCGCTCCGGCGAATGGCGCACCTGGCCGGAAACCACACCGGGCGTGACCGTGCAGCTGCTGGCCGAAGGGCGGCGGATGATGGATTGCCACCGTTTCGTGCTGGCGCCCGGCGCCACCAGCGAAGGCGCCTACCGGCATGAGGGCGAGGAATTCATGCATGTCCTGTCGGGTCGTCTGGAGCTGGTGCTCGATTCCGACCAGTTCTTCGATCTCGGCCCTGGAGACTCGCTTTATTTCGAAAGCCGCCGCTATCATTCCTGGCGCAACCGCCACGACGGCGAGACGGTGCTGCTTTGGATCAATACGCCGCCAACCTTCTGAGGTCGAAAGCCGTATCGCCGCCAGCGCCTTTGCGCTATAGCGCCGGAAGAAACACGCGAGGTAAAAGAAGAGCCATGGCCGCCACCATCCGTTATCATGAAGGCGATATCTCCGCGGCGGATGCCGCGCGCTACAAGGGCGCAATCGCGATCGATACCGAGACGCTGGGTCTCGTTCCGCGCCGCGACCGTCTTTGTGTCGTCCAGTTGTCGCCGGGCGACGGCACGGCCGACGTCATCCGTATCGCCTCCGGCCAGAAGGAAGCGCCGAACCTGACGATGATGCTGGCCGATCCGGCGCGCCAGAAGATTTTCCACTACGGCCGCTTCGATATCGCCGTGTTGTTCCACACCTTCGGCGTGACCACGACACCTGTCTTCTGCACCAAGATCGCCTCGCGCCTGTCGCGCACCTATACGGATCGCCACGGCCTGAAGGACAATCTGAAAGAGATGCTGGAGGTCGATATCTCCAAAACGCAGCAATCCTCGGATTGGGCGGCGGCAACGCTCTCGCAGGCCCAGCTCGAATATGCAGCGTCCGACGTGCTCCATCTCCATGCGCTGCGCGACAAGCTGACCGAGCGCCTGCTGCGCGATGGCCGATTCGACCACGCCACCGCCTGCTTCGCGTTCCTGCCCACCCGCGCCAAGCTTGATCTTCTCGGCTGGGAAGAGACCGATATTTTCGCCCACAGCTGAGCAACGCGATCTTTGAGAGCCATGAGACGGCCGGGCGGGATTGGCATCCTGTCCGGCCGTTAGTTTTTCATTAACGGCCATTCGGTAGAATCATCATCAATTTTTAAGCATTCGTCGGTGCGATGACGCGCCATGCGGACGGGAGGATCTGCGGAAGAATGCGAGGGGTCCGATGAGCGCGACCCTCGTGTGATCTGCTTCGATTGTCACTTGCGAAAGTAGGAGCATGCCATGTTGACTCCGGTTCGTGCAGCGTCAAATACGAGTCTTTCTTCCAACGGACAGGCTGCGGCGATTGTCGCTAGCGGACTTGCCCGGTCGATCGTTGCCCCGGCGCCCGTTCAGGCGGTCGAAGGCTCCGATCTGAATTCGGCAATTGCCGGAAAGCTTAACCTCCTCTTGGCGGCAGCCCGCGAACGCATGTTCGACGCGCTGCTCGATGCCATCAATGCAGCATCCGTGGCCCTGCCGCTGCCGCGTCAGGATGGCGAAACCAATCTTACCTTCGCGTCCCGCCTTGCCGATGTCATCCAGAAGCTGCCTGCAACCCGCATCAACGAGATCGAAACGCAGCTCGCCGCCGATGGCCACACGCTGCCGCTGCGCCTGATCGCCGAAGCACTGAAGAATCCTGCAGGGCCGGAAGCCGCCCGGGTCGTCGCCTATCTGGAGACCGTCCGCTACAAGGATCGCGATCTGGTGGCTCGCGCGGTCGTTCGTTCGTATCGCCAGAACGATGCTTCACCGCTTCGGGCAGAACCACGACCTGACATCGCACTGCACGAAGACAGCGTTCTGCCGGCTCCGAAATCAGGGACCGATGCAGCGCATGAAGCGCGACCGCAGGCGCAAGCCAGACCGGCAGCAGTTGCGGCCCAGCCTTCTCCGCTTGCCGGTTTGTCCGATCTACCGGTTGACGAGATCGAAGAGATTGCCGAAGAGCCGCTGGCCGCCAACGAATTGGCGCAGGCTGCCGCATCGGAAGACCCGGAGCAACCGGAAACGGAAGCGATGGCGCCTGATGCGCCGCAGGTGCTTGAGGAAGCCGAAGCGCCACACGCGCCGCTCGCCAGGGAGCGCGCCGAACCCGATATTCCGAAGATCTGGCCTGCTGTTCTCGCGTCGATCACCGAGGAAGCATCCGAACTGCTGGTCGCCATCATCAACGAACAGGAGACCGCAACGCTTCTCGAGGTCCTGGCGGACGCACCTGAGGATATCGAAGCAGCGCTCGATCAGCCGGCGAGTGATGACATCAGCGAAGCGATGGATGGTCCGGACCAGATGGCGAGCGCCAAAGCCGCGCCGGCGGAAGCGGCACGCGCAGCGCCTGCAGCCGATCCGGCCCAGCTCGCTCGCCAGCAGAAGGAGATCGTCGCCCAGCCGCAGATCCTACCGGCCGATCTTGCCGAGATGGTTCAGAAAGCCGGTCTGCTGCGCTCACCCGACGGCGTCGGCTATATCGCTCAGCCCTATCAATTCGCCAAGGATGGCGCCGAACGCCGCGATGGCCAGATGCATCGCAGCGACTATGAAGGCAGTGCGGGCGAAGAAGAGCAGGATGCGCAGTCTGGCGAGGAGCAGCAATCGGCCTCTCAGCAGGAGCAGCGTCCGCAGGGCAGGGTGCCCGCCGATCTTCCCGAGATCGAAGCGCGCCACGAAGAGCCTCCGGTCGCCGATCCGGTTTTCGCGCTCTATCAGCGCATGGTCGGCTGGGAATAACGGCACTTCCAAAATTCAGGTCAAAGAAAAACCCGCCGGATCGCTCCGGCGGGTTCTTTGTTTCAATGCTTGAAGCGATTACTCGCCGCGGTTCTTCAGAGCCGCGCCCAGGATGTCGCCGAGCGAAGCGCCGGAGTCGGACGAACCGAACTGAGCGACGGCTTCCTTCTCTTCTGCGATTTCCAGAGCCTTGATGGACAGCATGATCTTGCGGTCCTTCTTGGAGAAGTTGGTGACGCGGGCGTCAACAACCTGGCCAACCGAGAAGCGTTCCGGACGCTGGTCGTCGCGGTCGCGTGCGAGATCTGCACGGCGGATGAACGAGGTGATGTCTTCGTGTTCGACGAGCTTCACTTCGATGCCGCCATCGTTGACTGCGGTGATTTCGCAGGAAACGACTGCATTCTTGCGCAGGTCGCCAGAGGCAGCGGCGTCGCCGACTGCATCCTTGCCGAGCTGCTTGATGCCGAGCGAGATGCGTTCCTTTTCGACGTCAACATCGAGAACGACAGCCTTGACGACATCGCCCTTGTTGAACTCTTCGATGACCTGCTCGCCCGGACGGTTCCAGTCGAGGTCAGAAAGGTGCACCATGCCGTCAACGTCGCCGTCGAGGCCGATGAACAGGCCGAATTCGGTCTTGTTCTTGACTTCGCCTTCGACTTCAGTGCCAGCCGGGTTGTTGCGGGCGAATGCTGCCCACGGATTTTCCAGCGTCTGCTTGAGGCCGAGCGAGATACGGCGCTTGGACGGATCGACTTCGAGAACGACGACTTCGACTTCCTGGCTCGTGGATAGAATCTTGCCGGGGTGTACGTTCTTCTTGGTCCAGGACATTTCCGAGATGTGGATCAGGCCTTCGATGCCCGGCTCCAGTTCGACGAACGCACCGTAGTCGGTGATGTTCGTGACGGTACCGGAGATCTTCTTGCCTTCCGGATACTTCGCCTGGATGCCATCCCACGGATCGGACTCGAGCTGCTTCATGCCGAGCGAGATGCGGTGGGTTTCCTGGTTGATGCGGATGATCTGAACCTTGACCTGCTGGCCGATGTTCAGGATTTCCGACGGATGGTTGACGCGGCGCCATGCCATGTCGGTAACGTGCAGCAGGCCGTCGATGCCGCCGAGGTCAACGAACGCACCGTAATCGGTGATGTTCTTGACGACGCCGTCAACAACCTGGCCTTCTTCGAGGTTCTGAACGATTTCAGAACGCTGCTCGGCACGGGATTCTTCCAGAACCGTACGGCGCGAAACCACGATGTTGCCGCGGCGCTTGTCCATCTTGAGGATTTCGAAGGGCTGCGGGTTGTGCATCAGCGGGGAAACGTCGCGGATCGGGCGGATGTCGACCTGAGAACGCGGCAGGAAGGCGATCGCACCGTCGAGATCGACCGTGAAGCCGCCCTTGACCTGGTTGAAGATCACGCCTTCGACGCGCTCGCCAGCTTCGAACTTGGCTTCGAGCTTGATCCAGCTTTCTTCGCGGCGAGCCTTCTCGCGCGACAGAACAGCTTCGCCAAGGGCGTTTTCGATGCGCTCGACGTAAACTTCGACTTCGTCGCCGACCTTCAGCGAACCGTCCTTGGCGCGTGCGCCGAATTCCTTGAGCGCGATGCGGCCTTCGACCTTCAGGCCGACGTCAACAACGGCGACATCCTTTTCGATGCCGGTGACGATGCCCTTGGTGACATAGCCTTCGGCCAGATCGTTCTTGGCAAAAGACTCTTCGAGAAGGGCCGCGAAATCTTCGCGAGAGGGAGTAGCTACTGACATAAAATCTCCTGCGTGGCCTTCGATAGCTGCAAGGCCCACGTATGCGCCGGTTGGTTCGTGTTGAACAGGCCTGAACCCAGTCCGCCTCCTTAAGGGAAGCAATCCGGCGCTTGGACGGAATTTCAGGCTTTTAAAAAGCGTCCCGCCGCGCAAGGCGCCAACGGACCGCTCGAATTTCAGTTATTTCGGCTCAAGGCCGCATCGATGATCGACTTTGCGGCTTGAAACGCGGCCTCTATACTCATTTCCGACGTATCAAGCAAGTGCGCGTCATCGGCTGGTTTCAAAGGGCTGTCGGCCCGTCCCATGTCGCGTTCGTCGCGCCGCTTCACATCCTCGAAAATTGCCTCGAAATCGGCAGCCGTTCCTTTCGCCGTGATTTCGTCGTAGCGCCGCCTCGCGCGCACCTCGGGCGAAGCCGTCACATAGAGTTTCACCGGGGCATCCGGACAGACCACGGTACCGATGTCGCGGCCGTCGAGCACCGTTCCCGGCGCCATTCCGGCAAAGCGCTGCTGCGCTTCTACAAGTGCGCGGCGAACCGCAGGCATCACGGCAATCTTCGAGGCGGCTTCGCCGATCTCATGCTTCGAAAGTATATCGCGATCGAGCCCGGCGAGTTCAACCTCGCGGGCGATCTTTTCGGCCACCGCCTCGTCATCGAGCGGCAGGGCGGCATCGATGAGCGCCTTGGCGGTTGCCCGGTAGGTCAATCCCGTATCCAGGTGGTGGAAGCCGTATTCATCGGCGATCCGGCGCGAAAGCGTACCCTTGCCGGCCGCTGCCGGGCCGTCGATGGCAATCGTGAATGTCGTTTTCAATGGTTTCCTTCCAGCCCGCCATAGCGTTTGACGAGCTCGATCATGTCTTCCTGGCCGCTTGCCGCGCCCAATCCTGCAGCAACGCCTTCGCGGTCGGCAACGGGGCGGTTCTGACTGACCTTCCATTTGCCTTCAAGCGCCGATATCTCGATTTCGATGCCGATGATGCCCTTCATCTGCGCCCGGATGAAATCGTCGGGCGCATCGTCCACCGCCCATGGCTTCTCGCGGTTGCCCTCATGCTGGCCAGTGAGCGCGTTGATCTGCGACCGCAGCCAGTCCGCATCGTCGATCACCCGGGCGCTGCCGCGCGCCTGAACGATCGCATAGTTCCAGGTCGGCACGACCTTGCCGGTTTCCTGCTTGGTCTTGTACCAGGACGGCGTCACATAGGAGTTGGCGCCCTGGAAGACGGCAAGAATGGGTGCTCCGTCCTGGATGTCGCGCCATTGGCCGTTGGCTTTCGCCAGATGCAGCCGCAACGTCCCTTTTTCTGACGCCGCGGCATCGAGATGGAAAGGGACAGGATTGGCGACCAATCCGCTCGCTCCGGCGGTGATCAGCAGTCCGAGTGGATGGGCGCGGATCAGCTGGTGCTGGGTCGCCAGATCGTCTTCCCGGAAGTGAGGCGGCTGATACATTGGTTTCTCGCCGGTTTCTGTGTCTTCGGCGCTTCCTAACACAATGTTATTTGCCGGTCATCTTGCGATACGAAGTTTCGCTTTGACATCATTGGCCGCAACGATTATGGGGACCGGCTTATAAATTCCGAAAAGAACGCCGGTTTACACGGCACAGCCGAATGTATTCGGCCATTCTCACGAGGCTTATAGTGGCGAAAACGGAACTTGGAACCAAGCGTACCGATCCGGAAACCGGCAAGAAGTTCTACGATCTGAACCGGGATCCGATCGTTTCTCCGTACACCGGCAAATCCTATCCCCTATCCTTCTTCCAGGAAACCTCGGCTGCAGCAGCCGCTGAGGCGGCAAGCGAAGACGACGACGTGCAGGAAGTCGATACCGAGAGCACGGAAGTCGAACTCGTCTCGCTCGAGGACGCCGATGAAGGCGCGAGCGGCGACGACATTCCTGACATGGGCGATGACGACGTCGAGATCGAAGGCGATGACGACGACGATACCTTCCTCGAAGCCGACGAAGACGATGAAGATGACGACATGAGCGACATCATCGGCGTTACCGGCGACGAAGACGAAGTCTGATACGACAGAAATCACGGCCCGGACGACAAAAAATCTCCGGGCCGTTTTTTTAGGCTTGCCATCTGCGAAAACCGCAAGTAATAAGCCGCCACTCCGCCGGGTTAGCCCGCATCGGAGGATCCCAGGACCGGAAGAAATACCGGACCACCCTGATGGGGCTATAGCTCAGCTGGGAGAGCGCTTGCATGGCATGCAAGAGGTCAGCGGTTCGATCCCGCTTAGCTCCACCAAATTTTCCCAAGATCTAGGTTGTCTATCAGGCTCTCCCGCGGTCTTTGACGTCTCGTGAGCTTAAAGCCAAAGCGCAAACCTCCGAAATTCACCCGGTTACATCAGGCAAATGCGTGCTTTGATGTGATCGATCCACTTCAGGCTATCGCGCTGCGTCATCGTCGGCTCTGACGTGACTACCGCGACCCCGCGAACCACGGCGGCAGACCATGCTCGTCTACGTGGAGTGTTCCGGCAAGGCACTGATTTACGATAGAAAAATCAATCCAGCGGGCCGCCGATGAAGGGGCGTAGTGCCTCTTATCCAATCCTTCAAAAGTGCTAGTCCCTTTAAGCTAGACCTTATGAATAGGAAGTTGGCTATGGATTAAGATGTAATGGGGATGGCAACGTTCATAGCTGGGAGTAATGCATAGCTAATATAAAATCTATTTCGTTAGCGTTTTGTTAACTAGGGAGTTGCCCCATGTTAAGAACAGCAGCGAAATACGGCGTGGCCATCGCCTATCTCATGGCCTCCAGCAGTCTCGCATTCTCTGCACCTCTTCCTCTGCGCATCGACTGTCGTCTCGTTAAGCCGGGAACCCTCGAAGCCCGCCTCTGCCGCCCGACGGCCGCGATTCCAGCGGATAACTACCAAGGCTCTAACGATGATGCCGGAGGAACCGGCGGCGCTCCGCAGGTATCGGCATCGAGCGCCGGTTCCGGTGGCAGTCCGGGGAGTGGTGGTGACCCGGGTAGTGGCGGAACTGGATCCGGCAACGGCGGAACTGGACCCGGCGACGGTGGCCATGGTCCTGGTGACGGTGGTCACGACCCCGGCAACGGTGGTCATGGTCCAGGTAACGGCGGTCATGGTTCTGGCAGCGGTGGTCAGGGATCCGGCAAAGGCGATCACCATCATGGTGGGCATGCTGGTAACGGGAGCAAGGACAGCGGCCATTCCGGTGATGGAAAGCATGGCCGTGATCCGGGTAAGTCCTGGGGCGGCCATGGTGACAGAAAGGACGGCGGCAAGTCTGGCGGCCACAAATCTGACGGTGGTAAACCCGGCGACCACAATTCCGGCGGCGGCAGACCTGGCGGCGACCACTCCAGTGGTGGACAGCCTGGCGGCAATAAGTCTGGTGGCGACAGGCACGGTGGTGGCCATTCCGGCGGCGGCAACCATGGTGGTGGCAAGCCCGGGAACGGCCACTCCGGTGACAAGCCTGGAGACAACCGTTCCGGTGGCAGCAGACCCGGCGATAACCACCGTGGCGATGACAAATCCGGCAATGATCATTCCGGAAGCCACGGAGATGGCGGCCACCAGGAAGGCCGCGATGACAGCCACAGATCTGGCGGCGGCAAGTCCGGAGGCCACTGAGCGCTAGAGAATACGATTGGTAACAACGAGCCCGGCTGGAAGGCCGGGCTTCGTCATTCCCGGGATTGTGCTACAAGCAGAGTATATGAGGCAGATCGCGGCCTGCACCATTCGTTTGTGCCTTAGCCTTGCCATGCCTGCCGGTTCGGCTTAGCTCTGCCCGGAACACGAATCCGGACAAACGATGCCTCACAAGGTCTTTCTCTCCCGCCTCAAGCTGACGGACTTCCGCAATTATGCGGCGGTGTCGCTTGATATGGACGGCCGCCATGTTGTGCTGACGGGTGACAATGGCGCGGGAAAAACCAATCTGATGGAGGCGGTTTCGTTCCTGTCGCCGGGGCGGGGCCTTCGCCGTGCGGCCTATTCCGATGTCACGCGCGTCGGCGCCTCTGCCGGCTTCTCGATCTTTGCCGAACTCGAGGGGATGGAAGGTGGCGTCGAGATCGGCACCGGCGCCGACACGACGGACGAGAATACGGCGCGCAAGTTGCGGATCAACGGCACGACGGCGAAGACGGCCGATGAGCTCACCGATCATCTGCGCGTACTGTGGCTGACGCCATCTATGGATGGCCTGTTTACCGGTGGCTCCTCCGATCGCCGCCGCTTTCTCGACCGCCTCGTGCTCTCGCTCGATCCCGCCCATGGGCGCCGCGCCAGCGATTTCGAGCGCGCCATGCGCAGCCGCAACAAGCTGCTCGACGAAGGCAGGTTCGATCCGTCCTGGCTCTCCGGCATCGAACAGCAGATGGCAAGCCTTGGCATCGCCATGGCGCTTGCCCGCCAGGAGATGCTCGGTCTGTTGACCCGGCTGATCGAAGAGACGCGGGAGACCTCGCCTTTCCCTTCAGCCGCGCTTGCGCTCTCGGGCTTCATGGATGGACAATTCGCGCGACCTGCCGTCGATCTCGAGGACGATTATGCGGCGATGCTGGCGGACAGCCGCTATCGCGATGCCGCCGCCGGGCGCACGCTGGATGGGCCGCACCGCGCCGATCTGCTTGTCCGCCACCGCGAGAAGCAGATGGAGGCGGAACGCTGCTCCACAGGCGAGCAGAAGGCGCTGCTGGTCGGCCTGATCCTCGCCCATGCGAAACTCGTCGCCAATCTGACGGGGCATGCCCCGGTGCTGCTGCTCGACGAGATCGCCGCGCATCTCGATGAAGGGCGCCGTGCGGCTCTCTTCGATCTTATCGATTCGCTCGGCGGGCAGGCCTTCATGACTGGCACAGACCGCTCGATGTTCTCCGCCCTCGGCGAGCGGGCGCAATTCCTGACGGTCTCCGACGGACATGTCGGGGAATGACGGACGGTGCTTTCCTCTTCGGTTCGGGCCATGGTAGCATTCCCGCCATGGAACCGCTCAGTCCCGAAGAAGTCGCGCGATATCAGCGTCATATCCTACTGCCGGAAATCGGCGGAGCAGGTCAGCAGAAGCTCAAGGCCGCCCGGATACTGGTGATTGGCGCCGGTGGCCTCGGCGCCCCGGTTCTGCAATATCTGGCGGCTGCAGGTGTGGGCACGCTTGGCATTGCTGATGACGACCGTGTTTCGCTTTCCAATCTGCAGCGGCAGGTCATCCACGATTCCGGCACCATCGGCGAGTTGAAGACGGAGAGCGCCGCCTTCGCGATCGCCCGGCTCAATCCGCATGTGAACATCATCCGCTTCGAGGAGCGCTTCTCCTCCGAATCGGCCCGCCGTCATCTCTCGGGCTTCGATCTGCTGATCGACGGGTCCGACAATTTCGAGACGCGCTACGCCGCAGCCGATGCCGCCGAACAGGCGAAGGTGCCCCTGGTGACCGGTGCCGTCGGCCGGTTCGATGGATCGCTGACGGTTCTGAAACCGTATGAGCTTGCTGCGGATGGTACGCTCAATCCGGCCTACCGGGATCTCTTTCCTGAAATCCCGCCGGACGGGTTGATCCCCGCCTGTGCCGAAACCGGCATCGTCGGTGCGCTGACCGGCGTCATCGGCACGCTGATGGCTATGGAAGCGATCAAGCTGATCACCCGCAGTGGCGAGCCGCTGATCGGGCGGCTGCTGCTCTACGACGCGCTGACGACGCGTTTCGATACCATACGATACAAGCGGCGGAAGACATGACTGATATCATCAGGCTGGATCAAGACTTCGGCCGCTGGCCCGAACTGCTCGACCTCATCCTCTCATCCTTTGCCTATATGAACGGCCGCATCGATCCGCCGTCCTCCGGCCTTTCGCTGACGCCCGAAGCGTTGCAGGCGAAGGCCGCAGCCGAAATCGGCTACGTCGCGCTGGATGGCGACAGGCTCACCGGATGCATGTTCCTGCGCCCCGAAGAAGACAGCCTCTATCTCGGCAAGCTGGCGATCGCGCCCGATTATCAGGGAAAAGGCATCGGTCGGCAGCTGTTCGCGATTGCCGAGGCGGTCGCGAAGGAGCGGGGATTGAAGGTGATCCGGCTCGACACGCGGATCGAACTCACCGGCAACCATGCGATCTTCGGCGCTTGGGGCTTTGCGAGGACGGCCGAAAAATCCCATCCGGGATACGACCGGGTCACCTATGTCGAGATGCGCAAGACCCTGGCTTAACGGCCGGGTAGAACGCGGTTCGGCGGCCGGTGGCCGTCGATGAAGGCGCGGATGTTGATGATCACCTTGTCGCCCATGTCGATACGGCCCTCGATCGTCGCTGAGCTCATATGCGGCAGCAGCACGACCTTGCCCTCGTTGGCGAGCTTGATCAGCTTCGGATTGACCGCGGGCTCGTTCTCGAACACGTCGAGACCGGCGCCGGCAATCCGGCCTTCGCGCAGGCACTTGATCAGCGCCGCTTCATCAACGACGTCGCCGCGCGCGGTGTTCACCAGATAGGCCGTTGGCTGCAGCAGGGCGAGCCGCCGGGCCGACAGCAAATGGAACGTCGCCGGTGTCGACGGGCAGTTGACCGAGACGATATCGACCCGCGCCAGCATCTGGTCGAGGCTCTCCCAATAGGTCGCCTCCAGCTCGTCCTCGGTCGCCGGGTTGACGCGCTTGCGGTTGTGATAGTGGATCGACAAGCCGAACGCCTTGGCGCGGCGGGCAACGGCAGTGCCGATCCGGCCCATGCCGACAATGCCGATCCGCTTGCCGTGAATGCGGCGTCCGAGCATCCAGGTCGGCGACCACCCTGCCCATTCCCCTGGCTTGTCGGTTAGGATGCGCGCACCTTCGCCGAGGCGCCGCGGCACCGCGAGGATCAGCGCCATCGTCATGTCGGCGGTGTCTTCGGTCAGCACGTTTGGCGTGTTCGTCACGGTAATGCCCTTGCGGGCCGCAGCCTCGACATCGATGTGATCGGTGCCGTTCGAAAAACTGGAAATCAGCTTTAGCTGCGGTCCGGCCTGCTCGATCAGCGCGGCGTCGATACGGTCGGTCACCGTAGGAACTAGAACGTCGGCGCTATTCACCGCCTCGGCGAGCTCGGCCGCGGAACGCGGCGAATCGTCGATGTTGAGTTCGGCGTCGAAGAGCTCGCGCATGCGGGTCTCTACCGCGTCAGGCAGCTTCCGGGTGATGTAGACCTTCGGTTTTTTCTTCGATGTCATCGCGGCCGGCCATGCCTTGTTCAGATGTCTTTAACCAAGACGGGGGATAATTTTAACGTTCGGGCAATTTCTACCAGACCCGCACGCGAAGACAAACAAAACTCGCGGGCAGTGGTCGGCGAATGTCGAAGCCCCGGACAGCGAGCGGGTAGAGCCCCGCTTACGAATTCGAGCGAACGGAAACCTCCATGCGTGGAATCACTCTGAAGTCCTGCCTTGCTATTGCGGTTGGTCTGATGCTGTCGGCAAGCGCCGTCGAATCTGCGTATGGGCAAGCGGCCAAGGGCCCGAGCGGCCTGCCGCTGCCGCGCTTCGTGACGCTGAAGTCGAAGCGCGTCAATCTGCGCATCGGCCCCGGCACCGATTATGCCGCGTCCTGGATGTATCTCAAGGCCGGCCTGCCGGTGGAGATTATCCAGGAATATGACAACTGGCGCCGCATCCGCGATGCCGACGGCACCGAGGGCTGGGTCAACCAGTCGCTGCTGTCGGGCCAGCGCTCGGCGCTGGCCGCGCCGTGGATGAAGGGCAAGGGAAAATCGGTCTTCGTCAACATGCGCCGCGAGCCGCAGTCGTCCGCGACCATCGTCGCCAAGCTCGAGCCTGGCGTGATGATCCATATCGGCGAATGCAATGGCGACTGGTGCCATGCCGATGCCGACGGCGCCGAAGGATGGGTGGCGCAGCCGGAAATCTGGGGTGCCTATCCCGGCGAAGCCTTTAAATAAGCTTCGCCTCGCGGGCGGCCTCGGCAAGCGACTTCATCGGCCGTGGTCCGATCTGCTGGATGACGATGCCGGCGGCCAGGCAGCCGAGCTTGCCGCAATCCTCGAGCGTGCGGCCCTGGGTGTAGCCGTAGAGGAAGCCTGAGGCGAAGAGATCGCCGGCGCCCGTCGTATCGACCACCTCGTTGATGCTGATCGCATCGACATACCAGCGCTCGCTGCCCTTCAGGATCACTGCGCCGTCTTCGCTCATCGTCACCGCGGCGATCTTGCAGTCCTTGGCAATCTTGTTCAGCGCTTCCTCGAAATCCTCGGTCTCATAAAGCGACAGCGCTTCCTGCTTATTGGCGAAGACGATGTCGACGGTGCCGGAACGCATCAGGTCGAGGAACTCGGCGCGATAGCGGCCGACGCAGAAGCTGTCGGAGAGCGTCATCGACACTTCGCGGCCATTCTCGTGCGCGATGCGGGCGCATTCGCGGATCGCCTCCTTGGCGCGCGGCGGATCCCAGAGATAGCCTTCGAAATAGGTAACCTTTGCATCGGCGACGACGTCGGCTTCGACGTCTTCAGGGCCGAGCTCGACGCAGGCGCCGAGATAGGTGTTCATCGAGCGCTCGCCGTCATCGGTAACGAAGATCATCGAGCGGGCGGTCGGCGGAAAGGTGCCCTTCGGCTGTGTCTGATAGTGAACGCCCTGGGCGCGGATATCATGCGCAAAGATCTCGCCAAGCTGGTCGTCGGCGACCTTGCCGAAATAGGCGGCCTTGGCGCCAAGGCTGGCGACACCCGCCGCCGTATTGCCGGCGCTGCCGCCCGATGCTTCCAGAGCCGGTCCCATGCGGGAATAAAGCAGCTCGGCGCGCTCGGCATCAATCAGGTTCATCGCTGCCTTGGTGATCGCGTTGTCAATGAGGAACTGGTCGTCGCAACGCGCGATGATATCGACGATGGCGTTGCCGACAGTCAGAACATCGAATTTGGTCATGAAATGGGAGGTCCCGGATTAAGTGATAGCCGGGATTTGGTCTTAGCGGAATTTCCGCTGATGGGAAGGAAAAATAGCTCCTCCAGGCAAAAACCGGCGGCGCTTCTGCGAAATAATGTTGACTAGGAAACCAATTCAAATTAGTTTCCTAGTCAACAAAGATGGTTCGATGGCTGGCAAAAATCATATCTCCGATCTCGATTCGCATCTCGGCTATTGGCTGCGGATCGTCTCGAATGCCGTATCCCAGGAGTTCGCGCGAAAGCTCGAGCGTGAGGGTGTTACGGTTGCCGAATGGGTGTTTCTTCGCGTGCTTTACGGAGCAAGCCCCGTTGCGCCCTCGAAGCTTGCCGCGCGGATGGGGATGACGAAGGGAGCGATTTCCAAGCTTGCCGATCGCCTGACGGCAAAAGCACTCGTCGAGCGCGGTGCCGATCCAGAAGACCGGCGCGGGCACAAATTGTCTCTCGCGGCCGCGGCGCGACCGCTCGTCGAACGGCTGTCAAAGCTTGCGGATGCAAATGACATCCAGTTCTTCGGGATCCTGAGCCCGGAAGAACGCGCGGAGATGGAACGGCTTTTGAGAAATATCGTCGCGGAACGCAGTCTGCGGAACGTCGCGACGGAGTAGACGCGTGTATCAACCAATACTATCGAGGAGGGCGCTATGGACGCGCAACGGACTGCTATTGCCCAAACGTGCCTGAACGCCGCCTATGACAAGGCGATGGATTTTCCTGACATTATCAGAACGCTTCTGGCGGCTGGCTTCGAGGGTTACACCGTCGATTACCGTCAGAATACGACGTCGTATTTCCTAGCCGATGGAACAAGCGTCACTCTTGAAAATCGCGTGTCGGATGGCGGCGTGGCGGCCGCATTTGATCAGGCCGGAATTGCCGCGCAGGTCCGATGGGCACAGGCGAATCCCGCGGACTATTCCTATGGTGCCTTCTGCAAGAACGTGAAGGCAATGGGATGTGCCGGCTATATCGTCTCATTCCTGGGGCGCCGCGTTCTCTATTTCGGCCGGACGGCCGAAACGCATGTCGAGCACTTCCCGCAATGACCGGTGCCAGGACCATTTGATAATATTCGCAAAAATGCCGCCAATTCGTCATGCGGCTGTCACTGTGAATTTCTAGAAAAGCTCTCAAGCAGACCGGCATGAGCATCCAAGGATGTTGCCGGGTGAGAAGGGATGATGCCCTTCAACTGTTCCGGAGCGGCGCTGACCACGGATGAACTGGCAGCATCGCACACCGGATGTCCGGCAAGACCGGATGCGGAAAAGCGGGCCTTGCCCGCTTTTTTTGTTTCTGCCGCTTCGTTTGTTTGCGCCAACAGGTTTGTCAATGCGCGCCGTTTGCTGTTAGACCTTTGGCTCCCGCGCCAAGGCAGTTCTCCCCGCATGACAGCAATCGTTTTCGACGTTCTTCCCATCTTCATCATGATCCTGATCGGCTGGCTCATCGTGAAAGCGGGGTTGATGACCGCCGATACCGGTGATGCGCTGAGCGATTTCGTCTTCAAGATCGCCGTGCCGATGCTGCTGTTCCGCACCATTGCCGAGGCCGATTTCCACGGTGCATCGCCGTTCCGGCTCTGGATCGCCTATTTCTCCGGCGTCGCCGTCACTTGGACAGTGGGCCACATCGCCGCAACGCGGCTCTTCGGACGCGATGCGCGCATCGGCGTACTTGCAGGCGTCTCCTCGGCTTTCGCCAACACCATCTTCGTCGGCCTGCCGCTGGTGCAGCGAACGGTGGGGGACAAGGGCCTCGTTCCGCTCTCGATCCTGATAGCCGTGCATCTGCCTGTCATGATGGTCGTCGGGACGATCCTCATGGAGCGCGCCGAACACAAGATTTCTGGTGCCGCCGATCGCAGCATTCTGAGGCTGCTGAAGCAGATCGGTCTCAATCTCATTCGCAACCCGCTGGTGATCGGTCTTGCGGCCGGCGCCACGATGCACTTGCTCGGGCTGACCATGCCGGCCCCGGTCGAGAATATCGTCGATCAGATCGCCGGCGTTGCGGGACCGGTTGCACTGATCTCGCTCGGCATGGCCTTGCAGAAATACGGGGTCTCCGGAAACCTCGGCATCGCCAGCGTCACCTCAGCCTGCAAGCTGCTTCTGCTGCCGTTCTGCGTCTGGATTGCAAGCCACATCGTCGGCCTCGCCGAGGACTGGACGGCCGCGCTCGTGCTCATTGCCGCGGTGCCGACAGGCGTCAATGCCTGGCTGATCGCCAATCGCTTCGGCGTCGGCCACAGCCTGGCGGCATCGACGATCACCATGACGACGGCGCTTGGTGCCATTTCCGTGTCGCTCTGGGCCTACCTGCTCGGGCCCTAATCCGCGAAATCGCGACAAGGAAAAAGCCCGGCTTGCGGCCGGGCTTCAATCTCATTTCCGATGTCGCGATCAGCTTACTGCGTGATCGTATCAGGAGCGTTCGGATCCGGCAGCGGAGCGGGCGTATCGGCCAGGGTGTGCAGATAAAGCAGCACGTTGGCGCGATCCTGTTCCTTCGGCAGACCGGCAAAGCCCATCGCCGTACCCGGGATCTGCTTCTTCGGTGCCATCAGGAAGTGGTTCAGGTGGTCGAAAGTCCACTTTTCAGCGCCGCCCTTGGAGAAGTCCTTCATAGCGGACGAATAGGCGAAGCCTTCATGCGAAGCGATAGGGCGATCGACGAGACCATAGAGGTTCGGACCGACTTTGTTCGGCCCCCCCTTGGTCGCGTCATGACAGGCCTGACACTTCTTGAAGATGGTTTCGCCAGCCTTGGCGTCGGCCGTCGGCAGCAGCTTTCCGATCGGAACCATAGCGGCAGCAGCGGCCTCGCCCCCACCGGCAGCCGGTGTTTCCTCGGCGACGATCGTGAAGCCTTCCTTTTCCGGCGCTTCGGAATGGAAGATTCCTTCGGACGCGATGGACACCGACATCAGCACGAAAATCGTTCCGAGCAGTGCACCAACGGCCGTATTGACGTAAGAATTCATCTGCAATGCTCCCCGTGCAGTCGGCAGACCCTAAAAAGGTACCATCTTGAAATCGCGCGGAACCTATGTCTTTTGGCTGTTCGTTGCAACTGTCTAAATGGTCCTGTACGTGAGACTTTTTGACACTTTTCCGCCCGGAATAGAAGGCCCGACAGATGACTGGTTCAAATTTAGATGACGTCCTCGTTCTGATCCCGGCACGCATGGCTTCGACCCGGCTTCCGGGCAAGCCGTTGGCCGATATCTGCGGGCTGCCGATGATCGTTCAGGTCGCCATGCGCGCCAAGGAAGCCGCCATCGGCCGCGTCGTCGTCGCGGTCGATGATCAGCGCGTCTTCGACGCCGTCGCCGAGGCCGGCTTCGAGGTGATCATGACCGGCGGTCACCACCAGTCGGGTTCGGACCGCATTCACGAGGCGATGACCAAGATCGATCCTGAAGGCAGGGCCAAGATCATCGTCAACGTCCAGGGCGATCTGCCGACCATCGAGCCCGAAACCATCCGCGCTTCTCTGCGCCCGCTCGACGACGAAGCGGTCGATATCGCCACGCTGACGATCGAGATCGACAACGAGGAAGACAAGACCGCTCCGCATATCGTTAAGGTCGTCGGCTCGCCGCTTTCCGAGACACGCCTACGCGGCCTCTATTTCACCCGCGCCACCGCGCCCTATGGCAAGGGTCCGCTCTATCATCACATTGGCCTTTACGCTTACCGCCGGCCGGCGCTGGAGCGCTTCGTGACGCTCGGCCCGTCGGTGCTGGAGCTGCGCGAATCGCTGGAGCAGCTGCGGGCGCTGGAAGCGGGAATGCGCATCGATGCCGAAATCGTCGAAACCGTACCGCTGGGCGTCGATACCCCC
Source organism: Hyphomicrobiales bacterium (assembly GCA_900465675.1). Classification (GTDB taxonomy): domain Bacteria; phylum Pseudomonadota; class Alphaproteobacteria; order Rhizobiales; family Rhizobiaceae; genus Rhizobium. Next base: position 398,207 of record UBJR01000002.1, on the reverse strand, counting down.
GCCGATCTCGAAAAGGCCCGCCGGATTCTCGCGGCAAGACAGGCTTGAGGACATAGCCATGAACAACAAGACAAACCGGATTTCATTCCAGGGCGAGTTCGGCGCCAATTCCGATATGGCCTGCCGCGACATGTTCCCGACCATGGAACCGCTTCCCTCCCAGACCTTCGAGGACGCCTTCACGGCGCTGGAAAGCGGCGAAGCCGATCTCGCCATGATCCCGATCGAGAACACGATCGCTGGGCGCGTTGCCGATATCCATCACCTGCTGCCGGACTCCAGGCTGCATATCGTCGGCGAATATTTCATGCCGATCCGCTTTCAGCTGATGGTGCTGCCGGGCGTCTCGAAGGATGAGATCCGGACGGTGCACAGCCACATCCACGCGCTTGGCCAATGCCGCAAGATCGTTCGCGCCAATGGCTGGAAGCCTGTCATCGCCGGCGATACGGCCGGTGCCGCAAAGATGGTTCAGGAAACCGGTGACCGGACGATGGCTGCGCTTGCGCCGCGCCTGGCCGCCGATCTCTACGGTCTCGAGATCGTTGCCGAAAATGTCGAAGACACCGAAAGCAATGTCACCCGCTTCGTGGTGCTCTCCCGCGACGAGAAATGGGCGAACCGTTCGAATGAAGAAGAGAAGATCGTCACGACCTTCGTCTTCAACGTCCGCAATATTCCAGCCGCCCTTTACAAGGCGCTCGGTGGTTTCGCGACCAACAACATCAACATGACGAAGCTGGAAAGCTACCAGATCGGCGGCAAGTTCATCGCCACGCAGTTCTATGCCGATATCGAAGGCCACGCCAATGACAGCAATGTCCGCCAGGCGCTCGAGGAGCTCAGGTTCTTCTCGGAGAAGGTTCGCATCCTCGGGGTCTACAAAGGCCACCCGATGCGCGGCCTGCTGCACAAATAGTCATAAAAAGGGCGCCTCGGGCGCCCTTGTCATTGTCACTTGTCCGGTTCGCAAACCCGCAGACGGTGGCCATCCGGGTCGAGCACCACGAAGGTCGGTCCGAAATCGAGATCGACGAGCTCCTGGGCGATCGGCAGGCCGCGCTTGCGCCAGTCCTCATATTGCTTGGCCACCGCACGGTCTCCCGGCACCATGAAGGCGATTTCGCCGCGATTGCCGATCGCCGACGGCTGCGGCTCGACATTGCTGCGGCGCCAGAGGCCGAGCGTGAAACCGCCATCGAGCGGAAAGGCGACGAAGTTGGGCGAAGAGAACGCCGCGTCGCGGCCGAGGATGTCCTTGTAGAAGCGTTCGCTTTCGGCCGGGTCCTTGACGTAGAGAATGATGGAATTCGGGCTGGTCATGGTCTTATCCTCTTGGTTGAGATGGCTGCAATGAAAAGGCGTGCCGCGGTGCGTTGCAGCGGCGGTATGAAATGTCTGCTGTCGGGGTGTGCTGGGCTGTATGCTGCCGGCTATGCCTCGCCCTCTCGCGAGGTCCAGCCGGAAAGGCCGAGGTCGCGCCGCACGTTTGCCGGCATCGACCGCGGGTCGAGGCGGGGGGCATCACCCCTCGCCATGTTGCGCGATGCATTCTGCATCATGCGCAGCATCAGGGACTGCGGATATCCCGCATGTGCAGAAGACGTCTCGACAAGGCAGTCGCCGTAATTTGCGGTGCTGATCTTCAGGCTCGTCATCATCGGTCCTCCTTCTGGATTGGTACCGATAATAGCGCGGCCTACTGTCAGAATCTGGCAGTAGCCTTTCAGCGTTCGACAGGCACGTGTTCCGCCTCGCGCCACTCTTTCATCAGCGCGGTCCGGCGGCGGGGATAGCGCTCCTCGTGCTGCGTCATGTCGATGATCCGGTCCGTGCGGAAATGGCGGAAGCCGCGGCGTAGCTCGCACCAGGCCATCACCATCCGGATATGCTCGAAATAGCCGAGGGCGAAAGGCCAGACGCGCCGGAGCGAGATGCGTCCCTGCTCGTCGCTATAGTGCAGTTCGAGAATGCGTTCGGTACGGATCGCCTTGCGGATCAGGGCGACATCCGCCTTGTCCTCGTTGGCGCGCTTGGGGCCGACAAGCAGCGTCGCCGATTCGATCGTCTCGCGCATCTCGGCAGGCAGCACGGCGGCGATCTTCGCCAGCGCATCGGCAGCTGCACCCGCGAGCCGCGGCTCCGCCGAGCGGTTTACCCAGCGCGAACCCAGCACCAGCGCCTCAAGCTCCTCTTCGGAAAACATCATCGGCGGCAGCATGAAGCCAGGCTTCAGCACATAGCCGACGCCGGCTTCGCCCTCAATCATCGCACCCTGGCTCTGCAGGCTTGCAATGTCACGGTAGAGCGTGCGCAGACTGACGCCCGTCTGCTCGGCAAGGATGATGCCGCTGACAGGACGGCGGTGCCGGCGAAGCACCTGGAGAAGAGCAAGCAGCCGTTCCGAGCGCGAGACCGGCATGGCCTATCGCTTCCACTCCACCCAGTCGCGCATCAGGCGGTGGGCAATGGCGCCTTTCGGCGGAGAGGCCTGGCCGTTGGCGCCGGGGCGTTCGAGCATCTCGATCGTTTCCTCGCGAGTAAACCAGCGGCAATCCTCGAGCTCGGCTTCGTCGCGGGTGATCTCGCTGGATTTCGCCTCGGCATAGCAGCCGATCATCAGCGTATGCGGCATCGGCCAGGGCTGGGAGGCGTGATAGCGGACGCGCCCGGTTCTGATGCCGGATTCCTCAAGCGTCTCGCGGCGCACGGCGTTCTCGATGGTTTCACCTGGCTCCACGAAGCCAGCAAGACAGGAATACATGCCAGGCGCGAAATGCGGTCCGCGGCCAAGCAGGCAGAGGTCGCGCTTCTCGTCGATCGTCAGCATGATGACGACGGGGTCGGTGCGCGGGAAAATCATGTGTTCGCAGGCAGTGCAGACGCGTTTGTAGCCGCCGATCTTCTGCTCCATGCTGCCACCGCAACGGCCGCAGAACTTGTTGTCGCCGTTCCAGCGGATCAGGCTTGCGGCCTGGGCAAATTCGCCGAGCAGCACCTCGTCGACAAGCTGATCGCGATAGAGCGTGCGTCCGTCGGCCGGCTTGTAGTGGCTTTCGAGTTGCTCCTCCGGCACGCCGACCGGCACGGCCAGCCGCGGCTCGCCGGATTTGCGATAGCCGAGCAGGATCGTCTCGTCCCAATGCGGCTGCAGTTCCTGCAATTCGTAACGGGCAAAGAGCGGATCCAGCACCTGCCCGTCATGCTTCAGGACCAGCTTGTCCTTGGCGAAGGCAAAGATATGCGTGCCTTCCTTCGCCAGCGCCGTCTCGACCGATTTCTCGTCGCGATGTTCAGAATCGCGGTTCAGGTCGTTGGCGGCAAAAGCGGTGAGGTTGCTCGGCTCCGGATGCGGAACGTCCGTATCGAAAATTGAAGAACTCATGATGAAAGGGCTTCCCGCAATGTCGCTATGAACTGCTCCCGCTTCCCGTCCTCATAAGGCTCGACCGTGCCGAAACCCCAGATCGGGCCCGGCCAATTGGCATCGCCTTCGAAGCGGGCGATGACATGAACATGAAGCTGGCGGACGATATTGCCAAGAGCCCCGACATTGATTTTTGTCGCCCCGGTCAGCTTCTTGAGCGCGCTGGCCACCACCTCGGTCTCGAATGTCAGCATCACCTGATCGAGCGGCGTCAATTCGAAAATCTCAGTGATCCCGGCGCGGCGTGGAATCAGGATCAGCCAGGGCCAGCGTGCGTCCTTCGATAATCTGAGATCGCAAAGGCCGGTCTGCATGACGCTGATGCTGTCTTTTTCGAGCCGGGGGTCGAGCGCGAAATCCGTCAACGGGCATTCCTCCATTGTTTTCCAATGATTAGCAGTTTTTTTTGAGCTTGGCTTGCTTTTGATGACGATATTGCCGATATGTGCATCCGGGAGGTTGGTGGTGGACGAGCCACTCGCCAACCGGGTCAGGTCCGGAAGGAAGCAGCCCTAACGAGCCCGGCACGGGTCATCGTGCCAGCCTCCCACCCTTCTCTCCATCCTTTGCCCGGGATTCCGGGCGCCAAGCAGGGCGATGAGCGACACCGAGCGACAATCACAAGATGCCGCCTCGACGGGCACCGGATACCGGGTGCTGGCACGCAAATACCGCCCCAAGGATTTCACGGACCTGATGGTCGGCCAGGAGCCGATGGTCCGCACACTGACCAACGCCTTCGAGACCGGCCGCATCGCGCAGGCCTATATGCTGACCGGCGTTCGCGGCGTCGGCAAGACGACGACGGCGCGCATTCTGGCGCGTGCCCTGAACTACAAGACCGCTGATATCGACAAGCCGACGATCGACCTGCGCATCCCCGGCGAGCACTGCCAGGCGATCATGGAAGGTCGCCATGTCGACGTGATCGAGATGGACGCTGCCTCGCATACCGGCATCGACGATATCAGAGAGATCATCGAGCAGGTGCGCTATCGCCCGGTTTCGGCGCGCTACAAGGTCTACATCATCGACGAAGTGCACATGCTCTCTACGGCAGCCTTCAACGGGCTGCTGAAGACGCTCGAGGAGCCGCCGGAGCATGTGAAGTTCATCTTCGCGACCACCGAAATCCGCAAGGTTCCGATCACCGTCCTGTCGCGCTGCCAGCGCTTCGACCTGCGCCGGATCAGCGCTTCGGATCTCGTCGGCCTGTTCACGACCATTGCGTCGAAGGAAGGCATCGAGGCCGAGCCGGACGCGCTCGCCATGATCGCCCGCGCTGCCGAAGGTTCAGCGCGTGACGGCCTCTCGCTGCTCGACCAGGCGATTGCCCATGGCGGCGGTGCCGTGCAGGCGGAAGCCGTCCGCAGCATGCTCGGTCTTGCCGACCGAGCCCGCATCGTCGATCTTTTCCAGCATGTGGTGAAGGGCGATGTCGCCTCGGCGCTGAACGAGTTTCAGGCACAGTACGAGGCGGGCGCCAATCCTGTTGTCGTTCTGACCGACCTTGCCGACTTCACCCATCTCGTCACCCGCTTGAAATACGTGCCTGATGCCGCCAACGATCCGTCTCTGAGCGAGGTCGAGCGCACCAAGGCTGCGGAATTCGCCCAGGGCGTGGCGGTGACCACGCTGTCGCGCATCTGGCAGATGCTGCTGAAGGGCATTCCGGAAGCCGAGGCATCGTCGCGCACGGCGGGTGCGGCCGAAATGGTGCTGATCCGCCTTGCCCATGCCGCGCATCTGCCGGCACCCGAAGATGCGGCCCGTAGGCTCGCTGAATTTTCAGACAATGGCGGCGGCTCCGGCCGCCCGGCACCGGGTTCCTCGGGCAATGGTGGTGGTGCGACCGTCGCCTATCAGTCGGCAGCGATGGCGCGCGCACCGGAAACTGCGCCCCGCCCGCAGCCGAATGGCCCGACCGCGATGCTGCGCGCTGTTCCGAACCCAGATCCGCAGCCGATGCAGGCCGGTCGTCTCGAGACCAAGCCCGCCGAAGCGCCGAAGCCGCTGGTTGCCGTGAATTCGATTGCCGATATAGTCAATCTGGCCGGTGAAAAGCGCGATGCCAAGATCAAGGCGTTGGTCCGCACCTTCGTGCGTCCTGTCCGGGTCGATCCCGGCCGCCTGGATGTCAATCTGACGGACGGTGCTCCGGCAACGCTGCTCAACGAACTGGCGGTCAAGCTCAAGGAATGGACGGGGATCCATTGGATCGTTAGTCTGAGCCGCGAGCCCGGTGATCCGACCATGGTCGAAGCCGAGGCCAAGGCCAAGGAACAGCAGGTCAGCGATGCCCGCCAGGACCCTGATGTGGCGGCGATCCTCGCGCAGTTTCCGGGCGCCAAGATTATCGACGTCCGCGTCCGGGCGCCGGAGCCGGAGGAAGAGGGCGATGTCAAGCCGCCCGCCGTCGCCGAATCCGAAGATGGCGACATCCTGCCGGGCGACGACATAGAATTCTAGACTTTCAGAGAAGGAAAAGACGATGCGCGACCTCATGGGAATGATGGGCAAAGTCAAGGAAATGCAGGCCAAGATGGAGCAGATGCAGGCGGAGATCGCCGAGCTCCAGGCCGAAGGCAAGTCCGGTGGCGGACTGGTTACCGTTGTCCTCAACGGCAAGGGCGAAATGCAGAGCCTGAAGATCGATCCGTCACTCTTCAAGGAAGACGATGTCGAGATCCTCGAAGACCTGATCGTTGCCGCCCACAAGGATGCCAAGGACAAGGCCGAGGCCGTCACGGCTGAAAAGACCAAGGCGCTGACCGCCGGCCTGCCGATCCCGCCCGGCTTCAAGATGCCGTTCTGATCAGGCCACGCCCGGGAGGAAGCCTTTACGATGACGCTGACGGCCCTGTTGGTATTTGCCGGCGCCCTTTTCATCGCCGCCGGCACGCCCGGCCCGAGCGTTGCGGCGCTCGTTGCCCGCGTCATCTCGAAGGGCGCGCGCGATGTGCTGCCCTTCCTCTTCGGCATGTGGGCGGGTGATGCGATCTGGCTGACCTGCGCCATCGCCGGCCTCTCGGCCATTGCCGAAACCTTCTATCACGCCTTTGTCGTCATCAAATGGCTCGGCATTCTCTATCTCCTCTATCTCGCCTGGAAAATGTGGTTCGCAAGACCTGATGTCGAGGAAGAGGAGCTTCCGCAGGCCCGCTCGCGAAGCCGGATGTTCCTGACGGGGCTGGCGATCGCGCTTGGCAATCCAAAGATCATGATGTTCTACATCGCCCTTCTGCCGTCGATCATCGACATCCGCGCCGTCTCCTTCGGCGGCTGGGCGGAGCTTGTCGTAACGCTGATCGTGGTGCTGGCGGTCGTCGATTTCAGCTGGATGTTCCTGGCCGCAAAAGCCCGCGGCTTCCTGAAGAGCCCTCGCGCCGTGCGGATTGCCAATCGTGCGAGTGCCGCAACGATGGCCGGTGCCGCGATGGCGATCGCCACGCGCTGATCTCAGGCCTGCGCCTCAAGCAGGGCCCGCAGCTTGTAGTGAATGGGTGCTGCGAGATACCGCTCCCGATCTTCCGGCGAGAGCTTTTTCCCGAACGTTTCCATCATCTCAGGCACGGTCACCCTGGCGCCGGAAAACGGTTGGTACGCGACCGGCATTCCCGCCTCCACGATGGCGCCGGCGAGAACCCGGCAATAGATGCCCGGCCGCCCGGCCTTGGTGTAGCGCTTGACGAAGCGCGGGTCTTCCATCTTCGCGGCGAAGGTCGCGCAGGGAATACGGGCGGACGTGACTTCCAGAACAAGATCGCCTGCGATGAACCTGTCGCCCACCGCCACATCGCGATTGTCGAGCCCCTCGATGACGAGGTTTTCGCCGAAGGTGCCCGGTGTGACCGGTTTACCGAGTTCGCCGCTCCACCAGTCGAGCGTCCGCGATCCCTCGATATAAACAGCCTGATCCGCGCCGCCGTGATAGGTGCGATTGCAGATCGCGTCGCCGACCAGCCCTTCCGCATCGATCATCACGGCGCCGTTGACAGGCTGCTTGAAGATACCGGTCTTGTATTTCTTGTCCGGCAGGCGTTCGGCACTGCCGGTACAGACCGCACTGATTTTCATGGCGGCAGCAATCCTTCCGCGATTCCGTTTTGACGACATATGGGCTAAGAACGGCGCATGGCAAAGCGAGTCACCGGCCCCGAAATCGAAAAACTCATTCAGCTTCTGGCGAAAGTGCCGGGTCTCGGGCCCCGGTCGGCGCGCCGCGCGGCGCTGCATCTGATCAAGAAGAAGGACCAGCTTCTCGGTCCTCTTTCCCATGCCATGGGCGATGCCTATGACAAGGTGAAGATCTGCTCGCGCTGCGGCAATGTCGATACCTCGGATCCCTGCACCGTCTGCACCGATGATCGCCGCGACCAGTCGGTCATCATTGTCGTCGAGGATGTATCGGATCTCTGGGCACTGGAGCGCGCCGGCGCGATGAATGCCGCCTACCACGTTCTCGGCGGCACGCTGTCGCCGCTGGATGGCGTCGGCCCGGATGATCTGAATATCCGCGGGCTGATCGAGCGGCTCGGCGAAGGCGGCGTGCGCGAGCTGATCATCGCGGTGAACGCCACCGTCGAGGGGCAGACCACAGCACACTATATAACCGATCAGCTCACCGGATTGGACGTCAAGATCACCCGGCTGGCGCATGGCGTGCCTGTCGGCGGCGAGCTCGATTATCTCGACGAGGGCACATTGGCGGCCGCGCTTCGGGCGCGAACGGTCATTTGAGGGGGAATGCCTGAGGTGAAGACGATCATCCGCCTTTCGATCCTGACGGCGATGCTTGCCGCATCGTTTCATCTGCCCGCCTCCGCCGCTCCTTCGAAGGCCGCCGTCGAGGCGCAGTTCGAGAAATGGGTGCAGACCGAACTGCGCCCGGAAGCCGAAAAGAACGGTATTTCTGCCAAGACATTTCAGGCCGCTTTCGCCGGCATCGAACTCAACTGGGATCTTCCGGATCTCGCGCCTCCCGGCTTCCCGCCGCCGAAGGAACGCAAGCAGACACAGGCCGAATTTTCCTCGCCTGCGCCCTATTTCAACGAGGAGCGTCTGAGCAAACTCGCCATGACAGGCCGCGGCTTTGCCTCGCAATATGCCTCGACGCTGAAGCGGATCGAAAAGACCTACGGCGTGCCGGGATCGATCGTGCTGGCCATCTGGGGCCGCGAGACCGGTTTTGGCGCCGCGAAGATCCCGAACTCGGCGATCCAGGTGCTGGCCACGAAGGCGTTCATGTCGACGCGCAAGGAGATGTTTCGCACCGAACTGATTGCGGCACTCCACATCATCGATGGCGGCGATGTGGCGCCGGCCGATTTCAAGGGCTCCTGGGCAGGCGCGCTCGGCCAGCCGCAGTTCATGCCGACAAGCTACCTGAAATATGCCGTCGATTTCGATGGCGACGGCCACCGCAACATCTGGACCTCGGTGCCGGATACGCTGGCATCCATCGCCAACTATCTTGTCAAGAAGGGCTGGCAGCGCGACCGCGACTGGGGCTTCGAGGTCACGATCCCCGCTGCCGTATCCTGCGCCCAGGAGGGGCCGGATCTCGCCAAGCCGCTGTCGCAATGGGCATCACTCGGCATCAGCAGGATCTGGGGCAAGGGCTTTCCCTCATCTGAGATGAAGGCCGATGGGATGATGCTGGTTCCCGCTGGCCGCGACGGCCCGGAATTCCTCGTCACCCCGAATTTCTACGTCATCAAGGAATATAACAATTCCGATCTCTATGGACTCTATATCGGCAACCTGGCTGATCGGATCGCCTATGGAGCGGGCGGTTTCCAGGGCGCCTGGGGCGATGTCGGCAAGATGCTGCGCTCGGATGTCGCTGCCATGCAGAAGGCGCTGGAGCGTCAGGGCTACGATGTCGGCGGTTCCGACGGCTTGCCGGGCTACAAGACCCGCCGTTCGATCGGCCAGTGGCAGGTCAAGAACGGCGAAAAGCCGACCTGCTATCCGGAAGCGTCGATGAAGGGCAAACTGAAATAGGCTTCAGAGAGTAAGCTTCATGCCCTCGTGGCTCGCCGTGAAGCCAAGCTTTTCATAGAAACGGATGGAATCGGCCCGCGACTTGTCCGATGTCAGCTGTACGAGCTTGCAGCCGCGGTCCCGGCAAACGCCGATCGCCCATTTGATGAAGCGTGCGCCAAGTCCGGTGCCGCGCTCCGTTTCGGTGATCCGCACGCTCTCGATCTGTCCGCGCCACATGCCGGTGCGCGAAAGCCCCGGAATGAATGTCAGCTGCAGGCAGCCAACCGGCTGGTCGTCGGCATTGACCGCGACGGCAAGCAGCTGGTTCTCGTCGGTGATGATGGCCGCAAAGGCAGCAAGGTAGCGCTCGTCAACGGGATCGGAGACCACCTCGCGGCTGCGTCCCAACGCATCATCGGCGAGCATGGCAATGATCGCGGGGAGATCGCTTTCCCTGGCTCGCCTGAACATCTTGAACTTCCTAGTGATGGATATCGATCGGCGCCTTGTGAAAGACGTCGTCGGAGGGTGGGATCGCCTGGCGTTCGATCATCCGGTGCACATGCGGCAGATCGGCGCCGCGATGCAGGTTGCGCAGCCGGTCGGTATTTTCCGCATCGGCCTGCGTGCGCCGTTGGTTGTGGCGAATATATTCGACCCAGGTCGGGGTGTGATAAGTCTCCGTCCAGATGCCCGGGTTCTCCAGATCGCGCATCAGCGCCCAGGCCCGGGCGCCGTCGCGAATACGGATGCGCCGCCGCTCGCCCATCAGCTTCAGGAATTCCGGCAGGTCCTCGTCGCTGATCTGATAATCGACCTGGATGACGATCGGCCCGCTGCGCGGCGTGATATCGAGCCCGAGCGCCGGTTCGACAAAGCGGTTGAGCGGGTCGAGATTGAGCGAGGCAAAGGCCGGCATCGAGAAGCGGAAGCCGATCAGCACGCCGATCACCATTACCGCTGCAGACCCATAGAGCGCATTCGAGACGCCGAAGCGGTCTGCCACGATACCCCAGAACCAGCTGCCGCCGGCAATCCCGCCGAAGGTTACCGTCTGATAAAGCGAGAGCGCCCGCCCGACCACCCAGCGCGGCGTCGATAGCTGGACGATCGTATTGAACAGCGACAGCGCCAGCACCCAACAGGCGCCCGATACCAGCAGCCCGGCGCAGGTCAGCACCGCAAAGGGGCTGGCCGCGGTGATCGCCATGCTCACCGCAAAGCCGGCAAAGGCATAGCGGATGATGATCTCGCTGCTCAGCGCATCGCGAAGCCGGGCGTTGAGCGCCCCGCCGCCGATCGCGCCGATGCCGAAAGAGCCGAGCATGAAGCCGTAGCTCAGCGGCCCGCCCGAGACGAGGTCGATCGCGACGATCGGAAGCAGCGCGAGCACCGAGCTGGCGCCGACACCGAACGTGAAGCCGCGCACCAGAACCTTTTCGAGGTTCGGTGACATCGAGATATAGCGCAGGCCTGCAAAGATCGCGCTGCCAAGGCTTTCACGCGGCAGCGTCGAGGTGGGAAGAGCGGGTTTCCAGCGCATCAGTGCATAAATCAGCGCCAGATAGCTGACAGCGTTCACCGCAAAGGCGGCCGCCGCACCGGCTGCCGCCACGATGACCCCGCCGATCGCCGGGCCAACGCTGCGGGTCATGTTGAACCCCATGCTGTTCAGCGTCACGGCGGCAGGCAGATCGGCGCGCGGCACCATGTCGCCGACCGACGCCTGCCAGGAGGGATTGTTGAGCGCCGTGCCGCAGCCGATGAGAAAGGTGAACAACAATAGAAGCCAGGGCGTGATCCAGCCGAGCAGGGCGAAGACCGTCAGGATCGCCGAGACAACGAGCATCAGGACCTGCGCCGTCAGCATCACCCGGCGCCTGTCGAAATTGTCGGCGAGCGCGCCCGAGATCAGCGAGAAGAGCATGATCGGCAGCGCCGTCGAGGTCTGCACCAGCGCCACCATGTCTTCCGAGGCGGTGATCGTCGTCATCATCCATGCGGCGCCGACGGCCTGGATCAGCCCGCCGAAGTTCGACGCCAGACTCGCAAACCAGATCCGGCGGTATGTTTCGTGTTTCAGCGGCGCCAGCGTGGAAGAATTCGACGGCACGTTCCCTCCGCCCGGATTTGCTCCGGCTTGTCTTGTTCTGTTCCCGCCCAATATATGGCGAAGCGTGCCTGAGGCCAGCGAAGGATTGCAGCCTTGGCGCATTTGGCGCCGGAGCTTGCAATTTCAGAAAAACGGGCCTATATGCCACTCAAATTCTTGATCGTACGATGAAGAGTGGGCCGCAAGGACCCGCTCTTTTTTATTAGCGCGATCATCCAAAATGCTTGAAATTTGCTAGGAGCGCGCCGCTTGTCGGATCAGACAACCGCAGAAAACGAACTTGAGCCACGGCTGATTACCGAGACCGGGCTTGACCAGCGCCTTGCCGACATCATCGAACCAGTGCTTGTCGGTATGGGCTTCCGCCTGATCCGCGTCCGGATGCTCAATCAGAACGGCGCGACGCTGCAGATCATGGCCGAGCGCAATGACGGAACCATGTCCGTTCAGGACTGCGAAGCGGTCTCGACGGCTGTTTCCCCGGTTCTGGATGTGGAAGATCCGATCGATCGGGAGTATCATCTCGAAGTGTCTTCGGCCGGTATCGACCGTCCGCTGGTGCGCAAGTCGGATTTCGTCCGCTGGCAGGGACACCTTTTGAAGTGCGATACGTCGATCATGATCGGCAACCGCAAGCGGTTCCGTGGCAAGATTCTGGAATCGAATGCAGATGGTTTCACGCTTGAGCGTGACCAGGTTGCCTATGGCGAAGAGCAGAAGGTGGAAATCCCCTTCGCGGCTCTGGCCGAAGCCAAGCTTATCCTGACCGACGATCTGATCCGCGATGCGCTTCGCGCCGACAAGGCAGCGAAGTCGGAAGCCGCGAACCAGAACGAAGCGGAAGACCAGGAATAACCGATCAACTACAGGCTCCAGGGACGGGAACCCGGAAAGCCGAGACGGAGAGATAAAACAATGGCAGTCAGTGCGAACCGCCTCGAACTTCTGCAGATCGCAGATGCAGTGGCGCGCGAAAAAGTCATCGACCGCGAAATCGTGCTGGCCGCAATGGCCGATGCGATCCAGAAAGCTGCACGCTCCCGTTACGGCTCGGAATCGAACATCCGCGCCGACATCAATCCGAAGACCGGCGAAATCCGCCTTCAGCGTCTGCTCGAAGTTGTCGAGAAGGCCGAAGACTATTCCACGCAGATCCCGCTGGAACTGGCCCGCGACCGCAACCCCGATGCAGCCCTTGGCGATTTCATTGCCGATCCGCTGCCGCCGATGGACTTCGGCCGCATCGCTGCGCAGTCTGCGAAGCAGGTCATCGTCCAGAAGGTTCGCGAAGCCGAGCGTGACCGCCAGTTCGACGAGTTCAAGGATCGTACCGGCGAAATCGTCAACGGCACCGTCAAGCGCGTCGAATACGGCAACGTCATCGTCGATCTCGGCCGTGGCGAAGGCATCATCCGCCGCGACGAAATGATCCCGCGCGAAAACGTTCGCTACGGCGATCGCGTCCGCGCCTATGTTTACGACGTCCGCCGCGAACAGCGTGGCCCGCAGATTTTCCTGTCGCGTACCCATCCGCAATTCATGGTGAAGCTTTTCACCATGGAAGTGCCGGAAATTTACGACGGCATCATCCAGGTTCGCTCGATTGCCCGTGACCCGGGTTCGCGCGCCAAGATCGCCGTCATTTCGAACGATAGCTCGATCGATCCGGTCGGCGCCTGCGTCGGTATGCGCGGTTCGCGCGTTCAGGCCGTCGTCGGCGAGCTTCAGGGCGAAAAGATCGACATCATTCCGTGGTCGCAGGATCCGGCGACCTTTGTCGTCAACGCCCTGCAGCCGGCTGAAGTCGCCAAGGTCGTTCTCGATGAGGATGCAGAGCGTATCGAAGTCGTGGTGCCGGATGAGCAGCTGTCGCTCGCCATCGGCCGCCGCGGTCAGAACGTTCGCCTCGCATCTCAGCTGACCGGCTGGGATATCGACATCATGACGGAAGCCGAAGAGTCGGAGCGCCGTCAGAAGGAATTCAACGAGCGCACCAACCTGTTCATGGACTCGCTCGACGTTGACGAAATGGTCGGCCAGGTTCTGGCCTCCGAAGGCTTTGCTGCCGTTGAGGAACTGGCTTACGTCGATCTCGACGAAATCGCCTCGATCGACGGCTTCGACGAGGACACTGCCCAGGAAATCCAGACCCGCGCCCGCGAATTCCTCGAAAAGCTCGAAGCCGAGATGGACGAGAAGCGCAAGTCGCTCGGCGTCTCCGATGATCTTCGCCAGATCGAAGGCATGACCGCACAGATGATGGTCGCGCTCGGCGAAGACGGCATCAAGACGATCGAAGATTTTGCAGGTTGCGCAGCAGACGATCTCGTCGGCTGGAGCGAGCGCAAGAACGGCGAGACGAAGAAGTTCGAGGGTCTGTTCTCGAAGTTCGACATCTCCCGCGTCGAAGCAGAACAGATGGTTGTTCAGGCCCGCCTCGCGGTTGGCTGGATCACCGAGGATGACCTTGCGAAGGATGCGGAGCCTGTTGAGGCCGATGCTGCCGAGCAGGAAGCGTAATGACCGCGCAGCCGGACACATCTCCTGAGGATGATGATCTTGCAGGTTATGACGTGAACGGCCGCATGTGCATCGTGACGCGCGAAAGCGGATCGCCGGATGAGCTGATCCGCTTTGTCGCCGCTCCCGATGGAACCGTCATCGCCGATCTGAAGCGCGAGCTTCCGGGACGCGGATGCTGGGTAAAGATCGACCGCACGCTGGTCGACAGGGCGGTGGCGAAGAAGACCTTCGCCCGCGCCTTGAAGACGGATGTGAAGGCTGCGGCTGATCTCGGCGAGACCGTCGACCGGCTGCTCGCCAAGCAGCTGATGCAGATGATGAACATGGCCCGCAAGGCCGGTCAGTTCGTCACCGGCTCCGCGAAAGTGGATGCCGCGGTCAGAAGCGGAGCAGCCCTTGCGGTGTTCCATTCGACCGGTGCGGCCGACGATGGCGTGCGAAAAATAGACCAGGCTCGCAAGGCCTGGCACCTCGGAATGGAAACCGAGGAAGAAATACCTTCCTTCCGTCTCTTCTCGGAGAGCGAAATGGAAGGGGTGATGGGCGAGAATGCTTTTATCCATGCCGCAGTGCTTGCAGGGCAGGCGGGTGAGGGTGTAGTGAAGCGCGCAAAGATGCTTGAGCAGTACCGTAACAGCGGTCAGTCCCGGGCACCGGACAGCGCGGGCCGGCAAAAACAATGATACGGGCGACCGGCAGATGCCGGCCCATCATTGATCGACTGTATTTGATTGACAGGGACTGATGACGTCATCGCTCCCTGTCCGAAGGAACGGGAACGAATGACCGATAGCAATGACGACAAGACACTTGGTGCAACGGGCAAGAAGACGCTGACCCTGAAACCGTCGGGGATAAGCCAGGGCACCGTGCGCCAGGATATGGGTCGCGGTCGCACAAAAGCGGTCGTCGTCGAGACCCGTAAGCGGCGTCCGATGCGCCCCGAAGACGAACGTCCGGTCGCACCTGCTCCGGTGGCGCCCCGCGCTGCCGAGCCTGCACCAGCACCAGTCCAGGCACGTCCGCAGCAGCAGACACCGGCGCCGCGTATCCAGCAGCCAGGTGGCAACTCTCAGCCGTCGCAGCATTCTCCGCGCCAGCAGGACCGTCCGCGTCCGGTGGTACTGAACCATCTGTCGCCGGAAGAAATGGATGCGCGCCGCCGTGCACTTGCCATGGCGCAGGTTCGCGAAGCCGAAGATGCGGCCCGCCGCGTCGAGGAAGACAAGCGCCGCGCTGTAGAAGAAGCGGCCCGTCAGGCTGCGGAAGCCGAAGAGGCTGCGCGCCGCGCCGCCGAAGAAGCTGCCCGTCCGCCGGCGCCTCCGGTTGTTGAAGCCCCTGCTCCGGCACCGGCTGCAGCGCCCGTTCAAGCCCGTTCGGCTCAGCCGTCCGCACCGGCTGCCCGCCGCCCCGATGCCGCTCCGGCACCTGGCGCTGCGCGTCCCGGATCTGCTGCTCCGGCAGCGGCTCGCGGCCGCCGTGAAGGCGAAGAAGATGATCGCGGCGGTGCTGCACGCGGTGGCCCGGTTCGTGGGCGCGTCGTGCGTCCGGAGCCGGCAAAGCCGGTCACCACCCGTCCGAAGGGCGAGGAAGACCGGCGTCGCGGCAAGCTGACCATCGGCACAGCAGGCGTCGACGACGAAGGTGCGCGCGGCCGTTCTATGGCTGCCATGCGCCGCCGTCAGGAAAAGTTCCGCCGCAGCCAGATGCAGGAAACCCGCGAAAAGGTTATGCGCGAGGTCATTCTGCCCGAGACCATCACCATTCAGGAACTGTCGCAGCGTATGTCTGAACGCGCCGTCGACGTTATCAAGTACCTGATGAAGGAAGGCCAGATGATGAAGCCGGGCGACGTCATCGACGCCGACCTCGCTGAACTGATCGCCGGCGAATTCGGCCACACCGTCAAGCGCGTTTCGGAATCCGACGTTGAAGAAGGTATCTTCGACAAGGCCGACGATGCTGGTGAAATGGTTTCGCGTCCGCCTGTCGTCACCATCATGGGTCACGTCGACCACGGCAAGACCTCGCTGCTCGACGCCATCCGTCAGGCGAACGTCGTCTCTGGCGAAGCCGGTGGCATCACCCAGCATATCGGTGCCTATCAGGTCGAACAGAACGGCCAGAAGATCACCTTCATCGACACGCCCGGTCACGCCGCCTTCACGGCCATGCGTGCGCGTGGTGCGCAGGCAACGGACATCGCGATCCTGGTGGTTGCGGCCGACGACAGCGTCATGCCGCAGACGATCGAATCCATCAATCACGCCAAGGCGGCCGGTGTTCCGATCATCGTGGCGATCAACAAGATCGACAAGCACGAAGCCAAGCCGGACAAGGTCCGCCAGCAGCTTCTGCAGCACGAAGTCTTCGTGGAATCGCTGGGCGGTGAAGTTCTCGACGTCGAAGTTTCGGCCAAGAACAAGACCAACCTCGACAAGCTGCTCGAAGCCGTCCTGCTGCAGGCCGAAATTCTCGACCTCAAGGCCGATCCGACCCGGACCGCCGAAGGTACCGTCATCGAAGCTCAGCTTGACCGTGGCCGCGGCGCGGTTGCGACCGTTCTCGTCCAGAAGGGCACGCTGAAGCCGGGCCAGATCATCGTTGCCGGCGATCAGTGGGGCCGCGTCCGCGCGCTCGTCACCGACAAGGGCGACCATGTCAAGGAGGCCGGTCCGGCAACCCCGGTCGAAGTGCTCGGTCTTTCCGGCACGCCTGCTGCCGGCGACAAGTTTGCCGTCGTCGAGAACGAAGCCCGTGCTCGCGAAATTTCCGAGTACCGCCAGCGTCTGGCGCGCGACAAGGCAGCTGCCCGCCAGTCCGGCCAGCGCGGTTCGCTCGAACAGATGATGAGCAAGCTGCAGAATACCGGCTACAAGGAATTCCCGCTTGTCATCAAGGGTGACGTGCAGGGTTCCATCGAAGCCATCATCGGTGCCCTTGACAAGCTCGGTACCGACGAAGTGCGGGCTCGCATCGTTCATTCCGGTGCTGGTGCCATCACCGAGTCTGATATCGCGCTCGCAGAATCCTCCGACGCGGCGATCATCGGCTTCAACGTTCGCGCCAATGCACAGGCACGTACCGCTGCCGAGCGTGGCGGCATCGAGATCCGCTACTACAACATCATCTACGATCTCGTGGATGACGTGAAGGCAGCGATGTCGGGCCTGCTGTCGCCGGAGCGCCGCGAGACCTTCCTCGGCAATGCCGAGATCCTCGAGGTGTTCAACATCACCAAAACAGGCAAGGTCGCGGGTTGCCGCGTCACCGAAGGCAAGGTCGAGCGTGGTGCAGGCGTGCGCCTTATCCGCGACAACGTCGTCATCCACGAAGGCAAGCTCAAGACGCTCAAGCGCTTCAAGGACGAAGTCTCCGAAGTGCCGGTCGGTCAGGAATGCGGTATGGCCTTCGAGAACTACGAAGACATTCGCGCAGGCGATGTCATCGAATGCTTCCGCGTCGAGCATATCACCCGCTCGCTCTGATCGCGCGGATCTGTATCTTGGACGGGCGCCGGATCATTTAAGGCCGGCGCCCGAACCTTTTGAGGCAAAGAAAAATGGCAACAAGACCGACAACCTCCGCACCTTCGCAGCGCATGCTGCGCGTCGGCGAACAGGTGCGTGCAGCGATCACACAGGTTCTGCAGCGAGGCGAAGTGCGTGACGACGTGATCGAAAAGACCGTCATCTCGATCTCCGAAGTGCGTATGTCGCCCGATCTGAAGATTGCGACCGCTTTCGTCACGCCGCTTGGCGTCGCCGATCACGACACGGTCATCGCAGCGCTGAACAAGAATGCGAAATACATCCGTGGCCGCCTCGGCGCACAGCTGCGCCAGATGAAATACATGCCTGAAGTCCGCTTCCGCGACGACACGAGCTTCGACAATTACAAGAAGATCGATGAGCTCCTGCGTTCTCCCGAGGTCGTGCGCGATCTCGATGACGGCAAAGACGGCGAATAACAGAAGAAAAGAATGTCCAAACCACGCAAACCCAAAGGCCGCCCGGTTTCCGGCTGGCTGATCCTCGACAAGCCGGTGGATTTCGGCTCGACGGAAGCCGTTTCCAAGATCAAGTGGCTGTTCAAGGCGCAGAAATGCGGCCACGCCGGTACGCTTGACCCGTTGGCCTCCGGCATGCTGCCGATCGCGCTCGGCGATGCGACGAAGACAGTCCCCTACGTCATGGATGGCCGCAAGGTCTACGAATTCTCGGTCACCTGGGGCGAAGAACGCGCCACCGACGATCTCGAGGGCGAGGTCACGCAGAGCTCGGACAAGCGTCCGGCCGAGGGTGATATCCTGGCGCTTCTGCCGAATTATACCGGCGTCATCAGCCAGGTCCCGCCGCAGTTCTCAGCAATCAAGATCGCCGGCGAGCGCGCCTATGATCTGGCCCGCGAGGGCGAAGCCGTCGAGATTCCGTCGCGCGAGGTCGAGATCTTCCGCCTGACGCTGCTCTCCTGCCCGGATGCAAGCACGGCGCATTTCGAAGTCGAATGCGGCAAAGGTACCTATGTTCGCGCCTTGGCCCGCGATTTCGGCCGCGATCTTGGCTGCTACGGCCACGTCTCCGGCCTGCGCCGGACCTTCGTCGCACCGTTCCCCGAAGACAGCATGATCCCGCTTTCCGAACTCGTCGCCCTTGAAGCGATCGAGGATCAGGACGAGCGGCTGGCAGCCCTCGACGCGCTGCTGATCGACACCAGCGAAGCGCTGTCTTCCCTGCCGCATCTGGCCGTCAACGATGATCAGGCGCACCGTCTGAAGATGGGCAACCCGATCCTCGTGCGTGGCCGTGACGCGCCGATCACCGAGAGCGAAGCCTATGCGACGGCGCGCGGCAAGCTGATCGCCATCGGCGAGATCGGCGAGGGCGAATTCCGCCCGAAGCGCGTCTTCGTCTGACGACGCGACCGGCGCGCCGCAGGCCTGCCGGTCATGCCTCTTCCCTTTGCCGTCTGAATGGTCTATAGGCAGCGCCAGCATCAGGCAGGCCTGAATGCTTTCGCGGCCAAAGCTGGACGACATCCCGGCTTTTGGCGACCTTATCTCCTCTCATCGAAAGGAACATCCGATGTCGATTACTGCTGAGCGCAAGACCGCCCTCATCAAGGAATACGCAACGTTCGAAGGCGACACCGGTTCTCCGGAAGTCCAGGTTGCGATCCTGACCGAGCGGATCAACAACCTCACGGAACACTTCAAGGGCCACAAGAAGGATAACCATTCCCGCCGTGGCCTGCTGACGATGGTTTCGAGCCGCCGTTCGCTTCTCGACTACCTCAAGAAGAAGAACGAAGGCCGTTACACCAAGCTGATCACCAGCCTGGGTATCCGTCGCTAAGGTTTTCCGGCGGGCGCTCTTCGGGCGCTCGCCGGTTGCTTATCAGGGCTTGGAAAGCCCCAGAGATTGACCACCGCATTTGATGTTTTCATGGGGTGGAACTGAGGCAGACCCGGATGGGCCGGTTTTGCCAGAACAACCGTTGACCTGTCATGGGGCAGGATTGCCGGATGCTTTCCGGCCAAGGTACGGAACCTTGGCCCGGCTTTCTTGAAAGCCGCCGCCGCAAAGCCTCCCGTTGTCTTGCCCATGATGTGTCACATAATTGCGGTCGATCGCGCGCTGTGCCTTGAAAGGGTCGTGGCGCCTGTTCCCGCATTGAAGGACAAGACATATGTTCGATACCCATAGCGTGGAAATCGAGTGGGCAGGCCGCCCGCTGAAGCTCGAAACCGGCAAGATCGCCCGTCAGGCTGATGGCGCCGTTCTCGCGACCTACGGTGAAACCGTCGTTCTCGCGACCGTTGTTTCCGCCAAGTCGCCGAAGCCGGGCCAGGATTTCTTCCCGCTCACCGTCAACTACCAGGAAAAGACCTACGCAGCCGGCAAGATCCCCGGCGGCTACTTCAAGCGCGAAGGTCGTCCGTCGGAAAACGAAACGCTCGTTTCCCGCCTGATCGACCGCCCGATCCGCCCGCTCTTCCCTGAAGGCTACAAGAACGACACCCAGGTCGTCGTCACCGTCATCCAGCACGACCTTGAAAACAACCCCGACATTCTGTCGATGGTTGCCACCTCGGCAGCCCTGACGCTGTCTGGCGTTCCGTTCATGGGCCCGGTCGGCGGCGCACGCGTCGGCTATATCAACGGCGAATACGTCCTCAACCCGCATCTTGACGAAATGGAAGAGTCCGTTCTCGACCTCGTCGTTGCCGGTACGCACGATGCCGTTCTGATGGTTGAATCGGAAGCCAAGGAACTCAACGAAGAAGTCATGCTCGGCGCCGTCATGTTCGGCCACCGCGGCTTCCAGCCGGTTCTCGACGCGATCATCAAGCTCGCCGAAGTTGCTGCCAAGGAACCGCGCGATTTCCAGCCGGAAGATCATTCCGAGCTCGAAGCCGAAATGCTGAAGCATTTCGAAGCCGAACTGCGCGTCGCCTACAAGAACACCCAGAAGGCTGAACGCTACGCAGCCGTCGATGCCGTGAAGGCAAAGGTCAAGGCTCACTTCTTCCCTGAAGGCGTCGAGCCGAAGTACACTGCCGAAGTCATCGGCGCGACCTTCAAGCATCTGCAGGCGAAGATCGTTCGCTGGAACATTCTCGACACCAAGAGCCGTATCGATGGTCGCGATCTGTCGACCGTTCGTGCGATCGTCTCGGAAGTCGGCCTGCTGCCGCGCACCCACGGTTCGGCTCTCTTCACCCGCGGTGAAACGCAGGCGATCGTCGTTGCCACGCTCGGCACCGGTGAAGACGAACAGTATGTCGACAGCCTGACCGGTATGTACAAGGAGCGCTTCCTGCTCCATTACAACTTCCCTCCCTACTCGGTTGGCGAAACCGGCCGCATGGGCTCCCCGGGCCGCCGCGAAATCGGTCACGGCAAGCTCGCATGGCGCGCTATCCGTCCGATGCTGCCGTCTGCCGAGCAGTTCCCCTACACGCTGCGCGTCGTCTCCGAGATCACCGAGTCCAACGGCTCGTCCTCGATGGCAACCGTTTGCGGCACGTCGCTCGCTCTGATGGACGCCGGTGTTCCGCTGGCCAAGCCGGTTGCCGGTATCGCCATGGGCCTGATCCTCGAAGGCGATCGTTTCGCCGTTCTCTCCGACATTCTCGGTGACGAAGATCATCTCGGCGACATGGACTTCAAGGTCGCAGGTACCGCCGACGGCATCACCTCGCTGCAGATGGACATCAAGATCGCCGGTATCACCGAAGAGATCATGAAGGTCGCTCTCGGCCAGGCACAGGGCGGCCGTACGCACATCCTCGGCGAAATGGCCAAGGCCATCACCGAGAGCCGCGGCCAGCTCGGCGAATTCGCACCGCGCATCGAAGTCATGAACATCCCGGTCGACAAGATCCGTGAAGTCATCGGCTCCGGCGGCAAGGTCATCCGCGAAATCGTCGAAAAGACCGGCGCGAAGATCAACATCGAAGACGACGGCACGGTGAAGATCGCTTCCTCGTCGGGCAAGGAAATCGAAGCGGCCCGCAAGTGGATCCACTCGATCGTTGCCGAGCCGGAAATCGGCGTCATCTACGAAGGCACGGTCGTCAAGACCGCCGACTTCGGCGCTTTCGTCAACTTCTTCGGCGCTCGCGACGGTCTCGTCCACATCTCGCAGCTCGCTTCCGAGCGCGTTGCCAAGACGCAGGACGTTGTCAAGGAAGGCCAGAAGGTCTGGGTCAAGCTCCTCGGCTTCGACGAGCGCGGCAAGGTCCGCCTGTCGATGAAGGTCGTCGATCAGGAAACCGGCCAGGAAATCCCTGCCGACAAGAAGAAGGAAGAAGCAGCCGAATAAGCTGCGCCTTTCCAGAACTTCATGGGCGCGGGACTGTTTCCGCGCCCTTTTTGTATTCGAAGACGAGATGAGCCCATGAGCCGCGAAACGCTGAAAACCTTGTTCCACCCCTTTGCCAGCGGCACCGTCGATGCGCCGGGCGAGGGGCAGCGCGTGCTGTTCCTGGGCGCTGAGGCAGGCTTTGCCCTGCCGGAGGGCTTTGCCGCCTCGCTGAGCGCCGTACAGGGCTTCCGTCCGCTATATCGGCAGCTGCAGGCACAGCGCATCGAAACAACGCCTGAGATCGAAGGCGAGGACTATGACGCGGCCCTGGTCCTCTGCACCAAGCACAAGGGTGAGAACGAGGCGAATATCGCCGCCGCCCTGTCGCGCGTGAAATCAGGCGGCCTGATTGTCGTTGCCGGTGGCAAGGAAGACGGCATCCAGCCGCTGCGCAAGCGCATGGACGGCTTCGGTTTCGATATCGAGCACATGCCGAAATATCACGGCGTCGCCTTCTGGTTCGTCCGTCCTGACGATGTCAGCGAAGCCGTGTCAAAATTCGCCAAAGCGCCGGTTCGCGTCGACGGCCGCTTCATCGCCTCGCCGGGAATGTTCTCGCATGACCGGATCGACGATGGTTCCGAGCTGCTCGCCTCGCGCCTGCCGACCGATTTCACCGGCGATGCCGCCGATTTCGGCGCCGGCTGGGGCTATCTCTCCGCCGAACTCATCGCGCATTCACCGAAGCTCGCACGTATCGACCTCTACGAGGCCAACCACGCCTCGCTGGAGGCCGCCAAGGACAATCTGGCAGAGAATTGCCCGAACGCACCGGCGCGCTTCTTCTGGCACGATCTGGCAGGCGAACCGGTCAAGGACAAGTACGACCTCGTCATCATGAACCCGCCCTTCCATGAGGGCCATGCCGCCGAGCCTTCGCTCGGCCAGGCGATGATCAAGACCGCAGCTTCGGCGCTCCGCGGCGGCGGTCGCCTGCTCATCGTCGCCAATCGCGGCCTGCCTTATGAGCCGGTGCTGGCAGCCAATTTCCGCGAAAGCGGCGAAACCTGCCGCAACGCTCGCTTTAAGGTTCTCTGGGCGAAGAAATGAAAAAGGCGGCCATTGGCCGCCTTTTTCATATCCGGATGATTTGTAGCTGATCTTACTCGACGTCGGCCGTCCGCAGCGCGTCCAGCGTCGGCATCGAGGTGATGTTGAAGCCTGCGTCGACGAAGTGGATTTCGCCGGTGACGCCGGCCGACATGTCAGACAGCAGGTAAAGTGCCGAATTGCCGACATGGTCGATGCTGACAGTCTTGCGCAGCGGTGCATTCTGCTGGTTCCACGACAGGATCGCGCGGGCGTCGGAAATGCCGGCGCCGGCGAGCGTGCGGATCGGGCCTGCGGAAATGGCGTTGACGCGGATGCCGCGCGGGCCGTAATCGGCCGCCAGGTAGCGTACGGAGGCTTCCAGCGCCGCCTTGGCGACACCCATGACATTGTAGTTCGGGATGACGCGTGTCGAGCCGTTATAGGTCAGCGTCAGCATCGAGCCGCCATCGGTCATCAGCGGCGCACAGCGCTTGGCGATCTCGGTGAAGGAGAAACAGGAGATCACCATCGTGCGGCTGAAATTGTCGCGCGTGGTGTCGGCGTAGAGGCCCTTCAGCTCGTTCTTGTCCGAGAAACCGATGGCGTGAACGATGAAGTCCAGCTTGCCCCAGCGCTCCTTGATCGAGTCCACCACGGCATCGACCGACGCGGTATCCTCGACATCGCAAGGCAGCACGAAATCCGAGCCGGCTTCGGCTGCGAGCGGCTTAACCCGCTTGCCGAGCGCCTCACCCTGGAAGGTGAAGGCGAGCTCCGCGCCCTGCGCCGACAGCGCCTTCGAAATGCCCCATGCAATCGAATGGTTGTTTGCGACGCCCATGATGAGGCCGCGCTTACCCTGCATGATTCCCGTCATGGTATTATCCGTTGTAGCGCTGGAAGACGAGCGTAGCGTTGGTGCCGCCGAAGCCGAAGGAGTTGGAAAGGGCAATGTCGATCTTGGCGTCGTCGATGCGCTTGCGAACGATCGGCACACCGTCGAACTCGGGGTCGAGTTCCCTGATATGAGCGCTTTCGCCGATGAAGCCCGCCTGCATCATCAGTAGCGAGTAGATCGATTCCTGAACGCCAGCAGCACCCAGCGAGT
Organism: Hyphomicrobiales bacterium; assembly: GCA_900465675.1. Classification (GTDB taxonomy): domain Bacteria; phylum Pseudomonadota; class Alphaproteobacteria; order Rhizobiales; family Rhizobiaceae; genus Rhizobium. The sequence goes on along the minus strand of UBJR01000002.1, from coordinate 374,147 downwards.
GACCTGTCAGCGACTTGGTCGACTGGATGTGCGGAATCTTATCGCCGAAGACTTCGCGGATCGCGCCGATTTCCTTGCTGTCGCCCACCGGCGTCGAAGTGCCGTGCGTGTTGACGTAATCGACGCTGCCCTTCACCGTCGCCAGTGCCTGGCGCATGCAGCGGATCGCGCCTTCGCCCGACGGAGCGACCATGTCGTAGCCGTCGGAAGTCGCGCCGTAGCCGACGATTTCGGCGTAGATCTTGGCGCCGCGGGCCTTGGCATGCTCGAGTTCTTCGAGAACCAGGACGCCTGCGCCACCGGCGATGACGAAGCCGTCACGGCTGACGTCATAGGCACGCGAAGCGGTATCCGGCGTGTCGTTGTACTTGGAGGACATCGCGCCCATGGCGTCGAAGAGGTTCGACATCGTCCAGTCGAGGTCTTCGTGACCGCCGGCGAACATGATGTCCTGCTTGCCCCACTGGATCATCTCTGCGGCATTGCCGATGCAATGTGCCGAGGTCGAGCAGGCCGACGAGATCGAGTAGTTGACGCCGTGGATCTTGAACCAGGTGGCGAGCGTCGCCGATGCCGTCGAGGACATCGCCTTCGGAACGGCAAACGGGCCGATGCGCTTCGGGCTGTTGTTCTTGATGGTGATGTCGGCCGCTTCGATGAGCGTGCGGGTGGAAGGGCCGCCCGAACCCATGATGATGCCGGTGCGCTCGTTGCCACCGATATCGGCGTCTTCGAGGCCGGAATCGGCGATCGCCTGCTTCATGGCGACGTGGTTCCACATGCCGCCCTGCGACAGGAAGCGAGCCGCGCGGCGATCGACGAGTTCAGTCACGTCGATCTTGGGCGAACCCCAAACCTGGCACTTGAAGCCATGCTCGGCAAAATCGTTGGAAAACGAAATGCCGGACTTGGCTTCGCGCAGCGACGCCGTGACTTCCTGTGCGTCATTCCCGATGGAAGAAACGATACCCAGACCTGTGACAACAACCCGTCTCATGTCGATGACCTCTTCTAAAACGTCTTTGTATTTGGAGCGGTCTTGCCGCGGTTCAGGCTTTCGACAGGCCGACGCGCAGGTCGCTCGCCTGGTAGATCACTTCGCCGTCGGCCTTCAGCCAGCCATCGGCAGTGCCGAGGACGAGGCGGCCGCGCATGACGCGCTTGAAGTCGATGCCGTATTCGAGAAGCTTGGTTTCCGGACGGACCATGCCCTTGAACTTTACTTCGCCAGTGGAGAGCGCCATGCCGCGGCCGGGCTCGCCGAGCCATCCGAGGAAGAAGCCCGTCAGCTGCCACATGCCGTCAAGGCCGAGGCAACCCGGCATGATCGGGTTACCCTGGAAGTGGCAGGGGAAATACCAGTCGTCGGGGCGCACGTCATATTCGGCGCGAATGTAACCCTTGTCGAACGCTCCGCCGGTTTCGGAGATATCGGTAATGCGGTGGACCATCAGCATCGGCGGCAAGGGAAGCTGCGCATTGCCGGGGCCAAACAGCTCGCCACGGCCGCAGGACAGGATTTCCTCATAGTTGAAGCTGGATTGTCTCGTCGTCATGAAAAGTCTGGGTCCCCCGCAACGTGCTGATGGATTGAGTGTTAGTCCAAGTTCTTCGGAAAATGAAGCATAAGCATGGCTGCCTCCCATTCCGCGCCGGACCAGCGATCTGCCTTATTTGGTGGTCGCATACAGGAAGGCCAAGGCCGCGGCCAGACCTAAATGCGCCAAAGGCCGGATTTTAAGGCATTTCCGCCCCTGTTGTCCCCATTGAAACTATTGAAAGGCTTTTGCGCAAAAGTTATATGGCTTAGGAAACTTGATTAGTTGATGCTAGAATTAAACGGAGTTCTTCCTTCATGGCGGCTGAAGCCCCGATCGGTATCGAAGCGAGACTGCGCAGCGCCGGCCTTCGCCCGACGCGCCAGCGCGTTGCCCTCGGTGATCTGCTGTTCGCCAAGGGCGATCGTCACCTGACCGTCGAAGAACTGCACGAGGAAGCCGTGGTGGCAGGCGTGCCGGTATCGCTGGCGACCGTCTACAACACGCTGCACCAGTTTACCGAGGCCGGCATGATCCGCGTTCTCGCGGTCGAAAGCGCCAAGACCTATTTCGATACAAACGTCTCCGATCACCATCATTTCTTTGTCGAGGGTGAAAACGACGTTCTGGATATCCCGGTCAGCAATCTCACCATCGGCAATCTGCCGGAGCCGCCTGAGGGCATGGAAATCGCCCATGTCGACGTGGTGATCCGCCTGCGCCCGAAGAGCCGCTAAACGTCACATCACATCATCGGGATGGCGGCCGGGCCTGTGCTTGTAGGTCGGGAAGGTCCATCCGAACCACAGTGCGCCGCCGCGGATTGCGAAGGCCGCCGCTGCGCCGAGCGCTGATGCCGCATAGAGTGGCAAACCGAATTCCGTCGCACCGGTAAAGACGCCGGCACCGATCAGCGCCGCAGTGATGTAGATTTCCGGCCTCAGCAGTACGGAAGGCTCGTTTGCCATCAGATCGCGCAGCACGCCGCCGAAGGTCGCCGTCAGTGTTCCCGTCACGATCGCGATGGTTGGGGATCCTGTCGCCGCCAATCCTTTCGCAGCGCCCATGACGCAATAGGCAGACAGCCCGATGGCATCGAGCCAGATCAGCAGCCGGTAACGCGATTCCACCAGATGGGCAGTGAAAAACACCACCACGCCGGTGACGCAGCAGATGACGATATAGGCCGGGTTCAGCACCCAGAACACCGGAACGCGGCCGAGCACGATATCGCGCACCGTACCGCCGCCGATGCCGGTCACGGTCGCGAAGAACAAGAAGCCGATGAGATCAAGCTGCTTACGTGAGGCGGCAAGCGCGCCAGTTGCCGCAAAAAGCGCAATGCCTGCATAATCGAGATAGACGAGCAGCGACATCAGAGGTCCTTGGAGCGGCAGATCGTGCCGAGACTGAATCACGGCGGCAAGGGCGGCGCAAGGCGGGGCGTTCAGAATGCGCGACTGTCAGTGCCCTTATCCGCCAGAAAGAGGAAAGCCGTGAAAGCGCTTCTCATCGCCGTCAATCTCGTTGCGCTGCTCGTGGTCCCGGCCGCCGCCTTCGCCCAGCAGTCGCTGCTCTCCGATCCGGAGATCTACGAGAAGAAGCACTTCACCGAGCAGTGCACCAAAGCCGAATTCGGCGAGGGCTACGTCAAGCGCCTCGATATCAACAACGATGGCCTCATCGACGCGGTCGTCAACGAAGGCGAGCTGACCTGCGACGGCGAGAAGGGCCCGCAGTGCAACGACGACGGCTGCCCCTACAATTTCTATCTCCAGGTCGCCGAAGGCGGCTACTTCATGATCGCCACGGCGCAGATCTATGGCTACGATTTCGTCCAGCGCTTCGGCAACATGGTACTGGCCATGAAGATGCATCCACGCTTCTGCGACCGCACTGAGGGTGACCCCTGCATCGTCACGGCCCGCGTCCGCGGCACCAAGTTCGTCACCATCTCCAAGAAATAGCGGTTATCGAGGATAGAGTTCCGATGTTCGCCCCGCGAGGTAATAGCCCACGAGACCAAACCATTCGCGCACCGCGGTCGAAGTGTTCTGGGCGTTGAGGCTCGGCTGGGTAAAGTCGATGCCGGGGCGGACCTCGCCGTCCGTCCGGAAATCGGTGGGCCAGGGCGTGACGTCGATGCCGAGCTTGCGGAAAATGCCGACGGACCGTGGCATGTGATATCCGGAGGTGATCAGCAGGCAGTTCGAAAGTCCGTTCTGTGCAAGCAGATCCTTGGTGTTCATCGCGTTCTCGAAGGTCGTGCGCGAAGCTGTCTCCTCCACCAGCCGCTCGCGCGGTACGCCGAACAACGGGAAAAAGCGCGTCGAGGCGGCGGCATCACCTTCGTAGGTGCCTGAAATCGAGCCATCTCCGCCCGAAATCAGGATCCGCGACTGCGGGAATTTCTGTGCCAGTCTCAGCGCTTCTATAAAGCGGTCTGCCGCGGCACTGAATTCGATCCCGTGGCGGGCGGTGTTGACTTCGCTCTCGAAGGCACCGCCAAGCACGATCATGCATTGCAGGCTTTCCGGGTCCTGTGCGGGTTTGGGGAACCGGTTTTCCAAGCCTTGCAGCAGATAATTGCCGGCCGTCGTATAAAGCGTCACGAACAGCACGACGGCGCTAAGCCCGGAGAGCAACAGTGCGCTTTTGCGCAGCCGGAGCGCCAGGGCCAGGAGCCCGAGAACGATAAGGAAGAAGGCAACGGACAGCGGCTGGCCGAAAACCCAGACAAGCTTGGAGAAGATAAACACGAAATGCTCCCGGTATCGAACTGGGCAGCATCCTATGCGATTCGGCTTCCGGGGAAACGACCGCCGTTACCGGGACTGGCGCGTCACCGCGGTAAGCGGAAAAATCAATGTCCATTCAATTATTTAGTGGAAAGGAGGAGAGATCATCCGCAGCTGTTTCTCTGTCTCTACGACGGCGCGCTCAATCCAGTAAAGAATTTCGGGCTGATGATTAATATTTAAGCGGAGCGCCGCGAGCCCATCAAGTATCGAGGAAAGATTTCGCTGCGTTTCATCGGCTGCGATGCTGGGCAAGGCGTCAGGCAATTCAATGTCGAATTTCATTGCGGCGATCGTGCCTCCATCGGGCGGCAAACTCTTTTTGTTTCCGGCGAAAATTACCTATCGTTACGCAGCCGTCTGTCAATCGGATCAGCCCTTAAATTGTGGCCTATCCCCCTTTGTGTTCCGCTTGGCTTGCGGCTAGTTTGAGCGCGACTCATCTCCTGAAAGCCATTGCGGACATGTCTGCACTTGAGAATTTTGCCGAAAATTTACGGCGGCTCTGCCTGGCAAAGGCGGGCAGCATCAGCGCTGCCGCGCGCGGCATGGAAATTGGCCGCTCGCAGATCGAATCCTATCTTCAGGCTCGCCGGGCGCCGGGACGCGCTTCGGTCAAGAAAATCTGTCAGTACCTCGATGTCACCGAGGAAGAAATGTATCAGCGGCCGATTGCCGTCGATCTCGATCACGGCCGTCCTTCAGGCACGCGCGTGCTCTCTGCTGCGCGTGACGCGCTGGAGCCGCTGCTCTTTGCCGATCCTGCGGCCGGGATCGCCCCGGGCCTCTACCATGCCTATATGACGATACCGAGTACGCCGGACAGCCTGCTCTGCGCGGTCGTCGTTATTGCCAAACAGGGCAATGCCACCACCTTCCGCCGGCTGACCAATCGGGCCGTCAAGAAGGGCGAATACTGGTCACGGTTCACCGGCGATCACAAGGGCATCGTCGTCGAGCGGTTGAACTGCCTGTCCTTTGCTGCCGCAAACCAGATCGGCACGCAGGAGCCGACGCTGATGCGTTTGCGCTGGCTGCCCTTCTCCGACAAGCTGCTCGGCGGCCACTCGATGATCTTTACTCCGGCCGGGCCATCATTCAGCGCCGTGGTCATGGTGCCGCTCAACAGCCGCATCAACTTGCGAACCGCACTGCGGCTCGCCAAGGTCTATCGCACGACCGATGAGGCCGTGCCCCGGATCGTCCGGGATATGATCGTTCAGCAGCGCGCCGACTTCATCTCCGCAGTCACGCGCGACCTCACTTAGTTCAGCGACAGTCCCATATCGTGGGTCGCCGCAGCCGGTTCTACGCTGACCCGGTGCGCCTCGATCAATGCCATCGACAAGAGATAGGTCAGCATCGGCTGCTTCGCGCTCCTGCTCTGCGCGATCAGCGTGTTCAACATGTCGATGGTGTATCCACCGAGGGCATCGTCCAAAGTCAGCTCTTCTTCGGTCTGTACAGTCTTCTTAAGGCCCATTCTGCTTCTCCGGCGGTCCTACCGAATTATTCTCACACCATGATTGTCATAGTTCTCTTTTTTGGGCTACATAATTCTACGTAAAGACAAAAATAACAAATTTAATTCAGTAATTGTCTGTTTTTGACTTCAATTGAAGCAATACATCACTTTGATGTATCAAAACAATATTTCCGCATTAATTGAATATTTCTGGTTGCTGTTTCATCCTCCGGCCGCGATCAAGGGGATCGTTCATACAACCGTGGAGATGGATCATGCAGAACAAGACGAAGCCGAACCTCAAGGTAACGCCTGTTAAGGCTAAGCCGACGTTTGTCAGCCGCGGCATGATGTTCCGTATTGATTAAGTTCATAAGCGCCTGCTGCGAGCCTCGCGGCAGGCGCATCTGATTCGATGCGCTATCGCTCTTCCCGCACTCTCGTTTTTCACAACGATGGCGACGCCTTCGTCGCCTGCAACTTTCTCACCAAGGCTGTGTTCGAATGCAGCCCTGATCTCCTGGAGTTTCTGCGCGCGCTCGCCTCCTGGAGCGATCGCGCTGCAATCCGCGATCAGGCGCCCGGCTACAGCGACGAAGAACTGCACGAGACGCTCGCCTCGCTGGTCGAGATGTCGGCACTCATCGAGGAGGGTTCCGCCCTCCACGCGCGTGAAGAGGCCTTCTCCGAAAACTGGAAATGGGGTGTGCCGTCGGCGCTGCTGCATTTCTGCGTTCAGGACCCTGAATACATGTCGCTGAACGAGGCGGAGGATCTGCAGCGCACGACGCTTGCCACTGAAGGCGAGATCGCGCTCTACAGCCTGAACGGAGACAAGAGCGACGTCATCGCGCTGCCGCCAGCGCTTGGTGGCAACACTTTGCTGCAGCTGATGTCGCGCCGCCGGACGCAACGTCGGGGCCTGCCGCAGGCTGTCGGTATCGGTGTGCTCTCCGAAGCGCTGTTCGCCGGTCTCGGCATTACCGGCAAGGCGCGCAATGCCGTCGTCGAATTGCCTCTGGGCATGACCCCGTCAGGCGGCGCCCGCAATCCCTATGAAGCCTATGTGTTTGCCCGGAATGTCGAAGGGCTCGAGCCCGGCATCTATCACTATTCAGCGCTGGAGCATTCGCTCGCGCGCGTCTCGGCCGCGACGCCCGCATTGTCGGATCTGGTCGGTGGCCAGGAATGGGCCGATACCATGCCCTGCATGATCGTTCTCGTCGCGCACATGGACCGGACCATGTGGAAATACAGCGATGCGAACGCCTACAGGGTGGTGATGATCGAAGCGGGACATATCGGCCAGAACATCATGCTCGCGGCTACCGCGCATGGCATGACGGCCTGCCCGACAGCCGCACTCAGCCATAGCGCGATCTGCGAATTGCTCGAAATTGCCAATCCGGCCCATGCGCCGATCTATGCCCTTACTCTGGGTTGGCCTGACGCAACGTAAAGACCAAAAAAAGTCGGTTGAATTTTGCAACTCGCGGGTTGCGATATTTGAAATACCCGGCATATTATGGTGAGCAAATCGTTTCTAAATGAGGGATCGCTCACGTGCCGGATCCAGTCGATATCCTAGTCGGTCGCAACGTAAGACAATTGCGTGCCAGACGCCGCGTTTCACAGCTGGAATTGGGTGAGGCCCTCGGCCTCACCTTCCAGCAGATTCAGAAATATGAGAAAGGCACGAACCGCGTTTCCGCGAGTAAGCTGCATCAGATCGCCCAGTTTCTGGGGGTCGAAATCTCAGCCCTTTTCGAAGGTGCCGAAACCAGCCAGCCCGAGAAGATCGAGCTGAGCCCGGAGGCCTACCAGCTGGCGCTGCATTACGACAAGCTTCACTCGCCGGCAGGCAAGGAAGCGGTGAAGACTATCCTGACTTTGATGAGCAATGAGACGGCGGCGTAATCCGCCCCAATCGACCGGCGGATATGGGTCACACCGTTTCCCGGTACTTTAGCCCGCCTCATGGCGGGCTTTCTTTTTTCTAATGCCGCTCGCATTCATGCAGCGCTGTCAGCAGCTCGTCCTGCGTATGGTGGCCGGCGTGATAGAGATCGATCGCGATGCTGGCGATCGACAGTCCCTGCTGGCTGCGGAGCTTGATGTTTCGCTCTGCGCACCACGAGTAAAGCGCGCCGGCGAGGACATCGACATCATCCGCCGGAGCGGACATGGAAAATGCTGCGGTCATGTGAAATGCCCTTTGGTTTGTTCCCCAATTCTGTGCAGAAGATTGAAGTGATTTAGAGAACTTGCAAGTCCGTTTGGGGGCCTGCGTTAATGCTCGACATATGGGCGTTTCACGTCGTCTCAAAACGGCACGGAAATGGCATCCGTGCCGCTATGGAACGCCTTTGGCCGATTATAGGACGTGTAGCGAGCGTGCCTCTACGCCGAAAAGCTGCAGCTTGTCAGCCGCTCGCTGAGCGTCCAGAGCCTTTCGGCTGCCGCGGCATCGCAGGCCCACGGCCAGACCCCGACAGGTCCCGTGTGGCCTTCCCCGACCAGTGGAGAGATGTCGCAGTCCTCACAATAGACGCCGCCCAGACCGGCGAGCTTCGGGCTGGTTGCGCACCATACCGAGGTGGCCGCACCCTCTTCGACAGTCTTTAAACTGCGCTGGCTCTCTTCGCTGACGTCCATCCCGCCATCGGCATGGCGGGTTATGCCGAAAGCCTTGAAATCGTCGTCAGTCAGATGGCGCACGAGATCCGTGATGATGGCGCCGGGGTGGAGCGAGAACGCACGGACGCCCGACACCTCGCCCCGCCTGTCGAGGCCAAGGGCAAAGAGCGCGTTGGCGGTCTTCGACTGCCCATAGGCTTTCCACTTGTCGTATTCGCGGGTTTCGAAGTTCGGATCCGTGAAATCGACCGGTGCAAAGCGGTGCCCACGCGAGGAGACCGCCACGACCCGTGCGCCGTTCGCCTTCGCGAGCGCCGGCCAGAGGCGCGCGGTGAGCTGGAAATGTCCAAGATGGTTGGCGGAGAACTGGACTTCGTAACCACGGCTGTCACGCGTCAGCGGTGAGGCCATGACGCCGGCGCTGTTGATCAGCATATGCAGCGGTCTGCCGCTCGCCAGGAAGCCAGCAGCGAAACGGTCGATCGAAGCCGGATCGAGCAGGTCGAGCGGCGCGAGCTCGACCCCTGCGATACCGGCAAGGTTGGCTTCGGCCTTGGACGGCGTCCTGACCGGGACGACGACTGTCGCACCGGCTTCGCTAAGTGCCCGGGTCGTCTCGACGCCGATGCCGGAATAGCCGCCGGTGACGATGGCGATCTTGCCGCCGAGGTCGATCCCGGCCAAAGCATCCCGCGCCGTCGTCTTGCCGCCGAAACCTGAATGGATGGGCTTTTGTTCTGTCGTCATGGACGGACTCCTTTGAAACACAGCCCGGTATAGATTGCCGAAATGGGATGATCCATGTAAGAAAATTCCAATTTCTTGCTGGATCGTTCAGAGATGGATCCCCTTTCCGATATCCTTGCGCTGTTGCAGCCAAAAAGCGTCGAGACCTATGGCGTCATGTCCGGCGGCGAATGGGCGCTCGACTTTCCGCGCAGCTATGAAGGCATAAAGTTCGGCGCAGTGGCCCGCGGCGGATGTTTTCTAAGGGTCTCCGGCGAACCGGCACCATTTAGGCTGGAGGAGGGCGATTGCTACCTTCTGACCGGGCAGCCCTATTGGCTGGGCAGCGATCTTTCGCTCGCGGGGATCGATGCCCGCACGATCTTTATCGATCTGAAGACGCGTGTTGCCCGGTATGGCCCGCACGATGATACGTTCTTGGTTGGCGGTCGCCTGATGTTCGACGCCACTCATCAGATATTGCTGACCGGCGCACTTCCCACGGTGATGCATATTCCGGCAGCCGCTGATGAAGCCGCCGTGCTGCGCTGGACGCTGAAGCAATTGGCGAAGGAACTGACGGAACTGCGGCCGGGCGGGCTGCTGATGTCAGAGCATCTCGGCCATATCCTCTTCGTCAATGCGTTGCGTGTGCATATGGCGGCAGAGGGTGAGGTGGCGCCGGGTTGGCTGAAGGGGTTGAACGATCCGCGGATCGGCAGGGCATTGCGGGCCGTGCACGCCGAACCGGCAAGGCGCTGGACGCTGGAGGTTCTGGCAAAAGAGGCCGGGATGTCGAGAACGGCCTTCGCTCTGCATTTCAAGGCCCTGGTCGGCTGGCCGCCGCTCGATTATCTGTTGCGCTGGCGCATGCGGCTGGCTGCCCGCGCGCTGCTGTCGCCGGAGCGCAACCGCTTGTCCGATATCGCGCTATCTGTCGGCTATGAGTCCGAAAGCGCCTTCAGCGCGGCTTTCAAGCGCGCCATGGGCTGCGCCCCGAAGCACTATCAGGGTAGGGCGAAACAACCTGCGTAGTACGAAAAAGCCGGTGGAGCTACCGCCGGCTTTCCTTTATCTTCGCGAAGTGCGTGCTCAGCCCTCGAAAAATTCCTTCATCCGGGCAAAAAAGCCCGTCGATTCAGGATTGTTCTCCTTCGAGGAGAGCTGCTCGAACTCCTGCAGCAGCTCACGCTGGCGCTTGGAGAGCTTCTGCGGCGTCTCGATCTGGATCTGGATGTAGAGATCACCCGTCTGGCTGGAACGCAGCACCGGCATACCCTTGGCCTTGAGGCGGAACTGTTTGCCCGCCTGCGTTCCCTCAGGAACGGTGACGCGCGACTTGGTGCCGTCGAGTGTCGCCACATCGAAAGTGCCGCCAAGTGCTGCCGTCGTCATCGAGATCGGTACGGCGCAATAGAGATCGGCTCCATCGCGCTGATAGAACTCATGCGGCTTGACCGACAGGAAGATGTAGAGGTCGCCCGCAGGCCCGCCACGCGTGCCTGCCTCGCCTTCGCCCTGCAGGCGAATGCGGGTGCCGTCTTCGATACCGGCCGGGATGTTGACCGAGAGCGAACGCTCTTCCGTCACGCGGCCCTGGCCATGGCATTTGGTGCAGGGATCGGGAATGATCGTGCCGCGGCCATGACAGGTCGGGCAGGTGCGCTCGATCGAGAAGAAGCCTTGAGCTGCGCGCACACGGCCTGAACCCTGGCAAGTGCCACAGGTCTTCGGCTGAGTACCCGGCTTGGCGCCGGAACCCGAACAGACGTCGCAGGTGATCGACGTCGGAACGCGGATCTGCGCCGTCTTGCCGGAGAAGGATTCTTCCAGCGTGATTTCCATGTTGTAGCGAAGGTCGGCGCCACGCTCGCGGCCACCCGAAGAGCGCTGCCGCCCACGGCCGCCACCCATCATCTCGCCGAAAATATCCTCGAAGATATCGGAGAAACCGCCGCCGCCGGCAAAACCGCCACCGCCGCCGCCTGGTCCCATGCCGCCATGTTCGAAGGCTGCATGGCCATAACGATCGTAGGCCGCGCGTTTCTGCGGGTCCTTGAGCGTCTCGTAGGCTTCGTTGATTTCCTTGAACTTGACTTCGGCGCTCTTATCGTCCGGGTTCTTGTCCGGATGATACTTCATGGCCAGCTTGCGGAAGGCGCTTTTCAGCTCTTTCTCATCCGCCGTTTTGGCGACGCCCAGAGTTTCGTAAAAGTCCGCTTTTGCCAATTTAAACCCCGGAAATGGATTTCCGGCTGCCGTCAGGCAGCCGGATCACAGTGTTTAGCATAACCGCTTTGCCGCGGATTACGCGGACTTCTTGCGGTCGTCGTCTTTGACTTCTTCGTAGTCGGCATCGACGACGTTGTCATCACCCGCGGAAGCATCAGCCGTGCCGGCTTCGGCCTGCTGCGATTCGTAAATCGCCTGGCCGAGCTTCATGGAGACTTCCATCAGCGTCTGGGTCTTCGCCTTGATGTCTTCGGCATCCGGCTCGGTTGCCTCGATCGAAGACTTCAGCGCGGCGATCGCGTCGGAGATCGCGGTGCGGTCGGCTTCCGAAACCTTGTCACCGTAATCCTTCAGCGACTTCTCGCTGGAGTGAACGAGGCTTTCGGCCTGGTTCTTCGCTTCTACGGCTTCGCGGCGCTTCTTGTCGGCTTCGGCATTGGCTTCAGCGTCCTTGACCATCTTCTCGATGTCGGCGTCGGAGAGACCACCAGAGGCCTGGATGCGGATCTGCTGTTCCTTGCCGGTGCCCTTGTCCTTGGCCGAAACCTGCACGATGCCGTTCGCGTCGATGTCGAAGGTGACTTCGATCTGCGGAACGCCACGCGGTGCCGGCGGCAGGCCAACGAGGTCGAACTGGCCGAGCAGCTTGTTGTCCTGCGCCATTTCGCGCTCGCCCTGCGAAACGCGGATGGTAACGGCCTGCTGGTTGTCGTCGGCGGTCGAGAAGGTCTGGCTCTTCTTGGTCGGGATCGTGGTGTTACGCTCGATCAGACGGGTGAAGACGCCGCCAAGGGTTTCGATGCCGAGAGACAGCGGGGTCACGTCGAGAAGCAGAACGTCCTTGACGTCGCCCTGCAGAACGCCGGCCTGGATGGCAGCGCCGAGTGCGACGACTTCATCCGGGTTGACGCCCTTGTGCGGCTCCTTGCCGAACAGCTGCTTGACGACTTCCTGCACCTTGGGCATGCGGCTCATGCCGCCGACGAGGACGACTTCATCGATCTCGGCAGGGGTGACGCCAGCATCCTTGAGGGCGGCCTTGCACGGTGCGATCGTGCGCTGAACGAGATCGTCGACCAGGCTTTCGAACTTGGCGCGGGTCAGCTTCAGCGTCAGGTGCTTCGGACCGGAAGCGTCTGCCGTGATGAACGGCAAGTTGATTTCGGTCTGCTGCGAGGACGACAGTTCAATCTTTGCCTTTTCCGCAGCTTCCTTGAGGCGCTGCAGGGCAAGCTTGTCGTTCTTCAGGTCGATGCCCTGATCCTTCTTGAACTCATTGGCAAGATATTCGACGAGACGCATGTCGAAGTCTTCACCACCGAGGAAGGTGTCGCCGTTCGTCGACTTCACTTCGAAGACGCCGTCGCCGATTTCGAGAACCGAGATATCGAAGGTACCGCCACCCAAGTCGTAAACGGCGATCGTCTTGCCGTCCTTCTTGTCGAGACCGTAGGCGAGCGCTGCCGCCGTCGGCTCGTTGATGATGCGCAGAACTTCGAGACCGGCGATGCGGCCGGCATCCTTGGTTGCCTGGCGCTGGGCGTCGTTGAAGTAGGCCGGAACGGTGATGACGGCCTTCTCGACCTTTTCACCGAGGTAGGATTCGGCGGTTTCCTTCATTTTCTGAAGGATCATCGCGGAGATCTGTGCGGGCGAATAGCCCTTGCCCTGAGCTTCGACCCAGGCATCGCCGTTATCGCCCTTGGCGATATTGAACGGAACGAGGCCCTTGTCCTTTTCGACGGTAGGATCGTCGTAGCGGCGGCCGATCAGGCGCTTCACTGCGAAAAGGGTGTTCGTGGGGTTGGTGACGGCCTGGCGCTTTGCCGGCTGGCCGACGAGGCGCTCGCCATCATCGGAGAATGCCACCATGGAAGGGGTCGTACGTGCGCCTTCCGCATTTTCAATGACCTTCGCGTCCTTGCCGTCCATGACAGCGACGCAGGAATTTGTCGTTCCGAGGTCGATACCGATTACTTTTGCCATGTCATTTACTCCTTGAAGCAAGCTGTCGGAACCCTTGGTTAAGGCATTTCCCTGACAGCCCCTTGGGGGATGGGGGTCTTCGAACTAACGCAATCGTGATTGCGGTGATGCGGCGTATATAAGGAGCGGTTTTCGGGACTGCAAGGCGAGAAATAGCCCGAAATCCAGCAAAACGAGCGTGTTGTCTTCAATTTTTACAGTAGCCGGAAAACAAAGGTTTTCGGCTGCACGGCAGCGTAACTGCGCGTTGCAGATCGTCCCTTTCTGCTTCTACTGTCCCATGATCAGATCAAGCAGCGTTGTGCGCCGCGGCTGGGCCTGATGCACCGGCTGCCCCTGGCCGATATCGCCGGGCGGAACCGTGCCGTCATAGCCGTCGTCAGGCCCGACATCGCCGGGAGGAAGAGGGCCGCCAGAGGCCTGTTGCTGCTGCACGGGTGCCGGCGGATATTGCTCGGACGAGCCACCACCGAACACACCCGAAATGATGCCGCCGATCGTCGAGGGCTGCTCCTGCATCGGCTGCGGTTCGCCCTGCGCCATCGGCTGGTTGGCGATCGCGTTCGGGTCGGCAACGAACTGGCCGCTGCCGAACAATGGTGCTGGCGAAAGTCCCTTATGCGCCGCGATCATGAATTCCTGCCAGGCCTTGGCAGGGAGCCCGCCGCCCGTCACCTTCTTCATCGGCGTGCCGTCGTCATTGCCGAACCAGACGCCCGTCGTCAGGTTGCTGGTAAAGCCGACGAACAGCGCGTCGCGCGAATTCTGCGTCGTTCCCGTTTTGCCGGCCGCCTGCCAGCCGGGAATTTTCGCGCTGCGGCCGGTGCCGAACTCGATTGTGCCCATCATCATCGCGTTCATATTGGCGGCGATGGCTTCGGAAAGCACACGCGGCGGATTGTCGTAGGTGTTTTCGTAGAGCACCTTGCCTTCGGCCGTCGTCACCCGGCGGATCACATGCGGCGTCGCCTTGTAACCGCCGTTCATGAAGGCGGCATAGGATGCGGTCAGTTCTTCCAGTGTCACTTCGGATGTTCCGAGCGCTATCGACGCATTGGACTGAAGTTCGGTTTCGACGCCCAGCCGGTGTGCCAGCTTGATCACCTGGTCGGGGCCGTCATACATCACCAGCTGGGCTGCAACGGTGTTTAGCGACTTCGCGAGCGCCGTCGCCAGAGTCACTTCGCCGTTATACTTCTTCTCGTAGTTCTCGGGCGTCCAGTTGCCGATGCGGATCGGCGCGTCGTTGAAGACGGAAGCTGGTGTCAGGCCCTTCTCGAGCGCCGCCGCATAAACGAATGGCTTGAAGGAAGAGCCGGGCTGGCGCTTGGCCTTGACCGCGCGGTTGAACTGGCTTTCGGCATAATCCTTGCCGCCGACCAGCGCCCGGATTGCGCCGGTGCCGTCGATCGAAACGAGGGCGGCCTGCGAGGCGTCGAGCTTTACGCCCTGCTTCGACAGGATGTCGTTCAGCGCTTCATCTGCCTTCTTCTCCAGCCCCTTGTCGATCGTCGTGTCGACGATCACGTCTTCCTTGACCGCGCCGCCGATCAGTCCGGGCAGCTCGTCCATCACCATGTCGGCGACATACTGACCGGCGCCCGACCAGTAGCTCTTGGCCTTCGCCGGGGTCTGCGACATCGCCGTCTTGACTTCGTCGTCGGTAATATAGCCCTGGTCGCGCATCGCCTGCAGCACCACCTGGGCGCGGGCATTGGCGGCTTCCGGATCGCGTGCGGGCGACAGCCGCGTCGGCGCCTTCACCAGGCCGGCGAGCAGTGCTGCTTCGCCGAGATTGACGTCACGGGCCGACTTGTTGAAGTAGCGGCGGGCGGCGGCCTCGACGCCATAGGCGTTCGAGCCGAAATAGACGCGGTTCAGATACATCGCAAGGATCTGGTCCTTGGTGTATTTCTGCTCCAGCCAGAAGGAGAGCAGCACCTCCTGCACCTTGCGTTCCAGCGTTCTATCCGGTGACAGGAAGAGGTTCTTGGCAAGCTGCTGCGTCAGCGTCGAGCCGCCCTGGATCGGCTGTCCGGTCAGGTTGTTGACGAATGCGCGGGCAAGGCCCATCGGATCGACGCCAAAATGCGAATAGAAGCGCCGGTCCTCAATCGCCACGATCGCCTGCGGAATGTAAGGCGACATCTGCTCCAGCGGCAGCGCCTCACCGCCGGTGGCACCGCGATTGGCAATCACGCTGCCGTCCACCGAAGTGATCTTGACGTTTGGCGGTCTGTCCGGGATCGACCATGTGCTGGCGCTCGGCATGCGTGAGCCGTAATAGAAGACCAGTCCGGCCACGCCGATACTGACCCAGATGCCGAGCACGATGCACCAGTAGATCAGCCGGCGCAGCAAGGCGAAAAGCCCGCCGCCCTCACGCTCAGGCGGCTCGCGCCTTTCGCGGCGCTTGCGTTCAGGCGTGCGGCTGCGCGATGGCTTGGGGGATGGAGCGGAGCTGCGTTTTGCGCCGCGGCGGCCGTCGATACGGTCTTCGTCATCGAGCGCAAAATCGTCTTCGTCGTCCTCACGGCGGTCGCGGCCGCTGAAGGACGGTTCAATTCTGTCGCGTGATCTGCTTTTGCCTGCCATTCCGGACCGGTCGTACCCTTTGCCGCCCGCATTTCACTCGTCACGCGGAGCTACCCGATTGAATTGTAAATACGGCGATTTAAGGGGGCGTTAACATTATTGGATGAAGCCATTTGACGCGGTTCGAGCTCTCGCTTTTGCGCATAGCTGCCATTCGTTGCGAATGTCATGAAACTGACATATATGCCGCCATGTTGCGCCCAAGAAAAAAGCAATAAGCGTAATGCATAGGCATTTGTCATGAGCATCGATCTCAATAGAATTGAAGAAACCCGTCTGCGGGAAATCTGGAGCGTCCACGATTTTGCCCGGCAGTACCGTCTCACCAAGATGGAAGAGAGCCGGCTGAAGATGCTTCACGGCCCTTTTGCAGCGATGCAGGATCTCGTCGCGGCGCATAAGAGTGTCGTCATCTGGTAATTGGGAACCTTTAGGCGTCCCGGCTGTTTCTTCTGCAGCGGGACAGCCCCTCACGTTCCGCTTAAGGTCGGCCGTCCCCCCTCAATACGTGCCGATCGAAATCAGGCCCGGTGTCTCCTTCGGAGCGCCGGGCTTTTTTCGTTCGGCCTCTTCGGCAAACAGAAAGGGCGGCATCGCTGCCGCCCTTGGGGATCAATTGTTACAATTCGGATCGTCGGGCTGGCAGGCGCCGCGCGGCGGTCTGCGGCGGTCGTTGTCATTGTTATTGACGTCGCCGTGCTGCATGATGCCCCTTAGATTGTCGCGCAGACGCTGGCGGGCGGCATCATTGTTGTTTTCGCGGGCGTCCGGTTGACGGTCGGATTGCGGGCGGCGGTTCCGATCGCCGTCATCCCGTCTGCGGTCGGGGCCGCGGTTGAAATCCGGGCGCGGGTCCCCGCCGCGATCAAAATCCGGGCGGCGATCGAAATCTGGCCTCCGATCAAAATCAGGGCGCCGGTCAAAGTCCGGACGGCGATCGAAATCGGTACGCCTGTCGAAATCCGGGCGGCGGTCAAAGTCGCGGGGCGGTGGCGGGCGGTAGAATTCCGGGCCGCGGCGCCAACGGTCACGGTCGCGGTAGAAATCGCGGTTGCGATAGTACCGGTCCCAATAGTTTCCGACGCTGAAGACCACGGTCGGAATGCCGAGCGGTCGGTAATATTCCGGCCCCACATAGACGCGGCGGCTCTGATAGAGCGCCTGGACATAGCGGCCAGCGACCCAGCCGCGTCCGCCGTAGAACTCGACGTCACACCATGGGACGTCGGCAAGGCAGCCATGGATTTCAACGGATTCGCCAGCCGGGATGACGGCGACTGCCGGATAGCCGGTGCTCGGCCCGGCCCGCATGTTGACGTTGGCAGTCGCATAGCCTTCGGCGGCTTGTGCGATCGCCGGGGCAAGTAGAAGCAGCCCCGTTGCCGCGATCCTGAGAAGCGTGTTTCGCACGTTTCAACTCCCTATTGGGCGCGGCAAAGCCGACGCCTATATGTTCTCCAGCCGGCTTCGGGCCGGCATCAGACAAAGCTAGAGCGCTTGCCGGCTTTTATGAGGCGGCGTGCATTCACGTTGTCTTTCAAAGGCTTGTAATGTGTTTCCGATGAATGCAGCTTGAACGGCGGGGCAAAATCGCGGCGTCTTGAAAAGCGGCGTGCGAATGCCGATATAGGGTCCAAGAGACCGCAGCCCGGACGCGGCGAAGGCACGAGATGCCTGACGCGTTCTGATCCGAGGCGAAACGCCTTAATGGTTTGTTAACCTTTCCGGATCAGTCTGGCTGCAATATCTGCTTCCTCCTTGACCACGGATGTACTGGCACCGAAGCGAAGCAGATGACGAAAGGCCGGTTTTTGCCGGCCTTTTTGTCTGTCTGGATGGCGCGCGCTCTTTCGAGCTGCGCGCCTTTTCTGTCTTAAGCCAGTGCTTCCAGGATGCGCACCCAGGAGCGGATGCCCTTGTGGTAGGAGGCAAGCTCGTACTTCTCGTTCGGCGAGTGGATGCGGTCATCGGCAAGGCCGAAGCCGACCAGCAGCGATTCCATGCCGAGCATCTTCTGGAAATCGCCGACGATCGGGATCGACCCGCCCATGCCGATGACAACAGCCGGCTTCGGCCACTCGTCGGAGAGCGCGTTTTTCGCCTTGGTAATGACAGGTGAATCGTAGGACAGATGGATCGCCGGAGAGGCTCCGTGCGGGTGAAACTCGACCGAGCAGTCGGCCGGGATCTTCGAGCGGATATAGGCGCGGAATGTCTCGCGGATAGCGGCCGGATCCTGCTTGCCGACAAGCCGGAAGGAGATCTTGGCCGAGGCCTTGGCAGCGATGACGGTCTTGAAGCCTTCGCCGGTATAGCCGCCCCAGATGCCGTTGACTTCAGCTGTCGGCCGCGCCCAGGTGAGCTCCAGAACCGAACGGCCCTTTTCGCCCGATGGTACGGAAAGACCCACCTGGCCGAGGAAGCTCTCGGATGTCTGTCCGAGCTTGTCCCATGACGATTTGATGTTCTCAGGTGTTTCCTCGACGCCCTCGTAGAAATTCTCGAGCGTGATGCGGCCGGTCTGGTCATGCAGACCCGCCAGCGCTTCCGTCAGGATATGGATCGGGTTGGCGGCCGCACCGCCAAACAGGCCCGAATGCAGGTCGCGGTCGGCAGCCGTGATGACGACTTCCTCGCCGACGAGGCCGCGAAGTGCCGCCGCGATCGCCGGTGTCTCGTGGTCCCACATACTGGTGTCGCAGACCAGCGCGTAGTCCGCCTTCAGTTCCGCGGCATTGGCCTCCAGGAACGGCTTCAGCGACGGCGAACCGGATTCTTCTTCGCCTTCGAACAGGATGGTGACGCGGCAGGGCAGCGCACCGTTGATTTCCTTGTAGGCGCGGCAGGCCTCGACGAAGGTCATCAGCTGACCCTTGTCGTCGGCGGTACCGCGGCCAGTCAGGATCTTGCGGCCGTTGCCGGCATCCTTGATCGCGGGTTCGAAGGGATCGTTTTCCCAGAGCTCGATCGGATCGACCGGCTGCACGTCATAGTGACCGTAAAAAAGTACATGCGGCGCATTTGGTGTGGCGCCGTCGTGATGGGCTACCACCATCGGATGGCCGGGCGTGTCACGCACCGAAGCCTCGAAGCCCAGCGTCTTGAGATAGGCGACGAGCCATTCCGCCGCCTTGCGGCAATCGACCTTGAAAGCCGGATCCGTCGATATCGATTTGATGCGCAGCAGCTCAAACAGCTTGTCGAGGCTTGAATTGAGATTCTGGTCGGCGCGCGAAAGCACCGGGGTGACGTCAGTCATTTCCGACTCCTCTTGAAATTCCGGCCGGACGATAGACCAAAGGCCAGCGGGTTTCGAGGAGAAAAACCTATGTCGTTCAGTGGTCGCTTCTCGCAGGTCCGGCGAGTGTCCCACTTTGGCAATGTGTAATAAATGGAGAGAAAGAAATCACTAATGCAATTTACGGTTATTTAGCAAACACTAAATAGCTTGGCTGAAAACGCGGTGAGGTGACCAATGTTTTCAGTGATTGCTTGCGTCAGGGATTACCACGATTGGCGCCTTGTCGGGGCAGCCGCCATTGTTTGCCTCGTCGGCAGCCTGGCCACCATGCTGCTGCTGTCGCGCGCTCAGGAGTGCGACGCAGGGCAGCGGCGTTTGTGGATCGCCGCCTCAGCTTTTGCCTGCGGCATCGGCATCTGGGCAACGCATTTCATTGCCATGCTCGCCTATGACGGCGGCCTGCCGATCAGCTACGGGCTTGGTCTCACCGGTCTTTCGGTCGTGCTGGCGATCGCCGGCTCCTGGGGCGCGATCCTCGTCGCTTCGGAAGGGACAAGCGGCTACTCCTTCGCCTCAGGCGGCGTGCTGATGGCGCTGGCGATTGCCACCATGCACCTGACGGGCATGCAGGCGATCGAAGCGCAGGCAACGATCGAATACGATCCCTATGTCACGCTCGCCGCCGTCGTTACCGGTGCCGGCCTGGCGACACTGTCTTTCCTGACCTTTTTCAAGCTGACGGGCGCGAAGCGCATCGTCATCTCGTCACTGATTTTCGTGCTGTCGATCTGCGCACTGCACTTCACCTCGATGAGCGGCATTGTCCTTGTTCCCGATCCGGCCAAGGACGTTGCCCAAATGACGATCGCAACCGATGTCCTGGCAGCCATCATCATGGCTGTATCGACCGGGCTGATCCTTGTCGCGCTCGGCGCGGTCTTCCTCGAAAGCCACCTCACCGACCTGCGCGGCCTCGCCAACGCCTCGCTTGAAGGCCTGCTGATCCTGCGCGACGGCCGGATCATCGATGCCAATGAGCGCTTCCAGGAGATGTCCGGCTGGAAATTCGCCGAGCTTCAGGGAAATGTCCCCGATGTGGTCTTGATCTCCCATAGCGCGGACGGCGAAGGGCATCGCGAGATGCTGCTGATCGCCCGCGACGAAACCGAAATATCCGTCGAGGTGGTGGCCAAGAAGATCGTCTATCGCGGACGCGGCTGCGAGGTGCTGGTGATCCGCGATCTCACGGAGCGCAAGCGTGCCGAAGAGATGATCGAGCATCTCGCCCATCATGACGTGCTGACGGACTTGCCGAACCGCTCGCTGTTCGATACCCGCATCCGCCAGGCGCTGCAGATCGCTCACCGCAAACGCAGCCAGGTCGCTGTCTTCTGCCTCGACCTCGACCGGTTCAAGGCGGTCAACGATATCTTCGGCCATGCCGAGGGTGACCGCATCCTGTGCAAGGTCGCCGCGATCCTCAAGCGTTGCGCCGCCGATGGCGAAACGGTGGCGCGCCTGGGCGGCGATGAATTCGCGATCATTCAGCCCGGAAAGCAGCCGGAGGCCGCCCGCCGGCTTGCGGCCCGCATCCTCGATGAATTCGCTGCCGGAATGGACACCACGCGCGATCCGACCGCAGTCGGCGTCAGCATCGGGATCGCGCTCTTCCCCTCCGACGGAACGACTGCGGAGGATCTCTGCAACAATGCAGATACGGCGCTTTACCGCGTCAAGCATGCAGGTCGCGGCAGTGCCTGCTTCTTCGATGCGGAGATGGACGAGGCGGTGCGCGCCCGACGCCAGATCGAGAACGATCTGCGCCACGCGATCATCCGCAACCAGATCCATGTGAGCTACCAGCCGATCCTCGACACCAGGACAGGTGAAATCAACGGTTACGAAGCGCTGATGCGCTGGAACCGGCCTGGCCATGGCATGAGCGAACCCAATATCTTCATCCCCATCGCCGAGGAGAGCGGCACGATCGTCCAGCTTGGCGAATGGGTGCTGCGGCAGGCCTGCATGGAGGCGGCGCGCTGGCCAGATCCGCTATCCATAGCCGTCAATGTTTCGCCGGTGCAGTTCATGCTGCCCAATCTCTACGATCAGATAGCCGGCATTCTAACGGAAACCGGGCTTGCCCCCGCCAGGCTGGAGCTGGAGATCACCGAGGCCGCACTGGTGCGCGATCGCGCCCGGGTCATGGCAACGCTGGTCAGGTTGCGCGAACTCGGCGTCAGGATCGTCATGGACGATTTCGGAACCGGCTTCTCGTCGCTGAGCAACCTCAGGACTTTCCCCTTCGACAAGATCAAGGTCGATCGCAGCTTTACCGGCGCGCTTGAACATGACGCCGCGGCGCGCTCGATCGTCCGTGCGATCATCGGCCTTGGTCATAGCCTCGGAATGCCCGTTGTAACGGAAGGCGTCGAAACCGAAGTGCAGCGCCAGATCGTCATGGATGAAGGCTGCGCGCAGGTGCAGGGGCTGTTGCTTGGCAAGCCGGATATCGAACCCAGCATCAAGGCGGCGGCGCGCGAGAGCTTCCTCTCCGCCCAGACGGGAACCGAGGTGCTGAAAATTCACCGCACGGCTACGCGCCAAGGATGACCCTCAGATCTTCTTCGCGTTCTCCAGAAGCCGGCGGATATATTCGAGCATCAGCTCGCGCTCGAAGGTCTTGAAGCCGTCGAACAGCGCCAGATCCGCTTCGCGGGCCGTATCGACCGCCTCGTCCCGCATCGCCTGCGCTTTGGGCGTCAGGAATATCAGCTGGGCCCGCTTGTCGGAGGGATGCGGGCGGCGCTCGATCAGCCCGTCGCGGACCATGCGCGACAGCGTATTGGCCATCGTTGCCTGCTCGATATCGACCCGCTCAAGAAGCTTTTTCTGCGTCAGGCCATCCTCGGCCCACAGTTCCAGCAGGATTGGAAACTGGCCGGGAGAAAAGCCGAGACGCCCCGCGCGCTGTTGCAGCGAGCGGGCGAAACCCTTCGCCAGCTGGCTGGCAAGGTAGGCTCCCGAATCCATGCGATTAAATCCCATGATTGTAGTTAGGCCCAAAAGCGCGGCTGAAACAATGCAACAAATCGCATGCGATGGATCAAAAGATGCCTTTTTGTTTCAGATTTATCCATTGATGCAGAAAACAAAGCCGCCATGGTCTGGAGGTTGACCATGGCGGCTCAAAAATGGGGACAAAGGCCCGGAGAGGGGAATGAGGCCTTTGTCCAAGTCTGATGCGGCGGGGGACAAGCCGGGTATCAGACCCGCGGCGCGATCAAACGCCGGTGACTTTGATTTGTGATCTGGAATGTGGTTTTTCAAGGGAACGCGAATAAGCCGCCGATTACAAATTGGTAACAGTTCGGTGAAGGGGTGAATCCCGGATGCCACAGAACTTTATATGGATTTCGCGATGCCTCCACGCTATCCATGCTGCCATGAAAAAAGGCGATCATCTCTTCCTCGTAGACGGCTCCGGCTTCATCTTTCGCGCATTCCACGCGCTGCCGCCGCTGACCCGCAAATCCGACGGTTTGCCGGTTGGCGCCGTCTCCGGCTTCTGCAACATGTTGTGGAAGCTCCTGACCGACGCGCGCGACACCTCGGTGGGGGTGACGCCGACGCATCTGGCCGTCATCTTCGACTATTCCTCGAAGACCTTCCGCAAGGATCTCTACGACGCCTACAAGGCGAACCGCTCGGCGCCGCCTGAGGAGCTGATCCCGCAATTCGGCTTGATCCGCCAGGCAACCCGCGCCTTCAATCTGCCCTGCATCGAGACCGAAGGTTTCGAGGCTGACGACATCATCGCCACCTATGCCCGCCAGGCCGAAGCCACCGGCGCCGACGTCACCATCGTCTCTTCGGACAAGGACTTGATGCAGCTGGTGACGCCGAATGTCCACATGTACGACAGCATGAAGGACAAGCAGATCGGCATCCCCGACGTCGTCGAGAAATGGGGCGTGCCGCCGGAGAAGATGATCGACCTGCAGGCGATGACCGGCGATTCGGTCGACAACGTTCCCGGTATTCCAGGCATCGGCCCGAAGACTGCGGCGCAGCTGCTGGCCGAATATGGCGATCTCGATACGCTTCTGGAGCGCGCCCACGAGATCAAGCAGGAAAAGCGCCGCCAGACGATCATGGAAAACGCCGATAAGGCGCGTCTTTCGAGAGAGCTCGTGCGGCTGCGTCTCGACGTTCCGCTGGAGCTCAAGGTCGAGGATTTGGTGCTTGAGCCGCAGAACGGTCCGAAGCTCATCGGCTTCCTGAAGACCATGCAATTCACGACGCTGACGCGCCGCGTCGCCGAAGCCTGCGATTGCGATGCCAATGCCATCGAGCCTGCCGAAGTGGCGGTTGAATGGGGTGCCGCAGCGCACGGCCCGGATCTCGATGTGGCGGAGCCCGCCCCGGTTGCCGGCGGTATTCCGGATGTAGCCGGCGCCTCCGTTCCGGTGCCGGAGAAAGCCAGGGCCGCTGCGGTCGAGGGTGCCTTCGTTGCTGCCGATCTTGCCAAGCAGCGCGCCGAAGCCTTCACTGCCTTGCCGTTCGACCATTCGGCTTATGTGACGATCCGTGATGTCGCGACGCTCGATCAGTGGATCGCCGCTGCGCGCGATACCGGCCTTGTCGCCTTCGATACCGAAACGACGTCGCTTGATGCGATGCAGGCCGAGCTCGTCGGCTTCTCGCTGGCGATTGCCGACAACGCCAAGGATCCGACAGGCGTGTCGATTCGTGCCGCCTATGTGCCGATCGGACACAAGACCGGCGTCGGCGATCTGCTCGGTGGCGGGTTGGCTGAAAACCAGATCCCGATGCGCGATGCGCTGCCGCGGCTGAAGGCGCTGCTGGAGGACGAATCGGTTCTGAAGGTGGCTCAGAACCTCAAATACGATTACCTGCTGATGAAGCGCTACGGCGTCGAGACGAAGAACTTCGACGACACGATGCTGATTTCCTACGTCCTTGACGCCGGCACCGGGGCCCACGGCATGGATCCGCTGTCTGAGAAGTTCCTCGGCCACAAGCCGATCGCCTACAAGGACGTCGCCGGAAGCGGCAAGTCGAACGTCACCTTCGACCTCGTCGATATCACCAGGGCAACGCATTATGCCGCCGAAGACGCGGATGTCACCCTGCGCCTGTGGATGGTTCTGAAGCCGCGGCTCGCCGCCGCCAAGCTGACGACGATCTACGAGCGTCTGGAGCGTCCGCTCCTGCCCGTTCTCGCCCATATGGAAGAGCGCGGCATCACCGTCGACCGTCAGATTCTCTCGCGCCTCTCGGGCGAGCTGGCGCAGGGCGCTGCACGCCTCGAGGACGAAGTTTATACGCTGGCGGGCGAGCGCTTCAACATCGGTTCGCCGAAGCAGCTGGGCGATATCCTGTTCGGCAAGATGGGCCTCGAAGGGGGCACGAAGACCAAGACCGGCCAGTGGTCGACATCGGCAAGCGTTCTCGAAGACTTGGCCGCGGCCGGCTTCGAGCTGCCGCGCAAGATCGTCGACTGGCGCCAGCTGACCAAGCTGAAGTCCACGTATACCGACGCGCTTCCGGGATACGTGCATCCGCAGACCAAGCGGGTTCATACGTCCTATTCGCTGGCCTCCACCACGACCGGCCGCCTTTCGTCGTCGGAGCCGAACCTTCAGAATATTCCGGTCCGCACTGCCGAAGGTCGCAAGATCCGCACGGCCTTCATCTCGACGCCGGGACACAAGCTGATCTCGGCCGACTACAGCCAGATCGAACTGCGCGTGCTGGCCCATGTCGCCGATATCCCGCAGCTGACCCAGGCCTTCGCCGACGGCGTCGATATTCATGCCATGACCGCCTCCGAGATGTTCGGCGTTCCTGTCGAGGGCATGCCGAGCGATGTCCGCCGCCGCGCCAAGGCGATCAATTTCGGCATCATCTACGGCATCTCGGCCTTCGGCCTCGCCAATCAGTTGTCGATCGAGCGTTCCGAGGCGGGCGACTACATCAAGAAGTATTTCGAGCGCTTCCCCGGCATCCGTGACTACATGGACAGCCGCAAGCAGATGGCCCGCGACAAGGGCTATGTCGAAACCATCTTCGGCCGGCGAATCAACTATCCGGAAATCCGCTCGTCCAATCCGTCGGTGCGCGCCTTCAACGAGCGCGCTGCGATCAATGCGCCGATCCAGGGCTCGGCGGCCGATGTTATCCGCCGCGCGATGATCAAGATGGAACCGGCACTTGCCGAGGCTGGTCTGGCCGATCGTGTGCGCATGCTGCTGCAGGTGCACGACGAACTGATCTTCGAAGTCGAGGACGCCGACGTCGAGAAGGCCATGCCGACCATCGTCTCCGTCATGGAGAACGCCACCATGCCGGCGCTGGAAATGCGCGTTCCGCTCAAGGTTGATGCGCGCGCGGCTAGCAACTGGGACGAAGCGCACTAAGCGCTTCGTCCGATATTTGCAAAGATTTTTCTTAAAGATCCAAGTCTTTGATTCCGTTTGATTTACGGTGAAATGCGCGCGGCATTTTAACGCGGAAGGAAGGAACTTATTAACCTTCCTTTTCTAATCCGTTCAGGTCGGTAATTTGAGTGAGCAGCAGGTCGCATGCGTTTTCCCAGAACGAACTTGACGGATGCCGCGGAGATTTCTGCGGAAGTTGACGTGCATCAGGATGAAGACGGCACAGGCGAGCGCCCGGCGCCGCCGATCTGGCAGAGCAATTTTTCGCTGGCGCCGAATGTCCGGTTCACCCGTACGCCGGAGAACCTGCTGCGCCGCACCCCGCCCGAAATCCCGCAGCTGGATGAGCCTGTAGAGGTCGTCGTCGCGGAAGCCGCTCAGGCCGTGGAAAGCCGTACGCCGATCGTCGTCGATGTCCCCTTCGACGCGCATGCCCCGCAGCTCGCGCCAGCCGTCCGCGTCCCGGTCCCGCCGGTGACGCGCGTGGCGGCACAGCCTGTCGTCAGGCCACCGTTACTGCCCATCGTCCGCACACCGGCCCCGCCCGCTGCACCCGTTCACGTCCCGTCTTTGCCGGAAGCGCCTCTGACGGCAGAGCCGTATCATGCTGCCGGTGAGCTTGCCTCGATTTCGGACTTCGCCTTCTGGGAGGTCATGGCCTTCGAAGAGGGCGCTGCACCTGCCGCGCCGCAGTTCCACCCGATTCCGATGTCGAAGGTGGAGGTATCCGCCGAGTCGATCATCGCCAATTTCCGCGTCATGGAATGGCACCCGCACCGGCGCATGGAACCGGCGCCTGCCGCCGCTCCATCTGCAATCGCTCCGGCGCCGATCGCGGCACCGGCGCCCGCTGCGCCAGCCCCCGTGGCCGCCCCGCCCCAGGCAAAGCCAGTTCAAGCGGCGGCACCCGTGCCACAGCCGGCACCGGTAGAAGCCCGCACGCAGCCGATCGCACCGATCCCGGTCCGCACACCCGCCGTCGCCCCGGTGACGATGCCGGCGCCGCGTCTGGCCGCTGCAAAGCCTGCTGTCGCCAAGGTCGATGCATCCGGTTACGAATTCCCGCCGAACGAGTTGTTGCAGCAGCCGCCGGAGCGGCTGGGCGAAATTATGACCCAGGAAGCGCTCGAGCAGAACGCCGGCCTCCTCGAAAGCGTGCTCGAAGATTTCGGCGTCAAGGGCGAGATCATCCATGTCCGTCCCGGCCCGGTCGTCACCCTCTATGAATTCGAACCGGCGCCCGGCGTGAAGTCATCGCGTGTCATCGGCCTTGCCGACGATATCGCCCGCTCGATGTCGGCTCTTTCGGCTCGCGTTGCCGTGGTGCCAGGGCGCAACGTCATCGGTATCGAACTGCCGAACCAGACGCGCGAAACGGTCTATTTCCGCGAGATGATCGAAAGCCAGGATTTCGCCAAGAGCAGCTACAAGCTGGCACTCGGCCTCGGCAAGACGATCGGCGGCGAGCCAGTGATCGCCGAGCTTGCGAAGATGCCGCATCTGCTCGTGGCCGGTACCACCGGTTCCGGCAAGTCCGTTGCCATCAACACGATGATCCTGTCGCTGCTCTACCGCATGTCGCCGGAACAGTGCCGCCTGATCATGGTCGATCCGAAGATGCTGGAGCTGTCCGTCTATGACGGCATTCCACACCTGCTGACCCCCGTCGTCACCGATCCCAAGAAGGCCGTGATGGCGCTGAAATGGGCGGTCCGCGAGATGGAAGAGCGCTATCGCAAGATGTCGCGTCTCGGTGTGCGCAATATCGACGGCTATAACGGCCGCGTGGCACAGGCCCGCGAAAAGGACGAGACCATCCACATTATGGTCCCCGTCGGCTTCGACAAGGGCACTGGCGCGCCGATCGAGGAGCAGCAGGAGCTGGACCTGACGCCGATGCCTTACATCGTCGTCATCGTCGACGAAATGGCCGACCTGATGATGGTCGCCGGCAAGGATATCGAAGGCGCGATCCAGCGTCTGGCGCAGATGGCACGTGCGGCCGGTATCCACCTGATCATGGCAACGCAGCGTCCCTCTGTTGACGTCATCACCGGCACGATCAAGGCCAACTTCCCGACCCGTATCTCCTTCCAGGTGACGTCGAAGATCGACAGCCGCACGATCCTCGGCGAGCAGGGTGCTGAGCAGCTGCTCGGCCAGGGTGATATGCTGCACATGCAGGGCGGCGGCCGCATCGCCCGCGTCCACGGACCCTTTGTATCCGATCTCGAAGTCGAAAAGGTCGTGGCACACCTGAAGACGCAGGGCCGTCCGGAATATCTGGATACGGTCACGGCGGGTGACGAAGAAGAAGAGGAAGCCGAAGACAGCGCCGTCTTCGACAAGAGCGCCATGGGCGCCGAGGATGGCGACGAACTCTATCAGCAGGCGGTCAAGGTCGTGCTGCGCGATAAGAAGTGCTCGACCTCCTACATCCAGCGTCGCCTCGGCATCGGCTACAACCGCGCCGCATCGCTGGTGGAACGCATGGAAAAAGAAGGTCTCGTCGGCCCGGCAAACCATGTCGGCAAGCGTGAAATCGTCTCGGCGCGGGGCGAGGGCGAGTAGGTATGCGACTGCAGCGCCGGTTTAACGGCGCTGCAATTCAGCTAGGCGCACCGTCTCGCGAACAAACTCCGTCTTTCCGCCGGTATAGTAATCCCAGTCGTCATCCGCCTCGCCCATCAGCCGCAGCTTCAGCGCGGCATAGGCGGCTGCCCTGTCAGAATGCGTCTTGAGATAATCGCGAAACAGGATGCGGTCGCGCAGCACGTGGTTCTCCAACGTGCAGAGATAGAGCCGCGTCCCATAGGAGCCTCGGCCGCTGGTGAAGGTCCAGCTCTGATCGCCGTATTTGTCGCCGTGATAAGTGTAGCCGGGCACCGCCTGCATCCGCTCGACGGCCGTGGCGACAATCTCCAGATCAGCAAAGGCCGCATGCAGATCGATCTTCGGCTTTGCCGCCAATCCAGGAACGGAGGTGCTGCCGACATGGTGGAACACCGGCGCCAACCCGGCGAACACCGGCGCGAGTTCGGCGCTCACCTGCGCAAAGAGATTCGGCCAGCTGTCATCGTAGGGAACAACGACGATGGCCATGGGATCTCCTTCGATCAGCCCACTTCCGCGAGGAAGCCGTTCAGCGTGTCGAAGATCTTGCGTTCGGCCTCGGCCAGTGTCCCGCTATTGTCGAGATTGGTGACGTCGTAGTCGCCGCGAACCGTCAGCGAGCCGCGGGCAAGACGGGCCATGATGTCTTCATGGGTTTCGCGGCCGCGGGCTTCGAGGCGGCCTGCGAGCACCTCAGGCCGGGCCGTGACGTTGATCACCTTGAGACGGGGGAAGGCGGCCTGGAAGTGGTGCAAGGCCGAGCGTGAACCGTTGGCGATGACCATGTGTCCCTTGCCGAGCGCCACGGACACCTCAGCCGGAATGCCGTATTTCAGGCCATGCGCTTCCCACCAGACGGCGAAGCTGCCGGATTGCTCCATCGAGGCAAAGCCGGCATCCGATACCGAGAGATGGTCTTCGCCGCCGGCATCGCCATCACGGGTGATGACGCGGCGGACGAAATGCACGTCGGGACGGCTGCCGAAATGCTGGGCAGCGACGGCGATCAGCGTATCCTTGCCGGCGCCGCTCGGGCCGACAACGACGACCATGATGCCGCGTTCGCTGCCGGGAACGGCGTGGGGTTCGTGCGACGGGATCATGCGACACGGCGTCCTTCGCGCCAGACGGAACGGGTGACCGGCACGCCTTCGTCACGGAAGACGCGCACCAGATCGGCGCGCAGCCCCGTGGCGATCCGGCCGCGATCGTCGAGGCTGACGGTGCGGGCCGGCGTCGAGGTGACCATGGCGATCGCCTTCGGCAGCGAAATGGACTCGACCTCATCGGCGATGATGAAGGGCGCATAGAGCATGCTGAGCGGCACGTAATCGGAAGACAGCACATCCAGCACCCCGCGCTCGGCGAGATCGCGGGCGGCGATATTGCCGGAATGCGACTTGCCGCGCACGATGTTCGGCGCACCCATCAGCACGCTCATGCCGTGTTCATGCGATGCCTTGGCGGCGTCGAAGCTCGTCGGGAACTCGGCAAGGCGCACGCCGTTCTCGATCGCCTCGTCCACGTGATCGAGCGTTGCGTCGTCGTGACTGGCAATCGTGATGCCGCGTTCCTTGCAGATCTTGGAAATGGCGATGCGGTGGGGAGTAGAGTTGCGGGCGGATTCGGCAAGCCGCTTCTCGATGAATTTGGCGAACACCTCGTCGGAGAGGCCGCGCTTCTTCTGATAGTAGAAGATGTACTGGTCCATGGTCTGGAACTGCCGCTGGCCGGGAGCGTGGTCCATCAGCGAGACAAGACGGACATAGGGGTCGTTCTCGAAGTCGGCGAAATGCTCCATAACGTTGTCGGCCGAGACCTCGCAGCGCAGATGCAGCAGATGCTCGGCCCGCAGGCGGCCTTCCTGTTCGGCCTTCTGGATGGCGTCGGCCATGTCACGCATCTCGCCGCGATCGAAGCCGCCATCCTCGTCCGCGCCCATGCGCAGGCAGTCGAAGACGGTGGTGATGCCGGAGGTGACGATCTGCGCATCGTGCGCCTGAATCGCTGCCGTCTTGTGCCAGCGCAGGCCGGGGCGTGGCGAATAGTGGCCTTCGAGGTGGTCGGTATGCAGTTCGACGAGGCCGGGGAGCAGGTAGTCGCCCTCGAAATCCTCGCCATGGGCCGAGTTGCCCTCGGAAATGTCGGCGATCTTGCCGTCGCGGATCAGCAGCGAGCCGTGAAGGATGTCATCCTCGAGAATGATGCGGGCGTTGGAAAGCACGGTCTCTTTTGTCATTGCATCGTCTTTCAGCGTTTGGTGCCGGTAAACGGCAAAAGGCTATGAACCTTGAAATCGGCGCCGCGTGTCTCCTCGGTGAAGACGGCGATGCCGGAAATGGAAAGCGGACGTCCGGTGAAAGCGCCAAAACGCCGCTCCAGGATCGATTTCATCAGCGCCGAGCGCTCGTCCGGAACCTGGCCGGTCAGTGTCATGTGGAAGCCGAAATCGTCCATGACATAGGGGTAGCCCCAGCGCATCAGATTGGCTCTCTGGCTTTCCGTCAGCTTCTCCGGCTTGCGCCTGGCAATATCGGCCTCGGACAGGGCGGCACGCAGCGGCTCGAAGGACTTTACCACGCTTGCGGCAAAATCCTGAAGCGGCGGATGCAGCGAGCCGGGCAAGAGTGCGAAGAACCGGCCAAGCTGGCCGAGTACCAGTTCGGGAATTTCAAAGGCCGAAGTGCGGGCCGCGAAGTCCTCGACCACGGCCATCAGGTCGCTCTCGGTCACCGAGGAAGCAAGCGCGAATGGCGCCTTGATTGTCGCGTGGAAGCCGTAGCGGCGCGGATCTGCGGTCAGTGTCAGCTGCTCTTCGGCAGGAAGCCTCGCCTCTTCGGGAGCCGGGTAAGTTTCATCGGAAAACGCATCGCGGCCAAGCCATTCGGCAGCCGCCCGCGTCAGGAAATCATCCTGCGGCGGCGTGAAATAGAGAGCGTATCGCAAAGGTCTTGTCCCGGGAAAACGTCAGAAACAGGGGTCGCAATGTCAGTGATTTGACCGCGGACTGCAAGCTCGTTCCCGGCTAAAAGATTTCCGTGACAGAATGATGATGACGCCGTGGCGCCATCATCTTTTTAATGTGTCTTGCTGCCCATCAGCCGGTGGCGAAGCGCGTTAGAGGCCATGTCGAACAGGAAGACGACGATCAGGATCAGGATGACCATATAAGCGACGTTCTCCCAGTTGGAGTTCGTGCGCATCGCTTCCCAGAGCTTCAGGCCGATGCCGCCGGCACCGACGGCGCCGATGATCGTAGCGCCGCGGACATTCGATTCCCACTGGTAGAGCGTCTGGCTGACGATGACTGGGACGATCTGCGGGATGATGCCGTAGCGATGCACGAGCATCGTTGAGGCACCCGTCGACTTGATGCCTTCGCGCGGCTTGTTGTCGATATTCTCTAAGCCTTCCGAATAGAGCTTTCCGAGCGTTCCCGTCTCCGTCAGGAAGATGGCGCCGGAACCGGCAAGCGGCCCGGGGCCGAAAGCACGCGTCAGGAACAGCGCCCAGATCAGCATGTCGACCGAGCGCAGGAAGTCGAAAAAGCGCTTGAGAACCTGGTTCAGCAAGCGGTTCGGCGTGATGTTGCGCGCCGCCAGGAAAGCCAGCGGGAACGCCACCAGCGAACCAAGCAGCGTGCCGAGGAAGGCCATGACGATGGTCTGGAAAAGCTTGGTCCAGACGTCGCCGTGCTGCCAGGCCGAATTGTTCCAGATATTGTCGAAGGCAAGCGAGATGTTCGACTGGCTGGGGTCGAGGCGCGGGCCTGAAACGATCAGGCTCAGAACTTCGCCGGCCGGCTTATCGAAGAAGGGCGAATGCGTGTCGAAGACGAAATTCGCCCAGCCGAGGAAACGCTTGCGCACCTTTACGCGGTCGGAGGCGATGCTGACGTCACCGGCAAAGCCGAGATCGGCAAGCACGTTATCGTCATAGACGGTCATCCAGGAAGGGACTTCGCCGACGACCTTCGGGGCGCCCGATGAGAGATCGACGGGAACGCTGATGCCGTGGGCATTGACTGTCGTCATCGCCTTGGTAACCACGACCGTGCGGTTCGTGCCGCTGACGAAAACGGTGACGCTGCCGGGCTCGTTCTTCACCCAATCAGGATGCGGGTCGTCGCCGAGCGGCGAGAAGCGTGGGTAGCGCGTCTCGATCGAGCCGTCCTCTTGAATGCGGAATTCGGGCTGTACGTCATAGCTCACCCACTGGCTGAGATAGATGCCGACGCGCTCCCAATGGGCTTCGGCGAGTAGCTTCGGCAGGTCGAAGAACCAGACGGCGTAGAGACCATAGAGCAGCGTCGCGATCACGATTAGCAGGGCGCCGAACCGCTGGCGGAACGAGCGGTGGAAATATTCGGGATAGCGCGCCTCGATCTCGTGCATCCGGTTTGCGTCGATCACCGTCATGGCAGGCCTCAATGTTGCAGAAGGAAAGCGTGCTCGCCGACCAGACGGCGGCGCAGCCATGCGGAGAACTGATCGACGGCAACGATCGTCGCGAAGAGCAACAGCACGAGAGCCACCGTCTTCGCGCCGAAGCCGCGCGAGATGGAAAGCTTCAGCTCCTCGCCGATGCCACCGCCGCCGACTGCGCCGATGATGGTCGAGGCGCGCACGTTGATCTCAAGGCGCAGCAGCGCATAGGAGGCGAAGTTCGGCATGACCTGCGGCATGGCGGCGAAACGGACGCGCTCCAGCCAGTTGGCGCCGACCGCCTTCATGCCTTCATCCGGCTTCATGTCGATATTCTCGACGACTTCGTAGAACAGCTTGCCGAGCGCGCCGATCGTGTGCAGCGACACGGCGATGATCGCGGCCACCGGACCGATCGACAGGATCGCGGAAAACAGGCCGGCGATGACGATCTCCGGAAAGGCGCGCAGGAATTCCATTACCCGCTTCGAAAACACCCGCAGCGGCCAGTTCCTGGTCAGATTGCGGGCGGCAAAGAAGCTTAGCGGCACCGCGAAGATGAAACCGATGATCGTTGAAACAAGCGCGACGTTGATCGTGATGATCATCAGCTCGAAATATTCAGGAATGTAATAGTGGCCGAAAACATAGACCCGGCCCTTGGCGAAGTTGAACTCCTCGCCGCCCTTGTCATTCGGGCTCGCCAGATCGAACAGCGCGCGCCAGACGTCATGCCAGTCCTTGGGGATCAGCCAGCTCAGGAAGTCGAAGAGATGCGGAAGGCGGTCGAAGAAGTGACCCGCATTGCTTTCGTCGGCGAAGCGCACCGAGCTTACGAAGGCGATCAGAAGCAGGATCAGACCGATGCCGGTATAGAGACGGCGGCGCGCCACCATGCGGCCCCAGGCATCGCCAATCTCTCGGCTGCTCTGCTGGGTTTCATGCGCGTGGATCCGGGAATCGGCAAGGGTCATGGCGTGTCCGCTTCTTCGCAGGAAAAAGGGCGGCCAATGACGGCCGCCCCCAATGAATGCCAGTCGATCAGCCGCCGATGGCAGCCTTACGAACGTCTACAACGGCGTTGTAGAATTCGTGCGTGACAGGCGCGTAGCCCTTGTAGTCGCCGCCTTCGATAGCGGTGAAGCACTTGTGGTCCTTCTCCGGCAGAGCCGTGAAGAATGCAGCCAGCTTCTTCTGCCACTCTTCGCCGAGCTCGTTGCGAACGACGAGCGGGCCGTTCGGGATCAGCGGCGAGCGCCAGACTTCGACCAGCTTGTTCGGGTCGACAGCGCCCTTGTCGACTTCCTTGCGGAAGGTGCCGGAGGTGTAGCCGTCCTTGAAATCGCCGAGGCCCGAGGAGTCGTCAACAGCAACGTCGACCTTGCCGTCATAGGCAGCGAGAAGGTTGTTCTCGTGACCGCCGTTGAACTGCGTGGAGGCGAAGAACTGGTCGTTCGGCATGCCCGTGTCCTTCGGGATCTGCGTCAGCGGAACGAGGTAGCCCGAGGTGGAGTCCGGATCGGCGTAGCCGAGCTTCTTGCCCTTGGCGTCGGCGATTGTCTTGATGCCGGAGGACTTCAGTGCGAGACCGATCGAGTAGTAGCCGGTCGAGCCGTCCTTCTGCTGCGTGGTCAGGATCGGGGTAACGGCCTTTGCGTCCTTCAGGTAGACGGCTGCATAGCCGGAAGCGCCGAGTTCTGCGAAGTCGAGCGTGCCGCCAAGGAGACCCTGGATAACGCCGTCGTAGTCGGCGGCCGGGAACAGCGAAACCTTTTCGAAGCCGAACTCGGTCTTCAGGTGGTCGGCGAGGCAGGCGTAGTTGCGCAGGCGGTCGGTTTCGTTTTCGCCACCGAGAATGCCGACGCGGAATTCCTTGAGGTCTGCAGCATGCGAAACGCCGGAAAGCGCGAAAAGCGCCGTCGCGGCAAAGAGTGCTTTCTTCAACATGGTACTCTCCTGATTGACCGGTGTCCCCGGTGGTCTCTCTTGATACGAAGAACTGTGCCCTTGACGCGGGCTCTCGATCGCAGCCGTCTCGCTCAGAGACCGGCCAGCGCCAGCGGTTGCAGGCCGGCGGATGGATGGGCGGCAGCTGCCGCCGGAATGTTGATCGATGTCGACGTCATAGTTTCGTCGATACCGGCGCCGTCCTTGTCGGTGCCGTAGATTTCCTTGACAGCAGACGCATCGAGGTCGCCGGGCTTGCCGTCGAAGACCACGCGGCCACCGGCCATGCCGACGATCCGTTCGCAATAGCTGCGGGCGGTGTCGAGCGTGTGCAGGTTGGTGATGACGGTGATGCCTTCGCGCTCGTTGATGTCGCGCAGCGCGTCCATGACGATCTTGGCGTTCAGCGGGTCGAGCGAGGCAATCGGCTCATCGGCGAGAACCATCTTCGGCTTCTGCATCAGCGCCCGGGCAATCGCCACGCGCTGCTGCTGGCCACCCGAAAGCGTGCCCGCAAGCTGCAGCGCCGTCTGCTCGATACCAAGGCGTTCCAGAGCGGCAATCGCATGGATGCGCTCTTCGCGGCTGAAGATGCTGAGCAGCGAGAGCATCGTCGGACGATGGTTCAGGCGGCCGAGCATCACGTTGGTCAGCACATCGAGACGCGGCACCAGATTGAACTGCTGGAAGATCATCGCGCAGTCGCGCTGCCAGTTGCGAAGCGCCTCGCCACGAAGCGACGAGACTTCCACGCCGCCGAAACGGATGGAGCCGGAGGTCGGCTCTTGCAGGCGGTTGATCATCCGAAGAAGAGTGGATTTGCCGGCGCCCGAACGGCCAATGATGCCGACCATCTGTCCTTGCGGAATATCGAGCGTTACAGAATCCACTGCCAGCTTTTTGCCAAAACGGCGGGTGACATTCTTCAGCTCGAACATCATGCTCTTCCTTGCAATCCGGGACCTTCGTCTCGCAGTGCATTAGTCCCGCTTGATGAACCTCCAATGTCAGTTTTGTGTAATGACTGTCACAAACGGCCCAGGCGATGGCGCTTCACGCGCCATGCCGGCTAAGGAAATCTTCCGCCGAAAGCGCGCGGAAATGGTCGAGTGCCGAACGCAGCTTCGAATGCTCCCAATCCCACCAGGCAAGCTTGTCCATCCGATCGCCGACACCCTTGCCAAACCGCTCGCGGATGAGCTTTGCCGGCACGCCGCCGACGATCGTGTAGGGGGCGACATCCTTGGAGACGACGGCGCCCGCGCCGATCACGGCGCCGTTGCCGACCGTCACGCCGGGAAGGATCGTCGCGCCATGGCCGATCCAGACGTCATGGCCGATCGTGACGCGATTGGACCGGCGCCACTCGAAGAAGTCGGTCTCCATGTCCGCATCCGGCCAGTAGTCGGTGGCGCGATAGGTGAAGTGGTGCAGCGTCGCGCGCCATGTCGGATGGTTGGTGGCGTTGATGCGCACCGCGGCGGCGATATTGACGAACTTGCCGATCGTCGCGCACCAGATCGAACCGTCCTGCATGATGTAGGAATAATCGCCGAACTCCACTTCGCTGATCCGGCACCGTTCCGAGACTTCGGTATAGCGGCCGAGCGTGGTGTCGCTGACCGATGCTGTCTCGTGGATATAGGGCTTTTCGCCGATCTGCCGGGTCATGCCGCTATGGCCTTTCTGGGAGAAAATTTCTGGACGTCGAGAATGCGGTCGGCGGCGGCTTCGCGCACTTCCTCGTCGTGGAAGATGCCAAGCAGGGCAACGCCCGCCTTCTTCTTGTCCGCGATCATGCCGACGACGACAGCACGATTTGTGGCGTCGAGAGAGGCCGTGGGCTCGTCGAGCAGCAGGATGGTATGATCGGTGATGAAGCCGCGGGCGATGTTGACGCGCTGCTGCTCGCCGCCCGAGAAGGTCGCGGGCGGCAACTGCCAGAGTGCCTCCGGCAGGTTGAGCTTTGTCAGCAGGACGGCAGCCCGCTCACGCGCCTCGCTCGCCGCTACGCCGCGGGCAAGCAACGGCTCGGCAACGACGTCGAGGGCTGCAACGCGCGGCACGGTGCGCAGAAACTGGCTGACATAGCCGAGCGACTGCTTGCGCACCTCGATGATCGTGCGCGGATCGGCTGAGGCGAGATCGACGACCTTGCCCTGGTGATTGACGAGTATCTGGCCGGTATCGACAACATAGTTGCCGTAGATCATCTTCAGGAGGGAGCTCTTGCCAATGCCCGAGGGGCCGCCGAGCACGACGCATTCGCCTGCGGCAACCGAGAAGGAGACATCCGAGACGACGGGCAGCTTGATGCCGTCGCGCAGATGCATGGTGAAGCTCTTTGCGACTTCCGAAACGACGAGTGGCGTTGCCATGGTCACACCTGCAGGATGGAGGAAACGAGAAGCTGGGTATAGGGCTCGCGCGGATCGTCGAGCACGCGGTCGGTGAGACCATGCTCGATGACATTGCCGTCCTTCATCACCATCATCCGGTGAGACAGCAGGCGCGCGACCGCGAGATCGTGGGTGACGACGATTGCCGCAAGGCCGAGATCGTTGACCAGGCCGCGGACCAGATCGAGCAGGCGGGCCTGCACCGAGACGTCAAGGCCGCCGGTCGGCTCGTCCATGAAGACGAGGCGAGGGCCGGTCACAAGATTACGGGCGATCTGCAGGCGCTGTCGCATGCCGCCGGAGAAGGCACGGGGCTGATCGTCGATGCGCTCTGCATTGATCTCGACACGCTCCAGCCAGTCGATGGCCGTCGAGCGGATCTTGCCGTAGTGCCGGTCGCCGATCGCCATCAGCCGCTCGCCGACATTGGCGCCGGCCGAAACCGTCATGCGCAGGCCATCGGCAGGGTTTTGGTGCACGAAGCCCCAGTCGGTGCGCATCAGGAAGCGGCGCTCGGCCTCGTTCATGCGGTAGAGATCACGGTAGCTGCCGTCGCGCATGTGATATTCGACGCTGCCGGTGGTCGGCATCAGGCGGGTCGAGATGCAGTTGAGCAGCGTCGTCTTGCCCGAACCGGATTCGCCGACGATGGCCAGCACTTCACCGGGCCAGAGATCGAAGGACACGTTCCGGCAGCCGATGCGGTTGCCGTAGAATTTCGAGACGTCGTTGACTTTGAGAAGCGGTGTGTCGGTCATTCCGCAGCCTCCTTGGGCGCAAGCATTTCGCCGGCATGGCCGTGCTCGCGGCGGTCTTCGCAATGGTCGGTATCGGAGCAGACGAACATCCGCCCGCCCTTGTCGTCGAGGATGACCTCGTCGAGATAGACTTCCTCGGCGCCGCAGAGCGCGCAAGGCTTGCCGAAGCGCTGGATCTCGAAGGGATAGTCCTCAAAGTCGAGGCTGACGACGTCGGTATAGGGCGGCACGGCGTAGATGCGCTTTTCGCGACCGGCGCCGAAGAGCTGCAGCGCATCGGACATGTGCATCTTCGGATTGTCGAATTTCGGCGTCGGCGACGGGTCCATGACATAGCGCCCGGCAACCTTCACCGGATAGGCGTAGGTCTTCGAGATCCGGCCGTTATGGGCGATGTCCTCGTAGAGCTTCACATGCATGAGGCCGTATTCCTCAAGCGCATGCATCTTGCGCGTCTCGGTCTCGCGCGGTTCGAGGAAACGCAGAGGCTCAGGAATCGGCACCTGATAGACCAGCACCTGGTTGGCGGCGAGTTTCTCTTCCGGAATGCGGTGACGCGTCTGGATGATCGTCGCGTCCTTGGTATGCGTGGTGACCGCCACATTGGCGACCTTCTGGAAGAAGGCGCGGATCGAGACGGCATTGGTCGTGTCGTCGGCGCCCTGGTCGATGACCTTGAGTACATCGTCGGGGCCGATGATCGAAGCCGTGACCTGCACGCCGCCGGTGCCCCAGCCATAGGGCATCGGCATTTCGCGGCTGGCGAAGGGCACCTGGTAGCCTGGGATGGCGATCGCCTTCAGGATGGCGCGGCGGATCATCCGCTTCGTCTGTTCGTCGAGATAGGCGAAGTTGTAGGTGGCGAGATCAGTCATTCGGCTGCTTCCTTCATTGCTTCGCCGTTGCGGCGGCTTGCCTCGAAGTCGCGACGCATGCGGCGTACGAGATCGAGTTCGGCCTGGAAGTCGACGTAATGCGGCAGTTTCAGATGCTCGACGAAGCCGGTCGATTGCACGTTGTCAGCATGCGAGATGACGAATTCCTCGTCCTGCGCCGGTGCAGTGACGTCTTCACCGAGTTCGCCGGCGCGCAGCGCGCGATCGACCAGCGACATCGACATCGCCTTGCGCTCGCTCTGGCCGAAGACCAGACCGTAGCCGCGGGTAAACTGCGGCGGCGCCTTGGCCGAGCCCTTGAACTGATTGACCATCTGGCATTCTGTCACCTGGATGGTGCCGAGCGAGACGGCGAAGCCCAGTTCCGGAACATCGAATTCGACTTCCACCTCGCCGATGCGGATTTCGCCGGTGAAGGGATGGTTGCGGCCATAGCCGCGCTGCGTCGAATAACCGAGGGCCAAGAGGAAGCCTTCATCGCCGCGGGCCAGCGCCTGCAGCCGCAGATCCCGGCTCATCGGGAATTCCATCGGCTCGCGCGTCAGGTCACCGATCTCGTGATCCTCGGGCATATCGCCGTCACCCTCGATCAGGCCTTCCTGGCCGAGGATCTCGGAAACGCGGATGACACGGCCGGTTTCGGCCTGGCGCTGAGCCGGCTCCTCGACGGCTTCGTCGGTCAAAAGCGATGGGTCGAGCAGGCGGTGCGTGTAGTCGAAGGTCGGGCCGAGCAGCTGGCCGCCTGGCAGGTCCTTGTAGGTTGCCGAGATACGGCGCTCGATAGTCATGCGGCTCGTGTCGAGCGGCTGTGAATAACCGAAGCGCGGCAGCGTCGTACGGTAGGCGCGCAGCAGGAAGATCGCTTCGATCATGTCACCACGCGACTGGCGCACCGCAAGAGCCGCCAGCGTTCGGTCGTAGAGCGAGGCCTCGGCCATGACGCGATCGACCGCGAGAGCCAGCTGGGCAACGATCTGCTCGATGCCGATGGCCGGAAGCGAGCGGTCGCCGCGGCGCCGGTCGGCGAGCAGGCGGTGAGCATTGGCGATGGCGGCTTCGCCACCTTTGACTGCAACATACATGGCTCACATCTCCGTTGCGGTAATTTTGGTGGTGCGCGGCAGGCAGAGGAAACTGCTGCCCGCCGTCAGAACGATGTCGATGCCACGCGGGAACAGGGTGCGGTTCTCGTTCCAGAGGCGGATGAACGTCTCCGGCAATCCCGACGGCGCGATTTCCGTCACGGTCTTGATCCCCGGTCCCATCAGCGCCAGCGTCTTGCCGCCTTCGAGCGAAGCGATCTCGATAACAACAGTCGTCGAGCGGTCGGGATATTCCTGCGTGCCCGGCGCGAAGAGTCCGAAAGACGAAACTGCCATGCCGCTGTCGACGAACGCGAAGCGCGCCTCGGCCTTCTCGGTCGTGACGGTCGCACCGGTATGAAAGCTCAGCCAGCCCGGCACCGCAGATTTGTTGAGCGCAGGCGAAAGCCAGACGGGCGTGTCGTGATCGCAGAGCGTCAGTGCGATTGCACCGGCCGCGACGCCAAGGGGAGCCGGCGGCGCAGCATCGGGCGCCAGCGTCTGGACTGAGCCCGGGCGGGCCATCGCATCCATCATCGCCTTGAAGACGCTCTGGGCCTGGAAAACCGGCCCGGCAAAGCCGCCGGTCAACGTATCGGTCTTGAGTTCCATCAGTCTTCTCCCCGCACCATGGTGAAGAAATCGACGCGGGTCGCGGCCGTCTCGTCGGCCTTCTGCTGCGCTGCGGCGGCAACGTGGCGGGCGATCGGCTGAAGCAGCTTTTCCTCGACGAAAGCCCTGCTTGCCTCTTCCTGCCAGAGAGCATCGAAGATAGCGGCAAGCCGTGCCTTCTTCCGATCGGTGCCGAGCGACTGGCCGTGGCCGACGGTCCCGCTTCCCAGCCGGATCGTTGCACGCGTGACCGTCACTTCGCCGAGATTGAAGGGCGAGCCGCCGCCGCCAATACGGCCACGAACCATCACCAGCCCTGTCTCGGGGCCGCGCACCGCCTGCACTTCCGGTTTGTCCGCAAGCGCCTCCCAGGCGTCATTCAATTCGGCAAGGTCGGAGCGGGCGAGGAGATCGACCACTCTTTTCCTGCTGTCGGCTGCCTCGATTTTCTCTGCTGCTCTCATCGCCACATCCTTCGAAAGGTCTATTGATATAGACAACCATACAAGATATGGTTACGCTTAAATCGGGGACGTGACAAGCGTGTGACACGGCAGGGGTGAAATGGCTGGGCTGAAGCAGGTGCAAAGGCAGACGGGGGTGGCGCTATGGCGTCAGATAGCGGATCGAATCCGCGAGGCAATCACCCGCGGTGCCTATGATGAAACGGGCATGGTGCCACCGGAAACGATGCTCGCCGAGCAGTTCGGCGTCAACCGGCATACGGTTCGAAGTGCCCTTGCCGCGCTGGCGCAGGAAGGCATCGTCCGCGCCGTGCAGGGTCGTGGCACGCTGATCGAGCGCCGGGAACGCCTGAACTTCCCGATCAGCAAGCGCACCCGTTTCACGACGGGTATCAGCGGTCAGGCAAGAGAAACGCGCGGTTTCCTGCTGGCGGCTGCCGCAGAACCCGCTGATGCAGAGGTCGCTCGGTGGCTGAAGATGCGCGTGGGCGACGCTGTCATCAGGCTGGAGACGACGAGGGAGGCCGACAAGCGCCCGGTGTCACGGGCGACGAGCTGGTTTCCGGCGACGCGCTTCGGCGATATCGCAGAAACCTATCGCAAGACGGAATCGATCACCAAGGCCTTCGCGCTGCTTGGCTTGCAGGACTATGTGCGCGCAACGACGGAGATTACCGCCGCGCATGCCGACGCCGGGGATATCGCCGATCTTGAGCTCACACCGGGCGCGATCCTGCTGATCACCAAGGCGATGAATACCGATCTCGACGGCACT
Organism: Hyphomicrobiales bacterium; assembly: GCA_900465675.1. Lineage (GTDB taxonomy): Bacteria > Pseudomonadota > Alphaproteobacteria > Rhizobiales > Rhizobiaceae > Rhizobium. The sequence continues at coordinate 332,495 of UBJR01000002.1, read as the reverse complement.
CCCGTTCAATATTCTATCACCCGCTTTGCTGCCGACCGGGTGCAGTTCACCATCGAAAACTAACAAAAGCCGGGCGCTTGGCCCGGCTTTCCAACTGATTGCGAATCCGGCTCAGTGTGCGGCGGACATGTCGCCCAGCACTTCCTTGGAAGCGACGGTGGAATCGGCCTTCAGTTTGTAGACCATCGGAACGCCGGTCGCGAGATTGAGGTCGAGGACCTGCTCACGGGTCAGGTGGTCGAGCACCATGACCAGCGAACGCAGCGAGTTGCCGTGAGCCGCAACGAGAACCTTCTCGCCACGAAGAACGCGCGGCAGGATTTCCGTCAGGTAGTAAGGCCAGACGCGGGCGCCCGTGTCGCGCAGGCTTTCGCCGCCCGGAGGCGGGACGTCGTAGGAGCGGCGCCATATATGAACCTGCTCCTCGCCCCACTTGGCGCGGGCATCGTCCTTGTTGAGGCCGGACAGATCGCCGTAGTCACGCTCGTTGAGAGCCTGATCCTTGATCGTCTGCAGGCCGGGCTGGCCAACCTTGTCGAGGATGAGCTTCAGCGTGTGCTGCGCGCGGGTCAGCGCAGAGGTGTAGGCGACGTCGAACTTGATGCCGTAGTCTGCCAGCGCCTGGCCGCCGGTCGTGGCTTCCTGAATGCCGAGCTCGGTCAGGTCGGGATCCTTCCAGCCGGTGAAGAGGTTCTTCAGGTTCCAGTCGCTCTGGCCATGCCGAACGAGAACGAGTGTGCCGCTCATAAAAGTCTGCCTCCGTGGGGATTATTGTGAAGAGAGCCCGAGGACATCGAGCATGGAATAGAAACCCGGCTTCTTGTCGCGCGCCCAGAGCGCCGCCTTGATGGCACCGCGTCCGAAGATCGAACGGTCCGCTGCGCTATGCGACATCGAAACGATCTCGCCTTCGCCGGCAAAGAGAACCGAATGCTCGCCGATCACGGACCCGCCGCGCAACGTCGCAAAGCCGATCGTACCCGCTCCGCGGGCGCCGGTATGACCGTCACGAACGCGAACAGACTGGGTCTTCAGGTCGACAGCGCGGCCATTTGCAGCGGCTTCCCCGAGCAACAGCGCAGTGCCGGAGGGCGCATCGACCTTGCGCTTGTGATGCATTTCGAGAACTTCGATATCCCAGTCTTCTGGCGAAAGTGCCCGCGCTGCCTGTTCGATGAAAACGCTGAGAAGATTGACGCCGAGGCTCATATTGCCCGACTTGACGATGCGCGCATGGCGCCCGGCCGCCTGGATCTTGGCATCGTCGGCATCCGAGCATCCCGTCGTGCCGACGACATGGACGATGCGCGCCTGTGCGGCCAGTCCGGCAAATTCGACGCTCGCGGCCGGCGAGGTGAAATCGAGCACGCCCTCGGCATGCAGGAAGGCGGAAAGCGGATCATCGCCGATGATCACGCCGTTCGGTCCAAGCCCGGCCAGTTCGCCGGCATCGCGGCCGACGAAAGGCGATCCAGCGCGCTCGATCGCTGCATGCAATGTCACGCCGTCGATGGAATCGATCAGCCGGATCAGCGTCTGGCCCATGCGCCCTGCTGCTCCAACCACAACCAGTTTCATAGCAGCGTCGCTCATATCAGTCGTATTCCCGTATCAGATGGAATTCGAGGCCGCCGGCCTCTGGAGATTGTTGAGGCGAGCGTAAAGTCCGTCTTCGAGCTTCGCAAGCGTCTCGTGATTGCCTTCCTCGACGACACGGCCCTGCTGCATGACGACGATCTTGTCGGCGCGCACCACGGTCGATAGCCGGTGCGCGATGACGACGACGGTACGGCCGGTCATTGCCTCGTCGAGTGCCTTCTGCACGGCCGCTTCCGATTCCGTATCGAGCGCTGAAGTCGCCTCGTCGAGCAGCAGGATCGGTGCATTGCGCACCAGCGCACGCGCGATCGAAAGGCGCTGCCGCTGACCACCGGAAAGCGTCACGCCATTCTCGCCGACCGCTGTGTCGTATCCGTCGGGCTGGGCCATGATGAAGTCGTGGGCATAGGCGAGGCGGGCTGCTTCCTCGATTTCGGCATCCGTGGCATCAGGGCGGCCATAGCGGATATTGTCGCGGATCGAGCCTTCGAACAGGTAGGGCTGCTGCGAGACATAGGCGAGCTGCTCGCGCAGCGACTGCTTGGTCACATGGGCGATGTCCTGCCCATCGACGATGATCTCACCGCTTTTCGGATCGTAGAAGCGCGGGATCAGATTGATGATCGTCGATTTGCCGGCACCCGATGGCCCCACAAGAGCCGTGGTCTTGCCGCCTTCTGCGACAAAGCTCACATCGCTCAGCACCGGGTCGTTGCCATAGGCAAAGGAAACATTGCGGAATTCGATGCGGGCCTCGGTCGCCGTCAGCGGTTTCGCATCCGGCAGATCGCGCTGCCGCGGCTCCATGTCGAGCAGTTCATAGATCATCCGCGCGTTGACGGCGGCGCGCTCCATCTGCACCTGAAGCTTGGCGAGGCGGCGCAGCGGATCGTAGGCAAGCAGCAACGCGGTGATAAACGAGAAGAACGCGCCCGGAGGAACGTTGTAATAGATCGAGCGGTAAGCGGCGTAGGCCAGGACACCGGCCACGGCCAGACCCGCAAAGCTCTCGGTCATCGGCGCATTGCGTTCGGAGAGGCGGGCGATCTTGTTGGCGCGCTGCTCGGCGACCCCGATGATCTGATTGACCCGCTTCTCAAGCTCGCGTTCCATGGTGAACGCCTTGACGATCGCTATGCCCTGGATCGATTCCTGCATTGCCCCGAAAGCACGGCTGTTCAGGTGGATCGATTCTTTTGTGACATCCCGAAGGCGCTTGGAAAGATAGCGAAGTCCTAGAAGCAACGGCGGCGCCATCACGAAAATGATGACGCTCAGGATTGGATCCTGATAGACCATGACCGCGACCAGCGAGACGAAGGAGAGCAGGTCGCGTGCCGTCGAGGTGATTGTCAGGTTCATTACATCGCGGATACCGCTGACATTCTGGCTGACCTGGGCGGCGATCTGCGCCGAGCGCGTGTCGTTGTAGTAGCCGACTGACAGCGTCATCAGGTGCGCATAGATCCGCCGCTGGTAACGCGCGACGATATTATTGCCAACCTTCGACAACGCCACCGCCTGGCCATAACTGGCGAAACCACGCGCCACGAAGGCGATGAAGATTGACAGACAGATGACCCACACGATGTCGGCCCGCCTGTTGGCAAAAGCCTCGTCGATGATCGCGCGCATGATCCAGGCGGTATAGGCCGTCGAGAGCGCGACGATGATCAGGCAGACGATCGCGAAGACGTAGCCCATGACGTGCTCACGGCCGTTCTCGGCGATGATGCGCTTCAGTACGCTCGCGACCGTATCGCTATTCACGCTCTTGTTTGCGGGCGATTCCAAAAATTGCGCTTCCCGTTTCAGATCGTGTGCGTGGCAAGCCCGCGCACTCGCGGGGCTCTATAAAGATTTGCCAGCGGCTTGGCTAGACTGGCGCTAGCTCCGCCAGCGCCGCCCATCCGTCGAAACGCCGAAGGTCTCCGGTGCACGGGCGTAGAAGGAAAGTCCGGCCAGTGCCGCCAGCGGGTGCGTGACGACGAAGGTTGGGATGTCGCGCAGCCAGTGCGAGTGCGGCGCTTTGTCCTCGAAGGCGGCGCGGAATTCCGGTTTGCGGAGCGCCGGCAGGATCTTCTGCGAAATACCGCCGGAGAGATATACGCCGCCTTTCGCCATGAAAAGCATCGCGATATCGCCGGCCAGTCGGCCGAGATAGGTCGAAAACAGCGAAATGGTTTCGGCGGCAACGGGATCCGTTCCAGCGAGCGCGTGAGACGTCACATCGGCCGGATCGCTGTATTTCGGCTCGATGCCATCGGCAATGCAGATGGCGCGGTAGAGATGCACGATCCCGCGGCCGCAAAGAATCTGCTCTGCCGAAACACGCCCTTCGATCTGCTCGATATAGGGGAAAATCTGCAGGTCGCGCTCCGAGCGCGGACCGAGATCGACATGGCCGCCTTCGCCAGGAACCGGGATCCACAAGCCGCGCGCATGAACCAGGCCGCCAACGCCAAGACCCGTACCCGGCCCGAGAACGGCACGTGAAGCGATCAGGTCGCCCGAGGCTGGACCGATCTGTTCGCGTTCATCCGGCGCGAGCGCCGAAATTGCCAGCGCCTGTGCCTCGAAGTCGTTGACGACGAGAACATCCTCGATGCCGAGGCCCGATATCATCGTATGCGGCCGCACGACCCAGTCACAGTTGGTCAGCGGAATCTCGTCGCCATTGATAGGACCGGCAACGGCAAGAATGGCCGAACGCGGCCGCAGGTCCGTCTTTGCAAAAACGCCAGCCTTGATAGCGTCGTCGATCGTCTCGAAATCGGCCGTCCGGACATTCGGAAAATTGATCGCTTCGGCCGATGCGTCGGCGAGGATCGAGAAGCGGGCATTGGTACCGCCAATGTCGCCGATCAGGATCGGGAAGGGCATCTGGGCATCGCTGGCATCAAGCATGGACATGGCCTTTTCCGCTCAAGCTTTAAGGGTCGGAATGAGTTTATCGGCGGTCGCTTCGTTCAGCGCCATCGGAATATCGTAGACAATCGCAAGCCGCATCAGCGCTTTCACATCGACATCATGCGGCATCGGCGTCAGCGGATCGACGAAGAAGATCAGCGCACCGATCTCGCCCGTCGATATCAGCGCGCCGATCTGCTGGTCGCCGCCGAGCGGGCCGCTCTTCAGGCGCGTCACGTCGAGATCGGGGACGGCATCGAGAACGCGGCCGCCGGTGGTGCCCGTCGCGACGATCTTCCATTTTGCGAGAAGGTCGCGGTTGCGGCGGGCAAATTCCGCCATGTCGTCTTTCTTCTGGTCATGCGCAATCAATGCGAGGCATTTGCCGCCGGCCATCAAGAAGGACCTCCATCACGGGTTTCAATCGATTTGGCCGTTTCTATACCAAGCGTGCGATTTGAAACACAAGCCTGCGCTGCGATCATTGCATCGGCTTGTCGGCGGGAACCGGACCGGTGGGCGGCAGACCCTGATCCGAAACGGAAGGCGCCGCAGCTGGAGTCGCCGTCAGCGCGCTTGCCGCCGAAGGGCCGCCATAGGTCGCTGCCGCCACCGAGGCTACGGAAGGTGTATCGAGCACGGCCGCACAGGCCTTCGGTAGATCCGAAACTTGGCCCTCGCGCGGCGGCTTCGGTGGCGGAGTACCAGGCTTCGGCGGTGCGGGTTTTGCCCACGGTTCCTTGGTAAACCACCAGGCGAGCGACTTGTCGCAGCCGTCTCCGGCAGCAACAGGCGCCTGCGGCTTGCAGGCGGTGGCGCCCGGCGGGCACTTGATACGGATATGGAAATGCGAGTCGTGGCCATATTCCGGGCGCAGCTTGCCGAGATTGGCGCGGTCGCCAGTCCAGGTGTCGCACATCTTCTTCTTGATCGCGGGATTGACGAAAATCCGCTCGACCTGCGGATAGCTGGCGGCAAGCATCAGAAGTTCGGCGTGCGACTGCGTCCAGATCTTCGGATCGACGGTCAGGAACTTGCCCTTCTGCAGCATCGTCGTGAACGGCAGATCTTCACGCTGCTGCGCGCTCATGCGCTGCGATGGCATCGGGGTGAGCCAGATATCGGCATCGAGGCCGACCTGATGAGAGGCGTGCCCATTGAACATCGGTCCGCCGCGCGGCTGCGCGATATCGCCGACAAGTAGACCCGGCCAGCCTGCCTGTTGCTGCGCATCGCGGGAGAGCCGCTCTAGAAGCGCGATCATCGCGGGATTGCCCCAGCGCCGGTTGCGCGACAGCCGCATGGCCTGCCAGGTCGGGCCGTCGGCCGGAAGCGCAACGGCGCCCGACATGCAGCCCTTGGCATAGAACCCAATCGGTTGCGCCGGCCCCTGAGAGGGAAGCGAAACCGACCCGAAGATCGCTTTTGCACTCCCCGGGCTCGGCTGTTTCTGCTGCGCATCGGCGTCAGCAGATATGAGGCCGGCGCTCAATGCGCCCGCCAAGGCGAGTTTGCCGAAAATCTTGGACGAAGCGAGGCGGAGCGTCATGCGGGTTCCCGAAATTGCCAGGTGATTTGCGGTTGAATTTACCGTGAAAAGCAATTCTAGTGAATCGATGTTTTCATCACGCTTCGCGCGAAAGGCGGGCCGCTTCTGCTTAGAGATTGGCGAGGATATCGCTGGTCTTTCTGACGCGCGACAGCCGCGGCAGGATTTTCTCACACGCAAATCCGTGCATCTCCGCGGTGAAGCTCGTCATCGCGTCTTCGGCGGCAATGACCGCGTAGTTATGCGCATAGGCATCGCGAATGGTCGATTCGATGCCGAAATTGGTTGCGATCCCTGTAAGGATGACGGTCGTTATGCCTCGGCGGCGAAGCTGAAGATCGAGATCGGTGCCGTAGAACGCGCTCCACTGACGCTTGACGACATGGGCATCGACAGTCAGTGCCGCAATCTCCGGCGGCGCTTCGAGTGCGGCGGCGGGCAGTCCGCCTTTTGGGAAGCTCGCCGGTTCGTCGGCCGGCTGATTGACGGCGTCGGCATAGTCTGCAGAGAACCCGACGGTGACGAGTATGACGGTGCCGCCTTGTGATTTCAGCTGTCTGGCAATCGCCGCGGTGTTTTCAATGACGTGCTGAGCACTGTGAGGAGCAACCGGTCGGCTGGTGATAAAGGCCTGCAGGTCGATCGAGATAAGTGCGGTGGTCTTGGGATCGTAAAGGGACATGGGAGCTCCGAACGGCAGGTCAAAATTTCGCGAGATCGGCAAAAACCAAACTCTCTCCTGTTTTTCGCCTCCATTTCCCCTATTCTCGCTCGAACAGAAACAATAGGGGTTGGCGAATGGCGTTTGGCGGGTCGAAGAAAAGTCTGGTCGTTGCTCTTGTGGCTCTGAGCGTGCTGGCCTTGCCCGTCAAAGCTCAGGAGCAGAACTTCCAGATCGGCACGTCGTCCATCGGCGAACTCAAATACCAGCCGGGCTTCAAGCACTTCGACTACGTCAACCCGGATGCGCCGAAGGGCGGCGATGCCAGGCTGTCGACCGCAGGGACTTTCGATACATTCAATCCGCTGCTCTCGAAGGGAGATGCCGCGATCGGCTTGAGTTTGGTTTTCGAGACGCTACTCAAGTCAGCCGACGACGAAGTGCTTTCATCCTACGGCTTGCTAGCCGAAGGGGTTTCTTATCCCGCTGATGTTTCAAGCGCCACCTTCAGGCTCCGCGCCGAGGCCAAATGGGCGGACGGCCAGCCCGTCACCCCAGAAGATGTCATCTTCAGCTTCGACAAATCCAAGGAGCTCAATCCGCTTCTGTCGAACTATTTCAAGCACGTCGTGAAGGCCGAAAAAGTTGGCGACCGCGACGTGAAGTTCACCTTCGACGAGAAGAACAACAAGGAACTGCCGAACATTCTCGGCCAGGTCATCGTCTTGCCGAAACACTGGTGGGAAGCTGCGGGCGCCGACGGGAAGCCGCGCGACATCTCCAAGACGACGCTTGAGCCGGTCATGGGGTCGGGACCGTACAAGATTGCCGCCTTCTCCGCCGGGGCGACGGTCCGCTACGAACTGCGTGACGACTACTGGGGCAAGGACGTTCCCGTAAACGTCGGCCAGAACAACTTCCGCAATATTCTCTACACGTACTTCGGCGACCGCGATGTCGAGTTCGAAGCGTTTCGGGCCGGCAACACCGACTACTGGCAGGAAACACAGGCCAGCCGCTGGGCGACCGGATATGACTTTCCAGCCGTAAAGGATGGCCGGGTCAAGAAGGAAGACGTCCCCAATCCGCTTCGCGCGGCAGGAATCATGCAGGCACTGGTGCCGAACATGCGGCGTGACCTCTTCAAGGATGAACGCGTCCGTGAAGCGCTGAACTACGGCTTCGATTTCGAAGAGATCAATCGCACGGTGGCTTTTGGAAGCTACACGCGCGTTGACAGCTATTTTTGGAATACCGATCTCGCCTCTTCTGGCCTCCCCGAGGGCCGTGAACTGGAGCTTCTGCAGGGCCTCAAGGACAAGGTGCCGCCGGAGATATTCACCACGCCTTATAGCAACCCTGTCGGCGGCGATCCGCAAAAGAGCCGCGACAATCTCCGCAAGGCGATTGCCCTTCTGAAGGAGGCTGGCTGGGAAATCAAAGGCAACCGGATGGTGAACTCCGCGACCGGTCAGCCTATGAGTTTCGAAATCCTGCTTGCCAGTCCGATACTGGAACGCTGGGCCGTGCCCTATGCCAACAACCTGAAAAAGATTGGTATCGATGCACGGGTCCGTACTGTCGATGCCTCACAATATACCAATCGGGCACGCAGCTTCGATTATGACATGATCTGGAATGTCTGGGGTGAAACCATGAACCCGGGCAACGAGCAGGCGGACTACTGGGGTTCGGGTTCGGTGAACCAACAGGGTTCACGCAACTATGCCGGTATCGCCAATCCGGCAGTCGATGCTCTGGTGAAGATGATCATCTTTGCGCCCAACCGTGACGAGCAGGTCGCCGCGATCAAGGCGATGGATCGCGTGCTCTTGGCCAATCACTACGTCATTCCGTTGTTCTATCGGAAAACCTATTGGATCGCCTATTGGGACAAGCTCACGCATCCGGCTGCCTATCCGGAATATTCCATCGGCTTCCCCGATGTCTGGTGGTCGAAGGACGCGAAATAGCGGACTTGCATTGGCTGGGCCGCTAAGGTCCAAATGGTCCATTCGAATCACCATGAAAAGCCGGGCTAACCGGTGAAAGGCCCAGCGATTGACGACTTCTGACAGGATGCGCATCCCGGCGAAATTCAAGACCTGGAAGGCCGCGCGCTGATGGGAGCCTATATCCTTCGCCGCCTGCTTCTGATGATACCGACGATCATCGGCATCATGGCGATCTCCTTCACCGTCATCCAGTTTGCGCCGGGCGGCCCGGTCGAGCAGGTGATCGCGCAGCTGACGGGCCAGGCCGACAGCGCCGACCAGCGTCTTTCCGGCGGTGGCGGCGATCTTCTGGGCCAGGGTGGTGACGAGGGATCGCGATATCGCGGCGCCCAGGGACTCGACCCGGAGCTGATCGCCAAGCTCGAAAAGCAGTTCGGTTTCGACAAGCCGCCGCTGACCCGCTTCGGCGAGATGATGTGGAATTATATCCGCTTCGATTTCGGCGAAAGCTTCTTCCGCAACACGTCGGTTCTCGATCTGATCAAGGACAAGCTGCCGGTGTCGATCTCGCTCGGCGTCTGGATCATGATCTTCTCCTACACGATCTCCATCCCGCTCGGCATTCGCAAGGCGGTGAAGGACGGATCGACCTTCGACGTCTGGACGTCTGGCGTGATCATCGTCGGCTATGCAGTGCCGAGCTTTCTCTTCGGCATCCTGCTGATCGTGCTTTTCGCCGGCGGATCCTTCTACGATTGGTTTCCGCTGCGCGGCCTTGTCTCCGACAATTTCGATCAACTCGCCTGGTGGCAAAAGCCGCTCGATTACTTCTGGCATCTGGCGCTGCCGCTGATCTCGCTGTCACTGGCCGCCTTCGCGACGACGACGCTGCTGACCAAGAATTCCTTTATCGAGGAGATCAAGAAGCAGTATGTGACGACGGCGCGCGCCAAGGGGCTCACTGAACGTCAGGTTCTCTACGGGCACGTCTTCCGCAATGCCATGCTGATCGTCATCGCCGGTTTCCCCGGTGCCTTCATCTCGGCCTTCTTCACCGGCTCGCTGCTGATCGAGAATATCTTCTCGCTCGATGGCCTCGGCCGTCTTGGTTATCTCTCGGTGGTCAATCGCGACTACCCCATCGTCTTTGCAACGCTCTACATTTTCTCGCTGCTTGGGCTCTTCGTCGGCCTGATCTCGGACCTGATCTATACCTGGATCGATCCGCGCATCGATTTCGAGCGGAGGGATGTCTGATGGATACCGCCGCCAATCCCGCTACCGCCACACCCGTCAAACCGCCGCGCAAGGGCCTGCTGTCGCCGACCAATATCCGCCGCTGGCGGAATTTCCGCGCCAATGGACGCGGCTACTGGTCCCTGTGGCTGTTCATGGTGCTGTTCATCCTCAGCCTGTTTGCCGAATTCATCGCCAACGACAAGCCGATCATCGCTTCCTACAAGGGGGAGATTCTCTTTCCTGTCGTCGTCGATTATCCGGAAGAGAAGTTCGGCGGCTTCCTCGCCGAGACCGATTACCGCTCGGATGTCATCACCGATGAGATCAATGCCAATGGCTGGATGATCTGGCCGCCGATCCGCTATTCCTACCGCTCGGTCAATTCGAACATCCCGCATTCCGCCCCGACCGCCCCCTTCTGGCTGATGGGCGCCGAGGAACGCTGCGCCGGTTATCCGCAGGGCGTCAACGACCCGAACTGCAACTACGGCAATCTCAACTGGCTGGGCACGGACGACCAAGCCCGCGACGTGCTGGCGCGCGTCATCTACGGCTTCCGCATCTCGGTGCTCTTCGGCCTGGCACTGACCATCTGCTCGGCCGTCGTCGGCGTCACCGCCGGCGCGGTGCAAGGCTATTTCGGCGGCTGGACCGACCTGCTCCTGCAGCGCTTCATCGAGATATGGTCGTCGATGCCGGTCCTCTACATCCTGCTGATCATCGCCGCGATCCTGCCGCCCGGCTTCTTCGTGCTACTCGGCATCATGCTGCTGTTCTCCTGGGTTGGTTTTGTCGGCATCGTCCGCGCCGAGTTCCTCCGCGCCCGAAACTTCGAATATGTGCGTGCCGCCCGGGCGCTTGGCGTCAACAACCGCACGATCATGTGGCGCCACCTGCTGCCAAACGCCATGGTCGCGACCCTGACCTTCCTGCCTTTCATCCTCTCGGGATCGATCACCACGCTGACCTCGCTGGACTTCCTGGGCTTCGGCATGCCGCCCGGCTCGCCGTCGCTGGGTGAGATGATCGCCCAGGGCAAGTCAAACCTGCAGGCGCCATGGCTGGGGCTCACCGCCTTCTTCGCCATGTCGATCATGCTCTCGCTGCTGATCTTCATCGGCGAGGCGGTCCGCGATGCCTTCGACCCAAGAAAGACGTTCCAATGAGCGAGAGCCCCGAAACCCTCCTCTCGGTCCGCGATCTCTCGGTTGCCTTTCATCAGGGTGGCGAAACATCGCTGGCTGTGGATCACATTTCCTTCGATATCCGCAAGGGCGAAGTAGTGGCACTGGTCGGTGAATCAGGCTCCGGCAAATCCGTCTCGGCCAACTCCGTCCTGCGGCTGCTTCCCTATCCGACGGCAAGTCACCCGACGGGGCAGATTCTGTTCAAGGGCAGGGACCTGCTGAAGGCATCGGACAAGGAGCTGCGCCAGGTGCGCGGCAACGACATCACGATGATCTTCCAGGAGCCGATGACCTCGCTCAATCCGCTTCATTCGATCGAAAAGCAGATTGCCGAAATCCTCGACCTGCATCAGGGCGTCACGGGTGCAGCGGCGCGCAAGCGCGTGCTGGAGCTCCTCAACCAGGTCGGTATCCGCGAGCCGGAAAAGCGCCTCAAGGCCTATCCGCATGAGCTGTCGGGCGGCCAGCGCCAGCGCGTGATGATCGCCATGGCGCTCGCCAACCGCCCGGAACTGCTGATCGCCGACGAGCCGACGACGGCGCTCGACGTCACGGTGCAGGCGCAAATTCTTGAACTACTGCGCAAGCTGAAGGGCGAGCATGGCATGTCCATGCTGTTCATCACCCATGACCTCGGTATCGTCCGCAAGTTCGCTGACCGCGTCTGCGTCATGACCAAGGGCAAGATCGTCGAGACCGGTACGGTCGAGGAGGTCTTCACCCGGCCGCAGCACGAATATACCCGTCACCTCCTGGCCTCCGAGCCGCGTGGCGAGCCGCCGATGGCCGATCTGACGAAGCCTGTCGTTATGGAAGGCTCGGATATCCGCGTCTGGTTTCCGATCAAGGCAGGGCTAATGCGCAGCGTGGTCGATCACGTCAAGGCAGTCGATGGCATCGACCTGTCGCTGCGGGCCGGCCAGACGCTCGGCGTCGTCGGCGAATCCGGCTCGGGCAAGACCACGCTCGGCCTGGCGCTCACCCGGCTGATCTCGTCTAAGGGCCGCATCAGCTTTGTCGGCAAGGATATAGCCAGCTATTCGTTCACGCAGATGCGGCCGCTGCGCAATCAGTTGCAGGTGGTCTTCCAGGATCCTTATGGTTCGCTCAGCCCCCGCATGTCGGTCGGCGATATCATCGCCGAAGGCCTGAAGGTGCACGAGCGCTCGCTCTCGCACGAAGATCGTGACCAGCGCGTCTGCTGGGCGCTGGAAGAGGTCGGCCTCGATCCGTTGACACGCTGGCGATACCCGCACGAATTCTCCGGCGGCCAGCGGCAGCGCATCGCCATTGCCCGCGCCATGGTGCTGAAGCCGCGCTTCGTCATGCTCGACGAGCCGACATCGGCGCTCGATATGAGCGTCCAGGCCCAAGTGGTCGATCTGCTGCGCGATCTACAGAAAAAGCATGACCTCGCCTATCTCTTCATCAGTCACGACCTGAAAGTCGTCAAAGCGCTCGCCAACGATGTCATCGTCATGCGCTTCGGCAAGGTGGTGGAGCAGGGGCCGTCTGCGGAGATATTCCAGGCGCCGAAGGACGATTACACCAAGGCGCTGATGGCCGCCGCGTTCAACATCGAGGCAGTGCCGACGCCTGCCGTTCAGCAGTAAAGAAGACCATGTCCGCAAGACCGCCCGTTCTCGTCGATCTCAAGTTCAATCCTGAAGGTATCGCCCGCATCCTGAAAACCGCCTTTGCGGATCGCGGCAGCATCAGCCTCGCCGATCCCACGAGCAAGGGAAGGGATATCAGCGCCTGCGAATACGCGCTGCTCTGGAAGCCGGATGCTGACCTTTTCGACCGGGCGCCGAACCTGAAGATCATTTTCTCCGGCGGGGCCGGCGTCGACAGCATCATGACGCTGCCGGGCCTGCCCGACGTGCCGATCGTCCGCTTCGTCGATCGCAGCCTGACGGTGCGGATGAGCGAATGGGTGGTGATGCAGTGCCTGATGCATCTGCGCGATCAGCGCGGGCACGATCGGCATCAGCGTGATCGGATCTGGGGCAAGATGGCGCCGCCAGAAGCTGCCGAAATCACCGTCGGCGTCATGGGTCTTGGCGTGCTCGGACAGGATGCCGTCCGCAAGCTCAAGGTCATGGGCTTCAACGTCATCGGCTGGTCGCGCACCAGAAAAGATCTCGACGGTATCGATACATTCGATGCCGCCGAACTCGATGTCTTTCTGTCGAAGACCGACATTCTCGTCGGCCTTTTGCCGCTGACGCCTGAAACGACGGGTTTCTATAACGCCGGCCTGTTCAGGAAGCTGCGCCAGGGCGGCGCGCTCGGCAAACCTGTTTTCATCAATGCCGGGCGCGGCAAGAGCCAGGTCCAGAGCGATATCGTCGCGGCCATCGAAGGCGGTATCCTCGGCGGCGCATCGCTCGACGTCTTCGAAGTCGAGCCGCTGCCGGCTGACGATCCGCTCTGGGGTCTCGACAGCGTCTTCATCACGCCACACGACGCCGCGATCTCGGAAGAAAACGCGCTCTTCCGGCATGTCGAGCAGCAGATCGTCCGCTTCGAAAAGGGCGAGCCGCTGCAGTTCCTCGTCGATCGCGGCGCGGGATACTGACCGGTCCGGCCGGGAACATTTGCCGTTTCTCTTCGTTGTTCTCACCGGAAGCTTTCGGGCAGGCCGCATTCCGGCTGTCCGCTTACCGGAAGGAGACATGAATGGCGCATCAGATGGAAACCCGTTGGGAAAAATCCGATGGCAAGCTGCACGAGGAAGAACAGATTTCTCCGGTCAAGGCCAAACAGGGCCGGACCGGCCGCCGTGTCCTGACGGTTCTGATCGTCGCTCTGGTGCTCGCGTTCATCGTCTGGATTCCAGTGGAGATCTGGGGCGGGCGTGAGGCAAGCGAAGTCGCTCCGCAGCAGCCCGGCCAGCAGATGCAGTCGCAGCAACCTGCAGAGCCGACATCACCATCGCTGCAGAACGGCACCGCGGTGCCGACGGAAACGCCCCCTGCAGGTAGCGCGCAGCCCAACGCGCCGGCAACACCTTCCGCGCAATAACCGCGCATGGGTCTGGCGGTCATCGCAAGCCCTGCCGTCCCGGACGGCAGGGCTTTGTATTTGCACTGGACTTTGGCCGCTGATTTTTCGATAAGAAGGCGCACGAGCCGGTCGTCGTGTGCCGGCCGCAGCGGTGGCCCCCGACCGGATTGGTATGGGGTGGAGCATGGCCAAGACCGATATCGCAAGACGGGTTTATAACCACGCCTGGAAGCTGGACCCCATCGTCCGCAGTCTGATCGACACCGACTTCTACAAGCTTTTGATGCTGCAGATGATCTGGAAGCTCTATCCGGATGTGAATGCGACCTTCACGCTGATCAACCGCACCAAACGCGTGCATCTCGCCGAAGAGATCGACGAGGGCGAATTGCGCGAGCAGCTGGATCACGCGCGCACTCTGCGCCTTTCCAAGAAAGAGATGATCTGGCTGGCCGGTAACAGCTTCTATGGCCGCGCCCAGATCTTCGAGCCCGAATTCCTCGCCTGGTTCTCGCACTTCCAGCTGCCGGAATATGAACTGTCGAAGAAAGACGGCCAGTACGTCCTGGATTTCCACGGCTCGTGGAAGGAAACCACGATGTGGGAAATACCGGCGCTCGCCATCATCAACGAGCTGCGGTCGCGCTCGGCGATGAAGGCGCTTGGACCGTTTACCCTGGATGTTCTCTATGCCCGTGCCAAAGCACGCATGTGGTCGAAGGTCGAGCGCCTGAAGGAATTGCCCGGCTTGCGCATCTCCGACTTCGGCACGCGCCGCCGCCACAGCTTCCTGTGGCAGCGCTGGTGCGTTGAAGCGCTAAAGGAAGGCATTGGCCCGGCCTTCACCGGCACCAGCAACGTTCTGCTTGCCATGGATTCCGATCTCGAAGCCGTTGGCACCAACGCCCACGAGCTGCCGATGGTGGCCGCGGCCCTCGCGGAGACCGACGACGACCTGCGCAAGGCGCCCTACAAGGTTCTGCGCGATTGGAACCGGCTTTATGGCGGCAATCTTCTGATCGTTCTGCCGGATGCCTTCGGCACTGCCGCTTTCCTGCGTGATGCGCCGGAATGGGTTGCCGACTGGACCGGTTTCCGCCCGGACAGCGCGCCGCCGGTCGAAGGCGGCGAGAAGATCATCGAATGGTGGAAGAAGATGGGCCGCGATCCGCGCCAGAAGCTTCTGATTTTTTCGGATGGCATGGATGTCGATGCGATTATCGACACCTACAAGCATTTCGAGGGCCGTGTTCGCATGAGCTTCGGTTGGGGGACGAACCTCACCAACGATTTCGTGGGCTGCGCGCCCATCGATATGTCCGGCCTCGATCCGATCTCGATTGTCTGCAAGGTCAGCGACGCCAATGGTCGGCCGGCCGTCAAACTCTCCGACAATCCTCAAAAAGCCACCGGTGAACCGGGCGAGGTTGAGCGGTATCTCAAGATCTTCGGAAGCGAAGATCGCGTTGATCAGGCAGTTTTCGTTTAAGCCTGCGGCTTGCGGCTATTCTCTTCGTCCTCGCGGATCGCATCCTGATGATACCAGCTGTCGAAAGCGGCATCGCAAATATCCGGATCGATATCCAGCGGCTGACGGGCGCCGAAGCGTTCGCCGGCGCGGCGCAATTTCACCGGAAACTGGTAGATCTTGGCGGTTTCGCCATGAACGTTTATCGGCATCCTATTTGCCTTCCCTTATCGACATTCGTCGTTTAGTCGGACTGTCATAATAGCAGATTGCACATGAATTATGCAAATTGCACAAAATATCGCCAATTGCTGTGCTCTCCGTAAGCGATTGATAAAGTGCGCGAAATACGATGGCGCTCCTGCATCTTTTTCAGGCGTTTGCACTTTCAAAAGAAAAACGCGCCGTTATCGGCCCGGTTCCCGTCTAACCCCAAGCTTTTATTGAAAGTTAACGCCTTGCGCCGCGGTCTCCCTGCCTGCGCGTTTTGACGCACCCTCGGGCGCGTCCGCCAAACTGGCACGCCACGTGCTTGGTACTGTGCATCCGCTGGTGAAACGCACCCTCAGGATTTGTGACACGCACACGTTTGAGAGACTGGCCAATGACAAAGTATAAGCTCGAGTACATCTGGCTCGATGGGTACACTCCGGTACCGAATCTGCGCGGCAAGACGCAGGTCAAGGAATTTGCTGAATTTCCGACCCTGGAACAGCTTCCGCTCTGGGGCTTCGATGGCTCCTCGACGATGCAGGCTGAAGGCCGCAGCTCGGATTGCGTGCTGAAGCCGGTCGCTATCTATCCTGACCCGGCCCGTACCAACGGCGTCCTCGTCATGTGCGAAGTCATGATGCCCGACGGCGTCACCCCGCATCCTTCCAACAGCCGCGCAACCATCCTCGACGACGAAGATGCTTGGTTCGGTTTCGAGCAGGAATATTTCTTCTACGAGAACGGCCGTCCGCTCGGCTTCCCGGAGCAGGGCTACCCGGCTCCGCAGGGTCCGTATTACTGCGGCGTCGGTTCCTCCAACGTTGGCCCGGTCGCTCGCGAAATCGTCGAAGAGCATCTCGACCAGTGCCTTGCTGCCGGCATCAACCATGAAGGCATCAACGCTGAAGTTGCCAAGGGCCAGTGGGAATTCCAGATTTTCGGCAAGGGCTCCAAGCGCGCTGCCGACCAGATCTGGATGGCCCGCTACCTGCTGCAGCGCCTGACCGAACAGTACGGCATCGATATCGAGTATCACTGCAAGCCGCTCGGCGACACCGACTGGAACGGCTCGGGCATGCACTGCAACTTCTCGACCAAGTTCATGCGCGAAGTCGGCGGTAAGGCCTATTTCGAGGCCCTGATGGGTCAGTTCGAAAAGAACCTCGAAGCTCATATCGCTGTCTACGGTCCGGACAACGACAAGCGTCTGACCGGCAAGCACGAAACCGCTCCGTGGAACAAGTTCTCCTACGGTGTTGCAGACCGTGGCGCATCGATCCGCGTTCCGCACTCCTTCGTCAAGAACGACTACAAGGGCTACCTGGAAGATCGCCGCCCGAACTCGCAGGGCTGCCCTTACCAGATCGCCTCCCAGGTTCTGAAGACGATTTCGGAAGTGCCGACCGAAAGCTACGCTTCGGCTGCTGCATAATCCAAAGAGGTTTTCCTCTCAAGGGCGCCGGCTGCTTGCAGCCGGCGTTTTCTTTTTGAAGGACCGGTTTCCTTCGGCCGCGCGACGCAGCTATAATTGCGTCCATGGCTCAAAGAGCAGGCAGCGCCGATCTTCCCCTGCATGGCGGCAGGGTTCCCAAATGGCTGGGCGACCGGATGACGAAGCTCGGTGCGGTGATCACCGAAGCGATCGTGCATCACTACGGGCGCGATGAATTCCTGCGCCGCCTCGCACATCCTTTCTGGTTCCAGTCCTTCGGCGCCGTCATGGGCATGGACTGGCATTCGTCTGGCATCACCACCAGTGTGCTCGGCGCGCTGAAACGCGGGCTGACGCCGCTCTCCGGTGAGCTCGGCCTGCATGTCTGCGGCGGTCGTGGCGCGCAATCGCGGCGCACACCGGATGAGCTTGCCGCGATCGGCAATCGCGTCGGTATCGACGGGATCTCGCTGGCGCGGACAAGCCGCCTTGTCGCCAAGGTCGATAGCGCTGCCCTGCAGGATGGTTTCGATCTCTATCTGCACGGCTTCATCGTCGCCGACGACGGCAAGTGGGTGGTCGTTCAGCAGGGCATGAACGGCGACAACAGGCAGGCCCGCCGCTATCACTGGCTATCCGAGGGGCTGGAAAGCTTCGTCAACTCGCCGCACGCGGCGATCGAGGGCCGCAGCCAGGGCAATATCGTCAATCTCGCCGACAAGCGGGCGGAACGCTCGCGTGCCGGACAGCTCGATCTCCTCGCAACGCTCGGCCCCGACCGCATCGTCCGCGAAGCCGTCGCGCTGGCGTTCAGCCCGGCAAAGCCTACCCCGTTGCCCGACCAGATGCTCTTACCGCACCTGATCATGCCCGCGCATCACGATGTCCGCGAAAAGGACGTCAACATGAAGCGGCTGCACGGCAATCTGGCCGCCGCCGCCGATCGTGGCCCTGAGGATTTCGAACAGCTTCTCCTCGTTCCCGGCGTCGGCGCCCGCACCGTCCAGGCGCTCGCTATGGTCGCCGAAGTGGTGCACGGGGCTCCCTACCGCTTTTCAGACCCCGCCCGCTTCTCGATCGCCCATGGCGGCAAGGACCGGCATCCGTTCCCGGTGCCGCTGAAGGTCTATGACGAAACGATCAAGGTCATGAAATCGGCGGTTCACAAGGGCCGCCTCGGGCGCGAGGAAGAGCTTGAGGCCCTCAAGCGCCTTGACGACCAGTCCCGCCAGCTGGAGCGCTACGTGACCGGGCCTGATCTCAAGGAGATCGTTGCCGGAGAATTCAGGCGCTCGCTGGAATGGGGCGGCCGCAGTGTGTTCGGCTGGGAGGGTGAGGAGAGGTAATCTGCCTCTCATGCCCCTTCATCGGGAATGTTCAGGATATGGCCGCAGGCCTTGCAATGCACTGCATCCGCATCATGGCGCTGCAACCCGCATTGCGGGCAGGGAAACGTCACTTTGAACGGACGTACGACGGCCTGAGCCAGGCGCACGAACAGAGAGATGCCGATGATCATCGTCACGATCGACGTCAGCTTGCCGAGTGTTCCCGGCAGGGTGATGTCCCCGAAACCCGTTGTCGTCACTGTCGCAACCGTAAAATAAAGAGCGTCCACGAGGCCAGTGATGCCGGGAAGGCCGCGGAAAAAGAACGTGTAGACAAAGCCCGTGACGAGAAACAGAAAGACGATGACGTTGATCGACGCCCGCATCACATCTTCCAGATGCCTCAAACCGCAATAGCGAAGCAGAACTTTGAGAAGCGCGCTCTGGCCGATCGTCCAGATGCGGATTGCCCGCAGGAAGGCGAAGTTGAACAGCAACTCCGGCAACAGCAGCGTCAGCAGCACGAATATGTCGATCCAGGTAATCGGCCTCTTCAGCCAGTCGCCGAGATTGCGTTCGATCAGCGCCCGCGCACAAAGCTCGAGCCCGATCCAGACGGCAATCGAGTAGTCGATGATCAGATAGGATGGGCCCGAGCGCAGATAAGGACCAAGAACGAAGAAGGCAAGAATTGCGAGATCGACGACAGCCAGAACGGCCTGAAACGTGATCGCCTTCTCTTCGCGCCCCAGATAGAGCACGCGCAGTCTCTGGCGAAGGCTGGTAAGCCCTGATGTCTCAGGCGGTAGCGTCCCGTCATTCATCCGCAGGAACATATGCGGCGCGGCACCTGCTTCAAGCACACGTCGAGGAAACGAAAAGGAAAATGGCGGACAAGGTGGGATTCGAACCCACGGTACGCTTTCACGCACACACGCGTTCCAGGCGTGCGCCTTAAACCACTCGGCCACCTGTCCTGCTATTTCGATCTGCATCGTCAAACACAAATCGTTGGAACGGCGCGATATATACCGATGAATTTTCGGGGATCAACCTAAATCTAACAGTTTTTTGACTTCTTCGGATAAAACTCCGCTCGCGTCATCCATTGCACTTTAGAAGGCTCGGATTTATCCTGCTTGTGAGGGTGGAAAATGGCGTGGCTGGCCGGGGTTTTCGGCATGAGTGCGCCGGAGGGTTTTATGCGTTTCTTGTTGCGTTTGAGTAGTCTTGTCGCGCTTGCCGTTGCGGTGATCGCGGGAACCATCGATTCCATCCAGTCGGTCGCGGCCTCAGCTGTGGTGATGACGCCCATGGGGGATGCCTGGCAGGATGTCAGCCCCGCTTCGCTGGTGGCGCTGCAATCGTCGATCGCCTATTATGTTCATCCGCGCTTCTACACCTTCATTTTCCAGTGGCTGATGTTGCAGCCCGCTTTCGGCGTGTTTCTGGTGCTGGCGCTGCTGCTCTGGATGGTCGGATATAAGAAGCCCCCGGTTGCAGGCCGGTTCACGGCCTGATCACCGAAAAAGCAGTTTGTTGGCGGCTTTTGCGCAGGAATCAGCCTGATTGAACTGTTTTTCGGCATCCCCGGCAAATTTTTACCACCCGAAAAATTTCTCGTGAAATTTTCATTCAGCCATGCAAGGATGCGCGAAGCCAGGTCTCCGGGGGGAGGCCGGTGGTTCCGCAGACATGCCTCGAAGAAGGCTTGCGGGAGGACCCCAAACAAATAGCAACAACAGGGCTGCAACTCATGAAAAAAACCCTCCTTTCGCTTTTGGCCGTGGCCGCGATGTCCACGACGGCGCTCGCCGCCGACGTCAAGCCGGCTCTGGTTTACGGCACCGGCGGAAAGTTCGACAAGTCCTTCAACGAAGCTGCCTACAATGGCGCTGAGAAGTTCAAGAAGGAAACCGGTATCGCTTACCGCGACTTCGAACCAACAGGCGATACGCAGGGCGAGCAGGCAATCCGCAACTTCGCAAGCCGCGGCTTCAATCCGGTTGTCGCCGTTTCCTTCGCCTGGACCTCGGCAATCGAAAAGGTCGCTGCAGAATTCCCGGACACCAAGTTCATCATCGTTGACGCCGTCGTCGACAAGCCGAACGTCCGCTCGGTCGTCTACAAGGAAGAAGAAGGCTCCTTCCTCGTTGGCGTTCTCGCCGGCCTGGCATCGAAGACCGGCAAGGTCGGCTTCGTTGGCGGCATGGACATCCCGCTGATCCGCAAGTTCGAATGCGGCTATGAGCAGGGCGCACGCTCGGTCAAGGCCGACGTCGAAGTGTTCCAGAACATGACCGGCACCACGGGTGCTGCATGGAACGACCCGGTTCGCGGTGGCGAGCTCACCAAGAACCAGATCGACCAGGGCGCTGACGTCGTTTACGCGGCAGCTGGCGCAACCGGTCTCGGCGTTCTCCAGACCGCTGCCGACAACAAGAAGCTGTCGATCGGCGTCGACTCCAACCAGAACTACCTGCATCCGGGCTCCGTCCTGACCTCGATGGTCAAGCGCGTCGACCTGGCTGTCTACAACGCTTATGCCGACACCAAGGCAGACAAGTTCACCGGTGGCGTTCAGGCTCTCGGCGTCAAGGAAGACGGCGTCGCGGCTGCGATCGACGACAACAACAAGGCGTTGATCACCCCGGAAATGCAGGCCGCTGTCGACAAGGCAAAGGCTGACATCATCGCAGGAACCATCAAGGTTCACGACTACACCACGGACAACGCTTGCCCGAAGTGATCCGCGATTGAGATGGGCGTATGGCGTGTTGATTTTACCGCCATACGCCCTTTTCTTATTTGGAGCCTGCTGTGACAGACACGCCCGCAATCGAACTCGTGGGCATCGATAAGAAATTCGGTGCCGTCCACGCGAACAAGGACATCAATCTTACCGTTGCCAAGGGGTCTATCCATGGCATCATCGGCGAAAACGGTGCCGGTAAGTCGACATTGATGTCGATCATCTACGGTTTCTATCATGCCGACGCCGGCGAAATCCGTGTCAATGGCGCGCCGATCTCGATCCGCGACAGCCAGACGGCAATCGCCGCCGGTATCGGCATGGTGCACCAGCACTTCATGCTGGTCGACAATTTCACGGTGCTCGAGAACATCATGCTCGGCGCTGAAGGCGGAGCGCTGCTCGCCCGTGGCGTTGCTGCGGCGCGCGCCGAGCTGAAGCGGCTGGAAAAGGAATACGGCCTGGAGGTCAACCCGGATGCGCTGATCGAGCAGCTTCCCGTCGGCCTGCAGCAGCGCGTCGAAATCCTGAAAGCGATGTATCGAGGCGCCGAGATCTTGATCCTCGACGAGCCGACGGGCGTTCTGACGCCTGCCGAGGCAGATCACCTCTTCCGCATCCTCAAGGTGCTGCGCGACCAGGGCAAGACGGTCATTCTCATCACCCACAAGCTGCGCGAGATCATGGCGATCACCGATACGGTGTCGGTCATGCGCCGCGGCGAGATGGTGGCGACCCGCAAGACCTCGGAAACGACGGTCGAGGAACTCGCCGAGCTGATGGTCGGCCGCCGCGTGCTGCTGCGCGTCCAGAAGGGCGAGGCCAATCCAGGCAAGGTCATCCTGTCGGTCAAGAACCTGACGGTGAAGGACAACCGCGGCGTCACCATGGTCGATAACGTCTCCTTCGACGTCCGCGCCGGAGAAATCGTCGGCATTGCCGGCGTTGCCGGCAACGGCCAGTCGGAGCTGCTGGAAGCGATCGCTGGTATCCGCAAGCCCGCCTCGGGAGAAATTCTGCTCGATGGCCAGTCGATCGAAAAGGCAGATCCGGCGCGTCTGCGCGAGCTCGGTCTCGCCCATATTCCCGAAGACCGCCATCACATGGGCCTGGTTCTCAAGTTTGAGGAATACGAAAACTCGGTCCTCGGCTATCACCGCAATCCGGCCTACAGCAAAGGTCCGATTCTCGATCTCGATGCGATCCGCAAGGATGCCATGGAAAAGATCGAAAAATACGACATTCGCCCGCCGAACCCGCGGCTGAAGACCGCGAATTTCTCCGGCGGCAACCAGCAGAAGATCGTCGTTGCCCGTGAAATCGAGCGTGATCCGGCAGCCCTGATCATCGGTCAGCCGACCCGCGGCGTCGATATCGGCGCCATCGAGTTCATCCATCGCCGGATCATCGAGATGCGCGACGCGGGCAAGGCGATCCTGCTCGTCTCCGTCGAGCTCGATGAAATCCGCTCCCTTTCAGACCGTATCCTTGTCATGTTTGCCGGCCATGTCGTCGGCGAGAAGACGCCCGATGCCGGTGAACAGACCCTCGGCCTGATGATGGCCGGCATTGCCGCGTGAGGCCTTTATGAGCACTGCTTCAGTCCCACTGCCCAAATGGATCAATTACGGCCTGATCCCAATCTTGAATCTCCTCGTCGCCTTCCTGATCTCCGGCTTCGTTGTCTGGCTGATCGGCGAGAGCCCGCTCGACGCGCTGTCGCTGCTGATCGAGGGCGCGCTCGGGAGCGGCGAAGGCATCGGCTTCACGCTGTTCTATGCGACGAGCTTCATCTTCACCGGCCTCTCGGTCGCCGTCGCCATCCATGCGGGCCTCTTCAATATCGGTTCCGAAGGACAGGCCTATCTCGGCGGTCTCGGCTGTGCGCTGGTGGCACTCGCCCTCGATAAGTACGTGCCCTGGTACGTGACGATGCCGCTCGCCGTCATCGGCGCCGGTATTTTCGGTGCTGCATGGGCCTTCATTCCGGCCTATCTGCAGGCCAAGCGCGGCAGCCACATCGTCATCACCACCATCATGTTCAACTATATCGGCGCGGCGCTGATGGTGTACCTGCTGGTACATGTGCTGATCGTACCCGGCAAGATGGCCCCTGAAACGCGCACTTTCCTCGATGGTGGCCAGCTGCCGAAGCTCGGCTGGGTCATGGAAATGTTCGGCGGCAAGCTCGGCGCGGCCCCGTTCAACGTCTCCTTCGTTATCGCGCTTGTCGTTGCCTGGCTGGTCTGGCTGCTGATCTGGCGCACCAAGCTCGGCTTCGAGATGCGCACGCTCGGCGTCAGCCCGACGGCTGCCGCCTATGCCGGTATTCCCTACGCACGGACCGTCATGATCGCCATGCTGCTCTCGGGTGCCTTGGCAGGCATGATGGCATTGAACCCGGTGATGGGCGCTTCGGCGCGTCTGCAGGTCGAATTCGTCGGTGGTGCAGGCTTCGTCGGTATCGCCGTATCGCTGATGGGGCGAAACCACCCTGTCGGCATCATTCTGGCGGCAATCCTCTTCGGCATCCTCTATCAGGGCGGCGACTGGATCTCCTTCGAGATGCCGAACATCACACGTGAGATGATCCTGGTCATCCAGGGTCTGGTCATCCTGTTTGCCGGTGCGCTCGAATATATGTTCCGCCCGGCGCTGGTCCGCATCTATCAGCAGTTCAAGGGCAAGTGAGGGCGCACGATGGATTACTATGACATCTTCATCAGCGTTCTCAGCTCGACGATCCGCCTGTCGATCCCGCTGATCTTCACCGCGCTCGCCGGTCTCTTCTCGGAACGCGCCGGCGTCTTCGATATCGGCCTCGAAGGCAAGATGCTGGGCTCGGCCTTTGCCGCTGCCTGCGTCGCCTACATCACGGACTCGGCATGGCTCGGCCTCGTCGCGGGCGTGCTCTGCTCCGTGGCCCTCAGCCTCGTCCATGGTTTTGCCTCGATCACCAATCGCGGCAATCAGATCATCTCGGGCGTCGCCATCAACTTTTTCGTCGCAGGCATCACCATCGTGCTCGGTCAGGCCTGGTTCGGGCAGGGCGGACGTACGCCGCAGCTGGCGGGCGACGCCCGTTTCACGCCGATCACGCTGCCCGGCGCCGATGCGATGCGCGAAGTACCGGTCATCGGCCCGCTCTATGCCAATGTCATCTCCGGCAACAACGTCCTGACCTACCTGGCTTTCGTCGCTGTGCCGCTGTCCTGGTGGATCCTCTACCGCACGCGTTTCGGCCTTCGCCTGCGTGCTGTCGGTGAAAACCCGGGCGCGGTCGATACCGCCGGCATTTCGGTCACATGGCTGCGCTACCGCGCCGTGATGTGCGCCGGTATTCTCTGCGGCTTCTCCGGCACCTATCTGGCCATCGCCCAGTCGGCGGCCTTCATCAAGGACATGTCGGCCGGCAAGGGCTATATCGCGCTGGCAGCACTCGTCTTCGCCAAGTGGAAGCCGGTCCCGGTCATGTTCGCCTGCTTGCTCTTCGGCTTCCTCGATGCGCTGGCAAACTTCATGCAGGGCAAGGAAGTGCCGCTGATCGGCGAAGTGCCGGTGCAGATTTTCCAGGCACTGCCCTATATCCTCACCTGCGTGCTGCTCGCCGGTTTCATCGGCGTCGCAACCCCGCCGAAGGCCGGCGGCGTGCCCTATACGAAGGAACGTTAAACCATGTCCCACGATCTGTTCGAAGCCGCACGCGGCGCCATGGCCTTCGCCCACGCCCCCTATTCGAAATTCCCCGTCGGCGCGGCAATCCGCGCCGAGGACGGCAAGATCTATACCGGCGCCAACATCGAGAACCTGTCCTTCCCGCAGGGCTGGTGTGCCGAACCGACGGCAATCAGTGCCATGATCATGGGCGGCGCCAAGAAGATCGTCGAAATGGCCGTCATCGCCGAGAAGCTGCCGCTCTGCCCGCCCTGCGGCGGCTGCCGACAGAAGATCTCGGAATTTGCCTCCAAGGACACCAAGATCTATCTTTGTGACGAAGTCGGCGTGAAGAAGACCATGACCATGGAGGAGCTTCTGCCCTTCAGCTTCGAGACCGAACTCGGATGAACGCGGCAACGGACCTGCTCGCCGGCAAGCTCGGCGGGCTCCTGCCGCGGCACGGAATCATTCTCGGTTCGGGTCTCGGTTCGCTCGTCGGCGAGCTGGAGAACCCGGTTCGCATTGCCTACAGGGATCTGCCCGGTTTCCCGGTCAGCGCCGTATCCGGCCATGCAGGCGAGGTTGTTGCCGGCCGCCTCGGCGGCATCCCCGTCATCATGCTGTCCGGCCGTGTGCACTTCTATGAGAAGGGCGATGCCAATGCCATGCGGCTACCGATCAAGGTGCTGAAAGACCTCGGCGTTCAGTCGCTGTTCCTGACCAACTCGGCGGGATCGCTGCGCGAGGACATGCCGCCAGGATCAGTGATGCAGATCACCGACCACATCAACTATTCCGGCGTCAACCCGCTGATCGGCGAGGAGAGTGATCACCGCTTCGTCGGCATGACCAATGCCTATGATGCGGAACTCTCCATCTCGATGCGCAAGGCCGCCGAAAAGCTCGGCATCACGCTGTCGCAGGGCGTCTATATGTGGTTCTCCGGTCCGAGCTTCGAAACGCCGGCGGAAATCCGCATGGCGCGCATTCTCGGCGCCGATGCCGTCGGCATGTCGACCGTGCCGGAAGTGATCATCGCCCGAATGTTGGGCCTCAGGGTTGCGGCAGCTTCGGTAATCACCAATTATGGAGCCGGCATGACTGGTGCCGAACTCAGCCACGACGAAACGAAAGACATGGCGCCCGTTGGCGGCGCGCGTCTCGCAGCCATCCTCAAGGAAATGGTCGCGGGTGGAGGAAGCAACAATGACTAATCATACGCACAAGGAGACAGCGGCTGTCGCGCTCTCCCTGCTCGACCTGACGAACCTCAAGGACGATTGCACCGAAGCGCAGATTGATGCGCTCTGCGAACGCGCGCAAACGCCTTATGGCAATAGCGCTGCGATCTGCATCTGGCCGCGTTTCGTTGCGCGTGCCCGCACAGTACTCGGCAAGGGTCACAAGGTCAGGATCGCAACGGTCGTCAATTTCCCCTCGGGCGACATGGAAATTGCCGATGTCGCGGCCGAAACGCGCGAAGCGATCGCCGATGGCGCCGACGAGATCGATCTGGTCATTCCTTATAAGAAGTTCCTCGCGGGCAACGAAGAAGCCGTGACCCACATGGTTGCGGCGATCCGCGCCGAGTGCGGCAGCGCGCTGCTGAAGGTGATCCTTGAGACGGGTGAGATCAAGGATCCGGCATTGATCCGCCGTGCCTCCGAACTGGCGATCGAGGCCGGGGCGGATTTCATCAAGACATCGACCGGTAAGGTCGCTGTCAACGCCACCCTCGAGGCTGCCGATATCATGCTTCGCGCCATTCGCCAGAGCGGCAGAAAGGTCGGCTTCAAGCCTGCCGGGGGCATCGGCTCTGTCGCAGACGCAGCACTCTATCTGAGCCTGGCTGAAACAATCATGACGCCGGACTGGCCGATGCCGTCGACCTTCCGGTTCGGCGCTTCTGGCGTTCTCGACGATATCCTGGCGGTGCTTGGTGGTACGCAGCCGGCGCCCGCCAAGGCCTCGAGCTACTGAGCATGATTCCGCAGGAGATCATACGGCGCAAGCGAAACGGTGAGACGCTCTCCACCGAAGAGATCGAGGCGTTCATCGCAGCCCTCTCGGCCGGACGTCTATCGGAAGGCCAGATCGGCGCTTTTGCCATGGCCGTCTGGTTCAAGGGCATGACCCGCGCCGAGACGGTGGCGCTGACGCTCTCCATGGCGCGGTCGGGCGATATGCTCGACTGGAGAGACATCGACCGGCCGATCGCCGACAAGCATTCCACAGGCGGTGTCGGCGATAACGTCTCGCTGATGCTGGCTCCGATCGCCGCCGCCTGCGGTCTCGCCGTTCCAATGATATCGGGTCGTGGTCTTGGCCATACCGGCGGAACGCTCGACAAGCTGGAATCCATTCCCGGCTATGGAATTACGCCTGACGCAGCCTTGTTCCGAAAAGCCGTCAAAGATGCCGGTTGCGCCATCATCGGCCAGACCGGATCCTTGGCGCCTGCGGATGGCAGGCTTTATGCCGTGCGCGATGTCACGGCGACCGTCGATTCAGTTCCGCTGATCACCGCGTCCATCCTATCCAAGAAGCTGGCGGCCGGGCTGCAGACCCTGGTGCTCGACGTCAAGACGGGAAACGGCGCCTTCATGACGGATCATGAGGAAGCGATCATCCTTGCGGCCGCGCTGGTCGAAGTTGCCAACGGCGCCGGCGTCAAGACATCGGCACTGATCACCGACATGAACCAGCCTCTGGCCGATGCCGCCGGTAATGCCGTCGAAATCTGGAACTGCCTCGATTTTCTCGCCGGCAAGAAGTCCGGCACGCGGTTGGAAGAGATCGTGCTTGCCTTTGCCGCAGAGATCTTGGTGAGCAGCGGCGTTTCCACCTCGTTGCCGGAAGGCGAGGCAATGGCGCGCAGCGCGCTCTCCTCGGGACGCGCCGCCGAAATATTTGGGCGCATGGTGAGCGTGCTCGGCGGCCCAGCTGACTTCGTCGAGAAACCATCCAAGTATCTGAAGGCCGCCGCTGTCCAGAAAACGGTCCTGGCGCCCGAGAGCGGCTGGCTTTCCAGTTGCAACGCCAGAGACGTTGGAATGGCCGTCATCGATCTCGGCGGCGGGCGCAGACACCCTTCGGACAAGATCGACCACAGTGTCGGCTTCTCCGATCTCATGCCGCTTGGAACGCAGGTCGAAAAGGGGCAACCGGTTGCAACAGTTCACGCAGCAGATGAAACTGCGGCCGCAAAGGCTGCAGCCGGTATTCTCGCCACCTATCGCATAGCCAGCGGCAAACCCGATCTGCCCGCCGTCATCTCCGGCCGCGTCTGATTACTGCTTGAGGCTTAGCGAGCCATCGGCGACCGAGTAGGACTGCAGCTTCTTCAGGAAGCTCATGCCGACAAGCGTCTGGGACAGCGCATCGTCCTTCAGCACGAAGGCTTCGACGCCCTGAACGCGAATGCCGCCGATTTCGACGCGGTCGAGCGTCACATGCGCTGCCTTCGTCTGGCCGTTGGCAGTATTGACCGCATAGCGGAAATCGAGCTGGTTGCCGCCGTAGCCGAGGCGGCGCGCCAGGCTCTCGTTCAGCGCCACATAGGTGGCACCTGTATCGATCATGCCCTGCACCGGCTTGCCATTGATCTTGAAGTCGCCGCTAAAATGGCCCTGTGCGTCAGCCGGAAGGCGCATGGTGCCGCTGCCGTAAGCGGGCGCAGCAGGGGACGCGGCATCAGGCGCGGCTGAAACGTAATTGGCTGAAATGGGCTGGTTCGCGGGTTCCGGGCTCGTCGCCGTAAACAACGATGGCACCTGGGTCGCCAGCGCCGCAGCAATGCTCGCGAAAATGACCGTACGCATGAGCATGAAACAGAAATCCTTCCTGTATAAACCGCGCATCATGCGAGGCCTCATGCTTCAAGCAGCTACGCCATAATTGCTGACAAGTTGCTAACGCCTGATATCAAAAGGCCCGGATCGACTGTCCGGGCCTTGTTTCTGCACTGATTTGGTAAATTCGGCGTTGAAATCACTTCGTTCCGTACATTCGGTCGCCGGCGTCGCCGAGGCCAGGCATGATGTAGCCCTGCTCATTGAGATGGCTGTCAATCGAAGCGGTGAAGACTGGCACATCGGGATGCTCGTCGCGGAAATTCTTCAGGCCCTCGGGGGCAGCCAGCAGGCAGAGGAAGCGGATGTTGCGCGCGCCGCGTTCCTTCAGCTTGTCGATCGCCGCGATTGCCGAATTGCCGGTGGCCAGCATCGGATCGACGACGATGATCAGGCGCTCGGAAATGTCTTCGGGTGCCTTGAAGAAATACTCGACCGGCTGCAGCGTCTCGTGATCGCGATAAACGCCGATATGCGAGACGCGAGCCGAGGGCACCAAGTCGAGCATGCCTTCGAGCAGGCCATTGCCGGCGCGCAGGATCGAGGCAAAAACAAGCTTCTTACCTTCAAGCACCGGAGACTCGATCGTCTGCAGCGGTGTCTCGATGGTTTCCATCGTCAGCTCGAGATCGCGCGTGACCTCGTAGCAGAGCAGGGTGGAAATTTCGCGCAGCAACCGGCGGAAGCTGCCCGTCGATGTCTCCTTGCGCCGCATGATGGTCAGTTTGTGCTGAACAAGCGGGTGATCGATGACGGTGACGCCTTCCATGGCCAAGCCTTCCTCTGATTATCGTTATCGGACGTTTCTTCCATGGAAATCGCCCGGACTGCAAGAGTGCAGGCGATTTTCAGAGGATGATCCCCAGTCCGGCGGCCTCAGAGCCTGGCAAGCAGTGCCCGCCGCGTCTCCTCATCAACAAAGGCCGCCTCGATACCCGTCCGGGTCAGATCGTTGATTTCACTGTCGCTGAAGCCGAAGGCCTCCGAGGCCAGCTCGTATTCCCGCTTCAGCGACGTGTGGAAGAACGGCGGATCGTCGGAGCTGATGGTCACGCGTACGCCCGCTTCCTTCAGTTTCCGCAGGGGATGCGCCGCGAAATCAGGGAAAACCTTGAGCGCGATGTTCGATCCGGGGCAGACTTCCAGAACAGCGCCTTGATCGGCAAGCCGCTTGACGAGGTCGGGGTTCTCGATTGCGCGGACACCATGGCCGATCCGCGAAGGGCGTACGTCATTGAGTGCATCCTCGACGCTGAAGGCACCGCAGACCTCACCGGCATGGATCGTCAGGCCAAGACCGGCATCGCGCGCAATATCGAAGGCCCGGGCATAATCGGCAACGCGGCCCATCCGCTCTTCGCCGGCGAGGTTGAAGCCTGTTATCAGCGGGTTCTTCGCTTTGGCGGCATATTCCGCTGCCCCGATCACGCTCTCGGGGCCGAAGTGGCGCTCGCCGGTGACGATCAGCCTTGCCTCGATGCCGTGAGCTTCCCTGGCTCGCCGGATACCTTCGCAAACGCCGGCAATATAGGCTTCGGCCCCGAGACCGATGCGCTTACCGTGATCGGGTGACACGATCAGCTCGCTATAGATCGTGCCGATGCTGGCAAGCTCTTCGAGATAGGTTTCGGTCAGAAGTGCGTAGTCTTCCTCGCTTTTGTAGACCTCCGACACCTTGTCGTAGCACTCCAGGAAGCTGGCGAAATCGTGCCAGACATAGGCGCCGTCGCTGAGATAAGCCGAGAGATCGATATTATACTTGCGCGCCTGCGCCAGCGTCAGCGCCGGTGGTGCCGCCCCTTCCAGGTGGCAGTGCAGTTCGACCTTCTTCAAATGCGATGTCATAGAAAGCTTCTCCCATGCGGCCCGGCGGCAATACCGAGATGCCGGGCAACCGTCTCGCCGATATCGGCATATGTTCTGCGGATCCCGATATCGCGCGAGCGCAGACCGGGGCCATAGGCAAGGATCGGCACGCGTTCGCGGGTATGGTCGGTTCCCCGCCAAGTCGGATCGCAGCCATGATCGGCCGTCAGGATCACGAGATCGCCGGGCGCCAGCTTGCGATGCACATCGGGAAGGCGGGCGTCGAAGGCCTCGAGCGCGGCGGCATAACCCGGCACGTCGCGGCGGTGGCCATAGACCATGTCGAAATCGACGAAATTGGTGAAGACCAGATCGCCGTCCTTCGCCTCGTCCATCGCTGTCAACGACGCCTCCATCAGCGCTTCGTTGCCGTTTGCCTTGATGACGCGGGAAACGCCTTGGTGGGCGAAGATGTCGCCGATCTTGCCGACGGCGTGCACCTTGCGCTCGGCCTTCACCAACCGGTCGAGCAGCGTCGGCTCCGGCGGCGGCACAGAAAAATCGCGGCGGTTGCCGGTACGCTCGAATGTCGACACGGTTTCGCCGATAAACGGGCGGGCGATGACCCGGCCGATATTGTAGCTGTCGAGCAGAGCCCGGGCGATTCGGCAGACGCCGAGCAGGCGCTCGAGCCCGAAATGCTTCTCGTGCGCGGCAACCTGAAACACGGAATCCGCCGACGTGTAGCAGATCGGTTTGCCACTGCGGATATGCTCTTCGCCATATCGCGCGATGATGTCTGTGCCGGACGCGTGGCAATTTCCGAGAATACCGGGCACATCAGCGGCGGCGCAAAGAGCCTCGACGAGATGCGGCGGAAAGGCACCGCCCTCTGTTGGAAAGTAACCCCAGTCGGAAGTGACGGGCGTTCCGGCGATTTCCCAATGACCTGACGGCGTATCCTTGCCGCGGGAGACTTCGTTGGCGCAGCCATGGATGCCATAAACCTTTTCCGGCATCGGCATGCCGGCCGGCAGGCGTCCCGTGGCGGTCTTGGCGATATCGAGCAGACCGAGCGCCGACATGTTTGGCAGAAGCAGCGGCCCAGATCGCAACCCGGCGCGATCTGCAGCACCTGCCGCACAGAACTCTGCGATATGGCCGAGCGTATCGGCACCCTCGTCACCGTAGCTGGCAGCATCGGGGCTGCCGCCGACACCAAAGGAATCAAGTACGAAGAGAAATGCACGTGCCATCGTCAGACCAATTGCTATGCGGCCCGCAGGCCGTGATGGCGCTCAGGCATATAACGGTGAGGCCATCATTGCAAATTGCGGCAGGGAGAGGCTCAGCAGTCGCCGCACGGAATACTGTCGTTCTGACGCTGGCGATAATAGTAGGTCCGGCTGATCGTCAGCGTTTGCAGGTTGCCTGGCAAGAAGGCGGGACTGAATGCTAGAAGCCTGTAGGGAATGCTCAATTCCGACCGGACAAGAAAGCTGCTCGCCTTCAACATGTCGGCAGGGATGCCGGTGACCGCGGAGTTAGCGGTGTAAGGCGCCGTAGTTGAGGTGTTTGTCCAAGACCAGAGCACTTTGGGGTTGGCGCTCGCGTCAATCGTAATGCCGGTCAGCTTGATCTGCATTTTCGTCGTATTGTAGGGGACGAAGATGGCGTTGGCGACGGAACTGATCTGCGTCAGCGTGCTCTTGGTGACGTTTTGTTGCTGTGTCACGATATCGGCGACTGACCCCGCCGCGCGTGACGCGCGCTTGCTCACGCTCAAGCCGATGGTAATCTCAAAGGCGCCGATGTAGAGCATTACCAGGATCGGAAACAGTATCGCGAACTCGATCGCGCCGACACCGCTGCTGTCGTGCAGAAGCTGTTTCAGTTTCAACCTGGCTGCGAGGATCCGAGCGCGCATCATCATCATGGATATTGCTCGTTCTGGAATGCTGCCGTCGCGACGATCAGGAACTCATTGAGGCGGGCTCCAGTCGTCGTTTTGTACGGTGTGATGTAAGGGCGGACCAGATCTGTGATAACCTGCCACTTGTAATAGGCGCGCACCATATTCTTCGTGCCGGAACCGCCTGGATTGTATTGCAAGCCGGACGTGTCGAGGCCTGTCGCATTCATTGGAATGGTCACCGGTATGTCCGAGAAATTCGTGAATGTCCGGACGTCGAGCCAGAGCTTGTTCGGCGTTGCCACCTCGGCAGCGGAGCAATTGATGAGGATGGAAACCTCGTTGCAGAACCGCTGCCTGAAGTCCTTCACGTCGGCCACATCCGTGGCCCGGCCCAAGTTGAATGTGATCTGACCGGTGCGCATGCGGCGGGCCATCGTATCGACGCCGTTGGATACCAGTTCTTCGGCTGCGAAGGCGACGAAGGTTTCGATGATCGCGAAGATCACCATGAAATAGGGAATGGCGAGCAGTGCAAATTCGATCGCAGCAGAGCCGTCTTTGGAACGCGCGAACGCTCTAAACCGCCCGCGCTTCTTCGTGCCGGGCATCGCAGGCTGGTCCTGCGGGCAGGGAATTGCGCTTTGGGGCGAGTTTGTCATGCACCGATCCTAGGGCGCGATCGTTGATTTTCCGTTTCAGAGCGAAGCAACAATTTAACGGATGGTGACCGAGGCCGATATGCTAGCCGCCTGTTGCTTCGGTCGCGGCCTGTTGCGTGTGTTGTTCGCAGGCCGGTGAACAGGACAGAACCGAGCGGTCGGTCTGGCGGTAGACCCGGACGGTGTTGCCTTCGTCGATCGATACCAGGATTGTCTGGTCGAGAATTGCGTTTCCGTCGACATCCAGCAGAACGATGTTGGTCGTTCCGAAGCTGCGGCCTGTCAGTACGATCGTCTTGGAATCGGCGACAGTCGCATCGGCAACCTTGGCATTGCCGACGATGACCTTGCTGACCGCCCGGTCGAGCTTCAGCACGCGCGCGTGATCCATGTAAACCCGCAGCATGTCTTCTTCCGCCGACGCGGGTTGCAAAAGAGCGAACCACGGCAAGGCTGCTATGCAGGCGACCAATACACTCTTGCCGCGTGATGACATGGAACTCTCTCTTGAATTTCTGCAGAATTTCTCAACAGCATGGAAAAAATTGGTGAATGAAGACTTAAAAGTCTCTGATTTCCCCAAATCGCGGCCCCCGGCATCCCGAAATAGGACGTTTTCGCCGGCGCCAGCGGGAGACGTATCATTCCGGGACCGGCCGTTGTATTGAAATGTAACGCCGTGAATGCTTGGCGGTGAACGTCTTTCATGTATAGATAAAATGATAATATATCCGCTAAGAAACTGATTACCATGAGCGGCTCTACTTTAGCATTAACACTCTGGTAACCCTCTTCTTTAAGCCGATTGAAACAGCGCCTCGCTAGGTTGAGCCAATCCGATCAACGGCAAACAGTTGGCGGACGTGCTGAACATCAACTGGAGTTAGGAGTTAGATATGACCAAGCTTGTAAGCCGTTTCCTGAAGGACGAATCTGGTGCGACCGCAATCGAGTACGGCCTGATCGCAGCGCTCATTTCCGTAGCGCTCATCACCGGTGCCACCAGCCTCGGTGGTAAGCTGAACTCGACATTCGCGAACCTTGCCAATACGATTGGCAACAAGACGAACTAATGACAAAACGCGGCGTTTTTTTACGACGCCGCCCAAAAGGCTCACCTTCCGGTGGGCCTTTTTAGCTTGATACGGGGAGCTTCATGATCGCGGCAATTGTTTTCGTCGTATTTCCGCTCTGCCTGGCAATGGCGGCAGCTTCCGATCTTCTTACGATGACGATACCCAATCGCGTGTCTCTTCTTATGGCGGCTTCTTTTCTCGCTATCGCGCCGCTCGCCGGTCTTTCCTTGAATGAAATTGCCTTTAGCGTGCTGGCAGCGTTGGTTGTCTTCGCCGTTTGCTTTGTACTCTTTGCTTTGAATACCATGGGCGGGGGTGACGCGAAGTTGCTTTCGGCGGCCGCTTTATGGTTTGGATTCACGCCCGCTATGCTTCTCTTCGTTTCCTCCGTCGGACTGGCCGGTGGTGTTCTGACACTGACGATCCTGCTGATGAGAACGCAGTCGAATGCAATCTTGGCGATGGGTGTTCCCTTGCCGAATTCGCTGATTTTTGCCAAGAAAATTCCCTACGGCATAGCGATCGCGGCGGGCGGCTTTATTGCATTTCCGTCTTCGCCAATCTTTGTCGCGACGCTCGAAGCCTTGAAATAACGGCGTTTTAATCGACCGTTAACTTAAAATGTAAGGCTTCCGTTAACTATAATTATACCAATTCCTGACCATTCTGCGGGACGAATATGCATCGTTTCGAGGAATGATCGATGAAGCCCGCGCGTCTTCTCATACTTTCAGTGGCCGTTGTCGCCGCCGGCCTGGCCGGCCTTTTGGCGATGAAGCTCGCTGGACGCGGTGGTGTCGTCACCCAGGTTCAGTCGGTCGTCGAGAAAGAGCCGACGGTCAATGTTCTCGTCTCCAGCTCAAATCTTCCCGTCGGCGCCCGCATCGATGATAAAGCCGTGCACTGGATGCCCTGGCCACAGGGCGGCGTCGTGCAGGGCTTCATCACAGAAGCGGACAAGCCCGATGCTCTGAAGGAGCTGCAGGGCGCCGTCGTCCGACTGCCGATATTCGAAGGCGAACCGATCCGGCCTGAAAAGGTCGCCGATTCCAACAGCCGCATTCTTTCGGCTCTGCTGCCCGCCGGCAAGCGGGCTGTCGCGACCGAGATCTCGGTTGCGACAGGGGCGGGCGGCTTCATCCTCCCCAATGACCGCGTTGACGTGATCATGGTTCGCAAGGGAACGGGTGCCGAGAAGTTCATAACCGAGACTGTCCTGAGCAACGTTCGTGTTCTCGCGATCGACCAGCAGATCCAGGAAAAGGACGATGGCTCCAAGGCCGTCGTCGGTACGACTGCCACGCTTGAGCTCACCCCCGATCAGACGAAGGTCCTCGTCGTTGCGCAGCAGATGGCGGACCGGCTTTCGCTGGCGTTGCGCTCGATTGCCGACGCGCAGGATCAGGATACGAGCGCCGCTGACTATCTCCTGAGCGGCGACAACGGAAACGCCTTGGTTCAGGTCATCAAGTCTGGATCGATCGTTACCGACAGCAGTGCGCCCAAGGCAGAATGAGGACGTTGAGATGACCAAGACAATGCGGCGCACCAGACTTCTGCTCACCGGTTTCCTGTCGCTGACCACAGCCGTTACGGGCCTGACGCCAGGTTTCATTGCACCAATTCTTGGCGCTTCAAGCGCATTTGCTGATTCCGATGGTATTGTCCGCATCTCGCAGACGGGGCCCGGAGCACATCGCCGTCTCAAGATCGGCCTCAACAAGGCGGTTGTCATCGACCTGCCTGAGGATGCGCACGATATCCTCGTCTCCGATCCGTCGATGGCCGACGCCGTCACGCGCACGTCGCGCCGTATCTATCTGTTCGGCAAGAAGGTCGGCCAGACCAATATCTTCATTTTCGGCGGCGACGGTCAGGAAGTCGTTAGCCTCGACATCGAGATTGAGCGCGACGTCTCCGGTCTCGAAGCCAATCTCAAGCGCTTCATTCAGGACTCGAATATCAATGTCGAGATCGTCTCGGACAACATTGTTCTGACGGGAACGGTCCGTACGCCACAGGACGCGACCCAGGCTGCCGATCTGGCGCAGGCCTTTCTGAAGGGCGGTGAAGCCACCACCCGTACGGAAACCGCCTCCAGCACCGCGCAGCAGGGCGACGTAGCGTTGTTCGCGGAAGCCCGGCAGCAGTCGCAAGTGGTCAACCTGCTGCAGATCCAGGGCGAGGATCAGGTCACACTGAAGGTGACGATTGCCGAAGTGCGCCGCGAGATCCTCAAGCAGATCGGGTTTGACAATCTCGTCTCGAATGCCTCCGGCCTAAATGTTGCTAGGCTGGGCTCGCCCGTCCCGGATGGAAACTCGGCCGTTCTGGGAGGCGGCCTCGCCGCGTTGTTCAAGTCGTCGATCGGCAAATACGATATATCGACCTATCTAAATGCCCTCGAACAGGCGAAGGTTGTGAGAACCCTCGCTGAACCAACATTGACGGCGATCTCGGGCCAGGCAGCGACTTTCAATTCCGGTGGTCAGGTCCTGTATTCCACGACCGACAACGACGGCAATGTTACCGTGGTTCCTTACAACTACGGTATCAATTTGGCGTTCAAGCCTGTCGTCCTGTCATCAGGACGTATCAGCTTGGAAATCAAGACGAATGTTTCCGAGCCTGCACCATCAGTAAGCGGATCGGTACCCACATACCAGCGCCGCTCTGCCGAAACCTCCGTTGAGCTGCCCTCGGGCGGATCGATCGCGCTTGCCGGCCTAATCCGCGATAATGTCTCACAGACGTCGAATGGCACGCCCGGGGTCAACAAGATCCCGCTTCTCGGCACCTTGTTCCGCCAGCGCAGCGTCCAGCGTGAGGAAACCGAGCTTGTCATTATCGCGACGCCCTATCTCGTGCGTCCGGTTGCTCGCAATCTGCTCAACCGTCCCGACGACAATTTCAGCCCGGAAAATGATGGCCAGGCCTTCTTCATGAACCGGGTGAATAAGGTCTACGGCGGCCGCGAGGCGCCCGTTGCCGACGCTCAGTTCCATGGCTCCATTGGGTTTATCTACAAATGAAAACGATGCGGCGGGACACAATCATGACGAAGCCCAATCAGGCGGTGGCCGATATGACGAAGATCAAAGGAAGCGCATCGAAGTTGCTGGCAGCGGCCGCTCTGCTCGCTGCGGCCGCGCTGACAAGCTGCGCCGCTCCGCGTGACAATCTGACCACCGGCGGCATCCCGGATGACTATCGCCAGCGTCATCCCATCGTCGTTACCGAAGCCGAACAGGCCGTCGACATTCCGGTCGCGACCACGGACCGCCGTCTGACGATTGCTCAGCGAGATCTGATCCGGGGCTTTGCGGCTACCTACACTTCGCGCGCATCCGGTCCTGTCTATCTGATGTCACCGCAGGGTTCCGCAAATGCGTTTGCCGTCAGCCAGGTTCGCGGGCAGGTACGTGCCGAACTCGCCTCGCGCGGTATCCCCACGTCGAAGATCGTCTATGCGTCCTATGCGGCCGCAGGCGGCGGCGATGCAGCCCCGATCCGTCTGACCTTCACCGGGACCACGGCCGTCACGACCCAATGCGGCCAGTGGCCAAAGGATATCGGAGGCGGCTTCGACAACCAGAATTACTACAATTTCGGTTGCGCCTATCAGAACAATCTGGCTGCCCAGGTCGCCAATCCGGAAGATTTCATCGCGCCCCGCGGCATGACACCGATCGACGCGGCACGGCGTAACGACGCTATCACCGAATATCGCACCTATCGCACGGCTATCGAGACGAACGGTAGCTCTGACTTCTAATGCGGAACTGATCCAATGAGCGCAGTCGACTACGAGATCAAGAACACGACCGAGCTTCGCAACGCGGAGGAAGCGGTCCGTATGGCGGAGCTCGAGAATATGCGACCACTTCCGCGTATCTCGGTTCACGCCTTCTGCGAAAGCGAAGGTCTCCAGGACGCGATGGAACGCTGCGGCAACGACCGCCGCATGTCGAAGGTCAGCCTGCGCATAACCAGTGGTGGCATCGCGGCCGCCGCGAACATGTTTCAGACCACGCCGACGCCGAATCTAATCATTCTTGAAACCAGAGCCAATGCTGCAAACCTCATGGCTGAGCTCGCGCCGCTGGCAAGCGTTTGCGATCCATCGACCAAGGTTGTCGTCGTCGGTCACTACAACGATATATCCCTTTATCGCGATCTGATCCGCAATGGGATCTCCGAATATATCGTCCAGCCGGTCGCAATGCCGGATTTGATGATGGCAATGGCGGCTATCTTTGTCGATCCGGACGCCGAGCCGCTTGGCAAGAGCATTGCATTCATCGGCGCTAAGGGTGGCGTTGGCGCCTCGACGATCGCCCATAACTGCGCCTTCGGCATCTCGAATCTGTTCTCGACGGAAACGATCCTCGCCGATCTCGATCTTCCCTATGGAACGGCCAACATCAATTTCGACCAAGATCCGACGCTGGGGATCGCCGAGGCGGTTTTCGCTCCTGAAAGGCTCGACGAAGTCTTCCTGGACCGGCTGTTGACGAAATGCTCCGAGCACCTGTCGATGCTTGCGGCGCCGTCTCTCCTCGACCGGGTCTACGACTTCGATGGTCAGGCATTTCAGCCTGTCCTCGATGTGCTGCAGCGCAATGCACCTATTACCGTGCTCGATGTTCCGCATACATGGTCCGAGTGGACGCGTTCCGTTCTCGGCTCGGCCGATGAGGTGGTGATTTGCGCCGCGCCAGATCTGGCTAACCTGCGTAACACCAAGAATATGCTCGATGCTCTGCGCAAGCTACGCCCCAATGACAAGGCGCCGCATCTCATTCTCAACCAGGTCGGGATGCCCAAGCGTCCGGAAATCACCCCGGGGGATTTCTGCGAGCCACTGGAAACGGACCCGATCGCAATCATTCCGTTCGATATCAACTTGTTTGGAAACGCTGCGAACAGTGGCCGGATGATCTCGGAAATGGACGCGAAATCACCCACGGCAGAAACCTTCTCGCAGGTTGCCCATATCGTCACCGGCCGTGTCGCCATGAAGAAGGCGAAGCGCTCTAGCCTTCTCGGGCTTTTGAAGCGCGGCAAGTGACAGACGTAAAAGTGTAGATTGGAATCTGGCATGTTCGGAAAACGCGGAAATGAGGGTTTCGGAAAGGCCGGCGGCGTTGCAGCTCCGCCGCCGCCGGTTGCCGCTGCTGTTTCGCCGTCGGCCTCTCCGAGCGTCATCGTCGAACCGAACCGCGAACCCGCACGCTCCCAGGTAACGCCGCCGCCGATGCAGACACCGCAGCGCCGCCGCCCGGCGCGCACGGACGAATATTACGACACCAAAGCGCAGGTCTTCTCCGCACTGATCGATACGATCGATCTGTCTCAGCTTGCCAAACTCGATGCCGAAAGTGCCCGCGAAGAAATTCGCGATATCGTCAACGACATCATCACGATCAAGAATTTCGCGATGTCGATCTCGGAGCAGGAAGAGCTGCTCGAGGACATCTGCAACGACGTCCTGGGTTACGGCCCGCTGGAGCCGTTGCTCGCACGCGACGACATTGCCGACATCATGGTCAATGGCGCCGGAAAGACCTTCATCGAAGTCGGCGGCAAGACCATCGAATCGGAAATCCGATTCCGCGATAATGGCCAATTGCTGTCGATCTGCCAGCGCATCGTCAGCCAGGTCGGCCGCCGCGTCGACGAATCGAGCCCGATCTGCGACGCACGTCTTCCCGATGGCTCGCGCGTCAACGTCATCGCGCCGCCGTTGGCAATCGATGGCCCGGCACTGACGATTCGTAAGTTCAAGAAAGACAAGCTGACGCTCGATCAGCTGGTCCGCTTCGGCGCAATCACGCCCGAGGGCGCAACTCTGCTGCAGATCATCGGCCGCGTCCGGTGCAATGTTGTCATTTCGGGCGGTACCGGCTCCGGCAAGACGACACTTCTCAATTGTTTGACGAACTATATCGACCGCGATGAGCGTGTCATCACCTGCGAAGACACGGCCGAATTGCAGCTTCAGCAGCCGCATGTCGTGCGTCTCGAAACCCGCCCGCCTAATATCGAAGGCGAAGGCGAGATCACCATGCGCGACCTGGTCAAGAACTGCCTGCGTATGCGCCCTGAACGCATCATCGTCGGCGAAGTGCGTGGACCTGAAGTGTTCGACCTTCTGCAGGCGATGAACACTGGCCATGACGGCTCGATGGGAACGATCCACTCGAACTCGCCGCGTGAATGCCTGAGCCGTATCGAATCGATGATTGCCATGGGCGGCTTCAGCCTGCCGGCAAAGACCGTCCGCGAAATCATCGCCGGATCGATCGATGTCATCGTTCAGGCGGCCCGCCTTCGCGATGGTTCGCGCCGCATCACGGCGATCACCGAGGTGATCGGTATGGAAGGCGATGTGATCATCACCCAGGACCTGATGCGCTACGAGATCGATGGCGAAGATGCTGCAGGCCGGTTGATTGGCCGTCACATGTCCACGGGCATCGGCAAGCCGAACTTCTGGGATCGCGCCCGCTATTACAACGAAGAGAAGCGCCTGGCCGCAGCCCTTGACGAAATGGAAACGAAGTCGAAGGGGGCGTGATGTTTGGTCTTGATCCCATCGTCCTTGGCATCATTCTCCTCGTGGCCATCGCTGCGGGGGCCGTTTGCTACAGCTTTCTCTTCACCAGCATGGAGACCGAGAAAAAGGCCGCGAGCCGCATCAGTCGCGTCGGTTCGGCCGAAACGGATCGGTCAAACGTCAAAGCGGCGCGCGATCGCGTTCAGGAAATGTCCAAACGCCGCAAGTCGGTGCAGGACAATCTGAAGGATCTCGAGAAGCGGCAGCAGGAAAACCACAAGCGCAAGCTCTCTCTGAAATCGCGTCTGACGCAGGCTGGATTTTCCATCACCCCGGCGAAATTCTACATGTTCAGCGCAGGCTTCGGCTTTTTCCTGATGTTGATCGCCTTCATTGCAGGCGCTCCCACGATGCTGACACTGGCCGCTCCTGTAGTTGCAGGTCTTGGCTTGCCGCGCTGGATTCTTGGTTTTCTTATCAAGCGCCGTCAGAATAAGTTTCTGGACGAGTTTCCGAATGCGCTGGACGTTATCGTCCGCTCGATCAAGTCGGGTCTGCCGCTGAACGATGCGATCCGGCTGATTGCCAACGAAGGCCGGGATCCGGTCAAGAGTGAATTTCGCCGCGTCGTCGAATCGCAGCAGATCGGTCTTAGCATTCCCGATGCCTGCTCGCGTATGACCAATTACATGCCGCTGCAGGAAGTTAGTTTTTTCGCAATCGTCATCGCCATCCAGTCACAAGCCGGCGGCAACCTATCGGAAGCGATCGGCAACCTCTCCAAGGTGTTGCGCGACCGCAAAAAGATGAAAGCCAAGGTCAAGGCTTTGTCTATGGAAGCCAAGGCGTCAGCCTGTATCATCGGTGCTCTTCCGTTTATCGTCGCGACGCTCGTTTACATGACGTCGCCTCAGTACATGCTCATCCTTTTCACTGACCCCAGAGGTCACTTGATCATGGGTCTGTCCGCAGTCTGGATGTCGATCGGCATCTATGTGATGCGCAACATGGTCAGTTTTGACATCTAACGGGAGCGCAAGCCATGTCTTCGGAACTTGCATCAGGGCTCACGGATCCGGCGACGCTGGTCGCCTTGTTCGTCGCGATCGCCGTATTTGCAACGCTTTACACGATCGCAGTGCCGTTTTTTGAGCGCGGTGATCTGAACAAGAGAATGCGGGCCGTATCGACCGAGCGTGACCAGATGCGCGCCCGTGAGCGCGCCCGCATGAATTCTGAAACGGCAGCAAACAAGGCATCACTAAGAGCCCAGAACAACCACTCAGTTCGCCAGATCGTCGAACGCTTCAATTTGCGAAAAGCTTTGGTCGATGAAAATACGATGAACAAGCTGAAGGCCGCTGGCTATCGTTCTGAGAACGCGCTCAACATGTTCCTCGTTGCGCGATTTCTGTTGCCGTTTCTCTTCCTCGGGGTTGCCGTATTTTACATTTTCGGCCTTGGCTACATGATCGAAAAACCATTTCCGATCAGACTGCTGACGGTTATCGGAATCTCCTACATTGGTTTCTACGCACCAAATATCTTTATCTCCAACCGCATGGGCAAGCGTCAGCACTCGATCAAGC
The DNA here is from genome assembly GCA_900465675.1 of Hyphomicrobiales bacterium. Classification (GTDB taxonomy): domain Bacteria; phylum Pseudomonadota; class Alphaproteobacteria; order Rhizobiales; family Rhizobiaceae; genus Rhizobium. Next base: position 290,081 of record UBJR01000002.1, on the reverse strand, counting down.
GCGCCTGGCCGGATGCACTCGATCTGATGCTGATCTGCGTTGAATCGGGGATCTCGATCGAAGCTGCGATGCGCCGCGTCTCGGAAGAACTGGGAGAACAATCGCCAGCGCTCGCCGAGGAAATGGTCCTGACGAATGCCGAGCTGTCCTTCCTGCCCGATCGCCGTCAGGCGCTCGAAAACCTCGGCACTCGAACGCAGATCGACATCGTCCGTTCGGTCACGGCAGCCCTGATCCAGGCCGACCGTTACGGCACGCCGATCTCGCAGGCGCTTCGTGTTCTTGCCCAGGAAGGCCGCGACGAGCGTATGAACGAGGCCGAAAAGAAGGCAGCCGCTCTGCCGCCGAAGCTGACGGTGCCGATGATCCTGTTCTTTCTGCCGGTTCTGGTCGCCGTCATCCTTGGACCAGCCGGCATCCAGGTCGCCGATCGCTTCTGAGGCGCTTGAAGAGCGCGGCCAACCCGTCTAGCCATGGAGCCTGATCGACCGGAAGAGCCGCTATCGCGCTCTTCGGTCACCAAGGAGCTCTCATGTCATCTGCTGCCATTCTCGCCAGTATTTTCGCGGCCATGCTTATCGGGGCAATGAGCCCCGGTCCGAGTTTTGTCGTCGTTTCCCGGATCGCCATTTCCCGATCGCGCTTCGACGGCCTCTGCGCCGCCCTGGGCATGGGCATCGGCGGCGTCATCTTCAGCGCGCTTGCGCTCGCCGGATTGACCGCGTTGCTGACACAGTTCTCGTGGCTTTATCTCGTACTGAAGATCGCAGGCGGCGCCTATCTCGTCTATATCGCCTACCGCATCTGGCAGGGTGCCGCGGAACCGCTTGAGGTGACAGGCGTTGCCGAGGGCCGCTCGTCACTCCGGCGCAGCTTCTCGACGGCACTTTTGACGCAGCTCAGCAACCCGAAGACCATTGTCGTCTACGCCAGCATTTTCGCAGCTTTTCTGCCGAAGTCCGTTCCGCTCGCCGTCGCCGTCGGCTTGCCGATCGGAATTTTCGCCATCGAGACGGGTTGGTACACCGTGGTCGCGCTGGCCTTTTCGGCCCGCAGACCGCGTCAGGCCTATCTGGCGGCAAAGGCATGGATCGACCGTGCCGCCGGCTTCGTGATGGGTGGCCTCGGCCTGCGCCTGATTTATGCGGGCGTGATGTTGAGATAGAGAATCGCCGGATCAGTTGGTGTTGTTCGCCGCCTGGCTATCCTTGGAAGCCAGCTTCTGCCAGGAATTCTGCTGCGAGAGCATCGAGCGCAGATAGGCGACATTGGCGTCGGCTTGCTGAGGGGAGAGTTCGCGCCTAGCAATCTGCTCGGCTTCCGCGAAGCGTCCTTGCAGGCCGACGACGAGCGCCAGGTTCTGGCGGACGCGGCTATCGGCGGTGGGCTGGCCTGCCGCCTGCCGCATGTAGGTTTCCGCCGTGCGAAGATCGCCCGTCAGTACATAGGACATGCCGAGATTGGAAAGAACCGAGGGTTCATTCGGCATGATATCCAGCGCGTCGCGATAGCGCGCCCGTGCTTCGCTGGCCTTGCCCATCTGGTCGAGGATTGCGCCTTGGGCTGAAACCAGCTTCCAGTCGGGCCGGTCGGGCGTCTGCGCGCGGCTGATGGTGTCGAGCGCCTGCTGAAGCTGTCCGGCCGCCGCCTGCGCCTTGCCGTAGGCGGCCAGAACGTTGCGGTCGCTCGGATTGGAAATCGCCACCTGCTGCATGACGGCCAGCGCCTGCGCGTCACGTCCGGCCGAGCGCAGCAAGCTCGCATAATAGACGCCATTGGTTGGATCGCGCGGGTTTTTCTCGTATATCTGTCCGGCACGCTCGGTGGCAGACCGCATTTCGTTGAGGTCCATCGTCTCGACCGGCTTCGCAGAAGCGGGGATCGATCCGGTGGTCATCTTGTCTTTGGTTGTTGCGCAGCCGGCGAGCGTCAGGCCGACCAGCGCCACAACGGCACCCTGCAGGAGACGGGTCTTGAGCGAAGTGGTGGCCAAACGAGGCATCGCGCTTTCCTGAATTCAGAAACAGGCGCCTGACCTCTAATCGGAACAGGGAAAGGTGTGACGCAATCTTCGCTCCAGCAATAGTCTGTTAACCCTAACAGACCGTTAAGAAACGATTCCGGATACCGCCGAAGGACTCCAATGGCCCCCTATCAATTTATCGAGAGACCGACGCCTTTCAACAACAAGGGCGGCTCGACACTCCCGATTTTCGCAGTGACGCCTGCCCATATCGAAACCGGCACCATCGATCCGATCGCTCTCGATTGGGCAAAGAAGGCCGGCTATCGTGCCGAAAGCGGCTCTCTGCTGTTGATCCCGACGGCCGAAGGCCATCTCGGCGGCGCGCTCTTCGGTCTCGGCACGAATCCTTCCGAACAGCCATACATCACCGGCAAGCTGGCGCGCTCGCTGCCGGCTGGCGACTGGCATATCGAAACCGCGCCGCTGACGGCCAATCGCCTGGCGCTTGGCTTCGGCCTCGGCAGCTACCGCTTCGATCGTTACCGCTCCGAAAAGCCGGCCGCCGCGACACTGATGATCCCGCGTGATGCCGATGCCGCCGATATCAAGCGTCAGCTTGCCGGCGTGTTCCTCGCCCGCGACCTGATCAACACGCCGACCAACGACATGGGACCGGAGCAGCTTGAGGCAGCTTTCCGCGGCCTTGCCGAGCACTACAAGGCGGAAATGTCCGTCATCATCGGCGATGACCTGCTGAAGGAGAATTTTCCGCTGGTTCATACCGTCGGCCGCGCCAGCGCCGATGCGCCGCGCCTTCTGGAGCTGCGCTGGGGCAAGAAGGGCCATCGCAAGGTCACGCTGGTTGGCAAGGGCGTCTGCTTCGATACCGGCGGCCTCGACATCAAGCCATCTTCCTCCATGCTGCTGATGAAGAAGGACATGGGCGGCGCTGCAAACGTCATGGGTCTGGCGCTGATGATCATGGACGCCAAGCTGAAGGTCGATCTGCGCGTCATCATTCCTGTTGTCGAAAACTCGATCTCCGCCAACGCCTTCCGCCCTGGCGATATCTACAAGAGCCGCAAGGGCCTGACCGTCCAGATCGACAATACCGATGCGGAAGGCCGCCTGATCCTCGCCGATGCGCTGACCTATGCCGACGAAGAGTCCCCGGATTTGCTGATCGACATGGCGACGCTGACCGGTGCTGCCCGTGTCGCCCTCGGTCCCGATCTGCCGCCTTTCTTTACGGATGATGCGAGCCTGGCACATGACCTGACTGAGGCGAGCCTGGAGACGGACGACCCGCTCTGGCGCCTGCCGCTCTATATGGGCTACGACAAGGATATCCGTTCGAAGCTCGCCGACATCACCAACGCGCCGGCAGGCGGGATGGCAGGTGCCATCACCGCGGCTCTCTTCCTGAAACGTTTCGTCAGCAAGACGAAGAGCTGGGCCCATTTCGACATCTATGGCTGGGCGCCATCGGAACGGGCGCATTCCCCGGGCGGCGGCGAGGCGCAGGCGATCCGCGCGCTTTATCACCATATCCGCCAGAGCTTCTGAGGCGATCGTTAAAATTTTATTCACCTTGAGAGGCGGCAGATTCTGCCGCCTCTTGCGTATGTGTCCTCGCTGCGGACAATAGGAACGTTAGCGTAACGATCTCCGGAGGGCCTGTGCCGATCGAACTGACTGCCTCGCAGGCATTGGGGCTTTGGCATGGCGTCGCCCTCGATCAGGTGCGCCATGATAATCGCGACCTGACGCTTCGGCAGATGGCCATCCTTCTGCACATCTACCTCGTGCCGCCACCACACACCGTTCGCGGTCTTGCTGCCACGCTTGAGGTGACCAAGCCGGTCATCACCCGCGCCCTGGATACGATGGGTGAAATGGGGCTGGTCGACAGGGTGCGCGACGACGCGGATCGGCGTAATGTCATCATCAAGCGCACCGTCGGCGGTGCGCTCTATCTTGAAAAGCTGGGCGATCTCGTGCGCGAGCAGGGCCGCAAGCTTTCGCCTTGAAGGGACTGTCATGACCATGCTCGACCGGCGTCTCAATGCCCACAGGCCGGATCTCGCCGATGCCTCGCTTGAGGGCAAGGTCGAGGCCGCGCGCTTCGTCTCAGGCTCTCCGGCACGTGTCGCCGTTCCGGTCGCGCCGCTTCGCCCGGTTGCCGATCTCGCGCGCGGTATCGATACCGAACTGCTGATGGGCGAAGACGTGACGATCTTCGAGCGCTCCGGCGGCTGGTGCTGGCTGAAGGCGGCGTCCGATGGCTATGTCGGCTACATGCCGGAAGAGATGCTGACAACGGCGGCTTCCGAGCCCACGCATGTGGTCAACGTCCAGCGGACCTTCGTCTATCAGGAGCCTGAGCTTCGCAAACCCTACCGGTCGGTCCTGTCCATGGGCAGCCGCGTGCACATTACCGGCGAGGCGGAAGCCAGGGGAAATCACTATCACCTGCTTGCCGATGGCACGGCTATCTTCTCGAAGCATCTGCAGCCGATCGGCTCGGGCAAGGATATCGACTATGTCGAGATCGCCCTGCAGTTCCTGAACACGCCTTATCTCTGGGGCGGGCGCTCCGGCCTCGGGATCGATTGTTCCGGCCTCGTCCAGCTGTCGCTGCTGATGACCGGCCGCGCCGCGCCGCGCGATACCGACATGCAGGCAGCAGGCCTCGGCACACCGATCGACCGCTCCGAGCTTCGCCGCGGCGATCTGGTGTTCTGGAAGGGGCATGTGGCTGTCATGGAGGATGCGGAAACCATCATCCATGCCAATGGTCACACCATGACCGTCGCCCGAGAAAATTTCGAGGAAGCAGTCGAGCGCATCGGCTGGCTCTATGAGCAGCCAAACGGCTATCGCCGCCCGTTCTAACGCTGCCGCGGGTCCAGCCAGTCCCTGAGACCATCGCCGAGCAGGTTGAAGCCAAGAACGGCAAGCGCAATCGCCAGGCCGGGCAGGATTGCGAGCCACGGTGCCGCCCCCATGAAGGTCTGCGAATCCGCCAGCATGCGCCCCCAGGTCGGCGCAGGCGGCGCCATGCCGAGGCCAAGAAAGCTGAGGCCCGCCTCTGTCAGGATCGCCAATCCCAGCTGAATGGTCGCCTGCACGATGATCTGGCTCATGATGTTGGGCGCCACATGCCGCAATGAGATCGTCAGGCGGCTGTTGCCGATCGCCTGTGCCGCCAGCACATAATCGCGGCTCCAGGCCTGCAGCGCGGTCGCCAGCGTCATGCGCGCGAAGACCGGGATCATGAAGACGGCAATCGCAATGATCGCCGTGAAGCGCCCGGTTCCGAGAAACGCGCCGAGGATCATCGCCGATAGGATCGGGGGCAGCGCGAAAATCACGTCGCAAGCCCGCATCAGCAGGGCTTCGAAAATGCCCCTGATCGCTGCGGCCGAAATGCCGATGATCGAGCCGATCGCGCCGCCGATCGCAACGGAAGTGAGGGCGATCGATAAAGAATTCCAGCACCCGGCCATCAGCATCGACAGCACGTCGCGCCCGAACTGGTCCGTGCCGAGCAAACCATAGGCGAGCGGCGGCTGAAGCTTGTGGACGATCTGCATCTTCGCCGGCGGCAGCGGCGTCCAGAACAGCGAGATGACAGCGACGGCCAGCAGTGCGCCAACAATCAGCGCGCCTGTAGACAATGTAATTTGCCGGCTAATTTTTCTGACCGGCAACATGGTGCCCGCAGAGATGTTTGCCATCACGCCGCCCTCCGCAGCCGCGGGTCGATCGCCAGATAGGACATGTCGACGACGAAATTCATGACGATCACTAGCGCCGCAAAGAACAGCACGACGTCCTGCATGACGATGATGTCGCGCTGCGCCAGCGCCTGCAGCGCCAGGCGTCCGAGACCGGGAAGATTGAAGACGTTTTCGACCAGCACTGCCCCCGCGACCAGAAAGGTAAACTGCAGCCCGAGGATTGTCATGACGGGCAACAGCGCATTCGGCACCGCATGCCGCCACAGCACGGCAGCAGACGAAAGCCCCTTGGCCGTTGCCGTGCGCGAAAAATCCTGGTGCAGCACGTCGAGCACCGCCGATCGTGTCACCCGTGTCAGCACGCCGGCCTGCGGCAAGGCGAGTGCCACGGCGGGCATCACGAGCGCCTGCAGTGCTGGCCAGATGCCATTTCCCCATCCCGGGAAACCACCAGCCGGCATCAGCCCAAGCGACGTCGAAAACAGAATGATCATCAGCAGGGCGACCCAGAAAGCGGGAACGGCGATGCTGATCTGCGAAAACAGGGTTGCGACGACGTCGGCGATCCCGCCGCGCCGGACCGCAGCAAAACTGCCGAGCGGCAGTGCGATCATCACCGAGAGAGCGATCGCGAAGATTGCCAGCGGCAGGGTGACAGCCAGCCGTTCGGCAATCAGCCCGGCAACGGGAACGCCATAGGTATAGGATTGGCCGAGATCGCCGCTGAGAACGCCGGCCGCCCAATACCCGTAGCGGAGGATCAGAGGCTGATCGAGCCCGAGTTCATGGCGCAAGGCTGCAAGTGTGTCAGGCGCTGCCGATGTGCCCAGCATGATCGAGGCGGGATCGCCGGGCAACAGGTCCATGACCGCAAAGATCAGGAAGGAGACGATGGCCAGCGTGAGCACCAGACCGGCGATGCGGCGGGCAAGCAGATGCATCATGCGACGGCCACGCTGGCAAGGGCTGCGCGTGCTCTCCACGCTCCCCCATCATTGTGCTCGTTACAGCGGTCCAGCCACCGCGCGTCGGCGCGGTGAATGAATCGAAACATAGAAAGAAGCTCTCCTGCGCCCCATGATCGGGGGGCGCCGAATCCTTGTGACAGGCATAGGAATGACGGCGAATGAAGCTCGTGCACTGACGCCACGCTATCGCAATCCCCGTTGATCATCCGGCATCCAGCCGAGGAACCTCCGATTATTCCGTCCACGAAACATTCGTCAGAACGTTGGACGGAATAGGCTCGTTCTCCCAAAGGCCCGTCAGCTTCTTGTTCCAAACGCCAAGCTTGGGCATCACGAAGAGATAAAGCGCCGGCACGTCCTCTGCCAGGATTTTCTGGGCCTCGCCGTAGATCCGGTTCTGCTCGGCCGGGTCCGCCGTTTGCTGCACCTTTGTCATCAGGGCGTTGAAGCCAGGGTTCTTGTAATTGAAGTAGTAGGGATCGCGCGAATAGATGTCGATATCCATCGGTTCGGCGTGAGCGACGATGGTCATGTCGAAGGCGCGGTCCTTCATGACATCCTGCACCCATTTTGCCGGAAATTCCGTCGGCTCGATGTTCGTCGTCACGCCGATTTCGGCGAACATCGCCTGCATCACCTGCGCGCTGCGCGGCGCATAGGCCATCTGCGGCACCTTGATGGTGAAGCTGAATCCTTCGGGATAGCCGGCTTCGGCAAGCAGCGCCTTGGCCTTTTCCGGGTTGTAGGCCAGCACGCCCGTCGTGTCCTGATAGCCGGGATCATTCGGCGTGTAGTGACTGCCGATCGCGGTGCCCAGACCGGACCACGCGCCTTCGATCACCGTCTGCCGGTCGATCGCCATCATCAGCGCCTGGCGGACCCGCTTGTCGTCAAAGGGCTTCCTGGCGTTGTTCATGCCGGCGATGACCTTGAGTTCGGTGTTGCCGATTTTCGTCGTCAGCCGCGGGTCGCCATCGAATGAGCTCATCAGCTCCGGCGCGGCGAATTCCGGGATCGCATCGATGTCGCCTGCCTTGAGGGCTGCGGCCTGCGCCTGCGGATCGGCGATGAAGCGGAAGGTCACCGTGTCGAGCTTCACCGAAACCTGCTTGTTCCAGTAGGTCTCGTTCTTCGCCAGCTCGACCTTGTCGCCTTTCGCCCAATTGACGAACTTGAATGGCCCAGTGCCCACAGGCACGGTCTTGTCGTTACCGGCCGATTTCGGGGCGACCATCACCGATGCCGGCCAGCCGAGCCAGTAGAGCAGGCTTCCAGTGGGTGCAGACAGATGCAGGACCAGCGTTTCGGCATCCGGCGTATCGATCGACGCGATCGAGGCGAAGAAGCGCTTCTGCGGATTGACCGAGTCCTTGCCACGTGCACGATCGAGCGCGAATTTCGCCGCAGCCGCGTCGAAGATTTCGCCATCGTGGAAGCTAACGCCGCTCTGCAGCTTGAATGTGTATGTCAGGCCATCTGCAGACACGTTCCAGCTCCTGGCGAGCTGCGGCTGCACCTTGCCGCTCTCGTCGATCGAGACGAGGCCTTCGAAGACGTTCTGCCACGTCACCTGGCCGATTGCCACAGGCGCCGCGATGGTGGGGTCGAGCCCGGTCGGTTCCACGCCCATGCCGAGATTGAGCGTCGTCTTCGCCGCAGCATCGGCTGAGACAATGGCGCCCGGACCGGCAGCGTAGAGAACGGCAAGAATGGGAAGAAGGCGGACGGAGGGGGCAAGGCGGATCATCGATATCTCGTCGGTTTCGGCGAACACAAATTGTGTTCTCTGTGTATCGAAAAGCGATACACACTAAAACCGGGGGCAATGCAAGAGGTTCGCCCACCACGGCATCAGCACGTCTTTAGCTGGCTGCGCATGAAATCCTCGATAAAGCCGCTAAGTTTCGCTGCGGCAAAGGAAAGCTGCCTGTCCGGCGCGATCGAGAGTTCGGCATGAGTGCGGATCGCGCTTTCGGTGGCTAGCTTTATGGCAGTCAGCGCCCCGGCCTCGATCTCGCGCCGCACGGAAAGCTGCGGCAGCAGCGTCACCGCCATGTCGCTCAGCACCAGTTCCTTCAGCATCTCAAGCGCGCTGACGGTGAATGCCGGCTCGATGGCCAGGCCCTGCCGCCCGGCAGCGGCATCGAAGCTCTGCCGGAAGCCGAAGGATTTTTCAGGAAGCGCCAGCGTATGGCGGGCAAGCTCGCGCAGCGTCACCTCCTTGAGGCCGGCAAGCGCATGCCGGCTGGAGGCGATGACGTCATAGGCGATTTCCGAGCGGGCGATGACTTTGGCTTCTGTCGTCGCGGGCGCAAAGAGCGTCAATGCCATGTCGGCCTGAGCGGAATTGACCGCCTCGATCGCCTGGCGCGCGCTAGTGATGATCACCTCGAAGCGGATATTCGGATAGCTTTGCCCGAATTCGGCCAGCGCCGGGGTCAGCAGGCTGGCGACGATGGCGCCGTTTGCAAAGACCGTTACCCGGCCACGCTCCAACCCTTTCAGGTCCTCGATCAGCTGCTGGACGTGCTCGAGCTCCCGCAGCGTCCGCCCGGCGCGGGTGGCCAGCAATTCGCCGGCGGCCGTCAGCGTCACCCCGCGGGCGCTGCGTTCGACGAGCGGCGTGCCGAAGAATTCCTCAAGGTTTTCGATCTGGCGGCTGACGGCTGTCGGTGCAACGTTCAGGTTCTCCGCCGCCTGGCGCATCGAGCTGGTTCTGACCAGTTCGTCGAAATACATCAGCGCCCGGATCTGCATGCGTCTCTCCCGCCTTCTGCTCTGCGCTTCTCTTTAGGCAATCGCGCCGAACGAGGCTAGAGGTCGCGCCAGGCGCGCTGCGCTCCTTCGTGCGGCAGCGCCGTTGCTTCGTGGACGCCGCGGGCAATCGCCCTGGCCATGACGATACCGGCAAGATGGCAAAGCTCCATGAAGGTCCCGGGCGTTTCGATCGGCTTGGCGCCTGTCGCTGCGGCAAAGACGGTATCGCCGTCGAGCGGCAGATGGGCGGGGAGCAGGGCCCGCGCCAGTCCGTCATGCGCGGCGATCGACAGGCGATGCGCCTCCGCCTTGGTCAGCATGGCATCGGTGACGATGGCGCCGATGGTCGTCGCCGGCGCATTCATGCCCTTGAGACGCATGCGGTGGTCGACAGACGGAGGCATTCCGAGACCGCCGAACTCGCCACCCTGCTCGAAGGTCGTGGCCCAGAAATGCTTGCCGCTGCCGATCGTTGCCGAGCCAAGCGCATTGACGGCGACGATGGCGGCGATCACGTGCCCGCCGCTGCCGAGCGCGCTGGCCGAACCGAGCCCGCCCTTGAACGTCGCGGTTGTTGCGCCGGTTCCGGCGCCGACTGTGCCAAGATCGAAAACGCCCTTGGCGGCATTGCGGCAGGCTTCGTAGCCCATGTCGCGGTAGGGCGCGTGCAGCCCCCAATCCTTGTCGCCGCCATTCAGGAGGTCGAAGAGGATCGCCTGCGGCACGATCGGCACGCGGATGTCGCCGACGGCAAAACCGCGCCCGGCTTGGCGCAGCCACGATTGAACGCCGCCCGCGGCATCCAGGCCGAAGGCCGAACCGCCCGACAGCGCGAAGGCATCGACCTTTTCGACCGTCATCGAGGGATCGAGCAGTGCCGTGTCCCGTCCGCCGGGCGCGCCGCCGAGCACACTGCCCGACGCCACGGCCGGTTCGTCGAAAAGGATGGCGGTCACGCCCGAGCCAAGCGTCAGGTCGGTGGCATGGCCGATGGAAATTCCGGCAATATCGGTGATGAGATTGAGCAAGATCGGTCCCCGGTGAGTGCGGCGATTAGGAGCGCAACAACAGGCAAAAAACAAGACCGGCCCCATGTGATGGGGCCGGTCAGAATTCTTCCGAAGAAACGAATTGGGGAAGCCCGTGCCCGCAATCAGGCATGCAGCGGCTTTGGATGACGGCGGGTCATCAGGTCGTGAATCGCGAGCTTCACCTCGTCGGGCGAGCGGAAACGCTGCTCGTCGAGGTCGTGCACGTGAAACTTCACGGCGATGAACTTCAGCCGGTCTTCATCCGGAATGACGATCCCGACGGGAACGCCTGCATATTCTATGACTTGCTTTTTCATGCGTAGAACTCCTGCCGCGCGGACTGCGCGAGCGACGGCGAATTGACTTGTCTTGTACCGTTGAAAGGGGGACGAACGTCACATTCGACAGTTCGGGCGGGAGAGGGCGCCCGGACGGTCATTGCCGAGCACAGGGCGCCCAAGGAGATAGGCGAGAATATCGATTTCAATCATGTCTCGTTCCTTGCGTTAGCGTTGCACTCGTGATGGTCCCGTAGAGCCAGGACCGGCGATGACTGACTTCCAATAATCTACTTACCTAGTAGAGAATAGCGGATCGTCAGTCAGAAACATATTCCGAAACGTGTCAAAATGTCGGCGATCGGAACAATTTCATTCCATCATATCCGAATTGGCAGAAAGAACTTATCAAGACTTTGTGCAATTCACGTGACGGTCGAACAGCTCCTTCGATCACCGCAGCAGACATAGGAAGCCTGTCTGATTCCGGCAATGGTGCAATTCATTAAAAAGCGGTATGCCGCGAAATGACCGAATTCGTTAATGCTGGGCGGGCTCATTACCAGCCTTCGGAAAGCACCTTTTCCAGCATGTCTGCAAAGAAATCGGCGCTCTCGATCGTCAGGCACAGCGGCGGTTTGATCTTCAACACGTTCAGGTGATCGCCGGTCGGCTGCATGAGAACACCGAGTTCCAGCAGGCGTTCGCAGATCGCCGCGGTCTCTCCTGTTGCCGGTTCCAGCGTATCCCTGTCGCGAACGAATTCGAGGCCGAGATAGAGGCCCATGCCATGGACGGCACCGGCGATCGGAAACCGTTCGATCAAGTTCACAAGCCGCGCCTTCAGATGGTCGCCGACCTCGCGGGCGTTCTCCTGCAGGTTCTCCTCGCGCATGATGTCGAGCACCGTCATGCCGGCGACGCAGCTGACGGGGCTGCCGCCGGACGAAGAGAAGAAATATCCCTCGCGCTCCAGCGAATCGGCGATTGCCTGCGTGGTGATCACGGCGCCGAGCGGGTGGCCGTTGCCCATGCTCTTGGCGATAGTGATGATATCGGGAACGACGCCCTGCTGTTCGAAGCCCCAGAAGTGGTGGCCAAGCCTGCCATAACCGACCTGTACCTCGTCGGCGATGCACACGCCGCCGCGGGCGCGAACTTCCGCGTAGAGACCGGCGAGATAGCCCTCGGGCAGCGGAATGCCGCCGGCATTGCCATAGACAGGCTCGGCGATGATGCCCGCCAGCCCCTGGCCGCTGTTGTCGATCGCCTGCAGCACCGGAATGGCGGCGGCCAGATAATCGCGCGCTGATTCCGGCCCGCGGAATTCGCCGCGATAGGTATTCGGCGCTGCGAGCGGATGAACCCAGGCAGGCCGTGTCGACAGCGCCTGCGGATTGTCGGCCACCGACGTGGAAACCGCATCGCTCGCCACCGACCAGCCATGATAGCCTTCAAGGAGGCAAAGCGTGTTGCGCGCGCCGCTATGCGCCCAGGCAAGCCTCAGAGCCAGATCGTTGGCTTCCGAACCGCTGTTGACGAGGAAGACACTGTCCAACCCTTCGGGCGCGAGTGCCGCGAGACGCTCGGAGAAATCGGCAAGCGCCTCGTAGTGAAAGCGCGAATTGGTATTGAGCTTCAGCCACTGGTCGGCGATCGCGTCGGCGAGTTGCGTGTGGCCATGACCGAGAATCGTCACGTTGTTGACCATGTCGAGATAGGCGCGTCCCTCGACATCGAACATATGCTCCTTCCAGCCGCGCTCCATCTGCGGCGGCTGGTCGTAATAATTCTTCTGCGGTTTGGCGAAATGCGCCTGCCGCTTGGAAAGCAAACTCTCCGTATCGGGCTTCGGCGCATTGCAGCCATCGCCGAGTAGCAGCGAAGGCGAGGGGCAAAGGGCTGCCCAGGCGCCAGCATCGCCTGCCGTGGCAAAGAGCGGCGGCTCCAGGCCGGCAACGGTGCAAAGCTGGATGCGCAGGCCGCCGAGCGATGCGCTGTCACCCGAAACCGTGCCGATCGGCTGCCCGGCCTCGACCTCTGCGCCATCCTCCACTGTCGGCTCGATGCCGTCGAGATGCAGGCTGACGCCCGTGCCTGCGAGCACCAGGTGATGGTTTTTCAGATCGATCCGCCCCGCAAAGGGAGCCGCGACCGGGTTGCCGCCGGAAAGGCAGATATCGCTATGCAGCGCGAAGGTCGAATGTGGCCTGGCGCTCAGCGTGCTGGCGCGCGACAGCCGGTATTCGCCGTATCGCGTTGCCGCAGCGCCGCTGTCATTGGCGACGCGGGCAAGCAGCCGCCAGTCCATCTCCGCATTCAGCCAGTTGCCACCGGCGAAATGGCGGCTTTGCACGCCGAGGTCGAGATAGGTGATGTCGGCCGTGTTGATATCGGGCAGAAGCGGCAGCCAGGATGAATTGTCCGGGAGCGCAGGCTCGATTCCGCCAACCTTCAGGATCGCGGCCTCCATCAGCTCGAACGGCACCGACATCGCCGTGTCGAAGATGATGCGTTCATGCTCCAGATTGCCGCGGGCATAGTCATTACCAGGGTCGATCGAAATCTGCTGCTCGCCGCTGGCAACCAGGATGACGGCGCGCGCCACGATCAGCGGCCAGAGCGCCTTCAGTTCCTCCGCCGTCAGCGGGTAGATCTCGTGATAGGCCTTGACGGCCGGCAAGATGTAGAGCGGATCGCCATCGGCGTGATGCAGCAGCGAAGCGCATGTCACGGCCAGATCGCCAACCAGCCAGCCGCGAATGATGTCGCCGAAATCAATCACCCCGTCGGGGATCAGCCGGCCATGGGCATCGGGAAGGCTGACGACATTGTCGTCGGTCACGTCATGATGGACGGCCTGAACGCGAAGCGCCGAGGCCAGCGGCTGGATGCGGCGGACGGCAAGCACCATCGTCTTGGCAATCCGGTCTCGGGCCGCGCTGTCGGTGATCGCCGACAGAAGCTGGACGGCGACAGGTCCGGCCCGGCGCAGATCCCATTGAAGACTGCGCTCAAGACCCGGATGATCGAAATCAGCGAGCGCTTGGGCCAAACGGGCGCAGAGGGCGCCGAGAGCCGTCACCGAATTCTTCGGCAGATACTTGCGATGGGTGAGGCTTTCGCCTTCCAGATATTCGAGCACGCGAACCTGATAGGTCTGCTCGCGAACGGCCACCGCAATGATTTCCTGCCCGTCGGTCGATGTCAGCAGCCGCGGCACGCGCGGTGCGCCTTCGATCGTGGTCAGGTGGTGGATGGCAGCATTCTGCGCCTCGAGCTCCAAAGTCTCGTAGGCCATGTGGCAGATCTTCAGGACGAAGCGGCCGTTGCCGGTGTCGAGCCGGTAGTTCCGGTCCTGCTGGCTGCCGAGCTCGATGATCGTACCCGACAGTCCGTAGCGGGTTTCGAGGATGCTTAAGGCTTCATCCGGCGTCACGTCCGGTCGCGGCAGCTCCATACGATCGGTGAGCGCTTCGTCGGTCATCGCATCCCCCAGGGCATGATTCGATTGTTCACACTAAGCAGATAATCGAATGCATGCTATGGGCAAGCGTCTGGCAGCACGCCTTTCGGGCGCAATCAGCCCATACGTTCGGATGCGTAGGAGCCCGGGCTCGCCGGGAACACCACCGTGCGGTTGCCGTTCAGGAAGACCCGGTGATGGATATGGGCATGGATGGCGCGGGCCAGAACCTGACTCTCGACATCGCGGCCGATCGAGACATAGTCGTCTGCTGACTGCGCGTGTGTGATGCGGGCCGTGTCCTGCTCGATGATCGGGCCTTCGTCGAGATCGGCGGTGACATAATGCGCCGTCGCGCCGATCAGCTTCACGCCACGCTCATAGGCCTGCTTGTAGGGGTTGGCGCCCTTGAAGCTCGGCAAGAAGGAGTGGTGGATGTTGATGATCTTGCCGGACATCTTCTTGCACATCGCATCCGACAGCACTTGCATGTAACGAGCCAGCACGATCAGCTCGGTGCCGGTCTGCTCGACGATCTCGAGGATCTGCGCCTCGGCCTGCGGCTTGTTTTCCTTGGTCACCTTGATGTGGTGGAAAGGAATGTCGTGATTGACGACAACCTTCTGGTACTCGAAATGGTTGGAAATGACGCCGACGATGTCGATCGGCAGCGCGCCGATCTTCCAGCGGTAGAGAAGGTCGTTCAGACAATGGCCGAAGCGCGACACCATCAGCAGCACCTTCATGCGGCTCTGGCCGTCGTGGATTTCGGCGTCCATCTCGAACTTCTCGGCTATCGGCTTGAAGCCTTCGACGAGAGCCGGCAGCTTCACGCCCTCTTCGGAGATGAAGGAGACGCGGGTGAAGAATTTGCCGGTGTCGAGGTCGTCGAACTGGCTGGAATCGACGATGTTGCAGCCCTTGTCGGCAAGGTAGTTGGAAATCGCCGCGACGATCCCGCGCGTCGATTTGCACGTCACCGTCAAAACATAGTTCGTCATGTCCGTCTTCCCTCTCGCGGCTTCGCCGGCAGGCTGCTTAGATCAAACGTCGCCCGTCGAATAGGCCACGGCTCTTTCATTCGTGCAACATTTTGCAAGGCAAGCTATCAGGCGCTTGCAAGCTCCCGCATTCTGTCGATGCATCTATCAATGACCGCTGACTTGAAGAAAGTCCGTTCCGCTTGCGTCGTCGCATATCCCCGCCGCGCAGCTATCTGACGGCAGCGGTCACCACGGCGGGGCCTGTTGCTCGTGCCGGTGCCCGGCGCGTTCCCTCATTGACCTTCAGGAAGCCGACGAGCAGCCATGCCACCCCTGCGGTCTTCATCGAGAAGATCGCTGTCGAACCGATCATCAGATTGAGGAACATGAAGAGCGACAGCGAATGGCTGAGCCGCTTCTGGTTCGGCGTCTCTCCCGCCGGGAAAAAGGAAACGAACAGCCAGAAAAGAAGGAGCCCGAAGATCGTCGCGCTGTAGGTGATAAAGACATAGCCGCTATCGACGTAGCCCAGTCCTTTTTCGAGCTCCAGCCCCAGCGTCGCCGGGAGGTCCATGGCGATGATGTTGCGCACCGTGCCGCTGATGCGGCCGACGAAGTCGTCGTCATGAGCGTTCGGTTTGAAGGCGTGGATGATGAAGCCAACGACGATGATGCCGGGCATCATGAAGAAGTCGAGGATTTTCGGCAGCCAGGGATAAATGACATAGCCGCCAAGGCAGACGACGCTGAAGATCAGCATGGTGCGGGTGTCATTGGTGAGCAGGATAAGGACGACAGTCGCCACGAAGATCATGCGATCGAAGAACGTCAGCCGGTTCGAAAAGCTGACGAGATAGATCACCATCACACCGCAGAAATTTGCCAGCGAAACCTGTTCCAGGAAGATCGATGACGAGCGGTGGTCGATGATGCCGAAGGAGAAGCGATCGGGAAAGCCAAGCGCGCCGCGAAACAGGCCGAGATCGCTATAAGTTGCTCGCGGCACGCCGCGCGTATTCTCGAAATATTCCGCAGGATGGAAGAGCGCCACATAGGCCGTCACCGAAACGATTTCGCAGATCAGCACCGAAAGAACCGCCAGGCAGCAGATCTTGAAGACCAGCTTCAGCGTCCGCTCGTTCGTCCAGCGCCCCATGACGACGAAGGCAAAGACGATCAGGATATTGCGCAGGTGGTCAATGTAGGCCGATTTGCTGATCGCCATGACGTAAACAGTCAGCACGATCGTCGCCAGCAGGTAGCCGAGCGGGACAAGATCTTCCTCGAAAATGCCCTTTCGCAGGATGAACGCAAAGCTGTAGCCGAGGATCAGCATTTCGCTCAGCACCACATAGGCCGGCGAAAGCGGCATAATGTTGTGATTGATGAAGGCGAGGATGGCGTTATAGGTCACCGACAGCACGCCGGCGGCGAGAATGCCCCACTGTATCGGTTCGACCGTTTTTGTGCCCGCCGCCTTCATCGCGTCATTTGCCCATCAGCACGCATGCATCTTTGGCGGCTGCGGGCGCCTTGGCGGCGGCTTGCAAGGCTGCCAGCTGCTTGCGGTCCTTGCCATCATGCGGCTGTACGTTGAGCGGTTCGGCCTCCGGCCACCAGTCGCCCGCCACCCAATAAGTCCAGCCGAGCCACACGTCGGCATTGTCCTGCATGGCGGAGAGCACATCCTTCAGCCCTGCAACGCATTCGGGTGCCTGCGAGACGCCGAATTCGCCAAGCAGCACTCGGGTGTCGTTCTTGCGGGCCCAGTCGGACATGTCGAGAATGGCCTGTTTGGCGCTGGCGTTGCCGCTGCATTCGTCCTTGGTGCCTGAGGAGTCGCTGTCGAAATACTGGTGAACCTCGTAGCCGAAATTCTTGCGCGGATCCTTGATGCCGAGCATCACGGTGCCGTTGGCATCGTCATCGCCGCTCTGCCAGGAATGCGCGCCGGTCCAGCGCGTTCCGGGAACGAGGATATAGTTCTTGGCGCCGACGGTGCGGATGCCGCGAATGGCGGTATTGGCGGCCTCGAGCCATTTGGCTGCCGAAATGTCGTGCGGTTCGTTCATCAGCCCGAAGACCACGTCGTCCTGATCGGAAAATTCGGCCGCCAGGCGCGTCCAGAAATCGGCAAAGGCGAGCGTCGTCACCGGCGCGTTGCCGATCTGCGTCTTCTTGTATTCGGCATAGTTATGCGGGTCGAGGATGATGGTCATCTTGTGCTTGCGCAGCAGCGCCACCGCATCCTTCAGCCGCTGAAGCTCGTCTTCGTTCAGGGATTGGCCAAGCTCCGGCTGCAGCCGCTCCCAGAGGAACGGCAGGCGCACGGTGTTCATGCCCTTCTTCTGGAAATAGGCAACGGTTTCCTCGGAGGGATAGGCATAGTCCTTGAAAACCGTCCCATCGGGGTTGCCGAATTCGGCGCCGGAGAGATTGACTCCTCGGAGGCATGGGCCGGCAGTGCCGGCAGCACTCGCCTGCAGCGGCAGAAGTGCTGCGGCGATCGTCAGCAGGCGGCGCCAGTGGCAGGAGGTGGCTCTCATGGTTTTCCCAGGTTTCAGAAGTAGCCGCTAATATCGGTGGGCGCATCTTAACGGTCCGTTAGCTAAGGATTTCTAAAATTAACCTACCTCCGCTGCAGTCTGCCGGCGGGCCACGAGAGCGCTGATGAGCCAATTCGACAGGAACAGGGTGAGCCGGTTGCCGGGCTGGCGGAGCTTCGAGCCCGCGCAGGCTGCATCCGAACCCGTGCGTCCGCGTTCGCCCGTCCTGCGCCCCTCTGATTTTGCCAAGGTCACTGCCGAATTGCCGCAGGAGCCCGAGGCCTTGCGCAGCGAGCCCGCGGCTCCGCAGGCTGCACCGCCCGCGCCGGCAGCGGTCGAAGCGTCGGTCGTCCGTCCTGAGCCCGTCATCGCCGTCATCCATGCCGATGAACCGCTGCTCGATGTCCGCTCGGCGATCTTCGCTATCTGGAACCGCAAACTGCTCATTGCCGCACTCGCCGCACTCGGCGCGGTCGCGGGCGCTGCCGTTTTGCCGATGCTGCCGCAGAAATTCACTGCAACGGCCAGCCTCTATTTTGATCCCCGGCAGATCGGGCTTGCCGACCCTTCCACGCAGCAATCGACGATCTCGCCGGAAATGATTTCGTCGATGATCGACAGCCAGGTGCAGATCCTGACCTCGGGCAATGTGCTGAAGCGCGTTGCCGACACGATGAAGCTCAACGAGGATCCCGATTTCAACGGCGGGCGGACGGATGACGCGGCTGTCATCAGCGCACTTCAGAAGTCGCTGACCATTGCCCGCCAGACCGGCACCTACGTGGTTTCTCTGACGGCGGTCACCCATGACCCCGAAAAGTCGGCCAAACTGGCAAACCAGGTCGTTGCCTCCTTCATGCAGGAGGAAAGCAGTGCCTCGACCGGGCTTTACGAAAACACCACCGCGACCCTGGACGGGCGGCTCGCCGATCTTCGCAAGCAGGTTCAGGATGCCGAACAGGCGGTCGAAAGCTTCCGCTCCGACAACGACATGTCGGAAACCGACGGCAAGCTGATCTCCGACCAGCGCCTTGGTTCGCTGAATACGCTGCTCGTCACCGCTCAGGACAAGACGATCCAGGCCAAGACACGTGCCGATGCCGCCGCCAGCATGAGTTTCGAAGCGGTCGTCGCCAGCGGCCAGACAGAGAGCGGCAGCTCTTCGGTCAACTCGGCGCTCGGAAGCCTGAGGCAGCAATATGCGACGCAGGCAGCCATCGTCGGCAGCCTCGAAAGCCAGATGGGCGCCCGCCATCCGCGCCTCCAGGCGGCACGCTCGTCCCTGCAGAGCACCCGCGACGAGATCAAGGGTGAACTGCAGCGCATGGTGACTTCGGCCAAGGCCGAATATGATCAGGCCAAGAAGGCAGAAGACGCAGTTGCCAAGGAACTGAATATCCAGAAGGCGCTGCAGGCCACCGCATCCGACAAGCAGGTGGAACTCAATGAGTTGCAGCGCAAGGCCACTGCTGTGCGCAACATCTACGAGACGTTGCTGAAGCGCTCCAGCCAGACGGCGGAAGAACAGAACCTGCCGCAGAGTAACATTCGTGTGATTTCCGAAGCCGAGCCGCCGGTAAAGCCGGACGGTCCCGGCAAGAAGACGTTGATGATCGCAGGCCTGCTCGGCGGGCTGTTCGCAGGCTTCGCGCTCGGCGCAGCGCTTGCCATTCTGGCCAGCCTTTGCGCCCATCCAGTGGTACGCGGATATTTCCGCCGCGCTTGATGCGGTGGCGCTCTCATCCTACATCAGGAAAAGAGTTCCGAGCATGGTGCCGAGGGAGATGACAATGCATTCCTTGTTACTGATCCTGGCAGCTGCCCTTACCGGCCTGTTACCGCTGCAGGCTTCTGCAACGGATTGGAGCGCCGCCGGCACGTCCGGCGTCCAGAGGCTCTATCCCTATACCGATCTGCCGGGCGTCAAGGCGCAAGCGGACAAGAAGGATGAGGAACAATACGCCTGCCACACCGAGACCGGCCATATTCGCCGGCAGGGTGACTGGATCTTCCGCTCCGGCGGTATGCCGACTATCGTCTATGTCTGCGATCGCGATGGACTGGTCACTCAGGGCACGCAGGTCCCTCTGCGTGGCCACTACCAGCCGGTTCGCTGATCAGCCTTAGCGAGCAAAATAGCGCGATATCAGATAATCCAGCGACAGACGCCCCGGCCCTCTGGCGATAATCACTAGGAAGCACACCGCCCATGTGCCGTGCGTCGGCCAGGCATCGGGATAGACGAAGATCTCGATCACCAGCGTCATCGCAAGCAGGGCCACCGCCGACAGGCGGCTTGCCAGTCCCAACACCAGCAATAGCGGAAAGAAGTGCTCGGCAAAGGCTGCGAGATGGGCGGCAAGCCAGGGGTCGACGAGAGGCAGCTTGTATTCGGTCTGGAACAAATAGACCGCATTGTCGGTCACCTGCCAGCCATCGACCTTCGTCTGCCCCGATTGCCAGAAAACAGCGGCAATCGATAGCCGGGAAATAGTCGCCATCAAATCATGCGGGATGCGGTCGAGAAGCGCGGCGGCGCTCTTGAATGTATGGGCAAAGCCGCGGCCATCAGGTGCTGAAAGTGTCATGTTCTCATTCATCGTCTGCTCCTGTGGATAGGCCGGTGAATGCGCCTGCCTGCAGCGCTCCGGCAAGGTTGGCGGAAAGGTCGAAATCGGCAGCAAGCGACAGGGCCTCACCCGCGGCTGCGGCAAGCGTGGCGCCTTGCGCGAGGGCATTGAGGAAGACGGCACCGCCCGGGGGCAACCGGTGAACCTCGACGATCATCTCAGGGCGGACGACCAGCGCATCCTCGCCCCGCCAATCCTCGATCGGGCCAAATGCCATCTCTCCGGCGTTCATCGCCCATATCGTCAAGGCAGGGTGTTCCGACCGGATGACGGATAGCGACGGGTGAGCGAAGAATGTCAGCCTGGCCGTCTGCTCGGCGGGCACCGAAGCCAGCATCTCCGCCACCATCGGCGCGGCATCGGCGGCGTGATAGGCCTTGCCGCGCGCCGCTTCCAGCCGGATCACGTCAGGCAGATAGGGGATCTCCTGTGCCGGTTCGAAAGTCTCGACGAAATCGGCGAAATCATCGCCATAGCAGAGCAGCAGCGGCGATCGTGGTGGATGGAGGAGCACGAACTCATGCGCCATCGCGGCGAAAAACTCTGCGCCGGTGATCCTTTCCGCGACCGCAAATCGCGAGACGATCGCGCCGATCAGACCCGAAATCACATTGTTGCGGTAGACGCCGAAGCGGCGCGGCGGGCGCGCTGCGTTCCAGGAGACAAGCCCATTGGGCACCGGCAGATCGCTGTCTTTCAGGGCAGACGCAAAGCGTCGTTGTGTGGTGATCGACATAGCCGGACCTCACGCCGCGCGCCGCTTGGCGGCGCGCGCCAGGATTTCGCCTGCGGCTTCCGCCTCGGCCCTCAGAACCGGCCAGTCAGGAACATCGTTGTCCCACTCGACGAGGCTCGCGATCGGGCCGGTGCGGGCAATCAGCTCTTCGTAGAGCGCCCACACCGGATCCTTGACCGGCGTATCGTGCGAATCGATCAGCAGCGGCGCGCCGTCGTCATCCACCGTTTCGGAATGGCCGCTGAGATGGATCTCGCGCACTGACTGAACCGGAAAGCGGGAAAGATACGCCCGCGGATCGATATTGTGGTTCGTCGCGGCAACGAAGACGTTGTTAACATCCAGCAGCAACCCGCAGCCGGTGCGCTTGACGATCTCGCTCAGAAACTCGGTCTCCTCGAGGGTACTTTCGGCAAACAGCAGGTAGGTGGCAGGATTTTCGAGCAGCATCTGCCGCTGCAGCACATCCTGCACCTGCGAGATATGATCGGAAACGCGCGATAGCGTTTCCCGCGTATAGGGAAGGGGCAGCAGGTCGTTGAGGAAAACCGTGTCATGCGAGGACCAGGCGAGATGCTCCGAGAAGCTCTCAGGCTCATAGCGGTCGCAGACGGTTTTCAGCCTTCGCAGATGGTCGGTATCGAGCGGCTGCATCGAGCCGATCGACAGGCCGACCCCGTGGATCGACAGCGCATAGTCCTCGCGCAGCTTGCCGAGCTGGGCGTGCGGCGGCCCGCCATCGCCCATGTAGTTCTCGGCATGAACCTCGAAGAAGCCGACCGGCTGGCGGGCAGCGATGATGCTGGCAAAATGCTCGGGCTTGAAGCCCACGCCGGGACGGCCGGCAAGTGCGGAGGGTTTCATTCCATTTCTCTCCGGTTGGTCCGGCGGCGCCGTCGGTGGCGCCGCCTCTTGTCGACGGAAGCGGATCAGACCGGGGCCGGCCCCTGTGTCAGCGATCCGGTGCCATCAGGCGTCTTCATCGACATGCAGGTGCCTGCTGGTACCAGCTTCCAGGCGTTCTTCTGGTAGTCGATCTTGGCCGTTCCGGCGCAGGTCGTGCCCGGGCCTGCGGCGCAGTCGTTCTGCCCCTTGAGCGCGATGCCGTAGCATTTCTCTTTCGCGGCATCCTGGGCCGAAGCGGTCGTTACGCTGCCGATCAGCGAGAGCGCTGTGGCGACCGAGGCCGCAAGCACGGTGACAGGTAGTTTTGTCATGGGTCTTCTCCGGTGTGGTGAGTTTCTGGGGGCGTTCGGAGCGGTCAGGCCGGGGTCAGCGAACCATGGCCCTTGGGCGTCTTCATCGAGACGCAGGTGCCGGCCGGAACGAGCTTGAAGGACATCTTGTCGTAGCTGACCGTCGATTTGCCGGCGCAATCATGCTTGCCGGCGGCGCAATCGTTCTGCCCCTTCATGGCGACGCCGTAGCACTTTTCCTTGTTGTCGGCGGCGGATGCTGCCGGCGCTGCAATGGTTGCGAGCGCCGAAGCGATGGAGCCTGCCAGTGCAAGCGTGACGATGCTGTTCTTCATGGTTTCATCTCCGTAAGATTGCCGAGCCGTGATTGGCTTGCATGGGGGCTACGGAGCTGTGGGAGCCGTTGTTACAGCGCCATCCTGGATTTTTTGCGCCGGACGCTCTTGCCGTTTACGGGATGGCAAGCGAAAACCCTGAAAACAAAGGCATCCGCGTCTGTTCGAAATATTTGAGATGCGGCAGTAACAAAAATGTGTGCCCATCCGTAGAGGACTATGTCGGGTGAAATATTCGGCGCGTGAAGAGGAATGGGCAGGCTGGATGCGCAGCGCCATCGAGGGCGATACGCAGGCCTACCACCGCTTCCTGTCGGCTGTGACACCCCACTTGCGCGCAATGGCGCGCCGGCGCTGCGACCAGTTCGGCGCTCCGGCGAGCGAAGCGGAGGACGTGGTGCAGGAAGTGCTGCTCGCCGTCCACCTCAAGCGCGGCACGTGGGATCCGGCGCGCCCTATCGGACCATGGCTGTCGACGATCGTGCGCAACAAGCTGATCGACAGCCTGCGCCGCCGCGGCCGCCACATCGACGTGCCGATCGACGACGTCATGGCGACGCTCGAGGCGGAAGAGCAGGCAGGCAACCTGGACCGGCTCGACGCCGAGCATATGCTGGAGCGGCTGAAAGATCCGCAACGCGATATCGTCCGCTCCATTTCGATGGAGGGGGCGGGAATACGGGAAACGGCCGAGAGACTGAAGATGACGGAAGGAGCGGTGCGCGTTGCGCTGCATCGCGCCCTGAAGTCGCTGGCAGCCTTATACCGGAGTGAGACGAGTGAAGACCGATGACCTGATCAGCATGCTTTCCGAGGACGCGCCGGTGCGGACCCGCCTGGGGCCGATGCTGCTTGGCGCGCTTCTCGGCGGCGTCGTCATCTCCGCCGCCCTGCTGCTGGCGACCATCGGCATTCGCCACGACATGGCAAGCGCCATCGAGACCGCGCGCGTCCTCTTCAAGATCGTGACCACGCTGACACTCGCCGTCACCGCCTGCGGACTCGTCTTCCGCATCGGCCGCCCCGGCATTCCACTCAAGATATCGGCTCTCAGCCTGCTCATCCCGCTGGCCCTGGTGATCGCGGGCGTCGCAACCGAATTGACGACCATTCCTGAGGACACCTGGCATACGGCGCTGATGGGCCGCAACGCGACCTTCTGCGTCTTCTTCATTCCTGTCCTGTCGCTGGCGCCGCTGGCCGGCTTTCTCTGGGCGCTGAAGAGTGCCGCACCGGCAAACCCGACCCTCGGCGGTGCCGTCGCAGGCCTCGCCTCCGCCGGGCTCGCGGCCGCGCTCTACGCCTGGCATTGCCCCGACGACAGCCCGTTGTTTCTGGCGACCTGGTACACGGCGGCCGCCACGGCCGTTACCGCGCTTGGGGCGCTGATCGGCTCGCGATATCTACGGTGGTGAAGAGAAAAATAGCGAGCTTTCGGGAGCGGTTGCTACCGGCCTAAGCTGCTATTTTTAAATGGGAATGGTGCCCAGAAGAGGACTCGAACCTCCACACCCTTTCGGGTACCAGCACCTGAAGCTGGCGCGTCTACCAATTCCGCCATCTGGGCGACGGAGAGCCATGTACGGGGGTGGCTCTTTGCTGTCAACAGGGTTTTTGAAGTTTTCCTGACAGTATGTAAAAAAGAATTGCCGGGACGGTGCGAAAGGCCGCGTTCACGGGGAACTGAACGTTTGGCTTGCCTCTGCCGATGTTCGAACGGATGCCGTGACCTATATGAAAAGCATCGGAAAGGAATCACTGATGTCCGCTTTACGCAGCACCATCTTCGGCCTGGTTGCCGGTTTTCTGCCACTTGCCGCGCAGGCGGCGCCCGTGCCTGCGCCGTTCCAGGTGCGCAATCCAGATATTATCAATGTGCAATCGACGATGTGCGATTATCGCGGCTGCTTCGGTTTCGGACCGCAGCAATGGCATCGTCCTGCCTATGTGCAGCCGAACTACCGGCCGCGCGGCGTAACGGGGCCGACCTATTATCAGCCGAGAGCGCAAGCGCCACGCACGGGGCGGCCGGCGCTGTCCTATGACCCGGCGCCGATCCGCAGGGTTCAGCCGGCGGCCAGGGATCAGGGCATGCATGCCGAATGGTGCCGCAACCAGTACCGGTCCTACAATCCGAAGACCGACCGCTTCGTCACCTACGAGGGCGTCTACAAAACCTGCAATTCGCCCTTCGACTGAGTGTCAGCTTTCCAGTGATGCACGGTCGGTATGGCCGAGATCGCGATCGGGCTCGATGATGTCGCGCACCCGCTGTTTCAGCTCCTTCGGTCCGGGAAAGCCGCCGTCGCGTTTGCGCTCCCAGATCAGGCCGCCATTCACCCGGATCTCGAAATTGCCGCCGGTGCCTGGAATGAGCGCCACTTCGCCCAGACTGTCGGTGAAGGTCTGCAGCAGTTCCTGAGCCATCCAGCCGGCGCGCAGCAGCCAGTTGCACTGCGTGCAATAGAGAATGGTCACACGGGCTTTGTCGATCATGCGGCGTTCCTTTCGATCTCTCTCCGATTTAGAAGCTTAGCCCGGTCCGCGCAATCCGGCTGCTTGCATGTCACTGCCGCTCATGATCACTTCCGGGTACGAAGCAGGAGATGAAAATGCGGGTTGCCGTTGTTGAAAACATGCCGAACACGCATATCGGCGCGCTTGGTGACGCCCTCGATGAGGCCGGTGCCGTGCTTGAGTGGTTCCGTCCGTGGAAGGACCAGGCCTTGCCTGCCGGTCTCGACGGCTACGACGCGCTTGTCGT
Organism: Hyphomicrobiales bacterium; assembly: GCA_900465675.1. Taxonomy (GTDB): domain Bacteria; phylum Pseudomonadota; class Alphaproteobacteria; order Rhizobiales; family Rhizobiaceae; genus Rhizobium. The sequence goes on along the minus strand of UBJR01000002.1, from coordinate 264,682 downwards.
ACTCGGTGGTGAGCAGAGCGCTGTCGATGATCAAGCTTATCCCTATCTGCCGGCGCTCGCCTCTTTGATGCGCGAATTCGGCGATGCCGGGAAATCCGTGCTAGGCATCTGCCTCGGCAGCCAGGTTCTCGCCCGTGCCTATGGTGCCGAGAATATTCTGGACGCGACACGCGAATTCGGCTGGACGCCCGTCGATGTGACGGCGGACGGGCGTGCCGATCCGCTCTTCGGCGAGATAGGCGACCGCTTCCCGATCTTCGAATGGCACTCCGATACCTTCACGCTGCCGCCCGGCGCCATCCGTCTCGCGTCGACGGCGGCTGTCCCCAACCAATGCTTCCGCATCGGCAGGGCCGTCTATGGTACGCAGTTCCATTTCGAAGCCAATTTGGAAGTCGTGACCAAATGGAATGCCGAATTCCGTGATATGGTCGAGAGCATCGAGCCCGGCTGGCATGAGCGGTTTGCGCTGACTGCGGCCAGACATGCCGCCGATGCCGATCAGGCTGGCCTCGCGATCGCGCGCGCCTTCATCGGCACCATCAGGCCGTCGGTCGCCTCGGAAGGCGCTGCAGACAGCCGCCTGAGCGCCTGAGGCAGCCATGGCCAGCGACTACGAAAAGATGGCGGCGGGTGAATGGTACTGCTGTCTCGACCCCGAACTCGATCGTCTCCGCGTCGCGGCACGCCATGCGGTGCATCAGCACAATACGATGGCGCCAGATGCGCGCGGCATGATCGCTCCAGCGCTGAAGGCCTTGTGTGGCGACGTGGCGGATGACGTTTTCATCGAGGCGCCGTTCCATTGTTCCTATGGCATCAATCTGAGCTTCGGCGAGCGTGTCTATCTGAATGCCGGCTGCACGATCCTCGATTCCGGACGAGTGCATATCGGCAGCCGCTCGATGCTGGGTCCGGGCGTTCAGATCTATTGCGCCGAGCATCACAAGGACCCTGACTTGCGTCGCCAGGGCATCGAGATCGCTCGTACGGTCGTGATCGGCGAAGACGTCTGGATCGGCGGCGGCGCGATCATTCTCGGCGGGGTGACGATCGGCGATCGCGCGATCGTCGGCGCGGGCTCCGTGGTGACAAGAGATGTTGCGGCGGGCGCAACCGTGGTCGGCAATCCCGCCCGGCCAGTCAAGCGAGACTAGTGCTGGAAGCGCCGTACATGCGTCCTAGATCAGCAAGTGACAACAGGAGGAGAGGATGAGCGAGAACGCGTTGCCTTGGGAGGGTGGTTGCCGTTGCGGTCAGGTTCGGCTGAAGATCAGCGCCAAGCCGCTGTTGACCATGGCGTGCCACTGCACGGGCTGCCAGAAGATGTCCTCGAGCGCCTATTCATTGAGTGCCGCCATTCCGGCAGCGGGCTTCGAGGTCACCAGGGGCGAGCCCGTGATCGGCGGCCTTCACGGCCCCGAGGCGCACCACTATTTCTGCCCCTATTGCATGACTTGGATGTTCACCAAGCCAGAGGGCATGGACTGGTTCGTCAATGTCCGCGCCACGATGTTCGACGATACCAGTTGGTTCGCGCCCTTCATCGAGACCTGGACGAGCGAGAAGCTGGCTTTTGCCGAAACGGGAGCAAGACACAGCTATCCGGCATTGCCCGAAATGGATGCGTATGAGGGGCTGGTGAAGGAATATATGGCGCAGCCGGCTTAGAGGCCCTGGAAGACATGACACGCGAAAGTTCGTCCGGCGGCAGCATCGGCACCGCCATTCGGGTCGTCAGTTCATCAAGTAGGTCGGACTGTAGGTCAAGAACAAGCGCATCGCCGTGGCGAAGGCTATAGACATGAAACCGTGCCACTAGAACTGCCGATATTTCTGCAGCGGAAGACCGTGTTTTTCGACGTAGGCGTTGGAAGCTGCAATCGCCTCGGCGTTTTCAATACGCCAAAGCCGCTCGCGCTCGACCTTTATGGCTTGCGCTATTCCATCTTCGGCAGCCCGTGACAAATTGATCTTGAGATCCTGCGCTTGTGTCACAAGCTCTTCGTCAAGCGATAAATTCGCTGGCTTACGGACATGTTGAGGCGAGGCGCTCTCCATAGCTGATGCGCAAAGAATATGCGCATCAGTTGGATTTGAGAAGCGCTATTCGTCCTTCATCTTCAGCGCGGCGATGAAGGCTTCCTGCGGGATATCCACCTTGCCGAACTGGCGCATGCGCTTCTTGCCTTCCTTCTGCTTGTCCAGAAGTTTGCGCTTGCGGGTGGCGTCGCCGCCGTAGCACTTGGCGGTCACGTCCTTGCGCATGGCGGAGATCGTTTCGCGGGCGATGACGTTGCCGCCAATCGCCGCCTGGATCGGGATCTTGAACATGTGGCGCGGGATCAGGTCCTTCAGCTTTTCGCACATGTCGCGGCCGCGCTTTTCGGCGGCCGAACGGTGGACCAGCATGGAAAGCGCATCAACAGGCTCGCCGTTGACCATGATCGACATCTTCACGAGGTTGCCCTCGCGATAGCCGTGCAGATGGTAGTCGAACGAGGCGTAGCCCTTGGAGATCGACTTCAGGCGGTCGTAGAAATCGAACACCACTTCGTTGAGCGGCAGCTCGTAGGAGAGCATGGCGCGCTTGCCGACATAGGTGAGTTCGGTCTGGATGCCGCGGCGGTCCTGGCAGAGCTTCAGGATGCCGCCGAGATAGTCGTCCGGGGTCAGGATCGTCGCCTTGATCCAGGGTTCCTCGATCTCGGAAATCTTCACGACGTCAGGCATGTCCGCCGGATTGTGCAACTCGCGCGTCGAGCCGTCGGTCATCGACAGGTGGTATACGACCGAAGGCGCCGTTGCGATCAGGTCGAGGTCGAATTCGCGCTCCAGGCGTTCCTGGATGATTTCCAGATGCAGCAGGCCGAGGAAGCCGCAGCGGAAACCGAAACCGAGTGCGGCGGACGATTCCATTTCGAAGGAGAAGGAGGCGTCGTTGAGACGCAGCTTGCCCATCGCAGCGCGCAGGTCCTCGAAATCGGCCGCATCGACCGGGAAGAGGCCGCAGAACACGACCGGCTGGGCCGGCTTGAAGCCCGGCAGCGCTTGCGCCGTCGGCTTCTTGTCTTCGGTGATCGTGTCGCCGACGCGGGTATCGGCCACTTCCTTGATCGAGCCGGTGAAGAAGCCGATCTCGCCGGGGCCGAGGCTGTCGACGGCCAGCATCTTCGGGGTCAGCACGCCGACGCGCTCGACCTGATATTTGGCATCGGTGCCCATCATTCGAATGGTCTGGCCCTTGGTCAGCACGCCGTCGAGGATGCGCACCAGAACCATGACGCCGAGATAGGTGTCGTACCAGCTATCGACCAGCAGCGCCTTCAGGGGCGCCTTGTCGCCGCCTTCGCTCTTCGGCGCGGGCAGCTGGTGGACGATGGCTTCCAGGACATCCGGAATCCCGAGACCCGTCTTGGCGGAAATCAGTACGGCCTGGGATGCGTCGATGCCGATCACTTCCTCGATCTGCTCGCGAATGCGGTCCGGCTCGGCGGCCGGCAGGTCGATCTTGTTGAGGACGGTGACGATCTCGTGGTTGTTGTCGATCGCCTGATAGACGTTGGCAAGCGTCTGCGCCTCGACGCCCTGGGAGGCATCGACGACGAGCAGCGAACCTTCGCAGGCCGACAGCGACCGCGACACTTCATAGGCAAAGTCGACGTGGCCAGGCGTGTCGATGAGGTTCAGAATATAGGTTTCGCCGTTGTTCGCCTTGTAATGCAGGCGAACGGTCTGGGCCTTGATGGTGATGCCGCGCTCGCGCTCGATATCCATCGAATCCAGCACCTGTTCCGACATGTCGCGCTCGGCCAGGCCGCCGGTCGTCTGGATCAGACGGTCGGCCAGCGTCGACTTGCCGTGGTCGATATGGGCCACGATCGAGAAGTTGCGGATATGGTCAAGCGGAGTGCGGGTAGAATTGGTGCTCATGCGCGCCATATAGCAGCGCCTTCCCTTGACGCATAGGGGAAAAGCAGGAGTTTGTTTAGGATAAATGGCGGCGCCAGGCGCCACTTGATTCCATCATCGGATCATGTATTTCTCGTATAGTAGAAATATGGAGCCGACTGTTGGAGCAAGAACTGGAAGCGGCGATCGGTGCGAGGATCCGCAGTCTGCGGCTGGAAAAAGGTCTGACGCTGGATGACCTCGCCAGCAATTCGGGCGTCAGCCGGGCGATGATCTCGCGCATCGAACGCGCCGAGGCAAGCCCTACGGCATCGCTGCTGGCGCGCGTCTGCGCAGCACTTGGCCTGTCCCTCTCGACCTTCTTTGCGGAAGAAGAAAGCGCGGCGTCACCGCTTGCCCGGCGTCACGAGCAACAGGTGTGGCGGGATCCGGAGACCGGTTATATCAGACGCGCCGTCTCCCCGCCCGGCACCACGTCGGACGTCGATATCGTCGACGTCGAGTTTCCGGCCGGCGCCCGTGTCAGCTTTCCGCCGCATGCGGCGAGCCACGGCATGACCCAGCATATCTGGGTTTTCGGAGGCGAGATGGAGATGACGGCCGGGGACAAGGTTCACCGTCTCTTTCCCGGCGATTGCCTCTTCATGCCTGTCGGCGAGGGGCACGTCTTCCACAATCCGTCGAGCAAGCCCGCCCGTTACTGCGTCGTGCTGAGCCGCAATTCGCGATGATATCCAGGAGATCTCTGATGACTTCGATACGCCTTTTGACCGCCGATGAAACCCGCTCGGCCATTCCGGAGCTTTGCGAGGTGCTGGTCGACTGCGTCGCGGGCGGCGCCTCCGTCGGCTTCATGCAGCCCTATACGGCCGAGGATGCCGAGCCCTACTGGCAAGGTGTCGCCGAGAGCGTCGAAGCCGGGGTCAATCTGCTTGCCGTGGCTGTCGTCGATGGCCGGATTCTCGGTACCGTTCAGGTCGGTTTTGCCACGATGCCGAACCAGCCGCACCGCGGCGACCTGAAGAAACTGCTCGTTCACCGCTCGGCGCGTGGTCATGGGCTCGCACGTCTCCTGATGGAGGCGATCGAGAAGGAGGCTGCCCGTCACGGCAAGCATCTTCTGGTTCTGGATACGGCGACCGGCAGCGACGCGGAAGCGATCTATCCACGCTTCGGCTGGGAACGCGCCGGCGTCATCCCTGAATACGCGATGTGGCCGGACGGCGGCTATTGCTCGACGACGCTGTTCTACAAGCGGCTGGCTGTTTGAGCCGCTCCGGACCCATTGACAAATCGGCGCGTCACCGCGCCTTATCCGCGACATAACGAGGGGCATGCGCCATGCGCGTCATCTATTCCGAAGACCACAAGCTGCGTGACGCGAAGACCGAGCTGCACAACGGACAGCTGGTCACGCCCTTTGAAGGCCCCTTCCGCGCCGAATGGATTCTGGATGCCGTCAAGGATGCCGGGTTCAGAGATGTTGCCGCGCCGGTCCGCCATGGTCTGGAAACGGCCCGCAAGGTGCATGATGCCGGTTATCTCGATTTCCTGTCCAAGGCTTGGGACATGTGGGCGGCGACAGGCGCTGAAGGCGAGGCGATCCCGGCGTCCTTTCCCGTGCGCCGCTCGACCTTGCGGGTGCCGACCGACATCGGCGCGCTTCTCGGCTATTATGCCAATGCGGCGGAGACCGCGATTACCAATGGCACCTATGAGGCGGCGATCGCCTCGATGCAATGCGCGATGTCGGGTGCCGACTGGCTGAATTCAGGCAATCGCTTTGCCTTCTCGCTCTGCCGCCCGCCTGGCCATCATGCCGGCATCGATCTCTTCGGCGGCTATTGCTTCATCAACAACGCTGCCGTCGCCGCGCAGCGCCTGCTCGATCTCGGCGCCAGGAAGGTCGCGATCCTCGATGTCGATTTTCACCATGGCAACGGCACGCAGGATATCACCTACCGCCGCGGCGACATCTTCTTCGCCTCGCTGCATGGCGAGCCCGCGAACGCCTTTCCGTATTTCTGGGGCTATGCGGACGAGACGGGTGAAGGCGAAGGCGAGGGCAGTAATGCCAACTATCCACTGCCGCGCGGAACGGCCTGGCACGAATGGTCCGCGGCACTTGCCGATTCGCTCAGCCGCATCAAGGCGTTCGGCGCCGAAGCAATCGTTGTCTCGCTCGGCGTCGATACGTTCGAGCGTGATCCGATCTCCTTCTTCAAGCTCACTTCGGACGATTTCATCCGCATGGGAGCGATGATTGCGTCGACGGGACTGCCGGTGTTGACCTGCATGGAAGGTGGTTACGGCGTGCCGGAAATCGGCTTGAACGTTGCCAATGTCCTCAAGGGTCTGGAGGCCTAAGCGGCTTGGAAGAGGAAACGCAGCCATCCGACGTGCCGACGCCGCGCATGTTTTCGTGGGCGCGCAACTCGACGATCTACCGCCTAGAGCGGCGGATGCATACGGAGAAGCAGCTGTTCGATGCCATCGCCCGCAAGGCGCGGCAGAAGTTCGAGGACATCAGCGAGGCGCAGGTCAAGGCGCTTGCCGATTCCGCCGTGAAGTTTGCCTATGACAACAAGGCGCTCGACGACACAGCCTATGCCGAAATCGGTACGCGCTCGGGCATGCGCAGCGGCAGATCCAGGCGGGCAATCGCCCAGAAGCTGTCGCTAAAAGGTATTGCGAAGAGCACCGTGGAAACAGCTGTTGCCGAAGCGGACGACTTTTACGCAGCCGTCGTTCTGGCCCGCAAGCGCGCCTTCGGCCCGTTCCGCAAGAGCGAGCTCGATGAGAAGCGCAAGGCCAAGGAACTGTCGGCTTTTGCCCGGGCCGGCTTCAGCTTCGATATCGGCAAGAAGGTTTTTGAGATGTCGCTTGATGATGCCGAAGAAGCGCTGGATACCGGGCGCAATCGCTAGCCATCAATAGAGCTTCTCCTCGCATCAGAAGTTTGAATTTGCCCCCGTCGTCCTCCAGCCCTATTCAGAGCTGAAAATCGGGAGGAAGCAATGGGCGCACAGCCTGAAAATGCGGCGTTGAATGCGGACGGCTCGGCAGCAGCCGTGCCGTCGAGTGGCGTCGCAACGGGCGCCCTGATGTGCCTTCTTTCGATGTCGTCGATCCAGTTCGGCGCGGCGCTTTCCTCGCACGCGATCGCTACCTATGGACCGGCAGGGGCTTCCTGGCTCCGCCTGGTCTTCGCGGCGCTGATCCTTGCTGTCGTCGTTCGCCCTCCGGTTCTGCGCTATAGCCGCGAGCAGTGGATCAGTGCCCTTGTGCTTGGCACGATCACGGCATTGATGACGATCTGCTTCTTCGCGGCGATCCAGCATATCCCGCTCGGCCTTGCCGTTGCCATCGACTTTCTGGGGCCGCTGTCGGTTGCGACATTCGGCTATGGATTGACGCGCCGTCTGATCTGGCCCGTCGTCGCAGCCGCCGGCGTGCTGTTCCTCGCCTATGATGGCGAAGGCTGGGTCGGCAATCTGCCGGGTGTGCTCTTTGCAGCCGGTGCCGGAACCGGCTGGGCCATCTATATCCTGCTGACGAAGAAGGTCGGCGCTACCTTCAAGGGCTTCGAAGGCCTGTCGATGTCGCTGCTCGTCGCTGCTGTCGTTGCCACGCCTTTCGGCTTCACGGGCGCTGTACCCCACCTTGATGGCTCCGGCTTGATCGAGATGGCGGGACTGGCCCTTCTCGTGCCGCTTCTGCCCTATGCCTTGGAAATGACGGCGCTCCGGCGCATGCCCACGGCGTCTTTCGGCATTCTGATGAGTCTGGAACCGGCGATTGGCGCCGCCGCCGGTTTCGTCATTCTGACGCAGCCGATGACGCTGCTACAGATGGCCGGAACGACACTCGTGGTGCTGGCAAGTGCCGGCGCGACCTTCTTCGCCGGCAAGGCGTGACGGTCAGGCGCGCTCGCGCGCCGGATCGTCCAGGGCCGGATTGTAGAACAGCGAGAGGGTCAGGCTCCGGGCAATGCGCTCCGCAGTTGCCATGAACCAGGCCTTGGCCTCCAGGGTCGGAGCGATATCGTCAAGTGTCGCTGCAAACAGCGCCAGCCATTTGGGAAAGAGCTCCGGCGTCATGTTGGCGACGCCGGTATGGGCCTGAACGGGCTTTCCGCCATAGGCCCCGCTGCGAAAGGCAACGGAAGACCAGAAGCTTTTCATCTTTTCCATATGCTCCGGCCACCGCCCCGAAAGCCGCGCATCGAAGACCGGCCCGAGTTCGGGATGTAAAAGCACCCGGCTGTAGAATGTCTCGACCAGCGTCTCGATAAAGGCATCGTCGATGCCGATCGATTTCATCTCGGCTTCCGCACGCTCGCGGATCGCCGCAACATGGGCAGCGCGGCCCTGCAATTCGTTGTTCATTTTTAAAACACCCCGGCTTTGCCGTCTGCGACGGCGCCTTTCATATAGGCGTTGCGGGCGCGCCGCCAAAGGCGGAACTGAAGATTGCGGCAATCTGTCAAATCGGGTGCCTTCGATCTTGACCCCCGCCGCGGGGCTATTTAGATTAGAATAATTCTAAATTATTGGAGCATGCCGATGTTGGCGCGTCTTTTCAGGTCGCAGAAGCGATCATTCAAATCATTGTCTGAACAGGAAATCCTGGCACTTGCAATCGCCTCGGAAGAGGATGATGCGCGCATCTATCTCGCCTATGCCGATCAGTTGAAGCGTGACTATCCTGCGAGTGCAAAGGTATTCGAAGACATGGCCGAGGTGGAAAGTACCCATCGGCGGTCACTGATCGAAATTCATCGCCAGCGCTTCGGCGAGCGCATCCCGCTGATCCGCCGCGAGCATGTGCAGGGCTTCTACGATCGCAAACCCGACTGGCTGCGCAAGAACCTGTCGCTCGACGCCATGCGGCGCGAGACGGAGGCAATGGAAGAGCAGGCCTACCGCTTCTATGTCGAGGCGGCCAAGCAGACCACCGACGCCTCGACCCGTCAGCTTCTTGGCGATCTGGCGCTGGCCGAGCAGGGGCATGAAGATATCGCCCGCATGCTCGGAGAAAAGCACACACCGGAGACCGTCAAGGAAGAAGAGAACGAAGGCGTTCGCCGCCAGTTCGTGCTGACCTATGTGCAGCCCGGCCTGGCCGGCTTGATGGACGGTTCTGTCTCGACGCTTGCGCCTATCTTCGCCGCCGCTTTCGCCACGCAGGATACCTGGCAAACCTTCCTCGTCGGTCTTTCCGCCTCTGTAGGCGCCGGTATCTCCATGGGCTTTACCGAGGCGGCGCATGACGACGGCAAGATTTCCGGTCGTGGATCGCCGATCAAGCGAGGCCTCGCCTGCGGTATCATGACGGCGCTCGGCGGCCTCGGGCACGCGCTGCCCTATCTGATCCCGCATTTCTGGACGGCGACGATCACCGCGGCCGTCGTCGTCTTCTTCGAACTCTGGGCAATCGCCTTCATTCAGAACAAGTATATGGAAACGCCGTTCCTGCGCGCCGCCTTCCAGGTGGTCGTCGGCGGCGGACTTGTGCTCGGTGCGGGCATCCTGATCGGCAACGGCTGAGGGCTTTCAGGCACAAAAAAAGGCCTCCCGAAGCAAGCTTCGGAAGGCCACCCAAGAACCGGTAGATGTAATTATTGCAGGGCGCCGACCAGAACGTCGCGGCCATTCTCGATGGTGACCCAGCGCCCGGCATTATAGCTCGACTGGCGCTTGATGAAGGAATAGTTCGTGTCGAACCATGGCTTCACGTTGGTCGAGAGATTGTCGAGAATGAAATCGCCATCCGTGGTGCGCAGGGTCAGAACCGCATGCCCCTCACCGTCAGGCTTGCGTACGACCGTCATCAAAAGGTTTGCCGGCGAAAAGCCGCGCTGAATGAGGATGCGGCGCTTCAGAAGCGCATAGTCTTCACAGTCGCCTGCCGTCGTCGGATAGGCCCAGACCTCGTCCTTGCCGTAGATTTCCTTGTCGGTCATCGGCTTGATCGTGGTGTTGACTGTCGTGTTGACCGAACGCACCAGCGTCCACTGGTCGGGGGTCATCTGCATGTTCGCAGTATTGCGGTTCGGGCCGCATTCGTCGCGGTGGATCTGACAGAAATCGTAATGGCCGATCGGCTGCGATGTCGCTCCGCCGGTAACCATGGAGAGGTTGGATGTCGAAGCCGGCAAGGCAGCCGAAGACATCGCTAGCATGGCCATCATGGCCACGAGGTAACCCTTGATCCGCACGCCCGTATTCCCTGCATCGCCCTTGTATTTATTAACAAAGAGTTAACGGGGAGGGGCGTTCGGAGTCAATCGTTACTTCTTGGTAGGGAGTTACAACTCTCGGACATGGTTAAAATGCCACAGAAGGTGGGCTTGCGCGGTATCCTCTCAACCGGAGATACTATTCGTGCATCCGAATTCGCTTATTGACGGATAAGCGCGCTGACCGCAGAAAGCATGCGCTCGATATCCTGCGGCCGCGAAAGCCGGTGGTCGCCGTCGCGAACGAAGGTCAGCACCACGTCGTCGGACGGCAGATGCTCGATCAGCTTCATGGCATGTGCATAGGGCACATCGGGATCTTTCATGCCTTGCAGGATATGAACCGGGCATCCTGTCTGGATGATCCCGGTCAACACCCTGTTGGCGCGGCCGTCCTCGATCAGGGCCCGGGTATAGATATTGGGCTCGGGGCTGTATTCCGACTTTTCTTCGAAATAGCCGCGCTCTTCCAGAGAGGCGCGTTCCTTCTTGGTCAGATGCGGCTCGATCAGATCCGAGGTGAAATCCGGCGCGGGCGCGATCAGCACCATGCCCTCGAGCTTCGGTCCATCGGCGATCTTGCCCAGTTCTTGGGCCAGGCGCAGCGCGATCCACCCTCCCATCGACGATCCGACAGCAATGACGCGCTTCGGATTGACATGCATGAGAACCGCGAGCGTCTCCTCAAGCCAGCGCGAGATCGTCCCGTCGGTAAATTTGCCGCCGGAAAGCCCGTGGCCCGAATAATCGAGACGGAGGCAGGCAAGACCGGTTTCCGCCGCCAGCCTGTCAAGCTCGATTGCCTTGGTGCCGCTCATATCCGAGCGATATCCCGAAAGCCAGAGCAGCACAGGGGCGTCCGGTCCAGCATTCGCCTGACGCAGAATGAAGGCTATCTGGCGGGCGTCGTCACCCTCTCCGGCGGTGATAAACTTCGGCTGAGGGGCGATGGATGTCTCGGACACGGCTGAACTCCTGTTGTTCCTGCCTATAAAACAGATTCTTGACAGGCTGACAGCGGGTGATTTTTCCGCTAAAGCGTGCTACTGACTCCGTTGCAGCGATAACGAGACCCCGTTTGTGCCCCCGTGGGAGTACGAGCTGCAGCATTCAACAACTCGAGGAGAGTACGACCATTCGCAGACCTTTTAAAACCGACGCGCCCGTTAAGGAAGGGCCGCGTTCGAACCGGGAAATTCGCATACCCCGTGTTCAGCTGATTGACGCAGAGGGACAGAACCTGGGCATCGTTGCCACCGATCAGGCGTTGAAAATGGCTGAGGAAGCCGGTCTCGACCTGGTGGAAATTTCCCCCAATGCCGAGCCGCCTGTGTGCAAGATTCTCGATCTGGGCAAGCTGAAATATGCCAACCAGAAGAAGGCTGCCGAAGCGCGCAAGAAGCAGAAGATCGTCGAAGTCAAAGAAATCAAGATGCGCCCGAACATCGACACGCATGATTATGACGTGAAGATGAAGGCGATGGGCCGCTTCTTCGAAGAAGGCGACAAGGTAAAGGTAACGCTGAAGTTCCGTGGCCGTGAAATGGCTCACCAGGAACTGGGCATGAAGCTGCTTCAGCAGGTCAAGGCCGACACGACCGAATATGCAAAGGTCGAAGCCGAGCCGAAGCTTGAAGGCCGACAGATGATGATGGTGCTCGCGCCCAAGTGAGCGCGGTCCATCAAGATGCATCGAAGCCGTCCGCAAGGGCGGCTTTTGTGTTTTCTGGGGCCGCTTTCTGACAGTCTGCTGACAGGCCCGCTCAGCGGCCTGTCAGCCAGGAGATGTCATGCTCCTTCCATCGAAACACGGATGGAAAGGAAACGACCATGGCCCCCCGTCTTCAAAGGATCACGCTGGCCTCGGCCGCCGCGCTTGCGCTGGCCGCTGCTCTACCCGCCCTTCAGCCTTCGGGATATTCCCTCTTTTCCTCGGCTGCCTATGCCCGTGGCGGTCATGACGGCGGCAGCGGCAGTTCGGGCCGCGGCGGCAGCGACGATGCCTCCGGCGACGACCACGGCGGCGGCCACGACAGTGGCAGCAACAGCGGCCGCGGCCGGAGTGGCGGCAACTCCAGCGATGACGACAATGGCGGCGATCGCCATGGCGGCCGGACGGTTGCTGCGGGGGCGGATGATAGTGGACGCCGCGGCCGCGAGAATGACCGCAGCGATCGTCCCCGCGTTCCGCTCTCGGTTTCTGCGGCAAGTCTTCAAGGCCTGCTCAACGGTTCGCTTATCGCCGTCGATCAGCTGGGCCGCAGGCTGGAAGTCGAGGTCGAATTGGAACACGGCGTCCAGACCGTCGAGGTGAAGCCGCACCGCTCCGATGCCGTCCGTAACCCCGGCCCAATCACCAATGTTTCCATCAGGCCTGCGGCAGCGCCGTAATCGCCTGGTTCTTCCGCCCGCCCCGGAAGATCGATGCTCCGCCGTTTGCCGGCGGAGCATCTGCCGTTTCAAGCCCGTTTTCCTATGCCTCTTGTGCGGGTGCATGTAAGCGTTCAGTTTATCAGCCGTATATGAGGTCCGGATCAGGCATGTCTTTCACCCGCAGATCGACCGCTCTCCTGCTGTCAGCCGCTATCGTTGCGGCCGCACTGTCTGCGTCTCCGGCGGCGGCAAAAGATGGCGGCGGCAGTAGTGGCAGTTCCGGCAGCAGCGGTTCGAGCGGCTCCGGTTCAGGCTCGAACTCGGGATCGGGAGGCTCCGGCCACGATGGCGGAGACGATCATGGCGGCCACGGCGGCGATGACGACGGCGGAGGCGATGATCACGGTGGCCACGGAACGAGCAGCGGCAGCGGCTCCGGTCGCGCCGATTACGACCGCGCACGCGATGCCGTGCGCGAAGGCCGCATCCTGCCGCTGAAATCGCTGCTGCAGAAGATCGATTCCCGCCGTTACGGCCGGGTGATCGACGTCATTCTCAGCCGCTCGCTGTTCAGTGATGTCTATCAGCTCAAGCTTCGGGATGGAAAAGGCACCATACGCACGCTGCGTGTCGATGCCCGCAGTGGCGAAGTGATCGGGGACAAGTGACCGATGAAGATCCTGCTGGCCGAAGACGACGCCAATATATCGGTGCACCTTGCCGAGACGTTGGGACGCGAAGGCTATCTCGTCGAAACCTTGAAGTCCGGCCCCGAAATTTGGGAGCAGGGCGAAACTGGTGATTACGCTGCCATCGTCCTCGATCTCGGTCTTCCCGGCATGGATGGCCTGTCGATCCTCAAGCGCTGGCGGGCCAATGGTCTCGAAACGCCGGTTCTCGTATTGACGGCCCGCGGCTCTTGGATGGAACGCGTCGATGGTTTCGACGCCGGGGCCGACGATTACCTGCCAAAGCCCTTCCGCAGCGAGGAGTTGCTGGCACGCCTTCGCGCCCTGTTGCGCCGATCAGGCAGGATGCAGCAGCGGGTGAAATCGGCCGACCGCTTCACGCTGGATGAGCAGGCCCGCCGCGTGACTTTCGATGGCCGTGAACTTGATCTGAGCCCTCTCGAGTACCGGATGATCTCCGTGTTCATCGATCGTCCGGGCGCCGTGCTGACGCCAGCGGAACTTGCGAGCCAGGTCCAGGGCCGTGATGACGACGCCGCCAAGAATGCCGTCGAGGCCATGGTGGCGCGATTGCGCAAGAAGACCGATAGCGGCGCGATAGAAACGCGCCGCGGCTTCGGATACCTGCTGCCGGGCAAGACACGATGACGAAGTCATTGCGCTTCCGCCTGGCTGCTGGCGCCCTTGTTGCGATTGCCGTCGCTCTCGCGCTGGTCTGGTTCGTCCTCGGTCATCTGTTCGAAGACTATCTGGCCGACCAGTATGCGAACGAGATGACCGCGGTATCGGATGCTCTGGGCGCCCGTCTGGCAATCGAAAACGGCGGGCTTTCGCTGATCAGCGAACCGTCCGATCCGCGGTTCCAGACACCGGCCGGCGGACGCTACTGGCAGATAACGCCCGACGACCCCACTCAGCCGCCGCTCCGTTCGCGGTCGTTCTGGGACGAGGAACTGACCAGGGATAGCCTCTCCAGGGATCTCTATTGCGGGTTTCACGAGGCCGAAGGGCCGGATGGGGCGACGATCCTGGTCACCGTGAAGGCGATGTCTGTCGGTGAGGGTGATGCGCGCAAACACTTCACGATCTATACGGCCTTCTCCAAAGACGAGATGGAAAGCGCGCTGTCGAATTATCATCGGCCGCTGCAGCTGATGCTGGCCGCAACCGGCCTGCTTCTGCTTGCCGCCGCTTTTCTGCAGGGGCTGATCGGCCTGAAGCCGCTGGTGCGCCTGCGCAACGAGGTGGCGAATATCCGCGCCGGCCGCAGCGCCCATATCGGCGCCGAAGGACCGAGCGAGGTCCGCCCGCTGGTCAACGAGATCAATCTTCTGCTGGCGGAGCGCGAAACCGCCGTGGAACGGGCACGATCGCGGGCCAGCGATCTAGCGCATGGATTGAAGACGCCGCTGACGGTTCTGTCCCATCTCGTCGAAAGCCTGCCGGATGACAAGCGCGACACCGCCCTGCAGCAGATCGAACTCGCGCGCCAGCGGGCCGACCGGCAATTGCAGGCCGCGAGGATGGGTGTCGAACGCATGGCGACGACGTCGCTTCTCGGCATATCGGGCAAGCTGGTCAGTGTTCTCTCACCGGTCACCGACGGCAAGGGCGTTGGCTGGAAAGTCGATATCGATCCGGCGCTGACCATCGAAGCCGATCCCGCCGATGTCGCTGAGGCCATGGGCAACATTCTCGACAATGCGGTGCGCTTTGCCCGCTCCCGCATCGATGTCTCGGCGTCGAGGGAAGGCGAGGCCGTTATCCTCCGGGTCGGCGACGACGGCCCTGGCGTGCCTCCCGAAAACTATGCGATGATGTTGAAGCGCGGCGTCAGCGCTGACGATGCGCATGCAGGTTCCGGTCTCGGGCTTGCCATTTCCGGCGACATCGCCGAGGCTTACGGCGGCAGGATTGTGCTTTCGCGCTCGGATCTCGGCGGCCTGGAAGTCACCTTGGCCTTGCCCGCGCCGAAGAATCTGATGCCCGCGGCCTGAGTGCCAAGATTCCGCCGGCCGCCCCGTTGCACTTTCATGACACTGCGGTTATAAGCGCGCGTCCGAACTGACCGGCAGGGCATGCCGTGGCAGTTTCGAATGCTTGCGGGCAGGTTTCGTCACCGGGCCCGCAGATCAACAACAAACGCTCCCGCACCTGGTTGCGACGGCCGGTTTTCCGGACATCGCTCGAGGGTTTCTTTGAAACATGCAGGGAGGACAGAAACGGAGTAGCAAAATGCCCAAGATGAAGACGAAGTCCTCTGCCAAGAAGCGGTTCAAGATCACCGCAACCGGCAAGGTCAAGGCTGCAGCTGCTGGCAAGCGCCATGGCATGATCAAGCGTAGCAACAAGTTCATTCGCGATGCACGTGGCACGATGGTTCTGGCTGAACCCGATGGCCGCAAGGTTGTGAAGAACTATCTGCCGAACGGTCTCTAAGACTCTTCCGCGAACGTTGTAGATTAAGGAGATCATGAAATGGCACGTGTAAAAAGAGGCGTTACCGCCCACGCCAAGCACAAGAAGGTTCTGAAGGCCGCAAAGGGCTTTTACGGCCGCCGCAAGAACACCATCCGTACGGCTAAGGCAGCGGTTGACCGCTCCAAGCAGTACGCTTACCGCGACCGCAAGGTCAACAAGCGCAATTTCCGCGCGCTCTGGATCCAGCGTATCAATGCTGCTGTGCGCGAATTCGGCCTGACCTACGGCCGCTTCATCGACGGCCTGAACAAGGCTGGCATCGAAGTCGACCGTAAGGTTCTCTCCGACATGGCGATCCATGAGCCTGCAGCATTCGGCGCTCTCGTCGATGCTTCCAAGAAGGCCCTTGAGTACCTCAAGGACGCCGGCACGAAGAACGAGTTTGAAGCAGCGGTTAACTAAGCCGGCGCTATCGAACCTCAGTTTCGATGTTTTTAAACCCGCGCTGGCTAGCTGGCGCGGGTTTTTGTTTGCGATTTGAAATGGGAGTCACGGGAACGTGGCGGACGCTATCGACAATCTGGAAGCCGGACGCGGCCTGAGCGAGGAGGACATTCCGGTTCTTCTCACTGCGCTGCTGTCGGGTTCGCACAGGGTTGAGTGTGTGCCGCTGTCGCAGGGGGCCGTCTGGATCAAGCGCTATGGCACGGAGTGCACTTCGCGCTGGGTCTTTCTGCAGCGCATGATCGCCAATCTGGTTGGTGCGCCGTTTCTCCGGCCTTCACCGGCGCTGGATGACGAAGGCATGGCACAGCGCGAAATCCGGCGTATCACCATGTTCGCATCCAAGGACGTACCGACGGCGCGCGTTGTCTATTCGTCCGGCAGTGCCGTCGTTTTCAGCGATGTCGGCTTGACTGTCGGACAGCAGCTGCGCGCAATGGCTGGCAGCGATCCGGTAGCCCATGACGATCTGCTCGTCCTCTGCGCTCGCGAGCTCGGCCGGCTTCACGCCAAGGGTCTGTGCCATGGGCGCCCGTTTCCGCGCGACATGTTCGTCAAGGATGGCCGCATCGGCTTCATGGATTTCGAAGAAGAACCTGACACCGTCATGCCGCTGGCTACGGCGCAGGCGCGCGACATATGGCTGCTCTTCCTGCAGATCGCAGGCCGCGCCCGGCTGGGCAGTCAAACCCATGACCGGGCCTATAAAGCGTGGTGCGAGGCAGCACCGGCCGGCGCCATTGACGAACTGCACAAACTCACCGGCTTTCTGGGCGCCTTTTTGTGGTTTGCCCGGTTGATTGGCCGCGTTCACATGGGTAGTGATCTGCGGCAGTTCATCATGGCCACCAGTTACTTGAAACACGCTTCCTGAAGCACATTGACGCCCGCAAGGCAGGAAAAGATGACCGAACTCGAAACTCTGGAAATGCAACTGCTGGCCGATGTCGCGGCCGCTGCCGACGAGCCTGCGATCGAAGCGGTGCGGGTTGGCGCACTCGGCAAGAAGGGATCCGTCTCCGAGCTGCTGAAGACGCTCGGCGCGATGTCGCCGGAAGAGCGCCAGACGCGCGGTGCGGCGATCAATGCGCTGAAGACTGTGGTGACCGATGCCATCAACCTGCGCAAGAGCGATCTGAAGCGGGCGGCCATCGATGCGCGCCTGAAGGCGGAGACCGTCGATGTCAGCCTGCCGGTCCGCTCGTCTCCGGCAGAGCGCGGCCGCATCCACCCGATCAGCCAGATCGTCGACGAGATCACCGCGATCTTCGGCGACATGGGCTTCTCGATCGCCGAGGGGCCTGACGTCGAAACCGACTATTACAATTTCACGGCCCTGAATTTCCCCGAGGGACATCCGGCCCGCGAAATGCATGACACCTTCTTCTTCAATCCGGACGAGAACGGTGAGCGCAAGGTTCTGCGCACGCACACCTCGCCGGTGCAGGTGCGCACCATGGAAGCGCAGAAGCCGCCGATCCGCATCATCATCCCCGGCAAGACCTATCGCCAGGATAGTGACGCGACGCACTCGCCGATGTTCCATCAGGTCGAGGGCCTCGTCGTCGACAAGAAGGCCAATGTCGCCAATATTCGCTGGGTGCTGGAAGAGTTCTGCAAGACCTTTTTCGAAGTCGATAGCGTGACGATGCGCTTCCGCCCGTCCTTCTTCCCGTTCACGGAGCCGTCCTTCGAGGTCGATATCCAGTGCGACCGCTCCGGCCCGATCGTCAAGTTCGGTGAAGGCACCGACTGGATGGAAATCCTCGGCTGCGGCATGGTTCACCCGAACGTGCTGCGCGCCGGTGGCCTTGATCCGGACGAATATCAGGGCTTTGCCTGGGGCATGGGCCTCGACCGCATCGCCATGCTGAAATACGGCATGCCCGACCTGCGCGACTTCTTCAACGCCGACGTCCGCTGGATGAACCACTACGGCTTCCGCCCGCTCGACATGCCGACGCTGTTCGGCGGCCTGAGCGCGTAAGGGAGGATTGGACCTATGAAATTCACGCTCTCCTGGCTCAAGGATCACCTCGATACCGACGCCACGCTCGATGAAATCTGCACCCGCCTGACGGAAATCGGTCTTGAGGTCGAGGATGTCGATGACAAGGCTGCTTACAAGCCCTTCGTCATCGCCAGGGTTCTGTCGGCTGAAAAGCATCCGGAAGCCGATCGTCTGAAGGTGCTGTCGGTTGATGCCGGCCCTGACGTCAATGGCGGCAAGCCGTTGCAGATCGTCTGCGGTGCGCCGAATGCCCGCGCCGGCCTCGTCGGCGCGCTGGCGCAACCGGGCGACTATGTGCCCGGGATCGACGTGACGCTTGGTGTCGGCAAGATTCGCGGCGTCGAAAGCCACGGCATGATGTGCTCCGAAAAGGAGCTGAACATGTCGGATAATCACGACGGCATCATCGACCTGCCTGCCGATGCGCCTGTCGGCACGTCTTTCGCCGCCTATGCTCATCTCGACGATCCCATGATCGAGATCAACCTGACGCCGAACCGTCCGGACTGCACTTCGATCTACGGCATCGCCCGCGATCTCGCCGCTTCCGGTCTCGGCACTCTGAAGACCCGCCCAGCGCCGTCCTTCGCTGTCGAAGGCGAGACGCCGGTGAAGGTGACGCTCGATCTCGATGACGAGAAGCTTTGCCCGGGCTTTGGCCTGCGCATCGTGCGCGGCATCAAGAACGGCCCGAGCCCCAAGTGGATGCAGCAGCGCCTGCTGGCAATCGGTCTGCGCCCGATCAATGCGCTGGTCGACATCACCAACTACATGACCTTCGATCAGGGCCGCCCGATGCACGTCTTCGACGCTGCCAAGGTCAAGGGCAACCTGACGGTTCGCCGCGCCAAGGATGGCGAGACGGTGCTGGCGCTCGATCAGCGCGAATACAAGCTCGGCGCCAACAACGTCGTCATCGCTGACGACAACGGCGTTGAGTCGATCGGCGGCATTATGGGTGGTGAGCATTCCGGCTGTGACGAGAATACCGTCGATGTCCTGATAGAGTCGGCCCTCTGGGATCCGATGAATATCGCTAAGTCGGGCCGCGGTCTCGGCATCATTACCGATGCCCGCTATCGCTTCGAGCGCGGCGTCGATCCGGAATACATGATCCCGGGCCTTGAGCGCACCACCGAACTGGTTCTGGAACTTTGCGGCGGCAAGCCTGCCAAGGCTGAGGTTGTCGGATACAAGGGCTATCAAGCCAAGATCGTCGATTTCCCCTATTCCGAAGTCAAGCGCCTGACCGGCCTTGAAGTCTCGACCGAGGAGAGCAATGCGATCCTTGGTCGCCTCGGCTTCGCGGTCTCCGGCTCCGGCGAGCGCGTTTCAGTCGCCGTTCCCTCCTGGCGTCCCGATGTCGATGGCAAGGCCGATCTCGTCGAGGAAGTCATGCGCATCCACGGCGTTGACAAGATCAAGCCGGCGCCGCTCGAAAGTCATGCTGCCGTCAACGGCAAGATCCTTACGACGCTGCAGATCCGTACCCGCACCGCCAAGCGCGCGCTTGCTTCGCGCGGCATGCTGGAAGCCGTCACCTGGTCCTTCATTCCGGAAGATCAGGCGAAGCTTTTCGGCGGCGGTTCGCCGGCGCTAAAGCTTGCCAACCCGATTGCTGCCGAAATGTCGGATATGCGCCCCTCTTTGCTACCGGGTCTGCTGACCGCTGCCCAGCGCAATGCTGACAAGGGCTATGGCGACGTTGCGATCTTCGAAGTCTCCGGCACCTACGAAAACGACCGGCCGGAAGGCCAGCGCCGCGTTGCTGGCGGCATCCGCCGCGGAACGGCAACGATGGCCGGCGCCGGCCGTATGTGGTCGAACGCGGCGAAGGGCGGCGGCAAGCCCGCTGATGTCTTCGATGCCAAGGCCGACGCGCTTGCCGTGATCGAAGCCTGCGGTCTGCCGATGGGCAATATCCAGATCGAGCAGGGCGGCCCCGAATGGTATCATCCGGGCCGCTCCGGCACGATCAAGATGGGTCCGAAGGTCGTCCTCGGCTATTTCGGCGAATTCCATCCCTCGACACTGGAAGCGCTCGACGTCTCCGGCGCCCTCTGCGGCTTCGAGGTCTATGTCGATGCCATGCCTGAGCCGAAGAAGAAGGCGACGCGCACAAAGCCGGCGCTGGAGCTTTCGGCTTTCCAGGCCGTCAAGCGCGACTTCGCTTTCGTGGTCGACAAGTCGGTAGAAGCGGGTGCGATCCTCAAGGCTGCCAGCGGCGTCGATCGCAAGCTGATCACCGGCGTCAATGTCTTCGATGTCTTCGAAGGCGCATCGCTCGGCGAGGGCAAGAAGTCTGTGGCCATCGAAGTTCAGATCCAGCCCGTCGAGCGGACGCTGACGGACGAAGATTTCGAAGCGCTGACGCAGAAGATCATCGCCAGCGTGACAAAATTCACCGGCGGCGTGCTGCGAAGCTAGGTTCAGAAAATCAAAGGAGAAACCGGCGGAAGCCGGTTTTTCTTTATCCCTAGTGTTTTTCCGGAAAGAGCGAATGCATCGCTGTCTGGAGAAGCTCCTCCACATAGACCTGCGCCGTATCCGTCGCCTCTTCGGACAGGTTCATTTCCTCACACTTTTTCTCCACCGCCTCGCGGATGAGATAGAGCACGCCTCGACCGATTTTGGCATTCTCGGGATCGGATGTATCGAGCACCATGGCGAGCGATGTCATCGCCACGATTTCCAGCACGAGCATACGGCCTTCGATATCGGACAGATTGCTTGATATCGCTTTCGCGCTGTCCTTCTTGGCATCCGGCATGATTTGTCCCCCATTTCCGGTCATGCCTTCTAACTAGTGCCGGTCGATGCAAAAAGAAGGCTAGGTTGTGCGAAAGCCGCAATACCTTTGGTATTATAAGTTGCGAGCCGTTTTATTCGCCGGATCCGCTGCCTTTATTGATCCGTGACGCGTGCGGAGTTTCGATTTTCTGCCGTTTCGCTTTTCTGGCACACGCGGTCGCTCGAATTACTTTGCGGGCCAGCGCCGCGTTACCAACCCGGGATCGCGACCGTTTTGCCGAAACCGGGTGGAAACACGCAGCGAATTCGCCGATGCTCTGCGTGGCAAGAGGAGTGCGCTGATGAAAAAGCCGGGATCGATGAAGTCTTTGGAAGACATGGGGCGTGCGCGGCTCTCGAAGAATTTCTTCTTCCGCGACTTCCTCCATTCCGAGATCGTCGATTTCTATCGCATTCCGAATATTCCCGACGATCCGGAATTGGCGATCGAGGCGGGCAGGCGGCTTTGCGAGGAGCTTCTGGAGCCGCTGCAGGCGACATTCGGCCGCCTTCACATCCGGTCGGGCTACAGGTCCGCAGAAGTGAACGGCTTCGGCAACAGGAACAAGCTGAACTGCTCGTCAAATGCCGCGACGGCAGCCGATCATATCTGGGATATGCGGGATCTCGATGGCTGCATGGGAGCGACAGCCTGCGTTGTCGTCCCTTGGCTCGTCGATACCTACCGCGACGAAGAGGATTGGCAACGGCTTGCCTGGTGGATCCACGACAAGCTTCCCTACGCGGCGCTCTGCTTCTTCCCGAAGCTATGGGCTTTCAACATTCAATGGCACGAGCGTCCGCGGCGGATCATCCAGAGCTACGTGCGCCCGCGAGGTATCCTGACCAAGTCAGGCATGGCCAACTGGGAGGGCGATCATTCCGAATTCTACCAGGGCTTCCCGCCGCTCAGATATTGATACGATACCGGATATGTCCGTCGCTCTCGACATAGCTGTCGTAGAGTGCCCGTGCCCGCGCGTTGCTCTCGCTCGTATGCCAGTAGAGCCGGGACCAGCCGTTCGCCCTGCAGAGATCGACGAGATCGTCGAGCAGGGCACGCCCGATGCCTTTGCCGCGGATCGATTGATCGACGAAGAGATCCTCAAGATAGCAGTCCTTGCCATGGATCCAGGTGCCCTCATGCGTCAGCGACAGGCTGAAGCCGGCGACAGCGCCATCTATCTCGGCAACACGCATGAAGATTGCCGACGCCGGATCGAAGACCCGGCGCCAGGTGGAATCGGTGATGCTTTCATCGACGGTGACGTCATAGAATTCGAGATAGTCCTTCCAGAGGTCCCGCCAGCGGCTTTCATCCTCAGGTCTCGCATCCCGGATCGTCACGGTCATTGATTATCTCCTCAGGCGCCTGCCTTGTCGAGCAGCGCCATAGCGTCGCTGGAAAGCTGCAGCCTTGCGGCCTTTGCCAGGCTTTCGAGCTGCGAAAGGCTGGTAGCACTGGCAATCGGCGCCGTCACGCCTTTCTTGTTCAGCAACCAGGCGAGCGAAATCTCCGCAGGCTTTCCGCCTGTTTCAGCGGCGACCTTGTCGAGCGCATCGAGGATGCGCATGCCCTTGGCGTCGAGGTATTGGGAAACACGCCCCTCGCGCGCCCGGCCCTCCGTATCGGCCTTGGTGCGGTATTTACCGGAGAGGAAGCCGGCGGCCAGACTGAAATAGGTGATCACGCCGATGTCTTCCTTGACGCAAAGATCGGCAAGCGGTCCCTCGAAGCTTGAGCGCTCGTAGAGATTATATTCCGGCTGCAACACATCGTAGCGCGGCAGCCCGGCCTTTTCGGCCGCGTCCAGGGATGCCTGCAGCAGCGGCGCATCGTAGTTCGAGCAGCCGAAGGAGCGGATCTTGCCCTGCTGCTTCAGCTTGGCATAGGCGGTCAGGCTTTCCTCGTGCGGCGTATCGGCGTCCGGCCAATGGGAGAGATAGACGTCGATGTAATCCGTCTGCAGACGGCGCAGAGAGTCTTCGACCGCTTTGAGGATATATTGTTCCTTGAGCGTCTTGCCCTGACCCATATCGGAACCGACCTTGGTGATGATGACAGCCTTGTCGCGCGCCACCTTCCCCTTCTTCAACCAGCGGCCGATGATTTCCTCGGAATCGCCACCCTTGTTGCCCGGAACCCAGGCCGAATAGACGTCTGCGGTGTCGATCGTGTTGAGACCGGCGTCGAAGAAGCCATCGAGAATCTCGAAGGATGTCTTTTCGTCGGCAGTCCAGCCGAAAACGTTGCCGCCGAAAACGATCGGGGAAATTGAAAGACCTGTTTTCCCAAGCCGGCGCATTTCCATGGCGCTCTCCTAAAGTGCTGATTTAATTGAAAGTGCAGACACGGCAGAACGCCGCCGGAGAATAACCTAGTGCAGCCCGGCGCCGAAGGAAACCAAACTTTCGTGATCTGCACCCGCGCCATTGCCTGCCTGCCGCCCGGTGAATAAGGTGCGCGCAATCAACCTTTGGGAGGCTCATCCATGCTGCGTTTCGGTATCATTTCCACCGCCAAGATCGGTCGCGAGGCTGTTGTGCCCGCCATTCAGGATGCCGAAAATTGCGTTGTCAGCGCCGTCGCCAGCCGTGATCTGGCCCGCGCCCGCGAGATGGCGGACCGTTTCTCTGCCCCGCATGCCTTCGGCTCCTACGAAGAAATGCTGGCATCCGACAAGATCGACGCCGTCTACATCCCGCTGCCGACGTCGCAGCATATCGAATGGGCGATCAAGGCGGCGGATGCCGGCAAGCACGTCCTCTGCGAAAAGCCGATCGCGCTGAAGGCTGCGGAGATCGACAAGCTGATTGCGGCGCGGGACCGCAACAAGGTGCTGATCTCGGAAGCTTTCATGGTCACCTATGCGCCGGTCTGGCGCAAAGTCCGCTCGCTGATCGCCGAGGGCGCCATCGGCAAGCTACGCCATGTCCAGGGTGTCTTCACCTATTTCAACCGCGATCCGGGCAACATGCGCAACATCCCCGAGCTTGGCGGCGGCGGCCTGCCCGATATCGGTGTCTACCCGACGATCAGCACCCGCTTCTCGACCGGTCTGGAGCCGCTGCGCATCCAGGCCGTTACCGAGCGCGATCCAGAATTCGGCACCGATATATATTCGAGCGTGAAAGCCGACTTCGGCGATTTCGAGCTGAGCTTCTACATCTCGACGCAGATGGCCAACCGCCAGCTGATGGTGTTCCACGGCACCGAAGGCTTCATCGAGGTGAAATCCCCCTTCAATGCTGACCGCTGGGGGCCCGAGGAGATCGAGCTCAGCAATCGCGCTCACAACCAGTCGACCATCTTTCGCTTCCAGGACAGCCGCCAGTATCGCAAGCAGGCGGAAGCCTTTGCTCGTGCTGCCAAGGGCGAGCAGGAAGAGGTCGTCACGCTGGAAAATTCGAAGCTGAACCAGAAGGTGATCGACGCGATCTATCGCGCCAGCGAGAAGGACGTCTGGGAGCCGGTCTGATCACTCGCTGCGGAAGACGAAGCGGGAATAGCCGAAGAAACTGAGGAACATCGACGCGGCGGTGGCAAGCACCAGCGCCGCCAGTGGCTGCAGCGCGGGCATCGTCAACAGCAGGGCGGCATAGAGCCCGTAGTTGACGAGCGCCGATGTGATGCCGACGGACCCATAGCGGAAACCTTCAACGGCAAGCGAATGCGGCGAGCGGTCGAAGGTGAATGTCCGATTGAAGATCCAGGTGACGACCATCGCCAGCGCGATCGCAATCAGCCGCGCGATGAACGGGCCGAGCGATGTGAAATGCAGCAACAGCGTCAGCAATCCGGCGTCGACAACGAAGCCAATCCCGCCGGCGATGCCGAAGCGCAGCAGCTTTTTCACGCGGCACCTGCCTTGCGGGCCGCGACAGGCTTGCGCGCCGGCTCGGCAATATTCTCGGAAAGCTCTGTGCGCTGCCGCTCGCGTCGGCTTGCGGCACCAGCTGCCATGTAGTGGATGCGCAGCTGCTCCGCCCGTGAGCGCGCAACGGAATCAAGGATCGTGCCCGCGGTGAAAAGCATGAACGAGATCATCATCAGCGCCATGGACAGAACCCAGGTCGGCATGCGGCTGACGAGACCGGTCGCGAAATATTCCGCCAGCACGGGCGTCATGAAACCAAGGCTTGCCAGCATGAATGTTGCGCTGATGATGCCGAAGAAGGCGAAAGGCCGTGTTTCCTTCATCAACATGGCAAACATCCAGAGGATCTTGCCGCCGTCCTTGAAGGTGGAGAGCTTGGAATGCGAGCCTTCCGGCCGGCGGCCGTAATCGAGCTCGAGCTCGCTGACCGGAAGCTTCAGGCGCGAGGCATGGACCGACATTTCGGTCTCGATTTCGAAGCCGCCCGATACCGCCGGAAAACTCTTGACGAAACGGCGCGAGAAGGCGCGATAGCCGGAAAAGATATCGGTGAAATCAGGGCCGAAGATCGTCCGGTAGAGGACGTTGAAAATCCGGTTGCCGAAGGCGTGGCCCTGACGGCCTGCGTCGGCGCGGACGTTCCGGCGGGTGCCGACCACCATGTCGGCGCGCTCCGTCAGAAGCGTGCGGATCAGGTCTTCGCCGTCTTCCGGTGCATAGGTGCCGTCGCCATCGGCCATCAGGTAGATATCGGCATCGATATCGGCAAACATCCGGCGCACGACATGGCCCTTGCCCTGACGCCGCTCGCGCACGACATTGGCGCCGGCCAGCATTGCATGCAACGCCGTGCCGTCGGTCGAATTATTGTCGTAGACATAGATCTGGGCCTCGGGAAGCGCTGCCTTGAACCCGCGAACCACGGCGCCGATCGTTGCTGCCTCGTTGTAGCAGGGGAGGAGCACGGCAATGGATGGGGTATCGTTCTGCGATCTGTTCATGATCTTGCTCACCGGGTTTGGCCGGGACGCAGTATAAGTCAGCCAATGTTAATAAGACGCTATGACGCAGGCAGCCAATTGCGCTCAACTGGCACGTTTTACTCTTTCTTGATCGCCTGCTGATAAACCAGCTGGAACTGGCAACGAGTTCCCGAAATGACGAACGCTGTAGAGATGACCGCCATTTCCCCTTCAAGCAGCAAGCTTGCACGATTTCAGGCGCTGTTCTCGCGGCTTTGGCCGACGGTATTCGCCTATAGCGGCGTCTTGATCGTAGCGATCCTGATCATGAAGCTGCCAAACGCGAAGGACTACGTCGGGCCCGACAACGATGATGGCATGCGGCTTGTCGAGGTTCGCGATCTGCTGGGAGGTCAGAACTGGTTCGATCTTATGCAATATCGCCTCGGTGTCGACGGCACGATGATGCATTGGTCGCGGTTGATCGATCTGCCGATTGCGTCGCTGATCAAGTTCTTCGGGCTGTTTCTGTCCGGGGAGCGCGCGGAGGCGGTAGCGTTGGCGATATGGCCTGTCTCGCTCGTCGTACCCCTGATGTTGGCAATGGCAATCGCCGGCCGGCGAATTGGCGGTGCTCTGGCGATGCATATCTCGCTCGGCCTGACATTTCTGACGACTATTATCAGTGGCCGCTTTCTGCCGGGTGCTATCGATCACCACAATGCGCAGCAAGCTTTGGTCGCTATGATGGCCGCCATGCTGCTCGACGATAAGTATCGCGCGCGCAGCTTTGCAGTCGCGGGCTTCTGCGCGGCCGTAGCAATCGCCATCGGTGCCGAAACGACACCAGCAGTGGCTTCAGTTTGCATTATTGTTGCTGTCGCCTGGGCATGGCACGGAGAAGTTTATGCCGCTGCCGCAAAGGCGTTCGGCTTGTCCCTGGCGCTGTTCATCAGCATTCTGTTTTTCGGAACTATCCCTCCAAGCCTTTATTCTGCGGTAACCTGCGATAACCTCTCGCTTGGCTTCTACAGCCTTTCCGCAATCGGGGGCGGGCTGCTGTTCGTGGCGGCGGTGTTCACCAGCAGCATGTCGCGGCGCAGACGATTTATCGTTCTCGCTGGCATTGGTGCTGGTGTCGCGATCTCCGCGGTGCTGATTGCGCCTCAGTGCCTCCACAATCCGCTCAGCGACCTTGACCCCATGCTTGTCGAACTCTGGCTAAGCCGCGTTTCCGAGGCCCAGTCGTTCATTGCGCTGAGCCATACGGAGCCCTATACGCTTGGTGCCTTCTATGCGACCGGGATTTTTGCGATTGCCGCTTGCCTGTTCCGTATCCTGCAGCGGGACCGCGTCGAAATCCACTTGATCTTGCTGTTCTTGATCGCTGTCAGCTGGGCAATCGCGCTCGTTCAGGTTCGTGGCGCACCATTCTCCAATATCTTGGCAGCTCTGCCGCTGGCATTGCTCATCATCGACGTCAGGAAAGTCTCCAATGCTGATCGGGAAAGCGTCGCGGCGGCGCTTTGTTTTATTCTGGTCGTGCTTGGAAGTGTTCCTGCCATCTGGGCCGTCTCCGCGGATCTGATAGCGCTGCCGAAAAATGAGGCGGTACAGGCGGACGGGGAGGCGAAGGCGGCCGAGAATATGGCCGCCTGCCGATCAAAGGAAGCGATTGCACCGCTCAACAATCTCCCAACGGGAATGGTTGTCGCCTCGTTGGAGTTGGGTGTACCGATCTTGCGTTTTAGTGGTCAGCACATCTTGACTGCACCCTACCATCGCAATCAGCGCGGTATGTTGACTGAACTGCATATCGGCCTCGCCGAACCTAAGGAAGCCGAAGCGTTCATGCGTGGTGCGGGCGTAACGGCGGTGGCGTTCTGCAATGAGGATCCCTCGACCGAGCAGCTCGCAAAACTCAAGCCAGACGGCCTCTACGCCCAGCTCGCCAAAGGCAATGTGCCGAATTATCTTCAGCCCTATGCCAAGGCCGAAGGCGTCCAGTATTTCCTCTTCAAGCCGGTGGATTGACGCCGCGGACCGGCGATCTTCCGGCTGATCTTTCGCCGCACTTCGGATAGAACGAAGACATGAGCAATGTCTTCGACGGCGATTCGCCGACAAACCTCACGGAATATTCGGTTTCCGAACTATCGGGATCGATCAAGCGCACGGTCGAGACCGCATTCGATCAGGTCCGCGTGCGCGGCGAAATATCCGGTTATCGCGGGCCGCATTCATCCGGCCACGCTTATTTTTCGATGAAGGATGATCGCGCACGCATCGATGCCGTCATCTGGAAGGGTGTTTTCTCGCGTCTCCGCTTCCGGCCTGAGGAAGGCATGGAGGTTATCGCCACCGGCAAGATCACGACGTTCCCGGGGTCGTCCAAATACCAGATCGTCATCGAAACGCTGGAGCCGGCCGGTGCCGGCGCCTTGATGGCTCTGATCGAGGAGCGTAAGCGCAAACTCGGCGCCGAGGGGCTTTTCGATCCCGCGCGCAAGCGCCGCCTTCCCTACATGCCGAAGGTAATTGGTGTCGTCACCTCTCCGACGGGCGCCGTCATCCGCGATATTCTTCACCGCATCTCCGATCGTTTTCCGGTTCATGTGCTTGTCTGGCCCGTCAAGGTGCAGGGTGAGGGATCGGGCGAAGAGGTGGCCAATGCCATCCGCGGCTTCAACGCTTTCGAGCCTTCGGGCGAGATGCCGAGGCCCGATGTGCTGATCGTCGCCCGTGGCGGCGGCAGTCTTGAGGATCTGTGGAGCTTCAACGACGAGATCGTCGTTCGTGCCGCGGCCGAAAGCGCCATCCCGCTGATTTCGGCCGTCGGTCACGAAACGGATTGGACGTTGATCGACTACGCGGCCGATGTCAGGGCGCCGACGCCGACTGGTGCGGCTGAAATGGCGGTGCCGGTCAAGGCGGAACTCGAAGCGCAGATCGCCGGCCTTTCCGCCCGTCTTCAAGGCTGTATGACACGGCAGATGGATCATCGCCGCCAGTCCGTGCGGGCGCTGATGCGCGCGCTGCCATCGCTCGATCAGCTGCTGGCTCTGCCGCGCCGCCGGTTCGACGAAGCGGCCTCCGGTCTTGGTCGCGGTTTGGAACTAAACACCATCAACAAGCGCCGCAGCTTCGAGCGCGTTGCATCGCATCTGCGCCCGGATGTGCTGTCCAACAGGATCACCGAGCGGCGGCAGATGCTGGCCGAGCGGATGACGCGGGCCGAGCGCATCGTCGAGCGCCGTATCGATGCCTTGAAAGGCCGGGTCGAGCGCTTTGGCGTGACGCTGTCGTCTGTCCCGGCGCGCCTGACGACGCAGACCGCCCGCATGCGCGATCACCTTGCCAATCTGTCCCGCCATGGCGACACGGCCGTGCGCCATCAGCTGACACGGGCGCGGGGAGAGCTGGCCGCTCAGGATCGGGTTCTGCAGTCGCTTTCCTACAAGAACGTGCTGAAGCGCGGCTATGCCGTTATCAGGGATGATGAGGACCGGCCGGTCTCGCAGGCCGCCATGCTGACGGCAGGTGCCGGGATCTCGATCGAATTCTCGGATGGCCGCATCGGTGCCGTAACCACCGAGGGCGGAGCGCCGCCAGCGACGAAGAAGCGTGCGCCCAAGTCCGGCGAACAGGCGCCCCCTCCGAAGCAGGGAAGCCTCTTCTAGGACGCCCGGAGAGCCGGCGCTCGATGGTATCGTGCGCCAGCCTGTGTTGCGTTACGCCCACTCGCCCTGGCGCATGACCGGAACCCGCGACCCATCTGGCTTGATGCCGTCGATATCGACCTTGTTGGAACCGATCATCCAGTCGATATGGATCAGGCTCGAATTGCCGCCCTGCGCCTTGATCTGTTCCTGGCTGAGCGTTGCGCCATCCACAAAGCACTTCGAATAGCACTGGCCGAGCGCGATGTGGCAGGAGGCATTCTCGTCGAACAGCGTGTTGTAGAACAGGATGCCGCTGGCCGAGATCGGTGAGGAATGCGGCACCAGCGCCACTTCGCCCAGGCGGCGTGCGCCCTCGTCGGTATCCAGCACCTTGTTCAGCACTTCGGCCCCACGCGACGCCTTCGCCTCGACGATGCGGCCGCCTTCGAAGCGCACCTGAATATTGTCGATCAACGTGCCCTGATGCGAGAGCGGCTTGGTGCTCGACACATGGCCTTCGACGCGCAGCGCATGCGGCGTGGTGAAGACCTCTTCGGTCGGGATATTCGGGTTGCAGGTAATGCCATTCTTCGCCGTCGATGCGCCGCCATGCCATTCGTGGCCGTCGGCAAGCCCGACCGTCAGATCCGTGCCCGGTCCGGTGAAGTGCAGGGCCGCGAAGCGCTGGCCGTTCAGCCATGCCGAACGCTTGGCGAGGTTGCCGTTGTGCTCTGACCAGGCGGCAATCGGATCATCGAGATCGACGCGCGACGCTGCAAAGATCGCCTTGGCGAGCTTGGCAACGGCAATCGCTTCGGGATCATTTGGGAAAACGAGCTTGGCCCAGGACGGATTTGGGTAGGAAACGATGTTCCAGTTGATATCGAAATTCGAGATCTTCTCGAGCGCCGGTTTGTAGGCGCTCGAGTTGGCGCGGTTGGCGCGGCTGACCTTGCCCGGATCCTGGTCCGAAAGCAGCATCGGATTGTCGCCAGCGATGGCAAGCCGGGCGGCATTGTTGGCATAGGCCTTGGCCATGCCATCGTAGAGCCAGCCGGAGGCGCGATCGAAGCTCTCGTCGCTCGCATACTGATAGCGGGCGAGCGTCGATTCCTCGTCGGAATAGAAGGCATTCACCAAGCCGGCGCCGGCCTGATAGGCATGCTTGGTGATCAGGCGGACGAGCGGAATGGCAACGACTGGCGCCGTGATGACCAGATCCTGGCCCTTCTGCAGCTGCAGGCCCACCTTCACCGCGACCTCGGCAAGCTTATCCAGCTTGACCGGGTCGATCGAATGGTTCTGGGGCATGAAGTTCATGGTCGCGACCTCCTGATAAATTGCAGGCAGCAGACTTAGACCCGTTTGCGGCGAAAATGAAGCTCGATGCATCGAATTCGCCGCTTGAGAATGTGGCCCTAGGCAGCCGCTTGCCGAAGCAGTGCCGACTGATGCTTTTCAAGAAATGCCATCAACCTTTCCGGATAATCGGGTGCGGCCGCCGCGCGCACGCTGGGGCGTTTCGCAAGTTCGCTACGCCATGCCTGCACCTTCGGCAGCCCGTTGAAGATATTGCTTTCGCCGAGCGTATCGAAAACGTCGAAATACCGGAAAATCGGTGCGAAGACGGCATCGACCAGGCTGAAAAGATCGCCAGCGAAAAACGGGCCGGCCGAGAGTTCCGCCTCGATGGTTTTGAATTTCCCGGCAATCACCTTGCGCTTGTCTTCCAGCTGCCGTGCATCGCTTGTCGTCTCATAGGTCCAGAGATCGGAGAGGATAGACGAGCCGAACTCCATCCAGCCGCGATGCCGCGCGCGCAGCAACGCATCGCCGGGATGCAGTCTCGGACCCGGCTGTGTTTCGTCCAGATATTCGCAGATTACAGCGCTTTCGAAGAGCGCTGTCTGTTCGCCATCGTCCTCGATGAGCAGCAGCGGAACCTTGCCGAGCGGCGAGATCTTCGAAAACCACTCGGGCTTGTTGTCGAGGTCGATGACAACACGGTCGAAGGGGACGCCCTTTTCGCTGAGCGCGATCGCGGCGCGCTGCACATAAGGGCAGAGATGGTGCGAGATGAGGGTGAGCTTCTGCATCGGTATCTCCATTATAGATGCAATTGCATATAAATACGCTTGCGGCATCCGTCAAGATAGATGTAATTGCATCCATGCCGGAGAAAACCACCCCATCAGATGCCGTTACCGAAGCGTGGATCGGTATCATGCGTGCGCAGCAGAAATTGCTTTTGGCAATCGAG
The DNA here is from genome assembly GCA_900465675.1 of Hyphomicrobiales bacterium. Classification (GTDB taxonomy): domain Bacteria; phylum Pseudomonadota; class Alphaproteobacteria; order Rhizobiales; family Rhizobiaceae; genus Rhizobium. The sequence continues at coordinate 232,979 of UBJR01000002.1, read as the reverse complement.
GCCGACCTGAAACAGGCGGGCATGCCGCCGCTCGGCTGGTATGATGTCTTGTGGGAACTGGTCCGCGCGCCGGATAGCCGTCTGAGGCCCTTCGAGATCGAGGAGCGCACGCTGCTGGCGCAATACAATCTCTCGCGCCTGATCGACCGGCTCGAACGTGAGGGGCTGGTCGGCCGCCAGACATTTGCGGAGGATGGCCGTGGGCGATGGGTGGTCGTGACCGATGCGGGCCTGGCGCTTCGCGAGCGGATGTGGGTGGTCTATTCGAAGGCGATCGAAAGGCATGTCGGCTCGAAGCTCGACGATGCGTCCGCAAAAGCGCTCGCAGGCCTTTTGAAGAACCTGTCGGCCTAGGCGATCAGCGATGCCGCCTTTGCGTTCAGCGCCTTGAGCGCATCTCCAGGCGCGAGCCTCACCTGCAGCCCGCGCTGCCCGCCGTTCATATAGACCAGGGCTTCTGTCAGCGCTGCTTCCTCAAGGGCCGTCGGCACAAGCTTCTTCTGGCCGAAGGGGCTGATGCCGCCGACATGATACCCGGTCAGCCGTTCGGCATCGGCAGGCTTCATCATGTTCGCGGACTTGCCGCCAAACGCTGCGGCCAGCTTCTTCATGCTCACTTCACGGTCGGATGGGACGACGACGCAGACCGCTTTGCCATCGACTTCGGCCATCAGTGTCTTCAGAACCCGGCGCGGCTCCTCGCCGAGCGCTTCCGCCGCCTGCAGGCCGACGCGTTCGGCGTTCGGATCGTAGTCATAGGTATGGACCGTGAATTCGACGCCCGATTTGGCAAGGACCTGCGTGGCACGCGTCGTCTTCGACATGATCACTTTCCGAATTCGGCAGCGTAGAGATCAGGCTTGAAACCGACAAGCAGCTTGCCGTCATGCTCCAGCACCGGGCGCTTGATCATCGAAGGCTGCTCCAGCATCAGCGCGATCGCTTTGTCGCGCGTCAGGTTCTCGCGATCGGCATCCGGCAGCTTACGGAAGGTTGTTCCTGCACGGTTCAGCACCGTTTCCCATCCGGCCTTGCCGACCCAGTCTTCCAGATGTGCCCGGTCGATGCCCGAGGCCTTATAATCGTGGAAGTCGTAGCCCGCCCCATTCTCCTCGAGCCAGGTGCGGGCTTTCTTCATCGTGTCGCAGTTCTTGATGCCGTAAATCGTCGTTGCCATCGTCAGTCTTCCAGCGTTCCGGCTTTGCGCAGCGCCGTGCTTGGCTCGCCGCAGGCGATCTTCATCAGGTCTGCGCGCCGCCGCACCAGCCGGTCGGACGTGCGCGTCACGATCAAGCCTGCCTGCGGGGCACGGATCTCCGTCTCGCCGTCGGCCATGCCCGGCCGCGTGACGATGGTTGCCAAAAGATCGCCGGCAGCGACCGTCTCGCCGATGTCGCGGTGGAAAAGAAGAGTCCCGGCAACCGGCGTGCGGATCATCTCGATATTGTCGAGCGGCACGGCGGGTCCGGTGAAAGCACCGAGAGGTGCGCTGTCCCTGACCGCCCCGCGGGCGGCAAGGAAGGCGAAGACGCCATCGGCGTCAGCAGATGCCATGTCATGATAGACGTCGCGGCGGCCGCGAAGCTCCACCGTAACGGAGAGCTTGCCGGGCAAGCGGCTGCGCTTCTCGCCGGGCACCTCGTATTTCCAGGCAAAGCCGACGGCCTCTTCGAAAGCCGAGCTTTCGCCATCCGAAAGCAGCACGGCATCCATCGACAGAGCGCTGGCCAGATCGGCCGCCTCGGGCCAGAAGGCCTCGTCGATATAGGCATATTGCAGTGATTCATCGTCGCAATGCAGATCGAGCACCAGATCGGCGCCGAGTGCCATGTGGATCAGCTGCCGCTTCAAGCGATCCGTAGCCGGATACCGGTCGAGATTCTCTACCAGCGTATCGCGGTCGCGCAGCGAAATCAGCGGGAAGTCGCGATTGAAGTTGGTGCGCGACCCGAGATCGAAACGTCCCTGTAGTTCGCCGAAATGGGATTGCGCCGCGCCGATCGGGTTGGCCTGCGGAACGATCGTAATGTCGCTGGCGATCCTTCCGGCATCTTCGGCAGCTCTAAGCTTCCGGCAGAGGAAATGCAGCAGCGCCGTTCCCGGCAGCTCGTTGGCATGCAGAGCCGCCTGAATGTAGATCCGCGGCGCATGCGGATCGCTGCCCTTGAAATGCAGCACCGGCAGGCGCCATTCGATGCCCGGCGTATCGCCAGGAATGATGATCTCGGTCGTATCCATGTCAGCACTCCGCAAAATCTGCTGGCAGCAGCTTTAAGCAACTCCGCCGCACTGGCGCAAGCGTCAATAGGGGCGTCTCATCCAAGCAGCGGCCATTCTTCGATATCCACATGCCGGCCTTCGCCGACGAGGCTGTTGACCAGCACGAAAGACTTCGCCGTCCAGACGATCGGCTCCGAAAGGATCGTTTCGGGCACGCTGCGATAATCATAGAGCAGCGTCATATGCGGCTCGAGTTTCGGCTGGACCCTGACGCTGACGCCGCGGTTGAGCAGCGACAGGGCGAGCTGCGCATGCAACGAGAGAACCTCCTGCCGCCCTTCGTCTGCCCGCAGAACCAGTGCCGGCTTGCCCTGGCGAAAACTCACGGCGCGCCGGAAGGTCAGCTTGAAGGGGCGCATTCTGACGGCAGCGGCGGCCGCCAAACCATCGAACAGCATGCTCGGCGGGATCGCATCCCACTCGCCGAGATGGCAGAGCGAGACATGAAGCAGGCGCTTGGGTTTCGGCTTCTCCCGTAAGCCGAAACGCCGCCGCAGATCACCCGCCATGCGCCTCGTCTGCTCTGCCGCCCGCTCGTCGGGGCGCAGCGCGAAGTAGACATTGCAAGGCTTTCGATCCGGTCCGCCGTGACTCGGCGCCGGCCCCGACGCACGGTCAAACGAAAATTCCGTCTGGTTTTGAGCAACCATCTCCAACCGGCAACCGCCGCCTCCTCATGAAGGACCAGAGGCTAGCAACAAGGGCAGGAATTGACAAGAACAAAAAGAGAACAAATAATCGGGCTGTTGAGATGACGGTTGCGCGCAAGAATCGGGTTGAAGGCCGGGCGCAGGCATACGATCTTTGGGGCAGTCAATCACGGAGGTTGCGTCATGAGCGAGGCAACGCATCACTACTGCATTTTTCAGACCGCCGGCGGCTATTGCGGCATCGCCTGGAATGCAGCGGGAATCACCCGCTTCCAGCTGCCGACAAAGGCTGAAAGTTCGACCGAACAGCTTCTACTGAAACGCCTGTCGTCAGGCCTGCGCGCCGATCCGCCGGTTGCGGTCGCGGCGACGATCGAGTCCGTCAAACGCTACTTCGCCGGAGAGACCGTCGATTTCTCGAATGTTGCGCTCGATCTTTCCAATCAGGATGAGTTCTTCCGGGAAATCTACGCCGCCGCACGCCGTGTCGGCTGGGGCAGGACGACGACCTACGGCACGCTCGCAAGGGAACTCGGCCGCGGCCCGGAAGCCGCCCGCGACGTCGGCCAGGCCATGGCGAAAAATCCGGTTGCGCTGATCATCCCCTGCCACCGCGTCCTCGCCGCCGGCGGAAAGCTCGGCGGTTTCTCCGCGCCTGGCGGGTCGAACTCCAAAGCGAAGATGCTGGAACTGGAGGGTGTCAACCTCGGTCCGCCTGAACCGGCCCAACAGTCGCTGGGGTTTTAGGCAGCGAGAGGGGTTCTGCTCCCATCTGCCTTTCGAGTTTACGGCGGGATCTGCTCATCGGCAATCAGGTTTTGACAAGGCCCAACCTTAGCAGACTTTCGGCGCTGGCCACAATTGCCTCTTCTCGCGAGCGAGGCGTCCAGCCGAGCAGGCGTTCTGCCTTTTCTCCGCTGGCGTCCAGCTTGGCCCCCAGAAGCGGCAGGAGACCTTTCATTGCTGGGTTGGCGAGAGCCATCGAACGCACGAGTATGTTTGGCAACACACGCGTCGAGACACGGCTAGCAGCCATGCCCATACTCTCTTTAAGCAGCTTAGCAATTTCCGCCAGCCAAAGCCCTTCGCCTGAGGTGGCCAGGAAGCGTTCGCCGTTTGCAGCAGGATCGGTCATGGCACGCAGATGCAGGTCGGCGACATCCCGCACATCGACCACGCAGGTCTTGATCTTCGGGTATCCGGGCTGACCCTCCAGCATTTCTCTGATCGTGCGGATCGAATGCGAATAATCCGGCCCCAGCGCCGGTCCGAGTACCATGGTGGGGTTGACAGACGCGAGCTCCAGCCCGCGGCCTTCGTTGGCAATGAAGTCCCATGACGCCCGTTCGGCAAGGGTCTTCGATTTCTGGTAGGGCGCGACGTTTCCGGTCAGATCGGTCCAGTCGGTCTCGACGAAGGGGCGGGCGAGCGGCTTGTGCCCAGCGCCGATTGCTCCAAACGCCGAGGTGAGCACAACCCGCTTTACGCCCGAATCGCGCGAAGCACGTAGAACGCGGAGGTTGCCATCGACTGCAGGCTTGATCCATTCTTCCTCGCTAGCATAGGTTCCGGAGGGCGTGGGTGAAGCGCCGTGAAAAGCGTAGGTGCAGCCAGTTGTCGCTTCCGCCCATCCATCGTCGGAACTGAGATCAGTGGCAACGAAAGACAGCCGCTCGCCGGGCTCGACACCACCGGCTTTCAGGTTGGCTCGCACTTCTGCCTCGCGCGACAACGATCGCACGGTTGTTCTGACACGGTAACCGGAATTGATCAGCGCGATGATGCAGTGTTGTGCGATAAAGCCGGTTCCGCCCGTGACGAGGACAAGTTCGTCCATATGAAACTCCTGAGGATATTGAGCGATCGGCGTTATAGGGTACGAACGGATCGCGGTTGTGACATTCGATATACGACCGTATACTGAATTTCGAATTAAGTCTACAGGTGTATGATGAAATCAACGCAGCCGCCCAATAGCCGCGCCGCCAAGGCCGACGCGACACGTGCCGCGATCCTCGCATCGGCGCGAAGAGCCTTTGCGGAACATGGTTATGACGGTGCGGGCCTGCGTGGCATCGCTGAAGCAGCGGGTGTCACCGCGATGATGGTCGGACGCTATTTCGGATCGAAGGAGGGTTTGTTCGGTGAGGTGGTCACCGACACGATGCGGGATCCGATCATCCTGTCACAGGACAATCTGAAGCGGGCCGAGTTATCCCGCGCCTTTGCGGAAGCGCTCGTCGGGGTCACAACCCAAGGCAAGGTGCCGCTTGACGGATTTCTGATCCTGTTTCGCTCTACTGCAAGTGCGACAGCGGCGCGAATTGCCCGTGAGCGCATCGCCAAAGTGCATCACGCGGCCGCGACCGGGGCCATTTCAGGGGACCACGCTTCGGAGCGTGCAGCTCTATTTCTGGCGGTTGTTGCGGGCGTGCAGATGATGCGACAGATGCTCGAACTTGAACCGCTGACGAAAGCGGAACCGGCTTTGCTCGTCGAACTACTGACGCCGGTCATTGCAAGCCTGATCGAACCGAAGAAATAGTCGCTTCCGATCAGGCTCGAAACGATCTAATCGAAAGCAAGGGCGTTCTCTCTCACTCCCACTCGATCGTGCCGGGCGGCTTGCTCGTCACATCATACACGACGCGGTTGATACCGCGGACTTCGTTGATGATGCGAGTGGCGGCGCGACCGAGGAATTCCATGTCGTAGTGGTAGAAGTCCGCCGTCATGCCATCGACCGAGGTCACGGCGCGCAGCGCGCAGACGAATTCGTAGGTGCGGCCGTCGCCCATGACGCCGACGGTCTGGACCGGCAGCAGCACCGCGAAAGCCTGCCAGATCGCGTCGTAGAGACCGGCCTTGCGGATTTCGTCGAGATAGATGGCGTCGGCTTCGCGCAGGATCTCCAGCTTTTCGCGGGTGATGCCGCCCGGGCAGCGAATGGCTAGGCCTGGACCCGGGAAGGGGTGGCGGCCGATGAAGCTATCCGGCAGGCCGAGCTCCTTGCCGAGCACGCGCACTTCGTCCTTGAAGAGTTCGCGCAGCGGCTCGACGAGCCGCATGTTCATGCGCTCGGGCAGGCCGCCGACATTGTGGTGCGACTTGATCGTCACCGACGGGCCGCCCGTGAAGGAGACGCTTTCGATCACGTCAGGGTAGAGTGTGCCCTGGCCGAGGAAATCTGCGCCGCCGAGCTTCTTAGCCTCTTCCTCGAAGGTCTCGATGAACAGGCGGCCGATGATCTTGCGCTTCGTCTCGGGATCGGAAACGCCCTCGAGCTCACCAATGAACCTGTCGGACGCGTCGACGTGGATCAGGTGCAGATTGTAGTGTTCGCGGAACATGGCGACGACATTCGCCGCCTCGTCCTTGCGCATCAGGCCGTGATCAACAAGCACGCAGGTCAGCTTGTCGCCGATCGCCTCGTGGATCAAGAGGGCCGCAACGGAGCTGTCGACGCCGCCGGAGAGGGCGCAGAGCACGCGCTTGTCGCCGATCTGCTCGCGGATCGTATCGACGGCCTTCTGGCGGTAGGCCGACATCGACCAGTCGCCCTTGATGCCGGCGATGTTGTGAATGAAGTTGCCGATCAGCTTGGCGCCATCGGGTGTATGCACCACTTCCGGGTGGAACTGCACGCCGTAATATTTGCGCTTCTCGTCGGCAATGAAGGCATAAGGCGCGTTCGGCGAGGTTGCCACGACCTTGAAGCCATCAGGCAGCGCGGTAACGCGGTCACCATGGCTCATCCAGACCTGGTGGCGCGAACCCTTCGACCAGAGGCCCTCGAACAGCTTACTGTCCTCATCGACCTCAAGGAAGGCGCGGCCGAATTCGCGATGATGGCCGCTTTCGACCTTGCCGCCGAGCTGCATGCACATCGTCTGCTGGCCGTAGCAGATGCCGAAGACAGGAAGACCGCTGTCGAAAATGACCTGCGGCGCACGGGGCGAGCCTTCATCGACCGTCGAGGCCGGGCTGCCGGACAGGATCACGGCTTTCGGCTGGAGGCGCTTGAAGCCCTCTTCGGCGGACTGGAAGGGAACGATCTCGCAGTAGACGCCCGCTTCGCGCACACGGCGCGCGATCAGCTGGGTTACCTGGCTGCCGAAATCGACGATGAGAACGCTGTCGGGATGTGCTGTCTGGGTCATGGCGAGCCTTTAATGAATAGCACCCGGTCTTGCAATGCGGGAAATCACGGCCTGGCCGATTTTATTGTCCCGATTGTCCCTGCCTGCAAGGCTTTCAGAACCAGAAGACACCGTCTTCCAGCGCTGTAAAGAGGCTGTCCACGGCGTAGGAAAGCTTGCGGTCGATGACGTGCAGGTATTCGGTCCAGCCGGAAATATGCTGCAATTCCTCGATGCCGTCGGAAATGCCGCGCAGCCCGATCAGCGGCAGATTATATCCCTGGCAGGCCCGCAGGATCGCGAAGGTTTCCATATCGACCATATCGGCGTCGATCGTCTGATAGGCGGCACCTGAGATGACGTTGCCGCCGGTCGACAGCGTCGCCTCGGGAATTCCTGGGATGCGCAGAGGCAGGTCGAGCGTCGCCGGAAGATCGAGAAACGGCGTCTTGCCCTTCTCAAAGCCGAGCGGCGAGGCATCCATGTCGCGATAGGCGACCGAGGAAACCTGATAGACTTCCGTCTGCTCCAGCTTGGCAGAGCCTGCGGACCCCAGCGAGACGACGAGCTGCGGGAGATCGTCGGCGGCGTCAAGCCTCGTCAGCGTCTTGGTCATCGCCACAGCCGCCTCGACGGGGCCGATACCGGTCATCAGCGGTTCGAAGCGCGACTTGAGGAACGGACCATATTCCGCCTCCGCTGCCATCACGAACAGGATCGACTTTCCGGCAACGGATTTCAGTTCGAACTTCATCCGGTAATTCCCTCTCTTCCCCGCACGACCATCATCGTGCCTGTCATCGATGCGATCAGTTTGGCCGGACCGTCGCCGATCGCGTAGCCGCGCCCGTCTGCGACGATGATATTGCTGCCCGGCTTGGTGATCTCTCCGCGGAAGAGGAAACGATCACCGCGTCCTGGAGACATCAGGTTCACCTTGAATTCGATTGTCAGGATCGAGGCATCGGCGTCGATCATCGTGTAGGCGGCGAAACCACAGGCGCTGTCGAGCGCGGCGGAAATGATGCCCGCGTGCAAAATGCCGTGTTGCTGTGTCAGTTTCACGTCGAACGGCAGTTCGATCTCGACGACGCCGTGTTCCACGCGCGTCAGTTCCGCTCCGATCGTTTCCATCGCCGCCTGGCGCGAAAAGCTCTGCCTTATCCGTTCGCGGAAATCACCGTTGTTACCGACGCTCATGCCTTGTCCCCTTCGAGCCGCGAAAGTGGCACGGCGCGCCGGATTCGACAAGGATGCCAAGGGGTAAATCAGTTCAGGTAGGCAATCGAGGCGTTGAGAATTGTCGCAAAGCCGACCCAGGCGGCATAGGGCAGGAAAAGGCTGGCGGATATACGGTCCGATGACCAACGATTGATGATGAAGGCCAGCACCAGCCCGAGCAGGATAACGATGACCACCAGCGCTGCCTTCGGCATCTCGGCGCCGAAGAAGAATGGCGACCAGAGGAAGTTGAAGACCATCTGCCCGGCCCAGATCAGCATGGCTGCCGACAGGTGACCGCGCAGCCAGGTCCGCGCGCCGGCAATACCGATCAGCACGTAGAGGATCGACCAGACGGGACCGAAGATCCAGTTCGGCGGATTGAAGACCGGCTTGGCCAGCGACTGGTACCATTCGCCGGGCAGATTGTTGGTGCCGATCAGCAGGCCGCCGCCGAGGGAGACGGCAATGAAGACGATGTAGGTGAGCGCTTTGTTCATGCCGCAGAGTTAGGGCCGTGGGGCCCGCGGTCCAGCGATGTCAGGCGCCTTTGCGCTGAATTCGGACGATGTGTTGATCCCATGCCACATCGCTCTGGGTCCCAAGGAATTCACCTTCATAGCAAGAGACTGCAAACCCGTGTTCCGCGGGCGCGATACCAGCCGCCTCCGGCAACGCGTCTTCGGAGATCATCCGCCCCGTGCGCCCATCGATGGTGACCGAAACACCCTTCGGCGAGGTGATGCCGATCAGCCGGTCGCCGCGGTTGACGGCAATGGCGCCGACATAGCTGCCGAGCCGCCGCGTCGTCTCTTCGGGCAGGTCGATGAGGGTGAGATCCTCGCCCTTGGAGAAGTGGCCGACCAGTGGCGGAAGATCGCGCCGCGACCCTTCGTACTGGCAGGCAAACCAGACGCGGCCATCCGCATCGAGATCGACATGCCGGGTCGAAACCTGTGCCCATTGCGGCGGCAAGGTGCGCCGCTCGATGAGCGCGCCCGATGCCGCGTCGATCAGCGCCAGAGACGGCTGCATATTGTCGAGATTGAGTTTGGTGCGGCCAAAATCCGGATGTGTCTCGATGCCGCCATTGGCAATGATCAGCATCTTGCCGTCATCGGAAACCGTCATGTCGTGCGGGCCGATGCCATAGGTTTCGTACTCGCCGATCCGGGCGAAGCGATCGGTCGCGTCGTAAAGCCCGATCATGCCGCGATTGGCGTCGAAATCGTTCTCGCTGGCATAGAGGATGCGGCCATCGGGAGAAAAGGCGCCGTGCCCGTAGAAGTGCCGGCCCTCGACCGAGGTGATGACAACGGGCTCTCCCTTGTTCCAGGGATCGAAGATCATCGCATAGATGCCGGGACGGCGGGCAAAGGCCACGGTTCTGCCGGTCGCCTTGCTGAAGGCCATGCCATGCGCACGGGCAGGCAAGGCTACCTGATCGATGATCTCTCCGCGTTCGGTGACCGTCGCCACCGCGAAAGAACCGTCCGCCGCCCGGATACCGGAGGCATAGACGGCGTCGGCGCGCTCGAGCGCAAACAGGCTGCGTGGCTGTAGTGCAGCCAGGAAGGTCACGCCTGCAGCCTTCATGAAGCCGCGGCGATCCATTGCAGCACTACGCCACATCGGCATCAGTCTCCGTCGGAGAAGGAGAAACCGGCCGAAAGGCCGACCGCACCACCGAAATCATCGCTGATACGGGTGATCAGGTCGCGGCTGGTCGCCAGAAACGCATCGAGCTTGGCCTTCTCGGCATCACTGGTCGCGACGTCGATGTCAGGGTTGAGCTTCGGCACGGTGTCGAGCAGCGTTTTGAAATTGGCGTCGATCGCATCGGCAATCGGCTTCTTGTCGGCGGGCAGCAGCTCGGCCATGCCGGCCTTCTGCCAGAGCGTGCGCAGACCTTCGATATTGGCCGTCATCGACTTCCAGGTGTTCTTGGAGCGCCAGTAGATCGCCATGCGCGGGCGCGGTGCCGTGTCCTTGCCCTTGTAGAACTGCTCCAGCCGCTGGTCGCGCACCGTCTCGGCGCCATGGACGAGGATACCGAGCAGTGCTGTGACGGCCTCCTTGTTGTCCATGAAGTCTTCGCTCTCAGGCCCCGGATGCTTCCAGCTCGCCTGCACGCCATCCGGCTTTTCCCAGGCGGCGACGACTTCGCCGGCCTCGCGCTGGATATTGCCGGCAACGGCTGCGCCGTACTGGCAGCGGAAGCCGTTCTTCTGCTTAATCAGGTCTTCCGAACCGTTTCCGTAGAGCACGTATTCCAGCGCCGTCAGGCCCTGTAGTGCAACGCTCTTGCCGGCGATCGCATCGACGGTCGTATCCTTCGGATCGGCCTTGGCAATCAGCGCCTGCACCTGCTTGAGGCCGACGCCCTTGCGATCGGGGAAGAACAGGATGTGTTCGAAGAGGTTGTCGTGAATGACCGGTCCCGTCTGGACGATCTCGATATTCGACCAGTAGCGGATCGTATCGTCGAAGGTCGACTTCGCCTTGTCCAGCGTCTGCTGCGTGCCGTCGGCGCAAAGGTCTTTCATCACCGTCGTTAGCCGGGCGGCTGACTGCTGCATGTTACGGTAGCCCGGGCGGATCACTTCGTCGACGGCGCGGGCCATCACCTGCGGCACGGCATCTTCGTTGAGACCTGAGGGAGGCGCTGCCGTCTGGGCGGCTGCCTGGCCGGCAAGGGCAAGCGAAAGAACGAGAGGCTGCCAAAGGCGCATTACAGGGACTCCAGGAATCTGATCAGGGCCTCTCTATCGTCTTTCGGCAGAGAGGAGAATGCATTGCGGGCTTTTTCTGCTTCGCCGCCATGCCATAGGATCGCCTCGGTGAGGTTCCTGGCGCGGCCGTCATGCAGGAAAAAGCTGTGTCCGCTGACAGTCCGGGTCAGTCCTATACCCCATAGCGGCGGGGTGCGCCATTCACGTCCGCTTGCAAGCCCGACCTGCTGCCCGTCGGCCAGTCCATCGCCCATGTCATGCAGCAGAAAATCGGAATAGGGCCAGATCAGCTCAAAAGATTGAGCTTTTTCAGCCGTATCGCGACGGGTGACGAATTTCGGAATGTGGCAGGAAATGCAGCCGGACTGATAAAATAGCTGCTTGCCGCGCAGCGTATCCGGAAAGCTCGCCTTGCGGCGGGCGGGTACGGCGAGATTGGCGGAGTAGAAGGTCACGAGGTCGAGCACTGGCCCGGGCGCCTCCTCGTTGCCGAGCCGCTTCTGAACGCCCGGCGGCATCTTGCGGCATTTGGTCTCGGCATCCGTGCAGTCGCCATAGGCATCCGGCCGGTCCGGCGTCGAGATGCCGATATCGTTGGCGAAAGCATCGGCGCTCTGGTCGCGTACCGTGGCGTTCTGCGCTTTCCAGCCGAAGCGGCCAATCGCGATGGCGCCGGTGCGGTGATCGCGTGCGATCTGCGCCTTGCCGGCAATGCCGTCGCCGTCGCGATCATCCGGATCGGCATGCGCCAGAATATCGGCAGCCGGTATCGCTTCGATCAGCCCAAGACCAATCATCGCAGGCGCGACGCGCGGCGAGATTGTCGTTCCCGGGTCAAGGGGACCATAGGCGAGGTCAGTGGCGGAGTAGCTGGGCACGCGCAGCGAGACGATTTCGCCGCCATTCAGCTTCACCGGCTTCTCGCTATAGCTGATCGCCATCTTGCCCTCGGCGGCAAGCCCGGGCACGGCTAGATCCTGCAGCTGATGCCCGTAAATGGGATCGGGGAAATTGACTGTTTCGGCGTCGGCGATCGCCTTTTCCTCGGCCGGCGTCTTCGCCGCCCGGGCAAGCCGTAGGAACATCGAGGTGGCGCTGGCGCCACCCTCCGGCGGTTTGCCGCGGCCGTCATTGACGTGGCAGCTCATGCAGGAACGCGCGTTGAACAACGGCCCCAGACCATCGGAGGCCTGCGTGGAGGACGGAGCGGACACCCAGAGCTTCTTGAACAACGCATTGCCGAGCTTGAAGTTTTGCTCTTCCTCGAAGGGAATATTGGCGGAGATATGCGAGAAACTGTCTTCGGTGACGGGATCGATCGACGTCGTTGCCCCGGCCTGCATCGCCTCGTAAGGCTCGGCTTTGGAGAAGTCCAAGGTCGGGCGCGTCACGTCTGCTACCCGCTTCATGTCGGCATCGGAAAGATCGGTCCGCTTCACCGGCAGATCGAAATTGGCGGCGAGGGCGACGGGAAGACCGGCAAGCGTGGCGAGAAGCGCGACGCTGAGATAGAGACGGCGAGCCGGTGGATGGGGCATTTCGGAGTTCGGGCCGCCCTGTTTCAGGACGGCCCGCCTTTATTGCTTACTTGAAGACAGCGTTAGGATTATCCAGGCTGTCCGAACCTTCAAGCTCGACCTTGCCGAGATCGAGTGCGGCAATAACGCGCTGGATCGACTTGGTCTGATCGACGAGGCCGTCGATGGCGGCCTGAACGGTCGCGTTGCCTTCCTTGTTGCCCTCGGCAATCATCTGGTCGTACTTCTCGACCGTCTCGCCGCGCTTGGCCATGGCGTGCATGGCGTCGAGCGTGGTCTTCAGCTTGCCTTCGACTTCCTTGTCGAGCTTCTTGTCTTTCGCAGCCACGAGGTCGTGAAGCGACGGGCCGGTCATCTTCTTGCCGTCGACGCGGGTGTAGTCACCCGTGTAGGCAGCGGCGATACCGATCGCATCGTTGAGGTGCGAGTTGTAGGTGTTGTCGGAGAAGCAATCGTGCTCTTCTTCGGGATCGTGCAGCAGAAGGCCGAGCTTCATGCGCTCGCCGGCAAGCTCGCCGTAGGAGAGCGAACCCATGCCGGTCAGGATGGCGGTGAGGCCAGCCTTGGCATTTTCCTCGACATGCTTGGTGGCAGCGCCATCCGGAGCCCAGTTGTCGGTCATTTCCTGCAGGTCGGAGACCAGCAGGGTGGAGGCCGACTTCAGATACTCGGCGCGGCGGTCGCAATTGCCGTGCGTGCAATTCTTCAGGTCGTAGTCGCTGGCGGGACGTTCGCCGGCACCCGGTCCGGTGCCGTGCAGATCCTGGCCCCAGAGCAAGAATTCGATGGCGTGGTAGCCGGTCGCAACGTTTGCCTCGACGCCGCCTGCTTCAGCCAGCGTGCCGGAGAGGAACTCGGGCGTCAACTTGGATGCATCGACATCCTTGCCGTTGATCTTGATCGTCTTGTTGGCGATGACGTTGGCAACGTAGAGCGAGTTCTCGTCGCTTTCGGTGCCGTAGGAGGCGTCGACATAGTCGATCAGGCCTTCGTCGAGCGGCCAGGCGTTCACCTTGCCTTCCCAATCGTCAACGATCGGGTTGCCAAAGCGGTAGACTTCCGTCTGCTGATAGGGAACGCGTGCCTTGATCCAGGCGTCGCGGGCAGCCTTCAGCGTCTCGTCGGTCGGCGTCTTCAGGAAGGCGTCGATCGCTGCATCGAGCGTCTTCGCCGTGGTCAGCGAGTCCTCGTATTTCGCATGCGCGACTTCGGTATAATACTTGACGACTTCGGCAGCCTTCGGGGCTGCTGCGAGAGCCGGAGCGGCGGATAGGGGGGCTACCGCCAGCGCCAGTGCTGCGCAGACATTCTTGTTGAGCTTCATGGTCCTCTCCTTGACGGATATCCGTCTGAAATGCCCAAGTCTCATCGCCCAAAAGCAAACTGGTGTCAAACACTCTAGTTTGGAATGGTTTTAAGGATCGAATGTGCTAAAACGTCCGCGTTTCAAAAACGCGTTCGGCGGTGGCATGGATATCTCACGCGAGTGCTGAAAGCACCTTACGCCTTGCGCTGCATCCGGCAGAAAAAGAAGCCATCGGTATCCGTCGATGCCGGCGTCAGCGTGATGGTCTGCTGGTCGGAGGAGCGCGGTTGCGGCGCGTCCGCACCAAACAGGTGCTTCCAGGCGGGCAGGGCGCTGGCGATCGAGAATTCCGGGTTATCGGCGGTGAACTTGCGGACCTGTTCCTCGTTCTCCTGCGGCAACACCGAGCAGGTCACATAGATCAGTTCGCCACCAGGACGCACAAAGGCGCTGGCCTGGGTCAGCGCGTCTTGCTGCTGGCTCGTGCGCTCGTCGAGATTCTTGGCGGTCAGCCGCCACTTGGTGTCCGGGCGGCGGCGCCAGGTGCCGGTGCCGGTGCAGGGCGCATCGACCAGAACCTTGTCGCAGCGGTCCTTGAGACTTGCGAGCGCTCTCGCGTCGTCATGAACCTGGACATTGCGCGTTCCTGCCCGCTTCAGCCGCTCGATGATCGGCGCAAGGCGCTTGCGATCGGCGTCATAGGCGTGGACTTGACCCTTGTTATGCATGGCTGCCGACATGGCGAGCGTCTTGCCGCCACCGCCGGCGCAATAATCGAGAACCTGCTCACCGTCCTTCGGCAGCACCAGATCGGCGACGATCTGCGATCCTTCGTCCTGAACTTCGAACCAGCCCTTCTGGAACGAAAGCTCGGCCGTGACGTTTGGAAGTCTTGAGGCGCCTTCGCCGGCCGGTATGCGCATGCCGTAGCGGGCGATCTTGGCATCCTGCGCGCCTGCGCGTTCCAGCGCCTTCACGGCCTTCTCGCGGCTGGCCTTCAGGATATTGGCGCGCAGGTCGAGTGTCGGGCGGGCGGCAAGCGCCTGGGCCTCGGCAAGCCAACTACCGCCGAAGGCAGTCTCGAAGGACGGCTGCACCCATTCGGATATGTCGCCCTGTATATGCGCGGGAGCAGACGAAAGATCGCGGCTTGCGAAAGCGGTGGCAGCCGCATCCGGCAGTTCCGGCGGCGCAAACTTGTCGCCGGAAAGTTCGGCTGCGAGGCTTTCCTGTGTAAAGCCCCACTGACGCAGCATCACCGCGTAGGCAAGAGCCAAGGGGCTGTCGTCATCCATCAGGAAAGCATGCGAGAGCCGCATGCGCAGGGCGTCATAGACGATGTTGCCGATCGCGGCGCGGTCGCCGGACCCGGCAAAGCGGTGCGCCAGGCCCCAGTCCTTGAGAGCGTCGGCGACAGGTCTCTTTCGCTGCTCGATGTCAGCCAGAACCGAAATCGCCCCTTCGAGGCGGCCGCCCAAACGCATTCACAAGTCTCCTGTTGCCAACGGCTTGTGAACGATCCGCGGGAAAGAAAACGGATGCAGCGGATAATTCACAAGTCTCAAGCGCGTGGTAAACGCGATTGACGGCAAGAGCAAGCGCCTCGGCGCAAGCAGATGGACGCCTAGCGGGAGGCGACGACTTCGTAGCAGACCTTGGCGGTGCCGGAGCTGACCATGCCGATGTTCTGAGCGGCGGCACGGGAAAGATCGAGGACGCGGCCGCGAATGAAGGGGCCACGGTCATTGACGCGAACGATGACCGTACGGCCATTGTTGCGGTTGGTGACCTTCAGCTTGGTACCGAACTTCAGCGAGCGATGTGCAGCAGTCAGTGTGGCGGGGTTCATGCGTTCGCCGGAAGCTGTTTTGGAGTGCAGTGCGTACCACGAAGCACCACCACATCCGGCTGCAGCAAATCCTTCGGCAGGAAGGATGAAAGAACAGGCTGCAATCGCCGCGGCAGTGATTAGAGAACGGCTGGTTTTCCTCAAAACGGAGTATCCCTCAACTATTGAACTTGCGCCTTGGGGGCGGTGAGGGCTTGAATCCGCTCAAAAGTGGCGAAAAAGTGCCACACGAGATCACGGAATGTTACAGTCTGTAATATTCGTGATTCCCGGCGGATTAAGGTCAATAAAGTCTTGCTGCGGCATTCATGGAAAAAAGACAATAGAATCAGGTAAAATTAGAACAATTTTTCCGAGGGCTGAGTCCGCTCACGGAATGTTACGGTGATCACAAAAATAATTTTGCTAGACCGCCATATTTGTTGCCGTATTTGCGCAAATTTAGAGGCCGTTAACCATAAATGGGCGCGAAATTTTGATTGCTAAAATTCGGAAGTAGGAATTTTCTGCTCTTTGAGGGGTTAGATCGCTAGCTCGGAAGTGTTAGATTTTCCATCGCCCGTCCTGCCACATCTGGGCAAGCGACATGGGATAGTTCGGGAAGGCGAAAGCAAAACCGGCAGCCTTAAGCTTGGCATTCGAGACCCGCTTGTTCTCCCCGTAGAAGGAGCGGGCCATCGGCGTCAGTTCGGCGGTCTCGAAGGCCTGTTCGGCAGGCGGCTCGGCGCCCATCAGCCGGGCTGCCTCGACGATCACATCCTGCGGCGGGCCTGGTAGATCGTCGGTGACATTATAGATGCCACCCAGTTTTCTCTGCGAAAGAAGCAGGGCCGAACCGCCGATATCCTCGACACGGATCCGGTTGAAGACCTGATCCTTCTTGATCAGCCGCCGCGCCGTGCCGCGCTCGAGATTGACGAAAGCATTGCGCCCCGGCCCGTAGATGCCGGAGAGGCGGAGGATGGCAGCCGGTACATTCAGTGCTGTGCCGAGGTCGCTCCAGGCCTGCTCCGCCTCCAACCGCTCCTTGGAACGGCCCGACACCGGCACGCAGACGGTCTCCTCATCGACCCAAGCACCCTTGTGATCGCCATAGACGCCGACCGTCGAAAGATAACCGATCCATTGCAGCTGCGGCATTAGTGTCCGGAGGGATGATCCGGCAATATTGACGAGGGGATCGCCGCTTTCGCGTGGCGCGATCGATTGCACGAGATGCGTTGCCCCATGCATCGCCGCCATCAGCTCCGGGCCCAAGCTCTCGCCGTCGAAGATATGGCCGTCGATCCCAGCGGCGCGCAGCTGATCCAGCTTGTCGCAGCTGCGGGTCGTGCCGCCGACGCTGGCACCCGCTGCGGCAAATGCCTTGGCAATCGCCATCCCCGAAAAGCCACATCCGAAGATCATCAGCTTCATCACAATACTCCCGCCAGCCGCCACTCGTTCAGGACGTCGCCATCCTCTTCGACTTGCCTTTCTGCCGCAAACGACTGGAATTCGCCAGCGTCCATCAACCGCGAAAGGGCCCACACCGCCATTCCGCGCACATCAGGCGAGGGATCGCGGCTGAGGCTGCAGCAGAGATCGATCAATTGCCGCTGGCCGGAATTACCGGCGGCGATCAGGACGTTGCGGATAAAGCGGTTGCGGCCGATCCGCTTGACGGGCGAGCCGCTGAAGAACGTCCGGAAGCTGGCATCGTCGAGCGTCAGCAGGAAGGCGATCTCCGGCTCTTTCAGGTCTTCGCGGGCCTGCAACTTCATCTCGGAGGCAGACGCCGCAAACTTGTTCCAGGGACAGGCGGCGAGACAGTCGTCGCAGCCATAGATGCGGTTGCCGATCAGCGGCCGGAATTCAGCAGCGATCGGCCCCTTGTGCTCGATCGTCAGGTAGGAGATGCAGCGCCGCGCGTCGATCTGGTAGGGGGCGGGAAAGGCATTGGTCGGACAGGCGTCGAGACAGGCGCGGCAGGAGCCGCAATGATCACTCTCCGCCGCGTCGATATCGAGGTCGGCAGTGGTAAACATCGAGCCGAGAAACAGCCAGGATCCATGCGCCCGGCTGACGAGGTTCGTGTGCTTTCCCTGCCAGCCAAGCCCGGCAGCGGCGGCCAGCGGCTTCTCCATCACCGGAGCCGTATCGACGAAGACCTTCACATCCGCACCCGCCCGTGCGGCAAAGCGCGTGGCGATCTCCTTCAGGCGCCCCTTGATGACATCGTGATAATCGCGATTGCGGGCGTAGACCGAGATTGCCGCCTTATCGGGCTTCTCGAGAATGCCGCGCGGATCCTCTTCCGGCCCGTAATTTAGTCCGAAGACCACGACGGACCGGACATCGCTCCAGAGCGTGCGGGGATCGCCACGCCGCTCCTGCGTCTCGGCCATCCATTCCATCGTTCCGTGCCGTCCGGCATCAATGAATTCACCGAGCCGTGCCTTGGCTTCAGGAATGGAGTCCGGCCGGGTCACGCGACAGAGCTCGAAGCCGAGGCTTGCTGCCTCAGCGCGCACGAAAGCGGTCAGGCTCTCGCGCTTCTTTCGCTCTTTATCCTGCTCTGATCGTGCGGGCATCAAGAGCCCCCGTCAGAAATCCAGGTCGGCGTAATGGGAAACCGGCGTCAGGCCGCGAACCCGCTCGTTGAGCATCGGGCGGAAGGACGGCCGCGACTTGATGCGCTGGTACCAGTCCTTCACGACAGGAGTTTCGGCCCAGTCGATCTCGCCGAGATAATCGAGGATCGAAATCGATGCCGCAGCGGCCAGATCCGCATAGCTCATGCGCTCGCCCGCCAGCCACTGGCGCGAGCCGGCAAGCCAGGTCACATATTTCAGATGCTGGCGGATGTTGCTGCGCGCGGTGCGCAACATCTTGGAGTCAGGCGCGCCCCCGCCTTGCTCCGCAGTCATCTGCAGCTTGTAGACCCGCTCGCGCGCCAGCGGGCGCGTCACGTCGGTTTCCATCTTCAGCATGAACCATTCGACGAGGCGGCGGATTTCGGCTCGCTGAAACGGGTCTTCCGCCAGAAGCCTGCGGTCCCGCTTGAGGACGCCGTGCGTTTCGTCGAGATATTCGGAGATGACCATGGCGCCGCAGAGTGCGCGCATGCTGTCGTCGACATAGACCGGCAGCGTCCCGGCGGGGTTCAGCGCCAGGAAATCACGGCGCTTGTCCCAGGTCTGCTCTTCCACGAGATCGACCTGATAGCCGTATTCTGCAAGCACCAGCCGGATAAACCGGGAGGCGGTCGACATGGGGTGATGATAAAGTACTGGCATTATGGGTTTTCGGTCCGCCCGCGTTTCGGCGACATTGTGTCCTTCTCAAACTCCTAACAATTAGAGTTTAAGAAAGATATAGGATTGGATGGCGGCTTCAACTGCGAAGCAGGGTTACAGCCGCTTCTAAGTGCGGCCAATGATGGGTTTTTCATGATCTCCCGAAAGATCCGGCCTTTTTCCGCCATCCTGATGACCAATGAGTTGCCCGCCGCCGGCGCTTGCCCGGTCCTGATTCGGCGGCCAGGAATTTTAACCGGAGACCATAGATGGATTATATAAACGCGATCATCCTGGGTGTCATCGAGGGGATAACGGAGTTCCTGCCGATCTCCAGTACCGGCCACCTGATCATTGCAGAGCAGTGGCTCGGCGCCCGGTCCGACACGTTTAATATCGTCATTCAGGCTGGCGCCATTCTGGCCGTCACCATCATTTATTGGCGCCGCCTCGTGGATCTGGTTGTCGGCTGGCGGGAACCCAAGAACCGCCGCTACGCCTCCAGGCTTATCGTCGCCTTCCTGATCACCGCCGTGCTCGGCCTGATCGTCAAGAAGCTCGGCTTCGAGCTGCCGGAACATGCCACGCCAATCGCCTGGGCGCTGATTATCGGCGGCTTCTGGATGATCTTTGCCGAATGGGCCGCCGCCAAGAAGCCGCCCTACAAGGACATCACCTGGATGGTTGCCATCCTGGTCGGTATTGCTCAGGTCGTCGCCGGAATTTTCCCGGGCACCTCGCGCTCCGGCGCAACGATCTTCGTCGCCATGCTGGCCGGAACGGCCAATCGCGCCGCGGCAACGGAATTCGCCTTCCTCGTCGGCATTCCGACCATGTACGCGGCCAGTGCCTATCAGCTGTTCAAAACCGTGAAGGATGGCGGCGCGGCGAACGAAGACTGGACAGCGCTCGGCATTGCCTTCGTGGTGTCAACCATCGTTGCCTTCATCGCCGTCAAATGGCTGCTCTCCTATATCCAGAGCAACCGCTTCACCGTCTTTGCGATCTACCGCATCATTCTCGGCGCCGTGCTGCTCGGCATGGCCTATGCCGGCATCATTGCCTGAGCCTCAACGAAAAACAGCCCCTTGCCGGCAGGCAGGGGGCTGAAACCAATTCAGACAATTTTGAAAATCGTTACTTTCCGCCAAGCGGGCTGTTCAACTCAGCCGCGCGCGGAAAAGCTCCCACTTATTGGGGAATGCTTGCCGTCGAGCAGGGGTCGACACCGTAAGCCGGCGCACAGCCATCCTTCACAGCCGCGACCGAGCCGGGCGCGATGAAGGAGCCGGCCAGGATAACCAGTGCCGCACACGCAAAGAGAAGCGCGATTGACTTGCCCATCGGTATAAAGCCTTTCAAATCGATTGAACGCGCCTGCCAAGCCTCGTGAGCCGCTAGTTGCGCGCCGGGTGTGTAGTCAGTGGAATGGCAAATAGCAATAAATGTTCCTGCTAAATGTGACGTTAATTTCACTAATTTTTTCATGCGGCTTTTATGCAACGCCAATCCTGTTCGCAGGCCACAAAAACACGCGAAACTTGCGCCAGATTTGAGCTTTCACCCAAAACAGAAACGCCGCCTGTGGAAATCCGCAGGCGGCGTTTCAGTTAATTCTAATGGGACGAATCAGGCGGCCTTGCCGGTGCCCGTGTACTGTCCATGCGGACGGTAATGCACCAGATAGGACGGCAGAACCGAGGTCGCCATCGTCGGCGTAACGCCGAGTCCCTTCAGCGTGCGCTCTTCCTTCTCCGCTTTCGGCGAAACCACATTGTCATACTTCAGCAGGCGAACCTGATCGGGCGTGATCGGCGGTGAAACGAACGGGATCAGCGATGCGATGCTGCCGATCAGCGAGGCGATACCTGCCGGCATCGATACCAGCGGATTCTTGCGCGCCGTCACCTTCAGCATGGTCTCGAGACATTCACGGAAGCTGAGGACTTCAGGACCGCCGAGTTCGTAGATCTTGCCAGGGAGAGCCTTGCCGTCGGCAGCGCGAGCGACGGCTTCGGCAACGTCCTCGACGTAGACAGGCTGCAGCTTGGTCTTGCCGCCGCTGATGACAGGCAGAACCGGCGAAAAACGGGCCATATCAGCAAATTTGTTGAAGAAGCTGTCCTCGGGTCCGAAAACGATCGACGGGCGGAAGATCACCGCGTCCTTCTTGATCGACAGCACCGCCGTCTCGGCGCGGCCCTTGCTGCGGGCATAGCTCGATTCCGACTTCTCATCGGCGCCGATCGCCGAAATGTGGATCAAACGAGCCTTGGCATTCTTCGCTGCTTCGGCAACGGCGCGCGCACCGAAATCCTGCACCGCGTCAAAGGTGTTGCGGCCGGTCTCGAAAAGAATGCCGACGCAGTTGATCACACAGTCGGAGCCTTCGACGGCGCGCTCGACCGACTGGCGGTAGCGCAGATTGGCCTGCACGAAGGAGATCTGGCCGACATTGCCGAGCGGCTGCAGGAAGCCTGCGAGATCCGGGCGGCGCACCGCGACCCGGATGCGGTATCCACGCTTGGCAAGCGCGCGAACCACGTGCCTGCCGACGAAGCCGGAGCCTCCGAACACGGTGACGAGCGGCGGCAGGTTGGCAAGTGTCATGGCAGGTTCCTCGAAAGGCTTGGGAGAGAGTGGTTGTTGGTTCCCGTATTAGCCCAATCCAGACGCGACGGAAAGGCCCATCGCGCCGCAGTTTCGCATCTGCGAAGGTGCCTCAGGCTCCTTCAACGACCACCATTTCGGCATCCGCGACTTCCTGGCGGATCTTGGCGGCGATCTGGTATTCTGGCGAGTTGTAGCAATCGACGGCTGCTTGCATCGACGGGAACTCGATAACCACGTTGCGCGCCCGCGCCTTGCCCTCGAGCTCGGTGATCGCACCGCCGCGGGCGAGGAAGTTGGCGCCGTATTTCTCGAAGGCGGGCTTTGCCGCCGCGACATAATCCTTATAGCGCTCTGCGTCGCGAACATCGACGCGCGCGATCCAGTAACCCTTAGCCATGATCTTCCTCTCCCTCTCTTTGCTTAACGGAGCGCTGCGTCCATCTCGGCCAGGATCGCGCGGGCGGCGTCCTTCGGATCCGGCGCCTTGACGATCGGGCGGGCGACGACAAGGTGGCTGGAGCCGGCCTTCAGAGCGTCGGCGGGCGTCATCACGCGCTTCTGGTCGCCCTTGTCACTGCCGGCCGGGCGGATGCCCGGGGTAACGATGGCCATGTTGGGGCCAACGATCTTGCGGACGGCCGATGATTCCTCGGCTGAGCAGACGATGCCGCCCATCCCGGCGGCGAGCGCCTGTTCGGCGCGCCGCAGCACCAAGGTGTGCGGATCGTATTCGTAGCCCGCCGCGGTCAGATCCTGCTCGTCCATCGAGGTCAGCACCGTAACGCCGAGCAGGCAGAGATCGGATCCCTTCGCGGCTTCGACAGCCGCCCTCATCGCCTTCGGATAGGCGTGCAGCGTCAGCATCGACATGCCCATCTTGACGATGTTCTCGACACCCGATGCGATCGTGTTGTCGATGTCGAGGAGCTTCATGTCGAGGAAGATCTTCTTGCCGCTCTGGGCAAGCTCGCGGGCGAATTCCAGTCCGCCGGCAAAGACCAGCTGGTAGCCGATCTTGTAGAAGAGGACGTTGTCGCCAAGCGTCGAAACGATCTTTTCCGCTTCGCCCAGTGTCGGAACATCGAGCCCGACGATCAAGCGTTCGCGTGCGTTCATCTCATCCACCCCTGCCAGCTTTCAATGGGCGTCCAGTCGCATGATAAGCGCCGGTCTGCAAGGGAGAAAGCGTAGAGATTGCCGCCTCCGCCGGGCTGGTCGCGGTCGCGCCCAATCGGCTTTGCTTCCAGGTGGCATTTCAGCAGGGTTCCGACGCCGCCATGCCCGATGAAGGCGATCGGCTCGTCCTTATTGTGCGATGACAGGATGCGATCGATGGAAGAAACGATGCGGGCTTGCGCGTCGGTAGCGCGCTCCCAGCCCTTGAAGCTGAGGTCCGGATTGGCAAAGAACCAGTCGGCGGCTTTTTCGAATTCCGCTGGCGGCAGAAATCCGGTCGCCGACCGGTCGTTCTCATGCATGCCATAGATGATCTCAACACCGATCCCGGCGGCTTCGGCCAGAATCTCTGCTGTTTCGATCGCCTTGGTCTCGTCGCTGGAGACGATCCGCCGCAGCTGCGTGGCCCACGGGCGTTCGGCGGCTAGTCCGGCGCGGGCAGCACCTGTTTCCGACAGACCCCATTGCGGAACGGGGACATCGGGATCGATCCTGACCTGTGGGTGAGTGATATAGAGCGCGAACATCAGCCGCGGCGGTAGATCCAGAGCTGAGCCGGGGGGATGTTGCGGACGATGAAGTCGAAATGCTGGATGTGATAGCGATCAGGCCGCGCGATGATCGGCGAGACAGCACCATAGGAGATCTGGACGACGGGCCGGCCAGCCGGAACGCGGTCGAGAAGACTTTCCAGCAATGCGCTGCGGGCCTGCATCGGAAAGTTCAGCAATGGCACGGCGGACACCACGGAATCGAATATCTGTCCCTTCAGTGCGCCGAGCGTCTTGTCGAGATCGAAAGCGTCGCCGTTGATGAAGTGGACGCCCGGATAGAGGCGAACGAGGTGCTCGTAGAAATCCGTCGAATATTCGATTGCGACAAGCTTTTCGGGTTTAACGCCGCGGCTGAGGATCGCCTTGGTGATCGCGCCCGTACCGGGTCCAAGCTCAAGCACCGGCAGCCCGGAATTGAGGTTGATGACGCTTGCCATCTTCCTGGCGGTAATCGAGGAGGTGGGAACGATGGAGCCGACAGTCTTCGGCCCCTGCATCATTCCCTTGAAGAAACGGATTTCCTCATCGAACTTTTTGCCGAGCCGTTCTTTCAGCCGCAACGCCATGCCGTCCTCCTCGTCAAGCAACAAACCGCTGGCTATCTAATTGCAATCATCCGGCAGTAAAACAAGACCAAACGTCGCAATCTGAAAACTTTGCCCGCCAAATGCGACGCGCGTTTACACGCGCATCGGCATCAGAACGTAGAGAGCATCATCGCCAGCCGTGTCGCGAATGAGCGTCGGCGAACCGGCATCGGCAAGCAGGAAGATCGCCTGATCGCCGGAAAGCTGCGCCGTAATGTCGAGCAGGTATTTGGCGTTAAAGCCGATCTCCATCGAGTCGGTGTCGTAGCCGACGGCGACTTCTTCCGTTGCGCTGCCGGAATCCGGATTGTTGACCGTCAGCAGCAGCTGTCCGTCGGAAAGCGCCAGCTTCACGGCGCGGCCACGCTCGGACGAAATCGTCGAGACGCGGTCGACGGCCTGGGCGAAGGTGGTGCAATCGACGCGCATTTCCTTGTCGTTGCCGGTCGGAATGACGCGCTGGTAATCCGGGAATGTACCATCGATCAGCTTCGATGTCATGACGATCGAGCCGATGCTGAGGCGGATCTTGGCGTCGGAAACTTCAACAGTAACAAGTGCATCCGGGCTATCGACCAGCTTCTGCAACTCGCCGACGGTCTTGCGCGGAATGATGATGCCGGGCATGCCCTCGGAACCCGAAGGCGCCTTCACGTCGGCGCGGGCGAGACGGTGGCCGTCGGTCGCAACGGCGCGCAGCTTCAGGTCGCCTTCGCTTTCGATCGTGTGGAAGAAGATGCCGTTCAGGTAATAGCGGGTCTCTTCGGTGGAGATCGCAAACTGGGTGCGATCGATCAGCATCTTGAGATCCGTTGCCTTCAGCTTGAAGGAATGGGTGAAGGTGCCGGCGGTCAGATCCGGGAAGTCGGATTGCGGCAGGCACTGCAGCGAGAACTTCGAGCGGCCGGATTGCACCGTCATCGAGCCGCCATCGGTCGATGTCGCAAGCAGAACTTCCGAACCATCGGGCAGCTTGCGGACGATGTCGTAAAGAAGATGGGCAGGAACAGTGGTCGCACCGGCCTGTTCGACATTGGCGGGCGTCGCTTCGGTGACTTCGAGATCGAGGTCGGTCGCCTTCATGTCGAGGTTCTGGCCGTCGGCGCGCAGCAGGATGTTGGACAGGATCGGGATCGTGTTCCGTCGTTCGACGACGCGGTGAACGTGGTTCAGCGACTTCAGGAGGTTGGAACGCTCAATCGTAATACGCATGGGATGCTACCGCTTTCGACCGTGACTGTCCGGGCGCGCGAGCGCGCCAGAAAAATGCCTTTCCGGCTCCATGGCCGGAGGAGTGGACGGGCAAAATGGCAGAACTTTGCCGGGCATTGCAAGGGGTGCAAGGCTTTGCAGGCCTGCAAAGGCGCATTTACCCAATGATCCTCACAGAAATCCGAACCCTTGCCGCGAACGAAGCCTGCGCGCATAAAGAGCCGACGCCAGAGAGGGCCTTTGAAATTGAGTAATGAAGAGACGGCGGGCGAGGGCGGCAAGCTTCGCACCTACCGCCTGCACAATGTCAGCATACCCGCCCGCCCGCTCGAAGCGGCGCTGTATCTGGTCGCAACGCCGATCGGCAATCTCGGTGACATCACGCTTCGCGCGCTGGAAACGCTGGCGGGAGCCGATGTGCTCGCCTGCGAGGACACGCGCGTGACGCGCGTGCTTCTCGACCGCTACGGCATCCAGAACCGGCCCTTTTCCTATCACGAATACAATGCAGACGAGGCCGGTCCGCGTCTGATGCAGGCGATCGAGGCCGGAAAATCGGTCGCGCTGGTCTCGGATGCCGGAACGCCACTGGTTTCCGATCCGGGCTACCGTCTGGCGCAGACAGCCATCGAGACCGGTTACAAGGTTGTTCCTATCCCGGGTGCTTCGGCGCCTCTCGCGGCCCTCGTCGGTTCCGGTCTGCCTAACGAAGCCTTTCTTTTTGCCGGTTTTCTGCCGGTCAAGGACAAGGCGCGCCGCGACCGGTTGGGCGAATTCGCAACCACGCCAGCGACGCTGCTATTCTTCGAATCCCCGCATCGTATCGGCGCGACGCTGGCGGCTGCCGCCGATGTCCTGGGCGGTGAGCGCCTTGCCTCGGTTTGTCGCGAGCTGACCAAGACCTATGAGGAGTTCCGCCGCGGCACGCTCGCGGAACTTGCTGCCCACTACGCCGAGAACGACAATGTGAAGGGCGAGATCGTTCTCGTGGTCGCACCGGCCGCCGAGAAGCCGGCAGATGCGGCCGATGTCGATGCGATCCTCGCCGATCTCTCGGGCACGATGCCGACAGCCAAGGCGGCAGCCGAGGCCGCAAAGCTGACGGGCCTGCCCCGCAAGGAGCTTTATCAGCGCTTGCTGGAAATGAAGGCTGATGAGCGGTAGCGGCCTTCGCGCGGACAGGCAGAAGGCGCTGCGCCGGGGCCAGTTCTCGGAATATGCGGCCGCACTCTTTCTGATCTTGAAAGGCTATCGCATCGCCGCCTTCCGCTATCGCACCAAGTTGGGCGAGATCGATATCATCGCCCGAAAGGGCGATCTCGCCATTTTCGTCGAGGTCAAAGCCCGGCGGGATGAGCGTGGCGCGGTGGACGCTGTTTCTTATGCGGCTCAGAAACGCATCCGTGATGCCAGCGACCTCTGGCTTGCCCGCCAGCCGGCCAATCACCTTCTATCGCAGCGTTACGACATCGTGGCCGTGTTGCCCGGCCGCTTGCCCCGGCATTTCCCAAATGCCTTCTAGCGCCATTGCATAGGCGTGCAGGCAGTCACGCTTTGTAATTTTTCTGTCATGCAAATGTAAAGGAGGCGTCACGTAAGGCCTCTATTGGCTTCCTCACCCCAACAATTGGTGGAGAGGATTTATCCATGTTCAAGACGTTTTCTCTGGCCGCTGCCGCGGTCGTATTGTCTTCGTCGGCATCGTTCGCCGCAACCGAGATCACCTGGTGGCACGCCATGGGTGGCGAACTCGGCCAGAAGCTCGAGCAGATCGTTCAGAAGTTCAACGACAGCCAGACCGAATATCACGTGACCCCGGTTTTCAAGGGCACCTATCCCGAGACCCTGACTGCCGCTATCGCCGCTTTCCGCGCAGGTCAGCAGCCGGCTATCGTTCAGGTCTTCGAAGTCGGCACCGGCACGATGATGGCCGCCAAGGGCGCCGTCTATCCGGTTTACAAGCTGATGGCTGACGAGGGCGAGCCTTGGGCCCCGTCGAAGTTCATCGCGCCGGTCGTCGGCTACTACTCCGATCCGGAAGGGAATATCCTGTCCTTCCCGTTCAACTCCTCGACGCCGATCCTCTATTACAACAAGGACGTCTTCAAGAAGGCTGGCCTCGATCCGGAAGTCGCCCCAAAGACCTATGCTGAACTGGCTGAATTCTCGAAGAAGATCGTCGACTCCGGCGCTGCCAAGTGCGGCTTCACCATCACCTATGCTGCGACCTGGCTCGGCCTCGAAAACTTCTCGGCCATCCACGACCTGCCCTACGGCACGCTGCAGAACGGCTTTGGCGGCACCAAGGCTGAGCTGAGCTTCAATGGCCCGAACCAGGCTCGTCTCTGGAGCGATCTGAAGAAGTGGCAGGATGCCGGTTACTTCCAGTACGGTGGTCCGGGCGGCGGCCCCGATGCCGCTCCGAAGTTCTACTCGCAGGAATGCGCCATCTACATGGGCTCCTCGGGCTCGCGCGCTGGCGTGATCAACAACGCCAAGGCCTTCCAGGTCGGCTTCTCGACGCTGCCTTACTATGATGACGTCACCAAGGATCCGAAGAACTCGATCATCGGTGGCGCAACGCTCTGGACGCTGAACGGCCAGAAGCCTGAAGTCTACAAGGGTGTTGC
Organism: Hyphomicrobiales bacterium; assembly: GCA_900465675.1. Classification (GTDB taxonomy): domain Bacteria; phylum Pseudomonadota; class Alphaproteobacteria; order Rhizobiales; family Rhizobiaceae; genus Rhizobium. The sequence goes on along the minus strand of UBJR01000002.1, from coordinate 205,214 downwards.
CAAGTTCTACACCTACCTCAGCCAGCCGGAAGTTCAGGCTGATTGGCACCAGTTCTCGGGCTATCTGCCGATCACCAATGCTGCCTACGATCTCGGCAAGTCGCAGGGTTATTACGACAAGAACCCGGGCTCCGACGTTGGCCTGAAGCAGATCCTGCGCGGCACGCCGTCCGAAAACTCCAAGGGCGTTCGTTTCGGCAACCTGACCCAGATCCGCGACGTCATCGACCAGCAGTTCGAAACCGTGCTGTCGGGCAAGCAGACCGCCCAGCAGGCGCTCGACGAAGCCGTCAAGGAAGGCAATGCCATCCTGCGCGAATTCGAAGCCGCCAACTCGAACTAAGCTTTCGAAGCAGAAGCTGAGCCCTCCCCAGTCCGGGGAGGGCCTTTCCATATCGGGCGAGCCATGCAGACAAAGCGCACAATCTTCTCGAACCGCGTCCTGCCATATTTTCTTCTGGCGCCGCAGCTCGCAGTCACCCTGGTCTTCTTCATCTGGCCGGCCTTTCAGGCCTTCCGGCAGTCCTTCCTGCGCGAAGACCCTTTCGGCATGAAGACCACCTTTGTCTGGTTCGCCAATTACACCAAGCTCTTCGGCAGCGCCGACTATATGAACGCGCTGTGGGTGACGCTGATCTTCTCGGTCTCCGTCACCGTGCTGTCGATGGGCCTGTCGCTGCTCTTTGCCGTCTGCGTCAATCGCGTTCTGAAGAGCGGCCGCATCTATACGACGCTGCTCGTCTGGCCCTATGCCGTGGCGCCAGCGGCCGCCGGCCTGCTCTGGTGGTTCATGTTCAACCCCAGCATCGGCATCCTGCCCTATATCCTTCGCCAGTTCGGCTATGACTGGAACCACCGCCTCGACGGCAATGACGCGATGATCCTCATCGTCATCGCCTCGGCCTGGAAGCAGATTTCCTACAATTTCCTGTTCTTCGTCGCTGGCCTCCAATCCGTCCCGCAGTCGGTGATCGAGGCCGCGTCGATCGATGGCGCAGGACCGTTCAAACGGTTCTGGACGGTGGTCTTCCCGCTGATTTCGCCGACCACCTTCTTCCTGGCAGTCATCAACGTCACCTACGCGCTGTTCGACACCTTCCCGATCGTCGATTCCACGACGTCAGGCGGCCCGTCGCAGTCGACGAATACGCTCGTCTACAAGGTCTATGCCGACGGTTTCGTCGGCCTGAACCTCGGCCCTTCAGCGGCGCAGTCGGTGGTGTTGATGCTGATCGTTGTCGCCCTGACCGTCATCCAGTTCCGCTGGATCGAGAAAAAAGTCCAGTATTGAGGCCCGTGCGATGATCGAGAACCGTCCCTTTCTGAACTTCCTCACGCACTTGATCCTGATTGTCGGCGTCGTCACGGTGGTCTTCCCCGTCTACCTCGCCTTCATCGCCGCCACCCACGGTCCGACCGACTTCATGAGCGGACTCATGCCACTGCTTCCAGGCGATCAGCTGATCACCAATTTCGACCAGCTGCTCAGCGCCGGCAATTCTGTGGCCGGTGCGCCGCCTTTCGCGCTGATGCTGGCAAACAGCCTGCTGATGGCTGTCATGATCGCCGTCGGCAAGATCGCCATCTCGATCATCTCCGCCTTCGCCATCGTCTATTTCCGCTTTCCGCTGCGCATGGTGGCCTTCTGGATCATCTTCCTGACGCTGATGCTGCCGGTCGAGGTCCGCATCCTGCCGACCTACAAGGTGGTCGCCGATCTCGGCATGCTGAATTCCTATCCGGGCCTCGTCATCCCGCTGATCGCCTCGGCGACCGCGACCTTCCTGTTCCGCCAGTTCTTCCTGACCATCCCGGAAGAGCTGATGGAGGCGGCCCGAGTCGATGGCGCAGGCGCCATGAAATTCTTCCGCGATATCTTGCTGCCGCTGTCGCGTACCAATATCGCGGCGCTGTTCATCATCCTCTTCATCTATGGCTGGAACCAGTATCTCTGGCCGATGCTGATCACCACCGATCCCGGCTATTACACGGCGGTCATGGGCATCAAGCGTCTGGCTTCGGTACTGGACGGCGACACCCAATGGAACCTCGTGATGGCAGGCGTCATCCTCGCCGCCCTGCCGCCGGTTCTCATCATCATCGTCATGCAGCGCCTTTTCGTCAAAGGCCTGGTCGAAACGGAGAAATGACAATGGCCTCTATCGATGTAGAAGGCGTCGGCAAGATCTATCAGGGCGGCGTCAAGGCTGTCTCGGGTGTCGGCATCAACATCAGGGACGGCGAGTTCATCGTCCTCGTCGGACCGTCCGGCTGCGGCAAGTCCACCCTGCTGCGCATGATCGCCGGTCTTGAGAGCATTTCCGAGGGACAGGTGAAGATCGGCAACCGCGTCGTCAACAACGTGGAGCCGGCCGATCGCGACATCGCCATGGTGTTTCAGAACTATGCACTTTACCCGCATATGTCGGTCCGCCAGAACCTCGAATATGGCCTGAAGAACCGCAAGACGCCTCGGGCGGAAATCGACGCCCGCGTCGCCGAAGCCGCCCGCATGCTGCAGATCGAGCAATATCTGGAGCGCAAGCCGAAAGCCCTCTCGGGCGGTCAGCGCCAGCGCGTCGCCATGGGCCGCGCCATTGTTCGCAAGCCGGCCGTCTTCCTCTTCGACGAGCCGCTGTCAAACCTCGATGCCAAGCTGCGCGTCTCGATGCGCGGCGAAATCAAGCGTCTGCAGCGCCGCCTCGGCACCACCTCGATCTATGTTACCCACGACCAGCTGGAAGCGATGACGCTGGCGGACCGCCTCGTCGTCCTGAATGGCGGCGAGATCGAACAGATCGGCGCGCCGCTCGACGTCTACCACACCCCGGCCTCCACCTTCGTCGCCAGCTTCATCGGCTCACCGGCCATGAACCTCCTGAAGGCCGAACTGCATGGCGACAAGCTGGCGATCGGCCCGAGCCTGATCGACCTCGCAGGCAACGCTCCGGCCTCCGGTCCCGTTACCATCGGCATGCGCGCCGAGGACCTGCGTCTCGCACGGGCAGACGAATATGCGATGCCGCTCGCCGTCGAATATGTCGAGGAACTGGGCTCGCAGCGCCTCGTCCACGGTATGCTCGGCGATCAGCAGCTGACTGCGGTCGTCTCGCCGGAAACGCCGATCGCCGATGAAATGCGCTTCGTCATCGCTCCCGAAAAGCTTCACTTCTTCGCAGTCGATAGCGGCAAGCGGATCGGTGCCGGCGTTGCGGCCAGCACAAGCGCGCCGGTCGCCGCCGAGCCAGTCCAGTAGGCTTCGTCAGGATCCGTTAAAATTTTAGCGGCTGCTTGAACGCCTCTCTTACGACTTGTCTGTTATTCCGCGAACATTGGGGTAGCAAACGGGGTGTTTCATGGCCTGGAAGCTTATGCTTGCAAGTGCGGTTGCAATGGCTGCGCGCACGGTGCCGTATGCTGTGGCGATGCCGCGCGGCAAATCCTTCATCGCGCATTCGAGCGACCATCTGCCGATGAAGTCGACGCCGATCAACCCTGACTGGGTGGTCAGCGGTGACCCGCAGGCCCGCACCGCCGAGCACTCGCGCGGCCACGACGAAGCTTCGCTGACGGCAATCTGGGATTGCACCGCCGGTGAATTCCGTTGGTTCTTCGGCTGGGACGAGACGGTGATGATCATCGAAGGAGAGGTCCATATCACCGCCGAAGACGGCACCGAGCGCACACTCCGCGCCGGCGACGTCGCCTTCTTTGCCGGCGGCACCTGGGCCAGCTGGCGGGTCGACAATTACGTCCGCAAGGTTGCCTTCCTGCGCAAGCCTTTCCCGAAGCCGGTGGCGCTCGCCTACCGCCTCCGCAACATGCTGCGCAACACCGGACAGCAGGGCCTCGCGGCCTGAAGAAACCTTGATCGCGATATCACGAAGCCATTGATTGGCCGTTGCGTTCGGCCGTCTTGCGACCTACATCTGTCCGGCATTCAGTGAGGGACGGAAATGGCCAAGATCAAGAACGTAGCGGTCCAGATGGACCATGTTTCGGGCATCAACATCGCAGGCGATTCCACCTTCGCCATGAGTCTCGAGGCACAGACCCGGGGCTACAAGCTCTTTCACTACACGCCGGATCGTCTGAGTTTCCGCGATGGCCAGGTCTTTGCCTCGGTCGAGCCTATGATCCTGCGCGACGTCAAGGGCGACCATTTCGAGCTCGGCGTGCCCGAGCGCATCGATCTCTCGACCATGGATGTCGTCCTGCTGCGTCAGGATCCGCCCTTCGACATGGCCTATATCACCTCCACGCATCTGCTTGAGCGCATCCACCCGAAGACGCTCGTCGTCAACGATCCGGCCTGGGTGCGCAACTCGCCGGAAAAGATTTTCGTCACCGAATTCGCCGATCTGATGCCGAAGACGCTGATCACCAAGGATGCCGCTGAAATCCGCCGCTTCCGCGATGAAATGGGCGATATCATCCTCAAGCCGCTCTACGGCAATGGCGGCGCCGGTGTCTTCCATTCGACCAAGGACGACCGCAACCTCTCCTCGCTGCTCGAAATGTTCGGCCAGCTGTTCCGCGAGCCCTTCATCGCTCAGCAATACCTGCCGGACGTGCGCAAGGGCGACAAGCGGATCATCCTTGTCGATGGCGAGCCTGTCGGCGCCATCAACCGCGTTCCGGCCGAGCATGACAGCCGCTCAAACATGCATGTCGGCGGCCGCGCCGAGGCGACCGAGCTGACCGCGCGCGAGAAGGAAATCTGCAAGCGCATCGGCCCGGCTCTGAAGCAGCGCGGGTTCCTGCTCGTCGGCATCGACGTCATCGGTGACTACATGACGGAGATCAACGTTACCTCTCCGACCGGCTTACGCGAAGTCGCCAAGTTCGGCGGCGCCGATATTGCCAGTCTTCTCTGGGATGCCATCGAGCGCAAGCGTCCCTAAAACGGGTGTTTTGTTCTCATTTTGACGGCCCGATACAACCCGCTGCAACCTGAACGCAGCGGTTGCGGGAATCTGTTCGTTTATTGTTCTTGTTTTATTCTGTTTTCCATGCCAGATTGCAATTGACGGCCATGATGGGTCGTAAAACGCGATGTAGTTGGTTGCGGGGGCAGGGGGCATGGTCGCGCGCGTCAGTACGGTTGCATTTCAGGGCATTGAGGGCGTGCCGGTCGAGGTCCAGGTGATGGTCGCTCCGGGCAAGGTCGGCATGCAGATCGTCGGTCTTCCCGACAAGGCCGTAGCGGAAAGCCGCGAGCGGGTTCAGGCGGCCCTTCATGCGTTGGGGCTGGCGCTTCCGGCCAAGCGGGTCACCGTCAATCTGGCACCCGCCGATCTTCCAAAGGAAGGCTCGCATTTCGATCTGCCGATCGCGCTCGGCCTGATGGCGGCGCTCGGCGCCATTCCGGGCGATGCGCTGGCGGATTATGTCGTGCTCGGCGAACTCAATCTGGATGGCACGATTGCTCCCGTTGCCGGTGCGCTTCCGGCGGCGATCGGTGCCAACGGCCTTGGCAAAGGCCTGATCTGCCCGGCCGACAGTGGCCCGGAAGCGGCATGGGCCGGGGCCGGCCTCGATATTCTGGCGCCGAGAAGCCTGATCGCGCTCGCCAATCATTTCCGCGGCACGCAGGTCCTGTCGCGCCCCGAGCCGTCGATCCGCGCCAACGCCGCCAACCTGCCCGATCTTGCCGATATCAAGGGTCAGGAAAGCGCCAAGCGCGCGCTCGAGGTCGCCGCTGCCGGGAATCATAATCTGCTGATGGTTGGGCCTCCCGGTTCGGGAAAATCGATGCTCGCCGCGCGGCTGCCGTCGATCCTGCCGCCGCTTTCGGCTGCCGAGCTACTCGAGGTCTCGATGATTCACTCGATCGCCGGGCAGCTCTCCGGCGGCAAGCTTTCCGATCGCCGTCCATTCCGCACCCCGCACCACTCAGCGACCATGGCCGCCATGGTCGGCGGCGGTCTGCGGGCGAGGCCCGGTGAGGCGTCGCTTGCCCATCACGGCGTCCTCTTTCTCGATGAGTTTCCGGAATTCTCGCCGCAGGCGCTCGATGCATTGCGTCAGCCGCTGGAAACCGGCGAATGCATCATCGCCCGCGCCAATCACCGTGTTTCCTATCCGGCCAGTATCCAGCTTGTCGCCGCCATGAACCCCTGCCGTTGCGGCATGGCTGGAGAGCCCGGCCACAGCTGCGCCCGCGGGCCGCGCTGCCAGTCCGACTATCAGGGGCGGATCTCCGGCCCGCTGATGGATCGCATTGATATCCGCATCGACGTGCCTGCCGTCTCCGCCACCGACCTCATCCGGCCGATGCCGGCTGAGGCGAGCGGCACGGTGGCGGCCCGCGTTGCGCGGGCGCGAGACTTGCAGGCCGACAGGTTCATCGCTGCAGGTCTCGGCGGCATCGTCACCAACGCGCGCTGCTCGACGGCGCTCATCGAGAAATACGCCGAGCCGGATGCCGGCGGCTTGCAGCTGTTGCGGGATGCGGCCGAGAAGATGCGCTTCTCCGCCCGCGGCTATCATCGCGTTCTGAAAGTCGCGCGCACGCTGGCCGATCTCGATGGAAAGACAACGGTTGGCCGTATCCATCTGGCTGAAGCGATCTCCTATAGGATCGCAGGCGAGCGGCTGACGGCTGCAGCACGAAGGGAAGCGAATAGTGAGTAGCGAATAGAAAAAGAAAAGCTTGCTTGAGCACTTAGGGCCGAGCAAGCTTCGCTATTCGCTATTCGCTGATCAGCTCCCGAGCCCATCAAATAGCGCCGTCGAGAGATAGCGCTCGGCAAAGGACGGGATAATCACCACGATGGTCTTGCCGGCATTTTCTTCGCGGCTGCCGACCTTGATGGCGGCTGCGAGCGCAGCACCGGACGAAATGCCGACCGGCACGCCTTCGAGCCTGGCGACCAGACGGGCGGTTTCCATGGCCAATGCGCTATTGATGGTGACGACCTCGTCGTAGATCTTGGTGTCGAGAATGGCGGGCGCAAAGCCGGCGCCGATGCCCTGGATCTTGTGCGGTCCGGGCTGGCCGCCCGAAAGCACGGGCGATTCTTCCGGCTCGACAGCGATGACCTTGATGCCGGGCTTCTTCGACTTCAGCACCTGTCCAGCGCCGGTAATCGTGCCGCCGGTGCCGATGCCGGAAACGAAGATGTCGACGGCGCCATCGGTATCATTCCAGATTTCCTCTGCCGTCGTCTTGCGATGGATTTCCGGGTTGGCCGGGTTTTCGAACTGCTGCGGAATGATGGCGTCAGGCAGAGTCGAGGCCAGTTCCTCGGCCTTGGCGATCGCGCCCTTCATCCCCTTCGGCCCCTCGGTCAGCACCAGCTCGGCGCCAAGCAGCGCCAGCATCTTGCGGCGCTCGACGGACATGGTTTCCGGCATCGTCAGGATCAGCTTGTAGCCCTTGGCGGCGGCGGCAAAAGCAAGCGCGATACCGGTATTGCCGGAGGTCGGCTCGATCAGCGTCGTCTTGCCGGGCGAGATCTTGCCCTGTGCTTCCAGGCTCTCGATCATCGCCACACCGATACGGTCTTTGACCGAGGCGATCGGGTTGAAGAACTCGAGCTTTGCCAGCAGGTTGGCCTTCACGCCCTTTTCCTTGGCAAGCTTGTCGAGGCGCACAATCGGCGTATCGCCGATGGTTTCGGTGATCGACGAGTAGATGCGGCCGCGGCCCGGTTTTTTCGACATGAGTGCTCTCCCTTGAAATGTGTTGCTCAGAGAATAGGGTCAAAGCGGGCGCCAGACCAGACCGCCCTCACGCGCGGGAGTGGCAAGCCAGAGAAAAAATCCTTTGAAAACCGCCGTTTGACGGATGAATTTTTCAGGCCGCGCGGGTGGCGATAAAGGCTGCGGTGCCCGCCAGAATGCCGGCCGCCGTCCGGTTCAAGGCCTGCAATGCGCGCGGCTGCTTCAGCATGCTGCGGGCACGGGTTGCCAGCAGCATATAGGGGATCAGCACCGTCAGCAGAACGATAAAGGTCGCGGCCAGCAGCAGGCCATACTCGCGCAGGCCGATGGTGTGGATATCGATCAGCGTCGGCACCAATGCCACATAGAAGAGCATCGTTTTCGGATTGCCGAGGGTTACGAGCAGGCCCGAAAGAAAAGACATGCCCATGCTGCTCGATTTGCGCGCGGCGATATCCTGCGGCAGAAGCCCCGATGTCCAGAGCTTGTAGGCGATGTAGCAGAGATAGATCACGCCTGCGAACTTGATGACCAGGAAGATCTCGGTGAAGGCCTGCGCCACGAAGGCGAGGCCGAGGATGACCGCCGTCAGATATGTCATGTCACCCAGCACCAGGCCGAGACCCATGAAGAAGGTCTCGCGGAAGTTCGAGCCAAGCGCCCGCGCCACGATCGCCGTGATACCCGGTCCCGGAATGGCTGCTGCAATGAACAGTGCGCCGCTATAGGCAATGAGCGCTGCAATCGTCATTTGTCTCTCCCTGATTGCCGCCTATTTACGTCTGTGCGAAATGGCTTTCAAGCGACTTCGAAAATGACGTCATGGGGGATGAAATGTCCAAGGCCTTGCTGCTGATCGACGTGCAGAATGCCGTGCTGGAAGGCATGGGTGCGAAAGAGCGTGCACCGGCGATCCAGGAAGCCTACGATGCGGTGACCAGGCGGCTCGCAGCCGTGCTCGCAAAAGCGCGATCGGAAGCTGTCCCTGTTATCATCGTCCAGCATGACGAAGCCGAAGGCGATCCGATCGCCAAGGGCAGCAAGGGTTGGGAAATCAGGGCGGAAGTGGTGCCTGCGCCTGGCGAGCTGCTGATCAACAAGCAGGCTTGCGATGCCTTCTTCGAGACGCCACTGGAAGCTGAGCTGCGCAAGCGCGGTATTACCCATCTCGTCATCGGCGGCTGCGTCACGCCCTTTTGCATCGACACATCGGTTCGCCGCGCCGTCTCCCTCGGCTTCGATGTGACGTTAATCACGGACGGTCACATGAGCGGCGATATCGGAGCACTTGGCTTCGAGCAGATCATCGCGCATCACAACATGGTTCTCTGGGGATTCGGTGCCGGCTCTCACGGCGTCGGATTGTCAAAGGCCGCCGAGGTCAGCTTCTGACCACGCGCAGAAAGCGCCCCGGCGTCCAGCCGAGATTCATGCCCGCAGCGGCAAGCAGTATGATCGCCGCTCCTACCACCTGCAGGGGCTGCAGCGCGTGGCCGAAGGCGATGCGATCAACCGCGATTGCGGCAATCGGATAGATGAAGGACAGCGCACCGGTGAGATGCGTCGGCAGCTTCTGGATCGCGCCATAGAGCAGCACATACATCAACCCGGTGTGGACGACACCGATGGTCACCAGCAGCGACCAAGTCCCCGCCGCCGTAGGCATGGCGGAAAAATCGGCGAAGGGCGCCAGCATAATAATGCCGGTCGAAACCTGGATGAGGGCGATCAGATGCGGCGGCGTGCCTTTCAGCCATTTGGCAGCCAGTGCCGCCAGCGCGTAGAAGAAGGCGGCGCCGAGCGCCAGCGCGATCCCCATGCCGTAGCTGCCGCTGATCGCGCCGCTATCCGGCTTGGCCTCGACGATCGTCTCCATGCCCGCGAAGGCGAGCCCGAGCCAGAACAGCTTCGTGCCGGTGATCTTCTCGCCGAGAAAGGCCGCTCCCAGCGCCAGCAGCATGAACGGCTGGGTATTGTAAACAGTGGTGGCGATCGAAATCGACGCATGCGAATAGGAAGCAAAAAGCATCAGCCAGTTCAGCACGATGGCGACGCCGCCGAAAACGGCGATGCCAAAACTCTTCAGCGACAGCAGGCGAGGATTGAGAAGCCCGAGCACCGCGCAGATGACAAGCAGGCTAATGGCCCCGAACAGGCAGCGCCAGAATACGACATTGCCAACCGGCTGCCCTGACATGATAACGAACCAGCCGATGCTGCCCGAAATCAGCATTGCCGCCGTCATTTCCGCGCTTCCCCGCCTGATCTCGCTCTGCATCGCAATTCTCCCTTGATCAAGGCGCAGATTATTGCGCAAACGCTGCCGTCTCTATATCGTGTAAAACAGAATGGAAGCGTCTTGCCTAATAATTTTAGGTGAAAGGAGCTTTGTGGCTAATTCCGACAGAATCGACGAACCGGACCAGAAGCTGCTGGATGCGCTCGCCGTCAATGCACGCCTCTCGCTGAAGGAGCTCGCGCAGGCCGCCGGTATGTCTTCGCCGAGTGCCGCCGAGCGGCTGCGCCGGCTGGAGGAACGCGGCATCGTCAGGGCTTTCACCATCGATATCGATCCGGCGGCACTCGGCTATCCGCTGCAGGCGATCGTCCGCGTCCGCCCGTTGCCGGGGCAGCTGCATATCGTCGAGAAGCTGATCCAGGAAACCCCTGAATTCATCGAATGCGACAAGGTGACGGGCGACGACTGCTTCATCGCCCGCCTCGTCGTGCGCTCAATGGGAGAGCTGGATGGCATCCTCGACAAGATTGCGGAGCGCGCCGAAACCAACACGTCGATGATCAAGTCGTCGCCGGTCAAGCGCCGCCTGCCGCCGGTTTAATCAGAAATCCGCCATCGGCGAGAGCATGGCGGGGCCCTGCAGATCGAGGCCGTCCAGTCCGCGGATCATGAAATGCGTCCCGTATGAAGAAGACGGCAGCGGCGCGCCGTTCCAGCCAAGCTTATCGGGCCTGAACAGGATTTCGGCGCGTGAAGGCTTGATGCCGAGCCCGCCGAGAATGGCAGCGAGGGAAGGGATCGAGGACGCGAGCACATCGAGCAAAATAAAGCGCTCGCCATCGAGCTTCCAGGCAATGACCACATTGAGCTTCTCGATGAATGTCAGCCGCACATCGGGATCGAGCTGCGTATTGATCAGAAACATCGCCGGGCTGCCGGCGACGGCCAATGTGTCGGACACCGGCTCCCGCCGCGCCAGCAGATCCTGGAGCAGGGCGAGATCAGCGGCGAGCCTGGGATCGAGCGTCCTTGCGTCAGCGGCGCCATCCGGTTTCGGCGCATCACTCTCGAAGCTGTGCATCGGCAATGTCCGGAAGCCGTAGGGCTCATAGAGCGCAGGCTTGTCCGTATAGAGCACGATGGCCTCGAAGCCCTGAACCGAGCACCAATCGAGTGCCTTCTTCGTCACATCGCGATACAGCCCGCGACCGCGCCAGGGCGGCCGCACTGCACCGGATTGCAGGCCGGCTGCATTGATCCGGCGGTCATTGACGACGATAGGCATGGCGAAGGCCGAAAGATTGGCGGCCAGCGTCCCGTCTTCGGCAAACCAGCCGAAGGGCATGCTGGATGGATCAGGCCCGCCGAGCTCCATCAATGGGCCGATATCGATGCCGAATGTGTCTTGGAGAAGCGAAACCAGCGCCCGCCAGGCGGCGTGGTCGGCAAAATAGTCCTGCCGGAAGGTCAGACCTGTCGTGTCAGGCGCTGCGCTCATACGCCGGTGGAGCCGAAACCACCGGCGCCGCGTGCGGTTGTGCTCGTCTCGGTGATCTCGGCAACGCGTACCTGGGTCATCGGCGCAATGATCATCTGGGCGATCCGCATGCCGCGGCTGATCTCGAAAGGCTCCTCGCCGAGATTGATCAAAAGCACCTTCACCTCGCCGCGGTAATCGCTGTCGATGGTGCCGGGTGTGTTGAGGCAGGTGATGCCGTTCTTGAAGGCGAGGCCGGAGCGCGGGCGGATCTGCGCCTCGAAACCTTCAGGTATCTCGAAGATGAAACCCGTCGGAACCAGGGCACGCTTGCCCGGGGCGAGCACCAGTGGTGCGCCGTCATCGACAGCGGCGCGCAGGTCCATCCCGGCAGCCCCTGACGTTTCGTAGGAGGGCAGGTCCAGCCCTTCGCCATTGGCGAGGCGGACGAGATTGAGCTTCGGGCGGAGGTCGTTTTGAATGTTCATGCGGGCATTAGTTTGCGTCCGGCCGCCGAAGGTCAATTGCAAAGCCCGGCCTAAATCGCTAGATAGCCCGCAATTCCACAGGATTCACACGATGGCCGAAACACTCGCCGAGGCGGTCTCCCGCCGCCGCACATTCGCTATTATCGCGCACCCGGACGCGGGCAAGACGACGCTGACCGAAAAACTGCTGCTGTTCGGCGGCGCCATTCAGCTCGCCGGTGAAGTCAAGGCGAAGAAGGACCGCATCCAGACGCGTTCCGACTGGATGAAGATCGAGCGCGAGCGCGGCATTTCGGTCGTCACTTCGGTGATGACCTTCGAGTATGCCGACAAGGTCTTCAACATTCTCGATACGCCCGGTCACGAAGACTTCGCCGACGATACCTACCGCACCCTTACGGCGGTGGATGCCGCCATCATGGTCATCGATGCCGCCAAGGGCATTGAGCCACGGACGCTGAAGCTCTTCGAAGTTTGCCGCATGCGCGACATCCCGATCATCACCTTCATCAACAAGATGGACCGTGAAAGCCGCGATGTCTTCGAAATTCTCGATGAGGTCGAGGAAAAGCTGGCACTGGATACCGCCCCGGTCACTTGGCCGATCGGCCGCTCGAAGAGCTTCTGCGGCACTTACCACCTCGCCGCAAACCGGGCGCGCGGATCGGACAAGGAAGATGCGATCGTGGTCAATGGCCCGCAGGCCGTGGCCGATCGCCTTCCGGAAAACGAACGCGCGGCTTTCATCGACGAGGTCGACCTCGCCAAGGAGGCGTGCCGCCCCTTTGATCGCCAGGCATTTCTGGAAGGCCATATGACGCCGGTCTTTTTCGGTTCGGCGCTGCGCAATCTGGGTGTGCGCGATCTGATCAACGCGCTTGCCGATTTTGCGCCGCCGCCGCGTGACCAGGTGGCCGATATCCGTACCGTTCATGCCAACGAAGACAAGATGACCGCCTTCGTCTTCAAGATCCAGGCGAACATGGACCCGAACCACCGCGACCGCATCGCCTTCGCCCGCATCTGCTCCGGCAAGCTGGAACGCGGCATGAAGGCGCGTCTCGCCCGCACCGGCAAACAGCTCGGCCTCACCGCGCCGCAGTTCTTCTTCGCCTCGCAGCGCCAGCTGGCCGATACCGCCTATGCCGGCGATGTCGTCGGTATCCCGAACCACGGCACGCTGCGCATCGGCGATACGCTGACCGAAGGCGAGCCGCTGGTCTTTCAGGGCGTACCGAACTTCTCGCCGGAAATCCTCCGCCGCGTGCGTCTTGAGGACGCGATGAAGGCGAAGAAGCTGAAGGAGGCGCTACAGCAGATGGCCGAAGAAGGCGTCGTCCAGCTGTTCTCGCCCGAGGATGGCTCACCGGCGATCGTCGGCGTCGTCGGCGCCCTGCAGCTCGACGTGTTAAAGGAGCGCCTGCAGCAGGAATATGGCCTGCCTGTTTCCTTCGAAATGTCGCGCTTCTCGGTGTGCCGTTGGGTTTCGTCGGAGAATGCCGCTGATCTCGACAAGTTCCTGACCGTCAAGCGCGGCGATATCGCCCGCGATCTCGACGGCGATCCGGTTTTCCTGGCGCAGGACAGCTTCTCGCTTCGTTACGAAGCCGAGCGTTTCCCGGCAATCAAGATGGATGCCATCAAGGAATATCACGTCGCCAAGGCAGCGTGATCTCGCCGAAATGCTGGGATGACTGCGCAATCATACTAATGTACATTAGATATTCGTAAATCGTTCATCCATGGGGGGCTGGCGAACGTGAGCACGAATATCGAGCTGGAGAATCTGCCTGCTAGTGGCGGCTGGCGTTTCAAATGTGGCATTGCGCTCTTTGCGCTGATGTTGCTGCTGGTCATTGCAATCCCGGTTCTGGCGATGTCCGGAATGCCGCCGGCGCGCGTCGCGGCGCTGACGGGCGCCATCTTCGTCGGCAACAAGATCATCCTTGTCGTGATGATCGCGGTGATGGGCAAAGCCGGCTTCCAGGAATTGAAGCGCACCCTCGGCGGCTATCTGCCATCGCTGAAAGACGAGATCGTCAGTCCGCTGCGCCATGTCATTGGCCTCGTGATGTTCTGCTTGCCGCTCGTTTCCGCGCTGTTCGAACCCTATGTCGATAACATCTGGCCGGATTTTCGCCCGAACCGCTGGGAGTTTCAGCTGCTCGGCGATCTCATGCTGATTGCCAGCATCTTCGTTCTTGGCGGCAATTTCTGGGGCAAGATCCGCGCCCTGTTTGTCCGGACCGCGCGCGCGGTAAACACCGCTGAGGGCGTCCAAACCAGCTGATCATTCTCGCAGAGATTTCGGGAGGGGCGAATGGATCAGCAGGACAACAGAGCTGTGCAGGACGTTGCCGCGCCGGTGAGTGCGCGAAACCCGTTGCGCCGGGTCGCGGTCTGCGTCCTCGTGTTTCTTGTCTTCGCCTTTGCGGTTTCCGTTTTCATGGAACGCCGGACGCCGATAACGTCGCAGGCGACGGTCAACGCCTATGTGGTCGGCATCGCGCCTGAAGTTTCCGGCCGGGTGGTGGATGTCGCGGTTTCCGACAACAGCCCGGTCACCAAGGGTCAGATGCTGTTTCGCATCGATCCGCAACAGTACGAACTGGCGCTGGCGCAAGCAGAGGCGCAGCTCGCCAAGGTCGGCCAGTCGATCGGCGCCTCCATCGCCGCGCTCGATGGCGCCCAGGCGAAAGTCGTCGAAGCGCGCGCCGTACGCGACAACGCGCTGGAACAGGCCAACCGTTCGGAGGCCTTGCTGAAACGCGGGGTGATCGCGCAGACACGGGCGGACCAGGCGCGGACCACGCTCCAGCAGGCGGAGGCTGGAGCAGCTGCGGCCGATGCAGAACTTGCGAGTGCCGAGAAAGAGCTCGGACCGGCCGGCCAGGATAACCCGCAGCTGCAGGACGCTCTGGCTTCGCTGGAGCGGGCCAGACTCGATCTGCTCCGCACCACCGTCCTGGCGCCCGCCGATGGCGTCGTCACCAATCTTCAGCTGTCCGTCGGTGGCTTTGTCAACACCGGACAGAGCGCCATCACCTTCATCGACGCCGGCACGATCTGGATAGCGGCCAACTTCAAGGAGAACAGCCTCGAGAATGTCGCAAGCGGCAACAAGGCGGAAATCCTGTTCGATGCGCTGCCCGGAAAGCTGTTTCCTGCTCATGTCGAAAGCGTCGGTTTCGGTGTCGCTCAGGGCAATGTCGATCCGAATACGGGCCTGCCGAAAGTATCGGATCAGAGCGGCTGGATCCGCACGCCACAGAGCTTCCCCGTGCGGCTCATTCTCGACGGCGAGCGGCCGAAGGGCATCCGCTACGGCGCTCAGGCGAATGTGGTGATTTATACCGGCGACAATCCGGTGACCAACGCGCTGGGCGCATTGTGGATGCGCATCATCTCGGTTCTGACCTATGTTAGCTGACGCCGTATCGGGTCATCGCTGGTGGCATTCGCCTGAGGCTTCGCAAGGTCTTCGCGTGGCATTCGCCGCCACGCTCTCGTTTACTTGGTCCGTTGCCGTTGGAGACGCTATCCCGTTTCTCGGCGCGCTCTTCGCCGTCCAGTTTCTGCTGACGGATCGCACGCCGATGCCATTCGGCAAGGCACTCGGCATGGCGCTGATTGTGACGCTTACAGGGCTCTGCCTGCAGATGTTCCTGGCGGTCACCTCCGATCATCCACCGGTGATCCTCACCTTCCTTGGCGCGATCTATTTCCTTTGCTTTCTCGCGCAGGCAACGGGAAGGGCGGGCGCTCTGCCATTCATGATCCTCGTCGTGGCCGTCATGCTGCCGCTTCTGACATTGCTGCACTACGACCTCGGCAGTTCGATCCTCGCGCTGCTGGTGGGGGGCATCGTCGAGGGTATCGTCTGGGGCTGGGCAGCGCACGCCGCCTTTCCCCACCGCGGACTTACTGGCAGCGGTCAGCCGCCCGCTATTCATCACCAGAGACCGATACCCCGGGCGCTGGCAAGCGGAGCGATATTGCTGGGCGCTGTCGCCATCTGCCTGACAAATGATCGCTTCGCCACAGCGCTGGTCATACCGATTACCGTAGCGTCGATGCTGATGCAGCTGGATGTCCTTGCGGGCGCAAGAGCGGCCTTCGGCCTCATCCTTGTCAACATATTCGGTGGCGCTGCGGCGAGTGTGGTCTTTGGTTTCGTCACACTGCGGCACTCGCTGTTTTTTATGTTCCTCAGCATTCTCGCGGTAAGTCTGATACTCGCTGGCCGTGCGGTGTTGCCGCGGCCTTCCGCCAAGGTGTTTGCAGGTGCATTGACGATATTCCTCGTGGTGCTGGGATCGGGAATATCGCCGCTGCCCGGTACGGCGGCGGAAACATTCGCCACGCGCATCGGCTATATCATTCTCGCAACGCTCTACAGTCTGTTCATGGCCGCATTGCTTTGGCCGGCTGAACGCCGGGTGGCCGCGGCCCTGCCGAAGGCACTGCAATAGGCCGGAAGGGTCACTCTCCGCGCGGATACCTCTGGCTCTCTTCAAGAATGTTGAGGTCCATGTGGTTGCGCATGTAGCGTTCCGATGCCTTCTGCAGCGGCTGATAGTCCCAAGGGTAATAGGCGCCGTTGCGCAGCGCTTCATAGACCACCCAGCGGCGGGCCTGGCTTTCACGCACGGCTGCGTCGAAGGTTTCAAGATTCCAGCGGGCATCGGCTTGCGCCTTCAGAGACGCCAGGACTTCAGCATAGTCAGGGTTCTCAGCGAGATTGTTCAGCTCGTGTGGATCGGCGTCAAGATCGTACAGCATCGCCGGATCCTTGACGCAAAGCGAAAGCTTGAAACGGCCGTCGCGGATGCCGACGAGCGGCGCGATCGACCCTTCCGCGGCATATTCCATCGGCACCGGGCTGCGGCTGCCGGTTCCCGTTGCCAGGGGCGCTAGGTCCTCGCCGTCAGTCCATTTCTTCAGCGACGAGATATCGAGTCCGGCGAGACCGGCGAGCGTCGGCGTCACGTCGAGCGTCGAAACCGGGCGGTCGATCTTGGCCGGGTTCCAGCCGGGCGCCGCGATCATCAGCGGCACGCGGGCGGAGCCGTCGAAGAAGCACATCTTGAACCACAGGCCGCGGTCACCCAGCATGTCGCCATGGTCTGATACGAAGAGGATGATGGTGTTGTCTGCCATCCGGCTGCGATCAAGCACGTCGAGAATTTCGCCGATCTTCTCATC
The DNA here is from genome assembly GCA_900465675.1 of Hyphomicrobiales bacterium. GTDB lineage: Bacteria > Pseudomonadota > Alphaproteobacteria > Rhizobiales > Rhizobiaceae > Rhizobium. The sequence continues at coordinate 188,137 of UBJR01000002.1, read as the reverse complement.
GACATAGGAGATATTGGCGAAGTAGCCCTGCCGTGCGCGGCGGATCTGCTCGGGCGTGATATCGAACGCCTTGTAGTCGCAGGCTTCGAGCAGGCGCTGCGAATGCGGATCTAGCTCTTCGAACGGCAAAGGCGCAACGGCCGGGTCGAGCGCCGGGCAATCCTCGTAAAGATCCCAGAATTTGCGCCGGGCGACATAGGGATCGTGCGGATGCGTGAAGCTGACGGTCAAGCACCAGGGCCGGTCGTCCTGGCGGCGTGACAGGTCGTAAAGCTTGCGGGTCGCGTTGTAGGCAACCTCGTCATCATACTCCATCTGGTTGGTGATCTCGGCGACGCCCGCGCCGGTGACCGAGCCGAGATTGTGGTACCACCAGTCGATGCGCTCGCCGGGCTTGGTATAGTCAGGCGTCCAGCCGAAATCTGCCGGATAGATATCGGTCGTCAGCCGTTCCTCGAAACCGTGAAGCTGGTCGGGGCCGACGAAATGCATCTTGCCGGACAGCGCAGTCTGGTAACCGGCGGCCCGCAGGTGATGGGCATAGGTCGGAATATCGGAGGCGAATTCGGCGGCGTTGTCATAGACGCGCGTCCGGCTCGGCAGCTGGCCGGACATGAAGGAGGCGCGCGCCGGAGCGCAGAGCGGGCTCGCCGTATAAGTATTGGCGAAGCGTACCGAGCGCTCGGCCAGCGCCTTCAGATGCGGCGCATGCAGGAAATCGGCGGGGCCATCCGGAAACAGCGTGCCGTTGAACTGGTCGACCATGAGGATGAGAATATTCGGGCGCGCCATGCTGTCATGTCCTGATGATGTGGAGCAGGGTCAAGCGCGGTCTTCGAAGGCCGTTGCGCTCCGCCTGCTATTCGAGCATTTTATTCAACAACGGCTCACGACCCTTGTGAAGCTGAAATTTTTCGATGCTTGCCAAAAGGATTTTTTATGGCTGAGCGGCCGGTGGATCTCGGATGGCTTCGCATTCTCGCTGAGATCGGCAGGCTCGGCAATCTTTCGGCGGCGGCTCGCGCTCTCGGCCTGACGCAACCGGCCGTCAGCTACCAGATCCGCCGCCTCGAAGAGCAGATGAACGTCAGCCTGCTGCAGCGGCGTCATCGTGGCGTCGAATTGACGGCTGAGGGCCGCAGGCTCTTCGATGTCGCCGCCCGCACCGTCGGAGACGTGGACGTCCTTGCGCGCAGCTTTCGCAGCGAGGCGGAGCGATCGACGGTGCGGCTGCGCACCGACTATGCCTTCTCGTCGCTCTGGCTGATCCCGCGCATGCATGGGTTCCGCCAGCTCTACCCCGGCATGGATATCCAGATCGTCGCTACCCAATTCGTCGAACAGGGCGTGCCGGACGCCAGCGACGCTGCGATCGTCTTCGGAAGCCGGCGCGAACTTGGCGGACATGGCATCTTGCTGCTGCCGGAAAAAGTCGTGCCGGTCTGCTCGCCGGGTTTTGCCGAGCGGCACGGTCCGCTCGGGACGCCGGAGCGCCTCTCTGCTGCGCGCCTTTTGCATCTGGATGCCCGCGGGACGCCGCCCTGGTTCGACTGGACGAGTTATCTTGACGAGTTCGCCTTCAGCCGCAATGCCGCTGCCGCGCCCGGCGAGATCAGCTTCAACACCTATTCGCTGGTGGTGCAGGCCGCTGTCGGCGAACAGGGTGTTGCGATCGGCTGGATGGGGCTGGTCGATTCACTGCTGGCATCGGGCATGCTGGTCGCGGCCGGCCCGATGGTCGAGGCCGCGGACCGCGGCTACTGGCTGGTGCCGCCGAAAGAGATGACGGAGGAGACCGGAAGGCTTATTGCGTGGCTGCAATCCGAAGTCGCGACCGCGTGAAGCCTAAGGCGCCAGATCCGTCAGGAAATCCCTGCACCATCGCGACACGTCGAATTCGAGGAGCTGATCCATCATCACTTTCCAGCGTTCCTGCCGCTCCTCCAGCGGCATGCTGAGCGCGCGCGCCAGCGCGTTGGCTGTGCCCTCGATGTCATAGGGATTGACCAGCAGGGCGCCTTTCAGCTGGCGAGCAGCGCCGGCAAAGCGGGAAAGCACCAGAACACCCGGATCCTCCGGATCCTGCGCCGCCACATATTCCTTGGCGACGAGATTCATGCCGTCGCGTAGCGGCGTCACCAGACCGGCTTTGCCGAGCCGGTACAGGCCAGCGAGAATGGGGCGTCCGACCGAACGGTTGATATAGCGGATCGGCACCCAGTCGACGGAGCCGAGAGCGCCGTTCACCCGCCCGGCCTGCTCGGCAACCGTCCGCTGCATCGCCTCGTATTCGGGCACCTCGGAGCGCGATTTCGGCGTGATCTGAAGATAGGTCACCCGGCCCTGCTGGGCCGGGTTTGTCAGGATGAAATGCTCGAAAGCGTCGATGCGCTGCGTCAGTCCCTTGGAATAGTCGAGGCGATCGACGCCGATAATCAGGCTGCGGCCCTCGATGCTCTCGCGTGCTTTCCTGACCATGCTGTGGGTTGCCGATTTGCGGGCGAATTCGGCAAAGGCAGCCGTCTCGATGCCGATCGAATAGGCGCCTCCCTTGAAGGTCCGGCCATGCGAACTGAAGCGGCCGTCGCCCAGCTCGTCGCCAATGCCCTCGCGGCGCAGGCAGCCCGCAAAATTCTCGAGGTCATGGTCGGTCTGGAAGCCGACGAGATCGTAATGCGATAGCCCGCGCATGATCTCTTCGTGGACCGGCATGGTGAACAGCACATCCGCCGGCGGCCAGGGGATGTGCAGGAAGAAGCCGATCTTGTTTTTCAACCCCATCTGCCGCAGCTCGGCTGCCAGCGGAATCAGGTGATAGTCATGCACCCAGATGACGTCATCGGGCTTGATCAGCGGCGCAAGCCGGTGGGCGAAGAAGCGGTTGACGCGAAAATAGCCCGCCATCTCCTTGCGGCCGTACTCCGCGAGGTCCAGCCGGTAGTGACAGATCGGCCAGAGCACGCGGTTGGCGAAGCCGTGGTAATACTCCTCGACATCGGTATCGGTGAGATCGGTCAGCGCGTAGGTGATATTACCCTGCTGGATTTCCTTCAGCTTTTCCGGCTCCTGCGCGCCGCTGGAATTTCCCGACCAGCCCATCCAGATGCCGCCGCGCTCTTCGAGCGCTGCCTTGAGCGCAACCGCCAGCCCACCGGCGGGCGCAATGCCGCCCTTCTCGGGAACGGGGACGCGATTGGATACGACGACGAGACGGCTCATGAAGGGGTCCTTTTCTCAGGAAATGTCTTAGATGCTGAAATGGTTCACGCCGCCAGCCGGGCGATCACATCGCGTACGGCAGCAGCGGACGGGAACGAGGCTGTCGCCTCGCTGGCAGGCGAAAGCGGGCCGACGCGGATCGACAAGCCGCCAAGCCGGTTGACGGCACGGAACATCGCCTCGTCGGTCACGTCGTCGCCGATAGCGATGGCGCGCCGCCCTTTGAAGGGCAGCTGTGCGAGGAAGGCTTCGACGGCATGTCCCTTGTCGGCGCTAGAGGGACGGATTTCGATCACCATCTTGCCATGCTGGATGTGCCAGCCGGGCCCGGCACGGTCGAGCGCCTGCTGCATCAGCGGCTCCAGATCGATTTCCCGCTCCGGCGCCTGACGGTAATGCGCGGCGACCGCCGCACCTTTGTCCTCGATGAGGATGCCCGGCCAGCCGGCCGTCTGGGCGGCGAGATCAGCCTTCACGGCGCCAAAGGCCGCGGTTGCCGCGGCGGTCGTGAGCGTTCCATCGGCATCGCGACGTTCGGCGCCGTGCAACCCGGCGATCGGAAAGCGGAGCGGTGCAAATAGGCTGTCCGCGTAGGCAAGGCCGCGGCCCGTGACCAGCGCCAGCGCGCCGCCAAGTTTTTGCGAGAGAGTATCGAGATGGCCCGGGAGACCGGTGGGGACTTCGATGCCGTCAGGCGTATCTGCGAGATCGAGCAAGGTGCCGTCGATATCGAGAAAGAGCGCCCATTCGTGCGGCGCTCCGGCAAGTGCGGCAAGCATGGACTCCGCGCCTGAAGCCGCATCCGGCTCCGCGATAACAAGCGGCTGCTTTTGGTAGGACATGGGGTCTATCTAGGTCAGTGCTGCACTGCGGCAACCCTCATGCGCCAACCAGAGCCTAGTCCGCGGGCTGCGCTGTGCCGCTCAGCGCGTAGAATGCCTTCGCATCGGCCGTAAAGGCAGCCCGCTGTTCGGCATTCGTGTAGAACATGTGGCCGCCGCGATAGACATCCAGCTTGACGCGGTCTTTCGCGAGACTTTGCGGCAGGTGATCGACGACATAGCGGCTGACGCCATAGGGCGTGACGAGATCGCTATAGCCATGCGCGATCAGCAGATGGAAGGACGGGTTTGACGCCAGCAGCTGGCGGATATCGCCGGTTATACTGGCCTGCAGCCGCGATCCGCCACCGCGTCCGCCCCATTCCCATTGACGGCTGATATCGCTGTCGAGCAGCGAATAGGTCATCTCCGTCTTGAAGCCGAGCTCGTTGCGGGCATAGCCGGAAAACGCGCCGCCATAGGCGCGGGTGAACCCGTCGAGGATGGCGTCGTCACCGCGATCATAGTCGGATTCGGGATAGGGATCGGGAGATGCGAAAGCCGCATCATAGGGGCTCATCACCTCACCGGCGGGTTTGCCGGAATGCTTGGCATAGGCGTCACCCAGAAAGCCGCGGTTGCGGGTGACGACATCCTCCGGGATGCCGGTTATCGCCGATATCTTGCCGTAAAACGCCTTTGCCGTGTCGCCGGTTGGCTCCGGACCGGCAAGCGTCGTCAGATAGTCGCCGAGCGCGAATTTTTCCGCCTCACGCTGCGCATCCTCCGAAAAGGCGCCGCGGCGGTCCATGTCGGCGGCTGCGAGCGAGGGAAGCTCCAGAGCGGCACCCAAAGCGAACTCGTCGGCATTGAACATCAGCTGCGCCTCGATGAGCGGCGAGAGCATGACGGCGCCCGAAACGATGATTCCCTGGTTCTGCTGCAAAGCACCCGCGACCCGCGCCGCGCGGAAGCCGCCATAACTTTCGCCGAGCAGGTATTTCGGCGAATTAGAGCGGTTGTTATGGGCAACGTAAAGCGCGATCGCCTTGGCGATGCTCTGCGCGTCCGAGCCTACGTTGTAATAATCCTTGGCATCGTCGGCCTTCGCCGTCCGGCTCCACCCGGTGCCGATCGGATCGATCAGCACAAGATCGGTAAAGTCGAGCCAGCTCTGCGGATTGTCGGCAAGCTTGGCATTGGCGCCGTCGCGCGCCTGAGGCCCGAAATCGAGGATGCGCGGGCCAACGAGGCCGAGATGGAGAAAGGCGGACGCTGCCCCGGGTCCACCGTTGAACGCAAAGGTGATTGGACGATTTGTACCCGCATTCTTGGCGATATAGGCGGTGTAGAAGATCGCCCCCGTCTGGTTGCCGTCCTGGCCGAAGAGATCGATTGTTCCCGCGGTTGCCGTATAGTCCAGCTTGCGGCCGCCGATCGTCGCTTGGTGCTCGGTCACGGCATCGCCGGGCAGCAGCTTCAGCACGCCCGGGCGTTCCTGGGACAATGCCGGTGCGGCGGCAAGGGATGCGACGAGCGCGATCGTCAGCATGAGAGAGCGAAGCGGCAAATGATCTCCTCCGGCGGATTGGTCCAGCCCGGAGCTAACCTACCATCGCCTGCCGCGAAGGCTCATCAAGACATGGTGATCCCAGGGTGAGCGCAGCTCATCCCTCAGGTGAGCGCAGCTGATCCGCCAAGTAGCAAAGGTCTGCCTAAGGCGTCTCGATCGTCCTTGCGTTGACATGCAGCGCCCGCCCGGCGTTCCAGCCGTTGATCGCAGCACCAAGGCCAAGGATGACAAACAGCACCGCGCACCAGGCGAAACTGCCCGTCCAGCTGCGGATCATGCCGACGACAAGCGGGCCGATGGCGGCAAGCAGGTAGCCGACGCATTGCGCCATGCCGGAAAGATGGGCCGCGACATGGGAATCGCGCGAGCGAAGCACGATAGCGGTCATCGCCACGGCAATCAGCCCGCCCTGGCCGATGCCCTGCAGCGCCGCCCAGAACCAGACGGTCCAGAGAGGCGCAAACAGCAGGCCGAGCAGCGCAACGACGGCGATGATGCAGAGCGAAGCGTTGATGATGCGCTGATCCTTGCCACGCACGGCGATCTGCGGCGCAACCAGACATGCCGCGGCCTGAACCATGACCGACATGGAAACGATCGCTCCGGCGGTCACGCCGTCGAGGCCGCGTTCGCGGAGAATCGGCACCAGCCAGCCGAAGACGCAGTAGGCAAGAGCCGATTGCAGCCCCATGAAAAGCGTCACCTGCCAGGCGAGCCTGTCGCGCCAGAGACCTTCGACACGGAAGCCACTACGCTTGGCGGTGTTCTTGGTGCGCAGCACCTGTGGAAGCCAGATCAGTCCGACGGCAAGGGCGGGTAGGGCCCAGATGGCAAGCGCACCGGAAAGAGAGCCGCCCAGCATATGCTCGGCCGGCAGCGTCAGCCCGGCGGCGCTGGCAGCACCGGCGCAGAGCGCCATGGTGTAGCAACCTGTCATCAGCGCGGCCCGGTCCGCAAAGTCGCGCTTCACCAGACCCGGCAGCAGCACGTTGCCGACGGCGATGCAGGCGCCGGCAAGAGCAGTTCCCAGAAACAGCAGCGGTATCGAGTTAAGCCCGCGCATCGCCGTTCCAAGCGCGAGCAGGAAGATGACGCCGAGAAGCGTCCGCTCCGAGCCGATCCGCTGGGCAAGCCGTGGTGCGAGCGGCGAAAAGGCGCCGAGGCAGACGACCGGCAGCGTGGTGAGCAGGCTGGCGCCGAGCGCCGAAAGACCGAGGCCGGAGCGAATCTCGGGAAGCAGCGCCGAAGCGCTGGAAAAGACCGGCCGGAGATTGAAGGCAATCAGCACCAGACTGACGCCAAGCAATATGCGGGCGGTTGCGGAAAGTTTCGCAGGTGGTTGAACCGGCGGCACGCTGTCTGCCTCGGCATCGATCAGTTGCTCGCCTGACGCATCGAAAGCATGCGCGGCATCGGCGTAAGGGGTATTCATGAAAGCAGCATCCGGTCCAGTGCGGCGATGACGGGGGCCATAAAGCGGCGAACCGCCGCATCCGCCCGTTCGGGATCGCCTGTTTCGATGGCATCGACGATATGGGCATGCGCCTGCATATCCGGCTCCGGCACGTCCTGGCCGAGCGTCGCCTCGATGGTCTCGGCGATCGATGCGGAGAAGAAATCGTATATTTCGATCATCGCGCGGTTTTGCGATGCGGCGATAACCGCCTGATGAAAGGCCAGATCGCGCCTGATGAAGGCGGCCTTGTCGCCGCCAGCGTAGTTGCCGCGCTTTTCGAGCAGCGCCCGCAATCCGGCGATAATCTCTGGCGTCTGCCTGAGGCTCGCCAGACGCGCAGCCTCGACATCCAGCGCGCAACGCGCCTCGAACTGGTCGCGCAGGCTTGAGCGTCTCGCCATGGTGAGCGGCCGGCTGGCGTCGGCTGTCGACAGCACGTAGGTGCCGGACCCCTGTCTCGTCTCAAGATATCCCTGTGACGCCAGGACGCGGACCGCCTCGCGCACGGTCCCGCGGCTGACAGACAGCATGCTGCAGAGGGCAGCCTCGTTCGGCAGCTTTTCGCCCACGGCCCAGCGCTTGGCGATGATTTCGCTGCGGATCGCTTCGATTGCTGTATCGGCGAGATTGGTCTTGCTCAGAGGCTGCATCGGCATATTCATAAAGTCATCAGATGACTTTATGAATATGCCTGGTGGCTGATGAGGTCAAATGGATTCTGCCGGACGTGAAAAAGGGCCGCTTTCGCGACCCTTTCCATGAGTTTGGCCTTGAACTGGCCGGACCGTCAAAGCGATCCTAGGAAGGCAGGCTTTAGAGCGAGGGCTGCCCCGCTTTCGTCACCACTTCCATGCCTGCTACAAAGACCGAAATCTCATTAGACATTGGATCACCTTCCTTTCATTTCGTTGAACACACCTTGAAGGTAGGCCGATTCGCCGTCGATGCAAGAAAAAATCGGCAGTCCGGCCGAAGTGGCGAGATGGCGCGGGTTTTTCCCCGCTACGTCTCCAAGGTGTTTTCCAAGAATAATCAGCGTGATGCCAGCACGCTTATTGGTCTCACCGTTCACGCTGAAATGCTGGCGGCTACGCAATGTGATCGCCGGCCTTGCCAACAATCCGTCACAAACCCTTGCCAGCTCTACAACCCTTAAGTTTTTATTCACCACGTCGCCCGACAATCGGGCCTCGTGTTTTCGGGCATTCCTGCTGCAGAGACGGCGGGCTGGAGCAAAGAGCATGTGTCGTTGGGCAGCCTATCGCGGAGACCCCCTCTATCTGGAGGAGCTGGTGTCGTCGCCCGCCCATTCGCTGATCGAACAGTCGCATTGCGCCACCCGCGCCAAGACCGCCACCAACGGCGATGGTTTCGGCATCGCCTGGTATGGCGACCGCCCGGAGCCTGGGCGCTACCGCGATATTCTTCCGGCCTGGGCGGATTGCAATCTGAAGAGCCTGGCGCGGCAGATCCGTTCGCCGCTGTTCCTCGCCCATGTGCGCGCCGCGACCGGCGGCGGTACGCGCCGCGACAATTGCCACCCTTTCACCCACGAAAACTGGTCGTTCATGCACAATGGCCAGATTGGCGGCTTCGAGCGGTTGCGCCGGCCGATGGAAGCGATGCTCGATGACGAACTCTTCCACGCCAGAAGCGGCACGACGGATTCGGAGCTGATGTTTCTGCTCGCCATGCAGTTCGGCCTGCGCCAGGCGCCGGTCGCCGCCATGTCGGAGATGGTGAGCTTCGTCGAAGGACTGGCCGAAAACATTCTCGGTGATGCCCATCTCCGCTTCACCGCCGCCTTTTCCGATGGCCGATCGCTCTACGGTATCCGCTATGCGACGGACCGCAAGGCGCCGACCCTTTACGCATCGCCGATGCGCATGGGTCATTGCCTGGTATCAGAGCCGTTGAATGATGACGTCGATGCCTGGATGGAAATACCGGATGGCAGCGCCGTCACCGTCAACGAGGCGGGAATCACGATTACACCATTCCAGCCCGAACGGCGGGTGGAAATAGCAGCAAGCCTGGCTATCCCTGCCTGAGCCGTTCGGCGATCAGGGCAGCAAGCTTTTCCGCCACATCTTCTTTCGCCATATCGGGCCATTGGTCGATGCCTGCGCGGCTGATGAGCTTCACACTGTTACGCGTCCCGCCCATGATGCCGGTCGCCGGAGACACGTCGTTGGCGACGATCATGTCGGCACCCTTGCGCTCCAGTTTGGTCTTGGCATTGCTCTCGACATCCTGCGTTTCGGCTGCAAAACCGACGACGATCTTCGGCCGCATCGTATGATGGCCGACGGTTTTGAGGATGTCCGGATTCTCGGTTAGCGCCAGTGTCGGGATGGATTCGCCGGGATGCTTCTTGATCTTCTGGTCGGCGGCCGAGGCCACCCGCCAGTCGGCAACGGCAGCCACCATCACGGCGATATCGGCAGGCAGCGCTGCCAAGACGGCGTCGCGCATTTCTTCGGCCCGCTCGACATGGATGGTTTTCACGCCGGCAGGATCTGGGATGGTCACCGGTCCCGAAACCAGCGTCACATCGGCGCCGAGCTTGGCAAGTGCTGCCGCGATTGCATGCCCCTGGCGCCCGGATGAGCGGTTGGCGATGTAACGGACCGGGTCGATCGGCTCGTGGGTCGGGCCTGACGTGACCACAGCCTTGCGTCCGGCAAGCGGCTTCGGTCCGTCGTCCAGAAGCGCCTCGGCTGCGGCGACGATTTCCAGCGGCTCCGCCATCCGGCCGACACCGGCCTCGCGGCTCTCGGCCATCTCGCCGGCCATCGGCCCGATCATGCGGATGCCGTCGGCAGCAAGGGTCGCAACGTTGCGCCGGGTGGCCGGATGCGCCCACATCCTCGGGTTCATCGCAGGCGCGGCAAGCACCGGCCTGTCGGTCGCAAGCAACACGGTCGAGGCAAGATCGTCGGCCAGCCCGTTCGCCATCTTCGCCAGCAGATCGGCGGTCGCCGGCGCGATCAGCACCAGATCGCAATCGCGCGCCAGGCGGATATGTCCGACGTCCTGTTCGTCCTGCCGTGAAAAGAGATCGGTGAAGACATGATCGGCAGCAAGCGCGCCGACGGCAAGCGGCGTCACGAATTCCTGCGCGCCTGATGTCATGACCGGGCGCACCGATGCGCCGCGTTCACGCAGCCTGCGGATCAGGTCGAGGCTCTTATAGGCCGCGATGCCACCCGAGATGATAAGCAGGATGCGTTTGCCGCTGAGAGCCATGGCCTTTTACCCGTCGTCCTATTGGTCGAACGACCCTAAGCCTTTGGCGAATAACATGCAATGCGCGGCTGGTCAGTGGGCCTGCGGCTTGCGGGAAGGCGTGAAGATGGCGATTGCCAAGCCGACGCCGGCAAGCTGCAGGATCGAGCCGCCCGCTTCGGCAATCGTCGGCAGCCGCTGCTCGAACAGGAAGCCGAAGAGCAGGCCGAATACGGTTTCCGCCACGATCAGCTGCGCGGCAAGCGCCAGCGGCAGCCGCTTGGAGGCGATCATCCATAGCAGGGTCGCAAGCCAGGCGCCGGCCAGCCCCATGATCAGCGACCAGAGGATGAAGCGCAGAAGTTCTGCTCCGGTGAAGACGATATCGGTCCCGATGGAGGTAAAGGGAATGAGCACGAGGCAGCCGATCCCGGCGCCGATACCCTGCAAGCCCGTCCATTGCAGGATATCCGGCGCATCGGGCGATTGCATCGCCGCCGTGCTCGCCAGCCCGTAGATCACCCAGAGCGTCAGGCCAATCAGCGCCGATCCGATGCCGAGCCAGATCGCGCTCTGGTCGCCCGAAGGCGTTGCCGCGAAGATCGAGACATTGACCCAGCCGATGCCGGCCGCGATCAGGATCAGCGGCAGCGCAAGCAGCTTCCAGGCGACCGAGCGGTCGCGCAGGTTGGCGATGATGGCGAGCAGTACCGGCATGGTGCCGATAACGAGCGGCGGAATGGCTGCCCCCGCAAGCCGCACCGCATAGGCGACGCTGACGAAATAGCCGACATAGCCGATGCCGCCGAGCAATAGGGCGGTGATCGCCATGAGCGGCCTGATATTCTTCGGCCGGAACCGCGGGCTGACCATCAGCACGATGCTGGCCAGCGCAAATAGTCCGTAGCGCGTGACCGTCAAATCCATGGTCGTGAACGGCGCGATGGCGCGCGGCACGACGAAGGTCAGTCCCCACAACGCACAGGTGGCGAGGCCGCAAAGAATACCGAGAAGCATGGGGCACCGGAGGCGCGAAGGCCGGAAGATGAAGTGGATTTCAGCATCTTTGATAGGCCTGGCCGCACCCGGAAACAAGTCTCACCAGCGACATCTAGCGGGCGATTTCGGCGCAGAAGTCGATGAACGCCCGGACCTTGGCCGGCACGTGATGCCGCGAGGGGTAGAAGCAGTGCAGCGGAAAGGTTTCGCCCGGCCAATCCGGGTAGAGATCGACCAGTTGCCCGCTGTCGAGATAGGGCTTCATGCCGAGCGAAAACACCTGGGCAATGCCGATGCCGGCGAGACATGTGGCAAGCGTCGTCCCGGCATCGTTGACGAGAATCCGTCCGCGCGTGGCGATCGGCACCACTTCCTCGCCGCGCCGCAATTCCCATTCGAAGGGCTTTCCGGTCAGCGGGTCCTGATACTGGATGCAGGTGTGATCGCCGAGATCCTCAGGAAGCCGGGGGCGTCCATAGCGTTCGAGATAGGCGGGGGCCGCGACCGTGATGACCCGTGTGCGAAATAGCTGCCGGGAAATCAGCGCGCTTCTGGCCGGGATCTCTCCGAAGCGCACCGCCACATCCATGCCATCGGCCACCAGGTCGCCGATCTCGTTGCGGGTGATGATTTCGAGCTGGAGATCAGGATAGCGATCAAGAAAGGTGCCAAGCTCCGGCGCCAGGATCAGCCTGGAGAAATAGGGATCGGCGTTGACGCGAAGGCGCCCGCGCACCGCCTGTGCGGTGCCAGCGGCATAACTGGCCGCTTCTTCGATGCCGCCGAGCAGGGGCACGACCTGTTCGTAGAAGCGCGCACCGTCATCGGTCAATCTGAGCGACCGCGTCGTCCTGTCGAGGAGCCGGACGCCGATCCGCCCCTCCAGCCGCGATATGGCACGGCTAACGCCCGATGCGGTTAAACCAAGTGCCTCGGCGGCGCGCGCAAAACTGCCGCTTTCGACCACCGCCGCCAGCACGCTGACACCATTCAGCAGTCGTCCGTCCAACATCATCTGATCCGTGATTTTCTGTCATGAATAATATGACAAAAGCGCAATTCAGTCAAAAATGAATTGCGTGCATCTTCCGCGCATCGCGGCGGCCTGTTGCTGCCGGAAAAGGAGCGTGACGATGTTTGCAGTAACTGGAGTGACGGGTCAGGTCGGCGCGGTGGTGGCCGAGCGATTGCTGGCTGGACGCCATGCCGTGCGCGCCGTGATGCGCAATGCGGAAAAGGGAAAGGCGTGGCGGGATCGCGGTGCTGAAATCGCGATCGCCGAGATGACGGATGCGGACGCGCTCGCCAAGGCTTTCGAGGGCGCCGAAGGCGTCTTCGTGCTGTTGCCGCCAGCCTTCGATCCGGCGCCGGGCTTTCCGCAGGCGCGCGCCATTATCGAGGCGGTGAAGGCGGCGGTGATTGTGGCAAGCCCGAAGAAGGTCGTTTGCCTCTCCACCATCGGTGCTCAGGCGCAGCAGGAGAACCTTCTGACCCAGCTCGGTATTGCTGAACAGGTCTTTTCCGCGCTGCCGGTGCCGGTCGCGTTCCTGCGGGCCGCCTGGTTCATGGAGAATTCCGCCTGGGATATCGCTTCAGCGCGGGAAAGCGGCGTCTTGCCGAGCTTCCTTCAGCCGCTCGACAAGCCGGTGCCGATGGTCGCGGTTCGCGATGTCGGCGCGGCCGCCGCCGGATTGCTGCAGGAAATCTGGACGGGGAGCCGCGTCGTCGAGCTGGAAGGTCCCTGCCGCATCACGCCGTTACAGATGGCCGAAGCTCTTTCGCTAGTACTCGGCCGGCAGGTCCATGCTGAGGCGGTTGCAAGGGAAAGCTGGAATGAACTGTTCCTTTCGCAGGGCATGCAGAACCCCGGCCCGCGTATGCGCATGCTCGATGGTTTCAACAAAGGCTGGATCGAGTTCGAAGCCGGCGCGAGCGGTTCGCGAAAGGCAAAGACGGATTTCGAAACGGCGATCCGCACGCTCATCGAAACCCGCTGACGCGAAAGGCCGCGGCGCTCTCGTGCCGCGGCCTTGCTTCGATGTTGAAAGGCTTACGTGCGGGTGATCGATGCGCCGCCATCGACCAGCGATGCCGTGCCGCTGACGAAGCTCGAGGCGTCGGAGGCGAGGTAGAGCACCGATTGGGCAATCTCTTCCGGCTTGGCGACGCGCTTCAGCGCATGCAGGTTGGTGATGAAGCCCTGCTTGTCTTCGGTGTCGTTCATCTCGCGATACATGTCAGTGTCTACGCCGCCGGGAAGTACGGCATTGACGCGCACATTCTGCGCACCGAATTCGGCGGCGAGCGTCTGCGTCAGACCGATCAGGCCGGATTTGCTGGCTGCATAGCCGGCAACGCCGGGGAAGGAGAAGCTGTAGCCGACGAATGTCGAGGTGAAGATCACCGAGCCGCCGCCAGTCTTGACCATGGCGCCGATCTGGTGCTTGGCGGCAAGGAACGAGGCGACGAGGTTGATCGTCAGCGCTTCGGTAAAGCCTGCTTCGGAAACCTCGGTGCTCGGGCCCGCTTCGCCGAGGATACCGGCATTGTTGAAGGCGATGTCGAGCTTGCCGTAATTGCCGACAGCAGCGGCGACAAGTGCCTTGTGATAATCCTCCGAGCGTACGTCGCCCGCAACCGCGATGGCCGTGCCACCGGCTTCCTTGATTTCGGCAACGAGGCTATCGAGCTCCGCTTGACGGCGGGCGCCGACCACGACCTTGGCGCCTTCGGCGGCAAACAGCTTGGCCGTCGAACGGCCGATACCGGAGCTTGCGCCGGTTACGATTGCAACTTTGTTGTTCAGGCGGTTCATAATTCCATCTCCTATGTGCGGGGCGTTGTGCCCCTTCGATGAGTGGAAGATGGCATTTTCTATTTGTTCGGATTAGTCTGCAAATGGTGGAACTCGATTTCGGAAATACCGAACAATGATCAAGATTGAGGGAATTGCGGCTTTCGTCGCCGTGGTCGAGGCAGGTTCGGTGAGCGAAGCGGCACGTAGGCTCCGCCTGTCGAAATCCGTCGTCAGCGAACGCCTTGCGGAACTTGAGAAAACGCTGGGCGGCCTGCTTCTCCATCGCACCACCCGCAAGCTGACGCTGACGGAGGATGGGACAGCTTTTCTGGAGCGCGCGCTGCGCATCGTCCACGAGGTCGAGGAGGCGTCGGCAAGCATGGCGGAGCGCCGCGGCACGCTCGCCGGTCCGCTGCGCATTGCCGCCCCCGTCACGTTCGGGCGCATGCATCTTGGGCCTGCCCTATATCCGTTTCTCGCCGAACACCCGGAAATCGCCCTGACGCTCGATATCGACGATCGCCGCGTCGATGCGGCGTCGGAAGGCTACGACGCCATCATCCGCAACGGCCCGATTGCAGACTCGCGTCTTGTCGCCTGGAAGCTCGCTCCGAGCCGCCGCATGCTGGTCGCCTCGCCGGACTATCTTGCCAAGGCGGGCATCCCGCGCACTCTGGCCAGTCTTCAGGAGCATCGAGGACTTTTCTACACCAATCGCGGTGTCGCCGACTGGCGCTTCCAGACCGCAGAGGGCGTCGCTGTGGTGCGCGCCCAACTGGCGATGGGGATGAACAATGGCGACATGCTGCGCGATGCAGCGATCGCGGGTCTCGGGATTGCGCTTCTGCCGGCCTTCATTGCCGGACCTGCCATTCGCGAAGGCGCGCTTGCGGAGATCGACGTCGGCAGCAAGCCGGAACCGGAATTCATCTACATGGCCCATCCCGAAGGCCGCAATCCCTCGGCCAAGCTGCGCGCCATTGCCGATCATCTGAAGAAGGTCTTCGGCGATCCGCCCTATTGGGATCGGCCTGCATCCTGAAGCTGGAGATCTAGAGCAGGCTCATCAGGTTTTCCGTGACCGGCGAGCGCTGGGTCTTGAGAACCGCGAGCGCCAGCCGGGCAACGGCGGGCGGTCCCTCGATCGGCCGGTAGGCGACGCCGTCGAGCCTGATCTGCGCTATCGATTCCGGAACAATGGACACGCCGAGTTCTGCGGCGACCAGATTGACGACCGAGGAGATCTGCGGCGCTTCCTGTGCCACTTCGAGTTCGAATCCGGCCTTCCGGCAGGCGAGCACAACGTCATCGAACAGGCTGAGCCCTACAAGCCGCGGGAAGAGGATGAATGGCTCGTTGGCGAGCAGCGAGAGCGGCAGTGCGGCGCGCTTTGCCAGCGGATGGCGTGCCGGCAGTGCGATGACCATCGGTTCGTCGGCAAGCCGCTTCAGCCGGACACCGGGCGGGTCATCCAGGCTCGGGCGCATGAAAGTCGCGTCGAGTTCGCCGCGGTGCAGTTTCTCCATCAGCGCCAGCGTGTTCATCTCGGTCAATGATAGCCGTACCTCCGGCCATTGTGCCCGGAAGCGCCGGATCGTCGCGCTGACCACGGTGTTGAATGCCGAGGACGCGGTGAAGCCGAGCGCCAGCCGCCCAGTCTCGCCGCGGTTGGCCCGCTGTGCTGCAAGCTTGGCTTTCTCGGCGGCGGCGAGCGATGCCTTCGCCTCGCCGAGAAAGGCTTCACCAGCCGCCGTCAGTTCCGCGCCGTGCGGAACCCGATGGAACAGCGCAGCACCCACTTCCGCCTCCAGATCGCGGATCTGCTGGCTGAGCGGAGGCTGGCCGATGCCGAGCTTGGCTGCGGCGCGGGTGAAATTGCGCTCCTCGGCAACGGCCAGGAAATAACGGATATGCCGGAGCTCCATCTGCGCTATCTCCAAAAACTATCGAGAGTGACTGTTCCATATATTGGACAAATTGCATCCTGCTGGCTAGATCAAAGGTGAAAGGCGCCTGACATGCCAAAGACAGCAGCAAGAATGAGCGACATTTCTCCGGTCGAGATGCAGGCGGCGGCGCCCGCAAGGCAATATCTGACTCGCGGCACTGCGCCCTACCGGCGGGCGAGCCTTGCCTTGTTTCTGTCGGGCTTCTCGACCTTCTCGCTGCTTTATTGCGTCCAGCCGCTGCTTCCGGTCTTCGCCTCCGAGTTCGCCGTCAGCCCGGCTGAGAGCTCTCTGGCGCTGTCGCTCTCAACGGGATTTCTGGCAATCGCCATCATCTGCGCCGCCGCCGTTTCCGAAGGTCTCGGCCGCCGCAGCCTGATGTCGATTTCGCTCGTTGGTGCCGCGTTCCTGACGATCGCCGCCGCTTTCTCTCCGGATTGGCACTTGCTGCTGGTGCTGCGGGCCATGCAGGGCTTCGTTCTCGGCGGCGTGCCCGCTGTGGCAATGGCCTATCTCGCCGAAGAGATCGATCCGAAGGGGCTCGGCGCCACAATGGGCCTCTATGTCGGAGGAACCGCCTTCGGCGGCATGTGCGGCCGGGTGCTGACGGGAATTTTTGCCGAATATCTGAGTTGGCGCCCGGCGATGGCGCTGATGGGTGCGATCGGGCTGGCCGCAGCGATCGGTTTTATCCTGCTGCTCCCTGCGTCGCGCAATTTCATCCGCCGCCCGGGTTTCGATCCGCGTTTTCATCTGCGGGCGTGGATCGGCCACCTCCGCAATCCGGCACTTCCCTTCGTCTTCGCCATCGCCTTCCTGGCGATGGGCTCCTTCGTAACGATCTACAATTATGCCGGCTTCCGGCTCGTAGCGGCGCCTTACCAGCTGACACAAACCGAACTCGGCCTGATCTTCACCGTCTACATGTTCGGCATCGGTGCCTCATCGATCGGCGGCATCCTCGGCGATCGTTTCGGCCATTTCGCCGTGCTGCTCACCGGCCTTGCTGTGACGGCTCTCGGCAGCGCTCTCACACTGTCGGCTTCCCTGCCGGTCATCATCCTCGGTATCATCGTACTGACCAGCGGCTTCTTCATGAGCCACTCGATCGCCAGCGGCCTCGTCGGCAAGCTGGCAAAGGGCACCAAGGGTCACGCGTCGTCGCTCTACATGCTCGCCTACTACGTCGGCTCCAGCGTCATGGGCTCGGCCGGAGGCTGGTTCTTCTCGGCCGAAGGATGGTTCGCGGTCGTCTTCTTCACGCTCGCCATGCTCGCCTGCGCTTTTGCCGCTGCCTATGCGGCAAGGCGGCTTTCGAGCGTTCAGAGTTAGGCGAAATCTCAACCAAGCCGGATATATGGCACGTCCTTCTTGGCAACCTCGTCAAGCGCATCCTCGTATCCGGCGTCCGCGTAGCGCATGACGCCGAGCGCCGTGTCGTTGGTCAGCGCGTGGTCGAGGCGCTCGTCGGCGTCATCGGTGCCGTCGGCAACGACGGTGACGCCACAGCTCGTCATGTAGCCGGCATAGCCGCCACCGCCGGAATGGACGACGACGAGGTCGGCCATCGAGGAGCAAAGCATCATGGCGTCGATCAGCGGCCAGTCGGCAATGGCGTCGGAGCCGTCCCTCATCCGCTCGGTCATGATGTTCGGATGTGCCATGGCGCCTGCATCCAGGTGATCGCGGGAGAAGGCGACAGGCCCCTTCAATTCGCCACTGGCGACCAGCTGGTTGACGCGCCGCGCCAGCGCCGTGCGCTCGCCATGGCCGAGCCAGGCGATGCGGGCGGGAAGGCCTTCGAAGGGCACATGTTCGCGCGCCAGCCGGATCCAGTTGGTGATGATCTTGTTGTCAGGAAACATCTCGAGCAGCAGATCGTCGATGCGGGCGATATCGCTCTCCTCACCCGACAGCGCCATCCAGCGGAAGGGACCGATGGCGCGGGCAAACAGCGGGCGCAGATAGGCCTCGGTGAAGATCGGAATGTCAAAGGCGTTCTGAACGCCGCCTTCCTTGGCCTGGGTGCGGATCAGGTTGCCGTTGTCGAAGACTTCGGAGCCCTTCTTCTGGAATTCCAGCATAGCCGTGACGTGCTGAACGATCGAGGCGCGGCTGGCCGCCATCAGTTGCCCCTGGCCATCGTCGCGCAGCTCCTTCACCTGCGCGATGCTCATGCCCTTCGGCACGTAGCCGTAGACGAGGTCGTGCGCCGAGGTCTGGTCGGTGACGACGTCGGGCACGATGCCGCGCCGGGCAATCTCCGGGTAGACTTCGGCCGCGTTGCCGACGAGGCCGACAGAAAGCGCGCGCTTTTCCTTCACGGCGTCATCGATCATCTGGAGAGCCGTATCGAGGTCAGGCGCGATTTCCTGCAGATAGCCGATCTCCTGGCGTTTCTTCGCCCTGTCGGCATCGATATCGACGCAGAGGATCGCCGCACCCGCCATGCGCCCGGCGAGCGGCTGCGCGCCACCCATCCCGCCGAGGCCCGCCGTCAGCACGAAGCGGCCCGAGAGATCGCCGCCGAAACGGCGCTCGGCGATGCGCATGAAGATCTCGTAGGTGCCCTGGATAACGCCCTGGCTGCCGATATATTGCCAGGCGCCGGCCGTCAGCCCGCCCCAGCAGATCAGCCCCTTGCGCTGCAGTTCATAGAATACCTCGGCCTTCGCCCATTGCCCGACGATGTTGCAGTTCGCCATGATCACCAGCGGCGCCTTGGCGTGGGTCTTTACCAGGCCGATCGGCTTGCCGGATTGGATTAGCAGCGTCTGGTCCTCGTCCATCTCGGTCAGCGCCTTGACGATACCCTTGTGGGCCGCCCAGTTGCGCGCCGCCTTGCCGAGAGCCGCGTAGACGATCAGATTTTCCGGGTCTTCGCCGACCGAGAGCACGTTTTCGAGAAGCCGCAGCAATGCCTCCTGCCGCCAGCCCTTGGCGCGCAGCTCCGGCCCGCCTGGGATCGGAAAGTTCGGGTGGCGTGGATTCTGCTTCGGCATCGTGTTGTTCCTCGTAATATGGTTCCCGCTTCTCCCCAGCGGGGAGAAGATGCCCGTCAGGGCAGATGAGGGGGTGAGCGACGATAGAAGCGAACGGCCGGAGCGGTAAGCGACGGACGAGCCTGCCGCAGATACCCCCCCTCATCCGACCCTCCGGGCCACCTTCTCCCCGCTGGGGAGAAGGGAATGCTCAGGCCTTCGATGCCAGCGCGTAGCGTGCGATCTCGATGCCCATTGCCTTTTCGACAGAGGGATAGACCGTCGGGTCGAGAACGCTGGCCGAAAGCGGAATGATCTCCATCGGCACATGCAGGATGAAGATATGCATGCCTGCCTGCAGCTGGCCGACAGACAGCGGTTCGCCGTCAGGGGAGAGCGTGGTGATGACGGACGGGAAGGTCGCGACGCGCGTACCGCCTGCATCGTCGACCGCCATATATTCGTTCATCACATGCATCGTCACCGCGTTGTCGCCGGAGCCGACGACGATCGTGCCGATATCGAAGGCTTCCTTGGTATAGACCACGTCCTTCTTGGTGATGATGCCTTCGGTGAGAATGGTGCCGCCTGTTGTCTTGCAGATCGCGTCGATCACCGCCGATCCGCCCTTCTTCTCGGCGGCGATGATCGCCTCGCCGAGCGCCAGCGCCATCGAGATGCCGCCGAGTGCGGCATTCTTGCGCACATAGGAGGCACGCAGCGGGTTGCGGCACGAGGCGATGAAGCCGCCCGACTGGTCGGATGCGGCGCGCAGGATCGGCGAGATCTTCGCCGTCGCGCCCTTTACGACGAGCTCGATATAGCGATTCTCGGCGCGATTGCCGCCGACCGCCGTCTGGATCATCTGCTCCGGCGAACCGGCCATGCCGATCGAGCCCATGTCGCCCGTCGGATGTGCGCGGATATCGCCGACGGCGTCGACAACCTTGGTGCCGAGAATGGCTGAGGGCAGCCAGCCGTTCAGCGTCGAAGACTTGCCGTTCTGGCCGATTATCAGGCCCGACAGCTTCTCGCCAAGCTCTTCCTGCAGCAGTTGCACGGCCTTGACGTAGTCGATGCCTTGCATTTCCCAAGGCGTGGTCGAGGCGGGCGCGCCGATGGCCGCAGCCGTCGCGATCCAGTCGTCATCTTTGAGTTCGTCGATGGAAACCAGCTCCGGCTTGCCGACATTGACCGCGGCATAGCCGAGCATCCGGCCATGGTCGGCCCAGCCGCCGCCGCCTGCCGCATAGACGGAGCCACCCTTGACCGCAGCCTCGACGTCCTTCTCAACGAGTATGCGTCCCATCAGGCCTTCTCCTCATTCAAGCTCTTGTCCATGTCGCGGACCGCCTCAAACAGCACGGCAGCGCCGAGCGCGATGTCGTCATTTTCCGCCCACTCGTCGGCGCAATGGCTGCGGCCTTCCTTGCAGGGCACGAAGATCATCGCGGCGGGTGCGACCTTGGCAACCCAGGCCGTATCGTGACCGGCACCCGATGCCATCCGCCGGTGCCTGGCGCCGACGGTGTCGCAGGCCTGCTCCAGAATTTTCAGCAGGCGCGGATCGCCGGGCGTCGGATAATTATCGGAAACGCGGTTCGGCGATTTGATGGTCACGCCCTGCGCGATCGCCAGCTTGATCACATGGGCATCCAGCCACTCGCAGAAGGCTTCCATGTCGCCGCGAATTTCAGCGCGCCCGTCAATCAGTAGCACGACTTTCGACGGCACCACATTGGCGGCATTCGGCTCGATCCGGAATTCGCCGACCGTTGCCGCGAAATGCCCCGGCGTCTTTGCCCGCTGGGCCGCGGCTTCGCGAATGTCGAGGACCAGCTGCGAGGCGGCGACCAGCGCATCGGCACGGCCATCCATCGGCGTCGTTCCGGCATGATCGGCGCGGCCCTCGACGGTGATTTCTATCCGGGTGATCCCGGCGATCGCCGTGACGATGCCGACATCCTTCCTCTCGTTTTCGAGGATCGGCCCCTGCTCGATATGTAGCTCGAGGAAGCCCTTCAGGTCGGGCCTGCTCTGCGAGAGCAGCGTCGCAGGGTCACCGCCGACTTCGGCTATGCCGTCGGCGAGCGTGCGGTCGCCATTGGTGCGCGACAGCCATGCTTCCGGGATCTGCCCGGTCATGCCGCGGCTGCCGATGCAGGAGACGCCGAAGATGCTGACTTCTTCGGCTAGAAAATCGATGATCTCCAGGTCGTGATCCAGCTGGATGTTCTGATCCGCCAGCGATCGCGCCACTTCCAGTGCGGTGATCGTCCCGGCAATGCCGTCGAACCGCCCGCCGTCAGGCACGGTATCGGAATGCGAGCCGACCATGATCGTCCCGAGGCCCGGCTTCGTTCCCGCGCGGCGGCCGATCAGGTTGCCGGCGGCGTCCATCCGCGTCTCAAGCCCGGCGGCCTTCATCCGCGCCTCGATATAGGCACGGCCCTCAAGGAAAAGCGGCGAGAAGGCGCGGCGCGTCCAGGGGTGATCCGGTTCAGTGATCTTTGCCAGCGCATCGATGTCTTCGGCGATGCGTCCGGCGTTGACGGGCAGGTTGCGGCTCATGCGGATTCTCCAGAAAGGACGTGGCGGGGCAGCGGGCGCACGAACTTGCCGTTGCCCGGCTGGGAAAGCACCTTGGCGCCATCGGTTATCTTGTCGCCGCGCAGATAGGCGGCCGAAACGGTCCAGGGCAGGCGGATGCCGTGGTAAGGGCTCCAGCCGACGATATTGTTGCCGCTCGCGGCTGCGTCGTAAACGGTCTCGCGTGGTTCGAGCACGACGATATCGGCGTCCTTGCCCGGCGTCAGAGCACCCTTGATATGGTCGAGGCGGAAATGCTTCGCAGGGTTCTCGGCCATCAGCTTGGCCGCCCAGGTGAGCGATATGCCGCGCTCGAGCGCGCCCTTCACGAACAACGGCACCATGACTTCCAGGCCCGGCACGCCGGAAGAGTTCGCCAGCATATCCGGATTGGTCTTCCTGTTTTCCGACCAGCTGACGTGATCGGTCGAGACAAGCCAGACATTGCCCTCGGCGACCTTGCGCCACAGCGTCTCGACTTCGGCGCGCGTGCGGATCGGCGGATTGATCTTCGCCTTGCCGCCGAGCCGCTTCACGTCGCTTTCCTCGTCCAGCGTCAGGTAGTGGATGCAGCATTCGACCGTCGCCTCGAAGCCGTCGCGGCGGTAGGCGCGGGCAATGTCGTAGCCCCGGCCGAGCGAGCAATGCACGACATGCGACGGGCAGCCGGTATTGGCGCCGGTCTCGAAGATCGTGTGCATCGCCAGCAACTCGGTGATCGGCGGACGGGAGAGGCCATGGGCACGCCAGTCGGTGATGCCGCTCGCCTTGACCTTTTCCATATAGGTGCGGACGGCCTCGTCATCCTCGTTATGGACGCCGGCCGTCAGGCCGGTCGGCGCGATGGCCGCGAAGCATTCGTCGAGCAGGGCAGGGGGAATGCGCGGGAAGCGCTTGGCATCCGTGCCGAAGGTGGAGAACTTGAAGGCCGCAACACCGGCATCCACCATCTCGCGGATGCGCTTCGCGCCTTCTTCGGGATCGACGGTACCATAGAGCGCGAAATCCACGCGTGCCTGCGGGCCGGCATGGTCCACCTTCTTCTTTACCGCTTCGGCTGAGCAGACCAGGTTGCCCTCGTCATAGGGCATATCGACGATCGTCGTGACGCCGCCAGCGGCAGCCGAGCGGGTCGACCAGATGAAGTCTTCCTGATCCTTCTGCGACAGCGAATGCGTCTGCGCGTCGATCGCGCCGGGCAGGATCAGAGCCTTGCCGAGCAGATGTCTTTCCCGGGCGGCAGGCGGGATGCCTTGGCCGACTTCGGCTATCTTGCCGTCGCGGACGGCGACATAGCCCTGCTCCAGAATGCGTTCCGGCAGAACGACCGTACCCTGTAGAACGAGATCGAAATCAGCCATGCCGCTTTCCTCTATGCTTGAATTTCAGAGAACCATGGGCTCGCTTGCGAGCCGTTCTTCGATGCGCTCCAGCGAACCGAGCGCGAAGAAATCGTCGAAGGAGGCGATCGGCATCTCGGCGATCAGTTTCGAAACGAAGGCGTCGGAGCCAAGATCCTCTTCGATCGCTTCGACCTCGGCCGAAAGCGGCCGGTCCACCGTATAGAATTCGGCATGGCTGCGAACGACGTCATAGATCATCCCCGCCACACCCTTCGGCTTGTCGCCGAGGATATCGGCTGCCTGCGCAGACAACAGGGCCTCCAATGCCGCCAGGCGCCGGAGCGCGCGTGTCTGGCGTTCGAAACGCTCGATCACGAGCGGCAGGAAAGCGGCTTCGTCTTCCAGACCGGCGGCGACCACGAGAGACTGCGCCGAGACAGGATTGGACATCGACAGCACGCGGGAGAAGATTTCACCGGCGAGCTTGATGATCGGGCCGAAGCCTGTGGCGATCTTGCCCGGAGGAACGAGATTGACAGGCAGATCGCGGCGCTGGCCATTGCCGAGGATGACGCAACGGTTGAAGGCATTGCGCGCCGCATGCGCCATGCAGAGAGCGGCGGATTCGAGCAGGATCGTCACGTCGAGCGGCAGTGAGCCGCCCGATGTCATCACGCGTCCCTCGACGACGACAGGGTTGTCGTCGGAGCGGCCGG
The DNA here is from genome assembly GCA_900465675.1 of Hyphomicrobiales bacterium. Lineage (GTDB taxonomy): Bacteria > Pseudomonadota > Alphaproteobacteria > Rhizobiales > Rhizobiaceae > Rhizobium. The sequence goes on along the minus strand of UBJR01000002.1, from coordinate 164,469 downwards.
TTGCAGCCAGAATTTTATGACCTGTCGACAGAAGGTTCTCGATCACCGCGCCGAAGACCTGGGCGATCATGCGCAGGCTGAGCGGGTCCTGAACATGCGTTGCAACCGGCCAGTCCCAGGGGTCCGATGCGTTGCAAAGCCATGATCCGATCAGCGCCTCGCGGGCCGTGCCGACATGGCGGACGGCCTTCCAGGGGTCGCGTGAGGCGCCAAGCGCGCCGGCGGCCATCATGCCCGTTGCCAGCAGGACACGGATCGAAGCGGCAGCGTTCCGGGTCGCTTCGCCGGCAGCGGCAAAGCTCACGGCATTGACGCTGAGCGAGGCCAGGCTGTCGCGCGGCGCCATCTTTACCGGCTCCAGCCCTGCCGCCTGGAAGGCTTCTGCCGCCTGCATGCGCTTGCCGCGATAGACGGCCTCGCCGACGCCCGTGAGCACCGCGCCGATCTGGCCCATCAGGCCGATATCGGCGCAGCCGATCGAGCCTGTTCGGCGCACCAGCGGAATAAGATCGGCGTCGAGAAGCCGCATATAGGCTTCGATTAGCTCCGCCGTGCAGCCGACCTGGCCCGTCAGCGCCGTATTGATGCGGATCGCCATCGCATTGCGCACGACGGCGCAGGAAAAGGGAGTGCCGGTGCCGAAATGGTGAGCGCGCACCAAGCCGAGATTGAAGGCTTCGAGCTCGTCATTCGACCACTCGACATCCTTCATGGCGCCGACGCCCGTCGTAGAACCATAGACCGGCACGCCGGAATTGATGGCCTCTTCGACGATCAAGCGGGCGTGCTGGATTCGTGCCATGCCTGCTGCCGAAGCAGAAAGCGCCACTTTGCCCGATCCGATCCTCACCATCTCCGCAAAGCCGAGAGGTTGGCCGGACAATTCTATGCCGGGGCGTTCATGCTTCATCTGCTGGTCTCCTTAAGGGCGAGACTAAGCGAGTGCGTCACACCATGGGATATCCCAAATGCCGAACACAGCATGCATTTGCTTTGCCTGAAGTCAGTTCAACGTCCAGGCAATATAGAGAAGCGTCAAGGCAATTATCCAGAGAGCAATCCGGGCCGAGCGATTGTGCCGTGCCTCGGACTTGCCGATCGCCTCGGTGGTCTGCTCGTCGAAGCGCAATCCATGTTCGCTCATATGCAGCAGCTGGTGATGGAATTTCTCCGTCTGCGCAGCGATCTCGGGCACGGCTTCGGCAAGCTTCACGGCCGCTTTCAACCCGTCCTTCAGATCGGTAACGATGCGCTTCGGGCCGAGGTTGTTGCGGATCCATTCGCCGACGACAGGCTCGGACGCCTTCCACATGTTGAAGCGCGGATTGAGCATGCGCGACACGCCTTCGACCACGACCATGGTCTTCTGCAGCATGACGAGTTCGGGCCGCGTCTGCATGTCGAAGAGCTCGGTCACTTCGAAGAGCAGCGTCAGAAGCTTGCCCATCGAGATCGTCTCGGCCGGCTGGCCGTGGATCGGTTCGCCGATCGCGCGGATCGCCTGCGCAAAGCTCTCGACATTGTGGTGGCCGGGAACGTAACCGGCCTCGAAATGCACTTCGGCGACACGGATATAGTCGCGGGTGATAAAGCCGTAGAGGATCTCGGCCAGGAAGCGCCGTTCCTTCTTTCCGAGCCGTCCGACGATGCCCATGTCGACGGCGACGATCATGCCCTGGGCATCGACGAAGAGATTGCCCGGATGCATGTCGGCATGGAAAAAGCCGTCGCGCAGCGTATGGCGCAGGAAGGACTGGATCAGCGTATCGGCAAGCGCGTTCAGATCGTGTCCGGCGGCCAGCAGCCCCTCGACATCGGACATCTTCACGCCGTCGATCCACTCCATTGTGATGACGTCGCGGCCGGTGCGCTCCCAATCGACCTTGGGAACGCGGAAGCCCGGATCCTTCTCGGTGTTTTCTGCAATCTCGGAAAGCGCTGCCGCCTCGAGGCGCAGATCCATCTCCACCTTGGTGGTCTGCTCCAGCGTCTTGGTGACCTCCACCGGCTGCAGACGCCGGCTGGAGGGCATGAAGCGCTCCTGCAGGCGGGCGACGAGATACATCGCCTCGATGTCGTGGCCGAAACGCTGGCGCACGCCGGGCCGGACGACCTTGACGGCCACCTTCTTGCGGCCATCGGTGCCATCGACTTCTGCCGGATGAACCTGGGCGATCGACGCTGCGGCGATCGGATCGCCGAAGCTTGCATAGAGCTCTTCGATCGGACGCCCGAGCGAGCCTTCGATATTGGCCTTGGCCGCCGCAATCGGGAAGAAGGTCATCCGGTCCTGCAGCTGCGACAGATCATTGGCGAAATCGACGCCGACGACATCGGGCCGCGTTGCCAGGAACTGTCCGATCTTCACATAGGAAGGGCCGAGCCGCTCGACGGCCTGCGCCAGGCGGTCGCTGCGCTTCTGCCGCTTGGCCTTGCTGCGTTCGAAGATCGTTACCGAGGATTTGGCGAGCGCCACCACGGGCGGAAGCCCTTCGGACGGCAGGGCCGATACGACACCCTCGCGCACCAGCACCCAGCCGACGCGCCAAAGCCGGAAATATGCGCCGAAAGCACTCATCTATTCTATAATTTCCAGCCCGAGTGCAGGGCTGCGATACCGCCCGTATAGTTGGTGTAGCTAACGCGCGAAAAGCCCGCGCCCCGGATCATCGCGGCAAAATTCTCCTGGTTGGGGAACTTGCGGATCGATTCCACCAGATACTGGTAGGGCTCGGCATCGCCGGTGATCGCCTTGCCGAACTTCGGGATCGCGTTAAACGACCAGGCGTCATAGACCTTGTCCAGCAGCGGCAGATCGACTTCCGAGAATTCGAGAACGAGCAGACGCCCGCCGCGTTTCAGCACGCGATAGGCTTCCGACAGCGCCACGTCGATGCGCGGCACGTTGCGGATGCCGAAGGCGATCGTATAGGCATCGAAGCTGTTGGCCTCGAAGGGCAGGTCTTCGGCATTGGCCTCGACGAAGGTGAGATTGTCGGAGAGCTTCTTCTTCTCGGCCCGCTCGGCGCCGACGCCGAGCATCGAGCCGTTGATGTCGAGCACGGTCGCATGCGCCAGCCGGTTGGAAGCCTCGATGATCCGGAAGGCGATGTCGCCGGTGCCGCCGGCAACGTCGAGCACCTTGTAGCCCGGTTCCTTGCGCGGGTTCAGCGATGCGATCATCGCGTCCTTCCAGACGCGGTGCATGCCGGCAGACATGACGTCGTTCATGATGTCGTAGCGCTTGGCGACCTTGCGGAAGACCTCGTTGACGAGGCCCTGCTTCTCGCCGTTCGACACTTCGCGGAAACCGTAGGACGTTTCCATGCCGCCATCGGCGGAGGTGCGGCTGTCTGACATCGGAAAACTCCGTTACTCGAAATCGGTGCGGCGACCATAGCGAAACGATGCTTTGGACGCTATCTGTAGGCGCGGATCGCAAGCCGCGGCCTTCTGGCGCTATAGCGCACATCGCCAGCGGTTGAAATACGTTTAGCTACAGATGGGTAACGATGCCGGAATTGCCAGAAGTCGAAACCGTCAGGCGCGGCCTGACCCCCGCGATGGAGGGCACGCGCATCGAGCGGCTGGAGCTTCGCCGCGGCAATTTGCGCTTCCCCTTTCCGGAGAAATTCGAGGCCGATGTCACCGGCCGCACGATCATCGGTCTCGGGCGCCGCGCCAAATATCTGCTCATCGATCTCGATAGCGGCAAGACCATCATTTCGCATCTCGGCATGTCTGGCTCCTTCCGGATCGAGGAGGGCGCGCAGCAAACCGTGCCCGGCGACTTCCATCACGAGCGCTCGAAAGACGAGAAGCACGACCACGCCATCTTCCATCTGGAGAGCAGCAAGGGACCAAGGCGCGTCATCTATAATGACCCCCGCCGTTTCGGCTTCATGGATATTGCCGAGCGTTCGGAACTGCAGACCAATCCGTTCCTTTTTGGCCTCGGGCCGGAGCCGACCGGCAACGAGCTCAGCGCCGCCTATCTCGCCGAACGTTTCGCAGGCAAGGCGCAGCCGCTGAAGAGCGCATTGCTCGATCAGAAGAACATCGCGGGTCTCGGCAATATCTATGTATGCGAAGCGCTATGGCGCTCGCATATCCTGCCGACGCAAGCCGCCAAGACCCTCGTCACCAAGAGCGGGAAACCGAAAGAATCGCTGGAGCTGCTCGTCTCGTCGATCCGCGATGTGATCGCCGATGCGATCAAGGCCGGCGGTTCGTCGCTGCGCGACCATATCCAGACGGACGGTTCGCTGGGATATTTCCAGCATTCCTTCTCTGTCTATGATCGCGAAGGCGATCCTTGCCGCACGCCCGGCTGCGGCGGTACGGTTTCGCGTATCGTCCAGGCGGGCCGCTCCACCTTCTATTGCCCCGTCTGCCAGAAATAGGGAGAAACGCATGGCCTACGAAACCCTGATCGTCGAAACCCGCGGCAATGTCGGCCTGATCACGCTGAACCGGCCGCAGGCCCTCAATGCGCTGAATTCTAGGGTGTTGAGCGAGCTGAAGCAGGCCTATGCGGATTTTCATGCCGACGACGCCGTTGGCGCGATCGTCCTGACCGGCTCAGAACGGGCTTTCGCGGCAGGCGCCGATATCAAGGAAATGCAGCCGCTCGAATTCGCCGATATATATAAGGCCGAATTCATCGGCGGCTGGGACGAGATTGCCAAGGCACGCAAGCCTGTGATCGCCGCCGTCAGCGGCTTCGCACTCGGCGGCGGATGCGAACTGGCAATGATGTGCGATTTCATCATCGCTTCCGAGACGGCCAAGTTCGGCCAGCCGGAAATCACCCTCGGCGTCATTCCCGGCATGGGCGGCTCGCAGCGGCTCACAAGGGCGGTCGGCAAGTCGAAGGCGATGGATATGGTGCTGACCGGCCGGATGATGGATGCGGCCGAGGCCGAGCGCGCGGGACTCGTTTCGCGTGTGGTGGCGCCGGAGCGCCTGCTCGACGAGGCGCTGGAGGCCGCCGCCAAGATCGCCTCCTTGTCGCGCCCATCGGTGCTGATGGCCAAGGAAGCCGTCAGCCGCGCCTTCGAGGTGACGCTCGAAGAAGGTCTGCGTTTCGAGCGCCGTCTCTTTCACAGCCTGTTTGCCACCGACGATCAGAAAGAGGGGATGACGGCGTTCATCGAAAAGCGTAAACCGGACTTCAAGCACCGCTGATGGGCATTCAGTGGAGAAAGGCTGCGTTTCCGTGAAAATCCGCGTTGACGCCGCCCGGCTTTAGAGTTATATGCCCGCCCACGGTTCGGGAAGCCGCTCTGGTTTTCCGATTATGCTCCCGCATTGCTGGATATTGTGGCCGCAGGGCCCGCGGTGATGGCGGAGTTTTGTTCGAATTCTTTTGAGAGGCATCCATGGCCAATACAGCTTCGGCGAAAAAAGCGACCCGCAAGATCGCCCGCCGCACCGACGTCAACAAGGCTCGTCGCTCGCGCGTTCGCACGTTCGTCCGCCAGGTCGAAGAGGCACTCGCATCCGGCGACGCTTCCAAGGCTAAGGAAGCCTTCCTCGCAGCGCAGCCGGAACTGGCACGCGCCGCAAGCAAGGGCGTCCTTCACGCCAACACGGCATCCCGCAAGATCTCGCGTCTTGCTGCCCGTCTGAAGACGCTCTCGGCGTCCGCAAGCGCATAACATTTCGTTAACGAACTGCTCGTTATGATTAGCCCGGTAATTTTACCGGGCTTTTTCGATTCCGCGATCTAGCCTTTGTATGGCGAATTCAGCGACGATTTCGTGTCGGACGGATGACACTAAAAATCGTTTAATATCAAATACTTGCGCTAGGTTCTTTCAACGCTGCGCGACTCTCCCCCCTCCGGAAGGGGGGCGAAATGAGTCAAGCGGATTTTTATTTTTTTTCTTTCATAGCGTGTCGAAAATACCCACTTTGGGAATCTCATTGATTCTTCTGCGATTCTTTTTTGACACCGGCGTGACGCCCTAAACCGGTGCCCGGAGTCAATGGCCCCTCCTTAATTTTGCGTAAAATTCATCGTTGATATCCGCAACCGATCCTGCCTAAATGACTTCCAGCAAAGGGCGCGGACATCACCTGAAAAGGTTCAGTCTTAACTGCCATACCGGCAGGGCGATGAGTTTGTATCTTTTGTCGCGGAGCAGTCTATCTCTCCGTTTTTTCAAGCACTTGAGCATATTTGCACCGCGGCCGTGGCTGGTCTCGGAACGGATAGCTTTTGTGCGCTCGACGGCTGCACGTTTAAGGTGAAGCCGAAGGGGATGGGGAAACTACATTTGTGTTCCGGTTGGTTAGCGGGCGAACGAGGGCCGCCAGCCAGTACGGTTAGGAGACAACATGACGGAGGCCCCATGATGGCGGTTTCCGCCACGGGTTTCTGCGCCGCTCTCTTTTGGAGCTGGGACATCTGTATTGAGTGAACCGGCAAGCCTGCGGCTCATGAGGGGACGCCAGCCTGTCTAACGGGGAAAATTGATCGGGCGGCCGTTTTTTCGGATGACCGCCCGGTGAAATGAAATTGGAAGGCGGCATGATGCAGATGAATTCTATGGCAGCGGGTGCACTTGAGAACGGGGACAAGGCATCGGCATTTGGCTCTACTTCGCTTGAGGCGGCAGGAGAAAAGGGAGACATGAAACATGGCGTACTTTTTGAGCGCGTTAGCGCCCGTCTGAAGGCACAGGTCGGCCCGGACGTATATGCAAGCTGGTTCCAGCGTCTGAAGCTTCATTCGGTCTCCAAGAGCGTCGTACGGCTCACCGTTCCGACGACCTTTCTGAAGTCGTGGATCAACAACCGCTATCTGGATCTGATCACCAGCCTGTTCCAGCAGGAAGATGCGGAAATCCTGAAAGTCGAAATTCTCGTGCGCACCGCAACGCGCGCTGGCGTCAAGCCTGCCGATGAGGTGGCTACCCAAGAGCCGTCTTCGCAGGTTACGCCGATCCGCCGTCCGGCATCGGCCCAGCCGGCCGGTCACGCCGTCCAGCAGGCCGTTTCCGCTGCAGCAGCGGCACGTCCGGCAACCTTCGGCCAGCCCCTGTTCGGCTCGCCGCTGGATTCCCGCTTCACCTTCGACACCTTCGTCGAGGGCAGCTCCAACCGCGTGGCATTGGCAGCTGCCAAGACCATCGCGGAAGCAGGCCAGGGGGCCGTGCGCTTCAACCCGCTCTTCGTTCATTCGACGGTCGGTCTCGGCAAGACGCATCTGCTGCAGGCGATTGCCAATGCCGCTGTCCAGAACCCCCGCGCCCTGCGCGTGGTCTATCTGACGGCCGAATACTTCATGTGGCGCTTCGCAACGGCGATCCGCGACAATGACGCTCTGACGCTGAAGGACTCGCTGCGCAACATCGACCTCTTGATCATCGACGACATGCAGTTCCTGCAGGGCAAGATGATCCAGCACGAATTCTGCCACCTGCTCAACATGCTGCTCGACAGCGCCAAGCAGGTCGTGGTCGCTGCCGACCGCGCCCCTTGGGAGCTGGAATCGCTCGATCCGCGCGTCCGTTCGCGTCTGCAGGGCGGTGTGGCGATCGAGCTCGATGGCCCGGACTACGAGATGCGTCTCGAAATCCTCAAGCGCCGTCTGGCCGTGGCCCGTGTCGAAGATCCGTCGCTGGAAATTCCGGCCGAGCTGATGTCGCATGTCGCCCGCAGCGTCACCGCCAGCGGCCGCGAACTGGAAGGCGCCTTCAACCAGCTGATCTTCCGCCGCTCCTTCGAGCCCAACCTGTCGATCGAACGCGTCGATGAGCTTCTCGCGCATCTGGTCGGCTCCGGCGAACCGCGCCGTGTTCGCATCGAGGACATCCAGCGCATCGTCGCGCGCCATTACAATGTCTCGCGCCAGGAACTGGTCTCGAACCGCCGCACGCGTGTCATCGTCAAGCCGCGCCAGATCGCCATGTATCTGTCGAAGACGCTGACGCCGCGCTCCTTCCCGGAGATCGGCCGCCGCTTCGGTGGACGTGACCACACGACCGTGCTTCATGCCGTTCGCAAGATCGAGGAACTGATCTCCGAAGACACCAAGCTGTCGCACGAGATCGAGCTGCTGAAGCGCCTGATCAACGAATAGTGCGCCTTTGAGCGCTGGAAATCTACGGCCGGGAGCGATCCCGGCCTTTTCTTTTTACGGGTCTTTTATCCTGTACATCCCCGGCAAAGACGGCTCAAAGTGAAGCGGTCGCTGCTTGGAGGGAACAGGATGAGCTTCAGGAAAATCGCCGTTGTCGGTCTCGGCAAGGTCGGACGTCTCGCCGCAACGCTTCTGTATGAAGGCGGTTTCGAGGTCACCGGCGTCGATGCCCAGCTTCCGCTGTCGGATGTGCCCTTCACCTGTCGGACCGGTGACATCTCGAACGCCGCTGTTGCGGCCGAACTCCTCTCCGGCGTCGAGGCCGTCCTGTCCTGCCTGCCCTATCACCTGAACATCGCGCTTGCTCGCGCTGCGCATGCTGCCGGCGTCCACTATTTCGATCTCACCGAAGATGTGCCGACGACGAATTTCATCATCGAGCTGTCGAAGACCGCGCGCGGCCTCATGGCGCCGCAATGCGGTCTGGCGCCGGGCTTCGTCGGCATCGTCGGCGCGAGCCTTGCCGACGGTTTCGAACGCTGCCGCTCGATCCGCATGCGCGTCGGCGCCTTGCCGCAGCATCCGACCGGGCTTCTGGGCTATGCCTTCAACTGGTCGCCCGAAGGCGTGGTCAACGAATATCTGAACGATTGCGAGGTTATCGAGGGCGGTGTGCGCAAGCTCGTTTCGCCGATGGAGTGGCACGAGACGATCTATGTCGAAGGCGTCAAGCTCGAGGCCTTCACCACCTCCGGCGGGCTCGGAACCATGTGCGATACGCTGCTCGGCAAGGTCGAGAACCTCGACTACAAGACCATGCGCTATCCCGGCCACATAGAGCTGATGAATTTCTTCTTCCACGAACTGTTGATGCGCGACCAGCGCAAGCTTGCCGGCCAGATCCTGACCGACGCCAAGCCGCCCGTCGATGACGACGTCGTCTACGTCCATGTCGCCGCCGAAGGCACCGAGCGCGGCAGTCTGCGCCGCAAGGAATTCGTCAGGGCCTATTATCCGATCGAAGTCGCTGGAGAGAGGCGGACGGCAATCGCCTGGACCACATCAGCCTCGGTCGTCGCCGTCATCGAAATGGTGCGCGACGGACTGTTGCCATCGACCGGTTTCCTGCACCAGGAACATATCCCGCTCGACACCTTCCTGCAGACCCCGACCGGTAGCCTGTTCAAGGCCAGAAGCGCCAGCAGGCATTAGGCGCAGGCGAAGATCAAGTTTGAGCTACTGGTTGCGTCTTTCAGGCAGCGCACAGAGCTTGCCACAGCTCGGTATGCCGGGCAGCATATAGCGAAGGCAGCAGACCTTTCGGCGCGCCACGCATTCGCCGTTCTCCTCCACGTGCCGGATACAGCCGGAGAGCGGATTGACGCCGCCATCGGGCAGGCAGCCGCGCACGAAAACCGGCAGGTCGGCCTGGGCCAGGTCGGGGTCGTCCTTGTCTGCGGTCAGCCGCAGCGCATAGTCGATATAGACGGCCGCATTGTTCCAGCAGAGCTTGGCGGAAATGCCGTGCTTCACCAGCTGGCCTACGGCCTTGAAGAGATGGGTTTCAAGAAGCGGATCAATCGCCTCGAAAGAGCCGCGGGCAGCGCCATCATCCCAACCGCTATGCGGCACGCCGAAGGCGCGCGGCAGTCCGTCCTCGTTGAGCGCAATGGTCATCTCATCGAAAGCAACCGGCAGCCGCCGGCCCCCGGCGCGCCTCGCAATCAGATAGGCGATCGTCAGACCGGCAAAGTAGTAGAGCGTCCACATCGACACGGCAGCACGGCGGTCGGTTCCACCCGAGATGGCGGCATATCGGTCGATTGCTTGTTCCAACGCTCCGCCGGTGAAGAAGCTGTTGAGAGGCATCGCGCCTTCCAGGTCCGCCGACAGCATGAGCTTTTCGGCACACCACGCATGCTCGCCGGTAAACAGTGACGCAAGCCGCTCTGACGGGCGGTAGGCGCCTCTCAGGGCCTCTGTGGCTGCAATCACCGCCATGTGCTGGCCATACGGCGGGAGCGCGCCTCAGCGCGCCATACAGATGGAATGGCAGAACAACGGATATTCATGGCACCGTTCGACTTCAATGCAGGCAGTCACTGCTTGATAACCGCACCATCAGCGAAAAGGAAGATAAAGGTGATTAAATAATTCACCTTTGATTTATCGACGTGCCTAGCTATGCGCCTCCGAGAGTAGCCAGCGGCGGAACGCGGCCGCGGCCGGGCGTTCAAGGGCGGCGCCCGGATAGACGAGGTGGAAGGCGAGGCGGCTGGCGACGCCGATCGGAAAGGGTGCGATGACGGCGCCTTCCTTGAGCTCCGTGTCGACGAAGGAGCGTCGCATCAGCGCGAAGCCAAGACCGGCCTTCATCGCCTCATAGGCGCCATTGCCATGCATGAAGATCGGCCCGCGGGCCGCGTCAACGCCGGCCGCGCCTGCAGCCTCCAGCCAGAGCTGCCAGTCATGGCGGTAGACGTCGTGGATCAGCGTGAAGGGCGCCAGCGCCGCGGGAGCTGGGTGATCACCGAGCTCTCCGGCAAGCTTGGGTATGCAGACCGGCACGAGCTCGTCATCGACAAGCCGTTCGCTGACCAGCCCCTCATAGCCGCCGAGCCCATGACGGATCGCCAGATCGATCCCGTCGCGCTGGAAATCGAGGACGCGGTGTGAGGCGCTGATCCGCACGTCGATCTCCGGATGCAGTGTTTCGAACCGGCCAAGCCGGGGCACCAGCCAGTAGGTGGCAAACCCGGCGGTACAGGTGACGTTGAGGATCGCGCCGCGCGCCCGGGCCGTGATCGCCGCCGTCGCTTCGCGCACCAGCCGGAATGCCGCCCTCAGCGTGGTGAAGTAGTCGGCGCCTTCGACGGTCAGCGCCAGCGCCCGCGGCTTGCGGTCGAACAGCTGCACACCAAGCGCGGCTTCCAGATCGCGTATCTGCAGACTGACGGCGCCGGGTGTCACATTCAGCTCCCGGGCTGCCAGCGTCATGCTGAGGTGCCGGGCTGCTGCTTCGAAGGCCCGCAAGGCCGATAGCGAGGGTAGATAGTCGCTCATGATTTAGCTCAGCTAAAGTGTAAGGCGAAAAAGACTCGTTTGTGGCGATCCGATTATCGAAATAATATCAGCATCAAATGGATCTGCAATGCACATTGCCTGCCGGTCTCGGACGAGAATAAATCGAAGATAGCCGCATGCTGCGTCTGCAGGAATCGGGTGGCCGGTGCCGCCTGGCAGCTCTATGACGCTTGCATGCGATGGAGGATGACGATGCAGAAGCAGATGGGCTTGGCCGAATGGGGCATGATGCTGGTTCTCTCCCTGCTCTGGGGCGGCTCGTTCCTTTTCAACGGCATCCTGGTCAAGGCGTTGCCGCCTTTCACCATCGTCACCGGCCGCGTGCTGCTGGCCGCCATCGCGCTTAATCTGATCGTGCGGATGATGGGCCACGCCATGCCGCGCGATGGCAAGAGCTGGATCGCCTTCTTCGGTATGGGCGTGTTGAACAACATGATCCCTTTCTGCCTGATCGTCTGGGGTCAGACGCATATCGCCAGCGGGCTCGCCTCGATCCTCAATGCCACGACGCCGCTCTTCGCCGTCGTCGTTGCCCATTTCCTGACGGCGGATGAGAAAATGACGGCCAACCGGTTGATCGGTGTCGTCGTCGGCTTTGCCGGTGTCGCCTATATGATCGGCTTCGATGCGCTGCATGATCTCGGCTCGAACGTGCTGGCGCAGCTCGCCGTCCTCGGCGCGGCGATATCCTATTCCTTCGCCGGGATCTGGGGACGCCGCTTCCGCGCCATGGGCATGCCACCGCTGTTGCCTGCTGCCGGCCAGGTTACGGCTTCTACTGTTCTGATGATCCCGATCGCCCTGATCGCCGACCGTCCGTGGACGCTGGCAATGCCCGGTGCGGAAACCTGGGTGGCATTGTTCGGCCTCGCCATTCTCTCGACCGCAATCGCCTACATTCTGTTCTTCCGGATTCTGTCGACGGCCGGTGCGACCAATCTGATGCTTGTCACGTTTTTGATCCCGGTCAGCGCCATCCTGCTCGGTGCGCTGATCCTGGGAGAACAGCTGCAAACGAAGCATCTGATCGGCATGGCGATGATTGCCATCGGCCTTGCGGCGATCGACGGGCGGTTGCTGGCGCTCGGCCGCAAGCGCGCGGCCTGAGGATTAGCAGGCGAGATCGGCGACGACGGAATCGAGGATCAGCATCCCCGACGGCGTGCAGCGAAGCCGCGAATTGCCGAGCCGCTCGATGAAGCCGTGTTCCAGCAGGAACTCCTCGCGCGCCGGATCCGGATCGCGTCCCGAGAGCTGCTGCCAGCGGGCGAGATCGACGCCCTCCTTCAGCCGCAAGCCCATCAGCAGCAATTCATCCGATTGCTCTTCGTAACCGAGCCGTTCCTCTTCGAGAACGCCGTGTCCGTCGCGCTCGACCATTTCGAGCCAGGATTCCGGCTTGCGCTCGGTTGCCGTGGCGAGCTTCTCGGAGCCGCGGGTCAGGCGGCCATGGGCGCCGGGGCCGATACCGGCGTAATCGCCATAGCGCCAATAGGTCAGGTTGTGGCGGCTCTCAGCGCCGGGGCGGGCGTGGTTGGACACCTCGTAGGCCGGCATGCCTTCGCGCTCGGTGATCTCCTGCGTCGCCTCATAAAGCACGGCCGATTGCTCGCCGTCAGGCACGATGAGCTTGCCGGCCTTGTGTAGGCCGTAGAAAGGCGTGCCTTCCTCGATCGTCAACTGGTAGAGCGACAGGTGATCGACAGCATAGGAGATGGCCTCCTTGAGCTCGCGTTCCCATTCGTCCACCGTCTGGTCGGGCCGGGCGTAGATGAGGTCGAACGACATGCGCGGGAAGATATCGCGCGCCAGCTTGATCGCCTTCAGCGCGTCCTCGACATTGTGCAGGCGGCCAAGGAATTTCAGGTCGCGATCGTTCAGTGCTTGAACGCCGAGCGAAACGCGATTGACGCCGGCAACGCGATAGCCGCGGAACCGCTCCGCCTCGACGCTCGAAGGATTGGCCTCCATGGTGATCTCGATGCCCGAAGGCACATGCCATTCCCGGGCAATGCCGTTCAGCACCGCGTCGACGGTCTCCGGCTTCATCAGCGAGGGCGTGCCGCCGCCGAGAAAGATGCTGGTCACCGTCTTCGGTCCGCTCAACTGGCGGATCGCGGCCATCTCCTTCAGAAAGGCCGCAACATAGCGCTCCTGATCGACGGGCTGATGGCGGACATGGCTGTTGAAATCGCAATAGGGGCATTTCGCGGCGCAGAATGGCCAGTGCACGTAGACGCCGAAACCGGGCTCCCCTGTATCCGGGAGCAGCTTGGCATCACGCAGCGAAGTCAGGTTGTTCAGATCGTCCACGAGCCGACCTTACGCTTCCAGGCAGGTTTCGACAAAGATTTTGAAGGCGCGCGCACGATGCGACAGCGCCTGCTCATCCCCAGGCTTCCAGCCATGTTTCTGTTCGGCGCTCATCTCGCCGAAGGTGGTGTCATAGCCTTGCGGCTGGAACACCGGATCGTAACCGAAACCCTGCGTGCCGCGCGGCGGCCAGACGACGGTGCCTTCGACTTCGCCGCGGAAAAGCTCTGTATGTCCGTCCGGCCATGCAAGGCAGAGAACGCTGACGAAGCGGGCTGTGCGCTGCTCGGGCTTTGCCGCACCGGCTTTCTCCAGTGCCGTCTCGACCTTCTGCATCGCCATCGCGAAATCGCGGGTGCCATCGGCGGTCTCGGCCCAGTTGGCCGTGTAGACGCCGGGATCGCCGCCGAGCGCGTCGACAACCAGACCGGAATCATCAGACAGCGCCGGCATGTTGGCAGCGTTGGCCGAGGCGAGTGCCTTGATCCTTGCGTTCTCTTCGAAGGTCGTGCCGGTCTCGTCAGGCTCGACGAAATTGAGCTCGGCTGCCGACTTGGCTGTGAAGCCCAGCGGGCCGATCAGGTCCTGGATTTCGCGGATTTTGCCGGCGTTGTGACTGGCAACGATGATGGTCTTGGTGTCGAGCTTGCGCATTTTGTTTCCTATTCGATGCCCCAGATACGGGCTTCGGCGCATTCCAGGCTGTTGCCTTCCGGATCGCGAAAGTAGATCGAGCGGCCGCCATTCGGCCAGTGAACTTCGGATTCGATGGCGATGCCGGCCGCCGTCAGCCTGGCGGCCATCGCATCGATATTCCCGGCAGAGACGCGAAAGCAGGCGTGGCCCGCTCCCTTGGTGCCGTGCGCCGGAACCTGAAGCGCGCCCGGCGCCGGTGGCTTGACCGTCTCGTCCGGGTTGAAGATCAGCAGCACCCCGGGTCCGCACCGAAAGAAGACATGCCGGTTGGCAGCCCGCGTGATCTTGGAAAGACCGAGAATGCCTTCATAGAAAGCTTCGGCTCTATCCAGGTCCTTCGCGTAAAGCGCCGTTTCCAGCATGCCCTCCAGCATGTCGTTCACCCGGCGATTGCCTGCTTCTGCAGTTCCACGAGCTCGGCAATGCCGTTCTTTGCGAGACCCATCAGCGATGCAAATTCGGCTTCGCTGAACGGCGTGCCTTCGGCCGTGCCCTGAATTTCGACGATGCCGCCGGCACCCGTCATGACGAAGTTCGCATCGGTCTCCGCAGAGGAATCCTCGATATAGTCGAGGTCGATGACCGGCTGGCTGGCGAAAATACCGCAGGAGATGGCCGCGACATGATCCTTGAGAACACGATCGACCTTGATCATGTTACGGCTTTCCATCCACTTCAGGCAGTCGTAAAGCGCAATCCAGCCACCGGTGATCGAAGCCGTGCGCGTGCCGCCGTCAGCCTGGATGACGTCGCAGTCGATGGTGATCTGGCGCTCGCCGAGCGCAGTGAGGTCAACGACGGCCCGCAGCGAGCGGCCGATCAGGCGCTGAATTTCCTGCGTGCGGCCGCCCTGCTTGCCGGTCGCCGCTTCACGCTTCATGCGCTCGCCCGTGGCGCGCGGCAGCATGCCGTATTCGGATGTGACCCAGCCCTTGCCGGTGTTGCGCAGCCACGGCGGCGTCTTTTCTTCAAGGCTTGCCGTGCACAGCACATGTGTATCGCCGAATTTCACGAGACAGGAGCCTTCGGCATGCTTGGAAAAGTTGCGCTCGAAGCTGACCTTGCGCATCTGGTCGGTTTTTCTGCCTGTCGGCCGCATTCTCTGTCTCCTGATGCATGAGGCCGTTAGGCCGCGAGTGGCGGCACGGCATGATCATGCGTTGTTTCGTGATGCTGCCCCGCTTCTACGATTGGCTGCGGTCATTTGCAAATTCCCTTTTGCCACGCGGACGAGATTGATTATATTTTGCAGATTGTCATCAGCGTGGGTGTTTCAGAATTCATGGGCTTCAGATCTACGTCGGTTTCGGATGCCGTTGCTGCGCTGGATGAACGCTCGAAGGAAATCTTCCGCCGTATCGTCGAAGGCTATCTGGAAAACGGTGAGCCGCTCGGCTCGCGAAACCTCTCCCGTATTCTTCCTATGTCGCTGTCCCCGGCCTCGGTCCGCAATGTGATGAGCGATCTGGAAGAGCTGGGGCTCATCTATTCGCCGCATATCAGCGCCGGGCGTCTGCCGACCCAGGTCGGGCTCCGGTTCTTCGTCGATGCCTTCATGCAGGTCGGAGACCTCTCGGCCGAAGAGCGCGCCAGCATCGATCGCCAGGTGCGCGCCGAAAGCCGCGACAATCCGGTGGAATCGATGATGAACGAGGCAAGCCGGATGCTGTCGGGGATTTCCCGCGGCGCCGGCCTGGTCATCACCTCGAAGAACGATCCGGTGTTGAAACATGTCGAGTTCATCCGCCTGGAACCGACGAAGGCACTCGCGGTACTCGTCGGCGAACATGATCAGGTCGAAAACCGGATCATCGAGCTTCCGGCGGGCGTGACGTCGTCGCAGCTGACCGAAGCCGCCAACTTCCTCAACGCCCACATGACCGGCCAGACGCTGCCGGAATTGCGCAAGCAACTCGACCGGCTGAAAACGGATGTGCGCCACGAACTCGATGCCTTGTCGCGCGACCTTGTGGAGCGCGGCATTGCCGTCTGGTCCGGCAGCCCGGATGAAGGCAAGCCGGCGCAGCTGATCATCCGGGGCCGGGCCAACCTGCTCGAGGGTCTGGACAGCGTCGGTGACCTCGACCGCCTGCGCATGCTGTTCGATGATCTCGAAAAGAAGGACAGCCTGATCGAGCTGCTGAATCTGGCGGAAAGCGGCCCGGGCGTGCGCATCTTCATCGGTTCCGAAAACAAGCTCTTCTCGCTATCCGGCTCTTCGCTGATCGTCGCGCCCTATCGTGACGACGACGACCGCATCGTCGGTGCCGTCGGCGTCATCGGTCCGACCCGGCTGAATTACTCCCGTATCGTGCCGATGGTCGATTATACCGCCCAGCTGATTTCCCGCCTGTCGCGCGGGTCGCTCTGAAAAAGCCGGAATTTCCGGTTCTTTGTCACGCAGACTTGATTTTTTGCGGTCAAAGCTCGATATCGGGCGCATCCCGAAAGAACCCTTTACCCGGAGACCGTCATGACTGACGAAACGACGAAAAACGGACCTGAGGCTGTTGCGGCTGACGCTGCTGCGGACGCAGCCGCAAACGTCGAGAATGAAGCGGCCGCTGAGGCATCGTCCCAGCCGGATCCGTTGGAACTCGTGAAGGCAGAAAATGCCGAGCTGCGCGACCGCTATCTGCGCCTCGCCGCAGAGATGGACAACCTGCGCCGCCGCACCGAGCGTGAAGTGAAGGACGCGAAGTCCTATTCCGTTGCTGGTTTCGCGCGTGACATGCTCGCCGTATCCGACAACCTGCGCCGGGCGCTCGATGCCATTCCGGCCGAAGCCAAGGCTGCGGGCGAGGCTGGCCTGACGACCCTGATCGAAGGTGTCGAGATGACCGAGCGCTCCATGCTCTCGACGCTCGAGCGCCATGGCGTTCGCCAGCTCGATCCTGTCGGCCAGAAGTTCGACCCGAACTTCCATCAGGCGATGTTCGAAGTGCCGAACACGGAAGTTCCGAACAACACCGTCGTCCAGGTGGTGCAGGCCGGCTTCACGATCGGCGAGCGCGTGCTGCGCCCGGCCATGGTCGGCGTCGCCAAGGGCGGTCCGAAGCCCGAGGCAGAGGCTGCCAATTCCTATCTGGATCAGAAGGACGCATAATGAAAAAGGGCCGCTGAGAAGCGGCCCTTTTCTTTTGGTCTTTGTTCTTCGCTCAGATGCGGGCGAAACGCTCGATCAGCAGATCGAAGAAACCATCGGCATCGACAAAGCGCATCACCTTGGCATTGCGCTTGCGGTCGGTCACATGCCACCAGTCGACGACCGTCATGCCGACGGTCAGTTCCGACTTCACCTCGATCTCGACATTGCATTCCCGGCCCTTGAAGAGCTCTGGCTTCAGGAGGTAGGCAACAACGGTCGGGTCGTGCAACGGGCCGCCGTCGGAACCGTATTTCTCGATATCGAAGCGCTCGAAGAACTCCAGCATCTCCACCATCGCCTGTGCAGGCGCCGTGCCGAGGTCGGCCATGCGCTTGACGCGGTCCTTGCGGGTCAGCAACTGGTGCGTCACGTCGAGCGGCATCATCACCACGGGCACGCCGGAGCGGAACACGATGTCGGCAGCCTCGGGATCGACATAGATGTTGAATTCGGCGGCCGGCGTGATGTTGCCGCCCTCGAAGAAGCCGCCGCCCATCATGACAAGCTCGCGGACGCGCGCAACGATGTCAGGCGCCTTCTGGAAGGCAAGGCCGATATTGGTGAGAGGGCCGAGCGTGCAGAGCGTCACGCTGCCTTCAGGCTCGCGGCGCAGCGTCTCGACGATGAAATCGACGGAATGCTGTGCCTGCAGCGGCATGGTCGGCTCGGGCAGGGTCGGGCCGTCGAGGCCGGTCTTGCCGTGGACGTGTTCGGCGGTGACGAGTTTGCGGGCGATCGGCTTGTCGGCGCCGGCAAAGACCTTGATATCGTTGCGCTTGCAGAGCTCGCAGATGATGCGCGCGTTGCGGCTGGTATAGGACAGGGGCACATTGCCGGCGACCGTGGTGATGCCGAGAATTTCGAGCTCTTCGGGGCTGCCGAAGGCGAGCATGATCGCCGCGGCATCGTCCTGGCCGGGATCGGTATCGATGATGATCTTTCTGGGGTTTGCCATATACGTCATCCCTCCTCAGGTGCACGTCGTTCTGGCAGGCACCATTTGTTTATGATCGCGTCGCAAATCGGCGCAGCCCTTACGGGTGACGATTTGATGCGAGCCCGCATGCGCTTTGTCAAGCAAGGACGAAGGCACCGTTTACCCTAAAATTTCCCGGTCCTGTCGCGAGGTCCGCAAAACCTTGCGCGGCTGCCCGCCAATTCCCATATTAGCAACAGCCGGATGCTAGTTTAGGTCCGGAAAGGTCGCTTGCATCAAGGACTTGAAACATGAGCCGTATCACTCCCTTCGCCAGCCCGCTGCTTCTGGGCTTCGACGCCATGGAAAAGACGCTGGAGCGTATTTCCAAGGCAAGCGATGGCTATCCCCCCTATAATATCGAGCGCATCGCCGCCGGTCATGACCAGCCCGAGCGTCTTCGAATCACGCTTGCCGTTGCCGGTTTCGGTGAGGATGAGCTGGATGTGACGACGGAAGAAAACCAGCTTTTGATCCGCGGCCGGCAGGTCGAGCAGGGCGAGCGCGAGTATCTCTATCGCGGTATTGCAGCCCGCCAGTTTCAACGTACTTTCGTGCTTGCCGATGGCATGCAAGTGCTTGGCGCAGGGCTAAAAAACGGTTTGCTTTCAGTCGATCTTATTCGGCCGGAGCCCGCCCGCATGGTCAAGAAAATTAACATTTCGGTCCCACAGTAGGACAACGGTTCGAGTTGAGCCGTTAGTCCCTTCTCTTGGAGGTACAGGAATGTTGATGAAAGAAGCGAATTCTCACCTGACCAAATCCGAACTTGCCGGTATCGGCAATGGAGAGGTCGCCTACGTCCGCAAAATGCGTAACGAAGAAGTATCGAAGTGCTTCCCCGAAGCGCCCGATATCGACCCAGGCGTCGATCTATGGGCCCTGTTCGGCGCGGACGGCACGCCGATCCTCTTGACCGACAACCGCTCCAGCACCTTTTTTAAGGCTGCCGAAGACGAGCTGAAGACGGTAAGCCTGCACTAATCTGCAGGCTTATATTTTCCTGAAAGTCAGATAGGCGGAAGAGCGACCTTCACGCCGCGCCTTGGCTTCGTAGCGGGTGCTTGGCCAGCCCTCATAGGGCGTCAGCCAGTCGGCGGCATTGCTTGCCAGCCAGTCGAAGCCGCCATGGTCGCGGCATTTCAGCAGCGTCCAGTTCACATAAGTATCGATATCCGAAGCGAAGCAGAACAGCCCGCCCGGCTTCAGCACGCGATGGAAACGCGCGAGATTCGTCTTCGAGACGAAACGGCGTTTCCAGTGCCTGCGCTTCGGCCACGGATCCGGATAGAGAAGGTCGATCTGGTCGAGGCAGCCGTCCGGCAGCCAGTCGAGCAGCTGTGTCGCATCGTCGTTGAAGACGCGGATATTCCTGGCGCCCTTCGCCTCCACGCTGGAAAGCAGCTTCTGCATGGAATTGATGAAGGGCTCGACGCCGATAAAGCCGGTCGAGGGAATTTCGGTCGCGCGATGGATCAGATGCTCGCCGCCGCCAAAGCCGATTTCCAGGCGGAGTTTTTCCACCGGCACCGGAAAGAGGCTTTTCAGCGGCTCGGGATGAGCCGCTGAAAGATCGATGAGGAAAGCCGGGAGCAGGGTACTCAGCTTTTCCGCCTGTTGTCCGCGGAGGGCCTTTCCTTTGCGGCGACCGAAGAAGGCTTCGGTCGCGCGTCCGCGGCGTTCCATATCCGTCATGCTGCAGCCTTGACCTTGATGGCTTCCTTGAGGCCCTTCACCAGATCGGTGCGCTCCCAGGAGAACGAGCCGTCACGGCCAGCCTTGCGGCCGAAATGTCCGTAAGCGGAGGTCTTGGCATAGATCGGCTTGTTGAGGTCGAGGTGACGGCGGATACCCGTCGGCGACAGGTCCATGTTCTTGCGGATCGCCGCTTCGACCTGGTCTTCCGTCACGCCCTTACCGGTCTGGTGCAGATCGACATAAATCGACAGCGGCTGGGCAACGCCGATGGCGTAGGAAAGCTGGATCGTGCAGCTGTCTGCGAGACCGGCGGCAACGACGTTCTTGGCGAGGTAGCGGGCGGCGTAGGCTGCCGAGCGGTCGACCTTGGTCGTGTCCTTGCCGGAGAATGCGCCGCCGCCATGTGGGGCTGCACCGCCGTAGGTATCGACGATGATCTTGCGGCCGGTGAGGCCGGCGTCACCATCCGGACCGCCGATGACGAATTTGCCGGTGGGGTTGATGTACCACTTGCAGTCGCTGGCGATCGGTAGGTCGCCGAGGGCTTCGCGGATGTAGGGCTCGACGACGGCGCGAACCTTCTTCGAATCCCAGCTCTCGTCGAGATGCTGGGTCGACAGAACGATCGATGCGACTTCCGACGGCTTGCCGTTGACGTAGCGCACGGTCACCTGGCTCTTGGCATCGGGGCCGAGCTTGGCAACTTCGCCGTCGCCCTTCTTGCGGGCAGTGGCCAGCAGCTGCAGGATCTTGTGCGAATAGTAGATCGGCGCCGGCATGAGATCCGGGGTTTCCTTGCAGGCGTAACCGAACATGATGCCCTGGTCGCCGGCGCCTTCGTCACCCTGCTGGTCGGCGGCGCTGTCGACGCCTTGGGCGATGTCGGCAGACTGCGAGTGCAGGAGAACGTCGATCTTCGCCGTCTTCCAGTGGAAGCCGTCCTGCTCGTAGCCGATGTCCTTGATGGCGCGGCGGGCAGCAGCCTTGAACTTCGACGGGTTGATGACGTCCTTGCCGTCCTTGTCCTTCTTCATCAGGCTCGGCGGCAGGCGAACCTCACCGGCGATGATGACGCGGTTTGTGGTTGCCAGGGTCTCGCAGGCAATGCGCACGCCCCATGGGTTTACGCCGGTTTTCGCCGCTTCGCGGTAAACCAGATCCACGATTTCGTCGGAGATACGGTCACACACCTTGTCCGGGTGACCTTCGGCAACAGACTCACTGGTGAAGAGGTAATTAGCGCGCATTCCGGGATTCCCCTCAAAGAATAAGTTCGACGAATTGGTACTCAGTTCAGGCTCGAAAAACAAGCGCAGAAGGACATAAATATATCTTTATATCTGCAGTGAAATGACAAATTTTGCCTTTAAAACGTAAAAAAGGCGGCCTTTCGACCGCCTTTTCTAATTTACCTGCTTGGGGATCGCTTAGTCGGCGTCCGCTTCCGCGGCCAGCGCCTTCACCAGTTCGACGACCTTCCGGCGAACCTTCGGATCGGAAATCTTGACGAATGCGCGGTTGAGCTGGAGGCCTTCCGACGACGAAAGAAAGTCGACGACATAGTTCGAGCTGGAAGCTTCCGCCAGCCCGCTCATTCCGCCGCCATGCTCGCCTGGCGCGTCTTCGAAGAAAAAGGAAACAGGAACGTTCAGGATGCTCGAAATATTCTGCAGGCGGCTGGCGCCGACGCGGTTCGTGCCCTTTTCGTACTTCTGAATCTGCTGGAATGTAATGCCCAGGCTTTCGCCAAGTTTTTCCTGGCTCATGCCAAGCATAGTACGGCGAAGACGAATGCGACTGCCAACATGGATGTCGATCGGGTTCGGCTTCTTCTTGTTCTCAATCATGGTTGTGCCCTAACAAAAGATATTTCAACGAGTGAAACCGGCATCCCCTGAACCCATCCGTAACGCCACGTTGCAAGAGGCATTAACCCACTCTCAAGCATACGTTAACAACGCCGATCTGAACTACTATGCAATTTTAGGGGTTTTTGGTCAATTCTGCTTGAAAATAAAACCCATGCGAGAAATCAGCGCAATCATAAACAGCAACGTTTCAGTCAACCAAAAGTAGGCTTGATGTGGATAGCGCACTGTGGAATCGCCCTGTTCGCCATCAAGAGTTGCGTCTATGAAACCGCTCTCATTGAGCCCAAGCCCGGCAATAATCTCTCCGCGTGAATTCACCAGCGCTGAAATGCCGCTATTGGCGTCGCGAATCAGCGGTAATCCTGTCTCAACTGCGCGGATTCGCGCTTGCTGAAAGTGCTGATAAGGCCCGGGCGTAGACCCAAACCATGCATCATTAGTAATATTGAGAATGGCGTTGGCCTGATTGATCCCGGCCATTTCGCCGGGAAAGATGATTTCGTAGCAGATCAGCGGATATAGTGCGAGACCACCCGGCAGGTTCAGCATTTCGCGGCTAGCGGCCGCGGTAAAGCCTCCCGGCATCTCGACGATATTCTGAATGCCGAAATTATCCAGGATGTTCTCGAACGGCACATATTCGCCGAAGGGCACCAGATGCACCTTGTCGGATGCTGCGATGATCTGGCCGCGTCCATCAATGACATAGATCGAGTTATAATAGCGCGGCGCATTCCCGGGACCGGTCTCCTCGACACGGACGGCGCCCGCAATCAGGATCTGGTTATCGTCAAGCGTATCGGCGATCCGCGTCAAGGCATCCTGGTTGTCGGTCAGGATGAAAGGGATAGAGGTTTCCGGCCAGACGATGATATCGGGCTTCTTGGCGCCATTCTTCGGGGCTTCCGCAGAAAGCTTCAGATGCTGTTCGAAAATCGCCGAGCGATCGGCATCGCTGTCGAGCTTGGCCGCCTGGTCGATCATCGGCTGCACCAGGCGGACGACAGGCAGCGTGGCCCCAGACGCCGGCGTTGGCTTCGGCAGGTAGTAGAGGATGTAGCCGCCGTAACCGATATGCGCGGCAAACAGCAGGCCAGCGGCAAAGACACCCGTCCTGGCGCCCTGGCGGGTGCCAAGCAGCGCCGGTGCAGCAAAGACGAAGACGGAAAGCGCCGTGACGCCCATGACGCCAAGCACGTGGGCCGATTGCATCATTAGCGGCACCGGCATCATGCCGTAACCGATGGCATTCCACGGAAATCCGGTAAAGACGACGCTTCGTAACCATTCGAACAGACCGAAGCTCGCCGCCAGCGCTGCGATGCGGCCGAAACCTTCGGACCACAAGATTCGGGCAGCGGCTGCCGCCAAACCATAGAAGATCGCCAGCACGGCGGGCAGCCCGAGAATGGCCAACGGCAACGCCCAGCCAAAGGCTTCGGAATCGATCAGCAGCGCATGACCGAGCCACCAGAGACCGGCGACGAAATAGCCGAAGCCGAAAAGCCAGCCGGTGACGAAGGCCGGCCAGAGCCGGCCGATGAAGCTTGCCTCCGGCGAGGCGGCCGCGCCGTCGATCAGCCACACGAGCAGCGTGAAGGAGATGAACATCGCGGCAAAGAAGCCGATCGGGGGCAGGGCGATGACGCCGATGGCGCCCGCAAGGATTGCCAGCAACGCCCGTTTGAAACCCCAGAGCAGGATAACCCTGTCCGCAAGCCGCTCCATGCACAGTCCCCATCAAGCCGCGAATCAACCCGGCTCGCAGTCTTTCAAAAAAGCAGCTGTTTGTCGTGCCTTACGGGCGCTCAGTTTGCCGCAGAGGATTCTGCGGGCCTGTCGTCGCCCTGTTCGGAACCGCCCGCACCGTCACCGTCCCTCACGCGACGGCGGATCGCCTGCCGCTTGCGGGTGATGCGGACCCGCTTGATGCGCCGCGGATCGGCATCGAGGATGTGGAATTCGAAATCCGGCAACGCCTGAACCACTTCGCCGCGGACCGGGATGCGGCCGAGTGCGGAGAAGATCAGGCCACCCAGCGTATCCACTTCGTCCACCTGCTCTGCAATGTCGAAATCCGGGCCGATCGCTGCGGCGATCTCTTCCAGCTCGACGCGCGCATCGGCAACGAACATGTCCTCGGAGACACGCTTGAACATCACCTCGTCATCGTCATGCTCGTCGTCGATATCGCCGACGACCATTTCAACGATGTCTTCATGCGATGCCAGGCCGTCCGTGCCGCCATACTCGTCGATCACAAGCGCCATCTGCGTGCGGTTGACCTGCATGCGGCGCAGTAGGTCGGACGCCAGCATCGACGGCGGGACGAACAGGATCTTGCGGATGATGCCTGCCTCGGCAAGCGTCTTCTGCAGATCGACCCGTGCCAGATCGAAATTCGGCTTGGATGAGCGGCTGACCTTCTGGAGGTTTTCTGGCGCGATCTCGACGACCGGTTCGGCGGCTTTTGCCTTGATGCCGGTCCGGCGCTTGTTGCGTGCCTGCTTGGCGACATAGGAGAGAAGGTCGCGGATATGCACCATGCCGCGCGGATCATCGAGCGTGTCCGCATAGACAGGCATGCGTGAGCGCCCGGACTCTTCGAACAGGATCATCAGCTCGCCGATGGTGATTGTCTGATCGACCGCCTCGATATCGGCGCGCGGCACCATGACGTCGGCAACACGAACTTCGCGGAAGCGCAGGATATTGTGCAGCATCGCCCGCTCGTCGGGCGAAAAGGCGTCGTCGCCGGTATCGCTGGTCATCAGCGCGTCGGCGAGGTCCTCGCGCAGGCGCGAGCCTTGCTGTGGCCGGAGGATGCGGGCTGCGCGTGCCCAGAAAGATCGCCCGGCGTTTCTACTACTTCCACCCTCGTCGGAGGAGGAAGATTGGTCGGCATCCTTGCTGTCTGCCGTGGTCTTTGCTGAAAAGTCGCTCATGGTTCCAATTTAAGGTCTTGACCTTCGTAGGGGTCAGATAGGCCGAGATCTGCCAAAATACGAGTCTCCAACCCCTCCATAATTTCGGCTTCTGCATCATTCATATGGTCGTAGCCAAACAGATGCAAGAAACCATGCACCATCAAATGGGTCAGATGGTCTTCGAAAGGCTTCTCAAGCTCTTCCGCCTCGCGCGCCACGGTCTCCCTGGCGATGATGATGTCGCCGAGCATCGGTCCCGGAATCTTGCCCGGCGTGATCGGGTAGGCGGGAAAGGACAGGACGTTGGTCGCCTTGTCCTTCTGGCGCCATTCGGCATTGATCGCCCGGATCGACTCGTCGTCGGTGAAGACCAGCGAAACCTCGGTGGCCATCTTGGGAAACTTCTGCTTGGCACTGGCCTTGAGATAGTCCGCGGCCTTTTCCAGCACGCGGTCCGTCAAAGGCTGCAACTCGTCCTCGGAAGGCCAGCCGCCTTCTTCCACGCTGATCTGAATGTCGAGTAAGGCCATAAGTCCTATTTGATCGCGTCTTCTTCGCGCGCTGTGTAGGTGGCGTCATAAGCCCTGACGATGCGGCCGACAAGCGGGTGGCGCACGACATCGGCATCCTTGAAGCGGACGATCGAGATGCCCTCGACTTCGGTGAGCAGGTGAAGGGCCTCGACAAGGCCGGATTTCACGCCGCGCGGCAAGTCGATCTGGCTCGGGTCGCCGGTGATCATCATCCGCGAATTTTCGCCGAGACGGGTCAGGAACATCTTCATCTGCATCGATGTCGTGTTCTGCGCTTCGTCAAGGATGATTGCCGCGTTCGAAAGTGTGCGTCCGCGCATGAAGGCGAGCGGGGCGATTTCGATCACGCCCGCCGTAATCGCGCGTTCCACCTTGTCGCCCGGGATCATGTCGTAAAGAGCGTCATAGAGAGGGCGGAGATAGGGATCGACCTTTTCCTTCAGATCGCCGGGCAGGAAGCCAAGGCGCTCGCCGGCTTCGACGGCCGGGCGGGTCAGGATGATCTTCTCGACTGCACCGCGCTCCAGCAGCTGGGCGGCCTGCGCGACCGCGAGGTAGGTCTTGCCGGTACCCGCAGGGCCGACGCCGAAGACCAGCTCGTTGCGCTCCAGCGCCCGCATATAGGCGTCCTGCGTCGGCGTCCGGGCAATGATGGTCTTCTTGCGCGTTGAAATCTGAGCCATGGTCAATTTGGCTTTCTTCTCCATCGTCGGCAGGCTCAATTGGTCGTCGGCCGCAACGGCCATGCGAATGGCACCCTCGACGTCGGATCGTTCCACGCTGCCGCCTTTCTGAAGTTTTTCATAGAGATAATCGAGCGTGCGCCGCGCCTGATTGGTGGTTACCACATCGCCGGTGATGACGACGGAATTGCCGCGGGCGCGCGCATCGATGTGAAGCCGCTCTTCGAGGAGCTTCAGGTTCTGATCGAACTGACCAAAAAGTTCGCTGGCGAACCGGTTGTTCTCGAACGTCAGGACAAAGTGATTGGCGTCGCTCGCAATGCGTGGGTGGCGCGGTGAAGAAGAAACCAATTCTTGTCCGTTCAAGCGGTCGAGCTCCTTTGTTGAACCTCAGCCCTCTGCAAATTCGGCAAACAGGCTGTTCGTTCCAGTTCCGGTGATTCGCACTTTAATAATGTCACCGATTTGCGATGCTTTTGCATCAACATTCACTGACTGAAGCCAGGGAGAACGCCCAATAAGCTGTCCTTCCATGCGACCGGGCTTTTCCAGCAACAGATCGATCGTTTTCCCGATACAGGATTCGGCAAATTCCTGCTGCTGCTTCAGGAGAAGCGCCTGCAGGCGTTCGAGCCTTTCTGCCTTGACCTCTTCGGGCACTTGATCCTTCAAGTCCGCGCCGGGCGTGCCCGGCCGTGTCGAATATTTGAAGGAGAAAGCCTGCGCGTAACGCACTTCCTCCACGAGCTTGAGTGTATCCTCAAAATCGCGATCTGTCTCCCCCGGGAAGCCGACGATGAAATCGCCCGATAGGGCTATGTCGGGGCGGGCGGCGCGGATGCGCTCGATCAGCGCCAGATATTCGGCAGCGGTATGACGGCGGTTCATCGCCTTCAGAATACGGTCCGATCCCGCCTGCACCGGCAGATGCAGATAGGGCATCAGCGCCCTGAGGTCGCGATGCGCGGCGATCAGCCGGTCGTCCATGTCGCGTGGATGGCTGGTGGTGTAGCGCAGCCGCGCGAGGCCGGGAATTTCAGCAAGCCGGTAGAGAAGGTCGCCGAGCGTCCACTCTTCGCCGTTCGCACCGGTACCATGCCACGCATTGACGTTCTGGCCGAGCAGCGTGATTTCGCGCACGCCGGCTTCCACAAGCTGTTTTGCTTCATCGACGATCTGCGAAACCGGGCGTGACACTTCCGAGCCGCGCGTATAGGGCACGACACAGAACGTACAGAACTTGTCGCAACCTTCCTGCACGGTGAGGAAAGCCGTGACGCCGCGCGAGCGGATCTTCTTCGCCTCGGCAATCGGCAGGTGCTCGAATTTGTCTTCGAGCGCATATTCCGTATCGACGATCCGCTGGCCTTCCTTGGCCTTGCGCAGTGCTTCCGGCAGGCGGTGATACGTCTGCGGGCCGATGACGACATCGACAGCCGGCGCCCGGCGCAGGATTTCCTCGCCTTCGGCCTGGGCAACGCAACCGGCAACGCCGATCATCATCTCCTTGCCCTTGGCGGCCTTTTTCTTTTTCATTTCGCGCAGGCGGCCGAGAGCGGAGTAAACCTTCTCCGCCGCCTTCTCACGGATATGACAGGTGTTGAGGAGGACGAGGTCGGCCTCTTCCATATCCTCGGTCGGCTCGTAGCCGTCGCGCGCCAAGGCGTCGCTCATCCGCGTCGAGTCATAGACGTTCATCTGACAGCCGTAGGTCTTGATGAAGACCTTGCGGCTGTTGCTGCCATCACGGAGGCTCTCGCTCGGGAGTTCCGGGGCCTGAAGAAGGGCGCTGTCTTGGGTCATGGCGGGCTATTTAGTGGTTTTTTGCCCGCTAGAAAATCGAAATCTTGCGTCAGTTGATCTCGCGTCCGCGCAGGCTGCTGTTCAGCATCGCGCGGATGCGCCGCGCGATGGTCGAACTCACGTCCTTGCGGTTCGAATCTGCGCGGTAATCGACGGGCTCGCCGAAGCGAACCTCGACATCGATGGCGCCGTTTTTCACGACGTCCATGAAATGCGGCATCAGCTCCACGTCGCCGGGCCAACCCGCGAGCGGCCGATGATAGCGGCCGAGTGCGACGCCGTGCGCCTTGGTATAGGCGATTGCTACAGGCTGAACGAAGACCGAACCGTTGGGCGAATGCGGAACCGCCATGGCGGCCGCGCCGAAGAGAGACGATTTCACTTCCAGCAGGCGGTTGCCATCGGATGTCGTGCCCTCGGGAAACAGCACGACGATCTCGCCATCGGCCATGCGCCCGGCAATTTCATTGGCCTGGTTGCCGGTGTTGCGCTTTTCTTCGCGGACGATGAAGACGCTCTTTTGCAGCCTCGCAAGCTGTCCGAAGATTGGCCAGCTACGCACTTCGGATTTGGCGATGAATGCAACGTCGGCGACTGACGACATCACCATGATATCCATCCAGGATGCATGGTTGGCGCAGAGCATCAGCGGCCGGCGCCGTTCCAGACTGCCGTGAACGTGGACCCGGATGCCGAGTGCGTGACAGGCAATCCTGTGCCAGAACCGGGGAAGGGTGCGGCGGAGCTTCCAGTCGAAGTAAAGCGCGAGCAGCTGGAACGGCATCAGCAGCAGGCTCGCCAGCGCCACGACGATGGCGGCATAGACAATGCGCAGCCAGACCATCAGCGGGCACTTCCTGCGGCTGCGGTCATAGGATCAGCGTTCGTCTTTCTTCAGCGGTATGCCGTAGAGTTCAAGCCGGTGATCGACCAGCTTGAAGCCATGCTCGCGGGCGATGCGCTCCTGCAACGCTTCGATCTCCGGCGAGCGAAACTCAATGACGACGCCATTCTTCAGGTCGATCAGGTGATCGTGATGCTCTTCCGGTACCGTCTCGTAGCGCGAGCGGCCGTCGCGAAAATCGTGGCGGGCAATGATGCCTGCATCTTCGAACAGTTTGACGGTGCGGTAGACGGTCGAGATCGAGATTTTCGCATCGACCTTCACGGAGCGGCGATAGAGTTCCTCGACATCGGGATGGTCTTCCGATTCCTCGAGAATGCGTGCAATCACGCGGCGCTGCTCGGTCATCCGCATGCCGCGTTCGGCGCAAAGCTCCTCAAGGGTCTTGGCTACGTCGGTCATTGGCGGCCTTCACAAGAGATTCCAGTTCCAAGAGGGAACTAGCGAAGAACGCGCTTCATGACAAGCGCCGTGGAAACCGCACCCTTGTCGTCCTTGTAATAGCCCCGGCGTTCGCCAACCTGCTCGAAGCCAAGCTTGCGGTAAAGACCAAGTGCCGGCACGTTGCCCGCATCGACTTCCAAGAACAGGCTTTCACCACCCCGCGCATGCGCTTCGCGCATCGCCGCCTGCATCAGCCGCCAGCCAAGGCCGGAGCGCGCGGCCTTCGTCTGCACCGCGACCGTCAGGATTTCCGCCTCGCCTGCCACCTGCCGGGCAAGAACGAAACCGGGCAGAGGCTTCTTGAGGAAAGCGTTGGTCTGGCGCGCGACGAAACCGAAGACATTGTCCTGGCTGAGCAGGCTGTGAAACTCACCGTCACCCCAGGGGCGGGCGAATCGTTCGCCGTGAAGCACCGCGACCCCATGGCAGTCATCGCTGTCCATCGCGACAATCTCGAATTCCGGCTTAAGCGACAGATAGGCTTCCAGCATCGTCATACTCGCGCAATCGCAAACCCCGCCTGTGGCTTGGCGTCGGGTCC
The DNA here is from genome assembly GCA_900465675.1 of Hyphomicrobiales bacterium. GTDB lineage: Bacteria > Pseudomonadota > Alphaproteobacteria > Rhizobiales > Rhizobiaceae > Rhizobium. The sequence goes on along the minus strand of UBJR01000002.1, from coordinate 134,759 downwards.
ACGCAGATAAAGGGGCTTCGGCTTTCCGGAAGACGGATCAGCGGCAGCACCGAGGCGCGCCACGATGGAAATGGGAAATGCGTTGGCATAGTCGCCAGTCAGTTCGGGCCGCAGCAGCGGCGCAGCCGAGCCGGTGATCTCGCCATCGAAAGACGATGCGAAAGCGATGGCCTCCGCAATCGGCACGGCGCGGGGCTCGTCAAGCGGTTCGCCTTCGGCAGAAAAACTCTGGAGATAGATTTCGTCGCGCTTGGCATCCATGGCGGCAAGTACTGCGCGGTCAGGCGTCTTCAGCCGTTGTGCTGCTGCCATGGTTTCCAGCGTCGTGACACCGACGGTTGGGATGCCGAGCGCAAGCGCAAAACCGCGGGCCGCGGCTACGCCCACTCGAATGCCTGTAAAGGAGCCGGGGCCAATCGTCACGGCGATGCGTTCGACCATCGCGAGCTTCTTGCCGGCCTGCGACAATGCGCGGTCGACGATGCCCATCAGATGCTCTGCATGCCCCTTGCCAATCATCTCCGATGCCTCCCCAAGCACCGTCTCACTACCGCTGTCAAAAACAGCGGCAGCGCAATCCACACCTGCCGTGTCGAGCGCCAGAATTATCATGCCATCAATTTCCGAATAAATTCTTCCGCGCGCAGAATAAATTCATCCGGCCGTGCTGCAATAGCCCGGTCGGGTGAATCGATGCGCAAAACCTGTTGTTTAGGCCGCGACGACTTCCTGCACTTCGGGAACGAAGTGGCGAAGCAGGTTCTGAACGCCATGCTTCAGCGTTGCGGTAGAGGAGGGGCAACCGGCGCAGGAGCCCTTCATGTTGAGATAGACCTTGCCGTCCTTGAAGCCGCGGAAGGTGATGTCGCCACCGTCCTGGGCCACGGCCGGACGCACACGTGTGTCCAGCAGCTCCTTGATGGTGAGGACGATCGACTCGTCGCCTGCATCGAAAAACTCGTCGCCTGCATCCGCATCCTCGGACAGGATCGATGCATCGCCCATGACAGGCTTGCCCGACATGAAATGCTCCATGATCGAGCCGAGGATCGCCGGCTTCAGGTGCTGCCATTCGGCATTGTCCTTGGAGACGGAAATGAAATCATAGCCGAAATAGACGCCTGTCACGCCCGGGATTTCGAACAGGCGCGCAGCCAGCGGCGAGGCCTGCGCTTCGTCTGCGCTGCGGAATTCGGCCGTGCCGTTCTCCATCACCACCTTGCCCGGCAGGAACTTCTGCGTGGCGGGGTTCGGGGTGGCTTCGGTCTGAATGAACATTTCGCTCTCCATGCGGCCAAGCCGTCGCTCGGGCCGTCTTTAGAATTCTTCAAAAGAAAATAGGCTGTTTGGCCGCGCCATTCAAGAGATAATGACTCCAGAATTGCCCTTCTCAGGCAAGCGCGTCCAACTCTTCGTTCGTCAGCGTATCGGGAAGCACGGTGACGGGGATCGGAAAGGCCGCGCCCTTGCCAGCAACCGAGGAGACCAAGGGTCCTGGTCCCTCTTTCGCCGAACTTGCTGCGAGCACCAGGATAGCAATATCCCGGTCTTCTTCGATCGCCAGATTGATCTGCTCGGCGGCGCTGCCTTCGCGAATGACGATTTCCGGTTCGATGCCGATCGTCTCGCGCACGACCTGCGCCGACTTGGCAACGACGGCTTCCGCCTCCTCGCGCGCTTCCGCACGCATGATCTCCTCGACGCCCAGCCACTGCTGGAAATCGCCTTCCGGGATCACATAGACGAGAACGAGGCCGCCGTTGGAATTCTTGGCACGCCGGCCGGCATAGTGAACGGCGCGCTGGCATTCGGGTGTACCGTCAATGACCGCCATGAACTTGCGGCGATGACCTTCAAGACGGGAGAGTCGCTTTGATACCATGGCGCGGACTCTGACACCCTAACCCGAAAATTTGCAAGCCCCTCGTACGAGCGCAAAACCTTCCGGACGGGTTCGCTCGGCACTTAGAGCTTGTTGATCCTAGGGAGCCAGGCCGGCGGATCGTCGGCATGAAGCGCGAGGATCGGTTGCGATGCGATCGCGAAGCGGGCTTCCTTCCATGTCTCGAAACGTGAAGCGCCTTCACCTGCAATGCCATCGTTCTTTTTTGACCAGAGATCGAACAAAGCGCTGCCCATGCGGTCGCCGAATTTGCGGGCGAAGTCTTCGGCCTGGGGAACGAAACCGGCGACCTTCAGTCCGCTGGTGCGCGCGGAGGCGATGTAGAGGCCGAGAAGGCGCTCGATGACAAACGGCCGCATGCTCGTGTTCTTGTCGCGCGCATAATTGCCGTGGCCGATATAGGCCAGACCTGCCTGCCTGCCGGCGGCGGCCTCTTGCTCAAGGGCGTAGAGAATAGCCTCGCAATAGGAGAAATAGCCTCTCCAGAAGCGGTCGTTTGCCACGAAATAATTGCAGAAGAAGAATGTATCAGGCCCCTGCGGCTCGCCGACCGGGTAACCGGTTGCGGCCAGGTAATCGAAGATCTTGTCCATGCCGACATGGCCGGTCGCGATACCCTGATCCCAGGCGCTGAGAAAGATCGCGGCGTTGGCGAGCATCGGATTGTAGGCATAGCAGTCGAAACCGGCGCGTTGCGCTTCGCTCGCCTGAGATACGAAATGGGAAAATGGCGTGGCAGCCTTCAACGCGAACTTGCTGGAAACAAGACCCCAGAAGGCGGAAGGATCGAACCCGATGGCTCTATGGTGATCGTAGAGCGTCCGGAACAGCTCGTATTCGCGCGTTGCGGCCTCAGTATTGAACGAGATGTCGAGCGGCACAGCCTGCGGATCCAGCGAAGCGAGCTGCTGATCGTTCAGGTAGGGCTGGTATACGAGGCATCCGTTCCCGGCGACTTTAGCCTTCAGCAGTTCGACGTCCGGCAAATGCGCCGCACCTGGAGTGGAGGCAGACGGGGTCATGGATGTTCCTTGCAGCGCGTCAGCGTTGGATGATCGTCCGGACTGTCCGGACAATGCTGGAAATCCATGGCAGGCAAAGCTTGAGCCGGGCTGACAACGCCCGGCTCAAACAATGTTTGCCTAGTAAAGAAATCCGATGATGTCGCGGACGTCCTTCATCGTGGCTTCGGCACGGGCGCGGGCGCGCTCTCCGCCGTTGCGCAGGATCGCGTCGATATGGGTCGTGTCGTCCATCAGCCGGCGCATCTCGCCGGTGATCGGCGCGAGAACCTGCACCGACAGATCGATGAGGGCTGGCTTGAAGACCGAGAACTGCTGACCGCCGAACTCAGCAAGAACTTCCGCCTTCGTCTTGTCGGCGAGCGCTGCATAGATGCCGACGAGATTGTCGGCTTCCGGGCGGCCCTTCAGACCCTCGATTTCGCTCGGCAAGCCATCGGGATCGGTCTTTGCCTTGCGGATCTTCTTGGAAATCGCCTCTTCGTCGTCCATCAAATTGATGCGCGACAGGTCGGACGGATCGGATTTCGACATCTTCTTCGTGCCGTCGCGCAGCGACATGACCCGCGGCGCCGGACCATCGATCAGCGGCTCGACCATCGGGAAATAGGCGTGAACAGGCTCGTTGCCGACCACGATATCGGTGCCATGACCGGCCCGGCGGATGTGATCCTGATAATCCAGATTGAACTTCATGGCGATGTCGCGCGCCAGCTCCAGGTGCTGCTTCTGGTCGTCGCCAACAGGCACATGGGTGCCGCGATAAACGAGAATGTCGGCAGCCATCAGGCTCGGATAGGCGAGCAGACCCAGCGAGGCATTCTCGCGGTCCTTGCCAGCCTTGTCCTTGAACTGCGTCATACGGTTCATCCAGCCGATACGGGCAACGCAATTGAAGACCCAGGCAAGCTCGGCATGCTGCGGCACGGCGGACTGATTGAAGACAATATGCTTTTCGGGGTCGATGCCGGCGGCGATGAAGGCGGCAGCGATAGAACGGATCTGGCCGCGCAGGTCCTCGTGAACCAGCTGCGCGGTGATCGAATGCAGGTCGACGACGCAATAGATGCAGTCATTGCCGTCCTGCAGCGCCACGAACTTGCGGATCGCGCCGAGATAATTGCCGAGATGGAGATTGCCGGTCGGCTGAACGCCGGAGAATACGAGCTTCTTGAATTCGCCCATGATGATGTCCTCGATTAGGCTGGTGGAGGGCCCCAGGGCACGACGCCCATGTTGCTAACGGGCGCGCTTATGCACGCGTCAAAGGCGGCAATCAAGAGCCTGCGGATGCGGCGTGTTGGATGAGGTCGAAGGTGTTGCCGTAGGGATCCGAAAACACGGCGACTGTGCCGTAAATCTCGTGCCGCGGCTCCTCCAGAAAGCGAACGCCGGCGGCAGTCATCGCCGCATGGTCGCGCGCGAAATCGTCGGTCCTCAGGAAGAAGCCGACGCGCCCTCCGGTCTGATTGCCGATTGCGGCCTTCTGCTGTTCGTCCGCAGCCTGCGCAAGCAGGCAGGCCGCACCTTCGCCGCCGCGCGGCTTGACCACGACCCAGCGCTTTCCGTCCGGCATCGCCTCATCCTGCAGGCAGTCGAAGCCGAGCGAACCACAATAGAAAGCCTTTGCGCGATCATAGTCATCGACGACAAGTGTGACGAGAAACAGCGACTGCATGGATCCGGGCTCCTGATTCAAGGCATTTCAACGGGATGAAGGCTCCCTTCTTAAACTTTTTTCAGCCGCCGAGCCGCATTTTTTGCGCGCCGAAAGCGATTTCGGATGGGCTATGCGCGCAATGGGCAAAGCCTTGATTCCGTTTTGGGTGTCAGGAGTATTTTATACTCATTTATAGCTATGTTGAAAATGTGAATATCCTATAAATGAGGTATTTTCACATTTTCAATTGGTAGATAATTTCACAAAATGGTCACAATTGAAACCAACGTTCCTGGCGCCATCCGGCCGGGCGCTGCCCTTTCAGCCCGGCCCTTTCCGGAGGGACGTCGATGCACACCATTCTATCCCTGGCGCTCGCCAGTCTTTTCGCCGTGTCTTGTTGCTTGAATGCCAATGCCCAGACCGCCAAGAAGCCATCCGTCCGGCTGCTCAAGAATGCCGCCACATCCGCCTACACGGTGCAGACCGTCAGCGTCCGTGTCGGCTGCTTTCCGCCGCGCCTGAGAGGAATTCTTGCCCATATCGCCGCCAAGACCGGCAGGCGCCCGATGGTCACATCGGGTTTCCGGCCGCATTCCGGCCGGTCGCACTCTCAGCACCGGCATTGCAATGCCGCCGATATCCGGGTGCCCGGCGTTTCCGAGCGGGTGGTTATTGCCGCCGCTCAGAGCGCACCGGGCATCGGTGGTATCGGCCGCTACTGCAACGGCATCGTCCATGTCGATACCGGGCCGAAGCGGCGATGGACCTACTGTTGAGCCTCAGCCTTCGGTGGAAGGTGCCGGCTTGCGGTTGAGGTTGCGGCGGATCATGCCGAGATCGGCGCCGCCGATCAGGAATGCCGTGGCGAAATAGACGATCATCGAGATCGCAATCAGCAGTCCCAGCGTGCCGATCTTGGTTGTCAGATGAGCGCTTGAGGCGAGCCACGGCTCCCAGCGATGTTGCAGATAGATGATGACGCCACCCATGACGGCGGCCGAGACGACGAGCAGCGCAGCGCGCCGAGCCAACGCCCATTCCCACGCGAGGTGGCCGCGCAGAATAAGAGTGGTGAACAGCAGCACCGTGCTGATCCAGCCCGCAGTCGCCTCGGCAACGGCGATGCCGGGGGCGCCAAGATGCGGGAACAGCGTCAGCGCCGTTGCGCAGTTGACGCCGACGGCAACAGCTGAAAACCGCATAGGCGTCTTGGTGTCCTCGCGCGCATAGAAGCCCGGCTGCAAGGCCTTGATGAGCACGAAAGCCGGAAGGCCGATACCGTAGATCGCCAGGATCGAGCCGACGATGGCAGTGTTTTCCTGGTGGAATGCGCCACGCTCGTAGAGCACGCGGATGATCTCGTCGGAGAGAATCCAGAGGGCGAAGGCAGCCGGGATCGTCAGGAACAGCACGAATTCGATCGAGCGGTTCTGCAGATTGCCGGCTTCGCGCAGATTGCCGCCCTTGAGCGCGCGCGCCAGCTCCGGCAGCAGGACAACGCCGACCGCAACGCCGACGACACCGAGCGGCAGCTGATAGATACGGTCGGCATATTGAAGCGCTGCAATCGCACCTTCGCGCGATGAGGCGATCGCCTGGCCGATCATCTGGTTGATCTGGGTTATACCGCCGGTGACGGCTGCGGGAACCGCGAGGATCAGCAATCGCTTGACGTTGGGCGTCATGCGCGGACGGCGCAGGCCGATACTCATGCCGGCATGGATGACGCCGATATAGACGACGGCGAGCTGCAGGATACCTGCAGCAAGTACGCCCCAGGAGAGATACCAAGCCGTCTGCAGCGGCTCGGAGCCCGTGTAGAGCGCATAAAACAGCGCACCGATCATGACGACATTGAGGAAAACAGGGGCAACCGCCGCGGCAAAGAAGTGATGCAGCGAATTCAGCATCCCGCTCATCATCGCCGTCAGCGACATGCACATCAGATACGGGAACATCACCGCCGCCATGCGCACCGTGATCGAGAACTTGTCCGGATCGTCGGTGAAACCCGGCGCGATGATGAAGCGCACCAGAAGCGGCATGCAGAGCTCCATCACGATGGTGATGAGCAGCAGTACCGAGAAGAGCACGCCGAAGACTTCCTCCGAGAAGCGTTTGGCGCCATCGGTGCCATTCGCCTCGATCTCCTTTGCAAACAGCGGCACGAAGGCTGCATTGAATGCGCCTTCGGCGAACAGCCGCCGGAAGAGGTTCGGGAAGCGGAAGGCGGCGTAGAACACGTCGGCCATCGGCCCGGTGCCGAGGGCGGCGGCCATTAGCGTTTCGCGGGCAAACCCGAAGATACGGCTGCCGAGGGTGGCGCCGCCGACGGTGGCAAATTTCTTGACAAGGCTCATGCGGGCGAACCGGCTTTCTTGTCGTTCGGCTGCGAAGTCCTGGTGGCGGCAGGTGCGATGATGCCCGAAGGCATGCGCTCGCGCAGTTCGTCCTCTTCACCCGCCATGACGGCTTTCAGCCGGGCGGTGATGTTGGAGCGCTTGCTGTCGCTGGTGATCTTCTGACCGACGAGGTCTGTGACGTAGAAGGTATCGATCACCTTCTCGCCGAATGTTGTGATGCGGGCGGATTGAATGTCGAGTGACAGATCGGACAGCACGGCGGTGATTTCCGACAGCAGACCGGCGCGGTCGAGGCATTCGACCTCGATGACGGTGAACTTGTTCGACAGGTTGTTGGTGATGTTGACCGACGGCGGAATGACGAAGGCCTTGCTCTTCTTGCGATTCTTGGTGCGTGTCGCGATGACTTCAGGCAGCCGCTTGCGGCCCGAAAGCACGTCCTCGATCATCCGGCCGATCGTCGCCGCACGGCGCAGCTCGTCCTCGTCATTGGGAAATTCGCGGCTCACATGGATCGTGTCGAGCGCGCGTCCGTCCGATGTCGTGAAGATCTGCGCATCGACGATGTTCGCACCCGCTGCAGCGCAGGCGCCGGCGATGACGGCAAGCAGGCGCGGATGGTCGGGTGACAGCACGGTGATCTCGGTGATCGCATGGAAGCTGTCGGTCCGGACAGTAGTCGCCAGCGCCTGACCAGCCTTGTCGGTCTGCCGGATGAAATGCGCGTGGCGCACCTGGTCTTCCAGCGGAACGGAAAGCAGGTAGGGCTGGTAGTGCAGCTTCGTGTAGGTCTTGCGGTCCTTCTGCGTCCAGTCGGAGAGCGCGTTGAACAATGCTTCGGCGGCGAAACCGGCGCGCTCCTTGCGCGATACTTCAGAGAAGCCGCCGGCAAGCAGCAGTTCAGTCTCGTAATAGAGCGTGCGCAGCAGCTGCCCCTTCCAGCCATTCCAGACACCGGGGCCGACAGCGCGAATATCGCAGATCGTCAGGATCAGCAGCATCTTTAACCGTTCCAGCGACTGCACGCGATCGGCAAAATCGGTGATCGTCTTGCGGTCCGTCAGGTCGCGGGTCTGTGCGACCATAGACATCGTCAGATGTTCCTCGATCAGCCAGACCACCATCTCGGTCTGCTTCTGCGACAGGCCGAAGCGCGCGCAGAGTTTGCGGGCAACGCGGGCGCCGGCAATCGAATGATCTTCCTGGCGGCCCTTGGCAATGTCGTGCAGCAGCACCGCGACATAGAGCGAGTCACGGTCCTCGATGCCCGGCATCAGCTTGTTGGAAAGCGGGTGCAGTTCCTCGGCCTTGCCTTTGTCGATTTCCGAGAGAACATCGACGCTGCGGATCAGATGCTCGTCCACCGTATAGTGGTGATACATGTTGAACTGCATCATCGCGACGATCTTGCCGAACTCGGGAATGAAGCGGCCAAGCACGCCGGCCTCGTTCATCCGCCGGAGGATCAGCGCAGGATCGCGGTGTGATGTTAGGATCGACAGGAAAAGCCGGTTCGCATCCTCGTTGTCGCGCAGATCGTTGTCGATCAGGCCGAGCGAGCGGCTGACCCGCTTCAGGGCATCGGGATGGAATTCCAGTCCATTCAGATCGGCCACATGGAAGAGCCGGATGATGGCGACAGGGTCACGCTTGAATACCTCAGGATCGGCAAGCGTGATGCGGCCGCGATCTTCAACGAATTCCGCACTTCCGGCGATCTTGCGGGTCCGGTGCGTGAAGCGGCTCAGCACGCCGCTCAGTCCCGGGGTCGACTTCGCCTGCTGGTCTTCGAGCGCGGCGCAGAGAATGCGCGTCAGATCACCGACATCCTTGGCCACCAGAAAGTAGTGCTTCATGAAGCGCTCGACGGCCGAAAGGCCAGGGCGCGGCTGATAGCCCAGCGCTTCGGCAATCTCGCGCTGGATGTCGAAGGAAAGCCGCTCTTCCGCCTTGTTGGTCAGGAAGTGCATATGGCAGCGCACGGCCCAGAGGAAATCCTCGGCGCGCATCAAGAGCCGGTATTCCTGCTTCGAGAGAACGCCGAGCTTGATGAGCTCTGCGGGATCGCGGACGTGATAGTAGTATTTGGAGATCCAGAAGAGCGTGTGCAGGTCGCGCAGACCGCCTTTGCCTTCCTTGACGTTGGGCTCGACGAGATAGCGCGTGTCGCCGGCCTTGCGGTGGCGCTCGTCGCGCTCGGCAAGCTTGGCGGCGATGAATTCCGGGCCGGTGCCGGTGACGATTTCCTTGTCGAAGCGCGCTTCGAGATCGGTCTCCAGCGATTGGAGGCCGCAGATATAGCGCATTTCGAGGATCGCCGTGCGTATGGTCATGTCGGATTTCGACAGCGCGATACATTCTTCGACGGTGCGGGTCGCGTGGCCGACTTTGAAGCCCATGTCCCAGAGGATGTAGAGCATGAACTCGACCGCCTTGTGGGTCTCTTCACTCGGCTTCGGCAGGAAGAGGAATAGCAGGTCGATATCGGAACCCGGCGCCAGCGTGTCTCGGCCATAGCCGCCGACCGCGGTCACCGCGAACTTGTCCTTCTGCTTCGGAAACACGTGGGTGATCGCGAAATTGTAGAGGACCGCGATGATCTGGTCTTGAAGCCAGGAGATGCGGTAAGCGCAATTCAGTCCGCTGCCGTCTTCCGAAAGCAGTGTCCGGGCTTTCTGGCGGCCCTCTGTGCTCGCTTTCTTGAGAAGCGCCAGAAGGTCGGAGCGCAGTAGATCCGGCCGGTTCCTGTTGGCCTCGGCGACGGCGTCGCACTGGCTCTGCAGGTAGGCGGTATCAAGAATGCTGGAAAAGTCGATGTCTTGCTTCGCCATGCTCTGTTCGCGCGGCGCGGCTTGATCGTTCTGCGCCTCTCGTTTCGTCTGCATGCGCTATAGCCTCTCTGCCCGGCGAATGACACCGGCTTCATACCTCAAGAACCTTTAATTTTGGCGAAAAGGTGTTGGCGCGGGCTGTGGCGAGGCGGTTTGCCGCAAGTTCGGCGGGCGCCGGCTTTCAGGCGGCCTGGGCCTGGACCGAATACAGCACCTGCCGGGCTTCACCGGTGATCGCCTCGAGCGTCGGCCTGTCGCATTCGCGGTATCCCGCCTTGGCGATCATCGACGCCAGTTCGCAGATCAGTGCGCAGCTGCGGGTCACTTCCAGTAGGCCATAGGGCGAGTTCCAGCCCCGCGGATTGCCATGCTCGTCGGCCTTGCGCAGCGCCTCGAGGATCGTGAACATATCGGAAAGCCGCTGTGTCTCGCGGACGAGGCTGCGCATGAACATCCGGCGGGCTCCTACTTCACTTGCTTCTTGAGGGCGTAAAGCGCGTCCAGCGCCTCGCGCGGCGTCATGTCGTCAAGGCTCATGCCTTTCAGCGCTTCTTCGACCTTCGACGGCCCGCGATTGCCATCTTCGCGGCGCACCGCCACCTGGAAAAGTGGCAGGTCGTCGATCAACTGGCTCGCCGGGTTCTTGCGGTCGGCGTCCTCAAGACGCGTCAGCACGTCGCGCGCGCGGGCAACCACCGAGGCCGGCAACCCGGCCAGCCGTGCAACCTGGATGCCATAGGAGCGATCCGCCGCGCCCGGGCCGACTTCATGCAGGAAGATCACGTCGCCATCCCATTCCTTCACGCGCATCGTGGCGTTCGATAGCCGGGCAAGCTTTTCCGACAGAACCGTAAGCTCATGAAAGTGCGTGGCGAAGAGGCCACGGCACCGGTTGGCCTCATGCAGATGCTCGACAGCGGCCCAGGCGATCGACAGGCCGTCGAACGTCGCCGTTCCGCGGCCGATTTCATCGAGGATCACGAGCGAGCGCTCCGTAGCCTGATTGAGGATCGCCGCGGTCTCGACCATCTCGACCATGAAGGTCGAGCGGCCACGGGCGAGGTCGTCGGATGCGCCGACGCGGGAAAACAGCCGGTCGACGATGCCGATATGCGCCGATGCCGCCGGAACGAAACAGCCCATCTGCGCCAGGATCGCAATCAGGGCGTTTTGGCGCAGGAAGGTCGACTTACCGCCCATGTTCGGGCCGGTGAGCAGCCAAATGGCGCCGTCCTTGCCGTCGGAAGCGGGAGACAGATCACAATTGTTGGCGACGAAGGGCCCGGACGACTGGCGGCGCAGCGCTTGCTCGACGACAGGATGCCTGCCACCTTCGATCGCAAACATCTTCGAGCCATCGACCATCGGGCGGCAATAGGCCTGCTCGTCGGCGAGCAGGGCCAAGGCCGCGGCAACGTCGATGATCGCGAGCGCCCGGGCGCCAGCCTTGATAGCTTCGGCCTCGGCAACGACGGCCGCGGTCATCTGGTCGAAGGCCTTCAGCTCGATCTGCAGCGCCCGGTCGGCGGCGTTGGCAATACGGCTTTCGAGATCGGCAAGCTCGGTCGTCGTGAAACGCATGGCATTGGCCATCGTCTGGCGATGGATGAAGCGCGCCTTGGCTTCGGCGGTATCCGTCATCGGCCCGGCATTGCCCGTCGTCACCTCGATGAAATAGCCGAGCACATTGTTATGCTTGATCTTTAGCGACTTGATGCCGGTCTCATCTGCATATTGCAGCTGCAGTCCGGCAATCACGCGGCGGGACTGGTCGCGCAGTGCCCGGACTTCGTCGAGCTCGGCATCCGCACCATCGCGCAGGAAGCCGCCATCGCGCTTCAGCAGCGGCAATTCGTCGGCCAGCGTCTCGCCGAGCAGGGCTTCCAGCGCGGGCGGAAGCGCACGAAGCTCGGTCGAGGCGCTATCGAGTTCTGCGGGTAACAGGGCATCCGAAAGACGGCGCGCCAGTTCGCTGGCGGCACCAAGGCCCTGGCGGATCGCCCAGAGGTCGCGCGGTCCGCCACGATCGAGCGCCAGGCGGGAAAGCGCACGCGGCATATCCGGCACATGCCTCAAGGCGTCCCGCAGATCGCCGCAAAGTGACGGCTCTTCGATCAGAAAGCCGATTGAATCCAGCCGCTCGTTGATCCTTGCCGGATCGGTCAGCGGCGACATCAGCCGCTCGGCGAGCAACCGTGCGCCACCACCGGTAACTGTACGGTCGATAGCCTTCAGGAGCGATCCGTTGCGGTCTCCCGAGAGCGTCTTCGCCAGTTCGAGATTGGCGCGGGTCGCCGGATCGATGAACAACGTCGAAGCGCCGCTCTCGCGCTCGGGCTTTCCAAGCGGCGGCCGCTCGGCGATTTGGGTCTTCTCGACATAGGCGACAGCGGCGGCCGCAGCCGCAAGTTCTGCCCGCGAGAAAGTCCCGAAGCCATCGAGCGTCGAGACGCCGAAATAACGGGTGATGCGGCCCTCTGCCGTCGCGCTGTCGAACAGCACGCCCGGCTGCGGCACGGCCACCCGGCCAAGCACATCGAAAACAGGCTTTAGTTCCGGGTCGTAGAACATCGTATCCGGCACGATCAGCTCGCGCGGTTCGATGCGCAGGATGTCAGCCAGCAGGCGGGAGCTCTCTGTTTCGGCGAGACGGAAAACACCGGTTGAAATGTCGATCCAGGCAAGGGCCATCAGCGGTTCGGATGCGCCGCGGATACGAGTGAGCGCCATCAGATAATTCGATTCCGATGGCGAAAGCAGCTTCTCTTCGGTGATCGTGCCCGGCGTCACCAGGCGGACGACATCGCGTTTGACGACCGATTTCGATCCGCGCTTCTTGGCTTCCGCCGGATCTTCCACCTGTTCGCAGACGGCAACGCGGAAACCAAGGCCGATCAGCCTCTGCAGGTAATCGTCGGCGGCATGGACAGGAACGCCGCACATCGGGATATCCTGACCCATATGCTGGCCGCGCTTTGTCAGCGTGATGCCGAGCGCGCGTGAGGCATCGAGCGCGTCCTCGAAGAACAGCTCGTAGAAATCGCCCATGCGGTAGAAGAGCAGCGAATCCGGATTGTTCGCCTTGATCTCGATGAACTGCTCCATCATCGGCGTCGCCGAGGCGCGGCTTTCCTCCGTCGAAAGTTCGGCAGCCGAAAAGGCTTCGTGTCGAGGATCCATTCTGTCGTTCACGTCGGTCGGCTTTTCCCTAAAAAACAGGTGCCACCCTATCGAAGCGCGGCTATAGAAGACAACAGCTATCGGGAAATGGGAGCCGTTAGCCCACAGGAGGATTGAGGGAGGTATTCGGCGAACCGCGAGGTCAGGAACCCCTTGAGGGGACACCTGTCAGCTCCGGCGGATATTTTAATCGATTGTAGCCGTACGGCTTTTTCGCAAGGCGTCGTGTCGGCCCAAATAAGCGTGTCTATAGAGGGATAACGGCGCAATCGAAGATGGTTGCCAGGAGATTTGGAGGACATATGCCCGACATGAACAGCAAGCAGCGCCCCGCCAACGGCATCACCGACAAGGAAGCGCTGGACTTCCACTCAATGGGGCGGCCGGGCAAGCTCGAGGTCAATCCAACCAAGCCGATGGCGACACAGCGTGATCTCTCATTGGCCTATTCGCCTGGTGTCGCCGTTCCGGTCAAGGCGATCGCCGCCGATCCCGCCACTGCCTACGACTACACGACGCGTGGCAACATGGTGGCCGTCATTTCCAACGGTACGGCCATTCTCGGTCTCGGTAATCTCGGCGCTTTGGCGTCCAAGCCGGTCATGGAAGGCAAGTCGGTCCTTTTCAAGCGTTTCGCCGATGTCGATTCAATCGACCTTGAAGTCGATACCGAGAATGTCGACGAGTTCATCAATTGCGTCCGCTTCCTCGGCCCGTCCTTCGGCGGCATCAACCTCGAAGATATCAAGGCGCCGGACTGTTTCATCATCGAGCAGCGCCTGCGCGAGCTGATGGACATCCCGGTTTTCCACGACGACCAGCACGGCACCGCAATCATCGCCGCCGCCGGCCTGATCAACGCGCTGGAGCTCACCGGCCGTGACCTGAAGACGACGAAGCTCGTCTGCAACGGGGCCGGAGCCGCCGCGATCGCCTGCGTCGAACTCATCAAGGCGATGGGTTTCGCGTCGGAAAACATCGTGCTCTGCGACACCAAGGGCGTGATCTACCAAGGCCGCACCGAGGGCATGAACCAGTGGAAGTCGGCCCATGCCGTCAAGACCAAGGCCCGCACGCTGAAAGAAGCGATGAAGGGTGCCGACGTCGTCTTCGGCCTGTCGCAGAAGGGCGCCTTCTCGGAAGACATGATCCGCTCGATGGCCGATCGGCCGATCATTTTCGCGATGGCGAACCCGGATCCTGAAATCACACCTGAAGAAGTCGCCCGCATCCGCGACGACGCAATCATGGCGACCGGCCGCTCGGACTATCCGAACCAGGTCAACAACGTCCTCGGCTTCCCTTATATCTTCCGCGGCGCGCTCGATGTTCGCGCCACGACGATCAACGACGACATGAAGATTGCCGCCGTCAAGGCGCTTGCCAGCCTCGCTCGCGAGGATGTGCCCGATGACGTCGTTGCAGCCTATCAAGGCAATCGCCCGCGCTTCGGCGCCCAGTACATCATCCCGGTTCCCTTCGATCCGCGGCTGATCTCGGCGATCCCGGCCGCGGTCGCGGAAGCTGCCATCGAAAGCGGTGTGGCCCGCAAGGTCATTACCGATATGGACGGCTATCGCCGCGAGCTCTCCGCCCGCCGCGACCCGATCGCCTCGACGCTCGCGAGCCTCTACGAGCGCGTCCGCCGCCGTCCGAAGCGTGTCGTCTTTGCCGAGGCGGAAGAAGAGCAGGTGATGCGCGCCGCGCTCTCTTATGCCAACCAGCAGCTCGGCACCGCGATCCTTCTTGGCCGCGAGGACCTGATCAAGGCAACGGCCGAGCGCGCCGGCATCGATCTCAACCGTCCCGGTCTGGAAATCGTCAACGCCCGCATCTCGACCCGCGTCGAAGCCTATATTGACTATCTCTATGCCCGCCTGCAGCGGAAGGGCTACCTCCACCGCGATGCGCAGCGCCTGATCCACAACGACCGCAACCATTTCGCGGCAACCATGGTGGCGCTCGGCGATGCCGACGGCATGGTAACGGGTATCACTCGCAACTACTCGACGGCGTTGGAAGATGTCCGCCGCTGCATCGATGAGAAGCCGGGTCATCGGGTTATCGGCGTGTCGCTGGTGCTTGCGCGCGGCCGCACCGTCTTCGTTGCAGATACCGCCGTGCATGACATGCCGACGGCTGAGGAGCTCGCCGATATCGCCGAGGAAGCCGCCGGTCTCGCCCGCCGCATGGGGTATCAGCCGCGCGTCGCCATGCTCGCCTACTCCACCTTCGGCCATCCATCGGGTGAGCGCTCCGAGCGCGTACGCGAGGCGGTGAAGATCCTCGACAAGCGCCGGGTTGATTTCGAGTATGACGGCGAAATGTCGGCGGACGTGGCGCTGAATCGCAAGGCGATGGAGCAGTATCCGTTCTGCCGCCTGTCCGGCCCGGCCAATGTCCTCGTCATGCCGGCCTTCCACTCGGCCTCCATCAGCACCAAGATGCTGCAGGAACTCGGCGGCTCCACCGTCATCGGCCCGATCCTCGTCGGCCTCGACAAGGCCGTCCAGATCACCTCGATGGGCGCCAAGGACAGCGACATCGTCAACATGGCGGCAATTGCCGCCTATGCGGCCGGGTCGTAAAGCGAATAGCAATGACAAGGCGGAATGGGCGACACATCCGCTTTGTTCAGTCTGTCCTCAACCCGCGAACATGATCAGGTTGCCATCGGGATCGCGCACGATGAAAGTGCGCGCGCCCCAAGGCTCCGTTTTCAGGCTCTGATAAAATGGAACGCCGGCTGCCGTATATTCCAGAAATAATGCCTTTACATCGTCGACAGTGATCGTTGCCGAGAGCGCATCGATTTCCTGGCGCCGAAATTCAATGCTGAAGGCTGGGATATCGACGTGCCGGATATTCAGCTTCGCAGCGTCACGGGCGACCTGGGCATAGAAGGGCGGATTGCCGTAGGCGAAGATAGTCTCGAATTTCAGCTTCTGGGCATAAAATGCGAGAGATGAATCGATGTCGCTCACGAACAGCTGAGGCTGTGAATCGATCATTCGAGGCGTTGATGGGGATTGCTGCTTGGCTGCTGAACTCATTTCGCTAAGTCCCTCTTTCAGCGCGGCCCAGCTTTCAAAGCCCTCCATGGCGGCAACCAGCTCTTGAGCATCAACCAGCTTGAACTCGGCGTTGAGGATAGCCTTGTCGTCAAGGTGCCTGAAGCGCGGGAGCCAATATCCAATTTCCGCAGCAACAGGATAATAACGATCCTGATGCCAGCGTTTGAACTGCTTGGCTTTTTTCTTGAGGTTTTCGAAATTGGGCATGGCGCAACGTTGAAGATCGTAGGCGGGCATAGCCCAGCCGGCACCATGCCGATGCGCCCTACTGAAACGCTGACTTCAGGATGAATGTCCAACCAGGCGCCGTCAAGAGTGACGGCGCCTGCCCACTGCTATCAGCTCGCAAAACGTCCGGCGTCGGCGCCGTAGTAGTTCAGGTAGCGGTCCGAGATGCTGGAGATCGGCAGCACGATCAGCACGTCGGTGGTGTTGAAGGCGTGGTCGACGACGGCGGTCGACCCGACCATGGCGCCGAGGCGCAGATAGCCCTTGATCAGCGGCGGCAGCGCCATCAGCGCCTTCTTCGGGTTCACCGCCTCCGGCGGCATCAGATCCATGGCGCGTGCCATATGCGGCAGGGCATCGACAGCCCACTCGTCCTTGGCAACGACCGTGTGGTGCAGGAAGGAAAGCGCCAGTGCATGGCTTTCCGGATGAACGCCCGGAAACGATGCGCAACCGAACATCGCGCTGACACCATGCTTCAGGGCGTACGCCCAGTTGCCCTGCCAGAGAAGCTCGACCGTGCGCTTGGTGCGGTAGGCGGGCAGCACGCAGGAGCGGCCGAGTTCCATGAACTTCTTGTCGGGGTGGCGGGCGAGCAGGTCGCCGATCGCAAATTCGGAAGCCGAGTAAAAACCACCATTCGCCATTGCGACGTCCTGCCGCAGCAGGCGGTAGGTGCCGACGATCTGGTCTTCGCTGTCACCCTCGATCGAGCGGTCGAGAACGAGCAGATGGTCGCAGAAGGCGTCATAGGCATCGACGTCGCGCTCGCGGCGCATTGTCTCCGCCGGAAGCTGCGCGCCCATTTCCTCGACAAAAACGCGGTAGCGGACATGCTGCGAAGCGTCGATTTCGCTTGCAGTGCGGGCCAGCCGGGTTTCGAGGTTGCCGATGCGGCCGAGAACGTCGCTTTCTTTCGGCGGGGCCGAAGTTGCCGGCCGTGTGGCCTCCACCAATGTCTCACGATTCAAGGTGTCGATGTCCATTGACGATTCTCCCGTTGCCGGCTCATGAGCTGCCATAAAACACTAATGTGCGACAGGAAAGTGACATCAATGTTACGGAAAAATGCAGCTGGTGTCACTCATCATCAGAGCGCTTCGGCGCGTCTTGCGGAGAGCGCGGCGACGGCCTGGACCTCGGTCAGTAGCCGGATGGGATCGATGGGCTTGATCATGACGCGGTTGGCCCCGGCGAGCAGAACCGCGCGGCGCGACTCGTCCCGCTTGTCCGCCGTCAGCACGATGACCGGCACCGGCAGCAGGTCGAGCCGCCGCTCGTGACCACGCAGACGGCCGATCATGTCAACACCTTCGCCGCCCGGCATGGTCAGGTCGCTGATGATGATATCAGGCCTGCTGCCGTTCTCGGACAGGGCGCCATCGAGCAGCGCCTCGAAGTCCTCGACATGGCGGACGGTGTGCCCCCCCTTTTCCAGCATCGCACGCACAAGCATCGCGTTGATCGGATCGTCTTCGCCAAGCAGGATATTCAGTCCGTGCTGCTGGCTGGCTTCCGGGATCGAGGCGCTGAAGCCTGGCTGATTGTCGTTCAGAGCGTCGCGCTTTTCCATGCCGCGCATACGGCCGCGCAGTACGTCGATCAACGACTGCTCGCGCAGCGGCCGGATCAGCCAGGCGTCGAAGAGATCGAGCGCATGGGAATTGCGTTCTTCCGGATTGACGAGCAGGATCTTGCGCAGGCCGAGCGCTGCAATGTCGGCGCGATCGGCAAGGTGGCTGGAGAACTCGGCCGATAGCCGATGATCGATGATAATGTCGGTCGGGCGTTGTCCGCGACCGGCCATGTAAAGCAGCGTCTCGCGCGCCGTCTCGCCGTCTTCGACGAGGTGGCAATCGCCGCCGAGTGCCGTCACCGTCTCAGCTATAGCGGCCCGCGCCGCACCGGCCGGTGCGAGCAATAGGACCGTGTTTCCTGCCAGCAGCCCTTTGCGCCGTCCGCGGCTTTCTTCAGTCATGCCTGCCGGGAAGCGGATGGTGAATTCACTGCCTTTGCCCTTTTCGCTGGCAACCGTCAGCGAGCCGCCGAATTCGCGCATGATGCGGGCGGAGATCGTCAGCCCAAGCCCGGTGCCGCCGCTCTTTTCCATCATCGTTCCTCCCTGTTCGAATTCGGCAAAAATCCGCGACTGCTCCTCCGCCGTCATGCCGGGTCCGGTGTCGGTCACGGTGATGACGAGTTCGTCGTCCGTCAGGGCCGCGCGGATGAAGACGCCGCCGGCCTGGGTGAATTTTACCGCGTTGCCGATAACGTTGAATAGCACCTGGCGAAGACGGGCCGGATCGAAGCTCATGAATTCGGGGACATCCGAAGACACGGTCGCGCCGATCTCGATATCCTTCTCATGGGCGCGATGCGCCAGCATCTCGACGACGCTCTCCAGCAACTGCCGGAGCGATTCCGATCGCGGCCGCAGCTGGAAACGGCCGACTTCGATGGTCGAGAAATCGAGCAGGTCTTCAACCAGCTGCGTCAGCGCGTGGCCGGACTGGCGGATGCCGCCGATATAATTCTGCTGCTCCTGCGTCATCTGCGCCTGGGTCAGCAGATGCGTCATGCCGAGAATGCCGGATAGTGGCGTGCGGATTTCGTGGCTGACGGTGGCAAGCAGACGCGACTTTGCCGCGCTGTTGTATTCCGCCTTCTGCCGCGCCTCTTCGCGGGCCTGTGCCGTCAGGCGCTCGGCGGTCACGTCCCGGGCAACGCTCTGGATCAGCAGATTGCCGCTCGTGGGGTCGCGGGTGACGACGTCGTTCCAGACGAAGATGCGCTGTCCCTCCGGCGTCGAGATCTCGACGTCGAAGCGATGCGGTTCGGCGCCGGGGCGAAAGGCAATGCCGATTTCCTCACAGGTCTGGCCTTCCGGCTTCAGCCGCCCGGTGAGACGCCGGAACGTCGCGTTGGCGCCAAGGATTCGCCGGTCGATGCTGCGGGTAACGGTGATATCGCCAAGTACGTCGTGGACATTGGCAAAAAGATCTGCTGCCTCGCTGGCCGGTACGCGCTCATGTCCGGTCTTCGCGGCCAGACGGGAATTCGTCTTGCGGCTCGACGCGGCGGCATAGGCGATCAACACGACAGCAATGAAGGCAAGTCCGGCGGATAGAAACAGAATGCCGCCTGCCTGTCCGAGAAAAATGAGGAGGCAGGCCGCAATCAGACCGGCGCCACCGAGCCAATATGACACAATGCTGCGAAGCGGCCGCTTCCGGTGTTCGGGCAGCGCGTCAGCCTTGGATTGCAGGTTATCATCCGCCGTCCGCATTGCCTGCGGTTTGGCGGGACCGAATGCCGCGGTCAATCTTTCCTGCAGTTGAGCCAAGCTTTGCATGAATGCTGGCTAACATAGGCGCTCTTCCGAATGCCTTCAGGAAAAAGCTAAAATTTTAGCTTTCGGCCTTTTTCGGTTGCAGCAACTCGTCAAGAATCACGCATCCCGCGCCGACGGTGATAAAACTATCGGCAAGATTGAAAACTGCGAACGACCATGTTTCGGTATGAAACAGGATATAATCGATCACGTGCCCGTAGAGAAAGCGGTCGAAGAGGTTGCCGAGCGCGCCGGCAATGATCAGCGCGAAGCCGGTATGCGCGATCCAGCGGTCCTTCGCTGTGCGATGCCACATCCAGATCACGAAGGCGACAATGATCAGGCGCATTCCCACGATGAACCAGCCGTCCATACCCGAGAGCATCGAGAAGGCGACACCGAGATTGTAGGTTCTATAGAGCGCCAGCATCGGAATGACCGGAACCATCTCCTGCAGCGGCAGATAGTGATCGACGGTAATCTTCACAGCCTGATCGAGGATCACTGCCACCACGATGAACAGCAAGATCGGCAGCGGGCGCGAAAAGAGGGCCGGGCGCGGGAGCGTCTGTTCGGTCATTTTGCCTCGGACAATGAGAGAAGGTGCCGCCTGGCCTCGAAGAGCATAACGGCGCTGGCAACGGCAAGGTTGAGCGAGTCGGCAAGGCCCTGCTGCGGAATGCGGGCAAGGGCATCGGCCTGGCTTGCAAGCTGATCCGGCAGACCGGATTGCTCGTTGCCCATCAGGATAACAACGGGCTTCTTCTTGTAGTCGATCGTGCGGTAGTCCACCGATCCGGCAAGATGCGTTGCGACCACCGAAACACCGGCCGTCTTCTTCCAGGCAATGAAGTCCTCGGGAGAAGCGCGGGTGACCGGCACGGCAAAGACCGAGCCCATGGTGGCGCGCACGGTCTCCAGCGAGAAAGGATCCGTCGTTTCGCCGACAAGGATGACGCCGGAGGCGCCTGCTGCATCGGCGGTGCGAATGATCGTGCCGAGATTGCCGGGATCGCGGACGCGGTCGAGTGCGATCCAGGTTTCGCCCTGCTGGGGATGGATATCACGCAATGGCTTCCAGCGGGTCTCGAAGATGCCGACGACCATTTGCGGATTGTCGCGGCGCGTGACCGAGGAAAGCACTTTCTCGCTCACCTCAAGCACTAGCCCGCCCGAGGCGACGGTCTTTGCCGCCATCTGCTCGACCAGCGGCTTGCCCTTCGCGGCCTTGGCATAGACCAGGGTGCGGATCGTCCAGCCGAGCTCGATCGCGTCGATCACGAGCTTCAGGCCCTCGGCCATGAAGGTGCCGCTCTGCTCGCGGGTCTTCTTGTCGCTGAGCGCCTTAATGTCCTTGATAATCGGATTGGCAAGCGAGGTGACTTCCTTCACCTGGCCGACCCGGCGGGGTCCGCGATCGTGGTATTCATTCATTTCGGCACCCAGCGGGAGAAGAGAGACGTAGAAAGGGCGCGGCCCGGCGTCTTGCCGTCGAGACCGCCTTCGCGGATCACCAGTTCGCCGGATTCGACGACGCCACCGGCGCCGCGCATCGTTTCGCGCATCAGTTCGTGGATCGAATAGAAGCTGGCGCGGATCGAGTAGGCGGTCAGCACCAGGCCGACGGCCTTGGGCGACAGGATGCCGCGGCAGATGTCAAGCATCAGAGGCAGATGCTCGAAGAGGTGCCAGACCTCGCCATTCGGCCCGCGGCCGAATTTCGGCGGATCCGTCAGGATGATGTCATAGGTGTTGCCGCGGCGCTCCTCGCGCAGGATGAACTTCATCGCGTCTTCGCAGATCCAGCGGATCGGCAGCTTTTCCATCCGTCCGAGCGCCTGGTTCTCGCGTGCCCAGCCGATTGCCTTCTTCGAGGCATCGACATGGGTGACTTCGGCACCGGCTGCAGCCGCCACCAGCGAGGCGACACCGGTATAGCCAAAGAGGTTCAGCACCTTGAGCGGCCTGCCGGCCTGCTCGACCTGTTCCTTCATCCAGGCCCAATGGACGATTTGTTCCGGAAATACGCCGACATGCCGGAACGACGTGAAGCGGCCGAAGAAATCGACGCCGAGCAAATGGAGCGGCCAGGTTTCGCCGAGCGCGTCCTTCGGAAAACGCCAGCGGCCGGTGCCTTCTTCATCGACGTCACCGGTGAAGGCGGCATCGACCTTTTCCCAGACATGCGGGGGAAGTGACGGCTGCCACAGCGCCTGTCCCTCGGGGCGGATGATGCGATAGGGCCCGTATTGTTCGAGTTTCTGGCCGTTGCCGCTGTCGATCAGGTGGAAATCGCCGGCACCCAGCGATTCCAGGATGACAGGCACGCGCTCAGCTGGCCGGTCGCCCGTCCGGGTCTGCAACGGGCGTTCGATAGCAGGGCTCGTTGCGGCTTCGCGCACTGTTTCACGGGCAGCCGCAGGTTTCGCTGCGGGCTTTGCCGGGCGGTTGGGGCGCTCGTCGTTGCGGCGGTGGCCGGGGGAGCCGGAAGGCGTCTTTGCGCCCGGCCGGCGTTCTTTTTGTTTCAACGTGGTGTTCCGCGTCTTCAATTCGATAGAGCCCGTGCAAATAGCATTCCGTTTCACCTTGGCAAAGCGCTTTCCCGCTGTGATAAGTTTAGCGATCCGAAATGGGAGGATTTCGAATGGATATGACCGGAGAGGAACGCATCAACGCTCCGCGCGATGCCGTATGGGCCGCGCTCAATGATCCAGACATCCTCAAGCGCTGCATTCCGGGCTGTCAGGTGCTGGAGATGACCTCGCCGACCGAGTTGGCGGCGACGGTCAAGATCAAGATCGGCCCGGTCTCGGCCACCTTCAACGGCGAGGTGACGCTGTCCAATATCAACGCGCCTGAAAGCTACACGATCTCGGGCGAAGGCAAGGGCGGTATCGCAGGCTTTGCCAAAGGCGGCGCCGATGTCGTGTTGAAGGAAGATGGGAGCGAAACCATCCTGCAATATGCGGCGAAGGCACAGGTCGGCGGAAAGCTTGCGCAACTTGGTGCTCGGTTGGTGGATTCCACCTCGCAGAAACTGGCACAGCAGTTCTTCGCCGATTTCAATGCGGCAGTCTCGGAAAAGGCAGCGATCTGAGCCTCGGGCCATTGGCGGCTTGCGATGTCTAAGCTAAGCCTGAAGCATGAACGTGACGATCAGGACCCCGCAGCCTTCGGATCGCGAAGAGCTGGCCGACATTTATCTCCAGGTTCGCCGCCAGACCTTCACCTGGGTCGATCCGTATAAGTTCCGGCACGAGGATTTTGCGGCTCACACGCAAGGCGAACTCGTCTGGCTCGCAGAGGCGGACGATGGCACGATCGCCGGTTTCATGACGCTCTGGGCAGCCGATGATTTCATTCACATGCTCTATATCCGCAAGGAATGGCAGGGCAAGGGCGTCGGCACAGTGCTGCTTGCCGCACTTCCGGACTGGCCGCGGCATAAATACCGGCTGAAATGCCTGGTCAACAATGCCCAGGCAAAAGCCTTCTATCTATCCAGGGGCTTCGCCGTTACCGGGGGAGGCACGTCGTCGGAAGGCGAGTACGAGGAGCTGACCTTCGATCCGCCGCGCTGATTATCGCGATGGAAGCTGGCCTGCGACCTCTTCAGCCCGCGCCTTGTGGCGATCTGCCTCACTCTGCCAGCGCACCGCCTCCTTGGCTTCGTTGCGTGCCCGCTTGCGGTGCTTGCCCTGGCTGAACCAGGTGGCGGCAGAGCCGGCAAACATGCCGATGATCAGCGCGATGAAGATGAAGACGAAGAATGGCGCTGATAGTGACAGGACCTGATCTTCGGGCCGGAAGGGATTGAAGGCCAGCGTCACGATCTGCCGGTTGGCGACGCAGAAGATGATCAGGATGATGCCTAGCGGCAGCAAAATCAAAAGGTTGGTGATCTTCTTCGCCATGGATGGCCTCCGCGCATTATCAGCGCCGCGTTCAAACGGCGCTTTCAGACTTTATGCAGAATAGGAATCGGCGGGCGAACTTCAAGCGCGGTTTCGCCGCAGGGCAGGTCTCAGTCGTCCTGATCGGCCTGGCCGGGGTTCAGCCGTTCGCGCAGTTCCTTGCCGGTCTTGAAGAACGGAACCCACTTCTCTTCGACGAACACGGTGTCGCCGGTCCGGGGGTTCCGGCCGGAGCGCGATGGGCGGTTCTTGACAGAAAAGGCGCCGAAGCCGCGCAGTTCGACGCGGTTGCCCGCTGCCAGTGCATCGGTGATCTCGTCGAGAACGGCATTGACGATATTCTCGACGTCGCGGTGATAGAGATGCGGGTTGCGCGCGGCAACTATCTGCACCAGTTCCGACTTGATCACGGTCGCCCCCTTAAATTATTGATTTCTTATCAATCGCGGCCAAACTGCCAAACTGAAACGAGCCCGTCAAGGAGCAACTTTTGTGGCAGAATGCCCTCAAGCGCTTGGCTTTTGACGAGGTCGCCGTAACCAAGAAGCGTCGCGACCTTTGAAAGGGCACCGGCGAGCAGGAAAGGCGTGTTGCTCTTCTTGTCCCAATCGACCACGGGCAGGTCCTTGCTGACATCCCGCTTGGCCAGATAGTCGCGAATTTCGGGGTCGCCGCCGAGCTGATCGACGAGCTTGACCTTCAGCGCCTGGCGGCCTGTATAGATCGTCCCATCGGCAAGCTTAAGTACTTCATCGCGTGGCATTTTCCGGCGA
Source organism: Hyphomicrobiales bacterium (assembly GCA_900465675.1). GTDB lineage: Bacteria > Pseudomonadota > Alphaproteobacteria > Rhizobiales > Rhizobiaceae > Rhizobium. The sequence continues at coordinate 110,477 of UBJR01000002.1, read as the reverse complement.
TCGGCAACGAGATCGACGAACCAGGCATAGCTGTCCTGGACCATGCTGTTGATCATTGCCTTGGCTTCCTCGCTGGTGTTGTGGAAGGGCGAGGGCTCGGCCTTCAAAGGCGAGGACTTGATCTCCTGCAGGGACACGCCGAGCTTGTCGAGCAGCGGCTGGATCTGCGGGTACTGGAAGATGACGCCGATCGATCCGGTGATCGAGCTCTCGCCGGCGACGATCGTATCGCCTGCCGTGGCAATCATATAACCGGCCGAAGCGGCCAGCGTCCTCACATCCGAAACGACAGGCTTCTTGGCTGAAATCGCCCTGATCGCCTTGAAAATCTTCTCGCCGCCATAGGTCGTGCCGCCTGGCGAGGAGATCGAGATGATCACGCCCTTGACCTGATCATTCTCCTCGATCTTCTTCAGCCGCTCCAGCAATTCGTCGTCGTCGGTGATCAGTCCTGAAATCGTCACATGGGCGATCTGCGGCCGGCTCTGCTCGATATCAGCACGGAAGAACTGGTACAGAGAGAAGCCGAGTGCGACGAGAAGCAGCGCTGCGGCGATGCGCCAAAATCCGAGGCGCCGGCGAAGTTTGCGGCGGTCGGCGATCGTCGAGCTGTCCATAAGTCCTCCAGGGCCGGCGGCGGCCTCATTCACTGCGGCATGAGATAAGGCGGCATAGTGTTGTGAAAATGCCGGTTTACCTCGTTTTCATCCGTTTGTTGCTTGTTGCAGAAAAAAATCCATATTGGCAAGCTAATGTAATAATGCGAAACGATCTGTGATCGACGGTAGTAGTTCCTATATAGGAAGCCGATCAACAGACACGGACAGACCGATGCTCAACACCATCAACAGCGGCGGGGGGGCTGCAATTGCCAGACCCGAGCGCAACGCCTATGGCGCTGCGTTGCATCACTCCGCGCGCGTCCGCCGCCTGAAAGTACTGCTGCCGGTCACCGCCGTCATCATCTCGCTGATCTTCATCGCCGTCTCTATGATCCGGGCCTATCTGCCGGAGAATATCAAGATCGAAGGGGCCAAGATCGAGAACGGCAAGGTCGTCATGGCGAAGCCCGCGATCTCAGGCCGCAATTCCGACGGCATCAATTATTCCATGCTCGCCGAGCGCGCACTGCAGGATATCAAGAACCCCAGCCTCATCACGCTCGAGACGATCAAGGCAGCCGTTCCCGTCAGTGACGGCCTGGTCGCCAGCGTCGAGGCCTCTTCCGCAGATTATGACCGCGCGACGGACAAGCTGGCGCTGACTTCGCCATTCACTGTTATCATGAGCAATGGACTGAAAGCCGATTTCAAGTCTGCAAAGCTCGATATCAAGGGCGGCAGCATGTCGACTGATGATCCCGTTACCATCACGAAAGAGGGAACTTCGGTTGTTGCGAACTCCCTCAAGATGGCGGATAAGGGTCGCGTGATCACGTTCGAGGGGAAAGTTCGTATGAACGTCGATCCATCCGCCATCCGCAAACAGGGCACCTAACAGCCGGGTTATTTAATGACAAAAGATTGTCACTCTTCAGTACGTAAGTTTGGCGCAGCAGCAACCGGCGGCGCTCTGGCACTTCTGATGATCGCGGGAGCCGCGTTTGCGCAGGCGACCACCAGCCAGATGGATGGCCTCAAGCTCGACAAGAACGAGCCGATCCAGATCGAGAGCGACAAGCTCGAAATTCATGACCAGGAACACAAGGCCGATTTCACCGGCAACGTGAAGGTCGTGCAGGGCAAGACGACCCTGCAGGCCGGGCATATGACGGTGTTCTACAAGCCCAAGGCGGCAGCAGACGGACAGGCGACCGATGCAAAGGCGAAGCCCGATGCAGGTGCCGCGTCGATCTCCTCCGGCAATGCCGATATCGACCACATTCTGGTCAGCGACAAGGTGTTCGTCAGCTCCGGAACGCAGACGGCGACGGCCGATAACGGCGCGTTCGACATGGCGGCACAGACCTTCGTTCTGAAGGGCGACAAAGTCGTTCTCTCCGATGGCCCGAACGTCTTCACCGGCTGCCAGCTTACCGTTCACATGGAGACCGGGCAGGCGCAACTGGATAGCTGCGGGGGCCGCGTCCAGATCCAGCTTGATCCGAAGTCCCAGAAGAAGAACTGATCCGGCCCTCTCGTGAAACTTTTCTCGCTTCCCAAAATGTTCGGCCAGTCCGCGCCGCAGGCCGCGGACGGTTCCGCCGGAGACAAGAGCCGTTACCAGGGCACGCTGATTGCGCGGGGTCTGACCAAGACCTATAGCACGCGGCGTGTCGTCAACGGCGTGTCGCTGGTGGTTCGCCGCGGCGAGGCTGTGGGTCTTCTCGGGCCGAACGGCGCGGGCAAGACGACCTGCTTTTACATGATCACCGGCCTGGTGCCTGTCGACGAAGGCACGATCGAGATCGACGGCAACGACGTCACGACGATGCCGATGTATCGCCGTTCGCGCTTGGGTGTCGGCTACCTGCCGCAGGAAGCCTCGATTTTCCGCGGCCTGACGGTCGAGGAAAATATCCGAGCCGTTCTTGAAGTGCACGAGAAGAACAAGGCAGCGCGCGAAAAGAAGCTCGACGAGCTGCTGGAAGAATTCCATATCTCCAAGCTGCGCAAGGCTGCAGCAGTGTCGCTATCCGGCGGTGAACGCCGCCGCCTGGAAATCGCCCGCGCGCTTGCGACCGACCCGACCTTCATGTTGCTGGACGAGCCGTTCGCCGGCGTCGATCCGATCTCTGTTTCCGATATTCAGAACCTTGTGCATCATCTGACGGCTCGCGGCATCGGCGTGCTGATCACCGACCACAATGTTCGCGAAACGCTGGGCCTGATCGACCGCGCCTATATCATCCATGCCGGTGAAGTGCTGACGCATGGCCGCGCGAATGACATCGTCAACAATCCCGAGGTTCGCCGCCTCTATCTTGGCGACAATTTCAGCCTTTGATTGGATTGAAGCCGACGGAAATTCACCTTCCGCCATACTTGCGCTTGACCAAATAGAATAAAAAAGCAATTTTTGGGCCAACTGGATATCCGTGGCCCGAAATTCTTGTTTCGACGCGGTTTCCCGGAGGAAATGAACGGGAGTTTCGCGTCCGCCATGGCCCTGTCAGCCAATCTTTTCCTGCGACAGAACCAATCCCTCGTCATGACGCCGCAGCTGATGCAGTCCATTCAGTTGCTGCAGATGACGCATTTCGAACTCGTCCAGTTCATCGCCCAGGAAGTCGAAAAGAACCCGCTGCTGGAATTTCCGTCAAATGACGCGGAAACGGGCAGCGACCGTGTCGGCGAAGATGAGGGGCACGCGCAGCATCAGGCCGAAGACGGCGATAGCGGCGACGCGCTCTCCGGCGACTGGTATGACAATGGCAGCGAAGGCCGTGTCAGCCATCTCGGCGACGAACTCGACGCCAATTATTCCAACGTCTTTCAGGATGACGGCGCGCCGCAGCGCGCGGATGCGCCGGAGCTTCTCAGCCAATGGAAATCGATGCCGGGCGGCTCCGAGGGCGAGGGCTATGATCTCGACGACTTCGTCGCCGGTCAGGTCTCGCTGCGGGACCACATCATCCAGCAGATTCCCTTCATTCTGACTGGCGCTGCAGACCGGCTGATCGGTCAGCATCTTCTCGATCAGCTGGATGAGGCCGGCTACTTTCAGGGCGATATTTCCGAAGCCGCCGAACGCCTCGGTGCTGCAACCGCCGACGCCGAGCGGGTATTGGCCGAACTGCAGACGCTCGATCCTCCCGGCGTTTTCGCCCGCAATCTCGCTGAATGTCTGGCAATCCAGCTTCGTCAGAAAGATCGCTTCGATCCGGCGATGGAAGCCTTCGTCTCCAATCTCGAGCTTCTGGCGCGCCGCGATTTTGCGACCCTGAAGCGTCTTTGCGGCGTCGATGAGGAAGATCTCCTCGATATGCTGACAGAGATCCGCCAGCTGAACCCAAAGCCGGGCAGCGGCTTTGAGGCGGGCGTTTCAGAAGCGATCATGCCCGACGTCGTCGTGCGGCCATCGTCCGATGGCAGCTGGCTGGTGGAGCTCAATCCGGACACGCTGCCCCGCGTGCTTGTCAGCCAGGCTTATTTTGCGAATGTCACCAAGAATGGCGACGATCACGCCTTCCTCTCGGAATGTCTGCAGAATGCCAATTGGCTGACACGCAGCCTCGACCAGCGCGCCAAGACCATCATGAAGGTCGCGACCGAGATCGTCCGCCAGCAGGACGCCTTCCTGCTGCATGGCGTCGATCATCTGCGCCCGCTCAATTTGAAGACCGTCGCCGACGCCATCAAGATGCATGAATCGACCGTCAGCCGCGTGACGTCGAACAAGTACATGCTGACGCCGCGCGGTCTTTTCGAGCTCAAATATTTCTTCACAGTGTCGATCAGCGCGGTGGAGGGTGGCGATGGTCATTCGGCCGAGGCGGTACGCCACAAGATCCGCGCGCTGATCATGCAGGAAAGCCCGGAAGCAGTGCTTTCCGATGACGATATCGTCGACATGCTGAAAAAAGGTGGCGTCGATCTGGCGCGCCGCACGGTCGCCAAGTACCGCGAAGCGATGAATATCGCCTCTTCTGTTCAGCGCCGGCGCGAAAAGCGCGCGCTGGCAAAGGTTGCAGGCTTCTAGGCGGACTCCCGCGGTTGGCGTTGACTTTTTGGTAACCTGCCTTTATTAGCCCGCCGCAATTGGCGCTGTGAAACAGCGTTCGGACTTATCCCCATCATCCTCAGGGCGCTTGAAGCACGAGACTTAAGCCGATCTTGCTTGAGTTTGCGTGAAGTGCTTGGATGAGAGGTAGGCTTGGCGTAAACTGGTACCGCAAACCACTATAAGAAGGGAAACTCCATGAGTGTGCGTGTATCCGGTAAACATATGGAAATTGGTGACTCGTTCCGTCAAAAGATCGAGGAGCAAATGGCCATGGCCGTCACGAAATACTTCGACGGGGGATATTCTGGTCAGGTGATCGTTGAGAAGTCGAGCTCGCGCTTCTCCGCGGATTGCAAGCTTCATCTCGATAGTGGGGTGGTGCTGCATGCTGCAGGAGAAGCAATGGATCCGCAGGTCGCATTCGATGCCGCCTCGGAACGCATCGAGAAGCGCCTTCGCCGCTACAAGCGGAAGCTGAAAGATCATCATGCCGGAAATCATCTGAACGGTTTTGCGGAAGTCGCCTATACGGTCATGGACGGCGTTCCTGACCACGAAGAAGAGGTTCCCGACGATTTTGCCCCGGCTATCGTAGCCGAGAGCACGAAGCAGCTGAAGACCATGTCCGTTGCGACCGCCGTGATGGCGCTCGACATGACGGACGAGCCGCTGCTTCTGTTCCGCAGCCCGGGCAAGGAACAGTTAAACATCGTTTACCGCAGGCATGACGGTAATATTGGCTGGATCGACGCAGCCAATATCAAGAGCTGAGATCGGGCGATGAGCGGCGCGTTGCGCCGCTCTTCCAATCACCCGGCTTTGGCGACAGAAGGAAAAAGAAATGGCATTGGCAGACCTGCTGCACCAAGATGCGATTATTCCCGCCCTCAAGGTAAATTCCAAGAAACAGCTGCTTCAGGAATTGGCGGCAAAGGCCAGCAAGATTACCGGCCTTTCCGAACGGGAAATCTTCGACGTCGTATTGCAGCGTGAGCGCCTGGGCTCGACGGGCGTCGGCAACGGCATTGCAATCCCGCATGGGAAAATTGCCAGCGTTCGCTCGATCGTCGGTGTCTTCGCAAGGCTCGAAAGCCCGGTCGATTTCGAAGCGCTGGACGATCAGCCCGTCGATCTCGTCTTCCTGCTGCTCGCTCCCGAAGGCGCGGGCGCCGACCATCTGAAGGCGCTGTCGCGCATCGCCCGTGTGCTGCGTGACCAGGATCTGGTTGCCAAGCTTCGCGCGACGGACTCTGCCTCGGCGATCTATGCCTTCCTCAACGAAGAGCAGGCCTCGAACGCCGCCTGAGATTTTCAAGTGTAGAAATGAAAGAGGCGCCCGGGATGACCGGGCGCCTCTTCTCGTTTGAGATGGGATAGCTCTCAGAACTCTTCCCAATTGTCCTGTGCGACTGCAGCCGAGCCATGGGCGACTGCGGCACGGCGCGGCGCCGGAGCGCGATAGGCCGGGGCAGGGGCCGCGGGAGCACGCATATGCTGGGCCGTTGCCCTGAGTGCCGCACTGTTTGCCTGGCCGGAGACGCGGAAGCGCAGCACGAGCGCCTTCAGTGTCTGTGCCTCGTCGTTGAGCGTGACGCTGGCTGCGGTCGCTTCTTCCACCATCGCGGCGTTCTGCTGGGTCACCTGGTCCATCTGGTTCATGGCTTGGTTGACCTCCTTCAGCCCGATCGCCTGCTCGCTGGCGGAGGCGGAAATCTGGCGGATCAGCTCGTTGATGCTCATCACCTGATCGGCGATCTTGTGCAGCGTGCCACCGGCACGGCCGACGAGATCGACGCCTTCCTTGACCTGGACGGCCGAGGTATTGATGAGCGTCTTGATTTCCTTCGCAGCACTCGCCGAGCGCTGCGCCAGTTCGCGGACTTCCTGCGCGACGACCGCAAAACCCTTGCCGGCCTCACCTGCGCGAGCAGCTTCGACGCCGGCGTTCAGAGCAAGCAGGTTGGTCTGGAAGGCGATCTCGTCGATGACGCCGATGATGCGCGACACTTCGGTCGAAGACTGCTCGATGCCCTGCATCGAAGCGATTGCCTTCTGCACGACTTCACCAGACTTCTCTGCATCCTCGCAGGCCAGGTTGACATTCTCGGCAGCAGTCCGGGCGTTCTCGGCGCTAGAATTGACCTGTGCGGTCAGCTCGTTCAGCGCAGCTGCGGTCTCTTCCAAGCTTGCGGCTTGCTGTTCCGTGCGCTTGGCAAGATCGGAGGCACTGTTGCTGATCTCGCTGGTGCCGGAGCCGATGTTGCCGACGCTGAGGTTCATCGTGTTGATCGTTTCCTCGAGGCTGGCGAGTGCAGCGTTGAAGTCCTGCTTCAGCTTTGCATATTCGCCAGGGAACTCGTCGTTGATCCGGTGGCCGAGATTGCCCTGCGACAATTCGGAGAGACCGGCACCGACGATGGCAACGATCTGGCGCTGGAGCGCGACCGACTGCTGGCGCTCGCTTTCGGAGCGGCTGCGTTCGGACTCAGCGGCACTGCGCTGGCTGTCGGCCTCGGATTCGAGGCGGCGCGTATCGGCAAGCGCAAAGCGGAAGCCTTCCAGTGCCTTGGCGACCGAACCGATTTCATCGGCGCGCTCCTGACCGGCCACGGGCTGCTCGTATTGGCCATCGCTGAGCTTCTTGACGCCGGCGACCAGCTGGCCGAGCGGCTTCTGCACGAGAGAGCGGACGGCGAAATAGAGGGCCAGCATCACGGCGCCGAGCACCACGATGCCGCCGATGATCATCATGAAGGTCTGATCCTGCACCGGAGCATTGATGGCGCTGTGGGGCACGTCCACGAGTACGACCCAGGTGGCGTTGAGATCGGGAACGGCGAAGGGATAGACGACGCGATCGAAGGGCTCATAGCCGTCGAGCGAAAGATTCTTGACAACGCCAGGCGTCATCGAGCTCAGGGCGGACTTGACCTGGGCCGAACCCTCAGCATCGCCGTAGGGCTTCGACATCAGCTCCTTCGTCGGCGCGACGATCCAGTTGCCGTTCTGGGCAACCAGCGTCACACGGCCGGAGCCGAAAGGATGCAGGGCCTGCAGCTTGTCGGTCAGCGATTTCAGCGAGATATCGACGCCTTCGACACCGATCATCTTGCCGCCGGAAACGACGGGATAAGCGATCGAGGTCAGCAGCGTCGGGACATCCGTGCCTTCAGCAAGGTAAGGCGTGGTGATGGCACCCTTGCCGCTTTCGGCAGCGAGCTTCCACCATTCGGCCGTATAGTCGTTGTCGAAGGTCGAGAACTGGATCGCGCCATCCTTGGTCTTCGACCAGTAAGGCGTGAAAGCGCCAGCCTTGTTGGTGCCCTCGTCGAGCTTGTCGGCAATCTCGGTGGTCTTGCCGTCAAAGGCGCCGAGCTGTTCGCAGAACCAGCTGCCGAACGCGAAGGCGTTCTTCTCGAGATTGGCCTTCAGGACATTGATGATGCCCTTGCGGTCGAAGTTGCCACCTTCGTGGCCGCGGCCGACAACGCCGGACATGGAGCGCGCAGCACTCGCCAGTTCGCCGACATTGGCGGCGATTTCGTTGGCAATAGCTTTTGCCTCAAGATTCGCCTGGTCCATCGTCAGCGTCTGCACGCGGCTGCGCGTCTGATCGATGAGGAAAAAGTTTGATACAAAAAGGACGAGCGCGATGGCGACGCCGGTGATGACAATGAGCTTTGCGGCAAGCGACTTCATGCGGAAGATGAACATGGTGCCTCGGCGGGGCGACTTGCCGGACGAACATTTCCGGCACAGGCGAGGGTGAGCCGCGCCGTCATGGAGCAGCCGTGCAAAAGTCCAGGCGCCGTTAAAATTGAAGCCTGACGATCGCCGGAAAGATCGCCAGAAATCTCTTAAATTTGAATGAAACTGTACGAATTGAGCCCCTGAATTGCCTTGGCGGCAGAGGGTTTTCGTGAAGTGTTTCGGAAACAGAAAAGTCTATAGCTTGTTTGCGACTTCGGCGCTGAGCGGGATCGACGGCTGGGCTCCCGCCTTGAGGCAGGCAAGGGATCCGGCAACGGCGGCGCGGCGCAGTGACGTCTCGAAATCGAGACCGTCGTCGAGGCTTGCGGCGAAATAGCCGCAGAAGGTGTCGCCGGCACCGACGGTATCGACAGGCTCAATCTTCAGTCCTTTCGCCCGGACGAGCTCGCCATCGCGAATGGCAATGACGCCATCGGCGCCAAGTGTGACGATCAGCGTCTGTCCGGTTTCGCCGTGAAGGCGCTTCAAGGCGGCCTCGCGATCGCCAGCGGTCATGCCTTCTTGTCCGGCCAGAAGCTCGAATTCCGTCTCGTTGGCGATGACGATATCTGCCAGCCGCCCAAGGCGTGGTGCGTCGGCAATCAGCGGTGCGAGATTGAGTACGCTGCGGATGCCCTTCTTGCGGGCCGCATCAAGAGCCTTCTCGACGGCGGCCGGGGGAACCTCGAGCTGCAGCATGAGAATATCTTTGGGTTCCATTGCCGCAACCGCGGCCTCTGCGTCATCGGGGCTGACGGTGCCATTGGCGCCGGGAACGACCGCGATCATGTTTTCGCCGTCGCCGCCCACGAGGATCAGCGCGGTGCCGGTTGGGCCGTCTACATGATTGACCTTGGAAAGTCCGGTACCGGCATCGCTAAGAAGCGCGATCGCGGGGGCGGCGAACTCATCCTTGCCGACTGCGCCGGCCATGCTCACGGTGCTGCCTGCACGGCGCGCAGCAAGAGCCTGGTTGGCACCCTTGCCGCCGGCAGCAGTCGCAAATCCTGTTCCAGCCACCGTTTCGCCCGGCTTCGGCAGGCGCGCGGTGGTGGCGATGAGGTCCATGTTGATGGAGCCGAACACAGTGATCATGGTAGATGTCCCGTCCTTTAATTGGCGCGACACTGCCCGAAGGGCTCACTCCTCGTCAACCACCCTGAGCTTGAGAAGGCCTGTCCGGCTCTCGACCGATTTCGCAGCTGGCTGGTCTTCGCGCTCCGGTTTGCCGGTATCGCCCGTCGCTTCGAATTCGAGAGCCTCGATCTTCGAGCCACGCTTGGTCAGCTTGTCGGCGGAGGTGACGATCATGTCGACATCCTTTTGCGCCATGGCGAAATGCCCTTGCAGCTTGCGCACACGCTCATCGAGGCGGCCGAGATCGTCCATGAGGTTTGCGACTTCACCCTGAATGACGTGCGCCTGTGCGCGCATACGCTGATCCTTGAGAACCGCCTGGATCACCTGGATCGACAGCATCAGCAGGGAAGGAGACACGATGACAATCCGGGCGCGATGCGCCTTCTGGATGATCGGCTCGAAATTCTCGTGGACCTCGGCAAAGATTGATTCTGAGGGCACGAACATGAAGGCAGTGTCCTGGGTTTCGCCCTGGATCAGATACTTTTCCGAGATATCGCGAATATGCACTTCCATATCGCGCCGGAACTGCTGGGAGGCGATCTTGGTGGCATCCGGGCCGCCGGCGTCGCGAATGGCGTTCCAGGCTTCGAGCGGAAACTTGGCGTCGATGACGAGCGGCGGTGCGCCATTCGGCATCTTTACGGTGCAGTCCGGCCGGGAGCCGTTGGAAAGCGTCTGCTGGAAGGCGTAGGCGCCCATCGGCAGTCCGTCGGCGACGATCGTCTCCATTCGCGATTGCCCGAAGGCACCGCGTGTCTGCTTGTTGGAAAGGATCGCCTGGAGGCCGACGACGTCCTTGGCCAGCATCTGGATGTTGTTCTGGGCGACGTCGATGACGGCCAACCGCTCCTGCAGCTTCTGCAGGTTTTCGTGAGTCGATTTTGTCTGTTCGGTGATCGTGTGGCTGACCCGCTGCGACATACCGTCCAGACGCTGGTTGATCGCCTGATTGAGCTCTGCCTGCCGCGTGCCGAACACTTCCGCCATGGTCGAAATGCGGCCCTGCATCTCCGCCTGGATTTTCAGAAGCTCCGACATGCGCATATCGGCTTCCGCCGATCGGATCGCGGCTTCCTCATTCTGCTCGCGCCGCAAGTTGCTGCTTCTGAACAGCAAGAACACGAGGACGACGACCATCGCGGCGATGGCGCCGCCTGCGATGGCGAGAATGGCCGGATTGACGGCGGCAAGCGAGATGGTGAGCGAGTCGGCAGAATTGTTCATCCGGCCACCATAGCAAACTTCAAATCATTGACCAGATCAAAACGTGAACGAATCCACAGGTAGCTTTGGTATGATCAAAAGGCCGCAGTCCACTTTGGGAGAGGGACGACAAATCGTGGCCATGCTTAACGATTGCTCAACCATATTTTAGAAATGTCTCTGCCGAAACAGATCCTTACCGCGCATCGCGCAGACAGAGAACATCATGAGCAGCCAGCAATCGCAATCCGACCTCAAGCAGCGCCTCGACTTCATCGAGCTCGACGATGCTGCCCGCAAGACGATGAGCGAGATCCGGCCTGTCATCAGCTTGCTGGTCGGCGGTGCGCTTGACAAATTCTATCAGAAGATCGCCAAGACCCCGGCCGTTGCCAGCTTCTTCTCCGACAAATCCCATATGGGCCATGCCAAGAAGGCGCAGGAGAACCATTGGGCCAATCTGGCTGGTGGCAATTTCGACGAAACCTACGTGAAGGGCGTCACCGCAGTCGGCCGCACTCACGCCCGCATCGGCCTGGAGCCGCGGTGGTATATCGGTGGCTACGCGATCGTCATGTCCGAGCTCGTTAAGGGCATCATGGACAAGCAATGGCCGTCGATGTTCGGCCGCCAGCAGGGCAAGGTACTGGCCGAGAAGCTTTCCGCCGTCATCAAGGCAGGGATGCTGGACATGGACTATTCGATCTCCGTCTATCTCGAGGCATTGGAAGAAAAGCGCCGCAAGCTGGAGGAGGACCGCGCCAAGGCGGAATCCGACCAGGCGATGGCGCTCGATCATCTGCGCCGTGGCCTGGAAGCGCTCTCCGCCGGCGACCTCGATGCCAAGCTACCCACCGACCTTCCGGGCAATTTCAAGCATATGGCCGACGACTACAATCGCGCCGTCGCCGCGCTGCGCACGTCATTCGGCTCGGTTCGCAGCAGCTCGGCTGAAATCCTGCGCGGCACGGACACGATCTCCAAGGCTGCCGACGATCTGGCGCTTCGTACCGCGCAGCAGGCTGCCGGCGTCGAAGAGAGCTCGGCGGCGCTCCAGCAGCTCTCCGTCAGCGTCGGGCTGACCGCCGCCAATGCCGAGAAGGCCTCGGATGCGGTGCGCGAAACGCAGCAGCGTGCGAAGAATTCCGGCGAGCTTGTGAACAGCGCCGTTTCCGCCATGGCCGGTATCGAGAAGTCGTCGGATGAAATCGCCAAGATCATCGGCGTCATCGACGAAATCGCCTTCCAGACCAATCTTCTGGCGCTGAATGCCGGTGTCGAAGCGGCACGCGCAGGCGAGGCAGGCAAGGGCTTCGCGGTCGTCGCCCAGGAAGTTCGCCAGCTTGCCCAGCGCACTGCAGAAGCGGCAAAAGAGATCAAGAACCTGATCTCGCAGAGCTCTGCGCAGGTGGACCAGGGCGTCGGCATCGTCAGCAGCACCGGCGAAGCACTGGGCGACATGATCAGCCGCATCGACATGATCAATCATGTTGTTGCTGAAATCGCCGCCGCCGCTCGCGACCAGGCGACTGGCGTAAACGAGGTCAGCGTTGCCATCCGCAACATGGATACGATCACCCAGCAGAATTCCGGCATGGTCGAGCACACCTCGGCCGAGACTCGCCGTCTGCGCGGCGAAGTCAGCAATCTTATGGAGCTGCTGCAGCGCTTCGGTACTCGGATAGAAATGCGCAGCAGCGCTCCCAGCCGCCGTGCAGCCTGAGACGAATACGGCGATTTTCCGGAGGTGCGCATAAAAAAGCGCCTCCGGCACTTCCGGGATAATTCCCTCGCTTAAAAAGATAGGTTATGGGAACGCCATGACCATCAAGCCACTTATCATCCTTCCCGATCCCGTTCTCCGCCAGGCTTCCAAGCCGATCGAGCGCGTCGATGACGAGCTGAAGCGTCTCGCCGACGATATGCTGGAGACCATGTACGACGCCCCTGGTATCGGCCTTGCCGCAATCCAGATCGGCGTCCCGCGCCGCATGCTGGTTATCGACGTGGCGCGCGAAGGCGAAGACAAGCAGCCGCAGGTGTTCATCAACCCGGAGATCCTCAAGTCTTCGGAAGAGCGTTCCGTCTATGAGGAAGGCTGCTTGTCCATCCCGGATTATTACGCCGAGGTCGAGCGCCCCGCCGTCATCACGCTGAAGTATCTCGACCGTGACGGCAAGGAACAGACCATCGACGCCGACGGCCTGCTGGCCACCTGCCTGCAGCACGAGATCGATCACCTCAACGGTGTGCTGTTCATCGACCATATCTCGCGGCTGAAGCGCGAAATGGTGATCAAGAAGTTCACCAAGGCCGCCAAGTCCAAGGTCCTCTGACGGTCGTTGAAAAATGGGCGATCGAACACTATGATATCACTGATATCGTAGGAGGCATCCGTGGGTGACTTGCTGATCCGAAATCTCGATGATGCTTTGAAGCGCGAGCTTCAAGAACGTGCGCGCGCCAATGGGCGCAGCCTCTCGGATGAGGCTATCATGCGTCTTCGCAAATCGCTGGGCACCGCAGATCAGCAGAACCGGCTGGCTGGCGAGTGGCTGCGATCGCTTCTTTCTGAAGATGCGTGGAGCGATGACGAGCTTGCCGACATCGAGGCAGCAAGGCGGGAGCTCGATCGCGAGCCGCCGGCGTTTGGCAAATGAACATCCTGCTCGATACCAACGTTCTCTCTGAGCTTGAGGGACGGATGTACAGCGAGCGGCTGCTGAATTGGTTGAACGGATACAAGCCGGAAGAACTCTTCATCAGTGCAATCAGTATAGCCGAGATACAGTATGGCCTTGCGCGGCTTCCTGAAGGACGGCGGCGCGCCGCCTTGACCGAGGCCTATGCGAAGATCGAAGCTGGCTTTGCAGGCCGAATAGCGGCGTTTACGATTGACGCGGCTCATCGGTATGGACTGCTCAGGGCAGAGCGGGAGAAATCGGGAAGGCCGATAGAAACTAAGGACGCCATGATCGCGGCGATCTGCCTTTCCAACCGCGTTGCGCTGGCCACCCGCAACATAAAAGACTTCGAGGGGCTTGATCTCAAGCTCGTAAACCCGTTTGAAGACGGTTGATCGCTAACGGCGGAATAGAATGTCACTTCGCATCATCTTTATGGGGACACCCGAATTTTCCGTTCCGACGCTGCGCACGCTCGTCGATGCCGGGCATCGGATCGTTGCGGTCTATAGCCAGCCGCCGCGGCCGGGCGGCCGCCGTGGGCTCGACCTGCAGAAATCGCGGGTCCATCAGGCTGCCGAACTGCTGGGCCTGCCGGTCTTCACGCCGGTGAATTTCAAGGACCCCGAAGAGCGGGAAAAGTTTCGTGCTCTTGACGCCGATGTTGCTGTTGTCGTTGCCTATGGGCTGCTGCTGCCGGAAGCTATCCTGACCGGCACGCGGGATGGCTGCTACAATGGCCATGCGTCCCTGCTTCCGCGCTGGCGTGGCGCCGCCCCGATCCAGCGGGCGATCATGGCAGGTGATACCAAGACCGGCATGATGGTGATGAAGATGGACAAGGGCCTGGATACCGGCCCTGTCGCGCTCACCCGCGAAGTCGAGATCGGCCCGAACATGACGGCAGGAGAACTGCACGATAGGCTGATGCACACCGGCGCCAAGGCGATCGGCGAGGCGATGGTGGCGCTGGAATCCGGCAATCTGCCGTTGACGCCACAGGCCGAAGAAGGCGTGCTCTACGCCTCGAAGATCGACAAGGGCGAGACGCGCATTGATTTCAACAGGGACGCCGAAGCCGTTCACAATCATCTTCGTGGACTGGCGCCGTTTCCCGGCGCCTGGTTCGAGCTCGAGATCGGTGGCAAGTCCGAGAGGATCAAGGTGCTGGGCTCGGAGCTGGTAACCGGCGAGGGGGCTGCGGGAGAGTTTCTCACCGACGATCTCGTCGTTGCCTGCGCAACCGGCGCCATCAGGCTCACCCGTTTGCAAAAAGCCGGCGGAAAGCCGCTCGCGGCGCCAGACTTTCTGCGCGGTACGCCGCTTTCGCCCGGCTCAAGGCTCGCCTGATGACGCGCTACCGGATGACCGTCGAATATGACGGCGCGCCCTATGTCGGCTGGCAGCGCCAGGACAACGGCCCATCGGTCCAGGGCGCGATCGAGGCGGCAATCCTGTCGCTGAGCGGCGAGAGGGTTTCCGTCCGCGGCGCAGGACGCACCGATTCCGGCGTCCATGCGCTGGGTCAGGTGATCCACGCGGATCTCTCTAAGGAATGGGCTGACTTCAAGCTTCAGAACGCATTGAACGCGCATCTCAGATTGGCCGGCGAGCGGGTGTCGATCATCGATGTCCTGGCCGTGCCCGAATTCTTCGATGCCCGTTTTTCGGCGCTTCGCCGTCACTATCTCTACCGGATCATCACCCGCCGCGCGCAGCTTGCGATCGAAGCGGGGAAGGCCTGGTGGGTGCCGAAGGCACTCGACCACGAAGCGATGCATGAGGCGGCCCAGAGGCTGGTCGGCAATCACGATTTCTCGACATTCCGGTCGGCTCACTGCCAGGCCAATAGCCCGGTGCGCACCCTGGACAGGCTGGACGTCACGCGCACAGGCGAGCTGATCGAGATACGGGCGACGGCGCAGAGCTTTCTCCACAACCAGATCCGCTCCTTCGCTGGAACGCTGAAGCTGGCGGGTGAGGGCAAGTGGACGCCGGATGACGTGCAGGCAGCCCTCGAAGCCCGCGACCGCAAGGCTTGCGGGCCGGTAGCGCCGCCGGATGGGCTTTATTTCATGCAGGTCGATTATCCGGACGTGATTCCGGACAGACGCAAGGGAGCAGATAGCGATGACGGTGACGATCTATCATAACCCTGCCTGCGGAACCTCGCGCAATACTCTGGCGATGATCCGTCAATCAGGCGAGGAGCCCGTTGTCATCGAATATCTGAAGACGCCCCTTTCGCGGCACGAGCTTGCGGCGCTGATTGCGAAAATGGGTGTTTCTGTGCGTGATCTGCTGCGCGAGAAAGGCACGCCCTACACCGAACTGGGCCTTGGCGACCAATCGCTGTCCGACGCCCAGTTGCTCGATGCGATGGTAGAGCATCCAATCCTGATGAACCGGCCGATCGTCGTGGCGGCAAAAGGCGCAGCGCTTTGCCGCCCTTCGGAATTGGTGCTGGATATTCTTCCCAATCCGGATATCGGCCTATTCACCAAGGAAGACGGTGAGGTCGTGCCCGCGCGGGGTCAGGCGGGATAGATCCCGAGAAATTTCTGAAGATATTCGGCAAGCATCATCGTCGGCACAAGCAGCGCCAGCGTCAGCGCCCCGACCATTAGCCCGTGTCCATGGAAGATCATCCGCAGGATGCGCGCCAGAATGAAGACCTGCGCGATCATCAGGATGAGCAGCAGGATCGAGACGACGCTCACCGTTCCCGGAATGAAGAAGACTAGAGCCAGCAGCAGGCCGTTGATGTAGGAAAGCGGCACGCCCAGCCAGTTGACGCTGACGACGACTGCAGCAAAGCGGTTGCCCATCTTGAAGATCAGCAGCAAAAGCCCGGCCAGCACCAGCGGCGCGAACCAGTTCGCCACCTCCACCATTCCAAGGCGGAGGTAAAAGGGCAGCCCGACATCGTAATGCGGCGGCATCGTCTGCAGGAAAGCTTGGCGCCACCAGAGCCAGGAAATACCCATCGGCGGCAGGCACCAGACCATTGCCCAGAACGAACGGTTCACGCCCCTGTCGGAGACATCGAGAAAGCGAAAGCCGCGCGGATCCATGCGGATCAGCAGCCACAGCCCCGCCAGATAATATTGCACTTCCCTAAGCCCCGGCATTCTCGAACCAGCGCTCGATGAAGGTTTCGTAGATGACTGTTAGCGTCTCCAGATCGGCGACGGCAACGCGCTCATCGACCATATGCATGGTCTGGCCGACGAGGCCGAATTCAACCACGGGGCAATAGTCCTTGATGAACCGCGCGTCCGAGGTGCCGCCCGTCGTAGACAGCTTCGGCGCCTTGCCGGTGACGCTCTCGACGGCTGACGACAGAGATGCGATCAGCGCGTTGTTGCGGGTCAGGAAGACATGGCTGGGACGGTCGGCCCAGATGATCTCGTAGCGAACAGCATCACGGCCCGGCCGCAATGCGCCCTCGGCAGCGGCGGCATCGAGACGGCTGATGATTTCGGCCCGCAGCGTGTCGGCGGTCCACGTGTCGTTGAAACGGATGTTGAAGCTCGCCGTCGCCTTCGCGGGAATGACGTTGGTGGCCGGGTTGCCGACATCAACCGTCGTCACTTCGAGATTGGAGGCCTGGAAGCTTTCAGTGCCGGTGTCGAACGGCGGATCCATCAATGCCGTCGTCAGCTGCAGCAATCCGCGAACCGGATTATCGGCGAGATGCGGATAGGCTGCGTGGCCCTGGACGCCGTGAACGGTGATCTTGCCCGACAGCGACCCACGCCGGCCGATCTTGATCATGTCGCCGAGCGCATCCGGATTGGTCGGTTCGCCGACAACGCAGGCATCCCAGTGCTCGCCGCGTTCCGCCGCCCATTGCAGCAGCTTGGTCGTGCCGTTGATCGAAGGTCCCTCTTCGTCACCGGTGATCAGGAAAGAGATCGAGCCCTTGGGCGCGCCGTGCTTTTCGATATGGCGTGCAACAGCCGCAACGAAGCAGGCAATGCCACCCTTCATATCCACCGCGCCGCGGCCGAACATCTCGCCACCGGCGATCTCGGCGGCAAAGGGCGGGTGTGTCCAGGCGGCCTCATCACCAACCGGGACAACATCGGTATGGCCGGCAAACATCAGGTGCGGGCCATCGTTTCCGATCCGCGCATAGAGGTTTTCGACATCGGGTGTTCCAGCCTCTGTCGCCATCACCTTGTCGACCTTGAAGCCGAGCGGCGACAGCATGGCATCGAGCGCCGAAAGCGCCCCGCCTTCAGCCGGCGTGACGGACGGGCAGCGGATGAGTGTCTGGAGATTGGCGACGGGATTGGTAGCGGTCATGACGGTCGAATTATCCGGCGGGGATGGCAAAGAAATGGCGAGGCGAATGCCGCCTCGCGTTAAAAGAGCGCCGTCTGTTTACCGGATCGATGTCCGGCTGTCACTTCAAGCTTAGTCGCGCAGCAGCTCGTTGATGCCGGTCTTCGAGCGGGTCTGCTCGTCGACGCGCTTTACGATCACGGCGCAGTAGAGATGCGGCGCTGGCAGGCCGTTCGCCATGGTCTTGTTGCCCGAGGGCATCGAGCCTGCGACGACGACGGAATAGGGCGGCACTTCGCCATAGGTGACTTCGCCGGTGGCGCGATCGACGATCTTGGTGGACTTGCCGATATAGACGCCCATGCCGAGCACCGAGCCCTCACGGATGATGCAGCCTTCGACGACTTCCGAACGGGCGCCGATGAAGCAGTTGTCCTCGATGATCGTCGGCCCTGCCTGCATCGGCTCCAGCACGCCGCCGATGCCGACGCCGCCGGAAAGATGCACATGCTTGCCGATCTGCGCGCAGGAGCCGACCGTCGCCCAGGTATCGACCATCGTGCCTTCGCCGACATAGGCGCCGAGGTTGACGAAGGAGGGCATGAGCACGACGTTCTTGGCGATATAGGCCGAGCGGCGGACGATGCAGTTCGGAACGGCGCGGAAGCCGGCGTCGCGATACTGGTTTTCGCCCCAGCCTTCGAACTTCGAGGGGACCTTGTCCCACCAGGTCGAGTTGCCCGAGCCACCCTTGACGACTTCCATGTCGTTCAGGCGGAAGGAGAGCAGCACGGCCTTCTTGAGCCACTGATTGACCGTCCAGGCGCCGTCAGCGCCGCGTTCGGCGACGCGTGCCTTGCCGCCGTCGAGCAGCTCGAGCGCAGCTTCGACCGCATCGCGGATTTCGCCCTTGGTCGAGAGGTTGACGCTGTCGCGGTTGTCGAAGGCCGCTTCGATGGTCTTTTCGAGGGATGCAAGATCGGTGGCGCTCATGAGAATTCCTTAAACTTCGAACTTTATCCTGAAGGCTACAGGGCCTCCGGGAATTGTGATCGGCGGGATGCGATCTGCTCTATCGCATGGGCGTCCAAAATGGAATGATTTTTCGAACCAGATCGTTTCTGGATTCAAGGCGTTAAAGACGCGTTTGGTAGGACTGAAAGGCATTTTTGAATGGCGAAGGGTAAGAATGGCAGGCTCCGGCGTAAGGATGGGGTCTGGGATCCGCTGAAGACCAGCGAAACGGACAAGGATCGCGCCCGCGCCGTACCGAAAACACCGCAAACGCTCTCCCCATCCTATCGTCTTGCCTATGTCGACGAGGACTTCCTCTGCCGCGAGGAACTGCGGCCGATCCGCCTGCAGCTCGAGCTTCTGAAGCCGGAAATGCTGCTGGCCGAGCGTGGCATCAAGTCGACGGTCGTGATGTTCGGTGGCGCCCGCATCCCAGCGCCCGGCCAGAGCGCCTGGGCAGCACGCAACGATGTGCAGCGGGTCAATCTGGAGGCGGCGTCGGTCTATTACGACGAGGCCCGCAAGTTCGCCCGCCTCTGCTCACGCTATTCGGCGGCGCATGATTTCCATGAATATGTGATCGTCACCGGCGGCGGCCCGGGCGTCATGGAAGCCGGCAATCGCGGCGCTGCCGACGAAGGCGCACCATCGATCGGCCTCAACATCGTCCTGCCGCACGAGCAGGCGCCGAACGTCTATGTGACGCCGGAGCTCAGCTTCAATTTCCACTATTTTGCGATCCGCAAGATGCACTTCATGGTGCGCGCCAAGGCGATCGCGGTATTCCCAGGCGGCTTCGGCACGCTCGACGAATTCTTCGAGTGCCTGACGCTGATCCAGACCGGCCGCATGGAAAAGATGCCGCTGATCCTGTTCGGTGAAAAGTTCTGGCGGACGATCGTCAATTTCGAGGCGCTTGCGGAATTTGGGACGATCGCGCCTGACGACGTCAAGCTCATCAGTTTTGTCGAAACGGCCGATCAGGCCTGGAAGATCATCCAGGATTTCTACGAACCGCATGAATAAGAAAAACCCGCCGCGCAAGCGGCGGGCTTCCTGTTTCCTCCCTTAGAGGAAAGGGCGATCGGGCATATCGTCGATCGAGATGAAGCCGTCCTTGTTAGTATCCAGGCGGGTAAAGAGCCGGGTCATCGCATCTTCGGCTTCCTGCTTGGAAATCTGGCCATTCTCGTCCTTGTCGACGCGCCGCATCATCGAGGCGAACATCATGTCGCCGCCGTGGCGCTTGCCCCAGCGGTGGCCGTCCGGTCCGCCATTCTGGCCCTTGCCGTCGTTCTGTGCCATCTGCTGATCGCCGCCGCCATCCTTCTTGGCGTCCTTGTGTGCATCGCGCCAGGCCTTGATCTGCGTCTGATGATATTCGCGAATTTCGCCCGGCGTCAGGCTGCCGTCATTGTTCTTGTCGGCGGCTGCGAAGATCTTGTCGACGCCGTCGATCGCTTCCTGCTTCGAGATCTTGCCGTCCTTGTTCTCGTCGAACTGCTTCAGCATGCGCACGAAGGCGATCTCGCGGAAAGCGGCGCCGCGCGGCCCGCCCATCATTTCGCGGCGGTGGCGCGGCCCATCGGGGCGATCGCCGGGAGCAGCAAAGCTCGCGCCGGCGGCACCGGCGATCAGAGCGGCGGAGAGGCCTGCCAGGATAAGCTTGTTGCGGAACATGAGACTTCCTTTCGGTTCGTATCCCTTCACGACCAAAAGGTAAGGCTGCGATTCCGGAAAACCCAATTAAACCTAGGTAAGCTGGATGAAACTTTCGTAAGTCAGCCGGTAATCTTGGCCAGGAATGCGGTGAGATCATCGGTCACGAAATCGATGTGATCCTCCTCGCCGCTGGTCTTTTCCCACCATTCGACAACGGTGTCTTCGAGATTGTTCGGCACCAGCAGAACGGTGCTCATTCCAAGCGCCTTCGGAACAACGAGATTGCGCGGCAGGTCCTCGAACATCGCAGCCTTCTTCGTCTCCACCCGCTTCAAGGCCGTGAACTTGTCATAGGTCGCCTGCGCCGGCTTCGGCACGAAATCGGCGGCGACGATATCGAAGATGTCGTCGAAATGCTCAAGGATGCCAAGCGCACCCGCCGCCATCTCGGCATGCTTGACGCTGCCATTGGTAAAGATGAATTTGCGCCCCGGCAGCGCCTTGATCGCCTCTCCAAGCTCCGGATGCGGCGACAGCGTCGTATAGTCGATCGCGTGCGCCTTCTCCAGAAAGTCGTTCGGATCGATGCCGTGATGGATCATCAGACCCTGCAACGTGGTGCCATGGTCGTAATAATACTGCTTCTGCAGCTTGCGCGCCTCATCCCGCTCCATCTGCAGCAGCGCCGACACATAGGCCGTCATGTTCTTGTCGATCTGCGCGAAGAGATTAATGTGATGCGGGTAGAGCGTGTTGTCGAGGTCGAAGACCCACTCGCTCACATGCTCGAAGTCGGATTTTTCAGGGGTACGATCGATCTTTGTCATGCGCGTCTTATGGCATGGCGGCGGTATGAAACCAAAGGGTTTCACATGACTTTCGGGCAGTAGCCTTCCAAACGCCACAGGAATTTCACAACTTTAAGGAGATTTTGACTGAATGTCGCCATTGCGCGCTGGTGGTGTGCTTTAGGGCATGGCTGGGAGAGTGAGGGCAGAGCCAGATGAACATTGTGCTGATAAACCCGCCGCATACGGCGATCGGTAGCCGTATTCCGGATGACCATCTTCCGCCGCTCGGCCTGCTGTCCGTCGCCGGACCATTGATCGATGACGGCCATGCCGTCCGCCTCATCGACGCGGAATTCGGCCCGATGACGATTTCAGAGATCGTCGGCCAGATCGGTGGGCCTGATCTGGTGCTGATCGGCCATTCCGGTTCCACCTCCGCGCACCCCACGGCGCGCGCAATTGCGGAAGCGATCAAAAGCAGACATCCCGGAATGCTCATCGTCTATGGCGGCGTCTTTCCTACCTACCACTGGCGCGAGGTGCTGGCTGAGAGCCAGGCCTTCGACATCGTCGTTCGCGGCGAAGGCGAGGAAACGATGCGCCGCCTCGCTGCGACCTTGGCAGCGGCGGGAGCGCTTGCCACGGTTCCGGGAATTGCGTTTCGCGATAGCGGCGACGACGTCCGGCAGACTGCTCCGGCGCAGGCGATTGCCGATCTCGATGCTTATCGCGTTGGCTGGGAACTCATCGATCACAGCCGCTACAGCTATTGGGGCGGCAAGCGGGCGGTTGTCCTGCAGTTTTCCCGCGGCTGTCCGCATCTTTGCAATTACTGCGGCCAGCGAGGGTTCTGGACGCGATGGCGCCACCGTTCGCCCGAACTGTTTGCCCGCGAGATCGCCCGGCTCTATCGGGAGCACGGTGTCGAGCTTATCAACCTTGCCGATGAGAACCCCACGTCTTCGCGAAAGGCCTGGCTGGCGTTTCTGGAAGCGATGATTGCCGAGGACGTGCCGGTGCAGATCGTCGGCTCGACGCGGGCAGATGACATCGTTCGGGATGCGGACATCCTGCACCTCTATCGCAAGGCTGGCGTCGTGCGCTGGCTGCTTGGCATGGAGAATACGGATGAAGCGACGCTGGCCCTGATCAAGAAGGGCGGCGCGCGGGCTACAGATCGCGAGGCAATTCGTCTGCTTCGTCAGCACGATATTCTTTCCATGGCGACCTGGGTGGTGGGCTTCGAGGAGGAGAGGCTCAGCGATCTCTGGCGTGGCTTCCGCCAATTGCTCTCCTACGATCCAGATCAGATCCAGGCGCTCTACGTGACGCCGCACCGATGGACGCCGTTCTTCCGGATTGCCCGCGACCGGCAGGTCATCGAAACCGACATTCGGAAGTGGGACTACAAGCATCAGGTGCTGAAGATGAAACATCTCAGCCCCGCCGCCCTGGTTGCCAGCGTCAAACTCATCGAGGTCGCCGTCCAGGCGCGGCCAAAGGCGTTGATGCGCATCCTCTTTCATCGCGATGCCGAGCAGAGACACTCCATGCGGTGGTATACCCGGATGGGACGGCGCGTCTGGTTTCATGAGATATTCGAGTTCGTCTTTCACCGCCGCCATCTGAAGGACGGACCGCGTCTGGAAAGCTTCTGGGGTGCGCCACAGGATGCGGAGGAGGAATCGATGTTGCGGCCGAAACGCGCAACCAAGAGCCTCGATGCCGCCGAATAAAATAGACGCCCGATTTCGGGCGGACGGCGGTTCGGCGGGGTGGTAGAAAGGCTTCATGCTGTTCGATCTGCCCGATGATGACGCGCTGTACGATGCGCTGATTGCCCGAAGCTCCGATTACGAGGGGCTCGTCTATGCCTGCGTGAAGACGACCGGCGTCTTTTGCCGGTTAACCTGCCCGGCGCGCAAGCCGAAGCGGGAGAACACACTCTTTTGCGGCTCGATCTCGGCCTGCATGCAATCGGGCTTCCGGCCTTGCCAGCGGTGCAGGCCGTTGGAGCAGGCGGGGCGGGAGCCTGTTGTCGACGATCTCCTGAAGGCGCTCGACCGTGATCCCTCCGCGCGCTGGACGGAGGAGCGCCTCGCCGATCTCGGCTACGATCTTTCGACGGTACGCCGCGCCTTCAAGCGCGCGCTCGGGATGACTTTTCTTGACATCGCCCGCTACCGCAGACTCGGGCAGGCTGCAAAGCAGATCGCTGATGGCGGCCGCATTATCGATGCACAGCTAAACGCAGGCTATGAATCGGCAAGCAGTTTTCGCGCCGCCTTTCACCGGATGATCGGCATGGCGCCCGCCATCGTCCAGAACCGCGAACTGCTCTTTGCCGATATCTTCGACACACCGCTTGGGCCGATGATCGCAGTGGCCGATCAGACGCATGTGCATCTCCTCGAATTTCATGACCGCAAGGCGCTGCCGAAGGAGCTGGAGAGCCTGCAGCGGAAGACGCGCTCCACCGTTGCTGCCGGGCGTACGCCGGCAATCGAACGGATCGAGGCGGAGATGAAAGCCTATTTCGCGGGGCGGCTGAGGGAGTTCGAAACGCCGCTTGCGCTTGCCTTCGGAACAGCTTTCGAGCGGGAGATATGGTCGAGGCTGATGCGCATCCCCGTGGGCGAGACCCGCGCTTATGGCGACATCGCCCGCGACATGGACAATCCCCAGGTCGTCAGGGCCGTCGGCCGGGCAAACGGCGCCAACCAGATTGCCGTCGTCATCCCCTGCCACCGGCTGATCGGCGCGGATGGATCGCTGACCGGCTATGGCGGTGGTCTCTGGCGCAAGCAGTGGCTTTTGAAACACGAAGCAGAAATGCGGGCAGCGAGACCCGAAATGGAGGAAGCATCATGAACCAGGCGGATAAGGCAAAGGCATTCGAAGCGCTGCACCGGAAGGGAACGCCCGTCGTTCTCTACAATATCTGGGATGCCGGAACGGCAAAGGCGGTTGCCGAAGGCGGCGCCAAGGCGCTGGCGACCGGCAGCTGGTCGGTGGCTGCGGCGCAGGGCTATGCGGACGGGCAGAAGCTGCCTATGGATGTGCTCATCGCCACCGCCCGGTCGATCGCTGCGTCAACCGATCTGCCGCTCTCCGTCGATTTTGAAGGCGCCTATTCGGAAGAGCCGGATGGCGTCGCGGCCAATGTTGCCAAGGTCATCGATACCGGTGCCATCGGCATCAATTTCGAGGATCAGGTCGTCGGCGGCAAGGGGTTGCATTCCCCGGAAACGCAGGCGGCCAAGATCACCGCGATCCGCGCCATGGCCGATGCCCGCGGTATTCCGTTTTTCATCAATGCCCGCACCGATCTTTTCCTCGCCGAGAACGATCCGTCGAAACACGCCGCTCTTGCCGATGAAGCAATCGAGCGCGGCAAGGCCTATGCGGCGGCCGGTGCCCGCGGGTTCTTCGTGCCGGGCCTTGCGGATGCCAAGCTGATCGAAAAGATCTGTGCCGCATCGCTGCTGCCTGTGAACATCATGATGCGGGCCGGCGTGCCTGACGTGAAGACCCTGGCAAGCCTCGGCGTCGGCCGGGTCAGCTATGGTCCCGGACCTTACCGGGCAATGATGGAAAAGCTGAAGGAAGCCGCGGCAGCGGTCTATGCCGCCGCGCCTTGACCGGTGATCAGGGCACGATCAGCGTGCCCGCACCATGTTCGGTGAAAATCTCGAGCAGGACGGAATGGGCCGTCTTGCCGTTCAGGATGACGACGCCCTGAACGCCCGCCTTGATGGCGTCGATGCAGGTCTCGACCTTCGGGATCATGCCGCCGGAGATCGTACCGTCGGCGATCAGCGCATGCGCCTGGGCGACGGAGAGTTCCTTGATCAGGTTGCCCTGCTTGTCGAGAACGCCGGGAACGTCGGTCAGGAACAGCAGGCGGGTAGCATTCAGCGCACCGGCGATCGCACCTGCAAACGTATCGGCATTGATGTTGTAGGTGGCGCCGTCACGGCCTGGCGCGACCGGAGCGATGACGGGGATCATCTCTGAGCGGGCGAGCAGATCGAGCAGCGTACGGTCCACTTCCACGACTTCGCCGACGAAGCCGAGATCGAGAACGCGCTCGATATTGGAATCCGGATCCTTGATCTTCTTCTGCGCCTTTTCGGCGAAGACCATGTTGCCGTCCTTGCCGCAAAGGCCGATCGCCCATTCACCCGTCTGGTTGATGAGGGCGACGATCTCCTTGTTGATCGAGCCGGCCAGAACCATCTCGACGATCTCGACGGTCTTGGCGTCGGTGACGCGCAGCCCGCCTTCGAACTTGGATTCGATGCCCATCTTGGTAAGCATGGCGCCGATCTGCGGGCCGCCGCCATGGACGACGATCGGGTTGACGCCGGATTGCTTGAGCAGCGCGATGTCGCTGGCGAAAGCCTTGCCGAGCTCGGGATTACCCATGGCATGACCGCCATATTTCACGACGATCGTCTTGTTCTCATAACGCTGCATGTAAGGCAGCGCCTGCGCCAGGAGATGCGCCTGCATTTCGCTTTCGGACTGGTTCATGGCTTACCCCGCAGAATGGATCGCGGGCCTTTTATCTCAAGTTTTTGACAGATGGAATAATGCGTTGCGCATTAGTTTGACGGCCCCTTGTCAATTTTGCGCCCGTCCCTCTATGTAAGGGTATATTAGGGAGAGCGGCAGCGGCATGACCGGCGATGAACTCGCAAGACTGATTGGCCGCGTGGCGATGTCCGACCGGCAGGCCTTCGTCGCCCTTTACAGGGAAACGAGCCCGAAACTTTTCTCCATCTGCCTGCGTATCTTGAAAGACAGGGCGGAAGCCGAAGAGGCGCTGCAGGAGATTTATGTAAAGATCTGGCAGCGCGCCAAGGTTTTCGCGTCGTCGCAGGGCGCACCCACTGCCTGGCTTGCGGCAATAGCGCGCAACCAGGCGATCGATACCATGCGCGCCCGAAAGCCCGTCAGCGACGAGCTCGATAGTGCCTATGATCTTGCCGACTCCGCACTTGATCCGGAAAAGCAAGCTGTGATGAGTGATGAAGGAAGGCGGATTGACACCTGCATGGAAGAGTTGGAAGCTGACAGGGCGACGTCGGTTAGGCGGGCCTATGTCGAAGGACTGAGCTACCAGGAACTTGCCGACCAATTCGGCGTTCCGCTCAACACCATGCGGACATGGCTGCGGCGCAGCCTTTTGAAGCTGAGAGAGTGCATGGAACGATGACATCGCCCGATCAAAGCAAGGGAGGCCGCTCTCGCGACGAAGTGCTCGCAGGCGAGTATGTGCTTGGCGTTCTCTCTTACCAGGATCGGCGGGTTGTCGAAGAGCGCATGCGCCGCGACCGCCAGTTTGCGGCAATCGTCAGCCGCTGGGAAACCAATCTTTCCGCTTTCAACGACGAATACGAGACGGTCGCGCCGAGCCGCGAGACTTTCAAGCAGGTCGAGGCCCGTCTCTTTGGCGATCCCGCGCATTCGCCGTCTTTCTCGCGTGGCCTCTGGAATTCGGCGGTCTTCTGGCGTTCGCTGACTTTCGCCTCGCTGGTCGTTGCCGCCGGGGCGATCATCTTCGCCTCCGGCATCGTGCCGCCGCCACAGGGAGCGGCACCATTGGTGGCGGAACTGTCTGCAGCCGGCAGCCAGGTCAATCTTCTGGCGTCGTATCAGGCCGATAGTGGCCACCTGCGCATTATACCGGTCGCCGCGGGCAAGCCGGAAGAAAAGTCGCTGCAGCTCTGGCTCGTTCCGGGCAGCGGCGGGCCGCAGTCGCTGGGCGTGTTCCAGCCGGGCGAGGGCGGCGAGCTGGTCATCCCGGCAAACCTGCGCAGCCAGATCGGCGAGGGCGCGACCTTCGCCGTCAGCCTCGAGCCGTTCGGCGGCTCATCGACGGGCGCTCCGACGGGACCCGTCGTTGCCAGCGGCGCGGCACACCGCCCGTAAAATTCTTTCCTGTCTCCGAAACTCTTTTTGCCTGCCGCCCGTAGCTTCAATGACCGGGCAGCACGAGGCATCAGGCCAGTGTCCTGCAGCCGGCGTCGAGGAGAACAATCATGATTACGTCCGCTTTGCGCACCATCGCGCTTGCCACTGCCGTGTCCGCAATCGCCTTTGCAGCGCAGGCCAAGAATCCGATGGTCGGCGGTGCTGCGATGTACCCCACCAAGAACATCGTCGAAAACGCAGTGCATTCCAAGGATCACACCACGTTGGTTGCAGCGGTCAAGGCGGCGGGCTTGGTCTCGACGCTTGAGGGCAAGGGTCCCTTCACGGTGTTTGCGCCCACCAACGAAGCCTTCGCAGCTCTTCCGGCCGGGACCGTCGATACGCTGCTGAAGCCCGAGAACAAGGCGCAGCTCACCAAGGTTCTGACCTGCCACGTCGTCGCGGCCGACGCGATGTCGAAGACAGTCGCCAAGATGATCAAGGATGATGGCGGCGAGCACGACATCAAGACGGTCGGCGGCTGCATAATCAAGGCCAAGGAAAGCATGGGCAAGATTACGCTGACCGATGAAAATGGCGGCGTCGCTCATGTGACCATTGCCGACGTCAAGCAGTCGAACGGCGTGATCCACGTCATCGACAAGGTGCTTCTGCCGAAGATGTAAATGATTGCAGGCAGGAGAATGTGGGGAGGCGCCTTTCGGGGCGCCTCTTTCATTTCCAGTTGCTGATTTCCACCGTCTCGGCGATCGCCTGCCTGAGGTCATCGAGCCCTTCGGCCTTTTCGGACGAGGTCGCGACCACGAACGGGTAGGCGGCAGGCCGCTTCTTGATCTTCTCGAGCGTCTCCGCGAGCAGCTTCGCGACCGCCGGCGGCTTGATCTTGTCGGTCTTGGTCAGGACGATCTGGTAGGAGACGGCTGCCTTATCGAGCAGCGTCAGCACGTCCTCGTCGTTCTTCTTGATGCCGTGACGGCTGTCGATCAGCACATAGACGCGCTTCAGCGTCGCGCGGCCACGCAAATAGTCGAAGACCAGTTTCGTCCAGGCATCGACGTGATCCTTCGGCGCCTGGGCGTAGCCGTAGCCCGGCATGTCGACGAGCGCCATCGGCGGCATGTCGCCTTCGGCGCCCGAATAGCCGTCCGGAACGAAATAATTGAGTTCCTGGGTCCGTCCCGGCGTGTTCGACGTGCGCGCCAGCCCCTTGTGCCCGACCAGCGCATTGATCAGCGACGACTTGCCGACATTCGAGCGTCCGGCAAAGGCGATTTCGAATGGGCCTTCCGGCGGCAGGAATTTCATGGAGGGCACGCCACGGATGAAGATCCAGGGCCGCCCGAAGAGGGGCTTATCGTTCTTTTCTGTCATGGGCTGCCTTATAGATCATTTCTGCCGCCAAGAAAAAGCCCCGCCGGAGCGGGGCTTTTCTAAGTCTACTTGGATGGCGCCGGTTTTCGTTTGAAGACGCCCTTCAGATTGTCGAAGAGCTCGATCTTCACGCCGTGGCGCTTCATGATCACCGACTGCTGGATCACCGAGAGCGTGTTGTTCCAGGCCCAGTAGATGACGAGACCGGCCGGGAAGCTCGCCAGCATGAACATGAATACCAGCGGCATCCACGTGAAGATCATGGCCTGGGTCGGATCCGGCGGCGTCGGGTTCATGCGCATCTGCAGGAACATCGTGATGCCCATGATCAGCGGCCATACGCCGAGATGCAGCAGGGTCGGCGCCTCGAAGGGAAGCAGGCCGAAAAGATTGACGATCGATGTCGGATCTGGAGCCGAAAGGTCCTTGATCCAGCCGAAGAACGGCGCGTGGCGCATTTCGATGGTGATGTAGATCACCTTGTAGAGCGAGAAGAAGATCGGGATCTGCAGCGCGATCGGCCAGCAACCAGCGACAGGATTGATCTTCTCGTCCTTGTAGAGCTGCATCATCGCCTGTTGCAGACCCATGCGGTCGTCGCCGAACTTGGCCTTCAGCTCCTCCATCTTCGGCTGCATGCGCTTCATGTTCGCCATCGAAGCGTACTGCTTGCTGGCGAGCGGGAAGAACAATGCCTTGACGACGATAGTGGTCAGAAGGATCGCCACGCCGAAATTGCCGAAGTAACGGAAGAAGAAGTCCATCAGTTTGAACATCGGCTTCGTCAGGAAGTAGAACCAGCCCCAGTCGATCAGGCGATCGAAGCGCGGGATCTCGTAGGAGGCCTCATAGCCGTCGATAACCGGAACTTCCTTGGCGCCGGCGAAGACGAGGCTCTTCAGCTCGACGGACTGGCCGGGAGCGATGCTGACGGCGTCTTCCTTGTAGTCTGCCTGATAGCTCGGCTGCGTGCCGGGATAGTAGGCGAAGCGCGCCTCATAGGCGGACTTCTGCGGCGGAACGATCGTTGCCGCCCAGTATTTGTCGGTGATGCCGAGCCAGCCGCCGGTGGACTTGGCAGGCGTAACGGCTTCCTTTTCGACAGCCGTGTACTTGCTCTCGACCAGACCGTCTTCGCCGATGACGCCGATGAAGCCTTCATGCAGAACGTAGACCGAAGGCGTGGTCGGCTTGTTGTAGCGCGTGACGCGGCCGTAGGAAGAGATCGCCGCGGCATTCGTGCCGCTGTTCGTCACCTTGTCGGCGATGGTGAACATGTAGCGCTCATCGACCGAGATCGTGCGAGCGAAGGTCAGGCCCTTGTCGTTCGTATAGGTGAGCGTAACGGGCGTCTTTTCCGTCAGCTTCGCGCCTTCCGGTGCCGTCCACACGGTCGATGCGCCCGGAACCGTACCGGTCTGATCGCTGCCGACATAACCCAGTTCGGCAAAATAGCCGTCCTTGGTTTCAGCCGGCGAGAACAGGGTGATGATCGGGCTGCTCTTGTCGACGGTCTCGTGATAGCCCTTGAGCTTCAGGTCGTCGAGGCGCGCACCCGTCAGGTTGATGGTGCCCGAAAGAGCTGCGGTATCGATTGCGACACGCGGCGACTTGGCGAGCGCTTCTTCGCGTGTTGCCACCGTCGCCACCTGGCCGCTCGGAGCGGCGCCACTCGTTTGAGCCGGCTGTGCGCCACCTGCTGCAGGCGTCTGCGTCTGCTCGGTGGTCTGCTGTGCCTTCTGAGCTTCCTGCGCCTTGCGCTGCGCTTCGATGCGCGGATTCATATAGAGGAACTGCCAGCCAAGAACGATCAGCACCGAAAGAGCGATCGCAATGAAATAATTGCGGTTGTTTTGCATCATACGTTCCTGGAGCGGTCTTCACTCGACCGCTTTTGTTTCGGCTTGTTTTCAACGCGGGCTTTGAGCTCCGCAGTCAATTGTTGGAAAGATGCTTTCAAGACATCCCTTCTCGCGACAACCACATAGTCGTGTCCGGCTTGCATTGCAAACCCTGCATGAAGCCGCACCGCCTCTTTAAGACGCCGCCGCATGCGGTTTCTTTCGACTGCGTTGCCATGTTTCTTGGTGACTGTGAAGCCGACGCGGGCTTCGGTGTCGGGTTCCTTGCGGTCGAGTACCTCGAGCAGGAAGAAGCCACCCCTGCGCTTTTCGCCTACGCGAACAGCAAGAAACTGCGGGCGGCTTTTCAGCCGCCCGACAGTCATTTCTTCTTGTTCTTTTTTGGTCGTCAATTCGCCCGCCATCTCTTATCGGGCAATTCCGGCCTTAAGCCGAAAGACGATTGCGGCCACGTCCGCGGCGAGCGGCGATAACCTTGCGGCCACCGGCAGTAGCCATACGTGCACGGAAACCGTGGCGGCGCTTGCGGACAAGCTTGGATGGTTGGTAAGTACGCTTCATTTATTTTAATACCGCGGAGTGCGGCCCTTCTTACGTTTTGCAAAGTGCAAGGAGCGTTATTTTTGCGAACGGGCGAGGCCAAAAGACCTATAGTGACCGGACGTGCGGCGGCTTATAGGGACGGTCGCCAAAAAAGTCAATTATAGCCGTAAAAATCGTCCACGCGGCCTGCCCGCTAAAGCGCCAATGTGCAAAAAGTCGCATCAGGGTGTTAACGACTACGACAATACCCCATGAGGTTGAATTTTGCTGAAGTTCTTCTGAGGTAGCCACGATTTCCCATTGGTTCGGTCTTGCTGATTGCAATTTTTGCGAAAAATCTGCTGTGAGCCCGAATAATAGGGATAATTTCTTGTAGTCGTAATAGCTAAAATCCGAAACATAACTTTAAGAAATTTCGCCGATATTTTGGTCATTCGGCTGGGAATTTGCTTTCCAGTCTCTCCTCACCCCCTAGGGAGACTATACTTTGAAAATTCGTGGAAAGATCAATTTGCTTGTCAGCGTTATGGCTGGCGTTGCGCTGGTCATCGGCGCGACGGCATTGTTCGCTATGAACGAGTATAACAATAAGCTGACCGCCTATGAAAGCGCTTCCAGCCGCGCTTATGCCGGCGAGCGTCTCAATCGTTTCGTCACTGCAACCGTGATGGAAGCCCGTGGCATCTATGCCTCCAAGGAGATCAAGGACGTCGCTCCTTTTGCCAAAGGCATCAACACCGATCTCGACGAGATCGACAAGGTGATCGCTGGCTGGGCGCCGCTGGTTCCTGAGAGCCAGAAGGATAGCTTCGGCAAGCTCGTCGATCGCTCCAAGGAATTCCGTGCCTTCCGCACCGAGACTGCACGTCTCGGCACCGAAGTCGGCCCTGCAGCCGCAAACGATCAGGGTAATAACGACGCCAACCGCGCCAACCGCAAGGCCTTCCAGGCCGAGATCGACGCAATCGTCAAGACCGACAAGGCCGAACTCGATGCCGTCGATGACGAGATCGAGGCCTTCCGCAACTCTGTCTTTTGGCTTGTGCTTGCGATCACCACGATCGGTATCGCTGCGGGCGTCGGCCTTGGCTTCTATATCGGTACCAGCCACCTCAGCCGCCCGATCAAGAAAGTGACGACCGCGATCAAGGAAGTCGCCGACGGCAATTTCGAAGCGGAAGTGCCCTATGCAGGCCGCCAGGATGAAATCGGCGACATGGCCGCGGCCGTTGCCGTCTTCAAGGAAAACGGCCTCGCCATCAAGCGCCTCAACGCCCAGGAAACGGCGATGCGCGCCAAGAGCGATGACCTGCAGTCGAGCATGTCCGTCGTCGTTGCCTCCGCTGCCGCCGGTGATTTCAGCCGCCGCATTGAGAAGGACTACGAGGACGAAAGCCTCAACCATTTCGCAGGCAACATCAACTCGCTGCTCTCCAGCGTCGACACCGGCGTCAACGAAACCCGCCGCGTCATTGCAAGCCTTGCCGATGGTGACCTGACGCAGACGATGCGCGGTGAGTTCCAGGGCGCCTTTGCCGAACTGCAGCAGAACGTCAACAGCACCTTCGTGACGCTGCAGACAACGATGCGCGAAGTTCGCGAAACGACCGAAGCCATCAACGGCAACACCAACGAACTGCGCGTTGCGACCGACGATCTGTCGAAGCGTACCGAGCAGCAGGCTGCCGCACTGGAAGAAACCTCTGCCGCTCTCGACGAGATCACGGCGGTTGTCCAGAATTCGACCGAGCGTGCCCAGGAAGCCAGCGTCATGGTCTCCGAAGCCAAGGACAAGTCGGGTGCATCCGGCGTCGTCGTCCGCAATGCGGTCGATGCCATGGGCCGCATCGAGCAGGCATCCCGCGAGATCAGCCAGATCATCAACGTCATCGACGAGATCGCCTTCCAGACCAACCTGCTGGCGCTCAATGCGGGCGTTGAGGCAGCGCGTGCCGGTGAGGCCGGTAAGGGCTTTGCGGTTGTCGCACAGGAAGTCCGCGAGCTGGCTCAGCGTTCGGCAACCGCTGCCAAGGACATCAAGGCGCTCATCACCAAGTCGGGCGATGAAGTCAATGTCGGCGTCAAACTGGTGCAGGCGACGGGCGAGGCGCTGTCGGAAATCGAAACCCGCGTCATCGCCATCAACGATCACATCCATTCGATCGCAACCGCGGCGAAGGAACAGTCGACCGGCCTCAAGGAAGTCAACACCGCCGTAAACCAGATGGATCAGGTGACGCAGCAGAATGCGGCAATGGTCGAGGAAACCTCTGCCGCGACCCACAAGCTCTCTGCCGAAGCCGATGGCCTCGTCCGCCTCATCTCGCGCTTCAAGGTCTCCAACGGCACTGCGCCGCAGGTGGCCGTTGCCCGCCGCGAAGAACATCGCCCGGTCGCCTCGCCCGCGCGCCGCGCCATGAACACCGTCGCCCGCGCCTTCAACGGCAATGCGGCGGTCGCCGAGCAGAGCTGGGAAGAGTTTTGATCTCCGGATCCAGAGCTTTCTAATCGGAAGCGCCGCCTCCGGGCGGCGTTTTCTTTTGTGACGACTTGCCGCGCCTCGCGAAGATTTGAAAGCAGATTGCAAACCGTCTATTATAAGTCTCTGCCTCGCAGGCGCTTGCGCCGAACGGAAACAGCGATGCCGGTGCAAGACCAAAGCGAAATGCCAGTGAATATGACGGCTGCGGGCGGTGAACGCCCTGCAGGGTGGTTTGGTGGGCTCTCCGGCAAGCTGCTCTGGATGACCGTGCTTTTCATCATGCTGGCCGAAGTTCTGATCTTCTTCCCGTCGGTCGCCAGCATGCGTATCCGCTGGCTTGACGACAAGCTCAACACCGCTGCCGCTGCCGCCATCGTCATCGATGGCCTTCAGCCCGTCGAGCTGCCGCGCATGCTCCAGAAGGAAACCCTGGAGGCAACCGGCACCAAGGCGATCGTACTTCGCAAGGACGGCACCTCGCGGCTTCTGGCCATGACCGAGATGCCGACCTCCGTCGATGAGCAGTACGATCTGACGAAAGTCACTCCCGTAAACGCCATTTGCGATGCGCTCGATACGCTGATCTTCGGCGGCAACCGGATGATTCGCGTCTATGGCCCGGTCGGCGATACCGCGACGGGCGTCGAAGTGGTGATGAAGGACAGGGCTTTGCGCAACGCGATGTTCGTCTATGCACGCAACGTTCTGCTTCTGTCGGTCCTGATCTCACTGTTTACCGCAACGCTGGTTTTCTTCGTCATCAACCGCATCCTGATCCGCCCGATCCGCAATCTGAGCGGCAGCATGCAGCAGTTTTCGACGGATCCGGAAAACCCTCACAACGTCTTTGTCGGCGATGGCGGACGGGACGAGCTGGCAGTCGCCGGCCGTCATCTGACGGCGATGCAGATCGAATTGCAGAAGACCTTGAAACAGCAGAAGAACCTCGCGGCGCTCGGCCTTGCCGTTTCCAAGATCAATCATGACATGCGCAACATTCTGGCCTCGGCGCAGCTGATGTCCGACCGTCTCGTCGATGTCGACGATCCGATGGTGAAGAGTTTTGCGCCGAAGCTGCTCAGAACGATCGACCGCGCCGTCGGCTACACGACCGAAGTGCTGTCTTACGGCCAGACGACCGAATCGGCGCCGCGCCGACGCCGCATCCGGCTGCTGGAATTGACCCAGGACGTTCGTGACATGCTGGCCATCGATCCGGCCAGCGGCATCGAATTTCTGGAGCAGATGCCCACCGACATCGAGATCGACGGCGACAACGAACAGCTCTTCCGGGTGATCCACAATCTCTGCCGCAATGCGCTGCAGGCGTTGATGATGCCGGGCGAACTCGGTGCCGATGGCGTCAAGCGCATCACCGTCTCCGCGCAACGCGTCGGCAGCGTGGTCAGCATCATCATCGACGATACCGGTCCTGGCATGCCGCTGAAAGCTCGTCAGAACCTTTTCACCGCCTTCCGCGGTTCGGCCCGCTCCGGCGGCACCGGCCTCGGTCTGGCGATTGCTCGTGAGCTTGTGCTTGCCCACGGCGGCACCATTGCCCTTGTGGAAAAGCCCTCAGCGGGCACGCAGTTCCGCATCGAAGTGCCGGATCGCCCGGTTTCGCTGGAAGATTACCGCATCCGCAGCCACGCTGAAAAGTAAAGCAAAATTCACAGATCAGCTCTGCAGATCGAAAGTCGCGATTTTTTCACAAAGCCTATTGCATTCCCCCGGAGGAGGCTTTAGAGGATCGCCACGCAAGCGGTTCAGCCGCTTCGAGACGCACCCGTAGCTCAGCTGGATAGAGCACCAGACTACGAATCTGGGGGTCAGGAGTTCGAATCTCTTCGGGTGCGCCACTCATTTTCTTTCCTTGAAAATCATCGAGTAGCCTAGCTTCGCGCAACCTTGCGCGGCTATCTGCGTCTGGCGCCGGATTGTCCGGAGGCAGGCAGGAGTGAATGCGATGAAGGCAAGAATGTTGGTTGCGGTGTCGGTTGCTGGAGCGGCAGCCTTGCTTTCCGGTTGCGTCGATCGGGCCAACTCTCCGGTTCTTTATCCCGTCGGTACGCCGGTCAATCCATCCTTCGTCGCGCATACGATGTGCATGGGCGAAGGTAATGCCGCCTATGACGAATCCATGCGGCTCTACAAGGAGCGCTCGCAGATCAGCGGCCAATACGACCAGAGCGAGGGCGAGGCCGTGTCGCGCAGCGCTGCCCGGCGGGCCTATACCGCCTGTGCTTCGTCCGAAGGCTATCGCGCCGTCTACGATCAGTAAGGCGCTACACGCTTCCTCTCGACACTAGGAGCGGACTTCACCGGCGCCCGATCGCACTGTGGCTGAAAAGGCAGCTGCCGCGGCAGCAGACATATTGCCTTCGGCGAGCTGCCTGCCCATGTAAAGCTGGCACGGAACGGGATCGTTCCGCCTGCACGAGGCTGACGCCGCCGGCGCTGTCATCAGGTGCCAGGGAGCACGTCGCCAGCTCAGCGACTTCGCCTGTTTTCACGCATCCACAAGGGAGGAAAGACCATGTCCGCTTTGAATGCCGCGCAATCCGGCACCTTCAAGATTGGCGGCGATCTCCAGGTCAACCGTCTGGGCTTTGGCGCCATGCGCGTCACCGGCCGGGGTATCTGGGGTGAACCTGCCGATCACGCCGAATCCATCCGCACGCTGAAGCGTCTTCCAGAGCTTGGCGTCAATTTCATCGATACGGCCGATTCCTATGGGCCCGACGTTTCCGAATGGCTGATCAAGGAAGCCTTGCATCCCTATAGCCACGGCTCGGTCATCGCCACGAAGGGTGGCTTGACCCGCCATGGTCCGGACATCTGGCTGCCGCTCGGCCGTCCTGAATATCTGATCCAGCAGGTGCACAAGAGCCTGCGCAATCTCGGTGTCGAACAGATCGATCTCTGGCAGCTGCACCGCATCGACCCGAAGGTGCCGGCCGGCGAGCAATTCGATACGATCAAGTCGCTGCAGGCCGCCGGGCTGATCCGGCATGCGGGATTGAGCGAGGTTTCGGTGGCCGATATCCAGGCTGCATCGAAATACTTCAAGGTCGCAACGGTCCAGAACCGCTATAACCTCGTCGATCGCACCAGCGAGGACGTGCTCGATTATGCCGAAAAGCACAATATCGGCTTCATCCCGTGGTATCCGCTGGCTGCAGGCGATTTGGCAAAACCCGGCTCGCTGCTGGATACGATTGCCAGGAAGCACAATGCCGCGCCGAGCCAGATCGCGCTCGACTGGGTGCTGAAGCGCAGCCCGGTGATGCTCCCGATCCCTGGTACCTCCAAGGTCAAGCATCTGGAAGAGAACGTTGCAGCTGTCGGCATAACGCTGTCCGAGGAGGAATTCACCGCCCTCGACGCAGAAGGCAGGAAGCTCTTCAAGGCCGCTTGACGTCATCATCGGGACGCGGCGGCAATTAGGCTGCCGTGTCCTTCTTCACGATCAAACTCTGCGCAGATATTTGACCGTCTGATTAAAATTGCTGCAAAATGAGGCGTCTTCTCAAGATTGATACAGTCAGCCATGCGAATCATGCATTGCTGCGTTGCGGTATTATCCCTATTCCTGACCAAATGAATGGGCTATCTATACCTCCGTAAGCAGCGCACTCCTCCTCCCAGCGCTCTTACGCCGACTGGTAACACTCCTCCTCCCAGTTGCCAGTCAAGATCAAGAGCTCGGTGCACCTCCTCCCGCACCGAGCTCTTTTCTATTTTGGCTCCCGAAAAATTATTCGCCGATCCGAGCCACGCCGGTCTCGCCGTTGTCGCGCGTCCACTTCACCTTGCCAGCGCCCGCCCGCTCCAGCAGGAAGCACATCGGTGCGCCCTTGTACCAGGTCTGGAACTTCTGGCAGAGCTGGTCCGATTGGATCCACCATTTTCCGGTATCGCTGGGCTTGAAGTAGCGCCCGAGGCCGATCGCCTTGCCGCTGCCGTCCACTGCGCCTGACGTGTGATAGTTGAGTGGCAGTTCGCCGCCGAGCGGCGTTGCGAGATAGATTGTCCTGCCGATGATGTCACGGCGGATATCTGCTTCGGCGAGACGTTCCGCGCGGGCGAGGGATGGAAGCAGCAGGGTCGTCGAAGCAAGGGCGATAAGAACGGCTTTCATGGCGTCCATCCGATTTGTGCCGGGGTCAGAGGCAATAACGGGAAAGCCGGGCGCAAAGTTTCACCATGTCCGCGATCGCTGCCTTATTTGACTCCGCTCCTGCCGACGTCTTATTTGGGCCGTAGCCGCATTGCCGGTATTCGAAGAGGAGAATGCATGCTGGGCGGCTTCGGAGCCATGCGCAGGACGCTTGCGGCAGTGACGCTTTCGGCTTTTATCCTGTCGGGATGCGGTGGCCGCGCGACAGGCGTCATGACGCCTGTCGGATCCGTTCAGCCTGGCACATCGCAGGTCAATCTGCTGGTCGCCACGACGCGCGCGCCGGATACCGATCCCGGCGTGCTGTTCTCCGGCGAGCGCGGCACCGGTCTGATGGTCAATGCCGTTGATGTCTCGATCCCGCCTGAGGCCAATCGCAAGGTCGGTCAGGTCCAGTGGCCGACACGCCTGCCCGCCGATCCCCTCCGCAATTTCGTCACCGTCTCCGTCGATCCGCTGCAGGGCGAGAAGGCAGGCGAGGGATGGCTGAAGGGCCACATGCCGAAGAGCCGCCGCGTGCTGATCTTCGTGCATGGCTTCAACAATCTCTACGAAGACGCCGTCTACCGCTTTGCCCAGATCGTCCACGATTCGCATGCGGATGTGGCGCCGGTGGTCTTTACCTGGCCCTCCCGCGGTTCGATCTTCGATTACAATTACGACAAGGAAAGCACCAACTATTCGCGCGATGCGCTGGAGGAGCTGCTGCGGCGCACGGCCGATAACCCCGCTGTCAGCGACGTCACCATCATGGCTCACTCGATGGGAACCTGGCTGACCGTCGAGGCGCTCCGGCAGATGGCGATCCGCGACGGGAAAGTCGCGTCGAAGATCAACAACGTCATTCTCGCCTCTCCCGATCTCGATGTGGATGTCTTCGGCCGCCAGTTCGCCAGCCTCGGCAAGGAGAAGCCGCATTTCACCATCTTCGTGTCGCGCGATGACCGCGCACTGGCACTGTCGCGGCGGATCTCCGGTAATGTCGATCGCCTCGGCCAGATCGACCCGTCGGTGGAGCCTTATCGCAGCAAGCTCGAGGCCGCCGGCATCACCGTGCTCGACCTGACCAAGCTCAAGGGCGGCGACCGGCTGAACCACGGAAAGTTTGCAGAAAGCCCCGAGGTCGTGAAGCTGATCGGTGACCGCCTGATTGCAGGTCAGGCCATCACCGACTCCAATGTCGGTCTCGGCGAGGCCGTTGGTGCTGTTGCGATCGGTGCCGCGCAGACCGTCGGCAGCGCCGCCAGTGTTGCCGTCAGCACGCCGATTGCGATCTTCGATCCGCGCACCCGGCGCAATTATGATGCGCAGCTGAAGCGTCTCGGCCAGTCGGTGGAAAACACGGCTGGCTCCGTCGGCGACAGCGTCGGGGCAGGGCTGCCGAGCCAGTGAAAATTTCCATAGGCAAGGTCCGCGATCTGATATATCACGTCGATTGACGGTGGCTGCAGGCGGCCCCGCTATGATGGATGACGCGATGACTGAAGACGTTAAGCGAACAGTTGCAGTGATTGGCGCGGGCGTGATCGGCGCCTCGATTGCCTTCGAGCTTCAGAGACGCGGGTTTCAGGTCACGCTGATCGACAAGGGCGAACCGGGCCGCGGCACCTCCTACGGCAACATGGCGAGCATCGCGCTTGATTTCGCGGCCGGGTCCGGCCCCGCCACCTGGAAGAAAATCCCCCGCTGGCTCCTCGATCCTGAAGGTCCGGTCTGGCTCCGTCCATCCTACGCGCTGAAGATGCTGCCCTGGTTCCTGCGTTTCATCGCCGCCGGACGGCCCTCGCGCCTGCGCGAGATCGAGGATGCCGGAATGCTGCTGACCGGACGCGCGCTCGCCGACACCCGCGCCATGCTTTCGGCAATCGGCGCGCCTGAACTGATGACCGATGAAGGCTGCCTCGCGATCTACGAGACCGAGTCGGAGTTTGCCGGTGATCGCGGCCATATCGAGATGATGCAGCGCTATGGCTTCGAGTTCGAAGTGCTGAATGGCGGCGCGATCCAGCATTATGAGCCGGCGCTGTCGTCAAAGGTCGCCAAGGCGGTATTGCTGCCGGACAATAAATCGATCCGCGAGCCCTACCAGCTCGTCGTCAAGCTGGCGGCTGCCGCAGAGGCAGCCGGTGCGCGGTTCCTGTCGGGTAGCGTGCGCAGCATCGATCGCAAGCCGGAGGGAACCTCGGCCGTTATCCTGGAAAGCGGCGGCCGCATCGAGGTTGATGCCGTTATCGTTGCCGCCGGTGTTCATACCCGTGATCTCGCTGCAAAGCTTGGAGAACCGATCCCGCTGGAAACCGAGCGTGGCTATCACACGCAGATCATGAAGCCCGGCATTGCCATGCGCTATTCGGTGATCTGGCCGCATCGCGCCTTCATGGTCACGCCGACGGCAGGCGGCATTCGCGTCGGCGGGAATGTCGAGCTCGCAGGCCTCAATGCCGCCCCCGATTTCCGCCGTCCGCGGGTTCTCGTGCGCCATGCGCAGCGCGTGCTGCCCGGCTTGAAGGTCGAGGATACCAGCGAGTGGATGGGCCATCGCCCCGCATTGCCGGATACGATCCCGATTATCTCAGCGTCGTCGAAGGTGCCGGGTGTTTTCTATGCCACCGGACATGGCCATCTCGGCCTGACACTTGCCGCCACGACGGCGCAGCTGATTGGCGATATGATCTCGGGCACGAAGCCGGCGATCGACATGACGCCGTTCCGCATCGATAGATATTGATTTGCACGACGAGCCGGTCTGGCTCGCTTTGGAAGGACGAGACGGATGAGATGGAAGCGCACGATCCAGCTTCTGGATGTTCATTGCGAAGGTGAAATCGGCAAGGTCGCGATCGGCGGCGTCCCGAAGATTCCTGGCGAAACGGTGGCGGCTCAGCTGCAGTGGCTGAACACCGATCCGAAGGGCACCGAGCTTCGCCGCTTTCTCTGCCTTGAGCCGCGCGGCGCGCCGATCGGCTCGGTCAATCTCCTGCTGCCCGCCAAGCATCCGGATGCCGATGCCGCCTTCATCATCCTGCAGCCCGATCAGGCGCATGCAAGCTCGGGCTCGAACTCGATCTGCGTCACGACGGCCCTGCTGGAATCCGGCATCGTCGAGATGAAGGAGCCGGAAACGGTGGTGACGCTCGAAACCGCCGCCGGACTGGTCAAGGCAGTCGCAACCTGCCGCGACGGTCGCTGCGAGAAGGTTCGCCTGACCATGGTTCCGGCCTTCGTTCACGAGCTCGATGTTAATGTCGAGACGCCCGAGTGGGGCACGATCAAGGTCGATCTTTGCTATGGCGGCATTTTCTATGCGCTGGTCGATGTCGGCCAGATCGGCTCGAAGATCGAGAAGTCGAATGCCGCCGACCTGGTACGCGCCGGCATGGTTCTCAAGGATATCATCAACCGCGATATCAAGGTTGTTCACCCCGAAATCCCGGCGATCTCGGGCGTTGCCTATGTCATGTTCCGCGATATCGAGCCGGATGGCGCGGTGCGCACCTGCACGACCATGTGGCCCGGCCGCGCGGACCGCTCGCCCTGCGGCACCGGCAGCTCGGCAAATCTGACGACACTGCATGCCCGCGGCAAGGCAAAGCCCGGCGACATCTTCACGTCGCGTTCGATCATCGGTTCGGAATTCGAAGTCGGCCTGCAGTCGGTCACCGAAGTCGCCGGACGCCCGGCAATCATCCCGACCATCACCGGCCGCGGCTTCACCTTCGGCCTCTCCCAGGTCGCCCTCGACCCTTTCGACCCGCATCCGGGCGGTTTTGCCCTGACGGATGTCTGGGGTCCTCAGGCGGGCGAGATTTAGGCTTAGTAGTCGAAGGGCTCGACCTTCGGCTTGCCGCCTTCGCCGGCGGCATGCGGATAGATCACGCCCTTGCGCAGGATGATATTGCCGTAAAGCCGGGGTTCGCTGGTCTGGATCAGCGCATGGGCGGCGCGCACGCGGCCGTAGAAGTCCTGGCCGACAAGCGGTACCACCGTCTGATGCGGTTCGTGTCTGGCGCAGCAGTCGATCATCTCCTCGTGCACCGGATCGAGCTTGTCGCGCTCGGCCTTCACCGTCGAGCGGAAGATTGCTTCGGGCACGAAATCGTCGATCGGCAGGACGCTGAGCACTGCATCGAGAACCGGGATGAGGCCATGGCCATCGAGGCGGATCAGCCGGCGTGCGTGTTCGACGCCTGGATAGTTGCCGTCGACGATGGCGATTTCGTCGCCGTGGCCCATGGCGCGCAGCGTCGAAAGCAGTTCCGGACTCAAGAGCGGATC
The DNA here is from genome assembly GCA_900465675.1 of Hyphomicrobiales bacterium. Lineage (GTDB taxonomy): Bacteria > Pseudomonadota > Alphaproteobacteria > Rhizobiales > Rhizobiaceae > Rhizobium. The sequence goes on along the minus strand of UBJR01000002.1, from coordinate 68,622 downwards.
AAGCCCCTTCAGCATTTTCGATCTCCTTGAACAGCACGTTCTGGTCGGTGAGATAGCGCGCAAAGATCGGAAGGCTCGCCCCGCCGATCGCCCGCGCCTGTGATCCCACCGCACCTTCGATAATCTCCGGCATGACGACCCCTTGAAGGTCGAGCTTTTCCGCCTCGTGTATGGTCGCGCGCACGATGCGTTCGCGCACCCAGCCGGGGAAGCCGCCATCGATCACCGCGGCGCTGAAATCGATGATCGAGGCGGCAGCGACGATCCCCTGTGCCAGCGCCTTGGCGGAGTCCTGGATCCAGAGCTCCATCGCCTCGCCGAAATCGACCCAGTCGTCGGCAGAATACCAGAGCGGTTCGGGATCGATGCCGCGCTCACGCAGCATGTTTTCGAGCACGAAGATCGAAGCGATTTCAAGAAGCTGCAGCGTCTCGCCATTCTTGCCGCGGACGGGCAGGGGGCCGATCGCGCCGGCGGTGCCGGTACGGCCGGAAAAGATCGCCGAGTTCAGCACGATGCCGCCGCCGATGAACGAGCCGATGAAGAAATAGACGAAATCCGGATAGGATGGTCCGACGCCGAAAACCAGTTCGGCGCCGCAGGCGCTGGTGGCGTCGTTCTGCAGGAAGACCGGATAGGAGACCCGTTTCGTCACTTCGGCCTGCAGGTCGAAGCCGCGCCAGACATCCATGGCGCCAGGCGGCGAGCCGACCTCCTCCGCCCAGTTCCAGAGCTCGAAGGGGGCGGCGATGCCGATGCCGGCGATGCGGCTGCGCTCTTTCGCATCCAGTCGGTTTTCGAGTTCGGCGATCCCCGAAACAATGAAATCGAGGAAGTCGCCGGGCAACGGATAGGCATAGGTTTTGTGCAGCTGCATGCGGATATTGCCGACGAAATCCATCAGCACCAGATCGGCACTTCGCCGGCCCATCTTCACGCCGAACGAATAGACGGCATCCGGATTGAGATGCATGGGAATGGATGGCTGGCCGACGCGCCCGCGCACGGGAGCGCCGCGTGAGAGCAGCCCGTCCTTCTCCAGCTCCCGCATGATGACCGAGACGGTCTGGGCCGAAAGGCCGCTGCGGCGCGCGATATCCGCCTTCGACAGGGCGCCGTATAGGCGCACCAGCGATAGCACGAGCCGCTCGTTATAGGCGCGCACCCGGATCTGGTTTGCGCCCCCGGCGGGGTTCAGAATTGGCGGTGCGGCCGGCGCATGCGCCGGGCCTTCCAGGGACGACATTGGGCACTCCTCCCGATCATCGGCCTATGCCCTATTTTCAACCACCATGCCACATCGAATTAATAATTCAATTGGATTTATTTATTGACAAGCGATTTTCTTTTCGCTTTTAATCGCCATCGTGAACGGCATCGAACGGTCTTGGAGGAGGCTTCCGGCGAAATCCGAGGCGGCGTTCGTGCTTGAAAATACGGGTCTGGCCATGACGGCGATCCGCTTACTCTCTGGGAGGAGTTCTCGTGAAGAAATCAGTTCTCGCTTTCGGCGCGCTCGCACTCGGCGTCGCCTTCTCGGCTCCGGCAATGGCCGCCGACGTTTCGGCCTGCCTCATCACCAAGACCGATACCAACCCCTTCTTCGTCAAGATGAAGGAAGGCGCGACTGCCAAGGCCAAGGAACTCGGCGTCACGCTGAAGTCCTACGCCGGCAAGATCGATGGTGACAGCGAAAGCCAGGTTGCCGCTATCGAAACCTGCATCGCCGATGGCGCCAAGGGTATCCTGATTGCAGCGTCCGACACCAAGGGCATTGTTCCGAACATCAAGAAGGCCCGCGATGCCGGCCTGCTCGTCATCGCGCTCGACACCCCGCTTGAGCCGATCGATTCCGCTGACATGACCTTTGCGACCGACAACCTGCTCGCCGGCAAGCTGATTGGCCAGTGGGCCAAGGAAACGCTGGGCGACAAGGCTGCCGATGCCAAGGTTGCCTTCCTCGATCTGACCCCGTCCCAGCCGTCCGTCGACGTTCTGCGCGACCAGGGCTTCATGATGGGCTTCGGTATCGACCCGAAGGATCCGAACAAGATCGGTGACGAAGACGACAAGCGTATCGTCGGCCACGACATCACCAACGGCAACGAAGAAGGCGGCCGCACCGCGATGGAAAACCTTCTCCAGAAGGATCCGACCATCAACGTCGTCCACACCATCAACGAACCTGCTGCTGCCGGCGCCTATGAAGCGCTGAAGGCTGTCGGCCGCGAGAAGGACGTGCTGATCGTGTCCGTCGACGGCGGTTGCCCGGGCGTCAAGAATGTTGCCGACGGCGTCATCGGCGCCACCTCGCAGCAGTACCCGCTGCAGATGGCCGCTCTCGGCATCGAAGCGATCAAGAAGTTCGCAGACTCCGGCGAAAAGCCGAAGCCGACCGAAGGCAAGAACTTCTTCGACACCGGCGTGACCCTCGTCACCGACAAGCCGGTCTCCGGCGTCAAGTCGATCGACACCAAGGAAGGCCTCGGCAAGTGCTGGGGTTGATCCCGGCCTAGCCTGAACCAAAACGCGGAGATGCCCAGCGGCATCTCCGCTCCCTGCTCATCTTTGACAGCGCGCCGAATTGGGTGCAGCTTAACCCACGTCTTGCCCGAAAGGCCGGACACCCCTTAGGGAGTGGGGTCACGCGGAGGATTTCCATGAGCGAGCCAACAACAGCCGCACCGCATCACGACTACGAAAAAGTTCTCAAGGACAGCTCGAAGGACGTCGCGTCTTTCGACACGGATGACAATTCGGTCCTCCAGAAATTCAGGCATTTCCTGCACTCGTCGCCTTCGGCCGTATCGCTGATCGTCCTTGTGCTTTCGCTGATCATCTTCGGCGCCCTCCTGGGTACGAAATTCTTCTCGGCCTTCTCGCTGACGCTGATCCTGCAGCAGGTGGCGATCACCGGCATCGTCGGCGCTGCGCAGACGCTTGTGATCATGACGGCCGGCATCGATCTGTCGGTCGGCGCCATCATGGTTCTGTCGTCGGTGGTCATGGGACAGTTCGTGTTCCGCTACGGCCTTCCGGTCGAGATCGCGGTGCTCTCAGGCTTTGCCGTCGGCGCTCTCTGTGGCTATATCAACGGCCTGCTGATTGCCCGCATGAAGCTGCCGCCGTTCATCGTTACCCTCGGCATGTGGCAGATCGTGCTTGCCACGAACTTCCTCTATTCGGCCAATGAGACGATCCGCGCCCAGGATATCGAAACCCAGGCGCCGCTGCTGCAGCTCTTCGGCAACACGTTCCGCATCGGCGGCGCAGTCTTCACTTACGGCGTCATCGCCATGGTCCTGCTCGTCGCCGTCCTCTGGTATGTCTTGAACCATACCGCCTGGGGCCGGCATCTCTATGCCGTCGGTGACGACCCTGAAGCCGCCGGCCTTTCCGGTGTCAACGTCAAGCGCATGCTGGTTTCGACCTACGTACTCTCGGGTCTGATCTGTGCGCTGGCCGGCTGGGCTTTGATCGGCCGTATCGGTTCCGTCTCTCCGACAGCGGGCCAGTTCGCCAACATCGAGTCCATCACGGCCGTGGTGATCGGCGGCATCTCGCTCTTCGGCGGCCGCGGCTCCATTCTCGGCATGATGTTCGGGGCGCTCATCGTCGGCGTCTTCTCGCTCGGCCTGCGTCTTCTCGGCACCGATGTCCAGTGGACCTATCTCTTGATCGGCGTGCTCATCATCGCCGCCGTTGGTATCGATCAGTGGATCAGAAAGGCAGCAGGCTGATGGCAACCGAACCTCTTCTCACGGCGCGCGGTCTGGTCAAACGCTATGGCCGCGTCACAGCCCTCGATCATGCCGACTTCGACCTCTATCCCGGCGAAATTCTCGCCGTGATCGGCGACAACGGTGCGGGCAAGTCTTCGCTCATCAAGGCGATCTCGGGCGCAATCCGTCCCGACGAAGGCGAGATTCGGCTGGAAGGTCAGCCGATCCACTTCTCGTCACCGATCGAAGCCCGCAAGGCGGGCATCGAGACGGTGTACCAGAACCTTGCTCTGTCGCCGGCGCTGTCGATCGCCGACAACATGTTCCTCGGACGCGAGCTTCGCAAACCGGGCTTCATGGGTCAGTTCTTCCGCAAGCTCGATCATTCGGCGATGGAAAAACAGGCGCGCGCCAAGCTCTCCGAACTCGGCCTGATGACCATCCAGAACATCAATCAGGCGGTGGAAACGCTCTCTGGCGGTCAGCGTCAGGGCGTTGCCGTGGCACGTGCCGCCGCCTTCGGCTCGAAGGTCATCATCCTCGATGAGCCGACGGCAGCGCTCGGCGTCAAGGAAAGCCGCCGCGTTCTGGAGCTCATTCTGGATGTCCGCTCGCGCGGCATTCCGATCGTGCTTATCTCGCACAACATGCCGCATGTCTTCGAAGTGGCCGACCGCATCCACATCCACCGCCTCGGACGCCGCCTGACGGTGATCAATCCGAAGGAATACACAATGTCGGATGCTGTTGCCTTCATGACCGGTGCAAAGGCCGCTCCGCAGGAGACGGTCGCCGCATGAACCTCAGGATAGACGAAATCACCGGCGCGGTTCTCGACCGCGCCGGAAGTGCGAAGCGCTTCCTCGTGGCGATCGCCGGCCCGCCCGGCGCCGGCAAATCCACAATGGCCGACAACCTCGCCAACGGCCTGAAGGCGCGCGGCGAAACCGCCGCCGTCCTGCCGATGGATGGCTTCCACATGGACAATGCCGTGCTCATCGAGCGCGGCCTGCTCGCCCGCAAGGGCATCCCCGAGACCTTCGACGTCCGCGGCTTCCTCGATATCGTCCGCGCCGTGCGTCCGGCCGATCAGGAAGTTCTGGTTCCGGTCTTCGACCGCTCCCGCGAACTGTCGATCGCCTCTGCCCGGCCGATCTCGCCGCACGACCGTTTCATCATCGTCGAAGGCAACTACCTGCTGTTCACGCAGGGGAAGTGGGCTGCTCTCGACGGCATCTTCGACTACACGATCATGCTGGCCCCGCCGATGGAAGTGCTCGAGGAGCGCCTCTGGGAGCGCTGGCGCGGCTACAAGCTCACGGAGGAAGAGGCCAGCGCCAAGGTCTATGGCAACGATCTCCCCAATGGCCGCCTCATCCTGGAGAACCGCCGCCCGTCCGACATGACATTGGAGATTGCGCTCTAGGGCCGATCTGGTCACGCCTAAACGGTTGTTTCCATCGGCCTGTTGATGCTATCGAAGCGCCACCCGCAGCGCTCCGGAGGCTCCCATGCAATCGATCACCATCCGCCGTCCCGATGACTGGCACCTGCATCTGCGCGATGGCGCCATGCTGGAGGGGGTGATCGGTGATACCAGCCGCGATTTCGCACGCGCCATCATCATGCCGAACCTTGTGCCGCCTGTGGTGACGACAGCGGATGCGCGCGCCTATCGTGAGCGGATCATGAAGGCGCTGCCGCAGGGCGATCGCTTCGAGCCGCTGATGACACTTTATCTCACGGAGCATACGAGCGCCGACGATGTCGAAGAGGGCAAGAAGAGCGGCCTGATCACCGCGGTGAAGCTCTATCCGGCCGGCGCCACCACCAATTCGCATGGCGGCGTGCGCGATATGGACAAGGCAATGCCTGTTCTGGAGCGCATGGCGAAGATCGGTCTGCCGCTCTGCGTCCACGGCGAGGTCACGACGCCGGAGATCGATATCTTCGACCGTGAAGCCGTCTTCATCGAAACCGTGCTTGAGCCGCTGCGCAAGCGTCTGCCGGAACTGAAGGTGACGATGGAGCATGTGACGACGGCCGATGGCATCGACTACATCAAGTCGTCGAAAGCCAATCTGGCGGGCTCGATCACAACGCATCACCTGATCATCAACCGCAACGCCATCCTCGTCGGCGGTATCCGTCCGCATTATTACTGCCTCCCGGTCGCCAAGCGCGAGAACCATCGCCTGGCGCTGCGGGCGGCGGCCGTCAACGGCGATCCGCGCTTCTTCCTCGGCACGGATTCGGCCCCACATGTCGATCCACTGAAGGAATGCGCCTGCGGCTGCGCCGGTATCTACACCTCGATCAATACGATAAGCTGCCTGGCGCATGTCTTCGAACAGGAGAATGCGCTCGACAAGCTTGAGGCTTTTACTTCGCTGAATGGCCCGGCCTGGTATGGCCTGCAACCGAACGACGAGAAGGTCACGCTGGTCAAGCGGGATGAAGCGATCACGTTTCCGTCAAAGATCGAGACGGGGGCGGGCCCTGTGACAGTCTTCGATCCGATGTTCCCGCTGCATTGGGATGTAAAACGCTAAGGAAAACCGGCTTTACCGTCAATTTCGGCGGGTATCCGTGTTGCCGATACTATGACAGGCTCGCGGTTCGAATATTCGCGTTCGCGGTCCATGATTTTTTAACAGAATGCATAAGACATTCGTCACCAGTGACAGGCTAGTTTCTGGACGAATTGTAGGGCGCGGCAGAAGCCGCGGAGTTTTGAAAGCATGATGCTGGATTATAATTCCCTTTTGCTGGCGCTCGGCGTTTCAGCAACGTGTCTGGCTGTGACCCTGATGGGCAGCTGGTTTGCGCGGCGTGCCGAAACCTTTCTGTTGACCTGCACCTGCGGCCTCGTTCTCGTCGTCAGCGGCATTTTCGTCTACAGTGTCTATGTTTCGTCGCCCGGTCTGATCTCAGGCACCGCCAGCTTTGTCCTCTTTCAAGCGGGCTTCGCTGCCATATGGGGCGCCGGCTATCAATTCCGCACCAGCCGTCTGCCGCTCGCGGGCATTCTCTTATATGCGCTGCTTGCGATGCTGGTGCCGGTCGGCAGCATGATTGCTGGCTACGATGGACTTGGTTTCATCGCTGATAACACGTCGATCACCCTGCTGCTGCTCGCCACCGCCTATCAATACTGGCGGGCGCGGGCCGAGGCGCCGGCACCCATCATGGGTATCACAGTTCTTTATACGCTGACGGGCATATCCTTTGCGCTCTGCGCTGCGGTGCTGATCTATGATGGCAAGATGGTGCTGGGCGCTGCACCCAACAACTGGGCCGAGGATCTGAGCCTTGCCGTCTGCATCGCCAGCATGACCGGTATCGGCGCCCTGTCGCTGGCGCTGCATCAATGGCGTCTGGCGGCCCGCCACAGGCAGGATGCGATTACCGATCCGCTGACCGGCCTGATGAACCGCCGCGCGCTGTTCGATCGTCACGGCGAGCGTCTGATGGGCGCCTCCACGGCCGTCATCATCTTCGATCTCGACCATTTCAAGTCGATCAACGACCGCTATGGCCACGCTGTCGGCGACCGCGTGCTGCGGGTCTTCGCCGGCGAGCTCGGCGCTCATTGCCGCGATGGGGATACCGTCGCCCGTCTCGGCGGCGAGGAGTTTGCCCTCGTCCTCAAGGAGATCATGCCGGGCCGGGCTGAGATGATTGCCGAACGCATCCGCCGCACCTTTGAGGAGCGCGAGATCTATGTCGAAGACGAGATGTTGCGCTGCACCGTCAGCATCGGCGTGGCGCCGGGCCGCGCAACACCGATGGATTTCGATACCATGCTGAGCGAAGCCGACAAGGCGCTCTACGCCGCCAAGCGCGCCGGCCGCAACCGCGTTGAACTTGCAAGCCATCTGCTGGCTGTTCCCGACGCCCCCTCGGTTCGCAGCGCCTCTTGATCATCCAACATTAATCGCTAATGTCGGCGTTGGCCGGATGCAGCCAGCCGTCCCGCGGCGCGCAAGCGCTAAGGTGAATGCATCCAGATGAAATCCTTCACATCCTTGCCAATGGCGAACGATGGCGAACGGGTCAGCAGACGCGGGCACTGATCTTCCTGTTCGCCGCCGATGGAAGGATGAACGATGCGCGATTTTCGCGATGCCAAGACCATGGCAAAAGCACTGCGGCAGGCGCTGGCCAGCCGCGACATTTCCCTGACGCACAGCGAGACGCTGGAGATCGTTGCCAGGCAATTCGGCTTCGATCAATGGAACATCCTCGCCTCCAAGCTTGATGAAGCTCAAGATGGCGAGCGATCGATCGCGATCGAGCCGCCGATCCCGATCTTCCGCATTTTCGACGTGGCGAAAGCCATGGAATTCTATTGCGGCTTCCTGGGCTTCACCCTCGATTGGGAGCACCGCTTCGGCGAAAACTTTCCGCTCTATTGCCAGGTGTCGCGCAGCGGCATGATCATGCATCTGAGCGAACATTCCGGCGATGCCAGCCCCGGGGCCAAGGCTTTCGTCTGGATGAAGGGGGTGCGCGCCTTTCAGGCCGAGCTTGCCGGCAAGGACTATCGCTATATGAAACCCGGTGTCGAGGACGCGCCTTGGGGCGCCGAGATGACTGTAATCGATCCGTTCAGCAACAAGATTGCCTTCTGCGAGCGGGCCTAAACTGACGGATGAGGCGGGAGCTCTGTCTGCCGCCTCGCTTTCAGAGCAGCATCAATGCACGCACGAAGGCGATCGCCGAAGCCAGCGATGCCACGGTGCGGACATGGTTCCACCAGGTCCAATCCCTCAGATAAATATTCCACAGATCTGCCGCTGCGCTGCCATTGCCGCTGACTTTCGCCAGCGCATCGTTCATCGGTACGTTGAAGACGATCGTCGAGACGAACGATGCGACTAGATAGCAGGCGGCACCGGAAATCATCCAGAGGCTTGCGCTGCCGCGCCAGTCCGTTAAGGCGATGACTGCAATCCCCACGCAGATGATGGCGACCGGGATGAACAGCAGCATGAAGGGCGATCGGACGATGGTGGCGTTGATCGAGTTCATTGCTGCGATGCCTTGTTCCGGCGGAATTTTCGAAAAGGCGCTCATGATGAAGGTCGAGAATGCGAAGAATATGCCGGCAATGAGACCGCTACCGATCGCGGCGGCGACGAGAAGAATGGGAAGAGTGGCGGCCATGCGAATTCCTCCGGTTAAAACAAGAGAAAATCTCTCATTTGCAAAATGAGATAAACTCTCTTATTTTTCTTGTCAACTTTCGAGAGGCGCACCATGGATGAGAAAATGCCGTCCCGGCGCAAGCGCGCGGCTGACAATACCGGCCAGCCACGCCGCATTCCAAGCCAGCAGCGCGGCCGAGAGCGCTTCGAAAGGATCCTGGCGGTGGCCGCCGAACTCATTGAGTCGAAGGGTAGCGACGCCCTGAAAATGAGCGAGATCGTCGAAAAGGCAGATCTGTCTTTCGGCGCGCTTTATCAATATTTTCCCGACAAGAGTTCGATCATCCGAACCCTGGCCGAACGTTTCAACGAGCAGGGCAGGCGTTGCGTCGAGGATGAGCTGTCGCGTGTTTCGGATGCCGCGTCGCTGCATTGGGCGCTCGCCAATATTACCGACGAATATTACCAGTTTTTCCGCCGCGAACCGGTCATGCGCGATATCTGGCACGCGACACAAGCCGACAGGCCGTTGCGCGCGGTCGATGCCGAAGACATGGAATTTCACGCGCAGGCCCTGTTTGCGGTCCTCGCAAGGCTCTGGCCCGCGCGGCCGCCGGGCGAGCTTCTGCCGCCCGCGCGGTTGCTGATGCAGCTTCTCGCCGCCGCTGTCCGCTATGCAATCTCGCTGGATGAGGAAGAGGGGGAGAGGGCGATCACGCTCTACAAGAGGATGCTGCCCGCCGATATCGAAGGGCTGATCTCAAGTGCTCCCTGACCAGGAAACACTCAGCTTGCAACGCTTTCTCCGGTGATCGATTTCGCCACCGCCCAGTGAACCGTGTTGCGGCCACTGTTTTTTGCCGAGTAGAGTTTCCGGTCGGCCGCCGTCAGCATGACCTTCAAGCTTTCATTCGCCGGGTCGCCACGATAGACGCCGAAGCTTGCGGTCACGCGCCCAGCCGGCAGGACGCCGATCGCTCTTGATGCCAGCTCCTTGCGAAGCCGCTCGGCAATGGCGATGGCCGCGGCCGTCCCGGTCTTCGGCAGGACCAGGCAGAATTCCTCGCCGCCGATGCGCGCGGCGATATCGTAGGGCCGGAGATTGTGCTGGATGGTCGCACCCGTCGCCATCAGCACCTGGTCGCCGACATCGTGACCGAACTCGTCGTTGATCGACTTGAAGTGATCGAGGTCGAAGACGACGACCGATACCGGCGTGCGCTCGCGCATTGCCCGGGTGATTTCCATGGATCCGATCTCTTTCAGCCAGCGGCGATTGCCGAGACCGGTGAGAACGTCGGTTGTTGCCTGACGGCGAAGTTGGGAGAGCGTTGCATCGAGCTCGGTGATCAGCATCGAAATTCCGTTCGTGACGACGCCCACGTCGTCGGTCCGTTTACTGCGGATCGGTTTGACTGCGCCTGTCGAACGGTACGCTTCGACGGCGACCGAGATTTCATGCAGAGGCTTGATCAGCATCCAGACGGAGGCGAGGCAAAAGCCCGTTCCGATCAGCGTCGCTGCAAGCACCGTACCGAGAACGGGCATCGCTTCGCTGCGGAAGCCGGTAACCAGATAAACGACCAGTGCCAAGAGCGGGATGTGGGTGGATGCAAAGCAGATGGAGAAAATCTTGAACGTCAGGGAAGCGCTGACCTTCTGAGTAATCTCGGATACCGTCAGACTCATTCTGGACTCCTTGCCCGGTTCTCATAACCGCGGCGAAGGTGACCCGTCAGGTCTCATCCAAATGTTAAATGGATCGTTAAAATTCGAGTAATTTCAGGGATCTGGCGTGGCGAAATGGCTGAACGCTCTGGAATGCAATGAATATCATAAATTACTGAAGTATGCTCGGCATTGTGGAAAAATCGCGGGCTGTATCAGTTTAGGCGCGCTATGGTTTTGCGGTCAGCGCGCCGTCTCGCGCTCGCGTCGAACGGTCAAAAAGTTCCGGCACTGGAAAGATTTTTTGGTTGCTGCTATTGCCGCGTAACACCGTGAGCCAAGGAGAGAGCAATGACCCACACGACATTTCCCGATCGCGCCACTATGGCAGAACTCCTTGCTAAGATGCTCTGGGAAATCAAGGCGGTTCATTTCAACGCCGAGCAGCCCTACAAGCTGGCCTCCGGCATGGCGAGCCCGGTCTATATCGATTGCCGCAAGCTGCTCTCCTATCCGCGCGTCCGCTCGGCCGTGATGGATTTTGCGGCCAGCGTCATCACCCGCGACGCCGGCTTCGAGCGCTTCGATTGCATTGCCGGTGGCGAGACCGCGGGCATCCCTTTCGCGGCACTCTTGGCGGATCGTCTCAGCCTGCCGATGATCTACGTGCGCAAGAAGCCGAAGGGTCATGGCCGCAACGCGCAGATCGAGGGGCATATGCCGGAAGGTTCGCGCGTTCTCGTTATCGAGGATCTGACGACGGCCGGTGGCAGCATGTTCACCTTCATCGATGCAATCCGCGCAGCCGGCGGCATCGTCGATCATGGCATGGCGCTGTTCTACTACGGGATCTTCAACGAAGGTGCCTTGCGCTTTGCTGACGGCAAGGTGAAGCTTCATCATATTGCGACTTGGCGCAACGTTCTGGCTGTTGCCAAGGAACAGAAGCTTTTCGACGAAAAGACGCTGAGCGAAGTGGAAGCCTTCCTGGACGCGCCACTCGCCTGGTCCGGCCGGAACGGTGGCGTCAGTGAGCTTTCGCTCTAGCCTTTTGACAAAAGCTCACTTAATGGATTGAGGCAACACGGCCTTTTTGGGAGGAAATCCGATGATTTTGTGCTGCGGCGAAGCGCTGATCGATATGCTGCCGCGTGAGACGACGCAGGGCGAAAAGGGTTTTGCGCCCTATGCCGGCGGCGCAATCTTCAACACCGCAATCGCGCTCGGCCGCCTTGGCGTGCCGACCGCCTTCTTCACCGGCATTGCCGATGACATGATGGGCGAAGTCCTGCTTGGCACGCTGAAGGCCAGCAATGTCGACTACAGCCCTTGCGCCATCACCCCGCGGCCCTCGACCATCGCTTTCGTCAAGCTCGTCAACGGCCAGGCCACCTATGCCTTCTACGACGAAGGCACGGCAGGGCGCATGATCACCACTGACGACCTTCCTGTTCTCGGTGACGATTGCGAAGCGCTGCACTTTGGCGCCATCAGCCTTATCCCGAGCCCCTGCGGCGAAACCTATGAGGCGCTGCTTGACCGCGAGGCCGCCAAGCGCGTCATCTCGCTCGATCCCAACATCCGTCCGGGCTTCATCAAGAACAAGGAAGCCCACATGGCGCGCATCAAGCGCATGGCGGCCAAGTCGGACATCCTGAAATTCTCGGATGAGGATCTGGAGTGGTTCGGCCTCGAAGGCAGGCATGACGATCTCGCCGCCTACTGGCTGAAGCACGGCGCCAAGCTCGTCGTCATCACCAAGGGCGCCGAGGGCGCATCGGGCTACACGAACGAGCGCAAGGTCACTGTTCCCAGCGAGCGCGTGACCGTGGTCGATACCGTCGGTGCCGGCGACACGTTCGATGCCGGCGTTCTCGCGTCGCTGAAGATGGACAACCTGCTGACCAAGGCCCAGGTCGCCTCGCTCGACGAAAAGGCGCTCGGCAACGCTCTGGCGCTCGGCGCCAAGGCTGCGGCCGTCACCGTCTCCCGTGCCGGCGCAAACCCGCCATGGGCGCGCGAAATCGGCCTCTGAGATCAGGTCCTGCGCTTGAGAAAGCCCAGGACCTTTTCATTGAAGAGCGTAGGCCGCTGCAGCGGCGCAAAATGGCTGACGCCGGGGATGAGAAGGAACTCAGCGTCAGGGATGATCTTCGCGAGATATTCCATGTGTTCGCGCCGGATGAATTCGTCGCTATCGCCGATCGCAACCGTGACCGGCACCTTGATCGCCTGTAACTCCGCGGCGGTGTAGTTGGGTTCGCTCTGCATCATCTTCCCGACATCGGCAACGAAGGCTTCGAAGCCGCCGGGCGTTGCCGAGAGCGCCTGATAGTCCTTCCGATGGCGGCTGAAGCAGCGGTCGATGACCGGCGTCGGCCGGAATTCGAGCGTGCCCGTTGCATCCATGTTGCAGGCAAAGAAGAAGACGCCCGATACGCGCTCTGGATGCCGGTCGGCAAGGATCAGCGCTGTACAGGCGCCATCGCTCCAGCCGATCACCGCGGCTTTCCCGATCTCCAGATGATCCATGACGGCAAGCACGTCATCGGACATTAGGACATAGCTGAACGGCCGATCGTCGCGCGTGCTGCGTCCATGGCCGCGGCTATCGATGGCGATGACACGATATCCGGCATCGACCAGCGCCGGCACCTGGTAGCCCCAGTTTCCGGCATTCCCGAGGCCGCCATGCAGCAGGATCACCGCCGGACCGGCGCCATAGCTGGCATACCAGATTTGTGCACCATCATTCGAAACCCGGCCTTTCGCGCCGGAGGCGGGCAGCGGCTCAGCGCCATCTTTATCGAATTTGAAAAGCTCGTCGTCGATGAATTCCATGGACAATCTCCTCGTGCATTTCCCATAGGACGAATAGATGTCCCGTCATTCGACAGCAGCAAACAAAAAAGCCCACCCGCGCTGGCGGATGGGCTTGATAGTTGATTAAGGGGGCGCCTTACTTGGCAAGCTTCGCCAGTGCAGCGACGAGACCCTGCGTCGAGGAGTCGTGGCCGGCGGCGCTCTCCTTGCCTTCGACAACAGGCAGCAGGCCGGTCGCCAGTTCCTTGCCGAGCTCGACGCCCCACTGATCGAAGGAGTTGATGCGGAAGAGCACGCCTTCGACGAAGACGCGGTGCTCGTAGAGTGCGATCAGGCGGCCGAGCGCATAGGGCGTCAGCTTGTCATAGACAAAGGTTATCGACGGGCGGTTGCCGGTGAAGACACGGTGCGGCGCGATGAAATCGGCCTTCTTGCCATCCATGCCCTTGTCGGTGAGCTGCTTCTTGGCTTCCTCGAAAGTGCGGCCCTTCATCAGCGCTTCGGACTGGGCAAGCACATTAGCCATCAGCAGCTGATGCTGGTGGCGCAGCTCGGGCTCGAAGGCGTTGGCCGCAATCATGAATTCCGCCGGGATGATGCTCGTGCCCTGGTGGATCAGCTGGTAGAAGGCGTGCTGGCCGTTGGTGCCGGGCTCGCCCCAGACGACGGGGCCGGAATTGCCCTCGACCGGCGTGCCGTCGATGGTGACGCCCTTGCCGTTAGATTCCATGTCGAGCTGCTGCAGATAGGCCGGGAAGCGCGACAGGCGCTGGTCATAAGGCAGCACGGCGCGCGTCGGATAGCCGAGAACGTTGCGGTGATAGAAGCCGATCAGGCCGAGAAGCATCGGCAGGTTTTCGGCAACAGGCGCCTTGCGGAAGTGGTTGTCGACGGCATGGGCTCCATCGAGGAACTTGCCGAAATTGTCGGGGCCGATGGCGATCATGATCGGCAGGCCGATGGCCGACCACAGCGAGTAGCGGCCGCCAACCCAATCCCAGAAGCCGAAGACGCGCGCGCTGTCGATGCCGAATGCGGCGACCTTATCGAGCGCCGTGGAAACGGCCGCGAAGTGGTGCTGAACGGCGGCATCGCCAAGGGCCTTGGCAATGAACTGGCGCGCCGTCTGCGCATTGGTCATCGTCTCGACGGTGGTGAAAGTCTTCGATGCGATGATGAAGAGCGTGGTTTCCGGCTGAACCAGCTTCAGCGTATCGGCGATGTGCGCACCGTCGATGTTCGACACGAAATGCGCCCGCGGGCCGTCATGGAAAGGGGCGAGCGCCAGCGTGGCCATGACCGGACCGAGGTCCGAGCCGCCGATGCCGATATTGACGACGTCGGTGATCTTCTTTCCGGTCGCTCCCTTCAGCGCACCCGAGCGGACGCCGTCGGCAAACTTGCCCATGGCGGCGAGCACGCCGTTGACGTCAGGCATCACATCCTTGCCGTCAACGATAACAGGTGTATTGGAACGGTTGCGCAGCGCGGTGTGCAGCACGGCACGGTCTTCCGTGAAGTTGATTGCCACGCCGGAGAACATTTCTTCACGCTTCTTCGCAACGCCGCCTTCTTCGGCGAGCTTAACGAGCAGCGCCAGGATTTCGTCGTTCACAGCAGTCTTCGAGTAATCCATCAAGAGATCGTCGAGAGAGGCGGTGAAGCGCGAGAAACGCTTGGGATCGGTAGCGAAGGCAGCGCGGATATCGGTTGCTTTGGTGGCGGCCGCAGTGCTCTTCAGCTTTTCGACGATGGCATTCATGGGAGGCTCCTTTGGAGGCGGAGAGGGTTGCGGAAACTATTCGCTTTGTAGGGCGCAAATCAAGTTCAGCCACAGGCTGCCTGCAAAAAATGACACGAGTTGTGCCGCGCTTGATGAAAAGGGAGAGTGCAGGTATATTTATGGAGTGGCAGACGGAGTTGGTGCTCCGCCTGCCGTGGCTTATTTTGTAAGAATGGTGACCCGGACGGACACTGACCAGCTCGTCCGGGTTTTCCTTACCATAAGCGTAACGCTTAGCGGTTTATACCACATGGCATTACCTCCGTTTCGCAAAGCAAGGCTCTTGCCAAAGCCGGTGCGGCCCATCCTCACCGGTGGGCCGGCTGGTCTCGACCCGTGCTGCTTTTGCCTGGAAACGGTGTGATCAAATCACATCTTATGGTTGCTTTCAATTATACGTGAGTCTACCCGCGCAGATCCTTGCGCAGAATTTTCCCGACAGGGCTCTTCGGCAGCTCGGTGCGGAATTCGACGATCCGCGGCCGTTTGTAATTGGTGAGGTTTTCAGCGCAATGCGCCTTCACCTCGGATTCGCTCAGGTTGGGATCCTTGCGAACGACGAACAGCTTCACCGTCTCGCCTGAGTGGCCATCCGGAACGCCGATCGCGGCGGCCTCGAGAATGCCGGGGTGCATTGCCGCCACTTCCTCGATCTCGTTTGGATAGACGTTGAAGCCCGAAACGAGGATCATGTCCTTCTTGCGGTCGACGATCTTCGTATAGCCGCGTTCGTCCATGAATCCCATGTCGCCGGTGCGGAAATAACCGTCTGGGGTCATCACGCGGGCCGTTTCCTCCGGCTTGTTCCAGTAGCCGGCCATGACCTGCGGCCCACGGATGCAGATCTCGCCGATCTCGCCGAGCGGCAGCGAATTGCCGTCTTCGTCCCGGATATCGAGTTCCGTCGAGGGGATCGGCAGACCGATCGAGCCGGTGAATTCTGGGGAGTCGAAGCGGTTGGCAGTCGCGACCGGCGAGGTCTCGGAGAGGCCATAACCTTCGGTGATATGCGAGCCGGTCATCTTCAGCCAGCGCTCTGCCACAGGCCGCTGCACGGCCATGCCGCCACCGAGCGACATGACGAGCGACGAGAAGTCTAGCTTGGCAAACTCCGCATTGTTCATCAGTGCGTTGAAGAGGGTGTTTAGGCCCGGGAAGATATGGACATTGGCCTTGCCGAATTCCTTGACGAAGCCCGGAATATCGCGCGGGTTGGCGATCAGGATGTTATGGGCGCCAAGCGACATGCCCATCAGAGAATTCACGGTCAGCGCGAAGATATGGTAGAGCGGCAGGGCGCAGAGGAAGTTCAGCACCTCCGGCTGCTTCTTCTTGTCGAAGGCCGATTTCAGCCACAGCTGCAGCTGTAGCTTGTTGGCAAGCAGATTGCGGTGGGTCAGCATTGCACCCTTGGCAACGCCGGTCGTGCCGCCGGTATATTGCAGGAAGGCGATGTCATCACCGCTGAGCGCCGGACGCTGCAGCGACCGGCCGGAGCCTTCCGACAAGACCTGCTTGAAGGTCTTGTGCTGCGGGATGGACCATGAGGGCACAAGTTTCTTGACCTTGCGCACCACCAGATTGACGATCAGCCCCTTGGCGCCGAGCATCTCGCCAAGCGAGGTAACGACGACGTGGCGCACGTCGGTCTTGACAAGAACCTGCTCCACAGTACGGGCAAAATTCTCCAGCACGAAGATCGCCTTCGCGCCGGCATCGCGTAGCTGATGTTCGAGTTCGCGCGGCGTATAGAGCGGATTGACGTTCACGACCGTCAGGCCGGCGCGCAGTATGCCGTAGACCGCGACAGGGTTCTGCAGCACGTTCGGCATCATGACGGCGACGCGATCACCCTTCTGCAGGCCAAGGCTCTGCAGCCAGGAGGCGACTTTGCGGGTCTGCGTCTCGAGCTCGCGATAGGTCAGCGATTTGCCCATGCTGGAGAAGGCGACACGATTGGCATAGCGCTCGCAGGACTTTTCCAGCAGTTCGGCCAGCGAATCATATTCCAGCGGCGGCAGCTCGGCGGGCACGATATCCGGATAGGTGGCAAGCCAGGGCCTTTCCCGCTTGTCGCCGCCAGGATGGACGGAAATGCTGTTCATCGTGTCTCTCTCCCTATCCGGCCACGAATGCCGGTTTGCGGCTGCCGGCGGACAATCCTCCATCATCCTTGCGGGCAGCTTATGCCAATGGCCGAATGGTTCAAGCCGCATTCAGCGTTACACTAACTTTGACGTAAACGTCAATAATATGCAATCGCGCATTTGCGATAAGGCGGGGAACAATGACTCTAGCGTGGCGTTGTCCCGTCATGAAAAACAACAAAGGAGCTGACAATGCTTAATCAGGATACAGACGCCAGCCGCCGCGATCCCAACGTTAAGGACACGCATTCGCTAATCGCCAGCGACCGCGTGGAAGGCACCCGCGTTTATGGTGCAGATGGCAAGCATATCGGCTCGATCGAGCGCTTGATCATCGGCAAGCGCGATGGGCGTGTGGCCTATGCCGTGCTGAGCTTCGGCGGCTTCCTCGGTATCGGTCACGATCATTACCCGCTGCCGTGGGAAAAGCTGAATTACGACACCCAGCTGGACGGCTACCGCATCGATCTGACCAAGGAACAGATCGAGGGAGCGCCGAGCTACGCGGACGATGACGACACCTGGTACAACGACAACGGCCGCCGTGTTTACGATTACTATGGCGTGCCGCCCTACTGGATGTAATTCGTTCTTCGGGACGAGCAGAAAAAACGCCTCGCTGCTTGCGGGGCCTTTTGGCGTTTTAGGGGAGTAGATCGTTGGCGCAGCGAAGTACGACGCCCGGAGTGATATCCTGAGCCTTGAATGTCTTCGTGGTCTTGATCGCAAACGTATGGCTTTCGCCCGGCAACAGCGTGATCAGCATGCTATCGACGACAGCAGCTGGATCCAGCCGGTCCGCCATCAGGCAGAGATCCTTGAGAAAAGTACCCGCCGTGACGATGACATCAAAACCATCGGCGGTCGCATGGATGGAAACCTTCATCTCAGGCTTCGGTAATTTCAGATCGATATCCTCGACAAAATAATGGAAGGCGCGCTTGTCGAGCATCTGCACCACCACGACCTCATCCGCCGCGTTGTCCGGTGTCGCGATGTCGTCTGCAAGTTCGAATTCCTTCGCCTCGAACCGGTCGCAGAGAAGCCGCCAGAATTCGAATTCCGCCAGAACGGTGCCATCGAGGCGCATGCGCTTGCCCGATATCTTCGATCGCCAGAACAGCGTGCGCTCGTTGATCGCAACCGCGGCCAGCTTTTCGCCGCGCGGCTGGATGGTCAGCAGGCGCGGATCGAAGGCCTGCTGCATCGCATACCAGAGCGGCTTGCGACGGCCGGCGGAATCGAGCGCTGCCCAGGAGGTTACCGGCCAGCAATCGTTGAACTGCCAGACGATGGCGCCCTTGCAGATCGCCCGGTGCGAGCGCATGTGCTCGATCGCAAAGCGGATCGCCCTTGCCTGGTTGAGTTGCGTAGCGAAATGCCAGTCATCCATCGTCTCAGGCACCGGCAGGTGGCCCGAGAGGCCGCGGATCAATTTCTCATTGCCCTGCGTTGCCTTCTGGTGGTGGAAGACGCCGTGTGACTGCGGCGTCAGCGGCGCATCATGCACGCTCTCTTCCAGCGTCGCCCAGTTCGGCGGCGCCTGCCATCCGAATTCGGAGCAGAAGCGCGGAATGTAGTCCCGGTAGACTTCCCAGCCGACATCGTTCCAGACGTCCCATATGTGCTTGCAGCCGTGCCTGTCGTCGTTCGGCTCGATATCCATGCTGCCGGAATAGGGACTGCCGGGATAGTACGGTCTATTAGGATCGAGCTCGGCGCAGAGCTTCGGCAGCACATCGAGATAGTAGCCGAGCCCCCAGCTGACGCCGTCCTTGATGATCGGCCGCCAGCCCCATTCGTCGAAGCCCCAGATATTCTCGTTATTGCCGTTCCAGACCATCAGCGAGGCATGTGGCATCAGCCTGACGACGTTGTCGCGAACCTCGGCTTCCACCTCGCCACGCAGCGGCTCCTCTTCCGGATAGGACGCACAGGCAAAGAGGAAATCTTGCCAGACCATCATGCCGGCGCGGTCGCAGGCCTCGTAGAATTCGTCCCGCTCGAAGATGCCGCCGCCCCAGACGCGCAGCATGTTGATATTCGCCGCCTTCGCCTCATCGATCTGTGCGGCGTAGCGTTCGGCAGTCACGCGCGACGGAAAACAATCGTCGGGGATCCAGTTGGCGCCGCACACAAACAGCGGCACGTCATTGACGATAAAGGTGAAAGCCGAGCCGTGCTCGTCCGGCGCGGTGTCGAGACGGATGGATCGGAAGCCGATCTCCTTCGCATAGCGGTCCAGCACATGGCCGCCAGCATCGCGCAATTCGATGGAGAGCGGATAAAGCGGTTGGCCGCCCAGATGATGCGGCCACCAGATCTGCGGCGAGGGAACCGTCACCTGAAAGCTTGCCTCGCCGGAAGCACTGACCTCGACAGCATGCGAAACGCCGCCGATCAGTGTCACGATCGAGCAGCCCTGGCAGTCCTGTTGAGCCGCGATCCTGGCGTTGATCGTTACCACGCCATCACCACCGGCAAGCGTCGCTGAAACACGCGTCTCGGCCAGCCGCGCCCGGTCCCAGCTTTCCAGCCGCACCGGTCTCCAGATGCCCGCCGTCACCAGCGTCGGACCCCAGTCCCAGCCGAAGTTGCAGGCCATCTTGCGCATCAGGTTGCCGGGGCCTGGATAGTTGCTCGGCCGGTAGCCGTATTGCTTCTCCATCTCTGCGCCATAGGCATAAGCGGAGCGGAAGGTGACAGAAAGCTCGTTTGAGACTGCCTTCAGGCGGCCAGACACATCGAAACGGTAAGTCCGGTGCTGGTTGAACGTCCGGCCGATCTCTTCGCCGTTCAACCGGATCGTCGCGATCGTATCCAGTCCATCGAAGACCAGTTCCTGGACCATGGCCTCGTCGGGCACAGCGTCGAAACTCAACCGGTAAACCCACTCGCAACGGCCGATCCAGTCATTGGTGATCTCGTTGACGTCGAGATAGGGATCGGGGATGAGGCGGGCTGCAAGCAGGTCGGTATGGACGCAGCCGGGCACGGTGGCCGGAATGTTCTTGGGCAGTCCTGGCCGACCTGTATCGTTGCAGGAAAGGGTCCAGCCGGTATGCAGTTCTGTCTTCTCGATCATCGAATGCTCTTACTGAAAACGGCCGTGGCGCTGCAGGACTTCGATCTTGTAGCCATCAGGATCGGTGATGAAGAAGAACAGGGCAAAGAGCTTGCCGTCGCGGTTGAGCTCGACCAGCTTGCCGGGATTGAGCCCGGCCTTCTCCAGCCGCGCGTGCTCGACGGCGACTTCATCTACTGAGATGGCGAGATGCCCGTAGCCGTCGCCAAGATCGTAGGGCGCGGTGCGGCCCTTGTTGACAGTCAGCTCCAGTTCGAAGCCGGTCTCCGGATTGCTCATGTAAACAAGCGTGAAGGTCTCGAAATCGACGCGATCGGCAACCGTGAGGCCGAAGACCTTGCCGTAGAACTCGACGGATCGCGCCTCTTCGACAACGCGGATCATGGAGTGAATCATCTTTGCCAAGGCAGCCTCCTCATGCCGTATCACGGCAGCCTTGGTAGCCGCCGGATCAGGCGGGGCGCAAGCCAATTCTGCGGGTGATCGCGCTTTCGACGAGACCCATGGCATCATAGATCAGCACCGCCATCAGGCCGACGATCAGGCCACCCTGCAGGATGAACGCGGTATTGTCGGAGATCAGACCGGCGATAATGACCTCGCCGAGCCCCTTGGCCGCCACCGTGGAACCGATCGTTGCCGTGCCGATATTGATGACGGTCGCGACCTTCAAACCCTCGAGGATCAAGGGCAAGGCGAGCGGCAGTTCCACCTTGAACAGCCGCTGCGTCGGGTTCATCCCCATGCCGTCTGCGGCATCGAGAATGGCGGGATTGACCTGCCGGATGCCAGAGACGGTGTTTTCGAAGATCGGCAGCAGGCCATAGAGGAAGAGCGCAATCAGCGTCGGCGCGGCCCCGAAGCCGGTGGCGGGAACCGCAAGCGCCAGAACCGCGACAGGCGGAAAGGTCTGCCCGGCATTGGCAATGGCGCGCGACAGCGGCAGGAAGTCCTCCCCACTCTTGCGGGTCACGAACACGCCGGCAAGGATCGCCAGAATGGCGGTGAAGACGATCGAGCCGATCACAAGTTCCAGATGCGCCAACGCCAGGGAGGGCAGGCTGTTCTGCGTGTAAACGGGCGGCGCGTTGTTGTTGGTCAGCGGCACGAGCATGAAGGAAAGCCACTCCGTCCTGAACAGCAGGATCAGGAGCAGCGTGAATGCCGCCACACGGAAGATATTGGCGACGATGAACTTCATGCCTTGCGGCCCAACTCGAGCAGCTTGGTCATAGATATCGATCCGACCGGTGTCTTTGCGCCGTCCGTGACCGCAGCTTCCTCGGAGCCCTGCCAGATCATCTCCGCCAGCGCATCGCGCAGGCTGAGCGATTGCGGCAGCGAGAAGCCGAGGCCGCTCTTGGCTGGCGCCATGCTCTCCTTCAGCGGTGAGAGTGACATCAGCTTAAGCGCCCGGTCCGAGGTTCCCGTCAGTTGCTGCACGAAGGGATCGGCGGGCTCGGTCAGGATCTTTTCCGGCGTCGAGCACTGCAGCAGCTTGCCGCCGCTCATCACGGCGATCTGGTTTCCGAGATGAAAAGCCTCGTCCATGTCGTGGGTGACAAGGATGACGGTGGTGCCGAATTGCTTCTGGATCGCCAGCAGGTCGTCCTGCGCCTTGCCTCGGATGACGGGGTCGAGCGCGCCGAACGGCTCGTCCATCAGCAGCACTTCGGGTTCTGCCGCCAAGGCGCGTGCAACGCCGACGCGCTGCTGCTGGCCGCCGGAAAGCTGGTGCGGATATTTCTCGGCAAAGGTCGCCGGATCGAGATTGAAGAGGCCGAGCAGTTCTTCGACGCGCTTGGCGATGCGGGCGCCATCCCAGCCGAGAAGCTGCGGCACGGTTGCGATGTTCTGCGCCACGGTGCGGTGGGGGAAAAGGCCGTGGCCCTGGATCGCATAGCCGATCTTGCGGCGAAGTTCGGTCACCGGCACGTCCATGACATTCTGCCCGGCGACGAAAATCTCTCCCTCGGTGATCGGCACCAGCCGGTTGATCATCCGCATCAGCGTCGATTTGCCGGAGCCCGAGGTGCCGACGATCACGGTGACCGATCCCTTCTCGACGCGCATCGAGACATTGTCGACGACGGTGGCGGCGCCATAGCGCTTGGTGACGTTCCTGATCTCGATCATGGTCATGCGACGGATCCCCGTATGCTGTCGATGACCGCATCCAGGATGACGGCCGATGAGAAGGCGAAGAAGACGGTCGGCACGGCGCCGAGCATGACCAGGTCCATCGCCGTCTGGCCGATGCCCTGGAAGATGAAGATGCCGAAGCCGCCGCCGCCGATGAGTGCCGCGATGGTGACGAGGCCGATTGCCTGCACGAGCACGATGCGGATGCCTGTGACGATGACAGGCAGTGCCAAAGGCAGATCGATCCCGGTCAGGATCTGGCGGCGCGTCAGGCCCATGCCCGCCGCCGCATCACGCACCGAGGGATCGACGCCTTCGAGGCCAACCACGGTATTGGCGACGATTGGCAGCAGCGAATAGAGCACCAGTGCGATCAGTGCCGGTGCAGTGCCGATACCGCGGATGCCGAGCTCGGCAGCCAGCGGCACATGTGTGGCGATGTAACCGAGCGGCAGCATCAGGATGCCGAACAGTGCCAGGCTCGGAATGGTCTGGATGAGGCTCAGTCCCTGTAGAACCGCAGCGCGCAGCTTCGGCACCCAGAAGCAGAAGATGCCGAGCGGCAACCCGATGATGATGGCAATCGCCAGCGACCCGAAGGCGAGCAGCAGATGCGACCAGGCCTCGGACCAGAACTGGGCCGAACGCGTCGAGAATTCCTTCATGATCGACAGGCTGTCGAGCAGCCCGGAGGTGAGGCAGACCGCTAGCAACGCGCTGTAGGCGGCAAGTGCTGCCACCCGCATCCAGGGTGTCAGCCGGATTTTCACCAGCGCATCAGAGACGATCAGGCCGACGACACCGAGCAGGATCCAGAAACTGCCGCCGGGCGTCATGCGCGCGGCATTGCTGTTCGGCGGCGTGAAGGCCGTGGCGGCCAAGCCGATCGCGGCGATCAGTGCCGCCAGCGCCAGCGTGCTGATGGCAAGCCGCAGCACGGCATTTTGCAGGAAGAGCGCGGCAAAGGCGGTGGCGATGAGCAGGAGGGTGAGAACGATGGTAGCGGGCTGGTCGAGAAGCTGCGTGAGAAGCATCGGCTTGCCTGAGGCAATGCGGTTCGCCTTCACATAGATGAAGGGCAGAAGAGCAGCGGCAACAACGCCAGCAATCACCAACACCACGCCGAGCCGGTCCAGTTTGCGGACCGCTAAGGTTTCTTCCATCGATCCATCCCTGTCCGCCAAGAAGGTAGCTCCGCCCCGAAGGGCGGAGCAATGTGAATTACTTCAGGAAGCCTTTTTCCTTCAGATAGCCTTCGGCAACCGACTTCGCCGGCTCGCCGTCGACCTGGATCTTGGCGTTCAGCTTGCGCAGTTCGTCGGCGGTCAGGCTCTTGAAGATCGGGGCAAGCACTTCCTCGATCTTCGGGTTGGCCTTCAGCACGTCTTCGCGGATGATCGGGGTCGGTGCATAGACCTGCTGCACGCTCTTGTCGTCTTCGAGAACGACGAGCTCGGCCGCCTGGATCGCGCCGTCGGTGCCATAAACCATGGCGGTGTTGACGCCGTTGGTCTGGTCGGCAGCGGCCTTGATGGTTGCAGCCGTGTCGCCGCCCGAGAGCACGACTTCCTGATCGGCCGTCAGCTTGAAGCCGTAGGTCGTCTGGAAGGCGGGCAGGGCGCCAGCCGAGTTGACGAATTCAGCAGAAGCCGCGAGTTTCGCTGCGCCGCCGCCGGCAACCCATTTGCCGAAGTCGGACATGGTCTTGAGGTTGTTCGGACCGGCGACATCGCTGCGAACGGCGAGCGCCCAGGTGTTGTTGGCAGGCGAGGGTGTCAGCCAAACGATCTTGTTGGCGTCATAGTCGAGCTTCTTGGCCAGCGCATAACCCTGGTCGATATTCTTCCAGGCGGCGTCATCGGCCTTGTTGAAGAAGAAGCCGGCATTGCCTGTGTATTCGGGATAGATGTCGATCTCGCCGGCGGTGATCGCCTTGCGCACGACAGGCGTTGCGCCGAGCGCGATACGGTCCTTGGTCTTGATGCCGTTGGCTTCCAGAGCGAGCGCGATGACGTTGCCGAGCAGCGTGCCTTCGGTATCGATCTTCGACGAAACGACGACGTCTGCAGCATGGGCCGCACCCGCCGCAAAGGCGGAAATAGAAACGGCAAGTGCGAGTTTCTTCAGCATGGAGTGTCCCCTTGGTTTGCACCGTTTACAAGCGCTAGGGCTCTGGCGGAGCCCTTCACGTGTTAAGTCCCCCGGCTCGGGCGAAAGCCGCCGTCATGCCGGACCTGCGAGCATCATGGAAATAGTGTGCGTTCTCGAAAAATCGATGCAACCCCTCTCCAGTATTTGCGATCGCGGCGCGATTATCGCCGTGAAAGCAGTCCCGCGCGCGCAATTGCATTCCTTTATGCAATGCTGGCGGGATTTGTTTTTGTTCCCTTGCGTGTTTCCACGATCATCGAGTGCTCAACGGCTTCATCAGCCATCGCCCCGCTTTTCTTGTCCGGTGACGATAACCTGCGAATTCCGAAATGGGATATCTTTTTTCGTGAACACACAATAGTGTCCGATTTTCAGTGACTTCCGGAGACCCACGCATTGCATCTGGGCGCCCTTTTCATCGCCAGCCATGTCCTGTCATCGGGGTCCGTCAGAGAGACCGCGCGGCGCTTCACGCTGGCCGCATCGACGGTGTCGGCGGCTGTCTCCAATCTCGAAAGCGAACTGGCGCTGAAACTGACGGAACGCAGTTCCGGCGAACTGGTGACGCTGATCGCCAGCAGCAAGGTGGGCGAGGGATTGGTGCCCGTTCTGGAGGCGATCGGTCAACTTGCCGATCTCTCGGGTGAGGCGCCGGAAGACTTCGAAGGCTGGGCTGCCCGCATCCCGGTAAAGGTTGCGACCATGGAGCGTTTTCTCGAGGTCGCCGATCAGGGAAGCATCAATCGTGCTGCCCGCCGTCTCGGCCTCGGTCAGCCGCAGCTTTCGCTGCAGATCGCCAATCTGGAGAAATTCACCAGCCACAAGCTGTTCGAACGGCAGGCGCAGGGCTCGGCGCTGACCGAGGAGGGCAGGCGCGCCTACGCCATCTTCTCGGCGATCAGCCAGGCATGGAACGACCTGAAATCGGCCGCCGACGAGCGCTATCAGCGCACAGCCCGGTCGCTGAGGATCGGCTCGATCATCCCGACCGGCGCCGAAAGCTGGGTGGCTCGCTGCCTCGGCGCATTGGTGGCAGACTGGAATACCGGCCGTAACAAGAATGCCATCTCGCTGATCTCGATGACCGCCGATGACCTGCGCGAGGCGCTGAAATCCGGCCGTATCGATGTCGCCATTCTCGATTCCGTTTTCGGTCTCGAGAGCTTCCAGAACCGCGAACTGCTGCGCACCGATCTTGTCGCCATCGCCCCGCCGGAGAGCACGGAGGCGGATGTCGCCGCGTTGGTCGCCGCTCACCCGATCTGCACCCCAAGCGAGCGCACGGGTCTCGGCGATGCTGCGACGGCACTCAGCCGCGCCGGCATGGTGAGCCGCCGCTTCCGCAATCAGGATATCCGTGCGGCGGATTCGCTGCCCGTGATCGTCGATCTCGTCGCCAATCACGGCTATGTCTCTTTCCTCGGCCGCGTCAGCGCGCTGCCGATTGCCGATCGCGTGCGGATCGTCGATCTGGCCGAGCAGATCCCGATTTCCTATCATGTGGCCTTCAATCACCGGAAAGCTTCCGCCGATGCCTGCACGATGATTATCGACGCGGTACGCAAAATCGTCGGCCAACCCATCGCAAAATCGCCGGTCATGGCGTAGAGCGTTCGGCGCGCCAATTCGGGAGATGAGAAATGCCGGTTTTGCTAGAAGTATGCGTGGATAGCGCCAAGGGGCTTGCCGCGGCGATCGAAGGCGGCGCCAACCGCATCGAGCTCTGCTCTGCTCTCGAGCTCGGCGGGTTGACGCCCGTTGCAGGCATGATGAATGCTGCAGCCGCAGCGCCGATCCCTGTTTACGCGATGATCCGCCCGCATGCCGGGCCATTCATCTTCGATGCGGCCGACGAGGCGTCGATGATGGCGGATATCGATGCCGTCAGAGCTTTCGGCCTCGCAGGTGTCGTCATCGGCGCCAACCGGCCGGACGGCACGCTCGACATGCCGCTCATCCATCGCCTCAAGACTCATGCGGCAGGTCTGGGCTCCACGCTGCACCGCGCCTTCGATCTGGTTCCGGATGCCGATGAGGCGCTTGAACAGGCCGTCGAACTCGGTTGCGAGCGCATCCTGACATCAGGCTGCGTGCCGAAGGCCATGGACGGTCTTGAAACCCTGAAGCGGCTTTCGGCCAAGGCCGCTGGCCGCATCTCGATCATGCCGGGCAGCGGCGTGCGCCCGTCCAATGCAGCCGAAATCCTGCGTGCTACCGGCGCCCGGGAAATTCACGGCTCCTGCAACTCGGCGGTGGCCAGCATGGACCCGCGCGCGGTCGCCTTCGGCTTCGAAGCGCCAAGCTCGAACCAGACTGATGTGTCTATCGTCCGCCAGATGCGTCAGGTCATCGACGCGGTCTGATCAACCGGCGACATTGATGACGGCCTTGATCAGGCCACTCTTCTCATGCGCCCAGCGGGCGAGATCGCGTGGCGCGTCCGCGAGCGTCGTGCGGTGGGTGATCAGCTTATCGACCGGCACGAGGCCCTTGGCGATCGAATCCGCCACATGTTCGAAATCGATCTGCGTCGCGTTACGGCTGCCGATCACCATCATTTCGCGCTTGTGGAACTCAGGATCGGAGAAGCGGATATCGTCCTTGACGACGCTGACCAGCACCAGCGCGCCGCCATGGGCGACGAAGGAGAAGGCCTTTTCCATCGACGGACCGTAGCCGGTGGCGTCGAAGACGACGTCGAAACCATCGCCATCTGTTGCAGCCTTCACTGCATCGGCGGTTGCCTCGTTCGCGACGATGCCCGACTGGAAGCCGAAACGATCGGCGGCCATCCGCAGACGCTCGGCGCTGGTATCGAGCAGCGTCACCTCATGACCGGCGATACGGGAGAAGATGGCCGCCCCGAGCCCGATCGGGCCGGCACCGATGACGAGCGAGCGCGAACCGGCGGCTGCCATCGATCGGCGAACGGCATGCGCGCCGATCGCCAGAAACTCGACGGTCGCTGCCGCTTCGAGGCTGAGGCCCTTGGCAGCGTAGAGATTGCCGGCGGGCACCGTGATCTCTTCGCAGAAGGCACCATCGGTATGGACGCCGAGAACCTTGATGTTGGTGCAGCAGTTCGGCTTGTCCTTCCGGCAGGCAACGCAGGTGCCGCAGGAAAGGTAAGGATTGACGATCACAGGCGTTCCAACCGCCATCGCCAAGCCGTCGCCGGTCTCGGCGACGGTGGCCGATATCTCATGCCCCATGACGCGCGGATATTCGAGAAACGGATGCTTGCCTTCGAAGATATGATAGTCCGTACCGCAGATGCCGACATGGCTGACCGCCAGCCGCACCCAGCCGGGAGCGGGCGTGCCGGGGGAAGGGCGCTCGACGATTTCGAGCACACCGGGCTTCTGGCAAAGCACTGCTTTCATCTTGTTTCTCGCATTCAGAAGTGAAGAAGCCGGTCGATGACCGGCTTCGCTTTTCGTCTCAGACGCTCCGGCGGCGGCGCAACTGGTCGAAGTAGACGATCACGATGATCAGAAGACCGGTGATGATGCGCTGCCAGAAGGAGTTGACGTTGAGCAGGTTCGCGCCGTTGTTGATGGTCGCCAGAATGAAGGCGCCGATCAGCGGGCCGTGGACGGAGCCGACCGCACCGAAGAGCGACGTGCCGCCGATGACCGAGGAAGCAATCGCCTGCAGCTCCCAGCCGTCCGCCTGTGTCGCGTTGCCGATGGCGATACGCGAGGCCAGCAGCACGCCGACGAAGGCGGCGAAGGTGGCCGAGAGAATATAGGCGAGGAAGATCATCCGGTTGACATTGACGCCGGAAAGGCGCGCGGCTTCGGCATTCGAGCCGACCGCGAAGAGATAGCGGCCCCAGCGGCTGAGATGCAGGAACACGAAGCTCGGCACGGCGACGAGGATAACCATCCAGAACAGGCTTGGAATGCCGAGGAAGTCGGCGCGGGCAAAGTTCGAGAAGTCCTCGTTGACGATATTGATCGACGAGCCGTTGGTGATCAAAAGGCCGATACCGCGCAACGATGTCAGCGTTGCCAGCGTGATGATGAAAGGCGGCAGGCCCATCTTGACGATACCGAAGCCGTGAAAGGTGCCAATCAGCACGCCAAACAGCAGGGTGAGCAGGATAGCCGCCCAGACCGGGACGCCCGCCTGCAGAAGCCAGGCGATGATGACCCCGGCAAAGCCGACGATGGCGCCCACCGACAGGTCGATACCCGCCGTGATGATCACGAAGGTCTGCCCGAGCGCCAGGATGGCCGTCATCGATCCCTGCCGCAGCAGGTTGCTGATGTTCAGGGGCGTCCAGAAGCTGGCGGTGAAAATTCCGAGCATCAGCCAGAGGAAGAGCAGCAGACCGATCAGCGTCAGGCCGAACAGAATGTTGACCTTGCGGCGTGGCGGCGGAGGCGCAATTTCGGTGGGGGTTGCAGTCACTGTTCTCTCTCCCTCTTATTCTTCTTGCTCAGACGCCAATCGCTTCGCCAAGCACTTCTTCATGCGACGCTGCGTGGAAATCATGGCTGGCAACAAGCTTGCCGCCGCGGAACACATGCAGCCGGTCCGCAAGCTCGTAGACTTCAGGCAGGTAGGAGGAGATCAGGATGATACCCGCGCCTTCCTTCAATAGCTTGGCAAAGAGCCGGTAGATTTCCGCTTTGGTGCCGACATCGACGCCGACAGTCGGCTCGTCGAAGATGAACAGCCGCGCGCCATGGCTCAGCCATTTGCCGATGACGATCTTCTGCTGGTTGCCGCCGGACATGCTGGATGCATTCACGCGGCGGCTCGGCGTCTTGATGCTGAGATCGCGGATCTGCTTGTCGGCGTTCGCTGTCTCGACGGTATGATTGATGACGGGTCCGCTGCTCAGCCGCTTGAAGACAGGCAGGTTGATATTGAGGCCGATCGGCAGGTTGAGGCAGAGCCCCTGGTCGCGGCGGCTTTCCGGCGCCAGCGCGATGCCGAGATCCATGGCCGCGCGCTCGTTCTTGATGTCGACCTTCTTGCCCATCCAGTGAATTTCACCTGATGTGGTCTTTTCCCGGCCGTAGAGCCCGAGTGCGAATTCGCTGCGGCCGGCGCCGATGAGGCCGTAGAGGCCGACGATCTGTCCCGCCTTGACGCTCAGCGATATGTCTTCGAAACCCGGGCCGGAGAGGCCGCGGACTTCGACGATCGTCTCGCCGATCGCAATCTCTTCCTTGTGATAGATCTGCTCGATCGAGCGGTTGATCATCAGCGCGATCAACTCGTTCTCGTTGGTCTCGCCGATCAGCCGGGTGCCGACATGGGTTCCGTCGCGCAGCACCGAAACCCGGTCTGCGAGCTCGAACACTTCTTCCATGCGGTGGCTGATATAGACGATCGTCACGCCTTCGGCCTGCAGCCTGCGGATCAGCTTGAAGAGCTGGGCCGATTCCTGGCGCGTCAGATAGGCCGTCGGTTCGTCGAAGATCAGGAACTGCGTGCCGCGCATTGCGGCCCGCGCGGTGGCGACAAGCTGCTGCTGGCCAATGGTCAGATCACTGAGCAGGGCATTGGCTGGCAGTCCGAAGCCGAGGTCGTCGAGCACGGTCTGGGCCATGTTGACCATCTGCTTCTTGCGCATCAGGCCGAACTGATTGACCTCGTCGCCGAGGAAGAGGTTGGCAGCAACAGTCAGGTGGGGGCAAAGAACCACTTCCTGGTGAACGGCATTGATACCGCGGGCGATCGCCTCGTTCGGCGAAGACAGACCGACGGGGTGGCCGCACCAGAGAATTTCACCCGCCGTGCGGGTGATGACCCCAGTCAGAAGCTTGATGAGGGTGGATTTTCCGGCACCGTTTTCGCCGACGATCGCGTGAATTTCACCGGCCAGGAATGTCACTGTCGCTGGTTTCAGCGCCTGGACGTAGCCGTAATTCTTCTGCAATCCCTTGAGTTCCAGGATGGGCGAACCTGCCGGAATACGGCTTGCCTCTTTCAGCGTGGCACTGTCATCGTGGCGATGACTGACCTCTTCCAGTCCGTCCATGGACCTCTCCTCCCATATGCGAATTCCTGTTTCTCCACCCAGGTTCCGCGCTCCCACGCGGACGATAACACAGGTGAAGAAAAGGCCGCGCGGAATTTCTTACGCGCGGCCCCGACTGAAGATTACTTGATCTTCGGGTTCAGAAGAGCGTCGATCTTCGGCTCTGCCATGTTGGCCTTGGTGACCAGGTTGGCGCCGGTATCCACGTTCTGTTCGACCTTCTCACCCTTGGAGACGGCGAGCGCGGTCTTGATGCCGTCGTAACCCATGCGATAGGGGTCCTGCACCACGAGACCGGCCAGTGCGCCATCCTTCAGGAAGCCGACGGTCTTGTCGTCGCTGTCGAAGCCGATGACCTTGACCTTGTCGCCGAGCTTGTTTTCAGCAATCGCCTGGCCAACGCCCTGTGCCATGATCAGGTTGGACGCGAAAACGCCAACGATGTTCGGGTTGGCAGTGATGAGGTCGGTCATCATGTTGAGGCCGGTGGTTGCCTGGCCGTCAGCATACTTGTCGGCGATCACCTTCAGGCCCGGATACTTGGTCTTGACCTGATCGAGGAAGCCTTCGCGGCGCTGTTCGAGCGAACCTGCACCGGCAATGCTGGTGATGATGGCGATTTCGCCTTCTTCCTTGCCGGTGGCGCCCTTGATGGCAGCGGCAAGACCGTCGGCAGCGATGCGGCCGCCCTGGGTATTGTCGGTGGTCAGAAACGACTTGAAGGCCTTGGAGTCAGCGCCGGAGTCGATACCGATGATCGGAACGGACTTGGCAGCTTCGTCGATCGGCTTGCCGAGCGCCTTGAATTCGGTCGGCGAGATGACGACAGCGGCCGGCTTGCCGGCAACAGCGTTTTCGAGAATGCTGATCTGGCCGTTGACGTCGGATTCAGACTGCGCGCCGAGTTCCGGCACCTTGACGCCGAGATCGGTACCGGCCTTGCGGGCGCCGGCCAGAACGATCTGCCAGTAGAAGGACGTGGTGTCCTTGACGATGATCGGGATCGTCACTTCGGCAGCGAAGGACGGCATCGGCATTGCCGTTGCGATAAAGGCTGCACCTGCGAGAGCGCTAAACGCCCGGCGGGAAAGGATGGACTTCATGCTCATTGTGGGTTCTCCTCCCAAGTTGCGTTCTCCTCCAGAAAACCAGACCGCTGAACGCAGGCGGACGATTTTTATCGATAAAAAACATTTGCCGGATGAAGCTAGCTGAGGCTTTTTGAAATTGCAAGTGGGGCAATTTCGCCTTTTTCGCTTCCTTCAATCCTCCTTAAGCTGATGTTTTTCCATCAATTCAAAGATACTCTAAAATTGTCGTCAGCCGCGATAGACCTCTTCGGGAAGAACGACGCCCTTCTTCAGGATCAGATTGCCGTAGAGCCGGAATTCGGTGGTCGCGACAATATAGGCGGCCTTGCGCGACCGTTCGTAGAAGGCGAAGCGCTCCAGCGTCGCGATACGGAAGCTGTCACCCGCCTTGCGGTCGACGATCGCCTGGAACTCGGCGCAGACCTCGGGCACCGCTGCCGGGTCACCGACGACTTCCATACGCCATGCACTTTCCGGCACGAAAGTGTCGAGCGGGAAGTGGGTCAGGATTGCTTCGGCCATATCGGTGGCGCTCACGCCGTCGGCGCGGATCATCTCCGGGCCCATGCTGGCGGACGGGAAGTTGGCGTCGGCGATGACGATCTCGTCGCCATGTCCCATTCTGGCGATCGCCAGAAGCAGGTCGGGGCTGAGGACGGGGTGGACACCCTTAAGCATGCGTGGCTCCTACATACGAACGGCATCGCTGCCCAATGGCTTGGCAACGAGCGTTTGGCTTTCGAATTCCGGAAAGATGCTGTCGGGCAGGCGCGGCTCGAAAAGCTGCATGTTGCGCTCGAGGCCGGATGCCCTGGCTGTGCCGATCAGCACCGATGAGACGAATGAATCGCGAAGCGGGAATTGCAGCGCAGGCGCGGCCAAGGGAACGCCGTGGCGCTTGGCGATCTCTTCCATCGCGGTCACCTTGGCAACGACATCAGGCGTCGGCGCCATATAGTCGAAATGCGCGCCAGGGACCGGCCCGGTCGCCAGGATCCCCGAATTGAAGACGCCGCCGACCACAAGGCTCGTGCCCTTCTGCTGGCAGAGCGGAATGAGTTCGGCCACCGCGGAACGGTCGAGCAGCGTATAGCGCCCGGCCATCAGGATCACGTTGATATCGGCATTGCGCATCACGTCGAGGCAAACCGGCACTTCGTTGACACCAAGGCCGAACGCCTTGATCGCGCCGCTCGATTTCAGCTGCTCCAGTGCCTTGATGCCGCTGTCGAGAAACTGCTTCAGGTAGACGGCATTCTTCGCGGCGCCATGCGTATAGCCGCCGATATCGTGCACATAGAGGATGTCGATGCGATTGAGGCCAAGCCGCGCATAGCTGAAATCGACCGAGCGCATGATGCCGTCATAGGAATAGTCATAGTCCGCATCGAAGGAGAGCGGATCGACATAACTGTAATCGGGCACGGTGCCCGTCGGCACCGGCCGCAGCAGACGGCCGACCTTTGTCGACAGCACGTACTCGGCTTCCGGCTTGGCCCGCAGGAAGTCGCCGACAGTGCGCTCGGCGAGGCCGAGGCCATACCAGGGCGCCACGTCAAAATAGCGGATACCGGCATCCCAGGCCGCATCCAGCGTGCCCATTGCCTGCTCGCGCGGGCAGGCGCGGTAGAGGCCGCCGAGAGCTGCAGCACCGAAGCTGATTTCGGTCACCTGCAGATCCGTCTTGCCGATCCTCCTCGTCTTCATCATTCCTCCTCTGAAGACTTGTCTGTCTGTATATTAGAGCGTTGCTCCAAGATGCCACGGCACGAATTCGTTATCGCCGTAGCCGAACTCTTCGCTCTTGGTCTTCTTGCCCGATGCGGTGTTGATGATGAGCTCGAAGATCTCGCGGCCCTTGCCCGAGATCGTCGCGTCACCTGATGCGATCGTGCCGCAGTCGATATCCATGTCCTCTTCCATCGCCGCATAGAGCGCCGAGTTGCTCGACAGCTTCAGCGATGGAGCGGGACGACAGCCGAAGCAGCTGCCGCGTCCCGTCGTGAACGCGATCATGTTGGCGCCGCCCGCGACCTGTCCGGTTGCCGAGACCGGGTCGTAGCCGGGCGTATCCATGAAGACGAGACCCGGCGCCGTGACGCGCTCGGCATAGCCATAGACGGCTGTCAGCGGCGAGCGCCCACCCTTGGCGACGGCGCCAAGCGACTTCTCAAGAATGGTTGTCAGGCCGCCGCGCTTGTTGCCGGGCGAGGGATTGTTGTCGAGCGACGCGCCATGCAGGCCTACATACTTCTCCCACCAGACGATCTTCTCATCGAGCTTCCTGGCCACGTCGTCGCTGACGGCACGGCTGCGCAGTAGATGTTCGGCGCCATAGATTTCCGAGGTTTCCGAGAGAATGGAGGTGCCGCCGGCTGCCGCAAGCAGATCGGCTGCGACTCCGAGCGCCGGATTGGCGGTGATCCCGGAAAAGCCGTCCGAGCCGCCACACTGCAGACCGATGATGATGTCACTGATCGGCAGCGCCACGCGGCGTTCCTTGCCGACATCGGCGGCGATCTCGCGCAGCATGCCCATGGCCCGCTCGACCGCGCGGCGCGAGCCGCCGGCATCCTGAATGTTGAAATGGCGCTTGGTGTCGCCGGCGCCGCTCTGGCCGTAAAGCGTCAGCTGATTGACCTCGCAGCCGAGGCCGATCATCAGCACGCCGCCGAAATTGACGTGGCGCGTATAGCCGGCAAGCGTCCGATGCAGAACGGCCATGCCGTCGCCGGTCGAGCTCATGCCGCAGCCCTGGTCGTGAACGATCGGCACGAAGCCGTCGATACCTTCGTAATGCGGCAGGATCGTCCGGTTTGCTTCGTCTGCAATGGCGCGGCAGACGGTGGTGGAACAGTTCACGCTGGCGATGATGCCGATGTAATTGCGGGTCGCGGAGCGGCCGTCGGCGCGCTTGTAGCCCATGAAGGTGCGGGCCTTGTCTTCGGCAGTCGCCGCTTCCGGCGCGGAATTGGCGGTCGCTGCCAGGCGGTCGTTTTCGAAATGCAGATTGTGGCTGTGGACGTGGTCGCCCGCCTTCACCTCTGAGGTGGTGCGCCCGATCGCCTGGCCATACTTGACAACGGGCGTGCCGAGCGGGATGTCGGCGATCGCAACCTTGTGGCCCGGGTCGATTTTCTGCCGTGCGGCAACGCCGGCAACAATGGCTCCGGGCTCGATGACCGACGTGGCGACGGCGACATTATCTCCGGCCGAAAGGATGAGCCAAGGAAGTTTGTCCAATTGTCTTCTCCCTGAGGAAAACGCTCGCTGCATTGGCGAAATGCGCATTGATTTTGTTTTTTATCTACAATAAACATTTTGAAGTCAACGGGAATATTGTTCCTGTGGACGAGGGAGGCAAACAGCCGCAAGCAATCCAGAATAATATAAGGATTGCAATGGATAAGCCCCCGGCGCACTGGCCGCACGATCGCGTGCAGGGTCTCGGCGCGCGGGAAGGAGCGGGGTGGCATGGCAAGACAGAATACCGTCTTCAAGGAAGCGTACAACAGGTATGCGGCCGCACTGCGTCCGGATGCCGCGCTGCCGTCGGAACCCGAAATTGCCGCCCAGCTGGGCATCAGCCGCAGCACCGCGCGGGCGATCCTGACACGCCTGAGCGACGAGGGGATCATTCGCTGGAACAAGCGTCAGAAGATCGTGCTCAGGGCGCCGACCGCCAAGGATCTCTTCCCCTCCGAGGAAACGGACTCGCTGCACGACATCATCGAGCGCAGCTTCATGCAGCGCATCCTCTCGGATGACGCCGCGCCCGGCATGCAGATCAACGAACTGGAGCTGGCTCGCGAGATTGGCACCGGAACGACAAGCGTTCGCGAATTCCTGATCCGCTTCTCCCGTTTTGGGCTGATCGAGAAGCGCCCGAACAGTCATTGGATATTGAAGGGCTTCACCCGCGAATTCGCGCTGGAACTCGCCGATGTGCGCGAGATGTTCGAGCTGCACTCGGCTGCCGATTTCGGCCGTCTTCCGAAGGACCATGCCGCTTGGCAGCATCTGGCCGTCATCAAGCAGGACCATCTCGATGTGCTTGCCGACATGGATCGCCGCTATAAGGAGTTCTCGGCACTCGACGAGCGCTTCCATCTGCTGATCCACCGCGCTTCGAAGAACCGCTTTATCGCCGATTTCTACGATGCCATCGCCATCGTCTTCCACTATCACTACCAGTGGAACAAGGCGGCGGCCCGCCAGCGCAACGAGCGCGCCATTCACGAACATCTCGATTACATCGCCGCGCTGGAATCCGGCGATCAGGCGCAGATCGATTTCTCGGCCCGCCTGCACCTGCGCTCGGCCCGCCAGACCCTGCTGCAATCGCTGCCGCAGAATCCGGCCGATGTCTGATCCTTAGTGCGATGCCGCTTCGCTGGCGGAAACACTCGTCGTCTTGCGGCGATGATCGCCGACAGGGATGAGCCAGGTCGAAATCAGCGTCATCACCGCCACCACGACAATACCCCAGAAGCTCCAGTGCAATGAAGCATCGAAGATGCCGCGCACAACGCGATCGCCTGCGAGCTCGGTCAATCCGGTCGGCTGGTTCAGGACGTTGTGCAGGTTTTCGGCGGTGTCGCCGCTGGCATAGTGATTGATCCCGGCATTCAGGATCGCCCCGAGCACGGTGGCGCCCAGCGTATTGCCGAGGCTTCGCGCGAAAATGATCGAGGCCGTGGCGCTGCCGCGCATCGACCATTCGACACTGTCTTGCACCAGCGCAATGCTGGTGAGGTTGATGAGGCCCATGCCGAAGCCCATGAAGAACGAGCCTGCACCGGCAACGATCGGCGAGCTGTCAGGCGTCAGGAACAGCAGGAAAAGCGCACCGAACGGAAACAGCAGGCTGCCGAAGCGCAGGGTGTTGCGAATGCCGAAGGCCTTGAACAGCTTGCTCGACATCATCACCGACAGCGGCCACCCGACAACCAGCATGGTCAGCGTGAAACCGGCCACGATCGGCGAGCGGCCAAGCACGCCCTGAATATAGACAGGGAGAATGGTGGAAAGGCCGATCAGCGCCATCCCGGCAAGCAGCATGCAGATATTGCTCGTCGCGACGAGACGCCGGCTCCACAGCGCGATCGAGATGATCGGCTCGGGCGTCCGCTTCTCCTGCCAGAAGAACAGGGCGCCTGAAATGACGAAGACGGCGGCGAGCGAGAGCAGGATCCAGGCGCTGGCATCCGTCTCGGTCAGGATCACCAGCACGGCGATGATGGCAATCGAAAACAGGATCGCGCCGAGATAGTCGATGCTGGCCTCCTTGTGCGCCACGGTCTCCTTCAGGAACAGCGAGAAGGCGATGATCGAGAAGACGCCGATTGGCAGATTGATCCAGAAGATCCACGCCCAGGAAATATTGTCGACGATGACGCCGCCGGCGAGAGGCCCGACCACCGCCGAGGTTGCCCACACCGTTGCCATGATGCCCTGGACACGGCCGCGTTCCTCGAGCTTGAAGAGGTCGCCGATGATCGTCATCGTCACCGGCTGGATGGCGCCTGCGCCGAGGCCTTGCAGCAGGCGGAAGACGATCAGCGAGGTCATCGACCAGGCAAAGCCGCAAAGCAGCGAGCCGATCAGGAACACCACGATGCCGCCGATCAGCACCGGCTTGCGGCCGAAGATGTCGGAGAGCTTGCCGTAGATGACGGTGGTCGTCGATTGCGCCAGCAGGAAGGCCGAAAATACCCAGCTGTAGTAGCTGAAACCGCCGAGCTGGCCGACGATGCGCGGCATGGCGGTCGCCACGATCGTGGCTTCGATCGCCACCATGAAGGTGGCAAACATGATGGTCGCGACAACGAGAACGCGGTTCGAGCGCTGGGCCGTATCAGACATGACTTACCTTTCAGGATGCTTCGCTATGCCGTCATCGAAGGCGGCTCGGCAGAAAGGGGCAAGCGCCGGCGCGAAGTGCTGCTTTGGTTTTTAGGCCCTTGCTGCGGGCTCTGTAAAGCCAATTATCCTTCCGGTTACACAACGCAAAACCGCCGCAGCGATGGTTTCGCTGCGGCGGCCATCGTCAATCCCGTTACTGCCTAGAACGACGCTCCGCGCCAGATCGGGCCGTTGCTCTCTTCGTCCTTCAAGCTGCTCGAGCCGAAGTGATAGCGCATGCCGACGAGGAAGTTGTTGGAGATGTCGCTGTCGCTGCCGAAGTCGTCGACAGTGAGCTTGGCATGCTCGAAGCGGTAGCCCGCATAGAAGGAGACCGGCGTGCCATCCGGCCGGTAGTTGCCGATCGCGGAGATCTTCCAGATATCGGCCGTCTCGACGTCATCCTGATAGCGGTCGAAAGCAGCTTCGAAATCGGCGCGGATATTGTCTGTGAAGAAATAGCGCATCCCGGCACGGCCGGCATAGTGATCATAGTCGAAACCGCCGATATCGGTCGTGCCGAGGCCGGCCTGACCATAGATGGTCATGTCGGTGCCGAGCCATGCGGCTTCCAGGCCGCCGAGATAATCGCGCGCGGTCGTATCCGGCAGGAAGCGCGATTCAAACCGTCCGGTCTGGCCGAAGACGCCGAACGCATAGTTGCCGTCAGGCCGGTAATACACATGCAGCGTACCGCCGATATTGTCGTTCCAGCCGTATTCCTGGAGATAGGAATGCGCATAGTCGGCATCGGCCTGCAGGTTGAGCCCGGTGTCGGAACTCGCATTCATCGATCCGCGCAACCGCCACGAGCGGCTGTCGAGCTCGGTGTCGCGCGATGTGCCGGTCTCGAAGCCCCCTTCGATATATCCGGTAAACCGGCTCGCCGTTGCCGGCACTTTTTCCGGTTCATCGAGCAGAAACTTCGGGATCATCAGATCGTTAGGCGCCAGATCGGCAGCCATCGCCCCGTGAACGCCAACGACCGAAAACGCCGACGCCAAAACCGCGGCAGCCAAACCTTTCATGGAAACTATCCCCCAAATCACAACTGGAGGAAAGGATATCAATCAAGGGTTAACCATGTATTTCAATCATTGCGTAACTATGAAAAAGCTTAACAAAGCCATAGGCTGTGTTTTTAGCGGTATCGAAACGACTGGGAAAAGCAAATGGTGCCGCTTGCAGGACTCGAACCTGCGACCCCATCATTACGAATGATGTGCTCTACCACCTGAGCTAAAGCGGCAATCCGTGCGGCCGAACCAGGCGGCCCGCGATTTGCATGGCGCTGATACAGCCATTGTTTGAAGATTTCAAGCGCCGTCTGGCGGCTTTGGCAAAAAAGACCGGCGCTGTGGAAATCGTGCTAGAGGCTGAGGCGGGCGCGGGCGGCACGGTATTCGCTGTCGAGGCGATCGACGAGCTTGGCAACCGGCTCGACAGCCTTGATGGCGCCGATGCCCTGGCCGCTGCCCCATATATCCTTCCAGGCCTTGGCGCCGCCGACTGCCTGTTCGAAATCCATCTTCGAGGGATCGGCGATAGGCAGGTTGTCGGGGTCGAGGCCTGCGGATTTCACCGATGGCTTCAGATAATTGCCATGCACGCCGGTAAAATAGTTCGAATAGACGATATCGTTGGCCGCCCCGTCGACGATTGCCTGCTTGTAGGCGTCGCTCGCTCGGGCCTCCTCGGTGGCGATGAAGGGGGTGCCGATATAGGCCATGTCGGCGCCCATCGCCTCGGCCGCCAGGATCGCCCCGCCATTGGCGATGGCGCCGGCAAGCAGCAACGGGCCATCGAACCATTCACGGATTTCCTGGATGAGGGCGAAGGGCGACAGCGTGCCGGCATGGCCGCCGGCGCCGGCGGCGACCGCAATCAGCCCGTCGGCACCCTTGCGGATCGCCGAGTTGGCGTGGCGGTTGTTGATGACGTCATGCAGCACGATGCCGCCATAAGAATGCACGGCGGCATTTACCTCCGGCACGGCGCCGAGCGAGGAGATGACGACGGGCACCTTGTATTTCACGCAGAGCATCAGGTCGTGCTCCAGCCGCTTGTTCGACATATGGACGATCTGGTTGACCGCAAACGGCGCCGCCGGCCGGTCCGGATTTGCGGCATTGTGGGCGGCAAGATCCTCGGTGATCATCGCCAGCCATTCGTCGAGCTGGCTTGCCGGGCGGGCGTTGAGCGCCGGAAACGCGCCGATGACGCCTGCCCTGCATTGCGCCAGTGTCAGGGCCGGATGCGAGATGATGAAGAGCGGCGAGGCCACCACCGGCAGTCGCAGGTTCTTCGTCAGGATTTCGGGCAGGGCCATGAGGTCACCATGAATTGACGTTTACGGAAGCGTCAATTTGATAACAGAGTTCCATTGCGCCGAAAAGGCCACCCAACTGGGCAGGCTACCGATTTTGCGATTTTCGGATATTCTGAAAGGCGGCGTTTTCCCCTGCCGATCGGCCGGGCGGCGTGCCGGAGGCTTGCGGTTTGGCGCTGTTGCCGCTACCGGATTTTGTTAGGTATTTGTAAAGATTTGAGCGGAATGCCGGTTTCAAGAGTGAAGGATCGCACGTGAGCGGATTAGAAACGGCCATCAGAACGGCGCTTGGCAATTCCGATCGCGACAATCCAGAGATCCGCGCCAGAATCTATCAGTCCGCGCGCCAGGCGCTGGAGGCAGGGCTGCGCAAGCAGGACGTCACGGATCGCGAGGCCATCGCCCATCACCGTCACCGGCTGGAAGCCACGATCCACATGATCGAGGCCGAGGAGCGTGAGCGCATGCATCCGCGCCAGGGGCCGCCGGAAGTGCCGGTGCCGCCGGTCGTCGAAGTGCCCGAACCCTATCATCATGAAGCCCCGTCGCCCGAGGCGGCCGCGCCGGAACTGGCAGGCGAGACCCGCCATGCCGAAGAGCCGCGCAGCGCATATGACGATGCGAGCCTGGACGGCGTGCATGCCGGTGCTGCCGATCACCTGGGTGCTGCACCCGCTGCGGAGGAAGCCTTTGCCGCCGAACCACGTCCGGCGGCCAAGGCTGCGGCTCCCGGCAATATGGATTTCCGCCCGGAAGGGGCGGCCAAGCGCCGAAAGCCGCGCAAGTTTTTCTCCAGGCTTCTGGTCTGGTGCGTGCTGATCGCATTTATCGGCATGGGGGCCTGGTGGGCGCATAAGTCAGGCCTGCTGCTGACGGCCGCGGAGCGCGATACCAGCGTTGCCAATCCGCCTGCCAGCACCCAGCCTGAGGATTTCGACGGCAGCCAGAACGAGACGGCAGATAATTCCGGCAGCCACACCGACGAGCCTGTAACCATCGACCCGCAGAACAGCTTCTCGCCCGAATGGATCGAGGTCTTCAAGCCATCCGATGCCAACAAGATCGCCAATGGTGCACAGGCGCATACGGAAAACGTGACGGAGAACGACGCGGCCGCAGTCCGGCTGATTTCGCAGAGCAACGGCGCCGACGGCAATATCGGCATCACCGTACCCGCCGCCGTGTTGCAGCAGCTCGCCGGAAAGTCGTCCACCATCGCCATCACCCTGCAATCGACCACCGACGAGCCGACGCAGATCACCGTCGAATGCGATTTCCAGACGCTTGGGAACTGCGCCCGTCACCGTTTCAGTGTCACGCGGGAAAAGTCGGATGCGCTGCTGCAGGTCAGGTTCGACCGTTCTCTGGCGCCGAGCTCTGATGGCAAGCTGCTGATCAACAGCGATGTCGATGGCAGGGCTCGCGGGATCAATCTCTACGCGGTGCGTATCCTGCCCGGGCAATAAGCGGCTCGATCAGCTGCCGGCGGGTGCCTGGCTGAGCAGGATCGAGAGGTCCTGCGGCGTATCCTCGACGATGCCGTCGAAGCCGCAGCTTTCACGAACGATCTGCGCCGGTGCATCGTTGGAAAGCCGCAGGCCGACGATCACGTTGGTATAGCCGTCCCAGATCTGCGGCGCCGGCTTGTATTTCCGTTCCCAGCGCGCCTCGATGATTTGGCGCTCGACGCTCTTGCCGGTGAGCACCTGCTCAATCTCAAGACGGAAGAGCGCGTCCTTCTGCTCTGGGCGGCTCTGGTAGCCGACGACTTTCGCCCTGACGATCGTATCTGAGCGATAGAGCACGCTGTAATCGACATCCTGCAGCAGCACGCAGGCATGTGCCTGTGCGGCGAGTCCAAGTACCGTCAAGAATCCGCCGATTGCCGCTGCAGTCTGCATTAATCCATCCTATTTCAGAAAGCCGGGACCCGAGCCGATGATCTTCTCGTCGAGTTCGCCGAGCGCGCTCTTGTCCTTGCCGTCGTAGTCCATCGTCTTCAGCATGTGGCGAAGCAGGTTGATCCGTGCTCTCCGCTTGTCGTTGGCGCGGATGACGGTCCAAGGCGCGAATTCGGTATGCGTCGCTTTCAGCATCCGGTCGCGCTTGTCGCTGTAGTCGCCCCATTTCGTCAGTGCCGCGATATCCATGGACGATAGCTTCCAAACCTTGAGTGGGTCGTGTCTGCGGTCATGAAAGCGCTTGAGCTGCATTTCGCGGCCGATATCCAGATAGAATTTGAAGAAATGAATGCCTTCGTGGGCAATCACCTTCTCAAGCTGCGGCGCCTGTTCCAGGAAATCCTCGTACTGCTTTGGTGTGCAGAACCCCATGACCGGTTCGACCCCGGCGCGGTTATACCAGGAGCGGTCGAAGAGCACGAATTCGCCCGCGGTGGGGAACTGGCTGATATAGCGCTGGAAATACCATTGTCCGGCTTCGCGTTCGGTCGGCTTCGCCAGCGCGACGACGCGGGCGAGGCGTGGGTTCATGCGGGCAGACGATGCGGAAATCGCGCCCCCCTTGCCGGCGGCATCCCGGCCCTCGAACAGCGCCATCACCCGCTTGCCGGTCGCCTGCAGCCAGAACTGCACCTTGACCAGTTCGATTTGCAGCTTCTCGAGGTCTTCGAGATAGTCTTCTTCATTCAGCTTCTTCTTGTAGGGAAAGTCGCCGGATTCGAGCGCGTTGTCGCTGATCCAATCGGGCAGGACCGGATCATCAACATCGAAGACACGCTTCTTGCCCCTGATCTCCAGTTCGACTGCGCGGCTTTCGACATCCTCGCCCATGATTTCCTCCAGCAACGTCGGCTTTCGAGCAGGCGATCATATTTCGTGTGAAAAATCAAATCTCTCGGGGAATTCAGAAAAAGCTGTGTGTTTCCACGGCTTGTTTCGTGGCTGGTGGCCGCAGCCGAAAACTTCTGTCATGAATCAGCGCTATTAGGCAAAGTTTGAAGCGATAAACAGGACCCGATGCGGGCGAGGGGCACGTGGAAGAGGAAACGCCATGGACATCGGGGCTGATGGCCCGCATCAGGCAGGAGCGGCCAGTGCTTCTGGCCGTACTTGTCATCGGAATGGTGGCGCTGGCGGCAGACATGAACAAATGGGGCGTCGTGGCCCTTGTTGCCCTCATGCTGCTTGTCGTCATCATGAATGCCGAGCCTGCCGTGCAGGCAAAGCTCGCCGAGCTGCCCGTTCCTGAACCGGAAGCGCCGAAAAGCCGTCTGCCGGAGGTTTCGGCAACGCTTGCCGGACTGGATATTCCCGTCATGGTGCTCTCGGGCGATGCCTCGGTTCTCTTCCAGAACCGGGCGGCTGAGAAGGCCTTCGGCGAAATGATCATCGGCGCTCATATTTCTGCCCGTCTCCGGTCGCCCGGTATTCTCGACATGGTGCGCGAAACCATCGTCACCAACGCGCCGAACCAGATCGAGCACTCTGAGAGGCTTCCCTCCGAGCGGGTCTATATCGTCCGCAGCGCGCCGATCGATCTTGGCGGTGGCGAAAATGCCGAGCATTTCTTCATCCTGTCCTTCCGCGATATTTCCGAGGTGAGGCGCATCGACCGCATGCGCTCGGACTTCGTGGCCAATGCGAGCCATGAGCTTCGCACGCCGCTCGCCTCCCTGCGCGGCTTCATCGAGACCATTCAGGGCCCCGCGAAGAACGACGCGAAGGCGCAGGAGCGCTTCCTCGGCATCATGTTCGACCAGACGACGCGCATGAGCCGGCTGGTCGATGATCTGCTGTCTCTGTCGCGCCTCGAGCTGAAGTCGCATATCGCGCCGGATGAAAAGGTCGATCTCGTTCCGTTGCTCGGTCATGTCAGGGATTCGCTCGCCCCTCTGGCGAAGGATGTCGGCGTCGAGATCAACCTTCATCTGCCGGAAGGCCAGGCGGAGGTGCTCGGAGATCGCGACGAACTGGTACAAGTTTTCGAAAATCTGATCGAAAACGCCTGCAAATATGGCCAGGAAGGCAAGGCTGTCGATGTGACGGTCAAGAACGGGTCCGGACAGCCGGTTGAAGTTACCGTCGCCGACAAGGGGCCGGGCATTCCGGCAGAGCATGTTCCGCGCCTGACCGAGCGCTTTTACCGCGTCAGCATCGAGGACAGCCGGTCGAAAAAGGGCACCGGCCTGGGGCTTGCGATCGTCAAGCACATCCTCACGCGCCATCGTGCACGGCTGATCGTCAAGTCCGAGGTTGGTAAGGGAACGGCCTTTACGGTGCGGTTTTGACATAAAGCCGCAACACATCCATAACATCCAAAATTTTTATTATTTCATTTCAATAATTTAACCTGTCACAAATGTTTCACCAAAGTGACATAAAAGCTCTGTGCATCAGGGGCTAAAGAGTGGCTGCCGATGAAAAAAGGCAATGCGAGGGCCCTGGGGGGCCTGCCCACACAAAGCCCAATGCCGGGAGATTTTTTGATGAACACGCTTAAACTTACCGTTGCCGCTCTTGCCGCAACCGTTGCTTTTGCAGGCGCTGCAGCCGCTCGCGACCAGATCCAGGTTGCCGGCTCGTCCACCGTTCTGCCTTACGCTAAGATCGTCGCTGAATCCTTCGGCGAAACCTTCACCAACTTCAAGACGCCGGTCGTTGAATCCGGCGGCACGGGCGCTGGCCTCAAGGAATTCTGCAAGGGCGTTGGCGAAGACACCATCGACGTTGCAAACGCTTCGCGTCCGATCAACAAGAACGAACTGGAAGCCTGCAAGACCGCTGGCGTCACCGACATCCAGGAAGTGAAGATCGGTTATGACGGTATC
This sequence comes from Hyphomicrobiales bacterium, assembly GCA_900465675.1. Classification (GTDB taxonomy): domain Bacteria; phylum Pseudomonadota; class Alphaproteobacteria; order Rhizobiales; family Rhizobiaceae; genus Rhizobium. The sequence goes on along the minus strand of UBJR01000002.1, from coordinate 23,840 downwards.
GTCTTCGCAACCGACTCGTCCAACCCTGACGTCGCCTACGTTCCTGAGGACCTCTACAAGGCTCTCGCTGCGCAGGTCGTCGTTGACGGCAAGCTCGTTGCCAACCCTTACAAGAAGTGGTCGGAAGTCAATCCGAAGCTCCCGGCTGTTGATATCGCTGCCTACATCCCGGGCGAAAAGCACGGCACCCGCGAAGTCTTCGAACTGAACGTTTTGGCCGCCGGCTGCAAGGCTTCGGGCGCACTCGACGTCATCGCCAAGGAAATCACCGATAAGGCCGCTCAGCAGAAGGCTTGCGTCGCGGTCCGTAAGGACGGCGCTGCAGTCGATATCGACGGCGACTATCCGGAAACGCTGGCACGCATCGCTGCCAACAAGACCGGCGTTGGTGTATTCGGCCTCTCCTTCTACGAAAACAACGCTGACAAGCTCAAGGTTGCTTCGATGAGCGGTATCGTTCCGTCGACCGAGACCATCGCTGACGGCACCTACCCGGTTTCCCGCCCGCTGTTCTTCTACGTCAAGAAGGCACATCTCGGCGCCGTTCCCGGCCTGAAGGAATACGTCAACTTCTTCGTATCCGACCAGATGATCGGCCCTGACAGCCCGCTCGTCGAATACGGCCTCGTGGCTGCTCCGGACGCCGAGCGCGAAGAGATCCGCAAGGCCGTAGAAGCCGAAAAGACGATGTAATCAATAAGCTGGCGCGGTGCCTTGGGGGGTGCCGCGCCGGTTTTCGACTGAGGTACCCTTGCCCGGTCAGGCGCAAGGTTTCGAGTTTCTCCATGATTGGGAAGTCGGCGGCGATATCGCAGCCTGTGCTTTTGGGGCCGAGCGCCTGGGGACGTAAAGAATGAGCACATCCATTATACTCTTGTGTCTCGTGGTGCTTGGCGCGCTGGCCTATGTGGCCGCCCGCAGCCGGGCCACGGCACTTGCCGGGGGCAAGTCTTCCGTGCTGCATTCGCGGCCGGGTTATTACGGCGCTTATGCCGCCATTTGGGCCATCCTTCCGGCCCTGATCGTTCTCTGTGTCTGGCTCGCCGCCAGCCCAGGCATCATCGAATCCACCGTCCGCAAATCCTTTCCCGACGATGTGAAGGCGAAGACCACTGCCGAGCAGGATCTGAGCTACAGCATGGTCGCGACCGTCGGCCGCGGCCTGAACCTGCTCACATCCGAAGAAGTCACGGCAGTCGGTTCCGACACCAAGGCAGTTCAGGCAAAGCTCAACGAGAAGGGCGTCCCGCTCGCCGGTGAGCCGCAGCCCTACATGCTCGATGCCGCCAAGCTGCTGAATGCCGAAAGCGCTTCCAGCCGTCTGATCATGAGCGCGATCGTCCTCGTACTTGCTGTCGGCGGCGCGCTTTACGCCCTGCGCGGCGTCAAGCCACGCTTCAGGGCCCGCAACCGCGTCGAGCGCGTCATGCTCTGGGGTCTGTTGCTGTCTTCGTCGATCGCCATTCTGACGACCATCGGCATCGTTCTGTCGATGCTGTCGGAAGCCATTCGCTTCTTCGCCAGCGTTCCCGCCGCAGACTTCTTCTTCGGCACCGTCTGGGATCCGCGCTTCGCGGGTGCCGGCAGCTCGTCCTTCGGTCAGTTCGGCCTGATCCCGCTGTTGCTCGGCACGCTCTATATCGGCGCCGTCGCCATGCTGGTCGCCGTACCGGTCGGCCTCTTCGCTGCCATCTACATGGCCGAATACGCTTCGCCGAAAATTCGTTCGCTTGCCAAGCCGCTGCTCGAAGTTCTGGCCGGTATCCCGACCATCGTCTACGGCTTCTTCGCGCTCGTCACCGTCGGCCCGTTCCTGCGCGATCTGTCGTCGCAGGTCAGCGGTCTCCTGACCGGCGACTACACGAACTTCATCCAGGCGCAGAGCGTTCTGACCGCCGGTATCGTCATGGGCATCATGCTGATCCCCTACGTGTCCTCGCTGTCCGACGATATCATCACCGCCGTGCCGCGTGCGCTGCGTGACGGTTCGCTTGGCCTCGGCGCAACGCGCTCCGAAACCATCAAGAAGGTCGTGCTTCCCGCCGCTCTTCCGGGTATCGTCGGTGCGCTGCTGATGACCGCATCGCGCGCCATCGGCGAAACGATGATCGTCGTGCTTGCGGCCGGTGTTGCTGCCCGTATCCAGATCAATCCCTTCGAGCCGATGACGACGGTGACGGTCAAGATCGTCAATCAGCTGACGGGTGACCTCGAGTTCACCTCGCCGCAGACGCTAGTCGCCTTCGCGCTCGGCATTACGCTCTTCTTCATCACGCTTTGCCTCAATATCTACGCGCTCTACATCGTGCGCAAATACCGGGAGCAGTACGAATGACGAATATTGTTTCTCCCGTTGCAGGCATCACTGTCTCCAAGGCTCCGGCACGCCGCGACATCGGCATCAAGCGCCGCTATGCCGCAGAACGCCGCTTCCAGGCCTATGGCATCGCTGCCATATCTTTTGGCCTGATCTTCCTGGCGATCCTGCTCTCGACGGTCATCCGCCAGGGCTATACCGCCTTCCAGCAGACGGCGATCACGCTTCCGGTGGAATTCACCGAAAAGACGATCGACCCGAGGAACAAGCGTGCGACCGATCCGTCGGTCCTCGTCTCCGCCAACTACGGCGCTCTGCTGCGTGACGCCATCGTCAAGCAGCTGAATGTCAACGCCTCGAGCCGTCCTGACGTCCGCGATGCTTCGGCCATGCTCTCCAAGGGCGCTCCTATCCAGCTGCGCGATATGGTCGTCTCCGACCCGTCGATCATCGGCAAGACGGTCAATGTCACGGTGCTTGCCGACGCCAATATCGATAGCGCCAGCAAGGGCCAGATCGATCTCTCTGTCGATGAGAAGAACCGCAAGGTGAACGACAAGCAGGTCGGCTGGATGAACGAGCTGAAGGCAAGCGGTGCTCTCTTCAAGCAGTTCAACACAGGCCTCTTCGTCAATGGCAATTCCAGCCGTCCGGAAGCAGCAGGTCTGGGCGTTGCGCTCATCGGCTCGCTCTACCTGATGCTGATCGTTCTGGTTCTTGCTCTGCCGATCGGTGTCGCCGCCTCGATCTATCTCGAGGAGTTTGCGCCGAAGAACAAGCTGACCGATCTGATCGAGGTCAACATCAACAACCTCGCTGCCGTTCCGTCGATCGTTTACGGTCTGCTCGGCCTCTCCGTCTTCATCAACTTCATGGGTCTGCCGCGTTCCGCGTCGCTGGTCGGTGGCCTGGTGCTGACGCTGATGACCCTGCCGACCATCATTATCGCCACGCGTGCTGCGTTGCGTGCCGTACCGCCGTCGATCCGCTCGGCCGCTCTCGGTCTCGGCGCATCGAAGATGCAGATGGTGTTCCACCACGTTCTGCCGCTTGCCATGCCGGGCATCCTGACCGGTACCATCATCGGCCTTGCGCATGCGCTCGGCGAAACCGCGCCGCTTCTGCTGATCGGCATGGTCGCCTTCGTTGCCAATGCGCCGACCACGCCGCTCGATCCGTCCACGGCACTTCCGGTCCAGGTCTATATGTGGGCCAACGAAGCCGAACGCGCCTTCGTGGAGCGTACCTCGGGTGCCATCATCGTCCTGCTCCTGTTCCTGATTGTCATGAACATCGGAGCCATCCTCTTGCGCCGTCGCTTTGAGCGCCGCTGGTAAACGGAGTAGAAACCCATGAACATGTTGACAGAAGCAGCAGTTGAGAAGGCTCTGGACCAGAAGATGAACAGCATCCCTTACAAGATGATCGGCCAGGACGTTTCCGTCTATTACGGCGAAAAGCGCGCTCTCTTCGACGTCAAGCTGAACATCCGCGAAAACACCGTGACTGCGCTCATCGGCCCGTCCGGCTGCGGCAAGTCCACTTTCCTGCGCAGCCTGAACCGCATGAACGATACGATCGACAATTGCCGCGTCACCGGCAAGATCACGCTCGATGGCGATGATATCTACGATCCGGATATCGACGTCGTCGAACTTCGCGCCCGCGTCGGCATGGTGTTCCAGAAGCCGAACCCGTTCCCGAAGACGATCTATGAAAACGTCGCCTACGGCCCGCGCATTCACGGTCTCGCCAAGTCGAAGGCCGACATGGACCAGATCGTCGAGACCAGCCTGCAGCGCGCCGGCCTCTGGAACGAGGTCAAGGACCGCGTGCATGAATCCGGCACCGGCCTGTCCGGCGGCCAGCAGCAGCGCCTCTGCATCGCCCGCGCCGTCGCCGTCAGCCCTGAAGTCATCCTCATGGACGAACCCTGCTCGGCGCTCGACCCGATCGCCACCGCAAAGGTCGAGGAGCTGATCCACGAGCTGCGCGAAAGCTACACGATCGTCATCGTGACGCACTCCATGCAGCAGGCGGCCCGCGTCTCGCAGCGTACCGCCATGTTCCACCTCGGCAACCTCGTCGAGGAGAACGACACCGACAAGATGTTCACCAATCCGGACGATCCGCGCACCCAGGACTACATCATGGGCCGCTTCGGCTGATCTTTGGCGTCACGACTTCCGATAGAGACACTCAAGGACATTTCCCATGGCATCGACACATATCTTTTCTGCATATGACGAAGATCTGAAGTTCCTGACCCGCCGCATCTCCGAAATGGGCGGTCTGGCGGAACAGATGGTCTCCGACGCTGTGCGCGCGCTGGTCAACGGCGATGGCGCACTGGCGCAGAAGGTCATCTCCGACGACGTGATCCTCGATCACGCCGAGCGCGAGATCAACGACAAGGCGATCGTCACCATCGCCCGCCGCCAGCCAATGGCGTCGGACCTGCGCGAGATCATGGGTTCGATCCGCATCGCTGCCGACCTCGAGCGCGTCGGCGATCTCGGCAAGAACACCGCCAAGCGCGTCATCGCCGTGCAGAGCACCGGCGTTCCGCGCAAGCTTGGCCGCGGCCTGGAGCATCTCTCCGAACTGGCGCTCGTCCAGCTCAAGGAAGTGCTCGACGTCTACACGACGCGCGCTGCCGATAAGGCGAAGTCGATCCGCGAGCGCGACGAGGAAATCGACGCGATGTACACCTCGCTGTTCCGCGAGCTTCTGACCTACATGATGGAAGATCCGCGCAACATCACCAGCTGCACACACCTTCTGTTCTGTGCCAAGAACATCGAGCGCATCGGCGACCACGCCACCAACATCGCAGAAACCATCTACTACATGGCGACCGGCGCCCAGCCGGAGGGCGAGCGTCCGAAGGACGACACCGCCAACACCGTCGGCGCGGTCACGGAATAATATCCGGACCGGGCCTCAGGAGACAGAACAGAATGATCCCGAGAGTTGCAGTCGTTGAAGACGAAGAAGCACTGAGCGTGCTTCTTCGTTACAATCTCGAAGCCGAAGGTTTCGAGGTCGACACCATCCTGCGCGGCGATGAGGCGGAAATCCGCCTTCAGGAGCGGACGCCGGACCTTCTTATCCTTGATTGGATGCTGCCTGGCGTATCAGGCATCGAGCTTTGCCGCCGGCTGCGCATGCGCCCGGAGACCGAGCGCCTGCCGATCATCATGCTGACGGCGCGCGGCGAGGAAAGCGAACGCGTTCGTGGCCTCTCGACCGGTGCCGACGACTATGTCGTCAAGCCGTTCTCGACGCCCGAGCTCGTCGCACGCGTCAAGGCGATGCTGCGCCGCGCCAAGCCCGAGGTTTTGTCGACCGTGCTGAAATGCGGCGATATCGAACTCGACCGCGAGACGCACCGCGTTCATCGCAAGACCCGCGAAGTCCGTCTCGGACCGACCGAATTTCGCCTGCTGGAATTCCTGATGGCCTCTCCCGGCCGCGTCTTCTCGCGCTCGCAGCTTCTGGACGGCGTCTGGGGTCACGACATCTATGTCGACGAGCGCACCGTCGATGTCCATGTCGGCCGTCTGCGCAAGGCGCTGAACTTCTCCAACATGCAGGATGTCATCCGCACCGTTCGCGGCGCTGGATATTCGATGGAAGCTTGAAGCTTTCGGAATTGAGACCACAAAAAAACGGGCCGCGAGGCCCGTTTTTCGTTTGTGCTTACCCGGCTCAGTTTGCCCGGGCTGCTGCCCTGCGGCGCTCGTTGACCGGCTGGTAGGCCAGGCGCTGGTGGTAGGTGCAGTAAGGCGAAGAATCCGGGCTTTCGCAGCCGCAGAAGTGGAAATCGTCCTTCAAGGGATCGCCGACCGGCCACTTGCAGGTGCGCTCGGTGAGCTCCGTCAGGCCGAGACGGCGGGAAATCGGGACGATCACGTTCTTGGCGGGACGGTATTCCATCTCCTCCATGACGTCGATCTCGATCTCTTCCTTCAGCATCGTCGCGCCCTGCTGGCGGGTGACCGTACGGGTCGTCGCCAGACGCGATGCGTAGGTTGGGGCGCGGGGTGCTGCCGCCGTACGCTTGGGAGCGCGCGCAGCCGTGGCGTTGCCGCCGGCCTTCGCACGGCCCGGCAGCGCCAGACGGTGAACCTTGCCGATAACGGCGTTACGGCTGACGCCGCCAAGCTGGGCAGCGATCTGGCTCGCGCTCAGCCCTTCGGACCACAGTTTCTTGAGTTTCTCGACCCGCTCGTCTGTCCAGTTCATGCCCTGTGTCTCCGCCGTTTAAGCGTTGCGAAGGCAGAATCCCTCACTGTTTGCCCCGGACGAATCCGGCACAAGAAACGCTTGACTAATTTTGGTGACTAGTTCCGCCGCATGCAGTCTAGTAATTGAGTTTTAACCTAGTGTGAGGCTGACTCCGTGACAAGAGTCGCAGGAATCCGGATGAATCGAATTCGGGGTTTTCCCCAACTTGCTTCCCCTGAGAGTCATTTCTGCAACATTAGCTGTTGATAAAACGCGACATTGCTTGAGCGTCTCTCAGAAGCCACGAAAGCCGCAGTTTTGTTGACATTGCAGTGCGAAAAGTAAATAGTGCCAGTCGCCGCCGAAAGGCGGCATTTTTAATTTTTCGGACCTGGTTTTTAGCCGGAGTCCGGTTGCCCGTAACGCTGACAGGAGACCGCGCCATGGCTGAAGCCGCGCCGCTATATGATACCTATTCTCGTGCCCCATTGCGGTTCGAGCGAGGTGAGGGCGTGTGGCTGATTACCGAAAGCGGCGAACGATATCTGGATTTCGGTGCCGGCGTTGCCGTGACCTCGGTCGGCCACAGCAATCCGCATGTCGTGGATACCCTGAAGGCGCAGGCCGACAAGGTCTGGCACCTGTCCAACATCTATGAAATCCCCGGGCAGGAAAAGCTCGCCAGGCGGCTGACGGAGGCGACTTTCGCCGACAAGGTGTTCTTCACCAATTCCGGCGCGGAAGCCCTGGAATGCGCGATCAAGACCGCACGCCGCTATCAGTATTCGAAGGGCCATCCCGAGCGTTTCCATATCATCACCTTCGAAGGCGCCTTCCACGGCCGTACGCTGGCGACGATCGCTGCCGGCGGGCAAGAGAAGTATCTCGAAGGTTTCGGCCCCAAGGCCCCTGGCTTCGACCAGGTGCCCTTTGGCGATATCGACGCTGTGCGCGCCGCAATCACCGATGCGACCGCAGGTATTCTGATCGAGCCGGTTCAGGGCGAGGGTGGCATTCGCCCGGTGACCACAGAGTTCATGAAGGCGCTGCGCGCGCTCTGCGACGAGAAGGGCCTGCTGCTCATTCTCGACGAGGTCCAGACGGGCGTCGGCCGTACCGGCAAGTTCTTTGCCTATGAGTGGTCCGGCGTGACCCCTGACATCATGGCTGTCGCCAAGGGCATCGGTGGCGGCTTCCCGCTCGGCGCCTGCCTGGCAACGGCGGAAGCTGCGTCCGGCATGAAGGCCGGCACCCACGGCTCGACCTATGGCGGCAATCCGCTGGCCATGGCCGTCGGCAGCGCCGTGCTCGACATCGTCCTTGCCGAAGGCTTCTTGCAACATGTCCGTGATGTGGCTCTGGTCTTCCGCCAGGGCCTCGCATCGCTCAAGGACCGCTATCCCGATGTGATCGAGGATATCCGCGGCGAGGGCTTGCTGCTCGGTATCAAGGCCGCCGTTCCCTCGACTGAACTCCTGGCTGCCATCCGCGGCGCCCACCTGCTTGGCGTGCCCGCCGGTGACAATGTCGTGCGCCTGCTGCCGCCTTTGGTCGTCACTGCCGAGGAGGCCCGCGAGGGTCTTGCCCGCATTGAGCAGGCTGCCGAAAGCATTCGCGCATCGAAGGCCAAGAAGACGGCTTGAACGGATAGATGCCTTCCGGGGCAAACAGGTAAGGACGACATGGCTTCCCCCAAACACTTCCTCGATCTTTCGGCGATGAGCTCTGCCGATCTGCGCGTCATCATGGACGACGCGATGCTGCGCAAGCAGGCGTTCAAAGCAGGCAAGGGCGACAAGCCGCTGGCCGGCAAGATGCTGGCGATGATCTTCGAAAAGCCTTCCACACGGACGCGCGTCTCCTTCGATGTCGGCATGCGCCAGCTGGGTGGCGAGACGCTGTTCCTCTCGGGCACCGAGATGCAGCTCGGCCGCGCCGAGACGATCGGCGACACGGCCAAGGTTCTGTCGCGCTATGTCGACGCGATCATGATCCGCACCACCGAGCATCACCGCATGCTGGAGCTTGCCGAACACGCAACGGTACCGGTGATCAATGCGCTGACGGATGATACGCATCCCTGCCAGATCATGGCCGACATCATGACCTTCGAAGAGCATCGCGGCCCGGTCAAGGGCAAGACGATCGCCTGGACCGGCGACGGCAACAACGTGCTGCATTCGCTGGTCGAAGGAGCTGCCCGTTTCGGCTACCGCATGAACATGGCTGTCCCCCTTGGTTCCGAGCCGAAGGATCACTATCTGAACTGGGCCCGCAATGAGGGCGCCGAAATCATGCTCAGCCATGATGCCGACCGTGCGGTCGAAGGCGCCGATTGCGTGGTAACCGATACCTGGGTCTCCATGAATCAGGAACATCGGGCTCGCGGTCACAACGTCTTCCAGCCCTATCAGGTCAATCAGGCTTTGATGGCGAAAGCAGGCAAGGATGCATTGTTCATGCATTGCCTGCCGGCTCATCGTGGTGAGGAAGTGACGGACGATGTGATCGATGGCCCGCAATCCGTGGTCTTCGATGAAGCGGAAAACCGTCTTCATGCGCAGAAATCGATTCTTGCATGGTGCCTGGGCGCGATCTGAACCATATTGGACGCCACATCCGGCCTGATGGCTTGGTGGCCGCGCGAGCGGGAAGACAGCTTGGTCTGCCGCTCTGACGACTAGGAGTAAGACCATGGCAGACACAGCCGCCGCTCTCAACGAGCTTCATTTCGCCGGCGATGATCACGTCGTCCCATTTCAGGTTGAAGGCCTGGATGTGCGTGGCCGCGCCGTCCAGCTCGGCCCGATGCTCGACGCCATCCTTGAGCGCCACCACTATCCCGCACCCGTCGCCCGGCTTCTGGCCGAAGTCGTGGTCCTGACGGTTCTGCTCGGCACGTCGCTGAAATTCGAAGGCAAGTTCACGGTACAGACCAAGGGCGATGGCCCTGTCGACCTGCTTGTTGCCGATTTTGCGACACCGGAGAACGTGCGCGCCTATGCGCGTTTCGATCATGCGCTGCTCGATCAGGCGATCGCCGACGGCCAGACCGAACCCGAGCAGCTGCTCGGCAAGGGCGTGCTGGCGTTCACCATCGATCAGGGCAAGTTCAGCCAGCCCTATCAGGGCATCGTCGAACTCGACGGTACCTCGCTCGAGGATATTGCCGGCGTCTATTTCCGCCAATCCGAACAGATCCCGACGCGCGTCCGTCTGGCGGCTGCCGAACTTCTCGACCGCGACAGCAGCGGCAAGCCGCGGCATCGCTGGCGGGCAGGGGGGCTTGTCGCCCAGTTCCTGCCGGAAGCGCCCGAGCGCATGCGCCAGCCGGATCTGCATGGCGGAGACGGCGATGAAATTTCGAAAGGTCTGAAGGAAGATGACGCCTGGGCAGAAGCCCGCGCCATGGTCGAGACCATCGACGCCGACGAGCTGACGGATCCGCTGGTCGGAACCGAGCGGCTTCTCTATCGCCTGTTCCATGAGCGCGGTGTTCGCGTTTTCGAGGCCAAACAGGTCTACGACCGCTGCAGCTGTTCACGTGAAAAAATCGGCGGCGTTCTAAAGGGCTTTTCGGCGGAGGAGATCGAGGCCAGCCAGGAGAACGGCGAGATCGCCGTCACCTGTGAATTCTGCTCGACCACCTATCGTTTCGAGCCGGCAGAGCTGCAGCCGGCCGAATGACGGTCAGTTCAGCACTCTGAGAAGGCCGGGTGAATCCAGGGAGAAGGCGGGTATCTCGACATCGAAGAGCTCGCCTTCGTCCGTTTCCATCTGGTAATGGCCGAACATCAGCCCCGATGGCGTATCGAGCGGGCAACCGGACGAATATTCATAGGTATCGCCGGGCTCCAGCCGTGGCTGCTCGCCGACGACTCCGGGTCCCGTCACCTCGTCGACCACGCCGTTCTGGTCCGTTATGTTCCAGTAACGGTTGACGAGTTTGACTGACAGGCCGGAATTGTTGCTGATGACGATGCGGTATCCCCAGACATAGCGATCGTCGTCCGGATCGGATTGCTCCTCCAGATAAAACGGCTCGACAACAACTTCTATATCGCGTGTGAGGGCCCGGTACATGCCTTACACCTTAGTCGGGATATCTTACTCGTATCTTATACGGCATTGGCTCCGTCAAGAAATGCCACCGTATCATCAGCCAAATACAGGCGATTGCACGCCGTTTTGATTGTTAATCCTAACATTCAAAGTTAATGACTCTAATAAAGCAGAGCTGACTGAAGCTTTAGGTGAGGCGGGCCGCCGGACCGGCAAGTCCGGCGGCCTGTTGCTTAAGCCGGGATCTTCGACAGAGCCTGGGCGAAATCTTCAAGCAGATCGTCGGTATCTTCGATGCCCGCCGAAAGACGCACGGTGCCGGCCGAAATGCCGAGTTCGGCACGGGCCTCATCCGAGAGATTCTTGTGCGTCGTCGTTGCCGGATGGGTGATCAGGCTGCGCGTATCGCCGAGATTGTTCGAGATCGTCACCACGTCGAGCGCGTTCTGCAGCTTGAAGGCCGCGTCCTTGCCGCCCTTCAGCTCGAAGCACACCAGCGTCGAGCCGCCGGTCATCTGCTTGGCGATGATATCGGCCTGCGGATGGTCCTTGCGGCCGGGATAAATGACGCGTGCAACCTGCTTCTGCTCAGCCAGGAAATCGGCAATCTTTGCGGCATTCCTGGTCTGCTGGGCCACACGCAGCGGCAGCGTCTCGATGCCCTTCAGGAGCGTCCATGCGTTGAACGGCGACATGGCCGGGCCGGTATGGCGGAAGTAGTCGTGCAGGTGCTCGTCGATCCACGCCTTGTCGGACAGCACGACGCCGCCGAGGCAGCGGCCCTGGCCATCGATATGCTTGGTCGCCGAATAGATGACGATATGAGCGCCGAGTTCGAGCGGCTTCTGGAAGAGCGGCGTCGCAAAAACGTTGTCGACCACGACCTTGGCGCCGACCTGGTTCGCAAGCTTCGCAACGCCGGCGATATCGACGATTTCGAGCGTCGGGTTGGTCGGGCTTTCCAGGAAGAAAACCTTGGTCTTCGGCGTGATCGCCTTTTCCCAGTTTTCCAGATGGCGGCCATCAACGAGCGTGCAGTCGATGCCGTATTTCGGCGCCAGCGTCTCGACCACCCAGCGGCAAGAGCCGAAGAGGGCGCGGGCGGCAACGATATGATCGCCAGCCTTCAGCTGGCAGAGGATTGCAGCTGTGACGGCGGCCATGCCGGAGGCCGTGGCGCGCGCATCTTCCGCGCCTTCGAGCGCGCACATGCGCTTCTCGAACATGTCGTTGGTGGGGCTGCCGTAGCGGGCGTAGATGAAGCCTTCGGTCTCGCCCTTGAAGCGGGCCTCGGCCGCCTCCGACGTGTCGTAGACGAAGCCTTGCGTCAAGTAGATTGCTTCCGACATCTCGCCATATTGCGAGCGCAGAGTGCCTCCGTGAACGAGTTGGGTTGCAGGGCGCCAGGACTTGCTCATGCCATCACCTCAAAAACAAAAAAACCGGCCGCAAAAGCAGACCGGTTTCATACCCGGTCTTTTTAGCCACTTATTTAACGTGGCTGCAAGCCGACCGGCCAAATCACCACGGGATAAAGCTGCAATACTGCCGTTAGCTGCTTGCGTCAATTCCCCGTATTTGGTTTTGTCGGCCACGAACTATGGATGGAGCATGATGGCTCGCGAAACTGGAATTTTGGCCGACCGTGCCATTGCCGCGTTGTTTGAGACCGGCCGACTGATCTCCGAACGGGAACTCGACCGTGACCAGATCCAGCCGGCAAGCCTCGACCTGCGGCTCGGCGCCAAGGCGTTCCGGGTGCGCGCCAGCTTCATGCCTGGCCCTTCGCATCTGGTCGCGGACAAGCTCGATCGCCTGAGCCTGCATGTCATCGACCTCTCCGAAGGGGCTGTTCTCGAAACCGGCTGCGTCTATATCGTTCCCTTGATGGAGCGTGTGGATCTGCCGGCCGGCATGTCGGCCTCCGCCAATCCGAAGAGCTCCACCGGCCGCCTCGATATCTTCACCCGCGTCATCACTGACTACGCGCAGGAATTCGACAAGATCCCGGCCGGCTATTCCGGCCCGCTCTATCTCGAAATCTCACCGCGCACCTTTCCGATCGTCGTGCGCCGCGGCTCGCGCCTGTCGCAGATCCGTTTCCGCGTCGGCCATTCCATTCTCGGCGAACCGGACCTTCAGGCGCTGCATGACAGCGAGACGCTGGTTGCCAGCGCCAAGCCGAACGTGTCAGGCGGCGGTATCGCGCTATCGATCGATCTCGCAGGCGACAAGGAAGGCCTGATCGGCTATCGCGGCAAGCACCACACCGCCGTCGTCGATGTCGACAAGAAGGCCCAGCACGACATTTTCGATTTCTGGGAGCCGCTCTATAGCCGCGGCCGCAACGAGCTGATCCTCGACCCGGACGAGTTCTACATCCTCGTCTCCCGCGAAGCCGTGCACGTGCCCCCGCATTACGCCGCCGAGATGACGCCCTTCGACCCCTTGGTTGGCGAATTCCGCGTCCACTACGCCGGCTTCTTCGATCCGGGTTTCGGCCACGCTCCCGCCGGCGGTCGCGGCAGCCGCGCCGTTCTCGAAGTGCGCAGCCACGAGGTCCCCTTCATCCTCGAAGACGGCCAGATCGTTGGCCGCCTCATCTACGAGCACATGCTGGAAAAACCCGAAAGCCTCTACGGCTCCGGCCTCGGCTCCAACTACCAGGCCCAGGGCCTGAAGCTCTCGAAACACTTCCGCATCTGACAGCCTTGACACCGCCTCCCATCTGTTGGAAGGCTTCGGCCACGCGGGTGTAGCTCAATGGTAGAGCAGCAGCTTCCCAAGCTGAATACGAGGGTTCGATTCCCTTCACCCGCTCCATTCAACTGAAAACGCTTTGTTCAATAACGTCCATCCACATTCAATAAGCTCAACAAAATCAGTCAGATAATGGGGTTCGGCGCCTCGCGCGCGCGTATCGACGTGCAATGGGGTGCAGTGACATCCACTAGATTTTTCGGTACAAAACCACGGTATAGAGTTGTTAGCTTCGAGGTCGATACCGTAAATGGCGCTGACTGACGTTCAGGTTCGAAATGCCAAAAAGTCCGAAAAACCGTACAAGCTGCCAGATGGGAAGGGCCTTTATATTTATGTTTCGGCGGCCGGCGGCAAGTCGTGGAGATTGGACTATGCTTATTTTGGAAAGCGGCGAACGCTGACACTCGGCACCTATCCGGCTGTCGGATTGGCTGACGCTCGTGTTCGGCGAGATGAAGCAAAGAGAAGACTGTCGGAGGGCTTAGATCCTTCCTTGGCGAAGAAGCGAGCGCAGCTGGCTGCCAAGGCGGCGGCAGGTAATACATTTGGCTTGATTGCAGATGAATTCATCGAGAAGCTGAGACGAGATAAGCGGGCTGAACCAACCATCGACAAAAACACATGGATGCTGAAGGAGCTCGCAAAAAAGCTGTCGCCTTACCCGATAACTCAGATTTCGGCGAAGGATGTGCTAGATGTCCTGAGTGTGATTGAAAAAAGCGGCCGGGTCGAAAGTGCGCTTGCTACGCGATCGGCGATAGGGCGCGTCTTCCGGTTCGCAATAGCGACCGCGAGAGCTGAAAATGATCCCACCTCGGCGCTGCGGGGCGCTTTGCAACGGCACGTACCAGTCAGCCACCCAGCGCTAACGACTCGTGCGGAACTCGGTGGACTTATGAGGGCGATCCACGGCTATGAAGGTTGGCCTTCACTTGTAGCTGCCCTCAAAATTCAGGCCCTCTGTTTCGCACGCCCGGGCGAGACTCGGTCAATGGAATGGTCAGAGCTCGATCTAGATAACTCGCTTTGGACTATACCGGCAGCAAAAGCAAAAATGCGCCGAGAGCATCATGTGCCGCTTTCACGGCAAGCGATCGAGATAGTCAAGCACATGAAGGCCTTGTTCGGTGACGGTCAGCATGTGTTTCCATCGATGATGTCAGGAAAAAAGCTCTTGTCAGAAAACTCGATGAATTCGGCGTTGCGCCGCATGGGGGTAGGAGACAGTGAGCATACGGCGCACGGCTTCCGTTCATCGGCTAGCAGCGTGTTAAACGAGTCTGGCATGTTCAACGTCGATGCTATTGAGGCGCAGCTCGCACACGTCGATGGCTCGAAAGTGCGCAGGATATACAATCGCGCCACCTACTGGGATGAGCGGGTGCGGATGATGCAATGGTGGGCCGACATGCTTGACGACGAACGAACGCGAGCAGGGGCGCAAACAAGCTAGGGTTTGTTGCTCCGCATGTGTCACATTGTCGAGGTGTGCGGTCGTTTCTGTATCGCCTTTCAGCTATCTTTGTGGTTGAAAATAAGTTCGGCCGCTGATGGGGATGCCGTCCTTTTCGAATTTGCCCGTAAACCAAGTTTCGGGATGCCTGTCGAAAGCTTCCCATACCAATAGACCGAACATCATTGCGGAGGTCTGATGATCTCGCTGTGCCGCTCGATCATAAAGCGCTTGGAACGGGGTATTATTCCAGTCGCTTCCTGGCATCCAACTTGACGTGAAAATATCGCCGGTCGCGATCATATTGTCCAGTTCGTTTCTGATTGCCTGAAGTTCGGCGGGCGTGAGCCGTGTTAGGACTAAAGCATATTTCCTTCCCCGTTCGCCGCGAGACAGAACGCCTGAAATGGGACTATTGGTTTCGAAGTCCACTATCGTCATAGATTACCTCTCGTAGAAAAATCGCGTTCGTCAGATCGTTCGAACACCGTATCTTTCGCAGGAAGATACCATTGAAAAAACGAAAATTAAAAGTTGCAGATCTCGGCTCTTGGACGCAAATTGTCACCCACGGGGGCAATAATGGATAAGCGATCTCTGACAGAGCGGGACATTTGCACGAAGTTCATTCTGCCGGCCGTCAAGCAGGCTGGCTGGGATATGCTGCTGCAGGTGCGTGAAGAGGTCTTCTTCACCAAGGGGCGCATAATCGTGCGTGGCAAGCTTGTCGCCCGCGGCACTGCCAAGAAGGCAGACGTTGTCCTCTACTACAAGCCCAATATCCCGATTGCGCTCATTGAGGCGAAGGACAACAATCATGCGGTAGGCGACGGCATGCAGCAGGGGCTGGATTACGCTGAAGACCTCGCCATTCCTTTCGTGTTCGCGTCGAATGGCGACGGTTTTGTATTCCACGACCGTACCAGCCTGCGGGACATGAAGGAAGAAAACCTGCGTCTAGACCAGTTCCCGTCCCCGGACGAGCTTTGGCAGCTCTACAGCAGATGGAAGGGACTGAACACCGCTGCTGAGGAACTGGTGCTTCAAGATTATTATGATGACGGCAGCGGCAAGGCTCCGCGCTATTATCAGGTTAACGCCGTCAACGCCGCCATCGAAGCCATCGCCAAAGGGCAGGGTCGCGTCCTGCTGGTGATGGCGACCGGCACGGGAAAGACTTACACTGCTTTCCAGATCATTTGGCGTCTGTGGAAGGCCAAGCGCAAGAAGCGCATCCTGTTTCTCGCCGATCGCAATGTGCTAATCGATCAGACCATGGTCAACGACTTTCGCCCCTTCGGTGGCGCTATGGCCAAGCTCTCCACCAAGTCGAAGACGATTGAGCGCTCCGATGGTACGGAAGTGGATGTGCCGCTGGCGCTGGATCGCAAACGTCGTATCGACACTTCTTTCGAAATTTACCTCGGGCTCTACCAGGCCATCACCGGCCCCGAGGAGCGGCAGAAATTGTTTCAAGAGTTCTCGCCGGATTTCTTCGATCTGATCGTTATTGACGAGTGCCATCGCGGCAGCGCAGCCGAAGATTCCGCCTGGCGCGAAATCCTCGAGTATTTCTCCGCGGCTAGCCAGATCGGCCTAACGGCCACGCCGAAAGAGACCGAGTACGTTTCGAACACCGCTTATTTCGGCGAACCGGTGTTCACCTACTCCCTGAAACAGGGCATCAGCGACGGTTTTCTGGCGCCTTACAAGGTGATTAAAGTCCATATCGACCGTGACGTTGAAGGCTATCGGCCGGAAAAGGGCCAGCTAGATCGGGACGGCGAAGAGGTCGAGGACCGCATCTATAACGCCAAGGATTTCGACCGTTCCATGGTTCTGGACGACCGTACCAAGCTGGTTTCTGCCAAGGTGACTGAGTTCCTGAAGGAAAGCGGCGACCGATACCAGAAGACCATCGTCTTCTGCGTCGACGAGGAACATGCCGCTCGCATGCGCCAGGCGCTGATCAACGACAACAAGGACCTCTGCGACGAGAACGCCCGTTATGTCATGCGTATTACCGGAAGCGACACACTCGGTCAGGCGCAGATCGGCAATTTCATCGATCCGGAATCGCGGTACCCTGTGATCGTTACGACCTCGCGGCTGCTCTCCACCGGCGTTGATGCCCAGACATGCCGCCTAATAGTATTGGACCGTCCCGTCGGCTCGATGACCGAGTTCAAGCAGATTGTCGGCCGCGGCACGCGCGTCCACGAGGATACGCAGAAGTTCTATTTCACCTTGATGGATTTCCGCGGCGCGACGAACCACTTCGCCGACCCCGAATTTGATGGCGATCCGGTGCAGATTTACGAGGCGGGCGAGAACGATCCTGTCACCCCGCCGGAAACCGAGCCCACCGGCTTCGGGGACGGGGACCAGGACGACTATTCCGCCGAGCCGCCAACGACTGATAGGGAGAACGTGACGTTTCCGGTCGGGGGCGGCGAACGCCAGAAGAAGGTTTATGTCGATGGCATCAGCGCGCGCGTTGTTGCCGAGCGAGTCGAGTATCTCGATGCCAATGGCAAGCTCGTTACCGAAAGCCTGCGCGATTTCACCAAGGCAGCACTACTGCGGCACTTTGCCAGTCTGGATGCATTTCTGCGGCGTTGGAATTCCCAAGAGCGCAAGGATGCCTTGGTAAAAGAATTGACGGCCGAGGGTCTGCCGCTGGATGTGATCGCGAGGGAACTGGGCATTGACCTCGATCCCTTCGATCTCGTCTGCCACATTGCCTTTGATCGCAAGCCGCTGACGCGTCAGGAGCGCGCCGATAACGTCAAGAAACGCGACGTCTTTGCTCGCTACGAGGGCAAGGCACGTGCGGTCTTAGATGTGTTGCTGGCCAAATATGCCGATGAGGGTGTCCTGAACCTCGATGACACCAACGTTCTTCGCATACCACCAGCCAATACACTCGGCACGCCGGTTGAACTTGTTCGCGCTTTTGGTGGAAAAGAAGCGTTCGAAGAGGCAGTCCATGCTATGCAGGCCGCGATTTACGAAGATGCCTCATGAGGCTACACCCTCCCGAGTTCCCCATGCCGCCAACAACAGAATGAAGCAGCCCTATGTCAGTCCGTAACACCGTTAAATCCATCCAGGATATCATGCGCCAGGATGCCGGCGTCGATGGCGATGCACAGCGCATCAGCCAGCTTTGCTGGATGTTTTTCCTGAAGATTATGGACGATCAGGACCAGGAACTGGAGCTGACACACGACAATTACGTCTCGCCCATCCCGGAGAAATTCCAGTGGCGTAACTGGGCGGCAGACCCGGAAGGCATCACCGGCGAGGCGCTTCTCGCCTTCGTTAACAATGAGCTGTTTCCGGCGCTGAAGACGGTGCCGGTCTCCGCCCAACCGGGGGATCGCCGCCGCGTGGTGCGCGATCTATTCGAGGATGCCTATAACTACATGAAGTCCGGGCAGCTGATCCGCCAGGTGGTCAACAAGATCAGCGATGTCGATTTCAACAGCCTGACGGAGCGCCAGCATTTTGGCGAAATCTACGAACAGATTTTGAACGACCTGCAGTCGGCCGGCAATGCGGGTGAATATTACACGCCGCGCGCGCTGACGGCTTTCATGGTCGATCGCATCGATCCCAAACCCGGCGAAACGCTGTTCGACCCCGCCTGTGGCACCGGCGGTTTCTTGACCTGCGCTATCCGCCACATGGAAAAGAACCATGTGCGCACGCCGGACCAGCGGGAAAAGATGCAGGCCGGCCTGCGCGCTGTGGAAAAGAAGCCGCTTCCGCATATGCTCTGCGTCACCAACATGCTGCTGCACGGCATCGAGGACCCGAGCTTCGTGCGCCACGACAACACGCTGGCCCGCCCGCTGATCTCCTGGGGCAAGGATGAACGCGTCGATATCGTGCTCACCAACCCGCCCTTTGGCGGGCGCGAGGAAGATGGCATCGAGAACAACTTCCCCACCTTCCGCACTAAGGAAACAGCAGACCTGTTTCTGGCACTGATTGTGCGTCTCTTGAAGGATAGCGGCCGCGCCGCCGTCGTCCTTCCGGATGGCTCGCTATTCGGCGAAGGCATCAAAACGCGGCTGAAGGAGCATCTCCTGGAGGAGTGCAATCTCCATACCATCGTGCGCCTGCCCAATTCCGTCTTCAAACCCTATGCCTCGATCGGCACCAACCTGCTTTTCTTTGAGAAGGGCACGCCAACCAGGGACATCTGGTATTGGGAACACCGCGTGCCGGAGGGCCAGAAGGCCTATTCCATGACCAAGCCGATCCGGCAGGAGCATCTGCAGGGTTGCGTTGACTGGTGGGGTGGCAGGGAGCGCAAGGGCCGCGAGGAAGGCCCGCAGGCCTGGCGTGTGACCCTGGAAGAGGTGAAGGCGCGTGGCTACAATCTGGATTTCAAGAACCCGCACACGGTGGCCGATGAACATGGCGACCCGGAGACCCTGCTGGAAGAGCTGACGGCTGCCGAAGCGAGCGCGGCGCGTCTGCGCGACCAGCTGAGGAGCATTCTGGCCGAGGCGCTAGCCCGATGAACGCCGAGCGCCTGTTGCAGCATTACGAACAGATTGCCGATGCGCCGGATGCTATTGCCCGGCTGCGGCGGTTCATTCTCGACCTTGCTGTGCGCGGCAAGCTCGTGCCGCAGGACCCGACGGATGAGCCGGCGTCGGAATTGCTAAGGAGGATTGCAACAGAAAAGGCGCGACGGATTCAGGCGGGCGACCTTCGCAAGCCCCGTGAAATCAGCGATGGAAACGAAATCGATGAGCCGTGGACTATTCCCTCGAACTGGCGATGGGTGCGGCTTGATGCTGTCGGCGCGATTGTTGGTGGCGGCACACCGTCAGCGGCGGATGCAAGTAATTTCGCTCGGCCCGGCAAAGGTGTGCCATGGCTTACGCCAGCCGACCTTGGGGGATATTCCGACCTCTATATCTCAAGAGGCTCTCGCGACCTTTCCGAAGGAGGTTTAAAATCATCATCTGCAACCATCATGCCCGAAGGCACGATCCTATTCACGAGCCGCGCACCAATCGGCTACGTTGCGATCGCCGCCAATCCAATCTCCACTAATCAAGGCTTCAAATCAATCGTTCCCTACGTTGCTGATTGTTCGGATTTCATCGCAACGGCAATGAAGGCATTTGCTCCACAAATTGATGCTAAAGCCCCCGGGACTACATTTAAGGAGGTTTCAGGTAAGATCGTTGCTGGAATCCCGTTCCCTCTACCCCCGCTCTCCGAACAATACCGGATCGTCGCCAAGGTCGATGAACTTATGGCGCTATGCAACGCGCTGGAAGCGGCGCGAACGGAGCGCGAGACGAAGCGGGACCGGCTGGCGGCGGCAAGCCTTGCCCGCCTCAACACACCAGACCCGGAAACCTTCCGCGACGATGCACGCTTCGCACTCGATGCGTTGCCGGCGCTGACTACGCGGCCGAACCAGATGAAGCACTTGCGCCAGAACATCCTCAACCTCGCCGTCCGCGGCAAGCTCGTGCCGCAGGACCCAGCGGATGAGCCGGCGGAAGATTTGTTGAAGCGGATTGCCGGCAAAAAGACTGAAAGGGCTCGGAAGTCAGAGGGGAGGCGTAATGGCTTGCCTGACGCCTCGCTACGCAGAGAGGAAGAGTTGACGCCTGATAGCTGGACTTGGACCCAACTAGGTGCTGTAGCTCTCTCTATGCGCTACGGGACATCGGTGAAGTGTGACTACGGCACGAAAGGCGCGCCCGTACTCCGTATACCTAACGTATCTGGTGGCCGCGTTTCGCTGGATGACATAAAGTTTGGGCCTCTTTCTCCATCTGAGATGGAAGACCTCAGCCTTAGGGAAGGCGACGTTCTTCTCATACGGTCGAATGGCAGCCTGGAGATCGTAGGGCGGGCGGCCGTTGTCACGCCCGAAGCAGCGGGAATGTTGTTCGCCGGTTACCTTGTCCGCCTAAGGACGGACCCAACCGAGATTGACCCTGCATATATCTGGTTAGCTCTGCAGTCATCAGAAGTGCGCGACCAGATTGAGCGACCTATTCGATCAGCTGTTGGCTTGAAGAACGTCAACTTGACCGAGTTCGGTGCTCTAACTTTCCGTCTTCCACCCTTCGCCGAGCAACACCGGATCGTTGCCAAAGTCGAAGAACTCATGGTGCTCTGCGAACAGTTGGAAGCCAGCCTGATTGGCGCTGACGAGACGCGAAAAAAACTGCTCGACGCATTGCTGGCCGAGGCACTGGCACCGCTGGATACCGAGGTACTGCGGGAGGCAGCGGAATGAGCGTGCCAATTACAACGGCAGAGGGGGGTCTTCGCGCTCGGCTCGGCGAGCCGGGAACGGAAGTCAAGTATGTTCTCGGCTTCACGACGGCCACGGGTAAGGTGCTGGCGCTCCACCGCACCGCGAGCGAGACACGACTTTGGTTCGTGCCTCCTGCTCCACCTAAAATCGATGGCGTAAAACGCTGAGCCGTTGCAATCACGACAGGGTATACCTCATTGCTACATCGTATGCGTGGCGCGATGCGCCGTCACATCAGTCTTGACATCGACTATTTGTGACGGCGTAGCCTTGAGCGTAAAGCTTGAGGTGACATATGACAAAGATTGGTTATGCGCGGGTTAGTAGTATAGATCAGGATTTTGAACTTCAGCAACAACGGCTGATCGCAGAGGGATGCGTCATCGTCCGGGCCGAGAAAGTGTCGGGTGCTAGCCGAAGCGGTAGATTCGAGCTCGAAACGATTATAGAATTCCTCCGTGAAGGTGATGAGTTGATCGTCACACGGCTCGACCGCCTTGGCCGCGACACCAGAGATGTCCTCAATATCGTTCACGAATGCGAGCAGCGCGGCGCTTTCGTAACAATCCTAGACCCTCACGTTTCCACGCGAGGGGAAGTGGGTCAGGTCATACTAACAGTGTTAGGCATGGTTGCCCAAATGGAGCGACGGTTCATTAAGGAACGCCAGCGCGAAGGGATAGCACGAGCGAAAGCGGATGGAGCTTTTAAGGGCGGAAAAGTCCGTCTCGACCATTCATTGATCCGACGCCTTCATAATGAGGGTTTGGGTGTTTCCGCCATTGCAAAACGTGCCGCTTGCTCGCGAATGCAGGTCTATAGGGTTCTTGCCAACACCTAACTAGCAGCCTGCTATAAGAATCTAAGATTCCGACATACTCGCTGTTAAACGAGCGTTAGCGCGGTCTTGGCTCTTCACACTATGCGGGTACGCAACGCCGACACTGAAACGAACCCTATGTTCTGTCTCTCTCGGATCGAAACACTCGCTTAAGTAGTTCATTTTAATGTTGCCGCCGTAAATCACGGCGCGGGGCATCGATGAATAGCGAGCAAACAAAGTATCAGACCCTCATCAGGATCTTAGATGCAATTCGAAATGAAGCAGATGGCACGAAATGGAGTCAACAGTATGCCGTCGGCTCTGAGGTCGAAGAAGATATCGAACAAGCTAGAGCAAGAGCTTACATTCACCTCTATTTGAAAGTGATGTTCGGATTGGTTAGCTTCACCGAGCGGGAACCCTACATAACTGATGGCTCTCATGACGGTGGCATAGATGGGTATTTCATTGACCGTGATACCCGCGAAATCCACCTGATCCAGTCTAAGTTGAGGAGAACTGAAGCAAACTTCGAGCAAAAAGAAATCGATCCGAGAGAAATCCTTGTGATGGATATCGACCGGATAACTTCCGGTAGCCTGGATAACGAAGACGGCATCAAGTATAACGGAAAGATACAAGGCCTAATTCGAAACATATCTCAGTTGCAGGATGCCGCAAGATACCGTTACAGGGTCGCAATCCTTGCAAACTGTACATTGCCAGCGTCGCACCTCAGAAAGCTAACTGGTGGTCACAATGCAGATGTATTTAATTTTCAAAGATCATATAATGAACTTGTATTCCCGATATTATCCGGAACGTTTTTTCGAGCGAATGATGTAATAATACAAATTGACCTACTGAATAAAAGTGCCGGAGCAAAGACTAGTTACTCCGTTACAACAAAAGATTACGAATGTGAAATTACTGTTATATTTCTTCCTACGCTCGAAATAGCAAAAGTTATAGACAAATACAGGAACACTGTCTTGGAATATAATCCAAGAAGCTACCTTGAGTTCGAAGGGCAAGCAGTAAATAGCTCGATAAGAGCTACGTTATTGAAGCCGGATAGCAACGAGTTTGCTCTTATGAACAACGGCCTGACTATCCTCTCTAACGAGACGAATATCAATGAGCGCATAGGCCAGCATAACAAGGCTCAGCTCCGAATATTGAACCCACAAATAATAAATGGGGGGCAAACAGCCTATACGCTTGGACGCGCGATGAACGAGGATCGCGCTACGGCCGAGGAACGCTTCGCTGGCAAAGAAGTATTGACGAAGATCATCACATTGACCCCAAAGAATGCGAGCGTCGACACGCTTGACGAACGCAACCGCCTTATTCGAGAGATTTCTGAGGCTACTAACAGGCAGTCTCCGGTTGTGAACGCGGACCGTTTGTCGAACGATCCGAACTATCTCAAAATTCAAAAGGTTCTATATGAAAATTATGGCATTTTGTATGAAAGGAAGCGTGGAGAATTTAGCGATGGCATCGGTTCGGGTTACATCAAAGATGCGGAAGTTCTCGAACGGAATCTTTTCCTAAGGATATTTTTATCTGCACTAGGAAAGCTGGACGCTGCTCGGCGTCGTAAGATATTCACATCGCACGAACTTGCGATTGACGATCTCTTGGACGAACGCAACCTTGAGAAGTTTGTCGATGCATATCAGCTCTTCAAGCGGCTAGCGCCGCGAAACACCAATGCTCCAAAAAAATATAAGGACGTATTAGCCAAGGTTTATATTTGCACCGAAAAAACTTCGTTCGAGAAGTCTATCGAGGACAGGATCGGAGAAGGTGGTCTGCTTTGGAGTAGGCTCTTGGAGCTGGTCGCCATGAAGCGAGAAGAATGTGTTTCGGCGTGGAATGT
>UBJR01000011.1 GCA_900465675.1 Hyphomicrobiales bacterium | reverse complement strand
TGGCTTGATCGTTCTCATTGATCAATGCTCATCTCCCGGGCAAGGCAAAGCCTTGCTCCGGACGGTGATGCAAGACGTGTTCACCCGGCGGACCGAAAGGTTCGTCCGGTACCAGCGAATGGAAATGGCGAAGCGAAACTATTCGCTACTCACTATTCCCTATTCGCTCAAAATCCAGCTTCTCAAAGTTGCGCTTCGCTGACCTGGTGGTCATGGCGGGGTGGCTGCACCCGTTCCCATTCCGAACACGGCCGTGAAACGCCCCAGCGCCTATGGTACTTCGTCTTAAGACGCGGGAGAGTCGGTCGCTGCCAGGTCTGCAAAACGCAACTAATCTTCTCATCGCATTCTACGGCCCAAAGCCGATCAAAGGGCCGCTCGCAAAGCGGCCTTTTTGGTTTGAAGCCCTATATCAGACTGAAAAATCGGCGCATCAGATCTATAATGGTGCGTCCATTACAGGAGACAACTCCTTCGGAGTTGCTCCGGCAAGACGACGGAAACGTCGTACGGGAGCAACAGCTTCGCTGTTGCCCCGGCAGTACGACAAACCGCAAAGCGGTTCGTCGATGTCAGGATAAACCGCGTCGCGGTTTACCTGGACGGTATTTTGCCTTTCGGCAAAAACCTGGTAACGCGGGGTGGAGCAGCCCGGTAGCTCGTCAGGCTCATAACCTGAAGGCCGCAGGTTCAAATCCTGCCCCCGCAACCATTATTCCGGTCCCCCAACTCTCCAAAAGCCAACCTGAACACGTCTTATCGCTGGCGGAAAAGCTTCGCTTTCCCTCGCGATGCTAGCTCCACGTGCCCTGAAGCTCACCTGCCCCGCAACCAAATGGACGGTATTCGCAGGATTCCAATCAAGATCGCATCCTAGATTACGCGGAGGCCAGGGCGGCTTTCTGGCCTTTTACCAAACGGCGCCATCGGCTTTCTCGCCGACATTTTCGTCAGCAAAAGTTCGACAAAGACCTGTGCATCCGGCAGGATCTTCTATCCATCCCCATGGAGGAGAATGCATGCCAAGGCTGGGCGGTCTCATAACCTGGATCATCGCGACAGGACTTGCCACCGATGATATCGACGCATTGCTCGACGGTGTTGCATCGCGTTTGATCGAAGCGGGCTATCCGCTTATTCGCGCGTCGATCGCAATGCCGTCGATCGACCCGAAGCAACGAGGCTTTTCGGTTGCCTGGTATCGCTCGTCGGGCATTTCGAAGGAAATCCAAGAGCACGGCGAGGAGGGGGATGCGCTCTTCCAACGATCGCCAATCTCCTATCTGCTGCAAAACCAGCTCGAGTTTGTTCGGTGGGCGCTGCCCGCGAACGCCGATACACCGCCGTTTCCAGTTCTGATGGAGCTCAGTGATCAAGGTGCGACCGAGTTTGTCATGAAGATCGCTCCCTTCCCCGGGGGGACCGCCCTGGCGGGAGCAAGCTTTTCGTTGGCGACCGACCAGGCCGGTGGCTTTTCCGAAAGCCAGATTGCCGGGTTTGAAAGCATCATGCCTGCGATGGCGCTCGCCTGCTGCCGGATTGCCACCACTCGCGTGGCAAAGGATGTGCTTGCCGCCTATACCGGGGAGAGAACAAGCGAGCTCATTCTGACTGGCCAGACCCAGCGCGGGGGCGGAACGGCGATCTTCGCCGCGATCCTTCTTGCCGACCTGAAGAATTTTACCTCCTTGAACGAACAGTACGAGCCGAACCTCATCGTCGATTGGCTAAACGAACACTTCGAAGCGATCGGACGGCCGGTCATTGATGAGGGCGGCGAGATTTTGAAGTTCATGGGTGACAGCCTTCTGGCCATTTTTCCGGCGCAAGCAGGCGACACGAGGTCAGCATGCGCAATGGCTCTAGCGGCCGCGCAAGGTGCAATACGATTGAACGAAAAGCTGAATGACCGCAGACGAGCGCGCGGCGAACCCGAGATTCCCGTCGATATTGCGCTTCATCTCGGCGAGATCTTCTACGGCAATGTCGGGACAGATCGCAGGCTCGATTTCACGGTCATCGGCAGAGCTGTCAACGAGGTGGCGCGGATCGAAAAATTGGCTGATAGTCTCGAATGCAACCTGCTCGCTTCGGCACTCTTTGCCTCTCAAACCGGCAATGCCTTCAGGCCCGCCGGCCATTTCAAGCTGAAGGGTGTAGAGCTTCCGGTTGAGATATTTACCTGGAAGGGCGAACAGTAGACACTCGCCGTCCGAAGCGGTGGCGCACAAGCGCAGCTGTATTGACGTCGATCTGGTCCAGCTCAACGCTGCGCCGCGGTCCAGCGTACGCTTCTGTCTGTCCAATGATCAGATCGCAGGCGTCAGGCTGAAATCAACAAGACCTGAGACTCATTCGAACAGGTCAGGATGATCGGCTTCGATCTGTGGCAGGTCTGACAGGATGCCGTTCAGATGCGCTCTCATCGCTGAGGCCGCCGCCTCGGCGTCACGCGTATCGATGGCTTCAATAATGGCCTGGTGTTCGGCAATCAGCCGCATCATCGAATCCGGATGGCGGAGCTGCAGATTGCAGACACGGTCCATATGGGCCTTGATGTCCGAAATCGCGTTCCATGCAAGGCTGCAGCCGGCACCTTCGGCGATCGCGATATGGAACTGTTCATCTTCCCGGCGAAACGCGTTGTGATCCTCGGCTTGCATGGCCGACGTCTGCCTGGCGATAATCGTGTCGATACGCCGCCGCGTCCATGTGTCGAAGCTCTCGCTGGCCCTGCGGGCGACGGCAGTCTCGAGTGCCTCGCGGACAAAGCGCGCTTCCATCATCTGGCGCGCGGAGATGCGCACGACGACGGTGCCGCGGTTCGGACGGATCTCGACAAGCTTTGATTTCCCGAGCGCGATGAGCGCCTCGCGCACCGGCTGGCGCGACACGCCCATGCGGGTGGCGAGATCCTGTTCGGACAGCCGCGTGCCTGGCGCCAATTCCAGCTGGATAATCAATTCGCGTAGGTCGCGCTCGACCTGGGCAGCGGCTGTCTCACCCGTTTCGACTTTCAGGGATTCCACGTTCATATTCTTGGCCGCCGTCATGCGTTGACATCCATCTAAAACCACCATACAGTACCATACAATTCAAACGCAACATAAATCCGGCAATCTCGAAGCCGGGCAAACAGGGAGGGGCCGGCGCCGCATGTCCGGCCTTTGAAAAGCAGTGCTATCCAATCTGTCCAACTTCATCGCGCCCGACTCCAGCGACCCGCGTCTTCGCATTAAATCCCGCTATCAGATGCTTGTCGATGGCAAGTCGATCGAGGCCTCTTCCGGCAAGACGATAGACCGCGTCAGCCCTGGCCATTCCGGCGTGGTGGTGGGCACCTGGCCGGATGCATCGGCCGATGACGTGAAGGCGGCGATCGCGGCGGCGCGGCGGGCCTTCGATACCGGGCCGTGGCCCCGCATGTCGGGCGCCGAGCGTTCGCGGCTCATGTTCAAGGTCGCCGATCTCATCCTGCAGAAGCAGGAGGAGCTGACGCTGATCGAAAGCCTCGAGGTCGGCAAGCCGATCGCTCAGGCGCGTGGCGAAATCGGGTTCTGCGCCGATCTCTGGTCCTATGCAGCGGGGCAGGCTCGTGCGCTCGAGGGGCAGTCCCACAACAACATCGGCGACGATCGGCTTGGGCTGGTGCTGCGGGAGCCGGTCGGCGTCGTCGGTATCATCACGCCGTGGAATTTCCCCTTCATCATTGCCTCGGAGCGCGTTCCCTGGGCGATCGGCGCGGGCTGCACCGTGGTGCTCAAGCCTTCGGAATTTACATCGGGCACCTCCATCCGCATGGCCGAACTCGCACGCGAGGCAGGCATCCCGGACGGCGTTTTCAATGTCGTCACCGGTTACGGCGATCCGGCCGGCCAGGTTCTCGCTGAAGACCCCGGTACGGATATGGTCGCATTCACCGGCTCGGTGCGCGTTGGCACGAAGCTCGGAGAAATCGCGGCGCGGAGCGTCAAGCGGGTCGGTCTAGAGCTCGGCGGCAAGGGGCCGCAGATCGTCTTTGCCGATGCCGATCTGGAAGCGGCTGCCGATGGTATCGCCTATGGTGTCTACCACAATGCCGGCCAATGCTGCATTTCCGGCAGCCGCCTGCTTGTGCAGGAGGGTATCCGCGATGCCCTGATGGAGCGGCTCCTCGACATCTCGCGCAAGGTTACGTTTGGCGATCCCTTGAATGAGCGCACCAAGATCGGGGCGATGATCTCCGAGGCTCATGCGCAGAAGGTTCACTCCTATGTCGAAGCGGGCGTCGAGGCGGGTGCAGAACTGCTGCTCGGCGGAACGCGGGCGGGCGAGGGGGCGGGCCTCTACTACGCGCCGACCGTCTTTGCAGGCGTCACGCCCGACATGTCGATCGCTCGCGAGGAGATATTCGGTCCTGTGCTGTCGACGCTGACGTTCAAGACAGCGGATGAGGCGGTGTCGATCGCCAATGCCAGCGAATACGGGCTCTCGGCTTCCGTGTGGTCCACCAATCTGGAGACCGCGCTGCAGAGTATCCGCCGCATTCGCGCCGGACGCTGCTGGATCAATAGCGTCATCGACGGAACACCGGAAATGCCGATCGGCGGCTACAAGAAGAGCGGCCTGGGGCGCGAACTTGGCCGCTACGGCTTCGACGAATATTCGCAATTCAAGGGAATTCACGTGACGCTGGGTCGCCCGGCGCCATGGTTCAGCTAGGCACGTGAACGAAGCCTGACACAGGAGGAGGGCTGCAACACTTGGGGGAAATCCCGGCTGGCGCGATCTTTGGTCGGAGCTCGCCAGCCGGGAATTGGGTCTTTCGACCCGCATTGCACATCCAAAGGGAGGATACGCAAATGAAATTGACCAGACTGAAATCCGCGGCACTTGCCGCGGCATGGGTAGCCTTGTGCTCGACGACTGCACTTGCAGCCGACGTCAAGGCGACGATGATCATCTACCTCGATCCGAGCGTCCAGTTCTTTAACCCGGTGGTGAAGGGTGCACAAGACGCGGCGGCTCAGTTCGGTGTCGATCTCGACGTCCAATATGCCAACAACGACCCGGTACGCCAGAACGATCTGATCGAGAGCGCGACGGCAAGCGGTGTCGATGGGATCGCAGTTGCGATTTCATCGTCGGATGCATTCGACAGCAGCATTTGCTCGGCGGTCAAGGCAGGCATCATCGTCATAGGTTTCAACAACGATGACCTCGAAGGCGCCAAGGGAAATTGCCGCCAGGCCTATGTCGGCATGGATGAATTTGCGTCCGGCTATGAACTCGGCAACCGCATGATCAAGGAGTTTGGTCTGAAGTCGGGCGATGTGGTCTTCAACCCGCGGGAAATCCCGGAAGCCAGCTTTGCGGTGGCCCGTGGGGGCGGCATCGAAAAGGCGATGACCGAGGCAGGCATCAAGGTCGAAACGGTTCGCGCCGGCCTCGACCCGGCCGAAGCCCAGAATATCATCGCCCAGTTCCTGATCGCCAACCCGAACGTCAAGGCATTGTTCGGCACGGGTTCGGTGACCTCCACGGTCGGTGCAGGCGCCATCAAGGATGCAGGGGTCAAGATACCCTTTGGCGGGTTCGACCTTGCGGTTGAGATCGTCAATGCGGTCGAAAGCGGCGCGATGTTCGCCACCATGGATCAGCAGCCCTATCTGCAGGGCTATCACCCGATCGCCCAGATTGCTCTGGCGAAGAAATATGGTCTGACGCCGACGGACATCGACACCGGGCAGGGCGCCTTCCTCGACAAGTCGCGGATTGGATCCGTCAAGCCTCTGATCGGAACCTACCGGTAATCCGATCCGACGAGCCTGCCGGCAGACCGGCAGGCTCCAGCTTTACCAAAAGATCGAGTCAAAAACCGTGACACCTATTATCGCAGACAGTGCCGCGCCACGCTCGCGGACCCAAAAGCAATCCGTTCTCAAGCAGATCATGGCGATGCCGGCGGGAGCGATCCTTCTCGTTTTCGTCGCACTGCAGATCGCCTGCATTCTCGGAGCGCTGCTCTATCCGGATGACTTTCGCTATCTCTCGCCACAGAACCTGACCATCCTGATGAAGGCGGTGCCCGTTCTCGGCTGCCTGGCGCTCGGCGCCGGCGTGCTGATGATCGCCGGGGAATTCGACCTCTCGATCGGTTCGGTCTACACGTTCACCGCAATCCTGATGGCGACATTGGTCGGCGCCGGCGTCAGCGCCTTCATCGCCGCCCCGGCCGGCATTGCCGCCGGCATGATGATCGGGCTCCTCAATGGCCACATCACCTTACGCTTCGGCCTTCCGTCTTTCATCGTCACCCTTGGTGGCCTGCTGTTCTGGCGCGGCGCGGTACTGCTCTACAATGGTGCCGTGCAGGTTCGTTTCGACCCTGACGCGGTCTTTTCCGCACTCTTCTCGGGAACGTTTCTCGGGATCAATGCGGCGTTCATCTGGATCGTGCTGTTCGTTATCGGCTTTCATTTCCTGACGCACCGCCACCGCTTCGGCAACCATGTCTTCGCAACGGGCGGCAATCGTGCAGCAGCCGAGGCCATCGGCATCAACACCAGCCGCGTCAAGCTCATCGCGTTCGCGATTGCCGGCGCCATGGCTGCGATGGCGGGCATCCTAGCCACCGCCCGTGTTGGCAGCGTGCAGCCGGGGCAGGGCGCCGGGCTCGAACTGCAGGCGATTGCCGCCTGCGTCATAGGCGGGCTCTCGTTGCGGGGCGGGCGCGGCTCGATCGCCGGCATTTTCCTCGGCGTCCTGCTGATCCACACGATGACCGACGTGCTGCTGCTTCTGAGAGCCCCGGGTTTCTATCTCGACATGTTCATCGCCACGCTCATCGTACTGGCGGCGATCTTCAATCAACTCATCGAGCGGCGGGCGGGCGTCTGATGTCGAAAGAAAATCTTCTTGAACTCCACAATATCTCGAAAAGCTTCGGTGCGCTGACGGCCTTGAGCAACCTGAGCTTCCATATCGGCGAAGGGGAGGTGGTGGGTCTGCTCGGCGACAACGGCGCCGGAAAATCGACCGCCGTCAATCTGATCTCCGGCATCCACAAGCCGACGGATGGCTATATCAGCGTCGACGGAAAGCGCACGCTGTTCACATGCCGGTCCGATTCTGCGGAGGCGGGTATCGAGACTATCTACCAGCATACGGCACTGGTCGATTCCCTCTCCATCACCCGCAACATCTTCATGGGCCGCGAACTGACCGATCGGTTCGGCTTCCTGCGGCAAGCAGAGATGCGCGACATCGCGATGGAGGTTCTTACGAACGCCGTTCATATTTCGGGTATCGATTCACCCGACACCCTCGTCGGTAATCTTTCCGGTGGACAGAAGCAGGCGGTGGCCATTGCCCGCGCGGTCCATTTCAAGAAGCGCGTCCTGCTGCTCGACGAGCCGACCTCCGCACTTTCAGTGCGGGAAACGGAAGCGCTCCTTAATCAGGTCTTGAAGCTCAAGGCCGAGAACGTTTCCAGCGTGCTCGTCACCCATAATCTCTATCACGCCTTCCAGGTCTGCGACCGGTTCGTGATCATGAGCCATGGCACGAAGGTCTTCGATGTCCCGAAGTCGGAAACAACCGTCGGGCAACTCACCGAATATGTCGTGCTCAATTGAGCGGCGATTGCACCGAAAGGCAGAAACGTGACCCTAAATGCCAGAGTACGTCAGGTCGTTGGCCCGCAGGATACGGCGCGGCGCAACACGCAGGAGCTCCGGGACGGTTTCGTCATCGATGATCTCTTCCAACCAGGCGCCATCAGCCTCACTTACAGCCACCTCGACAGGATGATCGTCGGCGGAATATCTCCGGTCGCAGGTTCGCTGGTTATCGATCAGGTCGCGGAAACCGGGACCGCCACGTTCCTCGAGCGCCGCGAGGCAGCCATCGTCAATATAGGCGGGCGCGGGACGGTCACCGTTGGCGGCACGCCATATCCGCTGGAGTTTCAGGAAGCGCTTTACGTCGGGATGGGCGAGGGGCCGTTGTCCTTCACGAGCGAGGACGCGGCTCATCCCGCGCTCTTCTACCTCCTGAGCGCGCCTGCCCATCGTGCCTGCGCGACCACACACATTACCCGGGATCTCGCACGCAAGGTGGCAGTCGGCTCGGCCGAGGAATCCAACGCGCGCACGATCAATCAATATGTACATCCGGACGTCTGCGAGAGCTGCCAGCTTCTTGTCGGGCTGACGATGTTCGAGCCGGGATCGGTGTGGAACACCATGCCGGCCCACGTGCACGACAGACGGATGGAAGTCTATCTCTACTTCGGCATGGCCGAACAGACGCGGGTCTTTCACTTCATGGGAGAGCCCGATGAGACGCGGCACGTCGTCCTGAAGAACCACGAGGCGGTCCTGTCCCCTGGATGGTCGATCCATTCCGGCGCCGGCACCGGCCGCTATGCCTTCATCTGGGCGATGGCCGGTGACAACATGAGCTTCACCGACATGGACAAGGTTCCGATGGAAGCGCTGCGGTGACGGCCTTCGATCTCAGCGGCCGTTGTGCCATCATAACCGGCGCGAACACAGGCATTGGCCAGGCGATTGCCGTGGGACTGGCAAGGGCCGGCGCCGATATCGTCGCGGTTGGACGATCATCCATGGCCGAGACCGAGGGAGTTGTCCGCTCGGCGGGACGCGACTGCCTCACAGTCCATGCCGATCTGTCGGCAGCGGGCGCGGCCGCTGAAGTCATGGAAAAATCGGTCGCGCTTGGCGCCAGACCGGATATCCTCGTCAACAATGCCGGCATCATCCGCCGGGCAGACGCTCTCGACTTCTCGGAGGCCGATTGGGACAACGTGCTGGACACGAACCTGAAGTCTGTGTTTTTCCTCTGCCAGTCATTCGCCCGCTCTGCGATCGCCGCAAGCCGCAAGGCAAAGATCATCAACATCGCGTCTCTGCTGTCCTTCCAGGGCGGCATCCGCGTCTCATCCTACACGGCCGCCAAGAGTGGCCTTGCGGGTCTGACGCGGCTGATGGCAAACGAGTGGGCCGCAAAGGGTATCAACGTCAACGCCATTGCGCCGGGCTATGTGGAGACGAACAACACGGAAGCTCTGCGGGCCGACCCCGAACGGAGCGCCGAGCTTCTGAAACGCATTCCGGCTGGCCGCTGGGCCAAGCCGGATGATATGGTCGGGGCGGCGATTTTCCTCGCCGCTTCGGCTTCCGATTACGTGCATGGCACAATCCTGCCGGTGGACGGTGGATGGCTGGCCAGATGAGAGGAACCATGAAGTATTATACGACGCCTGATGACGTATCCTGGACCGAGGTCGCGCCCGGCAACCGCCGCGCCGTTCTCAGCACTCGTCCCGAACTGATGCTGGTTGCCTTCAGCTTCGATGAAGGCGCGGTTGGCGCCTTGCATTCACATCCGCATACCCAGGTAAGCTACATCGCCGAAGGAACCTTCGACGTCACGATTGATGGCGTGACAAACCGATTGGGACAGGGAAGCAGCTTTATCGTCGCGCCCAATCTGGTCCATGGCGTGGTGGCACGCAGCAAGGGCCTGCTGATCGACACATTCACGCCGTGCCGCGAGGACTTTCTATGACCATCGCCGAGCAGTCGTTGCGCGAAATCGCCGATCGCGGTGTCAGGCCGTCTGCACCTTGAGATCGGCCTTGCTGCCTCCGGGCGAAGATACAGACGAACGTTTGACAAGGGAGCATTCGAGCTTCGTGATCTCATGACGCCGCTCGCGCGGCGGGACCGCTGTATCGAGATGCTCGATCGCCCATTCACCCATAGCCATATGGGGGAGAACCGATGTGGTCAGCGGCGGTATGAGGTGGCGGCAGATGTCCTCGTCGTCATAGCCGATGACGGATATGTCCTCGGGAATGCGCAGACGCTTCTCCTTGAGGGCCTCGTAGCAACCGACCGCCGTTCGATCGTTCTGGCAGAAGATTGCTGTCGGGGGCTCGGGAAGGGACAGAAGCCGCATCGTCCCGGAATAACCGGCGCTCGCAGACCAGTCGCCCTCGATGACAAGGTCCGGATCGAACGGAATGTCGGCCGTGGCGAGCGCGCGGCGATAGCCCGTCAGGCGATCCTGGGCCGCTTGCATCCAGGGCTCCCCGGTGATCGTCGCGATGCGATGGTGACCATGCGCGATCAAATGCTTGGTCGCTGTCTGGCCACCGGCGATTTCGCTCGGCACGACGGCGGGAAAAGCATAGTCGGACGTATAGCAGTTGAGCAGGACGATAGGGATGTCGAGGCCGTAGTAATAGGCCGGCATCTCCACTTCCCGCGTGAAGATCGTCATGTAGATAAGGGCTGAAATGCCGCTATCCGTCAGAGCCTTGATCGCTCGCGGCTCCATGGCCGGATCGCCGAGCGTCTGGGCGACGAGAAGCACATTGCCTGCGTTCCAGGATGCCTGACGCGCTCCTTCAATCGCAACGACGGCCTCCGGACTGGTTCCCAGCTGGTCAACGACGAAGCCGATAACGCCATCCAGTTTGGAGAGGGATGCGGATCCCGAAGATAGGGAAAATGTCGGCGCCACGTAGCCAAGTTCACGGGCCGCTTCGATCACCCGGTCGCGGGTCTGCTGAGACAGCCGCGTCCCGGCCGTGTTGTTGAGGACGAGAGAGACGGTCGCCTGGGAACATCCCGCCGCTTTGGCTATGTCGGTCATCGTGACCCTGGCACCTTGGCGCCGGCCCCTGCGTTTCGCCGCCTTGTCCGCGGCGGATCGGAGCTGACCATCTGCCGCGCCTGTCCTCTTCATAGCGATGCCTCGATCCCGTTTGCGCAATGTATCGGCACGAGCTTTGAAAATGCAGCTCGCCCACACGCTAATTTTTATTAGCATCAAGCAACGCAACTCGGCAACTGGCGCTTAGAGAATTAGCCCGATTGTGCGATGCAATATAAAATCAGGCTTATTTTGGCTAAAATCGACTGTATCAGTCATGATTGGAAACGCGCATTGCTAATAATTAATGATAATACTATTTACGAACTGGCATTACTCATATACCTTCGCGTCTGTGGTTGGACGGAGCGTTTTCTCACATGCGAGAGGCCCTGGAGGGGGTTGCGCGATGGACTGCTGCGGGTTGGAACCAGGCTCGGAGGTGGGCCAATGGGAGGATTATCATGACATACCTGACACGTGGTGCGGCAGCTTTTGCAGCCGGGCTCATGCTGAGCTCCGTCTTGACGACAGCGGCCTTTGCCGCCGACAAGCCGACACTCGCTTTCGTCGTCAACGGCGCCTCTGACTTCTGGAAGGCTGCCGAAGCGGGCGTCAAGAAGGCGCAGGCCGAGCTTCCCGACTTCAACATGGAGCTGAAATATCCGGAGCAATCCTCCGTCGCAATTCAGCAGCGCCTGATGGAAGATCTGGTGACCGCCGGGGTCAAGGGGATCATGGTCTCCGCCGTCGATCCCAAGACATCGACAGACGGTCTGAACAAGATCGGATCGCAGACGGCCCTCTTTACCACGGACAGTGACGCGCCGAATACAAATCGCGTTGCCTATATCGGCTCATCAAATATCGATGCCGGCAAGCAGGCCGCCGAAATCGCCAAGAAAGCGATGCCGGATGGCGGCAAGTGCATCGGCTTCGTCGGTCTGCTGGGTGCCGATAACGCCAAGGAACGTATCCAGGGCATGAAGGACGGCCTTGCCGGCACGAAGATCGAGCTGACCGACGTGCGTGGTGACGATATCGATCAGACCCGTGCCAAGAAGAACGTCGAGGATGCCCTCGTCGCGAGCCCCGACGTGACCTGCATGGTCGGTTTCTACTCCTACAACACGCCGAGAATTTACGAGGCACTCCGCGAGGCGGGCAAGCTTGGCCAGATCACCGTTGTCGGCTTCGATGATGACCCGATCACGCTCGGCGGTGTGAAGGAAGGAACGATTGCCGGCACGGTCGTGCAGCAACCTTACATCTGGGCCTATCAGGGCATGAAGCTGATGGCCGCCTACGTCAACGGTGACAAGTCGGGCGTTCCCGACAACAAGCTCATCATCGTCCCGACAAAGGTGATCGGCAAGGACGACGTTGACGCCTATGCCGCGAACCTCAAGGCGATGGCCGGTAACTGATGACGATCTGACAGCGGCGCCGGCGCAAGCCGGTGCCGCTGCGTGCCCATTGCCCGCAGCCGGAAAAGGGTAGCGGGCAGTACTGAAGAGCACACAGCCTGTGGATCGACATGAACGATTTGACTGAGACCGCGCCGTCACGCGAAGCGCCGCCATTTTTGAGCTTGCTGGGGATCGGCAAAACCTATCCGGGCGTCGTCGCCCTGGACGGTTTCTCGATGCATGTGAGCCCCGGCGAAGTGATCGGTCTCGTTGGCGAAAACGGTGCCGGCAAATCGACGCTGATGAAAATTCTCGGTGGTGTCGTGAAGCCGGATCGCGGCACGATCCTGATCGACGCGGAGGAAAGGTCTGCCCTTTCTGTCGATAGCAGCCTCGGATCAGGCATCGCCTTCGTTCATCAGGAGCTCAACCTCTTCGATAATCTTGACGTTGCAGCCAATATCTTTCTCGGCCGGGAGCCGCTGCGGGGAGGGCCATTGAAGCTGGTCGACCGGCGGCGTCTGAGAGCAATGGTTGCGCCGCTTTTGAAGCGCGTAGGAGCGAATTTTTCCGCCGATACGCCCGTCGCCTCTCTTTCACTCGCCCAGCAGCAGATGGTGGAGATCGCCAAGGCGCTGTCGATCAACGCACGGCTGGTGATCCTCGACGAGCCAACCTCCAGCCTGCCGCTGGCTGAAACCGAGAAGCTGCTTTCCGTGATATCGGCGCTGAAGGCTGACGGAATCAGCGTCATTTTCATTTCCCATCGCCTGCACGAGGTCGAGCGCGTTGCAGACCGGGTGGTCGTTCTCAGGGATGGGACGCTGGCCGGCACACTCGCCAAAGGCGAGATCAACCACGATCAGATGGTCAAGCTGATGATCGGGCGCGCGCTCACGGCGAGGGACGCCGAACCGCAACGGGCGCCAGGTAAGGTCGCCCTGAAGACTACAGACATTCGTTCTGCCGCCTATCCTGCCAGAACCGTCAATCTCGACATCCGTTATGGCGAGATCCTAGGCCTTGCCGGCCTTGTTGGCTCCGGCCGCACCGAGCTTGCCCGCATTCTCTTCGGGATTGACCGCAGCTACGGCGGCACCACCGAAATGGATGGCCGCGAGATCAGGCTGACCTCAGCCACGAAAGCCGTCGAGGCCGGCATCTTCCTGGTTCCCGAGGATCGCAAGCTGAGCGGGATCCTTCTGGATCTGCCCATTGCGCAGAACATATCGCTGCCTAACCTTCCCGCGTACGCGCAAAACTTCATGGTCTCCTCGAGGCGGGAGACAACGGGCGCGGAAGTCCAGCGCAAGCGTCTCGGAATTAAGGCGCCATCGGTCTCGACCCGGACGGGCACATTGTCTGGAGGCAACCAGCAGAAGGTTGTCCTTGCAAAGTGGCTGGCAATGAATCCCAAGGTGATGATCTTCGACGAGCCGACCCGCGGTATCGACATCGGCGCCAAGAACGAGATTTATATGCTGATGCGCAAGCTGGCCGACGCCGGCGTCGCGATCCTGATGATATCAAGCGACATGGAGGAGGTGATCGG
Source organism: Hyphomicrobiales bacterium (assembly GCA_900465675.1). Taxonomy (GTDB): domain Bacteria; phylum Pseudomonadota; class Alphaproteobacteria; order Rhizobiales; family Rhizobiaceae; genus Rhizobium. The sequence continues at coordinate 163,764 of UBJR01000011.1, read as the reverse complement.
CGTGTCCGATCGCATCGCTGTCATGCATGAGGGCCAGATTTCGGGCATTCTCGAAAAACAAGACTTCACGCAGGAAAATGTCCTTCTGCTGGCTGTCGGCAAAGCGATACACTGATGGCCGCGGCTATCGCCAATAGGGAAACGCCATGATGAGTAAGAAAGATCTGGGGCTGCTTCTGTTGATCGTCGTTGTCGGCATCGTCGTGACGCTGATCAACCCGCGCTTCCTGCTGCCGATCAACCTTGCCAACACGTCGAACCTCATCGGTCTTTTCGGAATCCTGTCGATCGGGCAGGCCTTTGTCATCATCACGGGCGGCATCGAGCTCTCGGTCGGATCGCTGGTTGCGCTGCTTGGCGTGCTGTTTATCGATTTCGTCGCCGTGCAGAACATGCCATGGACGATTGCGCTGCCGCTTATCCTCGTTCTGGGCGGTGTTCTTGGCGCCATCCACGGCTGGCTGATCACCAAGCTTAACCTTCAGCCCTTCGTCGTGACGCTGTGCGGGTTGCTGATCTATCGTGGTGCGGCCCGCTTCTATACCGGAGACGGCACTGCGGGTTTCGGCTTCGGCCAGAACTTCCCGACCCTTGAGTTCCTGACAGCCGGCCGGTTCTACGGCGTTCCGAACACATTCATCGCCCTTGTCGTCATCGCTGTTATCATGTGGGTGGTCCTGCACCGCTCGGTCTTTGGCCGGTATCTCTACGCCATCGGCAAGAACGAGGAAGCCGCCAGATATTCCGGCATCCACACCGGCAGGATGGTGATGATCGCCTATGTCATCTGCGGCGTGCTGACAGCGCTTTCGGCGATCTATTTCGCGATGTACACCCGCTCGATATCGCCGGCGAGCCACGGCCAGTTCTATGAGCTCTATGCGATTGCTGCCGCGGTGCTTGGCGGATTTTCCCTGCGGGGCGGCGAGGGCTCTCTGATCGGGGTCATCCTTGGCACTATTCTGCTCCAGGAGCTGCAGAACCTCGTCAACCTGCTTGGAATACCGTCGTCGCTGAATTTCGCGGTCATGGGCGGCGTCATTCTGATCGGGGTGCTGATCGATCAGCAATGGAGTGCGATCCGCGCGCAAAGACGGCTCGTTTCCGCCGCCCGCCAGGCGGAGACGCGCCAATCGGCACCTGTGACGTGAGTTCCTTTCTGGCGCTGCTTGGTACGGAGCTGGAACACGCCTTGTACCGGCGCCGTTAGGCGAAAGGGTAGGTACGGTATCGCTCAGGGACCTCACCGGCGCACCAGATTTCTGGCCGCCGGGTAGGCGTAAGGCGTAAAGCGTAAGGCTTCAGCTACCCGCTGCCCCGGGAACTGGACAGTCTGCTCAGCTTCCAAGTTTCCTTGCCCAGACCTCAATCTCGTCCCCGCTGCCGAGATCTGGCTGTACCAGGCCGTTGACCATAAAAGTCGGCGAGACATGGATGCCGTTCTGGCGGGCATATTTGGCGTGCCATTTGACCTCGCGGTCGAGATCGGGGATGGCGAATGCTTCCGAAACCCGGATGCCGCTATAGTCTTCGATCCGCCTGATAATGCCGTTCGGCGTGGCGTCCATGTTGGGCCCGCCGGCATGATGTGCGAATTCGAACTCCTCGCGATGATCGCCCACTGCTGCAAGCACCTTTCTCGCGCTTTCCTTTCCGCCCTCAAGTGTCGAGGCAGCCAGGATAGCTCTGACAATGACGCCCGAAAACATATGCCAGGGTTGCGACTGGAGCCGGATCTTGACAGTCAACCGGTCGTGTCCGGCATGCGAAAGAAGCCCGTCCAGTTTACGGAACGCCTTGACGGAATAGGGGCAGGTCGGCTCCAGGAAGACCTCGAAGGTCTGCGGGCCACTGCCCCATTCCAGCGGGTCGGCTTTCCAGTTCGTTATGCTCATGCCCTGAAGTCCTTCGGTTTGAAGTCTGATGATGGGTGGACGGCTGCGATGTCATCGCCGCGGTGTTGCGCCGAGGCGCGCGAGAACGTTGTCCGGAATACCGTAGCGCTGGATAACCTCGCGCGTGTTGCGCAAACCGCAGATATCCCGTTGCACGAAAAGCGCCCAGACCGCCTGCGCAGCCGCATCGACCAACCGCTCGCGCTCAACCGGCTGCACGCCGCCCTCTTCTGCCGTCTTCAAGGCGGAAAGCGCCTGCTCGACCGATCGGCCTTGCCGGCCAAGTGAACTTGCGCGCTCGGCCGCCAGTTCATATTCAAGGGCGCCAAAACCGGTTTCGACCAGGTTCGACGCATTCAAGCTGCGGGGTGGGCGCATAGTCAGCCGGTTCGATAAAACATCATGTTCGTGATCCTACACGATCTGTGGCCAGGTCCGGAACCCCTTCTCGGGGGTGACGGACGCGCGCCGGCGAATTGCTTCAACGGCGCGCCTGATGCAGTTTTGCCGAGCGGTCAGGGCTTCATCTTGCGCAACATGTCGGCGATTGGCCCGCCATGCGGGGGAGGTCCAGGCGGCGGGCGAAGGGCGTCGGTCTTGCCATCCTGATGAACGACGTAGCTCGCATGCAGGAACCCGTCGTCGAAGCGGCCCTGGACACTGATGGGTTCGCCGACAGCAACGAGCTTGCCGTCATCGCCGGCCGGACCGGTCTCGATCAAGGCCTTGCCGGTTTCGTCTTGAACGATGAACTTGTTGCCGTAGATCTCCGTGACCTTGCCTTTGAGCGTCACCATGCCCCAATCGTCCTTAAGGCTGGAGATCGAGGTGGGCGTCAAGGGCGCAAGCTCGATGCCGGGCCGGGTGAATTTCATTGCCGCGGCACCGCCGGCCGCACCGATTGCAAGAACCGCAAAGGCCGCAATTCCGAAAGCCGCCAGATGCGTTGCCGGTCGGCGCGAGCCGCGCCTGCGGGCCGGTCGCTCAGGCGAGGTGTCGGGAGCGTCGTTTTCCATGGACATGATGCTGTCTCCAGTTCGTTGTGACTGGAGGATGATAGGCGTGTCCGGATCGACGCAGGCTGAACGTCGCGGTTCAGTTTCAGTTAAGCAAACGCGCCCTAGTTCTCACGAAGACATCAGAGAAACTGGGTTCACGATGCGCGTATTGCTGGTCGAAGACGACGACGATCTTTCCAGGCGGATTGCCGCCAGCCTGCGGACGGAAAACTTCGTGGTGGATGTCGCCAGGAACGGAGAGGATGCCGAGCACGCTGGCCTGACGGAGATCTTCGACGTCGCCGTTCTTGACCTTGGCCTCCCGAAGATCGACGGCGTTGCGGTTCTCAAATCCTGGCGAAGTGCGGGCAGGTCGCTTCCTGTCCTCGTGCTGACGGCCCGCGACGGCTGGCCCGACAAGGTGGCGGCTTTCAAAGCGGGGGCGGACGATTACCTGACCAAACCCTTCAGGGTGGAGGAGCTCATCCTGCGTCTTCGGGCGCTGGTCCGGCGCTCGACGGGCCATGCTTCGTCGCAGATATCGTGCGGCGATCTTACATTCGACGCGCAGCTCGGTACATTTGATCTGGCTGGTCTTCCGCTGAAGCTGACCGCATTCGAATGGCGGGTCCTGTCCTGCCTGATCCTTCGCAAGGACGCGATCGTCGACAGGCGAGAACTCATCGAACGGGTCTACGAGGGCGATGCCGACGTGGATTCGAATTCCATCGAGGTGATCATCGCCAGGCTCCGGCGCAAAATCGGCAGCGACAGGATCGAAACGGAGAGGGGGCGCGGCTACAGGCTGACGGATATTCGATGAGAGTACCGTTGCTGTCTTCGCGCCGCACGATCGCAGGCCGCCTGATCGCCTTCTCCGTCCTCTACGCCGCCGCAGCACTGCTCATCGCCTCGCTGGTCTTGTGGTCCATCGTTGCCGCCGTGGTCCGGGAGCAGGTTGATCAGCGGCTCGACATGCAGATCGACGCGGTCAAAAGCGCATTATCAGTAAACGCGGATGGAAGTCTTGCTCTGGCAGGTAATCTCGACGGGCCGCCGTTCGATCGCCTGGGTTCGGGATGGTACTGGCAGGCGCGCGTGGGCGAGCACCGCATTGCTTCAAGATCTCTGGCCGATGGCAGCGTCTCGGACCCGCCGCGCCCGTTCGATTGGCGCCGGATCCTGACGGGGGATCCGCAGCCTGCCGAAGGCTCCAGTGACCGGGGTCAGGCTCTGCATTTTCGCGTCGGCCAGGTGTTCGTTGGAGGTGTTTCGGTTGAAGTCCTGGCGGCCGCGCCGCGCCATGCCCTGACCGCGCCCGCGTTGCGCGCGCTGTCCTACCTGATCCCTGCCATGGTGGTTCTCGGCTGTTGCCTGGTCGTGGGGATAGTTCTGCAGGTTCGCTACGGTCTTGCACCCTTGCGCACGTTGTCTGGGCAGCTCTCTGAGATTTCGGCAGGGCGCCGCCGAGACCTTTCGCCTGCAGAAGTCGAGGATCTTGATCCTGTCGTCAACGACATCAATCGATTGCTCGACGACAACAGGGCGCGGTTGCAGGAAACAAGGCTGCAGTTCGCGAACCTGGCACACGGACTGAAGACACCTGTGGCCAGCCTTTACCTCGCACTTGATGACAAGAACGATCCAGGCCGAGAGGCGCGTCAGCTTGTCGAGCGTATCGACCGGAAGATTCGGCATCATCTCGGAAGTGCCAGAGCCGTTGCCGCCGGAGGTGGTTTGGGCTTTGAAACCGAGGTGCGGCCCAGGGTGAATGACCTGCTTCAGGTCATGTCGGCGATCTACGTCGATCGCAAACTCGCGGTCGCCAATGGCGTCATCGACGACGTTGTCGTCAACTGCTCGCCAGAGGACGTCGACGAGGTGATGGGTGCCATCATCGACAATGCCTTCAAATGGGCGGCGACATCCATCGTTGTGAAGGGCGTGCGCGAAGGGAAAATGCTGCTCTTGACTGTCGAGGATGATGGGCCGGGCATCGACGCTGGCCGTCTGGCCGAGGCGGTCTCACCTGGCGTGCGGCTGGATGAGACTGTGCCCGGACACGGTTTCGGCCTCTCGATAGCACAGGAGCTCGTCGGGCTCTTCGGCGGCAAGCTTCATCTCAAGCAGAGAGAAGGTGGAGGACTGGCAGCAACCGTTGCATTCCCGCTGTCGATTACCCTGCCCTAGGCGACCGCTGGCTATGTCGCGCAGACGTTTTAGGATGCATTGGCGCCCCTCCCGGGAGCCATCGGGGCCTGATCAGCCCTTCTGTTCGAAGTGCTCTTCCAAATCTTCCCAGCTGACGTCCATTGGCCAGGCCGCCGAGATCAACGGAATGGCGACGTGACCGTAATAAAATGAAAGTTGGCCCTCGGCCTTGCTTTCGCCTTCGCCAGCGATCCGGCTCGTATAGATCGCGGAGATCAATCCGGTTCGATCGGATCCCGATTGGCAGTGAATCAGGATCGGTTTCGGCGCGGCAGCCATAATTGCCACGATCTCGTCGGCGCGTGTCGGCGCAAGTTTTTTCGAAGCCGACATTCCGAAATCGACATGTTCGACGCCGAGTTCCTGGGCTGTTTGGATTTCCGCCTGATACCAGGCCGCGTTCTGCTTCTCTCCACGCAAATTGATAATGGTCTTGATGCCGTGTTCCTTCACATAGGTATCAAGCTGCGAAGGCGTCGGCTGTGCAGAGCGGTAGAGCTGCCCCTCGATGACAGTGTGAAAGTTGCCGACGACCTGGAGGTAGACCGCGTAGCCGCCCAGAGCTCCCGCGACCGAGAAAGCCATCCCGAATGCAATGGAGAGTTTGGTCCGGTTCTTCATTTTTGCCTCGCAAATCGCTCGCTACGAGGCAGATGGAGTGATTTCCTGACGGACACCTGAATGTCGGTTTCATGACTATTTGCAGAAGAACGCAGCGCAATCAGGCTGCCCATGCCGCGGCATCAAAGCAGACGTTGACCGCCAATCCAGGTGCGTCATCTGCGAGGTCTATATGGGCAGAATGCAGATCGGCGATGGCTCTTACGAGGCTGAGACCCAGTCCGTTGCCCGGCGTGGTGCGGCTCTTGGAAGCGCTGTGCTCCGCTTCCGTTATTCGTTTCCTGAAGCGGAGCAAGCGTCGGAAGCGGGATCTACGCCAAAACCGACGAGAGAAACTCCCGCGTGCGCTCTTCGCGTGGCGTGCCGAATATCTCGTCGGGTGCGCCCTGTTCGCAGATACGTCCCTTGTCGAAGAAGCAGACGCGGTCCGAGACTTCCCGGGCGAAGCGCATCTCGTGGGTGACGAGCAGCATGGTCAGGTCATGCTCGTGCGCCAGGCCGCGGATCACCGAAAGCACTTCGCCGACCAGCTGAGGATCGAGCGCCGAGGTCGGCTCATCGAAGAGAAGCACCCGTGGGCGCATCGCCAGCGCACGGGCGATTGCCACGCGCTGCTGCTGGCCGCCGGAGAGCTGGGAGGGATAGAAATCCTTCTTGTCGGCCAGCCCCACCATATCGAGCAGCTTGAGCGCACGCGCCTCGGCCTCGGCCCGCGCGATGCCGAGTACCCGGAGGGGCGCCTCGACGACATTGCGCAGAACGGTCATGTGGGGAAACAGGTTGAAGCTCTGGAACACCATGCCGACATGGTTCCGGATCTGGCGCAGATGGCTTTCTGAGGCCTTGAATGGACCCTTGCCGTGCGGTTCGTGATAGGACAGGCCCTGTAACGTCAGCTTGCCGTCCTGAAAGGGCTCGAGTGTCATGAGGATGCGCAGCACGGTCGATTTGCCCGAACCGGATGGGCCGATCAGTGTCACCTTCTCGCCCTGCATGACGCTGAAGTTGAAGCCGTCGAGGACCGTCAGGGGACCGAAGCGCTTCGCGACATTGGAAAATTCGATGATGGGCGGATTGTTGTTTTCGGTCATCGCAAGGGGATTCCTGCTTTCGGAAGAGCTTTCTGTAATCGGTGGAGACCGGCCGAGCAGATCAGCGTCAGGAGAAGGAAGATCAGGCCGACAAGGGTCAGCGGGACGAGATATTCGAAGGTGCGCTCGCCGATCATGTTGGCGAGGCCCATCATTTCCATAACGGTGACAACAGACAGAACCGGCGTTTCCTTGATCATGGCAACGAGATAGTTGCCCATCGCAGGAACAATGCGCGGGATGGCCTGCGGGATGATGATGTCTCGATAGGCCTGCATGCGCGTCAGATTGAGCGCCGTTGCCGCTTCCCACTGGCCGCGGGGTACAGCCTCGATCCCGCCTCGATAGACCTCCGAGGTATAGGCCGCATATTGCAGACCGAGCGCCAGCGCGCCGGTGAGAAAGGCGGGTAGTACGACGCCGAAATCGGGCAGCACGTAATAGAGAAAGAACAGCTGCACGAGCAGCGGCGTGTCGCGCAGGAACTCGACGATGAAGGCCGTTGTCCAGGAGATCGCCACCACGCGGCTGCGGCGCAGCAGCGCGAAGACGAGACCAAGCACGAGCGCGATGGCAAAGCCGGCGGCCGCCGCCTTCAACGTGACCGTCAGGCCGATCAGGATGATGGGCAGGATCGAGCTCGTAAAGGTGAGCCACGTCGTCGTATCCCATTCATATCCGTACATCATGTGATCAAATCCTCACGGGCGGGACATCGGCGGGAAGGCATGGCCGCGCCGCACGAAACGCTCGATCACGCGGATCGCCACCATCAACACCAATGACATGGCGAAGTAGCAGACCAGCGTGATCGAATAGATGCTGGCGCTATCCAGCGTGATGTTGCGGATCGATTGTGCCGCGAAGGTGAGATCGGCAATCGAGATCAGCGATACGAGCGAGGAGAGCTTCAGCGTCTCGATCGCCAGATTGCCGAAAGCCGGCATCATCTCGACGATCGCCTGCGGCAGCGAGATGCGAAACAGCGTCTGGAAACGGCTGAAATTCAGGGCGCGGGCGGCCTCCTGCTGTTGCACCGACACGGATGTCAGCGCGCCGCGGACGATCTCGGCACCGTAGCCGCCGGCATGTGCCGCCAGCACTAAAATTCCGGTGGTGATCGGATCGAAGCTCAGCCCGACAAGCGGCAATGCGTAATAGAACCAGAAAAGCTGGACGAAGAGCGAGGTGCCGCGAAAAAGCTCGGTGTAGCAGAGCGCGACGGTCCTCAGCACCGGTCCGCCCTCGACGCGCAGGATGCCGAAAACGAAGGCAAGCACCGCGCCGACGGCGATCGAGGCCAGCGTGATCGTCATCGTGATCATCGCACCGTGCCAGATCATCGGCAGGTAGGCTGTCCAGTTCATGCGGAAGTCTCCTGGTCCTTAGGAGTGGCGCCCGATCAGCGGTGATCGAGCGCCTTTTGCCGTTACTTGCCGGCGCAGAGGTCTTCGACCTTCTTGCCCGCCGCCGCAGCGATGCTCTGTTCGGATACACCGTACTTGGTCAGGATCGCCTTGTACTCATCCGTCTTGCGGAACTCGACAAGAGCGGCGTTGAAGGCATCGCGCAGTTCCTTGTCCTCGGGGCGGAAGGCAAAGCCGCCATAATTGCGGACCGGCGCCTCCTTGACGATCGGATCCTCGAACGGCGCGGCCTGCTCGACCTGTGCCTGGCCCTTTGCCAGTGCCGCGACAGTCAATTCCGTCGCTGCATAGGCGTCGGTGCGGCTTTGAACGGTCGGGATCGCGTCGGCATTGGCCGGAATGAAGACGATCTGCTCATCCTTGACGCCGACGGCGCGCAGGAAGTCGACATTGTTGGCGCCCGAAACGACGGCAACCGTCAGCGACGGGTCTTTGGCGATATCGGCATAGGTCTTCAAGCCCTTTGGATTGCCCTTCTTGACGAGCAGGCCTTCGCCATAGGAGGAGTTCGGCTCGGTGAAGGCAACCTGCTTGCAGCGTTCCGGCGAGATATTCTGCTCGGCGGCGGCAAAATCGAAGCGCTTGGCCTTGAGGCCGGGGATCAGCGTACCGAACGGCGTCACCGTCCAGTTGATCTCGGCAATCCCCATGGATTTCAGCACGGCGCTGGCGACATCCGGGCCGATACCGGCAGAGGTGCCGTCGGGCTGCATGTAGGAATAGGGCACTTCGTTGGCCGTGGCAGCGCGGATATAGCCCTGCTCCTTGACCTCTGCGAGCGTCAGGGCGCTGGCAGATGTTACGCCCAGGATCAGGGCAAGGGCGGAAAGGCCGGCGATCGTCTTGATAGGCATGCGAATTCTCCTCTGGTTATGGTTTGCGGTCCGTTTTCGGATCTCGCGTCGGTTTCTCTTGGTTATGTCTCTCCCGTGACCGTGGCGATCACGGAAAGGCAGTCGCCGGCCTTTATCAGGCCGGGTACGTGGCGAGCCGCGAGCACGCCATCCATGGCGGCGCGGTACTCGATCGGTGCGAGGCCGGTCTTGCCGGCCGGATAGACGCGGGCAATGACCTCGCCGTTTCTCACGGGATCACCGAGATCTACAGCGAAGGCGATCAGTCCCTCATCCTCGGCAAAGGTGAAGCAATCGCTCGATGGCATATCCAACCAACGAGTGGGCGTGACATTCGGTTCACCCGAAAGGATCCCGGCATGCCGCAAAAGATTGAGGCTGCCCCGGCGCGCAATCCCGATCGAGCGTGCCGTGGCCGTCCCGGCGCCGCCGAGTTCGGTGGTAACGAAGGTCTTGCCCATCTCTTCGACCGTTGTGTCGAGCATGCCGACAGCGTCGATCTCCAGCATCCTCATGGAGAAGGGGGCAGCGAAGGCGGCGACGGCATTAAAGCAGCGCGCCTCCTGATCCTTGTCCGGGAGTTCGTGCGCGGCGGTATAGGGCAGGAAGTCCAATGTCCTGCCGCCCGAGTGGAAATCGAGAACGATATCGGCGAGCGGGAGCAGATGTCGCGTGACGTAATCGGCGATCTTCTCGGTCACCGTGCCATCTGGGCGGCCTGGAAAGCTGCGGTTCAGGTTTCCCCGATCGATGGGCGACGTCCGCGTTCCGGCGCGAAAGGCTGGATAGTTGAGCGCCGGAACGATGATGATGCGACCATTCACTTCGGAAGGATCCAGGGTCTGCGCCAGTTCGAAGAGTGCCGCCGGCCCTTCATACTCGTCGCCATGGTTGGCGCCGGTCAGAAGTGCCGTCGGGCCTTTGCCATTGGCGATGACGCAGATCGGGATCATCACCGAGCCCCAGGCGCTGTCATCACGGCTATAGGGCAGGCGCAGATGTCCGTGCTGCACGCCCTTTGCGTCGAAATCGACGGAGGGCGTAATCGGCGAGGGACGGAGCGCAGCGCTGGTCGGCATCGCCTCAGCCCTTCACGAACAGTTGGCGCGGCACGTTCGACAGGCATTCCACGCCGGTCTCGGTGATCGCTATACTCTCGGTGATCTCAAGCCCCATATCTTCCAGCCAGAGGCCGGTCATGAAATGGAAGGTCATGCCGGACTTCAGCTCGGTGCGGTCGCCGGGGCGCAGGCTCATGGTGCGCTCGCCCCAATCTGGCGGGTAGGAAAGCCCGATCGGATAGCCGGTGCGGTTGTCCTTGATGATCCCGTATTTCTTCAGGACGGCGAAGAAGGCGTTGGCGATATCTTCGCAGGTGTTGCCAGGCTTGGCAGCCGCAAGACCAGCTTCCATGCCTTCCAGCGTCGCCTTCTCGGCATCGAGAAAGGCTTGCGTCGGCTTGCCGAGGAAGACAGTGCGCGACAACGGGCAGTGATAGCGCCTGTATGCGCCTGCGATTTCGAAGAAGGTGCCTTCGCCTGAGAGCATCGGCTTGTCGTCCCAGGTCAGGTGCGGCGCGGAAGCGTCGGCGCCTGATGGCAGAAGCGGCACGATTGCCGGATAGTCGCCGCCGAACTCCGGCGTTCCCCGGATGCCCGCGTCATAGATTTCGGCAACGAGATCGCATTTGCGCATGCCAGGCTCGACCACCTCGACGATGCGCTTGTGCATAAGTTCGACAATCTTGCCGGCCTTTCGCATGTAGTCGAGTTCGGTCGGGCTCTTGACGGCGCGCTGCCAGTTGACGATGCCTGCGGCATCCTTGAAGCGGGCATTCGGCAGGTTCTTCTGCAGCGAGGCGTAGGCAGCCGCAGAGAAGTAGTAGTTGTCCATTTCTACGCCGACCGTGAGGCCCGACCATTTGCGCTCGTCGATGATCTGCGAGAGCAGATCCATCGGGTGCCGTTCGGTCGACTGCACATAATGATCGGGATAGCCGACGATGTTGTGGTGATGGAGGTAAGCGGTGCGCTTGGCGCCGTTGGCGTCCTGCTTGCGGCCGTACCAGATCGGCTCGCCTGATGGCGGCACGAGAACGCATTGATGCACATAGAAGGACCAGCCGTCGTAGCCGGTGAGCCAGTGCATGTTCGACGGGTCGGTAACGACAAGCATATCGATCCCGGCCTTTTCCATCGCATTACGGGTCTTGGACAGGCGCTCGGCATATTCCGCACGCGTAAAGTTCAGCGTCACACTCACGCGGCATCTCCCATTTCTCTTTTGTTTTCGATTGTCTGGCCGCTATCTGCCGCGACGGCGCGGCTGACGGCCAGATTGGCGATCGCGGTGTCCTGCACGCCGGTCCCCGTCAGGTCGGCGAAGGTTATGCCTTCGGCACTTACGCGGCCCTTTGCCTTGCCGGCGATCACAGCTCCGAGTTCGGCGAATTGCTGTTCCGATGTGGCAAAACCGGCTTTGATGGCGTGGTGCAACTCGCCGAGAATGCATGTCTGCGACAGCCGGTCAGCAATGTAGGTGGTGCGGGCGAAGACGGCCGGATCGATCTCGTTCTTGTGTCCGGAATCCGATCCCATCGCCGTCAGATGCTGGCCGGGTTCGAGCCACTCGGCCATCAGGACGGGCTTCTCGGCGGGCGTCGTGGTGACGATGATGTCGCTGCCGCGTATGGCCTCGCGCGGATCGGCAACGGCGGCAACGTCGATCCCGTATTGCCGTGCGCAGTCTGCGGCCAGCTTCTCTGCTTTTGCGTGATCACGCGCCCAGATGCGCGCCGATCTGATGGGCCGCACCAGCATCAGCGCCGCAAGCTGCAACTGCGCCTGCATGCCGGCGCCGAAGATCGTGGCGACGGAGGCATCGTCTCGCGCCAGATGGCGGGCGGAAACGGCACCGGCCGCCGCGGTGCGCACATCGGTCAGGTAGCCATTGTCGAGAAGAAGTGCTTCCACCAAGCCCGTCTTGGCGCTGAACAGGATCATCAAGCCGTTGAGGCTGGGAAGGCCAAGCTTCGGATTGTCGAAGAAGCCGGGGCTCACCTTGATCGCGAAGCCGTCAAAGCCTGGCACATAGGCCGTCTTGACGTCCACTTCGCCGCGGAACTCGGGAATGTCGAGACGCAGAATCGGCGGCATCGCAACCGGCTGGGTCGCCAGCGCCAGAAACGCCTGCTCGACGCAGTCGACAGCGGAAAGATCGAGGCTGACGACGGCACGCAGGTCTCTTTCCGTCAGGATCCGAATACGGCTCATGCGGCGCCTCCCGCGATGATCTTCTGGTGAACCCCGGCGTCGATATTGCCGCCAGAGATGATCAGGGCCGTGGTGCCGGAGAGCGCGACCTTGCCTGCAAGGATGGCGGCGATGCCAATGGCACCGGCACCCTCGACCGTCTCGCCTTCTTCGCGCGCGGCATGGCGAATGCCCATTGCGATCTCGTCTTCGGTCAGCAGTACGACCTCGTCGAGCAGGTCGCGGCACAGCTGGAAGGTCACGCGGTTCGAGAGGCCGATACCGCCACCCAGCGAATCCGCCAGCGTCTCTTCCTCGCGCACGGCAACAGGTCTGCCGGCGGCGATCGATGCATGCATCGCCGCGCCGCGCTCCATCGAGATGCCGATGATCCGCACCCGAGGCTTCAGCGACTTGACCGCGACAGAAATGCCAGCCGCCAGCCCGCCGCCGGAAAGAGGGATGAGAATGGTCGAGAGATCCGGCAGGTCCTCGACGATCTCGAGGCCGATCGTGCCTTGGCCGGCAACGACGTCGGCATGGTCGAACGGCGGGATCGGCGTCAGTCCATGGCTTGCGATGAGCCGCTCGACCTCGTCCTGCGCATCGTCCTGCGAGACGCCGACAATGCGGATGTCCGCACCCAGCGCCTTTATGGCTTCGACCTTGTTGGCGGGCACCAGCGACGACATGCAGATCGTTGCCGGGATGCCAAGCGCGCGCGCTGCAAAGGCGACTGCCCGGCCGTGATTGCCGGTCGAGGCGGTGACGAGACCACGCTCGCGTGCGGCCAGATCGAGCGAGAGGATGGCGTTCGTCGCGCCGCGCAGCTTGAAGGCGCCGATCGGCTGGCGTGTCTCGAGCTTCAGATGAACGGGTTGCCCGGCATGCCTGGAGAGTGCAGCGGAGTGAACGAGCGGCGTGCGCGTCACGCGGTCCCGGATGCGGGCGGCAGCGCGCTCGATATCAGCCAGGCTAACCGGCAGCGTCTCGTCGTCTGTTGATCTCGGCAGTGTCTCGCTCTTCATGATTGTCATGTTGAGAGCGAAGTAAAATCATGTCAATTATTATATTGTAATGATTCAATGATTGTGCCAAGAGCCGGACGTCAGCCGATGGAACCAACGTCATAGACGGGCGGCAGCTGCTCGAAGGCCTGCCGCACGGTCGCCAGCGCCTTCCTGAGGCTCTTGTGGCTCATTCGTCCGCCAAGGCAGATGCGGATGCCGCCGCCGTGGCCGGGGCCTGCAATGAAAGGCTCCGATGGCGTGACAGCGACCTTCTGGTTGGCGAGGGAGCGCACCAGGCCGTCCTCGGTCCAATGTTCAGGCACTTTCAGCCAGGCGCAGAGTGACAGCGGGTGGCTGGATGCGAAATGGGCGCCGAGGATTTCGGCGGCGATGGTTTGGCGCGCGCGTGCTTCCTCCCGCTGTATTGTCAGCAAATGCTGCGCCGTGCCGTTCTCGACCCAGCGCGTGGCGATTTCGGCGGTCAGGTAGGTGCCGCTCCAGCTCGACACGCGCAGAATGGAGGCCGCGCGGATGGAATAGGCGGGTGGGACGACGAGATATCCGACCCTGAGGCCCGTCAGCACCGTCTTGGTGAAGCTTGTGGCGAAGAAACCGAGGTCAGGCAGCAGCTCGCTGATCGAGGGCAGGTCCTCCTCGATCATCAGCCTGTAGACCTCATCTTCGACGACGAAGACGCCGTAACGCTGGGCGATCTCGGCGATCGCGCGCCTGCGCGCCGCGCCGGCAACGTGGCTGGTCGGATTGTTAAGCGTCGGAATGAGGACCAAGGCCCGTACGCTACCCGCGGCGCAGGCGGCTTCCAGGGCATCGGGCAAAATTCCTTCAGCATCGGTGGGCAATCCCTTCAGGCTGAAGCCGAGGATATTGGACAGGCCGATGATGCCGTGATCGGTGAGATTTTCGCACAGCACGACATCGCCGGAGCGGATGATGCAGCTGAGCGCAAGGAAGATGCTATGCGCCGCTCCGTTGGTCACCAGGATGCGCTCGGCGCCGGCGCTGACGCCCATCGGCCGCAGCCAGAGCTGCGCTGTCTCGCGATGGCGGTCGAGCCCGGCGATCGGACGGCAGGGCCGCATGAAGCTGGCGATATCGCTGTCTGCGAGCTCGCGGAAGATTTCGCGGGAAGCGTCCTCATGCGCGTCTAGATAGACGGCGCGGATGATGGAAAGGTCTAGCACTTCGTTTTCGCTGTGGTCGAGCATCATCCGGCCTGCGCGGTCGGTCACGCGCGGCCTGACGAAGGTGCCACGGCCGATCTCGCCACTGAGATAGCCGAGCCTTTCTGCTTCCTTGTAGGAGAGGCTGACGGTCTGGACCGACAGCCCGATTTCGCGCGCCAGATCGCGATGTGTCGGCATCCGATCCATCGGCTTGAGAAGGCCGGAATCGATATCGGCGATGATACGCTCGGTCAGAGCCGAATGCTTCGTCTCGCCCTTTTGCTTTGCTAGGCTCGGGCGCCAATTGACCGGTTTTGTCGCGGAAATTGGTTTTGTGGCGAGCGGATTGGCTTGGCGGCGCATGAATTGTCTCGTTCTAACGGAAAGTATTTCATGACATTATGCACGTTCCGAACAAAAAGATGAAGCGCCGAGCATAGTGAGCGGCATTCCTCACGACCCTTCGTCCGGTATATTCAGGATTTCGGCGTCGTGATGTCTCCAAACCCCGCCGCCGTCACGGTCACGACGGTGAAGTAGAGCGCATCAACGAAGCCTTCGCCTCCCGCTCTTATCGAAGAACGACTGAATGACGGAGCCTGTCCTGGTAAGGGCTTCGCTATCTAACACGATGGTGCCGCTGAGCGGACCCATGCCCGGATCACCGTCGACCTGGAAGGCACGGCGCGCGCCGGCGGCGGCCTGTTCCTGTCCGCGCGCGACTTCGACCGTCTTGGCGATCTGATCCGCCGCGGCGGCGCACGCGACGGAAAACAGATCATTCCCGCGGACTGGATCCGCTACACCACGACCGGCGGCAGCCGTCATGCCTGGACAACCGGCAACTTCGCCCCCTGGCTCCCCTCCGGCTCCTACCGGAACCAATGGTACCAGACCGGCAACGCCGACGGCGCCTTCTTCGCACTCGGCATCCACGGCCAATGGCTCTTCGTCAACCCGCGCGCAGACCTCGTGATCGTCAAATTCTCGTCACAGCCGAATCCGGTGGATGATGGCCTGAAGCAGATGAATATGGCGCTATTCGATGCGATTGCGGAGATCGCTGGATAGGGCGGTGGTAACGCAGGCGGCGGAAGCTCGCCCGCCGGCGGCGTCAATTGTCCCCGGCGAATTCGACGGATGAGATTTCGACCGACCAATCCAGGTCGCCCGGCGACGGGTTGCCAGGCAGGGTTTGAAGGCCGCGATACGAATTGAGCGCCCAGCACGTGCCGTAGGTCTCATGCGGTCCGATGATCTTGTAGCTGGACAGGTAGTCCGAGTAGGTTTCGATGCTGAAACCTGGACGTTTGGCGATCAGGCGAAAACGCACCGTGTTGATCGCGCGGTCCGATCCGTTGGAAAGTTCGACGAAAACCGGCTTGTCCGCTGTCTCACAGCCGCGCGTTGAACTCTTGCCCACCACGAGCCTTGCCATGTCATCGCGACCGGACTGTTGGGAGTAAAAATATGCGGCAATGCCCCCGCCGGCGACAATGAAGACCGCAAGAGCAAATAATGCAGGCCGGGGAAACAGAAAGAAGAAAACAACAAATACAACGACGGCAACGATCAACAATATCATCTGGCGATGCCCCTTTGATGATGACCTAGTGTCATTGGCCCGGACATGCAAGGCTGGGGCCTGGGATGATCGTTTCATCCGCTAGCTATCGGCGCGTATAGGGCCATGCCATTGTGGCAGGAGAGGTTCGTCCTCGCCTTCGGATCTGCGGCTCGATGCCCTCTTGTTTTCGATTGCCAATGCCGTGACGCTGACGGTGCGCCAATCGGATCGATAACGCGGCTCTCTGGAGGGCCAGACAATGCCTGATGTTGCAGACGCCAGTTCGAAGCCCGTGCTCGTGTGGACCGGCTTTCTGGCGATGTGCATAGGCATGTTCATGGCCATCCTCGACGTTCAAGTCGTTGCGACTTCGCTGCCGACAATCCAGTCAGCGTTGGCAATCGACCCGGACCAGATGAGCTGGATACAGACCGCCTACCTGATCGCTGAAGTGGTCGCGATACCCCTGACCGGTTTTCTGACGCGCCTCCTCAGCATGCGGTGGCTGTTCGTCGCCTCCCTGAGCCTCTTTGTTGTCGCGTCGGCCGGCTGCGCCACGAGCGGCAGTTTTGACGGCCTCGTTGCCTGGCGCGTTCTTCAGGGCTTCTCCGGCGGCACATTGATCCCCTCGGTATTCTCGGCGGTCTTCATCCTTTTCCCCGCGGAGCGGCAGACAATTGCGACGACTATTGCCGGCGTCCTCGCGGTTCTCGCGCCGACGGTCGGGCCTATCGTCGGCGGCTGGCTGACAGAGACCTATTCGTGGCACTGGCTGTTTCTGGTCAACGTCATCCCTGGCATCCTCGCGGCACTGGTTGCCGCGCGATCGCTGCCGCGGGAAACCGGCGACATTTCCGAGCTCCGAAACCTTGACATATCAGCGCTTATGCTGATGGCGGCGAGCCTCGCATCACTGGAAATCGCCTTGAAGGAGGCTCCGACCAGCGGCTGGGGGTCGCTCTACGTCATCTCGCTTCTCATCTTGTCGATCGGATCGGGATTTGCCTTCGCCGCGCGGACGTTGCGCCGGTCGCGGCCGCTGGTGAACCTCAACAATTTCCGCGACCGGAACTTCCTGGCGGGATCGATCCTCAGCTTCATCCTCGGCATCGGCCTGTTCGGATCGGTCTATCTGATGCCGGTCTTTCTGGCTTTTGTCCGCGGACATAACGCCCTGGAGATCGGCATGGCCATGCTTGTCACCGGGATAACCCAGCTTGCGACGGCACCGATCGCCGTGGCGCTGGAAAAGCGCGTGGATGCCAGGCTGTTATCTGCCTTCGGCTTTGCGCTGTTTGCGGCGGGTATCGCCATGAGTGCCTTCCAGGATCCACGTTCCGATTACGATGCGATGTTCTGGCCGCAGGTTGTCCGCGGCGCCGCGATCATGTTTTGCCTTCTGCCGCCAACGCGCCTGGCGCTCGGAACGCTGCCACCAGACCGGGTCCCGGATGCGAGCGGGCTCTTCAACCTGATGCGCAACCTCGGCGGTGCCATCGGCATCGCCCTAACCGACACGATCATCTATACCCGGTCGGATCCGCTGGGGCAGGCGCTTTTGGTGCGGCTGCAGGCTGGGGATGTAAAGGCCGCGGCATTCGCCGGAATTCCAATGCAAATGATCGCCGATCAAAAAGGACCGCTGAGCGAGGAGACGATGGCGGCGATCGACCCGCTTGTGCAAACCGCGGCAACCGTTCTGGCCCTCAACGAGGCATGGATGGTCATGGCCGTTCTTACGGCGTGCGCGATGCTGTGTCTGCCCTTTGCCCGAAGAGTTGCTTCGGCCGGCTGATGCGGCAAGCTGTGATCAAGCGCGGAATACTTGTCCACCAAAACATTCCACGGTTTAAGGCCTCACTTCTCGGCTTCTTTATGAAATATATTTCATTGCGTGAATTATATTGACAGTACTCATTGCCTCAAGCTAACTGACATTACCGGCGTTCGAGGAGGAAATCCGGTTTCACTAAAAAGGCGCAAGCGCGCCATCGGCTTTTTGGGAGGGGCTTCGGCCTCGAGGAGGAACTTTGCGCAATTTTCTAGGAACGACTGCGATAGCCCTTTTGGCTGCCGCGACATTGAGCACTGCGGCATCGGCAGCGGAAACGGATAACCCGTTTCGTTGCAAGCCGGGCGAAAAATACGTCATGAACGTTATGGTTTCGGGCGTCGAATACTGGTTTCCGGTCTATGAAATGTTCAAGCAGGCAGGTCAGCAGCTTGGTTGCGAGACCGCCTATACCGGCACACCGGAATATGACGTCAACAAGCAGATCGCGACCTTCGATCAGGCTCTGGCTCAGAACCCAGCCGGAATTCTCGTTCACCCGATGAATTCCGACCCCTTCATCGAGCCGATCAACCGGGCGATCGACCAGGGCACGGCCGTTGTCACCTTCGCGGCGGATTCACCGCTTTCCAAGCGCATTTCCTTCATCACCTCGGACAACACGCGCGAAGGCACCTATGCCGCCGATGCGATTGCCGAGAAACTGGGTGGCAAGGGCGAGTATGCGGTTCTGGAAAATCCCGGGCAGGACAACCACGACAAGCGCATTGCCGCCTTCATCGCCCGCATGGATGAAAAATATCCGGACATGAAGCTCGTCGGCCGGGCTGCTTCGAACCAGGATCCGAACAAGGCCTACCAGGGCCTGATGAGCCTGGTTCAGGCACATCCGAACCTCAACGCCGTCTTCATGCCGGAAGCGAACTCTGCAATCGGTGCGGCTCAGGCCAACAAGGAAAGCGGCGGCAAGATCCTGGTGATGTGCGCCGACGTCAACGCCAATATTCTCGACATGATCAAGGCAGGCGAAGTGTTCGGTTCGATCAATCCGAACCAGGGCATGCAGGGCTACATGGGCTTCATGATGCTTTGGCTTGCCAAGCATCCCGAACTGATCGATCCGATGAACGATGCCAAGCGTTCGGGCTTCAACCCGATGAGCATTCCCTTCGTCGACAACGGCCTGTCGATCGTGACGGCTGCCAATGCCGATGATTTCTATTGGGACAAGTATCTGAAGCGCCGTGGTACCAAGGGTATCGAGGAATAAGCTTTCAGCAAGGCTGCCCGGGATGAGGAGATTCCGGGCAGCCACGCAAAGCAGGAAGGAGGGAGATTGTCATGGTTCACGCGCCGGTCTTGGAGATACGCAATGTCAGCAAACGCTTTGGCGTGATCAAGGCCCTGACAGAGGTGACGTTTTCCCTTGAAAAGGGCGAGGTTCATGCTCTCTGCGGTGAGAATGGCGCGGGAAAATCGACGTTGATGAACATCATCGCCGGCGTATTGCAGCCGAATGAGGGAGAAATCCTTGTCGATGGCGCAGCGGTCAAGATCGCTTCCCCTGCCTTTGCCCAGTCGCTGGGTATCGGCCTCGTTCACCAGGAAATCGCGCTCTGCCCGGATGCGACGGTTGCCGAGAACATGTTCATGGCGGCAACCAACCGCCGCCGCTCGCCCTTCATGAATTTCGCCAGGCTGGAGCGCGAGGCGCAGGCGGTGATGAACCGCCTTGCTCCGATCGACGTCCGCCAGAAGGTCTGCGATCTGCCGATCTCGAGCCAGCAGCTGGTCGAGATCGCCAAGGCGCTGACGCTCGACTGCCGCGTCCTGATCTTCGACGAGCCGACGGCGGCGTTGACCGAGGCTGAAGCGCAAGTATTGTTTGGCATCATCAACGATCTGAAAGCCCAGGGCATATCGATCGTCTATATCAGCCATCGCATGGCCGAGATCTTCAGTCTCTGCGACCGGGTCACCGTCTTTCGCGACGGACGTTATGTTTCGACGGAGAACGTGTCCGAAATCACGTCGGAAGACATTGTACGCCGTATGGTCGGCCGCGAAATCACGCAGCTCTATCCCGAAAAGCAGCCTGTTTCCGAGCGCGGGGGAGAGCCCATTTTGTCCATCCGCGATCTCGGCGACGGCAAGCGCTTCCATGATGTCAGCTTCGAGCTGCGGAAGGGGGAAATCCTGGGGATCGGCGGTCTGATCGGCTCCGGCCGGACGGAGATCGCGGAAGGAATCTGTGGCCTGCGCACAGTAACCGAAGGCGACGTCAAGCTGGAAGGCAAGGCATTGCGGACGGCATCCTATGCAGATGCGGTTCGGGCGGGCGTGGTCTATCTGTCGGAGGATCGCAAGGGTTCTGGCGTCTTCCTCGATCTGTCGATCGCGCAGAATATCGCCGCTCTCGATCTGAAATCGCTGACCGGGCGGTTCGGGCTCCTGAACACGAAGGCGGAGGCAGAACGGGCAACGGATCTCGCGCGCCGCCTGGGCGTCCGCATGGGTGGCATCGACATGCCGGTCTCATCGCTTTCCGGCGGCAACCAGCAGAAGGTGGCGATCGCCAAGCAGCTGGCAGTCGATCCGAAAGTTATCCTCATGGATGAGCCGACCCGCGGTATCGACGTCGGCGCCAAGTCCGAGATTCACCGGCTGCTTCGCGATCTCGCGCGGTCCGGGATCGGCATCGTCGTCATCACCTCGGAGCTGCCCGAGCTGCTCGGTCTTTGCGACCGGGCGGTCGTCATCCACGAAGGCCGGGTTGCCGGCGAACTCGAAGGCGAGGCGATGACCGAAGAGGCGATCATGCGGCTGGCCTCCGGTGTCGGCACGCGGCAACACTTCACAACAAGGGCATCAGAGCATGCCGTCTGAAGAAAAAGCAGGGGCAGGAGACCAAACAATGACAGATCACGCATTGGCGGCGGCGAAGGAGCGGCCCTCTTCCTGGAAGAGATTCGGAACGATGCGGGAGGCGGGGCTGATCGCCATCATTCTCGCACTGTGCGTACTCATGAGTTTCGCCTCTCCACACTTTCTGACGCTCGGCAATTTCAGGGCCATGCTGATGTCCTTCTCGGTGGAAGGCATCGTTGTGGTCGGCATGACCATCCTTCTGATCGTCGGCGGTATCGATCTTTCCGTCGGGTCCGTCGTCTGTTTCTCGATGGTGCTGTCGGGCTCATTGTTTCTCATGGGCCTCGATCCGTGGAGCGCGTCGCTGATCGGAATTCTCGCGAGCGCGCTGATCGGTTGCGCGATGGGTTTCTTTGTCACGATCATCGGGCTCAACCATTTCATCACATCACTCGCGGCGATGGTCATCGTGCGTGGGGTCTGCCTGATCATCACAAAGGGAACGCCGCTCTCGCTGTTCACGCTGCCACCGTCGTTCAAGGCGATCGGGCAGGGAACCTTCTACGGGGTGCCTTACGTCATCCTGATCTTCGTGGCGGTCGTTGCCATCTTCGATTTTCTGCTGCGCCGGGCGACCGCCTTCCGCAAGGTTTTCTATACCGGCAGCAATGAAAAGGCAGCGCTCTATTCCGGGATCAAGACAGACCAGGTGAAGTTCTGGGTGACGGTTCTCTGCGCCACGCTGTCAGGTGTCGCCGGCGTCATCTACATGTCGCGCTTTGGTGCGGCCACCCCGACCTTCGGCGTCGGCATGGAGCTTAACATCATCGCGGCAGCTGTTATCGGCGGTGCATCTCTCAGCGGCGGTTCCGGGACGATCCTGGGCGCTATCCTCGGCATTGCGCTTCTTTCGGTCGTCACCAGCTCGCTGATCCTGCTCGATGTCTCGGTTTACTGGCAGGACATGATCAAGGGCTGCATTCTGCTGGCGGCGGTTTCCATCGACCATTTCCTTCACAAGCGGAAGGCTATCTGACATGCGGATTGCAAAACCGAAATCTCCCGCCGCACCGCGCGAAGAAATCGTCATTGCGCGGCAGATGCATCAAGCTCTTGTGCTGCACTTTCTTGAAGGACTGACGCAGGCGCAAATCGCCGACCGGCTTGGCATCTCGCATGCCACCGTCAACCGGCTGATCAAGCGCGGGCGCCAGCTCGGCCTCGTTGAAATCAAGATCAAATCGCCGGTCGAGCCGTTGGTCGACATGGAAGAACAGCTTCTGGCGCTCGGCGGCATCAGCCGTGCCATCGTGGTGCCGACCGTCTCCGACAATCCGCAGACGGCTTTGCAGGCGGTTGGCGAGGCGGCAGCACGTCTGCTTCTGGAGCAGATTGCCGACGGGGACACGATATGCATCACCGGTGGCAAGGGCGTCAGCGCTGTCGTTGCCGGTCTTCAGGCGCCGCGCCGTTTCGACGTCGAAGTCATTCCGGCAACGGGATGTGTGCAGGGCAAGCACTATACCGATGTGAACCACGTCTCGACGATGATGGCGGATAGGCTGGGTGGCCGGTCATACCAGATCCACGCGCCTCTCTTTGCCGATAGCGCAGCCGAGCGCGGCATGCTGATCAACATGCGTTCGGTTGCCGATGTCTTCAAAAGGGCGCGTGAGGCCAAGGTGGCGATCGTCGGCATCGGCTCGATCCTCTCCGACGACTCCAGCTATTACGATCTCCATCCGTCTTCCAGCACCGACCGCGCCGCGATCGAGCGCTCGGGTGCCTCATGCGAACTGCTTGCTCACTTGCTCGATGACGCAGGCGATATCTGCGACTACAGCCTCAACCGTTCTCTCGTGTCGCTGACGCTGCCGGAATTCGCGTCGATCCCGACGAAGATCGGCGTGGCAAGCGGGCCGAACAAGGCGGGTCCTATCCTCAGCGTCATGCGCGGCCACCATCTCGATACGCTGGTCACCGACGAGGCAACCGGTGCACGCGTTCTGGCGCTTGCAAGCTCGGAAGGACGACGCGCATGAGCGGGCAGCAATTGATACGCGAAATCGGATCTTCGGGCGTCGCCGCCTCGGCGGTCGGCCTTGGCACCTGGGCTATCGGTGGCTGGATGTGGGGCGGCACGGACGAGGCGGAATCGATCTCCGCGATCCAGGCCTCGCTCGACGCCGGTGTGACCTTGATTGACACGGCGCCGGCCTATGGTCTCGGCCGGTCGGAAGAAATCGTTGGCAAGGCGCTCGCCGGCCGCCGCGACAAGGCGGTCATCGCAACGAAGTGCGGCCTGGTCTGGCATACGGACAAGGGAAAGCATTTCTTCGATCAGGACGGCAAGCCTGTTCACCGCTATCTCGGCCGGGATGCGATTTTCCATGAAGTCGAAGAGAGCCTGCGCCGCCTCGGCACCAACTATATCGACCTCTACATCACCCATTGGCAGGACCCGACGACGCCGATCGAAGAAACGATGCGGGCGCTCGAAGACCTGAAAACATCGGGCAAGATCCGCGCGATCGGCGCCAGCAACGTCAGCGCCGACGAACTCAAGGCTTACATCTCCGCCGGTGGCCTGGATGCCATCCAGGAGCGTTTCAGCATCATCGACAGGGAGATCGAGGCCGATCTGTTGCCGCTGACCGGCGCAAACGGCATCGCGACGCTGAGCTATTCTTCTCTGGCGCTTGGCCTACTGTCCGGCGCGATTGGGCCTGAGCGGGTCTTTTCCGGGGATGACCAACGGCGGGACAATCCGCGTTTCTCTGTGGCTAACCGCGAGAAGGCGCTGGCTTTTGCCACGGCCATCCGGCCGGTCGCCGACAAGCACAGGGCCAGCATCGCGCAGACGGTCATCGCCTGGACGCTTGCCCAGCCCGGCGTCACTTTCGCGCTTTGCGGCGCCCGCAATCCGGCACAGGCGATCGACAATGCCCGGGCCGGAACCATACGGCTGGACGCGGAAGATCAGTCGGCCATCGACGCAGCCATCTCAGCGAAACTGACCGATATGGACAGGTAACGGATCGCCATCATGAATCGTGAAGAGACGTTGGACGGGCTTCGCCAAAGCCCGAAAGTGGACGTGTGTGTCATTGGCGGCGGTATCAACGGCATCAGCGTCTTCCGGGAGTTGGCGCTGCAGGGCGTCAATGTGCTTCTCGTCGAGAGGCACGACTACTGCTCGGGTGCGAGCGCGGCGTTGTCACGCATGGTGCATGGCGGCCTTCGCTACCTGGAGAATGGCGAATTCAAGCTGGTGCAGGAATCGCTGATGGAGCGTGACCGGCTGCTGCGCAACGCCCCGCACTATGTTGCCCCTCTGCCGACGACCGTGCCGGTTTTCGATATCTTCTCGGGGCTCGGCAACGGCATCGTCCGCTTCCTGGGATTGACCCGCCGGCCAAGCCGCCGCGGCGCTGTTGCGATCAAGGCGGGGCTCAGCATCTATGACTTCCTGATCCGCGAGCGGGCCATGATGCCGTTCCACCAGTTTCGCAGCCGGCGGGCCACTCTCGCCCGGTGGCCGGCGCTCAATCCTGATATCCGAAGCTCCGCAACTTACTACGACGCCTGGGTGAGCCACCCGGAGCGGCTTGGCATCGAACTGCTGGAAGACGGATTGTCGGCGCAACCACAGGCGCGTGCATTGAACTACGCGGAGATCACCGGGAAAGACGGCGGCTATGCCCTCCGCGACAGTATCGACGGCAGGTCGGTGGCGATCGAGCCGTCACTCATCATCAACGCAACGGGCGGATGGATCGACATTACCAACAACACGCTCCTTACGCCGGATGCCCGCCCGGCACCTCTGATGGGAGGAACCAAGGGCTCGCATCTCATCATCGACAATACGGCTCTCTACGATGCGCTTGCCGGCCACATGATCTACTACGAAAACGAGGATGGCCGGATTTGCATCCTGTTTCCCTATCTGGGCAAGGTGCTGGTCGGCTCCACTGATATTCGCGTCGAAGACCCGGAACCGGTGCGCTGCGAGGCCGACGAGCGCGACTATATCCTCCAGTCGCTTGCCTTCGTCCTGCCGGGGATCGAGATCCGGCTGGAAGAGATCAGCTTTCAGTTCTCCGGCGTGCGGCCGCTGCCGGCGAGCACGGACAGTTTCACCGGCCGAATCCCACGCGATCATTTCTGCACGGTCATCGACGCCGATGACGGTGGTGCGGCGGTGGTGTGCATGATCGGCGGCAAATGGACGACGTTCCGGTCCTTCGGCGAACTGGCAGCAGACATCGCGCTGGAACGGCTGGGCAGGCAGCGGCAGATCTCGACCGCTGACCGGGCAATCGGCGGCGGGCGGAGATTTCCACTCGATCGTGCAGCCTGGATCGCTGAAGCCGCGGCGGGAAAAGGGCTCCCCGCGGCGCGCATGGCAGCGCTTTTTTCTCGCTACGGCACAGAGGCGGAGGCGATCGCGAGCTTCATCGCAGCCGCGCCCGATGCAAGCATGCCGCATGCAGACTACTCGGCGCGCGAACTGCTTTTCCTTATCCGCAACGAAGCGGTCGAACGGCTGGACGATGTGCTTCTCAGGCGAACGACGCTTGCCATAAGCGGCAACCTGTCCCTGCAAATGGTGGATGCCGTGCTCGATCTTCTTGCAACCGAGAGATCCTGGACACCGGCGCAGCGCGAGGCCGAACGCGCCCGCTTTCTCACCCTCTTGCGCGAACGTCACGGCGTTGCCGAAAGCACACTTTTCGAACGGAATGAACAAAGGAGCATGGAATGCGAAACAACAGCAAAGTCCGGATGAACAGACTGTTCGGTGGTGGCCGTTGCCTGGACGTGGCGATCGATCATGGAGTGTGCAACGAGCCGTCGTTTCTGAGCGGCTTGGAAGACATGCAAACGGTGGTCAAGGCTCTGGTCGATGCGGCACCCGATGCAATCCAGATGAATTACGGCCAGGCCGACCTGCTGCAGGATGTTGCGGGCAAGGACAAGCCGGCGCTGGTCATGCGCGTCGATATGGGCAATCCGTACAACAGCACGCGCCACCGCCACATGTGGGCCGTGCTGCAGAACGAGGCGGAACCTCTGATCGGCGCCATCGAGATGGACGCGGCCTGTGTCGTCGTCAATCTGTTCATGCTGCCGGATGAGCCGGATCTGTTCCGCCAATGTGTCCAGAACATCGCCCGCATCCGTGCGGATTGCGACAAATACGGCATGCCGCTGATGATCGAACCGCTGGTGATGCAGCCGGTCGACAAGGCCGGCGGCTATATGGTGGACGGTGACGCCGACAAGATCGTCACCCTGACCCGCCTTGCCCGTGAGATGGGAGCCGATATCGTCAAGGCAGACCCGACGACCAATGCCGAGGATTATCACCGGGTTGTCGAGGCGGCGCGGTGCCCGGTGCTGGTGCGTGGCGGCGGCAAGGAAGACCTTCGTGCCGTCTTTGGCAAATCGGCGGCCTTGATGCGGCAGGGCGCGGTCGGCATGGTCTATGGGCGCAACATCTATCAGCACGCCAACCCCAGCGCGGTTGTTCGAGGATTGATGGCGATCGTGCATGACGATGCTGGCGGCGAAGATGCCTTCGAGCTTTATCAGCGCGGCTAAGAGTGAACAAGAACCTTGGGAGGGGTTCCGCATGGCACGTTATCTACTGGGGCTGGACGCCGGCAACACGGTCATCAAGGCCGTGATTTTCGACACGGAGGGCAATGAAATTGCCGCCGCATCCGCGGAGGGACACAGCCGCATGCCCCATCCCGGCCACGTAGAGCGTGGGCTCGACGAACTCTGGTCGAATGCCCGCAAGGTCATTCGCCGCTGCATTGAGCAGGCCGCCATCGAACCCGGGGATATTGCCGGCGTCGGCTGTGCCGGTCATGGAAACGGCCTCTATGCACTGGATCGGGGCGGAGAGCCGCTGCTCGGCATCCAATCGCTCGATACGCGAGCCGCTGCTCTAGTGGAGGAATGGCAGTCGCAAGGCGTCGGCGATCGGACACATCCGATCGCCCGGCAGCGTCCCTGGCCATCGCAGACGCCAACCTTGCTGGCCTGGCTGAAGCGTCACCGGCCGGACCTGTTCAATCGTATCGGCACGGTTTTCCTCTCCAAGGATTTCGTCGTCAACCGGCTGACCGGCCGTCGTGTCAGCGATGTGTCCGATATGTCCGGAGCTGGCCTGCTCAATCTTGCCGAGCGTCGCTATGACGCCGCACTAATGGAGGCCTACGGTCTTGGTGACCACATGGATCTCCTGCCGCCGCTGATCGAAAGTGCGGATATCGCCGGTACGGTGACTGAAGAAGTCTCCCGGCAAACGGGACTTGCCACGGGCACGCCTGTGGTCGGCGGGCTGTTCGATGTGGTCGCGTCGGCCCTCGGTTCTGGCGTGTCGCGCACCGGCAGTGCGTCGATCATCGCAGGTACCTGGAGTATCAATCAGGTTATCATTGGCGGTCCTGACCTCGACGGGCCGGTCTTCATGTCATCGACCTTCGATCGCACCCGCTACATGGCGATGGAGAACAGTGCTACCTCAGCTGCCAATCTCGAATGGCTGGTCAAGGAGTTCTTCGAGGGCGATCACTCAGCGGCCAGTTCGCCATTTGACGCATGCTGCGCGCTGGCTGGGGCGATCGATCCGGCCGCAGACGATCCGCTCTACCACCCCTATCTCTATGGTGCTCAGCAGGACGGCCATGCGCGCGCCGGATTCTACGGCATTGCGGGTTGGCATAGCAAAGGCCATCTGGTGCGCGCCGTGCTCGAAGGTGTCGCGTTCGGTCACCGTCAGCATATCGAGACGATCCGGAAGGCAGGCGCAGTCTTCAACGAAGCGGTGCTGTCAGGGGGTGGATCGCGAAGCCTCATCTGGCCACAGATCTTCGCCGATGTGCTTGGCGTTCCCGTCACCGTTGCCCGCTCGCGTGAGACCGGCGCACTTGGCGCTGCGATCGCGGCCGGCACCGGCGTCGGTCTTTTCGCAGACTTTGAAGCAGGTGCCGAAGTAATGGTCCGCGTTGAGCGGCACTACCGGCCGGACACCACGCTGGAAGCGCATTATGCACGACGCTACGCGCTCTACACCGACATCGCCGAGGCGATGGCGCCCCTTTGGCGGCGGCTGACGGCAGTCCCTCCTGCTTCGGCGGAGGCCGCGGCTTGACCATGCACAGAGATGAGACGCCGGTTGATGCAGGAACCTATGACTTCATAATTGTTGGCGCTGGATCGGCAGGGTGTGTCTTGGCAAACCGGCTGTCGGCCAATCCAAACAATCGCGTTCTGCTTCTGGAAGCGGGCGGAAGTGACCGTTACCACTGGGTCCATATTCCGATCGGATACCTCTTCTGCATGGGTAATCCGCGGACGGATTGGATGATGACGACGATGCCGGAGACTGGCCTCAACGGGCGTTCGCTTCCCTATCCGCGCGGCAAGCTTCTCGGCGGCTGCTCCTCGATCAACGGAATGATCTACATGCGCGGCCAGGCCGCCGACTATGATGGGTGGCGTCAGGCGGGCAATGCCGGTTGGGGCTGGGACGACGTCCTTCCATATTTCCGCAAGTCGGAAGACAACTACCGGGGAAGTTCCGAAATCCACGGCGCGGGCGGTGAATGGCGGGTGGAGCGTCAGCGCCTCTCATGGCCCGTTCTCGATGCCTTTCGGGATGCGGCCGAGGAACTCGGCATTCCAAAGACGGATGATTTCAATGGGGGCGACAACGAGGGCTCCGGTTATTTCGAGGTCAACCAGCGGGGTGGGATGCGCTGGAACACCACAAAGGCCTTCCTCCGGCCCGCCATGAGACGCCCCAATCTCCGCGTCCTGACCGCGGCGGAAACGGAAAAACTCCAGTTCGACGGCCGGCGGGTCACCGGCGTCCGCTTCCGGTCGAACGGTAAAATGCATCATGCGCAAGCTTGCCGCGAGGTCATCCTTTCCGCCGGCGCGATCAACTCGCCGAAGATATTGGAGCTCTCCGGGATCGGCAGACCCGGTGTTCTTCAATCGGCCGGAATCGATGTGGTTCACCCGCTTGATGGCGTCGGCGAAAACCTGCAGGACCACCTGCAAATCCGCACGGTCTTCCGTATCGAAGGCGCAAGAACGCTGAACCAGCTCTATCACAACCTTCTTTCCCGCGCGGGAATGGGGTTGGAATATGCACTGCGCCGCTCCGGCCCTCTTTCCATGGCCCCGAGCCAGCTCGGCATCTTCGCAAAAAGCGATCCGTCGCTGGCAACCGCGGATCTTGAGTATCACGTTCAGCCGCTCAGCACCGACAGGCTCGGCGAGCCGCTGCATCGCTTCCCTGCCGTCACGGTCTCTGTGTGTAACCTCCGCCCCGAAAGCCGCGGCACGGTCCATATCTCAAGGCCAGACACGTCGGCAGTTCCGGATATAAGGCCAAACTATCTCTCGACCGCCGGCGACCGTATCGTTGCGGCGAGATCGATCCGTCATGCCCGCAGTCTGATGCAGGCCAAGGCAGTGTCGCGCTTCGCGCCCAAGGAGATGCTGCCGGGCGCAGAGTTTCAGAGTGACGAAGACCTGATCCAGAGAGCGGGCGATATAGCGACGACGATTTTTCATCCGGTTGGAACGTGCAGGATGGGAAGCGATGAGCATGCAGTCGTGGATCAGGAATTGCGTGTCAGAGGGATTGTGGGGCTGAGGGTCGTTGATGCGTCTGTCATGCCGACGATTGTGTCGGGCAATACCAATTCACCTGTCATTATGATCGCCGAGAAGGCCGCCGACATGATTGCCAATTAGCCGGGCTGGCGTGTTTCGGCACCGCCCGAGACATTGAGCCACGCCAGGCAAACATCACGCGTGCTTCTTGCCATCAACGATGGTTTGCCGAATGTATCGGACATCGCCCTGGAGCCTGAATTGATCGTCCGAGGCAGCACCCGATAGAGATAGCTTCGGGAGAACTGCGCCTTCCGCGAAGCTATTCGGCTCGCCGCCTTTACCGATATGTCCGGCAAATTAGAAAAATAATTTAGCGGGTGGGAACGCGAAGGAATTAATAGCCTATCAAATTTCTAGATTTCATCGAATTTTATGTCGCGTTCCGATGCTTCCGACGGCCGATCCTTAGCCATCGCAAATGGAACCGAGGAGGAATTCGGTGGCACGACAGATCAGATTGGGCGCGTTTCTACCTGGCGGTGGCCAGCATATTGCTTCGTGGCGGCACCCGGATCAGCCGGTCGATGGCGCAACCAACCTCCAGTTTCATATCAAGCTCGCGCAAGAAGCCGAGCGCGGTCTGTTCGATGCCTATTTCCTGGCTGACGGGCTCGCGGTTGCCTTTGGCGGCGGCATCGAAGGCGGAAACGCAAGGGTCGTCGGATTTGAACCCGTGACACTTTTCTCCGCTCTTGCGCCGTTTACCAAGCATCTGGGCTTCATCGCCACGGCTTCGACGACCTATGAAGAGCCATATTCGGTGGCCCGCAAGTTCGCCTCGCTTGATCTGATTTCCGGCGGACGAGCGGGATGGAACGTCGTCACGACAGCGACGGAAGCAGCAGCCCGGAATTTCAACCGGGACCAGCAGCTTCCCCATGCCGCACGCTACCGCCGCGCAGCCGAGCACGTGAGTGTCGTCAAGAAGCTCTGGGAAAGCTTCGAGGACGATGCCTTCATCCGCGATCGCGAAAGCGGTGTCTATTTCGACGTGAACAAGGTGCATCGCACAGATCACCGCGGCGAGCATTTCAAGGTCGAGGGACCGCTGAATGTCAGCCGCTCCTCGCAGGGTCACCCGGTCATCGTTCAGGCGGGCCAGTCCGACGACGGCCGCGACCTTGCCGCGGCTACCGCCGAGGTGATTTTCACCGCCCACCAGAAGCTCGATACCGCGCAAGAGTTCTATCGCGACATCAAGGCCCGTGCCCGGGCGCATGGACGCAATCCAGCTCATGTTCTGGTCATGCCGGGCGTCTCGCCATTTGTCGGCCGGACGGAAGCCGAAGCGCGCGAAAAATACGAACGTCTGACGAGCTTGATCATCGAGGAAGACGGTCTTGCGCTCATCAACGCCTTGAGTGGCGGCGAGCTTGATCTTGCCGGCGCCGATCTCGATGGCCCACTCCCGCCAGCGCCGCCGACGGAAGGGATGAAAAGCCGCCAGGACTTGATCCGCCGCATCGCCGACGAAAACAACTTCTCGATCCGGCAACTTTACCAGTGGATCGCCTCGGCAAGGGGACACTACACGATCGTCGGCTCGGCCGTGCAGATTGCCGACACGCTTCAGGAATGGTTCGAAAATGAAGGCGCGGACGGCTTCAACATCCTGCCGCCGTGGCTGCCCACTGGCCTGACAGACTTCGTCGATCTGGTGATCCCGGAGCTGCAGCGCAGAGGCCTGTTCCGCACCGCCTACGAGGGAAACACGCTCCGCGGCAATCTTGGCCTTCCTTTCCCGCATACCCGCTGGGCAAGCGCAGCGTCTGAAGCCGCAGAATAGCAAAAAGCCAACAAGGAGATATGCAGATGGCAATCAATGATGACCAGCCAGCCGTATTGCAGGGCTTTCAGGCCGGAGCTTTCTGGCGGGAAGGGGCAGGCAGAGAGTTTCTGTCTTTCACCGGAAACATCTTCTCACGCTGGGGGCTTCTCATCGCATTCGCCGTCTTCTGGCAGATCGCACCGTCAATGGGCTGGACCAACAAGGCCGTCCTGCCGCCGCTCAGCATCATTGTCCAGGCGCTCTGGAACGGAATTGCCGCTGGTACCTTCTCGAATGATATCCTGATCAGCCTGCAACGGGCCGGTATCGCCTTCGGAGCGGCGGCTGCCGTCGGTATCCCGCTCGGGCTGTTCATGGGGCAGATCCGCGTCATCGAGCGCGCTCTCGACCCGATCCTCCAGCTTTTTCGCCAGACCTCTGCGCTTGCGCTCTATCCTGTCTTCATTCTGCTGCTCGGGCTTGGCGAAGCGTCGAAGATCTTCGTCATTTTCTGGGCGACGCTGTTCCCGATCCTCCTGTCGACGATCGGCGGGGTGAAGCAGGTTGATCCCAAGCTCCTCGAAATGGCACGCGTTTATGGCGCCGGCCGGTTGACCATCTTCCGCCGCGTCGTGCTGCCGGCTGCATTGCCCCAGATTTTCGTCGGGCTGCGCCTTTCCGCCACGACGGCCCTCCTGCTCTTGATTGCTGCGGAGATGATCGGCGCGAATTCCGGCGTCGGTTTCCAGGTCATGAATGCGCAATACAACTTCCAGATCCCGATGATGTTTGCCGCGATCCTGCTTCTGGCACTGCTCGGGCTATCCGCGAACTTCGTCCTCGAACGCCTGCAGGCCCGGCTTTGCCGTTGGACCAGGGTCAAGAACTGAAACGCATGCTTCTCAGCCCGACAAAGCGCTGATCCACCAAAACTCAGGAGATTGTAATGCACATTCTGCGCCGTTCCGGCGGTCACGCCCTCGCGCTCACCGCCGGCCTCTTTCTTGCCGCTTCCACCAGTTTCGCTGCTGCTGCCGAACCGGAGCAGGTGACGATCCGGTTCCTTGCCAGCCAGGGTGGCCTTGCTGCCCACGAGCTGGCGGATGCGCTGGGCTACTTCAACGGCACCGGCATCACGCTCAAGAATGTCGGTTACGCGCAGGGCGGTCCGGCATCGCTCTTTGCACTCGCCTCCGGCGATGTCGAGCTCGGCAGCGCTGCGACGGCAGCCGTTTTGAATTCGGTCGCCAGCGGCAATGATTTCATCGCGGCCTATGCTTCGAACGGCATCAACAAGACGACGGAAAGCATTTTCTACACGCTTGAGGGAAGCCCGATCCATTCGATCAAGGATCTTGCCGGCAAGACGATCGCCGTCAACACGCTTGGTGCGCATCTGGACTACACGGTCCGTGAGGCGCTCCATTCGGTCGGCCTTCCCGAGAATGCCGCAAAGCTCGTCGTCGTGCCGGGCCCGCAGCTCGAGCAGGTCCTTCGCTCGAAGCAGGTTGATATCTCCGCGTTCGGCTATTGGCAGAAGACCTTCGAAGGCGCTGCCCTGAAGAATGGCCCGCTGCAGAAGGTCTTCGGGGATACCGACGTTCTCGGCGAAATCGCCGGCGGCTTCGTCGTTCTGCGCCGCGATTGGATCAAGGAGCATCCGCAGGCTGCCAAGGTCTTCGTCGAAAAATCCGAAGCGGCCCTCGAATATGCGCGCCTGCATCCCGAAGAGACGAAAGCCGTCATCGCAAAGGTGCTCGCTTCGCGCGGTGAGAATGCCGATATCGCCCAGTATTTCACCGGCTACGGTGTGCGCGAAGGTGGCAAGGCGGTGACCCGCGATCTGCAGTTCTGGATCGACATCCTGGCACGCGGCGGCGTTCTTCAGCCGGGCCAGCTCAAGGCCGGGGATATTCTCTACAATCCTGCCAACTTCGCAGTCGCGAACTGAGGAGATAAGCGATGAGCATCGCCGAACCGGCAGTCCGTGGCGAAGTCACGATCCGAAACCTCTCGAAATCCTATTCGATCAAGGGCCGTCGTCTCGACGTGCTTCAGGGCGTCAGCAATCACATTCGCGCTGGGGAAAGTCTTGCGATCGTCGGTGCATCAGGGTCGGGCAAGACAACGCTGCTTCGGGTGCTTGCGGGGCTTGAGGATGCCGATCGCGGCGAGGTTCTGATAGACAGGCAGCCGGTTCGCGGTGTTGGCCGCGACCGGGCGGTTATCTTTCAGGAACCGCGGCTGCTGCCTTGGCTGAGCGTGCTCGACAATGTCGCCTTTCCGCTGGAAAATCGTGGGCTAGGCAAGTCGGAAGCCCGTGCAAGCGCCAGGCATTACATCAAGCTTGTCGGCCTCAGCGACTTTGCCGATGCCCTGCCATCGCAGCTTTCGGGCGGCATGGCGCAACGCGTCGGCATCGCGCGGGCGCTTGCCGTCAAGCCCGAGATCCTGCTGCTGGACGAGCCGTTCGGAGCGCTCGATGCGATGACGAAAATCACCATGCAGGAGGAGCTGGCGCGCATCTGGCGCGAAGAGCGGGTGACGATGATCCTCGTTACGCATGATCTCGAGGAAGCCGTCTATTTGGCCGACAGGGTGCTGATCCTGCCCAAGGACAAAGGCGGGCGGACGCGCGAGATCGAGGTCGATCTTCCAAGGCCGCGAAACCGCAGCGAGCCGCGCTTCGTGCGGCTGCGCGAACAATTGCTGAATGAATTTGGCCTGCATTGATGGCGCGCCGCAAGCGCGTTTGAAGGGAGACTTTTATGCCTAGACGTGACCGCCAAATGAGCCTCGGTGCTTTCCTGCTGTATACGGGACATCATGTTGCCGCATGGCGCCACCCAGGCGCATCCGACAGCACCCGCTTCCGGGACTTTGCGCAATTCGCACGCATCGCCGAAGATGCCAAGTTCGATGCTGTCTTCCTTGCAGATGGCGTCAGCGCCCGTATCAACGATGCGGCGGCCGCGAGCCGCAAGGCTCATTCCGGGTTCTATCCCTTCGAACCCGTCACGTTGCTATCGGCCTTGTCGGCGGTCACGAGCCGGATCGGCTTGGTGGCGACGGCATCCACCTCTTTCTCCGATCCCTACAACCTTGCGCGGCAGTTTGCGTCGCTCGATCATCTTTCGGATGGCCGGGCAGGGTGGAACCTCGTCACCTCTGCGGATCAGGGCGCCGCCTTCAACTTCAGCCGCGACGCCATCATTGCACATGCCGATCGTTATCGGCGAGCTGAAGAGTTCGTCGATGTCGTGACCGGCCTGTGGGATAGTACCGATGATGACGCCTTCAGCCGCGACCGGGAGAACGGGATCTATTTCGATCCCGGCAAAGTCCGCGCGCTTGACCACCGCGGCACCTTCTTCCAGGTGCGCGGACCGCTGAATATTCCCCGACCTCCTCAGGGACGGCCTGTCGTCATCCAGGCGGGCTCCTCCGAGCCGGGCAAAGAGCTTGCGGCACGAACGGCAGAAGCGGTTTTTACAGCACAGCAGACATTGGCGGGCTCGGTTGCCTTCTATAGCGATCTGAAGGGGCGTCTCTCGAAATACGGACGCTCCGCGGATGACCTCAAGATTCTGCCCGGAGTTTTCCCCGTCGTCGGAAAGACCAGGCAGGAAGCGAGCGACAAGTTCGAGCAGTTGCAAAGCCTTCTTGAGCCGTCTGTCGGGCTGGACATGCTCGCCGATCTTGCGGGCGTGGAGGACATAAGGACGATGCCGGTCGATCTGTTGATATCGGATCTGCCGGAGACCGAGGGCGGGAAGAGCCGGAGGGCGCTTTTCCTCGAGCTTGCGGCTCGCGAGAACCTGACGCTTCGTCAGCTTTACGAGCGCGTGGCGGGCGCCCGCGGCCACTGGCAGATTGTCGGTTCCGCCAAGGAAATCGCCGACGAATTGGAGGAGCGTTTCGTCAACCATGGGGCCGACGGTTTCAATATCATGTCACCGGCGCTGCCCTGGGGCCTGTCGGACTTCGTGGGGCTCGTCGTCCCGGAACTGCGCCGCCGCGGCCTCTTCAGGCAGGAATATCAGGGGCATACGTTGAGGGATCATCTCGGTCTTTCCCGGCCAGGCTTGCAGCAGGGCGCACTTCCGAAGGTGGCGGCCGAGTGATGTGAGGGCCCGCGCGCTACGGCGATCGCTTCGGATGCCGTGCGGGAAACGCGGCGCCCGTTCTCAGTGAATGGACGTATCGTGCTCGGAACGCCGGCCGTAACGGCGCAGAGCTTGGCCTAAAAGCTCCACCATTTCCATTTCGCCGCATTGCCGCGCCAGATCATGCGCCTGCAGGCAATGCCAGAAGAGCCTCTCCGATGGCATCGGCTGGCCGATTGACGGGTAGACAATGCCCGCATAGTGCGAGGGCGTGCCGTTCGCGTCTCGAAAGCATCGCCCGAATGCCGAGACGCCGACCTCCGTGGCATCCGGCCGCACGATCCGGTAGTCGCGCTGGTAAGCTTCGCCCGTGACGATCGCTTCGTGAATGGCCTTGGCAACATCTGGTCTGTCGTCCTCGCGGATGCGGTCGAGAAACCGGACGATCGGCAGACCACGCTCGGCTTCGCGCGAATCCAGCCCAAAGAGATCGGCCAACGCGGCATCTGCATAGACAGTGTCGTCGCTCAGCTGCCACATGAATATCCCGGCATCGGCGGACCGCGCTGCAGTGTCTTCGGTCATATAGTCGTTCATCCGGCCGCCGCCCCAAACTGAAACATTTTACGGTCCTTTAATCTCATCTGCGGAATCGTTTTGCTATCCCGAGAAATCGGGATGCGGGCAAATATTTCAAAGCGTTAGCTTTCTAACATTGATCGGCATTGCGACGCCTGTTCGGAGTTCGGCCTTCACACAATTGGTGCATTAAACTGCACATTGTCGGCGTCCTCCGGCGTTCGGGATACGGTTTCCGGTCAAAAGGGGCGTTCTTCCACATCAGGGCAGCCGCCACGCAGCAGAGATGCCACTGATCTGGTACAGCTTCGGAACGGCTCCTGCAGCCGAGACCGTGCGAAAGCGCGGCTATGCAACAGATCTGCAGGAGCTAGAGAACGGCGTCTGCTGTGTTGCGGCTCCCATTCGCGGCCGGTCAGGCGATGTCGCCGGCGCGATTTCCGCCTCGGCGGTGGAACTGCGGATGACGCCCGAGCGCATCGCGTTTCTTGGGCCGGAGCTTTCCAAGGTTGCAACCGATATTTCCCATCGGCTGGGCTGGCGCTCTCCCGATCAGGGCAATCGCGGCCATTCCGAATTCAACGACGTTTTCAGCGACTGAGGGCAGCTCGCCCCGTTCTCGATCTCATGGTCAGATCCGCGCGACGGCACGCAGCTCTTCGGCGGTCGTGACGGGAAAGCCGAAGAATTCGAGATAGGCCGGAATCTGCTCGAAGAGCATGTCGGTGCCGACCTGGAATTTGCAGCCTCTGTCGCGCGCGGCGTCAAGGAACGGCGTGATCTCGGCTTTCATCACGACTTCGCCGACGAAGGTTTCCGGCGATAGACGCGAGACATCGACGGGCAGCGGATCGCCCTTGCGCATGCCAAGCGGCGTCGCGTTGACGACGATGTCGAAACCATCGGGATCATTCGATCCTGACGTTACCGCCGTTTGCGGATAGTGTGCGTTCAACCGGGCCTTCAATCCATTCAACGCTGTCTCGCTGGCGTCGTGAAGCGCAATGTGCTTTACACCCGCGGCGGCAAGGGACGCGGCAATCGCCGATCCGACGCCGCCGGTACCGACGATCAGGACGCTTGTGCCTTTGACCCGCTGGCCCTTGCGGACCAATCCACGGACGAAACCTTCACCATCGAACATGTCGCCGATCAGCTGGCCGTCAGCGCCGAGCTTCACCGCATTGCAGGATCCGGCCACCTTCGCATTTGTCGAGATCTCGTCGAGCAGGCCCATCGTCGTGGTCTTGTGCGGCATGGTGACGAGGGCGCCATGGATATTGGAGAGGCGGAAGACCAGCTTCAGAAAATCGGGATAGTCCTGCGCCTTGCAGCCCATCGGCACGACGACGGCATCGATGCCGTGCTTGTCGAAATAAGGATTGTAAATCAGCGGCGCCTTGAAGGTTTCCGTGGGGTAGCCGAGATGGGCAATCAATCGGGTCGTGCCGCTGATCATGACAACCGTTCCTTCTCGCGCCGTGCATCGGCCTTGAGGTGAACGGTCATCCCTGAACGCGCCGATGCCTTGATCGCTTCGATGACGCGCAGTGTCTCCAGACCTTCCCGTCCGCTGACGAGTGGATTGGCGTTGCCACAGATGACGTCGCAGAAGTGATTGAGCTGAGCGGCAAGTGGCTCGACGGCATCGAAGGGCAGGCGCTCCTTGACGAGGCGTTCCAGCCAGTTCGCGGCCCCGGCGTTTGTCCAGAGCGTCATTTGCGGAATGGAGAGCGAGCCGGCGGTGCCGCCGATCTGATAGCATATCTGATCCTGCCGGGGATAAGACGGGTTCTCACCCGCCGTCATTTCCCAACTCCAGGGTGATGCTGCAGCGTCCGACACGTTGAACGTGGCGAGGACGCCGCTTTCGAAGCGCATCACCACGACAGCCGTGTCTTCGACCGGATACCCACGTGCCGAACTTGACTGCATGGCGTGTACACTTTCGACATTCCCGAAGAAGTACCGGAAGAGATCGACGTCATGGATCATGTTGATGAGGATCGGGCCGCCGCCTTCTTCGCGCCGCCACTGAACGGTGAAGTAGTCTTCCGGCTTGGCAACCCAGAAGGTGCCCTGCGCCGTCAGCACCTTGCCGAGCCGTCCCGTCTCCAGAGCGGCTTTGACGGCTTGAACCATGGGGTTATGGCGGCGGTGATGACCGACGAGGATCGGCACACCTGCGGCCTCCGCCGAGGTAACGATGATTTCGGCGCCAGCGGCATCGTCGGCGATAGGCTTTTCGATGAGCGCCGGCAGTCCTGCTCGAACCGCTTCAAGGGTATTTTCGACATGCAACTGGTTCGGTGTCGCGATAACAACGCCGTCGAGCGAGCCGCCTGCGAGCGCTGCGGCAAGCGAAGGAAACCATGGCGCCTTCTTCCCTGCCGCATATTCGCGGGCCGCGTCCGTTGGATCGATGATCGCGGCAAGTGCCGTGCGCCGTTCGGCGCCGATCGCCTCGATATGGCGCTTGCCGATCAGGCCCGCGCCCATGACCGCGATTTTCAGGGATGCCGTCTGCTGGTGGGTCGCCATTGCACTCGAACCTAGTTACGCAGGATTTCGCCAAGAAACTGGCGGGTGCGCTCGTGGCGCGGATTGGTGAAGAACTCGGCCGGGTGCGCCTCCTCGACGATCGCGCCGCTGGCCATGAAGATGACCCGGTCGGCGACCTGCCGCGCGAAGCCCATTTCATGGGTCACGCAGATCATCGTCATGCCCTCTTCGGCGAGACTGATCATCGTATCGAGCACTTCCTTGACCATTTCCGGGTCAAGCGCCGAGGTTGGCTCGTCGAACAGCATCACCTTCGGGCGCATGCACAGCGCCCGGGCGATCGCCACACGCTGCTGCTGGCCGCCGGAAAGCTGGACCGGATATTTGTTGGCCTGCTCGAGGATCTTCACTCTGGCGAGCAGCGAGCGGGCGCGTTCCTCGGCTTCGGCCTTTCCTGCGCCAAGCGCCCGCATCGGTGCCAGCATGCAGTTTTCGAGCACCGTCAGATGCGGGAAGAGATTGAACTGCTGGAAAACCATGCCGACTTCGCGGCGGATCGCATCGATCGCCTTGGCCTGGTTGCCAAGCAGGATGCCGCCAACGCGGATCTCGCCTTTTTCGTAGCTCTCCAGATGGTTGATGCAGCGGATCAAGGTCGATTTGCCGCTACCCGAGGGGCCGCAGAGCACGATCCGCTCGCCGGTGCGTACCGACATGTTGATGTCGTGCAGCGCCTGAAATGCGCCGTACCATTTCTCCACGTGGCTCATGGTGATCATGGTTTCGGTCGATGATGTGGAAAGGCTGGTCATGGTCTGGTTCCCATCGCGGCGGTCAGCGGGCGGCAGAGGCGGCGAAGCGCCTTTCAAGCCGCGCACCAAGGATCGTCAGCGGGCAGCACATCAGGAAATACAGCGCGCCGACGATGCCGAAGACGGTCAGCGGCTCAAAGATCTGGTTGGAGATCATGTTGCCGGCGCGGGTGAGCTCGGTGAAACCGACGATCGAGGCGAGCGACGTTCCCTTGATCAGCTGTACGAGGAAGCCGACGGTGGCGGGGAGCGAGATACGGATCGCCTGCGGCAGGATCACGTCCTTCATCCGCGACATATATTTGAGGCTGAGGGCCTTTGCCGCCTC
Source organism: Hyphomicrobiales bacterium (assembly GCA_900465675.1). Lineage (GTDB taxonomy): Bacteria > Pseudomonadota > Alphaproteobacteria > Rhizobiales > Rhizobiaceae > Rhizobium. Next base: position 124,194 of record UBJR01000011.1, on the reverse strand, counting down.
GGTCTGGCCGCGCGGTACGGCATCGATGGAGCCGCGCCAGATTTCGCCGAGATAAGCACTGGCATGGAGCGTCAGGCCGATGGCGACCGCCAGCCAGGCGTCGAGCTTCAGCCCGATAAGGGCGAGGCCGTAATAGACGACGAAAAGCTGCATCAGCAGGGGGGTGCCCTGGAAAACGGCGATATAACCGGCCGTCGCCCGTTCCAGCAGCGGGATCTGCGACGTGCGCGCCAGCGCCACGCCGAGCCCGGCGATGCCGCCGCAGACGAAGCCGATGGCCGAAAGAAGAACGGTCCATTTCAGGCCGATCAGGAGGAAGACGAATTCTTCTCTGCCCATGGTTGCCTCCTACTTGACCGGATAGGTGAAATAGCGGGCCGAAAACAGCGCGAAGAGGCGCATCATCAGCCAGGAGATGACGAGGTAGAAAAGCGTCACCGTGAAATAGACCTCGAAGCTTCGGAAGCTGTCCGACTCGATGCGCTGGGCGACGGATGTCAGTTCATAGGCCGAGATCGCCGAAACGATGCTGGTCGAGAGCGTCAGTAGCACGAACTGGCTGGTCAGCGACGGGAAAATCGCCCGCAATGCCGGCTTCAGGATGATAAGACGGAAGACCTGTGCCTTATGCAGGCCAAGCGCCAGCCCGGCCTCCATCTGGCCCTTGGGCACCGATTGCACGCCGCCCCTGATGATCTCGATCGCGTAGGCGCCGCCATTGATGCCGAGCGCAATGATCGCCGTCGGCGTCGGATCGAGCCGGATGCCGGCAAGCGGCAGGGCGAAATAGAGGAAGAAGATCTGCACCAGAAACGGCGTGTTGCGGATCAGCTCGACAAAACCAATGATCAGCCAGCGGACCGGTTTCAGCGGGGAATCCCTCAGTGCCACGCCGCCAATGCCGATGACGATTGCGAGCAGCATGCCGCAGATCGCCAGGAGAAACGTGCCGAGGCAGCCAAGCAGGAGGCTCGGAAGTCCATCGATGACAGGCGTAAAATCCAGCTGGTAGTTCATGTTTTCGCCGCTCCCACCATACCTGCCATAGCATCGATGGCGAGTTCATAGCCGCGGGCGCCGAAACCGATCATGATGGCGGTGGCGATGCGCGACACGAGGGACTTGTGGTAGATTTCCTCGCGGGCATGGACATTGGAAATATGCAGCTCGATCTTCGGCGGATCGAAGGTTTTCAAGGCGTCGAGAAGTGCGATCGAGGTGAATGTATAGGCCGCCGGATTGATAATGATACCGCAGGCTTCCTTGCGGGCCTGATGGATGCTTTCCACCAGTTCCCCTTCGAAATTGGTCTGGCGGAAATCGACCTCGAAACCCAGGCTCGTTGCCTTGGAGAGGCACATCTGCCGGATATCGGCGAGCGTTGTTGAGCCGTAAATGCTGGGCTCGCGTTCACCGAGCAGGTTCAAGTTCGGTCCGTTGAGGACGAAGATGGTCTTGGTCATGTCGCGAATCTCAAACGGGATAGATTTCGGGCGCAGGGCCGGATTGGCGGGCATCGCGATGCCCGCCTTGGGTTTGGATAGTTGCGAGCTTTTGGCTCAGTTGACGGCGAACGGAATGCCTTCGAGCTTCTCCGGGAATTCCGGTACCGGCACCTTCATCCACTTGTCGTAGATTTTCTTCAGCTCGCCATTGGCCTTGATCTTGTCGACGAAGGCGTTGATCGAGACGTTGATTTCCTTCTCGCCAAGGCGGGTGCAGGCGCCGTTGTAGAGCTTCTGGAATTCAAGCTTGTTCTCGAATTCGCCCGGGCGGGCCTTCTCGACGCGATCCATGTAGAAGATGTTGCCGCCGAGGGCCTGCACCTGGCCGGAGACCAGCGCCTGGACGCTCGGTGCATCGCCATCGAAGCGGCGGATGGTTGCCGTCGTCGGGGCGTTCTTGGTCACCTGCGTGTCCTGTGCAGCGCCTTTGGCTACGCCGATCGTCAGGTTTGCCATGTCGTCGTTGGTTTTGATCGACATCGTTTTCGGCGCGATCAGAACGATGGCATTGGCGACATAGGGCTTGGAGAACTGGACGGCCTTGGCGCGGTCCGGCAGCATTGCCATGGTGGCGAACAGCACGTCCACGCGGCCGGTCGTCAGGGCCGGAATGCGGTTATTGACCTCGAGCGGCACGAATTCGACCTCGACGCCGAGTTCCTTGGCATAGAGCGCGGCGATGTCGGCGTCGAGACCATCCTGCTTGCCGGCGCTGGTGACGAAGCCCCAGGGCGGATTGTCGCCCTGAATGCCGACGATCAGCTTTCCGCGCGCCTTGATTTCGTCCGGTGTGATGGCGGCTGCCGGGTTCGCGAGCCCGATCGCGGTCACGAGAGCCGCTGCTCCCAGCATCGCATTACGGCGTGTCAGCATCGATTTGAACATGTGTTTCCTCCTCCGTTAGCCGGCCGTCCGACTGCAGCAGTCATCCTCTCCCCGACCGTATGCCGCCATAATTGCCAGAGGCGCGATTTCAAATCAACCTATTTTTCATAAAACCTATGATGATTCATAATTCACCAACTGAATTGAAATCCTCACGACATTCTGCATAATGCCTATAGCCGATTTCCGCGGATACCTGCGTAGCCGCCCATCCGGCGGCACAGCATGAAAGGATTCCAGATATGAAGACCTCGATTGCCACCGTGAGCATCAGCGGCGAGTTGCCCGAAAAGCTCGAGGCCATCGCCAAGGCTGGTTTCGACGGCGTGGAGATTTTTGAGAACGACTTTCTGGCCTATGACAGCAGCCCTGCCGAGGTCGGCCGCATGGCGAGAGACCTCGGTCTGGAGATCACGCTGTTTCAGCCTTTCCGCGACTTCGAGGGCATGCCGGAGCCACTGCGCGGCCGGACATTCGATCGCGCCGAGCGCAAGTTCGATGTGATGCAGGAACTCGGAACAGACCTCGTGCTCGTCTGCTCCAATGTGTCGTCCGTAGCCCTTGGCGGCATCGACCGTGCCGCCGCCGATTTCCATGAGCTCGGAGAGCGCGCGGCGCGAAGAGGGCTGAAGGTCGGCTACGAAGCACTTGCCTGGGGCCGCTTCATCAACGACCATCGCGACGCCTGGGAAATCGTGCGCCGCGCCAATCATCCCAATATCGGGTTGATCCTGGACAGCTTCCACTCGCTGTCGCGCAAGATCGATGTCAATTCGATCCGTTCCATCCCGCCGGAAAAGATATTCATCGTCCAGCTCGCCGATGCACCGCTGATCGACATGGATCTGCTCTATTGGAGCCGTCATTTCCGCAACATGCCGGGAGAGGGCGATCTGCCGGTCTCGGCCTTTGCCGAGGCGGTCGCCGCAACCGGCTATGATGGCTATTTTTCGCTGGAGATCTTCAACGACCAGTTCCGTGGCGGTTCGACGCGCGAAATCGCGGCCGATGGCCACCGCTCGCTGATCTATCTCGGTGACCAGGTCAGCCGGAGCACCAAGACAGCAATCGGGGCCTCCATGCCGCCGCGTGCCCCCGCCGAAGGGATCGGTTTCATCGAGTTCGCGACCGACGAGGACGAGGCCGGCGAACTCGAGGACCTGCTCAAGGCGCTTGGTTTCCGCAAGGCGGGCGTGCATCGCTCCAAGAGGGTAAGCCTTTACCAGCAGGGCGCGATCCGCATTCTCGTGAATGTCGATCCGGCCGGTTTCGCCAACGCCGCCTATGCTGTGCATGGCACTTTTGCTTACGCAATGGCACTGGTTGTCGATGATGCCGACGCGGCCTACAGGCGGGCGCTGGCGCTGGATGCCGAGCCTTTCCGCCAGACCGTTGCCGGAGGCGAGCTGGAAATCCCAGCCATTCGCGGTGTCGGTGGGGGGCTGATCTATCTGATCGACGGCAAGAGTCCGCTCGGCCATTTTTCCGAAATCGATTTCGAACCGGTGGAGGACGATGGCAATGCGGATGCAGGGCTTCTCGATGTCGATCACATTGCGCAGACCGTTTCCTACGACGAGATGCTGACCTGGATGCTGTTCTACACCTCGATCTTCGAGACCCGGAAAACGCCGATGGTCGATATCATCGATCCCGGCGGCGTGGTGCGCAGCCAGGTCATCGAAAATGCCAGCGGATCGCTTCGCATCACCATGAACGGCGCTGAAAATCGCAGAACGCTTGCCGGTCACTTCATCGCGGAGAAATTCGGCTCAGGCATCCAGCATCTGGCCTTCTCGACAGCCGATATCTTCGCCACCGCCAAAGCCCTGCGTGAAAAGGGCTTCAAAGCCTTGCACATCTCGCCCAACTACTACGATGACGTCGAGGCCCGCTTCGGGCTCGATCCCGATCTCAGCGAACGGCTGAAGGCAGAAAACATCCTTTATGATCGCGACGACGAGGGTGAGTATTTCCAGCTCTACAGCGGGACCTACGGGGAGGGGTTCTTCTTCGAGATCGTCGAGCGCCGTGGCTATCGCGGCTACGGCGCGCCGAACGCGATCTTCCGGATTGCGGCGCTGAAGAAGCAGATGCGGCCGGACGGCATCCCGAAGGACGCCTTCTGACTGCCATCGCTAGGCGATGCGGCCGCTTTTCACCACATGTTCAACGCCGCTCAATATGTGGCGGCGGATAACGGCGCGGGCGCCCTCGACGTCCCGCTTCAGCGCGAGTTCGAAGAGGAGCCTGTGATCGTCGACAACCGCTTTGCCGCGAAAACTCTGAGCCAGCATATGATAGCGCAGGAAACGGTCGAAGACGGAGGACAGCGTCTCCATCAGCGTCGCCGAATTACAGGCGGAGACGATCGCCTGATGAAACTCCCAATCGTAGCGGACCCAGTCGATCGTGCGCGAGGCGTCGCCGGCAAGCAGCCTCTTTTCGGCGGCCGCAAGCTTGTGGTGCGCGGCGACGATGCGCCCTTCCCATTCGAGATTCCCCGCGGCAAATGACAGGCCGATGGCATGGGTCTCCAGCACAGTGCGAAGATCGGCGAGTTCCTCCAACTCCTTGAGCGAAGCGGGGCTGACTTCGAAGCCGCGCTGGCCTTCGGCGAGCACCAGGTTTTCGGTGGTCAGGCGGCTCAGGATCTCGCGCAGCGACGACACACTGATCGAATAGTGCTCCTTGGCCTGCTCCAGCTTGATCTTCGCACCCGGCGCCAATGTCCCGGAGATGATATCCTGACGAATTTGCCGGGAGACGACGTCGCTGACAGTCTCGGAATGTTCACCGGTCACTTTGAGCATTGATTCCTCTACGTCCCGCACCATCGTGCGTGGAATACATTATCCTGCCGATAGGCGAATGGTCGCCAGTGAACCCTTGCTCAGCGCATGCTCGACGCCCTGCTGAATATGCCGCTGCAATATTCTCTTCGCCGTCGTGATGTCGCGCTGAAGAGCGGCCTCCAGCAGTTGCTTGTGCTCTTCTTCCGCAACGCCGCCGCGATAGGACAATGCCACCATCTGATATCGCAGATATTTGTCGAACACCGCCGAATGTGTTTCCATCAGCAGGCGCGATCCGCAGGCCGAGATCAGAGCCTGGTGAAACTCCCAGTCGTAGCGCTTCCAGTCTTCCGCCCTACTGGTATCGCCCGAGGCCATCACCTCTTCCATGCGCGCCAGCTTGTAATGGGCCGAGACCAGCCGCGCTTCCCATTCGACATCGCCCTGTTCGAAGGCCTGCTCCAGCGCGTGCTCCTCGAGAAGCAGACGCAGCGCTGCGGTCTCTCTCAGGTCGGCGACCGAAACACGCGCGACTTCGAAGCCGCGCTGCCCCTCGGCAACGACGAGGCCTTCCGATGTCAGGCGGTTGAGAATCTCTCTCAGTGTGCTGACGCTGGTTTGGTAGGCGATTCTCAGATTTTCAAGCTTGAGCTTCTGCCCCGGAGAAAGCCGCCCGAAAATGATATCCGCCCTTATTTGCCGATAGCCGCTCTCTGCGACGGTCTCGTTTGAGATTTCGTTCAACGGCCATTACCTCTGATATTCCCATTTTCTTCATATATAACGGAATAAGTATGCCGTATTCAACAAGCGAAAACGCGATTGGCGGCCGTTCTGCGGGTACTGAACCCTGATTGCCGAACCAGGGTGGCGCGCTGCGCGTCTTGACGGCCGGGATATTAGCGTCGTAACTGCATCCGACGGTTCCCGGAGGAAGTCTCCGACGGGATTAATAGGGAACACGGTGCGGACGACCCAAAAGGGACCAAGACCGTGGCTGCCCCCGCAACTGTAAGCGGATTGCCGATCATCACGGGAGACCAGCCTGCTGGATGTCTCCCTTGGGCCGCAAGGCCATGCCACTGCGATGTTATCGCGGGAAGGCAGATGAGAGGCGAATATTCGCGAGCCAGGAGACCTGCCGTCAAACACGATCCAATCAGCCGGGCGGGGATGCCTGGAAAGGAACAGACATGTTTGACCTGACCCTTCGCCGATACATGGCCTCCATCCGCCTCGATTGGGCTTTCCGCGTCCGCGCTGCGTGAGCAGTCACGCCGTGTTCCGCGGCGTCGTGCTGCCCGCTTCTCCTAAATCGAGGTCCCATGCGCCAGATTATCGCCACGCTCACATTTGCCCTCGGCCTGACCGGCTTCGCCGGTACAAGCCTTGCCGCCACGCAGTATCCTCTGACCCTCAACAACTGCGGGCAGCAGGTCACGTTCAAGAAGGCGCCTGAGAAGATCGTCTCGATCGGCCAGGGGATGACCGAAGTCCTGTTCTCGCTTGGTCTTGCCGGCAAGGTCGCCGGTACCGCCGTCTGGGTCGGGCCGGTCCTGCCGCAATATGCCGATGCAAATAGCAAGATCAAAAGGCTCGCCGACAACGATCCAAGCTTCGAGGCCGTCGTCGGTCAGGAACCCGATCTGGTCGCCGCCGAATTCGAATGGCATGTCGGTGCGCAAGGCTCTGTCGGCAAGCGCGAGCAATTCGCCGATCTCGGCATCAATACCTACATCGCGCCTGCCGACTGCGTCGCCAAGATCAATGCCGATGGCGGTGATGGCGTTCGCAAGGAGCTGTTCACGATGGACCTGATCTATCAGGAGATCGCGGAGCTCTCCGAAATTTTCGACGTCAAGGATCGCGGCGATGCCCTGATCGCCGATCTGAAGAAGCGTGAGGCTGCAGCCGTTGCCTCGATCTCGGGTGCCTCGGGCAAGAACCTGCCCGTTGTCTTCTGGTTCTCCAGCAAAGAGGTCAAGGGCGACGCCTTCATCGCCGGCAAGAACAGCGCTCCGGCCTATATTCTCAAGACGGTCGGCGCGAAGAATGTCGTCACGACCGAAGAGGAATGGCCGTTGGTCGGCTGGGAAACGATTGCCCAGGCAAATCCTGCCGTCATCGTCCTCGCGACCATGGACCGCCGCCGCTATGCCGCCGATGATCCGAAGGTAAAGATCGATTTCCTGGAGAGTGATCCGGTTACCAAGGAACTCGAGGCCGTCAAGAACAAGCATTTCGTGATGATGGACGCCCAGTCGATGAACCCGACGATCCGCACGATCGACGGCATCGAAACGCTGGCAAACGGCATCAAGACCTTCGGCCTTACGCAGTGAAAGTTGCCGCTTCCTGGCAACGCCGGTGGTGGGCGCTCGTTGCGCTCACCGCCGCCGCCGTTCTCCTCCTTGGCGTCATGATCAGCCTTGCCGTCTCGATCGGCGAGATTGCGATCCCAGTTGCGACAACCGCCAAGGCGGTTTCGAACCGGCTGTTTGGAACGGCGTTCGAACTCAGCCGCATCCACGAAGGCGTCATCTGGGACTACCGGCTCAGCCGCGCTTTGGCGGCGGCCAGTGCGGGCGCTTCTCTCGCCCTCTGCGGTGCCATCCTCCAGGCGCTTCTTCGCAACCCGCTCGCCGAACCTTACGTGCTCGGCATTTCCGCCGGCGCCTCGACCGGGGCCGTCTGTGTCATGATCCTCGGACTCGGCTATGGCGTTCTTTCGTTGTCGGGTGGTGCCTTTATCGGTGCGGTGGTGGCCTTCCTGCTTGTCGGCATTCTTGCGACAGGCACCGGGGGCTCCAGCGAACGGATCATTCTCTGCGGGGTTGCCGGCTCGCAGCTCTTCAATGCGCTCACCTCCTATATCGTCACGACATCCGCAAATGCGGAACAGGCGCGCGGCGTGCTGTTCTGGCTCCTGGGGTCGATGAGCGGCGTCCGCTGGCCCGATGTCTATCTGTCGGTGCCGATCGCGATCGCCGGCTTCGCCGCCTGCCAGTTCCACGCCCGCGCGCTCGATGCATTTGCCTTCGGTTCGGATGCCGCCGCATCGCTCGGCGTTGCCGTGCGGCGGGTGCAGATCGTTCTTTTCGGCATCACCGCGATCATGACTGCGGCCGTCGTCAGCATGGTCGGTTCTATCGGGTTTGTCGGCCTCGTCATCCCGCATGCCGCCCGCTTCATCGTTGGCCCGTCCCACAGCCGTCTCCTACCGGCCACGGCGCTCGGCGGTGCGATCTTCATGGTCGGGGCCGATATCGTTTCCCGGATCATCATCACGCAACAGATCTTGCCGATCGGTGTGGTCACCGCGCTTTTCGGCGCCCCAGCTTTCGCGATCATCCTCTATCGCGTCGGGAGAAGTGCATGAGCATCTCCATCGATACCGTGTCCTATTCGGCCGGCGACACCTTAATCATCGATGGCATCACGCTATCGGTGACCCCAGGTAAGGTGCTTGGTCTGCTGGGCCCGAACGGCTCGGGAAAGTCCAGCCTGCTGCGGCTAATCTGCCGCCTGCGCCGCGTCGATAGCGGCGTTATCCGTCTCGGCGAGGACGACGTCGCCATCCTCTCTAGAGCCAGTCTCGCCCGGCGCGTTGCTCTCGTCGAGCAGCAATCGGCAACCGATACGCCGCTGACCGTGCGTGACGTCGTCCAGCTCGGGCGCACGCCGCATCGCGGCCTGCTTTCTGCCTGGGATGCGGGAGATGATGCGGCCGTCGACATGGCCCTGGAGCGGGTCGACATGAAACACCGCGCCGGACAGATATGGCAGACACTTTCCGGCGGGGAGCGTCAGCGCGTCCATATCGCGAGAGCTCTGGCTCAGACGCCGACCGAGCTCCTGCTCGACGAACCGACAAACCACCTCGATATCCAGCACCAGCTCGAAATTCTATCCCTCGTGTCGAAACTCGGGACGACCTGCATCATTGCCATGCATGATCTCAATCTCGCAGCGATGTTCTGCGACAGCCTCGCCGTGCTGCAGAAGGGTAAAGTGGTTGCATTAGGAACCACATGGGAGGTTTTGAACGAAGATCTGATTGCCCGCGTCTTTGGCGTCCGGGCGTATGTCGAGCAATCGGCGGTGCACGGCCGCTACAACATTCAATATGCGATAGACTGAAGATGGCCTTGAGCCGCTGCCTGAGGTTCATGGAGAATTGCCGGCGCGCGCAATTGGGAGTGTTGCGCCAGTTTGCCGGGATGGCATTTCACTGGAAGTTCGCTACAGTAGATCCCGATGAACTGGAGCATGGTCATGACCGAACGTCGTCAGCTTCCTCTGCATCCCGTCTCAACGGGTGCCGCGGCAGCCTGGATTGCCATGACAGCGGGCTCCAGCGTCGTCCTTAGTCTCTATTTCGCATGCGTCACGCCCTTCGTTGCGCTGTCGGCGGTTTCCGCCATGGCGCTTCCGCGGCAAATGGCGATCTATGCGGTTCTGCTCGCATGGCTGGGCAACCAGGTGGTGGGTTATCTCATTCTCGGCTACCCGCAGGCCTGGGACAGCTAAGCCTGGGGTCTCGCCATCGGCGTGGCTGCTGCTACCTCTCTCCTGGCGGCATTTGTTGTTATCAGGCTTCAGACCGGCATCTTTGCTATGGCTGCCGGCACGTTTCTGGCTGCCTTCGTGGTGTATGAAGGCGTCCTCTTCGCAGCGACGTCCGTCCTGCCATCGGGCCAAGGCGCGTTTTCTATTGCCGTCATTTCGCAGGTGCTGGTGATCAACGCTGCCGCTGCTGCCGCTCTTGCGCTCGCCCATTTTCTCGCCGCGGCCTTGCGGCTGCTGTTTGTCACGGCAGACGCACCGATGCTGCGATAGAGCGCTTTCATCGGCAACGGGCATATGTGGTGTCGGCGTGTCTCTTCCGGTGATTTGTTCTTCCGTCCGGTCGTGGCGGGCAACGGTTTTTCAATCTGAACCGCGACCTTGAACGGATCTGTGTTTCAGTCCGTTCGATCGTCTCTATGCTGGGCTCTTCGACGCGCCCCAGAATACGAGGACTTTCATGACGGCCCTGAACGACGCCAACCCATCCGGCAGTGCGCTGCCTGTGCTTGATATCTCGCGGTTTCACGGCCGGGAACGCGAGGCTTTCGTCGCAGAGCTTCGCCATGTGCTTCATGATCACGGCTTCTTCTATCTCACCGGGCACGGGGTCGAGCAGGCTTTCATCGACGATGTCATTGCCGCGTCCAAAAGGTTCTTTGCGCTTCCGATGGACGAGAAGCTGAAGATCGAGATGATCAAGTCACCGCATTTTAGAGGATACAATCGCGCCGGGCAGGAACGCACGCGCGGCGAACAGGATTGGCGCGAGCAGCTCGACATCAACACCGAAGGTACGGCTGCGAAGATCGGTCCCGCCACGCCGCCATGGAAATGGCTTCAGGGCCCGAACCAGTGGCCGGAAGCCCTTCCTGAACTGAAACCGCTTCTTCTCGCCTATCAAGCGGAAGTGACAAGGATCGGCATCGATATTTTGAAGGCCATCGCTGTTGCGCTCGACCAGCCGGAAGATGTCTTCGCCGGTATCTACGATCCGCAGCCGTCGCAGCTTCTGAAGATCATCCGGTATCCGGGCCGGGATGTCGCCGAGACCGATCAGGGCGTCGGGGCACACAAGGATGGCGGCTTCGTCACCGTTCTTCTCCAGGACAAGACGCCCGGCCTGCGCGTCCGCACAGAGGCCGGTGATTGGATCAGCGCCCCGCCGGTTCCCGGCACCTTCGTCATCAACACGGGCGAACTCCTTGAACTGGCGACAAACGGTTTCGTCCGTGCAGACGTTCACGACGTCGTCGCACCACCCCGTGGCGTCGAGCGGTTCTCCGTGGCGTTCTTCCTGGGCTCGCGTCCCGATGCGACGATACCGGTGATCGAGCTTCCCGAAGCGCTTCGCAGCAATGAGCGTGGCGTGACCGCGGATCCGCTGAACCCGATCTTTCGCGAAGTCGGGATCAATCAGCTGAAGAGCCGCCTGCGATCTCATCCTGATGTCGCTCAGACCCACCATGCCGATCTGGCGAAATCAATTCTCGGATCGTAGCCCGCCCGAAGCCGGGCTGGCAACACTTCCAGTTTCCTAGATGCCGGAACCATCGAGGTTCTGATGGTCGTCGCCCGCCCAGGGCGCCGGCATCGAGCTGCGTCCGAGATTTGCGGAAGGCATCGGCATCCAGCACTTCAATTCCGGTTCGGCATATTCGATGATCTGCCCGGGCGAGGAATCCGACGCGCGCCAGCCTTCGCCGCCAAACTGATCGCCATTCGACCAATAGGCGAGATCGACTTCCGCCGATCCCTGTTCGGACGGACGGATCGTCACCAGAATCCGGCTGCCGTCTCTCGGCGCACTTGCCATCTGGCGCCAGCGGTCCAACTCTTCCACCGTTTTCTCCTCCTGCCTTGATACGCTTGTAAATGTCGTCCTGACATCGGGAACGGTCAACTTAAACTTTCAGCAAAACCGGCGAACCGATGCCAACTTCCAGGGATAGGCCGCGCGCCCCAGAAGATGCTGGCCTTTTCGTATTTCAGGCGCTAGCGCTGTGGCTCAGACGAGATCGAGCATGAAAGGGCATTTGAATGGTCGAGAGAATTGGCTTGGCGGCGCGCTGGAGCGACGCAGTGGTCGTCGGAAACCTGATCTTCCTCGCCGGCCATACGGCTGAAACCACCCGTGGCCAGCCGGTGCGGCTGCAGACCGAAGATGTTCTGGCCAGCCTCGACGATACGCTGGCGCAGGCGGGCGTCAGCAAGGAAAATCTCGTCAGCGTCACCATCTACCTCTCCGACATTTCGGGGTTTGACGAGATGAATGCGGCTTGGGATGCGTGGGTGCCGGTGGGACATGCGCCGGCTCGTGCAACGGTCGAGGCCAGGCTGGCTTCGCCTGACCTCTTCGTTGAAATGACGGCGATCGCGGCGAAGTAATCGCCCCGTCAGTCTTGCAAATCAGATGCGCGATCAGCGGGCACTGAAGGCGACCTTGGCGATCTCATTGGCCAGCTGGTCCTGTGTGTAGGGCTTTCCAAGCCTTGCGACGTCCAGATCGACCCCTGGGGGAAGTTCCGCGTAGCCGGACGCGATGAGGATCGGCAGGGCCGGCGCGATGGCGCGCACAGCTCTCGCCAGATCGCCGCCGGTCATGCCGGGCATGGAATAGTCGGTGATGACAAGATCGAAGGCCGATCCGTCACCGAAAAATTCCAGCGCCTCCGTTCCGGAATGGGCTTCGACGACGTCATGTCCGAGATCCATCAGCATGTCGGCAGAGCTCATCGCGATGAGAAGGTCGTCATCGACAAGCAATATCCGCTTCGGCCCTGACGCATTGCTGGCGGCCTGTGGCGGGATGACGATCAATTCGGGCTGTGCAGCGCTGGAGATCGATACAGGTATCCACAACTCGGCCGTCGTGCCCTTGCGAACTTCGCTGGTCAGTTTGAGGTCGCCCTTCAGCTGGGATGCAAGGCCATGGATCATCGACAGGCCGAGACCGGTTCCCTTGCCGAGCTCCTTGGTAGAGAAGAACGGCTCGATTGCCTTTTTCAGGGTCTCCTCGTCCATTCCGTGGCCCTGGTCGGCGACGGAAAGGATGACATAGCTGCCAGCCGCGAGCTCTGCCGTCCCGGATATCTGCTCGGATTGTCTAAGTTCGATACGAATGGTGCCGCCGTCCGGCATAGCGTCACGGGCATTGACGGCGAGATTGAGCAGCGCCAGTTCGACCTGGTTTGCGTCTGCGGAGACGAGGGGAAGATCATCCGGCACCACGGTTTCGACAACGATAGTCGAGCCGACGGAGCGCTTGAGAAGGTCTTCCATGCCAAACACCAGCGCCCGCATATCGACCGGGTCGATGCGAAGATCCTGCCGCCTGGAAAAGGCCAGCAGACGCTGAGTCAGCGACGCGCCTCTCCTGGCGCCCTGCTGGGCGCCATCGATCAGGCGCAGCGCCTTGGCGTCGTCTCCCGCATGTTTGCGCAGAAGTTCAAGATTGCCGAGAACTGCCATGAGAAGATTGTTGAAATCATGCGCGACCCCGCCGGTCAGCTGGCCGATCGCCTCCATCTTTTGAGCCTGCCGCAACTGTTCTTCGGCGCGCTCGCGCTGGCTCACCTCTGCCATGACGACCGCGTGCGCCTGTTCCAGCTCGCGGGTGCGCTCGGCGACACGCTCTTCTAGCAGCTCGTTCAGCTGCCGCTGGTGTTCCTCCGCCTTGAGGCGGTCGGTAATGTCAGCCGAAACGCCGACAAGTTTGATCGCCTTGCCCCACCGGTCCTTGTAGAGCTGCGCCCGGATTTCGGCCCAATGCACCGAGCCGTCTTTCCAGATTGTCCGGTACTCGATCGAATAATCCGCTCCGCTTTCGATCGTCGCCCGGACGGCGGTCTGCATCCGGCCGACATCCTCTGGGTGAATGATAGCGAGCAGATCGGTATACGAAAACGCATCGTCCGGGCTGCGTCCGAAAATCGCTTTGCAGGTCGCCGATGTGGTCAGCTCGTTGGTGGTGAGATCGAGCTCCCAGGCGCCGAGCCGGCCGGCGCCAAGAGCGGTCTGCAGTCGGCGTTCACCCTCATCAAGAGCCTCGATCCGCGATCGTGCCTCATATTGCCGCCGGCGCCCGCGCATGGCGGAACGCGCCACGCTGATGAAAGTGGTCGCATGGAACGGGCGCTCAACGAAGCTGACATTTCCGAGCACTTCCGAGAGCCGGGCGGCAGCCGGATTGCGTTCGGGGCCGCCACCGCGATTGGTGAGGATGATGAAGGGAAGGTCGGACCAGCTCGGCTGCACTTCGATCCAGGCGGAAACGGCGCGCAGATCGGCGGAACGAAATGCTTCCTCGGTGATAACGGCAAAGGCGACAGCGTCGCCAAGGTTGGCGGCAAAGGACGGCAGATCGAACACGATCCTTGCCTTGATGCCTGCCTCCTGCAGGAGCGACGCTGCAATTTTCGAATCCCGGCCGACTGGAGCGTAGATCAGGCCGATGGTATCGCTGTTAGGAATCGGTGCCGTCCTCATCTGACAATGGAAGGAGCGGCTGTCTTTCTCCAACAAAATTCGGGACGCCGCGTAGTACGCCCTGGAACCCCGAAAGTGGTTCGCCAAGCGACAGTCCGGCATTGGAAATTCGAAATTCGCGGATGGTATCCTCGTGCGGTCCGGTTCGCTTCTTGATCACGGAGACCGCGCGGCGCACCTTGCCCAAGGCCTCGAAATACCGGAGCAGGATGACGCTGTCGGCGAGATAGGTGACATCGACGGGCGACTTCATGTCGCCGACAAGACCATGCTGGGCGACGGTCAGGAACGTATTGGCGCCTTGCCGGTTCAGATATTGAAGCAGCTCATGCATGTGCAGAATGAGGGCGTTTTCCTCCGGCATCGCGGCCTGATAGCCGTTGATGCTGTCGATAATGACCGTTTTTGCGTCATAGCTCGCAACCCTGTCTCTGACACGCTGCGTAAACTCTCCCGGTGAAAGTTCGGCCGCATCCAGCTGCTCGATATGGATAGACCCATCGTCGCGCATCTTTTCAAGATCGATGCCCATCGACTTTGTTCGTGCGAAGAGGAGTCCCAGCTCTTCATCGAAAATGAAGATCGCGGCCCTCTCGCCCCGCTGCACCGCCGCATTGACGAATTGCAGGGTAAACAGGCTTTTGCCGGTACCAGCCGGGCCGATCAGCAAGGTGCTGGATCCTCGCTCGATGCCGCCGCCCAGAAGACGATCGAATTCGCGCAGCCCGCTGGAGAGAGTGGTCCGCTCGAACCCGGTCTTGTGCTCGACAGCGCGCAGGCGCGGGAAGACTGCGACCCCACCGGTTTTGATGACGAAGTCGTGGTAGCCGCCGCGGAACGACTGGCCGCGGTACTTGATGACCCTGAGGCGGCGGCGCTCCGACCCATAGTTGGGCGCCAGCTGCTCAAGATGGATGACGCCGTGGACGACGCTGTGCACGGTCTTGTCGAGGCTATCGGACGTCATGTCGTCGAGCAGCAGGACGGTCGCATCCGATCGCGAGAAAAAGTGCTTCAGCGCCAGAATCTGCCGGCGGTAGCGGAGCGAACTCTGCGCCAGCAGGCGGATTTCCGACAGGCTGTCGATGACGACACGCTGAGGCTTGATCCGCTCGAAGGCCTCGAAGATCAGCTTGGTCGTTTCTCCAAGTTCCAGGTCCGACGAATAGAGCAGGCTTTGCTGCTGGTCGGCGTCGAGCAGACTTTCCGGCGGCACGAGTTCGAAAATCTCGACCCGCGAGTCGATCTCCATACCGTGCGACCTGGCGCAATCACGAAGCTCCTCATCGGTTTCGGAGAGGCTGATGTAGAGACAACGCTCGCCGAGTGCGGCACCCTCGAGAAGGAACTGCAGCGCGATCGTCGTTTTCCCCGTGCCGGGAGATCCTTCGAGCAGAAATACATGTTTGCGGGTAAACCCGCCGGCAAGCACATCGTCGAGGCCCTGGACGCCAGTCTCTGCCTTGCTCATCAATACCTTATCCATGCTTCCTCCGAATTCGCTAAAATAGTTAGGGCGGATAGCACATGGAAACAAGGCGGTAGCCGCGCACGAAACCGGGTGTCATCGAGGCGCAGGCGCTACTGATTTCGGGCAGCACTAGCGGGTGCCGCGAGCGTCGAGACGTTTGGCCGGCCGCCGCATGCCCGTTTCAGGGCTGCGGCGGCTAGCGTCCGTTTACTTGGCGATCTTGTCCTGGGTCTTGGTCTCGAAGTCCGAGGCATCGTGCCGCTCGTGCAGCTGTTCGGACGGGTCGCCATGGACGCGGTTGACCATCCGGCCGCGCTTGACGGCGGGGCGTTCGGCGATCTCCTGCGTCCAGCGCTGCAGATGCTTGTAGCTTGCGACGTCGAGGAACTCGCCGGCCTCGCCATAGGCCTTGCCCTGCGCAAGATTGCCGTACCACGGCCAGATCGCGATGTCGGCGATCGAATATTCGTCGCCAGCCATGTATTTGTTTTCGGCGAGCTGGCGGTCGAGCACATCAAGCTGGCGTTTGACCTCCATCGAGAAGCGGTCGATGGCATATTTGATGTGGATCGGTGCATAGGCATAGAAGTGACCGAAGCCGCCGCCGAGATAGGGCGCGGAGGCCATCTGCCAGAAGAGCCAGTTCATGGTCTCCGTCTGGGCCTTGTGATCTGCCGGAAGGAAGGCGCCGAACTTCTTCGCCAGATAGAGCAGGATCGATCCGCTTTCGAATACCCGGGTCGGCTCGGGGGTCGAATGGTCGAAAAGAGCAGGGATTTTCGAGTTCGGATTGACGTCGACAAAGCCGGAGCCGAACTGGTCGCCGTCACCGATCCTGATCAGCCAGGCATCGTATTCCGCGCCTTGGTGGCCGAGCGCCAGCAATTCCTCAAGCATGATGGTGACTTTGACGCCGTTCGGCGTGGCGAGCGAATAGAGCTGCAGCGGATGCTTGCCGACCGGTAGAACCTTGTCATGGGTTGGCCCGGCAATCGGCCGGTTGATATTGGCGAACTGGCCTCCATTGCCCTTGTCCCAGGTCCACACCTTGGGGACTTCGTATCCTGCCGGAAAATTGTCGGCGGGGTTCTTCTCTGCCATTTTATCGGTCCTTTTCAATCGGCGCATTCTGGTTCGGCTTAAGAACCTAACGACAAATGTCACGCTTTCAACTGCTTAACGACGGATATTGCTGCAAAGCGGCAAATGGGCGCTGGCGAAGAGAACAGGAGAGGGAAGGGCGTCCGTGCAGCCCTGCCTGGGAGACCATGCAGCGGCACCATTCGCGCGACGGAAGATGTGCCCGCAGGGCGGGCACATCGGTTTTCATCTGAAACTCAGGCCTTGAAGAAAGCCAGGAGGTCGGCGTTGATAACGTCGGCATGGGTGGTTGCCATGCCGTGCGGCAATCCCTTGTAGACCTTCAGCTCGCCCTTCTTCAGAAGCTTCGCCGAAAGCAAGGCGGAATCGGCGATCGGTACGATCTGATCGTCGTCGCCATGCATGACAAGGACGGGTACGTCGATCGTCTTGAGGTCGTCGGTGAAGTCGGTCTCGGAGAATGCCTTAATGCAATCGTAATGGGCCTTGGCGCCGCCCATCATGCCCTGGCGCCACCAATTGTCGATGACCCCTTCGGAAACCTTCGCGCCCGGCCGGTTGAAGCCATAGAAGGGACCGGCAGGAATATCGTGGAAGAACTGCGCGCGGTTGGCGACCAGCGCGGCGCGGAAGCCGTCGAACACCTCGATCGGCAGGCCGCCCGGGTTCTTGTCCGATTTCAGCATGATCGGAGGAACGGCGCCGAGCAGCGCCGCCTTGGCAACGCGGCCGCCACCGCCATGCTTGGCGACATAGCGCGCAACCTCACCGCCACCCGTCGAATGGCCGACATGGATGGCATCCTTCAGATCGAGATGCTTGGCGAGTTCGGCGACGTCGGATGCATAGGTGTCCATATCGTTGCCGGTTGCCGTCTGGCTGGAGCGGCCGTGACCCCGGCGGTCATGGGCGATGACACGGTAGCCCTTGTCGAGGAAGAACAGCATCTGGGCATCCCAGTCGTCTGCACTCAGCGGCCATCCATGGTGGAAGACGACCGGCTGGCCCTTGCCCCAGTCCTTGTAGAAGATCTGCGTGCCGTCCTTGGTGATGAAGGTATTGCTGCTCATCGTACTGTTCTCCTTTGGCGATTGCTTGGTCTTGGCTTCTGCGTTTTGGGCAAGCGGAATGGCGGCCGCGGCGGCGAGGCCCAGTCCGGCGGCCATCACGCCGCGGCGGGTTGCTTGAATGTCAAACTGGCTCATCTCGGATCTCCGTATTATATGTTTCGCAATATTTATTATCGCGATAAACAAAAGCTAACGCCTCACTCCGCGCTTGTCCAGAGAAATAATTATCGCGATAATATTTTTTGCGGTATATGGAGCGAGGACGACTGGAGATTGCCTATGCCACTGCCTCTCGATAACCAGCTTTGCTTTTCGCTCTATGCCACCAGCATCGCCATCAACCGCACCTACAAGCCGATGCTCGACGCGATGGGCATCACCTATCCCCAGTACCTGGTGCTGAATGCACTGGGCGAGGATGACGGCATGACGATCGGCGCCATCGCCGAGCGGCTGTCGCTGGAATCGAGCACCGTCACGCCACCGGTCAAGCGGATGGAGCAGGCTGGCCTTGTCGCGCGGCGGCGCAGCAAGGAAGACGAACGGCAAGTCCATGTCTGGTTGACGGATGCCGGAAAGGCTCTGCTGCAGCAGAGCAATTGTCTCGGCGAGACGCTGCTGGCCCGTTCAGGCCTATCGATGGAAGGCATTGGAGCGCTGAACGAGGACGTCAAGCGGCTTCGCGCCGCGCTGACGAGCGAAGAATAGCGGCATCGAGAACAGCTGGGGCTTGAGCCGCCTACGCAATGCGAGGCAGCCCAAGCGAGTCTCGACAATTGTTTGTCGTCACGGTAGCCGGCGCTACTCCGCCGCCAGCCGCGCGCCGGTCCGCCGGTAGGTTGCGCCCGGATGCGGGGCCACGAGCGTCGGCCCCTGGCCCCCCAGCTTTTCGCGAAGCGTGCCCTTGCGGTAATCGGTCTTGTAGACGCCGCGCCGCTGAAGCTCGGGGACGAGAAGATCGACGGCATCCTCGAAGCTCTCGGGGGTCACCGCGTAGGCGAGGTTGAAACCGTCGACGTCGGTATCCTCGACCCATTCCTGCATCAGGTCGGCGACCGTCGATGGCGAGCCGACGAAGACCGGACCGAACCCGCCGATGCCGACCCAGTCGGCCATCTCGCGCACTGTCCACTCCTTGTTCGGATCGATGGTGGTGAAGGTCTCGACTGCTGACTGCACCGCGTTCGTATGGCGATGGCGCAGAACTTCGTCCGGGCCGAACTGGCCGAAATCGATGCCGGTCCATCCCGAGATCAGGGTAAGGGCGCCTTCGAGCGAGGCATACTTCCGGTATTCGTTGAACTTGCGTTGTGCCTCCGCGTCTGTCTCGCCGAGGATCACGGTCTGCAGGTTGAAGGCGAGAATCTCGCGCGGATTGCGTCCGGCGCGTTCGGCCGCCTCGCGGACATTCGCGACATAGCGCTTCAGGACAGGCTTGGAGGGGGCAGCAACGAAGATGCATTCCGCGTGTGCACCGGCAAAGTCCTTGCCGCGGCTGGAGGCACCCGCCTGGTAGAGAACCGGCGTGCGCTGCGGCGATGGTTCGCTAAGATGGATTCCGGGCACCGTGAAATGCTTGCCGGCATGATTGATCGGATGGACCTTTTCAGGATGGGTGAAAATGCCGGCATCCCGGTCGCGCACCACGGCGTCATCTTCCCAGCTCCCCTCCCAAAGCTTGTAGCAGACGTCGAGATATTCATCGGCGAGATCATAACGGTCGTCGTGGTTCGTCTGCGCCGGCTGGCCGATATTCAGCGCGCCGCTGTTAAGATAGGAGGTGACGATGTTCCATCCGACCCGGCCCTTCGTCAGGTGGTCCAGTGTCGAGATCCGGCGGGCGAACGTATAGGGGTGCTCGAACGACAGCGAGGCCGTCAGGCCGAAACCCAGATGCTCGGTGGCGTAGGCCATGGTTGGAATGATCTGCAGCGGATCGTTGACCGGAACCTGTGCGGAATGGCGAAGGGCTGCATCGACATTGCCGTTCAGCACGTCGTAGACGCCGAGCACATCAGCAATGAACAACCCGTCGAATTTGCCGCGCTCCAGGGTCTTTGCCAGATGCACCCAGTAATCGAGATCCTTGTAGTTGGCGGATTTGTCGCGTGGATGCCGCCAGAGACCTGGCGACTGATGTCCGACGCAATTCATATCGAAGGCGTTCAGCCTGATTTCACGTGTCATACGATTGTTCCTGAAGCGGCGGCCGATCGATGTCAGGCCGCGGCGGTTTTCCGGTTGATGAAGCTGAAGGCCAGCACCGCAAAGATCAGCGTTCCTGTCGCGACCTGCTGCCAGTAGAAATTGAGGCCGGTCAGGAGCAGGCCGTTGGCGACGACGCTGAGAAGCAAGACGCCAAGGACGGTGCCGGGAATGTTGGGGCGGCCGAGCGGCGAAAGTGTCGTGCCGATGAAGGTTGCGCCGATGGCATTCAGAAGAAAGGCATTGCCCGAGGAGGGGATGTAGACGGTGACCGTCGCCGTCAGCACAAGGCCGGCGATCGCGGCGATCACGCCTGCCAGGATGAAGGTCGCACCGACGGGTATGCCAAGGTTGATCCCGGAATAGCGAACCACGCTTGGCTGGATGCCGATCGACAGCACTACGCGTCCGAAACGCGTCCAGGCCAGGATCGCGGCCGATGCGGCGATGACAGCTGCGGCGATCACCAGCGGCACCGGTACGCTGGCGATCGTCCCGTGCCCGAGAAACCGGAACGCATCAGGGATCCCTGATGGCGGAAGATAGACCGGATTGCCGCCCTTGGTCAGCAGCTGCTGGATGCTGCGGCCGATGAACAGAGTGCCGAGTGTGGCGAGGAAAGGTGCCACGCCGATGACGGAAACCAGTACCGCATTCACAGCGCCGACGAGTGCGCCCGCGGCGAGCCCGGCAAGGGCGGCCAGCGACACAGGCTCGCCAGCGAGCACGAGGGAGACGAAGGCGAAGCTTGCGAAATCGACCGCCGTGCCGACCGAAAGATCTATACCTCCGGCCGTGACGGCGAATGTCATGGCGATCGAGACGATCGCCAGCAGCGTGAAGTTATTGACCAGGATGCTCTGCAAGTTGCCGACGGTCAGAAATGCCGGCGCGAGGATCGAGAACAGCGCGAAGACCCCAACCAGAGCCGCGATCAGTCCATAGCGGGCAAGGTTAGCGATCGACCCTTCGGCGAGTTTCAAGCCGGACATATCAAGCCTCCCGTTTGCGCAGCAGGGTTGTGGCCGAGACCACGATGAGGATGAGAAGACCCTGGACGCCGCTGACCAGTGTGCTCGGGAGGTTGAGAAGCTGGAAGCCGTTAGTCAGGAAGCCAACGAACAGCGCCGAGATCAATGTGCCCGGAATTGTTGGAACCAGACGGCGCGAGAACACCGAGCCGAGAAGTGCGATGACGACGACGGGGAGCAGCGCTTCGCCGGAACCGGTAGTGCTGCCGCTGAGATAGGAGACCGAGAGAATGCCTGCCACCCCGCCGCACAACCCGCTGGCAATGAAGGCGCCTGCGAGCAGGCGCTTGACCGGCAAGCCGGCGGCCCGCGCAGCATCCGGAAACTCGCCGACTGCATAGAGCCGCAGGCCAGCCGGCGTGTATTGGATGATCGCCCCGGCAAGGGCGGCAAACCCGAGCAAGATATAGGCAAGGAACGGGATGCCGAAGCTGTCTGACGAGGAGATCGCCGTCAGGAAATCGGTCGATGCCGGAACGACGGTATTTTGCGTCAGCACGAGCTCCAGACCGGCGGCTATATTCATCACGGCGAGTGTCGCGAGCAGCGGCACGATGCCTGCGAGCACCACCGCGGCTGCGTTGACCGCACCAATCGAAAGGCCGGTCAACAGTGCTGCGCCGGCAGCAGCCGGGTCGCTGAAACCCAGCTGGATCAATGTCGCGTAGACTGCGGCGCTGAGGCCCATATTGGCGGCAAGAGAAAGGTCGATGCCGCCGGTGACGACATTGGAGCCGCCGGCGATCAGCACCACCGTCAGGCCGATTGCCAATATCCCCGAAATTGCCGATTGGCCGAGCACATTGCCAATATTGCCGACAGAGAGGAAATAAGGTGCGGTGAGTGCAAATGCGGCCAGTATGACTGCGAAGACGAGCAGCGAGCCGAAACGGAGGATCGCCGCCGCCGAGGTGCCGCCGGTGCGCGGTACATCGGCGAGATAATCCGGGGAGGGAGCGAGCTGGATATCAGCCGACATGATGCAATCCTTCCGAAGCGCCCGTCGAGATCGCGAGCACTTCATCGGTTGTGGTTTCTGCTGAGGCGAGTTCACGGATCAGCCGTCCGCGGAAGAACACCAGAATGCGATCGGTGATGCCGACGAGCTCGGGCAGGTCGGAAGACAGCACGATGACGCCCGCGCCGCGCGCCGCAAGCTCGCCGATCAGCGTGTAGATCTCGACCTTCGAGCCGATGTCCACACCGACTGTCGGCTCGTCGAGCAGATAGACTTCGGAATGGCGGCTCAGCCATTTTGCGATCGCTACCTTCTGTTGGTTTCCGCCCGACAGGGTGCGTACCAGCGCATTCCCGCCGACCGTCTTGATCTGCAGGCGCCGGATCAGGTCATCCGTGTCGCGCCGCTCGCCGGCCAGCTTGAGGAAACCGAAGCGGCTGTAGCGCGACAGGCTCGGAAGCGTGATGTTTTCTGTGACGCTGAGGTCGAGGCTGACGCCGTTTCCGCGCCGGTCCTCGGGAACGAGCGCGATATGGCTCTCGACCGCTGCCGAAGGGCTCTTCGGGTCGATGGTCCGTCTGCCCGTCTTGATCGTGCCGTCTGCGGCGCGCTGGAGGCCGAAGAGCGACCGGATGAGATCCTTGGCGCCGGAGCCGAGAAGCCCGGTGATGCCGAGCACCTCGCCGCGGCGCAGGGTGAAGCTGACATTGTCGAAGCGGCCGGGCGCCGACAGGCCTCGAACGTCCAGAATTGCGTCTCCGACTTCGACCTTGCGCTTGGGGAACATCTCGCCGATATCGCGTTCGATCATCAAGCCTGCGATCGTCGTGGCAGGTGCCTCACTAATCGGTAGGGAGGCGACGCTGAGCCCGTTGCGCAGCACCGTCACATGATCGCAGAGGTCTTCGATCTCGTTCAGATAGTGGGAGATGTAGATGACGGTCACACCTTCGTCGCGAAGGCGGCGGATCAGCCGGAAGAGGATATCAGCTTCGCGCCGGATGAGGGCAGCAGTCGGCTCATCGAAGACGAGAACCTTCGGCTTGTGGAGCAGCGCCCGCGTGATCTGCACGATCTGCCGTTCGGCCGTCGATAACTGGCTGATCAGCGCATTTCTTGGCAGATTGATGCCGAAATAATTCGCAAGCAGTTCCTCGGCGCGCTTCTGCATCGCCCGGCGATTGAGAAACGGAGTTCGCGCGATGCGCCTCTCGTGACCGAGAAACAACGCCTCGCCGACCGTGAAGGTTGGAACCAGCAGCCGGTCCTGGTGGATGAAATGGATGCCGAGTTCGTCGCAGAGATGCGGCGTCAGCCTCTCGTATGGCTTGCCATCGACCTCGATCGAACCGCCGTCCGGCACGTGGAAGCCGGCAAGGAGCTTGATCAGCGTCGATTTTCCGGCCCCGTTCTGGCCGACAAGGCCGTGTACCGTGCCGCGCCGGACGGCGAGCGATGTTCCGGCCAGCGCCTGCGCACCGCCGAAGCGTTTCACGACCCGGTCGAAGCGAATGATGATATCGCCGGTTTCAGCTGTGGGCGCCACTGCGGATGCACTCATGTTGGATTGTTCCAGAATTCGGAGCGCGGACCCTCCCGCAATCGAAAGGGTCCGCCTCAAGATCAGCCGATGCCGAGCTTCTTGATGATGTCGGAGACATTCTCCTTGTTGGCGAGCAGCGCCGGGACATAGCTTTCGCGCGGCAGCGTCTGGCCCGACAACAGCTTGGCGACGTTGCGAATGGCGACGCGGCCGATCTCGGCCGGTTGCTGCGCCGCGTCGGCGCCGGCGGGCGACTTCGGATCGGCAACGAGCTGCAGAACCTCGGGGCTGCCATCGACACCGTAGGTGCGGATTTCATTGCGTCCGGCGGCTGCGATCGCCTGGGTGGCGCCAAGCTGCGGGATATCCCAGGCAGACCAGACGGCCTTGATCGAGCCCTTCTCCGGATACTTGTTCAGAATCGCGGTGATCTGCGTGAAGGCGTCCTGCACGGTGTTGGGGATGACGTCCCGCAGTTCGGGCTGGATGATCTTTACCTTCGGGAAATACTTGACGACGTTGACGAGCTGGTCGTAGCGGATGGCGCAGGGCGTCACGCCGTAGAAGCCGTTGAAGACGACGATATTGCCTTCGCCGCCGATATCAGAAACCAGCTGCAGCGCCAGGTCTTTGCCGATACCCCAGTTATCCGAAGTCGTGTTGTTCAGCGAATTCGTCGAGCCGACATCGACGGTCAGGACGGGGATCCCGGCATCGCGCGCCTTCTTAAGCCACGGATCGATGACGCTCAACGTCCCCAGGATCTGCACGAGCGCGTCTGGCTTCTGAGCAACAAGCGTCTGCAGCTGGGCGATCAGCTTGCCGTCGTTGCGGCCGGCGTCGACGGCGATCGGCTCGCCGCCGAGACGCTTCACCTCTTCGATCTGGGCATTGTAGACCTGCAGATCGAAGTAGTGGTCGGTGCCCGTCGCGCTGATGGCGACCCGCTTGCCCTTCAGCGAGAGCGCTGCATCATCGGCGCGCGCTACCGGCGCCGTCAGCAGGCTGGTACCTGCAAAGGTCGCTCCTGCGACCGCTGCAAACTTCAAGATTTCACGGCGTCCAAGGCCGTCCCCAATTTCCTTAGTCATGCTCATATCCCTCAATTTCAATAGTCTACAAAATATATGGAAATAAACGATAAAGGAGGTACGTTATTCCAAAAGTTCAGAGTGTTGGCGAAAATTTGGCGGGCCGGGCAGGGCCGTTAGCGATCAGCATTGCGGCCCAAGCCGAAGGTCAAAGCCAGTGCGCCGACCAGCACGGCGCCCTTGACGAAGTCCTGCGTATAGTAGGGCGCATTGAGCATCGTCAGCCCGTTGAGCAGGACGCCGACGAAGACGGCACCCGCAATGGTTCCAAGCACATTCGGCCGGCGCAGGTTAAGAACGGCAAAGCCGATCAGCGACGCGGCAACGGCATCCATCAGCAATGAACCGCCTGATGAAACATCGCCGCGCCCGACACGTGCGGCAATGACGATGCCGCCCAATGCGGCGAGTGCTCCCGATATGACGTAGGCAAGCGTCTTCAGCCGTATCGTTGAAGCACCGGCAAGCCGCGTCGCCAGTTCATTGCCACCGGTGGCAAAAAGCAGGCGGCCTATGCGCGTGTGTTCGGTCAGCACGTATAATGTGACGGCTACGGCTGCCATCAGCACGACCGAGACAGGCAATGTGGCGAAAAGGCTGTATCGGCCGATCATCAGGAATGCCGGATCGAAGGCGCCCGATGCCTTCGATCCGTCGGGCAGGATGAGCCCGGGAGAAATCGAGCGGCCAGCAGTCGGAATAAGCTGCAGGCCAGACAGCAGAAACATCATGGCGAGCGTCGCCAGGAGATCAGGCACCCGCAATCTGACGATCAGCAAGGCGTTGATCAGCCCGACCGTTGCCCCAAATGCCAGCACCAGCGGCACGGTGATGAAGGCATCGAGCTGCCAGACGATCATCGCGTAGCTTGCCGCCATGACGCTGGAGGCGGCGATGGCGCCGATCGAGAGGTCGAAGCCGCCGACGGCCAGCGTCACCGTAACGCCCGCGCCGAGAATCGCGACGACCGAGACGGCTTGGAGGATGCTCATCAGATTGGCGACGTTCACAAAGGCCGGTTCGGCGATGCCGAAGCCGATCACCATCAGGCCAAGCAAGATGAAGACGGCACCGGCTCGCAGCGAGCGGCCAAGCGCCGTGGCACGGCCGGCAATACTTTGCCGCGCACGCTCCTTGCTCTGCGTTGCAAAGGCGTCATCGTCGATGCTGGTCATATCATTGGTCCATGCGTGGTGAGGGTTTCACTGACCGGAAGGAGTGTATGGCTGTCGATCGTCACAATGCGATCGGCCACCTCGAGAGCTTCTTCCGGATCCGATGTGGCAATCAAAGTGGCGCGGTCCCTGCGCGAGCGGATCGCCTTGATGATGTCGTGCCGTGCGCCGACATCGACGCCCTGGAAGGGCTCGTCGAGCAGCAGCAGCCGGCTCGGCTCGGCCTCCCAGCGGGCAAGAACCGCCTTTTGCTGGTTGCCGCCGGAAAGGGTCCAGACCGAGGCAAAGGGACCGGCAGCCTTGATGCCGATCCGGGAAATGGCGAGCGTCGCTTCCCGCGCTTCGCGCCCGCCCGCGATCAGGCCGAACGGATACCATTTCTTCAGATGGGGAAGACTGATGGTGGCGGCCAGCGAGTTTCCCGGCCAGGCGGCAGGCATGAGAGACGCGCGATGCCGGTCTTCACCCGCCATCGCAACGCCTGCCGCAATCCCATCCGCCGGTGACCTCGGGTGATAGGCTTTGCCATCGAGCTCCATTGTGCCGCCTGCAAAGGAGGCCGCGCCGAAGATCGCCGACAGAAGCCGGCTCTTGCCGGCGCCGAGCACGCCGGTAAGAGCCACGACCTCGCCTTCGGCGATCTCGAGATCGAACGGTACGCTCGACGGCAGCAGCCTGATATCGCGCATCGCCAGAACGGCTGGGCCAACAGCGTCTCGCGCCGCGGGCCGTGCCAGTTCGAGCTTGCGGCCGATCATGGTCTCAAGCGCACGGGAGAAGTCGATCGGCTGCGAGAAACCCTCGACGACCCGCCCGCCGCGCATGATGACGGCGCGGTCGGCAATCGCCCTCAGGTCGGCGGTTCTATGAGAGATATAGAGGATCGCCAGACCCTTTGCGCGCAAGCCGCGCAGGACATCGAACAGGCGCTGGCTTTCGTCTCCCGAAAGACTTGCGGTCGGCTCGTCGAGGATCAGCAGTTCGGCATTGTTTGCAAGCGCGCGTGCGATAGCGGCAAGCTGACGGTCGGCGGTGCTGAGATCGGCGAAGTCCCGGTCGAGCGGGAGGTCGAAGCCGGCAGTATCGAGAATGGCGCGCGCCTGCCTGCGCACGCTCCGCCGCGAGATGAAGAACGGCGCCGAGCCCTCGGCGAAACGGTTCAGAAGCAGGGTATCTGCGACCGTCAGCCCGGCCGCTCCGGCGAGATCGGTCGATTGATGCACGGTCACCACCCCGGCTCGCGCCGCTTCCGATGGCGTCTTCGGGGCGAACGGCCGGCCGTTCAGTTCAATCAGGCCGCTGTCTGCAGGAAATACGCCGGAGAGGATTTTCACCAGGGTCGATTTGCCCGCGCCATTGGCGCCCATCAGCGCAATGATCTCGCCGCGCTCGATCGACAGGCTCGCGTCGGCGAGCGCGACTGTGGATCCAAATCTGTGGGTGATGTTTTCGACGTGAAGAAGCGGCATCAATCATATCCGGGCTTTCGGGCCGGCATATTGGACCGCCGGGGGCGTCCCGTTCCAGGCAAGCGATTGCCCGTGCGGGCTGTGTTGCGAAACAAAGAATCTCCCGGGGCTCCGAAAATCGGATGATTTAATCTACTAAAAACATAGAGTTTATATCTAATAATTTCATGCGCCGCCGGGATCGTTCTGCCCGTCAGACGGTGCCTGCCATCGATCACAAGGACCGCGACGATGAAATCTCTTGCACGGCTTGCTTTTTCTGCAGCCGCCCTCTCCGCATCTCTCTCCTCCGCAGCCTTTGCCGGTGGCCTGAGCGGCGCCCCGGCTCCCTTCGACAAGGGCGGGGTCAAGGTGGCGCTGATCAGCTACATCTCCGCTGGCGATTTCTTCCAGGCCTATCAGGCCGGTGCCGAGGCGCAGGCGAAGGCACTCGATATCGATCTTCGCGTCTTCCAGGGGAGGCAGGACGCAGCCCAGCAGCGCGAGCAGATTCTGCAGGCGATCAATCTCGGCGTGGCCGGTATCGTCGTCGATCACGGCTTGCCGGAATCGCTGAGCGACGTCGTCCAGCAGGCAGTGGACAAGGGCATCAAGGTCGTTGCCTTCGACGTCAATCTCAACAACCCAAAGATCCCGCAGGTCGAACAAAGCGACCATGAGCTTGCCCAACTTGCCCTGAAACAGGCAGTCAAGGACAACGGCACCAGCTTCAAGGCGGGCTATGTCTACGTCGCGGGCTTCGCGCCGCTCGACCGCCGCAACGAGGTTTGGGACAAGTTCAAGGCCGAGAATTCAGGCGTCACCGAGAAGGCCCGGTTCGGCAATGTCAGCGACACAACGGCGACCTCGACGGCCGACCAGGCAAAGGCGGCGCTGACCGCCAATCCCGACATCAATGTCGTCTTCGCACCCTATGATGAGTTCGCCCGCGGCGTGAAGCTTGCGGCCGGTGACCTCGGCATCTCCGGCAAGCTGAAGATCTATTCGGCCGACGTTTCGACCGCCGACATCCAGGAAATCACCGAAGAGGGCAGCCCGTGGGTCGCAACGGTTGCGACCAATCCGGCCGTCGTCGGTGCCGTATCGGTTCGCGCTGCAGCCCTGCAGATCGCCGGGCAGGACGTTCCCCACCAGATCACCGTCAAGCCTGTGCTCCTGACGCAGGAGGGCCTGCGCGCCGCCGGTGTCAAGACGATCGAGGACCTCGCCCAGAAGATCCCGGAATTCAGCGCCAGCGATGCGGTGACCGCGAACTGGATCCCGGCCAAGCTTTTCTAGGCTGACATTCTCGATCTCCCGGCGGGGACTACGAGGCCCCGCCGGCTCCAATTTCATAGAACCGGAGTTTTCATCATGAGCCAGTCCAATGTCGTCTTTGCGGCCAACCGCAGCACGACGCGCGAGGACCTTTTTACCCGTGCGGAGGAGATCTCGGCCGATCTTTCCGCCCGCGCAGGCGAACTTGACCGCGACGGCCGTCCGCCGATCGGCGAGATCGTCAAGCTGAAGAACGCCGGCCTCCTGAACGCACTCCACGATGTCAAGACCGGCGGAGGCGGGCTCGATTGGGTGGACGGTTTGCGGCTGGTGCGTATTCTTGCACGCGGCGAAAGCTCCGTCGGCCAGCTGCTCGGCTATCACTACGTCAATAGCCAATATATCAACTGGGCATTCGATGAGGCCCGGGCGCAGGCACTGAGTTCCGAGACAGTGGCAAAGAGCCTCTATTGGGGTGCAGCGGTCAATCCGCGCGACCCAGGCCTCGTGCTGACGCGGCGCGGCAACGGCTATGTGCTGAACGGTCGCAAGTCCTTCTCCACGGCAGCGCACGTGTCCGACTATATCAATGCCAATGCCGCGCTTGACGACAAGATCGCCGGTTTTGCGGTGCCGACGAACCGGCCGGGATACAAGGCGAATGACGACTGGGACAATTTCGGCCAGCGTCTTTCCGACAGCGGCAGCGTCGAGTTTCATGATTTCCCCGTCTATGAAGACGATTTCGTCGCCGCACCCGCGCCGGCAGATGAGGCTCCGCCGGTGCTCTCGACCTTCAACACGCCGCTGATCCAGCTGGTCTTCGTCAATTTCTATCTGGGAACGGCAGAGGGCGCGCTGAACGCTGCCGTCGACTATGTCCGCACGACGACCCGCCCCTGGGTGACGTCGAATGCGGCCCGCGCTGCCGACGATCCCTATATTCTTGAAAGGGTCGGCGAGCTCACAGCGGCGGTCAAGGCATCGGCAGCACTTGCCGATGTCGCAGCCGCGGTGGTGCAGGAGGGGCTGGCGAAGGGGCATGCGGTGACGGCGCGCGAGCGCGGCGAGGCTGCCGCCGAAGCCTATGCCGCCAAGGTGCATGCGACCCATGTGTCGCTGGATGTCACCTCGCGGGTCTTCGAGCTGATGGGCGCCCGCGCGACGGCGGAAAAATACCGTTTCGACCGCTTCTGGCGCAATGTGCGAACGCACACGTTGCACGACCCGGTGTTCTATAAGGCCAAGGAAGTCGGAGAGTTCGTGCTGAACGGCCGAATACCCGACGTCAGCCTCTATAGCTGAGGTCATTGTTGTGAAAACAAGAAACCCCTTCGCGGCCGCGCGGAGGGGTTTCGTTTTATTCGTCAGAGCGCGCCGTTCTTCGGTGGAATGACGCCGTTCAGATGGTAATTGCCGACGACGTGATATTTCCAGCGGACGGGGTCATGAAGCGTGTGGGTGCGGGCGTTGCGCCAGTGCCGGTCGAGATTCAGCCCGGTCTTCACCGAACCCGTTCCTGCCAGTTCGAACAGCGTCGTGCTTGCTTCAAGCGCGATCTCCGTGGTCAGCACTTTTGCCGCTGCGACAGCGAGGCTCGCCTCGACGACCTTCTCTTCGCTTGTGTCGGCCTGCGCGGCATCGACCTTGCGCCCGGCACGTTCGAGAAGCGCGCTGGCGGCTTCCAGCCTGATAGCGATCTGGCCGGCCTTGGCGATCGTCAGCGGATCGTCGCTGGCGCGCTCGGCGCCGCTGTTCATCCAGGGCCGCGCCTTGTGCGTGACGAAATCGACCATCTCCCTGAACGCCGCCCGGGCGATGCCGAGATCGACGCCGGCGTGAATGATCTGCCCGACGGAGCCGATGGTCGAGGGCCGCTCGAAGCCCCGGTGATGCGATACGACCGCGCCGCGCTCGACGAAGACGTTGTTCAGGATTGTGGTGCCGCTGCCCGTGGTGCGCTGGCCGAACCCATCCCAGTCATCGACGATTTCGATACCCTCGGTTCCCTTGGGCAGAAAGGCCATCACCAGATGATCCTCCTCATCCAGTGCGAACACGGTGATCCAGTCCGCAAAGATCACGCCGGTCGAATAGTATTTCGTGCCATTGATCCGGTAGCCGCTGCCATCACCGGTTATGCGGGTCTCATAATGTCCAACCGTCTTGGTGCCGCGTTCGGACAGCGCGTTGCCGAACCGGCGCCCGGCCAGGGCTTCGGCGAAGAAGGTTTTCTTCTGGTCTTCGCTGCCGTCGGTCCGCAGCGCCTCCAGAATGTAGAAATGGTTCTGGGGGATCTGGCCGAGCGAACCGTCTGCTTCCGAAATGATGGCGGTGATCTCGGCAAGCGCCGCGTTGGAAATGCCAAGACCGCCGAAGTCTTTCGGCACGGTAATTGTCAAAAGACCGGAAGAAGAAAGCCGGTCGAGCTCTTCGAAGGGCAATATCCTTTCGGCATCCCGCTGCGACGCAGTTTGCGCGAAGCGCTCTGCAAGCTCACGGGCGGTCCGGATGGCCTCGTCTTCCGTCGCAATGCGGTGCGCGGCAGGTCTGGCTGCGGGAGGTGAAAAGGGCGCGTTCATGGTCGCTTCCTGTGGAATAAGCCGTAGCACCGAGCGTGGTGGCCGGGGTTGATTGTCCCGCGCATCTAGGCACCAAAGCACACGGCCTCACAACAATATAAATTCCATAAAAATTATGGAGAATAGAACTCCATTTCTCCACGCCAGCTTGGTTGCAGCATAGTCTCTATCGATTGCAGGCTGGCGCCGGTCGAGACAAGACGGGACCGGTGGTGTTCTAGCCGGGCGCTTTGGAGGCCATGACGGATATGATGGGCGCAAAGACGGAAAAGACGATCGTCCTGCTGCTCTGCGCCGGAACCGTGGCCTCGCTGTTTCTGGCCTTTGGCTAACGAAGCGCCGTCAGATCACGTAATCCGGTTCGGAAAGGCTCTGGTCCATCGTGACGCCGGGCAGGCCGGAATGGGGCTTGCCGACCACGCGTGCGGGGACACCGGCAACGGATGTATAGGGAGCGACGGATGCGATGACGACGCTGCCTGCGCCGACCTTTGCACCCATCCCGATCTCGATATTGCCGAGAATCTTGGCACCCGCGCCGATCAAGGCACCCCTTCGGACTTTCGGATGCCGATCGCCATCCTGCTTGCCGGTTCCGCCGAGCGTGACGTTCTGGAGAATGGAAACCTCATCTTCCACCACGGCGGTCTCGCCGATAACCAGCCCACTGCCGTGGTCGAGCATGATGCTCTTGCCCATCTGTGCTGCCGGGTGGATATCGACGCCGAAAATTTCCGAAACCCGGCTCTGCAGATGCCTTGCCATATGCAACCGCTTCTCGTGCCAAAGCCAGTGGGCGACGCGATGCGCCTGCAGGGCGGCGAAACCCTTGAAATACAGAAATGGTGTCAGGATCTCGGCATTTGATGGATCGCGCTCGCGCACGGCGATCAGGTCGGCAACAGCTTGCTCGATGATATCCGGCTTCGAGACGAAGGCTTGCGCGACCGCGGCCAGAAGTTCGTGCTGATCCAGATCGTGATCGGCAAGTTTGTGAGCGATGCGGTTTGCAAGCGCCTCGGCAAAACTGGAATGATAGAGGATCGCCGCATTCATCGGGCGTACGAGCGCCCGGTCCTTCGCCGCCGCGTCGGTTGCCTCCCGGCACAGCGCGCTCCAGATCTCGGCTCTTGCGAGCGACAAGGGCGCAAAAATTCGAAAGCTCGTTCAACATGGCATGCGGACCTGCCATGCCTTTTCCTCCAGCCGGCCACTCAGGACTTCAGATTAGGGCCGCCGCGCCGGGGACAGAACGCATAGAGTTCGCTCATTGCAGACCAGAGGATAATTTTCCTCCCGGATTGGTGCGAAGCGCGCAAAAAACAATCCCGATATCGCCGCCTTGTCGACAGCGGGCGGTAGCGTCTTCACGCTTAACGCGGTGAACGGCACTCCGCCTGCCCACCCTTGCCAGTGGCGTAGGTGTTGTCGGTCGGATTGTAGGACGGGAATTTCTTGGCGCACCACTTGATGTGGGCAATCTCCGCGGGAGACAAAAGCCAGTTTTCAGCTGCCGCCGCCTTACCGGCTTCGGCGGAATAGGCGGCAACGGATGCGTTGGTTTCGGAATTGCCGGCGACGGCCGGGGGATCAATGCGGAAGGCAAAGGCGGATGATGCGCCGGACATCACAATCGCGGCGGTTACCGCGTATGCTGCCAGAGATTTCGCCACCGTAGACATTTGCCAACTCCAATCGTCGATCTGCATATCAACGGAGAGACAGCGTTTTTGTTCCGGAAGTGCTGCTGGGCAGGCAAACGGGGCCGGGCAGGGATGTTACTTTTCGACGACCGAGATCTTGCCGTCTTCGGAAATCAGCGGGAACACGCCGGTATAGTCCCCGATCGAGGGATGATCTGGAAACAGCGCCTTGTGGCCGGCGGCGGTGATCACCATGACTTCGGCTCCGGCAGCCTCTCCAGCCTTCACCCCGGCTTCGACATCTTCGAACACGAGGCAGCTTTCCGGCGGCACGCCGAGCTTCCTGGCGCCAAGAAGATAGCATTGCGGATCGGGTTTTCCGGAGGTCACGTCATCGCCGGTCACGATCTGCTGCGGGACAGGCAGCCCGGCGGCTTCCAGCCTGCGGATCGCCAGCGCCTTCGTGGACGAGGTAACGATCGCCCAGCGTTGCGGCGGCAGCGCCGCCAGAAATTCAGCAGCGCCCGGAATGGCGACGATACCATCGACATCCTCGATTTCGGCCTGAGTGATCTTTGCGGCCTCAACCTCGGGATCGACCCCCGGAAGATTCAATTGCCGGATCGTGTCGACGCCCCGCTTGCCGTGCATGGTCGGCAAGAATTCGACGGGATCCAGCCCGTGACGTTCGGCCCAGGCACCCCAGACCCTTTCGGCGGCAGCCGTCGAGCTGAGGATGGTTCCGTCCATATCGAAGAGAAAACCGGAAAAGCATCTTTTGCTGTCGAGAGGCACGTGCAGACCCTCCAGGATCGGTTTCGGGCGTTCCACCTTATCGCCCGCCGAAGGTGTATTGAACAGCGCAGGATCGGAGAATCTTCCGCTGCACCAGAGTGAACCAGCCGCGTTGCGTATTTACGGCTGGTTCACCATGACCGCCGCATCTGCCTTCGCAGACCCCGAATGCCGGTTAAGTGTTTCCTGAAACTCGATCCCGAGTCGCCTCAAGAATAGGAACGTGATGAGCTATCTGACATTCGACGTTCAATCGCTTCTGCGCGAGCTCGACCAGTTCGCGTCGGAGCTTTCCGGCCTTGCGAAATCGGTCGAAGTGACGGCCCTTGAACTCCGGTTCGCCATGCTGCGCGCGATGATCGAAGACTGCATGGGCATCAGTTCGTCAAACGACAATCTCGCCCGCGAAAGCCTGGATGGAGCCGGACATGCGAGCTGACGCCGCGGTGCTCCGCACCTCGCTTGCGCGCATTCGGGCCGAAGCGCAGCAGATACAAGCAGCCGAACTGCCGGCGAAGACCACGGCTTTCATTACCCAGCTGGAGCGCCTTGCCGTGTCATTGCCTGAGATGACCGATATCGCCAAGCGCAACGAGCTGGTCAGGATCGGGGAATTGGCGACGGTGCTTTCCAGCTGGATAGACGATCGCGATCCGGGCGCCTCTGCCGCCTTCGAAGAGGCGGCCCTTTCGCTGGGCATGATCCAGTCGAGCGAAAGCGAGTTGCTGGAAGCCATCGTGGGCGTGGCGCGATCGGCGCTCGCGCTTCTTCGCAGATAAGGGATCCACCGCTACGGCAGCGGGCTCAATGCCCGCCGCGGGATTCAGGATTGATGGTCAGGACGGTCGCTGCCAGTGCATCCCTGACATTGTAGCCGATATCACCTTCGGCCTTGATGAGAACGTAAAACACCCGCACCGCCTTCAATTTGGCATCGACGGCATCCGTTTCGGCATCGCTGACGAGCGTGACGATATGGGCCCTGTCGGTCTCGGCTGTGCCGAGGGCCTTGAGCTGGGGCAACACTTTCACCCAGTCCTGAAGTTCGGGAAGATAGACTAAAAAGCGATTCACAGTGTGCTCCTTCAATAAGGAGCAACGTCCTATCACTATGGCCCGTGACGCCAGCGTGACACCACCAAAGGTCTTCGCTGAGCGGCCGGACGGAGCCTGGCGGCTACCGGGGATATGCAAGCCGGGATGCAGGGGCGATCAGCGCTGCCGTTCGGGCGAATCGATCAGCTATGTCCGTCCGTCTTCCCGATACGCTGGCGTTAGGCGGCCAGCGCATCCTCATCATCTGCCAGATAGTCCAGCAGATCGTAGAGTACCTCCATCTCGTCCTCGGTCTCAGGACGTTTCGTCGGCGGAACGTTCTTGACGGGCGCCTTGGCCCGTTGCCGGAAGGTCGCCCGGGGAACCCGGACTGTATTTGCGCGTCTGTTTGCCATCTGCTGCCTCACGCGGAACAAGGAGGATCAAAAGCTTGAGGGCTAACTTAATCACCAAACGCTTGAATAGTCGCGTGACGCCGGCGTGACATGGTGGCGGGAGCCTGAGGGCCTCCCCCCACCGTCAGTTCACGTTGCCTTCGCACATCGGCACCGGCCGCGCCGGCTGAGGGGGATGGTCCGCCTTGTACTGGGCGATGACCGGCTCGAGTTTTTCCTTTGGCCAGAACGCCGGCGTGCCGATCGCCTTGAGGCAGGAGGCGTTCCAGTAGGGGCCATTCGGCGCCAGCGCGCGTCCACCGGCGACGGACTGCGCGACCGCTTTGATATCCTTGGATTCCGGGTAGATATAGAGCGTCGTCGGATTGCCATCGATCATCGAAAGCACCTTCGGCGCGTCCGATGGCGACCAGCTGGTGCATCCGTCGCTCCGCCCGCCTGCATAGGTGACGAGCTTTCCGAGCGGAACATAGCCGGTGCTGTTCGCATAGGTGCTCTCAGGCTTCTTCTGCATGCAGATCCCCGAGACGAGGGCCGCCGCATGGCCGCCGATGGCGCGTTGCCTTGCATTGGCCGTCTCTCCGATGCCGTCGAACTGCACGAAGGAGCGGATGAAGGCGGCTTCGCGATCGGCACTCGTGCGGTAATAGCCCTTAAAGGAAGTCTTGATCTCGCTGGTCAGATAGGCGCCGCCGGCGGTCAGATTGGAATCGAGGGCGTTGCCAAAGTTTTTGGCGCATTCCCGGCCGTTGGAAAAGTTTGCCACGCCCTGGAGGTTGCGGCCACCGCCATGTCCTGCGGAAATGACGCGAAACGATCTGTCGGCCTCGCAGATCACATAAAACCGGCCATCCGACAGGTCACCCGGGTCATTCGGCCGGGTCGCGTCCATGGCGAAATAGCACTCGTTTCGAACCTTGCCTTCGGCGACTTTTGAGAGATAGAGGCGGCGTGCCCGTTCCAGCACCGGCAGGGCGATCTGGCCATTGGCCTCGCCGACATAGGTCATGAGCCAGTCCGGGATCGGCAGACGCCCGTCGGCCCCGGATGCCTGTACTGCCGTCGTGGCCGACATGAGCAGGCTCGCAAAGCCAAGGAGCAGGGATCTTTTAGGCACGGCGCATTCTCCCGGATAGTCTCTCGGCGCATTCGGCCGCCGAACGGTTTGATAGATCTGACCCACGCTCATCCATCAGCGTTGAAGAAGTCTTAACACCGCACTTCCAGTCTTGTCGCGACGATCTGAGAGTAGTCGCTGCCCATCGGATCGTTGAAGAACAGCGTGGTCAGCATTGCCTGGTTTTCGGCCAGAATCTGCTTTGAATCCGGCCGGACGACCTTTCGCGTGCAGCGGTTGAAACCGTCGCCGGATGTTTTCAGATCCGCATCGCTTCCGAAATCGAGCGCCGTGTAGAGCGACGGATCGTAAACGCCGAATACCATCAGTCCCTTCAGCGGTGTCCGCTCCACGGGCTTCTGCGTGAACGACAGGATCAGCGATCCGTCCTCATAGGCCGCGTGCATCACATCGGGCTCGGCAAGCTTGATGGCTTTGCCGTTGATGGTAATCTTGGTGTAATAGTCGTATTGCGCCAGTGACTTGCGCACCGTCTTTGCGACAGCGGTCAGTTCGGCAGGTTCAAGCTTCGAATTGCCGTTCTTGTCGAAATCCAGCAACACCGAGGACGAGAAGACCTCGTCGAAGCGCCAGGTATCGCGCAATTCGCCGAGGCTGCCATCGGCGCCCGCTACTGCTTCGAACTTGGCATCGACGAAGATGTGTGGATGGGCAAGCGCGCCCGTCGGCACCCCGCCCATGAAAAGCAGGGTTGCAGCAGCAATTCGGCGTCGAAACGATCGGGAGCTCATAGGACGTGACTGCGCGGAGATTGTGCCCGATTTAAGTTGAACCGATCCCGATAACGGTCCGTTTTTTCTCGCCACGCTAACGGATTGCGGACGCGCTTCAGGAAACACTGTTCCATTGCCATGAGTCTTGGTAATGAGGCGCCCTATATCATTCAGCCGGCTCAATCAGGTGCTATCATGGACGAAAACAAATTCCTTTCACTGTGCAAGGGCGGAAAGTTCAAGGAAGCGCTGGCGCTGGCGATCGAAGGCGGCGAGAAGCAGAAATACACCCCCAGCCGCTTTTCCATGGACAAGAAGACCGGGAGGCCGATTTTCTATCGCGGCAACAAGCGCGTCGAGATGGATGAAAACGGCGAGTGGCTGATCTCCAAGAACACGCAGGTTTGATGAGGGCGGCTGTACGGCCGGTCACATCGCAAAGACGACTGCCCCGCCAGCCAGACCCGCGCCTGCCGCGGTCATCAGAAGGTTCTCTCCTGGCGCGAACGGCCGTCTGCTGTTCTCGACCGAGAGTGAAAGCGGTATGGTTGCAGCGGAAGAATTGCCATATTCGGCGATCGTGCTGACGGCCTTGCTTTCCTCGATCGCCAGATTGCGGCGGATGGCATCGGAAAGACGTGCATTCGCCTGATGCGGAATGAAACGGTCTATGGCCGAAATGGTCCCGGTGGACTGGGCGACGGCCTGAAGCGACGTCCTTGTCATCAGTTCGACGGCACGGGAGAAGACCTCGCGCCCGTCGCGCATCGACATCAGCATTTCATCGCCCGGCGTCTGCCGCGTGAACGGTTTGGAGCTCCCGCCCGCCGGAATGCCGATCAGATCATAGCCGCTACCATCGGACGCCAGCGCGGCGGCCTTGAGGCCGCTTCTCCCATCGCTGCAGGGCGCGAGCACGACGGCTCCCGCGCCGTCGGCGAAAAGCACGGCGCTGGCGCGTTCGGCAGGATTGATCCGGCGGCTGAGAATGTTGGCAGCGACGACCAGCACCGGCCGCCCCTGGGCGCGCACGAAACCATCCGCCAGCGTCAGCGCATAGAGAAAGCCGGAACAGGCCCCGGCAAGGTCGATCGCGCCGGAATTCCTGAGCCCGAGCTTGTGGGCCAGAAGCGGCGCAGACGGCGGCAACAGATGATCGGGCGTCGAGGTCGCAAGAAGGGTGAGGGCCACATCGTCAGCTGCAAGACCGGAATTACTGATCGCCATCCGGCCGGCTGCCGTGGCAAGGCCAGTCAGCGTGTCACCCTCGCTTGCCCAGTAGCGCGATCGGATGCCGGTGCGCCGTTCGATCCAGCCATCCTCCAGGCACAGCCGGTTTTCAATCTCCGCATTGTGGACAATACGCGACGGGACGGCGTGGCCGAAGCCTGCGAGCCTGGAGGAAAGAAGCGCCGTCACGACCCCACCTTTGCCAGGGCGAGCGAAGCCACCTCGTCGATGGCGTCATAGGCGGCGGCAAGGTCCGCCCCAGTCGTGCAATAGGGCGGCATCAGGTAGATGACATTGCCAAGCGGTCGCACGAGCAACCCGCGCTCGCGGAACAGCCGCCGTAGATGCGGGCCGGCCTCGGCGAGATAGCCGCCCGCAGGGACCACGAGATCCAGGGCAGCGATCGTTCCGCATTGCCTGACGCCCGTAAATCGCGGGTCGTTTTCGAAGCGTTTCAGGTGGGCCGAATGCTGCGCGGCCAGCGCATCGATCCTTGCGTCGACAGGCTCGTCGCGCCAGATCTTCAGGTTGGCCACAGCCGCGGCACAGGCGATGGGGTTCGCCGTGTAGGAGCTCGAGTGAAAAAAGGTCTTGCGCCGATCTGAGGACAGATGCGCCTCGAAAATATCCGGCGTGCAGAGCGTTGCCGCCAGCGGCAGGGCGCCACCGGTCAGGCCCTTCGAGGTGCAGAGGATATCGGGGTTGACGCCCGCCTGCTCGCAGGCGAAGCGGGTTCCA
Organism: Hyphomicrobiales bacterium; assembly: GCA_900465675.1. Lineage (GTDB taxonomy): Bacteria > Pseudomonadota > Alphaproteobacteria > Rhizobiales > Rhizobiaceae > Rhizobium. The sequence continues at coordinate 85,294 of UBJR01000011.1, read as the reverse complement.
GTCCGGCCCCAGCCGGTCATCACCTCGTCGGCGATAAACAGCACGCCATACCGCCCGGCGATTTCCTTCAGAGAGGCGAGAACGCCGCTTGCATAGAATTTCATGCCGCCTGCGCCAAGCACCAGCGGCTCGATGAGAATGGCGGCGGTCCTTTCGGCGCGGCAGAAGCGTTCGAAAGCATCAAGCGTTTCCTGCTCGCGGCCGGCTTCGGGAAAAGGCAGGCGATCGACGCCGAAGAGCAGGGGTTCGAACGGCGCGTTGAAGACGCCGCGTTCTCCCGCCGACATCGTGCCGATCGTGTCGCCGTGATAGGCGTGTTCCATCACCACGATGCGGTCGCGCGCGATACCGCGATTGTGAAAGGTGCCGAGCGCCATCTTGATCGCGACTTCCACGGCGGTCGAGCCGCTGTCGGAATAGAAGACGTGCTGCAAACCGGGTGGAGCGAAGGCGAGCAAGCCTTCCGCCAGCGCTTCGGCTGGCTCATGCGTGAATTCAGCAAAGATCACCTGGTCGTAGACCTCTGTCGCCTCGCGGATCGCGGCCATGATGGCCGGGTGGCGATGGCCATGGGTGATGACCCACCAGGAAGAGATCGCATCCAGAATACGATTGCCATCCTCGTCGAAAAGAGAACTGCCTTCTGTCTTTACGATGCGCCTCATCGCCGGTTCGAGGGCGTGCTGGGTGAACGGGTGCCAGACGGGAGAGCGGCTCATGCGCAGTTCTCCAGCATCAGCCGCGTATCGAAATTCTCGCGAAATGCCTGGGCGAGGCTTTCACGCGTCAGATTGTCCAGCATCGGCAGTCGCCCCAGAATATCGACCTGTCCGATGGTGGCGATCGTCGCCTGTGTGTCCGCGTTCTCGGGCCCGATGAAGGCAACGCCGCAAATCGGGATGGCGCGATGGCGCAGCGCCTCGAGGGAGAGCAGCGTGTGATTGATCGTGCCAAGTGCCGTTCGTGCGCAGAGAATGACGGGAATGCGCCACGGCGCGAAGACATCGGCAAAGACGGTGGTAGCCGTCAGCGGCACCAGCAGACCGCCCGCGCCCTCGATGACCAGCGGCCCTTTGCATTCGGGTGGCAGAAGCTTGCCTATATCGATCTCGATCCCATCAATCCGCGCGGAAAGATGCGGCGATAAGGGCGCTGTGAGACGATAGGCTTCAGGCACGATATGGCCTGATGGCAATCCGCTGAGCCGGGCGACGGTCTGGCTATCAGTCTCATCCTCGAGGCCGGATTGCACCGGCTTCCAGTAATGGGCGCCGAGCGCACCGGCTAGGCCCGCCGCAAAGACGGTCTTGCCGATGCCGGTATCCGTGCCGGAGACCACGAAACGCGGTGTCATCTATTGTTTTCCTCCATGACGGCGGCGAGGCAATCGATCATGCTGGCGATCCGGTCGCGGTCTGTATTGAGTGTGATCGACAGGCGCAGCCGCGCGGTGCCATCGGGTACCGTGGGCGGGCGAATGGCGCGGATGTCGAAACCATGATCCTGCAGACGGTCCGCAATTCGGACCGCCTGCGCATTGCCACCGATGATCACCGGCTGGATCTGCGATCCGCTCGGCTGGACGCCAAGCCGACTCTTCAGTTCGTCGCCGGCGAACGAAACCAGTTGCTGAAGGCTGATGCGCCGCTCCGGTTCATCCTCGACCATCCGCAGCGCCTCGCGCACGCCGGCCGCCATGAGCGGCGAGGGCGCCGTCGAATAAATGAAGGCGCGGGCGCGGTTGACGAGGTAGTCGGCAAGCGCCCGGGGAGCGGCAAGCAAAGCGCCGGAAACGCCGAGCGCCTTGCCGCAAGTATGAAGCGCCAGCACATTCTCCCGGCCCTCAAGCCCGGCCGCCAGCCCCCGTCCGCCTGGGCCGAGCACGCCGGTCGCGTGCGCCTCGTCGATGACCAGAAAGCCGTCGTGACGTTCGGCAATGTCAGCAAATGCCGCGAGCGGTGCGCGGTCGCCATCCATGGAGTAGAGGCTTTCGACGGCAACCCAGGGATGGCCCCGGCCACCCTGCTTGCGCCATTTCCCGATCGCGTCGTCGAAAGCATCGGCATCGTTGTGAGCGACGGCGGTCGAGGCCGCCTTGCTGGCTTCGATGCCTTCATGCGCGCTCGCATGGATCAGCGCATCATGGACGATCAGATCCTCACGCTTCGGAAGCGTCGAGAAAAGCGCGGAATTGGCGGCATAGCCGCTGCCAAAATAGAGCACGCGCTCCGCCCCGAAGAAGGCTGCTGCTTCGGTCTCCAGCGCCTCGTGTTCGGGATGATTGCCGCGTAGCAGCCGAGATCCCCCTGCGCCAACGGGAATGCCCCGCTCCATGGCCGCAGCGATCGCCGCCTTGAGACGTGGCGCACCGGCCAGAGCGAGAAAGTCGTTGGAGGTGAAATCGGCGCCGCGCTGCGGGGCCAGATGGCGCAGGCGTGTCTTTCGCTGCAGGCCATCCAGTGTCACAATATAGCCGGCGAGTATCGCTGCGGTCACAGCGCCGGCTCCAGTTGCATTGGCGACAGGCCGAGGCGTCGGAAGAGCGACGTGTCGTGGTCTTCGCCGGGATTATCCGTCGTCAGCAGCGTATCGCCGACGAAGATCGAATTGGCGCCGGCGAAGAAACAGAGTGCCTGCATTTCGTCGCTCATCTCCGTCCGTCCGGCCGAGAGCCGCAGGTGGGATGTCGGCATCAGAATGCGCGCGAGTGCTATCGTGCGGATGAAATCGATCGGGTCGACAGGGGCGGCATGTTCCAGCTTCGAGCCGGGGATCGCGATCAGCTGATTGATCGGAACGCTCTCCGGCGCCACCGGCAGGTTTGCGAGCGTCAGCAGCATGGAGATCCGGTCATCGACCGTTTCGCCCATCCCCAGGATGCCTCCAGCACAGACCTTGATGCCGGCAGCCCGCACAGTCTCCAGCGTATCGAGCCGGTCTTCGAAGCTCCGTGTGGTGATGATTTCGGAGTAGAAGCGCTCGGACGTATCGATGTTGTGATTGTAGTAGTCGAGGCCCGCTTCTGCGAGCCTGTCTGCCTGCGTGGCCGAGAGCATGCCGAGCGTCATGCAGCTTTCCATGCCAAGCGCCTTCACGCCCTCGACCATGGCGGTCAGCGTGTCCAGATCGCGATCCTTCGGGCTGCGCCAGGCGGCCCCCATGCAATAGCGAGTCGCCCCGGCATCCCTTGCCTTGCGCGCCTCCGCGAGAACGCGCTCGACCTCCATCAGCTTCGACGCCTTTAGCCCGGTCGGATTGTGCGCCGACTGGCTGCAGTATCCGCAATCTTCCGCACATCCCCCCGTCTTGATCGAGAGGAGCCGGCTCATCTGCACGGCATTGGGATCGAAATTGGCGCGATGAACGGTTTGCGCCCGGAAGAGTAGATCATTAAACGGTAAATTATAGATAAGTTTTGCGTTGTCTAACGTTTTGGTCGGTTTGTGCGGAGCGTGACGTGCTTCAAACTCGGTATTCCGAACGATTTCTGGCATTCTTGTCGCCTCAAGATTAAAATTATGGATAGAAAATATATTTTATCGATAATTTGGCAAGCCGTAATTCCGGAGTGCGATTTCTGGCCGGTTGAGGCGGAAGCTCGCCCGCTGGCTTTACTGTCTTTAGTGCGGCTGCAGCCCGCGGAACCCGAGTTGCGGCGGCCGGTGGCACGCGTTAGTGATGTCGTCATGCTGGATAAAATCGATGAGCGCCTCGGCGCGCGGGTGCGTATTGAACGGGAAATTCGCGGCTGGTCGCTGACCGAGCTCGCGAAACGCTCAGGTGTTTCCCGCGCGATGATCCACAAGGTCGAGCGCGGCGAGGCAAGCCCGACGGCAATGCTTTTGGCCCGTTTGTCAGGCGCTTTCGAGATCAGCATGTCGACACTGATGGTGCGTGCCGAGATGCAGGAAGGGATGTTGCTGCGCAAGGACGACCAGCCGGTCTGGATCGATCCCGTTACCGGTTATGCGCGCCGCCATGTCTCGCCGCGATCGGTGACGCCGATCGATGTGATCGATGTCGATTTCCCGCCGGGCAAGGAATCGGGCTTTCCCGCCTCGTCCTATGCCAATCGCAAGCACCTCGTCTGGGTGCTGGCGGGCGAACTTGTCTTCATCGAAGGCGGCGTCCGCCATGAGATGCGGGAAGGGGATTGCCTCGAACTCGGCCCTCCCAACGATTGCATCTTCCGGAATGAAACGGCCGAACCCTGCCGTTATGCGGTGATCGTTCTTCGTGAGGCCTGACGGAGTCGATCATGCTACTATAGTGGTATGATCAGCATGGCGGAAACTGAAGCCTGCTGCGCTGGACCGCTTGCCGCGCCGGCTTCCTGCAGTCCCGTATGGACGGAAATGCCGCCTTGACACAGATCGAATGTCCATCATATTGGCATAGATAATCCACGATGGTGGACGACTGTGAGCCTTGGCCAAGATAGGGGAATCGATGATGCCTCGCCAGATCCATCTGAATGCCTTCGATATGGTCTGCCCGGGCCACATCCAGCAGGGCATGTGGACGCATCCGCGGGACCAGTCTGACCGCGTCAACGATCTGCAATATTGGATGGAATACGCGAAGAAGCTCGAATCCGGTCTGTTCGACGGCATCTTCTTTGCCGATGTCCTTGGTGTGTATGACGTCTATGGCGGCAGTCCGGATGCGGCGGTGCGCGGCGGGGTGCAGATCCCCGCCAATGATCCGACGATCGTCATCCCAGCGATGGCGGCGGTCACCAAGCATCTCGGTTTCGGCGTTACCTGCAATCTCACCTATGAGCAGCCGTTTCTGTTTGCCCGGCGGATGTCGACGCTCGATCACATTACCGGCGGCCGCATCGGCTGGAATATCGTCACCGGTTATCTCGACAGCGCCGCCCGCGCCATCGGCCTCAAGGGTCAGACCGCGCATGACGACCGTTACGATCTCGCCGACGAATATATGTCGCTGGTTTACAAGCTTTGGGAAGGATCCTGGGACGACGACGCCGTTATTGCCGATCGCCGGAATGCGATGTTTGCCGATCCGTCAAAGGTTCGCGTGATCCACCACGAAGGACCGCAATACAAGGTCGATGCGATGCATCTCTGCTCGCCGTCGCCACAGCGCACGCCGGTGCTTTATCAGGCGGGTTCTTCGCCGCGCGGGCGCGAATTTGCAGCGACCCATGCGGAATGCGTCTTCGTCAACGGCCAGAAGAAGGAGGATGTCCGCAGTATCACCGCCGACATCAAGGCGCGGGCGCAAGCGAAAGGCCGCTCGGCTGAGGACGTCAAGGTGTTCCTTGGCGCCAGCCTCGTTCTCGGCAAAACCAATGCCGAAGCGCAGGAAAAGTTCGAGGAATACAAGCGCTACGTCAGTTCCGAAGCGGCGCTGGTGCATGCGGCCGCATCGCTTGGTATCGATTTTTCGAAATACGATATCGATGAGCCGATTGAGACGGGCAAGAGCCAGGCGATCGTCTCCAATGTCGAGATCATCAATAAGGCGGCGGGTCCGCAATGGACGCGCCGCAAACTTCTCGAGCAGATGGTGCTGGGCAGCCGCCAGACCCCATGGGTGGGCTCGGCCGAAGAGATTGCCGATATGCTGATCGGCTGGAGCGGCGAGACCGGCGTGGCGGGCTTCAATCTGTCGCGTACCATTGCGCCTGAGAGCATCGAGGATGTCATCGATCTGCTGATCCCTGTTCTTCAGGAGAAGGGGGTCTACAAGACGTCATACGCAGAAGGAACCTACCGCGAGAAGCTGTTCGGCACGGCACGCCTGCCATCGACCCATTCGGCCGCGCAATATCGCGGCGGAGCCGGCTCCCGGTAGCAGCTCTCAGCATCATCAGGAAGGATTGAACGTGGTCGATAAAACTGCGTATCGCGATGCCATGGCCGGGCTTGCGGCTGCGGTGAATATCATCACCTCGGATGGAGCCGCAGGCCCTGCCGGCTGCACGGTTTCGGCGGTCTGTTCGGTGACAGACGAGCCGCCGACGCTGCTGGTCTGCATCAATCGCTCCAGCGCCAATAACGAGATCATCCGCCGGAACGGCAATCTCTGCGTCAATATTGTCTGCGCCGAGCAGAAAGAGATCGCGATGCAATTCGCGACGAAGGGATTATCGGTCAGCGAGCGCCTTGCCAGTGCCAACTGGAGCACACTTGAAACCGGAGCGCTGGTGCTTGATGGCGCAGTCTCCGCCATCGATTGCGAGGTCGATTCCGTGTCAGAGGTCGGCACGCATACGGTTTTCTATTGCCGTGTGAAGGCGGTCCGCAATCAGCCGGGCCGCGATGGATTGATCTATTTCGGACGCGATTTTCATCGGGTGGCGACCAGGCCGGTCAATGCGGCCGGACCTGCGGCCTGACACGATGCGCGGCCTAGCGACATCTGCCGCGGGCGATCCGCCGGCCAAGCCAGCCGGCCGAAAGGCCGTTTCGCTGGCGATCATCCTCGCGGCGCAGGTGGCGGCGATGAGCGTGTGGTTCTCGTCGAGCGCGGCAATCGCCAGCATCAAGCAGCAATATGCAATCGGCGCTTCGCAGGAGGCGATGCTGACCACGGCCGTGCAGATCGGCTTCGTGGCCGGAGCGGTCGTCTCGGCGCATCTGTCGCTGGCGGACCGTTTCGATCCGCGGCGGCTGTTTGCGCTGTGCGCCGCGATTGCCGCCATTGCCACGGGATGTCTCGTCTTCATGGCGCCTGTCGGCCCCGGTGCGATCGCGCTGCGTTTCCTGACCGGCATCTGCATGGCGGGCGTCTATCCGGTCGGCATGCGCATGGCCGCGACCTGGGCAAGCCGCGATCTCGGCCTTCTGATCGGTCTTCTGGTCGGCGCCCTGACGCTCGGCTCGGCCAGCCCGCATCTTCTGGCGGCGGTCGGCGATGTCGAATGGCGTGCAATCTACGGCGTGGCTTCGGGATCGGCGGCGGCCGCTGCCGTGCTCATCACCTTCGCCAAGCTTGGCCCCAACATCCGCCGTGCGCCATCGGTCGATCTATCGAAGATTGCCGAAAGCTGGCGCCGGACGTCGTTGCGGCGCGTGAATCTCGGCTATCTCGGACATATGTGGGAGCTCTACGCCATGTGGGCCTGGCTGCCGGTCTTCCTGCATCAGTCGTTTGCGGCGCGCGGTCTTCAGAACGCCGACACCAAGGCGGCCTGGCTGACCTTTGCCACCATCGCTGCCGGGGCGGCCGGCTCCTGGCTCGGCGGGATCGTCGCCGACAGGCGAGGCCGGACCTTTGTGACCACAACTGCGATGAGTGCCAGCGGCATATGCGCGCTGCTGATCGGCTGGCTCTATTCCGCGCCGCTGTGCTTGCTGGTGCCCGTGGCCATCATCTGGGGCATCACCGTGATTGCCGACTCCGCCCAGTTTTCGGCCTCGGTCGCGGAGCTTGCGGAGCCCGGCTCAGTCGGGACATTGCTGACGGCGCAGACATGCGCGGGCTTTCTGCTCACGATGGTCAGCATTCACCTCGTTCCCGAGGTCCGGGCGCTGCTCGGCTGGCCGGGCGCCTTCACGATGCTTGCGCTGGGTCCCTTCGCGGGATGTGCCGCGATGTTGAGGTTGCGGCGCGACCCGGAAGCACGGCTTCTGGCCGGCGGCAGGCGTTAGCCGGGCTGCAAGCCGCAGCCGTTTTCGATTGGAAACATCCGCAGAGACGATCCGCCCGGTTGCCAAAAAGCCATAATTGTTCCACCTACATCGGTCATTGATACGCGGCACCAAGAATTGGAACAGAGCTGAATGCGCATACAATACGGTTTATTCGGATTATTCCTTGCAATCGCGCCGTCCGCATATGCCCTGGAAGCTGCATCGCCGCCTGTATTGGAGCCGCTGAAGCAGCAGGCCCAGGCTGCGCAAATGAGCGCGCAATTTCTGACCCGTTACAGCTACAGGCCCGTCGCACTCGATGATGCGCTGTCGGCCAAGATCATGGATCACTTCATCAAGTCGCTGGATCCGGACCGGATGATCTTCCTGAAGGCAGACATCGACAAGTTCATGGCCGACAAGAGCAAGATCGACGACGCCATCGAGAAGCAGAACCTGCAGATCCCGTTCACGATCTTCAACGTCTATGAGCAGCGCGTCGTCGATCGCATGAATTATTCGCGCGGCCTGCTGAAGCAGGGATTCGATTTCAGCGTAAAGGAAGACTATTCCGTGCTGCGCGACAACGCCCCGTGGCCGCAGTCCGAAGCCGAGTCCGACGATCTCTGGCGCAAGCGCGTCAAGAGCGACTGGCTGCGGCTGAAGCTTGGCGGCAAGGCGGACGATGCCATTCGCGATACGCTCGAGAAGCGCTACGAAAACGCTCTGGAGCGCGCCTACAAGTACAAGAGCGACGACGTCTTCCAGTCGTTCATGGACGCCTATACCAATTCCGTCGATCCGCACACGGACTATTTCGGCGCCTCGGCCTCTGCCGATTTCGACATTTCGATGAAGCTGTCGCTGGTCGGCATCGGCGCGGTCCTGCAGGAACGCGACGACTACACGACGATCCGCGAACTCGTGCCCGGTGGCCCGGCGCAGCTCTCCGGCAAGCTTGCCGTCGGCGACCGCATCATCGGCGTCGGCCAGGGCGAGAATGGCGCGATCAAGGAAGTGCTCGGCACCCGTCTCGACGAAGTCGTGCAGATGATCCGCGGTGAGAAGGACTCCGTCGTGCGTCTCGACATTCTGCCCGCAGAAGCCAGTGCCGACGGCAGCCATCACATCATCAGCCTGGTGCGCGACAAGATCAGCCTCGAAAAACAGGCCGCCCGCAAGGATATCCTGTCGGTCAAGGACGGCGATGCCACGCGCAAGATCGGCGTGATTACGCTGCCGGCATTCTACGAGGATTTCGAGGCGCGTCGGAAGGGCGACCAGGACTACAAGAGCGCCAGCCGCGATGTCGCCAAGCTGCTCGAGGAACTGAAGCAGGACAATGTCGACAGCGTTCTGATCGATATCCGCAACAATGGCGGCGGCTCGCTCTCCGAGGCGATTGACCTGACCGGCCTGTTCATCGGCAATGGTCCGGTCGTTCAGCAGCGCGGCACGGATGGCAAGGTCGTGGTCCAGAGCGCTGACTTCCAGGAGCCCCTGTGGACTGGTCCGGTGGGTGTGCTCATCAACCGCGGCTCGGCTTCGGCATCGGAGATTTTCGCTGCGGCGATCCAGGATTACGGACGTGGCGTGATCATCGGAGAGCCGAGCTTCGGCAAGGGCACCGTGCAGACCGTCGTCGATCTCGACGAGATGGCGCATAACAGCAAGCCCAAATTCGGCGAGCTCAAGGTGACGATCGCCCAGTTCTTCCGCGTCAACGGCGGGACGACGCAGCTGCGCGGCGTGACCCCGGATATCGCCTTCCCGGGTCTTTCCGACCCGAAAACCTTCGGCGAGACGAGCTATGATAACGCCCTGCCATGGACGGAAATCAAGCCTGCAAAATATAAGCCTTTCGGCGACATCAAGAGCGTGCTGCCACAGTTGCAGAGCCGCCATGATGCGCGCGTCAAGACCGATCCGGGCTATCAGAGCCTGATTGAGGACATTGCCGACCTGAAGGCGCAGCGCGACAAGGGGCTTATCTCCCTCAATGAGGCCGAGCGCCGCAAGGAACAGGCCGCCCGCGAGGCGCGCCTGAAGGCGCGCGCCGATGTCAGCGGCGAAGACACGGGTCCGGATGACGGCCTGCAGTCAAACGAGCGCAGCCTCAGTGCGGATATTGCGATCGAGAATGCCCGCAAGAAGGCGAAGGACGTGCTGCTCGACGAAGCCGGCGCTATTCTTGCCGACGAGACGACCCTGAAATAGGCCTTTCAGGAGCAGAAGAAACAATCGCGGGCGCGGTGAAAGCCGCTGCCCGCGTCTGTTATTTCCACTCCCACAGCTTCTTCGAAACGTGCGGGCGCGTCGAAACGATCGCGGCAGGATTGCCGACGGCCGTGACATAGCGGGCAGCGTCTTCGGCATCGTTGACGCCGGCAAAGATCATCTTCATCGATTTATTGGAGGCAGCACCTTTCGCCCGGTGCTCGAAGCTGATCACCGCATGCGGATATTCCTCGTTGAGGCTGATCATCGGATCGCCCGTCAGCGCGATGTGTTCCTGCATCGCCAGGAATGACAGGACACGATCCCTGGCCATGTCAGGCGCAATCGGCTTGTTGCCTGTCGGCGCTCGGGCATAGGCCATGGTGTCGATCTGGCCCTTGCGCTTGCGCGTCTCGTAAACCAGAAGGTTCGCCCCCATCGCCAGTTCGGCGTGGAGATCGAAGGTCTGGTACCGGTCGCTATTGCCGTGCAGATCGTCCAGGGCTGCCTTCAGATCCTGGATGTAATCGGTGTATCGCGATGCTGTCATGGGTCGTCCGCCTTCGATATCTGACCGCGCAATCGCATAGCGCCATCAGGCATGCAATAGGCGATGTCGATCAGGCAGGTGACAGACCGCTTCTCCCGACGCCAGCCTATTGCGGGAACAGGAACGTTATCCCGGCGCGGAAGCCCCAGCCGTTCGGTCCGTTCTCGGGCGCTTCGGCCCAGTAGCGGGCACCGACCTGGAAGCTCACCGGTTGTTCGCCGAACTTCAGGAGCTTTGCCACCGAAAAATTGATCGGCACGGCCCACTGGTCGTTCTTCCAGTCATAGGTGCTTTCGGTGTTAAGCGAGAAAGTCCAGGCATCAGGGGTGGTGTAGGATATGAAGGGTTGCAGGAAGGTGGAGCTGATATCAGGCCGATCGCTGTTGCCTGTGACGGACCAGATGTGATTGGCGAGCGCGCCGTAGGTCCAGGGGCCATCCTGCTTCAGGACGACGGCGGTCGGGCCGAGCCCCCACTTGCCGCTGCCGAGCATCTTGTCCGTTGCGGTCGGCAGCAGGAAGACCGGGCCGGCGCCCCAGACGATGCCGCCCGGTCCCGGTTCCTTCGGCGAAAAGAAGAAGCTTTGGGTGATGTCGCCAAGGCCGAACTGGCTACCGGAATTGCCGGCGATGTCGTTCTGCCAGATGAACGGCAGGATGGTTCGGGAAATGACGTTCCAGTCGTCGTTGATCGAAATGGGAATGACCGGCTGGATGTTCAGCACGGCCCTGTCGCCGTCGAGCGGGCCGTAACCGCTGTCATAGTTGAATTGAAACGGCACGCTGATCAGCGAGGCGACCGGATTGGAAAGCTTCTTGGCGAGATCGGCATCCTGCGCCACAGCCGGTAGCGGGAGGGCCGCCGCAGCGGCCGCTGCGGCAAAGAGAATTCCTGGCTTCATGCGTTGGTCTCCGATTGGGATCTGCACTTCGCCGCAAGTTTCAGAACCGGATCGTCATGCCGATGATCGGGCCGTGCTGGATCATGTCGTAGGTGAAGCCGTCACTGCTGTAATCGACGCCCTGGGCACGGTATCCGAGCACGGCTGACATGGTGTCGTTGAACTTGTAGCCGAGGCCGGCCAGCACATCCCAGTCGAGGTCGGCGCCGCCCGCACCAATCATCGCCCAGCCGGTCATGTAGACATTGTCGGTGAAGGAATAGCTGCCCTTGAAACCAACAAGACCATCGACCCAGTTGGCGCTGTCGGTTCCCTCGAGATTACCGATCAGGCCGCCACTCAGGCGGATAGTGGTTTCGGCATGCCAGAAACGGGCACCCGCGAGAATGTCGAGGCGCGCCTGCGGGTCCTCGTAGATCGTGTAGGCGGCACCCAACAGCGCCGTGAAGGTCACAGTCTTCAGGTCAACGTCGTCGGCAATGATGCCGCGCGGCGTGGCGGAGTCGGTGGTTACCCTCGCATAGCTGATATCGGTGAAGATGCTGAAACGGTCGTAGCGGGCATCGCCCGCTCCCATGAACGCGAAATCCAGGGTCGAGATGATGGCGCCGAAATCCTGGCTGACATCCACGGTCGGCAAGCCGAACACTTGGCTCTCGCCATCGAGACCGGCAATCCAGAAATAGGGAGAGAACGAGAAACTCCAGCCGTCGGGCCGCTCGGGTGATGGTTGCGGCGCTGTTACCGGCAGCAGATCGGCAGCACCCGCAGGCGCGGCGAAGGCGGCCAGTGCCGCAACACCAATGACAAATCGAATCTTGCTGTGCATGTGTCGTCCCCTCGGCCTTGGCCCTTGTCACACTTCTGCTGCCGCAGCTGCTTTCGCCTGCTGCGCCTTGATGGTGGCGGCGGCTGCGGCCGCTCCACCCTCCCGCTCGTCGCCACCGACATTGACGGTCGGCTGCGCGAATTCGATGCCATTTGCCCTGAAGGCTTCCCGGATCCGCAGCTGTGCCTTGCGGCGTATGTAGGTCTGCATGCCGGGTACCGTGGTCATGCCGAAGCCCAGCACGATGCCGTAGTCGCCGAATTCCTCGACGCCCTTCATCTTCAGGGGTTCGATGAAGAGAGGCCCGAGTTCGGGATCTTCGAGCAGTTCGGCGCCGATCTTCTTGGTCAGCTTGCGGGCCTTTTCGACATCGGTGTCGAAGCCGACGGAAATCCGGAACTTGTCGATCACCCAGTCCCGGCTCATGTTTTCGACCGCGCCGAGCTCGCCGAACGGGACGGTGAACACGGGGCCACGATGGTGCCTGAGCCGGACCGATCGCAGGCTGAAGCCCTCGACCGTTCCCTTGTAATTCTTGGCCTGGATATACTCGCCGACACGGAAAGCATCGTCGAGCATGTAGAAGACGCCGCTGATGATGTCCTTGACCAGCGTCTGCGATCCGAAGCCGAGTGCCACGCCGAAGATGCCGGCACCGGCGATCAGCGGCCCGATCTCCACGCCAAGCTGGGCGAGGATGATCAACGCCGCCATGACGGCAATCATGACGGCAAGCGCATTGCGCAGGATCGGCAGCAGCGTCCGGAAGCGGGCGCGCCGCGCTGTGTCGGCTGGCGTGGATGTAGCGGGCGCGGATGCCACAAGGTTTCCGTCGATCCAGCTCTTGGCCAGATGCCAGATCAGATCGGCGGCAAGCAGAACGACGACGCTGCGCAGCAGGCCATAGAAGATCGCCGATACGATCGGATCGCGGTGGCCAATGGTTTCCGGGTTCATCTGCCAGACGATTGCCAGCCAGCCGGCGGCGATTGCGATGACGATCGCCCGGGCTCCGCGGACGACCAGCACATTTCGCAGACCAGCCCCGGCCGAGGTGAAGTGTTCGGCGACATTTCCTGCACCCCGCAGGATGCCGGGCAGGATGAGAGCGTAGAGGCCGAGCCAGAACAGGCCTTTCAGATCGAGGCACCAGAGGATCCACATCGCCACCATCACACCGGTGACGATCGCCTTTGCGGGTTTCGGCCGGCTCCATGTGGACCAGACGGCCTCAATTCCGAGCGCGAGAACGATGATCGAAAACACATAGGAGATCGCGTCCGTGACGGCGGGATCCGTGCCGAGCGGCGGGCCGAGCGCTGCCGTGGCGATGGCGAGCACGGTGATGCCGAGAAGGATCCTGGCGCGCTGCCGCAGCCCTTCCGGCGCCGCGAGCGTGATCAGCACCGATCCGGTGCGATAGACGACGAACGCGCTGAGATAGACAAGCAGGGTGATGCGGGCAAGCGGCGGCCACTCGATTGCAAAGAAGATCACGGCCATGGCGCCGGCAAAGACTGCGATCGGGATCAGCGCGGCAGCCGCTCCCTCCCGCTGTCCGCGCATCCTGCGATAGAGCCATTCGGCGGCAAGGCCAATGGCGATGAGACCACCGAAAATAACGAAGACGGGGGCGTATCCGTGCGAGATCGCATCGGCACGCGTCCTGGCAGCCGTTGCGGCAATTTCAGACGGAATACGCGGGACGGCGGCGATGACCGTATCGATCCGCGCCCGCGTCTCGGATTCCCAGCTTGTGATGGGGGAGGCTGCAGTTGCGGATGGCGCCGGCGGGGCTGCGGCCGTCTTGCGGCTTTCGAGCCAGGCCTGGATATCGGGATCCTGGAGAAGTGCGACCAGATCGTTGATCTTCTTTTCGCTCGCCGGAATGGGCGTTTGTGCCTGCGCGGTCACGGAAAGGATCAGGAATACAAGCAACCCTGCCAGGCATTTGATCATGCTGCCGACGTCCCAAAGCAGACGCGGAAAATGTCGCCGGTAGGCGGCCGGGAAAGTCTGCCGCACTCTGGTCGAATCAGGGAAGCTGAGCTGGCATCCGTGAACCGCATCTGCACTCTCCTTGAACAAGACGTGCATCTAGCCAGCCGGTTCTCCGGCGCGGAAGTACGTTACTGTAAATGCGGGCGTAAATTCCGCGATCCGGGCGTAAACGCGGATCGGTTTACGGTAACGTACTTCCCCGGCTTCTCAGACGGCGCATAATCCTCCCGTCAAGGTTGGCCCGGAGGCTGGATGGTGTGATGGACAAGAGCAGCGGCACCGGCGTCAACGGTTCCGGAACCGCCCAGAGGGGTCTGTGGCGGCTGATGCTGAAGCTGCCTGCGATGCGCGGAAGGCTCCAGATTCTCGCTGCGACGTCACCGTCCATCACCGACCTGTTCGAGGCCTACGAAGAGGCCAGCCTCACCCTGGAACGGATGTCGAAAGACCGGCCCCGATCGCAATGTCCCCTCCGGGAAGAATACGAAACCGTGTGCGCTGAGATCGAATCCGATGTGATCCATTATGTTCTCGGGCACCCTTCCGGCGTGTCGGACTGACACAGGGTTCGCGTCAAAATCGATCAAGTTTCGGTTTCATTAGCGTTCGGCCTTGCAACTTCTTGCCATCTCGGCGATAAATTACTCTGTTCTACTTTAGCTTTGACAAGGTGTGCGAGGGGCTGCCATGAATGCTGAAGTACACGACTTGAAGGCTTGCGAGGTTTCCAAGGACGAAGCAAAGGTCGAACTCGAGCGTCTGCTCGCCGACCAGCGCTTCCGGGTCACCGAGCGTCAGAAAGACATTCTCAGATATCTGGCGGAGCGCCGCTTCAACGATTGCGACGAAGGGGTCAAGGCCTATTCGGTGGCGCTTGACGTTCTAGGGCGGCCGAGCGGTTTCGACGCCTCGACCGATCCGATTGTGCGCATCGAGATCAGCCGTCTGAGATCGGCGCTCGACGCCTATTATCAGGCCTTCGGCACCGCCAGTGGCGCCACGATCCATATTCCAAAGGGCATGTATATTGCCCTTTTCCCGGCGACACTCGTGCCGCACGAGCCGGATGACGAGCTGCATCCGGGGTTCGAGCCAGCCGGCGAAAGTGAACCGGCGGCGACGATTTCCGAGGCTATGGTGCAGGCAGTACGCTCCCGCAGGTCGGTGCGTCTCGGAGGAGCCGCAGCTGTCGCGGTAATTGTCGCGGCGCTTGGTGGTGCGGCGAGCTTCGAGCTGCTGGCCGGGCAGCCTGCGATGACGGCAAAGCCGACCGTCTATATCCTGATGGAGGCCGCCGAAGGCCGCATGCAGGGCGAGGCCAGCCAGACGCGCGACACGCTGATGACCGCGCTGACCCAGTTTACGACGCTGACCGTCGCCAAAGCCAGCTATTCCGACGTGCGGTCGGCGGGCCGCGCCGGCCGGAATTACGAGATCGACATCAAGTATTACGGCGATGCGGATGATCGCAGCGTCTGGTGGCAGATCGCCGACAGCGCCACGGGCGACCTGCTCCGCTCCGGCCTCGAACGGGTGGATATCAGCGGCAAGAGCCCGGCTGCCGTCCGAGAGGAGATGGCGGGCGCGCTGGCGCAGCGTTTTGCGGCAACGCGCGGCGTGATCAACAATATCGAAATCCATGAAACGCCCGATGATGCCCTTGGCAATGCCTGCGTGCTGCGGGCGGAATATGCGCTTGATGAAGGCGGCGCAGACCGCGTGTTGCGCAGCCGTGACTGCCTGGAAAGCAGCCTGTCTGCAGCTCCCGCCGACCCGGATGCGACAGCGCTGCTGGCGCGGATTCTGCTTGCAGGCAGGGGTGCCGCGTCCGACCCGTCCGTCCGATTGCGCGCGCTGGAGCTGGCGAAGGGTGCAGTCTCCTCGGCGCCGCTATCGGACAGGGCGCAGGTGGCTCTGATGACGGCGCAGTTCGCCGCGGGCCGGACCGAGGCGGCCGTCCGGGCCGGAAACCGTGCGGTGGAGCTCAACCCGAACAATGGCGATGCGGCGGCAAAGCTGGCGCTTGTCCTCTATCTCTCGGGTTTCAAGGACGCAGGTGTGGCGATGGCGCATGATGCCAGCCACGGCGTCGATGCAGCCCCGCGCGACGCCACCCTGGTGCTGGCGCTCGATGCCTACAAGACCGGGCGCTATTCGGAGGCGTCGCTTTTGTCCGAGCAGATCAACTGCACCGACTTCCTGGTCTCAGCGCTCCGGACCGCTGCCCTCGGCCAGCTTCAGTCACCGGAGGCTCGCGAGCGCATGGCGGAGATCAGGGGGAAGGATCCTGATTTCGAGCGGAACTTCGCTGACAGGGTTGCCGTCTGGCGCCTTCCACCGGACATTGCAGCGGAACTTGAGGCCGGTCTCGTGAAGGCGGGCGCCGATGTCGATCCGAATGCCGTGGCGAGTGTCGCCAAGCCCTAAGCAGGGCCATCGGCATTGCCGTTCGCTAGCTGGACACACGTTCATGAACGAAAAGATCGGCTGCATGCGCTGCGCGTAGAAACGCATCTCGCGCCTTCTCCGGCTCCTCGCCATTTTCGTAGACTTCCAGACAGAGGCGCAAGGCTTCGTCGCGCTCCGGCCCGAAATCCGGTTCCGGCCATTTGTCGATCAGGCAGTCGGCGGCTTCTTGCGTGGTCCGCACGACCTGCAGGCCATGTGGCCGCGGCATCTCGATCGCGATCGGCTGTTTCCAGGGAGCGTTGTACATGGGCTCGTCCTCTCCGGCTGAGCAAGCTTTACGAGAGGATGCAGCACTCGGATTAGTCGCCGGATCAAAATTCGGCGATTGGCCACACAGCAAAGGCATGGCCAATCGGATTGTTAAGGTGCGGATCTAAAGACTGTCTTCCAATCGGCTTTCATATCGACGACGAGCCAGTTGCGCCGCTCTGCCTCATCGAGCGCCTTGTCCAGCTTGCCGAAGGGTGATTGCCGGTCATAGGCATATTCGCGGTCGGCGTCGGTGTGGTGGACGATCATCGCGAAGCCCGGGCCTTTGGCAGCGGTCGTCCAGCGCATCATCTCGTAGTCGCCATCCGAATTGCCTGCAACGAAGATTGGCTTGCGGCCGATGAACTTGTTGATGCCGGCCGGCTTGCCCGCGCCGTCATCGACAAAATCGATCTTCGGAAGCCGCTTGAGGACAGGCACGTCGCCGACGATCGCATATTCCGTGGAGATGGTGCTGCCGACCACCTGCTGTGGCGGTATGCCATAGAGCTTCTCCGTGACCGGCCGCATGAATTCGACCCCGCCGCCCGAGACGATGTAGGTCGTAAAACCATTGCTGCGCAGGTAGTCCAAAAGTTCGCGCATCGGCAGGAAGGTCATATCGGTATAGAGCTTGCCGGTTTTCGGGTGCTTCGCGGTCGCAAACCAGTCGGTAACGATCTTGTTGAACTGATCTGTCGTCATGCCGGCATGCGTTGCCATCACAAGCTCGACGAGGCCGAGTTCGCCGCCTTTAGCGATGCCTTTCAAATCGCCATCGAGCACGCTCTTGAAGGGTTCCTTGGTTTTCCATTCGGGGTGCTGCGGCGCGAGGGTCTTCACGCGGTCGAGCGCAAAGCCGAGCTGGATATAATAGGGCTGCTCAGACCATAGCGTGCCGTCATTGTCGAACACCGCGATGCGGTCATCCGGCGCGACGTAGCCATCGCCGCCTTCCGTCACCGTTGCCTTCACGAAACTCATGATGCGGTTCTTGGCTGCCGTATCATTCCATGAGGCAAGTGGCTCCTGCGCGAAAACAGGCAGAACGCCGGCGATCGTCAGAATGAATGCGGCTAGCAGGGAAAAGAGGGTGGTATCGGCGTGACGCGTGCGGCTCATGCGGCTTCTCCTCACATGTGAACTCTCTTGATGCAGCGAAAGCCGACATGGCTGGTGGACGTATCCTCGGGTTCGGCATGGCGGGCCGCGGGCCGGTAGCGCCGGCAGTAGTTTGGCGCGCAGAGATGCGACCCGCCCTTGAGGACTCGCCGGGCTATGCGGATTGCCGGAAGCCGCGGGTCATAGCTTGCCTCGGCCTCGCCGCCCCTCGGGTTCTTCGGAATGCAGCAGGTCTTGGCAGCGGGCTCCGGATGCCGTGTGCTCCAGTAATCTGCAGTCCATTCCCAGACATTGCCGATCATGTCGTAAACGCCGTAGCCGTTTGCCGGAAAGGACCGCACGCGCGAGGTCCGCTCCTCGCCCTTCCGCTTGTTCGATTGCGTCGGAAACGTTCCCTGCCAGGTGTTGGCCATTGGTTTTCCGCCGGGCATCAGCTCGTCGCCCCAGGCAAATTCCACGTCGTCGAGGCCGCCGCGCGCGGCAAATTCCCATTCTGCCTCTGTCGGCAGGTCGAGCCCGGCCCAGTCCGCATAGGCCTTGGCATCAGACCAGGAGACGTGGACAACGGGGTGATCTAGCTTGCCGCGCAGATCGCTGAGCCCGCCGAGCGGACGCCGCCAGTCGGCGCCGAACTTGAACGTCCACCACTGCGAGATATCGGGACCACTAACGCCTTTCGGCTGAACAAAAAGCAGCGAGCCGGGCCGCAGCATCTCCGGAAGGGCGCCCGGATAATCCTTTGGATCAGGTGCTTTCTCGGCCATCGTCACATGGCCCGTCGCCCTGACGAATGCCATGAACTTCCGGTTCGTCACCGGTGTGTCGTCGATCCAGAAACCATCGACCCTGACCGGGTGCGCGGGTGCCTCCTCGGGATAGTGGTCGTTGGAACCCATGGTGAAGGTTCCGCCGGGAATCCAGGTCATGCCCTCTGGTGCCGCAAGGCCGTCGAATGCCAAAGCCATCATCGCCTCCGCTTTCATTGGCTGCATGTTTGCGCGCGGCTTGGCCCGGCGTAAGTACGCAACGGTAAATGCCGCCGCATTTACGTCCGGTGCAGCGTAAATGCTGACCTTTGCGGTGCTGCCAGGGTGTCCGCGCCCGGGTTGAGCGCGGGCAATGCCATCCGTGGGTGTGTGCCCGCCCGGTGATCGCCGGCCGATGTCACGAGCCGCGCCAGCCGCTGCCGGTCGAACGCGCTGCTGCGGCCTCCATAAAGCGTGCTCTCAAGACCGGTGACCTCATCTGCCAGATCGGGATGACCGCTTGCCGCCCAATCATGCAACGTGCGAAAGCCTTCCTCACGGCTCCATGCCTGAAGGGCGGCATAGACCCCGGCGGGGTCTGCGGACAGGATGGATTTTTGCAGACCGCGCAGCAGGTAGCGGCGCGATGTCTTGAACCGCAGTTCGGCAGCCGACAGATATCGCACGAGCGCGCGCGGCAGGCGTCGCATTGCCCATGCTGCGGCTCCAGCGGCCAGCCCAAGCAGGATAACAAGCATCAGATGCTGCCGCTGTTCGAAGGGAGCAGCCATCCTCGGTGCCTGCACGTCGGGCGCAATCCCGGTCCTCGCAGGCGCTGCTGCGACAAGGACTGTAGTCGAAGGCAGACGAGCGACCGTTATCCCGCCACTGTCCAGATCGAACCAGGAATAGTCGATCGGAGGTATCGCGAACCGGCCCTCGGCCGTAGTCGTGTAGACGAGGGTTTCGGTCCTCCGGCTTGCGGTATCGCGGCCGATCGCAATGCCGTCTTCCGTCTTCGCCGGTTTCGCATATTGAGTCAGCCCAGGAGCGGCACCGGCCTCGACCGGCGGGATCATGATGGCCTGGGTATCCCCGGCGGTAATGGTGATCGTGCGCGTCAGGGCATCACCCGCCTTCAGCGCCGCAGGATCCCGGTCAAAGGCCTGCGCGATCGTCAGGCCCCGGGCGGCAAAACCTGCTCCCGCGGTCGCGTTCCCGTGGGTCTCGAAACTCAGCGGATTGGTTTGCACCGTTACGCGAAGCGGTTTCCCATCGACCGCGTAGCCGAGCTCGATATCGATTGCGGGCACTGCATAAGTGCCCGGCACCTCCGGAACGATGGCATAGCGCGTGCGAATGCCAGCATACTGAATTCCGTCGGCCGTCTCGGTCAGGTGTTGAGACCGCTCGCCGGGCAATGTGACAAGGGCATCCGGAATGCCGAACAGCGGGAATTGCGGTGGCGAGGTGAAGAAATCGGGCACGAAGACATCCACCGTCACATAGACCTGCTGCCCGGGTACGATCTTGCCGTCATCCTCCACGGAGGCCCTGGCATAAGGCCCGGCTGCGAATGCCTGCAGCGGGCAGAGCATCAGCATGATGAGCCAAAGGTATCTCACGGCTTCTTCTCCTGAAGCTCCATTGCAAATTTCCGGGCCATCAGGTCTGCAGGGCTGACCTCGATGTTCTTCATCCACATTTCCGAAGTCTGTTCGGCTACAGCGACGGTCCCGGCCTTGCCCTGTTTGCCCTTGTCGTCGAACTGGACGCTATCCGGCTTCTCGCTGGGATCCTGCGGCTGGTCAGCCTGTTCGTCCTGCTTCAGCTTGAGCAGCCGTCGAGCGATGGCCAGATCGGCATCCGCTTCCGGCCAATTGGGCCGCTTTTCAAGCGCCTTGCCGTAGGCGGCGACCGCCTCCTCCAGCTTGCCGAGATGCAGCAGCGCATTTCCCTGATTGAACCAGCTAGCGGCGCTGCCGTCAGAAGCAAAGGCATCGACCGCATCCTGGAACCGTCCGGCGCGGTAGAGGGCCGTACCCTTCCACATGGGGTCCTGGAAATGTGCCGATGCCGACGCGAAGTCGCCGCGTTCGAACGCGAGCTGGCCCTGCTGATCAGACGTCAGCCACATATCTGCAAGACCTGCCGCTTCCGCGCTCGCGGGCGCTGCAAGCTTCAGCAAGGCGAGCATCACGGCGACCTTCACGACCCATCCGCGCCGGAAGGAGAGGGCGAGCAGCAGGGCTGCAGGCGGCAACAGCCACCAGCCCATATCATGCCAGCGATCACCCTCACTGGCGGACTGCTGCGCAAAGCTGGTGCGAATATGCTGGCCAACCCACCGGACATCGGCATCGTCGTCGGTGAGAGTGGCGACAGATGCGCCAGATGCACTTCCAAACGCCTTGAGCGCCTCGAGGTCGAGCTTGGCGACGACCCGGCTTCCGCTCACTGCGGTGAGGAAGCTGCCGTCCGCCTGCTTGACCAGACCGCCTTCGGCGGTGCCGATGCCAAGGGCGATCAGGGCGCTGCCGGTCTTCCCGGCAGCGCCGGCAGCCGTCTCTTCTATGCCGTCGGTCATCAGCAGGATCGTGCCGGGACTGCCATCCGCGCGAAGCAGGCTGCCAGACAGCGTCAGAGCGGCGGCAGTATCCTTGCCGGGTTTCGGCATGATGCGTGTCGCCAGCGCATCGGTATAGGTTTCGATGAGCGCTTGGTCCTCCGTCAGCGGTACGACGAGATGCGCCGTCCCGGCATAGGCGACCACCGCGGTGCGGGCACCGGCGCGGGCCGTCAGGATGTCGTGGATCTTGAGCTTGGCGCGCTCCAGCCGGCTTGGCGTGATATCGACGGCGTCCATCGTCGGCGATAGATCGACAGCGATGACGAGGGCGGCCGAATCCGAGACGAAGGGAGGCGCTTCGCGATGCCAGGTTGGCCCAGCACCGGCGAGGATGGTCAACGCGGCCAGAGCCGCGATCATCCAGGCCGGCCGCAGATGACGTCGGCGGTCGGGCTCGATGACCAGGCTGTCGAGGAGGTGCGGGGCAATCATGTCGCTCCAGCGGGCCCTGCTGTCTCCGGCGCGATGTGCCAGCCAGACGATCACAGGGGGCAGAGCCAGTGCAAGCAGCCACCACGGCCGCAGGAAATGGAAATCGGCGATCATCCGGGCGCCCTCCGCCTGACCAGCCCCGCGCCGCCGGAGATCAGATAGTAGCCGCCGAGCAGGACGGCTGCGGCTGTGGCCGGCCAATGGAAAAGCTCGGTGCGCGGCCGCCAGGTCAGAACTTTCTGATCTTCAGGCGTCATGCTGTCGAGCGTGTCGTAGATGGCCGCGAGTTCCTGCTGATTGCCGCCGAAGAAATACTGGCCGCCGCTGCTGGCGGCGATCTGCTTCAGGGTTGCCAGATCGAGCTTGTCTTCGCCGGTGGCATCAGGGTCGCCGATGCCAATCGTGTGGATCGTGACGTTCTTCGCCTTGGCCACTTCAACGGCTTTGAGGGGCGGCATCTTGCTTGCCGTGTCGTTGCCGTCAGTCAGCAGGATCAGGACCTTCTCCGGCACCGTGGTCTTGTCGAACATGCGGATGGCAAGGCCGAGAGAGTCGCCCAGCGCCGTTCGCGGTCCGGCGATCCCTGGCATCAGGTCTTCGACCATCGTGCGGACGAGGGCATGATCCATGGTGAACGGAGCGAGCGGATAGGGCGCATCACCGAAGGCGATCAGCCCGATCCTGTCGCCGCCACGCTTGCCGATGAAACTGGCTACGACCTGGCGGACGGCATCGATGCGGGATTCGAGCGCGCCCTGTGGCGTGCGGAAGTCTTTCGCCTCCATCGATTGCGACAGGTCGAGTGCCAACAGGATGTCGCGCTGCGGCTCCTTCTTCTCGATCGGGGGCTCGACATATTGCGGGCGCGCCAGCGCGATGACGATGAGGCACCATGCAAGCGCGAGAACGGCGGTCTGCACCCATCCTCGCCGCGCGACGACCGAACCCTCGCTCGGTGTCACGCCGGCTGCCCGCGCGACCTGGTCGAAGAAGGGCAGGCGGACCGATGTCGAGGTCTCGCGTTTTGGCGGCAGAAGCCACCAGACGAGTAGCGGTACCGGCAGGAGAAGAAGCAGCCAGGGAAGATCAAGCTGATACATGATGTTTCTCGATCCAGCGGCGGGCGCCGAGAGCCGCATCTTCGACGGTGCCCGGTGCAAGGGCAGAAAGCGCCGCATCCGGCCGGTATTCAAGATCGTCGAGAACGCCATTCAGCGCCTTACCGGCACCTCCCGACGTGCTTAGAAACTGAACCCAGTCTGCGCCATCGATCGCCGCCACGTCCTTTCGCGGCCAGGCGGCGAGGGCAGTGCGCTTCACAAGTTCGGCGATTTCGCGCAGCGCAAGGGCCGGCTTTGCTTTCGCGGTGCTGCTTTCGATCTGATCAAGCTGCCGCATAGCCTCTCGGCGGTAGGCATTTCGGTGGTACCGGAGAGCTGCAAGGATGACCCAAGCGAGAGCGAGCGCACATGCGATCGCCGCCAGGACGGCCCAGCCCCAGGTCTGCGGCATCCAGGATACCGGCGGCGGCACCGCAATGTCGCGCAGCGAGCGCAGCGCCGTTTCCGTCATCGGATCGAGTTTCGCGGCCGGTTCCATCAGCGCCTCCGCTGGCGCCAGGCCGATTGTTCCAGCAGTTTGCGCAGCTGCGGCGCCGTTTCTTCCGCCGCGGAAATCGGCAGCATCGGAAGGCCAAGTTCTTTCTGCCAGGCACGCAATTCGTTGCCGCGATCGGTGGCGAATTTGCCGATGGCGGCGCGAACGGCGCTGCGGCCAAGGCTGAGTTCCGCCTGCAATGCTCCGCCGCTAACGACGATCTCGCCGCTATCGGGCAGTTCCAGCAGAAACGGGTCGTAGATCAGCAGGCATATCACGTCATTGGTGGCGGAAAGCTGCAACAGCAGGTCGCGTGTCATGGCGCCATGGCCATCGAAGTCGCTGACGATGATCACCAGATGATCGTGGCGGGCGACGCTGGCCGTCTGGCGCAACGCATCGTCAAGCGCGGTTGACGCAGGCGCATCCGCATAGGCTGCCGAAAGCCGCGCGTTCTTCTCGGCAATGCGATCGGCAAGAGCAATGACGGCATTGCGACTGCGATGCGGGCGGACTTCGCTGATGCCGGTATCGCCAAAGACGAAACCGCCGACCCGGTCTCCGGAGCCGAGGATGCGCCAGGCGCAGAGCATCGCAGCTTCAGCCGCCGTCACCGATTTCATCGACCGGCGGCTCCCGAAGAACATGTTGATGCGCTGATCGACGACGAGGATGGCGGGCCGCTCCTTCTCTTCGCCGTAGATCCTGACCACGGGCCGCGATGTCCGCGCCGTCACCCGCCAGTCGATGGAGCGGATGTCGTCTCCAGGCAGATATTCGCGCAGTTCTTCGAAGATCAGACCGCGGCCGCGCAGAGCCGATTGCATGCTCCCGGCCATCTGCTGGTGGCTTCTGGCTTTCTGCACGAAGGTCAGGTCGCGGGCTCGGGCTTCGAGTGCGACAAGCTGCTCGGTCGAGATATGAACACCATCGTTTGCCAACGGCGCTTGTTTCATGAGACGGCCACCAGTTCGGTGATGCGGTCGATTACCTGATCGGCAGGCGTGTTGGAGGCATGGGCTTCATACGAGAGGATCAGCCGGTGACGGAACACGTCGTTGACGACGGCCTTCACGTCATCGGGCGTCACGTAGTCACGGCCCCGGAGCCAGGCGTAGGATCGCGAAACCTTGTCTAGGCCGATCCCGCCGCGCGGGCTGACACCGACCTGCAGGAGAGCGGCAAGATCCTTGTTGTAGCGGTCCGGATAACGGGTCGCGAATACCAGGGCGACGATATATTTCTCGACGGGATCGGACAGTGTGACCGCGCCTATTTCCCTGCGGGCATCGAAGACCGACTGCTCGCTCAGACGTTCCACCACCGGCGGTTTGGCTGTCGTCTGAGCAGCGTTCTCTTCGCTCCGGTTGAGCTGCATGATCAGCGCTTCCGACTTTTCGTCGGGATAGCCGACCTCGACATGCATCAGGAAGCGGTCGAGCTGCGCTTCAGGGAGAGGATAGGTACCCTCCTGCTCGATCGGGTTCTGCGTCGCCATCACCATGAAGAGGCCGGGCAGAGGATAGCTTTTGCCGCCGACCGTTACCTGCCGCTCCTCCATGGCCTCGAGCAGGGCGGATTGCACTTTCGCTGGCGCCCGGTTGATTTCGTCGGCGAGGATCAGATTGGCGAAAATCGGTCCTTGCTGAAACTTGAATTCGCCCTTTCCGCCTTCGGAGAAGTAGACCTCCGACCCGGTGATATCGGCGGGCAGCAGGTCGGGCGTAAATTGAACGCGTGAGAGATCGGCGGCGAGGTTCTTCGCAAGGCTCTTGATCGCCCGCGTCTTGGCAAGCCCTGGCAGCCCCTCGACGAGCAGATGACCGTTGGCGAGCAGCCCGAGCAGCAGCCGTTCGACCATGGCGTCCTGGCCGATGATGGACTGGCCGATGCGTTTGCCGAGCGCAATGATATCGTCGCGTGCCGTCATGAAACCCTCGAGGAATAACGGGAAATGGGAGACGCGCACAGATGCGCGCCTCCTTCGTCGTTGTTACTTCTCGATGCCGCGATCCTTGAAGGACTGGTCGATCGCCTTGTCCACCTGGGCGCGGACGCCCTCGATGTTGAAGCTGGCGACCCGCTGGCTCGGCGGATATTTTACGAAGGTCTCCAGAAAATTGGCGGCTTTCAGCTGGCCTTTGACCAGCAGATAGTCGTTGCGAGTCAGCCAGTCGTTATACTGGTCCGAAACCGTATCGGCGCGTTCGTACGGGTCCATCCGCAGGTTGAACAGCTTGGGAATGCGCCAAGTGATCAAAGGCGTACGCCACACTGCAAAGCCACCGGACGCAGGCTGCTCCTTGAAGACAACTTTCCAGTCGTCGTAGCGTATGCAGACCAGATCGCCATCGTCGTCGAAGTAGTAGAAGTCGCTACGCGCGCTCTTGTCGGACTTTCCGGTGATGTAGTCCAGCTGGTTATAGCCATCGAGATGGTTCTTGAACGTCGTGGTGCTGCCCTGTGGCTGCCAGCCATCAAGGAGGCGTTTCTTGACGTCGGGATCGCCCGCTGCCGCGAGCAGTGTCGGGAACCAGTCGAGGCCGGACATCATGCCGTTCGAGATCTGGCCCGGCTGGATGTGTCCGGGCCATTTCACCATGGCGGGCACGCGGAAAGCGCCTTCCCAGTTGGTATCCTTCTCACTGCGGAAGGGCGTTGTCGCCGCATCCGGCCAGGAGAATTGATTAGGCCCGTTATCCGTGGTGTAGACAACGATGGTGTTGTCGGCGATGCCGAGATCGTCGAGTGCCTTCAGGAGTTTACCGACGTCGCCGTCGTGCTCCACCATGCCATCTCCATATTCGTTGCCCGGCATGCCGCTCTGACCACGCATGGATTCACGCACATGGGTGAAGAGATGCATGCGGGTGGTGTTCATCCACGTGAAGAACGGCTTGTTCTGCTTGACTTGACGGCCCATGAAATCGATTGCGGCAGCGGTCGTCTCGTCGTCGATTGTCTCCATGCGCTTCTTGTTCAATGCGCCGGTATCCTCGACTTCACCATCGGCAGAGGCCTTAATGACGCCACGCGGATTATAAGCCTTAAGGAACTCCTGATCATCCTTCGGCCAATACGGCGCTTCGGGCTCTTCCTCGGCATTGAGATGGTAGAGATTGCCGAAAAACTCGTCGAAGCCATGGTTGGTCGGCAAATACTCGTCGCGGTCGCCCAAATGGTTCTTGCCGAACTGTCCCGTGGCATAGCCGAGCGGCTTCAGCGCCTGGGCGATCGTCATGTCGCCGGCCTGCAAGCCGACAGGGGCGCCCGGCGCGCCGACCTTGCAGAGGCCGGTGCGCAGGCAGGTCTGCCCGGTGATGAATGTCGAGCGGCCTGCCGTGCAGCTGTTTTCGGCATAGTAGTCCGTGAACATTATGCCCGCTTTCGCGATGCTGTCGATATTCGGCGTCTTATATCCGACGACGCCGAAGGAGTATGCGCTGATATTGGTTTGGCCGATGTCGTCGCCAAAGATGACGAGGATATTGGGCTTGGCCGCAGCCGTGCTGGCGGCAGGCGCTGCCTGCTGAGCGTTTGCTGGCGAAAGGAAGGTCGTCGATGTCAGCGTCATGGCGGCGGCAACCGCCGCCGAGAACAGCTTCTTCTGAAGAGATACCGTCATGACGCTCTCCTCGCTGATGGATCGTTCAACATTGCAGTCTCCCTTGTGCCGGGCGGCCGCGCCTCCGGCTTCTGATCGTCGTCAGGCGACGCCGCAGGAGACTTGTTCCTTTCAGTAGCGGGCGGAAGTACGTAACAGTAAATCCCGGCGTAACTGAGCGTAAATGCTGGACTAAACCGGCCGGCTCATTGCGTCAGCGGCTTGGATTGCTGGTCTTCCCGCAAGGTCGCTCCGACGTCCGAGTCCGCGGGCCTGTGCGCCGGTTGTTCAACGATCGTCAGTGGCGCCGCCACCGCCGTGCCCGCCACCGTTCCGACCGTGCGCACCGTGCCGCCGACGACCGCCGCCACGCCTTGGCCGAGAGTGATGTTGGAGTCCGTCAGGGTCTGCCCGGTCATCAGCCGCTGACCGATCAGCTGGACGATCTCCGGGCTCTCGGCGAATTTGCCATGATTGAGCCGGTCACCGGATTTGACCTGGGTGAGGTCGATGGCAGTGATGGAGGCCTCAGCGAGCTTCGATCTATACGGCTCCTTGGACGGGTCGATGGCGCCGAGGCGTGAAACACGCCCGGTAATGAAGCTCGACAGCGCCAGCGCCCGGTCGTCCTGCGACACGAAGATGGTGAACTTCGGCCGCGGTTCGCCCATCTCGACGAATTGCTTGGCGAAGACCTGAATATCGATATCAGGCGATGCCAGAATGACATTATGGATCTTGCGGTTCACGTGGCCGTCGCGAATGCCCATCTGCCGAAGAGACTCACTCGCCAGCCATGTTCCCATGGAGTGGGCAAGCACCGTGATGTCCTTCACCTCGGGGTCCTGCGCCAGCACGCGAAGCGTCTGTTCGAGCGCGGTCCGCGAATAATTGGTGCTTTCCTTGTCGTATTCATAGCCCGTCACTTCGGCGCGCGACGGCCAGGTGAAGAGGATCGGCGTGGCATGCATGCCGCTGTCATGGACGATCTGTGCCAGCCGGAAGACGGAATCCTCGTATTTGTTGTTGAAGCCGTGGATGAAGACCAGCGCATGGCCGCCTTGGATATGCTGCTTGAACCAGACGCGCCCTTCGGGCACCGTCGCGATCGGCTGGACGTGGGTCACCGCGAAGTCGGTCGCAGGATTCGGCGGCAGGCGTTTCGGCCATTGCACCTCGCCGGATTTCCTGCCAGGCGGAAGCGATACGGAAATGTCGGTGAGATAGGGCTTCGGGCTGCGCTCACCGTTGAAAAGTGTGGCAGGGTCGCCGGATGGCTGGCGCGTCGTGGCAACGAGCATATCGACCTGCGCGGTCTTCGGCGTCGCCGCCGTCAGCACCACAGGGGTCATGACGCCGCTCGGATGTCCGCAGGATGCGAGCAGCAGCACAATGGCGAAAACAGCTGATATCTTCATTCCGGCTCCATCGATCCCCAACGTCGGCACAATAGGCATCGCGCCCGCACGCGTAAGTACGCAACGGTAAACCGCTGTAAATTTACGGTCCGGTCAGAGGCGTTTACCGTTGCGTACTTATGTTCCCTCTTCGCAGCGCTATCGTTGGTGCAAAGTGGAGGGCAATC
The DNA here is from genome assembly GCA_900465675.1 of Hyphomicrobiales bacterium. Classification (GTDB taxonomy): domain Bacteria; phylum Pseudomonadota; class Alphaproteobacteria; order Rhizobiales; family Rhizobiaceae; genus Rhizobium. The sequence continues at coordinate 56,760 of UBJR01000011.1, read as the reverse complement.
CGATGAAGCTGCTACCGGCACTATGCCTGCTATTGTTGACGAGCCTGCCAGCGATGGCGGCAGACAAGGCGAGAAGCGAGATTACCGATCGCGAGATCGAGCGAAAGGCGGTCCAGGCCGTCGTCTGGGGCATGCCTGCCGTCAACTACGATCTGATGCGGCAGGAGATGCTGAACAAGACACCGGGCAAGGTCGGCCAGGTCATCTATTGGGGCGAACCGCTCGACTGGAAGAACCAGACGCTGACGCCAAATCCCGATGCGCTTTACTTCATGGCGTTCTTCGACACGAAAGACGGGCCTTTCGTTCTCGATCTTCCTGCAGCAGAGGCGAAGGGTTCCTTCAACGGCAATATTGTTACGGTTTGGCAGCAGCCGCTTGAAGATGCCGGTCTGCTCGGCGCGGACAAGGGAAAGGGCGGAAAATTCCTCATCCTACCGCCTGATTACAAGGAAACACCGCCTGACGGATACATCCCGCTGAAATCCAATGTCTACGGCGGCTATATACTGTTCCGCTCCAATATGGCGAGCCATGACACCGCCGATGTTGAGGCCTCCATCGAATATGGAAAAAAGATGAAGGTCTATCCGCTCTCGGCAGCGGCCAATCCCCCTCAGACCGTGTTCAGCGATGTGAAGGACATCGTTTTCGATTCGACGATCCAATGGGACGCGCGCTTCTTCGACAATCTCAATCGTGTCGTCCAGGAGGAGCCGTGGATCGCGCGTGACCGGGTCATGATCGATCAGCTGAAGTCGCTCGGCATCGAGAAAGGCAAGCCCTTCAAACCGGATAGTCACGTCAAATCGTTGCTGGCAAAGGCCATGAAGGAAGCGCAAGCCCTGCTTCAAGCAAAGTACGATGACGGTTTTGCGCCGTTTTTCAGCGAGACCAGCCGTTGGACCTTTCCAGGCTATGCCGACGTCGTCACGGCCGCCCAAAGGGATTTCGACGAGGCGGATTCCTATCCTGTCGATCATCGCGGGGTGATCTACACGATGGCCTATATCGGCATCAAAAGACTGGGCGCCGGTCAGTTCTACTCGATCTCCATCCGCGACAAGGACGGCCGCGCCTTCGACGGGCGCCACACCTACAAACTGAACGCGCCGGCAAATGTGCCTGTTCAGCAATATTGGTCGGTGACCGCCTATGACCGCAAAACCCATGCGCTGATCAAGAACGTTTCGCGCGCCAGCCGATCCTCGCAGATTCCGGATCTCGCAAAGAATGCCGATGGTTCCATCGATCTGTATTTCGGGCCAAGGCCGCCGAAGGGCAAGGATGCCAATTGGGTCCCCACCGATCCGAAAAGGCACTTTGAATTGATGTTCCGCGCCTATGGGCCAACCAAGGATTTCTTCGACAAGAAATGGGTACTGTCCGATGCCGTCAGACTTCAGTAGGCCGCCGCCCGACCTTCTTGCCGTAGCGGGCCCGTTCACATCGCGCCTAGCGTCTGCTCCAATGCGTCCAGAAACTGATCGGCGTGATCACGGGCAAAGACCAGCGGCGGGCGGATCTTCAGAACGTTGGCGTCAGGGCCGCTGGCGCTAATCAGAACCTGTCTCTCCCGGAGACCGTTGACGATGCGCGCTGCAAGCGATGCCGACGGCCTGCCGTTCTCGGCGATATCGGCCCCGATGAAGAGCCCTGCACCGCGGATATCGCCGATCCCCGGAAAGCGGGTCTTCAGCGCTTCGAGTCCGTGCAGGAAATGGGTGCCGACGTCGCGGGTATGGGCAATGAGATCCTGCTCCTCAATGAAGCGTAACACGGCCATGCCTGCGGCGGCGGCGACAGGATTTCCGCCGAACGTGTTGAAGTAGCGCGAGTTCTTGCCGAATTCGGCGATCACCTCGGGTCTGGCGATCAGTCCGGCGACGGGATAGCCGTTACCCATCGGCTTGCCCGTCGTGACCAGATCGGGCACGAAGCCGTGGCGCTGGAATCCCCACATCGCCTCGCCTGTTCGCCCGAAGCCAGGTTGCACTTCATCGGCAACGAAAATGCCGCCTGCCGTCCGGATCGCCTCGACGGCCGGCTTGAGGAAGCCGGCATGGCCTGGGATGACGCCGTCGCTGGAAAAGATCGTATCGACGATCAGCATCGCCGGCTTGATGCCGTGGCGTGTGAGATCGGCAATTGCGGCCTTCACGCCGTCGGCAAAGGCGGCTTCCATCTGTTCAGGCGGAAGCGAAGGATCGGGTGCGGCGACGGTGCGCACATGCGCTCCGAGATCGACATTGGGGCCGAGCGAGGGTGAGAAGGCGGCAACTGTTGCCGTGACGCCGTGATAGGCATGCGCCGTTACGATGATGCCGGTTCCGCCGGTATAGCTGCGGGCGATCCGCACGGCCAGATCGTTGGCCTCGCTGCCGGTGCAGGTGAACATGACCTGGCTGAGTTCATCCGGGCATGTCGCGGTGAGAGCCTCGGCGTAGTCGAGGATGTTTTCGTGCAGGTAGCGCGTATGCGTGTTCAGCGTTTCGGCCTGGCGGGCGATCGCCTCCAGCACCGCCGGATTGCCGTGGCCGATGGAGGCAACGTTGTTATAGGTGTCGAGATAGGCGCGTCCTTCTGCGTCGTAGAGCCAGACGCCTTCGCCGCGTACGAAATGCAGGGGCCGCTCATAGAACAGCCGGTAGGCCGGTCCGAGTACGCGTTCGCGCCGCTTGATCATCGATTGCTCGGCAGCGCTCAGGCGCTCGAAATCGCCGGCTCCGAATGCGTTGGCCATGGTCATGCTGAGTCTCCGATAGTCTGCCGGAAGAAGGCGGCAAGCGCTTCGTCGCTATGATCCGCCAGGCAAATGAGCCCGGCAAGGGCTGCCGGGTGGTTGCGCAGGATGTAGTCGCGGTTTTCAGGGTAGAGGCTGGCACGCCATTCCGGGATGAGAACGGTCATCGCCAGCCGCGTCCGCAGAAGACAGGGCAGTGCCGAAAGCTCGTCTGCGGAGAGCGGGCGGACCGCATGATAGGCCTGAAGCATCGCAACGATAGCCTCCATTCCGTCGTCACCGCCCGCCTGATAGGACAGCGCCACGGCGAGATCGTTGACCAGCGGCGCCTCGACGAGATCGCCGAAGTCGATGACCCCGGTGATCTCCGCAGGGTCGTCTGCCGCTACGAGAATGTTGTGCGGATTGAAATCGTTGTGGATCACTTGCCGTGGGAGCCCGGAAAATCCATTGGAAGCGAGACGCTCGAAGCCGTCGAGCGCTGAAACGACGAGGCTGCGCCGCTCTTCGCCAACGTGAGAGGTGAGGGGCCGCAAAGCGGCGGCGTTGCAGATGTCCCAAAGCAGGTTCTGCAGCAGCGGCTCAGGTCTGAAATCCGCCAGAGCCTGAGCGAGTCGCGCCAGGCTGCGCCCCAGCGCTTGTATCTGCGGCACGGAGCGCGGTGCCTTGTAGAGCTGAACGCCATCCAGAAATGTCAGCATGCGTACGAAGCGCTGGTCGCTTCCGAAACCCAGCTTGAGGAGAAAATTGCCGTTATAGGCCGGGATCGGCTTGGGAAGGGGAAGCGCCAGCGGTTTGCGCTCGAGGTGGCGCAAGGCATCGGTCTGGAAGGTCAGCACATCGGCGCGCTCGGCCGTATTGGCGATCTTCAGGATCGCGCGCTGGCCATGCGTGGCCTGGATCAGGAAGGTCTCGTCGCGTTCGCTTGAGAGTACCGAAGCGCGGCCGGCGATGCAGAAATACTGGGCAGCAATGGCTTCGACGCGCGCAAGCGGCGTCCTCTCCAGTTTTGCCGTCAGGGCGTCGTTGGTATCGGGCTCGGAGGTTTGGGTCATCAAGCTGGCCTTTATTGACACCGGGTCACGGACGATGTTTGAAATTCGATGCTGCGCGATTTGAACGATGCGTTGCACGCAACCGGCCAATGCCGGATGAAAGAGAAGCAATGCCGCCAGCCACCATTCCGCCGCTTACCGAAAGCTCCCGCTCCGTTCTGCGCGTCGTTGCGTCTTCCGGCCCGATCACCCGGCCGCGGCTCGGCGCGATGCTCAATCTGTCCAAGCCGACAATGACCGCAGTGATGAACGAGCTCGGCGCATTGGGACTGGTGGCCCCGATCGGTTCGCAGCAGGGGGCAATGGGCCGTTCGGCCACGGTTTATGCCCTGGGGCCGGAAGCCGGATATGTGCTCGGGATCGATGTCGGTGTCGCGCAGGTGCGCGCTGTCGCGCAGGGGCTCGACGGAACGCCGCTCGCAACCGCCGAACTGAAAATCGCCAAGCAGCAGCGCGCCACGACGGAAGAGGTGGCGGAGATCGTCGATGAGGCGGCGCGAACTGCGATCCTGGCGGTCGGCAAGCGCAGCAAGAACCTGCGCAGCATCGCTGTCGCCGTTCCACGCATCGTCTCGCGCAACCGGCTGGGGCTGAGCCGCCGCAAGGGGCCGGAAGCCGTCTTGCAGCGGTTGCGGGAATCCGTCGAAGCGCCGATCCTGCTGGAGAACAACGTCAACTGCGCGGCCTTCGGCGAGCTTCGCGACGGCGCGGCGCAGGGCCGCGAGATCTTTCTGTTTCTGCAGATCGGCGTGCGCATCGGCCTCGGCATCGTCATCGGCGGCAAGCTCTTCCGCGGCTTCAATGGCGCCGCGGGTGAGGCTGGCCGCCTGCCGTTTCCGTGGTCGGCCGGACATGTGCCGGAGCGCGAGGGCCTGGAACATCATTTGGGCTCCGATGCGCTGATGGAACGTTGCATCGCCGGATGGCCCGCCACCGCCGGGGAACCCCCGGCGACGGCACGCGAACTCTTCGACCGGGCGCATGCAGGCGAAAAGGAAGCGGTCCTCTGGGTCAACAGACATGGGGCCGATATCGGGAGAATGGTCGCTGGCTGCATCGGCTTCTTTGATCCGGGTCTCGTTGTTCTGGGCGGCGGCGTCGGTCAGAATCCGCTGATGCTCGATGAGGTCCGTCATGTTGCCCGCGACCTGACCTGGGCGACGGAGATTGCGGTGAGCAGCCTCGGCGTCAATGGCACCGTGCTCGGGGCTACCCGGCTTGCCGCCGACTATGCGCTGGCCGATATTCTCGGCGAAGCGCCGGATGCGACGCTGGTGCTGCCCGCCGGCCCGGCCTCGGACGAGGGGCCGGAAGCGTCTTTCGGCTGATCCTACACTTCCGTCGGCGACCACGGTTTCAGCTTGGTATCGGTTTGGCGATAGCGGAAGGTGATGTTCGTCAGCCCGGCGGCGTCCTGCATGTCGCCTGTTATCATCTGCAGGGCGACGATCTCGATGATCGCATCGGCGATCGGGTGGTTGAGGCCGGGCACGGCGATCACCACCAGATTGTCACGCTGGGCAATGTCGTGGCGGTTGGTGATCAGAACAGAGGGGCAGCCGAAGCCCGCCATGTCCTCGGCGATCTTCGTCTCCCGGCCGTTGCCGAAGGCGATGACACCGGTTCTCCGATCCTGCGATTCCATCGGCCCATGCAGATAGTTCATTGTGTCCCATCCGGCGGCGGGAATACGCACCGCCTCGCGGATCAACATCGCACCTTCGCCGGCATTGGCATAGCCGGTCCCTCCGCCGACGAGATCGATCGAACTGCAGGCACCGAGCATCTTTGCGGCTTCGGACGCTTGCCCCGCGGCGGATTGCAATGTCTTCGAAACAGCGGCTGGCAGGCGGTTCCACTCGGGAGAAGAGCGTCCGCCCGCCAGCCTCTCGCAGAGCAGCCCGATGGCGAGCAGCATGCCGGTATAGCCCGTTGAGCTCGCGCCATTGTCGGAACCGGACCCCGTCGGAAGGACGGCGCCGGTGAGTTCGGCAAGCGGGTTCTCGCTGCCTCTGCAGATCGCAATCTTCGGCGTGGAAGGCCGGAGCCGCATCACGTCTGAGATTTCACGGCTCTGACCCGATGCCGACAGGGCCACGAAGGCGCCGGCGGCGCTATCTAGCGCTTCGTAGAGATCGGTCGGGCAATAGGGAAAGGATGGGATGCCCAGCGCGCGAAGGTAAACGGCGCCCGCCATGGCGGCCTGATAGCTGGCGCCGATACCGGCAAAGCCTACTGTCTTGCCGGCGAATCCGCTGATATCGAGCCTGGCGAGCGCCTCGCGCACGACGCTCAGGCCTTCCGCCAGGCTTTCCGGCTGGCGGGCAACCGCGTTTCTGTAACCAATGCGTTCCATTTCCGCTTCCTCTGTCTATCCAATCGGTTCAGCCGAGCAGGCGGCGCGCGAGCGCCAGCGCGCCGTTGACCGGGGCTGCGCGCAGCAGGGTGATTTCGCTCTTCGGAGAGACTTCCGCCATCGCCCGGCGAAAGGCCTCGAACAGGCTCGGCTGCTCGACAACGACACCGCCGCCGATGACGACGTGACTGGCGTCCGCACCGCGGCTGATCAGAATGCCGACAAGGCGGGCGAGGGCGGCGGCACCGTCCTCGATCACCCTCGATGCGAGTGGCGATTTCTGCGAGGCAGCGTCGAATACGGCATCGGCATAGCTGCCCCAGACGGCCGCGCCGCGCGTCTCGTTGAGCAGGCGGCCGATCTTCGTCGCATCGTCGGTCTGCAGCTTCGACATCAGACCGGCGACAAGCGGATCACCGCTCTCGCCGAGATCGATCGACTTGCGGATCGCCCGGGCGGCTTCCCTGACGAGCGCTGCGGCACTGCCTTCGTCGCCGAGGATCCAGCCCCAACCACCGGCAACCAGCATCTCGCCTTCGCCGTTGCGTGCAACGGCAATCGACCCGGTGCCGGAGACGACCCCGATACCTGCCTCGAAGCCTGCTGCGGGAACCAGCAGTTCGGAATCGTTGACGACCTTGATCTTGCCGGTGAGGTGAGCGCCGAGGTCGCTTTCCATCTGCGTGCAATGTGGACCGGTATCGCAGCCATGGGCACCGACAGCGATAGCGGCAGGTTCTGCCTTCGCCGTTCCCGTGATCAGCGCTGCGAGTACGGCAGCATCGGCGGGCCGGTCCCATGTTCGCCAGTCCGAGGTGGGCACAACCGTATCAGCAACCACATTGCCGTCTTCGCTGACGAGCAGATGCGTCTTTGTGCCGCCGATATCGATGCCTGCGATCAGGCCGCTTTTCGCCATAGAATATATGCCTTCTGCATGAAGTTCGGTGGGCTAAAAAATATAGTTAGGCAGCTTTACAAACTATCTAGCCAAAAGGCAAGAACTATGATTTGTTAATGATCGTGAACACGCCCTAGAAAACGAAAAGGGGAGCGTAATGAGAGTGAGATCGATAGCAGGGCTGCTGACCGCAGCGACAATTGCCTGGGGGCTTTCCGCTCCCTTCACCTATGCCACGGACATTTCCTTCTGGACCTGGCGCCAGGAAGACAAGGCGGCCTACAACGAGCTGTTTGCCGACTTCACCAAGGAAAATCCGGATATCCACGTGAAGTTCGAATCCTTCCCGGATGAGAACTATCCGACGATCGTCTCGACGGCGCTGGCCGGCGGCAAGGGCGGCGATGTCATTCACACGCATGCCTATGGCTGGCTCGAGCAGTTCGTGAAGTCAGGCTATTTCGTCAAGCAGGACAGCTCCAACATGCCCTCGCTGGCAAACATGTCGGCCGATGCGCTCCTGTCGGGCACATACCGTGCAGACGGCCAGGTCTATTCGCTGCCCTTCGCCTCGCAGACCCTCGGCCTCTTCATCAACAAGGATGTCTTCGAAAAGGCCGGTCTCAAGGCGCCCACCACCTGGGATGAGTTCATTACCGTTTCCAAGGCGCTGAAGGAAAAGGGCGTCATTCCGCTCGCCAACGGCCTTGGCACCAGCTGGTTCAACGAAATGTTCGTTGCCTCCTTCACCGGCCCGCTGCTCGGCCAGGATTTCGTCTCCGACCTGAAGACCGGCAAGGCGACTTTCAAGGATCCGCGCTACATCGCGGCGCTCAACAAGCTGCTCGAGCTGCGCGACTACATGTCGCCAGGCTTCGAAGGCATCGATTACGATACCGCGGGCCAGCTCTTCGTCAGCGGCCGTGCGGCCATGCTTGCCGGCGGCAGCTTCGACATCTCCACCTACAAGGGCGAAAACCCGCAGATCAACATGGACTTCATTGCACCGCCGGCTGCAAAGGCAGGCGATGTTCCCCAGGCAACGAAGTTCTATGACGGCGGCTATGCGGTCAACGCAGCATCGCCGAACAAGGAAGCCGCTCTCAAGCTGGTCGCCTGGATGGGCACCAAGGAATTCGGCGACAAGTTCACCGCGCTCCTCGGCAACATCTCGCCGATCAAGGGCGTCGTCGTAAAGGACCCGCTGCTGGCAGAAGTCGCCAAGCTCAACGAGACCGCGATGCCGCACATCAACGTCGTCTATTTCCGCTTCCAGAAGCCCACGGGTTCCGAGTTGCTGCAGAACGACATTACGAAGATGATGTCCGGCAGCATGACGCCCGATCAGCTTGGCGCCGATCTGACCGATGGTCTCGCCAAGTGGTACAAGCCTTTCCAGGGGAAATGACATGAACAAGGACCGGCGCCGCACGACGACTTTTCTGCCGCAGCGCCGGTCCTTGTGGATCTGCTTCCTGCTCTTCCCGGCGATGGCCGTGATGACGCTCTTCGTCGTCTGGCCATTGCTCTCCGCCCTCCGTTTTGCCTTTTATGATTTTAACGGCCTGCTGCCGTCGAACTTCATCGGCCTGGAGAACTTCCGAAAGGTCCTCTTCGAGGAGCCCTATAGCGACTGGACGTTCAATGCCTTCTGGCACAATGTTATCGTCTTCGTCTCTCTGATGGTCTTCGAAAACGGCACCGCTTTCCTCATCGCCTTCGGGCTGTTGAAGGGATTGCCCGGCCACCGCATCCACCAGGTCATCGTGTTTCTTCCTGTGGTGCTGTCTTCCGTTATCGTCGGCTTTCTCTGGAAGCTCTTCCTGCATCCGCTGTTCGGTATCGTCAACGGCGCGCTGGCGCTGATCCACATCCAGGGACCGGCATGGCTCGGCAATGAAAATACCGCACTCGGGAGCATCATCTTCGCCAATATCTGGCATTGGCTGGGTTTCCCGACGCTGGTGCTGCTGGCCGGCATGCAGCGGATTTCCGCCGAGGTGATCGAGGCGGCGCGGCTCGATGGAGCCGGCGACTATGTGCTCCTCCGCCGCATCATCTGGCCGCTGATCGCCCCCAGCGTCACGATCGTCTGCATCCTGACCTTCATCGGCAGCTTCAACTGGTTCGAAATCCCTTATGTCATGGCGGGGCTGACAGGATCGCCCGGCGGATCGACCGATGTGCTCGGCCTCTATTTCTATCGCACGGCCTTCGGCAGCGTCACCAACGGTATCCAGGATTTCGGCCAGGGCAGCGCGCTCGCCGTCCTGATGTTCCTCTTCGTCGCCGGCTTCTCCTTCGTGGCGCTGCGCTTCCTGCGCCGCCGTGAAATCCAGCTCTAGGCCGCCCTTTGCCAGTTTCGGGAAACGACATGAAGAATTCCAACGAGTGGATCAAGAACGGCTTCATTCAGGCAGTGCTGGTGCTGAACGCACTCATCATGCTCTACCCGCTTGTCGTCATGGTACTTTCCTCATTCAAGAAGAATGCAGAGATCTTCACCTCGCCCTTTGCCCTGCCGCAGAGCTTCGGCTTCGACAATCTGCAGAAGGTCTGGGATCAGACGAATTTCATTCGCTACATGCTGAATTCCTTCGGAGTCACGGCGGCCTCGATCATCCTGATCCTGACCTTTGGCACGATGGCGGCCTATGCGATCGCCCGCTATGAATTCCGCCTCGGCAGCGCTGTGCTGATGTTCTTCATCAGCGGCATGACGGTGCCATTGAAGCTGGCGATCATCCCGCTCTTCATCCAGCTCGATACGCTGCATCTGGTCGATACCTATGCCGGCCTCGTCCTCGTCTATGTCGCCATGGGCCTGCCGTCGGCGGTGTTCATCATGACGGGTTTCCTGCGCACGCTGCCGCGCGAGCTGGAAGAGTCCGCGCGTATCGATGGCGCCAGTGAATTGCGGATCATGCTGAAGATCATGCTACCGCTCGCGCGCCCAGCCATGGTGATCGTGGCAATCCAGAATGCGGTGCCGATCTGGAACGACTTCTTCTTCCCGCTGATCCTGATCACCTCGGACAATCTGAAGACATTGCCACAGGGCCTGACTGTTTTCATCGGCGAGTTCACCACAGATTGGGGCGTGATGTTCACCGGCCTGACGCTGGCCGCATTGCCGATCACGCTTCTCTACATCGTGCTTTCCAAGCAATTCATCGCCGGCATCACCCAAGGCGCCGTCAAGTAATTCCAGGAGATTGGACCCGAATGAGCTCCGTGCAAATCCGCAGCGTCAGCAAGAGCTACGCCCAGACCAGCGTTATCAAGGATGTATCCGTCGATATTCCGGACGGCGAGTTCGTCATCCTCGTCGGTCCCTCCGGCTGCGGAAAGTCGACGCTTCTGCGGATGATCGCCGGACTTGAGGATATCAGCGGCGGCGAGATCGCCATCGGCGGCAACGTCATCAACGACGTCGCACCGAAATCCCGGGACATCGCCATGGTGTTTCAGAACTATGCGCTCTATCCGCATATGACGATCCGGGAAAATATGGAATTCGCACTTCAGCTGAAGAAGGTGCCGAAGGCCGAGATTGATGGCAAAGTGATGCGCGCCGCCGAAATCCTCGGGCTTCAGGATCTATTGGCACGCTATCCGCGCCAGCTCTCCGGCGGCCAGCGCCAGCGCGTCGCCATGGGCCGCGCCATCGTTCGCGATCCCAAGGTGTTCCTGTTCGACGAGCCGCTTTCGAACCTCGATGCCAAGCTCCGTGTCCAGATGCGCGCCGAAATCAAGGCGCTGCACCAGCGCTTGAAAACCACCACAGTCTACGTCACCCATGATCAGGTCGAGGCGATGACCATGGCGGACCGCATCGTCGTCATGCGCGCCGGCATCGTCGAGCAGGCCGGAACGCCGCTGGAGCTCTACGACAATCCCGCCAACATCTTCGTGGCGCAGTTTATCGGCTCTCCGGCGATGAATATCATCGAGGGGACGGTTGTTGGAGGGGCGTTCGAGAGCCTCGACGGCATCAGCTTTCCCCTGCCTGCGAATGCGCCAGCCGAGGAAAGCAGGATCCACTATGGCATCCGGCCGGAGCATATCGTCCTGTCGGACAAGGGCGTGGCCGGTATCGTCCATCTCGTCGAGCCGACCGGCGCCAGCACCGAGGTGATCGTCAGCGTCGGCAAGCATCAGGTCGTCGTCCAGGCACATGAGCGGCTGGTCGTGCAGCCCGGTCAGCAGGTCCATCTGGCCTACGATCCTGCAAAGGTCTGCCTGTTCGACGAGGGCGAGCAGCGCATCCGGATCTAGGAGCAGACCATGAGCAGCAGGAAAACTGTCATCATCACCGGTGCCGGATCCGGTATCGGCGCGGCAACGGCGATCGCCTTTGCCCGCAGCGGCTACGACGTTGCCGTCAACTACAGCCGCAACAGGACAGGCGCGGAAGACGTGGTCCGCCAATGCCTGGAAGCGGGAGCCGACGCGATCGCCATCCCCGGTGATATTGCCGGGGATGCGGATTGCCGACGGATCGCGGACGAGACGATCCGCCGCTTCGGCAGGATCGACGCGCTCGTCAACAATGCCGGCGTCACGCGCCAGGCCCCAGCCGGAGATCTCAATGCATCCAACGCTGCAGATTTCGAAGCGATCTTCCGCGTCAATGTCAGCGGCACCTATCAGATGATCCGCGCCGCCGTCCCCTATCTACAGAAGGCGCCGCTGGGGTCGATCGTCAACGTCTCGTCGGACTCGGCCATCTCGGGCTCTGGTTCGTCGCTGGCCTATGCAGCCTCGAAAGGGGCCGTCAACACGATGACCCGCGGCCTTGCGCGGACGCTGGCGCCGCATATCCGCGTCAACGCCGTCTGCCCCGGGTTCGTCGATACTTCCTGGGCGCTCTCCTGGCTCAGCGAAGATGCCTACCGTGAGTTCAAGGCCGGGCTGATTGCCGCAGCACCGCTGAAGAGCATTCCTGAGGCATCGGATATTGCCGATGCGATCCTCTGGCTGTCGGACCGCGCCTCGCGGATGACCGGGCAGTGCCTTGTCATCGATGGCGGGGCGAGCCTCGTAGAGTAAGTTCGGCAGATCAGACGCCGCGGACAGTCTGCGTGAATGTCGCCAACACTTGTGCACGCAATGCTGTTTCCGCATATGCTCGCGACAAACTTGCTGCCGGATGGATCTGCATATGCGTGGCGACAGAGCCAACTCACTGAAGTTGAAGATCGGCTTCCTGCTGGCGCGAAATTTTACGCTGAGCGCCTTTTCCCTGTTCGTCGATACGCTGCGGCTGGGCAGCGATCAGCGCGACAATTCCGGGAGAATTGCCTGCGATTGGTTGGTCATGAGTGTCGACAAGCATTTCGTGACGTCGAGCTCGGGCGTACCCGTGCCACCAAACGCGTCGCTGAAACCACCCGCCGAGTTCGACTATATCGTGGTCGTCGGCGGCCGGATCAACGAGAAGATCGAGGCGCTCGACAGCGCCGCTGTCTCCTATGTCGTCAATGCCGCGCATGCGGGTGTGCCGGTGATCGGCCTCTGCACCGGCAGTTTCATTCTGGCGGAGGCGGGTCTTCTCCAGGGAAAGAAGGCCTGTGTCAGCTGGCTGCACCATGGCGAGTTTCGCGAGCGCTTCCCGGACATCTCCGTGACGTCGCACGAGCTGTTCGTCGAGGACGGAAACGTCATCACCTGTGCGGGCGGCAGCAGCGCGGCGGATCTGGCGGCGTTTCTGCTCAACCGGCATGTCGGAGAGTTCGCCGAGAAGAACGCGCTCGAAATCCTGCAGATCGCTAGACGGCGGGATGCCAACGAGATGCAGCCCCGAAATCCGATCGGGCAGGGCAGTATCGACGATGCGAGGGTCGAAAAGGCGCTTCTGACGATGGAGCAGCATATCGAAGATCTGCTCGATATCGAGGATATCGCATCGCAGAGCGGGCTATCGCGCCGCCAGCTCGAGCGCTCGTTCCGGGCGGCGGTCGGCACTTCTCCGGCCTCCGCCTACCTGATCGTCCGGCTGGACGCGGCGATGCGCCTGGTGAAAACCACGAAGATTCCGCTCGCCGAGATCGCCATTCGCGCCGGCTTTCAGAATTCCTCGCATTTCATCAGAAAGTTCAGGGAGCGTTTCGAGGCACCTCCGGCCACCGTCCGGAAAAATATCAAGCTGCGCGGACTGAGCGGCTGAGACTGCGGCAATAAAGCCTGAGAAACAGAGTGTATCTTCGATGGCTGATAAACCGCCCGTCAATAAATCCATGTCAGATTTCCGTCATCCCATAGCCGGGATGGAGGAACATGATGCCGTCGTCGTCCCCGGTCAGGAAACGATCAAGCCGAACGGACACCGTTGAGGTCGATCGCATCGATCTCGCGAGCGACGTCTATCATCTCAAAAAGGTCTTCGACAGCTGCTCCAAGGCTGCCCGCATCGGCGCCTGGGAATGCAGTCTTGCCGATGAGCGCCTGTGGTGGACCGACATGGTCTACGAGCTCTTCGATGTCGATCCGGGAACACCTTTGGTGCGCGATGAGATCGTCACCATGTATTCCGCCGAGACGCTCAGCGAATTGAAGCGGCTTCGCAGTGCCGCGATCGAGCAGCTCGGCAGCTTTTCGCTCGACGCCGAGGTGATCACCCGAAAGGGAAATCGCCGCTGGATCAGGATCACGGCGCGGGTCGAATCCGAAAACGGCAAGGCGGTGCGGATCTTCGGGCTGAAGCAGGACGTGACGCTCGAGATCATGATGCTGAAGGAAATCCGCCATCGTGCCGATTTCGATCATCTGACGGGACTGGCGAACCGCTTCAGGTTCCATGAGCGCCTCGATACCCTCGTCGGGTCCGGGCTGGCGACCGACTGCGCGCTGCTGCTGGTTGATCTCGACGGCTTCAAACGCGTCAACGACAGCCTCGGCCACCGAGTCGGCGATTCCTGCCTGATCGAGGCGGCGCGCCGGCTGAATTTTGCCGCCGAAGGTGCTGATCTCGTATCCCGAATTGGCGGCGACGAATTCGCGGTCATTTACAGGAGCGCCTCGATCCAGCAGGTGGAGACCGCGGCAAACCGCATCGTCGCCGCCATGCAGTGGAATGCGGGGGACGATATCGCGCTCGGCGCTTCGATAGGCGTCGCATGGGCCGGATCGGGATCGACCTCGGCTTCGCTCTACGAGGAAGCGGACCGGGCGATGTACCGCGCCAAGGCGTCGGGACGAAACCGCTTCGTCGTTCATCAGCCGCCCAGTCTCGACGCCGCCTGATCGCCTAAGATCGCTGTCCGCCCGTGCTCTCGCGCACGATCAGCTTGAAGCCGAGATCGATCTGCTCGGCGCCATGGGCGGTGCTGGCGTTGACGGCCGCCAGAACTTTTTCAGCGGCGAGCCTGCCGGTCTCGTAGCGTCTCGATGCGATGGACGATAGCGAAGGGGAGGCGCAGGCGGCAAATTCCAGGTCGTGGAAGCCGATGATCGAGATGTCGCTCGGAATCCGGATATTGTGTTTCCGACACTCCTGCATGGCGCCAAGCGCAAGGTTGTCGTCGGTGCAGAAGATCGCCTCGGGAATGTTGCCGCGTTCGAACATCTCGGCGCAAAGTGCCGAGCCAAGCGCGATGGAGCTGTGGCGGGGTTTCTGCGTCACGAGCTCCAGGCTCTGATAGTCCGCCTCCTTCATCGCCAGATGGTATCCATCGAAACGCGACTGGGAACGATGATCGAGATTGCCGCTGAGGAATGCAATGCGCTGGAAACCGCGCTCGATGAGGTGGCGTGTCGCCGCCCAGCCGGCCTTCTCCTGCGACATGCCGATATTGATATCGATGGGATCGTCGGAGAGCTCGAATGTCTCGACGACGGGCATATTGGCATGAGCAAGCAGCTGCCGCGCATGTGCCGTGTGGTGAATGCCGGCCATGATGATCGCCTCGACCCGCTGGCCGAGCAGCGCCTTGACGGCATTTTCCTCCTCGAGTTCCGAATAGCGGCTATTGACGACAATGACCTGAAAGCCGGCGCCGACGAGCACTTCATGCAAGGCAAACAGATACTCGGCAAAGATCACGTTGTAGAGCGTCGGCACGATGACGCCGATCGCGTGAGTACGGGCAGAGGCGAGCCGGCTTGCGGCGATATTCGGCACGTAGCCGAGCTCCTTCACCGCGGCGTTGACACGCATGCGCAGGCCCTCGGAGACGGCATCGGGCTTGCGCAGTACCCGTGACACGGTAATCGGGCTGACGCCCGCAAGACTTGCAACATCGTCCAATGTCACGCGTCGCATGAAGTAATTCTCCGGTATGATATATTTCTCTATGCGAAGTCAGAATATCTATAGTTATGCCATAGTTGACAGCGCTAGCAAATAGAATTTGACAGCGCTGTCAACTATGTTACCTTTTTGCCGTTCCGGATATGGATGGGAATGGAGCCTTCCGGATCAAGCATGCCAATCAGATCATACTGGAGAGGCGGCTTCGATCCGCCTCGTGGAGGAGGACATTCATGCCCAAGTCGTTGAAAGCGAAGTCCATCCGGCTCGCTGGCCTTGCCGCGCCCATGCTGGCTCTTTTGTGCAGTGCTGCCTATGCGGAGCCGAAAGTCGTCTCCGGCCCGGCCGCCGATCCGCAATGCATGACGCCATGGGCGTCCGATACGCAATTCCTGCAGTTCCCCAAGAAAGAAGGCCCGTACCGCATCGCGCTGGCGAACGGCTATATCGCCAATACCTGGCGCATTCAGATGGTGCAGACGGCGAAGGCGTATGCCGCGCAGCCTGACGTCAAGGCAAAGCTCAAGGAGTTCAAGGTCGTCTCCACCGGCGAGGACGTGCCGGCACAGATATCGGCGATCAACAACTTCATTGACGCCGGATATGACGCCGTCGTCGTCGATGCGCAGAACCCGACAGCCTTTGGCCCGGTCATCAAGCGCGCCAAGGAGGCCGGTGTCGTCTTGGTTGCCTTCGACAACACGCTCGACAGCAAGGACGCGATCAACGTCAACGTCGACCAGAAAGGTCTCGGGGTCATCTGGGGCGATTGGCTGGTCAAGCATATGCCTCAGGGCGGCAAGGTTCTCGAAGTTCGCGGCGTAGCCGGCACATCCGTCGATACCGACCGCCACGATGGCATCAAGGAAACGCTCGCCGCATCCGGCAAGAAGTTTGACGTGACCGAAGTCGTCGGCAAATGGGACGACGGCGTCGCGCAGAAGGCCACGGCCGACGCAATTGCCACCAACGGCCCGTTCGACGGGATTACCGCCCAGGGCGGTGATACCGGCGTCGTCCAGGCGATGATCGATGCCAAGCATCCCTTCGTGCCGTTTGGTGGCGAGACCGAAAACGGCTTCCGCAAGCTCTGCGCTGCCCATGCCGGCGATGGCCTGAAATGCACGTCGGCCGGCACTGGCCCGGCCCAGGTTGCCGTCGCCATCAAGACGGCGATTGCTGCTCTTGAGGGGCAGGTGATCCCGCAGGCGATCAAGCTGCCGACGGCGCTCGTGTCCGATCCTGATTTCAAGGAAGGCCAGGATTACTATCCGAAGGAATCCGACAATTTCTTCGTCGGCAATGCCTTCCCCACCTGCGGCATCAATTTCACCGCCCAGGAAATCATGGGGCAGAGCAAGGAAAACCAGTAAGCGGTCCAATTTGCCATATTGACTGCGGGCGTTCGCGCCCGCAGCCTTGCTGTTGCTGCGACCGCGGGAGGTGGACGCATGAATTTGCCTGAACCGTTTTTCCGGATGGACGGCGTATCGAAGCGATATGGCGGTGTGATCGCGCTGAAGGATGCGAGCATCGCTATCCGGCCCGGCGCCATCCATGCCGTGCTTGGCGAAAACGGAGCTGGAAAATCGACGCTGATCAAGATCATGGCAGGTGCCGTCGCGCCCGATGAAGGGCGCATACTGCTCGATGGCGGCGAGGTCTCCTTCGCCAGTCCGGCTGCAGCAACGGCTGCCGGTATTGTCTGCGTCTTTCAGGAGCTGTCGCTGATCCCGGACCTGTCGGTTGCCGACAATATCGTCATCAGTAACCCGCCCTTACGCTTCGGCCTGATTGACCGGCGCCGGCAAAGGGCGATAGCCGAAGAAGCGTTGGCACGCGCCGGCGCATCCGACATTCATCCTTCGTCGCTGGTCAAGGACCTGCCGCTGTCGCGCCGCCAGATGGTGGAGATTGCCAAGGCGCTGGCCCGCAAGCCCAGGCTGATGATCCTGGACGAAGCGACGTCGGCCTTGACCCAATCCGATGTCGAGAAGGTTTTCGGCGTGTTGAAGCGGTTGCGTTCGGAAGGCATGGCACTCGTTTACATCTCCCATCGCATGCACGAGATCGCAGCGCTCGCCGACGATTGCACGGTGTTTCGCAATGGCCGCAGCATCGAATCGTATCCCGCCGGCACCAAGACCGATCAGCAGGTGGTCGAATTGATGATCGGCCGCGAATACACCAATGTCTTTCCACCGAAGCCTGCAAAACCGGCCGATCGCGCCCCGGTGCTCTCCTGCCGCGGGCTTTCCTGGGGAGACAGGTTGTCAAATATCAGCTTCGACATTCGCCCCGGCGAGATCATCGGCTTCGGCGGGTTGGACGGGCAGGGGCAGCGCGAACTGCTGCTGGCGCTGTTCGGCGTGCTTCGCGACACCAAGGGCAGTATCGAGGTTGCCGGTCAGCCGGTGGCATTGAGGAGCCCGAAACAGGCAAAGTCGGGCGGCACGTCGATTGCGCTGATCCCTGAGGATCGCAAGACGGAAGGGCTGATGCTGCCGATGACCGTGCGCGAAAACCTGTCGATTGCCGCACTCGGCAGCGTCTCCAGGCATGGCGTCATCGATCGCAGTGCCGAGCAGGCGAGGATCGACGAACTCCTGAAGCTCCTTGCAATCAAGGCCGCAACGATCGACATGCCGGTGGGGGCCCTGTCCGGCGGCAACCAGCAGAAGGTGGTCATCGCCAAATGGCTGATGAACCGCCCGAAGATCACCCTGCTCAACGATCCGACGCGCGGCATCGACGTCGGCACCAAGCAGGAAATCTACGCGCTGTTGCGCAAGCTTGCCGATGATGGCGCGGCAATCATCTTCTACTCGACCGACTACGATGAGCTGATCGGCTGCTGCGACCGTGTTCTGGTCATGTATGACGGCAGAGTCATCCGCTCGCTCGAAGGTGAAGAGATCAACGAGCATGAACTGATCGCCAGCGCACTCAACATCAATCCGCAGGCCGTCGAACAAAGGATCGGGCAATGAGCGCGAAGTCTCCAAGCGACTGGCGGTTCTGGTATGTTCAGCACAAGGGCACGCTGCTTGCCGCGGCGCTGTTCCTCGTCATGTTCGTGATCTATGTCAGCAACCATCCCGCGGGCTTCACGCCGAATGTCGTTCAGACGGCGTCGAACAAGGCAACGCTGCTTGCTTTTGTCGCCATGGCGCAGTGTTTCGTGGTCATCACCGCGGGCATCGACCTTTCGGCCGGCATGATCCTGATCCTTTGCAATTGCCTTGCGTCGTGGCTCGTGGTCGGCACACCGCTGCAAACAGGTCTTGGCATTGTCGCGGTGCTGCTGACCGGCCTTGCCTGCGGCCTGCTCAATGGCCTGATCATCATTTTCGGCAGGCTGCAGCCGATCGTCACGACGATCGCGACGAGTGCCATCTTCTTCGGCCTCGCCTTGCTGCTGCGGCCGACTCCGGGAGGATCGGTGAACGAGGATCTGGCCGATGCCTTCACCTCCAAGCTGTTCGGCATTTTCCCAACCAGCCTGATTGTCCTGGCATTGACGATCCTGATCATCTGGGTACCGTTCAGCCGGTCGGTGCTTGGCCGCGCGGCCTATGCCGCGGGTTCGTCCGAAAACGCCGCCTATATGTCGGGCATGCCGATCAAGCGGGCCAAGCTGGCAGCCTATGCGCTGGCCGGGCTCTTATCGGCGATCGGCGGCCTATACCTGACCTTTTTCTCCTATACCGGCGAGGCGGCGTTTGCGAGCGGCAACGCCTATACGCTCTATTCGATTGCCGCCGTGGTGCTTGGCGGCGTGTCGCTGGCCGGCGGCAAGGGCAGCGCCATCGGCGCGGTGTTCGGCGCCCTGGCTTTCCGCACCATCGGCGACCTGTTGTTCGTCTTCGACCTCGATCCGCTTTGGCAGCCCCTTTTCCAGGGGATCGTGCTGATGGCGGCGATCAGCATCGGCTGCATCGGGCTTGCCCGCGTTCGCAACCGGCTGGAGTGGTTCCAATGAGTGAGGATGCATCCTACATG
This sequence comes from Hyphomicrobiales bacterium, assembly GCA_900465675.1. Taxonomy (GTDB): domain Bacteria; phylum Pseudomonadota; class Alphaproteobacteria; order Rhizobiales; family Rhizobiaceae; genus Rhizobium. Next base: position 37,452 of record UBJR01000011.1, on the reverse strand, counting down.
CGCCAGTCGATCATTCCGGTCCGTCTTCGCAGCGTCGATCCGGCCGTCGCCATCGCCTTCGGCTGCATCATTCTGCTGCTGCTCGGCGGCTCGATCTACTCATCGAATTTCCTGTCTCCCGACTACTTGCTGCAGCAGCTGAAGGTCGCCTCGTTTCTTGGGGTGATCGCGACGGGAATGATGATGGTGATTCTGCTCGGCCAGATCGACCTCTCGGTGCCATGGGTGGTGACGGCGGGCGCGATGATGGCCTGTGCGGCAACGGCCTATGGTACGGCGGGCTCGATCGTTGCGATCCCCTTCGGTATCCTCTGTGGTGCGGCAATCGGCGCCTTCAACGGTGCAGCGGTTGCCTATCTGCGTATTCCATCGATGATCATCACGCTCGCGACCAATGCCGTCGTCCAGGGTCTGATGGTCGTCTATACCGGCGGTTTCGCGCCGCAGGACGCGGCCTCTCCAGCGATGCGCTTTCTTGCTACCGGCTACCTCATTCCGGCCATTCCAAACGGCGTGCTCGTCTGGCTCGTCACCGGCATTCTCACCGTTTTCCTCTTGACGCGGACGACATTTGGCCGCTCGCTCTACGCCATAGGCAACCGTGAACGGGCCGCCTACATGTCCGGCATCGATACCCGCCGGATCACGCTCCTCGCCTTTGTCATATCGGGTGCACTGAGCGCGCTCGGCGGCGTGCTGCTTGCCGGATATGCGTCGAAGGCCTCGCAATCGATGGGAGATGCCTATCTGCTGCCGTCGATTGCCGCTGTCGTTCTTGGCGGCACCCATGTACTGGGCGGCAAGGGCTCATATCTCGGGACGGTTGCAGGCGTGATCCTGATTACCCTGTTGCAATCGATCCTCTCCGTCATGCAGATCGAGGAAGCCGGACGGCAGCTGATTTACGGCGCGGTCATCGTCTGCATGCTGCTGCTCTATGGACGCCAGAAGCTTGCCTGATACAGCGCGGGCCGCGATCCTAGCCGAATTTGGTATCAAACCGTGCTTGCAAATCCATGCAGGCGGAATAGACTAACCCCATGACATCGCTCAGACAGTGACCACGGATGTACTGGCACGAGGCTGAAGCGATAAAGAAAGGTCGGTGCGATTGTTCGCCCGGCCTTTTCTTTTGGACGCGAGTGATCCGCATCTCAGATGGCCGACCGCCGACAGGTGGTGAGCAGGCATCTGAAACAGGTCGCGGCAGACTCAAAAATGCCATGTTGAATGGCAAGACCGGATACAGGCGCGCTCGACTCATCCTTGCGCCTCGTTGCGGTGACGATTGCGTGCAATCGGCGCCAGGCCCCATCAACGCTCAGAAAGTCACTGATGTCCAAAAAATCCTCCGGCGGGTTGTTCGCCGCTGCTGCCGTCGCAATTACCATGCTTTCGGCACCCGGCGCGTATGCTGCCGAGTCTCTGGCGCGCGTGGTTGCCGACGGCAATCCCTGGGAAATGTATGTCGTCAAGCGCCGGGTATCGAATATCCTGGTTTTCAAACCGGATGGCGGCGGAACGATCAGCGACAGCATGGTCAGCATTCATCCGACCTGGAAAGCCGTGGCGGACGGGATCTGCATCAGGACCGAGCCGCAGGCTGCGGAAAAATGCCTGATGCTGAAGCGGACCAAGGAGGGCATCGAGGCGTCTCAAGGCGGCAAGGCGGTCTTCATATTGAAGCGCTGATATTGTCGCCCGTCTTCGCCAGACGCGCTTGTGTCGCCAGCGCGTCGGCGCGAACATTGCCAGCGATGCCGGAATGCGCCTTGCACCAGTTGACGGTGATCTGGTCGTTCTGCTGAAGCTCGATATCGAGGGATTGCCACAGCGCGCGATCGGCAATCGCCCGCTTCCTGCGGCGGCTGTCAGGCTCGATCCTCTTCCAGCCGTTGCTTCTCCAGATGAAACGCCATCGATTGCAGCCCTCCAGCACATAGCGGGAGTCGGTCAGAATGACGGCCTGCCGGTTAGCGGCATGGGCGTTGAGCCATCGAGCGGCGTTCAGGATTGCGGTCAGTTCGACTGCATTATTCCCTGGCGCAGCCGGGAAGCGCCCGGCGCTTGCAAGCACCTCGACCTCATCCGCATAGACGACGAAGGCCCATCCCGCGTGGGCAGCACCTGGCTCGAAGGAGCCATCCGTGAAGATGATCAGCGGTTGGTGGCTCCGGGGAATATCCAGCTGGCTGTTCTCCGGTCCGCTTATAAGCTTCGTCGTCATGGCTGCCAGCCTTGATGCCTTTCCGGGAAGTGGTCAACTGGCTGCTGTCGAGGGAAGCGCCGGTTGACACCGGCCAGCACGACACCTAGCTACGTTTGAAAGTGTCCCGAACATGCGCCGGATGGCGCAGGAGATTAAAGTGGCGAAAAAGGCCAAGGAACCGAAGCTTGAACATTCGGAGCTGTCAGGTGAATTCACGGAAGATGGTGTCACCGTGCTTGTGGACATTTTCCGGACCCAGGGCAGCCAGGAAGACTGGACGATGGAAGTCGTGACCCAGTCGGAAGACCTGATCCGCTGGGACGAACCGTTCGAGACCGACCGCGATGCGTTCGACGAATTCCTGGCGACCATCGCCCGCGACGGGATCGCGTCCTTCCTCGATGACTCGGAGCCGGCCGTCCACTAGCGAGCCGGTTTCAGCGTTTCCCGTCCGGTCGATCAGGATTCGGCAAAGGGCTTTCAACCCAACGATGTAAGACTTCATTAACCAGGCTCGGATAGGAATTGTTAACCGTCCCGCCGGCGAATGGCGGGTGCTTGCTAGCGTCGGCCGACCTGATGAAACCACTGCTTCCGGCATTCTCCCGCCGTCTAGGCCTGTTCACGGCGCTGGCTTCCGTGGTGCTGCCTGTGCACGGCCTTGCCCAATCGGCGTGGTCGGGCAGCTCGGACAATGAATTCAGTAATAGTTCGAACTGGACGCCTGCCGCGCCCGGCGCAGCCGACACCGCTGTCGTCAACACCGGATCTCCGCAGGTCACAAATGGCGTTTCTGTTGGAACGCTCGATGTCGGCGGCGGCAATGTCACCATTACCAATACGGGCGTGCTGAATACGACGAACGGCACCACGATCAGCTCGGGTAGCGTCAGCATCAATGCGGGCGGCATACTGAACTCGAATGTCAGCCTGGATGGCGGCGCGCTTTCCGTCGATGGCGACCTCAACGGCCGCCTGATGCTCAACAATGGCAATGTGACGGTCAACGGCACGCTCGACAGCGCCGTGGTCGGAACGGCGACCGCATTGACCAACAATGGCGGGATGGATGCCGTCGATGTTTCCGCGGGCGGGACGTTCGTCAACAACAATGGCGCCATCACCCAGACGGTCACCAATGCCGGGACGGCTTCCAACGCCGGGACGATCGGCACTCTGACGAATACGGCGGGCAATTTCACCAACAACACCGGCGGCACGGTGACCGGGAAAACCACGGTTTCCGGCGGCACGGTCACCAACAATTTCGTCATCACCGACGCGGACGTTGCCGCCGTTGCCGCCTTCGTCAACAACAATGGAGCCACGGCCGGTGCGATCCGGAATTCCGGCGCGCTCACCAACGCCGGAACGATCGGCTCCGTTCAGAACGACGCCGGGTCGTTCACCAACAATTTCGGCGGCGTCGTTACCGGCGGCACCAACGTCTCGGGCGGCACGGTGACAAACAATGCCACCCTTCACAACGTCAATGTCGGTGCAGATGGCATGTTCACAAATGCCAGCGGCGCGGCGGCCGGCGCCGTCACCAATGCCGGTAACACATCGAATGCCGGTACGATCGATGCCCTGACCAACACCGGCGGCGCTTTCACCAACAATGCCGGCGGGACGGTGACGGGTAAGACGACTGTTACAGGCGGGGCTGTCACCAACAATTTTGTCATCACCGATGCGGATGTCGCTGCGGTCGCCGCCTTCGTCAACAACAGCGGCGCAACTGCCGGTGCGATCAAGAATTCCGGCACCGTGACCAATGCGGGCACGGTCGCCTCGCTTCAGAACGACGGCGGCACGTTCACGAACAACGGCGGTGGTGCAGTCACGGGGGCGACGACCGTCAACGGCGGCAGCGTCGTCAACAACGCAACGCTCGATGACGTCGCTGTTGGGGCAGCAGGCAGTTTCACCAACAATAGCGGGGCGGTCGCGGGCGCCGTCACGAACGCTGGCAACGCCTCTAACGACGGCACCATCGCGTCACTCGTCAACAGCGGAGGCACGTTTGCCAACACTGGGACGATCAGCGGGCCGGCAACGGTGTCCGGCGGCTCGCTGGTCAATGACGGAACGATATCCGGCGCGGTCGATATTTTCGGCGGCGGCCTTTTGTCCGGCAGCGGCGTCGTCGGTGGCCTGACGGTGAATTCGGGTGGCATCCTTTCGCCTGGCCCGGGGATTGCAACGCTTGCGGTAACGGGGGGGCTGACGTTTCGCGCGGGCTCGACCTATCAGGTGGATATCGACGCCAGTGGTGCTGCCGACAAGGTGGACGCGACAGGCGCCGTCGATATCCAGGGCGGCACGCTGGATATAAGGGCGGCGAGCGGCAATTACGGGCTGGCAACCAATTACACGATCCTCAGCGCCGGCAACATCACCGGCACCTTCGATGACGTCACGAGCAACTTCGCCTTCCTGTCGCCGACGTTGACCTACGGCACGACCGCTACCGACATGCAGCTGGATCGCAACAGTGTGCAGTTCGCCGATGTCGCGGAGACGGCGAACGGCCGTTCCACAGCGGCTGCTGTCGAGGCCCTGGGTTCGGGAAATGGTGTCTATGACGCCGTTCTGCCGCTGGATATCAGCACCGCCAACAGCGCCTTCTCACAGCTAAGCGGCGAGGTTCACGCTTCGCTCAAAAGCGCTTTGCTGTGGGAAAGCCGCTTTGCCCGCGATGCAATTATCGAGGAAGTGGCATCGCGCACCGATCAGCAGCACGACCAGGCAACATTCTGGAGCGCTGGCTTCCTGTCTTCAAACAGCTGGCAGGGCGATGGCAACGCCGCCGGTCTCGACACCACGACATCAGGCATCATCGCAGGTGGGGACGTGCCGGTTTCGGATCACTGGCGTCTCGGCGGGATGGCCGGTTACAGCCACGATGCCCTCGATCAGGCGGATACGGATTCATATCACGGCGGTCTTTATGCCGCGGGCGATTTCGGACCCCTCGACCTCGTCGGTGGGGCCATCTATTCTCACAACGACGCATCGACCCAGCGCGACATCGCCTTCGGCACCTTTGCTGATCAGCTGACCGCCGGCTATGCCAGCGCCACGAGCCAGGTCTTCGCCGGCATCTCCTGGACGCAGGAGCTGGATGCCATCAAGCTGCAGCCCTTCGCCAACCTTGCCTACGTCAATCTGGATAGCGATGGCTTCCGCGAGAGCGGCGGTGCGGCGGCCTTGTCGGCTACGGACGGCAACGACGCGATCGTCGCCTCGACGATCGGCTTTCGCTGGTCGGCCGACTGGCCGCAGGGCGATCTTCCAGTCAAGGTCTCCGGCATGTTCGGCTGGCGGCATCTCGCCGGCGACCTGACGCCATATTCGAGCCTGGCCTTTGCAGGCGGCTCGCCGTTCGTCATCGAAGGGGTCGAGATGCCCCAGGATTCCCTGCTGGTGAGGCTCGGCCTCTCCGCAGCACTCACCAAATCCACCTGGCTGACGCTCAGCTATTCCGGCGAGTTCGGCAAGGGCCTGCAATCCAGTACGGCACAGGCGAGACTGGTTGCGAATTTCTAGGAGGGGCCGCACCTCCTGATGCGCCCGATAAAATCCGCCGGATTGCAAAACCGGTCTTGAGCCGCCGCGTGCCGAAGACTACCGTCCGAACCGTCGAAAACGCTGAGAGAATGACCATGGCAAACCGCTCGTATTACTCCCCTCCCGGTGGCCTTCCGCCGCAGACCGATCTCCTCTCCGGCAAGGCGGTTTTTACCACGGCATATGCGGTCATCCCGCGGGGCGTGATGACGGATATCGTCACCAGCTATCTGCCACACTGGTCAAAGACCCGTGCCTGGATCATCGCGCGGCCGATGACCGGTTTTTCCGAGACCTTCTCTCAATATATCATGGAAGTGGCGCCCGGCGGCGGCAGCACCAAGCCGGAAGGTGAGCCACGGGCCGAGACGGCTATCTTCGTCGTGTCGGGGACATTGGCGATCGGACACGAAGGACGCGTCCATCAGCTTCGCGCCGGATCCTTCGCCTATCTGCCTGCCGGCAGTGCATGGACGCTGCAAAATGACGGCGCGGAGCTTGCGACTTTCCACTGGATCAGAAAGGCATTCCAGCCTGTCGAGGGGCTGGAGGCGCCGCCCGCCATCTTCACCCATGAGGACCAGCACGAACCGGGCGCGATGCCCGGCACGGACGGCAAATGGGCGACGACGCGCTTCATCGATCCCGCCGACATCCGCTACGACATGCATGTGACCATCGTCACCTTCGAACCGGGCGCCGTGATCCCCTTCATGGAAACCCATGTCATGGAGCATGGTCTCTATGTTCTCGAAGGCCGGGCCGTCTACCGCCTCAATCAGGATTGGGTGGAAGTCGAGGCCGGCGATTTCATGTGGCTGCGCGCATTTTGCCCGCAGGCCTGCTATGCAGGCGGCCCCGGCCGCTTCCGCTACCTGCTCTACAAGGACGTCAACCGGCACGCACCGCTGTTCTAGAGGACGTCTTGCGGGCGCGACCCAAATTGTCCGGCCGGCGTGAAACCTTTTGATTTTTGCGCCGTTGTCGGCTCATGACCGAAGCAGAACTGAAACCGAAATCGGTCGACGGTGCCAAACCGGATGGCGCCGCGAAATCGCCTCAGGGCGTGGGGCCGGTTGTCGAGGCTCCACCGCCGCCGGATGCCGTTGAACCCGATCCGGGACTGACGCCGGAAGAAGCCGAGCATGCGCGCAAGCGCTATCTGCTGCGGCGGTTCTGGATCAGCGCCCGCGGCTATTGGGGCCGTCACGGCGACCGATCGTCATGGCCGTGCTCCATCGGCCTCTTGGCGATGATCATCCTCAATGTCGGCCTCCAGTACGGGATCAACCTCTGGAACCGGCATATTTTCGACGCGATCGAGACGCGCGATGCAGGCACCATCTATTATCTGAGCGCGGTATTCCTGCCGCTGGTGCTTGCAAGTGTCGCACTCGTCACGGCGCAGGTCTCCGTTCGCATGATGATGCAGCGGCGTTGGCGCTCTTGGCTGACATCGGCCGTCATCCAGCGCTGGCTGGCGAATGGCCGTTATTACCAACTGAACCTGATCGGCGGCGATCACGCAAATCCGGAAGCCCGCATTTCCGAGGATCTGCGGATCGCGACGGAATCGCCGGTCGATTTCGTTGCCGGCGTGCTCGTGGCATTTCTGTCCGCCTCGACCTTCATCGTGGTGCTGTGGACCATCGGCGGTGCGCTGACGCTTCCGGTTGCAGGCTCGACGGTCACCATACCGGGCTTTCTGGTCATTGCCGCCGTGCTCTATGCAGGCATCACCTCCACGTCGATCGCCATTATCGGACGCAGTTTCGTTGCCGTCTCCGAGGTCAAGAACCAGGCAGAGGCCGAGTTTCGCTATCTGCTGACGCATGTGCGGGAAAACGGGGAAAGCATCGCTTTGCTCGGCGGCGAAGAAGAGGAGCGTAACGACGTCGACCGCACCTTCGGAAAGGTTCTAAAGCAATGGGCACTGCTTGCGGGCCAGCATATGCGTACGACACTGGTATCGCAGGGATCGAGCCTCATCGCACCTGTCGTTCCTATCCTGCTATGCGCTCCGAAGTTTCTCGACGGCAGCATGACGCTTGGCGAGGTGATGCAGGCGGCCTCGGCCTTCACCATCGTGCAGGCGGCATTCGGCTGGCTGGTCGACAACTATCCGCGGCTGGCGGACTGGAATGCCAGTGCCCGGCGTATCGCCTCGCTGATGATGTCGCTGGACGGCCTTGAGCGCGCCGAGAACAACGATTCGATCGGCCGCATCCAGCGCGGGGAGACGGAAGGGGATGCCATTTTGAGCCTGAACGAGCTTTCGGTATCGCTCGATGACGGGACGTCCGTCGTTAAGGAAACCCAGGTCGATATCGAACCCGGCGAGCGCGTTCTGATTGCCGGGGAATCCGGCTCGGGCAAGAGCACGCTCGTCAGGGCGATTGCGGGCCTCTGGCCGTGGGGGCGCGGCAGCGTCAATTTTCGCGCCGGCAGCCGGTTGTTCATGTTGCCGCAGCGGCCCTACATCCCCTCCGGGACGCTGCGCAGGGCAACGGCCTATCCCCGTGCCGCCGATGACTGGACGGTGGAGGAAGTATTGGCGGCACTGGAGGCGGTCGGGCTCGGCTATCTCGGTGAGAAGATCGAGGAAGACGCGCCCTGGGACCAGACGTTGTCGGGTGGCGAGAAGCAGAGGCTGGCCATCGCGCGCCTGCTGCTGCACAATCCCGATATCATCGTGCTGGACGAGGCAACGTCGGCTCTGGACGAGAAAAGCCAGGAGCAGATGATGGAAACCGTGATCCGCGAATTGCCGAAAGTCACCATCGTCAGCGTCGCGCATCGGGTCGAGCTGGAAGCATTTCACAGCCGCAAGATCACCCTGGAACGCCGCGACGGCGGCGCCAAGCTTGTCAGCGATATCGATCTGATCCCGCGGAAGAAGAGGCCGAAATCGCTGCTGCGGCGCAGCGCCTCGGCGCTGCTCAACACGAAGCGACACTCCGGCCACAAGAACGGCGGCCGGAACTAAACTTGCTGGAGCAAGCCATGACGCGCTGCGGCTATCTGCGGGCAGCGCGTCATGCATCGATTATCAGGATGACGCCTTGGCGACGCCGCCGGAAACGAGGCGTCCTTTGTGGAACGTTGCGCTGCGCGGCGACACGCGGGCGACGGCCTCTGCGGAGCAGCTGGCGCTGGCAAGCGTGAAGCCCGCTTCGTCGCCGATCTTCGGCCAGGCGCGATTGCCATCGGCGTCGAGTGGCAGGATGCCGCCGGTCGAAATGGCAAGCGACCGCGACAGGTGATACTCGTCGGAACCACGATAGAGCTGGGCGTAGAGATAGGCCTTTTCCAGCATGTCTCCGCTGCCGAATGGCGACCAGTGATCGATGACGCTGTCGGTGCCGGTCATGACGAAGACGCCGGCCTTACTGAGTTGGGGCAAGGGCATCGTCAATCCGCCGATCGGCACTGTGGAGGCGATGGTCATGCCGTTCGCCGCCAGCCGCGCGGCGGTTTCGTCAAGCGCTTCCGGGGAAAGCGTCGTCAGCGCGAAGGCATGGCTGATGGTCACCTTGTCTTTCAGCACAGGGTTCTTCTCGACAGTGTCGATCATGTAGTCGATCGCGGCGACACCGGCCGGGCTCGTCTCATGCAGGTGGATATCAACGCCCTTGCCGCTGTCGATCGCAATCTGGAACATCGCATCGAGCGACTTTTCCATGGCGCTGTCGACATTCGTCGGGTCGAGACCGCCAACATAGGCGGCGCCCATCTGCATCGCCTCTCGCATGAGGCCATCGACCTTCGAGTGCAGCAGGCCGTGCTGGGGGAAGGCAACGATCTCGCAATCGAAGCTGTCCTTGTGCTTTTCCAGCGCGAGTTTCAGGTGTTCCAGGCTCTTCAGGCCGCTGACCGGATCGATGTTGCAGTGGCTGCGGGCGACCGTGCTACCCTTGGATTGGATCAGCGCAATCAGACCCTCGGCCCGCTGCTCGGATGTCGGCAGCAATTGCGGCAGCAGTTTTTCCTCAAGCGCGATCATGTCCATGATCGTCTTGCCCTGACGGGGCAGAGGCGCCTTCCACGGACCGCCGTAGAAGGTCTTGTCGAGATGGATATGCATGTCGCGCATCTTCGGCAGCGCCAGCTGGCCGCTGGCCTGATAGACAGGGACGCCAGATGGAAGCGTAGTGCCGGCTGCGTGCAGCGCGGCGATCTTGCCGTCCTTGATTTCAAGCGTATTCAGCGACGTGCGGGTTCCGGTGACGATATCGCCGTCGCGTTCGAAACCGTCTTCGAGGCGAACATCCGTCAGCAGGTAGTGGTTATCGGTGATGGCTGTGACATCGGCTTCGCTGGCGCAATCGGCAGCTGCGGCCTCGCGGCTCATGCCGCCTGTCAGGCCCGCAAGCGCTGCGGCTGTCGTCACCTGTCCGGTTCGGCTCAGGAAGGCTCTGCGGCTTTGCGATACGGCATTGTGCATGATCGTCTCCTCATCGTCGTGCATGAAATGGATGAGGCCATTTTAGGAAATGACGCGGCGCGATGGCAGCGACATATGACAATGGTGACTATTCGATTTGCGAATGATCAGTGGTGCTTCAGGCCGCAAAAGGAAATGAGACGCTCGGCGAGATCGAGGGCGAGCGGCGAGGCGGTGTCGCGGTAAAACAGCGCGAGCTCGAAATTCTCGATCGGCGGCAGACCCTCGGCGGTACCCAGCACGCGATGCCCCTGAAGCCGGCAGCTTGCCGGCAGGAGGCTGACGCCAAGGCCAGCGGCAGAGGCTGCGGCAAGCGCCGCGAGCCCGCCGCTGCTATAGCCGACGCGCCACCTGAGGCCGAGGCCTTCAAGCGTCTCGCACAGTTCTTCGCGGTAAAGGCCGTTGACAGGAAAGACGGCGATCGGCACCGGGGATTGTTCGATCGCCGGATACTTTTCGCTGTCGAACCAGAGCAGCGGCTCGGCGCGCGCGGCCCGGGGCAGATGCACGCGCACCTGCTTGACGAGCACAAGATCCAGCTCTTCCAGCAGATAGGCCCGGTGCAGCTCGCGGCTGAGGCCGCTTGAGACATCCAGCCGCAGATGCGGATGCTCGCGCTTGAATTCGGCGAGAAGGTCGATGGTCGGTACGGTCAGATCCTCCGGCATGCCGAGCCGCAAGACGCCATCTCTCCATGGCCCCGTCAGCGCGTCATGCGCCTCTTCGTTGAGCGCGATGATGCGGCGCGCATAGCTCAGCAGCTTGATGCCTTCTTCGGTCAGCCGCACCTCATGCGACGTCCGCTCGAGCAGCGCTTTTCCCAGCAGCTCCTCCAGCCGCCGGATCTGCTGGCTGATGGTCGATTGCGACAGCGAGACGCGATCGGCGGCGCGGGTGAAACTGCTGGTCTCGCAAACCGCGACAAAGCTGATCAGCAATTGCGGGCTGAACATCGGATAGCGTGTCATTTTCTCGCTGTCTCAACCATCGCCGACTCCTATCTGCCGGCAATTATTTACGGGAATGCCGGGCTCGGGTCAGTGCAGGCGGGATCCGGCAGGCCGCCGGTTGACCGCAAGCCTGAGAACGCTGATCAAACGCGCGGCCGATCTCATGACTTCGAATGCGATATCAGGGTCGCCGCCGGCGATATCGTCGGCCAGGCGCCGCAGCGTCTGCGACACATCGGTGATGAGTGCACCCATCTGGGCGCGGTCTTCGTCCCGGAGGCCGGCAAGCAGGCTGAGGAGCGTATCGGCAAAGTTCAGCAACGCCGTGGTCGCCTGCGCCGGGGTGAGTGTCGAATGAGATATCTGCGTCATGGGCTCGCTTTCACGGGTTAGGTGTCGCGAGCTAGAGCGATTTCAAGGTTGTAACGTGACGAAGGCGCCCCCTGCTTCAAAGTGCCCGGCTAAGGCGGTCGTGGCGCAGTGGAGGCCGGTTGTTCTCACCGGCGTCGTCGGGCTTTTGACCCCTGGTTCTCAGGAGTTCGGTGGCGGCATCAAACCCGACAGCGCGGGAATAGACGAAACCCTGGCCGAGAATGCATCCCATGGCGAGAAGATGCGATGCCTGCTCTTCGGTCTCGATACCCTCGGCAACGACCTTGATGCCAAGTCTGTGAGCGATGCCGATCAGTCCTTCGACGATGGCGGCACCCGGTTCTTCGCTGATCAGGCGATCGACGAAGGACTTGTCGATCTTGATGATATCGACGGGGACGGTCAGCAGGTGGGTGAGCGAGGCATAACCGGTGCCGAAGTCGTCGAGCGCGACGCGCAAGCCCTGTTCCCGAAGCGCCCGGATCTCGTCGCCGACCGTGTGGTCGCGGGGGCCGAGATAGACGGATTCCGTCACCTCCAGGATCACATGGTCCAGCGGCACGCCTTTGCCGATGAGATGTTCGTCCAGTTTCGCTCGGAGATTGCCGGTATGAAAATCGGCAGCCGAAAGGTTGATCCCGACATGCTGAAGGGGGAGGCCGAGATCAAGCCACCGGCGCATGTCCGATGTCACCATGTCGAGCATCCGTTCGGTCAGTTGCAAGGCGATCTCGCCGTCCAGCATCGCCTCATGGAAATGGGCCGCCGCGACCGTCTCGCCGGCCGGCGTGCGCATACGGCACAGCGCTTCGAAGCCGACGACCTCGCCTGTGTCCAGCCGGACGATTGGCTGGTAATGCGCTTCGATACGCCGCTCCGCCAGCGCGATACCAACATCGCGAATGGCCCGGAAACGCCGCGTCAGCGCGGTGCCCATGCCGGGATAATAGGCGGTGAACTGGCCGCGGTGCCGGGACTTGCCGTGATAAAGCGCGACATCGGCATTCTGGCGGGGATCACCATCTCCGGCAACGGCGCCGCCCGCCGTCATCGATGGGAAGACCACATGCTTGTCGCACTGGGCGGGCCGCTTGACGGCGCGAAGGATGGCATCGCCACAGGCTGCCAGCTCCTCCATGCCGCCGCCATCGAGGATCACGGCGAACTCATCGCCACCCAGCCTGAAAGTCCGCTCCGGCGGAACGACCGATGCGATGCGCCTGGCGACCGTCCGGATCAGCGCATCGCCTGCACCATGCCCGAAGGTGTCGTTGACCAGTTTGAGATTGTCGATATCGGCAAGCAGCAGACCGAAGGTGCGGTTGGCGGTCTGGAGTTCTTCCAGCACTTCGTTGAACCGTGCGCGGTTGGCTTCGCCGGTCAGCGCGTCCGTGTAGGTCAGACGTTCGCGCTCGCGGACCCTTTCATCGCGCTCGATGGCGATGGCGCAGAGATGCGTGCAGGTTTCGATGATTTCCTTGTCTCCATCGTCAGGACGCCGGCACTCCTGAAAATAAAGAGCGAAGGTTGCGATGACCCGGCCTGCGCTGATCACTGGGGTGGACCAGCATGCCAGAAGACCGAGCGGCAGAGCCAGATCGCGATAGGCCGCCCATCGGCCATCGGTTGCGATATCTGTGACGATAACAGGGACACCGTAGAAGGCGGCCGTGCCGCACGACCCGGCAGCCGGTCCGACCTCCAGATTGTCGAGAGCCTGGCTATAGGAATGGGGCAGGGACGGGGCTGCGAGCGGATGGAGTCTGCCGTTTTCAACCCGAAGAACAGAGCATTTGACCTCCGGAAGCCTGATCTCAACCAGCAGGCAAAGCGCCTCCAGCGTTGCCGCAAGCGGCTCGCCCTTGGCAATGCGTTCCAGAACCTTGTTTTGCAATTCGAGCATGTCATCGCCACGGGGTTAGCAAAACCTAAAGTAGGCGGATGAACGATCAAATCTCGTTTCAGGAATAGCTAAAATTGACGCGATTGCTGGATTTTTGGCAGCGCGTGGACGATCGCACAGGTTCTATCGGCCATGGACCGCAGCCCGAGGCTTTCGCCGGCCAATCATTCGCTCACACGCACGATCAGTTTCCCGAAATTCTTGCCTTGCAGCAGGCCGATGAAAGCCTGGGGCGCATTGTCCAGACCATCGACGATATCCTCACGGAATTTCAGGCGGCCGTCCGCCAGCCATCCGGATGCCTCTTCAAGAAAATCCGGCCGCTGCGCGGCGAACTCGCGCTGAATAAAGCCGCGCACGGTCAGGCTCTTGCGCAAAACGGCGCGCATGAAGCCGGGAAGGCGGTCGAATCCCTCCGCCGCCTCATTGTTGTAATGCGCAATCAGCCCGCAGACGGGCACGCGTGCGAAGTCGTTCAGAAGCGGGAAGACCGCTTCCCAGACATGGCCGCCGACATTCTCGAAATAGACGTCGATTCCATCCGGGCAGGCCAAGAGGAGCTGAGCGGTAAAGTCCTTCGCGCGGTGATCGATGGCAACGTCGAAGCCGAGCGCGCCGCTGACATAGGCACATTTCTCGGCCCCACCGGCAATGCCGACGACCCGGGCTCCGCGTATCCTGGCGATCTGGCCAACCACCGCACCGACAGCGCCGCTGGCGGCAGCGACGACGACGGTCTCGCCTTGCTGTGGCTTGCCGATGTTGCGCAGGCCGGCATAGGCGGTGAAGCCGGGCATGCCGAGAACGCCGAGCGCGGTTGTCAGCGGCGCCTGCTGCGGATCGAGCTTGCGCAGCCCCTCACCGTTTGACGTCGCATAGGTCTGCCAGCCCGAATGCGACAGGACGAGATCGCCGGGCGCGAAATCGCTGTTTCGGCTGCGGATGACGCGGGCAACGGTACCGCCCTCCATGACCTGCCCGATGCCGACGGGCGCGGCATAGGATTTGGCGTCATCCATGCGTCCGCGCATATAGGGATCGAGCGACAGGAAGAGGATCTGCAGCAGCACTTCACCTTCCGCCGCGGCGGGGACCGGCTGCCGCTCGATCTGGAAATTCTCCGGTACGGGCGATCCTTTCGGCCGTGACGCCAGGGTGATCCTTACGTTTTCCAGTGCTTCGGGCATGACAATCCTTTCCATGATGAAGACGGTGTTTCGCGCAGGCCGACGCTAACGCCGTCATGCGCGAGCGGCACGGTCGATTTTTCCCTTCTTTCAACTCCAAAGAGAAAGCGGTTCCTTACGATGGCAATTATCTACTGATTTTATAGACAATATAGAAATAAATGAGGCGTCGTGATGACATATCTTCTCAGCCTGCTCGACAAGGCCCCGATCGAAGAGGGCGCCAATGCCGCCGAAGCGCTCGTGGCGGCCGTCAAGCTTGCGACCGCCGCTGAAGAGCTCGGCTATCACCGTTTCTGGGTGGCAGAGCACCACAGCATGAGCAATCTGGCAAGCTCGGCGCCTGAGGTCCTGATCGCCCATCTTCTGGCAAGGACGCGCTCGATCCGCATCGGCTCCGGTGGAGTGATGCTGCAGCACTATAGCGCCTACAAGGTTGCCGAGACCTTCAACGTTCTCTCGTCTCTTGCGCCGGGGCGTGTCGATCTCGGCGTCGGAAAAGCGCCGGGCGGCTTTCCATATTCGACGCGCGCGCTGCAGGTCGCGATCGATCCGGCGCTGAAGCCGAGCTTTGCCGACCAGCTCTCGGACCTGAACGCTTACCTCGCTTTTGAGACGCGTGAAGACCGCGCCGCTGCAACGCCGATCCCGCCGGTCAAGCCCGAACGCTTTCTGCTGGGCGCCAGTGTCGAAAGCGCGCTTCTCGCGGCCGAGAAAGGCTGGCGGCTGGTTTTCGCCGGGCATCTGAACGGCGATCCCGACAATCTCAAGCGTACCTTTGATGCTTACGCCCAGGCAACCGGAGGGGATGTTCCGATCCTCGCGCTCGCCGCCTTTGCCGCCGAGAATGCCGAACGGGCCCGCCAGCGGGTCGGCGATCTGCGGATCGTCAAGCTGTTCCTGCCGAACGGTCAGACCGTGAATGTCGGCAATGAGGAGCAGGCCGCAGAATATGCCAGACAGGCAGGCGTCGCCGAATTCAGGACCGAGGAGAAGATCCCAAGTGTCCTGCATGGAACGGCACGCCAGGTGCGCGACGCGCTCGACGGCCTCCACTCCCAATATGGCGTCCAGGAATTCGTGCTCGACACGCCGGCTCTGACGCCGAGCGAACGTCTGGCGTCGATCGAGCTCCTCGCCAAAGAACGCCTTTCACTCGCTGCCTAACTGCGCTCCGGAGACACATCATGGCTCAGAAACACGTCACTTTCGGTATCATGTTGCAAGGCCCGGGCGGCCACATGAACGCTTGGAAGCATCCGAGCGGCCCGGCCGATGCATCGACCAATCTTCAGTTCTTCATCGATACGGCGCGCAAGGCCGAAAACGTGGGCATCGCCTTCGCCTTCGTTGCCGACGGCCTCTATATCAACGAGCAGTCAATCCCGCATTTTCTGAACCGTTTCGAACCTCTGACGATCCTGTCGGCGCTGGCCGCCTCGACGTCGAAGATCGGTCTCGTCGGTACGGTCTCGACCTCCTATAGCGACCCCTTCACCATCGCCCGCCAGTTCGCGTCGCTCGATCTCATCAGCGGCGGCCGCGCCGGCTGGAATGCCGTGACCTCGCCGCTCGAAGGATCCGGGCGCAACTACGGGCGCGAGCATCCCGAGCATGAGCTAAGATACGAGATCGCCGAGGAATATATCGACGCGACCAAGGGGCTATGGGATTCCTGGGATGACGATGCCTTCATCCGCGACCGCGACAGCGGGCAATATGCCGACTTCGAAAAGATGCACCGGCTCGATCACAAGGGGCGGTTCTTCCGCATCGAAGGGCCGCTCAACATCCGCCGCTCGAAGCAGGGGCAGCCGGTCGTCTTCCAGGCGGGCGCCTCGGATTCCGGCATAAAGCTTGCCGGAAAGCACGCCGACGCTGTCTTCACCAATGGCGGCCCGATCGAGGAGCCAAAGACCTTCTACAAGCAGCTCAAGCAGAGCGCCATCGCTCAGGGCCGCAGCGCCAGGGAAATCGGTATCTATCCCGGCATCGGCCCGATCGTTGGGGCGACGGCGGAGGAGGCGGAAGCCAAGTATCAGGCAATCCGGGGTCTTGTTACCATCGAGGAGGCCCTGCGCTATCTCGGCCGGTTCTTCGATCACCACGATTTCAGCGTGTATCCGCTGGATGAACAATTCCCGGAACTCGGCGATATCGGCCGCAACAATTTCCGCGCCACGACCGACCGGATCAAGAAGACGGCGCGTGAGAACGGCCTGACACTGCGCGAGGTGGCGCTCGATGCGGCAACGCCGCGCACGGCCTTCATCGGAACCGCCGATCATATCGCCGACGAGATCATCCGCTGGATCGACGAGGAGGCTGCCGACGGCTTCATTCTCGGCTTCCCCGTGATCGCTGAAGGCTTTGACGACTTCGCGCATCACGTCCTGCCCATCCTGCAGCGCCGCGGCTATTTCGATCCGAAGCTGAAGGGCGAAAC
Source organism: Hyphomicrobiales bacterium (assembly GCA_900465675.1). Classification (GTDB taxonomy): domain Bacteria; phylum Pseudomonadota; class Alphaproteobacteria; order Rhizobiales; family Rhizobiaceae; genus Rhizobium. The sequence continues at coordinate 20,368 of UBJR01000011.1, read as the reverse complement.
GCTTCGCGATCATCTGGGACTGCCCTTCCGCACCAGCCGCTATGCCGAAAGCGACGGCGATGCAGACCAGCGAAAGGCCGCCAGCGCCTGAGCGCTGGGGAAACCTCTGATGAACGCAAGAGCTCAAACACCTCTAAAGCATGATCGTGTGGAACTGGGCATTGCCTCATTCCTTAACGAATTCATCGAGCTGCGCCGTGATCTTCACCAATATCCGGAGCTGGCCTTTCGGGAACATCGGACCAGCAAGCTCATCGCCTCGCGTCTTGCCTCATGGGGCTATGACGTCGAACACGGCATTGCCGGAACCGGCATCGTTGCGACGTTGAGGAAGGGAAGCGGTGGCAAAAAGCTTGCCATTCGCGCCGATATGGATGCGCTGCCGATCGAGGAGGCGACGGGCCTTGCCTATTCGAGCAGCAATCCCGGTGTCATGCATGCCTGCGGACATGATGGGCACACAACCATCCTGCTGGCCGCCGCGCGCTATCTCGCCGAGAGTGGCCGCTTCGATGGCACGCTCCGGCTGATCTTCCAGCCGGCCGAGGAGATTGGCGCTGGGGCGCGCAAGATGATCGCCGAAGGTCTGTTCGATCGCTTTCCTGTCGATGCGATCTTCGGGCTCCACAATTGGCCTGGCGTTCCCGCGGGGCATTTCGGCTTCGTCGCGAATGCGGCCATGGCATCGGTCGACCAGGCGGTGATCAGGATCGTCGGCAAGGGTGGCCATGGTGCCGAGCCGCATCGCGGCGTCGATCCGGTGCTCGCATCCGCGTCCCTCATCACGGCACTGCAGAGCGTCGTCTCGCGCAATGTCGATCCGCAGGACATGGCGGTGGTCACCGTCGGGTCGATCCATGGCGGATCGGCCTCTAACGTCATCCCCGAAAGCGTCGAGCTGAAGCTTACCATGCGCGCCTATAGCGAGAGCGTTCGCGAAAGGCTGGAGACCCGCATTCCGGCATTGGCTCGCGCACAGGCGGAGAGCTTCGGCGCGACGGCTGAAGTTGATTACCGGCGCGGTTTCCCGGCGCTCATCAACCATCCCGATGAAACGGCATTCGCGAAAAGCGTGGCACTGAAGGCATTCGACCGCAGCCTGACCGAGGACGATTTCCGTCCGCGAACGGCCAGCGAAGACTTCGCCTTCATGCTGAAGGAAAAGCCGGGAAGCTATCTCTTCATCGGCAACGGCGAGAGCGCGCCGCTGCACAGCGCCCACTATGATTTCAATGACGCCATCATAGCGCCTGCTGCCCGTTACTGGGTGCAGCTCGCCGAAACCTTCCTCTCCGAAGACAACGGGTAACGACGACATGAGCGACACGTTTCTCTACACAACGCCATTGGATCCGCAGGCCAAACCGCTGATCGACGAGCTCATTCATGAATATGACAGCCGCTACGGCAGCTACTTTGATGAGAAGGGTGCGGCGGCCGAGCTCAACCGCTATCCGCCGGAAGCCTTCGCGCCGCCGGACGGGAACTTCGTGCTCTTGATCCGCGATGGCGTGACGATCGGCGGCGGCGCCTTCAAGCGCTACGACGAGCGGACCGCTGAGTTCAAGCGCATCTGGACCCGCTCCGACCTGCGCCGCCAGGGGCTGGCGCGAAAGGTTCTCGTCGAGCTTGAGCTGCAGGCGGCTCGCCAGGGCTACTGGCGCGTCTATCTGACGACCGGGTTCAGACAGCCGGAAGCCGTCGGTCTCTATCTGAGCAACGGCTACACGGCGCTGTTCGACATCAATGTCGATCCCGAATTCTACAAGACGCTGCCTTTCGAAAAGGCGATCGCTTCAGGCGTCATGGCGCCGGCGGCGGATATCGACGCAACGCCGCTTCGTGCGGTCGCCAATCTTTGATTTGAGAAGGAGCAGGGCATGGCGCTGACCAGCGAATTTGCGGGTATCGCAAAGCACGAGCACAGAGCGGCGGAAACCTCCGACTATGCGCGCTACAGGATCGTTCCGGCGCGCCACCCAGCGCGTTTTGCGGGCACGGTCTTTGCCGCCGTCGTCATCGCGGCCATCATCTATTCGACATCCACGAACCCGCGCTGGGGCTGGAATGTCTTTGCCGAATGGTTCTTCGCAGAACCCGTGCTGGCCGGCCTCGGCCGCACCCTGCTTCTGACGGCGCTCGCCACCATCTCCGGCTCCATCCTCGGAACGGCGCTCGCGCTGGCGCGTGTTTCCCGGTCGCCGCTGCTGTCCGGTCTCTCCTGGGGCTATATCTGGCTGCTGCGCTCGATCCCCGTCATCGTCCTGCTGCTGGTTCTCAATAACCTCGGCTATCTCTATGAAACCATTACGATCGGCATTCCCTTTACCGACACGGTCTTTGCGAGTTATCCGACGACGCAGCTTCTGACGCCGTTTGCCGCAGCCTTTCTCGGGTTGACGCTGAACCAGTCGGCTTTCTTCGCTGAAATCGTGCGTGGCGGCATTCTCTCGGTGGACCAGGGGCAGCTCGAGGCCGCAGCCTCGCTCGGCCTCTCGCATCGCCGCCAGGCCTTCCGCATCATCTTGCCCCAGGCCATGCGCTCGATCCTGCCGACAGGCTTCAACGAGGTGATCGGTCTCGCGAAGGCCACCTCGATGGTCTACGTGCTCGCTCTGCCGGAACTCTTCTACACGGTGCAGGTCATCTACCGGCGCAATCTGGAAGTCATTCCGCTGCTGATGGTCGCGACCGCATGGTATCTGGTCATCATGACCGTGCTGTCGATCGCTCAGCACTACATCGAACGGCATTATTCGAAGGGCGCCCTGCGCAATCCGAAGCCCTTACCCTTCCAGGCCTTCTTCTCGCGCTTCACCCACCAGCCGGCGGCCGCTGAGTTTGCATCTGACACGACGGTTGCCCATGCGGGGTTTGCCGATGCCGCGGTTCTGCGCGCCGGCGGGGCAATCAGCATCCAGAAAATTTCGAAAAGCTTCGGCTCGCTGAAGGTGCTTGATGGTATCGACCTCAATCTGCCAGCTGGCAGCGTGACAGCGATTCTCGGACCCTCCGGTTCCGGCAAATCGACGTTGCTGCGCTCGATTAATCATCTGGAGCGCGTCGATGCGGGCTTCATTGCCGTCGACGGTGAACTCGTCGGCTACGAGCAGAAGGGCAATCTGCTTTATGAGCTGAAGGAAAAGGAGATCCTGAGGCGGCGCGCCGATATCGGCATGGTGTTCCAGAGCTTCAATCTCTTCCCGCATCTGACCGTGCTTGAGAATCTGATCGAGGCGCCGATCCAGGTGCGCGGTGCCAAGCGCGAGGAAGCCGTTCAGCTTGCTCAGGAGCTGCTCGCCCGGGTCGGGCTTGCCGACAAGATCAATGCCTATCCCCGCCAGCTCTCGGGCGGTCAGCAACAGCGCGTGGCGATTGCCCGGGCGCTGGCACTCCGGCCCAAGGTTCTGCTGTTCGACGAGCCGACATCGGCGCTCGATCCGGAACTGGTCGGCGAAGTGCTCGATGTCATCAAGGAGCTTGCCCGGACGGGGACGACGCTTGTGGTGGTGACGCACGAGGTCGGCTTTGCCCGCGAGATTGCCGATACCGTCGTCTTCATGGACGGCGGCCGAATCCTCGAATCCGGCCCACCGTCGAAGATCTTCACCCGGGCCGAACATTCCCGCACCAGAGAGTTTCTCGCCAAGGTGCTCTGAGCTTTCCGCAGGAAACGAAACTCCGGCCGCGACGGGCGTCCGGATCGCATGCCAACACCCACAATCTAAAGAAGAAATGGAGTAGGGACATGACATTCAGAAATAGTGCAATCCGCCTGCTAGCCGGCGCCGTTGCAGCGGCGACCCTGGGGATCGGCTCTGCACAGGCTGCCGAGAAGTTCAACTTGAGCCCGGATACCTCGAACCGCATCCGCGCCGAAAAGGACGAAGCCGCGATCAAGGCGATCTCCCCGTCCTTCAAGTTCGTCCAGAAGGGCAAGTTCACCGTCGCCATCAACCCGTGGGATCCGCCGGTCGCGACCTACGCAACGGATGCGAAGACCGTCGTCGGTACCGATCCCGAGATTGCCCAGCTTCTCGCCGATTCCTTCGGCCTCGAGCTCGATCTCGTCCCTGTCGCCTGGGAGGACTGGCCGCTCGGCGTCTCCTCCGGCAAATATGATGCCGTCATCTCCAATGTCACGGTGACGGAGGAACGCAAGGAGAAGTTCGACTTCTCCACCTACCGCAATGACGTGCTCGGCTTCTACGTGAAGGCCGACAGCAAGATCAGCGCGATAAAGGAGCCGAAGGATGTCGCCGGCCTGAAGGTCATCACCGGTGCTGGTACCAACCAGGAGAAGATCATCCTCGAATGGGATCGTGAAAACGTCGCTGCTGGCCTGAAGCCGATCGAGGTTCAGTATTACGACGACCGCGCCGCTGCCGACCTCGCGATCCAGTCCGGCCGCGCCGATGTGGAGTTCAACCCGAACGCCACGCTTGCCTACAGCGCCTCCATCAAGGGCTCGACCAAGCTGGTCGGCACCGTCAGCGGTGGCTGGCCAGTTGCGGCCGAGATCGCCGTGACGACGAAGAAGGGTGCCGGTCTGGCCGATGCGGTGACACTCGCTCTCAACGACCTGATCAAGGACGGTAAGTACGGCGAGGTGCTGAAGCGCTGGAACCTGACATCCGAGGCGACGGCGGAATCGAAGACCAACCCGCCAGGCCTGCCGAAGAGCGGTTCCTAAGGCTGGTTGAGCGGACCGGCGCGAGGGATGCGAGCCGGTCCGCACGTTTGATTTCAGGAGATTTGAAATGATGTCTATTGCTTCCTGGCGCCCGGCGCTGCTCTTGAGCGCAATGATGCTGTCCGGCTTCGCCACTGCGCATGCCGGTGACGAATTCGATCTGAGCCCCGAGCAGCCGGCGCGCGTTCATGCGGCGAAGAACGAGGCCGCGATCGCCTCGATCCCGAAGAACTTTTCCTTCGTGACACCGGGCAAATTTACCGTCGCGATCAGCCCCGGCGGACCGCCACTCGCGACTTATGCCACCGATGCGAAGACGGTTGTCGGCGCCGATCCGGAATATGCCGGTGCCATTGCCGAAAGCCTCGGGCTGGAGCTGGAGATCGTTCCGGTTGCCTGGATCGACTGGCCGCTCGGCCTGGTCTCCGGAAAATATGATGCGGTGATTTCCAACGTCGGGGTTACCGAGCAGCGCAAGGAGAAGTTCGATTTCTCCACCTACCGCAAGGGGCTGCATGGCTTCTTCGTCAAGGGCGACAGCGCCATCACCTCCATAAAGGAGCCGAAGGACGCTGCGGGTCTCCGGATCATCGTTGGTGCCGGCACCAACCAGGAGCGGATCCTGCTCAAATGGAGCGACGAGGACACCGCTGCCGGTCTGAAGCCGATCGAACTTCTCTATTTCGATGATGAGGCGGCAAGTCTGCTGGCGCTGCAATCCGGCCGGGCAGACGTCATCGTTCAGCCACATGCGCAGCTCGTCTTCATCGCGGCGCGCGACAAGAACATCAAGCGGGTGGGAACGCTGAGCGCCGGCTGGCCTGATCGCTCCGATGTCGCGATCACCACGCGCAAGGGCAGCGGCATCGCCGATACGCTTACGATCGCGACGAACGGTCTGATCAAGGATGGCACCTATGCCAAGATCCTCGATCACTGGCATCTGTCGGAGGAAGCATTGCCCGCATCCGAGACGAACCCGCCCGGCTTGCCGAAATTCTGAGTTCCAGAGATGACCAGCAATTCCATCGCGATAAAACATGTCGGTTTCCTGACACCCGGAAACTACCCCGAAGACGATCCCAATCGCGGGCTCGAAGAGACCCTTCAGCTTCTCAAGCATGGCGAAGAGCTCGGTTTCAACAGCGCCTGGGTCAGGCAGAGACACCTGGAGCCGGGCATCTCCTCGGCGACCGCCTTTCTCGCTGCGGCCACCCAGCGCACCAGCCGGATAGAGCTCGGCACGGCCGTCATCCCGATCGGCTACGAAAGTCCCTACCGGCTGGCCGAAGATCTCTCGACCGTCGATGTCCTCTCCAGGGGGCGGCTCAATGTCGGCCTGAGCGCCGGACGGCCGCTTCATGCCGATCTGATCGGGCCTCTTGCCTTCGACGGTGACTGGGAAAGCCACGATTTCTCGCATGCCCGCGTATTGAGGTTCGCTGACAATCTGAAGGGCAGCTATCTCGGGGACGAAGAGACGCGGATCAAGACGCCGTTCGGTCCGCAGCGTCCGCGGCTCAACCCCCATGCGAAGGGACTGATCGACCGCATCTGGTATGGTGGAGGGTCGCTGCGCTCGGCTGCCTAGGCGGCGCAGAACGGCTTCAACCTTCTGATCGGCAATGTGACGACGGGCGAGGAGACCGATGCGTTCTTCGTCGCTCAGGGACGGCAGCTTGAGCGTTACAAGACGTCCGGCGGCGCCGGCCGACGGGTGGCGCTCGGAAGGGTCATCGTTCCCTTCGACAGCGCCAGCGCGGCGACGCGAAAGCGCTACGCCGCCTATGCCGCGGGCCGTCACGAGCGGACGCTCTCGCCGCAAGGGGAACGGCGGACCCTCTTTGCCCGCGATCTCGTCGGGACCGCGGACCAAATTCTGGAGGCGCTGCACGCCGATCCGATCCTGCCGCATGTTCAGGAATTCCGTCTCGAACTTCCCTATGAATTCATCGACGAGGATTACCGGCAGATCCTACACGACTTCGTGACGCTGATCGGTCCCGAACTCGGTTGGCGCGCCCCTGCGCTTCAGCCATTATCGCCGCGCGCCGGTGACGTGAGATCTTTGAAATCAGGATATTAGCAATGACCAAGTCCCTCGAATATTTCTTCTCCATCGGTTCTCCCTGGTCCTATATCGGCCTCGATGCCTTCACCGATATCGCCAGGCGGCATGAGGTCGAGATCGAGCCCTTCCTGACCACTGTCATCGAAGAAAACGGCGGCATCTTCTCGCGCAACCGGCCGGAAATCCGCCGCGCCTACTGGATGAGAGACCTGAAACGCTGGGCAAAGGTACGCGGCAAGACGATCTGGCTGGACAAGCGCCCGGAACTCGGCGATCCCACGCCTGCCTCCTTTCTGGTGATTGCTGCCTATCTCGACGGCAAGGACTGGGTCGGCGTCACCCGCGCCCTGCAGGCGGCCTATTGGGCCGACGCACGCGATATCGGCAAGCCTGAGGTCCGCGCCGAAGTGGTCACCAGAGCAGGCTTTGACGGCGAGGCACTGTTGAAGCGCCAAGGCGATGACGACGTTCAGAAGAAATGGAGCCGCGACCGGGAGCGCGCCCGAAACAGCGGCGTCTTCGGCTTCCCGACATTCATCTATGACGGCGAGACCTATTGGGGTCAGGACAATTTGCCGTTCCTGGAAAGGCATTTCGAGGGCGACAGACCCTGACGGCGGGCGTTCTGAGCGCATTTGCGTTGCCATCCGATAGAAGGGGAAGCGGTGCGAAACGCCTCTTGAACCGGCCTCGTGCCGTCGCCAAATTCCTCTAGCCGCAACCCGTTCGGCCGCCCGCAATCATGGTCAGGTTCATTGACTGAGAAACAGCTTCACCTCGGCGCCTTCATGCGCCCCGTCAGCCTCCACACCGGCGCCTGGCGCTATCCCGGCTCCTATCCGGACGCCAATTTCAACTTCGGGCATATCGTCTCCTTCGCCCAGAAGCTCGAGGCCGCGAAGTTCGATGCGTTTTTCATGGCCGACCACCTCGCGGTCTTGAACATGCCGGATGAGGCGTTGAAACGCAGTCACACGGTGACGTCCTTCGAGCCTTTCACCTTGCTCTCGGCGCTTGCGGCGCTGACGAGCCGCATCGGCCTTGTCGCCACCGCCTCGACGACATTCGACGAGCCCTATCACGTGGCGCGGCGCTTCGCCTCGCTCGATCATATCAGCGGTGGCCGCGCCGGCTGGAACATTGTCACGACGGCCAATCCCGATGCTGCCCTCAATTTTGGTCTTGAGGAGCACGTAGCCCACGGTGAGCGCTATGAACGCGCCCGTGAGTTCTACGATGTCGTTACCGGCTTGTGGGACAGTTTCGAGGACGATGCCTTCATTCGCGACGTCAAAAGCGGCGAATATTTCGATCTCGCCAAAATGCATGTCCTCAATCACAAAGGCCCCGAACTTTCGGTGCGAGGCCCGCTCAACATCGCCCGGCCGCCGCAGGGCTGGCCTGTGATCGTCCAGGCCGGACAATCCGAGCCCGGCCGCCAGCTTGCCGCTGAGACCGCCGAAGTGGTTTTCTGCGCGCCGCGCGATCTTGCCACCGGACAGGCGCTCTATGCCGATATCAAAGGGCGGATGGCCACGCTTGGGCGCGACCCGGGGCACCTGAAGATCCTGCCGGCGGCATTTGTGGTGATCGCGGACACGATCGAAGAGGCGAAGGCCAAGCGCGCGGACCTCGACAGCCTGGTTCACTACGACAGCGCGATCGCCTCGCTTTCTATCGCACTTGGTCATGACGCGTCGAAATTCGATCCCGACCAGCCGCTTCCTGATGTGCCTGAAACCAATGCCAGCAAGAGCGGCCGCGAGCAGGTGATCAGGCTCGCCCGCCAGGAGCAGCTGACCGTTCGCCAGCTGGCGCAGCGCTATGGCGGCTATTCGGGCCTCGCCTTTGTCGGAACGCCGGCGACAATCGCAGACGAGATGGCGGAATGGTTGCAAAGCCGCGGATCCGACGGTTTTAACGTCGTCTTCCCCTATCTGCCGCAGGGGCTCGATGACGTTGTCGATCGCCTTGTTCCCGAGCTGCAGCGCCGCGGGCTATTCCGCTCGGAATATGAAGGCGCTACGCTGCGCGATCATCTCGGGCTGCCGCGGCCGAAAAGCCGTTACCTTTGACCCTGGGCGGTCTGCGCCCAATTCTACCGGAACCCGATCTGCACCGGATGCGTTTGCTCTTGGCATTTGAGGGATTTGAATGATCTACGACGCGGTACTGGTGGGGTCCGGTTTTTCGGCCATAGCAACGCTCTGCAACCTCATCGAACTTCTTCCCGTAACGGCGACGGTTGCCGTTATCGGCGATGATCCGGGTTTTGGCCGCGGAACGGCCTATCGCTCGGAACTCTATCTTCACCGGTTGAACGTGCCTGCGGGCCGCATGAGCCTGTTTCCCGACAGGCCGGACGGGTTCGTCGAATGGCTTGCGGAGCGAAAGCGGCCTCTCCGGGAAGGCGACTTTGCCTCCCGTCAGGACTATGGCCTCTATGTTCGCGACAGTCTTGCAGCCCTGCTGCGCAGCAAGCGCTCGCGATGCAAGGTCGATTTCATCAGGGCCAAGGCGACGGGTTGCGTCGAGCGCTACAATGCCACGCTCGGCTTTCTGCTCGACAATGGCGGCGAGATCGCCGGGCGCAACGTCGTGCTGTGTCTTGGTGTCGGCAATGCGCCGCTGCCGGTGAAGATTTCCGGCTTGTCCGGCGAGGCGAAGGACAGGGTGATCGAGAATCCGTGGCGGCTGTCCTGGCTGAGGCGGGTCGGCCTTAATGACCGTGTGTGCATACTCGGCTCCGGGCTGACGATGATCGACCAGGTTCTGGCCCTCCACGCCCGCGGTTTTCGCGGCAAGATCGACGTTCTATCAAGGCGCGGCCTCGTTCCGCACGGCCACGCGAAAACGCCGGAGCCGCCGGCCGATTTCGATCCCGCGACCCTGCCTGCAACGATGAGCGCGCTTCTCCATCGTCTGCGCAGGGAAGCCCGGGTTGCTGGTGATTGGCGCTCGGTCATGGACCGGTTGCGCCCACACACCCAGGCCCTGTGGGCACGCTTGCCGGCCTCCGAGCGCAGTCGTTTCCTCCGTCACGCGCTGCCATGGTGGAACATTCACCGTCATCGCGTGGCGCCCGATGTCCACACCCGGTTCCAACAGTTGCTGACGAGCGGCCAGGTCGCTGTCCATGCCGGTTTTCTGTCGGGTGTCGCCGGGCGCGAAGGCGGGCTCGCCATCAGCTATCGACCGAAGGGGGCGCGGGACATCGAGAGCCTCGACACCGGTTGGCTGATCAATTGTACGGGCGTCGAGAGGGCAGGGATCTCGCATTCTCCCCTTCTTGCGGAGATGAGGCGTCAGGGCCTCATCAAGGCCGATCCGCGGGGGCTCGGCATCGCCGTCGACCACGGTTCGAAGGTGATCGGGGACGTCGCCGTCAATGCGCAAGTCTATGCTGTCGGCGCGCTGACGGCCGGGCAGTTCTGGGAAATCACCGCCGTTCCCGATATTCGCGTCCAGGCACGCGCAGTTGCGTCCGAAGTCGTCGCGGCAGTCGCATCTCCTGCTGCGGTCGCCCACTCAGCGCCCGCGTGATGCCTTCGGATTGGCAACCGGCAGGTAGGACAATGGAAGCTCGGTGGTGAATTTCAGTTCCTGCATGGCAAAGCGCGAGCTGACATCGCCGATCTCGACCTTGGCCACCAGCCGCTTGTAGAAGGCGTCATAGCCCGCCACATCGGGCACGACGACGCGCATCAGATAATCGACATCGCCGCTCATGCGGTAGAATTCGACCACTTCCGGGAAACTCGCCACGACCTCGGAAAACCGGCGCAGCCACTCGGGAGAATGGCTCCTGACGCGAATGGAGACAAAGACCGTCACCGCAGCGTTGATCTTCGCCGCATCGAGAAGCGCCACCCGGCGGCGGATGATCTTTTCTTCCTCGAGCTTCTGCACCCGGCGCCAGCAGGGCGTGGTCGATATGCCGACGGCCTTTGCAAGCTCGGGGCCGGGAATGTCCGCATTGTTCTGCAGTTGCGCCAAAATCTTGCGGTCGACTCTATCCATATTGTCCTCTGGCTTGCCGGTTCGCCGTTCGCAGTTTGACTGCCTCTACCGCCTCAGCAGCGGCAGAAGCTTGTCTCCCTGCCGCCTGATCTCTCCGAGATAAGGCGTGTCCGACAGCACGAAATGCGTGATGCCGAGCGCCTCGTATTTGCGCAGCGAGGCTGCGACGTCTTCGGCTGAGCCGACGAGCCAGGTCGTGCCCGCGCCGCCGCCGCCAAATTTGCCCGGCGCGGTGTAGAGATTGTCGTCGAGCACATCGCCACGTTCATGGAGCTCCAGCAGGCGGCGCTGGCCGACGGCGACGGTGCGGCGATGGTCCTGCCAGTTGCCGCCCTGGCCGGCCGCCATTTCGGCAACCTTCTTTTCGGCGTCGGCCCAGGCTTCCTCCCGCGTATCCCTGACGAGGGTCGTGATCCTCAGGCCGAATTCCAGCGGTGCGAGATCGCGGTCGAGGTCGCGGCTCAGCGCCTTCAGCCTTTCGATGCGCTCCTTCACGCCGTCGAGCGGCTCTCCCCAGAAAAGCTGGACGTCGGCCTCGGTGGCCGCCACTTTCTCGGCGGCCTCGGAGGCGCCGCCGAAATAGAGCTTGGGATGGCGGCGCCCGGCGCGCTCTGCAATGCGCGGCTGAACGGTGGAGCCTTCGACGCTGAAATGCTCGCCTGCAGCGGTGACGTTCTCTTCGGTCCACAGGCGGCGGACGAGGCGCATGAATTCCTTCGTGCGGGCATAGCGGTGCGCCTGATCGCCCTCGCTGTCGCCGTAGGCCGCAAGATTGTCCTGGCCGGAGACGATGTTGACGCGGACGCGCCCGCTGCTCAGGTGGTCGAGCGTGGCCGCAGCCGAGGCGAAATTCGCCGGGCGCCAATAGCCGGGGCGAATGGCGATCAGCGGCTCGAAGGTTGCCGTGCGTGCCGTCAGCGCGGCTGCGACGGTGAACGTGTCGGGCCGCCCCCAGCCAGTACCGATCAGCGCACCCTTCCAACCATGATCTTCAAGCGCGCGGGCGTGTTCCGTCAGCGTCTCCAAACTGTTGTGATTGACGGTCGCGCTGTCGCCGCGGTGGCCGGCTGTGACATCGTTGGGGATGTACCAGAGGAATTCGGAACTATCGGTCATGCGTCTGCCTGCTTGTCGATCTAAGTGATTGTATCGGATGGCCGGGCGGCGCGGCTTATTTGAGCGGAAAGCCGAGCTTGCGAATAACGCTCTTCAGCACGTGCCTGCCATTGAGCGCAGCGACAGTGCCGATGCGCTTTCCGACCTGCTCGGTCCAGTCGATCCTCGGCATGGACTGTTCCGCCTGGAATGTTGAGAGCGCCTGATTGTAGTCGCCAAGAAAGGCACGATGCGCGGACGGATCGTAGCGGTTGCGATGAACGACCGCCGGCTGGGCGAGACGTGGTTTGACATCCGCAGGACGGGCGGGATCGGGATAGCCGACGGTCAGCCCGAAAACGGGGAACACCCCGTCAGGCAGCCCCAGGGCCTGCGATACCGCGTCCGGGTCGTTGCGGATGGCGCCGATATAACAGGTGCCGAAGCCAAGGGATTCCAAAGCGACGACGGCATTTTGTGCCGCAAGGGCGGCATCGATGACCCCGAGCAGAAAGCTTTCCACATAGTCGAGACCTTCGGCAGGGCCGCCCTGTTCCTCGGCGATGCTGCGCGGCCGGGCAAGATCGGCAAGCCAGACCAGGAGAAGTGGCGCTTGCGTAATCTGCCGCTGATTGCCGGCGACGGCGTTCAGCCTGTCCTTGATATCCTTGTCCTCGACGGCAATCACGCTCCAGGCCTGCAGGTTCGAAGAGCTGGCCGCCGACTGCGCCGCCGCCACAGCGATATCGATGACATCAGCCGGGACGGCCTGCGGACGATAGTCGCGGACGCTGCGGTGGGACAGGATTGCCTCGAGCGCTTCGTTCCACGGGCCCGACAGCGTCTGTCCGTTACGATAGCGGCTGGCGGCCAGTGCAGTCAGCCTGTTGTGATCCGGCGTGACAGGCGCGGACAAAGTCATTCACATCTCCTCGGGCGGTGCAGCGATGGCACGGACTGCCGGGACCATGCCCGCTCGGGCGCGGGCTTTCCAATTACAAAAGTTCCTTCAACGCTCCCGAAATAGAATATAATTTCTATAGATTATTTTTCGATCAACCTGATCTGATCGCGATGAGCACGCATGACGGCATTGGCGATGCGCTGGGGGATCTGATCGAGACCGGACGCGCCGCTTCGCGTCATCCGGCATTCCGTATCGGCGCGATCGTTTATCATCTTTTCGAGAGATATGATTGCACTCGCTGCGAAATATGCGACGTTGTCTCATTGGGACGGTTCGGCCGTCTCGATGACAATAGCCGTTTGAAATCGAGCAAAAAGCGCGCGTGAAACGCAGCGCGATGGGGAGAGAACAATGGCAGATGCAGAAATGATGTCGCAGATGACCGGCAAGGCAGGTTTCATCGCCGCTCTCGACCAGAGCGGCGGATCGACGCCTGGCGCCCTGCGTCTCTACGGCATTGCCGACAGCGATTATGGCAGCGAGGAGGAGATGTTCCGCCTCATGCACGAGATGCGCGTCCGGATCATGACCGCTCCCGCCTTCTCCGGCGATAAGGTGATCGGCGCTATCCTCTTCGAGAAGACCATGGATGGGGAAGCCAGAGGAAAGGCGGTTCCTTCGTTTCTCTGGGAGGAGCGGGGCTTGGTGCCGTTTCTCAAGGTCGACAAGGGCCTTGCTGCCGAAGAAAACGGTGTGCAGGTGATGAAGCCTATGCCTGATCTGGATGCGCTGCTTGATCGCGCCGTGAAGAAGGGGATCTTCGGGACGAAGATGCGCTCGGTGATCGCCAACGCCGACCGCGCCGGCATCGCCGCCGTCGTCAAGCAGCAATTCGCGATCGGCCGGCAGATCCTCGGCTATGGCCTGGTGCCGATTATCGAGCCTGAGGTCTCTATCAAGAGCCCGACCAAGCAGGAAGCCGAAGCTATTCTCCTCGAGGAAATCAGCCGCGAGCTGGATGCGCTGCCGTCCGGCGAGCGGGTCATGATCAAGCTGACCATCCCGACGGTTGCGGATATCTACAAGCCGCTCATCGACCACAAGTCCGTTGCCCGGGTCGTGGCGCTTTCGGGCGGATACAGCCGTGCCGACGCCTGCGAAAAGCTCAGCCACAACCACGGCATGATCGCCAGCTTCTCTCGCGCCCTGACGGAGGATCTACGGGTGACGATGAGCGACGCGGAGTTCGATTCCAGTCTCGCCAGGACCATCGACCAGATCTACACAGCGAGCGCCACGAAAATCTAGGCGCCTGCAGCAAATCTTGGCACGGGCTGCGCTGCTTCAAAAAGGAGCGGCGCAGATCCGCCGTTAATCTATCCCTTCACAGCGCCTGCAGTCATCGAGCCGGAGATTTGCCGGTACATGAGAAGGCCGAGCAAGGCGGGCGGAAGCGCGCCGAGCGCCATGACGGCCGAGGCCACGCCCCATTGCACGCCGCCGCCGCTGGCGGCGAAGAAAAAGGAGGCGCCGACCGTCATCGGCACGGCCTTGTTGGTCGTCAGCATCAGGCCGAACAGGAATTCGTTCCAGGCGGTGATGAACCCGAAGATGAATGCGGTGACGAGCGCTGGACGGATCACCGGCGTGATGACGCTGACCATCGCCTGAAGCGACGAAGCGCCGTCGATCCGTGCAGCCTCGTCGAGTTCCAGCGGCACGTCATTGATGGCGTTGACCAGCATGACGAGCGCAAGCGGGATGTTGACGATCGTCAGGATCAGGCCAAGGCCGATCTGGGTGTCGAGGAGACCCAGCCACTGATACATCATGTAAAGCGGGATCGCGAAGATGATTAGCGGAACGGCGCGCAGGTTGATCACCAGCGGCATCAGCACCCGCCGCCCCACCTCGCTGCGGGCAATCGCATAGGCTGCAGGCAGGCAGAGAAGGATCGCAAGCCCGGTTCCGAGCACAGCGGCGATCGTGCTGTTCAGCAGGTAGGAATAGATGTTGAAGCGATCCGTCTGCGTCAGGATGCTTGCATAGTTCGCAAGCGTTGGCTCGCTGATCCACAGGCCGGCATTGCTGGAAAGCTCGCGGGCGTTCTTGAACGAGGTGACGAGGGTTACGATGATCGGGAAGTTCATCGCCGCCGCGGCAATGGCGAAGACGGTCCAGCGAAGAGCGTTGATCATGTTGCTTTCCTCCGGCGCCCGGCGAGCCAGTTCAGGCCGTGAAGCACGGCAAGCGACGCGACGAAGAGCACGACCGAAGCGGCCACGGCCTTGCCGATCGAGCCATCCTTGAAGAAGGACTGATAGATATAGATGGACAGCGACGTGGTGGAGCCGCCGGCGCCGCTTCCGGTCAGCGCGTAGACATTGTCGAACACGCGGAAACCGTCGATGAAACGGATGAAGAAGGCGATGACCAGCGTCGGCATCATCAGCGGCAGGTCGATCCACCACAGGATACGCCAGGCCGATGCACCGTCGAGCGCAGCTGCCTCGCGGACATCGAGCGGAATGGCCGAATATGCGACGTAGAAGAGCAGAAAGGCGAATGGCGTCCACTGCAGCGTTTCGATGACGACAAGCGTCTTGAAGGCATTGTTGACGTCGAGAAAGGCAGGGCTGTCGCCGAACCACAGAAAAAGATAGTAGGGCACCGGTCCAGCGAATTCATGCAGCACGAGCCGGTACATCAGGCCGATCATCGCAGGCGCGACCATTAGAGGCAGCATCAGCGGGGCCATCAGAGCCGAGCGCTTCGCCAGCAGCGGCGCGAGGAAGATCGCCAGAAACAGGCCGATCACACATTCTGCAATTGCCGTCAGCATGCCGAAGCGGAAGGAAAAGAAGGTCGCCTGCCAGAAGCCGCGATCCTGGATGACTGCAAGATAGTTCCCGAAGCCCGTGATCGTGGGGCTGCGCAGATTCTGGAAGCTGACGGTCGAGACCGAATAGACCAGGTTGACGAGGGCCGGAAAGCCCAGGAAGAGCAGCAGGAAGCCGATCAGCGGCGCCAGATAAGCCCTGCCTTCGGCACGTGATACGATAGCCATTGCGGTCCGCCGGATGGGAGGGATGCCGGGCTCACCCGGCATCCGGTACAAGGTTACTTCTTGAGGAGATCCTGCATGCCGGCCTTTGTATGGGCAAGCGCATCCTCAAGGCTCTGCTGGCCCGACCAGTAGCCGGTGAATTCCCTGGCCTGCAGCTCATAGACGGAGAGTGCATTGGCCGAGGTGGCGCCGTTCATGACATAGCCGTATTTGCTGGCGAATTTGCCAAGCTTGACGAGATCGGGCCGCTCCGAAGCGATCTTCGCCACGACCTCGGGCGTCAATGCCGGCGAACCGCCGCCGCGGGCATAGGTCAACGCCGCATCTTCGGTTGCCAGCCATTTCAGGAACTTGACGGCGCCTTCCTTGTTCTTGGCATTCTTGTTGAGGCCAAGACCAAGGCCGTGGATATGATCGGCGCGGCCGTTCGGGCCGGCCGGCGGCGCGACGATGCCGGTAACGCCGGCCACAGCCGGAGACTTCTCGGCATTGGTCAGGTCGGCGGCCGCGGCGTTCCACTGCAGCGCAGTGGCTGCCTGACCGGCGGCAAAGGCGGCGTTGGTTTCCGGATATTCGTAGCTTAGCGAATCCTTCGGCGAGGCACCGGCATCATAGAGCGTCTTGTAGAGCTGCAATCCGGTCTTGTAGGCGTCGGAATCGACCGTCACATTGCCGCTGGCATCCATCCAGTCTCCACCATAGGATCGCGGCAGGGACTGGAAGACCATCATGTTGAAGAGCAGGTTCTTCATCTGCAGCACGGTGCCATAGCGAACCGGGCTATCGGGATTGGCCTGCTTCGAGAAGTAGAGTGCGGTCGCCGCCCAGTCGTCCCAGGTCCAGCTGTCTGGATCCTTCGGCTGCAGATCCTTGCCGAGAACCTTCTTGGCGAGCTCGGAATAGGTCTTCTTCGCCGCATCGTCCTTTAGCAGCGCGTCGATCAGGTCCTTGCGGTAGTACATGAAGTGAAGCGAAAGGTCGGTCGGCACGCCATACTGCTTGCCGTCGAACTGCATCGTCTTGAGAACGGAATCACCGAAGACCTTGGCGGCATCCGGTCCGAGATCGACCGGCTCCATGTAGGGCGCGTAACGGCCGATCGAATAGGTGGCGACGAGGTTGATGTCGAAGGCGCTCGAACCGGCTGCCATATCGGCCTGCAGCTTGTCGTAGAAGCCATCGCGGTTGAAGAACAGCAGTTCGACCTTGTCGGCATCGGCAGCGGTCTTGTTATAGGCGTCGACGGTCCCGCGCAGCGCCGTTTCTTCCGATCCGCCGGGCCATCCGAGCACGGTCACCGTTGCATTGGCGAGACCTGGCAGGGCGGCACTCGCAAGAAGCGCGGCGAGAGCCGGAGCGATTATCTTTTGCAGTTTCATCGTTGTTCCCTTTCTTTGTTTTGGTTTGTTCATTCGGTGGTCTTCAGCGGTGCTGCCGCGCAAGGTCGGCAACGCCGATAATGCCTGCGTGACTGCCGAGTTCAGCGGCGGCGAGCTCGGGCCTGATCCTTGATCTGAGGTCAGCGACGTGACCGCGCACCCGATCGAGATAGCCGGGAGCGAGGCCAATGCCGCCGCCGATCACAATGCGCCGGGGGTCGAACATCAGCTTGATATCCCGGCAGAGCAGCGCGACCTGGGCGGCGGATTCTTCGACGATGGCTGTCGCCCATGCCGATCCGGCCGCGGCTTCGGTAAAGACCGTGACGGCGTCCGCCTCATGTCCGGCGCGCTTCGCCTGTCCGGCGATCCAGAGGCCCGAGGTCGTATCTTCAAGAGGCTCGGCCCCATGCGAGGCGATGCGGGTCAAGCCGAAATGACCGGCAAGGCCCGGCAGAAGCTTGCCATTGGCGACGATACCGCCGCCGATGCCGGTGGAGATAGTCAGGAAGACGATATCCTCTCCCTTGCCCGCACCGAACTGGTACTCCCCCCAGGCGGCCGCCTGGGCATCGTTAATGGCTGAAACCGGCGTGCCGAGCCGGGCGGCGGAGAGTTCAATCAGCGGATAATTGTCCGGAATTCCGAGCGTCACCGGGTTCATCGCCGACCAGCAGCCATCCTCGACGAAACCGGTGACGGCAATGCCTGCATGCGAGAATTGGCCGCGCCATCCGTCAATCTCGGCGGCAATGGCGTCAAGCCAGGCGTCGGGTCCTTGATCGCGCAGCGTCGGGACCACGCGTTGGTCTATAACCTCTCGGCCCTGGACCAGAGCTGCGATGGTCTTGGTGCCGCCGATGTCGATGGCAAGCACTGGCCTGCTATTAGCCTCGCGAGCGGAAAATGCGGCCGCTACGGCCTCATGGAACCAAGCTGTCGCATGTTCCGTGCGGGTGATCGCCGAGCCGACCACGACGGCAAGGGCGCCGGCGGCAGCGGCCTGTTCAGCCTGTTCCGGCGTGCGGATGCGGCCCTCCGCGATCACGAAGGGGGTGAGTGCGCGCATGGCAGCAATCAGCGCGATATCGGGTTCGATTGGCTCCGGTCCGCCGACATAGCCCGACAGGGTCGTCCCGACGAAATCGACACCGGCGGCGAGCGCCCGTCTGGCATCCTCGAGCGAGGAACAGTCGGCCATCGTCAGCTTGCCCCTGGTCTTGGCCGCAGCAATCAGGGCATCGATCGAAGCGGGGCGGATACGGTCCGTGGCGTCGAACGCGATGATATCGGCACCGGCATCGGCAAGCGCCTCCACATCGGCAACGAAGGGCGTGATGCGCACCGGGCTGCCATCGAGATCGCGCTTGACGATGCCGATAATCGGCACGGCGACATGCGGGCGGGCAGCCTTCACATAATCGACGGATTCGATGCGCACTGCCGCAGCACCCGCGGCTGCAGCCGCATTTGCAAAACCGATGACGAACCGGGCATCATCCATCGGGCCATCGGGAACCGGCTGGCAGGAAACGATGAGGCTGTTCTTGAGGTCTTCGCGCTGCACGGGATGCTCCATCTCGGGCATCACGATATCTTTAAAATACCAGATGGCAACCAGTTTATAACTGGTATTATCGCTGCAATTCGAAGACGAAGTCGTAGACCTCGCCCTTGTACCGCGTCTCGCAGAGCTCGACGATCTGGCCGTCTGCCAGGAAGCACCGGCGCTCGGTGACAAGAAGGGGCGCGCCGGGATCGCAATTCAGGTGAACTGCGTCGTCGGCTGACGCGGCACGCGACCGCATGCGCTGGACCGCGCGCTCGGGCATGAAACCACGGTCCTGGAGAACGGTATAGAGCGATTGGTCGATCAGGTCGGGGGAGGGAACGAAGCGCACCGGGACGACCGACGTTTCCACAGCGATCGGAAGTCCGTTAGCCGTTCGAACCCGTTTCATCCGGATGACATTGGCGTTTCCGGCAATGCCGAGCGCCATCATCTCGGTGGAGGACGCACGGCTGATCTGCTTCGATATCCAAATACATCCAGGCACTTGCCCGCGGGCGCTGATGTCTTCCGAGAAGCTCGTCAGCGTCGACATCGACTTTTCGACACGCGATCCGATTTCCGTCTTCGAGCCGTGCCGGCGGCTGAGCAGTCCTTCCTGTTCGAGAAGGGAGAGGGCTTTGCGGACGGTAACCCGTGAGAGCGACAGGGAACCGGCAATCACACGTTCGCCGGGCAGCACGCTCCCGGATTGAAAGGCCTGGGTCTGGATGGCCTGTTCGATCGCCAGCTTCAGCCGCTTGTACAAGGGAATATCGAGGGGGATTTGCGCCAGAGATTTCTCGATGGCGGTGACGACCTGGCTCTCGGGCATAAAAATTCCGCCAACTTCCCTGTAAAAAATCCTCTGGACTTATACTGGTATTATCTTCCGGGCACGAAGGAATGGCAAGAGCGCATTGGCGGCAGGGGAGAGCTGACGCCGCGAAGGGAGTCAGCTCGGTTATGTTAACGGCGGAGAGCCGGGCAGCCGCGCGCATTGGCAAAGCTGATTTCATCCGGGCCGCGGCGCGTCCAGCCCTGAACGACCACGCGGCGCGGCGTGATGTCGACGACATGCGCGCGCCGGAAACCAAAGTCCCGGGCGCGGTCTTCAGCCAGGCGTGGATCGCAGCCACGCGACGGGCGGCCATAGCCGGGTGGCGGCGGGGGCGGCCTGTTCCAATCCTGTTGGGGAGCGAAGCGCGGAGGGGGTGCCCGGCCGTATTCGTCGTAATACTGCGCCGAGGCGAAGCCGGCCGTTGAAATGAAAGCGCTCACCGCAAGCAGTGCGCCAAGGGCAATTTTGGTGCGTTTGATCATGAATGGGTCTCGAATCCTGTCTTTTGCGCAGGCACGATAAAACGGCATTCGTGGCGAACTCATGGCTGGGATTGGGTGAGCGAAACGTGGGCTTGACTCAAAGCCTCTGCGGTGGCCGCTTCGAGCGACATTGCTGGGACGTCGCCGCTAACAGCGCATTATACCCTCTTGTCATCGACAGGCCCGTCATTGTCTTGGATGCTGACCTTGCAATTAGATAGTCGACCGCTAGTTCCATAAGATAGATTATGCGATTTTGATGTG
>UBJR01000026.1 GCA_900465675.1 Hyphomicrobiales bacterium | reverse complement strand
CGAAATGGGGGGCACTCCAGCGGGCGACAAGCTGGCGCCAAGCTCAAACTCTTGTGTGCCTCATCCGGGGCTTCGTTGGCGCCCATAAGCTTTAACATCCTGTCGATCGTCTGGCGCTCTAACGCATCATCGGCAAGTGGCGCGAGCTGACCAGGGTCTGCGAACAGATCATCGAGCCGCGTCTCCTTCTCCGAGAGTGCTCCCGGTCCATAATTCGAGTACATCGGTGAGCGCTGTGTGACCGGCACCTTCAGGAGGGGCACGCTTTTCGCCCAGCCAAGTGGCGGAGCCAATGTAGAGGCAGACAGCTATTCAGGCGTGAAAGGCTCGTGATGGGGAGCGAGCCGGCCGCGATAGCAAATCAGTCGCAATTTAATTGTCTCAGATCGACTGGGGCATCGCTCAGTCCTAACGCATGAAACTTGAGGGCTCCGGCGCGCGCGGGACGCGAAGTCTGGTGACACTGCGCGCCAGCGTCAACGCTCCGTCGCGAGCCCGTGCCGTCAATTACATATTCCATCTTCTCGCTCGGCCAGACTTCGTCACAGGCTAGCTAGCCCCTTGCCTTATGGCCGTTTCGCAATTTAATGGCTGCAACAGCAAACCCATATGAACACAATCGCCAGCCCCAAGGCAGATGATCATGAGCGACCCGGAGTTGACGGCAGAGAAACCACGGAGGGAAGATACACATCCCATTCTCGCAACCGAGCTTGAGGTCAGGCGCGCCAAAGCCATCATCGAGCTGCTCGTACGCGCCATCGATATTCTGCCATCCGAAATAGGCGAGCCCGTCCGGCCTTTCGCAATTGGTCTCTTCGACCAGATCAGAGGCTTGCTCAAGCCGGGCATAACCATATCGAAACTTCGCCGGGTCACGTCTGGCTATGTTCACTCGAAGCGATATTACCTTGCCTGCGCCCAGAAGGGCGCAGAGCGTTTTGATCTGACAGGTGTTTCCGTCGGCAAAGTGAGTGAGGCAGACCGTGAAAGTGCACTGCAGAGCCTTATTGCTTTGCAGTCAGCCCATGCAAAGCCTGCCGCAACAGCGCAAAAGGACAGAGCCTCCAGAATTCGTGGGGGTCTCCTGCCACGAAAGCGAGAGTAGCCGATATCGCGCGTCGATCTCCAACGACTTCGGCCAGCGGATCGAAATGAGCCACGAGCAACGTCACGATGTAAGTATTATCGTCGCGTACAATGCGCGCAACGCGGCCTATAAACACGGCCGCCCGTCATTAAGGGCGGGGAAAGGGCTGCAGACGAGGTTTCCTTGCGATGTCTGCCGCAGGCAAACAATATGCGGGGATTGCAGTGATCAGCGGATACAGAGGTAAACGCGGTCTGTGCCGTCGCTCATCAGCCAGAGGGCGCCAGAAACTATCCCGCCCCACATTATCAGCGATACCGAAACGCCAGCATTAGACATTTCAACCGTCTCGTCATGCTACTCAGGCTACCTTTTGCAGGGCCATTCGCATCTTCATGCAACCACGTCCATCGGTTAAGGACGTGGTGAGGTGGATCGATGTTGAATCGTCACGGAATGAGATCCCGTGACACTGTTACGGGCCTGCCTGTTTGCTGGGTAGCAGGCCCCATTCCTCCTAAAATCACCGGAACGACTATCATCCTGTACTCTGTTGCTCATGCTGGCGCCTGGGAAGCGTTCCCGTGCAGGAGCCCTGCCTGCGACAAAAGGGCCCTATGAAATAGCAGTAACAGTATATATTTATGTTTCGCCTACAGGCGCGGAAAGTCTGCATCACCCCTCCCCGGCCAGGCTTTCCGCAAGTGGCATCCGTCCCTGCCTAGTTATATGCTGCATTGCCCGGTGATGATGGCGAACACGACGACGCCCATTTTTTGCCGTGGACCGGTCCGCTCGGACAGCTCGTATCACTGCTTGTCCCCCAGTTGAACAAAACGCTACCGCTTCTGACTGCATTGCCTCCGGCAGACCTTGGATTGAGGATAAGTTGGGCGCTCCGCACGGGGAGGCAAAGCGCGCTGCAACCTCGGTGGCTCCCTACGCCCCAGGCCAGTCCTCTCTATCTAAGGGAAATGTTTGTTGAAGGCTACACTGGAGGGGTCATCCCGAACGGACGCTTGCATGCTGGCCGATGCCATGACCCAAGTACGGATCCCGTCACAGCGAAACCGGGGGGCCTGTTTACTTGGGCAAATGGTCATCTCCTTCCCAATTCACACCCGCAACATCGCCAGCCTTCAATATGAGCTGGAAAGCAATGTTCTCTAGGCCGTTTATCGCAGCGGAGAGATACGCTCGATCGGCCGCATCGGTCACTCGGCCCATATGGATATTAATGCAGGCTCCCGCTGTTGACATCGGTGTTCATCCGCCATTGCGATCGTTAAAAGGCGACGGCTTAACCTTACCTGATAAGCTTACGCAGCGTTTCGCATTGAACCAAAACCCAAGACCTGCTTTTCATTTTGGTGCGGCTTCTGGGGTTGCCGCCAATTCTTCCCACCCGGCCAATCACTGTACCGCACACGCGCCGGGTGGGAGACTTGCCTTCGACGGGCCACTATGAACATAAAAGGTCACACTGATCGGTATCGGGTGCTTTCTCGCCAGCCTCTGTGGATCAATTGCTATCGCCGTGATGGATCTCAATTGATAGCACGACGTCAAAAGAATCCGCGAGACTGGCCTCGGCGAGCGCGGGCCATCGGCTAACGCGCTGGCTGTGGACGTATGCCCATGCCTGGCACATTGCCGTCCTGGAGGAAGTTTATCCTTCTGTTGCCATAGGTGCGCGCAGAAGCTCGTCGCTAATTAAGTACGATCTTCACCTGCTCAGCCTTCGGTATGCCGGGAAGCTGCGGCCAGATTCACCGCATTCCCATGCGCCGGTCGTTTGCTTCGGACCGCGTCACGGCAAATGATGTGTCACTGCGTCATCCAAGCCAACAAATCAGCGATACGCCCGCAAGCGCAATACCGGCAATGAAACCCACAGTCCCCGCAATAGCCATCGCCACAATTGATGACTTTTCCCGATTGGACCATGATCGCCGTCGTTGGCTTCGGAAGCCAGCGAGGGGACGAGCCAATCGCAAATAGCGCATTACTGAAGGGCGCTGAATTTCATCTATCTACGTCGTAGGTAAGCCGGCCCACCGGGGGTAGAGGCCGAATCTCGGTGAATAGACGAGTGACGATTTCAAAATCCAAACTTAAAATCGATTAGAAGAACCGCCGCCGCGTTGACCTGCCCCGTCGCTGATAATTGAGGTTTCTGGCGGCTTCAAAGCGATGTCGCCGAGCAAGTTTCGATTGCCGGGAGATGGATCCATGACGTCGGATTTCAATGCGGAACTACATGCCCGGCCCTCGATCTATTTCGAGGGGCCCGCCTATGTCGAGCACGTCGCGCTTGTCCCTGTTGAAATGGGCGGCCCGATCGGGAGCCGCCTTCTGTCGAGTGACGACGGCGGTACGGCACCAGTGCAGATCGAAGTCCACACCGAATTTGTCAGTGCGACCAGGGTATCCAGACTGGAACTGGAGCCCCAGAGCTGGCCACGTCCGACATTCTCTTCTGAGGAGATTACTGCACTTTTTGGCCCTTGCGCACCAAAACTGGTCTCGCATGTCGGCATTCTTGTCCTTGGCCCGGCGCCGGCAGAACTTGGACCAACTCTCAGCCAGTTCGGATTTGGAGATAGCGCTGCTTCCGCCGTTGCCGGCGGCGATGCAACCGTGGTCTCCGATTTCAGGGTCCAGGCTGACGGCACCAGCCGAATACTGCTGTTCAACAACGGCCTGAATGCCTATCGTCTTGGCCGTATGGTCCGCCGCATCTACGAGATCGAGATTTACCGGGCCATGGCACTGCTTGGACTTCCTGAAGCACGCAGACTGGCGCCATCGCTCGGGTCCTACGACAGCAGGCTGATGGAACTGTCGAACCGGAACCAGACGACCGCTCAGGCTGAGCACAGGAAACTTCTGGAGGAAATATCGGCCTTCTCGGCCGAGATTATTTCCGCATCCGCAAGGACGCGCAACCGCTTCGGGGCAACCGCCGCCTATGCGCGGATCGTGGAGGAGCGGATCACCGAGCTCAGAGAAACACACTTACCTGGATATCAAAGGTTCGGAATTTTCGTCACCCGCCGCTTCAGGCCTGCTGTCCGCACGTGTGAGGCGACGGCGCTGCGCCTGGATCAGCTTTCGCGCGCAGTGATGCATCTGATTGATCTGCTACAGACGCGCATACAGGTCGAAATCGAGTTCCAGAACACCGTGCAAATTCAGGCGATGGCAGAACGAGCCGCCGTTCAGGTCAAGATCCAGAGAGCGGTGGAAGGCTTTTCGATCATCGCCATCACCTACTATCTCCTGGGCTTGCTCAAAATCACGTTCGAGGCAGCCGATCACGCGGGCCTCCATGTCGATCCGCTCATCATGCTTGGATCGGTCCCAATCGTCATCGGCGCCGTGGTCGTCTGCATTGCCCGCGTCAAGCATGCGCTTGCTGCGCACAGCTGATCAAGAATTGGACTGGCGCGCAATCGCACATCCAATAGGGACCCTGCCGCTTCGGCCTGACAGTCAGGTATCCAGCCGGCCGTTTTCCTCTACCGCCCGTATAAGCGCATCGATAGTTCGCTGGACCGCCCCGTCCGGCCGCCGTTCCTTCTGCCATGCAATCACATAGTGATAGGTGGCGCTTGGCTCGAAGGGGCGAGAAAGTAGCTCGAAGCGCTGATACTCGCGAGCCACCAGGTCATTGGTGATCGAGACGCCGAGGCCAGCGGCAACGAAGCCTGCGTCATGACCGTGGGCGTCATATTCAACCGCGACCTCGGGGGTTTCGCCCATGAACCTCAGTGCATTGACGTTCATTTGATGCGAGGCGAACTGGGGATCGATGTCGACAAGCGGTTCGCCGACAAGATCATCGGGCGTGAGGATGTTGCGCTCGTGGAAACGATGACCTTTGGGAAAGAGGCAGACGTTCGCCGCAGTGCCCAGTGGACGGCAATCGTAGAGGCGGTCATCGAGCGGCAATCGCGTCAGCGCGATGTCCGCGCGCCCGTGATGGACGTGATCGGCGAGTTCGTCATAGGCGCCGGTGCGAATGCTAAATGCCTGGCCAGCCTTATTGCTCCTGACAGCAACCGCAACTGAAGGAAGCAGCCGGAGGCAGAAGGCACTCGGCGCGGCGATCGTCACGATTTTTCTGTCGCTGTTCCGGATACCGTCTATGGCCCGTCCAAGACGGTCAAGGCCGGCAAAGGCGGTGTCGACGCTGCGAAGCAATTCATGGGCCTGCGTGGTCGCCACCAGGCGATTATTCTCCCTGATGAAGAGTGGAAAACCAACAATCGCTTCCAACTGGCGGAGGTTTTGGCTGACTGCCGGCTGGCTGATGCGCAGATTGCGGGCCGCCGATCGCTCTGACCCAGCCTTCATGACCTGGCGCAATACCTGTAGATGACGCAGCTTCAGACCGGAACTCAGTATCTCCACATAGCTGCTCCCATGACGTGAGGTCATCTCGATAAGGTTTACTTATCGGTTTTAATCGCAGCTTATAAATTGACCTCCATTTTGTAAAGTATATTTTCAAACATAAGGTCAGCAATCAAAGGTTATTGCTCGATAAAATGTCGCGCCCCGGTTTACGCAGGCGTTTTAACGAGAAATAATCTTTATAGTTTGCCAATCCTATTTGTATAGAATCAACTGGCGCTTCCTGCCTTGGAGAACTAATCATGCGCTATTCTGATTTCAGTATCGGGATACTTGTGACTTTATCTGTATTTTTCGTCAGCGCTTGCTTTGGAACCTTTATCGGGCTGACCGCCGCTGGCACCTCGCTGTCACGTTCCGCGACGCTTCGTCAACTCGCTGCCGGATATGTTTCCGTCATCCGCGGCGTACCGGAGCTGCTCATCATTCTGGTCGTCTTTTTTGGCGGCACGGCCGGTCTTAGCGCTATCGCTGGACGCTATGTGGAGGTGAATGCCTTTGCGGCCGGCGCGGCTGCGCTGACGATCGTCTTTGGCGGCTACGCCGCCGAGATTTTCAGAGGCGCAATTATGGCTATTCCGCGAGGGCAGACGGAAGCGGCCCTCGCTCTCGGCCTGCCGCGCCTGCACCGCTGGATGCTGGTCATCGTTCCCCAGATGCTTCCTCTCGCATTGCCAGCCTATGGCAATCTTTGCATCTCGCTCATCAAGGATACCGCGCTTGTGTCCATTGTCGGCCTCAGCGACATCATGCGCGTCGCTTATGTCGGCGCCGGATCCAACCGTGCACCCCTGCCCTATTTTCTTGCTGCCTCGGCCATTTATCTGGCGCTGACAAGTATCGCGCTTTTATCCTTCACGATCCTGGAAAGAAAGTTCGACTACCGGGGCAGGCAGCGATGAATCTCGATGCGTTTCGCGAGGCAATCATGCTGCTTCCGACCGGTCTGGTCCTGACGGCAGGGCTGACGATCGTGCCGCTCCTTGTAGCGTTCATCGTCTCGCTTCCTCTTGCACTCGTGCGCACTGCCAAGGGCACCCTGAGTTCGTCAATCGTGCTCGGCTATACCTATATATTCCGGGGCACACCACTGATGGTCCAGCTCTTCCTGATCTATTACGGCCTCGGGCAGCTTGCTCTAGTCCGCGATAGCTTTCTCTGGCCAGTCTTCCGTGAACCCCTCTGGTGCGCTCTGATAGCGTTCACGCTGAACAGTGCCGCCCACACGACCGAGATTTTCCGCGGTGGCTTCCTGGCAGTTCCGAAAGGTCCCATCGAGGCCGCCAAGGCACTCGGCCTTACGCGTCTGCAGACGCTCTGTTTCGTGACCTACCCACTGATGATCCGCACAGTATTTCCCGCCTATACCAACGAGGTGATCGGAATGCTGAAAGCAACCTCGGTTGCGAGCACCATCACCATTCTTGAGGTTACCGGCCTCTCACGGCAACTCGTCTCTGCAACCTTCGCACCCTACGAGGTCTTCGTCGTCGCCGGTGCGATCTACCTTGCCACAACCCTCAGCATCACCTGGCTTGCTCGAGCCATAGAGCGCGGCCTCAACCCAATCGTGCGCCACTGATCCGGCAACCGGTAAGACCATCGACCAACCAAAGGAAGGGAACTGTATGAGAAAGCTTACACTCACCAGCATCGCCCTGGTGCTTAACGTCACCGTCGCGCTCGCCGCCAATGCCGCAACCCTAGCCATCGGCTCGGAGGGTGCATCGCCGCCCTGGAACTCGATCAGCGCCAATGGCGAGCTGGTCGGCTTTGATATCGATGTCGGCAAGGATCTGTGCCGCCGTGTGAAACTCGAATGCCGCTTCGTCGCCCAGGACTGGGACGGGATCATCCCGGCGCTCACCGTCGGCAAGTTCGACGCGATCATGTCCGGCATGGCGATAACCGAGAAGAGAAAAAAGTCGATCGCCTTCTCGCAGCCCTATGCTGGAGGCTTCAATCAGATCGTCATGCGGAGCGAGATCGGGCTCCCGGCAACTGACATCACCCAAAAGCTTGATCTAACGGAGATCACCGCCAACAAGCAGCGCGTCCTTGATGGGTTGAAACTGGCTCTGAAAGGCAAGACGCTCGGCGTGCTGCGCTCGTCCAATTCCGAGATCGTGCTCAAGGAACTGGTCGGCTCCAGTGCAGAGATACGCAGTTACGACTCACAGGACAATCTCCAGCTCGACCTTGCTGCCGGACGCATCGATGGCGGGCTCGCGGACTATTTCACGTGGAAGGCGTTTCTGGACAGCGATGGCGGCAGGCAAGCCGCATTCTACGGACCGGAACTGTCGGGTGGGCCGTGGGGCCCGGGTGTCGGCATCGGCCTTCGCAAGGCGGATACCGATCTTGCCGCACGTCTCGATCGGGCGATTACCGAGGCCAAGGCCGACGGCACGTTGAAGCGACTCAGCCTGCAATGGTTCGGAATGGATGTCTCCCCCACCCCCTGAATCCGGACATCCTTCCGGCCGCTTCGTCGAAAGGCGAAGCGGCACTTTCTCAAGGAGTTACTATGACCTCTCCGTTTTCCGTCGTGGCCACCGGCCAATCTCTCATCCACCAGGATCTTCGCGGCGTGGCCGACAGCCGCCTCGACGCCGTCATAGCTTTGATCCGGCGTGCCGATCTTGCCTTCACCAATTTCGAGATGACAGTCCTTGGAAGCCACGGTGGCTGGCCACTGAAAGGCTCCTATTTCGGCTATGCCGAACCCGTGGTGCTCGACTGCCTGAAGAGCATGGGATTCTCGGCCCTGTCACTGGCAAACAATCACGCCTTCGATCTTGGGCCACCCGGTATTCTTTCGACTATGGAGGAGGCAACACGGCTTGGGTTCATTCACGCAGGCACCGGCCAGGATTTGCAGTCTGCCGAAGCACCCGGGAAGGGCAATGCTGCGGGTCGCGCAATTGGGCTGGTCGCCATGGATGCGGGCCCCGGCCCCGCATTCATGTACGCCGCCGACGCCAAAGGCACTCGTCCGGCGCGCCCTGGCGTGAACGAGCTCAAGGTGGAGCGCCGGTTCGATGTCGACGAGCGCGCCTTTGCGGTGCTTCAGCACCTGCAGCGCCAGGTCGGAACGACGCAGCTGGAGCTTGCCAACTATGCCCAGCCTAACGATCCTCCCCAAACCGACGGCACAAATGAAACCGACTTCTTCGGAACAGTCTTCAGACAGGGCCGGAGTACGCACCGTCGGGTCACTGTCGATCCGAAAAGCGCGATCCGCCAGCTCTCTGCGATCCGCAAGGCGACGGCACAGGGCCTGTTTGTCATTGCCTATCTGCATCACCATCATTGGGAGCCAGACTGGTTGCGAACGCCGGGATGGGTTCAGGATTTCGCACGCATCTGTATCGATGCCGGTGCGCGCATGTTCGTCAGCCACGGCGCGCCGGTTCTCCAGGGGGTCGAGATCTATAAGAACGCGCCGATCTTCTATGGGCTCGGCAATTTCCTGTTCCATACGTCGCATGATGATGACGAGTGGAACCCGCGCGACGTCTGGAAGAGCGTGATTGCAACCTGCCATTTTGACGGCGAAGGAAACCTTGAGGGCATCGATCTCGACCCAATCGCGGTCGGCGGGCCGGATGCGCTAGATGACAGAACAGCAGCGCGTCTTCCCTATCCCGTGCTTGCCGAAGGCTGGCTCGCCGGCGAAATCCTCGACGACCTGGCCGACCGTTCCAACCAATATGGTACAAGGCTGGTCAAGAGCGGCAACTGCGCGCGATTGACGATCGCCGGCTAAGCCGGACATCTCCGATTACTCCGGTTCGTTCTCCTCAGCGATGGTGCTCAGCAGCTGCCCGGCAAAGGATCACCTTCGGTGACGTCAACAGAATCTGGAAGCATGTCGACGGTTCATGCCGATACGCCAACCGGCGCATACGAGCAACTCGCGATGATGATGATGCAGGCCGGCATGTCCTCCGGCTACTCCAAGCAGGATCTGATGTCCTACATCCGCATGGTCATCCCGATCGTTATTCAGTTACGGCGCGACGGCGGGCGAAGAGGCGTCTCCGAGATCTTCTACGCAAGGCGGACAGCATGAGCCGGGAATATGCCGCCGTCTACCTGTTCTTCTGCGCTTTGCTCGCAGTCGCAGTCTGGATGCTTGCCTATTCGCTGATTTTGCAAGTCGTTTGGAAGGATGGGCGCGTCCTCCATATGATGACGACGACCAACCCGCTCGTCCCGTTTCAGCAATTTGCCGCTTATATCGGCAACCGGCCGCTTCAACTGGTCGCCTGCGCGGCCGCGATCCCGGCATTGGCTGCCGCTGTCGCAGCCGCGATGTTCGGACTTCGACGACCATCCAATCCGTTGGGAGACGCGGCGTTTCAGGATATGGCTACCCTGCGGCGCTCAGGCTGGTTCCGCAAGGATGGCCATGTCCTCGGCGCCTACGGTAGCAGTATCTTGAGGCGAAAGGACGATCGTCACCACCTGATCATCGGACCGACCCGCTCCGGCAAGGGTGTCGGCTATGTCATCCCGAATGCGCTGATGTTTCCAGGCTCGATGATCGTCACGGATCTCAAGGGCGAAATTTTCGAACTGACGGCCGGATACCGGAAATCGCGAGGGCATCAGGTATTTCTGTTTTCGCCAGGGTCGCCGAAAACGCATCGCTGGAATCCGCTCGACTTCGTCCGGTCCGATCGCGGCAGCCGTACGATCGATATCCAGAATATGTCAGCGATCTTGATACCGGAGACGGTCGGATCGGAAAATGCCGTCTGGCAGGGCACGGCCCAGCAGGTCATTGCGGGTATAATCAGTTACATCCTGGAGAGCCGCCACTATCACAATCGGCGCAATTTCGGCGAAGTGAATGCTTTCTTCAATGCCGGCGTCGATCTCCGGGCCCTGATGAAGCTTATCAAAGAGAATGAAACGGATCTGTCACGCTTCACGGTTGATAGCTTCAATGCCTACATCTCACTCAACGAACGCGCTGCGCGCTCGGCGCTCCTCGATATCCAGAAGGCGCTGGCTCCGTTCCGCAACGAGCGCGTGGTCGCGGCCACCAGTATCACCGACATCGACATCGCCTCTCTGCAGCGGCGACCGGTCACAATCTATCTCGCACCCAACATCACCGATATGACCATCCTTCGACCACTGCTGACACTCTTCGTTCAGCAGATCATGGATCTCCTGACCCGCGAACATAATCCGGCTGCCCTGCCCGTCTACTTCCTTCTCGACGAATTCCGGCAGTTGAAACGAATGGACGAGATTCTCAACAAACTGCCCTATGTCGCGGGCTACAATATCAAGCTAGCCTTCATCATTCAGGACCTGAAGAATATCGACGAAATCTACGGTGAAACCGCGCGGCACTCGCTGCTCGGCAATTGCGGCCTTCAACTCATCCTCGGCGCCAACGACCAGGCAACCGCCGATTATACCTCTCGTGCACTTGGGAAGCGGACGATCCGCTATCAGTCAGAATCGAGGACGGTCGAGTTGATGGGGCTTCCGCGCCGCACCAAGGTCGAGCAGATTCGCGAGCGCGACCTGATGATGCCGCAGGAGATCAGACAAATGCCGGAGAAGAACGCGATCCTGCTGGTCGAAGGTCAACGGCCAATCCAGACCAAAAAGATCCGCTACTACAAGGTCGAACCGTTCAAAACCGCTGCTGCTGCTCCGTATCGCATGGTCGAAATTCCTGAGGTCGAACTTACAACGATGCCGATGGTGCCGGCTGTGCTGCAGGACTACGAACAGTCCCCGACCGAAAACCTTGAAAAGCCTGAACTTTCACAAG
The DNA here is from genome assembly GCA_900465675.1 of Hyphomicrobiales bacterium. Classification (GTDB taxonomy): domain Bacteria; phylum Pseudomonadota; class Alphaproteobacteria; order Rhizobiales; family Rhizobiaceae; genus Rhizobium. The sequence goes on along the minus strand of UBJR01000026.1, from coordinate 22,013 downwards.
CAACCGACAAAGAAGCGTCTCCTTCGATAACGCCGAGAAGGACCCGCACTGTTGATCTCGCTTCGAAGGGCAGCATCCCGATGCAACAGGCGCCTGAAAAACTCGTGACAGCAGAGCTGCGTCTCGTAAAGACGGCACAAAAATTGAAGGCCGCTGTCGAAAGAGTAGTCGATGACAATCCCAATCTGTCGCTAAAGCAGCGAAAGAGCATTCACGACATCCTTGCAAACACCGTCCCTGATCCGGAGGAGATTGGCACCTAGCAACAATCCAACGTCCGCAGTCACCACGACGACCAGCAAGCCGCTCGACGGAGCCCTCTATCCCTGGAAAAGGCACACCGAAAGTCTGTCATCAGCTCTTTCACTTGAGGTCGACAAGACATCCCGCATCAAACAGCGCCTCCTGCCTAGCCGATCGTCAGCGTAGCTCTGCATCAATCTATTGAGCCAGGATTGATTGAGACGAGACGCGACACTTATCTGCCATCGAAGCGGGAGAGCATGTCTCTCAATTGGTCGTTCTGTGTTTCCAGTTTTTCGGCAAGTGTGGCCCTGAGCTGTTTGATATCATCATCCAAGCTGAACGCTGCGGTGACATATTCCCCCCGCTCGTCACGTGGCGGCGGCTCAACCAGTTTGGCTGGGGCTTTGGCCCCTGCGGACTTCAAGGAGACCCGAGACGCCTTGGCCGCTTTCTTCTTAGTTCGAAGATCGTAGGTAGGTCGAGCATTGCTGATCGTTAGCGCATCCTCGGAAACTTGATGCGCATCTCCGGGCTCTTCCGCTATCTCGGTGTGCGTCAGCTGTTCAGTCACCGCAGAGTTTTCGGAGGATACGTGGTGGGCCGAGACCCTGACGACGACGCGCTCATGCTCGGGTACCATCGCATCTGCAACCGGGGCGGCCTGTGTGATCCTCACCTCGTCGGAGACAACGCTCGGCGAGGCCTCTTCGCGAGGGGGAATTGCCGGCTCTTGGGCTGGTTTTGCAGCTTGAGCCGGGGCCTTAGACCTAAATTTGGAGATAATGTTCCATGGCGACATAGACGTTCCCTCTCGCTTGACGCGCCAATATACGCGGCGCAGAGACCGGATCAGAAAGTCCGATCGGGCGAACGATTCTCTACATGGACTTTAACCGATGGCGGATGCGAAGCAAACCATCCGCCATCGATAGGCGATCACTTCAGTCCAAGACGGCTGCGAAGATCAGCGTTCTCACCGCGAAGCTTTTCTGCCAGCGATTTGCGGAGGCGCTGATTTTCTTCCTCGAGCTGGAGAAGTTCCGCGAAGTCGTCTGCCAGAGGAGATGTGGCCGCTGTTGGCTTCGCAGAACGGTTTGGCCCGCGTTTGCCTGTCGTTGGGCTTGCTGCTGTGCGCTTACCGCGGGTCGCTGTGGCGCTGGCAGCTGCCGGCGATGCGGCAACCTCGGTGCGCTTGGGACGACCACCGCGGTTTTTCTTAACTGGCTCCGCAGTCGTTGCAGCTGCCTTCGCATCCGCCTTTTTGACACGCGGTGCACGTTTCTTCTTTGCTGGGGCTTCCGGCGCTACAGCGGCTGTGTCTGGAGCAATGCTTGGATTGTTTTCGTCGGCCATTGGCGTATCTCCCTGTTTGGCAATTTCGTTGTCGTTTGTAGATTCGAGGCTGTCAATATCGGATGCGATACTTCAGCATTCGAGCATAATGCCCAATGGAGTTTGCAATTGTCTTGATGGCACTTTGGCGATCTCACATCGGCACCGGATGTCGGGTGACAATGTTGAGTGCGATGACACAGGACACTACGCCGCCTCACGCAGACCATACGAACCTCAGTGGAACTGGCCCGCAAAGTAAAGCCCGGCTTAGGCTACCCGCCTCCGCTCGGCCTCCGCTTTGATAGCGGCGTCCTTTGCCATTTTGATAAGGTAGACGACAAACGGTTGATCGCTGAGTTCAGCGAGTTTTTTGGCTGCTTCGAGATGATCAATCAGATGAACCTGCGACATATAAACCTCCGTTGCAAAGCGCATATTCAGCATTGCTAATGAAACTTAACCAAGGTTTACTATGCGAGGTTTGGTCCGGCACCGTACGACGACAGAGGCTGTGGGTAGCGTCTGCACTGCTAGGACCGGCGGCCGCTCTGACGGCCCTACTTTGACGCAACGACAGCGGATGAAGATACATTCGAACTGCAAACATCTTTGTGCGCGCAAACCTGTTGGTGTAACGGCTCGTGCGCTACCTAGATACTGCGGTCTGTTTTACAGCGCGCTTGCTGCGTCAGAACCAACATGGGCTGCTGTCGACGTCCGAACTCAGAGTGCCAAATAGTGCGGATGATGTTTTTCACCGGCGACACACATTTCGGCGATCCGGGTGTCCTCCGTCTGGATCGAAGGCCTCTCTCCAACATGGAGGAACACGACGCAGCGCACATCCGGAACTGGAATGAGAGGGTCGGGTCCGACGAGGCCTGGCATCTTGGAGACGTCGTGTCGGCGAAGGCCCGCAGTTTGCAACTAACTCCTAAGGAAGTTCAACGGCGGCAAGCACCTGACCGTCGGCAACAACGATCCTGAGACGACGCCGCAGTCGCGAGAAGGGGATAGCGCGCAACACTATGCCGAGCTCCAGCAGGGCGGTCACCACCTGATCCTTTGCCACTATGCTTTCCGGACATGGAAGCAGATCGGAAAGCAGTCTATAGATCTGCTCGGCCACTCACATGGGCGGTTGAAGCCCCTTCCCCGCCAATCGACGTCGGAGTTGGCGCACAAGGGCTGCGTCCAGTCACCCTCGATGTGATCCTTCGGAGAAGTCGGTGGCCGACGAGGAGTGAGATATCGTTGAGGACGATTAGCACGCGAGACGTCGGAGGACGAAAGCTGCCGGCGACCATTTTTACAGGCTATGGCGCCATTACGGCGAGTTATCGTCTGGCTCCGGTTGAAGACGGAACATTCAACGCGCGTGCTCGTTCGCTCCTAACCAAAAGAGGAGGAGCATTCATGACCAACGTTTACAACGAAAGCGCGCCCGTATACGCGGGTGACCTGGCCAAAAGTACTTTGACTGCATTCTTTGACAGCCGGGGCAACGCCGAGACTGCCATCGAAAAGCTGAGGTCGGCAGGCGTTGCCGACGTCCGTCTAATGCCGGGCTACGAGGCTAACGGCGAAAACGTTGCAAGCGAAAGGGAAGGTTCCGGGTTCTGGGCCGGGCTGGCCGACTGGTTCTTTCCCGACAATGACCGCGACGTCTTTGCCGAGGGCCTTCGTCGCGGCGGCTTTCTCGTCTCTGCTTCGGTCGACGACAGCAACTACGACACGGCGCACGACATACTTGACGACGAGGGATCGATCGACATGGACGAGCGGGCCGACCTGTGGCGCGCCGAAGGCTGGTCGGCCGGCGGATATAACCAGCAGGCTGTAGCGTCCAAGGAGGACGTGTTCCAGGCTGATGCGACCGCAGGCAGCGCGACCGGCATCGGCCGATACAGCAGGAGTTCCAAAGCGACTTCGCCAAGGGTTCGCGGATACGATCTGGCTGAAGACGTTTCGAGCGACGTTGTCGACGACATTATCCCGACCGGCCACCAACGCGACGTGTCAGAGGGCGACCGCAATGCTAACGAACGGATGTCGCAAAGCCAGTCGATCGACGACTTACGGCAGAGCCAGAGCCTGCCAGGCAGTCGCTGACTCCGAAGACTTTTGAAGCCAAGCTCGATCAGCGCAGCCCCGTATGACTGTATCTGTAAGTGCGTTCGATTTCCGCTGCCTTTGATGCAAGCGAGCGGCGGTTATGCGGCGAGCCCGATCAAGGTTTGAGCCAACTGCTTCCGATTGTATGGCTTTGTGAAGAAAATTCCGCGCTCCGGCATCTGGTGGAGGAGCGGCTTCGCCATCGCGGATACAACAAGTATCTCGATCGGCGGATATCGTTCACGCACGGCTGTTGCGAACACGAGGCCATTCATCGAGCCGGGGATGTCGATATCCGTCCAAATTATTCGAATACCAGGCTCCGCTTCCAATAGCCGAAGAGCGTCATCCGCGTTGGTTGCTTCGAAAACCTCGAAACCAATATCTTCGACAAGGTCCAGCGCCATCATCAAAAGAAGCGGCTCGTCTTCAACGACTAATACTTGGATCACCGGATCCTCCCCGTAGTGCGAACTACCAGACCGCAAGGGAGTTCCATAGTTTGATGACTATAATCGAAGGACGGCATTATCGAACCTGAGGTCACTGTCTGCGGCGTTCCGTGAGCTTGAAGCTCTGGGCCGCTCAACATCCACGCACGATGCGACGGTTTTGCTCGCCACTGGATGAAAGTGGACCCTTGCTGCCGAACAAGCCTCAGGTCGTCTCAAATTCAGTGAAACCCGCGCAGAAACCCTACATACGAGCGCTTTCAAAACTGTTGGGGAACACCATATTCGCAGTATTATTAGTGTTGGGGCGGGCAGGTGAACGAAGACTTCCAAAAAGACATCGATAAAGTCCAGCGAATTTCCGCGGTTCCATCGATACTCGATGTCGTTTGCCGCTCGACCGGAATGGGGTTTGCTGCCGTAGCCCGCGTCACGGAAGAGCGATGGATCGCATGTCAGGTCTTGGACAATGTCGATTTCGGGCTGCCGGCGGGTGGTGAGTTGAAGGTGGAGACCACTCTCTGTCATGAGATCCGGCAGCATCATGAAGTCGTCGCCATCGACGATGTGGCTGAAGACCCGATCTACAGTGACCACCACACACCGCGGATCTACGGCCTCCAAAGCTACATCTCGGTGCCGATCATCCTTCCCGACGGAACTTTCTTCGGCACTCTGTGCGCTATCCACTCCAAGACAGCGAAGGTCAACAACCCCGAGACAATAGGGACCTTTAAGCTGTTCGCAGAACTGATCGCCTACCATCTTGACGCCAGTGACAGGCTAGATGCCGCAAAAATTGATCTTGACCACGAAAGAAAGCAATCCGAGGTTCGGGAACAATTCATCGCCGTGCTCGGCCACGATCTTCGCAACCCGATCGCCGGCGTGGACGCCGGGATCAATCGGCTTCTACGTCATGGCTGGACCGATAAGTCGCCACAACTCTTACGCATGATGAAGGCAAGCCTGGTGCGCATGGCGGGACTGGTAGACAATGTCATGGACCTGGCGCGCGCGAGGCTCGGCGGCGGGATCAATCTTGACTTCGATCCCGACCGAACCATTGAGGACACGATCGAGCACGTCGTTCAGGAGTTCAAAATCGCGCATCCCGAAAGAGCGATCGAGATGTGCCTGGAGATCGAAGCTCCGCTTCGGATCGACCATGCGCGAATAGGACAGATGTTCTCCAATCTCCTTGGAAACGCCCTAACGCACGGTGCACCAGACCATCCCGTGCGGGTGAAGGCAATCACCACGGATGACAAATTCGAGTTAAGCGTCGAAAATCGTGGCGAGCCAATTCCGCAGCAATCTCTCAATAAGCTTTTCCAACCTTTTGAAAGAGCAGAGGGTTCGAAGGGTCAGGGGTTGGGGTTGGGCCTCTTTATTGCTTCAGAAATTGCCCGTGCCCACGGAGGGACGTTGGGAGTTCTGTCCGACGAGAAGATGACCCGCTTCAGCTTCTCCATGACCAAGGAGTTTGATCCCGTTGCAAGATTGGCTCCGAAATGAGCGCCGTTGGACACCAAGGCATTGCTGGCACCGTTCAGGCTGCTCGCCGCCGCCGGACGGATACCGCGCCCACTTCCCTTTCTGGACGTTAGACCCCGAAACAGATCGCATTGGCCATGCATCGGGACGATGCTAGCCCACCGTACCTTCGCCGCAAGTGCAAACCTCGGATTTAATCACCGCTGTACCGAGGCAAGGACCGAATATCTTGGGCCCAAGAAAGCTCCGATGAGCACCAAAACTGTGCGCGTGGTCCGAGATCTTGCCGCTGCGTTATGGTCCCAAGCCGGATTCCAACCTGATTGGCATCCTCGAGTTCGCCGCTCGTATAGATCGGCGAGCCGCAGTTGGAGCAAAAGTATTGCATTCTTCTGCGGCCGTTAGCGGCGGTCTTCACGTACAGCGTTGGATGGCCAGAAGTTAGGCGGAAGTTCTCACGTAGGGCCGTTACGGTCACGCGGTACGCCGCACCCGTAAGCCGCTGGCAGTCGTTACAATGGCAAATCGTGACGTCCTGGGCTTGGACCTTAGCGACTTGACCTGTCCACACTGGCACGCGCCGTCGATGTCGATATGCATCTCATCTCCAACCACTCATATCTTTGACGAAATAGGGGTTGAATGCCAGATGTCGATGTGACTGTGTCAGATTTCCAGACTCCTCACCGATAAAAATCGGAGTTCTTTGGAGCGAAAGGCGTGGCGGACACCTTGGCAATACCAAAACACGCACTAAATGCGTCGTGGGCATGATGACTTCCCTCTTCGTTGTCTTGTCCGCTCCTATGCTCAATTCCCGAGCACAATTCAGCGCCACCTCCCAGCGGCGCTATTTTTTTCCTTGAATTCTGGGCTATTCGGATTCCCGTGTGGAATTGCCAGTGTCGAGCGGCCGATCCTGAGCGGACAGGTTTATGGGGCCCCCCTGAGAAACAGGACAGCGCCAATGCACCGGTTTATGAGTTCACAACCGAGGAATTAGCAAGCCGCTTCGCGAGCAAACCAGTATCGACTTGGTCTTCACTTCACGTCGTCCCCCGATTAGTCAGCCCGCTCGACAAAAATATGGACTTAACATGATGATGCGGAGATACCTCTTGACGTTGGACCGACACAACCGGCAGACCCGCAGCGGTCTTTCCACGGAAGCTAAACTCATAGAGGCCTTGGCCGCGCAAGATCTGCCATCCATCATGCCGCCTGACTAGCTTGTTGCAACCATGCAAATGGATATCGAGGGAACGGCATCGCAATCCACGAGTCCACTTTGGACGCCATCAATATGTGGAAGCTTGAACTGAGGGTGGTCGCGTTGGTCGGTGCGGCCCAATTCAGCCGCACCGCGTAGAAGGCAAATCGCCGTGCATATCTGGCTTCAGAAGCCCCAAGACGCGGTCTACCAGTCTGCAGCGACGTTCAAAGCCGTCTTTGACTTCGTGTCTGCCTTCGCCAAGCTCTGGAGAATTCGCTCGTCGGAAAACGGCTTCCCGATCACGTCGACTGCGCCGTCAAGACCGTGACCGACCTCTCGGGGCGTTCCGGTCACGAAGATCACTTTCGGTCCATAGCGGTCGATCAACCTTCTGGCCAAGGCGGCTCCACTCAACCCATCCGCTAGACCAAGGTCGACCAAAGCGGCCTCGACACGAGGGGCGTGAGCGAGCGCCTGTTCCACTGTGGAAACTGGACCAACCGTAGAATGCCCAGCGTCCGTAACAATCCGCTCAAGCTCCATAGCAATGAGCGCCTCATCTTCAACAATCAAAACCCGCATATTCTCCTCCTGAACATCCGACGAGTTAGGTCACGTTTCATGCCCGTCGAGGTTTGTTCACGGGTTTTTGACGGCGAGCCAGCAGCCCGATGAGGAGATGTGTGACCGCTCGCAATGATAGGACCCGACCCTCCATATGCTACGGCGCTCTAAGCCCTACCTTTCAGCAAGGCTGTCGCCGTAGCCTTCCCGGCCAGCTGCCCGTCATCAGCCCTGCCTGTAGCAAGGTTGCTTGCATAAGATGTAGCTCATAAACTTGGAGCTGCGCGATGCAAATTGTCATAGATACCATGTCGTGCGTTGATCGTAGAACCGATCGATTGCGACGGCGTTGTGCTGACTGTTCGGCTCAACGCGAGGGATATCCGAATTCCACTCTCCGCTATCGCAGACTGGAGCCCGATAGGCGGTGAACAAGGATCGCTTCCGCTTGATCGCTGGATCAAACGACGATCCGATGTCGTTTGCTGCTGACGTTGTTTTTATGGTTGCAGGCTTCCAAAAGCCATTGCATGTTGCTGCCCGTAAAAATGCCAAGGGGAACAAAAATGGCAACAGGTACAGTCAAATTTTTCAACATGGACAAGGGGTTCGGCTTCCTCACCCCGGATGGCGGCGGAGCGGATATCTTCGTCCACATCTCCGCGCTTCAGGCGTCCGGCATCCAATCCCTGCGCGATGGTCAGAAGGTTTCGTTCGATACGGAGCCTGACAAGAGGGGTAAGGGCCCCAGAGCCGTCAACGTGCAGCTTGAGACCGCATGAGGCTGTATGCCCCTGCGGTGCTGCCACAGAATTCTGTCGCAAGTAAACAGTGCCTTAGAAAGATAATCTTGGTCGGTTTCGGCACTCTACAACTACGCTTCGGAATTGAAAGCCGGGGGATTGGGCGTCTTCAAGCCAAGGCGAACGCTTTGGCCTGATGCCCACGAAAGTGCAAAATGAATGCCTGAAAAATCCTGCTCGGTGACCTTGCCCAGCTCGGTCACCCGAACGATGTATCTGTCTCCCCGGAGGATGAGATCAACAGCCGACTGTTTCATTTTTTCGTCCCATGATCAGCGGAAATACAGTGTCGTGCGTCGGGATCGTGCGAACCACTAAGTTTGACGCGCTTCGCCCAACGCAGCCAGCAACTCGCTTTTGGTTGTATATCCGGCCTGCAAAAGGTCGAAGAGGCGCGATACCAACGAGCATCCCTCCTGGCTGTTCGGACTGACGCGGTGAGTTTCACACCACTCAGCCATGGCCTCAAATACCGGTGTCACGTCATCACTGAACGAAATCGCGCGGAATAGCTCCGACATAGATCGCCCTCCTTGTTAGAGGGGCGAGAGCTCGTATCAACTCCCAAGCGGCCGTTGCCATTGCATTCCAGCCGACGAACAAACATACGCTTATCGGTCGATGCCGCCAATTAATTTTGACATGGTACGGTCTCACAAATTGCCCAACCTCAGAAAAGACTCTGAACTCTGCCGTAACGTCATGGTCAACGCGCTCGTTTGGGAATCTTCATACATTGGAGGGCAAAAAGTGAAACGGATCGAGTCTCGGCGTACAATTTTGTCGCAATATCGCCCATCGATAGTGGAAAGCTAACTAACCGAAACCAAGTCCGGAGTTGCCGATGTCCGACAAATCCTGCCCAGTCCCAACGCCCGAAGAGCGAAAATACATTGAGATCAAGGACGCCGCAGAGCGCGCGATGCTCGACAAGGTTTTCGCGGCTATCAATGAAGCTGCCGCGGAGGTCGCGGACAGATTTAGAGAGGCCGGACTGGCGTTCGAGCCAACAAGCGCCGACTATTTTAAGTTCACGGTCCAGCAGGTCATGTTCGTGAGCTTGAGCGGGGGAGATCCCGACACTTTAAAGGGCGGCGATGCCGAGATCGGCCAGCGCATTGTCAACAACGGTCAGCATATTATCGACCACTACTGGCGGAGCGCTGGCGAGATAACTAACGACGGCTAGAGCCTTGGCGTCATCCGTTCCGGCGTGAAAGCCATATCCTCTTCGTCTGAGCTACCGCGCCGCTTCTCCACGAGGGGCCTGATGTCCTCGGTAGCCACGTAACGGAGCCTGTCGATACCGTCAGTCGCAGCGTCGTATATGACATTCGCAACCTGTTTGCTCGTCGCCAAGCCACGCTTCTGGGCCTCAGCAATTGCTGGCCGCTTGGTCGACTTGCAGATGATTGACTTTGGTCTCACCGAATACCGCCGCAGAACTGATCTCTACACCACAGTCACCTGGGAGCCGGGATCGCTGATGGTCGTTCACACGGAAGGCAAGCAAGCATACGCTGACATGGTAAGAGGCAATCCTCCGACCTTCAACCGTTCAGGGCGGGCGGCAGTCGATCGACTGAGATCAAGACGTTCTGTCAGCGCGGACAACGGTGGTCGCTTGAATGACGCTCAATGCCATCATCGATTGTAGGACTTGGCTGGAACCGTGCATCCGCAGGTAGGTCGATCCGTGAAACATCCACCCTTTATGACGTCACCGCGACGCCAACGCGGGGATCGTGCTAACCAGCATCTTCGCGAGGTCAATGCCGCTCAGTCCACCCGGCATATCGACATCGGTGAAAACCGCGTCGATATCGAGCACGTCTGCCAAGAAGAGGCGGATGAGCATCTCATATTCTACGACGCGTTACAGCTTATTCATCTCGGTTCCCCGTGGTTGTTCAGGGAGGTAACGCGATACGGGGCTCGGCTCCCAGGGGATCACGGTGTGGTGGTCCCGTTGTGTTCTAGCAACGTCGTCTGATGCCCCCGAGAGCGCGCGCGCTCGTCGCCCCAATAGCGTCTGTCGCAGTCTGCTACCTTTTCGCATGACCTGTTTCCGGACCCTACCCCCAACGCTCCCCGCCCCGCACCGCGCCTCTTAGGCGATTGCCCGACGGTGCCAGTGGGCAGACGTAACGGCTGGAGTACGAGCAGGACGGGAAATAAGCAAAGTTGAAGTCGAGAATGGCGCTTCCGTCCGGGCGCAACGTACCGAGGTCTGCGCCCTTGATCGTATCGAGAAGGTAGCGCCCGCCTCCGTAAGTTTCGTTGCCTGAGGTGGCGTCAGTGAAAGGTAGGAATACGCCGCCGCCGTAGCCCTCGATCCAGTAAAGCGTCAGTTCTCCTCCGAGCACATCCTGTAACCCGCCGGTACGTGCGAAGGCGCGCATGGTCAACTCGCCATCAGCGCCCGTCGCAACGGTGATCCGCTCCTCGCGTGTCTCCTCGAGGCGAACAGTCAGGCGCAGCGAAGGATCATAGGGAAACATTGCGGGCCCCTGATAACCTTGTCGGTCCTGGGCCTCGATGGGTGATTGGGGATGCCCCCGGAACAGTTGGGAACGGGTGTCGCACCACGTTTGCCAGGCGATCGCGGGGTCTTCGCTCGTTCGGATATTACAGTAGAGATCCGCAATGGTTTGCCGCCACTCCCACAGTTGCTCGATCGAGTTCACCGGACGCTCCTTTTGTAAAACCTTGCCTTCGCCGCCCGACCCGGTGGTCGTCGCGATCACTTGGGACTCGGCTTCATCAAACATAGGAACGGCCATCCGAAAGCCAACCGGATTCCCGCTAACCTCCGGTCTGGTCGAGACCAAAAAAATATGGCTCATAAAGCGGGAGAGGTTTGCCGGCGGCTTTGGCGAAGGCGCGACCGCTATCGCCCCCTGAATCCCGTGATGCTACGCGAAACCTTAGAGCCAGCGCAAACACCTCGATGGCTATTCCTTTTGGCAGTAGTTCGGAATCTCTAGTTACAACGTGGCGGTGTTCTCAAAAGAAGGCGTGTCCACACGAAAATCCGAATAGCCGATCAGCGGCGATCAAGGTCATCGGGCGATTGCTTTCGTCTTCGGCTATGATCGTAATCGTGTTATGCGCGTCCGTCGACGCTCTTTACACTTCGCTACGCTTCAAAAGGTAGTCCAGGCCGCCGGATCGATACCAACGGAAGCCGTACGGCTCGAGCACCATTCGATGCTTTCCGCCTTGGTCGATATGGCTATCGTGGCCGTCGAGAATGTCGATCAGCACCGACGCGTCCTCGTTGTCTTCGATCCGGAAACTGATCTCGACAGGCTTGTCGTGGAAGCTGTGGATAATCGCCAATACGTTCCTCCTCCATTCGTAACGCAGGATCAGGACACCGGGATCACCGCAGTCGATGACTGCGAATTCGCCCCAGCCGATCTCCGGTGCCTCTTTCCGCATGCGGATCATCCGCTCGGTCCAGTTCAGCATGGATTCGCTGTCTCGGCGCTGAAACGCGACATTGACGTGATCGTATCCATATGGCCCATCGGAAATCACCGGTAGGACCGGCTTCTCGCCTTTGGTGAAACCTCCTTGCGGTTCGTTGGACCACTGCATCGGGGTGCGCGCGCAATTCCGCTCGGGAAGCGTCAGGTCATCGCCCATTCCGATTTCGTCGCCATATCGGAGGACGGGTGTGCCAGGCAGCGAATACATTAGGCTGTACGCCAGCTTGAGCCGACGGACGTCTCCCCCAAGCATGGGCGCAAGCCTGCGCCGAATGCCGCGATCGTATAGCTGCATGCCCTTCTCTGGCCCGAACGCGGAAAACACCGTTTGCCGCTGACTTTCCGTGAGGCGGCCGAGATCAAGTTCGTCGTGGTTCCTCAAGAAGACGCCCCACTGCCCGGTCTTCGGCAGGTCTCCAGTGTCACGCATCGCTTTGACGAGCGGTCGAGTATCAGCACTTGCCATTGCATAGAATAGCGCTTGGTTGACATGGAAATTGAACATCATCTGCATTCGGTCGCCGTCATTGCCGAAATATTCAAGGTTTTCCTTTGGCACGACATTGGCCTCGGCGAGAATGATGCTGTCGCCCTTCCGCCACTGAAGAAATTCACGGAACGCTCGGAGCATTTCGAACTGCTCCCTGGGTTTCTTGACGTCTGCTCCCTTCTCGGCGATGACGAAAGGCACGGCGTCCATGCGAAAGCCCGAAACGCCTAGCTGAATCCAAAAACCCATGATTTTCAGAATTTCAGCCTGGACGAGCGGGTTCGCGGTATTCAGGTCGGGTTGGAAATCGTAGAAGCGGTGGAAATAGTACTCGCCGGATTGCTTGTCCCGCGTCCACGTTGACTTCTGGACCCCTGGAAACACCATCCCTTCGTCGGCGTTTTCCGGCTTCGTCTTCGACCAAACATACCAGTCTCGGTAACGGGAGTCCTTATCCGCCCTTGCCTCCTTGAACCAGGGGTGCTCGTCGGACGTGTGGTTGACCACGAGATCGATAAGAACGCGAATGCCCCGTTGTTTTGCGCCATGCGTGAACTCGACAAAATCACCGAGCGTGCCGTAACGAGGATCGACGTTATAGTAGTCGGACACGTCGTAGCCGTCATCTCGTCCTGGTGACGTTTGGAAGGGCATGAGCCATATCGCTGTGATGCCAAGGCCCGCCAAATAGTCGAGACGGCGCTGCAGCCCCTGGAAATCGCCGACGCCGTCACCGTTCGAGTCCATAAACGTTTCGACCGACAAGCAGTAGACAACGGCGTTCTTGTACCAAAGATCGTTAATCATGCGTGTTGCTCCTGCCACCGAAGATGGTGACGGAAGCGCTTTAGAGCCCGAAAGGTTCCGAGCGCCGCGGAGCGATTCCTATCGGTGAGTGTCTGGCGACTACATCTTTGAAGATGCGACCTTCTGCCTCGTTACTCGCCGAAGGTCACGAGGCCGTCGATGTCGCATGCGTGGCCGTCGGCGTCGTCGACGTACCTACGAAAGCCCCGTGGCCGGGCGCGTCAACTTTGCGGATGAGTTCCCTAGCCTGCACCAACTTTTCGAGGAGCGGCTCTACTTCGTCCTGTCTGGGGACGTTGTGCGAAAGCGATGTTGCTGCTGGACCGGGACCAGCCTTGCGAGAGATGTCGTCCTCCAACGACGATCTGCGGAAAGTCCGAGGACGAACCCGCTCTTTGGCAGAAGACTATTTCGTCATTCTCAAATATCGGCTTCCAGCCGAAACCCTCCGAGAAAATCGGTGGGAGCGTTTGAGGTCGGAAGCACCAAGCGCGAAATAGCGGAAATTTTCTGTTGCATGACCAACACCTCTCATTCGTGGCGCACACCGTCGATTCACGGTCAGAATCCGTGGCTTACGACCTCTCATTCACGGAATATAGGAAGATCGACCAGCTGTGGCGGGAGGTCTTTTTCCCAGTCAGCCAGGTGAAACCGGCGATCGCCAGCCAAGCGACGTGCCGATCGGCGCTCGGCTTCAGCGCGAAAAGGTCACACCCTTAACAGCTGGTCAGCGACAGCGGCGACATCTTCGCCGAGAGGGCGGTCTTCCTCAACGAACGGCGACAAAACGCGAACGAACGAATGCGTCTTTGCCGTCTCTCGACCACACCGATGGTGCGGACGCAGGTCGACTGCCTGAGCGGCGGCGAGTAATTCGCAGGCAATGACAAGCCGCCACAGGTCGAGCATCGTGCCGAATTTTCGAACGGCAAGCGCCGATTGCGTCGCATGGTCTTCCACGCCCTCGGACACGGTGAGGAAATCGAGCATCACCGGGTTGGCCTTGTGCCGGATATCAGCCATCAGCGCCGCGACCGTCTTCTGCAAGGGCACGAAGCCGGCCGATGGTCCGCCGGTGGGAGAAAGGTAGCGCGGCAAGCCATTTCTGGCCGAACCGGTCAGCTGGATGAAACGGCCAGCGGAGGCCGAAGCCGCTTGAGCGACCGCGAGGCCAAGTGTCTCGAAAGCCAGTGCAAGCGATGGTGTATGAAAATTGCCGCTCGACAGAACCCGCTTTTCGTCGATCAGCACCACCGGGTTGTCGGCCGCCGCGTTAAGCTCGGTCTCGACAGTGGCCTTGGCTGCAGAGAGCGCCGTCGCCAGCGAACCATGAATGGGTGCGAGACAGCGAAGGCTGAGAGGGTCCTGCAGGGCCGTTGTTGTCTCGAACAGTGTCGATCCTTCGAGCGCGCTCAGCAGGCGCGCCGCTTCCTCTGCCTGCCCGGCTGCCGGACGGGCGGACTGTATTCCCGGAGACAGGATAAGCGGATTTCCACCAAGCGCCTCGAATGTGAGGCCGGCTGCCTTCCGCTGGGCGTCGAAAATGCGTTCCGCATCGAAGAGAAACAGAGCGCCTGTTCCGACGGATAAGGCGGATGCGTTGATGAGCGAAATCCCATCCTTCGGCAGCAGGCGGGCAGGCGAAAGGCCGGCCAGCCGCAAAGCCTCCTTCGCAGGGTGGAGCGTCCCCAGGAACTCAGCCTCGCCCTCACCTACAAGCGAGCGGGCCATGGCAGAAAGGACGACGAGATCGCCCGCGCCGATCGAACCCAGCGACGGCATGACAGGATGCACCCTGGCATTCAGCATCGCAAGCAGCGCCTCGAAGGTCTCAAGCGAGATGCCCGAGCCGCCAACTGCCAGCGTGGCGATCCGCGTGGCCAACACCGCGCGCGTCGCGTCGCGTTTCAGCGGCTCGCCGACGGCCATCCCCCGTCCACGAATGAGGGTCAGCTGGAAAGCCTCGAAATCGCCAGTGACCGCCGTCTTGAGGTTTGCCCCAAGGCCGGTATTCATCCCGTAGATTTGTTGCCCGGCGGCTGCCGCCTCCTCGAGGATGCGGCGAGCGGTCAGCAGACGGCCGCGAACGGTTGAGGATGCGGCGACCTCCTGATCATCTCTGGCAATCGCGGCGATATCCTCGATCGTGACATCTGCGCCGGAGAACTCGATCGTCATGCGAATCTGAGCCTCTGGCCGATGCCTTCCTTATGGGCCTTCATCAACAATGCATGCCCAAGGGCTATATCGCTCAGCGACAGGCCACGATGCCAAAGTAGGATCGTCTCGTCGTCGTTCGCGCGCCCCGTCTTTAACCCGGCGACGACCTGGCCAAGCTCGGCATGCAATGTCTGTTCCGAGAGCCGGCCGGTCTCCACGTGAGCCCTCAGCGAGCCGAATTTGCCGGATTTGCATTGGCCCCAGTCATCAACGACCAGCTTGTCCATAATATCCGTCAGCGATAGTTCGACCGCGCTCATCGTCCCATACGGGACGACGAAAGCACCCTTCTTGATCCATTCCGTCTTCAGCATCGGCTCTGGTTCGGAAAGACGCGATGCCTCGACGACGATGTCGGCGTCCTCCACGCAGTCGCGCCAGTTGTCTACGACGGTTATCTTCTTCCCGAGATCGGCTTCCAGCTTAGCACCGAAGGCTTCGCGGCTTTCAGTTCGTCGCGAATGAACGCGAATTTCGTCGAAATCGAAGAGATGGTCGAGAAGACGGACATTCCAGTAGGCCGTACCCCGCGCACCGATATGACCGAGCACCTTGGAGTTCTTTTTCGCGAGGTGGCGCGCGCCGAGCGCGGTAACCGCGCCGGTGCGCATATCAGTAATGACAGTCGCGTCGAGGATCGCTTTCGGCACGCCCGTGCGCGGGTCGAAGAGGTTGAGCACGCCGAATTCGGAGGGATAGCCAAGTTTATAGTTGTCGACGTAATCGCCGACGACCTTGACCCCTGCAAGGCCGATCGGTGCAACATAGCCGCGCAACACGTTGAAATGTCCGTGGAAACTCGGGTCGGGCTCGAGGTGGACCCGTGGCTCGATGACGGTCTGGCCATTGCCCTGGGCTTTGAGCGATGTCTCGATGGCAGCGAGGATTTCGGCGTCCGTCAATGCCAGTGCTTCGATGTCGAAGGCGTTCAGGTAGTCGATATAGATCGGGTCCATTGTCATCTCTTTTATCGTTTGGACGGCGCACCGACGCCGAGGTTTTGGCGCAAGGTGCTGCCTTCATAAGTTTCGCGGAAGACGCCCCGGCGGCGTAGTTCCGGCACAACATGGGTAACGAAATCCTCAAGCCCCGAAGGAAACAGCGGTGCCATGACATTGAAACCGTCAGCAGCCCCTGCCCTGAAACGCTCTTCCATCGCGTCGGCGATCTGTTCGGGTGTCCCAACGACCTGCCAGTGGCCGCGCGCACCGGCGAAATGGCGAGCCAATTCGCGAATGGAGAGGTTCTCGCGCCGGCCGAGATCGATGATCAACTGCTGCCGGCTCTGGATCAGATTGGTCGGTGGCATGTCGGGTAGAGGCCCGTCGAGCGGATAGGCCAAGAGGTCCTGGATACTGAGATAGCTCGCCAGCAAGGCGACGCCGACCGCGTCCGGGATCAGTTCCTGGAGCTCGCGATATTTGGCCTTCGCCTCGCCTTCGGTGGACCCAATGATCGGCGAGATGCCCGGCATGATCTTGATGTCGTCGGGCTGGCGGCCGTATTTGACCATCCGCGCTTTGACGTCGTCGTAGTAAGCCTTGGCCTCCCCCAGCGTCTGCGACGCGGCGAACACCACATCGGCAGTACGCGCCGCCAGTTCCTTGCCGACGTCGGAAGCTCCTGCCTGAACCATGATGGGGCGGCCCTGCGGCGACCTTTGGCTCTGGAGCACCCCCCCGACGGTGAAGTGCTTTCCGCGATGGGAGAGCGGATGGAGCCTGTCGTGGTCGAAGAACCTCCCTTCCCCCCGCGGAAGATACGCCCCCTGGTCGACGCCATCCCACAGAGCGAGCGCCGCGTTGGCGAACTCCTCGGCACGCTCATACCGCTCCGAATGCGGACGCAAGCCGCTGCTTGCGAAATTCTCGGCCTCCAGCTCGCTCGCCGACGTCACGAGGTTCCACCCCGCCCGACCGCCGCTCAGTTGATCGAGCGAGGCGAAGGTCCGGGCCAGCCCATAGGGATCATTGTAGGTGGTCGACGCCGTTGCGACGAGGCCGACATGCGAGGTGTTGACGGCAAGGGCCGCCAGCAGGCTCAAGGGCTCGAACCCGGTGGAGCGGGCCGCCTGGCTCGCCATATCCGGATTGCGCTCGCGGATTGCGGCTGCGTCCTCCACGAAGATCATGTCGAACTTGCCACGTTCCGCTGTGCGCGCAAGCTCGATGAAATGGGCAATATCGACACCAGCCGGCGCGTGGGCGTCGGGATGACGCCAGGCAGAAATATGATGGCCGCCGGCCATCAGAAAGGCGCCAAGACGCATCTTGCGATCGCTGCTCATGATGCACTCTCTTCAGTGGCAGGATGGGGAGGACGTGGAAGTCCAAGATGCGACCGCAACGTCTTGCCTGTTTTTGCCTCGATCAGCCCTCGCCTGCGCATTTCCGGCACAACGTCGGCAGTGAAGGCGTCCGCGGCCGACAATGTCGGCGGCAGGATCGTGAAACCATCGACCTTCGCCGCTATTTGCCACGTCTGAAGCGCGTCGGCGATTTCGGTGAAGCTGCCGATCGGAACAAGCCCCGCAGGCCCACCGGAATCTATCCTCTGCAGGCTGTCATACTGTTCCTGCGCCATCTCGCGGGTGGCGGCGGCAAAGGGAACGACGTTCGACAGCAGCCGCACATCGCCGCGCGAGCGACCAGCCGCCTCCAGCGCGGCCTCGAACAATTGAACAGCTTCGACTGTGCCTTCTCCCGATGTCTCCTGAAGCAGGACCACTTCGCCGAACTCGGCAGCGAGGGCATAGTCCGCAGTCGTCAAAAGGTGCGCGATAACCGGCCGGCCCTGAGGCGACCTGTTGACGTTCAGCGGTCCCCGGACCGAGAAATGTTCGCCCTGATGATTGAGAACATGCATCTTGGTGGGATCGAAGAAGCGGGCATTCTGCTTATCGTACACAAACGCGTCGTCCTCGAAACTGTCCCAGAGAGCCCGGACGAGATCGATATACTCACGGTCGCGCGCGGGCTCACCCGCTGACGGGATGTTAAACCAGCCGCTGCGGCCCTGGCTGATCTGATCGAGCGATGCAAAGCGGCGTGCAAGATTGTAGGGCTCGTGCTGAAATGTGGCCGCTGCTGCGAGCAACCCGAGACGCTCAAGCTTGGTGGCAAACGCGGCAACGAGCGTCGTGGGCTCGAAGGGTGTCGCGATAGAAGACAGCGCATCCAGCGGCCTAGCACCATGGAGGTCCGCGATCAGCGCGAAGTCGAAGCCGGCGTTCTCAACCTTTACCAGCTGCGACAGAAGTGCCTCAAATGAAAGCTCTTTGACGTCCGCGCCGTCGCGCCACGCCGACAAGTGATGTCCGAAAGGGGTAAGCGAAAATCCGAGAAGCATGGACATCTCCATTTTCAAATCGAAAAGATCGCATCGCGCGTCAGTCTCCCGATGACCTCGTCACCGTCGACGACCGCCAGCTGGTCGCAATCTGCTGCAACCATGAGCGACAGGGCTTCGCGCAGATTGGCGTTACTTGGAACACTGGGGGCCGTCATCGGTGACGGTCCCGCCGTCATCGCGTCTTCAACTGAAAACAGACTGAGACGTTTGATCGCCCTGTCGATGCCGACGAAACTCGATACGAAAGCGTTTGCCGGGCGCGAGAGGATAGCGTCCGGCGTATCGTATTGGACGATCTTGCCCGACTTCATGATGGCGATACGGTCGCCCAGGCGGATCGCCTCGTCGAGATCGTGGGTCACGAGCACCACGGTCTTCCGAACGCGTTTCAGGATTTGGCGAAACTCGTCCTGGAGGCGTGTGCGGGCGATCGGATCGATCGCTCCAAAGGGCTCGTCCATGAGCAGCACGGATGGATCGGCCGCAAGAGCGCGGGCAACGCCGATGCGCTGCCTCTGGCCGCCCGAAAGCTGACGCGGATAACGCTTGAGCATTTCGCCCGGATCGAGCCCTACCAGATCGAGTAATTCATCGACGCGCTTGGCGGTTCGGGCTTGTTCCCACCCTAGCAGGTTCGGAACGGCGGCGACGTTCTCGCCGATCGTCATGTGGGGAAAAAGCCCGACGTTCTGGATGACGTAACCGATATGCCGGCGCAGTTTCACGGGATCAGCCTCCGTGACGTTTTCGCCGTTTACGAAAATCCGTCCTTCCGTCGGCTCGATCAGGCGGTTGATCATCCGCATCGTCGTCGTCTTGCCGCAACCGGACGGGCCGATCAACGCGACTGTCGAGCCCTCGGGCACGTCGAGCGTCAGGTCATCGACCGACGGCGCAGTGCTTTCGCCGTAGCGCTTGGTGACGTTCTCCATGCGGATCATACGGCAGCTCTCTCTGAAAAAAGCAGTTTCTCGACGCGCCCCAGCACGAATTCGGTCGTCAGCGCGAGTATAGCGATCGGCACAGCGCCGACCAGAAGGCGGGACATGTCCATCACGCCGATGCCGGTAGCGATGAAATCGCCGAGCCCGCCACCGCCGATGAAAGGAGCAAGCGTCGCACCTGCCAGAACCTGGACGGCAGCAGTGCGGGCACCGGCAAACATCGCGGGCGCAGCAAGCGGAATGCGGATCTTTCGCAATAGCTGGCTGCGGCTCATTCCCATGCCGATTGCAGCTTCGACCGCGTCCGCGTCGACGTCGCGCAGGCCAACAAAGGAGTTCAGGAGGATAGGTGGCAGCGCGAGCACAGTGAGAGCCACGATTGACGGCATGAGCCCAATGCCCAGAAGCGGCAGCATGATCGCCAGGATCGCCAGGCTCGGGACCGTCCTCAAGCCGTTGATGACATTGATCACGGCGAACGCCAGTCGGCCATAGGTCACGATCAGTACCGCAAGCGGCAACGCAATCACCAGCGCGATGGCAAGTGAAATGCCCGACATCAGGAGGTGCTGCCCAAGGGCGCGGAAAAACTCCGTCTGATGGTCGACAATCCAGAAGAAGGCCGTGCTCAGCATCGCCAACCTCACTGCCAGCCAACGAGCCGCTTTTCAGCGCGCGTCAGAAGGAAATCGAAGATGATCGCGAGAAGCGCCGTCAGAATGCCACCAACAAATATTTTCTCGGGATACTCCTGGTCGATGCCGATCAGGATGATGGTTCCAAGCCCGCCACCGTCGATGAACGCCGCAACCGTGGCAATGCCTATCACCGTGACAAGCGCGATGCGCGTCCCTGATATGATCAGCGGCATCGCAAGCGGCAGCTCGACCCGAAAAAGCCTCTGCCAGCGGCCGTAGCCCATGCCGTCCGCAGCCTCGAGCACGTCGGCCGGAACGCCGCGAATGCCTGTAACGACGTTTCGCAGGAGGATCAGCAGACAGTAGGAGGACAACCCGATAAGCGCCGGCTCCATGCCAAGCCCGACGAATGGGATCAAGAGTGCAAACAGCGCAAGGCTTGGAATAACGAAGATGATATTCGTCACGGTCAGTGCAAAGGCGTAGAGCCTTGGACGCCTCGCGCAAGCAATTCCGAGCACAAGCGCAATCACCATGCCGATCAGCACCGACGTGATCGACAGGAGAAGGTGCTGCCAGACGGCAAGCGCTATCTCGGGAATGTGCTTAGGTGCCCAGTTCAAATGGAAACGATCCTGCCTGCTGTCACGCCGATACGGCCAAGCAGAGAACTTGGCCGCATTTTGCTTCCGGGGGAATGAAAACCTTCACCGTAATCAGATGCCCTGCGACTTCAAGAATTCCGCGGCGACGTCTGCCGGTTCTTCCTTGTCGCGGTCGACCTTGGCGTTGAGACCACGCATCGTGTCATTGTCGAGCAGCGGGCTGATCTTGTTCAGTACCTCGGCAATCTTGGGGTTCTTAGCGAGAGCGTCCTGGCGGACCACAGGCACGAGATAGTAAGGCGGGAAGAGGTTCTTGTCGTCGTCAAGGATGACGAGCTTGTTGTCTGAGATCTGCCAATCCGTCGCGAAACCGTAGGAGACATCGAGGTCCTTGCTGGTCAAGGCGCTGTAACGAATTCCGAGCTTTGCGAATATCTTGAACTCCTTGAATTCGATACCGTAGGTCTGCTTCAAGCCCGGCAGACCGTCCTTGCGTTCGCTGAACCCGCCCTCTGCGCCGAAGGTCAGGTCCTTGGAAACAGGGCCGAGGTCGCTCAAGGTCTTGAGCTTGTACTTCTCGGCCGTCTCCGGCAGCGTAATAATCGCGTAGCCGTTATTGATCTTTGTCGGCTCGAGAAGCGTCAGCTTCAGGTTCTTCTCGTAATAGCCCTTGACGTCGGAATAGATCTTGTCGGCGGAGCCCGACAGGTCGCCCTTGACCACTGCCGCGAGAGCGGTGCCGGTATATTCCGGATAGAGATCGATTTCGCCGTTGGTCAAAGCGGTGTGCGCAACAAGCGTCGCGCCAAGATTCAGATGACGATCAACTTCAACGCCCGCCTTCTCCAAAGCCTGGGCATAGATTTCAGCGACGACGAACTGCTCGGTAAAATTCTTGCTGCCGATCTTAACCGCATCGGCATGGGCTGGTGCGATGGCTGCGACAGCAACGAAAGTGCCCGCAATCATCGCTGCCAAGGTCTTCGAAATCATTGCATTCCCCTCTTCGTTGAACTTCACCACGTGTTTTAAAAGCTCTGAATGACTTCGGCGCGCAAACGCGTGCCAATTTCTGCCTATCTAGGAGAAAATTGCCTTTGGGCCAGAGCTCGGCTTTCATCCGCGGTGACCGACCCGTGGGGGTTCAAATTTGGTTCTGCCGGCAGAATTGCTTCGCAAAAATCATGATATGGTAGAATCGACTACATCTTGCGTGTTGGAGTGCCCCCCATTTCG
>UBJR01000020.1 GCA_900465675.1 Hyphomicrobiales bacterium | reverse complement strand
GCCCACAGCTCCCCGCGCTCGGCCGAGAGCCCCGCCACCTTGTCCAGATCCGGCTCCAGCCGCAGCCCCTCGCCGTAAGCCCCACCCAGCCAGGCCGAAAGCGAAGCCGCCGTCCGCGTCAACATCGGCAGCACCGTGAGGCGATAGAAGGCCCGGTTGGCCTCCTGATAGTTGGCAAAGGTATTGTCACCGGGAATGCCGAGCAGCATCGGCGGCACACCGAAGGCGAGCGCGATGTCGCGGGCCGCGCCATTGCGGGCCTCGACGAAATCCATGTCCTTCGGCGACAGTCCCATCGCCTTCCAGTCCAGCCCGCCTTCCAGCAGCAGCGGCCGCCCGGCGCGCATCGGCCCGGAATAACCGTCGTCCAGCTCCTGGCGCAGCCGCTCATATTGATCCGGCGAAAGATTGCCGCCCTCCTTCGGCTGGTAGACCAGCGCGCCGGAAGGACGGGCCGAATTGTCGAGCAGCGCCTTGTTCCAGGTTGCCGCCGCGTTGGAGAGATCGAGCGCCACCTGCGCTGCTGCCAGCGGCGGAAAACCCAGGTGATCGTCGAGCGGATGAAAGAGTTTGAGATGCAGCAGCGCCATTCTCTCGGCCTCCACCGCAAAGCGCCGGACCGATCCTCCGGCTCTGTAGTCATAAGCCTCCGGCCACCCGTCCCGCCCCTCGACGACACTGATCCTGTCGGGCCGCAAGAGATGCAGCTCGCGCAGCCCCGCCCCGACCATCAGCGGCTCGACATAAGCATTGCCAGAGAGCAGCAAATGCCCATAGAGCGCCTCGAAAAAATCCGGCCCGCCCATCCGCCCGTTCGGCTGCCTGAGCAGCGCCGCCGCCGGATGCTCCGGCCGCTCCCGCTCGCCCTCATAAATCAGAAACGGCACGCAGGCCGCAGCCTCCGCCACCAGCCTGACACAGCGATGCGCCACCGGGTTCTTCATGAACCCCTCGCGCGACAGCGCCGCATAAGACCGCCCCGTCCAGCTCGCCTGCCCCTGCGCCGCCAGCGACAGAAACCCCGACGCCGCCTTCTTCTCGGCCACAGCATTACGGCCCGCCGTGAAGCCCCACGGCAGGAAAGACCGGATGTTCATGATGATGTCCCTTGTTGAAAGGCTGGAGATGAGAGGGCAACGGCCACCCCACCCTCCCTCATTCCTGTGCTCGTCACAGGAATCCAGCCACCGCGCGTCCGCGCGGTGAGTAACTCGGATGCCTATTGGAAATAGTCTCCCGCGCCCAAGGACTTGGGCGCACTGGATTCCTGTGCCAGGCACGTTCTGCTGCCAACAGGAGAAAAGGAACCGTCGCAGGCGTAGAAAGGTTGCGCTCTCCGCCTACTCATCAGGCTCTGTGGGCGCAGTCTATCCTTGATGGAGTAAGGAATACCCTACGCCGCGATATCGATTGCCATTTCGGCCGTGATCTTGTCCCAGGGCACGGAGACCAGCCCCTTGCCGTCGCGGGCAATCAGCCCGGCAGCGATCAGCGCATGCACGTCGGCATGAACGCCGCGGTAATCCCGCCCCAGCGCCACGGCCAATTGCCGGATCGAGCTTTCGCCCGTTTGCTTCAATCTCCGCAGCAGCTGCCAGCGATTGGCCGTCAGCACCTTGAGCAGCAGCTCCATGCTTTCGAAACCGATCGCCGCAGGACGCTCGCGCAAATCGCCGGCATCGATCTCGCGGGCCGTGTCCCGTGCCTTAGAGAAGAAGTCGTCGAGGCCGGTGATCTGCAGTTTCACTTCACTCATGCCCGATCTCCCTTCTCACGTCTGCCTCGAAGTCGGCGATCAGCTTGTCCATCGTCTCGAACACATAGGGTTCCTCGCGGTCGCGATAATGCCGGTGATCGCCCTTGCCCGCTTCATTGTCATAGCCGATGATGCGCTCGCCCGGCCGGCCGTAGAACAGAGAATATTTCAGCCCATGCGGCCGCTCGGCATTCGCCTGCGGCAACCGCCAGATCCTGATCTGCAGAATAATGCCATCGGGCAGAAGCAGCTTTCGATCGTAGATCAATGTCGCAGGCGCCATATGCTATTTATAGCATATGGCATCGAAGGCATCAACACACTCCCTCGAAGAGAGTCAGCCGCCCATCGGCACCTTCACCGCCAACCCGCTATCAAAATCCGCCGCCACCCGGGTGTCGCGCAGCGGCTTCACCGTCGTTGTCGAAAGCTCGTAATCCGGATGCGCCTTATAGGCCGCCAGTGCCGCCTCGTCGGCAAACTCGCCATAGACGACGAAATCAACAGCGTTGCCCCACTGGTCTGTCTTGACGTTCTCGCCGATCTCCAGCGTCAGCGCATGCGGGATGCCCGTCAGCACCGACAGGCCCTTGCGCACCGCCTCGCGGTTTTCTTCCGGCACGGTGAAGAAAACGATATGGCGGATCACGGGGCGCACTCCTTGCTCGGTCTTTAAGAGAGCCGGGCGATAACACGCGAAAGGCAGGCCTTCAACCGCTGCCAGAGGCCCTCAGGCTTCGCGCGGCGCAAGGCCGCATCGAAAAGCCTGCCGTAATCGCCGAGCTTTTCCGCCCTATCGGTGCCGTTGACGATGCGCCTGGCGTTCACCCAGTCGTCCTTTTCGCCGTTCAGATGGTCGGCCAGCCGGTGCTTGGTGAAGCTGCCTGCGATCATCCCCTCGACGAGGATCTTCACCGCCGTGCCCATCTCCATCGCCTTGTCAGGTGCGGCCACCAGATCGATGCCGGTCAAAAGGCTCATCGCCTCGTAGTTCCGTTTGTGCGTCAGCTGCACCAGCCCGCGCCCCAGCCAGCTCTTGCCGTCCTCGTCGGGCAGCCAGTAGACCGTCTTGACCCAGGAAAGCTTGCCCGCCGCATAGGCCCGGTCGAGAATTTCGATCGCCTTTTGGTCGCTTCCGGCCAGCGTTTCGCGCACCGGCTGCATCGTGTAGGCCGTCTCGTGAAAGGCGGTCGCCAGAATATAGGCCAGCCAGCGCCCGTCGTCCCGTGCATGGCGCGCCTGCCAATAGTCGAGGATTGCGCTCATGCCCTCTACCTGCGGCTGCTGCAGCGTGCCCTTGAACAGGCTGGCGCGCACCTCGTCGAAGAAAATCCTGCGGTCCATGTGGATAACCCTGAAAATCGTCCCGGCCCTAATCGATTAAAATAATTTCAATCGTTTAAAGCGTTTAAGCCCCTGATTTACAGCCTATTTGAGCTGTGTCATGCATTCCTCATATTGCCTGTGCAGCCGGAGAGGAGACCGATGCAGACGCCCGCCAACACCCAGACCACCATTCCCCAGCACCTCGTCGACCAGATGGAAAACGAGTGGCGCCAGATCCGGCCGACTCGCGAGCCACCGCGTCCGGCCGAGCCGCCGAAGCAGCGATAAACCGCCGCGGCGCGAAAGGCGAGCGGCGAAGCGTCATATACCCCTGACCCGCGGTTCGCCGCCGCCTTCGAGCATCAGCGCCGTCAGCACCCAGACAAGCGCATCCAGCCGGTCGGGCGAGCGGCCGTTCGAAAGCCCATCCGGGCCGAAATCACACATCTGGTCCTCCAGCGCCGTAAAGCGCCCGGCATGGACCACCCTTCCCTGCTCGTAGAGGGCCGCCACCGGCTCCGCCCGCAAAAACTTTCCGCGCGTCGCCCGCACCGTCGAAACCGGCAGCGTCGCGTCGATGCTCTTCAGGATCGCCTGGACCATATCGCCACCCTGGTTGATCTCGGCGATCACCCGGTCGGCGCCGAAGCGGTGATAGGCGCGCACTACCGCACCCGCCCAGCCCGCCGGGCTCGCGCCCTCGACCGAACAATCGGCCAGTACCACCGCCCGCCCGGAAACCTCCACTCCCGCCACGACAATGCCGCAACAGGAGGCCGGACCGGCCGCTGCCGGCGGATCGACCGCGACGACGATGCGCCGCAGAGCGCCGGTCAGGCGCGTTACCAGCGCCTCGATCTGCCCGCGTTTCCAGAGCCCGTCGTCGCGATCCTCGATCAGCTCGCCATCGAGTTCCTGGCGCCCGAGCCGCGTGCCGCCGTAGCGCGCCGCAAGCGCGTCGATGAAACCGGGCGCCAGATTGGCGCGGTTGGCAAGCGTGCTGATCCGCGTCAGCCGCGTCCCCTCGTCTGCCATCAGCGCCTTCAGTAGCGGCACCGGCCGCGGCGTCGTCGTCACCAGCTGCCGTGGTGCTGCGCCCAGCCGCAGGCCGAACTGCAGCATGTCGAAGGTCTCCTGCCCGTGCTTCCATTTCGCCAGCTCGTCGCACCAGGCCATGTGAAACTGCGGCCCGCGCAAACTCTCCGGATCCTCCGAAGAAAACACCTGCGCCACCGCGCCATTCGGCCAGATTAGCCGCCGCCTCGAAATCTCGAATTCCGGCCGGTTGCGCCGGGCGATCCTGCAGATCCCGGAAATGCCGTCGATCATCACCTCGCGCGCATCGCCCAGCGTCTCGGCCACCAGCGCAATCCTGAGATCGGAACGCTGCCCCGCGCTCGCCAGCCCATGCACCCATTCGGCGCCCGCCCGCGTCTTGCCGGAACCGCGCCCGCCAAGCAGCAGCCACGTCCGCCAATCGCCCTCCGGCGGCCTCTGCTCCAGCCGCCCCGTCAGCTGCCAATCCCTGAGTGCTCCGGGAAAGCCCGATATCAGCGGCCCGCCGATGCAATCGAGTTTCTGCAACGCCGAAAGACCGGCATCGAGCTCCATCGGCCAGGTCTCCATTTTTGCGGCTACAGCACCGTCAGAACTGCCCGAGGGAGCCTCTGCCGTGGTCACCGCGCGGTACGCAGGCATCTCCGCATTGCCGCTTACACCGGCAGCAGCCAGCCGCCCGGCACCAATAGTCTCCCGCGCTGCCTCATGCTCCGCGCCAAGCACCACCAAGCCGCGGTGCAGCCGCTCGCCCGCCGACATCGCATCGGCCATCGCCGCCTTCAGCCGTTTTTCCTCCGCCCGGCGTTTCTGCCGCGCCGAGGCCATCCGCACCGTCTGCCCTGGCCGCGGAAATCCCGTCATCCCGGTTCGCCTCCCCGCCCGCCTGCAAGTCCTTTATCCTGGCCGCGACGATTAAAGCCGCCTTCTCGTCGGCCCGCTGCTCGACGATCTCCAGCAGCTGCCCCCTGGCCGCCGCATAGCCTTCGGCCTGTTCGCGCCCCTCCATCTCGATCTCCCGGTCGCGGGCCAGCTGGCGCTGCAGCTGGTCGATCTTTTCCAGCGTACGGACGATCAGCCCCATGGCATCAACAGCCGCCTTCAGATCGGCCCGTGCCAGCTTGCCCGCCGCCTCGTCGCCACCGTCGGCGGCAATTTCGGCGCCCTTGCGCAGCTCGACGAAGGCCGCAAACTGCTCGCGCATCTCCGCCGTCATCTGGTTCAGCATCACCCGGAGCTCATCACCCGGCAGCAGCTCCGACTTGATCTCCAACCGATAGGCCGCCACCGCGTCACGCACCCGCTCATCGCTCCAGCCGCTACCGGCCTCCACAGACTGCGCCCCCGAATAGACACGCCTCTCCGGCCAGAAGCCGCAAAGCTCCGCCACAAAACCCTCACCGATCATCGGAAAATCTCCGCCCCGCTCAAACTGCGGACATATAAAAACCGGGTCGAAACCCGGCTGAAACCCCAACGACAACCCCACCCACATCCCTCATTCCTGTGCTTGTCACAGGAATCCAGCCACCGCGCGTCTGCGCGGTGAATGACTCTTTGCCTTATCAAGAAGAAGTCTCCCGCGCCCATGGACATGGGCGCACTGGATTCCTGTGACAAGCACAGGAATGAGGGAGTGGCAGGCCTCGCAACTATGAAAGCCAGCCGCGTCGCCGCAACTTTCCGACTATGCCATAACCCTAGCAAACCACCGTCACGCCGTCAAGGATTATTTTCCTATTTCCGACGTTTTAGAGTTCACAGCGTATGGCGCTCATGACTCTATCGCCACGCGTGTATCCTGCTCGGGGCGCTTTGGAACTCTCGTTAATCACATGGGTCGAAAATGTTTCGTCAAGCCGCATCAGCTTCCAACCTTGGCGCTCGCCACTGTTGCTTCCTCCGCGGATCTGCCAAACACGCATTATGCCATTGCCGTCTTTTGTTGTTCCCACGGCATGGACCTCGACAACGCGCACGTAGCCATCGTAGCGCAACTCAAGGCACTTCCCTAACCTCAATGCCTCACAGGGGGTGTTCAGGCGCAAGGTAGAATCTCCGGGTTTTCGACAATCGCTAATATACACCATTGACTCGTTGCCGACCCGCGAATCCAAGCGCAACCCACAGTTACGGAGAATCGTACCCACATCCCGCAAAAGCTTCATTCGCATAATCTAATACACTGAAATCCCTCCATAATCCCCGATCTTAACCACCTTCCTGAACCCTTCCTCAACCTCCCCCGGCGCCAACTGAACCGAACCTATTCAGGCGGCACCATCATGAGCGGCATCCAGATCCGGCTTGCGGAAATCATCGAAGCGCTCAGCAAGGCGCTCGATCTGACGGAGGGGCAGCCGCCCGGCCATTGCATCCGCGCCTGCTATATCGGCACCCATATCGGCCGCGAGCTCGGTCTGCCCGACAGCGCCCTGCAGGATCTCTATTACACGCTGCTCCTGAAAGACCTCGGCTGCAGCAGCAATGCGGCGCGTATCTGCGAGATCTATCTGGCCGACGATCTCGCCTTCAAGCGCGACTTCAAGCTCGTCGACGGCAGTCTCGGCCAGGTGCTGCGCTTCGTCATCGGTCATACCGGCATGCAGGCCGGCCTTGCCGAGCGTTTCCGCGGCATCCTGAATATCCTGCAGAATGGCGGCGAGATCGTCACGGACCTGATCCAGACGCGCTGCCAGCGCGGCGCCGAGATCGCCCGGATGATGCGATTTTCCGAAGATGTCGCCAACGGCATTCTCGGCCTCGACGAACACTGGAATGGCGGCGGTCGGCCGATCGGCCTCTCGGGCAGCGAAATCCCGCTCTTCTCGCGCATCGCGCTCCTCTCGCAGATCGCCGATATCTTCCAGGCCAGCGGCGGCCCGGAGGCCTCCAAGGCCGAGATCGCCAAACGGTCCGGCACCTGGTTCGATCCCGATCTCTGCACCGCCTTTGCCCACGTTGCCGCCCGCCCTGACTTCTGGCAGGTGCTTTCCTCCGATCAGTTGGAAGAGGTCGTGCTCAGCAGCGAGCCCGGCCAGCAGGCGATCATGGCCGACGACAATTATCTCGACGATATCGCCGCCGCCTTCGCCAAGGTGATCGACGCGAAAAGCCCCTATACCTCCGGCCATAGCGATCGCGTAGCGCTGTTCACCGATCTGATCGCCGAAGAGATGGGCATCGATACCGAGGGGCGCCGCTTCCTGAAGCGCGCCGCCCTGCTTCACGATATCGGCAAGCTCGGCGTTTCCAATTCCGTGCTCGACAAGCCGGGCAAGCTGGAAGGCGAGGAGTGGGTGCAGATGAAGCGCCATTCGGAATTTTCCGAGCTCATCCTGTCGCGAATCCATGCCTTTTCCGATGCCGCCGTCATCGGCGGCGCCCATCACGAGCGGCTCGACGGCAAGGGCTATCCGCGCGGGTTGACCGCCGAAGCCATCCCGATGGAGGTCCGCATCGTCTCCACCGCCGACGTCTTCGACGCGCTCACCGCCGACCGCCCCTACCGTTCCGCAATGCCGATTTCGAAGGCGCTGTCGATCCTCTGGGAAGGGGCCGGCCAGAGCCACGATCCCGTCTGTATCGAAGCACTCGAGCGGGCGCTCGACCGCGCCGCCATCGAGAAGAAGGCGGCTGCCTGACCGCCTCGCTTCCGGCCCATGCCACTGCCGTGCTATAATCCGCCATGGACCGGGAACACTTGGCAGCCTTCGCGCTTTCCCTGCCGGAAACGGCCGAAAGCGCCCATATGGGCACACGCGATTTTCGCGTGCGCGGCAAGATTTTCCTGACCTTTCCCGACCAGGATTATTGCGTCGTCCGCCTCACCCCCGACCAGCAGAAACTCACCCTCGAAATCGCCTCGGACGAGACGCTCGCCGTCCCCGGCGGCTGGGGCGAACGCGGCTCAACCCGCCTCTACCACATGCTCGCCAGCGATGCGCTGACCGAAGACCTCGTGCGCAAGGCCTGGCGCAACGTGGCGCCGAAGGGGTTGCATGGGCTGCTAGGTGTCTAGGGCTTGCAGCGCGTCATCGTACGCGCTAAATTGGTCACATATGACCACTTGAGGCCATCGAGATGACGACCATCAGCCTTAAAGATGCGAAAGCAGGATTTTCAGACTATGTCGAAGCGGCGCTTCATGGTGAGTTCATCACCATCACCCGCCATGGCAAGCCGACCGCCGTGCTCGTCAGTGTCGAAGCCGCCGAAATCGCGAAGGCCGCGATGCGGCCGAACCGCCCGAGCTTTTCGGCGTTCCTCCAGACTTTCCCGGGCGACGACGCC
Organism: Hyphomicrobiales bacterium; assembly: GCA_900465675.1. Taxonomy (GTDB): domain Bacteria; phylum Pseudomonadota; class Alphaproteobacteria; order Rhizobiales; family Rhizobiaceae; genus Rhizobium. The sequence continues at coordinate 30,095 of UBJR01000020.1, read as the reverse complement.
GTGTTTGAACGCAACAGCAGCCCCTCGCGGGATATCGAGCTTTGAACGGCTACCTGCTGGACACTGATACCATCTCGCTGCTCTCGCCCGGGCGCAGCGGTCCGCCGCGCTTCAGCCGCTGGCTGGACGCGCAGGATCGCCACGACCGGTTGTTCCTGTCCGCCGTCACCGTCCACGAGGTCGAGCGCGGCATCCATCTCTTGATCGGCAAGGGTGCAACCGCAAAAGCCGAGGGCTACCGCGCATGGCTTGCCTCGCTAGAGGCGACGTTCGGCGACAGAATTCTCGCCGTCGATGCCAAGGTTGCCTTGGCCTCCGGCGCGCTGGAGGCCGCCGCCCAGCGGAATGGCCATAACCCGGGGATGGCCGACGCCCTGATCGCCGGAACCGCCAAGCTGCATCAATTGACGGTCGTCACCCGGAATACCAGGCACTTCGCAGTCTTTCCCGAGATCAACCTGCTCGATCCGCAGGATGCGACCTGACCTCACCGGTACCCAGCCGCATCCGCCCCCTTCCCCGCCTCCACCACCTCGTCCATATACCGCCAGCAGTCCGGCCGCGATCCATCCACATCGTCGAAGCCATAGAGCTTCGCCAGCCCGCCGCTCGACAGCGACTGCCCGTTGAACCGCGCCCTGTCGCTATCGGCAGCCAGCGCCGCCACCGCGCGCCCCACGAAGCGTGGGGTTTCGGAGATGACGAAATGCGGCGGCGCAATTGTACTGTCCCGCCAAGTCTCCTCGGTCACCCCGAAAATCTCCAGCATCATCTCGGAGCGCATCCAGCCCGGCGTCATCGAAACGGCGGTGCAGCGGTGCTTTTCCAGGTCCTTGGCATGCGCCCAGGCCATGCGTATCACGCCTGTCTTGACGAGGTCGTAATAGGGGTTCAGCCGGTAATGCGTCGCGTTGTACTCGGCCGTGCCGTCGGTCATCTCCACCAGCAGGCCGCCAGGCCTTTCGATCATCAGCGGCAGGGCGTAGCGGGCGGTGATGAAATGCGTGTCGATCGCCAGCCGCAGCATGCGCAGGCCGTTTTCCAGCGAGTGTTCCCAGACCGGCTTGTCCCATTCCGTCAGGTTCTCGCCGCCCCAGATATCGTTGACGAGAATATCCAGTCTGCCCTCGTCCGTGCGGATCCGCCCCACCAGCGCCTCCACCTCAGACGCCACCAGATGGTCGACGCGCAGGGCGATCCCTCTGCCGCCCGCTGCCGTCACCATCTCCGCCGTCTCCTCGATCGTCTCCGGCCGGTCGTATTCCGAGCGCTGCTTTCGCGTGGAGCGGCCGGTCACATAGACAGTCGCCCCGGCAGCACCAAGCTCGACGGCAATCCCCCGCCCGGCGCCGCGCGTTCCGCCGGCCACCAGCGCCACCTTTCCTGTCAGATCCGCTGTCATAACCAAATCCTCCACGCTAGAACCAAAATCCGCCCGCATCTCCAGGCGGACGATTGATTATAAACGAACGTTCGTTCATATTTATGTCGAACGCAAGAGGAAATGCAATGCCGCGCACCCGCACGCTTCAGGACGAGCAGCTTCTGGAGATGGTTCTCGCCCTCATCCATGCCGAGGGGCCGGATGCTGCCAGCTTCGGCGCGGTGGCCAAGGTCAGCGGCCTCTCGGGCTCCACCCTCGTCCAGCGCTTCGGCACCAAGGCGGCGATGCTGCGGGCGGCACTCATGCATGCCTGGGATGGGCTGGATGCCCAGACGGCAAGGCTTGCCGCGTCTTCGGAAAAGGCCCCTGACGGCGCCGTCGCCCTGCTCGCCGGCCTGTCGCAGGATTACGGCGAGGACGCTGCCGCCTATGCCCAGGGCCTCCTCGTGCTGCGCGAAGATTTCCGCGATCCGCTGCTCCGTGCCCGGGGTGCAGCCTGGGCCAAGGCGCTGACGGAGGCACTCGCCGAATGCCTCTCCGCCGCGCCGGATCCCGCAACCTCGGCCCGGCTGATGCTGTCGCAATGGCAGGGCTCGCTGCTCTGGTGGGGCTTCACCGCCGAAGGCCGTGCCGCCGATTATGTGGAGCGGGAGCTGCGGCTGTTTCTCGGCGCGCTTGATCTGAAAGCGCCAGTCTGATCGTCACATCTCGCCTGCCGCATCGGCACGCCGCGCGCCGGCAAACCGCGCCACTCCGGCAATGGCGATGGCGGCGATGATCAAGCCTGCGGCGACGGCAAATGTCAGCCGCATGCCGGCTGCAATGGCATCCGGCGCCGCCGCCGCGGCATCCGCACCGCCAAGCGCTGCGGCAAAGATCGCCCCCATCACCGATGCGCCGGTGATCAGGCCGAGATTGCGCGAGAGACCCAGCATGCCGGAGATGACGCCACGCTGCCCCGCTGCCACACCGGTTATCACCATCGTGTTGTTCGCCGCCTGAAACAGCTGATAGCCCGGCGTCAGCACCGCGATCCCGGCAATGTAGCCGGCAAGACCCGGCAGAGCGCAGAGCGCCAGTGCCCCGGCTGCCATCGCCGCCAACCCTGCTATCACCATGTTTCCGGCACCGAAGCGATCGACGATCCGCCCGGCCAGAACGCCGCTCACCGTCGAGATCAGCGGGCCGATCGACATGACCACCCCCGTCATCGCCGTATCGAGCCCCAGCCCGCGCGACAGGTAGAACGGCCCGACCACCAGCGTCGTCATCATCACCGTCGCCACGCAGAGATTGATTGCAAGGCTCGGCGCCAGCACCGGATCGCGCAGCATCACTGGCCGAAACAGCGGCGACTTTACCCTCGCTTCGGCCAACAGGAACGCACCCGTTCCAGCCGCGGCCGCCGCCAGTAGGCAGGCCTGCAACATGCCGAAGCTGCCGCGGCCGATGGTCATCGCCAGCGCATAGGCAACCAGTACCAGTGCCAGAAGCAGCGTACCGGCCAGATCGAAGCCCTGGCGCGGCGCCGGACTGCTTTTCTCCGCGTCCCGCAGGCAATGGCGGGCGAGCAGGAAGGCCAGCAAGCCGAGCGGCACGGTGACGAGAAAGATCGCCCGCCAGCCGGCCAGCGCAATCAGCACACCGCCAAGTGAAGGCCCCAGCGCCGTCCCGATCGCCGACATGGTCCCGAGCAGCCCCATCGCCCGGCCGGTCTTTTCCTTCGGCACCGCCTCGCCCACCATGGCAATGGCAAGCGCCATCATCACCGCTGCGCCCAGCCCCTGCAGCATCCGGGCGGCGATCAGAACCCAGAGCGCCGGCGCCAGTCCGCAAAGCGCCGATGCCGCGGTGAAAAGCAGGATGCCCGCCATCAGCAGGCGGCGCCGCCCGATCAGGTCGCCGAGCCGTCCGGCGCTGACGATCAGCGCCGTCATCGCCAGCAAATAGGCGATCACCACCCACTGAACCTGCTGGAAACTGGCTGAAAACGCCTGCGCCAGCACCGGCAGACCGACATTGGCAATGCTGGTGCCGAGCGAGGAAAGAAGCAGCGCGAGCGACAGGCTCGCCAGCGCTCCCCGCACCGGCGCCGCAGCGATTGGCGCCACATCGGAGGTGGTGGGTCGAAGGGGGATGGTCATGCAAAGCACTCCGTTCTCAAATGCTCCTGAAGAGCAGCCGAGAGAAGCCTATCGCCACCGGATATATGGCGGAATGCGCATCATTTGCATTTCATTCGTGCACAGAACGCCATATCATTGCGATCGCCAACCGGAGGCACCATGACCAAGCCCGATCTCAACCTCCTCTATACGCTCGATGTTCTGCTGGCCGAAGGCAGTGTGGCGCGCGCCGCCCGGCGGCTGCGGCTCAGTCCTTCGGCGATGAGCCGGGCGCTGGCGCGGCTTCGCGAAACCGTCGGCGATCCGCTTCTCGTGCGCGCCGGGCGCGGTCTGGTGCCGACGCCGCGGGCGCTCGAGCTGCGCGAGCGGGTCAGCCATCTGCGTGAAGAGGCCGAGACGCTGCTGCGGCCGGCCGAAGCCTTCGACCTGTCGCAACTCAAGCGCACCTTCGTGCTGCGCAACCGCGATGGTTTCGTCGAGAATTTCGGCCCGGCCCTGATCCGCCTCGCCGCAGAGCGCGCCCCCGGCGTCCGGCTGCGCTTCCTGCCGAAGCAGGACAAGGACAGCACCTCCCTGCGCGACGGCGAGGCCGATCTCGAAACCGGCGTCATCGGCGAGACGACCGGCCCGGAAATCCGCGCCCAGGCATTGTTTCACGATCGCTTCATCGGCGTCGTCGGGGCGGATCACCCGCTTGCGAAAGGTGCGATGACCGCCGCCCGCTATACGGCAGGCCGCCATATCCAGATTTCCCGCCGCGGGCTGGAGGGCGGACCGGTCGATACGGCGCTCCGGGCGACCGGGCTGGCACGCGAGATCGTCACCGCCGTCGGCAGCTTTTCCGAAGCACTGGCACTGGCGCGCGCCTCGGATCTGATCGCCAGCGTGCCCGAACGCTATACCGGCAACCTGCGCGCCGGTCTCCACAGCTTCGCGCTTCCCTTCGCAGCGCCGGAGATCACCATCTCGCTGCTCTGGCATCCCAGGATGGATGCCGATCCGGCGCATCGCTGGCTGCGCGGCTGCGTTCGCGAGATCTGCGCCTGACGGCGACCCATGCCCAAATTTATCTAGGGTCTCCTGCGAGTTCTTATCGTTTGTGACGATGCGTCCGGCCGCGCTATCGACCCGTGCCGGACCATTTTGCCGGCGCATATCAAGGAGCCGCCCCCGTGAATATGAGACACTGCCTTATCGCACTTTCCCTATCGGCAACCCCGCTTCATGCCGCGGAATTGACGGACAAAGCATTTCAGACGCTGGCAGACGACGCTTTCCAGCCCATCATCAAGCAATTTGATATTCCGGGGCTCGCCATCGGCGTTTCGGTCAACGGAAAGCAGTTCTATTACAGCTATGGCGAGGCCTCGCGCGAGGCGAAGACGCCGGTCACGCCGGATACGATCTTCGAACTCGGCTCGGTCAGCAAAATTTTTAATGTGACGCTGGCAGCGCTCGCCGAACAGCGCGGTGTCATTTCGCTTTCGCAACCTGTTTCCACCTATCTGCCGGAGCTGAAGGGCAGCGCCTTCGACAAGATCACCCTCGTCAATCTCGCCACCCACACATCAGGCGGCCTGCCGCTGCAGGTTCCTGACAGCGTCACCAACGATGCGGAGCTGACGGCCTATCTCAAGAGCTGGAAGCCACCCTATAAGCCGGGCACGATGCGCTCCTATTCGAATGTCAGCATCGGCTTGCTCGGCCGGATCGCCGGTCAGCGTCTCGAAGGCAGCTACAGGCAGGCGGCCGAAAAAGACCTCTTCCCGGCGCTCGGCCTGAAGAGCACCTTCATCTCTGTTCCCGAAACCGCCGCAGACCGCTACGCCTTCGGCTATTCGAAGGACAACCGCCCGATCCGCGTCAATCCCGGCGTCCTCGACGAGGAAGCCTACGGCATCAAATCGACGCCGCGCGACATGCTGCACATGCTCGAACTGAACCTCGATCAGGCCGCCCTTACCCCTGATCTCGCCACGGCCATCCGCAAGACCCATACCGGTTATTTCGAAACCGCCTCGTTCACGCAGGATATGATATGGGAACAATATCCGTGGCCAGTGAAGCTCGACCGTCTCTTGGCAGGCAATGCCCCTGAGATGGTCATGAACAGCCAGCCGGTGAAGCAACTGGCGAAGCCGCTTGGGCCGCAAAGCGCTATCCTGCTCAACAAAACAGGCGCAACCAACGGCTTTGGCACCTATGTCATGCTGGTCCCCGAGACCCGGACGGCGCTCGTGGTGATCGCCAACCGCAACTATCCCAACACGGCGCGCGCAGAAGCGGGGCTGAAACTGCTCGAAGCGCTAAAGCCTTATACGGCCAAATAGAAAAGCGGTGCGGCCGGAGCCTATTCCGGCCGCTCCTTCGCGTCGTTGCCCACCGTCAGCGGCCAGTCGACCACGTAATCCTCCAGCGCCTCGGGGTCGATCTCCGTCTCGCTGATCGTCCGTCCCCTGGCGGAAATGCCGGCCTGGTGCACGGTCTCGGGGTCGCCCGAGACCAGCGGGTGCCACCAGTAGAGGTCCTCGCCCTCATTGATCAGCCGGTAGCCGCAGGTCGGCGGCAGCCAGGCGATCTCAGGGACGTTTTCCTTGGTCAGCTGCACGCAGTCAGGCACGAAGTCCCAGCGCTTCTCGTAGTTCGAGCACCGACAGCTCTCGCCATCCAGCAGCTTGCAGGCGACCGAAGTGAAATAGATGTCGCCCGAGTCCCACTCCTCGAGCTTGTTGAGACAACAGAGCCCGCATCCATCGCAGATGCTTTCCCATTCCGCCTTGGTCATCTCGGGTAGCGTCTTGCGCTTCCAGAAGGGTGTGTCTTCCATCATTTCGTTTCTGCAACAGCGGCCCCGCAAATTCGCGTGAGGCGGGCTGCGTCTCTTGTTATCACCGGGCAAATCAATCAAACATTCAGCATGCTTCGTTTATCGAAGAGCGCAATGCCAAGTTAGGCTGTTGCTCTGACGCCTGGGGGGCCAGCCGTCAAGCGCGATCGGGCGGGAAGTGAAGAACGTGCAGGATCCTGATACTCCGGAAAAGAAGCCGAAGAAGAGCAGGCACCTTCTGCTGAAGATCGATTCCTGGATCGATTCGACGGTCTGGAACGCCGGTTTCCGCTCTGCCGAAATCTGGGAAGACATCACCATCTTCTTCCGCCGCTTCCGGGTGCGCGGCTGGAAGCGCATCGTTTTCGAACTCGGTGGCGAAGGCCTGACGCTGGGGTCCGTCGGCGCAGTGCTGATGCTGGCGCTCGCCCAACCCGCCTTCGAGGCGACCAAGGAAGACTGGCGCAATCGCGGCGATTTCGCCGTCACCTTCACCGACCGCTACGGCAATGTCATCGGCCATCGCGGCGTCATCCACCAGAACTCGGTGCCGATCGACGAGCTGCCCGACAGCCTGATCAAGTCGGTGCTGGCCACCGAAGACCGCCGCTTCTTCGACCATTTCGGCATCGACGTCATCGGCCTGTTCCGGGCGCTGGTCACCAATGCGCAGGCCGGCGAAGTCGTGCAGGGCGGCTCGACGCTGACGCAGCAGCTGGCAAAGAACCTGTTCCTGTCCAACGAGCGCTCGATCGACCGCAAGATCACCGAAGCCTTCCTGGCGCTGTGGCTGGAGGCCAATCTCTCCAAGAAGGAAATCCTCTCCACCTATCTCGACCGCGCCTATATGGGTGGCGGCACGTTCGGTGCTGCTGCGGCCTCGCAGTTCTATTTCGGCAAGAGCATCACCGATGTGAATCTGGCCGAAAGCGCCATGCTCGCCGGTCTCTTCAAGGCGCCGGCGAAATACGCCCCGCATGTCAATCTTCCGGCGGCGCGCGCCCGCGCCAACGAGGTGCTGACCAATCTCGTCCAGAGCGGGTTGATGACCGAGGGACAGGTGATTGCAGCGCGGCGCAATCCGGCCACCGCCATCGACCGCAACGAGCAGGAAGCGCCTGATTTCTTCCTCGACTGGGCCTTCGACGAGGTGCAGCGGCTGGCCTCGCGCTTCCACCAGCATTCGCTGGTTGTCCGCACCACCATCGACATGGGCATCCAGCAGGCGGCCGAGGATTCGGTCGAGACGTCGCTGCGCGAATATGGCGAGAGCTATCACGCCAAGCAGGGCGCGATGGTGATGATCGAAAACGGCGGCGCCGTGCGCGCCATGGTCGGCGGCCGGGATTATGGCGAAAGCCAGTTCAACCGCGCCACCAAGGCGCTGCGCCAGCCGGGCTCGTCCTTCAAGGTCTATACCTATTCGGTGGCCATGGAGAGCGGCATGACCCCGAAGACGACGATCATCGACGCACCGATCAGCTGGGGCAACTGGAGTCCACACAATTACGAAAACCGCTATGCCGGCCGCGTGACGCTGGAAACGGCGATCGCCCAGTCGATCAACACCATTCCGGTGCGTCTCGCCAAGGAAAAGCTCGGCATCCAGCCGATCCGTGCCATGGCGAAAGCGATGGGCGTGGAATCGCCGGTGCGTGACGACGTGACGATCCCGATCGGCACGTCCGAAGTCACCGTGCTCGACCAGGCGACGGCCTATGCTGTCTTCCCGGCCGGCGGCTATCAGTCGCGGCGCCACGGCATCACCCAGATCCTCGATTACGACGGCGACGTGCTCTACGACTTCGACCGCGACGAGCCGCCGGCCAAGCGGGTGCTGTCCGAAAAGGCCGATGACGAGATGAACCAGATGCTGAGCCGCATCCCCTATGTCGGCACCGCCCGCAAGGCAGCGCTCGACAACGGCATCGTGACGGCGGGCAAGACCGGCACGACACAGGCCTATCGCGACGCCTGGTTCGTCGGCTTCACCGGCAATTACACGACCGCCGTCTGGTTCGGCAACGACGACTATACCTCGACCAACAACATGACCGGCGGCTCGTTGCCCGCCATGACCTTCAAGCGCGCCATGGACTACGCCCACCAGGGCGTCGTGCTGCGCGCCATCCCCGGCATCGAAAACCCGCTGCCGTCGCCCAAGGACGCCGCCAAAACCGCCGCCGCCAAACCCGCCGACGGCATCCCCCAGCTGGTGCGCCCGCGCATGCTCTCGGCGGAGAGCACGAAGATCCTCAAGGACCTCGGCGAAAAGCTGAAGGACGCGGCGCCGCTGGAAGCGCAGAAAGTGGCGAGTGTGGAGTGAGGGCGTGGCGTTCGCTAAGGCCGCCCCACCCGCTTCCCTCATTCCTGTGCTTGTCACAGGAATCCAGTCGCCGCGCGTCGGCGCGGCGGGGAGAGTCTTTCCACCACATGGGTAGCCGCTTTAGTCATTCACGGCACAGACGTGCCGTGGCTGGATCCCTGTGACGAGCACAGGAATGAGGGAAATTGGGCTGAGCTCAGCCGCCAAAGAGCAACGTCCCAATGGCGGAAACCCAAGACCTGCATCCTCTACACGTAGCCATTGAAACGCGGCCGCAACCCCACCCCCCTCATTCCTGTGCTCGTCACAGGAATCCAGCAGCCACGCGTCTGCGTGGCGAAAGACTCACAGCCCATGCAGATAGGCCGAAATATCGTCCCACTCCGGATTCATCGCCTCGATCAGATTGAGCTTCCATTGCCGAGGCCATTTCTTGATCGTCTTCTCCCGGGTGATCGCCGTCGTCAGCAGGTCGTATTCTTCAAACCAGACCAACGTTTTCACGCCATACTTCGATGTAAATCCCGGCGTCAGCTCGTTCTGGTGCTCGAAAAGCCGCGTCGAGAGGTCTCGCGTCACGCCGGTGTAAAGCGTGCCGTTTCGCTGGGATGCAAGGATATAGACATAACCCTTCATGGTTGAAGATTGGTTTTGATTTTCTTCTTTGACAAGAGTTACTCACGGCGCAGACGCGCCGTGGTCTGGATCCCTGTGACGAGCACAGGGATGAGGGAGTTTTGATTTGGCCGCAGCGGACAGCCGAGATGCCGAGCGTACTGAAGACATAGCCGCGTACAACACTCTCGACAGCACAGTATGACATCAAGCGCACCCCACCTACCCTCATTCCTGTGCCCGTCACAGGAATCCAGCAGCCACGCGTCCGCGTGGCAAAAGACTCTTGTCGGCATCTGCCGAAAAGCCTGCACGCTGCCCCTCCACCATTCCACCCCGCCAGAATCAGTGCTAACCCTTTCACCTGATTTGATCTCAAGGGCCGGCAGTGTTTCGATTCCCGCTATTTATCGCGATTACGCTGATCGTCGCTTTCGGCAGCGGGATCATGGTTTCGCGGTATGCGCTGGATGTGACGCAGGGGTTCGGCGCCATCAAGCTTGGCGCCTGGGAAGCCTTTCCGGAGCTGCAGACTGCCGATGCCGATCCTTACGCGAAATCGCACCGGGCGCGCGCCGGGAAGCTGCTTTATGGCAGCGCCGAGGGGCTGACATTCACGGCTGGTGTCGATGACCATGGCGACCGGCTGAATGCCGGATGCAGCTACCGCATCAGCGGCCAGACGCCGGCAGCGCGCCTCTGGACGCTCTATACATCAGACAATAGCGGCAATCCCGCCTCGGTTCGCCCCGGCCTTCCCGGCGCGCTGAATTCCTGGACGGTGCTGCGCCAGACCGACAGCAGCTTCGTCATCGACGTTTCCGCCAATGCCCGGCCCGGCAACTGGCTGGCGCTTCCGGCAGCCGGTACTTTCCGCCTGGTGCTGACGCTGTTCGACACACCGACGGCCGGCAGCTCCGGCGTCATCGATCTCGCCATGCCGAAGCTCGAGAAGACCGGGTGCGGCAATGCTTAGGATCGTCTTTGCCATCATCACCGGCCTGTTTGGCGCCGCCCTGCTGCATCTGGTCATCATCCTGGCGCTGCCGCATTTCACCGGCAAGGATGCCGAGACGCGGGTGATTGCCGAGGGTGATCCGAACAATTTCTATCTGCTGTCGTCGATCTATGACGATGCCGGGCTGTCGAACAGCGATCCCTTCGTGCGCACCGCCGTCTGCTCCTTCGATCTGGAGGACGGACCGGTGCGCTTCACCGCCAAGGGCAGCGTGCCCTTCTGGTCGATCGCCGTTTATGACGGCGCTTCGAACGAGGTGTTCAGCATGAATGACAGGACGTCGGTCGGCGGGGCGCTGGATGTGCTGGCGGCAAGCCCGATCAAGCTGACGGAGCTGCGCAAGGCTTTGCCTGCCGACTTGCAGCAGACCATCCTGGTGGAGATGACCCATAGCGAGGGTTACGCGGTGCTGCGCACGCTTGCCCCACAGGCAAGCTTCGACGACGCGGCAAAGAACTTCCTGACCGAGGCGGGCTGCGAAACCTACGCCAGCGGCAATTGATATCTCTACTTGCTCTTCACACGCGGCGCGCGTGGTACCGGACGAGGCTTCGGCGCGTCGGTGAGCCGCTCGTAGCGGACCCCGGTGAACAGCAATATTTGAGCCTCGACGGGCTCCTGGTCCTTGCGGCGCGGCTGTTGCGAGCGCCGGTCAGCCAATGCGACTATGGTGGCCATTCTCGTCTCCATGCACTGCCCGAGACGGATGAAGCTAAGCGGATTTCACCCTGCCCGCCTGCGCGGGCCAGCGCGTCCTTCAATACCGTTGCCGGCATCTCCGGGCATTCGCGCCTTTCTCACGGCACCTTTGCGGATATCCGTGATGTGGAATCTTGACGGCCGAACCTTCGAACCGCGCTGTTCCTGTCCGAATTGAGACATAGGATAGTTAACAGTTTCCTAATATTTCAGTACTGCGAAGCCTTGTTGTAAGGCCGTTCAATAAACGCGGCGAGCTGGCTTTTAGTTTCACATGGCAATAAGTCAGATTTAATTAGGAAAGGCGCATAAATTCAGCACCTTACGAAAAGCGCGCCGATCACCTTTACGTCATAAGGATGTGTTGCCGATTTACGTCATGAAAATATTAATTGCAGTCGCCCTGAATGGGCGTATGGTCCGTCCATCGGTCAAAGGTTTAACGGCGATGACCGCTTGAGAGACAATACACGCTCTTGCCGCAGGACACGGAGGGCAATTCATGTCTTTATTCGTGAATGCGACATTCTCTCCCGAAGATCTGGACGTGCTGCGCGGCGCACTCGACGCGTGGTGCTCGGAAAAGCGCCTCGACATCAAAAGTCCCGAAGCACATTTTGCTGCTTCGGCAGCGCTCGACCTCTATCAGTCGGGTCATGATAACGGCGAAAAGCTGTTGATGGCCTTGCGCTCCCACAAGGGACTTTAACGTTCCAAAACACTTCCGGAGCAATCCGGACAACGCTCGGCGCCTCGTATCAGCGGGGCGCTTTTCGTTTGGCCGGCTACCTATGCCGGCGCACGCGCTACGTGTATTATTGTGTGGCATTTGATTAAAATCTTCAGCAAGCATTAACCCTGCCGATGTAGGATTTATTCATATTCGTATGGGTCCGGTCTCCGTCCAACCGGCGCATTCGATCCCTCAGTATCGGCGTTTCCGGGGTATTCTTGTGCGTGACCGGTTTAGAGACCTAGAAGGGCCGATGGCCATTCGAAAGAAGGACGTGGTATTGATGGCGACTGTCAGCAGCTTCGAGGGATTGGCGCATCCGACGCGATCCGAGCTGCGGCAGTTTGCGGAACTCTTCACGCCCCTCTTCCAGGCCTCCTCCGAGGAGGCGCGCCGCCAGGCCGTTGCCGCCCTGTCGCAATGCATCGTCATCCCGCAGGCAGTTGCCCTGTTCATCGGCAATCAGCCGATATCGGTCGCAGCACCCTTTCTCACCGCCTCGCAGGCGATCAGCGACGATACGCTGATCATGATCGCCCGCACGCAAGGCACCGCCCATATCCGTGCCATCGTCAGCCGTGACAATCTTTCGCCGAAGGTGATCGATGCGCTGGTGGCGCTGCGCCAGGCGACCGCCCGCCCGTCGCTCGCCGAATTGCCGGCCGCGGAGACAGCCGCTCCGATCGCTGCCGCTGTTCCTGTTATCGAAGAGCCTGCTGTCGATCCCGATTTTGCCGAGCGCCTCGCCAACGAAGAGGCGATGCGCCAGAAGATCCGCGGGCTTGCCAGCCATCTCGGCCGCAAGGACGACGACCGGCTCGGTCTCAGGACGATTTCCGATATCCAGGAAGCGCTGCTCGTTCGCTTCGCCCGCTCCCGCGAGGCCAGCCATTTTGCCAGCACGCTTGCCGATGCGCTGTCTGCCAGCCGCTGGCTTGCCGAGCGCATCATGCTCGACCTTTCCGGCCAGCAGCTGGCGACGACGCTTATGAGCCTGGGCATGGGCTTTCTCGATGCCGTCTTCGTGCTGGAAAAGCTCTATCCGCATCTGGCCGAGCCGCAGCACAGCGTCACCCGCGCCTGGATGGTGCTGGATGCGCTCGATGCGGAGGAATGCCACGAACGGGTCGAGGCGTGGCGCCGTGCCGACAGCTATACCTACATGCCGGAACGCGAGGGCCAGGCGGAGCCGGCGGTTGCGGAGCGCAAAGTGCCGCCTGCCCGCGAGCTGAAGACGGTCGGCCGCCGCTAGAACGGGCTTTTCTTCCTCTCTGCGGCCAGCGTCAGAAGCGCTGCCGCATCGCCGGTCTCGAGCTCGACAATCCAGAGATCCGGATCGAACTTGCGTTCGCGCTCCAGCAGCTCCCTGACCATCTCCGGCTCCTTCCGCTCCATGCGGATCTCGAACAGCCGGTCGCCGCTGTCCTCCTCATCGAAAAAGCTTTGCGGCGCCGGGCCGAAAAGCGTTTCCAGCCCATCGCGGAAATGCTGGCGGATGAAGACCGCACCGGCTTCCTCGGCGCCCTTCTTCTCCACGGCGGCGAAATCCCCCATGGCGAAGACGCGGCGCAGCAGCGCGGAAACGAAAATATCGGTGCGAAGTCTCATGGACGTTCTATAGGCGGATGGCGGCGGCGGCGCCAGAGCTGCCCCGCCGGCTCTAGGCCCTTGCCAGGGAAACCCGCGGCCTTTCGGTCACGGCCAGGAGATCCGCCTTGATCTTTTCGGCATCGGCAATATCGACGTGGTAGAGATTGGCGAGCCAGATGCCATCGGCGGCAAAGCGGGCGATGCGCAGATGCATGTCGCCATCGGTGGCGCTGTGGCGCTCGGCGCGGGCATTGGCCCAATCAGCCACCAGGGTGCGCAGATGGGGGTCGGTCAGCGCCGAAATGGTCAGCGGCGCCCAGTGGCCGCCATTCGTCCGCTCGTTCTTGTCGAAGACCGAGTTGATATAGGCGCGGGTGAAGGAGCCGTAGGGTTCGGGGTCGCGGGCGATGCGCGCCTCGATATCCTCGTCGATCGCCTGTAGCAGCTCGTCGAAGACGGCTTCGATCAGGTCCTTCTTGCTTGGGAAGTGGTGAATGCAGCCGCCCTTGGTGACGCCGGCGGCTTCGGAAACGGCCTGCATCGTGACGGAGGCGAGGCCTTCCTCGACGGCAAGCTTGCGCGCTTCGTCGAGGAGATTACGCCTGACGAGCTCAGGCTGCTTGCGGCGTCTGTACGGGCTTTCCATGCTGTCCCCGGCGAGGAGACAATCATGCGTTGCTCCCTTGTTTTCCCTACAGCGAGCTTAGCATCTGGCCTTTGGCGTGCAACGATTTTCGATGCTGCGATTTTCCCGCAGCCTGTCAACAGCCTGTAACATAATCGCGACATTGAAGTCGCTGTACCCGCCGCAGCTCTTCATGTATCAGTGCCGCAGGGATGAAAATATCACGTGCGCGCAGGGGAAATGTGAGCTCGAACACCGACGAAAAGCAGAAGCGGCCTCGCGGGCGGCCGAAGAGCATCGATCTAGACCAGCGGCAGGCCGACATAATAGAGGCAGGCACGGACGTCTTTATCGAGCTCGGCTATGCCAATACAACCGTCGACATCATCGCGGCGAAATGCGGCATCTCCAAGCGGACATTCTACGACTTCTACGAAGCCAAGGGCGATCTTCTTTCCGCTGCCATCAAGGCGAAGATAGGCTCTGTTTTCTACTTCCCCGAAGCCACGGACGGGATCGCTCTCGACGAGCTTTTCGGCCGTGTGTTCTTCGTCGATGAAAACGAAGCGCCGAGCCCGGCGAACATGCGCCAGTATTTCCTGATCGAAGTCGCCTGGGAAGCCACCGAATACGTGCCGCAGCTGCGGCTCGATTTCGACATGGCCCGGGCCGAGCTTGCCAGCTGGCTGCGCCTGTTGACGGACAAGGGACTGATCATTGCCATCGACGCGGATGCGGCGGCCACGATGCTGATCGGCATCGTCTTCGGCAGCCTCAGCATCGACCGCGGCGGCGCAGATCCCGATGTCCGCGCCAAGCGCACCAAGGCCTATCTGCGCTCCAGCCTGAAGATCTTCGCCAACGGACTTCGGCCTTAACGGCGGCGCTCAGGCGCGTCACTTCAGTCAATACCCATCACATAAAAACGAGAAGAGCCCGGTGGGAACCCGGGCTCTCCTTTCGAAACCGATTTGGAGGTCAATCTTAATCGGCTTATAGCGTTTGATTAGAAGTCGCGCTGCAGGCGGAAGAAGCCTTCAACCCAATCAGCCGAACCACCTGCATTGCCGTAGTTTTCGTTGACGTAGGTCGCAGAAACGCGGGTCGAGAGGTTGTCGACGATCTTGTAGTCCATGGTTGCACCAGCGCGCCACATGTGGCCGGTATCCCAGTTGCCACCAGCATCCGGAACAATGTTGGAGGTGTACTGGACTTCAGGCGTGATCGTCAGCTTGTCGGTTGCCTTGAGCTGGTATTCAGCAACGAAGGTCCATTCACCCGTCTGGTCGTAGTTGTTGGTGAAGGTGTCCGAGTTCAGGCCGGAAGACCAGACGACAGCGCCTTCGAGGGTGCCGGGACCGATGTCAGCAGACATACGGGCGGTAACGGCGCCTTCTTCTTCACGCTGGCTGTAACCACCGTAAACCTGCCAGGTGAACGCACCGAACTTGCCGCCAACCGAAGCGTCGATGCCGAGGCTGTTGTTATCGAGGCTCGAAGCCGGGGAAACAAAAGTTGTTCCATTTGGCAGCGTGATTGTACGGCCGCTAATGCCGCCGAGCTCTTCAAGAGCAACACCAGCGTAGAAGTCGCCAGCGTCGTAGGTGTAGCGGACAGCGTTGAAGTTGGTGTTGTTCGACATCTTGTCGGATTCACCGGTGAAGTCGTTGTCCCACCAGCTTGCAAACTTACCAGCGCGGAAGCCGGCGATGTCGAGGTAGGCTTCGTCGATGATGACGGAGTTGCCTGCACTGCCGATCGTCGTGCTCGCACCGCCGGTGATGCCACTCGTCGGGATCGTTGCGCCGTTGTAGTTGCCCTGGAGGGCGATGCGGCCCGTCAGAGTGCCGTATTCAGTGTCGCTCTTGGAGTCGAACGAGAGTTCAGCGCGGGTGTGATCGGCCCAATCCTGGCCGCCGTTGTTGTCGTATGCATCGCCGAAGCCGAAGCCGACGTCAAAACGGATGTAACCAGCAACCTTGAGGCAGGTTTCGGTGCCCGGGATGTAGAAGTAGCCGGTGCCGTAGGCGTCGCAAACCTTGACGTATTCTACTGCTTCCGGTTCGGCGGCGACGATAGCGTCGGCAGCCTGTGCACCGGATACTACTGCGAGTGCAGCAGCGGAGCCGAGAAGGAGGCTCTTGATGTTCATTTTCTGTCTCCGTTCCAGAGGCCAACCCCAAGGTTGGCTCTTGCTTAGCGCGATGGATGCGGTCCCCTGAAATTTCAGTCCGCCATGCGTTTCCGAACGTTTGCTTCGGTCACGGGCTGGATATGAACAGGAGGCCCCGGAGTCGTCAATTATTTAATAAACGTATTCGTACCAAAATTATCCCGGAAGTTTTTCTCGTGGCATTTTTACCACATTTTGGCAGTCCGGGGCGGTTCTGCTGTGCATAACCAGGCTGGCACGTTAAGAAATAATTAATAAAAGCAAGGCGCTAGAGCAGAGGCTCGGATGAAGGAAATCGGGCCGGAGAATGGCGATCCCGTGACGGAGCAACGCTCTCAACCGGCCGCGCCTGTGGCGGCCGGTTTGACGATTATCAGGCGTCGTGACGGCGGCAACCGCGGACGAAAAGCTGGATGCAGCTCTTCAGATAGCCTGTGAGAGAAGCCCTGTCGGGCAAGCCCTCACCCGCGCTCATGCGCGAGGCAAAGCCGCCGAACATCATCGAGACGAGCATTGTCGCGGCATGATCGGCATCATCGACCTGCAGCACCTGGCGCACGTCCTGGAAGGACAGCCAGTCGGCAAGATTGGACATCGTCATCTGCGCATCATTGCCCTGCTGACCGCCGCCGAGGCGCGGACCGGACGGATAGAGCGCGGCGATACAAGTCGTGATTCGCCGTTCGGTCTCCGCCGAATCATTGAGATCGAGATGGAAGATCGACATCAGCACGTCTTCCGGCGAACGCGGTTCGTCGAGCGGACGCGGCAGCGCGAGCAGCTGCTTGGGAGAGGCGACGCGCGATGTGCTCCACTGCAGGCCGTCTTTCGCATATTTCTTCGTTCTGGAGTTGAGCGAACGGGTGATCGCCGCAAAACGGGAAATTTCCGAATAGGTGATCTCGAAATTGAGATCGTTGACGCCGCGATGGAGACGGAAGGTCTGGCCGCCGCCGAGATGGAACTCGGATGCGCCGGTTTTGGACGTGACGGGATACACCGCCGCGAAATGATCATGGAGGGCTTTGTAAAGCCGCGGATTTTCGAGATCATTGATAGAGGCGGTGGAGCGATACATGGCGCGGTCGGAGCCGTCCAGTTCGCCCATCCCGCCATAGGAAGGTTCGCGCAACATTTGTTTGATCCTGGCGGGGGAAGGCGCCGTCCCGTTCAAGGAGGGCGCGGGGATGCCCGCGGCGTGGCGACGAGAGAAAGATACCATCCGACTGGTATCTTTCAGATGCGAGAAAGTGACAATTTAATCACAGTCCGTTGCTCCTGACTGGCCCCCCGGTCGCACTTGATGAATAGCACCAAGCGAGCCGAGTATTTGTATCATATTTTTGTGAGCATTATAAATTCGTTGCTAATACAGCGACCGATGAAACACTAGGTGTGAGCTAGACTTCTACCTGTTTTCCTATGTTTACAGCGACTTAAATCGCCTTTCGCCCTCACCCGCCAGTAGTTTTGCGGGCATAGTCTGCGACAATCTGTCATTATTTGCGGAACGCATACGTACCAATCCGCGCGCGCCCAGCGTCCCGAAAAGCGTGTTCGAGCGCCTTTAATGCAATCAAAAGAGGAATTTCGACTCGACGCTAAATCGCGCCGATTTCCTTCAGCTTCTTCAGCACCGCCGCGTTGGGCTCGCCATCTTCCGGCAGGTTATAGTGCTTCTGGAAGTGGCGGATGGCGGCGCGGGTCTGTTCGCCGGCAACGCCGTCGACGCCGACATTGGCATAGGCCATGTTGGCCAGGCCCTTCTGGATCTTCAAGACCAGATCGACGCTGGAGAGTTCGCCAGGCGTCACCTGCTTGGGGGCCGCGGGCGCCGTCTTCACCTGTTTCTCGGCGCTGCGGATAGCCGCTGCCACCGGGTCCTCGGCGGATGCGGCGGAACTGACATCCGCGCGCGGCTTCTCTGTGGGCACCGTGGAAGGGCCTGCCGAATCGGTCTGCAGTGCCGCCAGAACCTCCGGCGTCGCCTCGCCGTTCTGCGGCATCCCGACGGTCTCTTCGAAGAACAGGATGGCAGCGCTGGTGCGCGGGCCGATGACGCCGTCCGCAGTGCCATTGTAGAGGCCGCGGCGGATCAGTTGTTGCTGGATATCCATGACCAGCTGAACCGGCTGCTGGCCACCGGTTGCGGCCGGCGGCAGCGCATTGGTGGTCGCACCCTCATCGCCGGGCCGTTCGATCTTGAAGGTCGTGACGTCGTTTGGATGCGGCTCCTCGACCGAGGGTCGGCCGATGGAGAATGGCGAGGAGAGATCGCGGGTGCGGAAGAACGGATGCGGATGCGTGCCTGGCTGATACCAGAGCGCATTGGCCGCAACGAAGGAGAAGATGACGACGAAGGCGGCGGTTCCGCCGGCGATCGATGGATTGCGCGCAACGACGCCGCCGAGCATCGATGCGCCCGTCATGCCGACGCCGCCCAAGGCGGCTGCCCCCGTCAGAAGCAGGCCCGGCTGCTGCCGGCCCCTCTTCCCCTTAGGCGATTTTCGCTTGCGCGCGGCCATCGAACAGCCCCTCTTCCAATCCGGCAACGGATGCCGCAGTCGTCTTCAGGCGTGGCGGAAATTCGACGGCCGCATCCCGCGCCGCATCCGCGGCCGGTGCGCCGGAACCATCCGCCGCGATCGATATGGTGATGATGGTGCCCTCGCCCGGCGCACTGGCAATGGCGAAGTGGCCGCCATGTAGCGCCACGAGCCCCTTGACCAGCGACAGGCCGAGGCCGGTGCCTTCATATTGACGGGTATAATCGTTCTGGATCTGCACGAAGGGCTGGCCGAGCGTCGCCAGCCGGTCGGCCGGAATGCCGATGCCGGTGTCGCTGACGCTGAGCTGCAGCACGCCTGCGCGCACCGAGGCGTCTACGGTGACAGCCCCGCCCTGCTCGGTGAACTTCACGGCATTGCCGACGAGATTGATCAGGATCTGCTGGATGGCGCGCTGGTCCGCCACGACCTCATCGAGATCGCGCTGGATGCGGCTGGTCAGCGACACACCCTTGGTCTTTGCCTGCAGCGTCAGCATCGCCTCGCACGACTTGATCGAAGCGCCGATATCGAAGGGCTCGAGCATCAGCTCGTAGCGCCCGGCTTCGATCTTGCTCATGTCGAGCATGGTGTTGACCACCGACAGAAGATGGGCGCCGGAATCGCGGACCAGGCCGACATATTCGCGCTGGCGGTCGTTTTCAAACTTGCCGAAATATTCGCCGAGCAGAATGTCGGAGAAGCCGAGAATGGCGTTCAGCGGCGTGCGTAGCTCGTGGCTGACAGCAGCCAGGAAGCGCGACTTGGCATCGTTGGCCGATTCGGCATCGGCGGCGCGGCTCTGGGCATCCAGGCGCAGCTGCTGCTCGACCGAGACGTCGCGAAGCTGGGCGACCACGGCGGCAAGTGCGCCCTCGCCGTCGCGCCGCGCGGTCATATCCATCCGGAGATAGGCGAACTGGCGCAGATCGCGCGAGACGCCCGGGCGGTCCAGCCTCAGGTCGACGCTGACCGCATCATCTCCCTGGCGCAGCTGATCGAGCGCCTGCAGGAAGAGAATGCGGTCGGAGACATGCACCTGCTCGATGAAGCCGCGGCCCTTGGGCTCGCGCATCCAGGCGAGATACTCGCTGATATCGCGGCCACCGGCGGAGGTGACGTTGCCCTGAGGGTCGAGAAACAGGATCAGGCCCGCGCTGTTCTGCAGGAAGAAGTCTTCGGCGGTCTCCGGAATGACGGCGGTTGCCACCTGCGTCTGGCGCGACAGCGCGATGCTGCCGACAGCCGAAAACAGGAAGGCGGCGCAGACGGTCGCCACACCTGCGGGCAGCGCCACGGCGGGGCTGGTTATAAAGGAGAGGCCGGCCGGGGCTGCGATCAGCGCGCCCGACGACAGGAAGACGAGGCGGCGGAGAATGGCAAGCTCGCGTTCGGCAACGGCCTCGCCGCTCCCCGTGCGGGAAAGCCAGCTTGCCGCTGCCCGGTCCACGAGGGCTGCCGCCCGGTTGCCGATGTCACTCAATACTCGCACGCAATACCCGCCCGAAAAGGCTCTTTAACAGACCCGGACAATAGGCCCTTGGCGCTTAAAGAAAGGATAAGGCAAAACCCGCCTCCACAGCCAGAAAGCGGCAAAAGTCCCGTTTTGAGCCATTGCGACGGGCCTTTGATTTTCGTGGTTAACAGGGGGTAAGCGATGGAATTCGCTCGCATTTCAGCTTTGTGTTAACTTTTGCGGCGAGGCCATCGTTGAGAATCCCTGCAATTACAGGCGGTAGGCCGTGCCATGCTTAATGCCGATGGCTACAATTTGACTGAAATACGGTACGTCGGCCTTTATTTAAAATTCGAATTAAATTTGCCGCAAATGCCGCGGAGTTTCGAAAAGTGGCATTCGCACTTCCGCGCTAGGGTGAAAGCACACCGGAAACGGACCCTGATTCGGCAACAAGACCGGACGGGAAAACAGGATGGGCAACGACAATGAGACTACTGATCAAAGGAAGCTTCTGGTTCGGACTTGTGCTGGTGCTGCTGCCGCTTTTCAGCTCGGAAAGCTCGACGCGCCTCGCCAACGACCCCCAGGTTCAATTTTCCGACGCCTTCACCGCCGTCAGCGGCGCCTATGACTATATAACCGGCATGTGCGGCGAGAAGCCGGAAGTTTGCAGCAAGGGCGGCGAAACGCTGACCGCGCTCGGCTACAGAGCCCGCGAAGGCGCGCGTGTCGCATACCAGCTGATCGACAGCCAGCTTTCCGGCGACGAGAAGGACAAGCCGTCTGCCAAGATCGCCGAAGCAGCAGGCGCCGTCGCCGCACCGCTTGCCAACCTCACCCCGGTTGCAGCGCTCGTTCCTTCCGCAAAGGAAGAGAAGACCGCCGCGCTGAACCAGCCGATGCCTTACCGCCCGCCGGTCGATGATGCGAGCGCCTCCGACACCGTCGTCACCGGAACCGTTCCGTCCGTCATCCCGACGCCGAAACCGCGCCCGGTCTCCTGAAATTCCGCGGGACGCCTCCCGCCCCAAAGCTTGCACCGGCCTTCTCCCTCAGGGAATTCCCGCCGTGCCTGACGTGCCTGCCCTGTTTATTTCAGCAGTTTGCTGTACGCCGTGAGGATGCCCATCCTTCACGGCGTTTTCTTTTTTAACGGTTCAAAAAGAGCTGCACTTCCCCTATATGCAGGGCATCACTGAAAGGCCCCGCTCCCATGGCATCGCTTGACGAAATCATCGACGACTTCTCCTTCCTCGACGACTGGGAAGACCGCTACCGCTATGTGATCGAGCTCGGCAAGGCGCTGCCCGATCTTGCGGACGAGAAGAAGACATCCGCCAACAAGGTGATGGGCTGCGCCAGCCAAGTGTGGCTGGTGACGCATACCGATGGCAACCCCGACAATCCGGTGATGACCTTCGAGGGCGATTCCGACGCCCATATCGTCCGCGGCCTCGTCGCCATCGTGCTTGCCACCTATTCCGGCAAGACCGCCTCCGAGATCGCAGCACTCGATGCCTTCGAGACTTTCGCCAAGATCGGCCTCGTCGAAAACCTTTCGGCGCAGCGCTCCAACGGGCTGCGCTCGATGGTCAACCGCATTCGCGAAGAGGCACGCGTTCGCGCGGCGGCCTGAAGGCAACACAGCGGCCGGTTAGCGGAAGGCCGACATGATCAATCGATCGAACATACGGTCCGGCAACCAGCGGCGCAGAAGCAGCAGCGGCTTGGCCAGCATGCCACCGGCATAGCGTGTGCGCGGCCGGGCTGCGCCGACCGCCTTGCTGAGCAGCGCGGTGATGACCGATGGCGGCGGCGCCTTGCGCATTCTCGACTGACCGCGAACCAAGGCCTGGACGAGCTTTCCATAGGGACGGGACCCTGAGATGCGGGATGCCTCGCCAGTGGCGATATCACTCCATTCGGTTTCGATGCCGCCCGGCTGGATAACGATGACGTCGATGCCGAAGCCGCGCACCTCGTTGCGCAGCACGTCGGACCAGCCTTCGAGCGCGAATTTCGATGCGTGATACCAGCCGCCGAGCGGGGTGGTGAGCTTGCCGCCGATCGAAGAAATATTGACGATGCGGCCGAACTTGCGGGCGCGCATATGTGGCAGGCAGAGCTGGGTCAGCCGGGCAACCCCGAAGAGGTTCACCTCCATCTGCCGCCGGGCGAGATCGATCGGCACGTCCTCGATGGCGCCATACTGGCCGTAGCCGGCGCAATTGACGAGGACGTCGATGCGCCCCTGCTCGCCAATGATCTGCTCGACGCCTGAAAGCATCGAGGCGTCATCGGTGACGTCCATGGCAATCGCCAGACCGCCCCTGGCGACGATATCCTGCATGCGCTCCAGGCGGCGCGCCGCCGCATAGACCACATAGCCTTCCGCCAGCAGGCGCATGGCGAAATCCTTTCCCATGCCGGATGAGGCCCCGGTGACGAGGGCGACGGGCTTTTGCGATGCGGGCATTCTGAACCTCGGACTTATCGGTTGAAACGAAACTGTTTCCTTCGTAATCTATCGGGAAACCCCACAGTCAAGCGGTTTAAAAATGCTCATCGGCGAACTCGCCCGCATCTCCGGCATGTCGAAGGACGGGATCCGGCACTATGAAGAGATCGGCCTGATCCGATCGACCGAGCGGCACGCGGGAAGCCGCGTCTACCGGGACTATGACGCGAGTGCCATCCAGAGGATCGAGCACGTTCGCCAGGCGCAGCAGCTTGGCCTTTCGCTGAAGGAAATCGGGCCGATCCTCGATACTTACGGGCAGCGCGAAGTCACCGCCGCGGAGACCGTGAGTTTTCTCGAAGAACGCCTCGATATCGTCAGGGGCAAGCTCGCCGAGCTGCGGAAGATAGAGGATTTCATTCTGCGGAAGCTCGATCGGTACCGCACGTCAGAGCCAAAATCGTAGCGCTCGCTGCGCTTCTTCAGCCGTCGATCAATTGGCGATGCGTCCCGCGCTCCCTGAGCCTTCCGGCATCGCGGGCGGGCGGAGCGCCGAATTGGCGGGCATATTCGCGGCTGAACTGGGTGGCGCTTTCATAGCCCACCGAAAAGGCCACGCGTGCCGTATCGCCGGGATCGGCCAGCAGCCGGCGACGGGCCTCGTGCAGCCGCAGCTTCTTCTGATACTGGATCGGGCTCATCGCCGTCACATCCTTGAAGTGCTTGTGGAACACCGACGGGCTCATGCCGGCGATGCAGGCGAGCGTTTCGATGGTGATGGGCTGATCGAAATTGTCGCGGATATGGCTGATGGCGCGGCGGATCTGGCCGAGACGGCTGTCGCTGCGGGCCAGCTGGCGCAGCATCGGCCCATGCGGGCCGAGCAGCACGCGGTAGATGATCTCGCGCTCCAGCATCGGCGCCATGATCGTGATATCCGAGGGCGTGTCGAGCAGCTTGATCAGCCGCAGCCAGGCATCGGCAAGATCGGGCGTGACAGGACTGATGCCGAAACCGGGACCATCGGCCATCGGCGGCAGGCCCGGCATGTCCATGATGATTTCGGCGACAACAGGGATATCGAGCGTCAGGGCGACGGCGAGATAGGGTGTATCGGGGCGCGCCTCGACAATCTGGCAGGCGCCGGGAACCTCGATGCTGGCAACGAAATAGCTGGCACGGTCGTAATGCAGCCGCCTGTCGCCGATCAACGCACATTTCGCGCCCTGCAGGACGAGGCAGACCATCGGCTCATAGATGCCGGGTGTCATCCCCGTCAGCGCCGCATCCTTGGTGATCGTCACCCGCGGGACAGCGGTTTGCGTGCGCTGCCCCTGCGCATGTCTCAGCGCCCGATCGCGCAATTCATCCATCGTTTCCATCATGGACATATGGTGGCATGGCCGCCGAACGCAAGACAAGAGAGCGGCGCTTTGCGGACAGCAGGTCAGGAGGATTAGGCAAGAAGCCGGGATTTTGCGGCTCACGCTGCGATCGCGATCGGCACGATGTCTAAGGCTCCACAAACGGAGTGAGACATGACCAGGATCAAGACTGCAGTTGTTACCGGCGCGAACAAGGGCATCGGTTTCGAAATCGCCCGGCGGCTGGCATCGGAAGGCTATCGCGTCTGGCTGGGTGCCCGCGACCAGAGCCGTGGCGAAGCGGCCGCCGCCAGGCTGAAAGCTGAAGGGTTCGACGCGCACTGGCTCGAGCTCGACGTCACCGATGATAGCAGCGTGGCGGCCGCCACAAAGGCGCTTGCCGGACAGACCGGCACGCTCGATGCCCTCGTCAACAATGCCGGGATCGCCGACGGCTTTGGCATCTCGCCGCTCGATGAGCCGATCGGCATCACCAAGAACGTCTACGAGGTGAACGTCTTCGGGCCGATCCGCGTGACACAGGCCTTCCTGCCGCTGCTGAAGGCGTCGGGTGCGGGACGGATCGTGATGATGAGCAGCGAGCTCGGCTCGATCCAGTCGCTGCTCGACCCCGACAACGAATTCTACGCCGTCAACGCGCTCGGCTACAACAGCTCGAAATCGGCACTCAACGCCGCCACCGTCTCGCTCGCCAAGGCCGCCGAACCCTTCGGCATCAAGGTCAACGCCGCCGACCCCGGCTATACGGCGACCGAGATGAACGGCAATAGCGGCTACCGGACGGTGGAAGAGGCAGCCGAAGTGGCGGTGAAGCTGGCGACGCTCGGCGAGGACGGGCCGACAGCGGGCTACTTCAACCACAATGGCGTGCTGCCCTGGTGATCCCGCGGGCGCTGTGACGCGCTCGCAAGCTGGAGAGCGGCCCCGGGCAACCCGGGCCGCGACCAGCCATTAAGAAAATTTTAGCAAATTCGAAAATAAAAAACTTTTCGATTATCTTTGGTGATACGGTGGTCCTGTTAGAATAATATTTTTAATAGGAGCAAATGATGAAATCCCTTTTTCCTGAAATGTCTAGCCGGCAGATCGCCATCTTCATGATCGAAACATCAGTCCTGCTCGCGGGACTGGCAGTCGTTCTGATCGTTACTGTGCCGATGATGTGAACGCGATAGCCGATAGCGGCTACGTTTAAGGCAACGGTTAGGCGGGCTACCTGACAGGCGCAGCCCGCCCCTCACGCACTCATCGCCCGCTCACCCGCGAACCCCTGCTCCACCTCAACCACCCTCACCGCACTCCGCGTCCGGTTCCTACCGGCGCTCTTGGCTTCATAGAGCAGCTTGTCGGCCCGTTCATAGAGGGCCGCGAAATCCTCGTCGCTGAGGAGATCGGCGATGCCCATGCTGGCGGTGACCGGCCGTTCGAGGCCGGAGACCGTGTGGGCGACGATGGCGGGGATGGCCTGGCGGCGGAGTTCGGCCTGGGTCCCGGCGTCCTCGCCGCGCAGCAGCAGCACGAATTCCTCGCCGCCGAGGCGGTAGGCGCGGACGCTTGGGCCGGGCTGGAGGGCATTGGCGACGGCCTTCAGCACCTCGTCTCCGGTGCTGTGGCCGTTGACGTCGTTGATCGCCTTGAAATGATCGAGGTCGATGATCGCGAGCGTCGTGAAGCCCTCGGCGCGAAGTTGCTCGAAACGCAGTTCGATCGCCCTTCGGTTCAGCAAGCCCGTCAGGGCGTCGGTTTCGGAGAGACGTTCCAGCAGTTCGGCTTCGTTGCGGGCGCGGTCGCGCTCGCGCTTCATGGTGACGAAGCGCTCGGCCACGCCGAGCGTGGTGAAGACGACTTCGCAGACGCAACCGGCATAGAAGAGCAGCGTCGCATCGGTGCTCGGCAGCCAGGGAACGATGCCGGTCACCAGACGGATCAGGCCGACCACGACCATCGGCAGGTAACCGATCGCCTGGTAGCGGGCGGCGCGGCTGCCGCGGCGCCAGGCATCGATCATCGACAGCATGAAGAGAGCAAGCACGGGGGCAAAAGCCGCCGTGTAGGCGCTCGACTGGATGGGGCGGGCGACGAAGGGGAAGGCCGCGTGAAAGACGCTGAGGACGATCGCCCAGGCGGCGCACCAGGGCAGCGCGCGGCGCAGCCACGGATGCATCCGGCCGGGCTCGACGAAGCTGTGGGTGAACATTGCGCCGGATGCGACCGTCATGCCGAAGATCACCGTCGTCATCCAGCTCAGCGTCATTGCGGGCGGATCGAACAGCAGGACCGACAGGCCGGATGTGACGAGAATGGTCGCCAGCAGCGAGAATGTCAGCGCCGTGTGCCAGAGAACGAAGGTTTCGCGCAGCGCCCGGTAGAAGGCGGCGTTGAAGATCAGCGGCATGACGAGCATGCCGGCAAGCCCGGCGAGGATCAGCGCGAAGCGCATGTCACTGACGCCACCGGCGCCATCCGCCGGGGCGAGATAGGCGCGCTCCAGCGTCATCTTGTGGCTCGGCAGGTCGATGACGGCGACGACCTGCCTGGTCTCTCCGGTCAGCTCCGGCAGGGGCGCCTTGAAATAGCCGCCGGCCATCGAGCTCTGCAGGGCGGCGGCGGCAATGGTGTTTTCCCTGATTGCGCGATCGCTGTTGATAGCAAGCAGATGCACAGCCTCAAGCGCGCTGCGCCTGGAGAGGAAATAGCGGGGGAGTGTCTCGCCGGGGGCAATGTCGAAGCGCAGCAGCACGCGCTCGGCATCGAGGGAGTATTCCTGGGTGCCGCAGGACCAGCGTGCCTCGTTCCTGACAATGGCGGCCAAGTCTTCCGAAAGCGTGGCGGAGGCATGGCAGGAACTGCGAATCCCCAAGGACTCCGCTTCGCCGGCCGATGCGGCGCCAGCAGGCAGCAGCATCACCAGGAGCAGAGCGGCCGCCGAAAATATGTTTCGAAGTCCACTCGAGATCATGACGTTCCGATACGGCAAAAAGCTTTTGATGCCGTTAATCGCGCATGGCCAGTCCCCGCCATCGGCCCGCTCCGGCAGCCATCCTGGCAGCGGCAAATGGCCTCGCCGGGATCGCAGAACAATGTCACTATCCTGTTCGATTTGACGTTTAGAGGCGCAGGAAATCGGCACAGAGGATCGTCGGATGGCAGAAGAAAAGCCCCTGGATTTCGCAGGCGGGATCGTGGATTTCGATGCCGGACATGGCGAGGCCGCCACCGTCGAGATGAAGGACTACAGCGACAGCCTGGCGCAGGCCAAGGCGAAGTCCGTGCGCCTGGTCGACGCGATCACCGGTGCTACGCTGAAGAAGAAGGATGCCATCCACTTCGATGACCTGCGCCCGTCTCTGGCCGATTTCATGCGTCAGAAGCATCCGGGGCTGCGCTCGGACGACTATATCAACCGCAAGGTCGTGGATGACTATCGCGGCCAGTATATCGCCGAGCTCCTGCGCGACGAGCGCGGCGAACTTTCCAACCTCGAGGACGAGGTGGTGGAGAGCCTGCGCAGCCACGATACGCTGGCCGAAAACATCGAAGAGGACTACGAGGAGCGCCGCTCGATCGGCGATCGCGTCGCCGATGTCGTTGCCACCTTCGGCGGCAGCTGGACCTTCATCATCTCCTTCTGCTTCTTCCTTGCCGTCTGGATGGGCATCAACTTCCTGATGGGCGAGCAGCGGGCCTTCGACGCCTATCCCTTCATTCTCCTCAACCTCATCCTCTCGACCATCGCCGCACTGCAGGCACCGATCATCATGATGAGCCAGCGCCGCCAGGAATCGAAGGACCGGTTGCGGGCGCTCAACGACTACAAGGTCAACCTCAAGGCGGAGCTCGAAATCCGCCACCTGCACGAAAAGGTCGATCACCTCCTGAACCGGCAATGGGAGCGGCTGACCGAGATCCAACAGATCCAGATCGAGATGATGCTGGAACAGGCCAAGGCCGCCAACCGGGCGCTGAAGATGAGCAGGGTGCAGAAGACAAAGACCAACGCGCTGAAGAACCTGTTCAGCGCATCGCCGAAGGCGGATGAGACGGACGGCTGATAACAAATGCCCGGTCAGCTCTCGCAGGCCCCCATTTAGAAAAATGCAATGCGGCTGTGCCAGATTGGGCAGACGAAAGACTGACAGGCAGATGACAGGCGCCCTCCCCGCGCGTCGTCTGAGAGGTGACAGGGTGTTTACGCAGCAGCAATTGACGTCGATCCTGTCCTCCCTTCCGGATCCCGCCTTCATTCTCACCCGCAGCGGCCGCTATGCGGCGATCTTCGGCGGCAAGGATCTCCGGCATTAT
This sequence comes from Hyphomicrobiales bacterium, assembly GCA_900465675.1. Taxonomy (GTDB): domain Bacteria; phylum Pseudomonadota; class Alphaproteobacteria; order Rhizobiales; family Rhizobiaceae; genus Rhizobium. Next base: position 1,829 of record UBJR01000020.1, on the reverse strand, counting down.
CACGACGGCAGCGGCCTTGTCGGGCTCACCATGTATGACGTGCTGAAAGAGGAAAAGGCCCGCTGGTTTGCCGCCGAGATCGAGCGGGCGCTTGCAAGCGGCGCGCTGCATATCGTCGAATACGAACTCAGCGGCGCCGATGTGAAAGGTGCCGGCGATGGCCCCGGCCATTCGATCTGGTTCGAGGGCCGCGTCCAGGCGCTGCCCTTCCCGGTGGAGGGCGAGGATGCCGTCGTCTGGGTGGCGAGCAATATCACCGGCAAGAACGAGGTGCAGCAGCAGCTGCGCCAGCTCAGCGAAACCGACGCGCTGACCGGACTCTACAACCGGCGCAAGCTGATCGAGACGCTGGATCAGCGGCTGACGGTCTTCGAGCGCGAGAAATCCCAGACCTCGGTGCTGGTCTTCGACCTCGACAATTTCAAGAGGCTCAACGACGAGATGGGCCATCACGCCGGCGACACGGCGCTGATCGAGATCGCCCGTCTCTGCCGCCAGCACCTGCGCCAGGACGACATGGTCGCCCGCTTCGGCGGCGACGAATTCGTGGTGGTTATGCCCGGCACCCGCCAGACCGACGCGCTGGAGATCGCCGAGCGGCTGCGCGAACGCATTCCCGCCACCCTCCGGGAAAGCCTGCGCTACGAATCGACGATCAGCGGCGGCGTGGCCGAATTCGGCCTGCCGGACCGGTCGTCCAGCGATATCCTGAAGCGTGCCGATGAGGGGTTGTATCTGTCGAAGCGCTCGGGGCGGAACAGGGTTTCGGCGTTGTAAGGTAGTGGCTAGAAACTAGTGCGGTTTCTTAACCGCACCACTGCATCTTAGGTTGCCAACGAGCATCGACAGCAACCATTCCCCGGAAAGCCCCCATGACGTTGGAAGAGAAACTCAGTATCCCGATCGTCTTCTTTCTGGCGGTGCTCCTTGGCGGCGCACTTGGCGGAAAGATCGCTGGCGGCTCAGCGTGGAAAAGCGCATTGGCCGTCTTTGTGGGCGTTCCGATGTCAGTCGTGGTATTCTTCTTTGTGCACGGAACGGGCTCCGTGGCATCGCTGCTCGCCGGCCAATTCCTCTGTGGCCTCGCGATAACCGGGTTTCTTGGCTTGATTTTCAATCTGCGGCCTTACGCCATTGCGGGCATGCTGGCCGGCGCCTCGGTTTTCGGCATCGTTGCGACAAAAGCGAGCTTTATGGTCATTGCCGCCCGTCATACCTCGCCCTTGTGAAGGGGCCGCAGATGCGCCACAAAGCTGCGGCAACGATTGCAGCCCTGATCGGCAGCGGCGGGTTTATGTCCGAGCCGCATTTGCCCTGAATGGCAAGCTTACTGGAGAGGAAGCATGTTCACCCACATCATGATCGGGAGCAACGACCTGGAGCGGTCCAGACGCTTTTACAATGCCACCTTCGCTGCCTTGGGCGGCAAGCAAGGCGAGATGGATGCGCGAGGGCGGCTGATCTATGCCCATGAGGGCGGACGGCTGATGATCACCACGCCGATCGACGGCAAGCCGGCAACGGCAGCCAACGGCGGGACGATCGGGATCGGTGCTGCGAGCCGGGAGCATGTTCTGGCGTGGCATGCCGCCGGTAGCACGCATGGCGGCACGGCGATCGAAAGCCCGCCCTCGGAGCGCCCGAATGGGGCGTTTGTGGCGTATTTGCGCGATCCTGATGGGAACAAGCTGACGGCGCGGACGCTGGCGGTGAGGTGACGGTGGTGGGCGCGAAACGGTTTTGGATCAGGTGGGAATTCGCGCCTCTGGATGCTCGGCCCGAAACAGGGCGATGGGATCACGAACGGCTGCTTTGCGCCGATACTGTTG
>UBJR01000004.1 GCA_900465675.1 Hyphomicrobiales bacterium | reverse complement strand
CGTAGTTGCGGGTCTCGGGGTGTAGACCTCGTAATTCGGCGCTGAAGATCAGCTGCAGTTCGCGTTTGCGGCGGAAGGATTGCCGTGACCTTCCGACTGACGTGACGCTTCCGGAAACCTTCCTTGGACGTCAGCAATTCCATGTGCCGGTAATCCGGCTCACCCGCTATCGAGCCAGGAGACCCGACGGGTCGGCGAGTGCCCGCCGACGGACTGCGCGCCTGATGCGCCATCGCTGTCGATCCTTCCATTCTTATTCTCCTTCTGCCCTGTACATGCCTTCCTTTCCTCACGGGTAACGGTTGGGTGCCACAGAGCTGACTTGCCCGGCTTGCGACCGAACGGGAGAGAAGATTGATCGGATCGGATCATCGCACGGCGGGCGATGATTACGGCCGCCGCATGATGAATGCTAAGGCCATACCGGCGTGCAAATCGCTGGCGGCCAAACTGGGATGAATTGTGAGATGGAACCTGAAACAGCTGCACACCGCTGCGGACGGCAGCGGACAGCATTGCCTCTCTGAACTTGGCGTAGGGCAGCCCATAGAGGGCTCGCATGTAGGCGGGCCCCCGCCAACGCTCAGCAACAACACGCCTATAGGAAAAGTCCAACTGTTCGATGACGACTGGCAGCCGCGCAGCTTTCGCCTCGGCAATGAGTTTGGCTGCTGACTTCTTAATGAGGTCTGTTGATTGGGTGGCAGACAGACCACGGGTAGATGTGGGTGCGGAGAACGTTCGACCGGGATTGCCGACCGCATCGATAAAGACGGCGGCGGCGTGGCTCGCATTGAGGTCGACGCCAATCGCCCCTGCTCGCGACCGCGTTTGCACTTCGGGAATATTCTGCCGGAATGACGCTATCAGGCGCCAGGAGGTTGCGTCCTTGATGAACGTGATTGTGATAGGTCGATGCCCGGCAAGGGCCTGCACAAGGTCACTTTGGCCATGGCGGAAACGGAGCCCGTGAAATCTCACGGTGTACTGTCGGTGGCGCTTGACCGTGAAGCACGCATCGGCAAGTCCGCGCAGGACGAACGGTAACCGTAGTTCGAGATCGAAGGTGCCGCCCGCGCTCGGCTTCAGACGCGCGAATGGGTTCCCGCATTCGCGGCTGCTGTCGCCCTCCAGCGTGAAATGTCCTTCACGGAGTTCGCGCCACTTGGTCGCGCCCTCAATCGCACCTGGCCTGGACGAACATGCCCTGAACGCCTTACGCGTGCCGAAGCATAGCGACGGTTTCTCAAGCCTAGCGCGCTCTCTCGTGATTCGGTGCGTCAACCGCTGTTCTTTCCGATGACCGTAGTGCAATCCACGCAGCAGCTTGGCTCGCCTACCGCGCATCCGGGCCAGCAGTCGGCGCTTACGGTACCAAGCATCAAGCAGGATCTTCAGTGGCCGGATACGCAGAGCCGCATGCCTAGCGTTCCCGAGCGTGCGCTTTAAACCCTGAATTCTTAGCATCAGGTCGACGTTCTCTGCCACGAGCTTCGCAATTGCCGGAGCAAGTTTTTGAAGAGCATGCTTCATGCGGCGGAGCGAGCGGGTCGTGATCGCTAGCCGCAGCTCACAGTCCCGAATATGGAGGAGCCCGAGATCTCGCAACGACTGGAGACGGGCGAGAAGCTGCCGATAGACCATATCCAAGTGCGTAGCCGAGATTCCGAACTCAGGATAGAGCGTCGTATGGAGGTCGCCTTTCCATTGGCGACCGGCTTGCAGCAGTGCGAAGAGCTTGCGCTCGGCACGCGACATGATGGCCGCGTATCGTTCAAGAACCGGCTGGTCACCCAGAATGCGAGTCTGAAACGAACGGTACATCGTTGATCAAAAGGGTTGCAGGGATCGTTCAGAGTGTGCGGATAAACTCCTAATAGAATCTTGAAGCCGTAAGTCCGCTAAAAACCGAGAAGGTATCAGTTATGATGATACACGCTGGACCGATCCTAGAATATTTGGCCGTTTGGCGGGCGGGTGGGGGCTACGTGATCAACTATGCGATTTGCCATTCGAATGGAACAGTGCAGAAATCTGGGCCAAGGTTTCGAGCGGTGGCGTATGTGAAACAATGTTCCGAACTGCGGCAACCCTTATTGCAGCCGCCCCCGCAGGATCGAGTCCTGACGACTGGGCGAAATGAATGAAAGCGTTACGTACCGTCGGCGCAATGTCACAGCGCGCTAAAGAGTAGCGCGCTCGCTAACACGGCTTCGCCGACCACTGAAGTGATCTACTTAGTAGCGTGAAAGCATGCCATGAAAGCTGGAACCGCTTCTGCGGCGCCCTTTAGGCTGACAACCACCCGTTTGTCGCCGAGGTTGCTGACCGTTAGGCGCTCGCCCATCGCCAGTTGAGCAATGAAATCTTCACCAATGTCGGTGAATTCATGCCAGCCAAAGTAATCATTTACGCTGCCGGTCGACAACACCGATTGCTGACCATTGACCATCCAACTTGTTGGGGTGTCGCCTTCGAACAAGCCATCGACGTAGCCTAAGAGGTTCTTCCCCGGCGAGCCCATGAACCCGACCGTTACCTCGCCCGCCTTGGCTGAAACGAAGCAGGTTTTTCCCCAGTCCTCCTCGCCCTCCGAGAACTCCCACATCGACGACGGTGCCGGAATCGCATCGTCGGCCTCAGGCTTCCCTCCGTTGCTTAGATCTGGTGCGACGGCTGCGCTTGGAGCTAGCGGGCTAAAGGGCGATGTGGGGGCAGCATCGACGCTCGCAGTTCCCGCAAACAGTTGTGGCCCTAACGCGACAAGCGCGGTTCGGCACTCGGCAAATGCGGATTTGAGCTGGTAGAGGTTGATAGGCTTACTGGGTGGAACCGTCCATTGCGGTTCATTTCCTTGGAAGGTGATATTCAGTGGCGACACGAACTTTGGGTTCCACGCTGAACCGAAGCCAAAGGAAACGATACCGATACCATCAAGGTAGTTTGCATCGGCCCGCAACGTATCAGGGTCAATGACTTTGACGTCGAGCTGATCGGTCCATGGCGAAAGGGGGGTGCTGAGCGTTACCTGCGTCGCCTGACCGGCGGGTAAGCCCCACCCGTCCTTGTGCAGCCAAAAACTGCTGGCGACCTTATCAAGTCCGATCAGCTCATAACGCGCGCCGAGGTGCTTAGCCGCCCACGTCGTCGTCCTCGCTTCACAAAAGGCATGCTCCGTACCTGAGCCGCTATCAGGTGACGAAAGTGCCACCTCCCATTGGCCGCCCCTGAAAAATAGCTGCTCGGCCGCATACGCGGTGGCGGTGCTGGTGAGCAGGGCAATACCGACGGCGCCGCATAGTCCGAAACGCATCAACGTGTGGCTCACGGCTGCACCTGCTTTGCCTTCTTGCCCGAGCGCCATGTGAAGAAAGCCATCGCAGCCAGCACGAGCGCGATGGCGCCCCAAACCCCGATGTCACCGAAATTGCCCGATGTGGCTGCCAGGAAGGCGAACACGGCACCGAGGCCAAACATGATGGCTGCAACAAGCGGCAGGGCGAACGCAAACGCGCCTGCGATGAAAAACAGCAGCCCCACGAGCATGCCGATAGCCCCCGCGCCGCCGGTGGCTTTGTCCTGAAGCAGGCCGCTGCCTGCGGTCACGGCACACGACTGCATGAGCACAAGCAGCCCAAGGAAGATGCCAATAATACCCGTTGCGATTTTCATGATGGTTCTCCCGGTAGAAATCACGGTCCGAACGACTCGTGGTGAAGTTGAATAAATATGGGACTGTCAGTCCGTCGATTGTCAAGCCGTGAATATGGCCTTGTTGGCACATGGACGTTCGGCAAACCATCGGTTGGAACTTGCGGCGCCTGCGTGTTGCGCAGGGCCTTTCACAGGAGCGCCTTGCTTTGAGCGCGGAAATCGACCGATCTTACGTTGGTCGTGTCGAGCGGGGTGCCGAAAACGTGACGGTTGCCACGCTTGAAGCCCTCGCTGCCGCGCTGCAGGTCCCAGTAGCCGACCTGTTTCAGGAGGTTGATGGCAACAACGCCCGACCGGCCCCCCTGCGCTCAGGCCGAAAGCCAAAGCGGGCTTGATGGTGACTTCGATCACCATCAGTACTCATCCGCCCGCATCACTGTGAGCACCCGCCGCGTGATGTCAGGGTTGGCCGGGTCAGCTGACCCCATGTCGAAGTCGGGATCGTAGTAGTCGATTTTCCAGAAGTAGGTCAGGCCGTCCTGGTCGATGGCACCGAAGTCATGCTGGTTGTACGGGTCGTTGCCCGCATCAAAAGCATCAAAGCCGACGACCGACAACAACAGCCTTGTACGCTCACCATGCTGTAGCGCATCGACACCGGGAGTGATGACCACCCTGCCTACTGTGGGGTTGCGCCTGAAGGCGTCGTTCAAGCTGCGAATGGTGGCCGCGTGTTCGGCGGCCTCCTGTTCACTGGGCGACTGGCTCATACGCACGCTCCGCATCGAGCCCGCTCAAAGCTTCACCGAGGGGTGCAGTAAGGCCACGTCTTCTACGCGTCGATTGAAAGGCGGCAGGTCGAGGTAGTGACGCCACTGAAGGCGCACCACATCGTCAGGCAGAAGCTCGATGACCGTGGCCTCATACCACCCGTCGAGTGGATCGTCGGTGGCAAGCACCAAGCTACCGACCGCGAGCTTTGACCAGTCTTCCGGCAGGTTGCTCGGTTTGACCGGGTGCTGGGCTTCTGCAGGCTTCTGCTCGGGCGCAACTCGAATTTCCTCTGCCCGAGCGCGGTCGGCTTCAGGAAGGTGGGTCGCGATCTGCTGATACAGTTCCTGTTTGACGAAGGGGACGAACGCCTTGCCGCTGTCGAACAGCTTGCCCTTGGGTAGCTTCGGCAGCAGGGCGCGCACAGCATCATTGTCGGCGCGGAGCGACAGCATACCCATCAGGCTGGCAGCGCGAGATGCCGGCTGGGCGTCAACTGCCGGAAAGAACGACGCATGCGCTTTGCCGCTATCATCGCGGCCAAGAATGATGATGGGGTGGGGTAGGCTAACAGTACCAACAGCAAGCGCGGTGGCGTTTGTCATCGAATTTTTCTCCGAGGTGAGAGGATTGCGACGACTGGGCATAGGCACCGCCTGTCGCCAGTATGTTATAACAGAACAAATCAAGAATGTCAATTTAAGGTTGATATAATGCCCAGCCTGCACCCGTATGAGATCATCGTGCGCTCGACTTCTCTCGAGCCCGTAGGACTAAGCCACGGTCCGCCAGAGCACGCACAAGGCGGCGGTAAAACAGGGGTGGCATGCCAATACATTTGTAGGTCACCGGCCGACGGGGAAACGCCACGCGGAACCGGAGCCTACTCCAAGCTACGCGATGAACGGTCGAGAGGCCGAGCATATGGCGAGGTGTGCCTGACAGACACTGACACGGTGAATCGCACAGTAACAGGAGATACAGGTGAACACACAGGATCAACTCAAGGCCTACCAGAACTGGGTATGCGAGTATGTCGACAGAGACTTTGAACCATCCATGCTGACAATCATGTTCAAAGAACTCAACGGATCACAGGCTGCACGGCAGCAGCAGATCTACCGCGAGGTCGCACGCATCTACGCATACCTGCTGACTAGATTTCACAATCATCCGAAGCGGATGCCCACCGAAAATATGCCGTTTCTGATTGGCTGCGTGGATTGGAAGGTCACCAAGTCCGTGAAATCCAAAATCGCCAAGACGCCCGGCGCCAACAACAACGAAGGCATGCACTTCGGATCGATGTTCCTGCTGCCGCCAAGGACTCGTTCACCGATGAACCTCGCTGATATGGTGGACCGTGAGCGGGCTACGCTGCTACGTCGTAGCCCACTCACGAATATTCATGTTGAAATGATCAGGGAGACGCCGGAGAAAGCCACCGGTTACGTGTTGAAGTCGGTGGAACGGCATCGCATCGACCCGGGTGACATTCTGATTCTGCCGGCTAAACGCTGATCACCGATCTTTAGCCTCATCTTCGAAGTCGAACTTGAATGACCAAGCCAGAACCCTCAGCTTGTTGGGAGAGTCGAGCTTTTCGATGCATCCCCTCATAGTGAACGGATTATGGTCATCGCCCGCGAGCCCTATAAGGCTACTTGGCTCGCGGTCGAATTCCACATGGACTGGCATGACCCACCGCTTCCCCTGCTTTCTAGGCGCGAAATCGTGAGACAAGCTCTTTGGTTTGGTACCTGCGGCTCTCTTTTTTTCGGCATGCCTCGTAGCAAGAACCCGAAGTCGCTGACCGGGCTTGTTGAGCTCGGCCAAAAGGTCTTCCGCCTTGACGCCTTTCGAAAGCAGCACATCGACGGCCCGATAGTAGAAGCTCGCACGTTTGCGACCCGGAGGTGAGGATCCGCATACCCAACGCAATACGTGACGGACGGCATCATTCCGGTGCTTTACTGTGTCTTTTGGCGCCGTCATTCCGCGCCAGCCTTCGTCTTCGATAAATTTCAACCAATTGAACCAGTCGTGTCGGAGCTTCGTCCCGATCACGCAAGCTCTCACGATTTGCTCATTCAAGGCTACGCGATGCGCTCGATCAAGGCCGAGCAGGGTGCTCTTAACGTCATCGAGCTCACGAAGAATCGGATTGTCCGATTTTTCTTCATCATCCTTGGGCCAGTCAGTCGTCCAACTCGGCGCGGTCATTGGTCGCACCTGCGATACCCGTCTATTTTACCAAGCTCGGTTTGAAGCAAAGCGTCGATTTTTGAAAGCGCCATCTTTGCAGTGGTGACGTCGCGTTGACCTTCCCTAACTGCCTGTTTCAGAATTTTAAGCCAGTGCTTCGCAATAGCTAACAGGGCATCAACTTGGTCTTCCGAAAGATCGAGCGAGTACTCGGCGGGCCAGCTTTTGATGGCGTCCGCTATGGCCCCGATCTTCTTGAAGGCCTCTCGCTTTTTCAATGGGATAAGCGCCTTTTCGATCTCAGTCAGTTCATCGAGGCGCAGATTTAAGAACGCAGTTAGCCGTTCGGCAGCTTCTGCTCGATCTTGGCAATAAGCATAAGCGGCGTAGCTGTCGTCATCGAATCCATCATTATCACACATCCCTATTTCTCCTCAAACGAGGAAACGAAAGCCGTGATTGCTTCAACCGAGTAAACGCTCGTGCGTGGACCGATACGGGTCGGCGCGATTGCCTTTCCGGACTTTACCCAAGCGTACCATGTCGATCTACTAACTGGGATTAACTTACCCTTCCCGACAAAGTCATCGAGGCGGGCATAGCCTCCGGGTGGGAGGCGATGGTCGTTGTAGTTCATCTTTAACTCCGATCGTTGAACTTGACGGGAGAAAGGTGGCTCAAAACTGGAAGGGAGATAATTTGTCCTACAAAGCGCGGACACTCCGCGCCTGACTGGACACTTTAAATTTTTGAATTCATTGACCTATTTATAAGGTCGTTGGCAATTTTAAGTTCTTCCTCTTTTAAAGTGAAGCTGAATTCTTGTGGCTCGACCCCAGCAAGCGGGACAGAGTTAGCTTCGTAGAGCTCCTCGGACATTTTGGACAGCGTCGTATCGCAGTAGTATTTAGCACGCCGGATCCACGTCCGAAAAAAGCGATAGTCTCGCGAATAGTTCAATTCGCCCTTCAATATCACTGAAAGCAACGTCTCAGTGGGCGTTACCTTGATCGAGCTAGCGGCGTAAATGAGTGCAGCATTGTCTTTGATGTCTCCCCAAATTTCATAAGCGGCTGTAGACGATCTCGTTTGTTGGCCGGGAAGCTTGTCCAAAAACCGCATTCCGAGATTCACGCTGGGTTTCTTGTGAGAGTTCACACGATTCGAAGAGACATAATGCAAGCACGTAAGCAATTTGACGATTGAATTGAATTGGGCCTCTAATGGGGCGAGATGCTCAGCGACGTAATCGCCAGACCCAAACGACCGGAAGCTGGCTGCGCCCTGAAACGCTGTATAAATGTTCCAAATAAATTGCGATCCTGCGAAGTAATATCTGGCGATCATGTCGGTCGCTGTGTTCGAGCCAAGATTTAGATTGGCAGCCTTTCGCTCAGCCTCCGCAAGCAATTCCTTGATAGCTATTCCAATGAAGTCAAAACGTACGTCCTCTTCTAAAGGGGCGACGGCCCATGCGCAAAATGCATGAAAGGTGGCCTCTTTGTGGCCGTAGAATGAGGGCGCTTTTTGATTCAGCAGGGCGATGGCGGCAGGCGCGTCGTACTCCTCTAAGAGGTTGACAAAGCCAAACGGAGGCTCGTCATCAGGCCGGTCTACTAGTCCGTAGCCCTCGACCTCAGCTGCGAATTTGTCGAAAAGTTGTAACAGCTCGGCTGGTACCGGGTTGGAAGTCTTGGCCATGGCTATCTCGTTCGACTTAAAAGACGAACCTATTTGACACCGTCCGGCAGCGCAACGACGTTCAACAACATCCAAACCTTATAACGGTAAATGTTGCGGTATAATTTTCCTGCTTTCCAAATACTGTAATTAATACAATATGTTGTAGATTAATTTCGATTCCCTTCACCCGCTCCAATCTTCTCTACACTGAAAATGAAATGAGCGGCCGGAGCCGCTCATTTGACGTTTTGATTTCCCGTTGCTCAGAACTCTGTCCAGTCGGCTTCCTTGCTTTCCGCCGCCGGGCTGCTCTTGCCAAAGGCGCTGGCGAGTTTCTGGCCGAGTGCGCGCGCCGGTGATGCGGCGGGCCTTGCGGTTCCTTCGTTGGCGACGCGGATCGAGGCTGGGCGCGGGTTGGCTGCGCGGGCCGGTGCTGGGCGGGGTGCTGCGGCCGGGCGGGGAGCGGAATGTGAGGCGGGCGCAGCGGCGGCGAAGCCCCCGGTTCCGGTCAGCCTGAACTCTGAAAGAAGGTTGTTCAGCGATGCCGCTTCGGTTGCCAGGCTGTGGCTGGCGGCGGTGCTTTCCTCGACCATCGCAGCATTCTGCTGCGTGCCCTGGTCCATGGTGTTCACGGCCGTGTTGATCTCCTGCAAGCCGGTCGATTGTTCGCGCGCGGCCTCGGCGATCGCGTGGACGTGCTGGTTGATTTCCTGCACCTCCTGGACGATCGCATCCAGCGCCTTGCCGGTCTCGCCAACAAGCGCCACGCCGGTCTGCACGTGCGTGCCGGAATTGGTGATCAGCGCCTTGATTTCCTTGGCAGCATTGGCGGAACGCTGGGCGAGTTCACGGACTTCCTGGGCAACGACCGCAAAGCCCTTGCCGGCTTCACCGGCACGCGCCGCCTCGACACCTGCATTGAGGGCCAGCAGGTTGGTCTGGAAGGCGATGTCGTCGATGACGCCGATGATGTTGCCGATTTCCACCGACGACTGCTCGATCTGCTGCATCGCGCCGACCGCCTTCTGGACGATGGCGCCGGATTTTTCGGCGCCGCTGCGCATGCGTGTCACCAGCTCACTGGCTTCTTGAGCACGGCGGGCGGCATCTCGTACCGTTGTGGTGATCTGCTCGAGCGCTGCTGCCGTCTGTTCGACGGAGGCCGCCTGCTGTTCGGTGCGGCGCGACAGCTCGTCGGCCGAGGAGCGGATTTCGTTGGCACCGGCGCCGATGGCGCGGGCATTGGCGCCGACGGCATTCATCGTGCCGTTGAGCTTGCTGACGGAGCTGTTGAAATCGGCGCGCAGGCCTTCGAGATGCTCCGGGAAAGGAGTCTCGATATGGGCGACGAGATCGCCTGATGACAGGCGCTTCAGGCCATTTGCCAATTCGTCCACGGTGCGGGCGAGTTCGTTGGCTTCGCGGATCTTTTCGGCTTCGCGCTGGCTGCGCTCGTTGTCGCTGAGATTGCGCTCGCTCTCGGCGCGCGCCTCGATCTGCTTGCGCTCGAGGGCGTTGTCGCGGAAGACGGCAAGTGCCGCTGCCATCTGGCCGACTTCGTCGCCACGATCGAGGCCGGGCACGTCGCGTTCCGTCTCTCCTTCGGCAAGCAACGTCATGCGCTCGCGCAGCTGCACCATCGGCCCGGCAATACCTGCCTGGGCGATGTAGAAGCCCAACGCCATCGCACCGGCGATCGATGCAGCAATGACGGCGAGGCAGATGTTGATCCGCGTGCGAACGGCAACGGAGAGCGCATCGCCGCCGTCGTTGAGCATCGACATCATCGCGTCGTTGTTTGCGGTCATTTTCGGTGTCAGGGCGTTCAGCTTTGTCGTCATCATGACAGCTGCCAATTGGGCGCTGGTCATGTCGCCGGATTTTCCAGCTTCGACGACTTTCGCCGACAGGGCTTCGATTTCGTCGATACCCTTCAGGAGCTCATCGATCGCGCTCTTGCGCGCTGGAACCAGATCGGAGGCCTGCTGCAGACGGTCGCGGGCCTGCGGGATCTTGCTGGGCACCGACAGAGCCGTCTTGAAGGCAGGCGTATCCGGCTTCATGTTCGAGAGCGTAGTTGTCTGAAGCACAGAGGAAATCAGCGAGGCGCTTGCGCGCGAGCCCTGCATGGCCGCCAGTGCCTCATGATCGATGAAGGCACTGTAATTTGCGTCAGCGCGGAGGAATTCGGAGATGATATATCCCACACCGGCGACGGTGATCACGCCGAGAAGCGCGATGACGGAAAGGATCTTGGTCCGGATTTTCAGATGTTTGAGCATGGAAAAAGCCCGTTGCGTTCGGCGCGGCCTGTTGCTTGCCGCAGCGCGTTTGAAATCAATGTGTGAAACTCAGCGAAATCTGCTGCGGTTCTTGCGGCATTCCGAAATACCTCGGAGAGGCTCGACAGCGCGCATCATGCAAGCGGCGGGAGGGGGCCGGTGTCGTCGCCGGCGATAAGAATCCAGATTGCTTAATGCTGCCCTAACGCCGCGGGGCAAACCACAGAAAAGATGGCAAGCAATGCGTGCCTGGCAAATGACCCGGGCGGTCTATGCAGATTTCCGGCAGGGCACGTGCGGGGTTTTGTCCCAGAAAAACGGATTGCTGCGAAGCTGCCAGACGGCACGCCACGCAGCCGCCGAGAGCATCAGCCAATAAAGCGGCAATGCCAGCCAGCGCAGCCTGAGCGCCCGGCGCTCCCAGCGCGTCATTGCCTTGCGCCCAAGTAGGACGAAAAGCACGTAGCTGGCGATGACATTGCAGCTATCGACCGCAAGCAGGATCCAGTGGACCAGATCTTTCGCACTGTTTCGTTCGGCGAGGTCGAGCAAAGCCGCGCTTATGAAGAACAGCATCCACGGATGCGCGAGCGCAGACAAAAGCATTCCGGCGATCAGCAACTGAAACACCGCAAAGCCCGCGAGGCCCATCTCCCGCATAAGCAGCGCGGGATCGCGCATCAACACCAGCCACGTCTGCAGCCAGCCCTTGAACCAGCGGGTACGCTGGTGAAGCCAGGTCGCGGCAGTGACGGGCGCGTCTTCCAGCGTCTGAGAGCTCAGCACGCCGCAGCGATATCCCCTGCGGTAAAGCCGCATGCCGAGGTCGGCATCTTCGGTGACATTGTGCGGATCCCAGCCGCCTGCTTCTTTCAGGATGCTGGTCTTGAAGTGGTTTGAGGTGCCGCCGAGCGGCATCGGCAGGCGCATCAGTGCCAGCATCGGCAGCAGCATACGGAACAGCGCGGAATATTCGAGCGCAAACGCAGCCGATATCCAGGAGTCGCGGGCATTGGCGATGATCAGCGGCGCCTGCAAGCAGACGACGTCATCAGGGGACGCCCGGAAGGTCGCATATGCCTCGCGCAGCTGGTCCGGATGCGGCCGGTCTTCGGCATCGTAAACGGCGAGCAACTCGCCGCGTGCCGAGGCCAGTGCATAGTTCAGCGCCTTCGGCTTCGTTCGCGGCCGGGCGGGCGGGACCTCGATGATTTCGAATTGCGTGCCGAGTGCCTGCGCCTTCAACGCTGCGATCGTCTCGCGATCGTCTGCCTCGCAGACGAGCTTGATATCGAGTTTCGAGACCGGCCAATTCAACCGCTTCAGGCAGGTGATCAGCTGCTCGGCGACCGCCGCCTCACGGTAGAGACCGACCATGACCGTATACACAGGCAGCGGATCGCCATCCGCTGTGCGGAGATTGAAACGCGGCACCGGTTTCTTGAGTGCCATGAAGCGGATCAGCATCGATGCCAGATAGAATAGCGAAACGAAGATATGCGCTATGAGCAAGACATTGGCATTCGCCAGAATTCCAGCAGCAAGAGCCGTCACGGCTACACCGGCAATGAAACCCTGCTTTCCAAGCAGCACGATACGCGCGCTTGCATCGGGGTCACGCTCGAAAAGCGTATTGACGCTCTGCTTTACCCGTCGCTGGGCGCCACGTTCCCAGATTGCCCTGCGCATCTCCGCCGGGGTGGTGATCAGCAGCTGCTCGCGCAAATCCGGGCGGGCGGCCAGCCGTGCCTGCAGGGCTGGAATCTGCCGGGCTTGCGGTACGATCGCATGGGCATGCTGCGGCAGGTATTGGAGCTTGAGAACCTTGGTCTCGATAAGCTGCGTATCGAGGACGTCACTGTCGTGAATGAGTTCCGGATTTAGCCGGTCGATAAACTCCAGCCGGAGCAACCGCGCCAATCCGGCATAATAGTTCTCAGCAAGAATCCAGCCGCTGGACAACAGTTCCTGCTCGATCGTCGTCCCGTTTTGCCGCGCCAACCCGGCGGCCTCGGCGATCATCGGTTTCCCGATGCCAAGTTCCTGCAGAACGCGAGCCTCTGTACGGAAAAGCTCATCGTCCTCAGCCTCAAGGACGACCCGGTCATTCTGGCTGTGATTTGTTCGCAGGCGGTCGATGGCGCCGCCCGGCGCATATTCCCCGATACGCATGACTCTGATACACCGTCACCGAAGCGGCGACACCCTGCCCCTGATCCGAGGCTGGATAGTAATGACACAATCCTCAATTGCATCCCTAGCTTTTAAGGGATTGTTAACTTTTTGGTTGTCGCTGGTTGTGTTTTTTCCTGTGACGGCCGGGGCGCAGCAGGCCTCGCCCTCTCTGCCGCTACTTTTCGATTCCCGCGAACGCCTTGCCAAGCCGGACCTCTCATCGCTGGTGCGGCTGCGGTTCCTGACATCCGTGGATTTTCCACCGTTCAACTTTACCGATCAAAACGGAAAGCTGTCGGGTTTTAATGTCGATCTGGCACGCGATATCTGCAATGAACTCGAGATTGCAGATAAATGCGAAATCCAGGCCTTGCCCTTCGCCGATCTTGCGGAGGCGCTTGCAGCGTCGCAGGGCGACGCGGTGATCGCAGGCCTGGCGGTGACGCCGGATCTGCGCGGCAAGTTCACATTTTCACGGCCCTATCTGATGCTTCCGGCCCGCTTTGCCCGAAATGGCAAGGCAGAGATCAAGGGCGATACGGCAGCGGCACTGGCAGGCAAGCCGGTCGGCGTTGTCAAGTCGACTGTCCATGAAGCGATGCTCGCCGCCTATTTCCCGGCCATCAAGGCGGTGCCGTTCGACAACAAGGAAGCGCTGCTGACGGCTCTGAAGGACGGCAAGGTCGATGCTGCCTTCGCCGACGCGCTGCAGCTCTCCTTCTGGGTGTCGTCACAGGCATCGGCAAAATGCTGCTCGCTATTCGATGGCCCCTATCCGTCGGAGCAGTTCCTGGGAGAGGGCATGACGATCATGCTGCGCCGGAACGATGCGATCCTGACGGCGGCGCTGGATCACGCTCTGGCGGCCCTGTCGCGCAACGGCCGCCTGCAGGAAATCTACCTGCGTTATTTCCCGAATGGTCTCTACTAGCCCTTGCGGAAGCGGGCGATCGCGCTGCGCTCGATCGCGGCGCAGGTGAGCTTGTCGAGACCCAGCCGGTCGCGCAGCATGCTGAGAAGGCGGAGTTCTTCTGCTTTGACGGAAAGATCGGCCGAGGCCACTTCGACGGCCAGCGCATAGGCGGTGTCGTAGAGCTTTGCCGGCAGCGTATCCTTGACCGTCTCCAGCACCACATCGAGTCCCTCGGGGCCGGAAAGCAGCGAAGCACAATCGCGGGCGATCGGGATCAGCTTGTCATCGTCGAAATCCCGGAAGACCGGCAGAAAGCCGATCAGCTGGCCGATACGCTCCATCTCCCGGTCGTTCATCGTGCTATCGACGGCCGATGCCATGACCATCACATAGATCAGGGCGTCATGGGCGGAAAGCGGCTTGTTCATTCGGTCATTCCCTCTGTTCTCCCGAAGTTTAGGAATTGGTCTGTGTCATTACAAGGGATCGTCAGGTCGGATCGAGGGGATTGTCGTCAGGCGGCGGATCGGCTGGCGGTGCGATCGGCGCACCCTTGCGCGGGTCGTCGCCGAAGATGCCTTTCTTGTCCGCCCTAGCCGTCTCGGAGGCTGCAGCAAAGGCGGAGCCGGGTGCGGCTTCCGCCCAGCCGTTTTCGGCAAGCCATTCCGAAAGATCCTGCGTGCCGATCTTGCAGCTAGCCGTCGCCGTGCCCTTCCAGTTGGCGTCGTCTAGATCGCAGGTCACCGAGCGCAGGCGCAGGAACAGCCGGAAATTCGTCTTCGCCAGCATGCCGCAAGGCCAATCGCTGCCATCGCCATCCCTGCAGCTCTTGTCATCAGGCGTCGGCAGGATACCGGCAAGCGCCAGCTTCCGGTCGCCGAAGGCAAGCACCCCGGCGCTTTCGGCAACCGGCCGCGGCAGCACGGCACCCTTCTTTGGTTCGGGTTTCGGCTTTTCCGGCTCGGGCGCCGCAACGCGCTCCAAAGGCCTTCCATCGACCTCTGCCGGATAGAACTGGCTGCCGCTATCGACCGGTCTGGCATTCATGCTGATTTCGGGGGCAGGCGGCTTCAGAGCAGGCGGCGGCGCAGCGCTTGCGGCCTCTGAGACAGCAGGAGCGGGCGCTTCGCTTTCTATTGCCGCGGCATCAGCCCCGGAAAACCGCTCCCGCCCGGCTGCCAGCATGCCCGCAACAATGGCGATCCCCGCAACAGCTGTCAGAAGTGCCGCAGGCCGCATGGAAGATTTTCCTATTGGCTGGCCCAGATGATGCGGGCAATCCAATCCACATCGGAGAGCTCGAATATCCGGTTCGGGTGTTCTGGATTGAGCGACATCAGCTCGATGGAACGCGGGCTCTGGCGCAACAGCACCTTCGCCATCACCTCTCCCTCGCGCGTCTTGACCACGACGCGGTCGTTGCGGCGTACCTGCGCGCCGGGCTCGACGATCAGCACATCGCCATCCCGGTACAGCGGCATCATGCTGTCGCCCTGGACTTCGAGCGCGTAGACGCCGGCCTTTTGCGAGGGAGCGGCCGGGAATTCCACGACGTCCCAGCCTTGACCGGCGGGAAAGCCGCCATCGTCGAAAAAGCCGCCCGCGCCCGCCTGCGCGAAGCCGAGAAGCGGTATCGAACTGCCCTGAGCCGGAAAGGCGCCCTCCGGAATGCCGGAAAAGCCGGTGGCCGGGCGCATGAAGGTCAGGAACTGCTCCATGGTCGCGCCGGTCGCATCCAGCACCTTGGCGATGGATTCGGTCGAGGGCCAGCGCATCCGGCCGTCAGTGGAGAGACGTTTGGACTTGTTGAAGGAGGTGGGGTCGAGACCCGCACGGCGGGCAAGACCCGAGGGCGTCAGGTCGTGCCGTTCGGCAAGCCTGTCGATCGCTCCCCAAATCTGCTCGTGTGACAGCATCGTGCATGATCCTGCGCGCTGAGCGCTACTCTCCAGTCGGCGCAAAGATTAACGCCAAGCTCACGCATAGTAAAGAGGATAGAGGAATAAAATCCTGTTTTGGATCAGGCGACCATCGCCATGTTGATCTTGCCGAGCTGGATGACAGCCTGGGTGCGGCTATCAACATTGAGCTTGAGCAGGATGGCCGAGACATGCGCCTTGATCGTCGCTTCGGAGACGCCGAGTTCATAGGCGATCTGCTTGTTGAGCAGGCCTTCGCCCAGCATGGTCAGAACACGGCTCTGCTGCGGCGTCAGCGTATGCAGTCGGTGGATGAGATCAGCGACATCAGGGTCCTGTTCCTGCCCGTCGCGGTAATTTTCAGGTGTGGCGATATCGCCGGCCAGTACCGTCTGGATGCCGCGGCGGATATCCTCGATCCCGGATGATTTGGAGATGAAGCCCGAAGCGCCGAGTTCCAGCGCCCGGCGGATCGTTGTCGCATCGTCGGTGGCGGAGATGATGACGATCGGCAGGCTGGCGAATTCCGAACGCAGCGACATCAACCCGGAAAACCCGCTAACCCCTGGCATGGCCAGATCGAGCAGCATCAGGTCGGCATCAGGATGATCGCCGGCGGCAGCACGCGCCGCGCTGAAATCACCGGCCTCGATAATGGATTGCTGTCCGTCCATGCCGGATACGGCCTGACGCAGCGCATCCCGGAAAAGCGGGTGATCGTCTGCAATGATGATCGTCTGTTCCTGCATCGATCACTCCCTCCCAAGAGCCGATCCCGTCCTCCCACATGCGGCGGCGCGCGCCACACATGTCTCCATTCTTATATGACTATATCAAATCAGGTCTTTTGCGGAAGGGGCGCCGTCTTCTCATCCTCCTGGAATTGCTTCACGACGCCCATGAAGCTCTTCATCATCTTTTCCATGATGCTGATCGAGCGGTCGATCTCGGCATCTGAGGGCAGGGCCTTGTTGACGATGCTCTTGTTCTCAAGCGCGCCGACGCGCTCCGAGAGCCGGTCGAGCTCATCCTCGTAGGCGGCCCGCTCATCGGCGGCCATACGGCAGACCAGCGATCCCTCTTTCTCCTCGCAAAGCGACATCGCGCCGGTCTGCTTGTCGAGACGGATGAAATGGTCGCCGCTGCGCTCCAGCTGGAAACGCGCCGCGTCAGGCTCGGCGGCGAAAAGCGTTGCGGGCAGAAGCAAGGCTGCAAGTCCGATTGCGATCGTCTTCATCAGATCATCCTCCGGATTTTGGGTGCGGCTGTCGTTTTTCGCCTGCGGGCCGTGGACATCGCCGTCTCTTTGCGGCAAAGCGCTGGCAACCAGGATCAGCCATTCGTGAGGCCATCATGACCGTGACACCGGCCGTTTACAAGATCGTGACGGAAATGCTCTGGCAGCAGGCGCGGGAAGCAGGCGTCTTCCGCGGCGCCGGCATCGATCTCAACGACGGTTTCATTCACCTTTCGACCGCCGCCCAGGCACGCCAGACCGCAGCGCTCTATTTCGCAGGCCAGGCGGATCTGATGCTCATCGCGATCGACAGCACAGAGTTCGGCGACAAGCTGATCTTCGAAGCCTCGCGCGGCGGTGATCTCTTTCCGCATCTCTATGGCGAGCTGCCGCTTTCCGCGGTGATCTGGGAGAAGCCGCTGCCGCTCGACGAGGCAGGCAATCACATCTTTCCGGAGCTTATCTGATGATGGACCTTTTCAAGCAGGCCACCCGCAAGGGCCTCTTCCTCTTCGATCCGGAAACGGCGCATGGCATGTCGATCGCCGGGCTGAAATCCGGTCTCGTGCGGGCTTGCCGCATTCCCGCCGATCCGCGGCTCGCACAAACGGTCGCCGGCCTGACATTCGCCAATCCACTCGGCATGGCTGCCGGTTACGACAAGAATGCCGAAGTGCCGCAAGCCCTGCTGCGGCTCGGCTTCGGCTTCACCGAAATCGGCACGGTGACGCCCAAGCCGCAATCCGGCAATCCACGCCCGCGCATCTTCCGCCTGGTCGAAGACAATGGCGTCATCAACCGCCTCGGTTTCAACAATGAAGGCCACGAGGCGGCCTTCCAGCGCCTCGCGGCGATCCGAGGCGATGGCATCATCGGCGTCAACATCGGCGCCAACAAGGATAGCGAGGACCGGATCGGCGATTACGTCACCGGCATCCGCCGCTTCTATTCCGTCGCCCGCTATTTCACGGCCAATATCTCCTCGCCCAACACGCCGGGCCTGCGCGATCTGCAGGCGCGCGAAAGCCTTGCGGCCCTTCTGTCCGCCGTGCTCGCCGCCCGCGACGAGGAAGCGAAGAAGGCTGGCCGCCGTGTGCCGGTTTTCCTGAAGATCGCGCCTGATCTGACGGAAGAGGGCATGGACGATATCGCCGCAGAAGCCCTGGCGCATGCGCTGGATGGCCTGATCGTTTCCAATACGACGCTCGCCCGCGATGGCCTGAAGGATCAGCGGCAGGCGAAGGAGGCTGGTGGCCTTTCCGGCGCGCCGCTCTTTACCAAGTCGACGGCCGTGCTCGCGCGGATGCGCAAGCGCGTCGGCCCGTCTATGCCGATCATCGGCGTTGGCGGCGTGTCCTCGGCTGAAACCGCGCTTGAGAAGATCAAGGCCGGTGCGGACCTCGTGCAGCTCTATTCCTGCATGGTCTATGAAGGCCCGGGTCTGGCCGGCGATATCATCCGCGGTCTCTCGAAGCTCGTTGACCGCGAGAAGGTCTCATCGATCCGCGAGCTGCGCGACAGCAGGCTCGATCACTGGGCTGCCGCGAAGGTCTGATCGGCGCGCGGCTTGACCAGCATCACCAGGAAGATGCCGCGAAACAGCAGGAAGGCGTTCATCGCCAGCCAGAGTCCGTGATTGCCGAACAGTGGTACGAAGACCGCCAGCGCCGCCAGGTATCCGGCGAAGGACATCAGCATGCGATTGCGCATGTCTGAGGACCAAGTCGCGCCGATGAAGACCCCGTCCATCAGAAACGCCAGCGCGCCGGTGAGACCTGTGATCGCCGCCCAGGGCATATAGGTGTTGGCCGCCTCGCGAACATCGGGGGAGGTGGTCAGCACCGAGATCAGCCACGGCCCGGCGGCAAAGAAGAACGCCGAAACGGCGGCCGCAAGTCCGAACGACCAGATCGCCGTCAGCTTCAGGCCGCGATCGAAGGCCGGACGGTGGGCTGCGCCGATTGCCCGGCCGGTGATCTGCTCGGCAGCATTGGCAAGGCCATCGAGATAATAGCCGGACAGTAGAAAGAAGTTCATCAGCACCGCATTGGCCGCCAGCGTCACAGCGCCGAAGCTGGTGCCGATGCGGGTCATGATGGCGAAGGAGCCGATCAGCACGAAGGTGCGGATCAGGATATCGCGGTTGAGCGCGAAGAGCTCTGCCAGCCGGTGCCGCGACAGGATTTCGGCACGTTGCGGGCGCTGACTTCCTCTGAAGCTGCGCAACACGATTGCCAGACCGGCGAGCGCGCCAATCGTCTCGCCCACCATCGTGCCCCAGGCAACGCCTGCGACACCCCATTCAAGCTCCAGACCGAGATAGATGGCGAGTACGATGTTGATGCCGTTGATGAGGATTTGCAGCGAAAGCCCGATCGTGCCCTGGCCGCGTCCGAGGACGAAGCCGAGAATGGCATAGTTTGCCAGCGCGGCAGGCGCCGCCAGGATGCGGATCGAGAAATAGGTGCTGGTCGCTTGCGCCACGGCCGCTTCCGGCCCCATCAGCTTCAGTCCCGCTGCCAGAAGCAGCGGGGACAGACAGAGCAACAATACGCCGCAGCCGATCGCCGAAATCATCGCCCGCCAGAACACGCCCTGCTGCTCCCGCAGATCACGCCGGCCGAGCGCCTGCGCGGTCAGGCCGGTCGTCGAGGCGCGGAGAAAGTTGAAGCTGCCGAGGAGGAGGTCGAACAGCATGGCGCCGATGGCAAGACCGGCAAGCGCGTCGGGTTGGCCCATATGGCCGACGACGCCGGTATCGACAAGGCCGAGCAACGGCGTCGTCATGAAGCCAAGGGTCATCGGGATGGCAATCGACAGCACCAGCCGGTGCGTCACGTCGAATGCCAATGGGGGGTGGTCTTCAGTCCTGCTCATGCCTGCCTCGAAACGGGAGGCAGAATCGCCTCAGTTCGAGAGCACCATGGCCCAATAGGGCCAGTTGTTGGAAGATGCATTATGCGCGACGGCAACGCCGACGCCGCTATAGCGGCCGAGCATGTTTTCCAGATGATGCGGCGAGTTGATCCACGCCTGAACGATGCCATCGACAGACTTCTGGCCGACGCCGATATTCTCGGCCGCCGGAAGCTGCACGCCGCTCGCCTTCACACGGGCGCCAAAACTGTCGGACATGCCCATGAGATGCGCCATCTTGCCGGCGCTCGCCATGCGCTTCGCCTGGAAGATCGCTGCAGCACTTGCCGCCGGGTCGATGCTGAGCGGCGGCAGGCCGTTCTTGGCACGCAGCTGGTTGACGAGCGGCAGAGCGGCCGCCGTCTCATCCTGACCGTCCGAGGGCGTCGACGACATCTTCGGTGTGGTGGTGCAGCTTGCAACGCCCGCGACAAGTGCAAGGCCTGAGAGGCGCAGCAACCCGCGCCGGGAAACGATTGTGAAGCTCATGATCAGCGGCGATAGTTGAAGAGACGGATGATGATGAAGATCGGAATGACGATCGTGGCGCCGAGCAAGAGATAATCGCCGACGCGGCCGAGGGCCGAGAAGCCGCGATACCAGATTTCCCGGATGAAATCGCGAATGCCGTAGACGATCTCATACGGCGTCCAGCCGAAGATCGTCATGACGAAGCCGACGATCAGCGAAACCACCAAGAGCTTCACCAAAGTTCGGCCGAGCGAGTCGCCGAGAAACTTGTTCACCTGATCGGACATTCACATCTCCTGTTTGCCCTGAGATACGGTCGCGAATCATTGCTCGCAAGCCTTTTCCAGAGCTGTCCGCCCCGCCTCTGAAATAGGACTTGAGTTTTTTTGTGGCCACCGCCAAATGCGCGAGCACTCAAAAGGTCCCATCATGCAACAGAGCCAGCTCTCTTCAGGCGACGTCATTGCCGACCGTCGCGCCGATTATGCCAAGATGCTCGATGAAGGCGGCGAGCCGGAAGCGGCGGCGGAACTCATGGAGCAGGCGCTGGAGCTGACACCCGGCTGGGCGGCCGGCTGGTACCGGCTGGCGACCTACAGGGAAAAGGCCGGCAACACGGCTGGCGCTGCCGATGGCTACAGGCAGACCCTCGCGCTCGACCCCGAGGATATCTTCGGCGCAGGCCTCAAGCTCGCGCTTCTCGGCGAAGCGGACACACCGGACCAGCCGCCGAGCCGCTATGTCGAGCGTCTCTTCGACGACTATGCGGGTCGCTTCGAGACATCGCTTGTCGAAAAGCTCGATTACTCCGTCCCGCAGAAGCTGGCGGCCCTCGTGGCATCCACCGGCCGCCGCTATATGCTGGCCGTCGACCTCGGCTGCGGCACGGGTCTCCTCGGGCCGGAAATCCGCGGCACCGCCGATGCACTCGAGGGCTATGATCTGTCGCAGAATATGCTGGCCAAAGCGGAAGAGAAGGGGATCTACGATCATCTGGCTCAGGCCGATCTCTCACTCTCGCCCGAAAGCTCCGGCATCTTTTCAGGCAGAAGCGAAACTCGCGCTGACCTGATCACGGCTGCCGACGTGCTGATGTATCTCGGCAATCTCGAAAGCGTCTTCCTGATCGCGGAACGGCTTGCTGTGCCGGGCGGCGACTTCGCTTTCTCCGTCGAGGATGCAGGCGAGGGCGATAGCTTTCATCTGGCGCCTTCGCTGCGCTATGCCCACACGAAAACCTATGTCCGAGCCCTCTGCGCCCGCCATGGCTTCGACGTGCTGAAAATCGAGAAAACCATCATTCGCAAAGATGGCGGAAAACCGGTTTCCGGTATTCTGTTCCTTACGCGCCGGGGCAAGTGAGCGCATAAATCTTGCGAATTTGAAATAGGTCAGTATTGCTTACATATTTCGCTTGCTCGCAAGTGCGAAAAGCCCAATAATTCCGCCATCAGCCGACCGGCACCGCCATCCAAAAGCAGGAACGCCCCGGCTCTCTCATCATCGAAAATCCATCGCGCAGGAGTGTCTCCGGCGCTCTTGAACTCGTCTGCCGTTTGGAGATTAGCGACATGACCCAGCTCATCAGTGCCCTCGGTTTCTGGAACACCAGCGCCACTCGTCACACCGCCGTCGAAGATGTGCAGGGCATATTCACCGGCAGCCTCGTCTCGGCGCTCGGCCTTTATGTTCTCGCCAGCGCCGGCCTCTTGACCGGCAGCACGGCGGGTATCGCCTTTCTGCTCCACTATGCGTTCGGCATCAATTTCGGCCTGGCCTTCTTCTTCCTGAACGTGCCGTTCTTCTATCTGTCCTGGAAGCGTCTCGGCATCGCCTTCACGCTGAAGACCTTCATCGCCATTGGCCTCACCTCGGCGCTGACAAGCCTGCAGCCGAAAGTGATGGCGATCGCCACGATCCAGCCGGCATGGGCGGCCCTTCTCGGCGGCCTGCTGCTCGGCTTCGGCCTTCTGGCGCTGTACCGCCATCGCGCCAGCCTCGGCGGCGTCGGCATTCTCGGCATCTATATGCAGGAGCGTTTCGGCATCCGCGCCGGTCTTGTGCAGCTCGCCATCGATATGTGCGTGCTTGCCGCCGCCTTCTTCGTCACCACGCCGCCGGTTGTCTTCTATTCAGTGCTGGGCGCGGTGGTGCTCAATCTGTTTCTGACGATCAACCATCGCGCCGATCGCTACATCGCGCTGTGAGCGCGCGTGAACAAATCGTAACTTGCCTCATCCATGCTGCAGCGCGAAAATGACCTCGCGCCGGAAATGATGAGGTGACGATATGTCAGAACTGGAAAAGCTTGTCAGACGCCGCATGAAGGAAGAATATGCGAAGGGTGCCTCAGCCGAGGAAATCTCCCAGACCCTCCGCCAGGTCTTCAACAGCGTCGATCCCTCCGCCGAACGGCCGGTCCAGACCGCACCCAAGACGAATTGATGAATGAACCCCTCTCCCCGTTTGGAGAGAGGGGCTCGCAGACTCAGGCAGCCTTTGCCGGCTGGTCGATCGGGTGCTGTGCCCGGAAGCCTACGGCGAGGCGGTTCCAGACATTGATCGCGCCGATCGCCACGGTAATCTTGGTGATTTCTTCTTCGCCGAAATGCGCCTTCAGCGCTTCGTAATCGGCATCCGGAGCGCCGGTCGAAGCGATGTTCGTGACAGCATCGACCCAGCCGAGCAGCGCACGTTCCCTGGCATCATAGACCGGCGATTCACGCCAGACGCACATCAGGTTGATCCACTGTTCCGAGAGACCGTCGTGGCGCGATTCCTTCACATGCATGTCGACGCAGTAAGCGCAGCCGTTGATCTGCGAGGCACGCAGCTTGATCAGGTGGATGAAGCGGCGCTCGAGACCTGAGGTCTGGACATACTGCTCCAATGCAGCGACGGCCTTGTAAGCATCAGGGGCAGCCTTGGCGAAATTGAAACGGGGTTGCATCGTCATTCTCCTTTGGGGGTAAGGCTCATCGAGCCGCTTTGCGTTCGTTCAAGTCCATGAAGGCGCAGCCGCGGGCGGCGATGCCTCCGTCATCATCGGCGGCAAGGTCCGCCAGAATGTCTGCGATCTTTGTCTTGGCGAGTTCGGCACGATAGGCGCGCTCGGCTTTCAGCATCGCCGCCGTGACCTGGCACGGCTTGGTGAAATAGCGCTGCGGCAGTGGGTTCGGCCCGCGCTGGCGTATTTCGCTGCAGCGGAAGGCGGGCGCCGGACCCTCGACGGCAAGCACGATATCAAGCAGCGAAATAGCATCGGGCTTTTTCGCCAGCCGGTAGCCGCCTTTCGGCCCCGGCACGGTGCTCAGCAGCCCGGCACCCGAAAGCGCCTGCAGATGCTTCAGGAGATAACTCGTCGAAACGCCGTGAAATTCGGCGAGTGCGGCGGCCGACAGCACGCCTTCGGCAGAAAGGCCGGCAAGCACCGCTACGCAATGAATGGCCTGCTCGACACCGTCGCTGAGTTTCATCGAAGTCACCTCCTTAATTCATGGATAAAAAATATCCATGATTATCGTGGGAGTCAAGCGTGTTGTTAAACAGGAGCAAATTTCAGCCGCGAGGCGGGATCTGCTTGTCGAGCCAGGTGGCGAAATAGTCCGGCCATGCCGCCGTATCGGTGCCCGGCACGCCCATGCCGAAGCCATGGCCGCCACTCGCCAGCCGGTGCAGCTCTACCGGCACGCCTGCCTTCTCGCAGGCAGCTTGCATGATCAGGGTATTCTGCGGATCGGAAATCGGATCGTCTTGCGCCTGCACGAGGAAAACCGCCGGGCAATGCGCCTTCACATGATCTTCCACCGACCACTCCGAACTGAGGGCCGGGCTCGGATGGCTGCCGATCAGCACCTTTCGCGTCGAGGTATGGTCGAACGGCGGTTTCAGGGTGATGACGGGATAGATCAATGCCGCAAGATCCGGCCGCGCCGAAAGCCTGTCGGCCGCATCGATCGGCTCGTAGGAAGCGAAAGCCGATCGCGTTGCCGCCAGACCGAGAAGGTGGGCGCCCGCTGAAAAGCCGAGGACGCCGAGGCGGTCAGGGTTGATCTGGAAGGTTCCGGCATTTGCCCGGATCAGCCGCAGCGCACGCTGCGCGTCCTGCAGCGGCGACAGTGGCCCGGCCTCCCAACCTTCGGCCGGAAGCCGGTAGGAAAGCACGAAGGCGGTGATGCCGCGATCGTTCAGCCACTGCGCGGCCGGTAGCGCTTCGTTCTGCATCTCAATGCGCTTGTAGCCACCGCCCGCCGCGATCAGGAAGGCCGTCCCATTGGGAGCTTTCGGCGCAAAGACATCGATCTTCGGCACCGCGATGTTGCTGACCGCCCCCTTGGAATTCTGCCGCACATCGCCCGACGGACCGCCGCCGCCCGGAGGAGAGCCCGGCCACAGCGTCAGGCTGGCGGGTGCCGCGGCTTCCGCTCTCGATATCCGGGGAAGAAGGGTGAGCGCGCCGATGGCGGCAAGGATCGAGCGGCGTGTCGGCATCTTCTGTCTCTCTTCTGTGTCAGCCGTCAGGCCGCTCCAGCAATACGGCGAAAATGCAGATCGCTGACTGGGACATCTTGCCAAGTGGCTCCGTCAGGATAGAAAGAGCCAAACCGGGAGGGGAAAATAATGGCATTC
Organism: Hyphomicrobiales bacterium; assembly: GCA_900465675.1. Lineage (GTDB taxonomy): Bacteria > Pseudomonadota > Alphaproteobacteria > Rhizobiales > Rhizobiaceae > Rhizobium. The sequence continues at coordinate 313,452 of UBJR01000004.1, read as the reverse complement.
ACAGGCGTTTTGAACTCTTCGGCAGACCGCCACTCGCTCCTTGACGATGCCCAGGGCCTGGTTGCCGGAAGCATGCTTGCAGTGCTCGGCGTGTCGCTGCTCTCAGGCGCCGGTCTTCTGACGGGCGGCACGGCCGGCATGGCCTTCCTGATGCATTACGCCACCGGCTGGAGTTTTGGCCTCTGCTTCTTCGCCGTAAACCTGCCCTTCTATTATCTCGCCTTTCGCCGCCTCGGACCTGCCTTCACGGTCAAGACCTTTATTGCGATCGCCATGACCTCGGCACTGTCCGAGGTTGCCCCACGCTTCATCAGCCTTTCGCATGTCGATCCGATCGCCGGTGCCCTCTTCGGCGGGCTGGTCATCGGCGCGGGCATGTTGGCGCTTTTCCGCCATCGCGCCAGCCTGGGCGGCGTCGGTATTCTGGCGCTCTATATCCAGGATCGTTTCGGCTGGCGGGCAGGCCTCGTCCAGCTCGGCTTCGACGGCATCATTCTGGCCCTGTCCTTTTTCGTCGCCAGCCCGTTCATCATTGCCTGCTCGGTGCTTGGCGCGGTGGTCCTGAACCTCACGCTCGCCATCAATCACCGCAAGGACCGCTATATCGCGATGTGAGATCGCGCTCTTCTCTTTCGCCCTGATTTCACTACCTTTATGGCGTGGACCAAGTCGATGCCGATACCAGCCTTGCCCTGCCTGCCCCTTTTCTCCGCTGGTTTGCGGAAAAGGGCTGGCGGCCGCGCCCGCATCAGCTGGAATTGCTGGCGCGCGCCGAAGCCGGCGAGAGCACGCTGCTGATCGCGCCGACGGGCGCCGGTAAGACGCTGGCCGGATTTCTGCCGGCGCTGACCGATCTGACCCGCCGCGGCAAGATCCCGCCCGGTTCGGCCTTCACCGGCATCCACACGCTCTACGTCTCGCCGCTGAAGGCGCTCGCCGTCGATATCGAGCGCAATCTGACCAAGCCGGTCGAAGAGATGGGCCTGGCCGTCAGCATCGAAAACCGCACCGGCGACACGCCGAATGCCAAGCGCCAGCGCCAGAAGCTCAACCCGCCCGATATCCTGTTGACGACGCCGGAACAGGTGGCGCTGTTGCTCGCCAACAAGGAAGCCGGGCGCTTCTTCAAGGACCTGAAATATATCGTGCTGGACGAGTTGCACTCGCTCGTCACCTCCAAGCGCGGCCACATGCTCTCCCTCGGCATCGCCAGGCTCCGCAGGCTCGCCCCCGATCTGCAGACCATTGGCCTTTCCGCCACCGTCGCCGAGCCGATGGACCTGCAGAAATGGCTGGTGGCCCAGGAAGAGGGCGAGGAGAGACATGCCGGTCTCGTCACCGTCGAAGGCGGCGCGAAGCCCGATATCTCGATCCTGAAGACCGAGGAACGCATTCCCTGGTCGGGTCACTCCGCCAAATACGCCATTCCTGATGTCTACAAACAGCTTCTCGATCACCAGACGACGCTGCTCTTCGTCAACACCCGCTCGCAGGCGGAAATGCTCTTCCAGGAACTCTGGACGATCAACGAGGACAATCTGCCGATCGCCCTGCATCACGGTTCGCTCGATGTCAGCCAGCGGCGCAAGGTGGAAGCGGCGATGGCCGCCAACAAGCTACGCGCCGTCGTTGCCACCTCGACGCTCGATCTCGGCATCGACTGGGGCGATGTCGATCTCGTCATCCATGTCGGCGCGCCCAAGGGCGCCTCGCGTCTCGCCCAGCGCATCGGCCGCGCCAATCACCGCATGGACGAACCTTCGAAGGCGATCCTCGTGCCCGCCAACCGCTTCGAGGTCATGGAATGCCAGGCGGCGCTCGATGCGAATTACATCGGTGCGCAGGACACCCCGCCGGTTGGCCGTGGCGCGCTGGATGTGCTGGCCCAGCACGTGCTCGGCATGGCCTGCGCCGAACCGTTCGATATGCTGCAGCTCTATGACGAGATCCGGACCGCGTCCCCCTATGCCGATCTCGCCTGGGAAACTTTCGAGCAGATCGTCGATTTCGTTGCCACCGGCGGCTATGCGCTGCGCACCTACGAGCGCTACGCCCGCATCCGCAAAACCAGCGACGGTCTTTGGCGCGTCTCCAATCCGCAGGTCGCCCAGCAATACCGGCTCAATCTCGGCACCATCGTCGAGAGCCCGATGCTGAACCTGAAGATGGTCAAGCGCGGGGAGGGCGGGCGCATCGGCCGCGGCGGGGCGGTGCTCGGCAAGATGGAGGAGTATTTCTTCGAGCAGCTCTCCCCCGGTGATACCTTCATTTTCTCCGGTAAAGTGCTGCGCTTCGAAGGCATCCGGGAGAACGAGGCATTGGCCTCGCAAGCCTTCTCGCTTGATCCGAAGATCCCCTCATATGCCGGCGGCAAGTTTCCGCTCTCGACCTATCTCGCCGATCAGGTCCGCTCGATGATCGCCGACCCTGACCGTTGGCACCATCTCCCGGATCAGGTACGCGACTGGCTGTCGCTGCAGAAGGACAAGTCGATGCTGCCGAAGCGCGACGAGCTTTTGATCGAGACCTTCCCGCGCGGCAGCCGCTGCTACATGGTCGCCTATCCCTTCGAGGGGCGCCTGGCCCACCAGACGCTTGGCATGCTGCTAACACGGCGACTGGAGCGGGCCGGCGCAAAACCGCTCGGCTTCGTCTGCACAGACTATTCGCTCGGCATCTGGGGCCTGGAGGACCTCGGCCTGATGGTCCAGGACGGCCGCCTCAGCCTCGCCGATCTCTTCGACGAGGACATGCTCGGCGATGATCTGGAAGAATGGCTCGACGAATCCTTTCTTTTGAAGCGCACCTTCCGCAATTGCGCCGTGATTGCAGGCTTGATCGAGCGCCGTCATCCGGGCAAGGAAAAGAGCGGCAGACAGGTCACGGTCTCGGCCGATCTGATCTACGATGTCCTGCGAAGCCATGAGCCTGATCACATCCTCTTGCAGGCAACGCGGCAGGATGCGGGCACCGGGCTTTTGGATATTTCCCGGCTTGGCGATATGCTGAGGCGAATCAAGGGTCACATCACGCATCGTGCGCTGGACCATATCTCGCCGCTCGCCGTGCCCGTCATGCTTGAGATTGGCAAGGAAGCGGTGCCGGGCGAAGCCCATGATGCACTGCTCGCCGAAGCGGCAGACGACCTCATCGCCGAGGCGATGAGCTGATGAATTAGGATAGAAGACCGCAATGAACCGCCTGGCGCTGGCGCGCGAACTCAATGGACTGGTCCCGATGCCCGGCGTGGAAACGTCGGTTGCAGGCGTTGCCGCCGTCTGCGATCCGCTGGGCGCTCTCTACCTGCCAGAATCAAGCCTGCTCGTCGTCTCCGACCTGCATCTGGAGAAGGGCGCCGCTTTCGCCCGCCGCGGCATGATGCTGCCGCCCTACGACACGGTGGCGACGCTAACGGTTCTCTCTGCCGTCATCACCCGCTACGACCCGAAGATCGTCGTCTCGCTCGGCGACAATTTTCATGACCGCGTCGGCTCGCAGCACCTGCCGGAATCCTTCCGCATGCTGATCGCGGATATGGCCCGCGGCCGCGAATGGATCTGGATCAACGGCAACCATGACCCTGACGGCACCGTCGATCTGCCCGGTATTTCAACCGACGAGATCCACTATGGCGGCCTCACCTTCCGCCACGAGCCGAAGGGCGGATTGCAGCAGGGCGAAATCGCCGGTCACCTGCATCCGGCCGCCACCGTCCGCCGCCGCGAAAAATCGATCCGCCGTCCCTGCTTCGCGACCGATGGTTCCCGCCTGCTGATGCCTGCCTTCGGCGTGATGAGCGGCGGCCTCGATCTCGGCCACAAGGCGATGAAGGGCCTGTTCGATCACGCATCGCTGGTCGCCCATCTCCTGGGCCGCGACCGCATCTATTCCGTCAGGTTCGGGAACCTGCGCGGCTAAGCTAGCGCCTCAATCGCACCCATTCAGCTGCTGCTGATAGGTCGCGGCCATATTCGCAAACTTCTGCGCTGTCTTCTGCAACTGGCCGTTCGAGCGCCAGTCGCCGCGCTTGTAGCCGGTCGGGCCGGAATAATAGGCGAGGTAGAGATTGTAGGCATCGTTGCGCTGGATGCCGGTCGCCTGACTGTTGCTGTAGTGGTACCAGGCAATGAAATCGATCGCGTCGGCGAAGTTGGTGCGGCGGCCGGTCCAGTTTCCTGTCTCGGACTGGTAGTGGCTCCAGGTGCCGTCAAGCGCCTGGGAATATCCATAGGCGGTCGATTGCCGCGTCCAGGGAATGAAGCCGAAAAGTTTCGTGCGAGGCGGACGGGCGTTCGGCTGGAAGCCCGATTCCACATACATCGTCGCCATCAGGATCGGCACGGGAATGCCGTATTTCTTTTCGGCGCGCTCGGCCTCGCGCTGCCAGTTGGTAAACAGCCCATCGCGCTGGTCGAAGACCGCGCAGATATTTCGTGTCTGACGGGGCGCCGTCGCACAGCCGGCAACAAGTGCCAGCAGCACCAGGGCGAGAAGTGTACGGATACGCAAAACTGAACCTCTCGTTTCGAGAGATTACTAACTCGTAAATCTTAAAGAGCCGTTTTTATTCAAAGGCGAAGTTGTGTCCCTCAAAAGGCGGGAGCGCGGCAGAGCTGATCCGGCCAGGGATTGACCCCATCCCGCAGCCACAGAACCGCCTCCAGCCAGAAGCCGGCTGCGTGGCGGGAGTGAAACAGCCTGAAATGGCCTATTCTATCGAAACCCAGATCGGCAGGCGTAAGAATCAGCTGTTCGGCTGCTTAGTGATACCCGACTTCTCGGCCACAACATCAACGAAACTTAAGCCGCTTTCGGCACCTCGTAGCGCAGAATAACGCCGCCGTTCTTGGTCGCGGTGCTCTCGATAAGCGTCAGGGCGCGCTGTTCGCTGGCGGGCTTGAAATGGGGATTGCCGCTGCCGAGAATGACTGGCACGAGGCAGATGCGGATCTCATCGACCAGCCCGGCCTTCAGCATCCCGTCGGCGAGTTCGGCGCTGCCGAAGATGAAGATCGTCTTGCCATCCTGCTGTTTCAGCTTGGTGAACTCGGAGACGGGATCGCTGACGACGCGCGTGTTGTTCCAGGTCGCCTCTGTCAGGGTTCGGGAAACGGCGATTTTGGCGATGCTGTTCATATAGGGCTTGATATTGTCTTCGTCCTCGGTGGTCGTCCAATAGGCCGCCATCCCCTCATAGGTCTTGCGGCCGAAGACCAGCAGATCGCCCTCCTTGCCGAACTGCTCGGAATAGGCTTCCAGTTCCGGCCCCCAGACCAGCGTATGGAAGCCGATATCCCAAGGCTTCGTGCCCTCGAAATAGCCATCAAGCGTCATCAGATTCCAGACAACGAGCTTGCGCATTTGCATTTCCTCCCTTTGAACGTCTAAATCTATCATAGTCAAAACCGATTGCGAAAAGCAACCGGTTGAGCACGGGGTAAACCACCGGCAAAATGCAATCGGTTTTGGGGGCTGGGAATGAATGAGTTGCACCGCTCGGGTTGCCCGATCAATCTGACGCTCGAGGTCCTCGGCGACAGATGGAGCCTGATCGTCATCCGAGACATCATGTTCGGCAATCGCCGCCATTTTCGCGAGCTGCTGCAGAATTCGGTGGAGGGGATCGCCTCGAACATCTTGGCAGACCGCCTTCGCCGTCTCGTCGAAAACGGTTTGCTTACCAAAGAAGACGATCCTAGCCATAAGCAAAAGTCGGTCTATAGCCTCACCGAAATGTCGATCGATCTCGTGCCCTTGTTGGCGCAGATGGGCGCCTGGGGGCGAAAGCACATGCCTGTTTCAGAGGAGCTGGCGATCCGCGCCGAACTGCTGGAAAATGGTGGAGCGCAGCTGTGGAACGATTTCATGGATGAGCTGCGCGCCAAGCATCTCGGCATGGAGCTTCCACCGGGAACGCCTTCGGTCCTCGGGCGGCTGACGGAAGCCTATCTCGAGGTCGTCGCGCGGAAGAAAAGCGCCTGATCAGTCCTTGCGGAAGACAATGCTGGCCAGCCAGCCGGTGATCAGCGCCAGAAATACGGAGAAGGCGCCGTAAAGGATCGGCTTCTCGTGCGCTGCATCGGTGATCATCTGCTCGATGCCGGTTTTGATGACGCGCAGCGGCACGGATTTCTGCGTCACTAGCTTTCCGCTCTTGAACAGATAGGCGCGCACCGTATGCACGCCGTTCGGAATATTGGCTGGAAGCCGCAGGCTCGCCTTGAAGAGGTTGGAGCTGACGAAGCGGACCCCCGAGGGATCACGCTCGTAGAGGCCGCCGCTCTGCTGCAGCCGACGGAAGGATTCGCGGAATTCGCCCAGACTGCTGCCATCGCCGACATAGCCGACCGGCGTCAGCGGAATGTGGTCGATGCCGATCCCTTCGTCGGTGAGGTCGAGCGGCGTCGTGACGTCGTCGATCGCCCGTGAGCTCGACATCGAGTAGGAATGCGGCACGGCCTCGAAGGTCATCGAGCTGGTGTTGATCCAGATGCCGAAGACGCGTTGCTTCTTGCGCACCGTGGCGTTCTCGCGCGGGCCCTCCAGAACGACGACCACGTCATATTGCCCTACGGCCAACAGCAGCTGGTCGGTCTCGGTGACGGCGCCGAAGATCGTCAGGTCCGCGCCGCGGAAATCGGAGGTGATGGCGATTTCGCTGGTCGAGGTGCCGATCTCCAGGCCTTCGCGGGAGCTCTCGGAATTCTGCCCGGGCAGTAGCATCTGTGCCGATGCGAGGCCGGGCAGGAAGAGGGCGAGCGACAGGGCGAAGGCCGGAAGGCAGCGCATCAATTGCCTCCCATCACGATCGAGTAGATATCGGCAGGCGTGACGACCAGCGAAATCGCCAGACGAATGCCGACCGCAAGAACCAGTAGGCCGAGAAGGGCGCGCAGCTGCTCGCCGCGCAGCTTCTGGCCGACCCGCACGCCATATTGCGCGCCGATCACGCCTGCGACCATCAGGATGAAGGCCAGTACGATATCGACGGAAAAGTTCGTCGCGGCCTGCACGATCGTCGTGTAGGCGGTGACGAAGATGATCTGGAACAGCGAGGTGCCGACGACGACATTCGTCGGAATGCGCAGCAGGTAGATCATCGCCGGAACCATGATGAAGCCGCCGCCGACACCCATGACGGATGTCAGGATGCCGATCCCGAAGCCGAGCGCGATCACCGGGATGACGCTGAGATAGATCTTCGATTTCTTGAAGCGCACCTTGAAGGGCAGGCGATGAACCCAGTGATGATGCCCGGGTTTACGCGGCGCCGGCGCCTCGTTCTTTGCCGCGCGGCGCATCGCGTTGACGCTTTCGAGCAGCATCAGCCCGCCGACGGTGCCAAGAAACACCACGTAGAGCAGCGAGATGAACAGGTCGAGCTGGCCGAGACGGCGCAAGAGCGAGAAAATCCAGATACCGACGGTCGCGCCGGAAAGGCCGCCGATCAGCAGCACCGATCCCAGTTTGACATCGAGCGTGCCACGCCGGAAATGCGTGATCGCGCCGGAGATCGACGATGCCACGACCTGGTTGGCGCCGGTGGCAACGGCAACGACGGGTGGGATGTTGTAGAAGATCAACAGCGGCGTGATCAGGAAGCCGCCGCCAACGCCAAACATGCCCGACAGGAAGCCGACCGCGGCGCCCATGCCAAGAATGATGAAGATGTTCACCGACAACTCTGCGATGGGCAGATAAATTGCCACAACCGACCCCGATTACTCACTGCCCCCGCCGGGCAGGCGCGCTTGTCCTATTCGAATGGCGCATCATACTTGGAAATCGTTGCCAGAGGCTTTCGAGAAACGACATCCGTTCCGCACATTCCGCGGCGACAACTCCCGAATAATCCGGCTTTTTTCAGGATTTATGACAGGCCTTCGCGAAGTCCTGATGTTTTCTTGCCCGGCACCTGTCTGTGGCGCCGGGCAAAGACCATCTCTTGCCTAGAGACCGGCCCGTGCCAGCCCATGTTCGACAAGCCGGTCGATGACCTCGGGATAGCTGACGCCGCTTGCCGCCATCGCCTTCGAATACATGCTGATATCGGTGAAACCGGGGATCGTGTTCACCTCGTTGATCAGGAAACGCATGTCTTCGGTCAGGAAGAAATCGACGCGAGCCATGCCGTCGCAGCCAAGCGCGCGGAAGGCGAGTGCCGCGGTCTCGCGGATCTTTGCCTCGATCTCCGGCGGCAGCTCCGCAGGAACTTTCAGTGCCGCGCCGTCCTCGTCGATATATTTGGCATCGTAGCTGTAGAAGCCATGGCTTTCGGCCGGGATGATCTCGCCGGGGCGCGAAACGAATAGCCCGCCCTTGCTGTCTTCAAGCACACTGCATTCGATCTCGCGTCCGCGAATGAATTCTTCGGCGAGCAGTTTCCGGTCATGCTTGAAGCCTTCGGCGAGCGCCGGGCCGAATTCCTGGCTGCCGGAAACTTTGCGGACACCGACCGACGAGCCCTGCCGTGCCGGCTTGATGAACAGCGGCAGGCCGAGTTCATTTTCGAGGGCGTCGAATGCGGGTGCCTTTCCCTCATGGATCGTCACCGCCCGGGCAACCGGCAAGCCAGACGCGCGCAGCAGCTGCTTGGCGATATCCTTGTCGAGGGCCGTTGCCGAGCCAAGGATGCCACAGCCCACTAGCGGCACGCGGGCGACCTCGGCCAGCCCCTGCACCGATCCGTCCTCGCCATGGATCCCGTGCAGCACGGGAAACAGGATGTCGATCTTGCCGGCATCGCTGATCTTGCCCGCGTCGATCGCGATCATCCGTCCAAATCCGCCCGGCACAAGCGCCAGCTCGGTGCCGCTGAGAGGCTTGGTCAGGTTTCCATTCTCGAAACGGCTGAGCAGCCACTGGCCCTCGCGGGTGACGAAAACCGGAACCGCCTCGTATTTCGAAGGCTCCAGCGCCCGCATCACGTTCGTTGCCGATAGCACCGAAACGTCATGTTCCGCCGAGCGGCCGCCGAAGAGCACGGCGATGCGCAGCTTGCTGCGGGAAGATGTCATGAGAACCTCCGGAATGATCTGGTGTTGAAATCGTCAGAAGCCGACGGCGATGCCGCGATTGGCGAAGAAGCGGTCGAAGACGGCAAGCGGCAGCATCACGTCGGCCTGACTCGCAGCATCGTGGCCGGATGGATTGTGGAAGCGGATCGTGTCCGGCGAGGCAGCCGTGACCAGAACCAGATGTCCGCCCTTCGACGGCGGTATGCGGTCCGGCCAGCGAATGCCGCTATGGACAGACGCGATGAAGAACGGCCGTTCCGTCAGAAGCGCCGAAATAGCTGATGTCTGGACGCCGGTCATCGTCTCGGCGGTGAGTCCGAAATGCTCGCGCACGTAGGTTACGAAGGGCGCATAGATCAGCCCCTTGATCGAGGCATCCAGCTCGTTGACGACATAGCCGCCATAGGCGGTGCAGACCCGCGCCAATGCCAGCGTCGGGCGGATCTCTCCGCGGGCGGCCAACACCATCTTCAGGCAGGCCATGCCGCAGACGTTGACGGCCCAGCGCGCGTATTCCTCTACAGTCTCCGCGCCCGACCGTTGCCAGAGCGGATCGCGCAATAGCGCCGCCGAGCCCTCGGCAAGTACGGGCAACGTCATGTCAGCCGTTTCCCACTGGCTGAAATAGGGCACGCTGTCCCGCTGAATGCTCACGAATCCCCCGGCTGGCAATCAATCACGGTGGCGAAACTCCAAAAGCAAAACGACCCTTTTGCGGCGAAGGCAAAAGGGCCGTTCCGATTTCACGCTTTTACGCCGGCGTTATGCCTTGGTGGCGTTCTTGGCGTTGCGCTCCAGCAGAGCTTTCACCGTGTCGTCATTGATCTTGCCCGAGGGATCCTGGCCGATCGACTTCTGGAAGCTCTTGATCGCCGAGACGGTCTTGGCGCCCATCTCGCCGTCAGGCGTACCGGCGTCGAAGCCGTTATTGTTCAGGATCGCCTGAATGTTGCGGATCGCCTTCTTCATGTCGACGCTGGAGGTGCTGGTGCCCTTGCCGGTCCAGGCGTCGGGCACGTCGATGCCGTTGGCCTTGTTGTCGAGTTGCTGCGGCTTCCAGGCGTCGGTGGTGACGCGCGCCTTGTCGAGATCGGCAGGCTTCATCGCCTTGGCCACTTCGTCGCGCTTGGCACCAGCGTCCTTGTCGCCACCCTTGGCGGCGATCGCGAACCACTTGTAGCTCTCGCCGAGATCCTGCGTCACGCCATTGCCGCGGGCGCAGAGGATGGCGAGGTTGAACTGGCTGTCGGTGATGCCGAGATTAGCAGCCTTGGTGAACCAGTTCGCCGCCGTCGCATAATCCTGCTGGCCGAGCGCGCCGGAGGCGTAGAGCACGGCGAGATTGTGCATGGCGCTGGCATTGCCCTGGTTGGCCGCCTGCTCGTAATAGTCCTTGGCCTTGTTGATGTCGCGGGCGACACCGGTACCCTTTTCATAGATGCTGCCGAGACGGTACTGCGCCGGGGCAAAGCCCTTGTCCGCAGATAGCTGGTACCACTTGACGGCATCGGCTTCGCTGACCGTCACGCCGTTGCGGCCTTCGCTGTAACGGGCAGCGATTTCGAACAGGGCGAGTGCATCGCCAGCGCGTGCCGCGTCGGCAAGTGCCGCCGGCTGGATCACGTCAGGAATGGTCAGGCCCGGCTGGGCCGGTGCCGCGTTGGTCGAGGCCGGGGCATCCTTCGGCGCGAAGGCCGTGGCGTCCTGCGTCGGGGCGCCCGGCGTCAGGGTCGCAGCGCCTTCGCCGTCGAGCGGTGCCGCATCGGTCAGGTGCTCGGTTGGTGCAGCTGGCGGAACGGCGGCCTGAGGCGCAGCTTCGGGAGCAGCCGGTGCTTCATTCTGGGCGGCTACAGGTGCATCGGCCTGCGGAGCGGCCGAGGTGTCGGCCGTTGCCGGGGCCTGCGTGGCATCGCTCAGCACGGCCACTTCGGCTGGCGGTGCGCTTTGGCCGGATGTCAGCGTCCGGGCAAGCGGGAACGCCATGATCGCCAGAAGAACGGCGCCGACGGCGAGAAGCAACGGACGGCGGAAGCGCGAGAACGAGCTCGCGCCACCGGCAGGCTTCGGAGCCTTGGCCTTCTTCTCACCCTTGACCGGCTGTGCCTTCGGGTCGGATTCGATTGCGGCAGCCTGTGCCGCGCGGCGGGCGGCCGCGATATAGTCGGCGCGATCGTTTTCGGTCGCAGGCTTTGGATTGGCACGCGCTGCGCTCTGGCTGGCGCGAACCCGCTCCAGGATCTTCTTGACGTCAGGGGCGCCGGAGCCCGGCTCCAGCAGCTCGTTGGCCTCTTCGGACGGCACGACATCGACAGGATCGATCGACGGGACCGGATCGATGACGGTGCGCTCGCCAGCCTGGGCCTTCGGCGCCTTCTTGCCCGGCATCAGCTTCTTGCCGAGCGCCAGGAACAGGCTCTTGCTCTGCTTGGCGTCAGCGGCGGGCTTGGTAGCGGCCTCGATGGCGATTGCGCTGGTGTGGCTGACGGGAGGCTGCATCGGCTGCGGCGCAGCCGGTTCGCTGACGGCGCGGGCAGCGGGTGCGGCAGCTGCAGTCTTCGTTCCAAAGACTGCAGGCCTTTCGGCCTCAGCGCCGGCCGGGATCAGCGAATAGGGATCGACTTCGAAATCGGCGTTGGCGGCCGGCATCCGTGCAGCCGGCCTACTGTTGCGCGTTTCCATGTCGTCAAGCCGGTCGGCAATGTGGACGAGCGTTTCATGCAGGGCCTGGAACGTCTTGTGGGTGCGTTCCTCGCCGCTGCGGCTCAGGTCCTCGAGTTGGCGAAGATCGGCGGCAAGGGCGTTCAGCGCCGACATGTCGGCGGCCGGGACGGAACCTGCCTGCAGGTTGCCATTGCGGGAATAGGCATCGACCACCGCTTCGGCGGCCTGGCGTGCGGCTTCGATGATATATTCGTCGCTCGTTGCCATGTAATCTTCGATCGCGCCCATGCGACGGTCGAGATCGATCGACAGTCCCTCGTTGCCGCGCGGTTCGTGCAGCAGTGCCGAAAGATTGGCGATCTGGTCTTCGAGGCTCTTCAGTGCTCGCGAGTCGGTTGCCGGTGCCGCTGTGCTTTCTTCCAGCCGGGCGGCGATGTCGCTGAGGCGGCCCTCGATGCGGCGGAAGGCGCTGTCGTCAACAGGCGCCTGGGCCACCGGCGCAGGCTGCATTTCCATCTGGTCGATACGGCGGGCGAGATAATCGAGACGCTCGGCCAGAACATCGTTGACCGCACCGCTTTCGAGCGCATCGATCTTGCGGGAGATATCGGCCAGCGCGCCGTTCAGCTCAGGCTGTGCAGCGGCCTTGTGCGTCCGCTCCAGCATATAGGACAGCTGTTCCAGCCGTTCGTCCAGGCGCGAGCTTGCCTTGGTGTTTGCCAGTTCCTCGACGCGGCGCGTCAGCATTTCCAGCCGGTCTGCCATGCCGTCCGCAGGGTTCGAGCCGACACTACGGCCCATCAGGTCGATTTGTTCGGCCAGCGCGTTCAGGCGGCCTTCGAGGCGGTGCATCAGCGCCGGATCGCCGCTGGTGGCATTGCGGCTGCTGGCGGCGATCGCCCGGCTGATTTCGTCGAGGCGCGTATCCATTGCCGCGAACTGCTCGGACATTGCCCGGTCATGCGGCTGGATCATGCTGCCGAACTGTTCCATCGCGCTGGCAATGGAGATCAGCTTGTCTTCGAGTGCCCGCACGGCCGGGCTTTCGCCCATGCCGCCGATATGGCGCTTGATGTCGTCAAGGCGGTAGGCGAGCGTCACCAGCTCTTCCTGCAGGCCCGCCGTGTCCAGCGCATGCAGCTGGTTTTCGAAACCATCCCAGCGGCTTTCCATGTGACGAACGGAATCCTCGCGGGCGAGGCCGTCCATCAGCGAGCGCAGTTCGTCGAATTCGCTGCGCAATCCCGCAGCTTCCGGACCGGCAGAGCGGTGCGACAGCTGGTCGATGCTCTCGGCCAGGCGGCCCATGTCTTCGCGGATGTCGTCGGCAAAGCGGCGATCTTGCGCCGATGACTTGAGGTCGCGAAGCTCGCTCCGCAGCGCACTCATTTCGCGGGTTACACCTTCGGAGATGTCGCGCTTGAGATCCTGGCGCAGGTTGACCAGCGCCTGGGCGATCTCGGTCATCGTGTCGCTGGAGGCACCATAGGCGGGAGCCGGCGCTGCGGCCGGTGCCGGAGCGCGGATCGCGGGTGCCGGTTCACGGTAGGCGGCAGCAGCTGCCGCGCGTTCGGCGGCGGCGCGTTCGCGTCCCTGTTCCAGCATGCGCTGGCGCTGGCGGATTTCGGCGAGCGGATCGGGACGTGCTGCTGCGGGAGCGGCGTAGGCCGGTCGCGGCTGCTCGTAGGATCGCACATAGGCGTCACGTTCCGGCGGCGCGTTGCGCGGCGCAACGTCGCGCGGGCCATTGCCGCCCATCAGTCCTTCGATGCGCGCCTCCAGGCCTTCGATCGTGCGATTAAGCGCGTCGAGAGACGACCTTTCGGGGCTCCGGGGAGAATTTGATCGCGATCCGTTCATCTTCTTGCTCGCTTCGTCTGCCTCAACCCTCGTCAGGGTTCGGCTATTGGCTTGAGAGACCGTACATCCGAGTTTAGTTTTTTAGACTTTCCTCAAGCTGGACGGCGTAGCGGCATTCCGAAGAAACGCGAGACTTGAAAAAGGAATGCGGATTACCACTGCTCACCGCGCACCTTTCACGAAACGTGGTAAACAACCCGTTAACTTGCGTGAGAATTTTTTAACGTTTGGATCTTTGCTGCGCTTTTCCGGGGCTTAGGAGCGCCGCGCTTTGATCGTGTTCATCACGAAGCTGGTCTCGATCGTATCGACGCATTTCAGCTTGGCGATCTTGTCCTTGATGAAACGTTCGTACTGTTCAAGCCCGGCACTCATCACTTTCAGCACATAGTCTTTCGAGCCGGTGACCAGATGGCACTCCAGTACTTCGTCCCAGCCGCGTACTGCATTCTCGAACATCTGGATCTCGTCCTCGTGCTGGCGGCTGAGCCGGATCGAGGCGATCGCCGTCATCGTCCAGCCCTCGACGGCGGGATCGATCAGCGCCGTGTAACCCTTGATCACACCGGTCTCCTCGAGCCGCCGCAATCGCCTCAGGCAGGCGGAAGCCGATAGCCCGACGCGCTCGGCCAGCTCGTTGTTGGTGATACGTGCATCGGCTGCCAACTCCCGGAGGATACGGCGATCGATCTCGTCGGCAATTTTCTGCGTCATGCTGATGAAACTCCGCAATAAGTTGCTCTGTGGAACATCATGCCGCGCGAAATAGCAAGAAAGTGCCGCCGCATTTGATATAATTTGCGGTGCGAAAACCGTGACATCGATCGAGGAGACATCCGATGACTGCGCCGCACCCTTCGAGAACCCATATCGGCAATCATGCCCTGCATCCGGAAACCCAGATGCTGAACTATGGCTATGATCCCGAACTCTCCGAAGGCGCCGTCAAGCCGCCGGTCTTCCTGACCTCCACCTTCGTCTTCAAGTCCGCCGAAGATGGCCGCGACTTCTTCGACTATGTCTCCGGCCGGAAGGAGCCGCCGGAAGGCAAGGGAGCTGGTCTCGTCTATTCGCGCTTCAACCACCCGAACAGCGAGATCGTCGAGGATCGTCTTGCCGTCTATGAGCGGACGGAAAGCTGCGTGCTGTTTTCATCGGGCATGTCGGCGATCGCCACGACGCTGCTCGCCTTCGTTCGCCCCGGCGATACAGTGCTCCACTCCCAGCCGCTCTACGGCGGCACGGAAACGTTGCTCGCGCGGACCTTCCTCAATCTCGGCGTCTCGGCCGTTGGTTTTGCCGATGGTGTCAGCGAAACGTCAGTAGAGGCAGCAGCCGAAGAGGCCATGGCCAAAGGCCGCGTTTCGGTCATTCTGATCGAAACGCCGGCCAATCCGACCAACAGTCTGGTCGATGTCGCAATGATCCGCCGCGTCGCCGATGCGATCGGCAGGAAGCAGGGTCACACCCCGATCGTCGCCTGCGACAACACGCTGCTCGGCCCGGTCTTCCAGCGGCCGATCGAGCATGGCGCCGATATCTCGCTCTATTCGTTGACCAAATATGTCGGCGGGCACTCGGACCTGATCGCCGGTGCCGCCCTTGGCCGCAAGGCTGTGATGAAGCAGGTGAAGGCGCTGCGCGGTGCCATCGGCACGCAACTCGATCCGCATTCCTGCTGGATGCTCGGGCGGTCGCTGGAAACGCTGCAGATCCGCATGGAGCGGGCAAACAGCAATGCCGAGGCGGTTGCCGGTTTCCTGCGCGATCACCCGAAGGTCGAGCGGATCCATTATCTGCCCTACAACGACGCGCAGTCGCCGGTTGGGCAGACATTCGCCACGCAATGCAGCGGCGCGGGCTCGACCTTCTCCTTCGACATCAAGGGCGGCCAGCCGGCCTCGTTCAAATTCCTGAACGCCTTGAAGATCTTCAAGCTCGCCGTCAGCCTCGGCGGAACGGAATCCCTGGCCTCTCACCCGGCAACGATGACGCATTCGGGCGTTCCGGCAGATGTGCGCCAGCGCATCGGCGTACTGGAATCGACGATCCGGCTGTCGATCGGCATAGAGCATCCCGACGACCTGATCGCCGATCTGGCATTGGCGCTCGACGAAGCGTAAGGGCGGGCGGCCTCAGGCCGCCGCTACCTCCCTGACGTCATCGAGGAGAAAATGCACGACGACATATTTCGTCGTGTAGTGCCTGCCGCTATCCGACGTCAGGTCGGCGCTGCCGCCGTCGGCCGGATGCCAGGCGTGATAATGGGGGTTGGTGGTGATCAGGGTAATCGCCTTGCCGGCAAATCGGCCGTCGAGGCGATAACGGGCCTCGGCCAGAGGCCAGATCCGCTCGTAGTCTTCCTGTGGAATACGAACCTTCAGCGCGTTGCGACGGGTGGCGGCGCCATGCGTCCCATCCTCGTGGGTCACCGCTGGAAGGTCCAGCACCACTTCCTCCGCATCCTTGAGAACGAAATTGAATTCCTCAGGCCACATGCGTCTCATGAAATCGCTCCTCCCAAGCTCATTCTTCGGTTAGCCAGCGAAATGTAACGCGTCTGTCGGCGGAAGCAACAGCCGGTTATGAAAGCCAGTCCGGAAAGTCGTCGCCGGCGGGGACCCGGTCCCATGCCTGGGCGGCAATCTTCCAGCCATCACTGCCCTTCACCAGCAGCATCATCTCGACATTGTTGCTGCGATCGCGTCCATTCTCGATCGCCTCGCAACTGGCAACGGCGACGGCGATATTGCCGAAAACCAGGATCTTGCTTGCAGGACAGCGCTCGGCAAAGGCCCGAAGGGAGGTCTGCGACAGGCCTTCCATGCGCTCGAGAAACTTGGCTGCCGTCTGCGCTCTTGCCGGGCGCGCCGATGCGAATAGCTGGGCATCCGGATGGAAGTCCTCCATGAAGCCATCGGCTTCAGGCCCAGCACCGTAAGTCCAGCTCAGATGGGCAAACTGGCGTGCGATGAGATCTGCAATGGCGCGATGGTCGTCCATGCGCTCCTCCGGTTGCAAGTGCAGTTCAAGTTTACCAGCTTTCCGGGCCAATGTCCGCTGCCGGAGATTGCTGCCAGCAAGGCATTGTTAATATTCGTGGAACTTCAGCACTTGCGTTCGCGAATCATGGCATCATGTTTAAGCAGTTCGTGACTGACGACGGAGGTTTGGAATGGGACAGGTTGTCCGGCTCCCCGCCAATGAAGCTGAAAGATTGCTCGCTGTTCGCGCCTTGAATGCTGCGAGCCGCAGTCCGACGCCGGAACTTGCCGCCCTGGCCGAACTCGCCCGCGGCGTCTTCGGCACGCCCTTTGCCGCCATCAACATCATCGACGAGGATTGGCAGCGGATCGCCGGCCAGGCCGGAATGCAGCTCGCCGAGTGCTCGCGCGATCTCTCCATCTGCACCCGCGTCGTCTACGCCAACGATCTCGTCATCGTCCCCGACCTGCAGCGCCATCCGGAATTGTCGCGCATGCCCTATGTCGAGGGTCATCCGCATTTTCGCATCTACGCCGGCGCGCCGATCGAAACCGATGACAGCCTCGCTGTCGGCGCCTTCTGCATTCTCGATACGAGGCCGCGGGATCTCTCGGAAGTCGAAATCGACAGCCTCCGCCGCTTCGCGCTGGTCGCAAGCGCCTTGCTCCGCCTGCAGAAGGCCAACATGATCATGGGCCTCGCCGAAACCAGTCTAAGGGCTGCGGCGATGACCGATCCGCTCACCGGCTTCTACAATCGCTCGGCTCTCGCGGCGCTGGTCGATGGCGAACTCGACAGATCGCTTGCGGCAGGCCAGACCTTCGGCGCTCTCTATCTCGATATGGATGGCTTCAAGGGCATCAACGACCGTCTCGGCCACCATGCTGGCGACGAAGTGCTGCGCGAAGCCGCAAACCGCATCCGCGCCGTCGTCCGGGCAGGTGATATCGCGGTGCGCATGGGCGGCGACGAATTTGCGCTCTTCGTTCCCAATCCGCCGAATGCAGCCGCTCTATCCTCGGTCGCCGACCGGCTGGTGGCGGCGTTCCGCCAGCCTTTCGAGGTCGAGGGCCAGACAGTTTTTGCCCGCCTCAGCATCGGTGGGGCCTTGGCACCGCAGGCCGGGACGAACCGTATCGATCTTCTCAAGGTCGTCGATACCGCGCTCTACCAAGCGAAGGCTGCGGGCCGTGACCGCTACCTGATCGCGGGCATCTGACGGGCCGCTTTCAGCGCTCTTTCCAGCGAGTGGTAGATGCGCGGATCATCGCATTGCGCGGCGTTGAAGCGCAGGTAGCTGTTGGATGTCTGCGAGAGGCTGAAGGCGTTGCCGGGCGCCAGCACAACATTATCGGCAAGGCAGGCCTGCGCGATGTCTCCGGCATTGATCCCATCAGGCAGCCGGCACCACAGGAAAATCCCGGATCGTGGCCGGATCCATGGCTCGATGCCGAGCCCGGCTAATCGGCCGATCGTGTCGTCCATGGCCTTGGAAAGCCGGACCTTCAGCGTATCGAGATGCTTGCGGTAGCTGCCGTCGGTCAGAAGCAGCAGTATGAGTTCGGCATTGAGCCTGCCGCCGCCAATGCTCGTCACCAGCTTGAGATCAATCAGCGGTTCGACCCATTCCGGCTTCGCTGCGATGAACCCGCAACGCACCGAAGTCGAAATCGTCTTCGAGAAGCTGCCGACATGCACGACCCGCTCCAAACCATCGAAAGCGGCCAGCCGCGGCGAGGGTTCATGCTCCAGATCGGCGAAGATATCGTCCTCGATGATTGTCATGTTGGCCCGCTCTGCCAGCTTTAGCAGCTTGTGCGCGACAACGGCGGAGCAGGTGGCTCCGGTTGGGTTGTGGATGGCCGAGTTGGTGATGTAGAGCCGCGGCCGGTGCTGTTCGATCGCTTGCTCGAAGGCTTCGATATCGGGGCCATGCGGTGTCATCGGCACCGCGACGGCCCTAGCGCGATTGGCGCGCAGCAGCGCATGAAAGTTGAAGTAACAGGGATCATCGACGATCACCGTATCGCCCGGCTCAATCAGGAACCGGCAGACCAGATCGATCGCCTGGGTGCCGGATTCCGTCAGGATGATGTGATCAGGGGAGGCCGGGATACCGCGTTCGTTCATCCGCCGGGATAGCAGTTGCCGCAGTGGAAGCTGGCCGAGCGGCGTTCCGTAATTGGCAAGAACGGCATCCTCTCCGCGGGCAATGGTCCGCAGCGCCTTTCGCATCGCATCGACCGGCATCCAGCTTTCCGGCAGCCACCCGCATCCGGGCTTCAGCAGGGCAGGGCTGTCTTCCAGCGATTGCCGGTAGACCCAGAGCGGATCGATCGCCCGGTCGAGTTTCGGTCCGATATCGGACAGCGTCAGCGGTGCTGGTGGGCTGGATGCGTAAAAGCCCGATCCCGGGCGTGAGCGAATAAGGCCTTCGGCCGCCAACCGCTCGTAGGCCTCGACCACGGTCGAGGCCGAGACATGCATGGTCTTGGCGAAGGCCCGCACCGAAGGCAACCGTGAACCTGCCACCAGTTCCCGCCCGGATATCCGCCTGCGTATCTCCGTCATCACGGCGCCGATGCGCTTGCCGCTCTCCGGATTCTTGATCGTCTGATCCATCTGTGCTGTATCCGTGTCCATAACAGTTTGTGCAAACTGTACCGCACTGTTGCTGGCAATGCCATGCCCTCGGGTTCATAGCAGGTGAGAACAGGAGCATGCAGATGGACAGAACGGCAGCCGGTTGGCTCAGTGGCTTTGTGGGGATTCTCATTTTCAGCGGCTCGCTACCCGCGACCCGAGTTGCCGTGGCGAGTTTCGACCCAGTGTTCCTCACTGTGGCGCGCGGCGCGATCGCCGGCATCCTGGCCGGCGGGCTTCTGCTTCTGTTTCGCGAAAAGCGCCCGCAGCGTGGTGATCTGCTGCCGCTCGTCGTCGTTGCCCTCGGCGTCGTCGTTGGCTTCCCGCTGTTGACGGCGCTGGCACTGAAACACATCACCTCGGCGCATTCGACCGTCTTCATCGGCCTGTTGCCGCTCTCGACGGCGATCTTCGGTGTTCTGAGGGGCGGCGAGCGGCCGCAACCGGTCTTCTGGCTGTTCTCCTGCCTGGGCAGCGCCATCGTTGCCGGTTTCGCCCTGATCCAGAGCGGCGGCGCAATATCGCCAAGCGATCTCTTGATGCTTGCCGCGATCATCGTCTGCGGTCTCGGTTATGCCGAGGGCGCGCGGCTTTCCCGCAAGCTCGGCGGCTGGCAGGTAATTTCCTGGGCGCTAGTCCTCTCTCTGCCGCTGATGTTAGTGCTCTCGGTCGTGGCCATGCCTGAAACGCTACCCTCTATAAGCAACCCATCCTGGCTTGGTCTCGCCTATGTCTCGCTGTTCAGCATGCTGATCGGCTTCATCTTCTGGTATCACGGCCTGGCGCTCGGCGGCATTGCCGGGGTCGGCCAGCTGCAGCTGCTGCAGCCGTTCTTCAGTCTGGTGCTCGCCGCAACGCTGCTCGGGGAAAGTGTCAGCTGGGGCATGCTGGCGGCCACGCTCGCCGTCGTTGCCTGCGTTGCCGGCGCGAAGAAATTTGCCAAGGCCGCACCGCCGCTGGCGCATCCGGCACTCAGCGTCTGAAGGCTCGCCTCGAGCGGGGCGTGATCACACATTTCGCCGCCGCTTTGCCTGCGTCAGAATAACGCTCAAAAACTGTTGTCCAGCAGGAACTCCGGCCCTGCCTTCCGCGTTGATATGACGCCTTGAAGGAGGGCATTTCCATGAGCTCGCATATCGACCCCAAGATCACCTCGCTGCTCGATGCCAGAAAAGTGTGGAGCGTCAGCGATTTCGCCCGCAAACAGGGGTTGGACAAGAAGCAGGAGCGCGAGCTCGTTCAGCTCTTCGGGCACTTCGCCACGAAGCAGGAACTGATGGCAAATTGCCTGCGCCCGCGGCTCACACGATAGCGTTACAAAAGCCGGATATGGTGAGCCAGCTCACGGGGACCATTTCTTGTTTACAGACCTGATGTCCGAAATCCGGCATGCGCAGAAAAACATCGTAAACATGCATCGCTGGCAGCGCCGCTCGCTGATCCGCAAGATCGTTGATGAGCTTCATACGCTCCGCGACGACGATCTCTGCGACGGCGTCTTCGACCGCAACGACAATCTCGACAAGTTGATCTTCAACGCCTGCACCTCCGTCAGCGCTCTGGCGGAGACTGATGACGCCTATTTCGGTCTGGTGCTCGAGGAGTTTTCCACTCTTCTGAAAGCCATGAGCGACGTGATCCGCAGGCAGTCCGCCCTCTCGGCGGAGCTTCACTGACGCATCGGTGCTTACAGGTTGGAGACGGACCGCCTCGGACTCTTCACAAATTCGCGCGAATGCAAAATTTGACGTTTACGCAAACGTCAATATTTTGTAAGACACTGCCATGTGCCGGTCTCGGTCCGGTCTGCGAATTGGAGGAATTCGAACGATGCCAGTCTACAAGGCCCCGGTTAACGACACGCTCTTCGTGCTGAACGACGTGCTGGGTCTGGAGCGTTACAACAATCTCCCGGGCTTCGCGGACGCCACGCCTGACATGATCGAGGCCATTCTTGGTGAGGCCGCAAAGGTCGCCGAGGAGGTGCTTTTCCCGCTGAACTATTCGGGCGATCAGGAAGGCTGCAAGCGCGCCGACGATGGCTCCGTGACCGTCCCCAAGGGCTTCAAGGAAGCTTACGACGCCTATTGCCAGGGCGGCTGGACCGGCCTTGCCGTGCCGGAAGAGTTCGGCGGCCAGGGCCTGCCCTACACGCTGCACGCCGCCGTCGGCGAATATACCTCCGCCGCCAACATGTCGCTGATGATGTATCCAGGCCTGACCCAGGGCGCGATTGCCGCGATCCTCGTCCATGGCTCCGACGAGCAGAAGCAGACCTACCTGCCGAAGATGGTTTCCGGCGAATGGTCCGGCACCATGAACCTCACCGAACCGCATTGCGGCACCGATCTCGGCCTGCTGCGCACCAAGGCCGTGCCGCAGGGCGACGGCAGCTACAAGATTTCGGGCCAGAAAATCTTCATCTCCGCCGGCGAACACGGCATGACCGGCAATATCGTCCATCTGGTGCTCGCCCGCATCGAGGGCGCGCCTGAAGGCACCAAGGGCATCTCGCTCTTCATCGTCCCGAAATTCATCGTCAAGGAAGACGGCGCACCGGGGGATCGCAACGCCGTTTCCTGCGGCGCCATCGAGCACAAGATGGGCATCCACGGCAACGCCACCTGCGTCATGAACTATGACGAGGCGACCGGCTATCTTATCGGTGCCGAGAACCGCGGCCTCAACGCCATGTTCGTGATGATGAACGAAGCTCGCCTTGGCGTCGGCCTGCAGGGCCTGTCGATCTCCGAGATCGCCTATCAGAATGCCGTTAATTATGCCCGCGAGCGCATCCAGGGCCGTTCGCTCTCCGGCCCCAAGGCGCCGGAAAAGAAGGCCGATCCCATCATCGTTCACCCGGATATCCGCCGCTCGCTGATGACCGTCCGCGCCTTCAATGAGGCCGGCCGCGCCTTCCTGCTCTGGACGGCGCTGAAATCCGATATCGCTCACCGTTCAGCAGACGACAAGGAACGCCAGACGGCCGACGATATCCTCGGTCTGGTCACCCCGATCCTCAAGGGTGTCTTGACCGACAAGGGCTTCGACCACGCCGTCATGGCCCAGCAGGTCTTCGGTGGGCACGGCTATATCGAAGAACACGGCATGAGCCAGTATGTCCGCGATGCCCGCATCGCCATGATCTATGAAGGTGCCAACGGCATCCAGGCACTCGATCTCGTCGGCCGCAAGCTCGGCCTCAACGGCGGCCGCGCGGTCATGGCGCTGTTCAAGGAGATCGGTGATTTCTGCGAGGAAAACCGCAACGACGAGAAGCTCGCCTTCTTCACCAAGCATCTGAAGAAGGGCTTGGACGACGTCCAGGCGGCAACCATGTGGTTCATGCAGAATGCCATGGCCAAGCCCGACAATGCCGGTGCCGGCTCGACCGACTACATGCACCTCTTCGGCCTCGTGGTCCTGGGCTACATGTGGGCGAAGATGGCCAAGGCCGCCGAAGACGCGCTTGCGAATGGCGATAGCGCCCGTGCCGATTACCTGAAGAACAAGCTCGTCACCGGCAGGTTCTACATGGAGCGTATCATGCCCGAGACGGCGCTGCGCAAGGCCCGCATCGAAACCGGCGCCGAAACGATGATGGAACTCGCCGCCGAGGCGTTTTGATAGGCGTTCCTTCTCCCCAGCGGGGAGANNCCCCCCTCATCCGACCCCTTCGGGGCCACCTTCTCCCCGCTGGGGAGAAAGGAAAAGGACAGATTTTCCGGCTGAGGGCCGCGAGGGAGAAGAGACGATGACCGACGTATTCATTTACGACCACGTGCGCACGCCGCGCGGCCGCGGCAAGAAGGACGGCTCGCTGCATGAAGTGCCGTCCGTGCGCCTTGCCGCCAAGACGCTGGAAGCGATCCGCGACCGCAACGGCCTCGACACCAACACCGTCGACGACATCATCATGGGCTGCGTCGACCCGGTCATGGATGCCGGCGCCGTCATACCGAAGGCCGCCGCCTTCGAGGCCGGTTATTCCACCCGGGCGCCCGGCATGCAGATCTCGCGCTTCTGCGCCTCCGGCCTTGATGCCGTGAACTTCGCGGCCGGCAAGATCGCCCAGGGCGCCGATGACATCGTCATCGCCGGTGGCGTCGAGAGCATGTCGCGCGTCGGCCTCGGCATGTCCGGCGGCGCCTGGTTCATGGATCCTTCGGTCAACTTCCCGGCCTATTTCATGCCGCAGGGCGTCTCCGCCGATCTGATCGCCACCAAATATGGTTTCAGCCGCGACGACGTCGATGCCTATGCCGTCGAGAGCCAGAAGCGCGCCGCCAATGCCTGGGAGAAGGGCTACTTCAAGAATTCCGTCATCCCGGTGAAGGACCAGAATGGGCTGACGATCCTCGCCCATGACGAGCACATGCGCCCCGGCACCGACATGCAGGCGCTGGCTTCGCTGAACCCGTCCTTCCAGATGCCGGGCGAGATGGGCGGCTTCGAAGCCGTCGGCATCCAGGCCCACCCCGAGGTCGAGCGGATCAACTACGTCCACCACGCCGGCAATTCCTCCGGCATCGTCGATGGCGCAGCCGCCGTATTGCTCGGCTCCAAGGCCGGTGGTGAAAGCCTCGGCAAGAAGCCACGCGGCCGCATCAAGGCCTTCGCCAATATCGGCTCCGATCCGGCGCTGATGCTGACCGGCCCGGTCGACGTCACCGAAAAGCTTTTGAAGCGCACCGGCATGTCGCTTGCCGATATCGACCTCTTCGAACTCAACGAAGCCTTCGCCGCCGTCGTGCTACGCTACATGCAGGCCTTCGACATCGCCCACGACAAGATCAACGTCAACGGCGGCGCCATCGCCATGGGCCATCCGCTCGGCGCCACGGGCGCGATGATCCTCGGTACCGTGCTCGACGAGTTGGAACGCCGCGACCTGAATACCGCGCTGGTCACCCTCTGCATCGGCGCCGGCATGGGCACGGCAACCGTCATCGAACGCGTCTAAGGGAGAGAGACGATGAGCTACACCAATTTCACCGTCGCCACCGATGCCGATGGCATCGCCCTTGTCACCTGGGATATGCCCGGCAAGTCGATGAATGTCTTCACCACCGAGGTGATGGAAGAGCTGAACGCCATCGTTGACGCCACCGTCGCCGACAGCGCCGTCAAGGGCGTGGTGATCACCTCCGGCAAGTCCACCTTCTCCGGCGGCGCCGATCTGTCGATGATCAAGGCGATGTTCACCTTCTACAACGACGAGAAGGCCGCCAATCCCGATACCGCCGCGCAAAAACTGTTCGATCTCGTCGGCCGCATGACCGGTCTGTTCCGCAAGCTCGAAACCTGCGGCAAGCCGTGGGTCTCGGCGATCAACGGCACCTGCATGGGTGGCGCACTCGAAATGTCGCTCGCCTGCCACGGCCGCGTGGCCTCCAATGCCAAGTCCGTCAAGATCGCGCTCCCTGAAGTCAAGGTCGGCATCTTCCCGGGCGCCGGCGGCACGCAGCGTGTCGCGCGCCTTGCCGATGCCCAGTCCGCCCTGCAGATGATGACCACGGGCCAGTCGCTCTCCGCCTCGCGCGCCAAGGCGATGAACCTCGTGCATCAGGTGGTCGAGCCGGATCAGCTGATTCCTGCTGCCAAGCAGATGATCAAGGATGGCCTGAAGCCGGTCGCCCCCTGGGATGAAAAGGGCTTCAAGGTTCCGGGCGGCGGCATCTGGACGCCTGCCTCCGCGCAGCTCTGGCCGGCCGCTCCGGCGATCCTGCGCCGCGAGACGGCGGGCAATTATCCGGGCGCGCTTGCCATCCTGAAATGCGTCTATGAAGGCCTGCAGGTACCCTTCGATACGGCGCTCAAGATCGAGCAGCGCTATTTCACCCAAGTGCTGCAGACCACCGAAGCCTTCTCGATGATCCGCTCGCTGTTCATCTCGATGCAGGAACTCGGCAAGGGCGCCCGCCGCCCGGCCGGTCAGCCGAAGACCGAACTCAAGAGGATCGGCGTCGTCGGCGCCGGCTTCATGGGCGCCTCTATCGCTTACGTCTCGGCTGCTGCTGGTCTCGAGGTAACGCTCATCGATCGCGATATGGACGCGGCGAACAAGGGCAAGGCGACAGGCGAGGGCCTGGCGAAGGACTCCGTCGGTAAGGGCCGGCTGACGCAGGATGAAGCGGTCGCGATCCTCGCCCGCATCACTCCCTCGGCCGACTACGCCGATCTCAAGGATGCTAGCCTCGTCATCGAAGCCGTCTTCGAGGACCGGGACGTCAAGAAGGCCGTCATCGAGGCCGTCGAGGAAGTGCTGCCCGAAGGCGCCATCTTCGCCTCCAACACCTCGACCCTGCCGATCTCCGGTCTTGCCAAGAACTCGAAGCGCCCCGCGGATTTCATCGGCATCCATTTCTTCTCCCCGGTCGAGAAGATGATGCTGACCGAAGTGATCCTCGGCAAGGAAACCGGCGACAAGGCGCTCGCCGTGGCGCTCGACTACGTCGCCGCGATCAAGAAGACGCCGATCGTCGTCAACGATACCCGCGGCTTCTTCGTCAACCGCTGCGTCCTGCGCTACATGTCGGAAAGCTATGACATGCTGATTGAGGGCGTGCCGCCGGCGATGATCGAGAATGCCGCCAAGATGGCCGGCATGCCGGTCGGACCGCTGGCGCTGAACGACGAAGTGGCGATCGACCTGTCGCTGAAGATCCTCAAGGCCACCGCCGCCGATCTCGGCGATAAGGCCATCGACCCGCGCCACATGGAGCTCGTCTCCCGCATGGTCGAGAAGGAAGGCCGCTTCGGCCGCAAGAATTCGAAGGGCTTCTACGACTACCCGCCGAAGCCCGCCAAGAAGTCACTCTGGCCAGAGCTCAAGACCTTCTATCCGCAGAAGAAGGCCGATGATCTCGATATCGAGGTGCTGAAGCAGCGCTTCCTCGTCACCATCGCGCTGGAAGCCGCCCGCACCGTCGAGGAAGGCATCGTCACCGATCCGCGCGAGGCCGATGTCGGCTCGATCCTCGGCTTCGGTTTCGCGCCCTATACCGGCGGTGCGCTGAGCTATATCGACGGCATGGGCGCCAAGGCCTTCGTCGAACTGGCGGAAAAGCTGGCGGCCTCCTACGGCCCGCACTTCAAGCCGACGCCGCTCCTGAAGGACATGGCCGCCAAGGGCGAGACCTTCTACGGCCGCTTCGATCCCTATCGTGGAGAGAAGGAGGCGGCCTAAGCCGCCTCTGACAGGGTGCCCGCACTAAGCAGCCACCCACTACGCCGTCATGCTCGGGCTTGTCCCGAGTATCCACAACGGCAGGCACGGCGTAAGACGGTTGCGTAGATCCTCGGCTCAAGGCCGAGGATGACGTCCCTCTCTGGAGGCGCCCCTCAAGCGATCGCCGTAATCTCCAACTCCTGATCACCCACCATGGCAAGATCACCCACGCCCTTGCCCATCAAGCCCCGCGCGACAGGCGAGACAAATGAAATCGACCCGGCCTTCGGATCCGCCTCATCCTCGCCGACAATCCGATAAGTCTGCACCCGGCCGTCATCGCGGCTGAAGGTCACCTTGCTGCCGAAGGCGACGGTGCCGATGGAGGCGGGCGCGGGTATCACCTGCGCGGTGCGCACGCGCTCGGCGAAATAGCGGAAATCGCGCAGCGGAATGGCCGTCTGCCGCCGCTTCTCGTTGACATCCTCGATCCCCGCGGCGGCTTCCACGCCTTCGCGTGCCAGCTGCAGCTGCTCTTCCAGCGCCTTCAGCCCGGCTTCGGTGACGAGGTTCGGATGTGGCGAGATCGGGCGGTCGGGCAGATGGGTTTCCGCAGCCGTTTCCGCGCTCTCTTCCTTGACGAAAGCGGTACTCAATTCTCAAACTCCATTCAGGCTGGCGCCGTCATCGGGCGCAGGCGGGCGCGTGATCCGCGCCCATCCCCTCAGCCTGCCTGATCGGACCCGAAGCGGTCAACATCGAACTCGGCTTCGTCGGTTTCCTCTTCGTCATCCATGACCTCGTAGGCCATGCTGTGATCGGCAAGGATCGCGCGTCGGATGATCCGCGGCGCGCTCATGCCGAGCTCGCGGCCATTTCCATGCAGCGCCCAGCCGATCAGCGCTTCGTCGGAGATGGCGGAGACACCACCATCGAGCTCGGGTGACTTCGCCATCGGCAATGCTGCCATCAGCTCGGCCCGGGCGCCGGGCATCGAGCTCGGCTTTAGCGAGGCGAGCGCGCTGGCGCCGAAGGAGGGCACGGAAGGCCGGATCTCGGGCCGGATGGCAACGGGATCGATCGACGCCGTCTGGACCGGATCGACCGGTGCTGCGGCTTTCTCGCTGCCCGGCCGGAAGGCCGGCAGCGGCACGCTCAGCGAAGCGAGATTGGTGAAGGTCTCAGGGGCAGGCTTTTCCGGCACAGGCGCTGCTGCCAGCATCGGGATCTCGCGCCGGACGCTGCGCGGCGTCGGCACCAGCGCCATCGCCAGCTTGCTCGGAAGCGTCGCGCTGCTGCCCGTATCCTCATCGTCCTCGGCCGAGGCGATCTCGACCGTCTTCACGCTGCCGCGCTTCTTGTATTCGGCGACCGCCTGGTTGTAGCCCGGCAGCGGCCGTCCATCGGCCGGCACATGCATGGTTCTGCCGCTCGGGAAGATGCGCGCCAGCTCCTGGCGCGACATCCGCGGCCAGGCGCGCACCCGGCCGACATCGAGATGCACGAAGGGCGAGCCGGATTTCGGATAATAGCCGACGCCGCCGCCCTGCATCTGCATGGCGATGCCGCGCAGCTTGGAAAGCTGCACGCCCGGAATATAGAAATCCATCGCCTTGCCCAGCATGTGCTGGCTGTTCTTGGCAACGCCTGTCAGGCGCGAGCGGGTGCGCAGCATGTTGTTGGTGGCCGGGGAACGGTAGGCGGAAACGATATGGATGTAATCGCGCCCGCCGGCCTTCTGATAGACTTCCCAGACGAGATCGAGCAGCCGTGGATCCATGCGGGCCGGCTCGTTGCGGCGCCAGTCGCGCAGGAAACGGTTGATCTGCGTCAGCCCGCGCTGATCGAACTTGCCGTTGCGCTTGAAGGTGATCGTCGCCTTCTCGCCGGTATGGGTGAAATAGAGTTTCAGCGCCCGGTCTTCGGCCGCCGCGCCAACCTCGGAGCCGAGAAAGGCCGGCACCGCCAGAAACGCAGCCACGAGAGCCCGGGCCGCACGCCGCGCCAGCGCCGAAAGGAAGCCAAGCCCCTCGCGCTCCCCAACCGCCCGCGTTTCCGCCGCATATTCCATCATGACCATCTCCGTCTTACGCGGGAACAAAGGCAGCAGAGGTCCGGTGAACGCCTACAATACCGCGCCTGAAGCAGCGATTATGGTCAATAAAGGTTTAACAAGGGGTTGATGGGGGTGGGTGCTTGCAGTCGTCGGGCGTGCTCAATTGCCGACAACGCCGTGAATTGCAATTTATAGTGGATTAACGCTTCTTGTCGAAACACTGTTTGTGTAAGCTTTCGATTCAAATCTAGGGATCGGATCATGCCTAAGTACGCGCCAATTAAAGAGCGGTTTACAACCACGTTGTTGAACTCGATTGTTGCTTATTTGATCTTCCTATTTGTATCGGACAGTCCGTGGCCTACTGGCGGCTTAGAGTCGGTCTGGCTCTTCAGTGCGATATCTTTTTGGTTCTTTGCCTCGCTTTCAGCTCCTTGGTTTGCGCCACCGAGGGATACGCTAAGTACTGCCACTAGTACGATGCTTGGGCTCATAGCGATTGATCTGACAACAATCCAAGGCCTAGGAAGCCAACTAGAGGTTATACGATGGGTCGGGATCGCGCTGTCGCTAGCAATAATAATAATAGCATCTCTTGCGATATTATTTCATGACGATGCGGATAAATCATATTTCGGATCGTTTTTATTTAGACTTACAGCAGTAGTTGGTCGCGGCGAGCTGTTGTTTTCAATCCCAGCCATGATTAGCATCGTTGCCGTCTATCACAGCGCGCCAATCGCGATGTCGTGGCTCTTGCTGTACTGGATCGCTGTCGTTACGGGAAAACCGATCGAACGCGTCGCTTCCGCGCTACGCTTGCTTCGCGCCGACCGACTTTCCGAAAGTGATAGAGAGGCAATTGGTCATATTGTAAGGGTCGATCACCCGAATATTGTACGGGTTAAGCTTCAATCGATGGCTGCTTGGAAGCCAAATCGCTTGTTCACTGCCGGAATGCCCGACGGAAGCCAACAGTATGTATTTTCTCTTTTCTCGCAGATACAAGGCACGGACGTTATTGGGACCGGTCTCTGCATTGCTAGCGTCCAAGAGAAGACGACGGCTGCTACGGGCAAAATCTATGCAACCCACGATCAGGAGAGGACCGCCGAGTTCATAAACGCAATAGCGGGGTCAAAGGACGCAGAGCTGGTGGGGTTCGTAGTTGAGAACTCAAGCATATCTGTGATCAGTTTTGAGGTATCCATGCAAACCGACCTGCGCGAGGGAGACGTGGTTTTTGCAAATACCAAAGGTGCGGAGGTATTCTATCAAATCATTGGAGCGGAAACTTTTGAGGAAAGCTTCGATCAGAATCCTCGCGGAACTCATGTCGTTCGCGCAGCGCAATTAGGCGCTTACTCGTCTAAAGACGGATTCAAAAAATACGCTTGGCTACCAATGATGAACGAGCCGATTTTCGTCGCAGCTAGCCGCACGTTTCAGGCACCGGAGCTTTCCAAAGACGAATTTGTCATCGGGAAATTGCCTTCGACTAGTATCACAGCAGTTGCTCGCGTGAATGAGCTGATTGAATATCACACAGCGATACTAGGCGTTACTGGCACAGGGAAAACTGAGTTGGCGCTTGATATTATTCGTGAGGCTGCTTCGCGCGGAACTAAGATTTTTTGCGTAGATTTCACGGGTGACTATCGAGTTCGCTTGGCCGATCTAGGCCCAATATTCCCAAGTCCAGATCGAAAGAAGGCAACCGCAATGGAGGGCTTGCTGGCTGCAATCGACTCGTTTGGGTTTAAGGCCGAGGCCGAGAAGTCCAAGCTGAAAACTCTTCTCAATGAGATTCGAGACGAAACAGCGAAGGTCATTGATGACTTCCTCAAAAATGATGAAACTCAACTTGCTATCTTCGAACTTTCAGAAATCTCCAACTCTAAAGCTGGATTGAGACTTACAGAAATCTATCTCTCCGCCATCATGAATTGGGCGCGCGAGCATCGCCGGGCACGCCAGATTCTTATCTGTCTTGAAGAGGCCCACACAATAGTACCCGAGGTGAACAGCGGATTTGATGGTGAAACTCGTTGGGTTGTAGAGAGGATTGGCCAGATTGCCCTTCAGGGACGGAAGTACGGAGTAGGATTGCTTGTCATAACTCAAAGGACGGCTCTAGTTAGCAAGACAATCCTCTCACAATGCAATACGTTTCTAACTCATTCTCTAATTGATCAAACGAGCCTGTCGTTTCTTGAGAGCGTCTATAGCAGCCAGCACGTTCGACTAATTCCCAATTTGGGTAAATTCGAGTTTCTCGGTTTCGGAAAGGGGCTGAAAGCCGAACGTCCCATCATTCTCAAGCGTGATTTTGATGCAAAAAAGTTGGATGCAAGCATGGCACTAACCAAGCCGCTCGCCGAGCCAAAGTCAGAGCAAGAAATTGAGGGAGCTCTTCAGTTATCTGATGCTGGCCCCAAAATAACCTCGCTTTGAGCAACGTTTGAAACATCGATGGAATGGGGGCCTTAAGCCATCACCCCTTCCATCTCCCGATGAAACTCCAACGATCGCCGGATCCCCTCCTCAAGGCTCACCTTCGGCGCCAGCCCGAATTCCCGCTGCAGCGCCGTATCGCCACAGCGATAGAACACCCCTTCCGGGCGGCTTGCGGTGCCGCTCACCTTCGGTGACCAGCCGAGCTGGCGGCTGATGCGTTCGGCGAGGTCGATGAAGGAGGTGGCGTCTCCGGTCGAGAGGTTGAGGGTCGCGCCTGAGGTCATGGCGTCCATCGTTTCGATCACGAAGCCGACGCAGTCGGAGATGTGGATGAAGTCGCGGCATTGGTGGCCGCTGCCCCAGACGGAGACTTCGGGGGCGCCGCGTTCGCGGAGCAGGCGGCGGCAGATGGCGGGGAAGGGATAGGCGAGGTCCTGGTCTTCGCCATAGCCGCTGAACGGGCGGTAGGCGACGGCGCGGCCGTCATAACGCTCGACATAGAGCTTCATCAGATATTCGCCCGTCAGCTTCGTCCAGCCATAGCTGAGATCAGGCACGCCGATCGGCCGGTCGAAGGAGATCATGTCCTCGGAAAGGATGGTCTGCGCCTCGAAGGTCTGCAGCGAGACGGGATAGGCGGCGCTCGAGCTGAAATAGACGACATTGCCGGGCCGGTTTTCGCCCGCCCAGCGCCAGAGTGCTGCATCGACGGCCAGATCCTCGGCAACAAGCAGCGTCTGGTTCTCGAGCGTCATGCGCCCGCCGACGAGGGCGGCGAGATGGAAGACATAGTCGAAATGCTCGCGACTACGGTCGAAATAGCTGCGGCAATCCTCCTGCAGGAAGGTGAAATGGCGGTTGGACAGCTGCTTTTGCGATGGCGCAAGCGCGCCGGTCCCCGGTTTCAGCAGGTCGACGGAGACGACGTCCATTCCTTCGGCAAGCAGCCGCTCGCTCAGATGCCGGCCGACAAAGCCGCATCCCCCAGTCACCAATGCACGCGCCATGATCCCTCCTAGGCCGCAAGAAAGGCATTTTCCCCCGTGTAGATCGCGATCATCTTCCGGTCCCATTCCTGGCGGGAGGGTGCGATCTTCTTTCCGAAGGCGCGGGCGCCCTCGGTGAGTTTTTCGACGAGACTGTCGTTCTTCACCTTGCCGAGTGCGTCGGCCAGCGAGGCGGCATCGCCGCTCTTGAACACCAGCCCGGCGCCATTCGCCGCGATCTCTTCGGAGATCAGCGCATTGCTGCTGACGATCAGCGGAATGCCGCTCATGATCGCCTCGGCGGCAACCAGGCCATAGGGCTCCGGCATGCGCGACGGCATGATGAAGACGCGCGCTTCGCCGGCAAGCCTGGCGACGGTGGCATCATCCAGCCAGCCGGGAACCCAGCAATGCGGCAGGGTCTTCTGCATCTCTTCGAGCAGCGGCCCGCGGCCGATCAGGGTCGCGGCCTGGCCGGTCATCCTGAGCGCATCACCGAGCGTGCGCACGCCTTTCTCCCAGGTCATGCGGCCGAGAAACATGATGCGCTCGCGAAGCCACGGTTCGGTCGGCTGGCGGGTCAGCGGTTCGGTCGGCGTGCGCAGTGTCTGGAAATGCTTGAGCGGCCCGGGCGTCAGATAGGCTTCCATGTTTTCATGGGCGAGGATTACCTCGATCCGCTCCCAGAAAGCCTCGCCGACACCGGCCTGTGCCAGCGTGCGGCGGAAGCGCCAGAGCTTGTGCAGATAGTTGCGCTTGTCGCAATTGGTGGTCAGGCAGCCGAGAGACATCGGCGTCACGCCGCAGATCTCGCCGCTCTTGTAGTTCAACAGGCCGCCATTCGGGCAGTTGAGGAAGAAGTCATGGGCGGTGACGATGACGCGCGCGTTGCTCTGTGACAGCGCGTGGAAGATTGAGGGCGAGAGGATCTGGTTCCAGCCGTGAACATGGACCACTGTCTCGTCGGCCGATTCCTTGAGCAGCCCAGACAGCGCCTCATAGGCCCGCTTGTTGAAATGCCGGTCGAAGATATTGGCGATCGCGGGCCCGTCGCGCAAAGGCTTCTCGCCGAGCGCAATGGTGCGCACATCAAGCCCGTATTCCTTCAGCCCGGCCCCGTCGTCGCCGACGAAGAAGGTGCAGTTGACCCCGGCATCGACACAGGCTTCCAGGCATTGGATGGCAACCTTGGTGGCGCCACCCCGGACAACGGAAACGTCATTGACGACAATCAGGCGCATATGTGGAACCAAAGCTTTGCCAGGGGTCCAGGGCGGACCCGTGTCGATGAGGATAGAAGATTGTTGCCCGGCTCAATGAGGCGATGGATCGCACGCTATTGCAATTCAGCCTTTTGCATTAGCCTACCATTACGGGCACCGGCGGCGATCTTTTGTACAACCGTCGCGCTTGCGTTTTCGCGCATGGCGACGGCGGTCCGGCAGGCAGGTTCTCTGTGGAGACCTTACTCCGCGGCTGCCCGCTTCTGGCCCGAAATCTGGGTAATGAAGGCGCGAAGTGCGGCCGGGCGCACCGGCTTGTGCTGCACGGCAATCCCGTGGCGTTCGGCTTCCGCCCGGATTTCGAGCGTCCGGTCGGCCGTCAGAAGCAGCGCCGGAAGCTCGGCGCCGAACCGCTGGCGCAGATCGAGGATCGCGGCAATGCCGCTTCCGTCGTCGAGGTGATAGTCGGCGATCACCAGATCCGGCGCCGGCGCATGGAAGTCCGCCACTTCGGCGAGTGAAGCCAGCGATTGCACCTCACAGCCCCAGCCGGAAATCAGAAGGCGCATGCCCTCGATAATATTCGGTTCGTTGTCGATGCAGAGTATCTTCAGGCCGCGGAGCGTCTGCGCCTGGCGCTCGGCGCTGACGGCGGCAACCGGTGCTGCCCCCAGCTTCGTCGTGTCGAGCGGCATGGTGATGCGGAAATCGGTTCCCTTGCCATGCGTCGAGTGCAGTTCCACCGGATGGTTCAGAACGCGGGCGATGCGATCGACGATCGAAAGCCCAAGCCCCAGCCCGGTTGCCGTCTTGGCGCCTTCGTCGAGGCGGGCGAATTCCTTGAAGACGGTGCGGAATTTCGAGGGCGGAATGCCGATGCCCGAATCCATCACCTGGATCACCACCTTGTCGCCGCGCCGGCGCGCACCGACCAGCACCTTGCCGGTCAGCGTATATTTGATGGCGTTGGAGACGAGGTTCTGCACCAGGCGGCGCAACAGGTTCGGGTCGGAGCGCACCTTGAGCGTGGTCGGCATCACCACCAGCTTCAGCTTCTTCTCGCGGGCGATCGGCGCGAAATCGGTCTCGATCCGCTGGAGAAGATCCGACAACGGCACCGTCGTCAGCCGCGGCCGCATCGCGCCGGTATCCAGCCGCGAGATATCGAGCACGGCACCGAGAATGGTCTCGACCGATTCAAGCGCCGAGTCGATGTTGCGCACGATCGGCCCGTTGTCGGATTGCGCCATGCGTTCGACCAGCGCCGATGAATAGAGCCGCGCGGCATTCAGCGGCTGCAGAATGTCGTGGCCGGCCGCCGCAAAGAACCGCGTCTTGCCGATATTGGCCTCATCGGCCGATGCACGCGCTTCGCCGAGCTCGTGGTTGACCCGCGTCAGCTCGGCGGTGCGTTCGGCAACGCGCTGCTCCAGCGTTTCGTTCGCCTGTTTCAGCGCCCTGTCGGCCTCAACACGCTGGGTAATGTCGGTGAAGGTAGCGACGATGCCCTTGTCCGGCATGGCGTTGGAGCGCACTTCGATAATGCTGTCGCCGCCGCCGAGCACCAGCGAAAATGGCTTGTCGAGCGTCTGGAAGTGGCGAACGGTCTGCGCCAGATCGGCGGCCGGGATGTCGCCGCGCTGGCCGAGAATGGCAACGATCTCCGACAGCGGAAATCCGACCCGGCCGACATCTTCAGGCAGGTCGAGCAGCTGGCGGAAGCGCCGGTTCCAGATCGTCAGCCGATTGGAACTGTCAAAGACGGCGATGCCCTGGTCCATCTGCGACAAGGCCGTCTGCAGCATGTCCTGGTTATATTGCAGCGCCTCGCTGGCTTGATCGAGCAGCCAGGCCGTATCCGACGACGCATCCTCGATCTTCTGCAGGATCAGCGACAGCACCAGCCTTGCCGAAGACGAGCCGATGGCGCTGCCGAGCAGCTGTTCGCTGAAGTGGATCAGCGCCATGTCGGCCGGCTGGTCGTCTTCCAGTTTGCGGCCGGAGCTTTGCTCGTAGGTCGCAAGCGAGCGCTGCATCCGTTCCTCGCCGAGATAGCGGGCGATGGCGGCCTTCAGATCGCCGACGCTGATCCGCGTCTTCCAGCCGCGCGTCGCAAATTGCGAGCGCGACTGCCGCTTGACGAAGATGCCCGCCTGGATGCGCTCCAGCGGCCGGGCATTGCGCGTCATCGAGCCAACGATGAAGAAAGCCGTGTTGACCAGCAGGCTCATCGTGGTTGCGTTGACGAGAGGGTCGGCATCCGGCGCGGTGAACACGGTGGTGCCGGGAAACAGGAAGCCCAGGAAGCCGCTGGCGATATAGGAATAGTCGGGCCCGCCGAGCGACGGCAGGAACAGCAGATAGAACCAGATGACGAAGCCGGAGGTCAGCCCGAGGATCGCGCCGCGCGCATTCGCCCGCCGCCACACGAGGCCGCCGAACAGCGCCGGCGCGATCTGTCCGATCGCCGCAAAGGAGAGCAGGCCGATCGAGGCGAGACCCGCCGTACTGTCGGTCGAGCGGTAATAGGCGTAGCCGAGCAGCAGGACGGCGAAAATGGCGCTCCGGCGGATGTTGAGCAGCGTCTTGGCAAAGTCGTCGCGCTGGCTGGCGCGTCCGGCGAGCTTCCGCCGCAGGAAGATCGGCATGATGATGTCGTTCGACACCATGATCGACAGCGCCACGGAATCGACGATCACCATCGCTGTTGCCGCCGAGAAGCCGCCGATGAAGGTGATCAGCGACACCACCGGCATCTGCCCTGCAAGCGGCAGCGAGAGCACATAGAGGTCGGCATTGCCGGCGCCGCCGAAGGTCAGCAACCCGCCGATCGCCACCGGCAGCACGAAGAGATTGATGGCGACGAGATAGAGCGGGAAGAGATAGCCGGCGAGCCGGAGCTGCTTGGCCGTCCTGTTCTCGACGACTGTCACATGGAACTGGCGCGGCAGCATGATGATCGCAAAGGCCGAGAGCAGCGTCAGCACGATCCAGCGGCTGATCGGCGTCTGGTAATCCAGCGCCGCGGTCACCAAGGGGTTCGCCGCACTTTTCTCCCAGAGGTCCATCGGCCCATCGAACAGGAACCAGATGACGCAGATGCCGGCTGTGAGAAAGGCGATGAGCTTGACGACGGATTCCATCGAGACGGCGAGGATCAGCCCGTCCTGATGCTCGGTCGCATCCGTGTGGCGGGTGCCGAACATCACAGCGAAACAGGCAAGCATGAGGGTGACGATCAGCGGCAGATCGAGGAAATAGAGATTGCCGCTGCCGATGCCGTAATCCTGCGGGTTCACGACGACAGAAACGGTGCTCGAAATCGCCTTCAACTGCAGCGCGATATAGGGAATGACGCCGACCAGCGAGATCAGTGCCACGATCGTCGCGACGGTTGAATTTTTCCCGTAACGCGCCGCTATGAAGTCTGCGACCGACGTCAGCTTCTCGGCTTTGGCAAGCTCGATGATCCGCCGCAGGAGCGGCATGCCGAGCGTGAAGACCAGGATCGGTCCGATATAGATCCCGGCAAATTCGAGGCCGTGCTGCGAGGCAAGGCCGACACCGCCGAAATAGGTCCAGGACGTGCAATAGATCGCCAGGCTGAGCGCATAGACAACGGGCCAGCCGCCTTCCTGCGTGCCAAGCCGGCGGCTTTTGCGGTCGCCATAGCTCGCGACGGCAAACAGCAGCAGCATGTAGCCGAAGGCAGACGCGATTATGACCCAGCCAGGAAGCATCGATCCTCCACCGGCGAGTTGTTCGCCGGGCCCCTTAAGTTTCAAAGATTAGGGGAAATGCCCGCCTTTGGAAATCGGGGCGGTCTAGACCTTAAGTCCAAGACGCCGGAAGAAGTGGTTATTCAAAATTAACAATTGAATAATTATGGCGGACATGTAGCTAATAAAGCACGGACTGTCAGTGAGTGCGCATCAGAGGGAGACAGATCGGATGCTCAACGAATTCAAAGCGTTTATTGCCCGCGGTAACGTCATGGACCTGGCGGTCGGTGTCATTATCGGCGGCGCTTTCGGCGGTATCGTCAAGTCGCTTGTCGACGACATCATCATGCCGATCGTCGGTGCCATCTTCGGCGGCTTCGACTTCTCGAACTATTTCATTGGTCTCTCATCGGCCGTCAACGCACCGACGCTGGCTGCCGCCCGCGCGCAGGGCGCCGTCTTTGCCTATGGCAATTTCATCACCGTCCTCATCAATTTCCTCATCCTCGCATGGATCATCTTCCTGATGGTCAAGGCCGTAAACATGCTGCGTAAGCAGATCGAGCGTAACGAGGAGAAGGCCGCGGAAGACGCGCCGCCGCCGGCAGACGTTGCGCTGCTGACGGAAATCCGCGATTTGCTGGCCAAGCGTCCGGCCTGATTTTAGCGCCTTTGAGCCCTGCTGTTAGGCAGGGCTCCATCCATCACGAAAATCGATGTGACATCACGCATTCTCATTGGGATTTGCGCCGGGTTTTGTTCTATGAAGGCCAAAACCGGAGTCCTTCATGTCGATCGTCAATAGCCTCAGCCCGCGCGCCATCACGGCACCCGAAAGCGGGATCGTCGAAGTCGTCAATTATGCCCGCGGCCGCGAAGGCCTGCTGCCTCTTTGGGTCGGCGAAGGTGATCTGCCGACCCCCGATTTCATCAGCAAGGCTGCGATGGATGCGCTTGCGGCCGGTGAGACCTTCTACACCTGGCAGCGCGGCATTCCCGAACTGCGCCAGGCGCTTTCCGACTACTATGGCCGTCATTTCGGTGTGACGCTCTCTCCGGAACATTTCTATATCACCGGTTCCGGCATGCAGGCGATCCAGATTGCCGTGCAGGCGATGACCTCGCCGGGCGACGAGATCGCCTATCTGACGCCCGCCTGGCCGAATATAGCAGCCGCGCTTGAAATCGCCGGCGCCCGTTCGGTGGGCGTCGAGCTTCAGTTCGAAGGCGGCAAATGGGCGGTTGATCTCGACCGGATCGAAGCTGCGATCACGCCGAAGACCAAGGGCCTCTTCGTCAACACACCGTCGAACCCGACGGGCTGGACGGCGACGAAGCAGGATCTGGCACAGATTCTCGAGATTGCCCGCAAGCACGGCCTGTGGATCATGGCCGACGAGATCTATGCCCGCTACTTCTACGCCGGCGGCCGCGCGCCCTCGTTCTTCGACGTCATGGAACCGGGCGACAAGATCTTCTTCGTCAATTCCTTCTCGAAGAACTGGTCGATGACCGGCTGGCGCGTCGGCTGGATCGTTGGTCCGCCGGAAACCGGACAGGTGCTGGAAAACCTGATCCAGTATTCGACCTCCGGCGTTGCGCAGTTTATGCAGAAGGGCGCGGTCGCAGCGCTCAACCACGGCGACGATTTCGTCGCCGCCAATATCAGCAAGGCGGCCGAAGCCCGCGATATCCTCTGCGACGCCCTGATCGCCACCAATCGCGTCGAGACGCTGAAGCCCGATGGCGCTCTCTATGCGTTCCTGAAGATCGACGGCATCACCGACAGCCGCAAGGCCGCGATCGATATCGTCGACAAGACCGGTGTCGGCCTGGCGCCGGGTGCGGCTTTCGGCGCGGGCGGCGAACTCTTCCTGCGCGCCTGTTTCCTGCGCGATCCGGCCCAGGTTCGCACCGCCGCCGAGCGCCTTTGCGACTACATCATGAGCCGCTGAGATGGGAATGCCCGGCGCCATCAGCCGGGCATCTGCCCCGTATTTGGCCGGTTCGATAAAATTGTAGCGAAAGCCGAAATCGGCCTCTAACCACAGCCGCAAACTTAGCCGCCGGAACGGCCCAAAACGGGTCTTTGATAAGAAAATCCGAAAGGGAAAACCCGTCTGATGCCCCTGTGCGATAAAACAGGGAATGCGGGACATGGCAATCTTGGTGACGGGCGGCGCTGGCTATATCGGCAGCCACATGGTCTGGACACTGCTTGAGGCGGGTGAAGAGGTGGTCGTGCTCGATCGCCTATCGACCGGCTTCCGCTGGGCGGTTGCGCCTGCGGCCCGCTTCTATCTCGGCGACGTTGCCGATCCCGATATTCTGCGGACGATCTTCATCGAAAACGACATAGAGGCGATCATCCATTTCGCCGGTTCCGCCGTCGTACCGGTGTCGGTTTCAGATCCGCTCTCCTATTACGATAACAATTCCGGCAAGACGCGCGCGTTGCTCAGCGCGTCTATCGAAGCCGGCGTGCGCCATTTCGTCTTCTCCTCGACCGCTGCAGTTTATGGACCGCAGCCGAGTTCCGATCCGGTCAAGGAGACCGCCAGCCTCAATCCGGAAAACCCTTACGGCCAGTCGAAGCTGATGACCGAGTTCATGCTGCGCGATGCGGCTGCGGCCTATGACTTCGACTACGTGGCCCTTCGCTATTTCAACGTTGCGGGTGCCGATCCCGAGGGTCGGGCCGGCCAGTCCACCAATGGCGCCACGCATCTGATCAAAGTCGCCTGCGAAGCGGCTCTCGGCAAGCGCGACAGCGTCGCCGTCTATGGCATCGACTATCCAACGCATGATGGCACCGGTGTGCGCGACTACATCCACGTCACCGATCTCGCCGAGGCGCACCTGAAGGCGCTACAGCACCTGCGCAAGGGCAAGGGTTCGCTGGTCGCCAATTGCGGTTACGGCTCGGGCTATTCCGTTCTCGATGTGCTGAACATGGTCACCCGCGTCCACGGCCACTCGTTCAAGATCCACATGGCGCCACGCCGCCCGGGCGATTCCGCCAGCGTCGTTGCCGATGCAACGCTGGCGCGACGCCTGCTCGATTGGGCTCCGAAGCATGACTCGCTGGAAACCATCGTTCGCAGCGCGCTCGATTGGGAATTGGAACTGACCCAGCGCCGCGTCGGCGATCTTCAGGGCATCTACCGCGAACTCGCCGCCGCATCGTTCTGATCGCGCTAACATGGTGTTTACCATCTGTCTGAGGATAGAGGGCTAGCGCTGGCGTAAATAAGAAAAAATCAAGCTTTCTCTGGCTGTTTTATGGTCAAGGGAAAAGGGACAATGAAAAGCTTCATCGCTTCGCTACGGCTGCAAAAAGACAACCCGAAGTTCTTGATGGCACAGTTTCAGGCTCTGTCGACACAGATCCCGATTCTCTATGTCCTGCTGATCATCAATTCGCTGGCTGTCGCGATCACCCACATCAAGACCGCGCCGCTCTGGCTGTCGCTCTATATCCCGACCGGCCTCAGTGTCGCCTGTCTGTTCCGCCTCTGCTGGTGGGAGATCAACGGCAAGGAAAACGTCACGCCTGAACGCGCCTACAAGGTGATGCGCGTGACGATCGCCGGCTCCTGCATTCTCACCATCGCCTTCGGCGCCTGGGCCGTCGCGCTCTACAGCTACGGCGATGCCTACCAGCAGGGCCAGATCGCCTACTTCCTCGTCGTGACAGGTATTTCCTGCGTCTTCTGTCTCATGCACCTGCCGGTCGCGGCGATGATCACCACGGTCATCACCTTCACGGCCATGGTGCTGACCTTCCTGTCGTCAGGAAATCCTGTCTTCATCGCCACCGCCGTCAGCGGTCTGTTCCTGATCCTTCCGTTCCTGCGGGTGATCAACAGCTACTTCCAGAATTTCGCCGGTCTCGTGCAGATGACCGAGGAGCTGGAGAAGAAGCAGGCCGAAGCCCATGAGCTGAACCTCGTCAACAGCCGCAACGCGCTTCAGGATCAATTGACCGGCCTTGCCAATCGCCGCAGCTTCTTCCTATCGCTGGAGCGCATGCTGCAGGAGCAGCCGAAGGAACCGCCGGTTATCGGCATCATCGACCTCGATGGCTTCAAGCCCGTCAACGATATCTTCGGCCATTCGGCGGGCGATCTGGTGCTCAAGGAAACCGCTCGCCGCTTCACAGCGCTTGCCGGCAGCGAGGCTGTCGTTTCCCGTCTCGGCGGCGATGAGTTCGGTATCATCTTCCCGCAAGGCATCAGCCGCAGAGCGACTGCCGATCTCGGCCAGGCTCTCTGCGCTTCGGTCCACGAGGCCTTCGAAATCCCCGACGGCTCGGTGCGCGTCTCGGGATCCTGCGGCATCGTCTATCCCGAGGGTGGCGATCTCTCCGCCGAAGACCTCTACGAGAAGGCTGACTTCGCGCTCTATCAGGTGAAGAGCAAGCGCCGCGGCGGCGTCGAGTTCTTCTCGTCGGAACACGAGAAGATACTAACCCAGCGCTATCTCATCGAGCTTGAGCTGCAGGCCAACGATTTCGCCAGCGAGCTATCGCTCGAATATCAGCCGATCATCGAACTGAAGACCGGCCGCGTTGTCGGCTACGAGGCCCTGGCGCGCTGGGACAGCGCCCGCTTCGGCCGCATCAGCCCGGATGCGTTCATCCCTGCCGCCGAGCGCACTGCCGTCATCGGCCGGATGACCCGCGTGCTGTTCGGTCAGGCGCTCGACGCGCTGAAGCAGATCCCCGATCATCTGCGCCTGTCGTTCAACCTTTCGGCCCGCGACATTTGCGACCACGAAACGTCGATGGCGCTCCTGGCGATGATCCATCGCTCAGGCGTCGATCCCAAGCGCATCGAGTTCGAGATCACCGAGACGGCGCTGCTTTCCGATTTCGACACGGCCGACCAGGTCATCGGCGTCCTGCGCGCCGCCGGTATATCGATCGCGCTCGACGATTTCGGCACCGGCTTCTCCAGCCTCAGCCACATCCATCGTCTCGCCTTCGACAAGCTGAAGATCGACAAGGCCTTCGTGATGAATTTCGATCGCGATATCCGTTCGATGAACATCACCCGCTCCGTCGCCAATCTC
Organism: Hyphomicrobiales bacterium; assembly: GCA_900465675.1. Taxonomy (GTDB): domain Bacteria; phylum Pseudomonadota; class Alphaproteobacteria; order Rhizobiales; family Rhizobiaceae; genus Rhizobium. Next base: position 271,598 of record UBJR01000004.1, on the reverse strand, counting down.
TGCCAGAACCTCGGCATCGCATCGGTTGCCGAAGGCGTGGAGAGCGAAGAGGTTGCCGACGGTCTTCGGGCGATGGGCGTGCGGCTGGCGCAGGGCTACCATTTCTCGCGACCGCTGAAGCTCGATGCGGCGATCGACTATGCGCTGCAGCGCGACGGCCTGATGATCGGCCAGGAACCTCTGCACGCGATGCTGCCTTACTGATCCCACTGGAACGAAGTGCCGCGCCTGTCTATTGATATCTGATCAACAAAGGCGCGGTGACCATGCACAAAACATCCGACCGGGAAGTCTTCATCGAACGGCGCGGCAGCGCGGGCATCATCCGCCTCAACCGTCCCAAGGCGCTGAATAGCCTGACGCTGACCATGGTGCGCATGCTGGACGCGGCGCTCGACGAGTTCGAAGCCGATCCTGCCGTTGCAAGCATCGTCGTCACAGGAGAGGGCGAGCGCGGCTTCTGCGCCGGCGGCGATATCCGCGCTCTCCACCAGAGCGGCCTTGCGGGCTCAGAGGAGGCTGAAACCTTCTGGCGTGAGGAATTCGCGCTCAACCATCGCATCGCCAATTTCACCAAGCCCTACATCGCGGTCATGGACGGTATCACCATGGGCGGCGGCGTCGGTCTTTCGGCGCATGGCCGCCACCGGGTTGTAACCGAGCGCACGCGGCTTGCCATGCCGGAAACCGGGATCGGCTATTTTCCGGATGTCGGCGCCACCTGGCTGCTGCCGCGCATGCCCGGCGAAACCGGCACCTGGGCAGGGCTGACCGGCCTGGAAATGAATGCCACGGACGCGCTCTATGCCGGGCTTGCCGACGTCAAGATTGCCTCCGCCCGCTTGCCGGAGATGATCGATGCGCTGGCCCGCATGCCAGTCGGATCGTCGTCGACCACCGTCGATGCCATGCTGAAACATCTCGCCAATCATCCCCATGCCGGCCATCTGGAGCACAACCGGGCGATCATCGACCGCGCTTTCCGCTTCGACAGCGTCGAGGACATTCTGGCGGCACTGGAGGCAGAGGAGGGAGCCTTCGCCGCCGAGACGCGCACCGTCATCGCCAAACGCTCGCCGACCAGCCTGAAGCTGACGCTGCGTCTGCTGCGGGCGGGCAGGGCGAGCGCCAGCCTGGCAGAATGTCTGAACCGGGAACTGGCTGCCTGCATGCAGATCCTGAAGACGCCCGACTTCTATGAGGGCGTCCGCGCCGCCGTCATCGACAAGGATCGCAATCCGAAATGGAAACCGGCGGATGTCTCGGCGGTCGGCCCTGAAGCCCTCGCGCCGTTTTTCGGCCGCGTCGAGCCCTTGGCCCTTTAGCGCCACATGCCGCGCATGCGTGCGCCGACATCGATCCGCACCTGGCGCGCCTGCTGGCTGGCCGCCGTTTCGGCCTTCGCTTGCTGCCAACCGCAGACCTCGAAGAATTGCAGCAGCGTTGCCGGGATGAAGCGGGTGCGGGAGGCATAGACATGCCGGTCACCCTGCGCATTCTGTCCGTGGGTGAAGAAGCGCTGCGGCACGACGAGATCGAGATTGTCCTTGGCCCGCGTCATCGCGACGTAAAGCAGCCGCCGTTCTTCCTCGATCTCAGCACTGCTGCCGACTGCCAGATCGGATGGTATGCAGCCATCCACGACGTTCAGCATGAACACCTTGGTCCATTCCTGGCCCTTGGCCGAATGGATGGTGGAAAGGATCAGGTAATCCTCGTCGAGCAGCGGCACGCCGGCCTGATCGCTGGTCGCGTCCGGCGGATCGAGCGTCAGTTCCGTCAGGAAGCGCTCGCGGGACGGATAACCCGCCGCGATCTGCTCGAGCTGCAGCAGGTCGGCCTGGCGCGTCGAGGCATCCTCATGCAGCCGTTCCAGATGCGGCTGATACCATTCCCGCACCAGCCCGATTTCGGCAGGCCATCCGGCCTTGCCGGTCTTCAGCTCCTGCATGACGGACACGAAAGCCGTCCAATCGTCGCCCGAGCGCGGCGGTGCGGTCAGTTCGGCAAGCGCCTGGATCGGGCTCGGATCAGCGGCCATATGATCCAGCGTCTTTTGCGCCGTCGAGGGGCCGACGCCCGGCAGGATCTGCATCAGCCGGAACCCGGCGACACGGTCGCGCGGGTTCAGCGCAAAGCGCAGCGCCGCGAGCATGTCCTTGACATGCGCGCTGTCCAAAAACTTCAGCCCGCCGAATTTGACGAAGGGAATGTTGCGCCGTGTGAGTTCAACCTCCAGCGCGCCGCTGTGATGCGAGGCGCGAAACAGCACCGCCTGGCTCTTCAGCTTGACGCCTTCTTCGCGGTTCTCCAGCACCTTGTCGGCGACGAAGCGCGCCTGATCGGCTTCGTCGCGCACAGTGACGAGACGCGGCCGCTCGGCCGATTGCCGCTCCGTCCAGAGGTTCTTGGTGAAACGCTCGGAGGCAAGGTCGATGACGGCATTGGCGGCTGCCAGGATCGGCTGCGTCGAGCGGTAATTGCGGTCGAGCGTGACGATATTGGCGGCAGGCGTAAACGAGGCCGGGAAGTCGAGAATGTTGCGCACCGTCGCGGCACGGAAGGAATAGATCGACTGCGCATCGTCGCCGACGACGGTCAGTCCCTGTCCGCCCGGCTTCAGCGCCAGCAGGATCGAGGATTGCAGCCGGTTGGTGTCCTGATATTCGTCAACCAGAACATGATCGAAGCGGCTGCCGATATCCTCGGCAATCATTGGCTCTGCCACCATCTGCGCCCAGTAGAGCAGCAGGTCGTCGTAATCGAGCACGTTTTGCGCCTGCTTGGCTTCGACATAGGCGCCGAAGAGATCGCGCAGCTGGTTCTCCCAGGTGGCGCACCAGGGAAAGGCATCGCGCAGCACCAGCGGCAGCTCACCCTCCGAATTGACCACCCGCGAATAGATCGCCAGGCACGTTCCCTTGGTCGGGAAGCGGTTCTCGGTCTTCGAGAAGCCGAGATCGTGCCGGATGATGTTCATCAGATCGGCGCTGTCTTCGCGATCGTGGATGGTGAAGGCCGGATCGACACCGATCTGCTCTGCATAGTCGCGCAACAGCCGCGCGCCGATACCGTGAAACGTGCCGCTCCAGGCGAGCGCATCGGCCATGATGCCGGAATTGGCGCCGAGCACTTCGGCGCAAATGCGCTCGACGCGCCGCGCCATCTCGGAGGCGGCCCGGCGCGAGAAGGTCATCAGCAGGATGCGGCGCGGATCGGCGCCCTTGACGATCAGATGCGCGACACGGTGCGCCAGCGTGTTGGTCTTGCCGGAACCGGCACCGGCAATGACCAGCAGCGGTCCCGCGACATGGCTGCCCTCGGTGAGGGTTCCATGCTCCACGGCCATGCGCTGTTGCGGGTTGAGCTTCTCGAGATACATCCAGCCGTCCGGTTGGCGCCCGCGCGGCAGAGCGGCACGGACAAATAAGACGTTCCTTGAATGTTCTTGATAGTGATTCCTGTCAAGCGCGCGTCAGTAGACGAAGTCGGAAACCACTTCCTGGCGCGTCAGTTTCAGTGTCCTGTCCGGCTGCAGGATATAGGTCTCCTGCACCTTCTGGCCGCTCGAATTGTAGAAGCTGTTATAGACATAGCTGCCTGGTGGCGATTTCGTCAGCTTGGAGCGGGCAGGGCCGCCATAGGTGAGGCTGCCCGGGATAGGCGTCGGCCCGGCGCCGCTATCGGCAGCGCTGCAGGCCACCAGCATGGCGGCGGCGGTGAAAACCGGAACGATGACCTTGAACATGACAGTTGCCCCTTCAGCCCCTTCATTGATATGGCGCCAGAGATCCGCTTCGCCAAGTAGAGAGCGTTGAAATTTGCGGGGGCAGAATGGTGCGCTACTTTGGCTCCGGCTGCTGGATCGTTTTCGGCGGCGTGTCATCGTTGCTGCCGCCCTGCTCGAAGGGCTTGATGACGAGAATACTGAGAACGGATGCCACCATGAGCGCGACGATGATCAGCATCAGTGTTTTCATGATTAATTCTACTTCGTCCGGTCACGTTGTTCTCAACCCTATTGAACAGACCGGCTGCCCGAAAAGTTCCGGCAAGTGCGCGTGAAATCGTGCGAAGAAAAGCGGGGAACCAAAGCCGCCCTTCAAGGGTTGATTGGGCGGATTTCAACGCTGGAGATAGTCATGAGGACCTGCATCCGTCTGGGGGTTCCAGCCCTGTTTATTGCATGCGCCGCATTTGCCATTCCCGCATCCGCCTCTCTCGAAACCGATGTCGATTATTACTCGGCCCTGCCTCAGGATCAGATGGCGCTCAACGAATATACCAGCACCGTCGCCTGCCAGCCGGCCGAGGCGCATTACGTGCCGTCCTTCATCCGCGCACCTGATGGCACGATCATGGGCGTCGGCTATGTGGAAGTCGAAAGCCAGAGCGATACCGGCTGCTGAAAGCGTGAAATATCCGAAGTATTTCCGCAAATTATCTCTGTTCGAGGCTCGTCTGCATAAGCAGAGGGTGACGAGCCTCTGACCATCATCATGATGGCTGCCGATGTTTTATTGTCGGCCTGCGCCGGCGCGCAACGGCAATACTTGGGCTATCCAGCCCGTCCTTCACCGTTGGTTAAATGAAAATAAACAGCCGTCCCGTTCCGGCACGCAGCCGTCAGGGTCGCTGTTTAGGGCCGAAGCTGTCGCCGGTCAGTGAAGCCTGAGCTTCGCCTCTTCGGCCGCCGCCACAAACTCCAGCCGCGCCTCTTCCGCCGTCTTGCGGCCATCGAGTGCTGCACGGCAGGTGCTGCGGGCTTTCAGATAGCGCAGACCGCGCGCCGCGGGCCAGAGATCGGCAAGGCACTTCAATGCATCGAACGGACCGTTGACGGTACGGGCATCGGTATCCTCGAAGCCGACCTTGACCGGACTATCCCATCTGTCAGTTGCCATAGGCGTATTCCTCCAGTGTTTACGCCAAACGCGCACAACGCCCCTCGTGTTCCTCCCGAAAGGCTCGTGCTGAGAGTATATTAGCGGGTTATTCATTGGTCGCAATGGGGGATTTGAACTGAACTTGGCCAGATCGGCCATCTCACATTGGAGGAGATGCCGAGGGCGAACGTGTGGCCGTGCTCCGTGTGGGAATTGTGGCCCGGCAAAAGCCGGGCCCCCGATCCTAGAAGACAGCTAGGTATTTCAGCAGCGACACGATACCGATGATGATCACGATAATCTGCACGATCTGCCGTGTGCGGCCATCGATCGGCAGGCGTTGAACCAAGTACAATACGAGAATGATGACGAGAAACGTGATCAGAATACCGATCAGTATCGAAGCACCCATTTATCCCCACTCCTATCCAAAAAGCCTTTCGGCGACAGGGATTTAACTATGGGGCAACAAGTCAAAGAAAAGGGGGAGGTCTGAAACTTGATAAATTGCTTTGTCGGAGCGGTGCCGCCATTCATGTTGGCGACGGCACATTCCAGGTGACCGTGCAGGATCAGCCTAAGCCTAAGCCTAAGCCGGGGGTGCGTGGATTATCTGAAGAAAAACTGGTGCTGCCGAGTGGGATTGAACCACCGACCTCACCCTTACCAAGGGTGTGCTCTACCACTGAGCTACGGCAGCAGGACCAGGAACGCTTCGAGCCATCAGGCTGTGTTGCGTGGACGGGGCGCCTATTGCCACAGGTTCCGGACAAGCGCAAGCCGCAATTTCGAACTTCACGTGGATTAACGAGGAAGGCCTTTTGGCGGGAGCGGGAATCCGCTAAGCAGAATGCATGGAAGACAATAGCGAAAAGCCTGTAAATGGCCGCAAGGCGGCAATCGAGGAGCAGGCGCGGCTGAGGCGCGAGCGGGCTGCGGAAAAACTCCGGGAAAATCTTTCGAAGCGCAAGCAGCAGGTCCGTGCGCGCCGTTCCGGGCAGGCCGACGAGACGATTGGCCTGCCTGCCGCAAAAATGGACGAATCGTAATGTTGGCTCCGCGGCGAATTGAAGCGTCGCGGGAATTCGTCTAAAGACCCCCATCCCTTTTAAAGGCAGAACTTTCAGGAAAGGCGGGCGCAGCCCGTAAGCCCCCATGGATCGTATCAGAATTGTCGGCGGGAATGAGCTTAACGGCATCATCCCGATTTCCGGCGCCAAGAATGCCGCACTGCCGCTGATGATCGCGTCTCTGCTGACCAGCGACACGCTGACGCTCGAAAACGTGCCGCATCTGGCCGATGTCGAGCTGCTCATGCGCATCCTCGGCAATCACGGCGTCGACGTTGCCGTCAACGGCCGCCGCGAGCGCCAGGACGACGCCTACTCGCGCACCATCCATTTCACCTGCCGCACCATCGTCGATACGACCGCCCCTTACGAGCTGGTCTCGAAGATGCGCGCCTCCTTCTGGGTCATCGGTCCGCTGCTGGCGCGCGAGGGACAGTGCCGCGTTTCGCTGCCGGGCGGTTGCGCCATCGGCACGCGTCCTGTCGATCTCTTCCTCGAAGGCCTGACGGCGCTCGGCGCCAACCTGGAAATCGACAGCGGCTATATCAACGCGACGGCGCCGAAGGGCGGCCTCATCGGCGCCAAGTACACCTTCCCGAAGGTCTCGGTCGGCGCCACCCACGTGATGATGATGGCGGCAACGCTTGCCCGCGGCACGACGGTGATCGGCAATGCCGCCCGCGAGCCTGAAGTCGTCGATCTCGCCAACTGCCTGATCGCCATGGGCGCCAAGATTACCGGTGCCGGCACGCCGACCATCACCATCGAAGGCGTGCAGTCGCTCTCGGGCGCCCGCCACCGGGTTCTGCCGGACCGTATCGAAACCGGCACCTATGCCATGGCCGTTGCCATGACCGGCGGTGACGTCGTTCTCGAGAACACCGACATGGCGCTGCTCGAAACCGCATTCGAAACGCTGCGCCGCGCCGGTGCCGATGTGTCGGCGACGAATAGCGGCGTGCGCATCAAGCGCAATGGCGCCGGTATTAAGCCCGTCGACGTGGTCACCGATCCCTTCCCGGGCTTCCCGACCGACCTGCAGGCACAGTTCATGGCGCTGATGACCCGTTCGTCCGGCGTCTCGCATGTCACCGAAACCATCTTCGAAAACCGCTTCATGCATGTGCAGGAGCTGGCCCGCCTCGGCGCCAAGATTTCTCTGTCCGGCCAGACGGCGAAGATCGAAGGCGTTCAGCGGCTGAAGGGTGCGCCTGTGATGGCGACCGATCTGCGCGCCTCCGTCTCCCTCGTCATCGCCGGTCTTGCGGCTGAAGGCGAGACCATGGTGTCGCGCGTCTATCACCTCGATCGCGGCTTCGAGCGGCTGGAAGAAAAGCTCACCCGCTGCGGCGCCATCGTCGAACGCGTCAGCGAATAAGGGAAGGGCGGTTTCCGCCCTTTGCTTTCCCCTGCGGGCATTGCGCATAGCTGTTGCGCATTGCCCTCAGGCGTCCTATTTCCCTTGTCTAACGCATCGCCATACCGGCGATGCGGCATCATCGACCGGGGGTACAGCCTGCATGACCGATCTGAAGCTTCTTGCACTCGACAGTGAAGACCTCGCCGTGGTCTCCGCGCATCTGCAGGACGCCGTTTTCAAGATCGGCGACATCGCCTGGTCCCCCAAGGACGGCCAGTTCGCCTTCGCCGCGAACCGCTTCGTCTGGGAAGAGGCTGGCGGTAAGCGCAAGGGCTTCGAGCGCCGCCGCGCCGCCCTCGTTTTCAAGCGCGTTCTTGCTGTCCGCTCCACCGGCATCGACCGCAAGCGCCGCGACGAAGTGTTGTCGCTGCTGTCAGTCGTCTTCGAGCCGAAGGGCGAGGGCCCCGAGGGCACGATCGAAATCACGCTGTCGGGTGCGGCCGAGATCGTTCTCGATGTCGAATGCATCGAAGTTCAGCTTGCAGATATCGGCGGAGCATGGGAAACCGCCTCCAAGCCGCGCCATCCGGGCGCTTGACGATCGTCTCTGCGCGGTTTGATGTTTAGCGTTGGTTTGGAAGGAAATTGAGCGTGGCAATCTGGCTGGATCAGGCATCGGATGGTTTCGAGCAGCGTTTCGCCGCTTTTCTGACGACCAAGCGCGAGGTCTCCGAAGACGTCAACATCGCGGTGCGCGCCATCATCGATGACGTGCGCGCCCGTGGCGACGTGGCCCTTGCCGAATATTCGAAGAAATTCGATGGCATCGACTATGCCAAGGTGCCCATGCGCGTCACCGAGGCCGAGATCGACGCTGCCGTCGAGGCGGTTCCCGCCGAAGTGCTGGGCGCGTTGAAGGTCGCCGCTGTCCGCATCGAATCCCATCATGCCCGCCAGCTGCCGAAAGACGATATCTACGAAGACGCCATGGGCGTCGGCCTCGGTTCGCGCTGGACGGCAATCGAAGCCGTCGGCCTCTATGTTCCAGGCGGTACGGCGAGCTACCCCAGTTCGGTGCTGATGAATGCCGTTCCGGCCAAGGTCGCCGGCGTCGATCGCATCGTCATCGCCGTTCCGGCAACCGGCGGCGTCGTCAATCCGGCCGTATTGGCCGCTGCGAAGCTCGCAGGCGTCTCCGAAATCTACCGTGTCGGCGGCGCGCAGGCGATCGCCGCACTCGCCTATGGCACGGAAACCATCGCACCCGTCGCCAAGATCACCGGTCCCGGCAATGCCTATGTCGCCGCCGCCAAGCGCCATGTGTTCGGCACCGTCGGCATCGATATGATCGCCGGTCCCTCCGAAGTGCTGGTGATTGCCGACAAGGACAACAATCCGGACTGGATCGCGGCCGATCTGCTGGCCCAGGCCGAACATGACGCCAGCTCGCAGGCAATCCTCGCCACCGATGATGCCGAATTCGCCAAGGCCGTCGAAGCCGCTGTCGAGCGCCAGTTGAAGACGCTGAACCGCGCCGAGACCGCCGCCGCCAGCTGGCGCGATTTCGGTGCCGTCATCCTCGTCAAGGATCTGAAGGACGCTATCCCGCTTGCAAACCGCATCGCGCCGGAGCATCTGGAGCTGGCGGTCGTCGATCCCGATGCGCTTCTCCCGGGCATTCGCAATGCCGGCGCGATCTTCATGGGCGCGCATACGCCTGAAGTGATCGGCGATTATGTCGGCGGCTCCAACCACGTGCTGCCGACGGCGCGTTCGGCGCGCTTCTCGTCCGGCCTTGGAGTGCTCGATTTCGTCAAGCGCACATCGATCCTGCGCCTCGGCCCGCAGCAGCTGCGCGAGCTTGGCCCGGCGGCGATCGCTTTGGCGGTGTCCGAAGGCTTGGACGCTCATGCGCGATCGGTCGCGATCCGCCTCAATCTCGAAAGGTGAGGCATGGCGAAGGGCGACTTCCGGCTTTCTGATGTCGTCCTCGACGACACGATCGGCCGTTCGACGCCCGATGTCGAGCACGAGCGCGCCGTCGCCATCTTCGATCTGATCGAGGAAAACACCTTCGAGCCCGCCGGGCACCCGGGCGGACCATACAAGCTCAACATCTCGCTCGTCGACAGCAAGCTGGTCTTCGTCATCAGGACGGAGGAGGGCGGTGATGTTGCCACCCATATCCTGTCGCTGACGCCGTTCCGCCGCATCGTGAAAGACTATTTCATGATCTGCGAAAGCTATTACGAAGCGATCCGTTCGGCCTCGCCAAGCCGCATCGAAGCGATCGACATGGGCCGTCGCGGCATCCACAACGAGGGCTCGCAAACGCTGAAGGACAGGCTGAAAGGCAAGATCGACGTCGATTTCGACACGGCCCGGCGCATCTTCACGCTCGTCTGCGTGCTCTACTGGCGCGGATGACCGGGATGGAGCCCGCTCCGCTCACCGCAGAAGGCAAGGCGCCGGGCGCGATCCTCTTCATGTGCGGCATGAACGCCATCCGCTCGCCGATAGCCGAGGCAATCGCCCGGAGCATTCTGCCTGCCAACATCTATATACGCTCGGCAGGCGTTCGCGCCGGCGAGCGGGATCCCTTTGTCGATGCCGTGCTTGAAGAGATCGGCCTTTCGCTTGGCCGCCACCTGCCGAAGACGCTGGACGAACTCGAGGACGACTATTTCGATCTGATCATCACGCTTTCGCCGCAGGCTCATCACGCAGCGCTGGAACTGACGCGTGCCAACGCCGTTGAAGTGGTGTATTGGCCGACCATGGATCCGACCGGCGAAACCGGCAGCCGCGACCAGATTCTCGATGCCTACAGAGAGGTGCGGGATCACATTGCGGCGCTGATCGAGAGCCGGCTACTCAGACGAAACGGCATTGCCGCGCAATCGGCCTAAAACAAAAGGAAGAAAGCCCGATCAACAAGGTTCACAAATGACCGTTGATTGTGTAGTTTCCGCCCAAATTTTAAGGTGGCGCAAGTCCGCCATCTCAACCGACAGGAAGAAAAGCCTTATATGCCTAAAGAAGAAGTCCTTGAATTTCCGGGTATCGTGACCGAACTTCTGCCGAACGCGACCTTCCGCGTGAAGCTTGAAAACGAGCACGAAATCATCGCCCACACGGCCGGCCGTATGCGCAAGAACCGCATCCGCGTTCTGGCGGGCGACAAGGTTCTTGTGGAAATGACCCCCTACGACCTCACCAAGGGCCGTATCACCTACCGTTTCAAGTAAGCTTGGGCCGCAAGCCCTCGAGGCTTCCTTTCCGGTCGAGGTTCCATGGCGCTCACATACAAGCTCATCCTGGCTTCCGGTTCTCCGCGACGTGTCGACCTGCTCAATCAGGCAGGCATCGAACCGTCGCGCCTGATGCCGATGGATATCGACGAGGCGCCGAAGAAATCGGAGCATCCGCGCTCGCTGGCCCGCAGGCTCTCGACCGAGAAGGCCGAGGCGGCGCTGTCGGCGATCAAGGGCGATCTGGCCTGGAAGGGCAGCTATATCCTCGCGGCCGATACGGTCGTTGCCGTCGGCCGCCGTATCCTGGGGAAGGCCGAGTTTGCGGATGAGGCCTCCGCCTCGCTCAATCTGCTTTCCGGCCGCAGCCACTGGGTTTATACCGGTGTCTGCCTGGTAACGCCCGATCGCAAGGTCCGCCAGAAGATCGTCGAAACCAAGGTGCGCTTCAAGCGCCTCTCCGGTTTCGAGATCGAGAGCTATCTGGCCTCGGGCCAGTGGCGCGGCAAGGCGGGTGCCTATGGCATCCAGGGTCTTGCCGGCAGCTTCGTCCAGAAAATGGTCGGTTCCTACACCAATGTGGTGGGCCTGCCGCTTTATGAAACTATCCTCCTGCTGACCGGCGAAGGCTTCGATGTGCATAGCCGGTGGCCTGAGGGCTAAGCCGGGGGCATCGTCATGTCCGAAGACGAGAATAGAACCACCGCCAAGGTCGAACCGCTTCGCAAGACGCGGCCCTGCCCGGAATGCGGAAAGCCATCTCACCGCGAACATTATCCGTTCTGCTCGAACCGTTGCCGTGAGGTCGATCTCTCACGCTGGCTGACGGGCGCTTACGCCATACCCGTTGCCGACGATGAGAAGAAAGCCGAGTACGACGACGAGGAATAGCCTGTAAAACCACTGGCGAAGTCATTCAATTCACTCAGGAATTTGGAAAAATTCCACAAGCCTCAAAAAACTGTCATTTGACGCTTGCCATGTCCCGACAAGATGCTATAACCCCGCTCGCTTCCGGGGCACACCAAACCCTCCGGTTCTTTCTTCGAAAGAATGCAGGCCGAAGCAGGAATGCCCAGATAGCTCAGTTGGTAGAGCAGCGGATTGAAAATCCGCGTGTCCGTGGTTCAAATCCGCGTCTGGGCACCACTCTTTCTCCTCAAAAAAGCTTGATCAGTCGCTTCGCATTTCGCGGCAGTTGCATATCGCGGATTAGCCCATTTTGTACTTTTGGCTGAATTGCGCCCGCCCGCCATCGGCCTACCCTTCACCCATGAACAAGATGCTTCTCGTGAGAGTGGCCGCCTGGCTGTCGCTGGCCGCCGTTATCTTTGTGACCGTGTGTCCGATCGAGTACCGGCCGCACGATATCATCGACGTCGATGTCGATCGCGCCATGGCCTTCATGGTGATGGGCATATTGTTCGTCACCGGTTATCCGCGGCGGGTCGTTCTATGCGCGGTGCTGCTGGTCATCGGTGCCTTCGCGCTGGAGACGCTGCAATTCCTGTCTCCGACGCGTCACGCGCATTTCGAGGATGCCGCGACCAAGAGCATGGGCGCGCTTTTTGGCGTCTTCCTGGCGGAGGTCGTCAACCGCATCAGGGGTATCCGGCACAAGGCGGGATAGGCGCGGGCAGTGTTCAGTCGCGGTCCAGCCACGCAAGCATACCCTGCGCTGCCGCCTTGCCCGTCGCCATGCATGCGGTCAGCAGGTAACCGCCTGTCGGAGCTTCCCAATCCAGCATTTCGCCGGCGGCGAAGATGCCGGGGATGGCCTTCAGCATATAGCCGTCATCGATAGCATCCAGCGCAATGCCTCCGGCCGACGATATGGCTTCGGCAATCGGCCGGGTCGCGGTCAGCGGGATCGCCAGCGCCTTGATCCGTGCAGCAAGTTGCTGCGGGTCCTTCAGCACGTCGTCGCCTGCAAGCTCCCGAATCAGCCCTGCCTTGACGGGGTCGAGACCGGCGCCCTTGCGCAGCCGGTTGGAGAGGCTTGCTTTCCGGTCCTGCCTGGCGAGGTCGGCTGCCAGCCGTTCGACCGATCGCCCGGGAGCGAGGTCGACAAGCAACGAGACAGCGCCATCGCGCTCTAGATCGTCGCGAAGGGCCGCTGCATGGGCATAGACAAGGCTGCCCTCGATTCCATGCTCCGAAATCACAAATTCACCGGGAAATGTCCCGGCCGCCGAGGTGGCTGTCACCGCCTTCAACGGCGCCCCGGCAAAGCGCTCGCGAAACACTCCGCTCCAGTTGACATCGAAGCCGCAATTGGCAGGGCGGAAAGGGGCCATATCGACGCCTCGCTCACGCAGCCACGGCACCCAGGCGGCATCGGAACCGAGCTTCGGCCAGCTCGCGCCGCCAAGCGCCAGCAATGCCGCATCCGGCTGGATGACCATCCGGCCTTCCTGGGTTTCGAAAATCAGGCCGCCATCAGCAAAGCCGATCCAGCGGTGGCGTTTTGCGATGACCACGCCTTGCGTCTCCAGACGGGCTAGCCAGGCGCGAAGCAGCGGCGAGGCCTTCATGACCGTCGGGAAGACGCGCCCCGATGACCCCACGAATGTCTCTGTGCCGAGTTCGCCGGCCCAGCGGCGGATATCGTTGGGCGTCAAGGCATCGAGCGCGGGACGAAGGCGCCCCGAAGCGCTGCCGAAGCGGGCGGCGAACTGCGCGTAGTCCTCGGAGTGCGTTATGTTCAGCCCGGATTTTCCAGCCAGCAGAAACTTCCGCGCCACCGTCGGCATGGCGTCGTAGACGGTGATCGCGTGGCCGGATCCGGCCAGCGTTTCCGCCGACATCAGGCCCGCCGGGCCGCCGCCGATGATCGCGATCTGTTTTTTCTTCATGGGCTGCCTGATACAGCATTCAAATGCGTCCGTCTCCGGATTTGAGAGAAGCCGTTTCGTTGCGTGTCGCGGCCAAACTCACTATCTCAATCCCATCTCAAATGGAGTGTCGCGGCATGGCCGATCTCAAAGCAAGACCCAGACCCACAGGCGCCAAGGCCGTCCTCGGCCGAACCGGATTTCCGCATGTCACCTCGGCGACGAAGGGCGAGATCGATATCGTCACCAGCCCGTCTCAGCCAGGCTTCAATCCGCTCGATCTTCTCTATTCGTCGCTTTCGGCCTGCCTGGTGCTGAGCGCCCGTATCGCCGCCAGCAATCTGGGCGTCCTCGACAGGATCACCGAGATCACCGCTGACGTCACAGGCGAGAAGGCTGCCGAAGGCCTGTCGCGCGTCCAGAAGTTCAACATCGCCTTCTCGATCAAGGGGGATATCGACGAGGAGACGCGGCAGAAGATCGCGCATCTGGCCGAAGACGAGATCTGCACGGTCAGCAACACGATCCGCGGCAACCCGGAATTCTCGACGGTTATTTCCGGTTGAGCTTTTGTGTCGCGGGTGTCGTTCCCGCGCTATCCTCTTTCGGTCCGATCTGATAATTCGCATCCCGGCTGGCGTCTCAATCATGGCTGGCCGGGAAAGCATAGAGATCATGTCGCAGGCCGCCGCCCCTTCCACAGAAGCCGCTCCTTCACAACGTTTCGCGCTGACGGCGCTCATCCTTGGCGGCGCTGCCATCGGTGGTTCGCCGATCTTCGTGCGGCTCTCCGAAGTGGGGCCGATGGCGACGGCCTTTTGGCGCGTCGCGCTGGCGCTGATCCCGATCTTCATCTTCTCGCTGATCAAGAAGGATTCGGGCCCGAAGCCTGAAAAGCTCTCCGATTATGCCATGCTGATCCTGCCGGGCGTCATCCTCGCGGCGGATCTCGCGGCCTGGCACCTGTCGATCACCATGACCTCGGTTGCCAATGCGACGCTGCTCGCCAACCTCGCGCCCGTCTTCGTCACCGTCATCGGCTTCGTCGCCTTCCGCGCGCCCGTCTCCCGCATTTTCGTGCTGGGACTGGCATTGGCGCTGGCGGGCGTGGTGATCCTCAAGGGCGGACCGGCGGCACTCGGCAACGGCGATCTGCGCGGCGATGGCGTGGCGATCATCGCAGCGATCTTCTATGCAGGCTACATCCTGGCAATCGGCCAGCTGCGCAGCCGTTTCGATACGATCCGCATCATGCTGTGGAGCACGGCATCGGCCGCTATTTGCGTCTTCCCGCTGGGCTTCTTCTTCGAGGCACATATGCTACCCCCGACGGCCTATGGCTGGGCGATCGTCTTCGGCCTCGCCTTCATCAGCCACGCAAGCGGCCAAGTGGCAATCGCCTTCGCGCTCGCCTATCTGCCGGCCGCCTTCTCGTCGCTGACGCTGCTCCTGCAGCCGGTCGTCGCAGCCATTCTTGCCTGGGTGCTGCTCAACGAGGCGATTGGCCCGATGCAGGCCATCGGCGGCCTGGTGGTGCTCGCCGGGATCATGATCGCCCGGCGAGGCTGAGCCTCAGGCGACGGCCGCCGGCTGCATGCGCCGCGCATCGAGAATACCGAGCGCTTCGTCGACGGTTGCCGCGATCGCCGCCTTTTCCGTATTGTTGCAGGTGCCCCACGCCTCGATGAAGCTGCTGGTCTTGCCGTAGCTGTTGTCGAGCACGCAGTGATCGGCGCCGATCAGCACGCACATGATGTGGCCGTGCATGCGGTCGGTAATCACCTGCCGGGCAGAACCCAGCAGCGCCACGCCGCGGTCGAAGCGCTGCTGCGCCCGCTCGCGATAGGCAAGCTCGGTCATCCGGGCACGTCCGCCGATTCGGCCGGAAAGCAGCCCCTTCAGGATCGCCGCACGCTTCGTCTGCTTCTGGAAATCGGCAGGCTCATCCGGCCAGTCGGATTTCACCGTGCCCGGGCGGCTGGTCGCCGCCGTCAGGTCCTGCGGCGCGCCCACTTCCTGGTCCTCGCGCAGATTGAGCAGCAGCTCGTGCTGAGGCGCCGGGCGAGTGACCGGGCCGATGCAGAAGGCCATGTCGGGGCAAAGCCTGACATCGCACTGGAACCAGCGCTTGGCGAATTGGAAGCTCTTGTGGTCGCGTACCAGCAGCGTGAAATTGCCGTGCTTCTCGATCGCGCGGGCGGTGCTGTCGATCCCGGCCTGTTCCTTGAAGTGGATGGTCTGCGGCATTTGGACGATCGGCCGGCCCTTGTATTTCGTCAGCATGTCCTCGCGGAACTGCCGGTAGCCCGCCCAGATATCCCCGAAATTGCCGCCACCATGCAGGAATATCCGGCCATCGCCGATCGCTGCCAGCATGCGCTCGTCGTCATAGGTGGGGATTTCGGTCACATAGGCCGGCCGCGTCTTGCGGCGGTCGAAATAGGCAAGCTCCCCGAGCCAGATGGCGCTGTCACCAATATTGTAGTGGTTCGGGAAATCGAGCAGCGCAAAGCGCTCGGCCGGATCGACGAGGTCGGAAAGGCAATTTGCGATCAGTCCCTGAAGGCGGTTGATGATCGTAATGTTGGTTTCCTGCATATAAGGCTCCTGTTGAAGAGTCTGGCCCAGCCCCGGCGGCTAGGCCTCGGCCCGTTTTCCGAACGGCAGCAAAGACTTGCCGAGCGCGATGTAAGGGCGGATGGCGGATCTGCCGAAGACCGGCAGAAAGGCGAGATAGACGACGGCGCCGAGACCGATGCTGAGACCAAGCGACAGCCATCGGCTCTGCAGATGTTCGGCGATGACGGGATGTGCAAACCAGACGCAGACAGCCATGACGGCGCTGCCGCAGAAGGGCAGGGCGACCGACTTGAAGGTGCCGAGCGAATCGATGCCGGCATAGCGATGCAGCACATATTGCTGATAGGGCATGGTCAGCCAGGCGCGCAGCACGTAGCCGGCGGCAACGGCGAGGATGCCGTAGGGTACCAGCAGCCAGGTCAGCAGCAGGGTCGCGGCAAACTGCAGTGCTGCGACCGAGAGGATCGATTCTGCGCGATTGACTGCCGATAGCGCCGACGAGGCAAAGAAGTTGGTCACGAACGGCACCGACATCAGCACCAGCACGGTGGCGATATCGCCGGCATTGCCCCACTTGTCGCCGAAGAGCAGCGCGATCATGTCGTTCGACAGCGCGCCGAAGCCGAAGAGCAGCGGAATGGTGCCGAGTGCGGCGGCGCCGACGATCTTGTTATAGGCGTTGCGGAAGGCGACGCGATCGTTCTGCAGGCGTGACAGGGTGACCAGCGAGACGCTGCCGATCGGCGCCAGAACGGCCTGGCCGATGAGTTCGATCAGCCGCCAGGCGATGCGGTAACGGCCGACTTCGACGGCGCCGTACCAGCGGGAGATGAAAATGTCCTGGACGCGGGCGAGCAGCATCCACATCAGCTGGGTGACGACGAGGCTGACGCTGAACAGGAAGACCGAGCGGAATTTCGCAACATTGAACCGCAGGCGCGGCATCCAGGGATAGGCGACCCAGCCGAGAACAACTGTGACCGCAGCGTTGACGGCGGTCTGCGCGACCAGTGCCCAGATGCCCCATCCGAGATAGGCGCAGACGACGGCAGTGATGCCGGACAGGAGGCTGGCTGCGATGCTCTGCGCCGCAAGGTTCTTGTGGCCGAATTCACGGGCGAGACGCGCATTGTGGATGACAGCCAGCGACGAGACGGGCAGCAGCGGCGCCAGCCAGCGGAGAATGCCAGACACGGATTCGTCGCGCACCAGCTCGCCGTAATAGGGCGCGAACACGAAGACCACGGCGGCAATGATGGCGCTGAACGCAACTGTGGCCCAGAAGCAGGTATCGGCCAGCTCCTCATCGAGATCCAGCTGCCGGGTGATGGCATCGCCAAGCCCTGCATAGGCAAGCACACGGCCGATTTCGACGAACAGGCTGGCGAGCGCAAAAGTGCCGAAGTCGCCGGGCCCGAGAATGCGCGCCAGAATGACGAAGATGACGAAGGTCGCAATCGTGCTCCAGGCTACGCGAACGACCGACCAGAGGACGGATAGTGCCGTCTTCTTCTTCAGATCGGCATGCGCAACTGCATGTTCTGCCATTCATCATCCTATCGATTGCAGCCGAAGCTTGGGTCATCGGCGCAAAGAGTGTGCGGGGTGTCAGGTGCGGACTGTGTTGGGCGACTTGCGGCGGGTGCTCTGCCAGTAGGCGATCATTCCCGTCAGGTTGTCCCGGAGCTGCCGGCGATAGGTCAGTCCCATCTCCTTGCTCATCGGCTGGCCGCCGATCGCTTCGCGGACAGCCTGGCGGATATCCCAGCGCAGCATGCCGCGCATGTTCGAGCGCTTGTCGAACAGATATTTCGCGTAGAGCGCACCGTTGCCGAAGGCATAGCCGGCATGCAGGCGGTGGATGTCCTCGATCTTGCGGCGGCCGTGGAAATGCTTGACCACCAACTCGGGCACATATTCAACCCGGATACCGGCATTGAAGGCGCGGTGAATGTAGTCGGTGTCCTCGCCGGAGCGGAATGCGGCGCCAGCACCGAAGCGCGGATCGAAATCGCCGACGCGATCGACCAGCGCGCGCGGGAAAACCATGTTGCAGCCATGTATGAAGCCGCCCGCATGCAGCTCGTTGTTCAGCACGGCCGGTTCCAGCTCCGTCTTGATGGTGACAGGGAGGTCGCGGGCATCGCCAAGCTCGACCCGGCCGCCGCGCATGACGATCGCATCGTCGGCAGCAAACAGAGCCGCGATGGTGGTGAAGTAGTCCGCAAACACCTCGCAGTCGTCATCCGTGAAGGCCAGCAGGTGGCCGGTTGCCGCCGCGATGCCGGAATTGCGGGCATTGGCCAGCCCCGGCAGCGTCTCATGGACAAGATTGGTGTGAAGAGGCGCGACAGCCGCCCACCGGCGAAAGACCTCGGACGTATCGTCCGTCGAGCCGTTGTCGACAAACACGAGTTCCAATTGCAAATCGCCCGCCTGCCGGGCGGCATTCGCAATGGCATCCAGGCAGTTCAACAGGCCGCCAGCCCGATTTCTCGATGAGATAATCAGGCTGATATCAACGGGCCGAGGAGGCATGCAATTTCCCCTTCTGCGATCGATGTCCGGGCCAAGATAGGTCTGATATCAGAACTCGGCAAGGACTTTTTGCAATGCAGCAAAATAGAACAGGCGCAGAAGAAACAGAAAGAATGAGGTAATTTATAGGCGAGTGAATTTTAGGTAATTAAATTCACGAATGTATTGTCAGACTATTGTAATAAATCGTGATAAGTATGGTTACAATTGCTGATTTGATATTTTCACTATCATCAGCCATTGAAATTATGGTGTAACTACGCAGGAGTTTTGCTGGAGTATAAATAGAAATATGAGAATTTTACATGATGAGAATGCCGTAAAATATCTCCCTTTCTTTGGTGCCGCTTTGCGCTGCACAATAGAGAGTTGCAGTCCGTGAAGGCCGAAGATTTAGCGCATGGCGCGCAGTGTAAGCCAAGCTTTCCGGCGGTGATCGCACCGGAAAAGCTTCCGCAAGAGTAGGGATGAAAGAACAAATTCCGTCATCGCAAGTCTTTCGCGCCGCGGCTTGCTACTGGCTTTCCTTCAACAGCCACTGCTGAATGATCGGCACGTCGGCATCGCCGAGATCGTGACCGCCGGGGATGACGTCCGAATCGACGGTCGCGCCCGAGGTTTTCAACCGTCCCTCGAGATCGTTGGCATATTTTCCATAGGCGTCGGTCTTGCCGCTGATGACGAGCAGGTCGGTGCCCTTCAGATCGGCATGCGGATAATTCGTCAGAACCGGCATGGAGCGCAGCAGAACCGCCTTATGGATCAGCGACGGGTGCAGGTAGATCAGCGAGTTCAAAAGATTCGCGCCGTTGGAATAGCCGACGAAGACGATCTTCTTCGGATCCAGCCCATAGGATTTGACCGCGCCGTCGATGAAGGCGGCAAAGGCTTCCGCTTCGCTCTTGATGTCGTCCTGGTCGAAGGAGAAGGGCGTGATCCGCTTGTACCAGCGCGGAAAGCCTTCTTCGGTCGCCCGGCCGCGCACCCCAAGCAGTGTTGCCCGCGGCGCCACCTTGTGCAGCAGCGGCATCAGCGTCGTCTCGTTGCCGCCGGAGCCGTGCAACAGCACGAAGACGCTGCCATCCGGATCCGGCGGCGTGTAGAAGCGGTGCACGAAGGGCAGATCGCGGTAGTTGACCCTTGGCTCGCCTGGCATCGAAAATTGAGGCAGCACGACCTTTAGATCCTTCAGATCCTTGATCGAATCCTTCGGGGGCAGGAAAAGCTTGGTGCCGAGCGTCGGCGCCGGCTCATCCACCAGCATGCCCGGCTTGTCGGTCGCAAGCTCGATCAGCGTGCCGCCGGGCTCGCGGACATAGAGCGATTTGAAATATTTCCGGTCATGCATGTTGGTTGCCGAGTCCATCGACGTGGCAAGCGCATCATGAACAGATGTCAGCTCGGCCTCATCCGCGGCGCGGAAAGCAACGTGATCGATCGTCCCCGTGCCCGGCGCACCGGACCAGAAGCCCTTTGCGTTGCGCACGTCCATGACATCGCCGGAATCGGAGACCAGCCTGTCGATGGCGCCCTTGTTTGCCTGGAAACGATAGCCGAAGTGGCTCTCGATGAAGGCGCGGCTGGCATCGGGCGTTTCGGTCAGCATCGTCGCGCCACGGACCCGTTGTACCGCGTGTTCGATCGGAACCGGTCCGTTTGCCCAGGCTGCGGCGCTTTTGAGCCCCTTGTTGCCGGCAAGCTTCAGGATGATGTTGTCGGGATCCTTGAGGCGCAGCACCGGCTCGCCAAATTCGTCGGACGGGCCTTCCATGCGGATCCCGAAGCTCATGGCCCGCGTCAGCCAGTAGCCGATGCTGGTCGGGTCGATTGCCAGCGCGATCTCGCTGATCTGACCGAAACCAGCGCGACCCTGCGAGCCGTCTTCCCAGGCAAGGAAAGTCAGCAGCGAGCCGGGCGTACCCTCTCCATCGCCATAGAAGAGATGCAGTTGGGTTTCGTCCTCGAAACCGGCGGTCTGCTTGACGAGCCGCATGCCGAGAAAACCGGCATAGAAATCCACATTCGCCTGCACTTTGCGGGTGATGGCGGTGATGTGATGTATGCCAGAAATCATCGAAAGCAGTCCGTATTGCTGGGGAGTGGCGAGAAGCGCCAGAACTAATGCGGATACTAAAGTCATACCAGTGCCGTTGGAGATTGCCTCGATTGTTCTACACAAAGAACTAGGGCATCGCCGCGCGGCTGCAATTCCAAACTATCGACATCTGCCAAGGCCTGTTCCAGCTGCTGCAGCGTCGGCGGTTTGATCATGTAGGCGAGAGCGCCGAGTTCCTTGGCCCTCTGCATGTCGCTCTCGTCGCTGGATGTGCTGAGGATGCAGACCGGTATCTGCTTCAGCCGGATATCGGCCGAAAGCGCGTTCAGCACCTCGAAGCCGTCCATGATCGGCATGTTGATATCGAGCAGCATCAGGTCCATCGGCGGCTGGCTGAGATCGATGGCTCGCTCCTCCAAAAGCCGCATGGCCTCGCGCCCGTTGGTCGCCACATGCAGGTTGAAGCTCACTTTCTCCCGCCGCATCAGCTTGAGCTTCAGAAGCTGTATGTCGGCGGGGCTGTCTTCGACGAGAAGCACTTCGGCAAGACGGCCCTTGGCTTCCTGAGGCTGTTCGATTGCCCGGACCGCCTGCGGCCCCGTCTGCGCTGCAGCCTCGGCGGACATGCTGTTTGCGAGCGGCAATTCGAGCACAAAGGTCGCGCCGCGTCCCGTCTTCGCCTCGCACCAGATCGCGCCGCCATGCAGCTGCGCAATGCGGCGGCAAATCGCAAGGCCAAGCCCCGTTCCTTCGATGCCGCGTCCGACCAGACGCTTGAAGGGCTGGAAGATCAGCTCCCGGTGGTCGGGATCGATGCCCGGTCCATTATCGCTGACCAGCAGACGGCAGAGCCCTCCGCCGGCAGCCGCGGCACTGACGCGCACCTGAGGGCGCTGGTCTTCGCAATAGCGGATAGCGTTGGAGATCAGGTTTTGCATCAGCTGGATCAGCAGCGTCCCGTCGCCCATCACCTCCGGCAGATCGCCGCTGACGATGGTTGCCTGCCTGCTCTCCATCTGTTGGTGCAGATTGTCCTCGACCTGCCCGAGAACGGCGGCGAGCGATACGGGCTTCAGTTCCAGTTCGCCGGAGACATCAAGCTTGGTGAAGCCTGAGACCTTGACGATCAGGTCTTCCATATGGTCGGCGGCACTCAGGATATAGTCGAGAAGCTCGCGGTCCTCGGCCGGCAGCGAAGCCGAGCCGTGCAGGATCTTGCTGAACGACTTGATGGTGCGTAGCGGCTCCTTGAGGTCGTGCGCCATCGCCCGGGTGAAGATCTCGAGCGATTGCCGCTTCTGCTCCAGCTTCTTCTCCAGCGCGCCATGCATGACGGCATTCTGGACGCAGCGGTGCAGCGTCTCGGGCGACAACGCGTCCTTGGTCAGGTAGTCGCGTGCCCCGTTCTTCATCACCTCGACGGCGACAGTCTCGTTGCCCTGTCCCGTCAGCATGATCACATTGGCGGTCGGATCGAGCTTCAGGATTTCGGCAAGCACCCCAAGTCCGTCGCGGCCGGGCAGCGAATAGTCGAGCAGGATGCAGCTTGGTCGCTTGCTGGCGGCAAGCTCCAATCCTTGGTCGCCGGTCTCGGCCTCGGCTACCACGTAGTTCGTTCCGGCGACGCGCGACAGCATCCGCCGGTAGACTTCGCGGTCGTCGATATTGTCGTCGATGATCAGTACCAGGCAGTCTTCCGCCAATCGTTCAATCCTCGTGCGGCAGGATGGCAATCTCGAACCAGTATTCCTTCAGCCGCTGGATCGCGGAGAACAGCCCGTCGAGATCGACAGGTTTTTGCACATAAGTATTGGCGCCGAGTGCATAGCAGCCTTCGATGTCGCGCTCGTCGTCCGACGTCGTCAGAATAACCACCGGGATCTTGCGCCACTGCGGATTGGATTTGATCGCCTCAAGCGTCTTGCGGCCATCGAGGCCCGGCATGTTGAGATCGAGCAGGATCAGGCCGGGGCGCGGGTTCATGCCGGCAAGCTCATCGAGCGCTTCCTGGCCCGAAGCGGCCCAGCGGATCGGGTTGCGCAGGTTGGTGCGCTTGAAGGCACGCATCGTCGCCTCGAAGTCGTCCTCGCTGTCCTCAACAATCAGGATCGGCTGCATATCACGCGGCTGCATTGTGGCCCTCTCTGTTGCTTCCCAGCGTAAAGTAGAATGTGGTGCCTGCACCCATCTCGGACTCCAGCCATATCTCGCCATTGTGGCGGCCAATGATCTTTCGCACGAAGGTCAGTCCGGCCCCGGTTCCATCATCCGAATCCTGCGATTTTTCAAGCCGTTTGAAAATCCGGAAAATGTCCTCGTAAAATTCCGTCGCGATGCCCTTGCCGTTGTCCTTGACGAAAAACACGCCGCGCGCCGTTGCACCATCTTTGCCGGTGTATTGCTCCAGATAGCCGATGGTGACCAGCGGTTCCGGCTTGTCGTTGTATTTGACGGCGTTGGTCACCAGGTTCCGGAACACCTCGGTCAGCCGCGTCGCGTCGCAGACAACCTCTGGAAGCTCTCCGTCCACCACGACCCGTGCGCGCCGCTCTTCCAGAAACACTTCCAGCGTTGCCACCACGTCCTTGATGACGAGATTGATGTCGGTGCGCTTTACGGCCAGCTGCTGGCGTCCGATGCGGGAGAAATAGAGAAGATCGTTGACGAGCTTCTCCATCCTCTGGCTGAGCCGCACCAGCCGGTTGAGACGGCGAACGCCGTCCTCGTCGAGCTGGTTTTCGTAGTCCTCGAGCAGGAAGCGTGAGTGATTGTGCAGCCCGCGCAACGGCTCCTTCAGATCGTGCGAGGCGATGTAGGCGAATTCGTCGAGATCCTGGTTGCTGCGCTCCAGATCGGCCGTATAGGCTTCGAGCTGCGCCAGCGTCGTCTTCAGACGCTCTTGCTGCTGCACCCTGTCGCTGATGTCGCGCACGATGCCGACGAATGTCCGCGCGCCGCTTGTCGGCACCACGCTGACGGACAGATCGAGCGGAAACACCACGCCATTCTTGCGGCGGCCGGACACCATGCGCGTCGTGCCTATGATCCGTTCTTCGCCGGTCTCATGGTAGTGCTGCAGATAGCGGTCATGCTCAGAGTGATAGGGCTCCGGCATCAGCATATTGATGTTCTTGCCGAGCGTTTCGGATGGCAGGTAGCCGAACATCTGCTCGGCCGCGGGATTGAAGCTGGAGATCACGCCGCGCTGATCCATGGTAATCACGGCATCCGGCGTGTTGCGCACCAGTGAGCTGAAGCGGATGCGCTCCGTCTCCAGGCTGGCGCTGTTGCGCATGTAATTGTGCACCAGATAGCCGATCAGCCACAGCAGGCCGATGGTGATCGCGCGGTTGGCAGCCTCGGGCCAGACGACCGTGTCGCTATGGTTGACGGCGAAGAAGCCGAGAAGGATGAGGACCGTGCAGACGAACGCAAGATAGAGCGGTGCGTTGCGATTGCCGAACCAGAGGGCGGTCAAAATCAGCGGCACATAAAGAATGCCGTTCGCCACCCCGAGCGGCGTATAGAGGTCGGCGAGCAGTCCGGTGAAACAGACGACGCCGGGGATCCAGAGCGGCACGCTGGCGCTGCCCTGCGGCTGGCGCCACCAGGCGGCGGCGAGCAATCCGCCGCCGAAGAACGTCACCCCGATCGATGTATGCAGCGCCATCGCCGCATAGGGACCCCAGCGATACCCCTCCTCGGCGCTGGTGACGTAAGCAGCGAAGGCGACCATGCCGAGCGTTATGATCACATAGCCCGTCAATTCCTGGAGCAGGGGAGCCCTGTCATCCTTCCAGTTCCGGCCGGCAAGCAGCGCAAGATTGCCGATCAGGAAGCAGAGCGTCGTATTCGGCCCCATACCGCCGCCGATCAGGTCGGAAAATTCCCGCGAGACGAGGAGGTTGGTCAACACGCGATCGACCATATGCGAGGTGCGACCGAGCGAGATGATCTCAGCAAACCGCGTCACGGTGATTGCCGCCACACACAGCGAGATCAGGGACGCCGCCATGTTCAGACGCTGCAGCTTCGATACCGATCCCGCCAATGCTAGACCGGAGAGCACGAAGCAGAGCGCCGTATTGAATGCCATCGCCGGAAATTCCGGCACGACGGAGACGATGACCTCGACTTCCAGCAGCCAGCCGGTGATCGCGCAGATGCCGAGAAGCGTGATGAGCGTTCCGATGGCGATCGCGGCTACGCGGTAGCGGCCCTTCTTCTGCGCTTCGTCCCTCAAGCTGGCGGCATTCCACACGCGGTCGATCCTCCTGAATTCGGGTCATCTTTTCCGAAATGGCCGAATACACAATAGGAAACGTAAGGTTGTGTACGTCTTTCCTCTGCCGATTCAGGGGAGGTTGATAACGATTCTTAGCGAAGTATCTTTATTGTCGCATCGCGAAACAGGCGGGACATCGCCGGTGGCGACCGGGTGAAGCAGCTATGCCTTTGATATTCTACATCGATGATAGCAAGGATGATCTCTTCTATCTCGATTACATGCACCGGAAGGGCGCCTTCACCGCCGAGCTTGTGTCGTTTTCCCAGGCGCAGCCGGTTTGGGAGATGCTGGAGGCGCGTCATGCCACGGGCGAGCCGCTTCCCGATCTGCTGATCGCCGATCTCTACATGCCTCTCGACGACGGTCTTGCTTTGGTGCGCAGGGTCAGCCTCGATCCCCGCTTCGCATCGGTGAAGCTTGGCATATGCAGCGGTTCGGACGCCGATGAGGACCGGGAGCGTTCGCTGGAAGCCGGCGCCCATATCTACCTGCAGAAGCCTTTGAATTTGAACGATAGTCTTCTCAATCAACTGGTGTAGGCGCCAGGTGCCCGGACACGCGGCAGCACGCTGAAACGCCAATTGACAAGGCTTGTTCAGCGTCCCAAGATACAACCAAGAGGAAGAGGAGTGATTTGAGCGCTGAGAGAGCCGACTGACCCATATTCGCCGCCACGAACTTCAGCCAACCCCTTAGCTGAATGGATCTATCGGCTCTCTCGCGCTTACTTCCGGCACTTTTCCCGCTACTCATGAGATCATGAACAACGAAAAATGCGATACCTAGGTAAGACTACGATTTCAGTATATCTGCCTTTGCATCACTTGCGGTTGAGAAATTGATGGGCTTGTTTGCCTTGGGATACTGGGAAGTCCCCGTCCCGTTATCCCCATCAACTGTCTCGGTTTTTTTGTAACTGTTCGCGTTTAGGACGTATATCCCAAGATTTCGGGATGGTGTGGAGTGACTTCTGGAAGTTTCGAGGTAAGGTTGCCGGAATGACCAATGCTGCGGCTGTTCCTTTTCATACTGGGCCCGAGCTGAACCGGGCCATCAACCGGACCGATTTCTTCCGCTTGTTCAAGGCGGCGGCGCACCACTACCATTTCGACAATTTCGTTCTGGCAAAGATTTCCGAGGCGGCAGCGCCGTTCGGAGAGCGTGAAATCGTCATCACCAACGTGGCGGAGCGGCGTGCGACGCTGTTTATCCGGACGCTGAAGGAGGCGCTGGGGGCGATCAAGGCGAAATCCGCGCAGTTCCTCACGTCCCCGGTTTTCGGCAAGAGCGCACAGCTGGAAGGCTATCCCGCCGATCTGGTGTTCAACGAATTCAACGGCAACACGTTTTTGTTGATTCCGCTCTTTACGCCTGAGGGACGGCGATACTGTCTGGTGCTCAGCGGCGTTCGCCAGGAGCCGGACCAGAGCGAGATCGCCGACGTCCTGCTTGACGTCATGCGTATATTCGACAAGCTGTACGAGGAAATCTTGACCCAGGAAATGTCTGGACGTCTGACGCAGCGCGAAGCCGAGATCGTCAAATGGACGAGCGAAGGCAAGACCTCTGCTGAGATCGCCATCATTCTCGGTTTGTCGGAGCATACGGTGAATTCGCATATTACGGCGGCAGTCAGAAAGCTCGACGCGGTCAACCGCGTACATATGGTAGCCATAGCGCTCCGGAACGGGCTCGTTTCGTGACCGGAGGGGATGGTATGGCAGCCGAGACAAGCGCCGGGCGGACCGTGAAGGTCCTGTTCGTGGACGACGAGTTCATTGAATTCCGTTCACTGAAGAAGAAGATCGGCAGCCTCTCGGAGCCGGCCGTCGATGTCGAATACGCCCAGTCGATCGGTGACGCCCTCGAGAAGATCAAGGCTGCGCGCTACGATCTGATCCTGCTCGACAACCGTCTGCTCCCGAATGCCGATTTCCGCGAGACGGTGCCGGAACTGCGCGGCATCGGCTATACCGGCCCCATCGGCGTGATCTCGACCGATATTTCCGATGGCTATTTCCAGCAGTTCCCGGATTATGGTGTCGATTTCCGCATTGGCAAGGACGAGATGGATGCGCGGACGCTGCAATACATCATCCGCGAATACGTGACCTACGACGTCCCGGATTTCTGGAAGGACGACTACACGATCTGACGGCTCAGGCAGGCAGACGGACTTCGAAGCGGCTGCCGCTGGCGGATGATGCTGCAAGCGTCACCGTGCCGCCAAGGGCAGCGACCAGCTCACGGCAAACCGTCAAGCCAAGTCCCGGCCCGGGAACTCTTCCGGATTTCGGCAGCTTCCAGAACGCCTCGAAAATGCGTGCCTGATGCGCGGGATCGATGCCCCGGCCGTTATCGGCGACGGAAATGACAAGCTCTTCGCCATCGCGCACAGCCCCGACTTCCACCCGAAGGTCCTCTCGCTCGCCATGGGCAATCGCGTTGACGAAGAGCTGCTTCAGCACGGCCGTCAGTAAGGTGGGGTCGGTTCGCAGTTCCGGCAGCCCGCCATGAGCCAGCACGGCTTTGGTCTCTGGAAACTCCGCCGTGGCTTCAGACCACGCGGTCTCAGAAGCGATTGTCAGATCCACATTCTCGCGTGCGGCCTGCGGGGTGCCCGATGCAAAAGTCATCAGCGCCTTGGTCAGCTTCTGCGCCGTTTGCACCTTTTCGAGAATGGTTGTCAGGCTTTGCTTCTCGTCGGCGCTGATCCGGCCTTCGAGATCTTCAAGCAGGATTTCCGAATACATGGCGATGTGACGGAGCGGCGACTGCAGGTCATGAGAAGCCACGGCCAGGAAGCGGCGGATCCGCTCCTCGGTGCTTTTGGTCTCTTCCGGCGTCGTGCTGGATGACATGGCGGTATCTCCCCTCGACCTTGGGAGCACCATAGAAAGCGGGCGCCGGTTCTGCAACCGGCGCCCGCCTCAAGCTTTTGTTAGCAACCAGTTTTTAGCCGATCGACTTGCGCGGCTCTGCCGGTGCCGGAGGAATGATCTCGGCTTCCGGCTTGGCATCCGCTGCCGGCTTGGCGTGGCGGCGGCGCCAGTCGCCAAGGAACAACAGGATCGGCGCCGCGATGAAGATCGACGACGCGCCGGCAACGAGAATGCCGAACACCATCGGGATCGCGAAGCTTTCGACGGCACTGCCGCCCCAGATTGCCATCGGCAGCAGCGCGAGGAAGGCCGTCGCGTTGGTGTAGAGGCTTCGGGCCAGCGTCTCGTTGATTGAACGGTCGATGATCTCGCGCAGCGGCATCGACTTGTAGAGACGCATGTTTTCACGCATGCGGTCGTAGACGACGACCTTATCGTTCACCGAGTAGCCGACAAGCGTCAGGATCGCGGCGATGGCGGTCAGGTTGAAGTCCAGGCCCGTCAGCGCGAAGAAGCCGATGGCCTTGGTCACGTCGAGAACGAGCGTGACGATGGCGCCGACCGCAAACGGCCATTCGAAGCGCGCCCAGATATAGGCGAGCATTGCCAGGCTGGCGATGACAACGGACAGGATGCCGGCCCATGCGAGTTCGCCAGAGACCTTCGGGCCTATGACGTCGGTGCCAGTCACCGTCGCCGACGGATCGATCTTGACGATCTCGTTCTTCAGCTTCTCGACAGCAACGGTCTGGGCTTCTTCGCCGCCGTCCTGGCGCTGTGCGCGCACGGCCATGGTGTTGTTGTCACCATAGGACTGCAGGGAGACTTCGCCGAGGCCAAGGCTGTTCAGACCTTCGCGGAACTTGCCGAGATCGGCCGCCTCGGTCGTCTTGACCGACATCTGGATACCACCACGGAAGTCGACGCCGTAGTTGAGGCCAGGATGGATGAAGAGGATGACGGATGCGATCGACAGCAGCGCCGAGACGCTGACGCCGAAGAAGCGTGCCTTCATGAACTGGATGTGGCGGCCATAGGGGTTGAACATCATCGGCAGCAGCGGCTTGATGTTCAGAACCTTCAGCTTCTGGCGGCGGGTAATCTCGATCATCGTGACGCGAACGAAGGCGACCGAGGTGAACATCGAGATGATCAGGCCGAGTGCCATGGTAACGGCGAAGCCGCGGACCGGGCCGGAGCCGAACCAGAACAGGATGGCGGCGGCAATCAGCGCTGTCATGTTGCCGTCGATAATCGTGGAGTAGGCGCGGCGGAAGCCGGTGTCGATAGCGGCAAAGGCGCTCTTGCCCTTGCGCGTTTCTTCGCGGATGCGCTCGTTGATCAGAACGTTCGCGTCAACGGCCAGACCGATGCCGAGCACGATACCGGCAATACCCGGCAGTGTCAGCGTCGCGCCGACCAGCGTCAGGGCCGAGAAGGTCAGGATCGTGTGGATCAGCAGGGCGAAGTTCGCGAGGAAGCCCCACTTGCCGTAGAGGACGAAGATGAAGAGGGCGACGAGGACGAAGCCGACGATGCCCGAATAGATACCCATGCGGATCGCATCGGCGCCGAGGTCGGCGCCGACGGTGCGCTCTTCGATGACGGTCAGCTTGGCGGGCAGGGCGCCGGCGCGCAGCATGGCTGCAAGCGTCGTTGCGGTATCCGCCGAGAAGCTGCCGGAAATCTGGCCGGAGCCGCCGGTGATCGGTTCGCGGATGACCGGGGCGCTCAGCACCTTGTCGTCGAGAACGATGGCGAAGGGATTGCCGACATTCTGGCGGGTGATATCGGCAAAGCGGGTTGCGCCGGCGCTGTCGAAGCGGAAGCTGACGATCGGCTCATGCGTGTTCGGGTCGAAGCCGACACGGGCATCCGAGAGGCGGTCGCCGGAGATTTCGACACGGTCGAGAACCGGATAGCTCTCGCCCTTGTCGTCCTTCAGCATGGTCACACCAGGACCCGGCTGGTTGTTCGGGGCGAGCATGTGGAACGACATCTTAGCAGTCGAGCCGAGGAGCTGGCGCAGACGCGACGGATCCTGCGCGCCCGGAAGCTGCACGAGAACGCGGTTCGCGCCGATGCGCTGGATCGTCGGTTCGGCCACGCCAACCTGGTCGACGCGCTGGCGAATGACTTCAAGGCTCTGCTGGACAGCGGAATCGACATGGCTCGCGAGACCGGCCGGCGAGAAGGCGACGATCACGTTGCCGCCGTTGGTCGTGACCGAAAGATCGGACTGACCGGCGCTGAGGCCTGTGCTGATCGGGTTGCCGAGCGTCTGCAGCTGGGTAACGGCTGCGCCGCTCTGTTCCGGATCAACCGGGGTGACAACGATCTGGTTGTTGTTGAGAACGATCGACTTCGTCTGGATGCTCTTCTCGCGCAGAACGCGGCGGGCGTCCTGCAGCAGGGTCTGCAGCCGTTCCTTGGTCAGGTCGGCTTCGTCGACTTCGAGAACGAGGTGCGAGCCACCGCGAAGGTCGAGGCCGAGGGAGACCTGGCTATGCGGCAGCCAGGCCGGCAGCTTGCTGAGGGTACTTTGCGACAGCACGTTCGGCAGCGCGATGATGAGGCCGAGCACGATGATCACCGAATAGGTGAACACCAGCCATGGTGAATTGCGCATTCTATCTGATCCTTGAATAAAAGTAGGCCGGCGCAAGGCGCTGGCTGTGTCTCTGCATGTTCTTGAAGCGCGAGTGGCGCGGAAAATCAGGCGAGCGGCGGTGCGCGAGGCTGATGGGCCGCCGTGGCGGCGGGCCGGGTGGCCGTATCGGTGACGCCCGCAGTCGCAGGTGCCGGCCATTCGGCGAATTCGAGATGCGGAAGAAGCGGCAGCGCGGCTGCATCGGAATCGTGCAGCGTCTGCTTCGGCGCGATCTTGCGGTCGGTAGCAAGCAGTCCGCGAACGGCTTCACGCGCCGTCAGCTGCAGCGGCTGCGTTTCCTTCCCAGGTGCACTCAACGCATTGTTGGTCTGGGAATCGGGTCCGAGAATGAGGTTGCCGCCAAGCAGCAGGCCAAGATAAGCAAAGATTGCAAGCACGAGGGAAACGGCGATGCGAGCGCTCAGGCGGCGCGCATCCGGCATTCCCTCATCATTCCTTGCGATCTCGCTCTCAAACCGGCTCAAAAGCGCAAAAACCCGTCATTCTTTCGCTGGCGGCTCTGTGACCGCTGGCGGAATTGTATCAGTCTCCGGCCCATCTTCATAGGCTGGACTGTCATGATGCACTTGAGCCAGCCGGTCAACCATTCCCATGGCGATTTCTCGTTCGCCCATGATCACGGTATCGGCGCCATACTGCTTCAACGCCTCGACCTCTGCATCCGAATGGGCGCGCGCGACGATGAGGATGGACGGGTTGACCGCGCGGCCAAGCTCGGCGACGTGGCATGCCTCAAAGGCGTTCGGAATGGCGATGACAAGGCTGCGAGCGCCCGTCAGGTTGGCTAGATCGAGCACTTCGCGAGCGGCGGCGTTGCCCATCACGGTTTCCACGCCCTGTGCCTTCAGCTCCTCGATCCGCTTTTCCGCATCCTCGATGACAAGGAAAGGCGTGCCCGAGGATTTGAGGTTCTGACCGACGATGCTGCCGACGCGGCCATAACCGACAAGGATAGCGTGGCCGGACAGTGCCGTTGGAAGGACCTCGTCTTCGGGCTCGGCGGGTTCGGCCGGTGCGGCCTCTACAGGTGCTTCCTCGCGTTTCGGCCGCTCCAGCAACGGCTTGATGCGATCGCAGAGATAGAAAAGCGCCGGATTGAGGATGATCGAGATGATCGCACCTGCAAGGATCAGGTCGCGGCCTTCTTCCGGCAGCAGGCCGAGATCGACGCCGAGAGCCGCCAGAATGAAGGAGAATTCGCCGATCTGACCAAGGCTTGCGGAAATCGTCAGCGCGGTGCTCACGGATTTCCGGAACAGCAGCACGATCAACAATGCTGCAACCGATTTGCCGATGACGATGATGAAAACGGTGGCCAGAACCGGCAGCGGCTTTTCGATCAGGATGTTCGGATCGAACAGCATGCCGACGGAAACGAAGAATAGAACCGCGAAAGCGTCGCGCAGCGGCAGGCTTTCCTGGGCGGCGCGGTGGCTGAGCTCGCTTTCGGCGAGAACCATGCCGGCGAAGAAGGCGCCGAGCGCCAGCGACACGCCAAACATCTTCGAGGCGCCGAAAGCCACGCCGAGCGCGATGGCGAGAACGCCGAGGCGGAAGAGCTCGCGCGAGCCGGTGTGGGCGATGCGATGCATCGTCCAGGGGATGAGCTTGCGTCCGAAGATCAGCATCAGCGCCACGAACAGCGCTACTTTGACCAGCGTCATGCCGATGATGCCGCCAATGCCGAGATCGAGGCCAAGCAGACGGTTGAGACCAGCGGACAGTGGCTCGACTGTCGCATGCTCGCCGCCACCGATGCTGGCGGCAGCCGGGATGAGTACGAGCGCCAGAACCATCGCAAGGTCTTCGACGATCAGCCAGCCGACGGCGATCTTGCCGCGCTCCGTCTCGACGAGCCGCCGCTCCTGCAATGCTTTGAGAAGGACGACTGTCGAGGCGACGGAGAGAGCGAGACCGAAGACCAGACTGCCGCCCGTCGGCCAGCCCATCAGCCAGCCCAGACCCCAGCCGAGTAGTGTCGCAAAACCGATCTGCGCGATCGCGCCGGGAACCGCGATGCCGCGAACGGAGAGGAGGTCTTTCAGCGAGAAATGCAGACCGACGCCGAACATCAGCAGAATAACGCCGATTTCGGCAAGTTCGGGCGCAAGATTCTGGTCAGCCACATAACCAGGCGTGTGCGGGCCAACGAGGATACCGGCGAGCAGGTAACCCACGAGCGGCGGCAATTTCAGCCTGTTGGCAATGGCGCCGAAGATAAACGCCAGCACGAGACCCCCGACAATTGTCGAAATCAAAGGTGTATCGTGCGGCATCGCAATCTCCCGATCTGGCATTCCCGTTCAAAACATGACATATATGGCTTATGTTGACCAATATGGGTGACTTAAAATCATGGGTCAAGGCGCGAAAGAAACAATTCTGACGCCTGCTTTATGCCGCGCAGCACGTGGCCTGCTCGATTGGACGCAGAGCGACCTTGCAGACAAGGCCGCGGTCTCGCGCAGCACGATACGCGACTACGAGGGACGGCACCACGAAATCCATAGGGCGACCGAGGCACAGCTGCGCCTCGCCTTCGAGGATGGCGGCGTGAAATTCGTCGATGTCGAGGGGGCGGGGACCGGCCTATGCCTGCCCCCGCGAAATGCCGATTAAGCTATCTGCTAGGATTGCTTGTCAAAGCAGGTGCCCGGCGTCTTGTAGGCATAGATAGTCTTGCCGCGATAGTAGCCATTGGCTGGCTGCCAGCTCTTCACGAGCTCAGCGGTGCCGCCATTGGTGCAGGTGAGTTCGTAACGGCTGACGAACAGCACCGGCTCCTGAGATCCCGCGGGCAGGGCAAAATTCTGCTCGTAGTAGCTCTTCGGGAAATCGGCCGGCGGCCGGGCGTATACCTTCACCGGATCGGCGCGCAGCGTGTGGAACATGTCGGCGATGAAATCACGGTTGTCGGTGACGATTGCCGCGGCGCCCGCCTGCTTCGCCAGCTCGGCGGCCTCGCGGCTGATATCGGCACGGCCGAGATAGCGTTTCATGATCTCATTGCCGCCGGGCAGCACCAGTTGATGCGCGAAGATCGTCGCCAGCGGGAAGACGATGCTCGCAAATGCGCCGATGCCGAGCGAAATCTTGAGGCCCTTCGGCCATAGCTGCGCAAGGATGGAGACGGCAAGCACGGTGCCAGCGACATAGGCCGTGACGCCCCAGTTCGCCTCGGCCTTGGCGACGAAAGCCTGCAGCGTGATCAGGAAGACCACCGGCAGCGAGAACCAGATGAGCAGTTTCTCGGTTTCGCCGCTTCTGCCTCTGATCATCCGCCACGCCGCCCAGAGCATCGCGAAAAAGATGATCGGTCCGACGACGCCGAATTGTGCGGCGAAGAACTCGCCGGCTCCGGCGAAGTCGAGCTTCATCTGATCCCATTTGGCGATGTCTTCGGTGTGGCGAACGGTGGTCGCATCATGCGTGAAGTTCCACCAGAGGTTCGGCGCCGCAAAAACAAGCGCCGTCACCACGGAAATGAAGAAGTCGCGCCAGGCGATACGCGCGGCCGGCACGAAAAGCAGGGCGATGAGCCCGCCGGGAACGACGAAAAGGATCGCGTATTTGGATAGGAACGAGCATCCGAACGCCGCCCCCATCAAAAGCGCCAGGCCGACCGACGGCTTTTTCGTCAGGCCCGCATAGGCCAAGAGGCCGATCGTCATGAAGAACAGCAGCACGACGTCGGTGGAGAAGAACACGGACGACAGCGCCACCGCAGGCATCGTCACATAGATCGCGCCCGTCCAGCCTTCGATCTCGGGCCCCACGAAGTGCTTGGCAAGCTTCATCAGCAAAACGGCGGTTGCCGCATGCACGATCGGGCCGCCGACACGCACCCAGAAGATATCGCTCGACCCGCCGAGAGCAGTGAAGGCGCGGATGAACCAGGCGATCATTGGCGGCTTCGAGTAGTAACCGAAATCGAGATTTTGCGACCAGAACCAGTATTGCGCCTCGTCGACGAAGAAATCCGTCGTGTCGAAATGCAACGTCACGATGCGCCACAAGGTGACGGCAAGAATGATGAAAAGGCCGGTTCTGGCTGACATATGGTACTTCCGCTGGTTAAGGCGCCTGCCATACATCAGCCGGGCAGGGCTGCCAACAAGGGCAGCTCAGAAAGCCGCACTATGCCGCAGCGAAAGGCTTTTCAGAGAACGCGCAGATCGCTTGAGCCGCGGCGTGCTTCGATTTGATCGAGCAGGGCAACGGCGGCCAGCGTAGCGATTGCGATGAGGCAGGATCCCAGTCCGAGAACAATCATTGCTCTATCCTTAACGACATCATGTCATGTCTTAAGGGTGGGATATAACACAAAGCTTGCGCAGGACTTGTAGCATGCCTGCAACTCCTTGGGACTATTTCGTTTGTAGGCTCAGGAATGCTTTTAAAAGCTTGGCTGATTAAAATCCGCATTAACCTTCAAGCAAGGAATTAACCATAAACATTGCGATACACGTCGGAATGGGAAATGTTGCTCGTTCCCACCAGGCATGACGCCGTCCCGCCGTACCGGCTCGATCCGGTATCCATCTCTTTTCCGAAACAGATTTCTGTTGATGGGAGACGCCTGTTCTCCGGCCATATGCCGGTGACAAGGGCCTCCCTGCATTGTGCTCGTCGGATGGAGCAAAACGGTTTTTTCACCGGACAAGGTCCGGATGTTGTTGGGGACAGGCATTGCGGCAGGATATGCCATCAGATCAGGCCAAGGGCGCACAGGCAGGCAGCCTCCGCGACCGCCTGCGCTTTGCCGGCCTCGATGCCGAGCAATGCGAGCTTGTCCGCCGTCACCGCCCGCTGCTCGAAGGCCAGCTGAAGAGCGGCCTGCGCGATCTCTTTCAGCGCTTCCAGGCTTTCCCTGATGCGGCAGAGAATTTTCAGAACGACCGCCAGCTCGACCGGCTGCACGACCTGCAATCGTCGCACTGGGATGTGCTGACCGATGCCCGGTTCGACAGTCTCTATGCCGAGCGCGTCAAGGTCCTGTCCGATACCGAAAGCAAGATGGGCCTCGACCCGCGCTGGCACGTCGCCGGTCACGGCGTCATGCTGGAACATCTGATCTCGGGCCTCGCGGGCGATCTTGCCGGCAAGCCGCTGCTTCCAGGTGCAAAGCGTCGCGCCAGGGAAATCACCGGGATGATGACCGCGATCATCCGCCTGGTCATGGTCGATGTCGAAATCGCCGTGTCGCTTCGCTTCAATGCTTTGCGTGCATCGCAGGCACACCTGCTCTCGGAACAACGAGCCAAGGACAAGCAAGACGTCGCCCGCATTTTCGCCGATGTCATCGACGGTCTCGTCGCCCGCGATCTCACGGTGCGCGCACCTGTCGAGACTGACGGCGCTCATGCCGAAATTGCCGCCGCTCTCAATGGTGCGCTCGACACCCTGCAGGCAGAATTCACGCAAATCTCCGACCGGACACAGAGAGCAGAGCTATCGACGCGCTCGCTCTCCGATGTCTCGAAGGGGTTTGCTGGACGCGCTGCCGGGCAAGCTGACGAGCTGCAGTCGTCGGCCGCTGCACTG
Source organism: Hyphomicrobiales bacterium (assembly GCA_900465675.1). GTDB lineage: Bacteria > Pseudomonadota > Alphaproteobacteria > Rhizobiales > Rhizobiaceae > Rhizobium. The sequence goes on along the minus strand of UBJR01000004.1, from coordinate 235,638 downwards.
CAGGCCATCGCCGAAAGCGTCCGCCAGGGTGCAGCGGGAAGCCGCGCTGCCGAACAGGCCGCAGCCTCGACGCGTGTTGCCGCCGAGGAAAGTGGAGCTGTCGTCGGCCGGGCGATATCCGCCATGGCCGATATCGAGCAGTCGGCGGAAAAGATCGGCCAGATCATCGGCACGATCGACGAGATTGCCTTCCAGACCAACCTTCTGGCGCTCAATGCCGGTATCGAAGCGGCGCGTGCCGGTGACTCCGGCCGCGGCTTTGCCGTCGTCGCTCAGGAAGTCCGGGCTCTGGCGCAACGTTCGGCGGAAGCAGCCCGTGAAATCAAGACGCTGGTCTCTACCACCAAGGCGCAGGTCGATGCCGGCGTACAGATGGTCGGCCGCACGCAGGATTCGATCGGCAGCATCGTCCGCCAGGTCACCGGCATCAACGAGGCGATCACCACGATTGCAGCAAACACAGGTGAGCATGCGGCGAGCCTCGATGCGCTGACCGGTGACGTGAAAAGCCTCGGGGCCGATGTTGCGGCAAGCGCAGGCGTTGCCCGCAATTCGGCCGATGGCGCCGACCATCTGCATACCGTCATCCTGGAGCTCGGCCAGACGATCCGCGAATTCCGTATCGCTCGCGAAAATGCGCAGCCGGTGCGCCAGCAGATCGCCCGTCCGGCGGTCCAGCCGCGTGTCGAGATCGCCGCCCGGCCGGTGACGCTCGACGAGCAATACGACAACGAAGATTTCGGTTTTTCCCGCCAGGTTTCAGGCCTCGGAGGGCGGAATGTTTACTAACCTATCTGAATATGAGGGCCGCTCGCATTCGAGAGCGGGACACAAGGAAACAAGGACAGGCTGATGGCAGCGAAGAAGAGCGGCAAGACGCTTAATCTTGCAGCGATACTCGACCTCAATGAAGCGGCGCCACTGCGCGACAAGCTTCTTGCAATGCGCGGTAGCGACATCGTTATCGATGCGTCCAGCGTCGAGCGGGTCGGCGGTCTGTGCACGCAGGTATTGCTGGCAGCAGAGAAGACCTGGGATCAGGACAAGCTGTCGTTCAGCTTCTCGAAGATGTCTGATGCATTCGAAAAAACCATGCAGCTGGTCGGCGTCGATGTAGACCACCTGCTTGCCAAGGAGATCCGGCAATGAAGAAAAAAGTGCTTACCGTGGATGACTCACGGACGATCCGAAACATGCTTCTCGTGACGCTCAACAATGCGGGCTTCGAGACGATCCAGGCGGAAGACGGCGTCGAGGGCCTCGAAGTCCTCGAAGAATCCAACCCTGACGTCATCGTCACCGACATCAACATGCCGCGTCTCGACGGTTTTGGCTTCATCGAAGGCGTTCGCCGCAACGAAAAGTACCGTGCGATTCCGATCCTGGTGCTGACCACCGAAAGCGACGCTGAAAAGAAGAACCGTGCCCGCCAGGCCGGTGCGACAGGCTGGATCGTCAAGCCTTTCGACCCTGCCAAGTTGATCGATGCCATTGAGCGTGTAACCGCTTAAACCCAGGAACTTCTCCTATGGATATGAACGAAATCAAAGAGATCTTTTTTCAGGAGTGCGAGGAACAGCTCGCCGAACTGGAATCCGGTCTGCTGAAACTGAATGATGGCGATCGCGATCCGGAAACCGTCAACGCGGTGTTCCGTGCCGTCCACTCGATCAAGGGCGGCGCTGGCGCCTTCGGTCTGGACGATCTCGTCGCCTTCGCCCATGTGTTCGAGACTACACTTGATTGCGTTCGTTCCAACAAGCTTGAGCCCAACCAGGACGTCCTGAAGGTCATGCTGAAGTCGGCCGACGTTCTGGCGGATCTGACCAACGCTGCCCGCGACGGCGGCAGCGTCGACGAAACGCGCAGCCGCGGCCTGGTGAAGGAACTTGAAGCGCTGGCGCACGGTGAAATGCCGTCGGCCGCCGCTGCTGCCGAAGCTCCGGCCCCGAAGCCTGCCGCAAAGCCCGCTCCGGCACCGGTTGCTGCAGCGCCCGTACCGACCGACGACAGCGGCTTCCAGCCGATCCCGTTCTCCTTCGGCGATTTCGGCGATGAAGAAGAAACCGGTTCCGATCTTCCGGCCTACGAGATCGTCTTCAAGCCGCGCTCGGATCTCTACTCGAAGGGTAACGACGCTACCCTCCTGCTGCGCGATCTTTCCCGCCTCGGCGAGATGAGCATCTACTGCAACACGGACGCTCTCGTCGGCATCGACGAGATCGACCCGGAAGCGGCCTATTTCTTCTGGAACGTTACGCTCCGCACGGACAAGGGTGAAGACGCCATCCGTACCGTCTTCGAATTTGCCGAGTGGGATTGCGATCTGACGATCACCCCTGTCGAAGACGCCAAGGCCGCCGAAGCTTCCAACGACGAACTGCCGATGGTGCCGGTTCCCTTCGATCTCTCCGTTCTCGACGAAGGCGCTGAAGCACCTGCCGAAACGGCAAAGTCGGATGCCGCTGCTGCTGTTGCCGCCGCCGAGACGGCTTCCAACGTCACGCAAATGGCTGCTGCCGCCTCCCGCGTCGAGAAGAAGGAATCGGCCGCCGCTGCCAGCGCTGCTGCCGCAGCCGCTGCCCAGAACAACGCCGCTGCCGCCAGCGCCGGCCAGACGATCCGCGTCGATCTCGATCGCGTCGACCGCCTGATCAACCTCGTCGGCGAGCTCGTCATCAATCAGGCGATGCTCTCGCAGAGTGTCATCGAAAACGACGCGACCGGTACGTCTGCCGTCAACATGGGCCTCGAGGAGCTGCAGCAGCTCACCCGCGAGATCCAGGACTCGGTCATGGCGATCCGCGCGCAGCCGGTAAAGCCAGTCTTCCAGCGCATGTCGCGTATCGTCCGCGAAATCGCCGACATGACCGGCAAGTCGATCCGCCTGATCACCGAAGGTGAGAACACCGAAGTCGACAAGACGGTTATCGACAAGCTTGCCGAACCGCTGACGCACATGATCCGTAACGCAGTCGACCACGGCGTCGAAAGCCCGGAGAAGCGCACGGCGCTCGGAAAGAATCCGGAAGGCACGGTTCGCCTGACGGCAAAGCATCGTTCGGGCCGCATCCTGATCGAACTCGCCGACGACGGCGCCGGCATCAACCGCGAAAAGGTCAAGCAGAAGGCAATTGCCAACGAGCTGATCCCGGCCGATGCCAACCTGTCGGATGAAGAAATCGACAACCTGATCTTCCTGCCGGGCTTCTCCACGGCCGACAAGATCTCCGATATCTCCGGCCGCGGCGTCGGCATGGACGTCGTCAAGCGCTCGATCCAGGCGCTCGGCGGCCGCATCAACATCACCTCGAAGCCGGGCCATGGATCGGTCTTCACGATGAGCCTGCCGCTGACGCTCGCCGTCCTCGACGGCATGGTCGTCACGGTCGCCGGCCAGACGCTGGTCGTGCCGCTGACGGCAATCGTCGAGACGCTCCAGCCGGAAGCCGCTGCGATCCACTCCTTCGGTGCGAGCCATCGCCTGATCTCGATCCGCAACTCCTTCTGCCCGCTGGTGGATGTGGGCCGGATCCTCAACTTCCGCGCCACCCAGGCAAATCCTGTCGAAGGTGTCGCCCTGCTGGTGGAATCCGAAGGTGGCGGCCAGCGCGCTCTGATGGTCGATGCCATCCAGGGTCAGCGCCAGGTGGTCATCAAGAGCCTGGAAGCCAACTATACCCACGTTCCGGGTATCGCGGCTGCAACGATCCTCGGAGATGGCCGCGTAGCGCTCATCCTCGATGTCGATGCGGTGGTCGGCGCATCGCGCGGTCAGGCCCTGAAGCAAGAAATCTCCTTGGCGGCGGCAGGTTAAGACAATGTCCTACGGCGTGAAAAATCTGAACCAAGGGGATAGCGAACTCATCGCCTTCCGCATCGGTGACCAGGAATTTTGCGTGAATATCATGTCGGTCCGCGAAATTCGCGGATGGACGCCTGCGACAGAAATGCCGCATGCGCCCGGCTACATGAAGGGTGTCATCAATCTTCGTGGCGCGGTCTTGCCGATCATCGATCTGTCGGCCCGCCTCGGAATGAGGGCGACCGTACCGTCGGCCCGCCACGTCATTATCGTGGCGCAGGTCAAACGGAAGGTCGTCGGTCTGCTGGTCGATGCCGTGTCAGACATTCTGACGGTGACGGATGAAAACATTCAGCCGACGCCTGAAATCTCATCCGATATCCAGCGCCAGTTTGCCCGTGGCATCCTGGCGATCGACAAGCGGATGATCTGCCTTATCGAACTTGAAGCCCTCTTCCCGGAAGCCGAAAGCGAAGCCGCATGACCGTAATGAGTGCAAAAGATGTGCGGCAGGGAAGTCCTGACGAGGTTCTGGCGAGCGGCGAATATCCGCTGACCCGCCGCGACCTCTCGGAGATCGCCGCCATGATCTACTCGGACGCGGGGATCTTTCTCAACGAAACGAAGGCGTCGCTCGTCTATTCGCGCCTGTCAAAGCATATCCGCAGCCTTGGCCTGTCGGGTTTCCGTGAATACTGTTCTCTGGTGGCTTCGCCCTCGGGTGCTGCGCCGCGCCGTGAAATGCTGTCGCATCTGACGACCAATTTCACGCGTTTCTTCCGCGAGAACCATCACTTTGATCATCTGCGCGACAACGTCCTGCCGGAGCTCCTGCATCGCGCAAAGATGGGCGGCCGCGTTCGCATCTGGTCGGCTGCCTCGTCGGATGGTCAGGAGCCCTATTCGATCGCGCTGACGGTTTTGGCGATGATGCCCAATATCGCCGACTACGACTTCAAGATCCTGGCGACCGATATCGATCCGAAGATCCTGGCGATTGCCCGCCAGGGCGCCTACGACGAGAGCGCGCTGGAAACGGTGTCTCCCGCCATGCGCAAGCAGTGGTTCTCGGAAGTCGATATCCAGGGCCGCCGCAAATTCCAGGTCGATGACCGCGTCAAGCGCCTCATCACCTACAATGAATTGAACCTGATGGCGCAGTGGCCCTTCAAGGGCAAGTTCGACGTCATCTTCTGCCGCAACGTGGTGATCTATTTCGATGAGCCGACGCAGATGAAGATCTGGTCCCGTTTCGCCGAGCTTCTGCCGGAGGGTGGCCATCTCTACATTGGCCATTCCGAGCGCGTGTCCGGTGACGCCAAGAATGTCTTCGACAATATCGGTATCACCACCTACCGCTACACCACGAAGGGTGTTGGGAGGAAGGCATGAGTGCTCCTGCAAGGGTCCTCGTCGTCGATGATTCACCGACCATGCGCGGCCTGATTACGGCTGTGCTGAGCGCCGATCCGGATGTCAGCGTCATCGGTCAGGCCGGCGATGCGCTCGAAGCCCGCGAGGCGATCAAGAAGCTTAATCCCGATGTCGTCACGCTCGACATCGAAATGCCGAACATGAACGGCCTCGATTTCCTCGAGAAGATCATGCGCCTGCGTCCGATGCCGGTGATCATGGTATCGACCCTGACGCATCGCGGTGCCGAGGCGAGCCTCGCAGCCCTCGAGATCGGTGCGTTCGACTGCATCGGAAAGCCGGCGCCCGGCGATCTGCGCCCGTTCGGCGATCTCGCCGAAAAGGTCAAGGCTGCGGCCCGCACCCAGCGCCAGTTCACCCAGCGCCCGGCCGCGGCTCCCGTCGCGCCGCCGGCAGTTGCCGATTTCCGCGTCGGCCGCAAGATCGTCGCGGTCGGCTCATCGACCGGCGGCGTCGAGGCGCTGATTGCCGTGCTGCAGAAATTCCCGGCCAATTGCCCGCCCACCGTCATCACCCAGCACATGCCGCCGACCTTCACCAAAAGCTTCGCCGAACGGCTGAATCGCCTCTGCGCCCCTGTGGTCGAAGAGGCGACGGACGGCGCCCGTTTGGAAATTGGCAAGATTTATCTGGCACCAGGAGGTGAACGACACCTGCAGGTCGCCAATGTCTCGGCGCCGCACTGCCGGCTCGTCGAACGCGACCCTGTCAATGGCCATCGCCCTTCTGTCGATGTGCTGTTCGATTCCGTCGCAGAACTTGCCGGCCGTAACTCGGTCGGCGTGATCCTGACAGGCATGGGCCGCGATGGCGCGGCTGGCCTGCTGAAAATGCGCCATGCTGGCGCACGCACCATCGGTCAGAACGAAAAGACCTGCGTGGTCTACGGAATGCCCCGTGTTGCCTATGAGCTTGGCGCCGTTGAGCATCAGCTGCCACTGAATGCGATCGGCGAAGAAATACTGAAAATGACAGCCGCCCGGAAGGAAGGGACAGAATAATGTCGATAGCGGAGAAAATTAAGGTTCTGATCGTTGACGATCAGGTCACCAGCCGCCTGCTGCTCAGCGATGCGCTGACCCAGCTCGGTTTCAAGCAGATCACCTCTGCTGGCGACGGCGAACAGGGCATGAAGATCATGGCCCAGCAGCCGCACCACCTGGTCATCTCGGACTTCAACATGCCGAAGATGGATGGTCTCGGTCTGCTGCAGGCCGTGCGCACCAACCCGGCCACCAAGAAGGCAGCGTTCATCATCCTGACGGCGCAGGGCGACCGCGCGCTGGTCACGAAGGCCGCAGCCCTCGGAGCCAACAACGTGCTGGCAAAGCCGTTCACCATCGAAAAGATGAAAGCGGCCATTGAAGCCGTGTTCGGAGCACTGAAATGACAGTCGAGGCAGCAGCCCGCCGTGTCCACATTATCCAAGGCGAATGGAAAGTCTTGAATGATCCGAACGCGGTTCTGACGACCATTCTTGGCTCGTGCGTGGCTGCTTGCCTGCGGGATCCAGTGGCAGGAGTGGGCGGTATGAACCATTTCCTTCTGCCGGGGACCGGAAATACGCCGATGACCGGCGGGGATGCGACGCGCTACGGCGTGCATCTGATGGAATTGCTGATCAACGGCCTTCTGAAGCAGGGCGCGCGCCGCGACCGCCTTGAGGCCAAGATCTTTGGAGGGGCGAAGACCATCTCGACCTTCTCCAATGTCGGCGAGCAGAATGCCGCTTTTGCCGCGCAGTTCCTGAGGGACGAAGGAATCCCCGTGGTCGGTTCCAGCACCGGCGGCGACCATGGCCGCAAGCTGGAATTCTGGCCGGTTTCCGGCCGTGCCCGTCAATACCCGCTGACTGGTGCTGAAACGCAAAAGACTGTGGCTCTCGAACAGCGTCCTGCTGCTCCGCCGAAACCGGTTGAAACTAGTATCGAGTTTTTCTGATACCGAGGATTTTTATATGACTTTTAGCGCCCCCATTGAACCGCCCTCGCCATTGGAGGCGTTGCCGGACCTTCTCATGCGCATCGTTTCTGAGCTGCATGATGTTGCATATCTCATTGAACGTATCGAGCCGCAGCTCCTCGAAATCGGCGGCGCAGACATATTGAACGCCCCTGACAGCATGAAGGTGATGCAGGGCATCGATCTCGCTGTCCAAAAGACCCGCGGCCTTGCCGAATTCATCGACACGATCACCGGAGAAATCCCGCAGAACTGGACCGTCGATGTTGCGACGGCACTCAGCCTCGTGAAGCTTGCAGAGATGCAGAAGGCACTCGGTGGCGGCACCCGCCACGGCCATTCTCAGCCTCTCAGCAAGGCAGCAGGCGACTTCGACTTTTTCTAGTCTCTGCCTTCCAAGCATGCCCTGACGAAACGCTCGCACAAGTTTCGGTCTCTATCAAGGAATGAGGCAATAAGCCTGTTTTGTCTTTGACGGATCGTGCGAGAACAGAATGAATCTGTTAAATCAATTAGTTCAGGTCATGAAGAACCTCGGTTCGCTAGGCCGGACCCGCTTGCTGGCGCTTGCGGGTGTAGGTGTTCTTTCAATAGCAATTGTTTTGGCTGCGGCTCTTTTTGTTAATAAGCCTGCCCAGGAAACCCTTTACGTAGGTCTCGACAGCCCCGATCTCAATCAGATCAGCATGGCGCTGGCCGAAAACAACATGTCTTTCGAAGTCGGCACCGACGGCTCGAGCATCACCGTTCCGGCTGGGATGACGGGCAAGGCCCGTCTGTTGCTGGCCGAACGCGGTCTGCCGAACAGCGCCAATGCCGGCTATGAGCTGTTCGACAAGGTCGGCTCGCTCGGCCTGACGTCGTTCATGCAGGAAGTCACCCGCGTTCGCGCGCTTGAAGGTGAAATCGGTCGCACCATCCAGTCGATCTCGGGCATCAATGCCGCCCGCGTCCACATCGTCATGCCGGAGGTCGGAAACTTCCGTAAAGCCGAGCAGAAGCCGACGGCTTCCGTTATGATCCGTGCAAGCGCTACGGCGGGTCGAAGCGCTGCGAGCTCTATCCGTCACCTCGTCGCTTCGGCCGTGCCGGGGCTCGACGTCGATGACGTCACTATTCTCGATTCCACGGGCCAGTTGCTGGCATCCGGCGACGAGGCCGGCAACAACTCGCTTAATCGTTCTCTCGGGATCGTCCAGAACGTTCAGCAGGAAGTCGAATCCAATATCGATAAGGCCCTCGCACCCTTCCTCGGCATGGACAACTTCCGCTCCAGCGTCACGGCAAACCTGAACACCGACGCGCAGCAGATCCAGGAAACGACATACGATCCGGAATCCAAGGTCGAGCGCTCCGTCCGGACCACCAAGGAAGCCAACCAGTCTTCCCAGAAGCAGTCCGATAACGCGACGACGGTCGAGCAGAATGTTCCTCAGGCCGCACCTGAGGCTGGCGGTACCGCAGGTCCGCAGTCGGAAGACAAGTCGGACAAGAAGGAAGAGCAGACCAACTACGAAATCAACAGCAAGACCACGGCCACGACCCGCAACAGCTACAAGATGGAGAAACTGTCCATCGCTGTTGTCGTGAACAAGGGCCGCATTGCAAAGATGGTCGGCGAGCCCGCTGACCAGGCCAAGATCGACGCCTATCTCGCTGAAATGAAGAGCATTGTCTCGTCGGCAGCAGGTATAGACGCGAACCGCGGCGACGTCGTCACTGTGACGGCAATGGACTTCCTCGAAAACCAGCTTCTGGATGATGGTACCTCCGGCGGTGTCCGCATCCTCGACATGCTGAGCCGCAACCTCGCGACGATCATCAATTCGCTGGCCTTCCTGGGTGTCGCCTTTATCGTGGTCTGGATGGGCATGCGTCCGCTGGCTCGCACGATCGGTGTCGGTGGGGCAGGGGTCATCGGCGACAGCTCGCAGGAATCGGCCGGTCTCGAACTGCCCGACTTCGCACCAGCCGGTGCAGCCGGCGGCGGAGGTGCCCTCATGGACGGCTTTGGCTCGGACTTCGGCTTCGACAGCACGGAGGATCTTCTCAGCCTCGGCGACGACGACGGCAACTTCAATCGCCGCGTCAAGGAAGGCCCGGAGCGCAAGCTGTCGCGAATGGTCGAGATCAACGAGGAGCGCGCTGCGAAAATCCTCAGAAAATGGGCGGTCGACAACGCCGCGTAAGATCAAAGGCCGGGCAACCGGCCTTTTTCTTTGTCCGCAGGATGTGTTGGTCGTCCCATGCCGGTCCGTCAGCTTGACTGACCTTTTTTGGGGGAATGCGTCCGTGGCGCAAGCAGAACACATTTTGTCCGATTGTGGCAAAATGGCCTTAATCCCCAGGCAAAGCATATACTCTTGATTGCGTGATATGTGGAAATACACAAGAATATCGAAAGAGTTAATCTGGAGATATTTCAAGTATGTTTAGAGTTGTTATTGCAATTTTTGCTGATGATTATACGTTTCAGTGGATATACATTATATATTAGTGCGATATTTGGTCTTTTCTTCGCTCGCGTAAGGCGCGAATTGTGTTGCGGCAAGCGGAGAATCAATTTAGTTTTACTAGAAATTAATCGAGCGATCACTGCCTGCGAATCAGCGCATGGAATGCGGCAAGAGTAAATCCCCAGAACTCGGAGATGGCGGTTTAGAGCGCTTCGCCTAGGCTTGAGTGATTCGTGTAAGGGTTGCCGTGGGCCGGCGTTGGACCTGCGCAGTTAGTGCATTTGCAGAGATTGGTTTCAGCCGCAGGACGCTGCCTATGGATATGCATATATTGCAGTCGCTTAAGGGCGAAAATCAGACGGCGAATTTCATTGGCCTTCAGGCCTCTAGCCTGTGTTCGCGCGACGAGCTGATCAAACAGCTCGGCGAGATCGCAGAAACCGGCCGGATGCAACCTGCGATGCGCACGCTGACCGATTATGTTGGCGCCTCCCACTATCTGCTTGCCCGCTCAGACCTTGTGCAAGAAGAGGGCCTGGATTTCATCGTGTCCTCCGATTGGCCCTTCGATCTCGTCAAGGACCTGGCCAGCGCCATCGTCGGCGGTTACTCGCGCACGACCGAGCTCGAGAAGTCGATGCAGCTTTTCCAGCCGAGTTTCGCTCTGCTGCCCGACAGTGCCGATGTGCCTGATGGCGCCAGCCGGCAGTATTGCTCGCTCTCCTTCAATGTCGGGCGTTCCCGCCTGTCGCTGATGTTCCTGTTCGACGACGGCTTCATCCTGTCGCCCGAGCGTCTTCGCGACGTTGGTCTGCTTGCCGGATACTTCGCAAGCTTCCTGCGCTGCGGCGGTACCAAGGCCGACCGCGATTTCGAACTGACCGAACGCGAACTCGAATGCCTGTTCTGGATTGCCGAGGGCAAGACCAGCGACGAGATCGCGATGATCCTCGGCATCTCGCGCAACACGATCAACAACTACATCACAAGCGTGATGCGTAAGACCGCCACCAAGACGCGGTCCGAAGCGATTGCATTTGCGGTCAGGAACAGTCTGGTCTGAGAGGGATACATGGGGCAGACGTCAACCAGAACGATGGGAAATGCAGAGCAGATAAGATCGATGCGGATGAGCAGGGTATCCAGCCGTTCGGATCTGTTTCCGCGCCTGGTCGCCATGCAGAAGATGGCCGACGCACAGAATTTCGGCGTCTACCGCGTCAGCGGATCGGGCGTACCGGCCAAGCAGCGGCTCGTCTGCGAGCTTGAGAACTGGGGACCATCCAGCGGGGCCGCGAAGGCCTTCGTCGATGCCTACGGTGACGTCCTGCTCGAACATATCGACAAGTCTCTGTTACCGCTGACATGGGCCGGTGGGCACGACCGCGCCGCTCCGGGCCCCGCAGCCTTTGCGCCGTTCATGACGCGCCTGAAGGACGGCCTGCTGCCGTTCTCGGGCATGGCCTTCCCGGTGCGCCTTGGCGCCAACGGTAACGGCTACGTGGTCTTCGTCGGCGACTACATGGAGCCCGGCAGCGATACGATCATCGAGCTCCACGGCCGCAGCAGCCATATCATGATGGACCTGCTGTCGCTGGACGAGCGGCGCGCGGCAGTCGCCGAAGCGTTGAGCGAACGCGAGATCGCCTGCCTGCAGCTCGCCGGTGACGGCCGCATCAGCGAAGAGATCGCCGACAAGCTTGGTCTGTCGGTTCACACCGTCAACGCCTATCTCGGCTCGGCGACGATCAAGCTGGATTCGGTCAACCGCATCCAGGCGATCGCCAAGGCGATCCGCCTCGGCTACATCAGCTGAGAAAGAAGTGCCCGGCGCGAACATGCCGGCCGGGCTGCGTTTCGATCAGATGAAGGACTAGCCTGCGAGGGCGTGAAGCGCCGGACGCACGTTATAGCGCGACTCGTTGAGGCTGCGCTCCAGATACGCCGTGTTCTCGTCCGGATCAGCGGACGGATCCTGGAAGGCGATGTGGTTGATCTCGATGCCGGCATGGTCTTCGGCAAGCGTCAGCTGTGCGTAGACAGTGACGCCGCGCGGCTTGATCTCCAGATCGAGCACGACTTCGGGCTTGCCGCCCCATTCCAGCGTATAATTGCCGCCAAGGCCGAAATTCACGGTGCCCGGGTGGAAAAACAGCTCGGCAGCGGACGCCACCAGATCGGCGAGATTGCCGTAATACTCGAATCGCAGCAGCGAAATCAGATCGGAGGCGTCAAGAAGCCGAAGCTCCGTTGCAACCGGGCTGATCGCCTCAGCAAGAATTCTTTCACGCTGCGAGGAGTAAGGGCATTTCTTCATTCGACTTATCTGACCCGCTTGTTCTTGGCTTGTGCGGCATACACCCGGTGGATGAGCTCCGCGACGGCCTTGTAGAAGACTGACGGGATGACACTATCTATCGAGACTTGCGCAAACATGGAGCGTGCAAGCGGCGGATCTTCGAAAACCGGGATTCCGTTCTTCTCGGCTATCTCTCTGATTTTCAACGCAATGAGGTCTTGACCCTTGGCAATGACGACAGGCGCGTCGTTTTCTTCGCGCACATAGCGCAGCGCCACGGCAAAGTGGGTCGGGTTGGCGATCACCATCGTCGCGCGCTCCACATTGGCGATCATGCGGCGGCGGGCGCGGTCGCGCATCAGGGAGCGCTGGCGTCCCTTGACGAAGGGGTCACCCTGCGACTGCTTGTTTTCTTCCTTCACTTCGTGGCGCGTCATCTTCAATTCGCTGAACCAGTGATGGCGCGTCCAAAAGAAGTCGGCGATGGCAACAAAGGCGGTTGCAAAGAGCACGATCAGCACGATCTTGCGCATGATCGTCATGGCCCGATCGAAGAACGTCTGCGGGTCCGAGAACATCGAGTCGATCGAGCTGAAATATTCGCTCTTCAGCACGAAGAACATGACGATGCCGACGATGACGACCTTGAACAGGGATTTGCCGAATTCGATCAGGCCCGGCAGGCTGAACATGCGCGACAGGCCCTTGGCCGGCGACAGGCGCGAGAACTGCGGACGAATGCGCTCGAGAACCAGGCTGGGAAGGTTCTGGCTGAGCGAGGCGATCAGGCCGAACGACATGAAAAGCAGCATGGCCGGCGTCAACAATACGGCGCTCACCCAGCCAAGATGGACAAAAAGCGACAGCGCATCCGGCCCGGTCTCGATCTTCCACTGGTCCGGTTGCTCGAAAATATCGCGTAACTGCTCGCTGACCGTACTGATACCGTCCGGCAGGTAGAACGTCAGATAGACATAGGTTGCGAGAACAGTGGCAAAGATCGGCACCTCGCGCGAAAAAGGCGTATTACCTTTCTCGGCAGCGTCCGACAGCTTTTTGCCTGTCGGGGCTTCTGTTTTGCTGTCCTTGTCGTCATCGTCAGCCAAGTCAGCCGCACTCCCTGAACGCAAAAGGCCGCGACAGATCGCGGCCTGATGTTCGAAGGGTAGTCCCCCGGGGCATGGCGATCAACCGCGCAGCGCCAGGAGCAGAGATTTGTCAACAGCTCCGATGGCTTAGGCCGCCGCCGAAGCCTCGCCCTCGGTTTCCTTGAGCTGAATCTGGCCGGAATTGGCCAAACGAATCGCTTCCTGGGCAACAGCGCGCCGGGCAATCGCGATTTCGCGCGGATTGATGCCGGCGGTGCCGCTCTGCAGGTCCGATTCGATCATGCGGCGCTGGCGCGGGCTGATCGAAGCGAGAACCGATTCGCGGATCTCCGGAGGAGCGCCGCGCAGAGCCATCGTCAGAATGTCCGCCGAGATGTCGTTGAGCAGCATGACGCGGCTGCGCTGCGGCATGTAGAGCAGATCCTCGAAGAGGAAGATCTTCGGACGAACCTTGTTGACCGCTTCGCGGTTGATCGATTCGAGCGAGGTGAGCAGCGTATCGACCTGCGGCTTGTCCATCTCGTTCATCAGCTCGGCGACCTTGTTGGAGCCGCTCGAATTCTTCTCGGCGTCGATCTCGGCCAGCAGCGTCATAACCTGCTTTTCGATGATCTGCGCCGCCTTGGGGCTGACGGTCTTGAGATTGACGGTACGGTTCATGATGTCGGCGCGGCGGCTGTCGGGCAACTGCATCAGCACCTTGGCGCCGAACGACGACGGCATCATGGAGAGGATATAGGCGATGGTCTGCGGATGTTCGCGCAGCAGGAACTTGCCGATGAAGGCCGGGTCGCCTTCGCCCAACCTGTCCCAGATCGATGTCTCATAGGCCTGGAACGCCGTGCGGCGTCCGAGCAGGCTGTCGACTTCGTCGGGGGTGAGGCCTTCTTCAAGAATGCTCTCGATTGCCTTGGCATTGTCCATCAGGCCTGCGCCTTCGGTGAACAAGTCCTCAAATTCGGCAACGAGGCCAAGCAGTTCATCCGGCGGAATCGCGCGAAGCGCCTGCGCCGAAGAGATGATCGTCTGTAACTCAGCCTGCGTGAAATATTTTAACAGCCGGCCAGCGACGCCCTTTCCCATTGCGAGAAGAACAGCCGCTGCCTTTTCAGCCTGGGTCAACGGTTTCCCGGCAATGGCGCCGCTGAAATCGTCAAAGTCCATCATGGTCTAACCTCTCCGTCCCTAAAACCGGGATCAGGCTTTTTTGGTACTTAAAACTTCTATCAGTTTAACGCCGAAACGCGTGTCGTCATTCTCAAGAACGGTGATCTCGCCACGTGCAATCTTGCGGCCATTCACCATGATATCAACCGGCTCGCCGATCCTCTTGTCGAGCGCGATCGTTGCGCCCTCGTTGAGGTTCATCAGGCCGGAAACCTGCATGCGGCTGCTTCCCAGCATGATCTGGACATCGATCGGAATGTCCATGATCAGTTCGAAATTCGAAGACAGCGCGCTGCCAAGTGGAGCAGGTTCGCCGCTCGATGCCGAGAAACCGGTATCACCGAAATCCGAGTCGCCGCCGAAATCACCGCCGCCAAATGCCGGAGCTGCTTCGTCTTCGCCACCGAAGTCGCCGAATGCCGAAAGATCCGTGCCCGTGCTAAATGCGTCGGTGTCGCCGCCGAAATCAGCAAGGCCGCCGTCGGAATCCTGCTTCAGGACCCCGCGAAGATCATCGATCGCCTGATCGAGGTCAGCCTCGTTGCCCGGAAGCTCCAATGACAGATCGTCGTTCTGCTGTGTTTTCTTCGTAGCCATGAAATCACTATTCCAGTTGAAACTTGCCTCAAGCTGCCGTGGCAGCCAAAATGGCGGGAACCGATTAATTCATTAAGTGACGGATGAGCTCGTCGTCGGAGCTCATCGTATCCTTCACCCGGACGGTATAATTCTCGCCGGAACGCCCGAACTCGCACACATACAATTCCTTGCTGTTGGCGCTGACTTCGACGCGGACATCCTGCTCGTCGCGGAACGGAATGACATCGCCGGCAGCAAGCTTGGAAATCGTGCGCAGCGTCAGATCCTGAAGGCGGATCTTGGCTTCGAGCGTCACATGCGAGCGGCGGACCTGGTGCCCGATCTGCTCGGCCCATTCCGAGGACTTCGACGACTGGCTCTTCGCCTTCGGCGCCGAAATCTGCGTCTTGAGCAGCGCCGACTGCAGCACGATCAGCGAAAATTCCGACGTCATCCCGGCAAGTGTGATCGACATGTTGATCGCCGCCGCAAATTCGTCCGGCTTGTCTTCGGAAGGCTTTGCGCGGTTTTCCAGTGCATGCGGCAGTTCCAACATCGGCTCGAAGCCGCCAGGCGCGTTGACTGCGGAACGCAGCACGCTGGCGATCTTGTCGAACACCATGACGCCTAGTTCCAGCTCGATCACCGAAAGCAGACGGTCGGCTGGCTGCTCGATCGTTTCGGGTGCGGCACCCAGCAGGCTTTCCATCAGTGTGATGATGAAGCCGTTGCCGCAGGAAAGCGTGATATCCTGTGACCAGTTGCGCAGCGTTGCATCGACGAGTGTCGAGTTGGCGCCGAGATCGGCAATCAGGTCGTTCTTGTAGCCGGAATCGCAGCCGAGATAGCCGATCGTCACTTCGAGGCCCGTCTCGCTCTTGAAGATGTCGGGCATGAATTCGATGTAGACGTCCGCAAAGGCGGCACAGAGTTTGTCGATGGTCGCCTTGTCGCCGAGACGGCCAGTAAGCTTGGCCAACAGTGCGGCATTCATTGCCGGTTTCTCTAGTGCAACGTTGTTCATGGTCGCTTAGGCCGCCTTGTTCTCGCCACCCGGGTTCATCATTTCCTGCTCGACTGCATCGATCGACGGACGCTCGTAAGCCGAGATCGTCTTGCGGCCGTATTCGAGAGCAACCTGCGGCACCGAGCCGTTCATGTAGGCGAGCAGCGTCTGCTTCACGATGACATAGAGACGGTGCTGCTTGGAACGAACGATCTTGATCTGTGAGCAGATCGGCGAGCAGACGCAGTAAGAGAGAAGAATACCAAGGAAGGTACCGACAAGCGCCGAACCGATCAGGTGACCGAGAACTTCGGGCGAGTCGTTGATGTGCGCCATGGCCTTGATAACGCCGAGAACGGCCGCGACGATACCGATAGCCGGGAACGCGTCACCCATGGTCTGGATCGCGTGATAGGGCTTCAGCTTGTCGTGCAGGATGGTGTTGATTTCTTCGTCCATCAGCGCCTCGATCTCGTGAGAGCGGGCATTGCCGATGATGATCAGGCGGACGTAGTCACAGATGAACGCCGTCAGCTCCTTGTTTTTCAGCACCGTCGGGGCGGTCTGGAAGATCGAGGATTCGGCCGGGTTGTCGATATGCGCTTCGATTTCGTTGCGCGACTTGGTGCGCAGGTCGCGCATCAGCGAGTAGAGCACACCGAGCGTATCGAGATAATTGCGTTCCTTCGGAACCGTATGCTTGAAGGCTTCACCGAGCGCCTTGCCCGAATCCTTCACGACTTTCATGGGATTACCCATGATGAAACTGCCGAGACCGGCGCCGCCGATGATAACAAGCTCGAACGGCTGAAATAGCGCTTCGAGATGGCCACCCATGGCCATGAAGCTGCCGATGATGCAGCCGATCGTAATCACAAATCCGATAATGATATTCATCGTCAGTCACACCTGATCGTTATTTTCAGCTGATGGGATAGGGTTGCTGGCTTGCGTGAGGCTGATGGTTGTCCCCGCTGACAGGATTTTCGCGTGCCAGTTTCGCACAAGGAACTGCTGTCAGATTGGAGATGACGAATGGGCGAACTACGCCCGTTTCTGAGATGCCGCCTCAGCGGAAATCGGGTCGCACACCAGGGAACCCGATCTTCGTACCGTTCATCGCCAATGCCAGGAGCTTACCCCGATGCAATCCGGTCTTTATGTTTCTCTGTCATCACAGATGGCACTCGAAAAGCGTTTGACGACCATCGCGGACAACATGGCAAACGTGAACACGACGGGTTTCCGCGGCACGGAAGTGAAGTTCAACCAGATCCTCAGCAACACCGACAACAAGCTGAATGCCAAGGTTGCCTTCGTTTCGCAGGGTAATGACTATCTCTCTGGCGATACCGGCGAGCTGCAGCACACCGGCAACATGCTGGACTTCGCCATCAAGGGCGACGCCTGGTTCTCACTCGACACGCCGGCCGGTCAGGTTCTGACCAAAGACGGCCGCTTCACGATGAAGGACACCGGCGAGCTGGTTTCGATCCGTGGCTATCCCGTTCTCGATGCCGGCGGCGCGCCGATCATCCTCAACACGGCCGGCGGCGAGCCGAAGGTCGGCGCCGACGGCGGTATCTATCAAGGCAACCGCCAGGTTGGCTCTATCGGTCTGTTTGAGGCCGATATCTCCAAGGGTTACCTGCGCTATGAGAACAGCGGCGTCATGACCACGGAAACGCCGCGCGCCGTTACCGACCGCTTCAACGTCGGCGTCGAGCAAGGTTATCTGGAGAATTCCAACGTCAACGCGATGCGCGAGATCACCCAGTTGATCGAGGTCAACCGCGCCTTCGAAAGCATCGCATCGCTGACGACCGATAGCGAAAACTCGTTCAACGAGGCGATCAAGACGCTTGGTGGCAGCCGCTAAGCGGAAGGTCTGAGACATGAACACCGTGCCGCTGACAAAAGAAGCACTTTCGCCCAAGCTCGAGCATCTCGCCGCTCTCGCCGCCCGTTATACGAAGCCCGAATTTTCCGTGGCCCATGGCGGCCATGTGCAGACCATCGCGGCGGGCCACTACACGGTTACAGGTCTTTCCAGGCATGTGCGCCTTGGCGAATTCGTGGCGCACAAGTCGGCAACCGGCATTCATCTCGGCGAGGTTGTCCGCGTCGAACCGGATCTCGCCTATGTCTGCCCGATCGAGCCGGGCGAGCCGATCGGCATCCACGATACCGTCATCCGCAAGGGTGCATTCCGCATCGCTCCCTCCGACAGCTGGTGCGGCCGGACCATCAATTCGCTCTGCGAGCCGATCGATGGTCTGGGTCCGATCACCGAAGGGCTCGATCGCCGTTCCATCTCCAACACCGCGCCGCCGTCGATGACCCGAAAGCGCGTCGACAAGGGCTTCAAGACCGGCGTACGCGCCGTCGATATCTTCTCGCCGCTTTGCCATGGCCAGCGCCTCGGCATCTTCGCCGGTTCTGGCGTCGGCAAGTCGACACTTCTCTCGATGCTCGCCATGGCCGATGCCTTCGACAAGGTTGTCATCGCGCTGGTCGGCGAACGCGGCCGCGAAGTTCGCGAATTCATCGAGGATACGCTCGGCGAAAACATGAAGAAGTCGATCGCCGTCGTGGCAACCAGCGACGAGAGCCCGATGCTGCGCAAGATGGCGCCGCTGACGGCGGTAACGATCGCCGAGTATTTCCGCGACCGGGGCCAGAACGTCCTCCTGATCGTCGACAGCGTCACCCGTTTTGCCCACGCAATCCGCGAAGTGGCGACCGCATCGGGTGAGCCGCCGATCGCTCGCGGCTATCCGGCCTCGGTCTTCACCGAACTGCCCCGGCTTCTGGAGCGCGCCGGCCCGGGACCTGAAGGAACCGGCACGATCACCGCGATCATCTCGATCCTCGTCGATGGCGACAATCACAACGATCCGATCGCCGACTCGACCCGCGGCATTCTCGATGGCCACCTCGTCCTGCAGCGTAGCCTGGCTGAAGAAGGCCGTTATCCGCCGATCGATCCGCTCGCCTCGATCTCGCGTCTCGCCCGCAAGGCCTGGACGCCGGACCAGGAAAAGCTGGTCTCGCGTCTGAAGTCGCTGATCCACCGTTTCGAAGAGACCCGGGACCTGCGTCTGATCGGCGGTTATCGTCCGGGCGCTGACCCGGATTTGGACATGGCGGTCAAGCAAGTACCAATTATTTACGATGTTTTGAAACAGTCGCCGGGCGATTCGGCGTCGCCAGACGCCTTCGCCGATCTGGCCACTGCCCTTAAGGCGGCAGCCGGAATGCCGAACCAGCCAGGGGCTCCGAGAAGAGGTTGAACGTGACCGGGTTTGAAGACGACGACGAGCGCATTGCTCCGCTGAAGTCGAATGAGAAGCGGCAGTCGATGATGCTCGACCGCCTGCTGACCGTGACAGGTCTCGCGCTCGCGGGTGCCGCCGCGATTTTCCCCTGGTATGTCTTCTTCAACGAGGACAAGTTCAGCATCAATGTTGCCCAGGGCGATCGCACGCGGGATCTTCCCGACTGGCCGGCACGCAACGTCTTCAGCGTCTCGCCGCTTGCCATGGTCAACAAGAACGAAGTCCAGAACAAGCCGGAGCCGCTGGACCAGCTGACCACCGCAACGGTCTCCAGCGTCGGCAAGGAAGTCGAAAAGGGCCTGGTGCCGGAAGACCAGCCGTTCCCGGCGAGCTCCGGATTCAAGCTTCTGCATGTGGCGAACGGCCGGGCGCTGATCGAGGATACGACCGGAATGTATGTCGTTCGCGTCGGATCGGTCCTGCCGGACGAAAGCCGCCTCGCGACGATCGAGCAGCGCGACGGCAAATGGGTGATCGTCACCTCCAAGGGCGACATCTACCGCTAATTCCAGACTGCAAAGCTCAGAACATGAAGAAAAGCCCCGGCCGCACCTGGGGCTTTTTTGTTGATGCCCGAGGCATAACGGGCACGCAGGCCGAAAGCCGCGTTCTCCGTAAGTCTGACGCAAGATTACCGCCCTAGGGTCCTCTTAGTAAAAACGGAGAGTTCCCATGCAACCGATTCAACTGTTCGACTTGGCCTCGCGGCAGGCGGAATGGCTGACAGTCCGTCAGGAGGTTGTGGCCGGCAACATCGCGAACGCGAACACCCCGAAGTACCGTGCGAAGGACGTCTCGCCCTTCCAGTCGGTCCTCGAAAACGCTGATGTTTCCATGGCGCGCACCAATCCTGCGCATTTCAGCGGCAACGATTTCAGCACCAGCGGCAGCATCGACGTCAAGGAAGCCGCACTCGATCAGGAGATCGGCGTGCAGGAATCCGGCAACACTGTCGGTCTCGCTGAAGAACTCTCCAAGTCAGGCGAAATCAAGCGCCAGTACGAGCTGAACACCTCGCTGGTCGGCTCTTTCAATAGAATGATGTTGATGACTGTAAGGAAGTAAAATCGTGGATCCTTTATCAGCAGCCATGAAGATTGCTGGGTCGGGGCTTGAGGCTCAATCGACTCGCCTGCGCATTGTCTCGGAAAACATCGCCAACTCGCGGTCGACTGGCGATACGCCGGGCGCCGATCCCTACCGCCGCAAGACGGTAACCTTCGGTGAGCAAGTCGATCGTGCCGGGGGCGTCACAACAGTTGGCGTCAAGAAGCTCGGTGTCGACGAGACGGAATTCACCACCGAATACGATCCGAGCAATCCTGCAGCGGATGAGCGTGGCGTGGTGAAGATGCCAAACGTCAACATGCTGGTCGAAATGGCCGACATGCGCGAAGCGAACCGGTCCTATGACGCCAATCTGCAGACCATCAAGCAGACGCGCGATTTGATCTCCTCCACCATCGACCTTCTGAAGAGCCAATAATGATCAGCAACGTACAGAGCATCGGTTCGCTTTCCGGCACACGTGGCCTTGGAAGCATCACGGACGAGAATTCATCGTCGCAGGTCACTTCGGCCGCAGAAAGCGCAAAGGCCGGCCAGAGCTTCTCCTCGATGCTCGGCAACATGGCAACCCAGGCCATGGACTCGGTCAAAGGCGCGGAATCAATGTCTTTCGCCGGCATCAAGGGCACGGCAACGACCCGTGAAGTCGTCGATTCCATGCTGCAGGCCGAGCAGACACTTCAAACGGCAATCGCCATCCGGGACAAGGTTGTATCGGCCTTCCTCGACGTCACCAAGATGCAGATGTAACCGGATAAGGACGAACAGATGAGAGCGCTTGCCATTGCGGCTACGGGCATGGATGCCCAGCAGACCAATCTCGAAGTCATCGCGAACAACATCGCGAACATCAACACGACAGGTTTCAAGCGCGCCCGCGCCGAATTCACCGACCTGCTGTACCAGACCGAACGCGCAAAGGGTGTCGCAAACCGCGCCAACCAGGCAATCGTTCCTGAAGGTGCAAATATCGGTCTCGGCGTTCAGACCGCCGCCGTTCGCAACCTGCATATCCAGGGCGAACTCAGCCAGACCGGCAACGACCTCGACGTCGCGCTTGTCGGCCGCGGGTTCTTCCAGGTCCAGACACCTGACGGCACGACGCTCTATAGCCGCGCCGGCGCCTTCAACAAGAATGAAACCGGCCAGCTGGTCACCACCGACGGCTATACGGTCGTCCCCGGGATCACCATTCCGACCGGTTCGACGCAGCTGACGATCAGCCGTTCCGGCGAGGTGTCGGCAGTGCTCGCCGGCCAGACCGATCCGACCACTCTTGGCCAGCTGACGATTGCCGATTTCGTCAACGAAGCCGGCCTGACGCCGATGGGCGACAACCTCTTCCAGCAGACACCTGCCTCCGGCGAAGCTGTCGTCGGCACCCCCGACGAAGAGGGCTACGGCTACATGAAGCAGGGCTACCTGGAATCGTCGAACGTCGACCCGGTGAAGGAAATCACCGAGCTGATCTCCGCGCAGCGCGCCTATGAAATGAACTCGAAGGTCATCACCACTGCCGACGAAATGGCCTCCATCGTCAGCAAGAACCTGAAGTAATCAAGGAAAGGGCCGAACATGATGTTTCGCCGGGCGAGAAATACCGTCGCTCTGACGGCACTGGCTGCGATCGCATATGGCGGTGTCCTTGTGACATCGCCGGCAAGCGCAGGCATGGGTTACGCGGTCGTCCCGACCGCGACGATCTATCCCGGAGAAACGATCAGCGCCGGCCAGCTTCAGGAAGTCGAAGTCACGAACCCCAACCTCTCGGGAGACTACGCAAAGTCGATCGACGAGGTCCGGGGAATGATCTCGAAGCGCACGCTTCTTCCCGGCCGGACCATCAATGTCTCGGCGCTGCGCGAAGCCTATACGGTGACGCGCGGCTCGCAGATCCGGCTGGTATTCAATCTTGGCCCGATGACCATTTCCGCGGCCGGTTCGCCGCTCGAAGATGGCTCGACCGGCCAGGTCATCCGCGCCCGCAACATGGATTCGGGCGTCATCATCAGCGGCACCGTGCTGGCTGACGGCACCATCCACGTGGCGGCAAAATGAATATCGTCTCTCGCATCCTCGCCGCGCTCGCGGCTCTCTCCATGTGCATGACCACCGTGACGCCTGCCGTCGCGATGTCGTCGCGCATCAAGGATATCGCTTCGCTGCAGGCTGGCCGCGATAACCAGCTGATCGGCTACGGCTTGATCGTCGGCCTGCAGGGAACGGGTGACGGTTTCCGTGCCTCGCCGTTCACTGAACAGTCGATGCGCGCCATGCTGCAGAATCTCGGCATCTCGACGCAGGGCGGCGAATCCAATGCCAAGAACACCGCAGCGGTCATGGTCACCGCCAATCTTCCGCCGTTCGCCAGCCCAGGCAGCCGCATCGACGTCAATGTCAGCTCGCTGGGCGATGCCTCGTCGCTGCGCGGCGGTACACTGGTCATGACCTCGCTGTCGGGCGCCGATGGCCAAATCTATGCCGTTGCCCAGGGCTCCGTCGTGGTATCGGGCTTTCAGGCGCAGGGTGCTGCGGCAACCGTTACCGAAGGTGTCACCACCGCCGGCCGCGTTCCCGGCGGTGCGATCATCGAACGCGAACTGCCATCGCGCTTCAAGGATTCCGTCAATCTCGTCCTGCAGCTTCGCAACCCGGACTTCTCGACCGCCGTGCGTATTTCCGATGTCGTCAACGGCTATGCGTCGTCACGCTTCGGCGGCCCCGTTGCCGAAGCCAAGGACGCCCAGGAAGTCATCGTACAGAAGCCGCGTGAAGCCGACCTGACGCGCCTGATGGCCGATATCGAAAACCTCGTCGTCGAGACCGATACGCCTGCCAAGGTGGTGGTCAACGAGCGAACGGGCACCATCGTCATCGGCGCCGACGTCCGGGTGTCACCGGTTGCTGTCAGCTATGGTACGCTGACGGTTCAGGTCACCGAGACGCCGCAGGTCATCCAGCCCGAACCCTTCTCCAAGGGCCAGACGGCTATACAGCCGCAGACCGACATCGCCGCACAGAAATCCGGCGGCCGGGTGGCAATGCTTGATGGTCCCGATCTGCGCACCCTCGTTGCCGGTCTCAATAATATCGGCGTGAAACCGGACGGCATCATCGCCATCCTCCAAGGTATCAAATCTGCAGGTGCGCTGCAGGCGGAGCTTGTGCTGCAATGATCAGGCTGAACAGGGACATGACGGTTGCCGAACTGTTGCGGCGCTCGGCGCTGCCGGCGGCAGCCGTGCTGCTGCTTTCCATTCCTGGCGCCTTCGCACAGGAAGCGCAGAAGCCGGAGGGCGACATCACCTCCGAGGATGAAATCAAGCAGTTCTGCACCAACATCGCCGATCCGGCCCGCGACCAGCGTTATCTTCTGCAAAAGCAGGAGCTCGAAAAGCTGCGCGCCGATATCGATACGCGCGTCGCCGAAATGGATAAGCGCAAGGCCGAATACCAAGACTGGCTGAAGCGCCGTGATGTCTTCCTCAAGCAGGCCGAAGCCGGCCTGACGGACATCTACAAGAACATGAAGCCGGATGCTGCTGCACTGCAGCTCGAGAAGGCCAAGACCGAAATTGCGGCCGCCGTGATCATGCGGCTTGGCCCGCGCCAGTCGAGCCTGATCCTCAACGAGATGGACCCTGAGAAGGCCGCCGTCATCGCCAACATCATCGCCAGTGCATCCGATCCCAATACGTCGAAGGATCCCTCATGAACAAGCGTTTCCCGGCTGCCATTGCCGCCGTCGCCCTTCTCGCCGGCTGCCAGTCGCCGCAGTCCGTGAGGGAGATCGGCCGGGCGCCCGCCATGAGCCCGATCGGCAGCGGCCTGGCTTACGGCCAGACGCCGCAGATGGCGCTTTATCCGAAGCAGCCGCGCCAGGTCGCGCAGGGCTATTCGCTCTGGAGCGATAGCCAGGCCGCGCTCTTCAAGGACGCACGCGCATTGAATGTCGGCGACATCCTGACGGTCAATATCCAGATCAACGACAAGGCGAAGTTCGAGAACGACACCAGCCGTAGCCGCACCAATTCCAGCGGCATGAACTGGGACGTCAATGCCAATATTCTCGGCTGGAATCCGGCTTCGAAGACGGACCTGACCTACGGCTCCGACACGAGCACCGACGGCAAGGGCAAGATCGACCGGTCCGAGACGCTGAAGCTCATGGTCGCCGCCGTCGTCACCGGTATCCTCGAGAACGGCAACCTTGTTATCAGCGGTTCGCAGGAAGTTCGCGTCAACCAGGAAATCCGCATCCTCAACGTCGCCGGTATCGTGCGGCCGCAGGATGTCAATTCCGACAACCAGATCTCGTATGAGAAGATCGCCGAAGCCCGCATCTCCTACGGTGGCCGTGGCCGCCTGATGGAAATGCAGCAGCCGCCGCGCGGCCAGCAGGCCGTCGATCTTTTCTCACCGCTTTAAGGCCGGAACCATGGCAGACGAAGAAGCAGGCGAAG
Organism: Hyphomicrobiales bacterium; assembly: GCA_900465675.1. Taxonomy (GTDB): domain Bacteria; phylum Pseudomonadota; class Alphaproteobacteria; order Rhizobiales; family Rhizobiaceae; genus Rhizobium. The sequence continues at coordinate 210,952 of UBJR01000004.1, read as the reverse complement.
CCAAACCGAAGAAGAAATCGGCAGCGATGATGACGATCGTCGGCATCGCCATCCTGACACTTCTCGGCGCCGGCGGCGGCTGGGCCGTGGGCACGATGATCGCCCCGAACGTCAAGAGCGCCGAGCAGGCGAATGAGGCAGCTGCCGAACCGAAGCCCGCCGGCGGCGAGAAGAAGGAAGGCGAAACCGGCCTCCCGCATGTCTCGACCGAAGCGAACAACGTCGTTCAGCTCGAGCCGATCACCTCCAACCTCGCTTACCCCTCCGAAAACTGGGTGAGGCTAGAGGTCGCACTGCTCTTCAACGGACCGCCCGACGTGAAGGTCGCCGAAGATATCCATCAAGATATAATGGCTTACATCAGAACGGTTTCGCTGCAGCAGATCGAAGGTCCGCGCGGCTTTCAATATCTACGGGATGACATCCAGGAACGTGTTGACCTGCGCTCTCAGGGGCGCGTATCCAAGGTCATGTTCAGGACCTTTGTCATCGAATGATTCGATTCATAATTTTCTTGGCCGCCATGATGGCGGTACCGGAATTGGCGGTGGCTCAGCAGCTGCCGACAAATCTGTTAAATCTTCCTGTCGATGGTTCGGTCGCTGCCTGGATCATCCGCACATTCGGCCTTCTGACCGTTCTTTCGGTCGCGCCGGGCATCCTGATCATGGTGACGAGTTTTCCTCGCTTCATCATCGCTTTCTCGATCCTTCGCACCGGCCTCGGCCTCTCGTCCACGCCATCCAACATGATCCTGCTGTCGCTGTCGCTGTTCATGACCTTCTACGTCATGGCGCCGACTTTCGATAAGGCATGGCAGGACGGCGTTCAGCCGCTTCTCGCCAACCAGATCCAGGAGCAGGAAGCCGTCCAGCGCATCGCTGAGCCTTTCCGCACCTTCATGGCAGCCAATACCCGCGACAAGGATCTGGCGCTCTTCGTCGATCTGGCCCGCGAGCGTGGGCAGAACGTTCAGACAGGCGCGCTCATCGACTACCGCGTCCTGCTCCCGGCCTTCATGATTTCCGAAATCCGCCGCGGTTTCGAGATCGGCTTCCTGGTCGTCCTGCCGTTCCTGGTCATCGACCTGATTGTCGCCACCATCACTATGGCCATGGGTATGATGATGCTGCCGCCGACGTCGATCTCGCTGCCCTTCAAGATCCTGTTCTTCGTGCTGATCGACGGCTGGAATCTTCTGGTTGGCAGCCTGGTCCGCTCCTTCAGCTGATACGCTCACGATCTTTCATTCGTCCGCATAAAGAAAACCCGCCGGGAGCAACTCCGGCGGGTTTTGCGTGTCTCCGGTCTCGGGCCGCTATTATGCGGCCGGGAACGGTTCGGTCCGTGCCGGCAGGGCAGGGACGTCGAAGTGATCGGGTGCTTCGCCTTGCTTGGCGCGTTCGGCCATCGTCTCGTAAGCCTGTTCCAGATGGCGGCAGAAGCGCTCGGCGTCGAAGAGCGGGGCGATGTAGCGCTGTTCGGCAAGGTGCGCCTTGTAACCGGCGATCTTTTCCGGCTGCGCCGCCAGTTCGACAGCGAGATCTTCGTAGCCCTGCAGGTCCGCACCGACGAGTTCGGGCAGTCCGATGGCATTCAGCAGGCTCTCGCTGACGCGTGAGGCGAAGTTGGTGCCCTTCCTGGTGAGAACCGGCAGACCGCCCCAGAGCTGCTCCGACGTCGTCGTATGGCCGTTGACGGGGAAGGTGTCGATGCCGATATCGGCAGCCTGCAGACGGCTGATATGTTCCTCATAGGCGCTGCGCTTGCAGAAGACGATCCTGTCGGTGGGCAGGCCCTCTGCCTGGAAGGCCTTCCGCAGGTTGCCCTCGTTGCGCGGCGAGGTCGTCATCAGCCACAGCACGCTGTTTGGCGCACGCTTCAGGATGCGGGCCCAGCTCGCAATCGCTTCCGGGGTGATCTTGCGATTGCCGTTGAAGGAGGCAAACACGAAGGCGTCTTCCGGAAGACCGAACTGGTCGCGGGTGACCGGACGCGGCTGCGGACGGTTCGCAGGGTCGTTCGGCTGGTAGCTCTCCGGCATCCGGCAGAACTTTTCGTGATAGAAGGGCTTGGCGACGTCAGGCAGCACGAAGTGGTCGCCGATGACATAGTCGAGATCGATGCCGAGGGTGCTTCCCGGGAAGCCGAGCCAGGCGACATGCACTGGCGCCAGCGGCATGTTGAACGTGTGGGCGCGGCTGTCGGCCGTGTGTCCCTTGAGGTCAACCATGATGTCGATGTTGTGGTCGCGAACGACCTGCAGCACGTCCTTGTCGGCGATGCTGTGAATATCGACGACGGTACCCCACTTGCTGCGGTCCGTCTTGTTGGTCTGCAGCGCCAGCGGTCCGCTGTGGTCGAACAGCACGATCTCGAACTTGTCGCGGTCGTGGAGTTCGAGCACGCGCTGCATCAGCTTCATGGTCGCGTGGTTGTCCCAGAAGTCCGAGGACATGTAGCCGACGCGGATCTTGCCGGCCCACGCATGCGGCAGACTGCGGCGAAGTGCGATCTTTTCGGGATCGAGTTTCGGCACACCGACCGTCGGATAGCGATTGTGGTCTTCGTTGCCGCACCAGTGAAGGTGATAGAATGGGTGATCCTTCTGCAGGACCTCCGGCCGTCCGCCGGCAACCAAGTCGTCGACGACCTTCTGGTGCTTCTGCGCCTCTTCGTAATCGTTGAATTCGCGCAGGAAGATCAGATAGAGGAAGCGTGCCGAATAATCCTTCGGGAAGCGCTTGAAGATATTGCGGGCGAGAAGCTCGTTGGAAGCGTCGCTGAGATCGTTGGAAACCAGCTTGGCAGCGGCGGCAAGGTGCTCGCGGTTGCTGCTCTCGGAAAGGACGTTCTTCAGCGGCTGGATCAGATCGCGCTGCTGGCGGCCGAGGAATACGGACACGAGAATGAATGCGAGGTCGGGGTCGCGCTGCGCCTTTTCGAAGTTGCGCATGCAGATCACCAGAGCCTCGTCCTCCTCGCCGCATTCGAAATGCAGCCGCGCGGCGAGCTTGTGATACTCGTAGGAGTTCGGGCCTTCGGATTTGGCCGCAAGAGAATAGGATTTCGCCGCGTCCGACTTGAAACCGAGCTGAAGCAGGTTCTTGGCCAGCAGCGCGTAGGTCTTCGCATCTTTCTGGACGTCGATCAGCTGGTTCAGGGTTGCGAGAGACTTTGTGTAGCGCCCCATCTGGTATTCACGGGATGCCACCGAAAACGAGACTTTGCTGTTCAAAACCGAACTCCGTTTGGAAATGCTCTGATCAAAACGCCGATGCAGCCGCGGCACAGAAGACCGTCACCTCGAAATGGAACGAGTTCACCTGCTTCCCGGCTTTGCCATATTCGCACGCGAAGCCTGCTCGAAGCTGGTGGCGCAGGGGCGGCGGGCGCTCGGTGAGTGCAACCGAAAATATCTTGCGGAAGATTTAACTATACTTGGCATGGGTCCTGTCGGCCCCCGCACATTTAAGGAGTTGGCAAGCATTGGCTGCGAGATTGCCCTGGACATGACGGGTTTGGGGCCACACAGAAAAGGCGCCCAGTAGCATGAAGCGCATCCGCCATCGCCGGTAATCACAGTCCGGTATGTCCTCGTTTTTGTATCTAGTTTTCTAGGGGACAGACTTATGACAAGCATTAATACCAACACTTCCGCAATGGCAGCACTCCAGACGCTGCGTAACGTCAACCAGAACCTCGGCAAGACCCAGGATCACGTTTCGTCGGGTCTGCGCGTTGGCAAGGCTGCCGATAACGCAGCTTACTGGTCGATCGCAACGACGATGAAGTCGGACACGAAGGCCCTCGGCGCCGTATCTGACGCTCTCGGCATGGGCGCTGCCAAGGTTGACACGGCTTACACCGCTGTCGAAAGCTCCATCGACGTCGTTTCCGAAATCAAGTCGAAGCTCGTTGCTGCGACTGAAGACGGTGTCGACAAGTCGAAGGTTCAGGACGAAATCACCCAGCTCCAGGCGCAGCTGAAGAGCATTTCTTCTTCCGCTTCGTTCAACGGCGAAAACTGGGTTGCCAACTCGACCGGCGAAACGATGAGCGTTGTCTCCTCCTTCGTCCGTAGCAGCTCTGGTTCGGTATCGGTCACCACGTCCGAATACACGGCCGGTGCAACCGATCTGCTCTACACCGATGCGACTGCCGGTACCGGCGGTATTCTCGGCACGGCCGGCGCGTCTTCGGGCAAGTCGATCACCGAGTTCACGATCGACTCCTCCACGACCAAGGGTGGTATCGACAACCTGCTGAGCGACGTTGAAACCGCTCTGAAGGACATGACCTCGCTCGGTTCGAAGTTCGGTTCGATCTCCTCGCGTATCGACATGCAGTCGAACTTCGTCTCGTCGCTCAGCGACTCGATCGAATCGGGTGTTGGCCGCCTCGTCGACGCCGACATGGAAGAAGAGTCCTCGAAGCTGACCGCTTTGCAGACGCAGCAGCAGCTGGCTATCCAGTCGCTCTCGATTGCAAACTCCTCGTCGCAGAACATCCTGTCGCTCTTCCGTTAAGAGCTGGCAGCAAGTACCGAAAAATCGAAATGGCCGGTGTCTCACCGGCCATTTTTGTTATTAAAAATGGATTAACAGGATTTAACCTAAGTTACCGATTTTTAACGATTTTTTTTAACCGTGTTTAGCTTCTTTTAACGATGATGCTGTTTTCTAAGCACATCGAAACGGCGGTCGGTCAACAGACGATCGGCAGGCATGACGCTGAGCGCCGTTCCCGGTGAGACCGGAATGCCCTTCATCACGTAGCCAATTAGGGGCACATTTAAATGACCAGCATTCTTACCAACAATTCCGCAATGTCCGCTCTGCAGACCCTGCGCAACGTCAACCAGAACCTCGCCGATACCCAGAACCACGTTTCGTCGGGTCTGCGCGTTGGCAAGGCTGCTGACAACGCAGCTTACTGGTCGATCGCAACGACGATGAAGTCGGACAACAAGGCCCTCGGCGCCGTTTCTGACGCTCTCGGCATGGGTGCTGCCAAGGTTGACACGGCTTACACCGCTGTCGAAAGCTCCATCGACGTCGTTTCCGAAATCAAGTCGAAGCTCGTTGCTGCAACCGAAGACGGCGTTGACAAGTCGAAGGTTCAGGACGAAATCACCCAGCTCCAGGCGCAGCTGAAGAGCATTTCTTCTTCCGCTTCGTTCAACGGCGAGAACTGGGTTGCCAACAACGCCGGCGAAACGATGAGCGTTGTCTCCTCCTTCGTCCGCAGCAACACCGGCGCTGTATCTGTTACGGTCACCGAATACACCGCTTCCGACACCGATCTGCTCTACACCGATGCGACTGCCGGTACCGGCGGTATTCTCGGCACGGCCGGCGCGTCTTCGGGCAAGTCGATCACCGAGTTCACGATCGACTCCTCCACGACCAAGGGCGACATCGACGGCCTGCTGACCGACGTTGAAACCGCTCTGAAGGACATGACCTCGCTCGGTTCGAAGTTCGGTTCGATCTCCTCGCGTATTGACATGCAGTCGAACTTCGTTTCGTCGCTGAGCGACGCAATCGAATCGGGTGTTGGCCGCCTCGTCGACGCCGACATGGAAGAAGAGTCCTCGAAGCTGACCGCTCTGCAGACGCAGCAGCAGCTGGCCATCCAGTCGCTCTCGATTGCAAACTCCTCTTCGCAGAACATCCTGTCGCTCTTCCGCGGCTAATAGGATTAGCGATACAAGCCCTCCGGTATTGTCCGGTCGGCCCAGGAAAACGAAGCCGCGCCTTAACGGGCGCGGTTTTTTGCTGTCCGCGTTAACGTTTTGTTAACCATTTTGCCGTCTTCTGCGCTAAACGTAACGGTGAGTTAACCAAGTTTAATCCCAGGTTAACAGGCATGAGCGCTGGTTCCCGTTCCCGGTAGGCCGGAATGTCCCTTCTCGACGTATTGCCAATAAGGGGCACTTTTTCATGACGAGCATTTTGACGAACGTCGCAGCCATGGCTGCGCTTCAGACACTTCGTACGATTAACAACAGTCTCGAAACCACCCAGAATCACGTATCCTCCGGTTACCGTGTCGCCAAGGCTGCCGATAACGCCGCCTACTGGTCGATTGCGACGACCATGCGCTCCGACAACAAGGCGCTTTCCGCCGTGTCCGACGCGTTAGGTCTTGGCGCAGCAAAGGTCGACACCGCCTATTCGGCGATGGACAGCGCCATCGACGTCGTCACCGAGATCAAGTCCAAGCTTGTCGCCGCAACCGAAAAAGGCGTCGACCGCACGAAGATCCAGGAAGAAGTGAAGCAGCTTCAGTCTCAGCTTCTGAGCATTGCGCAGTCCGCATCGTTCTCCGGCGAAAACTGGGTGGCGGGCAACGAAACCAAGAGTGTGGTCTCGTCTTTCGTTCGCGACGGCAACGGCAACACTTCGGTCACCACCACCGAATATGTGCTGAACTCCGCTTCGACCGGCAACGTGCTGTTCGGCACCAGCAACGGATCGATCGATACCTCGACTGGCATCATCGGTAGCTCCAACGGCACGATCGGCTCGATCTTCTCGTTCGACATCTCCAACCTGTCGACGGATGACATCGGCCTCGCCCTGAATGCTGTGGAGGCAGGTCTTGAATCAATGACGAAGGCGGCTTCGCAGCTCGGTTCGATTTCGACACGCATTCAGTTGCAGGAGAATTTCGTCTCGTCTCTGAGCGACTCCATCGACTCGGGTGTCGGCCGTCTCGTCGATGCCAACATGGAAGAGGAATCGTCCAAACTGACTGCGCTTCAGACACAGCAGCAGCTGGCGATCCAGTCGCTGTCGATTGCGAATTCGAGCGCGCAGAACGTTCTGACGCTGTTCCGCAGCTAAGCCGGAAATTGAAGCTGGACCGAATCTTGCGGCGCTGTTTTCAATCCGTCAAAAACACACAGAAATCGCGCTCGAAAGGCGCGATTTTCGTTTTAAAAACATGTACTTAAATGCGTTTTCAAGTTTCGGCGTCCCGAGGGGCCTCAACCCTTGAAACTATGATTAAAGTTGGGTTAATTTCACCAACGAGTTGATTTGTTACTGCGACGCACCGGCCGCTTTGCCGGGGGCATGAAGCCATAATCTGTCGCTGCCGGTTACCGGTCTGTCCCTTTCCCATTCATTCAAGAGATCGACAGATGGCCTATACCATTCAAGACCCGGCTGCCCTGACCGCACTGAACATCATGCGGGGCCTCGGCAAGGACTCCGATAAAATTCAGCAGCAGATTTCATCGGAACTACGGATCCAGACTGCTGCGGACGATGCCACATACTGGTCCTACGCGCAGACCCTGCGCACCGACGGCAGCTCGCTGAAGACGATCGATGATGCGCTTGGCCTTGGTGCGGCGAAGGTCGATACGACCTATACGACCATGGACTCGCTGATCGACCTGGTCAGCAATATCAAGGCTACGCTCGTTTCCGCCGCCGACCCGGCGAATGACCGTGACAAGCTGAACACCACACTGCAGCAGTATTTGTCGCAGCTCCAGTCGGGCGTTACCGGTACCAGCTTCTCGGGCGAGAACTGGCTCTACAACAACAACTCGGTCATTCCGGATACCCGCTCGGTGATCGGTGGCTATATCCGCGGCGCTAACGGCCAGTTCTACCCGCAGAACATCAGCTTTCCATCATCGAGCCTGGTCATGATCGATACGCGCGACGCGTCAAAGGGTCTGCTGACCAAGGACATCGATCCGGGAACTGGCAGCGGCAACCAGTACTTCCTGCTGAACGCAAACTCGACGACCCCCGCGACCGGCAGCCAGATCTCGCTTTCTGACAGCACGACACCGCAGAATCTGGCCGACATGCAGGCTGTCGTTGAAAAGGTCCTCTCCGGTCTGAACACCACAGCGGCCGGTCTCGGCATCATGAAGAACCAGGTCGATGCCCGGTCGGACTATGTGAACAAGATGATGGACTCGCTCGACACCACGGTGGGTGCGCTTGTCGATACCGATATGGATGAGGCATCGACTCGTCAGACGGCAATCCAGGCACAGTTGAACATCGCGACCGAAGCGATGAACATTCTTAACAATTCCGCCGGCAACATCCTGATCCTGCTCGAATAGTAATCTGGCTCAGCTGGCGGGCAAGTGCCCGCCATTCATCCTCGCGCAAGTTTGACTTTCTAGGTTCCAGGCAAGGCTGCCTCAGTTCTGTGAAGCGGCGGTCAGAATTGGTTTGAACGGGGCGCAGGCATGCCGCAGCTTTTTGCAGATACCGGGTGTGGTCGATGAGCGCGATGCTATCCCGCTATCTCAAGGATTTCAGTGATATTAAGCCGGTCGCCCCGGCACCCGAAGCGTCCGACTTCGCCGAAGAGGCGTTTGGGGGCTTTGCAGATTTCGCAGAAGAACCTGCAGTCGATCTCGAGGCTGAACGCCGCTCTGCCTATGCCGAGGGCCACGCCGCGGCAACGTCTGCTCTCTCCAAGACCCACGCGGACCAGCTGCAGGCTGCCGAGCTTGGCTATCAGCGGCAGCTCGATGAGCTGAAAGAGAAGTATGAGCAGGAACTCGCGGTCCTTCTCGCTGCCAGATTGTCGGGCATCGCCTTCGAAGTGGCGGAACTTGTCAGCGCCGCCGCCGCCAAGGCGATCGCGCCCGTTGTGACGGAGGCTGTCGCGGAGCAGGCTGTCGCAGATCTTGCGGTGCTTCTGAAAGAGGCAATTCTCGATGGCGCGGCCGGCGTGGTGATCGTCAAGGGTCCCGCCAATCTTTTCGCATCGCTGGAGAAGGCGCTCGGAGAAAAATCCGGCCTTCTGCGGCACATTGAGACGGATGACGTCGACCTCATTGTCGAGGTTGATGGCTCCGTTCTCGTCACACGTATTTCTGCCTGGTCTGCCAGCTTGAAGAAAGTTCTGGAATGAGTGAGAGCGAAAATCACCACCACGGCAAAAATGAAGTCATCATCATCAAGAAACATGGTGGTGGCGATCATGATGGCGCGCATGGCGGCGCCTGGAAGATCGCTTACGCCGACTTCATGACCGCCCTGATGGCGTTCTTCCTCGTCATGTGGCTGGTCAATGCTGCAAACGAGGAGACGAAAGCCTCCGTTGCGACCTATTTCAACCCGATCAAGCTTGCCGACGAAAAGCCCACCGAAAAGGGGTTGAAGAAGCCTGTCGATACGGCTGAGGGCGAGGAGACGAAGGACAAGTCGAAGCAGAAGGAAGAGCAGCAGACGCAGGGCGCCTCTGCCGCCAGCGGCGACGACCAGACCTCGACGTCAGGCGATCAGACGAACTACTCCGAAGCCGACTTCTTCGAGAATCCCTATTCCGTTCTGGCCGAAATCGCCCAGGAAGTCGGACAGCAGGCTAACGTCAGCGCCAAGGGCGAGGGCGGTGCGGCCGATTCCGGCCCTGCTACCGGTGCCGACGGCGGCGAGGCCTATCGCGATCCTTTCGATCCGGATTTCTGGACCAAGCAGGTCGAAGTGACGCGCGCCGACAATCCTGGCAAGACGCCGGCGACCAAGGACGTCAAGGAGCAGCCGGATGCTGCAGAGCTTGCCAAGCTCGAGGAGCAGAAGCCTGAAGACCAATCTGCCGATGCCAAGCCTGCCGATCAGCCTCACGAAAAGGCGGCCGACAAGAAGTCCGATCAGAAGCCGGCAGATACCGAGGCCGACAAGCAGCAGGATGCGCAAAAGCAGGCCGAAGAGCAGAAGCAGGCCGATGAGCTGAAGCAGGAAATTACCAAACAGATCAGCGGGGTCGGCGGCAAGCTCGCCGAAGGCCTGACGGTAACCCCGTCCGAAGGTGGATTGCTCGTCAGCCTGTCCGACCAGGGCAATGACTCGATGTTCAACGTCGGCTCGGCCGTTCCCCGCAAGGAAATGGTGCAGGTCATGGAAAAGCTGGGCGAGATCCTGAAGGCGCGCCAGGGCGCGGTGGTGATCCGTGGCCATACCGATGGCCGTCAGTATAAGGGCGCAGACAACGAAAACTGGCGCCTGTCGATGGATCGCGCTCAGGCGGCCTATTACATGCTCGTTCGTGGTGGCTTGGGCGAGCAGCGCGTCTCGCAGGTATCCGGCTTTGCCGATCGCAAGCTCAAGCTTCCAGATGATCCGTTGAACGCCGCAAACCGCCGTATCGAAATCCTCGTTCAGGCGGACCAGGGATAAACCATGGCGCGCAGCAAGCACCATCATCTTCTCTCCCTCATGCTCGGACTGGCGCTTGCAGCGCCGGCCGTAGCCGTTGCGGATGAGCAGGAGGATTTGGCGCCCTACAAGATGCTGCGCTCGCTGCAATTCGTGCAGGATTCCGTGGTTCTTGGCGATCATTCTGCTGCCGAAATGCAGCGCTTCATGCTGGGCACGATCGATCAGCGTCTGCGCTCGGTCGATGCGTCGGTCTATGACGATGATCGCAACGTTGATGCGGCGCTCGTCTACGCGATGAGCGGCGGCAATCCGGCGACGCTGGAATACCTGGTGTCGCGTGACGTCAACGGCTATTTCGACAATCGTGTCACCGACGTGTTGCGGAAGTATCTGAGCGGCAAGGGACTGCTGGTTGCCAAGACGCTGGTCGAAACGGCCAACGAATACCGCGACAAGAAAATCGGTCCCTATCTGTCGCTGGTTGGCGGCAATGTCATGGTGGCGCGCAGCCCGCTCGAGGCATTGAAGCTCTACGATCAGGCGCGGCTGTCTGCGCCCGGCACCATTGTCGAGGAGGCGGCCTTGCGCCGCTCGGTGGCGATCAGCGTCGAGGCCGGATTGGTCGACAAGGGCATGGCCTACTCGCAGCGCTATGTCCGCCGCTTCCTGCATTCTCCCTATGCGAGCCAGTTTGCCGACCTGTTCGTCAAGCTGATCGTCGATCACGAGCATGACGTGAAGCCGGAGGACGTCGTCAGCATTCTCGGTTTCATGGATGATGCGCGTCAGCGCGAGGTTTATCTGCGTATCGCCCGCGCGGCCGGCATTGCCGGCAAGGTGGAACTCGCCAAAACTGCTGCCGAGCACGCACAGACTCTGTCTGGGGGCGACACCGATCCGCTTGGCGCCCTGGCAAGCTTCTACGGCAACATGGCGTCGGTCTCGACGCCGGATGTCGATTCGGCCGCCCAGCACATCGGCAAGGTCGCAGACGGCGATCTCTCGGATCGCGACAAGGCTCTGCGCGCCGCAGCCCGCTCGGTAGCCGAACAAGTATTGAAAGCGCCTGACCCTGCAAGCTTGACGCAAGCCAAGGATTCTACTTCTTCTAATGAAGCGAATACTTCAGAACAGGCAGCTGTTACTACGGACGCCGAATCGCAGTCGCCGACCGCCCCTTCGGAGGTGGTTGACGATGGCGCGGCGCAGGCACTCCCGGCAGACAGCAGCCAGGGTCAGCAGAATGCCGATCCTGCCTACAAATCCTTTATGGCTGCGAGCCGGTCCAAACTTGACGATATCGACAAGTTGTTGAGCCAAGAAAGCAATTGAGATGATGGATATCAGCGTTTCGGGGGGAGCGGCACCGGTTGAGGCGCCGTCAGCGAAATCCAATCGCCCGGTTGGGAAAGACGACGACGGCCGCAAGGGCGGCGGCTTTTCCGACGTGCTTTCGAAGGCCGGCGACAACGGGCAGAATCCGAATGATGCCAACGCTGCGTCGAATGCAGGTGGGCCCAGTGAGGCCGATGCTGCCGCACTTGCCCGCTCTCGCCCCCATGCCAAGCCTGTTATCGATCTCAGCGACGCGTCGCTGAAGGAGCAGGCGGCGGTGAAGCCGGAAACGGTCGCGATGGGCAAGTCGCTGAAGGATCAGGTCAAGGAAGCGATCGAACAGGCGAAGGACGCCATCAAGAAGGACGCGGCGGAGACGCTCGCCGATGACGCGCTGCCGCATGCGACGAAGAGCACCAAGCCTGCAAAGGGCGACGAGACAAAGAAGACAGATAAGGGTGACGGCGAGGACGCCGCAAGCGATGCGCTCGATCTCCTGCAGAAAGACGGCCCGCAGGTGCCCGTCGTTATCGCTGCGGCTGCGCAGGGCTCGTCCGTCAAGACCAGGGATGACGGCGCCGTCGGCAAGGACAAGAAGGCCGATGCCATCGACGCTGGTGGTAAGGCCGCATCGCATGTCAGCGACGCGCTGGCTGCGGTAGGTGTTTCCAAGGCAGCCGACAATGCCGTTCCCGGTACCGAGGGTGCCGAGGCCTCTGATGGCAAGACATTCCGCCTGAGCCGCGCCGATGGCCGCGGGCAGTCGATGGATATCCACATCGGCACCGAAGATCATGGCGAGCAGGGCGTGAAGAGCAAGGGCGATGTCGAGAACGTCACCGTGCTTGAATCGCGCCGCTACATCGGTTTGGCTCAGAATTCCGCTTCCGTCACCGCGGCGATCAGCGGCGACAAGGAGTGGGCGCAGGCCATGCAGCCGGGTTCGGCGCTGTCCAATGCAGCCGAATGGACCAGCACGGGCAAGGTCGTCAACACGCTGAAAATCCAGATGACGCCGATTGATCTCGGTCTGGTTACGGCGACGATGCGCCTGTCCGGCGATGCGCTGAATGTCGATCTCAAGGTCGAATCGGGAGCGGCCTACCGTCAGCTCAAGGAGGATCACAGCAAGATCCTCGAGTCGCTGCGCAGCCAGGGCTATACGGTCGACAACGTGACGATCAGCATGGCGCCTGTCGAAAAGGCCGATACCGGCACTCAGGCAAACGCACAGAGCCAGTCGGGTCAGCAGTCCCTGCAGCAGGGCCAGGGCGGCGAGGCGCGCGAGCGTCAGTCGCAGACAGCACAGCGAGGGAATGGAGGCTTCGATGGCGCAACTGAGACCGGTGTGGAAGACGTTGCTTCTGGCGCCGCTGGCAGCGGCAGCTCTGGCAGCGTTTACCTCTGAAGCGGCTGCCTATAACGGCGCCTGCGAGAAGGAAATCCAGTCGGCCGCGGCCAAGTACGGTATCCCCGAAGGCATTCTCTATTCGGTGGGTCTGACGGAGACGGGACGCAAGGGATCGTTGTATCCCTTCGCTCTCAATATCGAAGGCAAGGCGGTGTTTCCGCCTTCCGAAGAAGATGCCATGCGGCAGTATTATTCGGCCACCAAAGCGGGCGTCAAACTCATCGATATCGGCTGCATGCAGATCAACCATTACTTTCATGGCGAAAACTTCCGCTCTGCTGAAGAGATGTTCGACCCGCACACCAATGTCGAATACGCAGCGAAGTTCCTCCGCAACCTTCACGATCGTCACGAGACCTGGACGATGGCGGTAGCCAGATACCACGCCGGACCCAACAACGACCCCGCGCAGAAGCAGTATGTGTGCCGGGTCATCGCCAATCTGGTCGCCACCGGCTACGGCAAGTGGACTCCTAATGCGAGCAACTTCTGCCAGAATTGATGCAATCAAAAATAGCAAAAAGAGAACAAAGCGGAATCGTGTCAAAATGTGGCAGGAATCCGCCAGAATCTGGCCACGCAAGACCTAATTTACCGGTCGTTAACTTTTCCACGAAATTTTTGTGTGCATAACTGAGGTGGCCTACTATATGTAGAGCAAATCGGGACACAAAAGTTAATCAACTATTAATTCCCGCCATTAACTTCCAACACCTTGTTCCAGATTCACGCGATTCGTACCCATAGATCATTGAAGTGCCACACTGATTCGGAGGCGGACGAATGATCGTCGTGGTTGATGAGCGAGAGCTCGTTAAAGATGGATATACATCTCTATTTGGCCGGGAAGGCATCCCTTCGACCGGTTTTGATCCAAGCGAATTTGGTGAGTGGGTACAGACGGCGGCGGATTCGGATATCCAGGCCGTCGAGGCGTTTCTGATTGGCCAGGGCCAGCAAACCTTCGAGTTGCCGCGGGCCATCCGCGACCGTTCGCAGGCGCCGGTGATTGCAGTCAGCGATCAGCCGTCGCTTGAAACGACGCTTGCACTTTTTGATTGTGGCGTCGATGACGTGGTTCGCAAGCCCGTCCATCCCCGCGAAATTCTCGCCCGGGCCGCGGCTATCCGCCGCCGCCTGAAAGCGATTGCAAGCCACACCGATATCGGCGGCATCCGCGTCTTCTCGGACGGCCGCGATCCCGAGATCCACGGTGAGGTCTTTGCGTTGCCGCGCCGCGAGCGCCGCATCCTCGAATATTTGATCGCAAACCGCGGCCGCCGCGTTACGAAGACCCAGATCTTCAACGCCATCTACGGCATCTTCGACGAGGAAGTCGAAGAGAACGTCGTCGAAAGCCACATCTCGAAGCTGCGCAAGAAGCTGCGTAAGAAGCTCGGTGTCGATCCCGTCGATTCCAAGCGCTTCCTCGGTTACTGCATCGACTGGAACTGATTTCAGCGACGGGCCTCGCCGCGCGGCAGCGGTGCTTAAGATTTCCAAAGCACCGCCCGCACCAGACAGCTTCACGCAAGGCCCGCCAAATACTCTCCGGACTATCAAGGAAAACGAGGTTTTCAGATGAGCATTTTTGGCAGCATGAAGACGGCAGTGTCCGGCATGAACGCCCAGGCGAACCGCCTGAGCACCGTCGCCGACAATATCGCGAACGCAAACACCACGGGCTACAAGTCGGTATCGACGGCATTCTCGTCGCTCGTCCTGCCCTCCACGGCCGGGAACTACAATTCCGGTGGTGTTCAGACGTCCGTCCGCCAGTCCGTGACTGCCCAGGGTGACCTCTCCTACACGACTTCAGGCACCGACCTCGCCATTTCGGGCGACGGCTTCTTCATCGTCCAGAGCCCGGACGGAACCTCGGTTCTGACCCGCGCCGGCGATTTCACCAAGGACAAGAACGGCAATCTGGTCAACGCCGCCGGCTTCACGCTGATGGGCTACCCCTACACGGCCGGCCCGCCGGCAGTCGTCGTCAACGGCTTCGATGGTCTGGTTCCTGTTAACGTCAACCAGACAGGTCTGACCGCGATCGAATCCACGTTGGCAACGTTCTCGGGCAATCTGAATTCTGACATGCCCGTCGTTGCTGCAACCGATCTGCCAAGCGCCAACCAAGATCCGGGCGCTACGGCAGCCGGCGTGTCCAACACCTTCAAGACCTCGATGGTTGTGTTCGACAAGCTTGGCGGCAAGGTTCAATACGACTTCTACTTCACGAAGTCCGCCGCAGCGACGGCTGCCGACAATACGACGACTCCGCCGACATCGGCGACATCTGGCACTTGGGACGTTGCTATTTATCGTAAGGATGGCGCAGCAGCATCGGGCACAAGTTCGTTCCCCTATTCGCCGATGCCCGATTCGCTGGTCGCTTCTGGCACAATGGCCTTCAACGCCACCGGCGGTCTGATCACCGACGCTGCGGATCCTGCTGCCGGCACGATCACCGGCAATCTCGCAATCGCCGATACAAAGAGCGATCTCAACATCGATCTCGATCTCTCGAAGTACACACAGAAGGCTTCTGCCAGCAGCGGCACCGGTTCGCCGAATGGCCAGGCCGCAAGCGAAGTAACCGGTGTCACCATCGACAAGGATGGTACGGTCTACGCGAACTACAAGGAAGGCGACCCGAAGCCGGTTTTCCGCATTCCTCTCGCAACCGTTGCAAGCCCGGACGAGCTGACGCTGCTTAGCGGCAACGTTTATCAGGCGAACGGCCGCTCCGGCGTCACTGTCACCGGCTTCCCGCAGACCAACGGTCTCGGCACCCTCCAGGCCGGCGCGCTCGAAGGCTCGAACGTCGACCTCGCCGGCGAGCTGACCGAAATGATCGAGTCGCAGCGCAGCTACACGGCCAATTCCAAGGTCTTTCAGACGGGTTCGGACATCATGGACGTCCTCGTCAACCTCAAGCGATAAAATCAGGGTAACCGGTAAGCCATGTCGCTCACGTCAGCACTTAATACGGCACAAAGCATCTTCAACAACACGGGCACGCAGAGCGCGACCGTGTCGGGGAACATCGCCAATGCCGGCAACAAGGACTATGTGCGCCGGCAGGCGATGATCACCACGTCGTTGAACGGCGCATCGGTGGTCAAGATTGATCGGGCGCAGGAGGATGCTCTCCTAAAGCAGTACCTCGCCAGCAATTCGCAGGACAGCGCCCAGCAGACTCTGCTAAATGGTCTGGAAGACGTGAAGAGCGTTCTCGGCGGCAACGACTACGAGACCTCTCCGTCTGAATATCTCAGCGCCTTCCAGAAGAAGCTGGCCGCATTTCAGACGTCGCCGAACAATGTCGTCGCCGCGCAGGGTGCGATCAATGCGGCGCAGGATCTCGCCAACTCGCTGAATAACGCTACGGCTTCCGTCCAGAACACCCGGGCCGCTGCCGACAAGTCGATTGCGACCCAGGTCGACACGCTGAACTCGTTGCTATCGCAGTTCGAGACGGCCAATAACGCCGTCAAGAACGCGGTGAACACCAATTCCGATCCGTCGGACGCGCTCGATCAGCGCGACAAGCTGCTGAAGCAGATTTCCAGCATTGTCAGCGTCAAGCCGGTATCGCGCAATGGCAGCGACATGGCACTCTACACCTCCGATGGTGTCGTTCTTTTCGATACCATTCCCCGCGAGGTAAAATTCACGGCGACCCCGACCTATCAGGCGAGCGACAAGGGCAACGGCGTCTATATCGACGGCGTGGCGCTGGCCATGGGCCAGGGCGGCACGACCTCCGGCCAGGGAAGCCTCCAGGCGCTGCTGCAGATCCGTGACGATGTCGCGCCGAAATTCCAGAGCCAGCTCGACGAGATCGCCAAGGGACTCGTCAACATGTTCGCCGAAACGAAGACCGACGGCAGCTCGACGACGCCGGGACTATTCGTCTGGACGCAGTCTCCGAGTGGTGCCGCGGGCGGAATGCCGACCGTCGACCCGGTCACGGGGCAGTACGCTATCATCAATGGGATGGCGGGATCGATCAAGGTAAACTCGGCAGTCATCACCTCTCAGGGTGGCGATCCGATGAAGCTGCGCGACGGTTCGATCAACGATCCGGACCCGATGCCGGCGATTCCTCCTTACGTCCCCTACAGCACCAATCTTTCGGGCAACGGCGGTTATACGGATCAGCTCGACAAGTACTACAACGCCATGGGCGCCAAGATAGATTTCGATCCTGGCACAGGTGTCTCTGGCTTCAACACGGGCTCGGGTCTCGATTCTAACGTCAGCATTATGGATTTCGCCGCCAACTCCATCGGTTGGCTCGAGCAGTACCGCAGCAGTGCCAGCGATGCGTCCGAAAACACTTCTGCTGCCCTGGCGCGCTCCGATCAGGCCTATTCCAACGAGACGGGCGTCAACCTCGACGAAGAGCTGACTCTGATGCTCGACATCGAGCAGTCCTACAAGGCGGCAACGAAGATTTTGAATGCCGTCGACGAAATGCTGAAGTCATTGCTGGATATTGCGAGTTAAAAAATGAAAAGCTCTTTTATTTCTAGTTCAGCCATTCAAAACGCCATGCGGCTGACGATCCGTCAGTCGCAGAACCAGATGGTGCAGTCGGCGGTTGAGGCCAGCACGAAGATGTACGCCGATGTCGGTGTTGCGCTCGGCGTGAATACGGCCAAGAGCGTCGATTTCAACCGCGAGATCGACCGCATCAAGTCGATCAAGGATAGCAATTCGGTCGTCAACCTTCGTCTGGAGATGTCGCAGAACGGTCTCGACGCGATGAACGGCGCCGCCGATGACCTTGTTGCCAAACTGACGGCCTTGAAGGGAAGCCAGAGCGCAGACACGATCACCGTCACGCTGCAGCAGGCATCCAGCGCGTTCTCGCAGCTGATGGATACCGGCAACTCGCTGACGAACGGCGAATATCTGTTCTCGGGCATCAACACCGATGTCGCGCCGCTGACCGACCAGAGTGCTGCGGCAATGTCGGCGATGCAAACCAATCTGAAGGCCTATGCCAGCGGGCTGACCGATCCGGTGACCGGCAATCCCAAGACCGTTGCCGACCTCGATGCCACGGACATGAAGAACTTCACCACCATGTTCGTCGAGCCGATGTTCATGCAGGATACTTTGCCTACAGGATATCCCGTTGGTGCTCCCGCTCCAACAGGTGGCCTGACCTACGATACGACGCCGCCGGCTTGGGGCAACTGGTCGTCGGCATCCAACCAGAACATGACGAGCCGCATCAGCAACTCGGAAGTCGTCACGTCTTCGACCAATGCCAATTCGGACGGTATGCGCTATTTCGCCATGGCGACGGTCATGACCAAGGCGCTGACCAATCAGGGATTGGGTACGGCAGGCATGTCGGGTCTCTCTGATGCCGCCATCGACTACGCCGGCCGCGCGACCACCGGTATCACCGGCCAGCAGAGCCAGCTCGGCCTGTCGCAGGAGCGCGTGACTAAGTCGAACGCCGCACTCGACGCGCAGTCCAGCATTCTGCAGGGCAAGCTTATCGATCTGACAGGCGTCGACCCGGTTGAAGCCACCACGATCGTCAAGAATATGGAGACGCAGCTTCAGACCTCTTACACGATCATCTCGAAGATCCAGCAGTTGAGCCTTGTAAATTACCTTTGATGATCAAAGGCGCGCATTACAAAGAAGGATGCATGAATGTATCAGTTCTCTTATGCCGAGGTCATGCAAGACTCGGTGACCGATGCGAAAGAGAGAGAGCGGCAAGTTCTCGATCGGTCTATCGAAATGCTTGCTGCGGCGCGCGAGAAAACAAAATACGGCCGGGAAGCCATTGAGGCTCTGTTTTACACCCGCCGCGTTTGGGTGAGCTTTATCGAAGACCTGAAGCACCCCGACAATCAGCTTGAAGTCGAACTGCGTGCCAATCTCATCTCCATCGCGATCTGGATTCTCAAGGAATGCGACAGGATCAGGCGGCGTCAGTCCGATAACTACCAGGGCATTATCGACATTACCATCATCATCAGGGATGGACTTAAATGAAAAGTACACTTCGCATTTCGCTTAAAGCCGGAGAGAGAATCTTCATCAACGGCGCGGTCTTGCGCGTTGACCGCAAGGTCGCGCTGGAATTCCTGAATGATGTGACATTCCTTCTCGAAAACCACGTCCTGCAGCCTGAAGACGCGACGACGCCTCTGCGCCAGCTCTACTTCATTGCCCAGATGATTCTGATCAATCCTGAGGGCAAGGAGCAGTCGACGGTGATGTTCCGCAAGTCGATCACCATGCTGCTGAGCTGCTTCCGCAATGAAGAGATCTTGGCTGAGCTGAAGCGCATCGACGGTCTGGTCTCGACAGGCCGCGCGTTCGACGCTCTGAAGGCCATCCGCTCGATGTACACGCTTGAGGACAGCATCCTCAACAACCAGGAAATGGCGCCGGCGATGGTCGAACAGATTCGCAAGGAGATTGCACCATGGCGGTAGACGCACTCTCGGGCGTAGGCTCTTCCGCGTCGGGCAACACATCTTCTGCACAGCAGAAGGCGACGTTGAACTACGACAACTTCCTGCAGTTGCTGATCGCGCAGATGAAGAACCAGGATCCGACGGATCCCGTCGATGCGAGCCAGCAGATGGCGCAGCTTGCCAGCTTCTCGCAGGTCGAGCAGACGATCCAGACGAACACCAAGCTTGACACGTTGCTGTCCAGCTCCAGCCTCACCCAGGCCGGCAGCTATATCGGCAAATACATGGAAAGCGCCGATGGCAGCGTCAAAGGTGTCGTATCGTCGGTCAAGGTTTATTCCGACGGCATCATTGCAACGACGAAGGATGGCGGTAAGATTCTGGTACAAACCGGTGTCACCATCTCTGATTCGGCACCAACGACGCCGAGCACTGATACCGGCAGCTCCACCTAGTCGAGCTGGTTTGAACAATGAAGACGTACAGTCCGGTTTGTGCCGGGCTGTTTCTCCAAGGCGATATGAGGTTGCCTGATGAATGAAGCTGACGCACTCGATCTGTTCCAGGCAGCCATCTGGACCGTGCTGGTTGCGGCTGGCCCGGCAGTTGCCGCTGCCATGGTCGTGGGTCTCGTCATCGCTCTTTTTCAGGCACTCACGCAGATCCAGGAAGCGACACTGACCTTCGTCCCGAAGATTGTCGCCGTCCTGATTACCGTCGGCATCTCCGCGCCCTTCGTCGGCGCGCAGATTTCGATCTTTACCGACATGGTATTTTCGCGCATCCAGTCAGGCTTCTGAGCCACCCTCGCGCAAGCTTCGCCATTTAACTGTCGATCCGAATAGGGCGGGTCCCGGTATCCGCCTCCTCTCATGAAGAGACGGAACCAGTTATGGCGCAACCACCTGCACTACCCCTTCCGAAAGTCGCACCGAGTTTGCGCGATGTCGGTTTTGCCTTCGGCATCATCGTCATCATCTGCATACTCTTCCTGCCGATACCGCCATTTCTGATCGACCTCGGCCTGGCATTCTCGATCGCCTTCTCGGTGCTGATCCTCATGGTCGCGCTTTGGATCAAGAAGCCGCTGGAATTCTCGTCCTTCCCGACCATCCTGCTGATCGCGACGATGACGCGACTGGCGCTGAACATCGCGACGACGCGCGTCATTCTCTCGCACGGCAACGAAGGCCACGATGCGGCCGGTGGCGTCATCGCCGGCTTTGCCAGCCTCGTCATGTCCGGCGACTTCGTCATCGGTCTGATCGTCTTCCTGATCCTGATCACCATCAACTTCATCGTCATCACCAAGGGCGCGACACGTATCGCCGAAGTCGGCGCGCGTTTCACCTTGGACGCCATCCCCGGCAAGCAGATGTCGATCGATGCCGATCTTTCGGCCGGTATCATCGACGAGCGCGAAGCGCAGCGCCGCCGTAAGGAGCTGGAAGAAGAAAGCTCCTTCTTCGGCGCGATGGACGGTGCGTCGAAATTCGTGCGCGGTGACGCGGTCGCAGGTCTTCTCATCACCGGCATCAACGTCTTCGGCGGCATCATCATCGGCTATTTCCGCCATGGCATGCCGATCGGCGAAGCGGCCGACGTCTTCGTCAAGCTGTCGGTCGGCGACGGTCTGGTGTCGCAGATGCCGGCGCTTATCGTCTCGCTGGCCGCCGGTCTTCTCGTCTCCCGCGGCGGCAATGTCGGCTCCACCGACGAAGCGGTTATCGGTCAGCTGTCCGGATATCCCCGCGCGCTCTCGGTCTCGGCGGCACTGATGTTCATTCTCGCCCTGATGCCTGGTCTGCCGACCATGCCCTTCACGCTGCTCGGCGGCCTGATGGCCTTCGGCGCCTGGTTCATCCCGCGTCAGATCGAAGCTGAAAACAAGGTTCGCCGCGACCAAGAAGAAAAGAAGGTCGTCGCGAACAAGGAACTGGAGAAGGACTCGGTCAAGTCGGTCCTTCGCACCTCCGAGATCGAGCTCGCGCTCGGCAAGATGGTCTCGACCCGCCTGCTCGGTGCCCACCAGGAACTGGCGTTCCGCGTCGGCAAAATGCGCAAGAAGTTCGCGACGCAATACGGCTTTGTCGTCCCCGAAATCAAGGTCACGGACGATATCGCCATTGCCGAGAAATCCTACCAGATCCGCATTCACGGAACGACGATCGCCGCCAACCAGCTGCGTGTGGGCGAAGTGCTCGTCGTCACCGGCTCTGGCCGCAAGCCACGCATTCCGGGAGACGAGATTCGCGAACCCGCTTTCGGCATGCCGGCTGTTTCCGTTCTCGAAGCCTTTACCGAGGATCTGAAGCGCGAGGGTTTCCAGCCGATCGACAACGTCTCCGTCGTCCTGACGCATATGAGCGAAGTCATTCGCAACAACCTGCCGCAGCTTCTGTCCTACAAGGACGTCAAGGTGCTGATCGACCGGCTCGACCCGGAATACAAGAAGCTGGCGGACGAGATCTGCACCTCGCACATGTCCTATTCGGGTCTGCAGGCCGTCCTCAAGCTGCTGCTTGCCGAGCGCGTCTCGATCCGCAACCTGCACCTCATTCTCGAAGCCGTCGCCGAACTGGCGCCGCATGTCCGCAAGACCGAACAGATCGTCGAACACGTCCGCATCCGCATGGCGCAGCAGATCTGCGGCGACCTTGCCGACAACGGCGTGCTGCGCGTGCTGCGGCTCGGCAGCAAGTGGGATCTGGCCTTCCACCAGGCTCTGAAACGCGACAACAAGGGCGAAGTCGTCGAGTTCGACATCGATCCGCGCGCGCTTGAAGAGTTCAGCGAGCAGGCGACGAAGGTTATCCGTGAATTCATGGACCGCGGTCTGCCTTTCTGCCTTGTCACATCGCCGGAAACGCGCTCCTATGTGCGCATGATCATCGAACGTCTGTTCGCGACGCTTCCGGTTCTGTCCCACGTCGAGTTGGCGAAGGGCATCGAGATAAAGATTTTGGGCTCGGTTTCATGATAACAGACCCGCAGGGCACCATCCTTGCGCTCTTTCTGATTTTTTGCCGGATGGGTGGCTGCGTCCTGGCAATGCCGGGTTTTTCCTCGGCGCGTGTGCCTGAAATCCTGCGGGTCTTTGTTGCTGCCGGTCTGTCGCTTGCCGTTCTGCCGCTGCTCTGGGATACGGTTTATCCCGCGGTCAGCGGTACCAGCGCCAGCTATATCGGGCTGATTTTCAGCGAATCGCTGATCGGCGTCATGTACGGCCTCTTGGCGCGGCTCTACACGATGGGCTTCCAGTTTGCCGCCACCATCATTGCCATGATGGTCGGCTATACCTCGCCGGGCGGCCAGGATGTCGTGGAAGATACGCCGGAAACCAGCCTGTCCGGTTTTATCACTTTCGCCGGCATCATGATCCTGTTCCTGATGGACTTTCACCACATCGTCTTCAAGGCCCTGATCGATTCCTACACGACGATGCCTTTTGGCGGCTTGACCGATGTGCGCGCCAACCTCATCTCGCTGACGGACACGCTGGTCTCGACGACCTCCATCATGCTCAGGCTTTCCAGCCCGTTTCTGCTCTACAGCATGATGTTCAACGTCTCGATCGGCTTCATCAACAAGCTGGCGCCGCAGATCCCCGTTTACTTCATCTCGACGCCATATCTGATACTTGGCGGGTTGTTCCTGTTCTATTTCTCCGTGGCCGCGCTGATCAGTCAGTTCGCGGAATCCTTCCCGTCCGTCTTCATAGGCATGTAGCGAAATGGCGGAAAAATCCCGTTCGCAGAAACTCAAGCGCCTTGTCGCCGTTCAGCGCCACCTCGAGCAGATGGCCGAGTACGACCTTGCCGAAACCACACGGCAGCGCGCCGAAGTGAACGAATCGATGGATACGGTCATCACAGCACTTGGCTCGGTCGATCCGATCCACCGGGTATTCTCGCAGAATTACGCCGACCGTTTCGAGCGCCTCAGCACCAAGGACAAGCAGCTGACGGGCATCCAGCAGCTGCATGAGATGCGTCTGCAGCATGAGCGGGCGAAGGGCGACCGGCTGGAGGAGGGCATGAAAGAGGCCCAGGAATCCGAGCGCCGCGAGGCCGATGACAATGCAGTCTATGATATCATCGATCAGAAGTTCGCAACGCCAGCCTCCAGCAAGCTTCAAAAATAATAATCGCCGCAACCTTACATTAGAGGATTGTGACGTTGGCTATTTCGCCCCCTAGTGATCTCGTCCTGGACGTTGTCAAAGCTGCGGACCCGACCGAGGTTCAGGCTGCCCAGGAAAAACTCATGGCGACGCGCGCCGCCTTCAGGGCAAACAGCCTTGCTGACGCCGGCAACGGCTTTTCGTCCAAGGTCGATGTTCTCGAAAACGCTGCCGCCAAGACCGGTCTCAACGACGTCAAGAATCGCAGCAAGACCGAAGAGATTCCCGAGACCTATCGGAAGTTCGAATCGATGGTTCTGCAGAACTTCGTCAAGAACATGCTGCCGAGCGATAGCGAACAGGTCTACGGCAAGGGCGCCACGGGCGATATCTGGAAGGGCATGATGGCCGAGCAGCTCGGCAACGTCATGTCCAAGGGCGATGGCATCGGTATCGCCAAGGAACTTTATCACGACGCTCTTCGCAAGAAGGAAGGCGCCATCGTCAACGCCAGCGCCGATCAGAACGACCGCAAGGTCGCCTTCAGCATGGTCGACGAGTTCCAGCGCAAGACATTTGGCACCCCGACTGCGGATGCCAAGACCAATAATGAAGCATAACCGAGGATAAAATGGAAATAATCTCAAACGAATATCGCATCAAGTCGGTCCTCGGCCGCCTGGAGATGATCATCGACAACGAGAACACGCGGATCGGCAACGACCCGCAGTTCGATCTCAAGGTCTCCAACGCGCACAAGAGCCGTTGCCTCTATGAGCTGTCGATGCTGTTCAGCGATACCGATCCGGCAGAGCTTGCCGCTTCGCATCTTGAGCAGTTGCATGGCCTGAAGAAGAAGCTGACGCTGAACGCACGCCGTGTCGAGGCTCACCTCGAAGCCGTTCGTGCTGTCGCCGATATTCTGAAGAACGCCGTGCAGGATGCGGATGCCGACGGCACTTATTCCCAGGAACAATTCGTCGCGCGTGATGCCTGATGCTTAAACTCGTCTTCACAGGCGTCTGGGTCTGCGCGATCACGCTGGCTTCGGTCTATTTCTCGGTGAAAATGGCCACCGCGCCGGCACCGCCGCCGGATGATTCCAAGCAGGCGCAGCTCGAGCTTGTCAAAGGCGAGACCGTCACCATCCCGATCATCGGCGATGGCGCCGTCACCGGATATTTCATCGGCCAGCTCTCCTTCATGATGAACAAGGATGTCGTCAAGGGAGCCACTTTGCCGCTGACCGAGATGACCACCGATCAGCTCTTCACGCTGCTCGTCGGCAACAAGATGGTCGATATCAGCAAGGTCAAGTCTTTCGATCCGCAGGCGTTCCGCGATGCGATCAAGAAGGGCATGAACGAACGGCTGGGCGGCGAATACATTGCCGACGTTATGCTGCAGCAGCTCGACTATCTGTCCAAGGAAGATCAGAAGGCGGCGACATCGGGCCAGCAGCCGAAGATGGGCAAGCCGGTCAAGATCGTCGAAGCGGCGCCTGCCGCCGATGCGGCGGCCGCGCCGGCGCACTGATCACATTGACAGTCAGGATCAAAATGGCGCCCTCGGGCGCCATTTGCGTTTGGGAGCTGACGGTTAACCAATGCTTTCTCCGGTTCCCGCAATGCAACGGATTTTCCTAAAGGTTGTTTGAAGTCAAGCTGATATACCCTCGGTTAGGACAGTTTTGGCGAGGTGCCCGGGATAGCGGGTATCGTCATGACAGCCACACGCCGGCGGGCAGCTGCCGGTTCGGATATTTGTCGCTCGTTTTCCGGGATGCTGGGCGCATGAAGCACCCCTTGCAGGAGGTTGGGATGAATTTGATCGCGAATTTCGCGGTTATGGCCTCGCGCCGCACGATTTTCGACGTGCCGGTCTGCGATCTCGGATGGGACGATGCCCTCGTCTTCATCAACGAGCTGGCGTCACTGCCGGTTGGCCAGACGGTCATCTCCTTCGTCAACGCGCACAATATGCTGATGACGCTGCGCGACCCTGAATATCGCGAGATCCTCGAACACAACCTCGTCCTGCCTGACGGTATCGGGCTCAACATCGCCTCGCAGGTCTCGCATGGCGGTCCGTTCCCGGCCAATCTCAATGGCACAGATTTCGTGCCAGCTCTGCTGACGTTCATGGAAACGCCGCGGCGTGTCGGCCTGATCGGCGGCAAGCGCGATGTCGTCGAGCGGGCGGCTGAGAACTTTGCCAGACACGCGCCTTGGCACGAGTTCATTGTCATTTCGGATGGCTATTTCGACAAGGATAATCCGGTCGATGTCATCAGCGAACTCGATGCCCAGCAAGTCGACATGCTGATCGTCGGCATGGGCACGCCCCTTCAGGAGAAGTGGGCGCATCGCCATATCCGTCCGGAACATGCGCGTCTGGTGCTGACGGTCGGTGCTCTTTTCGACTTCGTCTCGGGCGAGATACCGCGCGCGCCTGATACCATCCGCATGATGCGCCTCGAATGGGCCTACCGGCTTGTTCAGGAGCCGTCGCGCCTTTGGCGCCGCTACGTTGTCGGTATCCCGGTCTTCCTGTTTCATGTGCTGCAATACCGATTCAGCCGCCGGGAGCGGATCATGAAGCTGGAAGGCGACCGCAGCAGTCAGCTGCCGCTTCAGAAGCGCAGCGGCTCACAGCGCTGACCGCGACCTTGGTCTTCTGTTAACCATTTCTTTGCCATGAATCTTTAGGCTGGATTAATACTCGCGCGAGTGCGGGCAACCAGCCGGATCATCACGTGCATGAGAAATGGCGTCCATGTATGACAACAAGGCATTGAACGGCAGACGAGCCAGCGCGCCGGATCTCCGCGCGTCACCGCATGCGCCAAATTCGGGCGCTGCTGTCCTTCCTTCGGAAGCCGAGCTTCTTCGTGTCATCGAAAAGGCGCTTGACGAGCAGCGCCGCGCGCGGGCAGCAGCTGCAGCGCCGCTGACAAGCCGCATCGAAGCCATTCTCTCCCCCCGGTTCGAAGCCGCCAACGATGTCAAGACGCCGCCGCCAGCTGCGCCGGTCGTGACGCAGCCGGCATCGGTACCGCACGAACCGGCCTTCATTCCCGCCAATACCAACGATATTACCTTCCTTGAGATCGGTGATGCGCCGCGCCGCCTTCCGGTCAAGCCGGTGGCGTTCGCGATGCTCGGCCTGATGCTGGGCGCCGCCTTTACGCTAATGATGCCACAGGCGCCGGTACGCTATGTGGCCGAAATGGCGTTGCGTGTTGCAGCCGATACCGCCACACGCCCGGCGCTGACATCGGCTGCGGCCAAGAAGCTCGTCTCGGCGCCGGCCATTGCCGCCACGGTCGCCGCTCTGAAACTTGACCGGGATCCCGAATTTGCAGGCGACCAGCCAAATGCGGTTGGCATCGCTGTCGATCTGCTCTCTGGCAGCGGTGCTGCGGCAGACGCGGCATCCCGCGCAGAAACGGCCGTCGCCGCTGCGATCGACGCCGTGCCGGATGGCAGCACTGGTCTTGTGACGCTCAGGATCTCCACCTTGGGCGCCGAAAAATCCAGGCAGATCGCAAATCGCCTTTCGGCAATCTTGACCGGCGCACCGGCAGGCAATGCCATTGAGGCCAATGGCACACTTCGCAACGCCTATGATCAGGCGCGCGCCGAACTTGATGCCTTCACGGCAAAGGCCGGGGAGGGCAATGTCAAAGTCGCCGCCGATCTTCAGCAGCGCATCAATCAGCGCGATGCCGATCTCAAGATCGCCGAGCAGCGTATCACCATCTCCAAGGAACGTGCCGATCGTCTTAAGACTGCAAAGGCAAACGACGTGATCAACGGCGTCTTACCTGCGGAGATGATGTCACCGGTCCTGCTGGATGCACGCGACAGATATGCGGTCGAAAAGGCGTCGCTGTCGCAACTCTCCATCGATCTCGGCCCCCGCCATCCGAAGCTGCTTGCGCAACAGGCGATCGTCGATGGTCTGCGCGACAAGCTCACCCAGGAACTGTCGCTGCAAGCCAAGGATGCTACTGCGGATGCCAAGGCCGCCGTCGATGCGCGTCGCAAGCTCAGCGACGAGCGCAACGGCATGATCGCCCAGAGCCGTGACACCGGTGTCGATCTCGCCAAACTTACGGAACTGCGTGACAAGGCCGGTGCCGCCAAAGCCCGCCTCGACAATGCCTTGCCATCCGCGACAACGCCGTCTGCATCGGTCACGGTCCAGAGCCCGCCAAGGGTGACTGCGGCGCAGGCTGGCTACGCAACGCCAATGCGCTCGGCAATCGGCGGCGGAATCGGTCTGCTTGTCGGGCTCGCCACCTCGCTGGCATTGTCGCTCGTGCGCAGGCGCGACGAGGATGCATTCGATATTCCGGTTCTGCCGGAGACGGTGGAGCCTGTGGTGCTCCAGGAGCCCCAGGTCGAGGAAGCGGCGGCGGAGCCGGATGAGCTCGAGCGCCTGCGTGCGGAGCTTGCAGAACTGCGCAGCAAGTTCCAGACCTATGCGGCAAGTGGCCGCTGACCTTCATCTTCTTGGCAACTGGCGGCATCATTGCCCTTGCATTTGCCGCTTTTAAACAGGATAGGGCGTTCTGAGGCAAACGGCGCTGCTGGCAAAGTCCTAGCTTTGCGCACGAACGCACAGGCGGGAGAGACGCGTGACGACAGTGATCGATGGCAAGCAGGTAGCCGCTTCGGTAATCGAAACCGTGAAGATGGCGGCGGGATCGCTTGAAAAGCAGAGTGGCGTGAAGACCGGTCTTGCCGTGGTGATTGTCGGCGACGATCCGGCGAGCCATGCCTACGTCAATTCCAAGAGCAAGATGGCCAAGGAATGCGGCTTCAAGTCCGTGCAGTACACACTGCCGGCTGAAACCAAGCAGGAAGAACTCGTAGCCCTCGTCGCATCGCTCAATGCCGATCCGTCGATCCACGGCATCCTGGTGCAGCTGCCGCTGCCGAAGCCGCTGAACAGCGAGCCGATCATCCAGTCGATCCTGCCGGAAAAGGATGTCGATGGCCTTCACGTCGTCAACGCCGGCAAGCTCGCCACCGGCGATCTGGAAACCGGCCTGGTTTCCTGCACACCGGCCGGTGCCATGGTTTTCGTCCGCCGCACCCATGGTGAGGACTTGTCCGGTCTCAACGCGGTCGTCATCGGCCGCTCCAATCTCTTCGGCAAGCCGATGGCGCAGTTGCTGCTGAATGCCAACGCCACCGTGACGATTGCCCATTCGCGTACCAAGGACCTGCCCGCGGTGTGCCGTAAGGCAGATATCCTCGTCGCGGCCGTCGGCCGTCCGGAGATGGTCAAAGCTGACTGGGTCAAGCCCGGCGCCACGGTGATCGATGTCGGTATCAATCGCATTGCCGCACCCGAGAAGGGCGAAGGCAAGACCCGTCTTGTCGGCGATGTCGCATTCGCTGAGGCAGAACAGGTCGCTGCGGTGATTACGCCCGTCCCGGGCGGCGTTGGCCCGATGACCATTGCCATGCTGATGGCGAATACCGTGATCGCAGCGCACCGCACCGCCGGCCAGACGCCGCCGAAGTTCTGATCAGGGCTTCGGGGCAGGGCCCGTCGACCCCCTGACGATCAGTTCGGTCTTCCAGAGTTCCTGCTCCGGGAAACTCCCGGTCTGCTTGACAGTGCCGATCAGCCGCTGCGCAATGCGGGCGCCCGCCGCGCGCAGCGAAGAGCGCGTCGTCGTCAGCGGCACCGAGAAATTCTCGGGCTTCAAGAGCGGCAGCACGTCGTCATGGGCGATCAGCGAAATATCCTCGCCGAGCTTCAGTCCCGCCTGATTGACGGCGCGGATGGCGCCGAGCGCCAGAACCGTACTGGAACACAGGATCGCGGTCGGGCGGTCCGGCAGCTGCAGGAACTGCTCCATCGCCACCAGTCCCTGCTCATCGGTCATCAGCGTATGGCTGATACAGTCCTCGTTCAGATGCAGGCCGCGCTCGGCAAGCGCCGACTCCAGGCCCTGTTTCCTGCGGATCGCGAAATCCAGATGTTCTGGGCCATTCATCAGCGCAAAGCGCTTGTGCCCCAGCTGGAGCATCAGCTTGGCGGCGTCATAGAACGCCGCTTCATTGTCGATGTCGAGATAGGGATAATCTGGCTCCGTCCCATGCGAGCGGCCATGGACGACGAAGGGCGTCGACAGCGATTTCAGCATCGGCAGGCGCGGATCGTGTCCACGCATGTAGGCAACGAACAGCGCATCGACATTGCCGCTGATCGCCAGGCGCCTGAGTGCGGCAACCTCGTCGTCGGGATCGGCAGGCATGATCACGAAATGGAAGTCGTGGCGCACAGCCTCTTCGCCGAGGCCGGCGAGAAACTCGCCGAAATGCACGTCGGACTGATGCCCCGGAGCGGTCGGCATCACCAGGCCGAGCGAGCCGGCCTTACCGGTGGCCAGACGCTGCGCCGCCTTGTTCGGTCGGTAACCGGTTTCCCGCACAGCTTGCAGCACGCGCTCACGCGTCGCCTCGTTGACTTCGGGATAGCCATTGAGGGCGCGGCTCACAGTCGTCTGTGAAAGACCAAGCAATTCCGATAGCTGTTTGAGATTCACGTGTTATGCTTCCTCCCGGGATCAGCGCACGCTGCGGTTTCTCCCAGACCGCCCAAAGCGCTTTCAAACTATGTAGCACCTGGCGTGCTTGACTCAAGAAAAATCGCTCCATATTCCCGTTTAAGCGTTGCTGCACCGCGATATTTGCGTCTCTTTTAGCGGTATTCGCGAAATGGCTTGACTCCTTTCACGCGAGAGTGAGATGAGTTGTTTGTCAAAGCGCTTTGAAGTCCTCCGGTGAGAGGTTGAAAGTGCCGTTGGGATTGTGATGGGAGGTTGATCACATGAAAAAGACTTTCTTGATGAGCGTCGCCGCGGCGGCGCTTTTTGCAGGTGGTGTTTCTGCCGCTGATTTGAAATTTGCTCCGGGCGAAGACGCCAAGTTCAATTGGAAGAGCTACGACGAATTCAAGGCATCGCATGCCGACCTGAAGGGTCAGCCGCTGACCATTTTCGGACCGTGGCGCGGTGAGGACGAAGCCTTCTTCCGCAGTATTCTTGCCTACTTCACCGAAGCGACCGGCATCGAAGCCACCTATTCGTCTTCGGAAAACTACGAACAGCAGATCGTCATCGACACTCAGGCCGGTTCGCCGCCGAATGTCGCGATCCTGCCGCAGCCGGGCCTCTTCGCCGATCTGGCCAGCAAGGGCTTTCTGACGCCGCTCGGCGACGACACGGCCAAGTGGGTCAAGGATAATTACGGCGCCGGCGACAGCTGGGTCGGTTACGGCACCTACAAGGGCAAGGACGGCAAGGAAGGCTTCTACGCTTTCCCCTACAAGGCCGACGTGAAGTCGCTGGTCTGGTATGTTCCTGAAAACTTCAAGGAAGCCGGTTACAAGGTGCCGACCACCATGGAAGAACTCCATGCGCTGACGGATCAGATCGTCAAGGACGGCGGCGTGCCCTGGTGCATCGGTCTCGGTTCCGGTGGCGCGACCGGCTGGCCGGCAACCGACTGGATCGAAGACATCATGCTGCGCACGCAGAAGCCTGACGTCTACGACAAGTGGACCACCAACGAAGTGAAGTTCACCGATCCGGCCGTCGTTGCCGCGATCGAGGAATTCGGCAAGTTCGCCAAGAACGAAAAGTATGTCGATGGCGGTGTCGCAGCCGTGGCTTCGACCGACTTCCGCGATAGCCCGAAGGGCCTCTTCGCCGTTCCGCCGAAGTGCTACCTGCACCACCAGGCTTCGTTCATCCCGTCCTTCTTCCCTGAAGGCACGAAGCTCGGCACCGATGCCGACTTCTTCTACATGCCGACCTATGCTGCGCATGCCGATCTCGGCAAGCCGGTTCTGGGTGCCGGCACGCTGGTGTCGATCACCAAGGACTCGAAGACGGCTCGCGCCTTCGTCGACTTCCTGAAGACGCCGATCGCACATGAAGTCTGGATGGCACAGTCGAGCTTCCTGACGCCTTACAAGGGTGTCAGCACCGCGGCTTACGCCAACGATCAGATGAAGCGCGAAGGAGAAATCCTGACGACGGCCACGACCTTCCGCTTCGACGGTTCGGACCTGATGCCCGGCAAGATCGGCGCTGGCGCCTTCTGGACCGGCATGGTCGATTTCGTCGGCGGCAAGTCTGCCGAAGACACCGGCAAGGAAATCCAGGCTGCCTGGGACGCCATCAAGTAATCATCCTTGAACGCTGCTGCGGATTTCCCGCGGCAGCGCCGGAATGCAGGGCCGGATCCGCAAAAGGATCCGGCCGGCACCGGAACTGTGGTCAAACGCCGAGAAGAAGTTGACGCAGGCCGGTGTAAGCCCTTCAGATAGACTAGGGTAGCAGGGGAGGGACGAATGCTATCGCAGATAGTTTCCGCTTTGGGCGTGGTGGTCGTGGCGGTTTTCGCCTGCTCGGCCTATTTCTATTTCTCGAACAAGATTTTGGATCTGGCGCTGCCGGTCAGGGATGGTGATATCCATTCCGCCGCGCGCAATCTCAATCTTCGCGGCATGATCCGCCCCTGGCTGTTTCTCGGCCCGGCGCTTTTCCTGCTGATCGTCTATCTCGTCTATCCCGTGATCGCGACCTTCATTCTGTCCTTCTATGACAGATCAGGTTCGAATTTCGTCGGTTTCGCCAATTACACCTGGGCGCTCAGCGACCGCGAATTCCGCCAGTCGATTTTCAACAACATTCTCTGGCTCGCCGTCGTGCCGGCCGCCTGCACCTTCTTCGGTCTCGTCATCGCCGTGATGACCGACCGCATCTGGTGGGGCAATATCGCGAAAAGCATCGTCTTCATGCCGATGGCGATTTCCTTCGTCGGCGCTTCGGTCATCTGGAAGTTCATCTACGAATATCGCGGCGGCAACGACGTGCAGATCGGCCTTCTGAACGCCATCGTCCAGATGTTCGGCGGCACGCCCGAGGTCTGGATCTCGGTGCCTTTCTGGAACAATTTCTTCCTGATGGTCATCCTCATCTGGATCCAGACCGGCTTCGCCATGGTCATCCTGTCGGCCGCCCTTCGCGGTATCCCGGAGGAGACGATCGAGGCGGCTGTCATCGACGGCGCCAATGGCTGGCAGATCTTCTGGCGCATCATGGTGCCGCAGGTCTGGGGCACGATCGCCGTCGTTTGGACAACCATTACCATCCTCGTCCTCAAGGTCTTCGACATCGTGCTGACGATGACCAACGGCCAATGGCAGACCATGGTGCTTGCGAACCTGATGTTCGACTGGATGTTCCGCGGAGGCGGGGATTCCGGCCGAAGTGCGGTTATCGCGCTGATCATCATGCTGGCCGTGACGCCAATCATGGTCTGGAACGTCCGCCGCGCCAACCGCGAACTCGGAGGGCACTGAGATGACCTTGTCAGGAAGCTTCTTCAAGATAGGCCCGGCCCGTCTCTTCGTTCACGCCTGCGTTCTCCTGATAGTCATCATCTGGTTGATCCCGACCCTCGGCATCTTCGTCAGCGCGCTGCGCGATAAGGATCAGATCGTCGTGTCGGGCTGGTGGACGTCCTTCGTCGGCTCCACCCGCACGGTGGCCGCCCGCGTCGGCGCCGCTGCCGATCAGAAGCAGGAAGGCCCGCTCTACGTCATCGCCGGCAATGTGCTGCAAGGCGATCTGGCCGGTCGCGCAATCAGCGCCTTCGGCACGCGCATCCAGCAGCCGTCGGCCTACAAGGTCGGCGAGAACGCCGATCTCGGCGACGGTCTCAACCTGCAGGTCAACACCGACGGCACCTACCGCTATACCAAGACCGCAGCCTTCACCGATGACGATGCCGGCCGCCGTGTTTACGTTGCGATCTCGACCCCGCCGGAATTCACGCTTGATAACTACAAGACGGTTCTGACGGGCGAGGGCATCGGCCAGTCCTTCATCAATTCGCTGACGGTGACGATCCCGGCGACGATCATCCCGATCCTCATCGCGGCCTTTGCGGCCTATGCGCTGAGCTGGATGGAGTTTCCGGGCCGTGCGCTGATCATCGCGCTGGTGGTGGGCCTCATCGTCGTGCCGCTGCAGATGTCGCTGATCCCGCTGCTCCGGCTCTACAATATCGTCGGTGCCGCACTCGATGCGCCGTCGAAGACCTATCCCGGCATCTGGCTGGCTCATACCGCCTTCGGCATGCCGCTCGCCATCTATCTGCTCCGCGCCTATATCGCGGGGCTGCCCAAGGAGATCATCGAATCCGCCCGTGTCGACGGCGCGACCGATTTCGAGATTTTCGTCAAAATCGTTCTTCCCTTGTCCTTCCCGGCACTCGCGTCCTTCGCGATCTTCCAGTTCCTGTGGGTGTGGAACGACCTGCTCGTCGCCATGGTCTTCCTCGGCACCGACAGGCAGCATCTCGTGCTCACCGGCAGCCTCAACGCGCTGCTCGGTTCGCGCGGCGGCAACTGGGAAATCCTGACGGCCTCGGCCTTTGTCACCATCATCGTTCCGCTGCTCGTGTTCTTCGGGCTGCAGCGATATCTGGTGCGTGGCCTGCTGGCGGGTTCGGTCAAGGGCGGCTGATCCAATCCCAAGACCTGACTTCGCATAGGAAAAGACATGAGCGTGGCATCTCAACCCAATTTGGCTGACGACAAGGACTGGTGGCGTGGCGCGGTGATCTATCAGATCTATCCGCGCTCCTACCAGGACTCAAATGGTGACGGCATCGGCGACCTGAAGGGCATCACCGCCCGGTTGCCGCATGTCGCTGCTCTGGGCGCCGATGCGATTTGGATCTCGCCGTTCTTCACCTCGCCGATGCGCGATTTCGGCTATGACGTATCGGATTACGAAAACGTCGATACGATTTTCGGCACGCTCGTGGATTTCGACACCCTGATCGCCGAGGCCCATCGTCTCGGCATCAAGGTGATGATCGATCTCGTTATCTCGCATTCGTCGGACCAGCATCCGTGGTTCGTCGAAAGCCGGTCGAGCAAGACCAACGCCAAGGCTGACTGGTATGTCTGGGCCGATGCCAAGCCTGATGGCACGCCGCCCAACAACTGGCTGTCGATCTTCGGCGGTTCCGCGTGGGCGTGGGATCCGACGCGCATGCAGTATTACATGCACAACTTCCTGACGTCGCAGCCGGATATGAACCTCCACAACCCGGAGGTTCAGGACCGCCTGCTCGATGTCGTCCGTTTCTGGCTGAAGCGCGGCGTCGATGGCTTCCGTCTGGATACGATCAACTTCTACTTCCACGACAAGCAGCTGCGCGATAACCCGGCGCTGGCGCCCGAGCGCCGCAATGCATCCACGGCACCGGCCGTGAACCCCTATAATTTCCAGGAGCATCTGTACGACAAGAACCGCCCGGAGAATATCGACTTCCTGAAGCGCTTCCGCGCCGTGCTCGAAGAGTTTCCGGCAATCGCCGCCGTCGGCGAAGTCGGCGACAGCCAGCGCGGCCTTGAGATCGTGGGCGAATACACGTCCGGCAATGACAAGATGCACATGTGCTATGCCTTCGAGTTCCTGGCACCCGATCCGCTCTCGCCTGAGCGGGTCGAAGAGGTGATGAAGGATTTCGGCGCTGCGGCGCCCGATGGCTGGGCCTGCTGGGCTTTCTCCAACCACGACGTCATGCGCCATGTCAGCCGTTGGGGCTCGCTGGTGTCGGACCACGACGCCTTCGCCAAGCAATATGCATCCCTGCTGATGACGCTGCGCGGTTCCGTCTGCCTCTATCAGGGCGAAGAGCTTGGTCTCACCGAGGCTGACCTTGCCTATCAGGATCTGCAGGATCCCTACGGCATCCAGTTCTGGCCGGAGTTCAAGGGCCGCGACGGCTGCCGTACCCCGATGGTCTGGGACAGCCAGGTCGCGCAGGGCGGTTTCTCCACCGTCAAGCCATGGCTGCCGGTTCCGGTCGAGCACATCCTGCGCGCTGTCAGCGTGCAGCAGGGCGATGAGAACTCGGTGCTCGAGCACTACCGGCGCTTCCTCGCGTTTCGCAAGCAGTTCCCGGCCTTCGCCAAGGGCGAGATCGCTTTCGAGGAGCCGCAGGGTGACGGCCTGATTTTCACGCGCGAATACGGCAACGAAAAAATGCTTTGCGTGTTCAACATGGGTGCTGCTGAAACGATCGTTACGTTGCCGGATGGTGACTGGCAGGCGTTGACGGGCCACGGCTTCACCAGCAATAACTATGGCGGAAAAATCGATATTCCGGCGTGGGGCGCTTATTTCGCCCGGCTCGCCTAAAAATCAGAGGGAGGCACTGATGACAGGACTGTCGCTTAAGGAAATTCGCAAGTCATATGGTTCCGTGGACGTTCTCCACGGCATCGACCTGGAGATCAAACAGGGCGAATTCATCGTCTTCGTCGGTCCCTCCGGCTGCGGCAAGTCCACGCTGCTGCGTATGATCGCCGGCCTTGAGAACATCACCGGCGGCGACATGTATATCGATGGCCAGCTGGTCAACGATGTGCCGCCGTCGAAGCGCGGTATCGCCATGGTGTTCCAGTCCTATGCGCTCTATCCGCATATGACCGTTTACGACAACATGGCCTTCGGCATGAAGATCGCCGGTGAGAACAAGCAGGAGATCGATCGCCGCGTCCGCGCTGCCGCCGACAGCCTGCAGCTCGGCAAGTATCTCGACCGTCTTCCGAAGGCTCTGTCCGGTGGCCAGCGCCAGCGTGTTGCCATCGGCCGTGCCATCTGCCGCAATCCGAAGGTCTTCCTCTTCGACGAGCCGCTGTCCAACCTCGACGCCGCGCTGCGTGTTGCCACGCGCATCGAGATCGCCCGGCTCAACGAGCAGATGGCCGATACGACGATGATCTACGTCACCCACGACCAGGTCGAGGCGATGACGCTGGCGGACCGCATCGTCGTGCTCTCGGCAGGTCATATCGAGCAGGTCGGGGCACCGCTGGAGCTCTACGAGCGTCCGGCAAACCTCTTCGTCGCCAAGTTCATCGGCTCTCCGGCCATGAACATCATCCCGGCGACGATTGCCGAAGCGGGCAGCACAACCACGGTCACGCTCACCGGTGGTAAGTCGGTTGCTCTCGATATCCCGACCGCCGCTTCCGAAAAGGGCAAGTCCGCCAGCTTCGGCGTCCGCCCTGAGGATCTCGAGATCGCCAGCGGCGATGCCTACCTCTTCGAAGGCGAAGTCTCGATCGTCGAAGCGCTCGGCGAAGTGACGCTGCTTTACATCGAAGGCCTGGTTCCGGGCGAGCCGATCATCGTCAAGCTGCCCGGCACGATCGACATCAAGAAGGGCCAGAAAATGCGCTTCTCGGCCGATCGCCAGAAGCTGCATCTCTTCGATGCCGAAGGCCGCACCTACCGTCGCTGACAGCCAAAATTGGGGGCTTTTTCACGAAGCCCCCGAAGCCCTCCATTCGACACTTTCTGTTAAGTCGGCGCTGCTAGCATTTCCCCATTGTATCGAGTGGGGAATAAGGTCGTGGGTGTATCAAATCCATCGCCATCAGGGCATTTTTTGAACAAGGAAGAATCCTTCATGTATGACCGCGAACAGCGGTTCAAAATGGAGGACACGATGAACGCGGCGCGTCTCGAATATACCGAGAAAGGCGTCATGCACATGGCCTCGCGCCGTTGCGATATCGTTCGCATCTCGGTGAGCTCGGCGGTTCTCGCCATCCTGACGCAGTTCAATCTGCCCAAGCAGTTCTATCTGGACATCCCGGATGCACGCATCACCAAGGTCGGCTGCATGCTGATGCGGGTGAATGCCAACAACACGGTGGAAGTCCGCTTCCTGCGCCTGCTGACGCAGAAGGAGCTCAACAAGATCTTCGTCTACAGCACGCATCCGGCGCATCGCGACTACGTCCTCGACGTCCGCGGCTGATCGGGGCTGCACGACCTGAAAAGAGAAAAGCCCGCGAGTCGATCGCGGGCTTTTTCGTTTAGTGGAAGAGGACGCTCGCTCCGTGATCGGAGGCGCCGACCGCGCGGCGGAACGGCGCGAAGAGCTCGCGGCCCATGCCCCATTCGTTTTCCGAGAGATCGGCCGTCACCGGCTCGCGTTCGGCCATGGTTGCGGCATCGACAAGCACCTCAAGCGTGCCGCGGATGGCGTCGAGACGAATGATGTCGCCATCCTGGATGCGGGCGATCGGACCGCCTTCGACGGCCTCGGGCGTCACATGGATCGCTGCCGGAACCTTGCCCGATGCGCCGGACATGCGCCCGTCGGTCAGCAGTGCGACGCGGAAGCCGCGGTCCTGCAGCACGCCGAGCGGCGGCGTCAGCTTGTGCAGCTCCGGCATGCCGTTGGCCTTCGGACCCTGGAAGCGCACGACGGCGACGAAATCGCGGTTGAGCTTACCTTCCTTGAAGGCGTCCTGCAACTCCTGCTGGCTGTGGAAGACGATTGCAGGGGCCTCAATGATATGACGGTCCGGCTTTACGGCCGAGATCTTGATGACCCCCTTGCCGAGATTGCCGCGTAGCATCTTCAAGCCGCCATTCGCCTGGAAGGGCGTCTCGATGCTCGCAAGCACCTTCGGGTCGTGACTCTTTTCGGGGGAGGGCTCGCGGACGACCGTGTTGTTGTCGCCGAGGCGGGCATCGATCGTATAGGCTTCGAGGCCCTGACCGGCGACGGTGCGCACGTCACCATGCAGCATGCCCTGCTTCAGAAGCTCCTTGATCAGGAAGCCCATGCCGCCGGCAGCGTGGAAGTGGTTCACGTCGGCGAGGCCGTTCGGATAGACGCGGGCAAGCAGCGGGATTTCTTCCGAGAGCTCGGCGATATCCTGCCACGTCAGCTGGATACCGGCGGCACGCGCCATGGCGACGAGATGCAGCGTATGGTTCGTGGAACCACCCGTCGCATGCAGGCCGACAACGCCGTTCACCACTGACCGCTCATCGATCATCTCGCCCGCCGGCGTGAATTCGTTGCCGAGCGCGGTAATCGCCAGCGCCCGCTTGGCGGCTTCGCGCGTCAGCGCTTCACGCAGCGGCGTGCCGGGATTGATGAAGGAGGAGCCGGGCATATGGAAGCCCATGATCTCCATCAGCATCTGGTTGGAATTGGCGGTGCCATAGAAGGTGCAGGTACCCGGCCCGTGATAGGACTTGGATTCGGCTTCCAGCAGCTCTGCGCGGCCGACCTTGCCTTCGGCATAGAGTTGGCGCACGCGCGACTTCTCGTCGTTCGGCAGTCCCGTCGTCATCGGCCCTGCAGGCACGAAGATCGACGGCAGGTGGCCGAAGGAGAGAGCGGCAATGACGAGACCCGGAACGATCTTGTCGCAAACACCGAGGAAGAGCGCCGCGTCGAACATGTTGTGCGACAGGCCGACGCCCGCCGACATGGCGATCAGGTCGCGCGAGAAGAGCGAGAGCTCCATGCCCGGCTGGCCCTGGGTCACGCCGTCGCACATGGCAGGAACGCCGCCCGCGACCTGCGCAATGCCGCCAGCCTCGGCAGCTGCCTCGCGGATGATCGCTGGGTAGGTCTCAAACGGCTGATGGGCCGAGAGCATGTCGTTATAGGCGGTGATGATACCGAGGTTCGGAACGCGGTCGCCGGCGAGCGCATCCTTCTCGGCGGGGGAACAGACCGCGAAGCCGTGCGCAAGGTTTGCGCAGCCGAGGATAGACCGGACGGCACCCTTCGATGCCGCGCCGCGCAGGCGCTCCAGATATCGCTCGCGTGTCGGCTTCGATCGCTCGACGATGCGGGAGGTAATCGCAGAAATGCGTGCGTTAGCGGACATGGGAGTTATCCTGCCTTGGTTGCTGTTCAAATTGTCTGTTCGCGGCTCGCCCGAAGGCTTGGTCTTACGGAGCCCAGTAGATATCGACAGGCGTTGCCGCCCGCCGCAGCACGGCCCGGATCGGCATCTCTGCCTCGTCTCCGGCGCCTTCAGCCTTCGTCAGCACGTCCTTCTTGCCCTGGCCTTCGATATGAAGCACCAGGAGCTTGGCGTCCTGAAGGCTGGAGAAGGTGAAGGTCAGGCGCGGCTCGCCGGCATCCTGCGCTTCCATGGTGATGATACCGCGCGGCGTCTTCGGATCGAGCGCGACCGCAAGATTGTTGCCGCCCGGGAAGAACGAAGCCGTATGGCCATCGCCCCCCATGCCGAGGATGACGATATCGAACGGATTGCCGACCGATGCCGTCTCCGTGGTGGCAAGCTTCGCGGCTGTTTCCGCGGAGCCCGCGTCGTGGAAGAGCGGCAGGAACCGCGCTGCCTTTGCCTTGTTCTGCAGCAGGTTGCTGGCAACCAGCAGATGGTTCGAGCGGTCGCTGGTTTCAGGCACGAAGCGCTCGTCGACGAGCGTGATCGTTACCTTCGGCCAGTCGAGGTCGCGCGTCGAAAGCGCCTGGAAGAAGGCTTTCGGCGTGGAACCGCCGGAAACGGCGATAGTCGCCGTTCCCTTCGCTGCAATCGCCTTGGAGAGCGTGTCCGCAACCTTGTCTGCAAGGTTGGCGGCCAGTTCCGCGGCATTGGCAAAAGCATGCATGGTCGCTGCCATCGCTCTCAATCCTAGATGTTGTCGTGCCAGGTGCGGCCGTCGCGCTCGATCAGCGCGATAGCCTGGCTCGGGCCCCAGGTGCCTGCGGTGTAACCCTGAACCAGCTGACCGGTGGATTCCCAGCCCTTCAGGATCGGGTCGACCCAGTCCCATGCCGCCTCGACTTCGTCGCGGCGCATGAACAGCGTCTGGTTGGAACGGATGACGTCCATCAGCAGGCGCTCGTAGGCGTCCGGGTTGCGGACATGGAACGCTTCGGCGAAGCTCATGTCGAGCGAAACGTTGCGCAGGCGCATGCCGCCCGGGCCCGGATCCTTGATCATCAGCGACTGCTTGACGCCTTCGTCAGGCTGCAGGCGGATGATCAGCTGGTTCTGGCTGATGCGGCCAGCCGACTGGTCGAAGACCGAATGCGGGATCGGCTTGAAGGTGATGACGATCTCCGACATGCGGCCGGCAAGACGCTTGCCGGTGCGGATGAAGAACGGAACGCCGGCCCAGCGCCAATTGTTGATCTCGGCCTTGATGGCGACGAAGGTTTCCGTGTTGGAAACGCCGCCTTCGAGTTCTTCGAGATAGCCCTTGACCGGGCCGGTGCCGGAGGCGCCGGCGCGGTACTGGCCGCGAACGGTCATCTGCTCGACATTCGATGCGTTGATCGGCTTCAGTGCGCGCAGCACCTTCAGCTTCTCATCGCGCACGGCTTCGGAATCCATCGAGGAGGGAACTTCCATCGCGGTCAGGCAAAGCAGCTGCAGGATATGGTTCTGCACCATGTCGCGCAGCGCGCCTGCCGTGTCGTAGTAACCGGCGCGGCCTTCAAGGCCGACGGCTTCGGCAACCGTGATTTGCACGTGGTCGATGTAGTTGGCGTTCCAAAGCGGCTCGTAGAGGGCATTGGCAAAGCGCAGCGCCATCAGGTTCTGCACCGTTTCCTTGCCGAGATAGTGGTCGATGCGGAAGATCTGCTCTTCCTTGAAGGCCTTGCCGATGCTGTCGTTCAACGACAGCGCCGATGCGAGGTCGCGGCCGATCGGCTTTTCAACGACGATGCGGGTCGACTTGGTGATCAGCTTGTGTTCGTGGATCTTCTGCGAGATGTCGCCGAAGATGCCAGGCGCAACCGCGAGGTAGAAGGCGCGAACGCGATCCTTGCCGTCGTCGAGCAGCTTCTTCAGCTTGTCCCAGCCGGCATCCGAACGGGCGTCGACCGATACGTAATGCAGACGCTTGCAGAACTTTTCGACTTCCGCTTCGTCATATTCGCCCTTCTTAAGGTGCTCCTTGAGGGCGTCCTGGGCGAACTTGCGGTATTCTTCGTCGGTCAGCGGGCTGCGCGAAGCGCCGATGATGCGCGTCGGTTCGGTGAACTGTCCCTCGATCTGGCGGTGGTAGAGGGCGGGCAGGAGCTTGCGCTCGGCAAGGTCGCCGCTGCCGCCGAAGACGACATAATCAAAGGGTTCAACGGGAATGATCTGGCTGCTCATGAGCTTTTCTCTCAATCAGTCTGGTTGGCGGCCGTTTTAATCTAATCGATTTAAAAAAGCCAGTGTGCGATGCAATGAATCTCTCGGGTCCCGGTTTTAAAGCGAATTGACCCGAGAGGAAATCCCGCAATCGCCCTAAAACTTGTCGCGCAGCGCGAACCAGGACAAGGCTAGGAAAAGCAGCGGTGCCCGCATGGCTGGTCCGCCGGGAAAGGCCGGGATATCGAGCCCTTTGAAGAGGTCGAGTTCCCCTGATTTTCCAAGAACCGTTTCTGCATAAAGTTTGCCGCAGTAATTTGACAGCATCACGCCGTGGCCGGAATAACCGCCGATCGATGTCACATTCGGCATCACTTCGCGCACGAAGGGCTGCCGCGGCAGGGTGATGCCGACCGAGCCGCCCCAGGCATGGGTAATCTCGACGTCCTTCAATACGGGGTAGATCTCGGCGATCTGGCGGCGGATGTGCTCCGTGATGTCGCGCGGGTTGTCAGAGGTATAGGCCTCGCGCCCGCCAAACAGCAGCCGCCCGTCCTTCGACTTGCGGAAATAGCGCACGACGAAGCGCGAGTCGGCAACCGCTTCGCCGCCCGGCAGCACGGAGGGGAAGTTTTCCAGCGGCGCGGTGGCGCCGATGAAGGAGCGGATCGGCATGACGTGGCTGGCCGTCACCGGCTCAAGATTGCCGATGTAACCGTTACAGGCAAT
Source organism: Hyphomicrobiales bacterium (assembly GCA_900465675.1). Classification (GTDB taxonomy): domain Bacteria; phylum Pseudomonadota; class Alphaproteobacteria; order Rhizobiales; family Rhizobiaceae; genus Rhizobium. Next base: position 168,763 of record UBJR01000004.1, on the reverse strand, counting down.
CAGCGCCTTGTCGGCGGTGATCGCTCCCTTCGCTGTATCGATCTTCACCTTGCCGCCGTCATTGCGGACGGCGATTGCCGGCGTCATCTCGAAGATCTGAGCGCCGGCATTGGCGGCGACGCGGGCAAGCCCGACCAGCAGTTTTAGCGGGTGGATATGTCCGGTGCCGGTGTCGCGCACGCCACAATGATAGCGCTTCGACCCCAGCCGCTCCTGCGTCTCTTCCCTGTCCATGAAGCGCACATGCGGATAATCGTAGCGCGAGGCTGCGATCTCGGCATTTTCGGCATAGGAGCGCTTGTAGCTCTCCTTGTGCGCCACGTTCATCTGCCCGGGCATGAACTCGATGTCGATCTGATGTTCGTTGGCGAAATCGAGCAGGTGCTTCTTTGCACCCTCCGCCAGGTCGAACAGCGCCTTGGAGCGTTCGTAGCCGATCTTCTCTTCGAGTTCCTCCGGCCACCAGCGCTGGCCGGTGCCGAGCTGGCCGCCGTTGCGGCCGGATGCACCGTCGCCAAAGCGGTTGGCATCGATCAACACGACCGATACCCCCGCCTTGGCGAGATTGTAGGCCGCCTGCAGCCCGGTATAGCCGCCGCCGACAATGGCGACGTCACAGGTTCTGGATCCGTCGAGTTCCGGATAGGTCGGCCGCTCGCCCGCTGTCGCCTGATACCAGGAAACGCCGGGCGCGATCGGGCTCTGCCAGTCTTGCTTCACCGCCATGAGGAATGCCTCCTCACACGTTGAGCAGCAGGAACTCGCGCTCCCAGGGGCTGATCACTTCCATGAAGGTCTCGAACTCGCCGCGTTTGACGCCGGCATAGAGTCCGATGAACTCCGCGCCGAACACCTCTTCGAAGGCCGGCTCGTCTTCCATCAGCGCCACGGCTTCCAGCAATCCGCGCGGCAGGTCGATCGAGCCTTCGTTGGCGGCATCTTCCGTCGGTGCAGTCGGCTCGATTTCCTTCATGATCCCCAGCAGACCCGAAGCCAGCGAAGCCGCTAGCGCCAGATAGGGATTGGCATCCGAGCTCGGCAGCCGGTTCTCGACGCGGCGCGCCTGCGGATCGGAAACCGGAACGCGGAAAGCCGTCGTGCGGTTGTCGTAGCCCCAGGCGTTGTTGACCGGGCAGGAGATGTTCGGCGCCAGGCGGCGGTAGGAATTGACGTAGGGCGCCAGCATCGCCAGAGCGCTCGGCACGTATTTCTGCATGCCGCCGATAAAGTGGAAGAACTCCTTCGACGGCGATCCATCCGGATTGGAGAAGACGTTCTTCCCCGTCTCCTCGTTGACCACCGACTGATGGATATGCATCGCCGAACCCGGCTGCCCCTGCATCGGCTTGGCCATGAACGTCGCGAAGATGCCATGCTTCAGCGCCGCTTCGCGGATCGTGCGCTTGAACATGAACACCTGATCGGCAAGCTCGATCGGATTGCCGTGGCGCAGGTTGATTTCGAGCTGCGCCGGACCTTCTTCGTGGATCAGCGTATCGATCTCGAGACCCTGCTTCTCCGAGAAATGGTAGATGTCGTCGATCAGTTCGTCGAACTCGTTGATCCCGGCGATCGAATAGCCCTGTCCGCCGAGGATCGAACGGCCGGAGCGGCCCTTCGGCGGATGCAGGGGATAGTCGGGGTCATCGTTGGTGGCGACCAGATAGAACTCGATTTCAGGCGCGACAACCGGCTTCCAGCCACGGGCGCTGTAAAGGCCCATGATGCGCTTCAGCACGTTGCGCGGCGTGTAGGACACTTCGCCGCCATCGGAATTGACGATATCGCAGATCACCTGCGCCGTCGGGTCGGTTTCCCATGGCACGACGGAGAGCGTCGAAAGATCGGGAACGAGCTTGAGGTCGCTGTCGCGCGGCTCATAGCGGAAGCTTTCCGTCTCTTCGGGATAGGCGCCCGAGATCGTGTGGCGGTAGATTGCCGAAGGCAGTGCGAGCGAGGTGTTCGAGGTGAATTTCGATGTCGGCATCATCTTGCCGCGCGGTACGCCGGCGAGGTCAGGGGTGATGCATTCGATATCTTCGATGCCTCGTGCCCGTAGCCACTGTGCCGCTTCCTTCCAGTTCGCTACACCGCGCGACGACCCAGGGTCAGGGGGAGTCTTGATCGTGGGGCTAACGTTCTTGGCAGGCTTAAGCGTTGTCTTTTTTGGAGACATGACACACCGGTTACGTTGATCGGAAGGCCATAATAGCCAGAGTTTGGCAATTGGCGAGGGGGGTAGAGGCGTTGACTTTCGCCATTTGATAGAAAAAGAAGGCACACTTTACGGAAGGAAACCGGCTTGAGACGGAAGAGCGATGTGATCGTCATCGGCGCGGGCGCCGCCGGCATGATGTGTGCCATCCGCGCCGGTAAGCGCGGCCGCTCCGTGCTCGTTCTCGATCATGCCAAGACCCCCGGCGAGAAGATCCGTATCTCCGGCGGCGGCCGCTGCAATTTCACCAATATCCATGCCGGGCCGAAGAATTTTCTCTCCGCCAACCCGCATTTCTGCAAATCGGCCCTCGCTCGCTTCACCCCCGCCGATTTCGTCGCCATGGTCGACAGGCACAAGATCGCCTGGCACGAGAAGACGCTCGGCCAGCTGTTCTGTGATGACAGCGCCAAGGATATCATCCACATGCTGCTCGACGAGATGCGGGCGGCCGGTGCCGAGTGGCAGTTGCGCACGGAAATCCTCGGCGTTGAAAAGACCACCGAAGGTTTTCGCGTCGATACCTCGGAAGGCGCCTATGAATGCGCCTCGCTGGTGATCGCCACCGGCGGCAAGTCGATTCCGAAAATGGGCGCCACCGGCTTTGCCTATCGCATCGCCGAGCAGTTTGGGCTTGCGATGACCGAGACCCGTCCGGGCCTCGTGCCGTTGACCCTCGATCCGGTCCTGCTGGAAGCGATCGCTCCGCTTTCCGGCATCGCCGCTCCGGCTGAAATCCGTCACGGCAAGACGGCCTTCCGGGAAGCGCTGCTTTTCACCCACCGTGGCCTCAGCGGCCCGGCGATCCTGCAGATCTCGTCCTATTGGCGCGAAGGCGAGGGGATCACCGTCGATATCGAACCCGATGTCGATCTGCTCCAGCATCTGAAGAAAGCCAAGCAGACGAATGGCCGCCAGTCGGCGCAGACTGCGCTGGCGGACATCCTGCCGAAGCGTCTCGCCCAATACCTCGTCGAGCGCGAAGGCATTTCCGGCAACATGGCCGACCTCTCCGATAAGGCGCTGACGCGGCTTGCGGACGCCGCGCAGAACTGGACGGTCAAGCCGTCCGGCTCCGAAGGATACCGCACCGCGGAAGTGACGCTCGGTGGCATCGATACATCAGCGCTGGACTCGAAGACGATGGAAGCGAAGGCCGTTCCTGGCCTCTATTTCATCGGCGAATGCGTCGATGTCACGGGCTGGCTCGGCGGCTATAACTTCCAATGGGCCTGGGCCTCGGGTTTTGCTGCAGGTGAATCCTTATAGGCTCGAATCCGGGCAAATAGATTCAAGACTTCTTAAGCCGGGTGCGCCATCGTGTCTCAATGGCAACGATGGAACAAGCTTCCCATTTAAAGCTTTACCGCACAGCCATTTTGATGGATTGTTACAGTATTGAGAAAAGTGAGGTCCTTTAGATGAATAGGAACACACGCCGCGCCCGCGCCATCGCAATCGCCCAGGCACAGCCTGATGCAAAGCTCGCGACGCTCCGCTTTCTCATGCTTGCCACCGGCGCAACCGCTGCGATTATCGCCTTGGTGATCGCGCACGCCGTCTGACCTTTCCGAATTATCATATAATTTGCGGTCTGCCCTTGGCGTGCAGCCGCATGGCCTTGATCGGAAAGGCCATTTCAAACGATCTGGCTTATCCGAAAATTAATATCTCTTCTGTCACACTTGCTGAAACTATGGGCATCCCGTTTCGCGCGGCGATGACTTGGCAATGATTGCCGCCTGAGCCCTCGGGTTTCCCATTATTCCAAAAAAGTCAGCTCGATGCACTCGACCGGCGCCGCAACAGCAGCCGGTGGGAGGAGTGGTGTATGGAAGGCCGGTATAGCCATGTTCATTGATAAGATCCTGTCGCGCTTCAAGATCAAGACGAAAGTCCTGATCTTCGTTCTGCCTTTCGTCGTCGCCATCTCGGCGGTCGGCCTCACCGGCCTTTATGCCTCCGGCATGCTGCAAGGGCGCATGGAGATCTCGAACAGCATCCTTCAGTCGCTGAGCGGCTTCAAGGATCTCTACGGCTCTATGGATGACTTCCTGCAGAACACCAACGAGCAGGCTCGCGATAAGCTCTACGCGGATATCAAGACACAGGGCGAAACTTTGAACGCCACCCTGTCTCAGATCGGCGAGAATGCCGGCCGCGACAATCTGCAGGCTGCGATGGACGGCACCAGTGCCATTTCGGGCACCGTCGGCAAGCTCTGGACGCTGCACGACCAGGAAGTCGCGCTGCGCAAGCAGATCGACGACGCCCAGAAGGTGATGATCACCAACCGCTTCAATGTCAGCTATGACGCGCGCCAGCTCGAAGAGAGCGTGCGCACGGACGAAGGCAACGCGACCGCAACCCTGCGCGCCGCCGACCGTCTGCTGAAGGGCGGCGATACGCTGGCGACCGCCATGAACGATTTCAACAAGGCGCAGCTTCCCGCCGACAAGCTGAAGGTCGTGACGACGGCGCTGCCGACGATCATCAAGGCTCAGCGCATGATCGAAATCTCGGTCCCGCAGAACCAGAAGAGCATGACGCAGTCGATGGCCCAGACCATCAGCGATCTGAAGACGCAGGCCGCCGCACCCGATGCCGGCTCCGATGACGGCGTTGCCAATCTCGGCCGTCTCGTCTCCCGCTTCCGCCAGATGTCCACCTACACCCAGCTGACCGCCACGCAGATGATGCGCGAAGCGACGACCACTTTTGTTCAGCTCGACAGCCGTATCGCCCAGACCAACTCGGTTCTGGAAGACACCCGCCGTCTGGAAACGTCGATCTATTCGCTGCAGCTCGTGCTCGGCGATTTCAGCGCCAAGCCGACCAAGGAGAACCGGGTTCGCCTGAACCAGGAAATCTCGACCCTCAACACCATGCTGAACACCCTGCAGGCCAGCGCCAAGGGCATGGACTTTGCCGGTGACATCATCTCGGCGATTACTCCCGCGCTCGTCTCAATGGACAAGGACGCGCAGAGCCTCGTTGATGTCATCAATCAGCGCATCAGCGATTACGCCGCTGCCCGCCAGGAGCTTGACAGTGTCTGGGGCCAGCTGACCAGCTTCGCCGAACTGCAGAAGCAGACGGCCGGCGCCGAGCGCGAGCAGGCGAACAGCATTTCCGTCGGCACCACCGGCCTCGGTATCCTGGTTTCGATCATCGGCGGCATCGCCCTGGTTCTGACCCTGCAGCGCCCGATCGGCCAGATCACCGCTGCCATGCGCCGCATCGCCGAGGGCGCGCTCGACACCAATATCTCCGGTGAACAGCGCTACGACGAAATCGGCGACATCGCCCGCGCCCTCGGGATATTCAAGGAGAATGCGATCTCCAAGATCCGCATCGAGGAGCAGAGCGACGAGGAGCGTCAGGCCGCCGAGCATGAGCGTCAGCGCAACGATGCAGAAAAGCGCGAGATGGACCGCCAGATCGAATATGCGGTCAACGAACTCGCCGCCGGTCTGCAGCGCATGTCGCAGGGCGATATCTCCACGACGATCGACACGCCGTTCATCGGCCGCCTCGAACAGCTGCGTGAAGACTTCAACGGCTCGATGTTCCGTCTCCAGGAGACCATGAGCCAGATCCGCGACAACGTGCAGATGATCCAGGGCAACGGCAACCAGATGGCCCAGTCGGCCGAAGATCTTGCCAAGCGCACGGAACAGCAGGCTGCCTCGCTCGAAGAGACCGCCGCTGCCGTCGACGAGATCACCGTTACCGTCCGCTCGTCTGCCGAGCGCGCCAAGGATGCCGACCAGATCGTCCGTCAGGCCAAGCGCAGCGCCGATGACTCGGCAACCGTCGTCGGCAAGGCAATCGATGCCATGGGCCGTATCGAAGATGCGTCGCGCCAGATCGAACAGATCATCGGCGTCATTGACGAGATCGCCTTCCAGACCAACCTGCTGGCGCTGAACGCCGGTATCGAAGCTGCGCGCGCTGGTGAGGCGGGCAAGGGCTTTGCTGTCGTCGCGATGGAAGTCCGCGAGCTTGCCCAGCGCTCCGCCGCTGCCGCGCAGGAGATCAAGGGCCTGATCAACAAGTCGACGACGGAAGTCAGCTCCGGTTCGCAGTCGGTGCAGGAAACCGGCACAGTGCTGGCGAAGATCAGCGCGCAGATCGTCACCATCAGCCAGCATGTCGAAATGATCGCCCGCGCCAGCCACGATCAATCGGGCGCACTGCAGGAAGTCAACGCCACCGTCAACTCGATGGACCAGATGACCCAGCAGAACGCCGCCATGGTGGAAGAGACGACGGCGGCAAGCCGCGAACTCGCTTCCCAGGCAGACAGCCTGCTTACTCTCGTGCAGCAGTTCAAGATCGAAGGCGAATCGCACACGGCCTATTACCGCGCTGCCTGATCCCAGCCGAAAACCAGATGAAGAAAACGGCGCCGCGAGGCGCCGTTTTCTGTTTGTCGAACAACGTCAATGACTTGGAAAATGTCCGCCATGGTTGTGTTCTGCTCGCGACAGGCCACATTTTCTACCGATGTGGGAAAAGACATAGGTAAATTATCATACTTATGAAATTTATTGCATTTTTTCAGGTAATTAGAGGAAAATTTTCTTTAACGTTTAACGCATAGACTATCTGCAATTCATCTTGCAGAGGGCCCTCATGCTGCGCTTTTTCTCGACATCCATCGTCCGCCAGGCGGTCGCGATCACACTCGGTCTGCTTGTGGTCAGCACCGGCGCGATCGTTGCCGTGACCTATTACGACCTCAGCCGCTATGTGATGGACAACGCCGTCTCAGATGCCAGGGATGCAAACCGCACCATGGCCATCCTCTATGGCGCAGGCGATCAGAGCGCCACGATCACGGTCACGGATTCGCAGCTCGCTACCGTCACCGAAGAAAAGATCCCCGCATTCACCGACCACTCGCTGGTCGATCGTACGGCTCAGGCGATCGCCGGCGTCGCGACGATCTTCGACAAGCAGGGCAGCGACTATGTGCGCGTCTCAACCAATGTGAAGAAGGAAGACGGCAGCCGCGCCGTCGGAACCAAGCTCGCTGCCGATCATCCGGCGCAGACGGTGCTTGCCAAGGGCGACGCTTACTACGGCCCGGCTGTCCTGTTCGGGAAGAACTACATGACCGGCTATTTCCCTGTGAAAAATGCCGCCGGCGCCAATACCGGCATCCTCTTCATCGGCATTCCGATGGAGGTTTATTTCGCCCGGCTGCAGCATCTGCAGGTCCTCGTCATCGGCGCAGGTGCCGCCGTCATGCTGGCCGTCAGCCTGCTGGCCTTCTTCGCCATCCGCCGGACGGTCAGCCCGCTCCAGGCGCTGACGAAGACGGTGCATGCGATCTCCTCGGGCAATCTCTCCGGCGCCATTCCCTGCGTCGACAAGCGCAACGAATTCGGCGAGATCGGCCGCGCCCTGGAAGCGTTCCGCGACAGCGCGAAGGCACGCCAGGATCTGGAGACCCAGGCTGCCGAACAGCGCGCGCTGACGGAAGCCGAGCGCACCCGCAACGACGCCGACAAGCGTACCCTCGATGGTCAGATTGACTTCGCCGTCAACCAGCTCGCCGCCGGTCTCGGCCGTCTGGCGCAGGGCGATGTTTCGGAAACCATCGAAACGCCTTTCGTCGGCCGTCTCGAGCAGCTGCGCGTCGATTTCAACAGCTCGCTGCTGCGTCTGCAGGACACGCTGTCGAGCATTCGCGACAATGCCAACGCCATCCAGCGCAACAGCCGCGCAATGCTGGCCTCTGCCGGCGAGCTCTCGAAGCGCACCGAGGCCCAGGCCGCCAATCTTGAAGAGACGGCTGCCGCTGTCGAGGAAATCACCGTTACCGTCCGCTCTTCCGCGGAACGGGCCCGCGAGGCCAACAACACCGTGGCGCTGACCAAGAAGACCGCCGACAGCTCCGGCGCCGTGGTCGGCGATGCCGTGGCTGCCATGGGGCGCATCGAGGAAGCGTCGCAGAAGATCGAACAGATCATCGAGGTCATCGACGACATCGCCTTCCAGACCAATCTTCTGGCGCTGAATGCCGGTATCGAAGCCGCCCGTGCGGGTGAAGCGGGCAAGGGCTTTGCCGTTGTCGCGCAGGAAGTGCGCGAACTGGCGCAGCGCTCGGCCGATGCCGCCCGCGAGATCAAGGGTCTGATCGAGAAGTCGACCCGCGAGGTTACGGCTGGTTCGGAGCTGGTGCAGAAGACCGGCAATGTCCTGGCTTCGATCAGCCAGGAGATCATCGTAATCAGCAAGCATGTCGAGACGATTGCCACGGCCAGCCAGGATCAGTCGGCCGCTCTTCAGGAGGTCAACGGTTCGGTCAATGCCATGGACCAGATGACCCAGAAGAACGCTTCGATGGTCGAGGAGACGACGCAGGCAAGCCGCCAGCTCGCCGACGAAGCCGACGCCCTGATGGGCCTGCTCCAGCAGTTCCGCATCGGCAATGTTTCAGTCGCTCACCGGCCGGCAAGGCAGGCAGCCTGATCCAGCCGTTTTGCAGACATGCTTCCGGGCCGCGCCTCATCAGCGCGGCCTTTGTTTTTGAGGCCGATATCCGTCAGCCACGCGATGGCCCCTACAATCCGCGAGTTGCCATATTGCTCGTAGAATTCGTCCTCCGACGTCTGGCGGCAAATACGCCCGCCCTGCGACAGTCCGATCATGTTGGCGATGGCGATCTGGTCGATCATGATGATGTCCTCCGTTTGACGAGACATCACTTCAGATACACAGCAAAAATCGCTTCTTAAACAGGTGAAATCGGCATACGATTTTCACCGATGAAAAACACCACTTGGGATTCCTATCAGCTTTTCCTGCAGGTGGCGCGGCTTGGCGGTCTGACCGGCGCCAGTGGGACGAGTGGGCTCAGCCCGGCTACCGTCGGCCGCCGCATGCTCGAACTCGAACAGGACACCGGCCGGACGCTGTTTGTCCGCAGCCAGACCGGTTATCGCCTGACCCCGGACGGACAGGCATTGCTCGACCATCTGCAGGAAATGGAAGCCGCTGCCCGCAAGATCGATGCCTGGCGGCAATCGGGCGAGGGTGCGGCAACGGTCAGGGTGGCTGCCGGAACATGGGTGGCCTGGCTGCTGACCGAGAATTTTTCAGCGATCCGCATGCGCGGCGATGCGTTCTCAGTTTCGCTTACAATCGGCGAAACGCGCGCTAATCTCTCTTACCGCGAAAGCGATATCGGCATTCGCGCCTTCGAGCCCGAAGAGGCGAATCTCGCCGCCCGGCTGCTCGGCGAGGTCGCCTATGCCGTCTATGTCAGGCGCAATGCCGCCGAGGCCGCCGAGCAATGGGTGGCCGTTGCCGAAGACGAAGCGATCTCCGGCTATCTGCGCTGGCCCTATCGAAACGCATCCGGCCCGATCGCCGCCACCGTCAACCGGCCGCGATCGCTGCCGGATCTGGTGCGGGCGGGTGCGGGCAGGGCGGTCCTGCCCTGTTTCGTCGGCGATCTCGATCCCGAGCTACAGCGTCTCGGCGCCGAAATCCCGGAATTGCGGCATCGCCAATGGATCGTCATGAACAATGAAGACCGCCACCGGCCGGAAATCCGCGCGGTTGCCGATCGCATGACGAAGCTGTTGAAGAGCTATTCCGATCTCTTCGCCGGAAAGCGGGCCAGCCGCAGCTGAATGCGAACCAATCCTAGGGGATCAGCCGCCGCACCAGCGCCACCTGGCTGTTGACGCCAAGCTTGGAGAAGATGTTCTTCAAATGCGAGCGCGCCGTCTCGTAGCTGATGTCGTTGAGCTTGGCGGTATCGCGCAGCGACAGGCCGCTGGCGATGGAGGAGGCAATGCGCAGTTCGGCCGCGGTCAGGTGCTCGTTGCCGCTCAGCCTGTCGTTCAGATGGGCGCAGGTGCCGCCGGAGCGTTCGATGATCAGCGCCGATGTCGGCTCCTGCAGGAACTCGCTCATGAAATCGGATTGCAGCCGAACCAGCGTATACTTCACATTGCCGATGCGCCCGCTGCAAACCGGCTGCAGCGGCTCGCTGGAATGGCCGGTCGCGCGCAGCTGCTCGTTGATACCGGCGTCGTTGACATTGAGCCGCCCGGTCGGCGTGACGCTGATGCCGCAGCCTTCGGTGAGCAGCCTTTGTGCGGCAGCGTTCATCGAGCGCACCTTGCGCTCCTCGCCGAGATAGATCAGCCCGACGCCGATCGCATCGAGCAGCGGCTTGCCGCCTGCCTCGTTACTTCGCTCGCGGCGCAGGTAGTCGAAAGCCCGCCGAAGATGCGGGGCAAGCTCGGTCAGCACCTGCGCATTGGTGCGGTTATAGCCGGTGTCGGTGCTTGAAGTCAGGGTCGAGAGATTGAAGGACCGGCCCTTCTCCCGCATGATCGTCACGCCGATGCTGCTGCGGCAATCGATGCTGCGCAGGTAGTCGTGATAGAATTCGGTTTTCAACAGCTCTTCATGCGGCAGCATCTGATCGGCGATCACGCCCAGCCCGACGGGCCGTACGGCCGCCTTCGCCATCCACGGGTTCACCGTGCTGAAATGCGTGTTGTAGGCTTCGGCTGCCGAGCCATCGAGACCCGACGAAAGCGACAGTCCGCCGGAGCCGAGAACGGCATCGTGAAAAAACAGCGTCGATTTTCCATCCGGCATGCGCGTGTTCAGCGTATCCAGAAAATCCTGCCAGCTGGTTTCCCCGAGCAGTGCCCCATAGACCAGGTCGGTCAGGGACTGCACGTCCGCGCGTATCATTGCAGGCATATGATGTCCCATAAGAGCTTGAAGACATTATGCTCGCCTTTGCCGGGACTGACAATTGCGTCAAATGACGCAGAAGGCGCCGGTTTTTCCGGCGCCTTCTCCTCCTTTAGGCGCGGTTGGCAACGACAACCGGGATCATCAGATCGCCCCAGTTGCCGTCGCCTCCGTGATGGCGGGCGGACCGGACAAGCTCTACGGAAACTCCGGACTCGACCGCCTTCATGACCGACGCGTTGAGCCGGTGCAGATCGTTGGCGAGCATGCGGATCATGCTCTGCTGGTCCGGCGTCATCGTCGATGCTTGTTCTTCCGCGCGTTCGCGGACACGTGAGATGGAAGCCATTGTCTTCTCCTCCTGTTGCGCGGTCATTCCGCTGCGGGTTTGAACTGTGCGTGTTCGGTCGATTCTCGCATCGCTGTCGTCGAGGACAGGCCGCCGGTGATGGCGAGCGATACGGCATCGAAGTAACCGGTGCCGACTTCCCGCTGATGCTTCGTCGCCGTATAGCCATTGGCCTCGGCGGCGAATTCCGCCTGCTGCAGCTCGGAATAGGCCGCCATCTGCCGGTCCTTGTAGCCGCGCGCCAGTTCGTACATGCCGAAATTCAGCTGGTGGAAGCCGGCAAGGGTGATGAACTGGAACTTGTAGCCCATGGCGCCGAGCTCGCGCTGGAACCGGGCGATCGTCGCTTCGTCGAGGTTCTTGCGCCAGTTGAAGGACGGCGAGCAGTTATAGGCGAGCATCTTGCCCGGATGAACCTTGTGCACGCCCTCGGCAAAGCGCCGTGCCTGATCCAGATCCGGCTTCGACGTCTCGCACCAGATGAGATCGCAATAGGGCGCATAGGCGACGGCGCGGGCGATGCAGGGCTCCAGGCCGTTGCGCACCTGATAGAAGCCCTCGACCGTGCGCCCGGCATCGTAATCGACGAAAGGCTGGTCGCTTTCGTCGATATCCGAGGTCAAAAGCTTCGCCGCCTCGGCGTCAGTGCGGGCGATCACCAGTGTCGGGACGCCCATGACGTCGGCCGCCAGACGCGCAGCGTTGAGGTTGCGGATATGGGCCGCCGTCGGGATGAGAACCTTGCCGCCCAGATGGCCGCATTTCTTTTCGGATGCCAGCTGATCCTCGAAATGGACGCCGGCCGCGCCCGCCTCGATATAGGCCTTCATGATCTCGAAAGCGTTCAGCGGCCCGCCGAAGCCGGCCTCGGCATCGGCAACGATCGGCGCGAACCAGCTCTCGACCGACAATCCCTTGTTTTCCGAGGTCTCGATCTGGTCGGCGCGCTGAAGCGTGCGGTTGATGCGCTTGGCAAGCTCGGGGCCGGCATTGGCAGGATAAAGCGACTGGTCCGGATACATCGCGGACGCCGTATTGGCGTCGGCCGCCACCTGCCAGCCGGAAAGATAGATCGCCTTCAGCCCGGCGCGCACCATCTGCATCGCCTGATTGCCCGAGAGGGCGCCGAGCGCATTGACGAAATCATCCCGGCGCAAGAGCTCCCAGAGCCTGTTGGCGCCGATCTCCGCCAGCGAATGGCTGATCGCCACGGAACCGCGCAGACGCCGGACGTCCTCTGCGGAATAGGGGCGCTCGATACCGTCGAAACGGCCAGCCGGTGCGTTGCGGATCAGCTTGTCAAACTCAGTCACAGTATCCTCCTTCGGCGTCATTTGCCTGTGTGACAGAATTTACAAATCACGCGAGAGTGGCCAGAAAATACTTGATTATTAGGCATGGAAAGAGGTTATATTGCCTTGGGTTTTACAAGGTCGCTATGTCAAATTGTAAAGATTTGTAAAAGGCTGGCATATGGAACGGAAGATCTTCGCGGGGCCGAAAGTCAGGCGTATCCGCAACGGCCTGGGCGTCACGCAAACGGCGATGGCCGAGGCGCTCGGCATCTCGCCCTCCTATCTGAATCTCATCGAGCGCAATCAGCGGCCGCTGACGGTCCAGCTGCTGCTGAAGCTCGCCTCGGTCTACAAGGTCGATCTCGATGATCTCCAAAGCGAACCCGGCAACAATCTCGCCGGATTGCGCGAAGTCTTTGCCGATGCGCTGTTATCGGGCGAGCTGCCGGGCGATCAGGAGCTCGTCGAGATCGCCGAGGCGGCGCCGAATGCGGCAAGCGGCATGGTGAAGCTCTACCGTGCCTATCGCGAACAGGCGGCCCGGCTGTCGGATTTGAGCGCCCTCATGGCCGGCGACGCCCATGTCCCGGCCGCCGGTGCCCGGCTTCCGGCGGACGAAGTCCGCGATGTGCTGGAGCGGCGCCCGGCCTATTTCGCCATGATCGAGGATGCCGCCGAGCAATTCTTCATGTCGCTGCCATCTGGCGATCTCCAGCAGGTGCTGAAGGACTGGCTGCAGAAGGAGCGCGGCATCACCGTGCGCATCATGCCGGTTCATGTCATGCCGGATCTGCGCCGCCGTTTCGACCGGCATTCGATGCGCCTTTTCATCTCCGAGCGGTTGTCGGCATCCGATCAGCTGCAGGAAATTGCCATCGAAGTGGCAACGCTGGCCCTGCGTGCCGCGATCGGCAAGGAACTCGATGGTCTCGGCCTTTCCACGCCGGAGGCCCAGCGCATTGCCCGCTTCGAGCTGGCGCGCTCCGCGGCGCTGGCGATCATGATGCCCTATGAAGCCTTTCTCGCTGCTGCGAAATCGGTGCGCTACGATCTCGACCTGCTGCGCAGCCGCTACGGCTGTTCGTTCGGGCAGGCCGCCGCCCGGCTGATCATGCTGCAGCGTCCCGGCAATGCCGCGGTTCCGTTTTTCCTGATGGAGGTCGATGCCGCGGGAAACCGTCTGCGCCGGGCAGGTGCTGCCGGTTTCCCGCATGCCCGCTTCGGCGGCGGCTGTCCGAAGCTCGGCATACACGCCGCTCTGCTGCAGCCGGGACAGATCATCGCCGAAACGGCCGAAACGCCCGATGGCTCCGGTTTTCTCACGGTGTCGAGAACGCTCGAAGGCCCTGCCGCGCCTTTCGGCGAACGGATCAGGCGCACCGCTGTGCTCGTCGGCTGCGACGCGCAGTTCCGGGATGCGACCGTCTACAGCCAGGCCACGTCATCTTCGCCACATGCAGTTGCAATCGGCCCAGCCTGCCGCCTCTGTGAGCGAAAAGGCTGTCTTGCCCGCGCCGAGCCGCCGGTCACTCGCCCGCTTGGGCTAGACGAGATGGTGACCGGCCTCAGCGCCTTCGATTTCCAGTGACCGGTGAAATCATTGCGAGCACCCGGATTTAGCGCTTGTCGCCTCCCGAATTCCTTTCTAGTCTAGCCAAAAATCCAGAGGGAATGGGTGTCCGGGGGCGTGATACCTAATAATTATAAAGGCACAGGAGAGATTATGAGGTCAGTCATCGCAAAGCTCGCGGCAACAGCCGCCGTGGCTATTTTTGCAGCAGCGCCATCCTACGCCCAGGAGCGCGTCGTCAATGTCTACAACTGGTCCGATTATATCGACAGCTCGATCCTGGAGGACTTCACCAAGGAAACCGGCATCAAGGTCGTCTACGACACCTTCGATTCCAACGAGACGCTGGAAACCAAGCTCCTGGCAGGTGGCACCGGCTATGACGTGGTCGTTCCGACGGTTTCCTTCATGCAGCGCCAGATCGCTGCAGGCGTCTATCAGAAGCTCGACAAGTCGAAGCTCCCGAACCTGTCGAATATGTGGGACGTCGTCATGAAGGGCGTCGCCACCTTCGATCCGGGCAACGAATACAGCGTCGACTACATGTGGGGCACCACCGGCATCGGCTATAATGTTGACAAGGTGAAGGCCGCCCTCGGAACGGACGAGAAGCCGAACTGGGATTCGCTCTTCGATCCGGCAAAGGCTGCCAAGCTCAAGGATTGCGGCATCTACATGCTGGATTCGCCGACCGACGTCATTCCGTCTGTTCTCGCCTATCTCGGCCTCGATCCGAACAGCAAGAAGCAGGCCGATCTCGACAAGGCGCAGGAAGTGCTGCTCGCGGTCCGTCCGTTCGTGCGCAAGTTCCACTCGTCCGAATATATCAGCGCGCTCGCCAACGGCGATATCTGCATCGCGCTCGGCTATTCCGGCGATATGTTCCAGGCGCGTGACCGCGCGGCGGAAGCCAAGGCTGGCGTCACCATCGACTATTCGGTTCCGAACCAGGGCGCGCAGATCTTCTTCGACGTCTTCGGTATCCCGAAGGATGCACCGCATGTCGAAGAGGCACATGCCTTCATCAACTACATGATGAAGCCTGAAGTCGCCGCCAAGGCATCGAACTTCGTCTATTACGCCAACGGCAACAAGGCGTCGCAGCAGTTCCTCGACAAGGCCGTCATCGACGACACGGCGATCTACCCGACGCCTGAAGTTATGGCCAAGCTCTTCACGGTGCCGCCGCTCGATCCGAAGACACAGCGCATCGTCACACGAATCTGGACAAAGGTCGTTACCGGCCAGTAATCGAGACTTCGGCCCGGACGGCAACGCCCGGGCCTTTTATTGACGTGCCGGCCGTCGGGGGAGCGCCGGTTTCAAATCATAATTTCGGGGAAAACCATGAAGTCTCTTGGCAATATTCGCCGCTCCTTCGCGCCGTGGACCGATCCGGCAGCAAAACCCTTTATCTCCTTCAAGAACGTCACCAAGCGCTTCGGCGATTTCACCGCCGTCAACGATCTCAGTCTGAATATCTATCACCGCGAATTCTTCGCGCTGCTCGGCGCATCCGGCTGCGGCAAGTCCACGCTGCTGCGCATGCTGGCGGGCTTCGAACAGCCGACCGCGGGTGAAATCATTCTGGATGGCACGGATATGGCCGGCACGCCGCCCTACAAGCGCCCGGTCAACATGATGTTCCAGAGCTACGCGCTCTTCCCGCACATGACGGTCGAAAAGAACATCGCCTTCGGTCTGCGCCAGGACGGCATGTCGAAGGATGCGATCGGCGAGCGCGTGTCTCAGATGCTGAAAATGGTGAAGCTCGAGCAGTTCGCCTCCCGCAAGCCGAACCAGCTTTCTGGCGGACAGCGCCAGCGCGTCGCTCTCGCCCGCTCGCTCGCCAAGCGCCCGAAGGTGCTTCTGCTGGATGAGCCGCTTGGCGCGCTCGACAAGAAGCTGCGCGAGGAAACCCAGTTCGAACTGATGGACCTGCAGCAGAATCTCGGCCTCACCTTCGTCGTAGTAACCCACGACCAGGAAGAGGCGATGACCATGGCCGACCGCATCGCGGTCATGAGCCATGGCAAGGTCGTTCAGGTCGCGACGCCGGCTGAAATCTACGAAGCGCCCAACTGCCGCTTCGTGGCCGACTTCATCGGCGATGTGAATATCTTCGACGGCAAGGTGGTTTCCGCCGATGGCACGAGCGTCGAGCTCGCCGTCGATGCAGGTCTGACGATCAAGGTCGCAACATCGGATATGCCCCCTAAGGGCAGCAGCGCCGGTTTCGCGATCCGTCCCGAGAAGCTCAGGGTCACCCGCCAGCCGCCCGCAAATCCCACCGTCAACGCATCCTCGGGCGAGCTTTGGGACATTGCCTATCTCGGCGACATGACCGTCTTCCACGTCAAGCTGAAGAACGGCCAGGTGGTCAAGGCGTCGTCGCTGAACGCGCAGCGCGCGGTCGACGATCCCTTCACCTACGATCAGGACGTCTGGGTCACCTTCGCCGAAGATGCCGGCGTGCTGTTGAAGGATTGATCATGGGCAAGCTCGGTTCAGCCGTCTACAATCGCCTGGTGATGATCATCCCCTATGCGTGGCTTCTGATCTTCTTCCTGGCGCCGTTCTTCATCGTCTTCCGCATATCGCTCTCGGCGACGGCGATTGCCATGCCGCCCTACGAGCCGTCCTTCTCGTTCGCCGACGGCTGGAGTGGCATCCTCGACAAGATGTCGACCTTCTCCTTCGACAATTACAGCTACCTGATCGACGATCCGCTTTATTTCAACGCCTATATCTCGAGCCTTGTCATTGCCGGGATCTCGACCTTCCTGACGCTGCTGATCGCCTATCCGATCGCCTATGGCATGGCGCAGGCGCCGCGCAGCATCCGTCCGACGCTGTTGATGCTGGTCATCCTGCCGTTCTGGACGAGCTTCCTGATCCGCGTCTACGCCTGGATCGCCATTCTCAAGCCGGAAGGGCTGCTGAACCAGGTGCTGATCGGAACGGGGATCATTGATACGCCGCTGATCATCCTGAACACCAACATCGCCGTCTATATCGGCATCGTCTATTCCTACCTGCCGTTCATGGTGCTGCCGCTCTATTCCTCGCTGGAAAAGATGGATGGCACCCTGATCGAGGCGGCGCAGGATCTCGGCTGCACGCCGATCCGGGCCTTCTGGCGCGTCACCTTCCCGCTGTCGCTGCCCGGCGTCGTCGCCGGCTGCATGCTGGTCTTCATTCCCGCCGTCGGCGAGTTCGTCATCCCCGATCTGCTCGGCGGATCGCAGACGCTGATGATCGGCAAGACGCTGTGGAACGAGTTCAATTCGAACCGCGACTGGCCGGTCTCCTCGGCCGTGGCGACCATCCTTCTCTTGATCCTCGTGGTGCCGATCGTGTTCTTCCAGAATGCGCAGGCCAAAGCCGATGAGCAGGGGAGATAAGAGATGCTACGCTGGACACGCTTTAACATCATCTCCGTCACGCTCGGCTTCGCCTTCCTCTATCTGCCGATCGTGCTCCTCGTCATCTTCTCCTTCAACGAGTCCAAACTCGTTACCGTCTGGGGCGGCTTCTCGACCAAGTGGTACGTGTCGTTGATGCACAACGACGCGCTGCTGGATGCCGCCTGGGTGACGGTCCGCGTCGGTGTCCTGTCGGCGACGGCGGCAACCATTCTCGGCACGCTGGCGGCCATCACGCTGGTGCGGCACACGCGCTTTCGCGGCCGCATGCTGTTTTCGGGCATGGTCTACGCGCCGTTGGTCATGCCTGAAGTCATCACCGGCCTGTCGCTGCTGCTGCTCTTCGTGGCAATAGGTCTCGACCGTGGCTTCTGGACGATCACGCTGGCGCACACCACGCTGACCATGTGCTTCGTGGCTGTTGTCGTTCAGTCCCGCCTGATGACCTTCGATCAGTCGATCGAGGAAGCGGCACAGGATCTCGGCGCGCCGCCGGTCCGCACCTTCTTCGAGGTCACGCTGCCGATCATCGCACCCGCCGTCTTTTCCGGCTGGATCCTGGCCTTCACCCTGTCGCTCGACGATCTCGTCATCGCCAGCTTCACCTCCGGTCCGGGGGCGACGACGCTGCCGATGAGAATCTATAGCCAGGTGCGATTGGGCGTGACGCCTGAAATCAACGCGGTCTGCACCCTGCTGATCGCGGTCGTCGCCGTCGGCGTCATCGCCGCTTCGGTGATCACCAAACGCCGCGAAGTCCAGCGGGAGCGCGATGAGCGCGCTGCCGCCAATGCGCCCTGATTACTGCGCGTTCGGTGCCGGCTGAGCAACCACCGGCACCGGCGAAATCACCGGATTGGGCCAGGAGCCGCCGATGAAGAATGGCAGCAGCGGAAGCTCCGCTGCTCGCGTATCGTCGGTCGCCTGCAGAGAGCCGGAAAGCGCGAGCCCGCTGGATTGCAGAGGAATGAGACCCGACAGGCTGAGCGTTTCGACCGTGCCCTGAACCCGCACGTTCTCAAGATCGGCGGATCCGGCGGAGAGGTTTGCCGTCAGCTCGGCCCGCGTGAATGGGAAGGAGTGGTCACCGGCAGCATTGAGCGGAAAGAACCTCTGCTGCGCCGCCTGATTGCGGATCGCCTCCACATCGAAGTTGGCGATCGACCCGGCCCCGGCCTGAAACACAACCTGTCCGTTGACATCCTCAAGCCCGGCCGTCCAGAGCGGCTTTGCGGTTTTCAGCGAAACGTCAAGCGAACCCGTGGTCAGCGGCAGCGGACCTTTCAGCTGCAGCCGCTCGACCAACGCTCCGAAATCCGCGCCGCGGATCGACATCTGCAGCTTGCCGCCACCGTCGAAGTCGCCACGCGTTGCTTCCAGATGCGCGGACATCTCGCCGCCTTCGAACTGGCTGTCGCCGATATCGAACTTCGCCTCGTTGCTGGATACGATGATGCTGGCGCCGACATTCGATAGAGCGAATGGCTGAAGCTGCATTTCCTTGGCCGAGAACCGCAGGTCGAGATCCAGCCGCTGCAGCGGCCCGCCATCGGGCGTCGCGCCCTCTTCGCCCGCTGCAAGCCGCAGCGCGAAAGCGTCGAAGAAGGGCTTGAGGTTCATCGTGTCGAAGGCAAGCGTGCCCCCGAGCTTCGCACGGTTGTTGCGGACGTTGGAGACGTCCATCACGCCGGTTGCGGTAGAGCCGTTGAGGCCGAGCGTGACGTTGTTGAAACGAAGCCCATTGGCTGCCGAGATCACGTCGCTGCCGATCGAAAAAGATTTGAGGCTCTCGGTCCCGGGGATCGACTTGCCCGACCATGCCAATAGGGCAGGGACATCGGCAATGTTGGCCGTGACATTCCCTGACAGGCCGTCGAGCCTTGATATGCTTCCGAGTCCGGAGAATGCCGCGGTCATCAGGCCTGATGTCAGCGACGCTTTGATCTCGGCGGTCTTGCCATCGAACACCAGCAGCGGCGTGCGCGACGAGAAGTCGATCT
This sequence comes from Hyphomicrobiales bacterium, assembly GCA_900465675.1. Taxonomy (GTDB): domain Bacteria; phylum Pseudomonadota; class Alphaproteobacteria; order Rhizobiales; family Rhizobiaceae; genus Rhizobium. The sequence goes on along the minus strand of UBJR01000004.1, from coordinate 149,176 downwards.
TCAGGTCCTGGCCGCTGGTGCGCGCGATCAGCACGGCCGACATTCCGCTCGACAGTCTTGGCCAGTTGATATCGGCAGTCACCCCATCGAAATGGTAGGTCTTGGCCGTCGAGAGATCGGCGATATTGAATGTGCCGTCCTCGACGGTAATCGCGCCGACCTCCGCATCAAGCTTCGGATCGAGAAGCTCGGCATTGCCATCCTGGTGGGCGCCATCGATCGCTTTGGCAAGCTGGCCGGCATAGGTCCAGTCGATCAGGCCTTGCTGGTCGCGGGTCAGCGACAGGTTGGGCCGCAGCAGATGGAATTCGTGGAAGCTTGCCCGGCCGCGCAGAGCATCGATCAGGCTGAAATCAGCCGAAAGGCTCTCGATGGTGCCGAGCAGTTTGTTGCCCGCGTTTGGCGGTTGCCGGATGGTGATCTGGTTCAGCGTGATGCGCGGCGTCGGCCAGAATTCCAGCCCCGGGCTGCCCTTGATCTCGGCTTTGTAGCCGGTCCAGCGCGACAGCGCATCTTCGATGCCGGAGCGCACCATGCCGGTCGAGACGAGGAAAGGTGCGGCAACGCGCAGGGAGACAAAGATGACGGCGGAAACAAGCAAGAGCATCGTCGCCAGACGTGCGATACCCGGCAGCCAGCGCGAAACGGGGGCCATCTTTCTACGCCACTTCGGTTGTCTTGACGTACTCATCAGCTCCGCCAGTCTTTTCAGTCGCTTACCGGTTATGCGCTGAGTTTGCCGGATATATGAAATACGCGCCATATGCAATTCGGCTGGCCGTGCAGTTGGCGCAATGCACGCTTTATAATGCAGTGCAGCATGTTATATAGCGAATAAACGGGAGGAAAATGCGATGAACGACATTGGGCCGCTCTGGACGCCGTCACGGGAATTCATTGAAGCAAGCCCGATGTATGCCTTCATGCAGCATTGCAATGCCGGCTTCGGATTGGCGCTTGACGACTACGCCGGCCTGCATGCCTGGTCGATTGCCGAGCGCGAGAAATTCTGGGCAGCTCTCTGGGATTTCTGCGGCGTTCGCGGCGACCGGGGCGATCGTGTGCTTGCCGATGGCGATCTCATGCTGAAGGCTCGGTTCTTTCCCGATGCCAGGCTGAATTTCGCGGAAAACCTGCTGTCAACCGAGGGCGAAGGCGATGCGCTGATCTTTCGCGGCGAGGATAAGGTCGAGGATCGCTGGTCGTGGAACCGTCTCCATGAGACGGTCTCGAAGCTGCAGCAGGCTTATCGTGCACTCGGCATCGGCGAAGGCGATCGCATTGCCGCGATGATGCCCAACATGCCGGAGACCATCGCCTGCATGCTTGCGGCCGCCTCGATCGGTGCCATCTGGTCCTCCTGTTCTCCGGATTTCGGCGAGCAGGGTGTGCTCGATCGCTTCGGCCAGATTGGCCCGAAGCTGTTCATTGCCTGCGACGCCTATTGGTATTCGGGCAAGCTGCAGGATGTCTCCGCCAAGATCTCTGCCGTCGCCGCCAAGCTGCAGGCGCCGTCGATGATCGTTCACTATGCCGGTGATGCTGAGGCCGTGGCGAGAGCGACACCCGGCGCCAAGACCTTCGCCGAAATCCTTTCGCCCTATCAGGCAAAGGCGGTCGAATTCACACCGCTGCCATTCTCCCATCCGCTCTATATCCTCTTCTCGTCGGGCACCACGGGGGTGCCGAAATGCATCGTCCATTCGGCGGGCGGCACGCTGTTGCAGCACCTGAAGGAGCACCGCCTGCATTGCGGCATCAAGCCCGGCGACCGGCTCTTTTATTTCACCACCTGCGGCTGGATGATGTGGAACTGGCTGGCAAGCGGCCTGGCCGCGGGCGCCACGCTCTGCCTCTTCGACGGCTCGCCTTTCGCGCCTGACGGCAATGTTCTCTTCGACTACGCCCAGGCAGAGAAATTCGCGATCTTCGGCACGTCGGCGAAATATATCGATGCCGTGCGCAAGAGCGGCCTGACGCCGCGCACCAGTCACGACCTTTCGAGCCTCCGGCTGATGACCTCGACCGGTTCACCGTTGTCGCCCGAAGGGTTCACCTTCGTTTACGAAGGTATCAAGGAAGACATCCAGCTCGCTTCGATCTCGGGAGGCACGGATATCGTCTCCTGCTTCGTCCTCGGCAATCCGCTGCAGCCGGTCTGGCGCGGCGAGATCCAGGGTGCAGGCCTCGGCCTCGCCGTCGATGTCTGGGACGACGAAGGCAAGCCGGTGCGCCAGGAAAAGGGCGAACTCGTTTGCTCCAAGGCCTTTCCGTCCATGCCTGCCGGCTTCTGGAACGACCCTGACGGTGCCAAATATCGCGCTGCCTATTTCGAACGCTTCGACAATGTCTGGTGTCACGGCGACTTCGCCGAATGGACGCAGCATGGCGGTCTGGTCATCCACGGCCGGTCCGACGCAACACTCAATCCGGGTGGCGTGCGCATCGGCACCGCCGAGATTTACAATCAGGTCGAACAGATGGAAGAAGTCGCGGAAGCGCTGTGTATCGGCCAGGATTGGGATGACGACGTCCGCGTCGTGCTGTTTGTCCGTCTCGCACCGGGCGTGTCGCTGAGCGAAGATCTGGTGAAGACGATCAAGACCCGCATCCGCACGGGTGTATCGCCGCGCCACGTGCCAGCCAAAATCATCGCCGTCACAGATATTCCCCGCACAAAGTCTGGCAAGATCGTCGAACTCGCCGTGCGTGAGGTCGTCCACGGCCGGCCGGTCAAGAACAAAGAGGCGCTTGCAAACCCGGAAGCGCTGGAGCTTTTCGCCGGATTGGCTGAACTAAACGGCTAATTTCAATAAAAGGCGCCTGAAACTACAAGCTTTCACCTTTGATAGCTTCCCAGCCGCGGCAACCCTTCGTTAAGAAAGGTTGGTCAAAGGTGAAGCAACTTGGAGCTGTGGATGATAGGCAGCTAGGAGCCCTTGGCTCCCGTGACATGACGTTGAGCGACTAAGCCCTTGTTGAACAGCACCAAAGTTGAACAGCACCAAACTCCAGGCAGCCTAGACCTCGGGCTGCCTTTTTTCGTTTTCGAGCGGTTCAATCCGGCGAGGATACGCCTCAGTCGGCAAGCACCCGCTGGGACGGGAAGGTGATCTCCACCAGCGTGCCTTCGTTCGGCGCCGAATTGATCGCAAAGATCGCCCGGTTGGCATCAACCATCGCCTTGGTCAGCGGCAGACCAAGACCGGTGCCGTCGCCGCGGTGGCGGGATTGCGCCGAGACCTGGCGGAACGGCTTCATCGCCTGATCGAGCTCGCTGCGGGTCATGCCGATACCGGTATCGCGGACGCGCAAGACGACGCTTCCATTGCTTTCATACGAGGTCGAAACGACGATCTGCCCGCCTGAAGGCGTGAAACGGATGGCATTCGACAGGATGTTCAGGGCGATCTGTTTTACCGAGCGCAGATCGGCAACGACGTTGGGCACCGAATGCGACAGCGCCGTGCGGATGATCACCCGCTGACCATTCGCCTGCGGCTGCACCAGCGCCACGGCCTCCGAAATCGCATCGTTGAGCCCGACGGAGGCGAAGTCGAGATCCATCTCGCCGGCTTCGATCTTCGAAATGTCGAGCAGGTCGTTGACGATATCGAGGACGTGGCGGCCGGAGCGGCCGATATCGTTGGCATATTCGATGTAGCGCGGGTGGCCGATCGGTCCGAAGCGCTCGCCGGCCATCATGTCGGAGAAGCCGATGATGGCGTTGAGCGGCGTGCGGATCTCGTGGCTGATGCGGGCCAGAAAGTCGGTCTTGTGGGCATTGGCCGTTTCGGCGGCGCCCTTGGCGTTGCGCAGCTCGTCTTCGGTGCGCTTCCATTGGGTAATGTCGCGGATGACGGCGCAGTAGCCGCTGGAGGACGTCAGCCGTCCCATTGTCATGAATAGTGGCACGAAACCGCCGGCGGCTTCGCGGGCGATCACTTCGCGTCCATCGTTCAGCACGCTGGCAACGCCATGGCCCGAAAGACCATTCAGATAGTCGAGAACAGCCTTCTGGCTCTCATGCGCAAACAGCATGACGAAGGGTTTGCCGCGCGTTTCCTCTTCGTCATAGTTGAAGAGCGCGCTTGCCGAACGGTTCATCGAGCGGATGTCGCCCTCGGCACCGATGACGACCACACCGTCGGTCGCCGTTTCCAGGATCGAGCGGAGTTCTTCGACTTCGACCTGCAGCTTGGCAACCTTCTCGACCATCCGGTCGGAGCGGTTGTCGTGGCGCGTATCTTCGGCCTTCCCCGCTGGGGCTTCCTTATTCTCGACCGGCATCAGCGCCAGCATCAGCGCACTGGCGTCTTCCCAGCGAACCGATTGCAGGCGGGCGGTGACGGGTACGACGCGGTCATCGGCGGTGACAAGCATCATCGCGCCAGGGCGGCCGGCATTCTCGTCCAGCTCGTGCCGTTGCAGCAATGCATCCAGGCCACCAACCTCGTTCAGCTCGCTGAGAGACGTGTAGCCGGTCAGGCGCATGAATTCGGGATTGGCATGGATCAGCGCGTCGCCGGCATGGATCAGCACCGCGACCGGCAGCTGATCGACGGTCGCCGAGGAAAGCCCATCGACCATCTTCACACGCGGCGGGATGACGGTGCTCAGCATTTCCATCGGGCTGAAGGATGTCTCCGGCAAGCCCTCGGTTGCGTCGTCATCGCTGTTGCCGTCAGCTGCCGCCGCCGTAGGCTGTTCGCCATCGCTGGCAGCTTCGGCGATCTCCGCTTCCGCAGGCTCGGCGGGTTCTTCCGCCACAGCGGCGATCTCTTCGTCCGGCGGTACGGAATCATTCGCCGCAACCGGGATATCTTCGACCGGCGTCACTGCTTGGACCGCGTCAGCACCTGCGGGCTCGTCTTCTGCAGAGCCGCCTTCACGCACGCCGAAGGCCTCGAGCCGCTTGGCGATCTCGCGGAAGTTGGCCTGTTCGGACGCGCTCAGTCCCGGGCCGGCATTGTGCAGTTGCACGATCTTGTCGGTCAGGCGGCGGCTTGGTGTTTCGGCAAGGCGCAGCGCCGGAGGCTCTTCGCGCGGCGCAGGCAATTCGGTTGGGGCGGGCGCTTCTTCGACAACAGCCGCCACCGGTGCGTCCTCGGCGGGCGAGGGCGACCCGGCATGAACGTCTTCCAATGGCTGGTCGAGACTTGCGGCATCGCGTCCGATACCATCCGGCCCGAGTGTCAGCCCAAGGGCCAGCGGATCTTCAGCTGCATCTGAAAGGCGCACGACGCCAAATCCGCGGAAACCGTCGAACTCGCGGTGGCGCGTATAGGTCGGCAGCGCGGCGAGATCGACCGGCACGACGAGGCTTGTGCCTTCGATCGGCCAATTTATCGTCTTGCCGGACCAGGTATCGCGGCGCTCCAGCGCCTCGGCGATCTTGCCTTCCGGATCGAGATTGAAGAGCGCGGAGATATCGCTGAAGGCGACGCCGATGATGTTGGCGGCGTTCGGGCCGACGGCCTCGGCAAACTCGTTCGATACCTCGCTGAAGCAACCCTGCGCATCGATCTTCCAGACGAAACGCGTTGCCCGGCTGTTCGGCTGGAACCTGAAGGCGGCGGCAGGTGTCTGTTCGCCGGCGGCGGCTTCCCTTGCAGCCGGAGCATCGGCTACCGGTTCGTCTGCAATCTCTGCAGCGGCGGCTTCGACCAGCGGCGTTTCCACGGTCTCCTCTGCCGGCGCGTCATCTTCAACGGCCTCGTCGGCCTCGTTATGAAGCACGACATTCGGCTGCGGTTCGATCGTAACGGGCTCTGCTTCGACGGACGGCTCCGGCAGCTCATCGGGCGTCTCGTCAGTCACATGCTCGGCGGCGGCCTGCTGTTCTGGCTCGTCCACTGCTGTTTCGCTCTGCGGTTCGCTATCGACGAATTCCTCAGCGCGCGGTTCTTCGGCGAGCGCCTCTTCTGGCTCGTCGACGCTTTCCAGCGTCTCCTCGACCTCTTCAATCCCGGCGACAGCGCTCAGCGCCTCGTCGAATTTCGCGGGAGAGATATGGTTAACGGCGGCTGTGGATAAGCCCTCTTCCGGAGCCGCGGTGTCGATCGGATCGAGATGCCCGAGCACGGTCTCTACGGCAAAAAGCAGATTGAGAACCGGTTCGTCGCTCAGCTTGCCGACGGCGGCCGGGAGATATCCCTTGCCGGTGGCGACCGGGCGCTTGACGAGGCGATCGGGATGGCTGGATGCGAGTGCGGTCAGGGTCTTTGCCGTCTGCTGGGTGATGCCGAGCGAGGCGTATCCGGGGGAGGAAGCGATGACCTCGCCGTCCGCACCGATGACGGCCATATGCGTGTCCGGATCGTCGAGACCTTGTAGCATCTGCGCAGCCGAGGCGGCCGGGCTCAACGCCTTGCCGGCGACGGGGACCGAAAACAGGATAGCGCGCTCGCCGCTCGAAAGCCCGATCAACTCGGCATTTGCCTGAACCGGAACACGCTGGAAGCCTTTGACGATGCGGATTATCAGGCTACGGCTGTCGCCGGTCGCGCTCAGTTGCCGCGCCGTCGTCTCCAGCTGCCGGAAGGTGATGTCGCCGCTGCCGACGCCCTGGTCGAGCAGGTCATAGACGGCAGAATGGCCGAAGAGCTCGGCACCCGCGCCATTTGCCCAGAGCAGGCGGCCGAGGTCGGCGGAAAAAAGCACCAGGGCTTCGCCACGCGAAAAACGCTCCCGCACCCGTTGATGCACGGCAATGTCGATGAACGGGTACTGGACAGCGGGCATGGGGAACCTTGCTACCTTCGGCCTCTTTTAAATTAACGGTCTATTAATAACGATCCGCCGGAAAGGGGTCCAGCGTGAGGCCGCCTTTTCGGGCGGAAAGGTTAACGCGTTGTGCGACGCACAATTATGTTGCAATGCACAATAAGATCGTCTATATAAGCTCTATCCAATCTAAAGGGCGTCAAACGCCCGGACTCAAGGAGCTCGCATCCATGGCTACCATAAAGACCGACGACGTTTTTTCAATGGCTGCATTCGATCCGTCCAAGTTCGCAGAATCGTTCCGCGATTTTGCTGAAAAGGGCGCTCAGCAGTCGCGCGAAGCCTATAGCAAGATCAAGTCCGCTGGCGAAGACGCCGGCAAGACGCTCGAAGCCACGGTTCAGACGGCACAGGCCGGCAGCGTCGAGATCGGTCTCAAGGCCATCGATGCGCTCCGCACCAATGCCGAAAACTCTCTCTCGCACATGGAAGCGCTTCTCGGCGTCAAGTCGGTTGCCGAGTTCTTCGAACTCCAGACCACCTTCTTCCGCAAGCAGGCAGAGCTGACCGTCGAGCAGGCGAAGTCGATGCAGGAAACCTCCAAGCAGGTTGCCGAAAAGCTCGCAAAACCTTCCAAGGAAGCGGCCGAAAAGGTCATGGCGTCCTTCAAGGCTGCCTGATCGATTTCGGGCACATAGAACAAAAGGCTGGACGCTTCGTCCGGCCTTTTTGTACATTGAGGGGAGATAGGGCTTGAATTAATTTTCAAGTCCTCGTATGTGACCCCCGTCGCGCCGAGCGCGGCATTGTGCGGTTGTAGCTCAGTTGGTTAGAGCGCAGGTTTGTGGCACCTGAGGTCGGAGGTTCGAGACCCCCCAACCGTACCATTCTTCCTTCTATATATGATCCCGAAGCGGACCCTGAAGCACAGCAGGGACCATCACATTCTACCGGTCTTGCCGTCCGGGCCCGTCCGCCTATCTACCCGTACCGGCACAGGTAAACTTTCTCTTATATTGCGTTGCAAAATGTGAGCGGCAGTGCCATTTTGTGCCGGGGGTTACTTCAGAGCTGCTTATCGAAGGAGACTTCATGTCCATTTCTCTCAACAATCTGGATGAATCCAAGGCGACTGTGGTGTCTGCGATCAACGTCGCGGCCGAGGTCAAGACTGCGCGCGAAGCCGTCGGCTACAGCATCGACGATCTGGCGGTGACCTGTGGTCTCGTGCCGAGTGAAATTACGGAAATTGAAAATGGAGAAAACGCCGACCCCGCAAAGCTCAAGCGCATTGCCGCTGCCTTGCAGGTCCCGTTGTCTGCCTTCGTTCCGATGTAACTGACGCAGGAACGAACTAAAAAGCCGGTCGATCTGACCGGCTTTTTTCATTTCAGGGGCATTGTTCTATTGCCCTATGGAACTGTCCGATCCTCCCAGTCGTTCTATCAGCGGACGGGAGAACGAGAATGTCGAAGACGCTTTTATATGGCGCGACCAAGGTCGATGAGACGAACGCCGCCTATGCGGCAATCGAAAGCCTCTCGCAATTTCAGTGGAAAAATCGCGTTCTGGTGATTTTCTCAGACAGCGACAACAGCCGCGCCGCTCGCCAGGAAAACCAGCTGCTTGCCGATCGTCTGGCGCTTGAGGAGCGCGACATGATCGTCCTCAAGGTGTCGGGCAGTGCAGTCCGGACCGTCTTCGGCTCAGCGGAGCCGGTCGATGCCGGCGCATTGCGCGAAGCGCTCGACGTATCTGATGCCGGTACCTTTCATGCGGCGCTGATCGGCAAGGACGGCACGGTCAAGCTCAAGGCCAGCGAACCCGTGAGCAATGGCGAGCTGTTTGCCATCATAGACAGCATGCCGATGCGCGCTGCCGAATCCACGAAACCAGAAAATTGAAATCAACAGAGACGGAAGGAGCAGGATATGTCCGTACCCAACGAACCTATCCCCGATCAGCCGCCGATGCCGGGACCCGGCTGGATGCCGGAGCCGCCGATCGAGGAGCCGGAACCCGACAGGCTTCCCGACGAGGCCCCAAACCCCAATCCGGATGAGAACGAAGAGCCGGCGAAGCATCTATAGAAAGATGTGCCGCTCGGCACTGACCAGTTCCTGCAGGAAATCCGAGACGGTGCGCACGCGAACGAGTTCACGGGCGCTTTCGTGGAAGGTCGTCCAATAGGCACGGCGGATGGACGTACCGGGCAGGATGCGGACGAGTTCCGCGTGCTGACGGGCGATATAGTCGTGCAGGATGCCGATCCCCGCGCCGGAAAGCACCGCCTCGGTCTGACCCGTCGCCGAGGAGATCTCGAAGGCCGCATCCCAGTTGCGCATCACTTCACCGGTGAAGTTCAGCGACTGCGAGAAAAGCAGATCTTCGACATAGCCGATCCGCCTGTGCTGCTTCAGAGCCTCGGCATCTGCGGGCAGGCCGTTCTGCGCCGCGTAGCTTTTCGATGCGTAGAGACCAAGTGTGTAGTCGGTGAGTTTCGCGGAAATCAGCCGGCCCTGTTCCGGCCGCTCGAGAGTGATGGCGATGTCCGCCTCGCGCTGCGACAGCGAAAACGAGCGGGGCACCGGCACCAGCTGGATCTTCAGCTCCGGATGCCGCTCGATCAGCCGCCCCATGCGCGGCGCCAGAAACGAGACGCCGAAACCATCGGGCGCCCCGACACGCACCGTTCCGGCGATCGCCGTATCGGTCCGGCCGAGATTGGCCTGCGCTGCCAGCATCTCGGTTTCCATCCGCTCCGCCGACGACAGGAAGATCTCGCCCTCCGCAGTCAGTTCGCAGCCATTGGTGCGGCGAATGAATAGCCGCGTCTTCAAAGCCTCTTCCAGCGAGGTCAGCCGCCGGGACAGCGTTGCGTGGTTCAGCCCCAGCCGCTTCGACGCGGCAAGGATCTGCCCGGTGCGGGCGACGGCGAGGAAGATACGAACATCGTCCCAGTTCATGGCTTGCTGCACATCATGATCGGATCGGCCTCCAGCAGTGTCAGCGATGTCACCATTCCTGCCGTCCCGGTCTTGTATTTCAGGAAATGCGGCGCCCGAAGATGGGCCTCATAGGCTTCCTGGCTGGCATAGACCTCCAGGATACGAATCCTGCTCGGGTTGCCTTTGATCGCCACCGCATTCAGCGACAAGACACCCTCTTCGACGGCAACCGATGCCGCAATCTCCTCGGCGAGCAATGCGCGGTAGGTCTCGAGATGCTGGGGATCGACCTCGATCTCGGCCATTCTGACGATACGATTTTCGCTCATCGCTTACTCGTCTCCTCTGGGATGCCGGTTGCCAATGCAGAAGCGGACCTATCTATCGTTCACAAGGCCGCTTTCCAGTCTTGTAACTTCAATTTGCGCACAACGGTTGCTTATCTCAGCGCATTGATTTGTGCAAATTGAAGTGCGATTGTTCGCCATCGAGAAAATACAGGAGGAGCACTTCATGCGTCAGATCGGACATTTCATCGGCGGCAAGCAGGTCGCGGGTACCAGCGGCCGCACCAGCAACGTCTACAACCCGGCAACCGGCGAAGTGCAGGCGACCGTCGCGCTCGCCAGCGATGCCGAACTGGACGCAGCGGTTCAGAACGCCAAGGCTGCCCAGCCGAAGTGGGCTGCCACCAACCCGCAGCGCCGCGCCCGCGTGTTCATGAAGTTCGTGCAGCTTCTCAATGAGAACATGAACGAGCTCGCCGAACTGCTCTCCAAGGAACACGGCAAGACGATCGAAGACTCCAAGGGCGATCTCATTCGCGGCCTCGAAGTCTGCGAGTTCGTTATCGGCATTCCGCACCTTGCCAAGAGCGAGTTCACCGAAGGCGCCGGCCCGAATATCGACATGTATTCGATCCGCCAGGCTGTCGGCATCGGCGCCGGCATCACCCCGTTCAACTTCCCGGCCATGATCCCGATGTGGATGTTCGCCCCCGCGATCGCCTGCGGCAACGCCTTCATCCTGAAGCCGTCGGAGCGTGATCCGTCCGTGCCGATCCGTCTTGCCGAACTGATGATCGAAGCAGGCCTGCCTGCCGGCATTCTCAACGTCGTCAACGGTGACAAGGGCGCGGTCGACGCGATCCTGACGCACCCGGATATCTCGGCCGTTTCCTTCGTCGGCTCCACGCCGATCGCCCGCTACGTCTATGGCACGGCTGCCCAGAACGGCAAGCGCGCCCAGTGCTTCGGCGGCGCCAAGAACCATATGATCATCATGCCCGATGCCGATCTCGATCAGGCTGCCAACGCGCTGATGGGCGCAGGCTACGGCTCCGCCGGCGAGCGCTGCATGGCGATCTCGGTCGCTGTTCCGGTTGGCGAGGAAACCGCCAACCGTCTTATCGCCAAGCTGACCCCGATGGTCGAATCCCTGCGCATCGGCCCCTATACCGATGACAAGGCCGATCTTGGCCCGGTCGTTACCAAGGAAGCCCAGGCGCGCATCATGGGCCTGATCAACAAGGGTGTCGACGAAGGCGCAAAGCTCGTCGTCGATGGCCGCAACTTCAAGCTCCAGGGCTACGAAGACGGCTATTTCGTCGGCGGCTGCCTGTTCGACAACGTCACGCCCGACATGGATATCTACAAGACCGAAATCTTCGGACCGGTCCTGTCGGTTGTCCGCGCCAAGAACTACGAGGAAGCCCTCGACCTGCCGATGAAGCATGAATACGGCAACGGCGTTGCGATCTACACCCGTGACGGCGATGCGGCCCGCGACTTCGCCTCGCGCATCAATATCGGCATGGTCGGCGTCAACGTCCCGATCCCGGTTCCGCTCGCCTACCACTCCTTCGGTGGCTGGAAGTCGTCCTCCTTCGGCGATCTCAACCAGCATGGCACCGACTCGATCAAGTTCTGGACACGCACCAAGACGGTCACCAGCCGCTGGCCGTCGGGCATCAAGGACGGCGCCGAGTTCGTCATGCCGACGATGAAGTAAGCACATCATCCTGAAAGACTTGGAAAACGGGCTCCAAATGGGGCCCGTTTTTCGTTTGAGACGATGCGGCGAGGGGCCGCATAAACGTGACTCCGATTTTCATATTTTGGAATTGTTCAAAACTATCTTACCCACTATATAGGCTTCAGCCCCATTCGAGTCAGGAGACCGGCATGCGATTGACGAAGCAGACCAACTATGCGGTTCGCATGTTGATGTATTGCGCTGCCAATGACGGACACTTGAGCCGGATTCCGGAAATCGCCAGAGCCTATGGTGTGTCCGAGCTCTTCCTTTTCAAGATTCTGCAGCCGCTCAACAAGGCTGGCCTGGTCGAAACCGTTCGCGGCCGCAATGGCGGCGTGCGTCTCGGCAAGCCGGCAGCTGACATCAGCCTGTTCGACGTGGTCCGCGTCACTGAAGACAGCTTCGCCATGGCCGAATGCTTTGAGGACGGCGCCGTCGAGTGCCCGCTGGTCGATAGCTGCGGTCTCAATTCAGCACTTCGCAAGGCGCTGAATGCCTTCTTCGACGTGTTGACCGAATACTCGATCGACGACCTCGTCAAAGCACGCCCGCAGATCAATTTCCTGCTCGGCATCACCGGCGAGCAGCCTTATCGCAAGGCGGCGATACCCGCTCCGGCTGCTTAATATTTGAATAGTCGAAAGTCATCATGAAGCCACGGCTACCCTCGGTAGCCGTGGCTTTTTAGTTCCGGCTCACGCAGTGTTGATATATCACAGCGCGTTGAAACCGCTTCCAATGCCGTCCACAGACGCGAATTTATACCAAATGCGACAGAATCGCGGTCGAATGTGCCTCAATCTTGCAAATTCAGGCCTATTTTTGACCGAAAATTTCTAAAGTTGGTTTTCTGGAAAAATTTTCTGCCTACGCCGTTGCTTTCAGCAAATAAATATCGTTCCATCGGCCCGCTGATCGGGATAACTAGCGCCGATCTCCAAAGATCAAAAAGAACAAACCTGGGAAACAACATCATGAAAAAGTTCTCTGTCCTGCTGGCAGCGACTGCCCTGGCTTCCGTCATGGCCACCGCCGCCTACTCCAAGACGCTTGTCTATTGCTCTGAGGGATCGCCGGAAGGCTTCGATCCGAGCCTCTACACCGCAGGCACGACCTTTGACGCTTCCTCGCGTACGGTTTACAGCCGTCTCGTCGAGTTCAAGCATGGCGGTACGGAGATCGAGCCGGGCGTCGCCGACAGCTGGACCGTCTCTGACGACGGCAAGGAATACACCTTCAAGCTGCATCCGGGCGTCAAGTTCCAGACCACCGACTTCTTTACCCCGACCCGCGACCTGAACGCCGACGACGTCGTCTTCTCGTTCGAGCGCCAGCTGCGCGCTGACAATCCGTGGAACAAGTATGTCGAAGGCGGTTCCTACGAATACGCTGCCGGCATGGGCTTCCCGGATCTCGTCAAGTCGATCGAAAAGGTTGACGACCTGACCGTCAAGTTCACCCTGAACCGTCCGGAAGCGCCGTTCCTGGCCGACCTGGCCATGGACTTCGCATCGATCGTTTCCAAGGAATACGCCGACAAGCTCGCTGCTGACGGCAAGATGGCTCAGCTGAACCAGCAGCCGCTCGGCACCGGTCCGTTCACCTTCGTTGCCTACCAGCCGGATGCTGTCATCCGCTACAAGGCCAACGAAACCTACTTCAAGGGCAAGGAAAAGATCGACGATCTCGTGTTCGCGATCACCACGGATGCTTCGGTTCGCGCTCAGAAGCTGAAGGCCGGCGAATGCCACATCCTTCCTTACCCGAACGCAGCTGACGTTTCCGAGCTTAAGAAGGACGAGAACCTGACCGTTCTCGAACAGCCGGGCCTGAACATCGGCTTCCTCGCCTACAACACGCAGATGGCCCCGTTCGACAAGCCGGAAGTTCGCCGCGCTCTGAACATGGCGATCAACAAGCAGGCCATCGTTGACGCCGTCTTCCAGGGCGCCGCAACCGTTGCCAAGAACCCGATCCCGCCGACGATGTGGTCATACAATGATGCCGTCGTTGACGACAAGTACGATCCGGAAGGCTCGAAGAAGGCTCTCGAAGCTGCAGGCGTCAAGGATCTTTCGATGAAGATCTGGGCAATGCCGGTTTCGCGTCCTTACATGCTGAACGCACGCCGCGCAGCTGAACTGATGCAGGCCGACTTCGCCAAGGCTGGCGTCAAGGTCGAAATCGTCACCCATGAATGGGCAGAATACCTGAAGCTCTCCTCCGACGTGAAGCGCGATGGCGCCGTCATCCTCGGCTGGACCGGCGACAACGGTGACCCGGACAACTTCATGGACACGCTGCTCGGCTGCACCGCTGTTGGCGGCAACAATCGTGCTCAGTGGTGCAACAAGGACTACGACGATCTGATGAAGAAGGCCAAGCAGACGGCCGACGTCGCAGAACGTACGAAGCTCTATGAGCAGGCTCAGCTGATCTTCAAGAAGGAAGCTCCTTGGGCAACGATCGACCACTCGGTCGTCTTCGTTCCGATGAGCAAGAAGGTCACGGGCTTCCACATGGACCCGCTCGGCATCCACCGCTTCGACGGCGTGGACATTTCCGAATAATAGAAAATCTGTAAACTGTCCGGTGAAAGCCGGGCTTGGCCGGCGGTCGGGATCATCCTGACCGCCGGAAACTATTGGACACCTGCCATGTTACGTTTCTTCATCGGCCGCCTTGCGGTGCTGATCCCAACGTTCCTCGGCGTTTCGCTCATCGCCTTTTCGTTTATCCGCCTGCTACCGGGCGACCCCGTCATGCTGTTGTCGGGCGAACGAGTCATGGCGCCTGAACGTCACGCCCAGATCATGCATGATCTCGGTTTCGACAGGCCGATGTATGTGCAGTATTTCGATTACCTCGGTAAGGTCTTGCACGGCGATCTCGGAACCTCGATCGTCACCAAGCGCCCGGTTCTCGGCGAATTCTTCACACTGTTCCCTGCTACGCTCGAGCTGTCGCTTTGCGCCATCATTCTGGCGGCCGCGCTCGGCATTCCCGCTGGTGTCTTCGCCGCGGTCAAGCGAGGGACGTGGTTCGACCAGAGCGTGATGGGCGTCGCCCTCATCGGCTATTCGATGCCGATCTTCTGGTGGGGCCTGCTGCTCGTCATCTTCTTCTCCGGTTATCTCGGCTGGACGCCCGTTTCGGGCCGCATCTCGCTGATGTATTTCTTCAAGCCGGTCACCGGCTTCATGCTGATCGACAGTCTGCTGTCCGGCCAGGCCGGCGCCTTCAAGTCCGCCGTCAGCTATCTCATCCTGCCGACCATCGTTCTCGCCACGATCCCGCTTGCGGTCATCGCGCGCCAGACGCGTTCGGCAATGCTTGAAGTGCTTGGCGAAGACTATGTGCGCACGGCTCGCTCCAAGGGCCTCAAGCCTTTGCGCGTCGTCGGCGTTCATGCGCTGCGCAACGCCATGATCCCCGTTATCACCACGATCGGCCTGCAGGTCGGCGTGCTCCTGGCAGGCGCGATCCTCACCGAGACGATCTTCTCCTGGCCGGGTATCGGCAAGTGGATGGTCGATGCGGTGTTCAAGCGTGACTATGCGGTCGTCCAGGGTGGTCTCTTGCTGATCGCCGGCATCATCATGCTGGTCAATCTGCTCGTCGATGTCACCTATGGCTTTATCAACCCGCGTATTCGTCATTAGGAGCGGCTCATGAGCACGGTAAGCACAAAAACCGGCCAGCCATCCGTCCTTGCGGAGTTCTGGTACTATTTCTCGCGAAACAAGGGCGCCGTCATCGGCCTCTTCATCTTCCTCTTCATCCTGGTCATAGCCATCGGCGCACCGATCGTCGCGCCGCATGCCCCTGATGAGCAGAACCGCCAGCTGCTGCTGTCGGTGCCGTTCTGGATGGACGGCGGCAGCTTCACCTATCCGCTCGGCACTGATGCCGTCGGCCGTGATATCCTGTCGCGTCTGATCTATGGCGCACGTTTCTCGCTGTTCATCGGCGTCGTCGTCGTCACTCTGTCGGTTGTCGCTGGCGTGCTGATTGGCCTTGTTGCCGGCTATTTCCGTGGCCGCGTCGATATCGTCATCATGCGCCTGATGGACATCATCCTGGCTTTCCCGTCGCTGCTGCTCGCCCTCGTGCTGGTCGCAGTCCTCGGCCCGGGCCTGACCAACGCGATGATCGCCATCTCGATCGTCAACCAGCCGCATTTCGTCCGCCTGACGCGTGCTGCCGTCATGAGCGAGCGCGAGAAGGAATATGTCGTGGCTTCCCGCGTTGCCGGTGCCGGCACGCTGCGGCTGATGTTCAAGACCATCCTGCCGAACTGCCTGGCTTCGCTGATCGTTCAGGCAACGCTCGCCTTCTCGGCGGCCATCCTCGACGCAGCCGCCCTCGGCTTCCTCGGCATGGGCGCACAGCCGCCGACACCCGAATGGGGCACGATGCTCGCCGAAGCGCGCGAATTCATCCAGCGCGCCTGGTGGGTGGTCACTTTCCCGGGTCTGGCGATCCTCATCACCGTCGTTGCCATCAACCTCATGGGTGACGGCCTGCGTGATGCGCTCGATCCCAAGCTGAAGAGGTCCTGATATGGCACTTCTCGAAATCGAAAATCTCGTCGTCGAGTTTCAGACGTCGACAGGTGCGTTCCGCGCCGTGGACGGCGTCTCGCTGAAGGTCGATCCGGGCGAAGTTCTCGCCATCGTCGGCGAATCCGGATCCGGCAAGTCGGTCTCGATGCTGGCTGCCATGGGCCTTCTGCCCTGGACCGCCAAGGTCACCGCCGACAAGATGGTCTTCGACGGCCAGAACCTGCTCGGCATGTCCGGCGCCCAGCGCCGCCAGATCATCGGCAAGGATATGTCGATGATCTTCCAGGAACCGATCGCCAGCCTCAATCCGTGCTTCACGGTCGGCTTCCAGATCGAGGAAGTCCTGAAGATCCACCTTGGCCTCGACAAGGCCGCGCGCCGCAAGCGTGCGATCGAACTGTTCGAAGCTGTCGGTATCCCGAACCCGGCGGAGCGGCTCAACCACTTCCCGCACCAGATGTCGGGTGGCCAGTGCCAGCGCGTCATGATCGCCATCGCGATCGCCTGCAATCCGAAGCTCCTGATCGCCGACGAGCCGACCACCGCGCTCGACGTGACGATCCAGAAGCAGATCCTCGATCTCCTGATGCGTCTGCAGCGTGAGCACGGCATGGGCTTGATAATGATCACCCACAATATGGGTGTGGTCGCTGAAACGGCCGACCGTGTCATCGTTCAGTACAAGGGCCGCAAGATGGAAGAGGCCGACGTCCTGTCGCTCTTCGAAGCGCCGAAGAGCGATTATACCCGCGCTCTGCTCGCCGCTCTTCCAGACAACGCCACCGGTGATCGCCTGCCGACCATCGGCGAGCTTTTCAATCAGGGAGCGGCACAATGACGCCAGTCCTCGAAGCCAAGAATATCGTCCGCGACTACTATCTCCCGGGCGGCCTCTTCAAGCAGGCAAAGACCGTTCATGCCGTCAAGGGCGTGAGCTTCAAGGTTGAGCAGGGCAAGACGCTGGCAATCGTCGGCGAAAGCGGCTGCGGCAAGTCCACGCTTGCCCGTATCGTCACGATGATCGACCCTGCCACGGCAGGCGAACTGATGATCGACGGCAAGAAGGTCGATATCGCCGCCGGCGATCTGACGCCGGAAATCCGCCGCAAGGTGCAGATCGTCTTCCAGAACCCTTATGGTTCGCTGAACCCGCGCAAGAAGATCGGCGACATCCTGATGGAGCCACTGATCATCAACACCAAGACGCCCGCTGCCGAACGGCAGGAACTGGCGATGGCGATGCTGAAGAAGGTCGGTCTCCAGGAGATCCACTTCAACCGCTATCCGCACATGTTCTCGGGCGGCCAGCGCCAGCGTATTGCAATTGCACGCGCCTTGATGCTGAACCCGCGGCTTCTGGTCCTCGACGAGCCGGTCTCGGCCCTCGACCTCTCGGTCCAGGCACAGGTGCTGAACCTGCTCGCCGACCTGCAGGACGAGCTGAACCTGACTTACGTCTTCATCAGCCACGACCTTTCGGTCGTTCGCTACATGGCAGACGACGTGATGGTGATGTATTTCGGCGAAGCTGTCGAATACGGTAGCCGCGATCAGGTCTTCAGCGATCCGCAGCACAGCTACACAAAGACGCTGTTTGCGGCGACGCCGCGGGCCGATGTCGAAACCATCCGGGCGCGTCTGGCCCGCAAGGCTGCTGCTGCCTCCTGAGGCATGGAAATAGCCGGAACAAAGAGGATCAGAGATGCCGGAGAATGACCGCAAGCCCCATGCCATCATCGTCATGGGCGTCAGCGGCTCCGGCAAATCCTCGATCGGCGAGAAACTGGCGGAGGCGCTGAGCCTCCGTTTCGTTGAAGGCGATGCGCTTCATCCGCGCTCCAATGTCGAGAAGATGTCGAAAGGTATCCCGCTCACCGACGAGGACCGCATGCCCTGGCTGGATGTGATCGGCCAGACGATCAAGTCCGCGCTCTCCGAAGGCGAGGGTGTCATCGTTTCCTGCTCGGCGCTGAAGCGCATCTACCGCGAACGGCTGCGCGAAGCCGCCGGCGGCAATCTCTTCTTCGTCTATCTGGAAGGTTCGAAGGAACTGTTGATGGACCGCATGGGCCATCGCACCGGCCATTTCATGCCAGCATCGCTGCTGGAAAGCCAGCTTGCAACGCTTGAGGTTCCGACCGGCGAACCCGGCGTGGTCACGGTCGATATCGACGGCACCATCGACGCGATTGCGGACGCGGCGCGAATGAAGCTCGCGCCGCTCGGTATTTCCTAACCGTCGATGCGGCGCAGGTTCTTCTTCTCCAGGAAGAAGAACGGACGGAACTTGACGCCGACGATATTCCCCGCAAAGGCAGAGAACGCCCAGAGATAGCCATGCAGGCTGCCCGAAGCGATCCCGGAGAAATAGGCGCCGATATTGCAGCCATAGGCGATGCGCGCCCCATAACCCAGCAGCAGACCGCCGACGACGGCGGCAACGACTGAACGAAGCGGAATATCCCAGCTCGGCGAGAAACGGCCGGCGAGCGAGGAGGCCAGCATCGCGCCGGCGATGATCCCGAAATCCATGACCGAGGTGATATCGGCAAAGACGCTGTCGGAGAGCGCCTTGGCATTGGCAGGCGTCTGCCAATAGGCCCAGGCCGTCGGATCGATGCCGAGCAGCACGGCGCCCTTGGCACCCCAGAGCGCAAAGGCCGACGTGATACCCCACGGACGGCCAGCGATGGCCAGCGTCAGAAAGTTCAGAAGCGCCAGTGCCACCGCACCGAGGACGAGCGGCCAGGGACCACGCAGGAAGCGCGAAAGGCCCTGGCGCGGCGAGGGAGCCGGTTGCTCGAGCGAGCCGTGCCAGCGCTTCTCGACGATAACGCTGATCCAGGCGACGGCTGCGAAGATCGCCAGCGATACGGCGATACCGCCCACAGCGCCGAAGCTCTGCACCAGCGAGGTTGGCGGCAGCGACGGCAGGCTGACCCACCAGTCGAAATTGACGGTGCCAAGCACCGAGCCGATGATGAAGAACAGCAGCGTGATCAGCATGCCGGCGTTGCCGCCACCGGCGGTGAACAGCGTGCCGGACGCGCATCCGCCACCGAGCTGCATGCCGATGCCGAACATAAAGGAGCCGGCGATGACACCGAGTCCGGCGGGCGAGACGGAGCCCTTCACTTCATGACCGAACAGCGTGCCGCTTGCCAGGAACGGGAAGAACAGCACGACGGCGATGGCAAGCAGGATCATCTGCACTCGCAAGCCCCGGCCGCGCCCATCGAGGATCAGCACGCGCCAGGCGGAGGTGAAGCCGAAGGCGGCATGGTAGAGCGCGATACCGAGCGCGCCGCCGACAAGGCACAGGGCGCCCTGCGCCGGGCCGTAGAAATAGCCGAGCAGCAGAGTGCCGAGAACGAGCACGATGATCGAGCCGAGCCCCGGCGTGCCGAGCGACGGCTCCTTGATGCCGGGGAGGCTGGGTGAAGCAATGGACATGGGATTCTCCTGAAATTCTAGCGCAATACTAGAACTTCAGGTGCTGGTTTTGGAGGAATCCTGTTTCCTGAAAAGCCCCTGATGCGGATTCATCTGGCGGAAAAAGGCCAGTCTGCGCAAGTGCTTAAGGATTGAAACGCTGCGGTGAGTAAGCGGATATATCGATAAACGGTTTTTCGCCGGTCATCAGCTCCGCCAGCACTCTGCCGGTGACCGGTCCGAGTGTCAGCCCGTGATGCGCATGGCCGAAGGCGAACCACAATCCATTATGCCGTGGCGCCTTGCCGATGATGGGCATCATGTCGGGCGTGCAGGGGCGCGCGCCCATCCAGGGTTCGGGGTCCAGCCGCTCGCCGAGCGGGAAGATCGTGCGCGCCACCCTCTCGGCGCGGTCGAGCTGCACCGGCGTTTTCGGGGCGTCGAGCGTTGCGAATTCCGCGCCCGTCGTCAGGCGGATGCCCTTGTTCATCGGCGCCAGGAAGTAGCCGCGCTCGGCATCCAGTGTCCAGTTGTTGAGAACGGCATTTCCCTGCGCGGCGTAATGCATGTGGTAGCCGCGTTTGACGCCGAGCGGGAAGGAATAGCCGAGCCGCTTGGTCGCGACCTCGGCCCAGGGGCCGAGCGCCAGAACCACATCATCGGCATCGAGCGGGCCTTCTGCCGTGGAAATCCGCCAACCCGAGCCGGCCTGTCCGAGCGAGTTTGCATCGCCGCTGACGAAACGGCCGCCGATGCTTTCGAAATAGGCGCAGTAAGCCGCCGTCAGCGCATGCGGATCGAGAACCGACCACGGATCGCGCCAGCGCAGGCCGCCGGTGAAATTCTGGATCAGGCCTGGCTCGATGCGCGCGACATCGGCTGAACCCAACTTGTCGTACTCGACGCCGAATTCCCGTTCCCAGAGTGCGGCTTCGGCAATCGCCTGGTCGTATTTCTCGGCGGTGCGAAACACCCGCATCCAGCCATCCTTGCGGATCAGCGCTTCGGCATGCGACGCCTCGATCAGGTCCTTGTGTTCAAGCACCGAATTCTCGATCAGCGGCGCATAGGCGCGGGTGATCGCATCGTGCCGGCGGGCATTGGAATTCCACCAGTAGCGGGCGAGGAAGGCGACCTGCTTCGGCAGCGTCTTCAGGTGATAATGCGCGTCGATGCGGTTGTTCAGCGCATAGCGCAGCAACAGCCCGACCTGCTGCGGAAAACCGTAGGGAACGACGCCCTCGCGCTGGATGAGGCCGGCATTGCCGAAGGACGTTTCGTTACCCGGTGCCTTGCGATCAACCAGCACCGCCTGCCAGCCGCGGCGTTGCAGGTGGATGGCTGTCGAAACGCCGATGATGCCGGCACCAAGCACGATTGCAGTCTTTGTCATTTTTCCTTGCAACCCAATGAGTTCCCAAGCCCGAAAATGCCCTTAGGCTGGCGGCGGTGCAAATGAAAAATCGCGTTTCATTTCAATTTCATTGCCCTCTCAATGCTGCATTTTCAACGCGGATGCGAACGGCAAGCATCATGGCGTTCAAAACCGAGAACAGGATCGCGTAGGCGGGCATGCCGAAGGCAAGCGGCAGGGCGGCAATCTCGCCGGTCACGATCACATAGTTCGGATGGTTGAGGAGCTTGTAGGGACCGGCTCTGACCAGCGTCTCGCCGGGCAGAATGATGATCCGCGTCGTCCAGCGTCCCTTAAGCGTGAAGAGCACCCAGATCCGCAAGGCCTGCAGCACCAGGAACAGCGCAAGCCAGCCCGCTTGAACCGGCTTGCCGGGAGCAAGCAGCCACAGGCCGCCAAGCCAGGCCGCATGCAGGGCGACCATGTAGGCATAATGATCGGCCCCGGCCTCCCGTGCGCCGCGGGCAAACAGGGCAAGCGTGTTCCGCTTCGCAATCACCAGCTCTGCCAGCCGCTGCAGGGTGACGAAAGCAAGAAGCAGCAAAGAAGCGTCCATCAACCGATCCTCCTCAGTGTCACGCAGCTTGCCGAAAAGCCCGGCCCCATGGCGATCATCGCCACGCGCTCCGGCAGACCGGCGGCAATCGCGCGCTCCAGCACGAAAAGTACTGTCGGCGAGGACATGTTGCCGTATTCCGAAAGTACGGCGCGCTCATGGTCGAGCGAACCCTGTTCGAGCCCCAGCGTCGCTTCCATAGCACCCAGAACCTTCGTGCCGCCCGGGTGGCAGATGAACCGGCCGATGTCCGCGCGTGTCAGCCCGTTGCGGGCGAGAATGCCGTCGATCGCAGGCCCCAGTTCGCGCTCGGCGAATGGCGGCAGCGATTGCGCAAGGATGATGCCGAAGCCGGTGTCGTCGATCTTCCAGCCCATGATGTCGAGCGTATCGGGAAACAGGTGCTCGCCTGACGATTCGATCTCGGCGATGCCGCCGTCTCCGCTCCGCAGGATGCAGGCAGCCGCACCATCGGCAAAAAGCGCGGTGGCGATAATGTTCGGCCGTGTCAGTTCGTCCAGCCGGAAAGCCAGCGTGCAGAGCTCGATGGCGACGAAGAGCACCGTCTTGCCGGACCGCACCGCCGCCAGCCGCGCCGCGATGCCAAGCCCGGAAACGCCGGCCGCGCAGCCAAGCCCGAAGACCGGAACGCGTTCGATATCGGCGCGAAATCCGAGCTGCCGTGCCAGCCTTGCATCGAGGCTCGGGGTAACGATCCCGGTGGAGGAAACGGTGACGACACAGTCGATATCGCCTGCATTGAGCCCGGCGCGGGAAAGCGCTTTCGTCGCCGCCTCCGCAAACAACTGACCGGCAACCTCCGCATACGCGGCCATCCTGTCCGGCCAGCCGTGATTGTCCTCGAACCAGGAAAGCGGCCGGGCCGCATGGCGCTTATTGATCCCGGCATTCTCGAAGACCCCGGCGAGATGCCTGAAATCCTTAAACCGGTGCGCAAAAAGGCGCGCTGACGTCGCCGCCGCCTCGCTTTGCGTGATGATGGCTTCAGGCACGGCAGTCGCAACGCTAAGCAATGTCACCCGTTCGTTCACGGAGTTCTCCTTTATGCACCCGGCGCTGGAGAACACTACGTAGAGCCGCTTTATTCAGGCTCCCGCCGTCACGAAAAGGTGATGCGAAAAAATGAATGACCCCGCCGAATAAAATCCCGATGACCGGTGTTCTTGGTGTGCAACGTCATTTTCCTGGAGATGTTCCCATGACGACCACAACTGTCCGTATCGCTTCTCTCATCCTCGGCGGCTTCATTGCCGCGGCAACACTTTCCGTCCCGGTCTTCGCCGCAGGCGACGACAGCGAGACCATGCCGGTCTGCAAGAAGGGCGAGGTCTACGACAAGAAGGCCAAGAAGTGCGTGAAGCAGAGCAGCGCCAACATCACCGATGAAAACCGCACCGACTATGCCTATTCGCTGGCAAAGAGCGGCCGTTTCGATGAGGCGCTCGCCATGCTCGACACTGTCAAGGATCAGAACAACGCCGAAGTCCTGAACTACCGCGGCTATGCCACCCGCAAGCTCGGCCGCACCGACGAGGGCATTTCCTATTACCTGCAGTCGGTGAAGCTCGATCCGCAATATGCGAAGGTCCGCGAATATCTCGGCGAAGCCTATGTCATCAAGGGCCAGCTCGACATGGCCAAGGACCAGCTGGCAACGATCAAGACGATCTGCGGCACGGATTGCGAAGAATACCAGGATCTGAACGCCGCGATCATCGACCCCTCGAAAATCTGAGGATCGGCAAATGGGCGAAGCCGGCTGCAAAGGATTGCTCTGATGGCGGTCGCACACGCCCCGTTTCTTGCCTATAGTCGCGAAAAATCGGAGTCGCCGGTCACCCCGGCGGCGCCGCCGAAAACAGCAGGCGCGGAGGCGGCCATCGCGAGCGAAGCGGATATCAGGACGGGCCTGACGGAGCACCTCTCCCGGCTCTGGCGTTACGGTCTCGTGCTGTCGCGCAAGCGGGATGTCGCCGAGGATCTGGTGCAGCAGACCTGCGTGCGGGCGCTTGAGCGCGCCGCCCAGTTCGAACCGGGCACCCGGCTGGACCGCTGGCTGTTTTCCATCCTCCATTCTATCTGGCTGAACGAGATCAGGGCCAACAAGGTGCGGCAGGGCCAAGGCTTTGCCGATGCCGAGGAAACCCTGGTTTTCGATGGGGCAGGGGCGACCGAAACGCATGTCGCCGCCGCCCAGTTGCTGCGCAAGGTCGATGCCTTGCCGGAGGCCCAGCGCAGCGCCGTCTTCCTGGCCTATGTCGAAGGGCTCGCCTATCGTGAGGTCGCGGAAATCTTGAACATACCGATCGGAACCGTGATGAGCCGCCTTGCCGCCGCCCGCGCCAGGCTCTCCGCCGAAACAGCCGAAGGAGGGCGCCCATGACCAGCAATATCCGCATGCCTTCCGACGAAGAGCTGACCGCCTTTCTTGACGGCGAACTGCCGCAGCCGGACATGGCGCGCATCGAAGCCTTGGCCAATGAAGACGAGGAAGTGGCTGCCCGCATCGAGTTCCTGGCCAATGGCAGCATGCCGTTCAGCGAAGCTTTCGCACCGCTGCTCGACGAGGCGCCGAAGCAGAAGCTCGAGGCGATGCTTGCCGCGATCCCGGCGCCCGCCGCTGCGGCTGCGAGCGCGGAGCGCTCCACCATCACCCGCCGCGGCCTCTTCGGCGCGCTCGCCGCATCGCTTGCTGTCGGCATCATTGCCGACCGCGCCTATCTCGGTATTGGCCGCAGCATCGGCCGGGACGAGGGCAGTGAGTGGCGCAGCGTCGTCGCTGAATATATCGCGCTTTATACGCCGGATACGCTGGCTGGTCCGGTGCCGCCGGCCGACGTCCAGACCGCGCAGCTCGCCCGCGTCGATGGCAAGCTTGGACTGAACCTCTCGCCTGAAACGGTGGCCCTGCCGGGCGTCGATTTCAAGCGCGCCCAGCTGCTTGAATATGACGATCATCCCCTGGCGCAGATCGCCTATCTCGATCCGGAGAGCGGGCCGATGGCGCTCTGCATCATCCGCTCCGACAAGGGGGCGAAGCAGCCCGATATCGAGGGGCGCAAGGGCATGAACGTCATCTACTGGTCGACGGCGACCCATGCCTTCATGCTGATCGGCCACGCGCCGGTCGATCGGATGCGCGAAATTGCCGATGCGGTGAGGCCAAAACTCACCGCTTGAGGCCGTCTCGCCATCTTCATGCCGATTTTGCGTGGTTTTGCCTGAGCCTCTCCTAATGAAGGGGCGCATCAGCGTGAACTGGATCAATCGTTATATCGACGAGCCGTTGCTGGAAGGCGCGGCGAGCGTGCTCAGGGCATGGCATATCCGCACCGGCCAGGCGCCGGAACGGCTGGAGCCGGTCTGGAATCTCATCGTCATCTCGCTTCTGACGGCAGGCTGCTGGTATGGGCTGTCGGGCATGCCGCTGGCGCTCAGCCTCGCCGCACTCCTGGCGCTCGCTCTACCATCGCTGCGCAAGCTTGTGCGGCTGAAGAAATCCAACCCCTATGACGCCCGCCAATACAAGTCGGCCCGCGCCCGCGCCGTTTCCAAGCGCGAAGCCGAATGGTCGCTGCGCATGACGGTGCTTTCGGTATCGGGCGGCCTGCCGTTTCTGGCGGGCAGCGACGATCCTGTTGGACACGCCTTCATGGCCGGCGCCTGCGTCTGGTTCGTGCTGACGGCGCCGGTCAAGTTCTATCTGGATGCCGCCGAGCCGCCGGCGCCCGATCAGGGCGACCGCGCCGAACGCGCGCTCTTCAATTTCGGCTGACAGCTCACGCGAAATCTCATTCTGAATTCTGAAGCGACCGCCCATGGAACTAAGTCCTTGGGCGGCCGTTATTATGTCAGTCCAACGCTTAGGAGATCGCCATGCTGTATTACGCTCTGGTATTCCTCGTCGTGGCACTGATTGCCGGCGTGCTCGGCTTCGGCGGCATTGCAGGCGCTTCGGCGTCCATCGCGCAGGTTCTTTTCTTCATATTCCTGGTTCTCTTCGTCGTCTCGCTCGTCATGCGCTTGATGCGCCGCTGACGGCAATGAACGAACAGGATCGCATCCCGGCCCGGCGGTGAAACGCCGGGTTTTCTGTATCTTTAACAAGTGCTTGCGTGCGAAAATGACACGCCCGTCCGGAAAATTCCGGCGTAAAGATTGGATTCAACATTTCCCGGTAAACTGCCGTTAGCCATTCATCCGGCCCCGTTCGGGCCTGATGAAGCCAATGTCGTTTTCTGTGTTGTGTACGGGTTCCATGCGCTTTTCGGCTGTTCCTGCGATCTTTCTTGCCTGCCTGACGATCTCGGGCTGCGCATCCAGCACGACCCCCGAGGGTCTGGTTTCCGGTGTGGTGTCGAAGGAAACGACGAGCTCGGTTTCACCACCGCCCGCCCCGGTTCCGGCTGCTCCCGTCTATGCGCAGGCCGCGCCCTCAGCCCCCATGCCGCATCAGGAAGAGCTCGCCTGGGCAGGCCAGGTGCCGCAGCCGCAGGCCTTCGAGCCTGTCAATCGCGTGGTCGGCGCCCCGGTTCCGGCCGAGCGCCCGGAAGCGCTGATGGCGGCACCCGTGCCGATGGCCGAACCCGCATTCGCCCCGCGCACCCGCTCGCGCATTTATGCCCACCAGTTCCGTGATGCCAAGCCGATCAATTTCGGCCGCGCCTCGCCGCGCAAGCTCGCCGTCCACGGCGTCGATGTCTCGCGCTGGCAGGGCAATATCGACTGGGCGACGCTCAGAACCCAGGGCGCCAACTTCGCCTATATCAAGGCCACCGACGGCGGCGACCATCTCGACCCGATGTTCCGCACCAACTGGCAGCGCGCCAAGGCCGCCGGCATGAAGCGCGGCGCCTATCATTTCTTCTACTGGTGCCGCACCGCCGGCGAACAGGCCGATTGGTTCATGCGCAACGTGCCGCGCGATCCCGATGCCCTGCCGCCGGTCATCGACGTCGAGTGGAACGGCGAATCCAGCTGCAAGCGCCGCCCGTCACCCGAACGCGTCGTCGAAAAGATGCAGGTCTTCATGGACAAGCTGGAGCGCTACTACGGCAAGCGCCCGATCATCTATACGGCGCCCGATTTCTACCGCGACAACCTGCGCGGCCAGTTCCCGAGCCACCCCTTCTGGCTCCGCTCCGTCGCCGCCCACCCGGCGCAAGTCTATCCCGGCCGCCGCTGGATGCTCTGGCAGTATTCGGGTTCGGGGCTTTCCCAGGGTGTTCAGGGCAAGATCGATTTGAATGTGTTCCATGGGTCCGAGGCGGAGTGGCATGAGTTCGCGGCGCCTCGGGAGGGGTAGTCCGAGTCTGTCCCTCTAACTTAGGCAAGACGCCCAAGTGTACCCTTTTTGTTCCATTATGGTATGATCCGAATCAAACGAGAGGATGGCTATGGACGCGACTTACAATCTCAATGGTGGATTTAAGCCAACTTTGAAACGCTTCGCCGACCTCGGTGGACCCGATTTCTTTCCCACGCCGGCGTGGGCCACACATGCTCTACTACTTAATGAAAAATTCGAGGGATCGGTGTGGGAGCCGGCATGCGGCGATGGGGCGATGGCCGAGGTTATCAGATCATATTCGCATCGCGTTGAAGCATCCGATTTGTACGATCGAGGCTATGGCGAATCGGGTATCGATTTTCTCACGGCAGAACGATCTGTCGAAAACATAATTACGAATCCGCCTTACAACGCAGCAGAAGGATTCGTATCGGTCGGTTTGAAAAAAGCGACGCGGAAGTTCGCCATGCTTCTTCGCCTCGCTTTCTTAGAGGGGGCGAACAGACAAAAGACAATCTTCGACAGGACGCCTCCCACAAGGGTTTGGGTTTTCAGCGAAAGAATTACGTTTTACCCGTCGGGGGCAGAGCAAAAAGGATCTGGTACCACCGCATACGCTTGGTTCGTGTGGGAAATCGGCGCGGAACCCAAAAGTGAACTTAAATGGCTACCGGTTGGCTATAAAGCGCGCTTCGGTAAAGCAGATCAGGATACAAAACCAATGCTGTTCAGGTAGTCTAAGCCTTTCCGGGTTACTCGAATCCCGTCTTCAGTCGATACCGCCAAGCCTCGATTAAAGACACTGTATCGCGTAGTGCTATGCGACTGCACGTTCCCAACAATTTGTTGCCACTTCTTCTCGCGGTTACGAGACGGCGACGGTTCTTCGTCTAGAGCAGAAAGGCTGTAGTAGTTGGGTACCTGATTTTTGATAAATTCCATCGAAGCGGTGTAGTCCTCGCACTGAGAAGCTATCTTCAAAGCGAGGACGCGTGCTTCAGGCTCTCTTAGGCGATCTTTCGGAGCGCGGTTAAGCTGCCCGTATTCGAACACGTCGCCTCGCTTCCATGCAAGTGAGCTAAGAGGTAAGGTTGTAGCTTCCATGACCTGCATAATAACATGGAGAATGAGCTCTAAATCCTCGACGTCCTCTGGCATGTATAGCGCAACAGTTGACTGAGGCTGGCCTCTATAAACTCTAAGATCAAAGACGTTGTTGTCGAGGATGTAAGAAAGATAAAGGTACTTATCTAGATTGTCTTCGTCATTATTGATGTTTGGCGAAAAATATTTAATGGGACGCCAGAACATAGCCTGTGGCGCTGCTTCTTTCTCCATAGGATATCGCGACTGCTTAATCATATCAGGGCTGCTTGTTCGTGACGTTTGCGGAAATGCATGCGTAGTCTTCCCCATTGAGGGTCCGTTTTACGACGCCAGGCGTCAAGCCAAGATAAAATTTTGCGTGAAACGGCCCGCAGTTTGGATGGGGAGCGACAGGTGTTGTAAACTCGATACCCCTAACTCCACGGGGCAGCAGACCACCATATGCCTCTACAGTCGGCGTATGCCCATATCGAGGTGTCTTGCCCCATATTTCACCGGATGCAACCTGCTTTAGGGCAGTAGCGGTATCCTGCGTAGATGATTCCTCGCGACGGAAAGGCCCAAACATAAGTACGACATTCTCCCCAACCTACGGGGAAATCTACCATTGGTTTAGTTAAAGTCGAGTATATTTTGCAACCTACTCAATAGGCGCCAGCTGCGCGCGCTCTGAGCTCGAATTAGAGCGAGGCCCTGCCACCTAAATCGCCGCTAAACCAAACTGTCGTTGTAACTTAGAAAAACACTTGCGAGAATTGGCTGGGGAACCTGGACTCGAACCAAGATTAACGGAGTCAGAGTCCGTCGTTCTACCATTGAACTATTCCCCAGCAGGAGCGGCGCGTCGGCCGCTTCGCTGTCGTGCGGGGCTTATAACCAAATCGCGGCGGAATGCAAATAGCTGTTTTGAAAAAATTTCAGGGCATGTGGATGATGCGTTTCAGGGGCTTCTAAAACTGTTTTCAAAAAGAATTTGGTGATTTTGCAAGGCGCTGGTATTCTTGCGGCAACGCAAAAATCTAATGAGCGCCAGCAGCATACCGTTCAGGCCTTGCGCGGCGCGTGGAAAAACAACGTGGAAGACCCCGAAGGCGGCGCCAAGCCGCAATTTGACGGGGCGCCAGCGGCACAGCGCAAGGACGGCAAAAAGTCCAGGCGCCGCAAGGGAAAACGTGGCGGCGAGAACCGCAACGCGACCCAGACCGCTTCGCAGACCGCCTCCGGACCCTCTGGAGACGCTGCGCGCCCAACGGAAAACACAGCAGGGAATCTGTCCCGCAAGCGCAAGCGCCGCCGCCGTGGCAATGCTGCGCCGCAGACTGGCGTGGTACCGCAGGCCGCCATCCAGCATCAGAAGGTTGCCGATGGTGCGGCCAACCCATCTGGCGATTCGGAGCATGCCTCGCGCCGCAACCGGCGCAAGCATCGCGGAAAGCGTGGCCTTCAGGGTCGTCCGCTGACGCCGGAGAAGACCGCTTCCCAGCCATCGTCTGCTGCAAATCAGCCCTCCGCCCGGGCGAACAGCCACGCCGATGCACGAAGCGGCGATCAGCCGCGCCCGCATCGCGCCGGCGAACGCGAGCATCACGGCTTCGAACATCCCTGGCCGGACGAGCTCTATGCGGCGCTCGACCTCGGTACCAACAATTGCCGTCTGCTGATTGCCCAGCCGACACGCCCCGGCCAGTTCCGCGTCGTCGATGCCTTCTCGCGTATCGTCCGCCTCGGCGAGGGGCTGGCGGCCAGCGGCCGTCTTTCCGACGAAGCGATGGATCGCGCCGTCGATGCGCTTCGCGTCTGCGCCGGCAAATTGAAGAACCGCGAAATCCGCCGTATGCGGCTGATCGCCACCGAGGCCTGCCGCCAGGCATCGAACGGCGAAGCTTTCCTGGAGCGCGTCGTTGCCGAAACCGGTCTGGATCTCGAAATCATCGACCGCGAAACTGAAGCCCGGCTTGCGGTGTCGGGATGCTCGTCGCTCGTCGGGCGTGAAACGCGCTCTGTCGTGCTGTTCGATATCGGCGGCGGCTCGTCCGAGATCGCCGTCATCCGCATCGGCGAAAACCGCTTCAGCCGCCTGGCGAATCACATCACCCACTGGACCTCGCTGCCGGTCGGCGTCGTCACGCTGTCCGAGCGCCATGGCGGCCGGGACGTGACGCCCGATGTCTTCGAAGGCATGGTCAGCGAAGTCGCGGGCATGCTCTCCGGTTTCGATTGCCCCGATATCGAGGTTGCCCAGTCGACAGATTTCCATCTGATCGGCACATCGGGCACGGTGACGACGCTTGCCGGCGTCCATCTCGATCTGCCACGTTATGATCGCCGCAAGGTGGATGGTATCTGGTTGTCGGATGACGAGGTTTCGGCCATGCAGGCGAAGCTCCTGTCGTGGGATTTTGCAAGCCGCGCCGCCAATCCGTGCATCGGCCCCGACCGGGCCGATCTGGTTCTGGCCGGTTGCGCCATTTTGGAAGCCATCCGCCGCCGCTGGCCGAGCCCGCGCATGCGCGTTGCCGATCGCGGTTTGAGGGAAGGCCTGTTGACCGACATGATGGCGGATGATGGTGTCTGGCGCCGTCACCGCAATCGCCGCGGCCAGCGTGGAAGGTAAGAGAACAATGACCAAGGCACCCATCGCGGGCAACCGCACCGGCCGCAAGCTCGGCCAGCGCGTCAAGAACAAGAAGATGAAGGCGTCGTCGCGCCAATGGCTGCAGCGCCATATCAACGATCCCTATGTGCAGCGTGCGCAGCTCGAGGGCTATCGCGCCCGCGCGGCCTTCAAGCTTTTGGAGATCGACGAGAAGTACAACATCCTCAAGGGCGCGCGCCGCATCATTGATCTCGGCGCTGCGCCGGGCAGCTGGTCGCAGATCGCCGCCAAGGTCACCGGCTCGACCGACGAGGATATCCGCGTCGCGGCTATCGACTTCCTGGAAATGACGCAGCTTCCGGGCGTCAAGGTTCTGCAGCTCGACTTCCTGGATCCATCGGCGCCGGCAGCGCTGTTGGAAGCCGTCGGCGGCACGCCCGATCTCGTCATCTCCGACATGGCGGCGCCGACCACAGGTCACCACCGCACCGACCACCTGCGCACCATGCATCTCTGCGAGGTCGCGGCGCATTTCGCCATCGAGGTTTTGGGCGAGGGCGGTCACTTCCTGACCAAGACCTTCCAGGGCGGTACCGAGCGCGAGCTGCTGACCATGCTGAAGCAGCATTTCAAGCAGGTCGTCCACGTCAAGCCGGCATCGTCGCGCGCCGAATCGGTTGAGATGTTCCTGCTCGCCAAGGGCTTCAAAGGCCGCCAAAAGCCGGTTGACGTTACGGAAGCTTGATCTTTCGGGTGAACTGGGGCGATTATGACAGCCCCAAGACCTGGAATATCACCGACCCATGCTTCTCTATCTGACCCTCGGAACCAACGACATCGAGCGGGCACGGCATTTCTATGATGCCATCATGCCGCCGCTCGGCTATCGCTGCCAGCGCTATTCGGAAGAGGAGATCGGCTATTCGGCCGATGGCGACACCCGCTGCCGCCTTTGGGTGGTCACGCCGTTCAACCGGCGCCGCGCGTCGAATGGCAATGGCACGATGGCCGCACTGTCTGCCGCCACCCGCGCCGATGTCGATGCCTTCTACGCGGCGGCGATCGCCGCCGGAGGCAAGGACGAGGGCGAACCGGGCCTGCGCCCGTTCCACGACAGCTTCTACGCTGCCTATGTCAGGGATCCCGACGGCAACAAGCTCAGCGCCGTCTGCGAGTTGCCGGAATAGGCTATTTCACCGCCTGCTGCTCGGCCTCGATGGCGGCAGGCGTGATCGGCTTGCCACGATGGCCGGAGACCACGGCCCCGGCATTCCTGTCCATGCGGATGAACGGGATCATCGCGATGAGCGTCAGCGCGGCGATGACATAGAAGGCGACGTGGAAATCGGCCACCTGCAGCGCCTCGCCGCGGAAATAGATGCAGGTTTCCAGGATCATGGCGGCAACGGAAACGCCGAGCGCCAGGCTGATCTGCTGCATCACCGAACTCATCGACGTCGCCTGGCTGGCCTCAGAATCCTTGATGTCGGCAAAGGCGAGCGCGTTGATGCCGGTGAAGATGAACGATCGCGAGAAGCCGCCGATCAGCAGAATAATGACGATCGCCAGATGCGGGGTCTCCGGCGTGAAGAAGCCGGTCGCAGCGGTGACGACGGTCGTCACGCAGGCGGCCGTCAGCAGCGTCGAGCGGAAACCGGCAGCGGCAAAGACACGGCGCGCCATGAACTTGGTGGTGATCGCCCCGATCGCCCCGGAGAAGGTGATGAGGCCGGATTGAAACGGCGTCAGGCCGAAGCCGAGCTGCAGCATCAGCGGTGTCAGGAATGGCATGGCGCCGACGCAGATGCGAAACAGCGTGCCGCCCGTGGTCGAGGCGCGGAAGGTGGCGTTCTTGAAGAGGTCGAGGTTCAGGATCGGCGCCGGGTGGCTTCGGGCGTGGCGGACGTAAAGCCAGCCGCAGATGAGACCGACGATTGTCGCCGTGATGCCAATGACCGGCGGCAGCGCAGGCAGGCTGACGACCGAAAGGCCGA
The DNA here is from genome assembly GCA_900465675.1 of Hyphomicrobiales bacterium. Taxonomy (GTDB): domain Bacteria; phylum Pseudomonadota; class Alphaproteobacteria; order Rhizobiales; family Rhizobiaceae; genus Rhizobium. The sequence goes on along the minus strand of UBJR01000004.1, from coordinate 116,490 downwards.
AGACGACGCCAGCCGCGGAAACGGATGTCAGGATAAACCCGATGACATCGAGTTTCGGTGGCCGCGTTGCCTCGACATGCGGCAGGAAGATGGTCGCCAGCCACACGCCGATGACGCCGACCGGAACATTGATGAGGAAGATCCAGTGCCAGCTGAAATAGGTGGTGATGAAACCGCCGAGCGGCGGTCCGGCCAGCGGGCCCACCAGCGCCGGGATGGTGAGCAGCGCCATGGCCGAGACAAGATCGCTTCGCTGCGTCGTTCGCACCAGCACGAGGCGGCCGACCGGGGTCATCATCGAGCCGCCGATCCCCTGCAGGAAGCGGGCGAAGACGAATTCGACGAGATTGGACGAACTGGCGCAGAAGATCGAGCCGACGACGAAAACGCCGATGGCCAGCCGGAAGATGTTCTTGGCGCCGAACCTGTCGGCCATCCAGCCGCTGATCGGAATGAAGACGGCCAGCGACACCATGTAGGAGGTCAGCGCCAGCTTCAGGGTGATCGGGTTGACATGCAGGTCATTGGCGATCGCCGGCAGTGCGGTGGCGATAACGGTCGAATCCATCTGCTCCATGAAGAGCGCGACGGCAAGGATCAGCGGAACGATGCGGTTCATAGGCGAAAGCCTTGAATGGTCTTGGGGGCGGCTGCTGTTTAGTCCCGGGCTCGGTCTCTGCCAATCCCGGAAATGCTGAAGTCTACACATCCGCTTCACGTCTGCGTGAGACGGCTTGTTCGACAACTTCTCCTTTCAACATTGACATATGCTTACGCCGCCGCGGCCAGAAATGCCCGGCAAGCACGTGGGGATGAGTGCGAATAGAGATCGCACGTTGCCGGAGGATGGATATATGGCAGTTTCATTGGGGATGAAGCGGCGCACGCTTTTTGCCGCAGGTCTTGGCCTGCTGGCGGCGCCGGCCATTTTGAGAATACCGGCCCAGGCGGCCGAGACCGGAGATAAAGCAAAGATGACGACAGCATTGCCAGAGATCAATCAATTCAAGCTGGGTTCCTTCAAGATCACCGCCGTCCGCGACGGCAGCAACGTGCTGGAGAAGCCGTTCGAAACCTTCGGCACCAATCAGGACCCGGAAGCAGTGAAGACACTGCTCACCGAAAACTTCCTGCCCGCCGACAAGTTCGTGAACAGCTATTCGCCCGCGATCATCGACACCGGTTCCGATGTGATCCTCGTCGATACCGGCTTCGGTGCCGGCGGCCGCGAGCGTGGCATGGGCAAGTTGCAGGATGGCCTGAAGGCTGCCGGCTACAGCGTCGATGACGTCACCGTCGTGGCACTGACGCATATGCATGGCGACCATATCGGCGGTATGATGGAAGGCGGCGCCCCGGCTTTCAAGAACGCCCGCTACGTCGCCGGGCAGGCGGAGTATGATTTCTGGACCGACAAGGCCCGCGAAGGCACGCCTGCCGAAGGCGGCCACAAGGCTGTTCTCGCCAATGTCGTGCCCTTTGCCGAAAAGACCACCTTCATCAAGGAAGGCGATTCCGTCGTCAGCGGCATCACCGCGATGCTGGCGCCTGGCCATACGCCCGGCCACATGGTCTTCCATGCACAGTCCGACAACAAGCAGCTGGTTTTTACCGGCGATACGGCAAACCATTACATCCTGTCGCTGCTGCATCCGGAATGGGAAGTGCGTTTCGACATGAACAAGGCCGAGGCCGCCGCCTCGCGCAAAAAGGTGTTCGACCTGATCGCCACCGACAAGATCGCCTTCCTCGGCTATCACATGCCGTTCCCGGCGGTCGGCTTCGTCGAAAAGAAGGGCGCCGGCTACCGCTTCGTGCCCAAGAGCTATCAGTTCGATATCTGATGAAGAGAAGAGGGGAGCGTTAGTTGCCGCTCCCCTACACCGATTGGGACGCAAGCTATTACAAGCCCATGGCTTCATATTAAGTCTTTGAGCTGCCCAACTTTCGGAGTCACAGATTCGACTGCTGTCATGGCGGTTGGCAGGCAAAATAGAGGGCTGAGTCTATGGGAGAATTTTCTCCGCTTGAGTTTGTGAACCAACTTGGAAGGCGGTTGGTCGCTGAGTTCGACTATGCCAGTGAAGCAGGAACGCCTGGCTTAATCGGATCGGCACGTGAGAACCCTGCACGAAAGCAGCTGGAAAAAATACTGCCGGGTTTCATACAGTGTGGGAGCGGCTTGGTACTTGATAGCTTTGGTGGAAGAAGCACTCAACAGGACATCGTCCTCGTTGAACGAGACTACTGTCCGATATTTTCCGTGAATGATACACCCGAAGCGACTTATTTTCCGGTAGAAGGCGTTATTGCCGTTGGCGAAGTCAAAAGCACTGTCGACAAAGCCACGCTTTTTGATGCTCTGAGAAAGGTGAAATCTGCCAGAGATCTCCGGCGATTTTCCCATCGAACTCAGTCAAATGGCATGTCCAGCGCTGCCGATTATCGATTATACGGCCACGGAGCCACCTATGCCGCAATCCCTTCAAATGAATACGACCAAGGTCTAAAGTTCAGAGATCAGATATACGGGTTCATTCTGTGCCGATCTTTTGCGAATGGCCCGGACGCAACTCTGGCGAACTTGGTCGAATTTGGAAAAGCACAAGGCTTCGATGCCCTGCCGAACATCATTGTCTCTCTCAACGATGGATTCATTCTTAATGCTGAGTGGCCGTCCATGGCGCTGCAATCTTCGCCGATGAGCGCAAATTCCGTGGCGTTTTGTCCGGACAAGGCACGTGCATTTGCAATGCTGACTAGTGAATTGAAACTACATGCGAGAGAAGGGCGAACTGTACCGGTCAGTGCATTCGACCGTTATTTCGATATCGGCTCCGAACCGCTTCCTACAAGTATTTTTAAACTTTATAGCTAGTTGCGGCTATCGCGCGCCCAACTCTGCACGCCTCTGGTAAATGATCGCCAATGCACATCGTCCTATTCCCTGGACGCGCAGCAGGCATTCGCGTTTTGCTATTCCCAACCTGTCATAGACGTGTTACCAGCCCTCGCCAACTTCCAAAGCAACCCTTGCACACCGCCGGTGCGGACGATTCGTTCCGGGTGGGGTCGCATTTTTCTTATTTGAAGGAAATTGGCCATGGCTCGCATCATTGAAACGCCGACCGGTTTGGACGCACTCACGTTTGACGACGTGCTGCTGCAGCCCGGTCATTCCGAAGTTCTGCCGGGCCAGACCAGCGTCGCGACACGGATCGCAACCGACTTCGAACTGAATATCCCGATCATCTCTTCCGCCATGGACACCGTCACCGAAAGCCGCCTGGCGATCGCCATGGCGCAGGCCGGCGGCCTCGGCGTCATTCACAAGAACCTCACGCCGGTCGAGCAGGCCGAGCAGGTCCGACAGGTCAAGAAGTTCGAAAGCGGCATGGTCGTCAACCCTGTCACCATCGGCCCCGATGCGACGCTCGCCGATGCGCTGGGCCTGATGAAGATGTATTCGATCTCCGGTATCCCGGTCGTTGAGAAGTCCGGCCGCCTCGTCGGCATTCTCACAAACCGCGACGTTCGCTTCGCCTCCGATCCTTCGCAGAAGATCTACGAGCTGATGACCCGCGAAGGCCTGATTACCGTCAAGGAAAATGTCGATCAGCAGGAAGCCAAGCGCCTTCTGCATACGCATCGCATCGAGAAGCTGCTGGTCGTTGATGGCGAAGGCCGCTGCGTCGGCCTGATCACCGTCAAGGACATCGAGAAGTCTCAGCTGAACCCGAACGCTTCGAAGGATGCGCAGGGCCGTCTTCGAGCCGCCGCTGCTGTCGGCGTTGGTGACGATGGTTTCGAGCGCGCCGAGCGCCTGATCGAAGCCGGCGTCGACCTTCTGGTCGTCGATACCGCCCATGGTCATTCGCAGGGCGTTCTTAATGCCGTGGCGCGCGTCAAGAAGCTCTCCAACTCGGTTCGCGTCATGGCGGGCAACGTCGCCACCTCTGATGGCACCAAGGCGCTGATCGATGCCGGTGCGGATGCGGTCAAGGTCGGTATCGGCCCGGGTTCGATCTGCACGACGCGTATCGTCGCCGGTGTCGGCGTTCCGCAGCTCGCAGCCATCATGTCGGCTGTCGAAGCAGCGCAGGCGCAGGACGTCCCTGTGATCGCCGATGGCGGCATCAAGTTCTCCGGCGACGTTGCCAAGGCGATCGCCTCGGGCGCATCGGCCGTCATGATCGGCTCGCTGCTCGCAGGTACCGACGAAAGCCCGGGCGAAGTTTACCTCTACCAGGGCCGTTCCTTCAAAGCCTATCGTGGCATGGGCTCCGTCGGCGCCATGGCCCGCGGCTCGGCTGACCGCTACTTCCAGGCCGAAGTCCGCGACACGCTGAAGCTCGTGCCTGAGGGTATCGAGGGCCAGGTTCCCTACAAGGGACCGGTATCGGCCGTGCTGCACCAGCTCGCGGGCGGCCTCAAGGCTGCCATGGGTTATGTCGGCGGCAAGGACCTCAAGGAATTCCAGGAGCGCGCCACCTTCGTGCGCATTTCCGGCGCCGGTCTACGCGAAAGCCATCCGCATGACGTGACGATCACCCGCGAAAGCCCGAACTATCCGGGCTCCGGCGTCTGATCATGACAGCGGGCAGCCGGATACCGCTCCGCATCATCGGGCTGCTCGCCATTCTCTGCGTTGCCGCTTTTGGCTGGGCGCTCTTCGGTTTCGTTCTACCCTTTCAGCACGAAACCGGCCGCGCCATGCTCGATACCTATGTCGCAGGCTATGACGAGGCGACTGTCTCGGCCATGCAGTCCTTGCTGAAGGACAATGCCGCCGCCTATGGAATTCTCCGTTCCATGTATCTCGGCCCCGAGCTGGTGTTGCCCGCCTTGCTGGCGATGCTGCTCCTGAGCCTCATCCTCAAGCTCGAGACGACAGGGCGATATTTCGGCAAGCCGGTTCACCCGGCCCTTGTAAAAGCCGTCCTGGCATTGCCGCTCATCTACGCCTTTTCCGATTATGCCGAAAACATATCCAGCCTGATTGCCTTCGGCGGCAGCCCGTCTTCGACCACCGCGGTCACCATCCTGCCCTGGCTGACCAAGCTGAAATTCGCCTCGCTCGCCGTTACCGTGATCGCCATCATCCGCTTCGCGCTGATCCGTTTCGGGCCGAAGGACGAAGCCTAGCGCGGCCAACGCCAGGGCGGGTTCGAGAGCCGCGCGATCATGAATTCCGACAGTGCCTCGATCTTCGCCGGGCGTGCCCGCGCCGATGGCGTGACGAAATAGAGCGCCCCGCTCGGCAGCGTCCAGTCCTGCAGGATCGCCTTCAGCCGCCCGTCCGCCAGATATTCGCTGGCCAGGAACTCCGGAAGTTCGCAGATCCCGAGACCGCGCAGCGCAAGCGGCACCAGAGCTTCGGAATTGGTCGCCCTCAACGGCCCATTGGGCGTCACATATTCCTCGTCGCCCTGCCGGTTCTTCAGGCGCCAGACATCCTGCTTCGGCCGGTAGGAATAGCCGAGCAGGTGATGGGCGGCGAGATCGCGCGGATGGTCGGGGCAGCCGTATTTCTCAAGATAGGCGGGTGCGGCCAGAATGAACGGCGCAACCGGCGCCAGCCGCCGCGCGACCAGCGATGAGTCGGGCAGCACGGCGATCCTGAGCGCCGCGTCGAAGCCGTCGCCGACGAGATCGACGCTGGCATCGCTCATATGCAGGTCGATGCTGATGTCAGGGTATTTTTCGAAGAAATCGGGCAGGATCGGCGCCACCCAGCGCAGGCCGAAGGACATCGGCACAGCCAGCCGGATCAACCCGCGCGGACGGCTGGAGAGTTCACGGGCGGCATTTTCCATCTCTTCCGCCTCGCAATAGATGCGCGTTGCCCGGTCGGCGAGCCGGGCGCCGAACTCGGTCAGCGACAGCTGCCGCGAGGTGCGGTTGAAAAGCCGCGCCCCGAGCCGCTCTTCCAGCCTGGCGACACCGCGCGAGACGGTGGCAACCGAGACGCCGAGCGTTTTTGCCGCGCGAGCGAAGGAGCGTTCCTCCGCCACCTTGGCAAACATCGCGAGGCCTTCGAAATCGGGCAATTTCATTGTTTCAAATCTGCAATGATGACTTTCATTTCTTTCTATTCCGAAATGATTTGGTCGTCCATATCTCAGCTTCAGTCGAACACAAGGAGACGACTGATATGACCCAGAGACTGAATGGAAAGATTGCCGTCATCACCGGCGCCACCTCGGGCATCGGCCTTGCCACCGCCAAACGTTTCGCCGCCGAAGGTGCACGCGTCTTTATGACCGGCCGCCGCGCCGATGTGCTGCAGAAAGCCGTCGCCGAAATCGGCGGCAATGCCACCGGTATTCAGGCCGACTCGGCAAAGCTTGCCGATCTCGACAGGCTCTACGCGCAGGTGAAGGCGGAGGCCGGCCGCATCGATGTGCTCTTCGTCAATGCCGGCGGCGGCTCTTTCGCGCCGATCGGCGAAATCACCGAGGAGCAGTATGACGACACCTTCGGCCGCAATGTGAAGGGCGTGCTCTTCACCGTGCAGAAGGCGCTGCCGCTGCTCGCCAAGGGCTCCTCCGTTATCCTCACCGGCTCGACGGCGGGATCGACTGGCACGCCTGCCTTCAGCGTCTATGCCGCTTCCAAGGCTGCTATCCGCAACTTCTCGCGCAACTGGATCCTCGATCTCAAGGATCGCGGCATCCGCATCAATACGCTGAGCCCCGGCCCAACCGAGACCACCGGTCTCGTCGAACTTGCCGGTCAGGACAAGGCGCAGCAGCAGGGCTTGCTCGATCTGCTGGCCGGTCAGGTTCCTATGGGCCGTGTCGGCCGCGCTGAAGAGATTGCCGCCGCCGCGCTCTTCCTCGCCTCCGATGACTCGAGCTTCGTCACCGGTGCCGAGCTCTTTGCCGATGGCGGTATCGCCCAGGTCTGAACCTCATGCCCGCTGCGTCTTTTCGCGGCGGGCATTCCTCTGGCAAGCGCTTTCCTTTTCCTTTACTGCTCTGAAAAATTTGAAAGAAGCGGAAAGGAAATGCCCATATGACCGGTTTCGAGATCTTCTGGCCGATCGTCGGCCAAGTCGTCCTGGTCTTCATCCTTTACGGCCTGCTCGGCTATCGCCGCCGCCGGATGGTGAGGCAGGGCAAGATCAGGATTTCCGAATACCGCGAAAACCGGGATGAGCCGCCGGAGAGCCTTTTCGTCAAGAACAGCATCGCCAATCAGTTCGAGCTGCCGGTTCTCTTCTATGTCTGCTGTGTGCTTCTCTACATCACCGAGGCCGACAATCTTCCGTCGCTCGTGCTCGCCTGGCTCTTCGTCGTGCTGCGCTACGCACACGCCTATGTTCACGTCACCAGCAACAACATGCGCATCCGCAGCCCGCTCTTTGCCCTCGGCTGTGCCGCTCTGCTTGGCATGTGGGCCTGGCTGATCGGCTGGATGGCCTTCAGCGGGTAACGCATATTTGTACACCGCTTGTTTTGCACTGACCTATCTTCGTGCTCGGGCATAGCCCGGGTAGGGAAGAGGAGATCGATATGGACAAGCCGGAAATCACACAGGCGATGATCAGCGCCTATGATGAATACACACATCTGACATTGGACCGCCGCGGCTTCATGGACAAGCTGACGAAGCTTGCCGGATCCGCAGGCGCCGCCGCCGTCATCGCCCCGATGCTGGCGGCAAATAAGGCTTCCGCTGAAATGGTGGCAGCCGGCGACGAGCGGCTGACGGCGAAGGACGTGACTTATCCGGGCGGCAGCGGCGAGATGAAGGGGTATCTCGTTGAGCCGAAGGCCGTATCCGGCAAGCTCGGCAGCGTCATCGTCATTCACGAGAACCGCGGCCTCAACCCGCATATCCGCGATGTCGCCCGCCGCATGGCGCTGGAAGGCTTCATCGCGCTGGCGCCAGACTTCCTGTCGCCGCTCGGCGGCACGCCTGAAAACGAGGATCAGGCCCGCGAGCTCTTCGGCAAGCTCGATGCCGCAGCCACAGCGGCCAATGCCGAAGCGACGCTGAAATATCTGCAGACGCTGCCCAATGCGAATGGCAATGTCGGCGCCATTGGTTTCTGCTGGGGCGGCGGCACGGTCAACAACTTCGCCACCAAATCGCCGGAGCTCAAGGCGGGTGTCGCCTATTATGGCGCCCAGCCGAAGGCGGATCAGGTGCCCGGTATCAAGGCGGCGCTGATGCTGCACTATGCCGGTCTCGACGATCGCATCAATGCCGGCATCGATGCCTACAAGAAGGAGCTGGAGGCCAACGGTAAGAATTTCCAGATCTTCGTCTATGATGGCGTCAATCACGCGTTCAACAACGATACGTCGTCTGCGCGATATGACAAGAAGGCTGCTGATTTGGCCTGGAGCCGCACCGTGGATTTCCTCAAGAAGAACCTGGCCTGATCTTTCGGCTGCCAAGTCATCCACAGGGTTAGACATGAAAAATCGGGGCATTTTGCTCCGATTTTTGTCGAGTTTGACAGTTCGTTAAAATGCGAAGTTTTCCCTTCACGGCGCATGAAGACCTGCATGCCATATCGCTCGGATGCGCCGGTTTGAGACAGCTGCCGCCGCTCAAGAATAAGCTGTGGGGGCGGGTCGGCATGAGCATAGACAATGTGGATCGCATCGGCCTGCGCCGGAAACCGAAGCAGGAGCGCAGCATTCAGCGTTTCGATCTCATCCTGTCCGCTGCCGCCGAGATTATCGCCGAAAAGGGCGTGAGTGCCATGCGCATGACCGAACTTGCGGTCGCCGCCAAGGTGCCGATCGGTTCGGTCTATCAGTACTTCCCGGAAAAAGCGGCGATCGTCAAAGCGCTGTTCGATCGTCATGCCAGCGAGGTGCAGGCCAAGACCGCGCAGGTCTTCGCCAACGTCCACTCACTGGAAGACGCCCTTCATCTCATCGAGGGGATGATCGACTGGTACTACGATGCCTATCGCAACGACCCGACCTATCTCGGCGTCTGGATGGGCACCGAAACCGATCAGGATCTGCTGCGGCTGAACATCGATCACAGCAATCGGGTTGCCGATATCTTCTACGAAGCCGTCAGGCGCGTAGCGCCGGAACTCGAAGCGATCGACATGCAGGCGCGCACCTATCTCTTCAGCCACTTGATTGGCGCCTCGATCCGTCTTGCGGTCAAGAGCGAGGAAGAACTGGCGCTGCGCATGCTCGGCGAATGGAAGCGCGTGATCCGCGCTTCGCTCTTCTCCAAGGCAAGCTGAAACTTACCAGCTCGGCACCATGTTGGCGGCTTTCAGACGCGGGTAGTTGCGCGCATAGGCGGTCTTCAGATCGGCTTCCAGATTGTCGTCGACGACAGCAGGCGTGATGTTGTCGAGGCAGGCCGTGATATGGGCGGTGATCGCATTCATCAGCGAGATCGAAACGCCGGGACGCTTCATGATGCCGATCTGGACCGGGGGCAGGGCGGGGAAGCCGTCTGCTTGGCTGAGCACCTTCATGCCGGTTCTCAGCGCCGATTCCGGCATGACCGAGACGGCCATGCCCGCCAGCACGGCAGCGGCAACAACAGTGCAGGACCAGCTGGTGAACAGGATCTGATGCTCGCGGCCGACGGCATCGAGCGCCGAGCAGGCAAGCTGGCGCCACTGGCAGTCACGGCGCCCGACGGCAAGCGGCACCGGCGCATCGTCACGGATCGGATGGTTGGCGGAGCCGACCCAGCAGAGCGGTTCGGTTCTGACCACATCCGACATGCGTTCGCGCGGGTTATGGGTGACGAGCGCGATGTCGAGCTCGCCCTTGTGCATGCGCTCGGCAAGGTCCACCGATGGTTCACAAACGATATAGAGCTCGACATTCGGATGCGTCTTGGCGAAACGGCCGATGATCTCAGGCATGTAGCGGTCGGCATAGTCATCAGGCGTGCCGATGCGCAGCATGCCTTCGAGACGGTTGTCGTCGAAGGCCGCCATCGCCTCGTTATTCAGGCGGATGATCCGCCGCGCATAGTTGAGCAGCTTCTCGCCCTCGGCCGTCAGCCGGTTGCCGCGGCCGTCTTTGATGAACAGCTGCTTGCCGATCCGTTCCTCCAGCCGCCGCATCTGCATCGAGACCGCCGACTGCGTCTTGTAGACGCGATCTGCCGCCTTTGTGAAGCTGCCGGAATCGACGATGGCGATGAAGGTCTGCAACTGGTCAATATCAAGAGGCGCTGACATGGGCTCACCTATAACGATCTCTGATAATAACCATTAGAAACATTCGTTGGACTGATCAATAGGCCTTTGGCATCTTCAGCGTGCAAATCAAGCAAAGTGAAGGACAGAGACCCTTCTGTCCGCCTTGAGTTCCAGCCCGCATGCCTTCCCGCTCGACCTCGCGGGAGGGGTGGGTTGTTGCGCCCGAAAGAAAGGAGAGTTCGATGCGCATGATTGACCAGACTTTAGAACTCGACTGTGCCAAGCAGCCTGTGAGCGTGTCCGCACGCCTTGCCGGCATCCTTGCGCCGCTCGCTGCTCTCTTTCGCGGCTACCGCAATCGCAGAGCAATCAACGGTCTTACGGAGCTTGATGACTATCAGTTGCGGGATATCGGCTTGACCCGCGCCGATATCGCCTCCGCCCTGCTGACATCGACCTTCTTCGAGGACCCGTCACCGCAGCTGACCGACTCCGCCCGCCGCCGCTGGCGCCTGTCGATCTTCCGCTCCTATATCCATTAGGAGCGGACCCTTTTTCCCCGCAGGGTGATAGCCAATAGCCCTGCCTCTTAACCCGGTGACCGCTTTCCCAAGCCGTCTCCGGGTTTTTTTATGGTTTGGAGGAGGGGGAGGGTGCTTTCGGGCGGTAGGCGTCGAAGATCGATTCCAGGTTCTTCTGATAGTTCTTTTGCACTTCCAGCCCGCTGTCAAACATGGTGTTCAGCATATCCATGTAACCCGCCGTCTGCTCCTTCGCCTCGTCTTTCGGAGGCTCCGGCGCTTTGGCCGGTTGCTGCGGCTGGTTCATCCCCGCCATCATGTCCTGGAATGCCTTGGCGAAGGGATTGTCGAGGAACGGGTTCTGCGTCTTCTCCGGTTCAGGCTTCGGCACGCTGAACATCAGCTGCATCGCCTGCGTGAAGGGATTGTCGAAGATGCTGGGCTCGGGTGCGGCCTTCTGCTTCGGCGCAAAACCGGTGCTCTCCAGCCATGTCTGGATCGTCTCGCCCATCGCCGTGTTGACGAAGGGATTGACCGGCGATGACATCTGACCCATCGACTGCTTGAACAGCCCGCCCATCAGCGTGCTGGCGATCACAGGCAGCATCTGCTTGTAGATCTCCTGGCCGATGCCGGTCATCTGTGCCGCCTGAGCCGCAACGGCGCGGGAGACCTCTTGAGAGCCGAACAGTTGTGCAAGGACATTGTTGCCGTCGGTCACGCCCTGCGGCGTGAAGGCCTTGCTCATGTCCTCGAAATACTTGCCGTAATTTCCCGAGGAGACCGATTGCATCAGTCCCATGAAATCATAAGGGTTGCTTGTGCTGCGTTTCAGTCCGGCGGAGAAGGCCGGCATCAGCGCAGCCATCGCCTTGGTCGCCTGTTCCTGCGCAAGGTTGAACTGCTTGGCGATGGCGTCCATCGCCGCGCCATTCTGCGCCTGCATCATCATGTCGAAGAGTGGCAGCATGGGCAGTCCTTCCGCTGTTTAGTGCGTTTGAATCGCTACTATAAACAGAAATAGGAATGCGCAAACGGCTTTTTGCCGGAGACCTTAGTACTGATATTCCTCGAAGACGGGTTCGACGGAACCGTTCCACCGGCCGTTGAAGCGGGCGAGCAGATCTTCCGCGAGTGTCGCCTTCTTGGCCATCACCTCATCGAGCGGCGATAGGAAGATCGTTTCGTCCTGGCCTTCCTTGTTGAGGCGATTGCGCGACTTGAGCCCGGCCTTCGAAATGGCGAGCACATCCTTCGCTGCGTCGAACAAGGCATGACCACGGAACGAAGCCTTCAGGCCCTCGGCCGGAACGGCATTGCGCAGGGCGACGACCTCTTCGAACGTCCAGTCCTTGGTAAACTGGTCGGCAGCTTCGAGTGCCGCATCGTCGTAGAGCAGGCCGACCCAGAAAGCGGGCAGCGCACAGATCCGGCGCCACGGGCCGCCATCGGCGCCGCGCATCTCGAGGAAGCGCTTCAACCGCACATCGGGGAACAGCGTCGAGAGATGGTTGGTCCAGTCGCCCATCGTCGGCTCCCAGTCCTTGATCTCGCTCTTCAGCGCGCCGTTCATGAACTGGCGGAAGGTGACGTGGGTACAGTCCTTGTAGCGGCCGTCACGGACGATGAAATACATCGGCACGTCGAGCGCCCACTCGGCATAGTCCTTGAAGCCGAAATCGTCGCGGAAGGTGAAATCAAGCGGGCCCGAGCGGCGGTTATCTGTATCGGTCCAGATGTCGCCGCGCCAGGAGAGCAGGCCGTTCGGCTTGTTTTCGGTAAACGGCGAGGAGGCAAACAGCGCTGTCGCGAACGACTGCAGCTTCATCGAAACGCGCATCTTCTTGCGCATGTCGGCCTCGGAAGAGAAGTCGAGGTTCACCTGGATCGTGCAGGTCCGGTACATCATGTCGAGACCCTTGCTGCCGACCTTCGGCATGTAGCGGGTCATGATGTCGTAACGGGATTTCGGCATGCGCGGCGTTTCCGCCAGTGTCCATTTCGGGCTGCCGCCGATGCCGAGGAAGCGGATGCCCATTGGCTCGGCAATCTCGCGAAGAACGGCGAGATGCTGGTTGGATTCCCTGCAGGTCTCGTGGATGGTTTCGAGCGGAGCGCCCGACAGTTCGAACTGGCCGCCCGGCTCGATCGAGATCGCGCCCATGCCGTGCTGTTCGCCAAGGCCGATGATATTCTCACCGTCCATGATCGGCTCCCAGCCTGATCGTGCCTGCAGGCCCTTCAACAGCGCGGAAATGCTGGCGTCGCCGGCGTAGGGAACGGGGCTGTTGTCGGCGCGGAAGAAGGCGAACTTCTCATGCTCGGTGCCGATGCGGAATTTTTCCGTCGGCTTGTTCCCCGCAGCAAGATAATCGGTCAGCTCCTGAACCGAAGAGAGCGGTGTCTGGTCGGTGGTGTCGCGAGCCATGCAAATCTAACCTGTATTCTGGGGGAACGCCTTTTGGGCGCGGCAATGGAAGGGTGATTAGGACCGCTCTCAGGTATGTTGCAAGTGAAATTCTTTCAACGCCGGTTCAAAAAAATAGCATCCTGTATCTTGAGTGAATAGGCGCAAGGTTAATTCCAGTCGCCGAGCGCTGCCTGGATGACGGCCATTGCCGCCACCGCAGCGGTATCCGCCCGCAGGATTCTCGGGCCGAGCGGGATGGCGGTGACGAAATCGAGGCTGCGCAGCCGGGTGCGCTCCTCCTCCGAAAATCCGCCTTCAGGGCCGACCAGAAGCGCCAGCTTCCTTTCGGTGATCGCCGAGAGCAGGGGCAGCGGGTTTTGCCCTGCATCGCCCTCGTCGCAATAGATGATCCGCCGATCGCTGGACCAGCCGTCGAGAAGATCGAAAAGTCTCACGGGTTCGGCGACATCGGGAATGCCGAGAATGCCGCACTGCTCTGCCGCCTCGATGACGTTGGCCTTGAGCTTGTCGAGATTGGTGATCTTGCCCTGCACGTGCTGGGTCATGACCGGCTGCAGAACGCCGGCACCCATCTCCACCGCCTTCTGCACCAGATAGTCCAGCCGCCCCACTTTCAGCGGCGCGAAGAGATAGTGAAGATCGGATGGCGCCGGCTGAGGCCGCGTCTGTTCGACCGGTGTCAGCAGGATGCGCTTGCGGGTCGGAAAGGCGAGGGTGGCTTTCCATTCCCCATCCCGGCCGTTGAAAACGAGAATCTCCGCGCCGTCGGTCAGGCGCAGCACATTCGCCAGGTAATTATACTGGTCGGAGCTGGCTTCGACGGCGGCATTGGCGGCAAGCGGTGCGTCGATGAACAGCCGCTGCATGCGGAAATTGGCGCGCATTCTAGATTTCCCGGTCAAACGAAGAGGGCGAACATAACCCAATAGAGCAGCGCCGCAAGCGCGCCCGAGGCCGGAACGGTGATCACCCAGGCGGCGATGATCGTCATGAAATGCGACCGGCGCACGAGATAGCGGCGGCGGGTTTCATGGACGTTCGGATCGGCCGGTTCGTCGATCGCCCAGCTCTCCGCCTTATGGCGCATATAGGCGATGCGGCGCTTCGAGTTGCGGGTGTACCATTCGCGGAAGAAGCCGACGCCGAAGACCGAGCCGACCGCGATATGCGTCGTGCTGACCGGAAGGCCGAACCAGGAGGCGAGGATGACGGTAAAGGCGGTCGACAGCGCCACGCAATAGGCGCGCATCGGATTGAGCTTGGTGATCTGTTCGCCGACGAGACGGATCAGGCGCGGGCCGAACAGCAGCAGACCGACCGAGATGCCGAGAGCGCCGATCAGCATCACCCAGAGCGGCGGGGCGATCTCCCCGTGAACGGGCAGAAGCGTCGTCGAGCGCACGATGGCCGAAAGCGGGCCGACCGCGTTCGAAACGTCGTTTGCACCATGGGCGAAGGAGAGCAGGGCGGCAGAGCCGATCAGCGGATATTTGAAGAGGATACGCAACGAGCTGTTGCGGTTCTCCAGCCCCTCGGATTGGCGGCGTACGATCGGCCGGGCGATGAGCCAGCAGACAACGGTTGTCGCCAGCCCATAGGCCAGCACCGTCGTTGCCGGGAAACGGTCCGGTGTCGTGAGTTGCAGGATCATATAGGCCGTAAATGCGCCGGCCATTGCCGCGATCAGCACAGGCACCCAGCGCCGGGCCGCCGCGATCTTGTCGTCGCGGTAAATGACGAAAGTCTTGACGAGGAACAGCAGGCCGGCTGCGATCACGCCGCCGATGATCGGCGACGTCACCCAGCTCGACGAGATTTCCGCCATCACCCGCCAGTTGACCGGCTCCGGGCCGACGGCAGCGATGCCGGCGCCGATGACCGCGCCGACAATCGCATGGGTGGTGGAAACGGGTGCATTCAGCCAGGTCGCGAGATTGATCCACAACGCGGCCGCCATCAGCGCCGCCATCATGATCCAGGCAAGCAATCCTTCCGGAACCTGCACGGCATCGACGATGCTGGACGAAATGGTCTTCACCACTTCGCCGCCGGCAATCGTCGCGCCCAGGATCTCGAAGATCGCGGCAATCACCAGCGCCTGCGCCATCGTCATCGCGCGTGCACCGACGGCGGCGCCGACATTGTTCGTCACGTCGTTCGCGCCGATATTCATTGCCATGTAGGCGGCAAGCGCGGCAGCGGCGATGATCAGCACCGCACTCGGTCGGTCGAAGACGTAGACCCCGGCAAATAGCATCGCGAGACCGAGGAACACCAGGCCGATGCCCGGCGCGATCAGCTTGCGCGCAACGAACTTCGAGGCATCCTCGACGTGGCTATACTTGTCGAGGTCCTTGTCGAGCGTGCGTTTTGTAAGGACAGGTGTCTTCTCGGCCATGCTCTTTCCTGGAAGGAATCCTGCTTTAACGCTGTCATTCCTAACAGCGCAAGATGGCAGGAATCATTCCGCCGGAATCTGCTTGGCGCGGCTTGCCTGAAGATGTTCGTCGATGCGGCGCTTGAACTGCAGGAACAGGTCGCGAAGCTCCGGCTCACGGACCCGCTTGCAGGCCTCGTCGCAGGAAACCCACTCGATCGTGCGTTCGCCCTTTTCCTTGAAGTTCTTGGCAAGCTCGGAAACCTCGAGCGCATAGACCTGCACCTTGCAGCTCACCTTCAGTCCATCCTTCAGGACCTTCGGATAGCTGTAGGCGCCGAGCGTCTCGTGCTCGACGCTGCCGCGCACGCCTGCTTCTTCATAGGCTTCGCGGGCGGCGACCTCATAGGAGCACTTGCCGTTCATCGGCCAGCCCTTGGGGATGACCCAGCGGCCGGTATCGCGGCTGGTCATCAGCAGGACCTCGACGTCGTTGCTCTTCTTCTTCATCCGATAGCACAGCGCAGCATACTGCTGTCTCGGCGGACGCCGGAACATCAGCTGCATGTCGGAGGCTAGGCGGGAGAGAAGAGTCAACTGTCGGGTCACCTTTCGAGTCGTTTCAAAGAATCATTAATATTAGCATGTGCTGGAAAGCTTGCGCGATCCATGCGCCATTTAACGGTGCATAACGCGGCTATGGTTTTTAATAGGCAAATCTCACGCCGCAGCGGGTCGAAATTCCGGCAAAACCTGTTCTGTTTCCGCCTTTGCACAGGTGTTCAATATGGGGCCTTCTTGCCTTTCGTTCAATGCCCATATCAATCTGGGGATATCGTTTCCTGTTGATGACCGCCATGCGCCTTCCGCCACTCAATTCAATCAGAGCTTTCGAAGCCGTCTGCCGTCGGGGCAGCGTGCTCAGGGCTGCCGAGGAGCTCGGTGTCGTGCGCGGCGCGGTGCGTCTGCAGATCGCGGCGCTCGAGAATTATTTCGGCGAGAAGCTCTTCACCCGTGAAGGTCGCCGCCTCGTGCCGACCGACCGGGCCAGGGCTTTTGCCGAAGCGGCAACGGCGGCCTTCTCCCTGTTGCAGCATGCCGCCGGTGACCTGCAGAAGGACGATAGCCGCAGGCTCCGTCTCGGCGTTCCATCTGCCTTCGGCATCTGGTGGCTGATGCCGCGCATCGGTAGCCTGCAAAGGGCGCTTGGCGATACCGAGATCGATATCGTGCCGATGGCGGTCGCCGAGCCGCTGTTGCAGCATCCGGAGCTCGATGCCGTCATCATGGGTGGCGAATACCGCCCCTCGGCCGGTGTCGCCGCCATTCGCTTCATGGAAGACGAGTTCGGTCCGGTGGCTGCACCCCAACTTGCCGCCACCTTCGGCAGCGATCCCATGGGCATGGCTACGGCTGCCATGCTCGTCAGCCGCAGCGTGCCGAAGCTTTGGGACGAATGGTTTGCCGAAAGCGGCACGCCAGCAGTCAGCTTCGCCCGCCGTCAGGAATTCGAGGATTTGCTGCTGGCGCTCGGTGCCGCCCGATCCGGGCTCGGTGTAGCGCTCGCCCCGCGCGCGTCGATCGAGGATGATCTGGCGCGCAATATTCTGACCGCTCCCTTCGGCTTCATCCGTCGCCCGGCAGGCTACAGCCTCTGTTGCCGCACGACCGATCTCCGAAAGCCGCATTTCACCGCATTGCGCGACTGGCTGGTCAAGGCAGGCGAGGGAACCGAATAGGGCAGATTTACTGCCGTATCGGCAGCGGATTATCCATGCCGCGCGGTCGCGGTGGGCATTATGACGGTCATCAGCGACAGGAGACCATCATGGAAAATACCGCCACCCGCATCGACTGGATCGGAAACAGCTGCCGTTTGCTGAAGGCAACGGCCGCCGAGTTCGAAAGCACGCGCCCCTTCGAAGGCCTGACGATCGGCACCGGCATCCATCTGGAACCGAAGACGGTTGCCCTTCTGACGACGCTGCGCGCCGGCGGTGCCGGGCTCGTCTGCACCGGTAATCTCAACAGCACCCAGCCGGCGACCGTCGATTATCTCCGCTCCTTGGGCATCACGGTTTTCGCGACGCAGACGACAGACCCTGCCGAGCATCACCGCAGCCTCGAAGCCGTGGTTGATGCGAAGCCTGACCTCATCCTCGATAATGGCGGCGATCTCTTCGCCATCGCTGCCGGCCGCCCCTATGCCAATCTGCTCGGCGGTACGGAGGAGACGACCTCCGGCCGCACCCGCCTGCTGCCGATGCGTGAGAAGCTGAACATGCCGATCCTTGTCATCAACGACAGCCCGATCAAGCAATTCGCCGAAAACAAGCATGCTGTCGGCCAGAGCCTGTTCGAAAGCTACATGCGCTTCACCAACCGCTCCACCAACGGCAAGCGCGTCACCGTCTTCGGCTACGGCGCCTGCGGCAAGGGCACGGCCGCCAGCTTCCGCAATGCTTTCTCGACCGTCAGCGTCGTCGATATCGATCCGGTGACGGCGCTGGAAGCGCATCTCGACGGCTTTGTCACGCCGCTTCGCGAGGATGCGATCCGCTCTGCCGATATCCTGATCACTGTCACCGGCTTCCCCGGCATCGTCACGGTCGCCGACCTGCCGCTGATCAAGGACGGCGCGATCCTGATGAATGGCGGTCATTTCCCGCTGGAGATCGACGTATCGGGCTTCCGCGCCCATCCCGATGTCGTCGCCATCGACCGCTACGAGGCCGATGTCATGGAAACCCTGCATCTCAAGGATGGCCGCTCGATCCACATCCTCGGCGGCGGCCATATGGCCAATCTCGCCGGACCACGCCCGCTCGGCAATTCCGTCGAATCCATGGACCTCGGCTTCACGCTTCAGGCTCGCTGCCTGGAACGCGTCGCCAAACACGGTGCCGGCCCGGAATCCTGCATCGTGCCGGTGCCTCGAGATATCGATGCGATGGTGGCGAGCGCCTATCTCGATCTCGCGCGCTAGGTCAGCCCTGGCGGACGATCGTCCCGATTGCGTTGACGAGCAGCCGCGCTGCCGTCAGCGCCGAAATCCCGTCGATATCGGCTGGCGGATAGAGTTCGACGAGGTCGAAGCCAACGATCCTGCCACGGCGGCCGACACCGGCGATGAGGTCGATAACCTGTGTATAGGTCAGCCCACCGGGCGTGCGGGCCGCGACGCCTGGCATGACGCTGGGGTCGAGCCCGTCGCAGTCGAGCGTGATCACGATCTGCGCACCATCAGGGATATGCCGCAGCGCAGACTCGACGCCCTGCGCATGAACTTCGCGGGCGGTAACGAGATGGCTGCCATAGCGCTTGGCCGCCTCGACTTCCTGGCGGCGGGCACTGCCGACGCCGCGGACGCCGATCTGCACCATCCCTGCGACATGTGCCATCTCGCTCGCGCGTCGCATCGGGTTGGAATAGCCGAGGCGCTCGCCGTGAAGCTCGTCGCGCCAGTCGATATGGGCGTCGATCTGCACGATCCAGATCGGTCCGTGGCCGGCAAAACCCGCAAAAAAGGGAATGGGCACCGAATCGTCGCCGCCAAGCAGGATCGGCACGGCTGATATCGCCAGCACCTCCCGCGTCTTCGCTTCGATCCGCGCCCGGTTTCCGGCATTGTCCCGGGCGTTGGTCGGCAAATCTCCGGCATCGACGCAGCAGACCGGCTTGCCGTCGAACAGCGGCCCGCCGAGATCGAAATCCCAATGCTCGATCAGCCCGGCGTCCTCCTGGCTGGCCGCGCGGATGGCGTTGGCCGAGCCCGAATAGCCGCTGCTGTCCCTGCTGGGGTAGGTGGTGCCGTGACCTGCGCCGAAGATCACCATGCGCGGCGCACGGTCATCATCGAGACGGTCGGGCAGGCCGAGGAAGGAAGGCGAAGCGGTCATGTCAGTCTCCGGATGTGATCTGCGGTGGAGGCGTCAGAGCTCCCAGTAGGGAACCGGTCCATAGAGCTCTGCCAGATAATCAATGAACAGCCGCACCTTGGCGGGCAGAAATTGGCGGCTCGGATAGACCGCCGAAAGCGCCACGTTCCGCGAGCCCTCATATTCCGGCAGCACCTGCACCAGCTTACCGCTCTTCAGCTCCTCGCCGATATCCCAGGTCGAGCGTAGCGCGATGCCTAGACCTGCTATCACCGTCTCGCGGATCACCTCGCTGGAATTGGTGATCAGCATGCCCTCCGGCCGCAGCGTCATCGCGCCATCGGGCCCTTCCAGCCGCCACACGTCATTATTATGCGCAGGCAGGCAGCGGTGGTTCTTGAGATCGTCGAGGGTCGCAGGCATCCCGTGCGCTTCGATGTAGGACGGTGCGGCGCAGAGCAGCCGGCGCACCGGCGCCAGACGCCTGGCAACCAGGCTGGAATCGGTAAGCTCGGCAATGCGGATCGCCAGATCGAAACCGCCGCCGACAATGTCGCTGAACTCGTCTGTCAGCACCAGATTGATGGCCAGTTCCGGATGCTCTTCCATGAAGCGTTTCAGATGCGGGGCGATATGCATGCGGCCGAAAGAGGTCGGTGCCGAGATCTTCAGCGTGCCGTGCATCTGGGCCGAGCGGCCGGAAATATAATATTCGGCTTCCTCAAGTCCGGCCAGAATGCCGAGCACCCGGTCGTAGAAACCCTGGCCTGCCTCGGTCAGCGAAATCTGCCGTGTCGTGCGCTGCAGGAGACGTGTGCCGAGCCGGTCTTCCAGCCGCTTAATGCGCTTTGAGATGACGGCAGGGGAAAAACCGAGCGCCCGCCCGGCAAGCGACATGCTGCCGGTCGAAACGACCTTGGCAAATATCTCGAGATCACCCAGATTGGTCATGGTGCGGCACTGTTTCCCCTTTAGGCATAAGTGCTTAGCATTTGCGCCGGTTTCGGGAAAGTGTTAAGCCGAACATGCCGGTATCCGTGGAGGACGGGCCGGTCCTGCCGCCATCTTCGAAGGAAGCGAGCCATGTCCGACACCATTTCGTTCCTTGCTCCGCGCGCCGATGTGCTTGCCCGCCGCAGCCAGATCGTCAGCGATCTCATCGATCTCCTGCCGCCGGAATGTCTGGTTCATGAGCCGCGCGAACTGGTGCCCTTCGAGACTGATGCCTTCGTCTCCTATCGCCGCCTGCCGCTGGCCGTCGCCCTGCCGCGCTCGACCGCAGAGGTCGCCGCCGTGATGAAATATTGCCATCGCTACGGCATTCCCGTCGTGCCGCGCGGCGCCGGCACTTCACTCTCGGGCGGCGCCATCCCCCAGGAAGATGCCGTTGTCATCGGCCTGTCGAAGATGAACAGCATCCTCGAAATCGACCTCGCCAACCGCGTCGCCGTCGTCCAGGCGGGTGTCACCAATCTCAACATCTCTGAATCCGTCTCTGCGGACGGTTTTTTCTATGCGCCGGATCCGAGCTCGCAGCTCGCCTGCACCATCGGCGGCAATATCGGCATGAATTCCGGCGGCGCCCACTGTCTGAAATACGGCGTGACGACCAACAATCTGCTGGGCGTCAAGATGGTGCTGACCGACGGCACGGTGATCGAGCTCGGCGGCAAGGCGCTGGATTCCGGCGGCTACGACCTGCTCGGCCTCGTCTGCGGCCACGAGGGCCAGCTCGGCATCGTTACCGAGGCGACGGTGCGGCTGATCGCCAAGCCTGAAGGCGCCCGCCCGGTTCTCTTCGGCTTCGATACATCGGAGGACGCCGGCTCCTGTGTCGCCGATGTCATCGCCTCGGGTATCATCCCCGTCGCGATCGAATTCATGGACAAGCCGGCAATCGAAATCTGCGAGGCCTTCGCCCATGCCGGCTATCCGCTCGATGTCGGCGCGCTGCTGATCGTTGAGGTCGAGGGCTCGGAAGCCGAGATGGACCATATGCTCAAGAACATCGTCGAGATCGCCCATAGGCATCGGGTGAAAACTGTGCGCGAATGCCAGTCGGCGACCGAGGCCGCGCTGATCTGGAAGGGTCGCAAATCCGCCTTCGGCGCCACCGGCCGCATCGCCGATTACATCTGCATGGATGGCACTGTGCCGCTCAGCCAGCTTTCCTATGTGTTGAAGAAGACCGCCGAGATCGTCGATCACTATGGCCTGCGCGTCGCCAATGTCTTCCACGCCGGAGACGGAAACATGCACCCGCTGATCCTCTTCAATGCCAACGACCCCGAGGATGCAGCCCGGGCCGAAGAGGCGGGCAACGAGATCCTGAAACTCTGCGTCGACGCCGGCGGTTGCCTGACCGGTGAACACGGCGTCGGCATCGAAAAGCGCGACCTGATGCGCCATCAATATTCCGAGGTCGATCTCGTGCAGCAGATGTCCGTCCGGGCCGCCTTTGATCCCGGCTGGATCCTCAATCCGTCAAAAGTCTTCCCGCTCGATGGACGGCCGGCCGCATGAGCGAATTTTTCCCCGGGAGCGAAGACGAAGCCGCAGGGCTGATCCGCGAACGCGCTGCATCCGGCCGGCCACTCGCCATCTCCGGCCGCGGCACCCGCGCCGGGTTCGGTAATCGTGTCGCGGCTGAAGACACGCTGCGCTCTACCGCCATGTCGGGCATCGTCGCCTATAACCCCGGCGAAATGGTCATGACCGCGCGTGCCGGAACACCTGTCGCCGAGATCGAGGCGGCTCTTGCCGAAAACGGCCAGATGATGGCCTTCGAGCCGATGGATCACCGCGGCGTCATGGGCACCTCGGGCGAGCCGACGATTGGCGGGGTCTTTGCCGCCAATGTCTCCGGCCCCCGTCGCTTGATTGCGGGTGCGGCGCGCGACAGCCTGCTCGGCATCCGCTTCGTCAATGGCCGTGGCGAGATCGTCAGGAATGGCGGCCGGGTGATGAAGAATGTCACCGGTCTCGATCTAGTGAAGCTGCTGGCGGGTTCGCACGGCACGCTCGGTTTCCTCACCGAAGTCACCTTCCGCGTTCCCCCGCGCCCGAAGGCCGAGGAGACCATCGTCGTCTCCGGCCTCAACGATGCCGAAGCCGTCAACGCCATGGCTGCGGCCATGGCGTTGGCGGTCGAGGTCTCAGGCGCGGCGCATCTGCCGATGACGGTCACCTGGCGCTTTGCAGGCGGCACGCTGCCCGAAGGCGAGGCAACCGTACTTCGTCTTGAGGGGCTGCCGGGTTCCGTCGAGGTGCGCGCCGAAAAGCTCGCCAAGGCGATGGCCGCTTTCGGCCCGGTCACCAAGCTCGATCAGCAGGCGAGCCGCAGCCTCTGGCGCGAAATCCGCGATGTCTTTCCCTATGCCGATGGCACGATGCGACCCGTCTGGCGCGTCTCCGTCGCGCCGTCCGCTGGTCACCAGCTCGTTGCCGCGCTCCGTCTCGAAGCCGGTGTCGATGCCTATTACGACTGGCAGGGCGGTCTCATCTGGATGCGCATGGAGGCCGATCCCGAAGCCGGCCTGCTACGCCGCTTCATCAAGGCGCTCGGCGGCGGGCATGCAACGCTGATGCGTGCTTCGGAAGTGATGCGTGCTGACGTGGCGGCTTTCCAGCCGCAGCCGGAAGGAGTGGCAATGCTCTCGGCCCGCGTGAAGGAAAAGTTCGATCCGGCCGGGATTTTCAATCCGGGGAAGATGGGGTGGTGATGGCTAGCTTTGAGTGTGTGTCACACCCCCCTCTGTCCTGCCGGACATCTCCCCCTCAAGGGGGGAGATTGGCCAGAGGCACCCGCTCGCCCCGTCAATTATCGCTGAGGGGGTGCTCCCAGCGGATCTCCCCCCTTGAGGGGGAGATGCCCGGCAGGGCAGAGGGGGGTACCCCCACCCACAACCCCTCGACGGAACATCCCTGATGCAGACCAATTTCACCGCCGAGCAACTGACCGATCCCCACGTCGCCGAATCCGAAAAGATCCTGCGCAAATGCGTCCATTGCGGCTTCTGCACCGCCACCTGTCCGACCTATGTGACGCTCGGAAACGAGCTCGATAGCCCGCGCGGCCGCATCTATCTGATCAAGGATATGCTCGAAAACGATCGGCCTGCCGATGCCGAGGTGGTCACGCATATCGACCGCTGTCTCTCCTGCCTCGCCTGTGTCACCACCTGTCCGTCGGGCGTCGATTACATGCATCTCGTCGATCACGCCCGCGCCCATATCGAAAAGACCTACAAGCGGCCGTTCATGAACCGGCTGACGCGCGGCATCCTTGCTGCCGTCCTGCCCTATCCCGGCCGCTTCCGTCTGGCGTTGCGGCTTGCCCGTCTCGGCCGTCCGTTCCGCAGCCTGATGCGCGCCCCGGCGCTGAAACCCTTCGCCGCGATGCTGGCGCTTGCGCCGCGCACCGTGCCGGCACCGTCGGTCTATTCACGTCCCGGCAGCCATCCGGCCGAGGGGGCGAGGAAGGCGCGAGTGGCGATCCTCACCGGCTGCGCCCAGCCAGTGCTTGATCCCGGCATCAACGAGGCGGCGATCCGGCTTCTGACCCGCCTCGGCATCGAGGTCGTGGCGCCCGCGGGCGAAGTCTGCTGCGGTTCGCTGGTCCACCATATGGGCCGCGAGCAACAGGCGCTGGCCAGCGCCCGCGCCAATGTCGATGTCTGGATGCGCGAGATCGAAAACGGTGGCCTCGATGCGATCATCATCACCGCGTCGGGCTGCGGCACGACGATCAAGGACTACGGCCATATGCTGCGCCTCGACCCCTCCTATGCCGAAAAGGCGGCCGTCGTCTCCGGCCTCGCCAAGGACATCACCGAATATCTGGCAACGCTCGATCTGCCCTCGCATATGCCGAAAGGCGTCACCGTCGCCTATCACTCGGCCTGCTCGATGCAGCACGGCCAGAAGATCACCCTGGCGCCGAAGCAGCTCCTGAAGGCGGCGGGTTTCACGGTGCGCGATCCGGCCGAGGGCCACCTCTGCTGCGGCTCGGCCGGCACCTACAACATCATGCAGCCGGATATCTCAGCTGCGCTGAAGGCCCGCAAGGTCAAGAATATCGAGGCAACGAAGGCGGATGTGATCGCCACCGGTAATATCGGCTGCATCACCCAGATTGCCTCAGGCACGGGTATCCCGATCGTCCATACCGTAGAATTGATCGATTGGGCCTACGGTGGTCCTGTACCTCAAAAATTAATGGATTTGCATATAGCCTGAGTTCGGCCGGTTGTCGGCCGGTCATGGGATTCAGCGCTATGCGGCGTACACTTCTTTTGCTCTCTGTCTTTTTCGGTGCCGCAGGCACCGCGCATGCCGATAGCCGTTATTTCTGCTCGGCCGACGATGCAGCCACCCGCTTCACCGTAGAGATCGGCTTCAAGGCGGACGGCGGCCATGTGCTGAACCACTTCCGCGGCGGTCTGATGATCAAGGACGGCTCTGTGCCCGACCAGTTCAAGAAGCGCGTCTTCAATTCCAGCCACCTGACGAACCGATGGTCGAACGGTGGCGAGCTGCGCATGGAAATCTATGATGACGGCGGTGACGATACATCCGGCCAGGCGCTGAACATGGTGGTCATGGCCGAAGGTGACGGCAAGGCCTTCAGCGGCACCTATGGGATGACTGTAACAGGCGGTTCCAAGCCGTTCACCGCAAGCGGCAAGGTCAGCTGCGGCTCGAAGTAGGCCTCATGCTTACCAGTGGAACGAAACGCCGAGATTGACGGCGTTGGTGAAGATATCGGTCTTCAGCCGGTCGCCGCTGTCGATCGGCACATCCACCTTGGAATATGTGCCTTTGTATTCCACGAAGGTCGACCAGCGGTCGGTGATGCGGAAATCCACACCCGCCTGCGCCTGCAGCGTCACGCCGCCGAATTCGTAGCCGAAGGTCGTGCCGGATGGACGCGTCACCTCGACATGCGGAATGTTCACCCCGACGCCGACGCCGAGATAGGGCGCCCACCGCCCGCCGTCCTGCGGGAAGCGGTATAGCGCATTGGCGGTCAACAGATTGAGCCCGTCGGTGAATTCGAAATGCGACCAGCCCGAAGCCGCCAGCGTCTTGTCGTCGGCATAGACCTTGTCATGCGTATAGTCGATCGACAGGCCAAGATTGGGATGGCCCAAATCCTCCAGCCACCACGTCACCCGCGCGCCGTAATAAGGCGGCGAGCCGAAGGACTTGCCCTCCCAGCCTGCGGTGAAATGCGTCCCGTCCGACAGGTCGACGCCGCTATGGGGCGCTGTCTGGTAGCCGCCATAGACGGAGAATTGCAGATCTTCGGCAAGGACAGGCGAGGCGAGACAGGCAAGGGCGGCAAGCCCAAACACGGACAGGCGAACGGCGCGGCGCATGGATTATCCCCGGATGGCAATACCGCTCATCTATCCCGCGTTGTGTAACAGGCTTATTGCAAGGGCGGCGGAGGCCTTATTTTCGGCAGACAGTAACGGCTCCGGTAATCGCCTATATGGAAAGCCGTGCGCTATGACTGCCGGTCACGGCGCTTTTCCTGTGCCATGAGTTTGGCAATCTCAGCTGCTGAAATGGCGTCACGTGCATAAGTGAACGTGCCGGCCGATCGAACCTCCTCAGCCGCCCGCATCAAGGCGCCAAGCGCCGCGCGCGCAAATGATCCGCCAACGCTTATCCGGCGCACACCTGCATCCGACAGTTCAGCCACCGACGCGTTCAGTGCGTTCAGCCCCATGACCACATTGACCGGCTTGTCCACCGCGGCGCAGACCGTACGGATGGTCTCCAGATCAGGTAAGCCAGGGGCGTAAAGAACATCGGCTCCCGCCGCCGAAAAAGCTTGCAATCTCCTGATCGTGTCATCCAGATCGCGTCTGCCACAAAGAAAGTTCTCGGCTCTCGCGGTCAGCAAGAACGGACAATAGCGCGCAGCTTCAGCCGCCGCCTGAACACGCTCTATGGCATGCGACAACTCATAGATGGGAGTGGCAGGGTCGCCGGTGGCGTCCTCGATCGATCCGCCAACCAGCCCGGCTTCGCTGGCGAGGCGGATCGTCTTTGCGCATATCTCAGGCGCAGCCCCGAAGCCGTCCTCAAGATCGGCTGACACCGGCAGGTCCGTCGCCTTCACGATCTCGCTTGCATTGTCGAGGATTTCACTGCGCTCAAGGCTGGCAAACGAGTCCAGTTTTCCCTTCGAGAAAGCATATCCTGCGCTGGTCGTGGCCAATGCTTCGAACCCAAGGCTCGCAAGCAGCCGTGCCGACCCTGCATCCCATGGATTGGGTATCACAAAGGCCTGGTCGCGCTGATGCAATTCCTTGAAGCGTTTGAACTTCTGCGCTTGATCGGACATGGCCACGAACCCAGCGAAATGGCGACAATCGAGAACTGAACATAACGGGAACAAATATGCAAGCTCCAACCAAAAAAGGGCGCCCCGAAGGCCGCCCTTTGCAATTTTCTGCTTCCGGAGGTTTCACCCGCCAAACAGCGTCCGCAGCACATCTATACCGCGGTCCTGGAAGGCGACGTTGCCCTGTTTGTTGCCGGGGCCGACGACGATCACCTTGGTGCCGACGGGGACGCGCTCGTAGAGATCCTGCACGTCATTGTTGACCATGCGGATGCAGCCGGACGACAGGTTGAGGCCGATCGTCCAGGGCTGGTTGGTGCCGTGGATGCGGAAGGCCGTGTCTCGGCTGCCCTGATAGAGATACATGGCGCGGGCGCCGAGTGGATTGTCCGGGCCGCCGGGCTGGAAGGCAGGCAGCTTGTGGCCGGCCTTGGCTTCGCGGGCGCGCATTTCCGGCGGCGGCGTCCAGCCGGGCCATTCCGCCTTGCGGCCGACCTTGACCACGCCCGACCAGCCGAAGCCCTCGCGGCCGACGCCGATGCCATAGCGGGTTGCGCGGTTGTTGCCCTCGACGAGGTAAAGAAACTTGTTGGTCGTATCGACGATCACGGTGCCAGGCGCTTCGTCAGTGACGAGGCGGACGACGCGCTTCTTGAACTGCGGCTTGACCGTCTTCACCTGCTTGACGCCGCGAACGGCGTCGGTTGCCGTCAACTGAGGCTCGGCATGCGCGAGGCTCATTGTGCAGGCCAGCGCAATCGCAGAGGCGGCCGCGAGCCGTATGATATGCTTCATTCTCAATTCCCCTCTATCCAGGATGACCGCCAAGCTAGCCAATTTGCCCCGGATTTCAAGCTTCAGAGGGGTTTGCGCGTGTTTTTGTGCCACGGCGCGCCGTTCTTGCAACGGCCCGCCGCAGCCTTGCGACCTTTAGATCACGATCACGCGGGTGCCAACATTGACGCGCTCGTAAAGGTCAGTCACGTCCTCATTGCGCATGCGGATGCAGCCGGAGGAAACCGCGTTGCCGATGGTCCAGGGCGCGTTGGTGCCGTGGATGCGGTAGAGCGTCGAGCCGAGATACATGGCGCGGGCGCCGAGCGGATTTTCCGGGCCGCCATCCATGCGGGCGGGCAGATAATGGCCCTTGGCAGCTTCGCGGCTGATCATTTCGGAAGGCGGGGTCCAGTCCGGCCATTCGGCCTTGCGGGTGATGCGGTGCTCGCCGGCCCATTCGAAGCCCGGCTTGCCAACGCCGACGCCGTAGCGGCGGGCCTTGCCATTCGCCATCACGAGGTAGAGGAAGCGGTTGTTGGTATCGATGACGATCGTGCCGGGCCTTTCCTTGGTGTCGTAATCGACCATCTGCGGCAGGAACTGCGGATCGAACTGCTCGCGGGCAACAGGAATTGCGCCGGGGCGCACGACCGCAACCTGCTGAATACCGGCAGGGGCTGCGCGGCGCACGATGCGCGGCTGATACTGGAACAGCCCGCGGCGCTGCGGCTGAATGACCGGGCGCTGATAGACGACAGGGCGCACGTTGCTGCCGCCCAGCTGGTTGAGCCAGGGCGCGGTCAGATCGGGGCTGAGAACGACGGGCGGGCGGGTCGCATAGCGATCGTCACCAAGGGCAGGCGAGGCAAGCAGGCCAATCAGGCTTGCGGCAATCAAAACGGATTTCATCATCGGACGGAACTCTCTACATATGACCGAAAATGCTGGGGCGGGCATTTCCGCCTGGCCGGATGCTGCCACCGCTCCGGCCAGCGAATGGTAAAGATCGATTCATTAAACTGCGAAGCACCGGATAAACTTTTCGTCAGGGTTACTGTTCGGTTTGGAAACGGGGTTTCTAAATGGTAAAGCCGCAATTGAAGCGTAAAATCAGCGGGGAAGCATGAGCGATACGGGCATCACGACCGGTGACGACGGAAAGAGCCGCTGCCACTGGCACGCCAATCTTCCTGACTATATGCGCTATCACGACGAGGAATGGGGCCGCCCGGTTACCGACGATATCAGGCTGTTCGAAAAGATCTGCCTCGAAGGCTTTCAATCGGGCCTCTCCTGGCTGACGATCCTGCGAAAGCGCGAGAATTTCCGCGCCGCTTTTGCCGGTTTCGATTTCGAGAAGGTCGCGCTCTTCGACGACGCGGATATCGAGCGCTGCGTAGCCGATGCCGGCATCATCCGCCATCGCGGCAAGATCGTTTCGACGATCAACAATGCCAGACGCGCCATTGCACTGAGACAGGAATTCGGCTCGCTTGCCCGCTATTTCTGGAGCTACGAGCCGGGCACCGGCGACCGCCCTGGTGCCATCGACCGCGCCTATATCGCCGCCAATCCGACAACGCCGGTTTCCGTCCGCATTTCCAAGGATTTGAAGAAGCGCGGCTGGACCTTTGTCGGCCCGACCACAGTTTATGCTTTCATGCAGGCGATGGGGCTCGTCAACGATCACGTCGAGGGCTGTTTCTGCCGCTCAGAGGTGGAAGCGATACGGAAGGCACTGGTGCGCCCATGAGGAAACTGCTTGCGACAGGCGCTCTGATGGTTCTTTCAGCGCTTCCCGCCTTCGCCCAGGCGCCGCAGCTGGATCCCGGCGAGAAGCTGGAGAAGCTTCAGTTTCCGGCGGTGACCATGCAGATCAAGGGCTGGACGAAGTTCGGCAACAGCCATGTCTTTACGCTGCCTGTCAAAGCCGGCCAGCATGTAAAGATCAGCTTCACGACACGCAGCCAGTTTGCGTTTCTGGCGATCTTCGATCTGTCGAAGGGCGATGACGAGGCATTCTTCGGCACGGATGAGGACGGTTCTGTCCTCGATACCATCGCCAAGGAAGACACGACCTGGATGTTGCGCCCCTATTATTCGAAAGTCTCTCCCCGGCGCGGCCTCGGTGCTCCCTATACGCTGATGATCGAGCCTCAGGCACCCGGAACCGCGCCGCCTGCGGCCAAGCCTGAAGAGCCGCAGCGGCCGTCGCTGTTTCCGCCGAAATCAGGCGCGGACGAAGAGGAATAGGTCAGCCCAACTGATCGAGAAGCCGGCGCAATTCGCCAAGATTGGCGATCTTGCGGAAGCGCGGCGCGTCCGACGGCTCCTCCACATGCTCCAGCACCCAGGTCAGCTCATGCGGCACGAACACGCCGTAGCTGCCGGCGGCGATGGCCGGGACGATGTCTGATTTCAGCGAGTTGCCGACCATCATTGCCCGCTCGGGCCCATCTCCCACCTTCGAGAAGATCCGCCGGTAGGTAACGGCCGTCTTGTCCGAGACGATCTCGACGGCATCGAAGAAATCGCCGAGGCCGGATTGCGCCAGCTTGCGCTCCTGGTCGAACAGGTCGCCCTTGGTAATCAGCACTAGCAGGTAGTTTCCGGCCAACGCCTCCAGCGTGTCCTGCACATGCGGCATGGTTTCGACCGGATGGGAAAGCAGATCGCGCCCGATATCGAGGATCTGTGCGATGACACCAGCCGGGACGCTACCATCCGTCATCTCGATCGCCGTCTCGATCATCGACAGCGTGAAGCCTTTGATGCCGAAGCCGTAATGGGCGAGGTTGCGCTTCTCGGCTTCCAGCAGCCGTTCCGAAATCTTCGGTCCCTCGGCAAAATCGGCCAGCAACTCGGTGAAGTGCGCTTCCGTTAGCCGGTAATATTGCTCGTTCTGCCAGAGCGTATCATCAGCATCGAAGCCGATCGTCGTCAGCGCGTGCTTGCTCATCCGGTGCTCCTGCAATTCCCTCGCCCTGAATCTATCGGCGTGGCCGTTCGAGACAAGGGCTTTGTTTTTTGACGGACGGGATGCCGCATGCTGTTGAAATGCCGCTGGGCGCGCTTACGTAAAATGTGCCTCATCAGCAGCCAGCCCCGGCTGTGCCTGCCATGCAGGCCAATAATCAAAAGATTGCGTTCAGCAGTCCATGGGCACCCCCGCCTGTGGCAGTCACAAGGAAATTTCCTCATGAAATACAATCAGCTTGGAAATACCGGCCTTTTCGTTTCCGAAATCTGCCTGGGAACGATGACCTTCGGTGAAGCCAATGAAGGCAGCCCCTGGGGCGCCATCGCCGATGTCGATCAGGCCGCCGCCGACAAGATCGTCGAGCGCTCGCTGGCCGCAGGTGTCAATTTCATCGACACCGCCGACGTCTATTCCTTCGGCGAATCCGAACGGCTCCTCGGCCAGGCGCTGAAGAACCTCAACGTCCCCCGAAAGGACGTCGTCATTGCCACCAAAGTCTACGGCGTGATGGGCAGCAAGCCCAACGACCGCGGCGCCTCGCGCGGCCACATCATGGATTCGGTCGAAGCCAGCCTGAAGCGGCTGCAGACCGATCACATCGACCTCTACCAAATCCACGCGACGGATACCGTCACCCCGATCGACGAAACCCTGCGGGCTTTCGACGATCTCGTCGCCCAGGGCAAAGTGCGCTATGTCGGCGTCTCAAACTGGCAGGCATGGCGGATCGCCAAGGCGCTGGGCATTTCCGAACGCCGCGGCTTCGCCCGCTTCGAGACGATCCAGGCTTACTACTCGATCGCCGGTCGCGACCTCGAGCGCGAGATCGTGCCGCTGATGAACGAGGAGAAGCTCGGCCTGATGGTCTGGTCGCCGCTCGCGGGCGGTCTGCTCTCCGGCAAGTACGGTCCGGGCGCCCCCGGCAACGGTGAGGGCCGCCGCGCCACCTTCGACTTCCCGCCCGTCGACAAGGACCGCGCCTGGGCCTGCGTCGCTGTGATGCGCGAAGTCGCAGAGAAGCATGGCGTCAGCGTCGCCACCGTGGCGCTTGCCTATGTGCTGGCCAAGCCCTTCGTCACGACGGTTATCATCGGTGCCAAGCGGATCGAGCAGCTCGATCAGAACCTTGCGGCGACAGGCCTCAAGCTCGATGCCGACGACCTGAAGAAGCTCGACGACGTCAGCGCGCTGGCGCCTGAATATCCCGGCTGGATGGTCGCCCGTCAGGGCGCCGGCCGCCGCCCGGAACCTTTTGAGCCAAAGGCTTAAGTTAGTTGAATGCGACCGCGCTGATGAAGCGCGGTCGCGTGAATGCCCGCTCTGCGAAAGTCATCTGCCCGAAGCCGAGAATGTTGGAGAGCATCGTGTAGGTCGTGGCTCCCTCGACATAGATGATCGAGTCGCCGTCGGTGATCTGCGGCAGCGTCGAGCTGTCGAGCACCTGCGCCTTCAGGAGGCTGATGGTGCCGCTCTCCTTCTTCCAGTCCAGCTTGTAGACGCCGGCGGTCTTCTTGATGCTGGAAATCCGGAGCGCGCTCGGTGCCGTGCTGTTCTGCTGCAGGTTGGTGAAGACGCCGTAGATGTTGGAAACGAAGGTCGCGTCGATTGAGGTCTGGCGTGAGATCACATCGGCCACCACGCCATTGGCCTCGACGATGTTCTGATAGGTCCGGAACATGTCGAACACGGCGACGCTGCCGATGAAGAAGAAGATCATCACCGGCGCGACGAAGGAAAATTCGATCGCCGAGGCGCCGGAGCGGTTTTTCAGCAAGTCTTTGAGAAGCGTGATCATCAGCCAGGCTCGTTCACGAAGGCGAAGCGGGATGTCAGGCGAACGCCGCCGGTACTGTCCTTCGGCATCGCCAGCCCAAAGCCAAGTCCGGGGACGATGGGATCGACGACATAGCAGGCGCGCGCAAAGACGATCTGCGACCGCTGCCCGCCGGTATAGGTGGTGACAGGATCGATATTGACGCTGCGGTCGATGCAGGATGTCTCGGATGTCGGGAAGTCGGTCGACTTGCTGATCGGCGTGAATTCGATGCGGATCGACTTGAGGCAGTTGGTCAGAATGATCGCCTCGTCGCAGACCTTCTTCTTGAAGTCGTCATAGGTGAAGTTCGAACCCGCCACCTGCAGCGCACGCGAACCGCGGCTGACGGCGCGGTCGAGCATGATCGACTGCGTCATGATCCATCCCGCTTCGAAGGTCGAGAAAACGAGCGAGAAGACGATCGGCGCCAGGATGGCGAATTCGATCCCGGCGGCGCCGCCGCGGTCACGTCTGAGACGATTGACAAGAGAGGTCACTGTGTCAGCCTCAGCTTCTTGATCGAGGTCGAGATCGACTTGAAGGCATCGCCGATGCCGGAGCCGGAGGCGGGGTAATAGTGGCCGGGGCTGGTGGCACAGTTGGTCATCTGTGTCGTCGCATTGCCGCTCACTTCGAAGCCGATGGTAAAGACGGTAATGCCGTTGGTCTTGGCTGCGGTACAGACCGAGGACAGCATCTTCGCTGTATCCGTGGAGTTGATGATCTGCTTGTTGTCAGGCGCTTGGCTGACCGGGCGGCTGTAATCCTTCGGGCGATACTGTTCGGTGATCGCACCATCCGTCATCAGCACGATGACTTTCATCGTATCCGGGTCGCCGAAGGCTGCCGGCCGGTTGGCGAATTTCGCATCCATCATCTTGGCGTCGATCGCCGCGTTGACGATGGTCTTGGCGCCCGGATTGAGCAGCATGTAGCCCCACTGCATGGCATTCTGCGTGCCGGTGCCATCATGCAGTTCAAGCTGCGTGATGCGGTTCTTCAGATAGGTCGCATCGTTGGAAAAATAGGTGATCGCCGTCGATTCCACCGGGCACCACCAGGGCTTCAGATCGGTACGGCCGTAGTTCCACTGGGTGAAATGCGGAACCTGGCCCGCATCCTTGAAGCTCGGCACGCCGCCGCCGAAACCGGTGGTGCTGAGCTCGACACAGGACGAGTTCGAGTGGTCGCGCTTGGCGCCGAGCTTGTCGAAGACGGCCGCGCCGATATTCACGTGCCCGGCATAGGGCACGATGGTGATCGTCGTATAATCCTTGGTCTCGTCGGTCAGCACCTGATCGATGAACTGCTGGGCCGCCTTCTTCAGGTTCTTGATGCGGTTGCCGTTCATCGAGCCGGACATGTCGAGCATCAGCGACATCTCGATATTCTGCTTGGCTTCCTCGGCGGTGGAGACAGCCGCAACGCTCAGCTGACGGACGCCGACGAGGTGGATGAAGGTTGTGTTCATCACATAGGCGGCGCTGGCATTGATCTTGCGGGAATTCAGCCCCTTCGTCTCGGTGAAGCTGAGGGCGATGTCCTGTGCGTAGTCGAGGTTCTTCATGAAACTGCGCAGCGTATCCTCGGGCTTTTCCTTCTGGGAAAGCGAAGCGGCAGCCAGCACGCCGCGATCGAGGCCATCCTGCATTTCAACGCGGATCGCTTCATAGCGCGCCAGATCGATGCCGGCACCGCCCATGGCAATCAGCGGAACGAGCAGCAGGGCGAAGACCATGGCGACATTGCCGTTGGTCTCGCGGGCGAGCCTGCGCGCTTTCGAAAGAAGATGTCTCATCGATTTCCCTAAGTTGATGAGACGATTTGTATTTTAGATAAATTAGAATTTCGTAATCAAAACATTACCAAGTCGTTCTAAATAAAACGCAATAATAGCATTGTGATTTCAGAAGTATCGCTAAGCGCGAAATCTATACGGCTAAGGCGCCAGTTTTAGAACTGGCGCCTCGCTTCATGATTGATTACTTGGTATTTTCACTCAACCATGCGTTCATCTCGGCAATTTCAGCTTCCTGAGCCTTGATGACGGTTTCGGCCAGTTTGCGGATCTCCGGATCCTTGCCGTATTGCAGCTCGATCTTCGCCATGTCGATCGCGCCCTGATGATGTGGGATCATGCCGCGGACGAAATCGACATCGGCATTGCCGGTCATCTCGACCATCATGTCCTTGTGCATCTTGGCATTGGCCTCGGCAAAGGCATGGCTGGAGGCGACGTGGTCGCCCATTGGCTTGCTCATGTCCATCTGCATATCCTCGGCGCAGGCCGGAGCGGCAAAGGCGAGAGTGGAGAGAAGAGCGATGATTTTCATAGACATGCGAGGTCCTTCCTCTGTCTGACAAAAGGGATTGCACGATCATGTTCGTGCGGCCGTATCGCGCGATTGTCAGATGAAGCGGGGAGGGGGCGCCTGCGGGGCGGGTCGCAGATCGGCAAGCGCCTTTGCGGCAGCCGGTGCGGGATAGGCACAGACATGCTTTCCGCCGTCACTGACCATTACGGCGGCAGGCGTCACCACGCAGTAGGAGCAAATCGACATATGGCTTGGATTGCCCGGCGCGCACGGGTCCTTCGACATCTCGTGACCACTGTGCTCCGCCACCAAGTCAGGCATATCGGCCATACCATGCATGCCATGCTGCATCTCTGATGCCAATGGCTGGCTCATCGCTGCGCACATAGGACAGCCCGCCCAGGCGGACGCGCTGAAGGTCAGCCAGCCGAATATCATCGCTATGATCGAAACGAGACGCATGATTTGAAGATAGGCGAGGGCGCCTGCTTCGCCAAGAGGCGGCTCAGAGCTTTGCGGCCTTGCGCAACACGTCGTTGATCCGCCCCTGCCAGCCCTTGCCGGTAGCCTTGAAGGCATCGATGACATCGGGATCGAGCCGCAGCGAAATCTGCCTCTTCGGCTTCTCCATCACCGGCCGGCCACGCGCCTTGCGAATGCTCTCGGCAAGCTCGGGAAACACCTCCGCGAAAGGCCGCGCATTCTTGAAGTCTTCCTCGGTCCATTCGGGATTGTCGCTAACGTCGTCCCAATCGGCCTTGCTATACCCGCGCCCTTCCTTGAACTCGGACTGCAATTCAATTTTCTTGGCTGTCATTGAGGAACCGTCTTTCCGTTGCTTTGGCCGGGCGCATCGAAATCACCGACAGTGCTTCGATACCCAGTCTCGCGAAGATCACCACGATGGTTCCGTCCGCAAACCGCCCGATCGCCATCATGCGACGGCCGCGAGCGGGTTGAAGAACGGCGGACAGGAAAAATCCCAGATCGAGATCGGCAAAATCCAATCCGTGCTTGTCGAGATTTGCAAGCCGCTTCGGCTCATCCCAAACGATCTTAACCGCAATGATATCCGACAATAAAAGTGATACAATAAATCCTGGATTGCAACCAGAATAATCTGCATCTCAATAGACGGCAATCACCTGATGAACGATCTGGTAGTCGCGGCTTTCCTCGCCGAGCGGCGCCACCGGCCAGGCCCATGATGTCTTGGTCTCAGTTGGCGACTGAACGCCCTGCAGCAGATCGGCCGTCTCATGGGTCTTTCCGGTCCGGTCATTCACCGCATAGGAAATATCGGTCACCAGACAGGTGGCGCAGGGAAGCGCTTTCAATCCATCGATATGCGCCGCGATCAGCCGCTGGACGGTATCCTGTGGCATCGCGCCGTCTTGCTCCGCCTCGAAGCGCCGCTTCACGCCGCGGCCGATCTGCGACAGCAGGTTCGCCGAAACCACGAAGTCCAGGTAGGGCACGCCGCGCAGAAACCCGAGCGGCTGGGCATGGCCCGCCGTCTGCAACTCCTCATAGCCCGAAAGATCGCGCTCGATCAGGCGGACATTCCGGTACCCTTTCGCCTTCAGCCAGAAACGGACGGAGGCGAGGTGAACCAGATCGACAAGTACCACGGTATCGAAGGTCTTCGCAAGCGCCTCGATCGGCACGTCGCGCAGCAGGCCGGAGCCGAGCACCACTGCCGTGCGCTTCTGGCGGAGCCCGGATGCTGCTGCCAGCATCGCCGCCCGGCTCTTTTCCTCATGCTCCGCCCATTGGCCGCTGCAGCGCCTCGCGCGGGACCAGAGGTTGACGGAATAGCGGATAAACTTGCGGTGCGGCTTTGCCGTCACCGGCACCGTTGCGAGGTAGAAAAGGGCTTCGAGTATCATGAAGGTCTAACGATAGATTTCGCGGCGATGACCGATCTCGATCACCAGGATAACGAGCCGGTTGTCCTGGATATCGCAGATAATGCGAAAGTCGCCGACGCGATAGCGCCAATATTGCCGGAGCTTGTCGCCCTGAAGGGCTGCACCAAGTTCTCTCGGGTTCTCATGTCCAACAAGGCGTTCTTCGAGAAACGAAATAATGCGCGCCGCGTCCCGCTTGGCGAGGCGGGCGAGTTGCTTGTCCGCGTTTCGGCCAAATTCAATCGTCCAGACCAAGGCCACGTTTCACTTCTTCAAGTGTCAGTGTCGGTTCGCCAGCCTGGATACGCTCCATCGCTGCATCCGCCGCAGCGATGTCGTGAAGGTCTTCGAGATGCTGCTCGATCACTTCGAGAACATAGGCATCCGTCGCCGCGCCGGCCTTGGCGGCGTGCTCGGCGATCAGCCGATGAATTTCATCCGGCATTTCAATGGTGACGCGCTTGTTCATCGAACGATCCTCAATCGGCCAATATATAACAGTTCGCCATAGGCTTCGCCACCCTTCGCCCTTGCCGCTCCCCGCCCAATCCGCTAGGAAACCGCCACTGTCACACTGTGGAAATCCCCTGAAATGAACGACACCAAGAAGAAACCGCAAAAGCTCAAGGCCCGCCTGCCGCGCGGCTTCGTTGACCGCTCGGCTGCCGATATCCGCGCCGTCAACGAAATGACCGCGAAGATCCGCGAAGTCTATGAGCATTATGGTTTCGATCCTGTCGAAACGCCGCTGTTCGAATATACCGATGCGCTCGGCAAGTTCCTGCCGGATGCCGACCGTCCGAACGAAGGCGTCTTCTCGCTTCAGGACGACGACGAGCAGTGGATGAGCCTGCGCTATGACCTGACCGCACCTCTCGCTCGCCATGTCGCCGAAAATTTCAACGACATCCAGCTGCCCTACCGCACCTATCGCGCCGGCTACGTCTTCCGCAACGAGAAGCCGGGCCCGGGCCGCTTCCGCCAATTCATGCAGTTCGATGCCGATACGGTCGGTGCGCCCGGCGTCCAGGCCGATGCCGAAATGTGCATGATGATGGCCGATACGCTCGAAGCCCTTGGCATCAAGCGCGGTGACTATGTGATCCGCGTCAACAACCGCAAGGTTCTCGACGGCGTGCTTGAGGCCATTGGCCTCGGTGGTGACGACAAGGTTGCCCAGCGCCTCAACGTGCTGCGCGCCATCGACAAGCTCGACAAGTTCGGTCCCGAGGGTGTCGCCCTCCTGCTCGGCCCGGGCCGCAAGGATGAATCCGGTGACTTCACCAAGGGCGCTGGCCTCGACCAGAACCAGATCGACAAGGTGCTCTTCTTCGTCGGTATCAAGGACTATGCCGAAAGTGCTGCCCAGCTTGCCGAGCTGGTGGCTGGAACCTCGAATGGTGGGGAAGGCGTCGAGGAACTCAATTTCATCGGCAGCCTTGTCACCAGCGCCGGTTACGACAGCACCCGCATCA
This sequence comes from Hyphomicrobiales bacterium, assembly GCA_900465675.1. Taxonomy (GTDB): domain Bacteria; phylum Pseudomonadota; class Alphaproteobacteria; order Rhizobiales; family Rhizobiaceae; genus Rhizobium. The sequence continues at coordinate 78,509 of UBJR01000004.1, read as the reverse complement.
AGATCGACCCCTCCGTCGTCCGCGGCCTCGAATATTACACCGGTCCGGTCTACGAAGCCGAGTTGCTCTTCGACGTCACCAACGAGAAGGGCGAAAAGGTCGTCTTCGGCTCCGTCGGTGGCGGTGGCCGTTATGATGGCCTCGTCTCGCGCTTCATGGGCCAGCCGGTTCCGGCAACCGGCTTCTCGATCGGCGTGTCGCGCCTGATGACGGCGTTGAAGAACCTCGGCAAGCTCGGCCAGTCCGAGGTGATCGAACCGGTTCTCGTTACCGTAATGGACGGCGATGTCGATGCCATGGGCCGCTACCAGCGGATCACCCAGGAACTGCGCGCTGCCGGTATCCGCGCCGAGATGTATCAGGGCAACTGGAAGAAGTTCGGCAACCAGCTGAAATATGCCGATCGCCGCGGCTGCCCCGTCGCCATCATCCAGGGCGGCGACGAGCGCGCCACCGGTGTGGTGCAGATCAAGGACCTGATCGAGGGCAAGCGCCTCTCTGGCGAGATCGAGGACAATGCCAGCTGGCGCGAAGCGCGCGTGGCGCAGGAAACCGTCGCGGAAGCCGATCTCGTTGCCAAGGTGAAGGAAATCCTGGCGGCGCAGGCGGAAGATCGGAAGCGGGCGTCGGATGTTTGAGCGGGGCGCACCCCCCTCTGTCCTGCCGGCCATCTCCCCCTCAAGGGGTGAGATCGAGTCGTGGTTGGGTCTGAGCCAAACAGTCAATGTGGAGCGGGCGAGTGAGCCCAGCCGGTCTCCCCCCTTGAGGGGGAGATGGCCGGCAGGACAGAGGGGGGTATCCCCGGAGACTTCAACGCCATGCCTCTGACAAACCTCCCCGCCTTCTCAACCGATCTCCTCGCCGAGTTCGCCGCCCGCAAGACCGAACGCATCGATACGCCCGTCATCCAGCCGGCCGAGCCGTTCCTGGATATCGCCGGCGAGGATCTGCGCCGCCGTATTTTCATGACGGAAAGCGAAACCGGCGCCAGCCTCTGCCTGCGGCCGGAATTCACCATTCCCGTATGCCTGCGCCACATCGAAACGGCGACCGGTACGCCGAAGCGCTATTCCTATCTCGGCGAGGTCTTCCGCCAGCGGCGTGATGGCAGCAACGAGTTCTATCAGGCGGGGATCGAGGATCTCGGCGAGACCGATACGGCGAGCGCCGATGCGCGCGCCATCGGCGATGCCATCGCCATCCTGCAGCGGCTGATCCCGGGAAAGACGGTCTCGACGGTTCTGGGCGACCAGGCGGTGTTCGAGGCTGTGGTCCAGGCGCTCGGCCTGCCGCTCGGCTGGCAGAAGCGGCTGGTCCACGCCTTCGGCAACATGACGCAAATCGAGGCGCTGCTGGCCAGCCTCGTCAGCCCGCAATTCGTCACCGGCCTCGATGACGACATCGCCAGGCTCGTTGCAGCCGGCGATGACAAGGCGCTGATCGCCCATATCGATCAGACGATGGAAGCGACCGGCTATTCGACTAATGCCAGCCGCTCGCCTGCCGATATTGCCCGCCGCCTCAGGGAAAAGCTGGTGCTGTCGGAAACGAGACTCGATGACGATGCCTTCCGCGTGCTGGAAGAGTTCCTGTCGCTCAACGTGCCGCTGGCCGATGCATCCTCGGCGCTTGCAGGCTTTGCCGATGCCGCTGGGCTGAAGATCGGCACGGCGCTGTCGCATTTCGACAGCCGTCTGGCCGCGCTTTCGAATGCTGGCCTCGATCTCTCGTCGATGGATTACCGCGCCGCCTTCGGCCGCCCGCTGGATTATTACACCGGTCTCGTCTTCGAGGTGAGCGTTGAAGGCTCGTCGGCAGTGCTTGCCGGTGGCGGGCGCTTCGACAAGCTGTTGAACTTCCTCGGCGCCCGGGAGCGCATCCCCGCCGTCGGCTTCTCGCTCTGGCTCGATCGCATCGAAACGGAAAGGGCAGCGGCATGACTGTGACCATCGCACTGCCCTCCAAGGGCCGCATGAAGGACGATGCCTCCGCCATTTTCGAGCGCGCAGGCATGAAAATCACCGCCGTCGGCAACGACCGCTCCTATCGTGGCCGCGTCGAAGGCTGGGATGATGTCGAGGTCGCCTTCCTGTCGGCGTCGGAAATCTCCCGCGAGCTCGGCAACGGCTCGATCGATTTCGGCGTCACCGGGGAAGATCTGGTGCGCGAAGGCCTGGCCGAAACCGACAAGCGCGTCGAATTCTGCGCCCGGCTCGGCTTCGGCCATGCCGATGTCGTCGTCGCCGTTCCGGAGATTTGGCTCGACGTCGATACCATGGCCGATCTCGGCGACGTCGCGGCTGAGTTCCGCGCCCGCCATGGCCGCCGTCTGACGATCGCCACCAAGTACTGGCGGCTGACGCAGCAGTTCTTCTCCAGCCAGCACGGCATCCAGCTTTATCGCATCGTCGAGAGCCTGGGGGCGACCGAGGGCGCACCGGCCTCCGGTTCGGCGGATGTCATCGTCGATATCACCTCGACCGGATCAACGCTGCGGGCAAACCACCTGCGCGTCCTCAATGACGGCGTCATCCTGCGCTCCGAGGCCTGCCTCGTTCGCGCCCGCAAGGAAAGCCATGCGGCCGAGCCGTCGGTGGCGAAGATCGTCGCGGCGGTGCGCGGCGCGCTCTGATGTCTTCCGGATTTCGGAAACGAAAAAACCCGCCGTCTCGCGACGGCGGGTTTCTTTATGCTTGGGAGGCCGATTTCGCTTAGGCAGCGACCGGATATGCGCCGCGGCGTGCATCGATCGAGTAAGCGCCAGCGCCGACGGTGGCGAGCAGGATATAGGCGCCGGCCAGCGTGAAGTTCTTCATGACCATGATCTGGTTCAGAGCGTTGATCCAGCCGTTTGCGCCAGCCGGGAAATCAGGAACGTTGACGGCAGGCAGGTGGAAGACGACGGCCGTGAAGATACAAAAGGCAGCCAGCAGCCAGCCGACGATGCGAACCTGGAAGCCGACGAGAACGGCAAGGCCGGTCACGAGCTCGAAGAGGCCTGCGAGATAGGTGAGGGCGGTGGAGGCGGGAAGGCCAGCGCCTGCGATCATGCCGGCGGTGCCAGCCGGGTCGGTGAGCTTGCCGAAGCCGGCGAGGATGAACATGAAGGACAGAAGAATGCGGGCGACGAGAACGATGATGTTGGTCGTATTCGACATGGAAGTAATCTCCGTTTGAATGACTGTGAGATCGGCTGATCTCGTTGACCCACTTGTCGCGCATTTTGTCGCAGCTGGAAAGATAAACGAAAGGGGACGGTTCGTTCAGTATTTTGAAACGATGATCCGTCTCCCGCCGCTTGTCTTGGCGCCGCCCGCCTGTCTATGGTCAGGGTCCAAACCCCATGGAGATTTCAATGGCAGACCTTTCAAGCTTCCCGATCACCAAGCGCTGGCCAGCAAAAAATCCCGATGTCATCCAGCTTTATTCGCTGCAGACGCCGAACGGCGTGAAGATTTCGGTGGCACTGGAAGAACTCGGCCTGCCCTACGAGCCGCACTATGTCGGCTTCGCCAACAACGACCAAAAGTCGCCGGAATTCGTTTCCCTCGATCCGAACGGCCGTATCCCTGCGATCATCGATCCGAACGGTCCTGACGGGAAGCCGATCGGTATCTTCGAATCCGGCGCCATCCTGCTTTATCTCGCCGAGAAGACCGGCAAGCTGATCCCCGCCGATGCGGCTGGCCGCTACGAAACCATTCAGTGGGTGTTCTTCCAGATGTCGGGCCTTGGCCCGATGCTTGGCCAGTTCGGCCACTTCTACAAGTTTGCGGCCGATAAGGTCGCCAACAATTCCTATCCGATGGAGCGCTATCGCGACGAGGCCAAGCGTCTGCTGGGCATCCTGGAAGGCCGTCTGCAGGGCCGCCAGTGGATCATGGGCGATGAATACACGATCGCCGATATCACGACGTTCCCATGGATCCGTGGCGCCGATCTGTTCTATGGCGGTGGCGAGGTTCTGGAATATGAGAAGTTCCCGGCCGTTCGGGCCTGGCTGGAGCGCTGCATTGCCCGCCCGGCCAGCGCCAAGGGGCTCAACGTTCCGGTGAAGCCGGAGTAGTAGCGCAAACAAAAAGGCCGGTCGCGAGACCGGCCTTTTTCATAGGGCTTTGCCGCTTACTGGCGGCTGGCGGCCTGACTGGTGTTTTCAAGCTTGAAGCGCGGGAAGATGAAGACGCCGACCATGCTGCCGGCGTATTTCTCCTCAAGTCCGGCGGACTCGCCCATGCAGAAGAGCGGCTGGCGGAAGCCGTTCGGCATGACGATGGTCGTCGAGAAACAGAAGGACGAGGAGAGGGTTGCAGCCTGTTCGAACAGCGCCAGGATATGGGCACGGTCCTTGACGTCATAACAGCGCATAAGGCTCAGCAGTCCGCATTCCTGGCCGGCCAGACCGTGAAGCATCGAGCTCCATTCGCCGAGCCGGATGATGCCGCTCGAAAAGTCACCGTTCCAGGCCTCGGAGACGGAAAACTGCGCCAGCATTTCCTGATTGTGATGGGTCAGATCAAAGGAGCCAGGCGTGAGCGGGGCGGCAACATTGGCTTTGGCGATCTTGAACAAATGGGGTTCCCCGTGTCGGGCGCAGTTCAATGCAGCGCACTCGTGCGGTGTGACGAAAACATCTTCATGCGCACCGGTCATCATGTCCGGCCGTGAGCAGAATTGCGGCGCCGCCGGTGCGGAACCCCTTTCATGCTCTTCTCAAAAAATCTGGCGCGGAATGCTCTGCAGCCGGTGTCATTTGCAAAATACGGTCTTCCGCTGGCGGGCGGAAAAATATCGTCATGCACTGCAATTCGCAGCGCGGATTTATAGGCAGTTTTTGAGAGGCGGCAAATGCTTTTTCGGGGGTAATCCGCAACGCGAAGGATGCGATATATTGCATGCTTCTATAAAAGGTAGCAGAAATCAAAGTAAAAAGTTGCCCGTTTCGCGAGATGTAAACGGTTACGCTTTGCAAAATTTTCACATTACCGCAGTGAAACCAATTTCAATAAGAAATATCAGCGGCTGATAAAAAACATAGCTTGGTAAGGCTCGCGAAAGCTTCGGAGTCTGATTTCGGTGCGGAATAGACGCTTAAACGTTTTATCAGTTCCGTCGTTGAGACTCTAAAAATTGGTAAGGCCGAATCGCTATCCGCCAAATGAAAAGGGCGGCCCGAAGACCGCCCTTCCGTAACTGAACCGGTTGGCTCAGATGTCAGACCCGAAGGTCTTACATCATGTCCATGCCGCCCATACCGCCCATGCCGCCAGGCATGCCACCAGGAGCGTCCTTCTTCGGCAGCTCGGCAATCATGGCTTCCGTGGTGATCAGCAGCGAAGCAACCGAAGCTGCGTTCTGCAGAGCCGTGCGGACAACCTTGACCGGGTCGACGATGCCCATGGCGATCATGTCGCCATATTCAGACGTCTGGGCGTTGTAGCCGTAGTTGTCTTCGTTCTTGTCGAGAACCTTGCCGACAACGATCGAAGCTTCGTCACCAGCGTTTTCAGCGATCTGGCGAACCAGCGACTGCAGAGCCTTGCGGACGATGTTGACGCCAGCTTCCTGGTCGTCGTTCACGCCCTTGGCAGTGATCTTCGTCGAGGAACGGAGCAGAGCGATACCGCCGCCCGGGACGATACCTTCCTGAACAGCAGCGCGCGTCGCGTTCAGAGCGTCGTCGATGCGGTCCTTCTTTTCCTTGACTTCGATTTCCGTGGAGCCGCCAACGCGGATGACGGCAACGCCGCCAGCGAGCTTGGCAAGGCGTTCCTGCAGCTTTTCGCGGTCATAATCGGAAGAGGTTTCTTCGATCTGAGCCTTGATCTGCGCAACGCGGCCTTCGATGTCGGACTTGGCGCCTGCGCCGTCGACGATCGTAGTGTTTTCCTTGGAGATCGAAACCTTCTTCGAACGGCCGAGCATGTCGAGCGTTACGGATTCGAGCTTGATGCCGAGGTCTTCGGAGATGACAGTGCCGCCCGTGAGGATAGCGATGTCTTCCAGCATGGCCTTGCGGCGGTCGCCGAAGCCAGGAGCCTTGACGGCAGCGATCTTCAGGCCGCCACGCAGCTTGTTGACGACGAGCGTAGCAAGAGCTTCGCCTTCGACGTCTTCAGCGATGATGAGGAGCGGCTTGCCGGTCTGAACGACGGCTTCGAGAACCGGGAGCATCGCCTGCAGGTTCGAGAGCTTCTTCTCGTGGAGGAGAATGTAAGCGTCGTCGAGGTCGGCGATCATCTTTTCCGGGTTGGTCACGAAGTACGGGCTGAGGTAGCCGCGGTCGAACTGCATGCCTTCGACGACTTCGAGTTCGGTTTCAGCGGTCTTGGCTTCTTCGACGGTGATAACACCTTCGTTGCCGACCTTCTGCATGGCTTCAGCGATGTCTTCGCCAACCTGCTTGTCGCCGTTTGCGGAGATCGTGCCGACCTGGGCAACTTCAGCCGAGGTGGAGATCTTCTTGGCCTTCGCCTGCAGGTCCTTGACGACTTCTGCAACAGCGAGGTCGATACCGCGCTTCAGGTCCATCGGGTTCATGCCGGCTGCAACAGCCTTTGCACCTTCGCGAACGATAGCGCGGGCCAGAACGGTTGCCGTCGTGGTGCCGTCGCCGGCGATATCGTTGGTCTTCGAAGCAACTTCGCGGACCATCTGGGCGCCCATGTTTTCGAACTTGTCTTCGAGTTCGATTTCCTTGGCGACCGAAACACCGTCCTTGGTGATGCGCGGAGCGCCGAAGGACTTGTCGATAACGACGTTACGGCCCTTCGGACCGAGGGTGACCTGCACTGCGTCAGCGAGGATGTCGACGCCGCGCAGCATCTTTTCGCGCGCAGAGCGGCCGAACTTTACTTCTTTAGCTGCCATTTTGAGAACTCCTGAAAAGGGGTGTCAGCGATAATCTGAACGGGATAACCGGCTGATTAGCCGATGATGCCCATGATGTCGGCTTCCTTCATGATCAGAAGGTCTTCGCCGTTGATCTTGACTTCGGTGCCCGACCACTTGCCGAACAGAACGCGGTCGCCAGCCTTGACGTCGAGAGCGACGACCTTGCCGGACTCGTCACGAGCACCCGAACCGACGGCGACGATTTCGCCTTCCTGCGGCTTTTCCTTGGCGGTGTCCGGGATGATGATGCCACCCTTGGTCTTTTCTTCGGACTCAACGCGGCGAACAACGACGCGATCGTGAAGGGGGCGGAAGTTGGTGCTTGCCATTGTCTAATCCCTCGATCAAATGACATTCGCGGACCGGGGTCCACATGGATGAGTGTTAGCACTCTCCGTTGAGGAGTGCTAGCGACGTGCATTTAGGGATGGCTCCAGAAAGAGTCAAGGAAACCATTCACGGATTTTTGCGCCGGAATTGTGGAGAGGTGAGGGGATTTGTCTGACGTGGTTGCCGAGCCCCTGCCACGGCCCGCTTTTTCCGAGGCATTTGCCGTCTGGGCGCGTATCGGCTGTCTGAGCTTCGGCGGTCCTGCCGGGCAGATCGCCCTGATGCACAAGACCGTGGTCGAGGAAAAGCGGTGGATCTCCGAAGACCGTTTTCTGCATGCCTTGAACTATTGCATGCTGTTGCCGGGTCCCGAGGCCCAGCAGCTTGCCACCTATATCGGCTGGCTGATGCATGGCGTGCGCGGCGGCATCGTCGCCGGCCTTCTCTTCATCTTGCCGGGCTTTCTGGTCATCCTGGTCCTCTCCGGTCTCTATGCCTATTTCCAGAACGCCGAGTGGCTGCTCGCTCTGTTCTTCGGCCTCAAGGCGGCCGTGCTCGCCGTCGTCATCGAGGCGCTGATGCGGGTGGCCGGCCGGGCGCTGAAATCGCGCTTTCACTATTATGTGGCTGCCGCCTCTTTCGTGGCGCTCTTCCTGCTCAATCTGCCATTCCCGCTCGTGGTCCTTGCCGCAGGCATTGCCGGCTTCCTCGTCGAGCGCCGCAGGCGAAAGGTAGAGGGCGTGGCGCCAGCCGAGGCTTCAAAGCCCGCCAGGGGATTATCAGGACTGACCAGCCGTCATATCGCCAGGCCGTTCCTGATCCTCGCTTTCTGGGTGATCGTCTGGCAGTTTCCGCTGCTGATCGTCCGCGAGATTCATGGTCCGCAGGATCTGATTGCCGAGGCGCTGAGCGGCGAGACCAATGTCTTCGCCGCCGTCTTCGTCTTCTTCTCAAAGATGGCGGTCGTCACCTTCGGCGGCGCCTATGCCGTGCTCTCCTATGTCGCGCAGGTAGCGGTGGAGCATTATGCCTGGCTGCGCCCCGGCGAGATGCTGGATGGTCTTGCGTTGGCCGAGACGACGCCGGGTCCGCTGGTGCTTGTCCTCTGTTTCGTCGGCTTCATGGCCGGTTTCCGCAATGCGCTCGGCATCGATCCGCTGTTCGGCGGCGTGATCGGCGCCAGCCTCGCCGCCTGGGCAACCTTCGTGCCGAGCTTCATCTGGATCTTCGCCGGTGCGCCCTATGTGGAGAAGCTCCGCCAGAACAAGATATTGTCGGCGGCCCTGTCGGCGATCACTGCTGCCGTCGTCGGCGTCATCCTCAATCTGGCGCTCTGGTTCGGCCTGCACGTCCTCTTTGCCGATGTCGGCAATATCGCGCTTCTCTCCCGCGCTACCGGCCTGCCGCTCGTCAGTCTGGCATGGCCGGTCTGGAGCACGCTGAATGTCGCTGCCGCCGCGATCTTCGTCATCGCCTGCGTCATGCTCTTCCGCTTCAAGCTTGGCATGATCAGCATCCTGGGCTTTGCCGCCGTGGCCGGTCTGGCGGTTCGCGGCGCGGAGCTGCTTCTCTAGCGCGCCCGGCTGTTTTTGCGCTGCCGGACCGAAAAAACCTTGCCATCCCGCCGGGCCTTTGCAATGTCACGCCTGACTGAACGCAAATGGGATATCGGAATGGCCAAGCGCATCGGAAGTTTTGCAGAGATCACCAGCCAGTATGACGCGGTGTTCTGCGATGTCTGGGGCGTCCTGCACAATGGCGTCGATCCCTTCCCGAAGGCTGCGGCCGCGCTCGAAGCCGCCCGCGGCGAAGGCCTGACCGTCGTCCTCATCACCAATTCGCCGCGCATTGCCCCGCTGGTCGTCGATCAGCTCCGCCATATCGGCATCCAGGACGGCGCCTATGACCGGATCATCACCTCCGGCGACGTCACCCGCGGCCTGATCGCCGAAGGCCCCAAGAAGGTCTTCCTGCTCGGGCCTGAGCGCGACATCGCCATCATCGAAGGCCTCGGCGTCGAGCGCGTCGATGCGGCCGAAGCGGAATCCGTCGTCTGCACCGGCTTCTTCGATGACGAGAAGGAAGTGCCGGAAGACTACACGGCAATGCTGAAGGAGTTTCAGTCGCGAAACGTGCCGATGATCTGCGCCAACCCGGATCTCGTCGTCGAGCGCGGCCACAAGATGATCCCCTGCGCCGGCGCCATGGCCGCCTATTACAACCAGCTCGGCGGCGCCACCCGCATTGCCGGCAAGCCGCATACGCCGATCTATGAAGCCGTACTGGAAACGGCGAAGGAACTGCGCGGCGACTTCCCGAAAAGCCGCATCCTCGCCATCGGCGATGGCATGCCGACCGATGTGCGCGGCGCTCTCGATTACGGCCTCGACCTTCTCTATATCAGCGGTGGCATCCACGCCAATGAATACACGCTGAACGGCGAGACGGACGAGGCAATCCTGCACGCCTATCTCGAGCGTGAAAAGGCAACGCCCAAGTGGTGGATGCCGCGCCTCGCATAAGAAGAAGCCCGCCGATGACCGTCTTTCACCGCAATGAAACCCGTGAACCGCTGCCGGCCCACCTAAAGGGCGGGGTGATCGCCATCGGCAATTTCGATGGCCTGCATCGCGGCCATCAGTCGGTCTTGACGCGGGCATTGGAGATTGCCCGGGCGCGTGGCGTTCCGGCCCTGGTGCTGACCTTCGAGCCGCACCCGCGCACCGTCTTCCGTCCCGAGAGCCCGGTCTTCCGCATCACGCCGGCGCCATTGAAGGCCCGGATTCTCGAAGCTCTCGGCTTCAACGCCGTCATCGAATACCCCTTCGACCGTGAATTTTCGCAGCGCTCGCCGGATGATTTCATCCACGGCATCCTCAAGGATTGGCTCGGCGCCTCGGAAGTCGTCACCGGCGTCGATTTCCATTTCGGCAAGGGCCGCGAGGGCGGTCCGGCCTTCCTCATGGATGCCGGCCAGAAATACGGCTTCGGCGTCACGCTGATCGACGCCTACCGCGATGAGAATGCGGATGTGGTCTCCTCGAGCCGTATCCGGGCGCAGCTGAAGAATGGCGAAGTCAGCGAGGCCGCTGCCCAGCTCGGCTATCACTACACCGTCGAGGCGGAGATCATCGGCGGCGAAAAGCTTGGCCGCCAGCTGGGCTTCCCGACAGCCAACATGCAGCTGCCGCCCGAAGTCGAGCTCGCGTCCGGCATCTACGCCGTCCGCTTCCGCCTGCAGAACGGCACACTCCACGACGCCGTCGCCAGCTATGGCCGCCGCCCGACGGTCACGGAGAATGGTGCGCCACTGCTCGAAACCTACGTCTTCGATTTCAGCGGCGATCTCTACGGACAGGTCTGTTCCGTCTCGTTTTTCGGCTATCTCCGGCCGGAGCTGAAATTCGACGGGCTGGACCCGCTCGTCGCCCAGATCAAGCGCGACGAGGAAGAGGCGACGGCGCTGCTCTCAGGCGTCCAGCCGCTCGGCGAACTCGACCGGCTGCTGTGCTTCAGCTGACCTAATTGCCCGTAGCCCCCTCATCCGCCCTTCGGGCACCTTCTCCCCGAGGGGAGAAGGGAAGAGGGGCATTGCGGCGCGCTCTCTTCTCCCCAGCGGGGAGAAGATGCCGGCAGGCAGATGAGGGGGCCAAGTCCTCGACGCCAGCTAGGCAGCACCCAATGCAGGCGCCTGCTTCCCCCGTGGCAGCGGCGGAAAGGCAAGAGCGATCGCTGCCGCACCGAGCCCCACCAGCGCCGAGCCGATGAACAGCCACGAATAATTCTGGTAGGTATCGAAGATCCAGCCGCCGATCAGCGGTCCGAAGGCCATGCCGATGCTCGACAGCATCGTCGCCGCGCCAAAGACGGTGCCAATGACTTTAGGCCCGAAATATTCGCGCGCCAGCACCGCATAGAGCGGCATCACTCCGCCATAGGCGCTGCCGAAGATCAGCGCCAGCGCATAGAACTGCCCGAGTTCGCTGACGGCAAGATAGGTAGCCAGCGCCGCCGCCTGCACCAAGAGCCCGGCGACCAGAACCGGCTTGACGCCGAACCTGTCCGCAAGGCTGCCATAGAGCAGCCGCCCGCCGAGACCGGCCAGTCCCTCGACGCTGTAGATGCTGACCGCGGCCATCGGCGCCACGCCGCAGATCGTCGCGTAGCTCACCATATGGAAGATCGGGCCGGAATGGGCCGCACAGCAGGCAAAGAAGGTGCCGCCCAGAACCAGGAACTGCGGTGACCGGAAGATCTTGCCGAGCGAAGGCCGCTCGCCGCTTGTGGTTTCCACGGTGCCGGGATCGCTTGCCGGAGACGGCGCGCGGCGGATGAGGAGGGCTGCCGGGATCAGAAGGATCCAGGCGCCGATACCGATCATCAGCATCGCGGTGCGCCAGTCATAGGCGGAGATCAGCGCCCGGGCGAGCGGCGAAATCGTCATCGGCGCCACACCCATGCCCGCCGAAACCAGCGACACCGCTAGTCCGCGGTTCTCGTCGAACCATTCGGTGGTCGCCGCGATCATCGGCGCAAAGAAGGCGCTGGCCGAAATGCCGACGATGACGCCATAGGTAAGCTGGAACTGCATCAGCGATCCGGCCCGGCTCGCCAGCACCAGTGCCAGTCCCAGAAGCACGGCACCGATCATCACCACCGGCCGGGGTCCGAAACGGTCGCTCAACGCACCCCACATGAAACCGCCGATGCCCATGACGATGAAATTCAGCGTCATGGCGCTGGCAATGCCGGTATGCGACCAGCCGGTCTCGGTGGCGATCGGCGTCTGGAAAATGGCGAGAGAAAACATCGCGCCGAGCGCAACGCATGTCATCAGGGCGCCGGCGGCGACAATGACCCAACGATAGGAACTGCTCATATCCACTTCACTCCCTGTGGACCCGAGAAATGCGGGCGCCCGAGCGGCATCTCGCATTCCAAGGACGGCCGAGACGCCGCCATTTCGACATTGCCACGAGATTTTTTCTTTGTCTGCAGGATCAGGCTGTTACGCAGGGGCGCGCGACGCATGCCCGGCCGCCATGCCGTCAGCCCAAATCCCTCTTCCTTTTCCCGCCAAAAGCGCCTATGAACCGGCCCGATGACAAAATTCCGGCTGGCGATTGCGATACGAATTATCGGCCCGGCCTTCCGCGCGCGCTGAGCGGCCGGAAGGTCCGGGTTTTCAGCGCTTGCCGAGCAAGCGCTTCCGTCACCAACAATTCCACATCCGTTGCGCCTTCTGAGGCCGCCAGAAACGATTGCCAGACATGACCGACACAGCCGAAAAGATCGATTATTCGAAGACCCTCAATCTGCCCGAAACCGAATTCCCGATGCGCGCCGGCCTGCCGCAGAAGGAGCCGGAAATCGTTGCCCGCTGGCAGCAAATGGGTCTCTACAAGAAGCTGCGCGCCTCGGCCGCCGGGCGCGAAAAGTTCGTGCTGCACGACGGCCCGCCCTATGCCAACGGCAACATCCATATCGGCCACGCGCTGAACAAGATCCTCAAGGACGTCATCAACCGCTCGTTCCAGATGCGCGGCTTCGACGCCAACTACGTTCCCGGCTGGGACTGCCACGGCCTTCCGATCGAATGGAAGATCGAGGAAAAGTACCGCGAGAAGGGCAAGAACAAGGACGAGGTCCCGGTCAACGAATTCCGCAGGGAATGCCGTGAATTCGCCTCCGGCTGGATCAAGACCCAGGCCGACGAGTTCAAGCGCCTCGGCATCGAGGGTGACTTCGACAATCCCTACACGACGATGGCCTTCCACGCCGAAAGCCGCATCGCCGGTGAACTCCTGAAGATCGCCAAGTCGGGCCAGCTCTACCGCGGCTCCAAGCCGATCATGTGGTCGGTCGTCGAACGCACGGCGCTTGCCGAAGCCGAAGTCGAATACCACGACATCGAAAGCGACATGATCTGGGTGAAATTCCCGGTTGTGCCTCATGATCCACTGAAGATGTGGCATGACAAGACGGCAAACATGCCGGTCGCTGTGCCCACGGACTTTTCGGATCTCGCCGGAGCTTTCGTTGTTATCTGGACGACCACGCCATGGACGATCCCTGGCAATCGTGCAATCGCCTTCTCGTCGCGCGTTTCTTATGGTCTGTACGAAGTGACTGAGGCAGCAAACGACTTCGGTCCGCGTCCTGGCGAAAGGCTCGTCCTCGCCGACAAGCTCGCCGAAGACGCATTTGCTAAGGCCAAGCTGCAATTCAAGCGCTTGCGCGATGTCCCTGCCGACTATCTCGCCGCCATCACCTGCGCCCACCCGCTGAAGAGCCTCGGCGGCGGTTACGAATTCGCCGTCCCGCTTCTCGATGGCGATCACGTCACCGACGATGCCGGTACCGGTTTCGTGCACACGGCACCCAGCCACGGCCGCGAAGACTTTGACGCCTGGATGTCCGCCGCCCGCCAGCTGGAAGCCCGTGGCATCTCGACCAAGATCCCGTTCACCGTCGATGACGGCGGCTTCTACACATCGGATGCCCCCGGCTTCGAAGGCGCACGCGTCATCGACGACAACGGCAAAAAGGGTGATGCCAACGATCGCGTCATCAAGGAGCTGATCGCCCGCAACGCGCTCTTCGCCCGCGGCCGCCTGAAGCATTCCTATCCGCATTCCTGGCGCTCCAAGAAGCCTGTCATCTTCCGCAACACGCCGCAGTGGTTCGTCTATATGGACAAGGAACTGGCTGACGGCACGACGCTGCGTTCGCGCGCACTGGGCGCGATCGACGATACACGCTTCGTGCCCGCCGCTGGTCAGAACCGCCTGCGCGCCATGATCGAAGGACGCCCGGACTGGGTGCTTTCGCGCCAGCGCGCTTGGGGCGTCCCGATCGCCGTCTTTGCCGATGAACAGGGCGAAGTCCTGGTCGACGAAGCCGTCAACCAGCGCATCCTCGATGCCTTCGAACGCGAAGGCGCCGACGCCTGGTTCGCCGAAGGTGCCAAGGAGCGCTTCCTCGGCAATGACCACGACCATGCCAAGTGGAAGCAGGTCATGGATATCCTCGACGTCTGGTTCGACTCGGGCTCGACCCACACCTTCACGCTGGAAGACCGTCCGGACCTGAAATGGCCGGCCGATCTCTATCTCGAAGGCTCCGACCAGCATCGCGGCTGGTTCCACTCGTCGCTCTTGGAATCGGCTGCCACCCGTGGCCGTGCGCCTTACAATGCCGTCCTCACCCATGGTTTCACCATGGACGAGAAGGGCGAGAAGATGTCGAAGTCCAAGGGCAACGTCACGTCTCCGCAGGAAATCATGAAGGATGCCGGCGCCGACATCCTGCGCCTCTGGGTCATGACGTCGGACTATGCTGATGACCTGCGCGTCGGCAAGACGATCATCCAGACCAATGTCGACGCCTACAGAAAGCTGCGCAACACCATCCGCTGGATGCTCGGCACGCTTGCGCACGACAAGGGCGAGGTCATCGCGCTTGCCGAACTGCCGGAACTGGAGCAGCTGATGCTGCACCGTCTGGCCGAACTCGACGAACTGGTGCGCGAAAATTACGATGCCTTCGACTTCAAGAAGATCGCCCGCGCCCTGATCGACTTCGCCAATGTCGAGCTGTCGGCCTTCTATTTCGACATCCGCAAGGACGCGCTCTATTGCGACGCCCCGTCGAGCCTGCGCCGCCGTTCGGCACTCCATGTCATCCGCAATATCTTCGATTGCATGGTGACCTGGCTTGCGCCGATGCTGCCCTTCACCACCGAAGAGGCATGGCTGTCGCGCAATCCCGAAGCCGTTTCGGTTCACCTCGAACAGTTCCCGGCGATCCCGGCGGATTGGAAGAACGAGGCGCTGGCCGAAAAGTGGAAAGCCGTTCGCGCCATCCGCTCCGTCGTCACGGGCGCGCTTGAGGTCGAGCGCAAGGACAAGCGTATCGGCTCCTCGCTGGAAGCCGCCCCCACCGTGCACATCGCTGATACGGGTCTGAAGGCAGCGCTCGATGGTCTCGACTTCTCCGAGATCTGCATTACCTCGGATATCGCAATCGACGCGGGCGAGGGCTCTGCTGAGGCGTTCCGTCTTCCCGAGGTTCCCGGTGTCTCCGTCGAGCCGACGCTTGCCGAAGGTACCAAGTGCGCCCGTTCCTGGCGGATCACCAAGGATGTCGGGTCCGACCCTGAATATCCCGACGTTTCGGCGCGCGATGCTGTCGCTTTGCGTGAACTCGGACTGTAAATCCTCAAGAAAGTTACCGGGTGAATTGCTCTTTAGTGGTTCATCCGGTAAAAGCTGCCTGAAAATGGCCGGATTTTTACGTCAGGGGGACGGACGTCCGGTTGGGCGATAATTGCACCGGCATGGCTGGAAGGGTTTTCATGTTAGCGACGCGTTGGTTCCGTGTAGGCGCTTGCCTGACGGTTGTTATGGCGGCAGGCTCGATGGCCACCAGCTGCACGAGCCCGACCTACGGTACCGGCACGAGCGCAATGGCCCAGCTTGGCGACGATATCGGCCAGTCCGTGTCGCTCGCGCCGCAGGAGCCCAAGAACAAGGGCGTCAGGTACCAGCCGCGTCCGACGCTTGTTCTCCCGGCCGACGCTTCCAAGGAAACGCTGGTCGAGCCGCAGCAGACGGTTGCCAGCAAGGACAATCCGGAATGGGTCGAGTCTCCCGAAGAGACCCGCGCCCGTCTCGTCCAGGAAGCTGACGACAACGAAGACAAGTCCCGGTATGTTTCGCCGCTCGCCAAGAATGGCATCGAAGGCGGCCGCAAGACCGCAGCCGAACAGGCTCAGGCATTCAGGGAAGCCCGCGCCGCGCAGAAGGGCGCCGGCGCTGTGACCGAACGCCGCTCAATCTCCGATCCGCCGACGGAGTACCGCCAGGCAGACGACCCGTCCAAGCTTGATGATCTCGGCGAGCCGGAGCTCAAGAAGCAGAAGCAGCGCAAGAAGGATGCCGCGGTTGCCGGTACCGGCAAACAGTGGTGGAACCTGCTGCAGTAAGCGCTTGCTTACATCTGCCGCGCCGCTGCCCAGCGGCGCACGAGCAGAATATGGATGATCTGGCAGATCAGAAGACTTGAGCCGGTGATCGCGAAAATCGCGGTCATTCCGCCGGCGGCGAAGATCGCGCAGATCGCGATCGCGAGACCCGGCACGAGGCTGAAAGCAGCCGCCCGCGGCGCTGACCAGTTGACCTCTCCCCGCAAGGACCATTGCATCGGTATGGCGGAAACGCCGGGCGCGACGCGCAGATAGGCGAATGCGCCGATGGCGATCATCGCTGCAAGAATGGCGAGGCTCATGACATCTCCCTCTTTCCGGCAAAGAACGTCCTGAGGATATCCGCGGCTTCCGTCTCGTTCAAACCGGAATAGACCTCAGGCGCATGGTGGCAGGTCGGCTGCGCATAGAAACGCACGCCGCTCTCGACCGCGCCGCCCTTCGGATCCTCGGCGCCGTAATAGAGCCGCCGGATGCGGGCAAACGAGATCGCCGCTGCGCACATCGTACAGGGCTCCAGCGAGACGTAGAGATCGGCGCCCGTCAGCCGCTCCTGTCCCAGCGTTTCGCAGGCCATGCGGATGGCGGCGACTTCGGCATGGGCGGTCACGTCGTTGAGCTCGCGGGTACGGTTTCCGGAACGCCCAACCACCGTGCCGTCGAGCACCACGATTGCCCCGATCGGCACTTCGCCGCGTTCACCGGCCGCCCGCGCCTCTTCGAGCGCCATCTCCATAAACCGATTTGTCTTCACGATCCGGCAAATTCCCACTTAACCGCAGGGGCGCGACCTGATAGAGAAGCCCCAAAAGGCAGGCAAACAACAAATGACATTCAAAGACAAGCCAAAACGGCCGGGCGGCAAGCCCGCAGGGCGCGACACGCGACCGAAAACCGATGACAAGCCGGTCCGCAGCGCTGCGCCGAAGGCTGCAGCCGCGGAAACCGCAGGCGACGGCAAGGCGGAACGCATCTCGAAGGTCATGGCACGCGCAGGCGTCGCCTCGCGCCGCGATATCGAGCGCATGATCATGGACGGCCGCGTGACTCTGAACGGCAAGCCGCTCGAGACGCCGGTCGTCAACGTGACGCTGAACGACAAGATCGAAGTCGATGGTATCCCGATCCGCGGCATCGAGCGCACGCGCCTCTGGCTCTATCACAAGCCGGCCGGCCTGGTGACCACCAATGCGGATCCCGAGGGCCGCCCGACCGTTTTCGACAATCTGCCGGACGAACTGCCGCGCGTCATGTCGATTGGCCGTCTCGATATCAACACCGAAGGTCTGCTGCTGCTCACCAACGATGGCGGCCTTGCCCGCTCGCTGGAACTGCCGACGACCGGCTGGCTGCGCCGTTACCGCGTGCGCGCCCATGGCGAGATCGATCAGGATGCGCTCGACAAGCTGAAGGAAGGTATCGCTGTCGATGGCGTGCTCTACGGCTCGATCGACGCGACGCTCGACCGCACCCAGGGGTCCAATGTCTGGATCACCATGGGCCTGCGCGAAGGCAAGAACCGCGAAATCAAGAACGTGATGGGTGCGCTTGGCCTCGACGTCAACCGCCTGATCCGTATCTCCTATGGTCCGTTCCAGCTGGGCGACCTGCCGGAAGGCCACGTCATCGAAGTGCGCGGCCGCACGCTGCGCGATCAGCTCGGCCCGCGTCTCATCGAAGACTCCAACGCCAATTTCGATGCGCCGCTCTACAACGCTCCGGCCGTTGCCGCAGCCGAGGAAGAAGAACAGGCCAAGCCGGAACGCCGCGAACAGCGCGCATGGAAGTCTGAAGAAAAGCGCGAGCGCCCGCGTGGCAGCCTCGACACCAAGCGCGATGACCGTCGCAACGATCGCCGCGATGACCGCAAGGATGATCGCCGGGACGGTGGCCGTGATGGTGGACGCAAGGATGACGACCGTCCGAAGCGCCCGGCGCTGGGCAGCCGCCGCAACGCCAATGTCTGGATGGCGCCCGGCGCCCGTCCGCTCGGCGAAAAGGCAGCCGCAAAGGCCGAAAAGAATGCCCAGACCGCGCTGAAGCGCGGCGAGAAGCCTGGCCGCTCCAGGCCGCAGCCGGTGAGCTACGACGAAGGCCCGCGTGTTCAGATCAACCGTGCCCGCGATGAAGAGGGCGAATGGATCCGTTCCAGCGAAGTCAGCAATGACGACGGCGGCCGCAAGCGCTCCGGCGATCGTCCGGGTGGCGACCGCGGCGACCGCGGCGACAGGCCTTTCGGTGATCGTCCCCGCGGCGAGGGCCGTGGTGAACGCTCCGGTGGTGATCGCACCGCCCGTGGTGACAGACCCTATGGCGACCGCCCGCCGCGTGGAGACCGCCCGGCAGGAGATCGTCCCGCCCGCGGTGACCGCCCGTTCGGCGACAAGCCGCGTGGCGAGCGCAAGCCCCGTGAAGATGGCGATCGTCCGCGTTCTTACGGCGACCGTCCGGCCCGCAGCGACCGACCCTATGGTGACCGCCCCGCCCGCAGCGAACGCCCGTCCGGCGATCGTCCGGCGCGTGGTGACCGTCCCTTCGGCGACAAGCCGCGCCGTCCACGCGAAGAGGGTGATGAACGGCCCCGGTCCTATGGTGATCGGCCGCGCGCTGCCCGCAGTGCTCCAGGCGAAGGCCGCTCTGAACGTCCGCGTGGCGAACGCTCCTTTGGCGACAAGCCGCAGGGCGACCGTCCGCAGGGTGACAAGCCGCGCGGCAAGAGCTTCAGCGCCAAGCCCGGCGGTGCCAAGAATTTCTCCGGCAAGCCGAGAGGCGACCGGCCCGATGGCGGAGGCAAGCCTTCGGGCGGGCCGTCGCGTGGTGGACCAAAAGGAAAGGGAATGACGCGCGGTGCGGATCGTCGGCGGTGAGTTTCGCGGACGGTCGCTCGCCGTACCTAAATCCAACGACATCCGGCCGACTGCCGACCGGACGCGTGAGAGCCTTTTCAATATTCTGAGCCATGCCTATCCGGAATGCGTCGATGGCACCCGGATACTCGATCTTTTTGCCGGCACCGGCGCCGTCGGTCTCGAAGCCGTCTCGCGCGGCTGCCGTCATGCGCTGTTCGTCGAGAACAGCGTCGAGGGCAGGGGGCTGCTCTGGGAAAACATCGACGCGCTCGGCCTGCATGGCCGCACGCGCATCCTGCGGCGTGACGCCACGGATCTCGGTTCGGTCGGCAATCTCGAGCCCTTCAACATGCTCTTCGCCGATCCGCCCTATGGCAAGGGTCTGGGCGAAAAGGCCATGGCTGCGGCTGCCAAGGGTGGCTGGCTGGTGCCGGGCGCGATCGCCGTGCTCGAAGAGCGCTCCGATGTTGCCGTTTCGGTCGATCCTTCCTATCTCTTCCTCGAAGACAGGATCTTTGGCGACACCAAGGTCCATTTCTTCCGCTATCAGCCGGTCTAGGCGGGGCGAAGCCACCGGGAGCGTTCAGTGCAGCAGGCAGGTATTGTGAATAGCGTCATACCTGCCACCGGCGGCACCATGCCCACTGTCGCGGTCGCCTTCGGCGGCGGCGGCGCCCGCGGCCTGGCGCATATCCATGTCATCGAAGCCTTGGACGAACTCGGCATCCGCCCGGTGGCGATATCGGGCTCGTCGATCGGCGCCATCATGGGCGCCGGCATGGCAGCCGGCATGAGCGGCGAGGCGATCCGCGAACACGCGCTGATGACCGTCGGCAACAAGACCGCCGTCGTCAGCCGCATCTGGGGCATGCGTCCTCAAACGGTGCGCGACGCCGTCGCCAAGGGTATCCGTATCGGTCAGTTCAATCTGGAGCGGATCCTCAAGGCCTTTCTGCCCGCCGACCTGCCGGATCGCTTCGCCGATCTTCTCGTGCCGATGCAGGTCATCACCACCGATTATTACGGCCAGAACGAAGTGATCATCACGGAAGGCCAGCTCTTCCCGGCGCTTGCCGCGTCCTCCTCCATCCCCGCCGTCTTCATGCCGGTGCGCATGAACGACCGTGTGATGATCGACGGCGGCATCAGCAATCCCGTGCCCTACGAATGCCTGATGGATATCGCGGATATCGTCATCGGCATCGATGTCGTCGGCGCGCCTGAGGGTGACGGCACCCATATTCCGAACCGCATGGAAAGCATCTTCGGCTCCGGTCAGTTGATGATGCAGACGGCGATCACGCTGAAGCTGAAGATCCAGCCGCCGCATATCTTCCTGCGCCCGGCGGTCGGCCGCACCGGTGTCATGGACTTTCTGAAGGCCCGCGAAGTGCTCGCCATGTCCGCAGGCGTCAAGGACGACCTGAAGCGCGAGCTGGACCGCCAGTTCGAAGCCCGGCTGAAGGCCTAGGCGTCGGCCGTCACATCCGCCGGACCTGCCAAGGGATCGGCATCCATCTCCATCGAGCGCTTCGGCTTGACCAGCGGCTCCGGCCGGACCGGATGCGAAAACAGCATGTCGCGTCCGGCCTGCAGCCCTTCGGAAACCTGCAGCACCAGCCGCTCCTCGTCGCGGCGGCGGATATCCTCGCCGATCTCGTAGGCCTCCGCCTCGCCGACACCCAGCGCCTGCAAGGTCCGGCGGCCGAAGAGCAAACCTGACTCCAGCGTCTCGCGCAGCTCGTAATCGACATTCAGATTGCGCAGCGCGATCGAGTGGATACGGTCATAGGAGCGCACGAAGAGCTTGGCATGCGGATAGTCGGCCTGCACCAGCTCCACTACTTTGTCGGTGATTTCGCGCTTCTGCGTACAGACGACGACGATCTTCGCCTTGTCGATGCCGGCCGAGCGCAGCACATCCTTGCGGGTGCCGTCGCCGAAGTAGATGCGGAAGCCGAAGGATGAGGCCTGGCGGATGCGGTCGGCGGAAAAGTCGATGACGGTGACGTCGCGGCCGCCGGCAAGCAGGATCTGCGCGGCGATCTGCCCGAAACGCGAGAAGCCGACCATCAGCACATCCGCATTTGCGCCTGCAAAATCCTCATCGAGTTCCTCATGCTCGTCGCCGGTGAGCAACCGACTCGAAAGCGCCGAACCGATCGGCGTCAGCGCCATCGTCAGCGTCACGATGGCGACTAGCAGCGATGCCGTGCTGGATGGCATCAGGCCCGCGGTCGCCGCAGCGGTAAACAGCACGAAGCCGAACTCGCCGCCCTGCGGCAGCAGGAAGGCGATGCGGATCGCGTCGTTATGCGGAGAGCCGGAAGCCCGGCAAAGCGCATAGATGACCGCAGCCTTTACAGCCATGATGATCGGCACGGCAGCGACGATGAACAGCGCGTTGTCGACCAGCACCTGCAGCTCCAGCGACAGGCCGACGGCGATGAAGAAGATAGCGAGCAACACGCCGCGGAATGGCTCGATATCCGCCTCAAGCTCGTGCCGGTAGGAGGACTCGGCCAGCATGATGCCGGAAAGAAACGCGCCCATCGCCATCGACAGGCCGGCAAACTGCATCAGCGTCGCCGATCCCATGACCACGAACAGCGCGGCCGCAATCATTGCCTCGCGGGCGCCGGTGCGGGCAATCACCTGGAAAAGCGGCGTCAGCAGATAGCGCCCCATGACGATCATCGCAATGACCGCGCCGATCGCAATCGCAAAGTCGAGAAACGGCGTATTGCTGCCCTGGCCGCCACCGAGAACGGTGATCAGCGCCAGCAGGGGAACGATCGCCAGGTCTTGCAACAGCAGCACCGAGAAGGAGCGCTGCCCGTATTTGGTGTTGACCTCACCGGTGCCTTCGAGGATCTGCATGGCAAAGGCCGTGGAGGACAACGCGAGGCCGAAGCCTGCGACGATGCTGCCGCGCCATTCAAGCACGCCGGAGAGATAGGCAAGCGCCGTGAGCGCCAGACCGGTGACCACCACCTGCGCGGTGCCGAGCCCGAAGATATCGCGGCGCATCTGCCAGAGGCGCGACGGTTTCAGTTCCAGGCCGATGATGAACAGCAAGAAGACGACGCCGAGTTCGGCAACGCCGAGGATCTGCTCGCCATCGGTAATCCCATGGAAGACAGGCCCGATGACGACGCCCGCGGCCAGATAGCCAAGCACGGTGCCAAGCCCCAGCTTCTTGAAAATCGGCGCAGCAACGACCGCGCCGCCAAGCAGCAGGATCGTCTCGGAAAAGAAGGCATTAGGGGCGGACATGCGTCGGAGTTTCTTTCAATGGCAGGAGGCGCGCAAGCGGCGGGAAAAAGAATCGCAGGCCACGGCCTTGATGCTTTCCGAACTGCACAATAAATGGAAGCCGAAGGAAAGGCCAAATCATGTCCTCAGAAATTGATTCCTCGACACTTCTTTCCCGTGCCAGCCAGCTGATCGATCTTGCCAGGAAAGCCGGTGCCGATGCCGCCGATGCGGTGGTCGTCCGTTCCCGCTCGCAATCCGTCAGCGTTCGTCTCGGCAAGGTCGAAGGCACGGAATCCTCGGAAAGCGACGATTTCTCGCTCCGCGTCTTCGTCGGCAAGAAGGTTGCCAGCGTTTCGGCCAATCCGGGTTTCGATCTCACCGCTCTTGCCGAGCGGGCCGTCGCCATGGCCAAGGTCTCGCCGGAAGATCCCTTCGCCTGCCTGGCGGACGAGGCCAATCTGGCAAAGTCCTATCCCGATCTTGAGCTTCTCGACCGCACGGAAGTGACGTCCGAGATGCTGCGCGAGGCAGCGCTCGCAACCGAAGCCGCAGCCCTTGAGGTCAAGGGTGTCACGAATTCCTCCGGCGGCGGCGCTTCCGGCGGCATGGGCGGTCTCGTCCTCGTCACCTCGCACGGCTTCGAAGGCAGCTACATGGGCTCGCGCTTTGGCCGCTCGGTCAGCGTCATCGCCGGTGAAGGCACCGGCATGGAGCGCGATTACGATTACGACAGCCGGATCTATTACAGCGAACTCGACGATCCTGCCGATATCGGCCGGCGCGCCGGCGAGCGCACCGTGAAGCGTCTCAATCCGCGCCAGGTGCCGACAGGCAAGGACGTCACCGTCGTCTTCGACCCGCGCATTGCCCGCGGCTTCATCGGCCACATCGCCGGTGCCATCAACGGTGCCTCGGTGGCGCGCAAGACCAGCTTCCTGCGCGACAAGATGGGCCAGCAGGTCCTGAAATCCGGCCTGTCGATCACCGACGATCCCTTGATCGTCCGCGGCCCGTCCTCGCGTCCCTTCGATGGCGAAGGCGTTTCCGGCGAAAAGCTTGTGATGATCGAGGACGGCGTGCTGAAGCACTGGTTCCTCTCCACATCGACCGGCCGCGAAATCGGCATGGAAACCAACGGCCGCGGCGTGCGCGGCGGCAATTCGGTGACACCGGCTTCCACCAACCTGGCGCTAAACCCCGGCGACGTCTCGCCCGAAGAGTTGATCCGAAGCGTCGGCAACGGCTTCTACGTCACCGAGCTGATCGGTCAGGGCGTCAACATGATCACCGGCGAATATAGCCGCGGCGCCACTGGGTTCTGGATCGAAAACGGCGAACTCACCTTCGCGGTCTCCGAGGTCACCATCGCATCGAACCTCAAGGAGATGTTCATGCGGGTGACCCCTGCAAACGACATCGACTACAAGTACGGCGTCGCCGCCCCGACACTCGCCATCGAGGGCATGACGCTCGCCGGGCGCTGAAGATTGGATTGAAGAATGAGTGACGACAGAAGCGCCCGCTGGCAGAGCGATCTCGCATTGATCGCCGATGCCGCCCAGCAGGCGGGCCGCGTCGCGCTCAGCTATTTCAACCAGTCGCCCGAGGTCTGGTGGAAGAACGAAGGCCGATCGCCGGTCAGCGCCGCCGATTTCGCCGCCAACGAAACGCTCGAGAAGATCCTGCGCGCCGCCCGCCCCGCCTATGGCTGGATGTCGGAAGAGACCGAGGACAGTGCGGCACGTCTTGCGAGCGACACCGTCTTCATCATCGATCCGATCGATGGCACAAGGGCATTTCTCGCTGGCCAGAACCTCTGGTGCGTCAGCGTCGCCGTCGTCCACCGCGGCCGCCCGGTGGCGGGCGTGCTCTATGCGCCGGCGCTTGAAGAGCTGTTCGAAGCGGTCGAGGGCGGCACGGCGCTGAAGAACGGCAAGCCGATCGCGGTTTCGGCAAGCGGCTCGGGAACGGTCAGCCGGTTTGCGATCGCCGAGGACGTGCTGAAATCCTTCCCCGCTCCTTTTCGCGACGGCATCGAGCGTGTCAAGCATGTTCCCTCGCTCGCCTATCGCATCGCCATGGTGGCCGATGGCCGTCTAGAAGGGACGTTCGTCAAGCCGAACTCCCACGACTGGGATCTCGCCGCCGCCGATCTGATCCTCGAGCAGGCAGGCGGTCAGCTGACCGGTCTCGACGGAAAGCCTGTCATATATAACCGCGCTGCCGTTAGCCACGGCGCGCTGTGCGGCGCTGCGGCGCCCCGCCTGGCCGAGTTTCTGGAGGGGCTGGCTTCGATACGAAGCAGTTGACGTTTCCGTCAAAATCCCGCAGATGAAGGCGCGGAGGAGACCAGAAAAGAAAGAGAAGAAAATGACGGAATCCGGTGGCAAGAAGCAGCTGCTGCACCTCGTATTTGGCGGCGAACTGGAAAGTCTCGATGACGTTCAGTTCCGCGATCTGAAGGATCTCGACATCGTCGGTATTTTTCCCGATTACGCATCCGCACTGACGGCGTGGAAGGGCAAGGCACAGTCGACTGTGGACAACGCACATATGCGTTACTTCATCGTCCACATGCACCGCCTGCTTGATCCGCAAGACAAGACCGGCAGCAACTGATTTTATAGGCTTTTCAGCAGGGTAGCCGCCTTCGTGGCGGCGCCGTCTCCTGCCGGGGCGTTACGCCCCACACCGTCGAATGACGCATTCTGAACAAATTAATCGGCCATTGCGGCCGCAACAATAATTGGGGAATGGGTTTGATGTCGATCATTGTCGATCGGAGACGTTTTAGATGAGTTCGCCAGGAGCGCGGTTCGCGCTGGGCGTCTACAGGACCGCAGGCATCATGGCGACGCCGCTGGTCGGCGCCTATCTCGCCTATCGCACCGCCAAGGGCAAGGAAGAGCGCGCCCGCCGGACGGAACGTTTCGGCTATGCGAGCGCCAACCGGCCGCAGGGGCCGCTGGTCTGGTTTCATGCCGCCAGCGTCGGCGAAACCAATGCCGTCATCCCGCTGATCCGCGAAATCCGCCGCCGCGATATTCATGTCATCCTCACGACGGGCACAATCACCTCGGCCAAGGTCGCTGCCGACCGTCTCGGCAACGAGGCGATCCATCAATATGTGCCGCTCGACCTGAAGCCGGCCGTCAGCCGCTTCCTCGAATATTGGCAGCCCGATTGCGCCATCATCGCCGAGTCCGAAATCTGGCCGGCGACGATGATGGAGCTCGGCCGCCGCCGTATTCCGCAGATCCTCGTCAATGCCCGCATGTCGGACCGCTCCTTCGCCCGCTGGCAGCGCCGCCCGTCGATCGCCGAGGCGCTGTTCGAGAACCTGGCGCTGGTCATCGCCCAGTCCGATCTCGATTCCGAACGCTTCCGCGATCTCGGCGCCCGCCATGTCATGACCTCGGGTAACCTGAAGGTCGATACCGACGCGCCACCCTATGACGCCGCCATCTTCGCCCGCTACAAGCAGCAGATCGGCGACCGCAAGACCTGGGCCGCCATCTCGACCTTCGATGGCGAGGAGAATGCCGCCGCCGTCGTCCACCGGACCCTAAAGGAGCGCAACAACCAGCTGACGATCATCGTGCCGCGCCATCCGGAACGCTCCGACGAGATCGAGCAGATGCTGGTCGCTCAAGGCCTCAAGGTCGCAAGACGTACCCGCGAGGATATCATCTCGCCTGATGTCGATGTCTTCCTCGGCGATACGATCGGCGAAATGGGGCTCTATCTGCGCCTGACCGAAGTGGTCTTCGTTGGCCGCTCGCTCTATGCCGAAGGCGGCCAGAATCCGCTGGAGCCGGCCATGCTCGGCTGCGCGGTTCTCTCGGGCAGCAACGTCCAGAATTTCCGCGAGGCCTATCAGAAGCTCGCCCGCCGCGGCAGCGCCCGCATGGTGCGCGACACCGAGATGCTGGCCAAGGGCGTGCATTATCTGCTCATCAACGACGACGCACGCCGCAATATGATCGAGGCCGGCATCGCAGCCGTGCAAGAAATGCGCGGAGCACTGACGGCGACGGTGAAGGCGCTCGAGCCCTACATCAATCCGCTGACGGTGAAGGCAAGGCTGCTGCCGAAATCGGCGCAAGGCTGAGGGCAACAATGGCACTCGACGGTATCAGGGGCATTCTTTTCGACAAGGACGGCACTCTCCTCGATTACGACGAGAGCTGGCTCCCTGTTAACCGCGAGCTTGCCCGCATCGCCTCACAAGACGATGCCGCGCTTGCCGATCACCTGCTGCGCGAAACAGGCATGAATCCCGTCACCGGTCACATCGTTCCCGATAGCCTGCTGGCCGCCGGCAACACCCGCCAGATCGCCGAGGGCTTGGTCGCCGCCGGTTCGAAGGTGGACGTGACCGAACTCACCATCAAGCTCGACACGCTCTTCTCCAACGCTGCCGAATTCTCCGTTCCGGTCACCGATCTCGCCGGTTTCTTCGCCCGTCTGCATGCCCGCGGCTTCAAGCTCGGTATCGCCTCCAGCGACAACGAACGCTCGATCCGCCAGACTGCCCAGCGCTTCGGCTTTGCCCAATATGTCGATTATATCGCCGGCTATGACAGCGGCTTCGGCAGCAAGCCGGAAGCCGGCATGGTGCTCGGCTTCTGCAAGGCGACGGGACTGGAGCCAGGACAGGTCGCCGTCGTCGGCGACAACAATCACGACCTGCATATGGGCCACAACGCCAATGCCGGCCTCAAGGTCGCGGTGCTCACCGGCACCGGCTCGCGTGAATCGCTGTCCGCCGCATCCGACTACTGCCTCAATGACATCACCGAGCTCGAGCCGCTGCTGCCGGGGCTTCAACCGGCGTAGTCTAGGCAAAGGCTTGCTTTTTCTTCGGTTTTGCCCTTTCTTTGCCGGCAGTCGAAGGGGATAGCCGGTTGCCGTGGGTGCCGGAAGCACAGGGCAGGCACATCATGGTATCCGAAGCGCCGCCATTCTGGTGGACGAAAGCCGACTGGCGAGCCTGGACGCTGTCGCCCATTTCGCTGATCTACGGCGGGGTCGCCGGTTACCGCATGAAACATGCGCGCCGCGCGTCCGTGCCTGTCCCCGTCATCTGCATCGGCAACTTCACGGTCGGCGGCGCAGGCAAGACCCCGACGGCTCTGGCCATTGCCCGCGCCGCCAAGGCCAAGGGCTTGACGCCCGGATTTCTCAGCCGCGGTTACGGCGGTTCGCTCGATGTCACCACCGTTGTCGATGCTGCCCATCACCGGGCGATGGCCGTCGGCGATGAGCCGCTGCTGCTCGCCCGCGAGGCGCTCACCGTCATTTCCCGGCGCCGCGTCGAAGGGGCTCAACGCCTCGTGAAGGAAGGCGCCGACCTGATCATCATGGACGACGGTTTCCAAAGCGCGCGGCTGGCGCTGGATTATGCGCTGCTGGTCATCGACGCGACGCGCGGTCTCGGTAACGGCCACACCGTTCCCGGCGGCCCGGTCCGCGCGCCGGTCAGGGTGCAGATGCGCCACGCCACGGCACTTCTGAAAGTCGGCAACGGCAACGCCGCCGATGCGATCGTCCGCATGGCGGCGCGGGCCGGAAAGCCCTATTTCACCGCGTCACTGAAAACCGTCGGCATGAACGAACTTTCAGGCCGCCGCGTGCTCGCCTTCGCCGGCATCGCCGATCCAGGAAAATTCTTCCGCACCGTCGAGACGCTCGGCGCCGAGATCGCTGTCGCCAAATCCTTCGGCGACCACGAACATTTGAGCGACGACGAGATCGGCAACCTGATCGGTATCGCCGCCCGCGAGGATCTGCAGATCGTCACGACGTCGAAGGATTTCGTGCGCCTCGCCGGTCATCACGGCCGGGCGCAGGAGCTGGCGGAAAAATCGAGGGTGATCGAAGTTGAGATGGCCTTCGAGGATCCGCAGGCGCCGGGTCTCATCATCGACAGAGCCATCGAGGCCTGCCGCGCCCGCCGCTTGCGGGAAGCAAAGCAGAGCTAGAGATCAGCGCCTCTGGTTGGGCAGAACGCCGGCGCGCTTGTCGGCTTCGAAGGAGGAGATCACGTCGGCATAGGGCTCCTGGCGGGCGACGCTCCAGTACCGCAGCTCGTCGAGCGGGATGTGCTTGCCGGTCATGGCGCAGACGACGTAGGAGCCCGGCGACAGGATCTGGAAATCGGCGTCGAGATAGCGGATTTTCGCCTCGCGGTTTCCGTGACCTTCAAACAAGTTCATCCTGCTCCATTCCTGCGGCTTTATCCTCCTGCCATATCGCGGCGCGGAAGACATTGCCAGTATTTTCAGCTTCGGCCGAACAGCCGTTCGATGTCGGAAAGTTTCAGCTCGATATAGGTCGGCCGGCCGTGATTGCATTGGCCGGAGCCCGGCGTCACTTCCATCTGCCTCAGCAGCGCGTTCATCTCTTCCGGCCGCATGCGCCGGCCGGAGCGCACCGAGCCGTGGCAGGCCATGGTGGCGGCGACATATTCGAGCTTCTGCGACAGGCCTGAGGCGGTGTCCCATTCGGCGATCTCGTCGGCAAGCTGCCGGATCAGGCCGTTGGCATCCACTTCGCCGAGCAGTGCCGGGGTCTCGCGAACCGCGATCGCCCCCGGCCCGAAACGCTCGATCGCCAGGCCGAGTTCGCCGAGCCCTTCGGCATGCACCATCAGCCGGTCGCAATCCTCTTCCGGCAGGTCGATGATTTCAGGGATCAAGAGCACCTGCGACGGCAGCCGTTTCGAATGCAGCGCTTTGCGCATCGCCTCGAAGACCAGCCGCTCGTGCGCGGCATGCTGATCGACGATGACGAGACCATCCTCGGTCTGGGCGACGATATAGTTCTCGTGGATCTGCGCCCGGGCAGCGCCCAGCGGGAAGCGCTGCGGCGCCTCTTCGCGCGGCACTGCTGCCGGCTGCTGCCAGCTCTGCGGCTGCGGCTCGGAACGCGCCGTTGGCGTCACCAGCCCGTCGAAGGAGGCCTGCGGCCGCTCGGCAAAACCCGTATTGGCAGCCTGATAGGGGCGCGACGGCGACGTCTCCGGCGACCAGGGTGCCTGCGGCTGTGGCCGCTGATAGGCATTCGGCTGGAAGCCGGGACGGAAGGAGCGCAGCATGCCGTCGGCAACGGTCGTCGCGGCCCGGCTGCCGTCGCGGGCGAGCGCCTCACGCACTGCGCCGATGATCAGGCCGCGGATCAGTCCGGGATCGCGGAAGCGCACATCGGATTTCGCGGGATGCACGTTGACATCGACAAGTGCCGGATCGAGCCTGAAGGAGAGGACGGCAACCGGATAACGGCCGGAGGGGATGGTCTCGGCATAGGCGCCGCGGATCGCCGACAGGATCAGCTTGTCCTGCACCGGCCGCCCGTTGACGAAGGCATATTGGTGGCCAGAATTGCCGCGGTTGAAGGTGGGCACACCGGCAAAGCCCGTCAGGCTCACATCCTCGCGCTCGGCGTTAATCTCGATGGCGTTGTCGCGGAAATCCTTGCCGAGGATCTGCGCCATGCGCGCCAGATGGTCATCGCCGGTGGCCGGCAGTTCCAGCGTGCTGCGGTCGGTGCCCGAGAGAACGAAGCGCACGCCCGGAAAGGCGATCGCCATGCGCTTGACGACTTCGGTGATCGCCGCTGCTTCAGCCTTTTCCGTCTTCAGGAATTTCAGCCGCGCCGGTGTGGCGAAGAACAGGTCGCGGACCTCGACGATCGTCCCGGGGTTCGAGGCGGAAGGCCTCAGATGCAGGAACTTGCCGCCGGAAACCGCGATCTCGCTGCCGCCGGCGCTGTCCTTGCGGCGGCTGGAGATGCTGAGTTTGGCGACCGAGCCGATCGAGGGCAGGGCTTCGCCGCGGAAACCGAGCGTGCGGATATCGTCGAGCGTGTCCGAAATCTTCGACGTGCAATGCCGTTTGACCGCGAGTTCGAGATCGGCGGCATCCATGCCGGAGCCATTGTCGCTGACGCGAAGCAGGCCCTTGCCGCCGCCTGAGGTTGCGATTTCGATGCGGGTGGCGCCGGCGTCGAGCGCGTTCTCGATCAATTCCTTGGCCGCACTCGCCGGGCGTTCGATGACTTCGCCGGCGGCGATCTGGTTGATGAGCGTTTCGGAGAGCTGTCTGATGGCCATGCGCCATTTTCGTGGATTCGGCCGCCCGATGGAAGGGCAAAAAGCGCTCGTCCAGAGCCGCGCTTCCAACCCCCATATTTGGGGTGGCTTAATGTTAAGCCGCCGTTAGGAGAAAGCTGGCATTTTAATCGCATACCACCAAATAGCGCTATTAAATCGGATAGATGTGGGATTTTAGGGCATGAGTGCCGGCTTCGAAAAGACGGACGCATCATCCGTGAGCGACGAATTGCCGGTCGAACCCGATCTCCAGGCATCACTTTTCGATGCCGTCTCCGATGGCCTCTCTGCCGCACTTATTGTCTATGACAAGAACGATCAGATGATTTTCGCGAGCCGCCAGGTTCTCGACTTCTTCCCGATCGCGCCTTCGATGCTGAAAGCCGGTACCCGGCTGCGCGATTTTCTCGGCGCCGTCTTCGATACCGGCGTGCGCCAGCAATATTCCGCCAAACAACCGGGCGGTGTGCTCGGGCGCGAGGACTGGCTGTCGCAGAAGATTGCCTCGCATTGGCGCGAACGTTTCGAAATCATCGAGCGCCATGGTCCCGATCGCTGGATCCGCTTGATCAAGCGCCGCCTGCCAAGCGGTTACTGCGTCTCGATGATCTCCAACATTTCCGAGGAGCGGAAGCGTGAGGAACAGTGGCGCGCCGATCTGGAGCGTGTGCAGCTGACCGAGGATATCCTCGACAATCTGCCGTTTCCGCTGTTCGTCAAGGATCGCAATCTCAATTACGTCGCCGTCAACGTCGCCTTCTGCGAGAAATTTCAGACGACGCCCGACGAGGTACTGGGGCGCAAGAGCGGCGACCTGTTCTCCGCCGAGATCGCCAGCCGCTTCGAGGAAAGCGATCGCCATGTGCTGGAGACCGGCGAGATGTCGATCTCCCGCCAGCGCCAGGTTTCGCGCGACGGTTCGGAACGCGATATCGTCAGCCGCAAGCACCGCATCGGCAAGCCGGGCCGTTACTTCCTGGTTTCGACCATGCAGGATCTGCCGCGCGATGGCGCCGATCTCGACGAGTTCGACCGCGCCACTTCGGTCACCACCTCCAGCCACCAGTCCTACCGCCGGGCCTATGTGCCGTTGAATGGCGAGGCGACGCGGCGCGAGCCGGCGGCAATGGAAGCAATCGTCCCGGAGAATTTTTCCGGCCGCAAGATCCTCGTCGTCACCGGTGATCTCGCCGCCGAGACCGCAGCACTGCGCACCCTTGCCAAATACGGCTTCGAAGCCTGCGCCATCCGCGGCGAGGATGAGGAAGAGCATTTCCTGGAGATCGCCGCTTCCGCCGGGATCGATCTCGATCTGATCATCATCGACAACCAGATGGGCATGCGCTGCCTGGAGCTTGCCAACCAGCACGGCATTCCGGCGCTGATCATGGATGGCTTCCAGCTTGCCAACGAGCTCACCTTCCAGGTTGCCCGTCATTTCAACCGCAACAATCGCGCGGTCAGCGAGCCCGAAGCCGACTGGGAAATCTCCACTTCCGCAGATGGCGACGGCCTGCAGGTTCTGGTCGCGGAAGACAACGACATCAACCAGATCGTCTTCTCGCAAATCCTCGAAGGCCTTGGCTACCGCTACATGATCGCCTCCAGCGGCGACGAGGCCGTCAGGCTCTGGACCGAACACAAGCCGCAGATCGTGCTCATGGATATTTCGCTGCCGGGCCTCAACGGTTTTGAGGCCGCGCGCATGATCCGCGGCATCGAAGAGGGCGGCATGGACAAGACCCCGATTATCGGCGTCCTGACCCAGGCATTCGAGCGCGACCGCGCCGAATGCGCCAAGGCGGGCATGGACGATGTCATCATGAAGCCGGTCAGCCCGGATATACTGGAGACGATCTTCCAGAAACACTTGCAGCCCGAGCAGGTGCGGGCTCTTGGCTGAACGGAAAGCTTGGTCAACTCCCTAGATTTTGGGGCGTCTGCAACCCGAAACATCGCCTTTCCACTATCGGTTTATTAAGACTTGGCCGCCATTCTCCCCGGAGGGAGTGAATTTCTCAGGTCAAATGATGAAGCCGGCGGACTTACCCTTTTTGCCCGTGAGCCAGAACGAGCTCCAGGCCATGGCTTACACCGATCCGTTGACCGGACTTGGTAATCGCCACCGCATGCGCGATCGGGTGACGCAGATCTCCGCCGAGCGCGCCAGCGATCCTGCGCCCTTCACCATCGGCATCGCCAATCTCGATTCTTTCAAGCCGATCAACGATCTGTTCGGCTCGGCCGCAGGCGACGAAATCCTGTGCCAGGTGGCTCACCGCCTGAAAGCCTGCATTCCTGACGGCGCACTTGTGACTCGTCACGACGGCGACGAGTTCGCCTTCGTGCTACCGCTGATTTTCGAACGCGCCAGTGCCGAAAAATTCGGCCAGATGATCCGCGAAGTGCTGTCGGCACCCTATGATCTCGGCGACCGCAACGTTCGTCTCTCCGCCTCCTTTGGCTTCGCCATCTATCCCTTTGCAGGCGAGGAATTTGACGAGCTGCTGAAGAGTGCCGAAACAGCGCTCTACCGCTCGAAGCGCCGCGGCCGTAGCCAGATCACCGTCTATTCGCGCGAGATCGCGCAGGAAATGAAGCGCGCCACGCAGCTGGAACAGGCGCTGAGAAACGCCATCATCTCCGATGCAATCGACGTGCATTTCCAGCCGATCGTCTCGCTTGCCAACAATCAGGTCGTCGGTTTCGAAGCGCTCGCCCGCTGGAACGATCCGGATCTCGGCTTCGTTTCGCCGGGGGTCTTCGTGCCGCTCGCCGAAGAGCGCGGCTTTATCGACGCGCTCTCTGAAACCTTGCTGCGCAAGGCGGCAGAGGCAGCGCTCTCCTGGCCGCGCGAGCTTTTCCTGTCGTTCAATCTTTCGTCGGCGCAGCTGATGGACCCGGGCACCAGCGCCAATGTGCTGTCGATCCTTGGCCGCGTCGGTTTCGATCCGCATCGCCTGGAGCTCGAGATTACCGAAACGGCGGTCATGAGTTCGGCCGATACCGCCCACCGCATCATCTCCGATCTGCGTCAGGCAGGCGTTCGCGTCTCGCTCGACGATTTCGGCACCGGCCAGTCCAGCCTCGGGCGCCTGCGCGACTTCATCTTCGACAAGGTCAAGATCGACCGCGCCTTCGTCTCGCGCATCAACAACGACCGCGCCTCCGAGCATATCATCAAGGCGATCCTGACCATGTGCGAGGGCCTTGACCTCGAGGTCGTCGCCGAAGGCATCGAAGACTATTCGGAAGCCGTCAAGCTCCGTGCCCTCGGCTGCGGCATGGGGCAGGGCTATCATTTCGGCAAACCGGCCGACAGCATCGCGACGCTGCGCTACCTGCACGAAAACTACGATTCCGCCGGCGCCGAACGCGTTTCCGCCTGATCCCCAAAAAAATAGCGGCGCCCCTGAGGACGCCGCCATCTACGCTATACTCACCGCGCGGTGTTACTTGGCCGTGGTCGAGCCGGTTGCCGTGCTATCCGTCGGCATTGTACCCGTTGCTGCCGGAGCCTTCTCGGCTGCCTGCATCTGCAGGGTCTTGAACTCCGGCGCAGCCTTCAGGCTATCGGCCGTTTCCGTGGTCGTCAGCTTGACGCTGCCGTCCTGGGTATTCTGGGCCACGGTGATCTTGTCCATCGGCACGGCGACGTTCTTCTGACCAATACCAAGGAAGCCGCCGACACCGACGACAGCAGCAACGAGGCCGCCATCCTTCTTCATGATCAGGTCGGTGACGTTACCGATGCTTTCGTTCTGACCGGTATAGACCGACTGGCCGATATAGGTGTTGGCGCTGATCTGGTCTGCACCCTGTTCGGTCAGATAGGTGCCGCCAGCGGCCTGTGCCGTGTCAGTCGATGCAGCCGGAGCGGGCGCCTGTGCGGCATCACCAGCCGGTGCCGTTACCTCGGGCATCTTCGGTGCGGTGGCATCCGCCGGGGCCGACTGGGTCGCATCGGGGGCCGCAGGCTGCGGAGCCGTCTGCGAGAAAGCTGCCGGTGCGAAAGCCGTGGCAAACAGGGCGCCAGCGGCAACGGTCGTCAGGAGTTTGCGTGTCATTTCGTACCTACCTTTTTTATTCCCTAGTGTGATCTCTAGCGCGGCGGACGCCTCGTTTTCTGGTGTCCATGCCGTGCCGGTTCGAAGGGGAAAATGGGTGGGCAGGTTATTGGTTCCGCTGAAAAACTTGGAAAAAATCACGATTTTTCGGGAACTTTTACCGCAAAGGCTGCAGATTTCCTGTCGCGGAACGAGAAAAGGGGCATTCCGGAAGGAATGCCCCTCTCATCAATTCTGACCCGTTTCAGACCACGAAGGCCGGATCGAATACGCCTCTGACCGTCACCCCAAGTTCAAGCAGGGCTCCGGCCTGCGGCTGCGATGAACGGGCCGTCTCGTCGAGACCTTCCCACGCCGTCGTCACCGCCAGGCGGTCGGCATCCTTGCCGATGAAGGCCGGGCAGGAGGGCTGGGCGGCGGGCACCTTGTAGCGGGCGATCCGCAATCCGTCCGGGCTGTAGCGGTCGACGACACCGGCACCCCAGCGGGCGTTCCAGATATAACCGTCGGCATCGCAGACCGAACCGTCGATGCCACCCGGATCCTCCATGCTGTCGACCATGACAATCGGCTCGCCTGCGGGCAGACCGGTCTGCGGATCGACCATCACCCGCATCAAGCGGCTGATCCGGGTGTCGGTGTAATAGCCGATCGTGCCATCGGGCGAGAAGCAGATGGAGTTCGGAATGCTGATGCCGCTGAAGATCTTGGTGACGACGCCGCCCTTGGCGACGTGGTAGATCGAGCCCGCCTGGTTTTCCGCCCGCTTGCTCATCGTGCCGATCCACAGCGCGCCGGATTGATGCGTGCGGCCGTCGTTGGAGCGGTTTTCCGGTTGGTCGTTTTCGAGCGCCGCATAGAAGGTCAGCTTGCCGTCGGCGACATCGCGGACGAACAGGCCCTCTTCGGTCGC
The DNA here is from genome assembly GCA_900465675.1 of Hyphomicrobiales bacterium. GTDB lineage: Bacteria > Pseudomonadota > Alphaproteobacteria > Rhizobiales > Rhizobiaceae > Rhizobium. The sequence continues at coordinate 43,102 of UBJR01000004.1, read as the reverse complement.
CAGCAGCTGCCGCTTGTCGTCGATACGGGCAAGCACGCTTGCCATGAACGGTAGCTCGTGAACCTTCTTCTTGCCGCTTGAAAGCGTCAGCTCATGCAGTTCCTTGCCGAGAATGTTGAACCACCACACGGTATCGGTGGACGGATCATAGGTCGGGCCTTCACCGAGTACGGAATTGGTGTCGCAAAGTGTTTTGCCTTCAAATTCATGAATAGCGGTCATAATGCCTATGCTCCTACGGCTGCGTCATAGGCTAAAATGGTCGCCTTGGCGCGCTCGGCAACCTCTACAACGGTCATTCCTGGCTTGTAGATGCTGGTGCCGAGACCGAAGGCCTTGATCCCCGCATTGGTGTATTCGGCAAAATTCTTGTCCGAGACGCCGCCGACAGCCGCAATGACGAGTTCCGGCGGCAGGATGGCGCGGATCGCCGTGATGCCGGACGGGCCGAGCACGCTTGCCGGGAAGAACTTGAGACCGGTGGCGCCGGCGCGCGCTGCCGAAAGCGCTTCCGTCGGCGTGAAGACGCCGGGCATCGAAACCATGCCGTAGCCATGGGCGCGGATGATCACGTCAGGCTCGACATTCGGCGTCACCAGCAGCTTACCGCCAGCATTGTGCAGGCTATCGACGGCCTCGGTGGTCAGCACAGTGCCGGCGCCGATCAGCACCTCCGATGGTGCCATCTTGGCTGCGATCTCGATCGACTTAAAGGGTTCCGGCGAGTTCAGCGGGATCTCGATCGCCGTCAGGCCGTTTTCGATCAGCGCGCCGACGACGCCTGCCGTCTCCTCGGGCTTGATGCCGCGCAGGATGGCGATCAGTGGGCGCTTCATGGAGGGGAAAGGAACACGGTTCATGGCTTTAACTTTCTTATTTTGACCAGATGGCGGCAGCAGCTGCGGAGAGGCCGCGAAGCACTGCCGTATCGGCATCTATCGTCGTGAATTTAAGAGACAGGGATTTGAAGGCGGTTTCGTAGAGCGTCTGAAGGCGGCCGGAGGCGACGAGCGCGATCGGCGTATCGTTGGCGGCATCCGACAGCGCTCCGGCAATCTCGAGACCGATCAGAGTGCCGGAAATCTTCGCCTGCGCGCCGGCAGCCGTCAGCCCATGCAGCAGCTGGCCGGAGCGGGCGGTAAAGAGCAGATTGGTCGCCATCGCCGGCTGGTGGAACGCAGCCGTCACCGATGCCTTGAAGGCCGAATTGTCGGCTGGAGACTGGTCGGCGCCGGCAACGGCATGCGACAGGATCGTATTCTTGGTGATCGCGTCGAAGAGTTCGCCGGTCATGAAGGTCGAGAAACCGATGACTTCGCCGTCCTGCACATGCACCCATTTGGAATGCGTGCCGGGCATGCAGACCGCCTGCGCGCCGGTGCTTTCTGCGCCGAGCGCTCCCAGCAGCTGGGTTTCCTCACCGCGGATGACATCGGGCGATGCCTTGTCGCGCTGCGCGAGGCCCGGAAGGATGCGGATATCACGGCTCTGGCCGGGAACGGAGACCGCACCCGTCAGGATCGAGGAAAGCGTTGCCGGAACGTCGGTATAACCGGCCTCGACCCAGCCCTGCTTGGCCCCGACCATGCCGCAGGCGATGACAGGGAGATCGGCCGGTGCCGAGACCTTGTCGAGATGCGCAGCCAGCACTTCGGCAAAGCCGGTTTTCGCCGCCACCGTCATGCCCTCGCTGCCGCGGCTTTCGCCGAGCACGCTGCCATCCTCGGCGATCAGCCAGAGCCGGAAACTGCTCGTACCCCAGTCAACCGCGACGTAAGCGGGATTTGCCATCAGAAAATGCCTCCATCGACAATCATGGACTGCGCGGTCACTGCGGCCGCGCAATCGGATGCTAGAAATAATGTAGGACCGACGATCGCGTCGGCGTTCAGTACCCTTTTCAGGCACTGCCGCTCGACGGTCCTGGCGATCCCCTCTTCGGTAAGCCAGAGCTTCATCTGCCGCTCGGTGACGATCATGCCGGGCAGGATGCAGTTGACGCGGATATTGTCAGGCCCAAGCTTGCCCGCCAGGCTCTTGGTCAACCCGATGACGGCGGCCTTGGCCGTGGAATAGGCCGGAAAGTCCGGCATGTTCAAAAGGAAGGCGATCGACGACATGTTGATGATCGCCCCGCCGCCGGCTTCCCGCATCGATGGCGCCACGGCCTGCGCCGTGAAGAACACATGGCGCAGGTTGGTCGCCTGGTTGTTGTCCCAGTATTCCGGCGTCACCGCATCGAAATCATGCCGGTCGTCGCGGGCGGCGTTGTTGACAAGAACAGTGATCGGGCCGGACTGAGCGACAACCGCATCGACTGTCTGCCTGACAGCCTCGATATCGCGCAGATCTGCCTTGAAGAAATGCACCGGGTGCTCGCTGTCACGGGACAGGCGCAAGGAAAGCGCGCGGCTCTCGTCCTCGGCGATGTCGATGAAGGAGACTTTGGCGCCCTGACGCGCGAAACCCTCGACGATGGCCGCGCCGATGCCCGATCCGCCGCCGGTCACCAGAACCGTCCGATCCCTGAATTCCGGAAACCGTGCCGATACACCCGTCACCGCATTCCTCCCGTAGTTCCATTATTTGGAACTCAATTTGACTATGTGGAATTATCGATTTACGTTGGCCTCTCTGTCAAGACCGCAGGCGGTCACAACGGTAGGCGATCGATGGTCTCGCGAAAAGGCACCGAAGGCGAAAACGACACCGGAACGCTCGGCAAACTCATGGTTCTGCTCGATCTGGTGACCCATGCCGAAAGGCCGCTGCGCTTCACGGACATATTGGCGCAGGCCGGCCAGCCGCGCGGCACGCTGCATCGCCAGCTCGGGCATCTGGTGGAGGAGGGACTGCTGGAGCTCGATGGCGAGGGCCGCTACTCGCCCGGACTGCGCCTGCTCGATCTTGCCGCCCGCAGCTGGGCGAAGAACGAATTCCGCCTGATCGCCGAGCCGCATCTGCGCGCCCTGCAGGCGATGAGCGGCGAGACCGTCCATCTCGGCGTTCTCCGCGGCACCTCGATCATCTATCTCGACAAGGTCGAGGGCCAGCAATCCGTCCGCATGTATTCGCAGATCGGCAATGCCTCGCCGGTCTATTGCACCGGCGTCGGAAAGGCGGCTCTGTCCGTCCTGCCGGAGGCATCAGTTGCCGCGCTTGCGGCCGCCATCCCGTTTCAGCGCTTCACCGAAAATACCCTGGCGTCAGCAGAAAGCCTGCTTGCCGAACTCGCCAGCATCCGCACGGAGGGCTGCGCTTTCGACCGGGAAGAACACGAGCAGGGTATCCGCTGCGTCGCCGCGCCGATCTGGACGCCCGATCGCAGCCTGGTCGGCGGCGTCTCGATCACCGGCCCCGCCTACCGGCTGACGATGGAGCGGCTGACGGAATGGGCAGAGCCCGTGCGCGAGGCAGCCGGAAGCATCATGGAAGGCATGCGCGTCAGGCTTGGTCCACGCCGGTAACGCGGGCGTGATGGTTTCATCGGGTGGACGCAAAAGAAGAGCATGCTTATGATGAGGACCATATTGAGATTTGCCGGCGAATCACACCAACTGCGATAGTTCGTCAAATAGTTACAAGTTTCGACCGGCCGCGCATTTTAAGGCCGGGAACCATATTTTTCTTTTTAGGTTTAGCAATTTAGCAGCGCAGTTGATCTGAACCGCAAGCTCGGGAAGATGAAGAATAGATGGCTTTGTCACAAGCGTCCGATCAGACGGACGGGTATGTCCAGGAGATAGCGGGTCTGAAGACCCAGTTCGATATCTTCCGCTTCATGAAGCGGGTAACGGACGCCTTCGGCAGCCGTGCCTTCATGGTTCTCAACCTGCCGCCCATCACATCCTTCGAACTGCAGAGTACCACCGTCATCACCAGCTGGCCGGCAGAACTCCTGTCGCTCTACGATCAGGAAGGGCTGATGATGAACAGCCCCGTGCTGCGCCGGTTACGCACCTCGTCCATACCGTTCTTCCATGACACGTCAAAAGGCTGGGTGCGCGACGACGGCAAGTCGGCGATGGTCGCCGGGCTGTTCGAGCGCTTCCGGATGGTGCGTTGCGCCTATTTCCCGACGCATGAACCTTCGGGTCTGCGCGGCGCGGTTTCCTTCGCTGGCGATCGCGAGCCCTATACGCCGGAGGAGATGCGCAATCTCTCCTATATCGCCATCCATGTCTTCGACCGGCTGGCTGAGATCCGCAATCTCGACAACCGCCTGACCGATACGCTGACCGACCGGGAGGTCGACTGCCTCAATTGGACGGCTGCCGGCAAGACCAGCGCCGAAATCGCCGATATCCTCGGCCTCTCCGAGCATACGGTGAACCACTATCTGAACCGCGCGACGAAGAAGCTGGATACCGTCAACCGCACGCAGGCGGTCGCCAAAGCGCTGCGCATCGGGCTGATCAAATAGCCTGCCGAAAAAATCATCACCAAGCTTCAAAGATGGGCAGCGCGATCAGCCGCTGTCCTTTTCACGGGCATCGCCCCAATCGGCCCGCCGCGCCCATTTGAAAGCGGCCCCATCTCTTTTCGATAATGTCTGTTCCGCTGCACGTCCGTCGTCCTGGCAGAGTTTCAGTCTGATGACGCTGCCGGAGCCCTGTGGCGGGGCGATCACCCGCGCGTCGGGCAGCGCGACGGGGAAGCGGCTGGCGGCGATGAAGATGTATTTCTCATCCTCCCACGGCACTTCCGCATCCTTCACCAGCCGATGGATCTTCGAGCGCGAAACGCGCCGGGAGAAGTGGCACCAGTCCGGTGCGGCGATCGGACAGTCGAGGGCGTGGGTGCAGGGCGCAACGATATGTGCGCCCTTGGAAAGCAGAACGTCGCGAGCCGCCAGGATCCTGTCCCAACCGGCCGGCGTGCCGGGCTCGATGATAACCAGCGTGTCGCGGGTCAAGGCCCAGAGCTTGCCGATCGATGGAGCGATCTGGTGCGGCTCGATCTCGTCGAGAACATAGGCAAGCGTGACGAGATCGGCAGGCGGCAGTGAGGGTAACTCCTTGAGAAGATTGCCATCCACCCAGCTCACGGGAAAATCGAGACCCTCCGAAAGGCTCTGTCCCGTCTGCCGGATCGCGGTGCTGGCTTCCACCATCGTCGCTTCGCCAATCGCAGGCCAGCAATCGGCCGCGGCCCAAAGCGCCGAGCCCGGACCGGCGCCGACATCGATAAATCGCTGCGGCTCGAAATCAGGCCGCACCCCGGCGATCATCTCGAAAGCGGCGCGGATCGCCGCATAGGTCGCGGGCAGCCGCGCCGCGAGGTAGGCATGGGCCGCAAGCTGGTCGCTGATGTGAAAGCTGCCATCACGCAACTCCTGCCGATAGCGGCTGGAAAGGCGCGCCGAAGCACGCTTCAGCGCATCCAGCGGCTGGCCCTCAAGCATCGCTTCCACCCGTTCACGCAAGATCTTCGGCAGTTCCATCGTCGTCGCCCATTCTGGTCACCCACGCCATACAGCCGGGCTCGCGCAATGCCAAGCGCAGCACTTGGCATGCACCTTGCTTCTTATCTGGCAGAGGTCCAGAGGGGACTTTGAAGAGAGCGCCAAGAATGGCGCCGTTTCGGCCAGCCGCCGCCCACGATTGTAGATGCGTTTCTCTTGCATCCGGTCGCTGGCGGCGGTTGTTGCTTTTATGTGACGGCGCCTTCGCCATCGTGCCCACCCCCCAATTATTAGTGAGATTTTGTCTCTGGTCATTTTTGGCCATTGCGCTAGGTCGGTCTGATCGCGCCGGTTCTCGGGGAGACCGTTGCGGCCATCGAGGCGAAAGCCTGGCGGACCAGATGGCCGCAACGGAATTCGATCGCGCGTTTTCCGTTCCTCATTGCCGATTTCGTTTGGCGAAGGCGCAGCCCTCCACTATCTACGTGTCTGCAAAGATACGCGTGAGGAATGCATGACTGAGGTCACCAAGGAACAGGTTCTTGAAACGCTGAAGACCGTGCGCGGTCCCGATCTCGAACACAATATTGTCGAGCTCGGCATGGTGTCCGACGTCTTCATTTCCGATGCCAAGGTCTATTTCTCCATCACCGTGCCTGCCGAACGGGCAAGGGAACTCGAGCCGCTGCGCCAGGCCGCCGAGCGCGTCATCAAGGAAATGCCGGGCGTCAAGGGCGCGCTGGTCACGCTGACCGCCGACAAGAAGGCCGCCTCGCAAACCGCGCCCGCCGCCCGTCCGGCCGCATCCCATGCCGAGCACGATCACCACGGCCATTCCCATTCTCACGCCCCGCAGCCCCAGCAGCAGCGCAGCGGCAAGATCGGCGTGCCCGGCATCGGTGCGATCATCGCCGTCGCCTCCGGTAAGGGCGGCGTCGGCAAGTCGACCACTGCAGTCAATCTGGCGCTCGGCCTGCTCGCCAATGGCCTGAAGGTTGGCATCCTCGATGCCGATATCTACGGCCCGTCGATGCCGCGCCTCCTGAAGATCTCCGGCCGTCCGACGCAGATCGACGGCCGCATCATCAACCCGATGGAAAATTACGGCCTCAAGGTCATGTCGATGGGCTTCCTCGTCGATGAGGAAACCGCGATGATCTGGCGCGGCCCGATGGTGCAGTCGGCGCTGATGCAGATGCTGCGCGAAGTCGCATGGGGCGAACTCGACGTTCTCGTCGTCGATATGCCACCCGGCACCGGCGACGCGCAGTTGACTATGGCCCAGCAGGTGCCGCTCGCCGGCGCCGTCATCGTCTCGACGCCGCAGGATCTGGCGCTGATCGATGCCCGCAAGGGCCTCAACATGTTCAAGAAGGTTGAAGTTCCGGTTCTCGGCATCGTCGAGAACATGAGCTATTTCATCGCTCCCGATACCGGCACCCGCTACGATATCTTCGGCCATGGCGGCGCCCGCAAGGAAGCCGAGCGCATCGGCGTACCGTTCCTCGGCGAAGTGCCGCTGACGATTAACATCCGCGAAACGTCGGATGCCGGGACCCCGCTGGTGGCTTCCGAGCCGAACGGCATCGTTGCCGGTATCTATAAGGACATCGCTGCTAAGGTCTGGGCGGAGGTCGGCGGACAGCCGCAGCGTCCGGCGCCTGCAATTGTCTTCGAATAGCACAGACGCCGGATTCGGGCGGTGCCGCATACCCCAAATTGCGGGGGAAATGTGGTGAAAACGCGCAGTTCACGTAACACGTCTTGATTATTTCGCCGCTTTCCGTCATATGCCCCGCCGTCGCCATGAGGGCGGTTTCTGCAGATGCTCGATGACGGACGCCTTTGCCCCAGGGTTCCCGGCCAGCCTGCATGTTCGGAGTTGACTTGTCGGTTGAAGGATTGGTGACTGCGATGCGGTTGAGCACAATGCGCACCCGGCAAACGGCCGGACGCAGCCGGAGTTGTATGAACTTTTTTTATCCGTTTCCGTTAGTCTCCAGGGCTTGCAGCCTCAGCGCTGCCTTCTTGGCAGCCGCGTGATGGAAGGGCGTTCGATGATGGCGATGATGGCATGGCGCGAGCGCGGCTGGAGACAGGCCCGTTGATCACCGCCTATTGCTCCAACTGCAAGTCCGTCGAGATTCGTGATCTGTCGAAGATGGACGAGTTTCCGGATGACGTCGTGTGGATCGATCTGATCGAGCCGACGCGCGAGGAGGAGCTCTATGTCGAGAAAGTGATCGGCATCGAAGTGCCGACCCGCGACGACCTCAAGGACATCGAACCCTCGGCACGCCTCTACACCGAAGGCGACGACGTGTTCATGACCGCTTCGCTGGTCTGGCAGGCCGAAACCGCATCTCCGACGCTGACGGATGTTGCCTTCATTCTGTCGGGCAACCGGCTGATCACCATCCGCTACGCCCATCCGAAATCCTTCAAGCTTTTCATCGCGGCGCTTCATCGCGTGCCGGAACAGTGGCGCAATGGTGCAGCCCTGCTCGCCAAGCTGCTCGAAACGATCGTCGATCGCACCGCCGAGATCCTCGAACTGTCCGTTGCCCGCATCGACATTCTTTCGACCCATGTCTTCGGCGAACGCGCCAAGAAGGTGCGCAAGCCGTCAAACTATCTGGAAGAAAAGCTGCGCGATATCGCTGCCCACCACCGGCTGGTCTCCAAGGTGCGCGATAGCCTCGCATCGCTCTCCCGGCTTTCAAGCTTCTTTTATACGGTGCCTGCCGTCCAGCACGATCAGAACACCAAAGAACTCTGCCGCACGGTGTCGCGCGATATCCAGTCGCTCAACGAACATGCCTCGTTCATCGCCGGCAACATCACCTTCCTGCTCGATGCTTCGCTCGGCCTGATCAACATCGAACAGAACTCGATCATCAAGATCTTCTCGATCGCATCCGTGGTCTTCTTGCCGCCGACCCTCGTCGCATCCATTTATGGTATGAACTTCGAATTCATGCCGGAACTGCACTTGGCCGCGGGTTATCCCTATTCGCTGGGCCTGATGGTCGTATCCGCCATCATTCCGTTTTTCTTTTTCCGATGGAAAGGCTGGCTCTGAGGAGCCTGTTGTAACTTCATGTCCGACGAAAGCCATTCGCACGATCGCCACATGACGCCGCGCAAACTCTTTTATCTTGCGCTCGGCTCCGTTGGCGTCGTCTATGGAGACATCGGTACCAGCCCGCTTTACGCATTCCGCGAAGCGCTGAAGCCGGTCGCCCAGGATGGTCTCACCCGTTTCGAAGTCATCAGCCTGATATCGCTGATGATCTGGGCGCTGACCATTATCGTCACCCTCAAATACGTGCTGCTTTTGCTGCGCGCCGACAACGAAGGCGAAGGCGGCACGCTGTCGCTGCTCGCCTTGCTGATGAAAACGGCCAATGGCCATACGGCGATCCTCGTCGCGCTCGGACTCACTGGCGCCGCGCTCTTTCTCGGCGACGCGATGATCACCCCGGCACTGTCGGTTCTGTCGGCGGTCGAAGGTATCAAGCTCGTGGCGCCGAATGCCTCGCCCTATATCGTGCCGATCTCGGTGGCGATTCTTGTCGGGCTGTTCGCCTTTCAATCGCGCGGCACCGGCACGATGGCCCGCTTCTTCGGGCCGATCACCGCGATCTGGTTCATCGTCATGGCGCTGGTCGGCATCTCGCACATCTCGGATGATTACGGCATTCTCGCCGCCTTCAACCCATACTATGCCGTCAGCTTCCTGCTGAATGAAGGCTTCTACGGCATCGTCGTGCTGGGCGCCGTGTTCCTGACGATCACCGGGGCAGAAGCGCTTTACGCTGACCTCGGGCATTTCGGCCGCCGGCCGATCCAGTGGGCGTGGTTCGCGCTGGTCTTCCCGTCGCTGACGCTGAACTATCTCGGGCAGGGCGCTCTCGTTCTCGGCAATCCGCTGGCGATGTCGGATCCCTTTTACCTGATGTTCCCGAAATGGGCGCTGCCGTTCGGCGTCGTGCTCGCCACCTGCGCCACCATCATCGCCAGCCAGGCCGTCATCACCGGTGCCTTCTCGCTGGTCCGTCAGGCGATCAACCTCGGCTTCCTGCCGCGCATGGAAATCCTCTTCACCTCGGAAACCAATACGGGCCAGATCTTCCTGCCGTCGGTCAACGCCGTCCTCTTCCTCGGCGTCATGTTCCTGGTCATCACCTTCAAGACCTCGGATGCGCTGGCAACGGCCTATGGTATCTCGGTCACCGGCGCGATGGTCGTCACCTCGATCATGGCTTTCGAATTCGTTCGCACCCGCTGGAACTGGTCGATCCCGGTGGCCGCGATCGTTTTGCTGCCGCTGCTTGCGCTTGAGCTGATCTTCCTCGGCGCCAATCTGCTGAAGATCCACGACGGTGGCTATATCCCGATCCTGATCGCCACCGCCTTCATCGTCATCATGTGGACCTGGCGCCGTGGCACTGCAATCCTCACCGAAAAGACCCGCCACACCGATATTCCGCTGGCCTCCTTTGTCAGCTCGATCGAGCGCAAGAGCGATCACTCGCCGGCCCATGTTCCGGGCACTGCGATCTTCCTGACCAGCGATCCGGAATCGGCGCCCGCGGCATTGCTTCACAATCTGAAGCACAATCACGTTCTGCACGACAAGAACGTCATCCTGACGATCCGTACCGTCAACAAGCCGCGCGTTCCGAGCATCGACCGCTACAAGGTCGAGCCGATTTCCGAGCGCTTCTCGCGCGTCGAACTCCAGTTTGGCTTCATGGAAACTCAGAACGTCTCGCAGGCGCTGGCGACGCTGCGAAAGACCGGGCTGAAGTTCGACATCATGTCGACTTCCTTCTATCTCGGCCGCCGCAAGCTGGTGCCGGATGCGAAGTCGGGCATGCCTTACTGGCAGGACCGCCTCTACATCGCGCTCGCCAATGCGGCAGCCAATCCATCCGACTATTTCCGCCTGCCGGCCAACCGCGTGGTCGAGCTCGGATCGCACGTCATCATCTGACCTCGCGCCAGATCGCAATTCAGGGAACCCGGCCTTCGCGCCGGGTTCTTGCGTTTCGCTATATGAAAAAATGCTCACGGATAGATTCCGGGATGGCGAATTAACCAAGCATCAAGGTTAATGAGAGATTTTCAATGCAGTGTTCATGCGTCCCGTGTTCCGGAGTCTGGCGTTGCGTCGACAGAGCGTTTTCAGCAGCAAGCTGCGTTATCTGCCCAAAAACTGGATTTCACCCGCGATCTTCGGTATCTGCGGGTGGCTCGCGTTCCCCAGCATCGTTTCGCATGCGGATCTAGCCGCGATGCTCGCCGGTCTCGATGAGAGCCGCGAGAACTGGCGCATGGTGATGACCAATTCGCCGGCCGGCTCCATCCATCAGGCGGAACTCACCTTCGCCGATCCAATTGTTACCGGCACGGTCGCAGCCGGCGCCGGCATGGTTCTGCCCGATGGCCGCAAGGTCGCCTTCGTCGCCGAAGGGAAGGGGCATGAGGACACGACCGATGAAGAACGGGTCAATCGCAGCCTGAAGAAGGGTCGCGTCGTCGCCGTCGAGAAGATGCAGCCGCCGAAGGATTTCACCGCCGGCTCCATCCTCCAGCGCACCAAGCTGCTGTTCGAACCCAGCTTCAATCTCAAGGACAAGTCGGCTTTCGTGAAGCCGAAGATCAAGGGCAAGGAAATCGAGATCGCCACGGCCTTCTATAAGAAGGAGCCGGTCAAGCCGGAAACCGTGGTGCCGACCTTCCTCGCCGACCTCGTCAACAACAACAAGCCGGATGTGCTGGCAACCGCCTATGCGCCGGCCGCCCCGGACTATTCGCGCCAGTCTCCTTTCGACTCGATCCTCACCGACAAGAGCGCCAATGACGGCCGCTTCGTTCCGCAGATCGGTGCCAGGGATCATGCCTGGGCCGCCAGCATTCTGCCGCCGGCGGTGTTTTCGGCTGCCGAGCAGCAGTGCCTGGCTTCCGGCATCTATTTCGAAGCGCGCGGCGAATCGGTGAAGGGGCAGGCAGCCGTCGCCCAGGTCATCCTCAACCGCGTCCGCAATCCGGCCTATCCGAAAACCATCTGCGGCGTCGTCTATCAGAACGAAGACTGGCGCAACCGCTGCCAGTTCTCCTTTGCCTGCGACAACATCAAGGACCGCGTGAACTCGCAATATCACTGGCGCATGGCCCGCGAAGTGGCGATGGCGGTGACAGCAGGCAAGATCTGGCTGCCGCAGGTTGGCTCCGCCACGCACTACCATGCCGTCTATGTCCGTCCGAAATGGGCAAAGACCATGGAGAAGGTCGGCCGCATCGGTCTGCATGTCTTCTATCGCACCTATGGCGGCGGCTGGAGCTGACCGGAAGCTGCCTAAGCTGTGGATTCTCTGCAGCTTGCAGCGCCTATAAAGCGGATTCTCCCGCTCGAATTTTGCCAGGCCGCCTAAATTGAGATCAAGTATTTGATCTCACTCGATTATTTTATGTCTGAGCGCGGGCGCCCTATGCCTTGACTATACCAATCCCTAAAACTATGTTGCGCGCGACTTCAGAACGGGCCGAAAGGTTCTATATTCCATGTCTCTGACGTCCACAGGACCGGGGTAGCGGGATTGGGGATAGAGGCATAGGAGGAGGAACCATGTCGGATGACCGGGAAGAAAGTCTGGACAGGCGCCGCGCGCAGCTGGGAGCAGAGCTCAAGGCAAAGCGTGTAGAGGCGAGAGAGGAACAGGCGAGCGAGGCCCGCGCCGAGGAAAGCCGTAAAGGCTATGCCCAGGCGATGAAGCTTTCGAGCGAATTCATCTCCGCTATCATTGTCGGTGCTCTGCTTGGCTATCTCCTCGACCGTTTTGTCGGCACGGCGCCTTGGGGTTTGATTATTCTTCTGCTTCTCGGATTTTGTGCCGGTGTTTTGAATGTTCTCCGTGCCGCAGGCAAGGTTGCAAAACCCGAGCCCGGAAACGGAAACGGCAGCAAATAGGGTAGGGCGCGCCAGCGCTCCGCTCATTATGATGATCCCGCGCCCGCGGGCCAAAGAAGAGAGAACAAGCGGTGTCTAACGATCCGACTCATCAGTTCCTGATCCAGAAGATTGTGCCGATCGAAGTCGGCGGGATTGATTTCTCGTTCACCAATGCCTCGCTCTTTATGGTGGCTTCGGCAGCTGTTGCCGCCGGCTTCCTGTATTTCTCGACGTCAAACCGCGCCATCGTTCCTGGCCGCTCGCAGTCCGTCGCGGAAATGTCCTACGAATTCATCGCTTCGATGCTGAAGGAAGGCGCCGGAACCAAGGGGATGAAGTTCTTCCCGCTGGTCTTCTCGCTTTTCATGTTCGTGCTGACGGCAAACCTGCTCGGCATGTTCCCTTACTTCTTCACCATCACCAGCCAGATCATCGTCACCTTCGCGCTGGCGCTTCTCGTCATCGGCACGGTCCTGGTCTACGGCTTCTATAAGCACGGCTTTGGCTTTCTTAATGTCTTCGTGCCTCAAGGCGTCCCCGGCATTCTTCTGCCGCTGGTCGTGACGATCGAAATCATCTCGTTCCTGTCGCGTCCGATTTCGCTCTCGGTTCGTCTTTTCGCCAACATGCTCGCTGGTCATATCACGCTCAAGGTGTTCGCAGGCTTTGTCGCCTCGCTCGGAGCCCTTGGTGCGCTCGGTATCGGCGGTGCCATTCTTCCTCTCATCATGACCGTCGCCCTGACCGGTCTCGAGTTCCTCGTCGCCTTCCTCCAGGCTTACGTCTTCGCGGTACTGACTTGCATGTACCTCAACGACGCGATCCATCCCGGCGGGCACTAAGGATAACGACATCGACGTCAAAGGGCGTCAGTCATTCGCCGCAACAACCATCTCAAGGAGTTCAACATGGAAGCGGAAGCAGCAAAGTTCATCGGTGCAGGCCTGGCTTGCTTTGGTATGGCCGGTACGGCTCTCGGCCTCGGCAACATCTTCGGCAGCTACCTGTCCGGCGCTCTGCGCAACCCGTCTGCCGCTGACAGCCAGTTCGGCCGTCTGGTTTTCGGCTTCGCCGTTACGGAAGCTCTGGGCATCTTCTCGCTGCTCGTCGCTCTCCTCCTGCTCTTCGCCGTTTAATTTCGGTGGATTGAAGGATCACGGCCTGCAGACCGCAAGCCGTGATCCTTTGCATTTGCAGTACACCTGGAGGTGAGCATGTTTTTTGTGACCCCGGCCTATGCTGAAGAAGCTCCGGCGGGAACGGCAGAAACGGGTGCAGCCACCGGTACGGATCCGCACGCCGCTCCGGCTGCTGGCGAGGTCCATACCGAAACCGGCGTTGCCGGTGGCGAGCATCATGGCGGCGTTTTCCCGCCGTTCGATACGTCGACCTACGCATCCCAGCTGCTTTGGCTGGTGATTACGTTCGCTGTTTTCTTCGTGCTCATGCAAAAGGTCATCGCACCGCGCATCGGCGGCATCCTCGAGCAGCGCCATAACCGGCTTGCGCAGGATCTGGACGAGGCAGCACGCCTCAAGTCCGAAGCCGACGCAGCGGTCGCAACCTATGAAGGCGAACTCGCCGCAGCCCGCTCCAAGGCCAATCAGATCGGCACCGCCGCTCGCGATGCCGCCAAGCTCAAGGCTGAAGCCGACCGCCGCGCTGTCGAAGCAAGCCTTGCCGAAAAGCTGAAGGCTGCCGAAGGCCGCATCGCCGATATCAAGGCGAAGGCATTCGCAGACGTCGGCACGATCGCTGAGGAGACGGCTGTTGCCGTCGTTCAGCAGCTGATCGGTGGCACCGCTGCCAAAGCTGATGTCGCAGCGGCGGTCGCAGCCGCCAAGAAGGAGGGTTGATCGATGGAATTTGCTCTTGATGCAACTTTCTTCGCCTTTGTCGGCCTCGTTCTCTTCATCCTGCTGGTCGTCTACCTGAAGGTTCCGGGGATGATGGCAAAGTCGCTCGACGACCGCGCCGATCAGATCCGCAACGAACTGGCGGAAGCCAAGCGCCTGCGCGAAGAGGCCCAGCACCTGCTGGCCGAATACCAGCGCAAGCGCAAGGAAGCCGAAGCCGAAGCTGCGAACATCGTCGCTGCCGCCGAACGCGAAGCAGAGATGCTGACCGCCGAAGCCAAGAAGAAGACCGAAGAGTTCGTTGCCAACCGCACCGCGCTTTCCGAGCAGAAGATCAAGCAGGCAGAAGTCGAAGCGATGAAGGCCGTTCGTTCAGCCGCCGTCGATCTCGCCATCTCCGCTGCCGAGACCGTGCTGGCCCAGAAGGCCGAAGGCAAGGTCCAGGCCGATCTCTTCAAGACCGCCGTCGGCGAAGTGAAGACCCGCCTGAACTAAGGTTCGGTCGATAGGATTGGAAAGCCCCGCCGTCGTGCGGGGCTTTTTGTTTTTTTTGGGCGTTGGTGGTGTTGGTAGTCATTATAGCGTGGCACTGTGCCTCCTGCGCTGCGTGGCCAACGCAGGCAGCCAATGGGTTCGCTCAACCCCTCCCCACCGCCCTCATTCCTGTGCTTGTCACAGGAATCCAGCCACGGCGCGTCCGCGCCGTGAATAACGCAAACGAGCTCGCGACGGGTCATGTGTCTCCCGCGCCCCAAGACTGGGGCGCACTGGATTCCTGTGACAAGCACAGGAATGAGGAAGGAGAGGTTAGTGGCCGCGGCACGAGGTGGCACCTGTGGTCGTGTCTAGGGTCGATCCCCGCAGCGGGGTCCGTAGCAGCAGGGCGGATGAGGCGGCGCCTCCGGGCGCACTGCCCCTCAATCCCCAAGCATCTCCTGCGTCACCGCAAGCTCCGCCCCGTCCTTCCTGAGCGGCCTGAACGTCATCCGGTGCAGCGAACACGGGCCGTGCTGCTCGATCCCCGCGCGGTGCTGGGCCGTGCCGTAGCCGGCATGGGCGGCAAAGCCGTAGTCGGGGAAGACGAGGTGGGCGCGGGTCATCATCCGGTCGCGGGTAACCTTGGCGACGATCGAGGCGGCAGCGATCGAGACGGAGCGCGCGTCGCCCTTGACCACCGCCTGTCCGGGACAGTCGAGCCCTTGGGGCACGTCGAGACCATCGGTCAGCACGTAGGCGGCGGGAATGGAAAGGCCGCAGATGGCACGGCGCATCGCGTCGAGGCTCGCCTTGCGGATATCGGTAACGTCGATGCGGGTGGCGCTCGACGAGGCGATCGAGACTGTCGCCGTCGCCAGGATCTGCACGAACAGCTCCTCGCGCCTGCCCGCCGAGAGCTGCTTGGAATCGTTCAGCCCCTCGGGAATGCGTCTGGGATCGAGGATGACGGCGGCGGCCACAACCGGACCAGCCAGAGGACCGCGCCCGGCTTCGTCGGCACCGGCAACCGGCCAGTGACCGGCCTTGCGGGCCTTCAGTTCCAGCTTGAAATCCGGAGTGAGCGGCGCGTCTTCGAAAAGCAGAGGAGAATCGGGTGGCGTGCGACGTTTCATGCGGCTGAACCTCGCACGCCAACCCGATTTCCTGCAAGCCCCCGGAACAGGGCGGCGGGGCCGGGGGCTAGGACCGCGAAGGGGCAGGGGACCCATTCGCGGCGTGCAAGAGACCAGGGCGGCGGTCTCCTGCGGGTAATTCCTCAGCAGGCATCGTCTGCCTGCCGTTCGAAACGGACGTGCCGTTTCTCCTCGCGCCCGTGCCAGCGGGCGGGAAGCTTCAAAGCAGCGACAGCTGCACGCCGCTGCCGTCAGGCGGCACGAAGAGATCGTCGCGCAGCGGCATGCTGCGCCTGACCATGCCGAGCCGCTTGGTGGCCATCTCGAAGCGCCGGGCAATCTGCCAGGCGTAGGGGCCGGCACCCTTCATCCGCTTGCCGAAATCGGCGTCGTAATCCTTGCCGCCGCGCATCGAGCGCACCAGCGACATGACGTGCCGGTAGCGATCCGGGTAATGCTGCAGCAGCCAGTCGCGAAACAGCGGCGAGACCTCCAGCGGCAGCCGCAGGATGACATAGCCCGCCTCGCGCGCACCGGCAGCATGCGCGGCATCGAGAATGCGTTCGATCTCGTGGTCGTTCAGCGCCGGGATCACAGGGGCGGCCATGACGGAGGTCGGGATACCGGCGTCGCTCAGAGCATGGATCGCTTCCAGCCGTCGTGGCGGCGTCGAGGCGCGCGGCTCCATGGTCCGGGCAAGCTTGCGGTCGAGCGTCGTCACCGACAGCGAGGCGCGCACCAGGCCGCGTTCCGCCATGCTTTTCAGGATATCGATATCGCGCATGATCATCGCCGACTTGGTGACGATCGAGACAGGATGATTGGCCTTGTCGAGCACCTCGAGGATCTGCCGCATGATGCGCCATTCCTTCTCGATCGGCTGATAGGGATCTGTATTGGTGCCGATCGCGATTACCCGCGGCTTGTAACCGGGCTTTGCAAGTTCGCGTTCCAGAAGCTTGGCGGCATCCGGCTTGGCAAAGAGCTTGGCCTCGAAATCAAGCCCCGCCGAAAGCCCCATATAGGCGTGGCTCGGCCGGGCGAAGCAATAGATGCAGCCATGCTCGCAGCCGCGATAGGGGTTGATCGACCGGTCGAAGGGAATGTCGGGCGACTCGTTGCGGGTGATCGCGGTGCGCGGCTTTTCGATCTGCACTTCGGTTTTGAAGGGCGGCAGTTCTTCCAGCGTCTGCCAGCCGTCGTCGAAGGCCTCGCGGCTCTGCGGCTCGAACCGACCGCCGGGATTGAGCCCGGCACCGCGTCCGCGGCGGCGTTCGGCATCCACGCGCAGGCCAGACTGGGCGATCAGCGCTTCGGCAATATCTGCCGTGTTGGCAGGCGCGAACGCGGCCTGCCCTGCAAGGGACTGTTCGTTCATCGGATTCTCCCGCAGCGGAGGCGTTGCCTTCGCCCGTTCTTGATGATTAAATTCCTAATCAGAAAAAGAGAACAATGCAAGAACAAAATGAGGAAAGTCGCGCTGGCAAAGTTTTGTGCGGCGCATTATAAATAGGCAATGTTGACAGTTGTTCTCGAGTGCCAGGATCAGGAACCGGAGCTGGCGCAGACGTTATCGGTGCTGGTTGCAGGCGCGGTCGAAGGCCTTGTCAGCGATGTCGTGGTGCTTGATCACGGCTCGCGAGACGGCACTTCGCGGGTGGCGGACGCGGCCGGTTGCCGCTTTCATTCTGAGTGGGATATCAATGACATATTGCGCTCGGCGCGTGGCGAATGGCTGCTCTTCGTCGAGCCCGGCGCACGCCCGCAGGCTGGCTGGATCGACGAGATCGCCGAATATGTGGCGCTGAACAGATTGCCCGCCCGCTTCACCGCCTCGCGTGCCTATCGCCGTCCGCTGCTGCAGCGTCTCGGCCGCTCGGTGCCGCCGCTGGAGCTTGCCTATCTTGTCCCCAAGAACCAGGCGATCGCCTCGGCAAAGAGCGGCATGCGGCTGTCGGAATTTCCCAAGGGGCAGAAGCTCAGGCAGCTTTCCAGTGAATTGATTCCTTCCTGGGTGGCGCGCGCGGCGCGCTAAGCCTCGGGAATCAGCCGCCGCGCTTCAGATGCTCGTCGAGCCGCGGCATGATCTCCACGAAATTGCAGGGCATGTGCCGGTAGTCGAGCTGTGCCTTCAATATCCCGTCCCAGGCATCCTTGCAGGCGCCGGGAGAGCCCGGCAGCACGAAGATGAAGGTGGCATTGGCAACGCCTGCGGTGGCGCGTGACTGGATCGTCGAGGTGCCGATCTTGTCATAGGAGATGCGGTGAAACACCTCCGAGAAGCCGTCCATGCGCTTCTCGAACAGCGGCTCCAGCGCTTCAGGCGTCACGTCGCGGCCGGTAAAGCCGGTTCCGCCGGTGGTGATGACGACGTCGATGCCGTCGGTCTCCGTCCAGGCCTTTACGCGCGCTGCGATCGCCTGTCTGTCATCCTGCACGATGGCGCGGTCGATGAGCTTGTGACCAGCCTCGGCGATGCGGGCAGCCAGCGTATCGCCCGACTTGTCGTTCTCCAGGCTGCGGGTATCGGAGACGGTCAGCACGGCGATGCCGACGGGGATGAACGGGCGGTTTTCGTCTATGCCAGGCATGTCACTCTCCCGCGGCTGTTTCCGTTGCCTGGAAATACCAGTCCGGCCGCAGCCTGTGAAGCTGCTGCTCGGCCGCTTCAGCCGCCGCAAGGGAGGGGAAGATGCCAAAGCATGTGGCGCCGGAGCCGGACATGCGCACGAGCGCGGCGCCGCAATCGGCAAGTAGCCCGGCGATCTTGCCGATCTCAGGGGTCAGGCTGCGGGCCAGCGGCTCGAGGTCGTTGCGGTTGGCGGCAATCGCCTGCATCCAGTCGCCAGAAAGGTCGAGCGGCGGATTGTTCTTCTCCGTCAGCAGCCGGAAAATCGCAGGAGTCGAAACCGCTTTCAAAGGGTTGGCCAAAACCAGGAACAGCCGGGGGAGGGCGACGCGCTCGATCTCCTCGCCGATGCCGCGGGCAATCAGCGGCCTGCTTTCCAGGCACATCGGCACATCGGCGCCAAGCTGCAGCGCCAGCGCGGCGAGCTGATCGGCGGGTACGCGGACATTCCAGAACCGCTGCAATCCGCGCAGCGCCGCAGCCGCATCGGCCGAGCCGCCACCGATCCCTGAAGCGATGGGTAGGTTTTTCTCAAGACGGATGGTAACGGCGGGCGCATGGCCGCCCTGGGCAAGCACCGCCTGACGCAGAAGATCGCGCGCCCTCAGTACCAGATTGCTGCCCGGCTCGCCGCCGAGGTCAGCGGCAAAGCGCCCGCCCAAGGTAAAGCCGTCTCTATCGGCAGAAGTAAAGCTCAGCCGGTCGCCATGCGCCGTGAAGGTCACCAGCATGTCGAGCAGATGGTAACCATCGTCTCTCTGGCCCGTCACATGCAGGGCCAGATTGATTTTCGCAGGCGCGTCTTCAGTCACCGTGAAACGGCGGCTCTCCGCATCCGGCATGCGCTATCAGGACTTCTTGTCGACAGGCGGCGGAGCGACCGGCGCCGGGTCCGGCTGCTTCTTGTCCGCAGACTTGGCGTCGTCGTTCTCGGGCTTCAGGCCGTTGGCGATCTTGTCCTTGATCTTCGGGATCTCGGCTTCCTCGGGCTGCGAGTTCAGCGCCCGGTTCCACTGATAGACGGCCTCGAGCTTGCGGCCGACATGCCAGTAGGCGTCGCCGAGGTGGTCGTTGATCGTCGCGTCGCCAGCCTTGATTTCAGCGGCCTTCTCCAACTCACCGACGGCGTCGTCGAAACGGTTGAGGCGGTAGTAGGCCCAGCCCAGCGAGTCGATGATGTAGCCGTCGTCAGGGCGCAGATCGACGGCCTTCTTGATCATCGTCAGGCCTTCGTCGAGGTTCTTGTTCATGTCGATCCAGGAATAGCCCAGATAGTTCAGAACCTGCGGCTGGTCCGGATTGAGCTCCAGCGCCTTGCGGAAATTCGGCTCGGCCTGATCCCACTTCTTCAGCCGCTCATAGGCGATGCCGCGCTGGAAGAACACGGTCCAGTCGGAGCGGCCCGGCAGCGCGCCGATTGCCTCGACGGCCTTGTCGTAATTGGCTGCCATCGCCGGATAGTCCTTGGCGTCCGAGAGGACGCTGCCATAGGCGAGGTAGCTGCGGATATCGCTCGGGTCGGAGGTGATCAGCTGCTGCAGATGCTTGCGGGCCTCGTCAACCTTGCCGCCTTGGGCGAGCGCCAGGCCGAGCTGCAGTTCCGAGATGCGGCGCATCGGCGAATCCGCCGGAACCTTCTGATAGAACTCGATGGCGCGGTCCATCTGTTCCTGCTTCTCGGCAATGCCGCCGAGCAGAACCAGCGTATCGGGGCTGTCGGGATCAAGCGCATTGGCGGTCTGCAGGTAGAGCGAAACGATGTCTTCGGCACCATCGCGGTTCAGCGCGGCGCCGACGGAGAAGAGCACGGCAGCCGCACCCTGTGCAGCGTTCTCGACCTGCTGCTTCGGCTTTTCGCCGCTTTCGATGCTCTGGCGCAGCGCCTTCAGCGGCGCATAGTTCGGCAGCAGGTTATCGCCGACGGAGATGGCATCCAGTGCCTTCTGCTTATTGCCCTGCGATGCCTCGAGGCGTGCCAGCGCCATGATCGAGCGCATGAAAGTGTCGGGCGCGGTCGCGCCGCCATCCTTGTCGAGCACGGCATCGTTCAGATGCTTGCGAGCGGAGGCGATATTGCCGTTGACGATGGCGATCGCGCCGGCATGGTAGTTCTGGAAGATGCGGAACCAGTCCGGTCCCTTCATCTTCTCGACCATCGCCAGCGCTTCCTTGCCGCGTCCGGCGCCAAGGCGCGACCAGGCTGACAGCAGGTCGTTCATCATCCGGTCCAGATCGTTCGGACCATCATATTTCAGGATCGCTTCGGCGCCCTTGTAGTCGCCGCGGCTGACGGCATCCATGCTGCGCACGACCGTCGTCACGCGCTCGATGCTCGGGTCGAGTTTAAGTTCGTTGGCGTATTTGACGCCTTCCTTGAAATCGCCGCTGAGCAGCAGCGAGATCATCAGGCGCTGGCGGATTTCCGGATTGCCCGGCTCGATCTGCAGCGCCTTCTTGTAGAGCTCGATTGCCGTCTTGTAGTCGTGATCGACATCGGCGGTGCGGGCAGCAAGGAAGGCACCGGAGAAGGTGGAAACCGTATCCGGATCGAACATCACGGTCGGGCTGGCTTCTTCCGTCTTCGCCGCGTCTTCGGCATGCGCGCCGGTCAATGCGCCGAGCGAAAGGACGGCTGCAAGGGCTGCGCTCGAAAGAAGACGGATGGCAAATCTCTGCCGCATTAGAAAACCTCTCTTCAATGCAGCCGGCAAAGCTCCGGCCGCGAAATCAGCTGCGATGACTGATTCACAACAGGATGGCTTTTTTGAAGCGGCCCTGCAACAAAATCAGCCCGCGATCAAAGACCTTTGATTAGTTGACGCGCTCGATGCAGAAGTCGATGACTTCCATCATGGCCGATTTCCAGGGCGTATCCGGAAGCGGCGCCAGGGCGTCGCGCGCGATCGTGCCATAGTGGACCGCCCGGGCGATCGTATCGTTCAGCGTGCCGTATTTGGTGATCAGGCCGAGTGCCTTTTCGAGGTTCGCATCGGTGCTGTTGCCGCCCTCGATCGCATCGCGCCAGAAGGCGCGCTCTTCCTGCGTGCCGCGGCGGTAGGCCAGGATAACAGGAAGGGTGATCTTGCCCTCGCGGAAATCGTCACCGACATTCTTGCCGAGATCAGCAGCCTTGCCGCCGTAATCCAGCGCATCGTCGACCAGCTGGAAGGCGAGGCCGAGATTCATGCCGTAGGACTTCATCGCGTTGCGGCCGGACTTGCCGGCCTCGGCAACGATCGGGCCGACTTCGGCCGCCGCGGCAAAGAGAGCCGCCGTCTTGGCGCGGATGACCGAGAGATAGTCGTCCTCGGTGGTTTCCATGTTCTTGGCGACGGAAAGCTGCAGCACTTCGCCCTCGGCGATGACGCAGGCAGCCGATGAGAGAACGTCGAGCGCATCGAGCGAGCCGACATCGACCATCATGCGGAAGGCCTGGCCGAGCAGGAAGTCGCCGACCAGAACGCTGGCTTGGTTGCCCCAGATGGTGCGGGCGGTGGACTTGCCGCGGCGCAGATCGCTTTCGTCCACCACGTCGTCATGCAAGAGCGTTGCCGTGTGCATGAATTCGACCGAGGTCGCGAGCTTGATGTGGTTTTCGCCCTTGTAGCCGAACAGACAGGACGATGCGAGCGTCAGCATCGGGCGCAGACGCTTGCCGCCGGAGGAGATCAGGTGGTTGGCAACCTCCGGGATCATCTGTACGTCGGAACCGGCCTTGGAAAGGATAAGCTGGTTCACCCGATCCATATCCGCCTTTGTCAAATCGACCAGCGGCTTGACGGATGCCAGTTTGTTTTTGCTTTCTTCAAGCGGTATGACCACGCCCAACGACCCGGACTCCTGTTCACTCATTGAGTTCGACAATAGAAAGGGGCGGGAGAAGCGGCAAGGGGTGAATTGTCGCGTAGCGCAAATTTGAAACGGAATTGACCGCAAATGCATGAACTTATCCGCGCCAACGATCCCGTCCTGCTCTCTTTTGCGGAGAGCCTGTTAAAGGACGCCGGAATTCACTGCTTCGTGGCCGATCAGGGCATGAGCATTCTGGAAGGTTCGCTCGGCATGCTGCCGCGCCGCCTGCTGGTTGACGACGAGCGCGCCGCCCAGGCCCGCCGCATCCTCACCGATGCCGGTCTGGCCGACGAGCTGCGCGCGGAAAAGTGAGCCGATGGCGCCAGCGGTTTCCGAAACGATCGATGCCTTCCACCGCGGCGGCTTCCATATCGTCCAGCCGAAGGGCCGGGGTCATCGCTCGGGCATGGATGCCATGCTGCTCGCCGCATTGGTTGCCGACGACAGGACTATGAAGGTCGCCGATCTCGGAGCGGGTGCCGGGGCGGCCGGTCTTGCGGTGGCGTCGAGACTGCCGAAGGCGCAAGCCGTGCTGTTCGAGCGTTCGTCCGAAATGGCCGATTATGCGAGGCGCAGTATCGCGCTGCCCGACAATGCCCATATGGCGGGCCGTGTCTCCGTCGTCGAAGCCGATGTGACGCTGACCGCCAAGGCCCGCAACGACGCCGGGCTGCTCGACGAGGTCTTCCACCACGTCATCATGAACCCGCCCTTCAACGATGCAGGCGACCGCAAGACGCCCGATGCCCTGAAGGCGGAAGCGCATGCGATGACATCAGGACTGTTCGAGAGCTGGATCCGCACCGCCGGCGCCATCATGATCCCCGGCGGCCAGCTGTCGCTGATCGCCCGCCCGGAATCGATCGCCGAGATCATCGCCTCCTGCGGCCGCCGCTTCGGCGGCATCGAGATCACCGCCATCCATCCGCGCCAGGGCGAAAACGCGGTCCGCATCCTGGTGACCGCGATCAAGGGTTCGCGGGCGCGGCTGTCGCTGCGCGCGCCGCTGATCATGCACGAAGAGGGGAGCCACAAGTTCTCCCCTCTCGTCGATGATTTCAACAACGGCCGCGCGGCCTATGAGCGGCTTTAGAACTCACGCATAGGGTCTGCCAGACTCGGATTCTTGAGGACCCGATCTGAGACATCCAGAAATGTGTCAACGATTAGCCCAGGCCTTGGTCCGGTTGCGGCCGCAGGAAGCAGGTAGCGAAGGCCAAAGTTTGTGTCTTTGCCATGCAGTTCGGCAAGCCGGGATAGAAATTCCTCGACAAGTTCTTCGGGGCTGCCACGGAAGTCGTCGTCCCATCGAGCGCTTTCGCGCGCCGCTTCCCAGGCCAATACTGCGCTATCTTTAGCTAGCTCCCTGATTGTTCGAGCGCGTTCATCGGCCCACAGCTTCTTTAGATCATGGCCATAAGCAGATCCGACAGCGCCTGCGGACATTCCTGCTCGAAAGTGAGGGAACTTGAGCAACAGCTCGATGCCATGCGCAGCTAGGTGCAGAGTTGGCGCTAACAGCAGCTTCGGGCGATCCTCATATTCTGAGGATCGCATAAGGGTCTCGGCAGCCGCCAAGAACTGCTTGGATCGTGCAATGACCTTGCCTTGGTCGCTTTCAAGAAAATCGGTCGCAGTTATGGCAATTGCGTCATGAAGGTTAGCCGATCACGAAATCCAGCAGCAGCTTGATATTCAGCCCGGCGATGACGATGGCGATCAGATAGGCGATTGCCGAGAGCCAGCGGGGCGCCACGAGCTCGCCCATCTTCGCCTTGCTGGCGGTGAACATTACCAGCGGGAAGACAGCGAAGGAGAGCTGCAGGCTGAGCACCACCTGCGTAAGGATCAGCAGTTCCGCCGTCCCCGCATCGCCATACCAGATGGTGACGAAGGCGGCGGGAATGATGGCGATCGCCCGGGTGACGAGACGGCGCACCCATGGCTGCACCTTCATCTTGATGAAGCCTTCCATGACGATCTGGCCGGCAAGCGTTGCCGTCACCGTCGAATTCAGGCCGCAGCAGAGCAGGGCGATACCGAACAGCGTCGGGGCAATCGCAAGGCCGAGCAGCGGCGCCAGCAGCGAATGCGCTTCGCCGAGTTCCACCACGTCAGTCTGGCCGTTGGCATTGAAGGCGGCAGCGGCCAGGATCAGGATCGAGGCATTGATCAGCAGCGCGAAACACAGCGCAACCGTCGAGTCGATCGTCGCAAACGTCAGCGCCTCGCGCTTTTCCGGCAGCGTGTGGCCGAAGTCGCGGGTCTGCACGATGCCGGAATGCAGGTAGAGATTATGCGGCATGACGGTGGCGCCAAGGATGCCGAGCGCCAGATAGAGCATCTCCGGATTGGTGACGATCTCGGTCGTCGGGAAGAAGCCGGTCAGCACGGCGCCCCACTGCGGATCGGCGAGCAGGATCTGTACGCCGAAGCAGACGGCTATGACGCCGAGCAGGGTGATGATGAAGGCCTCGACCCAGCGGAAACCCATTTTCTGCAGATAGAGAATGAGGAAGACGTCGAGTGCGGTGATCAGCACGCCGAGTTCCAGCGGCACGCCGAAGATCAGGTTGAGGCCGATCGCTGTGCCGATCACCTCGGCGATATCGGTGGCGATGATGGCGATTTCCGCGAATGCCCAGAGTGGAATGGAAACCCACTTCGGAAACGCATCGCGGCAGGCCTGCGCCAGATCTCGGCCGGAAGCGATGGCAAGACGCGCGCAAAGCGATTGCAGCACGATCGCCATCAGGTTCGACAGCAGCGCCACCGTCAGCAGCGCATAGCCGAACTTTGAGCCGCCGGCGAGCGACGTCGCCCAGTTGCCGGGGTCCATATAGCCGACCGCGACCATGTAGCCCGGACCGGCGAAGGCGGCGATCCTGCGGAGTTTCGATCCGTCGCGTCTTGTGTTGACGCTGCGATAGACGTCGGAGAGCGAAGCCTCCTCGCGGTCGAACCGCCAGCCGCCTTTTCTCTGCGGATTCAAAACATCCATGTCATTTCCACCTGTTTCCTATTCTCGCACTATGACCGATTAGAATGATAATGCAAGTCATTCGCAACAAGAAATCGCAACAACGGTCATTCGCCTGCATTCCGGGTCTTTTCGGAATGCACCCATTGCGTTTGCCGTTCCGCTGCATACATGGATTGCGACGCCGAAACGCGAAGAAGGATTTGAAATGGCCGGATTTTTGAGAAAGCTGATGCCGAAGCGCTTCCGAAAGGAAGGGGTGGTTATTCCCGTCGTCAGGCTCCAGGGCGCCATCATGAACGGCGGCAACCAGTTCCGCCCGGCACTCAATCTGGCCTCGGTCGCGCCGATGCTGGAAAAGGCTTTCTCCGTGAAGGATGCACCGGCTGTCGCGATCTCCATCAACTCGCCGGGCGGCTCGCCGGTGCAGTCGCGTCTTATCTTCACCCGCATCCGCGAGCTCGCCCGCGAGAAGCAGAAGAAGGTGCTGGTCTTCGTCGAGGATGTCGCGGCCTCTGGCGGTTACATGATCGCGCTGGCCGGTGACGAGATCATCGCCGACCCGACCTCGATCGTCGGCTCGATCGGCGTCGTCTCCGGCGGCTTCGGCTTTCCGGAGCTTCTGAAGAAGATCGGTGTCGAGCGCCGCGTCTATACCGCCGGCGAAAACAAGGTGATCCTCGATCCCTTCCAGCCGGAGAAGGAAAAGGACATCGAATATCTGAAGACCCTGCAGCTCGAGATCCATCAGGTCTTCATCGCGATGGTGCGCGAGCGCCGCGCCGGCAAGCTGAAGGATGACGAGACGGTTTTCTCCGGCCTGTTCTGGACCGGAACCCGCGGCTTGGAACTCGGCCTGATCGACGGCCTTGGTGACATGCGGCAGGAGCTGAAGAAGCGCTACGGCCACAAGACCAAGCTGGAACTCGTCACCGCCGCCCGCGGTCTCTTCGGCCGCCGCGTTCCCGGCATCTCCAGCATGTCGCTCGATGGTGCGGCATCCGGTCTCGCGACGGGACTTGTCGAAGCGGCCGAAGAAAAGGCATTGTGGAGCCGGTTCGGACTATAAGAAGGGGCGAAACGAGGGGGCAATGGCGCAGCTTTTTACGATTATCATCCTGATATGCGCCGGCTGGTGGCTCTACCGCCGCTTCATCTCCGACGCCCAGCGCCTGCAGGAAAAATCCCGCCGCGCCGAAAAGGAACGCCAGACGGGCGCTGTCGGTACGCTGGTGAAGGATCCGGTGACGGGGGAGTACCGGGTGAAGCGGGAGGAGGAGTAGCTTTTAGCGTCATATAATGATATACATTCTTAATGTATATCATGGAGTACGGTCATGCAGGTTGCGAAATGGGGTAACAGTCTTGCTGTACGGATCCCGTCAGCAGTAGCCGACGCGCTGGGCCTGAGAGAAGGCGATGACATCGCGATCAGGATTGCCGGTGACCGCTCCTTCGAGATTGAGCGCAACGATACGCGCTCCACAGCACTCGCGAAAATCCGGTCGCTCAAAATCAAGCTGCCGGAAGGCTGGAAGTTCGGTCGGGATGAAGCAAATCAGCGATGAGATCAATCTCGCCGCATTTCCTCGACACCAACATCCTGATTTACGCGGTCAGCGACGACCCAAAGTCCATGGTGGCTGGTGAGCTTCTTGAGCGGCCGTTCATTATCAGCGCTCAGGCGCTCAATGAGTTCGCTAATGCCGCTCACAAGAAGCTCGGCATGTCGTGGCAGGATATTGGGGAGCTGCTGCAAAACGTCGTGACTGTTGCGGCGGCTGTCGTCGCAGTCGACGAGACGTTATCTCAGGAGGCCGTCGTACTTGCCGCCCGGTATAATCTTTCCTTCTACGATGCCGCCATGATAACTGCGGCGCTTCGTACTCAATGCGAGTGCTTCTATTCGGAAGACATGCACGATGGGCTCGTGATCGAGAGCCGCCTGACGATAACAAATCCATTCAAGGCGGCTGCGAAGAATGAGGCGCAGGGTCAAATTCAAAAGCCTTGACCCTTGTCCCCCGCCGTGGCACCTGTCCCGGCAAAATAAGCAACCGGTGACTTCCAATGTCTGCATCGATCCCCGACCATATGAACCCGAAGCGCTCCTTCCAGGCGTTGATCCTCACCCTGCATAATTACTGGGCGGACAAGGGTTGTGCGGTTCTGCAGCCTTACGACATGGAAGTCGGCGCCGGTACGTTCCATCCGGCAACCACGCTGCGCGCGCTCGGCCCGAAGCCGTGGAAGGCTGCCTATGTCCAGCCGTCACGCCGCCCGTCCGATGGCCGCTACGGTGAAAACCCGAACCGCCTGCAGCACTACTACCAGTATCAGGTCATCCTGAAGCCGAACCCGCCGAACCTGCAGGAGCTTTATCTCGGCTCGCTGGCGGCGATCGGCCTCGATCCGCTGCTGCACGATATCCGTTTCGTCGAAGACGACTGGGAAAGCCCGACGCTGGGCGCCTGGGGTCTCGGCTGGGAATGCTGGTGCGACGGCATGGAAGTCTCGCAGTTCACCTATTTCCAGCAGGTTTGCGGTCTCGAATGCTCGCCGGTCGCGGGTGAGCTGACCTACGGTCTCGAGCGCCTCGCCATGTATGTCCAGGGCGTCGACAACGTCTACGACCTGAACTTCAACGGCCGCGATGGCGATGAGAAGATCAGCTATGGCGACGTCTTCCTGCAGGCCGAGCAGGAATATTCCCGCCACAATTTCGAATTCGCCAATACCGAGATGCTGCATCGCCACTTCATCGATGCCGAAAAGGAATGCCAGGCGCTTCTCGCCGCCGGCGCCCCCGGCGACAGCGACAATCACCGCCTCCACAAATGTGTCTTTCCGGCTTACGACCAGTGCATCAAGGCGTCTCACGTCTTCAACCTGCTCGATGCCCGCGGCGTGATCTCGGTCACCGAACGCCAGGGCTACATCCTGCGCGTCCGCACGCTGGCCAAGGCCTGCGGCGAAGCGTTTCTGCTGACGGATGCCGGTGGGGTGAACCTGGCGAAAGACGCCGCCTGATACGCTTGCGTTAGGCGGGCGCAATCGAAGTTGCAAAATGCCCCGCGGGGCGGTCTCTTGCTAATATAGATTTCTCGCAAGATTCGGTGCCTCTATTGATGCGCAATATCGCCCCGACTACCGGGCTCATAGCCTGTCGGCCCGTAAAGATAGCCGTCTGGCTGGCGTCGATTATTGCGTTGATAGCATTGACGGGATGCAGCGATTTCAAGCGGGAATTCATGATAACGTCGGCCAATGCAAAGGTCCGGATCGGAACTGATGGTACGGCCGTAGCAAGCGAGACGTTCGGGATTCTTGTCAGAGACCGAAACAACTACGGCGGGGTCTACGTCGACATTCCAGAACGGTTTTTTAATGCGACGGGATCGCATTGGCGGGATCTTCAGCTTCTGGCAGCGCGAAGAGACGGCGAGGATGAATACTATTCGATAGAAAACGGTTTGCCTGGTCATTCGGTTTATGTCGGCCGACGGCACTGCCGTCATTGCCATTCGGATCTGCCCATCGGGCCCATGAAGATAGCCATCGACTACAAGCTCGATCGTCTCGTGCACGACGAGAACGATCGGCAGATTCTCGTTCTTCCGGCGTACATGGCCAGTATACATGATCAGAATGGAAGCAAATCGTTGACCTTCGAAGTGCCGAAGGGTGGGGTAAAGCGTCCTTCGGCTGCGTCGGCGTCGTACGACGTCACGCTCGATAGCGAAGGCAAATTGGTTGTCTATTTTCCTGCCCGTCAAAGCCGGCTCCCGCCTCCAGATATCGAGATAGAGTATCCGAAGGGTACTTTCGCGCCGGCTGGATCTGGATACCGGGCATGGTGGTGGGTCTCCGATCAGTTGCTTTCGTTTGCTAGCCTGCTTGGCCCTCTTTTTGTTTTCACCTTCCTGGTGTTGCGATTGACGTTTCGTACAGCGCCCGTGCGTGTTGATGCAGACGGGCGAGACTTGATTGAAGGCGTCTCCCCCGGCCTTGCAGGCTTCGTCTATCACAATCAAGCGCCTCAAGCGCGGAGGTCGGGTTTGATGGCCTCCATTTGTGCGCTCGCGATCATGGGAAAATTGAGACTCACGGAACTCGGAGAGCAGGCCGATGTCTTTGATATGACAAAGGGCATCAGCCGAAGCAGGCGCCGAATGCCTTCGGCCCCGCCATCAATGAAATCGGCGATGGCCTGTGTGCGGGATAGGGCCTGGAGAAAAGGCCATACCGCGCTCAGGGATGTTCTCGATCGATATGGTTCTGCTTTCCAGCAGTCTGTCGCTGAAGAATATCGGGCGCTACGCGACAGTCGTCTGAATGTAAGCTTATGGTTGATGGCGCCTACCGCTGCCGCAGGCGCTTTCGTCGCCTATCTTGCTGGGTTGACTACCTTTGCCTTGGCCATTTGCGGTGTGCTTCTCGTCATGGCGATGCTCGTCACTGCCGTGTTGCATCCTGAGCGCCTTCCGAAATTCGACTGGAGTTGGCACCAGCTGAAGAACACGTTGGGAGTGGTGATCGGTCTTCCGGTGATTGCCGCCGTCGCAGTTGTATATATCGTTAGAAATCCCGTTACAGGCGATCAAGTGCCCTATCTCACGGTTATTGGTGCCGACTTGACAGGTATCGTGCTGATGCTTGTGTTTGCATGCTTTTCTACGCCTAAGCAACGCTGGCTCAAAGGGCAGGTGTCCCGCCTGCGTTCGTATTTGCTGGGCGAGACGACCGGTCCTGAGATGTCGGTCGCGGTCTATGAGCGTCATCTGCCTTTTGCTTTGGCGCTCGGCGTCGAAGCCAGCTGGACAAGCCGCTTCAATCGGTGGCGGAAAGAAACCGGCATGGAAACCTATGCGCCCGAATGGCTTGCGCCGCAAAACTCTGTATAGAGTTGCACCTGTCTCATGACTTTGGTTGCCGAAGCGGCTAGCCTATTTCCCAGCCGAATGGGAGCTCTTTCATGTACATCATACTTGGCCTGATCGTCCTGATCGCCCTCTATGCCATTTTCATCTATAATGGCCTCGTCCGTGCCCGTCAGATGGCTGAGGAGGCATGGTCAGGCATCGATGTGCAGCTGAAGCGCCGTGCCGATCTGATCCCGAACCTGATCGAGACGGTCAAGGGCTACGCCACCCACGAAAAGAGCACGCTGGAAGAGGTGGTCGCGTTGCGCAACAAGGCGCAGGCGGTTCCCGCCGGTGACGTTGCGGGCAGGGCGCAGGCGGAAGGTCTGCTGGGTCAGGCGCTCGGCCGGGTCATCGCGCTTGCCGAAGCCTATCCGGATCTGAAGGCGAACACGAACTTCGCCGAGCTGCAGACCTCGCTGGAAACCATGGAAAGCGAAATCCAGATGGCCCGCCGCTACTATAACGGTGCCGCGCGTGATCTGAACGTCAAGGTCGAGAGCTTCCCCTCCAATCTGGTTGCCGGTCAGTTCGGTTTCCAGAAAAAGGAATATTTCGAGATCACCAACGAGGCCGATCGCGCCGTCCCGACGGTCAAATTCTGACGTTTGCCTTTGCGCAAAAGCTGCTATGAGCAGGGCCGGTCACGGCCGCGGAATGGCCAAGCGCAATGGACGGAACAGACAGCGTCATGGGTACAGACAAGAAACTCACCATCATCCCGGTCAAGGCGCCGCTCGAAGGCCGCGCGGTGCCTCCCGGTTCCAAGTCGATCACCAACCGGGCGCTGCTGCTTGCCGGTCTCGCCAAGGGCACCAGCCGGCTGACCGGCGCGCTGAAGAGCGACGATACCCGCTATATGGCCGAAGCCCTGCGCGCCATGGGTGTTCAGATCGACGAGCCCGATGACACCAGCTTCGTCGTCACCGGCAACGGCAAGCTGCTGGCGCCGAAGGAACCGCTGTTCCTGGGCAACGCCGGAACCGCCACCCGCTTCCTCACCGCTGCCGCCGCGCTCGTCGATGGCACCGTTGTCGTCGATGGCGACCAGCACATGCGCAAGCGCCCGATCGGCCCGCTGGTCGATGCGCTGCGCACGCTCGGCATTGATGCCAGCACGGCAACAGGCTGCCCGCCGGTGACCGTCAACGGCACCGGCACGTTCGATGCCACCCGCATCGAGATCGATGGCGGCCTCTCCAGCCAGTATGTCTCGGCCCTCTTGATGATGGCCGCCGGTGGCGACAAGTCCGTCACGATCGAGCTGCTCGGCGAGGATATCGGCGCTCTCGGCTATATCGACCTGACGACCTCGGCGATGCGTGCCTTCGGCGCCAAGGTCGAGAAGACCAGCGAGGTCACTTGGCGCGTCGAGCCGACCGGCTACACCGCCGCCAACTACGTCATCGAGCCGGATGCTTCGGCCGCGACCTATTTCTGGGCCGCCGAGGTGCTGACCTCGGGCAAGATCGATCTTGGCGTTCCCAATGCCGCCTTCACGCAGCCGGATGCCAAGGCCTACGACGTCATCGCAAAGTTCCCGAACCTGCCGGCCGAAATCGACGGCTCGCAGATGCAGGATGCGGTGCCGACGCTCGCCGTTCTCGCGGCCTTCAACAACACGCCGGTCCGTTTCGTCGGCATCGCCAATCTGCGCGTCAAGGAATGCGATCGTATCCGCGCGCTATCGACCGGTCTGACGCAGATCCGAGCCGGTCTGGCACGCGAGGAAGGCGACGACCTGATCGTCAATGCCGATCCGACGCTTGCCGGTCAGCACCTGCCGGCGTCGATCGATACCTTCGCCGATCACCGCATCGCCATGAGCTTTGCGCTGGCCGGGCTGAAGATCGACGGCATCACCATTCTGGATCCGGATTGCGTCGGCAAGACGGTTCCGGCCTATTGGCGCATGCTGGCAGCACTCGGCGTCACCTACGCCAACGAAAGTTGAGATAGCAAAGCGGCAGCTGCCGCGATCGGGGAGGGTGGAATGATCCTGCGGTCTTTGGGCGTGTGCCTGGCGTTGTTTATGGCGCTGACGGTGCGCACGGCACTCGGCGCGGAGATCATCTCCTCCTTCAATTCCGATATCCGGCTCGAAAAGAGCGGGGCGATGACGGTGGCCGAGACCATCACCGTCAATGCCGAAGGCAATCGCATCCGCCGCGGCATCTTCCGCGATTTCCCGCTGACCTTCACCGATGAGAACGGCCGCCTCCGCAGCGTCGATTTCGACGTCGTTTCGGTGACCCGTGACGGCAATGACGAGCCCTGGAAGACGGAATCGATCTCCGGCGGCATCCGCATCTATGCCGGTTCGGAAGAAGTGATGCTTTCGCCCGGCCGCCATCAATATGTCTTCACCTACAGGACGAACCGGCAGATCCGCTATTTCGCCGATCATGACGAACTCTATTGGAACGTCACCGGTAACGGCTGGATCTTTCCGATCATGGCCGCCACCGCGACGGTCAATCTGCCTGATGGCGTCAGCGCCACCGATACCAATGTCTTCACCGGCCCCTTCGGCGCGAAGGACAAGAACGCCCGCGTTTCCGGCACCAGCACGCGCCCGGTCTTTTCCACGACGCAGCCGCTGAACGCCGAGGAGGGACTGACGATCGCCGTCAAGTTTCCGAAGGGCGCCATCGATCCGCCGAGCGAATCCGATCAGAACATGTGGTGGCTGAAGGATAACCGCGATTACTTCATCGGCTTCGGCGGCCTCATCCTGGTCTTCCTCTATTACACCCGCTCTTGGCTGAGGGTCGGGCGCGATCCGGCCCGCGGTGTCGTCGTGCCGCGCTGGGATGCGCCCGACAATATCTCTCCGGCGCTGGTCAATTACATCGACAACAAGGGCTTCTCCGGCCAGGGCTGGACGGCGCTGTCGGCGAGCGCGCTGAACCTTGCGGTGCGCGGCTTCGTCGTGCTTGAGGATCTCAAGCAGTCGATCGTCATCCGCCGCACCGACAAGCCCAATGTCGGCCAAAAATTCGAGGCGGGCGAGGCGAGCCTGCTGAATGCCGTCGGCAGCCGGGGATCGCTCACCATCGACAAGGCCAATGGCGAGCGGGTGAAATCCGTCGGCCAGAATTTCCGCTCGGCGATCGAGCGCGAACATCGCGGCAAATATTACAACGCCAATACCGGTTATGTGACCGGCGGCGTCGTTCTCAGTGTTGCGGTGCTGATTATCCTCTTCGTCTTCGGCTCGCTGCAGCCGGATACGATCGCGCTGATGATCATCCCGATCGCCGTCGTCGCCTTCCTCTCACTCTTCGTTGCCGGTTTCGCAAAATCTTTCCGGCGCGGCCATTCGCTCGGCTCGAAGATCATGTCGGTCGTGGCGATCGGTATTGGCGGCTTCATCGGTTTCTCCATCGTCTCCTCATTGGCGCTTGCTCTCTTTTCGTCGCTGATGGAGCTTCACGAAACGCCGATGCTCTTCGCGGTCGGCGGCATCGTCTTCCTCAACATGCTCTACGTCTTCATTATGGGCGCCCCGACCATGCTCGGCGCCAAGATGATGGATGGTATCGATGGTCTCCGGCAATATCTGACGCTGGCCGAGAAAGACCGGATGAACATGGCGGGCGCGCCAGAGATGTCGCCGCAGCATTTCGAGAAGCTGTTGCCTTATGCGGTGGCGCTCGGTGTCGAGAAGCCCTGGAGTCGAACCTTCGAAACCTGGCTGGCGGCTGCAGGCGCGGCGGCCTATGCGCCCGCCTGGTATTCCGGCAATTTCAACAGCGGCAGTTTCTCGGATCGCATCGGCGGCTTCTCGTCCTCAATGGCCTCCACCATCGCCTCGACGATCCCGAGCCCGCCGCCATCGAGCTCGTCCTCGGGCTTCTCCGGCGGTGGCGGCTCATCCGGTGGCGGCGGAGGCGGCGGCGGTGGGGGAGGCTGGTAGTTGGCTGGGCTTCGCCCTGACGTACTACCGCACCGCCCCCTCATCCGCCCTTCGGGCACCTTCTCCCCGAGGGGAGAAGGAGAGTTGCCGCGACGTTCCCGATCCCTTCTCCCCAGCGGGGAGAAGGTGGCCGGTAGGGCCGGATGAGGGGGCCGCGCGGCACATAGGAGCCTATTAATCACCCCAACACTTGACCTTTCGCCCCGCTCCGCTTAACCGCCAAGCGGAAAACGGAAAGGGATCGCGCATGAAGGTTCTGTTGATCGGTTCGGGCGGCCGCGAGCATGCTCTCGCCTGGAAGCTGGCGCAATCGCCGCTGCTGACGGAACTCCATGCGGCACCCGGCAATCCCGGCATTGCCGAGCATGCGGTCCTCGCCCCCATCAATACCGAAGACCAGGACGCGGTCATCGCCTTCTGCCGCGACAAGGCGATCGATTTCGTCGTCGTCGGCCCCGAAGCGCCGCTGGTCGCAGGATTGGCCGATAGGCTGCGCGCTGCCGGTTTCAAGGTCTTCGGCCCGTCCGCGGCCGCCGCCCAGCTCGAGGGATCCAAGGGTTTCACCAAGGATATCTGCGCCCGCTACGATATCCCGACCGGCGCCTATCAGCGTTTCAACAACGCGCCGAAGGCTAAGGCCTATATCCGCGAACAGGGCGCCCCGATCGTCGTCAAGGCCGATGGTCTGGCGGCCGGCAAGGGCGTCACCGTTGCGATGACCGTCGATGAGGCGCTGGCCGCCGTCGACGACTGTTTCGAAGGCGCCTTCGGCGCTGCCGGTGCCGAAGTCGTGGTTGAGGCCTATCTCGATGGCGAGGAAGCCAGCTTCTTCTGCCTCTCGGACGGCAAGCATGCGCTGGCGTTGGCAACGGCCCAGGATCACAAGCGCGTCGGCGAGGGCGATACCGGCATCAATACCGGCGGCATGGGTGCCTATTCTCCGGCACCTGTGATGACCGAAGAGATGGTCGAGCGCACGATGAAGGAAATCATCGAGCCGACCATGCGCGGCATGGCCGAGAGCGGCTATCCGTTCCAGGGCGTGTTCTTCGCCGGTCTGATGATCACCGCCAGGGGTCCGGAACTGATCGAATACAACGTCCGCTTCGGCGATCCGGAATGCCAGGTGCTGATGATGCGGCTGAAGAGCGATCTGCTGCCCCTGCTGCTCGCCTGCGCCGAGGGCACGCTGGATCAGGCAAGTGCTGAATGGAGCGACGATCCGGCGCTTACGGTGGTCATGGCCTCCAAGGGCTATCCGGGTTCCTATGACAAGAACACGCCGATCGCCTCAATCCCGGAAGCGGGCGAGGGGGCCAAGGTCTTCCATGCCGGCACGGCGCTGAAGGACGGCGAGCTCGTTGCCACCGGTGGCCGCGTACTCAACGTCACGGCAACGGGCACCAGCGTCAGCGATGCCAAGCGCCATGCCTATGCGCTGCTCGATCAGGTCGAGTGGGACAACGGCTTCTGCCGCCGTGATATCGGCTGGCGCGCAGTCGAGCGCGAAAATACTTAAGAGCTGGCCCGAAATCGGGTCAGTTCGCTAAATTTTTACCCTTTCCCCTGACCGGATGGAAATAAAGACGCGCTATTCTCCTGTTCATAGTCAGACGGAGTAGCGTTCATGCGTCAGTTCATCCTCGGTGCGGCAATCGCGCTTATCGCCGGTTCGGCAATGGCATCGTCCATCGATGTCATCAAGCCAACCGCGCCTGAAGGCAATGGCAGCATTCTCAAGGAAACCTGCACCAGCTGCCCGCCGCTTGCCGTCACCGAACGCAAGAAGGATTACACCGTTCCGACCCTGGCGTCCGGTTCGCTGCAGGCCAGTGAACTGCGCGATGTCGGCGGCGAAAAGAAGCTCTACCGCACCGAAGGCTGGATGGGCGGATCGCCCGTGGTCTTCGTCACCAAGGCAACGCCCGAAGTCCTGCAGGCTTTCGACAAGAGTGCCACGCCCGCAGAAGGCATCGATCCTACCGCCACGACCTCGGTCATCGGCCTCGACGCCAAGCCAGCCACGGCAGGTATGACGGCAGAGACGGAACAAACCGCGCCGTTGGACATTTCCTCCTTCAAGCTGCGCATGTAGCAGCAAAAAGTTCCCTGCCCCTGACCCGGTCAAGGTTTGATCGCTGGGGTCCGCTTAGCGCGGATTGAATGCGCTCCTGAGAGAAGCAGGGGCGCATTCTTTATTTTGATTGAATGATAAATTACGCATACAACGCATGCGCTTATGCGAAAAAACGGGACTCATAATTGACCGTTCCGCGCGCCGATATCGTTAAGGCATCGTTTAACCATTCACCATAATTCTAGCCACCGGAGGCCGGAGCGAGCATGATTGCGCTTGCTGAAAGTGCGTGGTGACACGTGCAAAGGACGGGAGTTTCCCGATCCGGTGTTTTATAAATTTCACCACTTTCGCGAGACAATTATGAAAAAGCTTAAAATTGCCCATCAGCTTTTTGCTCTTGTCGGTGTCCTCATGGCGGCCTTTGCGGTTGCCACCTATTTCCAGATCCGCACAACGTCGCAATCCATCTACGAAGACCGCTTCGATCTGCTGCGTACGCAGGTCGAGTCTGGCATCTCCATCCTGAACACCTATTATGAGCGTGAGAAGGCAGGCGAGATGACGCATGAGGCCGCCCAGGCCGAGGCGTTCAAGGTTCTCTCCAAGGTCAAGTTCGACCCGAACGGCTATCTCTTCGGCTTCGACTACAACGTCTTCCAGCGCTTCCATCCAAGCCCGGTCAATATCGGCAAGGACATGAGCGGCCAGGTCGACAAGCGCGGCACCCATTTCAGCAAGGAAATGGTCGAAAAGGGCAAGGCCGGCGGCGGCGAGACGATCTATTTCTGGAGCAAGCCCGGGCAGCCCGAGACGGAAGTGTTCCTGAAGGGCGCCTATTCCAAGGCCTTCGATCCCTGGCAGCTGGTCGTCGGCTGCGGCGTCTATTTCGATGACCTGCAGGCGCAGATCGACGCGACGCTGTGGAAGGCCTTCATTGCCTGCGGCATCGTCTTCCTGGCCGGCATCGGCGCCGCGTTCTACTTCATCCGCGGCATTTCCAGGCCGCTCAAGGATGTCCACGAAGCACTTGAGGCCGTTGCCAACGAGCGCGTCGATGCAAAGATCCCGCATACCGAACTCAACAACGAAGTCGGCATGATGGCCCGCGCCACACGGTCACTGCAGGAAAAGGTTCGCGAACGTCATGCCATGACAGAGCGCGAAGCGGTTCAGCAGCTTGAGCTCGAGAGTGAGCGCGAAAGCAACCAGCGCAGCCAGCGTGATGAAGCTCTGGCGCAGACACGCGTCGTCACCACCATCGGCCAGGCGCTGGAACAGATCGCTCAGGGTGACCTGACAGTTCGTTGCGGCGACATCGGCCAGAAATACGCAGCCCTCCGCGACAATTTCAACGAGGCTCTCTCGCACCTCGAGGCGGCCATGGCCAAGGTCAGTGCCAAGGGCAGCGATATCGGCATGGCGAAGGAAGAGATCCGCCGCGCATCCGGTGAACTCTCGCAGCGCACCGAGCGTCAGGCTGCCAGCCTGGAAGAAACTTCGGCTGCTCTCGACGAGCTCACCGTTGCCGTCCGCCAGACGGCCGAGGGCGCCCATGAAGCCAGCAAGCGGGTTCATGCCGTCAGCACCGAAGCCAGCCGCAGCGACGCGGTTGTTACAGAAGCGATCAGCGCCATGAGCGGCATCGAGAAGTCTTCCGACGAGATCGGCAAGATCATCGGCGTCATCGACGAGATCGCCTTCCAGACCAACCTGCTGGCACTTAATGCTGGTGTCGAGGCAGCGCGTGCCGGTGAATCCGGTAAGGGCTTTGCCGTCGTCGCTCAGGAAGTCCGCGAACTGGCCCAGCGCTCTGCCGCTGCCGCCAAGGAGATCAAGGATCAGATCGCCCGCTCCTCCAGCCAGGTCGACCAGGGTGTCCGCCTCGTCGGTGAAGCTGGTGAAGCCCTGAAGCGCATCTCCGATCAGATCAAGTCGGCCAACGAAATCGTCGCCAAGATCGCCCACAGCGCGTCCGAACAGGACTCCACGCTGCGCTCGATCTCCTCCTCGATGAACCAGCTGGATGCGGCAACGCAGCAGAACGCAGCGATGGCCGAAGAGACCACCGCTTCGGCTGAAACACTCGCTGCCGATACCGACGAACTGCTCGGCCTGATCCGTGGCTTCCGCATCGGAAACACCCAGCAGGACGTGATACGCACACGCCGCGCTGCCTGATTTCCGCGCTCCAAAATACGCGATAACAGATGATCTGAAATCACCGGGCAATTGCCCGGTGATTTCGAATAACTATATGATTTAAAATGATTTTATTGTTCGGGAGGCTTACTTTTTAAGGCTTTTTTAGTCGTTTTTATGCCATTGTCCTCTTGCCGGCCGCAGCATGTTCTTAAGCAGCGGTATAAGCGGTCTTCACGGACTCGCTCGCACAAGCGGTATCAGACCGCGCCGGAACCCTTTCGTCCTTTCCGCTGTGGGGCACCATGAAAAAGCTGAAGATTTCAAAACAACTGATTTTGCTGGTTACCGGATTGATGATCGCCTTTGCGATCGCAACCACTCTGCAGGTCCGGTCCTCGGTCAATGCGATTTACAAGGAGCGTTATGACATGCTCCGGTCGGAGGTCCAGTCGGGCGTTTCCGTCCTCAAACAATACCAGGCGAAGGTCGATGCCGGCGAGATGAAGCTGGAAGACGCCCAGAAGCAGGCTTACGCTACGCTCAACGCCATGAAATACGATCCGGATGGCTATTTCTTCGGCTATAGCTACGACATCCAGATGATGTTCCACTACGACGCCTCGAAGGTCGGGCAGATCAACAAGGGTCAGCCGGACAGCAAGGGCAAGCTCTATCGCGAAGAGCTGGTCAAGCTCGGCCAGCAGGGCGGCGGCCTTGTCGAATACTATTCGACCGCCAAGCCCGGTCAGCCGGCAGGCGATTTCCGCAAGACGGCCTATGCGCTGGCTTTCGATCCCTGGAAGGTCGTGGTCGTCACCGGCGTCTATATGGATGACCTCGACGCCCAGGTGAATGACAAGATCCTCAGCGCTCTCTCCGGCAGCCTGATCCTTTCGCTTCTCGCCATCGTTGCGGCCTATCTGGTCATCCGCGGCATTTCGCTGCCGCTGAAGGATGTCCATCAGGCTCTTGAGGCCGTTGCCAACGAGAATGTGTCGATTGCCATTCCGCATACCGGCATGAATAACGAGATCGGCATGATGGCCAAGGCGACGCAGTCGCTGCAGGAAAAGGTGCGCGAACGCCATGCCATGGCCGAACGCGAAGCGGTTCAGGCACTGGCGCTCGAAACGGAGCGCGAGACCAACCTGCGCGGTCAGCAGGACGAAGCGTCGGTTCAGGCCCGCGTCGTCACCACCATTGGCCAGGCACTGGAGCAGATCGCCCGTGGCGACCTGACCGTCCGTTGCGCCGATATCGGCCAGAAATACGCAGCCCTGCGCGACAATTTCAACGACGCCCTGTCACACCTCGAAGCCGCCATGGCCAAGGTCAGCACCAAGGGCAGCGACATCGGTGTCAGCAAGGAAGAAATCCGCCGCGCATCGAACGAGCTGTCGCAGCGCACCGAGCGTCAGGCAGCCAGCCTGGAAGAGACCTCGGCTGCTCTCGACGAGCTCACGGTCGCTGTCCGCCAGACGGCGGAGGGCGCCCACGAAGCCAGCCAGCGCGTCCGTGAAGTCAGCACCGAAGCCTCGCGCAGCGATGCCGTGGTCACCGAAGCGATCACTGCGATGAGCGGGATCGAGAAGTCCTCGGACGAGATCGGCAAGATCATCGGCGTCATCGACGAGATCGCCTTCCAGACCAACCTGCTGGCTCTGAACGCCGGCGTCGAAGCGGCACGCGCCGGGGAATCCGGCAAGGGCTTTGCGGTCGTCGCTCAGGAAGTCCGCGAACTGGCCCAGCGTTCCGCCGCTGCCGCCAAGGAGATCAAGGATCAGATCGCCCGCTCCTCCAGCCAGGTCGACCAGGGTGTCCGCCTCGTCGGCGAAGCAGGCGAAGCCCTGAAGCGCATCTCCGATCAGATCAAGGCCGCAAACGAAATCGTCGCCAAGATCGCCCACAGCGCCTCCGAACAGGATACCACGCTGCGCTCGATCTCGTCCTCGATGAACCAGCTGGATGCGGCAACGCAGCAGAACGCAGCGATGGCCGAAGAGACCACCGCTTCGGCTGAAACGCTGGCCGCCGACACGGACGAGTTGCTCGACCTGATCCGGGGCTTCCGCGTCGGCAATGTCGCGCACGCAGCACCAGCGGTTCACCACCGCCGCGCAGCCTGAGTTTTTATTACAGACCTTTTCATCAAGACCAGCATTAGCGGCCGCCGGAGCAATCCGGCGGCCGTGCTCGTTCTGGCTCTTCCCTCAAGCCCTCACGGCGATCAGGTGCCTTCAGCAACGGGCAGGGCGGCAATGACCGCGCGAAACCAGCGCTGCGCCGGATGCGCGTCATTCCGCCGGTGCCAAGACATGACGAAGGGCACGGGCGCCAGATCGATAGGCGGCGCCCAGGCGATCAGATTATCCGCCTGGCCGGAGGCATGGACGACACCTTCCATCAATGTCGCGATCATGTCCGACCGGGCGACCAGCAGCGGCGCCGCATACATATGCGGCAGGGTCAGCGCCAGGCGCCGCTTCAGACCCTGCTTGGCGAGAGCCATATCGACATGACCGAAACGGTCGTTCTCAGGCGACACCAGCAGGTGCCCTAGGCTCAGGAAGGTCTCGAGATCGAGCGGCGCCTTCGCCAGCGGATGATCCTTGCGCAATATGCAGACGAACCGCTCTTCGAAAAGCGGCTGCGTCAGGATCCGCCCTGCCGATGCCGAGGGAACGCCGATCGTCACATCCGCTTCGCCGGAATCCAGCATGTCCACTGCATCATCGCGGGCGCTGAAATTCCTGACCTGCAGCGTGATGCTGGGCGCGCGTGCCGCAAGCTGCTGTATCAACTGCGGCAGTAGGACGAAGGCCGGATGATCGGAAAGCCCAAGCGTGAAGGTGAGGGTGGAGGCCTGCGGCTCGAAGCGCTGCGTAAACGCCAGCGTCTTCTGGATTTCCGCCAGCGCCTGCTGCAGTGGCCCCGCCAGATCGGCCGCCCGCGGGGTCGGCTGCAGCCCGTCCGGCCCGCGCACGAACAGCTCATCCTGAAACAGTGCTCTCAGACGCGAGAGCGCCGCGCTCATCGCCGGCTGCGTCCGCCCGATGCGGATGCCCGCCCTGGTAACGCTGCGCTCCTGCATCAGTGCGTCGAAGGCGACAAGGAGATTGAGATCGATGCCGTGTAAATCCATCGTATGGATGAATGCATATATCGACTATCGATTTCAAGTATGACGGCACCCGGCATAGCTTCTGGTCATTCCAACCATCCAACCAGGGAGACGACCATGCCATTCGCCAATTTCAAGGTCCCGCAGGGCACCATGAGCGCCGAACAGAAGGAAGACCTCATCCACAAGACCACAGCCATCTTCGTCGGCTATTTCGGCGAAGGCGTGCGGCCCTACACGATGGTTCTCGTCGATGAAGTGGTCGATGGCGGCTATGGCCGCGCCGACGAAACCTTCACCATCGCCAAGATGCAGAAGGAGCGGCAGTAGCGCAGCGAGGCTGGCGGGTTTTCCGCCAGCGACCTTCTCAAATCCAGAGGTCGCTCTTCGCCGTCCGCTCGCCGCCTTCCTCGCCGGTGTTCAGCGTGCCGCGCGGCTCGATCAGCAGCATCTTCACCTCTGAGGCCGCATAGGGCTTATGCTTGATACCCTTCGGCACGACATACATCTCGCCGGGGCCGATCGACACGGCACCATCGGGAAGATCGATCCGCAGCATGCCCTCGAGCACGATGAATGCCTCATCGGTCGCCGGATGGTCGTGCCAGATGAAATCGCCTTCGATGCGGACGATCTTGAACTGGTAGTCGTTAAGTTCCGCAATCACCCGCGGCTGCCACTGGTCGCTGAATTTCGTGAGCTTCTCTGCGAAATTGATAGCGCTATATGTCTTGGTCGGCTGGTCCATGCTCATCTCCATCTTGCCGGGGCAAGTGTAGATCAGGGCTCACAGACCGTCTTGTACATTTGTGCCGGCGTTTACTGCGCCCAGTCGAACGTCAGCGTCTGCAGGTCGAGCCAGGCATTGCCGCCGCCGAAGTTGAATCCCCCCAGATATTCCTCGAACTCGATGTAGTAAGGGCTGATATCGGGGATGTTCTGCGCCGGGCGCATCGAGCCGCCGATATGATCGGGCAGGTGATCCGCCGCCCAGGCATGCTCGCGGTAATTCTCTTCCTCGACCTCGTCGCCTTCCCAGTAATAGAAGGCTTGGTATCCCGTTTCGGCCGCCGCCCACTCGTCGCGCGGCGCGATACCGGCATTCGGGTCTTCGCCACGCGGCGTGATGTCGAGGGCACGATTATAGGCGAGGTCGGCATGATCGGTGTCGCCGAGCATCTGCAGCAGCCCGTAATTCTCCGTCTGATCGTCGAGATAGACGGCAGCCGCACCGCGCGTGAGCCATTCGGGGCGCCGGATGCGGTCACGATATGCGTTGGGCCGGAGACGCGGCGGCTGGCAGAACGGCGCGTTGAATTCCGCTTCGGTCAGCAGGATCACCGCATGCGAGCGCCCGAGGAAATCCGCCATCCGGTGAAGGCGGGGATGGCGAAGCCGCTCGCTCATCCAGAAGGGATAGAGATCGCCATCACTAGGCTCGCTGGCGTCAGGATCGGCAATCAGCGCCGCGATCTCGGCGATACGCCCCTCGTCTTCGTCATGGGCGCTGCCGAAGAAGGAGAGGGCAACGATATCGGCCCCGAAGCCGCGATATTCAGGCGGCAGCAGCAGCGTGAAGCCATGCTGCAGCGGATAGCCGGTATTGGCAGATATCGTTGAAAAACTCGC
>UBJR01000017.1 GCA_900465675.1 Hyphomicrobiales bacterium | reverse complement strand
AAGTGGGGGCAGTTCATCTATACAGTGTTCACGCATTCACGTCCGCACGATAGGTGACATACGTTGCGACGATTCCTCCATGAAGGGAAGCGAGCCCTGTTTGCGCGCTCGTCAATGACGACCGCGCCGGATCGATTGAGGCTCATCAATCTATCCCCTCCAATCAGGGTATGCTCAAGCAGCGAGTTGTCGCGTTGTCGACCGTGGTGGCCCGAAATCTTTCACTGGAGCATTCGCCGGGACGAGCAACGGATATGATTTCCCGGCGTCGAGCCGTGCGCCGCTCCTGTCCTTGGCGGCGCTGCTGCATTGCGAGCCAGCCCATGGGGCCTTTTCCACCATCCCATCCGCGATTGTGATCGCCTTGACGCCTTAACTCCTGCAGGCGCCTCAATCTGGCCGGCTATGTCAAAAGGCAAGGATCCGTCTGGCTTCCGATGTACGAAGGCCAAAGGTCTGCGCGTGCTCCTGGATGGCGCGGGAAGGACGGAGTCTAATCTGGGTGAGGTCGATAAGTGCGGTCATGCGTGGAACTTAACCTCTCGGGGTCGGTTCATACGTCACGGTCGTGATAGTCGCGATCGAAAAAAGTCTCTCCGACCCATCGCATGATGTTCGCTCGGCGCCTTCGATGCGCGATCACAGCCTTATCGACCGCCACCCTGACGAAGCGGTGCATTCCCAATAGAGATACAGAACCCCAAGGAGCTATCATGGCCAAGGAATCCAAAACGCTTGACGTCCTCTTTCACGACACCCTGAAAGACGTCTATTTCGCCGAACACAAGATCGTCGCCACGCTTCCCAAGATGGAGGAGGCAGCCCAGAGCAAGCAGCTTAAGGGCGCCTTCGTCAAGCACCTGGGAGAGACCAAGGTTCATATCGAACGTCTCGAGGAGGTCTTCAAGATCATCGGAAAGAAGCCGGAACAGAAGACCTGCGATGCCATGATGGGCATCGTCAAGGAAGGTTCTGAGGTCATGGAGGAGTATGCCGGCACACCAGCTCTTGACGCCGGCCTTCTCGCCGCTGCACAGGCAGTCGAGCATTACGAAATGTCGCGCTACGGCACGTTGCGCACATGGGCGCTAGAGCTTGGGATGAAGGAGGCAGCCAAGCTGCTGCAGACGACGCTCGACGAAGAACAGGCCACCGACCTTGCGCTCACATCGATCGCCACCTCTGTGGTCAACCAGAAC
The DNA here is from genome assembly GCA_900465675.1 of Hyphomicrobiales bacterium. Lineage (GTDB taxonomy): Bacteria > Pseudomonadota > Alphaproteobacteria > Rhizobiales > Rhizobiaceae > Rhizobium. The sequence continues at coordinate 145,129 of UBJR01000017.1, read as the reverse complement.
GCCGAAAAGGCAGCCTGACCAACACTCGGCCGTTTGCGGGCGGCCGAGCCACAACCCCGTGCAGACGGGTAGCAGTCTTAGTTCCTATCGGACGCCGACATTGTCGTCGGCGATCTGCGCAAGCGGCATCGTGAAGGTGAAGCGGGTCTCGATGGCATCAGACGCAACGTCCAGCCTCCCACCGTGGGCGCGAGCGATTTCCGATGCGATATGAAGGCCGAGGCCCAGCCCCTGACGATTGCCGCTAGCCTCCCCGCGGATGAATGGCTCAAAAAGGCTTGCCTGCACGTCCTTGGGAATCGGCGTGCCCTGGTTTGCTACCCAGATCTGAAAGTTCTCACCGCTCACGCCAGCGAATATCCTGATTGGTGCGTCAACCTGTCCATAGGTGATTGAGTTCCCGACCAGGTTGGATACCATTTGGCCTATTCGTCCTCCATCGCAAGCGACAGGCTGATCGAGATTGATGTCGGCCTCAATGATGCGATCAGGATCGCTGGAACGGAGTTCGTCGACAACGTGGAGAATGATCGGGGCAAGCTCTTCCGGCCTGATCTGCAGACCTATTCCGCCTCCGAGGCGACCCCGCGCGAAATCAAGCACGTTGTCGATGAGATCGGACATCCTCTGGACGCTACCCTGCATGAGGTCGAGTAGTGTGGTTGCCTTTGCCGTCGCCGTTTCCCTTCGAAGAAGGCGACTTGCGGCGCTGATCGATGCGAGCGGATTTCGAAGGTCGTGGCCTAGAACGGCAATAAACTGTTCTCTGAGTTCGGCATTCCTGTGCTCAATATCGAGTTCTATCTGCATTTCTGCGCCCGCGGCATCGGCCGCCGCACGGGCATCGACGAGCTGGCGTTCGTAGCGCCTCCGTTCGGTTGCCCGAAAGAGCATCACACGGGTAAAGAGAAGCTCGTTGTCGGCGTTGCGCTTTTCCGTTGCGTTTGCGATGACGGGAAACCTGCTCCCATCCTGCAGTTTGAGATCGAGCGCGACCTCGTCGAAATGACCCTGCAGTCGAAGAAGTGGCGCAAAGTGGGTTTCGTAGAATATGCGGCCGGCTGTGTTCAGCAGGTCGCGCATGCGTTTTCCGAGGAGATCTTGCGCCGGAATACCCAACCACCTCGATAACGTCTTGTTGGACTTGATGATAAGGCCATCCGGCCCGAGCGAGAGATACCCGCAGGGCGCGTTTTCGTAGAGGTCTTCCAGATCTTCCGTCTGCGTGTCGCGGTCAGAATCCATCAAGGTTCTCAAAGGAAGTCACGGATCGCGGCGATCACTTCGCGAGGCGCGCTCAGGTTTGGGCAGTGTCCAGTTGCGTCCAAAAGAACAATCTGGCTGCCCGGTACGTGTTCATACACATAACGACCGACGCCTTCGGAAGCGATGATGTCATCGCGGCTTTGAAGTACGATTGTCCGGGCCGTTACATTCGGAAGGTCGGCGCGATTGTCGGAAGTGAAGGTGACGCGGGCAAACGCCTTGGCGATCTCCGGATCGGTTCGACAGAAGCTGTTCGTCAGTTCCTCGCCCAACTCTGGTCGGTCTGGGTTGCCCATGATCGCAGGCGCCATTGCCTCGGACCATCCCATGTGATTGTCATCCAGAAATTCCAATAGCTCTTCGATCTCCGCAGGTCCAAAGCCACCAACGTATTCGGCGTCGTCGATGTACCGCGGGGATGGGCCCACAAGGATGAGGCTCTCGAAAAGGTCAGGCGCTTTCAGCGACGCAAGCACGCCGATCATCGCGCTCACGGAATGGCCGACGAATACCGCGTTGGAAAGTCCTATCTCCCGGCCGATCTCGACGACGTCATCAGCGTAACCGGACAAACTCGAATACTTTGCCGGATCGTAGGCGGAGAGATCTGAGTGACCCGCCCCGACATGATCGAAAAGTAGGGTCTTGAAGCCAAACTCGAACGCGGGGGCAACGAACCTCCACATGTTCTGATCGCATCCGAACCCGTGGGCGAAGACAATCGTCCGCGTGCCGTTACCTTGGATATGTACGTTGTTGCGGACAACGACTGACATGGTTCCCTCTGGTTACCCTGTCTAGCGTGTCTCAAATAACTCGGGATTTCGAGCGTTTCGAACCTAACCCCCACCCAAGTTTTGTCAAGGAAGCACGGGTTGAAGGTTCACATCCTTCAAGAGGAGCTTAGAACACTTGAGCCACTCGGTTGACGCGATCGCTTCCGTGATGCCCACATGCCCGAGGGACCAGTGATTCCGGTCGCGTTGACTGAAGCCGGAGAGCCATTCGCCCACCTGACATTTAAGAGTTTTTCGCCCGGTTCCGGGCATGATTGGCAATATTCCGTTTTGCCCTCATCCCAAAGGCCGCGTGTCGAAAGGCAAAAATTTCAAATGCTCCCACGGCCCCCCAAGATAGTTCCACAGATCGAGGCCGAGGATTTCAATGGTGTGGGGTTCTAAGCTCGTGGTCAGGTCGCGATAGAGCGCGTCGGCGGTTGCTCTCGGCGCCTTATTCTGGATTGTGATATGCGGCCGCCAGGTCTGAACGTCCTGCGAGCCCAGCCACGCGACGAACTCGGCCTTCAGTCCTGCTCGGATGTCCTCCAACTCTGGGCATGTGACGATGAAGGCGACGCCTGCGCCGAGGTGTCGGAGGCTGCTGACCGTCGCTGTCGTTACTCTCGCCTGTGCCGCAACGTTAGTAAGCGTTTTACAGATCCTGTCACGATACTCGCCTGGCAGCCTGTGAAACACTGTCAGATGCGCGCCGAGAACATTGCGGTCCGGGGGAAAATGCCTCTGCCGAAGGCGATCGAACGGCTCGATATCCCTCTCGGCTATCCTCGCGGTGACAATAAGTGGCTGACGGGTCTTCAATCCAAGCTTCCGGTGACGGTCGTGCGTTTCCCGGGCCAGGCTGTCAGGGCGACGTCGATCAGCCGTTTCAGAAGCGCGTTGCAAGCACCATCGCAGGCTTGGGCCGACATGCCCTGAATGATCGCTCCATAGAAGCGTGCCAGCGTGTCGGTATCAGTCCCGGCTGGCAGTTCGCCCTCGCTGACGGCGCGATCGAAGCGGGCTTTTAGAACCTGCATCGATGCCTCTCGAAGGGCTGCCGTCATTCGAGCGACCGAGGCATTTTCTTCCGCATGCTGCAGAACTGCGGTGGAGACCATGCAGCCCGCGGGCTTGTCCGGCTGGGTATCGCCATCGGCAATATTGTAAAGGTAGCGACCGAGTGCCTCATAAGCGGGCAGGGCGGATGCCAGGATTTCCCCTCGGCAACCGCTTTCGCGGGCGATGCTGAAATCCAGCGCCTGTCGATACAATTCCTCTTTCGAACCGAAGGTTGAATAGAGCGTCGGCGGGTTGATCCCCATTGCTTTGGTCAGGTCGGCGGTCGACGTCCCTTCGTAGCCTCGTTCCCAGAACAGGCGTGCCGCGATGTCGAGCCCGGTGTCGCGATCGAGCACGCGGGGCCTTCCTCGTTTACGAACCGGCTCCATTAAAATAGTGGTCCCTATTTAATTGTTGACAGATATGTTTCCACCCTTAATATAGCGATCACTATTTTAATTGGCAACGGAGTAGATCATGTCCAGGAAACTCGCAGACAAGATTGCGCTTATCACCGGAAGCTCACGGGGGATCGGACGGGCGGTCGCGCTCGCTTTTGCAAAGGAAGGTGCCGCGCTGATCGGTGTGCACTACACCGCCAATCCGGATGCGGCCAAAGCCACCGTGCGGGAAATCGAGGAACTGGGCGTCAAGGCCGTCGCGGTAAAGGCTGATCTGCTCCAGGGCAAGGAGGCGGCCGACAGCCTCTGGACACAGTTCAGCGACGCGGCGCGTGCGCAAACGGGATCGGTCGGGCTCGATATTCTAGTCAACAATGCGGGCATTGCGCCTGCGGTCCCGTTGAAACAGACTAGCGAGGTTGTCTTCGACGAGGTGATGACTATCAACTACAAGGCGCCATTCTTCCTGATCCAGGCGGTAGCCGATCATATTCGCAACAATGGCCGCATCATCAACGTCTCCACAGGGTTCACCCGGATCGCAGCACCCACCCACCCGGCCTATGCTGCTTCCAAAGGCGCGCTGGAGACCCTGACGCTCGCACTGGCGCCCGACTTCGCGGTCCGCGGGATCACCGTCAATGCGGTCATGCCAGGGGTTACCGAAACGGACATGAATGCCGAATGGCTGGCGTCGCCGGATGCCCGCGCCGGCGCCGAGGCACTGTCGGTCTTCTCGCGTGTCGGCCGTCCTGACGACATTGCAGATGTGATCGCTTTCCTTGCATCGAACGATGCCCGCTGGACGACCGGGCAGATCATTGATGCCACGGGTGGCGCCCGGATCTAATTGATCCAAAGACTTCGCGATCTCTTCAGGCCATCAGAGGAGTCGCCATGGGGCGTATTCCCAACGAAATGCCGAAAAGCCCGCGCCCCGTCTGACCGTTAGACCAGGCCGCGCTTAGCGACAAGTGACCTTCAGCAAGTCGTGGAGATTGGTGCGATTACGCGTACGAGTGAATGTCGGCATACCCGATATTCGCTTTTGTCGCAGAAACAGGTACTGCAAGTGGGTGAACGACTGTTCGCTTCCTGAAACTGCCGGACATAGCCAACGCATCTCGTCGAATGCGCGGGAAGCCAAAGCTCCCGCGCATTCGGCGCAGCTTCTCACTTTGACTGAACCACAAGGGTCTTTCCGTCTTCCACAATATAGGTTGCGAGCTCTGATGCTTTGCCGGTGCCGACGTTTCGAGCTGAATGTACAACGCCGGTCGGGATGAATAGCGACTGACCGGCAGAGAGGATGACCGGCGCGCGCCCGTCTAATGTGTATTCGAGAGTTCCTTCAATCACAAAAGCAATTTCTTCACCGGGATGGGAATGCCTGGCGGCCAACACCCCGGGCGAGAAATCGACACGAACCTGCACGACCTCGTGGCCAGGCACATCGATGTCGTTTTTAATAAGATCGGTGCGTCGCAAGGGCTCTACGGCGAACGCAGGCGATGATGCCGCTCCAATGATTGCGAACAATAGGACGGCGACCGTTGCAGGTGATTTTTTCATGGCTATCTCCTTTTTAATTATGTTGAAGGTTGAGGATGTCGCGAGTGCTGTTGCTCATTGGCCGCCAATCTGCCGCGCCGCGGCTTCGATAACCTCGGCAACCTTTTCAGGCTGCGATGCGAACACGGCATGGCTTGCCTGGATCTCCGTCACATGGCTTCCGGCGCGCTTTGCCATGTCCCGTTCGAGATCAGGATTGATCGAGCGGTCTTGGGTGGCGACAACCGTCCAGCTTTTCTTGGTCTTCCATGCGGGATCGCCGACCTTTGCGGAGAAGGCGTCCCTGGATGCGAAGACCTGTGATTTTGCCAGGAAGGCGGCCTCGTCCTTCGGCAGGTCGGCAGCGAAGTCGTTGGCGAAGGCGGCTGGATCGAGAAAGAGATATTTGCCGTCCTTCGTCTCGCGGATATTCATACCGCCGGCCGGCTTGGAGCTCGCGAGACTGATAAGGCTTTCGCCCCTGTCCGGCTGGAAGGCCGCGATATAGACGAGACCCGCGACATGAGGGCTGTTGCCGGCTTCGGTGATGACCATACCGCCATAGCTGTGGCCGACGAGCAGTGTCGGGCCGTCTTGGAGGTCGAGGACCCGGTTGGTTGCGGCGACATCGTCGGCGAGCGAAGTGATCGGCTCCTGCACGATCGTGACATTGAAGCCGCGCCTTTCGAGGATTTCGGTTGCTTGGCGCCAGCCAGAACCATCGGCGAGAGCGCCGTGGACGATGACGATGTTCTTCACTTCGGCCGCTTGGGCCACAAAGGCAATGGCGCTGGTGACGAAAGCAAGGGCGAGGGTGGAGAGATAGTTGCGTTTCATGGTGGTGCTCCTGTCTTTTTAGGTTAGGTGAGGGATTCAACCGAAGGTGAAGGCGTAGGCTTGGACGCCGGGGTCGAGGAAGCGGATCTCGAAGGTGCGCGCGTCCACTTCGCCGGTCTGGCGCACCAGTTGGTAGAGCTTCGTCGTGGTTACCGTGCCATTTCCATCCGCATCGATATCGCTGCCGCGGTTGGCTTCGGGCGCCTTGCCGTCGACCGTCACTCGAAATCGGACCGGCTTTCCATCTGCCCCTGGGCCGAGCACGAGGTGCAGGTCGCGGGCGCTGAAATGATAGGTGATACTGCCGCCCGCCCGATCGAGGGTCGCCTCTTCGGCGCCGACGGTCCATTTACCGGAAAGGCCCCACTGGTTGAGACCTGGTTCGGTGACCGAATAGTCCCTGCTGGCATCCGCACGCATGCTCTCGTTCGAGGCAAAGCTGGTGGCCTGTTGATAACCGATGTAGGTTTCACCCGAGCGGACATGTTTCAGGTCCGCACTGGCCTCCACACCTTTTGCGTCAGGTGCAACCGGCGCGCTTTCGGCCATTTCACTGCCAGCCTCGTGCAGCAGGCCCTGGATTGCCTGTTCGGTCGGGCCGTAATTGCCTTCGCCGAAGTGATGGTACCGGATCTGGCCCTTGGCATCGATCAGGTAGTGAGCCGGCCAATAGCTGTTGGCGAATGCGCGCCAGATTCTGTAGTCGTTGTCGATTGCGACCGGATAGTTGATCTGGAAATCACCGACAGCCTTTTTGACGTTGTCGATCTTCTTCTCGAAGGCGAATTCCGGTGCATGCACACCGATGACGACCAGACCCTGGTCCTTGTACTTGTCGGCCCAGGCCCGAACGTACGGCGTGGTGCGGATGCAGTTGATGCAGGAATAGGTCCAGAAATCGACGAGCACGACCTTGCCGCGAAGCTGCTCCGTCGTGAGCGGCGGCGAGTTCAGCCATTCGACGGCGCCATCCAGTGAGGGTGCGGGGCCTTCAACAGGCAAGTCACTGCGGAACGGTTTGGTCGCATCGGTAAGACCGATCGACTTGTCGTTGCTCGCAACCTCCGGCGGAATGCCATCGGTCGGCTCAACATTCAGCCTGTCCAGGACCGCTTGTTCAAAAGACGCGTTGCTGGCATAGGAGAGCCGCGAAAGCAGCCCCGTGTCGAGGCCAAGTGCGATGACGGCGACACCGGCGATGACGGCGGCGCCCAGGCCCTGGCGTATCCGTTCGCTGACAACGAGCGATTTCTTCAATCCGGCAAAGATTTTTCCACCGACGGAAAGCGCGATTGCCAGCGAAGTGGCGGCGCCGGTTGCGTAGGCGAGCAGCAGGATACTTGTCTGCAGATTGGCGCCCTGGAGGGCAGCACCAGTCAGCACGAGACCGAGAATCGGGCCAGCGCAAGGCGCCCAGAGAAGCCCGGTCGCGACGCCGAGGATCAGCGCGCTTGCGGCGGTCGGCGCAGCACCGGGCTTGCCGGAAGCGTTTAGCAGGCGGTTGCCAAAACCGACGACCGGTTGGGTCATCAAGCTGGCGATACGCGGCGAAATCAGGCTTAAGCCTAAGATCGCAAGCAGGATGAGCGCGGCGAGGCGACCATATTCATTGGCATTGATTGCCCAGCTTCCGCCGACGGCTGCAAGGGTCGCCACAAACGCAAAGGTGGTGGCCATACCGATCAGCATCGGCAGCGTACTGCGCACGAAAGGCTGCCCGGCGCGGGCAAAGACGAAAGGCAGGATGGGGAGGATACAGGGACTGAATATGGTCAGCACCCCTCCGAGGTAGGCAATGATAAGAAGTGTCATCATCGTTTCCTTTGAAACCGGGTGATCGGGCACTGGACGGCGATGTGGCCCGACCAGCAACTGCGCCAATCTGATCGAGGCGATGTATCCCGGATGTGTCCGGTTCGGAGGCAATATGTACCGAAGTGTAGGAAGAGCGCCTGTCTGCAGCCCTGCTGAAGCAGATGGAGCAGATTCCGTTTGAGGAGGCAGCCAACTGTATCAGAATGTATCCCGCAGGCCGGAGGCTACATCCGGACGCAATAATAGCGGATATCGGAAACACTCGGGATACATGCCGGTTGTTTTCTCCATGTCACTAACTCGAAACGGAGAGAGACAATGTCCAGCGAAATCAATCTTCAGCGCCGTCACTTCTTTGGTCTTGCCGCAATGACAATGGCAGCGGTCGAATTCGGCCTGAGCAGCGCTGCTGCCGCCAAGGCAGCCGCACCGGCCGTCAAGGCCGGTTCGCATGCATCTTTCGCGGCGTTGAAGCAGATCAAGGCCGGCGAGCTCAATGTAGGCTACGCCGAGGTCGGTCCCGCCAATGGTTCGGTCGTGCTGCTGCTGCATGGCTGGCCCTACGATATCTACAGTTTCGTTGATGTGGCTCCCGTGCTCGCCGATGCCGGCTACCGGGTGCTGATCCCCTATTTGCGTGGTTATGGCACGACCGAATTCGTCTCTGCCGATACACCGCGCAACGGCCAGCAGGCCGCAATAGCCACAGATATCATCGCCTTTATGGATGCGCTGAAGGTCGAGCGCGCCGTCATCGGCGGTTACGATTGGGGCGGGCGCACTGCCGATATTATGGCTGCGATCTGGCCGGAGCGCTGCAAAGCGCTGGTTTCTGTCAGCGGCTATCTGATCGGTAGCCAGGAGGCCAACAAGAAGCCATTGTCGCCGCAGGCCGAACTGTCGTGGTGGTATCAGTTCTATTTCGCCACCGAGCGTGGCCGCGAAGGTTATGCCGCGAATACGCACGATTTTGCCAAGTTGATCTGGAAGCTCGCCTCGCCGCAGTGGGATTTCGACGACGCGACCTTCGATCGCTCGGCCAAGGCCTTCGAAAACCCCGACCATGTTGCCATAACCATCCACAACTACCGCTGGCGGCTTGGCCTCGTCGATGGCGAGCGGAAGTATGATGAACTCGAAAAGAAACTTGCTGCTTTCCCGGTCATCACCGTACCGACGATCACCATGGAGGGCGACGCCAACGGCGCGCCGCATCCGGACCCTGCGGCATACGCCAAAAAGTTCACCGGTAGATACGAGCATCGCACCATATCGGGCGGCATCGGCCACAATCTGCCGCAAGAAGCACCACAGGCCTTTGCCCAGGCCATTCTGGACGTCGATCGTTTCTAAAACCTGTCCTGACAGCCGTGAACAGAATTGTCTGTTTCGCGGCTGCCGATTCAGAGTCAAAAGAGAAAGCGGCGAGTCTGCCATTCGCCTGACCGATAGAAGGATCCGGAAGTTCGATCATGGAGCATATCGACCACATCCTGATCGTTGATGACGATCGTGAAATCCGCGAGTTGGTTTCGAGCTATCTGACGAAAAGCGGACTTCGTACGTCCGTCGCGGCCGATGGACGCCAGATGCGCAGTTTTCTGGAAGGCAACACGGTCGATCTGATAGTGCTCGATGTCATGATGCCAGGCGATGACGGGCTCGTGCTTTGCCGCGAGTTGCGCGCCGGCAAGCACAAGGCGACGCCGATCTTGATGCTGACGGCTCGTAGCGACGAAATGGACAGGATCATCGGTCTCGAAATGGGCGCCGACGACTATCTGCCGAAACCGTTTGCGGCGCGCGAACTTCTGGCGCGCATTAAAGCTGTGCTGCGCCGCACCCGTGCGCTGCCGCCGAACCTGCAGATTTCGGAGGCCGGACAGTGGCTCCGTTTCGGCGACTGGCGCCTCGACACGATCGGCAGGCACCTTCTCGACAAGGACGGGACCGAGATTGCGTTGAGTGGCGCCGAATACCGGCTACTGCGCGTCTTCATCGATCATCCGCAACGGGTGCTTAACCGCGATCAGCTGTTAAACCTGACCCAAGGCCGCGATGCCGAACTCTTCGACCGCTCGATCGATCTGCTTGTTAGCCGCGTTCGCCAGCGGCTGGGGGATGATGCGCGTGAGCCGACCTATATCAAGACGGTGCGCAGCGAAGGTTATGTCTTTGCTGTTCCGGTGGCGATAGAAGAGGCCAGATCATGAGCGCAGCTGTTGCTATTCGCTCCGGATTTTGGCCGAGCACCCTGCGGGCTCGGCTTTTCGTTATTTTGTTGCTGGGCCTGGCTGTTGCCTATGGCCTGTCGTTCACGGTCCTGTTCGTCGAGCGTTCCATGTCGGCCAAGGCCGTCATGCTTGGCACACTGGAAAGCGACGTCGCAACCTCAATTGCTGTTCTCGACCGCCTGCCGGCGGATCAGCGCGCCGACCTGCTCGACCGACTAAGCCGCGGCAACTATCGTTTTGAGCTTGGGCCGGGACTACAGGGCGTGCCGGACAATTCTAGCAAGGGTAAGGAAATCGGCGGTCGAATCCAGGAGGCGATCGGCGGCACCTATCCGATCCGCATGGAATCCATCCCCGGCGATATCAGCCGCCTGCAGGCGCATCTGACACTGAGCGACGGAAGTCCTTTGACGATCGATATTACGCCGCGGCCTCCGATGCCACTCGCGGCATGGTTGCCATATGTCCTTGCCATCCAGATGGTGCTCCTGGTGCTTTGCACATGGGTCGCCGTGCGTCAGGCGATCCGCCCGCTGGCTGCGCTCGCGGCCGCCGCCGACGCGCTTGATCCCAACAAGAAGGGACCACCGCTCAGCGAGCGGGGTCCGTGTGAAGTGGCGCATGCGGCACGCGCTTTCAACGCCATGCGTGAAAGGATTTCCCACTACCTCGAAGAGCGGGTGCAGATCCTTGCGGCGATATCGCACGACCTGCAGACGCCGATCACGCGGATGCGACTGCGCGCCGACATGGCCGACGATTCCCCCGAGAGGGACAAACTGGTCCGTGATCTGGGTGAAATCGAGCGGCTCGTGCAGGATGGGATCGCCTACGCCCGCAGTGCGCATGGCAATGGCGAGAAATTTTCGCGCATCGATCTCTCGTCCTTTATCGACAGCATCGCCTACGACTATCAGGACATGGACAAGGCCGTCAGCGTTGCCGGTCTCGTGCAGGGCATTGCATCGACCAAACCGCATGCCCTTCGCCGCATTCTCACGAACTTTATCGACAATGCGTTGAAATTTGCAGGTAGCGCCGAAATCAGCGTCGAGCGGAAGAAAGAGGGTGAGATTGCCATCACGGTGATGGATCGTGGTCCCGGTATTCCGGATGCCATGCTGGAAGCTGCCATGCAGCCGTTTTTCCGGCTGGAGCAGTCCCGCAATCGCGAGACTGGCGGCACAGGGCTCGGCTTGGCCATCGCCCAGCAGCTGGCGGCTGCAATCGGCGGTTCCGTCCGGATATACAATCGTGACGGCGGAGGCTTGGCAGCCGAGGTCAACATTCGGGCCAACTGATTTTCTTCCTGCTTTGTATGCGAAGTATCGAGATCTGCCGACGGTACGCTTTGATACAGTTCGGCCGATTTTAGAAACATAGGGGATACGTCAAAGGGTCAAAACCACTCCGTCACCAGATGTCGCAGATCGCGGTATCAAACCAAGGAGTGTTCCCATGATCACGATTGAAAATGTTCTCTATACCGGCAAAACCCGCACCACCGGCGGCCGCGATGGCTCAGCCCGCAGCAGCGATGAGCAGCTCGTCGTGAAGCTGTCTCCTCCGGGCAGCGTCCATGCGGGCACCAATCCCGAACAGCTCTTCGCAGCCGGATGGTCAGCCTGCTTCATCGGCGCGATGGGCCTTGCCGCCGGCAAGCGCAAGCTCCGTCTTCCCACCGATACCGCCGTTGATGCGGAAGTCGATCTCGGCATGACGGGCGATGCTTATTTTCTGCAGGCCCGCCTCAATATCAGCCTGCCGGGTCTGGACCCGGAGCTCGCTCGGTTGATCGTCGACGAAGCTCATCAGACCTGCCCCTATTCCAAGGCAACACGCGGCAACATCAACGTTGCTCTGACAGTCGTTTGAGCACACCCAGGAGATCTTGATGAAACATATCCTGTTGGGCACATTGGCGGCTATCATCTTTGCTGCACCCTGCGCTTATGACGTCCTCTCGCAAGAACCCTCGCCGTTGGCTGGTCTTGTTGCTGTCGTAGCGGTTGCTGGTCAATCCCACTGGTAACCGGCACCCGGTCGCGGCACGGACAAGCGTCCATCGCAACTTGAAACGAAAGGACTGCAGATGCGAATCCGCCGTCGAAAGAGAGCCGCCGTTTGACACGGCGGCTTTTCGGTTTGAACTTACGTTTCCTGCTTCTGTACGCCTTTTAAAGAATGATCTGGTCGTCCTGGCGGATCGCAATGAGGCGTTCAGATTGCCGGCCGGCCGCGGTGACCAGTTCGTCCATGGTGACGGTCCGGATCCGCAAGATACTATGAAGCCGGTTTTCGCTCCACGCGATATGTTCCTTTCCACGGTCATATCGACAGGCTCAAGATCAAGGCGGGGAATTTTCATTGGCGTCGGTACGGTTGCGCGCACTGGCCTGAAGTGCCGGGAGTAAACGCCCGAGATTGAACCAGCATAAGACAAGCCATGGAAGCCAGACTTCCGATGGCACGTTTCCAACCGCGGCCATGTTTGAAGGACTACCCTGTCCAGCGTTCAAATTAATGGAGGCTTCGCGCGGCTTACGCAGGGTTGAAAACGCTGCTATCGCCCACTCCCAGGTGCCGCGTTCGACTGGCGTCCGGACACCACGTCGAGCGACAAGCTAAAGAAGATCGGACCGCCGCTAGCCGTTTCTCTTCCCGCGCTTAGTTCGAAGGTCCCGGGCTCCCACCAGAATGGGCGTTTCTGCAATAAGGCCCACGCATGAATACGTTCATTGCGCCGCTCGGGCGTGTCCGGCAGTTCATCGAAGTGGCCTTGAACAAGCACGCTTGTCCAATTTCTGTCATTCGCCAATTCTTCAACTTGCAGGCTCGCAAGCGGTCTGCGCCGCAGGTATTCGATTTTCCTCCCCGCCATCGAGAACATAAAAACCTTGTTGGCATCATATGCGTAGTGAACGGGGATCACATATGGGTAGTCTTCCCCCAGACATCCGAGATGTCCAAAGGTGTGCCTTTCGAGAAATGATATACACGCGTCTTCGGTCATTCGTCGCAGGTCCATAATAACCTCCCGCTCTTGGTTAGGTTGCGCCTCAGTGTTGCCCTGGCGTTATGACTTGGCGTCTAGCGCCGCTTCGATTCGCTTCAAGCGATCGATGGTGCGGCGCTTGAGGTCGTAGAGCCGCAGCAGCAACTCTTTGTCCAGGTCAACGGGTTTGCCGTTGCCGCGCGACTTGGCAACAATCACTTTCTGTTTGGTTAGCCACTCATCCACTTTCGCGGCTTTGCCCTCCGCAAATCTCAGATTTCTTAGTTTGTACCGAACGCACTTCATGTTCATTCAAACCAATTCGGTCGTTCGCAACGTCGTTGCGCCCCGCGCGACCAAACAAGAGACACCGCCGGTACCCGCTTAGCTGAAGTCTGCATGAATGTGTGCGCCGGCGAGGTGCCGGTGTCGAGGTGAGAAAACGTGTCAAGCGCGCAAAACATCAACATCCAGCCGTCTGCGCTGAGCTGTTGCCGAGCTGACTCAGAGGCCCGGATCTCCCAATTTTCGAACTCGAGTTTCAAGCGATCGAGATCATAGGAGGAAAATCTGCCGTTGTGATCTAGCCGATCAGTAAGGAGCATTGTCCTTCTCCCCAAGTTGGGGCGGGAGCACTGCGCTCTCAAGCGGCAGTGCCCGATTACGTGGCTGCCGACCGAACTACCCTAGGCTTGTGCACTGCGAACGCAACAACTCATTTGAATCGGCGATCAAGGTGAGATCCACTTGGCCGTTGTGCTTGATCATCTATCGCGAAACAGTTTTGCAATCACAGCATCGACCCGTACAACGCCCACCTCGCTGCGGTCCGCGCATATCTGGATACCGCTGATCGTCCAGCGACGCGCAGTGCCAAGCGCATCGACCAAGAGCCCATGGAGACTATTCTCGGCGGCATTGCGCGCTTCAAGAAATGTGGTGAATTCTCTGCCGTCTTCGTCTTCAATTGTGTGGTCGAGGTGCAGGATGTGGAAATGGTAGCGCACAGGCCAACCTCGCGGAGATAAAGAGGAGCCTGCTCAGGGTTCAGGCAGGCCCCTGGTGAAAGACCCCGCGATACAGGAATATTGAGGGCCAGACGGGTACGAACTGTCTGTGCGAGACGATGTTCCCGCTCTAGCAAAATAAATGTCCGATATCGGACATTTGTAGACACAGCAGAGATCACTATTAGCTAGACTTAAGTGATCACGAATGGAACGTTGCGCTTGTACTTTAACCGGCGCATAACACCCCATCGAGGCCAACCTTTCACGGGAGGCTCCGACTGGAAGTGACCCCGCTTCCGACCCAACGTGAAAGGACGCACCATGTTTGGCTACGTCCGAACGCGCCATCGAAAGCAGCAAAGCCGATCATCTCGCGCAGCAAATCGGCATCAGCGCTCTTCTCAACGAGTGAGCGCAGGTTCATCATGTCATCGGTCATCGATAGTGTCCCTAAGGGTGGTCATAAGCAACCCGACCCTACCGGAAATCACCGATGGCTATGAAATCCAGCTACACCACTCCTTGGGACACGATCCCATCGTCGGAATTTCGCGAGACCAACTCCCTGCTAGTTCCCGGCGCAACTCCTCCTCTTCGACCCTATGATCGAAACCATCAGGCCAGCTCGGAAAGATCATGCAGATCAATCAAGCGCACAATTCCAAGAAAATCATTTTCTTTTGATTGGTATGGACGCAAATAATTTTTAAGCGGAAAAAGATTAGTTGACCCATGTAGGAAAATAATCTATTGATGTGTTCATCGATCTTTTGCTTGCCGAACTTTGTCTACTGCGCGATTGGCACCGCGTTCTAAGCGAACTTCCTCTCAAAAATAGTCGTTATCACCGTCCGCGAAGCGTTGCTTTAGCGGTCCCTACTCTATGCTTTGAAAGGGTTCATCATGACCACAGGCACAGTAAAATGGTTCAATTCCACCAAGGGCTTCGGCTTCATTCAGCCTGACAACGGCGGCGCTGACGCTTTTGTCCACATCTCTGCCGTCGAACGCGCCGGAATGCGCGAACTCGTCGAAGGCCAGAAAATCGGCTTCGAGCTCGAGCGTGACAACAAGTCCGGCAAAATGTCGGCCTGCAATCTGCAGAACGCATAATTCGGTAGCTGCTGTCCCTTTGACCACGGATGTACTGGCATTGCCGGAGGCACGTTATCAATTCAAGGCCAGGCGTTCTGCCTGGCCTTTTTCTTTTTCGCCCGTCCATCGGGCACGTGATCGGAACCATGTGACAGAGAGATTTAGCAAATCCCGCCAGCAGGCGGAAATCGCCTTTGGCAACGTCCAGACGCAATTTCTTGCGAAGCACAAGGCCGTGGAAGAAGTTCAGTCCACTGATAAGGCCCGTGATGCGAAGACATTGAGGCTTCGCGAAGCGCGCTTGGCGAAGGAAATGGACGATCGCGCCGCGCGCGACCTCCGGTGTTCTAGCGAAGCGCGCCAGATCTAAATGATCAACGGGCAACAACCTTATGAGGATGAAATTTGAAGAAGCCTAAAACCACTGACCTTGTTGACCGGCGCACCGCAGCAGCGGATGCTAGAAAAGACCTTGTCAACGCCTACCGTGCCGCACAGGTCGCAGATATGCCCGCCAGGGTCGCCAAACGGGAAGAACGAGCAGCGATTGCTTCTGCCCGGGAAATGCGCCGTCTCCAACGTGAGCGCTTGAAGGTGGAAGAACGTCACCGGCTCGCAACCGAGGAAGTAGACCGGCAGACTGCGGCGGATGCGGCTGCACTTGCTGATGCCGACCGCATAGCGAAGGTCGTCAATGACGAAGCGGAGCGAAAGGCCGAACGCGATCGGCGCTACGCCAATCGGAAGGCAAGACGAGCGTAATTTCGCCGCCATCGATCGATTGGCCCTTCGCCTTGCTCATCTCGATGGCGAGGTGAGACCACTACCACCATAGGAGCATCCATGGTACCGGATAAAAATGAGCTCCAGGCGATCAACACGTCCTGGCAGATCGCGATCCAGGAAATTTTGCGGATGGTCATCCGTGACATGTATCACTCTGGCGGCGAGGCAGCGTTCAAAACACATATCAAACGGATCGAGGAGGCAGCGGTGGATAGCATCCACTCTGACCTCAGGCTGCGCGGCACTGATGAATGGACGGAAGTCTTGGTCAAGGAACGGGCAAGTAACTTCGTCACGACCCTGCTGACGTCGTTCACCTATGATCGCGCCTGAGAAAGCCTATCTGCCGATGGAGCGTGTGGGCCGAATGCTTCACGCCGCCAGCAGCTGGTCACCTTTCAATGTCCCCAGGGTGATTAAACGCGCATACTTAAGTTCGTCAGCTTAAAAAAATGAAATGCGCCTTGCTTAAATAAAGTACGGGCTTTCGCGCCATTGCCGTCCGAGCCGGTGATTGTGCTTTCACTATTAGAGCGTCTGAGCTTGGAGAGCGCGCGTTAGATCGCTTGGATGGTATCACAATGCTGCTGCCGCGAAAGGAGCTGCTTCCTCTAAACGAAGGCACCGATCCCCCGCCTCTCAGTTCATGACAGTCAGCAAATAGATGGGCCAGGGTTTCGGTCTCCATCATGAGCGAAGGGTGGGCGAGGCTCGAAATCAGCCAAGCCAATACGATCGTTCTCGTGCCGCCTGGCCTATGCCGAGACGATTGCTTTTACTTCTATGGTCACGTCCATCGACCGGAACGCGTCCGCCGCGCCCGCGAAGCTCCCTGAAACCGGAACGGCCTGGGCGATGTCGCGGCTCACGGCGACCGGGATCAGGTTGGCGCTGCCCATACTGCGGTTCGTCGGATCGAATGTGATCCAGCCAGCGCCTGGAAGGAAGACCTCTGCCCAGGCGTGCGTCGATCCACAGTCCGTGGAACCGGTGAGGGAGCTGTCCGGATCGAACAGATAGCCTGAGACGATCCGGGCGCCAAAGCCCAGGGTGCGGACAGTTTCCACGAATAACACGGCAAGGTCCCTGCAGGAGCCCCAACGCCGATCAAGGGTGATCAGCGGCGCTTGCGTGCCTTCCTCTTCCCGGCTCTGGTAGGCAATGGCCGATGCGATACCCAGACTGATATCCTTGAGGAGCGACAGTGTATCCGTAGGCCTGCCGGCGACGAAGCCGCGCGCCCATGTCGCGAGGCGGTGCTCGGCATCGTCATAGCGCTGAACGGTTAGCGCTCCAAGGTCTGTCCAATCGCTCTCTGGGTAGAGGAAGGGATAGTTGATCGCCGAAGCCGCGATGTCGAACACGGGCCACGCCGGTGCCTTCAAATCCACGGTCGCCGAGCTGTTCACAACAAGGCTGTCGCTGGGCGTCTGAAATGTCGCTAAAGCGATTATATTGCCGAATACGTCTTGCGACCAGCTTAGCTCAGCCTCGGGGGAAGTGGAAATTTCATGGCTCAGCAGCCTGAGCTCGCGGCCCTCGCGCGGCCTGAGCATAAGGCGGTGCGTCGACAACGATACGGTCTGTCGAAAATTGTAGGTAGTACGGTGACGAATACCAAGCATCGGCATGAAGAGCGAACCCCTGAAAGTTGACGGCAAAACCCCCGCCCTTGACCTGGGGCAACAGCTTGTCTTCTGCACGCCGCGCCAGTTCAATCAACGCATCAGCCCGGCTGCACGAAGCGCATCGTTGATCACCTTGCCAACACCTTGTTCGTCGCGACCTGCGGCATCGCGAGCCGGGCCGGGTTTTGCATAGGCCATTGCCTTGGCGATCACAGCTTCAATGCCTGAGGGCGCGGCTGTGAACTCCGGGCCACGCTGATATGCGTCTTCGGCGATGGCGACATCAGCATCATCGGCAAGACCCCAAGACCTGGCAATACGTGCGGTCGACGAAACACCTGCCTCCAGCATAAACGGCCCGGAATTTCCCAGTGGAGCTTCAGCCGCAAATGACAAAGGAACACCATGAGCCATGCCCGTGATGAGATTGACCTCGATGACCTGCCTGCCGCGTTCATCGAGCCAGACCTTACGACTATGGCCATTGATCGTTTCGATCACATCAGGTGTGCCGGAGACGTGGTGCACGCCGGCCCACTGTTGGACGATCTGCTCTGCGTTGACGGGCTTCACCGTCTGGTCATGTGTTCCGTGCCACACAGAGATACGTGGGTAGTCCCCCAGCTTGATTGCCGCGGTCGTCAAGGCCAATTGCAACTGGCTGACGCTCGGGGCTTTATGGCCTCGCATCCGCTCGAATGCCTGCCCCACACCTGAAGCGATCCCATAAGGGAGCCCGCCGATGATCGCGCCGGCCGCAAACAATTCGGGATAGGCTGCCAGCATGACGTTCGCCATTGCGCCTCCGGCCGACAGTCCGGTGATGGAGACCTTGTCAGGATCCATTCCGTGCGACACAACGACGTGGCCGATCATCTCACGGATTGACAGAGCCTCGCCCGCATCGCGCCGAATATCGCCCGGCTCAAACCAGTTGAAACACAGGTTGGCGTTGTTCGCCCGCTGCTGCTCGGGAAACAGGACCGCAAACCCTTTTTCTTCCGCCAGCTTTGACCAGCCGGAACCGTGGTCATAGGTCGCCGCATTCTGCGTGCATCCGTGCAGGACGACAACGAGCGGCGTTTTGGGAGCAAGGATGGTCGGCAGATAAAGCCAGCATCTGAGCAAGCCGGGGTTCGAACCGAAGTTCTTCAGCTCGGTCAGCTGGCGAGAATTCTTTTGCTGGATCACGTCCGTCTCCTCTGTCCATCATAGGACACTCGTTCGTATATGGGCGCGAATGCTGCGCCGCACAATTTTTTCTGCAAAGGTATCCTGTGGGCAGATCTCAATGAGTTTCCTCGGCGACCCGTGCGATACCGGCTGCCTCACGAAAGGAGATCAACCGCCGACTACTTTCGTCCCACAGGACTAGCTTTACGCATCTGAGGCTTTGCCCCAGCGTGATCCTGCCGATTTCGCCGAGTTCCGGGTGGTTCTGTACGACCTCCGGCAGGCGATAGTAGGGGACCTTGCTTGAGAGATGGTGCACGTGGTGGATGCCGATGTTGCCAGTCAGCCAGCGCAGAGGTTGCGGCAGATCATAGTACGAAGCACCGTGCAGGGCGGCTTTTGGAAACTGCCATTCCGGCTCTTTCGACCAGTGTGTCTCCTCGAATTGATGCTGCACGTAGAATAGCCAGACGCCAATCGAACCGGCAAAAAGGACAATCGGTAGGTGGACGATTAGAAAGGAGACAGGGCCGATCACCCAGATCAGGAGCGCGGCAATCGCGACAACTGCGACATTGGTGGCCATCGTCGACACCCATGGCAGCATGCCATTGCGCATCATGCCCATCGGCAGGCGCTGCTGAAACAGGAAGAGCCAAGCCGGGCCTATGCCAAACATCACCAGTGGATGCCGGTAGAGACGATAGCCGACCCGTCCCCACCGAGACCGTTCATAATATTCCGTCACAGTAAGAGTGGTGATGTCTCCGACGCCCCGCTCATCGAGATTGCCGGCTGACGCGTGATGCGCAGCGTGCGCCCTGCGCCAGTAATCATACGGGGTCAGGGTAAGGACGCCTAAAACACGGCCTGTCCAGTCATCGAAGTGCCGCCGGGCGAAAAAGGAGCCGTGGCCGCAATCGTGCTGGATCATGAATAGCCGTAGCAGAAATCCCGCTGCAGGCATGATCAGGACCAAACCCCACCAGAAGCCGTAATGGACCGCCAACCAGGTCAGCGTCCAGAAGGCGGCGAACGGGATGGCTGTGACCACCAGCTCAAATACGCTCCGGCCCGCATGCGGCGTGCGATATTTTGCAAGGATTTTAAGCCACGCCTTTTCATCCCTGCTCTCAGGAGCGGTGTACATTGGCTTCGTGTTCATTGTGGCTGGCCAGCTCTCTGCAGGGCGGCCGTGCGATAAAAGTGTTCCGCGTGCTGAGAGAGGTTCTCGGCCTCGATCCGGTCACCGGTCTGGGCGGCCTCTCGCGCCAGAAGCATATACTGCTCGTATCGCCTCATCAGGCTCTGCGAATTGGTTGTTGCGGTGGCATCCATGCTGGCGCGTGCCGGTCGGCTGGCCGACGAAGGGGAATTTTGGCTTGGTGATTTCAAAAAAATAATTCAAGCCGTTACAAGGCTTGCTCCATAAACGTAATGATTTCGGGAAACTTCGACCGCTAAGTGCGGGCTACTTT
Source organism: Hyphomicrobiales bacterium (assembly GCA_900465675.1). Lineage (GTDB taxonomy): Bacteria > Pseudomonadota > Alphaproteobacteria > Rhizobiales > Rhizobiaceae > Rhizobium. The sequence goes on along the minus strand of UBJR01000017.1, from coordinate 125,022 downwards.
GTCATCGGCATCGCCGCCTCGGCGCGGCATCGCAGTTCGCTCACCATGTATCGCGTTAATGCGGCCGTTTGATGTTGTCTAGGTGTCTAGCCGCGCGCGGCACGCTTCCAGTTTCGTGAGGCGGCTCGACTAAACAGATCGAGACACAAGGCCTAAACTTTCGGTTTCTGAAAGCGTCTCGGTTCAAAGCCCGCCTTGGAAGTCACTATCGCGCAGTCGAAATTGGCGGATTGATACCTACGGCGAAGGTCTCACGCGTCCCAGACTGACTGATTTGGCATCGAGCATGGATATCCTACCAAAATTCCCGCGCCAGTGAACAAATTTTATACCCAGACATTGGTCAGTGAGTGATTGCTGGCGGGCCTGTTATCCTCGCCGCCTGCGTTACTATCGCGTTCGGGATCGGCCCGACTCGCCGGATAGCCGAAGACAACGCCGCATCGGCTTGCCGCCCTCCGATCGACACCTCTGCAGACAGGAGCCCGTTTTCACACATACGATTGTCGTCCCATCCCGGATGATCGGCGATTGGATATAGACATAGCCCTTCCAATGGCACGCCTGCTTTCATCGCCAAGCGCGCCTGTGAAGAAACATAGCTGTACCACGCAGCGCGTCGTTCACCCTCGATGCCCGTTTCTGCGATTATCAAAGGCCTGCCATAGCGGGCATAGGTCTCGATCAGGATATTGCTAAACGGCTTATAAAGAGGATGACCGATGTCAATCGGCGGACCGCCATGGATCCACTGATTATTGAAGTAGTAATTAACGCCGATGACATCGAGATAGCGCTCCTGGCCGCCGATCTGCGGCCAGAGGCGGCCTGAGATCAGGTCCCACCCCTGAAATTGTGATTGCCGATGACTTTCGGCAACGCCCCGTTCCCATGGGCGAGATGGGTCAGTGATGACGTTTATCACCGGATCGCAATGGACGAAACGCGCTCGGCCGTCTGCGGCAAGGATCGCTTCCATGGCAGCGATCGCAGCGCGTGCCAGTTGCACCTTCAGCTCGAACCCACGCCCGCTAGCAAAGGGATTGAGGTACCCGGCGTCGCCACCCCCCCATGAGAAGAAAGAAATCTCGTTGACGGGACAATAAAACGGAACTGTGTCGCATTCTTCCCGAACAATTTTGGCACATTCGCCCGCAAAGCGTGCGAAACGGTCAGCGAAGCCCGGTGACCAGATGTCCAGATCGTCGGGCCAGCCATAATGGAGCAGGTCCCAGATCACCTGCGTACCGGTCGTTTGCGCCGCTTGCAACATGGGCCTAATGCTTGACCAGTCGTAGTGACCGGCCCGGTCGATCAGGTGCCAGCGAAAGCCGTCGCGCACCGTACGAATGCCGAACTCCGCCAGTTGACGATAATCCTGGGCGGCATGGCGGTCGTGGCCGATCGCGGCAAGCATGTCGAGCCGGCGGCCGACCTTCTCGTCCTTATGGGGACGAAGCCGGTGGCTCGAGCATTCGAATCCGCCCTGCAGGAAGGATTGAAAAAGGCCGGTTGGCCCCGACGGCACCCTTTCTGCTAGCACGTCGGAAAACAGTTTTCTCCAGTGGGGGACCACAGCTTCCGTGGCATAGCGCTCCTTGACGCTATCCCGCAGTGCAGCGCCGAGCGACCGCCGCAGTGCAGGGTCATCGATCAGCCGGGCGATGTTTTTCGCCACGGCCTCAGGGTCGCTGTAAGAAACAAAAAGACCGGAAATCTCGTCTTCGATCTGCTGCAGCGCGCCGTTGTCGGGCGTTGCGATGACTGGAAGAGAGGCGGCCCCGGCCTCGGCGATCACATGCGGCATACCTTCGCCGCGAGAAAGCCAGACGAAGATGTCGAAGGCAGACAGTAGCTCGGGAACATCCTTCCGGTCGCCGAGAAACTGCAATTTCGCTGCCAGTCCACGCTGCTGAGCCAGCGCCTTAAGGCGGTCAGCATACTCCGGCATGAAGGCGTCCGGGCCGCCGACGATCACAAAGCGGGCCCGGCTGTCGCGCAGGCCGACAAGGGCGGCAGCCTCGATAAAATCCTCGACATTCTTCTTGGGGTCGAGCCGGCCGACCCAGCCGATCAGCATCTGGTTGTCGGTTATCCCAAGCGCCCGCCGGGTCGCCCCACGGAACGACGGGTCGAAACTCGCCAGATCGACCATGGACGGGATCTCGAGCGCATGATGCTCACGCCCCGGCATATGCGATGCCGCGGCGTCGCGAATCGAACGGCAGACGCCGATATATCGGTTCGTCAGGTGTTTTGGTCCGGCCAAGGCCTCCGAGACGAGCCCGCCATGCTCGACAAGCGGGGGGCGCAGGTGCAGCCGTTCCAGGGCCGGATAGATATCGGCGACGTTCTGGCATGACACCACGATATCGTAGCAAGGGATCTTGGCAGCCAGATAGTCGACGGTAGCTTCGAACGACAGTTTGTAGGGTGTCGTATCGACATCGACGCCAAGCGCGGCCAGTTGTTCATGCGTCTGCTCCGGCATGCCCGGCTTGCGGAAGCAGGTGACCACGTCGATGCGAAAGCGCCGCGGGTCGAGATTTCCGGCCAGCAGCCGCACCTCAGTTTCCTCGCCGCCGACCACCAACCAGGCAAATACGAACAGGATGCGGATCGGCGCGGTTTCCTCTGTCATTCGCCTACCTGGAAGACGACCTGCAGGAAATCCGGCCGGTTTTCGATGAGGTCGGTTAAAAAGGCCGGCGCGTCGGTCATCGGAATGACATGGGTGATCATGTGCTCGCGGATCGCGCTACCCTCACGTCGGATAAGATCGACAGTTGCCAGCGCAAGCCGTCGGCGGTTCCACAGCGGTGCTAGTCCACGAGGCACGCGGTTGATCTGGGCACAGCGTATGGTGAGGCCATTGTGGTGAAACTCCTCCCCAAGTCGGAGCGCCTCGGCGCCGCGTTGGTAGAAGGCGAGGTCGATCACCGTGCCCTGCGGTCGCAGGGCCTTTAGCGCGGTATGCAGGCTCGCGGACTGCGCCCGGGTCTGGAATACCAAGTCGGCGCCCCGGCCCATCGCACCGTCATGCCAACGCGCCTTGGCATGCTGCCAGGCCTGATCCTCCGTCATAGCCATCAGTCCCATCGCCTCCGCCTTGCCGCGGCGGAACTCGGAAGGGTCCGTCACGAGCACGTCCGAGGCACCGAGCGCGCGGGCAAACAGCGCCGTTATCAGCCCCACCGTACCGCCGCCGATGACGATGACCGGGCGATCCTTCACGCTGGCGCCGAGGAAGGGCACTTGGCCTCCGAAAGCCTCAGCGTCGGCATGCAATATGCCGTTGGCGCAGATTGGACCCATCTGCGCGACAAGCACGCCGAGCAGTGGATCTATGTCCTTCGGCATCGGCACCAGAAGGTCATTGAACGGGTTGGCGGTGTGCCCGGACTTGTGGGCATAGGTCGTGGCAACCACATCCCCGTCTGAGAAGCCGTGTGCGCGCGATTCCGCTACGCGCGCAACTTCCATATAGCCGAGAAACGGCACCGGGAAGTGAAGGTCCGCCTCGTTCTCGATGAAAGCGCCGCGCTCCCCATCGAAACGCGATCGAAAATAGGGATTGGTGTTTTTGAGAAAGGTCAGTTCGGTCCCTGCTGAGAGGCCGGTGTAGAGAGTGTCGAGGCGAACCTCGCCATTCGCTGGCGGCCCTTCATCATATTCGAAGAAATACGGGCGGCCCGGTGCCTCGACGCCAAGCGAGCAGATTGTCCTGTGCCCCGGCGCCAGTTCGAGCGGCGGCGGTTCTGGGCGTCGCTGGAACTGCAGGGGAGCCGGGTTCGGTCTTTGCGTGCTCGGCGGATGGAGCCTGACGACCTGACCTGATTTTGCCGAGGACACCACGGCAAGTGCAAGCCGATGCGTCGTTAGCGCTTCCGCATAGGGACAACGTATTCGGTTTTCGCCGCCGCGCACTGCGTCGATGAAATCTCGGTCCTCGCGCCACACCGGGTCGCCATCGGCCCCGCGCACCGGACGTCCTCGGCCGACATCCACCATGATCTCACGGTCGGTCAACTCGATCGCCAACTGGTTTGCGAAGATGTGCAGACCAACGCGATGGTTCCATCCGAGCAGGCAGGTGGAGGCAATGTTTGCAACGACACCGGTTTCGAACGTTAGGTTGGCAGTCGTCACCGTTGGCACGTCGAGATCTGGAAAGTCGGTCCGGTCGAGATGCCCGGCACGCCCGTAAACTTCGGTGACTTCGCCCACCAGAAATCGCGCAAGATCGAGAAGATGGGTCGTCTGCTCCACCATCTGTCCGCCCGACTTATCTTCCTTCCACCACCATTTCGGCGGCGGAGTGGAATCCAGCCAGTAGCCGGACAAAAGTTGCGCCGGATTGTCCTTCAACAAGCCGCGCGCTTCGTCGACGATGTCCAGATAGCGCCAATGATAGCCGACGCCGGTAATCAGACCCCGAGCGCTCACCGCCGCCGAAATCTCCTCCGCGATTGCCAAATCGAGCGCCACCGGTTTTTCGACGAAGAACGGAATTCCCCGCTCGACGAGCGCGCGTTCCGGTTCGCCATGGGCAAAGGGCGGGACGCAGACATACACGGCGTCCGGACTGACCGCGTCGAGCATCTCCTTATGATGGGAGAAGGCTTTGGCGCCAAAACGCATCGCGGCCGCATCTGCCCGGCCAAGATCGGGATCCGCAAAGCCGACCAGTTCGACGTCGTCAAAGCCGGCGATGATGTCGAGGTGTCGTTGTGCGATCCCGCCGACGCCGATAAAGGCCAGACGTGTCTTTTGCATTGAGAGATCCTTTTGCGTTGGGCCTGATTTTCCTGCAAAGCGGCCGTAAATCGCGCCGGTTTCTGCCGCCATCCGATCGGCAGAAAAGAGCTGTCGGAAGCGTTCTCCCGCGGCGGCGCCGACGCCAGCCAGCCGAATCGGATCGGCAAGCGCCAAAATGATTGTATCGGCTAGCGACTGGACATCGCCTGGCACTGCAAAAAACGGGTGTTCTTCGCCGAGCGCTTCCAGGGTACCGCCAATACGCGTCGCGACCACAGGCGTACCAAGCGACATCGCTTCCAGCACGACGAGCGGCAGCCCTTCGAACAGTGACGGCAGGACGAAGAGATCGCTGCCTGCAACGAGCTCAGCGACATCTGCACGCTGGCCCAGAAAACGGATATGGGCGGCTACGCCGAGACTTTGGGCAAGCGCCTTGAGGGTCTCCTGTTCCTCGCCCGATCCTGCCAGCAGAAGCATGGTGGAGGGATGCCGCCTCAAGACTTGCGGCAAGGCGCGCAGCAATGTCGCATGATCCTTTTGCGCGGTCAGTCGTGCTACGGTCAGCAGAACAGGCGCATTGTCGGATGCGAGGTTTTGTGTCCGTTCCATCGCTGCTGCGATTGGCTCACGCGCATAGATGCCATTGCGGATCACCGTCAGTCGGTCCGTTGCGATGTGTGCCTCGTAACTGGCTAGCGAAGCGTCGGAGACGACGATGTGATGGGAGATGTTCCGCGACGCAAGGCGATAGTCCTCTTGTTGCCGATGGTTGGTCAGAAGATAGGGCAGGTGTTCGGTGCGGATGACCGGAATGCCCTTTGCCACGCCGACTGCGCTGAGATTAAGTCCTTCCCAGCCTATTCCAGCATGAACATGAAGGAGATCGCTACCGGCCTGAGAGAGCCAGTCTGCGAAATCCTCTTCATCGCGGGCAAGCCGTATCCTAACGCCGAAACGCGCGGCGCGGGGCAGTAGACCATTGCGATCCTCCCCGATCAGCGCAATCGTCACATCCCACTCGTGAGCGCAGCCGCGCGCAAGCGCGAGCATGTGCTCGCCCATTCCCGACGGGTCGAGACTATCCGTCGCCAGAACGATATGTGCTTTTTTAGTCAAGCTGCGAATCCGCCATGACGCTATGTCCCAGCCGCTTCTGTAAGCGCCGGTGCGTCGCAAGGGCCTGTCCAACAACCTGGTCCATGTTGTAGTATTTATAGGTGCCAAGCCTGCCCACGAACGTGACGTCGCTCTGCACCCGCGCAAGGGCTTCGTACTGCCGGTAAAGTGCCTGGTTCTCAAATCTGGGGATCGGATAGTAGGGGTCGCCTTCGGCGCATGCGAACTCGTAGCTGATGCTCGTTTTGGGATGAACCTGACCGGTCAGATGCTTGTATTCGGTAATGCGTGTGTAAGGCACGTCTTCAGAAGGATAGTTGACTACGCCGACGGGCAAAAGTCGTCGTGCGTCATGCGTTTCGTGCCGAAATTCGAGGCTGCGATAGGGCAGGTGCCCGAAGCAGAAATCGTAGTATTCGTCGATCGGACCGGTAAAGATCGTGTGTTTCGCCAAGGCGTCGTTACGCAAGTCGGCGTAGTCCGTATCGAGCAAGACCGTGATGTTCTGGTGGTCAAGCATGCGCTCGAACATCCGCGTATATCCGTCGCGCGGCATCGCTTGAAACATGTCAAGGAAGTAACGGTCGTCGTCGCTGGTGCGGGTCGAAATCCGTGCCGTGACGGAACGGTCGAGTTCGGAAGGGTCAAGACCCCATTGCTTGCGCGTATAGCCCTCGAAGAAGGTCCTGTATAGCTCGCCGCCAACCTGCGACACAACGACGTCTCGCGATGTGCGGATCGGCTCGCAGGGTTCGGCGCGGCTTGCCAGAAACTGCGCAGCCTCTGTCTCGTTCGAGAGGTTGAGGCCGAACAGCCCGTTCAGCGTCGTGCGGTTGATGGGAATGGGCAGCCTCAGATCGCCAACCTGCGCCAGCACTCTATGCTCATAGCCCCGCCAGGCGGTGAACCGGGAAAGATAGGCGAACACGTCCTCGCTATTGGTATGGAAAATATGCGGCCCGTATTTGTGCACGAGTATGCCCGCCTCATCGCGATGATCATAGGCATTTCCGGCGATATGCGGCCGCCGATCGCAGACAAGGACCGAACGGCCGTCGCTGGCGAGACGTTCGGCCATCACCGATCCGGCAAAGCCGGCGCCAACTACCAGGTAGTCGTAGCCCCGACGAACCGAACTGCGGTGAAACGCGAACGATGCGTCTCTCGAAACGGCAGGCGGGTTTCTGTCAGCAACCGCCTGCTCGACGAAATGTGACATCGAGCGAAAGGTGGCATCCCAGGACGAACTGGCAAGTGTGACATCCGCTGCCTTCCTCCATGCGTCACCTGAACGCGAAAGCGTCAGCGCGGCGTCGCAGGCTCGCGCAAACGCGACAGCGCCATCGGCTAGGAAAACGCCCTCGACATCGCCGTAGCTGCGTTCTACGTCTGTAATGCGGGTGCTCACCACCGGCCGTCCAGCCGCAAGATATTCGGGTGTCTTGGTGGGACTAATGAAGCGGGTTGCCTCGTTCAGCGCAAAAGGCATTATGGCCGCCTGCCAACCGGATAGGTAGGCCGGGAGATCCTTATAGGATTTCTGCCCGAGATAATAAATGTTCGCTGCCTTTGGCAGATCTTCGGGCGAAATCTTGACTACCGGACCGATGAAAACGAACGAGTGATCCGGCCGGGCATTTGCCGTCTCGCGGATCAGATCGAGGTCGAGCCGCTCGTCGATCACGCCATAATAGCCGAGCCGGGGATGCGGGATCGCGGCCTGATCTGCCGGGTCCCCCTGTACCTCGCGGGCTCTGCGGAAATGATGCGCGTCGACGCTGGACGGGAAGGCATGGATGTTGTCGTGCCGGTGCTTCTTCGCCTCGTAGAGACTGGCGCCGCCAGTGAAGACGGCATCAGCGCGCGCGATCAGCGCATCTTCCGTTTCCTTCAACCGGGGCGGCGCGAACTTGAAATTGGCCAGTTCGTCCATGCAATCGTAGATCACTGCTTCGGCATCCACATGTCCAGCGAAGCTGAACATCATAGGCGTGTAAAACCAAAGGACCGGGCGGCGTCCGCCGCCTAGCGCAATCAACTCGTCAAGAAGTTCACCGAGCGCCTTTTCCTGCTCAGCCTCGCTCCACCAATGCGGTATCCGCGGCCGGACAGCCTTGACGTTGGTATCCACGAAAGGGTGGATTTCCAGATAGGCGAGATGGTGGTCGGTCGGGATGAATTCTTCGAAGAAGAAGACCTCCCGTTCGCGAGAAAATCTCTGCATCAGATGCTGCGGTCTCTGCAGCACGAAATCCCATCGAAGATGCGAAAAACAAACGAGGGGAGGGTTACGGGAAGCGCAGGGTTCAGGCGTCTGCAATGTGGAATTCAACACGTCCATCAAACACCTCGTTACTTCATAACCCCAACTTCGGTTCCTTGCGAAAGTTCCGTCGGGCGAAATGGGCGTCAGTTTTCGGTGCCTGTGATCAACTGCCTGAGTTTGCGTGCGCTATGCGGCCAGGTCCAGCGAGCGAGCACAACGACGCGAGGACGCAACGTGTCTGCACATCCAAGCAAGTCGAGAATACCCTCGTGAAAGTCCATCGCGGACGCCGTGCGACCAGTTTCCGGGGTCAGGTACTGGAGCCCGCAGCAGAGCTCGCTGTTGGCCAGAACCGGAATGCCTGCCAGCATGTATTCCGTCAGGATTGCCGGCGCTCCGTCGTCTATACCACAGACAACGCCGATCCGTGCCCGGTTCATCAGGCGATTGACCTCGTCGAAGGGAACTCCGGGCGGTCCGAAGAACTCGACGTCGATGCCCAGCCGTTGTGCGTGGTTGCGCAATTCCGGGACGAGTTCGCCATAGCCGGATACGCACAATGCGCGCAGCGACCTTGGAAGCCGCGCGAGCGCGTCGAACAGGATATCGTGTCGTTTGTAGTGCTGCGCGGCTGCCACGTAGATTATGTCGTGCGTCTTCGGGATGTTTAATGGGCGGAATGTCACATCGGAGGCGAATTCAGGACCGACCGGCATAACCTCCGTTCGCATTGCTGGATGACGGGCCTTCACCACGTCCGACTGCCATTCGGCGCCGGTCAACACGAGATCGAAATGACGGCTCACCTCCGAGGGCACCCGAAGCGCCGGTGCATCGATAGAATTGTAGATCTTGAAGCTGTCTTGGCAGGCAAGAATGATGTCTTCGCAGACACCAAGGCCCCACACGCAGAGAATGTCCGGTGGCCCAAATGCCGCAATATGCCCGAGCATATCGTTCGATGCGAAAGGGGCTTCCGGTCCGTTCATGCGAAACGCACGGCGCGTAAGAAATCGACTACCTGTCGTCCAGTCTGGAGGCGGCGCATTGCCACGCCAGTGCGTCCAGATTTCACAGCAATCTACAAGACCGTCCTTGAGTGCGGCCAACGGTAACCGTTCGAGATATCCTCCATCGACCGTCACGGCTCCAAGGTCCGAAACCGGCTTGGGGAAGCAGCCTCTCGACCCACTCAGCCATTGGTGGCGATATGCGTTTACGGACGGAATGTCGTCATCACCCAACGCTCCGTCCTGATAGTCGCTAATGATGACGATACGGCGCAGCTTCATAAACATACCTAATTGATGTCGACACGGTAGTCTGTGAGGCGGCACTACCACTTAACTTCCAGAGAAGGATCCAGTTCCGAGACGTCGCTGCTGCGGACGTGTGTGACACTAAAGAGCTGATCGAATTCGTTGTGATCGAATTTTTCTTCAAAAGCTCGAGCTCCACTGACAACGCAAGCTTTCCGTAAATGGGCGGATAAGGCGCGATGGCGGAACCCGCGAGCGTCGCAGTAGTTCATACGAAACAGAAGAATCCGATGAGGATCGTCTTGGTCACCATCTCGATCGTCGTGCTCATGATGGCCGTCATTGCCGCAACCTGCTGCCATCCCCGTTACGAAGCTTCCTATCCGAAGCCGTACGACATCACGGAAAATAGATCGAGTGATCTGACCTGCGGTGCCGCAGAGCCTGCTTATAGCGTTTAACCGAAGACTTGCATGTTCCAAACGGTCTCGGACCTCAAGACGCTGCCCGATGTCGTGTTCGGCGAAACATTTGTCTGGCTTCGACGTTGTATTAATCCAGTGAGCACACAGGGTGAGCCGTGATCGAAGCCAAGCCGTCAGACATTCATGGGGACAAGCCGGCCGCGGCCTCCACACAAGGGATGGTCGATCACAAGGAGCTCGCTGCATTCGCGTTTCAGCGAACGCGGATGCCTATTGTGGTCGCGGATGCCCGTCAGCCCGACTACCCACTTGTTCTTGCAAACGAAGCTTTCCTTCACCTCACCGGCTATGACGCGCAAGATCTCGTGGGACGGAACTGTCGGCTTCTGCAGGGAGAGAACACATCGAGAGAGTCTGTCGCCCAGATACGGGCCATCATCGGCGCTGAGCGCGAGGGCACAGTCGAAATCCTCAACTATAGGAAGGACGGAAGTGCCTTTTGGAACCAGCTTCATCTCAGCCCCATCAGGGACGACGACGGTCGTCTTGCCTATTATTTTGCGTCCCAGATCGACGTCACCGAATATCGGAAGGTCCAGACGCTCGAAGAGGCTGAGCACCGTTTGCTGCTGGAGGTGGACCACAGAACGAAGAACGTGCTGGCCATCGTCGATAGCATCGTGCGCCTGACACGATCCGACAACGCCGCTGCCTATGCCGCGTCCGTTCAGCAGCGGGTTCAGGCGCTTGCCAGAACCCACATGCTGCTCGCCGAGAATGGCTGGCAGGAGGCCTCGCTCCACGACATCATATCGCTGCAGATCAGTGCCTACGGGGCTAAAGCTGTCGAGATCAGCGGTCCGTCGGTCATGATCCCCGCGCCTTCGGTTCAGCCACTCGGACTGGCAATTCATGAGCTTGCCGCAAACGCTGCGGTGCATGGAGCGCTCTCGCATCCTGAGGGAAGCCTGACTGTCACCTGGCGACAGGCGGACAACGGGCTGACGATTGAGTGGCGCGAGCAGGGCATCAAGAACGGCGCTACGCCCCGGAAGGGCTTCGGCACTGTTTTGCTTGGCGCCGTGCTGGAGAAGCAACTTGGTGGCAAAATAAGTCGGGAGTGGCGCGACCAAGACCTTCACGTCAGGGTCGAGCTGCCGTCGCTGAACCGTGTCGGCGCCAGTCTCAGATCCAAACCTTGACACCTGCTGTCGGGACCGACGAAGAGCGAGCTGTTGCAGACGGAGGCGCAGTCTGGTCGGCGGAAAGGTTTGCGAACGCTTTCCCTCCACGGAATCACTTCGTCGATCCGACTCTGCCAGCCATTACGATGGAAGCGAGTGTGGACGTCAGGTAGGCATCTCAGCCGATAACCGTCAGCATCATTCTCACTTTCTGGGCAAGATCATCAATCGCAAAGGGTTTTGTGATCATCTCCATACCAGGGCCGAGAAATTCAGCTCTGGCGGCGGCGGCTGCGGCGTAGCCGGTGATGAATAGAACTTTCAGACCGGGACGGGCGGCGACGGCGATTTCCGCGATTTGGCGCCCGTTCAATCCCGGAAGGCCAACGTCCGAAACCAGCAAATCGATACGTTCAGACCCTTCGATCACGGGCAGGGCTTGGTTGCCGTCAACTGTTTCAATCACGCGGTACCCGAGCTCCTTGAGTACGTCGACGACGAGCATGCGAACGGAGTCATCATCCTCGATAACAAGGACGGTTTCCCCGTCGCCGCGCGGCAGGGAAATTGCGGGTTTCTGTTGGGTGGGCGCCCCTGCTTCGGTTGCCGTTCCTCCCGGAAGGTACAGCTTGATCGTCGTGCCGATGCCGATTTCGCTATAAATGCGGGCATGGCCCCCCGATTGCTGCGCAAAGCCATAAATCATCGACAAACCGAGACCCGTACCCTGTCCGATCGGCTTTGTCGTGAAAAAGGGATCAAATGCCTTATCAATCGTCGCTTGCGACATGCCCGTGCCGGTGTCACTCACGGCGATCACGACGTAATTCCCGGGTTCCAAGGTCTCGCCGTGGGCGAGGTCGGCCTTGGTAAAACCAACATTTGCAGTCTCAATGGTCAACTGACCACCATCCGGCATCGCATCGCGGGCATTGATGACCAGATTGAGGATAGCGCTCTCGAGCTGGTTGGCATCGGTGATCGCGTTCCAGGTCTCGGGTGCCGGAATAATCTGCAGTTTTACCTGCTCCCCAAGGGTCCGACGAAACAACTCCTCCATGGAAACAACGAGTTTCGTTACGTCGACAGGTTGCCGATCAAGGGACTGGCGGCGGGAAAAGGCAAGTAGGCGATGAGTGAGTGATGCAGCGCGATGCGCGGACGATGTCGCTGCATCGATAAACTTGTCGAGATCATCGGTTTTTTTGGCAGCAATCCGTCTCTTGATGATGGATAGAGCGCCGATCACCCCCGTGAGCATGTTATTGAAATCGTGCGCGATACCACCAGTGAGCTGACCAACAGCTTCCATTTTTTGAGCTTGCCGCAATTGGGCTTCCGTTTCCTCAAGGACCGCTTTCTGTTGCTTGTCGAGCGTGACATCGCGACCATATGCGTAGATGCGGTCGTCTTCGCGGGAGGTCATCCAAGAAATCACCCGAGGCGAACCATCGTGATGGGTGAGTCGCACTTCAAGCGCTGTATGGGTGTTCTCTGAGGCCCTCTTTAGGTCGGGCTGCGTCTGGTCACGGTCCTCCGCCCAGACGAAGTCGAGTACTCTTTTGCCGATGACCTCACCCGGTATGTGACCGAGAATGTCACGCCAGGACGGGCTGACATCCCTGAACACCCCATTCGTATCGATTACGACGAGAAGGTCTCGCGAGTTTTTCCAGACGCGGTCCCGCTCACGAATGCTGTCACGCGCTATCTCGGCAAGCTTCTCGTTGGCATGCCGCAGACTTTCCTGCGTTTTCCTGGCATCGGTTATATCAAAGATGACGCCGACGTAGCGCCGGCCGCTGGTCTCGATGTTCTCCACATATTCGCCGCGGCGTGCGAGCCAGCGCTCTTCTCCGTCGTCGGCGCGCGCGACCCGAAACTCGATGTTATGTTCGCTCTGAAGACTATTGGGATCGCTGAGATCAATAATAGGTTTGTCGCCGGGATAAATGAGGTCGTTGAGGGTCTTGACCGGTAATATTTTTGTCGGATGTAGGCCGAACAGTCGACAGAACTGTTCCGAGACGCGGATCGTGCCGTAGCCGACGATATATTCGAAAGTACCGATGCCGCCTGCAGACTGGGCGATGCGAAGTTGCTCGTCGCTGCGCTTCTGTTCGGTGATGTCGACAAGAGTGCCGACGAACTTTACCGGCTCGTCGTCTGCGTTGCGGATCGCCCGTCCGCTGGCACGGACCCAGCGATAACCACCATCGTTGCGCAGCAGCCTATATTCCTTGGAAAAGACCTCCGAGCCGGCCAGAATCCCCGCAACAGCAATTTTCACCCGCTTCAGGTCGTCGGGATGGATGGAGGCGAAGAACCGGTCGGTCGCGACGCCTTCGGCCAGCGCGACTGGGTCTTGGTCGGTTATGGAGGCAAAACGCGCGTCTGCCACAAGGCGCTTTTCGGCAATATCCCATTCCCAGCTGCAAGTCGCGCCAGCTGCTTCCAGAACCAACTGCAGACGTCGTTGTGCCGCGTCCATCTGCGAACGTTCACGGTCGATCACCGGGTTATCGGCACTATTTGTCATGAAGTTCGCCAATGCTAATTCGGGTTTGTGCTACTCGGTATCCGTCATTACACGGTCGATAAAATCGCCAATGAGCTGCTTCAGCTTCTCCATGGACGGCAAGTCCATGATCATCGCGATGTAGCCGCGGATATCACGTTCCCGGACAGAAAAGTTAATGTACAGGAATAGCACGAAACTTCCTTCGCCGCTTCGGTTGTAAACCTCGAAGAGCAGGCTGCTGTCGCCGCGCAGCACATCTGGGAGCGACATTTTCAAGCTATGCTGCAGCATGTTCGCCATGGAGCCGAGACAGCCGTTGAGTATGACGTTGCCGGTCTCGGCGAGCGCCTCGTCTTCCATCTCGAGAAGCTCTGCCTCTTCCATTTCATCACCAACAATGGCGCGCACGAGCGACAGGCCGTTGCTTTGCGGGAAGATCAGCAGCGCCCGGCCAGAGAACGGGCCCTCGAACTGCTGCTGCACGGCTATGAGAGCTTCGCTCTCCCGTTGGCCGATCAGGGACGCGGCGGATTTCCTGGTAACGATCTCGACCGATGGCACCGAAAGGATGACTTCTTTTTCGACCATCTTGCGCAGGCTTGCGGCCGCGCGGCTGACGCCGATATTCACGAGTTCGGTCAGCGCGTCGCGCTCGAGTTCGTTGAGGTCGATCGTATCGTCCGTCATGTGCCGGCTTTCTTGAGCCGAAGAGCGGCCCCTGCAATAAAAGGGCTGAGCGCGTCCTGTGTTACCGGCTTGGCGACGAATGTGGCGTTAAGGGCACGCACGCGAGCGACAATTTCGTCCTGGACGTTCGCGGTAATCACCGCGATCGGCATGTGAGGGTGGGCGGACCGCAGCTCCGATGCCAGCTCAAGGCCATCTTTATCCGGCATATTGAAATCCAGTATCGCCACGTCGATATGCTGGGAGCCCACGAGCGTCAAGGCATCCGCAGCACTGCCGGCTTCGACACGCGTCCAATCGGGCTGCAAGGCGGCAATCGCCTTGCCCGCGACAATGCGAGCCAGTTTGCTATCATCCACGACCAGGACTGTAACAGTCATTTCATTCCCCGACATATCATTGCGAACCTATGCATACTTATGACCTGTAACACGTATGTTTGTGCAGGAGCATTCGCTCGTTGGATAGCCTATCACTGGCCGGATTGCCTGCAACAAGCGTAAATTTCTCGTAGTACACTATCCGATATCAAGGATGATACAGGGGGGCTCATAAGAGTTGGCCGGAAAACCATCAATGCTTGCAAAATGGAAGTATGGATCGTTGTCGCGGCGCTCAGGTCTATATGTAGGTCGGGATGGCGATCCATGTAGTCCACAAGTGTCTCGACTTCCTCGACGCCACATTGACCTTCCAATCGAATTGCCTTGTCATCGACGCTTATAGTCATTGTATCAGCTCCTCCAGATCGAGCACGAGCAGGACCCTGCCGTCGCCGAGTAGGGTGGTACCAGCTATCCCCGTCACTCCCTGAAGGAAACCGGATAGCGGCCGCGTCAGGGTTTCGGCCCGTTCTGTAATTGCATCGACCACCACGCCGATTTGGTCTTCCCCGGCCCGAACCACGAGAACCTTCAGGTCCGCGGACGCTGCGCCGGTCTGCGGGATCTGAAGCAGGTCGGCGAGATAAAGCAAGGGGATGGTGCGATCTCGCAGGATGAATGCGCGGCCGGCCCTGATCGGCTGAACGGCCCGCAGCGGTAGTCTCTGGGTCTCAACTATGTCGGAAATGGGGATGCCGTAACGTTCGCCTCCCACTTCGACGACCATCAGTTGGGTCATCGAGAAGCTGATCGGGAGCCTGAGCGTAAAGGATGTTCCCGATCCAAGCGCAGTTTGCATGTCAAGTGTACCGCCGAGCCGGTGGATGGAACGTTGCACAACGTCGAGGCCGACGCCGCGGCCCGAAAGGTCGGATACTGCCGACGCGGTCGAGAAACCTGGCGCGAAGACAAGCTGCAGCGCATCCCTGTCGGGCAGGGAGGCCGCCCTGGTTGCGGTCAACAGGCCCCTGTCCACGGCGGTCTTGCGGATGCGCTCCGGGTCCATACCCCGGCCATCGTCGGTCACTTCGATTTCGACCTGGTCGCCGCGCTGGCGTGCGCGCAGGAGGATGCGCCCTCTCGCCGACTTCGACGATTGCAAGCGTTCGCCGTCGTGTTCGATACCGTGGTCAAGCCCGTTTCGAATGAGGTGGAGCAGCGGTTCGAACAGGTTTTCGACGATTTCCCGGTCGGCTTCGACGGTTTCGCCTTCGATCACCAGATCGAGTGCTTTGCCGAGCTTCGTGGATGTCTCGCGGACCAGCCGCGGAAAACGGCGGAACGTCTGCTCCAGGGGGATCATCCTGGCCTGGGTGACGGCGCTGTAAAGCGAGGCCACAAGCCGTTCGATCTCCTCGTGGCTGGAGCCGATGCGTCTAGCAAGCGCGCCTTCACCATGGTTTTGCGCCTCCTCGGCGAGTGGCACGAGGCCGTTCTTGGCAGTGACCAGCTCGCCGGCAATCTCGATGAGCCTGTCGATTCGCGCCGAATCCACCCGCATAGTCGCCTGGCGATCAGTGAGGCGTTGCGGCGATCTATCAATTGCGGCGGATGTCCGTTGATCGCCCGGCCGGGGCAGTTCTACCAGCTTCACCTGATCGGGGATCAGGCGGAACTCTGGTTCCAGCTTCGACAGCGGCCCACCGCAAACGGCCTCGATCACCAGGCTACAGCGGAAGGGATCGTAGTTTTTCGGCGACGGAGGCGGCTCTGTAAGCGAGAGTGACAGATGTTGAAGGTCCGGCAGGCGCGAGATGGTCGCCAGAGGATCGTCGCCGTTGAAAAAGCATTCAGGGTGCGGTTCGTAGCGAATGGCGATCACGGTGCCTGGGGTGCCAGAGGACGGTAGGCGTTCGGCAAGTGCGAGCGCCCATTCCGGTATTGTCGTCGAGGAACGGATTGCCTCAACGGTTTCGCGCGCGGTCATCTCGCCTTTCAAAAGACCGAAAAGCCGGGAGGCTTGTTTGTCCTGGGCGTCGGACAGATGGCCGGTTTCAACGATCGCGTCGATGCTGTCTTCCACCCATTCGACCACCGACAGAAGTGGATCGACAAGGGTCGCATCCACCGCGATCATGCCGGCGCGCGCGTGGGACAGGAGGTTTTCGGCGTGATGCAGCACGTCCTTCATCGGGCCGAGGTCGAAAAGGCCCACGGAACCCTTGAGCGTATGGATTGCCCGGAAAGCGCTTTCCAGATGTTCTCGATTGCCGGCGTCGGCCTCCAGCGCCATCAGGTCGTCTGAGGCCTGCTGGACGAGCTCGCGCGCCTCGATGGCGAACTGTTCGATCAATTCATCCATCTATATATCTCTCGTCTCGCGATAAACGATGGCATCGGGAAAGCGCACCGTGTCGAAGGACTTCGACATTCTCGACATAGACTCCGTATGGCCAAGGCAAACATAGCCGCGGGGATTCAACATTTCGCGAATGTTTCGTGCTGCGGTCTCGCGGGCCGCTTCGTCAAAATAGATGAGCAGGTTGCGGCAGAATATCACGTCAAAATGACCGAGCGCGGCAAGGCTCTGGCGATCGATGATATTGCCCTTCGCAAAGGTGACGGACTCCCTCAGATCGCCGATCAGCCGGCGCTGCTGATCCCGCTCTGGTTCGAAATAGCGGTCGAGAAGATCCGGGGACAGCTTTGAGAGCGCCCGCTGGCCGAAATAGCCATCGACCGCGCGGCGCAGGATCTCTGTATCTATATCTGACCCGACGATCTCGATATTATAGGCATCCACGAGCGGCCAGTTTTCGAGCAGCCAGATCGCGATGGAATACGGTTCCTCGCCGCTGGAGCAGGGCATGGACCAGATGCGGATCCGGTCGCCCGGACCCTTTGCGCGGATGAGGTCGGGAAGGATCGAATTGCTCAGGCACGAAAGCTGGTGCAATTCGCGATAGAAATACGTCTCGTTAATTGTGAAGCTGTTGATCAGCAGTTCGGATTCACCGAAATCGCTGCGCAGTATCGAAATGTAGTCCCTGACGGATCGCGCCCGCCGCTGGCGCAACAGGTCCGTAATGCGGCGCTCGATATAATAGCGCTTCGTCTCACCAAACACCATGCCGCTGCGCTTGTAGATGAGGGCGCAGATTTCCTCGAGGTCAGCCGCAGACAGAGGCTCCAGCCCGTATTCTTTCGAGGTGATCGGTGGCATGGCCATCAGCAGACCTGATCCATCAGATGTTGCCCGATCTGGTCGAGCCGCTTCACCTCGCTCGCTCCGCCGCGCTGCACCAGCTCGCCCGGCATTCCCCAGACGACGGCGGTCTCTTCGGCCTCGGCAATCGTATAACCGCCGGCTGATCTGAGATCGGCCATAGCCGCCGCGCCGTCATTGCCCATGCCGGTCATAAGGACGCCGATCAAGGATCTTGCCGGAACATGCTTCATGGCCGAGCGCACCATGCGATCGACGCTCGGATGCCAACGGAACTCGGGATTGTTCGGTGCCGCCATGGCGACCAGATTTCCGGCGCGGGAAGAGATGAGGATATCGGCGTCACCCCTGGCGATGTAGATATTGCCCGGATCCAGACGTATCGGCCGGGTGACTTCTGTGACGGTCATCGCACATATCCTGTCGAGACGCTTGGCAAGGGCTCCGGTGAAGGAGGCGGGCATGTGCTGCGCGACCACGACCGGCCATTTAAAGTCGGACGGCAAACGGGTAAGCACCGCGTCCAGCGCCGGCGGGCCACCTGTCGACGTGCCGACCAGCACCAGCCCGTGGGCCGCCGCGTCTTGGGTCACGGGACTAGAGGTGGTGTCGCGAAGCTTGGACGAGGATACCGGTGCAGACGGCACGGACCGGGCGAAACGGACGCGCTCTGCGAGCCGGCGGCTGCGCCGGATGCGCACCGAAGCGGCGATGCGGACCTTTTCGACCAGGCGAGGCGCCAGTTCCTCGATGCCAAGGGAAATGGCGCCGCTCGGTTTTGCGATGAAATCGACAGCACCGATCTCGAGTGCCGCCAAAGTCTCTTCCGCTCCTTCTTCGGTGAGAGAGGAGACCATCACCACCGGGCAGGGGTGCTCTAGCATGATGCGGTCGAGACATTCCAGGCCGTTCATCCGTGGCATGTGGATGTCGAGCGTTACGACGTCAGGGCGAAAGTCCGAGATGATCTTCAGCGCCTCATCGCCATCGCGGGCGAACCCGATTTGGAAATCAGGCTCAGTGCCGAAAATCTGGCCGAGCAGCTTCCGCATAAGGGCGGAATCTTCGACGATGAGGAGACGGATCATAGTCAGGTGCCGCCCGTCTTTTCCCTGGTGCCGGCCTTGCCTTCGGTGATGGCGGCAACCACGTCCCGCTCTGCCTTCGTCAGAAGCTCCTGGGGATCGACCAGCAGTACCATCCGGCCATCGGCCTCGATATGGGCGATGCGGTCGAAGACATCCGTCTGTTGAGAAGCAAACTCGGGAGCTACGGAAACGGCCGCCGCCGGCAGGGCCTTGACCTCCGACACGGTATCGACGACGAAGCCGGCCTGTAGCTTGCCGATCGTCACCACGATGGCGCGCGCGGCGGCTGTCTGCATCGAGGCCGGGCTGTCGAAGCGACTTCGCTGATCGATCAGGGGAACGGCCCTGCCGCGCAGGTTGATGACCCCGATAACGAAGGCAGGCGCTCCTGGTATGCGAGTGACATCGAGTGGCACCCTGATGACTTCGTCCACCGAGGCGATCGGAATGCCGAAGTTTTCCTCGCCCAGCTGAAAGATCAGGACTTGTTCCACTGCATCGTCCGCTTCAGGCGCTGTGTCCATTGGTGCGGCTCCTGTTTTCTGGCCGATGACCCTCGCGACCTCGTCGTGAGCGAAAAGCTTTTCCGGTGACAGGATCGAGATCAGTCGTCTGCCATCCGCAATCCGGCCGATCGCCGCAATCTGGCCATCGCCGCGCCCACGCTGCAGGACTTCCGGCACGGGATCGATGGCCTGCTCGGGCAGGCGATAGATGACGTCCATCGCGTTGACGACAAGACCGAACAGATCACCCTCATGCTGGACAACCACGACTCGTGCATTTTCCGCTGTCGATCGGGTGATTTCCAGGCCCATCAGCGAGGCGAGCGAGACCAGAGGCAGGAGGCTATTGCGCAGGGACATAAGCCCCATCACCGCTCCCTGTCCGTTGGCAAGGACCGCGACGTCGTTCGGCATGATAGCCACTTCTCTCACGTGTTTGAGCGGCAGTCCGTAAAGCTGGCCGGCGACGTGAAACGACAAAATCGGCGCCAAAGTCACGCTTGCCTGGCTGCCTGCATCGGGTGCGATAGAGCCCGTTCGCCCCGCCTGCGCACGCCGCGTGGTCTTGAACGCGGCATCGAGAAGACCGCTCAAGCCCTCGAGCGGTGCTGCGGTGGTTTCTTCCGAAAGCGTGAGCACGTCATCGACGAGCAGGCCAACCGCTCCACCGTGATCATAGACGATGATCTTGCCGTCGTGAGGGGAAGCGCTATCGTCGCCGCTTAGGATCCGCCCCATCGACAGTATAGGTATCGGGCGGCCGCGCAGACTGGCAATGCCACTCAGGGCCGCGGGAGCGTTCGGCACCCGGGTGATGTGGCCGGCCCTGACCACTTCCAGAACCCGATCGGCGTCAATCTCGTGGCGTCTCTGTCCAACCCTGAACGCAAGCCGGCGTCGCAGGTCCGCCTTCGGGGGGGAGCTTTCCATCGTGTCAGCTTCCAGACATCTGGAGTTCGTCGGCCAGCGACGCGATCTCCTCGACGGCCGCTGCCAGGTCTTCTGCCCCGCGGGACTGCTGCCGTGCCGCGGTGGCGGCCTGCTCCGAGGCTGCGCTTGCTTCCTCGGCGACGGAGGCGATCTGCTGAGTGCCGACCTGAACCTGCTTGGCCGCAATGAGAATTGCCTGCGCGGCTTCCAGGATTGTGGCATTGCCGCGCACCGTCGTCTCGATATCGGCTTCTGCTACGGACAGAAGATCGACGGTCAGCTTGCTCTTGGCGATCTCCGCCTCGGAAGCCACCATAATCGCTTCCAGCTCGCGCTGGACCACGAGGATCTGGATCTGGATCGACCGGACAATGTCCTTCACGCCATCGATATTTTCTGCTGCGTCCTGGGCGAGCTTGCGGATATCGGTAGAGACCACGGCAAAACCGCGGCCCGCGTCGCCGGCTCTCGCCGCTTCCACCGAGCCGCTGACGGCCAGCATGTTGGTCTGGACGGCGACAAGCACCATCCGGTCGACGGTGCGTTCGATCTGGAAGCCGATTTCGCCGAGCAAATTAAGGTCTGACAGTGCGTTGCGGGTTTCTGTCAGGGCATCGGAGATGCCGGATGCAAGACCCGTCAGGCCCGTTTTGTTTCTTGCCAGCAACGCCTTGATTTCCTGAGCTCGCTCGCTTGCGTTTTCCGCACTGACCTGGGCCTGTGAGGCGCTTTTCTCGATCTGGACCATCGCGGCGTTGGCCTGCTGCGTGGCGGCCGCTTGGGCCTCAGCGCCGCGGCTTATCTGCTCGACGGCGATCAGGATCTCGCTGGCGGCGCCGGAAAGCTCTTGGACGGTCGCGGAAAGTTCCTCGGCGGCCGAACTCAGTTCTTCCGCCCGTGAGGCCCGGCCCCCTTCATTCATGAGCTCGTCGGCAAGGATGGCTAGCGATTGGGCAGTCTTTTGGCTTTCCTCCAGCGCCGAACTCTGCTGCAGGACGGAGCGTTGCGCCTCACTGGCCGCCGCGGACTGTTGCTCTGCGGCTGCCGCCACCGTTTCGGCACCTTTCTGCGCCTCGCGGGTGGCCATCTCCGCCTCGACAGCGGCGATGAGGATAGTCTGGCTGCTCTGCGACAAGGAGGTCAGCCCCGAGCGGACGGCGTGCAGTTTTTCGGCGACCGCCCGTCCCGATACCGTTTGTTCCCGCGCCTTAGCCGCCGCAGCGTTCATGCGCTCGGTAATACGACGGACCCCGTCGACAATGGTCTCGGCATGCTGGTTGACGTTACGCGAACTGCGTTCGGCGACTTCCGCCAGCAAACGGACTTCGTCGGCAACGACTGCAAATCCCCGACCTTCTCCACCGGCGCGGGCGGCCTCGATCGCGGCATTCAAGGCCAAGAGGTTAGTGCGATCCGAGATATCGGTAACAGCGACCGTGGTCGCGGCAATCTTCTCAGCCTGAGATTGAAGTCTTTCGATGATGGCAACGGATGCGATCTGTCGCGAAGCGTTCGTGTCGATGGCGGTGACCGATGTGTCGATCTGTGCGGCGGCTTCCAGCACTGAAGCCTGCAGCCTTTCGGTCCGCGCCCGTGCAGCCTGGGCTTCGGACCGGGCATCACCGAACCTTGATGAAAGTTGCGTGGTTGCGGAGAGGGATTCATGGGCAGCCCCTGCTGCTTCTTCAGCGCCGGTAGCAATCTGCTCGAGTGCGCGCTGGAGTTGCTCGGCTGCCGCTGCCGCCTCGGCGACACCGGTCGACAATTCTTCCGTTGCAGCACCAATGCGCTCGGCCGCCTTCTGCTGGCGAACGCGGGTGCGATCTTGAGAACGGCGGGAGGCCGCCGATTTGTCGCCAACGGCGGTTGCCGCCGGAGCGGATGTTACCAGTTTGCTGGAGGCCGGCTTTGCGCCCAGTTGGGAGGTCTTGACCAGTGCCATAGGATTTCCGTTGTCTTTGGGCCTCGGATGCGCGCCCACGACGGAAGGCGCCGAGCAAGCACAAGGCAGCTAACTCACTTGATTTTTATGGCTTAAAGGGCTTGGCAAAGCAATCTCTCTTGCCCTGCTAACGGACCAGCTCGCGGATATGGTTTATGACGTGACTGACGTCACAAGATTTGGCAGAAATGGAATTCCGGCCGGAAGGCCATTGCTGGGAACCTTGAGGAAGCCCGACGCCACCATGATCGCCATTCCGGAAGGGAGCCATGCACGACCTTGGCCAGCCCCAGCCGTTTGAAGAGCCAGGCATGTCGATGCCAGCTAAGATCGCTTCGATATCTGGGCAGTCATTCAGAACCGCCGGTGCTTCATCCGCGGTCGCCGTTTCCAAGCTCTTCCATAAGGTTCATGCGGATTAGGAACTCGTCCTCACTAACCGACACAAGATTTGCGTCAGTGGCCATGCCGAGATCGCACCCAAGATTGAAGTGGGTAATTTGCATTGGAAACGCCAAATCATCCAAACGGTTCGAGGTGGGTAAATACTTTCATAAGGGACGTGGTCGGCTGTAGGCTATAGGCTCACCACTGTGACAGGGGCGGGCCTTATTCGGTCTTGGGGAGCGGGGAATGAAACAGTACAGTTGGACATTAATGACGCCGGGTTCGCCGCCAGTCGTCGGGCTTGGTGATGTTGATGAAATCGAGCATTCCCTTTCTCTGATGACCCTGCCAGGACTTTCCTCGCCCAAGGCGCTGATCGACCACCTCCAGAAAAACGAAGATGCGAACGGTGCGGCAGATTTTCTCCGCGGCTCCGGTACGATCGAAGCGTGGAGCTTTGCCTGGATCCTATCTTCGACTAAGTCCCACCGCCCAAAGCTAAGAAGTGATCTGGCCGTCATCAATACCCGCCGACCTCATCATATGGGAATGTTGGAAGCTGGGGAGGTGTTCGGCGGCTTAGCAAAACATGATGGCGCGAACCCCATTTATTTTCAAAGCCCTAGGAACATACAGAGGGTGAGACTGTTCTCACCCTGATCACTCGACACACAAGTGTACTCAGTCGTGATGACCTCTCGGTCTTTGTCGAGTGATTTCCTGTATCCTCAACTATAGCGTCACCGTAAAAGGTGGCGCTTTTTTGTTGGAACCATCGAATGCAATCGTGGTTGTAAGCAGTGGACGTCGTTAGAATGCCCTCCTGACGCGTCCGCGCGCTGTGACCTCAACCGCAGCAGAACCCTTGCGGTTGCAGCCGTAAGGGTTTTTCCTTTGAGTCGCCCGCCCAAACGGGCCGGGGCTGCTAGCGTTACAGCATCGTTTAGGTTGTCGGGAGTACCATGCGGGCGCTGCGGCACGTTAGCCGATAAATCAAACGCGCGCGCGGGACTACCGGTCGCGCGCAGTGCGTTCATGATGGCGCATGATCGTGTAATAGCCCGATAGCTCCGGTATCATCCCGGCCATTGCATCGAAGCGCGGATCGTCTTCCCGCAATTCGCCCGCATATTTCGCCTGGAGAAACTGGGCGTGCGCCGCCAGTGCGTCCTCCTCGGCACGGTGCAGGATGGTGAAAACGGGAGCGGGAACCGTCTTGCCCTTGACGATGACACGGTCGAGCTCTGCGATCGTATACCGGCCGCTCACCAGGGATGCGGTGGTCTCGCCAAGCAGCAATGCAACGCCATAATTCTTCGAGGCGCCTTCGAGGCGCGAGGCAAGATTGACGCTGTCGCCGAGGCAGGAATAGTCGAAGCGGCGGGTGGAGCCCATGTTGCCGACGACGCATTCGCCAGTGTTGATGCCAACGCCCATCTTGAGGACATGCAGCTGCATGCCGCTGGCTTCGGATTCGGCCTCCAGCTCCAGATTCAACTTGGCAATTTCCTCCTGCATGGCCAGCGACGCGACGACGGCATGCATCGCGTGATCGGGATCGTCGAGCGGCGCGTTCCAGAAGGCCATGATGCAGTCGCCCATATATTTGTCGATCGTGCCGCCATGGTTCATCACCACTTCAGATAGTGGCGTCAGTAGCCGATTGATCAGCGCGGTCAGCTGTTCGGGATCGTCCCTCAGCGTCTCGGCGATGGTCGTGAACCCGCGCACATCGGAGAACAGGATCGAAAGGGTTCGCCGCTCGCCGCCGAGCTTAAGCTGCGAGGGGTCTTCAGAGAGGCGCTTGACGAGGTCGGGCGAGAGATATTGCGAGAAGGCGCGGGTGATCTGCAGCTTGTTGCGCCGCTCCTCGGCGAAGTCGAATGCCGTCTGGCCGAAGACGACGGCGATATAGGCGATTGACGGGCCGAGCGGCGAAACGAAGATATGGCCGAAGCGGATGCCTACGAAACTTGCGGCCGAGAAAAGGCAGACGGCAGTAACGGCCGCCGCCATCGCTAGCCAGCTGGTCGAGCGAAGGACGCTTGCAGCTGCAAGCACGGCGGCCACAAGGATCACTAGGGCGACGAGTGGTAGTCCGGCTTTTTCGATGAAGAAACCGTGGACGATGTTGTCGTAGATCGTCGCCTGGATTTCGACTCCGGCGACCAGCTTGCCGGTGTGCACTGTATAGGGCGTCGCGAATGTATCGGCGCCGCCTTTGTCGATCTCAGGCGCATTTTGTAGGCTGAGGCCGACCAGGACGATGCGATCCTTGAAAAAATCCGGAGGCAGAAAATTCTGCGGGTCAAGCGCCTGATAATAGGACACGGTGGGATAGCTGCGAGACGGTCCGAAGGACTGGATCATCGCATTTTTTGACGTCTTCATTGGCGTCCTGCCAGCTGCAGCAGCCAGCGTTACGGCAAATCCGTCCTTATAGGACGGAATGGTGCGGAAGATGCCGTCGCCGCCGAGATCAATTGAGGCGATCCCGGTTCTTGCGCCGGCAGCGGTAAATTGAGGCAGTGGCGTGGTGCGAATGAGCTGGTCTGCCTGCGGCGCCTGGATCAGCGTCTCGTCGCCGGCCAACACGACATCGGGGCCGACAGCTGCGGTCACCGCGCCGTCGTTATCAGGCGACGAGGGTTCAGCCATGATGATATCAAGCCCGACAGCCTTTGCGCCCGCAGCCCGCAGGGCGGTGATCAGGCGGGCGTGCAGACTGCGTGGCCACGGCCATTGTTCGTTGATCTGCGCCAGTGCCGGCTCGTCGATCGCGACGATCACAGGCGCTTCCTCGGGTGGCAGCGGATCATCGACGGTCGAGAGATAGTCGAAGCTCCTGAGCTCCAGCAGCGACCATGCCGGCAGACGCGAGAGCAGCGAAATCGCCACCAGTGTCACCAGTACGAGGACGGCTAGTCTGACCGGACGGCTGGAGACGGGCCAGCCGGTTGGGCGGGTGGATTGTGTCTTTCTGCCCGGCATCAGAAGCGGATCTTCAGGCTGCCCTTGACCGCGCGGCCCCAGCCTGGAACACCAGGCGCCACCTCGAAATCTTCGTCAAGAAGATTGAAGGCCGAAGCTTCGAGGGCAAAGCGCTTGTCGATCGGCTCCCAAATCAGGTTGGCATCAAGGGTCCAGTAGTCGTCGAGCACCTCGGGGCCGAGGATGCCGCCATCACCTTGACGCTCTCCGGTATAGTTCGCTGCAAGCGTTGCCTTGACGTTGGCCTCATTGACCCAGGTCAGAGCGAGTTGCCCGCTTCTCTCCGGAATGTAAGGCAGCGCCTCGTCAAACCCGATGCTGCCAGCATCCTCGTTCTTCGAATGAGAATAGGCCACGGTTGCTGAGACACCGAATCCATAAAGGAGGGCGACGTTTGCGGTTGCGCTAACGCGATCGACATTTGCTTTGCTGATGGTCAAGCCACCCGGAAGATAGGGGAGAAATGGACCGCCGACCGGGTAGGCCAAATCGAGGTCACGAATTTCCTGATGCTGGTATTCGATGCTAGTGAACAAGCGTTCAGTCCATTGCGCGTCCCACTGAAGCGCGATCGTATCGGTGTATCCGTCGATGCCCGAATAAGGTTGATTGGGTTGAATGCCAACGACGCCGATCGGCGACAAGGTCGGGGAGCCCATATCATAGCTTTGCCGCATGAAAGCAGCGCGCAGCCATTGGCCGTCGAGCGGCGCCCAGGCAATGCCCAGGCGTGGCTCAAGCCGCTTCACATCCGTCGAGCCGCCGTCTATGGCCGTTCCGAAGAGTGCGTATTCCGCCTTTAGGTTTGGTGTGATGTCGTGAAGCAGATCGACGTAGGCTCTGCCGATTCCTATCCGCTCGTCGACCGATGTCCCAAGCAGCGAATCGTCGGCTTTAATATCGACGAACCCGCCCTCTATGCCGTAGCGCCAGGTCAGATCATCGACGCCGTAAAGATGGTTGATTGCTGCGACGTAATTGCGCTGCAGACTGTCTGCGATGCGCGGCGGTGGGGCGATGACTTCCTGCTCTACGTTTTGCTCGGTGCTGGTGTAGAAGAATGCGGCATTGACGACGTTGCGATAGCCGAACGTATGGCTCCAGCCGATACCCGCGGCTGTGGATTTCGTATCGATATCACCGCTCTCGTTATAGCCCGCAGCCGGAAAGTCGATTGCCTGGTCAAGCTTGCTGTCGGAGTGGTTGGCGTAAAGCACGAACCGGTCGTCCGGATTTGGCGTTGCCGTAAGATAGCCGTTGCCGGAAAGGCTGCGGATATCCCCATCAAGGCTGCCGGGGCTAGCGAAAGGGGTTGTCAGGAATGAACCATAGTCACCGCCGTAAGGCGTCTGTTCCCATTTCAGGTTCAGATAGCCGCTGACCGGGAACGGCTCGTTGGCAAAGCCCTGCAGTTCAGCCTCGCCGATCGGCTTGGTTTCACCGGAGGAGTTGATCACGCCGCCGCCGATCGAGCCTTCGAGGAACGGTCGGCGTAGTAGATTGGCCGAGCGCGAGCGGCCGGACAGCATGTGCGGGTCAAGAAGCAGGCCCTGCAAGAGCGCCGAAAAGCTGTTGGAGTTCAGCTTGTAGAGATCGATCTCGTCGTCGAAGATCTCGTTAGTGGCGAAGGGGCGAATATTGCCGCGGATAGACTGGTCAACGTAGCCGCTGCCGGCGAAGGGATCGAAGACCGCGTCGCCGTAATATCGGCCCCAAGCATTCAATCCGCGCAGGCGGAAGGCGTTATTGAGCGTTGAGCCGGCATCCTGATTGGCGCCGAGCGAGCCGTAATGGCCGCCGCGCGCCTTCGACCGCCGCAGGAACTCCTGGGCGTAGTCCAGCGCGCCATCGGAGTCGTAGTCGTCGATGGCAACGGCTGTGCGGAAGGAGGAAATGACCGGGTCGTTCCTGTCCAGTCTGTCGGCATTGTCGAGCGCTTGTTCGGATAGAACACGGTCGCCCTTTTCGTAGTGACCGGCAGCGAGCACGAGCTGCGCCTGGGAATGCGCCGGATTGGCGGTCGAGGAGGCCAGCAGGTCGTCGATCGCCTTGTCCATCGCGCCCATCTGCAGATAGTAGCGGCCGCGGGCCAGGAGGGCGATGTCGAAAGCCGGGTCGGCGGCGAGCGCCAGATCGATTTCGCGCTTTGCTTCCTTCATCCGCGACTGGTCGAGATAAAGGATCGCTAGATTGGCGTGGCCGATCGGATCGTCGCGGTCGAGTTCGATGGCATGTTTCAGCGCCGCTTCGGCTTCGCGCGCTGCACCACGGGCATTCTGCAGCAGGCCGAGGTCGTTCCAGGCCATGGAGGAGCCGGGGGCCACCTTGAGCGCGGCATTCAGATCGCTCAGTGCTCCCTCGAGATCGCCCTGATAATCGGCGCGCATGCGGGCGCGGGCCTGCAGCGCATTCGGATCGTCCGGGTCGATCGAAAGCGACCTGTCGATCGCCTCCTGCATCTGGACGCGATCGTTGATCAGCAGCGCCAGCTGCGCGCGCAGGGCAGGGAGCGTCGAGTCATCGGGATAGCGCGCTTCGGCCGCCTTCATCGTTGCGATCGCAGCCGGAATATCTTCCAGGAAGCCTGCCGTATAGGCTTTCATCACGGCGGCGTAGGGGCCGGTGACATTGGCCGGTGGATGTTCGTTGCGGGATGGATCCTGCAGCGAGCGGGCGTAGTAGCCGCCATAGGCGGCGATGCTGCGGCGGAGCGGATCGAGGCCGCGTTCGGCTCTCACGAACAGTTTCGCCGCCTCGCTGTAGCGCTTTTCGGCGCCTGCAATCAGCGCCTCAATGAGATCGGCACGGGCGCGTTGTGTTGCGGACAAGCGTAAGGCACGCGCTCTCGCAAGCGAGTTCAGCGCCTTCTGCCGGCCGTCGAGCGATATCTGTATTTCCGCCAGCGTCAGCCAGTCTTCGGCGTTTCGCGCCTCCTCGGCCTTGTCCTCGATACGGCTGCGTTCGCGGCGCATCGTTTGCACCGGCAGGGGGGAGGCCGGCATGAAGGTGAAGCCGCTGCGCAGCGTCAGGTAGAACAGCATCTGCTCGCGATCGTCAGGCGTGACGATGACGAGCTTGCGTGGCGCTTGGCCAATCGTCGCCACCGCGCCTTCGCCTTCGGCTACCTGCACGCTGCCATAGTCGTTCTTCAGCTCGACCTGGCCCTCGAGCACGATCAGCGAAGTCTGGTCGCCCTTGACCGTCAATGTCCAGTCGGTGCCGCGGATGGCGGCGGCCGCCGCCGGCGTTTCCACCGTCAACCCCGTGCCGCCGCGCTGGGCGCGGGCCCACATGGTTCCGGATTGCAGGTTGAGAACGGTGTCGCCCTGCCGGGCCATCTGCTTTACCTGGAGCGCCGAGTTGCGGCCTAGGCGCACCTGGGTGCGATCTGCGAACAGTATAGCAAGCTGGCCGGTCGCATTGGTGCGCAGCACGTCGCCGCCAAGCAGATCCTGGTGAAGATCGACATCCTGCCAGTTGGAAAGATCGACGAAGCGGACTTCCTCGCCCATCTTCCGGTCGATCACCGATCCGGCAGCCGGCTCAGCACGAGACAGCGGCTCGGCACCGGCCGGCAGCGCAGCAACGGATGCGGCCACCGTCAACACCATCATGGCGGACATGGAATGTGTAAAGCTACCCCTCATAGCAAAGCGTTTGTCCTCGCCGTCGCGAAAAGTCAATAGAAGTTGTACCGCTCATCTTGCTTTGGCGGCTAAGTGTAATATCAGGGAGACACTTGACGGTGGAGATGTTTGGGTGAGCGATCTTGAAGGTGCTACTGAGTTGATGGAAAGTTTTCCTTCGACGAATGTCATAGGATCGGAATATTTCGATCAAATCAAGAAGATAAACGATATCTTCTACGACCAGATCAAGATATCTGATCAAAAGGCGGCTTACATCTTCACCTTCATGCTTGCGTTCCTCGTTAGCTCGGGGGATGTCAGGGCCGTCTTTACATGGACGCGCTATGTCGGTGGCGATCCAAAGACACTGCTGTTCTCCGGGCTTCTGGCTGCGGCATCGGTCTTCTCGATTCTATCGGCGATACTCGTCGTGTTGCCTCGTCACGTGAACAAGTCGACTTCGATGTTCTGGGGAAGCTGGGGCAAGCACCGGCAGCTTTTCTGGGAAGCGGCTGCGCGCCACGACCAGCGTTACCTCTTTGCCGAGTATCTCGACAACGCTGATATTCTCTCGGCGATCGCTCGCGGCAAGTACCGCTGCGTGACGCTCGCCTTCCGCGGACTGATGGTGACTGTAGTCGCCTATGTGATGTTGCTTATCGCGGCCTGATATGTCTGCGCATGACGGTCCCGCAGCGTACTGCTTAAAGCCGAATGTGACCTGCGTCTCCTGAAGTGGTCCCGTACCATCCGTTCAATGGTAGGCCAAAAATCGGCCATGGCCGTCGCTATCGAAGGACCATACCGCTCCATCACGCTATGATCGTTGAGGCCGCTCTCGTCCTAGGTTCGACGCAGCGCGATCTCGCTGCCAAAGCAGGCTTATCCTATAGTTCGCTGCGCCTTTTCGAGGAAGCTGGCGAGATCTCGATCGAAGCCCTGGTCAAGATTGCTTTCGTGCTTCGTGCCGAAGTCGAATTCGGCCAGTTGTCCCCCCCGCAGGCGCCCACAACCATTGATGACGTCATCGACCGGCCACTGAGGAAAAGGGTGCGCAATCGTCAAATTCGAACCTGTCAACAAATGGCTGTGATGATTGATCTGGAGGGGCGGTCGCGCAAGCTCGGTACCTTGGCGTGAAGCGGCACCGAGAGGCGAAGCAATTTCGAATATGCGCCCGACATTCTAGCCATGCCGCTGCTGATCGCCAAGGCAGCTTCGATACCAGCACGAATTGCGAACGAGATCATCAACGAGCTTCGAGCAACCGTGGGCCGTTGGCCCGCCTTCGCCTCCGAAGCCGGGCTGCTTTTATCCCGGTTGAAGGAACTAGACCGCATATTGAACAGCCGATGAGGTTTCTGGAAGCAACCGAGGCTGACCAACCAGACAATAAACGTTCCGGCATCTGGTTCGCGGCATAGAGCCGTGGTTCATTCGTATTTTATTAAATATGTCTGCGAATACTCCTGTCTGAAAGACGATCTATTCGGGTCGCTGCGAGTTCATCTCGTGACCACGGAGCGAAACTGACATGTATCAGCGCACAGTTCTCATCGTTGAAGACGAATTTCTCATCAGGATGATGTTGGCAGACACCCTTAGGGATGAGGGTTACGACGTTGTCGAAGCCGAAAATGTCCTTGAGGCAATCGCGGCTCTCGCTCGGCGCAAGATCGACGCCGTCGTTACGGACATTGATATGCCCGGTGGACTGAGCGGGCTCGATCTGGCCGGGATGATCTCGTTGACCAGCATGCCCGTTCCAGTGATCATCGCTTCAGGAGGTCATTGCCTGCGCCCTGACGAGTTGCCTGGCGGAGCAACCTTCATCGCAAAACCCTATCGGCTGGAAACCATTGTCTCGATGGTTGGCGACATGACGGCAATCCTTGATTGCAGGGTAGGCGGAGTGCGAAAACGGGCTTTCTGAAGCGCGTCAGAGTATGAGCATTGGCATTGAGCAAACCGGTGGGAATTAATAATCTATTAAATTATGTTATAACTTGAGCGTGGAATACTCTGCATGCCACCCCGAGACTGCGCACTGGGACCGCACTTGCGAGCATGGATGGATAGCCGCGTTCGGCCGGAGTTTTCAGAGCGAGTTATAACGATCGATGGCGCTATCCCTAAGCGGTAGGCCCACTTACATATTCCTGATCGCCCCAACGAAGCTGATGCGATCGCGGTCGCCACCGCGCTCGTTCACGGATTAGCAGTTGTGGCGCGTAACATTCAGGATCAGGGAACGGTATTTGTCGGTTCGTGACGAGCCCAAGGAACTGCCATAAAGATTTTGTGAGAGGCGGCGGCAATCACCGTAGAGCCCGGCTGGGATGGAGACTCGCATGCCCAATCTCCAGCATCTGCCTAGAGAGAACTGATGATTACACAAGGAGCACCCGCTCCCAACGCATCCGGCGTCACACGATCACTTCGACGGAATCGGAATGGTCTAAATCGGCGCTTGCAAGCAAGTACGCGACCTGCCAATCACGCTGGATAGCTCCTCCAGTTGCTGGCAGCCAGTCGGGTGGAAGTTCGAGGGCTGATGCATAGACGGTTGAACGGCTGGATAACCCCTAACCGCAAATCTCAGCGCGCAGCCATTTTCTCGCCGAAGTCTCTTGTGATCTTTTCCGCTGGAGGATGTCATGAAAGAATACGATCACCGATACGTCGAGCTCACGGCCCACCTCAGATCGGTCGAGGCGTTTTGCGATTTTCTTTCTCAAGGAGGCACGGTCCGCATTGCTGAGCGAGATGGCGGCCCGCTTATTGACGTGACAAATCACGTGGTCGAGAAGCATCGACGCCAAGCTGACGGCCTGCGGCAGACCCGGCGGCACTTGTTCCCCGAAAGAGCGGATGAGGATTTCCGCTCCGAACTCTACAGCAGCCATTAACTCACGGGTCGGGTTTCACGGCTCGAGCCTCGCGGAAGGTAAAGAATGATGCCAGGATGGGTGGGCGCCTTTGCAGTGTTTACAGCAATAGCGCTGATGGTTGCACAGCGTCCTGCCGCAGCAGAGAATGTGCTGGAGCGAGCGATCGGTGACGCACAGCCGTGCCGGGCGCTTAAGGTAAACGCATCGAGCTTTGGCATCAGCGTTGAAGTTGGCGTCGACAAGCTAGATTATGTGAAGATCGAGAGGCTCGACGTGTCCGTGAATGGTGACCTTGCCGAGGCAAAAGCCCGGGGAACCTTGGCTTGCAAGACATCAGACAATACTTTGGTGCAAGGCGGGTTTTCGGCAACAGCTGATGTCAGCCTGCATTTCGATCTATCTTCCTGCAAAACCACGGAAAGCTCGTTCGAGATCATCCGCACCAGTGGCCCGTTCGGCGATATCGTCCAAGGTTTAAAAGATGAAATCGCTCAAGCGCTGCTTCGGGGTCTCCAACGCAACGTGTCCAAACTCTGCCAAAAGTAGTCGTGACGACGATGGCGGTACGGAGCGGGGGGTCCTCATATCGCACCGCAGATCAAGAACCTCAGGTGAGGCGTGCTAATCCCGCTGGCCCCTTTTGGACGCGTTGCGAAAGAGGGCATGGCCGATCCGCAGAGGCATTGCCGAAGCAGGCCTTAAGGCCGCCGTTTCGGAGGGCCGTAGAGGCATAGCGATCAAGGGGGATTTCGCCTGGCTCGGCGGGTACCTGCAACCAGGCGCCAAGCGCAGTGGCGTGGACGATCGAGGCAGACTGGCCCCTCGAGCTTGCTATATAGACAGTGTAAAGTGCGAGATTGGTTAGCCACACAAGTCTCGGACGATGGCTAGTTTTCCAGAAGTTAACCGGGTGGATTCGCTCGAGAGGACAAAGTGCAAACTTGAGCGGGGAGCGGCCGATTCTGGAAGATCTGCGGCGTGAGCTTGGCTAGCCGCCTAACCAAAAATCGGGAAATTAACGCGTTGAGAGCGATAGTCATCGAATGGGAACCATTGAACGCCGGCGAAATTTATGTCGCGCATTTTCCGGAGCCATTTCCCATGTCCGATGCTGACTATGCAGCGTTCGAGACCTTGTTCAAAAGCTGGCAGCGCCGACACTGGGACGGTGTCGGAGAGATTAGAGTGGATGAAAAAGAGGGACCACTGTCGCTTGTCCGTGGTTTGCGGTTCCTTGGCTATAGAGTTGTCAATAGGGGCAGGCTCCCGCCCGGCCTATAAGACCCAGTCGACGTACCGTTCGCGCCTACCTCCGTCACTTGCCGGTTAAGAAAATACAAACTCACTAAGCTGGAGGCTAGTCGCCGAACTGTCGAGCATGGACCGAGATACTGTAGATCGGGTGCGATCTCTCCAGCACCGCCAATTGCGGTGCTGGAGAACAGTTCGAGACGATCTCAGTCTCGGTGCTCAGGCATTTGCTTGAGCTGATCCTTGGTCCAACTGGTGACGGCGTGAACATCGCCGTCCTCGTCACGCATAAACTCGAGGTCCGAAATCGGAACTGCGACCGGCTTGGCGCCAATGCCGAGGAACCCGCCAACATCGATCACTGCGGATCCGCCGGCGCCGCCAGCAGCATGGATATGATCGATCTTGCCGACCTTATGATCATCGACGCCGTAGATCGTGGCACCTTCGAGAACGGCGGGCGTCAACTCGGATGCCGTCAGCCGTACGTGGTTTGTATGATCCATGATTATTTCCTCCTTTGTGGAGCAGGGATAATCAAATCGGTGACCAAATGTTCCGGCATCGGTTGAAGATTGGCGACCAGCGGAGAATTCATTCTTCAAGTATCCCTGAACATAAATTTTTTTCAGAGATGCGACTGCAGCACGGTGTTGATGGGACCCCTCTCGATCAGGCCAAGAGAACGGCAAGCGACAACAACAGTGCGGGGAACATCACGACGCCGCCAATTTTCAGAAACGATAGCGCGCTGACTTCGATGCCCTCCCGGCGCAATGACGTCAGCCAAAGGATTGTCGCAAGGGAACCAGTCACCGAAAGGTTTGGGCCGAGATCCACGCCGATCAGCACCGCGCCAGCGATGCGATCGGAGACCTCCGCAGCCTGGACCGCGCTTCCGGCGAAAAGACCGGCGGGCAGATTATTGATGAGATTCGAAAGCAGGGCGACACCGGTCCCTGCAACTGCGGTTGCTTGCGCTTCGGAATGTGCGCCGAGCGTCCTGAGATGGTCCGCAAGTATGGTTGCGACGCCCGTTTGATTTATCGCCTCGACGACGACGAACAATCCGCCGACCAAAGGGATGACGCCCCAACTGACATCGCGCAAGACGTTGATTGGGTTTTGCCGGATAACGGCGAGCACGGCCAGCGTCGTTATCGTGCCGGCGAGAAACGTAGGCAGGCCAAGACTGACATGCATCGCTGAGGCCCACAGGAGAACGGCAGCGGTCACGACCAGCCCGGCTCCGGCAAGCTGCGCAGAGATGCCGAGATGCGGATGCGCGATCGCGGTGTCCACGGTGTCAACGACGAGCGTCTGGCGTTGCGACCAATAGAGCGTCAAATAAGTCACGACGATAGAAGAGATGGATGGCAGCACAAAGGTACTCATCCAGCGAGACAGCGATGGAATCTCGCCGCCTGCGAAAATCACGAGATTTGCAGGATTGGATATCGGCAAGACGAAACTTGCGGCATTGGCAACAAAGGCACAGATCAGCAGGTAAGGTAACGGATCCCTGACCTTTGCCGCGCGGCATGCGGCGTAGACAGCGGGCGTGAGAACAACAGCCGTCGCGTCGTTGGACAGGAATGCGGTGACGAGAATGCCGACACCATAAACAAGAGCGAAGAGCCGCGTTGGCGATCCTCTTGCATAGGACGTGGCAATGGCTGCAAGCCAGTCAAACAGCCCTTCTTTCCGGGCAAGCTCGGATAGGAGCATCATGCCGATCAGAAACAGATAGACGTCGGTACCCTTTGCCACCCCGGCCCAGACTTCCATAGGGTTGAGGATGCCGGATAGAAGGATGAGCAAAGCTCCGCCAACGGCCCAGATTGCCTCAGGCAGACGAAACGGCCGGACAACAACACCGGCGGCTGTGACGCTCGCGATGGCACAGGTGTAGAAGGATGTGTTCATATCTGTCCCCGTGCTTGGAAGCTATGCGGCTGAGGCGCTGCTCTGACTGCCCGCCGTCTCTGTACGATTTTTGCGTAGCTTGTCGAGCAGCAGATAGATGACGGGCGTCGTATAGAGGGTGAGCAACTGGCTCACGAGGAGACCCCCGACAATCGCGTAGCCGAGCGGCTGCCGCAATTCGGAGCCAGATCCGTGACCGATGGCGAGAGGCAGCCCTCCAAGCAATGCCGCCATCGTGGTCATCAGGATCGGGCGAAACCGCATCTGTGCTGCCTTGACGATCGAGTCCTCGCTTCCGAGACCTTCTTCGCGCTCTGCCTGGATCGCGAAATCCACCAGCATGATGCCATTCTTCTTGACGATGCCGATCAGCAGGATGACCCCGATCATTGCGACGAGGCCGAAGTCGAAACCTGCCAGTTTGAGTGCAAGCAATGCCCCAAGGCCCGCTGATGGCAGCGTCGACAGGATCGTCAATGGATGGATGAGGCTCTCATACAAGACGCCGAGAATAATGTAGACGACGACGAGCGACGCGAGGATCAGCAAGGGGACAGTTCCGAGCGAATCCTTGAACGCCTTGGCGCTTCCGGAGAAACTTGTCTGCAGCGAAGCCGGCGGATGCATGTCGGCCACTGTTGACTCGATTGCCTGTGTTGCTTCGCCAAGCGCGACATTCGGGGCAAGGTTGAACGAGATCGTGACCGCGGGCGACTGACCCTGGTGCGATATGGAGACGGGTGAGACGCCGTCCGTCGACCACTTCGCCACCACCGAAAGCGGAACCAAGGTGCCGTTGCTGGCACGAATGGAAAGCCGGTCCAGCGTTGCAATGTCGCGCTGCAGGTTGGGAAGAACTTCGAGGATCACCCGGAACGTATCCGTTTGCGTCGAGTAGGACGCGACCTGCCGCTGACCGAAGGCATCGTAAAGCGTGTCGTCGATGGCGGAGGGCAAGACCCCGTAAAGCGTCGCTGCGGCGCGATCGATCTTGATCGACAGATTGGGCGCTTCGGCTTGCTGGTCGCTGCCAACATCCCGCAGTTGCGAGACGCCTTGAAGGCGGCTGGTAACCTTCGATGCCCAGGTACCAAGCTCCTCGATATCGGCGTCCTGAAGGGTGAACTGATATTGGGTCTTGGCAGGCCGCGCGCCGATATTGATATCCTGGGCGGACTGCATGAAAAGCTTGATGCCTTGCTGCGCATTCAAAGCCTGGCCGAGCCGTTCGATGACTTGCCTGGCGCTCACGTTCCGGCTCTCCAATGGCTTCAGTGTAATGTTCACGTGGCCCTGATTGAGCGCGTTGCCGCCATTGCCGCCGCCGATGTCCATGAACACGCTGTAGACCGCCGGATCCTTCAGGATGATGGCGCTAACCCGCTCCTGCAGTTTTGACATCTCCGAGAAGGAAATATCCGGAGAGGCTTGCGATAGCCCGCCAATGAAACCTGTATCTTGCTCCGGAAAGAAGCCCTTGGGGATAACAATGAACAGATAGGCTGTTCCTGCGATCGTCGCGATGAAGACGCCAAGCGTCAATATCCTATGGCGGATCACCGGCCTCAGGCTCGCGATATAAAGCGACGTGAGGCGATCGAAGAACGCTTCTCCGAGGCGGTAGAACCGCCCCCGTTGGCGTTCATCGATCGGGCGGATCAGCTTGGAAGCCAGCATCGGGGTCAACGTCAGCGACACGATGGCGGAAATGACGATCGCGACCGTTAAGGTGATCGCAAATTCGCGAAACAGGCGTCCAACGATGCCGCCCATCAATAGGACCGGGATGAGAACAGCGATCAGCGACAGGCTGATCGAGACGATGGTAAAACCGATCTCACGTGCCCCTCGGCGGGCGGCATCACCGGGATCGACGCCGTCTTCGATATGGCGGGTGATGTTTTCCAGCATGACGATCGCATCATCGACGACAAATCCGACAGCCACGACGAGCGCCATGAGAGACAGGTTGTCGAGACTGAAACCGAGCACCCACATCGGCGCCAACGCACCGACGAGCGCAATCGGCAGAGTAAGCACCGGAATGACAGTCGCGCGGAGGTTTCGCAGGAAAAGGAAAATCACCACCACGACCAGTCCGATCGTCAGCATCAGCGTGAACTGAACATCATTGACTGATGCCCTGATCGTTGTCGTGCGATCAGTGACGAGTTCGAGCTTGATCGACTTGGGCAGTGACGCCTGAAGCGCCGGGAGCTGTTCCTTCACGGCGTTTACGACAGCAATGACGTTTGCGCCCGGCTGACGGAAGACGTCGAGTGCAATACCGCGCTCGCCATTGGTCCAATGCGCCATCTTGTTGTCTTCGGCGCCATCGACCGCCTGACCGATATCGCGGATACGAACCGGACCGCCGCTGCTATACGCGATGACTGCGTCGTTCCACTGCGCGCTGCTGCCGATCTGGTCATTCGTGTAGATCGGAAAGGTCCTGGTCGGATCGTCGATATTTCCCTTGGGCGCGCTGAGGCTGAGATTGCCGATCGCCGTTCGCACGTCCTCGAGTGTGATATCCGCCTGCGCCAGCCGCCCGGGATCGACCGCGATCCGGATCGCGGGCTTCTGCTTGCCGCCGATGTTTACGAAAGCGACACCCGATACCTGACCGATCTTGGATGCCACATTGCGTTCGATAAACTCATCCAGTTCAGGCAAGGTTAGAACATCGGAGCTTGCCGACAGTTGCATGATGGGTGCGTCGGCGGGGTTCGCCTTATGCACCGTGGGCAGAGACGTCATGTCCTTCGGAAGCTGACCAGCCGCTTCGCTAATTGCCGTCTGAACGTCGCTTGCGGCCGTCTGGATATCCTGGTCGAGTCCAAACTGCACCGTGATCGAGGTCGTACCGAGCGAACTGTTCGAGGTCATTTCGGATATGCCGCTGACGCGCGACAACGCGTCTTCGATCGGCTGGGCGACGCTGGCAGCCATGGTCTCAGGCGAGGCGCCGGGAAGGTTTGCTGCGATCTGGATCGTCGGGAAGTCGATCTGCGGCAAAGCCGAGACCGGCATAAACGGATAACAGATGGCCCCGAGAAGGAAGATGCCGCACATGATCAGCCCGGTCGCGACCGGATGAACGATAAAGAAATCGAAAAATCCTGCTGGTTCTCCGGGCTTACGCTCGCGATCGATCATTATGGCGTTGCCTTGTCTGCGAGCTCACCTGCCGGGGAGCCGGTCCATGGGGTGACCGAAACCAACGCGCCGTCGCCGATGCGTGACTGACCGTCCATGACGACCTGATCGCCGTCACTGATACCTTCTGTAACCAGCGCCATCGCATCGGTGACGAAGGCGGTCTTGACCGCGCGGCGGACCGCTTTTCCGCCGGCGCCGAAGACGTAGGCGTAGAGTCCGTCGCGACCGCGGGCGAGCGCCTTGTCAGGAACGATGACACCAGTGCGTTTCTCGACCGTCAGCGTTGTTGCGACGGGCAGACCGGGCCAGAGCACCGCCTTGGCATTGTCGAATGTCGCCTTGAGATGGATGGAGCCGTTCGAGGCATCGACGGAGTTGTCGAGAGTGGTCAGTTTCCCGGTGGCAAGTGTGCGGCTGCCGTCGGTGCTCGTCAGTTTGACCTCTGCTATACCCTGATTCAGAGCGTCCCTGATCTCGCCAAACTTGTCGCCCGGCGCCACGAACGATACCCCGATCGGATCCATCTGCGTGATCGTCACGATGCCAGTCGTGGAGCTCGCGTTTACGACGCTGCCGACATCGACCTGCTTGAATCCGGTGCGTCCTTCAAAGGGGGCGGTGATCGTGGCAAACCCGAGCTGGGTTTCCGCGCTTTTGATAAGCGCGTCGTCATATTGGACGGCCGCCGC
The DNA here is from genome assembly GCA_900465675.1 of Hyphomicrobiales bacterium. Lineage (GTDB taxonomy): Bacteria > Pseudomonadota > Alphaproteobacteria > Rhizobiales > Rhizobiaceae > Rhizobium. Next base: position 85,862 of record UBJR01000017.1, on the reverse strand, counting down.
ATATTGTTGACTCGACGCGGTCTTTTGCTCAAGCGTCGAAGCCGACGCAACGCCCTTCTCGGCGAGTGCCGCATACCGCTGTGCGTCTGTCCGGGCACTGTTTAGCTGCGCCTCGTCCTGGGCCTTTTTCGCCTTTGCAGACGCGAGAGCGGAAATCAATTCGCGATCGTCCAGCTTGAGAAGAACACTGCCTTTTTGCACCATCTGCCCTTCAGCAAAGGAGATGTCGACGACTTGCCCGTCGATCCTGGGCCTGACCGTCACAGACTGCAGGGGTGCAACGGTTCCGATGCCATTGATGACGCGGTCGATCGTTCCCGTCCGCGCAGCGATTGCGGTTACCGGCACTGCGGCGGCATCCGCTGCGATTGTTGAACTGCCTTGAAAGGCCGCGGTGACGACGCATGCCGTGAAGAAGACGGACTTGCCAGGAGAGGCAAGCAATCGAACAATAGGTTTGATCATGCGTGCCACTCCCGGAAATCCGCCAGATAACGCGCGCCGTTGATTTTGGTTCAACGGCGCGCCAGGCGTCGTTTTTGGAAGCTTCAGGGCTTCATCTCGTGCGACATATTGCCGAGCGGTCCGCCATGCGGGGGAGGTCCAGGCGGCGGGCGAAGGGCGTCGGTCTTGCCATCCTGATGAACAACGTAGCTCGCATGCAGGAACCCGTCGTCGAAGCGGCCTTGGACACTGATGGGTTCGCCGACAGCAACGAGCTTGCCGTCATCGCCGGCCGGACCGGTCTCGATCAAGGCCTTGCCGGTTTCGTCTTGAACGATGAACTTGTTACCGTAGATCTCCGTGACCTTGCCTTTGAGCGTCACCACGCCCCAATCGTCCTTGAGGCTGGAGATCGAGGTGGGTGTCAAGGGTGCAAGCTCGATGCCGGGCCGGGTGAATTTCATTGCCGCGGCACCGCCGGCCGCACCGATTGCAAGGACCGCAAAGGCCGCAATTCCAAAAGCCGCCAGATGCGTTGCCGGCCGGCGAGGGCGGCCCCTGCGGACCGGCCGCTCAGGCGAGGTGCCGGGAGCGTCGTTTTCCATGGACATGATGCTGTCTCCAGTTCGTTTTGACTGGAGGATGATAGGCGTGTCCGGATCGACGCAGGCTGAACGTCGCGGTTCAGTTTCAGTTAAGCAAACGCGCCCTAGTTCTCATGAAGACATCAGAGAAACTGGGTTCACGATGCGCATATTGCTGGTCGAAGACGACGGATGATGGGCCGGGCATCGACGCTGGCTTTGACCCCGGGGCGGTCTCACCTGGCGTGCGGCTGGATGAGACTTCCCCGGACACGGTTTCGGCCTTTCGATAGCACGGGAGCTTGTCGGGCTCTTCGGCGGACCGCTTCATCTCAAGCAGAGGGAAGGTGGGGGACTGGCAGCGACCGTTGAATTTCCGGCATCCTCTGGCCTGCTCAAGCCGTCACAGTGATGTGTTGCCGCAACGTTCTTGGGTGCGAACGGACCGGCGCTCAGGAAGTTCGCCGGACTTGTTCAATTCGAAACAGCGGACGGCCTCCGCGGACTCCGCAAGTATGCCGCCTGGGCACGTTAACTCGGTGTCCGTGGCGACAAGATCGCATTGTTAGTGGAGTTGCTCAACTCTTCTGTCATCCCTCCGGAAGGCCCGCCTTGCGGAAACCGTCGACAAAATGGTCTCCAACAGATGGATCACGCAGCGGTTGGGAACTGAGCCAATGGTTGATCGTGAAATGGGGGTGGGCGATCAAGAACAGCTCTGCCTCGCGACGAGCCTCTTCTAGGTCGTCCAATTGTGCAAGCGAGGCAGCAAGAAATTTACGTGAGTTGGTTCGGTAGGTTTCATCCCGGCGGAGAGTGGCCTTCGCCCCGTCATAATTGCGGGTAGCGTATTGGGCCTGTCCAAGATGACAAAGATACCAGCAGGGTGGATGCGGATTGAGCCGCAGCGCCTTCTCGATCTGTGCCAGTCCGTCGGCGACCCTGCCGTCGAGAACTGACATGTCCGACATCGCAGCCCAGGTATCAGCATGGTTGGGATCCAGCTCCAAGGCCTTGGCGAAGGCCGCCTCTGATTCCTCCCATCGCCGCTCGTAAGCTAAAATGGTCCCCAGAACATAACGGCACCCGGCATCGTTTGGATCGAGGCTGACTGCTCTCTGCGCGAACGTCGTCGCTGTCCGGCGATTGAGATCTTCCGGTTCTCCAAAATGAGACCAGGCGAGCCACCGATTATAGGCGAGCAGCCCAAGCGCCTCGGCATATGATGGCTCAAGCTCAACAGCACGTTGGAGCAGCATATAGGCCTCGCGCGCGGTATGCGGCGACTCTTCCGTCAAGCGCCGAGCGCGGACACAAAGATCGTACGCCTCAAAGTGCTTCGGCCGATTACGTTGTATCGGCACAGCCAGCCGTCCGACAAGCGCCTCAACAATCTTGGCATTAACTTCGTCCTGTAGCTCGAAGACATCTTCCATCGTTCTGTCAAAGCGATCAGCCCACAGGTGCTGGCCGGCACGGGCATCGAACAGCTGCGCATTGATGCGAACACGGCCCGCTGAGCGTCTCGCGCTCCCTTCCAGGACAAAGCGGACACCGAGGTCCTGGGCCACCACCCGCACGTCGATCTGCTTGCCCTTGTACGCGAACACCGAGCTGCGCGCGATGACGAACAGTCCAGGCCTTCGAGAGAGGTCGGTGATCAGATCCTCTGTCAAGCCGTCGACAAAATAGCCGTCCGCTTCATCCCCGGTTATATTGGTGAAAGGCAACACCGCGATCGAGGGGCCATCGGGCAGCGGGAATATGCTTTGCAACTGATCTGGCCAGTGCCAGACGTGGACCGGGCGGATAAGGTTCTTCAGGTGGCATTGGCCTGCGTCGAAGAACCGCTCGTCGATACTGCCGGCGATCTCGCCATGAACGTCCGCTGAAATGCAAATGCCGCCCGGTGCGGCCGCCGTTTGAAGGCGCGCCGCGACATTTACCCCGTCGCCAAGCAGATCTGAACCGTCGTCGATGACATCCCCCAGGTTCACGCCTATCCGCAAGAGGAGGCGCCGGTCTCCGAGATCCTCAACAGCAAGGGTGGCTCGTTGAATTTCCAACGCTGCTTTGACCGCATCCATTGCGCTACCGAACTCGATCAGGAATCCGTCGCCCAGAACCTTGAAGATGCGACCTTTGTGGCGCGTCGCAGCAGGCTCGATAATTCCAAAGCGCAGCTCCCTGACGTTTGCCAAGGTTGCGGCTTCATTGGCTTCCATAAGGCCCGAATATCCTACCACGTCAGCAACGACAATGGCAGCAAGGCGGCGTTGAAGAGATTGATCTGTCATATGAGGACAAGCCTAACGACCTGCCTCGTAAGGTACTGTTCACCCGCAGATCAGTCAACAAGCCGAAAAATACGATCGTTTCGCAGACCAGCGAATAGAGATCTGCGCCTTTGGAGGTCTCGGTTCACCAGGCTAGACATCGAGTTATAAAAAAAGCCCATATCTCGTTTCTTGGAGATCGCACAGGTATCACACAGATCATTGGATACCCGTCCCGCCCATCGCCTACCTTCTTCCAGGCGGATTGGTCCTGCTCCATTCCTCGTATTCACTGCGGGCATCGTCGTGCAGTGGATAATAGCGTTGCAGAGATCCGCCCTGCATGAGTTTCATCCGCGAAAATTCTTCCCAGTCGTGATGCGTTTGCGATTCTTCGATAACCTTGCGGGCCATCGCGACGGGAAGCACCACCACGCCGTCATCATCAGCCACGATGATGTCACCTGGAATTACCGTGACACCGCCACAGGCAATCGGAACATTGACAGCGTTAGGGTAGATGCTCGTCTGGACGTGATAATTTGGCGTCCAGCCGCGAAGCCACAGGGAAAGATCTAGCTTTTCGACATTGGGCCTGTCTCTCATGCATCCGTCGATGACGATGCCAGCACCGCCGCGGCCTTTGAAATAGGTCGACATCATGTCGCCGAAGACGCCGGAGCTCATGTCGCCACGTGCATCGACGACGACGACATCGCCTTCCTGGACGTGGTAGAGGACGTGGCGATGCAGCTGCGTTTCAGGATCAGCATACTCTCCTTCGCTAAAGAGATCCGGCCGCTGGGGCATGAACTGGAGCGTCAGTGCCGGTCCGACGATCGACTTGCCTCGCCTCTGTGAAGTGGGACCGACCATGTGCGGATAGCGAAACCCCATATGCCCGAGTGTGCCGGCAATCGTCGCCGCGCCAATCTCCTTTAATGCATCGATCAATTCCTTGGGCGGTCGCGTAATGTCGGGCGTCTGCGTCATGACAAGCTCCAATGTTGAGTGGATTACCAGTTGGTGACGGAACCATCACGGCGCCTGAGGTGAGGGGCTTCCCAGAAGCGGAAGCTTTGTGCCGCAATTGCATCCTCGTTTACCTCAACGCCGAGCCCAGGCAGGGCGTTGACCGGGTAGTCGGTCCCGTCGAGCCTCGGCTGCACGGGAAAGAAGTCAGAGTTATCAAAGCCAAGTTTCGTCTCAGGAGCTCTGGTCTCCAACCAAGCAAAGTTGGCTACAGCAGCCGCAAAATGGATCGTCGCGGCCGTGCATACAGGACCAAGCGGATTGTGCGGCATCAGATCGACATAATGCGCCTCACTCCAACCGGCGACCTTCATAGCTTCGGTAAGGCCGCCGACATTGCAGACGTCGATCCGGTTGAACTGGTGAAGATCTTGCTCGATGAAGGGTAGAAACTGCCATTTGCTGGCGAACTCTTCCCCTATGGCAAATGGAATGTTGGTCATCTTGCGTAAGGATTCATATGCGCTTGGGGTCTCATCCCTGATTGGCTCCTCAAGAAAATCCAGTACGCCACTCCCGAGCTTGCTGCAGAAGCTTGCAGCTTCCGCAACCGATAGCCGGTGATGATAGTCGATGCCGAGGACGACGTTGTCGCCCAGAACCTCGCGGGCCTTGTTCAGCACCGCCGCAGTCGCGCCAATCGACTCTCGTGGTTCGAAGACCTCGCGGTTGCTTTGTCCGGCCGGAAAGAAGCGGATCGCCTGCCAACCCTGTTCGCGCAGCTCGCTCGCACGGTCAATCGCAGCATCGCCCTCCGCCTCATCGCCGGTAGAGGCAAAGGTCGGTATGCGCTCGCGCTGTTTGCCACCCAGAAGGTCGTAGACCGGTACGCCCAGCGCCTTACCCTTGATGTCATGGAGGGCAATATCGATCGCGGAAATCGCTGCCTGCAAAACGCGCCCGCCTTCGAAATACTGGCTGCGATAAAGCTCTTGCCATATCCGCCCTATCTGCATCGGATCGCGGCCGATCAGGAATTCGCGATAATGTTCGATTGCGCCCGCAACTGCTTGCTCTCGTCCGCTTAAGCCGCTCTCGCCCCACCCGAAGATCCCGCAATCTGTTTCGACTTTGACCAGCATCTGATTGCGGATGCCGACCCAGATCGGATATGGCTTGATCGCCGTGATTTTAAGTTTCGTCGTCATCGACGCCTCGTGTTGCGCATGCGCGTCATCTCAATCTGCCTTGAGAGCCATTTCTGTTTCGCCGTCGAACAAGTGGATCCGCTCCTGATCGAACTCCAGCCAGATCGGTTCATCTGGAGCGACGACAACGGCTGGCGGCACGCTGATATTGACGATAGCGCCGGACAGGAAGGCCTGTACGAAAGTGACGTCTCCTGTCGGTTCAACCGTGTAGGCTTTGGCGGGGACAGTTCCTGGGATCGCAGTCTTATGCAGTTTGATGGTCGAATGACGCGCACCGAGCACGACCTTCTTGGATGCCGCTTTGGCGACCTTCCTGACATTCTCCGGCGAAAGTTCCAGTCGCCAACCTTCCGCGCTGGTCAAGACCGTATTGCCTCCTGCGGTGGATGCTTCCAGCGGAACGAGGCTCATCGCCGGACTGCCGACGAAGCTTGCCACGAACATGTTCACGGGATTGGCAAAGACTTGTGCCGGCGTATCGTATTGCTGCAGATAGCCACCGTTCATCACCGCCATCCGGTCGGCCATCGTGACCGCTTCAAGCTGATCGTGCGTCACGTAGATGATTGTGGCTTTCAGATCTTGGTGAAAACGCTTGATCTCCGAACGCATCTGCACGCGGAGCTTGGCGTCGAGATTGGAGAGCGGCTCGTCCATCAGGAACACGGCCGGATCGCGTACGAGGGCGCGGCCGAGCGCCACGCGCTGCTGTTGGCCGCCCGAAAGCTCCCGCGGCTTGCGCTCCAGCAACTGCGTCATGTCCAGGACGCGTGCAGCTTCCCTGACTTTCCTGTCGATCTCGTCCTTTGGCAGTTTGCGCATCTGCAGCGGGAAGGCCAGGTTTTTATAGACCGACTTCTGAGGATAGAGAGCGTAGTTCTGGAACACCATCGCGATGTCCCTGTCCTTGGGGTCGAGATCATTGACCACCCGGTCGCCGATGACAATATCGCCAGACGTCACAGACGTCAGCCCCGCCACCAAGTTGAGCGTTGTCGTCTTGCCGCAGCCTGACGGGCCGACGAGTGCCACGAACTCGCCGTCGTTAACAGTCAGCGTGACGCTCTTCACAGCATTGAAGCTGCCATAATTCTTGATCAGATCTTTGAGGACCACATGGGCCACGAGCAACTCCCTAATGCTTGACTGCGCCTTCGGTGAGGGCGCGTACGAAGTATCGTTGCAGAAGCAGAAAAAGGACGACGACCGGTACGCTCATGATGAAGCTGGCCGCCATGAGACCGGGAAAGTCGGTGGTGTTCTCCGAGAAGAAACGCTGGATGCCAACGGGTAGGGTCAACTGTTCATTCTTCGACAGGAACGTGTAGGCATAAATGTATTCGTTCCATGCGCCGATAAACGAATAGATCGCTGTAGCGATGATCCCAGGCGTTGAGAGTGGCACGACAATCAGCACGAAGGCCTGGAAACGGGTCGCCCCGTCAATGCGTGCGGCCTGCTCCAGTTGGATCGGAATATTGTCGTAGAAGCCTTTGAGGAGCCAGATTGCGAGCGGCAAGCCAAATGTAAGGTAGGTCAGGACGAGGGACCCATGGGTGTTCACCAGCCCTAATGCGCGCATGAGAATAAACAGCGGCACGAGGAAGATGACTGCCGGGAACATATTGCGAAGCAAGACAGCGAAAAACAGGAAGTTCCGTCCCGGGAAGGTGAAGCGGGAAAACGCGTAAGCAGCCGGTACCGCCACGACAACCGACATTATTGTAGTCGCCGTGGACACGAAGAGGCTATTCCAAAAGAAACGCAGGAAGTCTTGGCCGACGCTGTTTTGGGGATCAAGCAGCTTTTGGTAGCTGGCAAGAGTGGGTTGGTCCGGCCACCATTGGGGCGGGAACTGCATTGCGGCAAAACCAGATTTGATTGATGTCAGCAGCATCCAGACCATCGGCAAAGCTGTGTAGAGCAGCATGAAGAGCAGGAACACCCGGCCGCCCCACCGCCATCCGTCGATGGTTGTGCGGCCGCGTGCCTGCCTGGTCTGCGCGGTCCCGGGAATTGTGCTCATTCGCTTCCTTCCTTTTGCCCATTGGCGCTTAGCGCGCGAACATAGAAGTAGCCGAAAGACATCAGTATCAAGAACAGCAGGACCGAGTAGGCCGATGCCACACCCCACCGCTGGCGTCCGAACGCGAGTTCATAGATATGCGTGATCCAGATGTGCGATGCGTTCGATGGTCCCCCGCCCGTCATGATCCATGGGATGATGAAGGAATTGAAGTTGGCCACCGCCAAGAGCAGGATCGTTACCGTGGAGACATTTCTGACATGCGGGAAGGTGACGTGCCAGAACCGCTGCCAGGCATTGGCGCCGTCAACTTTCGCCGCACGCAGCAGTTGATCGGGCACTGTTTGTAGGCCAGCCATCATCATGATCATGGCAAACGGGAACTCTCTCCAGATGTTGACGACGATAAGCGAGGGCAGCACCGTATCGACACTGTCGATGAAATTCGGTGGCCGGTCGGCAAGGCCTACGCCGACCAATACCGCGCCGATCACACCAAAGTCCGAATGGTAGATCCACTTCCAGATGTAGGATGCGGCGACTGCACTGATAACCCAGGGGATGATCAGGATGGCTCGCAGGATTGCACGGCCGGCGAAGTCACGATGGAGCGCCAAAGCACAGGCGAACCCAAGAACGAAGGAGATGAAAGTTGACCCGAGGGTCCAGATGAGGGTGTTTTTGGTCACAGTCCAAAACACCGAACTTTTAAGGATGGCAGTGTAGTTGTCGAGGCCGACGAAAATCTTGTCTTTGAGCTGTAGGCCGGGCGGCGTGTTAAAGAAAGACAGCTCGATCGTATAGTAGATCGGGTATGCTATCACGATGAGCATCACTGCGATCGACGGCAGAACGTATGCGTAGTCAGCACGATGGTCCCAGATCTTTCGCAACAAACCGGGCCTGTATTGTTCAAGCGGCCGGGAAACGTCTGCCTTTCCAGTCAAGATCGCCACTACGCTAGGCCCTCATCCTTTGAGACAAAGCCGGCTGCGGGAATCTCAGCAGCCGGTTAGATCGTCGGATCTGGGCTAGAGCCCACCGTCCATTATTTCTTTAACTTTCTTGGCGGCATCGTCGGCTGCCTGGTCGACCGTCATCGCACCAGTCAAAGCGTTCTGCAGCATGTCCGGTACGATGATGTTCATGATCTCGGGAGACTGCGGTAGTGCGGGGAACGGAATGCCAAACGGCAGCATCGATGTGGTGACGTCAAGGAATTTGATCTTGTCCAGACGGTCCTTCATCCACTTGGTCTTGAAGCCGTTGAGGTTGCCTGGGTTCGAGCCGACATAGGCCAACTTCAAGGACCATTCAGGGCTGGACCACATGCAGACGATAGCCTTCGCGGCTGGTTCGTCCACCTTGCCTCCTTCCACGTATTCGGGTTTGAGGATATGAATGTTTGAACCGCCAAAGACAACGGCACGCTTGCCGTCGGGGCCGGTCGGAATGAGTCCGTAACGCATATTGTCGATGACCGTCTGCGCCTTCTCCTTATCCGTAGCGGTCGCCTTCTTTTGCAGATCCAGCATGACGTCGTAGTCAGACGGATGAGAAACCATCATACCAAGCTGGCCAGCCAGGAAAAGCGGCTGATTGTCTGCCTGCTGGTTTGTAAGAGCTGAGACAGGTACGGATTTGTCACGAACATACATGTCATAGGAAGCCTGCAATGCGGCCTTGCTTTGAGGGCTGGCAAGTTCAACCTCTTTGTAGGTCGGATCCTTGGATGCCTCGTCAAAGACACCTCCGCCATAGGCCCAAAGCTGCGGCATAAAGCGGTAAGGCGTATTGCCGGCGTTCTTGCGAGCCACGAGGCCGTAGCCCGAGATTCCAAGCTTGTCGTGGATCTGCTTGGAATACTTGACAACATCGTCCCAGGTTGCTGGAGCCTTGTCGGGGTCGAGGCCAGCTCTTTTGAATATGTCGGCATTCCAGATGAAGGCCATCGTTTCGTTATTGGTCGGAATGCCGTAGGGCACACCGTCCCAGCTGACGGCCTTCATGGCGCCAGGCCAGAAATCATCCGTTGAATAACCAACATCCTCTGGCTTCAGAGGCTGAAGATAGCCCTTGGCAGCAAACTCGACGCCTCCCAGGATCTGCAGGCGAACCGCCATCGGAGCGGCATTGCCGAGCAGTGCGGTGCGGAATTTATCGAGCAGGTCGTTGTAAGTCAGCCCCTGTTCCTCGAGCTGAATATTCGGGTAGGTCTTGCGGAAGGTCGCAAAGAAATCCTTGTAATATTGCCGCAGCGAGTCTGGATCGCCTTCGAAGATACCCTGGTACCAGAACGTCAGACGTCCTTTGTAGTCCAGGGGCGTAACCTTGCTGCAATCGGCCGCGGTATCGAAGTCCTGTGTGCCAGCAATAGAACGAACGTAGTCCGGTGACCACTTGCTCAGGTCCACCGACGCGCCAAAAGCGGAAGTAGACAGCATAGACACCAGCATAGCAGTCGAGACGGTGCTGCGCAGGACGGCACCTCCGAGTGAAATCCTCGTCATAGGTATCCTCCAGGTTCTCCCAAGCCGCTCTGCTCAGGGCAGGCGGTCCACGCTCGTGGGACTGACCTCCTCAAGCCAGTGTATCCCATGACGCAGATTATACGTTTTCAGATCAAGGAATGTATGTCAATCGACAAAATCGTACATTGTTTGGCTGAGATTTGCATGATAATTGGGAAAATACAGTATTCATGGGGAACATTTTGACCGAGACGACTGAGTTCAGAGCCATGCCACCCGAAGGCATCGACGCAGATGGCGCATCGAGCGAGGGAGCCACCCTCTACAAACTGATCAGAGATGACATCATCGAGGGTCGGCTTGCAGCAAACGAGCGGCTGGTTGCGACCGATCTCGCCCGACGCCACGGCACATCGACCAATCCGGTTCGCGAGGCCTTGCAGCTGTTGCGTGGCGAAGGTTTCGTTACCTTCGTGCCAAACCGCGGTGCGCGTGTGCGGCCTATCGATCAGGACTTCGTTCGGGATGTCTACGAGATTGGCGTGTTGATCGAGCCGGCACTGACGCGATGGTTCGTCACCATGGCGACCGTGGAAGACATCGCAGAACTCGAGCGCATTCAGGATTTGATCGAGCAGAACAACTTCAGCGACCCATTCAAGCATAGTGAGCTGGATACCGCTTTCCACACGGTGATGTATCAGAAACACTATAACCGTCACGCCGCCGAGCTTTGGTGGAAGCATCGTGAAGTTCTGAGGGCGGTCGGCCGGCGTTTCAACTTCACGCTCGCCCGGCGCGCAGCCATCCTCAGCGAACACCGTGAACTTATTGCGCTCGTGAAGGCCGGAAATGCTGATGCGGCAGCCGAACTCATTGCGCGCCACGTCGAGGGTTCGGGCCGACATCTCCTGGAACATATGAGGGCACGTAGCGCGGCCCGCGCGGGATAGGACAAGCCGGCAAACATCTGCTCAGTTCAAAAGGTAGCCCAGATGAAAATCACAAGCGTACGGCCGTGGCTCATCAAGTCCGATGCGTCTTACTGGGGAGAATTCCTTTTCGTGGAGGTAACGACAGACGAGGGGGTGAGTGGCTGGGGCGAAATAACAACCACGACGAAGCTCGCCAATCGCGCGCTCTGCACAATCCTTCGCCAGATCGGTCAGGCTCTCAGAGGCGAAGATCCCGCCCGTATCGAATATCTGTGGCACAAAATATTCCGCAGCTTCACATACATGGGCAGCAGGGGTGCTGCGGTCGAATGCGTAAGCGCCATCGACATCGCTCTGTGGGATATCCGCGGCAAGGTCCTCGGCAAGCCGATCTACGAGTTACTTGGCGGGCCTGTGCGCGACGAGATCGCCCTCTATACCCATCCCAACCAGGCGAAATTCACCAGCAAAGAGGCTGTCATCCGCGAAATTCGGGATATTGTCGATTCCGGCCACACAGGACTGAAGTTCGATCCGTTCCCTCATCAAGGCCGCGGTGCCGATGGAATCGCGCGTGAACAGCGGGACGGTTATCTCGACGGCAGCATGACCCGCAGGGACGAACGCGAAGCCGCCGAGCTGACGGAACTGATCCGCGAGACAGCAGGCCCGGACGTCGACATTCTCATTGACGCCCACGGCCGGTTCGATGTCCCAACCGCCATCCGTCTTTGCCGCAGCCTTGAAGAAGCAGGCCAGATCGACTGGTTCGAAGAGCCTTGCCCACCCGAGAGTCTAAACGCGCTCAAACAGGTCCGGGAAAAGGTAAATGCTGCAATTTCATGGGGGGAACGTGGTCATACCAAGTGGGACTTCGTTCCCGTGCTCGAAAACAAGCTCGCCGACTACATCATGCCGGATGTCACCTGGACCGGCGGCATTACCGAGCTCAAAAAGATCTCGGCGCTGTGCGAGGCCTATTATATCCCGGTCTCCCCGCATGACGCCGCCGGCCCGATCAACGTGGTTGCGGGCGCGCAGGTGATGATGACCGTCCCGAACTTCTACAAGCTTGAGACGTCGGAATGGAACCTCGGCAAATATGATCACCTTATCGACCGGCCGCTGGATGTCTCGAACGGCAATCTCAGGCTTGCCCAAAAGCCGGGCCTCGGCGTCGAGATGAACCGCGACTACCTTCAAGACCACGAGATTGAATTGGACTGACCGACGTTTTCGGCTGTGTCGGCCGTGCGGCGACAAGCCCTATCGACTAGCGAGGAATCAAATCATGCGAGAGGTAGATGGAGCGGAAGAAGCGCTCAATCGGATAAACTTGAATTCAAAACCGTCCGAACTTCGCATCACGGATATGCGGGTCGCCGAGATCAACGGTGCCCCGTTCACCTCTGCGCTTCTCAAGATCTATACGAACCAGGGAATTGTCGGGTTCGGCGAGGTTAGAGACGGGGCTAGCGCGACCTACGCTCTTATGCTGAAAAGCCGCTTGCTGGGGGAGAACCCCTGCGACATCGATCGCCTGTTCCGGCGTATCAAGCAGTTTGGTGGACACGGGCGCCAGGGCGGTGGCGTGTCGGCGGTTGAAATTGCTTTGTGGGATCTTGCCGGCAAGGCCTATGGCGTTCCGGTCTACCAGATGCTTGGCGGACGATTTCGCGAGCAGGTGCGCGTCTATTGCGATACCGACGCCACCGTGCCGAGCGGCACGGAGACCGGAAAGCGCCTGAAGCAGCGCATGGAACTCGGTTTCACGTTCCTGAAGATGGATCTCGGGCTGATGCAGATTGCTGATGTGCCAGGAGCTGTCGTGTTTCCCGCAGGATCGCTCGAGGGATACCGCAAAAGCCCGGTGCGTGGGCCGCTGAAAACCATGGATGAGCGCCGTCTGCGCAATGCCGCCTACGATCTGCACAACGTTCAGCACCCGTTCACCGGCCTCCACTTTACAGACAAGGGCCTTGACCTGCTTGAGAAGTACATCGCCGAAGTTCGTGAAGTCATCGGCATGAATATCCCGCTGGCAATCGACCATATTGGCCATATTTCGATGCAGAACGGCATTCGCCTCGCCAGGCGGATCGAGAAATATGTCCCGGCCTGGCTCGAAGACGTGATCCCCTGGCAATATGCGCAGCAATATCGTCAGCTGCAGGATTCGACCACCGTCCCGATCTGTACCGGCGAGGACATCTACCTGAAGGAGGGGTTCAAGCCGCTTCTCGACGGCGGCGGCGTCTCCGTTATCCATCCGGATCTGCTGACCAGTGGGGGGATACTGGAAACCAAGAAAATCGGCGACATGGCACAGGAATACGGTGTCGCGATGGCAATCCACATGGCGGAGAGCCCCATCGCCGCGATGGCGGCTGCCCATGTTGCGACCGCGACCGAGAATTTCATGGCGCTCGAATATCATTCGGCCGATGTCGACTGGTGGGACGACATCGTCACCGGCCTCCCAAAGCCTCTCGTCAAAGATGGCTTCATCACCGTACCGGACAAGCCGGGCCTGGGGATAGACGACGTCGTCGATGAAGTCATCTCACGTCATCTGCAGCCGGGCGTTGCCGGGATTTGGGAGCCTACCGACCGCTGGGACAACGAGTATTCCTGGGATCGTACCTGGAGCTGAAGCGAGGAGGAACGAAGATGAAGATCACCGATCTGCGCTGCGCCGTTATCGGCAAACATCCTATCGTCCGTGTCGTGACGGATGAGGGCCTCTATGGGCTTGGCGAAGTCGAATTCACGAAGTCCTACCTAAAACCGTTTGTGCTGCATTTCCGCGATGCGCTGATTGGCGAAGACCCGACCGACGTCGAAAGAGTGATGCTGAAAATCCGCCAACGCGGGTCTTTCAAGCCATATGGGGCTGCGGTCAGCGCAATAGAGCATGCGTTGTGGGATATTGCCGGCAAGGCGGCGAGCGTCCCCGTTTACAAGCTGCTCGGTGGCAAGGTACGCGACAAGGTGCGCGTCTACAATGGCTCTATCCGCCAGAAGCGCACCGGCGATCGGCCGGAGGATTACGCTGCCGACGTCAAATGGATGATGGAGCAGCCGCAGAACTTCTTTATGGTGAAGCAAGGGATCTCGTTCCATTCGAATATGAAAGACAGCATCGAGGGCTTCCACTACGGCGTAACGCAGAAGAAGGCTGGCTATCACGGCGCAATGGATCAGGGCGTAATCAGCGAGCGCGGCTTCAACCACATGCTCGACTGCGTGATCGCGATGAAGGAGGTGCTGGGCGATAAGGTCAGTCTAGCGCTCGACTGCGGGCCGGGCTGGATGCTGCCGGATGCGATTAAGTTCGCGCGAGCGGTGGAGAAGTACAATTTGATGTGGCTCGAGGATATGTTGACCGGGGACTATGTTCCCTGGGTCAATCCCCAGGCCTATCGCGAACTGACCACCTCCACCTCGACACCGATCCATACCGGTGAGCAAATTTACCTGCGGCACAATTTCAAGGAATTGATCGGGACGCAGGCAGTGCGCGTCATCGGGCCGGATCCAGCTGACATTGGCGGCATTGCCGAACTCAAATGGGTTGCCGAGCATGCGTACATGCACTCGATCCTGATGGCGCCGCATGGCACTGCCAACGGCCTTTTGGGCCTAGGAGCGCTGATCAATGTCTGCGCCACCTTGCCGGCAAATTATGTCGCATTCGAATATCCAAGCGCCTCCGACGCCTGGTGGGAGGATCTGGTCATTGGCCTGCCGCCGAAGATCGTAAAGGACAGCATGGTGGACGTGTTAGAGGCTCCGGGCCTGGGCGTCGATATAGATGCTGAGCGTGCTAAGAAATATCTTATGGAAGAGGATGCGGATTTTTTCGCCTGAACGTCCTCGCCTGACGTGGAAGCTCCTTTCGTAGCAAAGAGATCGCCATCGCGGAGAACTTCAAACGAAGTGCGGGCGCAAGTTGGCGTCCACGCCATTGACTGCGATCGACCCGTGCGAAGGTTGGACATCGCACGTGCTGGGCCGATAACCAAGTCTTTTCAGCAGCGCGTTTTGATCTATGATCTCCGCGTTCAGCTCTGGCTGTCCTTGAGTGCCCGACTTGCTGTGGTCCCCGATATGTCTTGCGAGAGCGCGTAAGGTCGCTCTAGGCTGCTGTTGCATCATTTGTTGATTTTGCTGCCCACGTCTGATGGTCAAAGTGTCAATTCAAACCTGGAAAGCCAAAAACGCAATCAAACAACTGTCACAAGCCGCACTATAGTGCGCTATTTCGTGCCCTGAAGGGCGACTTAAAGGCCTGCAGAAGATGACCTTAGCTTGCGGGACATACAGTTAGTTCTGAGCGCAGAACCACTTTTGCGGGATTTAAAATGCAAGGTTGAACAAGATCCTGCCCCATTGCAAGGTGCCGCAATTTCATCGCGCCATTGTGGCAGCCATTGCCCTACCGACGCTCGGGAGCCTGCCCACCGGAAGTCACCAAGCCCGCGGACAAGCGATCGCGGCTTCCGCTCTAACGCCACGGATCTCTTTGCTCATCGCACGGGTGTTGCGCAGCGCGAGGCGGTTTTTATGCCGATTGCGCAGATGGCCGGCGAAGCGCAGCATACTCCCAAGCGCCTGTGGCGAGCAGTGCCGCCGTGGCGGCGATGTTCATACCGTAGAGCGGCAGCAGCGGCGTAGCGATTGCGATTGCCAGAAGTCCAACGAGGCCTGCGGCATGCGAAAACGGTATCCGCTCCGCCGCGGCCAGTTTTAGCCAAATGTTTCCACATAGGAACAGGAATGGCCCCCCGGCGATTGCTGCAGTGGCCCTCAGGTCAGCTTGCTCGTGAGGGTGCGAGAGCGCAAAGTCTTCGCCAACCGCTGTCAATATGATGCCGGCGACGATCGGCAGATGACCGTAGGTGAAAAGATTGTGCGCCACAGCTTCCGGCTTGGATGTCACCTCGGCCTTTTCCGCGGCCTCTTCTTGGCCCTGGTGAAAATAAATCCACCACATGGCGACTGTGGTTAGAAAGGCCCCACAAAATACCAAAAAAGTTAAATCTGTGCCCATGTGTTCGGCAGCGTTACGCCCGGTTGTCAAAATGGTCTCGCCGAGGCAGATAATGACGAACAAAGCGCAGCGCTCAGCAAGGTGCTCACCGTTCAGGTGCAGCGTTTCCTTTTCGGATCCTCCCAGGCCTGGAAAGCGAAACCGCAACAATGGCGCACTATATTCCAGCCCCAGAGCAATGCTCCAGATGGACAGCCGCCATTCGAATGAAGCCAGCCCGCCTCCGATCCAGAGCGTTCCGGCAGCGCATGCCCAAACGGTGATGCGAAGGAAGGTGGAAGCCGACTTGGGATCATGACGGCGAAATGCGAACCATGCAAAAAGTGACCTTCCGATCTGCATGCCAACGTAAATGACGGCAAATGGCAGAGGATGGTCACCGAAAGCTTCAGGAAGGGCGATAGCCAAGAGAATACCCGCAAACATGAGCGCGAACAAAAGTAAGCGGACAGGCTCGCTGTCGGTATTTAGAAGGTTTGTGACCCAGGTCGTATTGATCCAAAGCCACCAGATCGCCAGGATGAGCAGTAGGGCTTCTCCTGCGGTCGCTGAGGTGAAATCCTCTGCAAGAGTGTGGGACAACTGGATCAGCCCGAATACAAAGACGAGATCGAAAAACAGCTCTGGGAAGCTTGCTTTCGACTTTTCCGCGTCCTTGTCACGGAGCCAGGCCCGGCCAGATTTTCTCGCCTTCATTGAGATGTCCATCGACCAGGGTTAGCGTTGCCAGCGGCCCTCATTGTTATGTGGTTCTCCTTTGGTCGCAGCGAAACGCCAATGTGGGCAACTCTTGCCCTCGCAAACCAGTGACGCGCTTCAAGGCTTGGCCGTCACTCGCCACACCTTGTTTCCGACATCGTCGGCAATGAGTAAAGCGCCGGTTTTATCGAGCGTCACGCCGACCGGCCGGCCTTGCGCCTGTTCCTGATCGTTCAAGAACCCGGACACCACATCCTTCGGCGCGCCACTGGGCCTTCCCTCTGAAAATGGCACGAATATCACCTTGTAGCCGTTGAACGCATTGCGGTTCCAGCTGCCATGCTCGCCGACAAAGGCGCCGCTTCGATATTCTTCAGGCAAGCTCGTGCCGTTAGAAAACGCCATGCCGAGTGGGGCGACGTGGGAACTGAGCGCATAATCGGGGACAATCGCTTTGGCGACGAGGTCAGGCCGTTGCGGCATGACGCGCGGATCGACGTGCTGGCCGTAGTAACTGTAGGGCCAGCCATAAAAGCCGCCCTCTCTGACGGAAGTCATGTAATCAGGCACCAAGTTTGGTCCGAGCTCGTCACGCTCGTTGACCACCGTCCAGAGAGCCTTTGTCTGCGGTTCGATGCTCAGCCCATTTGGATTGCGCAAACCGCTTGCGAAAACGCGGTGCATTCCCGTCTGCCGATCGATTTCCCAGATCGCTGCCCGGTCTTTCTCCGCCTGGATGCCGTTTTCCGTAATGTTACTGTTTGAGCCGACACCCACGTAAAGCAGCGAACCGTCCGCGCTCGCCGTCATGCTTTTTGTCCAGTGATGGTCGATTGGCCCTCCAGGAAGATCTGTTAGTACCGTGCCAGGCTCGGTAATTTTTGTCTCGCCCGGCGTATAGGCATAGCGCACAACCGCGTCGGTATTGGCGACATATAGATCGTTTCCGACAAGAACTACGCCGAAGGGCGAGTTCAAATGATCGAGGAAAACGTCTTGAATTTCGGCCGTCCCATCGCCATCGGCGTCTCTCAGCAGCGTGATGCGGTTGCTTTTGCCGCTGCTTCCGGTTCCTCCAGTCGCGAACGACTGAACTATACCCATGATCAAGTCTTTTGGACGCTTCGCTGACACCTCGGGAGGCGCCACTGACTCCACCGCCAATATATCACCGTTGGGCAACGTATACACTGAGCGCGGATGCTGTAATCCGGAGGCAAGCGCCTTTACTTCAAGACCGCTCGCGACAGTCGGCACTTTGCCGTCCTTCCATCCTACGACCTTGGCTATATGCATTGGCGGAATCAGATATTGGGATTGATCGGGAAGCTTTGGATCTGGCCCGATCTCTGCGTTTGGATCGGGCTCATTGTCGCTGCAGGCGGAAACCAAAAGGGCAGTCGAGGCGAAAAGTGTTGCCATAACAAAAAGGCGGGAACGTTGGCGCGCCATCATATCAATATCCTCTGGCGAACCGCCGCTCGGTGATGGAGCCGCAAATCGAAACCACCACGATGAGCACAAACGCCACGATCGACAAAGCTAGACCGAGGGGAACGACCGACGTCCAGGCATCGCGGCTATGGATCAGCGCGTTTACAAATGAAATAGCGAAAATCGCGATGCCACCAAGAACGTAGAGCGCTGAGGCGAGCCCGGCGAAGCGAAACCGACCACGCGCGAGATCAACAAGACCGGCAAGGAGGGCAACACCGCCGGTGACCAGCCCGGCTGCCAGAAGCCATGCAGAGAAATTCGCCCAGGTCATTTCTGCCGTCTGCCAATACGCAGTGTCAGTGAACAACGCACCAATGAAGCACGCCGCTGAAAAATGAAGCGGGATTGAGCGAAGGGATGGTTTGTAGATGGGGATGGAGGCTTCTACGGGGATCATGGGTCTATCCTGAGGAACGTCTTCGCGTTCTTCACAAACCACCACCGGTCGCAATTGTTCCCGCCCGTCATCGAACCGAGAAGCCAGCACGCAAGTTAGCTACGGCCACATAGACACGCTGTTTCGCGTGGGGGATGTTACAGCCCGGATCTCACAGGACGCAAACCAAGCCAGACATTTCTTTATCAGGCAAAATTTATAGTTCACTGGCCGCAGCGCGTGCTGCGAGAAGTCATTTTTCAAGGTGCAATAAGATCTTGGCGATCGGCCGCAATTTGCTACTATCCGATGATAGGTTCCACGGAGCAATGTGCCGGGGCCTCATCACCGCGCAAACGCACTGCCATTGAACGGGAAGCCGCTCTGTGGCCTCGCGAGGTCGATTTAAGAACTGATCCATCCGGTGTTTAAGCGGTACCGATCAATGCAGAACATCTTTGAAGTCAATGCGGGCAACAATGTCACCTGACTCATTCGTCAATTCAAACACCTGGTCTCGAAGGGCGGCACCGGTCCTCAAGCGCTCGGCAATCATTTCCCGCGCATTTGCTTTTGCCTCATCGATCGCGGCTTCAAGCGAACCGAGGTCACTACCTTCCGGATCTGCAATAAATGTTTCGCCATCTCGAATATTAAAAAAATAGCGCATGTTCTGCTCCGCGGGTCAGTGTCTTTTCTTGGAAATATCTCTTTTCCGAATGATGTGCGCTTCAGATTGTTCCGAGTATTATTCGGTTTCCCTATGCGCGCGGCCGATCAGCCTTTCGAATTCCTGTTCAGGGATACCATAGGATCCAGCAGCGAATTCCTCCAAGCCTTTCCGATCGAGGACAATGATCAAGCCACGATTTGAGCGGATCAGCCGCTCGCCCTCAAGCACGTGCAACGCCGTCGTCACACTTGGGCGACGTGTCCCAAGCATGAAAGCGATATATTCGTGCGTGATATCGAGTTCGTCTGAGCGGAGACGGTCGTGACACATCAAGATCCACCTCGCTAGGCGCTGCTCGATCCTATAGCGGGCATTTGCGAGCGCCGTATAGGCGACCTGTGTTGCGAACACATGCATGTACTTGATGAACGGGATCTGCAGTGAGGAACTCCTTGCCGTCAACTCCCGCATTACTTTGATTGGAACACGGTAACCCAGGCCAGCAACATGCATCTCAATCAAGTAGGGGACGATGTCATCGCCGATGATCGTCGAAGTTGGAACAAAACCTTCCGATCCGAACATCCCTGCCTCCGCCGACCTGTCATTCGGTGAAACGGTCATCACCGCGCCGATGCCCGACTCCGGAAAGTAAAGATACTCAAGTCTGCTGCGCGGCCGGGCGATCTCGAAATGTGCAGGCAGCTTAACCTTCTCAAGATACGGTTGCAGAAGCGTGAAGTCCGCGGGCATCAATGCGGCGAGCATCCGGTTGCCGACTTCGTCCTGGCGAAAGGTCAATTCAAACTCCTCAAGGCGTTATCGACGAACGAACGCGGCTTAATGTTAGCAAGACGCATTGTCTCAAAAAGCCACCGCTTCTTCCGCCAGTGACCCGGAAAACGGCCCGTTGACCTTTAAGAGCGCGATGGCGCAACCAGCGAGGTCCGACTGTCTTTTCCGGCGGCGATCGATACGGGTTGCATCTGACGTGCTTCGCAATCAACGAACATCCTAATATTTCCACTGTTCTGCTTGAACACAGCAGATATTCAACGAGTAAACAGCAGGCTGCGACAAATGTTCCAGTTTCGCGGCGTTGCAATCTCCGCCCAACGCGAAGAAGGTGGACTATCGGCAAATTTCGATCATCGTAATTTCCTTATGCCAGCGTCACGATAATACCCTTGACACGCCGGGGGACATCGCTGCGGTTAAAGTATGCCCTTGATCCGGTGTTCAGAGATCCATCCGGCTTCCTCCGCGCAGTCCATCAGCGGCTTCAGGATCGACAGCGTTTTGTTGCCAAAACGATGTCCCTTTTACTCTGTCGTGCGATTGTGTACCGCCTATCGCAGATGCAGTCACCCGGCCAGCAGTCGCAGCGGAAGTAGCCGCGACCGTTACAAGCCAAGCATTTCGAAAGACGATCAGTCATTCGCGTGCTCCCCATTGATTGCAGGAAGTGCCGAACGCTCCAGCGCTAGCAAGGAAGGCATCGTACTGCAGGCCGCCGCGGGATGTCTTACTCAAGAACTGCCGCGATCTTTTCGGCCGCCGACACTAGGATCTGGTGACAATGTGGAGGCGAGGGCCGGATAGCTGAGATTGGCATATCCAAACACGCTCGCCATACCTTGGCGGATTACCTGAAAGACGCCTTAGAGGATTTGGCTGTGCATCGGGGCTTTCATCCGGGGTGTTGTCCCGGTGAACATTCTACAGTGCGTAGTGGATATTGTGGTGATTTGCACGAAGCGACCACCAAATCAGGCCGCCTTCGGGTTGTCTTTTTCGTTTCAGAGATCGGGCCGCCTTCCGTTGCAAAAATACGGTCTTGCGAAGATGAGCCTGATGGCCAAACTCGCTTGTGACCAGCGAGAACGCTGCGGCCCACCACCCATTAGGTGCGTTAAAACAGGTCTTGATTTTCCGCCGCCTTCTCCTAAATCTTGCGCCGTCAAACACGCAACGAGGAAGGAGATGGCCATGGCGAACACCTCGTTTGACGCTCCGTTGTTCCTGAGGAAGCGGCATTATATTCAGGAACTCGCTAGCCTCGAAGATGTCTTTGACTTCCTCGACGAATGGGCGGAAGAGCAAAGAGATGCCACCTATGAGGTTATTGAAAAGGCTTGCCGCATGGCGGCCCAAGGTATCTTTCCTTTGCCAGCGTTCAGGGAAAACCTTCGTCGGTTCCTGATAAAGCACCACATGCTCGCAAACATTGAAGAGGTGCCCGTTGTTGCCAAGCGCCAGAGCGATCGGAACATCGGCTCGTAGGCGCCTTCATAGACACAGCGCAAATTCCACGCCCGCCGCCCTTTCATTCCGGTGGCGGCTTTTCACATCAGGAGATGCCTAGCTTCGTCATAGGATATGGACGCAACGATAGCGGCCTCATCGCAGCGTGGACGGCGCACTAGGCTTTATGTAGTGGACATGGCGGTGATTTGCGCGAAGGGATCCTAGGTTTGCGTCTAACTGCGCGCGCGTCTCCAGCCCGCCGCGCGCGCCTCGGCCTCTGAGCAGAACCACCGTTCTCCATACTGGGGATAAATCTTGGTCTCTTCGTAATATTCCTGGCCTGGCACATGGTAAATGTGTTCTCGGCTTTGGATGCTGATGTTGCCCTTGATGTTGCAAGCACCACTGAGCGCTGATGTGGGGGTGAGAAGATTGACCGCATCGACGGCACCGTAACCAATCACGCCTGCGCCGATGACAGCCAGATAGAACGCCTTCATCGAGAAGAGCGGTGGCGCCTGCTTCACTCGGTATCGTGGGGCCGGAAATGAGCGGTGTGTCGGCATTCCAGAAGGATGCCGTGACCATGCGGGAACGCAAGGAAAAGTTGAGCTCCGGGTAAACTGAAGGTTGGCAATATCATTAAAAAGCCAAGCTTCGGGCGGCATAATCACAGAAGTGCTACGGCGCTAGATGGTAGCTCTCGGGCCGGTCAAGCACATTGCCGCGATGGTGCACCAACCGACCTACTAGGCGGTTCGCTTTCGTCTAGGCTTAACGGGCTTGACGGGCTCAAGCAGGACCGTAGCGGCTCTCTCCGCGTCGCGGGCTAAGCGCAACTCCCGCAGCTGCGATGTCTTCTTATCGCGAGCGGCATCCTGTGCAGCGATGATCGACATGGATTCCGTATGGGTGGCTTGTGCTTTGGTCGCTGGCTTGTTCATCACCTATAAGTAGTGCGCAAAATGAATCTTTCAATGGTTGGTAGGGACTAGGCGGGCGCGGGAAGCCTCACTGAGGCCATAAGGAAACGTTTCCGCCACGCCTCGTGAGCGAGGGGCGCTTACTATACGCTTCGGGGCCACCCATCAGACCCAAATGAGAGACCAGCGTCGAAAACAATTCCGAGCGCTCCCGTTAAGCCGCCCCTTTTAGCTTCGGCCTTGAAGATCGAGAAAAAGGCCCGCTCTAAGGCGGGGCGGGTGTGCGTATTGGAGTGTGTTGAGGCGATTACAACGCAGACGTCAGAGAACACACCTGCGTTTACAGGCCAGGGATAGTGAACGGCGTCAACCTTCGCACTGCCACCATTGGGGATCTCAAAGCAATGAACCAGATGCTTGTGATGCTTGTCGCGGTGGGAAGACGCTCGGCGCGATCTGACGCTGCCTTCGTTCATGACAACTAAGAGCCCGATCAAGCAGCCATCCGATGTTCGGTGGAGCTAGAATGATGGTAGAACTAGATGCCGTGAGGCGACACTCGCCATTCGATGAGACGGACCACACTGACGCTATCCCTTGACCTACTGGATCTTCTCTGTACCCGATGGCGATGTGACCTGGGTTGGCCCGCCCCCACTGCCGCTAGGCGACGGCGATCGGTCTGTTTTTTCCGGCGGACGTGCACTGCCATCGGCCGCGTTATTATCGAATGTGCCTGCTCCGGATGGCTGTGTGTTTATAGGATCGTTCGATGTCGAGGCCGTTGGTTTGGCATCCGTGTCAATGCTTTCGCCCCATATACCGAGGCCAGCCCAGGCGATCAGCGCAAGCACAAGACCACTGATCAGCACGATCAGGACTGGCCTGCCGCGGTTTCCCTGCCTTGCTTGCGTGGCGGTTTCCGTCACATCTCTTTGGTCGCCATCGTTTCTCGTCATTCTGAAATCCTTCGAGCGAGCTGGAATTTCGCGGCCACCACATCGGAAGGCGCTATGTCCTAAGCTAGTCGTTGCCTGAAGGTTCCCGATATCGCACCAATGCTGTACGGGTTTCCGCTAGATCGGTGGGATTTCCTCCGGCGACATTATGGACCGCCCTGAATATCTAAACCGTGGGGATGGTCGGCCCGGCCGTCGAAGGTTGATCTATCCAGTGAGTCCGCGACCGGCATCGTGCGTCATACGTCGACGTAAATTGTCTTGAGTTCAAATTTTGAACGGCTAGCGTCAACGATCGCTGATGGACGGCAGGTGTACTTCAACTTGGTGCCGATCTATTTCGCTAAGCGTTAATATCTTTTCCTTCCAGAACGCCTCCGCCTCCGGAGTGTCCTTGTCCCAGGAACGGACACTAATGATGTTGTCGTCGATATTCGCAAGTCTGCGTCCGCCTAAGCGCACATATTCCTCTGCAAGTTTCCGTGATGTGCTTGTCATTAACTTTCTCCTTCACAAGGAAACACACGTGCGCATCAACAGTTCCTGCTCCGACCTATAATTGCATACCGACCACCTATCATAGCAAAGATCATGCCGGCATCGATCGGCTGTCCGAGACGCTGGACTGCGGGGTGTCTTACTCGTCGCCTGCACTCATCTTCCAATATTGATCGAAGCCGCGAAATGTTTCGCTGCCCCAACCGTTACCGAGAAGAAGTCGAGACTGTCAGCCGGAAGACGATCGGCCCGCAGCCTCACGCTGAGCTTTCAGCCGTTCGGTTTTCTCGCGGCGCGCGTCGATTTCCGCCCCGATGGTCGCCATCGCCAGATCGTTCGTGGTATCGAAGCGATCGCGGCGTTCCTGTGCCGTTAAGGTGTTCCGGCGTCGGATGTGTTCTGGATCTTGTTTGGACATGCCATCGAGCTAGGCCGCCGTCAGAAAGCGGCAAGCCGCGGGTCGGCAAGCGTCCTATACCGTACAGTTGATTAATCGGTAGTGGATAGCCGTAAGATAGTTGCCGGTCGGCGTCTAAGGGCCACGTCAACAGGCCGAGGCGAGTACGACCAGCGGCATAAGTTCGTATGCTAGTTCACCCACTACCCGGTGACACGCTCTCATCCCCCTTATCGGGTAACGAACCTGCTCCAGGCGTCTTGGTTTCATCCTGAAGATGCGGTTTGTCATGGGGTCCGGCTGGCGGATTATCCACCCCATTGACCGGCTTCTTTCCAGTCTCCTCTATTGCCTGCTGGGCCTTCGTGTCCTTATTCATCTCGCAATCCCTTTCATCGGCCTGATTAAATCCCTGGTCGCTTGGATAGTTCCGCGCTTAGCCCGTGCGCGATCGCCACGCATTCCGCTTCGGCGTAATTTCGGATGCCGGGATTCATAGCAACCGTGAACGCGAACTTTATGATTTTAATCAGCCGATCAGCAATTTTAACAGTGAGCGCGCAACATTCTCTGGCGGCGGGAACGCTGTGCAGGAAATGCGACACCGCCGTTCACCCGTGTTCAGGCCTCCGCCCTTCAATGTCCTCCTTGCCCCGAGGTCTGGCGCGCTGGCCACACCTCGTAGGGGCCACGCTCGCAGAGTTCCAACGTCTTGGCATCGACGGCTTGGCCCGCTAGGTGCAACCGTGCCCAGTCGCTAATCCACTCGATTTTGGGACGAACGTGTTGTCTTTCGGGCAGGTCGGTGTTCGTCTTACGCTAAAGCCGTCGGCGCACCATGCCCTGGCGGCCTTGACTATTGCCTTGCTCTGAGCCTTCGTCAGGCCATGATCTGCCGTAATCTTATCGTTGTTATTTTCTCCCCATAGATCCCCCTTCAAATTCCTGCCGTCCGTCTTTCCCGCTGTCATTGACGTGCTGCGGCACGATCAGGCTCAAGCTTCAGATTTCCACAGTTTGTGAGATCAGCAGCGCGGAGCTAATCGAAACAAGGCTGTTGAGGTCTGTTCTCCTCCCTCGAGGATGGAATTGCTTTACCTAGGATTTTTTTGAGGCTGCGGCTGAAATTGAACGAAGATTGGCTGATGGCGTTTGAAACGGGCAGCGTTCCCCCTAGCTTGTACCAGCGGGGGTCGACCGAATCCGGCACAAGGGAGATGAGCCTATGCATTTCATTGTCAACGGAGAACAGATCGATGTCGAGGCAGACATCCGGACGTCGCTCCTCGATCTGCTCAGAAACTGCCTCGGACGTACAGGCACGAAAAAGGGATGCGACCAGGGCGCCTGCGGCGCATGCACCGTGCTTGTTGAAGGCGAGCGCATTAACTCCTGCCTTGCCTTGGCGGTGCAGTATCAGGGCCGCAAGATCGTCACTGTCGAGGGGTTGGCTCAAGACGGACATCTCAATCCGCTGCAGCAGGCATTCGTCGATCATGACGGGTTTCAATGCGGCTATTGCACTCCCGGTCAGCTCTGTTCCGCCATCGGCATGGCAAGCGAGATTGAGCGGGGCATGCCGAGTGCCGTTACAAAGGATCTGACGTCGCCGCGCATCGCTCTCGATCAGACGGAAATTCGTGAGCGGATGAGTGGCAACCTCTGTCGATGCGGCGCCTACAACGGGATCGTCGAGGCGATTTCCGAGACCCTTTCCGCCGGCAATCACCCTACAATCGGAGAGGGGGTCCGCGCATGAACATCTTCACCTACGAGCAGCCTGGCAATACTGCGAGCGCCATTGCGCTCGCCAAGACGAACGGTCGGGCAAAGTACCTCGGCGGCGGCACGAACCTCATTGATCTCATGCGCGAAACCGTCGAGCAACCTGATGTGCTGATCGACGTGACCGGGCTTGATGACCGGATCGAGATGCGTGCTGACGGCAGTCTCTTCGTCGGGGCGGCGGCCAAAAACTCGGCGCTCGCGGCCAACGCGCACGTTCGCGACAGATATCCGTTCTTGGCGCGCTCGATCCTTTCCGGCGCCAGCGCCCAAATCCGCAATATGGCGACCGTCGGGGGCAACATTCTGCAGCGGACGCGCTGCCGGTATTTCTACGACAACGCGGCAAGCTGCAACAAGCGCGTCCCGGGTGCCGGCTGCGATGCGCGCGATGGCTTCAATCGCTATCATGCGATACTGGGCGCTTCGCCTGCCTGCGTGGCGACCCATCCGTCCGACATGTGTGTCGCGCTTGCTGCACTGGATGCGACCGTTCATCTCGGCGGACCTCTCGGTACACGAATGCTGCCTCTGGAGTCGCTGCATCGGCTGCCAGGTGACCACCCTGAGGTGGAAACCGAACTGCTTCCGGGCGAATTGATTACGGCAGTCGAAATACCGCCGCTCGGTTTTGGTCGACGTTCGACCTACAGAAAGGTTCGGGACCGGGCAAGTTACGCCTTCGCGCTGGTTTCCGTTGCTGCCGCCCTCGATGTCGATAACGCCGGTGTCGTGCGCGATGTGCGTCTTGCTCTCGGGGGCGTTGCTCACAAGCCCTGGCGCGCCGCCATCGCCGAGGCGAGCCTGAAAGGTAATCCGGCCGGATCCGACGCTTTTCGCCGCGCCGCGGAAGCCGAACTCGCCGCAGCGGTCGGGCTCAGGGACAACGGTTTCAAGATCGAACTGGCGAAGCGCCTGATCACCGTCGTGCTTGAAGAATTGATGGGAGAGGAAAAATGAGCGCTGGTCAGGATACAAAACCGCAGAAGCCCGGATACTGGCAACCCGCCGTTACCCGCGATCCGCTCCTTCGAAAACACGGCGCCCTTGGCCAACCCGTATCGCGTATCGATGGACCGCTGAAGGTGCAGGGCGCGGCACGCTTTGCTGCCGAGTTTCCCTATGACAATATCTGCTACGCGGCCCTGGCTTTCAGCACGGTGGCCCGCGCACGCATATCGCAGCTCCATGTCGGCGATGCGGAAAAAGCGCCCGGCGTCATCCTGGTCATGACCTATCGCAATGCACCGCGCATGAAAGCGCCGTCATTGATGATGTCGTCACCCAATGCGGCTGGCGCCAGCGACCTGCCGGTAATGCAGACTGACGAGATCCACTGGAACGGCCAGCCGATTGCGTTAGTTCTGGCCGAAACGCAAGAAGCGGCAGATTATGCCGCTTCGCTGATCGACGCCGACTATGATCTCTTACCGGCCGTGACATCCTTCGCCGAGGCCAAGGCAAATCCGCGTCAGCTCGAAACCCTCCTTGGCCAGCCGCCCGTTCTTGAGATCGGCGATGCCGAGAGCGCATTGCGAGCCGCCGCAGTCCAGGTCGACAACCTCTATCGGACGCCGCGTCACAATCATAACGCCATCGAGCTTCATGCGGCAACAGTGGCCTGGAGCGGCGATAACCTCCGTGTCCATGACGCCAGCCAGCTTATCGACCTCACGACCGGCCAGCTTGCAGAGATCTTCGGGATCGATCCGGCAAACGTCCATCTTACTTCGCCCTTCGTCGGTGGCGGATTCGGGGGCAAATGCCTTTGGGATCATCAGATCCTCGCCTGCGCGGCTGCAAAGCTCGCCAGCCGCCCGGTGCGTATTATGCTATCGCGCGAAGGTGTTTTCCGTGTCGTGGGCGGACGCACGGTGACTGAGCAGCGCGTCGCCCTCGGGGCCGACGAAACGGGGAAGCTTGGCGCTCTCATCCACACTGGCATCGTCGCCATGACACCGCACAATTCCTGCCCGGAACAATTTACCTTTCCGGCACGCCACCTTTATGCTGCGGGAAGCTTCCGGCTTGCCCAGGAGGTGGCGGATATGGACATGCTCGCCAATACCTTCATGCGAGCGCCCGGCGAATCCGTTGGAACCTTCGCCCTCGAATGTGCACTGGATGAGCTCGCCGACAAATTGGGGATCGACCCAATCGAGTTGCGGCGGAGGATTGAGCCAGAAACTGACCCGACGAGCGGGAAGCCGTTCTCCTCGCGCATGTTGGTCGAAGCTTACGAGCGGGGCGCCGAGAGGTTCGGCTGGCGCCACCGTAACCGGAAACCGGGACAGGTGCGCGATGGCGAGTGGCTTATCGGCTTGGGATGCGCGACTGCGACCTACCCGTATCACCGCTTTCCAGGGGGGGCAGCGCGCATCAAACTGACAGAAGATGGTTCCGTTGCGGTCTCGACAGCCGTTCACGACATGGGCATGGGCACCGCGACCGCCCAGGCTCAACACATCTCGGCGCGTCTGGGCGTGCCACTCGACAAGGTGAGCTTCGAATACGGAGACAGCCATCTTCCGCGCGGCGTCATCGCGGGAGGCTCGACGCAGACGGCATCGATAGGAGGCGCGATCATTGCCGCCTCCGAAGTGTTCATCGAGGAGCTGCTTAAACTCGCCGGCAACGACTCTCCCCTTGCAGGCCTGTCGTTTGCAGACGTGGAAGCACGCAATTCCGGCCTTGGTCACGTGCAGGATCAGAGCCGCTTTGAAACCTATCAGTCGATCCTGCTCCGGGCGGGACGCACAGAGCTTGTCTGTCAGGCCGAAGCACCGCCGCCTGCCGAAATGGAAGCCTTTTCCATGCATTCCTATGGGGCGCAGTTCTGTGAGGTCGGTGTCAATCAGATTACCGGCGAGACCAGGGTCCGGCGGTTTCTGGGCTCGTTCGACGCTGGCCATATACTCAATGGCAAGATGGCGACCAGCCAGTTCAAGGGCGGCATCATCATGGGAATAGGGCTTGCCCTGACGGAGGAGACTAATTTTGACGAGCGTACAGGTCGCATTGTGAATGCTTCGCTGGCTGAATACCATGTTCCAGTGCAAATGGACGTTCCTCAGATCGACGTCATTTACCTCGACGAGGCCGACCCTCAAGCACCAATGGGAGCGCGCGGTATAGGCGAGATCGGAATAACTGGGGTAGGGGCGGCCATCGCCAATGCTGTCTATAACGCGACGGGCAAGAGGATCCGTGACCTGCCGATCACATTAGACAAGCTCCTCTGAACGAATGTTTCCTAGGCGGCGAAGTGCCCATCGCCGATCGGGCAGGCTGCCGCTAACGGCTCCCTTGTTTTACCCAGTTGGGTTGCAGATTGGTGTTTCGGCGAGCGGCGTGAAACGAATTAGCGAGTGATAGTAAAGATTGGATCAGTTGGCAGCTGACGAGCTTCTCCCGTTCGATCACGGGGTGATTTACTGCGCCATCTACTGGAAGCGATTGCTGCATCCGCGCCGCCGCAGCAATCGTTGCTGTTGTCGGCGACCTTGACAAGCCCGGCGCCTGAACGCTCCAGATCTTGTCTGAATGACCTCGCAGACCGGGCTCTTACCGCATTGGTATTATACGTCCGCGAGCCGCTTCCCGCGCCGGCCATGCTTCGTTCAACCCCGACGTTTACAGGCCACGGCGCGCAACCGTTACCAGCAGTTAACACGTTGAGGCGCGCATCGGCGGACAAAAAAATGACAGGAAATGCCTTGGCCCGTCATTGCAGACGAAGACCTCCGTAAGAAGGCATCTTTTGGAGATCCTGTGCGTTGTTATTGGAACGACAGGAGGATCCTATGGCAGGAACACATACACGGACGAATGCGCGCGTCGTCAAGTCTGAGCTCGATCGCTACGCGCTCGAAATGGAGGAAGCTCGCGCAGAATCTGAAATATCGGGCACGGAGCATATTGCGGAAGCCAAAACTGCAGCGGAAAAGGAGCTCGCATGGCTGAAAAGTGAAGCGACGAACCTTCGCTCACGTTTGGCGATCATCCAAGGCCGAAGCACAAGCAGCAGCGCAAGCGGCCCGAGGGCCTCCTATCGCGTGCTGAAAACGATTTCGGTATTTGCGCTCACTATGATCGTTTCCACGCTTTTACAGCACTCACGATCCGGTGGCCGCGGATAGGCAGAGAGCTCTCATGATGCTCGCCGGTCCAAGCGAAATGCTAAAGGCCGCAGGAGAGGCGGTTTTAAGGGCCTCCTCCGATTTGTATGCGGCGGTTGTAGCGATAGGCCGGTGTCACTTCTGCGCAGGGACGTCTCATCAATATCGCCGTTATTCTTGCTCATGGGGCGAGGGGCCATCGCCCTCGACCCAGTAGTGCATAGCAGGCAAAAGTCTATCTTTCTCAGATGATTGGATAGATCCTAAAGTGTCATGGTCGACATTTTTCTTCTCTGCCTATAATTGTGCGAAAGAAGCGCCCAGCGCGGCCGAAGGTTCCCGAACCTCGCCTGTCGGTAAGGTTCCCAATGCGGTGCGGGAATTAGCACCTTGCAAAAGGAAATCAATGGCAACTCAACCTACAAAGTTCGCAGCTGCGGACATGACGCTCGCCGGCCATCGGCTCGCAAAGCTCGACGATAGCGAGATCAGGACGCGGTTAAGCAGCGGTACGACGTCGAGATCCATCTGTCTTCATCGCGGGTGTAGCCATGGGCGCATAACGCCGCTGCAGCACCCTTATCGCGATGTCGCCACCGTTAAACGTCAGGTAACCATTGACCCGGCCTCAAACGTGAAATGAATCAGGTGCTGGAGATCGGATTGGCAAAGCTTTAGAAAAGTGGTGAAGCTGCCCCCCTTAAGGTAATCAAGAGAAATGAATCTGGCAGGTAAAGCGGGCATAACGGCCCTTTTTAGGAGGATATGATGGCCACGAATGACACCAATGCTACACCCGAGCAACGACGCCCGCGCGATGTAAAGCCGGTTCGCAAGAAGCCCCACATTGCCGACAAGGAATCACTGGCGCCTGCCACGGTGCAGCCTGCAGGCAGCGAGGACGAGAGCGAACGTCCAAGCATTGAACCGGTTACCGGCGTTGCACTATGACCGAGAATGCCGACCTCCAGCTCGAGGTGGAAGCTCTCGCCGTGGCCGCGGAAGCCGAGCCTGAAACGACCGTAGATCTTAGGTCGCTTGCTGTTCAGCTCTGGGCAAATTTCGATGAGTTTTCCGTTGAAGAACTGCAGGACATTTTGCGCCAAGCGTGGCGTATTCGCGGCTTGCCGTTTAACGACAACGCGGGCGGCGATGGCGCCATGCTGTTAAGCTAATCGGTCTTGCACTGATCCGTACACCTGTACTGTTCGTAACAGCGCGAGACCGCATATGGACGCGGCCCGCCGGAGGTTCAATGATCATTTTACATCATCTCAATAACAGCCGATCTCAACGTGTGATCTGGCTGTTGGAGGAGCTCGGCCTCGAATACGACGTCCGTCACTACAGGCGCAATGCCGACATGAGTGCTCCGGATGAACTGAAGCGCGTTCATCCGCTCGGAAAGTCGCCCGTGATTGAAGATGCCGGCCACGGGGACACACAACCCATACTGACCGAGACCGCGGCGATCTGCGAATACCTGGTCGCAAAAGCTGACGGCCAGATGGGCCCGCCGGAAGGCCCCTCCGGCCTGCTTCGCTACCGCATGTTTCTCCACTATGCCGAGGGTTCTGTCATGCCGGTGCTGTTTGCGCTCCTTGCAGTGTCCCGTGTACCGCTTCTGGGAAAGGTCGCCTTCAAAAGGCTTCGCCCTATGCTCGACGTGCACCTCGACTATATCGAAACTGAGCTCTCGACGCGCCCCTGGTTCGCTGGCGAGAGCATTTCGGCCGCCGACGTCATGATGAGCTTTCCTCTTGAGGCTGCAGCCAAGAATGCCCGCCTGAGCGGTTCCCGGCCTGCAATCGCCGAGTGGCTCAAACGCATTCATGCTCGCCCGGCCTATATCCGGGCGCTCGAAAAGGGCGGGCCTTACAGGTTTGCACAGTGATCGAAGATGTTATCTCGGACAACTGTCGCAAGCTGCACGGGAACAAGGATCGTCAGCGGCGCATTGTCGGTCGACGAGGCTGACGAAAGGCATATCGTCGAACTAAGGTCGCCATCGCACACCTGTCTCTATAGGTGGGGTCTGAAGATCATTGCCAGGCCTGTCGCTTTGGTTACAGGCGCCGCATCTGGAATAGGATTGGCGACGGCGTTCAGGATGGCGACCGACTTCGATCTCGCACTGGTCGATTCCGATAGTTAGGGAACCGGTCCGCTCGAAATTTTCCAGTGACCGTTGCCTCACTTTCTGTGCGGATATCGTCGTCGGACGAAGAGATTGGAGGTGCTCGCGCGGCCCTTTTGGCCAGGGTCGGCCGCCTGGATGCCATTGTCGACAACGCCAGCATTAATGGGGTGTGGGCCCCAATTGACGATCTGATGCCGAACGAGTGGGACAGGATCGTTCGCGTCAACCTGCGCGGCACGTACCTCACGCTGGCGTTCGCACTTTCACCTCACCCGGTGCGATTGCTTTACAGCGCGACAAAAGGCGCCCAGGTCGCGATGGCTCAGCAGCTGGCACTCGAACTTGGCCGTCATTCAATCCGATCAACGTTCTTTGTCCGGGCGCGATCGCTACCGAAATACAGCCTCGACGCATATCAGGCATCGCGAGGATGTGGAGGTCCCCGTCGTGTGTCCGGAAGGTAGCGTTGCTCTCACGAAAGGCGAGCCAGGAACAGCGCTGATGCAGCTGACGCTATCCATTTTCTGCTGACCGCTAGCGCGAGGAACATAACCGGCCCGCCGCTATTTATCGACGGAGGTCAGGGACTTCTCCGGTAAAGACGGCTACGGCGGTTTTAGCCGTTCGGCCTTAGTCGTCCTGCGTTGGCCGTATCGTATCGACCGAAATCTTGCCATCGACCAAGCCACGCTCAAGATCAGTGCGTCCGTGGTCGATCTCGGTCACCGAATAAAGCTTGTCGTCGCGAAATGAGCTGGCATTCGTCGTGGTCACGCCCTCGGCCGGAGCTGAGTCGATCTCCATGAAGTCGAGCTCGCGGCTGGTCGCAACGATACGGGCGTCTCCTGAGCTGCGCGCAGCAACAACAACAGTCCCATGCCCAGGCGAATTGACCCATCTGGGATCGGTCGGCGCCGCGATTGGCTCCAGCCTGTAAAGATTCAGGGTTTCGCCACCAAAGTCGGCACCGGCCGCAGCCGCATCATCAATCTGAGCTTTGCTCTCGACAGACCTTCCGAAGCGGACCTGACTGGTCGCATTGTTGGGATCTTCTCCGCCTGCTCTCGATACATTCGACATTAATGATCTCCATCGTGCTGGTGTGTCAGTCGTAACGACGGGAGGTCCTAACGGTTCCGTGCTGATGCGCGGTTTCACCGGGCGATGGATGATCGGTCAGTCTGGAGGGGAGATTATCGTCGCTTGTTACTGCGATTCGGTGCCCGCAGCAGCCGAAACACCCCGGCCACAGAGGCCGGGGCGCAAAAGCTTAGGCAGGTCTGACATTCTCAGCCTTGGATTTTCCAGTCTTGCGATCCTGGCCAACGTCATAGCTGACCTTGTCGCCGTCGCGCAGTGATCCCTGACCACCGAGCGCGCTGACATGAACGAAGACATCAGGTCCGCCGGCATCGGGGGTGATGAAGCCGAAACCTTTTTCCTGATTGAAGAATTTCACTGTGCCAGTTGCCATGTTTATCCTCGTGAGAATTGCGGCCTTAACTACCGCTGCCCACCTTAAGCAGCTGCCAACCAGTCCGCAACCTTCCTGTCGCACTCGGCGGGCAGGACCTTCAAATTGATCCCCAGCGGGAACGCTGTCATCAGGAAGAGGCCTGCTCCCAGTGAGTTTTTGTCCGTCACATGTTTTCTTGCCTGAGGATCTGTCCACTGATGCGGAGGGCTCAGTCTTCATCCACGTTCCTGGGCGCCAATTGCGAACGCAATGGTTTGACTGGGAACATATGCAGCCCCTGGAACTGTTGGGCGATCCGCCGCGTTTTTCGAAAAGGGCACGGTATGCTTCATTAGTTTCGGAGACTGAAATGGATGATGAACTCATATTTTCGCGGCGTGACTGGCTCGCTACTGTCAGCGGCGTCTTGACACATAAGGCCACCGGATCAAACGTTGAAGGCGCACCCTGCAATATGCTCCTCGGCAATGCTATCCATCATCTCGCTGGCCTCGAAACTTTGAAATGCGACGAGCACGAGGCTTCGGTCGCACTGGCAGGCATCGTACTCAATTGCAAGGACTGCCGCCGTCTCGCTGCGAAGTTCGGCGAAGCATTGAGAGTAGCCGAATAGGGAAACCTCCGTTTGCTCGCGTTCAACCATTTCGGCTCAGCCGGCAGTGATACACGGTGCAGCTACATTGCCCGCGAGGGCGTCGTCACACGCGGCCAGAACGGCATCGTCTCTGGCTCACGAAAGCACTGGAACAGGGCCGGGACCTCTCCTCGCTGTCCGGAACGGACCAGAGCGGTCTCGTCATGTCGGTTTGGTGGTAGCCAGGGGCAACACGTTGACGCGCATGCCGCGATTGCCAGCCGCTCAACTCTCAAACGCTGGGGCACAGCCGACGATCTGGTGGGTCCAATCTTGTTTTGTGCTCGCCGGCTGCGGCCTTGTCACGGGTGTGACGTTGCCCGTCGATGGCGGTTATAGCGTCGGCTAGCGCTCTCCAGCCAATAACACCCACGCGGCCTCGCTTCGACGCGCTGACAATGTTAGATCGTCAGTGATGCGGTCATATGCGAACCCTGGCAGTCCCAATGAATGATATGTTGCTCCTGTTGCTCGCAGGGATGCTGGCAGGCAGCATGAACGCCTTGGCGGGCGGCGGGTCCTTCGTGTCCCTGCCGGCGTTGATCTCCGTCGGCGTGCCGTCTGTCGCGGCCAACGCGACGAGCACATTTTCTCTTTTCCCGGGTGGGTTGGCGAGCTCCTGGGTGTATCGCGATGGTTTCGGTAAAGTCTGCGGCGTGCCGGTTTTGCCGATTTCGCTTGCAACCGTCCTTGGCGGACTCTGCGGCAGCATGCTGCTGTTATTGACGCCTTCCCGTGTCTTCGACGCCATACTGCCATGGCTGCTTCTGATTGCTACGGGCATTCTTGTCTTCGGTCGGCGCATCAGTGCGGCCTTCCGGAGCCGCGCTTCAGCCCGAACCGCGACCATCGTCCCAATCCAATTCCTTCTTGGCGTCTATGGCGGCTATTTTGGTGGAGCGGTCGGCCTGATGATGCTGGCCACCTGGAGCATTTTCGGCGGAGGCGAGATCAAGGAACTAAACCCGATGCGGATGTTGATGGTGACTGCTGCAAACGCAGTGGCTGTCATTGTTTTCGTCGCAGCTGGGGCGATTGCCTGGTTCCAATGCCTTCCCATGTTGACGGGCGCGCTTCTCGGCGGCTGGGCAGGTGCGCATGTTGGCTTGAAATTGCCAGCCTCCGCGGTCCGTGCCCTCACGATTGCGCTCGCGGTGGCGACAACGGCGCTGTTTTTTGCCCGGGCCTATTTTTCTTAGAAGCTGGCGTATAGCCAAACCTATTTCAAGAAACCGTCGCGTCCGAACTCGTCCCAGCCATCCAATTTTGAAGCGTCGGCGTCAGCCATGGTCCGGACCTTAGCGGGCTTACTCTTTTTGAGCGATCGCGTCAGCTTCGCCTGATATGCGGCGCGCCGCCGGTTTTCGGCTTTGGCAATCGCGTCTTCATCGCGCCATTCGTCCACCACACCCCGGTCCAGAATGTCCTCGACCACCTTGGGATCGAACACGTGGAAGGTGATCCGGCGTGCCCTGCCATTCAGCCGGACGGTTCGCGTACCTGCGCTCGGCAGGCGGCCGTCCGCCAGCCAGCGATGGCGTTCGCTGGTTGTGATCGTCAGGATGTCCTGGATCTCGCGCGGGATCACCGGCAATCGCTCAATGCCATCGAGTAGATTGGCGACGATCGCCGATATCGCATGAAACTCGGCCTTCTGGCTGGCAGGCATCACCAGAGTGATTTCGCCTCCATCAAGGTCAAGCGACTTCTTCGCCGGCGCTGGCACCCTGGCGCGAAGCTCCATGAGAATGCCTTTCGCACGAACCGTCGATCCCATCGTCGCTGCCGGCACGAGTCGCCATGTCTTCAGGAGTTCGACATCATTCTTCTGTTCTTTCCGCATGGTGATGAAATGGGTTGCCGCGCGCTCTTCGTCAACGAGGCGAGTGTCGCTCAACCTGCCAAAGCCACAATTCTGTCGCGCGGGTCATCGCGAAGGATCGAACTGCCGGGTCAATCCTCCATGCACCGTGGAAAATTACAGTCGGCACAGCGCGATCGCCTTAGAAACAGCACGCCGGCGGATCAGGAATTGCATCTACGCAGGCACCCTGCACCAACGACGCGTCATCCGTTGAATGACTGACGCATGATATGGGCGGAGCCACGAAACTCGGGGCAGCCGGGACTGGGTTCGCGAGTGCTTGGCGGCCGGCGCGCGACCCCTGCGGCGCCGGAGCGATTTTCGATCTGCGGAAGTCTTGGAGCATGGGTTAAGAGGCTGTGACCAGTCGTTGTGAACCCTGTGGCTCGGTGGTCGCGACCGACACTTTACGGACTTCAGATGGCATGCGCACGGAACCGCAGGATCAATAAAGCGGATCCGCCCCACAGCCAGTGACCGGTGGGCCGACCTTGATCAGCCCATCCGATCGAAGCTGAGTTTCAGGTTCTCACTTTATGACCGACAAAAAGGGTACTGTCGCGATGAGGGTGCCGCCTTCGTCGCGGACCTCAAATGTCTTTCCGTCGATAGGTTCGCCGCTTAAAACAAGCTCGGCAACCATCTCCCTTGCAGCCTTGACGGCTTCATTGCGGGCTTCCCCACCGCCCGGTAAGTCGATGCCTTCCACGTCTTCGATATAGACTGCATCTTCGTGGATATGGAAAAAGTAGCGCATTTGCTTAGAACCAAGAGAAACCGCATGCGTTCCAAAAATAACAGCAACTTGTGGCCTTGATACGGTTAAGCCGGTGTTCGGCCCCTTTTAACAATATTACAGGTCGGCGGTCGTGAGGAGACGGTCGGCGATCATGCATTCGAGCGGGCAGTTGTATGCTGAGCACGTCCCCTCCGGCGAGCTCCAGACTTCGCACCACTTCGTTCGTCCGGTACCGTCTCACGACGATAGACGGTTTCGCGCAACGTGTGCGGAACCAACTTGTTTGATCAAGGTTTTTATGGCGACACGGAAACCTCGTTCCCAATCGGGGCCACGATCGAAACCCCTCACGATAGCCTGTCGAGACTCAGCCCTCGGTTCCCTCCCTCTCGAACCGAGGGCATTTCTTTTAAAGGAATCGCGAAGTGCCAAGCCTATAGCTAACGATTGCTCTCTCCTTCGCATGCACCCGCACCAACATCCGAGCGGCTCTTTTGAACAGGCTTGCCGCCGGTATCGCGACGACATCTGTTGACGGGTGGGACGGCGTTTAGACCTGGCCAGGCCGATCTTTCAAGGCGCGGGCAACCGCAGCCACAAGGAGCTCGGGTTCGCACGGTTTCGAAAGTTGTTCCCCCTCGGCAAAGGCCGGTTCGATCTCCGGTAGGGACTCCGCCTCGCCAGAATAGACGATGAACGGTGTGCCTCTCTCAACAAGGATTCTGACAACCTCTGCGCACAGCCCGTCCGACAGCCGTGGATCAACGATCGCGGTCGATGGAGTGTTGTCGTTCAGCCATTTCTTCGCATCTGCACATGTGGAAAAGGTCACGTGATCGTGGCCATACTCGCCAAGCAGCATTTCAATGTCGAGCGCGATGAAGGGCTGGTCCTCGAGCAGCATTATTGTAGCCATGATTTTCCCTCTTGGGCAGTCTCAATCGCTACCCGAAAGCCGCCGATTTGTCACTCGTGCGGCTCGTTGCGTGCGATGCCGTACATTTGACGACCGTCTGCAACATTCTGAGAGCCGCGCGCTTTCCAACTGGCCGCCTGTGGTCACCCAAAGCGCCACCGAAACTTTGGAAAGCTCGTCTCCATTGTTGTCTCCTGCGGCTGCGACGATGACAGGTCCTATCATTGCTGAATGATCCGGGCAGGATACCTTTGAAAACAGCGCAAGGCGAGGCTGCAGCCGTCCGCCCGATATTCGACCTATCACCGACCTGTTCGGCAGCGGTCTGGCGCAGATCGCAACGCTACTTGGAAAATAAAAGGCCCATTATTCGATCCGCCTGCTCCGCCCGACCTCAAGGTCCGGGTTGGTTGATACGAAGGAAATCACGCTTTTTGAAAACCATTCGGAACACGATCGGAAAGTGGGAGTTAAGCTTTCGAGATCATGAGGATCTCTTAAGGAGGAAAATGATAATGGCATCCACTGGCACCGACACTTCGCATTCCAAGAGCGGGTCCAAATCGAGCTCGGGTAAGAGCGCATCATCGACGACGAAAAGCGCAAGCTCGTCTGGCAAACAGGGCGGCTCGCATGAGCAGCACGTCAAAGCCGGCGCACAGAGCCACAAGAACTCGAAGTGACATCAAACCCTTTATCCGAGAAGATTAACGGGCGCGGAACACTCCGCGCCCGAACTGAATCAGGCGATTGGCGGCGATGCCTTGCCGAGCTTCACTGAAGGCTCGCGGCCCCAAACACGCAGCTTGCCGAGTTTCTCAACAAACGCTTCTATGTCCTTGCTATCTGATAACTGAATCGTTCCCTCGTCAAGCTGACCGGAAATTCCAGCTTTTTCAAGGAGCGGCATGGCAGATTGGTCGTAGCCGATGTACTTGCAGTGCTGGAAGGCGTCTGCGACGAAGTCGCGGGCGGCCGCTTCTTTGACAAGGTCGTCGATTGCCTGATGCGACGTTAAAAGCACGACTGCATCGAAAAGTACCGACGGCCCCCCGTCGATCATATGGTTCGCCTCTATGGAGCTCCCGTCGTCGGCCGTGACGCCGCCCACCTTTGGAGCGATCAACTCGATGACGGCTTTTTGGGCTGCGACTGCCTTCGTCAACGCTTTCAGCAGCTTCGCATCGACGCCGTCGGCAATCATAATTCCGAGTTTGCGCCCTTCGAACCGCATCGGTCCGCGTTCGACGATGCTCAGCGCAGGGGAAGCTTCAAGATCCTGCCTTGTCGGCATGGCGGCATCCGCCGGTTTCGGCATCGATTGAAAGCCAAGCTTCTGCGCGACCGTCGTCGCCAGCGTCTCGTCGATGTTCAAAAGGTGCGACACCATTCTCTCA
Source organism: Hyphomicrobiales bacterium (assembly GCA_900465675.1). GTDB lineage: Bacteria > Pseudomonadota > Alphaproteobacteria > Rhizobiales > Rhizobiaceae > Rhizobium. Next base: position 46,551 of record UBJR01000017.1, on the reverse strand, counting down.
CGGATCGCCAACGATTCGACCTTGCTCAGTTCGAATGTCAACGCCGACGCAATATGGCGCTGTTCCGCCCCAGTCTGGCTGATGAAGAATTGCCGGGCCTGGCTATAGTGGTCCGCAAAGCTCTCAGGACGTAGCCGCGCCTTCTGACCCTGTTCGTCAGCAGGAAAGTGCCGATATCCGCGGGACGGCGATTCACGGGGGCCTTCCCCATGCGAGTTCGGTTGGTAGTTCGCCCTGCCGACGGGATTGCGCATCGCCATGTGGCCGTCCTGCTGAAAGTTGTGCATGGGACATTTCGGCGCATTAATTGGCAGATGTGTAAAGTTTGGACCGCCCAGACGCTTCAACTGAGTGTCGAGGTAGGAGAAGTTCCGGCCTTGCAGCAGCGGGTCGTTGCTGAAGTCGATGCCCGGTGGCACGTTCTGCGTCATGAACGCGACCTGCTCGGTCTCGGCGAAAAAGTTGTCCGGCATCCGGTCGAGAACCATCCGCCCGATCGGCCTAACCGGCAGGATTTCCTCAGGAATGATCTTCGTCGGGTCAAGCACATCGAAATCGAAGTTGTCCGCGAAGTCCTGATCGAAGAGCTGAACCGCGAGTTCCCATTCCGGGAAGTTGCCAGACTGGATTGCATTCCAAAGATCGCGTCGATGGAAGTCCGGGTCAGCGCCGTTGATCTTGACAGCCTCGTTCCACGCAACGGACTGCAGGCCGAGCTTCGGCTTCCAATGAAACTTGACGAAGGTCGATTTGTCCTCGGCGTTGACGAACCTGAAGGTATGGACGCCGAACCCCTCCATGAAGCGGAGCGACCGGGGGATGGTTCGGTCCGACATGATCCACATGACCATGTTCATACTTTCGGGCGTCAAACTGATGAAATCCCAAAAATTGTCGTGCGCGGTTTGGGCCTGGGGGAAGGCGCGGTCCGGCTCCTGCTTGGCGGCATGGATGAGGTCTGGGAACTTGATCGCATCCTGGATGAAGAAGACCGGGATGTTATTGCCGACTAGGTCCCAATTGCCCTCCTTCGTATACATCTTCACCGCAAAGCCCCGAACGTCGCGCGCAAGATCAGCGGATCCTTTGTTGCCGGCGACTGTTGAAAATCGCACGAAGACGGGCGTCTTTTCGCCAGCACGCTGGAATACGTCCGCGCGTGTGACGTCCGCCAAGGATTCGTACGTCTCGAAGAAGCCGTGGGCGCCGTAGCCCCGAGCGTGTACAACACGCTCGGGGATCCGTTCGTGGTCGAAGTGGAAAATCTTCTCGCGGAAATGGAAGTCGTCAACGAGAAGCGGCCCGCGTGGACCGACGCGTAGTGAATTCTGATCGTCGGCGACGGGCGCGCCCTGCGACGTGGTTAGGATGTCCTGGCCATCCTCGGCAAACTGGTGAAGTTCGCCTCCAGTGCCTCGATGAAGCTGCTGGTCGTGGATCTTGACGACTTCGTCAGACGAAGGAAGGGATGTGGGTTTCGCTGGGCGTTTGGCCATGTTAGTGTCCCCTTGAACTTGATCTTAATTCGGATAACTGCGAAAAGGCCGCCCTCCGGGCGGCCTTTTGCTTGACAGGTCGCGATCTTATGCGGCCTTGGTTTTACCGGCGGCGTTGGCCTGCTTTTCGGCTAGCTGTGTCAGCTTCTGGTCGGTGGCTTCTTCCTCGGAAAGCGTGGCTTCGAGGAGTGGAACGGCGTCCGTCAAGCCCAGCTGTTTCGCCCAGGCAATGAGCGTGCCGTAACGCGCGATCTCATAATGCTCGACCGCCTGCGCCGACGAGATAAGTCCGGCGTCGAGAGCAGGAGAGCCCTTGAACTCCTCCATGATCTCCTCACCCTCGGCAAGAATGCCTTGGATCGCTTCGCAGGTCTTGCCGCGGGCCGGCTTGCCGAGAATTTCGAATACTTGTTCGAGCCGCTCGATCTGGCCCTGTGTCTCGTCACGATGCTGCAGAAATCCAGCCTTGCCTTCTTCCGATTGCGCGGCGCGGGCCATCTTCGGCAGAGCCTTCAAAACCTGCTTTTCTGCAAAATAGATATCCTTGAGCGTGTCGAGAAATAGGTCGTCGAGTGTCTTGGTCGTTGCCATGATATTCTCCGTTGTTTTACTCGCTCTCAGCCGATCTCGTTTGCGTTCTGATCCTAGGTGAGAGACGCGAAGCTAACCTCCGCGCAGCTGGTTTGTTCCCCGTCCAATATCGGACAAAGAAGGAGCGGCCGTGAGCAGTCGCCAAATTTGATGGAGTCTTGTTGCGCAGTCTGTAGCCGTCATCGCTCAGTCCAACGATGATGTGTTGAGCGTACGAGCTTTCAACTTGCGGTCCGGAGGCGAGCCGGATGCGCTACACGGAAGACGGCGGAACGACCCCAAGCGTGGGTGCTAGAAATCCGACGTCTTGGGTGCGAAGATCAGCTGCGTCCGCGACTATAGACCGGACCTCATCATGTCCCACCCCGCTTTCACCGCCTACTCAATGAGTTCAGCACGCTTCTCCGTGGCGGATGCTCTCGACGTCTCGAAGCGCTGAGGGCTGTAAAGCGAGATAGAACTCTTCGTCATCGACTGCTGGCGGACCTGCGAAACGCTCTCGCCTTCAGTTCGACCGTTTCGTGTCTAGCTCTCTCAAAGTCATTGCGACGAGCCCCCACAAACATGGATGCGATGAGGGCAGTTAGCAAACATATGATTTCTCCAATTGCCCCAATGAGCGCGTGAAGCAAAGTTCCGCAAGCGACCACGCAGCAGGCGGCGCTAACCTTCCAGAAAGACCACGAGTTCTCGCGCGACCGTTTCCGGATCCTCGCGCTGCGGAAAGTGTCCGACGTTCTGAAGGAGAATGCGCTGGAAAGGTCCTGAGAATTTCTGGTGGACGGCTTCCGACATCACAGCTGGGGTGACACCATCCTCTTTGCCCTGAATGAAGATCGCCGGAAGCGACAGGGACTCTGTCTCCTTCACTCTCTGCTCGAGCCACAGGCTGCGCGGATCGGGTTCTGCCTCTTCCCAGCGAACCCGATAGCTGTGAAGCGTGATCGCCACCCAGTCTAAGTTCTCGAACGATTTCGCGACTGCCCCGAAAGTCGCCTCGTCGAACCAGCCTTGGGGCGCCCAGTTTTCCCACTGGATGCGGGCGAACCCCTTAGGATCTTTGGCGATAGCTTCGGCCCCTCGCTTCGTCGCCATGAACCATTGATACCAGTAGAGCTGGGACTGCCGGAACGGCGGCGTCCGCAGACCGCCCATGCGCGGCGTCGACGAAAGCTGGGCAATCCTCTCGACACGGTCGGGCCAGCCGATCGCCAGGCATTCGGCGATATGCGATCCCCAGTCGTGCCCGACCACCGAGAACCGCTCGATGCCGAGCCCGTCCATCAGTGCAATCGCATCCATGGCGAGGATGCCGCCGTTCGCGGTCCTGAGCGCGCTGTCGCTGCGGAAGGTCGTGGGGCCGAAGCCGCGCAGATACGGAATGACAAACCTTAGATTTCGATCCTTCAAGCGCTCTGCGACACCGTTCCATGTTGTGGGGTCGTCCGGCCAACCATGAAGAAGGAGTACAGGTTTTCCGTGCTGTGCTCCCGTCTCGAAGAAGGTGATATCGAGGTCTTGCGTTCGAACGTGCGGCATAGCTTCGCTCCTGGTGCTAACTGGAGATCGTTGTCGATTTCGAAGGATCTAGGCCGCGGCGGCGATCAATCCAGCGCATGACCGGAGTTACCGTCGCGCCATGCATGACGACTGACAGAAGGATGATGACGAACACTGTCGCCCAGACCGTCTCCACGTTTTCGAACTTCGCCTTGCCGGACGCGTAGGCGAGATAATAGATCGAACCAAGGCCTCGGATGCCGAAGACGGAAACGATCAACTTGTCCGCCCATGGCAGCCGGCAGCCGATCAAGCTCACCCATGCAGCGACCGGTCTGACGACGGCGAGCACGAGAACTGCGACCACGACAATACGCCAGTCGGTATGCGACAGAAGCGAACCCTCAGCGAGTATCGAGCCGAAGCACACAAGCAGCACCATCATCAGCAATCGCTCGATCTGCTCGCCGAAATCGTGCAGATGCCCGTGATACTCGCTCTTGCGCTCGACGCTGCGAAGGGTCAGGGCGGCCACAAAGACTCCCACGAACCCATAACCATGTACGATTTCGGTCGCGCCATAGGCGATACAGGTGAAGCCCAATGCCGCCAGCCCGTCCCCCGTTCTTGCAATGCGGCCAGCCTCCGGCATCCGGAAGGTCAGATAACCGAGAAGACTCCCGACCACCCATCCCATTGCCACACCGGCAGCTAGTTTCCAGACGACATCAAAGGCAAACCAATGCGGGAGCCACCCGAACCCGCCGCCCGGCTGCTCACCGGCGATGGCGATTGCGGCCATGACGAAAGGAAAGCTGAGGCCGTCGTTAAGACCGGCCTCAGATGTTAGCGAGAAGCGGATGGAATCCTCCTCGCCGGTCTGCGGCGGCCCCACCTGTACGTCGGAGGCGAGAACGGGATCGGTCGGGGCGAGGGCGGCACCGAGAAGAATGGAGGAAGCCAAACCCAGGCCAAGTACGCTCCAGCCGACAAGAGCGATCGCTCCGATCGAGAGCGGCATCGCGATACCGAGAAGCCGCCACGTCGCCGACCACCGAAGCAGGCCCAGCGGTCGATCAATCTTGAGGCCGGCACCCATCAGAGCGACGATCAGCACGAATTCCGTGAGGTGCTCGGCCCATTTTATATTTTCGAGAGGGTTAATCGCGGGACGAGGCGTAAAGGGCGACCAGGCCAGCAGCATGCCGATGGCGAGGCAGCAGATCGGCAGTGACAACGGCAGCCGGCTCAAGGCCATTGGTAGCCAGACGGTCAACAGCACGACGGCGCCGAAAATCAGGAGAGTGACGACATAAGCATTCAATCAACGCTTCCCTCTCGTTGAAAAGCTTCCCTCTTGAGCTCCCGGTCACCAGACACAATTACTGGCCGCTCCATCGTAGTCTCGATTTCCCGAGACCCGAAAGCGTTACGGTGCCCCGACACGATCCGGACGGGAATAGCTTTCGATGCCGGGGTCTTGGACAGTTCGTCATGGTGATCGATCGCGTTGAGCACGTTGCTCTCGGGGTAATATGAGGCGATCGTTCCGATCGGTAGGGCATGCGCCCGCACTTCGAGGCCGGCCAACTCCCGATGTTTGCCGTCTGAAAAATCGCTCACCAGCGTGACCCGCTGCCCTTCGAAGAGGCCTGCCGACGCTATGTCTGCCTTGCACATGAGGACGACATCGCGGGTGCCCTCAATGCCGCGGAACCGATCAGAGTAACCGTAGATCGTCGTGTTAAACTGGTCGTTTGACCGGAGCGTTACGAGCCGGAAGCGACCTTCGGCGGGCGCGAATGACAGCGCGTTCAATCGATCCGGTTTCGTGAAGACGGCCTTTTGCTCCGGTGTGTTCCAAACTCGTTCATGGGCGTCGTTTCCACGATAGAAGCCGCCCGCCTGAAACATGCGGGCATTATAGTCCCTGAAGTCTTCTGGATATGTCTTCTCGATAAGGTCACGAACGAGGCTGTAGTCCGCTATCCAGTCGTCCCAGCGCAGCCTTGGACCGGGTTCGAGCGTCGCCTTGGCGATGCCGGCGACAATGGCAAGCTCGCTTCGCAGGCATTTTGACGCCGGTGTGCGCTTGCCCGTACTGCCGCTGATATGGGAAAAGCTGTCCTCGGTGGTGACAGATTGGTTTCCCGATACTTGCCTGTCGATTTCAGTACGAGACAGGCAGGGGAGAATATAGGCTGTCTTCGCCGGGAAGAGATGGCTGCGATTGAGCTTCGTGGAAACCATGACCGTCAGTTCCTGAGCGGCCCATACCCGTTCCATTTCCAACTGGTCGGGAACGGCGCGAACGAGGTTTCCCCCAAGACTGACGAAGGCCTTGACGGTGCCACCCATGAGGCCCTTCACTGCGTCGACGATCGTCATTCCGTCCTTCATCGGGGGATCGAAATCGAACAGCTCCTTGAGCTTGTCCATCGGGATCAGCTTGGTTTTTTCGGCGATGCCGACAGTGCGCTGGCCCTGGACGTTCGAATGGCCGCGCACCGGACAACAGCCGGCGCCTTCACGGCCAATGTTTCCGCGAAGCAGCAGAAGGTTCACGACCATCGCAACGTTCAAGGCGCCCTGCGCATGCTGGGTAAGACCCATCCCGTAGACGCCAATTACGCTTTTAGCGCCGATATAGACGTCGCCGGCATCGCGCAGCGCGACCTCGGTAAGCCCGCTCTCGCGTTCGATGTCTGGCCACGGTGTTTCCCGCACCATTTCGACGAACTGATCGAAGCCCGTCGTGTGCTCCTCGATGAATTCGAAGTCGACAATACGCGGCTTGTGGTCCGCTACAGCGAGGTCATCGGCTTCGATAATATGCTTGCAAACGCCGAGGATGGCGGCGATGTCGCCGCCCGCCTTGACCTGATGATACTGATCGGAGATCTGCGTCTCGTTTCCTGTCAGCATGTCGATGGGGTTCTGCGGGTTGACGAAGGAGATCAGGCCCTGTTCCAGAACCGGATTGAACGTGACGATTCGGGCGCCTCGCCGTTTTGCGTCCTGGAGCGGATGCAAGAAGCGCGGACTGTTTGATCCTGGATTCTGCCCGAAGAAGAAAAACGCATCGGCCTTCTCGAGATCTTCCCAGACGACGGTACCCACAGGAGATCCGATAACCTTGTTCAGGCCGACGGATGTCGTCTCATGGCACATGTTGGAACTCTGCGGCAGATTGTTGTTGCCATATAAACGGGCAAGCAGCGCGTAGAGATAAGAAGCCTCCAGCCCGGCATGGCCGGACGAGTAGAATACGACACTCTCCTTCTCCAGCCGGTTGAGAATGGTCGCGATGCCTACGAAGGCTTCATCCCATGTCACTTCGACATAGCGGTCGGTGCCGGCATCGTAGCGAAGGGGATGCGTCAAGCGACCCGTCATCTCCAGATCGTGATCTTTCCACTGCCGAAGCTCGCCAACCGTGTGGTCGTTCCAGAAATCGGGCGTGCAGCGATGCGACGTCAGCTCCCATAGTGTCGCCTTCGCTCCGTTTTCGCAAAACTCGAAGGGATGATAGTTGACGGGCTTCGGCCAGGCGCAGGAGACGCACATGAAACCGCCCGGCTTGTTCTGGCGTGCAAGGGTCTCAAGCGCGGCGGGCGTGGGCGAGCTTTCGCCATAGGTACTGGCTATACCTTTCAGCGAGCCCCAGCCACCGGACGGACCTTCTGAGTTGGGGTTTGGAATGTTGTCGGCCATGAAGCTTATCCTTGGTGCGTCTCAATGCGAAAAGGCACCGCCTGAAAAGCGGCGCCGGCCGACGGCGGGATGCACGATCAGGAGGCAGGTTCGTGGATTGGGCACCTGTTGAAGCCCGCGCGGAACTTCGCCGAATGCTCATAGGTCGCCTTGCGGGCCCGGTTGATGTTTCCAAGCGGCTCGTGTGCAGCAAGGCCCGTCCAGACACTGAACCTCATTTCTTCGTCGACCTTCTGCACATTGGTTTTAGACCAGCTGTCCTGCGGCACTGCATATATGGTCGCTACCGCCACGAATGGGGCTTCGTCCTCGTCCCACTGAACCGTCGGATCCTCGACGGGTTGCTTTTCAAGATCGCGACAGAGCTGGACACAAAACTCCCACTCTCCGGACAGATGCCGCATCTCTCCTTGTACCGTCTCGCGAATAGCATCCGGCTGGTCTTTCGTGTCGATCTCCTTGCCGGTCAATTCGGTCAGGTCCTTCGAGACCGGGCGAATGCTGAACTTGGCGATATAGTCCCCATAGCGGAACGGTGTCACGCTATAGTAGGTCTCGCCAAGAGGATCGACGTCGGGCGCCCCACCCATCGATTGCACTGTCGGGCTCGAGAGGCCCGCGGCCTGCAAAGTCGCATTCACGCCCTGCAATACGTTGGACAGGACCTCCTTCGTGCCTTCCATGCGGTCTGTCGTCTTGGCGAGTATTTTCAGACTGCTGAGGAACTTCTTTGCATTCTTTGCCTGGAAGACCGGCCCGTTGACCATGACGAAGTCCTGGGTCGCTCCCTCCGCATCTGGCAGTCGTGCGCCTGTAACCTCGACGACCTTCAGAGCAAGTCCGCGCGGCAGCGAGATGTCATCTGGGAGGATGTCGCCGGCATTCGTTGAGATGCGCATGTAGGTCTTGTAGGCACCAGGGTTCGCAAACAGGCCCTGCGCTAGCTCCGGCGGCAGGCCCCCCTTGACCGTCATCGTGCCTTCAAGGATGCCATGAGCCTTCGCATGCACAGACCGCACGGCATGTCCGTAATCCGCGGCGGTCTTGTTCAAAATGATATCGAACGTCTCGTTGAGCTCCGAGACGGTTTGCTGCTCGTCGCCGTCAAAGGTTTGGACCTCTGGCGTATAAAGGATTGGCGGGTTGAAAGGCATGGGAACTCCTTGCGGGCGCGAGAGTGCTAAAGTTCGGGAACGGCGAGATGTTCCACCAATGCCTGACATCCTTTGAAAAACGTCGTCCGCTCGATGGCGCGCTGTTTCCGGATACGTCCCCTTCGGCAGGTGGAAAGAAATCTGGAGAAGCAGAGCTTTTGACGGTCGACGGAGACGGACGGCGAGCGTCTCGCGGACTTCTCCTGAACTCCGCGGCGAGGTGGCATGGTCTCCCGGTCTTGGGGATAGATCGCGGGCGTATGAAGGTGGACGGACCCGGTTCATCATGGACCACCCGATCCTTTATTCAGGCTGAAGGGAACAATGGGCTTTCGCCGAGGTTGGGTGACGTCTTTTAATCGGAAACCAATCAATGACCCCTCGTACCGCCCGAAAGACGGCGCTGCTTTTTGGCACGCTGCTGGCAACCGCCGCCCCCGTATTTGCGCAGGATGCTCCGAAGCCTGCGCCGGAGATGCAGGCCGTGCTAGATAAGCTGGCTGCCCTCGGCTCAAAGCCGTTTTCGACCTTAACCGTGCCGGAAGCTCGTATGCAGGCGAGCCCGGCCGACGCCGCCCGCGCCGTCCAGTGGGACAAGCGCGTACCATCCAATCCCGAAGCGCAGGTGACCACCAAGGATATCGCGATACCGTCGGAGCAAGGCGGCTTGGCCGCGCGCGTCTATATTCCAGGCGGGGAAGGGCCGTTTCCGGTTGTGGTTTACTATCACGGGGGCGGCTGGGTCGTCGCCGACGTCAATGTCTATGACGGCGCGCCACGTGCGCTTTCGCTCGGCGCCCACGCGATCGTCGTATCGGTCGAATATCGCCATGCACCGGAATACAAGTTTCCGGCAGCCCATAAAGACGCTTGGACCGCCTACAAATGGGTTGTCGAGAACATTCATGAACTGAATGGTAACGCCGACAAGATCGCAGTCGCTGGCGAAAGCGCTGGCGGCAATCTTGCCGCCAACGTTGCGCTGATGGCGAAGGAGATGAAGACCAAGAACCCGGTCCACCAACTTCTGGTCTATCCGGTGGCGGGCAACGACATGGACACGCCCTCCTACAAGGAAAACGCCAACGCCAAGCCGCTCGGCAAGGCCGACATGGAGTGGTTCGTCAAGAACACCGTCACGTCGATGGACGACGCCAGGGATCCCCGCATCAATCTCAACGGACGCTCGGACCTTGCCGGCGTCGCGCCGGCGACCGTGATCCTGGCGCAGATCGATCCGCTGCGGTCCGACGGCGAAACCTATGCCGCAAAGCTCAAGGACGCTGGCGTCTCGGTCGACATCAAGACGTTCGATGGCGTCACCCACGAGTTCTTCGGCATGGCCAAGGTGGTGCCGCAGGCAAAGCAGGCCATGGACATGGCCGTTGCCGATCTGACCGCCGCATTTGACAAGGCCAAGTAAGGAAAGCCGACATGAAAAAGATGATTTCTGCCTCGCTCGTTGCGTTCTCCCTGCTGATCTCCACCGCGAGTTTCGCTGCCATGCCAAAAAGCGCCGACACCGTCGCTGCTCCGATGAACGTCGACAAGGGCTCCTTCGTGAAGGTCGTCACGAGTGCCAATGCCTTCGAGATCGAATCCAGCAAGCTCGCCGAGGAAAAGGCGAGGGATGGCGACGTCAAAGACTTCGCCAAGCAGATGATCGCAGATCATACAAAAGCGGCCGAAGGTCTGAAGAAAGCCGCCAAGCTCGGTGACGAGCCGCCGGTGCTCGCGCCGAAACACCAGGCCATGCTTGACACCCTAAGGGGTGCCTCGGGCGAGGATTTCCAGGCGCTTTACATAGAGATGCAGGCGTCCGCGCACATGGATGCGGTGACACTCTTCGCGACCTACGCGAAGGGCGGGGACGATGCTGCCGTCAAGCAATTTGCGGCAGAGACGCTGCCTAAGCTCGAGATGCACAAGATGCACGTAATGAAGCTCGTGGCCGCGCACTGAACGTTCCCAGACCGCGGGCGGCAATCCATTGTCTGTGGTCTGCATGGGAAAACAATGAAGAGCATTCTCCATTTGACGCGCCGGTCAGTTCTGCGGCGACGACCGCTACTTTTGCCGCCGCCGCGCTCCCGGCGCAATCGCAAGCCCGATCGAAGGAATCAACATCCATGGAAGACCCGACCACGAAATATCCTAAGCCGCCTTTCCAGCGCCAGTCGCAGCCTTTTCCGGGCCTTGCCGGCAAGATGGACCCAAAACCGGATCACGGCGAGACAAGTTATAAAGGCTCGGGTAGGCTCGCCGGGCGCAAGGCGTTGATCACCGGCGGCGATTCCGGAATGGGCCGGGCGGCTGCGATTGCTTATGCCCGCGAAGGCGCGGATGTTGCCATCAACTATCTTCCTGACGAAGAGTTCGACGCCAAGGAAGTTATCGCGCTCATTGAAAAAGAAGGACGAAAGGGCGTGGCATTGCCTGGCGACCTTCGCGATCAGGCTTTCTGCGAGAAGCTTATCGAGGATGCGGTGAAGGGGCTGGGCGGTCTTGATATCTTCGTCAGCAACGCGGGACGCCAGCAGCAGGCGGGAATGTTGTCGGAGATCACTTCCGATGCCTTCGACGCGACGATCAAGACCAACATCTACGCGATGTTCTGGCTGACGAAGGCCGCACTCAAGCATTTGCAGCCTGGTTCGGCCATCATTATCACGACGTCTGAGCAGGCATACGACCCCTCCGAGGACTTGGTCGACTACGCGATGACTAAGGCTGCCGGCATGAACTTCACAAAGTCGATGGCCAAGCAGCTCGGGCCGAAGGGCATCCGGGTCAACGGCGTGGCGCCGGGACCGATCTGGACACCGCTGCAAGTGGCCGGCGGCGCGACGATGGAAAAACTGGAACAGTTCGGCGGCAAGACGCCGATGGGTCGTCCAGGCCAGCCGGCCGAACTCGCCTCGATTTACGTTCAGCTTGCCGATCCCTCGGCCAGTTACGCAACAGGGCAGGTGTATGGCGCGGCCGGCGGTGGCGGCCAGCCCTAAATCCTAAACGATGATCCAAGAAAAACGCGCAGAGGAGAACGACATGAAGGCTTTAACCTGGCACGGTAGCGGAGACATCCGTTGTGAAGAAGTCGACGATCCGATTATCCAGAACGAGCGCGATGCGATCATCAAGGTGACGAGCTGCGCCATCTGCGGCTCCGACCTGCACCTGTACGGCGGTTTCGTTCCAGGCATGCATGCAGGCGACGTTATGGGCCACGAGACGATGGGCGAGGTCGTCGAGGTCGGTCGCGGCAATTCCAAACTCAAGGTTGGCGACCGCGTCGTCGTTCCCTTCACGATTTCCTGCGGCGAGTGCTCGATGTGCCAACGCAGCCTGTTTTCGTTGTGCCAGCGGTCGAATCCGTCCGGCGCTAAACAGGCCGAGCAGATCGGTTATCCGACTGCAGGGCTTTTCGGCTATTCCGACATGTACGGCCGGTTCCCCGGCGGGCAGGCGCAATATCTGCGCGTGCCCTTTGCCGATGTCGGCCCTATCAAGGTGCCAGACGGTTTAAGTGATGAGCAGGTTCTCTTCCTCTCCGATATCTTCCCGACCGGCTACATGGCGGCGGAAATTGCGACATTCAACCGGGGCAGACTGTCGCCGTTTTCGGATGCGGTCCCGTCGGCCTCTTTGCAATCAAATCGGCGTTCCTCCTGGGCGCCGAACGCGTCATTGCGGTCGACACCGTGCCCGAGCGTCTGGCGCTGGCGCGTCAGGCGGGTGCCGAAACGCTCGATTACACGGACGACGACCTTCAGCAAAAAATCGTCGAGATAACGGGTGGGCAGGGGCCGGACGCCGTGATCGAGGCAGTCGGGCTGGAGAGCCAGGGCGCCGGTGGAATGATGGAGAGCCTGCAGACCAAACTGACATCAACGGAGCGGCCTTACGCCTTGAGCCAAGCGATCCTCGCGTGTCGTCCAGGCGGCACCGTGTCGCTCCCGGGTGTCTTCGTAGGACCGGCCGTGCCCGCACCGCTCGGCGCACTCGTTGCTAAGGGCCTGACACTGAAGACCGGCCAGACCCATGTGCAACGCTATCTCGAACCGCTAATGAAGCTGATCATCGACGGAAAAATCGACCCGTCCTTCCTGATTACGCATCGCATCGGTCTTGAAGAGGGGCCGGATGCCTACAAAACCTTTCGTGATAAGCAAGACGGCTGCGTTAAGATTGTCATTCGGCCAAACGGTTAAACTGCCGATCTTTCCCACTCCACTGTTGGAGGCCATCGTTCGTCGGCGCGTACGCCCTGTTTGTCGAGCTTCGTCAGCATAGCTGGCGCTCTGAGCGCGCTCCTTCCCTGCGCTTCGGAAAGCGGTTTTTTGCCTGCTCCGTGTATGGTTTCCCTCGTTTGCACGGTTAACCGCGCTGCGCGAGTTCGAAGGCGAATACGCTGACGAGGAGAACGTACAGGGCATCAGGCTTAACCGTGTTTCGGCCGCGCGAGCTGCCTCTCGAGAAAGTCGGCGTCGTCCTTGCGTTCCTGGTCGCCGTCCCAAGTACGCGCAGATCCGTGGGGCCTGCTCTTCCATCACCACTACAGGTGGAGCAGAGCGGTCAGGAAGGCCGTGGCCGCTCTGGAGAGCGAAAATTTTTCGGCCGGTGTTGGGATAGCGTTAAATCTTCTATTTGGATGTCGCCGGTCGCAGTGGAAGATGTGTGGCTCTGGCGATTTCGAACTTCCGCTCTTTCTTCTTGTCTCGACCGCGCTCCCACCGTCCGGCTACAGCGAAATCTCGTCGTCGGACTGCAGCTCGTCGGTGTTCAAGCAACGGCTTCAGTCCGTGATTGTTTCACTCCCGGTTGGCCGTCTGCGGGGCGGGGATACGACTCTTGGGATCTGCGCGGCCAGTCTTCGAATCGGCCTCGGTCAAGCCGTCTCCGGCTACGCGGCTGGTGCCCATGTTCACGGGCGGAGCCCGGCGGTCGTCTATGCTTGAGTGAGGAATTGCTTCGTCCTGCCTGTCTTTGTTCAAGGTCCTCGGGAGAAGCTCGTCGGAATTGGGGATCGATTTCGTGATCATTGCAGATCTCCTTCTGAATTCTGAAGGGAGAACTCCGGCACCAAGACCAAGTTCCTCGATCAGACAGGCAAAGGCGACACGGCGCGCGGGGTGTTGGAACCAGCGAGCCTTACGACGGTTCTATTGGTATAGGAGATTCCTGATGAAGGTCGTTCTGATCGCCACTTCGATCATCGTGCTCATGCTGGCAGTCCTTGCCGCCAATTTGCTGCCTTCCCGCCACGAGGCTTCCTATCCCAGGCCGTACGACATCACGCGAGGATAGATTATGCAAGCCACTCGGCATTTCGCCGCGGCCAATCCTAGACCTTTGCCAGGGAGTCCTGAATGTTCCAGACAACCTCTAACCTCAAGACGCTGCGCGAGGCCCTTTCAGACCATATGGAGCTTTCCGAATATTTCCTGGGAATGCATGCCTTCTACAATGGCGAGGTCGTCTTTGCCCGAGATGTTGTCCAGGTGAACATGGAGTTTTCTCCGTTCCCAGTTGACTTCGAAAACCTTTGGGACTGGCTGCGGGAGCAGATTAGGGGTTCTCCCGCGCAGGAAACCTTCGCCTATGAGACAACCTTCGGTATCGAGGACGAAGACGACCCCGTCATGGAGAAACTCATCGAAATGACCCAAAGGTCGGCGAACACGATCTGGATGATCGATCTTGCGCACCAGGAGACGCCGGAGGCCGGCCGCCGGTTCGTCATAGTCACCGCGCCCGACGAAAAGCGAGCACAGGATTTTCGCGACGAGTTCCACGGTAGGGACGTGGCGATTTCATGACGAGAGGAAGCCTGTGCTGTTCGCAGAGGCCCTGGTTGGCTTCGGCTTGTCTGATCTTCAGAGCGTGTCGATAAGGCCGCCGTCCACGCGCACCGAAGCCCCAGTCGTGGCTGATGCCAATGGCGAGGACAGATACGTCACGATATTTGCGATCTCCTCGACGCTGGCCGCGCGCTGAATGAGGGAGCTGCTCCGGTGCTGCTTGACGAAGTCAGCAGCGACTTCCTCAATCGACTTTCCGGTCTTTTCGCGCTCAGCGGCAAGCATTGCTTCGACGCCTTCTGAAAGAGTTGGACCAGGGAGAACCGAGTTTACGGTAACTCCAGTGCCTGCCATTCGTTTGGCAAGCCCGCGCGCGACAGCGATGTCGGCCGTCTTGCTGACGCCGTAGTGGATCATTTCCACCGGAATGTTGAAGCCGGATTCCGATGCGATGAAGACGACGCGGCCCCAGTTTGCTTCTTGCATGCCGGGTAGATAGGCGCGGGACAGTCGGACAGCAGACATGACGTTCACCTGCCAGTGACGGTCCCAGACCTCGTCCGTGGTGTCGAAGAAATCGCTTGGCTGGAAGATGCCGGCATTGTTGACGAGGATGTCGACCAGCGGCACCTTTACCACGAGTTTTGCGCACCCTTCGGCGGTGGCGAGATCAGCCGCCACCCCCGTGACAATGCCCTTGGCGCCTTCGCTTCTCAGTCGTCCTGCCGCTTTCTCGGTCTTGTCTTCGGACCTGCCGTTGACAACCACGTCCGCGCCGGCTCTGGCGAGCTGACGGGCGACGGCGTAGCCTATGCCCTCCGTGGACCCCGTCACCAGGGCGGTCTTGCCTTTGAGATCGATTAGCATGTTCTGCTCCTGTGAAGTTGGATGCCGGTTAAAGATTGCTCATGCCGCCGTCGATGACGAGCTCGCTGCCGACGATATAGGAGGCTTCGTCGGATGCGAAGAAGACCACGGTCTTTGCAACCTCCGACACGTCTCCGAAAAGACCGACCGGGATCTGCTTCTGCACGCCTTCGGCCATTGTCTTCATTTCCGCTTCCGACATGCCGAGCTTTGCGTAAAGCGGTGTCGCGATAGGGCCGGGCCTGACGGCGTTAAGCCGAATGCCGCGGCCGACCAGCTCGCCCGACAGCGTCTTTGCCAACATCAGAAGCGCGCCCTTGGTTAGCGAGTAAACGCTCGAGTTCGGCATGCCGATATGGGCGTTGATCGAAGTATTTAACACGACCGAGGTCGCCTTTCGAGAAGATCGGCAGAAGCGCCTGGATCAGGAAGTAAGGACCCTTTACGTTCGTTGCGAACGACTTGTCGAAGTCTGCTTC
The DNA here is from genome assembly GCA_900465675.1 of Hyphomicrobiales bacterium. Taxonomy (GTDB): domain Bacteria; phylum Pseudomonadota; class Alphaproteobacteria; order Rhizobiales; family Rhizobiaceae; genus Rhizobium. The sequence goes on along the minus strand of UBJR01000017.1, from coordinate 30,949 downwards.
CGACCAGCTTTCGACCGGACCGGGGGGCCAGTCGATCCCTTCGTGCCACGTCTTTAGAGCGTTGATCGACCTGATCGTGCGGGGGCGCTATCCTTTTAGATTACCCACCGCTTGTGGTTGGCGCAACGGCGTAGCGCTGGCAAGCAAGATTGATTCGTAAAGGCGTTGGCGCGACCAGCTGATGCCGGCATCCGTGAGTGATATCGATCGGTTCGATTATCGCACGCGTCAATGCCCCGAACCCCGCAAACATCAGTCCCGCGTTCAGCCCTGGGACTCAACTGAAAGCAATCGAACTCGCCGCGTGACCAGCTTTACGGCTCGTTGTAGGCCGAGGCTTTGACAACCACCGTCTTTCCGGCAGGGTTATTCTCGAAAATCAAACCGCCCCTCGTTTTAGACCGGCCTGGAACATAGGCGAGTACGGTTTCGACACTCTCGATGATGGCTTTTCCGTCCTGTAGTTCACCTCGTACCGTCACGTCGGCGGCGGTTGCGCTCGCCTTGTTGCTCATTTCGAACAAAACCTGATAGCCGGTGCTGCGTTGTTCCGTCCGGACGACAGCCGCCTCAAGGTCAGGAGAGCTGTCACTATCCATCAGCGCGTCCTTGCCGATCCAGGTAATGAGCAAGATCACGAGGGCTGCCGAGACGAGGCCGGTCAACCATTCAATCCAATGCGGTTCGGCATTTTCGATGTTTGAAGATCTCGATATCTTGGTCATGCCTGCCTCATAAAATCAGCCGCGCAGCAGCCGCGCCAATAGCGCCCGGGAAACTCAAGATCACAGTTGTCATCAACGCCTGAGTCGTAGAAGTGTCGTCGATCCGGTGAAACGTCCACAGACAAAAGCCGCTGATAGCGAGAGCGATGACATAGCCTGGCAGGGTGAAGCGGACAAAGGCGTGCCACCCAGGCGTCCACTCGGCAAGGTCATGGCTTCCGTGGAACGACAGGGTGTAGACGAAGCCATGCATTATCGCCAGAGACGCCACGATGATAGCCAATGCGTGCCAGGGCGACATTTTGTAGGAGAGGAGGATCATTTCCTCGGTCGGCGCCACGTTAAGCGCGAGGAAAAGGGCGCCGACAGCCATCAAGAACAGTTCGCCTGCATAGCTCGTCTCCCGGCTATCCACCGGGTCATCTCCGTCACCGTGATCATCAATCTCATCGGACTGCCCGCCAAGCTGGCTGCGCCCCAGCATTGCTCCGATGCTCGACGGCACTGCCTGGATGGCAATCATGCCGATGACCTCGTGCGCAGACTGGTCATTCCGGAGGATGCCCATTGCGGACAAGATAAGAGCACTGCAGACGATGCCAAGGCCGTAGGCGATGCTCGCGTCTCGGACCGCTTCGCTCCAGGTAGACGTTGTCTCGAAGCCAATGCGGTCAGACAGAAAGATGAGCAGCGGGATATTGATGACGAGGAGAAGCAGGAGTCTCGTGCGGTCCATGTAGAACCCGAGTTCCCACATCTCCATAGTCATCAGCATCGGCAGGGCAAAAAGCAGTGCGCCTGCAAAACCGCGCGCTATTCCAGCGGCGAACTCTAGACTGTCGAATTTCGGCTGGGTTTTGCCCCTGAGCTTTTCTGACGACGGTGCCGCGCTCAAATCATGATCTCGCCGCCCGTGACCGGAATAATGGCGCCGGTCATATAGCTACCCTCAGCCGAGGCCAGCAACACATATGCCCCGGCGAGTTCGGCCGGTTGACCAGCGCGGCCAATCAGCGTCTTTTTGCCGAAATCTTTGGTCTTATCCGGCGGCATAGTCGAAGGGATAAGTGGCGTCCAGATCGGGCCGGGGGCGACCGCGTTTACGCGTATGCCTTTTCCCGCCAACATTTCGGCAAGGCCCGCGGTGAAGTTCGAAACCGCGCCTTTGGTGGAGGCATAGGCCAGAAGATGGGAGGAGGGTTGGCGCGATTGGATGGACGTGGTGTTGATGATGCTGGCGCCAGGCTTCATGTGAGGCACGGCAGCCTTGGCGAGGAAGAAAGGGGCATATGTGTTCGTGCGAAAAGTCTCGTCCCATTCTTCCTCGGTGATGTCGCCGATTGCAGCGTAGGTGCGCTGGAAGGCTGCGTTGTTGACAAGAATATCGATTCCTCCGAACTCCCTGACGGTTCGTTCGACGAGAGCAATGCAGTGACTTTCTGAGGTGATGTCGCCGGCAACGGCCAAGGCACGGCTACCAGCTTCTTCGACCCATCTCGCCGTTTCCACGGCATCTTCGTCTTCGCTGAGATATGAGATCAGGACATCGGCGCCTTCACGCGCAAAGGCGATCGCCACGGCACGACCGATGCCGGAATCTGCGCCCGTAATCAGCGCTACCTTTCCCTTGAGCCTGCCGTTGCCTTTGTAGCTCTCCTCGCCGTGATCCGGCGCGGGCTTCATCAATCTTGTCAGCCCAGGCGGCGGTTGCTGCTGCTCAGGTTGCGGCGGTATTGGGCGATTGGTTTCCGGCATGGTTGTGTCCTCTCCTTTAGGTGAGAGAACGGACCGGATAGGGCTTGGTTCCACAATCCAGCGAGAGGTATCAGCGGAGTTTGGGCTCGCGCAGCCATTGTCGACCAACGGCGACATGCGTGCGTTCGACCGGGCCTTCGATGCGATCGTATGTCACGGGGAGGGACTATCACCACTCATGACGCCTTCGAGCTGCTGCGGGCCGAGCGCGGCTCTTAAAGCGGCGACGCCGTTTTCAGGTAGCCTGAGAAAGCCTTTGGAGATGCCTTCTTTCCAGGCTGCGCCGCGATCCCACGCCTCTTGCCAGGCATCTGCAACAACGTCGCCCTGTCGCGTTTCAACGAGTGCCTCAAACAGCAGGGCCGCCTGAGACAGGTCCTTGAAGGCCTTTGCTCGCCCCAGCGCATCTCCGAGCCTCCGCGAAGCGACGATGAGCTTATGGACAGCAAAACGCTCCGGAGCAGGAACCAGCACATTCACACCCTCTCGATGCAGGAGAACGGTGCGCACCGGTTCGTAGATGAGGTAGTCGAGAAACCTTAGATTTTCTGCGGAAGCGCCGCCAAGAGCGGGCATCGGCGAGGGCTTGCCCGTGTGTTCGGCTGATCCGCGATTGCCGGTGAGAAATTCCACCCGGTATCCCCTCGCATTCTGGAAGGCGATCTTGGCCTTGTCCCCCTGGTGGGGAACCGGGCGAAAGCCGCTATCGATTGACCGGAGGATTTCCAGGACGGGAGGCAGGCTGTCGCCCACCTCCGCCGAAATCGCGAAGTCCTGTGCAAAGTCAGCATCGCCGGTCTGCACGGCCGAGGATGGTAAGCGAACGCCGAGAATGCCTGCATAGGCGCTGAAAGCGACGGACCCTATCAGAACTGCGCGCAGGCGGAATAACCCTGCATTTGCAAGCGCCTGCGTGACATCTCCGGCAAACGGATCGGGGCCTGGAAGACCAGCGCGGCGCAATGTGCTTACCATTCGCCTCCGGTCACGAATCGAACCCTTTAGTTCCATGTGGGCATTCACTCGGGCGGTGATCGCTTCATCGTGGTGCGGGCCGACATAGCTTCGCTTGTCTTTGCCGCCAGGAGTGGGCAGGTCGAAGTACCAGTAATTGCGATCCTTGACCGGTACGGTCACGAACCGGCCCTCCAAGGGAAAGTCTGCCTGGAATTGGGCATCGAGCGAGCGCTCGACGAGCTCTGCGAACATTGTCCGGTAGCTAATATCGACTTGTTTGATTTTCGACATGGCCGTTCCTGCTTGTAGCTTAGCACCGAACCGGCATTATAATTTTCTGACAAAAACATTATAGCGCCGATACGAGAAGTCAACGGAGGGGGTTATAATGATTCGGCAGGAACATTATAACTTGCCCGCGTACAACCTGCGATGGCGTGCACAAGACGCGCGTTGTGACTGTGCGCCTTGTTACATTTGGATATGCCTCGCCCGGACAAGCTCAGGCTGGATTCATGGCGCGAAGATGCTGTCGAACGTCCCGACACGCTCGGCCCAGCGGCGGGCTTGATCCCGCTCCAGGAGCTCGCCACGCGGGTGCTGTCCGTTTTCAAGCATGGACATGACCTCGCAGATGTAAGAGGCGAGCGGCATGGCGCGCGGATCGGCTGCTTGAGAAAGGCCGGTCAACTCCGTCCGCACATAGGGCGGGGAAAGTTCGAGAACCTCGATCGGCAACTTCCGCAGCTGATGACGCAACGACGTCAGCCATGAATGCAGGAAGGACTTGCTGGCGCAGCAGGTGGCAAAATCTGCCCGCGGCAGGAAGGCGAGAGCAGAGCTGGTTGCCATGATGGTGGCATTCCGCTGGGCCTTCAGAACAGGCAGGAAAGCCGCAACAGTGCTAATCACGCCGACAATGTTAGTCTGGATCATGTCCACCGACGATGAGACATTCCATGTGTCGGACGTCATGTCTTCGGTCCGCGAGATTCCGGCATTGGCGATCACCACATTGAGCGTGGGGAAGCGTTCAGCTTACAATTGCTCCAGAGGGATGTTTCGTCGCGCGACTGGCGGATGAGCGGCGCTCGTATCCTATTAACTACCCGACTTCCAATCAACAGGAGTATGAATGTTCGAACTTTCGCGACGGCGATATTGTCTGCACGCGACCGCCTGTTTCAGTGACCACTCCCGACGCGAGCGCGCCGCTATCCGGTCGAAAGCGCCGGACAATCATTGATCGGCAATCGCATCTCGCACTCGAGAGCGTCCATGCCATAAGCCTGCGCAAAATCCGCGCAGAAACTGGCGTCCTTGGCCAGCAGACGGCTCCTCAGGATGCACGGAGCGGCTGTTCCCGTCTTCTTCGACGAGTTGTCTCGTTTTCTGCTGCGGGGCCGCCTACAATCTCTCCGGTTTTCTTCCCTGCCCGCACGGAAAACACGGCGGAACCCAACCGATCCATGCTACATCCGTCCTATCGTGCGCTTCGCGACTGCGCCTAGACGTATCGTCTGATATTTCATGCTCATGACCGAGTGTCTCGGTGAGCGAGCCCTTCTACGCAACAAATTTAAAGGAAATCCATGAACCGCACACCCCGCAGGCCGGCCAATCCGCTCGATGCTGCTGAAGCCCTGTTTAAGCCCGCCACCAAGGCCCCGGCTGCACCTGTAGAACGGCAGGCAATCCCCTCCACCCGGGAACCGGTATCGATCAGGATCGACACCGACGTGCTCGCCTTCTTCCAGGAAGATGGCCCCGGCTGGCAGGACCGCATCAACGCGGCGCTGCGCGAGACCATGGAAGCCAGCCGATGACATCGGTTTCCGGTATGATGGGCCTACCGTCCGTGTCAGGGTGACAATAGACGGCTGGACGGCGCCAGCAGCCCTGACCTATGCACGGATCAGGCGCGTCGAATGCGCTTCTGTTGGCGAGTCTCCGTTGCGATACGTGCACGGCTGGAGGCTGGCTGTCGCTTCCAACCTGTTGCGTAAATCGAACCTGCGCATCGGCAATATCGGCTGCCACGTCGGCTACGATTCCGGGGCCGCCTTCAGCCGGGCGTTCAAGACCCTGTGCGGCCTGTCGCCACGGCAGGCGCGTTCCACGCCGGCCCAGAGTTCTATCGCGCGCAGTTTGGAGAGCGGGCGCCCCCGAAAAGGCTGAAGGCGGCTGTTCTGATCTTTGTATTCACCGATCGATGTTTGATCTCAGTCAGACGACGCTAGCTTCTCCGCAAGCGTATGTGATTGCACTCATCATGTAGTCGGCAGCCGTGAAATTACGGCAACTCGTCAGCAAATGCGGTTCTCTCAGCCGGCCTTACCTGAAAGGGGAGGACGCCGCCTCCGCTCGTCTTCAAGGGATATGCACAAGGTAAATTGCTTGATTGACATTTGTCTAAATGTATTTGACACTTGTAAAAATCGCTCCATTGGAGATGGAGCGTGATGCATGATTGGTCCATCGTGAGATGGCCCGATCGCGGGAGGAACTTGGGTGGAACATCTTCTGGAAGTCGAAGGGCTGGCAAAGTCCTTCAATGGCGTCGCGGCTCTTCGCGACGGCCGGTTTCAGCTCAAGGCTGGATCCGTGCATGCGCTATGCGGTGGCAATGGCGCCGGAAAATCCACCTTCCTCAAGATTTTGATGGGTATCCACAAGCGCGACGCGGGATCTATCCGGCGACGGGGTATGGACGTGGAATTCTCCGGTCCGGCGGCGGCTTTGGCATCAGGCATCGCGATCATTGAGCAGGAGCTCAGTCCGGTGCCGCACATGACGGTCGCCGAAAACATCTATCTCGGCCGTGAGCCGTCAGGACGTTTCGGCGGCATCGACTTCAAGACCATCAACCAGAATGCGCAGCGGCTGCTGGAGCAACTCGAGTTCAACATCCGCCCGACGCAGTTCATGATGAATCTCTCTGTTGCGCAGATGCAGCTGGTCGAAATCGTCAAGGCGTTGAGCCATGACGCTGAAGTGATCTTCATGGACGAGCCGACCTCAGCGATCGGCGAAAAGGAAGCACAGCAACTCTTCAAGACGATCGAACGGTTGAAGGCCGCGGGCAAGGGCGTGGTCTACGTCTCGCACCGTCTGTCGGAGATTTTCCAGATCGCCGACGCCTACACCGTGTTCCGTGACGGTTCGTATATCGGTGCGGGTGACCTTGCCGATATTGATCGCGCGGGACTGATCCGGATGATCGTCGGCCGTGAACTCGGCGAGGAATATATCAAGACCAACACGCCCACCGATGTCACGGGGTTCGAGGTCGTAGGGTTGACGGCGAGCGGCAAGGTCGAGGACGTATCGTTCTCCGTGAAGAAGGGCGAGATTTTCGGCATCTATGGGCTGATGGGGTCCGGCAGATCGGAGATCTTCAACTGCCTCTTCGGTCTCGACCGGATGGATAGGGGCGAGATCAGGCTCGATGGCAAGGCGATCACCGTCAGCAAGCCTGTCGAGGCCATGGAGCAAGGGCTTGCCCTCGTCACCGAGGATCGCAAGCTGACAGGGCTCAATCTCGTCGATAGCGTCAGGGGCAACATCGCGCTTGCCAGCCTGCCGGAGTTCAGCCCGGCTTTCGTCATGCGCCGCGGCCGCGAGCAGGCGGCCAGCCAGCAGATGATCGAGCGTTTCGGCATCAAGACTGCACGCGACACCATGGCGGTCTCGGGACTATCAGGCGGCAACCAGCAGAAGGTCGTGCTGGGCAAGTGGTTCCTGCGCAACCCGAAGGTGCTTCTGCTCGACGAACCGACGCGCGGCGTCGATGTCGGCGCCAAGCGCGAAATCTACCGGATCATCTGCGAATTCGCAGCCACGGGAGGCACGGTGGTGATGATTTCATCGGAGATAGACGAGGTGCTCGGCATGTCCGACCGCATTCTCGTGATGCGCAACGGCCGCTCGGCGGGCGTCTACCCGCGGGTGGAAACCGACGCGCAAGCGCTGGTGCATCTGTCGACGTAACAGGTGCGCCGCGAATTTCTCAATACGGATCGGCATGGGAAGAGGTTAGAAACAGTGTCCCTTACAGATAACAAACCAACGACGGGCTGGTTCAACTCGGATCGCCGCAGGCTGCTCATCCAGGAATATGGCATCTTCCTCGCCTTCCTGCTCTTGTCCGTGATCCTGTCGGTGTCGAACGAGTATTTCCTGACGGCCGGCAACATCTCGAACGTGCTGCTGCAGACATCCATCAACGGCGTGCTGGCGATCGGCATGACCTTCGTCATCCTGACGCGTGGTATCGATCTGTCGGTCGGTTCGGTGGTGGCGCTTGCCGGCATCATCAGCGCCAGCTTCGTCACGACGTCGGCAACGGCCGGCATTGCGGGTGCCCCGTACCCTGCCATCGTCGCATTGATTGCCGGTATCGCGGTCGGTCTGGCCTGTGGCGCTGTCGTCGGCTTCATCGTCTCGCGCTTTGCCGTCCCGGCCTTCGTCGCCACGCTCGGCATGTTGTCGGCAGCACGCGGCATGACGCTGATCTATGGTGGCGGCAAGCCTGTCCCGGCGCTGATCCCCGAGTTCCGCTGGATAGGTACCGGAAACATTCTCGGCGTGCCGATGCCGGTGGTAATCCTGGCCGTCGTCTTCATCGTGTCCTGGTGGGTTCTGACTCGCACACGCTTTGGCCGCTACATCTACGCGGTCGGCGGCAATCCGCATGCGGCGATTACCTCCGGGATCAACGTCACCCGCATCCGTTTCACGGTCTACTGCATCTCGGGCTCGCTCGCCGGTCTCGCCGGAATGATGCTCTCGGCCCGCACGGGATCTGCGCTGCCGCAAGCCGGTATCGCCTACGAGCTCGATGCCATCGCGGCCGTCGTCATTGGCGGCACCAGCCTCTCGGGCGGTGTTGGCCGGGTGACGGGAACGCTGATCGGGGCGCTGATCATCGGCGTCATGAACAACGGTCTCGATCTGCTCGGTATCCAATCCTACTACCAGCAGGTGCTCAAGGGCGCGCTTATCGTCGGCGCCGTCATGCTGGATCAGAAGCGAAATCAAGGTCTCTGACCTCATCATTCGGATCGCATCCGCGGTCCGTCGACCAACCGCGCGTCATAACGGCGACCGGATATCTCTATGGAGGAGAAAAACATGAAGAAACTGATGCTCGCCCTCGTCGCCAGCGCTGCGATCCTTGCCGCGCCAGCGATGGCGCAGGACAAGAAGCTGAAGATCGGTGCAACGACCTACGGCCTCAATGCCGAATTCATGCAGATCTGGTCGGCCGCGCTGAAGCAGCATCCGGCGGTCAAGAGCGGCCAGGTTGAGCTGACGGTATTCGACGGCCGCTATGATGCGCTGGTCCAGCAGGAACAGTTCAACACCATGATCACCCAGAAGTTCGACGCGATCATCTTTGTGCCGATGGACGTCGAGGCGGGTGCCGCAGCTGTTCAGGCCGCCCACGATGCCGGCATCCCGGTTGTCGGGTCCAACGCCCGCGTCAACTCCGATCTCCTGACCTCCTACGTCGGATCGAACGACGTCGAGGCCGGTGAACTGGAAGCCAAGGCCGTTCTCGACAAGATGGGTTGCAAGGGTAACCTCGTCATCCTCGAGGGCCCGATCGGCCAGTCCGGTCAGATCCAGCGCCTCGAAGGCAACGAGAAGGCGCTGAAGGCGTGCCCTGACGTCAAGGTTCTCGAAAAGCAGACAGCCAATTGGTCGCGTGCGGAAGCCCAGACCCTGATGGAGAACTGGCTGACATCGCATCCTGGCCAGATCAACGGCGTCATCGGCCAGAACGACGAAATGGCGCTCGGCGCTATTGAAGCGATCAAGGCCGCCAACCTGAAGGTCGAAGACTTCGCGATCGCTGGCGTCGATGGCGTTACCGATGCGATCAATGCCGTCAAGCGTGGCGAGATGGCATCGATCCTGCAGGACGCCAACGCACAGGCACAGGGTGCTCTCGACGTGGCCATCAAGGCTGCGAACAAGGACGCCAAGCCGGAATCGGCGATCTGGACCCAGTATCCTGACATGAAGTGGGAAGAGGGCGCATCCAAGGACTACCTCGTCCCGTGGACGCCGGTCACCAAGGAAAATGCCGACAAGCTGCTCGAATCCCGCAAGTAAAAAATGCACCGCCGGGGCGGCGTCGCGCCGCCCCGGCATCCACATCGCAAAGGCTTGAAGAGATGACAGACACTTCTCCCCAGATTGACCTCAATTTCCCCCTGACCGGCAAGATCGCTGTCGTCACGGGTGCCGCGTCCGGGATCGGCTCGGCGATATCCGATGCATTGACTGCAAAGGGCGCCACGGTCGCTGTCCTGGATGTCAATGCCGATATCGCAAGCGCCAAGGCGGCTTCGCTTGGTCATGGGGCTAAATTCTTCGTCTGTGACGTCTCGCAGCCTGATTCCGTCAATCGCGCCATATCCGACGTGGTCGCCGCTTTCGGCCAGATAGACATTGCCGTCAACAGCGCCGGCGTCGTGTTCCTGGCGCCTGCAGAAGACCTGTCGCTCGACTATTGGGACAAGACGATCAACATCAATCTCAAGGGCAGCTTTCTTGTCACGCAGGCTGCCGGCCGCGCCATGATCGCCGCCGGTAAAGGCGGCAAGATCATCAATCTTGCGTCGCAGGCTGGCACCGTGGCCATTGAAGAGCACGTGGCTTATTGCGCCTCGAAATTCGGCGTCATCGGTATGTCGAAGACCTTTGCCGCCGAATGGGGCAAGTACGGCATAACCGTCAACACTATCTCGCCAACTGTGGTCCTGACCGAACTCGGCAAGAAGGCCTGGGCGGGCGAAAAGGGGGAGGCCGCCAAGAAGCGGATCCCCACCGGCCGCTTCGCTTATCCCGAGGAAATCGCTGCCGCTGCTGTCTTTCTGGTTTCGGATGGCGCGAACATGATCAACGGCGCCGATCTTCTGATCGACGGCGGCTACACCATTCTCTGAGCCGGAGCGCCAGGACATTTTTAAGGAGATCCCATGCAGCGGTTCGTCAACAATCCCGATCTCGTCGTCGAGGATACAGTCAAGGGCTTCATCAAGGCCCACTCCGATATCGTGCGGCTTGCCGAAAACCCGCGTGTTGTCGTCGCCAAGAACGCGCCTGTGAAAGGCAAGGTTGGCGTGATCACGGGTGGCGGTTCTGGCCACGAGCCCGGGTTCATGGGCTACACTGGCAAGAACATGCTGGACGCCGTCGCCGTGGGCGAGCTGTTCTCGTCGCCGACCGCCAAGAGCTTCCACGATGCAATTCGCGAAGCCAATGGCGGCGCGGGCGTCGTCTGCCTCTATGGAAACTATGCTGGCGACAATATGAACGTGAAGATGGCGACCAAACTTGCCGCCAAGGGCGGCATCGAGGTCGCGACCGTCGTTGCCAATGACGACGTCTGCTCGGCACCGCTGTCGGAACGCGAAAAGCGCCGGGGCGTTGCGGGCGAGATCTTCATGTGGAAGATCGGCAGTGCCAAGGCCACCAAGGGCGGCAGTCTCGAAGAGGTTCGCGCCGCGGCGCAGAAGGCGATCGACAATTGCCGCTCGATCGGCGTCGGTCTCGGTCCTTGCACCCTGCCGGCCGTCGGTCATCCGAATTTCCAGATCGAGCCGGGTACGATGGAAGTCGGCATCGGCCACCACGGCGAGCCTGGCGTGCGCGTCGAGCCGCTCAAGACTGCGGTCGAGGTGGCCAAGGAGATGTGCAAGATCGTGCTCGACGATCACAATCTTCCGGAAGGCACCGAGGTTGCTGTTCTTGTCTCTGGCCTGGGCGCCACGCCGCTCAATGAACTCTACATTCTCAACGACACGATCGAGAGCGAGATCAGCGGCCGAGGTCTCGTTGTCTACAAAACCTATGTCGGCAATTACTTCACGTCGCTTGAGATGGTCGGCGCGACGCTGACGGTCTTTGCGCTCGATGACGAGACGAAGCCGCTGCTCGACCTCGAAACGTCCTGCACAATCTTGCTCTAGGGAACGGTGACATGCAAAGTTTCAAGAATCCCTCGGCGGGCGCCATCGTTCTTTCAGTGGCCGGCCGTATCGTTGAAAACCGGGCCTATCTCAGCGAGATCGATGGCAAAATTGGCGACGGCGACCATGGGGTCAACATGGCCAAGGGGTTCGGCATGGCGGCCGAGCGTCTGAAAGGGCAGGACTCATCGCTCAGTGGCGCGTTCGAGACGCTGGGCACGTTGCTGATGACCGAAATCGGCGGCTCAATGGGCCCGCTCTATGGCGTCATGTTCACCGAATTCGGTGAGACGATCGAGGGCAGGGATATCGTCGATGCCAAGCTGTTCAGCCAGATGCTGCATGCTGGCCTGGATGGCATTCAGTCGATCGGCTCGGCCAAAGTCGGGGACAAGACGCTGATTGATGCCTTTGTCCCGGCGGTCAATGCTTTCGACGAGGCGACAGCATCCGGAAAGTCTTTCGCCGATGCGCTCGCGGCTTTGGCGGAAGCAGCCGAAAAGGGGCGCGATTCGACGATCGATCTGGTCGCCAAGATCGGCCGCGCCAGCCGCCTGGGCGAACGCTCTCGCGGTGTTCTGGATGCGGGCGCGACCTCCTGTGCCCTCATTCTCAGTGAAATTTCAATCGGTGTTGCCAGCCGGCTTGAGGGCGGCTGATCAGACGGCTTGTCTCCCAAGACAGCGCGGCCTCGCCCCATGGCGGCGGGCCGCGCGCCGCGCGGTTGCAATGCGTTGGTATTGGCGGCATCTTCCCGGCAGATCTAAGCGGGAGTTCATTCCAGAGTGGCAGCGGTTAAGACCCAGCAGGCGCGAAAAGCAGGCGCAGGCAAGAACGACCTCGCACAGGCGCCGGACGCCATGCCGTTGCGCTACGGCGACGACCCCTATGTCTGGGCATGCTGGCTCTACTACGAAGACGGATTAACTCAAGGCGATATCGCCGAGGTGATGGGCATATCCCGCGCAACGGTGAACAGCTATCTCGCCGACGCACGTGATCGCGGCATCGTCAACATTGCTATCGAACCGGCACGGCTTGCATCTCTCACCGTTGCGCAAGCGCTCAAGCGGCATTTTGGCCTTGCCGACTGCCTCGTCGTTCCGAGCGAGGACACCGCCAGGCCGCTGATCGACAGGATCGGCGTTGCCGGCGGCCAAGCGCTACATCGATTGATCAAATCGGGCGATACCGTCGCAGTGTCGTGGGGCCGCACGGTGCTGGCGATCAGCGAGCGCGCCGAGGTTCCAGGATTGCAGGATGTCACCGTTGTGCAGGCAACGGGCGGCACGCGCGCAAGCTTCGCCTATACGCCTGAACTCTGCGCCGCGGCGCTGGCCACCGCCGTCAACGGCAAGCTGATCAACATCTCCGCACCCGCCATCGTCTCGGCGAACGCCGTGCGTGAGTCGTTTATGCAAGAGCCGCTGATCGAGAGCCAATTCGGTGCTCTTGCCGGTGCCAACAAGGCGCTTTTTGGCATTTCGTCGCTGCGCCCCAATTCCACCATTCATACCAGCGGCTTCTTCGAATCTGTTCCACTGCAGGACTATCTAGCCAAGGGCGCCGTCGGCGTGGTGGCCGGACGTTTCATCGATGGGCAGGGCCGCGCGATCGCAGGGCCGCTCGACGACAGAACGATCGGCATTTCCCTTGAGATGCTGAAGAACATCGATCTCCGCATTGCCGCCGCCGGCGGCTTCGACAAGGTGCCGTCCATTCTTGCGGCGTTGCGCGGCGGCTATGTCAACGTGCTGATTACCGACGCGGCGACCGGCCGCGGCATTCTCAACGCCGATGGCGTGACCGATATCGATCAGCGATCGCCCCAGCGCCTGCGGCCGGAAAGCCAGACGCCTCTACCGCCGGCCGCGCGAACGCGCGTGAAGAAATTTCTCAACGATCCCGACAATGTCGTCGAAGAGATGCTGGATGGCGTGGTACGCGCCCATCGCAAGTATCTGTCGCCGATCGAAAAATCGCACCGCGCGCTGGTTGCGCGCGACGGACCAAGACCGGGCAAGGTGGGGCTGGTCATCGGTGGTGGATCCGGACATGAGCCGGGATTCCTCGGCTATGTCGGCAAAGGTTTGGCGGACGCTGTCGCGATCGGCAACATCTTCTCGTCACCGCCTCCCATACCCATCCTGCATTGCGCGAAAGCTGCATCCGGCGGCGCCGGCGTTCTTTTCGTTTATGGCAACTACGCCGGCGATGTGATGAATTTCGAAATGGCGGCGGAGATGGCAGAGGCTGCGGGAATTCCCGTGCGAACGGTTCTTACCACCGACGACATCACCTCTTCGCCGATCGAAGACCGGGATGGGCGGCGCGGCGTGGCGGGCAATTTTTTCACCTTCAAGATAGCTGGTGCGGCCTGCGATCGCGGTCTGCCGCTCAATGCCTGCGAAGCCGTGACCCGCAAGGCGAATTTACAGACCTATACGGTCGGCGTGGCGCTTGAGCCCTGCTCCATGCCGCAGACGCAACGGCCCAATTTCGAGATCGGCGCCGAAGATATCGAGTTCGGCATGGGCATCCATGGGGAGCCGGGCGTCATTCGCGAAAAGATGATCAGCGCCGATGAGATCGTCGACAGGGTGATGGATCGGATATTCCTGGAGATGAGGGCGGCCAAAGGCAGCCGCGTCGCCGTGCTCGTCAACTCGTTTGGCGGGACGCCGATGATGGAGCTCTATATCCTGTTCAGACGTGTCGAGCAGCGGTTGAGTGCCAAGGGCATTGCGATCGAAGCCAATTGGGTCGGGCACTACTGTACGTCTCTCGACATGGTCGGGGCGTCCATCTCGATCATGGAGCTGGATCAGGAACTGACGGAACTCTTGCACCATCCCTGCGACACCGCGGTGCTGAAGATAACGTAAGATCGGCATGCACCGGCCTCATCATCGGGCGTCTTGTGCACATGGGAGGGAAACAATGGCAGAGAATGATGCGCGCAGGCTCAACCGGATGTTCAATCGGATATCCAGCTTGATCGCGGCAGAAAAAGACTACCTCACCGAGCTTGACGGCGCGATTGGCGATGCCGACCATGGGATAACGATGTCTCTTGGCTTTGGCGCCGTCGCTGGTGAATTGGCACGGTCCGATCTCGACGAGATGCCGCCGTCGGTTGTGATGACAACCGCAGCATCGGTGTTTCTCAACGCCGTCGGCGCCTCGACAGGCCCTCTTTATGCGACAGCGTTTTTACGTGCCGCAAAGGCACTGGAAGGCCGGCAGTCTCTGGACGCTGCGGGCCAAGTCGCCATGTTGGAGGCGATAACGCTTGGCATACAGGAACGCGGGAAGGGCCAGCGTGGCGACAAGACGATGCTTGACGCCTGGATTCCGGCCGCCGAGGCGGCTCGTGCAGCACTCGTGCGCAAAAGCGGGGTAAGGGAACTGTGGCGTGACGTGGTGGTGGCAGGCGAGGGTGGGGCGGAGGCCACACGTTCAATGGTGGCGGTGCGCGGACGAGCGGCGCGGCTTGGCGAGCGATCCCTCGGCCATGTCGACCCGGGCGCGGCTTCTGCGGTTCTGGTTTTGAAAGCGATGATGGAAGTATTCGCGGATTGAGTTGATCAGAGCGGCATTTGTCGCGTGACATCCCATAGCAATGCTCCATCCGATTGCACCGGGAACACAGCTTCAGCGGCTGGAGGCAAAGGGCTTTGTGCGACGGGCTTGCGCGAGAACATACGCCAAATGACCGATTGAAGAGGAAAGCGGGCCAGAGCGAGATTGTCGCCGGTTCGGACGCACCAGCACGATGTCAGGGCAGCGGCCTAATCAGCCGAAGCCTGTTGCCAGGTGCAAACTCAACGATACGGTCCTGCTCCAGGGCTTCGAGCACCGCCGTGATCTCATCCTGCGTAAACCCCGCTGCATTCAAGGGAACCCCGAGTTCGAAAAGGTTGATTGTCACATCCGGATTTCCTTTCATCGCACGGAGCCGTTCGGTTATTGCGGCTTCGGTATCTTCAAATCGGCCCATCTCAACTCTCTGCCCGCTTCATCTCCGGCGGGAACGTAGAGGAAACTGCAGCAATTGTCGCGCTATGGCTTCGCATTGCTTCGAGAGCGATGAGGCTTCCGGTGCGATCCACCGGCCAGATCGGCCGCTTTACATGGACGTAGGGCCGCAACTCCGCGCGCAGCGTGGCCAGAGCGCCACTGTCGCAGACGACGACCTGGCCGGCGAGTGGCTCGAAGGGCGGCGCGGAAATGCTGCATCGACTTCAACACCAGGAATTTCAGCGATGCAGGGTCGCGCCGCGGGACAGCCATGGGACCAATGCACGCGAGTTCGCGTGCCACCTGCCGTTAACAGCACGTTTGACGATTCCGATCTCCTTTCGCTACGCGGGGGTCTGCAGGAGGCATTTTCGTGCGGTCTGGAGATCGTTGCCTTCGATCCCAACCGGAACGATTATCTGCTGCTGCCGATCTTGCGTGGCCCTGCCGAGAAATAAGCCGTGCCGGCGGGGCATGACGGTAGGAAAGATGCGCTGATAAACTTTTGCCCTGCAGCCGCCGGAATACGAATCGAGGCCGGGTCCTGCCAACGCCGCTTACGCGACGCCCGCCACAGGCGTTCAATATTTCTTCTTGCGAACGATCTTGTTGCCGCGTGGTCCGCTCAAGACAGGTGTTCGCTCACGGTTTTCCGCAAGCAGGCTGCGCCAGCGTTCCAAGCGATCGGCGGACAGGGCGCCACTTGCAACAGCTGCCCGGACGGCGCATCCGGGTTCACGGGCATGGGTGCAGTCGCGAAAGCGGCAAAGCGGCGCCAGCTCGGTGATTTCAGCAAAGAGTGTATCTATGCCGTCGGCAACATCGCTCACGTAAAGTGTTCTTATTCCTGGCGTATCAATGACCCAGCCGCCGCCTGAAATTGCGTGCAGGGATCGAGCCGTGGTCGTGTGCCGGCCCTGTGAATCATATTCCCGGATTGCGCCCGTCTTTTGCTTCGCGTCAGATTCCGACCCCGTCATTGTGTTCACAAGCGTCGATTTTCCGACACCGGAGGATCCCACCAGCGCGACCGTCTGACCTGCGCCGCACCAAGGTCTCAACTGCGACACCGCATCGGCAGAGCGCCCGTTCACGGCGACGACAGGCACATCCCGTTGTAGCGCCCCGGCTTCCGCCATGAACCGGCGGGCGTCTTCAGTGACGTCGGCCTTTGTCAGTACAATCACCGGGCTACTGCCGGCTTGGATCGCCATGATCAGGTAGCGTTCCAGCCGGGCGAGATTGAAATCGGCATTGCACGAGGTCACGATGAACAGTGTGTCGATATTGGCCGCAACAAGCTGATGGCCACGTCCACCTTCCGGGCGCCTTTGAAAGACACTTTTCCGATCGAGACGGCTGACAAGCATATCGGTCAGGGGATCGGCAAGAACCCAATCGCCCACCGCATAGTCAGCAGTGTTGGCGTGGGCTGGAAGTTCCAGTCCGACTGGCCCAGTGACATCGACTGCCTCGATGCGTGCGCGGTGAACCGAAGCGATACGTCTGGGAACCAAGTCCACCTCGCTGGGCTGGACCTGTTTCGCGAAGAATTCAGACCACCCAAGCAGTTCGAGCGGTGAAGGTATGGGTAAGCGGGTCAATCCTGCACCGTATCCGGATAAGTTGTCATAACGGGCGCCCTCAATGCTGTTTCGCGGGTTGGCGCCTAGCGGCGTGGCTGATCCCGCTTTGGCAGAGAGGTTGCATAGGCCGCAGCCTCGCCGGGATAGGGGAAATCTTCCCCGAGTTGACGGTCACCGTCATAGACCTTGAAGGCAGGCCCATCAAATTCAACGATCTTATAGCCGTTCACATATTCAAACTTCGGTGTTTTCCAACCCAAAAAGTTCTCCAGTACCGGCCCACGTTTCGCAGTTTCGAGAATGATGCTCAACGGCTCATGTGCAGTCGGCTGTCATCTACCACTTATTAGCACAAAATGCGATTAATCAACGCGGCAATAAAGATGCGCATTTCCCGCCGGCGCTCAGGAAGGCATCGCGAACATGCGGGCTTCAGCTCAAGGCCTCAGCAAGATAACGCGCCCAGCGCAACTGACCATCAGCGGATCCGATCAGGTCTTGGCGGATCTCCACCAGCACGGCATCTAGCCTCCGGTCTTCGCCATGGACAGGGATGGCGTAGTCGCTCATCCGTTCGATGACATAGGGCACGTTCGCGCCGATCCTCAGCTTGGTGATCTCCGTCAGACGGTTGATCATCTGCCTGCCCAATCCGAACGACCTGCTGAACAGGATACCGGCATGCCAGGGGCGCTGCTCTCCCAGGAACACTGGTGTGAACGAATGGATCGCAATGATCTTGGTTGGCCGTCCTTGCTGCTGGCGCAGGTCGAGATGCCGCGAGATTGCAGCCTGGAACGGCGTGAATATTCTGTCTGTTCTGAGTTGCCTGTCTTCGGCCCCAAGCAGGAAATTGCCGGGAATATCGGTTGCTTCGGATCGCTCGGGAATGCTTGTCGGGCTTCCGGGCGGCCTGTTGAGGTCGATGAGAAGCCGCGAATACTTGCCGATGAAACACGGGGCGTCGAGATGCAATGAAAGCGCGCGGCTTACGGCTTCTGCTCCGATATCCCAGGCGATATGGCGAACCAGGTCTTCGGGCGGTAACCCGAGGCCGTCAAACACCTCCGGAATGTAATTCGAGGCGTGCTCGCAAATCAGCACGATCTCGGACTGGCCTTCGGCGTTGAGCACCTCGACCGGATCTGGCCACGCGTGAAAATCTGATGTCCGGCTGCTCAATAGACCGCCCTGTAGCTGGCGCAGGTCGCCTCCTCGTCGAGGCCTTCAAGCGACTTGATTTCGAACGCCTTCATTCCGGTGAATGTATCCAGGAATACCTTCGGGAACCATGATGCGACGACCGGATCGCCTTGCAATGCCTCGAGGGCGTCCTCAAGCGTTTCCGGGAGCCGTCGAAGACCCAGCTCTGCGCGGTCTGCTTCCGTCAGTTCGTCGGGGTCGCCGGAGTGAACGGGCGGACAGGGCAGCCGCGCCTTCAGGCCTTCCAGACCGGCGCGAACAATGGCCGCCAGCGCCAGATAGGGATTTGCCGTCGCGTCGGCAGCACGATATTCGACGTTGAAGCTTTTCGCCGGATCGTTGCCGCTGATCGTCACCGTCGGGCATATCCTGAGGGTCGCTTCCCGGTCCTTGTCGCCGAGCCAAGTGTAGGAAGAGCTCCAATTGTGCGGCTTCAGACGAAAGTAGGAGGATACGCTCGACGCCGTTAATGCGGTGATCGCGGGAAGATGCTTGAGGATGCCGGCGCAGAAGGCGCCAGCCGCTTCCGACAGTCCCGATGGCCCTGAAGCGTTATAGGAGGCGGGTTGTCCATCGGCCCCGACGAGACTGAAATGAATGTGGACGCCGTTTCCGACCGATGATGGCGATGTCTTCGGCGCAAATGACGCCTTCCAGCCGCGGTTACGGGCGATTTCGCGGATGATCTCGCGCAGAGCGACGGCACGGTCGGCGGCTGCAAGTCCTGTTGACGGTGCATTCGTCACCTCGAACTGGTCCTCGCCATATTCCGAGATGATGACTTCTGGTTTGAGGCCGGCTTCATCGAGCGCCTCCATCACCTGCGAGGCGAAGCCATCCACGCGCCGCAAGCCGGCAAAGGACATCACATGTTCGCGCGGCAGACCGGCTTCCAGCAGTTTGAACTCATGCTCGAAAGCGGCAACGATCGTCAGTCCGGTCTGTGCCTTCAGGTCATCGAGAGCATTTGCCAGGATGGATCTGGTGCAGCATCCCCATGGCTGGCCGTCCAGTTCCACAAGGTTGCCCGGCACCATATCGAATGGCGTGTCCGAGCCCGTCTTTGCGGTGCGAAACCGTGCTGCCGCATCCGGCAGCAATCGCAGATCGCCCGAGGAGCCCCACGGATTGGGATGCGCGATGACGTTGAACGGCGTCAGCGAAAGGTTCGCCTGCAGCCAGCCGACGCCGCCCGTAAGCATCTTTTCAAAAGCGCTGCTGGCGACAAAGCGGCCCCGGGTCACCGCAGCAATGTCGGTCGTGACGATCCCGGTCAGAGCCCCGGCGCCGGTCATGCAGCTGACCTCGCAGCCAGGCGGTTGACGACCGTATCGGTGTCGGTGACCCAGCAATAGCCACCGAATGCCTTCAAGGCGATGTCATGGCGTTCCTGGGACGCGGCGGCACAGGCGTCGGATACGCAGGTCACGTAGTAACCGCGATCTGCCGCGTCTCTGACGGCCATGTCGACGCATTGGTCGGTCATGATGCCAGAGATGATCAGGTAGCGCATGCCGAGATTCTTGAGAACGTAGTCGATGTTGGTCGAGTTGAAGACGCCGGACGACGTCTTCGGGATGAGGATCTCGTCATTCCTCGGGCCGAGATTTTCAGGAGGAAAGCCCTCAGGGCTGCTTGGCGGGATATGGATTGGCGTCAGCTTGTGATCGAGCGATCTGTCACGGCCATCCTCCGTCAGGCTCTGGATGATCGTGTGCAACACCTCGATGCCGTTCGCTCTTGCCGCTGCAAGCAGGCGCTCGTTGTTCGGAATGGTGACCGATGCCGTCTGGCGGTAGAAATAGTGATCGGGACCACGCTCCGGATGATCGGGATCGAGCCCCGGTTCCAGCCAGATGCGCTGCATGTCGACGAGCAAGATCGCCGTTTCGCCTGGGACGTATGGGGCATCCCGCCTCAGAAGTGGGCTAGGCATCGCTTGTGGTACCTTTCGTGCGCTTGGGGCCGGGTTGGGTGGAGCTGACATTGTCGGCGCCATCGAGCGTGACGGCATTGTAGGCACGCACAGCTTCGAGGCTTTCAACGCGCCTGCGCGTCGCATCGTCGAGCGAGGCGAGAATTTGTGCTACCAGCGCCTCGATCTGGGCCACGGCCGGTGCCAGCGTGTCGTAGGGCGAAGGGACGTCCAGAGGACAGATGATCGTGACTTCGGCATGTTCCGCAATCGGCGAGAGCCACTGATCGGTAAACAGGATGACGGATGTTCCGCGATCGGCGGCCTGCGAGGCAAAGGCGATGACGTCGTTCTGATATCGCCTGTAGTCGAAGGCGATCAGCACATCGCGCTTGCCATAGTCGACCAGAATGTCGAACGACTGTGCGGAAAGCGTGCCGATATCCTGCACGTTCGACCGAAACTGCGACAGATATCCGGACAGCATTCCGGCGATGTGGCGGCTGAAGCGGCCGCCGACCAGGCCGACGCGTCCCTTGGCCGCCATGATGATCTTGGCGACCTTATCATAGGTATTGCTGGGCGTCGCGCCGATCGTCTTGTCGATGGTCTCGGAGACAGCGTGAAGATAGGCCTCTGCAATGCCCTGGACCGCGCCATCGTGCCTCTTTGCCTCCATCATCAGCAATGGAGAATGGAGACGGGCCTCGACTTCCGACAGCAACCGCTTCTGCAAATCGGGAAAACCCTCAAAGCCAAGCTTGACCGCAAGACGAACGACAGTCGCATCGCTGACGCCTGCCTTTTTGGCGAGATTTCCGGCCGTACCAAGGCCGGACGCCGGATAGTCGGCCAGCAGAATCTGCACGATCCGTTCTTCCGACGGCGTCAGCACCAGCTTTTGATCCAACAGCAATGTCCTGACGTCCGTCACGGCTGCTCCCCCTGAATTTCAATCTGCGAAATACAGTAAAATGGCAAAATGTGAAAGGAATTTTTCAGATTGTCCCTTCTGTGGCACCGTCCCCGTTTCTTGTCGATCTCATTTCAAGCCTTTGCGCTTCATCCCATCATGAAATGATATTGACATCGCGGCGGGCAGAGGCCTAACGTTCTCGCAACGCAGCAACAGACTGCGGGAACAAGTCGAATAGCACCGTACAGCATGCACCGCTCCGCGCATTGGCGTGGAGGAGCGCCGAGAATTTGATTTCGCGCGAAAGCCTCTTTGCGTCGAAATTCCTTCTCCAACTCCGGCTGTATTTAGGGGCCTCAAACTTTGACGATCTTCCCGCGCATCGGCAGGCTTCGCGTGATTTGGGGACGTGGAATGAAACGTAGCGGACTGCATCTGACGGCGTTGAGCCAGGAGACGATCGTGGCCGCGATCGCCGTCATCATCTTTATCGTGGCGTCGGCTACTCTGCCTGGTTTCTTCACGGCCGAAAACGTCGTCTCGATCATCCGCTCGGTATCCGTGCTCGGCATCCTGGCGCTTGGAATGGCCGTCGTCATCATCGGGCGTGGCATCGATCTGTCGGCCGTCGCCGTCATGGCGATGTCCGTCGCGTGGTATCTCCAGCTGCTCAACGATGGAAGCTCCGGCTGGCAAGGGCTCGCCCTTGTGCTCGCAGGGGTCGTCGGTATCGGCCTGCTCAACGGCTTTCTGGTCGCTTATGCCGATGTGCCGGCGATCTTCGTCACCCTTGCCAGCGGTTCGTTCGTCTTCGGCTTCGTGCGCTCGCAGCTGATCGCCCAGGATGCCGTGCCGGTTCCGCCCGACAACTGGCTGCAGCTGTTCGGCGGCCTGCGCTTTCTCGACATCCCGATCGAGGTCTTCATTTTCGCCGCTCTCGCGTTCGTTATCTTCCTGTTCCTTCGCTACACCAAATGGGGACGCTACGTGTATTATGCCGGGGACAATCCGGTCGCCGCCCGCAACGCGGGCATGCCCGTCCGGCCGATGCTGGTCTTTCGTTACGTCCTCTCCGCGCTCGTCGCGTTTCTTGCCGGCCTGCTGACGGCCGCCAGCCTTCACTCGATCAATACGCGCGTCGTCAACTCGACGCTCCTCTATGACATCGTGCTGGTCGCGGTGATTGGCGGGATCGGCCTTTCGGGGGGAAAGGGGAGCGTTCGCAACGTGCTGTTCGGGTCGGCGCTGATCGGCATCATGCTGAACGCGATGACCATCATCGACATCCCGCTGATCTACCAGAACCTGATCAAATCCACCATCCTGCTCGTCGCCATCGTAATCGACGGGCTTCTCAATCCGCGTGACGAGCAGACGGCCCAGCAGGGGGACATCTGAACGTGGCGCGGGACGAACGAATTCATCCGTCAACTCATCGGGGGACCCCATGAAATACGTGAAGGCACTCTTTGCCGCAGCGACTTTGTCGCTGTCGGTTTTCGTAACCGCCGCTCCAGCGCAGGAAGATCCGGGTCCGGCAGCTTATTCCCAGGCCCTCAAAGGCAAGCGGGTGATGCTCGTTCCGATGGCCATGGGCTTCGACCTCGCGCAGGGCTGGGCGCATTATCTCCAGACCGAAGTTGAGGCCTTCGGCGGCGTGTTCGAGACCCGCGACCCCAACTGGAGCGTCGAGGCCGGCGCTCAGGCGATCACCGAGGCGATCTCCTCGGACACCCGGCCGGATGTCCTCATCGTCCATTCGCCGGACCTGAACTCCTACGCGCGTCTGCTCAAGAAGGCGCAAGCCGCCGGCACATACGTCATCCTGATCGACAATCCTGCAAACTTCGCCGCTGACGCTTTCGTCGGCAGCGATTGGGACCGCCTTGGCCAGCTGGAAGCCGAAGCGGTGATCAAGGGCTGCGGGCCCAATTCCTCGAAGAAGATCGGCCTCGTCCAGGGCGACCAGGTCAATGCCTCCAGCCTCTACCAATATGCAGGCATCACCAAGGTTCTGGCGAAGAACCCGGATTTCCAGGTGGTCGCGAAACCCGATTCCAACTGGGATGCGACGACCTCCCGCAACGTCACCACGACGATGCTCCAACAGCACCCCGATATTTGCGGCATCATCGATTTCTGGGATGGCGACGCCTCGGGTGCAGCTGCGGCCATTCGCGATGCCAAGCTGCAGGACAAGGTGTTCCTCGTCACCACCGGCGGCGGTGAAAAGGCTGCCGACTGCGATAATCTGGAAAACGGCACCTACGGCGCTGTCGTGATGACCGAACTTCATCACCAGTCGCGCGACATCAACGCCATCATCAAATTCCTGTTGCAGAGCGGCCAGCCTGCCGGCACCTCCAAGGCTTATATCTACACCCTGGAAAAGGCGACGACCAAGGCGGACCTGAAGCCCGACAGCTGCTGGGACCTCAAGGCACTGAAGACGGCTGCGAAGTAAGCACCTGTCTGCAAATGGAGCCCCTCGGCCGAGGGGCTTCGCACGTCTTCCCCATCTCATCCGGTCCATACACATGACATTCAGAGAACGCTTGCAGGCGTGGCGATACAATTTGATCCCGGATCACCTCGCCGGCGAGATCCTGACCAAGCGCTGGACCGACAATGCAATACCATTCCTTGCCCTGGTGATCGTCGTCGCCGGATTTGGCTCGGCAATCCCGGGTTTCTTCAAGATCAATTCGCTCCAGGATTCGACCCGTCAGCTCGGCGAGTTCTCGATCGTCGTCACCGGGCTGACCGTCGTCATGCTGGGGGGCGGGATCGATCTTTCGGTCGGTTCGATTTTTGCGCTGTCCTGCTTTGCGGCCGTCTCCACCTTCTTCATCTTCGAGCAGCCCGTCTGGGTCGCCCTGCTGGCCTCGATCGCGACCGGTGTCGCTTTCGGTGCGATCAACGGCTATCTGGTCGGTTTTCTCAGGCTCCGGGCATTTCTGACGACGCTGGTGACCTTCATCATCGGCAGAGCGGTCTACGACATCCTCGTCGTCAATTTCGCCGCCCAGATCCAGATGTCCTCGGCCATGTCCGACGTCTGGGATTTCGTCGGCGATGGCACGGTGCTCGGCATATCTGTGTCCGTCCTGACGGCGATCGTCTTCATCGTCCTGACGCATATTGCCCTGACGCGGTCGCGCCCAGGCTGGCATATTCTCGCCGTCGGCGGCTCGCGCCGCTCGGCGCATAATGCCGGCATCAAGGTCAAGCGGACCGTGTTCCTGACCTATGTATTCTCTGGGCTTTGCTCCTCGCTCGCAGGCTTCCTGATTGCCTGCCGGCTGAGCGGGGCAGGGCCCGGCACGGGCCTCAACCTCGAGATTCTGGCGCTTACGGCGGCGGTCGTCGGCGGCAATAGTCTTGGCGGCGGAAGAGGGTCGGTCATCAAGGGCCTGATGGGCGCAATCATCGTCCTCGTCATGACCAACGGTCTTATCCGGCTGGGTTACGGAACCGGCACCAACCAGATGGTACTCGGCCTGATGCTGGCAGTCGCCGTCACGATCGATATCAGATGGCTGAAGAACCGTCACAAGGTCTTGAACGAAGTCTATGTCGCTCCCGTCTACCTGCGCATGGGGGAAGCGCAATCCGCCGTCCCCGGTTCGGGCACGCCCTATGCGCTGGACGACCGGTTGTCGCAGACGCAATATATCGGCCTTGGCGAGCTCGAAGGTCCCGAGGATGTCATCCTTGATGATGACGACAATCTCTATTGCGGCACGCGTCACGGCGAGATCGTCCGCTTCTTCGCCCCTGATTACCAGCGCTCGGAAGTCTTTGCCCATGTCGGCGGCTTCCCGCTGGGCCTCGCCTTCGACAAGGGCCGCAACCTGATCAGCTGTGTCGGTGCGATGGGTCTCTATTCGATCGCGCCGGACCGTACGGTGACCAAGCTGACGGCCGAGACATCGAGGTCCTGGACTTCCGTCGTCGATGACGCGCGGCTGCGCGACCCGAACGACTGCGACATCGCGCCCGACGGCCGGATCTACTTCACCGACTCGACGAAGCGATACGACGCGCATGACTGGGCGCTGGACTCGATCGAAAACCGCGCGACGGGCCGCTTGCTGGTCTACGATCCAAAGACTGGCAAGACCAAGACCCTGCTGGATGGGTATCGCTACACCAACGGCGTTTGCGTCGCCCATGACGGCAACTCAATCTTCTTTGCCGAAAGCTGGGCCTGCCGTGTTCACCGCTACTGGCTGGAGGGGCCGAAGGCCGGGACCGCCGAATGCGTGATCGCTGATATGCCTGGCTATCCCGACAATATCAATCGCGCCTCGGACGGCACCTATTGGATGGCCTGGCTCGGCATGCGAACACCAAGCTTCGACCTGTCGCTTCGCCACCCAGGCATGCGCAAGCGTATGACCCGGCGCCTCCCTCAGGACGACTGGCTGTTTCCGAACATTAACACCGGCGGCATCGTCAAATTCGATGAGACCGGAACCATCCGTGATGCCATGGCCGATCTTTCCGGTGTCTCACACCCGATGGTCACATCGATGCGCGAGCACAAGGGCTATCTCTACGTCGGGGGCATCCTGAATAACCGCGTCGGCCGCTACAAGCTCTCGAGCGCCAGTCAGACATGGACCGGGCCGTCCTCCTATTGGGGGAGCGCTCGATGATTTTCGATCCGATCCTCGATCTGTTTCGCGGCAAGGCCGTGACCATCCCGCCGCTCGACGGTGCATTTCGTCCGAACCAGGCGCTCGACGATGCGCCGCTGATCGCGACACTTCCTGACGTCGACAATGCGCTCGTGCACGATGGCCGGCTCGTCGTCTCGTCCGGACGAAAACTGCTTTCTATCTCGTCCACAGGGCAACAAGAGGTGTTGCAGGAGTTCGATGCGGAAATCTGCGCAACGGCGGCGTCGGCGTCGGGGACGCTGGCGATCGCTCTAGTGTCCGGCTCACTCGTTCTCGATCGCGAAGCGCTGCCGCTCCCTAAAGAGATCAGGTGCATCACCGCGCTTGCCTTCGCCCCCGATGGGGCATTGTGGCTGGCAAATGGTGCAGATCGCATCGCGCCGGATCAATGGGCACGGGATCTCATGTCAAAAGGGCGCTCAGGAAGCGTCTGGAAGATCGAACCCGGCAGCCGGGCGCCGCGCAAGGTCGCCGGCGGCCTGGCATTCCCCTATGGGCTTCTGGCAAATTCCGATGGCGTTGCCGTCAGCGAAGCCTGGCATCACCGGATCGTCAGGATCTCGGCATCAGGCCCCATAGAGACAGTGGTCGACAATCTTCCCGGATACCCAGCGCGGCTTTCTCAGGCCGCCGATGGGGGAGCGTGGCTCTCGATCTTTGCTCCGCGTAACCGCCTGATCGAATTTGTTCTTCAGGAGCAGCGGTATCGTGAAGACATGATGGCAAGCGTCCCGCCCGAATTCTGGATCGCGCCATCGCTCTCATCGGGAACGAGTTTTCTCGAGCCGCTGCAGTGCGGCGGCATCAAGACCATGGGAATCCACAAGCCTTGGTCACCGAGCCGCTCCTACGGTCTGGTCGTCAAGCTTGATGCCCGGCTGCAACCGCTATCAAGCCTGCACAGCCGCGCCGATGGCATCAGGCACGGCACCACCAGCGTTGCCGAACACGAGGGCAGGCTATTCATCACCTGCAAGGGCGCCGGCATGCTCGTATCCATGGATGTGGCGGAGGTCAGATAGAATGGCGGCAGCAAACGAGATCATCGTCCACCTGGAGAACGTCACCAAGGAGTATCGCGGCGTTCCCGCGGTCAAGAATGTCAGCTTCGATTTGCGCAAGGGCGAAGTCCACGCGCTGCTGGGCGAAAACGGCGCCGGCAAGTCGACGCTGACGAAGATCATCGCCGGTGTCGTCGAACGGACGTCCGGTACCATGACCCACCATGGCAAGGAGGTCAGCTACGGCTCGCCGTACCAGGCGCTGGACGCCGGCATCGCAATGGTCTTCCAGGAGACCAGTCTCGTACCGTCCATGACGGTGGCACAAAATCTCTATCTGGGGACGGAAGGCTTTCTGAACCGCCTGCGCGGCATCTACATCTCCGCTCAGCAGTTTTTGCAGTCACTCAACTTCCCTGTCGATCCGACGGCTATGGTCGAAACCCTGGGTGCCGCCAAGAAGCAGATGGTCGAGATTGCCCGCGCTGTTCACCACAATGCCGAGATCATCATTTTCGACGAGCCGACTGCAACGCTGACCCCTGAAGAGAAGCGCCACTTTTTTGCACTCGTGAGGCGGTTGAAGGCGAGGGGAGTGTCGATCGTCTTCATCAGCCATGCGCTCGAGGAAGCGTTGGCGATCGCCGATCGCATCACCATCCTTCGTGATGGTGAACTCGTCGCATCGGGAGACACGTCGGAGTTCGACCGGGAAAAGATCATCGCGGCGATGGTCGGCAGAACGCTCACCGGAGAGCTTTATCGCAAGCGTGATTCATCCACCATCCGTAAGCCCGGCAAGAAGGTGCTCTCGGTTCAGGACCTGTCGATGAGCAATGTTGTGCGCAACAACTCGTTCTCGATTTTCGAAGGACAGATCACCGGCGTCTTCGGGCTTATCGGATCGGGCCGGACCGAAACCTTCAAGGTCGTCTCCGGCATCTACAAGCGCGACTTCAAGCGCGGCGGCTCTGTCGAGCTCGATGACAAGCCCGTCCGCTATTACGTTCCCCGCGAGGCGGTGAAGGACGGCATCGTCTACGTCACCGAGGATCGAAAGAGCGAGGGTTTTTTCGAAACGATGTCGATTGCCGAGAATATCTTCGGCGGTCTTCTGTCCGCCGACCGCGAGAAGAGCAGCATCATCAGCAAGAGCGAGATGCACAAGCTTGCCGTCGAGTGGACGAGCAAGCTGAACATCCGCGCGATCAACGACAACGCGCGCGTCGTTGAACTGTCAGGCGGCAACCAGCAGAAAGTCGTGATTGGCAAGGGTCTCGTTCAGGAGCCGCGGGTGGTGATCTTTGACGAGCCGACCCGCGGCGTCGATGTTGGCGCCATCGCTGAAATCCATCAGATCATCAATGAGCTCGCCGATCGCGGATTGGCGGTCGTGGTGATTTCATCCTATCTGCCAGAGATCATGAACCTGTCGGACCGCATCCTTGTCTGCAGGCAGGGCCGGATCGTCGAGGAATTTTCGCCAGGCGATTCCACCGAGGCAAAGATCATGTACGCTGCCGTCCACTGACGAGCGAAAGGAACGACAATGGCGACCGTGAAACTCCTGACCGATGCCGAAATCGAAGTGATCCCGGCTGCGAAGGCCGTTTTCGACGATATCCGGGCGACCCGAAAGTCGGATTTCATCAACAACTTCTGGCGTGGCCTCGCCAATGATCCGCCCTTGCTGAAGCGCACTTGGGAAAGCCTCAAGGCCGTCATGGCTGTCGAAGGCGTCCTCGATCCGCTGACGCGCGAGATGATCTACATAGCGGTCTCTACCGCAAATGGCTGTTCCTATTGCGTCCATTCGCACACGGCCGCAGCGAAGGCGCGTGGCATGACTGAAGCTCAGCATGCGGAACTGCTGGCGGTGATAGGGCTCGCAGGGCAAACAAATCATCTTGTCACCGCGATGCAAATTCCGGTCGATGAGGCGTTTCTCTAGAGAAGCTAACCCAAGCGCATTATGGCCGCCTTGAGGGTAGGGCATCAGCCACTTTCCCGCAAATAGGAAGCAAAGGCTTCGCCCCAAGTCGGTCAACCGTTGCTGGGTGACATTGGCAAGATCCGTGTCCCCGGGCATGAAGCGTCGGATGCGTTTGTTGGTGTTCGACGCTTTGGAACGATATTGAGACCTTCGGCATTCTTCACCACCTGCGCGACGAGACGATCCTCACGCTCGAACGTGAGATCGCCTATCCGGCTGGGCGCCGAACCGGCCGTTTATTCGGCTTCCGCCGTCGCCAAGGATTTCTTTGCCGATCTGGCCAGACAGGCTGAGGAATACCTTCAGGAAGTAGAGGCACTCACAGGCAATCGATAGCGGTGCAAACCAGCTTTTCGGTCAGCCGACGCTACGTCTACAGCAGCTTTTGCCAGCATGGAGAATGAGCGCAACGAAATCAGGTAGCACTAGCGTGGCATGGTGCTCCGGGTTTACGACGCGGCGGTTCGGGCGCCCTGCCTCACATTATAAACTGGCATTGAATCTTTACGGGAAAATCGTCGAAGGACGTCTGAGCGGCAGGGCGTTAGTCGAACATCTTCTTGATCGTTGCGACGGCGAGGAACATCCGCATCGCGTTGGTGGCCAAGGGCTGAAAGCCGTATCGCTTGTAAAGCTTCACCCGCCTCTCGGTTCGCGCTGCATCACCGCAATCAAGGACATCGAGCATGACGATAGCCGTCCCTATCTCATCGGAGATCCGCGCTATTCTCATGAGACAGTCGATCAGCAAATCGCCGCCGTAACCGCTGCCCGCGAATTTCAGGTCGCGACCGATCATCGAGATGTAGGCGGCCGGAATTGAGCCGTGTCCGGGGCGGTCACGGGCAAACTTCTTCGGAAGCTCGGTATAGTCTACGGCATGGTTGTTGATGGCGTAGAAGCCCATCACTAGGCCTCCGTCTCGAGTCATCACGAAAACACGAAGATTGTCGCTCTTTTGAAGCTTGTTTGCCGTCTTCTGGAAAAAGTTATCGACCTGCTCAATCCCGCAAGAAAACGCCGCCCGATCGTGCTTCGAAGGATCGAACGGCTCGATGATCGGCTTTGGTGCCTCACTCTGCGGCATTATTTTGAGACGACAGTCGCGCTATGGCGCTTGAAAGCTGCCTTAAGGCTATCTGTCGGCTCTGGCGGATTGTCCAGCGCCGCAAAAAAGGCAGCATGATCGGCCGGCTGCAAAAGGGTCCGTTCATGAGCGGCAATCGTGGTCATAGCCGCTTGATAAGCCGCGTTGATGGTAAAAGCCGAATCGTCCACACCGGACAGCGCAGCAGCACGTTGGATTGCTGTCTTGATCCGCGCCTTCGTACGAAAGCCCATACGTGCGTCGCTTGGCTCATCGATCTCTGCGGTCATATCTTTGAAAGCAACCATCATCGCCTCCTGGTCAGGATAATAGTGTCATTATGTATGTACGTCTAAACGACGTACACGTCAAGTTAGCAGATGGATCATTGTACGTCATACATACGTACAATGACGATCGAACTGCGTCCATGATTCTTTTGATCGGCTGTTCCGGCAGCGCTGCTGTTGTCGTCGAAGAAACAGAACCATCGACTTCAACGTTCAGCAATCGTGAAAAACAGCAGGGGTCCTTAATTCACGCAACCGCACCGCTATCAGTGAAAATTCCGCGCCTTGATCTTCAGTGTGTCGATATGAAGGTCCGGAACGAACATATCGCGCGGAGCGATGACCGGCTTCGGTGTATCCCGCGGATCCGGCCCTCAGCAAAAGCGTCGCCGCGGCCGGCCGGCAATCTGAAGGCCTCGTCGCGATCGGCGAGGTCGAGATCGCCAGACAGGTCGAACAGCTGATGGGCAACGAGATGACCGACCTGCCAGCGCTTCTCGAACAGCGTCGGCCAGACGACAGGGTTGGCGGGCCGGTTTCGTCCTCGATGGTGATGAACATGAAGCCTTTTGCGGATCCCGGCTTTTGGCGCACGAGGACAAGGCCGGTCGTATAGACCCATCGCACGTCGCGAGCGCTCACCGCATCGGCGCAGGTGATGATGTTGCGCGCCGAAAGATCCTCGCGGAGGAAGGCAATCGGATGCTGCCGCAGGGGCAGCCCGGTATCGCTGCAATCCTAGATAACGTTATGGCCATCCGTCATCTCCCGACGTGCCACCGCCGGCTCCTGCTGCAGTGAGTTCCATAATGTTGATTATGCGATTTTGATGTG
>UBJR01000042.1 GCA_900465675.1 Hyphomicrobiales bacterium | reverse complement strand
ACATGATCCGGACCGCTCACACAGCCGGCCAACAAAAGCATCAATGCCGGTGTGGCATAACGAAGAGATACCATGCAATGTTCTTCCTGTAACTCGACCAAGTTCTAAATTTCTTGTCCGAAGCATCATGCTTCGCAATCGGCCGCGCTCCGTGCCAACGAGATACACCATGCCGAAGCAGTTCCGCGGCAATGTATCAATGAGTCAGCCATTCTGGCAGTGTATTTTTATCACACTCCCGCCTCATTTTTGCGCCGCGAGAAGACCCTGCGGATGACCACAAAGAAGGACGGAACGAAGAAGATGCCGAGCGCGGTTGCCGCCAGCATGCCGCCGAGAACGCCGACACCGATGGCGTTCTGGGCTGCCGAGCCGGCGCCGGTCGCGATCGCCAGCGGCACGACGCCGAGGATGAAGGCGAGCGAGGTCATGATGATCGGCCGCAGGCGCAGCCTTGCCGCTTCGAGAGTCGCCTCCAGAAGACTCATCCCCGTCTCCATGCGGTCCTTGGCGAACTCGACGATGAGAATCGCATTCTTCGCCGCTAGTCCTATCGTCGTCAGCAGGCCGACCTTGAAGTAGACGTCGTTGGCTTGGCCGAAGAGCGTTGCCGCAGCAAGCGCGCCGAGCACGCCGACCGGTACGGCCATGATCACCGAGAACGGGATCGACCAGCTTTCGTAAAGCGCTGCAAGGCACAGGAAGACGACGAGAATCGAGATCGCGTAGAGAATCGGCGCCTGCGAGCCGGAGAGCCGCTCCTGATAGGAAATCCCCTGCCAGGCAACGGTATAGCCGCCGCCCAGCTGCGCCGTCAGCGCTTCCATCTCGTTCATCGCGTCACCCGAGCTGACGCCCGGCGCCGAGGCGCCGTCGAGCGGGATGGCGCTGACCGCATTGAAGCGGGCAAGCGAGGGGGCGCCCTTTGCCCATTCCGTCGTGGTGAAGGCGGAGAAGGGCACCATTTCGCCAGCCGTATTGCGGGCATACCAGTGATCGAGATCGCTCGGCTGCATGCGGAAGGGCGCGTCGCCCTGCACGTAGACGGGCTTGATCTCGCCGTTCAGTGTGAAGTCGTTGACGTCGCGGCCGGTGAAGATGATCGACAGCATCGAATTGACCGAGGCTATATCGACGCCCATCGCACCGATCTTTTCCTGATCGATGATGATCTTCATCTGCGGTTCGACTTCCTTGTTGTTGCTGCGCAGAGCGACGATCTTGCCGCTGCTGTTGCCCATCTGGATCAGCCGCTTCGATGCCGCATCGAGCGCTTGGGTGCCATGGCCGCCGGTATCGACGAGATACATGGAGAAGCCGCTGGATACGCCGAGGCCCTGGATGGCCGGCGGCAACAGCGCGAAGACCTGCGCCTCGCGGATGGTAAAGAAGTTCTTAAGCGCACGGTTGACGACGGCCTGCGCATGCAGGTTCTCGTCGGTGCGCAGCGAGAAGTCCTTGAGCTTGGTAAAGACGATCGCGCTGTTCTGGCCCGAACCGTTGAAACCGAAGCCAAGGGCGCCGAAGACCGAATCGACGGCGTCCTTCTCGTTCTCGCGGTAATATTTCTCGACCTTCTCGACGACGGCCTGGGTCTGCTGAGAGGTGGAGCCTGGCGGCGTGGTGACGATTGTCAGCAATACGCCCTGGTCTTCCTGCGGCAGGAAGGAGCTCGGCAGTTTCGTGAACAGATAGGCACATCCGCCGCCGACGATCAGGAACAACAGCATGACGCGGACCGGCCGCTTCAGCAGGTAGCCGATGGTGCGGACGTAACCGTTGGTGGAACGGGTGAAGTTGCGGTTGAACCAGTCGCCGACGCGGTTCTTTTTGTGCTCGTTGACCGGCTTCAGCATCGTGGCGCAAAGCGCCGGCGTCAGCACGATGGCGACGAGAGCAGACAGCAGCATCGCCGAGACGATGGTGATCGAGAACTGCCGGTAGATGATGCCGGTCGAGCCGCCGAAGAAGGCCATCGGAATGAAGACGGCGGTCAGAACCAGCGCGATACCGATGATGGCACCGGTGATTTCACCCATCGACTTCTCGGTCGCTTCGAGCGGCGAGAGCTTCTCTTCCGACATGATGCGCTCGACGTTCTCGACGACGACGATGGCGTCGTCGACGAGCAGACCGATCGCCAGAACCATGGCGAACATTGTCAGCGTATTGATCGAATAGCCTGTCGCCGCAAGGATGCCGAAGGTCCCGAGCAGAACGACGGGCACGGCGATCGTCGGGATCAGCGTGGCGCGCAGGTTCTGCAGGAAGATCAGCAGCACGACGAAGACAAGCACGATCGCTTCGATCAGGGTGTGGACGACCTTTTCGATCGACAACTCGACGAAGGGCGTCGTGTCGTAGGGATAGGTGATTTCGACGCCTTCGGGCAGCGAGCCACTGATGCTTTCGAGCGATTCACGGACGCGGGCGGCCGTATCGATGGCGTTGGCGCCGATCGCCAGGTTGACCGCGAAGCCGGTCGAGGGCTGGCCATTGTAGCGCGAAGAGCCGCCGTAGCTTTCCTGGCCGATCTCGATGCGGGCGACGTCGCTGAGGCGCACCGTCGATCCGTCCTTCTCGACCTTCAGGATGATGTGCTCGAAATCGGCGACCGTCGTCAGCTGGCTCTGGGCGGTGATCGTGACGTTCAGCTGCTGGCCTTCGGTGGTCGGCTGAGCGCCGAGCGAGCCGACGGAAACCTGCGTGTTCTGCGCCTCGATGGCCGAGGTCACATCGCTTGGCGTCAGCTGGAACTTCTGCAGTTTGTAAGGATCCAGCCAGACGCGCATGGCGTAGCCGGAACCGAAGATATTGATGCTGCCGACGCCTTCGAGGCGCTGCACCTGATCTTCGATCGAGTTCGAAACGATGTTGCCGAGATCGACGGAGGAGCGCTTGCCATCGGTCGAAACCAGCGAGCCGACGAGCAGGATGCTCGAGGTGGAGCGCGTGACACTGATGCCGGCGTCGATGACGTCTCCCGGCAGCTGTGACTGGACCAGCTGCAGTTTGTTCTGCACCTGCACCTGGGCGATATCGGCATCGACGCTGTTGCCGAAGGTCAGCGAGATGCTGGCCGAGCCGGTCGACGAGGTCGAGGTCATGTAGGTGAGATCGTCGAGGCCGGTCATGCCTTTTTCGATGATCGTCGTCACCGATTTCTCGACGGTTTCGGCGCTGGCGCCGCGATAGGTGGCGTTGATGCGCACCGTGGTCGGGGCGATGTCAGGGTATTGCGAAATCGACAGCGTATAGATGCCGAGCAGGCCCGCGAGCATGATGGTGATCGCGATGACCCACGCAAAGATCGGGCGTCGGATGAAGAACTTGGCCATCAGTTTATTCCTGTGCGGCTTGGATCACTGTGAAAGGCGTCGCGACTTACTTCGCGGCGGGCTTCTGAGCGTCACCGGCCGCAGGCTGCTCAGCAGCCACGACCACACCGTTTTCATTGATTTTCATGGGAACCGGCTTCACCGGCATGCCTGGCGTAATGGACTGCAGACCGCTGACGATCAGCTGGTCGCCGTCCTTGATGCCCTGCGTGACGAGCCACGCGTTGTTGGAGGGAGTCGCGTCTTCGAAGACGCGGCTTTCGACCTTGCCGTCGGCCGAGACGAATTGCGCCGTCAGGCGGCCGTTGGCATCGCGGCTGGTTGCGAGC
Organism: Hyphomicrobiales bacterium; assembly: GCA_900465675.1. Lineage (GTDB taxonomy): Bacteria > Pseudomonadota > Alphaproteobacteria > Rhizobiales > Rhizobiaceae > Rhizobium. The sequence goes on along the minus strand of UBJR01000042.1, from coordinate 7,310 downwards.
TGGGGCAGCGCATAGCCGTTTTCCGAGCCGAGCTCGACGGTGGCGCGGACATACATGCCGGGCAGAATGACGCGGTCGGGGTTCGGGAAGAGCACGCGGATGATGAAGGTGCCGGTCGTCTCGCTGACGATCTGCTTCGACATATCGAGCTTGCCCTTCTGATTATACTCCTTGCCATTCTCCAGGATGACGCGGAAGGCGACGTTGGCGCCTTCACCCTTCACTTCACCGGATGCGATCGCATCGCGGAGCTTCAGGAGATTGGTGCTCGATTCCGTCAGCGAAATGTAGATCGGGTCGAGCTGGCGAACCGTCGTCAGCGCCGTCGTCTGGTTGGCGGCGACGACGTTGCCGACATTGTAGGCGGTCTGGTCGATGACGCCATCGAAGGGAGCGACGATCTTGGTGTGGTCGAGATCGATCTGCGCCGAAGCCAGCGACGCCTTGGCGGAGGCGACTTCAGCCTGGGCCTGGAGCAGCGTCGTCTTGGCGGTTTCATATTCGATCTGTGTCGCACCGCTGCCGACGAGGCGCTGGTAGCGGTCGAGATTGCTCTGGGCGCTCGGAACGCTGGCTTCCGCCTTGGCAATCGCCGCCGTAGCCTGCTCGACCGTGGCGATATAGGGTGCATCGTCGATCTGGTAGAGAAGGTCGCCCTTCTTGACTTCGCCGCCTTCGCGGAAGGCGATTTCACGGATGATGCCGCTGACCTGCGGGCGGATATCTGCGGTCTGGAAGGCTTCGGCACGGCCGGGCAGGATCGTCGTCACCGGGTAATTCGCCTTGGTGAGTGCGACAACGCCGACGGGCGAAGTCTGCTGGGCAGCCCCTGCCGCGCCAGCGCCGGCGGCTCCCTGCTTGTTGCCGCTATCGCTGCAGGCTGCGAGCAGTCCGCCAATTGCCAGAGCCGAGGTGATGAGGAGGGCACGCCGTATCATTCTGAATTCCTTGATGCAGATGGCATTCACAGACCGGACCAGCCTTCCGGCCGGCAACAAGCGACATATTAAAAGGCTGGTTGATCCGGATTCAAATGCCATCAATCCGAATTTAAGAAAAGCTTTCCGAAGTGACGTATGTCAGGAATCGTCACTTAGCAAGCGCTATTTTGCAGTGCGGTATCAACAAAACAAACGATATCGTGTGCTTTGTGAACGAGCGTGTCCTTGTCATCGCGTGCAATCAGCACCGGATGAAGGACGCACGCCAGGACGTCGGCGACGGTGATTGCGGCACGATGCGGGTCGGCACAGCGGTAGGCGCCGGAGGCGACACCATCCTGGATGATCTGCTGGAGCCTCTGCTCGATCCGCTCCCGGTAGCGGTTTCCCGCCTCGAACTTGGCTTCGATGGTCGTCAGGACCATCTCGAAGATATAGGGGTTGTCCTTGATATCCTGCAGATGGCTGTCGAGCAGGCGGAGCACGAAACGCTGCAGCCGCTCCTTGGGCAGCATCTCGCCGTCGACGGAGCCGAAGCGGTCGGCCATCGTTCCGAGATGGATTTCGGCGATGGCATCGACCAGCGCCGTCTTGGAATGGAAATGCTTGAAGACATTGGCAGGCGACATGCCGAGGGCGGTCGCGATATCGGCGATCGAGACGGCGACATAGCCCCGTTCACGAAACAGCATCTCTGCCATCGACAGGATGTCGGCGCGAGTCTCTTCGGCCTTTCGTCGCGGCCTGCGTGCCATTCAGCCCCCTGCCGGTCTTTGCCGGCTCGCTTTCATTCAATGCTAGCGCGATCGAAGCCCGGCCTGCAAGCATCTCTGCAGGCCGGGCTCAGATGCTCAGGCGAAATAGGGCGCGAGGTTGGTGCGCACACGGGCGAGGGGCGTTTCGCCGCTGTCATCGGGGACGAAGGTCTTTCCGGTGATCGCCTCATAGGCCTTGATGTAGACGGCCGAGGTCTGCTCGATCAGATCGGCCGGGATTTCCGGGATCTCGTCCTTGTAGGGGTCGCACCGGTCGGCGACCCAAGCGCGGACGAAGTCCTTGTCGAAGCTGGTCGGGCGGCCGCCGCTTTCGAATGCGGCCTGATAGCTATCGGCCAGCCAGTAGCGGCTGCTGTCGGGCGTATGGATCTCGTCCGCGAGGATGATGTTGCCCTGGGCGTCGGTGCCGAACTCGTATTTGGTGTCGACGAGGATCAGGCCACGCTTGGCCGCCATTTCCTGACCGCGGGCAAAGAGCGCCAGCGCGTATTTCGACAGCGTGTCCCACTGCTCCTGCGTCAGCAGTCCTTTGCCGGTGATTTCGGCGGGTGTCAGCGGCGCGTCGTGGCCGCCATCGAATTCCTTACTGGTCGGCGTGATGATCGGTTCCGGCAGGATCTGGTTGTCGCGCATGCCGTCGGGAAGGGTGATGCCGTACATCTGGCGCTCGCCCTTCTTATAAAGAGTGAGGATCGACGTGCCCGTGGTGCCGGCCAGATAGCCGCGCACTACGACTTCGACCGGCAGGATGTCAAGCCGCTTGCCGACGACGACATTCGGATCGGGATAGGCGATGACGTGGTTCGGGCAGATGTCCTTTGTCGCCTCGAACCAGTAGCGGGCGGTCTGCGTCAGCACCTGGCCCTTGTAGGGAATGCAGGTGAGGATGCGGTCGAAGGCGCTGAGGCGATCGGTGCTGATGATAATGCGGCTGCCATCCGGAAGATCGTAATTTTCGCGCACCTTGCCGCGGTAGTAGTTCGGCAGTTCGGGGAAATGGGCTTCGGATAGGATTCGCACGGGCTCAGCATTCCTTTGTCGGAGGGGTTCATCCCTGCTCTAGTTTCATTGCGGGCGATGTCAAGCAAATGGCGGTCAAAGCCAGACGGCCGCGACGATCAGCACCGTCATTATATATCCGAGCAGTGCGAGTGGGCCACCGGCGCGCAGGAAGTCCGAAACCCGGTAGCTGCCGATGCTCATCGCCAGCGTATTATTGTGATGGCCGAAGGGCGTCAGGAAATCCAGCGAGGCCCCGGCGGCCACGACGATCAGATAGGCAGCCGGGGGATGATGGGCGGCAGCGGCGAATTCCAGGGCGATCGGGCTGAGCACGATCGCGACCGTAGCATTATTGACGAAGGGCGTCAGCGCCATGGCGATGAAGAGCAGCAGCGCGATACCGGCAATCGGCATCGAAATCGGCACGGCGAGGCTCAGCCAGTGTGCCAGCACTTCGGCGGTGCCAGTCGTCGCCACCGCCGAGCCGATCGGGATCATTGCGGCCAGCATGATGACGATCGGCCAATTGATATCGGCCATTGCCTGGCGGATGTTGAGAAAGCGGGTCACGGCCAGTGCGAAGACGACGGCGGCAAAGGCGATCTCGGGCCGCAGCAGGCCGAAGGCCGAGAGTGCGACACCGGCGGCGAAGATCGCGAAAGGGCGCCACGATCCCTTGACGCTGCTTGTTGCCGGTTGCGTCGCCAGCTGCAGGCATTCGCATTCCTCGAGCGCCTCGGAGATCGCATCCCGCGTGCCTTCCAGAACCAGGATGTCGCCGATCGACAGCTGCAGATCCTCGAAGCGGCCTTCGATGCGTGGCGAACGCATCGAGAGCGAGGTGACCGAAACGCCCCGATTGCGGAAGACGTCGAGCGAGCTGATGCGCGAGCCGATCAGCGTGCTTTCGGGCATCACGACGGCCTCGCTGCGGGCAAAATCGGTCTGCAGCCCGTTCGGATGGATGGGTGCCGCAAGGGCTCCCTCTGCCTCCAGATCCGAAAAGACGGCGTCAGCACCTTCGGCAAGCAGTATGTCTCCCGCAGTGACCACCGATTGCGTCAGGCTGCCGAAGACGAAAGTGCCGCCGCGGATCAAAGCATGCGGTTGCAGCCCGAAACGCTCGGGGCAATCGGCCAGCCGTGTGCCGGCGAGCGGCGAGGTGACCGGGATTTCTCGCTCTGCGACGATGCGGCGGGTCGCGGGCGGCGGCGCCGAGACGTCGCCTTCGGTTTCCGGGAACAGCCGGACGGCGAGGGCGGAGACAAGGAGAATCCCGGCAATTGCCACCGGCAAGCCCGCATAGGCGAAATCGAAGAAACGGAACCCAGTTCCCGTCGCCTTTGACAGGGCATCGCTGACGAGCAGATTGGCCGGCGTGCCGATCAGCGACACCAGGCCGCCGAGCAGTGCGGCGAAGGAAATCGGGATGACCAGCCGGCGCCTTGGGATCTGCAGCACCGTTCCGGCGCGCAGGGTCGCAGGCAGCATGATGGCGAAGGCGCCGATATTGTTCATAAAGATCGAGATGAAGCCGGTGATCCCCGCAAGTGCGGCGATGACAGCGGCATTCGGCCAGCCGGCCGATTGAAAACGCTGGGCCAACCCGTCGAAGAATTTCGCCTGCGCCAGGACCTGAACGATCAGCAGTATTTCGACAACGGTGATGACGACAGGGCTTGCAAAGCCCGAAAAGACCGCCTCTGCCGGGTAGAGCTTCAGAAGAAATCCGGCCAGCAATCCGCCGATCGCCACGACTTCGATGCGGAAACGATCGAGAGAAAACAGAACGAGCATCGCAGCGAGGAGGACCAGCAGAGAGGCTTGCTCGACATTCATGGGCAGGCTCGCGTTGCAACCGTCAGCCGAATGTAGCGGTCCGGGCGCGGCTGTATAGAGAGAGGCGGGAGAAAGATCGCATAATCCTCAGGATCGGCCGCGTTGGCGGCGGTGATCAGGGAGCCGGAACGCGCCAGCGGCCGTCGGCCGTCTTTTTCAATATCGGCGTCGAAAACACGCCGATCGTCCGGGCCGGCCAATGCGGCCCCATTGCTGCCAGCCTGCCTCGCCAGCGATCCGATTGCAGCATCGCCGCACCGATCGCCACAGGTTCGATGCTGCAGGCGCTAAGGAGGTTCAAGCCCGAGACGATCGAGGCGCCGCTCGATATGACGTCGTCGATCAAGGCGACACGGCGGCCTTCGAGCAAAGGCAGCATGCGCGGATCTATATAGAGACGCTTCTGCTGGCCGGGCGTGGTGATCGACGAGAGCTCGACGGACAGCTCATCGCGATACCAGAATTTGCGGGAGGTGCCGAGCGGCACATAGCGCGCATGGCCGAGCTTCTGGGCGACGGCTGCTGCAAGCGTCAGGCCAAGCGTCGGCAGGCCGGCGATCACGTCGGGTTCGAAGGCTGCAAGCTTTGCTGCCAGCGCCGCGGCCAGCGTATCAAGAACGGTAAAGCTCGCCTGGTTGACGATCAGCGAGGCCAGCGCGTGTTCGCCATCCGCAAGCATGCGGATCGGCAGACGAAGCTGCCGGCCGTCCTCGAGCCCGGCAACATAGAAATCAGTGAAAGTGCCGGATGCTTCGAAGCTGCCGGGGCCGTGGATCTCCTGCCAGAAGTCGTGGGGGGCCATGGTCATGCTGCGGTTCAATCCCGTCTTGTCTTTTCCATGCCGGTGCGGCGGCGCAGATCGCGAAGCTCGGTCTCGGTCAATGCCCGGACGGCGCCCTTCGGCAATTCACCGAGCTCAAGTCCGCCAATCGCCACGCGCACGAGCCGTAGGCATTCCGTATCGAGCGCCTCCAGCATGCGGCGGATCTGGCGGTTACGGCCCTCGTCGAGTTCGACCTCGATCCAGGAGTTGCGATCGCCGCTGCGCAGCAGTGTTGCCGAGGTCGCCTTCAGCAACTCGCCGTCATGGCGCACGCCGTAGGTCATCTCCGCCAGAAGTTCGCCATCCATGATCCTGCCGACCTGCACATGATAGGTCTTGGTCACGTGGGTGATCGGGTCGAGAAGCGTCTGGGCGAATTTGGTGTCGTTGGTGAACAGCAGCAGGCCTTCGCTGGCCTTGTCGAGACGGCCGACCGGCGACAGATGCGGGGCGTCGAAATCCTTCAGGCAGTCGTAGACGGTCGGCCGCCCCTCGGGATCGTGGCGGGTGGTCACCAGGCCGCGCGGCTTGTTCAGCATCAGGTAGATCTTGTCTTCGGCGGCGATCGCCGTGCCGTCGACCGATATCTTGGCCGTCGAGAGATCGACCCAGGCGCTGGCATCGGTGATCTTGCGCCCGTCGACGAGCACCCGCCCGTCGGCAATCAGACGCTCCGCCTGGGTGCGGGAACAGAAGCCGAGCTTCGACAGGGCGCGGGGCAGGGTGACCCGCTTGCCGCTGGCATCGGGGCCGGGCCGGGCGCGGTCACGCAGTTTCTGCGGTGGGCGCCGTTCCTTCAACGCGCTGTCCTTCTTCCATTCATGGCGAAGGTTCTTGGCACGAACGGCAAACGGGCGCCAGCATGGGCGGTCAAAATCCAGAGAATTTCAGGAATTGCAGTATAAGAGCGGACGTCAAAAACCAGCGGCGCGGAGAGCGCCGTCTAAAAAGGTAGTCTGAGCGTCGTCGTGCCGGTCAATGATAGGCCAGGAAACCAGCGAGTTCCTGACGGCTGATGGTAATGCCGGCTGCAGCCTTCACAGGGTCGGGATGCGTATAGGACAGACTTGCCATTTCAGGCAGGTCGAGAGCCTGCTGCATGTTCATGATGCCGATCGCGCGACGGCCGTTTGCGCTATTGACGCTGACCTCGACGATGCAGTTCGTCTTCCTGTTTTCCATGATCATTTCCTCCCTCCTTATTATGCTTGAATATCTGGCATTAAAAATAGGTTTTTATAAGACATAAGTATTTACGGACCTTGGCGAATTTAAGATCACCAAGGTCCGTAAAAAGTCATAGTTATTGTGCGTCGCGGTATCAGCGCCACCAGTTGCGCTGCGGCGGCTGTTGCTGGCCGCTCAAGAGATAGCCGGCGAGAAAGCCGAGCGCGCCGACAAGCGCCAGCGCCGTGGTGGTGGCTGCCGGGTGCTCGCGGGCCGCACCTGCTGCGGCAACGCCTTCGGCACGGATCTGCGCGACCGCATTCTTGGCCTTCGGAAGCGCGTCGTCATACGCCTTGCCGGCGCGGTCGCGGACTTCATAATAGGCTTCGGCGCCCTGGGCGGATATCATCTTCTGCAAACGTGACACTTCCTGCTGGAGGGAAGCGATGTCCTTGCTGACGGACGAACGGATGTCATCGGTATTGGCTGCCATAATGGTCTCCTTTCCTGCAATGGTGAGAGAACACCGCAGGACGGATTAGGTTCCGCGCCGATGGCGGCTTTGCGAAGCCGGTTCTTTAGCATTCCGTGGATTATATCGGTGAGGATCAGGCTGTTTCCGCAGGCTTTTGCGGTTTCCGGAGGGGCGGAAAGCGATTTTTTGACCGGTTGATAAAGATTTTCGGCGGGAGAGCGCTGTAAAGGGCGAGACTGTGAATAATTCACACGAGAATCCTCTTTTCAAATCAATCTGTTACAAAA
>UBJR01000024.1 GCA_900465675.1 Hyphomicrobiales bacterium | reverse complement strand
CGAAGACAGTCGCTCTCCCCCAGGGGAGAAGGGGAAACCGCGAGCTTGACTTCCTTTCATGGCTCGGCGTCGCGGTACTTCCCTTCTCCCCGCGGGGAGAAGGTGCCCGAAGGGCGGATGAGGGGCTCCGGTTGCTGTGTGACGTGGTTCTCTCGCCGCGCAGACGCGCGGATGCGTGGTTTGGGCAGGCGGTTCGGGTTTCAGGAGGGCAAGGGCATGGTGGCGCAGAAGGGCAAGGATCTGCTGTTGAAGATCCACAATGGGACGGGTTACGAGACGGTGGCGGGGCTGCGGTCGAAGCGGCTGGCGTTCAATGCCGAGACGGTCGATGTGACCGATGCGGAGAGCGCCGGGCGATGGCGGGAGTTGCTGGGCGGGGCGGGCGTGCAGCGGGCTTCGGTTTCGGGCGCCGGTATCTTCAAGGATGCAGCGTCAGACGGGCTGGTGCGGGGCGCGTTCTTCAATGCGTCGATCTTGAACTGGCAGATCGTCGTGCCCGATTTCGGCAGCGTGACCGGAGCATTCCAGGTGACGGCGCTCGAGTATTCCGGGCAGCATGACGGCGAGATTCTGTTCGAGCTGGCGCTGGAATCGGCCGGTGCACTGACCTTCGGGGCGCTCTGATGCGGGCGGCGGGGGCGAGGGCGAACCGCAGGCGCGGCGAGATCGAGGCGGTCGTCGATGGCGAGCGGCGGATCTTGTGCCTGACGCTCGGGGCACTGGCCGAGCTGGAGACGGCTTTCGCGGCCGACGATCTCACAGGGCTCGCCGAGCGGTTTTCGGCCGGGCGGCTGAAGGCTGAGGACATGATCCGCATCATTGGCGCCGGGCTTCGCGGCGGCGGCAATCTCTATTCCGATCAGGACGTTGCCGAGGCGAGCGTCGAGGGCGGCATTGCCGGTTTTGCGGCTGTCGTCGGCGAATTGCTGATCGCGACTTTTGCAGAACCGCAGACAGAGGCAGGCGGCTCCTCCCTCCGCCCCCTCTAGCCGCAGCGGGCGGGACCGCAGCACGCGCCGGGCCATTTCCCTGGGCGCGCGTGTTGCATACCGGTCTCTGCCTGCTGCGGCTTTCTCCCGATGCTTTCTGGGCGATGACGCCCGTCGAGTTTTTCGCCGCGGCCGGTGGAATGGTGCCGCGGGCCGCGGGGTTTTCGCGCGACGGGCTGGCTGAAATGATGGCGCAGTTTCCGGATGGGGTGGGATGACGGCCTCATGCTATGATCCCGAGGTCACCGGATTCGGAGCTGAGATGGGGCAGGCGGACGGTATCTTTGCGAAGGGAACGATCACCTTTCCCTTCACGGATTGGGACGAGCGGCCGGCGGAGATGTTCGGCTGGTCGAGCGAGCGGCTGGACATGCTCTCCGCTGAACTGGCAAAGGGCGAAAGCAGCGCATTCATGATCGTCCGGGACGGGCGTCTGATCTACCGCTGGGGCGACATCGCCTTCAAGTCGAGCGTCGCATCGGTGCGCAAGAGCCTCGTCAATGTGATCTACGGCATGCTGATTGCCGAAGGACGGATCGATCCGCAGCAGACGCTTGCCGATTTCAATATTGACGACATGACGCCGCTGACGGCGAGTGAGCGCAAGGCGACGGTCATGGATCTACTGCGCGCACGCTCGGGCGTCTACCTGCCGTCGGTCTACGATACGGCGGACGGCAGGCCCGACAGGGGCAGCGATCCGCCTGGAACGCACTGGTTCTACAACAACTGGGATTTCAACGTTCTCGGTACGATCGTCGAGCGGGCGACCTGCGAGAATGTGCTGGAGGCGCTTGCGTCCCGCCTGGTGAAGCCATTGCGCATGCAGGATTGTGCGCCGGGTGACGGGTGGTTTCAGAACGGGCCGGAGTCCATGCATCCGGTCTACAAGATCCAGATGTCGGCGCGGGATCTGGCGCGCGTCGGGCTTCTCTATCTCCGGCATGGGCGGTGGGGCGCAAAGCAGCTCGTGCCGCAGAGCTGGGTGCGGGAAAGCACGCGGCCGCATTCGGAGGTTGGCGCCGGGCGTGCGTATGGATTGCTCTGGTGGGTGACGAAGGCGGATGCCGAAGACGATCCGATAGCGGTGCATGTGCCGATGTTTTACGCCAGCGGTTGGGGCGGGCAGTATCTGATCGTGCTGCCGGAGCTCGATCTCGTCATCGTGCACCGCTCGGCAACGGCGCTGCGGGCTGGCCGCGGCGTCAGCCATGTGCAGATGGGCGAGATCCTGCGGCTGGCGCTTTCGGCGATGCCACAACGGGGCTGAGCTTCACAGTTTTCAGGAGACATCGATGGAAGGTGACGATACCGGGCTTGGCCAGATGGCCGGGCAGGCCGATGAACTGCGCCGCGCGCTTGAGGATCTGGAGGGCCGGTCGCGGTCTTTCGGATCGGCGCTCAGCGGTGCGCTCCGAAGCGCCGTCAGCGGCGGCAAGGGGCTCGACGATATCCTGCGCGGGCTTGGAAAACGGCTGGCCGATATCGCGCTTTCGGCGGGAATGAAGCCGCTGGAGGGGCTGATCGGCGGCGCCGTATCCGGGCTTGCGGGTGGACTTGGCAAGATCGTGCCCTTCGCCGATGGCGGGGTGGTTTCGGCGCCGAGCTATTTCCCTCTCGGCGGCAATGTCGGGCTGATGGGCGAGGCGGGCAGCGAGGCGATCCTGCCGCTGAGGCGCGGGCCGGATGGGGCGCTGGGCGTGGCGGCAGCGGGCGGCGGCGGGACTCAGATCGTCTTCAATGTGACGGCCACCGATGCGCAGAGCTTCCAGAAGAGCGAGGCGCAGATTTTGGCGATGCTGGCGCGCACGGCGATGCGCGGCCAGCGCAATCTGTGAGGCTGAGATGAGCGGGTTTCATGAGGTGCGATTTCCGTTGCGGCTGTCGCTTTCGACGAGCGGCGGGCCGGTGCGGCGGACCGATATCGTCAATCTGTCGAACGGCCGCGAAAGCCGCAACAGCCGCTGGCGCGATGCGCGGCGGAGCTACGATGCCGGGTCGGGCGTTCGCTCGGCCGGCGACCTTTACGAGGTGCTGGAATTTTTCGAGGCGCGGAGCGGCGAGCTCTATGGCTTCCGTTTCCGCGATCCGCTTGACTGGAAATCCGGAAGGCCTGACCAGCCGGTAACTGCGCTCGACCAGATGCTGGGCACCGGCGACGGGGCGAAGGCGGCGTTTCAGCTGGTGAAGATCTATGGCGATGCGGCGGCAAGCAATGCGCGGCGGATTGCGAAGCCCGTGGCTGGCAGCGTGGTGATTGCCATCGATGGGGTCGTGATGGCCGGAACCAGCTACCTTTGCGACGTGGCGGCGGGGATCGTGACCTTTCTGCCGGGCAGCATTCCGGCGGCCGGGGCGCGGGTGACCGCGGGCTTTGAGTTCGATGTGCCGGTGCGCTTTGCGACCGGGCGGATCGACGTGAACCTGACTGCCTTCAACGCCGGGCGAATCCCGGCCATTCCGCTGACGGAGATCCTGCCATGAGGACAATCGGTTCGGAACTCAGGGCGCATCTCGATGGCGATGCGACGACGGTCTGCCATGCCTGGCGCGTGACGCGCAGCGATGGCGTGGTGCTGGGCTTTAGCGAGCATGACCACGACCTCACTTTCGCAGGCACGGTGTTTCTGGCGGCCAGCGGCTTTTCGGCAAGTGGTACCGAGGAGAATACGGGCCTGCCTGCGGCGACCAGTGAGGTGACCGGCGGTTTTTCGAATGCGGCGATCAGCGAGGCGGATCTGCAGCGCGGGCTTTATGATGGCGCGCGCGTCGAGGTGTTTCTGGTCAACTGGGCGATGCCGGATCAGCATCTGCTGCTGAAGGTGCAGGAGATCGGCGAAGTGACGCGCAGCGGCGGGCAGTTTCGCGCCGAGCTGCGCAGTTTCACGCACCGGCTGAACCAGCCGCAGGGACGGCTCTATGGTCGCCGCTGCGATGCGGCGCTCGGCGATGTCAGATGCGGGATCGATGTGACGCAAAGTCAGTTTTGCCGCGAGGGCGTGCTGGCTGCGGTCATCGATGCGACACGGATCGCCGTATCGGGGCTGAGCGCCTTTCCGGATGGGTTTTTTCGCTATGGGACGATTGCGTTTCTCGACGGGGAAAACGCCGGCGAACGGCTGGATATCGAGGCGCATGGCGCGGCGGGAGCCGAGGTCGAGGTGACGCTGTGGCTGCCGGTGGCGCGGGCGCCGGACGCGGGGTGCCGGGTGCTGTTGACGGCGGGTTGCGACAAGGCGTTCGGCACCTGCCGGACCAAGTTCGCCAACCAGCGGAATTTCCGCGGCTTCCCGCATATGCCGGGCGCCGACTTTGCCTATACCTATGCGGATGGCGGCAGGATCCATGACGGGAGCGCGCTCTTCAAATGACTGCAATCAACCAACGGGCGCTTTCGGCCGTCGAGAGCTGGATCGGCACGCCCTACAGGCACCAGGCGTCTGCCAAAGGCATCGGCTGCGACTGCCTGGGGCTGATCCGCGGTATCTGGCGGGAGCTCTACGGCATCGAGCCGGAGATGCCGCCGCCCTATGCGCGCGACTGGGCCGAGCGGAGTGGCGAGGACCGGCTGCTCGATGCAGCGCTACGGCATTTCGGTGCGCCGGTTCCGGTGGAGGCGATGATGCCGGGCGATCTGCTGCTGTTTCGCTGGCGGCCGGATGTAGCGGCCAAACATGCCGGCATCTTTGCCGGGGAGAAGAGTTTCATCCATGCCTATGAGCAGGCGGCCGTGATCCGTTCGGTCTTGGTGCCGAGTTGGCGGCGGCGGGTAACGGCGGTGTTCCGGTTCCCGGAGGTTGTGCCGAAACTTGAAAATTGAAGCGCATACCTGTATGTTTCAGGAGTGGTGAGCGGAGTTCGCGCTCCGCCTACCCGTTGCTTACCTTTGGAATATGACCCGGATGGCTATTGACCAGCCCGTCCGGGTTTTCCGAAGACTAAGCGTGATACCAAGTGGCGAGAACCACATCGCATCACCTCCTTGATCGAGAGCAAGGCCCTTGCCGAGGCTGGAGAGGCCCATCCTCTCCAGTACGACGGCTGGTCTCGGCGCTTCCGCTTCTGCTCACGACTGCAGCAATCCAACACAATCATTGCGGGAAAAATCAAGTGCCGTGTAAGCGGCGCTGGCGACTCGCTGCGAGGTTTGCATGGCCACTCTCCTTCTTCAGGCGGCGGGTGCCGCGCTGGGCAGCGTTTTCGGTCCCGTGGGCGCGATCATCGGCCGGGCGGCGGGGGCGCTGGCGGGCAATGCGCTCGACCGGGCGCTAATCGGCGGCGGCCAGACGGTACGTGGTGCGCGGCTTTCGACGGCACGGATTCCCGGCGCCGACGAGGGGACGTCGATCAACCGGGTCTATGGCGCGGTGCGCATCGGCGGGACGATGATCTGGGCGACTCGTTTCGAGGAAGTGGTGACCACCGAACGGACGGGGGGCAAGTCCTCGTCGGGGCCGAAGGTCGAGACGTTCCGCTACTTCGCCAATTTCGCGGTCGGGCTCTGCGAGGGCCCTGTTGCCTGCATCAGGCGCATATGGGCCGACGGCAAGGAACTCGACCTGACGGCGATCGAGATGCGGTTCTATCCCGGTGACACTGAACAGCTGCCCGATCCGCTGATCGAGGCCAAGCAGGGAACGGGCATGGCGCCGGCCTATCGCGGGCTCGCCTACGTCGTGTTTGAGCGGCTGCCGCTCGACAGCTACGGCAACCGCATCCCGCTGATGCAGTTCGAGGTGGTGCGGGCGGTCGGAGAGCTGGAGGAGCAGGTCCAGGCGGTCTGCATCATTCCTGGGGCGACGGAGCATGGCTACCGGACCGTGGCGGTCTCGGAAAAGACCGGTGCGGGAAGCGGCCGGCTGCTCAACCGCAACAGCCTGCAGGGGCTGACCGACTGGGACGGTTCGATCAGCGAGCTGACGGCGGTCTGTCCGAACCTCAAGCGGGTGGCACTTGTCGTCTCCTGGTTCGGAACGGACCTGCGGGCCGGCAATTGCCGAATCGTGCCCGGTGTCGAAGTGCAGGCGCGCAATGCCGAAAGCAGTCCATGGTCGGTATCGGGCGTATCACGGGCGCACGCCCATCTGGTCAGCCGCCGCGACGGCGGGCCGGCCTATGGCGGGACGCCGGATGATCTGAGCGTCGTCTCGGCGATCGCCGATCTCAAAGCGCGGGGGCTGGAGGTCTATCTCTATCCGTTTGTGATGATGGATATCGAAGGCGGCAATGCGTTGCCGGATCCCTATGGCGGCAGCGGCCAGGCGGCCTATCCCTGGCGCGGGCGGGTAACATGCCATCCAGCGATCGGCCAGCCGGGATCGGCGGACCGGACGGCGGCAGCGCGGGCGCAGATCGAGGCGTTCAGAGGCGCAGCGCAGGCCGGACATTTCGGCATCTCTGGGCAGCGGGTGATCTATAACGGCGGCGAGGAGAGCTACCGCCGGTTCATCCTGCATTATACGCAGCTCGCAAAGGCGGCGGGTGGCGTTTCGGGTTTCATCATCGGCTCGGAAATGCGCGGCCTGACGCAGGTGCGCGACGAGACCGGAGCCTTTCCGTTCGTCAATGCGCTGGTGGCTCTGGCGGCCGATGTGAAAGCCCTGCTGCCGCAGGTGAAGCTGACCTATGCCGCGGATTGGAGCGAATATTCGGGCTACCGGCCGGATGACGGCAGCGGCGATGTCTATTTCAATCTCGATCCGCTCTGGGCTTCGAGTGCGATCGATGCTGTCGCCATCGACAACTACATGCCGCTTTCCGATTGGCGCGACGCCGATCTGGCGGCTGCGAACCCGGACGGGATGCTGGCCGCGGACGACAAGGCCGGATTGATAGCGGCGATTGCAGGCGGCGAGGGGTTCGACTGGTATTATGCCGGTGATGCCGACCGGAAGGCGCGGGTGCGAACGCCGATTGCCGACGGTCTCGCGGGCAAGCCCTGGGTCTACAGGTACAAGGATATCGAGGGCTGGTGGGCGAGCCGGCACTACGACCGCGTCGGCGGGGTTGAAAAAGCGGCGCCGACCGGCTGGCAGGCGGGGATGAAGCCGATCTGGTTCACCGAGCTCGGCTGCGCGGCGATCGACAAGGGCGGCAATCAGCCGAATGTCTTTGCCGATCCGAAATCGGCCGAGAGTGCGGCGCCCTATTTCTCCAGCCGGGCGCGCTCCGATGCCATGCAGCGGCGGTTTCTGGAGGCGCATCACGCCTGGTGGAGCCGTCCCGGCGCTGCGGCCGGCATGGTCGATCCCGCCCATCTTTTCCTGTGGTCGTGGGATGCACGGCCCTATCCGGCCTTTCCACTGGAAACGGATATCTGGAGCGATGGCGCCAACTGGCGCAGCGGTCATTGGCTCAATGGCAGGCTGGGGGCGGGGAGCCTGGCGGATGTGATGGCCGCGGTGTTTCGCGATCATGGCTTCCATGATTTCGATGTCTCGGAAGTGTCCGGTGACCTGACCGGCTATGTGCAGGGCGACATGACTTCGGCGCGCAGCCTGATCGAGCCGCTGCTGGAAGCCTTCCAGATCGACGCCTTCGAGGATGGCGGTTTGCTGCGGTTTCGCTCGAGAGCGCGGGCGAGCCTGCCTCCCACTGAAATCGCTGTGCTTGCCGATATCGACGATCGCCCGTTGTGGCAGGAAACCCGCGGACATGACAGCGATCACGCCGCCGAGGCCGTTATCACCTTTTACAATCCCGATGCCGCCTACGAGCAGGCGGGCGTGCGTTCGCACCGGGCGCAATCGGCGACGAGCCGCGTGCTGAAGAGCGATCTTCCCGCGGTGCTTGCGGAGGAAACGGCGTTGAATGCCGCCGAAGCACTGCTGCGCGACAACCGGATCGGCAGACGGTCGGTGCGCTTTGCGCTGCCGCCTGGCGCGCTGCAGTTTCAGTCGGGTGATGTGGTGACGATCACCGATGGGCCGCCGGGGCGGTTCCTGATCGCGTCGATCGAAGACGGAGGCACGAGAGAGGTCGAGGCGCGCGAGTTTGCGCCATCGGCGGGCGCGGCACCAGCTGAAGAGGCCGGCGGCAGGAACGGCAGCGGCCAGCCATCGAGCCTGTTCGATCCGGTGGTTCAGCTGATGGATCTGCCGCGATTTGCGGCGGGCGAGGCGGCAAGTTTTGCAAGGGCCGCGGTCTTTGCGCGTCCCTGGAAGACGGCCGGGCTGTCATCCTCGGTGACCGGGGAAGGCTATCGTGGGCGGGCGCTGATCGAGCGGCCGGCGCGGATCGGGGTGCTTACGGCGCCGCTGTCGGCCGGGGTGGCGGGGCGTTTCGACTGGTCGGCAAACGTGGAGCTGGAGCTGCCGTTCGGGGAGCTTTCGTCGGCATCGGCGGTCGCGGTGCTGAACGGGGCGAATATGCTTGCGGTGCTTTCGGGCAATAGCAGCTGGGAGGTTCTGGCTTTTCAGCAGGCCGAGGAGATTGCGGCCGGGCGCTGGCGGCTGAGCGGATTGCTGAGAGGGCTGGCGGGGTCGGAGGATGCGATGGGCGCCGGAGCGGAGGCGGGTGCTTCTATCGTCGTGCTCGACGAGGCGGTGGTGCCGCTCGGGCTCGGCGGCGACGAGATGGGGCTGCGGCTCAACTGGATCGTCGAGGCGTCAGGGGTATCAGGAAAGATAGGTCCCTTTGTCTTCGAGGGCGGGATGAGGGCGGAGACGCCGATTTCTCCCGTTCATCTGCGCGCGGCGAGAGACGCTGCGGGTGCTGCGTGCTTCTCCTGGATCCGGCGCGGGCGTGTCGACGCCGATAACTGGATGGCTGCGGATATTCCCCTCGACGAACCCTTCGAGCGCTACCGGGTCGAGGTGATGAGCGGGGCGGAGGTCAAGCGGCTGGTCGAGGTCTCTGCCGCGGCCTGGACCTATCCGCTAGCGGGAGAGATTGCCGATTTCGGCAGTCCGCAGGCCGAGTTGACGATCCGCGTGCGGCAGATGGGCCAGCGCATGCCGCTCGGGCTCGCAGCGGTGGCAACGATGACGATGTGATTTTCAACGAAAGGAATGGTCATGGGTGATTTGAAGAACTGGTATCATTCAAAGACGATCTGGGGTGCGCTGATCGCCATCGGCGCGTCGGTTCTGCATGCGGCGGGAATCGATATCGAGGCGGGCGACCAGAGCCAGATCGTCGATTCTATCGTCAATATTTCCGGCGCGATCGGCGGGCTTCTGGCCATCTACGGACGACTGACGGCGAATGCGGCGATCCGCTGAAACGGTGTTTCGAGAAAGAGGCCGGCAGCGGCATCAAGAGCTTCTGCCGCCTCATCTTTCGGCTGTGAATATCGTTAGAGAAATACAGTCAAGAATTGTTCTAAACCTCCGTCATTACAGTGCATTCATTTGCCATTCAGGTCACGTGAGTACATAGTCGGGCCAAGTTGGAACCACGTTGGAAGCATTGCACATGGCCTCTCCTCTGAGCGTCGTAGCCTTGGCCGCAGGGCTGGCTGTATCGGCGCCCTCACCGGACGACTCCCGCACTCTCGTGGTGCGCGTCTCGGGCGATTGCAGCGCTGCCGCGCAGCAGGTCGTCGAGCAGACGGGTGGCCAGCTGCTTTCGGTTCAGCCCTCGGGCGACACCTGCATCATCACCGTGCTCGTTCAGGGCAACGGCCAGCGCCCCCGCAAGGTAACCGTCAGGGTTCCGATGTAGGCGGAATCGGCCTATGAAACTCCAGTGACACAATCGAGGTGAGAGCGGACCGATGCGCATTCTGGTAGTCGAAGACGACGTCAATCTGAACCGGCAGCTGAGCGACACGCTGAAAGAGGCGGGCTATGTCGTCGATCAGGCTTTCGACGGCGAAGAGGGACATTTCCTCGGCGACACCGAGCCCTATGACGCGATCATCCTCGATATCGGCCTGCCGGAACTGGATGGCGTCAGTGTTCTCGAAAAGTGGCGGGGTGCTGGGCGCGGCATGCCGGTGCTGATCCTGACGGCGCGCGACCGCTGGAGCGACAAGGTGGCGGGCATCGATGCCGGCGCCGACGACTACGTGACCAAGCCTTTCCACGTGGAAGAAGTGCTGGCGCGTATTCGCGCACTGATCCGCCGCGCCGCCGGTCATTCCTCCTCGGAGATCGTCTGCGGACCTGTCCGGCTCGATACCAAGACCTCGAAAGCCGTCGTCAACGGCGTGGCGCTGAAGCTGACCTCGCACGAATACCGGCTGCTCTCCTATCTCATGCATCACATGGGCGAGGTCGTCTCCCGATCGGAACTTGTGGAGCATATGTACGACCAGGATTTCGACCGTGATTCCAATACGATCGAAGTCTTCGTCGGACGTCTGCGCAAGAAGATGGGCGTCGACCTGATCGAAACGGTGCGCGGTCTCGGATACCGCATTCAAGCGCCGGCCTGATGCGCATAAAGTCGCTCACCGCACGCGTTCTCCTGTTGACGACCGTATGGTCGACCGTGGCGCTTGTGGTGATCGGGCTGTTGATCTCGACGCTCTACCGCCGCAGCGCCGAGCGCGGCTTTCAGGATCTGCTGCGCGCGCAGCTCTATAACGTCATCAACTCGGTCACGATCGGCGATCAGGGCGCGCTGGCAGGCAGCCCGCAGCTCGGCGACCTGCGTTTCGCCCAGCCGCGCACCGGCTGGTACTGGGTGGTGGAGCCGCTCGGCACCTATACGGCGGCACCGCTGGTCTCGCCCTCGCTGGGCTCGGCGACCATTCCCGTTCCTTCGGTGCTCGAAGCGCCTTTCGACAAGAACTACGAGCGCTATTACCAGGTGACCGATGCCAGCGGAAACCGGGTGCAGGTGGCCGAAACGGAAGTGGTGCTCGACACCGATGGCCGCGCGGCGCGCTTTCGCGTCAGCGGCAATGTCGAAGTCGTCGAAAGCGACGTCAGCAACTTTTCCCACAGCCTTTATCTGGCGCTTGCCGGCTTCGGTGTCGGCAGTCTGATCGTCAACGCGCTTGCCATTCTCTTTGGCCTCAAGCCGCTGGATAAGGCGCGCGCGGCGCTGGAGCGGATCCGCGCCGGCGAGAGCGAACAGCTGAAGGGCGATTTCCCGCGCGAGATCCTGCCGCTTGCCAATGAGGTCAATGCGCTGATCGACAGCAACCGCCGCATCGTTGAGCGCGCCCGCATGCAGGTCGGCAATCTGGCGCATTCGCTGAAGACGCCGATTGCCGTGCTGCTCAACGAGGCGCGGGTGCTGGAGCGCTCGCATGGCGAACTGGTGAAGAGCCAGGCCGAGGCGATGCAGGGGCAGGTGCAATCCTATCTCAACCGTGCCCGCATTGCCGCGCAGCGCGAAAGCGTGCTGGCGCGCACCGATGCGGAGCCTGCGCTCGAGCGGCTGGTGCGCGTCATGCGCCGCCTCAACGTCGACAAGGAATTCGAGCTTTCGGTCG
The DNA here is from genome assembly GCA_900465675.1 of Hyphomicrobiales bacterium. GTDB lineage: Bacteria > Pseudomonadota > Alphaproteobacteria > Rhizobiales > Rhizobiaceae > Rhizobium. Next base: position 73,448 of record UBJR01000024.1, on the reverse strand, counting down.
CTCCGCCGCATCTGGCGGTGGCGATGGAGCAACAGGATCTGGAAGAGACGGTTGGCAATCTGCTGGAGAATGCAGCGCGTTTCGCCGTTCACAAGATCAAGCTCACGGCGGTGGAAGCTGCCGACGACGTCAAAGGCGCCGAAAGCAGCGGCCGCAAGCATTGGGTGGAACTGGTCGTCGAGGACGACGGGCCGGGTCTGGAGCCCGATCAGATGAAGGAAGCGCTGAAGCGCGGCAAGCGGCTGGACGAAAGCAAGCCGGGAACCGGGCTTGGCCTTTCGATCGTCACCGAGATCGCCAACGAGTATCAGGGCCGGCTGGAACTCTCCCGCGGTGAGGCGGGCGGTCTGCGGGCACGGCTAATTTTGCCGGGTCTTACAAAGGATGTTGCGTGAGCAATTGCTTGATGTCACAAAGACATAGGCAAGTGCATAGCATGCTTTGCCTTAAAGCCGACACGAGCACATGTGCATCTGGCGGCGTTGATTTGTTCTTTTCTGCTGGTTCGACAGAATGATGTTACGCGCGAATGCCATGATCGTCTCCTCGCTTTTGGTTGCCGTTGCGGTGAGCGGCTGCACGACAACGAAGAGCAGCACTTCAGGCGGCATGTTCTCCCGCAAGCCCTCTGCCTCGGCGAGCTTCATCTCCGCGCTGCAGGGCGGCATTGCCGGACGCAGCGGCATAGAACTCAGCGACAGCGACAAGCAGCGGGCGCTCGAAGCCGAATACCGGGCGCTCGAGGGTGCCGCGGTCGGTCAGCCGGTCGTCTGGAGCGGCCGCAATGTCAGCGGCAAGGTCGTTGCCGCAGCGCCCTATCAGGTCGGCTCGCAGAATTGCCGCCAATACACTCACACGCTGACAGTCGATGGCAAGGATACCGCAGTGCGCGGATCGGCCTGCCGCAACAGCGACGGAAGCTGGTCGCCGCTCGGCTAGACCAACCGGCATTCAGCCCATGCTGGGCTCAAATGGCGCTTCTCCACGCTTCCGGTGCTCACGTACGTTCCCCGCAGCCTGAACTGAGTGCCGATTGGTCCTGACCGCACCAATCTTGCGGCGAAACGCCTCAAATCTTCGTCATTCCGGCTTTGCCAGTTGGAATGGCGGCGCGCTTCAAGTATTGGGCCGTTATGCTTTTCTGGATTCTTGTTGCCGCAATGACGGCGGCTGTGGCCGCGCTGCTGCTTTATCCGCTCCTGCGCGGAGCGAAGGCGCTTGACGACGGGCGCGAGGGCGAGGTTGCGGTCTATCGCGACCAGCTGCGCGAGCTCGACCGCGACCTCTCCGGCGGACTGATCACGGCCGACGAAGCGGACTACGCGCGGGCCGAGATCGGCCGGCGGCTGATCGCCGTTTCGGCGGCAGGGCCGGCCGCAGCGCCGAAGGCGGCGCGCCACCATCGTTTCAGCGAGGCGTTCATCCTTCTTCTTCTGCCGCTGACGGGGCTCTGTCTTTACGTTGCGATGGGCCGGCCTGACCTGCCATCGCAACCGCTTCAGGCCCGGCTCGAAAATCCCGGCAACGACATGGCGATCCTCGTCTCCAAGGCCGAGCGGCATCTGGCGCAGAACCCTGATGACGGCAAGGGCTGGGATGTGCTGGCGCCGATCTATTTCAACGCCATGCGTATCGACGATGCCGAGAAGGCTTATCGCAACGCCATCCGACTGCTCGGGCCCAGCGCCATCCGTCTGGATGGCCTGGCGGAAACGCTGATGGCCGGTTCGAACGGGGCTATCACCGCGGATGCGCGGCAGGCGCTTGAGCAGTCGCTGGCGCTCGAGCCCGACAATCCGCGGGCAAAGTTCTACGTGGCGCTGAGCATGGAGCAGGCCGGCCAGACCGGCGAGGCGAGGGCGGCCTTCGAGGCGATCGCCAAGGAATCGCCGGCCGATGCGCCGTGGCTTCCAATGGTCAACGATCACATCGCCAAGAATGGCGGCACGCCTGATGTCGCTGCCGCTAACAAGGCGCCGGGCGGACCGACCGCGGAAGACGTGGCGGCGGCGCAAACGATGAACGCCGGCGACCAGCAGCAGATGATCCGCGGCATGGTCGAAAGCCTCGACGCCAAGCTGAAAGCCGATCCCAACAATTTCGAGGGCTGGGTGCGGCTTGTCCGCTCTTATGCCGTATTGAACGACAAGGATCGTGCTGCCGATGCGCTGAAGCGCGGGCTGGCGGCGTTTCCGGCCGATGGCGATCAAGGCAAGCAGTTGCTCGCACTGGGGCGCGAGCTGGGTGTTGCGGCAGAGGGGATGACGGAATGACGCGCAAGCAGAAGCGCCTGGCAGTGATCGGCGGCGGCATGAGTTTCATCATCGCCGCGGTGCTGCTGGTGATGTTCGCCTTCAGCCAGTCCGTTGCTTATTTCTACATGCCGGCCGATCTTGCCAAGACGCCGGTGCCGCCGGAAACGCGCATCCGTCTCGGTGGTCTGGTGGGCGAGGGCAGTGTCATCCGCGGTGTCGGCTCGACGGTCGAATTTGCAGTGACCGACGGCGGCGGCCAGCCGGTGAAGGTCAAATATACAGGCATCCTTCCCGACCTGTTCCGCGAGGGGCAGGGCGTTGTCACCGAAGGCAAGTTCGAGGCTGCCAGCCACGAGTTCATCGCCGATACGGTGCTGGCCAAGCATGACGAGAAATACATGCCGAAGGACGTTGCCGACCGCCTGAAATCGCAAGGGCTCTGGAAAGAGGGCGAGGGCGTGCAATGATCATCGAGATCGGCCATTACGCATTGGTGCTGGCGCTGGCGACGGCGGTCATTCTCTCGATCGTGCCGGTTATCGGCGCGCGCCGCCGCGACCAGGCGATGATGGATGTCGCGCCGCTCGGCTCGATCGTGCTTTTCGCGCTCGTCACCCTGTCCTTCGGCGTGCTGACCTATGCGCATGTGGTCTCCGACTTCTCGGTGAAGAACGTCTGGGAGAACTCGCATTCGCTGGTGCCGCTGATCTACAAATATTCGGGCGTCTGGGGCAATCACGAGGGATCGATGATGCTCTGGCTGCTGATCCTCGCGCTGTTCAGCGCCATGGTGGCGCTGTTCGGCCGCAATCTGCCGGATACGCTGCGCGCCAATGTCTTGTCGGTGCAGGCCTGGATCTCGGTTGCCTTCATCCTTTTCATTCTGCTGACCTCCAATCCCTTTACCCGGCTCGATCCGGCACCGGCGGAGGGCCGTGATCTCAATCCTGTGCTGCAGGATATCGGGCTCGCCATCCATCCGCCGCTGCTTTATCTCGGCTATGTCGGTTTTTCGGTCTGCTTCTCCTTTGCTGTCGCGGCGCTGATGGAAGGGCGGATCGATGCCGCCTGGGCGCGCTGGGTTCGCCCCTGGACGCTGGCCGCCTGGACCTTCCTGACGCTCGGCATCGCTATGGGCTCCTACTGGGCCTATTACGAGCTCGGCTGGGGTGGCTGGTGGTTCTGGGATCCGGTCGAGAACGCCTCCTTCATGCCCTGGCTGGCAGGGACAGCATTGCTGCACTCGGCGCTGGTCATGGAAAAGCGCGAGGCGCTGAAGATCTGGACGGTGCTCTTGGCCATCCTGACCTTCTCGCTGTCGTTGATGGGGACCTTCCTCGTTCGCTCCGGCGTGCTGACCTCGGTGCATGCCTTTGCCAGCGACCCGAGCCGCGGTGTCTTCATTCTCTGCATCCTGATGATCTTCATCGGCGGGGCGCTGTCGCTCTTTGCTTTCCGCGCGCCGCTTCTGTCGGCCGGTGGTCTCTTCGCGCCTGTGTCGCGCGAGGGCGCGCTGGTCCTGAACAACCTGATCCTGACGGTTGCCTGTGGCACGGTGCTGACGGGCACGCTCTATCCGCTGCTTCTGGAAACGCTGACCGGCGACAAGATCTCCGTTGGGCCGCCGTTCTTCAACATGACCTTCGGGCTGCTGATGATCCCGCTCTTGCTGGTGGTGCCCTTCGGGCCGCTGCTGGCCTGGAAGCGTGGTGATCTGCTCGGCGTGCTACAGCGGCTCTATGTCGTGGCGGGCCTCGCCTTCGCTGCAGCGGTGATCTTTTTCTATATCGAGCATGGCGGACCGGTTCTCTCTGTTCTCGGCCTGGCGGCAGGTCTCTTCCTGATATTCGGGGCGATCGCCGATCTCTGGTATCGTGCCGGTATCGGCAAGGTGGCAGCCAATGTTGCCTGGCGCAGGCTCTCCGGACTACCACGCTCGGCCTTCGGTACGGCGCTGGCGCACGCGGGTCTTGGGATCACCGTGCTTGGCATCGTCGCCGTCTCGACCTTTGCGACCGAGCATGTGCTGGAGTTGAAACCCGGCGAGACCACCGATGCCGGCGGCTATACGCTGCATTTCGATGGCATGCAGCCGGCAAACGGGCCGAACTACAAGGAAGACCGCGGGCATTTCAGCATCCGCCGAGGTGGCGTTGAAGTTGCCGATGTCTGGTCGGCCAAGCGCGTCTATGTCGCCCAGCAGATGCCGACGACGGAGGCCGGGATCGTGACCTTCGGGCTCAGCCAACTCTATGTCTCGCTGGGCGATCCCACCAATGATGGTGGGATTGTCGTGCGCATCTGGTGGAAGCCGTTCATTCTCTGCATCTGGGGCGGGGCGCTTGTGATGTCGCTCGGCGGGTTCGTATCGCTCAGCGACCGGCGGCTGCGGGTTGGTGCTCCCCGGCGCAAGGCCAAGGCGGTAGCGGCGATGGAGCCTGCGGAATGAAGGGCCTACTTTCTCCCTCATTCCTGTGCTTGTCACAGGAATCCAGTGCGCCCAAGTCCTTGGGCGCGGGAGAGGCCCTTTGCCGACAGGAGTCATTCACCGCGCAGACGCGCGTTGGCTGGATTCCTGTGACAAGCACAGGAATGAGGGGAGGAGAGGTTGGGCGCTCCTCTCTGTTGTCGATGTTCGCCGCACGCTTGCTGGCTATCGCCTTTCTCGCCTTGGCGCCGCTCCCCGCCTTCGCCGTGAACCCCGACGAGGTGCTCGCCGATCCCGCGATGGAGACGCGCGCGCGGACGCTGTCGGCGGAATTGCGGTGCATGGTTTGCCAGAACCAGTCGATCGACGATTCCAATGCCGAGCTGGCCAAGGATCTCCGGCTTCTGGTGCGCGAGCGCATCAAGGATGGCGACAGTGACGAGCAGGTGTTGAACTACATCGTCTCGCGCTACGGCGAATTCGTGCTGCTGAAGCCACGGTTCAGTATCCGCACAGTGTTGCTGTGGGGTGCGCCTGTGGTGCTGATCCTGGCGGGCGGCATCTCGATGCTGGTCTTTGCGCGCCGCAGGGTGGGCAAGCCGACGGGGAGCCGGCTGACGGATGACGAGCAGGCGAAGCTTGACGAGTTGCTGAGCAAGTAGCTTAGGGGCAGCTGCGAGGCGATATCCGGCGGGCCTTGGACAAAAAGTCGCGGACGGTCACAATCCCGACATTACAAATTTTTCATTGGCCGGACAGTTCGCAGTAAGGTCCCGCATCCTATATCTTCATCCATCAGCCGATCCCGACCGGGGGCCGGACCGACTAAATGATGAAGAGAAGGTGCCTATAATGTTCAAGACTCCCTCCCTTGCCACTGCGCTGAAGGCCTCGACCGTCGCAGGTCTCGCCGCCGCCGTGCTTGCCACTGGCGTGCCGCTTGAGATCACCCGTTCCTATGCCGAAGCCGTCAATGTTCAGGCGCCGGCCGTGCCGAGCTTTGCCAATGTCGTCGACGCCGTTTCGCCGGCCGTCGTTTCCGTCCGCGTCGAATCCCGCATCAAGCCGGCTTCCGACGACGGCAATGGTTTTTCCTTTGACTTCAATGGGCGCGGTTTCGACGACCTGCCTGACGATCATCCGCTGAAGCGCTTCTTCAAGCAGTTCGGCGAACAGGGTCCGAATGGCGGCGAGGGCCAGGATGGCCAGCAGCGTCCGCCGCGCCACTTCGGTGAGCGTGGTCCGGGCCCGGGCGGCCCTGGTGGTCCCGGCCGTCTGCGTCCGGTTGCCCAGGGCTCCGGCTTCTTCATCTCCGAAGACGGCTATATCGTTACCAACAACCACGTCGTTTCCGACGGCTCGGCTTTTGTCGCTGTCATGAACGACGGCACCGAGCTTGATGCCAAGCTGATCGGCAAGGATCCGCGCACCGACCTCGCCGTGCTGAAGGTCGACGGCAAGGGCAAGAAGTTCACCTATGTGAACTGGGCCGATGACAATAATGTCCGCGTCGGCGACTGGGTGGTTGCTGTCGGCAATCCGTTCGGCCTCGGCGGCACGGTGACTGCCGGTATCGTTTCGGCCCGCGGCCGCGACATCGGTTCCGGCCCTTATGACGACTATCTCCAGGTGGACGCTGCAGTGAACCGCGGCAACTCGGGTGGCCCGACCTTCAACCTCAACGGTCAGGTCGTCGGCATCAACACCGCCATCTTCTCGCCGTCGGGCGGCAGCGTCGGCATCGCCTTCGCCATTCCGGCCTCGACCGCCAAGGACGTCGTTGCCGACCTGATGAAGGACGGTACGGTTTCGCGCGGCTATCTCGGCGTGCAGATCCAGCCGGTGACCAAGGACATCGCCGACTCGCTCGGCCTTTCCGAAGCCAATGGCGCGCTCGTCGTTTCAGCTCAGGATGGAACGCCTGGCCAGAAGGCCGGCATGAAGGCTGGCGATGTCGTCACCGCCGTCAATGGCGAAACGGTCAAGGATGCCCGCGATCTCAGCCGCCGCATCGGCGCAATGCAGCCGGGCAAGAAGGTCGAAGTATCGATCTGGCGCGATGGCAAGGCACAGTCTCTGACCGTCGAGCTCGGCACGCTGCCGGCCGATCAGAAGGACGCCTCGACCGACGACAGCGACCAGCCGCAGGAACCGCAGGCACCGGCTTCCGAGAAGGCGCTTGCCGATCTCGGCCTGACGGTTGGCCCTGCCGATGACGGCAAGGGCCTGCAGATCACCAATATCGACCCGAACTCCGACGCTGCCGACAAGGGCATCAAGGCGGGCGAGAAGATTACCTCGGTGAACAACCAGGACATCACGTCTGCCGACGACGTCGTCAAGGTTCTGAACCAGGCGAAGAAGGACGGCCGCACCCGGGCGCTCTTCCAGATCCAGTCGAAGGACGGCAGCCGCTTCGTCGCCCTTCCGATCAATAGCCAAGGCTGATCCCCCACAGCCTTGACCGGCGCATCCCCATGATGCGCCCGAGACGGGAGCCGCGCACCAGCCCGCGCGGCTCCCTTCCACTCCATCCCTAGGTGGCCGCGATGACCCAAGCGCAACAGGAAGACGTATTGAGTCTTGCCGAAACGAAACCGGCAGGTAATGTCAGCCGCATGAAGATTCTGATTATCGAGGATGACCTCGAAGCTGCGGTTTACCTGACGAAAGCCTTTCGTGAGGCGGGGATCGTCGTCGATCATGCGAGCGACGGCGAGAGCGGCCTGTTCATGGGCTCGGAAAACACCTACGACGTCATCGTCATCGACCGCATGCTGCCGCGCCGCGACGGGCTTTCCGTCATCAGCGAGCTTCGCCGCAAGGCGATCCACACCCCCGTTCTCATTCTCTCCGCACTCGGCCAGGTCGACGATCGCGTCACCGGTCTGCGCGCCGGCGGCGACGACTATCTGCCGAAGCCCTATGCCTTCAGCGAGCTGCTCGCCCGCGTCGAGGTTCTCGGCCGCCGCAAGGGCACTCCGGAGCAGGATGTGGTCTACCGCGTTGGCGATCTCGAGCTCGACCGCCTGTCCCATGAAGTGCGCCGCGGCGGCAAGGAAATCCCGCTGCAGCCGCGCGAATTCCGGCTGCTCGAGTATCTGATGAAGAATGCCGGTCAGGTCGTGACCCGCACCATGCTTCTCGAAAACGTCTGGGATTACCATTTCGATCCGCAGACCAATGTCATCGACGTGCATGTCTCGCGACTGCGCTCGAAGATCGAGAAGGATTTCAGCCAGCCGCTGCTGAAGACGATCCGCGGGGCGGGTTACATGATCAAGGACGAAGGATGAACCGTTTCTGGTTTCTCTTCCGCTCTACCGCAGTCCGCCTTTCGGCCCTTTACATCCTGCTCTTCGCCATCTGCGCCGCGACGCTCGTCATCTATGTGACAGCGATGTCGCAGCGTCTGCTGACCGGCCAGATCCGCGAGGCGGTGCAGCAGGAGGTTGATCAGGTCAAGCGCGCCTATGACACTGGCGGGATCAATGCGCTGCTGCGCTCGATGGAGCGCCGGTCGCGCCAGCCGGGTGCCAATCTCTACATCATCGCCGGCCCCTCGGGCGACATCCTCGCAGGCAACGTCGCCTCGGTGCAGCCTGGCGTCTTCGAGGAGACGGGCTGGACCTCGGTGCCGTTCTTCTACCAGCGTTACGCCGAAAGCGGCCTCGACCGCCGGCATATGGCGATCGCCAATATTTTCGTGCTCGACAATGGGCTGCGTATTCTCGTTGGCCGCGACCTTGGCGAACCGGAGCGATTCCGGGTGCTGGTGCGCCAGGCGCTGATGGTGGCGCTGGCGATCATGGGCCTGGGCGCGCTGATCATCTGGTTCGGCATCGGCCGCAATGCCCTGAAGCGCATCGATCGCATGTCGGGCGCCAGCAAGAAGATCATGGCGGGCGATCTCTCTCAACGTCTGCCGGTCGGTGGCTCCGGCGACGAATTCGACCGTCTCTCGGTGTCGCTGAACACCATGCTGGAGCGTATCGAGAAGCTGAACGAGGGGCTGCGGCAGGTCTCCGACAACATCGCCCACGACCTGAAGACGCCGCTGACGCGGCTGCGCAACAAGGCGGCCGACGCGCTGGATACCGATGACGCCGAACAGCGCCGCGGTGCGCTTGAGGGCATCATCTCTGAATCCGACCAGCTGATCCGCACCTTCAACGCGCTGCTGATGATTTCCCGTGTCGAGGCGGGCTCGGCGGCTGCGGAAATGTCGACGATCGAGATTTCGGCGATCGTCGCTGATTGTGCCGAACTCTACGAGCCTGTTGCCGATGAGGCGGGGTTGACGCTGACCTCCGAGGTCGAGCCCGGCATTTCCGTGCAGGGCAATCGCGAGCTGATCGGCCAGGCGCTGTTCAATCTCATCGACAACGCGATCAAATATTCCGTCGATTGCGACGGCCATGGCCAGATTGTTATCAAGCTGGCGCGCCGGGCCGATGCGATCTGCCTTTCGGTCGCCGACCACGGTGTTGGCGTCCCCGCCGACAAGCGCGAAGCTGTCATCAAGCGTTTCGTACGGCTCGACGAAAGCCGGTCGAAGCCCGGGACAGGGCTCGGGCTTTCGCTTGTCGAGGCGGTGATGGAGCTGCATGGCGGGACGCTGGAGCTCTCCGACACCAATCCCGGCAAGGAAGAGGGTCGCGGCCTGACCGTGACGATGAGCTTCCCGGCGAAACCTGCCTGAGCCAACGCTCCTCAGACCATGCGCCGTTAAACGTATTGGCTCCTGACGCATGTGGCCCTAGGTTAAGGGCATACGGCAAAACGCGATTCCGGCGTGACGCTGCCGGGAGGTGGGATGCTGAAGAAATCGACACATCTGCTGAAGGACGCTGCAGGCGCGGCGTTGAAGCCGCTCAACCAGTCCGAACTGAAGCTGGCGATGACCGATCTAGCCGAGATCGGCCGCGAGCAGCCGGCTGTCGCCGCGATGCTGAAGGCCGGTGGTCCGCTCTGCGATTTCATCGCCGCCGCCTTCACGCTGTCGCCCTACCTCCGGGACGCCGCGAATATCGACAACGACATCCTGGCTGCGGCGATCTCCGCGCCGCTGGAGCCGCAGATCGAGGCGCTGATCAAAGAGGCGCGTGATAGCTGGCAGGCGGAGGAGGATGTGTTTCCGGCGGAATCCGTGGTGATGACCCGGCTGCGGCGGATCAAGCGCAAGGTGGCCTTCCTAGTGGCGCTGGCCGATCTCGCCCGGATATTCGACGGCCGCCAGACGACGGGTTGGCTGAGCGCTCTCGCCGAAGCATCGGTTGCCGCGGCGATCGATCATCTGCTGATGTCGGCGCATGAGAGCGGCAAGCTTGTGATCAAGGATACCGGCAAGCCGAGCGAAGGCTCGGGCCTGATCGTGCTCGGCATGGGCAAGCTCGGCGCCTCCGAACTCAACTATTCCTCCGATATCGACCTTGTCGTGTTCTTCGATGAGCAGGCGGGCATCGTGCCCGATCCTGATGATGCGATCGAGATCTTTCCGCGGCTGATGCGGCGGCTGGTGCGCATCCTGCAGGAGCGCACCGCCGATGGCTATGTATTCCGCACCGATCTCCGTCTCCGGCCGGATCCGGGATCCACACCGCTGGCGATCTCCTTCGATGCGGCGATGATCTATTACGAGGGCAGGGGGCAGAACTGGGAGCGGGCGGCTTTCATCAAGGCCAAGCCCGTCGCCGGAGACCTTGCGGCTGGCGAGGATTTTCTGCGCGGCCTGGTGCCATTCGTCTTCCGCAAATATCTCGACTATGCGGCGATTGCCGACATTCATTCGATCAAGCGGCAGATCCACGCGCACAAGGGCCACGGGGCGATTGCCGTCAAAGGGCATAATGTGAAGCTGGGGCGTGGCGGGATCCGCGAGATCGAGTTCTTCGCGCAGACGCAGCAGCTGATCGCCGGCGGGCGCATGCCGGTGCTGCGCAGCCGCGGCACCGAGGAGACGCTGGCCGAACTGACCAAGGCCAAGTGGATCGATGCGGAGACGCGCGACGAGCTCACGGATGCTTACTGGTTCCTGCGTGATGTCGAGCACCGCATCCAGATGGTGCGAGACGAGCAGACGCATCTGCTGCCGGAGACCGAAGCCGACCTGAAACGCATCGCCTTCATGATGGGCTTCAGCGACACGTCGAGTTTTTCGGAAAAGCTGGTCGATAAGCTTAGGACCGTCGAGCGGCGCTATGCGCGGCTGTTCGAACAGGAAAACAAGCTCTCGACCGACACCGGCAACCTTGTCTTCACCGGCCAGAACGACGATCCGGATACGCTGGAGACGCTGAAGAAGATGGGCTTCCAGCGCCCGTCGGATATTTCACGCATCATCCGCACCTGGCACTATGGCCGCTACAGGGCGACGCAATCGGTCGAGGCGCGCGAGCGGCTGACGGAATTGACGCCGCAGCTCCTGCGGGTTTTCGGCGAGAGCAAGAGGGCGGACGAGGCGCTGCTGCGCTTCGACAGCTTCATTTCGGGCCTCCCTTCGGGCATCCAGCTTTTCTCGCTGCTCGGCAGCAATCCGGCGCTGCTTTCGCTGATCGTCAACATTATGTCGTCGGCGCCGAAGCTTGCCGAAGTGATCGCCGCCAAGCCGCACGTCTTCGACGGCATGCTCGATCCCGGCCTGATGGCGGAACTGCCGACGCGGGATTATCTCGGCGAGCGCCTGAAGGCGTCTCTGGTGCAGGCTCGCTATTATGAAGAATTGCTCGACCGGCTGCGCATCTTTGCCGCCGAGCAACGCTTCCTGATCGGTATCCGGCTGCTGACGGGCGCCATCAATGGCGCGATGGCGGCGCGGGCCTTTACCCATCTCGCCGACCTGATCATCGAGGCAGCGCTCGACGGCGTTGTCAAAGAGGTCGAGGCGGCGCATGGGCGCTTCCCGGGCGGCAAGGTGGCCGTTGCCGGGATGGGTAAGCTCGGCAGCTTCGAGCTGACGGCGGGCTCTGACATCGACCTGATCCTGCTCTACGACTACGACGATACGGCTGGCGAATCCGACGGCGAGAAGCCGCTCGATGCGGTGCGCTATTTCACCCGCATCACCCAGCGGCTGATCGCCGCCTTTTCGGCGCCGACGGCGGAGGGCATTCTCTACGAAGTCGACATGCGGCTTCGCCCATCCGGCAACAAGGGGCCGGTGGCGACACGGATCAATTCCTTCGAGAAATACCAGCGCGAGGAAGCCTGGACCTGGGAGCACATGGCGCTCAGCCGGGCGCGGCTGATCTGCGGCGATGCGAGCTTAACGGAAGCTGCCGAGCGGATCATTTCCGATGTGCTGTCGCAGAAGCGCGATACGGCCAAGGTGGCGCGCGATGTCGGCGAGATGCGCGAGCTTATCGACAAGGAGAAGGCGCCGGAGAACGGCTGGGACCTGAAGCTCATCCCGGGGGGCGTCATCGATATCGAGTTCATCGCGCAATATCTGGCGCTGATTGCGCCCGCCAAGGGCGATGCCGTGACGGTCAACGGGCTGAACACGGGCGAGGCGCTGAAGGCGCTTGGCGGCAGGCTGATGGCGCCTGCCGATCTCGATACATGCCTTGAGGCTTTCAACCTCTACACGGAACTCTCGCAGCTGATCCGCCTCTGCATCGACGGGCTGTTCGATCCGAAGGAAGCACCATCGGGGCTGGTCGAGCTCGTCTGCCGCGCCGGCGACTGCCCGGATATCAAGACGCTGGAAAGCGAAGTGAAGCGGCTGTCGAAGGCGGTGCGCAAGATCTTTCAGGCGGTGTTGAAGACCTAGCGGATCACATCGGGAATACGGAAGGTGATGGCGGTGCCGCGGCCTTCGCGCGAACGGATGCGCATGTTGCCGCCATGCAGTGCCGCCAGCGAGCGAGAGATCGCCAGGCCAAGGCCCGAACCGCCCTTGCTCTTCGCATACTGGCTCTGCACCTGCTCGAACGGCTGGCCGATCTTCGACAGGGCCTTCCGCGGAATGCCGATGCCGGTATCGGCGATGGTGATCACCACGCCCTTGGCATCGCGGCGGGTGCGCAGTGCGATACGGCCGCCGTCGTTGGTGAACTTCACGGCGTTGGAGAGCAGGTTGAGCATGATCTGCTTCATGGCGCGGCGGTCGGCCGTCAGCGTCATGCCATCGCAGAGACGCTGCTCGATGACGATGTTCTTTTCGGCGGCCGGGATGGCCGTGAAGCGCAGGCTTTCCTCGATCAGCGGCGCAAGATCGATCGTCTCGCGATGCAGCTTCATGTGGCCGGCCTCGATCTTCGACATGTCCAAGATGTCGTTGATGACATTCAGCAGGTGTTTGCCGCTGTCGTGGATATCGCGGGCATATTCGTCGTATTTCAGCGAGCCGAGCGGGCCGAACATCTGATCCTGCAGGATTTCGGAGAAGCCGAGGATGGCGTTCAGCGGCGTGCGCAGCTCATGCGACATGTTGGCGAGGAATTCCGACTTGGCCTTGTTGGCGGCCTCGGCGCGTTCCTTTTCGGCGAGATAGTTGGCGTTGGCGACAGAGAGCGCGGCCTTCTGGTCTTCGAGCGTGGCACGGTAGGACTTGAGGTCGCCGATCGTTGCGACGTGGCGGCGCTCAGAGTCGCGCAGGCGTTCCTGGTTGCGCTTCAGAAGCGTGATGTCGGTGCCGACGGAGACCATGCCGCCGTCGCGGGTGCGGCGCTCGTTGATCTGCAGCCAACGCTCGTCGGCAAGTTGGACTTCGGCGGTGCGCGAGTGGCCGGCGCCATGCGGATCGACCATGCGGCGCTCGATCACCGGACGGGCGGCGGCGGCGTTGACGACGCTGCGCTCGGTGCCGGGAACGAGCACGCTGTCAGGAAGACCGTAGGCTTGCTGGAAATGGGCGTTGCACATCACCAGACGGTCGTTCTTGTCCCAGAGCACGAAGGCTTCCGAGGTGCACTCGATCGCATCTGCGAGGCGCTGGTCGGCTTCGGCATAGCGCTGGGCGAGGCGGTGTTGCTCGGTGACGTCCATGGCGATGCCGATCATGTGCATGCGGCCGGAATTGCTGCGGATCATCTGGGCGCGGGCGCGCATCCAGACATAGTGACCGGCGGCGTGGCGCATGCGGAAGATCTGATCGACCTGGCCGGACGTGCCCTTGGCAATCGAACGGGCGATCTCGTGCAGGCCGCCGTCCTCAGGGTGCATCAGGCGGGCCGCCTCGTTGAAGGACATCGTCTTGTCGGAGCCGGGCAGGCCGAGCATGTCGTACATCGAGCGCGACCAGAAGAATTCGCGGTTCTCGAAATCGAAATCCCAGAGGCCGCAACGGCCGCGGGACAGTGCGGTTTCGACGCGCTGGTTGGATTCGACGAATATATCGTCGGCATCGCGGGCGCGCTTCACCTGCATGTAATAGGCATAGAGGATGACGAGCAGGATCGAAGAGATGCCGGCAAACAGCGTGACATTGAGCGTCAGCTCCTCGCGCCAGAGCTTGCCGATCTGGTCGAGCGATGTGGCAGCGATGATATAGCCGCCGGACGAGCCGACGAGGCTGATCTCCGCATAATGGGGGTCGCCGCTGATCGTCGTTTCGATGACACCGGCGCGGTCGCCGAAGCGGCGGATTGCCGAGACTTCGGGGAAGAAGTCGCCGACATCGGAGCCGACATACGAAACGCCGGCTGCGGAGGCTGCAAAGACCTTGCCACTCGACTGGACCAAAAGGATGAAGGAGCCGCTGTCGAGCCGGTCCTGGGGAAGAAACTTCAAAAGCCGCGCCTGCGCTTCGGCGCCGTTACCAGCATCGAACAGGTCGTTGGCGTCGGAAAAGACGGCTGCGGCCGCGGCGGCCGAAAGCGATGTCGCATGACGGGCGGCGGCGCCCATCCGCGAATATTCCGACATCATCCCGAAGATGTGCGAGGCGGCGACAACGGACAGAAAGGCGACGATCAGCGCCGGAATGGCACGCTTCAAGATGGTTTCGACCTGTGGAAGACGCGGTGCGCCGGCCTGGCGTGCGACCGGACGAGGGCTTCGGGTGGCCTGCGGCCATGCCCGGAGCGAACCCAAATCGACACGCAGCCGTCCTTGGGCCGCAGTTGCCCGCCGCACGTTCATCATCGTGATAACCTTGATCCCTCGTGTGATTCGATGCGCCGCTCGCTCGAACCTGACTCAATGAATCATTCCTGATTCGCCGTGTCCAGAGGCAAAGGTAAAAATCTGTTAACTATTTATAAGTGCTGATTTCTTGGTGAGTCTGGCAAGGTCCGGGCGCAAGCGGCCGGACCTTGCCTTCGCAAATCACCCCTTGAGCGTCCGCTCGACGATATCGCGCACGTCGCTCGAAAGGCCAGGCGCGCGTTCGATCTCCATCAGAGCCGAACGGGCGAAATCGGCCCGCGCCGGCTCCAGTGAGCGCCAGGAGCGCATCGATGTGAGGATGCGGGCAGCCAGCTGCGGATTGCGCTGGTCGATATCGAGGATCTCGCCAGCGAGGAAGCGATAGCCCTCGCCATCGGCCCGGCCGAAGCCGGTCGGATTGGTGAAGGCGAAGGTGCCGATCAGCGACCGGACCCGGTTCGGATTGGTGCGCTTGAAGAGCGGGCTGTCCATCAGTTTCTTGACGCGATCGAGCGTCGCCGCACCCGGGATCGTCGCCTGGACCGAGAACCACTTGTCGACGACGAGGGCATTCTCCTCGAAGCGGTCGCGGAAGGCCGACAGGGCGCTGATCGCCTCGGCGCTGTCAGGGAAACGGTGCGCCAGGAGCGTCAGGGCGTGCAGCTGCTCGGTCATGTTGTTGGCGGCGTCGAAGGCGGCCTTGGCACGAACCGGCGTGTTCTCTGCGTAGGAGAGATAGGTGAGGGCGGCATTGCGCAGCGCGCGCCGTCCGGCACTCGCTGCATCCGGGCTGAAGGCGCCCGATGTCGTCATCGTCTCGAAGAGATTTGCGAAGATTGCGGCACCCTGTTCGGCCATCTGCTTCATCACCGCCTGACGGCCGGCATGGATCGCGTCGGGATCGTTATTGCCGCCGAGCTCGCGGGCGATATCGGCTTCGCTCGGAAGCGCCAGCGCCTGGGCACGGAAGGCGGGCTCCAGCGCGTCGTCGGAGGCGGCTGCGAGCAGGGCATCGACAAAGGTCTGTTCGCAGGCGACCGCCTTGCCATCACGGGCGTCGCGGGCGGCCTTGAGGAGGTTTGGCAAGGCCAGATCGGTCAGAGCCTGCCAGCGGGCGAAATGATCGGTCTCGTGGCGGGCGAGCAGTGCGAGATCGGCCGGGGCCTGATCGAAATGCAGGTTGATCGGCGCCGAGAAGCTGCGGTTGATCGACACGACCGGGCGCGAGGCGATGCCGTGGAAGACGGCGGTCTGCGTCTTGCCGGTCAGGTGCAGCACCTCGTTGGCATATTCGGCGCCTTCGACCGACTTCGGCTTGATCGCCTTGCCGCTTTCGGCAAACAGCGCCAGGCTGAGCGGGATATGCATCGGCTTCTTGTCGGCCTGGCCAGGCGTTGCAGGAACGACTTGTTCGAGCTGCAGCGTGAAGGTCTTGGCCTTGGCGTCATAGGTGCCCGAGGCCGTGACCAGCGGCGTGCCGGCCTGATGGTACCAGAGCGAGAACTGCGTGAGATCGCGCCCGCTGGCGTCCTCGAAGCACTTGACGAAATCCTCGATCGTCACCGCTTCGCCGTCATGACGCTTGAAATAGGTGTCCATGCCCTTCTTGAAGAGCTTCTTGCCGAGCAGCGTCGCGATCATGCGCGTGACTTCGCTGCCCTTCTCATAGACGGTCGTCGTGTAGAAGTTGTTGATTTCGCGGTACTTCGTCGGGCGAACGGGGTGCGCCAGCGGACCGCCGTCTTCCGGGAACTGCTCGGACTTCAGGTGGCGCACTTCGGCGATGCGCTTGACCGGACGGGAACGCTGATCCGAGGAGAACTCGTGGTCGCGATAAACCGTCAGGCCTTCCTTCAGGCACAGCTGGAACCAGTCGCGGCAGGTGATGCGGTTGCCGGTCCAGTTGTGAAAATACTCATGCGCGATGATCGCCTCGATATTGGCGTAGTCGGCATCGGTCGCGGTCTCGGGGTCGGCAAGGACGTATTTGTCGTTGAAGACGTTGAGGCCCTTGTTCTCCATGGCACCCATGTTGAAGTCGGAGACGGCGACGATCATGAAGATATCGAGATCGTATTCGCGGCCGAAGACCTCTTCGTCCCATTTCATCGAGCGCTTCAGAGCGTCCATGGCGTAAGCCGCGCGCGGCTCCTTGCCATGCTCGACATAGATCTTCAGCGCGACGTCGCGGCCGGTTTTCGTCGTAAACGTGTCTTCGATGATGCCGAGATCGCCGGCAACCAGCGCGAAGAGATAGCTCGGCTTCGGATGCGGATCGAACCAGGCGGCAAAATGCTTGCCTTCGCCATAACCGGCGCCGCCCAGGAAATTGCCATTTGACAGCAGCAACGGGTTGGCGGCCTTCTCGGCAATGATGTTGACCGTGTAGGGCGCCAGAACGTCGGGACGATCCGGAAAATAGGTGATGCGGCGGAAGCCTTCGGCCTCGCACTGCGTGCAGTAGATGCCGCCGGTGCGGTAGAGGCCCATCAGCTGGGTATTTTCGGAAGGATTGATGATCGTGGTGATCGTCAGTTCGAAAGGTTCGGTGGCCGGGAGATCGCGAACCGTGAGACCATCCGGCGTCGCAGAATATTGCGCCGCGGGCATCTCGATCTGGTCGAACAGCAGGCCGGACAGGGAAAGTTCGTCGCCGTCAAGGATCAGCGGTGCCTTCGGATCGGCGCCTTCGCGCCGGTGGAAGATCAGCCGCGACTCGACCTTGGTCTCCGTCGGGTCGAGTTCGAAGGTCAGGTCCACGCGCTCAAGCACGAAATCGGTGGGCCGGTAGTCTGCCAGGTTAATGACCTGGCCTGTGTCTGTACGCATAAGTGTTCCCTGAAGACCTTTAACGATATGACCGTGACAGGAACGGAATCCCCGCCGTAAATTTTGGGGGCGATGATTACATTAAAGTCTGAACTAAACTTAAAGCAAAGGCCACTGAGCTTTCTTTTCGGCGCCGGTGCTGGACTTTTCCTGACACTTCCTCGAATTTCGCTTTTCGCTGGAAATTTTCCCCATCACCGCCGTTCTTTCGTTACCATGCCGTCACACGCCACTGTGCCGCCGAGTCGGCGGTATCCTCCTGCCTTGGAACATCAGCCGCCAGCGAGCTTGGGAAGACATGGAATCGGTTTTGAGAAACCCGATGAGGGGGATCCTGATGAAGGTCTCGTCGGTTGTCGTCTTTCTCGGCATGCAGACCTTCATCAAGCTGGCGGGAACCGGTATCGCGCCGGGGCAGGTGACCTTCTACCGCTCGTTCTTCGCGCTGTTTCCGATCATGGCCTATCTCGCCTATCGCGGTCAGCTGAAGGCTGCTTTCTACACGGCCAATCCCGTCGGTCATGTGAAACGCGGCACGATCGGCATCATCTCGATGGGCTTCGGCTTCTACGGGCTGATGCACCTGCCGCTGCCTGAAGCGATTGCGCTGGGCTACGCCACGCCGCTGATTGCCGTCATCTTCGCTGCGGTGTTCCTGAAGGAACGTGTGCGGCTTTACCGCTGGAGCGCGGTGTTCTTCGGCATTGTCGGGGTGGCGATCGTTTCCTGGCCAAAGCTGACGCTGTTTCGCGCCGGCGGGATGGAGACGGAACAGGCGGTCGGCGCCATCTGCGTGCTGCTCTCGGCGGTACTCGCCGGTATGGCGATGATCCAGGTTCGCAAGCTGGTGGAGGAGGAGCGCACGGCGACGATCGTTCTCTACTTCTCGATGATCGCCTCACTTTGCTCCTTGCTGACGCTGCCGTTTGGCTGGTACTCGCTGGATCTCGAGACGACGCTGTTTCTCGTCGGTGCCGGCTTTTGCGGCGGAGTGGCGCAGATCCTGCTGACGGAGAGCTACCGGCATGCCGACGTCTCGACCATCGCGCCGTTCGAGTATACGTCGATTTTGCTCGGTGGCGTCATCGGCTATGTCGTCTTTGGAGACGTGCCGGGCGGCCACATGATGGTCGGCACCGCTATCGTCATCGCGGCCGGTGTCTACATCATTCACCGCGAACACCGGCTCGGTCTGGAGCGCCGAAATGCCCGGCGCGCAGGCGGCTGACCGCTTGCTGGACGGAGTTGATTCCGATCCTATTGCACCTCTCCAGCGGGAATATACTGGCGAAATTTTAGGATACCAAAGCCGCCTTGAATATGATTGATGAAGCTGACGAAGTTTCATTTATTCAAAGCCTTGCATATGCGAATGGCCACCAAAAAGGACTGAATTGTCCCGAAGGCTGGTAGCTCCGGAAGCTGGCTTGCGAGCGGGGGCGCTTATGGCATTTTCGGCTGACGAACTGGCGCACCACCCGAACTTCCTGGCTTCAATCCGGCTACTCGCGGGCGATATGCGTGGCATGTTCGATGCCGCCCCGCGTCTTGCCAGGCTTCTCGCTTCGCACCAGCGCTGGCTGCTGACCCAGACCGCCTATGCGCTAAGCCTCCAGCACGATCCCGAGGATGCATCGACAGGCTTTACCGCCGTGGCACTGACCGCGCGTATCACCGACTACAAGGTGGCGAGCCGCAACACGGTGCTGAATTTCATCGATGAACTGCTGACCTATCGCTTCATTGCCCATACGCCGGGCGAGGAACGCCGGCGGCCGCGCCATTTCGAGCCTGCCGAGGTCAGTCATCAGGCGATGTATGGATGGTTTCTGTCGAACCTGACTGCACTCGATCTAATCGATGAGGGCAACCGTGCGGCCTGTTTCCAAGCCAATCCGGAGCTGATGCGCCTTGCCCATCCGCTGATCGCGGAGAATTGCCTGCACAACGACGGCTGGCGCGAGCCGCCGGAGCAGGTGGGGTTGTTCCTCTGGACCGAGGCTGGCGGCATGGTGGTCGATCATCTGATATCGAGGATCGATCTGCAGAGTTGCGACGGCGAGCGCTACAGCGTCGGACGCATCGAGACGCGCAATCTGGCAGGCGATTTCATGATGTCGCGGACGCATCTGCAGCGGCTGTTTGCCAAGGCCGTCCAGCAGGGATGCCTCGGCTGGTACGACGAGCCGAAGAAGACACAGCTTTGGCTTTCCAAGGCGTTTCTGCAGAATTATTGCGGCTGGCAGGCGATCAAGTTCGCCTATGTCGATCAGGCTTTCGAATTTGCGAAGACGCAGATCGAGCAGGATCCCGTCAGGTTTGCCGTCTGCGCCTAGAGCGCGATCGCGGCAATGTCCTTGACCGGCGTCGCGGGCTCGCCGCCGCTAAGCTCGCGCTCATATTCCTTCGCAGCACAGACCGCGGCACGAATGTGCTCGATGGTTTCGATATTGCGAAGCAGCGAGATGATGACGGCAGACATGCTAAACTCCATCCGCGCGCCCTGTTGGGCGGCGCGGTAACTCAGTATTCCTGGAAGTCGGCGAAGATCGCAGCTGGACGCGTCGTGCGTCCGGTGATGCCGGTGCCGCGGGCGATCATCTGTTCGTTGGTTGCGAAGCCGAGACGGCTATAGCCTTGCGTGGTGCGGATCGGGCCGCCGGCGAGGCGCAGGGTTTCAAACCCGCAGTGTATTGGACGAAAACGTGTGTTCATTGCCTTGGTTCCTGTCAGATTCCTCCCAAGACACGAGTATATATTGCAGCGCAGCATTGATTCTGCAATGCACCTAAATGAGACGCAGGCATGCGCCTGGCGCATGGGTTCATTCATAAAATCTTTAAGATTGGCTATTTTGTAATCAGATCGAGGTCGCGCAGTTTCTGCTGAAACGCTAAAAGATCGTTCCAGGCCAAGCGCTTATTGACCGGTGCGGTCAGCAAGTCCTGCGGATGCAATGTGGCCAGCGCCGGAACTGTCAGGGTGCCTGCACCGATTTCCTTCCACTGGCCGCGCAGGCCATGAATGGTGTCCGTCTCGCCGAAAAAGACGCGAGCCGCGAAATTTCCGAGGAGCAGGATGGCTTTCGGCTCCGCCAGAGCGATCTGCCGCTCGATGAAGGGTCGGCAGATATCCATCTCCGCCGCCGACGGCACACGGTTGCCGGGCGGCCGCCAGGGGATGACCTGGGTCAGCAGGATGCTGGAACGGTCCAGGCCGATCGCTGCGAGCATCTTGTCGAGCAGCGCACCGGGGCGGCCTGCAAAGGGCTGTCCTTCGCGATCATCCTCGGCGCTTGGCGCCGATCCGATCACCATGATGCCGCGCGCCGCATCGCCGGTCGCAAAGATGGTCGAGCGGGCGCTGTGTTTCAGATTGCAGCCGTTGAAGGCTTCGAGCGCGGTTTTCAGTTCGGCGAGCGAGCGGGCGCTTTCGGCGGCAAAGCGCGCCTGCTGCACGGCTTCACCGTCCGGAATGGCAGGCTGAGGCCTCGACGCTGAAGATGCTGCCGCGGCCGGCGCCTGGCGCTGCGGTGCCGCCCGTTCCTGAGGCTGCGGCTGGCTTGACGGAGCGGATTGCTGCGGGGCGGTGGCGCGTCTCGCCGCCTTCATCGCTTCGAATTCGGCGAAGCGATCGACGGCCTCCTCTTCCAGCAGCCACTCGACGCCCGCATCCGCATGGAAATGCAGAAGCGCTGCGAGCTCGGCCGGGGAGAGGTCGTTTGCGGAGATCATCTGGCGACCTTAGCGGAGCGGCAGCACCAATGAAAGTGCTGCCAACGGCCGGGCGGCCTATTGCACAGTCCATTGCGAAATGTCGTCACGTTCGCCGATCAGCGCGAGACCGTGAGCGATTGACAGCAGCTCGCCGCCGCTCTCGATCTTGTCCCTGTCGAAGCGCTCGGTGAAAATCCGCCGCACGGCTGGTACGAAGGATGTGCCGCCGGTGAGGAAGACCTTGTCGATAGTTTCCGCCTTGGTCTGCGTCTTCTCCAGCACGTCATCAAGCGCGCCTTCGATGCGGCTGAGATCGTCGGCGATCCAGGTTTCGAAATCCTTGCGCTTGACGGTGCGCTGTCCGCCGCGGCCAAGCGGCGCGAAGTCGAAGGCCGCTTCTTCTTCGGCGGAGAGTGCCATCTTCGTCGCCGACACCGCCTGGTAGAGCGGGTAGCCCTCGTCGTGATCGACGAGATCGACGAAGATTTCCAGCTTCTCGGGCTCGAGCGCGGTACGCACCAGCTTTCTCAGGTCTTCGAACTCGCGCGAGGTCTTGAAGATCGACAGCTGGTTCCAGCGGCCGAAGCTGGAATAGTAGTTCGACGGCACCTCAAGGATCTTGTCGAAGCTCTTGAAATGACTCCCCTTGCCGATCTGTGGCGCGACGACATTGTCGATCATGCGGTAGTCGAAGTGATCGCCGGCGATGCCGACGCCGGAATGGCCGATCGGCGTGGCGGTGAGCTTGCCGGCAATGGTTTCAAAGCGGATCAGCGAATAGTCCGTCGTACCGCCGCCGAAGTCGGCGACCAGCACGGTGGCGTCGGACGTCAGGTTCTGCGCAAAGTAGAAGGCGGCTGCGACCGGTTCGTAGACATAGTGGATTTCAGGAAAGCCGAAGCGCGACAGCGCCTCGTTGTAGCGGTCCGTCGCCAATGCGGGATCGGCGGAGGCGCCGGCAAAATGCACCGGGCGGCCGGCGACGATGCGGCTGACGTCGGACGGCCAGTTGTCGCCGGCATAGCCGCGAAGCCGCCGGATGAAGACTTCCATCAGGTCTTCGAAGCTCTGGCGCTTGCCGTAGATCAGCGTGCCCTGGAAGAGGGCGCTGGCGGCAAAGGTCTTGATCGACTGCAGGAAGCGGCAGTCGCCGGGATTGTCGATGAACTGGCGGATCGCTGCCGCGCCCGCTTCGACCTTGAGCGCCGAAGCGCCGAGCTGCGCGTCCTTCATGAAGGAGAGGGCGGTTCGCATGCTGTCGGCCGTGCCTGCCGCGCTGGTGAAACTCATCGAATGCGTCGCATTGGCGCCATCCGCCATTGCCAGAACCGTATTGGTCGTGCCGAAATCAAGCCCGAGCGCCCGTGCCATGGCCGTGCTCCTTCAATATCCGTCAAAATGTCTTGGACCGGGAACCAGCCCGGATGCGAAAAGGGCGGCGCATCTGCGCGCCCTGCGAATTTTTGAGAGCGCGGGTGATCGCATAGGACGGCGGCGAAAGCAACCCGCAGAATCAGGCCGAAGCGGCTGTCTGCGTCTCCTCCGACATCTGTTGCATCCATCTGCGAAAGGTCTCCATCGCCGGCGTCACCGGCCGCGATTTCAGGCGGGTCAGCCAGTAGCTGCCCTTGGAGATATAAACAGGGAAAGGCTGCTCGATTTCGCCGGCCGCCAGTTGCCGCGAGAACATCAACGGCGGGGCGAGCGCCACACCCGCGCCCTGCATCGCTGCCTCGACCATCAGTACCGACGAATCGAAGACCAGTCCGAGGATCGGTGGCGGCTCGACGCCTGCGGCCTCGAACCAGCTTGGCCATTCGTCGGTGCGGTAGGAGCGCAGCAGCGTCTGCCGGGCAACGTCGTCAGGGGTTTTCAGTGTGCGGGCGATCGGTGGAATGCAGAGCACGGAGAGCGGTGCCTCGAACAGCGCTTCGGCTTCGATATCGTGCCAGGCGCCGTTTCCGAAGCGGATCGCGTAGTCGAGGCCTTCGGCGGCGATATCCACCCGGTTGTTGTTGGTCGAAAGCCGGAGATCGATATAGGGAAACTTCGCCCGGAAGTCGGCCAACCGCGGCAGCAGCCAGCCGACCGCCAGCGTGCCGACCGCGCCGAGCTTCAGCACCTCGCGCAGCTGCCCGCCCTCGAAACGCTCCAGCATGTCGGCCATCCGATCGAAGGATTCGCGCAGCACCGGTAGCAGCGCCAGTCCCTCCTCGGTGATCATCAACCCTCGCGGCAGGCGGCGGAAGAGGGTGACACCGAGGCGCTGCTCCAGAAGCTTCACCTGATGGCTGACGGCGGCCTGCGTGACGCAGAGTTCGATGGCAGCGCGGGTAAAACTCAGATGTCGGGAAGCTGCCTCGAAAGCGCGCAGGGCGTTGAGGGGAAGGTAGGGTCGAACCATGAGATGGCCTAATTCAATTCATGCCTGACCGCAGATATCATCGTTTGATCGGGCCTCGCAAGCCGGCCTAGAAAGCCGTGTCGAACCACATGGAGCACGGCAGTGGCAGTTTCAAAATCTCTTATCTTCGCCTTCTTATTCGGCATTTCGGCGCTTCTCGGCAATGTGGATGCGGCCCTGGCTGGTGATCCGATCCGCTGCACCGTTATTATCGATGAAAAGACCGGCGAGACCATTTTCCGCCAGGGCAATTGCGATCAGGGATTCTATCCGCAATCGACGTTCAAACTGCCCTTGGCCATGATGGGTTACGATGCTGGTATTCTGGTCGATGAGCACAATCCCCTTTGGCGCTACGGGCCGGAACTGCAGCGGCAGCGCAAGATCGAGCGAAAGGACACCGATCCGGCAATCTGGCTACGGGATTCCGTCGTCTGGTTCTCGCAGGAGCTGACGACGAAGCTCGGAGACCGCGCCTTTGCCCGCTATGTCGCGGGCTTCGGCTACGGCAACGAGAATGTGTCCGGCGGGCTGACGCAGGCGTGGCTGATGTCGTCGCTGAAGATTTCGGCGGAAGAGCAGGCACGCTTCCTGCTGCGTTTCCGGCGCGGCGAGCTGCCGATCTCGGAGGAGGCGCGCCAGAAAACGGAAGCGATCGTTCCCCGCTTTCAAGCCGCCGATGGCTGGACGATCCAGGGCAAGACCGGTTCCGGCTGGCTACGCAGCAGCAAGGGCGAGACCAATTTGGAGCGGCCGCTCGGCTGGTTCGTCGGCTGGGCGGTGAGGGGCGACCGGCGTCTGGTCTTCGCAAGGCTCTCTATCGGCAACCATCGCTATCGTGGCAATCCGATCAGCTTCGAAACGCGCGATGCGCTGATCGCCGATCTGCCGAAGCTGGTCGAAGGCCGTTAAGCGAAAAGGGCGCCCGGAGAGGCGCCCTTTCTTGTCGTCTTATTCGGCGGCAACCGCCCGGGTCTCCGGTTCGCCATCCTCGTTGGCGGGCGCCTCATGTGCCGGCTTGCGGCTGAAGCGCTGCTTGAGCCAGGTTTCGAAGCGGCCCATCTGGACGAAGATGACCGGGGTGATGAACAGCGTCAGCGCCTGCGAGACGATCAGACCACCGACGACGGCGATGCCGAGCGGCTGGCGCAGCTCCGAGCTGGCGCCCGAGCCGAGCGCGATCGGCAGGGCACCGAGCATGGCGCAGAAGGTCGTCATCATGATCGGCCGGAAACGCCGCACGCAAGCCTCGTGGATCGCTTCCGCCGGTGACATCTTGGTCGATCGGAGATTTTCCAGCGCCACGTCGATCATCATGATCGCGTTCTTCTTGACGATACCGATCAGCATCAGCAGGCCGATGAGCGCGATGATCGACAGGTCGAGCCCCATGACTTTCAGGGCCAGAAGCGCGCCGAGTGCCGCTGCCGGGAGGCCCGACAGAATGGTCAGCGGATGGATGAAGCTCTCGTAGAGAACGCCAAGCACCACATAGATCGTCAGGATCGCCGCCAGGATCAGATAAGGCGTGTTGCCCTGCGACTGTTCGAAGATCTGCGCGGTGCCGCCGTAGCTGGTGAACACGTCGGCAGGCATGTTCATATCATGCTTGATCTGGTCGATCGCCGCCGTCGCATCGCTGAGGGATTCGCCGGCCGGCAGATTGAAGGAGACTGTCGTCGAAACGAGCTGGCCGGTCTGGTTGATGGTAACGGGGCCGGTGGTCCGCTGGACATGCGCGAAATTCGATAGCGGAACCAGCGTGCCGTTGGCCGATGCGACGTTGATCTCCGACAGCTTCTGATCATCCCAGGGCTTGCCGGTATCGTATTCGACGATGACGTCGTAGCTATCGCCGGTCGACTGTATCTCGGCCGCCGTGTAGCTGCTGAAGGCTTCCTGCAGCGTGGTGCGCAGCAGATCGTTATCGATGCCGAAGGCTGCGGCCTTCTCGCTGTCGATGACGATGTTGGCCTGCAGCGCATTGTTCTGTGCGTCGGTTGTCACGTCGGTGAACCGCGAATCCTGGCGGAGCGCGGTCACCATCTTGCCGGCCCAGAGATTGGTCGTGTCGGCGTTGAGTGCCTGTACGATCAGCTGATACTGGCTGGCCGTCTGTCTGCCACCGAAGCGCAGGCTCTGGTTCGGGGTTACGAAGGCCTGCAGGCCGGGGATCTTGTTGAGCGACGAGCGCAGTTCGCGCAGGGTCTGCTCAAGCGGCACGCGCTGGTCCTTGTCCTTAAGCTCGACATAGATCGTGCCGTTGTTCAGAGGCTTCTGCGCATTGCCGCCGACCGTGGACATCACGTGATTGACGGCGCTGTTTGCCTTGACAGCCGCGGCTGCCTGCTTCTGCAGGGCTTCCATGGCCGAGTAGGAGATGTCCTGGCGGGCCTGCGTGGAGATCTGCAGGCGGCCGATATCTTCCTGCGGGAAGAAGCTCGAGGGCAGTGTCATGAACAGGTAGATGGTCAGCGCCACCGAGGCGAAGAACACGCCGATGACGGTCATGGTATGCCGAAGGCACCAGGCGACTGCGCGGTCGTAACCGTGAAGGGTCCGTTCGAAGCCCGCATCGAAGAGCCGTACCAGAAGCGGCGGGCGGCTGTGGCCTTCGGAAAGCCTCGAGCCGAGCATCGGCGTTACCGTCAGCGAGACGATCGCCGAGGCGACGATGGCGATGGCAACGACCATGCCGAACTCGTTGAAGACGCGTCCGACGACGCCACCCATCAACAGGATAGGAATGAAGACGGCGATCAGCGAAACCGACATCGAGATGATCGTGTAGCTGACTTCGCCGGAACCCTTGATCGCCGCTTCGCGGACGGGCATTCCCTCCTCGACATGGCGCAGGATGTTTTCAAGCATGACGATCGCGTCATCGACCACGAGACCCACCGCGAGCGTCAGCCCGAGCAGCGAAATGTTGTCGATACTGTAGCCCAGCACATACATCATGCCGAAGGTCGAGATCAGCGACAGTGGAACGGCAAGGCCCGGAATGATCGTCGCCGTCAAATGACCGGTGAACAGATAGATGACGAGCACGACGAGGCCGATCGTCAGCAACAGCGTAAACTTGACGTCGGTGATGGCTGCGCGGATCGGCTTTGCTGCGTCGTTCATCACCACGGTCTTCACCGATGGCGGAATTTCCGCATGCAACTGCGGCAACTTTGCATTGATCGCATCAACGACATCGACGGTATTGGCGTCCGGCTGGCGCTGGATGGCCAGGATGATGCCGCGGTTGCCGTCATACCAGCTGCCGGTATTCTGGTTCTCGACGCTGTCCTCGACATTTGCCACGTCGCTGAGGTGAATCGCTGCGCCATTCGGCGAGGCGATGACCAGCGTGCGGAATTGGTCGGCGTTGACGCGCTGCGTATTCGCATTGATCGTCATCGTCTGGGAGCTGTTCTGCAGCGTGCCGACCGGGCTCTGATTGTTGGCTGCGGCAATGGCCTTATTCACCGTGTCGATGCCGATTCCACGGGCCTGAAGCTTGCTGGGATCGACCTCGACGCGAACGGCATAGGTCTGTGCGCCGAATACCGATACCTGGGCAACGCCCGGCAGCGTCGAGAGCGACGGCGAAATGATGTCTTCGGCAATCTCGTCGAGCTTGCTACGCGGCATCGTATCGCTCTGCACCGCCATCAGCATGACGGGCGCGTCGGCCGGGTTGGTCTTGCGATAGCTCGGCGGCGTCGTCAGGTTGTCAGGCAGCTGCCGGGTGGCGTGGGAGATCGCCGCCTGGACGTCGGCTGCAGCCGCATCGATGTCACGGTTCAGATCGAACTGCAGCACGATGCTGGTATTGCCGAGCGAGCTCGATGCGCTGATTTCGCTGATGCCGGGAATGGTCTCGAACTGCTTGATCAGCGGTGTCGCAACCGATGTCGCCATCGTTTGCGGCGAGGCGCCGGTCAGCTGGGCAGAAACGTTGATCGTCGGGAAGTCGACTTGTGGCAGGGCGGCGACCGGGATCAGCTGGTATCCCGCAAGGCCGGCCAGGATAGCGCCGATCGCCAGAAGCGTCGTGGCGACGGGACGCTGGATGCAGAAGTTCGGAATCATTCCTCAGTCCCCGCGGTGGCGTTGCCTGTTTGCTGCGGCAAGCTGTCGGCGGCCGAGGCCACATTGAGTGCCTTGTCGTCGAACTGTTCGTTGACGGCCTGCTTGTCGTTCAGGTTGCCCTGGCCTTCGACGACCACGTGGTCGCCTGCCGAAAGCCCCGACGATATGGCCGAAAAGCCGCCATTGGAGCGGGCGACCGTTACCGGTGTCAGCTGAACCTTGCCGTCCTTGGCGACGAAGGCGAAGAAACCGGTCGGTCCCGGGTTGACCGCCACCGTCGGCACGACGATCTGCTGGTCCTTGTTGTCGAAATGCACGACGACGTTGATCGACTGGCCGGGCCAGAGCGCCCCCGAGGCGTTTTCAAAACGCGCCTTGACGGCGATCGTGCCGGAGGCTTTGTCTACGATATTGTCGTAGAAGCTGACCGCGCCCTTGCGGACTTCACCTTTGGTGGAATCCGGAGCAGTGCTGACATCGACCGGACCGGCAGCCAGCGCCGTCTTCAGCTCCTTGAGATAGCGTTCCTGGAGATTGAACTGAACATAGATCGGGTCGTATTTGGCGATGGTGACGATGGCCGAGCCTGCATTGACGAAGGCGCCGTTGCTGATCGTCACGTCCCCCAGGCGTCCGTCGAACGGCGCCCGGATCTCGGTGTGGTCGAGCGTGATCTGGTCGGCGGCGAGGGTGGCTTTGTCAGCCTCGACGGTTGCGGCGGCGCTATCGCGGGTCGCCTTGGCCTGATCGGAGCTTTGCTGGGTGCCTGCCTTCTGGTCGGCGAGGTCCTGTGCGCGGGTCAAGGCGATCTCTGCGCCGCTGAGTGTTGCCTGATCGCGGACAATCATCGCCCGATCCTTGTCGACCGCGGCCTTGGCCGACCGGTCGTCGAGCTTGGCGATCAGATCGCCGGCCTTGACCGTTGCGCCGTCCTGGACGCTGACGCCGACGATCTGGCCCTGCTCCTGCGCGGCGATCGTCGTGTTGTCGTCGGCGACCGCCCAGCCGGAAGCGGCAACGTCGATCGGCAGGGCCGCCTGCGCTGCGGCAACAGTCTTGATCACAGCCGGACCGCCTGCACCGCCGCGGCGATGTCCGCCATTGCCGCCGGCTTGACTGCCGGATGCTGCCGCATCGCCGGCCGCTGCCTGCTGATCGCCGCCTTTGGCGCTGCCATCTCCCTTGCCCGAGCCATGGGCGGCAGGTTGCTTGATCAGTTTCGAAAGATAGGGAACCTGCTGGGCATAGGGGATGCGATTGCCGAACTGCCAGATACCGGCGGCGGCGATTGCGACGATGCTGACTGTGATCCAGAATTTCTTCATGAGCGAGACCGGTTTTGAACAGAATGGGGCGAAATTTATGCTCTAAATGAGCCGCCTATTTTGCGGCGCAAAAAAGACACTATTCGCCGCTTACGATCACTAAGCGTTTATAACAGCTTAAATTTTCGTAATGAACATTCGGTAATATTAGTCCGGCTCTAATATATACTGGATCGCTACATCGGTCGACTATACCGACCGTGCCGCTCCACCATCGCAACGGATCAGCGACCCTGTGATGTAACTTGCTGGTTCGCTGCACAAAAATGCTGCGGTGGCCGCGAACTCATCGACCTTTCCATAGCGCCCGACGGGAATGCGCGCTTCCTTTTCCGAGCGGATTTCGTCCATCGCGCGGCCGGTGCGTCTTGCTGCCGCACCATCCAGTTCGTCGAGGCGGCCGGTCAGGATGCTGCCGGGAAGCAGCAGATTGGTGGTGACGCCGTGGCTTGCGATTTCGGAGGCGAGCGTCTTGCTCCAGCCGGCAAGGGCAGGGCGCAGCGTATTCGACAGTGCCAGGTTGGCAATCGGTTCGATCACGCCAGAGGAGGCAACCGTCAGGATGCGGCCCCAGCCCTGCTGCTTCATGCCGGGAAGGAGCGCGTTGGTCAGCGTGATGACCCGCAGAACCATCGAGAAGAAATAGGTTTCCAGCTTTTCGGCCGTCATGTCCTCGGTGGTGCCGGGTGTCGGTCCGCCGGTGTTGTTGACCAGGATATCGAGGCCGCCAAACTTGTCGTTGACGGCTGACGTCACCGTCTGCACGAAATTCTCGTCGCCGAGGTCGGCCCAGATCCAGTCGGCCTTGCCCTTGCCCTCGGCATTGATCGCCTTGCAATTGGCGTCGAGCTGCTCGCCGCTGCGTCCGCAGAGCAGGACATTCGCGCCTTCGCGCGCCAAGGCCACCGCGATGCCGTGGCCCAATCCGCGTGACGATGCCAGAACGAGTGCGCGTTTGCCCTTGATGCCGAGATCCATGATATCCTCCAATGGTGTGCCTTTGTATAAGGCGCGGGCAGGCGGAAAGAAAAGCGGATCAACGAGAAAATCACGCCGTATAATTGACGTGAACGTAAACGTTAAATAGGTTTATGCGCATGAAGGAAATCATTGTGCGAATTGGGAGATTGGCTGTCGCTTACCGGCTCGACAATGCTTTCCGGTTTTGACAAGAGATTAGCCCAGATTGGGGAATGAGCCGCGGCGGCGGCCGAGCGGAGACCGAACGAAGATGACCGAGACGACAGAGCTTCCGGAACGCGAAAGCATGGAATTCGACGTGGTGATTGTCGGTGGCGGACCGGCGGGCCTGTCTGCGGCGATCCGGCTGAAGCAGGTCAATCCGGAACTGTCGGTCGTGGTGCTGGAGAAGGGGGCTGAAGTCGGTGCCCATATCCTGTCCGGCGCCGTCGTCGACCCCATCGGTATTGACCGGCTGCTGCCGGACTGGCGCAGCGAGAGCGACCATCCCTTCAAGACGGAGGTCAATGCCGATCACTTCCTGGTGCTTGGCCCGGCCGGCTCGATCCGCCTGCCGAACGTGCTGATGCCGCCGCTGATGAACAATCATGGCAATTATATCGTCTCGCTCGGTAACGTCTGTCGCTGGCTGGCGGGCCACGCGGAGGCGCTCGGCGTCGAGATCTATCCGGGCTTTGCCGCAACCGAAGTGCTCTATAATGACGAGGGCGCCGTCATCGGTGTCGCCACCGGTGACATGGGCGTCGAGCGCAACGGCGAGCCCGGCCCGAACTTTACCCGCGGCATGGAACTGCTCGGCAAATATGTGCTGATCGGCGAGGGCGTGCGCGGCTCGCTCGCCAAGCAGCTGATCGCCAGGTTCGACCTGTCGAAGGACCGCGAACCGCAGAAATTCGGCATCGGCATCAAGGAGCTTTGGCAGGTCAAGCCGGAGAACCACAGGCAGGGTCTGGTGCAGCACTCCTTCGGCTGGCCGCTCGGCATGGCTGCCGGTGGCGGCTCGTTCCTCTACCATCTTGAAGACAATATGGTCGCCGTCGGCTTCGTCGTGCACCTGAACTACAAGAACCCCTATCTCTATCCCTTCGAGGAATTCCAGCGCTTCAAGACGCATCCAGCGATCCGCACCACCTTCGAGGGCGGTAAGCGGCTCTCCTACGGCGCCCGCGCCATCACCGAGGGCGGTTACCAGTCGGTGCCGAAGCTGACCTTCCCTGGTGGGGCGCTGATCGGCTGCTCGGCCGGTTTCGTCAACGTGCCCCGCATCAAGGGCAGCCACAATGCGGTGCTGTCTGGCATGCTGGCGGCCGAGAAGATCGCCGCGGCGATCGAGGCGGGACGCGCCAATGACGAGATCATCGAGATCGAGAATGAATGGCGCAAGACCGATATCGGCAAGGACCTGAAGAAGGTCCGCAACGTCAAGCCGCTCTGGTCGAAGTTCGGAACGCTTGTCGGCATCGGCCTTGGGGGTCTCGACATGTGGACCAACACGCTGTTCGGCTTCTCCTTCTTCGGCACGCTCAAGCACGGCAAGACCGACGCGCAGTCGCTGGAGCCGGCAGCACAGCACAAGAAGATCGACTATCCGAAGCCGGACGGGATTCTCACCTTCGACCGCCTCTCCTCGGTGTTCCTGTCGAACACCAATCACGAGGAGGATCAGCCGGTTCATCTGAAGGTCAAGGACATGGCGCTGCAGAAGTCGTCGGAGCACGACATCTATGCCGGTCCCTCGACCCGCTACTGTCCGGCCGGCGTCTACGAATGGGTGGAGAAGGACGGCCAGGAGACCTATGTCATCAACGCCCAGAACTGCGTCCACTGCAAGACCTGCGACATCAAGGATCCCAACCAGAACATCAACTGGGTTCCCCCGCAGGGCGGTGAGGGGCCGGTCTATCCGAATATGTGAGGCTGCACCTCAGGGTGGCGCATGGGACTTGATCACATGCCCGTGAAAACTGCCGGTATCGCCACTTTTCGGCCTTACTTGTTGCGCCGCGCGGCATCTGTTTAACTGCGTATTAACCATGTTTTCCTTAACTTCAGGGCATCAACCTGATGTTAAGGACCGTCTGAATGCAGATCTCCCGCCGTGGCTTCGTAATGGGCCTCTCCGCTCTTCTGGCGGGATGCGCTTCCAGCGGTCCTGATCATCGCGCCAATTACGCAGCGCTTCCGGCAGAGAAATTTCCGCTTCCCGCAATGCCGCTCGAAAAGCTCGATCCCGACCTGCGCCGTCAGCAGGTCGCTTATGTCTCGGATCAGGCTGCGGGCACGGTCGTCGTCGATACGCCGGCCCGCCGTCTCTATTATATTCTGGGTGATGGGCAGGCGATGCGCTATGGCGTCGGTGTGGGCCGGGAAGGGCTGGCGCTGGCGGGCAACGCCTATGTCGGGCGCAAGGCCGAATGGCCGACCTGGACACCGACCGAAAACATGCAGCGCCGCGAGGCGCGCTATCGCAAGCTCGCCGGCGGCATGCCGGGCGGCCCCAACAATCCGCTCGGGGCGCGGGCCATGTATCTCTACCGCGGTGGCAACGACACCCATTTCCGCATTCACGGCACCAACCAGCCGCAATCGATCGGTCTCGCCATGTCGAGCGGCTGCATCCGCATGCTGAACCACGATGTCATCGATCTCTATGATCGCGTGCTGCCCGGCGCCAAGGTCATCGTCATCCAGGCCTGAACGGGAAAGCCCGGCAATGCCGGGCTTTCATTGTTCGATTCGGTCAATGCCGTCTGGCGGCAATCCCGGTCGAGAGCGCCACGCCGATGCCCGTCATGACGGCGGCGGCAATTTCGGCAATGCCGACCGGCTCTCCGAGAAACACGCTTCCGCCTATCGTCGCCAGCACGGGCGTCAGCGCCGTGAAAGCCGCAGCCTGCGTGCCACCGAGCGTCTTGACCGCCGTGCCATAGGCAAGCATCGCGACGAGGCCTGAAAGCACGCCCTGGCTCAGCACCTGCAGGCCGATATCGGCGGTGCTCGCCTTTGACAGCGAGGTGCCGAAGATCAGCGCAAGCACGCCGATGATGAGGAACGACCAGATGGCGATCAGGGCGCTTGCCTGCAGAGCGGTCAGGCCGCTGCGGCGGAAGGCATGCGTATAGCTCGCCCATAACACTGCGCCGGCCGGGAGCAGGACGAAGCTCGTCCACGGCAGCGAGGCATCCGACAGGCTGCGCAACAGCAGGATCAGCACACCGCCGACGATGGCGGCAAGGCCGAGCTTGCGGGTCAGGTCGGGCCGTTCGCCGAAGATGACGATGCCGATTAGGGCTGTCGCCAGCGGCATCGAGCCGCCGAGCAGGATGCCGGATGAGGCGGCGGGCGTCGAATGGATCGCTAGCGTCGTCAGCAGAAAAAACGCGGCACCGGCGCCGGCAACCATCAGCGCCAGCAGATGCAGCGGCACGCCCTTCGGCAACAGCCCGGTCCTCAGCCACACCGGCGCCAGCGCCAGCGCCGGAATGCCGTAGCGGATCAGCCCGATATCGAGCGAGCCAAGCGGCGTTGCGGCGCTATGGCGGGTCGCCAGGAACCACGACGCCCAGATGAGCACCGTGACGGTTCCGCCGATATAGCCGGGAATGAGGGAAGGAGACTTTTCATTGGTGATGGTGAAGCTGGTCATCGCGCTATCCTCCGCACGTCCGGATCATTTCCGGTTGAGAAAAGGATAGGCCGGAAGGCCGGGGCATGTCCTTGCTATCTATGGCTTCCAGATCATGGTATCAGCAATGATATGCCAACATGGTCGCTGGAAATGAGCGGATATGCCAAATCTTGATAAATTCGATATCGCTATTCTGAAGTGCCTTCAGGAGGATGCGCGGGCCACCAACGTGGAGATTGCCGAGAAGGTCAACCTCTCGCCGTCTCCCTGCCTTCGCCGCATCCGCAACCTCGAAAAAGCAGGGGTCATCCGCGGTTACCGTGCCGATATCGACCGCAAGGAAGTCGGCCTCGGCCTCACCGTCTTCGTCGAGTTCAAGGTGGCGCACCACACCCGCGAGAATTCCGAGGCGCAGCAGGCGGCGCTCCTTGCCATTCCCGAAATCGTCTCCTGCTTCCTGATATCGGGCACGGCAGATTTCCTGGCCGAGGTCGTGGTCGAAGATCTGGCCGCCTACGAGCGTCTGCTAACCGAGACGCTGCTGACATTGCCGAATGTCAGCGACATCCGCTCGAACTTCGCGATCCGCAGCATGAAGACCCATGGAGCCCTGAAATTGCCGGACGCAAAATAAGGTGATTATTTTTGTAAACTTTACTTGAAGTGTCGGCGTCAATTCTGTAGCGGAAATTTGAGAGCGGGGATCAACGCCCCGCTGCTGTTTTCAGCTGGGAGTTTGACATGAGCCTGTTTCAGAATTCGATTTCACGCCGCCAGTTCGGCCTTCTCCTTGGCGCTGCAGCCGCAGCCACTGTCGCCGCTCCGGCGCTGGCCGATGACGCCGCACGCACCATCACGCATCTCCTGGGTTCGACCGAAATCACCGGCAAGCCGCAGCGCATCGTGGCGCTCGAATTCTCCTTCGTCCAGTCGCTGGATGCGCTGGGCGTCGTGCCTGTCGGCATTACCGACGACAACCAGCCGAAGCGCATCGAGCAGCTGCTCGGCAAGAAGGTCGAGTACAGCTCCGTCGGTACGCGTCTTGAGCCGAACCTTGAGCTCGTCAGCGCGCTCGCGCCAGACCTGATCATCGCCGACCAGCTCCGTCATTCGGCAATCTACGCGCAGCTGAGCGCCATTGCGCCGACGATCGTGCTGAACAGCTGGGAGGGCAGTTACCAGACGATCAAGGAAGGCGTGGTGACCATCGCCGATGCGCTCGGCGAAAAGGACAAGGGTGAAAAGGCGGTTGCCGATCATGATGCGGTGATCGCAGCCCTCGTTGCCAAGATCCCGGCTGGCGAGAAGCGCCGCTTCCTGCTCGCCGTCGCCAATGCCGATTCCATGAGCCTCCATACGTCCGCATCCTTCACAGGCTCGGTATTCAAGGCCATGGGCCTGACGCCGGCAATCGACTCGACGGATGCGGTCGAGAGCGGCGCCAGCCTTGAGCGTCTGATCGCCGTCAATCCCGACGTCTTCCTGGTTGCGACTGATGCCGGCGGCACGGTCTTCGATCAGTGGAAGAGCAACAGTGCCTTCACCAACATCTCGGCTGTCAAAAGCGGCAACATCTTCGAGGTCGACCGCAACCAGTTCTCGCGCTTCCGCGGCCTGAAGACCGCCGAGATGATCGCTGGCGAAATCCTCGCCAAAGTCTACAAGGCCGGGTAACCGCTGGTGGAAGGCAAGGCAGTAGCGATGGCGGGGCAGGGGCGGTTGCAGCCGGTCGCCCTCGGCTGCCTGCTGCTGATGGCGCTCGCCGCGATCATCGTCGCTGCCGTCTCCTTTGGCGTTTCGGAGCTGCCGGTTCGGCATGCGCTGTCGCTGCTCGTGTCGCCCGATGGCTCCCCCGATAGCGCGCTCGTCTGGGACGTGCGCCTGCCGCGGGCGCTGCTGGCGGTCATGATCGGCGCCAATCTGGCGGTGGCAGGTGTGCTGATCCAGACGCTGACGCGCAACCCGCTCGCCTCGCCGCAAACCTTCGGCATCAATGCCGGGGCTTCGCTCGTCATCGTTCTCTGCCTGATCGCCCTGCCGGAATTGCGTGGCGCCGGAACGGTATGGCCGGCATTCGTGGGTGCTGCAGCAGTCGGCCTCGCCATGTGGGCGCTCTCCGTCTCCGGTGCCATGAACGACATGAAGCTGGCGCTGGCAGGTATCTCCATCCAGCTGGTGCTCTCGGCGCTCGTCCAGGCGATCCTGATCGCCAACAACGCGGCGCAGGATATTGTCTATTGGCTGGCCGGATCGATCAACGGGGCGCAATGGGACAAGGTTCTCATCATCTTGCCGTTCACGCTTATCGGCGGCGGAACCGCACTTCTGGCCGGCCGCCATTTCGGCGTGCTGGCGCTGGACGAGACCACCGGCCTGTCGCTCGGGCAGAATGCGCGCCGCGTCGGCGGACTCGCGGCCTTTCTCATCGTCGTGCTGGCCGGTTCCGCTGTCGCCGTCAGCGGGCCGATCGGTTTCATCGGCCTGCTCGTGCCGCATATCATCAGGCGGCTGGTTGGCGGGGATCAGCTGACACTGATTGCGCTGAGCGCCATCGCCGGGCCGTTGCTGCTGAATGCGGCCGATCTCCTCGGCCGCGTTGCCGCCTATCCCCAGGAAATGCCCGTCGGCATCGTCACGGCGCTGATCGGCGCGCCTGCCTTCCTGCTTATCCTCTGGCGCCAGAGGGTCAGATGAGCACACTCGCTGGAAAAGAGACGCGGGCGCTGACGGTCTGCATTGTGATCGCCGTCCTCATTGCTGTCCTCGCCATTCTCGGCATGACTGTGGGCGCCGTGACCCTGAGTATCGGCCAGGTGCTCGATGGCATCGGTGGCGGCAAGAATGCCTTCATCGTTATGCAATACCGCGCCCCGCGCGTCGCCGTCTCCATCCTCGCCGGGGCGTCCTTCGGTCTGGCCGGTGTTTTCCTGCAGGGCGCGCTACGCAATCCGCTGGCCTCTCCCGATGTCGTCGGCATCACCAAATGCGCCGGTCACGGCGCTTTCCTGGCAGGAATGATGGCGCCGCCCGCCTGGGCAATCTGGGCGATCCCCGCGGGCGTCGTTTCGGGCGCGATCCTCGGTGCGGCACTGCTGCTGCTGATCGGCCGCACTTTCGGCGGCGGTATCGCGGCGCTGGCGCTGGTGGGCGTGGCGCTCGGCATGCTGGCGCAGGCGCTGATCCAGTATGTGATGGTGATCTTTCCGACCCGTGCCGATCAGTCGATGGTCTGGCTTGCCGGCAGCGTCTACGGCAGTTCGATGACCGACGTGCTGGTGCTCGGCCTCTGGCTGCTCGCCTGCCTGCCGCTCGTCCTCTTCGCTGCTGCACGTCTCGATGCCGGCGGCTTCGGCGATGAGACGCTTGTCAGCCTCGGCATGCCGCCGGCCCGGCTGCGGGGCGGCCTGATCGCCGTTTCCGTGCTGCTCTGCGCCGGTGCCGTCGCCAGTGTCGGCAGCATGGGATTTCTCGGTCTACTGGCGCCGCATGCCGCCCGGCTGCTTGTCGGTCCGCGCGCCCGGCATCTGGTGCCATTGAGCGCACTGATGGGCGCGCTGGCTCTATCTGCTGCCGATCTGGCCGGCCGTCTCGTGGCGCTGCCGAACGAGATCCCGGCCGGCATCGTCGCGGCGGTGATCGGCGGACCCTATCTGATTTTCCTACTCATCAAGGAGACCGGCCGTCATGAGTAGTGCTGCCCAATCGCGTCTTGCCGGAGAGAAGCTTACGCTTGGCTATGCCGCGCTGCGAGTGCTGGAGAATGTCGATGTCACCATACCGGATGGAAAGATCACCGCGCTGATCGGCGCCAACGGCAGCGGCAAATCCACGCTCCTGAAAGCGCTCGGCCGGATTATCGCGCCGGAGGCGGGCATCGTCTATCTCGATGGCAGGGAGATTGCGGCGATGCCGGGCAGGGCGATTGCCCAGGCGCTGGCGCTCCTGCCGCAGAGCCCGGTTTCGCCCGACGGTCTGACGGTGCGCCAGCTCTGCCGTTTCGGCCGCCACCCGCACAAAGGCCTGCTGTCGCGCCCCAGCGCGCATGACGAGGAGATCGTCGATCACGCGCTTGCCGCCACCGGTCTAGTCGATCTCGCCTCGCGCCCGCTTGACCGTCTCTCCGGCGGCCAGCGTCAGCGCGCCTGGATCGCCATGGCGCTGGCGCAGGAAACACCGATCCTGCTGCTCGATGAGCCGACCACCTATCTCGACATCGCCCATCAGCTGGAAGTGCTGGAACTGCTCAGGGATCTGAACCGCAATCGCGGCCGCACCGTCGTCATGGTCGTCCATGACCTGAACCACGCGGCGCAATATGCCGATCATATCATCGCCGTTGCCGATGGCGGCATCCACGCGGCCGGAAGCCCCGGCGCCTTGCTGACGCCGGAGCTGATAAAGACCGTGTTTGGAGTGGATGCGGCGGTCGTGCCGCATCCGGTTGACGGCACGCCGCTGTGCCTGCCGATCGCCTCTAGAGAAGCGTCCCGGTGAGGATCAGCAGGGCGACCGAGAAGTAGATCATCAGGCCTGTCACATCGACCAGCGTTGCCACGAACGGGGCCGATGCCGTGGCCGGATCGAGCTTCATGCGCTGCAGGATGAACGGCAGCATCGAGCCCGAGATCGAGCCGAAGGTGACGATGCCGATCAGCGCCGAGAAGACCGTGAACCCGACGAGGATCCAGTGTGGACCATAGTCGTAGAGCCCGGCTGTCTGCCAAAAGAACACGCGGGTCATGCCGACGAGGCCGAGGATGGCGCCAAGCACGATGCCGGTCGGCAGTTCGCGCAGCAGCACCCGCCACCAGTCGGAAAGCTTCAACTCGCCAACGGCCAGCGCCCGGATGATCAGCGATGTCGCCTGCGAGCCCGAGTTGCCGCCCGAGCTCATGATCAGCGGAATGAACAGCGTCAGCACCACGGCCTTCTCAAGCTCGCCTTCGAAATGCTGCATGGCGCTTGCCGTCAGCATTTCGCCGAGGAAGAGGGCACAGAGCCAGCCAGCGCGCTTGCGGATCATGCCGCCGAAGCTGATCTTCATATAGGGCTTGCCGAGGGCCTCCATACCGCCGAAACGCTGGGCTCCATCGGTGGTGTCGGCGATCATCGTATCGATCACGTCATCGACGGTGACGATACCGAGGATCAGGCCGTGATCGTCGACGACGGGCAGCGCCAGCAGGTCGTGCTTGCGGATCAGCCGGGCGACGTCTTCCTGCTTCATCAGCGGATCGGCGGCAACCGGCGTGCCTTTTTGGGCGACCGTCAGGATCGACGCATCAGGCTCGCCGGTGATGAGGCGGCGGAGCGTCACGACATGCATCAGCGCGCCGGAATTCTCGTCCAGCACATAGATTGCATAGACAGTCTCGCGCGACCGCTCGACATGGCGCACATGCGCAAGCGTCTGATCCACGGTCCAGTTGCTGGGGACGCTGACGAACTCGGTCGTCATGATGCTGCCCGCCGTGCGGGGCGGATAACCCATCAAATGCTGGATGGCGACACGAACAGGCTCTTCGAGGCTGTTGAAGAGCCGGGTGCGGGTATCGATGTCGAGCTCAAGCAGGACGTCGGCGACACGGTCGTTCGACATGCCGTGCAGCAGGCGTGCGGCATCGGCGCGATCCATGACGCCAAGGATCGCGGCGGCGTGGCGCAGTTCCGGCCGGTCGAGGATGTTGACGGCATATTCCTGCGGCATCTTCGACAAGATGCGGGCTGCCTCGGCAGGGGCGAGTGAATTCAACGACTCGACGCGCTCGGCGATGGTCGCAACTTTGTTGTTGGTCATGAAAGCGCGCGCGGCATTGCCGGCCCGCAGGGGGAAGCGATTGATGTTCATTAGCTCGCCTTTCCGTCGATCCGCCGTAGCGTCCGATCGGGCGAGCCCGGAGCTACCAGGTCAGCGCGAAACGGCCGCGTACGGCAAAGGCAATCGACTGCTACTGTCGCTTGGCATCGTGATGATGGCTCCGTTGATATCCGCGCCCGGCAATTGCTGCTGTACGCGTGCGATGTAGGTGGTCCCGAACGCTAAAAAAGTCAACTGGGATATGCGGTTAATGGCAGAATGCCGCACCATTTAGCGCGGCATTCCTCAAGGCATGATTTACGAGGTATTGAGAGGCGCGGTTCCGGCTCAGAACCCGGCCAGGACCACCTTGCCTTTCGTATTGGCCGTCTCGATCATCGCATGCGTCTTTTTCAGGTTTGACGCATTGATCGTGCCCACCGTCTCGGTCAGCGTCGTGCGGATTTTCCCGGCATCGACGAGTTCGGCAATCTTGTTCAGGAGATGATGCTGCTCGATCATATCGGGCGTGCCGAAGATCGGCCGGGTGAACATCAGTTCCCAGTGTACCGAATTCGCCTTGCGCTTGAAAGGCATGATGTCGAGCACTTTCGGATCGTCGATAAGCGCAAAACGGCCCTGCGGCGCGATTGTCTCGGCGATGTCGGCGAGATGCTGGTCGGTATTCGTCGTCGAGAAGACGAAGCCCGGCGCGCCAAGACCAAGCGCAGCGACCTGCGCGGCGATCGGCTTGGAATGATCGATGACGTGATGGGCGCCGAGTTCCTTGACCCAGGCCTGCGTCTCCAGCCGCGAAGCCGTGGCGATAACCGTCAGATCGGTCAGTGCCCGCAGGATCTGGATGGTGATCGAGCCGACCCCACCGGCGCCGCCGATGACGAGCAGCGAGCGGGCCGCGCCCGGGACCGGATCCTGCACCTTCAACCGGTCAAACAGCGCTTCATAGGCGGTGATCGAGGTCAGCGGCAGGGCGGCGGCGGCGGCAAAGTCCAGTGTCTTCGGCTTGCGGCCGACGATGCGCTCATCGACGAGGTGGAATTCGGCATTGGAGCCGGGGCGGGTGATCGAGCCGGCATAGAAGACCTCGTCGCCCAGCTGGAATAGCGTCACATCGGGGCCGACGGCCTTGACCACGCCGGCCGCATCCCAGCCGATGACCTTGAGTTCGCCCGGGGGCGGAGCGACGTTGGCGCGGATCTTGACGTCGACGGGATTGACGGAGATCGCCTTGATCTCGACCAGCAGATCATGACCCTTCGCTTCGGGCACCGGCAGCTCGACATCGACGAGCGAGGTTTCGGCGGCAATGGGCTGGGGCGTCTTGTAGGCGACGGCGCGCATGGGAAACTCCTGTATTCGTTGCACAGAGGCTAAATGCGTCTTATGTTCAAGATGCGCAAGA
This sequence comes from Hyphomicrobiales bacterium, assembly GCA_900465675.1. GTDB lineage: Bacteria > Pseudomonadota > Alphaproteobacteria > Rhizobiales > Rhizobiaceae > Rhizobium. The sequence continues at coordinate 32,490 of UBJR01000024.1, read as the reverse complement.
ATGCACAAATTCTGTACGTAGTACCCAAAAGGATACCGTCAAATGTCGCTGCCCCGTGCCAAGCTGACGAAGAATTTCCCCGGCTGTCCGGTGGAGGCGACGCTGAGCTTTCTCGATGGCAAGTGGAAGGGCGTGATCCTGTTCCATCTCATGGATGGAACGCTGCGCTTCAACGAACTGCGCCGCAAGCTGCCCGCCGTCACCCAGCGCATGCTGACGAAGCAGTTGAGGGAACTCGAAGATTGCGGGCTGATCTCGCGAAAGGTCTATCCGGTGGTGCCGCCGCGGGTCGAATATGCGATGACGCCGCTCGGCGAAACGCTGAAGCCGGTTATCAAGGCCTTGGCTGCCTGGGGCGACGAACATGTTTTTTGCCGCCCCGATGGCATGGAATTGCGCTAAGCCTCAGGCGCTGCGGCTGCGGCGCTCCAGGCGTAGCGACGCGGCGAAGACGAAGATCCCCAGGAACGACAGGAAGGCACCGACATAGCCTGTCGCCGCAAAACCGTAGCCGCAGGCGATGACGAGGCCGCCAAGCCAGGCGCCGAGCGCGTTGGCGATGTTGAATGCCGAATGGTTGGAGGCTGCGGCCAGCGTCTGCGCATCAGCTGCCACGTCCATCAGGCGCGTCTGCAGGGCAGGGCCTGCCGCGAAGCCGCATCCTGTCAGGAACACGCAGGCGGCGAGCATGACCGGATTGGCAGCCGTCAGCGAGAAACAGCTGAGCACCACGATGTTGAAGATCAGCGAGCCGCCGATCGTGCCCATCAGCGATTTGTCGGCGAGCCAGGAACCCAGCACATTGCCGACATTCATGCCGATGCCGAACAGCACCATCATCACGGCGACCATGCTGGCGGGCAGCATCGCAACCTTCATCGTCGTATCGGCGATATAGCTGAACATCGCGAACATGCCGCCGTAGCCGACAGCGGCGATAGCGAGCGTCAGGAGTACCTGTGGCCGCTTGAAGGCGCCGAGTTCGCGCATGAAGCTGGCGCCTTCGGCCACCTGGTCACGCGGCACATGGTACCAGATCAACGCTACCGTCACGACGCCGATGACGCCGACCGTGGTGAAGGCAACGCGCCAGTCCAGCGACTGGCCGAAGAAGGTGGCGAGCGGCGTGCCGAGCAGCGTAGCGATCGTCAGGCCGAGCATGACGCGGCCAACGGCGCGGGCCCGCTTGTGCACCGGCACCATCGAGGCGGCGACGATCGCCGCGACACCGAAATAGGCGCCATGCGGCAGGCCGGTGATGAAGCGCATCAGCGTGAAGCTCTCGAAGGTCGGAGCCATGGCGCTCAGAATATTGCCGATCGCAAAGATGCCCATCAGCAGAAGCAGCAGCGAGCGCCGCGCCATCTTGGCAGCAAGCACCGCAATCACCGGCGCACCGATGACGACGCCGAGTGCGTAGGCGCTGATCACGTAACCCGCCTGCGGCGTGGTAACGGAGAAGGTGCTCGCCACATTCGGCAGCAGGCCCATGATCGCGAATTCGCCGGTGCCGATGCCGAAGCCGCCGCATGCCAGCGCCAGCTGCACCAGCGCGACCGCCATCGGCGACGGCGCTTCTGCAACGGGTGCATCAATAGAATCGTTTACGGCAATCTGGCTCAAGGGAGCTCCTGGGCATGTCTCAAAGGCTTCTCATTCCGGGCGTTCAGCGCGGAAGTCGGCCTGTCTATGGCGGGAAGGGAGGTACGTGCCTCCATTCTGCATTCTATCCCTGATTGGCTCTAGAGCGTCGAGTGCGTTTTTTGCAGTGCAGCGTCCTGCTATGTGCATACGTCCATTGCTATATTAGCATTCATCTCCTGTGTGGCTGTGGTGAGCCCGGCAGCCTTGCCGCTTGAAATCATTGAGCTAGCGACCATCTGTAGCTGTGACATCGGTGGGATGTGTCACGGGGAACGGAACGCTGCATGAAGCTTGTCGGGTTTTTCAATAAGGATGGCGGGACGTTCCGGACGACAGATATGGAAGCCTACGAGAAAAGGGCCGAGGCGACGTTCCGTGAAGCCGGCCACGATTTCGAGGCGATCGTCTTTCCCGGCAAGGAAATCGTTCCCGCCATGGAGCGGGCAGCACGCCGCGATGATATCGATGGCATCGTCGCCGGCGGCGGCGACGGCACGATCTCGGCGGCGGCCTCCATCGCCTGGAAGAACGGCGTCGCTCTAGGTGTCGTCCCCGCCGGCACCATGAACCTTTTCGCCCGATCGCTGAAAGTGCCGCTCGATATCTGGCAGGCGCTGGACGTGCTGGCCTATGGCGAGGTCGACAATGTCGATATCGCCAGCGCCAACGACCGGCCCTTCATCCACCAGTTTTCAGCCGGGCTGCATGCCCGTATGGTGCGCTACCGCAATTCCTACAGTTTCCGCTCCCGGCTTGGAAAGATGCGCGCCAGCACCCGTGCTGCCCTCGGCGTAGTGATGAACCCGCCGGAATTCGAGGTCGAGTTCGAAGCGCTGGGCGTCCGGGAACGGCGCCGTGTCTCGGCGGTGTCGGTCTCCAACAATCCCTTCGGCGAGAACGCGCTGCTTTATGCCGACGATCTGCGCAGCGGCGAACTGGGCTTCTATACCGCCAAGCCGCTGAAGCCGCTTGGCGTCGCCAAGCTCGCCTTCGACATGCTGCGCGGCAAGGTTCGCGACAATGCCGACATCATGGTCATGCACCCGGCCGAAGTGAATCTGCATTTCCCGAAGATGCGGGCGAAGGCCAATTGTGTCATGGACGGCGAACTGCTGCCGCTGGCGCGCGATATCCGGCTGAGGCTGCATCCGGGCGAACTAAAGGTTCTCGTCCGCCAGGGGCTGGCCGCGCAGAAGCACGAGACCGAACGCCGCGAGCCTGCCGCTTAGATGCGCGGCAGGTAGGTCCGGTAATCGAAATCCGATACCGTGCGTAGCGAGATCAACGCTTCCTTGTATTTCGTATCGCCATAGAGCTTCTGATAGCCCTCTCCAAACACGTCCTTGATGAAGGGCGACGCCCGGAAGGCTTCGACCGCGGTCAGGAAGTCGAGCGTCAGGCGCTCGGTATTCTCCGGCACGTGCGACGGCGTGGTTTCTACGCCGGGATCGAGTTCCTCGTCGAGGCCGAGCAGCATGCCGCCGAGAATGGCTGCGAGCAGCAGGTAGGGATTGGCGTCTGCCCCCGCGACCCGGTGTTCGACACGCGCCGCCGGACCGTTCATATCCGGAATGCGGATCGCCGTGCCGCGATGGCCGTATCCCCAGGTGAGATCGACAGGCGCGAATGAGCCAGGCTGGAAACGCCGGTAGGAATTGGCAAAGGGCGCAAAGACCAGCTGCGCCTCGCGCATCGTCTTCAGCATGCCTGCCGTGACGGACTTCAGACGCTTCGGATCGCCGCTCTTGGCATCCAGGATGTTGCGGCCGTCCCTGTCGATGATGCTGGCATGCACGTGCAGGCCTGAGCCGGCATGATCGGAATAGGGCTTGGCCATGCAGGTCGATTTCAACCCATGGCGTCTCGCCGCCTGTTCGGCAATGCGCTTCAGGTAGATGCAGTCGTCGGCCGCTGCCAGCGCATCCGGCCGGTGCAGCAGGTTGATCTCGAATTGCCCGGGGCCAAATTCCGCCGTCGTCGCGTCGGCAGGCAGATTCTGCGCGCTCGCATAGCTACGCACGGTCTTGAGGTAATCGTCGAGCGCATCGGTGGCACTCATGTCGTAGAGCTGGAACCCGTTCGGTTCGCCGCGATAGGTGAGCTTCTTCGGCGGCGAGGGATAGCCGGTCTCCAGCCAGTCCTGTTCGACGACGTAGAATTCCAGCTCTGTCGCCACGACGGGCGTCAGGCCGCGTTCGTCGTAACGCTTCAGGACCGAAGACAGGATTGCGCGCGGATCCATGAAGCTCGGCGTACCGTCGAATTCATGCATCGTCGCCAGAACCTGCATCGAACCCTCCGGCGCCCAGGGCATCGGGGCCAGGCTGCGCTTGTCGGGAATGCAGTTTCCGTCGGGATCGCCGATCGACAGCGACAGGCCGGTAATGTCGTCGTTGTCGTCGCCCCAGATATCAAGCGATTGCGTCGAGGAGGGGAGGCGCACGTCGCCGGTCCAGATTTTCTTCTGCGCCTCGAGCGGAATTCGCTTGCCGCGCAGGTCGCCGTTCATGCCGACAAGCATGATTTCGACCCAGGGCTCGTCAGCCGCAGCTTTGCCGTGCATCTTGTCAGCCGTCATGATCTTGAAAATCCCCTCTGAGCAGGCCAAGGTCGTAACCCATTGGGAAGATCCTTTCAATCTCTGCAGGTGTTTCGCAAATCATGTCCGATACTTACCAGCGCTCAAATCTCGCCGCCCTCGACGCCGCCCATCATCTGCATCCCTTCTCGGATATGAAAAAGCTGAATGCTCAGGGCACGCGCATCATCGAGCGCGGCGAAGGCGTCCATATCTGGGATAGCAGCGGCAAGAAATATCTGGACGGATTTGCCGGTCTCTGGTGCGTCAATGTCGGCTATGGCCGCAAGGAAATCACCGACGCCGCCGCTAGGCAGATGAACGAGCTGCCCTATTACAACACCTTCTTCGGCACCACGAGCACACCGACGACGCTGCTCGCCGAGAAGGTCACCGCCCATGCCGGGCCGCGCTTCAACCATGTCTTCTTCACCGGCTCCGGCTCCGAGGCCAACGACACCTGGTTCCGCATGGCCCGCGTCTACTGGAGCGCCATCGGCCAGCCATCCAAGAAGATCGTCATCGCCCGCAAGAACGGCTACCACGGCTCGACCGTTGCCGGCGCCAGCCTCGGCGGCATGAAATACATGCACGAGCAGGGCGACCTGCCGATCCCAGGCATCGTCCATATCGGCCAGCCCTACTGGTACGGCGAGGGTGGTGATCTTACGCCGGCCGAATTCGGCCTCAAGGTGGCGCGCGAGCTGGAAGCGAAGATCGACGAACTCGGCGAGGAGAATGTCGCAGCCTTCGTCGCCGAACCGATCCAGGGTGCTGCCGGCGTCATCGTGCCACCGGAAACCTACTGGCCGGAGATCGCCCGCATCTGCAAGGCGCGCAACATCCTGCTGGTCACCGATGAAGTGATCTGCGGCTTCGGCCGCCTCGGCGAGTGGTTCGGTCATCAATATTATGGCGTCGAGCCCGATCTCTGCCCGATCGCCAAGGGCCTGTCGTCAGGCTATCTGCCGATCGGCGGTGTGCTGGTTTCGGATCGCGTCGCAGACGTGCTGATCAACGACGTCGGCGATTTCAACCACGGCTTCACCTATTCCGGCCATCCGGTCTGCGCCGCTGCCGCGCTCGAAAACCTGCGGATCATCGAAGAGGAAAAGCTGGTCGAGCGCGTCCGCGACGACATCGGCCCCTATTTCGCCAGGGCCTGGAACGCACTCGCCGACCACGACCTTGTCGGCGAAGCCGCAAGCGTCGGCCTCATGGCCGCGCTGCAGCTGACCGCCGACAAGAAGACCCGCACCCGCTTCGAAAAGCCCGACGCCATAGGCTCGCTCGTGCGCAACCACGCGCTCGCCAACGGCCTGATCCTCCGCGCCACCGGCGACCGCATGCTCGCCTCTCCGCCACTGGTGATCAGCCACGCCGAGGTGGACGAGATGGCGAGGATCACAAAGATCGCGCTTGATGCGGCGTGGAAGGAGTTGCGGAGCTAGCGGCTCCGCGAGCCGTCCACCCAGGCATAACCGAAGCGATAGGTGTCGCCATCGGCCCCATAGTGATATGGCACGTCGACAGAGACAGCCTGGGGGGCAGGCGTGATCTTCTGCGATGTGAGCCATTCCCTGAGGCTCAGCGGGATCACCGGCTGATCCTTGCTTTCGATATTCCATACGAGAAGCATTGGCTGGTTTTCCGCGGCGTCAATCTTCGTGCCGCCTGGCGGGTAGAGCGGCGAGATCACGGGGACATCCGGAAACTGAAGCCGGAGATTGCCGCCTGTCCAGTCCTTGGTGACGACGATCAGTCCTGGCGATCCCTGAGCCTTGAGGATCTCGGCAAGGCCGCGATAGGGGACGTTGCCGCGTTCGTAATTGTGAGTGAGACCCGCAGTCACGATCCGCCCGGCCATGGCGATCGGCAGAGCGGCCATCACGAAGACGATGATGGCCATAAGCCGCGGCACACCCGGCCATGAATCAACGCCGGCCGCCTCGATCTTCATGCACAGATAGAGCGGAGCAACGAAGAGAATCGGAATGAGCCAGCGACCCTTGATGTTGGTGGCGTGGCCGAAGACGATCAGAGCGAGAATGGCGACTGCCGAAAACAAGAGAATGCGTTCGACGAGCGCGATGTCGCGTGACGAGGCAGTAAGGCTGCTGAACAGGGCTTTGCGGAACGTGACTGCGAAGATCAGCGCGGTGGCCAATACAAATCCGGCAATAGCTTCCGCGAAGGAGCCCATCCCGGCCAGCAGCTGCAACGGATAGTTTGCGGCATCATTCTCCGTCAGCTTGCCCAGAGTTCCCTCGGATGCCGCCGTCAGGTGATCCTTCAGCCATAGCGCATGCGGCAACGGCAGAGCGATCGCGATTGCAGCAGTCACCAGCAACCGCCGGTCGAAGATGCGTTTCCGCATGCCGCCGCCGGTCAGCGCTGCCAGAAAAGCGGCAGCCGGCAGGAGCGGGAAATTGTACTTGGACAGCATTCCGATGCCGATTGCGAGGCCGGTCAGCGCATAGGAGGCAAGGCTCGGGCGCTTCAGCGTCAGGACATACCCGTAGATGAACATGCTGCTTGCGAAGAACAGGGCGACCGAGTGTGTAAGATCGCGTTGCATCTCGAAGGCGACCTGCGGGATCGTCAGCAGACCCAGAGTCGCGGCCACGACAAGCATCCGGTCATGCAGCAACATCCGCGCCGTCAGCGCGAAGAACACATAGGCACCGAACAGCATTGCATTCTTGACGATCGCCAGCGTTGCCACGGAGACACCGGCGACGGAGAAAACCGCGTATTGGAGCCAATTGTAGAAGGGTGGCTGTTCGCCATAGCCGGCTGCAAGCCACTGCAGGCGGAAGACCTGCTGGGCCTCGTCGATGCCGAGCGTAGCTGGCAACATCAGGCGAACGACGACGTGAACAGCGAAGTAGGCAGCGAGCAGGGCAAACAGCCAGGCGGGAACCGTTGTTGTCCTCGCCTGACCTGAAGCGGTCATTGATGGATCAAGCTTCGTTTCCATCGAAGATCTGCCGGACGATATAGTTCGGCGAGGCGTCGTCGCGGTAATAGGTGCGGGCGATCATTTCGGCGAGGATGCCGGTGGTGATCAGCTGCACCGAGGACAGCAGGAAGACGACGCCGACCATCAGCATCGGACGGGTGCCGATGTCGTGGCCCATGATGAATTTGTCGACGAACAGATAAAACAGGATCAGGGCTGCGATCGCGCCGAAGCCGAGGCCGAGCGAACCGAAGAAGTGGCCGGGCCGCGCCTTGTAGCGCATGAAGAACATCACCGAGAGCAGGTCGAGGATCACCCGGAACGTGCGGGAAATGCCGTATTTCGATACGCCATGCTGACGCGCGTGATGGGTGACCGGCATTTCGCCGATGCGCGAGCTCGGTACGACGCCGGCAACCCAGGCCGGAATGAAACGGTGCATCTCGCCCATTAGCTTGACCTGCTTGATGATCGAGGCGCGATAGATCTTCAGGCTGCAGCCGTAATCGTGAAGCTTGACGCCGGTGATGCGGCCGATGAGGTAATTGGCACACCAGGAGGGGATCTTGCGCAGCAAAAGGCCATCCTGGCGGTTCTTGCGCCAGCCGACCAAAAGGTCGAGTTCGCGGCGTTCGAGCTCGGAGACCATCGAAGGGATATCCTTCGGATCGTTCTGCAGGTCGCCGTCCATCGTGGCGATCAGGCGGCCCTGCGCGGCGTCGATGCCGGCCTGCATGGCAGCCGTCTGGCCGAAATTGCGCTGCAGTGCGACGATGCGCAGAGCAAGTCCGTTGCGGCCGACGTAGTGGCGCGCATTGACCAGCGTCGCATCCGTGCTGCCGTCGTCAACGAGGATCAGTTCCCACGGGCTCGCATAACCGGCCATGGCTTCGACGATGCGCTCGACGAGCGGGCCGACGCTTTCTTCTTCGTTGAAAACCGGTACCACGAGCGAAAGCTCAAGCGGTGCACCGGCATCATTTGCGCTCACGAGCGACTCTGACATTGTCTGCAACTCTTATTGCTCCTAAAAGGCCCGTCATGGCCAAGCAGGCGGCTGTTTCGGCCGCGAAAGTCAGGATGCCTACTACATGAACTCTCCGGCTGGCGCTAGCCGACAATCCTGGTTCGCACGCAATCGCATGACGTTGCTGACCGTCGTGATTGTCGCAGCATATGCGCTTTTCATCGAATGGTTCTGGGGCTGGTCCTCGATCATGGCACAATGGGCTGCCGTCGGCGTGCTGCCGATCCTGATCGCGCTGGTTCTGCTGACCAGCACCTACTTCCTGCGCACCTGGCGCATTCTCGATTATTTCCCGCGCGAAACCGCGGGCCAGTTCCGCACGCTGTTCCGCGTCACGCAGATCCACAATCTCTTGAATATCATGCTGCCGTTCCGGAGTGGCGAGACCAGCTTCCCTCTGCTGATGCGCACGGAATTCGGCATTCCGCTCGCCCGCGGCACGTCGGCGCTTCTCGTCATGCGGCTTCTCGATCTTCATGCATTGCTTGCGGCAGCCGGAATCGGTTTTGCAAGCGGGGCCGGCAACGCCTTGATCGCGTGGATCATTTGGGCTGTCTTCCTGCTGCTGCCGGTCGCCGCATTTGCCGTTCGCAAGCCGCTGCTGCGTCTGGGCTTCAAGCTGGCGCCGAAGAAGGCGCAGGGCTTTCTGGCCGAGATAGAAAACGGTCTTCCGGTCAATGGCATCGCCTTTGCCCGTGCCTGGGCGATGACAGCCGTGAACTGGCTGGTGAAGGTGCTGGTTCTCGCCTGGGCTCTCAGCCTCATGGGCGTTCTGCCGCTAGCGGCAAGCTTCGGCGGCGCGCTGGGGGGTGAGTTGTCCTCTGTACTTCCGGTTCATGCACCAGGCGGGGTCGGCACCTATCCAGCCGGCATCACCGCCGGCGCTGTAGCCTTCGGTGCCTCCGGGGAAAAGGCAGCGCTTGCCGCTTTGGCGCAGGCGAGCGTCAATGCGCATCTGCTGATCATCGTCTCGGCTCTCACAGGCACAGCCATTTCACTGCCCTTCGGCCGCCGCCGCAAGCTCTGATATCCGCTGTCTGAGGAACAGCTTTTCCGGCTCCTGTTGGCAGAGCGACAGTGCGCGCCGGTAGGCGCCGATTGCCTCTTCCCTGCGGCCGAGTTGGCGCAGGAAATCGGCGCGGGCGGAATGTGCCAGGTGATAGGTTTCGAGTTCGCCCGCCTGCAGGATGCCGTCGATGATTTCGATCCCGCGCGCATAGCCTTCGGTCATGGCGATCGCCACAGCACGGTTGAGCTTGGCAACGGGTGAGGGCTGTGCCGCGATCAAGAGGTCGTAATAGGCGGCAATGCGCCGCCAGTTGGTTGCCTCGGGCGTTCCGGCCTTGGCATGTTCCGCGGCGATCGCCGCCTGCACGGTGTAAAGCCCGATCTCCCGATGCGCCATGGCGCGGCCGAGCAGAGCGAGGCCTTCGGCGATCTCTTTCCGGTCCCAGAGGCCCCGGTCCTGATCCGCAAGCAGGACAAGGCCGCCATCCGCGCCGCGCCGCGCTGTCCGGCGGGAATTCTGCAGCAGCATCAGCGCCAGCAGTCCCTCGACATCGGGGTGCGGCAGAAGCGTCGTCATCAGCCGGGCGAGCCTGATCGCCTCGCCGGTCAGATCGGCGCGGACGATCTCACTACCGGATGAGGCCGAATAGCCCTCGTTGAAAACCAGATAGATGACATGCAGGACGCGATCCAGCCGTTCGGGCAGCGCAGCGCGCTCCGGCACCTCATAGGGGATCTTCGCTGCGCGAATTCTGTTCTTCGCCCTGACGATGCGCTGTGCCACCGTCGGCGCAGGAACCAGGAAGGCATGGGCGATCGCCTCCGTCGTCAATCCGCAGATTTCCCGCAGCGCCATGGCCATCTGCGCGTCGGCGGGGATGGCGGGATGACAGCAGGTGAAGATCAGCCTCAGCATGTCGTCGCCGATCGCGTCCATCTCGCCAGCCTCCATGGTTTCCGCCGCGCCGTAGAGGCTGTCTTCGATGTCCTTCGCCGACGCATCGAAACGGGCGCGGCGGCGGATGTGATCGATCGCCCGGAATCGACCTGTCGAGATCAGCCAGGCGGAGGGATTGCCGGGAACGCCGTCACGCGGCCAGCTGCGGGCCGCCTCCGCAAAGGCGTCGTGCAGCGCTTCCTCCGCCCGGTCGAAATCGCCAAGCAGGCGGATCAGCGTTGCCAGAACACGGCGCGACTGTGTCCGGTAAATCTCCTCGATGACCTTCTCCAAGCGCTACTCCGGTATCACAAGCGTCCGCACCGGCCGCAGTTCGACTGCGCCGAAGCGGGCCGAAGGAATGCGCGCGGCAATCCGCCGGGCAGCGTGGTCGTCGGATGCCTCGATAATGTAGAGGCCGGCCAGATGCTCCTTGGTCTCGACATATGGTCCGTCGGTCGCATGAAGCGTGCCGTCGCGCACGCGCAGCACCGTCGCCTTGTCAGGCATCTCCAGCGCGTCGGCATGGATCATCACGCCCTTGCTGCGAAGCTCCTCGTCGAAACTGACATGCGCCTTGATCAATTCGTCCGTCTCGGCCTGTGTCAGCGTCCCGTCGCTATCGGCCGAATTGTAGATCAGGCAGACGTAGCGCATCGGATCACTCCCTGTCCTGGATGGAATAGGCGGGCCGGACCTCGATCGAGGCATAGTCGGCGATCGGGAAGGCCGAGGCGATCTCGGTGGCCTGCCTTATATCCTTCGCCTCGATCAGCACGAAGCCGCCGAGATGCTCCTTGATTTCTGCAAACGGCCCGTCGGTCGCAGACAAAGCGCCATCGCGGACCCGCACCGTAACCGCGGTTTCCGGATCGTGCAGCGCCAGCGCCGTGATCAGATGGCCGCTGTCACGCCATCGGTTGTCGCTGAGGATGCACTTCTGCGTCAGCACATCCCATTCTTCCTGGGGCACCAGCTTGCTCTTCTCGGTATCGAACCAGATCTGGCAGAGAAATTTCATGGTGTCGCCTCCCGAGGGCCGCTCTTGAAATCATGAATCGGGCGGACTTCGATACTGCCATATCTGGCAAGCGGAATGCCGGCGGCAACCCGGATGGCGTCGTTCAGATCCTTTGCCTCTATGAGGATGAAGCCGCCGAGCTGTTCCTTCGTCTCGGCATAAGGGCCATCGGTGACCGACATCTCGCTGTTGCGGACCTTGACGGTGACCGCAGCGCCCGGTTGCTGCAGGGCTTCGGCATGGATCATGTGGCCGCTGGCTTCAAGGTGGCGGTCATAGGCCGCCGAATCTCGGTCGAGCGTCTGCTTTTCTTCATTCGTCATCCGCTCGAGCACCGACGGCTCGAACCACACCTGGCACAGATATCGCATCGCGGCTTTCCTCCTGGCTGCCTCATCAGCTCCTGGACGACGAGACTAAGCGCAAATCGACAGCGGGAGAAAAAATCTTTCTTCGAGACGCAATGTCGAAACCTGCAGCGGCCAGCCGACAAGCTCCATCGATAACATCAGGGAGCAGAGACGATGGGAATTCTTGAGGTCGCGATCGCCAGCTGGGTGGCGAGACGTCAGCCGAAGATGACGGCAGACGAGTTCTATGAGCGAGAAGACCCGCAGCTTCTGCCGCGGTTTGTGATCGCGGTGCTGCTGTTCATCGCCATCATCGGCGCGATGGACATGGTCCCGCGCGAGAAAACCGGCCCGCAGATGACTGCGGACCGGAGCATTGACGATTGAGCTTACTGGAAAGCCGTCTCGAAGAAGCTGCGCAGCTTGCGCGAATGCAGCGTTTCGGGCGGCATGGCCGCCAGCTTCTGGATGGCCCGGATGCCGATCTGCAGATGCTGGTTGACCTGTGTGCGGTAGAAGGCCGTCGCCATGCCCGGCAGCTTCAGTTCGCCATGCAGCGGCTTGTCGGAGACGCAGAGCAGCGTGCCGTAGGGAACGCGGAAGCGGAAGCCGTTGGCGGCGATCGTCGCCGATTCCATGTCGAGCGCGATGGCGCGGGCTTGCGACAGCCGCTTCACCGGGCCTGCCTGATCGCGCAGTTCCCAGTTGCGGTTGTCGATCGTGCCGACGGTGCCGGTGCGCATGATACGCTTCAGCTCGAAGCCCTCGTAACCGGTGATTTCGGCAACGGCCGCTTCCAGCGCTACCTGCACTTCGGCGAGCGCCGGGATCGGCACCCAGACCGGCAGGTCGTCGTCGAGAACGTGATCCTCACGCATATAGGCGTGCGCCAGTACATAGTCGCCGAGACGCTGGCTGTTGCGCAGACCAGCGCAATGGCCGAGCATCAGCCAGGCATGCGGGCGAAGCACGGCCACGTGGTCGGTGATCGTCTTGGCGTTGGAAGGGCCGACGCCGATGTTGATCATCGTGATGCCGCCATGCCCCTTCTTCTTGAGGTGATAGGCAGGCATCTGCGGCAGGCGGCCGGGCGTCGCATCGCCTTCCGGCGTGCTGGCACCCGCATGGGTGATGATGTTGCCGGGCTCGACGAAGGCGGTGTAGCCCTCTTCGCCGCCGCCATTGGCCATCACGCCACGCGCCCAGTTGCAGAATTCGTCGATGTAGAACTGGTAGTTCGTGAACAGAACGAAATTCTGGAAGTGCTGCGCGCCTGTTGCCGTGTAGTGGGAAAGACGGGCCAGAGAGTAATCGATACGCTGCGCCGTGAATGGGGCGAGTGGGGAAGGTTCGCCGGGCGGCGGGATATATTCGCCATTGGCGATCTCGTCGTCTGTGGTGTTCAGATCCGGCGTGTCGAAGAGATCACGCATCGGAATATCCATGAAGGCCGATGCGGAGGCCTCGACATGGGCGCCTTCGCCAAAGGCGAAATGCAGTGGGATCGGCGTTGAGGATTCGGAGACGATGACCGGAACATTGTGGCTCTTCATCAGAAGCGCCAGCTGTTCCTTGAGATAGTGGCGGAAAAGCTTCGGCCGCGTCACCGTCGTCGTGTAGACGCCAGGCGATGTCACGTGGCCGTAGGAGAGGCGGCTGTCGACATGGCCGAAGCTCGTCGTCTCGATGCTGACCTGCGGATAGAAGGCCCGGTGCCGCGCGGTGATCGGCGCGCCCTTGGCAAGGGTCGCAAAACTGTCGATCAGGAAGGCGGTGTTGCGCTCGTAAAGCTCGGTCAGCGCATCCACGGCCTTGGCCGGATCGTCGAAGCTTTGCGGTTCAAAGGCGGGCGGAGACGAGATGTCGAGGGGTGCTAGCGGAGAGATTCGTGTGCTCATGGCGCATTATAGAGCGCCGGTTTTAACAAGCAAGCGACGCCCGGAAGGCGAAAATGAGATTATTTGGGAGCGCCGGAACAGAACGGGCTGCTGATTTCGGCGCAGGTATAGTTCGCCCCGAAATGCGATTGGGCGCCACCGCCGCCACCGCGAACCACCGCTGCCGAAAACGCCACCGCGAAGACGGCTGCCGAGAGTGTGATGATGGTGAAGCGTCTTGCCAGAATGAGCACGTCCATGTTCCCTAACCCGTATGCGCCCTTGATCGTTGCCCTCCTTTTGACACGGTGCGGCTGAACGGGTGCTGAGATGCCGGTTCATTTAGCGTTCAGGAAAATGGGTGGGTTTTGGGGCGAGCTTCTGTCCGCGCACAAGGGTGGCCAAAGTGGCCTCAATTCTATGAGGTACAGGAAGAGCGAGATGTTGCGCTCGCGGCCCCCTCATCCGGCCCTTTGGGCCACCTTCTCCCCGCTGGGGAGAAGGGGTGCTAGCCGCAGCGTCTACTTCCCCTCTCCCCTGGGGGAGAGGGTAGGGTGAGGGGGCTCGAGGCGCGATGGAAGTCTTTGAGCAACGTCCCCTAAAGCCGCGTCCAGGTCTGCGATTTGCAGAGCACCTTCATCACGCAGCCCTTCATCCGCAGCGTATCGCCGGACACGCTGCCGGAGCCGCTATAGGTCTTGTCGTCCTTGGGGTCGGTGATCTCGCCGTCATAGGTGCTGCCGGTGCCCGCCAGCGTGCCGATCTTCTTGCCCGAGAATTTGCCGCTCTTCAGCGTTATGCAATAGCTGCCGCCGCAAGCGGCGATTTGTGCGGTATCGCCGGAAGCGGTCTTCCAGTTACCGACGATCGGCTCGTCCGCATGGGCAAGCCCTGCCGAAAGCGCCAGCGCGCTTGCGATAATAAATGCGCGGATCATCTTTTCCTCCCTGATGTCCAGACCGGCGCGAAAAATAACTGACGCGAACGTAAAGGTAAATATCGGAAAGCCGGGAAATGCCGGGTTTTCAAGGGGGCTGGAGCTGCAGATTTTCCGATTTGCCGTTTGGGCAGCTCGTTTCGTGGTGAACGAAGCGTTGATTTTCAAATCTGAATCTTTCGTAAAATTGTCTCGAAACTCCTTAATTTGCAGGCATCGCGATGTTTAACAAAAACCCAAGTTTACCAAGCGTTTGGACTTTGTTTGTCTCAAATTAATCATGCATTTTAGGCGTTTTTTGAAAGCCCCGCGGCATAGTGGAGCCATCAAACGAGCGGGGCAAACCCGCCGCACCGAAGGGACCGAAAGCTGCGATAGACGGCACGGCCCGGAAGGTAAAACAGGGCAAGTCGACAACAGGCTAAACAGGGATAAAACCGATGGCACGCTTTGAAATGCACAATGCTGAAATGGCCACCATGGGTGGCGACAGAAACGCCGATGTCTTCTGCGAAATGGGTCTGATGTATGCAACCGGCCGCGGCTGCGAAATCGATCTGGTCGCCGCGCACAAGTGGCTGAACATCGCCGCCATCAAGGGCAGCGACCGGGCCGTCGACCTGCGCGCCGATGTCGCTGCTTCGATGAGCAAGATGCAGCTGGTCGAGGCGCTCCGCGCCGCTCGCGAGTGGATGACCATCCACTAAGCTGCAACGAAAAATCAGACAAGAATAACAACCTCGAAACGAGGGGAATGGTGGGCACCTTGACCGGGCCTGCGCCAGGAGAACGCAACCGCGACCGGCAGACACAAGGCCGGCGCGGTTTTTTCCGTTTAGAGCGTGCGCAGAACCTGCGGCAGGGATTTTTCAAGCAATGCCATATCGGCTTCCGGTCCGACACTGACGCGGATGCAGCGGTTGAGCGGCGCGACACCCGGCATGCGGATGAACACGCCATGCTGCATCAGTCCATCGACGATGGCGCGCGCATAGGTGCCGTCACGCCCGGCATCGACAGTCACGAAATTGGTGGCCGAAGGCAGCGGCGAAAGCTGGTTTGCCCGCGCAATGTCGGAGATGCGTTCGCGTGCTGCGTGGATCTTGCCGACCACTTCGGCCAGATAGGCCTGGTCCTTCAGGGCGGCGAGGGCTGCGGCGGTCGCCAGCCGGTTCATGCCGAAGTGATTGCGGATCTTGTCGAAAGCCTGGGCGGTGCCCGGCGTCGAGATCACATAGCCGACGCGGGCGCCGGCCAGACCATAGGCCTTGGAGAAGGTGCGGGTGCGAACGATGTTCGGCAGGTCGATCAGGGATTCGATCGAGGGCAGGGCACTCGCCGGTCCCGTCTCGCTATAGGCCTCGTCGAGAACCATGAGGCAGGTTTCGGGCAGCGCTCTGGCAAAGGCGACGATCTTGTCGGCGTCCCACCAGCTTCCCATCGGATTATCAGGATTGGCGAAATAGACGAGTGGCGCATTCTCGCGCTTCACCGCGTCGAGCAGGCCGTCGAGATCTTCCCGGTCGTTGACATAGGGAACGGTAACGAGGCGCCCGCCAAAACCGGCAACATGGAAGTTGAAGGTCGGATAGCCGCCGAGCAAGGTGACGACGGGCATGCCGGGTTCGATCACCAGCCGGACGATCTGCCCGAGCAGCTCGTCGATGCCGCCGCCGATGGCGATATTGGCTGATGTGACGCCGAGATGGGCGGCCAGCGCCTCGCGCAGCTCGAAATTCTCTGGATCGTTGTATTTCCAGATATCACCGCCTGCCTCGCGCATTGCGGCGAGCACGGAAGGCGCCGGGCCGAAGCCGTTTTCATTGGCGCCGATACGGGCCTCGACCTTCAGGCCGCGCTGGCGCTCGATGGCTTCGGGGCCGACGAAAGGAACGGTGGAGGGCAGGGAGCTGACCAGCGGCGTGAAGCGCGAAAAGGCGGACATGGAAATGCTGAATCCCGGATAAAATGAAAGCGGCGCCAACAATAGGCGCCGCTCTTTTCAAGGCAAGCAAGATTATTCCAGAAACCGGCCTATTGCATCGCCGTGATGCGGCCCGCGCGGCGAGCCTGGATCGCCTCGACATTGCCGGCCATGAAGTCGGCGCGCACCACGCGGCGCAGTACTTCCGGATCGAGCACATTGATGAAGCGAACGCCGATGCGTTCCTTGTTGCGGTACACCTCTGCGCAGCCGATGCGGTAGGCGAGCCCCAGAATGTTCAGATAATAATGTTTCGGAAGGCCGGCCGTCGACGCGACGAGGAAGGTGGCACCGCCGCGCGAGATATCGAGGATCTCCGCACTACGAAGCGACATACCGGTGAGACACGGGCGCACCGCGATGATGCGCGCCGGCCGGCTGACCTGGAATTGCTCCCAGCGCTGGTCGTAGACCTCAGATTTCACCGTCGCGAGATGCGTTGCCCGGTCCATGGACATCGTGCAGTCCTCCGTCTGAGCCAAGGTCATCCTGGCGCGTTCTGGCAGAGCCTCACATGAATGTTTTGCGCATTCGTCAAAGAGATTTAGACAATTTTAGTGAATGTGAATTTTGTGCTTACGTGACACAGTCCTGTGCCGCAGCGGGAAGCCTATGCGCCAAAAGCCCGCGCCGCCGCATAGCCGCCCGCAGCCGTTGCCGCGGTGACGAATGTGCCCCAGGCCATGTCCACCAGGGTCATTGTCACAGGCCAGTTCTTCAGCGTCGACAGATTGGTAATGTCATAGGTGCCGTAGGCCGCCAGTCCCAGGATGGCACCATAGGCAAGCGCTGTGGTCAGCGAGGCCGCGCTGACCGCCGGAAGCACCGCGAGCACCACGACGGCGACCGCAAAGAACACATAGAACAATGCCGCGATGCCGAGTGCCGGCTGTGGCAGCATCAGGTCGCCCAGCTGATCGCGGTAGAAGGTGCGGGCAACGAGGCCGAGCCAGATCGCATCCAGTACCAGCAGCGTGGCGAAAGACCCGGCATAGGCAATCAGCGCTGTTTTCATCGGCGTCTCTCCCGTTTGATCATCTCTACGCTGAATTGAGA
Source organism: Hyphomicrobiales bacterium (assembly GCA_900465675.1). Taxonomy (GTDB): domain Bacteria; phylum Pseudomonadota; class Alphaproteobacteria; order Rhizobiales; family Rhizobiaceae; genus Rhizobium. Next base: position 15,109 of record UBJR01000024.1, on the reverse strand, counting down.
AATTGGATTGCCTGACTGAATCGTTTTCTCGGCCCGGGCCGCGAACTCTTTCAATTCCCAGGCGTTTTGCCTTGGTCGATGAAGTGCTCCGCGCTTCTGTAAACAATCAAGAGGATATGAAAAATGGCTGATATCAGAGTGCCTTGGGAGTCCTGGGTGGTGGTCTGCGACGGTGCGAAAGCGCTGTTCATGCAGAATGCCGGCGACGCCCAGATCATGAACCTGAAGGTTCAGGAGACCCTGACGCAGCCGAACGAGCCGACGCGTGAACTCGGCACCGACAAGCCTGGCCGGACCTCGGCGCCGGATGGCCAGAGCGCCAGCGCCATCGAACAGACCGACTGGCAGGGCCGCGCCGAAGCGGAATTCCTGAAGCAGGTGGCCGCCAAGCTGGATGAGCTCGTGCATCAGAAGGATGCCCGCCGCATCGTCCTCGTCGCGCCGCCGAAGGCGCTCGGCACGCTCCGCCCGGTACTCAGCGCCGATGCGCAGGCGGCGATCTCCGCCGAAGTAGCGAAGGATTATACCAATCTGCCGGTCGATCAGATCGAGCGCCACCTCGCGGCGTAACGTCTGAAACGAAAAGCAGGATATCGCGGGCGGCCTTGGCCGCCCGTTTTCATGTGGGAAGATCAGAGGCCGGTTTCGAAACTCAGCCGCAGCACGTGATGCAGGAACTCGGCATTGATCAGCATGTTGAAACTGATCGTCACGAGCTCGCCTTCCCGCTTGACGACCGTCGAGCCGATCTCGTCGTGGATGCCCAGGATCTCAAGGAAGAAGTTGCTTGGCATCTCCACCGAAGGGCTCACTTCCAGCACTGCGCCGCCAAGATTGATCGTGCGGATCAGGCAACGGACCTGTGTGCCGGTGCTGAGATGATGGCCGACGAAGATGATCTTGCCGGGCCGATCCAGGTGGAAGTCACGATAGGATTGCTCCTGATCGCCGTCATTGAGGTGCATCTGAAAGGCCATGTCAGCCTCCGCTTGTTGTCTGGTTGAAATGTAATATGGGAATGCTGATAAGTTGTGAAAGGCATTGGTAAATTTTGAGCCTTATGCGGGACTGGCGGCGGAAAGCGCTGTATTTCCGGCGTTTCGGGCGCCGCCGGGCAGGTCATTATGGGGCATTCTTGACAGTTTCGCCGCTCTGCCGCATACAGGCTGCGGTTCGAGGCACCGGCCGCTCGCGGATGAAAGTCCATGGTGAAGCCTCGCAAACATGAGTCACGGCCATTTGGTGCATGCTGACTGACGGCAATGCGAGCTCCCATTCACAGTCGATAATGGCATGCCTTCCGAAAGGCTGAACCTGTGACGACGACCTATCCATCCATCGACGAGCTGAAGGCTCAGGCCAAGCGCCTGCGCCAGGCCATGGAAACCCGCGGCAGCGCGATTTCCCATAGTGCCGCGCTCGAACTCATTGCCCAGCAATATGGCGCGCGTGACTGGAACACGCTGTCAGCGCTCGCCACCCGCCCGAATGCCGAACCGATCTCGCTGCTCACGGTCGGCGCGCAGGTGCGCGGCCGCTACCTGAACCAGCCCTTTACCGGCAAGGTCCTGGCGCTGGCGCAGACGAACGGCGGGCTGCACAAGATCACCCTCCATTTCGACGAACCCGTCGATGTCGTGACCTTCGAGGGCTTCTCGGCGTTCCGCCAGCGCGTCAATGCGCAGGTGGACGGCAACGGCATCTCGCCGCGCAAGACCTCGAATGGTCTGCCGCAGCTCGTTCTCGACATCTGATTGGGGATCTGAGTGATGAACACCGCATCCGCAACCAATCCTTTTCTCACCGCGCCCCTGCCCAGGGTTTTCGCCCGAACGGCCGCGCCGATCATCCTGATCACCACCATCAACGGTCTCTTCGCCGTGGTGGACGCCTATTTCCTTGGTGCCTATGTCGGCGCCGGGGCGCTCTCGGCGGTGACGCTGATCTTTCCCGGCCTGATGATGGTCGTGGCGCTGCAGTCTCTGGTCTCGAACGGCATGGCGAGCATCCTTGCCCGCGAGCTCGGCGGCGGCAATCGCGATGCCGCCCGCCACACCTTTGCGGCCGCCCACGCGCTGGCGATCGCCGTCGTGCTCGTCGTCAACCTGATCTACTGGACGATCGGCTGGCGCATCGTCGGCAATGCCGCGGCGGGCGATATGGCGGTCGCGGCCAACGCCCGTACCTTTATGGGCATCATGGTCGGCGCCGCACCGATCGCCTTCTTCCTGTCGCTCAATATCGACGCGCTGCGCAGCGAAGGCCGGATCGGCTTTATGACGCTGGTCATGCTGGCCGCCTCGGCGCTGAACATCGCCGCCAACTGGTTCTTCATGGCGGTGCTGCATTGGGGTGTGGCCGGTTCGGCGCTGGGTTCGGTTCTCGCCCAGGCGATCTGCCTCATCGCCGTGCTCGTCTACCGCTGGCGCAATCCGGCGGCGCTGCGCCCGGCAAGCCGCTTTCCCCTCTCTGACTGGAAGCCGATCCTGGCACTGGGCGCACCGATGAGCCTCGGCTTCATCGGCATCTCGCTGTGCTCGGCGGCCGTCATCTTCAACCTGTCGATCTGGGGCGAGGGCGATTATGTCGCCACCGTCGGTGCCTATGGCATCATCACCCGCGTCATGACCGTCGCCTACCTGCCGCTGCTCGGCCTCAACATCGCCTCGCAGACGATCACAGGCAACAATTACGGCGCCGGCCTGCGTGATCGCGTCGGCCAGAGCCTGAAGATCGCGATGGTCGCCGCACTCGTCTATTGCACCGGCGTGGAGATCATCGTCGAGCTCTCGGCAACCCGCCTCGGCCACATCTTCGTCGCCGACCCTGTTGTGATCGCCGAGGTCTCGCGCATCCTGCCCTGGACTGTCGGAGCCTATTTCCTGTTCGGCCAGATGATCGTGCTATCAGGCTATTTCCAGGCGATCGGCGATGCCAGGCGGGCGGCGATCTTCGGCCTGTCGCGCGCCTATCTCTTCACCCTGCCGCTGACCTTCCTGATGCCGCATGCCTTTGGCGAGATGGGGATATGGATGGTGCCGGTCTTCGCTGAGGCCTGCATGTTCTTGCTGGCGTTCGCGGTGCTGGCGAGGAATGCGCGGCGGTTGGGGTGGCGGTGTGGGTTTGTTGCCGGCGTGAGGACCGGGCTGGCGAGCGGGAACGGTAATTCGCGATGCCAACCATAGTCTCCCTCATCCCTGTGCTCGTCACAGGGATCCAGCCTGCCCAAGTCCTCGGGCAGACAAGACTCTCTTCGCCGCGCAGACGCGCGGCGGCTGGATTCCTGTGACGAGCACAGGAATGAGGGAGTGGTTGGGGCGTCGTTGTGACCCTCTAGTCCTTATTGTCCGTTGCTGCCGTATCGGCTTCTTTCAGCGCCTCGGCACATTCCTGGCAGCAGACTTCGACGGTCGTGCCGCCGAGCTTGACGCTGATCGCGTCATGGCCGAGTTCGCAGTCGCAGGCGGCGCATGTGGTTTTCTTCATCTTCTGATCCTCCGTTGGGTATCCCGTTCGGGACAGGATCATAAGACCACTGGAGACACCGGCCTCGCTGTCGAATTCTTTAGCGACTTATCGCAGCCGGATGCGCGCCGCGCGCTGGAATTCTGCCGGGCTCTGGCCATAGGTCTGGCGGAACGAGGCAGTGAAGTGGCTGTGGCTCGAAAAGCCGAGCTCGAGGCCGAGCGCAGTCAGATCGTCGTACTTGCCGAGAAGATCGAGCGCCCGGGCAAGGCGCAGCCGCAGCTGATAGCGATAGAGCGGCGTCGCCTCGACCTGCTGGAAGACCTGGGTGAGATAGACGGGCGAGACGCCGACTTCGGCGCCGATCTCCGCAAGCGTCCAGCGCCGGGCGAGGTCGGAGGAGAGCACCAGCTTTGCCCGATCGACAAGCTTCTGACGGCCGATACTGGCGCCTGCTCCATGTGACGTGCGTTCGCCAAGCGAACGGCGAACGAGGGTAAGCGCAAGCGTCTCCGCTTCCAGCGTCTCGGCAGCGCCCTGACGCAGGCCATGGCGCAGAAGGGCGACGAGCGCCTGCGCCCGCGGGTCGATCCGCCGGCGCTGCCGGCGAAAGCCGAACAGATCGCCGGGCTGGACCTGGTCTCGGGGCGCCAGTTCGGCCAGCAGCGCGTCATCGACGGAAAGGTCGATGCAGGCATCGCCTCCATCGACAGGATGGCTGATCTGGTAACCTTGCCCGGCATTGAAGAACAGCATCTGGTTGGCTTCTGCCACCGTGTCGCTGCGCCCGACATGGCGCATGAAGACGCCACGATAGGGATAGACGAGGCTGGTCTTGTGGGCGCATTCCTCGTCGCTCCTGTGACGGCATTCGCCATCGCAGACCACGTCACGGATGGTGACGGTATCCGTCTTCAAAAGCAGCGCTGTCGAAAATTGCGGCATCATATCGTCCGGGGATTGCGGGCGCACCCTAGCATAGTTCAATCGCGGGAATAAACGTGCACGTCGCTTTCGGTCTGGTAGCGCGACAGCCCGATATCCTTCAGCTGCGCATCCGAAAGCTCCATCACGGCATTCAGGTTACGCCGCTCGCGAAGCTTGCGCGCAGTCCAGCGATAGAAGGAGAGGAGGGCGGTGCCCAGCCGGGAACGAGCTGTCCGCAGCAGGTGGCCGTTGCGGCCGGAGATGAGGGTGGTCGAGCCGTGCATGATGTTGCTCCATCGGTGTTGTTTCGATGGAGGCAGTGAACCACTTGCACGGCTCGCCCGCTGTCAGATTATTTAGCGATCGAACGGCAGCTTATTTCAGCAGCCACTCATGCTCTGGCGCGTTGTAGAACTTCCATACCCGCTTCGGCCCGGCCATGACATTGAGATAGTAGAGATCGTAGCCATGCGTCGCGGCACAGGGGTGATAGCCCTTCGGCACCAGCGTCACGTCGCCGTCTTCGAGCACCATCGCCTCGTCGAGCGAGCGGTCGTCGGTATAGACGCGCTGGAAGCCGAAGCCCTGCGGCGGGTTGAGGCGATGATAATAGGTCTCTTCCAGGAAACTCTCGTTCGGCAGATTGTCCTGGTCGTGCTTGTGCGGCGGGTAGGAGGAGGTGTGGCCGCCCGGCGTGATCACCTCGACGACAAGCAGAGAATGCGCCGAGGCATCGTCCTCGGGCATGATGTTGTTGACGTGGCGGACATTGGTGCCCTTGCCGCGTGTCAGCGGTGGATGCGTGCCCGGCGGGATCGCCTTCGCCTCGTAGGTGCCGCCGCCCGGTGCGGAGCAGACGGCAAGTTCCAGATCGGTCTCGGCGGTCACCGACCACGCCGATTCCATCGGGATATAGAGCGCATGCGGTGCGCCGTCGAACGGGCTCATGCGCTCGCCGAGCGTGCCGAAATCGCGGGTGCCGGCCGAGGCCTTGCCCTTGCCGCTGACCCAGACGAGGCAGATCTCGCGCTCACCCGTTTCGCCCGATGCGGTCTCGCCCGGTTTCAGCCGGTACATGTCGAAGCCGACATGGGTCCAGCCGGCGCTCTCCGGCGTCACATGGGTGACGCGGCCGCTGGTGCCTGCGGGTTTTACCTTGAGATTCGGCATGGTGTTTCCTCCTCGATGTGTCCGTGGCTGCGGCCACCCCCCTCTGTCCTGCCGGACATCTCCCCCACAAGGGGGGAGATCATCTAGGGGCGGCCGCTCGCTCTACTCTCATTGTCTGGCGAGAACCTGCCTGCGAGTCGATCTCCCCCCTTGTGGGGGAGATGCCCGGCAGGGCAGAGGGGGGTATCACGCCCCACGGTTCTCACGTTCAAGCCCCCTTCGGGAACCCTTCCGTCTCCACGGTATAACCCGCAGCCGTCATCACCCGCATCAGTTCGGCATAGCCGACCTCGGCCATCTTCTTCGGCGGTGCCTTGCGCGGGTCCTGTTCGGCTTCGACGACGAACCAGCCCTCATAGCCGTAATCGGCAAAGCGCTGGACGATCGCGGCGAAATCGAGCGAGCCGTCACCGGGAACAGTAAAGGCGCCGAGCGCCACGGCGTCGAGGAAGGACTGCTTGCTGCGGTCGAGGCCATCGACGACAGGCTTGCGGATATCCTTGACGTGGACGTGGTTGATGCGGGCGTGGTGGTTGTCGATGGCGCGCAGCACGTCGCCGCCGGCAAAGGCGAGGTGACCGGCGTCGAGCAGCAGCGGAATGCCGGCGCCCGAATGCTTCATGAAGGCGTCGAGTTCCGGTTCGGTCTCGACCACGGCCGCCATATGGTGGTGGTAGGAGAGGGGCATGCCCTGATCGGCGCACCATTCGCCGAATTCGGTGACGCGACCCGCATAGGCCTTCATTTCGTCATCGGAAAGGCGCGGCTTGGTGGCAAGCGGCTTGGAGCGGTCGCCCTGGATGGAACGGCCGACTTCGCCATAGACGATACAGGGCGCGTTGACCGCCTTGAACAGCTCGATCATCGGCGCGATGCGGTCCTTGTTGGCGGCAAGCTCCTCGTTGACGAGGGTGCCCGAGAACCAGCCGCCGCACAGCGTCACGTCGGCGGCGCGCAGGATCGGCAGCATTTCATCAGGATTGTTCGGGAAACGGCGGCCCTGTTCCATGCCGGTAAAGCCCGCGCCGCGCGACTGGCGCAGGCATTCTTCGAGCGATACGTCGTCGCTGAGTTCAGGAAGATCGTCGTTCCACCAGGCGATGGGCGACATGCCAAGTTTGGCCTTCATTGGTATTCTCCTCGTAGATTGGTGGCCGTGGCCCCCTCATCCGGCTGCCGCCACCTTCTCCCCGAGGGGAGAAGGGGATTTGCAGCGCTGCCTCTGTTCCCTTCTCCCCTCGGGGAGAAGGTGCCCGAAGGGCGGATGAGGGGGCTACGCGCTCTAAGTTCTCGAAATCTTCAACCAGCCCGCTGCGCCTGACGTGCCTTCACATAGGCCGCATGCGCCTTGTTGACCTGATCGCGCGGGCTGACTTCAGGCACGGCGACATCCCACCAATGGCCACCGGCTTCCGTGGTGATCAGCGGATCGGTATCGATGACGAAGACCGAGGTGCGGTCGTTCTTCTTCGAATCGGCGATCGCCTTCTCCAGCTCGGCGATCGACGCGACCTTGACGGCAATCGCCCCCATCGCTTCGGCATGCGCGCGGAAATCGATCTCCGGCATGACCTCGTGATAGGAGTCCTTCAGCAGATTGTTGAAGTTGGCGCCGCCGGTTGCCATCTGCAGCCGGTTGATGCAGCCGTAGCCGCGATTATCCAGCAGCACGATGTTGAGCTTGACGCCCATCATCACCGATGTCGCCAGCTCCGAGTTCAGCATCATGTAGGAACCGTCGCCGATCATCACGACGACGTCCTTCTCGGGATGCGCCATCTTGGCGCCGAGGCCACCGGCGATCTCGTAGCCCATGCAGGAGAAGCCATATTCCATGTGATAGCTGCCCGGTGCCGTTGCCGGCCAGAGCTTGTGCATTTCGCCAGGAAGACCGCCCGCGGCGCAAAGGCCGATCGCCTTTTCGAGCTCGAACGAGCGCGTCACGGCGCCGATCACCTGGGCGTCGGAGGGGAGCGCCACATTGGTGGACGCCATCGCCTTGCTGGCGGCCTCCATCCAGACGTTCTTTTCCTTCGTCGCCTTCTCGGCAAGTGCTGCCGGCGCCTTCCAGCCGGAAAGACCCTTTGACAGCGCCTTCAGGCCCTCACGCGCATCGGCGACCAGCGGCTGGCCATCATGCTTGTAGGCGTCGTAGGCCGCGATATTGAGGCCGAGCATCTTCAGCCCGTCATTCTTGAAGAGCGCCCAGGAGCCGGTGGTGAAGTCCTGGCATCGGGTGCCGACGGCGATGATGAGATCGGTATCCTCGGCAATCGCATTGGCGGCCGAGGTTCCGGTGACGCCGACCGAACCGAGTGCCAGCGGATGCCGCTCGTCGATCGCCGACTTGCCGGCCTGTGTCAGCACGACGGGAACACCGTGCGCATCTGCAAAGGCGGCAAGTTCTTTGGTCGCCTGCGAATAAAGCACTCCGCCGCCGGCGATGATCACCGGCTTCTGCGATGCCTTGATCAGCGCGATGGCCGAGGCAAGCTCGTCGGCATCAGGTTGCGGACGCCTGACGGCCCACACCTTTTCTTCGAACAGGCTTTCCGGATAGTCGAAGGCTTCGGCCTGCACATCCTGGCAGAGCGACAGCGTCACCGGGCCGCAATCCAGCGGATCAGTCAGCACCTGCATGGCGCGCTTCAGCGCCGAGATGATCTGCTCGGGGCGGGTGATGCGGTCGAAATAGCGCGAAACCGGGCGGAAGGCGTCGTTGGCCGAGACCGTGCCGTCGCCCCAGTCTTCGATCTGCTGCAGCACCGGATCCGGCGCGCGATTGGCGAAGACGTCGCCGGGCAGGAAGAGAACCGGGATACGGTTGACATGCGCGACACCGGCGGCCGTCACCATATTGAGTGCGCCGGGGCCGATCGAGGTCGTGCAGGCCATGAAGCGCTGGCGGAAGCTCGCCTTGGCATAGGCGATCGCCGCATGCGCCATGCCCTGCTCGTTATGGGCGCGGTAGGTCGGCAGTTCGCTGCGCACCTGATAGAGCGCTTCGCCCATGCCGGCGACGTTGCCATGGCCGAAGATCGCCCAGACACCGCCGAAGATCGGCACCTTCTTGCCGTCGACGACGGTCATCTGCTTCTTCAGGAAATGCGCAACAGCCTGCGCCATCGTCAAACGGATTGTCTTACCCATCGGGTCCTCCCGAACCTTGCTCTAACTTTTCCCCTCCTGGCCCTCATCGAATCGAGAGGGCCAGGAGGGGTCTAATCCTCAAATTCTCAGTTCAGCCCTCGCGTCTTCAGCCAGGCCTCGGTCAGCTGGCGGAAACGGCCCGCCATGTCGGAAATCGCATCCTCGTCATTCATCTTGCCCGACAGCCAGCCGCGTGCCGCATCGGCAAAGATCGTGCGTCCGACGGCAAAGCCCTTGACCGACGGGGCGGCGAGTGTCGCCTCGAAGCCCTTGAGCAATTCGTCGGCCGGCGCCTCCAGCCCGAGCAGCACGATACCGCGGCACCATGGATCATTTTTGGCAATGACGGCATCGATCTTCTTCCAGGCGGCGCTCGATGCCTGCGGCTCCAGCTTCCACCAGTCCGGCTTGATGCCGAGCGCATAGAGCTCTTCCATCGCCGTCGAAACGGTATCGTCGGTCAGCGGTGCGTTCTTGCTGGCGATGATCTCGACCAGCAGTTCGCGGCCCACCTTGCGGGCGGCTTCGAACAGCGTCCGCAGCTTTTCCTGCTGCTCGAGCTTCAGCTCTGCCGGATCATCGGGGTGATAGAAGCACAGGCACTTGATGCAATGGTTCAGCGGCCATTCGACGAGCTCCGAGCCGATGTCCTGGCTGAATTCGAAGCGCAGCGGTTTCGAACCCGGCAGCTCGACCGGACGGCCGATCCAGGAGAAATTCTTGGTCGCGGCGTCAAAGAAGGCATCGCGGCCGAAGCGCTCGTCGATCAGCATGCCATAGCCGCTGCGATTGTTGGCAACCCGGGCGGCGGCCTCGACAGCCAGCCGCTTGAAGGCGACGATCTTCTTGTAATCGACGCCGAGCTCGTCGCAGACGCTGGTGAGCTGCGAGCGATGATCGATCGCCAGCGCCATCAGCAGCGGAATGTCGCCCTTGCGGGTGGAGGCCCAGTGAATGTGGTTGATCGCCTCGTCCTTGCGCAGCGCCCGGTGTTCGCTGCCCTTCTTCAGGAAGAAATCGAGCTCGGCCCAGGTCGGATATTCCGGCGAGCAGAGCAGGCGGGACACCGCAAAGGCGCCGCAAGCATTGGCCCAGGTGGCGCAGGTCTTCAGCGGCTCATTTTTCAGCCAGCCGCGCAGGAAGCCGGACATGAAGGCGTCGCCGGCGCCAAGCACGTTGAACACCTCGATCGGGAAACCTTCGCCGACAATACCGTCTTCCAAATTGTTGCTGATCGGGCCGTCATAGACGATGCAGCCCATGGCGCCGCGCTTGAGCACGATGGTGGCGGGCGACATCCGGCGGATTTCCTTGAGCGCGCCGAGCACGTCATCAGCGCCCGAAGCGATCAGGATTTCCTCTTCGGTACCGATGATCAGATCGCAATCCGGCAGCGTCTCCTTCATCTTCGAGGAGACACGGTCTGACTTCACATAGCGCTCGAATCCCTCGGCATGGCCGGCGAGGCCCCAGAGATTCGGGCGGTAGTCGATGTCGAAGATCACCTTGCGGCCGCTCGCCTTGGCAATCCGGATCGCCTTGCGCTGTGCTGCCTCGGTGTTCGGGCGGGAAAAATGCGTGCCGGAAACCAGAACCGCGCGCGACGACTTGATGAAGTCCTCATCGACATCGCTTTCCTCCAGCGCCATGTCGGCGCAGTCGGAGCGGTAGAAGATCATCGGCGAAACGCCTTCGGCCTCGACGGCGAGCAAAACGAGCGCCGTCAGCCGCTCCTTGTCGGTCTTGATGCCTTTGGTCTCGACGCCTTCACGCGCCGACTGCTCGATGATGAAGCGGCCCATCTGCTCGTTGCCGACGCGGGTTATCAGCGCCGACTTCAGCCCGAGCCGCGCCGTGCCGATGGCGATATTCGCCGGGCAGCCGCCAACGGATTTCGCAAAGGAGCCGATATCTTCAAGCCGCGTGCCGATCTGCTGGCCATAAAGGTCAACGGAGGAACGGCCGATGGTGATCACATCGAGAGATGCCTCGGGCTGCGCACCCGGATTCGATTCTACCATATTGTCCTCCCGCTCATTTTTATGCGGTCTGAAATGTCCGCGAATTGGCAATAATGAAACAACGGTTCCGTCTTGTTGTCAATTCGGAATATTTATTCCATTTTGCTTTTCGACGGCTTTTGGCTCTGTGTCTTGCGCCTGCGCTCGGCGATCGCCACCGGCAATGCCATGGTCAGCGCCATCGACGCCGACAGCGACCGGAATCCGGCAAAATCCGCCTCCGCCACCTCGAACCAGCAGGTTGCGCGTGATGCCAGTGGTGAAAAGGCCGAATCGGTGATGGCAACGACAGGCACGCCACGATCGGCAAGCGCTTCGGCCTGTGACAGGCTGTCGGCCGCATAGGGCGAGAAGCTCGCCGCGATCGCTGCATCTCTCGGCGTTGCAAACTGCACCATCTCAGGATCGACGCCATTCGGCGACGCAACGATCTGGTGGCGGATGCCGAGCTTCGAGAAGGCATAGGTCATATGCGCCGTGAGCGGATAGGAGCGGCGCTTGGCGATCAGGTAGATCGTCTCGGCGCTTGCCAGGATATCCACCGCCTTGGTGAAGGTCTCGCTCTGCACCGTCGAAGCCATGCGGTTGATCGACTGGCTGGCCGCACCGATGAAGCCCGACAGCAGATTGGCGTCCTCATCGTCACCGCCGGATTGCTCCAATGTTACCAGACGCTCTTCATAGCTCAGCGTCCGGTCGCGCAGCCGCTCGCGGAAAATGCTCTGCAGATCCGAAAAGCCCTCGTATCCGAGATGATGCGCAAGCCGCACCAGCGTCGATGGCTGAACCTCGGAGGCCGCGGCGATGCTGGCCGTCGTGCCGAAGGCGATTTCATCTGGATTGCTGAGCGCGAAGGCGGCGACCTGCGCCAGGCGCTTCGGCATGCTCACCTTCCGCTCGATGATCGTGCTGCGCAGACTCTCGAAATCGCGGGGTACGCGCGTCTGCGCTTTGGCGTCGTTATCCATGCAGGCAATCCAAGAAATGAAACATATATTCCATATTTCGCACCATAGATGATTTCTCCCGGCGTTTCTAATTGTTTTTAATTCGCTGAATTTTCAGTATTTTAGACATGAAATGAACAATGATGCCGCAAATGTCGCAACATTAGCATCTTGTCAAAATGATCTAAATATTCCAAAAATCGCCTCGCTTTCGGAGGAGGATACGCAAAATGAGGCCACTTGGCATAGGTTTGATCGGTACCGGCTATATGGGCAAGTGCCACGCGCTGGCCTGGAATGCGGTCAAGACCGTCTTCGGCGATGTGGAGCGGCCGCGCCTCGTGCATCTCGCCGAAGCCAACCCCGATCTCGCCAGCTCGCGCGCCTCCGAATTCGGCTTCGAGAAGGCGACCGCCGATTGGCGGACGCTGATATCGGATCCTGAGGTCGACGTCGTCTCGGTGACGACGCCCAATCAGTTTCACGCCGAAATGGCGATTGCAGCGCTTGAAGCGGGCAAGCATGTCTGGTGCGAAAAGCCGATGGCACCTGCCTATAAGGATGCCAGCCGCATGCTCGACGTCGCCAAGGCATCGGGCAAGGTCGCCGTGCTCGGCTACAATTATATCCAGAACCCGATCATGCGGCATATCAAGACGCTGATCGAGGAAGGTGCTATCGGCACCGTCAACCATATCCGCGTCGAGATGGACGAGGACTTCATGGCCGATCCTGATGTCTTCTTCTACTGGAAGAGCGAGCTCTCGGCCGGCTACGGTGCGCTCGACGATTTCGCCGTCCACCCGCTGTCGCTGCTCTGGTATCTCTTCGGCCATGTCGAGGCCGTCATTACCGATATGGTGAAGCCCTATGCCGATCGTCCGGTCAAGGAAGGCGGCCGCCGCGCTGTCGAGAATCACGATGCGGCCAATGTGCTGATGCGTCTCGGTGGTGGCATTTCCGCCGTGCTGATGGCCAACCGCGCCGCCTGGGGCCGCAAGGGCCGTATCGCGCTGCAGATCTATGGCTCGAAGGGCTCGATCGCTTACGATCAGGAGCGGATGAACGAGTTCGACCTCTATCAGGCGACGGGACGCGGCACGGAACAGGGCTACCGCAAGATTCTCGCGGCTCCGGCGCATCAGCCCTATGACCGCTTCATTCCCGCACCGGGCCACGGCCTCGGCTTCAACGATCTGAAGATCATCGAATGCCGCGAACTGATCCGCGCCATTTCGGGCGAGCCGTCGTCCTTGGTGACATTCGAAGACGGTCTTAGGATAGAGAAGTCTGTTCACGCCATGGCACAGTCGTTTCACGAGCGCCGCTGGATCGAGATCGACTGAAGAGATTCGCTTCCGGTTGACGGCGCAAGGGGCGGGGACTACCTCTCGCCCCAACAACGAATGCAGGGAGCGGGACAGTGACGGACAGACTGGTAATCATAGGCGCAGGGCAGGCAGGCTTCGCCATGGCTGCGAAACTCCGCGCCCTCAAGGACACGCGCCCGATCACCATACTCGGCGCCGAGGATGTGCTGCCCTATCAGCGTCCGCCGCTGTCCAAGAAATACCTGCTCGGCGAGATGAGCTTCGATCGCCTGCTGTTTCGCCCGGAGCAGTGGTACCCGGACAATAATGTCGAGATTCGCCTCTCCACCTGGGTCGAGCAGATCAAGCGCGACACCAAGCAGGTGCTGCTGCAGGACGGCTCCTCTATAGAATATGGAACGCTGGCGCTGACGACCGGCTCGACGCCGCGCAAGCTGCCGGCAGCCATCGGCGGCGATCTCGAAGGCGTCTATGTCGCCCGCGACAAGCGCGATGCCGACCTGCTTGCCGGCGAAATGCGCCCCGGCCGCCGTGTCCTTATTATAGGCGGCGGATATATCGGCCTCGAAGCGGCGGCTGTCGCCCGTCATCTCGGCCTTGAAGTCACCGTCATCGAGATGGCCGACCGAATCCTGCAGCGCGTCGCTGCCAAGGAGACCGCCGACATCATTCGTGTCATCCACGAAACCCACGATGTGGTGATCCGCGAAAAGACCGGATTGAAGCATCTGATCGGCCGGGACGGCCGTGTTGTCGGCGCCGAGCTGTCCGATGGGTCGGTGATCGACATCGATTTCGCCATCGTTGGCATCGGCGTCGTCCCGAATGACCAGCTTGCTAAGGAAGCAGGCCTCGATGTCGCCAATGGAATCATCGTCGACGAGTTTGCCCGCACCTCCGACCCCTCCATATATGCAGCGGGCGATTGCGCCGTGCTCCCGTGGCAGGGCGGCAAGATCAGACTCGAATCGGTACAGAACGCCGTCGACCAGGCCGATGCCGCCGCTGCGGTGATTGCCGGCGGTAACGCAGCCTATGATCCGAAGCCGTGGTTCTGGTCGGATCAGTATGACGTGAAGCTGCAGATCGCCGGTTTCAACCTCGGCTACGACGAAACGCTGCTGCGCCCGGGCGCTCGCGAAGGCGCGCATTCCATCTGGTACTTCCGCAAGGGCCAGTTCATCGCCGTCGACGCCATCAACGACGCCAAGGCCTATGTGACAGGCAAGAAGATGCTGGAGAGCGGAATCAATCCGGACAAGGCCATTCTGGCCGACGGTGCTGCCGATCTGAAGCAGCTCCTGGCATAAAGACCGGGTGCCCTGTGGTCTCGACTGTGAAAAGCCGAAATAGCGCTTGATTCACCAGTCGAATGACTCTATCAGGCTCCCAACCGGAGAGGTGGCCGAGTGGTCGAAGGCGCTCCCCTGCTAAGGGAGTATACCCGAGAGGGTATCGTGGGTTCGAATCCCATCTTCTCCGCCATCCTTCCCAAAAAAGATCATTCAGCATTTCGTTTGTGACGCCCGGCTGCGAATCCGCATCGGGCGTTTTGCCGTTCAAATGGAATCGAATTCAGTTCCCCGCAGAATCAAAAATGGGAATCACCGCAGGCTGGATGTGATTCACGAGCCTCCATCTCTGGTCATCGGCGCAAACCAAATCCTCCGGCACGACAAGCAAGATGTGCCGAAAGCCCCGAATCCGGCGGAAAATCGGTATCATTGCGGCACATAACGCCGGTTCATCCACATGTGTGATGCCGCTAAACCCCTGCAAAACCGGGCGTTTCTTAACGAAGTATAAAGAAGCCGGCGGGGCGTATGTCGATTTTGTGTCCTTTGAGCAACAGGGGTCTGTGAAGGCAGATGCAAACAGCACAAAGGAGGCAGTTGGTGATTGCGTGACGGACGGCGTCTTGTATTTTCAACCTCGGAAGCGAGGGCGGTTGATCGTCCGACTTCTTGAAACATGGGGATGGGGCAGGGAACGCTGCTCTAACGGCGAAAAATCCCAGACCCGATCGAAACTTTGAATTGGAGGTCACCAATGACAATCAAGAGCCTTCTTCTCGGCTCCGCTGCTGCTCTCGCAGTAG
>UBJR01000013.1 GCA_900465675.1 Hyphomicrobiales bacterium | reverse complement strand
GAAGAAAAGCTGCGCTTCGCAATCCGCGAAGGCGGCCGTACCGTCGGCGCCGGCATCGTCGCCTCGATCATCGAGTAATCATCGATCGGCCGCTTCGAAAGGGGCGGCCGATTCGAATGACATTATTATGATGCAGGCGGTTTAGGCCGCTTGCTTATTACACAGAAATGTTGCAAATGGCGCGCAAGCGCGATTTGCGTGCTGCTTCGTTCGCGAAGCGGCGAACAAAACTAACAATAAGGTGGGCTTTAAAGGCCCGAAGAGTGGATAGGGATGCCGTTCTCGCGGTGTCCTTCTCGATCTTTGAAACCGGTGGTCCGCCTTAGCGAAAACAAAAAACGCGTCTTGAGAAAGGCGCGCGAAAAACAGAACACAAGGATAATGTCGAATGAACGGCCAAAATATCCGCATTCGCCTGAAGGCGTTCGATCACCGAATTCTCGATGCTTCCACGCGCGAGATTGTGTCGACGGCGAAGCGCACCGGCGCAAGCGTCCGGGGCCCCGTTCCGCTTCCGACTCGCATCGAGAAGTTTACGGTTAACCGGTCCCCACACATCGACAAGAAGAGCCGCGAGCAGTTCGAGATGCGCACGCATAAGCGCCTCCTCGACATCGTAGATCCGACCCCGCAGACGGTAGACGCGCTGATGAAGCTCGATCTCGCCGCCGGTGTCGATGTTGAGATCAAGCTCTGAGCCCTGCTCGAGCGGATTTGGAAGGATTGAACCGATGCGTTCAGGTGTGATTGCACAGAAGGTGGGCATGACACGCGTCTACAACGACGCTGGTGAGCATGTTCCAGTTACCGTACTGCGTATGGAAGGCTGCCAGGTCGTCGCTACGCGTACTGTCGAAAAGAATGGCTACGTCGCTGTCCAGCTTGGTGCTGGCACGGCCAAGGTCAAGAATACCTCCAAGGCCATGCGCGGCAACTTCGCAGTTGCCAACGTTGAGCCGAAGGCGAAGCTCCAGGAATTCCGCGTTTCGGAAGATCAGCTCCTCGAAGTTGGCACCGAAATCAAGGCTGGTCACTTCGCAGCCGGTCAGCTCGTCGATGTGACGGGTACCACGATCGGTAAGGGCTTTGCCGGCGCCATGAAGCGCCACGGCTTCGGCGGTCTCCGCGCCACGCACGGTGTGTCGGTTTCGCACCGTTCGCACGGTTCGACGGGCTCGCGCCAGGATCCGGGCAAGGTTTTCAAGAACAAGAAGATGGCTGGTCACATGGGCCAGACGCGCGTTACGACTCAGAACCTGGAAGTGGTTTCGACCGATGAAGATCGCGGTCTGATCCTGATCAAGGGTGCAGTACCCGGTTCCAAGGGTGCCTGGATCATCGTGCGCGATGCCGTCAAGTCGGCAGCGAAGTAAGGGAGCCGGACCAATGGAATTCAACGTCAAGACCCTCGAGGGAAAAGACGCAGGGAAGGTTTCTCTTTCTGACGCGATTTTCGGCCTCGAGCCCCGTGAAGACATTCTTGCCCGCGTTATCCGCTGGCAGCTTGCCAAGAAGCAGCAGGGCACTCACCAGGCCAAGGGCCGCGCCGACGTTTGGCGCACCGGCGCCAAGATGTACAAGCAGAAGGGTACGGGCCGCGCTCGTCACCATTCGGCTCGTGCTCCGCAGTTCCGCGGCGGTGGTAAGGCTCACGGCCCGGTTGCCCGCAGCCACGAACACGACCTTCCGAAGAAGGTTCGCGCTCTCGGCCTGCGTCTAGCCCTGTCGGCAAAGCTGAAGTCCGATGATGTCATCATCATCGACAACCTCGTTGCTGCTGAAGCAAAGACCAAGGCTCTGGCCGCTACCTTCGAGACGCTCGGTCTGACCAACGCGCTCTTCATCGGTGGTGCTGAGCTCGACGGCAACTTCAAGCTCGCTGCCCAGAACATCCCGAACATCGATGTTCTCCCGATCCAGGGCATCAACGTTTATGACATCGTCCGCCGCGGCAAGCTCGTGCTTTCCAAGGCTGCCGTTGAAGCTCTAGAGGAGCGTTTCAAGTGACCGATCTTCGCCACTATGATGTGATCGTCTCGCCGTCGATCACCGAAAAGTCCACTCTGGTATCTGAGAACAACCAGGTTGTTTTCAATGTCGCCAAGAAGGCGTCGAAGCCGGAAATCAAGGCTGCAGTCGAGGCGCTCTTCGGCGTCAAGGTCACGGCCGTCAACACGCTGCTCCGCAAGGGCAAGACCAAGCGTTTCCGCGGTTTTGCCGGCAAGCAGCAGGACGTGAAGAAGGCTGTCGTAACGCTGGCTGAAGGCCAGACGATCGACGTCTCCACCGGTCTCTGAGGAATAAAAACATGGCATTGAAAACATTCAATCCTATCACCCCGAGCCAGCGTCAGCTGGTCATCGTCGACCGCTCCTCGCTCTACAAGGGCAAGCCGGTCAAGGCGCTGACGGAAGGTCTGACGAAGAGCGGTGGCCGTAACAACCTCGGCCGTATCACTGCCCGCTTCATCGGCGGCGGTCACAAGCGTACCTACCGTCTGATCGACTTCAAGCGCCGCAAGTTTGAAGTTGAAGGCACGGTTCAGCGTATCGAGTATGACCCGAACCGTACGGCTTTTATCGCGCTCATCGCTTACGCAGATGGCGAACAGGCCTACATCATCGCTCCGCAGCGTCTCGCTGCCGGCGACAAGGTCATCGCTTCTGAAAAGGCTGTCGACGTAAAGCCCGGCAACGCAATGCCGCTGCAGTACATCCCGGTCGGCTCCATCATCCACAACGTGGAAATGAAGCCGGGCAAGGGTGGTCAGATCGCCCGTTCGGCTGGCGGCTACGCCCAGCTGGTCGGCCGCGATGCAGGCATGGCGATCCTTCGTCTGAACTCTGGCGAACAGCGTCTCGTTCACGGCTCTTGCCTGGCGACGATCGGTGCGGTTTCGAACCCTGACCACGGCAACATCAACGACGGCAAGGCCGGTCGTACGGTGTGGCGCGGCAAGCGTCCGCATAACCGCGGTGTCGTCATGAACCCGGTCGACCACCCGCACGGCGGTGGTGAAGGCCGCACCTCTGGTGGCCGTCACCCGGTTACTCCGTGGGGCAAGCCGACCAAGGGCAAACGCACCCGGTCGAACAAGTCGACCGACAAGATGATCATGCGCTCGCGTCATCAGCGTAAGAAGTAAGAGAGGAAGTCTCCAATGGCTCGTTCAGTATGGAAAGGTCCGTTCGTTGACGGCTATCTTCTCAAGAAGGCTGAGAAGGTTCGTGAAGGCGGACGTGCAGAAGTAATCAAGATCTGGAGCCGTCGCTCCACGATCCTGCCGCAGTTCGTCGGTCTCACCTTCGGCGTCTACAACGGCAGCAAGCATGTACCGGTCAGCGTCAACGAAGACATGGTCGGTCACAAGTTCGGTGAATTCTCTCCGACGCGGACCTACTACGGTCACGGCGCGGACAAGAAGGCAAAGAGGAAGTAACGATGGGCAAGGCAAAAGCCGAACGCCGGCTGAAGGACAACGAGGCGCAAGCAGTCGCCCGCACGCTCCGCGTCAGCCCACAGAAGCTCAACCTGGTGGCCGCTCTTATCCGCGGCATGAAGGTCGAGCGTGCACTCGCTGAGCTGGAATTTTCGCGCAAGCGCATTTCGGGCGCCGTCAAGAAGACGCTCGAATCTGCGATCGCAAACGCCGAGAACAACCACGATCTCGACGTTGACTCGCTGGTCGTAGCAGAAGCCTACGTTGGCAAGTCGATTGTCATGAAGCGCTTCCACGCTCGTGGCCGCGGCCGTGCATCTCGCGTCGAGAAGCCGTTCGCGCACCTGACGATCGTCGTGCGCGAAGTGCAGGCACAAGAGGAGGCCGCATAATGGGTCAGAAAATCAATCCAATCGGTTTCCGTCTTGGCATCAACCGTACCTGGGATAGCCGCTGGTTCGCGGACAATGCCGAATACGGTCAGCTGCTGCATGAAGACCTGAAGATGCGTAAGTTCGTCATGAGCGAACTGAAGCAGGCTGGTATCGCCAAGGTCGTCATCGAGCGTCCGCACAAGAAGTGCCGCGTCACGATCCACTCGGCTCGCCCGGGTCTGATCATCGGCAAGAAGGGTGCAGACATCGACAAGCTCCGCAAAAAGCTGTCGGACATGACGAACTCCGAAACGCACCTCAACATTGTTGAAGTTCGCAAGCCGGAAGTCGACGCAACGCTGGTTGCCCAGTCGATCGCCCAGCAGCTCGAGCGTCGCGTGGCTTTCCGCCGCGCCATGAAGCGCGCTGTTCAGTCTGCCATGCGTCTTGGCGCCGAAGGCATCAAGATCACCTGCGCAGGCCGTCTCGGCGGTGCCGAAATCGCTCGTACGGAATGGTATCGCGAAGGTCGCGTTCCGCTCCACACGCTGCGTGCGGACATCGACTATGGCACAGCCGAAGCGGAAACCGCTTTCGGTATCTGCGGCATCAAGGTTTGGATCTTCAAGGGCGAAATCCTTGAGCACGATCCGATGGCCTCCGAGCGCCGCGCACTCGAGGGTGATGCTCAGGGTCCGGCTAGCCGTGATCGCGATCGTCGCCGCGACAACGCTTGATAGCGTTGGTGGCTAAGAAGTTCGGAGAATAAGAAAATGTTGCAGCCAAAGCGTACCAAGTACCGCAAGCAATTCAAGGGCCGCATCAAGGGCGTCGCCAAGGGTGGGTCTGATCTCGCCTTTGGTGAATTCGGCCTTAAGGCTCAGGAGCCAAACCGCGTCAACGCACGTGAGATCGAAGCGGCCCGCCGCGCGATCACGCGCTACATGAAGCGTGCCGGCCGTGTGTGGATCCGCGTGTTCCCGGATGTTCCGGTAACCGCAAAGCCGACCGAAGTCCGTATGGGTAAGGGTAAGGGCTCCGTTGAATACTGGGCATGCAAGGTCAAGCCCGGCCGTATGATGTTCGAGATCGACGGCGTCAGCGAAGAGATCGCCCGCGAGGCACTTCGCCTCGGCTCTGCCAAGCTCTCGGTCAAGACGCGCTTCGTACAGCGCATTGCAGAGTAAGGAGAGGCAGATGAAAGCCGAAGAAGTCCGCGGCCTCACGGCCGATCAGCTCAAGGACAAGCTCGCCGACCTGAAGAAGGAGCAGTTCAACCTGCGCTTCCAGAAGGCAACCGGCCAGCTCGAAAAGTCCTCGCGTATCGACGAAGTCCGCAAGGATATCGCCCGCGTGAAAACCATTGCCCGCCAGAAGGCGGCAGAAGCAAAGGCGTAAAGGAAAAAATCATGCCGAAGCGCATTCTGCAGGGCGTCGTCGTTGGCGACAAGAACGAGAAGACTGTGGTAGTCCGCGTCGAGCGCCGTTTCGCTCACCCGCTGCTCCAGAAGACCGTTCGTCGTTCCAAGAAGTACAAGGCCCACGACGAAAACAACCAGTATAAGATCGGCGATACCGTTTCCATCGAGGAATGCGCGCCGATCTCCAAGGACAAGCGTTGGACGGTCATTTCCGCCCAGGCTAAGTAAGAATTTTCGGCGAGGCCTTGCGCCTCGCGGAAATATCTGTATGAAGCAGCGTCAGAACGCTCGAAAGCCGGGCGTTCTTTTGCTTTGAGCGCACGGAAGGTCCCGTTGGGAAACCACCCTGGCACGATCGATCCCGCGCTATTCAAGCTATTGCCGTGTTTTCGCCTGTCCTTGTGGCAAGCGGCCGGCTGACAATTTTCATAAGCCGGGGTAGGGGGCGAGAGCCCAACCATTCCGGTAAACCAAAAAGGCGACCTGATATGATTCAGATGCAAACAAACCTCGACGTGGCGGATAATTCCGGCGCACGTCGTGTCATGTGCATCAAGGTGCTGGGCGGCTCGAAGCGCAAGTATGCCTCGATCGGCGACGTTATCGTCGTTTCGATCAAGGAAGCGATCCCGCGCGGCCGCGTGAAGAAGGGTGACGTGATGAAGGCGGTTGTCGTTCGCACCGCCAAGGAAATCCGTCGTGTTGATGGCAGCATCATCCGCTTCGACACCAATGCAGCAGTCCTCATCGACAACAAAAAAGAGCCGATCGGCACCCGTATCTTCGGACCGGTTCCGCGCGAACTTCGCGCCAAGAACCACATGAAGATCATCTCGCTGGCTCCTGAAGTACTGTAAGGAGCGAGACCGATGCAGAAGATTCGTAAGGGCGACAAGGTCGTCATGCTCGCAGGCAAGGACAAGGGCCGTACTGGCGAAGTCCTCCAGGTCCTGCCCAAGGAAGATCGTGCCGTTGTCCGCGGCGTCAACGTCGTAAAGCGCCATCAGCGCCAGACGCAGACCCAGGAAGCCGGCATCATCAACAAGGAAGCTTCGGTTCACCTGTCCAACCTTTCCATCATCGACAAGGACGGCAAGCCGACCCGCGTTGGTTTCAAGGTTGTTGACGGCAAGAAGGTCCGTGTAGCTAAGCGTTCCGGTGAGGTGATCTGATGGCTGAGGCAAAGTACGAGCCACGGCTCAAGAAGGAATATGTCGAGCGCATCCGTGCGGCCATGCAGGAGAAGTTCTCCTACGCCAACGAGATGATGATCCCGAAGCTCGACAAGATCGTAATCAACATGGGTGTTGGTGAAGCAACGGCTGATTCGAAGAAGCCGACTGTTGCCGCTGCCGACCTGGCCGCTATCGCTGGTCAGAAGCCGGTCATCACCCGTGCGCGTAACTCCATCGCTGGCTTCAAGGTCCGCGAACAGATGCCGATCGGCGCGAAGGTTACTCTCCGCGGCGCCCGCATGTACGAGTTCCTGGACCGTCTCGTGAACATCGCGCTTCCGCGCGTTCGCGACTTCCGCGGCCTGAACCCGAAGAGCTTTGACGGCCGTGGCAACTTTGCCATGGGCATCAAGGAGCACATTGTGTTCCCTGAGATCAACTACGATAAGGTTGATCAGATGTGGGGCATGGACATCATCGTTTGCACGACGGCAACGAAGGACGACGAAGCACGCGCTCTGCTCACAGAGTTCAGCTTCCCGTTCCGTCAGTAACCGTAACGACGAGCGTAGAAAAGGAACCTGACATGGCGAAGACCAGCGCAGTTGAAAAGAACAAGCGCCGCCGTACTACGGTCGCAAATCAGGCTGCAAAGCGTGCAGCTCTGAAGGCGATCATCATGAACCAGTCTCTTCCGATCGAAGAGCGGTTCAAGGCCTCGATCAAGCTGGCATCCCTGCCGCGCGATGGATCGAAGACCCGTATTCGCAACCGTTGTGAAGTATCGGGCCGTCCGCGCGCATACTACCGCAAACTGCGCATGTCGCGTATCGCGCTGCGTGAACTCGGCAATCTCGGCAAGGTGCCGGGCATCGTCAAGTCCAGCTGGTAAGGAGCAGGTTAGATGACAATGACTGATCCGTTGGGCGATATGCTCACTCGCATCCGTAACGGCGCTTCCCGCCGCAAGTCGTCGGTATCGACGCCTGCTTCGAAGCTCCGTGCACGCGTTCTCGATGTTCTGCAGTCCGAAGGCTACATCCGTGGCTATTCCGTTGTCGATTTCGGCAATGGCAAGTCGGAACTCAGCATCGAGCTGAAGTACTACGAAGGCACATCGGTGATCCGTGAGATCGGCCGCGTGTCCAAGCCGGGCCGCCGGGTTTATGTCTCGGTCAAGTCCATTCCGCAGGTCGCGAACGGCCTCGGCATCACCATCCTTTCGACTCCGAAGGGTGTGATGGCCGATCACCAGGCTCGCGAACAGAACGTTGGTGGCGAGGTTCTTTGCTCGGTCTTCTAAGATTGAGCAAGGATCTCCATAGCGAACAGACAGGATTGAAACATGTCTCGTATCGGTAAGAAGCCCGTTCAGGTACCTGCTGGGATCACGGCTACGGTCGAAGGCCAGAAGGTTACTGCAAAGGGCCCGAAGGGCGAGCTGTTCTTCGTCGCAAACGACGAAGTCGGCATCAAGCTCGAAAACAACGCGGTTGTCGTAACGCCGCTCACGCAGTCGAAGGATGCTCGTTCGAAGTGGGGCATGTCCCGCACGATGATCGAAAACATCTTCAAGGGCGTCAAGGACGGCTTCGAGCGCAAGCTCGAAATCAACGGTGTCGGTTACCGCGCATCGCTTCAGGGCAAGAACCTGCAGCTGGCGCTCGGTTTCAGCCACGACGTGGTTTATGAGCCGCCGCAGGGCATCACGATCGCTGTGCCGAAGCCGACGGAAATCGTCGTCACCGGTATCAACAAGCAGCAGGTCGGCCAGGTTGCCGCAGAAATCCGCGAATACCGCGGTCCTGAGCCTTACAAGGGCAAGGGCGTCAAGTATGCCGAAGAGCGGATCATCCGCAAAGAAGGCAAGAAGAAGTAAGGATCACGCGAAATGGCTAGCAGGAAAGAAGCACTTGCACGTCGTGCCAACCGCGTGCGCCGTCATCTCAAGTCGGTGGCCAATGGCCGTCCGCGCCTGTCGGTTCATCGCTCCTCGAAGAACATCTACGTTCAGGTCATCGACGATGTTGCAGGCAAGACGCTCGCGTCTGCCTCGACTCTCGATAAGGATCTGCGCGGTTCTCTGAAGACCGGTGCCGATACCGCAGCAGCTGCCCTCGTCGGCAAGCTCGTTGCAGAGCGCGCAACGAAGGCAGGCGTCAGCGAGGTCGTATTCGACCGTGGCGCCTTCATCTACCACGGCCGTATTAAGGCCCTGGCAGACGCAGCCCGCGAAGGCGGTCTGTCCTTCTAATAAAGTTTCCGGCCGGACGCTGCGAAGCGCCGGCCGGATCTCACCGGACCGCAAACGCTCCCTGATGGGAGGCTGATGCGGTCCTCGTTTTGTTTGCCCGTTGCACCCGGAAAAGAAAAAGGAAAAGGACAATGGCACAGGAAAGAAGAGGCTCGCGGGATGACCGTCAGAGCCGCGAAGAGCGCGATAGCGAATTCGTCGACAAGCTGGTCGCGATCAACCGCGTCGCCAAGGTCGTCAAGGGTGGCCGCCGTTTCGGTTTTGCCGCTCTCGTCGTCGTCGGTGACCAGAAGGGCCGCGTAGGCTTTGGTCACGGCAAGGCACGCGAAGTGCCGGAAGCGATCCGCAAGGCCACGGAAGCCGCCAAGCGCGAGCTGATCTTCGTGCCGCTGCGCGAAGGCCGTACGCTGCATCACGACGTTCACGGCCGCCACGGCGCCGGCAAGGTTCTGCTGCGCTCGGCCAAGGTCGGTACCGGTATCATCGCCGGTGGTCCGATGCGCGCCGTTTTCGAAACGCTCGGCGTTCACGACGTTGTCGCCAAGTCGACCGGTTCCTCGAACCCATACAACATGGTTCGCGCTACCTTCGACGCTCTGAAGCACCAGGTTCACCCGAAGGACATCGCAGCTCAGCGCGGCATCAAGTATGCTACGCTTCAGGCTCGCCGTGCCGCCTCCGGCAACGCCTCTGAAGAATAAGAGGAGTCTGACCCATGGCCAAGGCTACCAAGAAGACCGAAGCAAAGACGGTTACCGTCGAGCAGATCGGCAGCCCAATCCGCCGTCCTGACGTTCAGCAGCGCACGCTGATCGGTCTGGGCCTCAACAAGATGCACCGCCGCCGCACGCTGGAAGATACCCCTTCCGTCCGTGGCATGATCCGCGCTGTGCAGCATCTCGTTCGCATCGTCGACGAGAAGTAAGCAGGGGATACGATCATGAAACTGAACGAAATCAAGGACAACGAAGGTTCGACTCACAGCCGTAAGCGTCTCGGACGCGGTATCGGCTCGGGCTCGGGCAAGACCGGTGGTCGCGGCGTCAAGGGCCAGAAGTCCCGTTCGGGCGTTGCCATCAACGGCTTCGAAGGCGGTCAGATGCCAATCTACCGTCGTCTGCCGAAGCGCGGCTTCAACAACATCTTCAAGGCCGACTACGTTGTCGTGTCGCTTGAGCGCATCCAGGCTGCCGTCGATGCCGGCAAGCTCGACGCCAAGCAGACCGTTGACGCAGCTGCCCTGAAGGCTGCTGGCGTCATCCGCCGTGCCAAGGACGGCGTTCGCGTCCTGTCCGGCGGCGAACTCAAGGCCAAGGTCAAGATCGAAGTTGCAGGCGCTTCCAAGTCTGCTGTCGAGAAGATCGAAAAGGCTGGCGGTTCCATCACGCTTCTTTCTGCCGCAGCGGCAGAATAATAATCTTATGATATGTCGCCCGGGGTGCTTCACACCGGGCGATTTTGCTCCCATATGTGGGCCTCACAAAACCTGTATCGTTGCACCCCCGCGGCGTGCCGGTTTCCGACGAAATCAAGGGTGAGGCAATGGTTGCGCCAGCAATCCGTCCGAAGCCCGGCTTTTGAATATTGACATACCTTTTCCGGGTCCGGCCACTTCGCGAAGGGCTGGAATGGGTAGCGCGGAGAATCGCATGGCTTCTGCAGCGGAACAGTTGGCTTCCAATCTTAATTTTTCGACCTTCGCCAAAGCTGAGGATCTCAAGAAGCGCCTGTGGTTCACACTGGCAGCTCTCCTCGTCTATCGCCTGGGTACGCACATCCCGCTTCCGGGCCTGAACCCTGAAGCCTACGCCCAGGCCTTCCGCGGCCAGGCAGGCGGCATTCTCGGCCTCTTCAACATGTTCTCGGGCGGCGCCGTACAGCGCATGGCGATCTTCGCGCTCGGCATCATGCCCTACATCTCCGCTTCGATCATCGTGCAGCTCATGACCTCGGTCGTGCCGGCGCTCGAGAATCTGAAGAAGGAAGGCGAGCAGGGCCGCAAGATCATCAACCAGTACACCCGCTACGGCACGGTGCTGCTCGGCACGCTGCAGGCCTATGGTATTGCGGTCGGCCTCCAGAGCGGCAACGGTCTCGTTGTCGATCCGGGCTGGTTCTTCAAGATTTCGACCGTCATCACGCTGCTCGGCGGCACTATGTTCCTGATGTGGCTCGGTGAGCAGATCACCTCGCGCGGCATCGGCAACGGTATTTCGCTGATCATCTTCGCCGGTATCGCCGCAGGTCTTCCGACCGCACTGGCCGGTACCCTCGAGCTCGGCCGCACCGGCGCTCTGTCGACGACGCTGATTCTCGCCGTCATCCTGATCGCCATCGGTGTCATCGCCGTCATCGTCTTCGTGGAACGCGCCCAGCGCCGCCTTCTGATCCAGTATCCGAAGCGCCAGGTCGGCAACCGCATGTTCCAGGGCGACACGTCGCACCTGCCGCTGAAGCTCAACACCTCGGGCGTCATTCCGGCGATCTTCTCCTCGTCGCTGCTGCTGCTGCCGGCAACGCTCGCTGGCTTTGCCAACACCACGGCTCTGCCGTCCTGGGCGACGTCGATCGTAGCCGCGCTCGGCCACGGCCAGCCGCTCTACATGCTGCTCTACGGCGCGCTGATTGCCTTCTTCGCGTTCTTCTATACGGCCATCGTCTTCAATCCGAAGGACACGGCCGACAATCTCAAGAAGCATGGCGGCTTCATCCCGGGCATCCGTCCAGGTGAGCGTACCGCCGAATATATCGATTACGTCCTGACCCGAATCACGGTCATCGGCGCAATCTACCTCGTGTTCGTCTGCATCCTGCCCGAGATCCTGGTGTCGCAAACCGGCATCCCATTATCCCTCGGTGGGACTTCGCTTTTGATCGTGGTTAGCGTAACTCTTGATACGGTTGCGCAGATTCAGGGTCACCTGATTGCACAGCAGTACGAAGGCCTGATCAAGAAATCGAAGTTGCGTGGAGGAAAGAGGGGGCGATGAGACTCATACTTTTGGGGCCGCCGGGCGCGGGTAAGGGGACCCAGGCCCAGCGGATCGTGGAGAAGCACGGCATTCCGCAGCTCTCCACCGGTGACATGCTCCGTGCAGCCGTTCAGGCCGGCACGGAGGTAGGCAAGCGGGCAAAGGCTGTCATGGACGCCGGCAAGCTTGTTTCCGACGAGATCGTCAATGCCATCGTCTCCGAGCGTCTCGATGCTCCCGATTGTGCCAACGGCTTCATCCTCGACGGCTTCCCGCGCACGCTCGTGCAGGCGGATGCCACCGAGGTGATGCTGAAGGGCAAGGGGATCGAGCTCTCGGCCGTCATTGAGATTGAAGTCGACGACAAGATCCTCGCTGATCGCGTCTCCGGCCGTTACACCTGCGCCAACTGCGGTGCCGGCTATCACGACACCAACGTGAAGCCGAAGGTGGAGGGGGTCTGCGACCGCTGCGGTTCGACTCACTTCAAGCGCCGCCCGGACGATAACCGCGAGACCGTGGTGACCCGCCTGGCAGCCTACTACAAGGAAACGTCGCCGCTGATCGGCTATTACCATGCAAAGGGTAAGCTGAAGGTGGTGGATGGAATGGCGGATATCGATCACGTGACTGCGGAGATCGACGCCATTCTTTCGAAGCTCTAGGTCTTCGAAAATAAACTTGGCGGGAGCGGTTGCCTTTCAGCACTGATTCCGTTAAACACCGCGCCAACTCGCGACATTTGATGCGATCGGCGCGGATTTCCCAAGGAAGTCCGGGTTCGGTCGTTTTGACATGTACGAACCCCAAATATGAACGAGCGGCCCTACGGAGGGCGGCATAACGAAGCCCTCTTGCCGGATGGCAACAGGAATGCAAGGAGAACAGGCGTGGCACGTATCGCTGGCGTCAACATCCCGACTGCGAAGCGCGTGATTATCGCGTTGACCTACATTCACGGGATTGGTCCGAAGTTTGCTAAGGAAATCATGGAGAAGGTCGGTCTTCCGGCCGACAAGCGCGTCCATCAGCTGACGGACTCCGAAGTGCTCCAGATCCGCGAAACCATCGACCGCGATTATCAGGTAGAAGGTGATCTTCGTCGCGACACCGCGATGAACATCAAGCGCCTGATGGACCTCGGCTGCTACCGCGGCCTTCGTCATCGTCGCGGCCTTCCGGTCCGCGGTCAGCGCACGCACACCAATGCTCGCACCCGCAAGGGTCCGGCAAAGGCGATCGCTGGTAAGAAGAAGTAATTTCCGGGAAACCGGGAAGGGGAGGCTGGCGGTCCGCCGGCCTCTTTTGAGTTTGGAGCGGTGCCTGTCGGGTATCACTCCGGTGGAGCCGCTGGCATTACGGCGGTGACGATATCCAAGAAAGGGATAAGAATGGCCAAGGAAGCCGTACGCGTTCGCCGTCGCGAACGTAAAAACATCTCGTCGGGCGTGGCGCACGTCAACTCGACCTTCAACAACACGATGATCACCATCACCGACGCACAGGGCAACGCGATTGCCTGGTCGTCCGCTGGTGCCAAGGGCTTCAAGGGCTCGCGCAAGTCGACCCCGTTCGCTGCCCAGATCGCTGCTGAAGACTGCGCCAAGAAGGCTCAGGAACATGGCATGAAGTCGCTGGAAGTCGAAGTTTGCGGCCCGGGTTCCGGCCGTGAATCCGCTCTGCGCGCGCTCCAGGCTGCCGGTTTCATGATCACGTCCATCCGCGACGTGACCCCGATCCCGCACAATGGCTGCCGTCCGCGCAAGAAGCGCCGCGTCTGATCATCGCCACTCACAACGCCGGTGAGCGCAGTCGCGCTCCCGGCGCTTCTCAAGCTCGGTTGCCACGATTGGATGGTGGCAACGAACGGAAGGCAAAGATATGATTCAGAAGAACTGGCAGGAACTGATCAAGCCGAACAAGGTCGAGTTCTCTTCGAGCTCGCGCACCAAGGCGACGCTCGTAGCAGAGCCGCTGGAGCGCGGTTTCGGCCTCACCCTCGGCAACGCGCTTCGCCGCGTTCTGCTCTCCTCGCTGCGCGGTGCTGCAGTGACGGCAGTGCAGATCGATGGCGTGCTGCATGAATTCTCCTCGATCCCGGGCGTCCGCGAAGACGTTACGGACATCGTGCTCAACATCAAGGAAATCGCCATCAAGATGGATGGCGACGACGCAAAGCGTATGGTCGTGCGCAAGCAGGGCCCGGGCGTTGTAACGGCTGGCGACATCCAGACGGTCGGCGATATCGAAATCCTCAACCCCGAGCATGTGATCTGCACGCTCGACGAGGGCGCCGAAATCCGTATGGAATTCACCGTCAACAACGGCAAGGGCTACGTTCCGGCCGAACGCAATCGTGCGGAAGATGCTCCGATCGGTCTCATCCCGGTCGACAGCCTGTATTCGCCGGTCAAGAAGGTGTCCTACAAGGTTGAAAATACCCGCGAAGGACAGGTTCTCGACTACGACAAGCTGAACATGACCATCGAAACCGATGGCTCGATCTCCGGTGAAGACGCAGTCGCTTTCGCGGCTCGCATCCTCCAGGATCAGCTTGGCGTGTTCGTCAACTTCGACGAGCCGCAGAAGGAAACCGAGGAAGAAGCCGTCACCGAACTGGCTTTCAACCCGGCGCTCCTGAAGAAGGTAGACGAACTCGAACTGTCCGTTCGCTCGGCAAACTGCCTGAAGAACGACAATATCGTCTACATCGGCGACCTCATTCAGAAGACCGAAGCAGAAATGCTCCGCACCCCGAACTTTGGTCGCAAGTCGCTGAACGAAATCAAGGAAGTTCTCGCTTCCATGGGCCTGCACCTCGGCATGGAAGTGCCGGCGTGGCCGCCCGAGAACATCGAAGATCTCGCAAAGCGTTACGAAGACCAGTATTAAGAACCAAAAAGGCAGGCTCTGAGGCTGCCTTTCCCAGTCAAACAGCAGGCAGATCGCCTGTATGTGCCAGGAAACGGCAGGCCCGCTAGAAGCGAAGAGCCCTGCATCAAAGGAGAATAGCAATGCGCCACGCAAAAGCCGGCCGCAAGCTGAATAGAACTGCCAGCCACCGCAAGGCAATGTTTGCCAACATGGCGGCTTCGCTCATCCTGCATGAGCAGATCGTGACCACCCTGCCGAAGGCAAAGGAAATCCGTCCGATCGTTGAAAAGCTCGTCACCCTCGGCAAGCGCGGCGACCTGCACGCTCGCCGTCAGGCGATCTCGCAGATCCGCGACACCGCCGTCGTTTCGAAACTGTTCGACGCGATTGCTACGCGCTACGCCACCCGCAACGGCGGCTACCTGCGTATCATGAAGGCAGGCTTCCGCCAGGGCGACAACGCCGCTCTCGCCGTCGTCGAATTCGTTGATCGCGACACCTCTGCCAAGGGCGCAGCCGACAAGGCCCGCGTCGAAGCAGAAGCTGCTGCTGCAGAAGCCGCATAAGTCATTCCGGTTTTCCGGAAACAAAACAGCCGGGCTGCAAAGCCCGGCTGTTTTCGTTTGTGGTGGCGGGCTGCATTCAGTTCTGCAGATATTGCTGCAGGAAGTCTTTCACCCGCGCGAAGGACTGTTCGGCGGCGGGGGCATCGTATTCCTCCCTATGGCCGAGCATCATCTTCGGCGTTGCGACATCGGGTGCATCGAATGCGTGATAGGCACCAGGATAGACATCGAGTTCGATGGGAGGGCCTTTGCCGCTGAGATGTGAAATCCTCTGCCGGCAGCGTTCGACCGGGCTCCAATCGTCGACATCGCCGTTCAGGATCAAGGTCGGTACCGTCGCATCGCCGGCATGAGGTGCGCAGTCCGGGTAGTAGCCGACCGCTGCCTTGAATTTACGGTCCATAAGCTGTTCGTTGCCCTCGACTTTCGTGGCCTCCAGCGCCGCGATCCCACCAGCGGAAAACCCCAGCAGCGCGACATGCCCGGCATCGACGAACGGCAAAGTGGCCAGATAATCGAGCGCGCCATAGGCATCGAAGACACGATCCGGCAGATAGCGTTGACAGGTGTTGTCGATATTGCGGGTCGTGAAGCTGTCGACGACAAGGACGGCGTAGCCCCATGAGGTCAGTCGCTGTGGCCAATAGGTCCTAGTGTTCGGATGGATGCCGCCGCAGCCATGCATGACGACGACGGCCGGAAATGGACCGTCTCCCGGCGGCCGGCTTAGATGGCCCAGCAAGTGCGTGGCCTGGGATTGCGGAAGACTGATGCCTTCGTCTTTTATCTTGCGGGCGAGGAACGGGCTTGGCTTAACGGCGGCACTGTCAAATCGCACCAACTGGTCCGCCTGAGCCGTCAGACCAGGCGGTACGGCGGCCAGTAGCCAAAATCCGAAAGCAAGCGCTGCAGTTTTCATGGGGCGGTCCCGCGCGCGATAGCGGCCATTCAAACACTATCCTTCACGGATATTGATTTAGGCGCTGAACTATCGGCGTCCATAGGCTTCGGACCTGCCGAATTGCCACAGCTTTCCATGCAGAGTCGGGGCTTGCTTCGCCGCTAGCTCACAGTCGCTGCAGTCCGCCCTCTCTGGCGCCCTTGTGTCGCCCGTTTCCGGCTCCTGGCGATCGGCCGCCAGGACCGGTAGAGGATCAGCAGGATGATCAGGCCGACATAGATATATTGCTCGAGGTCGAGGATCTTGGTTGAAAGCGCGAAGTGCAAGGCACCCGCGGCGGCGATGATGTAGATCAGCCTGTGCAGCCAGATCCATTTCATGCCCATCTTGCGGATCGAGAAATTGTTAGATGTAACGGCGAGCGGTACGAGCAGGGCGAGCCCCGCCATGCCGAACATGATGAAGGGCCGCTTCAAGACGTCATCCAGAACCGCGGACAGATCCAGCGCCTGGTCGAGCACTATGTAAACGGTGAAATGCATCAGCGCGTAATAGAAGGTCAGCAGTCCCAGTGCGCGGCGGTATCGCAGGTAGTTCCAGCCGAACAGATCGCGCGCCGGCGAGACCGCCAGCGTCAGGATCAGGAAGCGGATCGTCCAGAGGCCGAGGAAGAGTTCGAAGGTCTTGACCGGGTCGGCGCCCAGCTGGTCGCTGGCGCCGAGATAGAAGGTCCAGACGGCGGGCAGCAGGCCGATGGCGTAGAGCGCCCAGACGGAGGCAGGCTGCCAGCGCTTCGGCAGACTGAACGACAGACCCGCCATCAGAAATTCGCCCTCAGATCCATGCCGGAATAGAGGCTGGCGACCTCGTCGGCATAGCCGTTGAAGGGCAGCGTCGGATGGCGGCTGGCGCCGAAGAAGCCGCTCTCGCCGATCCGCCGTTCGGTGGCTTGGCTCCATCGCGGGTGATCCACGGCCGGGTTCACATTGGCATAGAAGCCGTATTCCTGGGCGTTGGTGACCTGCCAGGTGTTCTTCGGCTGCTGGTCGGTGAGCGTGATGCGGACGATCGACTTGATGCCCTTGAAGCCATATTTCCAGGGAACCACGAGGCGGATCGGCGCGCCGTTCTGGTTCGGCAGCGTTTCGCCATAGAGGCCGACGGCGAGCAGCGTCAGCGGGTTCATCGCCTCATCGAGGCGAAGGCCTTCGACATAGGGCCATTCGAGCGACTGGAAAATGCCCTTCTGTCCCGGCATCTCTTCAGGACGAACGACGGTTTCGAAGGCCACGTATTTGGCGCTTCCTTGCGGCTCGACCTTGTTCAGCAGAGCAGCCAGCGGAAAACCGTCCCAGGGGATGACCATCGACCACGCCTCGACACAGCGCATCCGGTAGGTGCGGCTTTCGATCGGGAACTCCTTCATCAGCGCGTCGAGATCGAAGGTGCCGGGCTTGTTGACCATGCCATCGACCTTGACGGTCCAGGGCAGGGGCTTGAAGTCACCCGAGAGTGCTGCGGGATCGCCCTTGTCCAGGCCGAATTCATAGAAATTGTTGTAGGTCGTGATGTCCTTCAGCGGCGTCGTCTTCTCATCGACCGTATATTTGCTGTCGACGGCGTTGAGCGCTGCGGCACTCGCCTTTCCGGCGCCGTAGAGCGCCATGGCGCCGAGCGTCGCAGCGCCGAGAAACTTGCGGCGGCGCAGGTAGACCTGATGCGGGGTGATCTCCGACGAGCGGATTTTCGGGGGGCGGTAGGTCGGCATTTCAAACCTCCTGGGCTGGGGGCGGCCCAAATATCTCTTTAAACGCATGATGGGCGTTTTCAGATTAGTGTCTAGGCCTTGAACCAGCCTGACGGAAAGCCAATTTTTTGTGTTCGGATGTGAAGGAATAGCCTGTAACAAAAGGCTCCCTCGCTCCGTATATGCCCGATAGACGCCTTGGTGCGCCGTACCGGATTTGCCCTTGCCGGTAGTGACAGGCCCTGCCGATTGGATTAGGACAATTCCAAAATACGGCGATCGTCGGCCAGCAAACAGCTTTGCCGCCCTATATCGCAGATAAATCCGGCACTTTGAGGAACACACCGATGCCAGCCTATCGTTCGAGAACCACGACCCACGGCCGCAACATGGCGGGCGCGCGCGGCCTTTGGCGCGCCACGGGGATGAAGGACAGCGATTTCGGCAAGCCGATCATTGCGGTGGTGAACTCCTTCACCCAGTTCGTTCCCGGCCACGTCCACCTGAAGGACCTCGGCCAGCTGGTTGCCCGCGAAATCGAGGCGGCCGGTGGCGTCGCCAAGGAATTCAACACCATCGCCGTCGATGATGGCATCGCCATGGGCCATGACGGCATGCTCTATTCGCTGCCGTCGCGCGAGCTGATCGCCGACAGCGTCGAATACATGGTCAACGCGCATTGCGCCGACGCCATGGTCTGCATCTCCAATTGCGACAAGATCACCCCCGGCATGCTGATGGCGTCGCTGCGCCTCAACATCCCGACGATCTTCGTCTCCGGCGGCCCGATGGAAGCCGGCAAGGTCGTGCTAAACGGCAAGACCCACGCGCTCGACCTCGTCGACGCCATGGTCGCAGCTGCCGACGACAAGGTTTCCGACGAAGACGTCAAGGTCATCGAACGCTCGGCCTGTCCGACCTGCGGTTCGTGCTCCGGCATGTTTACCGCCAATTCGATGAACTGCCTGACGGAAGCGCTCGGCCTGTCGCTGCCCGGCAACGGCTCGACACTCGCCACCCATTCGGACCGCAAGGAACTCTTCCTCGAAGCCGGCCGCCGCGTCGTGGCACTCGCCAAGCGTTACTACGAGCAGGACGATGCCACGGCACTGCCGCGCACCATCGCCAGCAAGGGCGCTTTCGAAAACGCCATGGCGCTGGATATCGCCATGGGCGGATCGACCAACACCGTTCTGCACATCCTGGCGGCTGCCCATGAGGGCGACATCGACTTCACCATGGAAGACATCGACCGCCTGTCGCGCCGTGTGCCCTGCCTGTCGAAGGTCGCGCCGGCGAAATCCGACGTCCACATGGAAGATGTCCACCGCGCCGGCGGCATCATGGCGATCCTCGGCGAGCTGAACCGCGCCGGCCTGATCAACGCAGGCCTGCCGACCGTCCATGCCCCAACGCTTGGCGATGCGCTGGCCGAGTGGGACATCTCGGTCACCGACAATCCGGCCGCCCTGAAGCTCTTCAGCGCAGCCCCCGGCGGCGTGCCGACGCAGGTTGCCTTCAGCCAGAGCGCCCGCTGGGACGAACTCGATCTCGACCGTGAGAAGGGCGTCATCCGCGACGCCCAGCACCCGTTCTCCAAGGATGGCGGCCTTGCCGTTCTGAAGGGCAATCTGGCGCTCGACGGCTGCATCGTGAAGACCGCAGGCGTCGATGAATCGATCCTGAAATTCTCCGGCCCGGCGAAGGTCTATGAAAGCCAGGATGCCGCGGTAAAGGCCATTCTCGGCAACGAAGTGGTTGCCGGCGATGTCGTCGTCATCCGCTACGAAGGACCGAAGGGCGGACCGGGCATGCAGGAAATGCTCTATCCGACCAGCTATCTGAAGTCGAAGGGCCTCGGCAAGGCCTGCGCGCTGATCACCGACGGCCGCTTCTCGGGCGGTACCTCGGGTCTGTCGATCGGCCACGCCTCGCCGGAAGCCGCAAATGGCGGCACCATCGGCCTCGTGCAGCCGGGCGACATGATCGATATCGACATCCCGAACCGCACGATCAGCCTGCGCGTCAGCGATGCCGAGCTGGCAACACGCCGCGCCGAGCAGGAAGCCAAGGGCTGGCGCCCGGCTGAAGTCCGCAAGCGCAATGTGACCACGGCTCTGAAGGCCTATGCGGCCTTCGCAACCAGCGCCGATCGCGGTGCGGTTCGCATTCTGCCTGAGTAACGCGATCCGGTTTTAGTTGAACGTGAGAGCAGCTGATTAAGAGTCAGCTGCTCTTTTCTTTTTCAGAGATGCCGTATTTCGGCAGGCGTGTTCCACCAGCTGTTATTGCGGCCGTCGAAATGCTGCAGCGGAGCCTCTGCAAGTTCCGACGGATCGACGTCATCGAGGCAGGCGAGATTGATCGAGACGTAGTCGCCGCCGACCTCTGCGACATAGCCGTGGCCATAGGGTGCCACGCCGCAGGTGGTGCAGAAGCGGTGATGCCCGGACATGCTGCCGAACTGGTAGTCGCCGATGCCTGCCTCCTCACAGGTCAGCCTGAAATCCTCCGGCTTGATGTTGGTGCCCCAGTAGCGGCGCTTCCAGCAGATCGTGCAGTTGCATTTCCCCGTACCGGCCTGCAGGTCGATATCGGCCTCGTAGCTGATCCGGCCGCAATGGCAACTTCCGTGATAGGTCTTCTTCATCGCCTCTCTCCCTTGCTATTTCAAATCTAATATGACAATATATTGTCATTATTGAAAATGGACAACATATTGTCAATATGAAATCGAAACGAACAGCCGAGGGCGATGCGTTCGCAGAGTTCTCGATCGCGGTATTGCGGCTTGCGGGACATCTGCAGGCGGAAGGCGACACGCTCGCCAGGCCAGCGGGCCAGACCAGCGCCCGCTGGCAAGTCTTGGCCGCAGCCGACCATGCGCCGATGTCGGTAGCCGATACAGCCCGCGCCTTGGGTCTGGCGAGGCAGGGCGTGCAGCGTGTTGCCGATCTTCTCGAAGGCGAGGGCCTGATCGCCTATCGCGACAACCCCGCGCACCAGCGGGCGAAACTCATGGAGTTGACCGAGGCGGGCAGAGTGACCCTCAGCGACATACAAGGACGCCAGGCGAAATGGGCGGATCGGCATGGCGGTGAGTTTGGCGAGCAGCGCTTGCGCGAGGCGACTGGGGTTATTGCTGAGGTGCTTGCATCGCTGAGCGGCAAGCAGCAGGCCTAGGCTGCTTGCTTCGGATGGCCACGCATTGCTATCGGTAAGGAACTTCCTTACATTCATCGAGAGGTGAGCAATGATCACAAGCAAGATAACGAGCAAAGCACAGACAACCATTCCGCAGGCTGTGCGTTCTGCACTGCGCCTTCGGGAAGGCGATTCCATTGTCTATACGCTCGAGGATGAAAACCGTGTCGTGATATCGCGCGCAGCTGAGCCGCTTGCCGACGATCCGTTCGCGACCTTCTCCGAGTGGGACAGCGAAGCTGACCGGAAGGCCTATGCCGATCTTTGAGCAGGGCGACATCGTAAGGGTGCCTTTCCCTTACACCGACCGCGACACGCGCCAGCGCCGCCCGGCGCTGGTCGTTTCGGCTGGCACCCTCGGAGAGAACGAGGCGTTGGTGTGGGCCGTGATGATCACCTCAGCAGAAAACCGCCCGTGGGTTGGAGACGTCGCGATCGACGATCATCATGCCGCCGGCCTGCCAGCGCCGTCTGTCGTCCGTCCGGCCAAGATTGCGACTGTCGAGACGGGACAGATCGACAGGATCGGCCGGTTGCCCGATGCGACGCTCTCGGCTGTCATGTCTACAATCCGAGCCCATATTGGCAGCTGATGACTAAAGCGGCCTGTTGATATTCTTATACGTCTCGCCAAGCTGCTTCAGCCGCTCGTCATAGACCGCCTTGATGCAGGCCGCGTCCGCCTGGCATTCCTGGCGCTTCTTCAGCCAGGCGGTCTGCTCGTCCTGCAGCGTGCCACGCGAGCCCATGGCGAGCAGGCCGGATAGCAGGTCGAAGGTGGTGACCATCTTCACATCTGCGTCGTTGAGCGCCCGGTTGTCGCAGATCGCCTTCTCGTCGGGCTTCAGTTCCTTGGCATCGCAGTCGAAGCTTGCGGCATGGGCGAGCGGTGCGAAGATCGGGAAGAGGATGAAGGCGAGGGCGATAGCGGTGGCTTTCATGCAGTGGATTCCTGTTTGCGGTTACGGCGCTCAGAGGAACGCCCGGATCAGGAAGATGATGCAGCAAGCCCAGACGGCAAGGATGAAGATCAATCCGGTGCGGCTGACCGGGCGTTCCGCACGCTCTGTCGCCTGCGCCCGAAGTTCGGCCATCAGTGGCGGCGGGATGAGCCGCACCGCCAGCAGAATGCCGAGCGGCACGATGATGATGTCGTCGAGATAGCCAAGAACAGGGATGAAATCCGGGATGAGGTCGACCGGCGACAGCGCATAGGCGGCGACCGCGCTGGCAACGGCTTTGGCATGCCAGGGGACGCGCGGATCGCGTGCTGCGAGCCACAGAGCGACAATGTCACGCTTGAGTGACTTGGCCCATGTTTTCGCTTGGCTTATCAGGCTCATATGCGCATTTCCTGAATCAATGTGGCAGGCTCCTCAATTGCTTTTTCGCGTGCTCGCTTCTTCCATGCTTCCGCCCTCTTTCCTTTCTAGCGTCCGGCGTTACAACACTGATCCTTGTAGCATTTCAGAAGGAAATACGATGCTAGGCCTGTCGAAACGTTCGTTTGTCCCGCTCTTTGCGCTCGCCGTGCTCCTGCCGCTTGGCGTTCACGCAGAGGACGCGAAAGCCGTGCCGCAGAGCCAGATGCAAATGCAGCTGTCCTTCGCGCCGCTGGTCAAGCAGACGTCAGGCGCCGTCGTCAATGTCTATGCCGAGAAGACCGTTCAGCGGCAGTCACCTTTCGCCGGCGATCCCTTCTTCGAGCAGTTCTTCGGCCAGCAGATGCCGAACCGCTCCGAGAAGCAGTCCTCGCTTGGCTCCGGCGTCATCGTCGAGGCAAACGGCACCGTCGTCACCAACAACCATGTCATCGAAGGTGCTGACGACATCAAGGTAGCGCTGTCGGACGGGCGCGAGTTTCCCTGCAAGGTGGTACTGCGCGATGACCGCCTCGATCTCGCCGTCCTGAAGATCGAGACCAAGGCCAATTTCCCGACGCTGCCAATCGGCAACTCCGATGCGGTCGAAGTCGGCGATCTCGTTCTGGCGATCGGCAATCCGTTCGGCGTCGGCCAGACGGTGACCTCAGGCATCGTCTCGGCGCTCGCCCGCAACCAGGTGGTCAAGAACGAGTTCGGCTTCTTCATCCAGACCGATGCCTCGATCAACCCCGGCAATTCCGGCGGCGCGCTGATGAACATGAAGGGTGAGCTGATCGGCATCAACACCGCGATCTTCTCGCGCGGCGGCGGTTCCAACGGCATCGGCTTTGCTATCCCGGCCAATCTCGTCAAGGTCTTCCTGACCTCGGCCGATGCCGGCGTGAAATCCTTCGAGCGGCCCTATGTCGGCGCCACCTTCGATGCCGTGACGTCAGAGGTCGCCGAGGCGCTCGGCCTGGACAAGGCCCGTGGCGCGCTGATCGTCAAGGTCACCGATGGCAGCCCGGCGCAGAAGGCCGGTCTCAAAGCCGGTGAGATCGTCACTGCCGTCAACGGTATTCCCGTCGAGCATCCCGATGCGCTTCTCTACCGCCTGACAACGGCCGGCCTCGGCAACACCGTCAAGCTTGGCGTCGTCGAAAACGGCGGCGAGCAGGAAGTGGCTCTGAAGCTCGATCGCGCCCCTGAAACCTCGCCGCGCGACCAGCGCACCATTGGCGGCCGCACGCCCTTTACCGGCACCGTCGTCGAAAACCTGTCGCCGCGCGTCGCCGACGAGCTGCGTATGCCGACGGAATCATCAGGCGTCGTCGTTTCCGAGGTCAAGGAAGACTCTCCGGCCGCCCGTCTCGGGTTCGAGCCGAAGGACATCATCGTCGCCATCAACGGCACGCCGGTGCAGACGACCGAGCAATTGTCGCAGATCGCTGCCGACGATGCGGGCCTCTGGCGTGTCGAGATCGAGCGTGACGGCCAGCGGATCAGGCAGTTCTTCCGATGAGCAATGATCTGTTCGCCCCACGCGTTCCAGACGAGGTCGCCAACCGGCGGCCTCTTGCCGATCGTCTGCGGCCGCAGACGCTCTCGGAGGTTGCCGGTCAGGAACATCTGACCGGTGAGGACGGCGTTCTCAGGCGGATGATCGAAAGCGGGTCGCTGGGGTCGATGATCTTCTGGGGACCGCCCGGCACCGGCAAGACCACAGTGGCCCGGCTTCTCTCCGGCGAGGCGGGGCTGGCCTTCGAACAGATTTCGGCGATCTTCTCCGGCGTCGCCGATCTGAAGAAGGTATTCGAAACCGCGCGGCTGCGGCGGATGGATGGACGCCAGACGCTGCTCTTCGTCGATGAGATCCATCGCTTCAACCGGGCGCAGCAGGACAGCTTCCTGCCGGTCATGGAAGACGGCACGGTCATTCTCGTCGGCGCCACCACGGAAAACCCGTCCTTCGAACTCAACGCCGCTCTCTTGTCGCGTGCCCGCGTCCTGACCTTCAAGTCGCATGGCGAGGAGAGCCTCAGCGAACTGCTGACGCGCGCTGAGGCCGTCGAGCAGAA
Source organism: Hyphomicrobiales bacterium (assembly GCA_900465675.1). Taxonomy (GTDB): domain Bacteria; phylum Pseudomonadota; class Alphaproteobacteria; order Rhizobiales; family Rhizobiaceae; genus Rhizobium. The sequence goes on along the minus strand of UBJR01000013.1, from coordinate 363,641 downwards.
GCCGCTGCCGCTGACCGATGACGCGCGGGCAAGCCTGCTGCGCATGGCAGACGGCGATGGCCGGGCGATCCTGACGCTGGCCGAGGAGGTCTGGCGTGCGGCAAGGCCGGGCGAGCTCTTCGATACCGAGGGACTGACGCGCATCGTCCAGCGCCGGGCGCCGGTCTACGACAAGGCGCAGGACGGCCACTACAATCTGATTTCGGCGCTTCACAAATCTGTTCGCGGCTCCGATCCCGATGCAGCGCTCTACTATCTGGCGCGCATGTTCGATGCCGGCGAGGATCCGCTCTATCTCGGACGAAGGCTGGTGAGGATGGCCGTGGAGGATATCGGCCTTGCCGATCCGCAGGCGCTGGTCATCTGCAACGCTGCCAAGGACGCCTACGATTACCTCGGTTCCCCGGAGGGCGAACTGGCGTTGGCGCAGGCTTGCGTCTATCTGGCAACGGCACCGAAATCCAACGCCGTCTATACCGCCTTCAAGGCTGCGACTATGGCCGCCAAGCAAAACGGCTCGCTGCTGCCGCCGAAGCACATCCTGAATGCGCCGACCAAACTGATGAAGGATGAGGGCTACAACGACGGCTATCGCTACGACCACGATGAGCCAGACGCCTTTTCGGGTCAGGACTACTTTCCGGAAAAGATGGGCCGCAAGAACTTCTACGATCCGCCGGAGCGCGGCTTCGAGCGCGAGATCCGCAAACGGCTGGAATGGTGGTCCAAGCTCCGCAAAGAGCGCAATCCGCGCTGAACCAGCCGGGTGGCGGCTTTACGAAGCCTTCTTCTGAGCGCCAGGCGCCGCGATCACCTTGACGGCGGATTCCGCCAGCCCGTGATGGCCTTCCATATCGACGATCAGGTGCCAGTGGCCGCTGTCGGGGATCACCATCTTGACCGGTGATTTCTTGGCGACGCCGCCGATATATTTGAAATCGAGAACTTCGGTGAAGCGCTGGAATTGCGGCGCCGTCATCAGGCGGACATTGTTGACCGCATTCAGCGCCACCTCGACGATCGTTCCGGCGCGCTGTTCGTGAAGGTCGTAGTGCTTGAAGCGGAAATTCGGCTTGGTCATCGGTCTCAAAAACTGGCTGCTGTCCGACGGCAATCTTAGTCTGTGCCAGTTAAAGAAAAGTTTGGCAGCCTGTGCGGGAAGGCTCCCGTCTTGGCACAACGGGAGCCTGCGTCCTCAATGCAGCCGGGGCTCTGTCGCGTCGAAGACGCTGAGTTCCGTCACAATCCCGTCTGCAGCACGGTAGATCTCGGCGGGGTTGTGATTGCACTCAGCGGCAGCGAAATGAAGGGCGGCGGCCTCGTTGATGAAGAGGCCGCCGACCAGCCCGTCGCGGTCGGCAACGATCCACTGTCCGCGCCTGTTCCTGCCGATGGTGAAGCGGGCCGGCGCGGTGTTGCGTTGAAGCGGATCGGCGGACGCGCCGGAAGAAAGACGTGACATCGATATGTCCTTTCGAGATGTCTGGCTTACCGTCCAAATCTATGAAGAGACGGATTGCCTTTCCATTCGGCGCCGTGGCCGAATGTATAAGATTGTCATAGGGATAATGCGCGTTTCGGCGTGGCGGCGAAGGGCATCAGCGCCGCGGCGACCGCCTCTCTTGCTGCGTCGTCGGCGGCAACGAGCGGCGGGCGCACGTCTGCGCAAATGCCCGGATAGGCACTCAGCGCATATTTGATGCAGGCAGGGTCGTCGCCGATGGCATCGATCAGCGCCGTCATGCGATCGGCAAGCGTGAGCGCCGCAGGCAGGTTGCCGCAGGCCGCGGCATGCTGAAGCGAGGTCACGAGTTTCGGAAGCACATTGCCGACAGGCGCAATCACGCCGTCGCCGCCACAGGCAAGAAAGGCCGGAGCGCCGAGCGCATTGCCCGTGAAGAGATGAAGGCGATCTCGGTAGCAGGCGAGCGTTGCCATATCGCCCTCGATGTCGAGCAGGCCGAAGATCGTGCCATCGGCAGAAAGCACGTCGAGCGTCGATGGCAGAAGGAGCGAGGCCGTCCGCGCGGGATCGTTGACGATGATCAGCGGCAGGTTGGTGGCTGCTGCCAGTTCGCCAAAGTGATGCAGAATGCCTTTCTGCCCCGGCTTCGAATAGTAGGGGACGGTGACCAGCGCCGCGCTGGCGCCGAGCGCTTCGGCCCGTTGCGTCGCCTCGATGGTCTGCGCCGTGCAGTTGGTGCCGGTCGCGGCAAGAACGGGAATGCGGTCATCGGCAACGCGCAGCACCGTCGAGAGAGCCGTTTCACGCTCGGCCTGCGAAAGCGCCGGGCCTTCGCCGGTGACGGTTCCAACCGCAAGCGCGCCAATGCCGCTGGCGATCTGCCATTCGGCCAGCATCTCGAGTGCCTTGATGTCCAGCGCGCCGTGGCGGAAAGGGGTGACAAGCGGGGTGATGGCGCCGGAAAGGCGCAGCGAGAGATTGGATCGCATCCAGGGGCTCAGATCCAGCTGACGATCACATAGAGTTCGACGCAGGCAAGAATGACGCCGAACAGCATCAGCACCTGGGCCGTGCGCCGTTCACGCATGGCGTGGGCCTTGACGGCTCGGCGCGGCCGGTCGCGAAGCGGATTGGCAGGCATGACGTTGCGCATGGGATTACCTCTGCATTCTCCGCAGAAGTTACGGCTGCCAGGCGTAGGAAATCCATTCCGGGCAGCCGCGTGTCATATATGAAAAGAATAAATGGCACAGGTCAGAAGCCATGCGGCTAAATCGGAGGTCCGCGCTAGATTGTGCGTCTGTTCTCGATATCGAGCTGCGAGGTCAGCGCAAGCACCACTTCGGACACCGGCGTCGGAACTGCCGCAAGGCGGCCCAGAGACACGACCATGCCGCTCAGCGGCACGATCTCCAGCGCCTTGCCGGCGAGAAGATCCTGCAGCATCGAGGTTCTGACGGCGCCGATATGGCGCGATTGCTCGAGACGTTCCTCGATGGTGATCGAGAATGTGGCGCCGAGCGCGGTTCCAACGGCACGAACCTCGTTCATGATCTTGCCGACCATGCCGTAAAGCGCCGGGTCGGCCATGATATCGGTCATCAGGGCGCGCGTGAGTGCGCTCAGCGGATTGAAGGCGGCGTTGCCGGTCAGCTTGTTCCAGATGTCGTCGCGAATGCGTGGGGTTGTGGAGACATTCAGCCCGGCGCCCGTCAGCAGGCTCTTGATGCCTTCAAGATCGGCGCTCATTTCGCCGGAGGGTTCGCCAAGGATGTAGCGGCCATTGTTCGACAGCTGGATTTCGCCCGGCCTGACGACCTCGGCGCCCTGCATCGCCACGCAGCCGATGACGCGCTCCGGGCCGATCAGCCGCCACAGCCGCCCGGCCGGGTCGAGTTCCTCGAACTGCAGTTCGGCATGCGGGCTCTGGCTGTCGCGGTGGAAGTACCACCAGGGAATGCCGTTGAGGATCATCATCACCCGCGTTCCCTGCTTGAGGAGCATGGCGATCCCTTCGGCGGCATCGCCGAGCTGGTGCCCCTTGAGGCCGGTAATGATCAGATCCTGCGGGGGCAGGGTGGAGGGATCGTCCGTAACAGTGATCTGCACCGTAATCGGTGTTTCGCTGCCGGCCTCGAACAGCCGCAAGCCGTTTTCGCGGATGCTTTTGAGATGTGCGCCACGCGCCACCGCCGAAACGGTCACGCCGCTATCCGTAGACGCCAGCTTAGCCGCGATAGCGCCGCCAAGCGCACCGGCGCCGTAAACGCAGATCGATTTGAAGGACATTGAGGGAGGTCTCCGCGAAGATGTAATCGTCGCGTTAGACTTAGGTCATTCGCACGCGATGGCGAATGACAATTTTTCACGAGCGCCCAAATTAGTGCGCAGTTGCGCCGTCGACGAGTTCGGTGCGGCGCAGCTCATCGATTGCTGCGACAGCATCCTCGGCCGACCAGCCGGCGCGCAACGCAGCAGCCACCATCTTGATCTCGACTTCCTGTTCCAGCGCCAGGAACAGCGGCTCCAGCGCTTCCTGAACAGTAAGCGTATGCTCGTGGGGTGGGGCGACGGTCTGGCGTGCGGCAATGCTAGGCATCTCAGCGGTACTCCTCTCCGTTGGCAATGATGATGATAAAGATGACATGAATCCGTCATAATGCGCAGCGGTGAAAAAGGTTCCGAATTTTCTTTCGGAGCGGCTGCATCTTGTTCTTTCGCCCCGCCTCTGCCTTCTTGCGCCTTTAGCCTTACACTCGATTCGCTGTTCCGCACGAGGGCGGGGCATGAGTGAGGCATCAAAGGAGAATACGATGAGCGACGCCAAGAGCGGCATTTCGGGACTGCGGCCGCGTATCACTGTCATCGGCGTCGGCGGCGGTGGCGGCAATGCGATCAACAACATGATCGCAGAAAATCTTGAGGGTGTCGATTTCATCGCCGCCAATACCGATGCCCAGGTGCTCGCCACCTCCAAGGCCTCGCGCCGCATCCAGCTTGGTGCGCATGTCACCGAAGGCCTTGGCGCGGGCTCGCTGCCTGAGGTCGGCCATGCGGCTGCCGAGGAATCGATCGACGAGATCATGGACCATCTGGCCGGCTCCCACATGTGCTTCGTCACCGCCGGCATGGGTGGCGGCACCGGTACGGGCGCCGCACCGGTCATCGCCCACGCGGCACGCCAGGCAGGCATCTTGACCGTCGGCGTCGTCACCAAGCCCTTCACGTTCGAAGGCAACCGCCGCATGCGCACGGCCGATGTCGGCATCGAGGCGCTGCGCCAGGCAGCCGACACAGTCATCGTTATCCCGAACCAGAACCTGTTCCGCATTGCCGATGCCAAGACGACTTTTGCCGACGCCTTCATGACCGCCGACCGCGTTCTCTACGCCGGCGTCGGCTGCATCACCGATCTGATCGTCAAGGAAGGCCTGATCAATCTCGACTTCGCCGACGTCAAGTCGGTCATGCGCGGCATGGGCCGGGCGATGATGGGCACAGGCGAAGCGGCAGGCGAAGGCCGTGCCATGAAGGCTGCAGAAGCGGCAATCGCCAACCCGCTGCTTGACGACATCTCGATGAAGGGCGCCAAGGGCGTGCTGATCTCGATCTCCGGCGGTTCCGACATGACGCTGTTCGAAGTCGACGAAGCGGCAAGCCGCATCCGCGACGAAGTTCAGGACGATGCCGATATCGTCGTCGGCGCGATCTTCGACCGCAATCTCGACGGCAAGTTCCGTGTCGCAGTCGTCGCAACCGGCCTCGATGGCAATGGCGCGCCAGCAGCTCCGGGCCACGCTGTGCAGCAGGCTCCGATCCGCACCCTGCAGTAAGTCACCGCCCAGTGATCAGCTGGTTGTCGCCAACCGGCTGATCACCACATCCATGAAGGCCCTCAGCCTCGGCAGTCGCTTCAGATCGCGATGATAGCCGAGGAATGTATCGCGCCCCGGCGGCGCCTCCGGAACGTCGACGCGTTCCAAGCCTTCAAAACAGTCGCCGAGCGGCCGCGGCAGAACGGCCATTCCAGCACCGCGGGCGCAGAGCGCTGCCTGCACATCGCGATTGTTGCTCCGCATGGTGATCGTCGCCTTCGGGAACATGCGGGTCACCCAATGCACATCGGGCATCTCGGCAAAGGCCTCGTCCATGGTGACAATGGCAAAGCCGCTGCCGTCGCCTGCCGTTGGGTGAGGGGTGCCTTTCGCGACGTAAAGTCCATAGCCGATATGCATCAGCTTGCGTGAGATCACTTCCGGCTCGGTGAATGGCCGGATGCGAAACACCAGATCGGCCTCGCGCCGGGACAGGTTGAGGAGCCGCGCATGCGTCAGCAATTCTACCGAGACCTTCGGATGTGCCAGCGAGAATTCCGCCAGGACAGGCGTCAGCATGTGAAGGCCGAACCAGTCCGAGCATGAAATCCGCAGCATTCCCTCAAGTGATCGCGTGCTGCCCTGCAGTTGCCGCTCCAGCGCAACGGCCTCCTCTTCCATCCTCAACGCATGCTGCAGAACGATGCTGCCCTCGTCTGTCAGCACGAATCCGTCGGCCGTTCGCTGGAACAGCATGTGACCGGTCGCAGCCTCCAGCGCCTTGAGCCGCCGCCCCATGGTCGGCTGTGTCTGGCCGAGCCTGCGGGCGGCCGCACCCAGTGTCCCTTCGCGGGCAATCGCGAGAAAGATCCTGACGTCGCTCCATTCCATGATCGCCTCATTCAATAATGAATGGAGATCATGCGATATCTTTGATTTTCATTCAATCGTGTTGGGAGGATCATCCGCTCATCGAAAACGGAGTGACCGACATGAACACGATGAAAGCCCTGATCCTCGAAAACCACAATGCACCGTTCCGCCTGGCCGAGATCGCCCGCCCGAAACCGGGTGCTGGCGAAGTGCTGGTGCGCATCAAGGCAAGCGGCGTCAATCCGCTCGACACTAAGATCCGCGCCGGTGCCGCAGAACATGCCCGCCAGCCGTTGCCTGCCATTCTCGGCATCGATCTCGCCGGTATCGTCGAGGAGATCGGCGAGGGCGTTTCCGGCTTTCGCCCCGGCGACGAAGTCTATGGCATGACCGGCGGTGTCGGCGGCGTGCAGGGCTCTCTGGCGGAATTCGCTGCCGTCGATGCCCGTCTGCTGGCGATCAAGCCCGCTAACCTGACGATGCGCGAAGCCGCTGCCTTGCCGCTGGTCTTCATCACCGCCTGGGAAGGGCTGGTCGACCGCGCTGCCGTGAAGTCCGGCCAGACGGTGCTGGTTCTCGGCGGTGCAGGCGGCGTCGGTCATGTCGCAGTGCAGATCGCCAAGGCATTCGGCGCTGACGTCTACGCTGCCGATGGTGCTGCCAAGGCGGACTATATCCGCAGCCTCGGTGCGACCCCGATCGATCACACCGCCGAAAGCGTCGAGGACTATGTGGCGAGATATACCGGCGGCAAGGGCTTCGATATCGTCTATGACACCGTTGGCGGGGCAGGGCTCGATGCCGCCTTCAAGGCCGTGAAGCGTTTCGGCCATGTGGTGACCAGCCTTGGCTGGGGCACGCATGCGCTGGCTCCGCTTTCCTTCAAGGCGGCCACTTATTCCGGCGTCTTCACGCTGCTGCCGCTACTCACCGGCGAGGGCCGCGAGCACCACGGCGAGATCATGCAGGAGGCAACCAGGCTGGCCGAAGCCGGAAAGCTGGCGCCGCGCCTCGACGCCCGCCGCTTCACGCTCGATGAGACCGCCGAGGCTCACCGCCTGATCGAGGAGCGCCAGGCCAAGGGCAAGCTGGTGATCGATATCGGCTGAGACGAGAAACGCCGCCCGTCATAAACGGGCGGCGTTTTCGGTCAGGCGATCTGCCTCAGGCGGCGAAGTCGGTGGAGACGGCCAGCGACCGCCAGGTGGAAAGCTCCTGCTCGACAAAGGCATTCTTCTCGCTAAGCTTGGCCACCGTATCGCTGCCGAAGGGCATGCGCAGCGGCGGGTTTTCGGCATTCACCAGCGTCACGATACCGGCCGCGAATTTCGCGGGGTCGCCGGGCTGGGCGTGATTGGCGCTGGCGGCGAAGTCCCGCATGTTGCCGGCCGGCGTTCCCACATAATCCGGGATCGAGGCCGGGCTGATCGACAGCGAATTGTCGGCCAGGAAATCGGTGCGGAAGAAGCCGGGCTCGACGATCGTGACCTTGATGCCGAACGGCTCGATCTCCGTCGCCAGCGATTCCGAAAGACCTTCGACCGCGAATTTCGTCGAGCCATAGACGCCCCAGCCGGGATAGCCGGCATAGCCGCCGATCGACGAGAAGTTCAGGACATGGCCCGAGCGCTGACGGCGCATATGCGGCAGCACCGCACGGGTGACCTTCAACAGGCCGAAGACATTGGTCGCATAAATCTTCTCGATCTCTTCAGTGGTGGCTTCCTCGACGGCGCCGAGCAATCCGTATCCTGCATTGTTGACCAGAATGTCGATGCGGCCGAAGCGCTGGACGGCCGCTGCCGCCGCTTCCTGCGCCTGTCGCTCGTCGGTGACATCGAGTGCGGTAGCCAGCAGATTGGGGTGGTCGCCGATAGCATCGATGACGGTCTTGGGATTGCGGGCAGTGGCGACGACGGCGTCGCCTGCGGCAAGCGCTTCCTTGGTCATCAGCGCGCCAAAGCCGCGGGATGCACCAGTGATGAACCAGACTTTCATGAAACGTATCCTTTCAGATCTCTCTTCGTTGTGAGTGCCGGTTTCTCTGTGCCGGTGAGGAGAATTTGACCTGAAAGCAGCTCATGCATAAGATTCGCTATTTTCCGAATTATGCTGAGTGAAATTCATCAATGCGTGCGACCGATCTCTCCGAAATGGCGGCCTTCGCCGCCGTTGCCCGGCATCTCAGCTTCCGCAAGGCAGGCGAGGAAAGGGGCGTGACGGCTTCGGCGATCAGCCATGCGGTGCTCAATCTCGAAGAGCGGATCGGCATCCGGCTGCTCAACCGCACCACCCGCAGTGTCTCGCTGACCCAAGCGGGCGAACTCCTGAAATCGCATCTCGATCCCGCCTTCGGTGAGATCAGCTCTGCGCTCGATGCGCTGAACCAGTTTCGCGACACGCCCTTCGGCAAGGTGCGCCTCAATGTCGCCAATTCTATCGCCCCATTCGTCATCGGCCATATCATCGGACCGTTCCTGTCGAAGAACCCCAATCTGCAGCTGGAGATCAGCGCCACCGACCGGCTGGTCGATATCGTCGAGGAAGGCTTCGATGCCGGCATCCGCTTCGGTGAGCGCGTCACGGAGGGGATGATCGCGCTGCGCATCCGCCCGCGCCTGCGTCTCGCCGTCGTCGGCTCGCCCGCCTATTTCGAGCATCGGCCGAAGCCGCTGACGCCACATGATCTGAAGCGCCATCTCTGTATCCAGAACATGTATCCCTCAGGCGTGCGCTACCCCTGGGATTTCGAGCGCGAAGGGCAGGCGATCACCTTCAACCCGAACGGGCCGCTGTCGCTCGACGATCACGAGCTGATGACGCAAGCGGCCCTCGGCGGCGTTGCTCTCGCCTATGTCTGGGAAAACCGCGTCGCCGAGCATGTCGCCGCCGGGCGCCTGATCAAGGTGCTCGACGACTGGTGCCAGCCGGAGGAGCCGCTCTACCTCTACTATCCCAGCCGCCGCCACATGTCGGCCGGCTTCCGGGCGCTGATTGAGGCGATCAAGGCGGAGTAATCTGGAAATTTCGCCGTTTTGCCCTACATCAATCCTGTTACCTCCAGCCTCCCAGAGGCACTTCCCAAAGATCAGGAATAGACCATGTCCCAAGACAACGCCCCCGTCTGGTTCATTACCGGCTGCTCGACAGGCTTTGGCCGCGAGCTGGCCAAACTCACCATCGCCCGCGGCTGGCCGACCATCGTCACCGCCCGCGAAAAGGCCCGCGTCGCGGATCTCGCCGAAGGCCATGACAATGCGCTCGCCGTCGCGCTCGACGTCACCGACCAGGGACAGATTGCTTCTGCCGTAAAGGCTGCCGAAGAGCGCTTCGGCCGCGTCGACGTTCTCGTCAACAATGCCGGCTACGGCTACCAGTCCTCGATCGAGGAAGGCGACGACAAGGAGATCCGCGATCAGTTCGAAGCCAATGTTTTCGGCCTCTTCGCCATGACCCGCGCCGTGCTTCCCGGCATGCGCACCCGACGCCGCGGCCATATCATCAACATCACCTCGGTTGCCGGCTTCATCGGCTTCCCGGCCTCGGGCTATTATTCGGCGAGCAAGCATGCCGTCGAAGGCTTCTCGGATTCGCTCGCTGCCGAAACGGCGGCCCTCGGCATCCAGGTCACCTGTGTCGAGCCCGGACCGTTCCGCACCGATTGGGCCGGCCGTTCGCTGCGCCAGACCGAGAGCAAGATTGGCGACTATGCCGAGACCGCTGCCGGCCGGATGAAGCAGACGGCGGGCTATAGCGGCCAGCAGCCGGGCGATCCGGTGCGCGCTGCAGAAGCGATGATCAAGATCACGCAAGTCGAGAAGGCGCCGCGCCACCTCGTGCTCGGCGCCTTCGGCTACGAGGCGGTCACCAGGAAGCTTGCCGAGCGTCTGGCGCTCGTCGAAGCCTGGAAGGAAACCAGCATCGGCGCTGATTTTCCGAAAGACTGACCGGAAGACGCAGCAAGCCTTTGACTTCTGCGGCCGTCCTGTCCGATGATCGGGCAGGGCGGCCGTTTGGTTTCGGAGGGATGAATGCGTGACCGGTTATTGTCTGCAGCAGCTGGCGTGAGGGCGGCCGGGTTTGCATTGGCACTGCTGCCGGGCTTGTTGGTTGCGGCGGATGCCGGTGCCGCCGACATCCCGCCGCAGAGCGCGCAATCGAAACAGCAGGTCGAGGAATTGGCCGGGCACTGGAAAGAGCATTTCGCCGATGCTGCCACCCCGGAAAAACGCGCCGCGGCCTTCCGTAGTTTCATGGCTGGTAATCCGGAGCCCGCGCGCGTGCAGATCCGTCACATGGATGCCGATGGCGTCGAGGCTGACCTCATCTGGCCTGCCCGTCTTCACCACCCGCTCGGCCGCCGCGGCATCCTCTATGTGCATGGCGGCGGCTTCCACGGCGGCTCGCCGCGCACCCACCGGCTGCTGGCCGGTTCTCTCGCCAAGGCTGCCTCCTCGGATGTGCTGGTGATCGACTACCGGCTGGTCCCCGAGGGCCGCTATCCCGCGCAGATCGACGATATCAGGACCGCTTATCGCTGGATGCTGGAAAACGGCTACGAGAGCGGCAACATCATCCTCGCCGGTGATGGCACCGGCGCCAATCTGGCGATCGAGGCCGTTTTGCGCCAGAAGAGGGCCGGCCGCCAGCTGCCCGCCGCCGTCATTGCGCTCAGCCCGGTGACCGATCTTTCCGCCAGCGGCGTCTCGATGACGTCGAATGCCGCCACCGATCCCGTCATCACCAAGACTGGGATCGAGGCGCTGGCCAAGCCCTATCTCGGCGCGACGGCGCCTGACAACCCAGATGTTTCACCGCTCTTTGCCGATCTTTCCGGCCTGCCGCCGCTCTTCCTGCAGGTCTCGGACAGCGAAGCGCTGCTCGACGACACCCTGCGGCTTGCCGACAAGGCGAAGGCGGCAGGTGTCGAGGTGACGCTTGAGGTCTGGCCGGGCCTGATCCACGGCTGGCAGCTCTTCCCGCATCTGCTTGCCGATGCCGACAGCTCCAACCAGCGCGTCGCCGAATTCGCCATGCGCCACTTCGCCGACACCCCGCAGCAATGATTTTCAAGGAGACCGATGATGGTTAAGGCAGCCTATGTGCTTGGCACGCTTCTGGTGCTGGTCGGTCTTGTCTGGATCGGGCAGGGTAGCGGCTATTTCCCCTATCCCGCCGAGAGCTTCATGATCGACCAGACGCCGTGGATCTATTGGGGCGCGCTGGTGGCTGCCGCCGGTGCTGTAGTGATTGCGCTGGCGAGGCGGCACGGCCGATAAGACCGGTCGCCGATGTGACGTGGGGTTGCTGCTATCTTGTCCTCGCGCCCAAAACGGCTAGCCATTCACTGCGTGTCCGCGCAGTGAATGGCTTTGGTCCGCCAAGTATAAGTGCTGCTTCGGCCGCATTGTATCAGGGCGACAAATGCAGGGTGAATAAGCATGCCGCTTACACAGGATTGCAGGTCATCCCGCTGCGGCGTGCATTGTCGATGCAATCGCTGCGGTTCGAATAGCCCTGAGATGACGCGGCGACAATCCGGCCATTTGATGCTGTCCGCCGCCAACGCCACCCGTCAGCGCCGTTATAAATCTCCCAGGTATCGCCGTTTGGATCCTTGCAGCTCGCCATCTTTTCCTCCCGTCAGTGTTGCATGATCGGGCAAACCTAAGCGAGAAAAGCCACTCGCTCTACGAACTGGCTACAGCCGCTGGATGGTGAAGAAGACGGTGGCGATTGCAGCCTCAGACGAGCCCGTCGATCGGCCGTCCGATGGCAAGCGACTTGCGCAGATTGGGATCGAGCCGTTCGGCGTAAACGTGGTCTGGCGCGGCGCCGAGCGCGTCGAGCATCTTTGAGAAGAAGCAGCGCACAGCCGCAGCGGCGGTGATGTCGAAGATCTCCGCGTCCGAAAGCCCGTGCTTCTTCAGGGCATCGACATCCTGCTGGGTGACGGTCGTGGCATCGCGCACCACCTTGGCGGCAAACGCCATGATCGCCCGCTCGGCCGCATCGACCGGCGCCTTCTCAGCCCCATCCGCCGTCGCCGCCAGCCCGTCATTGGTAAAGCCCTCGCGCAGCAGCACGGAACCATGGGCCAGCATGCAATAGGACGACTTGAGCTCCCGCGCGGCAGCCAGCGTCACCAGCTCATAGCGCCTCAGCGTCATATGGCTGCGAATACTGGACAACAGCGCTCCCCAATGCTCCATCACCTCCGGCCTGTGCCCGAAGGCGCGGTACATGTTCGGCAGATAACCGTAGCTGGCCTCTGCCGAGGCGTACATCGACGCGGTCTTGTCGTTCTCGGATGCATGGGGCGTATGAATGAAGGCCATGGCGCGATCCTCCTTCGCTGAGACAAAGAGGATAGTCCAAAATGCCGGTGCGGCAAGCGGGTCGGAGTTGGCAGTGGTGCGGCGGTGGCCAACCTCGTCCTTCGAGGCTCGCTCTAGCGAGCTTCGCACCTCAGGATGAGGTTGGAGTGGGTGGTGCGGCAGGTCGTCAGGATCGTCGCGATACAGACGCCGCAGCTCCTCGCGAAAACAGGCTGGCACAAACGATCAGCCCTCATCTTGAGGTGCGCAGGCGAAGCCGGAGCCTCGAAGAACGGGGCGGGTTAGGCGGTGGCCAACCTCGTCCTTCGAGGCTGCGCTCTAGCGAGCTTCGCACCTCAGGATGAGGTTGGAGTGGGGCAGGGGATTCGGGATCGTCGCGATATATAAGCTGCGGCTCGTCGCGAAAACAGGCTGGCGCAAACATCAGCCCTCATCCTGAGGTGCGCAGGCGAAGCCGGAGCCTCAAAGGACGAGGGCGGGTTGCAACTGAAACACCCGCTATGGTAGATTTAAGCCGCGGTTGGGGGGCACGCGATGGAAGTTTACATTCTGAGATGCCGCGACGGCGCCTATTACACCGGGCTGACCAAGCAGAATATCGAGGCCCGCTTATGGGAGCACAGTGCTGGTGTGTACGACGGCTACACCGCCAAGCGCCTGCCCGTCGAGCTCGTCTTCACCGAAACCTATGACCGCATTATCGATGCCATCGCCCGCGAGCGCCAGATCAAGGGCTGGTCGCGGCGCAAGAAGGAAGCGCTTATAGCGCTCGACTATGAGGGGTTGCCGGGATTGTCAAAGCGTGGACCGGTTGCGGCTAAGTCGTGAGGTGGCCAGCCCCGTCCTTCGAGGCTGTACCTTGCCGGGCTTCGCACCTCAGGATGAGGCTGGAGTGGGTGTCCCGCGATGGAGTTTTCGCCATCGAAGTTGCCAAACGGGCTCGCCATTACCTCAATGCCCCCAAAACGATAGCACAACGACTAGCCCTCATCCTGAGGCGCGCAGGGAAAGCCGGAGCCTCGAAGGACGGGGGCGGGTGAATGTCGTGGCCAACCTCGTCCTTTGAGGCTGCGCCCTGCCGGGCTTCGCACCTCAGGGTGAGGCTGGAGGGGTGCCGCATCAGGCTGGTGGCAATATCGCCCAAAGCAAAAAAATAAGGGCGCCGAAGCGCCCTTATGTGAAAACGATCATATTTCTGGCCAACTGTCCCGTAACTCTCTGATTTTTAGTGGTCTGATTTCATTTCCAGAGGGGAAACCGGCGTCTCAGGAAGCAGAAACCGGCCAGATCACGGGTTAAAAGAAAAGGCCGGATCAAAATCCGGCCAACGGCTACTCGATGCTTGTCACTTTCGCTGCAGTCGACTGGTATCGCACCGTCGGTAATACGGTGCACCTGCGGCCTCAAACAGAGGATAAATGCCGGCTTCTTCGAACTCCCGTTTCAGCGACCAAGTTCTAGTCCCCAGCTTCGTTGCAAGATTCCCAAGCGAGGCATATTCCGATTTGAACGCCTCGAGAACCTCCGGCTCTACGACCGTTTGCATCGCGCGCTTCTCCGGATTGCGAACCTGCTTTGAAGGGAGATAGCCTTCAATCACCAGGGCCTTCACGATCGAAGTCGAAGCCGGCAGTTCTCGGCTGACCGTCTGAAGATTGAGGCACCCGTGATCCTGAAGACGCGTTCTGGACTTCAACTCTTCGGGATCGAGGCGTATCGCATCAAAGGTTGCCGGCGAAGACGCAGTCGCGACGAGCTTGAGCGAGCCGCCAAGGAGTAGGTCGAGGATCTCTCGAAACGTGCAGTTCGCCTGGCGGGCGACGGAAGAGATGTCCGACATGCCCTCGGCAAAATCCGCAGTCACCACGGACTGCAACCTGCTCAACAGACCATATACATTGGCGACGGCGAAACGACGCTCGACTTCTATTGAAGTTTCGACCGCGTCGGAAGCCTTCCCGATCGGAGACAGCTCCCCGCCTGACACCAGTTCTTCGAACCAGATACGCGTCAGGCCAAGACGCTCCTTTGCTTCGGGAACCCCTAGGGTTGCCTTCGCCTCGGTGCAGAAGCTCTCCATCGTCGCCGCGTCTACGACGATGCGTTCGTACGTGCCTGCTGCCGTTGGCACGTCGATCACCCCCGAATTGAGAAGCAGCTTGCGAAGGCGCTTGGGGTGGATGTCGAATTCCCTCGACGCGGACTGCACGGAGTGGAGTCGACGTTCTGACACTGGTCCAAAGAAGTCATCGCCTGGACCGAGCGGCAGCGTGCACATCGCGACGTCCTTGATGATGTCTCGGGTCGGGTCAAAAGCACTGTCTGCCGTGTCGTGAGCGAGATTCTCGTACAGGCGACCGAACACTGCTCTTCCGCCTGCGTCGCCGCTTCGTTCGTGGAAGCTTCGGGTCAGCGACCGTAGGAAGCCCACGAAGCCGTCGCGGTTCGCCAGGATTTCATAGCCATGGCCCGCGCACGCGGACCATTCCACCTCGCCGATACCAGATTGCTTGAACTTGACGCCATGGCGATCCATCGCGCCGACCACCTCCGCGACCCGTACGACCACGTAGAGCGGAAGGCGGTCCAGCCAGTTGTCCAAACGCTCGCGACCACGAAGCCGCGCCTCTACGTAAAGCTGTAGCGCATCGACCGGCATTTTGCCTGCCGAAGCCAGATGGCCTTCCATCCTTCCAGCCTCTTCCGCAAGGTTGGTGACAAAGTCGTGGGCGAACATCGGGACGGGCAGGTGGTCGCAGGTAATCAAGCTGGTACCATGATCTCTGCACACGCGCACGGCTGTCACAAGCCACTCAAGCCGGCCGAACGCCCTGAAGCCTCGTCTGCCTTCCCGTCGGACCTCATCGTCGCGGACGCAGTGCGGGCAGAACCGCAGCCGCTGTCGCTGTACGAGCTTACGGGTGAGGGATTCGCCGCGAACCGTGTTCATGCGGTCGTCCGAGGATCGCACGACACCTGGAAGGAGGTCTTCCTTCCGCCGGTCCAGGAGCGATGCAAACGTGGCGACGGCGGTCTCGTTGCCGACTGCCAGCGCTTGGAAGTCGAAGCCGAGATCGGCACCGAAGGACCGGGGATGGCGGTAACCGCAGGCGGCGGAAAGCCGCGAGGCGAAGCTCGCGACAGTCTCTTCCCCGGCGTGGAAAGGCAGCAGGTTGGACAATCTGTTCATTGCGGCCTCACCGAGCGGATGGTTGCCTCCTTGCCCTTGGTGCGCTTGCGCTCCTCCTCCCACGCGCGGTCCTCGGCTCTCAGAAGGGCGGTAGCCGGGTTCAGCTCGGCCCAGTCCGGGGCGTCGAACACGTTCATGGTGGGCTTGCATCCGGAGAACGACGCGTACACCGCCTTGAAATCGTCCTTCGTCACGGAACGACGATCGGCGAGCACGGCGCGCTCCACCGCGGCGCGGATCATCTGAAGGCCTGAGCCGAACTCGGCGTCGACGGCGTGCAGCAGGCGGGAGCGAAAGTCTTCATCGTCCAGGCCTTCCGCCATCTCAAGGTTGGCATGATCCTCGATGACAATACGCAGAACTTCCGAAAGAAGTCCTTGGTTGCCTGCGGTATCGAGCGAATCGAACGGGATTACCGTACGTCGATTGTAGAGCTGCTTGCGGGCGAGGAAGCTCGCAAGCGGCGGCACGCCTGCCAGGATGAGGCGGACAGGCCAGTCGCTCATCTGGGTGAGGTGCTTGAATGCATCCCCGATCACTGTCGCCTGTCTGACGGAAGCGGTCTCGATGGCGTTCTGGCACTCGTCGATCACGACGAACATCACCTTGTGCACCTTGAGCAGGCGCCGGAAAAGCAGCCACGCCTCGTTTTCTCGGATGCGGTCCGGCGGAGCGTGCCCGAGCGCCTCCAAGCCCGCGATCGCCAGAAGGCGGGGCGTGCAGGGCGAGGGCGCCTCGATGAAGATCGTGGGGTGAATCCAGATCCCGTCTTCGTCGCGGTAGGCCTGCATTTCGGGAATGCGCGCGATGTGCTCGGCAAGGGCCGTCGTCTTGCCGGCCCCTGACTTGCCAACCACGGCCAAGATCCGTCGCTTGTCAGGCTTGCCGGTAGGCGGCGCTGTGACGCTTGCAACCAGGGCCTTCAGATGCCCCAGCAGCGGCTTGTCGCGCGTGATAGGGACGTACCGTCCGTTGACTGCCGCCAGCCGATCGGCCGCCGCAAGCAGGCGCGGATCCATCAGGCCGCGTACGCGGTCGATCGCCGCGCGGCTTCGCTTTTCGTCATTGGTCTGCCCGAATTCGGACACTTCTGCTGCAGTCGTCATGATGTTCACCTCGTCGTTGTGACCAGTTTGCTTGGATTGGATCGTGTGTTCCGACATGTCGTCTCCTACTCGTCGAAGATGTTGCTGATGGTCTGGATCGCGCCGGCTTCCGCCTCGCGGGCTAGTGCCTGCGCCGTCTCCGCTGCCTGCTGCACGCCTGCGAGATCGGGGCGTCCGCCTCTTTCGGCGGCTTCCTTCGCCGCCTTTGCCTCCGCCTTCGCTTCTTTCAAGGACTTCGCGTAGATGACCGGCTGGATATCGAGGGCCTCGAAGAGCTCGGTGCTCGGGTGCCATTCCCCTTCCGGAGGAACATGCCCCTCGACCTTTTCGTCATGGAGCTCGAACACGAAATCCATCTTCTTCTCGAAGCGCGCGTAGTCCTCGGCAGTGAGGACCGGCGAGACGATGCCGGCTTCGAGACGGACCATCTCGGCCTGATCCTTGAGCCAGGTAAACGTCTCAAGCATCACGCTGCGCGACGCTTTGGCGTTCTGCTTGTTGAACACCCGCAGCTTCTCCGTCGCGGCGAGCCACTGCCAGATGCTGACGCCGCGCAGTTCCGGGTAAACGCACGGAACCTCCAGCCAGCCCGCCTTCGTCAAAACCGCGATCCCACCGAGATCGTGGTTGTTGATCCGCGCCATTACGGTGTCGGTCTTGTTCTCGCGGAAGACATGCTGAAGCTGCCGGCTGTTGTAATAGAGGCCCGCGTTACGAAGCCCCCTTACGCTCAGATGGCGGTCGACCAGGGGGCCGAACAGCTCAGTGCGTCGGCTCCCGGTAGGGCCGGGGACGACGCCGAACTTGGCGCTTAGCTGCAGCCAGCGGTCGCGTGGCGTCGCCCAGTTCAGTTCCGAATGCGGCGTATTGTGATATCCGTCGACCACCCACTTGATCATGCACTCCGCTGCCTGCTCCGCTACCAGCGCCGCCTGACCCTCGGAGTCGTAGTTCCCTTTTTCATCGGGCGAGCTCCAGGAGCGACCCACGAAGAAGTTGAACATCGAAGAGCCGAACGTGTGGAACCAGCGCTCGATATGCCCTCGTGCCGGTGCGTCGCCTGCACGAGGGAGGAAGAGATCCGTGCCGGCGTCGTTTACCATCACCCGGAACGGGCGATGGGCGAAATAGGCGGCGGAATCGACAGCGATCATCTCGATCGTCCCGCCTTGGTCCCATGCCGTCGTGCAGCCCAGACGCTTCGCAAGGGCGGTCTTGTCGCGCGTCGCCATTTCCAGAGACATCGTCGCAGACTTCATGGAGGGCGCCTGTGCGCTCACGTGAAGCGCGATGATCGAACGGCTGGCGACGCAGATCATCGCCGAGATCCACAGTCGGGTTCGTTTGATGCGCTTGCGCTCTTCCTTCGTCAGCGTCTGCCAGATGCCGGTCTTGGCCAGCAGGACGTGGATGTCGGTCAGGTGGTCGTCGAACTGGACCTCCTCGAGATTGCGCACGACGTCGCGGCCTCCCAGCACCGGCTGCCAGTCACGCTTGGCCGTCTCCTCGCCGTCCCGGCCGAGCTCGCGGTACGCCGCAGGCAGGTCGTTGTAACGGCTGCGCAAGGTGTCGACGTTGGGGCAGCGGAGCTTCTCTCCATCCTTGCGCTTCTCGTTCTCCAGCTTGATCTCGCCTTCCATGATCTTGTGGATCGCGGCGATGTTCGGCTTGGTCGTCGAGCACGCGGACTTGACGGCCTTGTCCAGATGAACCAGCTCGTCCGCCGTGAAGTACTCCGGCTTTTCGGAGCGGTGCTTGTTCTGAAGGCAGATCGGATTGAACTCGTTCTTCTCCATCAGAAGAATCCAATCCTTGAGCGTCGAGGGCGCCGGAATAACGATCTTGTCGGCGCCCTTGCTTCGGTACGTCGGATTGGTGGTGCTGCGACGCATCTGAATGTCGCGCCATTCCAACGCGATGGTCTTGATGACAGGACGCATGGATTCGCTGGAGCGGGTGATCTTCATCGGAACGGGGAGGCCAGCCTTGCGGGCCCGGCGGCACGCTTCGTGCGACCGATCTTCCATGTTGAGGAAGGAGCGGACGTAGAACTCGCGCTGGACGACGACCTCCTGGTCGTCGGGCGCCAGGCAGGAGAGGTTGTCGGTGCCGTAGACGCGGGCCTTCGCATTCGATTCTGCGAAGAAGCGCGGAATGATCTGCATCGGGCTGGTCTTCCGGACGAGGGCCTCGTGCACCTGCTGCTGCGTCCAGGTCTCGTTTGCGTTCGTCTCGTCCATGCGGCGCAGGACTACGCCCTGCGGAGAGCAGTGGATCGCCTTGAACTGGATGCCGCGGTCGAGGACGAGAGAGTCCTCGGGAATGCGGGTGAAGCGGGCGTCGGAGGGAGCGGTCGGGACAGGCGTTCCGATAAGCTGATTTACAAGTTCGTTCATCGCTGTTTCCTTTCAATCACGACAGGGATTTTCAGTCCTCGGAGGAGCGCGCCGGCTCCTCCGGTTCTTCTCGGGCTGCTGCCTCCGCGGCCAGGAGCCGCGTCAGGCGCTCCAACGTCATCGGCGCGGGAGCTTCGATCCAGGCAAGCGGGCCGGGTACGGGATCGTTGTCCTGGTACGGGACGTGCATTGTCTTCTCCTTTCAGCAAAGGCTTGGGTCGACGGCGACGTAGGGGTGGTCCACGAGCTTGACGTCCGGCCGCACAGGCTTGAGAACGCCTTCGTAGATCAGGCAGAAAACCGCGTTCCACATCGCAGCCGAGCACTCGATCGCATGACGGAAGTCGTCGATGCAGACGATGCCGCGGAAGCTGCTAGCGAACGCGCGGAGCCGGGCGTTGTCGTCCGCGTCCGGCTGCCTCAGGGCATGCAGAACGCTCCCCGCGTTCCAGCCGCGAGCCTCGGTAAGCTCGCGCTCCGTAAGGATGACGGCCTCGTCGGCGACTTTGGCGAGAGCGCCGTGGTTGATGCGGTCGATCGTGTCGACGAGGTCGTCCTTGTCGAACAGCCACGTCGGTCGTACGGCCACGTAGACCCGCGAGCCGCTTTCCAAGTCGGTCAGGTAGTCCGTGGTGTGGTGATGCTTCACGTCGTTCCGAGTGAAGGGCATCGGAGCCGGCTGGTCCTTCACTCGAACGATCTTGCGGTTGGCGAGAAACATCCGGGCCGCACGCATCTCGTACTTGCTGGCAAACGTGATCGCGCTCCGGCTGATCGAACTCGTCACCGTCCCGCGGCTATGGGCCTTGGTGCGGGCTGGATACCAGCGGCTCGGGGTCGGCTCCTCGGTCGGCTTCCACAGGATCGGATTGTCGGGAAGACCGCTGTCGTCGTAGTCGCCGTCCATGCTGGGGAACGGAACCGCACGGCCGGAGACCGGGTGCGACGCCTTGAGGAACACGGTCTCTTTCGGAATAGGAACGAGCGTGCTGTCGACGCCGCGCTCGAGCTCCTGCAGAAGACGAATGATCTGTCGTACGCGTGTCATGAAAACCTCCTGTTAGGACGCAGAGAACCTGGGCCCGGCCGGGGTCGGCCGGGCCTGCATGCCAGTCGCTTGTCGAGTGGTTCGCCCAGCCTCAGCCGGAGCTTCGGCCGGCCGGCGGCGGGTCGAAATGGAAGCCGATCACAGCACGAGTGGTGCGGTCGACGTGGAAGATCACGTGGGTCTTCTTCATGCCGCGACGCATGCTCTTCGGGAACATGTCCCACTGATTGGACGCCTTGAGGCGCTCGGCGAGGGTCCCGGCGTCGAAGTAATCGACGTCTTTTGCTCGGGCTTCCTTGCTGGCGGCTTCCAGCGCGGAGTCGATTAGCTTCTTGACTGCAAGTTCGACGCCAGACTTGGAATTTTCCATAGTGCGATCCTTTCGCGTGTTCTCTGGAACGGGTTCAGCAGTTCCGCTCAGCGGATGCGCTTGAAGGGTTCGCTGCCACCGGCATGACGCGATCGGACACGTTGGATGCGATCGTCGAGAAACCGCGGGCCTGGACGAGGCGCACCATGGCCAGCCTGGCCAAAAGCACTTCGGTCCGACCGCTGGACAGCTTCGGCACCTGTACTGTTCCGCGCGGTCGGTACTTGCGGATCGCCGTTTCAGGTTTGGGGCGACTGGCGTAGGTCTTCATCATGAGCTCCTTTCGAAGAGCGCAGTTCTCCTGTCGCCGGTGGTTGCCGGACGCACGAAGGAGAGGGTTGGTGGAACCGCTAGCCCAGTGGGGCTAGCTCTTGCTGCGAAGTCGGAGCGTACGGTCCGGCATGATCTCGAAGGTGGCGAGCACGGTCCTCATGACGAGTGCTTCCAGTTCCTTCGGCGCGACCGCGCGGACCTTGCCGCGGGGTAGGCCAAAACGCTCGACGTATGCTGCTTTCACGCGGCGTCGGAAGGTGCTCTCCGAAGGCAGGGCGTCGAGGGTGACGCCCTGATCCAGGAGGGTCCATTCCAACTGGCGGTAGCTGTGGCGGACCGACTGCCGCGGATGCTGGTCGAGGCAGAGGTCGACCGCCTTTTTCATGAGGGCGGCGACCGTCTCCTGTCGCGCTTCCGCATTGCGGCGTGCAAGGCGGACGCAGGCGTTTGCGATGCGGAGACGGACGGCGTCAGGCGGGAATTTGGTATGCGTGGCGCCGTTCGCCTTGAGTACCTGGTTCATCGTCATGTTCCTTCCTGAAGCTTAGTATTCGGAGCCGTCCCAGAGCAGATCGCAGAGGTCAATGTCGGCCACCTCCTCGGTGAGGTTGTCGTCCCACTCGTCCTCCTCGCGCCAGGCGCGGTCCGAGCGGCGACCGCGTTCCAGCAGCTTGGCGATGTCGCGCTGGGGGTATGTCTCGTCGTAGTAGAAGTCCATTTGAACGTCCCTTTCCTAGGCAAGGCTTCGCCGTCCGCGCTCGTGACGCGGTGAATCCTTGCTGGTTTCTCTGGCTTAGAGGTTGATCGTCATGCCGCCGGAGGGCGCCGCATCTTCAGCCGTCTCGTTCCTTTCGGGGCGTGCCGATGCGTTCTCCGTTGCGTCTCAACCCGTATAGAAGATCGAGGGATGCGGACCGGGCGAATTTTCGGGCTCGTTCTTAAGGAACAAAAATAGGAGATTGCGATGTCGAGGAGGTCTCGGCGGACGAAGGCACCGAACGCGCCGGTGCGGGCCGGCGGCTCAGGCTGCTATGGGCGACTCTATTCGAAGAGCGGACATCACGGCTTCCATGACTGGATAGAAATGGTTTCGACATGATTCAGGTAGCATATTGCCGCGAACTGTCCACAAATTTATTTAAATCCTGATGTATTGACGCCACCACCGGCCATCGCTCGAATATATGCGCGCGATCGCGCGCGGGGTTGCGCCTGCGGACGCGCGAGTTTGTCAACAATATACTCGCTTCGTAGCGTTGTGATTGTCAACTATTCTAAATCAGATTCCGTTGTTGCTTGCAGCGGCACCCCGAATCCTTTCTGTGATCGTTACGGAAAGGGATTCACATGTTCATTTACGCGGAAAGAATTGCTGAACTGCAGGAGCACCTCGGGCCGCTGCTCGCGGAGATGGGGCTCGAGCTCAGCGTCGTGGAACGTATCGGGATTTTCGCACGAGAGGTGGACGTGCGCTTCCTTCCCCGTCCGGGCGAGACGCATTTTTCCCCGGTGACGATCTGTTTCGAGGACAAGGGTGACTACCGACCCGATCCCTGGGGCGAAGAAAAGCCGGTCCGTCAGGCGTCGTGGGACGACGCTCACTTCTCTGTGGCAAGCTATTTCTGCAGGCCTCTCGGCGACAGCGGTTTCGAGCACTGGATGGAGGAGCGAAGCCGAGGATACAACATACGTCGTCCTGGCAAGGAACTGTTCGAAGGGATTGCCGACTTTATTGCCGCGCACGATCTCATGGCGACGAATGGAAGAACTCCCGGATGCGTGTCGAGCCACGCCTTCGCGAACGCATACGTGATCGTCGCCCGCGGTTTCCCGGATGCAGAGATCCTGCAGGACATCCCCGAAGACGACGAAACGTTGGAGAGCATTGCCTTCGTCGACCCGTCCGGCCGCAATGTCCTGATCTGCATGCCGGGCGGGGGAGGATCGGCGACTGCATATCTCGACGGCGAGGAGGAGATGTCCTTCGAGCAGACAGACATCCGCACGCTGCGGCTGTTCGTCAGGGAACTGTCGAGGATCGAGCCGTCTTCGGGTCCCAGCCTCTAGGCCGGGACGCCGTCCGGAAAATGATCCGCCTCCCACGCCTCGTCTTGGGCGGCAGAGTAGTCCTCCTGTTCTAGCCTCAACTCCTCAAGGCGTGATCGCTGCTCTTGGACGAGAGCGATCATCGCCTTCAACTGCGTCCGCTTCTTGTGGTTTGGCTCGACCTTCTTCAGCTCTTCGCCGTCGAGAACTCGCGACGCTTTCAGGTAGTCGTCATTCACCGCGAGCCTCTGAAGCTGACCGCGCGGCTCGCGGAGGAGGCGACCTGATGGCCGTCCTCGGATCTCGATACGAACTTCGTGATCCAGGTCGAAGGACTCGCCCGTCAAGACGCTGCGCAATGCCAGCGCGACCATCTTCGACATGACCGGGGGTAGGGCAGCTTGGATCATCGGAAGCTTCCCGTTGCCGTCGGCAAGGAGTTGCCAGGACGACGGAAAGCCCTGAGCTGCAGCAAGCGCTTCGTAGGTCAGCCTTGGCAAGAAATCGGCGCCGTCGACTTCGTCCAAGGTCGGGGGAAGCTCGACGATCTCCAGATGACGAAAGCCCGACTTTGACCAAGCTTCCGACTCCACGGTGAGAGGCTTCTCGGGAATGTTCGGAAGCATCGCATCCGCGTAATGACTGCGCCAGTGCCGGACCCAGCTATCGTACCGCTTCTGCGAAGCATCCTCGTGTCGGCCGCCTTTGAAATGCACCGCGATCGCGTTTTCCAATACCGAGCCCACGCCTCGCCGCCAGCCAGGACGCTCCTTCCGCTTCCAGGTTTCGTCCTGCTTGTCGATGCCTCTCTGACGGTACTCCTCGTCGGTTTCGTCTTCTCGATCGACTCCGGCATCGGCTAGGCCGTCGCTGATCTGTCCGACCGTCATGGCCTCGAAGAAGGGACGCTCGAACAGCCGGCTGAGGTTCTTGTCGACGCCGACGAAGAACGCGCGGTCCGTGGAATGCGGGAGCCCGAACTCAGCCGTGTCGAGGACGAAGTCCGTAACATCGTAGCCGAGCTCGCCGAGCAGAGCAGTTGTCTTGGTTCTTGCCGCAGCCGCGTCGCGTGTCTTTCTGATGCCGGCGTCGCATTCCAAGAGGAAGGTCTTCGGCCTCACGACCGATATGATCTCCATCGTTCTAGCGTGGAGGTCTGGCTTCCTGTCGGACTCCTGCTCAGGGCCGCATGGGAGTCCTGCAGCGAGAAGGTCGACATGCCTGAAGGACGCAAGTTCCTCGTCGGGAATCGCGCAAATGTCGCTTTGACGGACGGGCCAATGCGGCTGGTTGGCCTTCAGTGACGCGACGGACGGCTTATGCTTTTCGTAGATGGCGTCATGGATGAAGCCGGCAGCCTGGAGACCGAGCGACATTCCTCCCGCTCCGCCGCACAGTTCAAGGACTCGCAGCGGCTTGCGGGCAGGCTCTGCTCGCCAGCCTGCATCTACCGGAGCAAGCGGCCATAGGGCCTGGGCAAGATCGATCCCTTTGCGACCCGAGATGTCTACCCGAATTCCGTGTCCGTTTCCGAAGCGGCCGTCTGCGATCTGTCGAAGGGCGCTACGGGCAGCTATGACGTCGTCTGGCTCTTCTTCGGGCAATTGGCCGGAAGGGCCGAAGACGTCTTCGAAAGGCGCGATCGTCCGAAGAGCAGCCGCCGCGAGATCCTTCCTGCAGTATTCGTGAAACGGTTCGTCGTCGTCGAACTCGCCGTGCAGCCAGCTCTCGTGGAAACGCATCATCCCGTCGCATACCGGAGCGGCGAAGGATTCGAGCGTTGCGAGCTTCCGAAGAAACGCCGGTTCCGCGATCTCCTCGAGCCTCGCCCTTCGCTCATTTTCTTCCTGAATCCATGCAGGCGTCGTCTGCTGACGGTGCTGCTCCACGAGCACCGAAATCTGGTCGGATCGGACGAGTTCGCCACGGTCGATAAGTTCGAGCACCTTCCTCTGAACGGCTTCGGGCGCCAGGATCAGTGCCTCCAGCGCCCCGATAGAAAGCGGCGTTTCTGTCAGCAGCTCCCTCCGCTCCAGGAGAGGCCCCCGAATGGCATTGCCCAAGCTTGCCAGGAGATCGACCTCGCGAGGAGCAAGGCCTGCATACGTCCCTAGAAACGCGGCAACCTTATCGAGGCCGGCACCGGGCAGCAGGCTGACGATCGTCGCCGCGTCGACATACCTGTGCGCGATCTCGTCCAAAAGCCGCCTCAGGTCGGTTGCAGCCGCCTGAAGAACTTCTTCATGCGTATGGTCATATGTGTGTTCGGCGTTGTCGTCGGCCATCGAAAGTCTCCGTTTTCAGCAACCGATATCCATCAAAGGTTGAGGGACGCCAAAGCATCGAGGTAAATAGGACGTCAATGATGCGGAGCTAAGGATTCGTCCCTGCTCCCCTATCCATGAGGACCCTTCCGCGATCGCCTTTCGAAGCCGCGCTCTACGTCATACATGTGCCTGAAAACAGAACCGATCCGAGGATATGGACCGCCGAATGCGATCGCTGACAGAATTCCTAAAATCGCTTCCGGGCGTCATGCCGATCAAGGCCGCCGACGCCATCTACTACGACCACGTGCTGTCGGACGAAGCCCGACGTGACATCTATGCCCGCAGCAGCAGCTACCTTGATAACGTGCGGCTTGTAGGCCCCGACGCCGCAGCGGCACTGCTCGCGGCTTATCGGGACGGGCGGCTGCCGATGAAGCGAGGTGCAAAAGTGCAGGAGGCGCCGGAGGCGGAGGCATACGTCGTTGAGGCGGAGAAATGGAGGGCGGAGAACGCGGAACGCAGGCGTCGCGAGGAATGCCTCAAGAATATCGCTCTCGTGCGGGAACGCGACTTCGCCGACCACCGGTTCATGGACGGCGTATTCTTTGCGCACTTGGGGAAGGGAGGGGGAATGCTGACGATAGCCGGGATCGAGGTTACCAAGTCACTTCGCGGATTCTCCAGCAATTCGCGAAAGACCACCGGCTGGCAGGTGACCTTCTCCTGGACCGGCAGCGACGGCGTCCGGCGCAGTTCAGGATCGGAACTGCCGCCGGAAGCATACAACCGGGGTAACGACGAGGAGCGGAACTGGGGGCTTCACGAATAGGTCGTCGAATAGGGACGGCCGTTCTCCGGCTCGTCATCCCGGTCGTCAGACTGGGCGCTCAGGATTTCGCCGTCGCGCCGGCTGAATGCGATAGCCGCGCATTGTTCCTACTGCAGGACTCCAGCCTTCGCCATGTGCGGGCCGGCGATGCCGACCGCGCCCGAACCAGGCGGCTGGATCATCCCGTCGAAGATTCCCCTCGTGTATTGCAGCGAGAATGCCTGGACTTCTTTCTTCGAAGGCCACCGCAGCGCGTTCTTCGAAAAGTCGAACGCATGGATGAAATCTTCGACGCAGGTCGAGATTGCGCTCGTCAGCTCGGTTGACAGCTCTCCGGCCAATTCGAAGCGGCGCTCCAATTCGGAACAGAACTCGAGCGCAGGTTCCGTATCGCCCATGTCGATCAAGTCCGTATCGCCAATGTCTGCCAATTCGGCGCGCGCCTCCTCGAACTCCTTGGCCGCGGGGGCCGAAAGACCGTCGCTAGCTGCTGGAGCCATCATGTCGACGGCGTCGCACGCTCTGTCGAACAATAAAGGTTCAGGCGCGCCCAATGGGGAGATCCTGAAGTAGAACCCCCGGCCGATATCGAAAAGGACCTCCAGATTGTATACGACCCAGGCGGGGAGCTGCAGCATGAGATCGCGCACAGAGGCCACTTCGGCGCGCACAGCCGCCCGGAAGCTTTCATTCGGAATACGGCTCAGAATGTACTCCAGGCCCACGTCGCCCCTTTGCCGGAGGGGCTGACCGACGGAGATTGTTTCGTACCAGAAGTCGATGCCATTCTCTTCGAGATTGAACATAAAAATCGCTATGCCAGTCATCGTTATATCCCTGCGTGCGCCTCTTGTGCCCTATCGAGCGACAGAGCCATAGTCCTCGCCGGTAAATAGCCGGTTGGAGGGAAAGACGGCTTTTGACGTATTCGATGTTTCTGTTCCGAAATCGGGCGTTTATTCGCCCGGCGATACACTGGATACCGCAAAACGGTCCTTGCGCAGCTTCCCTTGCACCTCGTCGCGGACCGTTTGGAGACCCTGCGGTTTTGCTAGCGGCGCACGCCCGGTACCGGCCAGCCCGACAGGTTGGCGTCATCGTTGGCCGGCTGTCCCAGGTGCCAGCCTGGTCGAGGATCCACGTGCCAGACGTCCGCCCTCGGGTCGTAGATGCCGGGTAGCGGGAAGTGCTGGTGGATCAGACAGAAGTCCGCAGGGTTTAGAGTCGCGATGGGTAGTTGATGCGAGATCGAGAGCGAGGCAAGCATGGCGTCGCATCCCAGGTTGATCCGATCCTGCTTTATCACTCTTCCATGCCGGTCCCGTCTCTCAGGCGTAAAGAAGAAGTGTCGTAGTGCGGGGTGAGTGGCCATCGCGCCAAGGGCTCGTGCCGCATTCACGTCCATTTCGGGCGCGATCATTCTCGTGGCGAGGAACGTTTCGAACCACACGAGGAGCTCCAGGGCTTTTGCCACATTGTGGCGTTGGACAGCTCGTATCCCGGCGTCGGTTTCGTAAATCGTAATCCACGAGACGGCGAGCGATCCGCGCGGGAGTTCCTCCAGCCATTCCCATATCCAGCTTGGTGGGTCGGGAAGGTAAGCCGTGCTGATAATGTTCGTGTCGACGAGAATCTGCCCCACCAGACTGCCGCTTTCAGTTGTTGGTCCTTCAACTGAGGTGTAGGCTAAGGCGTCCGCGCCTGCTAAAATCTTACCAAGCGAGTCTTTTTGTTGCGGTGACGTGAAATGAGTGCGGTCTGGACTTCGAAAGACGTCGAAGAGAATCTTGAACAGGTCCTGGAACTTGCTAGAACCGTTGGTCCGCAACGGATTCGCGATGTCACCGGGATTTATGTGCTCAAGGTTGAGGACGACTTCAGCAAGCCGGACGCGGCTGAATCTCTGCTCAAGCTGCGGCCGAAGAGCTAGATTTCGGCGCCTTGCCACGAAGGATTCGTTAACTCTGATACCAGGATGTTGGTACGACGTGTCCGTCATTTGCCAGCCGGGCGACCAACGCCTGTTCAGGGACGAGGGCCAGCCTCTCTATCGACTAACAAAGAGCCAGACGCTGGCGGTGTCACGTCAGGACTAGGTATCCTCGCCCAGCACGACAGCTTTTCTTAAGCTCCTACGATGCGCACCGGCAAAGCCGTAAAAGCCAGTCGCTTGACGCCCGGAAGCACCGATGCAAACCTTTTTTAAAAAGGAGCTCGGCATGCGTCTGTTTCATTTCACGTCAGCGTATCACCTTCGTGGGATCGGTCAGCATGGGCTCACCGTTGGCGACGTTCCGACCGATATCGAGGCCGTCAAGGGGCGCATAGGAGTCTGGCTTACGTCTTCGGCGACGCCGGAAGGTCATGGGCTTACGGGGAGCAGAGTTGATAAGACGCAGTTCAGGCTTTCGGTCGAAATCCCGGAGAACGGCTCACTATACAAGTGGACGGCATGGGCAAGCCGCAACGTGACACGGAGGACGATGCAGGCTCTCGAAGCGGCAGATGGCTCTAAAGCCGACGAGTTCTTCGTTTATTTCGGGTGGCTCCCGCCGGATGCCATCAAGGAGGTTGTGGAGATACAAAGCGGCCTTGTTGTTCCGCGCTGGAAAAGCTTGCTGCCGCAGTCGGTCAGCCTGCCCGGCGTTTCCTTCAAAGACAGGCACAGGTGGCAGAAGCGGATGCTCAAAGGGGTGCGAAGGCAGATGCAGGTGATGGCGGCAACTTGATAGGCGTTCCAACCGCGACGAACCTATCGAACCAGGCGAGCAGCTCGATGGCATTTTTCGGATTATGTCGCTTCGCCATTCGGATGCCATATTCCGTTTCATAGATCGCGACCCAGGGGACGGCGAGGACTCCGGAGGTGGCGCGCGAGGCTTTCGTCAACGCGGCTCGCACGTTGCTGGCATCGGGTTCCGAGCCTGGACGCACGACGGCAAGCTGCGCGACGCGTCGTACAGGGGACTTCGCGAGTTCCAGGACAATGCTGCCGTTTTACGGCTTGCTGGCTGAAGGTTTCATTTTAGGCCCCGGACATCATCGCAACAATAAGGGTTATTGCGCGTTACGCTTCTCCAAACAAGGAGATAGTCATGTCAAAACGCGAGCTCATCGACACAGGGACCGACAAGCGCTACGTGCGCCGCGACGAGAAGGGCCAGCTCAAGGAGTCGACGGACGTCGGCCGGTCGCTCTCAGCCGACAAGCGCCATAAGTCCACGACGGAGGCGAAGCGCGGCGAAGGCGATCGCGGCGACCACCACGCGAAACACTGATGTCGATCCCGACAGGACCGTCGTTCAACGAACTTCCGCCCGCGGAGCGGCAGGCTGTCCTCGAACGGCTTGCCGTGACGCTTGGGAGGAACGCCGCCTGGGCAGATGCGGAGGGCGACGACGCTCTCGGCATGGTGATGCGATCAGTTGGCACCGCCTTGCTTTCGGTCGCGGCCGATCTCGCGAACACGGAGACCGCGCTCGCCGAGGATGTCGCGGGCCGGGCCATCGGCCTGATCACGACCTTCCATGCGAGGCACCCTGAGTACCCAGTCGGCCCGGCATTACACTAGATGTCCGCCACTCCGTTCTTGCTCGTCGCTCTCGTCGTGTCCAGGCATCGCGCGAACGCAGCGGTCTGATACCGTACGAACTTAAACGGTCCCGGAATCACTTTGTGGTTGTCGCCATTGCCGGATATCCCCAACCTAACGAGAAGGAACACGGTTCAGTCACCATGGTCGGCAACGAAGGCAGCATTGAGAAGCTCGTGAAGGATCTTCTGTACCTTGAACACGATGCAATAGCCGCGTACGATTCCTGCATCGAGCGGCTCGATGATAAGCAGCTCAATGCGCAGATCGAAACGTTCAAGCAAGACCATCTGCAGCACGTTCAGGTTCTGACTGAGATGGCGCGCGGACTGGGCATCGAGGCCCCGACCGAAGGCGACATGCTGTAGCCGACGACGTCCACCGCCAGCACTACTGCTAAACGACGTTCCACGGCCACTTCCGCGCGAGCCATATTAACAATGTCGAAAGGAACGGCAAAGGTCTCGTATTTGAGAGACGCCCTCGAACCCGCGGCCTCGCAGCTTGGGATGCTTTCGATAGGGCTCAACCCCGGACCAAGGTCCCTCCTTGTGCTTCGACGGGAACCGGCTGCCCACTGTTTGCGTTATCATTTCGCCGGGCAACGCGAGGTTTCCATGAGCAACAACCTTATTTCCAAAGGCTTTTCGAAATTTGCCACGACCGTCGCCGATCTCTCTGGAAAGCCGGCGACATTCGTGCTTGCCGTCGTTCTCGTCATCGTGTGGGCCGCCTCCGGTCCGGTCTTTGATTACAGCGAGAACTGGCAGTTGGTGATCAATACGAGCACCACTATCATCACCTTCCTGATGGTGTTCGTGCTGCAGAACTCGCAGAACCGCGACGGCAAGGCTCTGCAGGCTAAGCTCGATGAACTGATCCTGACATCACAGGCACAGAACAAGTTCGTCGGCATCGAGAAGCTCGACGAGCAGCAACTCAGGGAAATGAGCCAGAAGCTTGCGGAGAAAGCACAATGCGTCGAGGAGGTCGCCGAGGACAAGGCTGAGCGGGGCGAGCGCAGGCCTGCGTAACGGCTCGAGCCTGCGTTAGGGACGCCTTCGCTTTCGGAGGATGTTTCGCCGTGTCGCCGAGCGGCGAATCTTGGCGATGGCCATGCCGAGGCCGCCGGCCGTGGCTCCCGCCAGCGCGCCGGAGGCGGCGTCCAGGTCGTATAATTGGAGGATGACCATCCCCTCTAGGATGAGGACGGCACACGCTGCCGATACTGCGATCTTCTGCATCTGCGAATCCTGAAGGCTATATTGGTCCAAAGCCGCACACCGCGCCTTTTAGCAGTCGAGACTGCCGCATTTCGTGGCGCGTCCTTTCGACGCCATAGTGCGCCCGTGTCGCGCGAGACTTTCGTCGGCGAGCTGCCTCGGCGCAAAGCGGCGACGGTCCTAGCTCGCCTTCCTGTTCTTCAATTCCGCCGCCACGGATTTCTTCAAGGCATCCATGATGTTTACGACGTTTGACTTCGGAGGAGCTTCTGCGCCCTTTCCACCCTTTGTCGTCTTTTTCGGCTTTAGCGCCTTCTTCTTCTCTTCGATAAGCTTGAGAAGACTTTCCTGGATTGGATCGCTGACCATTTCGGGCGACCAGTGCGACGTATGCTGCTTGATCAGCTTCTGCACGAGCGGCACCAAGTCGGGATCGCTTTCGTCCGCGATGTCTTCGAAGTAGTTCTCTTCCGGGCGGACCTCGTCACCGAACCGGAGCGACCAGAGGACGATGCCTTCGCCGCGCGGCTCCAGGATGACGGCGCGCTCGCGGCGCCCCATGACCAGTTTGGAGACGCCGACAACGTCATCGGACTTCATGGCGTCGCGAATGACGGCGAACGCTTCGTTGCCGACCGGGTCGTCAGGCATCAGATAGTTCGGCTTCTCGAGATAGACCCATTCAATAGATTCGGCGGGGACAAACTTTTCGATGTCGATCGTCTTGACCGTATCGAGCGCCACGCGATCCAGATCGTCGTCCGTCAGGATCACGTAGTCGTTTTCCCCGCGGGCGTACCCCTTGGCTTCGTTCTCGTCCTTCACAGGCTTCCCGGTCACGCTGTCGACATACTGTGAGACGACGCGATTTCCGGTCGACTTGTTGAGCGTATGAAACCGGACTTTCTCCGATTGCGATGTCGCAGGGGTCAGCGATACGGGGCATGTGACCAGCGAAAGTTTCAGATAACCCTTCCAGCGATACGGGGCCATGGTCGATCCTCCTCAGCTTGCCTTCCGGTGCGAGATGGATCTCGATGACGATGCGACCTTCGAGGCCGTTCCACGTGCAGTCCTCCCGGCTGTTCCCTGGTTGGCATTGGCCGCCGTGCGCGTCGACCCGCTTTTTCCGCTGGCGCCGCCCTTGAGCAATCCCGCGCTCTCGCGAAGAGCCGCAAGCAAATCGCTAGGTTTGGAGACTTCGACCTTCTTTGGCTTGGGCAGCGCCTTGCCCTCGATCTTGGCCTTTACCAGTTCGGCAAGAGCGGTTTCGTACCTGTCGTCGAAAGCCGCGGGGTCGAACTCACCTTTCTTTGTGGAGATGATGTGCTTGGCGAGATCGAGCATCTCGCCCTCGATCTCCAGCCTGGGCATCTCCTCGAACGCCTTGGCGCTCGATCGCACCTCGTAGTCGTAGTTCAGAGTGGTGGCGATGAGGCCCTTGCCATGGGCACGTATGAGGACGGTTCTCATCCTTCTGAATAGGACCGCACGGGCGACGGCCGCAACCTTCGACTTTCTCATTCCGTCACGCAGCGCGACGAACGCGTCGCTGCCCATCTTGTCGGGCGTGAGGTAGTAAGGCTTGTCGAAGTACACATCGTCGATCTCATCGCAGGGTATGAAGGCCTCTACCGAAAGCGTCTTGTTGCTTTCGGGAATGGTGGCGGCGATCTCTTCCGGATCGATCTGGAGATATTGACCGTTCTCGATCTCGAAGCCCTTGATCTGTTCCTCGCGCGGCACCGGATCTTCCGTCTCGCTGTCCACATAGATGCGGTTGACCTTGTTGCCGGACGCCTTGTTGATCATGTTGAACGAGATCCTGTCCGAGGTGCTGGCCGCGGTGTAGAGGGCGACGCCGCAGGACACCTCGCCAAACTTCAGGAAGCCTTTCCACTGGGCACGCTGACCACTCGCCATGACGCCATACTCCGAATCATTCATTGGCGACTCAAGTCCGGAACGGGTGATTCGTTCCGAGTCGAAACGAATCATTTTTCAAAGGCTTACGGAATCTCGCTGACATTTTGATTCAGGGTCTTATCTCCGTCGTGGCCGCAAAATCGCGGAGCGGTATTGGGTAGCGTCGATCGCCGCTGGCAGGTTGCCGGAACCAGCGAAAGCCTCGTACGTTCCCCGGCAATCGTACCAGCATCGTCGAGGCCCCCATGTCCAATGTCCCGGAAGATCACATCCTGATCTCGAAGGCCGTCAGCGCCTGGTATCGGCACTATGATGTGAACTGGGACGATCATGCGTCCTCGTTCCTGTGCGACGCGGCCATCGAACTCTACGCGAGCGGCTGCCGGTCCTCGGAAATGCTCGCCGCCACTCTCATCTCGAACTACGTCGGGATAGCGGGAACGCGTGTCAACGCTCCATCGTCCGGAGCAGTTCACTGAGGCCGACACGGTTCGGCGTTCCCGCTTTCTGCGTGGTCTTCTGAGACAAGGCATTGCGCGTTCAACCAGCTTCGCTGGCTTCGGGGCCGGCCGAGCGCCCGTTTGCATACGCTTGGCCGTTAAGGTTGACGCCGCCTTTCCCTTGCCAACTTAGCCATCTCTTACATAGTGAACAGACTACGCTGGAAGAGATACATATGCGCATCCTGATCGTCGAAGACGAATTTCTCATCGCTATGGACATAGAGGAAGCTGTTCGCGCCCTGGGCTACGACGTCGTCGGACCCGTAGGCAGCTTGCAGGAGGCGATGGAGCTTGCGGGGGAAGCGGACGTTGCACTTGTCGACGTCCGGCTCAACGATGGAGTTACCGGGCCCGAGGTCGGAAGCCACCTTCATTTCCAGTATGGAGTCACTGTCGTGTTCATCACGGGAAATCCCGAAGCCGTACGGCAAAGCAAGGCAGCGATCGGAGTACTGCAGAAGCCCTTTCGCCTGGCGGAGATCGAGAGCGTCGTAAAGTTTGCTGTCGGACGCCGTCAGGGCGGGAATCCCGCGGTGCCAACGAGACTTGAACTGCTGGAAGCCGCTTAGGCGGCGTTGGCGACGGCATGCCTGAGACTAGCACGAGCACCAGGGCGACCTCCACGACGACGCGGGTCGCCCTCGCTGGATTGCAGAGGACGCGTTGGCGGGCAACTCTCCTCGAACGTTCTTCGGCCTTAACGCCCGCCTGCTCCAGCTTCGACCTGGAGGCTCATTCGAAGGACCGATCGCCCCGAGCCCGTATACGTTCCCGGTGCCCTTGGCGCCCGGAGAAAGGCTGCGGGGAGGGGCGACATTTGATATCTACAACCACCGCCGGTGCCGCTCACTATAAGCTATGCTTCGGTCTCGTCGATCGGCCAATGCGATCCTGTGGACGAGGCAAGATGTGTGCGCTTGCTCCCAGCTAAAGCGCCCGTTCGCCGGTTCGCGACTGAACCGTGATTGCATGTCCCGCGTAGCCGCGATCGTCGGGGCAATCGTGCATCCTGTCATCGCGGACAGTCCAACGAGGACGAACTTCAGCATCTTGTCCATTTCCTTCTCCATCCTACACACGACCGCTGATGCCTTTAGAGCGAAGTAGCGAACCCTTGGTCAGGTCTAAGCGGTAAATCGAGGTGTGATTACGCCGTTCTCTTCGCCATCCCAGTATTCGATAGTCGACGCACTGACTTTGATGAGAACGAGTCCTGGTGTGTCGATTCCTTCCGGAAACCAGCGTTCGAGATCCGCGACCCAATGTTCCTCGAATGCGCTTTTTTCACGGATCAGAGTTGCTGAGCCTTCGATCGCAATGAAGATGCCGGGCTTCCCCAGGAGGCTGGCCGGCGCCGTAAAGGTAAGCGAAACGCTGTCGATACCCTCGATTTCCGTCACCTTCTGCGTGTCTTCAAAAGAGAAGAACCAGGAGTCGCCGTCATATTCCACGTCGCCGTTATTGCTCATCGGTCGTGACGAGATGCGGCCTGAGCCGCCGTTTGTCGAAAGCATGCAGAAGTCGATCTTCTTGAGTTCGGACGAGATGTTTTCAAGCGAAAGGGATGTCATCGCAGTCTCCATTGTTGATGAAGGATAGCGTCCGCGATGGCTAATCGTTCCCTGATGAGACCTAAGTGGCTCGCTCTTCTCGCAAAAAGAAATGTCGACTCTAGTTTAGCGGGCCAGATCGTCCATCTCAAAGCTTTCATACATGGATCGTGCTTCATGGAAGACCGAAACGAATGGATAGGGCGACAGCCTATTTGCTGTAGTAGCGAGCTGGCAGGCCCTATTGCCGAACGTGATCCGTTGGCATCAGGCAGTACTGGAGCGCGCTCTGCTGAAGCAGACGCGAGCGTCGAACGACGGCGCCGAAGCGATGGCTTGCGTTGCTCGACGTGATGTGAAAGGGCGTCCGAGCGCGGGGGGGGGGGGGGGGGGTGTCCTCGTCGTGGAAGGCGAGCCGCAGCTTCGATATAACATTCTCGATTTCCCGGCGGAGCTGGATATCGCACTCTCTAAGCGGGCCAAAGCAGACTTAGGAACGACCATCGTCAAGGGCGCACTCGACCCGGCCCGTGGACGCGCCGCAGGCGGAAGAAGTATCGACGGTCGTCGCCACGGACGACCATCATGCCCGCCAGTTCGTCGTCGCCGATCCGCCTGAAGTAGTCGACGATTGGCTGCTTGTCGTAGACCATGGCCGCAGTCTCGTCGTGGCTGGCGCTCCTCAGCTTCAACGATGCGGTCGTGCTTCTCGCACGGAACGCTCTCTGCAGGTACGAGAACCAGTTTCTGGCAATTGATGTCCTGCCGAACGCTGCGAATCGGATAGCAAGCCGGGGAGGGAAGAAAGTCGGATCGATCGGCACGAGCCTCCCAGGCCGCCACTGGAAGAGCAGGGCGTCGGCTCTTAGATCGTGATGGAACCTCTTACCGAACCACTGCAGGTTTTCGAGCACGCCGTCGAGCGGATGCCCCGATGGAACGCCTTCACCGCGCCAGATGCCGATCATCTCCGCCGGCAAAACGGGCGGCAGGTTGCTGAACCAGTCCGTCGTCTTTTTCTGCAGGTCGTCGACTATGGGTCATCCTCTCCAATACGGGCTGCTTTTTTCAGCCTTCAACTCGAATGCGGAGCAAGTTCTATCGGTCCGTGAGCAAGCCGGCAACGTTGCCGAGGCAATCGAGGGGTGAGGGCCGGCGGCGTCCAGCCCCCACCTGCCATCAGCCGATCTTCGACTTCAGCATGTCGAGATGTTCGATATGCTCCTTAATCTGCCCGCGTGCCAGCTTGGTGACGCTCAGAGGTTCGCGGTTCTGGCCCACGTTCAGAAAGGCGACGAGCTCCAGGCTCCGGTGACCAGTTCACCGGGGAAGGTCGAGTCCTTGCCGCATGCTATGCCGACGACCCGGTGACCTGTGTCGACTAGGCCGTGGGAGAGCGCTCTTCCGATGCCTTTGCTAGCGCCGGTGACGAGAAATGTTCGTTTCTTCATGTTTCTACTATCCTTCGCTTGTAGATCACGGTACGTCCGCTGACCGAGTATTCCCAGCAGCAGGCAAATGCGACGTCGCCCAGCCGCCATCCGCTTCTCAGTGAGCGTGATCGCAGTCCTGTCCGCAGCGGTGGGCGTGGAGTTTCCATCGAGAACTGAAGATCGCCTTACAGATGTCGACCCGCTCGAACTCTGGATCCTTGAACGCGAGGATGTCGTCGTTGAACGTGCCGAACGTGGTTTGAGGGCGTTGCTTCATTCCGTCATAGAAGGCATCGACGATGCCTTCCGCGAAGTCAGCTTCGCGAGGGTATGCCTTGATGACAGCCTCACGTTCCGCAGGCGAGAACTCATCAAAACCACGTCCGACGACGTCCATTCCGGCGCCTGTCTGAACCAACGCGATCTCAGGGCGCATGAATTCGGGAATGCCAGGAGTAGTGTGAAGTGCCACAGCGTTCCAGACGATCTCGATCTGCTCTGGCCCGATCCCACGGGTTCGAAGGAACTCGGCTGCGGCATTGGCACCATCGACTTCGAAGCGGAGCTGGCTGTCGCCGTACTGCCCTGTCAGCCCGAGGTCGTGAAACATCGAGGCCGTGTAGAGCAATTCAGGGTCGAAGGTCATCCCCTTCTTGTATCCGGCCATTGCTCCCCAGAAGTATACTCGGACGGAATGGTTGAACAGCAGATCGCTTTCGGTGTCGCGGATGAACTCGGTGACCTCGCGGGCAATCTGGCTGTCGGGAACAGAAACTCCTTCTAGTCTCGCAGGCATGGGGGCGTCCTTCTCAGTTGTTGCTGCAGTCGTCGCATGCCCACGGAGAATTCCTCATCAGGCAGCAGAAATTGCGGCGATGAAAATGAGGGTTCTTCTCCGCCATGACGTCGGCGAGACCTGTTCCCTGCGTGACCTCGGGCCGATGCTCAAGGCCATCGTATAGTGCTTGGAGCAGGTGTTCGGCGAAGTAGGCTCCGCGTGGATATGCAGTTTCTACGGCGGTTCGCTGGTCTTCGGTAAATCGGTCGTATCCGGCGCCGACGAGGTCCATCATTACACCCTCGGCGGTAAGAGCGGCGATCGGGTTCAGATGCGCGGAAATGCCGGGCGTCGTGTGCAGCGCGATCGCGAGCCAGACCTTCTGCATGTTTTCTTCCGTCACGCCGTGGCTGCGGAGGAAATCACGGGCTGCGTTCGCGCCATCGACTTCGAAACGCAGCTTGCTATTCCCGAATCCTGCAGTCAGGCCGACGTCGTGAAACATGGCCGCCGTGTACAGCAGTTCCGGATCGAAGTTCACACCAATGCGGTGCCCGGCCATTGCGCCCCATAGATAGACGCGCGTGGAATGGTCGAACAACAGCGTGCTTTCGGTTTCCCGGATGAACTCGCTCGCCTCGCGGGCGAGCCTGCTGTCCGGTATTCGTATTCCAGAAATTTCAGCAACGGCCATGTTCGGTCCTCCCTCAGGCCTCGAGAAGCGCTTGAGGCGTGTTGCGGAAGCTGATCGCCATGCGATTGTAGCTGTTCATCAGGCTGATCGCGATCGTCAGATCGACAAGCTGCTTCTCGTCGAAGACCTGGCGCGCCGCCTTGTATTCATCGTCCGGTACGCCGGTATCGGCAACGAGCGTCACGGTTTCTGCCCATGCAAGCGCTGCACGTTCTTCGCCGCTGAAGAGGCTTCCGCCTTCCTCCCAAGCCTGGACCAGGGCCAACTTCTCGATCTTGACGCCCCTCTTGATGAGTTCGCGGGTGTGCATGTCGAGGCAGTAGGCGCAGTTGTTGATCTGGGAAATGCGCAGATATACGAGATCTACCAGCTCGCCGGGTAGGCCGCTCTGCAGGACATAGCCGTAGACTCCACCAAGCGCCTTGGCGCCGTTCGGAGCAACCTGATTGTAGTCGAGTCTTCTTGTCATTGTTCGGATTCCTTCAGTTACTTGACGGGGGTGGTGAGCTTCGTTTCGCTGGAGTCGACAACGAATACGGCGAGCAGTTTCGCAGGAGCCGTCTCACTGGCGTTGCGGCTGACGGCGTGAATTGCTCCGGGCGCTTCGAACCAGCTATCGCCTGCTTTGTAGCGGCGGATGTCGCCGTCGTTGACCTTCGATTCCACCTCACCAGAGAGGACGTAGGCGTAGACGAAAGCGGACGGCGCGTGCGTGTGGGCGACGGACGCGGCGCCGGGCGCGTAATCCACCTCGACGACGCGCATGATCTTGCCTGGGATGTTGCCGATTGCCTGGGCGAACCTCGGTGTGACGCTCTCCCGCTCGGCATCGTGGGCCGGCGCAGGGGCGGCAAGCGAGACGGTAATCGCTAGTGCGGCCAAGGCTGAATTCATCGATCGTTTCATGGTCTATTCTCCTTCAGAGACGCACTCAAAATGCGCTCTCCGTGATGCAGAAAAAAGAACCAAGAAGCCGAAGAAGTAGTGTACCATGATCGCATGAGTGATCTGCTGAAACTGACCGTGGACAGGTCGGAAAAAGTTACCTTGTCGGAGCAAATCCGAAGGGGAATTGGGAAAGCGATACAGGATGGGGTGCTTGAGCCAGGGGCGCGACTTCCGTCGTGGCAGGATCTCGCGGCCCAGCTTGGCGTCGCGCGCGGGACCGTGCGCACGGCCTACGAAAAGCTCGCCGCGGCTCAGTTGATCATTGGATCGAGAGCCGCTGGCACCCACGTGGCCGATCGCCCCCGATCATCTCCTAAGACAGAACGGTCGTCGATCGCAGGA
This sequence comes from Hyphomicrobiales bacterium, assembly GCA_900465675.1. GTDB lineage: Bacteria > Pseudomonadota > Alphaproteobacteria > Rhizobiales > Rhizobiaceae > Rhizobium. The sequence goes on along the minus strand of UBJR01000013.1, from coordinate 324,633 downwards.
TCGTTCATCGAAACCTATCTGGAGATGACCCAGGGGCCGGCACTCTTCCAGATGGGTGTTCCGTCATCTTCTACGATGCCATCCACGTTGCTCGCGCGAATGCGAGCAAGCGCCGTCCGTTCGGAGCTTAGTGCGCCGCCTCTGTACCCGGATCCTCGCGGAGAACTCGAATTGAGACGCGAAATCGCGGCCTACCTGGCTGTAGCGAGGGGCATAAACTGCTCGCCCTCGCAGGTCATCATCACCGGCGGCTTCGCGGGAGGGCTGGGACTAGCGCTCAACGTCTTGGGGCTCCAGGGCAGAAGCGCGTGGTTCGAGGAGCCGGGTTTTCCATGGACGAGGCGGGCCTTGGAGCTTGCCCGCGTGCTCCCGGTTCCGATTCCGGTAGATGGCGAAGGGTTTGAATTCGACCACGCGGTACGTCACCACCCCGAGGCGAGGCTCGCCGTCCTGACACCGGGGCAGCAAGCGCCGCTGGGAGCGACACTGTCGTTGCAGAGACGCCTGCAACTTATTGATTGGGCGGAACGACTTGGAGCCTGGATCATCGAGGACGACTACCTCAGCGAGCTCCAGTTGACCGGGCGGGCTGCTCCGGCCCTTGCCTCCATCGATAATCACGGGCGCGTCATTCACGTTGGGTCGTTCAGCAAGACAATCAGTCCGGCGCTGAGACTTGGGTTCGTCATAGCTCCCATCGAACTCGCAAGCCTGTTCGGCGAGGTGGCTGCCTGCCTGTCTCCACCTCCCGGTCCGTCGGTTCAGTTGGCCATCTCGGAGTTCATACGGGAAGGGCATTACCTGCGGCATCTTAGGCGGATCAAACGAGCCTACGCAGCGACGCGCCAGCCGGTTCTCGACTATTTCCGCGACGCTCTGGGCCCTGAAAATGTCTCGGCCCCTGGGCTTTCAGTACTACTTAAGCTGCCGAAAGGTGCCCCCGATGTGGCGATCGCCAGAGAGGCGCTGACCTTCGGCACGTTTCCCGCACCGCTCTCGCCCTGGTACTCGTCCGCTCAAGCGGCAGAGGCAGGGTTGCTTCTCGGAGTTGCGACAGCACCTGTGAAGAACGTGGTCCGGATCTGCGAACGTCTGACTGCGGTCATCGCACGATGTTCGTAGTGCCGCTGGTTTCTACGGTTCTTCAATGGGGTGGCGATGCCGATCGGACAGCGGAGCAGCGATGATAGATTTAGAATTCTGCGGCAGGAGTTTTGCATGCGTTCGGTAGCCGTCGTCGTTTTTGCAGGCGTCTAGGCAATCGATGGATTGCTTCACAGGTCTTGCCACGAGCCGACTTGCCGAGAATCTCAAAGACCTGTTCCAAGGCGTTCGATCTGGCCCTGCGTCTCGTCCCGGCGTAGCAGGAATCCTGTTTTGCCTTTTTCCGACTGCGCGGCGCACGCCACCTTGCGCATCATGAATTTTTGTTCCCGTCGGTTTTCGGACCGGAACTTACGCGCGGAATGACGCTTTAGGCGCTAGGAAGATGGAGGCTTCAATGCAGCTCATAGATACGCATGTCGGCGATACCAACGATGGAATGACGACTGTCGAGTTCAGAGGCCAGGGCGGCGAACTGGTCTCGGTCACGATGGCGGCCGACACCCTCGAAGGCGATACCATCATCAATCGCGCCAAGGCCATGATGGTCCAGCTCACTACCTTTGCCGAGGACCGCGATCCTGCGCAGGACGACTGGAGCCGTTCCGACGGCGACAGCGAAGATCAAGGTCCCCGATTTACCGAAGATAGAGCTGAGCTTCCGGCCGTCTCGCCTGATGGCGAGGCAACGTCCTCAGCCGCCTGACACATGCCGGGCAAGTGGATCCATCTCTGCATCGACATGCAGTCGATGTTCGCGGAAGACACGCCCTGGCACGTGCCGTGGATGTCTAGTATCTCGCCTGCGGTTACCGAGGTGGCTGCTCGCCATCCCGAAAGGACAATCTTCACACGCTTCGTTCCTCCAGCCAGTGCCGCCGAGGCGACGGGTATGTGGAAAGCCTACTACCGGAAATGGGAGGCGATGACGCTGGGGCAGATTAATCGGCGGCTCGTGGACGTCGTTCCGGAACTGGTCCGGTACGTCCCGCCCGCCCGCACCTTCGACAAGATGACTTACTCGCCCTGGATCGATGGACGACTTCACCGAATCCTTCAGTCCGAAGCGGTGGGTACGCTGGCGTTCACGGGAGGGGAGACAGACGTCTGTGTCCTCGCGGCCGTGCTCGGAGCGATCGATCTTGGATACGAGGTGAAACTTCTGAGCGACGCCGTGTGCAGTGGCGCAGATGAAACGCACGACGCCACCCTCAGGCTGCTTGGCAACAGGTTCTCTGTTCAGGCAGAGGTGCTTACAACCGAAGAATTCCTGCGACGCCTATAGGGTAGGTGCGTCAGACGGCCGCTTACGCATTGACGAGGAATGCAATCGTTCTAGCCATGAGCGACAACGCCGCCTCCAAGTTTTCCTCCAAATTCGCAACCACCGGCGCAGACCTGTCCGGGAAGCCGCAACATTCGTGCTCGCGGTTACGCTCGTCCTGATATGGGCGATCTTCGACTACTCCGAGAACTGCCAGCTCGTCATCAACACGAGCACCACGATTATCACCTTTCTGATGGTGTCGTCCTGCAGAACTCGCAGAACCGAGACGGCAAGGCGTTGCAGGGGAAGCTTGACGAGCTGATTCTGACGTCGTAGGTGCAGAACAAGTTCGTCGGCATCGAGAAGCTCGACGAAGCCCAGCTTCGAGAAGTCGGAACGAAGACGTCGCCACAACGAGGCCAGGGCGAGCGAGGCCGGTCAGGCGTCCGCTCTACGGTCCTGAATCAGGGCATTCGCCTCCAAACGCGAGCCTCAGGAACGGCCAGCCCGAGGACCCGAGAGGGTACGGCGGCGGCGGGCGAGGCGCACCCCCCCCCGACGAGGGGGGGTGCTGTGGCGCCGCGGCGACAATTGCCCAGCCTCAGATCGAAGGAGAAAAGCTGGCTGCTTAGTGATCGCACCAGAAAGGCGCCTTGAGGCGCCGCCTCTCTGGTCGTTGGGAGGGCCTAATCAGCTTCTTCGACATCCCTCGCCAAGGCCTTGACGAGGCTGATGATCGATCTTCGGACGCCCGCATCCGCAATTCTTGCAAAGGCCCGGTTCAAAGCGGCGCCTTCCGAGGTTCCGATCATCTTCTCGATGGCTTCGAGTTCCGGCGACTTCTGGGCGCTCCCGCCTTCCTCCTCGCCAAGAAGCGCGGCCGGCGTCGTACCGAGCAGGTTCGCGATTCCTTGCAGTCTGCTTGCGCCGACACGGTTCGAACCCTTTTCGTACTTCTGGATTTGCTGGAACGTGATGCCAAGCCCCTCGCCGAGGGCCGATTGCGAGATGCCGAGAACCTTGCGCCGACTTCTGATGCGGGCGCCGACCTCGACGTCGATCGCGTTGGCGGCGGGTCCTTGATTGCGTGGCATGTGATTTCCTCCTGCGGTTGCAGGCAGCCTCGCACCGAAATGGGAAGATGTCCATGGTCCGCGCATCACCACGGACCAAAGTCCAGGGTGGCGGAATCTCAATCGAATCCTTGCATCACCGTGATATCGCGGTAAGAGAAAGGATAGCTTCGGGCTAGTGAGTAGGCGTCATTTGGCTGACGGTTCGATATCGGGAGGCGACATGGACGACGGGACGCACAACAATACTGACGAAGCGCGGTATCGGATCCTCATCGAGGCCATCACCGACTACGCTATCTACATGCTCGACCCGGAGGGTCGGATCACGAGCTGGAACCCAGGCGCGGAACGTCTAAAGGGCTACACCGAGCAAGAGATCGTCGGACGGCATTTTTCAACCTTCTATACGGAAGAAGATCGGGCGGACGACCTTCCGGCTCGCGCCTTGGAGGCGGCTGCGAGGGACGGTCGTTTCGAACGCGAAGGATGGCGGCTTCGCAAGGACGGCACCCGCTTCTGGGCGAACGTCATCATCGACCCCATCCGGGACGCCCAAGGAGGCTTGATCGGCTTCGCGAAGATCACACGTGACATCAGCGAGAAGCGTGCTGCGCAGGAAGCGATCTTCCAGGCGCAGAAGATGGAGGCAGTTGGACAGTTGACCGGCGGCCTTGCACACGACTTCAACAATCTTCTGACGGCCATACTCGGCAGCCTCCAAATCGCCAGGAAGCGGGCGATCCGGGACGACGTGAAGGGCCTCATCGACAACGCTATTCAAGGCGCGCAGCGCGGCGCAACGCTCACGCAGCGACTGCTTGCGTTTGCCCGCCGCCAGGAACTCCAGCTCGGTCCTGTGGACGTCGGCGACCTCGTCGGTGGTATGACGGAGTTGATGCGCCGGACAATCGGCCCGGAGGTTGTGATCAGTGTCGACTTCGCCGCCGACCTTCCAAAAGTTCGCACCGACTCCAACCAGCTTGAGAGCGCGCTTCTCAACCTCGTCGTCAACGCCCGCGACGCCATGCCTGACGGCGGAGAAATCACGATTGCCGCCTCGCTGGAAAATGTTACCTCTGGGAGGCGCCACACGCTGCCGCCCGGCGAGTACGTGTGTCTTTCGGTTCGCGATCGAGGCGAGGGGATGAACGCGGAGACGCTGGCGAACGCCACTACCCCGTTTTTTACGACGAAGGGCGTCGGCAAGGGGACGGGTCTCGGCCTTCCCATGGTGCACGGCCTGATGGCACAGTCAGGCGGCGAACTGATTCTGAGGTCAACCGTCGGCGAGGGAACGACTGCCGAACTGTGGCTCCCCGTTGCCGCCAAGGGCGAGGCGGAGACCAAGGCGCAGGCGGCGCCCGAGGTGCCGCTAGACCCAGCTCCGACGGCGTTGACCGTTCTCGCTGTCGACGACGACGCCCTCGTTCTCATGAACACGGTTCTCCTGCTCGAAGACCTGGGAATGGACACTATTCAGGCGTCTTCCGGAGAGGAAGCTCTGGCAACGCTTCAGACGGGCGACCTCCCGGACGTGGTGATCACCGATCATGCCATGCCGAACATGACGGGAGCGCGGCTCTGTCAGGAAATCCAAGCGCGATATCCGACGCTCCCCATCATTCTCGCCACAGGGTACGCGGAGCTTCCGGAAGGCGTCGGCGATCTCAGCGGTGTCGTCCGCTTGTCGAAGCCGTTCACTCAGGAGCAGTTGTCGCGAGCGTTGGCGGAAGCCTGTCAGGGTGGGCGGTGCTTCTAAAATTTTAGCCGAAATTGACCGCCTCGCTGAAGGAGACCGATCCTAGATGCTCCCTGGTCGTCCGCGATTTCCTCATGTGATCGATCCGTTCCTCATCATGCGCCATCCGGATGGCGCCGCGTTCAATGTGCTCATAGATCATCATGACCCACTCGGCGAACGACGCGCGAGACTTGGTGTGGCCGGTGAAGCCAAAACGCAGCCCAACGCGATACCGTGTCCGGACCATTCGAGTCCCTTTATCCATTCGACTGACGGCTGGCTGTCCGAAGGGCGCAGCGCATCATTAGATTGAAGCCAGGAAGCGCACGTGGCATTCCCGGCCGCGTCGACGCCAATACTGCCCGGCCCAAGTTTATCGAAGCCGCCAAAGCGGCCAAGCTTCGGGTGCCCAGATCTTCGTCTGTAGATGACGGGGACGTTGTTCGCCGCCGTTCAAGTTTGGTCGTGTATCGCGATGAAGCGCTGGAGAAGCCCTCCCGGAGCAGCGGGTGGTCGTCAATGACGGCAGTCGGTTCAAAGTGTACGATTGGGGTCATCAAGACGCGCGCGCAGCATTCGCGCGCTCAGGCGGGCATCGGACACAGCCCGGCAAACATCGCGTTCGATGTCGAGACATGCCTTTGCATAGTCGTCGAACAGATCTTGTTCCGAAGGGTTGAATCTCATTATCTCGCGACACTCCAATGCGAATTCGTACGCCTCGAAGAGTTCGAGCTGCCGAGGGTGGGACGCGCCCATGATCGCGCCGCGCACATTGGGCAAGCGCATTGCGAGGCGACGTCTTCCTAGTTCTCTGCGGTGTAGGCGCGAATGCATCGCGGCAACCTAGCATCATTTACGCTCATTCACCCTGGACCATGGTCGAATATCTGCTGCGACTGAAGTCCGAGGTCTGGAACAGGAACTGGTCAGTGTCGTTCAATATGCCGACGGTCCGACGGGCCGTATGAAAATCCAAGGAGGACACTATGAACGCTAGAGTCATCGTCGGCGCGGCAACAGCCGCAGCTCTTCTGTCGGGCGCGGCATTCGCCCAGTCTTCAACTGTGAACGGAGCAGCCGGTGGCGCGGTAACCGGCGCGATTGTCGGCGGCCCGGTTGGCGCGGCGGTTGGTGGTGTAGCTGGTGCCGTGGTCGGTACCGCGATCGATCCGCCGCCTCAAAAAGTTGTGACCTATGTTCGGGAAGCGCCCGCGCCTTCGGCGAAAGTCGTCGTCAAGGAAAAAGTTGTCGTTGGTCAGGCGCTTCCCGAAACGGTCGTGGTCACGCCTGTTCCGGAGAGCCCGAAGTACTCCTACGCGATTGTCAATGACGAGCGGGTAATCGTCGAGCCCTCATCGCGGAAAGTCATCCAGATCATCAACTGACCAGAGATCGTGACGCGGCCTGAGCTGCGTCCTTTCGCCTTATCCATAACTGAACGAGAGCCGCCGCGAGCGAGCCTCGCACTCGCGCGGCCGCAGATGGAGTACGAAAATGAAAAACAAGACCCTTACTGTTCTGATGACGGCACTCGCCATCGGCGTTTCGCCTGTCAGCCTGATCACGGCCTCTGCCCAGGATGCACCGATCATCAAGAAGAAGGGAAGCGGCGAAACCGACCAATCCGGCAGCAGCGCTCAACCGCAGTCCTCGCAAGTTGGCACTTCCGCCGGCAGCAGCACTTCCGGTTCTGGCGAAGCAGGCACGCAAGATGAGACAAAGGCGCCCCAGCCCGGCGCCACCGAGAGTGGGACTGCAGGTTCGGGAACGCCAGACACAAGCACCGGCAAACAGTCCGGCTCAAATGGGTCGAACACGACCAATGCCTCGAAATCGTCAGGCCAGACCAGCACGTTGAGCCAAACTGAGAGCGGTTCAAAGACCGATGCTTCGAAGACTACGAAGGACGGTGCTGCAACGGTGGGTGAGGGCGAAACGAAGTCGAAGTTATCGCGCGAGGCTCAGAAGCCGACAACGGACAGTTCGAATCCATCCGACACAATGAAATCGGATAGTGATCAGACGAAGGCCGAGACCGACCCCAAGAAATCCGGGACCGGCGCCAATTCCACCAGTGGCTCGACAGAGACGCAGACCAACAAGACGAACGCCGCCGACACCACCGTCGATGTCAAGACCAACGTCGAAAACAACGGTACGACGGTGAACAAGACCGAGAATAGGACTAGCGTCAACATCTCGGTCGAACAGCAGACGGAGGTCCGTCAGGTCGTGAAGGAGGTCCACGTCGAGCCTGTTCGCGATGTCAACTTCACGGTCTCGGTTGGAACTACCATTCCGAAGAAGATTCGCCTGGAACCGCTTCCGCCGCGGATCATCAAGATTCTCCCGCAGTACGAAAGCTACCGGTTCTTTATTTTGGCCGACGGCCGCATCGTGATCGTGGACCCGACCGAATACACTATCGTCTTCATCATCACGGCTTGATTGCTGACTGGGCGGCACGTTGTGCCGCCCTCCGCTGGAGGGAAACCATTGATCCACGAGCACAGGAAGGCGCCGAGCTTTGCGGTACCGATCATCGCGATTCTTCTCGCGATGATCGGGATGGTTCTCATGCTGTTATCGACCCTGGATACGGGAACTCGCCGCGAGGGTAGAGTGTTCGTGCAGGTCGTCCAGTCGGATAGTTCGCGAAAATAGCGGCGCGAGCCTGACCGTAGCGAGATAGGTAAACGCACGGTGCACGAGAAGGCAGGCATGACATCTGGTCGTCACAGGCCTTCGGCATTGGTGTCCCTGCCGGGAAGGAGACCTTAGAGTGGTTTGTTTGGCACAGGATCTGCGGTATGAGCTCGGCGGGTGGATGAGTTCGGTGGAACAGGTTTTGATTGATAGAGGCCTGCTTGCACCCGACGGGACCATGACTTTCTTATCGAGAGAAGTAGAGAACGCTCTGGACGGCTTCATTGAAGATCCGAGTGAGCTGTCGACGCTTTTACAGATGGGCCGAACTGCGCGCAACGGCGGCAGGCTGTCCCCCGCCTCCTTGTCCGCCGCACATTTGCTTGCGAAGGAGGTGCATCGCGCTTTGTCACTGCCATACGTTTCAAGTGAAAACTCGACGGCACCTGCGGCTGCAGGTTCATGATGTCCCGATGGTCGCTGTGACGCGTCAAAAATTTGATTGCCGGCCTGCCGTGACGACCAGAGCAGTTGTTAGCAGACGCGCCGCGCTATCGTCTGCAATCCTGTAGAAAATTGTCTGAGCGAGCCGTCTCGTAGCAACAGTGCGAGCTTCTCGAAGCTTCTTAAGATGTTGAGAGACCGATGACTGGGCAAGCCCAACCGCGGAAGCGATCGATGTTACATCCATCTCTCGTTGCAGCAGCATGATCATGATCTTCATCCTGTGTGGGTTGCCGAGACACTGCAGGACCTCTAACGCGCGGTCGGTATCGAACGTTTGGTCGCTCATCGTGTTCTCTGTCCCTGTGAATCAGCACGTCTATGGTTATGACAATTCGCAGAGAAGACAACGGTGGGGCTGGTACGAAAACGGACAGAACGCTCCGATCAGACTAAAGTCCGAATGACGAAATCTATAGATGACCTAGTTGCCTGATCAAACTCTGTCATCGGTTCGCCTCGGGTGATATGGTCGGGGCCGTCGATGTCAGAGTGGCGGCCCGTTTCATATAATTGGGTAAGTAGATGTTCTCGCTGGTTTTTGTTTCAGCTTCCCTAATAGCGGTGATGGCAACCAGGATCTCGATAGAGTTTCTTCTAGCCGGTCATTTGCTTGCAGCTTCCCTCACGTTAGCCTGGTCGACAGTGATCATGACCATCGTCCTGGTCGTGCAAAGGGTTGTAGTGCGCAGGCTTGGCGACATGACCTCGCAAGTTATTAGCCGAGAGCCGCGTCACCCGCGGATCCTGCAACTACTAAGGTCGACGCCCGGACCGTGAAAACCCGCGCTTCACCCTGATCAGATGAACTCCCTTCACCGGACGGCGGATGGCTAGCATCACGGCGATGTCGCCGTGCGTGATCTGGATGATGTCCTTCGATCCGATCATGGCTCATCAGGATCCGACGGCGAGCCCTCGGTCTACATGTCCGCTGCCCTCGGAAGGGCGGTATCAGCCGACTTGGCCCGAGACCGTATTCGAACCTGGCTAGGCTTGCCGCTAACGTCGTCCAGGCGTTTACGGCCTCAGAAAACGTGCTGCATGAATCTTACGACCGCCCCCTGCGCCTGCATGATCATCTCGTAGATGTTCCGGCGTAGCCGGCCACAGCCGCGAGTGGCGTGAACCCTTCTTGCCTCGTTGAGGATCGTCGGATTGTTGGATCGGCGCGCCTTGCCGCGCGCTCTGTCCGTCGTCTCCCGCATGACCCGCTCGACGTCTCGCTCTAAGTCGAGACAGGTCTTCTCGTACTCCTCGAACAACTCCTGGCAAGACGGATCCAGCCTGAGGACCTCACGAAACTCGACGGCAAGCTGGTAGGCTTCGAACAACTCGAGCTGCCATGACCGACTCTCGCGCATGATGCTGTCACGCACATCTGGCAGTCGCATGGCAAGGCGGCGTCGCCCTAGTTCGTACAGGCGCATGGTCATCGGCTCCGAAGAGTATGACTACAGGCATGGGAAGCGTTTGACGAGCCCCGGAACAGGGTCGGACCTTGGAAATTTTCAGTGACCGGCTCCGCAGCGTCCAGTTGGCGGTCACTTTCATCCGGCGCTCTAAGAGGTGGAGCCCCATGTCACAAATCGTTGGAACTAATACATTTTCCGTGTGTTTCTCATGCATCAACAAGAGGAGATACCCAATGAAGAAATTTACCCTCCTAACTGCAGGCCTGCTTCTTGCCGCATCTGGCGCCCTCGCGCAGAGTCAGACTCCGAGCACCTCGCAGACGACGCCTGCCGCAAACACTGAGCAGAACCCCGGCGCCCCAGTCGCGGGCAAAAACAGCTTCACCGAGGATCAGGCAAAGTCCCGTATCGAGGAGGCCGGCTACACCGACGTGACCGGACTGAAGCTCGACGATCAGGGCGTCTGGCGCGCTACAGCGTCCAAGGACGGCAAGACCGTGAACGTCTCGCTAGACTTCCAGGGCAACGTCACGCTCGCCAAGTAAAGAACGACAACGGAGGAATTCCCCATGAAAAACACGATCACAGGACTCTATGACAGCTACGGCGACGCCAAGGCGGCCGTGAAAGCGCTCGAAGACGCCGGCGTGCCATCGGACGACATCAGCATTGTCACCAACAAGGCCAACGGCGTCGACGTCGAAGGACAGGGAAACCGCGCGGGTGAAGGTGCTGGGACTGGCGCCGGCATCGGTGCCCTTGCAGGTGGCGCAGGCGGTCTGCTGACGGGCCTCGGTCTCCTTGCCATTCCGGGCGTCGGCCCGGTGGTTGCCGCAGGTTGGCTTGCTGCCACGGTGGCTGGAGCGGCCGCCGGCGCCGTTGCAGGCGGCGCCGTCGGCGGGATCGTCGGAGCGATGGTCGAATCCGGCGTGCCGGAAGAGGACGCGCACTTCTATGCTGAGGGCGTTCGTCGCGGCGGCACTCTCGTGACCGCCCGCGTGGAGGATGAAAACCGCGCTTCCGCCGACGCGATCCTGAACAGCTCGCCGCGAGTGGACGTCGCGGATCGTCGGGCGCGCTATGCCGAGCAGGGCTGGACCCGTTTCGACGAGACGGCCGACCCCTATACCGACGAGCAAATTGCTGGAGAGCGCGACCGGTATCGCGTCAACCGGCTGTAGTTCGTTCGCACCTACGACAGGAAGCCTCGCAGTCACTGCGGGGCTTTTATACGGCGTCTCTCGCGATCTTCAACTTCAACGTTGAAGCTTCCTCAACTATGAGAAGGACGGCAGTACCTTCTGGAACGCGCTGTTCGTGAGTCCAGTGCGTGACGATGACGGCAACATCATCTACTTCTTCGCCTCACAGCTCGACTTCACGAACATCAAGAGCAAGGAGGCGGAACTGGGCGCCGCACGCCATCAGGCCGAAGCGGAGGTTGCCGAACGGACCGGCGACCTTCAGGAGTCCCTTGCGGCCCGCATCCTCGTTCACGAGGTCGATCACCGGGTGAAGAACAATTTGGCCACGATGGCCTCGATCGTGAAGATGCAAGTGAGGCTGACCGAAGACGAGGGCCAAACGCGAGAGAGCTAACGACAGACCTGGTTGAGGCCATCAAGCGAGACGACATCCGTTTGACAATGGACTTGTCCCCAGTACTCGTTCCAGCCGCAATGCGACGCCGCTACGCTGATCGTGAACGAGCTGGTGAGCGATGCGGTCCTAAGAGGACTCGCTGACGGCGGAGGAGAGATCCATGTCTTTGTGCGCCGGCTCAACGGACACTTTCTTATCCGTGTCGAAGACACCTCCGAGCCGGGGGAGCCGGATCGCGTCAGCACCGAACTCGGAAGGCGCATGCTCGAGGCGTCGGCCAGCCAGGTCGGGGCAACGATTGGAAGGGAGGGGAAGGTCGACCACCATCGTTGTCGACATACACCGGTCGGCCGCATGCTGTCCGTGAAGGACATTTCCTACATCTTCGTCAGCGGCAACATCAAGAAGCTGCCGCCGGACTTTGCCGGGGCACTTGGTGCGATCGAGAAGCCATACACGATGAACGGCATGGCGAATGCGCTCTCCTACATCGACGCAGTGGTGCGCGGAGAGGAAGGCCGTCTGCCTCCAGCAAGCTTGGTTCTGGCGGAGGACGTGGCGTACAGGACGCGCGTGGCAGCGGAATAAGCCTCAGTCGGCAGCCGTTGTCCGTCTAAAAACTGCGGCCGGATGCACGATGTTCTGCTTAAGTTCGCATTCCGCTTTCATATCGTCCCGGAGTGTGCGAAGGTCCCTTCCATGTATGAGGCCATCGTCTCGCAACCGAAAGGACGACAATGGCGCTGTTGGATCATCCCGCCACGTTCAATACCCAGCTCGCTAGCCTGACGAGAGCGACGTCCGCGATTTCGCGTGCACGCACCTTTGACGACGTTGTCGCCACGATACGCGCGAGCGCCCGTTCTCTCGTGGGATGCGAAGGGATTACGGTCGTTCGGCGCGAGGGTGACCTCTGTCACTACGTCGAGGAAGACGCGATCGGGCCGATGTGGAAGGGCGAGAAGTTTCCCGCGTCCGCATGCATTTCCGGCTGGTCAATGATCAACCGGCAGACTGTCGTCGTTCCGGACGTCCGGCAGGACGATCGAATTCCGCTCGAGCTCTATGCCGGCACGTTCGTACGGGCCGTGGCGATGGTGCCCATCCTTCAGGAAGAGCCGGTCGGGGCGATCGGCGCATACTGGTCGCAGCCCTACGAGCCAACCCGGTGGGAAGTTGAGACGCTGGAGGCACTCGCCGAGGCGGCGGCGACGGCCATCGAAAACATCGGCTTCGCAGCAGGCCTGAAGTTGGAGAGAACAGCCGCTTCGGCGTCATCGGACCTGCCTTCCATCGATCATCGAGCCGACATCGAGGCTATTGCCGGGATTGCCGCTGTCCCCACGATGCTCGACGTCGCGCTTCTCATGACGAAGATGGGCTTCGCGGCCATCGCGCGCGTCACCGAGACGCGTTGGATCACCTGCAGCTCTCTCGATCATGTCGGGTTTGGGCTGAAGCCTGGCGACGAGCTTCCCATCGAAAGCACGTTGTGCAACGAGATCCGCGATCATCGCCAGCCGATCGTCTTCGACGACGCAACGGTGGACGACCGTTACAGTGATCACCACACGCCACGAATCTACGGATTGAGAAGCTATATCTCCATGCCGATCATCCGCGCAGACGGGAGCTTCTGGGGCACCTTGTGCGCGATCGATCCGAACCCGGCGAAGGTCGACAATCCGCAGGTTATCGGCACCTTCAAGCTGTTTGCAGAGCTCATCGCACACCATCTCGACGCGGCTGACCGGCTCCGTGCGACGGAGGCGTCCCTGGATCGCGAGCGGGAGCTCTCGGAGCTTCGAGAGCAGTTCATCGCGGTCCTCGGCCACGATCTACGCAATCCTCTCGCCGCGGTCGAGGCCGGAACGAACCGCCTTCTCAAGGAGGGCTGGACCGACCGCAGCCCGCTCTTACTGAACCTGATGAAGGCAAGCATTTCCCGGATGACGGGCCTTGTCGACAACATCATGGATCTCGCCCGCGCACGTCTTGGCGGCGGCATCTCCCTCGACCTCAAGGAGGCCGACCTCGTCGAGACGCTAAAGATCGTGGCTGACGAGATCCGCTCGGCGCATCCTGACCGAGCGATACATCTCGAACTAGACTTTCCACAGTCCGCCGTCATCGACCGTGCCCGAATCGCACAGTTGTTCTCAAACCTGGTATCGAATGCGGTAACACACGGACTGGAAGGCCATCCCGTGAGGATCACGGGGCGGAACGGCCCGGATGGCCTGGAGGTCAGCGTGCACAACGCGGGCACTACCATCCCTAAGGACGACGTCGAAAAACTGTTCATGCCGTTTAAGCGCGGCGCCGCCTCCTCCGGTGGGCAGGGGCTGGGCCTCGGCCTCTATATCGCGCTTGAGATCGCAAAGGCTCATGGCGGCACGATCGACGTATCCTCCATCGATACCGGAACGTGTTTCACCTTCCGGATGCCTTCCGCAGGTTAGGGAGCGTCTGGTGCCGTGTCATGAGGAGCGGGATTGGGGCGCCGCGCCAGTTCAAGACACCGTTAAGTTCGATCTTCGTCGAACTGCTCGGCCCCGTCGACCGGCGAAGCCGGTCAGGCGTCCGCTCTACGGTCCTGAATCAGGGCGGCCTGATCGAAGCTGTCCCGGTGCGAAGCTCAGCCCGTCGCGAGATGCAGCTCGGACGTGCTCCTCGCAACGACCCGCTCGTATTCCCGTTCGGGCCGGCCATAAGACTTGCCCGCATATTCCTCGAGTCCATGACGATCCCGGACCGTGATTGCCCCGCGTTCCGACTTGATCAGGTGAAGGCCTTCCAGAACGTGGAGGCTTGTCGTCACCCCTGGACGCCTTACGGCGAGCATCAGCGCGATGTAGTCATGCGTGATCCGGATGACGTCGCCCTCGATCCGGTCGTGGCTCATCAGGATCCAACGGGCGAGCCGCCGGTCGACGTGGTCAGTGGCATTCGAGAGGGCGGTGTAGGCGACCTGCGCCGCAAAGACGTGTGTGAACCTAGCCAAAACCGCCGCAAACTTCGGTCGAGCGACTACGGCGTTGGAGATCGTCCTGATCGGTACGCGATGGCCGCCCCCATGCGCCTGCATGACGATTTCGTAGATGCTCCGGTCGTCGCCGAGCCCGGCTGCAAGCGGCGTGAATCCTTCCCGTCCGAACATGCCGGCTTCCGCCCGCCTGCCATTTTCACCGACCACCATTACGGAACCGAAGCCGGACGACGGGAAGTAGAAGTAGTCGATCGGACGCTCGGCACGGGCCATGATGAAACCCTGAGGCATGTCGACCTCTTCAAGGGACGAGCCGATCGCTGCGAAGTCTTCTTCTGAAAGGATGTTGAGTATACGATTGCTGCTGAAGTCTGCGACGCTACTGCCGTTCATGGCTGGAACCTCCTCTCGAATGCAAGGGGGGAATGGTCTCCCAGCCGCTCGCACCCTTAAAAGTGGCGAGCGATGAAGCAAAGTAGCACGTCGCAAGGGTTGAGTCCCACTGAATTGGACAAAACGACTCGACGCCGACGAATCAGCTCCCATGTGATTCGCTTGTGACATCGAAAGGTAGTGCGTGATGGCCACTTCGGATCTGAAAGTCCCTGTCCGCCCGCTACATGTCGAGATCGACGGAGCTGGACGGGCAGGCGTACTGTGTCGACGATCTCGCCGCATTCCTCGTCGGCGACGGATGGTCGCAGCCGGCGAAGGCGGATCCGGCATTCCACCGGGCGCTTGCGATTTCGCTCGACGCCATGGAGCTGGATATCGATCCGGACACCGCCGCGAGGCATTCGTGCGCGTGGCCCACATGGCTGGAATGCACGTGCTCCCCGACGACATGGCAGACATGCGGAAAGCCGGTTGACCACGAAAGAAGGCCCGCCGGAGCGGGGCAGTTGGAGAGTGGCACATCCCGGTAAGGACGACACTCGGTCAATGTAGCATCCCCGCGGCAGCGGGCAATTCATTCGTTAGTTTCTCCTCATAAAGTTTGGAAAATGAGCAAGCGTTCACAGCCTCTTCTAGCCGACGACAAACCGCTGCGTGGCCGGACGCGAAAGCGGCGGGACCCGGTGCAGCCCAATCTCCTCCTCGATCCGATGCCGGTCCGTGTCGAGCCAGCCTTGGCGCTCCTGAAGCCGAAACCTCCGGGCGATCCCCGCTATGTCGCGGAGCTCAAGTTCGACGGATACCGCGGTTCAATCCACATCGAGCCTTCCGGGGTCCGGTTCCTGACGAGGGGCGGACACGATTGGACAGCGCGTTTCCCGTCCGTCGCCGACGCCGCGCGCGAGCTCGGTGTCGCGAGTGCCATCATGGACGGCGAAGCCGTCGTCCTCGACGAGCAGGGCCGGTCGGACTTCGGCGCACTGCAGCGTACCCTTGGCGGTAGAGGTGGCAAGCTGGCGTCGCGCAATTCCGTTTTTTATGCATTCGACCTGCTCTACCTCGACGGCCACGATCTTCGAAACATGGAGCTGTCCAGCCGCCGATACCTGTTAGAAGAGCTGCTCGAAGGCGGGGAAGGGGCGATACGGTTCTCCGACCAGATCGACGGAGACGCCCTCTCCATCTTCGCCGCTGCATGCGAGCACGGGCTGGAAGGCGTGATCTTCAAAGACCCGGACAGTCCGTATCGCTCCGGCCGAACGGGCGACTGGATCAAGGTGAAGTGCATCCAGTCCGAGAGCTTCTTCATCGTCGGCTACGAGAAGTCGGCCGTCGCCCGTGGCGGCGTCGGAAGCCTTTTGCTGGCCGCACGCAAGGGCGACGACCTTCAGTACGTCGGCTCCGTTGGCACGGGGTTCAAATACAAGGATGCCGTGGAGCTGTGCGAGATGCTCGACAAGCTTGTGATGCGGAAGGCGCCAATCGACTACGATGGCCGTCGGAACAACGTCGTGTGGGCGCAGCCTACTCTGATTGCCGAGATCGAGTACCGAGCTTGGACCGACGACGGTAAACTCAGGCACGCGTCTTACAAAGGCCTGCGCGAAGTGCAGGACAACGCGGCCGTCTACGAGATCGAGGAATGATCGTCGGCAGCATGCAGCAGCCGTCTTACGCGCAGCGACCATCCGTGCGCCGACACATGTTCCGCAATCCCGGCGTCGTCTTCGTCGATCCCCAAGGTCGCCACGATCCAGTCGGCCGGCATCACTCCCGGAAGGTGTTCGCCCGTTAAGGTGACCGACAGGCCGTCAAGCGTATCAAGGCCGCTCCTGGTCTCCCGGCCCGCATCAAGCGTCCATAGATATCGCGTCTTCATCTGGTCTGTTCCGTCGCTCATTGAGCCGACATACCGGCAATCGCCGGGCGAGAGAAGGGTCTTCTTGTTTCGGTCGAAAGCCTCACCATCTCAAAGGAGTCCTCGAACCTGGAGTACTCGAGATGGAAGACGACGCCCTCGAAATGATCGCTACCCTCGAAATCGAAATCCTGCCGCCGGAGCATGGCGACTTGAATGGCGAGGGCGCGCGTACCTGTCTTTGTTGTGGGCGCTCGCCGTCCTTCCTGGACGACGACGGCTGCGGCATCTGCGAGGAGTGCCTCGCGCCGTAGGACATGGAACTTCTTGATTCGACGGCCGTTTTTCGATGATCGAAATCATCAGGAGGAATTCGAATGTCTACCACGTCCCGAGGCAGAGCGCAGGATCGCGCAAAGGTCGCCGCCGGTCAAGATCACGAAGTCCGCTACGAGGCCAAGAAGGAAGGCGTGTCCAAGGGCGCGGTCAAGAAGGCCGTCAAGTCGGCCGGGAACTCGCGCAAGAAGGTCGAGGCGGAAATCCGGCACTAGGCCGTGAAGCTTGCGACCTACAACGTAAACGGCGTCAACGGCCGGCTCGAAATCCTCCTTCGATGGCTGGGGGAGGCCGAGCCGGACGTCGTCTGCCTGCAGGAGCTGAAGGCGCCGCAGGAAAAGTTCCCGATCAAGGCGATCGAGGCCGCAGGCTACGGCGCGGTCTGGCAGGGGCAGAAGGCTTGGAACGGCGTCGCGATCCTCGCCAAGGGTCAGCAGCCTCATCTCACACGGAAAGGACTTCCGGGTGAACCGGAAGACGAGCACAGTCGCTATATCGAGGCGATCGTCGACGGGATCGTCATCGGCGGCCTGTACCTGCCGAACGGCAATCCCTATCCAGGCCCGAAGTTCGACTACAAGCTTCGCTGGTTCAAGCGTCTTCAAGACTATGCCGCCGAGCTGCTGGAGCTGGAGGTGCCTGTCATCCTTGCGGGCGACTACAACGTCATGCCGACCGAGCTTGACGTCTACAAGCCCGAGCGGTGGACGGACGACGCTCTGTTCAGGGTGGAGGTGCGTGAGGCTTACAAAAAGCTGGTCGACCAGGGCTGGACTGATGCGCTGCGTCATCTGCATCCGGACGAGCGCATCTATACCTTCTGGGACTACTTTAGGAACGCATACGGACGCGACGCCGGGCTGCGTATCGACCATTTCCTGTTGAGTTCGGAGGCTGCCGAGAGGTTGTCCAAGGCGGAGGTCGACAAGCATGTTCGTGGCTGGGAGCACACCAGCGACCATGCTCCGGTGTGGATCGAACTCGACGATAAGCCCGTCAAGAAGGGGAGGAAGCGATGACCGATGACTGGAGAGCGCGCCTGCGCGACAAGTTGGAAGACTTCGTCGACACGTTCGTTGTCGCCGGAGCGAAACAGGAAGACGTCTTCGACGCCATCGTCGAGGAAGTTGAAAACCTTAAGGTCGCGCTTGATCGCGACCCCGATCCGGCCGACGACAACAGCGTGGCGGTCGAGGAACCTGCGAACGACTGGCCGTCTGCGGACAAGGGCTAACGAAGGCATCATGACCGGGAATCCGGGAAGAGGTCGAAAATCCCTCACCACGCAGGATCGTGAGGAGATCCCCCATTCCCCACATTGGACGGCGCAGGTCGTCAGGCTCCGGAGACGTTTTCGGCTCTTGATTGGCCGGCCGACCATCCCGGCCAGCTTCGTACAAACTTTCGGCTCTAGCAGCGTCGGTTCGTCCGGGCTGCAATGACGTCGCAACGCTAGATTACTGGGTGTCCTCACCCGAGCAATCTTACTGCCGCGTAGCCGCACGCGCTTGCGAGGCTTGTGAGAACCGTTCCCCAGATCATGTCCACGAAACTTAACTAGACGGGCCACGCCTTGAGGGTAGAGAGGTTCGTGATGTCGCAAAGTCTGTCTGCGTCCGTTCATGAGGAGCTTGCTCTACCGCCGCGACTCGGTCGACATTGCGAAAACCACTCTTCGCCTCCGCCGCAATCCTAGCCGAGAGGGTTCGGGCGCTCCGGGGTGAGCGCCCTTTTGCTCTTCTGTGACCTAGTAGCGACGATAGTTTCGCGGCGCTGTCGTCAACGCCGCCTCTTCGCGTCAGATCATAATCTCGCCGCCGGTCACCGGGATGACGGCACCGGTCATGTAGCTTCCCAATTCGGATGCCAGCAGAACATAGGCGCCCGCAAGTTCGGCTGGCTGTCCTGCGCGTTTCATCAATGTCTGCTCGCCGAATTTCGCCGCCTTTTCGGCTGGCATCGTGGAAGGGATCAGCGGGGTCCAGATCGGGCCTGGAGCGACGGCGTTGACGCGGATGCCCTTGTCGGCGAGCATCTCGGCGAGACCTGCAGTAAAGTTGGAAATCGCCCCCTTGGTCGAGGCATAGGCTAGTAGCTGAGGAGAGGGCTGGCGCGACTGTATCGAAGTCGTGTTGATGATCGAGCTACCCGCCTTCATGTGCGGCACAGCGGCCTTTGTCAGGAAGAACGGGGCGTAGATGTTTGTCCGGAAGGTCTCGTCCCATTCCTCGGCAGTGATGTCGCCGATGTCGGCGTATGTGCGCTGGAACGCGGCATTGTTGACTAGGATGTCGATCCCGCCAAGCTCGTCGACTGCACGCTTCACGAGAGCCTTGCAGTGATCTTCGGACTTGATGTCGCCCGGTGCGACGACCGCCCGACGGCCAGCCTCCTCGACCCATCGTGCCGTGTCCTGCGCATCCTCGTCCTCGGACAAATATGAGATCACCACGTCGGCGCCTTCGCGGGCGAAGGCAATGGCGACCGCCTTGCCAATGCCGGAATCAGCCCCGGTGATCAGTGCGACCTTTCCTTTGAGCTTGCCGTCGCCGCGGTAGGTTCGCTCGCCATGATCCGGCACCGGTTCCATGAGCGCGGTCTTGCCCGGCGGCTCCTGGTGCTGTTCGGGATGCGGGGGAGTGGGACGGCGTGCTTCAGTCATGATAATCTCCTTCGTGTAGGTTGCGCCGCTTAAACGGGTATTCGTCACGAATGTTCGACCCGATGACGACTTCATTGCAGGAACCTTTTCCTGGCACGTGACCAACCCCTGGATCGCGTGACTGAAGCGGCTTCTGGTGGGAACGTCCCGCCTCCGCCGAAGGACCATGAAGCGGTGCTCCACTCCGCCCGGACGCTGTCTTGGGTCGCCATCCGGGTCGGGACCTGCGTCCCGACGATCCTCGCGCTGCAAGCGCCTTCTTCTGATACTCCTTGTTCAGTCCGTTCCACTCCGTCCATACATGCCTCGAACCATTCCTCACGGGTAGGTCGAGGGTGACATGGACAGAGCCGTTCGTCGGCACCGTGACGGTGCCATCGTCGGAACGGGGCAGTCTCTCAAAGCAGCCCACCGCCCGGCGGGCGATGGTGACGGATGCGGCCTCATGGACGCTCAGGCCGTAGCGCCGAACAAACTTCCCGCGACCGATGATCGAGGTATAGGCGGGATTGACCCGCCGATGGCCGACGCCGCCGCGAAGGCAGGCGGACCCCAGCGCGGCGTCGAAGGCGCTGTAGGCGAACGAAGACAGCATGCGGGCGTAGCGCGCATCGTCGGAATCCTTCAGCGAAGACTTCTTCCGTGCGAAGTCGAGCTTCTCCGAAACGACCGGCACGCCAAGGCGGTCGGCAAGCGCCGCGATCTGCGCTGCGACCTTCCGGATCGTATCCTTCGCCTGGTCCGACGATCTGCCGTAGGTGACGCATGGGAAGGTGAAGGACTCGACCGGATTGCCGTCGGCGTCGACGAGCGCCGCGGAGACATGGCCGGCATTGAGGTCGACGCCGAGCGCGCTGCGGGAGAAGTCGACCACCGCAGGCTCAATGCGGTCGTCGACCGAAACCGAAACGCGCCACGACGTGTCGTCGCGGCGGAACTTCAGCGTCACCGGGCGCTTCGCCTCGATCGCCTGCTGGATGGCCTCGTCGCCGTGATTGAACGACAGTCCGGGAAAGGCTACGCAGTGGACGTCATGCCCGGCGGACTTGAACGACCGAGTGGCGAGATGCGCCAATGCCTTCGGCAGGCGAAGTTCAAGATCATAACGTCCGTCGGCTCGTCGTCGAAGCCGGGCGAACTGGTTGCCGCTCTCTTTCGAGGCATTGCCGTCGATCGTCATCTGCGCCGAGCGCGACGACTGCCAGTCCTTCCGCCATGCGTCGACGTCGCCATAGGCGTTCTCAGCAAGCGCGAACTGCGCCAAGAACAGCTTGCGCGACCCGAAGCACATCGTCGGATCGGCAGCCTGCCGCTGGGCTTCGGCCTTGCGATGTTCAAGGATTCCGAGACGTCGCCTGTGCTGGTGGAGCGCAGCGCGAAGAGCATGAATGCGACGTCGGATCGCATCCTCGGCCGCCGTCTTCGCGTGCCACTGGTCCAGTGCTGCTTCAGGACGAAAAGATGCTTCTCGCGCATCGAATCCTTCGCCGTGGCGAGCGACGCGCGCCACTTGGCGATCTTGCCCTTGAGAACTTGAAGCTCCTCCGGCAGCTTTGATCGCTCGGCTATAGCTTTTGCAAGAGCCTTGTCCTTGCGCATTATATCGGTGCGCTTGCTGGCAATCTTGCCCGTCAGTTGCTTCACTCGGTCCGACGCAAGCTCCGCGACCGACTTGAGCTTCGCCTGAAGCTGCCGGTAGGCCATGTCGAGATGCGTCGAAGACAGTCCGAGGTGCTGGTAGAACGAAACCTTGAGGTCTCCGGTCCAGACCCGACCGGCTTTCAGCCTGCCGAGCAGGAGGCGCTCCGCACGGCTCATCAACGCGGAATATTGGTCGAGGACGCAGGCGAGCGCAGGGCCGTCGCCCTCGCGCAAGTCCAATCTCGTATCGAATGTCCTGATCAACCGCCGCAGCCTTGAAAACCAATCCTGAGAGAATGGTCCGGGCAAAGCCGATCGGCCGAAAGCGCCTCAGGTAGGAATCTTTTCAGCGGAAGAAAAATTGCGTTTCAACCATTCGTGACGATAGCCGATGTCCTCCGACATTGCTCCTTATGCAACGCACCCCGAGATGCCCCAAGCCCACGGCATGGTGCACGAGAGCAGAAGCGAGCTTGCGGCCCTTGGCAGAAAGGCGAGGGATCTCGATATCCGGCTTTCATTCCATCCATCCCAGTTCGTTGTTCTCAACAGCCCCGATCCGGAGCTCGTCGCAAAAAGCGTGTGGGATCTTAAAAGCCAGGCCGAGATGCTCGACCTCATGGAGCTTGGACCCGAGGCCGTCGTCGTCATCCATGTCGGCGGCGCCTGGCGACGTGATCTCAGGCCGTGAGCGATGGGTGCAGACGTGGCACAAGCTCCCAGAGCCCGTACGGAGACGGCTGGTTCTCGAACATGACGACATTCGGTTCTCTGCGGCCGACACGCTTTTGATCCATGAGCAGACAGGCGTCCGGCTGATCTTCGATCATCACCATCTCTGGTGTCTGAATCCCGAGCAAGCCGATCTGAAGGAAACGTTCTCTCGCTTCATGAAGACATGGCCGGACGGGCAGCAACCAAAAATCCATTTTTCGTCGCCGAGGACCGACTTCCAGGAAAAGCTCGTTGTCGATCGGGTCACGAAGAAGAAGGCCACGAAGCTCGTCGTCACCGTGACGACGCGGCACGCCGACTTTTGTCATCCGTTCGAGTTCGCGACATTTACGAGGGTCGTCGACGAGTTCGACTTCGACGTCATGCTCGAGGTGAAGGGGAAGGACCTAGCGCTTCTTCGCCTCCGCTCCGACCTGACCCGTTACGCTCCTGATGTGGCCGCCAGGTTCAGAACCGTCGTGTCGAATGAGGAATTTCCAACCGATGATCTTTCAATCGAGGAGGTTGATTAGTAGGACGCTTGGCATAAGACATGTGCCAGGCCGAGCCGGCGAGGAACAATGAACATGTCCGGGCCGGCTGGCCGGCGACGCTCGACGAGCTAAGCCTTACAAGGCGGCTCACTCTTAACTTGGCAAGTACGATCGCCTCCGAGGATGTCGGCTCCTGCACCGAAGCTCACGGACGCGAGAGTCGCGAGACTGTGGGCATCCCGTAGCCCCGTCGAATCAGAACGCGAGCATCGCATCCATGAGCTAGCGAACGAACCCTGAAGCCGCCCTAATGATCGGTTAGACCGCCGGATCCATCTGGCGACGTCGGGCATCTTCGGCGTCGAGGTCTGGCACCAGTGACGGCGCCCAGGTAAGCTCCCGCGCGCTCTCTTCCGGCGGGTGTACCGCGCCTGGACGTAGCAGGGTCGCGTAGTCGAAGGCAGCTCCCGTCAGAGCCGAGCGGACGGCGAGGCCGATCGCCAGTCCGATCGGCGGCGGCACCGCATTACCCACCTGGCGAGCCGCCGAGCCCTTGCCGCCGACGAACGACCAGTAGTCCGGAAACGCCTGCAGCCTGGCACGCATCCTAATAGTCAAGGAAGGCAGGAAGTCGGCGCCGGCCGCATCGGCTTCCTCCTGTGTCGGCGCGGCGTCGGCGACGTTGCGGATGTCGATTCCCTTCGCCGCCCAGCGTGCCTTCTCCTTGTCCCGGCTGCCGCCTTTTCGACCGACGACGGTCGACGCGGTTGCGCCGCGATGAAGAACTCCGTTTCTTTCGACGATCTGAGTCCTCAGCGCTTCCGCCCAGGCCGGCGCACCCGCCCAGCCGTTTTCGCTCATGAGATCTATCAGGGCGTCGCCCATGTTCGTGCGCCACTCGGGTAACTTCGGCGGAGCTCGGAAGGCGCCCATCGCGGACCTGCTCATCCCGACAATGAGGATACGCGTCCGTTCCTGAGGCACGCCGTAGTCCTCGGCCTGCATCCGGATGATCTGGACGGCGTATCCCGATTTTCGCAGCTTCTTCATGAAGTCGCCGAGATGGGCGGCGTGCCTTGCATTCAGGAGGCCGAATACGTTTTCAAACGCGAACGCCCGAGGTCTCATCTCGTCTACGGCGCGGGCGCCTTCCATAAGGAGGTCGCGAGGATCATCCCCGCCGAGGCCTTGGCCTTCGATGGAATAGGGCTGACAGGGCAGACCGCCGACGAGAAGGTCGACGCCTTCCGACCTATACGGCTTGAAGTCGACTGTCCGCATGTCGGCCTCGACGACCGGCCAGAACGGTCTGTTCTTCCGGAGCGTCGCGGCGGCGTTCTTGTCGAACTCGACGAGCGCGAGCGGGTGGTAGCCGGCCCTCTCTAAGCCGATCGCGAGACCCCCTGCGCCGGCGCACAGCTCGACTACGGAAAGAAGGGGTCTCGGCACGTTGGCGAGGTTCTTCCTGGAGACGGGCGTGTCGAAGTCGAGAGGAGGCTTCGCGCTGGTGACGTTCTGCAAGCAGTCGATCAGGGCCGTGTGGACGCGGGTGAATTCGTTGGTATTGTCGAGCGCAAAACCGTGGATCCCGCCAAATTCGCCTGCTGCAACGCGGACAAGGGCGAGATGGGCGAGGGCGACGGAGCGCTCGTTGCTGCCGTTCTGAAGCGCGAGGACTTCTTCGAGCGACGACGGCTGCGGACCCCAGAGCTCTGCGAAGCGAGGAAGCACTTCCGTGGCAAGTGCGCGCGCGTCCGCCATCAATTGGACACGGACGTCGTCCGCGAGCCGCGACTGCAGCAGGTCGACCTTAGTCAGGACTTCGCCGACCTGTCTGTCCATCAGCTTCAAGGATTCGGACACGCGGCGCGTGGCGGCCGACTTGGCATGCCGCATCCCGATCTTCGACTGCATCTCCGAGAACGACATCTTCTGCCGTCTGAATTCGGTTCTGATGGCAGCGACATCCTTCGAACCGAGCGTGGCGCCCGCCTCCATCCGTGCCAAGGATTCGAAGCGCGTCTCGTCGTCGGTCGTGGCGAGCGAGCGCAGCAGGGAGAAGCTCACACGCTTCTCGCGTAGAAGGTCCTCGCGTCTTTTGAGGCGTGTCGAAGCCTTCACGAACACGACCGCGTCGGCAAGGTCAAGCTCGCAAGCCGCGTGAACGAAGTGCACGGTCTCCCGTGGGGTCAGATGTTCGCCCACCGCCTCGACCTGAGCCGTGATCTTGAGCAACTTGTCGGCGATCTGCTCCTGGAGCTTCCGAATGGCCTCTCTGGCCTTCGCTACAGTTTCGTGCTTCAGCAAGTCCTCAGGCGAGCGCAACCGCTTCATAGTACTGTCCCAATGCAGGTATCGCCGCGGATCGTCCCGCGTCAGCATGTTGCATTACGATACAGATGTTGAGGGCGAGAAAATTACAAAGTTAAAATGCCAGCTTTATGTTCGGAGCTTGCTCCGAAAGACTGACGTCGGAAACCTTGAGGCCTCCGGTCCAGACCCGACCCGTTAGCCTGCCGAGCAGGAGACGCTCGGCACGGCTCATCAATGCGGCATACTGATCGAGGACGCAGGCGAGCGCAGTGCCGTCGCCCTCGCGCAAGTCCAATCTCGTATCGAATGTCCTGATCAACCGCCACATTCCAAAAACCGATCCCTGCAAGAATGGTCCGGGCACAGGTCGCGTGAAAACGTCTTTCAACCATTGGTGACGAATACCCGGCATTTCCGCCAGGAATAGCGTGCGGCTTGATTTACGAGCGCCGCGTCAGATCGCCCAAGGTATCCCTGAGCGTGACTTGCGACAGGAGACTGCCGTCTTCGGATACGATTTCCATGGCATCTGGCGCGAGCGTGCGGGCGAGGAGAGCGCTGCTTACCAGCTCCCGGAGGCCGTCTTCGGCTTCCACGAGAGCATGGTCGAGCGACGGAAGCTCCGTGCCATCGGGATCGTCAAGGACGGTGTTTCCGTGCCTGATGTTGAAGTAGTAGCGGGCCATGTTCATCTCCTCGGCCGCTAACCCCGAGAAACCGCTGCGGTTCCCGGAGACCAAAATCACGTTCGGTCAAGGCATCGAAAGTCTGGAGGAGGGCCTCGTCGGCGCGGACGACGACGTCCGCGAAGCTTGTCGCACCATTCTCCGCAATGCGCTGGATTTGCAGATTGGTCTCTTTCGAGAGATGTACGACCGCATCGACTGCTTGGCAGGGGGACGGCTCATCTAAGCGTTCCGTCTACTCCCTCTACTCAGGCCGGAACCTACATGCTAACTAGGCCGGAGAAGGGGATTCCAGATGAAGTTCAAGCTTGTAGCGGTTGCGGTTGCAGCGCTTGTCCCCGTGGTCGCAATGCTGGGCTACGGCGAGTACGCCATCCGACAGGAACGCGGCGAGGAAGTGCGCGCGCAGGCCGCGCAGGCGGCCAGACAGGCGTCTTCGGAGGTCGACCGCATCGTCGAAGGGCTCCGCTCTCTCCTTCTCGCCGTGACGTCGATGCCGTCCGTCCGGCATCTCGACGCGCCGACGTGCAACGAGGCTCTGCACTCGCTGGCTGGAAACGTGCCGAACATTCGTACCATCTTCGTGCTCCGGCCCGACGGCAGCTCCGTATGCGGCAGCATGGAGATCCCGGCTGGTACGACGTTCGCCGACCGCGAGTACCTCCACCAGGCGGTCGAGACGAAAGCGTTCGTCGTTGGCACATATACCAAGAGCAAGCTGACAGGCGAGGCGGTGCTGCCGCTGGCGATGCCGCTTCTGGAGGGCGACGCTGTCATAGGTGTCGTGGTGAGCGGCATCCGCCTCGACTGGCTCCAGAATCGCATCACCGAGCGCGGCGTCGCGCCTGGCAATGCTGTGACGCTCGCGGACAGCGAGGGGACGATCGTCGCACGGGTTCCGCTTCCGGAACGCTTCGTCGGAACGGTGATCCCTGACAGCTTCCTCAAGCTCATCCATGCTGACCAACCGGGCGTCGTGGAAGTCCGAAGCCAGGACGGCACTGAACGCGTGCTCGGCTACCGCCCGATCGCTCTGCCGAGCAGCCCGTTGTACGTCAGCGCTGGCTTCTCCACCGTCGAAGCCTTCGCCCCCATCAACAGGTCGACGATCATCAACGCGCTCGGCATCGCCTGGGGCGCGCTGGCAGCTCTCGTCCTGTCCTTCTACGTCGGCAACCGGGTCATCCTCGCGCCCATCTCGCGTATCGGCGAGGTCATGCGCCGTTGGAAGGCGGGCGAGAGCGGCGCCCGCACCGGAATGAATTCTTCCGACGAACTCCACGCCGTCGGCGCGGACCTCGACGACCTCCTCGACCAGCTCGACGCGCGACGCTCGGAGGCCGAACGCTCCGAGGAAGAGCGGATGCTACTCGTCCGGGAGCTAGCCCACCGGGTAAAAAACGGGTTCGCGCTTGTCCAGGCGATATCCCGCCAGACGTTCGCCCGCTCCGACCCCGAACGATATCGTTCGTTCTCGGAACGCTTGACGGCTCTTGCGGGCACGTACGACCTCATTCTCGCAAAGGAAGGAACGGCCTCTTCGATCAAGGACGTCGTGCAGGCAGCCTTGAAGGCGCACGCGTCGGATGCTGGACGGATTTCGTTCGACGGGCCGGACGTCGTCCTGTCTGCCGACGTTGCCCTGCCTCTATCGCTCGTTATCCACGAGCTTGCCACGAACGCCATCAAATATGGAAGTCTCGGTGTCGACCAGGGAACGGTCGTCATAACGTGGACTGCCAAGAACGGACGGATAGACCTGCAATGGGTGGAAGCTGACGGGCCGCCGGTGACGGCGCCGACGAGGAAAGGATTTGGCAGCGTCCTGATCGAGCGCGCGTTTCCGGCGACGGCTGCTCCACGATCTGTCTTCGAGTACCGACCCGACGGCCTCCACTTCGAAATTAATTTCGGGTACGAGGAACCATGACCTGTTTTCCTCGTTTGGTGCGACTGGACGAGGACAGGAACACTTATGTCGCATAAAGTGCTCGTAGTGGAAGACGAACCATTTGTGAGAATGGTTGCCGTTGACGTGGTCGAGCAAGCGGGGTTCGAAGCAGTCGAAGCGGGCAACGCAGACGAGGCCCTTGAGCTTCTCGAAAAGGTTCCGGATATCCGGCTGCTATTCACGGACATCGACATGCCCGGCTCGATGAACGGTCTACGCCTCGCGGCTGCGGTTCATGACCGCTGGACGCAGATCCAGATCATCGTCGTGTCGGGCAAGCAGCGCCCATCCAAAACGGAAATCCCAGACCGCGGCGTCTTCTTCTCTAAGCCGTACGACCTCGCCAGACTATGTCGAACAATGCAGGATATGCTTGCTGCCTGACAGGACTTTTTCGCCAGACGCATCGATGCTCGACGCGAGCCGGGCAGCCGTCCCCATGCCATGTCCCGCCTGCTCGGCGCCGACCTGATCCGCGAGCTCGCCGAACGCCATCCCGGAGTTGGACACGTTCTCGCGACCGGGTACGCCGAGCTTTCCTCAGGTGCGGATCCAGGCGTCATGCGGCGTCCAATGCAGTTCACTCAGTCGCAGTTGCGCGACGCGCTCACGGCGTCCGTTTAATGCCTGACGGACGATTAGAATGCTACCGGCCGACCATTAGTGCGCAATTCGGTAGCAACTGCCACCCGACACTAGGAGCTTCGGTGGTACTGATACCCTGGGGAACTAGGCAGTCCGCCCGACGTCTCGCGCGTTGGCGAGCCCCAAAGTGAGGAACTTTGCGCGGTTGACGTTGTTAGTGCGGTGCGTAAAAACGGGGGTCCGATGTGGAGAAGGTCATCGACGTCAACTTTCACGTTATCTGGGAGCCTCCCGTTTTTGTGCGGACAGGCGAAGGGTTCCGCGAGCGGATCGATGGTCCAGACGCGGCGCTCTCAGAACTTCTTCATCGCTGGCCATCAAATTGCTATCCAGAGTTTGTCGTGGCAAAGAGGCGGTGCGTGGACGCGATCACCAACCGCGGCAGTCCGGCTCTCGCTCGAAGCGCATTTATCGAGGCAGCGATCGTCGCGAAGGTCTTAGCCTGACTGCCGTAGTAGCGATCAACGAACTGTCACTTGCCAGGCAGCTCCTCGGTATGCGCCGGACCAGCAGGAAGCTTTTCTTCGGAATGCGCCCTGTCGGCAGCTTGGATCGGCGCTGTCGCGAGGGACGTCACAAGTGAGGAAACTCCGACCGCAACGATGGCGAAGAAAACCGCGCCAAGGAGCGCGAATGCAGTCCGCCTCGGGTCCTCTTTCATCATTCCGAAGGCTAGCGCGAAGCCTAGAAGGCCGGCGCCGCCCGCGACCACTAAAAGCCAGATGTAATTCATCCATACGTCTCCATGGGTAGATGATAAGCCTTTCCGCCACTACGCGATGCAAGACACCACGGGCGGGAACAGAATAAACCGCTGAATGGGTCGACTAAGTATCGCGGGAAGTTTCAGGAGACCCGACGTTGGCAGCCCCATCCCTTTCGTCGTAATCCGAAATCGCTTGTTCCCAATGTTCGGCGTCTCGGCCTTCAGGTCGGCCCGCATGCTCCCATAGTGAGTAAGCGCGTTTGCTTATCCATTCATTGCGCTCATCGTCGGTGAGGGTTCGACTGTCACCAACGCGAACGCCGGGATTGCCTATCGGCATCAGCCTATCCATGTCGTCGGGCGCAGGTGCCATGCCTTGCTGCTCGCTCGACTCGTTGATTGGTGGCTCCAGGCCCGGATGCTGGTTCGGTGTGTCTAAAGACGCTTGTACTTTGGTCATGATGTCCTCGCAGGTGTTCTATTGCTTGCGGTTAACATGCGATCGATGACGACCGACGGTTGTTTTGAGCGTTACCCGCGTGCTCTGGGGGCGGGTCGTTTTCTCGCATCGCTGATACCCATGAACCTCGGCGATCATCTCTTGTTCCATGCGGCGGCGGTGACGTTGGCCGCAACTCGTGAAAGTCACCGTTCCCGAAACCGTACAATCTATTCTCAGCCAACCCGCCCCGGTCTGAAGGCGGAGCCCGCCTTCCTCATCACGCCTATCGCGATTGGCACGGGTTCATGCGCCCGTCGACAGCAGCACAAGACTGCGCGGGGCCAGCCCGTAGGTTTGAGCGTCCTTGAGTTCTTCGCTCTCCCTCGCAGGATCTGCCGTCGTCAGCTTTACGACCCATCCTTCCTCGGGACCTTCGGGCAAACTGAACTCGACGACGCCGTCGTGGGGGTTAAACAAGATGAGCACGTCGGTCATGCCCTCCGTCGACGAACTCTGCGCTGTCAGGCGCAGCCCGATCGTCGTACTGCCCTGGTCGGCCCAATGCTCTTCTGTCTGCTCGCCCCCGCCCGGATTCAGCCAGGTCACCGTGGTGCCGTCGCGCCAGCTATCGCGACGGAGAATGGAATTTCCCTGACGGAGTTCGATAAGCCTCGTGACGAACTGGCGAAGTTGATCCGCCGATTCCGGCAGGTTCTCCCAATGCACCCAGCTCAACTCGCTATCCTGGCAGTAGCCGTTGTTGTTGCCCATCTGGCTCCGGCCGAATTCGTCTCCGGCCAGCAGCATGGGCGTTCCGTGCGATAGAAACAAAGTCGAAAGGAAATTCCGTTTCTGCCGGTCCCGGACGTCGTTGACGCCTTCGTCGTCCGTCGGACCCTCGACCCCATAATTGTAGCTGCGATTGTCGCTGTGGCCGTCCTTGTTGTCCTCGCCGTTGGCGTCGTTGTGCTTTTTGTCGTAGGAAACGACGTCGTTCAATGTGAACCCGTCATGTGCGGTTATGAAGTTCACGCCGGCCCACGGTCTGCGGCCGCGGAGATCATATACGTCACCGGAGCCCAGCACACGCGCTGCAAAGTCCCCGGTGGTGCCGTCCGTGTCCTTCCAGTAGTCGCGTACCGTGTCGCGGTACTTGTCGTTCCACTCGGCCCAGCCTGGCGGAAAGCCGCCGACCTGGTAGCCGCCGGGGCCGATATCCCATGGCTCCCCGACCAGCTTCAGCTTCGACAGCACCGGATCCTGTCCGACGGCGTCGAAGAACCCGCCACGTTGATCGAATCCTTCGGGCTCGCGGCCGAGGATGGTGCCCAGATCGAAACGGAAGCCGTCTACGTGCATCTCCTGCGCCCAGTAGCGCAAGCTGTCAGTCACCATCTGGAGGACGCGCGGGTGGGAGGTGTTGACCGTGTTCCCGGTTCCTGTGTCGTTGATGTAGTAGCGAGGCTGGTCGGGCATCGTCCGGTAGTAGGAAAAGTTGTCTATGCCCTTGAACGACAACGTCGGGCCGAGTTCGTTGCCTTCGGCCGTGTGGTTATAGACCACGTCGAGAATGACCTCGATCCCGCCGTCATGGAACGCGCGAACCATGTCGCGAAAGCCGTCCATACCCTTGGGTCCATAGTAACGCGAGGCCGGAGCGAAGAAGGCGAGCGAGTTGTATCCCCAGTAGTTCTTCAGTCCCTTGTCGAGGAGATGGGCGTCGTCCGGAAACCAGTGGATCGGAAGGAGCTCGACGGACGTTACGCCCAGGCTGCGGATATATTCGACGATCTTCGAGTGTCCCAATCCTTCAAAGGACCCCCGTAGTTCCTCCGGAATAGCTGGATGGAGTTTCGTGAAACCCTTCACGTGCGTCTCATAGAAGATCGTTTTGGACCAAGGAATTCCCGGCTTCGCGTCGCTCTTCCATTCGTAGCCTGCCGGATCGATCACCCGGCATTTTGGCATCGACTGCGCGCTGTCCGTCTCGTCGAAAGACAAGTCCTTGTCTTCGGCGTCCATCTTGTAGGCAAACTGCGGCTGACCCCAGTCGATATCGCCGACGAGCTCGCGCGCGTAAGGATCTACAAGCAACTTGTTCGGATTGAAGCGGTGGCCGTTCTCGGGATCGTACGGTCCGTGGACCCGGTAGCCGTAAAGCGCGTTAGGCTTGAGGCCGGGCACGTAGCCGTGCCAGATCTCGTTGGTGAATTCCGGAAGCGTGATACGGTCCGTTTCGGTTTTGCCCGTCTCGTCGAAGAGGCAGAGCTCGACGCGCTCGGCGTGCGCACTGAAAATTGCGAAGTTAACGCCGTCGCCGTCGAAGTTCGCGCCAAGACGCGTCCAGTCGCCTGCAAGCACCTGTCTACCTTTGTGGGGAGTCGTCATGTGAGTCCTCGGAGAGATTTGACGCCGTGGAAACTCGGAGGCGTCGATTTCGTTCCGGTACTTTTTCGAACAAGGAGCAAACGGAACCTAACCACCGAAACTAAGTTCCGCAGTTTGGGATTTCTGCCAAGGATTGAAGCCACGTGACACAGCTATCGTTCGGTCCACTCTTGGAAGGTGGAAGCATAACTTTCCGGTTCTGGGCACAGCGTGATCCTGCGAGGTTACGCCGTTTCAACTCCGAGGAAGGCGACGCCATGTACGCGGCGATCCGTCCTGACAAGAGGTCGCGGTTTAAGTTGTTAGTGAAAATGGAAAGGAGCTGGAAGTGGACAATCGGAACGACTGGATTGCTAAGCGGGCCTACGCGTTGTGGGAGCAGGCGGGGCGTCCCTTTGGACAAGACGAGCAGCACTGGAGCCAGGCAGCGATGGAGCACGGCTTCCTCGAAGCGACACGCGCCTCCAGCGACGGCAGGGAAGTCATCGAGATGCGACGAGACAAGCCTGCGTCCGCGGGCGAGGGAAACGTTCTCATCGTAGAAGACGAGCCACAGCTAAGATTCGATACGATGGACTTCCTGGAACGGGCCGGCTTCCGCACTTTGGAAGCCGCGAACGCCGACGAGGCGATGGTTCAGATGAAGAACAATGACATCGACGTCCTCTTCACGGACATCGACATGCCCGGATCGATGGACGGTCTTGGTCTTGTCTTCACCGTCCGCAGCCGCTGGCCAGCCACGCGGATAATCGTTACATCTGGTCTGATAAAGCTCTCGCACCGCGACCTCGAAGACGGAGTGGCTTTCGTGTCGAAGCCGACAGGCGGGCTCGAACTTCTCAACCTGATTGCTCAGTCAGCATGAGGTGTTCGCGCCTCCCTTGCTTCATGCCATTTCGAACTCTGCCGGCTTACGGCGGAGCGACACCATCTCCGCCTTAGATGCGATCTTCCTGGTGCTGTTCGGCTCCCTCGACGGGGTCCAGCCAATGCTCCCTCCGCTTCACCCAAAGCTCATACGTCGGCTTCAGAGGCGTCGGAGCGTCGGTGAGGATCCCGAGCTTGATCTCCGCTTCTTCATCATTGGCGGAGAACATACGCGATCCGCAAGTGGGACAGAATCGTCGGTTTTGGTAGACGCCGGTCTCGCCCTTGGTCTCGAACCTGTCGGATGGCCAGACTGCGAAGAATGTGAACGCGGAGCCGCTCTCCTGCCTGCAATCCGTGCAGTGACAGATGCCGATCCGCACCGGTTGGCCACGGACGGCAACTTTTACCTTCCCGCATTTGCAAGAGCCTGTCAGCACGGTCATTTGGACGACCTCGCGTCGGCGCCGTGCGCAAGCTGGAACGCTATCTCCGCATCGCTACCTTCCGAGTGCTGGCGTTTGGCCGCCGACTTGGCAGCGGCGAGCGACGCGTCGTGGTCCGGATAAGTGTCCGACCAAACGTCGCCGAGTCTGTATCCAAACGCGCCGTCGTGCGGCCCGACATGATATGTGACTGCCACTCTGTCTCCTCCGATGTAATGCCAAACCGGCGTTGCCTTCACGAAGCAAGTTTGGTCTCCAGCCAGAGGCGAGGACCATTCTTGGAGGCGGGAGCGCTGCGGCATCGCCCGTAACGGCTCCAGCATGAGACGGCCGAGGACTTCCTAGCAGGAAGCTCTCCACCCTTGCGCACCCGATCGAGGCCTTCTGACCGACTTGGCACTGGCGTCGCGGTACCTGCCACTCGTACGATCGTGCGTTTCAGCCAGTCGAACGCGCAGGAAAGCAAGGGCGCGGATCACCCCGCGCCCGACTCGTGTCAGGCGACGGGCGGCGAGGCCTTTCCAAGCTTCAACGATGGTTCTCGGCCCCAGACGCGCAGCTTGCCAAGCTCCTCAAAGAAGGATGCAACGTCCTTGTTGTTCGAAAGCAGGAGCGTTCCTTCATCGAGCGCGCCGGAAATTCCCGCCTTATCAAGAAGCGGCAATGCAGACTGGTCGTATCCGATGAACTTGCAGTGCTGAAAGGCGTCCGCCACGAAGTCTCGGGCCGTAGCCTCTTTCACCAGATCGTCGATCGCCTGATGCGACGTCAGTATCGCCACTGCATCGAAGAGTACCGAGGGGCCGCCGTCGATCATATGATGTGCTTCGATCCAGCTTCCATCGGATGACGTGACCCCCCCGACTTTCGGAGCGATTATTTCGAAAATCGCCTTTTCTTTCTTCACCGCCGCAGTCAGCGCTTCGAGCAATTTGGCGTCGACGCCATCAGCGACAAGGATTCCCAGCTTGCGACCTTCAAACCGCTTGGGTCCACGTTCAACGATGCTGAGGGCCGGCGAGGGCTCCAGATCCTGTCGCGTCGGCATTGCGGCATCCGCGGCCTTCGGCATCTTCTGGATGCCGAGCTTCTGGGCGACGGTCGTCGCGAGCGTGTCGTCGATGTTCAACAGGTGCGAGATCATGCGTTCACGGATCGCGGCGGTTTCGACCTTGCTGAGTTCGAACGTGAGCGCCATCGCGATGTGCCGCTGCTCCGGCGGCGTCTGGCTAAGGAAGAACTGGCGGGCCTGGCTATAGTGGTCGGCAAAGCTCTCCGGGCGCAGCCGGACCTTCTGGCCGTTCTCCTCGGCCGGGAAGTGGCGATAGCCGCGTGCAGGCGACTCCCGAGGGCCTTCTCCGAACGAATTCGGCTGGTAATTCACACGGCCGACCGGGTTGCGCATCGCCATATGCCCGTCCTGCTGGAAGTTGTGGAAGGGACACTTCGGCGCGTTGATGGGAAGGTGCGTGAAGTTCGGACCGCCAAGGCGTTTGAGCTGCGTGTCGAGATAGGAGAAGTTTCGGCCCTGCAGCAGCGGATCGTTGCTGAAGTCGATCCCCGGCGGGACGTTCTGCGTCATGAATGCCACCTGCTCGGTCTCCGCGAAGAAGTTGTCAGGCATGCGGTCGAGCAGGAGACGGCCGATTGGCTTCACCGGCAGGATCTCTTCCGGGATAATCTTCGTCGGATCGAGGACGTCGAAGTCGAAATTGTCGGCGAACTCCTGGTCGAAGAGCTGCACGCACAGTTCCCACTCCGGGAAGTTGCCGGACTGGATCGACTGCCAGAGATCGCGGCGATGGAAGTCGGGGTCGGCGCCGTTGATCTTGACCGCTTCGTTCCAGGCGACGGACTGCAGGCCGAGCTTCGGCTTCCAGTGGAACTTGACGAACGTGGATTCGTCCTTCTCGTTGACGAACCGGAAGGTGTGGACGCCGAAGCCCTCCATGAAACGGAAGGAGCGAGGGATTGTCCGGTCGGACATGATCCACATGACCATGTGCATGCTTTCCGGCGTCAGGCTAATGAAATCCCAGAAATTGTCGTGCGCAGTCTGCGCCTGCGGGAATGCCCGGTCCGGCTCCTGCTTGGCGGCATGCACCATGTCTGGAAACTTGATCGCGTCCTGAATGAAGAAGACGGGGATGTTGTTGCCGACGAGGTCCCAGTTGCCTTCCTGCGTGTAGAACTTCACGGCGAAGCCGCGTACGTCGCGGGCGAGGTCGGCAGATCCCTTGTTGCCCGCCACGGTCGAGAAGCGGACGAAGACCGGCGTCTTCTCGCCTGCTCGCTGGAAGATGTCTGCACGGGTCACGTCCGACAAGGAGTCGTAGGTCTCGAAGAAGCCGTGGGCGCCATAGCCTCGCGCATGCACGACGCGTTCCGGGATGCGCTCGTGGTCGAAGTGAAAGATCTTCTCGCGGAAGTGGAAGTCGTCGATTAGGAGCGGTCCGCGCGCTCCGACGCGAAGCGAGTTCTGGTCGTCGGCGACCGGTCCGCCCTGCGAGGTGGTCAGTACATCGTGGACGTCTTCTGCGATCTGGTGAAGCTCGCCTCCAGCGCCGCGATGAAGCTGCTGGTCGTGGATGGTGACCGTGTCGGTCTGTGAGGTCGAGCTCGAGGCCCGTGTCGTACGCTTTGCCATGGTTGTCCCCGAGGTGAGTTGCCAGATATCAAAAAGGCCGCCCGATGGACGGCCTTCCCGAAAGTTTAGGGGCTTTAGGCAGCCTTGCTCTTGCCCTTGGCGTTTGCAGACGCCTGGGCGAGCTGCGTGAGCTTCTGATCGGTCGCCTCTTCCTCGGCGAGATTGGCCTGGAGAAGCGGAACGGCGTCCTTCAGCCCAAGCTGGTTTGCCCATGCGATGAGCGTGCCGTAGCGGGCGATCTCGTAGTGCTCTACCGCCTGCGCCGAAGAAATCAGGCCAGCGTCGAGAGCCGGGGAGTCCTTGAACTCCTCGATGATCTCCTCACCTTCGGAGATGATGCCCTGGATTGCCTCGCAGGTCTTGCCGCGTGCCGGCTTGCCGAGTAGTTCGAAGACCTGCTCCAGGCGTTCGATTTGGCCTTGGGTTTCGTCGCGATGCTGAAGGAAGCCCGCCTTGCCTTCTTCCGACTGGGCGGCACGCGCCATCTTCGGAAGGGCCTTCAGGATCTGCTTCTCGGCGAAGTAGATGTCCTTGAGCGTGTCGAGGAACAGGTCGTCCAGTGTCTTGGTGGTCGCCATTTTATCTCTCCATTATGGTTGAGGTTGAGGTCTGAGTGTTCACTGTCAGTCGAGCAGGTCGGCCGGCACCTTGCCGCCGTTTTCGGAAAGTTTCTTCATGAGGGCCTTGTGAAGGAAGGTGTTCATCTTCGCGCTATCATGAGCGTCACCCGAGTAGCCGAGTTCCTGGGCCAGCTCCTTCCGCTCGTCCAGGCTCGCGTCCATGCCAAGCGCCTTCATCAGATCGACAATGGAGTGCCGCCAGTCGAGCTTCTGGCCGGACTTCTTCACGGCCGCGTTCAAAATGCTTTCGACATCGACGGAGGTAGTGCTGACTGCCGAAGAAGATGTCGGTGCAGGCGTCGGGCTTGCTGACTGCGATGCGGCGGGGGCCGATGTGGTCGCCGACGAAGCGGGAGTGGCCGGAGCTGGCGATGCAGACACTGAAGATCCAGGGGCGGCCGAAGGCGCCGAAGCCGACGGGGCTGACGGGCTGGAAGATTCGGACGCGGGCGCAGCGTGGGCTTCGCGAAAGATCGCGTGTTTGATACGGTCGAAGATGCTCAATCAATTCTTCCTTTTGAACAGGCCGTGGCGTCTGATCGGTCAAGAATCCGCGGTACGTACTCAACTAGCGGGCTGGGAAGGATTCTTGAGCTGCGCCCCCACGATCACGTGTCCGTGAGTGCTTGTTTAACGCGGACGCTGCGCCGCGGTTCCGTATCGACGACGCATAGCGACAAAATTCGTCGGCGGGTGGCGGTTTCCGACTGTTACGAGGAAAGCGGGCCATCTCTGGTTCCGCGTTTCCGGGTAAATGCCGCCGGGTCACCACGCATGCCCGCCTGCGTTATCGATGTTTGCCGCTGTTTCGATCCACACAAGCGCCGCGTCCGGCCTGCTGACAAGGTGGAAATGTTCCGCTAGAACAAGCGCTTCCTGACACGTGCCAGCGAATCTTGTATCCAGAGGTAGCCGTGAACCAACAGTCGCCCGAACATCCACCCCGGCAGGAACATGCGGACATATTCCTATCAGGCGGCGGCGAGGCGGGTGCTCTCATGCGTTCGCTCGACTGGTCGTCGACGCCGCTGGGGCCGCCGGGGACCTGGCCGCAGAGCCTTCGTTCTGCGGCTGGCATCTGTCTCGGAACGAACTATCCGATCGCCATCTACTGGGGGCCGGAACTGGCGCTCCTTTACAACGACGCCTGGAGCGAAATACCGGGCGAGAAACATCCTTGGGCGCTGGGACGGGCTGGGCGGGAAGTATGGCCGGAGATCTGGGACGCGATCGGGCCGCTCTTTGAGAGCGTGCAGACGACGGGCGAGGGAGTTTGGCAGGAGGACCAGCTCCTGCCCATGCATCGGCACGGCTACACGGAGGAATGCTACTTCAACTTCACCTTCAGCCCCATCCGCGGCGAGAACGGCGCTGTCGAAGGCATCTTCAATGCTGTCGTCGAGACGACCTTCAGGGTCATCGGGGAGCGGCGCGAGCGCACACTGCGCGAGCTCGCCGAACGCGTCGCCGGCGTCCGGACGGAGCACGAGGTTTATAGCGCCGCGGTCGAAGTCCTCGGGTCAAATGCAAACGACATCCCGTTCTTCCTCATGTACCGACTTCAATCGGATCATGCCGGGCCGCAACTCGTCGGTACGGCAGGAATGGAGGCGCCGTCTTTCGACTGGCCCGTGGACCTGCTCCTCGGGAACAAGGGGCCTCTCTCCGTTGAGAACCTTTCCGCGCAGGTGGGCGTCGAGATCCCGAGTCGGGTTTGGCCGGAACCTGTCGAACGTGCGCTGCTCGCGCCGTTCGGCGGAGCGGCGCACGGAGGGTCGCCAGCCGGCTTCGTCGTGGCGGGCATCAGCCCCCGGCGCGCTCTGGACGACGACTACGAGAACTTCGTGGCCCGCGCGGCAGCCCACTTGGGAACGGCGATCGCCAACGTGCGCGCCTTCGAGGAGGAGCGTCGAAGAGCGGAGACGCTGGCGGAAATCGACAGGGCGAAGACCGCGTTCTTCTCCAACGTCAGCCACGAGTTCAGAACCCCGCTCACCCTGATGCTCGGACCGGTCGAGGACGCGTTGGCTGATCCGCACCTGCCAACGCGCGAGCGTGAAAGGGTCGAGATCGTCCATCGCAACGGTTTAAGGCTGCTCAAGCTTGTCAACTCGCTTCTTGACTTCTCTCGTATCGAAGCAGGCAAGACGCAGGCGAACCTGGAGGCCGTCGATCTGGCAAGAGTCACGGCCGATCTCGCAAGCAACTTCCGATCTGCGATGGACAAGGCTGGGCTCCGCTTTCATGTCGACTGCCGGCCGCTGTCGGCGCCTGTGCTCGTCGACCGCGACATGTGGGAAAAGATCGTCCTTAATTTGCTCTCCAACGCCTTCAAGTTCACCCTGGAAGGCGAAGTCTCCGTCGATCTTACGGAGCGAGACAGCATGGCGCTGCTTTCCGTCCGCGATACGGGAACAGGGATAGCCGCTGCGGAACTGCCGAAGCTCTTCGAGCGCTTCCACCGTGTTGAAGGGGCGCGAGGCCGCTCCATCGAGGGCAGCGGCATCGGCCTTG
The DNA here is from genome assembly GCA_900465675.1 of Hyphomicrobiales bacterium. Taxonomy (GTDB): domain Bacteria; phylum Pseudomonadota; class Alphaproteobacteria; order Rhizobiales; family Rhizobiaceae; genus Rhizobium. The sequence continues at coordinate 285,957 of UBJR01000013.1, read as the reverse complement.
CCCTGGTGCAGGAGCTTGTCCGGTTCCACGGCGGAGAGGTGGAAGTCGAGAGCCGCGAGGGCGAGGGAACTTGCTTCACCGTCTCCATTCCCCTGGACCGTACTGGCGCGGTGCCACGAAAGGTCGAGGAACCTGCAAGGGCGACGGCCGTGCGTGCGGAAGCTTACGTCGAGGAAGCCATGCGATGGCTTCCAGAAGGCGGCTCCGTCCGTTCGAACTCCGAAGAACCCGTATCTTCCGCCCCGCAGGGCGCGCCGCGAATTCTCGTGGCCGACGACAACGCCGACATGCGTGACTACGTCCGCAGGCTTTTGTCGGGCAGCTATCGGGTGGACGTCGTGGAGGACGGCCAGGCAGCCCTCGACAGCATCCGCGAAAGCCGGCCTGACCTTCTCCTGACCGACATCATGATGCCGCGCCTCGACGGTATCGGCCTCATCAAGGCAATCCGCGAGGATGCGGGGCTTCGCGATCTCGCGGTCATCGCGCTCTCCGCCCGCGCGGGCGNNAGAGGAACGCGTCGACGGTCTGGAGACCGGTGCCGACGACTATCTTGTGAAGCCGTTCTCCGCCCGCGAACTGGCAGCGACCGTTCGTTCGAATCTCGAGCTCGCAAGGATCCGGCACGAGGCGACGATAGGTCTTCGTCGGCAGGCCGAACGACTGGAGAGCCTCAACAAGACAGCCGGGCTGCTGGCCGGGGAGCTCGATCTCGACCAGCTCGTGCAGACAGTCACCGATTCCGGAGTGGAGCTAACGGGCGCCCAGTTCGGTGCGTTCTTCTACAACGTGACGGATGACAACGGCGAGAGCTACATGCTCTACACCCTCTCCGGCGTCCCACGCTCGGAGTTCTCGAAGTTTCCAATGCCCCGCAACACGAAGGTCTTCGCGCCGACGTTCGAAGGCACGGGCGTCGTCCGATCCGACGACATCACCGCCGACCACCGCTACGGTCAGAACGAACCCCACCGGGGCATGCCGAAGGGCCACCTCCCAGTGCGGAGCTATCTGGCAGTCCCGGTGATGGCGGGGGACAAGAGCGTCGTGGGCGGTCTGTTTTTCGGTCATGCAGAGACCGGCCGGTTCACACAGGATCATGAAGCTCTCGTCGAGGCCGTCGCCAGGCAGGCGGCAGTCGCCTTCGAGAACGCGCGCCTGTTCAAGACCGCGCAAAAGGAAATCGAGCAGCGCAAGGCGACCGAAGAGCAGCTCGAAAGGTTGAACGCCCGGCTGCAGGAGCTGATCGACGAGGCGGTGGAACGCGCGAAGACTGCGGAGCAGGCGCTGCTCCAGTCTCAGAAGATGGAGGCCATCGGCCAGTTGACGGGCGGGATCGCCCATGACTTCAACAACCTCCTGCAGGTCGTCTCGGGCAATCTCCAGCTCCTCGGCAAGGACGTTGCGGGAAGTCCGGTGGCTCAGAAGAAGGTTGCGAACGCGCTCGAAGGCGTCGCCCGCGGCTCGAAGCTCGCAAGCCAGCTTCTGTCCTTCGGCCGCAGACAGCCGCTTGAGCCGAAGGTCGTCAATATCGGGCGCTTCGTCGCCGGCATGGAAGACATGCTGCAGCGGACGCTTGGAGAAGCGATCGAGATCGAGATCATTAGAAGCGGTGGTCTCTGGAATACGTTCGTCGACATCGTCCAGGTCGAGAATGCAATCCTGAACCTGGCGATCAACGCGCGAGACGCAATGGAAGGCACGGGGAAACTGACGATCGAGGTCGGCAACGCTTTCCTAGACGACACCTACGCCGGGCAGCACGCCGAAGTCGAGGCGGGCCAGTACGTCATGCTCGCCCTCACGGACACAGGCACCGGCATGCCGCCGGAAGTCGTCGCCAAGGTGTTCGAGCCGTTCTACACCACAAAGCCGGTGGGCAAGGGAACGGGTCTCGGTCTTTCGATGGTGCATGGGTTCGTCAAGCAGTCCGGCGGCCACGTGAAGATCTACAGCGAAATTGGCGAGGGAACCTCCGTCAAGATCTATTTCCCCAGAAGTTATCAGCAGGAGGACATGCAGGTCGTTGCTGATCATGGCCCGGTCGTCGGCGGCACGGAGACCATTCTCGTCGCAGAGGACGATGAAAAGGTTCGCGAGACGGTCGTGGCGATGCTGACGGACCTGGGCTACCAGGTCCTGAAGGCCAAGGATGCGGCGGCCGCGCTTACGATTGTCGAGAGCGGCATCCCCATCGATCTGCTGTTCACCGACGTTGTCATGCCCGGCCCGTTGAAGTCGTCTGAGATGGCAAGGCAGGCGAGGGAGCGGATGCCCGACCTCGCCGTCCTTTTCACCTCCGGCTACACCGAGAACTCGATCGTTCACGGCGGAAAGCTCGACGTCGGCGTCGAGCTTCTATCGAAGCCGTACAGCCGAGAGGCTATGGCAAGGAAGATCAGACACATCCTCAACAACTCCCGCCAGACGAAGGCGGCTTCAATGCAGGAATCCGCGGGGGACACTTATCCGACCCAGGACGAATTCGCAGGGGACCTGCAGGTCTCGGCGAGTGCCGTGCTTCAAGGGGACGGGACCAAGCGGCGCGTACTTCTCGTCGAAGACAACGACCTGATCAGGATGTCGGAGGCCGACATGCTGGCGGAGCTGGGCTGCGAGGTCCTTGAGGCGGAATCCGCCGAAGCCGCCTTTCCGATATTAGAGCAGGGCGCCATCGACATCCTCATCTCCGATCTCGGCCTTCCCGGAATGTCGGGCGAGGACCTATGCCGCGAGGTTCGGCGGCGTTGGCCGCACGTCGCGATCATCTTTGCGACCGGTCAGGACAATGGGCCGGTTCTGGAGGATGAGAGCAGGACGGCGCTTCTGCGGAAGCCTCACGGCGTCGAGGAGTTGGCGAGGGCGCTGCTCGAAGCGGCCAAGACATAGCTGGAAGTGTGAAATCGACGTAGGAGCACCTTCTCGACCGCTCGCCCGTGCTGTTTCATCGCAAGCCGGCTGCGGTATGCGCGTAATGGACCTGTAAAGCGGCCGGGATCCTCCGGCGCGTCAGGAATCCTTCTTTGGGATCACGCTTATGTTGCCGCTCACCTCGAGTATGGCGAACTTGATATCGGCGACACGTTCAATACCTTCCTGGGCTCTTGCCGCTTCCATGACGTCCTCCTTGTCGAGTCGAGAGCCGCGAAGCGCTCGTTCGTCGTATCTTCCGTCAGTCACCAGCACGGTCGGCACGCCGTCGATCACATGTCCCGCTTTGGGCGACCACCGCTTGATGTAGGAAAGGCCGATATCGGTGACGAAAAGCGTCAGGATCAGCAGGATGGCGTTCGTGATCGAGAAGTCCTCGCCGAGCATGGCCTGCTGCGTCGTCTCCGATATCACCAGGACGATGACGAGATCGAAGGGGGTCATCTGTGCGAGGGTGCGCCGTCCTGAGAGACGGATGATGACGAGCAGCGTAAAGTAGATCGCAAGACCGCGAACGACGGCGTCCATGGTGGCTCCTAGGGCAGTATGACGGTGGAGTGCTCGCCGACGTCGTCTCCAATCCCGACGAGGAAAGAGCGCAGGCCCGGCTGCTGCGTCTGCAGACGAAATACGATCTTCGAAGTAGCAGAGGGGTCCGAGCCGAAAACGTAGCCGATGCGGCCGTCCTTCCGGAGGATATCTTTCTGAGGAGGGTCGATGCCTTCGACGGAGAAGGCCTCGAGGAACCTCGCATCCACATACACCGTCTGATCGGCGGTTCCGGAGACGAGCGTCACCCGCATTTCATCCGGAGCGTTCCAACGCGAGATGGAGGGTATCTCGATTTCACCGCCGGAAGACGCGACCGTTTCCGCTGAAAAGACTCCGTTACGACCGAGAAGGCCGAGCAGGCAGGCGAGAAGGATTAGCGTGAACCCGACCCATGCCACTCGTTGCGCGATCCAGAACCGACGCTGAAAGGTGCCGTGGTCCTGGACGCCTTCAGGAAGCTCGGACATCTTGGTCGGTGTTAAGGAGTTCTCGCCATCTGCCATGATGTCAGACAGTCGTTGTGGGGCCGGTCCCCGAAGTTGCGCTGGCGGTAGGGGTCTCCGCTTCTTGTGCATCCGGAACCCGCCCGCCTGGCGTTAGGTCGTCGACCGCCCTCGGGAGGTCGCGGCTGAGACGCTCGAGAATCTCCTGCTGCGACAGCCCTGTCTTCGCCGCGAGCTCGTTCAGGAAGTCCGGGCCGAGAGCCTCGGAAAGCTGGCCACCGTCGATCTCGGTGTTCTGTCCGGGCTTGATCCACGATTCAACCTTATCGCCGTGGCCGTTCAGTTGAAAGGTTTTGAGGAGGTCGCCCAGACCGCCGCTCAGGATGCCACCGGTCGTCAGGCCGCCGAGAAGGTCGCCGAACCCGCCGGGTCCGCGGAACAGACCGCCCAGTCCGTCAGCCGGCTGGCCTGGGCGCTCGCCTTGGGGCGTGGATGTGCCATCACGGGGTTGATTCCGAATGTCGCGAAGCAGATCGGCGATCTTGTCGCGGTTTTGATAGCCGGCAACGGCGAGGACGCCTAAAAGCGCCTTGAGTGGGCCACTCATCATTTTTGCATTTCCTTCATTGGCGAGTTGCAGCCCGTTGGGTCGGCCGCAGTACCGAAAAACAAGCAAGCTCCTGGCTTCCTTTCTCGATGATCTCGCCGAGTGCCATGCGGCCCTCGGCATTCAAGGTCAACGCGTGATGTACGTTTCGTCGTCGCGGCCGACATGCGTCGTGCCGACTGAACCGCCGATCCACGCCGCGATAGCGCCCACGGCCAGGGCGATGAACGCCAGGATCGCTCCGGCCGAGAAAGCCGTAGCTGCAGTCTTCGCCGCTTCGGTTGCCTGCTCCTTCGCCTTGGCGACCGCGTCTTTGTACTGCTGCTCATACTGGGCGACCTGCTGCTTGGCCTGATCGACGGGAATATTCTGAGCCTTGGCGATGGCGTCGGCTGCCCGGTTCCGGGCTTCTTCGGCCTTCGCCTGATCGCCGGTGATAGCAGCGCGCACGGAGGCGACCGCCGCGTCACGGAGCGCGGCCGGATCGTTGCCTCCGGAGGCTTCCCGGATGTTCTGCTCGATACCTGCCATAGGATCGCTCGCTGTCGCCAGAGCGGGAGCGGCGGTCGTTGCTGCCGTTGCTACAGTCGAGCCTGCGCTGGAAACGATACCTCCAAGCCCCGTAAAGACACCGCCGACGAGAGCGCCAACCGACGTCGTCAAGAGATAGACGACGACGAGCGTGGTGACGGCCCAGGTGGTCAGACCGTGAAGCGCGCCCGTCGAGCGGACCGCCCGGCCGGAAAGACGGCTGGCGACATATCCGCCGACGAACGAAGCGATGAGACCGCTCACGACGAACCACAGCGCCGTGCTGACGGAGAGGGTGGTGGCGTTCGGATTGTCGCTCGTGCCGGGATCGATGACTGCAGCGCCGATGCCGGCGCCGAGCAGGTTTAGCAGGAGCTGGACGACGAGGGCGACTGCGACCCCGGCGAAAACTGCTCCCCATGAGACCTTGGTCAGCGCGGCGTTGAGATAGGGGTTGGCATCGCGGATTTGGACGTGCGCGACTGTGGAGACAGGTTCGGTCATGGCTTTGTTCCTTCGTTCACGGATCTGTGAGTGCCTCCCGAACCCGCAACACAACCGTTTGTTCCAACGTGCTGATCTTCTTCTAATTCAACGCAGAAGTACCCGGCGGAAACGCCGGGTTCTCGAGACGAAGAAAGGAAATAAATCGCGGCGGAGGCCTTGGCTGCGACAATTCAGTCTTCAATTTGTTTTCGATTTCTCGCTGCCATGGTAGCCAATCTGTCCGGCAAGCAGCTTGCGAGATGAGCAAGGCCTCGGGCGGAGAAGGCCGGGTGCGTCGAGGACGTCGCCGAGGAAAAAAGCGCAAGGCCGGCCGGTCGGTTAAACCCCGGCCTGACGCTCCGACGCGAGCCGCGACAGCTCCTCTGCCTCGAGCCGCTCGACGCCGATCATGTGGTTACCGGCTTCGCTTGACCTGATCAGTTCGTCCACCTTGACCTGCAGCGCAGCCATGTCCCGGTTTTGCGAATGCTGCATGATTAAAAGGACGAACAGGGCAACGCTCGTGCCGATCATGTTCGAAAGCAGGAACCATTGCGTCGGCAGGCCAAACATCATTCCGGCCGCGCACCACAGCGTTACGAGCAGGAATGTCGCTGCGACCGTGATCCGGTGACCGGCAACCCGGACGACCGCTTCGGACAACACGAGGAATGAGAATCTCATGCCTCCGAAATGCTCAAACGTGGGGCGGGTTCCACGCGAAGTCGTTGCTTTGTCGTCAGATCGGCGTAGGCTCTTATATGCGTGGATGCTGATGCAAAGGAGGATGCGATGTTTCAGGCGTTCGACAGTCGAGGCAGTCAGCCGCTGGGGCCAGATGAAGTCTCGATGGTGCAAGGTCTCGTCAAGGAGTTCTGCGAGGCGAGGGCCGTCACGCCGGATTGCCAGGAAGCGCGGGACGCGGCGAAGGAGTTGTTGCGTTGGTTTCAAATCGGCGTCAACGACAAGAACCGCCTCCGCGAATTGCTGAACTCGCGCAACTGATGCGCGGAACCGACGGTAGCGTGACGGAGGCGCATCGACGGGGCCGGATCGCACGGAGTCCGCGAAGCGCCGCTCGGCGCCAGCGGCAAGACGCGACGGGCTAACGGCGCCTACCCCAGGATTGGAAACGACGATGGACGACGAAGAAATTAGGAAAACCGCATACCGCAGATGGGAGGCCGAGGGCCGGCCGGAAGGACAGCACGAGCGGCACTGGCATGAAGCGGAAGCGGAACTGAAGCGTACGTCTACGGGCATACCCCAGACGTGGTCATCCGATCACTCAGAAGGAGTGGCTCCTCCATCCGCCGACGATGAGGCGGGATCCGAGGCTGTTTCGTCAAACGAACCTGGCAGTTTCAAGCCGGGCGAGTTGGCATCCGAAAACAAATAGTCAAACTGCATTGGACCGTTCGGATCGTCTCGTCGCCGTTGCGCCGCCGGATGGCGTCGTGGGCGGCCAGCCAGTCGACCGAGAGGTCTTAATCTTGCTCCTTGAGCTCGGGGCCGGCCTTTCCAATTTTCGGCTCTTGCGGAAGTTTTTGTAGGCGTGCCCAGGCGGCTGTAGCAATCCTCGCCAGCTCGGCCGGTAACGCCTCGTAGGCAGGTCTTGGAACGGGTTAATGAACCTGGGCTTGAGTCCGTCTTACGGAAGACGAAGGCTCGGGCTGCCCTGGCGTGGAACGAGGTCAGCGTCGGATGGAATTGGACCGGCCATGACGGCTCCCTGGATAGAGCAAGGAGAACGCCGCGTTAGGTCTCCTGTTCCCTTTTGGAGCCCCCGAGGCTTCGGCGCCGGGTATGGCGGCCCGCGTTTCAACGGGTGAGCGGCCTCCTGTTTCGACGAAGTGACACCAGGTTGTCGTTCCCCGGAGAAGGGAACATCGAAGCGTCAGCGAAGTTTGTGCTCCGGGCACGAACGCCCAACGCCGAAGGGGCATCGATGACATCCCAACACTCATTTCCTATGAGCCGACGCTCCGTATTGGCCGCGGCAAGCGCGACGCTTGGGGCGTCGGTCTTTCCCCGGACGGTCTGGTCCGCTTCGAACACGCAGGAGAACGCGCATATGGAAGATCCAACGACCAAGTACCCGAAGCCGCCGTTTCAGAAGCAGAGCCAACCGTTCCCTGGTCTTGCCGGAAAGATGAACCCCAGGCCCGATCACGGAGAGACATCCTACAAGGGTTCAGGCCGTCTCGCCGGGCGCAAGGCGCTGATCACCGGCGGCGATTCCGGCATGGGCCGGGCCGCTGCTATCGCCTACGCGCGCGAAGGTGCGGACGTCGCCATCAATTATCTGCCGGACGAAGAGCCGGACGCGAAGGAAGTGATCGCTCTCATCGAGAAGGAAGGCCGCAAGGGGGTCGCGCTACCCGGCGATCTTCGCGATGCCGCCTTCTGCGAGAAGCTGGTCGACGACGCGGTGAAGGCCCTTGGCGGTCTCGACATCCTCGTCAACAACGCCGGCCGGCAGCAGCAGGCGCAGTCGATCGGCGACATCACCTACGACGCCTTCGACGCGACCATGAAGACGAATATCTACGCCACGTTTCTTCTGACGAAGGCCGCTCTCAAGCACATGAAACCGGGTTCCTCCATTATCCAGACGACGTCCGAGCAGGCCTACGATCCGTCGGAGAACCTCGTCGACTACGCGATGACGAAAGCGGCGGTGATGAATTTCACTAAGTCGATGGCCAAGCAGCTTGGGCCCAAAGGCATCCGTGTAAACGGCGTTGCGCCAGGTCCGATTTGGACGCCGCTTCAGGTCAGCGGCGGAGCGACGATGGAGAAGCTCGAGAAGTTCGGGGGCGATACTCCGATGGGCCGGCCAGGCCAGCCGGTGGAACTCGCGTCGATCTACGTACAGCTCGCCGACCCGCAGGCGAGTTACGCGACTGGACAGGTCTACGGTGCGGCCGGCGGCGGCGGACAGCCGTAACCGTCCATCTCTTTCAGACGGAACATTCACTAGGAGATATCAAATGAAAGCTTTGACCTGGCACGGTAGCGGCGACATTCGATGCGAGGAGGTCGACGATCCGATCATTCAGGACGACCGCGACGCCATCATCACGGTGACGAGTTGCGCGATCTGCGGTTCCGACCTCCACCTGTACGGAGGCTTCGTTCCTGGAATGCATGCTGGTGACGTCATGGGGCATGAAACCATGGGCGAGGTGGTGGAAGTCGGCCGAGGCAATTCCAAGCTCAAGGTCGGCGACCGCGTCGTCGTCCCGTTTACCATTTCCTGCGGCGAGTGCCGCCAGTGCCAATGGGGCCAGTTCTCGCTCTGCGAACGCTCGAATCCAAACGGCGCGGAACAGGCCAAGCAGGTGGGCTATCCAACGGCGGGCCTCTTCGGCTATTCGGAACTGTATGGCCGCTTCCCAGGCGGGCAGGCGCAATATCTACGCGTTCCCTACGCGGACGTCGGTCCCATCAAGGTTCCGGATGGGCTTTCGGACGAGCAGGTCCTCTTCCTCTCCGATATCTTTCCGACCGGCTACATGGCGGCGGAAAACTGCGACATCAAGCAGGGCCAGACCGTCGCCGTCTTCGGCTGCGGTCCTGTCGGACTCTTCGCCATAAAGTCGGCTTTCCTGCTGGGGGCGGAACGCGTCATCGCGATCGACACAGTGCCCGAACGCCTTGCACTGGCGCAGCAGTCCGGCGCCGAGACCCTCGACTACACCGACGAGGATCTCCAGCAACGAATCCTCGATATGACCGGCGGGAAGGGACCCGACGCGGTGATCGAGGCCGTCGGCATGGAGAGCCACGGCGCTGGCGGAGTCATGGAGACCATGCAGACAAAACTCACCTCGACGGAGCGACCTTACGCCCTCAGCCAGGCGATCATGGCGTGCCGTCCGGGCGGGGTTGTGTCCTTGCCGGGCGTGTTCGTTGGCCCCGCGGTACCGGCGCCGCTCGGCGCGTTTGTAGGCAAGGGTCTTACGCTGAAGACCGGTCAGACGCATGTTCAACGCTACCTCGAACCGCTGATGAAGCTTATCGTCGAAGGAAAGATCGATCCGTCGTTCTTGATCACGCACCGCATTGGTCTCGAAGAAGGGCCAAATGCCTACAAGACCTTCCGCGACAAGGAAGACGGTTGCGTGAAGGTCGTCATCCGCCCCAATGGATAAATTGCCGTAACTTTCCTCAAGACACCAACGGAGGCTGCCGACTAGCGGCGGCCTCCGTTTGAGCAGTCCCAAGCAAAGGAATGATCGATCCGTGATCGTCGTCCATCACCTGAACAACAGCCGCTCTCAGCGTATTCTGTGGATGCTCGAAGAACTCGGGTTCGAATACGAGATCCGGTTCTACAAGCGCGGCGCGGACATGTCTGCTCCGGCGGACCTACGCCGGATACATCCTCTCGGAAAGTCTCCGATCGTCGAAGATCAGGACGAACTTGGCAAGCGCATTGTCCTCGTGGAGACAGGCGCGATCTGCGAGTATCTGGTCGACAGGGCCGGAGGGAGGATGGGACCGTCGAACCCGGCCGAGCGCTTGCCCTATCGGCAGTTTCTTCATTACGCGGAGGGATCGGTAATGCCGGTCCTGTTCGCGGCCCTGGTGGCGTCGAAGGTTCCGCTACTCGGCCGGCTCGCCGCGCGGAAGGTCAGGAAGATGATCGACGTGCACCTCGACTTCATCGAGAGCGAGCTGGAATCAAGGAAATGGTTCGCCGGCGAGACCATGACCGCCGCCGACGTGATGATGAGTTTTCCGCTCGAGGCCGCGAAGGCGCGGGCCGGACTTGGGAGGGAGCGTCCGGCGACCATGGCCTGGATCGATCGGATCCACGCCCGCCCAGCCTACAGAAAGGCACTGGAAAAGGGCGGTCCCTATGCCTTCGCGAAGGAATAGCAGTTGACCCGAAACGACAAGTAGAGACCAGGAAAATTTCCAGGATGTGCTCCTGTGGCCGGGGAGATGCGCGGCGTCCCGTTGTGAGCGCTTCGCATCGACACGATTGTCCCGGCTCAAGGCAATGACGCACTACCCATGTCAGGTCTAAACAAAAGCCGGAAGTCATTGACATGCACTGACCTCCTGCGGAGCTTGGATCGACGTCGCCCACGCGTCCGGCGGCGAAGGTCGAGCGGCGTAGGCAGCGTCACGCCTAGCGGCTCCAAGCGACTTAAGAACTCAATGAAGCGTTTCCCGACGGGCGACTTTGTCCACCGCCGCCTCGACCGTCCCGATCAGGCGGCCGGCCTTTCTGAGCAGGATTTCGCCACGCTCATCTACGACGAGCTCGTCCGCCATCTCTTCGATGAGGCTAGCGACTTCCGTCAGACGCTCTCCAAGATCACCGAGATCGAGATGGCTAGCCTGTCTCGCCAGCCGGTGCAGACACTCGGCGTAGCGCGAGGCGACCATCAAACGTGCGCCAGCTCGTGATGCTCCGGCGTCGCGGAGGGCGGAAATCTCCTTGTCGCTCCTACTCATGACCGCCTCCCTGGCGGTGGCTGTCCATCACGGGGAGCGTCGCCCGCCTCAGCGTCCCAACGGTCGTCGAGACTACGAAGAGCGTCGAGGATGTCCTGGCAGCGGATCGGACGACGGAAGCCCGGCGGCTTCCTGAGGTCCGGGCGGGAATCGACCGCGAAGAGGTCGGAGGCCCATGCGGCCAGGATCGACCGCTTTTCGTCGACGGGGAGCGCGGTGGCCAGCACGTCGCGCGGGTGGTCGTAGCGCTGTCGCCGTCGAAGTATCCGCCCTACGGACAGCGCGTGGAGGGCTGTTATATTCTGGAATTCGTTCCTTTCGATCGTCATTGTCGTGTCTCCTGAAAACCTTCAGCAATGGTGCGAAAATCTCGAGGTGCCCAACGAGATTGTTTGTCCGTTCCCCGTGTTCAAGATGTGCGCGCGGAACTCGCGAAAAAATTCGAGCGCCGCTCTTGAAGCCGGAAAAACGCAAAACCAGATCATTTCGCGTCGGTCGCCAGAGAGGGTCCGGCAAGCAACGGAGACGCTGGTTTCCGCGTCTCTCCCAACTCGCTTTACGGAGGTTTTGGTTATGAGAAACGAATTCGACTTCGCACCCCTGTTCCGGTCCAGCATCGGCTTCGACCGCGTCTTCAATCTGCTCGCCAACTCCCAGCGACTGCAGGCGATCGAGAACTGGCCGCCATACGACATCGTCAAGACCGCCGAAGACGGCTATCGCATTCTGATGGCGGTCGCGGGCTTTGCGGAAGATGATCTCGAAATCACGCAGGAGCGCAATGTCCTTGTCGTGAAGGCGCAGAAGGCCGAGGAACCGAACGCGGGCGAATACCTGCATCGCGGCATTGCCGCCCGCGCCTTTGAGCGCCGTTTCGAACTCGCCGACCATGTTAAGGTAGAGAACGCGAGCCTGAAGAACGGGCTGCTCAGCATCGCGCTGAAGCGCGAAATTCCCGAGGCGATGAAGCCCAGGAAGATCGCGATCGGCGCTGCCGACCCGCAACCCGCTCCGCTTCAGATCGAAGCTGAAAAGCAGGTCGCATAAACAGATCGCAGGGAAAAGTGGAAGCGTCGCGCCGCGGCGCTTCCATGAGGAGGATTTATGAGGCACATCACCCCCCAACGCTTGGACGCCTTCGACGTGCGCGATCTTTCGCAGTGTCAGGAGGTGTTCGATGAACTTCTGGCCAAAGGCGGTATCGCGAAGGATACCGAGGAAGCGACCAGGATTGCGACGATCCTGGTAGAGCTTTACCGTCAGGGGGTTCGTGATCGATCCCACCTTGCGTCGATGGTGACGGCCGCGCGTGGACTTTTCATGTCCAGGATGACCGCCGAGGCGAATGCTTCCGTGTCTGAAACCATCTGAGCCCCGAGCGGCACGACCCGCCGATCGCACTCCGGCTTGGCCGAGCGGGCCAAGCCGGCTTGATTGTAGCGGTCCAGGAGCCTTTCGCGGTGAGGGATAGCAGGCAGCGACGGATATCTTCTGTCCTGTTTCGGACGGAGACCTTTGGCCTCGTTGCTCGTTACCCTCGTTCAATATGGAGGAAGCATGATGACCGAGAACTCGGCACGGCGTCGGAATTCCCTCACTACGCAGGAACGGGAGGAAATCCGTGAGCGGACTGATCGGACAGCGCAAGGAGCGATCGACGAGGAGCGCCGCCAGCGCGAGGCGAAGACCGCGCGTTTGAGAGCCGCAAGACTGCAGGCGGAACAGCGGGCCAAGCAGCTTTGACGGCCCATTTGTTCGCATTTTATTAAATATGATAGCGAATACTCCACTCCGAGGGGCATCTAATCTTGGCTGAGCGAGTTCATCTCGCGAGCAACGGAGCGGAGACTGCCATGTACCAGCGTACGGTTCTCATCGTCGAAGACGAAATCCTGATCCGGATGATGCTTGCCGACACGCTTCTCGACGAAGGCTACGTCGTGGTCGAGGCGGCGAACGTCCTCGAGGCGGTGGCCATCCTCGGGCAGCGCAACGTCGATGCCGTCGTCACGGACGTTGACATGCCCGGTGGCCTGAGCGGCCTCGATCTCGCGAAGATGATCTCGGTGACCCACATGCGCGTGCCAGTCATCATCGCATCCGGCGGGCACCGTCTCCGGCCGGAAGAACTTCCTGGCGACGCCGTGTTCGTCCCGAAGCCTTACGGCGTGGATGTCATCGCTGCGATGGTCGGAAACATGACCGCACGAGAAGGACGACGGCTGGCCGGCTAGTCGAAGTTTCCGACACGACCGGTCTGAAAGACGACGATCGGATCGCCTTCCTTGCCGACCGCGGGTCGTCCTTCGCGTTTGACTGCGAGATTTCCCGCGTAGTCATTGGCGAGTTCCTTCGCTTCCTCGACGGCTCCCGGCTCGTCGCCGTCGACGACCGTCTCCCAGATCAGAACGTGCTGCCCGCGGTCATTGAGGTCGAAGGCGAATATGCTGATCGATGTGAACGCTCCTGGCATTGGCTCAAGCCGATCCGCCAAAGTCCTCGGTCCGCTGTAGCACGCAGTAAGTTCTGGCCGGGGGCGGTCATAGAAAATAAAGGCGATTTCGGTACTCAGATGCTTCACACAGGCATCAGATGAGATGATTACACCACGCGTCGTAGCCAGAGAGCATCTTGAGAGTCACCGTTCCGACGAGCCCGTTCTGTGCTCGGTTGTCACCGTTCGAGAGGACGGCGAGATCAGCCTTGCAAGTCCGTCCGCGCAATACTTGTTCGGGGTCGCTCCCCGGCCGGGAATGCGGCTTAGCGATTTGTGGGAAGGAGCGATGAAGTCCGGCGTGCTTTCATCCGGAGCCGCCACGAGGCTGACCTCAGCGATGCAGGAGAAGCGAAAACGGCATCTGTTTGAAACGCTCGACGGCAAGAGCATTTTGATGTCCGCGGATTGGTCTGCCGGCGATCACGCAGTCATTGAGTTCTGCGACGTTTCGTTCGCAGTGGAAACGGCGCTCAGCCGACAGCTTGACGTGCTAACGGGGCTTGCCAACCGATCTGCACTGATGACGCGGCTGAACGAATTCGTCGTCCCAGGATCCCGTGGCGCAGTGATCTACATCGATCTCGACCGGTTCAAATTCGTCAACGACACGCTGGGGCACCCCGTCGGCGATGCGCTGCTGAAGCTAGTGGCGGAGAGGATCTCCCGGCTTCTGGGCCCGCACGATCTGCTCGCCCGTGTCGGCGGCGACGAATTTGTAATTCTGCAGTCGTCCGAAGAGCAGCCTCTCGCGGCAGAAACTCTCGCACGAAAGCTTATCGACATCGTTGGCCGGACCTATCTCGTTCACGGGCACACTGTGCAAATCGGAGCAAGCGTCGGCATTGCTCTGATTGGGGTCGATGGCGAGAACGTGACCGAGCTCGTTAAGAACGCCGATTTGGCATTGTTCAAAGCGAAGACCGGCGGGCGCGCAACGTACCGGTTTTTCACCGATGCGATGGACCGCGAGAGCCAGGGGAGGAGAGCGATGGAGATCGATCTGCGTCGGGCGATGGTCATGAAGGAGTTCTCCCTCGTTTACCAGCCGCAGTTTGAGATCGAGGGGAGCCGTCTTGTAGGATTTGAAGCTCTCATACGCTGGTCGACGCCAGATCGAGGTCACGTTTCACCAGCCGCTTTCATACCGCTCGCCGAGGAAATCGGGATGATCGGACAACTTGGAGAGTGGGTATTACGGACCGCCTGCGCCGAGGCGGCGTCGTGGCAGGCACCGCTCTCGGTCTCGGTGAATCTTTCACCGCTGCAGTTCAAGAACCCGAAGCTGGTCGACACGATCGTATCCGCCCTGTCCAACGCCGGGCTGCCCGCCTCCCGGCTCGACCTCGAAATCACCGAAGGCGCGTTGATGGACGATACCGATACCGTCGTAGCGATGCTCGAAGAAATCAAAAAGCTGGGAATGAAGGTTTCGCTGGACGACTTCGGTACCGGGTATTCGTCGCTCAGCTACCTCCAAAAGTTTCCGTTCGACAAGATAAAAATCGGCCAGTCGTTCGTCCGTAGTCTGGAAAGCAGCCCAGACAGCGTCGCA
This sequence comes from Hyphomicrobiales bacterium, assembly GCA_900465675.1. Lineage (GTDB taxonomy): Bacteria > Pseudomonadota > Alphaproteobacteria > Rhizobiales > Rhizobiaceae > Rhizobium. The sequence goes on along the minus strand of UBJR01000013.1, from coordinate 270,886 downwards.
ATTGTCAGGGCCGTAACCGCGCTTGGCAAAAGCTTGGGAATTATGACGATCGCCGAGGGCGTCGAGACGGAGAACCAACTTCGGCAGATCGCCGAAGAAGGCTGTGGACAGGTTCAAGGATATCTCACCGGAAAGCCGCTGAGCCCTGCCGATGCGGCCACGCTGATAAAGAGCCAACATTGAGGACCGCCTATGACAGACTTCCGCCTGGTATACTGTAGCGAAAACAGGGTTCCACTTGCCGACCAAGGCCTCCGGTCGGCAATGGACGACATCCTTGCAAAGAGCCGCCGCAACAACGCATTGGTAGGCGTATCGGGCGCATTGATGTTCAGCGCCGGCTATTTCGGACAGATCCTCGAGGGACGTCAGGGCGCTCTCGAAGCAACATTCGAACGGATCCAGCAGGATGCGCGCCACGGCGAAGTGTGCGTTCTCGATTTCGGCCCCGTGTCTAAGCGTGCCTTCGAAAACTGGTCAATGGCCTATGTTGGCGATCACTCCCAAGCCTTCGATGGATGGATCGGTAGTTCAAGTTTCGATGGTGGCATATTCACAGCAAACGCTCTGTTTGAGAAGCTGAGGTCCATGGTTGCGTCGGCGGCCCACGCGGCCTGACGAAGATGGCCAGTTCGCGAACTCGCATCGACCCATTGTCGACGGCGGCTAAGACGCGCCGCGCCTGGGTTCGTCCTGACGAAGATGGCAGGTCGTTCGACCGTAGTCGTCGCCTGCAACGCGGGCGGCCCGAGTGAGCGTCTCGTCGCCGGCGCCGCGCAACCAGCCTCGCGCAGGCTGTTGACAACAGAAGTTTTGTTCTCTATGTGTTCCGTTATGGCACACGCTCTTCGAATATCCACCATACGCTGACAACTGGGCGCCGCTCTCGCGGCCGGTTTCATCATATGTTGGATGTAAAGAGATGTTGGAAACACGCGCTGCCAACCATGTCATCCTCGACGCCGCGTATCGCGATGCTTCGAAGAACACGTTCTATCCACTTCACTCAGTACGGTCTCCCGGCCCTCCCGTATTCCGTTCGCAGCTAGCTCGCGACCTCGGATGTCTGCTCGACGTCGACGAGACGGTGACCGCCTGGTCATGCTTGGCTTTCGGGGTCCATCTTGAAGACCGCGTCCATGTCGTCGAATTCATGGTCGACCATGTCGATGGCACGCGGGAGTTTCTCGACACGGCGGAATTCTTCGGAGATCCGGAGGTCACCGAGACCCTGGCATGCATGAAGCGCCGCCATCGGTTCGTGACCGTGGCCGAAATCAGGTCCGGACACCGCCTGGAGAACGCGAAGGACCTTCTACGCTACGCAAGGCATCGGACGCCGTTGAACGACAGAGTAAGGCTCATGGCCGTCCTCGACGAGGCCGGCGCGATCACGGTCGCCGACACTTTCGGGCTCTTCCGGGAAAAGGCTCCTCTAGCTGCAATCTCCTGGATGGCGCTGCATCGCTTCATCATGATCGATCTCGATGACGAACTCATCGGTCCCAACACCCTGATCCGCCGCACGGAGGTGACGAGATGAAGGCGCCCGCCGATAAGATCACGCTGGCCGAAGCGACCTATGCGAACGTTCTGAAATCCGCGATCCGGCAAGCCGGTGTGTTTCTGGCAGCCCGGAAGCAGCATTATTTCCTGGTGGTAGCAAGGCTGCCCGAGGACGCCGACGTGGCGACCTGGTTCGCGGCCGCATCTCACCTGATGAACGATTTCGCGGCGCTCAAAGCGTTCGAAGTGAGCCTGCCTCCGCGCCGCGGACGGCGGACTTCAGTCAGCTTCGTAGAGTTGGACATCCGGTCAGACAAGTCGATTTTGCTCCTCTGGCCCGCCGACCTTCTTATGCCAGGAGAACTGCATGCATCGGCGGACCGCATCGTCGAACTCGGGCCGGTGAAGCCGGCGCATCTCGAAGCGGCTTTTCGTCGAGTGCGAGGAGAGGCCTTGAGCACCTCGAACGCACGGGAACTTCTCCGGTTTCCTGCGACGTACGTATTCGCATCCTTGCGTCCAGGGCGGCCCATCGCATCCGCGATCGAAAGTCTTCGCACAACGCTCACGACTTCTTCCAGCCGGCCAGTCGGGCCGAGCCTCGGCGACCTTGAAGGATACGGAAAGGCGAAAGAATGGGGCCTCGACCTTGCGCGCGATCTTGCGAGCTGGACGCGCGGCGAAATCGAGTGGTCCGACGTCGACAAGGGCATCCTGATCAGCGGACCGCCGGGATGCGGCAAGACGCTGTTCGCGTCGGCGCTGGCCCGAACGTGCGACGTCGAGATCGTCGCTACATCCGTGGGAAGATGGCTTGCGGCCGGCTACCTGAACAGCGTTCTCGCGGCGATGCGTAAGAGCTTCGCCGACGCCATCGCAAGACGACCCTGCATCCTGTTTTTGGACGAGCTGGACGGCATCGGTGACAGGGCGACGCTAAAGGGCGACCACGTCGAGTATTGGACACAGATCGTAAACACGCTTCTGGAACTGATCGACGGATACGAGCGGCTGGAAGGCGTCGTGGTGGTGGGCGCGACCAACAATCCGGAGAAGATCGACAGGGCTCTGCGTAGGGCTGGCAGGCTGGATCGGCATGTGGCTATCGAGCTTCCTGACCGGGCGGCGCGGCGATCGCTTTCGCTCCGCTATCTGGGAGGCGATCTCACCGAGGCCGAACTCGCCCGTGTCGTCGGATCGACTGAAGGCATGACCGGGGCCGACTTTGAACAGGCCGGGCGAGAGGTACGAAGGAAAGCCAGGCGTATCGGCAGCCAGGTTTCGGCGAACCTGGTGCTTTCGGTTTTCCCACCATGCCTGAAGATCTCCGGTGCGCGCCGTCGGACCGTTGCCGTACACGAGGCGGGACATGCGGTCGTCGGCGTCTACCTCGGTGTGGGAAAGCTCGATCAGGTCGTCGTGCACGACGAGGTGCGAGTTGCTGCCGCGGCCGGCTTCACGCATTTCGTTCTCGATGGCGAAAAGGAGCGGGACCGTGAGACGTTCCTTTCCCACATCGCGATGCTGCTCGCTGGGCGCTTGGCGGAAGAAGTGATCCTCGGAACCGCTTTCGAAGGTTCGGGCGGCGAGGGGTCCGACATTCAGAAGGCCACCGACCTTGCGACTCTCATCGACGTCCAGCTCGCGATGGGGGAGACGCTGGGGTATTTCTCGGCCGCCTCGTCGGCCGATCTGGAAGCGTTGCGCCGCGACGTACCGAGCGTCCGGGAGCGCGCCGAGAAGATGCTGCTAAAGCAATGGAAGCGTGCCAGGGAGATCGTAGAGAGATCCGAGGAGATCATCGATCTCCTGGCCGCAAAGCTCGAAGCGGAAGGGCGCGTGAGTGGCGGAGAGGTCGAGGCGCTGATCATCGCGGGCGGGAGGTTGGTATCATGACCTCACCTCCCGAGGTGTCCTGGAAGCTCGTCGTCAAAGGATTGAAGTCCAAGATGATTGGCGACAGGAAAAGTGCAATCCAAGCCGTCTTGAGCGAGGTGACCGGAGATGCAGTACCCGTCCGAAGAGCCCGGAAGTTCTTGCTGACAATGGTTGTCGACGCTCTGGCCGGACGGCCTCGGTCTGTCGACGTTCATGGGGAAGGCGTCGTGATCATTATGGCCGCAGATGATTTTCTCGAGGTCCTCTGCGATCCTCCGCCCACGCTAGCGCAGGTTCTGGGGCGCGACATGACGAGCGACGGACGAGCCTGAGCACCGCCTGCACCATCCAGCGCATGCCGGCGCTAGCCGGTGCGTTGCGCCAATCCTCGCGCCATATCCGGCGGCACACACATCTGGCAAGGCTGCCCAATACTGGCGAGTTCCGGGTAAAAGTCCGTTCGGTGGCAAGATCGGGAACACCCGCATCTGTCTTCCCAGGTGCTGAGGGACAGACCGGGGAGATGACCCTCAGAACTTGTAACCGACCTGCAGTCCGGCGCGGGTCATGCCGCTGTTCGGCCCGTCGCAGAGATTGGCATGCGACGAATGCGAAAGCTGGGCGATGACGTTCCAGTGCGTGTCGAACCGATATCCGACCCCGGCATACTCGTGAAAGAGAAAATGACAGCCTAGGTCCGGTCCGTCGTCGTTGCCGCGCAGCTTGCCGTCGTGCCACAACCCGCCGAAGCCGGCCTCGGCGAACATCTTGTCGCTGAAGTTCACTTGCCACGACAGACCGCCGAACACTTGCGTTGCTTGGCCAGATGTCCCGATTGACGCGCCCAAGTTAATGCGCGGCCTGGCGAGTCCCTGCTTCCAGTCCGTCGCCTGCTCGAACCCGAACGGATCGAAAAACAACGTGACTTCGGGAAAGATGCCGTCTTCGTGAGAATGACCGCCTTGGACGGAAGCCGATGCGCCGAACCGCAGCTCGTCAAAGATCGCTTCATCGGCGAATGCGGCTTGCGTAGATATCGCGATCGCGGCCACCACGGCGACCGCGCAAAACTTGTTCATGGCTCTTCCCCTCGAAAAACTGAACGAAACGTAAATAGTTATGGTTACGAACCGATTAACGCAGGCCGCCCGTCCCGAGCAGCCTTCGTTGCGATAGTCATGCGGCGACGGCGTCTCCGAAGATCGGCAACCCGCTTTTCGACTGAGCCTTAGCCGCCTCGTCCTGCAGGACGTCCGAGTGCTCGGTCAGCTTGCCATCCTCAATCCGGAACATGTCGAACCACCCCCCAAGATGGAAATCACCTTCAACCAGCTAGAGCCGGGCGCCCAATGCGCCGTGAACGAGGATCATGTCTTCCGCCTTTGCCATCGTCATGCTCCATGCGATCTGCTTGCGATGGCGGTAAGAGTTTGACCTGTCATGGGTCGCTCTCAATGTCGTAGATGCCTCAATGCCGGTCATGTGTAAGCCGGGCCCGCTGCCTCGGCGCGCATTGCCGATGGTAGACCTAGCCGTCGGCTGGTTGGTAGATGCTCGTGCCTACGAAGCTGAGCATGGTTCTGGATCGTCTTTCGACCCCAGTCCTCCGGAGTACGTAGCCGCGCTTGCGAAAATCGCGCTTCGCCACACAAGGCTGGTTGGCGCTGGAGTGATGGTCGCTGGTGACTGTAACAATCGCGGCCGAATCCTGGTGCCGACAGACTAATCATGTCACGTCTCCGGTTCCCATGATCGGCTCCCCAACATCAGCTTGCCATTGCCTTTGTAAGCATCTCGTTCAAAGGATTCAGAGATCCCCACTGCGCCTTAGCGTTACCCTTTTCCACTCGCGGCCAGTAGCGCGAGGAGAAATAGATAGCTGCCTGGATGTAGGGGGACAGCGTTCCATAGACCGCAACCAGGGCACGGCGACGCGCGGCGTCGCCGTATCTTCCAACAAAGATCGCGGCCGTCGCGCGCGTCGCTTCGTGTCGGGTTCCAGCTCGAAGGATTCGGAGGGCCTCGCCAACGGGATCGTCGTCGGGGGGCTTGCGAGTTATGAGCGCTGCCAGGATCCACATCACCTGCCAGTCGACTAGCGTTTCATCGTCAAGGCTTTCGCACAGGAAATCGTAGACCCTCTGTTGATCGAGGAACTTTGCAAGATAGGAAGCATAGATCTGGGACATCGAGGGCCGCTTGGAGAAGGCGTCAAGCACATGTTCGACTGCGTGATCGGACAGGGCCTTGGCGAAGAGAGGCAGGCAGAACCTCTCGATCGTTTCTTCATGGCCCGGATGATCGGTGATGGCGTCGAAAAGGACCTTCGTCGCCTTCAACTCAAGATCATCATCGTCGTCATCGCTGTCATCATCATCTTCCTCTTCGTCCTCGTCTTCCCATTCGGCCTGAAAACCATAATCAGCATCGAAATCTGCTTCCTCGATTTGATTTGAAATCTCCTCGACCGCGTCCTCGAACAGAGCTTCGAGGTCTGGTTCCTCCGTGTTCAGGGCGCTCTTTGGCATGATCGCCGACTTCGCCTCGTTCAGCACGAGATCGTAGCTTCTGAGCTCGGGAATAAGGATTCGCATCAGACGTTCCGACGCATCTACGCTCGGAAGGAAGATATACACGTCATCGACGTAGCGTGCCGATGGGATTGCCTGATCTGCGAGCAGGCGGTCGATTGGTTCTAGGTAGAAATTACCCAGTAGGTCGGATGGGTAGATGCCCTGGATAATCCCGCGGGAGCTTCTTTCACCAGTGAAAGCTGTCAGTAGCGCCTCCAACCGGGTGAGGTACCTCTGCGGGTAACCGGCGTCGGCGAGGACGTTGATCAAGGTGTGCTGGTTCAATGAGCCGAAGAAGTTTGCGACGTCGATTTTTACAACGTAGCGATTGCTCTTTTTTGCGGAATGGTCGGCAAGAGCCTTTTGGAGCATCGCCCAGCAAGCGCGTGTGGGCTTGAACATACTTGGCGAATCTTCGTCATCAAGCCTGTGGCTGAAAGAGCGCTCCGGATCTGTCCTCGCATCGATGATCGGCGCGGCCTTGTCTGCGAGAAGCTGATACAAAAGTCTGTCTTTCGGAAACAGGATGCTTCCCGGCCTTGAGAATGCCGGTCCCGGCCGGGGCGGGCGAACTCTGACGCTCATCCGTTGGGACTTCGGGACCTCGATCGTCAGAGGGAGGCCGGGCTTGAACTGTCCGTTCTTCAACTCCTTTTTGACGATCTCCACGAGCTCCTTTCCTGCCTTTCGATAGACGAATCCGATGTGGGGCGCATAGATGAAATCCGATCGGAGATCGTGGACGATGCGTTGTAATGCCAGCGACCAGTCAGCGTCGCTGACTCCGTTTAGTTCCATTCCAAACGGATCTCCGGCCTTTATGTCGGGCATCCAAGCTCCCCCATTGAGTCGGGGGAGCTCACCACAGCGGGGGGTTCGAACGCAAGCGTATCATGGCCGAAATTGAAGGCCTAAACGAGATTTCGCCCTGCGGGCCGATACAGTGACACGCCGTCCGCGCCTGCGAAGCCTCTGCTTTCTGCCGACTGCTTTCTGCCGACGGACGTGTCTTTCAACGGCATCGACAGGGGACACACCCGCCATAGACAACAATTCGATCATGCTTTACCGACGCAAGATGTTTCGTGCGGGCGCCGGGCTTGGACTTGCTCTTACAGCGACGTCCCGGCGAACTCGTCGCAACCACGACGGCCGCCGCTGCCGCCGACGCCCCGGCACTGCACGGCAACGGCTTTTACCGCTTCAAAGTCGGCGAGTTCCAGGCGACGATCATATCCGACGGATATGGCGAAGTTCCGCTAGGGCCCATTTTCGCGCCGAACGCCAAGAAAGCCGATTTCGAAAAGCTCCTGACTTTCTGCGCAAGGATTCAAAGGGGTTGCGTCGGAACTGTTCCAGTTCTCCAGGGCGGTGCTAAGGTATGCCGAAGAACTGCCTCCTAGCCTTCAGAGCACATGACGCCGGGTAGCTCTGTCGTCAAGCCAACGTCGAACGTGCTACGAGATCCGCAAGACGCGTTCTAGCTTCGCGTTCCGTCCTATAGCTATGGCAATCCTTGCGATGGCGACGTCCGCCGATCGTATACTCAACCGACGGCTTAATGCCGGGTTGGAAGATGGCGCGCTCCTCCCTCCCGTCGAAGATGCAAGTCCACTCGTTGTCGTTCAAGCGTATCCACCGTCGAGCCGGGCGCAGCCGCTCTAGTTCTTGTCGAAGAGCCGCAGCCGTCGGATATCTCTCGCCGACGCTAGGGTTGGTCGCCTTTCTGATGATACGTTTCAGCTTCGAAGGGACATGCTCGGCAAAGCCTATCTGGTTCGCGAGTTTGCCTTCTTTAACAAGAGCTGGCCACGTCGCACTTCCCAAAACCGCGTCTCAGCCGGTCATGTTGTTTACCGCGCGAAGCAGCGTCATACCTGCTGCAAACACGTCGCTGGCAGGCGAGAACTCCCGATTATTGAAGGCCTCAGGCGAGGCGTGGGGCCGATAGAACATATCCGTGACGCTCACCCCGCTCTTTGGGTGGATGACGGTACCGAAGTCCGACAGTCTGGCGATACCGCCTGTCAGCATGATGTTACCCGGCTTGACGTCTCGGTGGACGATCCCACGGTTGTGGGCGTGCTCAAGCGCGAACAAGATTTGCTTCATGTAGCCGATTGTTTCGATGACAGGTACGAATTCCTGCTGGAGCCTGTCAGCCAGCGAACCGCCGTCCAGATATTCCATTTCGATGAGGACCGCACCGTCGAAGACATCGGCGGTGAGCACTTTCACGACATGATCATGGCCGCAGAGGCTCTGTGCCTGCGCTTCGACGACGGCGCGGTGCTCGACAGGGTTGGCGACCCGGATTAGCTTCAGGGCCGACTCTCGACCGAGGTTACGATTGACGACGTGGAATACATCCCCGAACTGGCCGCAACCTAGCGGTCGGATAATCTCGTACTTGTTCAGCACGATCTGGCCGGGTTGAAACGTGAGAGGAACGACAGAGGACATCAAAGGCTCATCCAGGCGGCTAGGGCCGCGAGTTTCGTGGCGTTCGGCCACGCTGCAGGACAATCCTCGATCCGCTCATCGCAAGCCGCGAACTTGTCACCCGAATGCGCCAGGGCCTTCTTTGTGAAGGTATGGATGGTCGACTGTGCAATTGCCAACCCGCGCTCGTAGGCGACAAGGGACAGAATCCCGAAGGGGAAGGTCAAGTACGCGATTTGATCGGCTTTTTTGCCGTCCATCGACAAACGGTATGCGAGGCCTTGCGGTTGTTGCGCTTCGATCAGTTCGTTGAACGTCTGTTTGAAGAAGTTTGCCATCTCTGGCCTCGGCTGATCGACCTCGAACCGATGACGACCATGCATGAGGTACCGTGGATCCGGCCTGGTGCCGTCCAGCAGGCAGAAGTGCAACTCTCCCTTCTGGAGATTAAACCCAAGGATCGCCATCAGTTTGCCTTTCTACGCAATACACGCGCTCGCCATGCCCTGAATCAAAGAGCGCGGGCAAAAGATACCCGAGCTTGAGGACGATTTTTCAGGCGAACTGTTCCGCCTGAAAAATGTTTTGTCTCAGTCTAGGAGGCGATTTAGGTGGAAGAACCCAGCCATAGGCCTCCAGGAGATTGTTCAATGGACGCGAGAGGAAGCATTCGACGACCCTGCCCTCGAGAGGGCTACCTTGGCGATCTACGTGCTGGCAGAGGTCGGTGTAATGTTCGATGGCTTCTTCGTGCTTCGTCTTGGGGACCTGAGCACTTCGTGCGATATCGATCAAGAAACCGTCGAGGGGGTCGATGCTGGCTGCCACGTCAGCGTTGATGAGTATGCCCATGCGTCAGGTTTCCTGTTCGATCACGGGCGAAAATGCCCGTTGATTGATCTCCGTCGCCCCTTCTTGCCGCCCCTCGTCAACCCGTTCTACCGGGCTTCGCCTCCATCTTTCCTTCCGAGTGCTACAGGCGCCGAGGCGCCTATAGATACTTGCTATTCCAACGTAATGCACTTTGGCCGATTTCTGCTTCCGCTGAGGCCGGATTTCCTACCTAACTGCGGCTTTTGGCCAGATATTCCATCGTGTTCACACCTTATCACATCATCGTCAGTTCAAATCTCAGCTGCAACCGCTTGTCGCGCCGCAGGTATCGCATTTCTCACACGTGCCATTCCGCACCATCGTGAAGTTCTGGCACTCGGAGCACATGTTGCCCGTGTAGCCCTGCATGATGGAGCGGGCGCGGCGTTCGGCTTCGACCTTCTTGGCTTCCGTCTTGGCGGTCGCAGCGTCGGCGGCGGCCTTGTCGGAGAAGAGGGCGGTCGCCTGCTGCTGGCTTTCGGTGGCGATCTCCTCAATCACTTCCTCGGCGATCTCTTCGGCCAGTTCCTTGGCGCGCTCCTCGTAATCGCGCTTGAAGGCGACGATTTCGGAGGTGGAGATGGCAACCGTTGGTTCCAGCTTGCGGGCGGCAGCGCCGGCAAACGAGGTGACGGTCGCGGTCGAGGAGGCGCGGGCCGGAGCAGCGGTCGCCGAACCCTTCGGTTCGCCGGCAGCCTGGCGTTCGCCGTTCGAAACCAGCGTCGGCTTGTAGCCGCGGGTCCAGCCGGTCGAGACGAGGTTCGTCTTGCCTTCCTGGATGCCCTTGCCGAGCGCCGTGTTCGAGAAGTCGGACGTATCGACATGCGCGAGGTCATGGCGGCCGAGATAGGAGACAGCCAGTTCGCGGAACACGTAGTCGAGGATCGACGTGGCGTTCTTGATCGCATCGTTGCCGATGACCATGCCTGCCGGCTCGAACTTGGTGAAGGTGAAGGCCTCCACATATTCTTCGAGCGGCACGCCATACTGGAGACCCAGCGAGATAGCGATGGCGAAGTTGTTCATCATCGCACGGAAGGCGGCGCCTTCTTTGTGCATGTCGATGAAGATTTCGCCGATACGGCCGTCGCCGAATTCGCCGGTGCGGAGATACACCTTGTGTCCGCCGACGGCAGCCTTCTGGGTGTAGCCCTGGCGGCGGTTCGGCAGCTTTTCACGTTCGCGGGTGACGCGTTCGACGACACGCTCGATGATCTTCTCGGTGATCGTCACGGCCTGAGCCGCGACCGGCTGCTGCAGCAGATCCTCCAGCGCATCCTCGTCGCTTTCGTCCTCGATCAGCGACGCGTTCAGCGGCTGCGACAGCTTGGAGCCGTCACGGTAGAGGGCGTTCGCCTTGAGGCCGAGCTTCCAGGAGAGCATGTAGGCGCTCTTGCAATCGTCGACCGTTGCGTCGTTCGGCATGTTGATCGTCTTGGAGATCGCGCCGGAGATGAACGGCTGGGCAGCCGCCATCATGCGGATGTGGCTGTCGACCGAGAGGTAACGCTTGCCGATCTTGCCGCAGGGATTGGCGCAATCGAAGACGGCAAGGTGCTCGTTCTTCAGGAACGGTGCGCCCTCAAGCGTCATCGCACCGCAGACGTGAACGTTGGCCGCCTCGATGTCCTTCTTCGAGAAGCCGAGATGGTCGAGCAGGTTGAAGCTCATGTCGCCGAGCTGCTCGTCGGAAACCTTCAGGGTGCCCTTGAGGAAATCGGTGCCGAGCGTCCACTGATTGAAGACGAACTTGATGTCGAAGGCCTGCTTGAGCGCGCCGTTGACCGCTTCGATCTTCTCGTCGGTGAAGCCCTTGGCCTTCAGCGAGCCGGGGTTGATGGCCGGTGCCTGGTTCAGGTTGCCGTGGCCGACTGCGTAAGCTTCGATCTCGGCGATCTGGCTTTCGGAGTAGCCGAGCGTGCGCAGCGCTTCCGGAACGGCGCGGTTGATGATCTTGAAGTAGCCGCCGCCGGCGAGCTTCTTGAACTTCACCAGTGCGAAATCAGGCTCGATACCGGTCGTGTCGCAATCCATGACCAGGCCGATCGTGCCGGTCGGCGCGATAACGGTTGCCTGAGCGTTGCGGTAGCCATGCTTTTCGCCGAGCTCGAGTGCCTTGTCCCAGGCGCTCTTGGCGTGTGCGGCCAGATCCTGATCCGGGTTTTCGGAGTGGATCAGGGCGACCGGGTTGATCGACAGGCCCTCGTAGCCGGACGTCTCGCCATGGGCGGCGCGGCGATGGTTGCGGATGACGCGCAGCATGGCTTCGCGGTTCGGCTTGAACATCGGGAACGGACCGAGTTCAGCGGAGATTTCGGCCGACGTGGCATAGGAAATGCCGGTCATGATCGCCGTCAGCGAGCCAGCGATGGCACGGGCTTCGTCGGAGTCGTAGGGAATGCCCGACGACATCAGCAGGCCGCCGATATTGGCGTAGCCGAGGCCGATCGTGCGGTATTCGTAGGAGCGCTCGGCAATCTGCTTCGACGGGAACTGCGCCATCATCACCGAGACTTCGAGAACGACGGTCCAAAGGCGGACGGCATGCTCGTAATCTGCAATATCGATGCGCTTGGTTGCCGCGTCCTTGAACTGCAGCAGGTTGAGCGAAGCAAGGTTGCAGGCCGTGTCGTCGAGGAACATGTATTCCGAGCACGGGTTGGAAGCACGGATCGGGCCGGCAGCCGGGCTGGTGTGCCAGTCGTTCATCGTCGTGTTGAAATGCAGGCCCGGATCGGCCGATGCCCATGCGGCATAGGAGATCGACTCCCAGAGGTCGCGGGCCTTCAGCGTCTTCATGACCTTGCCGTCCTTGCGGGCGGTCAGGTTCCAGTCACCGTCGTTCTCGACAGCGCGCAGGAAGTCGTCCTTGATCGAGACCGAGTTGTTGGAGTTCTGGCCCGAAACCGTCAGATAGGCTTCCGAATCCCAGTCGGTGTCATAGGTCTTGAACTCGAGGTCCTTGTAGCCCTGGCGGGCGAACTGGATGACGCGGCCGATATAGTTTTCCGGAACCTGATCCTTCTTGGCAGCGCGGATTTCGCGCTTCAGGGCGGGGTTCTTGTTGGCGTCGAAGCAATCGCCGTCATCGCCGCCGTCGCAATTGACGCAGGCCTTCATGATCGCCTTCAGATGCTTGGCGACGACCTTGGAACCGGTAACGAGGGCAGCAACTTTCTGCTCTTCCTTGACCTTCCAGTTGATGTATTCCTCGATATCCGGATGGTCGATATCGACGACCACCATCTTGGCCGCACGGCGGGTCGTGCCGCCGGACTTGATGGCGCCGGCAGCGCGGTCGCCGATCTTCAGGAAGCTCATCAGGCCGGAGGAGCGGCCGCCGCCGGAAAGGCGTTCGCCTTCGCCGCGCAGGTAGGAGAAGTTGGAGCCGGTGCCGGAACCGTACTTGAAGAGACGGGCTTCGCGGACCCAGAGGTCCATGATGCCGCCTTCGTTGACGAGATCGTCTTCAACCGACTGGATGAAGCAGGCATGCGGCTGCGGATGTTCGTAAGCCGACTTGGACTTGGTCAGCTTGCCGGTGAACGGATCGACATAATAGTGGCCCTGGCCGGGGCCATCGATGCCGTAGGCCCAATGCATGCCGGTGTTGAACCACTGCGGCGAGTTCGGGGCAACGCGCTGTGTGGCAAGCATGTAGGCAAGTTCGTCGCGGAAAGCAGAGGCATCTTCCTCGGACGAGAAATAGCCGCCCTTCCAGCCCCAGTAAGTCCAGGTGCCGGCGAGGCGGTCGAAGACCTGACGGGCGTCGGTCTCGGAGCCGTATTGCTGATCCTTCGGCAGATCCTTCAGCGCCGCTTCATCGGCAACCGAGCGCCACAGGAAGGAAGGAACGTCGTTTTCCTCGACCTTCTTCAGCTTGGCGGGTACGCCGGCCTTGCGAAAATACTTCTGCGCCAGAATGTCGGCGGCAACCTGCGAAAACTGCGCGGGAACATCGATGTTCTCGAGGCGGAAGACGATCGAACCGTCAGGGTTCTTGATCTCGCTGGTCGCCTTGCGGAATTCGATCTCCGTATAGGCGCCCTGATCTGCCTTCGTAAAACGCCGTTCGATGCGCATGTTGCCTAACCTCTAGATTGCGCGCCCCGTCCCCGATGACCAAGGCGCAAGTTTCCTCATCCGGCAGCGCCGTAAAGAGCGCAGCCAGTTCTCGTATCCGTATCGTGACAGGGGTGTCATCCGGAGATGTCTTTCCTGTATCTTGTGGTGATGATGGCTGCTAGCACTAAATATAGTATTAACAGCTTATTTTCGCCAGCCCCGGATGTTGTTTTTGGAGCCAAAAAATCGCGCGCAAAAGCCGTCGAGGTGCACACCCGCGATGGATACAACACCCTGATTCTACGCTCGTTTTTTGAAGAGAACCGGCCTCGTTACTTCCGGTCCAGCTGCCGCCGCAACATCGAAGCCTATTAAGTTTGAAACAGGCGATTCCGTCAAGGGGTGGTTTTTAACGAAGCGTTCACCACAAGATATTGTGGATGGGGCTGTGGACAGTGGGGAAAAGCCCGGAGGCCATGTTTTTCAAGGGCTTGCAGCGGATGGAACCGCCAATGATACCGGTGTCATCAAAAAAACACGAATTTCCAAATCTTACGATGGCTATTGCGCCCCAAATCGGCATTGCGATTCGGAATGCGAAGAACGCTCAGATCGCGTCCAACGCGATCGTTACGGTGGCGATGCCGATCGCCGCACCATTCTCGTCGCGGATCGTGAAACTTGCCTGTGTTTCAAGGATTTGCGTGACATCGTCGCGTTCGGCGCGGTCGATGAAGATCTCATCCGAATCGCTGGCGAAGGTTCTCAGATATTTATTTTCGTCGCCCTGCCAGTAATCCACGGTCGGACGGCTCTCGCCGACATTCAGTCCGTTTTTATCGGTCACAAAGAATTCAATGATGATGCCCTGCGAATTGTCCTGTTCGGCCTTGAGGTATCGCGAGACCGGTTTCGCCGAGAGATTGGTCAGCATCTGGTATTGACCGGTCTCGATCTCGGCACGGTAGGTGGAATCGAGCACCTGGATGTCGGTTTTGCTGACATCGCCGAATTTGATGTTCTGGTCCTTGATCGCCTTCATGACAACAGGATCCTTGACCATCGGCCGCACGACCTTATCGACATATTCCCGGACCACCGAGATATAGGCAGGTTCTGCAAGGGCAGGGGAAAAGACAGCAGTTGGCAGGATCGAAAGCCCTGAAGCCACGACCGCAATAACCCAACCCCGGTACCGCATTACCCTTCCTTGCTGCGCGCCCAGAGGCACGCCGTTGCCGGCATATATCTGTGGCAGGGGCAGATTTGCCGGCGCGCCCTTGTGCCGTTAATCTGTGGATGCCCTTGCCGAGCACCCACTATACGTTCGCAATATTACTAAGATAACAATCAATGCCCGCACCAGCTGCGCCGGTCGGAAATATCATCCTTAGGTTTATTTGGGGCCTTTTGCAATCGGTTCCTGATAGGTGAAACCCATATCCCACGGGAAATAGATCCACGTATCCTGGCTGACCTCGGTGACGAACGTATCGATCGTCGGCACGCCCTGCGGCTTGGCGTAGACGCAAGCAAAATGCGCCTTTGGCAGCATGCGGCGCACCTGGGCGGCGGTCTTGCCGGTGTCGGTCAGATCGTCGACGACGAGAATGCCTTCGCCGCCATTCTGCTGCAGTTCCGGTGCGATCCCCTTCAGCACGACCATTTCGCCCTGGTTGACGTAATCGTGGTAAGAGGCGACGCAGACCGTTTCGATCAGCCGGATGTTCAGTTCGCGGCAGATGATCGCTGCCGGAACCAGCCCGCCGCGGGTGATGCAGACGATGCCGGTGAATTCCTTCTTCAGCCCGGCGATGCGCCAGGCCAGAGCACGGGCGTCGCGGTGGAACTGATCCCAGGAAACGGGAAAGGCTTTATCGGGAAGGGACATGGGGCTGCTCCACGGCATGAAAGAAAGACCGCCGGCGACCTTGGGCTGACACAAACGCAAATCGCGCAGCCGGGGCTGCGCGAAAAGTGCCGGAACCCGTCACCGGTCGCCTGAAATAGCGGGATTTGCGGTCAAAACGCAAGTCCCGCCCAGATGTCATCAACGGGAGAGCAGCGTTAGCGCCGTCATCGACTGCAGCAGCGACTTGGTGGTGCCGCCGAAAATCAGCTGCCAGAGGCGCGAATGGGTATAGGCGCCCATGACCAGCAGATCGACGCTGTTGTCGGAAAGCCGGTTCTCGATGACTGACGACGCGCTCTTGTTGGCGCTTTCGGCGGTGGCGAGGCTGACCTTGACGCCGTGGCGGGCCAGATTTGCGGCGATATCGGCACCGGCCATGCCGGCACTCTGCGTCGCCGTATCGACCGGATCGACCGAGAACACCTCAACTTCGTCTGCGGCTTTGAGGATCGGCAGGGCATCCAGCGTGGCACGCGCCGCTTCCTTAGAGCCGTTCCAGGCAACCAGTACCCGCTTGATCGGCTTCGGCGTGCGCAGGATATAGGGGATCATCAGCACCGGACGCCCGCTCTCGAACAGGAAGCTGTCGACATCGACATGGCTGTCGGAAGGCTTGGCGGGGTCGGCCTGCGAGGCAATCAGCAGGTCGGCGCTGCGGGCGGTTTCGATCAGCGGCGCCGAGCCGTAGCCGGTCGCGGTTGCAAAGCTTCGCCATTCGAAGGGCACGCCGCTCGCCTCCGCCTTCTGCCGGAAGATGCGCTCGACCTCGAGCGTTTCGGAATGTGCCATGTCCTGCAGCGCTTGAACGGCAACCGGATCCGGGATCTCCATCGGCGCAACCAGCGGAACCGCAGACAGCGTCTCGGCATGCAGCCCGATCACATGGGCATTGTTTGCCGCTGCAATCGAAAACGCGAAATCTGCCACGGTCGCGCTGTTATCGGCAGTATCGAGAATGGCCAGTATGGTTTTGTAGGACATATCAATTCTCCTTGGGCGGCTGAAATGAACTTCCGCGTCTAAAGAATGCTTTCGATGGTGCTCCGGTTCCTTGACTGAGATCAAAGGCTTGGCGGCAAAAGGCCGCGTGTCTCAAGCTTCGGCGGAATGGTTTTCGCCAATCGCCTTGGCCTTACGGATATCCTCGATCATCGCTTCCACCTCCTTGCCGGCGGCGTCGATGACGTCCTGCGAGCGGCCGCGCACGACGATCTCGGTCGAGAATTTCTGGCCGACATAGCGCGGGTAGGAGCCGATGCTGGTCTCCGGATGCGCCTTCTGGATCGCGGCCAGCGGCGTGCCGATATCACCCTCGCCATAGGGGCAGTCGATCGCCAGCGACAACACCTTGGCGCCGGTTCTCAACGTCGGCAGAACATTGCCGATCATCGCCTGGAAGACCTGCGGCACGCCGGCCATCACATGGACATTGCCGATGATGAAACCCGGTGCCGTCGAGACCGGATTGTCGATATGGGCAGCACCCCGCGGCATCCGCGCCATCCGCTGGCGAGCTTCGGTGAACTCCATCTCGCGGCGCTTGTACATGTCTGCGAGCAGTGACATAGCCTTCGCATCGTGTTCGCAGGGCACGCCGAACGCTTTGGAAATCGCATCCGCCGTGATGTCGTCGTGGGTCGGGCCGATGCCGCCGGAGGTGAAGACGTAGTCGTAGCGGCCGCGCAGCGCATTCAGCGCCTCGACGATCGCGTCCTCCTCGTCGGCGACGATGCGGACCTCCTTGAGATCGATGCCCGATAGCGTCAGGAGATCGGCGAGATAGCCGATATTCTTGTCCTTGGTACGGCCCGAAAGCAGTTCGTCGCCGATGGCGAGCATGGCGGCAGTCACGATGGTCTGATTGGTCATGGAAACAGTCCGGAATGAAAATCGTCCGCTATAGGTAGCGCCGATTGCGCCGCTTGCAAATGCGGCGGAAAAACTGTTCGAAAATCACAAAAATAAGACAGCAAGCACTTTTGCGTCTTCATACAGTGAACACTGAGTTCTGTTTAGGCGGGCTGTGCCATGGACGCGCGGCTGATAGAACCGGCACCGGTTACAAACTCAATCAACCCAGACGGAGCTTGAAATGGCAAAAGTCCTCGTTCTCTACTACTCGGCTTACGGCCACATCGAAACCATGGCCTATGCCGTAGCTGAAGGTGCGAAGTCGGCTGGCGCCGACGTCACCGTCAAGCGCGTACCGGAACTGGTGTCCGAAGAAGTCGCCAAGGCTTCCTATTACAAGCTCGACCAGAAGGCCGAGATCGCAACCGTTGACGAACTCGTCGAGTACGACGCGATCATCGTCGGCGCCGGTACCCGCTTCGGCACCGTTGCCTCGCAGATGCGCAATTTCTGGGACCAGACCGGCGGTCTGTGGTTCGGCGGCAAGCTCGTCGGCAAGGTCGGCTCGATGTTCACCTCCTCGGCGACCCAGCACGGCGGCCAGGAATCGACGATCCTCGGCTTCATCCCGACCTTCCTGCACCACGGCATGGCTTATGCCGGTCTTCCCTATGCCTTCCAGGGCCAGATGGGCACCGAAGAAGTCAAGGGCGGCTCGCCCTACGGCGCATCGACGATCACCAACGGCGACGGCTCGCGCCAGCCTTCCGAGATCGAACTCGAAGGTGCACGCTTCCAGGGCGCTCACGTTGCAAAGCTTGCAGCCAAGCTCGCCTAACACCTATTGACGCTGATCAATGAGAACGGCGCGGCCTCGGCTGCGCCGTTTTTGCTGGGCGTATCAGCCCAGATTATGAAGCTGTGAAGTCAGGGCAAGAAAAGACACTGCCGCGATCGCCGTTGCGAAAATACAGGCCGCAGTCGCTTTGTAGAATCTCAGACGTTTCGTTCTGACGCCATCCCAATCGTATACCACCGTCTTACTCCCACAAGACAATCTCTACACATGCGCCGCATCGTCATTCTTGGCATCTTGCGCCGGCCAATCAATCGCCAGCGCCCCGTTCTGCACAATATACAAGCACATTCGAACGCGATGATAAAGCCTTCGGCATTCTGGCGGACTGCGCAAAAATGGTGCAGTCGCCGGTGACGCCCTACCATCGCGTCCTATATGACGGATTTCAAAGGAGATTCGCCGATGCGCGCCGCCGTTTTTCTGATGCTTCTGCTGCCGCTGGCGGCCTGCAACACCACGATGCCGCCGCCCGAGCCAATGCGCGGCAGCCTGACCTATGGCAACAGGGTGGTCTATTATGGAGCAGCGCCCGGCCACGTGGTCGATCACGAATTCCCCGACAAGTTCGGCTATCGCGTCTTCGAGAAATATGTGGTGCAGCCCGACGGCACACTGAAATTGATCTCGCGCCGGACCGGCTCCGACTATTGGAAGATCCATCGCTGAGCATCGCCGCCGTTTGACTTCGCTGTGATCCGCGCCAGCTTTTTCGCGCTGAGCCTGTTCCCCGGAGTTTCGCGCATGGTGACGAGAATTGCCAAATGCACCTGCGGCCAGTTGCAGATAGCGGTCGAAGGCGAACCGCTCGGCGTCGGTGTCTGCCACTGCTTCGCCTGCCAGAGCCGGACCGGCAGCGTCTTCGCCGCGCTCGCAGCCTTCGGTCCCGATTATAAGGTGACCGGCCGGGCCACCGACTACATTCGCACCGGCGACCAGGGCGCCAGATTTCGCTTCCGCTTCTGCCCGGTCTGCGGCAGCAATCTCTATCACACGGAGGAGGGCGAGGAGCATCGCTCGGTGGCGGTCGCCGTCGGCGCCTTCGCCGATCCGGATTTCCCGCCGCCACGGGATTCGGTCTACGATTGCCGCAGGCACCGCTGGGTAAAGCTGCCCGATGGCGTCACCGTCTATGAAAAGGACCCGGAGTAGAGGCTTGGTGCGGGCGGCGGGGATCGAACCCGCATAGCCTAAGGCCGAGGGATTTTAAGTCCCTTGCGTCTACCAGTTTCGCCACGCCCGCAGCGCGCGCTTCTCAATCAACGACATCAGCGATTCAGTCAAGGGCGGCGCTGGAGGGAGCGGGGTCCGCTGGCTCTTTGGGAGCCGAATTGCGGGCACGGATTTTCAGGAGGCCGTGGGCGGCCATGGCGCCGATCGCGGCACCGATGCCCTTGATGATGCCGTCGTGCAGGCGAGCGTGGCGGCTGGGCGAGAAATATTGCAGCGCCTCGATAGCGACGGCGCCGAAGGCGAGCAGCAGGACGATAAGCTTCCATTGCTTGGGATAGCCGAGCACGAAGATGAAGCCGGTAACGGCGTAGGCGAGCGCGCGGTCGAAATCGACCGTGGTCATCGTGTGCGGGCGCAGGCTGATCGGCGATATCGTGACGAAGACGATCGCGGCCAGCACCAGCCAGGCCAGCGGTCTCATGATTTTCGGTGTTGTCATTCCGTCACATTAGCAGCGCGGCCTCATGGGTGCACTGCAAAAAACCGTGTCCGCGCCGTGTTGTGGAAAGCGAGCTTAAGAAATGCTTGCCGCAACCGAACCGCCGCGGCCGCTTTCAGGCTTTCTTTCGGCCCGCGCTCTATGTCATAGCGGACCCTCGAAATGAGGAATGGACCGATGACCGTCAATCGTCAGGATGTTGAAAATGCCGGGGAGGCGCTGCGCAGCCTGTTTCCGGCAACGCCGCTGCAGCTCAATGATCATCTTTCGGCGCGCTATGGCGCGGAGATCTGGCTGAAGCGCGAAGATCTCTCGCCGGTGCGTTCCTACAAGATCCGCGGTGCGTTCAACTTCTTCCGCAAGGCGATTGCCGAAGGCGGCGAGGGGCGCACCTTCGTCTGCGCTTCGGCCGGCAATCACGCGCAGGGCTTTGCCTTCGTCTGCCGCCACTTCGGTGTGCCTGGCGTCGTCTTCATGCCGGTGACCACGCCGCAGCAGAAGATCGACAAGACCCGCATGTTCGGTGCCGAATTTATCACCATCAAGCTTTATGGCGACTTCTTCGACCAGTGCTACAAGGCGGCCCGCGATCACGTGGAAGCCATCGGCGGCGTCATGGTGCCGCCATTCGATCATGAAGACATCATCGAGGGGCAGGCGACGGTGGCCGCCGAAATCATGCAGCAGCTGCCCGATGGCAAGGTCCCCGACATGATCGTCATGCCGGTGGGCGGCGGCGGTCTGGCGGCCGGGATCACCGGTTATCTGGATGGCATCGTGCCAAAGTCCGGTTTCGTCTTCACCGAGCCTGCGGGCGCTGCGAGCCTCAAGCGCAGCATCGAGGCGGGTGAGGCGGTGACGCTCGCCAAGGTCGACAACTTCGTCGATGGCGCTGCCGTGGCCCGCATCGGCGATCTCAATTTCGCAGCGTTGAAGGATTTTCCGGCCGATCAGGTGATGCTGATGCCCGAGAATGCGATCTGCGTGACGATCTCGGAAATGCTGAATGTCGAAGGCGTGGTGCTCGAGCCCGCCGGCGCTCTGTCGCTAACGGCGATTGCTGCGATGGACCCGGAGGCTATCCGCGGCAAGACCATCGTTGCCGTCGTCTCCGGCGGCAATTTTGACTTTGAGCGCCTGCCTGATGTCAAGGAGCGCGCCATGCGCTACGCGGGCCTCAAGAAATACTACATCCTGCGCCTGGCGCAGCGCCCCGGAGCGCTTCGCGATTTCCTCAATATGCTTGGCCCGGACGACGATATCGCCCGCTTCGAATATCTGAAGAAGACGGCGCGCAATTTCGGCTCGATCCTGATCGGCATCGAAACCAAGGCGCCTGAGAATTTCGCGACACTGATCGAGAACTTCGACAAATCGGGCATGGGCTTCGAGGACATTACCGAAAACGAGATCCTGGCAAACCTGATCATTTGACTTTGCGGCATCAAGTCCCTCGTGTTAAAGGCGAAACATGGCTTCGATATTCTCCAGCATTTTTTCGATGTTCTCAGGTGGCGGCGACAAGGCGGCTGCGAGCAGCGGCAGCAGCAAATCCGTTGAGCCGCAGCTCTACGGCGACTGCGCCATCTATGCCGAACCGCAGAAGGAAGGCGGCCAGTACCGCCTGGCAGGCCGGATCGAGAAGGGAGCAGGCGAGGATGTGCTCGTTCGCACCTTCATCCGCGCCGATATGTTCTCCTCGCTCGACGATGCCAATGAGTGCACCGTGCGCAAGGCACAGCAGATCATCGACCAGCACGGCGCGTCTCTTTTCGGCGACGGTGTCAAGCAGCGCCAGGTCTAGGTTCGCCTAGCGCCGGATACGGGCTTCTGTCACTTAATTTTAAGTGATTTCCGCCAAAGGTGCTGCGAAGGGAATCGCAGGATCATTTCGTGGTTGCTCCAACCCGCTCTCCATCCGGACTGGCTCATCGCCCGCATGCGCGCCCTGCGCAGGCGGTGAATGATGCGCGGAATTCGCCTGGGAGAGCGCCGCGATGATCGAAGCCACCAATCTCGGCCTCTTCGTTCTTGAAGCCATCGGCTATTTCGCGCTGATGGTGACACTCCTGCACTTCAGAAACCGCCTGGGCCTTGGTGTCTTCGTCGCCGCGCTCGGCGTGATGCATTTCATGGAAACCTATCTGGCGGCGGTCTTCTACGTCTCGCTGCCCTTCGGCGTGGCATCGCCAGGCTCTTCGGTGTTCTTTGCCGGTAAGCTGATGATGATCCTCATGCTCTATCTGCAGGAGGATGCCGCAACCGTCCGCCAGCCAATCTATGGTCTCTTCATCGGCAATCTGCTGACGGTGGCAATCGCCTGGATCCTGCAGCTGCACCACACTATCCAGCTTTCGCCCGGCAATGAGGCCGACTTCGGTTTCCTCAAGGAAATGGGCTGGCTGATGATCTGGGGCACGGCACTGCTTTACCTGGATTCGATTGGCATCATCCTGCTCTATGAGCGGCTCGGCCGTTACATCCGGCGCAAAGTCATCCTGCGCTTCATGATCTGCGGTTTCGTGCTTCTGACCTTCGACCAGGTCGGCTTCTTCGGCGCGCTGCATTATTTCATGGACGTGCCGCTGGCGGCTTTCTGGGATGGCTGGAAGGCGAAAATGTTCGCCGTCCTGATCTACACGGTGCTGTTCGCAGTCTACGAGATCTATGTCAGGCGCGATCGCCTGCCGTCCTCGGCGCGTTCGATCAGCGACGTCTTCGGGGATCTGACCTTCCGCGAGCGCTACAACGATCTGCTTGACCGCAGCGGACGCGATATCCTGACCGGTGTCTATGACCGCGGCCGTATGGAGCTGGAAGCGCCGGTGATGATCCGCGAGGCGCTGCGCCAGGGACTGCCGGGAACGGTGATCATCATCGATGCCGACCACTTCAAGGACGTGAACGACAATTTCGGTCACCTGCAGGGCGATGAAGTGCTGAAGGCGATTGCCGCGCGCCTCGGCACCATTCTGCGCTCGGCCGACCGCGTCTTCCGCTTCGGCGGCGAGGAATTCGTCGCCATCTGCCCGGGAACCGATCAGGAAGAAGGCCTGCTGGTCGCCGAACGTCTCCGCTGGACGATCGCCACCAGTGTCAAGACGCCCGACGGCAAGCCGGTGACCGTCAGCATCGGCGTCGCGACGGCCGACGAAGACGGCGTCAGCTTCACGACGGTTCTCTCTGCCGCCGACGACCGGCTCTACCAGGCAAAGAAGAGCGGCCGCAACTGCGTAGTCGGCCGCTCCGGTCTCGTCAAGGTCAGCTGAATTTCCGAAGGCCATAGCCGGACAATGAAAAACGGCCGGTGGTGAACCGGCCGTTTTCTTTGGGGATGCGTCGAGCCGTTAAGCGGCGAGGGCGATTTCTTCTGCGCGGGCCTTGGCGGCGCCGATTGCCTTTTCGGCCGCTTCTGGACCGAAGGCCAGGCCTTCGACATAGATGGTCTCGACGTCAGTGATCCCGAGGAAGCCGAGAACCGACTTCAGGTACGGAACGGCATGGTTCATGCTGACGGCTGGGCCCTGCGAATAGACGCCGCCCGAAGCGAGCACCACATAGACCTTCTTGCCGGTGGCAAGGCCAACAGGGCCGTTTTCGGTGTAGCTGAAAGTGCGGCCGGCACGTGCAACGTTGTCGATCCAGGTCTTCAGCGAAGAATAGATGTTGAAGTTGATGAGGCCGGTGCCGATGACGATGGTGTCGGCGGCCAGCAGCTCGTCAACCAGCGCGTCGGAGGTCTTGACGGCTTCGGCTTCCTGCGCGGTGCGCTGGTCGGCAGGTTTGCGGATGGCGGCGGTGAAGAGGTCATCGATATGCGGCAACGGGTTGGCGGCAAGGTCGCGGCGAACAACGACGCTGCCGGCATTCTGGGCGGCGATCTTGTTGGCGAGATCGGCAGCGATCGTCGTCGACAGCGATTCAGCGCGCGGGCTGGAGGTCAGAAGAAGGATGGAAGACATGGCAGGCTCCTCATTTCGAATTGGGTTTGCCGCGGCAGCAAGGGAGGTTTGCCGTGGCTTCGACATGAGAAATAGGTCTGGCCAGCTATCTAAAAAACTGGGATAATATAGATCGAAACTATCGATGGATTAGATATGCTCCCGAACCCCACCCTCGACCAGCTGCAGGTGTTTCTGACCGTCGCCGATACCGGCAGCTTCTCGGCCGCCTCGCGCGTGCTGAACCGTGCGCAATCGGTGATCAGCTACACGATCGCCAATCTTGAGGCGCAGCTGGAGGTCGAGCTTTTCGAGCGCTCCGGCGCCCGCCAGCCGAAGCTGACCAAGGCCGGCCACGCGATGCTCGCCGACGCCCGCCGCCTGGTCGCCGATCTGGAAGTTATGCGCGCCCGCGTGAAGAACCTCAAAGAGGGACTCGAAGCTGAACTGTCGATCGCCATCAGCGTCATGGTGCCGTCGCAGGCCGTGGTGATGGTGCTACGCGAATTCCGTGTCAAATTCCCGTCGGTGACCGTCAACCTGATGGTCGGCGAGCTCGGTGAAGTCATGAACATGGTGGCAACCGGCGATGCGACCGTTGGCATCGGCGGCGCACTGATGAAGCAGGACGATACGCTGGTTGCAGAGCGGATCGGCCATTCCTTCATGATCCCCGTCGCCGCGCCCTTCCATCCGCTCGCCAAGCTTCGCAGGCCGTTGACGCTTTCGGACGTGCGTGAAGAGGTTCAGATGGTGGTGCGCGATACGTCTGGCATCACCAACGGCCGCGATTTCAACGTGCTGTCCTACCGGACGTGGCGCGTCAGCGACATCGCCATCAAGCACCAGCTGATTGCAGGCGGTCTCGGCTGGGGTGGTCTGCCGGCTTCGGTGTCACGCGACGATTTGAATTCCGGCAAGCTCGTGCAGCTCGATCTTCCTGCCTATGAGCAGGGCGAGTACCCGATCTACAGTCTTCACAAGATCGCCAATCCCCCGGGTCCGGCCACCGCCTGGCTGATCGATCGCTTCCGCAATCTCCTGTCGATGTGCCCGAGCCACAGCGAATTCCAGGAGCAGCTTGCCGCGCTGACCTCGGTGCAGGAAGCGGCAGAATAGGCCGGCGCTGCCGCCGGCCTCCTTCCTCAGATTGTCAGCGCCTTAGAGAACCAGCCGGAACTTGGCGAAGCCCTCGGTGGCATCGCCAGCTTCTTCAATCTTGGCGCCCTTGATGTCACCCAGGAACTGCTTCGCTTTCGGTCCGCTTTCAAAGACGGCGGTCGTGCCTGGCAGGGGCTTGAAGGTCCAGTTGCCGTCAGCCGACGGATTGATCGTGCCCTGATCGTGGATGAAGCGGACGATCACGTCGCGGTTCGTATCCGGCGCCTGGAATACCACCTTGTCGGAGGCGATCTCGGGGAACTTGCCGCCGCCGCCAGCGCGATAGTTGTTGGTCACCACCACGAACTTCTGCTTCGGATCGATCGGCTTGCCTTCGAATTGCAGGTTCTGGATGCGGTTCGAAGCCGCATTCACCGCCTTGCCGTCATTGTCGTACTTGCGCGGCTGCGACAGGTCGATCTGATAGGTGACACCGTCGATGACATCGAAATTGTAGGACGGGAAGTCGTTGTTCAGCAGCGGCGCATCCTTGGACCCCACCTTCACCTCGTTGAACATCCCGGCCGACATTTCCAGCCAGTTCTTCACCTGCTCGCCGGTGATGACGACCGCCTGCACGGTGTTCGGATAGAGATAGAGGTCGGCGACATTCTTGATCGCCACGTCGCCCGCCGGAACGTCGGTATAGTAATCGGCGCCGCCGCGGCCACCGGCCTTGAAGGGCGCTGCTGCCGAGAGAACAGGCAGATCCTTGAACTCGGTATCGGCAAGCATCTGCTTGATGTACCAGGTCTGCGCCTGGCTGACGATCTGTACCGAGGGGTCGTCGGCGACCAGTGCGAAATAGGAGTAGAGAGGCGCTGAAGTCTTGCCGACAGGTGTCCGCACATAGGCGAGCGTTGCCTCATGCTCGGCCTTGGCGGCTTCCACCACTTCCTTCTTGTCGGCGACGTCGGCCACCACCTTCTTGCTCTCGTCGCGATGATAGATCGGCCGCGCCTCGGCGGTGAAATCGACGATCTTCCAGCTCTTGCCGTCCTTCTCCAGCAGCAGGTCGATCAGCCCGAGATGCGATCCCCAGAAACCGGCCATCACAGTCGGCTTGCCATGCAGCGTGCCCTTGACCGGATCGGCATTGGCAATACCGTCCCAGGTCTTTGGACCGGGGAACACCAGATGCTGGTGGCCGGTGAAGATCGCATCGATGCCATCGACGGCAGCGAGATAGAGCGAGGCATTTTCCATCTTCTCAGATGGCGCCGTGCCGTCGATACCGGAGTGGGACAGCGCGATGACGATATCCGCACCCTCTTCCTTCATGGCAGGCACCCAGGCCTTGGCGGCCTCGACGATATCGCGGGTCTGCGCCTTGCCTTCAAGATTCTTGATATCCCAGAGCATGATCTGCGGCGGCACGAAGCCGATAAAGCCGATCTTGACCGGGCTTTCCTTACCGGCGCCGTCCTTGATCTGCTTTTCGACGATCAAGTAGGGCTTGAAGAACAGGTCGTCCTTCTTGGGATCGGAGGCGAGCTGGCCCTTCGTCAGGTTGGCGCAGACGAACGGGAAGTTGGCACCGCCGAGCACCTTGAACATGAAGTCCAGGCCATAATTGAACTCGTGATTCCCGAGCGTGCCGACCGTATAGCCGAGTGTGTTCATCGCCTTGATCACAGGGTGGACGTCGCCGTCCTTCATGCCATGCTGATAGGCCATGTAATCGCCCATCGGATTGCCCTGCAGCACGTCGCCATTGTCGATCAGCAGCGAGTTGGCAGCTTCCGCTCGGATCGAATCGATGATTGTCGCGGTGCGTGAAAGTCCCATCGTGTCGTTCGGCTTGTCGGCATAGTAGTCGTAGGGAAAGACGTTGACGTGAATATCCGTCGTTTCCATCAATCTCAGATGCGCCTGGTTGGCGGCGGCGCGGGCGGTGAAGGGATGGAGCAGGACGAAGGCCGAGGTCGCGGCGATTCCGCTGAGGAGAGACCTGCGGCTTATCGGGTGCAAATCGAGAATGGAAGACATCAAACACTCCTTCAAAAAATCACGCAACGCCCAGCCCGGGGTCGAACGTAGAATGATTTGCACGGGAGTGCATCCGTAAAATGACAGTGGGCGCGCCTGTTCTGTCGAGCGCGCCCACTGCCGTTCAACTCTCTGTGTCGTCTAGCGCGCCAGCACCGGCTTCACGTCTCTGTGGAAGAAACGGAAGTAGGAGGCGACCTGGGCGCGGGCGTTGGAATTCGGGTCGAAGTGGATGCCGAGGCGGCCGTTATGGCTCCAGCGGATGATGCCTTCGAGGGCCCCGAGGTCCTCGGCTTCGATGCGCACGCGGCTGCCGGACGCGGCGGCGACCGGCGTGCGAAGATCGACGGCGATGCCTGTCGTCGACAAGTTGACGATGCGGGCGTCGATTTCCTGGTTCAGGTAACGCAGCTTGCCGAACACGCGGCAATACTTGCGCTCCGACTTGCGGGTAATGATGTTGAGATTGCGGGTCATGCAGGGTCTCCGGATAGATATGCCGAGACCGTAGCAAGGAAAAATTGAAATCCTTTTAGGCAGTTAGATAAAATTGCACAAAATCTAATGTGCCTTTGCAGTCCGCCTGCCGACGACATGTTCGCGCCAGATGGTGAAGATGCCGGCGGCGACAACGATCACCGAGCCGATGACGGTGGTCAGGCTGATGCTTTCGCCGAAAATGGTGACGCCGAGGATCGAGGCGTAGACGAGCTGCAGATAGGTGAGCGGCTGCACGGCTGCCGCATCCAGCATGTCGTAGGCGCGGATCAGGAAATAATGGCTGGAAATGCTGGTCATGCAGACCAGCGCCATCCAGCCCCAATCGCCCGGCAGCATCCAGGTCCAGTAGAAGGGACCGATCAGCGTCATGGTGATGCCGCCGACGACGCCGGTATAGAAGAAGCTGGTCATCGAGCTGTCGTCGCGCGACACCAGACGTGTCGCGATGACATAGAAGGCGAAGATGAAGCAGGAGACGATGGCGAGCATCAGCTTGACGTCGAAGAACTCGCCCTCCGGCTTCAGGATCAGCAGGACGCCGAAAAGCCCGGCGCCGATCGCCGTCCAGCGCCGCCAGCCGACGCGCTCACCGAGGATCGGCATGGAGAGCAGGGCGATGATGATCGGCGTCGCCGCAAAGATCGCCTGCGAATGCGCCAGCCCGATGACCGCAAAGCAGGTAATGGCAAGCACGACCTGAACGGCAAGCAGAACGCCGCGCGTGACTTGCAGCAGCGGCCGCTTGGTGCGGGCAGTCTGCCGGATGCCGCCGCGCATCTTGGAGGCCAGCAGGATGGTGAACAGCGCAAAGGCCCAGTAGCGGATCATCGTCACAAAGATCGGCGGGTACAGGCCGCCGAGATGCTTGGAGATCGCATCCTGTGCCGAAAAGATCGTCAGCGCCAGAAGGACGAAGATATAGCCTTGCGTCTTGGATTTCATGTCTTGCAGTCAGGCAGTGGGAGTGTCCGCTTGCCACAAGCTTGGTCAGGATTCCCGGCGCTTTGCAAGGTCTCAGAAGCCGACATTCGGCCGGTCGAAGATTTCACGTAGCGCAAAGCTGGAGTTGATCTTCACGACATGGGGGAGCGCCGAGAGCCAATCGCGGTGGATTCGCTCGTAATCTTCGAGATCGCGGGCGGCGACCCGCAGAATGTAGTCGTACTCGCCCGACATCAGGTAGCAGACCAGCACGTTCGGACAGCGCCTCACTGCCACTTCGAATTCCGACAGCGTCTTGGCGAACTGGCCCGACAGCGAGATATGGACGATCGCGATCATCTTGTATTCGAGCACCTTATTGGAAAGGCGCGCGTGATAGCCGGCGATCGCTCCGTTCTTTTCCAGGATGTCGAGACGTCGAGAACAGGCCGAAGCCGAGAGGCCCACCTTGTTGGCAAGTTCGGCGTTGGTAATCCGGGCGTTTGCTTGAAGCGCTCTCAGAATCGCAAGATCGATACTGTCGAGTTCAGACATTCGAAGAACCTTCGGTTTGGGTCGATGAAACCGCACAATCTTCGAAAAATAGCTTTCAGGCAATACCTCTTTGCAAGGACATTTCGCAACGGCAGTGGTTGGATTCACCCATTGAAAACGTCCCGCGCCAAGCGGGCATATATGAGAGGAACGCCTAATGCGTGTCGGTTGCCCGAAGGAAATCAAGAACCATGAATATCGTGTCGGTCTGACACCAGCTTCGGTTCGTGAATATGTCGCCCATGGCCATGAAGTCTGGGTCGAAACCAAGGCAGGCGCCGGCATTGGTGCCGATGATGCCGCCTATGCCGCCGCCGGCGCGAAGATCGCTGCCACGGCAAAGGAAATCTTCGAAAAGTGCGACATGATCGTTAAGGTCAAGGAACCGCAGCCCTCCGAATGGGCGCAGCTCCGCGACGGTCAGCTTCTCTATACCTATCTCCATCTCGCGCCGGATCCGGAACAGACCAAGGGTCTGCTGGCCTCCGGCGTCACCGCGATCGCCTATGAAACCGTCACCGACGAGCGCGGTGGCCTGCCGCTCTTGGCGCCGATGTCCGAAGTGGCCGGCCGCCTGTCGATCCAGGCCGGCGCCACGGCGCTGCAGAAGGCCAATGGCGGCCTCGGCATCCTGCTTGGCGGCGTCCCCGGCGTTCTGCCTGCCAAGGTCACCGTCATCGGCGGCGGCGTCGTCGGCCTGCATGCCGCCAAGATGGCAGCCGGTCTCGGTGCCGATGTCAGCATTCTCGACCGTTCGCTGCCGCGCCTGCGCCAGCTTGACGATATCTTCAACGGCCGCGTCCACACGCGTTATTCCAGCATCCAGGCGCTCGAGGAAGAAGTGTTCTCGGCCGACCTCGTCATCGGCGCCGTGCTGATCCCGGGCGCTGCCGCGCCCAAGCTCGTCACCCGCGAAATGCTGTCGGGCATGAAGAAGGGCTCCGTCATCGTCGACGTCGCCATCGACCAGGGCGGCTGCTTCGAAACCTCGCATGCAACGACCCATTCCGAGCCGACCTATGAGGTCGATGGCGTGGTGCATTACTGCGTCGCCAACATGCCTGGCGCCGTGCCCGTCACCTCGGCGCATGCGCTGAACAACGCAACGCTGGTCCACGGCCTGGCGCTCGCCGACCGCGGCCTGCGCGCCATTGCCGAAGACAAGCACCTGCGCAACGGCCTGAACGTCCACAACGGCCGCGTCACCTACAAGCCGGTTGCCGAAGCGTTGGGCTATGAAGCATACGCCCCGGAAAGCGTCCTCAACGTGGCGTAATTCCCATCACGTTACGTTAGATGAAGGCGCCGGCTTCGCGAGAGTCCGGCGCCTTTTCTATGCGGCACTGGAAGCAGTTGTTGCGTGCCGAGCGGACATGCACATAGGCGATACCAGGCCGCTCCAGCAGGCCACCGGCATAGGCCGGGATATCACGCGTCGGCGTTACCGCGCCGGTGCCGTAGACGATGCGGTTGTTTTCGGAGTAGCCGCGAACGATGTAGTCGGTACTGCTGAGAACGGGCGGGACGATCTCTTCGGCCTGGTAACGCTCGCAACGGCGCTTGTGCAGGAAGATCGGCCCGGTTTCGGCATAGGGCTGCATCTCGGGAAACGGCCGGTAGGCAAAAACCAGCAATTCTTCCCCGGCATCGATATTGCCAAGGCAGTGACGGCAGGGATGCCCGGGCCCATCGGACACCATCGTCTCCGGCAGGAAGCCATAGGAATCGGTGCCGCCATTCCAGAGCTGTTCGGCGTCGGCAGTCGGCATTGCGGAAAAACGGATATCGGTCATGGCAGTCTCCTCAGGGTTCCGCCATGAAATGCGCCTTTATCAGGAAGCGAACCACCCGATTCCTGTGAGGTTTCGCTAAGCGAGTTTGTCAGCGTCGAGAATTTTCGTGCCGTTGTCGAAGACCGATTTCAGGCCTGCAAACCCCAGGATCTGTGGCAGGGGCGCGAAACTCACTTCTCCGAACCGCAGTGTTGGGAATGTCTCGCTGCTATGAGCCGCATCCACAGCGACTTCTGACGGCCCGATATCCGTAACCTTCAGCCCCGGTATCTTGCCGACATCCGCGACCGTCACGAAAAGATCGCCGAATATGCTCTTCACATCCGCTGCGAGAGGATTGCTGTTCACGTTCATTGTCACGTCCTTGACCGACGGCGCGTCGTTGTCGATGAACTTCGCGATCTCATAGTGCATCGGATCGTTGAAAGCTTTGCCCCAGCGAAAGCCGTGGTGCTGGAAAACCGGCGCAAGCGGTGCGGTCGTGCAGCCAAGACATTTGTCGTCCGAGTTGAGGTCGATAGCGATCCCAAATGAGTGGTTGGATGGCTCCTTGCTCAGCGCTCCAGATACCGGCTTCTTCAGCCGCTGATAGAAAGCGCCTGCACAGCTGTCGATATGCTTCAGCAATCCGAGCCGCTCGATGTCCTCAAATGCTGCCAGCAGCTGGTTCTGACCGCGCTTGTGGAATTTGATGACGCCACCGTTGGTATGCGGGATTCGCCTTAGCTGCGGTACGGTAACGTTGACGACATCGGATGAGCTGAAGCCATCGATGAACGTGATCGGGTCGCCACGCCGCCAATCGTTATGCTGCGTCTTGAATTTCACGACCCCGAAAAGCGGGTGGTTGTAGATCCCTATCGGCATTGTCTTCCCTCCCTCTGATGAGGAAGAAAATAGCGCTTCGCAGATCGTTAATCCATCTTTAGTTGTATTTCAATCGACAACCCAGGGTGTATTTCGGTTGTGGTCAGCCGCGTTTCGCCAGCTCCAGCAATTCCTTGTCGCTCAGCGGCCGGACGATGCCCGTGCCGGTCGAGACCGGAGAGAAACCGAACATCTGGTAGAGCTGCAGGGCGCGGGGATGATCGAGATTGTTGGTTGTCGTCAGCACCCGCTTCGGGTTCAGCGTCCAGATCGCATAGAGTGCCTGGAGCAGGAACCATTTGCCGATGCCGAGGCCGAGCGCGTGCTCGATCAGGCCGAAATGCGACAGCTCGATCGTGTCCTCGTCCTGGCAGAAATACTCATAGAATCCGCCGGGTGCACCGTTGACATAGAGCACGCTGATATTGTTGCGCTTGTCGTGCAGCGTTGCGGTCAGCTGTTCATCGGTCAACCGGAGACGGTCGACCCACTGCCAGCGGGCCCCGACCTGCCGGTAGAGATGGCGGTAGAAGGGCAGCGGTATCTCGGTCGTCCGCATGATCGCCGTCTGGATATTGACAGGCATCGGCAGGCTCGCCTTCGGCGGCGAGGTCATTTCGAGGCGGGTGATGTGGGCGGATAGCGACGAAGGAGATTTTGCCATACGCTCAAGCCTTGATCGGATCGGGTGGGCCGGTGACGACAGGCGTGTCGTCGCGGCTGCCCCATTCGCTCCATGAGCCGTCATAGAGCTTGTTGTCGGTATGGCCGAGTGATTCCAGCGCCAGCGTTATAATTGCCGCGGTGATGCCGGAACCGCAGGACGTGACGACGGGCTTCGACAAGTCGATACCGGCGTCTTCAATCGTCTGCTTCAGTTCGGGCAGCGACTTGAAACGGCCCTGCGTGGCGAAGACTCCGGACGGAAGGCTGCGGGCGCCGGGCATATGGCCAGAGCGCATGCCTGCGCGCGGCTCGGGCTCGGCGGCGGCAAAGCGTCCGGCGCTGCGGGCATCGGCAATCTGCAGCGCGCCGCTCGAAACGATGTCGCGCATGCGATCGAGCGTGACCACGCGGGCCTCGTCATAGTTGGGTTTGAAGGTCGCAGCCGCATAATCGGGCTTTGCCGTTTCCAGCGGACGTCCCTCGGCCTTCCAGCCATCGAGACCGCCGTCGAGGACGAAGACGTTCTTTGCGCCCATCACCCGGAACAGCCACCAGACACGCGGCGAGGCAAACATGCCGATGCCGTCATAGACGACGATCCGGTCGTTCTCGCTGATGCCGAGCTTGCCCGCCTCAGTGGCAAAATAGTCGGGCGAGGGGATCGTATGGGGCAGGTTGGTGGAGTGGTCGGCGATCTTGTCCTGGTCGAAGCGGATCGCACCCGGGATATGGCCCGCCGCATATTCGGCATCGGCATCGCGCTTCTGCGCCGGCAGATAGAAGGAGGCGTCGAGGACGCGCAGATCCGGCTTTCCAAGCTCGCCCTGCAGCCAATCGGCCGAAACGACGAAGCGGCTCTTGTCTTCACGCATTCTGCTCTCCCTGATCTCTTGATGCAGCCTTTAAACGGCTGCCTTACGCCTCGTCGCCGGGAGCGCCGAAGCGAATGCGGAAGCGGCGGTTTTCCTTGCCCTTCTTCTCGATCTTGGCAATGTGAATCTGCCCGACTTCCTGCGTTTCCGACACATGTGTCCCGCCGCATGGCTGGCTGTCAATCGCGGAATTCTCGCCGATGCAGACAAGGCTGACGCGCCCGAGACCCATTGGCGGGCGCACGTTCTTCGACTTGACGATACCAGGGTTGCCGGCGAGCTCTTCGTCGGTGATCCACTGCAGATAGACCGGATGGTTCTGGTTCACCAGTTCCATCATCTTCGCCGTCACCTCGTCCTTGTCGATCGTCTCGCTCATATCGAAATCGACACGGCTTTCGTCTTCACCAACGGCCGCACCGGTGATCGGGAAGGAACAGACGACGGAGAGCAGATGGCAGGCGGTGTGCATGCGCATCAGCTTGTAGCGGCGCGGCCAGTCGACATGCAGCACCAGCTTTTCGCCGACTGCGGGAACCGGCTGCCCC
The DNA here is from genome assembly GCA_900465675.1 of Hyphomicrobiales bacterium. Lineage (GTDB taxonomy): Bacteria > Pseudomonadota > Alphaproteobacteria > Rhizobiales > Rhizobiaceae > Rhizobium. Next base: position 237,444 of record UBJR01000013.1, on the reverse strand, counting down.
TCCAGCGGTACATGGATGATGATATCCTTGGCAGCGCCGTGCTTCGTCTGGCCGAGTTCTATTTTCGAGCCGTCGGCGCGCTCCAGAAAGCCGGTGTCACCGGGCTGTCCGCCCGATGTCGCGTAGAAGCAGGTCTGGTCCAGTTCGATGCCCCCATCGTCGTGAACGGCGGTGACGACCGCCTCCGATGTCGAAAGGTAGAAGTCGTCACGATAGAGGGCATTGACTGGCATCGGGTCTCACGCTGCTGGTTCGTAGGGTATGTTGATATCTGCGGCGGACTTGATGAAGCCCGGAACCGGCAGGCCCTTGGACTTGAGGAAGTCGGCGTTGAAAAGCTTAGACTGGTAGCGGTTGCCGTAGTCGCAGAGGATTGTCACCACTGTGTGACCTGGTCCGAGATCCCGTGCGAGATGAACGGCACCGGCGATGTTGATCGCGGTCGAGCCGCCGAGGCAAAGCCCCTCATGCTCGACAAGATCGAATACATAGGGAAGCGCTTCGGCATCGGTGATCTGATAGGCGAAATCAGGCGTGAAATCTTCGAGATTGGCGGTGATGCGCCCTTGACCGATGCCTTCGGTGATCGAGGAGCCGGAGGATTTCAGTTCGCCGTTCTTGTAGAATTCGTAGAGCGCGGCGCCTTCCGGGTCGGCGATACCGATCTTGATGTCCTTGTTGAAGCCCTTCAGACCGGCCGCGACGCCAGCCAGCGTGCCACCGGAGCCGACGGCGCAGATGAAGCCATCCACCTTGCCATCGGTATCCTGCCAAATTTCCCTGGCTGTGGTTTCGATATGTGCCTGACGGTTGGCGACATTGTCGAACTGGTTGGCCCAGATGGCGCCGTTCGGTTCGCTCTTTGCCAGCTGTTCGGCAAGACGTCCCGAAACCTTCACGTAGTTGTTCGGGTTCTTGTAGGCGACGGCAGGCACTTCGACGAGTTCGGCGCCGAGCAGCCTCAAGGCATCCTTCTTTTCCTGGCTCTGCGTCTCGGGAATGACGATGACGGTGCGATAGCCGAGCGCCTTGGCGACGACGGTCAGGCCGATGCCGGTATTGCCGGCCGTGCCCTCGACGATCACGCCGCCCGGCTTCAGCAGGCCTTTCTTCTCGGCGTCGCGAATGATGTAGAGCGCGGCGCGATCCTTCACCGACTGGCCGGGATTGAGGAATTCAGCCTTGCCGAGAATGGTGCAGCCGGTCGCTTCTGACGCGCCCTTCAGCTTGATGAGCGGGGTGTTGCCGATCGCTTCGATCACGGAGGGGTAGAAGGTCATGGAATCTGCCTCTTTGGAGCTCTTACTGTAAGAACGGTCTTTTCCCTTCACAAGGCAGGGTTGGCAAGAAATGCTATTCCTCGCCATTGCCCGCGCCGGTAAAATTAGTCTTCAGTTTCGGGAAGTCTCGAAGTCGGCCCAAAAGTGGCGGGTGATCCGAAGATTGACTTTCCGCGTATGGACGACGACAAGCAATTGCGGAGCGCAGGAACAGGGCGTGGCCGAAACCGATATGGTTCATGAGCATATAGACAGTGTCGATGCATTGATGGCGCATTATGTCGCCGGTTCATTGCCAGAACCGGCGCGCGTGCTCGTGGCGTCCCACCTGGAACTGAAGCCGGATAACCGCGGCCTGGTGACGGATCTGGAACTGCTCGCCGGCGAAGCGCTCGAGCTGACGGATGGTACGCCGATCGCCGATCGCGACCAGCGCCTGAAGGCGATCTTTGCTTCAAAAGACATGCCATCGGCTGCCCGCCAATCGAACTCTGCCAAGCCTGTCTTCCCACGCCCCATCCGCGAGCTTGTCGGCTTCGATGCCGATACCGTGCCGTGGAAGACCAAGCTTCCCGGGTTCAAGGAATATTCGACGGATATAGATGGCTGCGAGGTTAGCCTGATGTGGATCCGTCCCGGCCGTGCGCTTCCGGCACATACCCACAAGGGCATGGAGCTGATCCTTATCCTCGACGGCGCTTTCATCGATGAACGGGGCCGCTTCGGGCCGGGCGATATTTCCGTTGCTGACGAGACTCTCAACCACCGGCCGGTCGCCGAGAAGGAGCGTCCGTGCATTGCTTTTTCCGTGCTCGACGCACCGATCAAGCTCACAGGGTCGTTCCGCCAGCTGATCGGCGATCTGATCGGCTGAAAGCAGCCACAATAGCGTGATATGAGCTTGAATCCGGGAGCACTCGGGGAACTTCCGGACGTGGTTTGGTGTTGAATCCGGCAGTCCTGGAGGTATTTCATATGCGCGATTTCATTGCCCGCCCCGAACACGGCATCGTCTGGATTTCAGGCGCCAGTTCCGGCATCGGCCGAGCCTTGGCGCTGAAGCTTGCAGGCGAGGGCTACAAGGTTGCCGTCACTGCCCGGGATCACGAAAAGCTCGCCGAACTGCAGTCCGAAGCCAACGGCCTTCCGGGCGGCATCATCGTTCTCGATGGTGACGTGACCGATGCCGAGGACATGGAACATGTGCTCGCCTCGATCGAATATGAACACGGCGCGCTCGCCATGGCGATCTTCAATGCAGGTGTCTATCTGCCCGTTCATGCCGAAGAGCTGCATATTGCCGACTTCGAGAAGACCTTTGCGGTAAACCTCTCAGGTGTGGTCAACTGTCTGGTGCCTGCCGTCAGGCACATGAAGGGCAAGGGGCAGGGGCAGATCGCCATCGTCTCGTCGGTGACGGGTTATGGCGGGCTGCCAACGAGCGCTGCCTACGGCGCCAGTAAGGCCGCACTCATCAATATGGCCGAGAGCCTGAAATTCGATCTCGACAAGATGGGAATCCGCATCCAGATTATTTGCCCGGGCTTTGTCGATACGCCGGCAACGCAGAAGAACGAGTTCCCGATGCCGTCGCTGATATCCGTCGAGGAAGCGGCGTCGGAGATCGCCGCCGGCCTCAAATCCCAATCCTTCGAGATCAGCTTCCCGAAGCGCTTCACCTATCAATTGAAGTTGCTGCGCATGCTGCCCTATAGCCTGTATTTCTGGCTGCTCAACCGCTCCACCGGCTGGAACGAACGGCCGGTCGGAAAGCACAGCCATCACCCCGTTACTCCACATCCGGCCGAGTGATCAGCGGCTTTCGATCCGATGGCGCAACTCGCGATGCTTCGCCTCGTCGAGCGGAAAATTCCACATCAATGCGACGGCGCCGAGCTTCAGTGCGATCGGCACCCATGCGTAGATGACGCCGAGCGCCGTCAGCGCAGCAGGCGCGTTCTCTGCTCCCTTCGCGGCATCGAAGCCGAACAACGCCAGGGTTGGAAACACCAGTCCGGCAGCCAGGGCCAACGAGGCCTTTGTCGCCAGTCCCCAGGCGGCGAAATAGAGGCCGCTGCGCTGTTCGCCCGAATTCGCCGTATCCTCGTCGATCACGTCGGCCTGCATCGCAGGCGGCAGCGACAGATCGAAGCCCAGCATCAGCCCGGTCAGGACACAGATAAGGCCGAACGAATAGACGGCACCCGACGGCAGCAGAGGTGCCACGGCAAACACCAGACAAGCGGCGATCATCGCCAGACACCAGGCGCGGTGCTTGCCTGCTCGTTTGGCGGCAAACGCCGCCAGCGGCACTCCGGCTATTCCGGCAAGGAAATAGGTGAAAAGCAACGGACCGCGTGCCTCGGGCATGCCGAGCCTCGCCGAGACGAAATAAAGAAACAGCGTGGCGGGGATGCCGTTGGCAAGCCCGTTCATGAAATAGGCGGACAGCAGCCGGACAAATGGACGATTGGCGGCGAGATAGCCGAGCCCCTTGCGCCAGCCGACGATCGCAGCCGTATGCTCCGAAGGTTCCGGGACTTTCCATAGGGTAAACGCGCCGATCAGTGGCAGCGAGATGGCGACGGCAATGCCGAGCACGGCCAATCCCGAAATCCCGCCCGCCGGATCAAGGCCGATTGCAAAGGGCAGGACGATGGCGATCAGGGTTCCCACCAGCGTTGTCGCTTCGCGCTGTGCGGCAAGTGACGTCCGCCCCGCATAATCGCTGACCAGTTCGGCGCCCCAGGCAGAGTATGGCACCAGCGCCAGCGTAAAGCCGAGGGATAGAAGGCAGCCCCAGAGACCGAGCCAGACCACCGTCGCACCGGCCGGCGGCGCATAGAGCGCTAGCGCCGCGATCGCCGCCACCGGTAGCGACAGCGCAAAGAAGAACCGCCGTCGCCCGAATCTCGGCCGGTAGCGGTCGGCAAGCACGCCGATGATAGGGTCGCAGACCGCATCGAAGACACGGACCAGCAGCAGCGTCAGCCCGACGGCCGCAAGCGGCAGGCCGAGCGTCTCGGTATAATAGGTCGGAACGACGGCGTAGAGCGGCAGGCCGAGCGCTGCGAGCGGGGCGGCGGGCAGCGCATAGGCGAGGCGGGTCGCGGCTGTCACATTTGCTCCATGCCGCTCGCCGCTCATCCGCTGTCGTCAGCTGCGCGAAAAGACGACCTGGCGGACGTCGATATTCTTGGCGCGGAAGCCTGCCTCGCAATAGAAGAGGTAGAATTCCCAGAGGCGCTTGAAACGCTCATCGAAGCCCATCGGCCGGACCCGCTCCCAGACATTCCAGAAGCGTTCGCGCCATTCGGCCAATGTCCGGGCGTAATCGAGGCCGAAGCCGAAATCCTTCACCAGCGACAGATCGACCCTGCGGCCGAGTTCCGCCAGATGGTCCTGCGTCGGCAGCATTCCGCCCGGGAAGACGTATTTCTGGATGAAGTCGGGATTGCTGCGATACTGATCGAAAGCCTCGGGTTTGATGGTGATGATCTGCAGCCCGGCCTTGCCGCCCGGCTTCAGGCATTCGCGCAGTTTGGAGAAATAGGCAGGCCAGTATTTTTCGCCGACGGCCTCGAACATCTCGATCGAGACGATCCGGTCGTAGAGCCCTTTCTCGTCGCGGTAATCCTGGAAGCGCAGCTCGACCCGGTCGGCAAGCCCCGCCTTGCGGATGCGCTCTTCGGCAAAAGCCAGCTGCTCGCGGCTGATCGTCAATCCTGTCACCTTGCAATTCATCTCGCTGGCGGCGAATTCAGCGAAGCCGCCCCAGCCGCAGCCGATCTCCAGAACATGATCGCCCGGCTTGATGCCGGTCGCTTCGGCGAGCGCCCGGTATTTGGCGTTCTGTGCCGACTGCAGATCGTTGGCGCCGGTGGAATAGAGCGCCGACGAATAGGTCATCGTCGGATCGAGCCACTGTTTGTAGAAGTCGTTGCCGAGATCGTAGTGGGCCGAAATGTTGCGCTTCGAACCGGTCTTGGTGTTGGTGTTCATCCAGTGGCGGATGCGCTCGAACACCCGCATGATGCCCTTCCTGCCGTTCGAATATTTCTCCGCCGCCTCGCCGTTGATCAGGAACAGTTCGAGGAAGGCGGTAATGTCGGGGCTCTGCCAGTCTCCGTCCATATAGGTCTCGGCCACGCCGATCGTGCCGCTGGTCATCGCCCGGCTGGCAAGGTTCCAGTTGTTCAGCTTGACGGCGGCGCGAGGACCTTCGATCCGGCCTTCGATCAGCGCCTTGCGTCCGTCCGGAAGTTCGAGCGCCAGCGCGCCGTGCTGCATCTGGAGGAGGCCGCGCAGCGCGAACTTCGCCTTCAGTGGCAGACCCTTCGAAAAGCGGCCAAGATTATCGGCCGTCAGCGCCAGTGCGCCGCGGGCAAAGGAATTCCAGTCTTCTGCAGTGGTCATGATCGGTTCCTCCAGCCGTTAGCCGGTTAAGGACAGAGATTGCATGAGCCAGCCCCCCGGCATTTCTGCGAACGCTAATGTCATTCAGCAGCTTCTGCAATATGGGATGGATGGCGCACACTTACCGGTGGCGGCGGGGCAGGGCGCGAGATGTATTTCGCCCCCTTGATCCAGAGCTTGAGCGCCTCCCAATGGATGCCGGCGACGATCTTGAAGGTCAGGAAGGGAATGCGCGCCGTCAGCCCGGCAAGGGTGGCGGTGGCGAGCGGCTTCATCGCGCCGGAGAAGGTCGCCGCGAGCAGCGGTCCCTGCCGATCTGTCTCCAGGATCCGCCAGCGGATCTCGTCGCCCGGCGGAAGCATGCGGAAGTGATAGTCCATATCCATGCCGATGAAGGGAGAAACATGGAAAAGCTTGCTGCAGCTCTGCCGTAGCCCGCTGTCCGAAAGCTCGCCAAGACCGACGGGGCAAACATAGGTGTGCCGCTCGCCAAAAGTGTTCCTGACCTCGTAGATCATGGCGATGAGGTCGTCGGACGCACCATAGGCATAATAGACAGAAATCGGATTGAAGACGTAACCGAGGATACGCGGATAGCAGACGAGCAGAATGCGCGCCGCCCTCTCGCCAAGTCCGGCGTCCTCAAGCAGCCGGTCGGCATAGGCGCGCAGCGGCATCCCGGCGGTACCGGTGTGATCGGCTTCGTGAAAAGCGACGAGGTTGCGGCTGTTGACGGAGAATACCGGCGACAGGCGGTCGGCTTCCGCAAGCCGGTCGAGATCGACGAGCAGCGAGAAGACCTTGTACTGGAAGCGGTGTCCGAAGGGCTTCATGCGCTGGTGCATGACGCTGCCGCAATAGAGCGCGGCGGCGGCATCCGGCGGCGGACCATTCCGCCCCATGCTCGCGCCATGCTTTTGCGGGCGGACAGTCATGCCGCCGCGTCCAGAAGAGGTTCGCGGGAAGAAGCCTGGATGGCCCGCCAGGGGATCACCCCGCCCAGGGCTTCCGCCGCCGCCAGGCCGGATACGAGTCCATCCTCATGGAACCCGTAGCCCGTCCAGGCGCCCGCGAAATAGCAATTGTTGTTTCCCTGGATCGACGCGATCTCCCGCTGGGCCGCCATGCCTTCCGCCGAGAATTGCGGATGCTCGTAGCTGAACTCGGCAAAGACCTTCGCCGGATCCGGCTCGCGCCCGGGATTGAGCGTCACGAAGAGCGGCAGCGTGGGATCGATGCCCTGCAGCCGGTTCATCCAGTAGCTGACGGCAACCTCGGCGCGGCCATCGTCCTCGCTGGAGCGCAGGTAGTTCCACGATGCCCATACCTTCTGCCGCTTGGGCATCAGCGACAGATCGCGGTGCAGCACGACGCGGTTCGGCTGGTAGGGTACGGCCCCGAGCAACCGCTTCTCGCGATCGGTGGCATCGACGAGCATTCTCGCCGTCTGGTCGCTGTGCGAGGCGAAGATCACCTTGTCGAAATGCTGCTCGTTGCCACTGTCGTCGATCACGGTCACGCCATCAGCGTTACGCATCACGCCGCGCACGCCGCAGGAAAGCTTCAACCGGCTGCCGAGCGGCGCCAGCAACTTTTCCAGATAGTTGCGGCTGCCGCCGGTCACCGTCCGCCACTGATGCTGCTTGGTATAGATCAGCCGGTGATTGTCGAAGAAGTTGACGAAGTGCTCGGCCGGAAACTGCATCATCCGCTGCGACGGCGTCGACCAGATGGCAGCCGCCATCGGCACCAGGTAATTGTTGGTGAACCCGGGGGAAAAGCCGCGCCAATCGAGATAATCGCCGATCGAGCGTGATGCCAGATGGCCGGCGGCGCGGTCTTCCAGGCAGGTCTTGTTGAAGCGCAGGATCTCGCGGATCATCAACAGGAAGGACGGGCGCAGCAGATTGCGTTTCTGCGCAAACAGCGAAGAGAGACCGCAGCCGCTCCACTCAAGACGGCCCTCGTCCAGCGACAGCGAGAAGCTCATGTCGCTGGCATGCGTTGCGACGTCGAGCTCGGCAAACAGCGCGGTGAGATTGGGGTAGTTGCATTCGTTATAGACGATGAAGCCGGTATCGACAGAAATGTGCTTCCCGTCATAATCGACATCGACGGTCGCCGTGTGCCCGCCGGGGCGGCTGTTCTTTTCGAACAGCGTGACGTCATGCACCGGATTGAGTGCCCAGGCAGCCGAAGCACCCGAAATGCCGGAGCCGATCACGGCGATTCTCAAGCGTTCCTGCGGCGGCCGGGCGATGTGAAAATGCGCGTTCATGCAGCGTCCTTTATGGCGTTGTAAGCTTTCAGCGCGCGGTCGCGGGCGGCGGCGTGATCGACGATCGGTTTGGGATAGGTGTCACCAAGAATGATGCCAGCTTTCTCCAGCACCGCAGCCGGTGCATCGAAGGGGCGGTGGATGTATTTGGTGTCGAGCTTTGCGAGCTCGGGGATGAATTCGCGCACATAAGTGCCGTCGGGATCGAACTTTTCTCCCTGCAGCACCGGATTGAAGATGCGGAAGAATGGCGAGGCATCGGCGCCGGAGCCCGCGACCCACTGCCAGTTGGCAGCGTTGCTCGCCGGATCGGCATCGACAAGCGTGTCGCGGAACCACTTTTCACCGCGCCGCCAGTCGATCATCAGATCCTTGATCAGGAACGAGCCTGTGATCATCCTGACGCGATTGTGCATGATGCCGTGGCGCCAGAGCTGGCGCATGCCGGCATCGACGATCGGATATCCCGTCAGACCACGCGTCCAGGCGTCGAAATGCGCCTTGTTGTTATGCCATTCGAAACCGTCGAAACGATTGTTCCAGTTGGCGTAAGGCAGCTTCGGAAAGTGGAAGAGCAGATGATAGCAGAATTCCCGCCAGGCAAGTTCCTTGCGGAAATGCACGAGATCATCCGGAGAGACGCGCTTCGACAATCCCCGCGTCGCATCCCAGATGCGGGCAGGCGATATTTCTCCGAGTGCCAGATGCGGGGACAGCATGGAGGTGGCTGTAACCGAGGGGAAGTCGCGATCCTTCTTGTAGCCGCTGAGGCGATCGTCGACGAAATCGGCAAGCTTCTCCAGCGCCGCGTCCTCGCCAGGCGTCCAGACCTCGTCGAAGGCCGACGCCCAGTTCGGCTTCACCGGCAATAGCTTCCAGGAGGCGAGGCTGTCGGATTGCGGCCAATGGCTGGGGAAGGCGATCTTCTTCGGCGCTTCCAGCGGATGCGGCGGCTCTCCGGAGCCCTCCAGCGCCCGCCAGAAAGGCGTGTAGACCCGGTAGGGCGTGCCGCCGCCGGTCTTCAGCTTCGAAGGCTCGTGTAGCAGCTGCCCGGCAAAGCTCTGCGCCTGTACAGCCTGCCGTTCCAGCTCGTGCTTGATACGCGTGTCGATGGCGATCCCGGGCGGATCGTAGCGGCGGTTCCAGAGCACCGTTTCGGCACCCGTCGATTTGATCAGCGCGTGCAGCACATCGAGCGCGTTGCCGCTCAAAAGCACAAGTTTACTGTGATGTTTTTGAAGCGAGCGGTCGAGTGCTTCAAGAGAGTGGTGAAGCCACCAGGCCTGGGCAGCGCCAAGCGGGCCATTGCCCGACGATTCGGGCTCGCGGATATAGACAGGGATAACACGCTTTCCCGAGGCGCAGGCCTCGTGCAGCGCGTGATTATCGTCAAGACGCAAATCCTTGCGAAACCAGACAATAACCGGTTTTTCCACTGCCTTCGCCAACGCCGTCATTCCCTGTTCTGTTCTTTTGGTCTGCTACGCACTTACGGCGCCTCTGGATCAAAAGTTTCAGACGGAGAGACAGTTTTATTCACACGTCAGGCGGACATGAAAAAGGCCGGTCGAAACCGGCCCTTTCCGGGGAACTATGTCGGTCAGTTGTCATACTCGCGGCAGCGATCGCTGATCGACGCTCCACCCTGACCGGCACGGCTATCGACAACGCCCTGCTGCGGCATATTCGGGCAATCGAGCACGCCGCGCGGCTCGCCGATGCTCTCGGTCGTCACCGGATCGACCGGCTCGACCCGCACAGGATGCGTGCCGTTGTTATCAACGCTCATATCGGACGAATAGCGCGGTGCATCCGGTGCCGTCGTATCGTAGGCCGGTGCCGATTGCGCGAAGGCGGGTGCGGCAAGGCCGATCGCGAGCAGCGATGCTGCGGCAAATGTCTTACGCATGGAGAAACTCCTCCTATTCTGCTTCTTCACTATGGGTGACCAAGGCGAAACCCGTGGGGCGAGCCATTGTTCCGAAATTTCCCGTTGAAGTTTCAGTCCGCAAAAGCCGGTGTGGTTACGCGTAAACCTTAACACGCGAAGCCGCTGGCCACGGCTTCGGCCGCGTGATTAGGAAGCGCCATGTCGCATGATGCGGCGCGTGGGGTTCAGGTGGTCATTTCCTTTATCGAAGCAGCGGATATGTCGTTCAAAGCCGCCCTGTCGGTTGCCCTGACGATCGGCGGCATGATGGCGGCCACTGCTATCCTGAAGAGCGAATCTGCTGAGAGCCAGCGTCTTGACCTGTCGCGGCCGGTCCTTTGGACGGCTGAACCGGTCCGCGTGCCGCCGCCGCTGAATTTCGCGTCGAGTGATGGCGAAGACAGCGGGCGCTTCTGCGTCAGCGAGATCGGCCTGCGCATCGATTGCGATCTGATCAACACGGCATCGTCGTCGCTCTGATCAGAGCGTGCCGCCATCCTTGTAATAGCTTGGATATTGCACGAACTCCGGATCGCGTCCGCTATCGCCATCGGTGCGTTCGGCTTTGCCTTCGCGCGTTTCGGCATAGCCGTGGCTGATCAGCCAATCCTGCACGATATGGCGCATCGCTTTGTCGCGCTCGGTTATGCCGAACTCCGCCATGAACCGCTGAAGGGCTTGGTCGCACCGTTCTGAAAAATCCTCTGCCATCAGATGGTAAGCGGCGAGGGCGGGGTTTGTTCCACACATCGAAGTGCAGAAAAAAGAAGAGCCGGTTCGCTGACGAACCGGCTCATTCAATCTATCAGCTATGCTGATGAATCTGGCTCCCCGGGCCGGATTCGAACCGGCGACCTGTCGATTAACAGTCGAATGCTCTACCGCTGAGCTACCAGGGATCACCGCTTGCCGCGGTGTGAGTGGGCTAATACAAATGCTTGTTCGATTTGCCAAGCGGTTTTTTCAAAAAAATGACATCTGCTTGCAATTGCTGCACTTATCCCCATCTCCTGTGGATGACTGACGGGAAAAACAACACTGGAAATTCGCGCGCCAAGCACTTTGGCATCGATCATGCGACCGGCGAGCTCGTTCTTGGCTCCTGGCGCATCCCGCTGCCGCGCTCGCGCATGGCGCGGATCGGCATCGGACTGCTGCTGATTGTCTGTGGCTTCCTGGGGTTTCTGCCCATCCTCGGCTTCTGGATGCTGCCGCTGGGCTTCATCGTGCTGTCGCACGATCTGCCTTTGGCGCGCCGCTGGCGCCGCAGGCTGTCGGTCTGGTGGCACCGGCGGGGCAGGCCCGCCGGTAGCTAAAGTCTGGAATCAGGCGAAGAAGCCCGCGGCCCAGTAGAACAGCGCCGAGATCAATGCCGCCGCCGGCAGCGTTACCACCCAGGCGATGACGATATTGCCGGCAAGCCCCCACCGCACCGCTGAGACGCGCTTTGCCGCGCCGACGCCGATGATGGCGCCGGTGATCGTATGCGTCGTCGAAACCGGAATGCCGAGCCATGTCGCGCCGAACAGCGTCAGCGCTCCGCCGGTCTCGGCGCAGAAACCCTGCATCGGATTGAGCTTGGTGATCTTCGATCCCATCGTGTGGACGATTCGCCAACCACCGAAGAGCGTACCGAGCGCCATCGCCGTCTGGCAGGAAAGCACCACCCAGAGCGGAACGTGGAAGCTGCCGCCGAGATAGCCCTGCGAATAGAGAAGCACGGCGATGATGCCCATGGTCTTCTGCGCATCATTGCCGCCGTGGCCAAGCGAATAAAGCGAAGCGGAGACGAACTGCAAGATGCGGAAGGTGCTGTCGACGGCAAACGGCGTCTGCCGCACGAAGATCCACGAGACGGCGAGCACCAGGAACAGCGCCAGCAGAAAGCCGATCATCGGCGACAGCACGATGGCTCCTGCCGTTTTCAGCAGGCCGCCCCAGACGATCGAGCTGAAGCCGACCTTGGCGAGGCCGGCGCCGACGAGACCGCCGACCAGTGCATGCGACGAGCTCGACGGTATCCCGAAGACCCAGGTGACGATGTTCCAGATGATCGCGCCCATCAAGGCCGCAAAAATCACCAGCGGGCTGACGATCTCGGGATTGATGATACCGGTGCCCAGCGTTTCCGCCACATGCAGACCGAAGAACAGGAAGGCGATGAAATTGAAGAACGCCGCCCACATCACGGCATATTGGGGCTTCAAAACACGAGTCGAGACGATTGTCGCGATCGAGTTCGCCGCATCGTGCAGTCCGTTCAGGAAATCGAAGAACAGCGCGACCGCGATCAGTCCGATCAGCAGCGGAAAGGCGAGGGTGGCATCCATCAGACGTTCTCGATCACGATGCCGCTGATTTCGTTGGCAACGTCCTCGAACCGGTCGACCACCTTTTCGAGCTCGGCATAGATCTCGCTGCCGATGATATAGGCCATCGGGTTGGAGGCGCCGTGACGGCGGAACAGGTCTTTCAGACCGAGATCGTAAAGCTCGTCCGACTTGCCTTCGACCCGAGTGACTTCCTCAGCGATCGATGTCAGCCGCTGCGCATTGGCGCCCATCCGGTCGAGAAGCGGAATGGCCTCGGCAATCAGATGTGCCGCCTTGACGATTTCCTTGCCCATCTCCTGCATACCGGGATCGAAGCTCTTCTGTTCGAACAGGCGGATGGTCTTGACCGTCTTGTGCATCATGTCGATCGCGTCATCGAGCGACTGGATCAGATCCTTGATGTCGCCGCGGTCGAATGGCGTGATGAAGCTGCGGCGCACGGCCAGCAAAACTTCGCGGGTAATATCGTCGGCCTCGTTTTCCAGCGTGACGATGCGGTTGCAATGCCGCTCGGTATCGTTTCCGGCCAACAATTCGTTCAGCGATTCCGCCGCGCCGACGACGGTGCGCGAGTGCTGAGCAAAAAGATCGAAGAATCGATCTTCGCGCGGAAGAAGTTTGCGAAACCAGCTTAACATGGCGACCCCGTGAGTGCTTGAGTTGTCACGCAACTGTCACAAATGGGGTCCTGTTGCAATAAAAGCCGGGCCGAACATACCGCGCCAGCAGGCTTTTCCACGCGTTTGAGGCAGGTTTCACACAGCCTCGGGAATACGATTCTCTTAATGAAGGTCGAGTGTCAGCTGCCGGTTCTTGATCTGAGGCAGGGGCAGGCCGATATCGATCTTGCCGAACACGCGCCGTCTGCGCTCCTCGTCCTTTTCCCGCTCGGCGCGGCTGGCAGCCACGGTCGCAAGCGCATTCTCAATCACCTGTTCGGCATGGGTCATAGGAACCTCCGTTTTATGTTCCTATTTTGTTCTCATTTAAGCAAATAGTCAAGTCTGCTCATTCACCGAAGTAGAACAGCGGCTCGCGGGTCAGTTCGCCGTTGCCGATATGGCCATACAAGTCCTGGCCGAGGATCCAGTAGGCAATTTTTTGCGTCGTCAGGGAGAAAACATAGTCTCCGTCGATCCAGTGCTCGGCCTTGCTGCCGCCGATTGGGAACAAAAACTTGCCTGCTTGAAATAGGACCGCTTTCTCAGACTTATGATCGAAAATGTATCTCGTTTTCGCCATGTGTCATCCCGCTTCTATACGCAGGATGCAACGTCACATGGGATTTTGATCATGTCTATATTATCAGAAGTAGAGTCTGATTATATTCACAGATAAGCTTTAGCTTAAACAGCATTATCCCAAAAATGGATAATACATCACCGGCCGCAGGGGCGGGGATGTATTCCGGCAATACAAGCTTGGATTGTTGAGTTTGGAGGCCTCGCCCGGAATTGAACCGGGGTACAAGGATTTGCAGTCCTCTGCGTCACCACTCCGCCACGAGGCCATCCGTGAACGACTTGTTCAGTGGTGGCGCGGATTTAGAATGATCCAAAGGAAACCGCAAGAGGTGTTTTTCGAAAAATCTTGACCGGCAACAACTCGTCCACCGTCAATCGGCATCCAGCGCCCTTGATCATTCAGCGAATCCGCTCATTATCCATATATGAGGAATATCTCAAAACCCTTTGTCACCAAGGATGATCCCGACCGCCACATTCGGTGCCAGGACGCGCTTCAGTTCGCGTTCCGCGATTTGATCGAGGCGGCGGTTGCCGCCGGATGGAGTGAGCAGGAAGCGCTGGATGCCGTTGGCTATCTTGCCGAAGGGCATATGCAGGAGCGGGTGGCGAGGGCGGATGCCGCGGCATTGGCGGCGCTTTTGAAGACAATGCGCTGATCCGCGCGGCTATCCAACGCCTCAATTCGATCTTTGAAGCGCGGCAATCGGCGAGACGCCACCTGTGGTGACGCTGGGTGCGGCAGAGCCGATCAGTGGAATACAGAGAATGATTGCGACGAAACCGCCGATAAAGCAGGCGCCGAGTATCAGGGATCTGTTCATGCCTATTCCGCGTTCGCTTCGATTGCGGCCTTTATCGCAAGCGAAGCTGACATGTTCCTGAAACGCTGTTCAGGGTTTTGGTGCGGATTTCAGATAAAGATAGGCGCCGATGGCAAAAAAGCTAAGCGTCAAGCCCGGCCAGGCGATGAACACGGTCGTGTAGCCGCATGCTCCAGTGAAGCAATCTCCGAGCGTTCCCGCTAGGGATAGCCGCATGGACAAGACGCCCGCAAGAATGACGCTTGCGGCGGCGATCAGCAGCAGAATGAAAATCGTAAAACCCGTGCTTCGCATTCGAACCTAAAGAGCGGGCCTACTGATTCCTGCCTGCTGCGCTGTGATTGTCCTCAACTCGTCCGGCTGTTGACCAGCCCGCAGCAAAGAATGCCGACGAGCGCCGCACCGATGAACAAGTCGAAGAGTGTGAAATGCACGAACATGGCAGACATGGCCTGCTCCTCCTCATTTCCTCCGGTTGCAAGAATACCACAGGGCCACGCTTTATGCCACTTCGGAGTTTGGAATGCGCTCCGGCGCACGCGACAGCGCCGCGTCCACTCAAGTATTCTTGCCGCAGCCGCGCGCGGAGCCTTGAAAGCATCCGAACCCGGGATTAAGAGACGCATGTAGGCGCCGAAAACGGGCAAGAGGATAAGATGGATTTCGAAGCAGCACGCGTGAAGATGGTCGACAACCAGATCCGTACGACGGACGTGACGTCCCATTCCGTGTTGAGCGCGTTCCTGACGGTCGAGCGCGAAACTTTCGTCCCGGAAAAGTCGAAGGCGCTGGCCTATATCGATAATGACGTCGAGATCTGTCCCGGCCGCTTCCTGATGGAAGCCTCGCCGCTGGCAAAGCTGCTGCAGCTTGCCGCGATCACCAAGGACGACACGGTTCTCGAAGTCGGCTGCGGTACCGGCTACACCTCGGCGCTGCTGTCGCTGATCGCCGGTTCGGTTACCGCTCTCGAATCCGATGAAGCGCTTGCCGCAACGGCAAAGGCCAATCTCGCAGCCTATCCGAATGTCGCCGTTGTGACCGGCGGTCTCGAGAAGGGCCATACGGCCGGCGCGCCTTATGATCTGATCTTCGTCAACGGTTCCGTCGAGCAGGTTCCGGCAGCTCTTCTCGGCCAGCTCGCCGAGGGCGGCCGTCTGGTCACGGTCGAGGGTTACGGCAACGCCGCCCGCGCCAAGGTCTTCGTTTCCGAGCGCGGCGCCGTTTCCGAAAATGTCTTCTTCAACGCGTCGGTCAAGCCGCTTCCGGGCTTCGCAAAGCTGCGCGAATTTGTGTTCTGAGCAGCATTGCATTGCTCTTTGACGATGCGGGCGCCTCCGGCGCCCGTTTGCGTTTGCGGCGCTGAAACCGGGCCGGGCAGACGGTCCGCAGTTCATCCAACAAAACTGTGCATGGACGCATTCATTTGATTCGCGATGATTTTTTTCGCGTCTTGGGTATTCTAGTGTCTGGGTGATTCGGATGCCCACACCACGCAATCCGATCGTTGCTTTTAGCATAACGGGGATAGATATGGCTCAGCCAAGCGTAGCGCGTGAACCGTCCATGGAAGAGATCCTGGCGTCGATCCGCCAGATCATCGAGAGCAATGATCCGGGTGCCGGAAAGGCCATTTCCCAATCTTTGCCGCCGGTTTACGGCGATGACGGCGAAGACGAAGGCAGCGACTCCAACATCCGTCTGACCGTCGACGACACCTATGCCAATGTCGAGTTTCCCGAGCCGGTGATGCAGGCCGATCCGCGCTTCGTCGCCGCCAATTCGGCAGGTACGCGCGATATCGAGGAGCCCGCGCGCTCCATGTCGCTTGCCGATGTCGCCGCCCGGGTTCGTGCCGCCTCCGAGCGTCTGCCAGCCCAGCCGCCGCGCGAGCTTCCGCCGGTCTTCCGCCAGCCGGAACCCGTGGCCGAGCCCGTCGCTGAACAGGTCCGTGCACCGGTCGAGCATGTATCCGCTCCCGTCGTTGCTCCGCTGCCGGCACCGAAGCAGGCGCCGCTTGTTGCCGAAGCCGCACCGGTGGACGCTGCCCCTCAGCCGGTAGCAGCCGCTGCCACAGAAGTGTTCCCGGAGCCGCAGGCAACGATCGCTCCGCAGGCCGAAATCGCGCCGGAGGCACCCGTCGCCGAAGCCCCGGCTGCCATGCCCCAGTTTCTGCCGCAGATCATGGAAGAAGCCCAGGCGCTGATCTCGCAGGATGCCAGCCTTCAGGTCGCACGTTCCTTCGAAGAGCTGGCGCTTGCCATCGATGGCGCCGAGCGTCGGTCGCTCGATGAGATCGCCGAAGACATGCTGCGTCCGATGCTGCGCGAATGGCTGGATGACAATCTGCCGACGCTGGTCGAACGCCTCGTGCGTGAAGAAATCGAGCGCGTGGCGCGCGGTCCGCGCCGCTAACCGGAAACGCTTTTTACCGAACAAGCCGCTCCGGTCTCCGGGGCGGCTTTTTTATTGACTTGCCCGCAGCCATCCTATTTACAAACCCGCATCCTAAAACCCCGAAGTTTGGTCATAAAATGCTCGACAAGACCTATGATTCCGCCGCAGTCGAACCCAAAATCGCTGCGAAATGGGACGAAGCCGATGCTTTCCGCGCTGGCGCCAACAAGAAGCCCGGTGCCGAAACGTTCACGATCGTCATCCCGCCGCCGAACGTGACGGGCTCCCTGCACATGGGCCACGCGCTCAACAATACGCTGCAGGACATCATGATCCGTTTCGAGCGCATGCGCGGCAAGGATGTGCTGTGGCAGCCGGGCATGGACCATGCGGGTATCGCCACGCAGATGGTGGTCGAGCGCAAGCTGATGGAACAGCAGCTTCCGGGCCGCCGCGACATGGGCCGCGACGCCTTCATCGACAAGGTCTGGGAATGGAAGGCTGAATCGGGCGGCCTGATCTTTAACCAGCTGAAGCGCCTTGGCGCCTCCTGTGACTGGTCGCGCGAACGCTTCACCATGGACGAGGGTCTGTCGCAGGCCGTTCTTGAGGTATTTGTAACGCTTTACAAGCAGGGGCTCATCTACAAGGACAAGCGTCTCGTCAACTGGGATCCGAAGCTGCTAACGGCGATTTCGGACATGGAAGTCGAGCAGCTCGAGGTCAAGGGTAACCTCTGGCATCTGCGCTATCCGCTGGAAGAGGGCGTCACCTACCAGCATCCGGTTGCCTTCGACGAAGATGGCAAGCCGACGGAATTCGAAACCCGCGATTATCTCGTCGTCGCCACGACCCGCCCGGAAACGATGCTTGGTGACACCGGCGTTGCCGTCAATCCGGACGACGATCGCTACACGTCGATCGTCGGCAAGCACGTCATCCTGCCGATCGTCGGCCGCAAGATCCCTGTTGTCGCCGACAGCTATGCCGATCCGACCGCCGGTACCGGCGCCGTCAAGCTGACGCCGGCGCATGATTTCAACGACTTCGACGTTGCCCGGCGCACCGGCTTGCGCGCTATCAACGTTCTTGACGTCGATGGTTCGGTCACCATCAAGGAAAACGAGGACTTTCTGGAAGGTCTCGACAACCCGGCGGCCCTCCACGGCGCCTGGGATCGTCTCGAGGGCCAGGATCGCTTCGCGGCACGCAAGATCATCGTCGAGATTTTCGAAGAAGCCGGTCTGCTCGACAAGATTGAGCCGCACAAGCACATGGTTCCGCACGGAGACCGCGGCGGCGTGCCGATCGAGCCGCGTCTGACCGAGCAGTGGTGGGTCGACAACAAGACGCTCGCCAAGCCGGCGATCGCCTCGGTTCGCGAAGGCCGCACCAAGTTCGTGCCGAAGAACTGGGAAAACACCTATTTCCAATGGATGGAAAACATCCAGCCCTGGTGCATCTCGCGCCAGCTCTGGTGGGGACACCAGATCCCCGCCTGGTACGGCCCGGATGGTCAGGTCTTCGTCGAGAAGACCGAAGAGGAAGCGCTGCAGGCTGCGATCCAGCATTATCTGTCGCATGAAGGCCCGATGAAGGCCTATGTCGAGGACCTGCTCGAAAACTTCAAGCCGGGCGAGATCCTGACCCGCGACGAAGACGTTCTGGATACCTGGTTCTCGTCGGCACTCTGGCCGTTCTCGACGCTCGGCTGGCCGGAAAAGACGCCGGAACTGGCGCGCTATTATCCGACCAACGTTCTGGTGACCGGCTTCGACATCATCCCGTTCTGGGTGGTCCGCATGATGCAGATGGGTCTGCACTTCATGAAGGATGAGGACGGCAATCCGGTCGAGCCGTTCCATACCGTCTACATCCACGCGCTGGTCCGCGACAAGAACGGCCAGAAGATGTCGAAGTCGAAGGGCAACGTCATCGATCCCCTGGAGCTGATCGACGAATACGGCGCCGACGCTCTGCGTTTCACGCTGGCCATCATGGCGGCGCAGGGACGCGACGTGAAGCTCGACCCGGCGCGTATCGCCGGCTACCGCAACTTCGGAACCAAGCTCTGGAACGCGACGCGCTTTGCCGAGATGAACGGCGCCAAAAGCGACCCGAACTTCGCGCCTGATAGCGTCAAGCTGACCATCAACCGCTGGATCCTGACGGAACTTGCCCGTGCGGAACGTGACGTAACGGAAGCCATTGAGGCCTACCGCTTCAACGATGCGGCCGGCGCGCTTTACCGCTTCGTCTGGAACCAGGTTTGCGACTGGTATCTTGAACTGTTGAAGCCTGTCTTCAGCGGCGAGGACGAGGCCGCCAAGGCGGAAGCCCAGGCCTGCAGCGCCTATATTCTCGAAGAGATCTACAAGCTGCTGCATCCCTTCATGCCGTTCATGACCGAAGAACTCTGGGCGCATACCGCAGGTGAAGGCATCGAGCGCGATACACTCGTCTGCCATGCGGACTGGCCGGCACCGTCCTTCTCCGACGATGCCGCCGCCGACGAGATCAACTGGCTGATCGATCTGGTGTCGGGCATCCGTTCGGTTCGCGCCGAGATGAACGTCCCGCCGGCGGCAACCGCACCATTGGTTTTCGTCAATGCCAATGCGCAGACCAGGGAGCGCCTGTCGCGCCATGATGCGGCGATCAAGCGTCTGGCGCGCGTGGAGACTGTCTCGCTAGCTGACGCTGCGCCGAAGGGCGCGGCACAGATCGTCGTCGGCGAAGCCACGGCTTGCCTGCCGCTCGGCAGCCTGATCGACCTTTCGGCCGAGAAGTCGCGTCTCGAAAAGGCGATCGGCAAGACCGAAGGCGAGATGGCCCGCATCAACGGCAAGCTGTCGAACGAGAAGTTCGTCGCCAACGCCAATCCCGAAGTGGTCGAAGCCGAGCGCGAGCGCCTGGCCGAACTGCAGGGGCAGATGGAAAGCCTGACGGTTGCGCTGGCGAGGGTGAACGAAGCTTAATCCACTCTTGGTAGTAAACTATTCCAAAGCGGCGTCCGGACTTGCACGGGCGCCGTTTTGCGTTCGCAGCAATCCGAATCGGAAGAACTTGCTCATATGCGCCGCCGATCACGCTGAATCGGGCGGTTTTGCAAATTATTCAGTGGGTAGGGCCGAAAAAACTGACTGTTGTCAGATTGATACAGGGGCAGATCGGCTTGGAAGGATAATCCAAAACTAACCCGGAATGATTATTTTATTGGGATAAAATTTTACCATACGCAAAAATTTGACGTGCTCGTCAATTTCTTACGTCAATTTAACTTCTTGCATGCATTGTGGCGTCATGAAGGCGCGCATTGTCATCCGCGCTATTCCTTTGCAAGGTGCATCATCTGCATTGCTTGAGTGGGGGAGACACAATGGCATCCCGTATGTTTTCCAAGGGCGTAGCATCGCTCATCATCCTTTCGTCCGCCGCGACGCCGTCCTTTGCGGGCGGTCTGGAACGCGGCGGCTACAATATCGATCAGCTGTTCGATACCGGTCCGTTTTCGTTCAATTCGGGCGTTACCTATGTGATGCCGCAGCGCAAGCTGAAGAATGTGAAGGATATCGATTCTTCTGACGGGTTTGGAAACAACGGGTTAGGCGGTGGTTCGACATCCGCGGATGAGACTAAGGATTACGCGATCCCCTACGTCGGTATCAAGACTGGTCTTGGGCCGGTAGATTGCTTGGTTGACTACTCGGAGCCCTTCGGGGCCCATAGCGATCCTGGCATTGGCTGGGTCGGTGCCAATAGCAATATCGAAACGAAAGTTACCAGTCACAACTATGGAGCAACCTGCTCGTACAAATTTGATGCAGGTCCAGGCCAGTTCCGCGTGATCGGCGGCGCTTTCTATCAGGAGATCGAGGGCTTCAAGACCAGATATGTCGCTAATCCTGCGCTGTTCAGTCAGCCGGGTGACGGTATCGGTCGTCTCGACATGAGCGACGACTCGTGGGGTTGGCGTGCAGGTATTGCTTACGAAATCCCTGAATACGCTCTGCGCGCAAGTTTGGTTTATAATAGCCGTGTGAAGTACGATAACCTTGAGGGGACCGTCGACCTCACTCAGGTTCCTATTGTGCCTGGATATGGCGGAAAAATCACGCCCGTCACAGGTTCGGCTGAAGCGCCAGACTCATTGGAACTCAAAGTTCAAAGCGGCATTGCTCCCGATTGGCTTGCGTTCGGCAATATCAAGTGGACGAATTGGAGCATCCTACAATCCGTCGCATTCTGCCCTACGACTGGGACGTGTCCTGCCGGCGGCCTTGCATCGCTTGATCTCGCCTACCGTGACGGTTGGACGATCGGTGGCGGTATCGGTCACAAGTTCAACGATCAGTGGGCCGGTGCTGTCAGTTTAACATGGGACCGCGGCACCAGCGACGGCTACGGTTCGCAGACTGACACATGGATGCTCGGTCTGGGGGCAGCCTATACGCCGACGGAGAACATCGAATGGCGTGTGGCAGGCGCGATCGGTCTTATGACAAGTGGCGAATCCGGGACATTCACCCGTGACGGCGTGACGTACGGCGACGACGTGACCTATTCCTTTGGCAACGACCTCGTCACTGCGCTATCGACCAGCATTAAGGTCAAGTTCTAATCAAGACCTGCCAAACACAAAGCCCGGCCCAGCGCCGGGCTTTTCTTTGCTTGCTGCCATATTAATCATGCCTTTTGGCCATCCCATTTTGTGACGAATCCGCAACAGTTTTTTACGACAGTTGGCGTAAGCTCTCTCCAGGGACAATTTGTCCATTTCCCGCCACAAACAGAGCGCAGCGGTATCTTCGGGCAAGGGAATGGCAGGCGTAGGGTGCGTTTGAAAAGTAAGATGGGTCGAGTTTTTTCAGGGACAGGCGAGGGCCGATCGGGGGCCGGATTTCATTCCGCTCCATTGGCGATTCAGCTTTTCCCGCAAGGCGATTCCGCCGAAAAACTTCGCTCTCAGGTCGTGTCTTCCATCTGTCCATTCTCCGATGTTTCCGCGTCCATGATGGGCGCTGAAGAACGCCGCGATCACGCCGATACCGGTTTGGTCACATTTGGTGTTTACGACTATTGGCGAGGCGGAGAGAGAGACATTTCCTCCGTAAAAATGACGCCGCAGGCATTGCAGGCGGGCCGGGCCGGAAACCGGGCGGTCCATCGCGATGCGCAGGAAATTCACGCCCTCGAAGAAGGGCGAAAGGCTGGATGCGACGCGGGCAAAGGAGCCAGAGAGCTCGCCGCGGGATCGCTCGCCTGGAGGGAATACGCCGGGACGCGTGGCAGCGGAGTTTTTGCTGCCGGGCTGGTCTGCGATGGAAGCGAAAGAAACCGAGTGAAATGCTGACATCCGAGTTCAGACTTTTCAGATCATCTATCATGGGGCTGTCCATCGCTCTTTCAGCGGCGATTGCATCCCCAGCCGGCGCGTTTGATATCAATGCCGGCGTGACCAAGGAATCCGGTCCTTTCGATCTCTTCAAGTTCGGTTTCAAGGCTTACAAGAGCGGCCAGAAGGAAGAGGCCGTTGAAGCCTATAAATACGCGGCCGAGAAGGGGCACACCGGCTCGCGCTGGGCGCTGGCCAATATGTATGCCGACGGTGATGGCGTTACCCAGGACGATTTCGAGGCCTTCAAGATCTACAGCGAGATTGCCCAGCAGGGCGTCGAGCCCGGCTCCGAAGACACCGGCTTCTTCATCAATGCGCTTCTGTCGCTTGCCAGCTACTACAAGCACGGCATTCCGGGTAGCCCCGTCAAGACCGACCTCAATCAGGCCCGCCAGCTTTATTTCCAGGTCGCCTCCACCTTCGGCGTGCCGGAGGCGCAGTTCCAGCTGGCGCAGATGATGCTGTCCGGCGATGGCGGCAGCGCCAATCCGCTGCAGGCCAAGAAGTGGCTGAACCAGGCCCGCAAGAGCGGGCATCCCGGTGCCATGTCGGTCTTCGGCAATATTCTTTTCCAGGAAGGGCAGTCGGCCCGCGGTCTGGCAATGATGACGGCGGCGCTCGACCGCTGCAAGCCGAAGGACTGTGGCTGGATGGAATCGCTGCAGGAGCAGGCGTTCTCGGTCGCCACCGAAGGAGACCGCCGTGCGGCGGTATCGCTCTCCCACAATATCGCCACCAGCGGCGACTGATTTCCTTTAAGCGGCGAAGTCGAAATAGGCGACGACGGGCACGTGGTCCGACGGCTTTTCCCAGGCGCGGACATGCTTTTCGATCGCCGTCGACGTCATCCGGTCAGCAGCCTCGGGCGACAGCATCAGATGGTCGATACGAATGCCGTTATTCTTCGGCCAGGCACCGGCCTGATAATCCCAGAATGAATAGAGCTGTGTCGCATCGGTGGTCGCGCGCACCGCGTCGGTAAAGCCGAGGGCTTCGAGCCTGCGGAAAGCCTCGCGCGTCTGCGGCAGGAACAGCGCGTCATTCTCCCAGACCTTCGGATCGAAGCAATCATGCGGTTCGGGAATGACGTTGTAGTCACCGGCCAGGATGAAGGCTTCCTCATATTCGAGACGCTGGATCGCGAATTGCCGCAGCCGCTCCATCCACGCGAGCTTGTAGGTGTATTTCTCGGTATCAACAGGGTTGCCGTTCGGCAGGTAGAGGCAGCCGATGCGAAGCGCCTTGTTGCCGGGTAACGAAAAGACGGCCTCGAGGAAGCGCGCCTGCTCATCCAGCGGGTCGCCGGGCAGGCCGCAGTTCACTTCGTCAGGCTTGCTCTTGGAAAGGATCGCGACGCCATTGAAACCCTTCTGGCCGTGGGTTTCGACGTGATAGCCGAGCGCCTCGATCTCGAGGCGAGGAAACCCTTCGTCGACGGTCTTGATTTCCTGCAGGCAGGCGATGTCAGGGCTGGAATCCTTCAGCCATTGCGTGAGGTTGTCGATACGCGCCTTGACGCCGTTGATGTTCCAGGTCGCGATCTTCATCCATCACCTCTTGCTTCGTGCCGATCTTGTATCGTGATGGGCAGCGTCCGGACAAGACGATAAACCGGCCGGAAGAGATTTCTTCGGCCGGTCTGATTTGGGTGCTCTGATGTTGTTCAGATCGAAAAGCTGGTGCCGCAGCCGCAACTGGCGACCGCGTTCGGATTGTTGATCTGGAAGGACTGGCCGAGCAGGTTATCAACGAAGTCGATCTCCGAGCCCGCCATATAGATCAGCGACATGCTGTCGATCAGCACCTTCGCGTCGTTCTTCTCGACGATCACGTCGTCGTCCTGAACGCCATCGGCGAGATCGAACTTGTAGGAAAACCCCGAACATCCGCCGCCTTCGACGGAGACGCGAAGGGCGCTCTTGCCGGCTTCGGCGCCGACGATGGCGGCGATTCGCTTTGCCGCGGCATCGGAGAGGGTTACTGTGGTCTCTGTCATGCTTCCTCCTGCCGGGGTCAAGATCCGGAGAGAATTGATAGAAGCCGATGATCTTTCAAACGGCTGATATCAAAAGAATTTATCACATGCGTCATTGAAACGCATTATTGCGGAAAGCGGTTAAGAAAGCGCCGCTTTGCCGTATATACTGACTATAGGTATGAAGAGCGTGAAGCGGCGTCAATGGGCGATCCGGCCGCGAGCTCGAATGACGGTGAAGAATGACGATCGACAGGCATGCATTGGGTTTTGGAAACAGCGAGCGGGCAGTCTATGCGGCAGACCCCTGGACGACCCGCGGGCGGCTCTATGACGAAAGCTCCAGCCCGACACGTTCCGACTTCCAGCGCGACCGCGACCGCATCGTCCACACCACGGCCTTCCGCCGCCTGAAGCACAAGACGCAGGTCTTCATCGCCCAGGATGGCGACCACTACCGCACGCGCCTGACGCACACGATCGAGGTTGCACAGATCGCCCGCGCTTTGGCCCGTGCACTCAAGCTGGATGAAGATCTGGCCGAGGGCGTGGCGCTGGTCCACGATTTCGGCCACACGCCCTTCGGCCATACCGGCGAAGATGCGCTGCATGAGGTGCTGCTGCCCTATGGCGGCTTCGATCACAATGCCCAGTCACTGCGGATCGTGACCAAGCTGGAGCGCCGCTATGCCGAATTCGACGGCATCAACCTGACCTGGGAAAGCCTCGAAGGCCTCGTGAAGCACAACGGCCCGCTGCTGACGAAGGACGGGCAGGGCACGCGCGGGCCGGTCCCGCAGCCGATCCTCGATTATTGCGAGATCCACGACCTGCAGCTCGACACCTATGCAAGCCTTGAGGCGCAGGTAGCGGCGATTGCCGACGACATCGCCTATAATACCCACGATATCGACGACGGCCTGCGCTCCGGCTACCTGACCTTCGAGATGCTGGAGGAAATTCCCTTCCTCGCCGGGCTGATGGCGGAAGTGCGCGAGCGCTATCCGAACCTCGAGGCGAGCCGCTTCACCCATGAAATCATGCGCCGTCAGATCACCCGCATGGTCGAGGATGTCATTTCCGTCGCGCAGCAGCGCCTGTCGCAGATCAAGCCGGAGAGCGCTGACGATATCCGTCACGCCGACCGCGTCATCGCCACCTTCTCGCCGGCGATGGCCGAAACCGACAGGCTGATCAAGCAGATGCTCTTCAAGCGCATCTATCGCCATCCCGAGATCATGCGCATCCGGGCAGGGGCCGCGCAGATCGTCACCGACCTCTTCGGCGCCTATATGGCGAACCCGAAGGAGATGCAGAGCCACTACTGGGTCGATCATATCGCAGGCCTTGCAGACGCGCCGAAAGCCCGCCATGTCGGCGACTATCTGGCCGGCATGACCGACACCTATGCTATCAGCGCTCACAGGCGATTGTTTGACCACACTCCCGATTTGCGATAGGCAGCACGCGCCCGGCAAAAGGCCGGTCGATGCCTTGTGGCACAGCCTATGCATGGAAGAGTGCGATGAACCTTTTTACCGATTTCGAAGCCAGGATTAAAACCGCCCTTGAACAGATCGATCTGGTCAAGGAAAAGCGATCCGAGCTCGATTTCGGCCGCATCGCCGTCGAGCCGCCGCGTGACGCCACTCATGGCGACGTTGCGACCAACGCAGCGATGGTGCTGGCTAAGCCGCTCGGCACCAACCCGCGGGCCTTCGCCGAAATCATCATCGGCAAGTTGAAGGAAGATCCGGATGTGGCTGACGTCTCCGTCGCCGGTCCTGGATTCATCAACATCAAGCTGTCCGTCGGCTACTGGCAGCGGCTGCTCGCGTCGATGATCGGCGCCGGCACTGATTACGGCCGCTCGACGCTTGGCATCGGCCGCAAGGTCAATGTCGAATACGTCTCGGCAAACCCGACCGGCCCGATGCATGTCGGCCATTGCCGCGGCGCCGTTGTCGGCGACGCACTGGCAAATCTTCTGTCTTTTGCCGGCTATGCCGTCGAGAAGGAATATTACATCAACGATGCCGGCTCGCAGATCGACGTGCTGGCACGCTCGGTCTTCCTGCGTTACCGCGAAGCCCTCGGCGAGAAGATCGGCGAGATCCCGGCAGGTCTCTATCCGGGCGATTACCTCGTGCCGGTCGGCCAGTCACTGGCCAGTGAATATGGCGTGCGGTTGCACAATATGCCGGAAGAGCAGTGGATGCCCATCGTCAAGGACAAGGCGATCGATGCAATGATGGTGATGATCCGCGAGGATCTGGCAGCATTGAACGTTCACCACGACGTGTTCTTCTCCGAGCGCACGCTGCATGATGGCGGTGCCGCCGCTATCCGGACCGCAATCAACGACCTGACCTTCAAGGGCTTCGTCTACAAGGGTTCTCTGCCGCCGCCGAAGGGCCAGCTGCCCGAGGATTGGGAAGACCGCGAGCAGACACTGTTCCGCTCGACCGAGGTCGGCGACGATGTCGATCGTCCGCTGATCAAGTCGGATGGTTCCTATACTTACTTTGCCGCTGACGTTGCTTACTTCAAGAACAAGTTCGACCGTGGCTTCAACGAGATGATCTATGTGCTCGGCGCCGACCATGGCGGCTACGTCAAGCGTCTGGAAGCTGTCGCGCGTGCCGTTTCGGAAGGCAATTCGAAGCTGACGGTGCTGCTCTGCCAACTCGTGAAGCTCTATCGCAATGGCGAGCCGGTGAAGATGTCGAAGCGCTCCGGCGACTTCGT
Organism: Hyphomicrobiales bacterium; assembly: GCA_900465675.1. Lineage (GTDB taxonomy): Bacteria > Pseudomonadota > Alphaproteobacteria > Rhizobiales > Rhizobiaceae > Rhizobium. The sequence goes on along the minus strand of UBJR01000013.1, from coordinate 210,621 downwards.
GACGCTGCGCGACGTGGTCGAGGAAGTCGGCCGCGATTCGGTGCGTTTCATGATGCTGTACCGGAAGAGTTCCGAGCCGCTTGACTTCGATTTCGCCAAAGTAACGGAACAGTCGAAGGATAATCCGGTCTTTTACGTGCAGTATGCGCATGCCCGTTGCATGTCGGTTTTCCGGCAGGCGAGGGAGGCGTTTCCGGACCTCGACGTGACCCCCGCAGAGCTTGCAAAAGCCGTCTCCGGAATCTCGGATCCCGCGGAATTGCAGCTGATTGCGAAGGCTGCGGAGTTCCCGCGCGTCGTCGAATCCGCGGCCCAGGCACAGGAGCCTCACAGGGTCGCTTTCTATCTCTACGACCTCGCCAGTTCGTTCCATGCACACTGGAACAAAGGTAAAGATCAGACTGAATTACGATTTGTTAACGATAAGAGCCGAGAATCGAGTATTGCCAGACTAGGGCTGGTGTACGCTGTCGCTTCGGTTTTGAAGTCGGGTCTTGCCATTACTGGTACCGCCGCACCGGATGAAATGCGATAAACGTCACCAAATCCCCACATTGCGCTGGCATTGACCGCGTTGGCTTTTGAGTGGGATGGGTATGGCAGACAAACAACTTGCGTATGACGCGCGACAGAAGACGGAGCTGTTCGATGAAAACGATCCGCTTGCGGAACTCGCGCGCATCGTTGGCTTCGAGCCGCGGGTAGCCGCCAATACTGTTTCAGAGCCGGTCCGGCAGGAGCCCGCCTTCGATCTCGAAGACGAGCTGCTGCGGGAATTCGAGAGCTATGACGAACCGCGCGCACCGGATGTTGTCGACCATCCGGCCGAGCCGGTCGCGGCCTACGAGCCCGTCACTTACGAGCAGACTTCTCAGGTCGAGCCGGAGCCGACCTATTACGAGACACAGGCCGTAGAGCCTGAGCCGGTCGTCCATGCCGAGCCGGCAGCCGCTTCCGCCTGGAATGCTGCGGGAGCCTTTGCTTCGGCGGATTGGACTGCGCAGCAGTCCGAGCCAGTGTCGAACGGCGCCCGTGATCTGATCGAAGAGCTTGAAATGTCGATCGGTGCGGCGGCTGCTGTTCAGCCGGTGGCACCGGCTCAGAAGGCGCCGCAGTGGTCGGCTGCCAGCATCAAGCTGCCGCTTGCCAATTTCCACACGGCTCGCCGTGAAGCACCGGCGGCTCCTGTCGCCATGGTGCCCGAGCCGGTCGCCGCTGCGCCCGTTGCCGCCGCGCCGCAGGTGGTCGAGACCATTCCATCCGAAGCTGCAATTCACGAACTTGCAGCTCTCGATGTCGCCGATGAGTTTCTGCCGGTTTCCGGTGGTTTTCCGGCCGAGATCGATCGCCACGAAGTCGCCGAATTGCCACAGCACGAGCCGGTCGCCGAAGCGGCAGCCGTCGAAGCCTACGCTGAACCCGTTTCGCACGATGCCGGTTTCGATCTAGCCGCCGCCGCCAAGGATGGCGTCGTGGCATCGGATGCCGCGCTGACCGAAGCTTTGCCGCAGGATGCGGCCACGGCGTTCGATATCGATAATCTGCTGGCCGACGTCTCCCGCTACCCGGTCCCGCAGCGCGCTGCCGAGCCGGTTCATCATGAGGTGCCCGTCGAAGCTGCTCCCGTTCGCCATGCCGAGCCGGTTCAGGCCTTTGCTCCCGTTGCTGCCAAGCCGGCTGCTCCGGAAGAGGAAGACCCGTTTGCCGGTCATGACTTCGAGCTCGATCTCGAGGGCATCGAACTGGAACTCGCTGATCTTGATTTCGCCGAACCCGTGAAGCCGCTGCCCGAGCCGGTCGCTGCTGCTCCGGCACCGGTGGCCGCGCCTGCTGCCGCATTCGTTCCGGTACCTGTTGCCGCCGCGCGTCCGATTGCACCCGCGCCTGTGCTTGATGAGGCGCCGCGTCCGGTGGCGCAGCCTGCCTATACGCCTGCGCCTGTTTCCTATGTGCCTGCTGCCTCTGTCTTTACCCCGGCGCCGCAGCGGACCGCTCCCGTGCAGGCAGCCGCACCTGAGCCCGTTGAAGAACTGCCTTTCGATCCGTCGATGATTGCCGATGCCGATGGGCATCCGGAGGCTGTCGAAGAGATGCATGTTCCGGCGCTGCCGCCTGTCGAACAGCACAAGCCTGTCGCGCAGACTTCTGATTTCGATTTCGACGTCGACGCCGAGATTGCCAGCCTCTTTGAGCCGATGAAGTCTGCAGAGCGTGCACCTGCCGCTGCTCCCGCCTGGGCGCCGCCGGCCGCTACTCCTGCCGCCGTGAAGCCTGCCGCAGCACCTGCCGTTGCCGGTCTTGACGATCTGGAGCGCGCGCTTGAGGAAGACCTTCGCCGCAGCATGCGCGAGCCGGTGCAGCGCACCGAGCAGCTCGCGGAAGTCCACATTCAGTCCGCAGGCGCAGCCGAAGACATGCACCGCGCCCGCTCGATGAAGCGCATGCTTGCCGCCGCTGCCATGGTGGTGGTTTTCGCAGGCGGTGCCTACGGTCTGTACACGGTCGTAGCCGACTCAGGCATTGCCGGTGGCTCGGGCGAGCCGCGCATCATTTCCGCCGACAAGGAACCTGTTAAGGTCGTTCCTGACAATCCGGGCGGCAAGACCGTTCCGAACCAGGACAAGGCCGTTTACGACCGTGTCGCTGGCGCCACCGAGACGCCGAAGCAGACGGCCCTGGTGTCCTCGGATGAGGAACCTGTCGACGTCGTTCAGCGCACACTGACGCCTGAGATTGCCCCTGAAGACAATGACGGCGATGTCACCGACCAGGCGATGAGCACCCCGGTCAGCGATACGCAGGATCCGCGTCTTCTTCCGGACCAAAATCAGCCGGAGCAGGCAGCAAATGACGGCGACGCAGACCGCGTCCCGGCCGTTTCGCCGCGCAAAGTCCGCACGATGATCGTCAAGCCTGACGGGACTCTGGTAGCCCGTGAGGACGAAGCACCCGTCGATGCGCCTGTTGTCAAACAGGTCAAGACGACCACCATCACGCCGAACGGCTCGGCTGCCAGCTTCCCGGCCAGCACCGAAGTCGCTTCTGCCGACATCCGCTCCACCCCGGTCGAGAACACGGCAACGCCGCCTGCCCAGGCTGGTGCGTCCGAATCGGTCCTTGCCAAGGTTGCCGCGAGCAACCCTGCTAATGTCGAGCCGCCGGTCCGTCAGGTTCAGTCGACGCAGGTCGAGCCCCAGGCTGCGGCAAAGCCTGCAGATGCTGCTCCGGTCCCGGCAGTCCGCCCGGCTGCCAAGCCTGCAGCCGCTGCTGCTCCTCAGCCGCCGAAGCCGGCCGAGGTTGCCTCTGTGGCGCCCGCAGCCACCCAGCCGCAGGCTTCAGCGCCTTCCGGCGGCTACGGTGTCCAGATCGCATCGCTGCCCTCAGAGGCCGAAGCCAACAAGTCCTACGCAAGCCTCTCGAAGAAGTTTGGCAGTGTTCTGGCTGGCCGCAGCTTCGAAATCCGCAAGGCCGATATCGCCGGCAAGGGCACCTTCTACCGCGTCCGTATCCCGGCCGGCTCGAAGGACGAAGCCGCAGCGCTTTGCGAAAAGTATCGTGCCGCTGGCGGCACATGCCTGATCTCGAAGTAAGCACGATCACACGCATTCAAGGCGGCGGGCATGGTCCCGCCGCTTTCGTTTTGCCCAGCCTTTCCTGTGAATGCCTGTTGACCTCTATCGCAATTCGCCTCAGCACCTCTATGATTCGGGTATGACCGAATCAAAAGCGATGATCCTGGGCTGTAGCGGCCTGTCACTGACCCCGGAAGAAAAGGCCTTCTACAGGGCCGAGCGCCCCTGGGGCTTCATTCTTTTTGGACGCAACATCTCCGAGCCGCAGCAGATCGCCGATCTCGTCGCCGAGATGCGCGAAAGCGTCGGCTGGCATGCGCCTGTGCTGATCGACCAGGAGGGCGGCCGCGTCCAGCGCATCCGTCCGCCGATCCTGCAGCACTATCCATCCGGTCAGGCGTTCGGCGACATCTATCGCCAGGATCGGGAGCAGGGGCTTCGCGCCGCCTGGCTGATGTCGCGCCTGCACGCGTTCGATCTTCTGAAGTTCGGCATCAATGTCGATTGCCTGCCGGTGCTCGACGTGCCGGTCGAAGGCAGCAGCAATGTCATCGGCAACCGCGCCTATGGCGGCGATCCCCAGACGGTGACCGCGATGGGCCGTGCTGCCAGCGATGGTTTGAAGGCCGGCGGCGTATTGCCGGTGATGAAGCATATGCCTGGTCACGGCCGCGGCTTCGCCGATTCCCATCATGAGCTGCCTGTCGTCACCGTTTCGCGCGAGGAGCTCGAAGCCCACGACTTCCCGCCCTTCATCGCCATGAAGGATGAACTCGCGGCGATGACCTGCCATGTCGTCTTCACGGCGATCGACGATGCCAATCCGGCAACCACGTCCCGCAAGGTGATCGACGGCGTCATCCGCAGCCACATCGGCTTCAACGGCCTGTTGCTTTCCGATGATACATCGATGAATGCGCTGGCCGGCACGATCGGCGAGCGCGCCGCGAATATCATTGCAGGCGGATGCGATATCGTGCTGCATTGCAACGGCCACATGGACGAGATGCTTCAGGTGGTCGCCAACGTGCCGGTCCTGTCGGACGCTTCGCTGAAGCGCGCCGAAGCGGTCCTAGCCGGCATGCCGAAACCCGACCAATCCGAAGAAGCGGCAATCCGCAGTGAATTCGATGCGATGTTCGCCACCGTCTGAAAACTGGAAGCGAGGCAGAGTTGAACGTAGTCAAGGGTCCCGAGCGGTCGCCGTCGTCAGCAACGCCGATGGACAAGCTATGGCAGGATAACGGGGCCGAACGCGCCACCCACGAGCCGGCGCTGGTGATCGACGTCGCGGGCTTCGAGGGCCCGTTGGACCTGCTGCTCTATCTCGCCCGCAATCAGAAGGTCGATCTGTCGCGGATTTCGGTTCTCGCGCTTGCCGAGCAGTATCTGCTGTTTGTCGACAGCGCCCGCCGCATCCGCATCGAACTGGCCGCCGATTACCTCGTCATGGCGGCCTGGCTTGCCTATCTGAAATCGCGCCTCCTGATCCCGCAGCAGATCAAGGACGATGGCCCGTCGGGCGAGGAGATGGCGGCAACGCTCGCCTTCCGCCTGAAACGCCTGGAAGCGATGCGTGAGGCCGCCAGCGGTCTCGTCAACCGCAACCGTCTCGGCCGCGATATCTTCGCCCGCGGCGCGCCGGAACATATCCCGGACCGCCACCGGTCCGCCTACGATGCCAGCCTCTATGATCTCCTGACCGCCTATGCATCGCTGCGACAGCGCCAGGCGGTGACGCAGGTCACGATAGCCCGGCGCACTGTCTGGTCGCTGACCGAAGCGCGCGAGCTCTTGACCCGGATGATCGGCGATGTCTCCGACTGGACGGCGCTGGAGCACTATCTGCTGCGCTACATGACCTCGCCGGAAGAACGCGTCACGGCAATCGCCAGCGCCTTTGCGGCGTCGCTGGAGCTGGTGCGCGAGGGCAAGCTCGAAATCCGCCAGGAGGGCGCCTTTGAACCACTCTACATGCGCCGCGGACCGAAGCACGCCACATTGCAAGTTATCGAGCAGGAGACGCCACTGTGATCGATCCTGAGGGCGATGTCGGCGGAGAGGAAGGCGAGGGCGTTGAAAGCCGGGATTTCCAGGCGGAGCTTGAGGCAGAGCGTATCGCCGAGGCGCTGGTCTTCGCCTCGTCGCAGCCCGTTTCCGAGGCCTTCATCGCCGATCGTATTGCCAAGCACTTCAATGTCCGCGCCATCATGCTCCGGTTGAAGGAGCAATATGCGCCGCGCGGCGTCAATCTGGTGCAGGTCGACGACGCCTGGGCCTTCCGCACGGCCGCCGATCTCTCATTTGTGATCCGCCGTGATGAGAACGAGGCGAAGAAACTTTCGCGGGCCGCGCTCGAGGTCCTGGCGATCATCGCCTATCATCAGCCGGTGACGCGCGCCGAGATCGAGGACATCAGAGGTGTCCAGACGTCGCGCGGCACGCTCGATGTGCTGATGGAGGCTGGATGGGTTCGTTTCCGCGGTCGCCGCCGCACCCCCGGCCGCCCCGTCACGCTCGGCACTACGCGGGACTTTCTCGACCATTTCGGCCTTGAGGAACTGCGCGATCTGCCGGGTATCGAAGAGCTCAAGGGGGCAGGGCTGCTCTCTGGCCGTATCCCGGCGAATTTCAACATCCCGTCACCGCTGATGAGCGACGAACTGACGGAGGATGAGGACCCGATCACCCAGATGGATCTGGAGGAATTGGGGCTTCTTGCCCCCGGCGGCGCCTCCGAAGAATAACGGTTGCTGGTCTTTGTTTTGACACCGAGGGCGAAAACAATAGTGATCACCATAATTCGATGGCGCAATGACTTGTCACAATGGCCGAAGCCGTGACATTAAGCGTCAATCCAAGGGGAATTTTGGTGTTGGAAACGATGGCGGAAACTCTTACATCGAAGAGACATCGCAACAGGGAGTATGCGTAATGGGTTCTTTTAGCATGTGGCACTGGTTGATCGTTCTGGTCATCGTGCTGTTGTTGTTCGGTCGCGGCAAGATCCCGGAATTGATGGGCGACGTCGCCAAGGGCATCAAGAGCTTCAAGAAGGGCATGAACGACGAGGACGCGCCGGTTGACGGCAAGACCGTCGATCACAAGGCCGACGAAACGAAGTAACCAGTCCGGAAACGGGTGGCTTGCCCCGCTTCCCATCCAGGAGCCTTGAATGTTCGATATTGGCTGGACCGAGCTGCTCGTCATCGCGGTCGTGTTGATTGTTGTGGTCGGTCCGAAGGACCTGCCGCCGATGCTGCGTGCGTTCGGGAAGATGACCCAGCGCGCCAAGAAGGTAGCCGGTGAATTCCGCGCACAGTTCGACGAGGCGCTGCGTGAGGCGGATCTCGACGAGGTGCGTCAGACACTTGCCGACGCCCAGCGTCTGAACCCGGCCAATACGCTGCGCGATGCGATGAACCCGCTGCGCCAGATGGGCAACGACATCAAGGCAGACCTGCAGAGCGCCACCAAGGTCGAGAACAAGACCGAAGTGCCTCCTGTCAGCGTCCCGGAACCGTCGATGAGCCTGCCGGAAACGCCGCCGATCGTGGCGCCGCTGCCCGAGCCGGCTGTTGCCGCGACCGTTGAAAAGCAGAAGGCTGTGCGCAAACCGCGTGCCGTGGCTGCTGCAAAGGTTGAGCCCGTGGCTGCCGCTCCCGCGGCCGAGGCAAAGCCTGCACCGGCTGCCAAGGCCTCTGCCGCTCCGGCAAAGACTGCGGCCGCCAAGGCGGCCCCAGCAAAGGCGCCTGCCAAGACCGTGGCCGCAAAGGCCACACCAGCAAAGAAGACCGCAGCTGCTCCGAAGAAGGCAGCGGCAACGAAAAAGGATGAGGCATGAGCGGCGATATCGAAGACAAGCCGCAGCCCTTGATCGAGCACCTCATGGAGCTGCGCAGGCGGCTGATGTGGTCGATCGGCGCGTTTTTCATCGCCTTCATCGTCTGCTTCTTCTTTGCCAAGCATCTCTTCAACTACCTCGTCTATCCCTACAAGCTCGCCGTCATCTGGGCGGGCATGGATGTCGACAAGGCGCAGCTGATCTACACGGCGCCGCAGGAATTCTTCTTCACGCAGGTGAAGGTCGCCATGTTCGGCGGCGTGGTGATCGCATTCCCGATCATCGCCGCGCAAATCTACAAGTTCGTGGCGCCCGGCCTCTACAAGAACGAGCGCGCGGCCTTCCTGCCGTTCCTGATCGCCTCGCCAATCCTCTTCCTGCTCGGCGCCGCACTCGTCTATTTCTTCTTCACGCCTATGGTCATGTGGTTCTTTCTGGCCATGCAGCAGACGCCGGGCCATGGCGACGTCGCCATCTCGCTGCTGCCGAAGGTCTCGGAATATCTGAGCCTGATCATGACGCTGGTGCTATCCTTCGGCCTGGTCTTTCAGCTCCCCGTCATTACCACGCTGCTCGCCCGCGTCGGCCTGCTCACCTCGCAGTGGCTTGCCGAAAAGCGCAAGTTCGCGATCGTCATGGCCTTCATCGTCGCTGCGGTTCTGACGCCGCCCGATCCGATGTCCCAGATCGGTCTTGCACTGCCGACGATCCTTCTCTACGAGATTGCAATCCACGCGGCTCGACTCGTCGAGCGCCAGCGTGCGCGGCAGTCGGTCGAAGAGGCGGAACGATCCGCGGATGTTGCCAACACGGACAGCGTCTGAGCGGCTTCGCAATCTCTTCCCGTACGCTTCCGTATCTTCCGGCCGCAGCCAGGTCAGGCTCCGGCCGGTTCCTGTTTTGTAACGACCCGGAACGACAATGCTCGATATCAAATGGATCCGTGAGAACCCCGAGGCTCTAGACGCCGCGCTTGCAAAGCGTGGTGCGGACGCGTTGGCCCAGTCCCTCGTAGCCCTCGATGAGAAGCGCCGCTCCGCCGTGCAGAAGGCGCAGGACCTGCTGTCACGCCGCAACACCGCCTCGAAGGAGATCGGCGCGGCGATCGCGCAGAAAAACACCGAGCTTGCCGAGAAGCTGAAGGCCGAAGTCGCCGACATCAAGGTGACACTGCCGGCTGCCGAAGACGACGAGCGCCAGTTCACCGCCGAGCTCAACGACGCGCTGTCGCGCATCCCGAATATCCCGTTCGACGACGTCCCCGTCGGCGCCGACGAGAGCGGCAATGTCGTCACGCGCACGATCGGCGAAAAGCCGCGCTGGAACCATACGCCGAAAGAGCATTTCGAAATCGGCGAAGCGCTCGGCTACATGGATTTCGACCGCGCGACCAAGCTTTCCGGCTCGCGTTTCACGGTCCTGACCGGCCCGCTGGCGCGTTTGGAGCGGGCGCTCGGCCAGTTCATGATCGACCTGCATACCGGCGAGCACGGCTACACCGAGGTGTCGTCGCCGCTGATGGTACGCGACGAGGCGATGTTCGGCACGGGCCAGCTTCCGAAATTCGCCGACGACCTCTTTAAGACGACGGATGGGCGCTGGCTGATCCCGACGGCTGAGGTGACGCTCACCAATCTCGTCTCTGCCGAAATCCTCGAGCAGGAAAAGCTGCCGCTGCGCTTCACGGCGCTGACCCCGTCCTTCCGCTCGGAAGCGGGCTCCGCCGGCCGCGATACCCGCGGCATGCTGCGCCAGCACCAGTTCTGGAAGTGCGAGCTCGTATCGATCACCGACGCGGAAAGCGCGGTCGCCGAGCACGAGCGGATGACCGCCTGTGCCGAAGAGGTGCTGAAGCGCCTCGGCCTGCATTTCCGCACCATGACGCTCTGCACCGGCGACATGGGTTTCGGCGCCCGCAAGACTTACGATCTGGAAGTCTGGCTGCCGGGACAGAACACCTTCCGCGAAATCTCCTCCTGCTCGGTCTGCGGCGATTTCCAGGGACGGCGCATGGATGCGCGCTACCGCGTCAAGGGCGAGAAGGGCACCAGGTTCGTTCACACGCTGAACGGCTCGGGTACCGCCGTCGGCCGCTGCCTGATCGCCGTTCTGGAAAACTACCTGAACGAAGACGGCTCGGTGACTATCCCCGATGTGCTGCTGCCCTATATGGGCGGCTTGAAGAAGATCGAACGGGCGGCCTGAGACCATGCGCATTCTGCTCACCAATGACGATGGCATTTATGCCGAAGGCCTCGCAGCCCTTGAGCGGATTGCGCGCACTCTCTCCGACGACGTCTGGATCGTGGCACCCGAGACCGATCAGAGCGGTCTTGCCCATTCGCTGAGTCTGTCGGAGCCGCTGCGCCTGCGCAAGGTTTCCGACAAGCACTTCGCGCTGCGCGGCACACCGACCGATTGTGTCATCATGGGCGTCAAGCAGGTTATGGACATCAAGCCGGATCTCATCCTGTCCGGCGTCAATTCCGGCTCCAACGTCGCCGATGACGTGACCTATTCCGGCACCATTGCCGGCGCCATCGAGGGCACGATGCAGGGCGTACGCTCCTTCGCGCTCAGCCAGGCCTATGTCTATGCGGACGGTGCCCGTATCGTGCCGTGGGAGGTCTGCGAGGCGCATGCACCAGCGCTGCTGCAGAAGCTGATGAATGTCGATCTGCCCGAGGGCACCTTCCTCAACCTGAACTTCCCGAACTGCCGTCCTGAGGACGTCAATGGGGTCGAGGTTACCGCACAGGGCAAGCTCGCCTTCAACCTGCAGGTCGACGCCCGCTCGGATGGCCGGGGCTTTCCCTACTACTGGCTGAAGTTCGGCGAGCGCGCCGGCGCCTTCGCCGAAGGCACCGATATCCACGCTTTGAAGCATAATAAGATTTCGGTAACACCTTTGAAACTGGATCTGACTGATTATTCCGTGAAGGACCGCGTCGAGCGGGCGCTTTCGGTTACGGAGTAAGCAGGCATTGACGTCACAGTTGGTCGAGAAGGAAGGTTTTGCGGCTCTCGTCCTGAGGCTGCGGGCCCAAGGTATTTCCGATATCGATCTTCTGACGGCGGTCGAGCAGACGCCGCGCTCGCGCTTCGTTCCGGCGCAGTTTGCCGATGAGGCCTATTCAACACGGACGATCCCTATCGAGTGCGGCTCGTTTCTTGAAGGCGTCGATCTTGCCGTCCGCATTCTCCATCATCTGAAGGTCAAGCCCGGCCAGCGCGTTCTCGAGGTCGGCACAGGCAGCGGCTTCATGGCCGCCGTCATGGGCCGGATTGCCGAACGGGTTCTGACCATCGACCGCTACAAGACGCTGGTGGTTAATGCGCAGAAGCGCATGGATCAGCTCAGCCTGCGCAACATCATCGTCCGCCAGGCCGATGGCAGCAACGGCCTGCAGGGCGAGGGCACCTTCGACCGCATTCTCGTGACCGCCGCGTTCGCATCGATGCCGCGCGTCTATACCGATCAGCTGGTTTCCGGCGGATCGATGATCGCGCCGCTGATGATATCGGACGAGGAGTGCCGGATGGTGCGGCTGACGAAAACCGGCAGCCGCTTCGAGCGCGAGGAACTCTTCACCGTTCCCTATCTGCCGATCGTTCCGCGGGTCGCTTCGCAGCTCTGATCTGCGCGCATTTCGCGCCGCTTTCGCGGGGTGCGATTTTTCACCCGCAAGACTATGGTTATCAATTCCTCTAAAAAACTGCTCCAATTCCAGCGCTTTAACCGCGTGGTAATACTAACGCGCTTTAATACTCCCACAAATGGTTGCGTTGTGAGTGGGTCGTATCATGAGTTTTTGTGTATCGCCAAAGTTCGGAAAATCGGCCTTCAATCTTCTGGCCGTCGCCTTGTTGGCGAGTGCAGCGACAGGCTGCAGTTCAGATGTTTCGCGCTTCAGCGGTGGTCTTTTTGGCTCCGGTCAGGATCAGATGGCAACGGGTTCGGTCCCGCGCCGCAGCATGAGCGGACTGCAGGGCGATCCCGTACCGCAGGGCGACATGCAGGGCGGTGGCGCCATGCAGCCGGCCTACGGCAGCAACAATCAGTCCTACGGCAATCAGTCGTACAATCAGCCTTACCCGGCTTCGACTGGCGCGATCCGCTCCAATGCCCGCATCGCATCGGCGCCGGTCACGGTTCAGCGTTCCGAGCTCTCGGCACCGGGCGCAGCTGCTCCCGTCGCATCCCGCGAACGCCAGGAAGCACTGGCTCAGCCGTTCCCGGCATCGCAGGCTTCCGCGCCGCGCAAGCTGCAGGCTGCTCCGAAGCTTGCTGCGCCCGACACGCTGACGACGGGTTCGACGCCAAAGGCAACCGGCTGGTCTGCAGCTAACGCTCCGTCCGTCACGGTTCGTCCGGGCGAAAGCCTCGCTGTGCTGGCACGCCGCTACGGTGTTCCTGAAAACGAAATCCTCCGTGCGAATGGCATGAAGTCCGCTTCGGCCGTCAAGCCTGGCCAGTCGATCCTGATCCCGACCTTCAACGGCGGCAGCAACGCGGCCAAGGCCGCCTCGCAGACGGCCGACCTCTCCAAGCCGGGCAAGGCTCCAGAGCCCTACAAGGCGCCGGAACAGAACGTCGCTGTTCTGCCGGGCGCCAATACGGCACGAGACAAGTCGCAGGTCAGCGCTGACGGTGCCATGGGCAAGGTTGCAGCGGCCGGCGGCAAGGCTCCCGGCGGCGCCGGAAGCTATACCGTCAAGCAGGGTGACTCGCTCGCCAAGATCGCCAAGGCCACCGGCGCCAGCGTCGACTCTATCAAGCAGGCCAACAATCTGCAGGCAAGCTCGATCCGCATCGGCCAGACGCTGACTATTCCGGGCGGCTCTGCCGGAACCGACCAGATGAAGACGGCTTCGATCCCGGCCAAGGCCGCAGAGCCGAAGGCTGCCGCGCCTGCCGCAACCGAGACCGCGTCGAACCAGCCTGCGGGCTACAAGGCGCCCGCGGCAACGCAGACCGTCGATGAAGTCGAGAAGAAGTCCGATGTTGCTTCCGCAGCGCCTGAGGCAACCGGCATCGGCAAGTATCGCTGGCCGGTCCGCGGTGCGGTCATCGCTGCCTACGGCGCCAACGTCAACGGCAGCCGCAACGACGGTATCGATATCTCGGTTCCGCAGGGCACACCGATCAAGGCTGCTGAAAACGGCGTCGTCATCTATGCAGGCAACGGCCTGAAGGAACTCGGCAACACCGTTCTCGTCCGTCACGACGACGGCACGGTCACCGTTTACGGCAATGCCGATACGCTGAGCGTTACCCGCGGCCAGAAGATCCAGCGCGGCCAGACCGTTGCAGTCTCCGGCATGAGCGGCAACGTCAAGCAGCCGCAGGTCCACTTCGAAGTCCGCAAGGATGCTTCGCCGGTCAACCCGATCACCTTCCTCGAATAGTTAGCGCGTACGGGGAAATGCGAAAGCCCGGCCATGCGCCGGGCTTTTTGCGTTTTGGGCGAGGGCCAGCGGAATCAGTCGCGGGAAAGATTGATGCGCATGCGGCCGGCAAGATCCTGGATATACTGCCAGGCGACACGGCCGGAGCGCGCGCCGCGCGTCGTTGCCCATTCCAGGGCCTCGGCGCGCATCTTGTCGCGATCGAGCGTCAGCTTGAAATGATCGGCATAGCCGTCGATCATCGTCAGATAGTCTTCTTGGCTGCACTTGTGGAAGCCGAGCCACAAGCCGAAGCGATCCGACAGCGATACCTTCTCTTCCACCGCTTCCGACGGATTGATCGCCGTCGACTGCTCGTTTTCCATCATGTGGCGCGGCAGCAGGTGGCGGCGGTTGGACGTGGCATAGAACAGCACATTGTCAGGCCGCCCTTCGACGCCGCCATCCAATGCCGCCTTCAGCGACTTGTAGGCCGTGTCGTCATGATCGAAGGAGAGGTCGTCGCAGAAAACGATGATCCGGTGCGGCACATCCTTCATCAGGTCGAGAAGGGCAGGCAGGCTGGCGATGTCTTCGCGATGAACCTCGACCAGCTTCAGCGAAACGCCGCTTTCGCGCCTGACATCCTCATGCACCGCTTTGACCAGCGACGACTTGCCCATGCCGCGTGCGCCCCACAGGAGCACGTTGTTGGCCGGAAAGCCGTCGGCGAAACGCACGGTGTTTTCATGCAGGATATCGCGCACGTGATCGACGCCGCGGATGAGCGTCAGCGCCACGCGGTTCGGCCGCGCGACGGGTTGCAGATGCTGCCGTGCGGGCGACCAGACGAAACAGTCCGCGGCATTCCAGTCGTTCACGGCAGGGGCGGGCCCGGCAAGCCGCTCGACGGCTGCCGTCAGCCGCTTCAGTTCCTGCAGGATGACGCTGTTGATCTCTTCAGCCATGCTATGTCCTCCTGAAAATAGACTGCGGCGAACCGCCTCTTGTCTTTCATGGCGGCGTAACATGGCCTTTCCACAGCCGAAAGGTTATCAGGCGGCGGATTCGGTACGCCTCACGGCTGTTTTTGTTGCATTCGTTCTTACCGCAACTATAGTCCGGCCACTGAAAAGAGAGGCGGAATTTCGCCGCCCGCAGCTGAGGAGTTTATCAATGTTCATCACCCCGGCATTTGCCCAGGCCGCAACGGATACTGCCGCGTCGCCATTCGGCTCCGGCTTCGAAATGATCATCCTGTTCGTGCCGCTGATGGTCGTCTGGTATTTCCTGCTGATCCGTCCGCAGCGCGCCCAGGCCAAGAAGCGCGCTGAGACGCTTTCCGCCATTCGCCGCGGCGACCAGGTCGTTACTGCCGGCGGTCTCGTCGGCAAGGTCACGAAGGTCGTTGACGACAAGGAAGTGGAAGTGGAAATTGCTGATGGCGTTCGCGTTCGCGTCGTCCGCAGCGGCATTGCAGACGTCCGCGTCAAGGGCGAGCCCGTCAAGGCAGACGCCGCATAAAGACCGGCTTCAGACGAGCCGGATCGGAAAGGCAGCATGCACCACTTTTCCCGTTGGAAAACATTTCTGATCTGGCTTGTCGTCGCCGCGGCGGCATTGGCCGCCGCGCCAAATCTCTTCTCCGCCAACACGCTTTCTTCACTGCCGCAATGGCTGCCGCATAAGGCGCTGACGCCGGGCCTCGATATCGAGGGCGGCGCGCATCTGGTGGTGAAGATCGAGCGGGCCGATATCGTCAAGAACCGGCTCGAAAACACGGTCGCCAGTGTTCGTTCGCGGCTCCGCGACGCGAATATCCGCTATACCGGTCTGGCAGGCAACGATCAGACCATCCAGGTCCGCATTACCGATCCCGCGCAGACCGACCAGGCCGCATCATTGCTTTCGCCGCTGGCAGTCGCCTCGGGCGGATCGGCAGATCCCGATTTCACGATCACGAAGAGCGCCGACGGGCAGCTGAACCTTGCAATCTCGGGCAAGTCGATCGATCGCGACCTGGCATCGGCCCTGCAACGCTCGATCGCCATCGTCGCGCACCGCGCCGTCGAAGCCGGTGGAGCCGATCCTGTGATCACCACCGAGGGCCGCGACCGGCTGACGGTGCAGATCCCCGGTCTCGGCGATCCGCAGCGTTTCAAGGATCTGCTTAGTCAGCCGGGCAAGATAACCTTCCGTCTGGTCGATGCGAGCGTGACGCCGCAGGATGCCATGGCGGGCACTGTTCCCGCCGGTTCCGAGATCGCCTACTCGCAGGACGATCCGCCGATCGCCTATCTCGTCGAACGCGCCGAGGTCATGCACCAGTCGGATCTCGGCGACTTTGCCGTCGAGTCGGGCAATTCGCCCGACGACTCGTTCCTGAGTTTCAACTTCAATCTCGACGGGTCCAGGCGCTTTGCCGATCTCGTCCAGAAGAATGCCGGACGCACGCTTGCCGTGCTCCTCGACGACCAGGTGCTGACAACTCCTGAACTCGGCAAGCTTCTGGTCGGCGACAGCAGCCGTATTCCACTCGCCTATGCACCCGATGAGACCGAGGATCTGGCAGCGATGCTCCGCTCCGGTCCTCTCCCGGCCGGCCTGACCATCGTCGAGGAACGCACGATCGATCCGGGGCTCAGCGGCGGCGCGATCCGCGCCGGTCTGCTGGCAGGCATCATCGGCGCCGTCCTGGTTGCCGGGCTGATGATCGGCCTCTACGGCATGCTCGGTGTCATCGCCAGCCTCGCGCTGCTCGTCAACGTCCTGATGATCATCGCCGTTCTCAGCGTACTCGGCGCGCCGCTGACGCTGCCGGGCGTTGCAGGCATCGTGCTGATGATCGGCATTGCCGTCGATGCCAGCGTGCTGATCTACGAGCGCATCCGCGAAGAGTTGAAAGCTGGACTGCATCTCGATCAGGCGATCTCGGCCGGATATTCGCGCGCCTTCATGACCGTCGTCGACGCCAATATCACGACGCTGATCGCGTCGGCGATCCTCTTCTATCTCGGCAGCGATGCGATCCGCGGCTTTGCCGTAACGCTGGCGGCCGGCATCGTCACGACGGCATTCACCGCATTCCTGTTCACGCGCCCGCTGGTCGAGGCCTGGGTGCGCCGCCGCCGCTTGAAGCATCTGCCGAAAAGCGTGCACACCGACGTGTTCGACGGCACCTCTATCCGCTTCATGGGCATCCGCCGCTACAGCTTCACGGCGCTTGCCGCGCTGTCGCTGGTCTGCATGCTGGGCGTTGCCGCATCCGGCCTGCATCTCGGTGTCGATTTCACCGGTGGCTCGCTGATCGAGGCACGCTCGAAACAGGGACCTGCCGATCTCGAAGATATCCGCTCGCGGCTCAGCGAGCTCAATCTCGGCGACGTCGAGGTCAAGCGCCTGCGTGATCCGAACAGCGCCGCGATCCGCCTCCAGTCCCAGGGCGGCGGTGACAACGCCGAACAATCGGCGATCTCGCTTGTCCGTAGTGAATTGCAGGACGAATATGATTTCCGCCGCGTCGATGTCGTCGGCCCGGCCGTCTCCGGTGAATTGGCGCGCACAGCGACGCTCGGTGTTCTTGCCTCGCTGGCTGCGATCCTGATCTATATCTGGATCCGCTTCGAGTGGCAGTTCGCGATCGGCGCCATCATCGCCACGCTGCACGACGTCATCCTGACGCTCGGCTTCTTCGTCGTCACCGGCATCGAGTTCAATCTGACGAGCATTGCCGCGCTGCTTGTCATCGTCGGCTACTCGCTGAACGACACCGTGGTGGTCTACGACCGCATGCGCGAGAACCTGAAGCGCTACACGCGCATGCCGCTGCCGATCCTCATCGACGCCTCTATCAACCAGACGCTGTCGCGCACCATCCTGACGGCGGCCACGACGCTGCTCGCGCTTCTGGCGCTGACATTGTTTGGCGGCGAAGTGATCCGTCCCTTCGCGCTCATCATGCTCTTCGGTGTTGCCGTTGGCACGTTTTCCTCCATCTATATTGCTGCGCCGGTCCTGATCCTTTTCAGGCTTCGCCCGAAATCCTATGACGACGAGGACGAAAACGAGACCGCGGGCGGCGCACCCGGAAAGGCTACAGTCTAAGTCATGGCAAGAGGCATCGAAATCCGCGCGGCACATTTTCCCGGCCGGGCGCCCATCGACAGCTATGGAAACGGCGGCTTCCGCTTCGCCGACATGTCGCATCGCGGCTCTATCCTCTGTCTGCCGTCGGGCATCTATGGCTGGGAGATGGACGTGACGAAGCCGCTCTCGCCGGAAAATTTCATCCGCGTGCTCGACGAAGCCGGCGATATCGAAGTGCTGCTGGTCGGCACCGGCCCGGAACTGAAACGCCTTCCGCCCGAGCTGAAGCAGGCGCTGAAGGCCCGTGGCATCTCGTCCGATCCGATGAGCACGGGCGCAGCCGTGCGCACCTACAATATCATGCTGGCCGAATCGCGGGCCGTCGCCGCAGCGTTGATCGCGGTCTGACCATGGCCGAGCAGACAATGACCAACCAGGAGATCTGCCTGGCGATGCTGCGCGACAGCGACCGGGACCGTTATCTCGCAAGCCTGCTGTCGCCGCCGGACAAGCGTGCAGCGCTTGTCGCTCTCTATGCCTTCAATGCCGAGCTCGCCAAGATCCGCGATCTCGTGCATGAGCCCCTGCCGGGGGAAGTGCGTATGCAATATTGGCGCGACCTGCTCGAGGGCAGCGCCCATGGCTCGACGGAAGCCAATCCCGTCGCCGCCGAGCTTCTGAGCGCGATCGAAACCCACCGCCTGCCGCGGCAGACGCTGGTCGACATGATCGAAGCCCGCATCTTCGACCTCTATGACGATCCGATGGAGAGCCGCACGTCTCTGGAAGGCTATGCAGGGGAAACCGCCTCGGCGCTGATCCAGCTCGCGAGCCTGGTATTGTCGCCGGAGGACGCGGCGAAATCCGCCGATGCCGCCGGACATGCGGGTGTCGCGCAGGCGATTTCAGGTATGCTGCTGCTGATGCCGCTGCACCGCCACCGCGGCCAGGTCTATATTCCGCTGGAGATCCTGAGCGCGACCGGCCTTGACCGCGACAGTTTCATCGCAGGCGCCGATAAGACTCGGATTTCCGCAGCGATCGAAGCCTTTGCCGGGCTCGGCCGCGATCATCTTGCCAAGGCGCAAAAGGCGGCAATCCCGCCCTCCGTCTTTCCAGCTTTCCTGCCGGCAACGCTTGCCGGGCCGGTGCTGGCAAGGGCGCAACGGGCAGGGGCAGGGTTGTTCGACCGGCCGTTGCAGCAGCCGCAATGGCGCCGTCAGCTGGGAATGACCTTTTCCTTGATGCGCAAGAAAATCTGAGGCGAGTTCAAACTCGCGCAAGCCTCGGGCATTATAAGGCGGCAACCGCAATTCCGGATTGGAGACCGCGTTGAGCATTATCATCTGGTCGATCATTTTCGCTGGCCTGTTTCTCCTGGCTTTCGTCGCGACACGCATGGCGTCGCAGAACAAGGAAGAAGAGGGGCTGCGCGACATGGGTCTCGCGATCCTCGAGTTCAACCGCGCCTTCCCGCACGACGCGATCCGCCAGCTGCAGGCGACGGCCGATGGCCAGGTGGTGTTCGTCAGATTGCACGACAACAAGGCCGGCTTCATGCGCAGCATGCACCGGCACTTCTCCTGCCATGTGCTGCAGCCGGGCAGGGTGCGGGTTGCAAGCTCGGAGACAGGCAAAGGATTGGTGATCGAGTTCCTCGATCACCCGCATCAGAACAGCACCTTCGAATTCGTTTCCGCCAAGGAGGCGTCCGAGGTCTCGCTGTGGCTGCTCGGCAATTATGTCGCCGATGCCGATCTGGTGCTGCCGCCGGCAGATGCGCCGGCAGCCAGCAATCAGTAAGCCGTCAGGCGCTTTCGGCCAGCGGCACGCTCTGGCCGAGCCATTCTGCGCAATCGGCTAGCGCCCGCTTGGCGATCAGCTGCCGTTTCATGATCGTCTTGTCCTTGCCGCGGAAGCGCTTGACGCCCTCAGGCTTGACGATCGAGCCCGGCTGCAATTCCGGAAACAGCCCGAAATTGATGTTCATCGGCTGGAATGACCGCTTGCCCGGCTCTTCGTCGGTGACGAGATGACCGCCGGTAATGTGGCCGAGTAGCGAGCCAAGGGCCGTCGTGGACGGCGGCAGCGAAACCTCTTCGCCCTTCCGCTCCGTAGCGGCGAAACGTCCGGCCAGAAGGCCGACGCTGGCACTTTCGACATAGCCTTCGCAGCCGGTGATCTGCCCGGCGAAGCGCAGGCCCGGCCGCGACTTCAGCGTCAGAGAGCCGTCCAGAAGCGTGGGCGAATTGATATAGGTGTTGCGGTGCAAGCCGCCGAGGCGGGCAAATTCGGCATTTTCCAGGCCCGGGATCATCCGGAAGATATCCGCTTGGGCGCCGTATTTCAGCTTCGTCTGGAAACCGACCATATTGTAGAGCGTGCCGAGCGCATTGTCCTGGCGCAGCTGAACCACGGCATAGGCCTTGACAGTCGGATTGTGGGCGTTGGTAAGCCCCATCGGCTTCATCGGCCCATGGCGCGGCGTTTCGCGGCCACGCTCGGCCATCACCTCGATCGGCAGGCAGCCGTCGAAATAGGGCGTGCCTTCCCATTCCTTGAAGCCGACGGTGTCGCCCGCGATCAGTGCGTCGATGAAGGCGTTGTACTGCCCCTCGTCCATCGGGCAGTTGATATAGTCCTTGCCTGTACCACCGGGGCCGACCTTGTCGTAGCGCGACTGATACCAGCAGATATCCATGTCGATGCTTTCGCGGTAGACGATCGGCGCGATGGCATCGAAGAAGGCCAGCGCGTCGGCGCCGGTTTCAGCCTGGATGGCCTCCGCGAGCGACGGCGCCGTCAGCGGGCCGGTGGCGACGATCGCCAGATCCCATTCCTTCGGCGGCAGGCCGGTGACTTCCTCGCGCACCACGGTGACAAGCGGATGCTCGTGGATCGCCTTGGTCACCGCATCCGAAAAGCCGTCGCGGTCGACGGCCAGCGCGCCGCCTGCCGGTACCTGATGCTTGTCGGCGCAGGCCATGATCAGCGAACCGGCCAGACGCATTTCCGCATGGATGACGCCAACGGCATTGCTGGTGGCGTCGTCGGAGCGGAAGGAATTGGAACAGACGAGCTCGGCAAGGCCGTCCGTCTTGTGGGCGTCGGTGCCGCGGACGCCACGCATCTCGTGGAGGATGACGGGTACGCCGGCCTGGGCGATCTGCCAGGCTGCTTCGGAGCCTGCAAGGCCGCCGCCGACGACGTGGATGGGTGAATGGGAAGAGGTCTTGTTCATGCGCGGCTGATTATCACGGCTTGCCGACGCAGGAAACTCCCGCGTTCAAAAAGCGACCGCTTGCGGTAAGTCAACTGAACGCCGGTTCCCGCTCCAGCTGGAGATGGACGGGACGCTGCATCGGCCGCTTCGCGACTTTCTTTGGCTTGGCTGCCCTGACCTTCTGAGCGGGCCTCTGTTCGCTGACAATGCGCCGAAGGGCTTCGCGTGACTTTTCGACATAGGTCTGTTGCATCGCGTCCTCGAAATCGTAACGCTCGATCATTGAGAATACGCGGGCTGCCTCCTCCTTGCGTCCGGCGCCGGCGAGCGCCACACCCTGCTTGTAATGCGCCTGCGCGTCGAAGGGGGCATTCTGGATGATCTTGCCGAAGGTGAGCGCCGCGTTGTCATAGCTGCCGAGCGCCAGCTGCGTTTCTCCGAGTTTCAGATAGACGGGCGCCACGTCCTTGACGCGTCCGACAAGCGCCGTGAAACCTGCCTCGGCCTCGTGCAGCTCACCCTTGTCGAACGCCAGGCTGGCGAGACCGAATTCGGCGCCGATATGGCCGGGGACCGTAACCGCAAGCTGCTTGAATGCCACTTCGGCATAGGCCTTCTCGCCGCGCCGGTACATTTCCAGCGCCCGCTCATAGACGAAGTCGATGCTCCGCCGGTTGATGATACCACCGAGATTCTGGCCAGTTCGCGTGCGGAAGACGGTGCAGGAAAGTTGCCGCTCCTCTGGACCGAACATGTATTTGTATGGCTCTGTGCCACGCAGGAAATCGTAGGTCGCAAAACCGTCGGCGATGGCGCGGCGAATGCAGTAGCCATGAAGGATAAGGCCGGGCGAGGGCGTCTTCCATTCTTCGTCGCGGCCGGTGATGTAGAACAGGATGGCTTTCTTCTGCCGGTCGACGATGTTGGCAAGCACGCCGAGTGGCCGGTCGCCATGCCAGAGCACGGGCACGTCGAGATTGCCGGTCGCAAAGCTGTCCATCAGCAAAGTGCGTGTCGCGCTGATCAGCTTGTCGATCCGTTCCACTCCCTTCTTCGCCAGCCATTTTGTCCGCCAGAACTGGAAGAGGATGTCGAGATCGCGATCGATCGTCTCCGGGGTCGCCATGGTGATGCGGAACTCTTCGCCGCCATCCAGTTTGCGTAGGAAGCGCCGCAACTTCTGCCGCGACTGGCTGCTCATGCTGCTGTCGAGATAGCCATCGAAGCTGTCAGGCAACCGGACGACGGGGCAGACGCAGTTGTCGATATTGTCGGCGTTGCGGATCGCGCTGTCGCGAAACATCACGTCCGGACCTTCTAGTTCACGCAGGAAGGCTTTGCGCCGCTCCGGCGATCCATAGAAATACTCGACCTTCAGATGCGTCCAGTTCTGCTGCTTGAGATAGCGCGCGAAGCCTTCGATGGCGAACCGCTCGTAGGCGGGATCAGCGAGAAACCCGGCATAATCAGCCGAATAATTGCCGGCCATGACGATCTCGTCGAAGAACAGGCCGGTCTTTTCGTCATGCTGGGTAAGAACCCGTAACGGAAAGAAGGCGACGTAAGGTGAACCTTCCGGCTTTTCCCGCAAGGCCAGAACAAACCAGCGGTTCCGCCGTGCAAGATAGGATCTGAGCCAGATCCAGGAGAGAAAATGCTGTGCGTGGGGGTCCTGCAGATAGACCCGGTCCCACTGCTCGCGGAGCTGGTCGAATCCAGCGTCCGTGTCGATCACATCAATGCGCATTGCCCCCTCCCAACACCCCTTACACAGTTCGGGAGCTTGCATTCTATTGGGAAACGGCGGCCATCAAATATGCCGTTCGGATAAAACACCGGCATCAAATCGGGCTAACATTTGCGGGTTATGGGGCCCTGAGCGGGTAATCCCGGCGCTTGCCGATGTGTTGGGCAAGCCTGCTGTTTATAGGATCAGATGTTGGCCGACGCATGCTCGCTGGCGTGGATGAATTCCCAGAGCGATTTGCTGATAGCGACGATCTCGGCGATCGAGTGTTCCAGCGCCTGGATCTCTTTTTCATCGAGCTGCTCGACCTTGCCGTAGCGGATTTCCTTGTCGTCCTCGACGAGGCGCATCAGCTGGGTGGAGGAGATCTGGCCGTTGTCGTCGAAGGAATAGATGCAGTGATTGTATTTGTTGCGCATCCGCGATTCCCGCTTCAGCCGGCCCATCGTCTGAAGCACCGCCTTGCGGTCCGCCGGCGGCGTGGAGTGGAGCTTGGCGAGCCGCTCGACGAGGTCGATGCGGGCGCGGGTGGTATTCAGCGTCAGGAAGACGACGATCGCCGCATCCTTCTCCACTTTCAGAAGGTGGGCGATGACATAGATCAGCAGGCTTTCGGTATTGGTCCAGACATAGTTCAGGCGCCCAACCCGCAACAGCACGTCAGACATGGCCGCCATAGAAGCCTCCAAAAACCGATCCCGTGAAGGACAATACTGCAGATCGGAACAGGAGGCTTCTAATCTCTTCGTATTAGGGCGGTCAGCGCTCCTTAAAGGCCCGCGACATACTGTCGGTGATCGGCTTGGTGATATATTCGAAGAATGTCCGCTCGGATGTCTGGATCAGCACATCCGCCGGCATCCCGGGTACCGGATGGAACCCATGCACCTTGGCAATCTCCGAATCCGGTATTTCGACGCGGACGATATAGACATCCTTGGTCTGCAGGCCGGCATTCTCCTCGATAGAGTCCGCCGAAACATAAAACACCTTGCCGTTCAGAACAGGCGTCGTGCGCCGGTTCAGCGCCGAAAGGCGGATGGCGGCCGTCTGGCCTTCGTGCAGCTGGTCGATCGATGTGCGCAGAACCTGCGCCTCGATGATCAGCGGCACATGCGCGGGCAGGATTTCCATGATCGGCTTGCCTGTGGTGATAACCCCGCCTGCCGTGTGGTAATAGGCACGGATCACGGTACCGTTGACGGGCGAACGGATCACTGTCCGCTCAAGCACGCCCTGCGCCTCGCGGGCCTGTTCGCGCACGCTGTCGAGATCGGAATCAGCGCTTTCAAGCGCATCGAGCGCTGCCTGCTTGTTGGAGTTGACGGCGATAACGGCCTCCTGGCGGAACTTGGCGATTTCGGCCTCGCTCTCGTTTAGCTCGCCTTGCAGACGCGAAATATCGCCCATGGCATCGGCCATGGCGCGCTCGATCGCCAAAAGGTCCGTCTTGCGCATGTACCCGACCTTGACGAGGCGGGCCTTGGAATCGCGCTCTTCGGTAAGCAGTGAAAGCTGCCGTTCGAAGGAGTCCTTCTGGCCGCTATAACCCTTGAAGCGAAAGACGAGCGAGGCGATGTTTTTGTCGATCAGGTTCAGCTGTTCTTCAAGTTTGACCTGCTTGCTGCGGAACACGATATTCTGGCTCTGGATAATCGAACCGACATCCGGATCGCTGGCCTCGGCCATGACGACCGCGGGGATCTTCAGATCCTTGTCGCCGGCAGCTTCGGCCCGCAAACGGGCGACTACCGCCTCCAGGCGCAGCCGCCGGAGCTTGAGCATGCGGTCATTCGACAGTGCTGCCGTCGGGTCGAGGGTCAGGAGGACGTCACCTTCCTTGACGACGTCGCCTTCACTGACCCGCATGTCCTTGATGATGCCGCCCTCGAGATGCTGGACGACCTTGTTATTGCCCGTGGCAACGAAGCTGCCCTGCGCGATGATCGCCGAGGCCAGCGGCGCCGTGCCGGCCCAGATGCCGAAACTGCCGAAGGAAGCAGCAAGGACGCTGAGGCCGATGATGCTGTGATAGCGGATCGAGCGCGGAACCTCGCTATACCATTCGACGGGATTGTTGCTCGTCTGCAGAGTGGTACTCGCCATTTCGATTTAACCTTCGATACGCGGCTGGGGACGATTGTTATTGTTGTTGCCCTGGATGGCTTGCAGCACTTCCATACGCTCGCCGAACATCCCGACCGAGCCATCCTTGAGCAGAAGGATCTTGTCTACGCACTGCAGCAGGGCAGGGCGTTGCGTGATGGTGACGGTGGTAATGCCCTGCTTCTTGGCATGGATCAGCGCGCGGGCAAGAGCTGCCTCACCCTGAGTGTCGAGGTTCGAGTTGGGCTCGTCGAGCACCACGAATTTCGGGCTGCCGAAGAAGGCGCGGGCTAGCGCGATACGCTGCTTCTGGCCGCCGGAGAGCGGCGCGCCATCGGCAGCGACGACCGTCTCGTAGCCCTGCGGGAAGCTGGCGATCAGCTCATGAACGTCGGCAAGCACGGCTGCTTCGTAGATCTGATGATCCTCGACATCGTCGCGCATGCGGCAGATGTTGGCCTTGATCGTGCCCGGAAAGAGCTGCACGTCCTGCGGCAGATAGCCGATGCTTTCGCCGAACTGCCGCTGATCCCAGTTGCGCAGGTCCATGAGGTCGAGGCGCACGTTGCCCGAGGTCGGCAGGATTGAGCCAACAAGCATCTTGCCGAGCGTCGTCTTGCCGGAACCCGAATTGCCGATGACAGCAAGGGATTCGCCCTTCTTCAACGAGAAGGAGATGCCGTTGAGGATGACCTTCTTCTGAGGTGGCGGAACGAAGAGGATGCGCTCGACGTCGAGGCGTCCTTCCGGATTGGGCAGGCGCAGGCGCGGGAAGTTCAGCGGCGAATTGATCAGCAGCTGTTTGATGCGGCCATAGGCGGCGGCAGAGCGGTTGAACTGATGCCAGCCTTCAATCGCGCCCTCGATCGGCGCCAGCGCGCGTCCGGAGACGATCGAAGCGGCTATCACCATGCCGCCCGTCAGCTCGCCCGACAGCGAAAGATGTGCGCCCCAGCCAAGCAGCGCCACCTGCGTGATCATCCGGCAGGCCTTCGAAATGCCTGAAAAGATGATGTTGCGGTCCTGGGCGGCGACATGGCTTTTCAGCGATCCCGCCGTTTCCCGGCCCCACATCTTCACGGCTTCCGGGATCATCGCCAGTGCATTGATGATCTGCGAATTGCGGGCCATCGAGTCGAGATGGAAATTCGCCCGGCTGAGATAGCCATTGGCTTCGGCGAACGGGCGGGCCGTGAAGCGCTGGTTGAGGTAGGCGATGAAGAACAGCACCGCGCAGCAGACCATGATGATGATGCCGAGATGCGGGTGGACGAGATAGACCACGACGATGAACAGCGGCATCAGCGGTGCATCGAGGAAGGCGATCAGCGTGCCCGACGTGATGAATCCGCGCAGCTGCTGCAGATCCTGCAGGATCTGATAGTCCTTGCCGGTTCCGTGCAGCGAGGCGCGGGCCGCAGCACTGAGGATCGGCGCGCCGAGCTGCACTTCGAGCTCGACGGCCGTGCGCATCAGGATGAAGCGGCGAATGGAATCGAGAAATGCCTGGATCAGCACCGCGCCGAGCACGGCGATGGTCAGCATGACGAGCGTGTCGATCGACCGGCTGGTCAGCACGCGGTCGGAGATCTGGAAGAGATAGAGCGGGATCGCCAATAGCAGCACGTTGATCGCAATGGTGAAGGCCATGACGATCACCATATTGCGGCGGATCGCGGCAATGCCCTTGGCAAGGCTGGCAGCAAAATTCACCGGTTCGCTGCGCTTGTGGAAATTGGCGCCGTTTCCGCCGCCTCCGCCACCGCCGCCACCGGAATCGGTGTCCTTGCCGTTTCCGCCGCCGCCAGTCTTCAGCCGGCGTTCGTTGTCCTGCAGCGGACCGGTATCGCCTTCGATGGTCTTGCCGAAGGGAATGGCGGCAGGGCTCTGTTTCAGTTCCGGCGCGGCCTCGGGTATGGCAATGGGAATTTCCGGGCTCTCAGGCGTCCGGCGCGCGATCGGCTCGTCCTGAACCGGTGCCGTTCTCTCCATGACGGGAGCAATGGGTTCTGCAGCAGCGGAGTTCGGTTCTGCGGGCGCGATGATTTCAGGCTCCGGAGCGGGCGCTTCGGCGACAAGCTCGATCGCGGGCTCCGCGGTCTTGGCCTCAACCTCGGCCGTTGCTTCGACGACGGTGTCGGCTTCTGCATCGATGACCACGGAGGGCTCGGCCGCAGCGGCCGCTGGCGGAACCTCGGCAATATCTTCGGACGCAGCGGCACGGAACGCCGCATCGTCGCGCGCGGCGGATTCTGCCTGTGCCGCAGCCCTTGCGGCAGCACGCTTCGCCGTTAGCTGGCGAAGGTTCGCCACCGCATCGTCGATCGCCGACATGCACTCGTCGGTCATGTCCTCGTCGAAGGCACTGCCGCGGCGGCCAAGTCCCAAAGTCCGGCTTCCGGTGAAGGTGTTCTTTGGAATGTGATTCATGGGAGCGTTTCCCTCTACTCAAAACTATGCAGTGACGCCTTGCATCACGTCCGGGTGAGTAAGCGTCCATGAAAGATCGTGGCCGCCGTTGATTGTGGCGTCCTCGGAGCCTGCGTGATGCGTTGCGTCATCGCCGAGAAATGCGATGACCTCATTTGCAAGTGGCGCGGATTGCGGCTGGGAGGTGTCGTGTTCGACGAGGCCGCTCTGGATCAGGATGGCATCCGAGTAGAGCTGTCCGCCGAGATAGGTCGTGTGGCCGAACGTGTCGTAATCCAGGATCTGCGCGATATTGACGACAGCGTTGCTGCCGGTATCGACATGGATCGTGGCATTCTGGTTGTTCTGGGCGATCGCCGAGATCGCGTGGGTGACGTCGTCGGAATCGCCGAGCAGGCTGACCTGCTTGATGACGTTGACGTCGTAGAGATTGCCGGTGATGTAGAGGACGTTGAGCCCGGCCTGGCCTGCGAAATTGGCGTCATGCGCCAGCCCCGACGGCATCGATGCGTCACGCTCCTCGATCGCTTTCTGCGTCTGCACCATATAGTCGGGCATCGCCTGGAAACGGTCGTTGGCGCCGACATTGTGGATTTCGGCCAGGTTCCAGATCAGGTTGTTGCCTGACTGGATGGTCGCCCCCGGGGCGCCCGGTTCGCCGCGCGCCCAATCGTTGTCATAGAGGACGGCGATCTGCGAAATGACGTTCATGTCGAGGACGTTGCCGCCAACGATCACCAGATCATATTGCATGCCGATGCCGAACATCGACGCGAAATTCACGGATGCATTGCCGCCCGTCAGCACGGTTGCTTCCGTGCCGGTGGCGGTAATCGTCATCGTGTCGTTGTCGTTGATGAAGTGATACTGCTCGATCCAGTTGACGAAGGACACGTCGCCATCGACGACGCTGACGCGCCAGGCGGTCGGGAAAATCGGGTCGTGACCTGTATCGGCTGAAGTCGCGTGTTGAGAGCCGCCATCGTCATAGACGCTGCGCTGGAAGCTCGCGATGTTCTTGGCAACAGTCGCGGCGCTTCCCGAGGTGTCGAACATGCTGTCGATATGGTCATGGTCGCTGTAGACGTAACTCTGCGAGATCGCGTCGATCTGATGGTAGTTGCCCATCACCGCGGTCACCGAGGATATGACGGCGGTATCGGTGATGGCGACGATATTGGCGAGCACATTGGCGCCGGCGGCCACGTCGAGGCTGTTGAGCGGTCCGCCATGCTGCTCGATCGGC
Source organism: Hyphomicrobiales bacterium (assembly GCA_900465675.1). Lineage (GTDB taxonomy): Bacteria > Pseudomonadota > Alphaproteobacteria > Rhizobiales > Rhizobiaceae > Rhizobium. The sequence continues at coordinate 182,979 of UBJR01000013.1, read as the reverse complement.
AGGTCGGTCTTGCCTGTCTCGGGATCTTCCGGCGGCTTCGCGATGCCTCTGTCAGGCATGTAGTCGTCGAGAACGGGCGCTGCATCGGCGACCTTGCCGTTGATGTAGATTGCACCCGTCAGCTCTGTGCCGCCGATGTCGTGGCCCGCATCGACATAGCTATAAGTCTGCCCGCTCGTATCGGTGTCGTCGCTGCCATAAGTCTGCAGCTCGCCGCCAGGGCCGGGTGTTCCCGAGTCGAGGACCGAGTTGACATAGGTATGAATGTTGTCGGCAATCGTCTTCAGCGCATCGGCGCTGTCAGTGCGATCGAGACTGATGAACGGTGACGCAGCTTCGGCCTTTTCCTGGAGATAGAGCAGTTGCGCGGTGACGAAGCTCGTATCCCGGAATTCGGCATCGCGGTCCGTCATGTTCAGATAGTCGTCGTCGTAGAGGATGTTCACCTGCGCGACATGCGCGACCATCGAGCCAGGTCCTTGAAAGACCTGCAGCTCCGGATCTTCACCCGGCATGCTGAAGCTCGGAATATAATGGAGGCCGCCGAAGTCGCGATGCGCGAGATCGGAAAGCTTCGCCAGACTCTCTTCGAAGGCGTGCCCATAAAAGCGCGGATGGGCGAAATTGATGTCGTAGGCCAACGAGCGGTACGGTGCGCTCGGGTCGAAGTCCTTCAGTTGCAGATCCGATGAAAACGCCGCCGCCCGGATTTCGTCCTCGGGCTGGATGGCGACGTCCTCATTCGGGCGTGCCCCTTCCGCATATACATTGCGTGCTCTCGCCTCTTCGACCGCCGTATCGAATAGACCGATGAAGTGCGCAATGATTTCGGAAATCTTCTCGCTATGCATGATGGCCCCTCCCGTTTGACACGGTGTCCGGCCTGATCTGCAGCATATCCGCCCTTGGATACTCTCGTGTGCTGCGTTTCAAGCCGCCAAACTGCACCGGCGCGAACGCCGGTGCAGCAGGTCTTGGACGTTGCTTGAGGTTACGCGGCACCGCCGTCGTGCGAGTCCTGGCCCGTGGTATGCGAGTCATGTCCGATCGCATCGAACGTGTTGCTGAGCATATTCGCGCCCTGCACGAGTTCCATGTGGATACCCGAATTCGCAAGGATCGCAGATGCGTCCGCAACGCTCGAACCGTTGACGTCGTCGCCTGCGCCGCCGGTCCAGCCGCCATGATGGCTGAGGTCCATACCGTCAGCACCATGTGCGTTACCGCCATCCACCGACAGTTTGTTGTCGGCGTTGGAAGCATCCATCTTCATGCCCCAGGACGTGTCCTGGTCCGCCAGGTGGTTTGCCTGGATGGCACTGAAGGCGTTGCCGTTGTTGAAGGCACCGTTCAGGATGTTGTCGATATCGAGCGTAAAGGAGAAGTTGTCGCCGAGATTGAAGTTGACGTCGTTGCCGGCCACTCCAAGATTATCGAAGTCCTTGACGTCGTGAATGGTCGCGAAGTCGGTATCGGTCTTGTTGAAGCTGTCGGCAGTGTTCGTCGTGTCGTTGTCGGTCTTGTTGAAGCTGTCAGCCGTATTGAAGCTGTCCGATGTCGTGGTTGTCTTGACGTCGGTATCGGTGACCGTCTTGATGTCGGTGTCGGTCTTCGTGTTGATATCGTTGTCGCTGTACGACTTGCTGTCGTAGCTCCAGTCATAGTCCGACTTCACATTGGTATCAGCGTCGTTGATGTTAGTATTGGTCGTCGTATTCGTGGTCTTGCTGTCGTAGTCCCAATCGTAGCTGTTGTCGCGATTGTTGCCGTTCAGCAGGTCGAGCGTCGCATCGACGGTGATATCCGAGCTGTTGTCGCTATGATCACTGTTGTCGCTGTTATCGCTGTTATCACTGTTGTCGGTATTGGTCGTGTTGTCACGATTGTCACCATTAGCGAGGCCGCCAATATAAGCGGTGGAATTATCCGAAGTGTCCGGATCATTGATTGCGGTATTGCCCAGGAAGCCGTCTGCAAGCGCACCGATGTTATTGGTCTCGGTGTCGCCGCCCGGCTGATAATTCTGGCTCATTTCGCTTCCTCCAAAGGAATTCGGAGCAGTGTGCGAAATCCCTCTCATCTCAAATGGGATTTTACTCGCGCTTACTCCGATACTGATTACTCATATGCAGATGTATGCATTACCTGGTCATCTGCGGTTCAATTCCGGTTTGTTGACCAAACCTGATGTATTGGATTGCGCGTAACTCAGTACAAGGACGCACAGATCTAGCTCCGCAATCATGTGATTGAAGACTTCATGCTTTCAGTTGTTTGAGTTGCCCCAATGGAAAAGCAGAGATATCGCAGTCGCGAGGGGATATTCCGCGTTTCCGGTGCCGCAATTGAGCGACAATACGACTTTGACCGAGAAGAACCGAGCTTCCTAGATACCAATTCGGGCTAGCGCGTTGGAACTCACTGTGGCTCGCCCGGACTGATCAAGGCGTTTCAAGATGACCTCTGTTCGCTGGCAATGAAACCGCATGCAGCCACCCCCATTTGCGGGCAATTGGGCCGCTTCGTTTCGCTCCACCTCTAAGTCAAAAGTCTTGCATAAGTAACATTCCGGTTAATTGGCGCTGTCCAAAAGAGTGAAAAAGACGACGCACCTACTATTGGTTCGAAAATACCATAAAGGACCAAAAATAACCGACTATATACCCCATAAGTTATCTAGGATGGGGTGGATACAACCAGAACAATAGGAAATGTCATTGTATATTTACAAAAACTAACCCGTTTGGGCCATTTCCTTCAATGGAACTTCGTATTACCATAATTAAGAAATGGCTAACTAATGAAGACGGGAATTACGAGGGGTGCCCGTCCGGGCCGCCCGGAAGTATCACTCAAAGCATTTGTAACGTGTAACGCTATGGGGAGGCGTAAATGTTCATGACTGCGTCGAAGACTGGTGATGCCGATCAGAGCCGAAAGTTCGGTCCCGCCGGGGACACAATACTTGTCATTGCGAATGCCGACTTGTTCTCCGAATGCCTCGTCGAGGCGCTGGCGAAGAAGTTTCCGAGTTGCGAAGTCATCAGCAGGGGCTATTCCAAGGCCATGCTGCAGAATGATGCCAACGATGCCACGCTGGTTCTCTTCTACCACATTACCGGAACGGAGCTCAGCGATGCTCTGGCGACTGTCAGGGAAAATCACCCCGCGACATCGATCGGTCTCGTCGTCGAAGCGATCGACATGATGGAGCCCTATATCAACCGGCTCGTCGAGGCCCGCGTCATCGATGGCGTCCTGCCGCTCAATCTAAGGCTCGATGTGTTCATGGCAGCTGTCGATCTTCTGATGAAGGGTGGCGAGCATTTCCCGTCGGCACTGCTGAACCGCCTGACCAACCAGGCGCCCGAGCGCTCGCTTTACGAAGCACGCTCCGTTGCGGTGGCCGGGGCAGGGGCGATGCGGCTGAGACAGGGCGATATGTCGTCCCTGACGACGCGCGAGGTGCAGATCCTTGATCTGATCTGCAAGGGCACGCAGAACAAGATCATTGCCGATGAACTCCATCTGTCGGAGAACACGGTCAAGGTTCACGTCCGCAACATCTACAAGAAGATGAATGTGCGCAATCGCACCGAAGCAGCCTCGCGGTTCTTCAGCAGCGAAGCGAACAATCCGACGGGAAGATGGCGGAACTGATTACCGGTCAATATGATCAATGAGCAGGCCGCGCGAAACAGCGCGGCTTCTCCAGCCGGTGGCGTTACAGACGTCGATGCGCTGATGCGCGTGTCCGCAGCCAGGCAAACCGCAAACCGCGCATAATTCTCAATCACAAAGAATCTGATGAATCCGCGTTCGTTTGAACGGGCGGCGGTTCAACGGTGAGCACCGGCGACTTGCCGGCTTGGGAACAGGCCTGAAAACGAAAACGGCGCCTAACGGCGCCGTTTTGGGTGTATCACATTCGCCGCTGATTAGCGGAACGAACGGGATGCAATGTTACGGATCTCGTAGCGGCTGATGCCGATATCGGAGAGGGTCTGGTTGGACAGGTTGCCGAGTTCGTTAAGCGTACGGCGGTAGCTAATCCAGCTCTTTGCAATGCGGATCGGGTTCATTGTCTTCATCCTTAGAAGTGTCTCGCGGCCGGCGTCATCGCCGTCTCTGCGCTTGGACATTCATATAGTGGATCTCTGTCATATTGTGCAGTGCAAAGAAAAGGCATCTGCTATGCGTTTGTGCAATGATCTGCCCGCGAAATGCGCAGGTGTGATTTTTTGAGCGCTAAAAGTGAAGCCTTTTTGGCTGCAACTCTTACGAAAGTGTAAATTTCAGGCAAAAGTAAACGCCCGTTGCGTGAGCACCGGGCGTTTTGAGAAGGAGATCAGCTTGGGAGGACGCTGATCGCCTGAATTAGCGGGCAGCTGCCTCGCGAGCGACGCGATGGATTTCCGACCGGTCGATGCCGAGGTCGTGCAATTCGCGGTTGCTCATGCGGCCGAGTTCGCTAACGGTCTGACGGTACTTGCGCCAGTTGTTGAAAGAGCGGGTAATGTTCATTTTGATCCCCTTTCCGAGTGTTCGCATCTGCCAGCTGCAGCCTATCCGCGCTGGCTTTCATTTGATGGGCTGAATATATGCTGCGCCGCAAAGAACGAATAGAGACAAGATTTCAAGTCACCTATGCGCTTTGCGCAGGTCTGGCGCCGTGAATTGCATGATTTTGCCGCTTTCTGGTCAATGAATAGGCAGAATGATATTCCCCAGCGTGCCTATTGCCGGTGGTCCGGCGCCAGCTGCGGCTGAGAGTGTTTTTCGAGCGCGCAAAGGGGGAGACCGGATGCCCGGAGTAGGCGCCGCCGCAGCAGCGCTCAACATTTCCGGCTTACGGCAGGATATGTATCTATAGCTTCTCGCGCGCCGCCGGCTCCGTCCGCAGACATCAAGCGGCATATATGCATTCCGGCTGATTTAATCGTTTAACCACCCGTTAAACAAAACGCCCACCGGGGGAGGATCCGGTGGGCGTCATGTAGGTGACTGACAACTGGGAGGAGAAGTGTTGTCAGTCTATCGGAGTGCGCTGGGAGGAGGAGTGCGCATCTCCGAATTCTTTATACGGACATCATATCCGCAGGCTTCCGGTTAACCGGGCCGGGCTGCCACGCCCGCGCTTCTTGATGATCTAAATAGTATGACTAATGATTATTTTGCAGTGCAATATTTTCATAGTGGCTATGCGCATCGTGCATGCCTTTCTACAATGACCATATATTAGAACATTGGCGTTAACTGTCGGTTAAGAAGAGCCCCAAGTTCATGCAGGGCGTTTCTTGCATTTCGAGCGCGGGATTGCCTAACCGGATCACCGGCGATAACGCTAGCGGATGCCATCACGGGGGCGGAGGCTGATATGTATCGAGGCAGGTTGGAGCGTGATCTTTCGGTGTGGGTCGGCAAGGGATTAATCCCCGAGGCGACTGCCGAACTGCTGCTCGGGGAATATGACAGCCGTCCGGCGAGCTTCAGTCTCGGCCGCGTCTTGATGGTACTGGCCGCTGTCCTGCTGGGTGCGGCCCTGCTGCTGCTCGTCGCGTCCAACTGGGAGGCCATTCCACGGCTGGTGCGCGCCGGCGCGATCCTGGCCGTGATCTGGATGGCCTATCTCGGCGCTGCCGCGCTGTTTGCCCGCGGCGCCATCGCCGCAGGCAATGCGCTGCTTGTCGTCGGCGTCCTCAGCTTCGGCGGGGCCATATCGCTGATCGGGCAGATGTATCATCTGTCCGGCGACGAGCAGACGGTCATGTATCTCTGGTTCGCCATCGCTGCCATTTCGGCCGCGCTCTTCCGCTCGGGCCCGGCAACGGCAATCGCGGGCTTTCTCTCCTGGGCGTCCTTTGGTGTCTATCTCAGCAATTACGACACCCGCTGGGTCGGTGCCGGCGCCTGGGCGCCGCTGGCAATGAGCGTCGTCCTCATTGCGCTGGTTCGCTATACCGACGCTGGCCGGTCACGCCACCTTGCCTACTTCCTGGTGGTCGGCTGGCTGGCATGGCTTTATACCTTGCACGACGATTTCTGGCTGGCCGCAGCGTATGTGGTCTGCGGTCTCGCGGTGTTCCTGGCCGTCAGCCTGCCGCCACTACGCAATTCCGCCTTCATCAAGGCCGCGGGGGCTGCACCGGCCTTCTACGCATTCCTGATCGCCACCGTCGGTTTACTGCTGCTCAATATAGAACTTCAGAAAGGCGGCGCGCTTGTCGTTCTCAGCCTTATCACGCTCGCGATCGCCGTATTGGCAATCGCGCTGCAGGGCCGGGATAACGGCGCCGTTCGCTATCTAGCCTATCTGATGTTTGCCGCCGACGTCCTTTATCTCGCATCGGAAACGGTCGGCTCGATCCTTGGCACATCCAGTCTCTTCCTTCTCTCCGGCGTCTTCGTCGCTCTAGTCGCCTGGCTGGTGATCCGGCTGGAACGGCGCTTCGGTGGAAAAAAGGCGGAGGTGGCCCAATGAGCGCGATCATCTTGAGCCGCAATCCGGCAAGGCGTTATATGGTGGCGGCGCTTGTCGCTGCCGGTCTGCAGACCGCGGTACTCGGCTATATCATAGAGAGCCGTGCTGCGATCCTGCGCAGCGGCGCGGAGGTCGTCCTCAAGACTGCGCCCGTCGATCCGCGCGACTTCCTGCGCGGCGATTATGTCGTCCTGAACTACGACATCTCCTCCGTGCCGGTCAGCAGCGTCAAGGGCGGGCTTCCGTCGGCCGCCGGCGAACAGGTGCTATGGGTGCGGTTGAAGCCGCAGGCCGATGGCTTCTGGAACGTCGCCGAATCGTCATTCTCTGCGCTGCCGGAAGAGGGCGGCAGTGTGGTTATCAGAAGCCAGCCTTTCTATAGTTATGGTCCGGCCGGCGGCGACAGCATGCGCGTCGAGTATGGCATCGAGCGCTACTATGTTCCCGAGGGCGAGGGCAAGCCACTTGAGGAGGCCCGGCAGGATGGTCAGGTCTCGGTTGCGGCCCGTGTTTCGGCCGATGGAACGGCGCAGATCAGGAGCCTTCTCGTCGATGGGAAGGCAGCCTATGAGGAGCCGCTTTACTGATTGGAGGAGAGGCCTGTGGATTGCCGCTCGCCGGGCGGTTGATCGCTGTCATCGGGCCTTCATTTTTCCTTTGCCTCTACCAAATCGGGTGATATAGAGACGCCGCGCTCCGGAAGGCCTCATGCGCAGGCATATGCATGCGGTTTTGCGAACGCGGGTATGGTGAAATTGGTAGACACGCCAGATTTAGGTTCTGGTGCCGCAAGGCGTGGGAGTTCAAGTCTCTCTACCCGCACCAAAGCTGGCTTGCAGGCGGGATATCCCGATTACCCGGCAGGATGGCGCCGTCCCCCTTAACGGCGGGATGTATTGGAATTTGAAGAACAAAGCCACGCGCGGCCAAATTGTCCGGCGTCGTGCTCATCGAAACGAAGGCGTCTGGGCACGGCCGCCAACGAAATGAAGGTAGGAAGACATGCAGGTTATCGAAACGCTCGCTGAAGGGCTGAAGCGCGAAATCAAGGTCGTTATCCCGGCCAAGGACATGGAAAGCAAGCTGAACGAGCGTCTTGCCGACGTAAAGGACAAGGTCCGTATCAACGGCTTCCGTCCGGGCAAGGTACCGCCTGCTCACCTCAAGAAGGTCTACGGCAAGTCGATCATGGCCGACCTCGTCAACGAGATCGTCCGCGAACAGCCGACCCAGATCCTTTCCAGCCGTGGCGAAAAGTCGGCTACCCAGCCGGAAATCGCCATGACCGAGGACAAGGACGAAGCCGAGAAGATCCTCGCCGCTGAGAAGGACTTCGAATTCACGCTGTCCTACGAAGTCCTGCCACCGATCGAACTGAAGTCCACCAAGGGCATCAAGATCACCCGCGAAGTCGTCGATATCTCCGACGACGAAGTCAACGAACAGGTCCTGAAGGTTGCCGAGAGCGCCCGCTCTTACGAAACCAAGAAGGGCAAGGCTGCTGACGGCGACCGCATCACCATGGACTACGTCGGCAAGGTCGACGGCGTTGCCTTCGACGGCGGCACCGATCAGGGCGCCGAACTGGTTCTCGGCTCCGGCCGTTTCATCCCGGGCTTCGAAGAACAGCTCGTCGGCACCAAGGCTGGCGACGAAAAGACCATCACCGTGACGTTCCCGGCCGATTATCCGGCCAAGAACCTCGCTGGCGCTGAAGCCACCTTCGACGTCACCGTCAAGGACGTTGCCGCTCCGGGCGAAACCGAAATCAACGACGAACTGGCCAAGAAGCTCGGCCTCGAATCGGCTGACCGCCTGCGCGAAATCGTCCGCGGCCAGATCGAATCGCAGTACGGCTCGCTGACCCGCCAGAAGGTCAAGCGTCAGATCCTCGACCAGCTCGACGAGATGTACAAGTTCGATACGCCGAAGTCGCTTGTTGACGCTGAGTACAACGGCATCTGGAGCCAGGTGAACAACGACCTCGCACAGTCGGGCCGCTCGTTCGAAGACGAAGGCACGACCGAAGACAAGGCGCAGGAAGAGTACAAGACGCTCGCTGAACGCCGCGTCCGCCTCGGCCTCGTTCTCTCCGAAATCGGCGAAAAGGCCGGCGTCGAAGTATCCGAAGACGAAATGCAGCGTGCGATCTACGAACAGCTGCGCCAGTATCCGGGCCAGGAAAAGCAGATCCTCGAGTTCTTCCGCAGCCAGCCGGGTGCAGCCGCTTCGATCCGCGCTCCGATCTTCGAAGAGAAGGTCATCGACCATCTGCTGACCGAAATCGACGTCACTGACAAGAAGGTCACCAAGGAAGAGCTGCTCGCCGACGAAGAAGGCGAAGGCTCCGACAAGGACGCCAAGAAGGCCGCCCCGAAGAAGAAGGCAGCTGCCAAGGCTGAAGCTTCCGAAGGCGAAGAAGCCGCTCCGAAGAAGAAGGCTGCTCCGAAGAAGAAGGCTTCCGAAGGCGACGCTGAATAATCGGCTGATCCCTTATGGATTTTCGAAGGCCTCGCCGCTTGCGGCGGGGCCTTTTCGTTTGTCATCGAGCGTCCTGACTCCGAGGCTGTGAAGAAGTTTCATATTTGCTAATCAGTGCCTTGCAGTGTGAATCTGATCCTTTACACTTCTGGATTGCGACGATGTGCAAAGGGGAAAATCTTGGCCTTCCAGAACAGCGCCATTGAGTCCGAACAGGCCGATTGGCAGGCGGCAGAGTCCGGCTTTTTCACCTGGGATATCGTGGCGAACCTGCTCTATGCCGATGGTGCGGTTGCTGAGCTTTTCGGCCTTGATTACGTCAAGACCGAGCACGGCCTGCCGCTGGATATCTATATCGAGCGCATTCATCCGGAAGACCGCGCGAATGTGGCTGCGGCCATCCACGAATCGATCGCGACAGGCGAGCCGGAGCAGCAGAGCTACCGGACGCGCCAGGCAGACGGTCGCTACAGCTATGTGATGGTCTTTGGCCGCTGCTTCCGCGACAAGGCGGGCATCCCGTCGCTCTATGCCGGCATCATTTGTCCGGTGTCCGATGAGCCGATGCTGACCAAGCCATTGGTGAAATACTGCCTCGCGGCCTACGATATCGCCGTTCGCGAAGGTAACCACGCCGTTGCCAAGCACCTGCAGGCGGCGCTTGGCGAACTCGACTGGATGAAACCAGATGGTTTGCTGGCGAACTGAGCCGGCTTAGCCGGGAAGCGCTCTAAAGCTCCGACTTGATATCGCCCATGCGGTTCCAGGCGTCGAGGCCCGCAATCTTGTAGGCCTCGGCAAGCGTCGGATAGTTGAAGGTGTTCTCGACGAAATATTCGACGGTACCCTTCAGGTTCAGCACGGCCTGGCCGATATGAACGAGCTCGGTGGCGCCTTCGCCGACGATATGGACGCCGAGCAGGCGCCGCGTCTTCAGCGAGAAGATCAGCTTCAAAAGGCCGGTATCGAGGCCCATGATATGGCCGCGCGAGGTCTCGCGGAAACGGGCGATACCGCATTCATAGGGAATGCCGCGTTCCTTCATCTCTTCCTCAGTCAGGCCGCAGGTGGAGATTTCAGGGACGGCATAGATGCCGTAGGGGAAGTATTTCGGCGGCTCCTTGGCAACGGCACCGACGGCGACGCGTGCCGCGATGCGGCCCTGTTCCATCGAGGTCGAGGCAAGGCTCGGAAAGCCGACGACGTCGCCGGCGGCATAGATGTTCGGTACCGAGGTCTGGAAGGTTTCCGGATTGACCTTCAGGCGGCCGCGATTGTCGGCTTCGAGGCCGATGGCCGGCAGGTTGAGCGTATCGGTAGCGCCCATGCGTCCGGCGGCAAAGAGCACCATGTCGGTGACCAAGTGGCGGCCATTGTCGAGTGTCAGCTGCACCTTGCCATTGTCGAGCTTCTCCACCTTGTCGGCCTTCTGGCCGAGCAGCAGTTTCATGTTGCGGTCACGCAGCTGATAGGTGAAGTCCTCGATGATTTCCTTGTCGATGAAGTCGAGCATCGTCGATTTCGGATCGATGACGGTCACGGCGGTGTCGAGTGCGCTGAAGATCGTCGCATATTCGATACCGATGACACCGGCGCCGATGACGACCATCGAGCGCGGCAGTTCCTCGATATCGAGCAGCTCGTCGCTGTCGATGATTGCCTTGCCGTCGAAGGGCATGTAATCGGGCCGGAACGGCTTGGTGCCGACGGCAAGCAGCACGCTTGCGGCAGAAACCTGGATCGTCTCGCCATCATCCTTGACGACCTGCAACGTCGCGGCGTCGATGAAACTCGCCTTGCCGCGCATATGCTGCACGCGATTGCGGGCGAACTGGTGCTCCAGCACTTCAACTTCATGATCAAGGGTGATCAGCAGGCGGCGGCGAAGGTCCTCTGCGCTGATCTGGTCCTTGACGCGATAGGCCCGGCCGTAAAAGCCGCGTTCCCGCCAGCCGGAGAGATTGAGCGCCGTTTCGCGCAAGGTCTTGGACGGGATCGTGCCGGTATGAACGGAGACGCCGCCCACCCGCTTGCCCTGTTCGATGACCAGAACCTTCTTGCCGAGCTTGGCTGCCTGAATGGCGCCACGGCGGCCTGCGGGGCCGCTGCCCACAACAACGAGATCGTACTGGAACATGGCTCAGCCCCGGCTGGAAGAGGAATCAAATATTGCGCCGCAAAATGTCGCGCATTCACCGGTAGCTGGTCAATGTTACAGATGGTTTAAGGCGCTGGTATCAAGAATTACCGAAGCCAAGCAGGGGTTCCATCTTCTCGAAGGTAATATCCATCGGGAAAGCATGCGAAAACGAGTAGGGGATATGGCCGTAAAGTAGCGACAGCTGGCCCTCCGCGACCTTTTCACTCTTGCCGGCGATGGCAGCGAGATAGAGCGCCGAGGCAAGCCCGGTGCGATCTGCGCCTGCCTGGCAATGGATCAGGAGCGGCTTCGGCGCGTCGCGCATGATGGCGATCAGCTGCAGAGCCTGTTCAGGCGTCAGTTCCTTTGAGGAATTCATGCGGAAGTCGATATGCTTGATCCCAAGTGCATTCGATTGGGCGATCTCGCTGTCGTACCAGCTCTTGCTGCCGTTCTCGCCCCTTAGATTGAGGATCGTTTTGATGCCGTAGCTGCCTTCCAGCCGGGCGATCGCCGAGGCGGAAGGCTGCGAGGAACGATAGACTTCCCCGGGCACGACGGCGTGGAAATTGTTCGTCGCCAACAGATGGACATAGTAGCCGCCAATCAGCAGCACGAGCATGCCGGTGAGGCTGAGGATGCGTTTGGCGATCGGGGAAATGGTCAGGCGCGGAAATCTCAGTGTCATCGAATCTCAAGCTCGGGTCGCGCTGCGAGAAGAGCAGCATGCGCTCTTTGCGAGCCGAAGCTGACAGACACCTGAAGGAAACTGTGACTGTAGCTAGATTAGCCTGAGGCCTTTAAGGCTGGCATGGCCGTCCTTGCCGATGATGATGTGGTCGTGAACTGTTATGCCGAGCGGCTTTGCCGTATCGATGATCATTTTCGTCATGTCGATATCGGCGCGCGAAGGCGTCGGGTCGCCGGAGGGATGGTTGTGAACCAAGATCAGCGCGGTTGCCGAAAGCTCCAGCGCGCGCTTCACCACTTCACGCGGATAGACAGGCGTGTGATCGACCGTGCCGCGCCCCTGCACCTCGTCGGCGATCAGCGCGTTGCGTTTGTCGAGGAAGAGAATGCGAAACTGCTCACGGGTTTCGTGCGCCATCGCCGCATGGCAATACTGGATCACCGACGACCAGGAACCGAGCACTTGCTTGTTGCGCAACTCGCTCTTCTGCGTGCGTTGCGCCACCGCGGCGATCAGCTTGAGATCCAGTGCCACCGTCTCGCCGATGCCCTTGACCTCCTGCAGCAGCCCGGCCGGCGCGCCGAAGACGGCGGCGAGCGTGCCGAAGCGGTCGAGCAGGGCCTTGGCGATCGGCTTGGTGTCGCGCCGCGGGATCAGGCGGAAAAGCAGAAGCTCCAGGATTTCGTAATCGGCCAGCGCCCCGTCGCCATTTTCGCGGAAGCGGTTTCGTAGCCGCTCGCGGTGGCCGTGATAATGTTGCTCTCCGCCAAGGGCAGGCGGTGCTGAAGCCGCTTTCGCCATCGAGGGTTTTGCGGGCTGCTCGGCAAAGAAAAGGCGCTCGTCGATATCCGGTTCGCCAACAGGCAAATCGTCGAAAGGCAGCTCGTCATCGGAAGTCAGAACCGGGCCTTTCGCCATCTTCGTTTCACCCGTTGAGCGGCGCGAGCCCCGGACGGTCGAGACCACCGGGCGACAGCGTGAAGATCTCGCATCCGCTGGCGGTGACGCCGACGGTGTGTTCGTATTGTGCCGAGAGCGAGCGGTCGCGGGTGACTGCCGTCCAGCCGTCGGCGAGAACCTTCACATGCGGACGCCCGAGATTGATCATCGGCTCGATGGTGAAGATCATGCCTTCCCGCAATTCCGGCCCTTCGTTGGCGCGGCCGTAATGCAGGATATTCGGCGAATCGTGGAACAGGCCGCCGACGCCGTGGCCGCAGAAATCGCGCACGACGGAGCAGCGTTCGGCCTCGGCATAGGTCTGGATCGCTTCGCCGATCGCGCCGGTGCGGGCGCCCGGACGCACGGCGCCAATTCCGCGCATCAGTGATTCATGGGTGACCTCGAGAAGCCGTTCGGCCGCGCGCTTCAGCTGACCGACCGGATACATGCGGCTCGAATCGCCGTGCCAGCCGTCGACCACATAGGTGACGTCGATATTGACGATGTCGCCATCGCGCAGCGGCTTTGAATCTGGAATGCCGTGGCAGACGACATGGTTGATCGAGGTGCAAGTCGATTTCGTGTAGCCGCGATAGTTCAGTGTCGCCGGATAGGCGCCATTGTCCATGCCGAATTCGAAGACGAAACGGTCGATCGCATCGGTCGCAAGCCCCGGCTTGACGATCGCCGCCAGCTCGTCGAGACAGCGGGCGGTCACCTGGCACGCCTTGCGCATACCCTCGAAAGCCTCGGGGCCATAGAGCCTGATTGCGCCGGTATTTTTCGGCGGCGCCGATGCGGCTTCGATATAATTCACCATTGCAGGGCCTTAGCGGAAATTGTCCTTGTCGTACATAATGCAGCTATGCCGGGTTCGTCCATGCCGATCAATGGGCCTGTCGCGATTTGTGCCAGCATTGCGCCGATGAGGCGGCCAGCTGCCTGGGCCGCCTCATCGATCAAATGCAGATACTGGACTTAGGATTGTTTGGAGAAGAGCGATGCCAGCGTCGATTTGGGCGAGGAACCCGTCGAGCCGCCGGTATATTTCGGCACGACGACGAGCTGTTTGACTTCGCCACGCTTGAACGCGGCCAGGAAGCGCTTGTAGTCCCTGAACGATACACAGCCGTTGGAATCGCCGCGCTTGCCGAGCATGTAGGTGTGGGCAAGCAGCCCGACGCGGTCATGAATGGCGCCTGGGCCGCCGACGGGATGCAGGCGGATTGCCTCGACGCCGTGGAACAGGGCTTCGCGCATCTGCAGATTATAGGTGTGCGGCGGCGTCGGGCCGCGCATCTTCTGGCTGACATAGCGCGGGTTGTCGCGCATTGCGCCAAGGCCGGAATGGGCTTCGAGGCGCTCGCCGTTCGGCATGTACACCGTGCCGGCGGAAATGTCGTAGATCGCAATGCCGTTGCGGGCGACTGGGGCAAGCGCCGTCCGGCCGATCTTCGGCATGTCGCCGTCATCGTCGTCCTGATCCACCTTGGCATAGGCGAGTGCGGCGACCGGTGCATCGGCAGCAGGCTTCGGCCGGTTCGGGCGTGCCATCGGCAGCGGCACGTCGCCGCTTTCCGACAGAACGAGGCCGAACGGTGCGTCAGACACGACGCTCTCGGCAAGGGCGGTTTCGACGGCCGGTGCAGCGGCGGCTACCGGCTTCTGTTGCGGCAGTGCTTCTGCAGCTGCCATGGTCGGCGCCGGTTGCGGCGCCTTGACCGTAGCTACCTGGACTGGCGCGGGGAGGGAGGCCGGAACCGTGACGGCAGAAAATGCCGCAGCGCCTGCGATCGTTTCCGCCTGCTGCTTCAGGGCCGAGGCAATTTCACTGCCGTTGTTGCGCATGGCAAGCGCCGAGAGCCCCCGGCGCTGCATCAGCGCCACCATGTCCTTGGAGGATTTCGACTGCACTTCTGCCGTCATGCGATCGGACACGGTGATCTGGCCGGGCAGCCGGGAAAATTTGCCGATGTGGACGAGCGTATGGGCAGCCGCCGCGTTATGATGCACGGGCGCCATCGGTGCGATGGCAATGTCCGCAAACAGCCGCTTGTCTTCGCGTTCCGGCATGGCCGACGAGTGCATCGTTGCGACCGATGCGAGCGCCCATGTCGATACAGCGGCCCCAAGGCCGATGGCAGCGATGACCGGAACGAGCCGGAGGAGCTTTGCCGAGCCAAAAATCGCCCAGCCGAAAGGGTTGACGCTTTCACACGTCTCGACAGCAAACGCCATATTACTCGGTTTCCAAACGCGTCACTCTACCGGCAGCTTACGCAGGACGCTTTCGCCGGAGCCGATAATGAAGCAAGAGGGCCTAATTGAGGCATCCCGCACATAATCAACTGCCTGGAACTATGCGGGATTATGGTTTCCAATTTCTTTATAAGCATGAAGGACCGCCCAAAAAAAGATTCTGGTTCGGTTCTTTTGGCGACGAAATCGGGCTAAAGATCGACTGTTCGGAGGCAGATATGGCCTATGCCCGCTCCATCACGTAGCTGCCCGGTGCTTCCTCGATCGCATTCAGCGATGCACCGCCGGGCTTGCGGGCGGGCACGCGCTTGCCGTCCTTGGCCTCGATCCACGCCTGCCAGTGCGGCCACCAGGAGCCTGGATTTTCCTCGGCCTTGTTGAGCCAGGTGTCGTAATCGCCCTTGGCTGGGCCGCCGGTCCAATACTGATACTTCTTCTTGTCCGGTGGATTGACGACGCCGGCGATATGTCCTGAGCCGGTGACAACGAAATCCACCTTGCCGCCGAAGAACTGGCTGCCGAGGAAGACCGACTTTGCCGGCGCGATGTGATCCTCGCGGGTCGCCAGATTGTAGATCGGGATCTTCACGTCTTTCAGCGACACGGTCTTGCCGTCGAGGATCATCTCATCGGCGGTGAGGGCATTCTTGAGATAGCAGTTGCGCAGATAGAAGGCGTGATTGGCAGCCGCCATTCGCGTCGAATCGGCATTCCAGAACAAAAGGTCGAAGGGCATCGGCATTTCGCCCTTCAGGTAGTTGTTGACGAAATAGGGCCAGATCAGTTCCGAAGCGCGCAGCATGTTGAATGCCGTCGCCATCTTCGACCCATCGAGGTAGCCGACCGATTGCATATGCGCTTCCAGCGCCTGCAGCTGTTCTTCGTCGACGAAGACCTTCAGGTCGCCGGCATGGGTGAAATCCACCTGCGTGGTGAACAGCGTCGCCGAGCGGATGCGCTTGTTCTTTTCCTTGGCATGAAGCGCCAGCGTTGCGGCCAGCAGCGTCCCGCCGACGCAATAGCCGACGGCGTTGACGTCCTTTTCGCCCGTGGCCTTCTCGATCGTCTCAAGCGCGAAATCGACGCCCTCGCGGGCATAGGCCGTCCAGTCCTTGTCGGCATGGCGCGAATCGGGATTGACCCAGGAGATCACGAACACCGTCTGGCCCTGATCGACGCACCACTTGATGAACGACTTTTGCGGATTGAGGTCGAGGATATAGAACTTGTTGATCCAGGGCGGGCAGATCAGGAGAGGGCGCTTCAGCACCGTTTCCGTCGCCGCCTCGTACTGGATGATCTGGCAGATATCGTTCTGGGCGATCACCTTGCCCGGTGTCAGTGCCATATCCCGGCCGACGGCGAATTTCGTCATGTCGGTCTGGCGAAGCTTCAGGTCGCCGTGCCCGGCAACGATATCCTCGGCCAGCATCTTCATGCCGCGCACCAGGTTTTCGCCGCTGCTGGCGATGGTTTCCCGGTAGAGCTGCGGGTTGGTGGCGACAAAATTGCTGGGCGAGAGCGCCGCGGTGATCTGCTTGATATAGAAACCGGCCTTGTGCTTGGTGTGCTCGTCCAGACCCTCGGTCTGCGTCACCATCTTCTCGGCCCAGTCGGCGGTGATGAAATAGACCTGCCGCAGGAAGTCGAAGAACGGGTTCTTCTCCCAGTCCTGATCGGAAAACCGTTTGTCCTTGCGCTCGGGCTCTGGTTCGGCGGCTTCGCCCTGCATGCGCTGCATCGAGCGCATCCAGACGCCGAAATAGCTGCTCATCAGCTGCGTCTGCGCCTCGAAGGTGCGGCGCGGATCGGACATCCAGTATTCGGTGATCTTCGACAGCGTCTTGACCATGTCGGTCATCGGCTCGGCGGCTTTGTCGCTGACGTCGCCCCGTTCGCGGGGCGCCAGCCATGCCGATGCNNGGGGCCCCAGCCATGCCGATGCGGCCTTGCCGAGATTTTCGAGGGCGCGGGCAAAATTCATCGCCATCGCCTCGGGATCCTTCATCAGATAGGGATCGAGGTCTGCCGTTTCGAAGCCTTGCGGCTTTCCCTTGTCGCCTGTCTTGCTGTCGGTCACACGTTTCCTCCGGGCGGCAGCAATCATCCTGAAATCGATTTGTACATCGTGCAAGATCGATAAAACAAGTTCAACACAACCACGCTCGTGCTATTGCTTTGTTGCTGCGACNNGACAAATTTAACAGTCGCAGAGGCTTGAGGATTTGGAAGATCTGGCATGACGAACAACGGCAGCTCTGGCATCGCAATCGCAACCCGCATGGCAATTATTGCCGCGGCCGCGGCGATGACGCTTGCCGGCTGCACGTCGACGCCGGATGAGAAGGCAGCGCTTGCCGCCAGGCGAGCGGCCCCCACGGCGGTCGTGATGACCGCCACCAAGGGTGAGGCTCCGGCCGAGAGCGGCCTTTCGCACTACAGGGACGGTTATCCGTCCTTCGGTGCGCCTCTGACGGCCGCCAACGTTCAGATGAACGATGACGAGGCCAAGGGCCTGCAGGCCAAGCTGACTGCGCTTGGCGCGCAGCGCAAGGCGGGCACGATTTCCGAGGCCGAGTATCNNACGTCTCCCGCCAGCTGCGGAAGGCTTTGCGTGCAAATTGCCTGAAAGGCAAGGCCTACTTGGTGATTTCCGAGGCCGAGTATCAGCGCCGCGTTGCCGAATACCGCAAGCTTGCGGCCGATCACGGCGCCGACACACTCTCGGAAATCACCAAGTAGGCCTTGCCTTTCAGGCAATTTGCACGCAAAGCCTTCCGCAGCTGGCGGGAGACGTAAATTTTCCCGATAATGCTTCGCAGCTGCGGCATCCGTCAAAGAATCGCCGCCTGCAGACAGTCTGATGAATACGGCGCATGCGATTCTGAAGTTCGTATCGCAAGCAGCCGGGAACAGGACGAACTTCGAGCGCGGCCGCGGTGGCCGCATTTCCATGGGGAATGAAATGGAAGAGTTTCACAAAGTCCGGCGTTTGCCGCCTTATGTTTTCGAACAGGTCAACCGTTTGAAAGCAAGCGCGCGAGCGGGCGGCGCCGATATCATCGATCTCGGTATGGGAAACCCTGACCTGCCGACCCCGAAAGCCATTGTCGACAAGCTCTGCGAAGTGGTCCAGGACCCGCGCACGCATCGCTATTCGTCCTCCAAGGGCATTCCCGGTCTTCGCCGCGCGCAGGCCGCCTATTACGCCCGCCGCTTCGGCGTGAAGCTCAACCCGGATACGCAGGTCGTCGCGACCCTCGGTTCCAAGGAAGGTTTCGCCAACATGGCGCAGGCGATCACCGCGCCTGGTGACGTCATCCTCTGCCCGAACCCGACCTATCCGATCCACGCCTTCGGCTTCCTGATGGCAGGCGGCGTGATCCGTTCGATCCCGGTCGAGCCGGATGAGAATTTCTTCGCGCCGCTCGAGCGCGCCGTGCGTCACTCGATCCCGAAGCCGCTGGCGCTGATCCTGAACTATCCGTCGAACCCGACGGCCTTCGTCGCGACACTCGATTTCTACAAGGACGTCATCGCCTTTGCGAAGAAGCACGACATCATCGTGTTGTCCGACCTTGCCTATTCGGAAATCTACTTCGACGGCGAACCGCCGCCCTCCGTTCTGCAGGTTCCTGGTGCCATCGACGTCACCGTCGAATTCACCTCGATGTCGAAGACCTTCTCCATGCCCGGCTGGCGCATGGGCTTTGCCGTCGGCAACGAGCGCCTGATCGCAGCCCTGACGCGCGTGAAGTCCTACCTCGACTACGGCGCCTTCACGCCGATCCAGGTTGCAGCGACGCACGCGCTGAACGGCGATGGCTCCGACATCGCTGAGGTCCGCAACGTCTACAAGCGCCGCCGCGACGTCATGGTCGAGAGCTTCGGCAAGGCCGGCTTCGAAGTGCCGCCGCCGGCTGCCACGATGTTCGCCTGGGCGAAGATCCCGGAGAAGTTCCGTCACCTCGGTTCGCTGGAATTCTCCAAGCTGCTGGTCGAAAAGGCCGACGTTGCCGTGGCGCCGGGCATCGGCTTCGGCGAAATGGGCGATGATTACGTTCGTCTCGCACTCGTCGAGAACGAGCACCGCATCCGCCAGGCTGCGCGCAGCATCAAGAAATTCCTGTCGACGGCCGACGAGACGATGCACAACGTCATCTCGCTCAACGCACACCGCTGATAGACATCTCCCAATCGGCAGCCGCGGTCCGCGGCTGCCACTCATGAACATTCAGGATCGCTTCATGGCAGACGCCCTCAAAATCGGCATTGCGGGTCTTGGTACCGTCGGTGCCTCGCTCGTCCGTATCATCCAGAAGAAGAGCAACGAGCTTGCTGCCACCTGCGGGCGTCCGATTCACATTACGGCCGTCACGGCACGCGACAAGACCAAGGATCGCGGCATCAATCTCGATGGCATCACCTGGTACGATACGCCGGAAGAGCTGGCCGCCAAGGCCGACATCGAGGTTTTCGTCGAGCTCGTCGGTGGTGCCGAGGGCGCCGCCAAGGCATCCGTCAAGGCTGCCCTCGATCGCGGTCTCCATGTGGTGACAGCCAACAAGGCGCTGCTTGCTTACAACGGCGTCGAGTTCGCCAAGATCGCGGAAGAGAAGGGCTCGCTGCTCAACTTCGAAGCGGCTGTTGCGGGCGGTATCCCCGTCATCAAGGCGCTGCGCGAATCCCTGACCGGCAATTCGATCTCCCGCATCTACGGGATCATGAACGGCACCTGCAATTACATCCTCACCAAGATGGAGAAGGAAGGCCTGTCCTTCGCCGATTGCCTCGCCGAAGCCCAGCGTCTCGGCTATGCCGAAGCCGATCCGGCCTTCGATATCGAGGGCAACGATACGGCGCACAAGCTGTCGATCCTGACGACGCTGGCCTTCGGTAACCAGATTGCTGCCGACGACATTTACCTCGAAGGCATCACCAATATCTCGATCGAAGATATCCGCGCTGCCGCCGATCTCGGCTACCGCATCAAGCTCCTCGGCGTTGCCCAGCGCACCGAAACCGGTATCGAGCAGCGCGTTCATCCGACCATGGTGCCGGTTGATTCCGTCATCGCCCAGGTCGATGGCGTCACCAATGCCGTGGCGATCGAATCCGATATTCTCGGCGAACTGCTGATGGTCGGCCCGGGTGCTGGCGGCAATGCAACCGCCTCGTCGGTTCTCGGCGACATCGCCGATATCGCCAAGAGCCAGCCGGGTGCCCAGCGCGTTCCGGTGCTCGGTCATCCGGCCAAGTCGCTGGAGCCCTATCGCAAGGCGCAGATGCAGAGCCACGAAGGCGGCTACTTCATCCGCCTGACGGTTCTCGACCGCACCGGCGTTTTCGCCAGCGTCGCAACGCGCATGGCCGAAAACCACATCTCGCTGGAATCGATCGTGCAGCGCTCGCAACAGCACCTGTCGCCGTCGCATCACCAGACGATCATCCTCGTCACCCATGCGACGACCGAGGATTCGGTTCGCAAGGCGGTTGCCGCGATCAAGGGCGAGGGCTATCTCGTCGGCGAACCGCAGGTCATCCGCATCGAGCGCCCCAAGGAAGACTGAGGGTAACGCCAGCCCGGGCGTTGCCACCGGCCTTAAGCCTGCATAAATGTGCTCATGCAATTTTTGCCGCCCCGTCACGGGGCGGTGACATTATGGGGCATTGGCAGAATGGTGGATATAGCCGCTGATCCGGTACAGCGCGCGTTCCTCGGGGTGGAGAAATCCATTCTCGACAATCGCTGGATTTCGCGGCTCGACCAGGCCGGGCAGAACCGCGCGCTCGCCATGTCGCAAGTCCATGGCCTGCCGGATCTGATTGCCCGCGTGCTTGCCGGGCGGGGCGTTGCGGTCGATGAAGCGGTCGAGTTCCTCGATCCGACCATCCGCAACCTGATGCCCGATCCCTACAAGCTGACCGATTGCGAGACGGCGGCAAAGCGTTTGGCAGAAGCCATCCGGCGCGGTGAGAATGTTGCGATCTTCGGTGACTATGACGTCGACGGTGCCGCTTCATCGGCCCTGATGTACCGCTTCCTCGCCCATTTCGGCGTCAAGGCCGAGATCTATATTCCTGACCGCATTTTCGAAGGCTACGGACCGAATGCTGCCGCCATCAACCAGTTGATCGACAATGGCGCGAAATTGATCGTCACCGTCGACTGCGGATCGACCAGCCACGAGGCGCTCGATGCCGCCAAGGCGCGCAATATCGACGTCGTCGTCATCGATCACCATCAGGTGACACACGCGCTGCCGCATTGCCACGCGCTGGTGAACCCCAACCGTGAGGACGATCTCTCGGGCCAGGGGCACCTCTGCGCCGCCGGCGTGGTCTTCCTGGTGCTGGTGGCCACGCTCAGATTGCTGCGTGAAGCCGGCGACAAGCGCATTCTGGCAATCGACCTCCTGCAGTGGCTCGATATCGTGGCGCTCGCCACGGTCTGCGATGTCGTCCCGCTGAAAGGCCTGAACCGTGCCTATGTCGTCAAGGGCCTCGTTGCAGCGCGTCACCAGAGCAATGCGGGTCTTGCCGCCCTGTTTCGCAAGGCCAGTCTCTCCGGCCCGGTCACGCCCTATCATTTCGGCTTTCTCGTCGGTCCCCGTATCAATGCCGGTGGCCGCATCGGCGACGCCGCCCTCGGCAGCCGCCTGCTGACGCTCGACGATGCCGGCGAAGCGGAGACGATCGCCCAGAAGCTCGACGAACTGAACCGCGACCGCCAGGTGATGGAAGCCGCCATGCTGCAGGAGGCGGAGGCCGAGGCAATGGCCGAGTATGGCGATGGCCAGGGTGCTTCCGTCATCGTGACTGCCCGCGACAAGTGGCATCCCGGGATCGTCGGCCTTCTCGCCGCACGTCTCAAGGAAAAGTTCAAGCGCCCGGCCTTCGCCATTGCTTTCGATCCATCGGGCCGCGGTACGGGATCCGGCCGCTCGATCAACGGCTTCGATATGGGACGTATGGTCCGCGCCGCTGTCGACGAGGGGTTGCTGATCAAGGGCGGCGGACATGCGATGGCCGCCGGTCTGACGGTCGAGCGCGAGAAGCTCGGCGCCTTGCGCAGTTTCTTCACCGAACGCGCCGAAAAGACCGTCGCCAATCTCGTCGCCAATGAAATGCTGAAGATCGATGGCGCGATCGGCGCCAACGGCGCCACGCTCGATCTCATCGACCGGCTGGAAACCGCAGGCCCCTATGGCTCCGGCCATTCGCAGCCGGTCTTCGCCATCCCCGCCCATCGCCTGCGCGATGTCAGGACGGTCGGCGAAAAGCACGTCAAGGTGACGCTCGAAGCCATGGACGGCGCCCGTCTTGACGGCATTGCCTTCCGCGCCGCCGATACCGCTCTCGGGAACCTGCTGCTCAATTCACGCGGCGCCAATCTGCATGTTGCAGGCTCGCTCGGCGCAGACCATTACCAGGGCTCGCGCCGCATTCAGCTGCGCGTCTCTGATGCGGCACCGGCGAAGTAAGCCTTACCAGTCGGTGGACAACTTGGTGAGATACTGGCCATAGGCGCTCTTGCCGAGCTTTTCGGCAAGCTTTGCCAGGTCGTCCTGGCTGATATACCCCATGCGCCACGCCACTTCCTCAGGGCAGGCGATCTTGAAGCCCTGGCGCTTCTCCAGCGTACTGACGAAGGCGGCTGCGTCGAGCAGGCTATCGGGTGTGCCGGTATCAAGCCAGGCATAGCCACGGCCCATCAGTTCGACATAGAGTTCGCCGCGCTCCAGATAGGTGCGGTTGACATCGGTGATCTCCAATTCACCGCGCGGTGACGGCTTCAGATTGGCGGCGATATCGACGACCTGCTGGTCGTAGAAATAGAGGCCGGTGACAGCCCAGTTGGATTTCGGCTGCTTCGGCTTTTCCTCGATCGACAGCGCGTTCATCTTGCCGTCGAATTCGACGACGCCGTAACGCTCGGGATCGGTGACGTGATAGGCAAAGACCGTGGCGCCTTTGGTGCGCGCCGTCCCCGACTTCATGATCTCCGGCAGGCCGTGACCGAAATAGATATTGTCGCCGAGAACCAGCGCGGAATTCTGGCCGTTGATGAAATCGGCGCCGATGATGAAGGCTTGTGCCAGACCATCGGGGCTGGGCTGAACTGCGTAGCTCAGCGAAATGCCCCATTGCGAACCGTCGCCGAGAAGCCGCTTGAAGGCCTCGACATCGTGCGGCGTGGTGATGATCAGGATGTCGTTGATCCCGGCCAGCATCAGCGTCGTCAGCGGATAGTAGATCATCGGCTTGTCGTAGACAGGCATCAGCTGCTTCGACACCGCCTGGGTGATCGGATGAAGCCTGGTGCCGGTGCCGCCCGCTAGAATGATCCCCTTCATCTCAGTCTCCTCAAATCGCATTTTTCAAAATGGCTTTGACCGCAATTTCCGTCGAGCTTTTCCAGTCGGGCAAGCGGATGCCGTAGGTGGCAGCGAGTTTGTCTCCCGAAAGCCGCGAATTGGCGGGGCGCCTCGCGGGCGTCGGATATTCTGCAGTGGTGATGGGCGTAACCGCGGCACTGTTGCCGCCGAGCGCTCGCGATTGCGCAAAGATCTCGGTGGCAAAATCGGCCCAGGTGGCTTCGCCGGTCCCGGTCAGATGAAAGGTGCCGCGCAGCGCGGGATCCGGATCGGCTTTCAAACGCGCCGCGATGGCGAAGATCGCCCCAGCAATATCAAGCGCCGATGTCGGGCACCCCTGCTGATCGGCGACGACGCGCAGCTCGTCGCGCGTTTCGGCAAGCCGCAGCATCGTCTTCACGAAATTGGCGCCGAAGGGCGAATAGACCCAGGCCGTCCGCAGGATGACGTGATCGGGATTGCCGGCCGCCACCCGCAGCTCCCCTTCAAGTTTGGTGCTGCCATAGACCGAGATCGGACCGGTTGGATCGGTCTCGACATAGGGCGCCAGCTTCTCGCCGGAGAACACATAATCGGTCGATAAATGGATGACGGGGATACGGAGATCCGCGGCCGCTTCGGATACGGCGCCGGCACCGGCGGCATTGACGGCGAAAGCCACATCCGGCTCGCTCTCAGCCTTGTCGACAGCCGTATAGGCTGCTGCGGAGACGATCACGTCGGGCTGTGCTGCTGCCAGAGCCGGCAGCACACTAGCGGGATTGGCAAGATCGAGCTCAGGGCGGCCAATCGCGATCACCTCAATGCCTGAGGGTGCTGTCGCCAGAAGCGACCGAGCGACCTGACCCTCTCTACCCGTTACGGCAATGCGCATCGTCATCGTCCCTTGAAGACGCCAAGGCGTTCGCCGGAATAGACGTTGTCGCGCAGAGGGCGCCACCACCATTCATTGTCGAGATACCAGCGCACGGTCTTGTCGATGCCGCTGTCGAAATTCTCCGCAGCCTTCCAGCCGAGCTCCGTCTCCAGCTTGGTCGCGTCGATCGCGTAGCGCGCATCGTGGCCGGGCCGGTCGGTGACATTGGTGATCAGGCGCGAATGCGAGGCCTTGTCCGGAAACACGGTGTCGAGAATCGCGCAGATGCGCTCGACCACCTCGATATTGCGGCGCTCGTTGCGCCCGCCGACATTGTATTTTTCACCCGGGCGTCCGCGCGAGGCGATGGTGAAGAGCGCCCGCGCGTGATCCTCGACATAGAGCCAGTCGCGAATATTGGCGCCGTTGCCGTAGACCGGCAGTGCCTTGCCATCCAGCGCGTTGAGGATCATCAGCGGAATGAGCTTTTCCGGGAAGTGGTAGGGTCCGTAATTATTGGAGCAGTTGGAGACCACGACCGGCAGCCCGTAGGTCCGGTGCCAGGCGATCGCCAGGTGGTCGCTCGCAGCCTTCGAGGCCGAATAGGGCGAGGAGGGATCATAAGCGGTCACTTCCTCGAACAGGCCCTGATCGCCGAGCGAACCATAGACCTCGTCCGTCGAGACATGCAGGAAGCGGAAGGCCGCCTTGGGTCCCGTATCGAGGCTATCCCAGTAATGTCGCGCAGCATCGAGCAGGCTGAAAGTGCCGACGATATTGGTCTGGATAAAATCGCCAGCACCGGAGATCGAGCGGTCGACATGGCTTTCCGCCGCCAGATGCATGACGATATCGGGCCTGAACGAGGCGAAGGCTTCCTGTATCTTCGCCCGGTCGCAGATATCGGCCTGCAGAAAGCGGTAGTTAGCGGCATTCTCGACAGATGTCAGCGAGGCCAGATTTCCGGCATAGGTCAGCTTGTCGATATTCAGCACCTCGGCGCCGATCTCGCTCACCAGATGACGCACAAGCGCCGAACCAATAAAGCCTGCTCCCCCCGTTACGACGACACGCATTGCCGGAAATCCCCTGAATTACTGTGCTGAAAACTGAAAATGGCCTGGAATATCGGCAAGCTTCGGAAGCTTCCGGTCCTTGTCGGAAAGTACCGCATCCGTCTCCTGGACCGGCCAGCGGATGCCGATATCAGGATCGTTCCACAGGATGCCACGGTCGTGTTCCGGGCTGTAGGGCGCCGTCACCTTGTAGCTGATCACGCTATCCGGAGCGAGCGTCACGAAGCCATGTGCGAAGCCTGCCGGTACCCAAAGCTGGGCACCGTTATCGGGCGTCAGTTCTTCGCCGAGCCACTGGCCGAAGGTCGGAGATCCCTGGCGAATATCGACGGCGACGTCGAGAATGGCGCCCTGAAGGCAGCGCACCAGTTTTCCCTGGGCGAAGGGCGGCGTCTGGAAATGCAGGCCGCGGAGCGTACCGGCTTGTGCCGAAAGCGACTCGTTATCCTGGACGAAGGTGATGTCGGCGACATTCTCGCGAAACCATCCGTCCTTGAACACCTCGGAAAAATAGCCGCGGTGATCGCCATGCCGCGCCGGCGTGATCTTCAGGATACCCTCGATCGTCGTGGTCTCGATGCGCATGGTCTTTTCTATCCGGCCTGCATCACGCTCATCAGCATATCCGCCTGCGAGCGGCTTTGCATGGCTGCAAATCCATTGGCTGCGATGAGCTCGCGCTCCTCATCATCGGCAATAAGCTCCTTGCAGCGCTCGACGAGATCTTCGTAAAGCTCGACTGCCAGGCCGCCCATGAACGGCTCGAGATCCGGATCCTCGATATCGCCTTCGGTCAGAACGCAGACGCGGTTCGCCAGCAGATAGGAGATGCGGACGATCTCAAAGACGCCGCTTTCATAGTGGTGGATGTTGATGACGATCTTGGCGCGGGCGATCGCGGCGTCGCGCTCGGCACCGTAGACGTTGAACAGATGGACGACCTTCAGCCCGGCCTCGTGGAGAGCCACGAGGATATCGCGACGACGATCGTTCATCGAGCCGTAGAACAGGACGTCGATATCCTTTACCGGCGCCCATTCGATCTGCGTCAGCACCTCGCTATAGCCGATTTCGAGAACACCGGCGTGATCGATGCCCTTGGCGGCCAGATTCCGCCTGTTGCGCGGGCTGTAGTCGAGCACGGGAAAGGATTTGAGAACGGCGGTATAGCGCTCGTTCATCCAGGTACTGTCATCCGATACCTGCTCGAGATTGACGATGACGCTGTCCTTCGGCAGATGCGCGGTGATCTCCGGCGGCAGCAGATTGCCGCCATAGACGATCGGCGAACGGCCGGCGAATTCGCTCATCTCGCGCACGATCGGCGCCGAGCCGCCGAGCTCCTCGAACGCACCTTGCAGCCCGAGCGCCACCTCGTCGAACGCATGGCTGTGATTGTAACCCTTGGGCGTGACGATCCAGATGCAGTGCCGGTCCTTGTGCGCATCCCAGCCGCCCTCGAACGCTTGCAAGCCCGAAAGACCTGACGCAACCGGTTCTGCGACAGAGAGCGGTGCCAGGGGCTGGCTCATCGCCTGCAAGGCGGCGGCATTCGGTGCGGGCAGCGATTGGTCGCCGGCGCTTGACGCGCTTGCCGGCCGCGACTTGCCCTTGGGGAAATTGCCACGCGGCGTCCAGTCGGGCGGATCGTCGCCGGTCCAGATCAGCTGCGGCTGCTTGGCGATAGGCATCCGGCCTTCCTGCCAGAGCTCGAGCTTCGCCGGATCACGCGTCTGCAGGAATGCTTCCTTGCGGCCGTAGAGGCTGTGGAGGAGCTGGCCGGTCCGGGCGCCGAACTTCCATTCGAAATCCTCGGCGGAGGGCACGAAGGCGGAGACTTTCATGCCGCTTGCCACCGCATGCGGGATATAGAGCCCAAGCAGCCGTTCGATCACGAAGGGCCGCATTGCGGCATTACCGTCGCGGCTGTAATTCGCCGTGCCGCTATAGGCACGTCCGGCCGGCGTGCCGCGCGCAGCTTCCTGCTCCAGCGCCTGCAGGATATGTTCGCAAAAGGCGAAATAGCCGGACCAGAATTTCTGATTTCCGACGAAATAGTTGCAGAAGAAGAATGAGGTGCGGCCCTGCGGCGGCGCGATCGGATAGCCCATCTCTTTGAGATGGCCGAAAACCGGCTCCATGCCGGGATGGCCGCCCATCATCGCGTGTTCCCAGACGTTACTGTAAACAGCGGCGTGGCCGATCAGTGGATTGTAGACATAGGCATCGGCGCCGCCGGCGCGCGCTTTTCTCGCCTCGGAGATGAAGGATTGCAGACTGGAGACCGATTTTGTCTCGAACTTGCTGGACAGCAGCCCCCAGAACACATCCGCCTGCAACCCGGCCTGCAGATGGTGCTCGTGCAGGATCCGGAAGAGTTCATATTCGCGAGTCGTCGATTGCGTGTTGAAGGAAATGTCGAAGGGCAGGGCGGCCGAATCGACATTCGCCCGTTGCCTGGCGTCGAGATAAGGCTGGTAGACGATCACTGATCCGGATTGTTGCGCCTTTCCGGTCAATTGCTGAAGGCTCGGCAATCCCGCGGGCAGGGTGGTCGGAATCTGCTGGTTGATCGTCAAAGTCGCGTCCTTCGAATGCCGCCTCCGCTGGAAAGAGAGATTCCCGCGAGGCTATCCGGGCCGGACTATTGGCATTGAAGCTTGCGCCACCCTGTTGGATGCGCGGTGCGCACGACGGTCGGATATCGCTACGTCGAGAGCGTCTTTTTGCTGAGTGTGAAAGTCCACGAAAACTTGAAAACATTCTCTCCGAAATCGAGAGAGAAGTGGCACGCCCTAGGGGAGTCGAACCCCTCTTCCCAGAATGAAAATCTGGTGTCCTAACCGATAGACGAAGGGCGCTTCCTTCGTGGTGGCGCCCTTATAGTCAGCACCTTTCTGACCCGCAAGCGGTAAAATGCGAAATTCCGTAGATTTTTTCTGAGCTTGTGGAAATAGCTTGCAGCAGACGCCGAAGTCCCTGGAATGCAGGGGATGCCTCGCGCTGCGGTAGGATAGGCAGAACGCGGTTTGCAGCCGCTGGCCCAAAAAGATTGAAACGAATTCCGCCGGTACCGGTTTTCCAGATGTCACCACCTCAACAATGGAGACAGATATGAGCAAGACTGATGCGAAAGAAATCCAGAAACGCGCCGAGCGCCAGGTTGAAAACACCAGCGGTGGCGGCCATCTCGGCGGAACCTATTTCGGCCAGCAGCCCGACGGTAAGACCGCCTCGGTGAGCAGCAAGGAAGGTCCGAAGGCGAGAGCCAATGACGGTTAAGGAGAGAGCCCCGCTTCGGCGGGGCTTTCTTTGCCGGCCACGCACCAAAGGATCCGAATCGCCATCCAACGATGATAATCAGCGTCGCGAAGAATACTCGAAAAGTCAGTTTTCCGGATGTAAACAGGAAGAAGCTGCTTGCTCTGCAAGCGTCTCGATCATTGAAAATGAAAGAGAGAAGTGGCACGCCCTAGGGGAGTCGAACCCCTCTTCCCAGAATGAAAATCTGGTGTCCTAACCGATAGACGAAGGGCGCTTCCTTCGTGGTGGCGCCCTTATAGTCAGGGTCTTTGAATCCCGCAAGCGGGAAATTCGCATTTCCTTCAAAAAAATGACACGCCACGATCAGCGGGATTTTTTCGAGTTAAATCAACACTCTGCGCAAGCTCTTTCGGAGAGGGACGGCAGGTGACGTTGCGGCACGGCAAAAACCGTGACGTCCTTCAGATAGCGCGGGCGCTTGGCGGCGTGTTGCGCCGGGCGCCGCATCCCCAGTTCCAGTCGCGATTGCTTCCGGTGTCGAGATGGACCGAATCCGTGTGGCAATAGGTGCCGACACCGCCGCGGCCGGGAAGCGAGCGGATATAGCTGGCGATATCCCATTTCGAGACGCCGTCGATCTGGATGTCGGCGGCGTCGCAGCTCTTGTGCATCGATTCTTCGGCGCCGCCGACCTGACGGTTGTGCTCCGGATCGCGGTAACCCGACGTGACGATCACCGGGCGGCCGAAATGGGTCTCGACCGTCTTGATGACGTTCAGAAGGTTGGGCTTGAAACAGCTGACCTCGACATTGGCGTTCTGCACATGGATGCCATTCGGCGCCACGCGGGTCATGCCGGGCAGCGAGGCCTTCTGCAAGAGCCCGGAGAGGCTGCCGAGCAGGTTCTGCTTCGGCGCGGCATAAAGCGCGTTGGTGGAGGCGCCCTGCAGGCTGCCTGTTGCCAGCGACGCTGCCTGATAGGGCGCAACCTGGGTGCTGGTATTCTGCGACGACTGTTGCGGCAGCAAAATCTCGCCCTGCGGCGCCTGTTGAGGCTGCTGTTGCTGTTGGGGCGTCCCGAAGACGCCGCCGCGCGACGTTGCAAATCCCCCCTGCACGGGCGCATAGGCGTTTGCATCGGCCGGCTGGATGACCGTCGAGGTGCGGTTGTTCTGAGGTGGTGCGGGCTGCGCCGAGAAGATGCTCATCGCATTGGCATTGATGCGGGTCGATTGCATCGCCATGCCACCGATATTGGCGGGCTGCATCTGAGGTGCGCCGGGCGGCATGCTCGCGGCATTGGGATCCATCGCCACTGTCTGCTGCTGGCCTCCGGCCGCTGCCACCATCGGGTCGCGATAGCCTGCCGTCTTGGCGCCCGGCTGGCCGGCGGGAGCGCTCGCCGCCTGCTGCGCGGCGGCCGGCGCGGGTGCAGCAGCCGCAGAATCGAGTGCCTTCTGGTCGGACACGCAGCCTGCAAGCGCAAGCGTCGAGACTGCGGCAAGAAGCAGGCACGGACGGGTTCGAAGATGGGGCAAGCGTAGGCTCTCCGGTCAAAACTGAAGCAGCCCGGCGCTAGCCCGACTGCAAGAATTGAACGGAAGGTGCCTGCGGCGGCTGCATGCGGCAAGTGCGAACCGGCGTCTCGTGCCGGAAATCGCAAAAGCCGCAAGCCTCACTAAAGCCTCGGCCTACCAGACGCCGGTATTGCCCATGGAAAGCCAGGGTTCGGCTGCCGGCAAGCTGCCATTCTTCTGCAGAATCTCGATCGAAATGCCGTCCGGAGAGCGGACGAAGGCCATGCGGCCGTCGCGGGGTGGGCGGTTGATGGTGATTCCACTATCCATCAGCTGCTGGCAGGTGGCGTAGATGTCATCCACCTCATAGGCGAGGTGACCAAAGTTGCGTCCACCGGTATAATCCTCCGTGTCCCAGTTATAGGTCAGCTCGAGGCAGGGGGCGCCATAGGCTTCAGCGTCGGAAATGTCGTTGGTGGCAGCAAGGAAAACGAGCGTGAAACGGCCCTTTTCGTTCTCCGAGCGACGGATTTCTTTCAGTCCGAACAATGTGCAGTAGAAATGCAGCGAGGCATCGAGGTCCTTCACGCGGACCATGGTATGGAGATAACGCATTCTATTTCCTTTCGAATGTTGGGTCGTAACCCGGATAGGCGAGCGGACGTCAGCTTCGGGCAAGACATGACGCTAAAATCAGCAACTGGGAATAACCGAAAACAGGACTTGCGCTTATCCGTTACCAAGATGTTAATCTTGATTTCAAGAATCAGTTAACCGTAACAGTGTGACGCGTAATGAGGGGCTGGCGACATGGCTGATAGGATTTCATCGAAGGAGTTCATTGAGCTCGAAGAGCTATCGGGGGATAGCGTCGATCTCATTGAAATCACCGGTGTCGTTAAGTGGTTCGATGTCGCCAAGGGATTCGGTTTCATCGTCCCCGACAACGGCATGCAGGACGTGCTCCTTCATGTGACCTGCCTGCGCCGCGATGGCTATCAGACAATCCTCGAAGGCACCCGCATCGTCGCGCTGATCCAGCGCCGCGAACGTGGCTATCAGGCCTTCAAGATCCTCTCGATGGACCAGTCCACGGCAATCCATCCTTCGCAGCTGCCGCCGGTGCGCACCCATGTGCAGGTCACTGCGACGAGCGGCCTGGAGCGGGCTCTGGTGAAGTGGTTCAACCGCACCAAGGGCTTCGGATTCCTGACGCGCGGCGAAGGCACGGAAGACATCTTCGTCCATATGGAAACGCTGCGCCGCTTCGGCCTCACCGAGCTGCGTCCCGGCCAGGTCGTGCTGGTGCGCTTCGGGCCCGGTGACAAGGGTCTGATGGCCGCCGAGATTCACCCGGATATGCCGAGCCCGGCAAGCCGTGCACACTGATGTTCAGGATTGATGAGAATGCATAGAATCAAAGGCGCCTTATTGGCGCTTTTTTTCATTGTGGCAGCACCTGCTTTTGCCCAGCAGCAACAGCAGATGGCCTTCGACAAGGAACCGCTGGCCGTGCAGACGGCCTCCGGCAAGATGCTGAACTTCACCGTCGAGATCGCCTCGACGAACGAGCAGCGTCAGTACGGCCTGATGTATCGCAAGGAAATGCCCGAGAATGCCGGGATGCTGTTCGACTTCGGGCAGTCGCGCCGGGTGACGATGTGGATGGAGAACACCATCCTGCCGCTCGATATGCTGTTCATCGACAGCAAGGGCGTCATCCGTCACATCAAGGAAAATGCCGTGCCCTTTTCGGAGGACATCATCGACTCGATGGGCGAGGTGAAATACGTCGTCGAGTTGAACGCCGGCATCGTCAAGAAGCTCGGCATCAAGGCCGGCGATAAGGCCGCCAGCGCGACGATCACGAAAAAATAAGGGGAAGCAGCTTACTGCTTCTTCTTTGCAGCCTGCGCCTGGGTCACCGCAGCCTGACGCATGCGTTCCATGAAGCGCGCCATCTTCGCCTTGACCGAACCATAGGTTCCAAGCTCGAAATTGCAGCTGTAGCAGCTGATGATGTCGTTATCGAGCGGCTGCGGGCGCGGGAAATTCATCCGGGTCTTGCCGCATTTGGGGCAGGGGATTTCGACTTGCATGATCGGCTCCCGTACCAGCGGATGACCGCCTGCTTACCGTAGAAATCTAGGGAAAAATGGTCGGAGTGGAGAGATTCGAACTCCCGACCCTCTGGTCCCAAACCAGATGCGCTACCAGACTGCGCTACACTCCGTGTGAGGGGGCAATACACGCTTCGCCGGGGGGCCGCAATATCAAAAACGCGTTTGTCCCATCCTTAAATGCGGCTTTTGCGTTCAGGATAGTGTCAGGAAGCCTCTCCATGGTCGCCCGGATTTTAAGATGGGCGGCCAGAGGCTTGAGTCGGATGGTCCGCCCGGCGCGGAGCGAACCTGACAGCATGGCCATGACACTGAAGACGGCGCGGATGCGCCCCAAGATCGGCAGCATCACGCTCGCCGTCATCGTTTCGCTCTATATTCTCGCCGTTGCCAACTACACGTTCTGGAGCCGGGCCTACGTCTATTTCGACGGCCACCGGTTGGCTTTCGTCGGATTCGTTATCGGCATGATCGCGCTGACCGTGGCGATCGCCGTCACCGTTTCCGTCAAATATCTCATCAAGCCGGTGCTGATTCTGCTGTTGCTGGCGGCTGTCGCGGCCGCCTGGTTCACCGACAGGTTCGGCGTCATCATCGACCGCGAGATGATCCGCAATGCCGCCGTCACGACGCAGTCGGAAGCGCAGCACCTGATCACCACGAAATTCATTTTCTACATGCTGCTGGCCGGCGTCCTGCCGTCGCTGTTCATCGCGGCCGTGCGCGTCGTCCACCGGCCGTTCCCCAGCAAGTTTCTGCACAATATGGCCGTGATCGTGCCCTGCATCACAGTCATCGCGGTGATCGGCATGGGCTTTTATCCGACCTATGCCGCCGTCGGCCGCATCCATCGCGATCTGATGATGACCATCAATCCGCATTTTCCGCTGGGCAGCGCGGTCTATTTCACCGCGACCTATGGCGACAATCTCAATCTCGTGCGTCAGCCGATCGGTACGGACGCGCACCAGATCCCGGCGGCTTCCCCGGCCAAGCCGCGTGTGCTGATCATCGTTGCCGGAGAGACGGCCCGCGGGCAGGACTTTTCGCTCGGCGGCTATGGCCGCGATACCAATCCGGAGATGAAGGCGCGCGGCGTCACCTTCTTCCCAGATGTCACCAGTTGCGGCACGGAGACGGCCGTCTCCATTCCCTGCATGTTCTCCGTCTACAAGCGGACGGAATATAGCTACCGCAAGGGGCTGGTGACCGATAACCTGATCGACGTTCTCGGCCATGCCAAGGTCGGCGTCGAATGGTGGGACAACGATACCGGCATGTACGGCGTCGCCGACCGCATCAAGTACAAGTATCTGCCCGACAGCCGCGATCCGCGGTTCTGCAAGGACGGCGAGTGCCTGGACACCATCCTGCTCGACAAACTCGATGACTGGCTTTCCAGCGTCAAGGGCGACAGCGTGCTTGTGCTGCACCAGCTGGGGAGCCACGGCCCGGCCTATTATCTGCGCTATTCCGACAGCGCCCGGCGCTTTACCCCCGATTGCCGCGCCGCCGATTTCGCCACCTGCAAGCCGGAAGAAATCACCAACGCCTATGACAACACCGTTGTCATGACCGACCAGGTGCTGGCCGCGGTGATCGACAAGCTGAAGGCGCATCAGGCCGCGCTGGCCGGTTCGATGATCTATCTCTCCGACCACGGCGAATCGCTGGGCGAAAACGGCATCTATCTGCATGGCGCGCCCTATTTCATCGCGCCGAAGGAGCAGACGCATGTGCCGATGGCGCTTTGGCTGTCGGATGATTTCGCCAGCGAGACGCGGCTCGACACCGCCTGCATTGCCGCTCGCGCCAAGCTGCCTGCCTCGCACGATAACCTCTTCCACAGCGTTCTCGGCCTGATGGAGGTGGAAACCAGCGTCCGCGATGCGTCGCTCGACCTTATCTCCCCCTGCCGGCGGCCCACGGACAAGCTTGCCGCCAAGTAAGCAGCGGCAGTTGGGTGCGGCTCGGCTTTTTTCTTGAAACCGCAGGGATTCGCGGATAAGCAAAATTCATCTCTTTGCGTTAGATAGCGCGGAGGGAACCGTGCTGGTGACGGCGCGGCAGTTTGAAATTCCAGCGGATGTTGTCCGCGTATCCGGAGGCGAATGCAGCGATGTCTGCCAAGATCTACCGTCCAGCCAAGACCGCCATGCAGTCCGGCAAGGCCAAGACGCATCTCTGGGTGCTCGAGTTCGATCAGGAGCAGCCGCGCAAGATCGATCCGATCATGGGCTACACCTCTTCGGGCGACATGCGCCAGCAGGTCAAGCTGACCTTCGAAAGCCAGGAACTGGCCGAAGCCTATGCCAAGCGCAACGGCATCGAATACCGGGTGCTGCAGCCCAAGGATCCGATCCGCCAGACTGTCGCCTATCCGGATAATTTCCGTTATACCCGCACACAGCCCTGGACGCACTGAGTGTCCGTGTATGCCGCGTTTCGCCGCTATCGCTGGATAGCGGCCGGATGGCCCCTTAGCTCAGCTGGATAGAGCACCTGCCTTCTAAGCAGGTGGTCGCAGGTTCGAATCCTGCAGGGGTCGCCACTCAATTTTCAACGCATTGAAAATGCTCAATCTTTAGAGCCTGTTCCCCTCACTGAATTCGGGTGAGGGGCAAAGTCGTTCTCGTTTAGTTTTTCAGCACCCGATATCGCGAGCTTTTTCTTATTGGCCTCGCGGGTGTAAAGGTTGGCCATTGCGTCACTCCGCCAACCGAATCTGGCCTTCAGCTCGCTATTGCTGTTTCCTGCTTCAGCCAGGATCGTGGCCAGTGTCTTGCGCAACCCGTGCGCTCTTCCCCCAACACCAGCTTCCACACACATATCCCCGAACCAGTTCCCAAAGGCGGCCGCGCTTTTGAATGGCCGGCCATGAACCGGCGTCACTAGATAGGCCAAATGTGTCGTCTGATGACTATCCAGGATGACCTTCAACGTCGGATGAATCGGGCTGTAGGTCATTTCGGAATTCTTCGTCGCCCGGTATTCGATGATTCCGTCGCGGACGTGCTGCGGCCCGATCTTGAATATGTCCGATCGTCGGAGCCCGGTGAAAAGCAATAGGTCCATGGCGAGTCTCGCCTGGCTGCCTTCTGGGTGCTTGGCATAGAACGCCGTGATGTCATCTCCGGTCCACGGCTTGAAGCCCTGCGTTTTTGGCTTCGGCTTCTTCACGTCTTTTACTGGGTTCTCTCTCATGTGCCCAGCATCGACCGCCCAATCGAACAAATATCCCATCACCTTCAGATAGCTGATGGCGGCGAACGGGGTATCGGCGCGTCGGTCACGGCCGGCGGCGATCATCTTTCGCGTGATCTGGGAGAGGATCACGTTGCCCGCTGTTTTGGCCACGGACTTCAGGATGTTGCGCCGTACGGTCTGGGTCGATTCCTTCAGCGTCTTGAAAGCCGCGCTTTCCTGATACCGAGCAACAAGCCAGTTGAATGTGTGCTTGGTCGGAGCCGGGGCGGGCTCCTCGTTCGCCATGCAGCGGCGCCATTCAGCCTCGAACTCTTTCGAGCCCCACGGGGCTGGGAGCCGTACCCGCTTTCCCTTGCCAATGCGGAAATACCAGCGTTCGTTTCCGAAGCGGTCGAACTCCTGCACGGTGAAAGCATAGCGTTTGCGGGGCATGCCCTCCATCAGAAGTAACCTGCCGCGCTCTCTTCAAGCTGCTTTGGGGTGAAATCCCCGTTATCCCCGTTGATAACAACAGATCCGTCAGGCTCGACGCGGACGGTCTTGACTTCCACGCCAGCCTTTTTCACGGCGCGGATCGCGCGGGAGACGGAGTCCTCCGTAAATGCGACTGCCCGTCTACCCATTGTCGGACTCCCTCTCTGCGGGTGCGGGGGCCTGCTGCCTCGCTCTGGCGACGATCAGCAGCTCCTTCTGGAATTGCTCTTTCGATATCTTTCCGTTGCGGTAATCCGCTCTGATGTTCGCCTCTGCAGCGTCGATCATTTCTGTGCTGATCATCCCTCAACCTCCGCAGAGGCGACCGGCTTCAGCTTGAAGAAATCATCGGCCGCAACGGTCGCATTGCCGAGGCACTTCGCCAGCGTCATGATGTTCTGGTCGGCGGTCTTCCCCGAATAGGTCGCGGTCAGGTGAGCTGCAGCCGTGAGCAACATCATGACGCCTTCGGCTGGATCTTGCCCCGTCTTCTGGCATATAGCCTTGGTGACGGCTTCGATCGCCAAGATGCGGTCGCGTGGGTCGGCGGATACCTTACCCTTGATCTCAATCTGCATGGGGAGCCTCCGATGCAGAGGCGAGAGCGGCGCGTGCTGCGCAGTAGACGCCGTGGCTTAGATCAACCACGCCGTTTTTCGAGCGGAGTTCCAAGTCTTCGATCACGCTCTTCAGCGCTGCTGTGACGGCGATGTAGCCCTTCTGCATATCGAGGGCGATTGCGCGGAGGCGGTCGGCTTCGGCACTTGGTCGGCCGACGCCAACTTCCAGATCGCCTTCCTTAGCCGCCATCTTCTGCAGCCAATCGGCCGTGACAAGGGTCTTTCCCTTGCCGCAGACGATGCACGGATCGGTGATAGTATTGGCGCACTGGCAAGTCAGGACGCTCCCTACCACATGTTGCTCCGTCGTTTCCTGCTCGTTCTCCTGCCGTTCACCCTCGACATCAAATTTTTGAAAGTCGGATTTTTCGAGGGTTGCGGGATTGTTCACGGTCGAAGAGGCGAGAGCGGCGCGGATGCGGCGCTCGTAGTCGGCTTGGGCGGCAGACTTTGCAGCATCCACATTATCGAAGACTGGCGCTTCGTGATGAGGCTTCCCCGGCACGTAGAGGCGACTTCCTCCCTTCACGACTGAAGAAGGCCTAGCCATGTATGTTCCAACAACAGGCTGGCACCCCACCATTTTCATAAGGGGTGCTGGTGATTGCGCGTTCATGCCGCACCTCCTTCGATCACACCGAAGCGGCGCGGCCTTTTGATGAATGTCGCGATGATCCAGCCGTCGCCGAAGTCCGATAATTCAAGCTCGTAACCCTGCGCGTCAGCCATTTTCTGGAACGCGGCGGCGTTCTCGACGTGAGTGGCGATTTCATCGAGGCCGCCAATCTGCGGGTCACCATTGACCATCCGCTGCCAGATCATGCCGGCTTCGAAACCATGTACGAAGCTTGCCGATTGATCCGGGAACGGTACGAGGCAACGGAACTCCGCCGCATCGGCCGAGAAGTCTTCAGCCATTGGAACCCTCCAACATCGTCTTAATGGGTGGTGGGGCATCGAGGTATCGAAGCTTCCATGTCGGGTGATAGGGATTTGATTGCTCCTCGCCATCGAGACGGATGAGGAGGTGCGGGCCGCGTTGGCCCGTTATGACGCCCCGGCGGGCAATCTTCTCGCCAGTATATTCGACCCGACCGCCAACCTTTGCAGGCACACGGTAGCTCTTTCTGATCCAGTGGATGCTCAAAGCGGCGCCTCCCATGGGACAAGCGGCGTGGCATAGGCCAGCATCAGTGGATGACGGGGCTGGCCATCGAGCGCGGTTCCCCAGCACATCGGTTTTGCACCGGCGGCTGAAAGCACATCGACCACAGAGCGCCAGCGGTTGCGCAGCGGCTTAGGGAGCTTGGAGAGCGGTCCCCAGGCGACAATATGGATGTCAGCGCCTTGAACGGCCCTCGCGATGTGAGCGTCGTTATCTGGGCCGATAGGATCGTCCACATAGCGCAAATCGCGTATATCCTTGGCGATGCGCGCGAACGGGTTCCAGACGATGACCTTGCTGGCGCCGAGACGGATGCAGAAGCCGTCAACCTTGGTCATGGTCTGATCGTTGTCCTCGCCGTTAGCGAGCGACGGATTGACCATACCGAGCGAGATCACGGGACCGGAGCCGCCGAAATCGTGTTCAAGTAGGTAGCGGTACAGCCCGCAATCAGAGAAGACGACGCGGCGTTTCATGAGAAGGTCGCTCATCCCTCCACCTCCGCAGAGGCGAGGGCGGCGCGAATTGCCGATGCAGCAGTCTCTTGGTAGCATTGAAGCGCTTCAGACATGCATAGCAATTCTTCAGCCATCCGTTCGATTTCGCCATTGGCGATCTCAAGCTCGGCGGACTTGGCCTTCAGCTCAAACTCAAGTTCCGCTATGCGGGTTTCTGGGCGCATTCCCCCACCATTTTCCAAGACGTTGAGCAGATCGTGGCAAGCGCTGATCGAAAACGACTGCCCGTATTTCTGCTCTGACCACTCTTGTAGTACTGCTATGCTTCCCTGCCTGTCGCTCATCCCTCCACCTCCGCAGAGGCAGACGGGTCGAAGCCGGGTAGCGGGCCTCTGCCGTGCCGGGTTGCGCGCTTGGCGCGGATGCGGGCTATGGTCTCGGGCCGCTGCAGCTTCTCAAGATCAGCCTCGCCGCAAGCCATGACGTCGTAGCCGGCGACGACACAAAGCGAAGTGAGCGTCAGCAGTGCTGCGCCTATTTCCTTGGCAGGTTCGCCGGCTGGTCGATTGAACGTGTAGTCCGCCTGCATCCGAACATCGTCAAGTGTCATGCCGAATGCCTGTGCCGCCTCCATTGCTTCTTCCAAGAAGCGAGCGACCCGCTCCGCTACGTCGGTCGGATCGTCGTGGAAAAGGGCGTCGTGAGCCGCTGCAACGCGATCCTGATACCCAACCACATTCTCTGTGGGCGGTGGGGCGTAGGGCGTTGCGTAGTCTGGTTCTGCCCAATCGGCTCCGATGACCGCGAACTGGTCCACGCGCTCCTGATGATCGTCTTCGAACCCAGCCAAATCACTTTCTGCTCTTCGGATGCTCTCGCAGCAGTCGCACGGTTCGTTTGTCGCGCCGAGCATATGACGCAATTCGTAGAGGTAGACTTCGTCAACGTGCATCCACTTCTTGAGCGCATTGATGCAGTCGCCCTGTTCGTTCAGAACAGGTAGAGGGCCGTCATCATCGTTTAGGTCGTTCTGTCGCTTTACTAGAATGTTGACGGCGGCGGTCATCGCAGCGGTCCAGATTGTGCCGATGGCTTCGTCGGAAATCTGCGGTAATGCCCATGTGGCTCCAGCCTCAAAGGCGCGCTCGATGAGGCCGCCGCTATGCTCGATGCCTTGTTCAGCAACGTAAGCATCGGCGGCGTTGCTACCCACCACATGTGGCTGGGGCGGTGGGGCCTTGTCAGCAGAAACAGCCGCATCCCAACGCTGATGCATATCCCGCATCAGATCGCGCGTTCCTGCCGGCAGGTTTGCACCTTGCGATAGGTTGTACATCATGGTCGCCATCTGGGCGCCGATGGATCGGATAGTGTCGCTCATCTGAAATCCTTTAAAAAAGAGAGATCTTCGGATCTAGGCCGAGCCGGAGCGCGGTCCTGGGCGGGCATAACCCTCCCTCCTTCTCCGCCTCTATCTGCCACTGGCATTCGTGTGATCTGGGGCATTCGTAGTCGCGGGGTGTGCGCGCATCCCAGCGCTTCGGCTGGTTTGGACCAGCGACGGGAACGGGAGAGCCATCGGCAGCTTCAGCGATTTGTTCATGGGCCATGTTGCAGCCGCCGCAGCCAGCGCCATCGTGGAACCAAGCACACTGGCCTTCGCCGAAGCCTTCTTTCTGCGGGCAAGCTGAATTCACGTCGCCAGTCCACGGTGAACCGTTTGGCGCGATCAGCGGACACATTGTTGCTGGGCAATAGCTCATCTCATTGCCCTTTCTGCTGGTCGGACGGCGCGAAGAGGGCGCGGTAGCCAGGCATGATTTTGCTTGAGGTTTTCTTGGGACGGGCGGCTTTCGGGAAGCCAGCGGACTTGATGGTCTGCTTCGGCGCCGACGCGCCGATGTGCTTCTGGCGAACCGCCGCCGTCTTCGCCTTCTCAGCGACGTCGCGGGCCGTCTTTTCGACGTGGCACTTGCGGTGCGACGGCCGAAGATTCGTCTCTCGGTTTTCGCCGCCGTTGATGAGCGCCTTGACGTGGTCGAGATCCCACTTCTGCCCAACCTGGATGGGCTGGTGGCAAAGGTGGCAGCGGTTGTCTCGGTCGAAGATGCGCGCTCTCACGCGCGGCGGCGCGCGGGTGTCATCGGTAGCGCCAACCCATTCCGGCACGGATCTGGTCATGCTGCCCTCGCGATCTGATCGATGTTCTGAAAGATCGGACGGAACGTGTATGCCACGACCCACGGGTTGGCATCCCATGCGCCATCACCGTTGATGTGGTCCCACAGGGCAGCATACGCGCTGACTGGAGACCCGTGCCGGTGATCCCCTTCGAAACCCCAGTCGCAACCCATATCGACCGCGAGAGCAGGGGCTAAGGCGTCCTTCACGAGCCCCTCAGCGATAGCGTCCTCTCGGCTGATGTCCTGCAGGCGCTCGACCCGAACGTCAGTGACGATCAATGTGATCCGGGACATCCAGCGCGGCATGTGCATAGACCGCTTTGGCTTGGTCCAATCGCCATAGCTCGGATTACCATCGGCCCAATACCAGATGTCACATCCAACCGGCCAGCTTGTCGGCGGATCGATCTTGGGTCGGTAG
Source organism: Hyphomicrobiales bacterium (assembly GCA_900465675.1). Taxonomy (GTDB): domain Bacteria; phylum Pseudomonadota; class Alphaproteobacteria; order Rhizobiales; family Rhizobiaceae; genus Rhizobium. Next base: position 142,246 of record UBJR01000013.1, on the reverse strand, counting down.
CAACTGGGGCCGCTGAATTCCTCCCGCACCCAAATACGGTCGCCGCGTTTGATCTTGACCGGTACATCTCCGCCGTAGTTGCCGTACATCGTTCGGCGCTCGAAGGCATGGAACGGCTCCTGACCCATTGGTCGGATGGTCTTTCGAATGATCGACACGCCGGCCGGCGGCTGGTCCTTGCAGAGACGGCGAGTTTGGCGCTTACCAGTCCAAGGAGTCTGGGTCTCGCGGATCAGGCCGCGCACCATCGGCGCGGAATAGAGCATTGGGTGATCAGCCATGGGCTTCATCCTCCCCGCGACGGGTTCTCAACGCCGCCGCGGCCGCATCGAGTGCCGCTGTCGCGCAATTCGGGCAAAGGTCTCCGAGATCGAGACGTGCCTTGCCGCCGTAGCTGTCAACCGATCGAGAGACTTCGATCTTCAAGGCGCCCCAGTCGCTCGGCTTGCGGTATTTCCTGCCGTTCGGTGCCACTGTCGCGCCGGGGTAAGAGCTTTCTTCGGTCTTCTCGACAGTGAAGCCGCAGTTGTCACAGCAGATGCGAGGGATGGTGTTGACGTCAGCCATTGGATCTTCCTTCTGCCTTGGCTATGGCGGCGGTGACGCGACGGAAGTCCGAGGGACCGAACCAATCGACTACGCGGTCATTCCGGCACGCGGTGTCCGTCCATCCGTTTTTATCAGCCCAGTCGGTGACGAAGGGGCGCATAGCCTCGATCAGCTCGTAGTGGGCGTTGCAGGCCCGCACGATGAACTCGGCGTTGGCGCGGTGCAGCGCGGCCTTGCGCTCGTCGCCGGTATGCGAGAACCGGCAGACGTTGAAGCTGCCGTCGGCCATCTTCAGCGGCGCGCAGTAGTCGCCGACATTGATCGGATCGACCGACGTGTAGAGCAGCCCGCCGGGCATCGTGAACCTAAGCTTCTGGACTGGCTTCCAAGGGAGCGGGGTGTGCTGGATGTCAGCCATGGGCTTCACCCCGCAGGTTCTCGGCCGTGGTCTCCAGCACCTCGGCATAATGCTCGAGCACACGGTCGAGCTTCGCCGGGCTGTTCGAGATCATCCGCATCGATTCCGAGATGGTCCGCGCCTGGGCGATGCCGTCCGGCGACAGTTCCTTGATCTGAGCCGCCCATTCCTTCTCGACCGCCTTCGCGGCGCTGGGCGAGATCGTGGTGTCGGCCGCCATCGGCAGAACGTCGCGAGCGAATCTGATCAGGATCTCGCGTTCTGTTTCAGTCGCCGGAGACCCGGATGGGGATGGGGGCGGGTCTCCGGCGGTATCCGATGCTTCAACGGGGATCGAAGCTTCGGAATTGGAATTGGGGGAGGAGACCGGATCAGGGTTTCCGGCCTCCTCGCTGGCGGCAGACGCAGGGGGCGAGGCGTCTGCGGCGTCCGGCTGGGGGGAGCCGGATTCGGTTGTCTGCGGTTCCTTGAAAACGACGTTGTGCTCGGCGCCGAAGGCATAGATCAGCTCGATAAGGTTGCTCATCTCCTCGATCGTCAGCGTCGAGGTGTGCATGCCGAGCGGGACGTAGGTTCCCTTGTCGATGCCAGGCACAACGCGGGCATGTCGGAGCGACGCCGTAAAGACGTCCTTCCAGTCTTCCGCGTCAAGCTTCTGGCCATACCACTCGACCTGAGCGGACACTTCGCCCAGCATGGCCCACATCTTCGCAGACTGCTCGCTGGAGCGGCTTTTCTTCCGGAAGGTGACAACGGTCCCGGCTTCGACGTTTCGCGCCCACGTGGCGATCTTCTGCCGATCATCGGGGCCTTGAATGGTGACTGTCTGGCGGGTTGTCATGCCCGTCCCTCCGCCTTGTCGATGGCCTTTCGGGCGTAATGCTCTGCCATTTGATGGATGGTAGCCCCCCTGCATCCGCAATCTCGTCCATCGCAGCAGAGACGGCGGTCTGGCTCTGAATAGGCATGCAGGAGCTCAGCCAGCGCGGTCAGAAGGTCGGGAGCGGCAGCTATCAGGCTGGCGTTCTCAAGCGTCAACGTGTCATGGCTGTTGCCGCCCGCTACAAGCGCTTTGTACTCGGTGCCAACCGCTGTCGTCAGTGTTTCGCCGCCGTGGACGAACACCGCTCCGTAGGCGTTCTGGCTGACGGTCCACGGGCCGGGAGTGTGATCGCTCATGCCGCCTCCTTCTGCCCATATCGGCGGATGCGATCGACAAGCTGTGCAAGCTCGTCATTGAATCGATCGACCTCGTCGGACATGGCCTTGATGTAGGCTTCGTCCCGGTAGACGCGGACGGTCAGCATGGGCAGCTTCGGCCAGTAGGAAACGAAATCCCACCATTCCCGCTCGGATACCCAGAGATTGCCCTGGACCTGGGCGACATGCTCCGGCGGCAGACGATTCCGTTCAAGACGGTCGATCTGGATTTCCGGAAGGGCGGTCTTGATCTCCAAGCCACCGTTCTCGCCGATCAGGCTATCTGGGCTGGATCCCTTCAAGCCGTTGCGGATGAAGCCCACCAACTTAGGCTCCTGATCCGTGATGAAGGCGTATTCCTTTCTGGCGACGTCCTCCATCTCATGGCCGCGTTCCATGTGTCCGTTGGTGAACGACACGTTCGGCTCGCCGGTATAGATTTCGGCGGCAAGCTCACGCATGTACTTGCTGCGGATCTTGCCTTCACCCTTAGCCATGACCGTCGCGAACTTGCTGGCCGTGGGGATGCCCATACGGGCAGCAAGCCATTCCGGCGAATTCTGGTCGCAATCGATGATCTGGAGCGTCATGCTGCGCTCCCCTGTGCCCGCTGGTTAGCGAGATAGGCGACGCGCTGCCGAAGCGACCCGACGACTTCATTGAACTGCTTCAACGGGATATCGGTGACGGACTCGACCTGCCAGCGTTCGCAGAACACCTTGGTGTCAACTTCGCCTTTCTCGATCAACTCGCGAATGACGGATGCCTGAGCTTCGGTGATGAGCTTGGCGTCGTCATTGGTCTCGTCTGCCTTCCCGCCGTCATCATCAGCCGCGGCAGCCAGGCCGAGAGCGGCCTTGAGCGTGTAGCGCTGCAGGTAGGTCACGGTGGAGCCGATCGCCTGAATGCTGTTCTTGTTGCCGCTGTCATCCCTGCCGGCCATCAGCGTGTTTTCTTCGCTATGGCCCATGCGGTGCGAGATGATGCAGGTGACGGCGATCGGCGAGTTCGGATCGGCCGCCGTGCGGTAGCGGACAGACAGACCGTTCTCCGACAACACCGGCCCGATCTGGTTCATGATCGAGGCGAGGTCTTCGTACTGGTAGTTGGTCCGACCCTTGCCGGTGGTGAAGTCAACCTTCTTGGACTTGATGATGGCTGGCATGTTTGCCTTCGCCCGGGCCATAGCCTCGTCGAACGCCTTGCGCGCCTGGTTGGCTTCCCAACGCTCCTGTAGGTTCATGAGCTGTGTCAGGGTCTCGACGCTGGCGTTGGTCGACACAGCCCTGTCGATCATCTCCATAGGCGTCAGAACGGCGCGAGGCTGCTCCATGGCTGCGATCTGCGACGGTGTCTGGACTTCGACTGCATTTCCCATGTTTGCCTCCCTTGCGGCTTTGGCTTTGGCGACGATGCCTGCTGCGAGGCCGCCGATTGACTGTTCGGTTCCGGGGATATCGAGGAGATTGGTCATCAGACGCGAGCCTCGATCTGAGCCTGACGCTCCTGCTTCTGCAGGGCGTGCATGGTCCCGGCGCAGATGAGTGTGACGACAATCCCGAAGGTGATCGCGGCGGCATGCTGGCGCCAAGAGAAGATGACGGTCGGAGCAGCGGGGCGGCTCTGTTGCTGGCAGGAGCCGACATGGCAGCCGCATTCGCCCATCGATCTAAAATCGCAGCGGTTGGTCTTGGTCACTGGACACCTGCCTTTGCGGCTTCGAACTCGGGACCGCCGATCAGATAGACCGTGGCCGCGCCGTGCTTGAAGTTGATGTGGAGGACTTCGGATCGGATGTGCTCGAACATCAGCGACATGTCGTCGTCGCGCTCGACGGTGAGCAGATCTGGTTCCTTCGAGATATTCAGCGCCATCTCCATGACCGCGCACTCGGCGGGGTCGATGTGACGGTTCCGTTTCTCGTGGATGCCTGGGAAAACGAAGCGGTTGCCAAGCCGGTCGCGGAAGACGGCGAATTTGACGGGGTCGGCCTCATTGCCTAGAATTCGCTTGGTCATTCCTGCCCCCGATATTTCTCGACCAAGTCCTTGATCTCGTCGACAGAGGATGCCCATTCGACGTCGTTCCAGAACTGGATATTCTGTTCGCGCCACTCGCTGATGCGGCGTTTGTTGGCCTCGCGCTCGGCATTGGAAAGCTCGTAGTCGCAGAGCTTGATTGATCGATCGTAGAGCTTCGCGACCCACTCGACCTCTACGTCAGCCTTTCCAGCCTTGGCCTTGGCCACAGCTTCGGCCTCGTCGTATGTCTCGAACAGGTCGGCCTCGTAGTAGAGGCTTCCAGAACCTATGCCGGTCTCGACACACATGTACTCGTTACCGCGACCGCTACTGCTGTCGGTGCGCACGCTGCCGATGGTCAAGCGCTGTACGGTTGCCTCGTGGGCCGCATAGCGAAGCGACAAAGCGTCATCGCCGTGAAAATTCGCGCTGCACCGAGGGCAGGAAAATTGATACTCGCCACCAGCCGGAGAGATTGCAGTCCACTTCCGCGATCCTTTGCAATCAGGGCAAGGATGCTGCTTGGACACGGTGGTGATACCAGCCTTGTAGACCACATCGCCGATAGAGAACTGGGTTTCGATAACGGCCATTGCCGATTACTCCGCTGCGATAAGTGTGAAGGTGGAAACATCGCGCCGGCTGAACGGGCGCTGGAAGGCGAAGACCTCGCCACCGTGCTTGTCGGCATCTGCCTGAGCGTCTGCCTCGTCGTCGTAGGACATCGCGTCATCAGCTTCCGTAGACCACCACATCTCGCCAAGGTCATAGCTGTAGGCGAGGTAGAGAGCGGTGCCGCGGGAGGAGATGCGCTCGACGTTGAAACGGTGGGCCATCAGTAGCGTCCCGTGTAGGCCTGAGCGCGGGTGATCTTGCCGTTGCGCTTGGCATTCCGCTTGATCGTGGCGAGTTCGGCCTGAACCTGTTCCAGTGTCTTTTCGCCGCGATGGAACTGCGCCATCAGCTCAAGGCGAACGTCCATGCTGTCGGCGACCTTGCCCTGAGCCTCAAGCTCTCTCTGGGCTTCCATCTTCTGCTTGTGCTCGAAATAGTCGACCATATCCACGATCCCCATCGTTGCGCTGAAGCAGATCGGCCGGTGGCTTCTTCGTGCTTCGTTGATGAGGCGAGAATAATTGAATTAAATTCCATGTCAACAGAAGTTTGAAATAAATTCCAACTTTTGCTGGATTGAATAAATTTCCAATGCTAATGATTTTGCATGGAACAGCAGGTAGGAAACTCGACGGGACGGTGGCTCAAGCGCCGCGATGCTTGGATGCGGATGCTAGTCAGCACTGAATGGGTGAGCCGTAACGGTAAGCTCGTAGGCATCCATTTAGCTCTGCGCCTTAGCGCAAAGAAGCCATATACATATCCGGCCATGAAGACGATCGGGAAGGCCCTCGGCATATCACCGAGACATGTCGCTCGGGCTCTGAAAGAGCTCGAAGAGGAGCAGTGGGTTAGGGTGCGCCGTCAGGCAGGTAGGTCGAGCGTCTACAGCCTTGACCTATGACATGGCTGTCATACCCACCTATGACATGGCTGTCATACGAAATACGGAAAGCTGAAATACGGAAAGAGTCTGTTTGTTTTTTTTGTTTCTCTCTGAGGGTAATAATTGGAAGGGTGAGATCACTTCCCGACGTAGTCAGCAATAGCGAATGTCAGACCGGAAATTGCCAGCCCTACACCGATAACTGTCGCGACCATTCCCCACAGGCCACTTGTCGTCGGAAGGCTTCCCGTTCGCTCTATGATGCGGTCAAGCTTCTCGTCGATCCTGTCGAGCCGCTTATCAACGCTTTCCATTTGCGCTTCGAGGCGAGCTATCCGCTCCATCCCACCATCTCCTGAAGACCCGCCGCCGGAATGACCTGGCGTCAGGTCAAATATGCGCTCTGAGTTGAACCTAGAATAGGGGGTCTCAGCCATTCGAGCCATCAATTCTTGTTTTGACCATAGGCAGGTTATGATGGCGCACGAAGCCGCATTCTGTGCATGTCAGGGTTATAACCGGAATCGCTGGAGCAGGACCGAAAAAAGCCCGATTGCTCATCGGCACGTAGGCTACTTTCGGAACGGGAACCAACACGCCACCCTCGTTCTCGTAGGTCCAGTTCGTATTGCCGCAAAATGGGCATTTCGCGTTGTTCGTCTTCGCTGCGACGTACTGCAACGCCTCGTGCAGGAAGTTTCCGTCATATGGGTGATCTGGCCTGTCGGTGCTCATCGCGGCTTGATCCAATCGATTTTCGCCGCCCAATCCACAGGGACGTCGACGATATCGGCCGCATTAAAACTGGTGAGGGTGAATAGCCCAGCCTTTGAACCGTTTCTAAGCGTCTTGACCATAATGCGGCCATCAGACAGTTGGACGACTGAAAGCTGGTTAATCATCTCCAGGGCTGGTTTGGCAATCGACCAGTAGATAACCCATCCGTCCTGCAGAACGGGAAGTTGGGAGTCTCCGCGGATCTGAGCGGCGACGGTATCGGGGTGAGAATCCGCCGGCGCTTCAATTTCGTCCGGCCCGGTTTCGAGCGCTTCCACGTGACCCCCAGCGCCTATGTATCCCTTGAGAGGGACGAGCCGTGTAGGGCTTTCGTGGTCAATTCCCTTTTCCAGCCAAAGCTCATCGACGCCAAGAGCGCGAGCCAATGCTGTCAGGGTCTGGCCGCGAGGTTTTTCCACCTTGCCAGCCAAGTATTTGTTCACGTTGTCATAGGACACATCGGATCGGCGCGAAAGCTCTGCCTTCGACCAGCCGGTCTCCTCGAACTTCTCCAGTAATCGTGCAGCCCATGTCATGCGGGCAGAGTAACTTTGAAAAAAATTCAAGGTGAGTGAAATCCTATCTTGAAAGATGGAATTAAATTCAATATGGTTTCGGTATGCGAACCATTGACGAAATCATCAAGGCTGCGGGCGGTGCTCGTAAAATCAGCGAAGCGAGCGGCCCGGCAGACGATGCCGGGAAGCGTCCTCTGACATACGACGCGGTCTACAAGTGGTCCAAGATAGGCATCCCAGATCGTCATTGGCCGCTTGTCATGTCGCTCACCGACAGCAGCCCAGATGAACTGTACGCGGCCAATATATCGGCTCGGGAGACCGCAGCGTGACCGACGTCCAAACCGACCAGTGGGATGAAGCCACGCGCGGCAAGAAGATGTCCGACGCCGAGGGCAGGGTGATTTTCAAGTACCAAATGCCGGTCCTTGAGCGCTTCACGATGAATCTGCCGAAGGGTGCCGAAATCATCCGCATGGCCGATCAGGGCGGCATGTTCTGGCTGTGGGCAGTGGTCCGCACCGATGTTCCCGACGAGGAGCGCCACTTCTGGGCGTTCAAGTGCGGCGGGAAAATACCTGACGATCTCAACATCAAGTACGTCGGCTTCTGCGCCGTTTTCGTGCAGCAGGAGCTTGGCCTCTACATTTTCGAGGACATGGGCAATGACTGAGATATACGGCGCGCCGCCGATCGACTTAGGTCTCATCGACATCAGCCCGAAGGAAATGATGTTCTGGCTGTACTGCCCGGTGAAGCTTCCCGGACAGGACCAGTATACGGTTCCGCGCAATCTCAAGAAGTTTGAACCGATCCTTGAGGCTATCGCCTACGACGCCGGTTTCGCGCGGTTCATAGACAGTTACGTCTACATCACCGCCAAGACGCTCTTCGTCACCGCCGACAATCCAGGCAACCGCCCAGGCTGGCACTCCGACGGGTTCATGACCGACGATCTGAACTACGTCTGGTCGGACACCAACGGCACGATGTTCTGGGAGCCGAGGAGCCGCGTCAGCTTCGTTCAGGATCACATGGCCTCGCTGGCCGAGATGCACGAGGCGGCCGAAGTCGGCCCGCATCACGTCTATCCCGACAAGCATCTGCTGCGGCTTGACCAATCGGTCATCCACCGCGTGGCTGACGTTCACACGCCTCGCGTCCGGTCCTTCGTGAAGATTTCTGTCTCTCGTGACCGTTACGACCTCGTCGGCAATTCCATCAATCACGAGCTCGCTCCTGACTGGCAGTACGCCGAGCGGGCGGAAGAGCGCAACGCTCCGTCCAAGTCCGAGACGAAGGCGGTGGCGGCATGACCTGGAACCACGACATGCTCACAGCCCCCCGCGGCCGCACCGTCACCGTGATGCGCAACACCAAAACCAAGGACGGCGTGATCCGCGTCCTGGTGCAGGAGTTCGAGCCCGAGCACGTCTGGCTGGCGTCGTCCTGCGGCAAGGTGATCCGCAGCTACTGGATCCCGGCCAACAAGAACCACGATGGATACTGGCCCGGCTTTGCGCAGAAGGGCGGCACGCAGCCGATCGCCTGGCAGCCGTTTGTCACGCCGGTTCACCCTTTCGCCTCGAATGAAAGAGGCGAACGCGAAGGCCAAAGCCTCGACGGAGGACTGAACTCCGCCGGCGCCAACACGGGAGGCGGTCATGTAACCGATGGCGAGAATGCTCAACCCGAGAACGCCGGGGAGCACGTCAGTCGCTCTCCGGCAGACCTGATCACCCACAAGCATATTTTCCTCGACGATGTGGGAGGTGGCGCGTGACCAAGCAATCCAACGGCAAAGACCTGATCGCCCAGAACGAGATTGAACACCGCGTGCCGCACGATCGCGTGCAGGCGCCGAGATCGGTGAGGAAGTGACCATGTGCAATTTCCGAATTGGGCAGAAGGTGGTCTGCATTGAAATGGATCGACTGTATCCCGAGGGCGTAGAGCCCGTGGATGAGCCCATCCAGCCTCAGGTCGGTCGCGTCTATACCGTGCGCCAAATGTTGTTGGGGGTGGTCGGAAACCTTCCCTGTATCAAAGTTGAAGAGATTCCAGATCATCACGTCCATGTTCGTCTGAATGGCGAACTGCTGCTTGGCGATGTGGTTTTTGACGCCGCAGGCTTCCGGCCTAGCGTTGAGAAGAAGACCGACATCTCTATCTTCAAATCCATACTGAACCCGTCGCGGGTCGAGGAGGTCGCATGACCTGCTGCCCCCATTGCGGCAAGACGATCGGTTCAACACGCCGCCCCCTTCAAAATTCTCTCACGCTGCGGCAGCTTGAGCTGTTCGATTTCATCAAGTCCTACACTGCCGAAACCGGCGGGGTAGGGCCCAGTTATGACGAAATGGCCGATCACCTCGGTCTAGCCTCGAAATCCAGCGTCAATCGTCTGCTGAACGGTCTGGAAGAGCGCGGAGCGATCCGCCGCATCCACAACCATGCGCGCACCGTTTCGATCGTGGAGGCTTCCCTGTGATCATCGGCGGCATCCTTCTCGGCATCATCATCTGTGGCTTCATCGTCTGCACCGCTGCGGCTCTCCGACGGTCGGGCAGTATCAGCCTCGAAGAAGACTACGGCGCGCCCGCAGGCGCTACCGATATCCATCATTTCCAAATCCCGAACGCTTCCGGTTCCAAGCTTGGCGTGCGGGCTTCCTTTCAAGGTCAGTCGTCGGGCGGCGGCTGAACGCAATACCTAATCGCCACGGCCTGACGAGGAGAAACCTATCAGGCGAGGCGGCAATGAAGTTGTCAGAAACAAACCAGAACGTAGCAGGGAAAAAAGAGGCGAAGCGAATGTCTGTAGTTGACGCATTCAGCCCGGAAACAGCGGCCGAGTACGCGCGAAGAATGTACCGCCGGAAATACCAGAATTGGGGCGATGAGGCACGGGCTCTCGAAGAGATGAGCTTCTTGTGCGGCCTTAATCCGCGGAGCCTGAAACGGCTCATGAAGGGCGAAACCAAAGACCCAGGTATCCGCGTCTTCGGGCGCATCAGGAAGGCTTACCTTGATTTTTGTTCACGGCAGCTGGCGGAGCTGCAGACCGAACTTGAGGTGGAGAAAGCGAGGTTTGGGGATGCTCATTTTGAGGATCTTGATCGGGAAGTGGCGGTGCTGGCGGACAAGCTGCGCCTTGCAAAGGAAACAGCGAAAGGAAGGTGACGAATGACGACGGCAGCTATCGGCGACAATCAGAAAGAGCAGCAGCGGCGTGTAACGCTGGCCTACTACCATCGCACCGATCGAGACATCGACGCGCAGAACCGCGCGCTGGCGGCGCGAAAGAAGGCAAACCGTCTCAACGCAAAAGCTGCTGGCATCCCGTCTTCGCAGCTCGATCATCTGCTGAAGTCCTTCACCGCAGAAGATCAGCAGAAGCCCGTCGACAAGCTGAAGCGGGATATGGAAAACCTGGCCTATCTCGGTCTCATTCCCGATCCGACCATCAAGGGCGATCTATTCAGCCGCGTCGATCGCGTCGACACCGAAGGCATGATCCGCGCCAAGGGCTTCTTTGCCGGTCTCAACGGCCTCGATCGTGTGTCCGGTTTCGACGGCGGCTCTGCAGACGACAAGCTCTGGCTCGAAAGCTATGACGCCGGCCGCAAGGAATACGACACGGTTCTTCCCGATATCCAGGCGCGCATTGAGGCGGAAGCCGACAAGGAAGCGCCGCCGGAAGACAGCGGCGAAGGCTGAAAAAGCGATGTTTCAGAAAAAAGGTTGCCTGACGGGAGGCTGCGCTGCTTGCGGGCTTTGCCTGGCGCCGAGCGAACCCCTTCAGAGGAAGAAAAAAATGGTTGTTCAGACACATACGGTAGCTACAGACGCGCTCGCCACACTCGGCACTATCATTGACGAGTTTGCGGGTCGGGACGCTATTCACCTTGCCGTCGAACCGGTGATCGCTGCTGAAAAGCTCTACCCTGGTCAGCATGTCGGATTCGTCGATGGCGGCGTCGGGACCAAGGGTGACCACATCGGCGTTGTTGACCCCTTCTTGGAAGGTTTCGTAGCGCCGGGGCAAAGGTTCTGGCTTGTTGTCTATCCTCGTACCATCACGTCCCTTCGGCACGTATGGGAGCATCCGGCTTTTTCTGGAGTGAGTGAACCGGCTGTTGTCACTGACAAAGCGCACTCGGAGCAGTGGCTTCGTGACTTCATAGCGCGATCTGATTGCCCCCCTTATGAGATGGTTATCACCAAGGCGATTTCGAACGACAGTTGGAGCCCTGAGTATCTCCATTTCGATGGATACGATGCTCATGGGGATATTCCTGCTGAGTTCTGGGACCACGTCGAGGTCGTGACCGGCACGAAGATCGATCGCTCTGCCCGTGCCGAATACTTCTCCTGCAGCTGCTGAGTTCCCAGGCGGCTCGTCTCCTCCCGACTTGAGCCGCCACCTCCGCCGCGCGAATGCGGCCACTTTTTCCCGTAGGTGAGCCGAATGAAAATCATGGGCCTTGACCTCGCAACCCGATCTGGATGGGCCGTGCGAGACAGCGACAAGCACCGGTCTTCCATCCTTTCTGGCACGTTCTCGGTCAAGGATTATGACTGGGAAGAGAAATATGCCATCGCCGCGAACCTCTTCTTCCGCCTCGTCAAGGAGCACGCGCCGGACTTCGTGGCGATCGAGCGGCCAGAGCATGGCGTCAGGCAGTTCAAAAAGAAGGGCAAGGCCGATCTCACCGGTAAGGAAGAGATGGTCTCGACCATCAACCCGGCCGCCCTGCAGCTTACGGGCATAGCGGGTGCCTGCATCGCGATCTGCCAAATCCGTGGCATTCCGTACGGCACCATCGCCGCCACGTCCTGGCGACCAGTTTACTTCGGCAAGGGCATCAAGCCAGCCGAGGGACAGGACTGGAAAGACCTCGCCATCGCCTACGCCCAGCGTGAGCAGATCGTGCTGCCATCCACCAAGGCCGAACAGCGCGATGCCGCAGAGGCCATCGGCGTCTGCACTTGCTGGCACAATTGCGCCATCCCCGAGATCAAGTGGATGCAGCAGCGGTTCATGGAGCTGCGAAGCGGTGCCTTCGATGCGAAGAGGAAGGCAGCAGCATGAACGACTATGACGCCTTCCTTGCCCGTAAGCATATCTCTGACCCATCAACGGGCATCACGCGACGCATCGTTCTGCCCGAGTATCTCAAGCCACACCAGACCGATATCACGGCATGGGCGCTCCGCCGCGGCCGCGCCGCTATCTTTGCTGGCACAGGTCTCGGCAAGACGCTGATGGAGCTCGTATGGGCCAAGGAAGTGGCACGGGAAACGCGCCGCCCGGTCCTGATCCTCGCGCCGCTCGCTGTCAGTCATCAACACGTTCGCGAGGGCAATAAGTTTGGCATCACTGCCACTGTGGTTTCGGCGCCGTCGAGCGAGACGATAGATATCACCAACTATCAGAAGGTCGACCACTTCGACCTTTCAGGCTTCGGTGGTGTTGCTCTCGATGAAAGCTCGATCCTTAAGAACACGGATGGGAAGTATCGCAATCAGCTGATCGAGGAATGCGCGTCTGTGCCGTTCCGGTTGGCTGCCACGGCGACGCCGGCGCCGAATGACTTCATGGAGCTCGGCAATCATGCTGAGTTCCTGGGCGTCATGTCCTACACCGACATGCTTTCCACCTTCTTCACCCACGATGGCGGCGATACGCAGAAATGGCGGCTGAAAGGTCACGCGGAGTCCGAGTTCTGGAAGTGGATGGCATCATGGGCCGTCATGCTTCGGATGCCTTCCGATCTCGGTTACGACAACACCGGCTATGACCTGCCGCCGCTGCGCTACCGCCAGCACACGGTCAGCGTCGATTATGCCCCGAGCATGGAAACTGGGCTGCTGTTTCCGATGGAAGCCAGGACGATGCAGGAACGGCTCTCTGCAAGGCGTGACAGCGTGAAGGAACGCGTTGATCTGGCTGCATCGATGACCCCTGCCAGCAAACCTTTCGTCTGGTGGTGCAACCTCAACAGCGAGGCCGAAGCACTCACGAAGGCCATTCCGGGCGCCGTCAATCTCCACGGCGGTCTCAAGGATAGCGAGAAAGAGCGCATCCTGCTCGATTTCAGCGACGGCAAGATCGAGAAGCTGATTACAAAGGCGTCGCTCGCTGGGTTCGGCATGAACTGGCAGCACTGCGCCGATACCGGCTTCGTCGGTCTCAATGACAGCTACGAGCAGCTGTATCAGGCTGTCCGTCGCTTCTGGCGCTTCGGTCAGACCAATCCGGTGAACGCCCATATCATCGCTTCCGAGATGGAAGGCGCTACCGTCGCCAATATCCGCCGCAAGGATCATGACGCCGAGCGCATGGCGGCTGCGATGGTCATGCACATGGCCGACCTGTCGAGCCAAGAGGTCCGCGGCATGATCCGCGATCGGCCCGACTACAATCCTCAAATTCCAATGTCCGTACCGGCCTGGCTAACGGGAGAAGCCGCATGAACATCAAGGCAGTCGATCAGGTCGTTACCGATCGCTATGCAATCTACCAGGGGGACAGCTGCGAGCTGATCCGCGGCATCCCGAGCGATACGGTGCATTTTGGCATCCATTCCCCGCCTTTCGAGGGCCTCTACAAGTTCTCGAACTTCGACCGCGACATTTCGAACAACGACACTGCAGGGTTCTGGACCCACTACCAGTTCCTGATCCAAGAGCTGCTGCGTGTGACGATGCCGGGGCGCATTCACGCCGTTCACTGCATGCAGTTGCCGACAAGCAAAATCCGCCACGGCCATATCGGCATGCGGGACTTCCGCGGTGAGGTCGTTCGAGCATACGAGGATGCCGGCTGGATCTTCCATTCTGAGGTCTGCATTTGGAAAGACCCGGTGGTCGCGCAACAACGCACCAAGTCGATCCGCCTTCTGCACAAGCAGATCACCAAGGATAGCTGCATCAGCGGGCAGGGGCTCGCCGACTACATGCTTATGTTCCGGAAGCCCGGTGACAACCCGGAGCCGACCGACGGCATGTTTGACCGCTACGTCGGATACGGCAACGAGCCCGTCAGCGTCGAAAGCCGTGTAGCGTCCGGAAAGTCTTTGGCTGATGCCGAGAAGTGGTTCTCGATCGAAGTCTGGCAGCGATATGCCTCGCCGGTCTGGATGGACATCAACCAGACCCGCACACTGCAGTATCGCGCTGGCCGCGATGAAAAGGACGAGCAGCACATATCGCCGCTGCAGCTCGATGTGATCGAGCGCTGCATCGAGCTTTGGAGCAACCCCGGCGATGTGGTGCTGACGCCGTTCCTCGGCATCGGCAGTGAGGTCTACGGCGCGGTGGCTGCCGGTCGCAAGGGCATCGGCTTCGAACTTAAGCCATCCTACTTCCGTCAGGCCGTGCGCAACATCGCCCAGCTCGACGAGGCGAAGACGGTCAACCTTTTCGCAATGGATGGCGCAGCATGAACGCCGCCCCCCGCGATATCCACAAGCGTAAGGAAGACGAGTTCACCGAGGGCGAGCGCGCGCTGCACTTCGGCGCAGCTGAGGCGATCCAGGAGGTTCCTTGCAACATCGAGGCCGAGCAGGCCCTGCTTGGCACCCTGATGATGAACAACGAGGCGCTCGACGCCCTGCGCGTTCCTATCGAGCCTCAGCATTTCTTCGAGAAGACGCACCGCGAGATATTTGCAGCCATCATCGATCTCCGCCGCGCCGGCCGATCTGCCAATCCCGTCACGATCCGGAACCACGTCGAAGAGACGATGATCGGTGACATGACGATCGCCAGTTATCTAGCTCGCATGATGCGGGAGGCGGTCAATGCTGTGAACGCCCCGGACTATGCCATGGCGATCGTGGAGAGTGCCGCTCGGCGCGCCTGCATCTCTCTCAGCCAGAAGATGGAGCACACGGCCTATTCCAAAGAGCTCGACATTCTCGACGAGTTCGAGGCGCTGCGGGCCAAGTTCGAATCCGTATCGCGCGCGCTGAACGGCGAAGAGCGTCCGAAAACCTTGGCAGAAGCCGCAAAAAGATCGCTGGCCGCGACGGCGCTCGCTC
Source organism: Hyphomicrobiales bacterium (assembly GCA_900465675.1). Taxonomy (GTDB): domain Bacteria; phylum Pseudomonadota; class Alphaproteobacteria; order Rhizobiales; family Rhizobiaceae; genus Rhizobium. Next base: position 127,215 of record UBJR01000013.1, on the reverse strand, counting down.
ATCAGGGCAAAGGCCTGGCAGGCGTCGACTACGGCATTCCGTTCCTGATGCAGATGATCGGCCCGCTGCTGACCGGCCAGTTGGTCATCATCGGCGGCATGACGAAGCACGGAAAGTCCTCGTTGATCGAGCAGATGATCGCCGGCGCCGCCCTGAATGGGCATCCGGTCTGGGTCAATTCCGGCGAGATGAAGGGCGAAGAGCTTGCCCGCCGCGCGCTGGCCCGCCTGACGGACGTAAAGGCGTGGCAGCAGGTGAGGGGCATGGTCAGCGACAGCGACTATGAGCGGCTCGAAAACGCCCGCCGCAATGCCGAGACCTGGCAGGAACGGGTTTTCATCCACGACAGGTCCATGACCTTGCGGCAGATCGAACGATCCTTCGCTGAGTTCTCCAAGTTTCACCCTAATGGCATGGGTGTGGTCGACCATGTCGGACTCGTCGAAAAGGACTCCAACCATCTACGCATGAACGACGCTGAGTTCTCCTCGTTGGTCACGCGCAATCTGAAGCTCTACTCCGGTGAGTATGGTCCGCCCCTAGTGGCTGCCGTCCAGCTTAAGAAGAACATCTTCGAGCTGACCGACCGGACCATCAATCGCAAAACTTACATGAAGGTCATCGGCCGCCGGCCGAAAGCTGCCGACCTGTTCGGATCCTGCGAGAAGGACGCCGACCACGTCATCACTCCGTTCCGCGCCGAAGCCGTCATGGACGAGAACGAGCCCGCCGAGGTCGATGACATGCATGTCGTCTGGGAGGAGGTCATGTCCACTGTCCGCGACAAGGCGGAGATGGTGCTGGCCCTGTCGAGGCACACCCGTTGGCCGCAGCGCAAACAGGTCGGCTGGAACGGCGGCAAGACCTCTTTCTTCGATCTCAACCAGAACAGCCAAGGGAGCTTTCTTTAATGGCGCGCAAAATGCTCGTAGCCGATCTTCTATGCGGTGCCGGCGGCTCGTCCACCGGGGCTCAGCGCGCCCTTACCGAGCTCGGGCTCGAAATGGAGCTGGTTTGCGTCAACCACTGGGACGTCGCGATCGATACCCACCAGCGCAATCACCGCGAGGCCCGGCATTATGTCCAGGACATCGCCACGGTTCGCCCGCACATACTGGTGCCCGAGGGATATCTCGATCTCCTGATGGCTTCGCCGACCTGCACCCATCACAGCGTTGCGCGGGGAGGTAAGCCGACCAGCGACCAGCAGCGATCTGATCCTTGGCACATCATCACCTGGCTGACCGAGCTGCGCGTCAAACGGATCATCATTGAAAACGTCTGGGAATATATCGGCTGGGGTCCGGTCAATATGAAGACCGGTCGCCCCATCGCATCCAGGAAGGGAGAGTATTTCCATGCCTGGACCGAGACGCTCCGCCGGCTTGGTTTCGATCTTGAGTGGCGAAAGCTGAACGCCGCAGACTACGGCGATGCCACCACGCGCCAGCGCTTCATCCTTATGGGCCGATCCGATGGACGAAAAATCCACTGGCCTATGCCGACCCACAAGAAGAGGGACGAAGTCAACGCTGATCTGTTCTCGACGGCAAAGCCGTGGCGCCCGGCGCGCGAGATCATCGACTGGAGCATCAAGGGGCGGTCAATTCTCAACCGACCCAAACCTTTGGCGCCAAAGACGCTGGCTCGCGTTCTTGCTGGCGCTTTCAAGTTCGGCTGGCCCCAGCCCTTTATCGACAAGCTTCTGGTCGAAATAGAACGATCACTGTTGTTCCACATCAAGTGGGCATTTGAGGCTCGCAACACCAAAGTTTCAGCAGCGAAGCGCCGGCAGCGGCGTGCGCTGGCGAAGGATCTCATCAGGCGTCTTCGGCATTTCAGGATTGCCCCCGCGGAATATGCGAAGGGTGGGCGCAGTGCCGAGCCTATGGTCATCACTCTACGCCGTAACGGGAATGGAACGTCCATCTCCAACCCGATTCCGACACTCGCAGCCAACGGCCAGCATGTAGGCCTTGCTGAGCCAATTATCATGAATGGACGGAAGGGCAACAAAGCAGAGGGCGTCTCAGAAGGTCTAATCCCGACACTCGACACTAAGGGGGGTGTCTGGCTTGCAGAGCCGATGGTTCTCTCTCAGCACAGCAGCGGTGCGGCGCGTTCCACCGGCGAGCCTCTGCCGACGATCATGACCGGCGGCGCAGCGAGCGAGCGTCCAGGATGTGCCAGGCCAATGCTCGTGACTGTCGCCCATGGCAACGATGCCAAGGAGAGCAATCCCAATCAACGAAGATCACACGACATCGATGAGCCTTTAGGCGCAATCCACGGTGACGGCAGCGCCTATGCGGTTATCGAGCCCTTCGTCCTGTCGCAAGCCTCTTGTGGCGCTCCAAGAAGCGTATCGGAACCTATCCCGACGCAAACGACTGGGGGCAACGGTGCATCTCATGCGCTGATTTCTCCATATTATGGCTCAGGCTCTGGGGAGACTTGCAACAGCGTCGATGAGACATTGCCGACGATTACAAGCAAGGGCCGCTTTGGCATGGTGGTCCCTGTCACCAACAGCAATGGCGGCGCTGTAGCGCGCGACATTGATGTCGATCCCATCCCCACCATGACCACCGCGAAGGGCGGAGAATTCGCATTTATCGCTGCTCAATTCGGTGAGAGGGAAGGGCAGGCGCCTCGCATCCACGACATCAGTGAGCCCGCGCCGACTATCGCCGCAACAGGTCACATCAACCTCGTCGAGCCTGGACCCGAATACGACATCCTCTTCCGCATGCTCGAACCTCACGAACTCGCGGCCGCCATGGGCTTCAACACCGAGGAAGCCACCTACGAGTTCGCCGGCACCAAGACCGAGAAGATCAAGCAGATCGGAAATGCGGTGTCTGTCGCGAAAATGAAGGCGTGCGTCGGCGCGATCATGGCCGATGCAGCGCCAAAGGTGAAAGCGCCTGCCGAGGCCGACTATCTGGAGGCAGCAGAATGACGAACAAGTGCGATTTCGGAAGCCACCGAATCCCCACCGGCTGGATCGCCTGGTTCCGCCTCTATCACCACGGCGAGAACCGCGTCCTCCGCAACGGTCGAGACGACATCATCTTCCCATCTGAGCGGGAAGCAGAAGCGGCGGCCAAGGATGAGTTCCTGCGGCAGATGAACAGCCCGATCGTCGCGGAAGCCATCACCGGTCCGACGAGCCGGAAGGCGCTGGCAAAGTCGCAATTCGAGAAGCTGTTCCGCGGTGGCGGGAAGACGGTCGAAGTCGAGCGCAAGGAGACGGCGGCATGAGCGTGACACTTCTCATCCATCGGCTTGAGGCTGCAACTGGTCCTGATCGCGATCTCGATATGGAGATATTCGCGTTGTCATCGCCGTCCGTATCAGCCGCCCGCGAGCACTGGACGCCGGAGCAGTGCGAAGTCATCGTCCCGCATTTCACCGATTCCATTGATCAGGCCGTGTGGTTCACCGCTCGCATTCTCCCCGGCTGGGCATGGCGTGTCGCAACCTGCAGCGTCTCTGATGACGCTTGGGTGTTTCCCGACTTCAACAGCCCGGAGCATGGCGAGCGGCTGCAGCGCGAGTTCGATCCCGCGCTCGATTGGTCTGATCTCACCGACATCGATCTTCGCCCATCTGGCAGGCCAGCAATCGCGCTGATCATCTCGGTGTTGAAGGCCAAGCTGATCATTGGAGGTGAGGCATGAAGCTCTACTACCGCCTGTTCAACACCGATGACCCGGAAGAGCGCCTCGAAGATGCCGCGCTCTGGAAGGCGATCTATGACGAGTTCGGCGACGGCATCATCCCGCTCGGTCATGATGCCGAGGCTCCGGCTGACGGATATCTGCTGGGCCGCGGCAGGAATCACGAGCGCGGTGCCATCCTCCCGATCGGCGATGACCTGCCATACTGGACCGATCCCGCGTTCCTGAGCGCCTGCGGCCGCTCCTTCAAGCTCTGCGACTGGGATGGAGCCAAGGCCGAAGTCGATCGGCTGCACTCCGAAGGGAAGGGTGCCTTCGTCAAGTCGATCAGGGCGAAGCACTACATCGTGCGCGTCCCGGTCGGCACGTCGCTGATGGAAGCCGCCGATGCAATGGCGTTCTCATTCATGGATCTTCCGCCCTGCCTGATGGTGCAGGAACTGGTGGACCTGCACTACGAGCGCCGGTTCGTGGTGATAAATCGAGAGGTGGTGACGTGCTCGCCGGTCGCGGTGCACCTGACGCCTCTCGACATGCCAGCCGTCGGATTTGCCCACTATCTGACGCCAAAGCATAAGGCACCCTGGAAATATAGCCGGTCGTTAGCGGACCAGATGCTGCGGATCGCAAGATCGATTGCCGAGACCATGGCGACGCCGCACGCGATCATCGACCTGGCGGCCTGCGATGGCCGGATTATCGCCATAGAGTTCAATCCCGCCCGTATCGGTCAGTTCGGCCTGTTCGCCTGTGACGTGCGCGCAATCGCCGAGGCCGTTCGAAGTGTCATCCCCGACTATGACGATGAAGCCACCGCAGTCGAAAAGAGGAAGCCCAAAAGCGAATGGTCGATCGTGGCCGCGCAGGCTCGCTTCCACGAGATGTTCAAGGACAAGGAGGTCCGCCCATGACCAGCGCCGCCCGTCAGTTCCAATCCGCCGATGAGATGCGCCAGAACGCAGCAGCGGTGCGCAATCGCCTCATGAACCCCGCCAACGCGTTCCGGCCGGTAAAGCCGTCGCCAATGCTGCGGGTCGTCCAGCGCGTCGTGGTGCCTCCCATGTGGCGGCAGGAGGATACGCAGTTCGATGAACATGTCCGGGCATGGCAGTGGTACCTGGCAAGTAACCGATGCAGCAAGATCCGCGCCTATATCATCCGGCGGTGCGCGGAACTCGGCGCCGACTATATGCAGGTCATCGGCCCGTCCCACGCGAGAGAGATTACCGGGCCGCGGCAGATCATCATGTGGGAGCTGCGCACCAAGCTGAACGTTTCGTATCCCCGCATCGGTCGTGAGTTCGGCGGCCGTGATCATACGACAGTCATTCACGCTGTCGCGCGCGTGGCGAAGATCATGGGCGAGGATAGGCCGGAGTATCAGTCCGGCACCCAGCGGCTGCTCAACGATCCCGATCTGAAGGCTAAGGTCAAGGAAGCTCACCAGCGCGGCGACACGCTCGATGAAATCTCGATAGCCTTCGATATCAGCGAGCGCGCCGTGACTGCCGTCGGCAAAAGCGAAAACTGGTATCGCACCAACCGGAAAACACGGGCGTCGTTCAGGCAGGTCAAGGTCCACATGGCCGATCTCCGCAAGGATTACGAGGCTGGGCTGAATTCTCTCAAGTTCGTCGCCGGAGCGCACGGAATTTCCGATCGGACACTCGGACGCCTGGCGGAGACCCACGGCTGGGTTCGGAGGAACAAGAAATGACCGGGCCCCACATCACCCCGGCTGAACGAGAGGTTCTCGCCCTCATCTGCGGCGGCAAAACCGTCAACGAGATAGCCACGATCACTGGCACTTCATACGACACTGTCAGGACGCATAAGGCCACGCTGATGGAGAAGTTCGGCGTCTACAAGGACACGGCGCTGGTGGCGGCCGCGATCCGCAGTGGGGTGATCGAATGACGGACCGTCTCTCCTGCTGCGTGCCCTTTTGCCATCGAACCCGTGGCGACCGCAAAGGCGATCCGCTGCTGCCCGGCATGGAGTGGCTCTGCGAAGAACATTGGAAGCTGGTTCCTGGGCGCCTGAAGCGCCGTCGCGCCAAGCTGCGGAGGATCGCAAAGCGCGCCAACGACTATTGCGTGGATATGGGCGTGGAACGCGTCGACGGCCTCGTCTGGGAGAAATGCAAGCGCCACGCAATCGAGAGGGCTGCCGGGATATGACCATCGACGATCAAATAGTCCGCGCCTACCTGACGGCCGCCAACAATCGGCGCGGTTCATTCGAGATGGCTATGCTCATGATGGTATCTCGGCTGCTGGTGCTCGAAGACAAGCTGCAGCGCGCCGGAGTGCCGTTCCCCGAAGACAAGGCGATGCGTGAATACGCGGCCACCGAAGAACAGGCGATGCGTGGCATCATCGTCAGGGTAGGGCCATGACGCCAGCGGCGGACCATCCAGAAGCTCTAGCTATCTTCGCCGAGTACCAGATCGAAGTGGTGCCGGCGAACGTCATGCCAGCCAACGGGCAGACAAGGGCGATCGCCACGCTGGACCGCATCAGAAAACGCCATGGCGAGGCGCACGCGCGTTTCGTGGTGATGACGCTGGCAGAGACCGCCAACAACAAAGCGTTCATCGATGAGACGTCGCTCTGGGTCGTGTCCGACATGGTGCGGGCGGCCGCCAAGAATTTCCCCTCCCTGGTCGACAACGACGTCTCGGCATGGTTCGCATTCTTCGATGCTATCCCGCTGGGATATCTACAATTCTGGACTTCTGACCTGGATGGCGTGGTCTCCAAACGACACGCCTTGGTCGGGATGCTATACGAGAGAATGCGGCGCCGCTTCGGCGCGCTGGCGGTCCAACCTGATCTTCTTGACGATAGGCGAGGTGCAGCATGACAACGGGCAGGGACATTGGCGAGCGTTTCATCCGGGCGGTAGAGATCAGCATGATGGCTTTTGCCGCTGTCGGGCCAAGAGCGCCGAAGCGGGCCGCATGGATCGAGTATCCGCACACCCAGGCAGATAAGAACGGATGGGGTGCCGAGCGGCTGGCAGAGGAGCGAAAAGATTTCTGGTCGACGATGCGCACGCCGTCGGCTCGCGACATTAGCGAAGCCGAGGAAACGCAGGAATGGCTCCTGCTGGTCGGCAACGAGGGTGAGCGCCGGTGCCTCACGGCATGGGCGTGGTGCCTCGCTCGCCGCAAATCATTCAAGGACTGGTGCAGGGCAGAAGGCATTCATCCCGAGACCGGTCGGCGCAGGAAAGAGCGGGCGATTTTGCGTATTTTGTTAGAAATCGTCAGCAAGCCGTTGCAGCATAACGAAATCGACGTTTCCGCCCTGTTGCCAGACCAGCCGGAAATCAGCGATAAACATGCCATCATCGCAGAAGGTGCGACACACTGGCAGGACGCCGAAGCAAGGCCGATGGCCTGCTACTTCGACACCGACCTTTCGCGGTTCGATTGGGCTGACGCTCAGAACGAGCGGCGCCGTCAGAGAGAAAGCCGCCGCAAGCAGGCGGCATGAGATAGAATTGCTGTCCTTTGCGGGTACAGCATTTCCCCTCACGGGGCGCCGTAAGCCAACGATATCGACCGTCCAATCGGGGCCGTTGGAGCCAATTGCATAAGCGGTGCGGCCACAGCTGGCAGATCGAAGCCTGGTTAGCGCACTCAGCCGGTTAGTAGCGAACGCGATCGAACACCGGCACCAATACATGCTCGGAGATACCACCCGCGCACAGCCCGTCGCCCGTTCATTCGGCCGGCGGCCTTTTCACATCAGGAGAGCGAGTTGAAAGTCCTCGTCTGCGGCGGCCGGCACTATTCGGACCTGCCGCAACTCTTCTGGGCGCTCGACAATCTCCAGCCTTCGGTCGTGATCGAGGGTGGCGCAACAGGCGCTGATGCTCTCGCACGTCGCTACGCCGAGAAGCGCGGCATCCAGCTGCAGACATTCGAGGCTGAGTGGTCGAAGTACGGCAATGCCGCTGGCCCCATCAGGAACCGCAAGATGCTCAACGAAGGCAAGCCCGATTTGGTTCTGGCTTGTCCCGGTGGCAAAGGGACGGCTGACATGGTCCGGCGCGCTTCCGTTGCTGGGATCACAGTCCAGCACATCACGGCAGTCTCCAGTTCAAGTGCGAAGGTGTGAGATGAGCGACGCAAGTCGAAAGCTCGCCATATGCTCCCACTGCAAAGGGACAGGACAAGCAGACAAGATCGATAGAGGCGCATTCGCACCCGGCACATGCCAACCATGTCGAGGCAGTGGGTGGGTCGATCCTCAAACGGGTGTGAGATGACCGAAGAACAGATCAAACGCATGGTCGATCGCTTCTTGTCGTGGAAGCTGCCGGAGAACTTCAATCCGGATGGTGGCATCAGCTTCAAGCGCGAGTTCAACGAGAACACCCCGTGGCCCATGAAGCACGAGCCGTCGGGCACCAATCTGCTGAACGCCGTCCAGGCTGAGGCGATGGTAAGGCACATGCTGGAAGGCAGTGAGGGCTGAAATGACGCCCCAAGCCGAACGCGCGATCCTCGCCGGTCTGGTGCTGATCGGCATCGTCTCGCTCATCGCCTTGTTCTGGTAGACTGTCATGACCGTCAACGTTCGCGTCAGAGGTCTACAGAGCTATCACTACTCGTGGCTTGCTTCACACCCGGAGCGGACAGAGGCGTGGTTGTCGGACCGGCTTCGAGATGGTTTCCATGTCCATCATATGGACGGCGACCATTCAAACGATGAACCAGAAAATCTCGTGTTGATCGATGGCATCGACCACATGCGTATTCACGGCAGGAGCGTTAAGAGCAGCATCGATAGATGGAATACGCTGGCGAAGAAGCGGGCCGCGACTGATGCTGAGTGCCAACAGGCGTACGAAACTAAGGCCGAGAGCGGCCTTCCTTGGGTCGAGGTCGCTAAGATCGTCCACGGGAATCAAAAGCCGAACGTAGATCGACCGTGGCACGATATCGCCCAACCCCTTGCCAATAGGGTTCGGAAGTTCGCCAAAAGAAATGGCATGCCTTGGCCGCCTAAGTGAAATGATCTTGCGCAATTCGCAGAGGAGTAGCCCGATGCTTGGAACCATCCTGCTAATCGTGCTGATTTTGATGCTGATCGGCGCGGTACCGGCTTGGCCGCACTCTGCGGGCTGGGGTTATGGCCCGTCCGGCGGCCTCGTCCTGGTGCTCGTCATCATCATCGTTCTCGTCCTGATGGGCCGGATATAGCCGATGGCAAACCCCTCTATTCTGGAGGGTCTGCAGCCTTCGCGGCCCTCGATCGCTGCGTCTACATGCGCCAGGCCACCACTGAAGACGGAACGCCCGGCTTCGCCCTGATCGACGCCGACGGCGATCTGGAGATGTTCAGCGAGAACCGCTCCGACGTTTTCTTCTACATCGCCAAGCACGAGCTGACCTTCGTGCTGCTGAACTGAGGGGTTACCACGATGAGCCGCAAGATGATCGGTACGCTCAGCGCCATCGCTGTCGCGGGTATGATGTTCTCGGTTCTCGTGGCCTGCCAGTCGTACCAGCCGCCCGGTGAGGGGATATGGCGGGCTTTGAAGTAGAAAGCCCCCATGCCTAAGCTGAGTGAAAAGCAGAGGCGGTTCGTCGCCGAGTACCTGATCGATCTGAATGCAACGCAAGCGGCAATCAGGGCTGGGTACAGCGCCAAGACGGCGCGCAGTGTCGGGTCGGAGAACCTAACAAAACCTGACATAGCTGCAGCTATCGCCAAGGCACAGCAGAAAGTCGAAAAGAAAGCCGAATGGACGGCCGCTGACAGGCTTTCGGCCCTCAAGACCATCTTTGACCGGGAAGCGGAGAAAGACGCGCGTATCGCCATCTCTGCGATTGCCGAGGCGAACAAGATGCAAGGCAGTTATGCCCCGACAAAGCGGGAAGTGTCTGGGCCAAACGGTGGTCCGATCCAGACGACAGTCGACCTGACGAAAGCGACGGAAGATCAGCTCAATGCACTCGAAGCCATCTTCGGCCCGCTTGCCGCCGCCAGCGGAGATGATGAGGGCGATCCGGGCGGAGAGGAAGCGGAGAGCTGAACTCGCCGAGCAGGAGCAGACACGGCTAAACGCTGAACGGATTCGGGAACGCTGCCGAACGCTCGAAGGGTTCATTACCGAGTTCTGGGCTGTTCTGGAACCGAAGCGTGAGCTGAAGTTCGGATGGGCGCTGCGCGCGATGTGCAGTCATCTGGAGGCGGTCACCGACGGTCGTATCCAGTTCCTGATGATGACCGTCCCGCCGGGGATGATGAAATCGCTCCTGATGGTCTTCTGGACCGCCTGGGAGTGGGGACCGTGCGAGCGGCCGGATATTCAGGTTCTCGCGACCTCATACAGCCAGCCGAACGTGCTGCGCGATAACATCAAGCTCCGCCGGCTGGTGGAGAGCCCGAAGTTCCAGACGCTGTGGCATCTCAAGCTGCGCGACGATCAGAACTCGAAGGGCAAGTTCGAAAACACGGGCAACGGCTTCAGCGAAGCTCGCCCATTCAGTTCAATGACCGGCGGCCGTGGCGACCGGGTGAAGATCGACGATCCGCATTCCACAGAGACGGCGGAAAGCGACACTGAGCGCCAGACTGCGGTTCGTATCTTCCGAGAGGGTATTTCAGACCGTTTGAACGATGTGACCTCATCGGCCATCGTCATCATCATGCAGCGTCTTCACGCCCAGGACGTGGCAGCGGTCGCGCTGGAACTCGATATCGGCTTCATCCACCTGAACCTCCCGATGGAGTTCGAGCCGGATAGGGCCTGCAAGACTATCGTGGACGGGGAAGTCTTCTTCGAAGATCCCCGCACCCAGGAAGGCGAGCTGCTGTTCGAGGAGCGCTTCCCGCGCACCGAGATCGAAAGGCTCAAGAAAGCCAAGGGTTCGTATGCCTATGCCGGTCAATATCAGCAGCGGCCAACACCGCGTTCCGGCGGTATGTTCCAGCGCTCGGACTTCGAGATCGTCGACGCAGTGCCGTCAGGTGGCAAGCGCTGCAGGGCATGGGACTTCGCGGCGTCCAAGCCGAAGCCGGGGCAACAGCCTGACTGGACCGTCGGCCTCAAGATGCTGCACATCAACGGGACATTCTACGTCGAGGATGTGCGCCGCGATCGATGGTCGCCGTCCGATGTCGAGAAGACGCTGAAGAACACAGCATCGCAGGACGGCATACCGGTCACGATCCGCATGCCGCAAGACCCTGGCGCCGCTGGCAAGTCGGATGCTGCCACGAAGGTCAAGCTGCTGGCCGGCTACAACGTGAAGGTCGAGACGATTACCGGCGACAAGGCGACGCGCGCCCGACCTGCATCCGCCCAAGCGGAAGCGGGCAACGTGAAGCTTGTCCGCGGTCCATGGAATGAAGCCTTCCTCGATGAGGTGTGCTCGTTCCCCAATGCTAAATTCGATGACCAGGTGGACGCCTTCGCTGATGCTCTCAATGAGCTGGCGCTTGGGCGGTCGCCGATGAAAATTTCGCAAGAGGCCATCAACGCCTCACAGATGAGACCGATGGGCCGATGACGGAACGTAAGCGCGGCCTGTGGGCTAGACTGACGGGTAAGACTGCCATTCCGGTAGAGAAGCCCGTGGAAGCGAAGCCCGAGCGTCAGGTGATGCGCATATCGGAGTTGGCCGTCGGGCGCTCACTGAACAACGGTGAGCCGCAGCCCAAGCCGTTCAAGCCGGCGGTGGTACCTCCCTTCGTCAAGGCGCAGATGGAGGCGCAGGAGCTGCCGGAACTGGCGATGGACAGTAACATCGCGGCGGCATCGACATGGGCCGGATCGTATTGGGGGCCGAACGGATACGCCTTCACCGAGGGTCTGGAGTTCCTCGGCTACCCGTACCTGGCCGAGCTAGCCCAGCGGCCGGAGTATCGACGTATCGTCGAGACCATTGCGCAGGAGATGACGCGCAAGTGGATTCGCATCACCTCGGCAGACGATGGCGATGACGACAACAAGAACGACGAAGCCCGCGCCGACAAGATTGCCAAGATCGTCCAGGAGATGGACAGGCTCAACGTCCGCGAGGTCTTCAAGGCCATCGCCGAGCAGGATGGCTTCTTCGGCCGTGCTCACCTCTACATTGACACGGGGGATTCGGACGATCCGGTTGAGCTCAAGCTTTCGATCGGTGACGGCAAGGACAAGACCAGCAAGGCGAAGGTGAGCGAGAAGAAGCCAGTCATGGCGCTGCGAGCCGTCGAAGCAGTCTGGACCTACCCGACCAACTACAATTCGAACGATCCGCTCAAAGCCGACTGGTACAATCCGGACATGTGGTTCGTGATGGGCAAGCAGGTTCACGTCTCGCGCCTGCTGCCGTTCATTGGGCGCCCGGTTCCGGATCTGCTGAAGCCGGCATATTCCTTCGGCGGACTGGCCATGACCCAGATGGCCAAGCCCTACGTGGATAACTGGTTGCAGACCCGCCAGAGCGTCAACGACATTATCTCGGCGTTCTCGGTGTTCGTGCTGAAGACGAATATGTCCTCGGTCCTGCAGGGCGGCGGCATGGAAGCGGAAATGGCCCGCGCTGCGCTGTTCAACAACCTGCGCAATAACCGCGGGTTGTTCATGGTCGACAAGAACGAGGAGGAGTTTGACAACGTCTCCGCGCCGCTAACCAGCCTGGACGCGCTTCAGGCCCAATCGCAAGAGCACATGGCGGCCGTCTCGGGCATCCCTCTGATCAAGCTGCTTGGCATCACGCCATCCGGTCTCAACGCCTCGTCTGAGGGTGAAATCCGGGTGTTTTACGATACGATCGGCGCGTACCAGGAAGCATTCTTCCGCGACAACCTGACGAAGGTGATCGACTTCGTCCAGCTTTCCCTCTTCGGTGAGGTGGACGACGCGATCGTTTTTCAGTTCGAGCCGTTGTTCTCGCTGACCGAGAAGGAATTGGCAGAAGCGCGCAAGGCAGAAGCAGAGACAGATCAGATCTACATCGATGAGGGCGTGGTATCGCCCGATGAGGTGCGCGGCCGGCTGGCCAACGATCCGGATAGCCTGTATCAGAACCTGAGCCCCGCAGATGCGGATGATGCGCCTGATCTTCTCGATGAGGAGGAAGAAGGCCTTGAGCCGAAAGGCGGCCATCCGATCAATGGGCTGTTCGATAAGGAAGCCGCCGAGTGATTGAACCGAAGTGATCAAACTTCTCCTCTGGGACATCATCAACGCGCGCCGGTCTCCCGAAAGGGAGATGCCGGAGAGCCTTGTTGAACGAAAGCCTGAAGATGGCCAGCACGGAACGCAGGAAAAGGGACAGGGCCGAGAAGGTCCTGAAGCCCGTCCGCCCCAGCGCGGCACTGACGGCTGAATACCAGCGCAAGCTCGACAGGCTCATCTCCGAAATGCAGGCCAGCGTGGTCTATTTCCTCAAGGCTTCGTATCGGAAGAACGAGCCGAGAATGGCGATGGACGAGACGCCGGCAGATGCGCTGCGCAGGACCATGAAGGAACTGGCGGACCGCTGGATCGAGAAATTCGACGTCGCTTCGGTCAAGCTCGCTGAGTGGTTCGGCCACGCGGTAGAGAAAAGATCGACGGACCAGCTGAAGAAAATCTTGAAAGACGGTGGGATCGCCATCGACTTCCAGATGACGCCGGTGATGAGGGACGTGCTCGACGCCACCGTCAACCAGAACGTCAGCCTGATCAAGAGCATCCCGTCCCAGTATTTCACTGAGATGGAAGGCATGGTCATGCGATCGGTGCAGACCGGGCGCGATATGGGCCAGCTCTCGAAAGATCTGCAGGCGCGGTTCGGGATCACCCGGCGGCGTGCGGACTTCATCGCACGGGACCAGAACGAGAAGGCCACCAGCGCTTTCAACCGAGCTCGCCTGGGCGAAGCTGGCATCGACGAAGCCGAATGGCTTCACTCGCATGCCGGCAAGACCAAGCGCCCCACGCATGTGAAGGCTGGCCAGGAGCGCACGCGCTACAGGGTCGCCAAGGGCTGGTTCGATCCAGATCCAAAGGTGCGCCGATACATCCAGCCGGGCGAACTGCCCAACTGTAAGTGCGTCGGAAAACCAGTCGTAAAGGGATTTTCGTAATGCTCGAATTCTTCTCTCGCACCGCGCGTGCCGCAGTTGATGTCGTCACGCTTCCTGTGTCAGTGGCCGTCGATGTTGTGACGCTTGGCGGCGCACTGGTGGACAAGGACGAGCCGTACACAGTGACGAAGGTGAAGCGCCTCGCCAAGGATGCCGGGGACGTCGTCAAGTCGTTGGCCGAGTAAGGTCAGCACATTCGAGGCTATTGTGATGGACGAGCTCACGCATGCTTACCTTCTTGCTGACAAGGTGCTCGACAGGCCGAACGCTGATCCGGATGACGATATGGCGATGCTCGCTAGGCAATTGATGCGAACCCTTGAGAAGCTTTCAATTTGCGTCACTCGCGGACCAACTGACGAAGAGCGTGCCACATGGCGAGCGCAGACGACTGCCGCTTTTGAGGCAGGCATCTAGAAACTGATCATCCGACAATTTGAGGGAATGCCAATGCCGCCTGTATCAGCCGCGCAGAGCAAAGCCATGTTCGCTGCGGCGGCCGGACACAGCACGCTGGGCATTCCACAGAGTGTAGGCAAGGAATTCGTTGCAGAAGACGCCACCGCAGGTATCGCCGCCGGCATCCTTTACGTTGCCCCCGATGGCGATGTGCTGCTCCTGCGCCGGTCCTCGACCGAAACGAACTACGCCGGCCATTGGGCTCTTCCTGGTGGCAAGGGTGAGGCCGGAGAAACGCCGGAACAGACCGCCGACCGCGAAGCGCACGAGGAGATGAAGGTCATCCCCGAAAGCGCCCACACCATGAAGTTGCTGGATGTGTGCCTGACGCCAAACAGGATGGCGTTCTACACGTTCGCCCAGATCGTGCCGGCGAAATTCGTTCCCGATCTGAACGAGGAGCATTCCGGCTTCGCCTGGTGCCCGATGGATCAACTCCCGGAGCCGATGCATCCGTCGGTGCGCCAGACGTTGAACAACCAACTCGGCATCACGGCCGACATGACACCCGAGGACTGGGCGGTGCTGCGGGACGGCTTTCTGAAATGGATAGTAGAGGACGACGTCGAGGCAGGGCACGCCAGCGATGGTTTCGCCCTCGATCGGGCGTCAGTCCGCTCCAAGGACGCCGACGGTCATCTGCGAGTGGAAATCACGCCGATCTCGAAGGCAAACGTCTGCCCCTACTTCGGCAAGGAAATTCCCGGATGGCAGTCCCTCGGGCTCGAACCTGAGCGCGTCTACAATCTCTACCGTGACCCGGAAGAGCTTGCAAAAGGCGCTGAGACGTTCGCCGGCAAGCCGGTGCTGATCATCCACAAAGGCGTCAAGGCCGACCAGCATCCGCGCGAGATCGTGGTGGGCGCGATCGGCGACGGCGTCGTGTTCGATCCGCCGTATCTCAAAGCCCCGCTGACCATCTGGGACGGCGAGGCGATCAGTCTCATCGAGAGCGGCGAACAGCGCGAGCTGTCGAGCTCCTATCGGTATGTCCCGGTCATGTCTCCCGGTGTCGGCCCCGATGGCCAGAACTTCGACGGGCGCATGACAGAGATACGGGCCAACCACGTCGCCCTCGTCGAGAAGGGCAGGGCGGGCGGTGACGTCCTCGTCCAGGACAATCTTCCCGCCGGCTTGGCGGCAACCACTCCCAACAGCGGCCTCCCGGCTGGCGGGGTTAAACGGGCCCCGGCCCATGACGAAGAGAAGGAGCCAACGATGGCTGCAAAGGCAAAGGATCGGGCCCGAGATGAAGGCCTGATGGAGCGTATCAAGGAAAAGGTCTCGGCCGAGGACTTCAAGGCCATCGACGAGATGCTGACCGCTGGCAAGGCCAACGACGAAGACGACGACGCCAAAAAGAAGGCGGACGACGAAGCTGCGGAAGAAGCCAAGAAGAAGGCTGAAGACGAGGAAGCAGAGGCCAAGAAGAAGGCCGACGATGAAGATGATGACGACGGCAAGGCTGACGACGAGAGCGTCTCGAAGGAAGCCATGGACGCCGCCATCAAGACGTCCGTTTCCTCCGCGGTCGCCAACGAACGCAAGCATCAGGCGGACATCCGCGAAGCAGAGCGCTTTGTTCGCCCGTGGGTCGGTGATCTCGCTGTCGCTTTCGACTCTGCCGGCGACGTCTACAAGGCTGCTATCGAGGCTCAGGGCCGCTCGGTCAAGGATGTCCACCCCTCCGCCTACCGGACCATCCTCGAAATGATCCCGAAGCCAGGTCAGCAGCGCCACCAGTCGCCCCGTCTGGCGATGGACAGTGCCAAGGCCAACAGCTTTGCAGAACGCTTCCCGGAGACGGGGCGCATCGGCATCAGCATCCGTTAACCCACCCACACACAGTGAAAGGAACCCGACATGTCTAACGGCATTCAGTCGTCCGTTTCGGTCCAGCCCGCTCCTGGCGTGGTTGGCGACTTCGCGACGGCAAATCCGCGCTTCTCCCAGCTGGCTGGCCCTGGCGCCATCGTTGCTGGGCCGAATGGTCTGGTCATCGGCAAGTTCGCTTGGCTCAGCTACAGCCAGGTTGACGGCGATGGTGCGCCCGGTGCAGCGAACAATTTCGGCTCCGGCCCGGTTGCCGGCTTCGTCGGCCGCGCTCAGCAGGGTCTCATCACGACCTATCTGACGCCGGCTGGCATGCTCATCCCGGCAGGGTTCCAGGCGACGCTCTTCTCGGGCGGCGACTTTTGGGTTCTGAACGAAGGTGCGTCCGCAGCTCGCCCCAACATGAAGGCCTACGCCAACTTCCTCACTGGTGCAGTCACCTTTGCCGCTGCCGGCGCTCCGACCACCACGTCTGCCGCAACCACCGCAATCGCGGCTGGCACGGCCGCCACCGGTACCGGCACGATCCAGGGCAACGTCCTGACCATCTCCGGCGTGACGAACACGATCTACCCCGGCGCCGTCGTGTCCGGCTCCGGCGTCGCATCGGGCACCACCGTATCTGCTCAGCTATCCGGCACACCGGGCGGCGCGGGCACCTATGCGGTCAACATTCCGTCGCAGAGCGTTGCATCGACCGCGATCACCGTCACGCCGTATGTCATGACGGTCAGCGGTTCTGTGACCGGTCCTGCCATCACCACCGGCGCGGTTATCCAGTCCAGCGGCACGGCTACCGGCGTCGTCATTGGCGCACCGGTCACCGCCCAGATCACCGGTACGACCTTCGTTGTCGCTACCGGCGGCGGCACCGCAGTATCCGGCACCGTTGTGCTGGCCCTCAACGTCGAAACCTCCTGGTACGCCATGTCCTTCGGCGCTCAGGGAGAAATCGTCAAGATCAGCAACGTGCCGGGCATCGGCTAAAGCCTTTCGGCCCAGATCAGGAGAGAAACCACATGAATTACCAGGAAGCATCTACGCTCTGGGCCGAGGACAGCATTCGGTTCCAGCAGCTCGGCGTCACTCTGCCTGACGTGAAGTCCTACATTCCGGAAGGCTTCGGAACAGACTTCGCGTTTGCCATGGACGCCCAGCCGCAGCTCGCGGCCACCGCGCCCAACTCTGCCGTCCCGATGATCTTCACGACAATGGTCGATCCGAAGGTCTTCAAGGCTCTGTTTGCCCCGAACAAGGCAACACAGATCCTCAAGGAAGAGCGCCGCGGCACATGGGTCGATGACACGATCATGCTGCCGATCACGGAAGCTGCCGGCGAGGTATCCTCCTACGGCGACTACGCCAACAACGGCACCGTGACCAGCAACACCAACTGGCCGCAGCGTCAGGCCTACCTGTTCCAGGTCATCAAGCAGTACGGTGAACGCGAACTGGAACGTGCCGGCGC
This sequence comes from Hyphomicrobiales bacterium, assembly GCA_900465675.1. Lineage (GTDB taxonomy): Bacteria > Pseudomonadota > Alphaproteobacteria > Rhizobiales > Rhizobiaceae > Rhizobium. The sequence goes on along the minus strand of UBJR01000013.1, from coordinate 109,693 downwards.
TGCCCGCATCAACTGGGTCTCGGAACTTGATTACTCGGCAGCTGTCATGCTGAACAAGTTCTCGAACCTGACCTACTTCTTCGGCGTCGCAGGGCTGCAGAACTACGGTCTGCTGAACGACCCGAACCTGAACGCCTCGCTGACCCCGGCCACCAAGGCCTACGGCGGCTCGTCCTGGTACAACGGCGCGGGCCAGATCGCAGCGACCGCGAACGAAATCTACGCTGACGTTCAGAGCCTGTTCGGTCAGCTTGTCACACAGTCCGGCGGCCTGGTTGACCGTGAAACCCGCATGGTCCTCGCCCTGAGCCCAGCGTCGGAAGCGGCTCTGACCACGACCAACAGCTTCAACGTCAACGTTTCGGATCTTCTCAAGAAGAACTTCCCGAACCTCCGCGTTGTCTCCGCGGTCCAGTACGGCGCGCTGTCCGCTACCAACCCGCAGGGTATCGCGGGCGGTAACTTCATGCAGCTCATTGCTGAAGAGGTCGAAGGTCAGGAAACCGGGTTCATGGCGTTCAACGAAAAGATGCGCGCCCACAAGCTCATCCCCGACCTGTCGAGCTACAAGCAGAAGGTCAGCGCCGGCTCCTATGGGGCAGCATTGCGCCAGACTTTCACCATCGCCAGCATGCTCGGAATCTGACGCCCAAACGGGCGTTTGAAGCCGCAGAGAGGTACTTTCAACCACAGTTTAAGGCAGGCTGATCGGGACGCTGATCTCTGACCTTCGCACCGGCTCCGACCTCCTCCCCGGATCGCTGAGCGATTGGTGACGCCTGCCCGAACCCCCTCAAAGGAAAAGAAAGACATGACCACGACTTCTTCGAGCGTTGTAACCGTCGGCTGCAAACTTCCGGCCGGCATCTATATGCAGGGCTACAAGATGGAGACCACCCAGGAGCCGGTCTCGGGTGGTGGCTTCCGTGACGTTCCAATCGCTGTACCCCATGGCCCCCGCGTCAAGATCAATGGCAATGCCGCTCCGCAGGGATCGGTGCCGCACGGCCTGACCGACGGTGGATATGTCCTCACGCATAACGTCCCGAAAGAGACGGCCGATGCGTGGATGGCCGCCAACAAGGACTCCGACATGGTCCGCAACAAGCTGATCATCGTCAATGAAAAGCCGGAAAGCGTCGCGGCCCAGTCCCGCAACAATCATTCGGTTCTCTCCGGTCTTGAGCGCTTGAACGTCGGATCGAAGAGCGAGCAGGGCCGCACGGTTCCAGCCGATCCCCGTTGGCCGCGTTCGAACAACGCGAACGTCTCCGCAATCGCCACCGCCGACGAGAAGTAAGCTTTCAGGGAGCCTGCCACGATGGGTGTCATAGTCCAATTCAACCTTAGCGCCTGGCGGGCTCTCTTCCCCGAATTTAGCAACGTCACTGACGACCAGTTGAACGGTCCGATTTGGACCATGGCCCAGGCCTATTGCCGCAACGATGGCGGCGGCCCGGTCTGCGATACGCTGGTCCAGACTGAGCTGCTGAACCTGATGATCGCGCATATCGCCCAACTGCTCTACGGATCGACCACTCAGCCGAATACAGGGCTTGTCGGCCCTATCATCTCGGCCACCGAGGGAAGCGTCTCGGCTTCGGTCGGTGTCGTCTACAACACCTCGAACCAGTTCTTTCTGCAGACGAAGTATGGATCGATGTTCTGGCAGTTGGCGCTGCCCTACAGGCTCGCCCGCTATTACCCCAAGATCACCCAGCAGTTTCAGCCGGTGGCCCAACCGGGCATCCCCTACTGGAACGCCTAAGGAGGCATCACCATGGATCAGAAGCTCCGCGACGAGTTCCGCGCCTATAAGGCTGAGACCGACGATCGCATCAAGACCCTGGAAGGCAGCGTGAAGGCTCTCTTGGAGGCCAAGGATGCAGACGCCAGCCAGAAGGCAGGATCCAAGCCCACGGGTTCCTCTGAGGCAAAGGGCTGATGGTCGAACTGTCCGGCGGATCGAAACTCGAAGCCGCGTTGGCTGAGATTGCTAAGAAGGTCACCAGCGCCTCTGAAGTGAGCGTAGGTTTCCTGGCGGATGCGACCTACCCGGATGGGAAGTCCGTGGCCATGGTCGCGGCACTAAACGAATTTGGCCACGGCGATGTGCCGCCACGTCCGTTCTTTCGCGGAATGATCCAGGACAAGAGTTCCGAATGGCCCGATGCTGTCGGCGATCTGCTGGTGTCGAATGGCTATGACGGCCATCGCACACTTGAGCAGACCGGAGCGGCCATCAAGGGCCAGTTGCAAGAAACCATTTCCGAATATGTCGGGCCCGGCCTCGCCGAATCCACCATTGAGCGCAAGGGCCATGACAAGGAACTTATCGACAGCGGCGTGATGCTCCGCAGCGTCGACTACCGTGTCGATTAACCCATCCCAAAACTGGAGCCGAAATCATGACAAAGGCCGTTCTTTGGTCGTCCACCGTGGGCGATATTCCTGCCGATATGGCATTCAAGAACAATTTCGCCGGCACTGCCGCCCCGACGGTCAATGATGACGCGCTGGACGGGTATTCCGTCGGCTCGACATGGGTTTATGGCGGAAACGTCTACACCTGCACCAACGCTACCGCTGGGGCTGCCGTGTGGTCGTCCGGCAATGCGCCGCTTGTTCAGGCTGCGCCAGTCGCCAAGACGACGTCCAGCACGCTCACGGCTGCCAACTTGCTGGTTGGCATGATCACGGTCGCACAGGGAGCGGGCGCCAACTCGACCCAGACGCTTCCGACCGGCACGCTGATGCAGTCGGGCCTGCCATCCTCGTTCGACGTCGGCAGCACATTCGACTTCTCGATCGTCAACACGGGCGCAGCGAGTGAAACTGCCACCCTGGGCGCAGGCACGAACTTCACCATCGTGGGCGGCGCTGTGGTTCAGCCTTCGGCCTCGGCGACCTTCCGGGTTCGCAAGACGGCTAACAACACCTTCGTCGCCTATCGCATCGCAGGCTGACAATGAACCTGCACGCGATCGTCCGGGGCGCCATAACGGTGGTCAATCCCGATGTGCCGGCCACGTTGCGCCGTTCGTCGGGTTTCACCATCGCTCCGGATGGGACGCAGGTGCCGGAATATGTTGATGTCCAGGGCGTGCCGGTCCAGGTGCAGGCTCTTTCGTTTCAGGATCTTCACCAGCTTGACGGCCTGAACATTCAGGGCGTGCGCCGAGCGGTCTACCTCAACGGCGCGGCCATGGGCATCGTCCGAAATCTGCAGGTCGGCGGCGATCTTTTCATCTTCCCCGCCGGCGTTTTGCCCGAGGGGGATACATGGCTCGTCGCTCATGTCCTCGAGCAGTGGGGCCCTGGTCCCGAGTGGTGCAAGTGCGCCTTAACCCTGCAGGCGGGAGCTTGAACACACGATGAGCCCGGCCCCTTCGCAGTCTCAGGTCATGACCGCGCTGCGGGCCTTCCTGATCACTTTGTTGCCGCAAGGTACGGCGCAGTTCTTGGGGAGTGTCTCGGGCACCACGTTGACGGCTGGTGCTCCGACCGGTGGTGCATTGGCACTCGGTAGTGCAGTGCTGGGGCAGGGCGTCGCAGCTGGCTCCTATATCATCGGCTTTGGCACCGGAACTGGCGGGGCTGGAACCTACGTCCTCAATCAAGAACAGACGGTCAGCCAGACGTCATTGTGGACCGGCGTTCCGATCGTGCAAGGGCAGGCCAATCGCGTTCCCGAGCCGAAGCAGGGCGATCTGGTGGTGATGTGGCCGATCCTGAAGCGTCGGCTGTCTACCAATATACGCGGCCGCGATGATGTCGCCTTCATGGGGTCGATCGCAGGATCGACGCTGACCGTCACTGCGGTGGAAACGGGCGTGGTTCAATCGAACCGGGTTCTGTTCGGCGCAGGAGTGCCGGCCAACACACGAGTGCTTGCGCCGATCTCCGGGGCAGGCGGTGTCGGCACCTATCTGGTGACACCAACGCAGACCACGGCTCTGACGCTGATGAGCACCAGCCAGGAACTGATAACCGAGCCTACGGAATACACGGTGCAGATCGATGTGCACGGCCCGAACAGTGCCGACAACGCGCAGGTCATCTCGGCATTGTTTCGAGACCTCTATGCCACCCAGACATTTACGGCGATGAACCCGAACGTTCAGCCGCTGCATGCCGACGAGCCGCGCCAGATCCCGTTCACCAACGGTGAGCAACAGATTGAAGCCCGGTGGGTGATCAATGCTGTGATGCAGGCCAACTTCACGGTCGATGTGCCGCAACAGTATGCCGAAGAGGCGCATGTCACGCCTATTGAAGTCGAAACGGCCTTCCCGGCCTGAAACCCTCTGAAAATCAGTCCCCGAATGGAAGGATGACTCCCTTGAGCACAATTCCTGCTTCAACGCTGGTCCAGGTGCTGCCGAATGTCCTCAACGCAGGCGGCAATGCCCTCGATATGAATGGCCTCGTGCTGACCACGGACGTTCGCGTCCCTGTCGGTCAGGTGCTGGCCTTCCCGAACGACGGCAGTTCCGTCTCGGACTACTTCGGCCCATCTGCTGAAGAGGTGAAAATTGCGAACGTCTATTTCAATGGCTTCGACAATTCGACCCGCAAGCCCGAGCGGATCCTGTTTGCCCGTTACATGAGCGCGGCTGCTGCGGCTTATGTGCGTGGGGGTCCGCTGAACACGCTGACCATCCCGCAGTTGAAGGGGCTCAGCGGCTCGCTGTCGGTGGTCATCGACGGCTACACCTACAGCGCCGCATCGATCAATCTATCATCCGCGACGAGCTATTCTTCGGCTGCTGCACTGATCGAAACGGGTCTTAACACCACCCCTCCGACTGGGGCCAGCTTCACCGCGGCCATTGCTGCGGGGACGGCAAGCGTCACTGGTGGCATCTCGGGTAATGTCCTGAGTGTGACCGGCGTCACGTCTGGAAACCTCCCTGTAGGCGCTCTGGTGACTGGCACGGGCGTCGCGGCTGGCACACAGATCACCGGCCAGCTTTCCGGAGTGACCGGTGGTATTGGCACCTATTCCGTCAACATCGCTCAGTCGGTCCCGGATGCTACCACTATCACGGCCTCCTACGGCACGATGAACGTCTCGGCAATGACCTCCGGAACGATCGCGCCGGGCCAGATTGTTTCGGGCGGATCGACTGCGGCAAACACCCAGGTCACCGCATTCGGCACAGGCGAGGGTTTGACGGGCACGTATATCGTCAACCTCACCCAGACCGTTACGAGCGGCGCGCTGACCACGAAGGGGTCGAGCATCGATGTCGCTTATGACAGCGTCTCCGGCGGTCTGGTCATCACGTCCGGTTTCTGGGGCGCATCGTCGACTATAGCTTTCCCGACAGGCACGCTGGCGGCTCCAGTTTTCCTTACCCAGGCTGCGGGCGCGGTCTTGTCGCAGGGTTCGGCTGCCATGACGCCGGGAGCCTTCATGACGGGCCTCGTAGACCTCACGCAGAACTGGGCAACGTTCATGACCGTGACGGACCCGGATGCCGGCCACGGCTGCGAGCAAAAGATGCTCTTTGCCGAATGGGTGAACGACGCGGACAACCGCTACGCCTACATCGCGATGGATACCGACACGACCCCGCGCCTGTCGGCCAATGCCACCACGTCGTTTGGCGCACGGCTTGGGGATGCAGACCTGAGCGGTACGGCTCCGATCTCTGCCATCGACTTCAGTCAGCGCTATGACGCCTTCATTTGCGGTGCAGCAGCGTCGATCAACTTTGATCAGCTGAACGGCCGTATCACGTTCGCCTACAAGGGGCAGGCAGGCCTGACTGCTGACGTCACCACGGCCACGGCGGCATCGAACCTGATCGCAAACGGCTATAACTTCTATGGCGCCTATGCGACGGCCAACGATCAGTTCCTTCTCTTCCAGAAGGGCACGGTCTCCGGCACGTTCCAGTGGCTGGACAGCTACATCAACCAGATCTGGCTGAACAACGCGCTGCAGCTTGCACTCATGAACCTGCTGGCGAACACCAACTCGGTTCCTTACAACGGCTTTGGGTATGGCCTGCTCTTCCAGGCCTGCGCCGACCCGATCAACGCAGCTGTGAACTTCGGTGCCATTCGTATTGGCGTAACGCTCTCGGCTCAGCAGATCGCTCAGATCAACGCCACCACCGGTGTAGATGCCACCCGGCCGCTCTTCGATCAGGGCTGGTATCTTCAGATCGTCGATGCTCCGCCGCTGACACGTCAGGCACGCGAGTCGCCAGGCATGTTCTTCTTTTATTGCGACGGACAGTCGGTGCAGCGGATCGTGCTCGACAGCACGCTCGTCCAGTAACCCCAAGATAATCGGAGCAACCGACAATGGCCTCTATCACCAGTGCGAACGCCGTCATCACCATCCAGGTGACCGGCGTCTTCACCACGCCGTTCCAGCTTCAGGGGTTCTCGGCGGACAACATCTACGATTCCCCTGAACAGGAACTGGTACAGACAGCTATGGGGGTAGATGGCCGTCTCTCCGGCGGTTTCGTCTTCAACCCCCTCGATCAGTCGTTCTCAATTCAGGCGGACTCGGACACCAACACGTTCTTCGAGACGTGGGCGGCCCGTATGAACACCCAGAAGGACGTCTATGTGGCGGAAGGCACAACCCGGCTGATCTCGGTCAACCGCGCCTATGTGATGCGCCGCGGCTTCCTTGTGAACGCTCATCAGATGCCGGCGGCCGGTCGCATCCTTCAGCCTCGCCGCTACACCATCCGGTGGGAACGCGTCACGGCAACTCCGATCGGCTAAAGGTGAAGCATGGCTCGCAAGACACTTGACGTTAAGATTGATGCAGAAGGTCGTGACAAGGGTAAGACCTTCCTCATCACCGAGAAGCCATCGGCTCAGGCCGAGAAGTGGGCGATGAAGGCCTTGGCGCTCGCCGCGCGCTCCGGCGTCGACCTCGGAAATATCTCTCCTGCCATGGGTATCCAAGGCATTGCCGCCCTGGGGGTCATCGCTCTGATGAACGCTGTCAGCGAAACATGGGACGAGGCCGAATCCCTTCTCGACGAAATGATGACCTGCGTGCAGATCAAGGAAGCCTCCGGCGCTCGTGATCTGATCGGTGATGACATCGAGGAGGTCGCAACCCGCGTCGAGTTGCGCAAAGCCGTGCTGGAGCTTCACGTGGGTTTTTCGCTGGCCGACAAAGGATCGAAGTAGATCTCGGGTTTGTCGGCGTTCAGTTGCTGGAATACCGCAATGTCACGAACCTCATAGGCTCCATGCTTTCTCAAAAGCTTGCGAGCATGAGGGATCTGGACGAGTGGCTGTCTGTCGAGGATTGCCACAACCTTCTCGAAATATCTCTGATCGACTCACATAACCGCCGTCTGATGCAGAAAGCCCAGGAGAACACCTGACATGCCAACTGTAATCGACGAGCTGATTGTCCGCCTGTCGCTGGACCCGAAGGATTTCCAGAAAGGCCAGAAGGAAGCTGCTGCCTCGTTCCTGAAAACGAAAGAGGCTGCCACCAAGACCGGCAAGGATATCGAAGACGGCGCCAAGAAGACGGCAGCCGGCGTCGAGAAGATGACGCGCACAGTCATTGCGCTATTCGGTGCCATTGCGGGGGCAAGGAGCCTCACTGACCTTGTGACGGGCCTGACACAGGCTAATGCTGAGCTCGGGCGCTTCTCGGCCAACGTGGGGCTTTCTCCGCAGCGTGTCGCGGCGTGGGGAGCAGCTGTTCAGCGTGTCGGCGGTGATGCAGGACAGGCGCAGGGCACGATTGCCAAGCTCACCAGCACGTTCACCGCGTTCAAGAACGGCATGGGCAACCTGCCTGACGAGTTCTGGTTCCTGCGCCAGCGCAGCGGCGTCAACATCAACCCGCTCGGCTCCACCGAAGAATCGCTTTCCGGGATTGCCGAGGCGATCCAGAAGCTTTCGAAGACAGACCGCAAGTCAGCGTTCAACTTCGCCCAGGGCCTCGGTATCGACGCCTCGACGTTCGAGGTCATGCGCCAGCAAGGCGCCGGCATCAACAAGTACCTCGCCGACTTGGAGAAGTTCGGCCCTTCCGACAAGGCCGTAGAAAACGCCACCAAGCTACAGGAAGCGTGGGGCAAACTGGTTCAGACGCTCGGGGCAATTGCTCAAAAGTTCACTGAGGTCGTAAGCCCTCACCTGACTGCGCTGATCGAGTCCCTGACCAAGCTTTTCGAGCGCCTGGCGAATAACGTGAATTGGGATGCCATCGGCAAAGGGATGGCACAGTTCGCATCGGTTGCCGGCGACCTGACGAAGGGCATGGATGGCGCGACGGCTGCTGTAACGGCATTCCTCGCGATCTGGACGGGCGCGCAGTTTGCGAAAGCGCTAGCGAACATGCTGCTGCTTCGCGGTCTTGGCGGTGGTGCGGCGGCGGGTGCAGCGGGCGGCGGTTCTGGCCTTCTGGGTTTTCTAGGAGTTGCTGGCGCTGCTGCCGCCGGGGCGTGGTCTCTGGCCAACCCCGGAGATGGCTTGAAGAACGCCCCTCGAAAATACGGTGCGTGGGGTGTCGATGACGTGATTAGGCGCTTGCTTGGTACCGACGGTTCCGCACCGTCGTCGCCGACGGCGCAGGTTGACGTGCCTCTCACTGCCGCGCAGATGGCTTCCAGATCGCAGATGAAGGGCCAAGGCGATATTCGCGTCGATGGTCGCCCGGCGTCCAAGGGAAACCCGCTCCCCGTCACCATCTCGGACAGCAATAGCGGTAGCGGCGGCGGCTTCTGGAGCAGCGTAGGGAGTGCGATCAGCAGTTTCTTCGCTCCGGCCGCAAATGCATCGACGGGGGGCGGATCGTCGGGTTCCTCCGGGTCGAGCAGTGGCGGTGGGCCGGTGGCCGTGCCGAACATCGCCGGCATGACCGACCAGGAGAGAAACACGCTCGGGCTCATCCTCAAGCATGAGAGCGGCGGCCGGAACGTCATGAACTATATGGGGGCTGGGCAAGGTCTCGATCCCACAACAGCCAAGGGCTACACCGCGCAGGGCTATTACCAGATCCTCAATTCGAACTGGAGACGCTTGGCTCCGAAACTCGGCATTACGTCCAAGAACGCCTTGGCTTCCTCGTTGGAAGATCAGACCAAGGTTGCCTTGGCTTTGATGCGCGAAAGCGGGGTCGGGAACTGGGCGAATTTCAACCCATCGCTCAGGCAAGCTCTGGCTCGGGGTGATAAGGCCGGATCATGGGGAGAAATGGTCAAAGCGCCGTCCGGTGCGGAAGTGTCTGCGTTGAACAATAGCATCAGCAACGATAACCGGCGATCGTCATCGAATGTCGATACCCGTATCGGTTCGGTGAACCTGTACACGCAAGCCACGGACTCCAAGAGCATCGCCGACCACCTTTGGGATGATCTCTATCGCCGGATAGGCCAGTCTTCCACGGCTGCCGCCGCAAACTCGGGACCGCAATGATATGGCTGTGCATGTCCCGAACGTTCCGGGTGTACCTTCCGTCGTCTTCGCTGCGGCGACGGAAGTCATCACCCTTCTCACGCGTGATGCAATCAGCTTGTTCACCGGGTTTCCGATCTCGCCCTGGGGAATTTACCAGGGTGGCGTTCCAGTCGTGCTGGCGGAAACCGTCACTGCCTTCGATTACAAGCAGCAATGGTCGATTTCCGATTTCCCGGTCGAGCGGGGAGGGTTCGAGAGCTACAACAAAGTCGCCGTGCCGTTCGAAACCGGCTTTCGGTTCGCGGCCGGTGGCGTCAGCATCCAGAGGCAGCAACTTCTGGCCTCGATCGCGGCCATCGCAGGAAACACCGAACTTTATGACGTGGTGACGCCGGATGCCGTCTACATCAACGTCAACGTGAGCCGGTACGATTATCGTCAGACCGCAACCGATGGGGTTGGCCTTGTGCAGGTCGATGTGTTCACGACCGAAATCCGCCAGGTCGTAGGGGTGGCTCTGAGCAACACCCAAGCTCCGACGAGCGCTGCGCAGACCAATAGCGGTCCGGTACAGGCTGTTGCTGCAACGTCTACTCAGGAAACACGGCTGGGTCCGATAGCTGCGGCGGGAGGGTGAGATATGGCGCTGATCATCCCGCTTCGCGCCGTTCCGAACCAGGCCGTGACGGTCCAGTTGAACGGGCAGAATTCCCAGATCAACATCTACCAAAAGCCGCAGGGGCTGTTCATCGACCTTCTGGTGGACAACTCGCCGATCGTCATGGGCGTGATCGCCCAAAACCTGAACCCGATCGTCCGGGACGCCTATCTCGGCTTTATCGGGGATTTGGCTTTCATCGATAACGAAGGGGACGATAATCCGGTTTACACCGGGCTTGGCGCTCTAGGTGCGCGATTCAGCCTGAGTTATCTCGTGCCCCCAGCATAGCCGGCTCTGGTCATCTCGGCGGCAATGGCGGCATGGGCATACCGAACCACCATTGCGGCGCAGAATTCGATGGCCTCGCCGGATTGCTCGCATTGCCACTGCGCACCGCTAAGTTCGCCGCACTTCGAGGCGAGAGCGCCTTCTACGTTCGATCCCAAGGCTGATGCGCGCCTGAGATCGTCCGCCTTCGTAACCGTTTCGCCCCAAAGGCAATTTCGCAGCGCCCCGACCACCATCGGATTGTTCCACGTTTGGTTTGGCGAGCTTGGCTGCGACTTTGCTTGAGAAGCTGAGAGTCCAACTGCCAGGAGCAGGATGGCCAGCGATTTCATTCTGTCCTCCGGACGAAATATAGCGAGAAGGCATGACATTCTCAAAAAAGCGGATCGATGTCATCTTCGAACTCGCCAATGGTTCGTTCGAGGGAGGCGGGAACACGTACACCGCGACGGGTTTGCGCACTTCGTGCAGCATTCAGGTGATGGGTGGCCCTCAACAGGCCAATGGCCGCATGGCCATATTCGGCCTGCCGCTCCAGATCATGAACCAACTATCGAACGTCGGAGCAAAGTGGGCGCAGGCGCAGGCGAACTATGTCACGGTTATGGCAGGCGATGACACAACAGGCATGCAGATCGTCTTTCAGGGCGGCATCTATGTCGCAATGGTTGATGCCACGGCAATGCCTCATGTCGCGTTCCTCGTCGAGGCTCGGCCCGGTTACTTCGGACAGATCCAGCCAGCCACCCCGTTGAGCATCAAGGGTTCGGCGCAGGTCTCCAGCATGATGGGCCAAATCGCTCAGGGCCTCGGCATGTCTTTCGAGAACAATGGCGTCGTGAAGCGGCTGGCCAATCCTTACTATGCCGGGACGCTCGTTCAGCAGGCGGCAAGCATAGCGCGGGATTCCGGTGTCGTCTGGATCATGGATCGCGGGACGCTGGCGATCAGCAACCCCGGTGAGCCCCGCAAGGGAGATGCGGTTCTCATTTCGCCGACAACCGGACTGATATCCTATCCGCTGTTCAACCAGCAGAGCATTACGCTGAAGGCGATGTTTACCCCAGCGGTCAAATATGGCGGCTCGGTCGAGGTCAAAAGCGACATCACCCCGGCGAACGGAACATGGATCGTCCGGTCACTCACCTATGAATTGGAAGCCGAGATGCCGAAGGGACGCTGGCACATGGATATTGTCGCCTATCCCTTGGGCAACACGGTTGCAGGTGGCTGATGGCAGACGGAAAATACGGCCAGCAGGGTATCACCGACGATACGAGCCCTTTCAACGCCACCGAGTTCCAGATCAGGACCGCGCTGGCGAACGTCCGCACGAACGTGCCCGTCAAGGTGATCGCTGTTCATGGCGGCGGAGTAGGTGCCCCACCGACGGTCGATGTCCAGATCATCGCAAACCAGATGGATGGCATTGGCGACAAGACCGATCACGGCATTATCTACGGCATCCCGGTCACCAGGAGCCAAGGCAGTTCTGCGGCAATTATCAATGACCCGAAGGAAGGTGACACGGGCTTCATGAGCGTGGCCGACCGCGATATCTCCGCAGTCAAGGCAAACGAGGGCGGCCAATCGAACCCCGGATCGTTCCGCCGACACAGCTTGGCCGATGGGGTCTACACCGGCTCGATGCTGATGCCTGTGACGCCGGACCGTTACATCAACATGAATGGTCCAGGCATCTCGATTGCTGACGAGTTCGGGAACACGATCATAAGCGGAGCCGATGGTGTTCGAATTAACGGCGTTCTGATTGACCAGAACGGCAACATTAGCGCTCCTGGCGGCATAACTGCAGGCGCAGGCGGGGGTGACAGCGTCACGTTGCAGCATCACAGACACAACGGCGGCCCACCGCCAGATCCGGGAACCTGATATGCGCTCTCTGCTTCTCGATACTGAAAGTTGGGATCTGGCGATCGACACGGCCGGCAACATTGCGGTCGCGGCCGATCCCTATGCCATGGCGCAGGACGCCGCAAATGCATGCCGCCTTTTCCAGGGAGAGTTGTACTTCGACACGGTTCCCGGCGTCCCATACTTTCAGGAGATATTGGCGCAGTCTCCGCCTCTGTCTCTCGTCAAGGCCTACCTCGTTCGAGCAGCGCTTCGGGTTCCGGGCGTTGTGTCTGCGCAGGTCTTCATATCCGAGTGGTCCGACCGCACCCTGCGTGGGCAGGTGCAGATCCGTGACGCAAACGGCAACATCTCAGCGGCCGGGTTCTAATCAATGGCAGTAACAACGAACGTTCCTAGCCCGGTCTTCACCGACCGGGGGTTTGTCGCGCCTCCGACCGCGGAAGTGCTCGATGGGGTCGGCCAGGATATCAATTCCGCCTTCGGCGGCGGGCTGAACCCGGCGCTCGACACGCCGCAAGGGCAGTTGGCATCGAGCGAAGCCGCGGTCATCGACAACACGAACAGCCAGTTCCTGTTCATGACCCAGATGTTCGATCCGGCCTATTCCTTCGGCCGGTATCAGGATGCGCTCGCCCGGATCTACTTCATCCAACGCAATCCGTCGCAGCCGACCGTGGTGGAAGTCCTGTGCACTGGTCTCGAAGGAGTCGTGATCCCTGTCGGTTCTCTGGCTGTCGCTCTGGATGGCAGGCAGTATATCGCCACACAGGAAGCCATAATTCCGGTTTCCGGCCAGGTCACAATGCAGTTCGCCTGTACCATCCCAGGGCCGATCGCATGCCCGGCTGGCACCCTGAACCAGATCTACCGGAGCATTCCGGGCTGGGACGCGATTACGAACCCGTTGGACGGCGTTCTCGGCAACAACGTCGAGGGTAGAGCAGCCTTCGAGGCGCGCCGCGCCGCCACTGTGGCCCACAACAGCATCGGTTCCTTGCCGTCTGTTCTTGGCGCTGTTCTGACCGTCCCTGACGTCATCGATGCGTTCGTGACCGAGAACGATACCAACTCTGTACAGACGATCGGCGGCGTATCGCTTTATCCGAACTCGCTCTATGTCGCGGTGGTCGGCGGAGACACGCAGGCGGTGGCCGAAGCGATATGGTCGAAAAAGGCCCCAGGATGCGCGTACAACGGCAACACCAGTGTGACGGTGCTCGATACCAGCCAAGGCTACGTGCCGCCGTATCCGGCCTATTCTGTGCTGTTTGAGCGCCCCGATCCGCTGACCATCGTGTTCAATGTCCAGATCAACGACACGACGCTGGTTCCGGCCAACGCTGCGCAGCTGATCCAGAGCGCGATCATCGCTGCCTTCGCAGGCCTTGACGGCGGCGCTCGAGCAAAGATCGGCGCGACGCTGTTTGCCAGCCGGTTCTACTGCCCGATCGCCGCACTGGGATCATGGGCGCAAATCGTCTCGCTGACGATCGGCTCGACGAACACTGCGGCTGCGGTTTTCACCGGCTCGATAGCGGGATCGATCCTGACCGTTTCGGCGATCGGCTCCGGCGCACTGGCAGTCGGGCAGACCATCGTCGATGCTTCCGGCAATGTCATCGCCGGTACGACAATCACCGCACTGGGGACCGGCACTGGCGGGACCGGCACTTACACGGTCAGCACCAGCCAGACGGTCGGATCTGAACCGATGAAGACGATCTCAGCCGATCTCAACGAGGTTGCGGTGAACATCGATCAGATCCCGGTGACCTCGGCACCCTACATCACCGTAACGCTGAGCTGATTTCATGGTCGATACAGGTCCGAAATATCCGGCGGGACCACTGCCGGGGTCGAACGGCATTGGCTTTTTTCAGATCGGGGTGAGCCCGATCGGCACGCTGGCAGACTTTGACGTCTGGAAGACGATCATCTCGCAATATGCGAACTCGCCGATCCTGACGCAGCTCATCGAGAACATTTTTGAATACCTCGACCAGACGAGGGATATCGAGGCGTTCTTCGACCTTGTGATGAACCTCGACACGGCTCAAGGATATGGGCTGGATGTCTGGGGCCGGATCGTCGGCGTCAATCGGGTCTTGCAGGTCCAGAGCGGCCAATGGTGGGATTTTGCCGAGGCGCTGCCGGGCTCGTACACGTTCGGGCAGGCTCCCTATTATTCCGGGGCCTCCCTGACCAGCAACTTCCGGCTTTCGGATCAGGCCTACCGGGCGCTGATCCTGGCGAAGGCTGCCGCAAACATCACTGATGGCTCGATCCCTGCCATCAACAGAATTCTGATGGCGCTGTTCCCTCATCGAGGCAATGCGTACGTCACCGAAGGAACGCAGAGCGCCGAATGGTTCGGGTTTGCTGAATCCGTGAACGCCAATGGCTTCAACCAGGCTTCGTTCTACACCGGAGCCGAGATATCGACCATGACGATGTCTTATGTCTTCGATTTTCAACTTTCGCCGGTTGAACTGGCAATAGTCCAAAATTCTGGCGTGCTGCCCAAGCCGACTGGCGTCGCAGCGACCGTAGTCACCCCATAACAATCGAGGCAGCCATGAAGCTCTCTGACCTTCCTGCGAGGTTCAATATCCCATTCGCCAATTCCGCTGGTGGCGGCTATGTGCGAAGTGTCCCGCAGGCTTCGCAGGTTGGGATACAGGACGGAGCCGCATCGCTTGAGACGGGATATCCGCCTTTGAACTTCTTGCCGGTCGGCGCAGGGGGCGTTCCGCCGTTCGGCCAGGACATGAACGGCATCCTGAAACAGATCACACAGTGGTCTCGCTGGCAGGGAGCGGGTGGCCTGTCTTCCTACAACAGTGATTTTTCGACCGCTATCGGCGGCTATCCGCAGGGCGCTATTCTCGCCGGCACAAGCGCTGGCGCGATATGGTTGAACCTGGTTGACGACAACACCGCCAACCCAGACACAGGGGGCGCCCATTGGCTGAATATCGCGGCTCCGATCGGAGGCCCATGGGTATATGCATCCGCCACCGGAACAGCGAATGCCTTGGTGGCTGCTTTTTCTCCAGTGATCTCCGCCAATGCAGCGGGAACCGGCGTACGCGTGAAGATCGCGACGACGAATACCGGGGCCGCAACTCTCAACGCAGGCCCCGGCGCGTTGCCAATCCAGACCCTGAAAGGCACATCGGTTAGCTCTGGTGACCTTCCGGCCGGCGCGGTCATGGAGTTCATCTGCACCGGCACAGCCTGGATGTTGCTCGGACCGGCATACAGCGAGACGGCCTCGACACCGGCCTTTAGCTTGTCGATGAGCGTCAATACCTTGGCTTCCACGCCGACATTCCCATCGGGCGTCTTCACGACCTGTAAGTTCACGACTGTCGATGTCGACGTCGCTAACGGATACAGCACCTCGACCGGCCAATATACGGTCGCAGCCGATGGATATTATTCCATCACTTGGGCCGCTGGTATCGACGCCAGTGCGAACAACAATCTTCAGAACATGACGACGAAGGTCGTGCGCACACCGATCGCGACGGGAGTACCAGTGGACGTCCGTCGTGGTACCCAGATCAATCTCGGCGGCGTATCTGGCGGGTTGGGTGCCTTTACGTCCAACGGTGCAATAAGTGGCATTCTCCTGAAAGCTGGAGACCGCGTCTTCATCCAGATGAGCGTGCTGTCTACGAACGGCGCCGCACTTGCTGCCAATACGCAAGCCGTCCTGGCATCCTTCTCCTTAGCTCGCGACACGACCCTTTAAAGGTGACCTCGATGACCGTTGATATAGACGTTGACCTTGTTGGGCTCCTGATCTCGGAGCTCGGTGTCGAATGGCCGGCCGATGGCTTCTCTTATGACGACGGCAAGCTCACGGTTCCGTCCCAGTATGAAGATGCCGTCACCAAGCTGATGCCCAGTATGCAGAGGAAATCCCTGATTGCCTATGCCGCGGCAAAAAGGTTCGCCATCGAAACAGGCGGCATCACCGTCAATGGCGCGCTGGTGGACACGTCTCGCGACAGCCAGAACATGATCAATGGGGCGTATAACTACGCCAAGGCGAACCCCGACAAGGCCATCAGCTTCAAGGGGTCATCCGGCTGGGTCAACATGACGGCCGACGAGGCAATCGCGGTAGGCGAGGCTGTCGGCGATCACGTTCAGGCATGCTTCGCGGCTGAAGGAACCATTGCTGCTGCTATCGCGGCGGGGAAGATCAAAGATCAAGCCAGCATCGACGCAGCCGCGTGGCCGACAAATAACGGCCGATAATTCCCCCGGCTAAGGGCGCCCCTAAAGCGACCCCTTCCAGACCATATTCGTTTAAATTGAGAGGACGGCCATGGGAAATTCTCCGGGCTGGACGTTTGGCTATGTGCCCACGGCTGCAGAGTGGAACCAAGCGTTTGCAGATAAACAGGACGATCTCGGGTACATTCCGGTCAATCAGGCCGGAGACACGATGCTCGGGCGATTCGTCACCTACGCGTCGATCACTGCCCGCGCCGGTTTCAATATCCCGCCAGGTGTCGCACCGAGCAGCCCCGTGGACGGCGATATGTGGCTTTCCGCATCTGGTCTGTATTTCCAGGACAACGGCGAGACTGTAGGACCGATCTCGACCGGCACCGTCACGAGTATCGGCCTGACTGCGCCGGCGGAAATAGTGGTCGATGGGTCGCCTGTCACTGGTAACGGTCAGTTCGAGCTGTCGTGGGCATCACAGCCCGCGAACAACGTCTTCATCGGGCCGGCATCCGGCGCGGATGGCACGCCTTCGTTTCGAACCCTGGTTGGGGCAGATCTCCCCACCCCGACTGAATCGGCCAAGGGTGCTGTGTTTTCCTATACCCCAACTGCCAATCAGTTTCTGACAGGCATCGGGACGGATGGGAACCCAACGGTAGCAACGCCGAATGTGGTGTCCATCTTGGGCTATACGCCACTCAACCGGGCCAACAACCTATCAGATGTCACCAACCCGGCTCTCGCCGCCCAAAATATCGGGGCGGTGTCGACAGGGGCGGTCAATACCTTCACCGCAATGCAGATCTGGTCGAAGGGCGCTGATATTGCCTCCGCGGCAACGCTGACGCTCGGCACGGACGGCAATTACTTCAACGTCACCGGCACGACGACGATCACGGCCATTTCGTCCGGGGCCGGAAGTCAGTGGGTGAAGCTGCACTTCAATGGCGCCCTCACGCTCACGCATAACGCCACGTCTCTTGTTCTCCCGAACGGTGGCAACAATATCGTGACTGTCGCGGGCGACGAGGCTGAGTTCGTCCAGTACTCGACCGGAAATTGGCGCTGCGTGTCCTACCAGAAGAGGACATTGGCCGGCATCAACGCACTGACAGCGCAGACAGCCACAGGAGTGGAAACGGCGCTGAACTTTACCAACATCCCGGCCGGGGTGAAGCGCATCACAGTCACTCTTGCAAATTTCAGCACGAACGGGACGAGCAACCCTGTCGTGCAGCTCGGCACGTCTGGCGGATATGACGCGACCAGTTATCTGGGGTCGGCGGCAAACGTGACGGGTTCAGGCGTCACGGGAAGTAATATTTCCGTTGGCTTCCGAATGCAAAACAGTGTCACCGCCACGACCGTATTCGGCGGCCAGATGGTCCTTACCCGCATCACTGGCAACACATGGGCCTGCTCCAGCATGGTCGGCTCTTCCGATACGGTGACTGTTGGTCAAGGTTCAGGCTCAAAAACTCTCTCGGCTGAACTCAACAGCCTTCGTGTCACCACCGAAGGCGGTGCGAATACCATCGACAGCGGCTCTATCGTCAACGTTCTTTACGAGTTCTAAAATATGAAAATTGACCACGAACAAGGGTATGCCCGGGTATCTACCTCGCCGATCGTTCCACTTGGCGCGGCCGGCGAATGGGATGATTACTTCGTTTACGGGGTTGCGGTCATCCGTGATGATGATGGTCTTCTGCACCTCTTCTATTCAGGCACCCGCAACAGCGGAGCAAATCCACGCCTGGAAGGGTCGGTGGGGCACTCGACGTCATCGGACGGCCTCACGTTCTCGAAACAGGGCAAGGTGATCGACAAGTGCGATGTCCCGGACCTCGGGCTGACGCCGTTTTCAATTTTGCGGATAGACGGCGTTTATCACCTGTTCTGCGCCATCTTCAACAATACCGGCACCACCTACAACTGCTGTGTTCTCACATCAACCGATCTCGTCAACTGGACGTGGGTTGGAAAAATGACCGGACTCGATCCTTCGGCACATTCGCCCTGCGTCATCGAAGACCCAGCGGACGCCTCGAAACTGATCCTGTACTACACATCCATGATGGCTGTGCCGGGCGCGCGTATCCATCGCGCCACCGCCAGCAAGGCGGATCCGCTGACATGGTCAGACGATATGCCCGTGACCGACTTTCCGTCGATCTATCCTTCTGTTCGCTGGACGGGCGAGCGCTTCGAAATGTTCGTCGCAAAGCCGGTCGAAAGCGATGTGTCCAGCATCGAAGGGTATACCATCCACAAGACCGCAAGCATCAAGGGGCTTTCATTTCCCGATCCGAACAAGTGGACCCCTATCATTCAGCGCGGCGCGCTGTCAGCTTTCGACTACCGTTACACCACCACGCCATTCGTTTTCGAGGATCGAGTATTCTATTCCGGCCGTCCGCTGGATAATCTTGGCTATCGCGGCATCGGTTGCGCCAAGCTCTGCCCGATAGGCGGCATCTTCGGGTGGGATTGGACAAAAGCGGGGGTGGGGCCTTGGTCGATCTCCAAGACAGGCAGCTTCGGCATCAGGCTCGCCGCCGGCAGCAAGGGTAATCCCTCCGCCTTTTCTCACGGCGTGGGGCGCGATAAGGCCTACGAAGTCTGGATCTACGACGACATGACGGCTCTTGCAGGCTTTCAGAACACATTCCGGGTGGTCGATAGCGCGCTGATAGGGCCGGTTCTCGGTATTTGGTGCGGTAGCTCTGGCGCCAAATATGTCTACCGTCTCACCGGCGGGACGTGGGCGTCAACTGGCATCAGCCGGACACTGGGATGGCACAAGCTGACGTTCGACGTCGGCGACGATGTGGTGATGAAGATCGACGATATCGCTGTTGCTACGGATTCCGCGTTTGATACGGCGATCGATTTCGATGTCGGTTTGTTTGGCGCTACCGCGGGAACTGGATACGCTGACGATTTCAGCGTCAACGATCTTCCTTGAACATCGAAACGGCGCGGGCGCCTACCCATGTGATTAACAGAAGAAACACAGCTGCATAGGCTGTCGGTGCTCCGACGAAAGGCGCCACGACGGGCGCGCCGTAGAACAGATAGACCAGAACGACCCCAAACATCAGAATGTCACGCATCGCTTTCCCTCAAGGTGCTGGCCGGAGACGATAGGGCAGACGGTCCTGGCGTGCAAGTAAAGCGATAGCTGATGTCGCTGCGGCAACAAAATTGAGCAGCAACGCCGGGGCCACGTATCGGTAGATAACCCCCTGCGAGAGGGACGCCAGCAAACATACGGCCACGCCGAACATGGGAACCGCCATCCACGACGGATCTCGGAAAATGATGGTGGCGCAACTGCCAGCCAGAAAGGAAATCACGAATATCCCGCCAAACAATTTGATGCTGAGGGGCATCATGGGGACGGCGCTTCGAAGACTCTCAACCCAGCCGATCCGACCGTCAATCAGTGTTCTTGTCGGGTAGGTGAAGTCTCCCCCGAAACTGGCGCTCGCTCTTACCCGTACGATATCGAATTCGGAAAGCTTCTGCCCCAGGCCTGCGGAACTGCTGTTGGCATCGGCCGTTTTGACTTCGAATGCGCCCGGAGCGTCAAGGAGCTTCCAAGCGTTAGAGAGTGTTCCCTTCAGGTAGGGCAGCGCATTTCGCATCACCGCCTCTTTGCCGGCAGCCGTCAGCAATGCGTTACTCTCCAGTGGACCAATTTCGGCATACGCACTGCCGATTGCCTCCCAATAGTTTAGAGGACCGTCCTTGTCTTGCCGCGCCACATCGAACAATCGAGTGCTGAAAGGGCCGTTGGAAGCCATGCCGTACTCGATCAGCGGCCGGAACATCGCAATCGCGCCTGAGTATTGAGCCGGTTTTTCTACAGGTACCCACGTGTTCCATATTTGCCCAGTGGCGAAGATACCCAATGCGAACATCGCGACACTAAGGAGCAGCCGACGCCAGTGAAAGTGCAGACGGCCCGAAAGGATACCGGCAGCGGCCAGAAGCGCTGGAAGCATGATAATCTCCGAGCGAACCGACAGGCCGATGCCCGCAAGAAGCGGGACAATCAATTGCCGAGTACGCCCGCCAACAAGCCAGGAAGCCCAAAGCGCAGAGAGAAACAAAAGCCCGATGTTGTCGGTGGCCGGGGTGTTCATCAAGGGCATCGCGAACACAAGCACAGCCGCCGCTATCGAGACGATGGCTTTGAGAGCCAGCCCATCTACGGTTCTCGCGACGACGACGAAAAGGGCAGTGGCCGTTAGGAGCTTTATTATCGACAGCACCACGGACAACGCATCCACGTTGTAGCCGAAGGCGCTAAAAGCCATGTGGTAGATCCAGACCGAAAAGGCGCGAGAACCTATCCAGCTTCCCGCAAACGAGACTTTGCCTGAGTTCCACAAGATAGCCGACTGCAGATAGTATTGGGCGTCCTTATGGATGTCGGGGATCTGCGTGAGGCTGATTACGAACAGCGCAGCGGCGAACACGATCGGCAGTAGAGCCCAGAATATCTTGCTGCCGCCCATCTGTCCCCCCGGTTCAAAGCGGTCTCATCTGTAATCGCGGCCGCCATTGGCTATCGCCGGCGTCTTCGTCGTCGAAGGCCTCTTTTACTGGTCTATGGCCTTGGCAAATTTAGCGGTCGCCATAGCGTATGCTGTTCGGGGAGCCTGAAAGCTCGGGCCTCTCTTGCGCCGAAATAGCAAGGCAGCCGACAGAAGGAGTGATGCGGCGCCAATGGCAGCAGCAATACCGGCAACAATGTCCGAAGTTCGGAACAGCGCCTCGCGAGCGGTTAAAGTATCCCTCGACCAGTCGGCGCTTCGATTCTCTTCATTGTCGTCAAGTGAGGTGATTATCCGCACCAGGTTTTCTCTGTTGCCGAAGGGTGTTTCTCGATATTTTTCCCGTACCAGCATCTTGAATGCATCCGGGTTGGCGAGCATCCGGAAAGGCTCTACGCCATAGTCTGGATCCACGAGAAGCTCCTGACCGGTGTCATCCTTGAATTTGACGACGACATGGCCGCTCATTCCGTAGGCGATGGCGTCCCGTACCCCGTTTTCGTTGAGGATGAGGGCTAACGTGATAGCCCTCTGACTACAGAGGCCACAAAGTAAATCGTTGCCGAACAGGCCATCTTCCCACCCGTATTGGCGATCCCCGGATAGCTTTGCTAAACCGATCTCTATCCAGGACAGAGAAAATTCTGTCGCGTCACAGTGGTAAGTGGACGTGTGTATCAGGCTGTTTACGCGCTGGACGTAGGGCAGAACTGGCTCGCCACTAGCTCGAACAAATTGGTTGCGATCAACGTCAGGAAGGGGTGTTCCGATGATGTGGCCGAACCCTGGCAGACCTTCATCCTGGCTGACAACTTGCCGCTCGTTGAGGAAATGAGCGCCGCCGAGCGCGAGTAATCCTGCGCCGACGCAGAATGCCAGAATCGTTGATTTCAATTGGGTAGCCCCTGGGTTGCCTATCTTCTCACTATTAGAAGATCCGCATTTTTGCAATCTGCGCGTGGCTAGTTATCCGTCTTTCCAACAATCTAGAGCATGTCCAATGCAGGTCATCGACCCCGCAAACGAATTCGATCGCTCTCTCGCCAACTTGCTTAATCACAAATCGGAGAATCCCATGACCCTGCGTCTATCGCCCCAGGGCGCCGCAGACATTCGCCTGCACGAAGGCTTCGTTGACCATGCATACCTCGACCCCGGCAAGGTCTTGACGATTGGAACCGGCTTCACATGGGCATCGTCGGCGTTTCGCCAGTGGTGGGCAAAGAACCGGCCCGGGAAGCCATTCGCTCTCGGCGCCACAATGACCCGAGCAGAGTCCGATGCCTGCCTGATGCTCCTGAGCGACAGCGAATATGGTGCTTCTGTCAATAAGTTCCTCGGCTCCAGAACCGTGCCCCAAAATGTCTTCGACGCTTCCGACAGCATGGTCTTCAACTGCGGTGCTGCCGCGCTTGAATGGCGCTGGGCGGCCGAGATGAAGATCGGCGACTATCAGGAGGCCGCGATGTACCTGCGCAACACGGCGACCACGCAGAACGGCAGGGTTCTTGCCGGTCTTGTTGCGCGGCGCCGTGATGAAGCCATTCTGCTTGAAACCGGTCGATATGCCAGCGGCGGCAACGCCACCATGCCGACCGCCGAAGAGGTCAATGCCATGTCCGATGGCATCCTCGAACGCGGCGAGCGCGGCAGCCCGGTCATGCAGTTGCAGCAGCGCCTGGCAGCCCTCGGCTACAAGCCCGGCAAGGCCGATGGCATCTTTGGCTACGGCACCGAGTCTGCCGTCGTCGCTTTTCAGAAAGCATCCAGGCTTTCAACAGACGGCAAGGCCGGGCCGAAGACGCTCGCCGCTCTCGCCGCTTAACTCTCCACCACAAGGAAACCTCCCCATGATGCGATCCATCGGATTCGCCGCCGTAGCTCTGTGCCTTGCGCTCAGCTCCTGCGCGAACATCAAGACGGCCTATGACGCGGTCACCACCTCGACCGTCCCGGCCCAGACCATCAACGTCGCGATCAACGGCTTCAACATCGTGAAGACCGCGGCTACCGGATATATCGCTTATTGCACGCCGAACCCGACGCCGGCCGGCTGCGATGACGATGCCATCCAGAACAAGATCATGCCCGCGATCGACAGCGGCACGACGGCCCGCAACACGCTGAAGAGCTTCTTGCGCGAGCATCCCGGCTCACTGGGCGACAAGGGCACCTATGACGCCCTCGTAACCGCCAGCAGCACACTCCAGACCCTGCTTGCCACATACGACAAGCGCTAAGCCCAACGGGAGAACAGACCGATGAACTATGAAGCACTCGCGCTCGCGCTCCTGTCGATGATCCAGGGGCTGCTTTCGGCGCTCAACGTCAACAATGCCGCCGTCAACTCCATCATCGCTGGCCTGACCCAGTTGATGCCGCTGCTGGGCTCGCTCAGCCAGACGGTTCTCGCATCCGTTCAGAACATCATCACTGCGGTGAAATCGAAGGGAACGGGCCTGACAGCCGATCAGCTCGACGCGCTCGACGCCATGAGCGACGAGGTCGACGCGGCCTATCAGGCTATCGCCGCCAGCTATCTGGCCTCAAAAAAAAAGATAACCCCGGCGCCGACAGTGACAGCGGCGACGCAGCAGCCGGTGGTCCAGAGCTCGGTCTCGGTGTCGCAAGCGTCGCCGCCAGCTTCGACACCAGCAGCGGAGTAGCGGCCGTGGCGGACACAAAGCAGGAAGTCACCAACCAGGTCGCCGCCGTCGTGGCGACCGCCGTTTCCAAGCCTGAGGTGAGGGCGGACATCAGCGCTGTCCCGGCCATTGTCGCCGCGCTCACGCCGCTGATCGACGCCATCGTCCATTCGACGAACACCGAGCCGTTCTATCGGTCGCGCGTGTTCTGGGGCTCGCTCATCTCGCTGCTGGCCGTGGTTCTCGGGGCCTTCGGTATCGTGTTCCCGGCTGAACTGCAGGGCACCGTGCTGACGGTCGTGATGGCCGCACTTCCACTGGTCGGCGGCCTTTACGCTCTCTACGGACGCTTCAAGGCGAAGAAGCCGCTCGGCTCGAAATAACGATAGCTGGGCAGGCAGCCCAGGTCGCGGATGTCAGCCGATGATCGACGCCAGGTCAGAGTGCCGCAAAGGCTGTCCGGGAGATCATCTTACCCTTGGTAAAGCTGTAAAACTAGCTGCGCTAAGGTCAGTGCGAGCGCTAACCAAGCGATCACACGGGTTTCTGTTGATAGTTTCCACGTCACGGTCCTCTGTCGGCGGTAGAGTTCAATCCTCATAAGGTTGACCTCGGCGACGGTGGTAGCCACGCCGTTGTATCTGATTATAGCTTCTTCCAGATCCTCGATGGACGCTGTTGCAATTCGGGCCTGAAAGTCAGGCTGGCTCTCGGTGAGATCGATGTTGATTGCCATAGGGCTCCTCCAGATGGCGGGGAAGCTACCATGTGCTCCAGGCCAAGCAACACCCAGCGCCCCATTCATATGGGGCAACCGAACACTCCGAGCCGCTCATAAGGGCGGCTTTTCTTATGGCATGGCATTGAAAGGGCTAGGGCAAGGGATGGCAGGGAATGAAGCGATGGAACAGAACCCAGCATTGCCTAAACGTCTGCCAGACCTGAGCCCCAGGATGAGGCTCTTTCTCGCCGGGGTTCGGGACAGCGAAATAGCCAATCTCGAGCAGATCGCCAACCTCGATCAGGAGGAGCGCGAGAAGTTTGACTATCTGATCAAGCGCTTCACGAAAGCGGACTTCGAGACGATGTCGGACAGTCTTGAGAACCTCCGGACCATGAAGCGGTTTGGCCGCTTCGGCATGTGGTTCTTTGGCTTCATCGTGGCTGGGGCAGGGGCGGCGGCTGCAGTGAAGGTTTTCTTTACCGCAGGAGCACCGAAGGGATGAAAACGACTATCAAGATCGCTGCTGGCCTGATGCTTGGGCTCGCCTTCTTCGGCAGCTACTCGCTGGCATCGATGATCCTCGATCGCGTACCGCCGATCACCTACGAGGGCGCCAAAGCCTTGCAGCCGGAAGTCGGCCGAGGCGGGGTATTGGATGTCGAGTTCAAGGTATTCAGAACACGCATATGCCCGGCAGTGACAAAGCGCTGGCTGGTAGATGCCGAGGGCACGCGGCACGCTATCCCGTCCTATACGGTGGGTGTCCAGCTGCTCGCCGGCAAGGAGACTTATCAGCGATCGATCACGATCCCGCTTGCGGCCGCGCTTGGCCCGGCTTGGTACGAGGTCGATCTGAACTACTATTGCAACGTGATCCACCGCATCGGCTGGCCGATCAATGTCACATCGCCGCCGATCCCGTTTCTGATCACTCCATGAAAAAGGGCTCGCCACTCATTACACAGGCGAGCCCTCCATGCGCCAAGGTGTCCGCCAAGACGCATCAGCAGCGGGAACTAATCACATCGAATGATGAGAGTCCCGTGGCATCAGCATGACGGGGCGCTTCGTACGTATCCGGACATACTGCATTGAGTGTGGCGTGACACTTGAGATTCCTGGTGGCATACTGCCTCATCCGCCGTCCGACCGGGATGCCAACGATGTTGCTCAATCCAAAAGCAGTGCTCTTGTTTGCCCTGGCGCTCTACGCAGGCCTGTATCTGCTTGCGGTTTGACTGACCGCCAACTTTTCAATGGCATTTTAAGCATTTGCTGATGAACTCGCGGCATGACCAAGCCGCCGAAGTCAAAGCCGCTTCTCCGCGAAGCCGATCAGCCGGTTCGATCCCGGCCACGCAAGCCGCGCGATCTTGCGCAGCCAAACCTTCCCTTCGATCCAATGCCGGCACGTATAGAACCGTGCCTGGCCCTTCTCAAGACCAAGCCGCCAAAGGGCGACCAGTGGGCCTACGAGATCAAATGGGACGGCTATCGTCTTGCCGTTCACATTGAGCCGTCCGGCGTCCGTATCCTCACCAGAGGCGGCCACGACTGGACCCACCGCTTCCCCCTCATCGAAGCCGCCGCGCGCGAGCTCGGCGTGTCCACGGCCATCCTTGATGGCGAGGCGGTCGTTCTCGACGAGCAAGGCCGATCGGATTTCAGCGCCCTTCAGCAGTCGCTCGGCGGCCGCGGCGGGAAGGCGACGTCTGCCGAGAGCATCTTCATGGCCTTCGACCTGCTGTATTTCGATGGTCACGATCTCACTGGGACGGACCTGGCATCCCGCCGTCACTTGCTCGAAGGAATCGTTCCCGAAAGCGAGGGTGCTATCCGCCTTTCGCAGGAGGTCGAGGCAGATGGAGCGGCATTACTTCGTGCGGCCTGCGAGCACGGCCTAGAGGGAATCATCGCCAAGGATCGCCACAGCGCCTACCGCAGCGGGCGGCTCGGAGATTGGGTGAAGGTCAAGTGCATCCAATCCGACAGCTTCGCGATCGTCGGCTATGAGCACTCGATGTCGGCAAGGGCGGGTATCGGATCGCTCCTACTGGCAGGCAAGAGCGGCGGAAAGCTGGTCTACGTTGGATCGGTCGGAACCGGGTTCAAGGAAGCCGCGACGTGGAAACTGCGCGAGGAGTTAGACAAGCTGGCTACCAAGAAACCGGCGATCGAGTATGCCGGCCGTCGCAAGAACATCATCTGGACACGACCGCGGCTGATAGCTGAGATCGAGTATCGGGCTTGGACGGCTGATGGAAAGCTTCGACATGCGAGCTACAAGGGTCTGCGGGATGCGGCAGATGAAGCGGCAATCCACGAGCTCGAATAAAGAAAGCCCCGCTTGAGGGCGGGGCAAGTCGCGAGAGTGACATAGCTGGCAGAGGAACGCGAGCCAGCGCCCTATGAACGCGGCTTCAGCCGAATAGGTTCCTTGTGCGGGTAGTGCTCCCAGCACCACCATCTGGTCTCGATAGCCTTTGACGACGAGAACCCGTAGCCTCCCCATTTCGAGCAGCCAGGGTGCGAGCAGAAATGCTCATGATGACCGGATGTCGTCTGTTGGGGTCGATCGAGATCACCCATCCTTGCTCCCCCTCTGATCATTCGCTCGCATCAGCGCGTGATACCTCTCCTCCACCTTGCGCATAGCCTCTCGGCCTTCGTCTATGAAGCCCGATTGCGGCATGATCCGTAGCTTAACGTGGGTGGCGAGCAGGTTCCACATCCACTTCCCCTTCATCGGCCCGTGCAGCTGTTTCTGGATTCGGCCGATGCAAACCTCGCCGTCATATCCGGACCAGTCGTTATCGTCCGGCGGATCGTTCTCGTCGATCCTGGTTCGGCGCCAGCGGTAGAGGGGTTGGTAGGGCATTCGTTTCAGTCTAGCAGTGAGGGGCGCCGGATAAAATTCCAAAACAAAATCAATCGCACCTAATTTCCCCTCACTTCATGCCATTTTCACTGTTTTTGCTTGATAAATCTGAGTAATTGGCAGTCCTGCAGGGGTCGCCAATTCTTTTTCCGAAAATTTTGAACGCAAAAGCGGCGCCTTGGTGCCCCTGCCGAGGAATTGAACCTGGATCGGCTGCTAACGGCGCAGCTGCTCTGACGTTGAGCTACGAGGGGCGTGAGGCATTGTATGCCTCCGGCGTGCCGCGGCTTCAACGCGTTCTTCGCCGGACGGTTAGCCGGTAAGCTTAATGCACATGATGCCGAAGGCATGATGATTGAAAAAGGCCCGGTGATGAACCGGGCCTTTTCTCGCTTACTGCGGGGTGTTGCCACCGGCTGCGGGCGGCGTAGCCGGGGCCGGAGTAGCGTTTGTATCGGCCGGTGCCATCGGCTTTACGGGAGCCGGTGCCGGTGCTGCCGGTTCCGATTGCGTCGATGCCGTCGTCTGCGGGTCGGTAGTCGGCGTGCCGTTCCACTCCGTATAGGCAAAGGCCGCGACGGCGACCACGGCGATCGCTGCCACCCAGCCGACCCAGGCGTTGGATTTTTCAGCGCGGACAGGGGTGGCGCGGTAGTCGGGAGTGCCCGCCGGATCCAGCGGACGGTTCGGGTCATTCAGGTTGTTCGGGTCGTATGTCATTGTCTCTTCTCCTCTTCACATGGGAGGGAAACTGACATTCACGCTTATTTGTTCCCGAGGCGGTCATTGCTGTTGCCGCTGTCCGGCCCGTGACTGCATCGCAGAGCCGTTCCATGCGGCAAGGGACGAGAGCAGGAGCGCCACCGGAAACGCAGGCCTGTTTGCCGGAATCAATCGTTCCAGCGGAAGATCGGGCGATAGACGCGATTGGCGATCATCAGGCTGCGGTCCGGCCGGATGATGTAGGTTTCCTCGACCTCGCGGCCGCGATTGTCCACGAAGGTGTGCGGAAACTGCGAGCCGATCGGCGACTTGGTCAGCTTCGTCCGGGGTTGGCCATTATAGGTGATGCTGCCCGGGATCGGTGCCAGGCCTGGGCCGGAGATATCGCCGGTCGCAGTGCAGCCAGAAAGAACAGCACCCGCGATGATCGCTGCGGCAAGAGAGAGTTTCATCGGGCGCTCCGTCGGTTGTTTGTTATCTCAGGCAATTAGGCTTTCGCTCGCTCTTGTCTATGGCCGGTATCACAGCGATTCGCCAACCGCCGCCTGTTGACGAAGAAGTGTATGCTTCCGGCACGCTTTGGCCGGATCTTTGCTTCGCGGTAACCGTGGCTCATTGTTGCGTGAAACAATGCTAATATTACTGCGTTCGCTTTTCATGGACCTGACCGCGATGGCCAAGTCCACGGACCCGCCAACGGCCGTGTCCAAGGACCGGGCTGGAGGCCCTGTCCATCTGATCGAAGGTGCGCGCGTTCCGTCGATTTTCGGCTGCCGGTGATCCGGCATTGAGAAAACGGAGGAATATCATGACCTACGCTCATTCGAGGACCGCGATCGCCGTCCTTGCATCCGCCTGCTCGATTTTCGTCATGCCGGTCAGTTCTGTGCACGCTCTCGATATCTCTATCGGCGGCAGCAACGGCGTCAATGCCAGTGTCGGCCTCGGCTCCGGAAGTTCCGGCGGCCTTGGCGCCAATGTCGGCGCTTCTGTCGGCGGCTCCGGTGGCATCAATGCGAATACCAACGCCACGGTCGGCGGGTCCGGCGGTCTCGTTGATGCCGATGTGAAAGCCAGTGTTGGCGGCAGCAATGGCGTCAATGCGGCGGTCGGCGCCAATGCGGGCGGCAGTGGCAACCTCGCAGACGTCGATGCCGGCGTATCGGCTGGCGGCGGCAGCGGTGTGAACGCCAATGCCGGCGCAACTCTCGGCGGCAGCAATGGTAATATCCTCGATACGGATGTCACGGCGTCGATCGGCGGATCGAACGGCATCAATGCCAATGCGGGCGCAAATATCGGCAATGGCGCAGGCGCCAATCTCGGCCTTGGTATCGGCGGCGGCTCGTCCGGTGGTGGTGCATCCAGTGGCGGCAGTGGAAGCGGGATGACGCCGAGTGCGGTTACCCGCGAGTTCAGCAGGATGGATGCCAGCGATCAGCGGAAGATGCTGGTTCGCTGCCGCGACATTGCCTCTGGTGGCTATGATGCCGGGCTGACCGGTCTCTGCAAGATGCTACGGACGCTGGCATCCCGCTAAAGCCGCAAACAAAAAAGCCGCCGGATCGCTCCGGCGGCTTTTTCTGATCTGTTATCCGCTTAATGCAGGATCTGGCTGAGGAACAGCTTGGTGCGCTCGTGCTGCGGATTGTCGAAGAATTCGGCCGGCGAATTCTGCTCGACGATCTGGCCCTGGTCCATGAAGATGACGCGGTTGGCGACCTGGCGGGCAAAGCCCATTTCGTGGGTGACGCAGAGCATGGTCATGCCTTCTTCGGCCAGACCGACCATCGTATCCAGAACTTCCTTGATCATTTCAGGATCGAGTGCCGAGGTCGGCTCATCGAACAGCATGATCTTCGGATTCATGCAGAGCGAGCGGGCGATCGCCACGCGCTGCTGCTGGCCACCGGAGAGCTGGCCCGGATATTTGTTGGCCTGTTCCGGAATCTTGACGCGCTTCAGGAAGTGCATGGCGACTTCTTCCGCCTGCTTCTTTGGCATCTTGCGCACCCAGATCGGCGCCAGCGTGCAGTTTTCCAGGATCGTCAGATGCGGGAAGAGGTTGAAGTGCTGGAACACCATCCCGACTTCGCGCCGCACTTCGTCGATCTTCTTCAGGTCGTTGGTAAGCTCGGTGCCATCGACGACGATCTGACCCTTCTGGTGCTCTTCCAGACGGTTGATGCAGCGGATCATCGTCGACTTGCCGGAACCCGACGGACCGGCGATGACGATGCGCTCGCCGCGCATGACCTTCAGGTTGATGTCGCGCAGAACGTGGAAATCGCCATACCACTTGTTCATGTTGACGATATCGACCGCCACTTCGGTCGTGGAGACGGTGAGCTTCTTGGTTTGAGCTTCAGCCATATTTGTTACCCTCAATTCTTATCGTTTGTGGCCGGTGTCGAGATGGCGTTCCATGAACACCGAATAGCGAGACATGCCGAAGCAGAAAATCCAGAAGACAAAACCCGCAAAGATCAGACCTGTCAACGGTGTTACGGCCGATGCCCAGTTGCCGTCGGAGAAGTTCAGACGGACGATGCCGAGCAGGTCGAACATGCTGATGATCGAGACCAGCGAGGTATCTTTGAACATGCCGATGAACGTATTGACGATGCCAGGGATGACGAGCTTGATCGCCTGAGGCAGCACGATCAGGCGCATCTTCTGCCAATAGCCCAATCCAAGCGAATCCGCGCCTTCGTACTGGCCCTTCGGAATGGCCTGCAGACCGCCGCGGATGACCTCTGCCATATAGGCCGACGCGAAGATCGACACGCCGATCACGGCGCGCAGCAGCTTGTCGACGTTCCAGCCCTGCGGGAGGAACAGCGGCAACATGACGCTGGCCATGAACAGGACGGTAATCAGCGGAATGCCGCGGATGACTTCGATGAAGATGACGCAGACCATCTTCACGACAGGCATCTTCGAACGGCGCCCGAGCGCCAGGATGATGCCGAAGGGCAGGGAGACCGCGATGCCGACGAATGAGACGACGAGCGTCACGAGAAGGCCGCCCCAGAGCGGGGTTTCCACGACTTCGAGGCCGAGACCGCCATACAGCAGCCAGAGCGAAACGAGCGGCAGCGCCACGAAGAGCAGCAGCGCGTTCAGCCCCTTGCGCGGCATCGACGGCATCAGCATCGGCACCAGCAGGGCGGCGAACATGATGAAAACAAGCGTCGGACGCCAGCGGTCGCTGAGCGGGTAGCGGCCATAGACGAACTGGTCGAGCTTTGCGTTGACGAACGCCCAGCAGGCGCCGCTCCAGCCATCCGGCTGCGTGCCGCCCTGAACGGTGGTGGCGCAGAAGGTGCGGTCCGTACCGGTCCAGACGGCCTGGATGAACAGCCAGTTGATCATGTGCGGCAGCACCCAGGCGAGAACTGCGATGGCGATCACCGTCAGGATGATGTCCTTCGGCGTCGCCAGCAGGTTGCGCCTGATCCAGGCGATTGCGCCGCGTTCGCTGGATGGAGCCGGTTCCGGCTGCAGCATGGCGTTGCGGACGAAAGAAATGTTGGAACCCGACATCTTATCTCTCCACCAGTGCCATTTTGCCGTTGAACCAGTTCATGAACAGCGACGTCAGAATGCTGAGGGTGAGGTAGACGGCAATCCAAATGACCACGACTTCGATCGACTGGCCGGTCTGGTTGAGCGTCGTACCGCCGACGGCAACGAGATCCGAGAAGCCGACGGCGATTGCCAGCGATGAGTTCTTGGTCAGGTTGAGATACTGGCTGGTAAGTGGCGGGATGATGATGCGGAAGGCCTGCGGCACCACGACGAGGCGGGTGACGGAGGAGGGATGCAGACCGAGCGCGCCTGCGGCTTCCGACTGTCCCTTCGGCACGCCCCGGATACCGGCACGCACGATTTCGGCGATGAAGGCCGCGGTGTAGAAGGACAGCGCCAGGAACAGCGACATGAATTCCGGCCCGACGACGGAGCCGCCGGTCAGATTGAACTTGCCCGCGACAGGAACGTCGAAGGTCATCGGCAGACCCGCCGCCAGGAAGGCCAGGATCGGCAGGCCGGCGATCAGCCCGATCGACACCCAGATCGTATGGAACTGCTTGCCCGTTGCCGCCTGGCGCTTATGCGCCCAGCGGGCGATGATCACAGTGGCGACGATGCCGATCACTAAGGCTGCGAGGACAGCCCACATGCCGGTATCGAAGATCGGCTTCGGGAAGGCGAGGCCACGGTTGTTCAGGAACATGCTGAACGGCAGATGCACGGATTCGCGCGGCTGCGGCAGCACGGCCAGAACTCCGGAATACCAGAAGAAGATGACGAGCAGCGGCGGGATGTTGCGGAACACCTCGACATAGACGGTGCACAGCTTGGCGATCAGCCAGTTGTGCGACAGGCGCCCGATGCCGACGACGAAGCCGATGATCGTCGCGGTGATGATGCCGGTCACGGCGACCAGAATGGTGTTGAGTATACCGACGACGAGCGCGCGGCCATATGTCGAATCGCTCGAATACGGGATCAGCGACTGGCCGATCTCGAAGCCGGCGCGTCCGTTGAGAAATGCGAAACCAGATGCCGTATTGCTGCGCTGCAGGTTGAGCGCGGTGTTGTGAGCGACCCATGCCACGAACAGCACGAGCAGAAGTACGGTCAGAACCTGGAAAAAGATGCCCCTGAATTTGGGGTCGTAAAGTGCCGACTGGAGCGTCCAGCGGCTCTCCGGCAAAGGTGTCGTGTGCACAGCCTCTTGCGTCATGCCGAGCCTAATCCCCTATGTGCCCGTTTTTGGGCTTTTTTTCTTTGAAGATGGAAAGGCGGTTTCCCGCCTTTCCGGCATTCTTGTCGAAAGCTTAGCGAACCGGCGGTGCGTACTGGATGCCGCCCTTGTTCCACAATGCGTTCAGGCCGCGTGCGATCTTCAGCGGGCTGCCCTGACCGACGTTGCGTTCAAAGACTTCACCGTAGTTACCGACGCCCTTGATGATGTTGTAGGCCCACTCGTTGGTCAGGCCGAGGTCGGTACCGATCTTGGTATCGGCTTCGGTGCCGAGGAAGCGCTTGATATCCGGGTTCGGCGAATTCTTCATCTCGTCGACATTTGCCTGGGTGATGCCGAATTCTTCAGCGTTCACCAGGGCGTAAGCCGTCCACGAAACGATATCGAACCACTGGTCGTCACCCTGGCGCACTGCCGGGCCGAGCGGCTCCTTGGAGATGATCTCCGGAAGGATCATGTGCTCGTCAGGGTTCTTCAGCGTCAGACGCAGCGAGTAGAGGCCGGACTGGTCGGTCGTGTAGACGTCGCAACGGCCGGAATCATAGGCAGCGTTGACTTCTTCGAGCTTCTCGAAAACGACCGGATTGTACTGAAGGTTGTTGGACTTGAAGTAGTCGGCGAGGTTGAGCTCGGTCGTGGTGCCGGACTGTACGCACACAGCGGCGCCGGAGAGTTCGAGAGCCGACTTCACGTTCAGGCTCTTGCGAACCATGAAGCCCTGACCGTCGTAATAGGTGACCGGACGGAAGTTGAAGCCGAGAGCGGTGTCGCGGTTGATCGTCCAGGTGGTGTTACGCGAGAGAACATCGACTTCGCCAGACTGCAGGGCCGGGAAGCGGTCCTTGGCGGACAGAGGCGTGTACTTGACCTTGGTCGGGTCGCCGAAGACGGCGGAAGCGACGGCCTTGCAGAAATCAACGTCGAAGCCGGCCCAGTTGCCGGATGCGTCAGGCTGCGCGAAACCCAGGAGGCCCGAGTTGACGCCGCACTGAACGAAGCCCTTTGCCTTCACGTCTTCAAGAGTGGTTGCCGAGGCCGCATGGGCGCCAAGAGCGAAAACTGCTGCGCCGACGGCGGCGGACAGGAGCTTAATCTTCATTTTTCCCAACCTTTTATCTGTTGTCTTATGTTTTTGTGGGAGGAGAGGCGAAGAAAACCCTGTCCCCCCAATTTCTCGACACCCTCCCGGCGCGAGTGGTTCTATCACAGTCGCAAATGCCAATACGGTCAAGTGTCGCGGCTAATAAATGCGGCAAAATTCGGCATTTTGGCAAAATGCGCCGTTCTGATAGGCAGTTGGATAGTATTTGGGCAGTGTTTTGCGGAAAAATACCGCGCAATTCACTGATATATCTGCGAAAGTAACGTTCCGGGTAATTTTCGGCCCGTCGCGGCTACGGGGTTGACCCGACTTTTCCTGAGGTCCAAAACTCGCCCATTGCATCCCTCGCCAAAGGCTATTTCAGACTATGAAAGACAAAGACGGTCTCCTGCAGAACGCCGGTATCAACACCCGCCTCTCGCATATCGGCAACGACCCTTCGGAATACCACGGTTTCGTCAATCCGCCCGTCGTGCACGCATCGACGGTGCTGTTTCCGAATGCCAAGGCGATGGAGACGCGCGGGCAGAAATACACGTATGGCACCCGCGGTACGCCGACCACCGATGCACTCTGTGAGGCGATCGACGCGCTCGAAGGTTCCGCGGGCACGATCCTCGTGCCGTCGGGCCTTGCTGCCGTTACCGTGCCGTTCCTGGCATTTCTGTCTTCGGGCGATCACGCGCTAATCGTCGATTCCGTCTACACGCCGACCCGCCATTTCTGCGACACCATGCTGACGCGCATGGGCGTCGAGGTCGAATATTACGACCCGGCCATCGGTGCCGGCATCGAGCAGCTTTTCAAGCCGAATACCAGGCTCGTCCATACGGAAGCGCCCGGCTCGAACACGTTCGAGATGCAGGACATTCCGGCGATTGCCGCAATTGCCCACAAGCATGGCGCCATCGTTGCCATGGACAATACCTGGGCCACCCCCGTCTATTTCCGCCCACTCGATTTCGGCGTCGATATCTCGATCCACGCGGCGACCAAATATCCGGCCGGCCATTCCGATATCCTGATGGGCACCGTTTCGGCCAATGCCAAGCATTGGGAGCAGCTGAAAGAAGCCAACGTCACGCTCGGCATCTGCGGCGCACCTGACGACGCCTATCAGGTGCTTCGCGGACTGCGCACCATGGGTATCCGCCTGGAGCGTCACAATGAAAGCGCGCTGGCCCTTGCCAAGTGGCTGGAAGGCCGCGAAGAGGTGGCCAAGGTGCTGCATCCGGCCCTGCCGAGCTTCAAGGGTCACGACATCTGGAAGCGTGACTTCAAGGGCGCCAGCGGCATCTTCTCCTTCGTGCTCAAGGTCGATTCCGCCAAGCAATACAAGGCGAAGGCTCATGCCTTCCTCGATGCGCTCAGCATCTTCGGGCTCGGCTGGTCCTGGGGCGGCTTCGAATGCCTGGCCGTTCACGTCAACCTGAACGACCGCCGTATCGCCAAGGCGCCGGAAGGCGGCCCGCTGATCCGCCTGCAGATCGGTCTGGAAGACGTTGCCGATATCAAGGCCGATATCGAACGCGGCTTTGCGGCGGCAAAGGCCGTCTGATCAGCCGAGCGGCCGGTAGCCGTAAATCCAGTCAAGATCCGCCGCGAGGCTTTGCGGCGGTTTCATCGACAAGACGATATCACGCCCGATCCTGACCGGGCCGCGGGCGTGATAGGCAAAGCGGTTGAATGCGCCGCGCTTGCGGATCTTGGCGATCCGCGGGCCCCGATGCGCCTCGAAGCGGGGCAGGGCCTGCTCGATGGGATTGCTGCCCAGAAAATAAGCCAGCTCATAGGCATCTTCGATTGCCATGGCCGCGCCCTGGGCGGCAAACGGCATCATCGCATGCGCAGCGTCGCCGATCAGCACGCGGTCGCGCCCGTCCTGCCACGATCCCTCGGATGCTTCGTAGAGCGGCCAATAGGTCGGCTCGATATTGCGAAGCAGGGCCAGAGCTTCGGGATGCCAGCCGCGGAAGCGCGAACGCAAAGTCTCCAGCTGGTGACTTGCCGTGCCACTGTCCCACCGCTCAGTGCTTTCATTGCCGCTGGTGATGGCGACGAGATTGAAGCTCGCCGATTCCTTCAGCGGATAGCAGACGAGATGCACCGATCCACCGAGAAACGCCGAGACGCTGTTCCTGTCGAGAAAGTCAGGTGCTGCGGCGGCTGTGATCGTGAAGCGATAGGCGATGTTGCCTGAAAATCGGGGCGAGGGCGAAGCATCGATCGAGGCTCGCGTCTTCGACCAGACGCCGTCGGCGCCGATCAGCACGCCCGGGCCATTAGACGGCAAACCTGCGGATTCGATCGGAGTGCCGAGATGCAGCTGGCAGAGCGGGTTGGCGCGCACCGTGTCCAGAAGCACGCGCTGAAGCGTTGCACGGTGCAGGACGCCGTAGGGGGCATCCCATCGCTCACGGGCGAAACGGCCGGCGGGAACGGCGGCGAGCTGCCGCAACGTGTCGCCCGCAACGAGCCGGATCATTTCCGGCTCAAGCCAACATTTTTCGATCTCGGCGAGAACACCGAGTTCACGGAGAATGCGCGACGCGTTGGGGGAAAGCTGCAGGCCGGCACCGACCTCTGCCAGTTCGCCGGCCTGTTCGAAAATATCGGAACGGATGCCCCGTTTGGCCAGCGCCAGCGCGGCTGTCAGCCCTGCAATTCCTGCGCCCGCAATGGCGGCGTGCTCGACCGGCATCGTTTGTCCGATCTTCAGGAGAGAATGATCAGGCGGCCTTCACATGGAAGACGCAGCCGGCCGGGTTCGTCTGGTTGGCCTTCAGCGCGCCATTGAAACGAAACAGCGTCGAGCAATAGGAACAGACCTTTTCGTTGTCGTCGCCCATGTCGATGAAGATATGCGGATGGTCGAACGGCACGGATGCGCCGGTGCACATGAATTCCTTCACGCCGACTTCGATCACGCGGTGTCCGCCGTCGTTCTGGAAGTGAGGAATGCTGTGGCCGGCCATGTCTGTCTCCGAATGCTTTGAAATTTGGCCGGACATTACCGTCCTTCGCCGCAAATGTGTAGAGCCAAAGCGCCGCAAGCCGCATGGTTTTTTGCCCGCCGGGGTTCACCTCGCGGCAGCGATAAAATATGGTCCGGCGCAAACAGGGGCCTGCCTTTATGAATTTGAATACGCCTGCATTCTCCAGCTTCACGCATGACGGCCTGAAACTCGCCTATTTCGACGAAGGCGACCCGAATGGCGCGCCGGTCCTGCTCATTCACGGGTTTGCGTCGACGGCGAGCGTCAACTGGGTGCATCCGGGCTGGCTGAAAACGCTGGGCGATGCAGGTTACCGCGTGATCGCCATGGACAACCGCGGCCACGGCGCCAGCGACAAGCCGCACGATGCCGAAGCCTACCGCCCGTGGATCATGGCGGCGGACGCGATGGCGCTTCTCGATCATCTCGGCATCCCCGAAGCAAACGTCATGGGCTATTCGATGGGCGCGCGCATTTCTGTCTTTGCGGCGCTCGCCAATCCGCACCGCGTCCGCTCGCTGGTGCTCGGTGGCCTCGGCATCGGCATGACCGATGGCGTCGGCGACTGGGATCCGATCGCCGACGCGCTGCTGGCGCCGTCGCTCGATACCGTGACACACGACCGCGGCCGGATGTTCCGCGCCTTTGCAGAGCAGACGAAAAGCGACCGCGAGGCGCTGGCCATGTGTATTCGAGGATCCCGCGATCTCGTCGCCCGCGCCGACATGGGCAAGATCGAAGCGCCGACGCTGATTGGCGTCGGAACAAAGGACGACATTGCGGGTTCGCCTCAGGAGCTTGCCGCCCTGATGCCGAATGCCGAAGCGCTCGATATCCCGGGCCGCGACCATATGCTGGCTGTCGGCGACAGGGTTTTCAAGAAAGCGGTTCTGGAGTTTTACGAGAAGGTCGCCTGACGGTGACATGCCGCTGTTGAGCGGATATTCACGGAAAAATCATTCTAGAAAGCGCTGGCGGCCCGACCCATTTATGTTACAGCCGTTTTGCTCTATACACTGACGTTCCCACGGGAAATGAGGAGACCGGTAATGGTCGCGAAGACAGACATTCGTCCTCTTGAAGCTGCAAGCCCGCTCAAGGTGATGGATCCGATCTGGGACAGCCTGCGCGAAGAGGCGCGCATTGCTGCCGAGAAGGATCCGGTACTGGCGGCTTTCCTTTATTCGACGGTGATCAATCACCGCTCGCTGGAAGAATGCGTCATCCACCGTATCTGTGAACGCCTCGACCACCCGGACATGCAGGCAACGCTGCTGCGCCAGGCCTTCGACGAAATGCTGTCGGACTGGCCGGAATGGAGCGACATCCTGCGCGTCGATATCCAGGCGATCTATGACCGCGATCCCGCATGCCTCCGCTTCATGGAAGCCGTGCTCTATTTCAAGGGCTACCATGCCCTGCAGACGCATCGTCTGGCCCACTGGCTGCTCAACCGTGGACGCCGTGATCTGGCGCTCTATCTGCAGAGCCGTTCGTCCAGCGTCTTCCAGACGGATATCAATCCGGCGGCCCGGATCGGCAGAGGCATCTTCCTCGACCACGCGACCGGTCTCGTCGTCGGCGAGACGGCCGTGATCGGCGACAACGTCTCGATCCTGCATGGCGTGACGCTCGGCGGTACCGGCAAGGAAGGTGCAGACCGCCATCCGAAAATCGGCAGCGGCGTGCTGATCGGAGCCGGGGCGAAGATCCTCGGCAATATCGAGATCGGCTACTGCTCGCGCGTTGCAGCGGGCTCAGTGGTCTTGAAGGCCGTTCCGCCGAAGACGACTGTCGCAGGCGTGCCGGCGAAGGTCGTTGGAACCGCAGGGTGTTCGGAGCCGTCGCGCGTCATGGACCAGGTGATCGGCGCGGATATCTGAGCCGGTCATATTCGCAGAGGCTGAAAAAAGCTGGTGAAAATCGCAAGGGGAAAGCCGGGTACGTTGGCCTGTCTCAACCTTTACAGCGCCACTTTTCGTGTGCAAGAAGCGGCCACCAGAGACCGCTAGGAGATCAAGTGTGAAGCCCGAAGAACTCAAGAAGCTCGACGCCTACTTCAAGAAAACGCTCAACCCGGAGATCGTCGTCAAGGCGCGCCCGCGCAAGAACGACTCGGCTGAAGTTTACCTCGGCGAGGAGTTCCTGGGTGTCGTCTATATCGACGACGAGGACGGCGACCGCTCCTATAACTTCTCGATGGCGATCCTCGACGTCGATCTCTGATCCGGCGCCGATTGACATTGCGTGACGGGCCGCTTTGCGGCCCGTTTGCGTTTTATGGCACGCAATCGGTCCTAGCCGCTGGATCGCGCCGCTCTCTGCTCCATTTTAGTGATTGCGAATGCGATCAATCATCATGGAGGCCTGGGACATGGGAATTTTCGACAAGATCAAGCACGCGATTTTCGGGGAGGCGAAAGCGGCTCCCGTTACGGCGGCAGCCGCGCCGAAGGTTGAACCGGCCGCAACTCCGGCCCCGCCGTCAGCAGCGCCCACAGCTGCGTCTGCCGCCGCGGCACCCGCACCCGCGGCTTCCGCTGCGCCAAAGGCGGCAGCGACCGCCGTCGATATCGTTCCGATCCTCGATGCTGCCGTGAAGAAAAGCGGCCAGAAACTCGATTGGCGCCGCTCGATCGTCGATCTCATGAAGGCCGTCGGCATGGATGCAAGCCTTGCCGAGCGCAAGGAACTGGCAGCCGAGCTCGGCTACTCAGGTGACACAGGCGACTCCGCCAAGATGAACATGTTCCTGCACAAGGCGCTGATGAAGAAGCTCTCCGAGAACGGCGGCAAGGTGCCCGCCGATCTGCTAGACTGAGCCGTTAAAAGCAATGTGTTTCGAGGCTTCGCTGGCTACCGGCGAAGCCTCTGGTTGCGCCTGACTGATATATGTCTGCAAAATCAACGATCGACGTACGTTCATCTTTTTTCGGACAATATGCGGCATCGCGAATGCACGCATGAGTCGTTTTGCATCGCACAAAATCTCTTGACTCCTGATGGTTTGTGGCTACCATTTTTGCTGCAGAGCCGAAGAGGAGGATGCGCATGTTCAACTTTGACGATACGAGCCGCAAGAGCAAGGAAGCCATGGACACGATGCTCAAGAGCTATTCGGATAGCGCCAAGGGCTTCCAGGCAATTGCCACCGAAGCCGTCGAATATTCCAAGAAATCGTTTGAAGACACCGTCAGGCATTTCGAGGCGCTGTCAGGCGTTCGCAGCATCGAGGCTGCCTTCGACCTGCAGAGCAGTTTCGTGAAATCGTCCTATGAAAGCTTCGTCGCCGAAGCCACCAAGATGGGCGACATGTATTCCGACCTCGCCAAGGGCGCCTACAAGTCCTACGAGGCGCAGGTTCCGGCACCGGTCGTGAAGGCCGCGAAAGCTGCCGCACAGGCGACGCCCGCCGCTGCCTGATTCCATGCGCCTTGTGGCGCACCCCTTGAAAAACGAAGACCGGCTACGCACTTGCGGCCGGTCTTTTTTGTTTTCTGCTCTGTTCAAGAAATAGTCCGGGACTTTTTTGGCGTTTGCGTCAAGTCCTGCGGAATTGTGATTGCAGTCGGGAACAAGGGGCTTAAAATCGCAGCATTATGAACTAAGTTAGTGTTTCAGATATTCGGTGGGTAAAGCATCCTCCCATGCACCATCGGACTGATCGAGGAATGAATGAAAATGATCGCAAAGCCGATCCGGATGCAAAACGATGGCGAAAGGAACGGGGACAACGGAAATCGCGGAACCTCGGTCATTACACGTACGAAGCCGAAGACCAAGAAGCCTAATCTCTACCGCGTGCTCATCCTGAATGACGACTACACTCCCATGGAATTCGTCATCCACATCCTGGAGCGGTTTTTCCAGAAAGATCGCGAAAGTGCCACCCGCATCATGCTCCATGTCCATAACCACGGCGTCGGCGAGTGCGGGATATTCACATACGAGGTAGCGGAAACGAAGGTGAGCCAGGTGATGGACTTTGCCCGGCAGCATCAGCATCCGCTGCAATGCGTCATGGAAAAGAAGTGAGGATCACAACGTGCCAACATTTTCGCCTAGCTTAGAAAAGGCGCTCCATCAGGCACTGACCTTTGCCAACGAGCGGCATCACGAATATGCGACGCTCGAGCATCTGCTGCTCGCCCTTGTCGACGACTCCGATGCGGCCGCGGTCATGGGTGCCTGCAACGTCGATCTCGACGCGCTCCGCAAGACACTGATCGAGTATATCGACAACGAACTCTCCAATCTGGTCA
Organism: Hyphomicrobiales bacterium; assembly: GCA_900465675.1. GTDB lineage: Bacteria > Pseudomonadota > Alphaproteobacteria > Rhizobiales > Rhizobiaceae > Rhizobium. The sequence continues at coordinate 68,553 of UBJR01000013.1, read as the reverse complement.
CTGGCTATGACGAGGACTCCAAGCCGACATCCGGCTTCCAGCGCGTCATCCAGCGTGCCGTGATCCATGTCCAGTCGTCGGGCCGCGAAGAAGTGACGGGGGCAAACGTCCTCGTCGCGATCTTTGCCGAACGCGAAAGCCACGCCGCCTATTTCCTGCAGGAGCAGGAGATGACCCGCTACGACGCGGTCAACTACATCTCGCACGGCATCGGCAAGCGGCCGGGCTCGTCGGAAAGCCGCACCCCGCGCGGTGCCGAGGATGAATCCGAGAGCAAGCCGAGCGCATCGCGCGGCGGCGCAGAGGACGATACCGCAGGCAAGAAGCAGCAGGATGCGCTGAAGGCCTATTGCGTCAATCTCAACGAGAAGGCCAAGACCGGCAAGATCGATCCGCTGATCGGCCGTCATGCCGAAGTCAGCCGCACGATCCAGGTTCTGTGCCGCCGTTCGAAGAACAACCCGCTTTATGTGGGTGATCCCGGCGTCGGCAAGACGGCGATCGCCGAAGGTCTCGCCAAGCGCATCGTCGAAGGCAAGGTGCCGGAAGCGCTCGCCGACGCGACGATTTTCTCGCTCGATATGGGCACGCTGCTGGCCGGCACCCGTTATCGCGGCGACTTCGAAGAGCGTCTGAAGCAGGTCGTCAAAGAGCTCGAGGAATATCCGGGCGCCGTGCTGTTCATCGACGAAATCCACACCGTCATCGGTGCGGGCGCCACGTCGGGCGGCGCCATGGATGCGTCGAACTTGCTGAAGCCTGCTCTGTCTTCCGGCGCGATCCGTTGCATCGGCTCGACCACCTACAAGGAATATCGCCAGTTCTTCGAAAAGGACCGGGCTCTGGTTCGCCGCTTCCAGAAGATCGACGTCAATGAGCCGTCGATCGATGATGCGATCGAAATCATGAAGGGCCTCAAGCCTTATTTCGAAGAATATCACCACCTGCGTTATTCGAACGATGCCATCAAGTCGGCTGTCGAGCTGTCGGCCCGATACATCTCGGACCGCAAGCTGCCGGACAAGGCGATCGACGTCATCGACGAGACGGGTGCAGCCCAGATGCTGCTGCCGCCCTCGCGCCGCCGCAAGCTGATCACCGAGAAGGAGATCGAAGCGACGATCGCGACGATGGCCCGCATCCCGCCGAAGACCGTGTCGAAGGATGACGAAGCCGTTCTTGCCAATCTCGAGCAGGAACTGCGCTCGGTGGTCTATGGCCAGGATACGGCGATCGAAGCCCTGTCTACCGCGATCAAGCTGGCGCGTGCCGGCCTTCGCGAACCGAACAAGCCGATCGGCTCCTACGTCTTCTCCGGCCCGACGGGCGTCGGCAAGACCGAGGTTGCCAAGCAGCTTGCATCGTCGCTCGGCGTCGAGATGCTGCGCTTCGACATGTCCGAATACATGGAGCGGCACACCGTCTCGCGTCTGCTCGGTGCACCTCCTGGCTATGTCGGCTTCGACCAGGGCGGTCTTCTGACCGACGGCGTCGACCAGCATCCGCATTGCGTGGTTCTTCTCGACGAAATCGAGAAGGCGCATCCTGATATCTACAACATTCTGTTGCAGGTCATGGACCACGGTACGCTGACCGACCACAATGGCAAGAAGATCGACTTCCGCAACGTCATCCTGATCATGACGACCAATGCGGGCGCATCGGAGATGGCCAAGGCTGCCTTCGGCTTCGGCTCGTCCAAGCGGTCGGGCGAAGACGAGGAAGCGCTGAACCGCCTCTTCACGCCGGAGTTCCGCAACCGTCTGGATGCGATCATTCCGTTCGCATCGCTGCCGACGGCTGTGATCCACAAGGTCGTCCAGAAGTTCATCATGCAGCTGGAAGCGCAGCTTTCCGAACGCAACGTGACCTTCGACCTGCATGAGGATGCGATCGCCTGGCTGGCGGAACGGGGTTACGACGAGAAGATGGGCGCCCGCCCGCTGGCTCGCGTCATCCAGGACGTCATCAAGAAGCCGCTCGCGAACGAAATCCTCTTCGGCAAGCTGAAGAAGGGTGGCGTGGTTTCCGTCACCGTCGGTCCGAAGGAAGACGGCAAGCCCGGTATCGTGCTCAATTCCGTTTCGGAACTGGCACCGATCAAGCCGAAGCCCGAGGCTGAGGTCATCCATCCCGACGCCGATGGCGAGGATGATGGCGAGCTGAAGACCAAGCCGAAGAAGGCAACGGTCAAGAAGGCCAAGGCCCAAGCCGAGCCGGAAGTGAAGGCGGCGCCGAAGAAGAGCAGCACGGTTCCGAAGGTTCCGCGCAAGAGCTGATCGTCACTGCATGGTGAATTGAAAAAGGCCGCAGTGATGCGGCCTTTTTTGTGTCTGCCGGTGCGTGTTTCAGAGCGGCGCGTAGTCGATCTCCAGAAAGTCCTCGACCTCCGGAACCCAGCGGTCGCGCACGAAGGCAGCATGCGCCGGGTGGACATTATAGGCGTCGTAGCCGGCCTGGTTCTCGAACTCCATCGAGAAGCCGAAGGTGAAGGCATTCTTGCCGCTGGTCTGCCGCAGCTGCTCGAAATTGCGCACGCTCGGAATGGCGGCGAGCGTCAGTGCTTCGGTGAGGAAAGCCTTTTCCTCTGCCGAGCCGGCTGGATGCTTCAGGCGGAATGCCACCGTATGACGGATCATCTTTATCTCCAGGTTCTGCTGCAGCTCAGGCGAGTTCGGCCCTGATCTTCTCGGCGTTGGCGGCGAGCACCGCGCCGTCTTCCATCGTGCCGGAATGCGGCTTCAGCGCCACGCCGTCATGGCGCGGGATGACGTGGAAGTGCAGGTGGAAGACGGTCTGTCCGGCGGCCGGTTCGTTGAACTGGCAGACGAAGACGCCGTCGGCATCGAAGGCATCCTGAACTGCATTGGCGATCTTCTGGACGACTGCGATGGCCTGAGACAGCGCAGCTGGATCCGCGTCGAGAATGTTGCGGGACGGGGCTTTGGGAACAACGAGGACGTGGCCCGGCGCCTGCGGCATCACATCCATGAAGGCAACCGTATGGTCGTCTTCATAGACCCGGTGCGAAGGGATTTCGCCGCGCAGGATCTTGGCGAAGATGTTGTTGTCGTCATAGGCGGCGCTGGTCATGGTGAAATCTCCTCGTGTTTGCAATCGGGTAGCGCGGTGACGGCGAGTGCGTCAATCCTCCTGCTGCGGCTCTCCCTTGCGGAACGGGCTGTGGTCGGTGAGGATTTCGTTCATGTGCTCGACATCCTCACGCTCGCGCTTGAGATAATCGGCGATCGCCCGGCGCAGACCGGCATGGGCGACATAATGGGCGGAATGCGTTGTCACCGGCAGGTAACCTCTGGCGAGCTTGTGCTCGCCCTGCGCTCCGGCCTCGACGCGCTTCAGGCCCTTGGCGAGGGCGAAATCGATCGCCTGATGATAGCAGACCTCGAAATGCAGATAGGGGTGATCCTCGATGCATCCCCAGTGGCGGCCGTAAAGCGTATCGCCGCCGATGAAGTTGATGGCGCCTGCCACATAGCGCCCCTCGCGCTTGGCCATCACGAGCAGGATATCGTCGGGCATCCGCTGGCCGATCAGTGAATAGAATTCACGGGTCAGATAGGGCCGGCCCCATTTGCGGCTGCCGGTATCCATATAGAAGGAAAAGAACTGGTCCCAGATCCGTTCGGTCAGGTCGCTGCCGGTCAGCCAGTCGATGCTGATGCCGTTCTCGAGCGCGGCGCGGCGCTCCTTCTTCAGTGCCTTGCGCTTGCGTGACGCCAGCGTTTCCAGGAAGGCGTCGTGATCGGCATAGCCTTCATTGATGAAGTGGAACTGCTGGTCGGTCCGATGCAGATAGCCGTCGGTCTCGAAGACTGAGATCTCATCCTCGGGCACGAAGGTGACATGCGCCGAGGAGACGCCGAGTTGACGCACGACTTCCTTCAGGCTCTCGGCAATGACGCTCTGGACCGGCCGCCGCTCGAATCCTTCGGCAACCAGCAGCCGCGGGCCGGTCGCCGGCGTGAACGGGATCGAGCATTGCAGCTTCGGATAATAGTGCCCGCCGGCGCGCTCGAAAGCATCCGCCCAGCCATGGTCGAAGACATATTCGCCCTGGCTATGGTTCTTGAGATAGCCGGGCAGGGCGCCGATCAGCTCGCCCTTTTCCGTCTCCAGAAGCAGGTGATGGCCGAGCCATCCGGTGTCCGCCGTTGCGGAGCCTGATTCTTCAAGCGACGAGAGAAAAGCGTGAGACAGGAACGGATTGTAGGGGACGGTGTTTGCCGTTTTCGATGTCCCGGAAAGCCGTGACCAGCTCTCCGGGGAAATCGCGGTAAAGGACCGTTCGACGCGGATCGATAGTTCATCAGTCATGGAGCAAAAGACGAGGCCGTTGGGGGAGGAAAGTGGCTCCCTTCCAGTCTGCGCATGATCTTGTCCAAAAAGCGAGCATCAAACCGAAGCGTGGGGATCAAAGCCTTCAAAAGTCATTTGATCGGCATTTTCGAATGTATGCTTGCGGGCTTTCTCGTCGCGCACGGTCCAGGTGATCACAGGGATACCATTGTCGCGCTGGCCGGAGATGAACGGGTTCGGCAGATCCGCGAAGAAATAGGAGATGAAATCGAGGCCGAGCGCCATCGCCTTCTCGTGAACCTCGAATTCCTCGGGCTTGTTACCGCCAGCCGTCAGGCCGACGGGGTAGGGCGCCTTCAGTTCCTTCAGGTCGCGCAGCAGCCAGTGGTCGAAGCTCATCAGCGCGACCTTGCCCTGATAGCCTTCCAGCACCTCGAGCACGGTCTCGGCAAAGCCCTCGTCATCGGCTTCACGGCCCTTGAGCTCAAGCACCAGAGGAACCTTGCCCTGAACGAGATCGAGCAGCTGCTTCAGCGTCGGGATCTTGTCGGCGGTGCCGCCAACGGAGAGCAGGCCGAGCTCCTTGGAGGTCCGCTCGCGGATGTCGCCCGGCATGTTGCAGAGGCGCTCAAGGTTCTCGTCGTGGAAAACGATCGGAACGCCGTCGGAGGCATAATGCAGATCGCACTCGATGGCGAAACCCGCCTCGACGGCGCGCGAAAACGCCGTCAGCGTGTTTTCCCAGACGAGCTTGTTGGTGTCGTGATAGCCGCGATGCGCGACCGGCAGTTCCTTGATCCAAGCGGCGGAGGTCATGTTATGCGATTTCCAAGATGGCATCGATTTCGACGGCGGCGTTGAACGGCAGCGCGGCCATGCCGACGGCAGCGCGGGCATGTTTGCCGGCGTCGCCGAGAACATTGGCGATCAGGTTGGAGGCGCCGTTGATGACGAGGTGCTGCTCGACGAATTCAGGCGCCGACGCGACAAAGCCGTTGAGCTTGATGACGCGCTTGATGCGGCCGAGGTCGCCGCCGAGTGCGGCACTGGCCTGCGCCAGGATGTTGATGGCGCAAAGTTCTGCGGCGCGTTGGCCGGCCGCGACGTCGACATTCTTGCCGAGATGGCCGGTGACGGCGACCTTGCCGCCTTCCATGGGGAGCTGGCCGGAAATGTAGAGAAGGCCGCCGCTGATCACATAGGGAACATAATTGGCAGCCGGAGCAGCGGCTTGCGGCAGGGTTATCCCCATTTCCTTGAGTTTTGCGGCAATCTGGTCGGACATTTTCGCCTCCACTTTCATTGTCAATGCTTCAAAAATTATGCATCAAGACTAGAATGTTGCGTATGACAGCTTCCAGCCTCGATTTGGCCGAAAGCGTTCTTATAACATCGCGGCCGAGTCCAACAGGAGATAATGGATGTTCCGATCGAGTCTTGCCGCTCTGCTTATCGCAAGCGTTTCCGCACCGGCCTTAGCCGCCGCGCCCGCGGCGGGCGCTGCGATTGCGTCAGGTCTCGTGGCGCATCGCGCGATCTACGATCTCGAACTTAAGGACGCATCCGAACGTTCAGGCATCGCCGGCATGTCCGGCCGCATGGTCTATGAGTTTAATGGAAGTTACTGCGAAGGCTTCACCACCAATTTCCGCTTCGTGACGCAGATCGATACGGGTGAAAACACCCGGGTCAGCGACCAGCAGACCAAGACCTTCGAAAATATCAAGGACCGCAAATTCACCTTCGAGACCAAGTCCTTCACCGACGACCAGTTGGACAAGGAAGTCAACGGCGCGGCCAGCGACAAGCCGAATGGCGTGACCGTCGACCTGACGAGCCCGCAGACGAAGGAATTGCAGCTGGCGGAAAGCCGCTTCCCTACGGAACACATGCTCGACGTGATCGAGAACGCCAAGTCTGGCAAACGCTTCTTTGAGGCCCGCGTCTTCGACGGATCCGATGATGGCGACAAGGCGCTGGCGACGACGACCGTCGTCGGCAAGCAGATCAGCCCCAAGGCGGGCGACGAGGCCGATGCCGGCAATGCCGGCGCCTTCGCCAAGCAGGCTTTCTGGCCGGTGACGATTTCCTACTTCAACGAAAACAGCAAGACGGACGCCTTGCCTGTCTACCGGATGTCGTTCAAGCTCTACGAGAACGGCATTACCCGCGATCTCACCATGGACTACGGTGATTTCGTCCTGACCGGCAAGCTCGCGAAGCTGGAAATGCTCGACAAGAAGCCCGAGACCTGTAAGTAGCTGAATAGCCGCTTCGACGCGGCAGGTCTTTTTCCGGGGGAGGATGGCATGACCTGCATGCCAGTGAAAATGCTTGCTTCTTCGGTCATTGCGCTCGCAGCCTTCTGCGCAGCCATGCCGGCATTTGCCGCCGATTGCGGCGAGACGCCAGCGTCCGGCATCGATTGGAGCAATTGCAACAAGAAGAACCTGATGCTCGAATCGAGCGACTTCGAAGGCGCCAATCTAGCCGATGCCGACCTGTCGCAGACGAGCCTCAAGGGTGCCAACCTGACATCAGCCAATTTCGAAAAGGCGACCCTGATCCGCGCCTGGCTCGAGAATGCCAAGGCCGACGGTGCGAAATTCGACAAGATCGAAGCCTATCGCTCGGTCTTCCAGAGCGCATCGGCGCAGAAGGCATCCTTCGCCGCGGCCGAGTTGCAGCGTGCCGATTTCACCGGTGCACAGTTGTCAGGCGCCAGCTTCGAGAAGGCCGAGCTTGGCCGCACCAACTTCGCCAAGGCGACGCTCAGCGAATCCAAGTTCGCGCTGGCAAACCTGTCGCGCGCCAATCTGGTTGGCGCGACGCTTGGCGGAAAGGTCAGTTTCGACCGCGCCTTCATGTATCTGACGCGCATCGAAGGCGTCGATCTTTCGACTGCGACCGGGCTGGAACAGGCGCAGATCGATCTCGCATGCGGCGACGCCACGACGAAGCTGCCCTCGGGGCTGAAGGCTCCCACAGATTGGCCGTGCCCCGCAGAGCCCAACTGATGCCGGTAAGGCCCGGCGCTCAGATCTCCGGGTGTCGGTTTTTTCAGAGAAACCCTTGCAATCGAGGTGAATCGACTGTAAGGGCACCCGCATTCCACACGTAAGGCATGGGATTGTCCGGGAGAAATCCGGATTGTTCCGCCCGGTGGCATTCTCAAAGAGGATGCTGTTCGCCTTGCGGAGGTTCAACCGGAAAAGGATAACAAGGCATGGCATTGCCCGATTTCTCTATGCGCCAGCTCCTCGAAGCAGGGGTCCACTTCGGCCACCAGACGCACCGCTGGAACCCGAAGATGAAGCCGTACATTTTCGGCGATCGCAACAACATCCACATCATCGACCTGGCTCAGACCGTTCCGATGCTGTCGCGCGCTCTGCAGATCGTCAGCGACACGGTTGCCCGTGGCGGCCGCGTTCTGTTCGTTGGCACCAAACGTCAGGCTTCCGAGCTCATCGCTGACTCGGCCAAGCGTTCCGCTCAGTACTACGTCAACTCGCGTTGGCTCGGCGGCATGATGACCAACTGGAAGACGATCTCCAACTCGATCCAGCGCCTGCGCAAGCTTGACGAAATCCTTTCCAGCGACGCCTCCGGCTTCACGAAGAAGGAACGTCTGAACCTTGAGCGCGAGCGCGAAAAGCTCGACAAGGCCCTTGGTGGTATCAAGGACATGGGCGGCACGCCGGACCTGATGTTCATCATCGACACCAACAAGGAAAAGATCGCGATCGACGAAGCCAAGCGCCTCGGCATCCCGGTCGTCGCCATCATCGACTCGAACTGCGATCCGGACCTCATCGACTACCCGATCCCGGGTAACGACGACGCGTCGCGCGCCATCGCTCTCTACTGCGACCTGATTGCTCGCGCTGCCCTCGATGGCATTGCGCGTCAGCAGAGCTCGTCTGGCCGTGACCTCGGCGCTTCCTTCGAAGCTCCGGCCGAGCCGGCGCTCGATGAGACGGCTCAGGCCTGATAAACAAGCGGCGGATCTTGCGGTTCGCTTTGCTTGACTGAATTGGGAAAAGGCCGCGCGAGACTTTGCGAAGTTCCGGCGGCCTTGACCTTTTCAGGCGAAGGCATCCGCCATTGCCTGACATGTTTCGTTATGGCGCGTCATTCATCACGCTGTCATACATACAGGTACATTTCGTGCCTCAATCCGGTGCCGCACGCGTTTCGCGGGCCACCGTTGAACCGACAAAGAGGAAGCTTATGACCGAGATTACGGCTGCACTGGTGAAGGAACTGCGCGAAAAGTCTGGCGCAGGCATGATGGACTGCAAGAAGGCGCTGCTCGAAAACAACGGCGACATCGAAGCATCGATCGACTGGCTCCGCGCCAAGGGCATCTCCAAGGCCGACAAGAAGGCTGGCCGCGCTGCTGCTGAAGGCCTGATCGCCATCGCCGGCGCTGGCCACAAGGCCGTTGTCGTCGAGCTCAACTCGGAAACCGACTTCGTTGCCCGTAACGACGCCTTCCAGGACCTCGTTCGCGGTATCGCCAGCGTTGCGCTTGCGACCGACGGCACGGTTGAAGCCATCGCGGCTGCGACCTACCCGGCATCCGGCAAGCCGGTTATCGACACCATCAAGGACGCGATCGCCACCATCGGCGAGAACATGACGCTGCGCCGCTCTGCCAAGCTCGAAGTCGAGCACGGCGTTGTCGCGACCTACATCCACAACGCTGCCGGCGACGGCATCGGCAAGCTCGGCGTTCTCGTCGCGCTGAAGTCGGAAGGCGACAAGGCTGTCCTGACGTCGATCGGCCGCCAGGTTGCCATGCACATCGCTGCGACCAACCCGCTCGCCATCCGTTCTGAAGAAGTCGATGCTGCTGTTGCCGAGCGCGAACGCAACGTCTTCATCGAACAGGCCCGCGAATCCGGCAAGCCGGAAGCGATCATCGAAAAGATGGTTGAAGGCCGCATGCGCAAGTTCTTCGAAGAAGTCGCTCTTCTCTCGCAGGCTTTCGTCATCAACCCTGACCTGACGGTCGGTGCTGCTGTCCAGGCTGCCGAAAAGGAAGCTGGCGCCAAGATCGAAGTCGTCGGCATGGCACGTCTCCTGCTTGGCGAAGGCGTCGAAAAGGAAGAGAGCGACTTCGCCGCCGAAGTCGCCGCTGTCGCCAAGGGCTGATAGCCTCTCTTACATGTGAAAACGCAAGGGCATCGCGTGACAACGCGATGCCCTTCGTGTATCCGGCAGTCAGCGGTGATAAACGAGGAGCCAAGATGTCGCGAGAGCCTGTCTACAAACGCGTTCTACTCAAGGCTTCCGGCGAAGCCCTCATGGGCAGCCAGGGTTTTGGCATCGACGTAGCGGTTGCGGACCGCATTGCTTCCGATATCGCGGAAGCCCGCCATATGGGCGTTGAAGTCGGCGTCGTCGTCGGCGGCGGCAATATTTTTCGCGGCGTTGCCGTAGCCTCCAAGGGCGGCGACCGGGTGACCGGCGACCACATGGGGATGCTCGCAACCGTCATCAATGCGTTGGCGCTGGCGACCTCGCTACGCAAGCTGAATATCGACACCGTCGTGCTGTCGGCTATCGCCATGCCGGAGATCTGTGAAAGCTTCTCCCAGCGCGCGACGCTCTATCACCTGTCGCTTGGCCGCGTGGTGATTTTCGCCGGCGGTACTGGCAATCCCTTCTTCACCACCGATTCGGCTGCAGCACTGCGCGCCGCCGAAATGGGCGCAGAAGCGATCTTCAAGGGCACGCAGGTTGACGGCATCTATTCGGCTGATCCGAAGAAGGTCCCCGATGCGACGCGCTTTGACCGCCTGACCCACAAGGAAGTGCTCGACAAGGGCCTTGCGGTCATGGACGTGGCAGCCGTCGCGCTCGCCCGCGAAAATTCCATTCCGATTATCGTCTTCTCGATCCACGAGAAGGGCGGTTTCGCTGAAATCTTGACGGGCGGTGGTCTCAAGACCATCGTATCCGACAACTGACAAAGACGGCGCCGCAAACACGGCGCGATTCCGACTGAGACGGGAGCATGACTATGAGCGAAGGCATCGACATCAAGGAAATCAAGCGCCGCATGGATGGCGCAGTTTCCTCATTCAAGAGCGATATCGCATCGCTGCGCACCGGCCGTGCCTCGGCCAACATTCTGGATCCGGTCACCGTCGAAGCCTATGGTTCGCGCATGCCCCTGAACCAGGTTGCCAACATCACCGTTCCCGAGCCGCGCATGCTGTCGGTCTCCGTCTGGGACAAGTCGATGGTCGGCGCCACCGATCGCGCGATCCGCGAATCGAACCTCGGTCTCAACCCGATCGTCGATGGCCAGAATCTCCGCATTCCGCTGCCTGAGCTCAACGAAGAGCGCCGCAAGTCGCTGGTCAAGGTTGCTCACGACTATGCCGAAAAGAGCAAGGTGGCGATTCGCCATGTTCGCCGCGACGGCATGGACGGCCTTAAGAAAGCCGAAAAGGACGGTGTCATTGGCCAGGATGAAAGCCGGGCGCAATCCGATCGTGTGCAGAAGATGACGGATGAGACGATTTCCGAAATCGATCGCTTGCTTGCCGAGAAGGAAAAGGAAATCATGCAGGTCTAGGCTTTCGCCTGCGCCCCAAGAGACCGGACGGGAAATGTCGGAACCAGCATTCGTGAGCATGCCAGAACATGTTGCCATCATCATGGATGGCAACGGCCGTTGGGCCAAGCAACGCGGCTTGCCGCGCGCCATGGGGCACCGCAAAGGCGTGGAGGCGGTCCGTGCGACCGTCCGCGCTGCCGGTGACGCTGGCATCAAGTATCTGACCCTTTTTGCATTTTCGTCCGAAAACTGGCGCCGGCCGGAGGCTGAGGTTTCCGACCTGATGGGCCTTCTCAAGGCTTTCATCCGTCGCGATCTCGCCGAGCTTCACTCGGAGAATGTCCGCATCCGCATCATCGGCGACCGCCACACGTTGCGCAGCGATATTCTCGATTTGCTGCTGGAAGCCGAAGAGACGACCAGCAACAATACCGCGCTGACGCTGGTCATCGCTTTCAACTACGGCTCGCGCGACGAGATGGCGAGAGCCATGGTCAGCCTTGCCAAGGACGTTGAGGCCGGCCGTCTGCGGACGCAGGACATTACGCCAGCGCTGATCAACGCCCGGCTCGATACGGCCGGCATTCCGGATCCGGACCTGATCATCCGCACCAGCGGCGAAGAGCGGCTGTCCAATTTTCTGCTCTGGCAGGCCGCCTATTCCGAGCTGATCTTCGTGCCGGAATACTGGCCGGATTTCGGACGCGAGCTGTTCTATTCGGCGCTTGAGAAATACGCCGCCCGCGACCGCCGCTTCGGCGGACTGTCGTCGCAAGCCGCGGCAGTGGGTACTTGATGCAGCAGGAACTGAAGCTTCGCATCATCTCGGGCATCATCCTTGCCATCATCGTGCTTGCGGCGACCTGGTACGGTGGATTGGCGTTCCAGGCGCTGTCGGCGCTGATCGGGCTGTTGATCTACTATGAATGGTCGACGATCACCCGCCTTAGCGTCGAGGAGCCGGTTGCCAATGCCGCAGGCTGGGCCGGGCAGGCTGCTATCGCCCTCGCAATTCTCCTTGGCCGCTTCGATTGGGCCCTCGGACTTCTCCTGGCAGTTTTCATCGTTGCCATCGGCTTCACGCTGCTGCGTGGCGTCAGCCGCTGGTTTCCGGCAGGTGTCGTCTATGCCGGGCTGACGGGCATTGCGCTGGCTGAGATCCGTGGCGCCGATACAGGCGGCCTGCATGCCATGCTTTTCCTGTTTGCCGTGGTATGGGCGACCGATATCCTCGCCTATTTCGTTGGCCGCGCAATCGGCGGGCCGAAGCTGGCACCGAAGATTTCTCCCGGAAAGACCCAGTCGGGCGCGATGGGTGGCGCGGTTTCTGCTGTGATCGCCGGCAGCCTGATTGCCTATTTCCTGGTGCCTGAGGCCGATTGGCTGGTCGCCGCTGCGGTCGCGTTCATCCTGTCGGTCTGCAGCCAGGCCGGAGATCTCTTCGAATCCTTCATCAAGCGCCGCTTCGGCGTCAAGGATTCCAGCCGTCTCATTCCGGGACATGGCGGCGTTATGGACCGCGTCGATGGCCTGATTTTCGCCTGCTTTGCGGCTTTCTTGCTTGCGACGTGTTTTTCATTGATAAGAGGCGGCACAGCAGCGCCGCTTGGCGCGGCGTTGTTCGGACTTTGAATTCGCGGAAAGGCGGCGGAAGAAACTTATGGAAGGCTTGACCGGAATATTCGGCTTCCTGACGGGGTATATCATCCCCTTCGTCCTCGTTCTCTCGCTGCTCGTTTTCGTGCACGAGATGGGGCACTATCTCGTCGGCCGCTGGAGCGGCATCCGCATCCTGGCTTTTTCTGTCGGCTTCGGCCCTGAGATCATCGGCTTCAGCGACCGTCATGGCACGCGATGGAAGATCTCCGCCATTCCGCTCGGTGGTTACGTGCGGTTCTTCGGCGACGAGGATGCATCGAGCAAACCGGATACCAGCGTTCTGAATGCCATGTCCGAAGAGGACAGGGCGCGGTCTTTCGCAGGCGCCAAACTCTGGAAACGGGCTGCGACAGTGGCCGCCGGTCCGATCGCCAATTTCATTCTGGCGATCGCCATCTTTACCGTACTGTTTTCGATCTACGGCCGCTCGGTCGCCGATCCGGTCGTTGCCGAGGTCAAGCCCGAAAGTGCGGCTGCTGAAGCTGGTATATTGCCGGGCGACCTATTGATCGCCATCGATGGCGGCAAGGTCGAGACCTTTGATGACGTGCGCCGCTATGTCAGCATCCGTCCGGAGCAGAAGATCGTCGTCAGCATCGAGCGCAATGGCGAAAAGCTGGACCTGCCGATGGTGCCGAAGCGTACCGACATGACCGACCAGTTCGGCAACAAGATCGAGATCGGCCTGATCGGTATCGTCACCAATCAGGAAGTCGGCCATTTCCGCGTCCAGACCTACACGCCGGTCGCAGCCCTGAAAGAGGGTACCGTCCAGACCTGGCATATCGTTACCGGCACGTTCAAATATATCGGCAACCTCTTTGCTGGATATATGAAGCCCGATCAGCTGGGCGGCCCGATCCGCGTTGCACAGGCCTCCGGTCAGATGGCGACGCTCGGCGTTGCTGCTTTGCTGCAACTCGCAGCAGTATTGTCCGTCTCTATTGGATTGCTTAACCTGATGCCTGTACCGGTACTTGATGGCGGGCATCTGATGTTCTATGCGATTGAAGCGGTGAGGGGAAAACCTTTGGGGTCCTCGGCTCAGGAAATTGCATTTCGCATCGGCCTGGCTATGGTGCTTTCGCTAATGGTTTTTGCCACCTGGAATGACATAAGCGCGCTAATTGGATAGCGCGTGCGGTGAGGGAAAATTACCGTTTATTTACGATGTTTCAAAGCTGTAGTGGCGAATGGGTCACGCTTCGAAATGAAGTAAACAGAAATTAACTTGCTACCTTGCTTGTATGTCAAAAGCGGGTAAAACGACACACGTGGCCGGAATCGGGTTCTCCCGGCGACGGGGACGAGAAAAAAGGTAATGGGTGAAATGAAGGCTGGTTCAAGATTTTTGAACGCAGTATCGGCGGTTGCGCTGTCTGCAAGTGTTGTGGCTTCCGGCGCAGGTGTCATTACAATCATCTCTGCGGGGGCGGCTGAAGCCGCAGTCATTCAGCGCATCGATGTACGCGGGGCAAGCCGCGTCGGTGCTGAGGCTGTGCGTTCCAACCTGACCATCGCACCAGGCAAGAGCTTCTCCAACACCGACATCGATGACTCGGTGAAGCAGCTCTACGGCACTGGCTATTTCTCCGACGTCAAGATTTCCGTCTCTGGCGGCACGCTCGTCGTGCAGGTTCAGGAAGCCCAGCTCGTCAACCAGGTCGTCTTCAACGGCAACCGCAAGGTCAAGGACGACAAGCTGGCCTCCGTTGTCGGTACGCACGCCTCCGGCCCATACAACGATGCGCAGATCCAGGCTGACATCGCCGCCATCAAGGAAGCTTACGCTGCCACCGGCCGTAGCGAAGTCAACGTCACGACGCAGGTCGTTCCGCTCGGCGAAGGCCGCGTGAACCTTGCTTTCGTCATCGACGAAGGTGACCGCACCAAGATCGATTCCATCAACTTCGTTGGTAACAACGCTTACAGCGCCGGCCGCCTGGCTGCTGTCATCTCGACGAAGCGTTCGAACTTCCTGTCGTTCCTGACGCGCAAGGACGTTTACAACGAAGACAAGCTGCACGCCGATGAAGAGGCGCTGCGCCAGTTCTACTTCAACCGTGGCTATGCCGACTTCAAGGTCGTCTCGTCCGACGCTCAGTTCGACGAAACCACGAACAAGTACACGCTCACCTTCAACATCGAAGAAGGTCCGCGCTACAATTTTGGTCCTGTTACGGTCCAGTCGACGGTCGATGGCGTCAGCGGCGAACAGTTGCAGGGTCTCGTCAAGACGCATGAAGGCGAAGTCTACAGCGCCAAGAGCGTACAGCAGTCGATGGAAGCCATCTCCGACCAGGTTGCTTCGGCAGGCTATCCCTTCGCCCGTGTCACGCCGCGCGGCAACCGCGATCTCGGCAACAACACGATCGGCGTCGAGTATCTCGTCGACCAGGGCGAGCGCGCCTATATCGAGCGCATCGAAATCCGCGGTAACAGCCGCACGCGCGATTACGTCATTCGCCGCGAGTTCGACGTCTCCGAAGGCGACGCCTTCAATCAGCAGATGATCACCAAGGCGAAGCGCCGCCTTGAAGCGCTTGGCTTCTTCTCGTCCGTCAACATCTCGACGCAGCCGGGCAGTGCCGCTGACCGCGTCGTCGTTGTCGTCGACGTTCAGGATCAGTCGACCGGTTCGTTCGGTATCGGCGCCGGTTACGCCGCAGGCGGCGACGGCCTCATTCTCGAAGCGTCGATCGAAGAAAAGAACTTCCTCGGCCGTGGCCAGTACATCAAGGTTTCTGCCGGTGGTGGTCTCGAAGGTTCTCAGAGCTACGGCCTGAGCTTCACCGAGCCCTACTTCCTCGGCTATCGTCTTGCGACCGGTTTCGACCTGAACCACAGCGAAACCTCGAGCAACGACAACTACGACTATACGGAAGACAGCGTCGTCCTGCGTGCAACCGCGCCGATCACCGAAGATCTGGCTTCGACATTCCGCTACAACTTCAAGCGGATGGACTACGATCAGGACGGCTCGATCGACGATCTTTCGACCCCGTATCAGGACCTCGTTCAGAACGGTCCGTGGATCAAGTCGTCGATCTCGCAGACCTTCACCTACAATACGCTCGACGATATGACGTTGCCGCGTGAAGGTATCTACGCAACGCTGACGAACGAAATCGCAGGCCTCGGCGGCGACTCGCAGTTCTACAAGGTCTACGGCAAGGCCCGCTACTACCATCTGCTCGCTGACGATGCCGATATCATCGGTTCGCTCTCCGCTGGTGCTGGCTACGTAGTCGGCCTCGGCAAGGATCTGAATATCTTCGACCAGTTCACCCTGGGTAACAACGATATTCGCGGCTTTGAGAACAAGGGTATCGGCCCACGCGTTGGCGGCGGTCCGGATGATCCGCTGGGTGGCACGACCTACTTTACGGTTTCGGCTGAAGCATCCTTCCCAATGCCTGGCTTCCCGCGTGACTTCGGTCTTCGTGGTGCAGTATTTGCTGATGCCGGTACGCTGTTCGGCAACGATGTGCAGCCCACTGGTGGGGAGTATGTCAACGGTGATGATGCAGCTCTGCGCGCTTCGGTCGGCCTTGGCCTGATCTGGCAGTCGCCTTTCGGTGCACTTCGCGTCGACTATGCGATCCCGGTCGTCAAGAAGGACTACGACAAGACGCAGTACTTCAAGTTTGGCATCAACAACCAATTCTGATATCGGCAGTCCGGAACCATACTGGAATTCCGTTCTGGAGCATTGCCGATGGAGCAAAATTCGTTCTTTAAGCCTCGGGATGGGGTGAAGCTCTCTGAGCTCGCTCAATATCTCGGGGCAGAACTCCCCGATTCGTCCAAGGCAGACGTCATCATCCATTCCGTGGCTCCTGTGAGTCGTGCCAAGGCTGGTGACATCTGTTATGTGATTTCGCGCAGGAGCCGCGCCGAGCTGGAAACATGCGAGGCATCGGCTGTTCTGTGCGATCCGGCTTTGCTGTCTGCAATCCCGGCGCATATACCGGCCCTCGTCTCAAAAAACCCTCACACAGCATTTGCGATGGCTGGTGGATATTTGCATCCGTCGGCTCTGCAGCCATTGCCATCCATGTCGGTTGACAGCGCCATCGGCACTGGCGCGGTGGTCGATCCGACCGCCAAGCTGGAAGTCGGCGTCATCGTCGAGCCTTTGGCTGTCATCGGCGCCGGTGTCGAAATCGGTTCGGGCACCCGGATCGGAGCGGGCGCGATCATTGGCCCTGGTGTCAAGATCGGCCGCAATTGTTCGATCGCCAGCGGCGCGAGCGTGCTGTGTGCTTTTCTCGGCAATCACGTCATCATCCACAATGGCGCACGTATCGGCCAGGATGGATTCGGCTATGCGCCGGGTCCGCGTGGCATGATCAAGATCGTTCAGATTGGCCGTGTCATCATTCAGGACAATGTCGAGATCGGCGCTAACTCGACGATCGATCGCGGTACGATGGACGACACCGTCATTGGTGAGGGTACCAAGATCGACAATCAGGTGCAGATCGGTCACAACGTCAAGATTGGCCGCCACTGCGCGGTTGTTTCGCAAGTTGGCATCGCCGGCAGTGCCGTGATCGGCGATGGTGTGCAGATCGGTGGTCAAACCGGGATTAATGGCCATATTACCATTGGCAACGGCGTTCAGATCGCTGCCAAGAGCGGTGTGGTACAAAGCATTCCGGACGGCGAGCGTTACGGTGGCATTCCGGCCAGGCCGATCAAGCACTTCCTGCGCGAATCTGCCGAGATCATGGCACGTTCGGCGGCACGGGCGAACAAAACGGGAGACAAGAATGACTGAAGAAGCAAAGGCTTCTCTTTCGTCGGCAGACATCATCGAGATCATGAAGCTCCTGCCGCATCGCTATCCCTTCTTGATGGTCGACAGGATCATCGAGATCGACGGTGACGATTCCGCGATCGGTATCAAGAACGTGACGGCCAACGAACCGCAATTTACCGGCCATTTTCCCGACTCGCCGATCATGCCTGGCGTGCTTCTGGTCGAGGGCATGGCTCAGACGGCCGGTGCGATCTGTGCGCGCAAGGACGGCACGAGCGGTAATCTCGTCTACTTCATGACGATCGACAATGCCCGCTTCCGCAAGCCTGTCATCCCCGGCGATCGTGTTGAATTCCACGTCAAGAAGCTGAAGCAGCGCGGTAATATCTGGAAGTTCCACTGCGACGCCAAGGTTGATGGTAACCTGGCCGCGGAAGCCGATATCGGTGCAATGATCCTACGCAAGGACAAGGCATGAGCACGGTTGCTGCCAGCGCCCGCATTCACCCGATGGCCGTCGTTGAAGACGGCGCCGTCGTCGGTGAGAACGTGACCATCGGTCCCTTCGCCTATGTCGGTCCGAAGGTGACGCTTCATGACAATGTCGAGCTTCATCCGCATGCCATCGTCACCGGCCGGACCATCCTCGGCAAGGGGTCGAGGGTGTTTCCGATGGCCGTCATCGGCGGCGATCCGCAAAGCGTCCATCACGCCGGTGAAGAGACGACGCTGACCGTCGGCGAAAATTGCACAATGCGCGAAGGCGTAACGATCAATACCGGCACCAGCGATTTCGGCGGCAAGACCATCGTCGGCGACAACAATCTGTTCCTCGCCAATTCGCATGTCGCCCACGATTGCCGCGTTGGCAATAATGTCATCATGTCGAACAACGTCATGCTTGCAGGTCACGTGACGATCGAAGATCGCGTCATTCTCGGCGGCGGTTCGGCGGTGCATCAGTTCACGCGTGTCGGCCGTCAGGCCTTTGTCGGCGGCCTCTCCGCCGTGAGCTACGACGTCATTCCCTACGGCATGCTGAACGGCAATCCGGGGCTGCTCGGCGGCCTGAACGTCGTCGGCATGACGCGTGCCGGCGTTGATCGCGCTGTCATTCACACTGTACGACGCGCTTACAAGGCGATTTTCGAAGGCTCCGGTTCGGTTCGCGATAACGCAGCCGCAATCCGCGCCGAATACGCCGATTGCCCTCAGGTTGTCGAAATCCTCGATTTCATTGCCGCCGAGAGCGATCGGGCGCTGTCTTCGCCGACGCGGGGACAGAAAGGCTGAGCGTGTCCGTTTCCGGCGACACCGCGAAGGGCCGTCTTGCGATCATCGCTGGAAACGGCCTTTTGCCGGCTTACGTCGCCGAGGCAGCGCGTGCCGCCGGCGATGAACCCTTCGTGATTTCATTGAAGGGAGAAGTCGACCGTTCCTGGCAGGGCTACGACCATGCCGTCATCGGCGTCGGCGATGTCTCCGCACTCGAAGCTATCTTCAGCAAGCATGACATCCGCCGCGTCGTGATGTCCGGTGGCGTTCGCCGCCGGCCGGAATGGCGGGAAATACGCCCGACCTGGAAGTCTGTCGTCAAGATCCCGTCGGTCGTCAGGACATTGATCTCCGGCGGCGATGACACCGTGCTGCAGATGGTGATCAAGCTCATCGAAAATAACGGCCGCCGCGTGATCGGCGCCCAAGAGATTGCCCCCGATCTTTTGGCTTCTGTCGGCTCTCTTGGTGCGGTGGTGCCGGGCAAGGACGATATCTCCGACATGCTGAAGGCCGCCGAGGCCGCCAATGCCTTGGGATTGCTGGATGTCGGGCAGGGTGCCGTGTCTGTGGGTGGACGCGTCGTCGCGCTCGAGGGACCCGAAGGTACCGACGGTATGCTGGAGCGGGTCGCATCGCTGCGCAATGCAGGGCGGATATCGGCGCGCCGCAAAGGTGTGCTCGTCAAGCTCTGCAAGCCGCAGCAGGATTTGCGCGCCGATCTGCCATCGATCGGCGTATCGACCATTGCCAATGCACAGAAAGCCGGTCTTGCAGGCGTCGCCGTCGAGGCGGGCAGGGCACTGATTCTGGAGAGAGATGAGATGATCGCTGCGGCGGATCAGGCCGGCCTTTTCGTCTGCGGCATCGACCGCGGCTTGCCGGGATGGGGGCTGACGTGAGCATCAGTCTGAAAATCGGTATCATTGCCGGAGAAGTTTCCGGCGACCTGCTGGGCGGCGATCTGATCGCTGCTCTGAAACAGATCCACAACGGCCCGGTCGAGCTTGTCGGCGTCGGCGGCGAAGCGCTGGAAGCCCAGGGCCTGAAATCGCTTTTCGACTATTCCGAACTGTCAATCATGGGCATCAGCCAGGTGCTCGCCAAGCTGCCGACGCTTTACAGGTTGATCCGCCAGACCACGGCGGCAATCATCGCCGCCAAGCCTGATGTTCTCGTCATCATCGACAGTCCAGACTTTACCCATCGCGTCGCCAAACGCGTACGCACGGCTCTCCCGGATCTGCCTGTCGTCAACTATGTCTGTCCGAGTGTCTGGGCGTGGAAGGAATACCGCGCACAACGCATGCTGGGATATGTCGATCATGTTCTGGCGGTCCTGCCATTCGAGCCCGGCGTGATGAAAGAACTCGGCGGGCCGGCGACGACCTATGTCGGTCACCGGCTGACGGCAGATCAGGATCTCATCGCGACACGAAACGCGCGCAGCGCAAGGGCAAACTCTGCCCAGCATGCCGTCAAGTCGATCATGCTGCTCCCGGGCTCGAGGGCTTCGGAGATCAACCGCCTGTTGCCGCATTTCGGCGATGCCGTGAATGAGCTCGTCTCGCGCAACGGCGAGATGCGCTTCATGCTGCCGACCGTTGCGAGGCGCGAGGCGCAGGTGCGCGAGATGATCAAGGATTGGCCGGTGAAGCCGGAGATCCTTGTCGGCAGCGAGGCGAAGTGGCGGGCATTCGCCGAAGCCGATGCAGCGATGGCCGCATCCGGAACGGTGATCCTGGAGCTGGGACTTGCCGGCGTGCCGACGGTGTCGGCCTACAAGATCGACTGGATCATGAAGCTGTTGACGGGCCGCATCAAAACCTGGACGGCTGCCATTCCGAACCTGATCGCCGATTACGCGATCGTGCCTGAATATATCAACGAGGTGGTCCGCGGCGGCAGCCTGTCGCGATGGATGGAGCGGCTGTCGGCAGATACGCTGCAGCGCCGCGCGATGATCGAGGGTTTCGATCTCGTCTGGCAGCGAATGCAGACGGACAAGCCGCCGGGACAAAAGGCGGCCGAGGTCGTTCTCGAGACTCTGGACAAGAAAAAACCCGGTCAGAAATGACCGGGTTTTTTTGTTTCACCGATACAGGCGCTTAGCGCTTGGAAACCGGTACGTAGTTGCGCTCCGCCTCGCCGATATAGAGCTGGCGCGGACGGCCGATACGCTGCTGCGGATCCTCGATCATCTCGTTCCACTGCGCGATCCAGCCGACGGTGCGGGCGAGAGCGAAGAGAACCGTGAACATGGTCGTGGGGAAGCCGAGAGCCTTCAGCGTGATGCCCGAATAGAAGTCGATGTTCGGGTAAAGCTTCTTCTCGATGAAATACTCGTCGGTCAGCGCGATGCGCTCGAGTTCCATCGCCACTTCGAGAAGCGGATCGTCCTTGATGCCGAGTTCGCCGAGAACTTCATGCGTCGTCTTCTGCATGATCTTGGCGCGCGGATCGTAGTTCTTGTACACGCGGTGACCGAAGCCCATCAGGCGGAACGGATCGTTCTTGTCCTTGGCGCGGGCAACATATTCAGGGATGCGGTCGACCGAGCCGATTTCCGAGAGCATGTTGAGGGCAGCTTCGTTGGCGCCGCCATGAGCAGGGCCCCAGAGGCAGGCAATGCCAGCCGCGATGCAGGCGAACGGGTTCGCACCCGAAGAGCCGGCGAGACGAACGGTCGAGGTCGAAGCGTTCTGCTCGTGGTCGGCGTGCAGGATGAAGATGCGGTCCATGGCGCGGGAGAGAACCGGATTGACCGTGTACTCTTCGCACGGAACGGCAAAGCACATACGCAGGAAGTTCGACGCATAGTCGAGGTCGTTCTTCGGGTAAACGAAGGGCTGACCGATGTGATACTTGTAGGCCATGGCGGCCAGCGTCGGCATCTTTGCGATCATGCGCAGCGAAGCGACCATGCGCTGGTGCGGATCGGTGATGTCGGTCGAGTCGTGGTAGAAGGCCGAGAGCGCGCCGACACAGCCGCACATGACGGCCATCGGGTGGGCATCGCGGCGGAAGCCGGTGAAGAAGCGGCTCATCTGCTCGTGCACCATGGTGTGGTGCGTGACGCGGTAATCGAAGTCCTTCTTCTGCGCTGCGGTCGGCAGTTCGCCGTAGAGCAGCAGATAGCAGACTTCGAGGAAGTCGCCGTGCTCGGCCAGTTGCTCGATCGGGTAGCCGCGGTGCAGCAGAACGCCTTCATCGCCATCGATGTAGGTGATCTTCGATTCACAGGATGCGGTCGAGGTAAAACCAGGATCGTACGTGAAGGAACCGGTGTTCTTGTAGAGTGCGCCGATATCGATGACATCAGGCCCAATCGTTCCGCTCTTTACGGAAAGATTGGCGGATTTGTCGCCGATTTTGATTGTTGCGCTTTGATCCGTCATTCTGATCCTCCAAATTGGCGGCGGCGCCATAAAAGCGCCATAGGGTTAAGCGTCCGCTCAGATTGCTATATGATAGCGCGCCTAATGCCAAGTTACCGTGACGCCATTTTGTGCATCGCAGTATCAACTTTTAGGCACTCCTGCGATGCTGTAAACGCATAGCGGAAGCCGATGATTTATTTAGGCTTTTTGCACTCACGTTTTTTCATCATTTTTCAATCGATTATTGTTGCTGAAACGCGCGCAGGGTTGCATTCTGGTTGTATTCTATCGGGTCATCAGGCTCTTTGCATGCCGGAGTTGAAAACCAGCGACGTCAGCACGATCACCATCGGTGCCGCGGCCAAATTGCCGCAGACGCCGCTGATGCCGCCTGCAGCGGGCTCTCTCTTCGCACCTGTTAATCTAGGTCACCGCCGGCAGCTTTCTATTCATGCTCTTCGGTCGCTCCAGCGCCGTGTTGTGCAAAGCCTGCCGGCCTGCGCTGTCGAAGAACTGGCTTATGGCGGCCGCATGTTGTTTGCGCCGGTGGCGCTCGGACTG
Source organism: Hyphomicrobiales bacterium (assembly GCA_900465675.1). GTDB lineage: Bacteria > Pseudomonadota > Alphaproteobacteria > Rhizobiales > Rhizobiaceae > Rhizobium. The sequence goes on along the minus strand of UBJR01000013.1, from coordinate 46,022 downwards.
GGCTCCGTTCTCTGGTTTGCCTGCGGCGCAGACATTTCACCGGCTGTGCCGCTTTCATGCGCAATCGCGCTACTTCTGCTGCTCGCAGTGACGGATCGCGGCCGGGAGTGGAGCCGGATCTGCCTAGTCTCCATGATGTTGATCGCTGTTGGCATCCTCGCCGCACAATTCGAGACCTGGAGAGCCGGTACTGTCGTTCTCGATTCGGCGGTAACGACAACGCTGACAGGCCGCGTAGAGCGGCGGGAAAGCGATGGCCGCGGCGGCTGGCGGTATCTGCTGGCGCTCAAGGCGACGGAGAACCCGGCGCTGAAACGGCCGCCAGAGCAGGTGATCGTGATTGCGCGCGGCCAGAAAGCGGAGTTCCAAACCGGGGCTTGGCTGAAGGGCAGGGCAAGGCTGACGCCGCCGTCAGGCCCCGCTCTTCCCGGCCTCAACGACTTTTCGTTCGGTGCCTATTTCGACGGCGTCGGTGGCAACGGTTTCTTTTATGGTGCCCCTGCCGTAGTTCCGGCGGCCGAACCCGGGCCCGGATCGATGCAGGATCGCGCGCTTGAATGGCTTTATCGCCTCAGAAGCGGCATCGGCGATCGTATCAGAGGTATCCTGCCTGGCGACACCGGCGCTTTCGCCGCCGCTCTCGTCACGGACGAGCGCCGCGCCATTTCGAGCGAGACGACCGAGGCGCTGCGCCAATCCGGGCTTGCGCATATCATTGCCATTTCCGGTCTCAACATGGCGCTGTCGGCAGGCATCTTCTTCGTCGGCTTCCGCAGCGTGCTCAGCCTGTTTCCGGCTGTCGTCCAGGCCTATCCCGTCAAGAAGATCGCCGCAGCCGGTGCGCTTGCCGCCGTCACCGCCTATTTCCTGATCTCGGGCTTCGCCGTCTCCGCCGAACGCGCCTTCATCATGATGGCGATCATGTTGGCCGCAGTCTTCTTCGACCGGCCGTCGATCAGTCTGCGCAACGTAGCCCTATCGGCGCTGGTGATCATTGTCCTCTCGCCCTTGGAGATCATGGGACCAAGCTTCCAGATGTCCTTCGCCGCGACACTGGCCCTCGTCGCGGGCTATGCGCTCTGGAAGGAGAGGCCGGTGCGCGACCGGCCCTTCGCAAAGTTTCGCGCAGTCAGGATGCTGTCTTCCGCCGCGGCGTTCTTCGGTGGCATTCTGCTGACCTCCGTCATCGGCGGCTTCTCGACCGCGTTGTTCTCGGTCGAGCACTTCCACCGGCTGACGGCCTATGGCCTGCCAGCCAATCTCGCTGCCATGCCGATCATCTCCTTCATCATCATGCCGTTCGGCCTCATTGCCATGCTGCTGATGCCCTTCGGCCTCGATGCATGGGCGTGGCAGGTGACGGGCTTCGGGCTCGATCTGGTGATCGCCATCGCCAGGACGGTTGCTTCATGGGGCGGCGATATCGGCGTCGGGCGCCTGGCGTCTTGGTATTTTCCCGCGGCGGTGACAGGTTTCCTGCTGCTGACTTTGCTGCGCAGCCGCATGCGCCATCTAGGCACCGCGATCTTGGTGGCATCGACGACAGCCGCCGCGATGTTGGGAGGTCCTCCGCCGCCGAAAATCGTGATTGCCGAGGACGGGAGCATGGCGGGCATCGTCAGTGACAACGGCCTCGCCACCAATCGCGAGCGGCCACCGGGCTTTATCTTTGATCAATGGAGGCGCGCTCTGGTGATCGATAAGCATTTGTCACCGGCGTTCCCGGCGCTCCCGGATATTCCAACCGCACCGCGCGGTGAAAGGCTGAAACTGACAGAGGCACAGCAGAACGACACCATGAACGCGATCAAGGCCAGTGCGACGGGCGAGCGCTTCTCATGCGTGAAAAAGGCCTGGTGTACGGCGAAGCTCGACAGTGGTTCGATCCTGACCGTGATCGAGAATGCGGCGTTCCTTGGCCCAGCCTGCGACATATCCGATATCGTCGTCACACCGGTTCGCCTGCGCCTCGATACCTGCCGCTCAGGCGCCCTGCTTTTCACCGGGGAGACACTGCGGAAGACAGGCGCTGTCGAGCTTCGTTTCCCCAATGGGATCGCCGAAATCACCACATCATTCGAGGGTCTCGACCGGCCCTGGACCGGCCACCGCGCCTACGATTGGCGCAGCGGCACTTTTGGTGAAAGCGAGACGCTCAGTGATAGCGGCGGATAAGGCCAACGAGCTTGCCCTGAACCTTGACGCGGTCCGGTCCGAAAATACGGGTTTCGTAAGCCGGGTTGGCAGCTTCGAGCGCAATGGATGCACCCTTGCGGCGAAAGCGCTTCAGCGTTGCCTCTTCGTCATCGACGAGAGCAACGACGATATCACCGGCATTGGCGGTATTGGTGTTGCGGATGATGACCGTATCGCCGTCGAAGATGCCGGCCTCGATCATCGAGTCGCCCTTGACCTCAAGAGCATAATGTTCACCGTTTCCGAGCATGTCGGCGGGAACAGTGATGTCGTGTGTGTTCTGCTGGATCGCCGAAATCGGCACACCGGCTGCGATCCGGCCCATGACCGGCACGGAGATCGACGTGTGATTGTCCTCGTTCGCCGGCTTCGGCGGCGCGACGGGCTGCGGCTTGCCAAGGCTGCCTTCGATGACGCTCGGCGAGAAGCCGCGGCGCGGCTGAATGCTCGGGCTGTAGGCTTCCGGAAGCTTGATGACCTCGAGTGCGCGCGCCCTGTTCGGTAGGCGGCGAATGAAGCCACGTTCTTCCAGAGCCGTGATCAGGCGATGGATGCCCGACTTGGAAGCCAGGTCGAGCGCATCCTTCATCTCGTCGAAGGACGGCGGTACGCCGGACTCCTTCATCCGCTCGTGAATGAAGAGGAGAAGCTCCTGTTGTTTGCGCGTCAGCATCGAAGTCTTTCCCCAGATTCGTGAAACAAAGCCAGAACGGACACTATATGTTCCATATGTGTTCCGCAAGTGCCTAAATATTGGTAAAACTTCCGATGATTTTTCGTCGTTTTTGAAAGTTTATTTGCCGCATTGGTGATCCACGCTTGCGCTTTGCCGGGCAGGGCGTGCAAATCTCTGCCGGCTTCACCGGAGGAACCGCCATGACGCATCCGCTCGATCATCTGGTACTGCCCGTGACCCATATCGACGTTGCCCGCGAGCGACTCGGGCGTCTCGGTTTCACCGTCGCGGCCGATGGCCGTCATCCGTTCGGAACGGAGAATGCCTGCGTCTTCTTGGCCGACAAGACCTATCTCGAACCGCTCGGTGTCGCGAGCCAAGCGGAGTGCGACGCGGCAGTCGCGAAGGGCAACAGCTTCGTCGCCCGCGATCAGGCCTTCCGCTTCCGCTGCGGCGATGATGGTTTTTCAGCCATCGTCTTCGGCACCGATGATGCCGATGCGGACAAGGCTTCCTATGACGGCGCGCAGCTCAGCGGCGGTGATATGGTCGAATTCTCGCGGCCGATCGTCATGCCCGACGGAACGCAGGCGACAGGCGCCTTCAAGCTCGCCTTTGCCGCCGATCTCCGGGCACCCGATGTCTTCTTCTTCGCCTGCCAGCGGATCAACGCCTTTCCGGCCGATCGCAAGGCACTGGAAACCCATGCAAACGGCGTCACCGGCATCAGCGAGATTGCCCTGAGCGCTGAGGATCCGCAGGCCTTCGCCGAATTTCTGGAGACGGCCAGCGGTGGAGTGGAGCCTAAGGAGGCGGCACTCGGCCTATCCTTCGAATTGCCGAACGGGAGACTTTCCATCTTCTCGAACGAGGGCATGGAGGCCTATTTCGATGCCGAGCCACTTGTCACCGATAACGGCCTCAGGGCGCGCGCAATCGTCTTTTCGGTCGGTGATCTGGCCGTGACAGCGGCGCATTTGGCTGCTAACGGGATCACCCATGTCAGTATGAACAATCGTCTGCTGGTGAAGCCGGCGCCGGGACAAGGCGCAATCTTTGCCTTCGAGGAGACCCAATGACAAATACCAATGCAGAAGTCGTCGCCGGCGAGAGTGCTGGACGCGTTACTTTTTCGAATACGGGCAAGCTGTCGCTGATCGCCGGTCCTTGCCAGATGGAAAGCCGCGACCACGCTTTCATGGTCGCCGGTGTTCTGAGCGAACTCTGCAAGTCGCTCGGTATCGGCCTCGTCTATAAGTCGTCTTTCGACAAGGCGAACCGCACATCGCTTTCCGCCGAGCGCGGCATCGGTCTTGAAAAGGCGCTTGAAGTCTTCTCCGATCTGAAGAAGGAATTCGGCTTTCCCGTTCTGACCGACATCCACACGGAAGAGCAGTGCGAGCAGGTGGCTTCCGTCGCCGACATCCTGCAGATCCCGGCCTTCCTCAGCCGCCAGACCGACCTTCTCGTTGCCGCCGCCAAGACCGGCCGGATCGTCAACGTCAAGAAGGGCCAGTTCCTGGCGCCCTGGGACATGAAGAATGTTCTCACCAAGCTGAATGCCAGCGGTAATCCGAACATCCTGCTCTGCGAACGCGGCGCCTCCTTCGGTTACAACACGCTGGTATCGGACATGCGCTCGCTGCCAATCATGGCCGCACTCGGCGCCCCTGTTATCTTCGACGCCACGCATTCCGTGCAGCAGCCGGGCGGGCAGGGCGGCTCGAGCGGTGGTCAGCGCGAATTCGTTGAGACCCTGGCGCGTGCAGCCGTTGCAGTCGGTGTCGCAGGTGTTTTTGTCGAAACCCACGAAGACCCGGACAACGCCCCGTCCGACGGCCCGAATATGGTCTATCTGAAGGACATGCCGCGGCTTCTCGAAAAGCTTCTCGCCTTCGACGCGATCGCGAAAGCGGCCTGACGTTCAAAAGGCTGACATGATCCTGTAATAGGCCTCGAATGAGGCCGGAAACGAAGGCATGTTAGGCGGCTCAAAAACGGCCATTGTAATTTGCGTGCCTTCGATTAAGACGATTTCAAACGATTTATCCCACCCACCGAGCAGGAAGAAACCCATGACTGCAATTACCGATATCATCGCCCGCGAGATTCTCGATAGCCGTGGCAACCCCACCGTCGAGGTCGACGTTTATCTGGAAGATGGCAGCATGGGCCGCGCGGCTGTTCCGTCGGGTGCCTCGACCGGCGCGCATGAAGCCGTCGAAGTTCGCGATGGCGGCAAGCGCTATCTCGGCAAGGGTGTCGAAAAGGCTGTCGAAGCTGCCAATACGGAAATCTTCGACGCCATCGGCGGCATCGATGCCGAAAACCAGATCCAGATCGACAACATCATGATCGAGCTGGACGGCACGCCGAACAAGTCGCGCCTTGGCGCCAACGCTATCCTCGGCGTTTCGCTCGCTGTCGCCAAGGCTGCCGCTGAAGCTGCCGGCCTGCCGCTTTACCGTTATGTCGGTGGCGCTTCGGCCCACCTGCTGCCGGTTCCGATGATGAACATCATCAACGGCGGCGCTCATGCCGACAATCCGATCGACTTCCAGGAATTTATGATCCTGCCCGTCGGTGCCGACTCGATCCGTGAAGCCGTCCGTATGGGTTCGGAAGTCTTCCACGTCCTCAAGAAGGAACTCTCGGCTCAGGGGCACAACACCAACGTCGGCGACGAAGGCGGTTTCGCACCCGGTCTGAAAAGCGCGCCTGAAGCCCTCGATTTCATCATGAAGTCGATCGAAAAGGCTGGCTACAAGCCCGGCGAAGACATCTATCTCGGCCTCGACTGCGCCTCGACCGAATTCTTCAAGGACGGCAAGTACGTTCTCGAAGGCGAGGGCCGCACGCTGGAGCCGGGCGCCATGGCCGAATACCTGGCGCAGCTCGCTGCCCAGTATCCGATCATTTCGATCGAAGACGGCATGGCTGAAGACGATTGGGACGGCTGGAAGGCCCTGACCGATCTGGCTGGCAAGAAGGTTCAGCTGGTCGGCGACGATCTCTTCGTCACCAATTCGGCCCGCCTGCGCGACGGCATCAAGATGGGCGTTGCCAACTCGATCCTCGTCAAGGTCAACCAGATCGGCTCGCTGACGGAAACGCTGGACGCCGTCAACACCGCGCACAAGGCTGCCTACACTGCCGTCATGTCGCACCGTTCGGGCGAAACCGAAGATTCGACGATCGCCGATCTCGCGGTTGCCACCAACTGCGGCCAGATCAAGACCGGCTCGCTGTCGCGCTCGGATCGTCTGGCAAAGTACAACCAGCTGATCCGCATCGAAGAGGGCCTCGGCCCGCAGGCCCGCTACGCCGGCCGCTCGATCATCCGCGGCTGATAGCCGTTAGCGATCGATGCCTTGAAACCCGCGCTTCACCGGCGCGGGTTTTTTCTTGCCCGCAAGAATTCATAGTCAACGGACGGTTAATCTCTCAGCGCTACTCTCATCGCATAGGTAATGCGTTTTAGAGCATGTGTGCGTATGTGGACAAAGCATCATAAGAAAAAGAAGATCGGCCGGTTCGTTGTTCCGGCTATGACGGTCGCCTTTCTTTCCTATTTCGGCTATCATTGCATCCATGGCGATTACGGCCTGCGTGCGACCGAGCTCTTCGAGCAGCGGCGCATCGCCCGCGAGAAGGAGCTTGCGACTCTGAAGGCCAAGCGCGAGCATATCGAACAGCAGGTCGCGCTGCTCAGCGACGGCTCTCTGGATAAGGATATGCTGGACGAAAAAGCCCGTTACCAGCTGAATATGTCACGCGCCGACGAGGTCGTGATATTCAATTCATATTCCAATTAACTGAAAACAGGTTAATCGTTAATTATATAGAGTTATCAGTGGTTTAATCCTGAATACGTGCCATGCATTTATGGCATTGCTGTGGCCATATTTCTTCCCTATGGTACGCGCCACCTAAGAACCACAAACCCATAGGGAGGGTTGAATGGCGCCGCGAAAGAACGCGACCGTTTCCAGCCGCAAGACCAGCGCAAAATCCGCAGCCAAGGCCTCGAATGGTGGTCCTGTCGCCGATTTCGATCGCGACGAGGAGCTCAAGGCTTACCGCGAGATGCTGCTGATCCGCCGCTTCGAAGAGAAGGCCGGCCAGCTTTACGGCATGGGCTTCATCGGTGGTTTCTGTCACCTTTACATCGGTCAGGAAGCTGTCGTCGTCGGCATGCAGATGGCGCAGAAGGATGGCGATCAGGTCATCACTGCCTATCGCGACCACGGTCACATGCTGGCAACCGGCATGAGCGCCCGCGGCGTCATGGCCGAACTGACCGGCCGCCGCAACGGCTATTCCCACGGGAAGGGCGGTTCGATGCACATGTTCTCCAAGGAAAAGCATTTCTACGGCGGACACGGCATCGTCGGCGCGCAGGTCTCGCTCGGCACCGGTCTGGCATTTGCCAACCGCTACCGCGGCAATGACTCGGTCAGCGTCGCCTATTTCGGTGACGGCGCGGCCAACCAGGGCCAGGTCTACGAAAGCTTCAACATGGCGGCACTCTGGAAGCTGCCGATCATCTATATCGTCGAAAACAACCGCTATGCCATGGGCACCTCAACGGCCCGCGCCACCGCACAGTCGAACTATTCGCTGCGCGGCTCCGGCTTCGGCATTCCGGGTGTACAGGTCGATGGCATGGACGTGCGCGCCGTCAAGGCTGCCGCCGACGAGGCGCTCGAGCACTGCCGCTCCGGCAAGGGCCCGATCATCCTGGAAATGCTGACCTACCGCTACCGTGGCCACTCCATGTCGGACCCGGCCAAGTACCGTTCCAAGGACGAAGTGCAGAAGATGCGCTCGGAGCACGACCCGATCGAGCAGGTGCGTCAGCGCCTCGTCGAAAAGGGCTGGGCCTCCGAAGACGATCTGAAGGCGATCGACAAGGACGTCCGCGACATCGTCGCCGACAGCGCCGATTTCGCCCAGAACGATCCGGAGCCGGATGCATCCGCGCTCTACACCGACATTCTGCTCTAATCGGGGAGGGAACCAATGCCTATCGATATCCTCATGCCCGCCCTCTCTCCGACGATGGAAGAAGGCACGCTGTCCAAGTGGCTCAAGAATGAAGGCGACAAGGTCACCTCGGGTGACGTGATTGCCGAAATCGAAACCGACAAGGCGACAATGGAAGTCGAAGCCGTCGATGAAGGCGTGATCGGCAAGCTGCTGGTTCCGGCCGGCACCGAAAACGTCAAGGTCAACGCCAAGATCGCGATCCTCCTGCAGGACGGCGAATCGGCTTCCGACATCTCGGCCGCACCCGCTGCTGCACCGGCTCCCGCCGCTGCTCCGGCACCGGCCGCAGAAACCAAGCCTGCCGCAGCACCGGTTCCGGCTGAGCCGAAGGCCGCAGCACCGAACGATCCGGTAATCCCCGCCGGCACCGAGATGGTCTCTATGACCGTCCGCGAAGCGCTTCGCGACGCGATGGCCGAAGAAATGCGCGCTGACGACAATGTCTTCGTCATGGGCGAAGAAGTGGCCGAGTATCAGGGTGCCTACAAGGTCACCCAGGGCCTGCTGCAGGAATTCGGCGCCCGCCGCGTCATCGACACCCCGATCACCGAGCACGGCTTTGCCGGCGTCGGCGTCGGCGCTGCGATGGCCGGCCTGAAGCCGATCGTCGAGTTCATGACCTTCAACTTCGCCATGCAGGCGATCGACCAGATCATCAACTCCGCTGCCAAGACGCTCTACATGTCCGGCGGCCAGATGGGTGCTCCGATCGTCTTCCGCGGCCCGAACGGTGCAGCCGCACGCGTTGGCGCTCAGCACAGCCAGGATTACGCTTCCTGGTACAGCCAGATCCCGGGCCTCAAGGTCGTCATGCCCTACACGGCAGCCGACGCCAAGGGCCTGCTGAAGGCCGCGATCCGCGATCCGAACCCGGTCGTCTTCCTCGAAAACGAAATTCTCTACGGTCAGCACTTCGATGTGCCGAAGCACGACAATTTCGTTCTGCCGATCGGCAAGGCCCGTATCCACCGTCAGGGCAAGGACGTCACAATCGTCTCCTTCGGCATCGGCATGACCTATGCGGTCAAGGCTGTCGCCGAACTCGAGAAGATCGGCATCGACGTCGAACTCATCGACCTTCGCACGCTGCGCCCGATGGACCTTCCGACCGTTATCGAATCGGTCAAGAAGACCGGCCGTCTGGTCACCGTCGAAGAAGGTTACCCGCAGAACTCGGTCGGCACCGAAATCGCCACCCGCGTCATGCAGCAGGCCTTCGATTATCTCGATGCACCGGTCCTGACGATCGCCGGCAAGGACGTTCCGATGCCCTACGCCGCAAACCTCGAAAAGCTGGCGCTGCCGAATGTCGACGAAGTCGTCCAGGCAGTGAAGACCGTCTGCTACAAATAAGGGGAGGGTATTTCGATGCCTATCAACATCACGATGCCTGCCCTCTCTCCGACGATGGAAGAAGGCAATCTGGCCAAGTGGCTGGTCAAGGAAGGCGACACGGTCAAGTCTGGCGATGTCATCGCCGAGATCGAAACCGACAAGGCGACGATGGAAGTCGAAGCCGTCGATGAAGGCACCGTTGCCAAGATCATCGTTCCGGCTGGTACGGAAGGCGTCAAGGTCAACGCGCTGATCGCCGTTCTGGCAGCCGAGGGTGAAGACGTGAAGGCGGCCGCAAGCGGCGCCGGTGCGTCGGCGCCGGCTCCGAAGGCCGAAGCTGCCCCGGCACCGAAGGCTGAAGCCGCAGCTGCCCCGGCAGCCGCCGCTCCTTCTGCTCCTGCTCCGGCCGCAGCGCCTGCTGCTGTCGCACCGTCTGGCAACCGCACCTTCTCTTCGCCGCTGGCTCGCCGCCTCGCGAAGGAAGCCGGTATCGATCTCGCCGCTGTCACCGGCTCCGGCCCGCATGGCCGCGTCGTCAAGAGCGATGTCGAAGCTGCCGTATCCGGTGGTGGCGCCAAGGCGGCTGCGCCTGCTGCTGCCGCAGCTGCACCTCAGGCCGCTGCCGCGCCTGCTGCAGCCCCGAAGGGTGCCTCGGAAGAAGCCGTTCTCAAGCTCTTCGAGCAGGGTTCCTATGAGCTCGTGCCGCATGACAACATGCGCAAGACGATCGCCCGCCGCCTGGTGGAATCGAAGCAGACCGTGCCGCACTTCTACGTCACCGTCGATTGCGAACTGGACGCGCTGATGGCGCTTCGCGCGCAGCTGAACGATGCGGCGCCCCGCAAGGACAGCGCACCGGCCTACAAGCTCTCGGTCAACGACATGGTCATCAAGGCGATGGCTTTGGCGCTGCGCGACGTTCCGGATGCGAACGTTTCCTGGACCGACAACAACATGGTCAAGCACAAGCATGCCGATGTCGGTGTCGCCGTGTCGATCCCGGGCGGCCTGATCACCCCGATCATCCGCAAGGCCGAGCTGAAGACGCTCTCTGCCATCTCCAACGAGATGAAGGATCTCGGCAAGCGCGCCAAGGATCGCAAGCTGAAGCCTGAAGAATATCAGGGTGGCACGACCTCGGTTTCGAACATGGGCATGATGGGCGTGAAGGATTTCGCAGCCGTCATCAACCCGCCGCATGCAACGATCCTGGCGGTCGGCGCAGGCGAGCAGCGCGTCGTCGTCAAGAAGGGCGAGATGGCCATTGCAACGGTCATGAGCGTCACCCTGTCGACCGACCATCGCTGCGTCGATGGCGCGCTCGGCGCGCAGCTGCTGCAGGCCTTCAAGGGCTATATCGAAAACCCGATGGGCATGCTCGTCTGAGCATTGAGCGGAGGCGGAAATGACGAAGACCGTTCTTTGCTATGGTGACTCGCTGACCTGGGGCTACAGCGCCGAGACAATCGGCCGTCATGCCTACGAGGATCGTTGGCCGAGCGTGCTGCAGGCAGCGCTCGGCAACGGCACGCGCGTCATTGCTGAAGGCTTGAACGGCCGGACCACCGCCTTCGACGACCATCTGGCCGATTGCGACCGCAACGGTGCCCGTGTGATGCCGACCATCCTGCAAACGCATGCACCGCTCGATCTCGTCATCCTGCTGCTCGGCACCAACGACATGAAGCCTGTCGTGGCGGGTTCGGCCTTTGCCGCCTGCCAGGGCATCGCCCGGCTGGTGCGGCTGATCCGCAATCATGCCTGGCCCTTCGAATTCGACGGGCCGGATATCCTGATCGTCGCGCCGCCGGTTCTGTGCGAGACGGCGAACGCGCCGTTTGCCGCGTCCTTTGCCGGTGGTGTCGAGGAGTCTGCAAAGCTCGCGACCCTCTATCGCGATCTTGCTGATGAACTTGGCTGCGGTTTCTTCGACGGCAGTTCGGTTGCGAAAACCACGCCGCTCGATGGCGTGCATCTCGATGCGGAAAATACCCGCGCTCTCGGGCGCGGTCTGGAATCGGTTGTCCGGATGATGCTGGGAGTTTGACCGTGGGCACCTTCGCCGCGCTGCGGCCGGCGGAACGGCGGGATGCGGCAGAACTCGCGATCCTCGTCGATATCGGCTCTCACGGTTTCGCCTCCTGGCTTTGGTTTTCCGAGGTCTCCGGCGGCAAGGTCGATACGCCTCTCGAGCAGGGCCGGCTGAAGATGAGCCGGGATGGCGAGTGGGGCAGCTGGCAGAATGCTGTTGTCGCCGAAGCCTATGGCGAAATCGCCGGAGCGGCGGTGGGTTACGAACTGGGCGCTGGCATCAGCGCCATCGAAACGGATCGTCCGGCGCTGGTGCCTGTGATCACCATGCAGAAGACGGTCGCCGGCGGCTGGTTCATCGGTACGCTGGCCGTCTACCGCCATCTGCGCGGCATCGGCATTGGAATGAAACTGCTCGGCGATCAGATCGACAAGGCAAATGGCTTGCCGGTCAGCCTGATCACATCGAGCGACAATGAGGCAGCGCTGGCGCTGTACAAGAAGAATGGTTTCTCGGAAGCGGATCGCGCGGATGCCGTGCCGATTTTCGAGAGCAGCAAGAAACACGAGTGGGTGCTTTTGACCCGCCTCGCCGGATAAAAAGGCAGGAAACATGGCTGAGAATTACGACGTCATCATCATCGGTTCGGGTCCGGGCGGCTATGTCGCCGCGGTGCGCGCCGGTCAGCTCGGTCTGAAGGTCGCGATCGTCGAGCGCGAGCATCTGGGCGGCATCTGCCTGAACTGGGGCTGCATTCCGACCAAGGCGCTGCTGCGCTCCGCCGAAATCCTCGATCATTCGAACCACCTGAAGGATTACGGCCTGGTTCTCGAAGGTTCGGTCAAGGCCGACACCAAGGCTGTCGTCGCCCGCTCGCGCGCCGTCTCCGGCCGCCTGAATGCCGGCGTTGGCTTCCTGATGAAGAAGAACAAGGTCGATGTCATCTGGGGCGAGGCGAAGATCACCAAGCCCGGCGAGATCACCGTCTCCAAGTCGTCGAAGCCGGTTGTCGAGCCGCAGCATCCGCTGCCGAAGAACATCAAGGCCGAGGGCGGCACCTACACTGCCAAGCACATCATCATCGCCACCGGCGCACGCCCGCGCGCGCTGCCCGGAATCGAGCCCGATGGCAAGCTGATCTGGACCTATTTCGAAGCGCTGAAGCCGGATGTTCTGCCGAAGTCGCTGATCGTCATGGGCTCGGGCGCTATCGGCATCGAGTTCGCCAGCTTCTACCGCTCGATGGGCGTTGACGTCACCGTCGTCGAAGTCATGCCGACCATCATGCCGGTCGAAGATGCCGAGATCACCGCGATCGCCCGCAAGCAGCTGGAAAAGCGCGGCCTGAAGATTTTCACCAGTGCCAAGATCACCAAGGTCGAGAAATCGGCAGACAGCGTCACCGCGCATGTCGAGACGGCTGACGGCAAGGTGCAGCAGATCACCGCCGATCGCATGATCTCCGCCGTCGGCGTTCAGGGCAATATCGAGAACCTCGGCCTCGAGGCGCTCGGCGTCAAGACCGATCGCGGCTGCGTCGTCATCGACGGCTACGGCAAGACCAATATCCCCGGCATCTACGCGATCGGCGACGTCGCCGGCCCGCCGATGCTCGCCCACAAGGCTGAGCATGAAGGCGTCGTCTGCATCGAGAAGATCGCCGGCCTGCCGAACGTTCATCCGACCGACAAGAGCAAGGTTCCGGGCTGCACTTACTGCAACCCGCAGGTCGCCTCGGTCGGCCTTACCGAAGCCAAGGCCAAGGAGCAAGGGCGCGATATCCGCGTCGGCCGCTTCTCCTTCGTCGCCAACGGCAAGGCGATCGCGCTCGGCGAAGACCAGGGCATGGTAAAGGTGATCTTCGACAAGAAGACCGGTGAACTGCTCGGCGCCCACATGGTCGGCGCCGAAGTCACCGAGCTTATCCAGGGCTTCGTCGTCGCCATGAACCTGGAGACGACCGAAGAAGAACTGATGCACACGATCTTCCCGCATCCGACCGTTTCGGAATCGATGAAGGAAGCCGTGCTCGACGCTTACGGACGAGTGCTGAACGCTTGATAATTTCCGTTTCCGCCCTCTTTCTTGAGGATGGCAGAGGCCATTCCTGAAAGAGGGAAAAACGAAAGGAAATCATGATGTCAATGAGTACGCAGGCATTGCTCATCTTTCTGCTGATCGGGCTTGTCGCCGGTTTTCTGGCAAGCCTCGTGGTCGGTGGGGGCGGGCTGATACGATGCCTGCTGAGCGGCGTCATCGGCGCCTTCGTGGGCGGGTTTCTGTTCAATGCACTTGGCATCTCGCTCGGCATTGAAAATGCGTTGGTGGTGCAGATCATTCACGCCACGGTCGGCGCCATCATCGTGGTGCTGATCGCAAGGGTGATAGCCTAGGGAAAAAGGGTTCATATGGAAGGCGTCGGCTGGATAGCAGCAATCATCATCGGCGGTTTTGCCGGCTGGCTCGCAGGCAAGCTGATGGAGGCACGGTACGGCATTCTGCTGAACATCGTGCTCGGCATCGTCGGCTCCGTCGTCGCCACCGCCATCCTGGCGCAATTCCATATCGAAGTAGCCGGCGGGCGGCTCGGCTACTTCGTCACCGGCTTCCTGGGCGCTTGCCTGCTGATTTTTCTCGCCCGGCTCGTCCGGCGATGATGCACATGACGGCTCGATTGTAAGATATGAGTAAAACACTTATGTGCAGACTGATGATGAAGCCGCATGGGGCGGCGGAAAGTTGAAACTGCAATGGTCACTATCCTCGACACGATCAATCCCGATGTAAAGCGCGTGCGCCATCCCGAAAAGGCCCACCGGCCGGACCAGGAAGTGCTGCGCAAGCCGGACTGGATCCGCGTCAAGGCGCCGACGTCGAAGGGTTATTCCGAGACTCGCTCGATCGTGAAGGAGCACAAGCTCGTCACCGTCTGCGAGGAAGCCGGCTGCCCGAATATCGGCGAGTGCTGGGACAAGAAGCACGCAACCTTCATGATCATGGGCGAGATCTGTACCCGCGCCTGCGCCTTCTGCAATGTCTCGACAGGCAAGCCGAACGCGCTGGATATGGCCGAGCCCGAGAATGTCGCCAAGGCCGTCAAGCAGATGGGCCTTTCGCACGTCGTCATCACCTCGGTCGATCGTGACGATCTGGCCGATGGCGGCGCCGAGCATTTCGAAAAGGTGATCTGGGCCATCCGCGCCGCGTCTCCTCAGACGACGATCGAGATCCTGACGCCTGACTTTCTGAAGAAGCCGGGTGCTCTGGAGCGTGTCGTTGCCGCCAAGCCTGACGTCTTCAATCACAACATGGAGACCGTCCCGGGCAACTATCTGACGGTTCGCCCCGGCGCCCGCTATTTCCACTCCATTCGCCTGCTGCAGCGCGTGAAGGAACTGGATCCGACGATGTTCACCAAATCAGGGATCATGGTCGGTCTCGGCGAAGAACGGAATGAAGTTCTCCAGCTGATGGACGACCTGCGCACCGCCGACGTCGACTTCCTGACGATCGGCCAGTACCTGCAGCCGACCAAGAAGCACCATGCCGTCATGAGCTTCGTCACGCCGGAAGAATTCAAGTCCTACGAGACTGTCGCCTATACCAAGGGCTTCCTGATGGTCGCCTCCAGCCCGCTGACGCGCTCCTCGCATCACGCCGGCGACGACTTCGCCCGTCTGAAAGCTGCGCGCGAAAAGAAGACGCTGATCGCCGTAGAATAAAATCCCTGCTTGCATTTTCTGAAAGCCGCGGCGATTTTCGCCGCGGCTTTTTGTTTGCGAGCGAGAGACGCGATGCCTGCTTATATCGACGATATCGGTGAAGCCGTCCGCCTCGCGCGACGGTCCTCCCGGATCATGGTCATCGGCTGCTCCGGGGGCGGCAAGAGCACGCTGTCGCGAAAGCTCTCCGCCAGGCTCGGTCTCACCCATATCTCCATGGACAGGGAATTCTTCTGGCTGCCGGGCTGGGTGAAGCGTCAGAAAGCCGAGGAACGGCAATTGATCACCAATACCGTCAACAGCGAAGGGTGGCTGATGGACGGAACCGGCCCATCGACCTTCGATATCCGCGTCCCGCGCACGCAACTGATCCTCTGGGTGCGCATGCCGCGCTGGCTTTGCCTGTGGGGCATCTGCAAGCGCGCTTTCTTTCATCTCGGCAAGACGCGGCCGGATATGGCGCCCGGATGCCGGGAACAGCTGCCGGATCGCGAGTTCCTGACCTACATCTGGACGTTCGAGCGGCGGTTCGCACCGCTCGTCATCGCCGGTATCGATCGCTACGGCCCCGATGTCCCGGTTTTCCAGCTGAAAAGCCGGCGAGAGGTGAGCCGCCTTCTTGATCTTCTCGATGCGCCCGCTTAACTGCCCTTCATGCCGCAATTCGAAACGCATCGCCCCGTTCCCCATAGTGCCGAGCAGATGTTCGACCTCGTTGCCGATGTCGAACGCTATCCGGAATTCCTGCCGCTCTGCGAGGCACTGACCGTGCGTAGCCGCAAGGAGCGCGATGGCAAGATCCTGCTCGTGGCTGACATGACGGTCGGCTACAAGGCGATCCGCGAAACCTTCACGACCCAGGTGCTGCTCAACAAGGCCGAGCACGTCATCGACGTCAAATATATCGATGGCCCATTCAAGTATCTCGACAACCGCTGGAGCTTCACCGGCGCCGCCAACGGCTCGACCGTGAATTTCTTCATCGACTACGAGTTCAAGAGCCGCATCCTCGGCGCGCTCATGGGGACGATGTTCGACAGGGCGTTCCGCATGTTCACGGAAGCCTTCGAAAAACGCGCGACGGCGATCTACAGCAGCTGAGCTTAGCGGTCGAGGAAGTGGTCGAAGACCTGCGTTGCCGGATAGGCATAGTAGCCGCGATCGACAAAGCTGCGTCGGTAGAGGCAGTTCCTCAGCGCGGTATTGTAGCGCAGGCTGCGCGTGTCGGGCGAACCGCGCCACGACACCGATTCCCGCTCGCAATAGGAGAGGGCGCGGTCGTAACGCGCCAGCAGCACCGGATCGGAATCGACACGGATGCCGGTATAGGTCTGGTAATTGGACGGTGCTTCCGCGGCGGAAATGCAGCCGAGGCTCAATGCAACGCCGAAGACGGCTAAGTATCGCATGGGAACAATCCTTCAAAACCGGCATTGGCCGGCAACGCGGCAGGAACGGTAGCGGAAGACT
Organism: Hyphomicrobiales bacterium; assembly: GCA_900465675.1. Classification (GTDB taxonomy): domain Bacteria; phylum Pseudomonadota; class Alphaproteobacteria; order Rhizobiales; family Rhizobiaceae; genus Rhizobium. Next base: position 29,542 of record UBJR01000013.1, on the reverse strand, counting down.
TTTGTTCCGGCATGCTACTTCAGCGACAGCAGCATTTCCAGTGCTGTCGCAACGGTCGCGAGCCGAACCTTGTCGCGGCCGATATCGCCATAGAGCATCTTGCGGTGGACGAGTTCGCCGCGCCGCGATTTGGCTGCGAGATGCACGAGACCGACAGGCTTCTCCGGCGAGCCGCCGCCGGGTCCGGCAATGCCGGTAACGGCAACCGCCACAGCGGCGCGCGAGCGGAAGAGGGCGCCATGCACCATCTGCCTTGCCGTCTCCTCCGAGACCGCGCCGAAACGGGCCAGCGTCTCTTCGTGAACGCCGAGCATCTCCATCTTGGCGGTATTCGTATAGGTCACAAAGCCACGATCGACGACCGCCGAGGAGCCTGAAATCTCGGTCAGGGCGCTGGCGATCAATCCGCCCGTGCAGGACTCGGCCGTCGAGACCATCAGGCCGGCGGCGGAAAACTCCCGGATGATCTTTTCTGCGAGAGCAAGGATATCAGCCGGAAACATCGTCACTCCTTCGTGCCGCGGAAGACGACCGTGGCCGTGGCGATTGCCGCGATACCTTCACGGCGGCCGACGAAGCCGATCGTTTCGTTGGTGGTCGCCTTGACCGAGCAGCGGCCGATCGAGATACCGAGGAATTCGGCCAGATTGGCGCGCATCTGATCGCGGTGAGGGCCGACCTTCGGCGCTTCGGCGATCAGCGAGACGTCGGCATTCATGATCGTGCCGCCGCAGTCGCGGACGATCTTCGCTGCATGCTCAAGAAAAATCCGCGAGGCGGCACCCTTCCACTGCGGGTCGGATGGCGGGAAATGATCGCCGATATCGCCGGCGCCGCAGGTGGCAAGCAGCGCGTCCGTCAAGGCATGCAGCGCGACATCGGCGTCCGAATGGCCCTTGAGCTTCTGGTCGTGCGGAATGAATAGCCCGCAGAGCGTCACGCCGTCGCCGGGCACGAGCTGGTGGACGTCGTAGCCATTGCCGGTGCGAACATCGGGTAAGGCGGACGACGACAGCCGGTTGTCGGCAAGGGCGATATCGCGTTTGACGGTCAGTTTCATGTTGTCAGCCGATCCTTCCACGATGGTTACCGGCATTCCGGCCCATTCGGCAATCGAAGCGTCGTCGGTGAAATCGATGCGGCCCGCGGAATGGGCCTTCTCATGAGCTGCAAGAATGGCATCATAGGTGAAGGACTGTGGGGTCTGCGCTGCGAAGAGATGCTCACGCGACACGGTTTCGAGAACCGTTCCGTCTTTGTCGGCGCGCTTCAGCGTATCGGCGACCGGTGTTGCCGGGAGAACCGCGGGCGCGCCGTCTGTCAGCGCGCCGGCAATGCGATCGAGCAGGACGTGGTCGAAGAACGGCCGCACCGCATCGTGGATCAGCACGTGGGTGATGCCCTGGTCCTTGAGATGTCTCAGACCCGCCAGGACCGACTGCTGGCGCGTTGCGCCGCCATGCACTGCCACGATCGGCGTTGCCGAGAGGATATGGCGCAGCGCCTTGTCGAACAGCGCCTCGTCGTCGGGATGAATGACGACGACGATCTGCGAGGCGTGTTCCCATGTCATGAAGTTTTCAAGCGTGTGGGCAATAACCGGCTTACCACCGATCATCCGGTACTGCTTCGGGCCCTCGGTGGATGCGCCTGCACGTTCGCCGCGCCCGGCGGCAACGACGACGATCCCGGCCGATAATGGTTGCTTCGAATGCATTTGCGCCATAAATCCCTAAAATAAGCAGAAAGCGACACAGGTGCTCTATAGGCTCGGCCACCGGCTTTCCAGCTTCTGCCCGAAAAATATCAATTCTAACCAAAGCCTCTTGGCAAGCCATTCGTCTATGGCTAAAAATAGTGCAGCAATATTGTGTGCCTGAAAGATAATCAATTGCATCGAGTGAACCTAGCAGCGCCTTTGCAGATCGGAAATGTCTCCGTGCGCAACCGCGTTACGCTGGCGCCCATGTCCGGCGTCACCGATATGCCGTTCCGGCAATTGGCCTGGCGATACGGCGCCGGTCTCGTCGTCACCGAAATGGTCGCGAGCCGTGAACTGGTCAACAACACCGCCGAATCCTGGTCACGGCTGCAAGCCGCCGGTTTCAAGCCGCATATGGTGCAGCTTGCCGGTCGCGAAGCCTACTGGATGGGAGAGGCGGCAAAGGTCGCTGCCGACGCAGGTGCCGATATCATCGATATCAACATGGGCTGCCCGGCAAAGAAGGTCATCGGCGGTTATTCGGGCTCGGCGCTGATGCGCGATCCTGATCATGCTCTCACACTGATCGAGGCGACGGTGAAGGCCGTCAATGTGCCTGTCACGCTGAAGATGCGCCTCGGCTGGGACGAGAATTCGCTGAACGCTCCCGAGATTGCCAAGCGCGCCGAGGATGCCGGCGTCCAGCTTATCACCATCCATGGCCGCACCCGCATGCAATTCTACGAAGGCAAGGCGGACTGGGATGCGATCCGCGCCGTCCGCGATGTCATTTCCGTGCCGCTGATCGCCAATGGCGATGTCAACACGCCCGAGGATGCTGAGGAGATCCTCCGCCGCTCGGGCGCCGATGCGGTAATGCTTGGCCGTGGCTGTCAGGGACGTCCCTGGCATGCGGGCGTCATTGCCGGTGCTGCCGGTCCGAAGCGACAGGAGATCGCTGATATCGCCGTCGAGCATTACCGGATGATGCTTGAATTCTACGGCGAACACGTTGCCATTCGCCATTCGCGCAAGCATCTCGGCTGGTATCTGGAGCGCTATGCGCCAGCGCTGTCAAAGGACGACAAGGCCGTGATCATGACTTCGAAGCAGCCGCTGGAGGTGGAGCGGCGGCTTTACGATGCGCTCTCTGCAGAGGCAGAAGCAGCTGAAAGCCGGGAGGCGGCATGACCGACAAGACGCAGGCCGATCAGACGGGTGGTGTGGCGATGGCGGTTCTGAATGCCATCCAGAACCCTGTCATCATGGTGGACGAGGCCGGTCTCGTCGCCTTTGCCAATTGGGAGGCCGAGGCCTTCTTCGGCGCCAGCGCCTCGCATTTGGCGCGCTACAAAATCTCGACCTTCATTCCCTTCGGCAGTCCGCTGCTGGCGCTGATCGATCAGGTCCGCGAACGCCGCGCACCGGTGAATGAATACCGCGTCGATCTGAGCTCGCCCCGCCTTGGCCAGGACAAGCTGGTGGATCTCTATGTGGCGCCCGTGATCAGCGCGCCGGGTTCCGTCGTCGTCGTCTTCCAGGAGCGCTCGATGGCTGACAAGATCGACCGCCAGCTGACGCATCGCGCCGCTGCCCGCTCGGTAACCGGCCTTGCATCGATGCTCGCCCATGAAATCAAGAACCCTCTCTCGGGCATTCGCGGCGCGGCACAGCTGCTGGAGCAGTCGGCCGTCGACGAGGACCGGGCGTTGACCCGGCTGATCTGCGACGAGACCGACCGCATCGTCTCGCTGGTCGACCGTATGGAGGTTTTCTCCGACGAGCGCCCCGTCGATCGCGTCCCGGTCAATATCCACTCCGTTCTCGATCATGTGAAAGCCGTGGCCAAGGCTGGCTTCGCCCGCCAGATTCGCATCACCGAGAACTACGACCCTTCGCTTCCGGCCGTTTACGCCAATCGCGACCAGCTGGTGCAGGTGTTCCTCAATCTGGTGAAGAACGCGGCAGAAGCCGTCGGGGAAAGGCAGGATGGCGAAATCCTGCTGACGACGGCCTATCGTCCGGGTATCCGCCTCTCCGTCGCCGGAACCCGCGAGAAGATTTCGCTGCCGCTGGAATTCTGCGTGCAGGACAACGGCCCCGGCGTTCCCTCGGACCTGCTGCCGCATCTCTTCGATCCCTTCATCACCACCAAGACCAACGGCAGCGGCCTCGGTCTGGCGCTGGTCGCCAAGATCATCGGCGACCATGGCGGCATCATCGAATGTGACAGCCAGAACAACAAGACCACCTTCCGCGTCCTGATGCCGGCATCCAAGGATGCCTCTTCCGATGACGCGGCAATTGCAAACCCCACAGGAACTTCTCGATGACAGCAACGATCCTCGTCGCAGATGATGATGCGGCCATTCGTACGGTGCTCAATCAGGCGCTCAGCCGGGCAGGCTACGATGTTCGCATTACCTCGAACGCAGCCACGCTCTGGCGCTGGGTTTCGGCAGGCGAGGGCGATCTTGTGGTGACCGACGTTATCATGCCCGATGAGAATGCCTTCGATCTGCTGCCGCGCATCAAGAAGGCGCGGCCGGATCTGCCGGTGCTTGTCATGAGCGCCCAGAATACCTTCATGACGGCGATCAAGGCCTCCGAAAAGGGTGCCTACGACTACCTGCCGAAGCCGTTCGATCTGACGGAGTTGATCGGCATCATCGGCCGGGCGCTTTCCGAGCCGAAGAAGAAGCCGGCAAAGCTGGATGAGGACATGCAGGACGGCATGCCGCTGGTCGGCCGCTCGGCGGCGATGCAGGAAATATACCGCGTGCTCGCGCGCCTGATGCAGACCGACCTGACGCTGATGATCACCGGCGAATCCGGTACCGGCAAGGAACTCGTCGCCCGCGCGCTCCACGATTACGGCAAGCGCCGCAACGGACCCTTCGTCGCCATCAACATGGCGGCGATCCCGCGCGACCTGATCGAATCCGAACTCTTCGGTCACGAGAAAGGCGCCTTCACCGGGGCGCAGAACCGCTCGACCGGCCGCTTCGAGCAGGCCGAGGGCGGCACGCTGTTCCTCGACGAAATCGGCGACATGCCGATGGACGCGCAGACCCGCCTTCTGCGCGTTCTGCAGCAGGGCGAGTACACCACGGTCGGCGGCCGTACGCCGATCCGCACCGATGTCCGCATCGTTGCCGCCACCAACAAGGATTTGAAGCAGGCGATCAACCAAGGCCTCTTCCGCGAGGATCTGTATTACCGCCTCAACGTCGTGCCGCTGCGCCTGCCGCCGCTGCGCGACCGCGCCGAAGATATTCCGGATCTCGTCCGACACTTCATCCAGCAGGCTGAAAAGGAAGGCCTGGGTACGAAGCGATTCGATCAGGAAGCGTTGGAGCTGATGAAGGCGTATGCCTGGCCCGGCAACGTGCGCGAGCTTGAGAACCTTATTCGCCGTCTGATGGCACTTTATCCACAGGATGTGATCAGCCGCGAAATCATCGAAAGCGAGCTGCGCTCCGACGTCCCCGACAGCCCGATCGACAAGGGGCCGATCCGCTCGGGTTCGATGACCATCGCACAGGCTGTCGAAGAGAATATGCGCACATACTTTGCAAGTTTCGGCGAGAATCTGCCGCCACCTGGGCTTTATGACCGTGTGCTGACGGAACTCGAATATCCGCTGATCCTCGCGGCCCTGACGGCGACACGCGGCAACCAGATCAAGGCAGCCGATCTGCTGGGCTTGAACCGCAATACGCTGCGCAAAAAGATCCGCGAGCTCGGCGTTTCGGTCTACCGGAGCTCCCGCACAGCTTGACAATGTGGCGGCATGCGTTGCATTTTCGCCACAATGCGTTGCTTAAAGGTCACGCATAGGGTTTGGACAATCGTAACCATAACAGATGGTCTGTGCCGCTGATCTCGATAGACCGGGATTGCGCGGGCGCTGATGGTTTTTCGGCCCGGTGATTGCAGATGTGGCGTGGCGGCTTGCCGCCAGGAGAATGACCAGATGAAGCAGGATGCGGCATCGCCTGCGGCAGAAGACGAAGGGGTGGCAATCGTCACCGATCGTCGCGCGCTCTTTGCATTGCCCGGTCTCATGCTGGCCGGTGGTGCGCTTCTTTGTGCCACCGCCACACTCTTCGTGCTTCTCGGCTTCACGCCGATCGAACCGACCTCCCGCGTGGTCATCACCTCCGTCGTCGTCAATTCGTTCTTCGTTCTCGGCCTGATGGCGCTGATCGGCCGCGAGGTCGCACGGTTGATGAAGGCCCGTACGCGCGGAAGGGCGGCCGCCCGCCTCCACATCCGCATCGTCGTGCTGTTCTCGCTCGTGGCGATCACGCCGGCGATCCTCGTCGCACTCTTCGCCAGTATCACGCTGAATGCCGGTCTCGATCGCTGGTTCGCGCTCCGCACTCAGTCGATCGTCAGTTCGTCGCGCAATGTCGGCCAAGCCTACATGATGGAGAACGCCAGTTATCTCCAGGGCCAGACCGTATCGATGGCCAATGATCTGGAGCGCAATCGCACCCTCTACAATCTCGATCGGACCGGCTTTGCCGAATTGATGACCCGCCAGGCGCGTGGCCGCGGCCTGCTCGGAGCTTTTCTCGTCGAAAGCAATGGCGACGTCATCACCCAGGCGGACATCAAGACCGAGAAGCCGCTGCCGGCGATCCCGCCGGATGCGCTGACCAAGGCCGCTGCCGGCCAGCCGACGCTGATCCCGCCGGGCGTGACCAATCTCGTCGGCGCCATCATCAAGCTCGAATCCATTCCGGATGCCTTCCTATACACCGTGCGTGCGGTCGATCCGAAGGTCATGGGCGCGATGCGGCTCATGCAGGAAAATGCCAACGAATATCAGTCGATGGAAGCGGGCCGCGTCTCGCTGCAGATCGCCTTTGCCGTTCTCTATATCGGCTTTGCGCTGATCGTGCTTCTCGCCGCCATCTGGACCGCGATTGCCGTCGCCGACCGTATCGTCCGGCCGATCCGCTTGCTGATCACGGCGGCCGACAGCGTTGCCTCGGGCAACATGGACATCGTCGTGCCAGTGCATGCCGTCGATGGCGACGTCGCCAATCTGTCGCGCACCTTCAACAAGATGATCTCCGAGATCCGCACGCAGCGAGACGAAATTCTGGAAGCGAAAGACGAGGTCGACGACCGCCGCCGCTTCATCGAGGCGGTCCTCTCCGGTGTGACCGCCGCCGTCATCGGAGTCGAGGGCGACCGGGCAATCACAATCGTCAACAGTTCAGCCGAGGCGCTTATGACGCTCGACGCGTCCGACATGCTCGGCAAGCAGTTGGCCGACATCGCCCCCGAGGTCGATCAGGTATTGACGGAAGCCGCCCAGCGCTATCGCGGCGATTTCCGCAAGCAGATCGCACTGGTGCGTGGCGGTACCGTTCGTACCCTCAGTGTCCAGGTGACGCGCGAAGAGGTGCGTGATGGCGCCGAATCCTACGTCATCACGCTCGACGACATCACCGATCTGGTCATTGCCCAGCGCTCGACGGCTTGGGGCGACGTGGCGCGCCGCATTGCCCATGAGATCAAGAACCCGCTGACGCCGATCCAGCTGTCGGCCGAGCGCATCCAGCGCCGCTATGGCAAGCAGATCAATCAGGACGATAAGACCGTCTTCGACCAGTGCACCGATACGATCATCCGCCAGGTCGGCGACATCGGCCGCATGGTCGACGAGTTCTCGGCATTTGCCCGGATGCCGAAGCCGACCAAGGAGCAGAGCGACCTTCGCGATATCCTGCGCGACGCGATGTTCCTGCGCGAGATGGGTAACACCCATGTCAGCTTCCTGCAGGATCTCGGCGAACGGCCGCTCGAAGGCATGTTCGACAGCCGCATGCTCGGGCAGGCCTTCGGCAACCTCATCAAGAATGCCGTCGAAGCTATCGAGTCGGTGCCGAGCGAGGAGCGCGACGAGCGCAAGGTGCTTGTGCGCGCCGGCATGGACGAGGGCAGGGACCGCTTCACCGTCGATGTCATCGACAACGGGCGCGGGCTGCCTGTCGAAAACCGGCACAGCATTCTGGAGCCCTACATGACGATGCGCGAGAAGGGCACCGGGCTCGGCCTGGCGATCGTCAAGAAGATTATTGAAGAGCATGGCGGGCAGCTTGAGCTGCATGATGCGCCCGCAGATTTTGACCAGGGGAGAGGAGCCATGATCCGCGTGCATCTGCCGCGTCTCGAGCCGGCTTCGTCCGCCCCTGCTGAAACCGACAAGGAAAGCGTTTATGGCCTCTGATATTCTCGTCGTCGACGATGAGCACGATATTCGCGAGATCGTCTCGGGCATCCTTTCGGATGAAGGTCACGAAACGCGCACGGCGCATGACAGCGACAGTGCACTGGCGGCGATCTCCGATCGTGCCCCGCGGCTGATCTTCCTCGATATCTGGATGCAGGGCAGCAAGCTCGACGGCCTTTCACTGCTCGACGAGATCAAGACCCGCCATCCCGATATCCCGGTGGTGATGATTTCCGGCCATGGCAATATCGAAACCGCGGTTTCCGCCATCAAGCGCGGCGCCTTCGATTTCATCGAGAAGCCGTTCAAGGCCGATCGCCTGATCCTGATTGCCGAGCGCGCGCTCGAGAATTCCAAGCTGAAGCGCGAAGTCTCGGAACTGAAGAAGCGCGCAGGCGATGCCGTCGAGCTGATCGGCACTTCGGTTGCCGTATCCCAGCTTCGCCAGACGATCGAGAAGGTCTCCCCGACCAACAGCCGCATCATGATCTTCGGTGCATCCGGCTCCGGCAAGGAGCTGGTGGCACGGATGATCCACAAGAAGTCGACGCGCGCCAGCGGCCCGTTCGTCGCGCTGAATGCCGCCAACATTACGCCGGATCGCATGGAGATCGCGCTTTTCGGCACCGAAGGTTCGCCCGGCCAGGCTCGCAAGACCGGCGCGCTCGAGGAGGCGCATCGCGGCATTCTCTACCTCGACGAAGTCGGCGAGATGCCCCGCGAGACACAGAACAAGATCCTGCGCGTGCTTGTCGACCAGCAGTTCGAACGCGTGGGCGGCTCGAAGCGGGTCAAGGTCGATGTCCGCATCATTTCCTCGACGGCCTATAATCTCGAAAGCCGCATTGCCGAAGGCTGGTTCCGCGAAGACCTCTATCATCGCCTGGCTGTGGTCCCGGTTCGCGTGCCGGCGCTTGCCGAGCGCCGCGAAGACATTCCGTTCCTCGTCGATCAGCTGATGCGCCAGATCTCCGAACAGGCCGGCATTCGCCTGCGCCGGATCGGCGACGACGCGATGGCGGTGCTGCAGGCGCATGACTGGCCGGGCAACATCCGCCAGCTTCGCAACAATATCGAGCGGCTGATGATCCTTGCCCGTTCCGACGGTCCGGATGCGCCGATCACCGCCGACATGCTGCCGACCGATCTCGGCGACATGCTGCCGAAAGTCTCTGCCAAGAATGACTACCACATCATGACGCTGCCGCTGCGCGAGGCTCGCGAGATGTTCGAGAAGGACTATCTCATCGCCCAGATCAACCGCTTCGGCGGCAACATCTCCCGCACCGCCGAGTTCGTCGGCATGGAGCGCTCGGCGCTGCATCGCAAGCTGAAGTCGCTCGGCGTCTGACAATTTTCCGGCGCGCAAGCCCGCGCCGGCGCTCTTCATTGCCCCACAGCCAGGTTTCCCGATGCCAAGAATTTCCTACGTCAACGGCCAGTATGTTCCCCATGCCCAGGCGGGCGTTCACATCGAGGATCGTGGCTACCAGTTCGCCGATGGGGTCTATGAGGTCTGCGAAGTCAGGCATGGCTATATCGTCGATATCACCCGCCACCTCGACCGCCTGAACCGCTCGTTGAGTGAACTCCGGATCGCAGCGCCGATGAGCCGCGCGGCACTGGTCACCGTGATTCGCGAGACGCTCCGCCGCAACAAGGTGAAGAACGGCCTGTTCTACATGCAGGTGACGCGCGGCGTTGCAAGACGCGACCACGTTTTCCCGGCCGAAGGTACCAGGCCGTCAATCGTCATCACCGCCAAGAGCACCGATCCGTCGATCATCGCCAGGAAGAATGCCGGCGGCATTAAGGCGATCAGCGTGCCTGACAACCGCTGGGACCGTGTTGATATCAAGACCATTGGCCTTCTGCCGAACGCGATGGCCCGCCAGCAGGCCAAGGAGGCCGGGGCCCAGGAAGCGATCTATGTCGACCGGGATGGGTTCGTCACCGAAGGGGCTGCCACGAATGTCTGGATCGTCGATGCCGACGGTACGCTGATCACCCGTCCGGCTGAGCACGGCATCCTGCGCGGTATCACCCGCACGACGCTGATCGATGTCGGCGCCAAGCTGGGCCTTGAGATCGCAGAGCGCAAGTTCACCGTCGCCGACATGCTGGCGGCCCGTGAAGTCTTTATCACCGCCGCGACAAGCATTTGTTTTCCTGTCGTTTCCCTGGATGGCCAGACGATCGCCAACGGTCACCCCGGCAGCGTCTCCCAGAATATCCGGGAAGCCTTTTTCGACGTTGCGGAAAAGATTGCGATTTGATACCAAGATTTGCTGGACGCAGGGGATGAGGGTTACCTGCTGATGGCTTGGAGAGGCTGATTAGTATTCCACCGGCTGAGACATGCCGGCAATAAAGAAAGAAGCGGCGCGATGGCGGAACGTTCTCAAAATTTGCAGGACTTATTTCTCAATACTGTTCGCAAACAAAAGATTTCCCTGACAATTTTTCTGATTAACGGCGTTAAGCTGACCGGCGTTGTCACTTCCTTCGACAACTTCTGTGTTCTTCTTCGCCGTGACGGTCATTCGCAACTCGTGTATAAGCACGCGATCTCGACCATCATGCCGGGCCAGCCGATGCAGATGTTCGAGAGCGAAGAAGCCGCTTCCTGATAGGATCAGACGTTATTTCGACACGCGATACGAAGAATGATTCCATCATCCCGGAAGCCGAAAAGCTCCGGGACGATATGAACGCGACCGTCGTCGTGCCTGTTCTCAAGCAGGCACGCGGACGCGGCGCATCCGCTGACGGTGCGATCACCGTCACCCGCTCTCCCGAAAGCCGGCTCGAAGAGGCCAGCGGCCTTGCCGAAGCGATCGACCTCGATGTCGTCTACGGCGCCATCGTGCCGATCAGCGATCCGCGGCCGGCGACACTGCTCGGGACCGGCAAGATCGAAGAGATCAAGGCCAAGCTCGAGGAATACGATTCGGGTCTGGTGATCGTCGATCACCCGCTGACGCCCGTGCAGCAGCGCAATCTCGAGAAAGCATGGAACGTCAAGGTCATCGACCGGACCGGCCTGATCCTTGAAATCTTCGGCCGCCGTGCGTCCACCAAGGAAGGCACGCTGCAGGTCGATCTGGCGCATCTGAACTACCAGAAGGGCCGTCTGGTCCGCAGCTGGACCCACCTTGAGCGCCAGCGCGGTGGTGGTGGTTTCATGGGTGGTCCGGGCGAAACCCAGATCGAGGCCGACCGGCGCATGCTGCAGGACCGGATCATCAAGCTCGAGCGCGAGCTGGAGCAGGTGGTACGTACCCGCCAGCTGCATCGCGCCAAGCGCCGCAAGGTGCCGCATCCGATCGTCGCTCTCGTCGGCTATACCAATGCCGGCAAGTCGACGCTGTTCAACCGCATCACCGGTGCTGGCGTGCTCGCCGAAGACATGCTCTTCGCGACGCTCGATCCGACGCTGCGCCGCATGAAGCTGCCGCATGGCCGCACCGTCATTCTCTCCGACACGGTCGGCTTCATTTCCGATCTGCCGACGCATCTGGTCGCGGCCTTTCGCGCGACGCTTGAAGAAGTGCTGGAAGCCGATCTCGTGTTGCATGTCCGCGACATGGCCGATGACGACAATCCGGCCCAGAGCGCCGATGTGCTGCGCATCCTCAACGACCTCGGCATCGACGAGGCCGAAGGTGCCAAGCGCATCATCGAGGTCTGGAACAAGATCGACCGGCTGGAGCCGGAAACGCACGATGTTATGGTCCAGAAGGCCGCCGGCACCAAGAACGTCGTGGCGGTTTCGGCCGTCAGCGGCGAGGGCGTCGATCAGCTGATGGAAGAAATCAGCCGCCGCCTGTCCGGCGTCATGACCGAAGCAACCATCACTATCCCAGTCGGCAAGCTTGCTCTTCTGCCGTGGATTTACGAGCACGCCATCGTCGATGCCCGCGAAGACAACGAAGACGGGTCGATCACGCTCGACCTGCGCCTGTCGGAGACGGAAGCTACGGCGCTCGAAGGGCGGCTCGGCAGCGGATCGAAGGCCAAGGAAGATTGGGAGCGCTGAGCGCTCTAAGGTCGGAATTGCATTTCCGTTTCACTGGAGGGGATGGCATGGCTGGGGTCAAGGCGCGTGCGGGAGGGGTGCTGCTGATTGCGCTTGGATGCGCGATCGCCTGGTTCTTTCTCCTGCAGCCACTTGAGGAGGCGCAGGCCGGTGTTCCCGAAGTCAGCTATCAGCTGAAAGCCTTTCTTGCGGTACCCGCCTGCCTGGTCTTCGGCCTCGGCTTTCTGGTCGCCGGTGCGAAGCTCAACTATCGCGATGCCGCCGCGAAAAAGCTGACGGCAACCGGCTGGGTGCTGTTTGCCGTTGTCGCCGTTCTGACGGCCGCAGGCTACTGGTGGTTCCAGCAGCAGTTCTCCGCGCTCGGCTATAGCAGCGCCGTCTGATCGCTCATTGGCAACGCTCCATCGGGCGAAAGCCACTCGAGGCCAATGCGACCGACCGGATCGAGCAACTCGCCCGTGACCAGCGTCGTGATCAGGTTTCGCAGCAGTGGCAGTTTGGTCGCCGGACCGATCATCACATCTCTGCTCATCGGCAGGAGACGGCTGTCGGATTGATAGAAGGGTGTCAGCACCCGGCTCAACAGTTGATAGAACCGGATGTGCAATTGCCGTTGCCTGAGATGGCGCGCGATCGCGTCGCTGACCGATGGCTCACGGGCAAGCGCCGCGCACAGCGAGGCCGCATCGAGCAGCGCCATGTTCGCCCCCTGTCCGAGCTGCGGACTGGTCGCGTGCCAGGCATCGCCGATCTTGACGCTGTTTATTGCCGCAAGCGGTAGCCGCGTATGATGCCGGTAGCGTGCGTGGACAGGCTCGGCCGCCGCCGCCAAATGCGCCGCCTCTGGCCAGAAGCGATGCACGGCCTCTATCCAGGCCTCACGCCCGGCGTCCCGCCAGGCGGCCATATCCTTGTTGCGGATGCTCCAGAAGAAGGTTGCCATCGGCGCCGCGCCATCCTTCGCCGTACCGACCGGCAGGACGCCTGCCATCTGGCTGGCCCGGTGGTAGCGCTGCTCCAGTTCGTCGGAGCGGAAGACGCCTGAGCCATCCCAGGGAACGGTGGCCCAGAGTGCGCCATAGTCGAGTTCGGTCGACGACTTGTAGCCGATTGGCGAACTGGCACCCATGGCGTCGACGACAAGGTCGGATGCCGATGACGTCTTGCCGTTGCCGAGCTTCAACCGCGGCCGCACTCCGGGCTCGATTGCCGTCACCCGCGATGCAGTCTCGAAGCCGACGCCGGCGGCGATCGCTGCATCGAGCAGCAGGTCGAAAAGTGCGACACGCTGGATGGCGATGCCGGAGGCCCCGTTGCGGTAACCCACATCGAGGACGGTGCGGCGCGTCGTCGAGAGCTTTCCGTGCATGCGCCGTATCCTGGCGCCGCGTTGCTCGACCTTGTCAAGCAGACCCATCGCAGAGAGAACGGCCGATCCCGTCGGCTGCAGCACGAAGCCCGATCCGACCGGCTGTGGTGCCGCCATCTGGTCGTAGATCGTCACGGTGGCACCATGCCGCGCCAAGAGTGCCGCCAGCGACAGTCCACCGATCCCGGCACCAGCAATCGCGATCTCAAAGCCGGCGAGCTTCATGGCGCCTCAGCCAAGCTGCCGTTCGATGGCCTTGGCGGCCTGCCAGATTTCTTCCATCCGTTCCAGGCTGGCGGCTTGCAATGTCTCGCCTTCTTTCTCAAGAACCGTTTCTATATGATTGAAACGGCGCCTGAACTTGGTATTTGTGCCCCGCAGTGCCTGTTCTGGATCGGCATCGACATGGCGGCCGATATTGACGACGGCGAAAATCAGATCGCCGAGCTCGTCGCTGACCTTGGCCCTGTCGCCATGAGCCAGTGCTTCCCGTAGTTCGCCGATCTCTTCCTCGATCTTGTCGAGGATCGGCTCTGGCGCCGACCAGTCGAAACCGACCTTGGCGGCGCGCTCCTGCAGCTTCAGCGCCTCGGTCAAAGCCGGAAAGCTGCGCTGCACGGAGCCGAGATGCCCCGCGTTGAAATCCTCGCTCAGGCCACGCCTGGCGCGGCGTTCGGCGCGCTCGCGCTTTTCGGCCTGCTTGATCTCGTCCCACTGCTGCTTCACCCGCGCAGGCGTATCGGCATCCGAACGGTCGAAGACATGCGGATGGCGGCGGATCATCTTGCGGGTGATCGCCTCCACCACATCGCCGAAGGAAAACTCGCCGGCTTCCTCGGCCATCCGCGCGTGAAAGACCACCTGCAGAAGCAGGTCGCCGAGCTCGTCGCAGAGATCGTCCATATCGTTGCGCTCGATCGCGTCGGAGACCTCGTAGGCTTCTTCGATCGTATAGGGCTTGATGGTCTCGAAGGTCTGGACGATGTCCCAAGGGCAGCCGGTCTCAGGATTGCGCAGCGCCGCCATGATCTCGATGAGGCGCGAAATGTCTTTCGAAGGTTCCATGATCGCTCAATTCAGGGGAATGTCGTTGGCGCTTTTCGAAGATTGGTAGCTGTCGGACAGTGCCGCGTAGCGCGCCTTGATTCTGGCTGTCTGTTCCTTGAGCTCAGCGCTCAGCGCGCGCTCCTCGGTTTCCACCAGGTCGGCAATCGCAAAACTGTTCCAGAAGGCGTTCTGCTTGCGGTAGCCGCCGGGTTCCAGCCCGAAGACTTCCTTGAGGATTTTCAGGTCGTGCGGGATCGCGAAGGCATCGCGCGAATCCTCGTGGCTGAAGAAATAGTAGAAATTGTCGAAACCCGCCCAGGTGATCGCCGACATGCACATCGTACAGGGCTCGTGGGTCGAAAGGAAAATCAGGTCCTTCGTCGCCGGTTTCTCGCCAAGTTCGTAGAAGCGCTTGAGCGTATGGACCTCGCCATGCCACAGCGGATTTTCGAGCTCGTTATTGGTCTCGGCGATGACAAGCGAGAGATCGGACTTGCGCAGGATCGCGGCGCCGAACACCTTGTTTCCGGATGCGACGCCGCGCTCGGTCAGCGGCAGGATATCGCGTTCCATCACGTCGAGCAGGCGAGGGGCGATCGTCTTTGAGGCCATGGCTTTCTCCTTGTGTCTTCAAGTCTATCCCGCCCGGGCAAGAAGAAAAATGCCGAAATGCCAGATGGACGTTTTTGATCACAGGCTTTATATTGCACTGCAGCGACAACGGCGTCGCTCGGGCGACTTTTCTCAAATCAGTGGCATGCAGGCAAAAGATTACGCGGAGCGCGTAGGCTTTCGAATTTCTGTTTCTTCAACGCCTTGCCCGTTACAGGCATATTGGCGCAACTTCGAAGTGGAATGATAATGCCTTCCAAGAGCGAACAGCTATCGGTTTTCCCTGCCTTCTTCCGTGTGGAAGGGCGGGTCGCAGCCGTCTTTGGCAACGGAGACGAGGCCTATGCGAAGGTGCGTCTGCTGATGAATACGCAAGCGCGGATCGTTGCCTATGCCGACCGCCCTGAGGCCAGCTACCACGCCTTCCTCATTGCCAATCGCATCGAGACGGTTCGGGCGGATTTCAGAGCCGATCAGGTTAATGGCGCAGCCCTCGTCTTTGCCGCCACCGGCGAGGCCGTGCAAGATCGCGCGATCGTCGATGCCGCGCGCGCCGCCAGGATCCCGGCAAATGCCGTCGATCAGCCAGACTACTGCGATTTCTATACGCCGGCCCTCGTCAATCGCGCTCCCGTGGCCGTTGCGATCGGCACCGAAGGCGCTGGTCCCGTGCTGGCGCAGATGATCCGCGCACAGGTCGATCAGCTGCTCTCGCCCTCACTTGGACGCCTTGCAACGCTGGCGACCAGCTACCGCCGCGCCGTCGAACAGCTAATTCCGCGCGGCGTTTCCCGCCGCGTCTTCTGGCGCGGCTTCTTTTCCGGCGCAGTGGCCGATGCCGTTGCGAACGGCAATCTGCCGGAAGCCAAGCGTGCCGCCAATGCGCTGCTGCAGGAAACCGGCAAGGCGCAGGGCCGCGTCTGGCTGGTCGGCGCCGGTCCGGGTGCCGAAGATCTGCTGACGCTGCGCGCCCAGCGCGTCATGATGGAAGCCGATGTTCTGGTTTTCGATGCGCTTGTACCCCAGGCAATCGTAGATATGGGCCGCCGCGATGCCGAGCGCATTTCCGTCGGCAAGCGCAAGGGCTGCCATTCGAAGTCGCAGGAAGAGATCAACGATTTGCTGGTGCAGCTTGGCCAGGAGGGCAAGCGTGTCGTGCGCCTGAAGTCCGGTGATCCCCTGGTCTATGGCCGGGCAGGCGAGGAGATGGCAGCGCTGCGCGCGGCCGGTATCGCCTATGAGATCGTCCCTGGCATCACGTCGGCTTTCGCCGCCGCGGCCGATTTCGAGCTGCCGCTGACCCTGCGCGGCGTTGCCTCGTCGCTGGTCTTCACCACCGGCCACGATCTGACCGGCGATGTGCTGCCCGACTGGGCAAGCCTTGCGGTTTCGGGCGCGACGATTGCCGTTTACATGGGCCGGACCGTTGC
This sequence comes from Hyphomicrobiales bacterium, assembly GCA_900465675.1. GTDB lineage: Bacteria > Pseudomonadota > Alphaproteobacteria > Rhizobiales > Rhizobiaceae > Rhizobium. The sequence continues at coordinate 13,093 of UBJR01000013.1, read as the reverse complement.
CGCCTCGGTTGCCGAGCGGCTGATGGAGGCCGGCATTCCGGCGGAGACCACGGTCGCTGTCATCGAGAATGCCAGCCGCGCCGATCGCCGCCTGCTGCATGGCATTCTGCGCGATCTTCCCGACCTGCAGCATCGTGACGAATTGACGGGTCCCGTCATGGTCATTATCGGCGATGCGGTCGCAGGCGCCAATTTCGAACTGTCCGAGCCTCTGGTGCGCCGTCAGGCGACCGTGCCGGAACTTGCAAGGAGCTGATTATGGTAGACAAGGTACTGACCGCCAACCGCCTGACAGATGGCATTGCCGTCTGGCTCGATGCCAATCGCGCTTGGGTCACCTCGTTGCAAGATGCGCTGATTGCCCGCCATGCCGAAGCGGTGACGGCGCTGGAGGAAATCGGCAAGAAGGCTTACGCCGACAACAAGGTTGTTGACGTGAATGTCATCGAAGTTCAGGAAACCAACGGAGTTCTGTGGCCGCTGCGCCTGCGCGAACGTATTCGCGCGCAAGGGCCGACCATGGAATATGCGCCGGGCTACAAGCCTGCCGATCCGGAATTCATTGCAGTCTGAGGAAGCAGATGTACCGTTACGACGAATTTGACCACGCCTTTGTCGCCGAGCGCGTTGCGCAGTTCAGCGATCAGGTTGAGCGCCGTCTCGCCGGCGAGCTTTCCGAAGATGCGTTCAAGCCGCTGCGCCTGATGAACGGCGTCTATCTGCAGCTGCATGCCTACATGCTGCGCATCGCCATCCCCTATGGCACGCTGAGCTCCAAGCAGATGCGCATGCTCGCCCATGTCGCCCGCACCTATGACCGCGGCTATGGCCATTTCACCACCCGCCAGAATCTGCAGTTCAACTGGCCGAAACTCTCCGACATGCCGGCGGTTCTCTCGGAGCTGGCAACCGTCGAGATGCACGCGATGCAGACGTCGGGTAACTGCATCCGCAATGTCACAGCCGACCACTTCGCCGGTGCCGCCGCCGATGAAGTCGCTGATCCCAGGCCCTATGCGGAAATCCTGCGCCAGTGGTCGTCCGTCCACCCGGAATTCTCCTTCCTGCCACGCAAGTTCAAGATTGCAGTGACCGGTGCCGAGCGCGACCGTGCGGCCATCCAGGTCCACGATATCGGCCTGCATCTGAAGAAGAACGACAAGGGCGAGATCGGCTTTGCCGTCTATGTCGGCGGTGGCCAGGGCCGCACGCCGATGGTCGCCAAGCTGATCCGCGACTTCCTGCCGGAAGAGGATCTGCTGTCCTACACGACGGCCGTCATGCGCGTGTACAACCTGCACGGCCGCCGCGACAACAAGTACAAGGCCCGTATCAAGATCCTCGTTCATGAGACCGGCGCCGAAGAACTGGCCCGCCAGGTCGAGGTCGAGTTCGCTCAGCTGAAGGATACGGAGCTCAGGCTTCCCGAGCAGGATGTCGAGGCGATCACCGCTTACTTCGCGCCGCCGGCCCTGCCGCAGCGCGCTGAAGGCTGGGAAAATCTCGCCCGCTGGAAGAAGGCTGATCCGGCATTCGCCCGCTGGGTCCAGCAGAATGTCCAGCCGCACAAGAACCCAGACTACGGCATGGTGACGATCTCGCTGAAGCCGATCGGCGGCATCCCGGGTGACGCATCCGACAGCCAGATGGATTCGATCGCCGATATCGCCGAGGAATATGCCTTCGATGAAATCCGCGTCAGCCACGAGCAGAACCTGATCCTGCCGCATGTGGCGCTGGCCGATCTGGAAGCCGTCTACCGTGGCCTCGTCGCCATCAATCTCGCCGAAGCCAATGCCGGGCTGATCACCGATATCATTGCCTGTCCGGGCTTGGACTATTGCGCGCTTGCCAATGCGCGCTCGATCCCGCTGGCGCAGGAAATCTCGCGCCGCTTCGGCGATGCCGAGCGTCAGGCCGAGATCGGCGAGCTGAAGATCAAGATTTCCGGCTGCATCAACGCCTGTGGCCACCACCATGTCGGCCATATCGGTCTGCTGGGTGTGGAAAAGAAGGGTGCCGAACTCTATCAGATCACCCTTGGCGGCTCGGGCGACGAGCACACCTCGATCGGCGAAATCATCGGCCGCGGCTTCGAGCCTGAAAAGGTGACGGATGCGATCGAGACGATCGTCGATACCTATCTGAAGATCCGCAAGGACCAGTCGGAAATCTTCCTCGAAGCCTATCGCCGCGTCGGACCGCAGCCTTTCAAGGATGCGCTCTACGGCTCGGCAGCGGAAGCGGCATAAGGAGGGGCTGATGACCAAGATCTGGAGAGAAACCGGCTTCGTCGAAAACGATGCCTGGATCATCGAGAGCGAGGAAGTGAAGGCGACCGGCGATCAGAAGCCGCTGCTTCCCCTCGATGAGCTGCTTGCCAAAGTGCAGGAGAGCAACGATGTCGGCCTCGGCGTGCTGATCAAGCCGGCCGACGATGTTCGCAAGCTCGAGCCCTATCTCGACCGCCTCGCGATCATCGCGGTTGCCTTCCCGGCATTCAACGATGGCCGCGCCTTCAGCCATGCCTCGCTGCTGCGTGATCGCCTCGACTACAAGAGCGAGTTGCGCGCCGTCGGCGACGTGCTGATCGACCAGGTGCCGCTGATGCTGCGCGTCGGTATCGACAGCTTCGCTGTCGCCAACGAGACGGCGCTGAAGCGTCTGTCGGAAAACCGTCTTCCGGGAATTCAGCATCATTATCAGCCTGCTGTGCGTGACGCGGACAGTGGCAAGGGCTATAGTTGGCGCCGTCAGGCGAAGCCGGCGGCATAAGGCCGGCTCGCCGTCACCTGATGACGGAAGCGATGCGATGAAGAATTTCGAAGTGGCGGTGATCGGTGGCGGTCTCGCCGGCATGGTTGCCGCGGTAGCGATTGCCCGCGGCGGCCGCAATGTGGCGCTGGTCGCGCCGCCTGCGCCCAAGGAAGACCGGCGCACCACGGCGCTGATGGATCAATCGATCCGCTTCCTTGACCGCCTGACCCTCTGGGACAAGCTGAAACCGGCCACCGCGGCGCTGACCAGCATGCGCATCATCGACGGCACGAATCGCCTGTTGCGCGCCCCGGCAACGACCTTCCGCGCTCCCGAAGTCGGCCTCGATGCCTTCGGTTACAATTTCCCGAACAAGGCGCTGACCGACGTGCTGGAAACGGCGATTGCAGGTGAGGGCAATATCACCCGCTTCACGGCCTTCGCAGAGACCATCGAGATCGGCGCAGATGCGGTGACGATCACATTGGCGGATGGCGACGTGGTGAGCGCGGATTTCGCCATCGGCGCCGATGGCCGCAAGTCGAAGCTGCGCGAGACGGCCGAAATCGATGTGCGCAACTGGTCCTACCCGCAGTCGGCCATGGTGCTGAATTTCAGCCATTCCGCGCCGCATCAGAATATCTCCACCGAATTCCACACCGAGCATGGGCCGTTCACGCAAGTCCCACTTCCCGGAAGCCGCTCCAGCCTGGTCTGGGTCCAGAACCCGGCGGAGGCGGCTGCGAATGCGGAGCTCTCCCTGGAGGATTTGAGCCGGCTCGTCGAGGAGCGCATGCAGTCGATGCTTGGAAAAGTCACCGTCGAGGACGGCGTCCAGGTCTGGCCGCTGTCCGGCATGATGGCGCACCGTTTCGGCAAGGGCCGCATTGCCCTTGTCGGCGAGGCGGCGCACGTCTTCCCGCCGATCGGCGCTCAGGGGCTCAATCTCAGCCTGCGCGATATCATGGCGCTGACCGACATTCTCTGCAACCGCGCCGAACTGCCGGTGGCAGCCGATTCGGGCGATCAGTTCGACCGCAAACGCCGCGCCGATATCATGACGCGCACCGCGAGCGTTGACTTGTTGAACCGGTCTCTGCTGTCCGATTTCCTGCCGGTGCAGATGCTGCGGGCCGCTGGGCTGCATATTCTGTCAGCCATCCCGCCACTGCGCAGCATCGTGATGCGCGAGGGCATAGAGCCAGGCCGCGGTCTGCGCGGCATACCGGCTGCGCTGAAGGAAAGGCTAAGCCGGCAGAAAGCCTGATTTGATCGCGATCAGAAACACCGACACCGTCACGACGGAAAGGGCCGTTGCGATGAGGATCGTTGCCGAGGCGCGTTCCTGCCAGACGTGATACTGCTGGCCGATGACGAAGACATTGGTCGCGGTCGGCAGCGCCGCGAGCAGAACCGCGGCATAGACCCAGATCGGATCGAACCCGCCGACCAGTGTCAACGCTCCATAGACGACGAGCGGGTGCGCGATCAGCTTTGCCGGAACGATATAGCCGATTTCGGGCGGGATTCGCTTCAGCGGTCTAAGCGCCAGCGTCACACCCATCGCAAACAGCGCACAGGGCGCGGCGGCCTGCGCCAGGTAATCGACGAACTGCCGCAGCGCTGACGGTTGCTCGAATTGCAATGCGGCTGCGAGAAAGCCTGCTGCCGTCGACAGGATGAACGGGTGCAACGCCACCTTCCTGATAATATCGGCGGCGATCTGGCTACGCGAACGATCATCATCCCCAGCCGCCGCCATCATCGCCGGCGCGACGATGAAATGCATCGCATTCTCCAGGCAGACGATCAGCGCCACCGGCACGGCCGCCTCGTCGCCGAAGGCGATCAGCGCCAGGCCCGGCCCCATATAGCCGATATTGCCGTAAGCACCCGCAAAGGCCTGGATCGTCGATTCGTCCATGCGGCTTTTCCTGAGATAACGGCCGATGACGAAGAGTGCGATGAAGATCGAATAGGTGGCGGCGAGATCGGTGGCGATGAAGTCGATTCGCGCCAGGTCTTCCACCGGTGTCCGCGACACCAGCTTGAAGAACAGCGCAGGCAGCGCGGCATAGATGATGAAGGTGTTCAGCCATCCGAGCGCCTCGGCGGGCTGCTTGGTCGCCTTTGCGGCAATATAGCCGATCAGGATCAGGCCGAAGAACGGCAGAAGAAGGCTAATGATGTCGGTCACGGGACCGTCCTGAATGGGCTCGACACAAAAGTCATTTTTGTATCTAGCGGGTGTTGATTTTGAACGACTATTTTTTCCCTAGATCGCAAAAATATGGCTAGTTGTCCCCTAAAAAATGTCTAACTGCTGAAATGTTCCTGGCGCGGGCCCTTCGCGCGTGTCGACGCTGCCTCCAGTGTAGATTACACAGCGGCGGAAAGGTTTGAGACGCTGTACGCGTGGTTTACGGCGGAGTTTCGCCTAAGCCCATTTGGGCGTGAACTGGAACTATGCAGACTCTGGATCGTGCCGACTTGAGATGGCGGCTGTGAAATCGCAAGGACGCCGAACGTCATCATAAGGTCGGCGGTTTGCCCAACGGCTAATCCACTTAAACGTGTTGAATCCTCTATCACCCGGCTAACAGTTCGGGTATTACCTCGTCGCTAGATATCGTGGGGAAGTTGACATTGCAGCGGCCGATCAAAGCAAGATCGCCCTCATCGCTCGCCCTACTTCTACAGGACGCGAATTCCATGTTGTCAACCAAGCAAGCCCCCATGCAAAACCAGACAGACCTACCCAAGCTATATCTCGAATCTGCCACAGTACCAGGTAAGACGAACATCTTCTTCATCGGACCATTTGGTAAAAGGGTCAGCTTCGCATCTCAGCAGCGCCGGGCATTTAATGTCGTTTGGGCAGTCGGGCAACAGAGACTGCTCGCGTCGAATCCATCGGTGGCGGTTGTTGGGGGTGGCCTAGCTGGGATCACCACGTGCGCAGCACTTGTGGCGCAGAAGTGCAGAGTCACCCTGATCGAAGCGCGAGACTCTGTCCTCGAGCGCCAGATTGCCACAAATCACAGGTACGTCCATCCGACCGTCAATTTTTGGCCAGAGAAGGAAATCTCTGGCACGACCTCGTTCCCATATCTTGATTGGTACGAGGCTCGTTGCAGCACAGTGATCGAAACGATCAAGTTCGAGTGGAAAGAGCACTTTGAGAAGAGCATATCGCGGTTTCTTCCGCGGACGAAGGTATCCAAAATCGAAAACTCGGACACGAAGGTCAAGCTGACTTTTCAGACAAACTTCGGACATCCCGACGAGGGAATGGCCGAGGGAATGTTCGACATGGTTTTTGTAACGTCTGGTTTCGGCGATGAGGCTTCGTTAGTTAGCGGCGATAGGTCGTATTGGGATCGAGACGGTTTGGAAGAGGCGAGGGATGCAGGGTCCAAGGACTTCGTCATCGCTGGAACCGGCGACGGAGGACTTATCGAGGCGCTACGCCTTGTCCAGAAGCAGTTCAATAATGGCAACTTGTGCCTGGACGTCATAGGCGATCTTGACGACCTGGGATTGTCTGGCAGGGTCAAGATGCTGGAGCATGAGGCATTCGCGAAGTTCCGGAAAGACGATGTCGAGGCTGCGAAGTTTTATGCATCAGCATACAAGGAACTCATCGATGACATCCCACTTCGAGCGAAAGACAGGCTCTCGGAAAGGTTTTCAGGAATAAGAGTTCGTCTGGTTGGCACCCTTCCTGCGCCATTTGGGCTATGGGTAGCACCGATACACAAATTGATGATGGCGGCCGCTATTGAAGCCGGCGCTGTTGAGTACAATATTGGCAAAGTTCAAAGCGACGGCGCAGGATACGCGATCGTGGCAGCGGATGGCAGCAAGGCGCCGATCGAGAACACGGCGAGAGTAGTTGTCCGAATCGGGCCGAGCCATCCTCTCGGAAGCTTTTTGGACGCGTCGGCGATCACTATGCTGAAGGAGGCGCAGCAAGCGACGGCAGACATTTTGGACGTTGCCGAAATTGACACCGACTTTTTCGGTGCATTTTCAAAGCATCCAAAGCGGGATGTGGAAGAATACGAGTTCGTACGATTCCGGAAGGCACTTGCCGATCGGTATTTTTATGACCATTTTAAAATCAAATCGACGCTGTCTGTTGACCATCCGCCAAGATATATCGTTCCATTGAAGAGCTCTGAGGATAATTATGACGGCACATTACCGGATAAAATCTTTGGGATCGCAGTCGAGGGTGAGCGTATCCGGCTCGGAGCACAAATATAGATGAGTATCCATGCAGGAAATCCTCTTATCAATAGATCGGGGCGGGCTGCCACGCTCGGCCCTTTGCTTCGCGCTGGTCGCAAGCTGATATCGGTGGTCGCACGCTACTCGCTCGATGAGAATGGCGTCATGCTCGACAGGCTGTCTAAGGAAGTTGTTGGTAAGGCAATAGGCGGGAAAAAGTTTGAAGATCGCCACGATTCCGTTCAAGACATTGTCGATATTCTAGCGCCCATCTCTCTGGAAAAAAGCGTAGCAACTTCGCACGGGGGGATGCTGAAGCTTTTCACGAGTCTTGCCGATCCCGCGGACCATGTCCGTAAGCCTGTACACAAGCTATCCGGGTCCGGGCGATCCGTCGGTCGGATCACCGCTATCGATGCTGCATTTCATGTTTTAGATTCCCGAACCAATTTAGTCCAGAAGTATCATGGCGCCTTTGAAATCGCGTCGAGTTCGGACGATCTTCCATTCGCAACGACGGGCGATGCGGGCGCTCCAGTTTATACTGACGAAAATGAGCTACTAGGCATTTTGATCGGTGTAGCAGGGGACAGGTCGTACGCCGTCCCGGCGTCGAGGCTGAAGAGCCATTTCTCTGTTGAGGCGGCAAGCTTTCAGGATCTGCTCGAGCATAACCGGCAAGTCACGTTGGCAGACCAGCCTGCTCCTCTCGTAAATAATCGAGAGATCGTTGCTCTATACGGTAGTGACCGGCTTATGAAAGCTGAGGCACGGCTTAACAGTCGAATTCTATGGAAAAGGCTGCTCAATGTAAGGCAGGAAGCCCCGCAGGATCAAAACTGGATTTTCAGTGATTACGAAGAATCGCGGCATATGGCACCTATGCTCGGCGCACGGACGTTCCTCCAAAACCTACACGCCCATAGACTTCAGTTTTTGGAGACGGCCAATCCTTCGTTATCAGACTGTCGCTATAACTACATCGGTGGCATCGAGTCCTTCCTGCGTCCTGGGCATTTCGACAAGAACGAGATTGAACAGGCGCTGCGTCGAACAGTCGATCTTTATGTGCGGACAGATTTTCCTCACCTCGCGGATGCATACACGGACGAACTATTGGGAACTGAATACACCCGTGTGTTGAGGGGAAAAGCCATTTCCGCGCCGACGGCGTGGCTATTTTTTACTACGCTTCGAGATATCTATTCCAGTATGGGTGAGGCGTCCTTCGGGCGTTTGTGGATCGAACCGGCAATTTTCGAGGCGAAGGAAAGCGCTACCGCCCTAAAGAATGAATTGGAAGCTCACCACAAACAACGTCGAGCTTTCGAGGGTTTCTTCGGATCGGTCGTGAGGCAGATGGAAAGATTCCCTAGCTTTTCGGGGACAAAAGTCATCGAAACAATCGCTGAAGGTCGTGCGGTACGCTTCTTCACGGCTTGGGCAGCGGAACGTGCTGTTCAGTTGTTCAAGAACAATGGTTACGGCCTGAGTTGGCATCGTTCGATGAGCCCTTCGGGCAAGCACGCTGCGGTGGATGACGCGATGTCACATGCTCCCTTGGTGGTGAAGGCGGATCGGCAAGCAAGACGCCATGGCGGGCGGACTTTCTAGCTGTCGGCTTCGGGCCACGCCTGGCTGCCGCGCACTATAAGTAGACGTCAGCCTTTCGATAAAATCGTTCGACTCCACCAAAATCATGGACCGGCTCAATTCCGCGGACGCGATCTTCGGTCTTTGCGTAATGCTCAATTCCGCGAGCTAGCTTGCGGAAGCTGACGTGGTCCTTCTTGAACGTCTGCACCGAGGCCTCCGAATATGCGGTAACAGTAAGTCCATTGCCGCTCCGATACTGCATGGTTTCGAATACGCCTGCGCTCGCGAGGCGATCGACGGTGTCGGTTAAGGCGACCAGGCGCGATGTTACGAATTTCGCGGTGACGTACCCTGCCGGATGGCCAATACCGGCAACCGCTTTTAGGGTGTCGAGGTCGACGCGGAGATGATCGAGTGTGGTCGGTACGCCTCCAGGCTTGGAGATCCCGAACGGAATCTTTCCGTCCAAGATGCCAAGAAGCTGGTCTGCAAAAGACATGAACGGAACGCAGTTTCTGATCGGAAGCATTCGAGCGGTGTCCACCAACGACGCCTTTTCATCAAGGCGCGCGAGAAGACTTTCGATCTCTTTGCGCGAGAAAATGTTCTTCAGAGCGTAATCTGACTTCTCGCTCGCCATCGAGATGATGCCTGCTTCGACGAGCTGACGAACGACCTGCGGAGAGGATCCTAGCCGCTCGCGGGCGAACAACATTGGAACGCTGTCACGCCAGCCTTCGATGACCGCATCCATGATCTCGACAGGGATGGAAACCTTCAAGTCCCTAGTCGGCGTCGTCTCGTTATCGAGAAGGCCATTCGCAGCGAGAAGCTTCCGCAACGTGGCAGGATGGATCCCATAGCTCGTGAAGGCGCTCCGAACGCTGTGGAACTTGCGAGTTCCGCCGCGACCAAGGAAGTTGTTCTCCGGCCCCAGCGGGTGGACGCTGAAAGCATGGTCGCGAACGAAATTAACCAGCGTTTCGAAACCAGGCGTCCCAGCGTTGTCGTGAAGGAACCCATAGAACTCGCCGTAAAGCTTGCTGCCCACGGATTTGTCGTCGGCTCCATGATGGCGTTTGTCGAGTTCTTCGAGGAAGGCTCGAAGGCCGCGATATCCGCCGGAAAGCAGATCGAAGCCGGATTTCGCCATGATCCGGATTTCCTCTCTCGAATGCTTGGAGCGCGCCTTTCGATCGGTACCGGTGATCATGGCCCCCATGACGTCGCAAAGCCCCAGCGCGCCATGGTAAGGAAGCCTCGACAAGACCTCGTGCTTGACGGGCGCGCCGTTGAGGCGGTCGTAGAAATAGCGGTCGAAGGCGCTCACTTCCACCGACGGGCCATTCTCGGCCGCTGCTGCGACCTCGTCCCAGTTGTGCATCATAGAGCTGGTGAAATCCTCCATCGCATAGCCCGCGTAGTTCTTTGAAATCGAAACGAGGCCGACGTGATGAACGGGGCAGACGACGATGCGGCGGTGCATCCACGCCGCGCGACAGAACACTTTGGTGAAGGGGCGGCGGTCGCCGGCCGAATAGTCATCGACGACACAGCGCGGGCAGTAGCGAGCGGCGTCGCGGTAGGCGTCACGTCGGTCGATCAGCTCGCCATGGAGCTTGTGACGCCGCCCGTCCTCCATGCGCAGCGCATGGAAAGCGAGTTCTTCCGCGCGGTTGCCCGTCATCGTAGCGAGGCGTGCGACGGCCGCGTCGAAGCTTGCATGGTGCCAGATCTTGATGCCAGTCAACCGCATGAACTTGGGAAGGTCCATGTTTCGTTCGCGGGCATAGCGCGAGGAGAAGCCAAGCAGCGTCTCCGACGATTTGATTGGGAAACGGTTTGCCATGACTATTTCACCTCCTTCCTGGCCGCCTTCATGGCATCGGCCTTTTCAGCCTCGAGCTTGAAGACGCGGGCGAGCGTCTCGCCGAGGGCGTTGTTCGGATCGATCGTCTTCCAGGCCGCAGCCTTGAAGATGTTCTGAGTGTCGCGGCAGCCGCTAAGGCCATACGCGAACTCGAAATCGCCCTTCTCGACAAGAGGAGACCTGCGGCGCAGCGCATGCTCGGACGCGGCGCGAATGAGCTGGATGATCAATCCGAGACCGCCGCTCGATGCATGCATCACCTGGTGCACGAAGTCGTCGGTCGCCAGATCTACCGACGCTTCAAGGCCGGCGTGATCGACGACGATCTTGAGGAGAACTTTGCGGACGAGCTTCACGTCGTCCGGATAGTTCAGAGCGCGAAGCTCGACGAGGTTGCTGCGGCCCTTGAGCTGACCATCGGCGTCGCCCGCGATGTGGACGAACTGCGCCAGCGCCGGCACGCCGCTGAGGATCAGGTGGAGGGGCCAGCCTTCGATCTGGACGAGGCTCTTCAAGACGTCGGCGACGTTCTGGATTTCCTTGGTGGTGTTCCCGCGCAGGACGTGCTGCATCTCGTCGATCCATAGAAAGAGAACCTGCTGCTCCTTCAACTGCTCCTTCCACAGATCGAAGATCTCCTGCTCGGTGACCTGCTTGTAGGCCACCTCGAAGTTCAGGGCAGCCAGGCCGGCGCGGGCGAGGCCCTTCAACGTCATCGGCTTCGGCGCCTCGAAAGCGACGAGCGGGCGGACCTCCCGACCATCGGCGGCCACTCGGGGCGCAAACTGGGGGCGCTTGGCGATATGGCGCTCGACCGCAGTAGTCTTGCCGGAGCCGCTCTCGCCGACGACGAAGATTGCGCGACGCTTGGCGGCTTTGCCGAACAATGCGGCCGCCACGTTTTCGACGATTCCGTCGAAGAGCTCGTCCAGAAGCGGATCGCGCGGCGTTCCGACATAGCGCGTGTGCATGCGTCCGAGAGTTTCGACGCGGGCCTGGCGGTCCGGATCAAGGCTGTCGTAGATGGCCTTCGCGGCCTCGGTGAAGTAGTCGGAGTGCAGAGAAGAAGCGGTCATGGAAGTGCCCTCGCTGGAGATGGTGAGATCGCTGGTGGTCATGGGGTGTCCGCCTCAGCCTTCGTCGTCGAAGAAGAGGCCGTCTTCGTCGCCCGAGGTGGGATCGACGACGGTGAACGCGGAGCCGGAGGAGTCTTCGACCACGACCGTCACAGGTTCGGCGGGGACCACGTCCTCGTCGTTGTTGTCCTGAGCGATCAGGTGATCGAACGCGTCGAGGCTGCTCGACAGCGGGTTGGCGGGAACATGGACCGCGCCGAGATCAACCAGGCGGCCCTGAAGGTCGTCCTCGACCTGCTGCTTGAAGTACTCGCGCTCGATCTGCGCGTAGTCCTTGGTCAGCAGCACGTCGAGACCGAGCCCTGCGAGGGACGCGGCAGTCTTCCCGGCGGCGCGGAGGTCGCGAATTCCTGCGAGCATCACGGACAGCTTGGTAGCGGCGTTGGCGCCGTGCTTTTCCGCGAGGTCCTTCTTGGCCGCGACCCATTCGAACAGCGTCGTCCCGGCCGGGATGCCGATCGTCGCGCTGGCTTCGATCCATTCGTTGCCGCGCTTGAACGAGATCTTGCTGATGTCGAGACGGCTGGTGCGGACCTCGAGGCGAGGCGCCGGAGAATAGGGCAGCGCCTGCTGTTCGTAGCGTGCTCGCTGGATATCGGCGTGGTCGTAGTGAATGCCAGCGACGGCGAGGCCCTTGTCCGATACGGCGCGGACGAGCTCGGCGCCGAAGATGTCGCGGCGGGACTTCTCATCGATCGGCTGCATCACGGCGGTGTTGCGTGACAAGCGGTACCAGGCGTTCGCCGGCGTCTCGAACCCTAGACCCGAGTGCTCCGTGTTGTGGTAGACGTCGACGATCGCGCGGATGAACAGACGATTGAACTCGTCGATGTTCAACACGGCGTAACCCTGGGAGTCGTATTTGCCCTTCTCGAGGATGTTGGAGAAGGTGCGCCCCTTGAAGTAGTCCATGAAGCGCAGTTCGCAGGTATGGAAGAACGACTCGATCGTGCCTCGGGCGGCCGCGTCGCCGGCCGGAGGAAAAGCATGCACGCAGCGAAGCGCGGCCACCGCGGCGCGGAATTTCTCGTGGACGAATGCTGCGCCGGCGTCGGTGCAGAGCGTTTCCGGCACCAGCGCATATTCCCAGGCGTCGCCCGCGCCGACCATCGCCGACATCACCGTCTTGTCGGTGACGACCATCTCCAGGGCGGCGAGCGAGGAGCGGTGAGACGGATCGCGGCGGCTGAAGTGCATCGCCAGGATGCACTTGGTCGCACGGTCGATCGCGACCGTCAGCCATACGCGGGCGCGCTTGACGGCCTCCTTCTCCTTGACGGAGAGCAGTTCCCAGATGCGGAGGTGCACGAGCAGGACATGAAGGTTCACCTTCCACTCGTCCATCTCGACGATCTGGCCGGGGCGCTCGACCGAGACGCCGCCATGAACGATCGCGAACTTCTTGCGAGCGTGGTCTTCGCCGTAGCGCTTGGCCATCAGATAGTAGACGCCCATGCTCTTGATCAGGCGTTCGAAGCACTTGTGTGTTTCGGCGTGGAAT
>UBJR01000018.1 GCA_900465675.1 Hyphomicrobiales bacterium | reverse complement strand
CGAAAGTGGGGGCAGTTCACCCGCTGACCCGTCAGCGCTGAACTCTGAACTGAGCGGTCACGATCGGGTGTGGTCACCGCATTGGCTTTCGGTTCACAAAGCGTTTGGTGTATTTCAAAGCCAATGCCCGGTGTTTTCAATGTTCTTAACCAGGCTTCTGTTCGATGTGAGGCAGCAGATCTCGCATCTAGCGCAAGAGGTCGCCCTCACGGCTGGCGTTCTCCGCCTCCCACCCAAACTTCCACGCATCGTGGCAGGAAAGCCAGTCGGCCAATCCGTCATGGTTTTCTGGGGGAAGCTTGTCTGCTTTTAGGAAGGGGTTCTCGTGGCCGGCAAGTCCCAAAACACACGCTCTCGCCCCGGCCTCCTGCAGATCCATCAGTTCTTCTATCGTCATAAGTTATCCCCTCAGGCGGAGGCTACCAACAGGAGGAGCTAATGCAAGCATTGTCTTTCTTGAGGGATTGCAGATGCTAGGGATTTGCATCGGAATAGCTGGTCCGAAGAGCGCAGTGGGGCCTGTTGTTCAAGGGAACCTAGGTTTCGCGCCCCGAAGTAAGAACGGTCGACTGGAGCACTATGACAACAGCCTGGCTTGCGCGGTTATCGGGTACGGTGCGGTGAAACACAGTGGTCGGAAGAATCACCCAGTATGTGCGGCCCTAGTATTGCCATCTTCGTTTCTGGCAATGATCCGGTCAAAATCTACGCCCGCCATCGGGCGGGAAAAATAGAAGCCTTGCAGATCGGTACAACCGGCCGCGATCAGGAAGTCGCGTTGCCCTTGGGTTTCGATACCTTCAGCTGTAGTGGTTTTTCCGAGCGTTCTGCTCAATCCGATGATCGACGAAACGATGGCAGCTCCCTCGGCCTGGCTTCCAAGCAAGTTGACAAATGAGCGATCGATCTTGATCCTGTCGATATTGAATTGGATTAGATGGCTAAGGGACGAGAAGCCGGTCCCGAAATCATCCAAGGCAATGCGAATTCCGTGCGCCCGAAGGATCGCAAGCGTCTCCTGAGCGCCGTGGTCCAGGTTGAAAAGCGCAGCCTCGGTGAGTTCGAGTTCGAGACGCGAGGGGCTGAGGCCAGCCTCCTTGATAATCGAAAGAACGCGGTCGCCAAATCCGCGGCGCCGGACTTGGGTGGGCGAAACGTTGACAGCCAGCGTGATGCCCAAAGGCCATGATGCCGCTCTGAGCGCGGCAGTTCTCAACACCCATTCCCCGAGTTGATCGATAAGACCGGCCTCCTCAGCAATCGGAATAAACATGTCGGGCGTGAGCAACCCTAGATGCGGATGCCTCCACCGTACCAAAGCCTCTGCACCCGACAGCGGCATTTCTTCGGAAGCCAGGTGGACTGATTGGAAGAATACTTCCAGTTCGCCCTTATGTTCTTGGGTGATGGAATCGCTGGCGGAGCCCAGAAGAAGACGAAGATCCTGAGTCAGGTTGTCCTTTTCGACATTTCGAGTATCGAGATATTCGTGATACTCGACACACCGACCCCTTCCATGGCTTTTGGCCTCGTAAAGCGCCACGTCAGCGCGGCGAAGGTATTCGCTGCGGGCTAAGGTCCGGTCGTTGACAATAACAGCACCAATCGAGCCGCCAATCCTGACAACGATATCGCCGTTGCGCAGGTTGAATGGCTTGGCGAGCTCGGAGACGACCTCGTCCCATAATTCCGGGAGCGCTCGCCCCGCTGCGCTCCCAGGGGGCAGGAGCAAGGCGAATTCGTCGCCGCCCATCCTGGCAAGCATATCCCGTTCTCCGAACAGAGGGCTCAGCCGGATCACAACGCTGCGGAGAAGCTCGTCTCCAGCCGGGTGTCCGTAGGTGTCGTTAACCTCTTTAAAGCGATCCAGGTCAATGAGTGCCACGACGGCGTCGCCGGCAGAAGCATCCAGGGTGCCGAGACAATGCTGAAAGCGCTCCGCAAAGAGCGCTCTGTTGGGCAATCCCGTCAACACGTCATGATAGGATAGATGACGAGCATGGTCCTCGCTGCGGCCGAGTTCCTTCAGACTTTTTCTCAGGCGTCCCATCAGAGCGAAGAACAGACCGCCGATCAACAGTCCTGCGATCGAGAGGAGGGGCACGAGACGGGCAACGACGCGTGAGCCGGGAAGATCCGGCGTCCATATGATAAAACCGATGGGTTCGGTCGTAGCAGTTGCCTCGATCTGGAAGGCGACCTCGTTTGCATCAGCGTCTGCGGTCCGCGCGTACCGGGCGCCGGCAAGGCCTTGCTCACGGCTGAGCGCATCAAGAGTGGCCCCATCGAGAAAGCGGAAAGCAGCGAGATACAAGGGCTGCACTGGTGTTATCTTGACGCCATTGGCTTCGATTGACCCTGTCACTTTCGCGACGCCCGCAATAGACGGCCGCCCCTCCAGTTTCATCAGAGCAACATGGATCCTTTCTGGGTTAGTCTCGCTCTGCCCAGGGCCATTGAGATCGGACTCCTTTATCATCGGCAAAAGGAGCGGGCGGATCCATTTGTACCGGCGGGCGGTTTCGGCGTCGGCCTCCAGCGCAAGATCGCCGGTCGATGTGACCAGATAAGTGCCGTTGTAACCAAACACGTTCTTTGCGACCGTGGCGAAAGCTTCGGCGGTGCTACTGTCGTATCCGCCATCCGCGGCCACCGCATTTCCCGACAGGAGTGACGAGAAGCCTGCAGCCATCAAGCGCATGTCTTTCGAAACCCGGTCCACCTGGTCCTGAAGGCGGCCGTTGACGAGTTTGCGCTGATGGTCCAACGCCGCAGCGTCACTTTCTTTCCCCGCCCAAAGTGCCGCGACGAACACGAGGCCGAGAATGGCAACACCGCTGATCGCTAGCAGCACAAGTGTGGCTCCAGAGGAGCGGGCAGCTTTCTGGGCAAGACGTTGAGGCAGATCATATGCAGACAAAGCGCTTCTCTCCCGGGGCGCCTTCAATTCTGGCGCGCATTCATTACGAAAAGCTTGTCAAGGATCCGCAAATTTAGTGCTTGGAAAGGGTAAGCATCTTAAACCTTTGATGGTTTGATTGGCATCGTCAAACAGCCTGATAGGCGCAACGAACAGTGGGGTCGCAACATGCCAGAAATGAAGATGCTCATTACGCGACGGATGCTGGTTTTGGGTTCGGTGATGGCCATGGCCGCAGGGGCGCCGTTTCCGTTGCTGGCAGCCGAATACGATACCGTCCGCGTGGCGGTCGAAGGCGGCTTTCCACCGTTCAACTACCTAGACTCCGAGAACCAGCTCCAGGGATTTGACGTCGATGTCGCCAAAGCCCTGTGTGAGGCGGCAGCACTTAAATGCGAATTCGTGATCCAGGAGTGGACCGGCATGATCCCCAACCTGCTCGCAAACAAGTATGACGCCATCGTTTCGTCGATGTCCATGAGCGCCGAGAGACGCGAGAAAGTGGCGTTCTCGGCAAAATATTATGACAGTCCCTCGGTGTTCATCGTGCGCAAAGGCTCCGATATCGCAGGTACGTCGCCGGACGACCTGAAAGACAAGAGGCTTGGCGTCACTGCATCAACGGCGCAGGAGGCATACGCAAAGAAATACTATGGCAATGTATCGACGGGCGTGGTTCAGGCCTCGCCCGACCTTTACAAGGAACTGGCTGAAGGAAGTGTTGATATCATCTTTGAAGACAAGCTTGCGGTTTATGACTGGCTGACCAACACCAAGGCAGGAAGCTGCTGCGAGTTCAAGGGCGAGGACATCAAGAATGCTGAGTATTTCGGCGACGGTGCGGGGATAGCGGTGCGTCCCGATGATAAGGATTTGCTTGGAAAGCTGAATGGCGCCCTTGAGAAAATCCAGGCGAGCGATGTCTACGACACAATCAATGCGAAGTATTTTCCTTTCAGCATCAGGTAGACGCGATCCGCGATTTGGACTGCCCAACACCGCTACGTTGTCAATGGTGGATCGCGCCGGAGAATAGCCTCAGCCTGGCCGCCCCTGCAGCCCCGGACTTTTATGCGGCAGGTATATGGCCGTAACTAGGGTTGCTCGCGTGTCCCCGGCGCAGCTTCGCGCTGATCAGCATCCTCAAGATCGGTTGCGACGACAAAGGCGTCGGTATGTTGGCGTGACGCCTCCCGCAGTGCTTCAAGGCTCGGGTGATCGTCAGGGAAGGTTTCGTTAGCGTGCTCTACAGGCGCGTCGATTTCTCCGGGCGGGCGTGGAGCCTGAATATCCGTTTTGGTTTCGGACGTTTCGGTGCTTCCGACAAGAGGCTCAATCCTTGGCTGCTCCCTGGCTGGCGCATTGTCAGGTATTCCGGCGATTGTCTTGGTTCTCTCGGTCATCAAAGATCTCCTTTCGATGATAACGACGGGTCTCCAGATGGGTTCCGGACCTGCAGCACGAATGCGACTGTGGCCACGCTGCGTTGAGCGCCGCTTCCAAGACAAACCAGCTGGTGGAAACACCCCGCGCCAAGTCCTCCGCTGATGGATACGCTGATGTCGACCGACGGCGACTGGAAAGCGTGGCGCAAGGCTCGGAGAAATGTGCGCTTTCGGGCTTAGCCTTTGATCAAGGCAAAATATCGCTATGGTTGAGCGGAGGGACAACCTCTTCGATGCTCAGTTCCCTAGTGCTCACTCCCGAGCATCACCTTAGCGCCATCTCCACTGGCGCTATTTTTAGCACAATCCCGGCAGTCGCTCCGCAGATCCTGCAAATCAAACGCGGATACTTGAGCCGGGCAAGGTGCGCAACGGCCACGGCCCGAAAATGCGTC
This sequence comes from Hyphomicrobiales bacterium, assembly GCA_900465675.1. Classification (GTDB taxonomy): domain Bacteria; phylum Pseudomonadota; class Alphaproteobacteria; order Rhizobiales; family Rhizobiaceae; genus Rhizobium. The sequence goes on along the minus strand of UBJR01000018.1, from coordinate 100,323 downwards.
ACAGATGTCGTTCCCTGGTCCATGTGCCCGCTTGCGCGTGTGGCGATGATGTCAGGGCAGTTGAATTGCAGAAAATCCTCACCCGGGCTTCCATTAGCGCCTTCGTCCTTAGCGCGCCGATGCGCAGGCTGATGATCGATCTGTCGCCCCGTCGGGACGCGGATCTTGCGCGTCATCCGGCGCCGAACGTCCAATATCGGCAATGACCGGAAGATGGTTTGATCCATACATTGGACCCGTCCGTCGATCACTGACGGCTAACGCAGCGGAAACCGCGACATGGTCGATCGTTGAACCGAGGTAGAAATAAGGGTAAAGTTTTAGGCTAAAGCGACTTGTTATCCAGGGATCACCGTCACCCGCAACGCCAAGGCCCGCCTTCTTCAGGACATCCCTGTAGAAACCGGAGGCGCGTGGTGTGTTCCAGTCGCCTGCGACGACGACGTCGGAAGCAGGAAGGTCTGATCTAACGCTGCTTGCCAATGTTTCCAGATGGAGGTTCCGCTCACGCCATTGCTGAAGAGATCGCGGTGTGTCCGGATGGATCGCGTAAAGGACGAGAGAGCGGTTCCAGCCGCCGAGCTCGAGGCGCACGGGGTGCTTGTGGAACTGCTCGTCAATCGCGGGGTCCGATACCATGCTCTCACGAAGGATCGGAAACCTCGAGAACACCTTGACCCGATCATAGGTCATTAGGTCCCGGGTCGTTTCATATGGAAAAAGGCCAAGATTGCGGATTGGGTCCTGCCATGTATCCGGCGTCTCCTGAAGCACCAGAAGGTCCGGTTGTTCCTTTCTTATCAACTCGAGAAATTGATCCGGGCCGTTTGTGTTTTCGATGAAGAGGTTGGCCGTCAAAACACGAAAACTGCATCGAGCGGCCGTTTGGGCGGCCGGGACAGCAGCATAGGGGTAGATCGATATCAGGAGAGCTGAAAGAGCTAACGCAACCGCGACCTTTGCTTTCGTTAAAGACGCGGCAACGAGAAGCACCAGTCCTGCCACCACGACATATTGCCACGCAAATGTCAGCAGATCGAGGAGCCAGAACTGCTCGGAAAACACCACGACGGCAATCACCATGCCTGCATATAATATGGCGGACGCGAGTACCGTCACTGTCAGTGCCTTGCGCATTTAAGTCCCATGGGTTTGAGAACGTGCCCATCAGCTATCCGAAAGGCGGCAGGAAGTAACTGACTGTCTCACATGTGGTGTAAAGGAAAAAGCTGGGAGCAGGCGTCTTCGCGACGGCGCCATGGACGATGCCGTTGGGCGCAGGCACTGTCGCGAAACCTCGTCAGGTCCTCTCGGCTCGAAGACGGATCGCCTGCGCGGCGCAGTCTTCAAGCCAAGCCGCTGCGACCATCATGACGGCGAGCCGATCATCAGCGGTTTCTTGTCGAGCCCCTTCTTCATCAGCACCCCGGTATCCGGCCCGAATTGGGCGTAGATCGGCATGATGCTGGCGCCGAGCGCTGAACCGCGCGCACCGAGATTGCCGGCTGTAATCTTCGGAGCAATGAGCCCGGGGGGAAGCATTTGGGTGAAACAGGCCCGCACACGGTTGACCGTGTCAAGAAGGAGAGGTGAGGGGAGTAACCCGTCAATCACAATGGCTTCGACATCGACGACGGCAATACTGCCGATGATGGCCTGGGCAAGCGCGTCGGCACAGTCGTCCTGCCATTCTTCGACGAACCTTCGAGCGTGTGCCGGCATCGGCTCCAGATCACGGACGCGGCTGATGTCGATGCCATTGGTCTTCAGGTGATGGATCAGCGTGTAGATTGAAGCGCGGTGGAGGAGCACCTCAAACCTGCCAGCGGGCTTTGGAACGGAACTCAGGTTTGAATGGGTTACCGGAAATGGCCCAAAAGCAGCAGTGTTGCCGTTCGGCCCGGTCTGCAGCGTACCGTCAAGAACGAGCCCGGCTCCGACGAAGGTGCTAAGCGAGATATGCAGGAAGTCGGTGAACTGCTTTCCGAGCCCGAAGACGAGTTCGGCGACGGCCGCCGCCGACGCATCGTTCTCGATCATCACGGGCAGTGCATAGGTTTCGACGAAATGCGCCTTCAGGTCAAACTGGCGCCAGGCCAGCTGAACGTCGCCTGGAAAGCCAAGTTCTTCATCCCAGCCACCGATGAAATATGGCGCCGAGACGCCTATACCCGTGAGGCGGAGGCTTGGTTGCGGACCCAGCTGCTTCTTGAACCTGTTGACTGCACTGGCTGCCAGCCGCTTGACCGTGTCCGGATCCGGATGGTCGTAGTCATGTGTCTCATAGGCTACGCTTTCGCCGGCAAAATCGATCAGGATGGCATCCATCGACCGCCTGCCGATATGGAAGCCGATTGAATAGGCGCCATCGCTTGCCAGAGCGTACATGGCAGATGGCTGGCCTTTGCCGCCGTAGCGCCGCCCGTTTTCCACGAGATAGCCACCAAGAACCAGCGCATCGACGATGCCGGCGACAGCAGGGGGTGTCAGATGGGCAAAGCGGGCAATTTCTGCCTTGGAAGCCTGGCCGAAGCGGCGCACCGCGTCCAGAACAACACGCTCGTTGTAGTGCCGTAACTGTACCGAGTTGCTGCCTTTGCCCGCCATGTTCCCTACCAGTATCGATGCTTCAAAAAATGCAGTCTGCTTTATCTAAGAAGCCCTATCCGCCACCTCTGATTTGCACAAGGCCCTGACCGCTAGCCCGCACGGGAGACCTCCGACAGATTGCCCCTTGACGTGTTCGAGTTACAATTATAGTAAATTGCTTTAATTATTCCCAGTGGGAGTTGGGACTTCTTTTGACGGCTGAGAGGAGACGCCACGAGATGCATGATCGCTATCCTATCCATGCTCTGAACGGACTGGCCGGCGGCAATGCTTGACGTGGCAAACATGATTGCTTCCCAAGCCGCTGGGACGGTTGTCGCATCGCTCGAAAACGTTACCAAGGTTTTCGGGGGAACGGCAGCCGTCTCCAACGTTTCGATCGAGCTGCGCGCCGGCGAAGTGCTGGCGCTTCTGGGCGAGAACGGTGCAGGCAAAAGCACTTGCGTCAAACTTCTGGCTGGCGTCCATCATCCTGACCATGGCCGCGTTCTGGTGCGGGGAGAGCCCCAGGCATTTTCTTCGCCGCTGGAGGCGCAGAAGGCCGGCATCGCGGTGATGCACCAGCATCCCGGATTGTTTCCTGATCTCAGCATCGCCGAAAACCTGTTCATCGGGCAGACCGGACTTCGCTTGAGGCTCGATCGCCGGAAGATTGAGGCAGACGCCCGCCGGTTGCTGGCAATCGTTGGTCTCAACGTCGATGTGACGGCTCCGCTGTCCGGCCTCAGGACATCGGAACAGCAACTGGTCGAAATTGCCAGAGCGCTATCTCTCGACGCGTCGGTGCTGATCATGGACGAGCCGACGGCAGCGCTGTCGCAAAGGGAAGTCGAGCGGCTGTTTTCCGTGGTCGACAGCTTGCGAGCGCGCGGCGTCGCCATGATGTTTGTTGGCCATCGCATGGACGAGATCTACCGGATCGCCGACAGGATCGCCGTTTTGCGCGACGGCAAGCATGTTGGTACAGAACCGGCATCGGACTTGTCGCGCGAGCGGGCCGTACAGATGATGGTCGGCCGGTCGCTCGATGGTCTTTACCCTCACCACGCAAAGGCGCCGGGCGCAGTCGTCCTCAGCATCAAGGATCTTGCCAGGGATGGCGCATTTCGTGCCGCGACGTTCGATGTCCGGGCAGGCGAAATCCTGGGTCTTGGCGGCCTTGTCGGCAGCGGCCGGACCGAAATCGCCCGTGTTCTCTTCGGTATCGACCAGCCGAGCGCAGGATCAATCGAGATCGACGGACATCCGAGGCAGTTTTCCTCGCCGAAGGATGCGATGGAAAGCGGGATTGCCTATGTCTCCGAGGACCGGATCGGTCAAAGCCTGGTCATGGATTTCCCGATCCTGACCAATGCGACGCTGACGGTTCTGGACGAAACCACCTCGACACGCCTGATATCCCGGCGCAAGGAGATCGGGATCGCCGAGCCATATCTTTCGCGCCTGCGCCTCAGGTTCAGCTCCTACGATCAGCCGGTCAGCGCCCTGTCTGGCGGCAACCAGCAAAAGGTGGTGCTGTCCAAATGGCTGGCGACCAAGCCGCGCCTGCTCATTCTCGACGAGCCGACCCAGGGTATCGACGTCCAGACGAAGGCAGACGTCCACGCCATGATGGCAGATCTGGCTAGCCAGGGCATGGCAATCATCCTGATATCCTCGGAACTGCCCGAACTCCTTGGAATATCGGACAGGATCGTGGTCCTCAGGGAAGGTAGCATCACGGCCGAGTTTTCCAGGCAGGACGCGAGCCAGGAAAAAATTATCGCAGCCGCGACCGACGCTGTCGTCAGCAAGGTCGATGGCGGCATCGTAGCGCGTCCGTCTCAGGACGGCACCTCACAGCCGGACCATCGCGAGCCTGCGTCCGCAAAGAGCATGCTTGCGCGCCGGGAGCTTGGCCTTCTGGCGGCCATTGCCGCCGTTGTCATACCGGTGTCGATCCTGAACGTGCGAATGCTGAGCGGAGCCAATCTGTCCGCACTTGCCATGGATGCCGGCCTGCTGATGATCGTGGCACTGGCGCAGATGCTTGTGATCGTGACCCGCAGCATTGACCTTTCGGTGGCGGCGATCATCGGTCTGGCTGCCTATGGCGCAGCCTCGACGCTTCATGCCCATCCAGAGATCGGTGTTTTTGGCGGTGTCTTGCTGGCATGCGCGATCGGCCTGGCGGCAGGGCTGTTGAACGGGCTGATCGTCACCTACGGACGGGTTCCTGCAATCGTCGTCACCCTTGGGACGATGTCCATCTTCAGGGGTATTAACAGTCTATGGGCAGCCGGCACGCAGGTCAGTGCAGACCAGGTGCCTCAGTCATGGCTCGACATGACGGCAACCGAAATCCTCGGCATTCCGGCTGTTCTCATCATCGCAGTCCTGACCCTTGGCGCAGTCGGCTATTTCCTGAGATCGACCTCGATCGGGCGTGAGTTCTACGCGATCGGATCCAATCCGGATGGTGCGAAACTGATCGGCATTCCGGCGCGATCCCGTGTGCTGCTTGCCTTTTGCATGTCAGGTCTGCTTGCCGGTTTCGATGGCGCGCTCTGGGCATCACGCTATGCCACCGTCGATGCGCGCGTCGCATATGGATTTGAGCTGACGGTCATTGCCGCCGTTGTCGTTGGCGGGGTTGCCGTTCGCGGCGGCTCGGGCACGGTCCTAGGCGTGGCTGCAGGAGCCTTGATGCTTCTGGTCATCAACAATGGATTGACGCTGGTGCGTGTCGACCCGCTTTGGCTTCAGGGTGTCTACGGTCTTGTTATCCTGATTGCGATCGGCATCGACGCCTATGTGGCACGCCGGGCAACCGGGAAACATCAGGGGGTTGGGCAATGAGCGAGAACCGCACGCAGGGACCTGACTTCATCAGCCGCTTTGCAAACTGGGATAATTTTCTCGCAGTACTGACGGTGATCGTCGTTGTCTATGCCGTAGCAGGCGTCGACAATTTCGCGTCCGCATTCAATATTTCGCAAGCGATTGCCGGCATTTCCGAACGCGCCCTCATCGTCTTGCCAATGGTACTTTTGATCATTGCGCGCGAAATCGATCTGTCCGTCGGAAGCATCCTGGCGCTGACAAGCGTTCTGTTCGGCCTTTTGGTCCAATCAGGGATGCCTCTCGTTTTTGCAATTCCATTGACGTTGATTGCGGGCGGGCTGTGCGGGGCTTTCAATGGCATTCTGGTGACGGCGCTCGGGCTGCCATCGCTGGTGGTGACCCTTGGCACAATGGCTCTCTTTCGAGGCATCGGCTATATTCTCCTGGGGTCAGGATCGATCAACGAATTTCCGGATAGATTCCTTGATTTCGGAATAGACACGCTTGGCAACTCGCCGATCCCGGAAACGATCGTCCCATTCCTGATCCTCGCCCCGATCTTTGCCGTGATCCTGCAAAAAATGCCGCTTGGACGACGCATCTATGCGGTCGGCGGCAGCCCGGATGCTGCCCGTTACTCCGGCATTCGCCTCTCACGGTTGGTCTTCGGTCTTTTTGTGACATCAGGCGTCGTCTGTGCTGCAGCCGGCATGGTCTACACGGCACGCCTGGCCAATGCGCGGGCAAACAACGCGCTCGGCATCGAGCTCGATGTGATCACCATCGCACTACTCGGAGGCATCAGTGTCTTTGGCGGGCGGGGCAAACTGACGGGCGTGCTGTGGGCGCTCTTATTGGTTGCCACCATCAGAAACGTGCTCGGCCTTCTGCAGATCGGCGGGGATGCACAGGGGACTGTCATCGGCCTGCTTCTGATCCTGTCGCTCGTCGCCAGCAACGCGGCCGAACGCGTCTTTGCCAGAGCCAGACTTCGCAAGTTCGACATCAAACCAGGCAAGTAGTTTCCGGGACTGGCCTGTTCACATCGTACCGGATCCATTGGAGGAGGAAACAGCATGACATCCCAACTTATTCAATCGCTTCTTGTTGCGTCGTGCCTGGTTGCGCCGTTTGCCGCAGCGCAGGCCGCCGAATGCGCCAAGGAGCCAGTGACCGTCGGGTTCCTGCCGAAGCTCGATACAGATCCCTATTTCCAGGTCGCCCAGACCGGTGCCGAAGAGGCGGCCAAGGAGATCGGTGGCAAGGCGGTCAAGCAGGCGCCGTCGCAAGCGACCGCTGAGGCCCAGATCGACTTCATCAATAATCTGGTTTCCCAGAAGGTTGGTGTGATCGCAATCTCTGCCAATGACGCGAATGCGGTCGCACCCGCATTGCGTCGCGCCGAAAAGCAGGGCGTCAAGGTCGTCTCATACGATTCAGACGTTTCGCAGGCAGCAAGAACACTCTTCCTGAACCAGGCCGCCGGCGACAGCCTGGCGGAGATGATGCTGGAATCGATGGGTCAGATGATCAACTACGACGGAGAGTTTGCAATCCTGTCATCGACGCCGACAGCAACCAACCAGAACGCCTGGATCGACTTCATGAAGAAGCGCATGGCGGGCGACAAGAAATACGAGAAGATGAAGCTGGTCCAGGTCGCCTACGGCCAGGAAAGCGAGCAGGTCAACCAGCAGCAGGCGCTGGCGCTCGCACAGGCATTTCCCAACCTGAAGGGTATCATCATCCCAGCCGGGATAGGTCTGCCTGCAGCCGCACGCGCCATGGATCAGGCGGGCCTACTTGGCAAGGTCAAGCTGACGGGATTGGCACCGGCGACGCTCATCAAGAAATATATCCAGAACGGATCGGTCCAGGACATCTGGTGGAACGTCAAGGATCTCGGCTACCTGACCTATTACGCAGCGCAGGCGGTGGCGTCTTGCAAGGTGACGGGCAAGGAGGGCGAGAGCTTCGAGGCAGGACGCCTGGGCTCCTACAAGGTCGGTGCGAAGGGCGAGGTGCTTCTTGGGCCAGCCGAGATCGTCACCCCGAAGAACGTCGATGAATTCAAGTTCTGAAGCCTGACGGGTGGAGCGCGCTACCAGCGCTCCACCTCCAACAAAAAATCGGAGAACGAAATGAAGCCGGTCCTTCTCGCTGGCGAGACTTTCCACGTGACCTCATTTGCGTCGAAAGGCTATGAGGTCAGCGCGTCAGCTCGCTTTTCCAATGGAGGACTTCGCTGGATCGAAGCCCTGACACGACATGGGTTTGACGTGACCCAGATCGGTGGAGAGCGGTGCGAAAGCGAGTTCCCCACGACAAAAGAGCAGCTTTCGGAATACGCAGCCGTCGTACTTTCGGACGTCGGGGCGCTCTCGTTGCTCTATACGCCGGAGACCAGGAAAGGCCGCCGCTCGGTCAATCGCCTCGAGCTGCTGCGCCAGTGGGTTCTGGAGGGCGGGTCGTTGATGATGGCGGGAGGCTATTGCAGTTTTCAGGGGATCGACGGACTAGCTCTGTTTCATGATACGGCCGTGGACGATGCGCTTCCCGTCAAGATCTATGCCGGACCGGATGGCCTCGAGGCGCCTGAGGGTTTGGATCCCCGCATCACGGAGCCAGACCACCCAATCCTGCGTGGCATCACAACGCCGATACCCTACCTTTTGGGCATGAACAGGGTGGCGGAACGCCCCCAAGATGGTTCAACGACCCTTGTTCATTGTGACCGGCGCGGAGAAGGGCTGCCTCTTCTGGCTGTCCGGGACTTTGGCAAAGGCCGATCGCTGGCGTGGATGAGCGATATCGGTCCTCATTGGCTATCGACAGAGTTTATGGAATGGGACGGGTATGACGTGCTGATGGCGAACATGGTCAGATGGCTTGTCCGCCAGATCTGACGGGGCGCTTTCATAAACGCCAGGGCAGTGGTGTGATCTAGTATCGCCACTGTCTGGCCGTTTCCAATGCGGTCGAGCACCATCGCGGGTGTTGCCATCCTGCTACTGCAAGAGGCGATCACTTCTGGCCTCTTCCGGCTTCAGCGAATCTTGGATCCGAACATGATTGAACATCGGCGCGCTGCAGCCGCCAAAGCATTGGCGAGGGCTGCCAGCATCGGCATAGCAGTTGACAGCGATCCGAAATCTGCCGAACTCGTTGAGGAGTGGATCGCCGGTCACATCACGATGCGGGAGGCGCGGGCTCAGTACATTGCCCATATTCGCGAGCGCGAGGGCGCTCGTGGGGACTGGCGCGCGCTTTCGATCCAGTCCTCGAATGCACAGACCAAATCGAGGCTGCGGCCGGCCGGCTAAATGCCGCAAGTGAGAGCCACTTTTCCTGGATAGGCTGTGTCAGGTGCTCCAAGACCTAGAGGTCGCTGACGTCCCGGACAAAGCCGTCGGCGTCGAGGTCGGCAGCCGCAAGCTCGGCACCCACGATGTAACTGTGCCCATGGAGCCTGGCACACTGGTGATCAGCGGCAGGTGGCACAGCTGATGCGACGCCGAGAAATGGAACTCCTTGGTGATCCGGTGCACCAGCGCACCTCTTCCACGGAGTAACGCCTGACCGCTTCGGACCAGAAGTTCGGGTCCTTCTTGTTCAATAGGGTCGATGTGCCCGGCGAGATGACGCGCCGCTCGACACAGGTGCCAGTGTCGCGCTTCACGGGATTTGACATCAGCGTGCACAGAGAATCAATTAGTTAGAGGGTCTTCGCGACACAAAACCTGACACAAGTGATCATGACACACCAACTTGGCGAGGTTATTGACTTAGCTAAGGCCTGCGGCTCCAGCGTCCATCGATATCGGTTCATCACAGGAGTGCAGTTCATGCCTTCAATTGGCGGTTTGTCGATCGCCGGAGCAACCCGAGATCAAGTGAGTGAAACCTATTGGTCGACAGGCGGCAGTGACGGGATTCCCTGGGAAGACCCGTTCAGGGTGAGTGACAGGCAATCCCTAGCGACTGCAACTGCCGCTGACGTTCAGTTAGTTCGATCCCAAGGGGTTGATATCCCGAGATTTTATGGTCTAGCGTTTAATCAATCTGCCAGAGTTTCCCGGAAAGAAACTGCCTCGCTACTGATTGCGAAAATCAGCCCGGCAACCCTGTCCCCTCCAAGCCGCGCCGAAAATGCTGAATTTGCTCGGGCGTCTCCACGACCAGGCCTCGGCTCAGAAACTCGCTTATTGTCAGGTCCGGATACTCTTCGATCAAGCCTGCCGCATACGAAGACGCTTCGTCTACCCGACCCGCCATTGAGAGGCAGGCCAAGATCCTGGCTTTCGTATACTTTCCAGGATTGGGCAGTTGGTGTAACGCGGACATCGCGCCGAGATAATCATTTTTGAAATATAAAAGATTGCCGAGTACCGCATGATACCAATGCGGAGGGTAAGGGTTGAGACGCATACCTTCCTGGACCCAAGGCAAGGCGTCCTCGATGCGATTGCGGCGCGCGAGCAATCCACCGAGCTGCACCAGCGCGCTTGCATCACTAGGATTGAGTTTGCAGGCCAGACGGAATTCACGTTCTGAGTTCTCGAAGTCCTTCAGGTACAGATGGGCAAGCCCCAGGACTCGGTGGGCGCCGGACTCTCCCTCATCCAGTTTTATAGCGTGTCTCGCCAGGGCGACGCTGTCGTGAAGTACGTCGGCCGGAGCATTCGCGTACCCGCCAACGGCAATACGAGCAAGCGCAAGATAAGCATGCGCCAGCGCAAAACCACTGTCACCAATAACCGCCGCTTCGAACATCTCCACTGCCTTTTCATTGTCGTCGGGCTCATACCCTCTCAGGTGCACAAGGCCACGCAGGTAGAACTCATAGGCCGCGAGATTATCGGGAGGCCGCCGGGCGGATTCCCGATAGTCGGCACTTTCGATTTGGCCGACGAGGCTGGCGATGATCATCCTCACGATGTCGTCCTGGATGGCGAATACGTCGTCAGCCGTTTGGCGGTACTTTTCCGACCAAACCAGCCGTTCGGTATCGGATTGGACGATGCGCACGGATACGGCTAGCTCGGTGCCGATCCGACGGATGTCTCCGGAAACAAGATAGTTGGCACCGAGTTTGCGCCCAAGATTCTTCAGATCCTGAGGCTCGTCGCGAACGGCAAATGCGGACGATGCGGCAATCACAGAAAGACTTCTGAATCTTGCAAGCCCGGATATGACATCTTCGGTGAAACCATCGACTAGGAGTTCTTCAGTGTCGGCGCTCGCGCGCCGGAAGGGCAGGATCGCCACGACGCTGCGAAGTGAGCGCTCTCGGTCCGGCGCTTTCGGCCAGTGCCAGACCCGAACAGGATTAGGGATATTCTTGAGCTGGATTGCTCCACCGTCGACGAACTGCTCGCGCAGGTCTGCCGGAGATTCCAAATAGGCCGAATGCGAAATGCAGATTCCCCCAGATATGGCCCCGGCTTCCAGACGAGCAGCGATGTTAACACCATCTCCGAAGACGTCGTCGTCAACTGTCATCACGTCTGCAAAGTTGACGCCTATGCGGACTTTCAACGGCTTCATCCCGGGAGGCGTTGCCCCACTCGCGATCAGATGCTGGATCTGCAAAGCGATCGAGACTGCGGAACCTGCATCATCAAATGTTGCGAGCAGTCCGTCACCCATGAGCTTGATCGTACGTCCGCCGCCTGATGCGATGCGCGGGCTAAGGACTTCGGTATGCAGTAACCTGACGCTCGCAAGCGCGCCGACTTCATCGCCGGACATCATGCGTGAGTAGCCTACGACGTCGGCGGCGAATATGGCCATGGATCTTCTCGACGTCGGAGCAGGGGTCATGAGCGACCTTCCAGGATGGGCACGGTTTTCATTGCGTCGGGCTCTTCCTTCAGCACAATTAAGGCCGATTGGCAGCTCCCTGTCTAGGTACAAGCTACCGGACTATCAGACATTACAAGAAACTGCGATTTTAGGGGAGATTGACTTAGACTCCAGAGGCTAGAGCGGACCCACATGAGGGCTCGGCAATGGAGCTAGATCCTTTGATCGGCATCCATCCTGACGCGGTCGATACCTCCGACCCATCCTTTCCGGCCGCCCATTTGCTTCTCGGCGGACTGGATAGGTTGTACGGCCTTGCTCGTCACGGTTCGGCTCGACAGCTTGAACGAAAGCGTGACCGATGATGGCTCGGCCGTCGATAGCTCGCTACCAAGCGTCGAATCGGATCAGGACAGTCGAGCGGACCGGCGGACTCCGGGCTGACGTGGAGATCAGACTCAATTGGCAGCAACTCTATTGGCAAGGCTCGGTAATTTTTGCGGAGATTGACGGCGCTGAGGGAAAATGAGCGGCGACTGGAACCGATCTCTGGTTGACGCGTTTCAAATTCTCATCAACTGAAGCGAGACACATGATTCAGCGCAATCATATCAGCGCACGCCCGAGTTTCGACCTCCATGCCGGCGATGCAAATCTCCGCCGACGGCTTCAATCGTTGTATGGACCTGAAAATTCCAGTCACGATCCCTTCGCCGATCTTCTCTCACGAATCGATCGTGTCGAGGATAGGGGCAGAAAAACTGATTTAGAAATCGATACGGCAGACTTGCCGGAGCTTTCGTGAATTCTGGCCGCGCCTCACAGTTGCTATCCGGTCAGACGCCGGGGAAGTCCATGCGAGGCGCGCGGAACCCGTAGGTTCCGAAGACAACGGTGCGACCCGCAACTCGTTCCAGTGCCTCCGAAACTAAAGCTCACGTTACACCATGCTTTTCTCGGAACTTCGTTTAGCAGCTCCATCTTCAATGCGTTGAAGGAGTTGATCGTGACGACAGGCGCAGTGAATGGTTCAATTCCGGTGCGCTTGTGGGGACACGTTGATCCCCGTCGACGAAGCTGTGGCGTTCTGTCGAGGGGAACCATCGATGATCATAGAAGTTAGGTTCCGCTGCAAAGCTCAGCCAGTTGCGCAGCCGCCGAAAGGTGGAAGGCTCGTTTCTCAAGCCGGGGCGAGCCTTTAACGTTGTGCTCCTAAGGTCAGCCTCCGATGATTTGCTTGTATGACCAAGCAAAAGAAAGCCCCGCTTGAGGACGGGGCGAGTCGCGAGAGTGACATAGCTGGGATAGGAACATGCCAGCTCACCGTGAACGCGGCTGCGCCTGTGTTGGTTCCCCAAAAGTTTCTAGATCGAATCGCGCCAGAATTGGCTAAGGAACCGCAACCCGAACTGCGTCAGGGCGATGATAAGAGCGAGAACGCCCAAAACGTAAGGAATTCCCGTCAGGCTATAGAGGATGGCGATTTTCACTGCGATCGTGCCGGCGACCGCGCCAATCACGAGGCTGACCGCGCTAGGTATCTCGGGCTGTCCATCCATGACTAAGGCCATGCGTTGCGAGTGTTATGAGAATGCGCGCATTCAGTTAATTAGATGTTTCAAATATAATGCTAAGGCGATCCAAGCTGTCGTTTTTGGTGGCACAACGATGAAATCTGGGGATCCATTCCCATATCAATTGGATGGAGTACCTTGTGTCCGCGCGTGAACGTGAAGTCCTCGTCTTGATGTGCGACGGGAAGAGCGCGCAAGAAATCGCCGACATTCTTGGGATTTCGGTCCACACCGTGCGAACGCATATCGACAGGTTGAAGGAAACCTTTTCCGTCTACAAGGATACGGCGCTCGTAGCCGCGGCACTGCGAGCAGGGATCGTCTACTAACAAGCGGGTGTGGGGTTGCGTGACGTCGCATTCACATGCCGACACTCAAGCGGCTATCGCGCACCTCCTGCAGCGGGACCGTCATCCACTTTTCCTGCGACCTTTCAGGTCGGCTTCAACACTCTTCTTCAACGCATCCATGATGTTGATGACATTCGACGGCTTCTCCGACTTGTCCTTTTTGCTGTCGGTCTTCCGAGTGGGTTTCAACCCTTTCTTCTTCGAGGCGATAAGCTTCAGCAGACTTTCCTGTATTGGATCAGTCACCATCGAGGGCGACCATCTCTCCATCCGCGGCTTGATCATCTTCTTGATGACCTCGACGGTCTTAGGATCGGCTTTCTTCTCAATTTCCTGGAAGTACTCTCCCTCAGGACGGACCTCGTCGCCAAAACGGAGGGTCCAGACGACAATGCCCTTGCCGCGAGGCTCCAGAACGACGGCGCGTTCTCGCCTGCCGATGACAACCCTGGAGATACCGAGGACGTCGTCGGCTTCCATGGCATCCCGGATCACCGCAAACGCCTCATTCCCGATCTTGTCGTTCGGCATGAGATAGTGCGGCGTCTCCAGATACACCCACTCGATGCTTTCACGGGGAACGAACTTCTCGATATCGATTGTGCGAACCGTCTCCAGCTCGACTGATTCCAACTCGTCATCGGTGAGCAAAACATAATCGTTCTCGCCGCGTTCGTACCCCTTCGCCTCGTTCTCCTCCTTGACGGACTTTCCGGTCACCGAATCCACGAATTGTGACACGACACGGTTTCCGGTCTGTTTGTTGAGCGTATGGAAACGGACCTTCTCGCTATCGGAAGTCGCGGGGCTCATGGCGACAGGGCAGGTGACCAGCGAAAGTTTGAGATATCCTCTCCAGTATGGGCGACGCGGGGCCATGGGTGATCTTCCTCCTAGCTGGCTTTCTTCTGTGGGGTTTTGCCGTTCGATTTGTCCGCGACCGCCTTTTTGGACCTCCGGGCGTTGGCGTTGGCAGCCTTCTTAGGCTTGGCTTTTCCCATGCCGGCGCTTTCACGCAATGCCTTGAGAAGATCGTTTGGCTTGGAAACCTTGACGGGCTTCGGCTTGGGAAGCGTCTTGCCCTCGGCCTTTGCCTTCACCAGGTCTGCGAGCGCTTTCTCATATCGGTCCTCGAACTGGGCAGGGTCGAAATCGCCCTTCTTGGTGCTGATGATGTGTTTGGCGAGATCAAGCATTTCACCGTCGACCTTGATCGACGGCATTTCTTTGAATGCCTCTTCAGAGGAACGGACCTCGTAATCGAAATTGAGGGTGGTGGCGATCAGGCCCCGTCCGTGGGCTCGGATCAAAACAGTCCGCATCCGACGGAACAGAACAGTCCTCGCGATTGCCGTGACGCTCGCTTCCTTGAGCGCTTCACGAAGTCCGGCGAACACATCCTCAGAGACATCATCCGTAGGCACGAGATAATAGGGCTTGTCAAAATAGACATCGTCAATGTCGGAGCAGGGCAGGAAGGCTTCAATTTCCAGCATCTTGTCAGAATCCGGAATGACAGCCGTCACTTCTTCCGGGTCGATCATGATGTACTGGTTGTCTCCGACGTCGAAACCCTTGACCTGTTCGTCACGCTCAACAGTTTCTTCGGTTTCGCTGTCGATGAACTCCCGGCGGACCCGGTTACCCGTGGCCGCGTTCACGGTATGGAAGGTGATGCGATCCGACGTGGAAGCCGCCGTATAGAGACCGACACCACAGCTGAGCTCGCCGATCTTGATGTGACCCTTCCACTGAGCGCGATGAGCGGCCATGTCGTAACTCCCTCTGGAACCTTTTGCTCAACTCCCTGTTCATGCTTTCGTTCCTAGCCATGATCGAGGGGAAGAAATGTCGCGGCATCAAGAAGACAATGGCGAAGCTGGCAGAAGCGGTCCGATCCTGTTGAACGCGGTCGTGACCTGGTTTCGCGTCCACCAAGTTGCGTTCGACCACAAGGTGGCCGACGTTCTCTGTACAGCCGCTATCGCGCTGTACACCCTTGGTTTTGACGAACGGCAGATCACCGATCATTTGATCCAGAACTACAATGGACCGATGGCGACGAAGGCAACCGCTCCGTCATCGTCGGCATACCACTGAACGAAAGAGCGTCGTGGTCGCAAGTGCACTGTACGGCACCGGACGTAGCAACAATCGTCGGAACATCGTCGTTTGACCGGCATTACCCTTCCGAGATCGCGACCGTGTCAATCGGACGTGACGGGGATGGTGAACATGGGAATTTTTCCGATTTCTTCCTATGGCCAACGAAACGGCAGTCGAGCGCCCCACCCGTCCGGCGCGATTTCATCCCAACCAAGCGCGTCCGAACAGAACTTGGACATGCGCCTCTGGCGCATATGAAAGTGTGATTTCCATGGACGAACACGTATCGAAACGGCGACAGGCGAGTTCACAGCAGGCGCGTATCGACGCCCGAGAACAAACGGATCGCATTGCAATGCAGACGCTGGAAGAGGAGCGGCAGCTCCGCGCCATCAAGACCAAAAGACTGAGGCAGGCGAGGGAGGCGTTGGTCGAACGCGAGACCGCTCCCCGCGATGTGTCTGATTAAAGGCGCAGCTGTCGCGGCCCTGCACAAGACGCTCGCTGCACGGGTCCACCGCTGCGGCAATTTAACAGGAGAAATTCACATGCAGTTGCTCAATACGAATGTTGCCAAAACCACCGAGGGAACCCTGACTGTCGAATTTCACGGTGAGGGAAATGAGATGATCTCTGTCCGTATGGCTTCCGACGCGGCTGGAGATGAGAGCGCGGCGATATTGCGCGCGAAAGAGATGATGGTACAGATCACATCATTCGGTGTGGACGATCTTTCGCCGAGTGTTCCAGGCGAAGGAGTGAGTATCGACGACACGTTGGCTGGCGAGCTCGACGACCGGACTGAGGTGGTCTAGGTGCAGCTCGGTTTGACCTGATGCGCTGTAGAGCCTGCGTGGTGAGCCTGTCTCGTGAAAATTGGCAGTAGTCTCCCGGACCCCGGGTTTGAAGCGTCGCGGAATATCCGCACGCTTTGTGCAGCCATCTCGCCGAAGCAATGCGACCCACTGGACATCCAAGGGTCGAGACGAGAAGATTACAGCCAGATCAGGACTTGATGAATTTTCGTATCCGATTGGTGAGGGCGTTTTACTGATCAAAGATCTGATCAGAGCCGTACTTCGAATTCGGCGACGGACGACATCGGCTGGGTAAAGTCTTCCTGACGCTTACTATAAAGCATCTTGTCGAACCCAAACGCTGACACTTCCTCCGTTGGTTGGGAAATCGGCGCGACCGCTGTCATCAGTTGTTATCTCGCCTTCACGATGACCCAGAAAGTCAACAAAGGAGGTGCTCGAATGGCCTAGGCCAAGATCAACGGATATTTGTCCTTCCCCGCCATTGGACATAACAACCACGCAACCCGGCTCGCGCTCGGTTCCGTGACGGACGAAACCGATCACACGCGCGTCGTCGAAATGTTCACTCTGCGGGCCATTGCCGAACCGCTTGCGCGCTTCTACCAGCTTGGACAAGCACGTGATTGCCGGCATGTTCACCGTCTGCTGGCTGCCGTCTACGGCCTTGTCACTGTATTCCGCGCCATACAGATCCGGATAGAAAACGCAGGGCGTGCCGTGTTCGCGCAAAAGGATCAAGGCGTAGGCAAGGGGCTTGAACCAGGGCTCGACTGTCGCTTCCAGCGATTGCAGGGGCTGTGTGTCGTGATTATCGACGAGAGTGACGGCGTGGTCTGGAATTGAAGACACGAGCGATCCATCGAAGATAGTCCGCATGTCGAATTCTCCACCGGCCTTTGAGGCATCATGGAATCGGTGGTGGAGCGCAACGTCGAAAAGCATCAGTTGCTTGTCGACGAGTTCCAGATAGTTTGTAAGCGTCGTCATATCGGGGTGCCAGTATTCGGCGACGACGAATAGATCGGTCCCGACCGCGTCGCGCATATGGCCGACCCAATCCTTAAAAAACCACGCCGGGATGTGTTTCGCCGCATCCAGGCGAAATCCTGCAACAGGCACCTGCTCGGAGAACCAGCGTCCCCAATATTTCAGTTCTTCGTAGACCGCGTTATTACGGAACTCAACATCGGCTCCCATCAGGTAGTCGAAATTGCCAAGCTCGTCATCGACCTCATCGTTCCATTGACCTTCGCCATATTCGTTCATAAGCCGAAAGACGCCGGCCTCATCTGGCTGCTCAATCACGTCGACGCCGCTGAAGCACTGCTTGTCCCAGATGAATTCGGAGTGCTTGCCAGCTCTGCCGGGGAAAGTGAACCGGGTGTAGGCGAGGGCCTTCAGGTCGTCGTCCTCGATCTGCGTTCGATCTTCGGAGTTCACGCGTCGCACGACCACGTTTTCCTTTTCATCCGCCCCCATTTTGTGGTTCAGCACGACATCATGGATCGGCCGCAAACCATGGTCGACAAGAGCCTTGCAAGCGTTCTCAAAGGCTGCCTTGACACCGTATTTGGTGGTCACGCTGCCCTTCTGGTCAAATTCCCCGAGGTCGAAAAGATCGTAGGTGTCATATCCGACCGATGAAGCGCCAGACGCGCCTTTATAGGCGGGCGGCAACCACACGTCGGTGATTCCGATCTGTGAGAGGTAAGGAGCCTTTTCAGCTACCTCATTCCAGAGGTGCCCATCTCCTGGAGAGTACCAATGAAAGAATTGGAAGAGGGTACGTTTGCTCATCAGGTTCCTGAAAATGGATGTTGCGACACCAGGCCGACTATCGGCTGTCTCGGGGGAGGCGGCTGTTTATCAGCAGCTCGTGAAGCGTTGCGAATTGCCCGAAAAGGGCCACAAGATCGCGTCTTTGCTTTTCGTCCAGATTGTACCGGTCAACAAAATCGTCGACTCGAAAAACCTGTCGGGCTCCGCTCTTTATCATTGATTTTGTTTGAAAATGGTTGCTCACATGAAGGCCCTCGCTAATCGCGCGGGAAGAATGCCCATCGTGAACATTTGTTCCAGGATCCACGCGATAAATAGCAGATGGGTCGAATGGAGCCGCCTTGGCCTGACGGCTAATTGACGCTATGGAATAAAGTGACCTTCGTGAACGTCCATCTTGAGAGGTCTGTCATGGCTGGACCGCGCAGTCGAGGTCATCGGGAAGCCATTGTCCGACGAGCGAATTCTTAAGAGTTTGGCGAAGGCCGATATGCACGGCGAGTTGTCATCAAAGGGGTGCGGCTCAGTGGGCCGCACCGACCATCACGCGACCACCCTTAGTTCAAGCTTCCACATGTTCCCTGCGGCCGCAGTGGACTCGTGGATTGCGATACCGTTTCCATCAATATCCATCTGCATCGTCGCAACGAGCCAGTCGGGGGGCATGATGCATGGCAGGTCTTCGGCGACCAAGACATCTATAAGTTCGGCCTCCGTGGAAAGACCGCCACGGGTTCGCCGGTCGTTTCGGTCCAACCTCCAGAGGTATCTCTGCATCATCATGTTCAGTCCACATATGAGTCGAGCGAGCTGACTAGTTGGGGGACGACGTGAAGTAAAGAACAAGTGCGTAGCGGACTGACCGAGTGGCCGGCTTTCTCATTCCTCGTTCAGAAATTCATAGACCGAAGCATTGTCCTGTTTCTCACGCAGGCCTTTGTACGACGCATGTCGAAGATGTCCGTCTGTGGTCCACCCCCTGAAGTCAATTTCTGCAATCAGTGTCGGCTGAGAGAAAACCAGTCGTTTTCCTTGCATTGGGACCGCCGGGCTCTTTGTTGCCAGCTTGTCGAGCATCCGCTTCAGATCGATGGCATCACGCTCTTTGAACCCTGTCCCGACGGAGCCAACGTACTTCCATTCATTCCCGTGGCGCGCCGCTAAGAGGAGGCTGCCAATTCCACCGCGCGCAACGCTGCTTTGCTCATACCCGACGACGATGAAGCTTTCGCTCTGGACACATTTGATCTTGAGCCAATCGCCAGTTCGCCCAGATCGGTATTTGCTCTCCCGGTTCTTGGCAATGATGCCTTCCAGGCCGTGTGAGCGGGCCGTTTCGAGGAGCGTGTCGCCATCACCATCGACCTCTTCAGAGAGCTGTATTGCACCCGTCGCGCCGTCGAGGAAATCCGTGAGCAAGTGACGACGAACCGACAGCTCGGTGTTTGTCAGCAGGTGACCGTCAAAGTATAGAAGGTCGAAGGCGAAGAAGACCGCTTCCGTCGAGACCCGTTTACCGCCCCGACCGCCGAGGGATCGCTGCAATGCGCTGAAGTCCGAGCGACCCCGGTTGTCGAGCACGACGGCCTCGCCATCCAGTATCGCCGAGCCGACACCCAAGTCTCTTGCCGCCTCGGCGATCGTGGGAAATCGAGACGTCCAGTCATGGCCACCGCGCGTCAGAATGCGAATGCCGTTAGGCTCGATATGGACCGCTACCCTGTAGCCATCGAATTTGACCTCGAACGTCCAGTCAGAGCCGCTGGGTGCCTTCGACCGAAGCAAGGCGAGGGCTGGCTCGATTCGATCGGGGATCGCATCGAATGGCAAATTTGGTTGAGCAGGGTCTCGAGTTTTCCGGGGAGCCGACTTTGCAATTTGGTCGTCTCGCAACAATGGTTTGGATCGACTACGCATAAGATCGGGCCCTTATCGAAAGGTCGGGATTGCCTCTTCAATTCTGGACTCAATCGTTTCGCAACCGATTCGTTCCTCTTCGGGAATTCGGCGTCTAAGGAAAGTCATGACTGACGTATTGGCTTATGAGACGGGTGCGTTAAATTGGGAATGGGCTTGATGACTAATCCTCTTCGTCATCCTGTCCGCTCCTACGCTCATTCCTGAGCATCACCTTTAGCGCCACCTCCACGGCGCTATTTTTTTGCCTGGATTTCTTGACGCGCCGCAAAGCGCCGCTAGTTCCATAGAAGAACGTATCCAGCTTTAACCCAAGCACGCAACGTTCACCGCTGACCTCCCTTAGATCAGCAAAGGAAAACCCTCACAGTGGCTGTGAGGGTTTTTCTGCGTTTATCGAAATGGAAGGCCGCCTCTCAAGCCTGTCTAGCGTGAGACGAACTGCTAAATCACGTTTCGGGCGGATGTGGGTTTGAACCGCTCGGCATTGTCGTCTGGACATCTGTGACCTGGACGATCCAGGCCTCGGGCGCGATCTATGTCCTCGCCGCAGTTGCCGACGTGACCACCGAGTCTAGATTGCAGGGCCGACTAGCGATCGGAACCCTCAAGCAACCTTGCTGGCGAACGTCTCTGCAATTTCAGCAGCTTCCAACCTGGCAGACGTCTTGTAAGGGTAGTGTTTCCAGCACCAGTAGTTTTGCTGCGCACCTTTGCCAAAACCGAACCCTGCCCAATCCCCGCATTCGCACTTGGGGGCGGGGAGAACAGGTGAACGCTCGAGCGTTGGGCGGTCTATGTCACTCATTTGGCAAGCTCTGTCTGGAGGAGAGGGCAAGATTATTTGTTCACTTTTTGTTCCGATGGCTTTAGAATGTCAACTCTTTTGATAAGGATCACAGGGACCAACGTTCATGGGCAAACGCTTGACGCAAACGACCATAGATCGTGGATGGCCATATCAGGTTGCCATCCTAGCCGTCCATTCTGAAGGGAGCCTTGCGGATGAGCAGGCTCTTTACTGCAATCGGTTACTCCGTTGCAGTATGATCAACTCAATCACCTTCGAGGGACAAACCTACAAGGTGAATTGCTTCGCGTCGCGAGCGGGAGCGGAAGCGTTCATTTCGAAGTTCGGCGGGGAATGGTTTGACCCGCGAGATCGAGGGCGGGGCGTGAATGCTGACATGTGGCTGAAAGGATCTAGCTCGCGGTCGCGAGGTGAAAGGCCATGATGACCAAGCCTTCACCGTCGCCGGCTCCTAGACCATATTTGAGGAGCTTCACTGCGGTCATCAATGTTGGCGGTTTTCTTGCGGAGATAACGCGGGCGCGAAGCCGATTGCCGACCTGAACCGGATGCGCGATGAAATGGGTGATGTCCATGCAGTCAGTGCCAGAAAAAAGGGCCAGCTGAAGACGATCGGAACATAGAGACTACGAATTGCGACGATGGCAACGCAAAAGGCCCACCGGGTAGCATTGCGGTGGGCCCTCCGACATCAACAGAAGCTTACGCTTTGTCGACAACCTTCTTGACTGCTTCTTTGGCTTCGCCCTTAGCCTGTTGCGCGTCGCCCTTGGCTTCCTGCGCAATGCCCTTGGCCTGCATCTCACGGTCGTCGGTGGCTTTGCCTACGCCCTGACGGGCTTTGCCCGCGATTTCGTTTGCCTTACCGGAAACCTTGTCAGCTGTGCTGCCCATCGAATTTCTCCTTTTAGAAACTGAATTGTTTCAGTGAGATATCAACGGCGGTCGTACCAGATCGTTCCATGCCTGGACACTCGCTGCCGGCTTACGACGTCCAATCATGCTGCATCCATAACCGGCTCGATCTTCAGGAGCTCGTCGGGCAGGGGCCGTTGCAGCGCCTTTGCCTTCTCCCAGGGAGCTGTCAGCCAGGTTTCAACCTCCTCCTTGGCTGTCAGGATGACCGGCATTGCCTTCTGATGGATTGGAGCGACGACGCCATTCGGCTCGGTGGTCAAGAAGGCGAATAGATCGATGGTCACCAGACCATCCTTGACCTTGCGAACGCTGGTCCAATCCCTGACCCATAGACCGGCAAAGAACATCAGTGGATCGTCACCTGTACTGGCGAACCACGCATTCGGTGTCCGGCCTCCCTCGATCTTGCTTGCCGGGTCAGGCTCGGCGAACCGGGTGAATGGGACCACACAATGGTTCTGCACGCCGAGCCAGCGCTTCCAGTGCTGGCTGGATGTATTTCGAATGTTGGTCGTGCCGCCGTCAGGCTCCATCTTGAGCAGTTCGTTGAAGTCGAAGGTCTTGCCCTTGGCCCGGAGCTTGTCGGCCCGCTTGCCGGCTGCATCAAGGAGAGCCTTGCTGGAGGAAGGCAGGCCCCAGCGCACCATCGCCAGCTCACGCCGATCTTCGTTGTTCCTGACGATTGGGGCAAAGCGGTCCGGGAACACATCGATGGACGGCTCCATGTTGCCAATGATGTCGTGTGTTATTGCCACAAAGTATCGAATGGCTTGCTGGTTGGTCGTGATGTTGTAGGCGTTGCACATGGATTACCCCCTCCATCGTCGTCCGAAAGGTCGAGCACTTCCTTTCGATGTTCAAGCCTGTCGATCTCGGCCGTCAGCATGCCGTCGTACCTGTCTTCGTAAATCCTCTAAGGGTAAAGCCATGGCAGCCGCAGAAAAGATTTCCGAAACCCCTCCAGAACCTGGCGAGCCATCGCGTGGCACGGAGGACACCTCCGCGCCATGATCGAAACGTTGATTGCGGATCGTCAGCACCTGCGCGATCAGCTGGACACGGCGACGAGATGAATGAGTAGAGGAATGACCCGGGGCTGGCAGCCCCTGAACGTTAGTCGTCATATTCAACGGCTCGGTGGGAAGGTGGTCAGACGCCGCGCTTGTTCCCCCACAGGAGGACATGCAGCTGCGGCAGTACCCTCGCTTCGAACCAACGATCCTCGGTGACCTTGCCGACCAGCCAGTGCATTCGGTCCATCACGCCATCGATGTCGACGACAGCCTCTTCTTCTGTCGGGGGCGGTGGGGTGTGGTTTCCTGGTTGGAGAAAGATGGGGTAGGCGGGAAACCGATTGGCGACGCCGCGAGCAAACGCGTAGTCGGCATCGTCGAACACCACCATCTTGATCACGGTCTGCGGACGGTCCGCCGCCAAGCTGAGGCAAGACGAGAAAGCCTCCCAGTCGGGGTCCATTCCGCTGGAGGGCGGCTTGGGGCTCAGAACGAGTGCATCAAGCCGTCCGAACCAGGCTTTTGGGATACTGCCCTGCGTTTCCAAGGCGAACCGGTAGCCTCGCTCATGTCCGAGGTCGATGAGCGGTCCAAGAGGCTGGATGGCGGGATTGCCGCCCGAGAGCGAAATCGTCAGAGGTATTCCGCCCGCGAGATCGTCGACCTCTGCCAGAACGTCAGCTGCGGACATCGGACGCCAATCGTGCCGGAACTCGCTGTCCACGGCATGAAGGCTGTCGCACCAACTACATCGGTAGTCGCAGCCGCCAGTCCGAACGAACACGGTGGGCAGTCCGATCAGAGCCCCTTCGCCCTGGATGGTTGGCCCGAAGATTTCGCTTACTCGGATATCGGCGGTCACGGGCGATACTCCGCCCAGGTCTTTGGCGTCTCGCTGACCCTGACCGAGGAAGTCTCCGGAAAGCGCTCCCTGCACCACTCGAAGAAGTGTCTGGCCAGGAATTCAGACGTCACCTTTTCATGCCCGAAGACATCGTTGAGATGCCTGTGATCTAAAGTGTCGTCGATATGGCGCTTCAAGACCGAGAGGTCGCTGTAGTCCCGGACAAAGCCGTCGGCGTCGAGCTCGGCAGCAGCAAGCTCGACAACCACAATATAGTTATGGCCATGGAGCCTGGAGCACTGGTGATCAGAGGGCAGGTGGCTCAGCTGATGCGACGCCGAGAAATGAAATTCCTTGGTGATCCGGTACATCAACGCACCTCTTCCGCCGAATAGCGCGACACGGCTTCGGACCAGAAGTTCGGGTCCTCGTAATCCGTGGGATCGGTGTGCCCGGCGAGGTGGAATGCCTCGCGCCGCTCGACACAGGTACCGCAGCGGCCACAGTGGCGTTCGCCCCCTTTGTAGCAGGACCAGGTCTCGGCAAAGGGAGTGCTGTGATTTGCCCCATCAACGACGATAGCAGCCTTCGAGAGGTTGACGTATGGGGCGAGTAGACTGACGTCTGCGTATCCATCCAGCGCGCGCGCCTGCATAGTTTGAAATGCGTCGATGAAACCGGGCCGGCAGTCGGGGTAGATGAAATGGTCTCCGCCGTGGACGGCCACTGCGACAGCGTCAGCCTTTTGCGCGGCCGCAAGACCGAATGCGATCGAAAGCATGATGGCATTCCGGTTCGGGACGACCGTCGACTTCATGGTCTCTTCGGCGTAGTGGCCATCCGGCACCTCGACGTCATCAGTCAGTGCCGACCCCGTCAGGTGCGCGCCGATCGAACGGATGTCCAGGACGTGGTGTGGGACGCCGAGCCGCTCCGCGCAGCGAGCCGCGTACCCGATCTCCTTGTTGTGGCGCTGGCCATAATTGAATGAGATGAGGCCGATAAGTTGGTTTTCCGTTGCGACCCTATGTGCAAGCGAAACGGAGTCCAGTCCGCCGGAGCAGACGACGAGTACTTTCATGTTGTGATCCCTTGTTTTGATGAACCGGGTGGGCTGCGACCGGTTAGCGGAGCGCTTCTATTCGGAAAAAGCCATCGTGGGAAGGGGGAGCGTTGAGTCTTGGCGATCGGTTGGCCCGCTCTACCTGCTTCGCAGAGAAATGGAGAGAATTATGAAGGTCCAGAAATTCTACATGCCCAAGGGAGAGGCCGTTACGATCACGACGGAAGGCGAGGGGGCTCTCACGGCGTATGTAACCTATCCGCATTGGGCCGAACATCACGAATAGAGCCGGCCAACATGAGGGCTTAATAATGAAACGGGTTCTTTTGATCGGCATCCATCCTGACGCGGTCGACACATCCGATCCATCCCTGCCGGCTGGGCTTACCAATGAGAAAATTGCCGCGGGCATCAGGCTGACCCTCTCCGACATGCAGGGTAGGGGCTGGGACGCCGGCTTCTGCGCTCTACGGCCTGCGACGGCTCAGGCAGATGTCGAAGCCTCACTCGCCCAGCACTGGGATTGCGTGGTGATTGGCGGGGGTATCCGCATTCCACCGAGCAATCTTAAGTTATTTGAACTCGTCGTCAACACAGTCATCCGGGTTGCGCCGGGCACCGCCATCGCATTCAATACGTCGCCTGAAAACAGCGCCGACGCGGCCGAGCGATGGCTGAGGTGACTGGGACCAGTCGATGGCAGTCTGAAAAGCAAAAAAACGACTGTCGCCGACTAAAACCATTCGCTTCGTCAACGCCCATTGATACAGATGGCGCTTGTCAATCAGGGAGGATAGCGACATTACCAGCGTCAACAATGCAGATCATAATCCACGCCGCGTGACCGACATGGATGTCCTCATCGGAATGCGTTTTCGTGTCGCCCGAGTTTCCGCTGGATTGAGTCAAACGGTCGTCGCCGACCATCTGGGGATTACATTCCAACAGGTACAGAAATATGAACGTGGTGCAAACCGCATTGCGGCCACGACGCTCAACAAAGTCGCTGCCCTCTTCGGGGTTTCGATCCTTTATTTCTTGGAAGAAGAATCGGGGGAAGTTGCGTCCGCGGAGGTGCCGCTGCGGCCAAAGTCGACAGACTTGGCCATGACCAAACGGGGCCAACGGCTACTGAGATTTTTCGCGGCGTCGCCGGACAAGGTTCAGACCGCGGTCTTCAAGTTGCTTCAAGCCACTGGAGGCGACGAAGGAGAAAGCGACGACTGACTGGTGGATGGATTGATTTGTTACCGGAGAGGTCGAAGTTGGCCTCGCCGGGCGAAGTCGCCCAGATTGACAACATCCACCATCCTGTCGGCCTCCTCGGCTTCCAGCGTGTCCAATAATACACCGTGAAAATCGACCGGCCAGCCTGTGAATATGTCGATGATTGACCAGTACTGGTCGTCAGCGTTCTTGGAGACCTGGTATCGAAGATGGGGCATAGCTTGATGGTAGCGCGCGGACGGATGTAGGCAAGCCCCGGAGGCCACATCCATGGGATGCCGTCACTGCAAAGTCTGATGGACCGCGGGGTCTCTCATGGCTACGTGTTTGGTAGACAGCGGGGCTTCTTCGCTTGCCCACACCAACATCGCCAGCGCGGCGACCCCGAGATAGCCAAGTTTGCTAGTTATGGCGCTCCGCGCAGCCTGAGCACGGATGCAGCCGGTCCTAGTTATCGAGTTCATGTAATCGCGCTCGCTCCAGGTTCGTCCGGGGAAGCTACGCCTTTCTTCGAGTCGGTCCAATCCCCAGATCTGGGCTGGAGGGATATGGTCACCTGTGCGCGGTGTCTAGGAAATACGTGCGCGGTCTCGGTCGGTTTGCACTCCCAGATTCCAGAATTTCGAACATCTGGTAAGCTCCTGATTCTGCAGGAAAAACCAAAGTGCAGAGCCGTCAACGTTACCAAGTTTGAGACGATACTCCCTAAGGATCGGGCGCAAATTCCTTCGAAGTTCGAATGATTGCTTGTTCGGGCAGCCGAACAGTTTTTCGCCGCCGCGCGACATATCGGACAACAAAGATGGTAGTTTCAGCGTGACCCAATGCTCGCTGTCGTCTGTGGGTCGGCGAGATCGTGGCCAAAAGGGTTTGCAGCCACTTGAAGGGTCAGGATCGCAGCGGACAAAGAAACCAGACGGGATGCCATGCTGAACCTTGGATAGAGAAACGCGAACGCACTACCTATCGCGCCAGCGGACGATATCTTCCAAGTGTCAATCATTCGTAAAAAGATGAGACAAGGCCGGCGGACGTTCAGTCGCTGCTTGACGCAAAAAGGGGTTGGCATCCTACTCGCCTGATTTCAGCCCCTGAGGTAACATCAGTCGACCCGCGGGAGGCGAGATGACCTTTAGACAGAAGCTGATGACGTTGGCCGTTGCCCCGCTGATAGTCGTGACGATAGCCGTTACGATGTTCCTGACATGGCAGTCCACACGCCTTGCAAAATCGAACATCGAAGCGTTTCAACAAAGCATGCTGAGCTCAAAGCAGGCAGAGATCGAAAACCTGACAAACGTTGCCCTGTCGTCGATCAACTCGATCTACTCCAATGCAGCGCCGGATGACGTGGAAGCCAAGGCACGCGTATCGGAAATACTCATGTCGCTCGACTACGGCAAGGACGGCTATTTCTTTGTTTATGACTTCGATGGAAACAGCGTCGTCCATCCCCGGCAACTCTTCAGGAACGGCAAGAACTGGATGAGCCTCGTCGATCCCGATGGGGATCGGGTCATCAGCGAATTGATAAAGACAGCACGAGCCGGTGGCGGTTATCATCGATACAAATGGCAGCAACCATCGACAGGCGCGCTGGCCGACAAGATTTCGTATGTGGTCGCGTTGCCCAAATGGAATTGGATACTCGGAACGGGAGCTTACCTGGACGACGTGGCAGCACAGGCCAGAGCTGCCAACTTGGCGATCCAGGATCGAACCCGGCAAAGTTTCGTCCTTGTTGCATTGTTCGCGTTGCCTGCTGTGTTCATCGTGTTCGCCACCTGCATTTTCGTGACTTTCGACCAGCGAAAGCTTGCAAACGCGGTGCAAAAGCAGCTGACGCAACGGGTGATCGAGACCCAGGAAAGGGAGAGGTCGAGGCTCGCCCGCGAGCTGCATGATGGCATTTCTCAGGAATTGCTGGGCGTCCGTTACGCGATGGAACTGGCAGGCAGGCGGGCTGTCGAGGTTTCGCCCGAGCTGAACCGCGCGATCGAGGAAACGATCTCGACGCTTAATACCACGATCCGTGAGATCAGAAACATATCCCACGACCTTCGGCCTCGCGCCCTTGATGACATCGGCCTCGTTGCCGCGATCAAGAACCTTTCCGAGAAGTTTTCTGCTCGTTCGGGAGTCGCGATCTCGCTGGATGCGGACGGCTTTGTCGATGATCTTGTTCCCGATGCGCGCACGGCACTGTTCAGGGTGACCCAGGAAGCGTTGAGCAACGTCGAGCGACACGCCGGCGCAAGCCGTGTGTCGCTCCGCTTGTGGAACGAGCGTGGACGGACCCGCATGCATATTTCCGACGATGGACGCGGCGTCGATTTCAGTCGAGCCCGACAGGCAAGGGGGCTTGGGATGGAAAACATGCGCGAGCGGATAGGGCACTTCGGCGGCGTTCTGTTGATCGACGGAGATGAAAATGGGACGCGCCTGCTTCTTATGTTGCCTAGATCCGCCAGCCAGCCGGTCGCTGACAGCGGGGCAGCAGCGTGACTGGGCCAATATCGGTTATCCTGATCGACAACCACCCCGTCGTCGCCGAGGGTCTTCGCGGAGTGCTGAACACTTACTCCGGGATCGAGGTGGTTGGCGTGGCGTTCGACGTTGAGACGGCCTTGCCCCTGGTTGCCGAGAAACGGCCGACCGTTGTTCTGCTGGACATCAACATGCCCACGATTAGCGGGATTGACGCCATCTCAATGGTGAAGGCTCGCCACCATGCTGCCCATGTCGTGATGCTGTCGATGCACGACACCCGCGAGTACATCTCGTCGTCGATCCTCCGCGGAGCCTCCGGTTACGTCCTCAAGGACGTCCCAACGGCAGAGATCGTAGAGGCGATAGAAGCCGTTGCCCGTGGCCAGACCTACTTCTCGCCTGCTATTCGCGAAACCTTGCTTAGTCAGGGGAGAGAGGCGCAGCCGGAAAAGATCACCCAACGAGAACACGAGGTTGCCACTCTTATCGCAAGCGGCAAAAGCAACCGGGACATTTCAGGGCTGCTCGGGATTTCCGAGGCCACCGTCGAGACACATCGGAAAAACCTCAAGCGTAAACTCGGGGTTTCGTCCACGGCAGAATTGGTTCGCTTCGTCCTAGAACATCCCGAGCGCCTGGTTACGCTACCCAGTAGTGGGTAGACGCCGACCAGAATGGCAGATCGGCCTCTTGCGATCTGACCGCTCCAAGGGCTAGCCCATGACATGCGCATGGGGGAGGACCTGTGCCTGGGGAGGAAATCGCGTTGCGTGCGGCCTTATGCCGATACGCTGACAATCGGTGCCTCTCCGGCCAAAGCTGATTTGGGCCGGTTTCCGAGAGGATCGATGACGTGGACACGAAACCCACCAGTAAAGCAGCGCTCTGGCTGCTGGTAATTCCGTATATTGGGCTCCTATGGGTGCCCTTCTACAATTTCAGTGAGCCGTCGCTTTTCGGCTTTCCGTTTTTTTACTGGTACCAGCTCGCGTGGGTGCCGATCACCGCTTTCCTCATCTGGATCGCCTATCGGAGCGTGCGCCATGACGACTGAGATCGACACCACGGCGCTGGCCGTCTTCATCTTCTTCTTCATCCTGGTCACTGTCATGGGCTTCGTCGCAGCCCGTTGGCGCAAGCCCGAAACACTTGCCCATATCGACGAATGGGGTCTTGGCGGCCGCTCGTTCGGCACCTGGATCACCTGGTTCCTGGTCGGCGGCGACTTCTACACGGCCTACACCGTGATCGCGGTGCCGGCGCTCGTTTACACGGTCGGTGCTTATGGCTTCTTCGCATTGCCTTACACGATCATCGTCTACCCCTTCGTCTTCATGGTCATGCCGGTTCTCTGGAAACGTGCCAAGGACTTCGGCTATGTGACCGCAGGTGACGTCGTGCACGGCCAGTATGGCTCGCGAGGCCTTGAGCTTGCGGTCGCAGCCACTGGCGTTATTGCGACGATGCCTTACATCGCTCTTCAGCTGGTTGGCATGACCGCTGTCCTCAAGGGGCTTGGCCTTCACGGCGAGCTTCCGCTGGCGATCGCCTTCATTGTGCTGGCGCTCTACACATATTCTGCAGGCCTGCGCGCTCCGGCGTTGATCGCTTTCGTCAAGGACATCATGATTTACATCGTGGTGATCGCGGCCGTGGCGCTCATCCCCTCGAAGCTCGGAGGCTATGGCAATGTTTTCGCTTCGGCGGACGCCGCCTTCCAGGCAAAGGGCTCCGGCAACCTGCTGCTCGGTGGCAACCAATATGTCGCCTACGCGACGCTGGCGCTCGGTTCCGCGCTCGCCGCCTTCATGTATCCCCACACGCTGACCGGCATCTTCGCCTCCAACAGTGGCAATACGATCCGAAAGAACGCCGTGCTGCTGCCCGCCTATACCCTGCTGCTCGGACTGTTGGCCCTGCTCGGCTATATGGGACACGCAGCCGGTCTCAAGCTTGACAGCGCCAATGACGTCGTCCCGGCTCTGTTCAAAACCCTCTTTACGGGATGGTTCTCCGGTTTCGCCTTTGCGGCGATCGCCATCGGCGCGCTCGTACCGGCGGCTGTCATGAGTATCGGGGCGGCCAACCTCTTCACGCGCAATTTCTGGAAGGCCTACGTCAACCCCCATGTCAGCGATGCGGGTGAGGCGAAGGTCGCTAAGATCACCTCGCTGGTCGTCAAGATCGGTGCTCTGCTTGTAATTTTGTTCCTGCCAACGCAGTTTGCTCTCGACCTGCAACTGCTCGGCGGCATCTGGATATTGCAGACCCTCCCGGCGCTGGTCTTCGGCCTTTACACGAACTGGTTCCGTGCCCCGGCCTTGCTTGCAGGTTGGTTTGTCGGGTTCTTCGGGGGGACTTATCTGGTTTGGGACGCGGGGTGGAAGCCTCTCCACTTGGTCGCGATCGGGGACGTCAGCTTTACGATGTACACGGGCCTGCTCGCTCTTGCCGCCAATATCCTGATCGCCGTCGTTCTGAACCTTTTGACTGCCAAGCGTTCAGTCTCGACCGCGCACTGAAGTTTGGCGATTTCTGACAATGGTGAAGGCGCGCTGGTAAACGGCGTGCCTTCATCGCCACCGCTTCGCCCAGCATGCGCGGGTGTCTGCTAGCCCAGCATTCTGGATAGGGCCTTCGCTGCTATCTTGAACACTGTTCCGAGATGGTCGGCAACCGTGGCCCGGCGGCCTAAGGTCGGCAGAGGTTCGGTCTCCTCGTAAAACCGAACCTCCCCGTGGTCGCCTTCTCAGCGAAGCGCAACGCCGGCCTTTTAGGCACGCGAGATTCAGTCGTCAACGGCCGTCAGGGCGATTTTCGGGATACGCAATTCGGTGATGGAGGAACCTATCAGTGCCTAGACGATTAAAGTCCAAACAGGAAAGCCAATGCCCCGCGAACAACTCGACGCCGATCTATTCCGAGCAGCTTGGGTTGCCGGTATCAACGCTGTAACAGACGATGCAGTCGAGAGCCTGCAGTATTTGGCTATGATGGCCAGGCCGTCGATAGCGCGCTACCAAGCGTCTAACGGCGATCTCAGGCGCGATATGGACGCCCTCCTCGAAATCGGATTAGCGAAAGTCCAGCGGAGCGGGGAACTCCCGGGCTGACCGTACAGACCCTGCAGCAACCCTATTGGCAACGCCGGGGAATTCTTGGGAAATTGACGGTACATGAGGGAAACGCCCACAACTAGAACCTATCTCGGGTTGATGCGTTTCGTGGCCAAATCACTAAAAGCGAAAAATATGATTCAGCGCGATATCACCGCACGCCCGAGTTTCGATCTCCATACCGGCGACGAACACTTCATCGACGGCCTTACTCGTTTTACGGACCCGAAACTTCAGATCACAATCCCTTCGCCGATCTCATATCACAAATCGATCACGTCGAGCAGGATCAGGGCAGAAAAACTGATTTAGGATCAATACGGCGGGACTTGCCCAAGTCCTAGACTCTGGCCCCGCCTCACAGTTGCTATCCGGTCAGACGCCGGGGAAGTCCATGTGAGGCGCGTGGCCGATCAAAAACGGACGCTCGACGCTGGCTATTCCACAACAAAATCCAATAGCCAAAAGTTCACCTGACACCGTGCTCATCTCGAAACTTCGTTTTAGCCACTCCATCATGTATGCGTTGAAGAGGTTCATTATGACCACACAGTGAGTGGTGCAGTTCCCGGAACGCTTGGCGGGGGGCGCACTGATCGCTTATGACGATGCCAACGCCCTTGAACTCTCTCAAGATTGCAGCGCCACTGTCCGAAAGACCAAATTACCTTTTGGCAGATTTCCGAGATTTATCTGTCCTTCTCCGCAGGAGAAGAATCGTCTCACGGCTGGATGCCAGCTGCCGACGGCGTCGTGACCGATGATGGGAAGTACCGACTTCAACGAGAGCAGAAGTGAGGGGCGGACTAATTTGTCGCCGGGTGGCCAGTATCAATCGAAAGCTGCTCGCGGCAGTCTCAGACATCAGCAAAAATCTTTCACGGTCTGGCCACATCAGGTCTCACTCCTGGCGACGCGCCCGGAAGACCTCTTGGATGCTACGTAGGAGCTTTCATCCCAGCGAACGAACCCTTCGTAGCGTTCTCCCGCCGTGCCGCATCCGGTCGAGCAACCGCGTGGTGTTACCATCCGGATGGCAAAGGCAACGAAGCGATGATCGGCGAGATCATAGCAATTCTGGCCCGGCCTGAAACCTGAACGCGTCGCACGCTAACTCCGTACTTGATGAAATCGGCTAGCCGCTAACGACCGATAACCTTGCGCACGATCTTGATCAGGGTTTCGGGATCGAAAGGCTTTGTCAACCACCCGTCGCTCCGGCCGCCTTGGCCTGTGTCTTCACATCGCCATCGGATTCCGTCGACAGGAAGATTATCGGGACGCCCGCTCCGATTGGCTGTTTCCGGATTGCTTCGATCATCTGCAAGCCGTCCATGCCGGGCATGTTTAGATCGGTGATGATCAGGTCGAAGGCGTCCTGTTGCGCTGCGGCTAGACCTTCAGCGCCGTCGCTGGCCTCGACGACGGAGTAGCCTGCGTTGGAAAGTGTGACATTGATCGTAAGGCGAATGCTAGCAGAGTCGTCAACTGTTAAAATGCGTGCGAGGGTCATTCAGTCTCCAGGGTGCGTGAAGGTGAGGGTGGCAAAATCGGGGAAAACCTCTAACTATTTGTGTTACCCCGATCCTGATATCAGGGATCGACCCAGAAATGGCGTAGAGCCCGAAGCTTAATCCTTCTCAGCCCGAAAACGGGCATCGGTACCGTAAAAGCCGCGCATCGCAAGCGCTCACATCGGAGACATGCCAGTGTCCTCTATGCTGCCATCTACTCAGTCCGCGACGTAGATCAGGACAGGCAGCCTTTAGAATGGCAAAAAACAGGGGCTAGAGCCTTTAAGGTAGCGCGCCGCTTACAAAGGTCCGCAGAGGCGTTTGCGAGATTGCTCAAATTGGTTCCTTACTTCGAAACTCGACGCCCAACGTGGCATCTACCCGTTTTCGCACGTCGAATGTTGACATGCCTGAGGCCATCAGCTTGCTGAACTCGTCTCTCATCCGGATATGGGCCTCAGGATATTTCCGAAGGGCCGTAGGAAGCGGGTTGTCGCTCCGAAACGCCTCCTTGGCGGCCGCGCCGCCGAAGCGGTCGGCTGCCAGTTTCCCCATTCACCTGCGCTACCTCGGTGACGACCACTTTCACGATCTATCTCAGCGGCGGTTCGGGGCTGCAGTTGTGCATGAAGCCGACACCTCCGGAAACTTTGGTAAAGCGGCGCTGTCGATAGGAGTAGTCGCGGATCATGCATCGAACACGAGCTGGCAACCCGACAGCTTGCCTTCCTTCATGTATAGCATGCTCGACACGTCCAGAGTTCCCGCGATCCTATCCAGCATGGTATGGAGTTGAGACGATTGCGCTTGTGCGGGAAGTCCCGCCAGCGTTGTGATCGCGATCGGCAATGCAGGAATGGGAAAAGCCCCTTACCGTCAAGGCCGCTCAGGCGTCTTGAGGTCCAGCATCGCGGTATCACGAACAAGCCGCGCCAACTCCCGCTCATCGTGGATGCCGAATTCGAACCAGTCGACCAGCATCTTCGCTGTGACCTGACCTTCGTCGCTGCCCTTGTCACAAGAACGCTCCGCGCACCAATCGGACAGGATGCGATCCAGTACCAGCATCGTTTCTGCAGTCAACGGCTCTCTCGGCCAATCGGTCGTCGCCATGTCATTCCCCCAGCTTTCCGTAACCGTATCGACTATAGCGCAGTGGCAACACTCGCTGTCAAATGGGGAGGATTTCGGGGGCCGGTTGCGATGGCTCGAACTGCGGCGGGAGCCAATGACCACCGTTTCGCCGCCGGGACAAAACCGATCTCGTCCAGCGTCGATCCAAACGGGAACGGTTCTTGCACCGTTTCCATTCGGTAAAGGTGATGGAGCGCAGGTGTCATGAATCGGTACAGCTCGCAAGAGTTTTCGACGCTGATGTTGGTGCTGGAGGATCGCGAGGCGTACAAGATCAGGACGCTCGACGACGTGGCCACAGTGCTGCTTAACCTATGGCCTGACGAGGACGGTGAAGACTACGTCATCGCGATCAAGGCGTGTCTAGACGCTAAGCTCGGTGAGGTTGCCCCTGAACTCGCGAGGCGGGCGCTCATCAAAGCCGCGGAAGAGGTCGGCGTGGGAGTAATCACGATCGTGCATTGATGGGCGAAGGAGCAGTTCGACGTTAACTTGTTCGGGGTCATGGACGTTGTTCGCGAAACCCTTCCACATTTTCGCGAAAACCGTTCAAGCCTCTCCATCAACGTAAGCTCGGGCGCTGGCGTCGTCGGCCTTCCTATGATTTCTTATAAAACGCTTCAAAGTTTGCCTTGGAGGGATTCTCAAAATCGCTATTTCTACGAACTCGCGGCTCTCCTCATCGGGGTCAAGATCGTTGAGCCGGGTGGGGTGCTAGTTCGGCCAGCGCAGCGGCAAAGAGTTCTCTTCAACGCTGGCGCCTTCGCTCGATGCGGTAGCGTCTGGCCGGTGGAAGATCGGCGCTTTGGTGAGCTTCGCCGGACTCTTGCCACTCGCGCCATCTGGGTCGTTCCGAACACGGAACCTCAGTGCTCTTACTGGCTCAGCGGACCGAACAATTCCACCCACCGCCTCGACATCGGCCGCGCGCCAGCTGGAAGCGGCCGGGTTTGATCTGACCTTGAAGGTGGTGAAGGGCGTCGGACACATGATTTTGGTGGAAGAGGCGGAAACGGCGTTGCGGTTCCTTGGCCAGCTCGCGATAGCGCTCCTCGGTGTCTGCCGCCTGAAAGGCCGTCAGATACCTTTCGTTCGCCTTTCATCACGGCGAGAATTGTCCGCCTTGCCTATCCTACCTCAGGATGCCTCCAGCTAACCGGCGAACGTCTCCTCTTCGCACCCCTCCGATTTCTGATTAGCTGTTCGTCGTCAGGCAGGACTTTGAGGTGTGCATCGCGAGCGGCAGCGACGAAGGCCTTCCGGGCCTGCGCCGGCTCAAGCTCGCCTTGTAGCGATCGCAAGCCGGCGGCGAATGCGTGCCGCCATGACATGTCGTTGACTCGACGCGGCCATTTCTCAGAAGTCAGAATGCCCAAAAGTCCTGAAATCGTGGATGCGGTCGTAAAATGCTGGTTGCCGGGCAGGGCAACGGCGATCTCCTTGATCGACGTCACAAGGATGCCGTCCATCGCTCACCTTGCCTTTCCTGACTTCAATTCTGCCGCAACTGATTTGCGAAGTGCATCCATGATGTTGACGACGTTGGACTTGGCCGAAGCATCCGGCTCGCCCCTTGCCGTCTTGTTGGAGGGCTTCATCGCTTTCTTCTTCTTGGAAATAAGCTTGAGAAGGCTATCCTGTATGGGGTCGCTGGCCATGTCAGGTGACCAATGCGCGGATTTCTTCTTGATGAGTTGCTGCACGAGTGGAATCAAATCGGGATCGGCCTCGTTGTCGATGTCCTCGAAGTAGGATTCTTCCGGGCGAACTTCATCGCCGAACCGCAACGACCAAAGGACGATGCCTTCTTCCCGGGGCTCGAGGATCACGGCCCGCTCACGTCGCCCGATAACAAGCTTCGATATTCCGACGACCTTGTCGGCTTTCATTGCGTCGCGGATGACGGCAAAAGCCTCGTTGCCCACCGAATTGTCCGGCATAAGGTCGTGCGGCTCCTCGAGATAGACGGAAGCAATGCTCTCCGCGGGAACGAACTTTTCTACGTCGATCGTCTTGACGGTCTCGAGTGCCACCGCGTCAAGGTCTTCGTCGGTGAGTATGACGTAATCATTTTCACCCCGAGCGTATCCTTTGGCATCGTTCCCGTCCTTGACCGGCTTGCCAGTGACGGAGTCGATATATTGCGAGACTACCCTGTTTCCGGTGAGCCTGTTTAGCGTGTGGAATCGCACCTTCTCCGACTCCGAGGTCGCCGGGGTCATGTTCACCGGGCAGGTGACCAGCGAGAGCTTCAAATACCCTTTCCAGTAGGAGCGAAGTGCCATTTTCTAGCTCCTAACTTGCTTTGCGCTGCGGAACAGCCTTGGAGGAGGCGGCCTTTTCGGCTGCTCCGCGCGCGGCGCGCTGCCTGCCAGTGCCAGCATTGGCATTGGCCGCAGTGCGTTTCGGTTTATGAGAGGCGGTCTTCATTAGCCCCGCACTCTCGCGTAGGGCGGCAAGCAGGACGCTCGGCTTGGAAACCTCGACGCTCTTGCGCTTCGGCAGCGCCTTACCTTCGATCTTTGCCTTCACCAGCTCGGCAAGCGCCGCCTCGTAGCGGTCTTCGAATGACGCCGGATCGAACTCGCCCCGCTTTGTGCCAATAATGTGCTTGGCGAGCGCTAGCATCTCGCCCTCGATGTTCAGCTTCGGCATTTCCTCGAATGCCTTCCTGGAAGATCGGACCTCGTAGTCGTAGTTCAGCGTGGTTGCCACTAGACCGTTGCCTTGCGGCCGGATGAGGACGGTTCGCATCCGCCGAAACAGCACGGCCCTCGCGATAGCGGCGACCTTCGACTTCCTCATCCCGTCTCTGAGGGCCGCGAAGGCCTCAGCGCCCATCTCCGGCGTCAGATAATAGGGCTTGTCGAAATAAATATCGTCGACTTCCGAGCTCGGGATGAAGGCTTGAACATCCAGCGTCTTATTGCTCTCGAGGATGGTTGCGGCCACTTCCTCCGGGTCTATGATGATGAACTGGCCGTTCTCAATCTCGAACCCCTTAGTCTGGTCTTCGCGCTCGACACGTTCTTCGGTCTCGCTGTCGATGAAGACGCGGTTGACCCGGTTGCCCGTAACCTTGTTGATGGAATTGAAGGTGACGCGCTCTGACGTGCTGGCCGCGGTATAGAGGGCGACGCCACAACTCACTTCGCCGAACTTGAGAAATCCCTTCCACTGCGCTCTATGTCCCGATGCCATACGCCATACTCCGAATCACTAATACGTGACTCAAAGACGTGCGAGCGTGATTCGTTCCGACTCAAAACGAATCATTTTTCAATGGCTTATGGAATCTTCTTAGGAAATTGATTCACGCCGAAATGCTGGGGCGTCGGTCTCGTGTAACGACGGCAAGAGCAGCTGCTGGCCCGTACGCAAGGTACGGCCGCTCCACCGGTAAGCGAGGGAGCCGGTACCGCTGCCGGCGCCCAGGAGCCGAGACCAACCTATTGGTTTTTGACGCAGGTCCGTCTTCGTCCTCCTGTCCACTCCTATGCTCAATTCCGAGCATTAGCGCCTCCTCCACCGGCGCTATTTTCCTGGATTTATTGACGCGCGGCAGCATGAGATCCACGCGTCAGTTGAAATCGGCGCTTCTTCGCTCGTGTCGCCGACAAACGAACAATGCAGCGCCCCCATCCTCGATCCGGTATCGAACTTAGCAGCTGCGCGCTGCCGATCGAAAGTCGTGCGCCAACGCTGGTATGCAAAGGATCGGAAGCAAAACGCCCGGCATAATTTTCTTTCCCCGATCAAGTGACGCGCCTAGAATGTGGTCTTAGGAGAATTTCGGTGTACAATATTTCGCATTTCCCACCAGGCACGACCGACGGAAAATGGCCCTTAGAGCGTCGTGCTGTTCTCGACTGGCTCGTAAACGAGACCTATTCCCAGCGATTTCTTGACAATCTTCTCGTCGATTTGTGCGAGCGTCTGGTTGCTGGCGGTGTTCCGGTCGCTAGGTCTTCGCTTCACCTCAGGATCCAGCACCCGCAGTGGCAAGGTGCGAGGATCCTGTGGCTGCCGGGTGTACAAAACGCCCATATCGACACGTTCGACTACGACGTTGATACTACCGAGATGTTCCTTCGTAGACCGGCCACGGAAATTTACAATGGAGCATCTGAAGTTCGGCAACGCCTCGACCGGCATGACGATGGCATGGGCCAGTTTCAACTCTTCGATGAGCTTCGTCGAGAAGGGTTCACCGACTATGTCGCTTGGCCGATCGATCACACATTGGGCAAACGCCATGTCATAACTTTCGCGACCAGGCAAGTTGGCGGGTTCTCTGAACACGAGGTGAACTACCTGCGGGATCTGTTACCCGCGCTCGCCTTGGTCAGCGAAATCCGGATGAAAAACGCTATGGCTCGCACCTTGTTGGAGACTTACGTGGGCCCACATGCGAGCGCCGAAATTCTTGCGGGTGCCACGACGCGCGGCAGCGGCAAGACCGTGAGCGCCGCGATCATGATTTGCGACCTCCGCGATTTCACGGCGCTATCCGATCTTTGGCCGCGCGATGAAGTTATCGAAATTCTCAATGGCTATTTCGATGCCTTATGCGAACCCATAGAAGCCAGAGGCGGCGAAATCTTGAAATTCATGGGCGACGGACTCCTTGCTATCTTTCCACTGGATAATCCGAACGCCTGCGCAGACCTCCTGCAATCCATCGAAGACGGTCGCAGGCGCATGGACGACTTAAACCTCAAGCTAGCAGGTAGGGGGAAAACGCCACTAAGGTATGGAATCGGCGTTCACGTTGGCGATGTCATGTATGGGAACATCGGTTCTCGAAAGCGGCTGGATTTCACAGCGATTGGTCCTGCAGTCAATGTCGCCTCCCGGTTAGAGGAGCTTACGAAATTGCTCGAGCGGCCCGTCCTTCTATCTTCCGATTTCGTGCATTCAGCTAGCCTGAACGAAACATTTGTGGAGCTCGGGTCGCATTCCCTTAGGGGCCTCGCGTCGCCGGTAAGGGTGTATGGAATTGCCGATCCATCAACCGCCTGACATTTTGCTCAGGACAGGCGCTCGCACCTCCTGATTAGCGCTTAGCTGCCGACTATGTCCCAAGGTTCCTAAAAGCCGGCATTATATAGGTTGCTTCCGCGCGAACCGAATTGAACAAATGCGCCAGTTGCTCGTCAGTGTTCTCCGCGAGTATTCCGGTACGGACAAGCGCGGAATCAAAGCCGGACGTTTTCGCGCCGAGGATGTCGTGCTCGATGCTGTCACCAATGCAGACAACGCGGCGTCGATCGTTAATGCCGGCGATGCGTACAGCATGCTCGTAGATCTCGGGATGTGGCTTGCCAAGCCACGTCACCGTTCCGCCCAATGCCTCGTAAAGCCGGGCTATGCTCCCTGCTCCTGCGAGGGTAGCTCCATTGTGGAGCTTGTGGATGTCGGGATTGGTACAAACGCAGGGAATGTGTTTCTCGGCAGCGGGACGCAGCATTTCGCGGTAATCATCCATCGCGATGCGCTCAGACTCGCTGCCCGAAATTATGATGAGCTGAGCATCCAATGCGTGTTCGGTGGAGACGAGGCCAAGACGGTCGGCAAGATTTCGATCTCCACCGCTTGAAATCGTGAGGCAGGTCGAACCGCGAACAATCGTCGATCCGGGGGAGGAAAGCACCTCGTAAGCGACATCGCCCGAGGTTACAAAAAAGTCGAAGCTGTCCGCCGCAAAACCTAGCTTGACCAGGCGTTCGGAGTTGTATTCGCCGTTTCTTCCCGAATTAGAAAGGATGACTATCATCTTGCCTGCGGTAGCCAATCGAGACAACGCCTCGATAGCTCCTTCGTAGGGTCCGGTGTCGTCTCTTAGTACTCCGAACTGGTCGACAAAAAAGACATCGTATCGGTCCGATAGCTGTTCCAGGGTGATCGGTAGCGGTTCACGCATTTTCGTCGTCCAGGTGGGATAGAACCATCGCGGCGGTACCTGTCGCGGCTTCGACTGACTTGGCTGGCACTATATCGATGCCCAGCGCTTTTTCCCTCATTCTTGTCCAAGCCGGATTTTTCGCCCCGCCGCCAACGGTTCTGAGGCTTGCCAAAATAGGAGAACCGAGTTCGCGCAGCCGTTCGTAACCGAGCCGTTCGATCTCCGTCATCCCCTCCAGGAGAGCCTGAAAGAACATGCCTTCGTCAGCGGGTCGAGGAGTGAGGCGCGGCAAGTAGTGCGGGTCGTTGAAAGGAAATCGCTCACCGGGGCGCAGAAGCGGATAGAAATCCAGACCCAACCATCGTTCAGGATCGATCGTGCGTGTCAGCTCGTCCAGGCGCTCGTCTCCAATCATAGCGCGCAAGACATTGCCACCGCTATTCGACGCGCCGCCAACCAGCCAGAAGTCACCAACACGATGGGAATAGATGCCGTATTGCGGGGCGTTGATCGGTTTGTCAGACGCAAGTTTGAGTACAATCGTAGAGCCAAGGGCAGTCACGGCGTCGCCAATACTTGACGCGCCTGTCGCTAGATATGACGCGCACCCGTCCGTCGTTCCCGCGTGAAACTTGGCCGATTCCCGTACTCCAAGCTGGCGCAGATAGCCTTCGACCGATGCGATTGGCCTGCCTGCACGATGAACGGCGGGGAGTTTACAAATATCCATATCGGCGGCCTCAAGCCAAGCCGGCCAAGATTCTCGGTCCAGGTCGTATCCCGTCTTGAGCGCGTTGTTTTCGTCGCTGATCCGACCGGGGCACCCGAGCTTCATCAAAATCCAGTCGGCTTGGTGCACCACGGTTGCGACAGCCGGAGCTTTCGAAAGGTGGACGGCGCGTGCAAGACCGGAATTCGCACCGGTCGCGGTTGCGCCTGGTGGTGCGTTTGCAGCGATCCGCTCAACCACCGCAATGTCGGGGCAGGGCTCATTGTACATGAGCACCGATCCGTTGGGCTCGTTCGAAGCGTCGAGTGCCAGCACGGTCCCGGAGGTGCCATCGACGGCCACACCTTTTAGAGAGGTGAAATCCACCTTCTGGGCTAAGGCTTGTAACGCCTCCTGCACCCGGATCCACCATGCCTGTGGTTGGCGAAGTTCGTCTGGCGATCTGAAGGGTGATGAAGCGAAGGCTACTTGATTGCCGTCTCCGTCGATGGCAGAGGCGCGAGCGCCCGAAGTGCCGATGTCGATGCCGAGTGCAACGGCCTGGCTCGAGTTTTTGGTCACGCAGGCTGCCTCACGGAGCCGCGGTCGAGTGCTTGGCGATACTGCTCGGCCTCCCAATGAGTGAGCTCATGCTCGTCACTCTTGGAAAGATAGGCCACGGCTTTGCCCTCCGGAATTCGGCTGACGACTTCGGCGAGGCACCGGGCCATGACTTCACCACCGGCGGTAAGGGCGCTGGAGAGCAGGACGCCCTTACCGGGAACCAGGATCATTTTGGGAATATTGCGTCCTTCTCGTGTCAACGCGGCCTCATAGTCCGTCGCGCTTTTCCCGTCTTCAAGCACACCAATTTCGGTGCCGAGAAATATCACGTGATCAGGATAGAGGGAGCCGCCAAGCGCGGCCGATCGGTTGGTCTCCGACAGAGCGATCGAGTGACTTCTAATGTCTTGAGCAGGGTGAAAGTTCGATCCTTGCGCCATCGTCGTCAGCGCTTCGATATCCAACCCACCAGATTGACGTGGCTCAGACGTCAGAGCATCCGTCACCCTTTTTATTCTCGCCGCCACGTCTTCGACCGAGTCGCCGCAGACGATTATGCCATGATTGAAAAGGATGAGAACATCGGGCTTCGACGCTGCGGCTTTCTCGATTTCGCGTGCGAGCGGCGTCCCCGGACGCCGGTAGGGTATCATGCCCCATTTGAGGTCCGTGAGAAGGCTCATTCGTGCACTCAGTTCTTCTTCGCGATCCTCTAGAACAGAAAGTGCTATCGCGTTCACGCAGTGATAGTGCGCGACCACCGGACTGCCGAGTGCAGCGTGGAAACTCGTTTCAATCGATGGTCGTAAACCGGTGGAGTTCAGCTCGGAAACGATGAAATCGGTGGATTTCTCCGCGCGCGGATCGCTATCGCGCAAGGCTCTCACCAGCGGATCGACGACGACGGGAACCATTATGTCTTGATCTTCGGCTTTGGAGAGCCACGTGCCGGAGGCCTTCACCCACATAACGCCGTCCTGCTTGATGGACGTGTTCCCGCCCGCGCCTTGGGTTTTGAGGATGTCATTTCCAATCTCGCGCGACAAGCGAAGGAAGGATTTGAAAGGCGCTGTACCCCTCAAGTCGGTTTTTGACACGTCTCTTTCCTCCCAAGTTGAAACATGCTCGCTCCGGCATCTGCTTTTTTGAGCAAACTTTTTCGTGATCCTATTTATATGATTGAACGTCGTCAACCGTGAAGAAATGTAAGCTTCGGTATTGCGATGTAAGCGACGCTGTGATTATTGTTCCTCATTGACGCTGAGGGAGAAGCGTCACGGAGGATTGAATTGAACGATTCCGATCGACATCGTCTTATCACGGAGCTACTTCGCGAGAGGCCGTTTGCGTCTGTCCGAGATTTGCAGGAGCGCCTTGGCGTTTCTCCGGCGACGATCCGCCGTGACATCGACAAGCTGGATGAGACCGGCGTCGCTCGAAAAGTTTATGGTGGGATATCGGCGAATGAATCGTCAGCTTCGGCACGGTTGTCGGCGCGGCCCTACGATGAGAACCGGGACATCGCAGTCGATGCCAAGCGGGCGATTGCGGAGAAGGCTGCGAGCCTCGTTCGTGACGGCGACTCGATCATCGTCCATGCGGGATCGACTTGCTATCAACTCGGCTTGCAGTTGGCGCGCCGAAATGTCCGGCTCTATACCAATTCAATGCCGCTCGCGGCCTACCTTGGCGAGCACGGCACCTGCAATCTGACACTGGCGGGCGGAGTTCTGTACCGCGAACCTGGCATTGTCCATGACGCGTCGGCTGGAGCGCCTGACTTCTTTGCCTCCCGGTTCTTTCTCGGTACGCAAGGCATTGGCAGCGAAGGTCTTCTGGAATCGCATCCCCTCCTGACCAAGGCCATCGGCGAGCTCAGCAGCTGCGCCGACGAGATCGTGCTTCTGGCCGACAGTAGGAAGCTTTCGATCCAGCCACGCAACATCGTCCTCCCCCTTTCAAGGATTGGTACGATCGTTATCGATGATGGACTTTCCGACGCCGGAGCGAAGATGCTTGAAGATGCCGGCGTCACGATCATGATCGCCACTCTCGGAGGACAGTGATGACGGCTTCGAGATCAGTTGCGGTATTCGATCTTGGCAAAACGAACTCCAAGCTCTTTATTTTCGGGGAGGATGGGTCAGTGCTGTCGGAAGATCGCACAAAACCCCTTTGGATCGAGCATGCAGGCCTTCGCGTGCTCGATGACGATGCTCTTTTCAGCTGGATGAAGATAACGCTATCGAAGGCGATTGAAGACCATGGCGTCGGGCACGTCATGTTCTCGGGCCACGGGTGCACATTTGCACTCGTGGAACAGGGTCGTCTCGTTCACCCGATCCTCGACTATGAGCAAGAACCTCCACAGCCGCTTGCAGGTCGCATTGACATGCTAGTCCCACCATTTAACGAAACCTACTCTCCTCGGTTGCCCCTTGGGTTCAATTACGGACGACACATGCTTTGGTTGGAGGCTAGGAACCCGGACGACTTCCGGCGCGTTGAAGCCATCCTGCCTTATCCGCAATTCTGGTCCTGGAAGTTTTCCAGCAAAATGGTCTCCGAAGTTTCCTACGTCGGATGCCATTCCCACCTGTGGGCACCGCTGAAGGACGACTTCAGCAGTCTGGTCGATAGTCGAGGCTGGCGAGAAAAAATGCCGAGTTTCGAGCGGGCAGGGACGGCGCTCGGCGAATGGGACGCTCTTGAAAGAGGCGACTCTGCCGGCTCAATAGTGGTCCACAATGGCGTCCACGACAGCAACTCCGCCCTTTATTACTACCGCTCTATCGGCTTCGATGATTTCACGCTGGTATCGACCGGCACCTGGGTGGTCATATTCAATTCCGCTTGTCCTCTAGAAGCGCTTGATGAACATCGAGACATGCTCGCCAACGTCACTGTAGACGGCAAGCCTACCCCAACGATCAGGTTCATGGGCGGCAGGGAGTTTGATCTTGCAAGCGGAGGTTGGAACAGGAGCGTGAGTATCGATGCGCTCTCCCGGGTTATCGCCAAGGGAGTATTTGCACTGCCATCGTTTGCACCTGG
This sequence comes from Hyphomicrobiales bacterium, assembly GCA_900465675.1. Taxonomy (GTDB): domain Bacteria; phylum Pseudomonadota; class Alphaproteobacteria; order Rhizobiales; family Rhizobiaceae; genus Rhizobium. Next base: position 56,176 of record UBJR01000018.1, on the reverse strand, counting down.
CGGCCCGATGCAAGGTTGCGAGGGACGATTTGTCGGCCCTGAGATCGACGGTGAAGAACGTGCAGCCGCCGCGCTACTCTACGTCGCACTGATGACCAATTTCTCACTCGATCTGATCCGGTCGACTAACCCGATCGTTATCGACGGCGGCCTTGTAAAAACAGGTCTGTATGCCGGGCTTCTCGCGCAACTGCGGCCTTCCCAAGCCATTTTCACCAGCGCGACTGCCGAAGGCAGCGCGTTCGGTGCGGCTGCACTGGTCTTCGAAACGATGAGTAAAAAGCCGTTCGCAAACAAGACGAAGATGGCTGAACCGCTGCAACTTTTCGGGCTTGAGGCTTATGCCGACACGTGGCGCGCTTTGGTGGAAATCGAAGGACCCGATATGGCGACGCCCAAGAAGGAGCTTCACGCATGAGCGCAACCGACACCAAAACTCTTGGGCCTGTGCTGGAGATGAGGAACATCAGCAAGACCTTCGCAAGCACGAAGGCGCTGACGAATGTTTCGCTCACCGTATATCCAGGTGAGGTTCACGCTCTCATGGGGGAAAACGGCGCCGGCAAGTCGACGTTGATGAAAGTGCTTTCCGGCGCGTATACGGCCGACCCCGGCGGCGCGGTTCTGGTGGACGGTAAGCCCATCGTTGCTGGCGATCCGATCAAGGCCAAGGCCAACGGTATCTCTGTCATTTACCAGGAGCTTTCGCTCGCACCCAATCTTACGGTTGCCCAAAATATGTTTCTTGGGGCCGAGCCCTCTCGCTACGGCGTTGTCGACAAGGCCGCCGCCCGCGCAAAGGTTGCGCCGATCCTCAAGCAGTTGGGTATTTCCTTTGGTCCGTCTCAACTCGTCGCGACGCTATCTCTTGGCGAGCGGCAGATGGTGGAAATTGCCCGTGCTTTGACGACGAATGCCAAAATCATTGTCATGGACGAGCCGACGACTTCCCTAACCTCGAGGGAAACGGAGCGGCTATTCCAAGTCATCGGCGGGCTGAAGGCACGCGGCATCGCCATCATTTATATCAGCCATCGAATGGAAGAAATCTACGCACTCGCCGATCGCGTCAGCGTCCTGCGGGACAGCGCGTATGTCGGAACGCTAGAGCGCGAGAATCTCTCGGCTGAAAAGCTCGTTTCCATGATGGTGGGCCGGGACCTATCCTCGTTTTACAAGAAGGAGCACGGCGCTCCACAGCAAGCCGCCAAGACCATTCTGTCGGTTAAGGGCTTGGGCGACGGCCGCCGCGTGCATGATTGCTCATTCGACGCGAAGGCAGGCGAAGTGCTTGGCATCGCCGGCCTTGTCGGTTCGGGACGCACTGAGCTTGCACGCCTCATCTTTGGAGCCGATCGCAAGGCGACAGGCACGGTCACGCTCGAAGGTGTTGAACTCGCAATCGGCGGTCCGCGGGACGCAATGGATGCGGGTATTGTCTATCTGACGGAAGACCGGAAAGGTCTCGGCCTTTTCCTTGACATGACGATAACCGAAAACATCAATATCGGTGTCATTGGCAAGGATGCTGGCCGCGGAGGCATCTTGAATTTTGCCGCTGCGAAGGAACGTGCTGCTCGTGCAATAAAATCGCTTTCGATCCGCACACTGAGCGCAAGCGTGAACGTCGGAGCGCTTTCCGGCGGCAATCAGCAAAAGGCGCTGATCGCGCGGTTGTTGGAAACCAAACCAAAGGTCATTATTTTCGACGAGCCTACACGTGGTGTCGACGTCGGTGCCAAATCCGAAATCTACCGGATCATCGACGAACTGGCACAGACCGGGATCGCCATCGTCGTGATCTCCAGCGACTTGCCTGAAATCCTTGGCATTGCTGACCGCGTCCTCGTTATGCGCGAGGGCCGCATCGCTGGAGAGGTTTTGGCGACGCGGGACCAGCCAATCAGCCAGGAAGCTATCATGGCCTTCTCCACCGGTTCGGTATCCAAAGTTGCCTGAGACCAAAAGCAAAAAGACGGGATGAGAATATGACCGCAACACCCACTGAACAGACGAATGCGAACAAGGCAAAGTTTCGATCGACATTGACCGCGCTCGGTATGCTGCCGGTGCTCGTGATCTTGGCGATCGGCTTTCATCTGTTGAGCGGACGGTTTCTCAGCGTCAACAACCTGTCCATCGTCACGCAGCAAGCTTCGATCAATACAGTGCTTGCAGCCGGTATGACGTTCGTCATCCTCACTGGCGGCATCGACTTGTCCGTCGGATCGATCCTGGCGGCGTCGGCGATGGTCGGCGTCATCGTTTCGCTTTGGCCCGATATCGGTATGCTGGGCATTCCCGCCGCCATCGGTGTGGGACTTGCCTGCGGCGTCGTCAACGGTGTCATTATCTCGTTTCTCAAGCTTCCACCGTTCATCGTGACGCTCGGGTCGCTGACCGCCATGCGCGGCATTGCGCGCCTTCTCGGCAATGACACAACCGTGTTCAACGCCGATCTTCCGTTCGACTTCATCGGTAACGGTTCGCTGCTCGGCATTCCCTGGCTGGCGATCATCGCCCTCGCAACCATCGTCATCTCCTGGTTCATTCTCAAGCGGACAGTGCTTGGCACCTGGATTTATGCCGTGGGGGGCAATGTCGAAGCTGCTCGGCTCACCGGGATCAAAGTTCCGCTAGTTCTGCTTTTTGTGTATTCGATGTCAGGCCTGCTGTCGGGCGTAGGCGGCGTTATGTCGGCTGCACGCCTCTATGCCGCAAATGGCCTGCAGCTCGGACAAGCCTATGAGCTCGATGCCATCGCCGCGGTCATCCTCGGCGGAACCAGCTTTGTCGGCGGTGTCGGGTCGATCTGGGGGACGCTGATCGGAGCACTGATCATCGCTGTGCTCTCCAACGGCCTCATCCTCGTCGGTGTCTCGGACATTTGGCAGTACATCATCAAGGGACTTGTCATCATCGTTGCCGTGGCACTTGACCGCTACAGGCTGAAAGGACTTAGCCGCACATGACGTGCGGCTTGAGGGACCGGGGTTACCGGATCACGGGCGCAGGGAGCGCCATTATGGAGGAAAGTATGCGTTTGTTCTCTAAACTGCTCATGGGCACTGCCATCGCGGCCGCGATTACGATGCCGGCATCGGCAAAGGATCTCCAAAAGATCGGCATCTCCGTCGGTCTGCTTGGCAATCCGTTCTTCGTGGCAACGATCAAGGGTATCGAAGACCGCGCAAAGGAGATCAATCCAAATGTTCAGGTCACCTCGGTTTCCGCTGACTATGACCTCAACAAACAGGTTTCGCAGATGGACAGCTTCGTTGCGGCCGGCGTTGACATCATCATGCTGAACGCTGTTGACGCCAAGGCGATTGCCCCGGCTGTCAAGAAGGCCCAGGCAGCCGGCGTTATTGTCGCCGCCTTCGACGTGTCCGCGCCGGGCGCTGATGTCACGGTCATGACCAACAATATCAAGGCCGGTGAAGAGGCTTGTGGTTATATTGTCGATCAGCTCAAGGGCAAGGGTGACGTTGTAATCATTAATGGTCCGGCCTCCTCGTCGATCATCGATCGCGTCCAGGGCTGCAAGAACGTGCTTGCAAAAAGCCCTGATATTAAAATTCTGTCGGACGATCAGAACGCTCAGGGCTCACGCGATGGCGGTCTTGCGGTCATGCAGGGTCTCCTCACCCGGTTCGACAAGATTGACGCGGTCTTTGCGATCAACGACCCGACAGCTATCGGTGCGGAGCTTGCAGCCAAGCAGCTGAACCGCAACGAATTCTTCTTCACCGCCGTGGACGGCGCACCTGACATCGAGAAGTCGCTCGCAAGCGGTAACTCGATGATCAAAGCATCTGCATCGCAGGATCCGTATACGATGGCCGGTGACTCGCTAAAGATGGCAGTCGATGTACTGAACGGCAAAAAGCCCGCCCAAGACACCGTACTTCTCGATCCGCAGCTCATCACTGCTGACAACATCAAGGACTACAAGGGCTGGACAGCAGCCCGCTAACCCGTCCCTCAGACGATCCGCCGATGCTCGACATCGGCGGATCGTCGCGAATTCATGAACGAACAGGAATTGTTTCGATGGCTAAAATAGGCGTTCATTCTTTTGTCTGGAGTGCCGGGTCCTCTAAAGACGAGCTGGAGCAGACGCTCGTTCGCTCTCATGAATTGGGTTTCAAGCTCGTTGAGTTCTCGTATCTCGACCCGGAGCAGGTTGATGTCAAATGGCTGGCTTCTCGCATCAAAGAACTAGACCTTGACGTAGCTGTCAGCATGGGGCTTCCACTTGATGGCGACATATCCAGCGAAGAGCCGTCTGTCGTCGCAAACGGCGAAGCAATCCTTGACCGCGCCGTCGCACTTGTAAGTGAACTTGGTGGATCCAAGCTCGCCGGGATTCTGAGCTCAGCTCATGGAAAACAGGAACAGGCGCTAACACAGCGGGGCTGGGACACAAGCGTGACGACGTTATCTCGTGTAGCCGAGCGTGCCAGCCGGTCGGGGGTGACGTTGAACCTGGAAATCGTCAATCGCTTCGAAAGCAATATGCTAAACACCGCAGCGCAAGGATTGGCGTACATCGCTGACACCGGCGCGTCGAATGTTCTGCTGCATCTCGACACATTCCATATGAACATTGAGGAAGCCGACGTTGGGCTCGCGATTCGTAATGCAGCCGACAAGATCGGCTACATGCACATTGGCGAAAGCCATCGTGGGTATCTTGGGACAGGCAACATCGATTTTCCGGCAATTTTCGATGCGCTCGTGGCAATCGGTTGGGACGACTACGTAACGTTCGAGTCCTTTTCAACCAGCATCGTGGATAGAGATCTCTCGTTGAAGACTGCAATCTGGAGAAATCTTTGGGACGACAATGTAGCACTTTCGAAGCATGCACGATCCTTCATCCAACTCGGGCTTGAGACAGCAAAATTGAAAGCGCAGTTGGTTAAAGCGAAACATTTGTCCTGGAAATAGCGGCGAATTGGGCTGCGACCAAGCAACGGGCGACGTATATGTCGTCGTCGCGGGTGAGGTGGGTGGTGCCAACCGAACCGCCGCGGCACTGCGAGGGCGATGAACCCCAGGACCGCACCGGACGAAACTGCGGTCGTGACCGTTTGGGCAGCTTCGGTAGCCTGCTGCTTTGCTTGGGAAACAGCACCTCTATATGCTGCTCGTGGTTCTGCGCCTTGGCGATCGCGTCGGCGGCTGGATTGCTAGCTTCCGTGGCCTTGGTCTGGTCGCCCGTAAACGCTGCGCGGACCGATGCCACAGCAGCGTCGCGGATGTCGCGTTCCATGCCAGCCATCGGATCGGTCGCCGTGGCAAGGGCAGGGACGGCGGTCGTCGCCGCAGCAAATCCCTTGTCCGAATGTGCCATAGATGACAGCGTCCCGTGCGCTTGAAGTGTCGCCTCCAAGAAGCGGCACAAATGATCGCAAGTGTGACCTGGCTGGTCCTGTAACGCCGCCCATCTCCAGGACCGAAGCGAAGATATCGACTGTCGACGTTAAAGCTTCTATCCTGCCCTCATGGCATTTCAAATGGGGATGCCAGACCATCAACGGGATGTTGGCGTGGCTATCGAAGTGCGGAAACTGCTTGCCATAACCGCCACGCTCGCCGAGGTCGTGCCCATTGGTCGGTGGTGACAATAAAAGCCGTGTCGTCCCACATGCTTTCTTCATCCAGTCTCTGAAGTAATATCCCGAACCATTTGTCAGTCATCGTCAACTTCTGGCGAGTCATACAGGACGGCGATGCCATCAATGCCTGGCGCGGCCACATTGGTTAGCAGCCGAACTTGTAGGAAACCGTGCCTGGCCCTAATTCAATTCAGGAACGCGGCGACCGCGCTCGAAGATTGGGTTCGAGTGCGATGAGAACAGCTATGATCGGCAGGTGCTTCGGATGGCGGATGGCCCAGATATCAAAACAGACCATTGTCCGCGTGATCGACCTCGAGACTAGTGGCAACGGTCCGCATGACGTGTGCGAAATCGGCTGGCAGGATGTGATACAAACGGACGACGGTCGCTGGCAGCTCGATCTCGAGCGCGGTTCGCTCCTGGTCAATCCAGGCCGTCCGATTTCCGCCGAAACGATGGCCGTCCACCATATCCGTGATAGCGATGTGGCGGGCGCGCCTCTATGGAAGGAAGTCGCAGCTTCGGTGCTTCAGCCCACCCGACCGGTTGTCGCGTTGGCTGCCCACCGCGCCAGTTTCGAGCAGCGTTACTGCACCCCACGCCTGACGGGCGGCGCGCAATGGATATGCACGTGGAAATGCGCGATGAGGTTATGGCCGCATCTGCAACGATTTTCGAACCAGATGCTTCGCTACCAGCGAATGCCTGAAGGCCTTATCCACCAGCTAGGACTTCCAGCTCATCGGGCTATGCCGGACGCCTACGTCACCGCGCACCATCTTCGCGACATGCTCAACGTGTCGTCAATTGAACGGCTGCTCGCGTGGAGTGCTGAGCCGGGACTTCTGCCCCGGGTGCCATCCGGACCTGACCGCGGTAAGTCTTGGGATTTGATAGACTCTAAGGTCGTCGAGCAGTTCTTGATGGATCGTGATCGAGATGTCCGATTTACCGCCGAAACCGAGATGGTTAGGCGAGGAGCAGCATCGGTAGCTGACGTCGATAGCGAGCCGAGCCAAGGCAGTTTGCTGTAATAAATGAGCTGCCACGGCGCGGTATCAACAATGCAAAGCCAGGTTGACCTGTCTAGGATCGAGCCGTCTTCGGGGCCTAGCCTCTAGGCCGAGACGCCGTCCGGAAAATGATCCGCCTCCCACGACTCGTCTTGGGCGGCAGAGTAGTCCTCCTGTTCCTGCCTCAACTTCTCAAGGCGTGATCGCTGCTCTTGGACGAGCGCGATCATCGCCTTCACCTCCGTCCGCTTCTTGTGGTTTGGCTCGACCTTCGTCAGCTCTTCGCTGTCGAGAACTCGCGACGCTTTCGAGTAGACGTCGTTCACCGCGAGCCTCCGAAACTGACCGCGCCGCTCGCGGAGGAGGCGAACTGATGGGCGGCCTCGGATCTCGATGCGAACTTCGTGATCCAGGTGGCGTTTGTCGAAGCGGCTCAAGCGGCCGGGATGAACGTGTTGCCCGACGACCTCCCTCGATTAAAGATGGCGATCTGACAGAGAGGTGCTCCGCAGGGGTAGGGCGGGGCGCGCGAAGATGCAGCAGGTCGATGCGGCGAAGATTTTTTCGTTTTATAGAAAAATATCACGTAAGATTCTCTATATAGAAATTGACAGAAACACGAGTGTTCGATAAAAAGAAATATTATATGATATTTTCGGCTTATCGAATGAGTATCAAGACTGAGATCGGAAGACAGGTATCGAGTTTTCGCAGGAAGCGAGGGCTGCGTATCCACGATCTTGCACAGAGAACAGGAAAGAACCCCGCTCGTATCAGCGAGCTCGAAAATGGTAAGTCCAATAGCACGGTAGACTTCCTCAACGAGATCGGAGCAGCATTGGGGCTAACGCTGATGTTCGTGCCAAATGACAGACTTGCCGATGTGCAAGCAATAATTGGCATTCGTGACCGTCAGATAGCACCGGCCTACGACCTGCCGACTGTTTTCGATGAAGTATTCATCGACGACAGCGAAACCGGCGAGGAAGGCCTCGATGCTGATCGTTAACCGGGCCGGGTTGATAGGGATCACGTTCGCGGTAGCGCCAGGGAAGGAGCTGCGAGTTGGATCATTGATACGTGAGCCATCAGGGACGGTTAGATTCTTCGTTGACGATGGTTACATCGCTCTTGGCAAGGAGCGTCCGCTTGTCAGTGTCTCATGGCGAGGTGCAAATGAGGAAGAAACCGTCGCTCGCTTGAGGGCGACGGGAGATAAGGTAATGTTTGGTGGCTCGTTACCTTCCTTCTTTCAAAACCTTCTGCCAGAAGGTGCGCTCCGGGAGCTCGTCGAGAAGGAATTCGGTGCTGGAGCGTTTGACAATTTCGATGTGTTGGCAAAACTAGGCGAGGACTTGCCCGGCGCGCTGATTGCTCGCCTGGAGGCAGGCAGTCCAGCGCTTGCGGCGCGAGTAGACAAGCAACCGGCGACCAAACCTGCTCCTTCTGAAGAGATCAGATTCTCTCTTGCAGGTGTGCAGCTGAAATTCTCAGCGACAAAGCGGGCTGCGTTGACAATCCCTGCGAAAACCGGAGACGGCCATCTCATACTCAAGACCCCATCTCCCCAGCACGCATTTCTTCCAGAAGCGGAGTGGACCGCGCTTAGACTTGCTGCAGCCGTCGGCGTGCGCGTCGCGAACGCGGATTTGATTGCACAGGAGAAGATAGACGGAATCGCTGCCGAGTATCTGTTAAAAGGCCAGCGCTCCCTTTCCCTCGAGAGATTTGACCGGGGACCAGAGGGCCAACGAATACAGTCCGAAGACTTTGCCCAGATTGTCGGCGCGATGGGGGATCAGAAATACACCAAGGCCAATGAGGCAACCGTCATGAACATCGTTCAGCGGTTTTGCTACGACGGCAGGGGGGAGCTTCTAGAGAGCGTACGGCGTATCGTGGTCAATTTGCTGCTTGGAAACGGCGACGCTCACTTGAAAAACTGGTCATTCTTGTATCCCCGGAGCGGAGAAATAACTCTGACGCCCGCCTATGATATAGTGCCGACATTCCTTTATGGTGATGCGAAGATGGCCCTGGAATTTGGAGGGACGAAAGATCCAAATCTAGTCGGATTACGCAGGTTCGAGCGGGCGGCGGGTGCGCTCAAGGTCGCACCAAAGGTGATAATTGATCAAGTCATCGATACCGTTCGAAAAGCGGTTCACTCTTGGCCACCGATAATCGACGAAGCGCCCTTACCCTCTGAAATGAAGGGCAAACTTCTTTCTCGCTTGTCCACACTCTCCCTCGTGCGAGAAGTTGTTTCAGCATAGCTAAAACCTCGATGATCAGACGAGGTGATGATTTGCGCTGAAAGCTGACGCCGGACTGCGGCAGACTTCTCAGTGCAAATCCCGGGTCAGCTTTCAGCGCAAACGCATGGCCCGCCCTTTTTGCAAGTAGATTTTTTAGAACCCTGAACAGTCTTCTTCAACGTATTCGGTCTCACGGTCATGCAGTGGCCAAGATGGATATCCGCACGTCCGGAGCCTCAATAATCAACACGGCTTCAAGCCATTTGCACTGCTGGGCTTTCCGTACGCCGGTCAACTGTCAGGCCATCTATGGTCCTTCTCGCAAACATCATGGGCTGCAGATAAACGCAGCCGATCTTCTTACGCTGTGATGGCGCCCCACGCGCGATCGAATGGACGTTCCTTTCGCAATACGGCCCAGGCAATGCGGGCGAGCTTGTTTGCCATCGCCACGATTACGACGTTGCGGTGCAGGCCGGGCTGACGCGAGCGTCCGCTTCCTTTGCGCGAACGCGGTGCGGCGAAGTTCTAGTCCGCTACGAAATGGAGCGCCTCCAGCTGGTGCCCATGGCGAATGTGCAGGTAATGTCGCTGCGGCGCGTACAAGGAGCGCCCTGCGGCCTCCGCTGTCGCCCAATGAATACGGCAGTTGTTGGGGATAGATCGGTGCACTTAGCTACGAGGTAGGCCCGGCGGGAGTGCATTCCAATGCAAAAGACCCACCGTGAGGGTTTCGCGGCGGGTCCTAGGCCTGCCCTGGGGCGAAACCGGCGGCTGCGGTGCTGCCAGAAATTAAGTAAGCATGCTATCGAACTCACGGCAATTCTACGGTGGGATTACCCGGCCCTACACCTCGTGCCATTCCCACAGGTGGCTTGCCCAGACAATGACAGCCCGCTCCTGGCGTTGCTGTGCAAAGCAAGGTGAACCATATGAACAGTTGCTGCTGGACATGTGTGCAACAAACCGTATCGATCTCGGCTATGCCAACGGTAGCGGGGTGAGAAAGCGCATAGTGGATCAGGCCAGCGGCAACCACAAAAGACGCACCGATCAAACAGAATGCCAAACGCAAAATCGTCATGTTTCCTCCTGCATGCCACGACGTCACAATCGCGCAAATTCGGTGCAGCACATCTTGGCTATCAGGGGGATAACGGCGTGATCGTAGCGAGAAGCGGTTACAGGCATCCCATTCGGCTTAAGTCGTATGGCCCGGTTGTATTCTCGTCAGGCACGGCAAAACTGACAAGATAAGCGGTGGGGGAGCGTCGATGTTCATGCTGACTGTCGGAGTACCAATTGCATTTGCTGTCGTCCTGATTATTGCAGGGTTGCTGAAGCTGCTCGAACATGCGGTTGCGGGACCGAACGGCGGCTCCGGCAAAGCCGATCCCTAAATGGCGCCTGTGGATGGTGTTCAGCTCGATCTACTGCCAAGAGGGTCGCGGTCGATGCCGATCGATAGCGTCAGCAATACCCGGTTTAGCAATTTCAAAGCGGTCATCGGCATGCGATCGATGGACAGTTCGTTTCCCGCCGCTATGCTTTTAATCTGCAGACCTGATCCCGCTACCTTGATCCTCGATGAAGGCTTAACCCGACTTAACAGGATGCGGTGACGATAGGCTCGTTGAACGGTCCTCGTTACGGCATGTTGCGTTGCCGTTGCTCACCCCGCCCGATGCTCGCCGCCGCTTTCGCGTTGGGCGGGGTGAAGATCCCCGGAGCCGCCGCTTCCTGCATATCGAATAGTCTTTCAACATTCGCGGATCTGCCGAACAACCAGAGAATTCGCCTTCGCCAATCTCTGGTTGACAGTGCTGAACGCTCCCAGCAACGTTTCAATCGGCCATGCGAGATTTTGACCCGAGGATGGTTTCATATCAAGCGCGACGGTCTTGGCACAGCATCTTGCCCCGGATGGCAGCCCCCCGCATCAGTCTCAAGCGAATTCGCCAAGGCCTCTCACGGACATCCCTGTCATCGGCTGCCGCAACGAAAATTAGCAAGAAAGAATATAGGGAGTGACAAATGTGAGAACGTGTTGCGAACGCGAAATACAATCTGCGAGATTGCAAGTGTTGGTCATTTGCCGGACGATTGCGCGTGTCTGCCGCCCCGTTGGTTCTGGACGAAAATCTCTTCCAGAACCGAAAGCATCTTGAGAACGCGAGGATCGCGTGTCGCGTAGTAAATGGTCTGGGCGCTCCGTCTCGTGGAGACCAATTTGTCGTGCCGAAGCTTGGAGAGGTGCTGGGAGAGCGCTGATTGCGAAAGCTCAACATACTGCTCAAGATTGCCCACGGATGTTTCGCCCCTCGACAACGCCAGCAAGATCTTTAGCCGGTTGGGATTGGCCATAGCTGAAAGAAGGGCGGCTTTCTTTTCAGCCAATCTCTCGTGTTCGTCGCTCAAACTGTACGCCTTCCGTAAGGTGATGTACCGCAATTACGGCTAGCGTTAATCTACCGGCCGCAAAAACGGAAGCAACCAAAGATCATTGTTTTGGTCCGCGGTTCGTGCTGAGAGGTATTCGCTTAACGATGCCAAGCACTTGGGCTTGACGTTGATGAGCTGAACATCTTGAAGGCGCAACGCTGGCGTGGACGAGAACCCGCACCGGTGCGTCGAAATCCAGACAGCAATGTCGGTCAACGAACTGAATGACCGTCGATACTTCACCGCTGTCGTCGCCCATGGCGGTTATTCGGCAGCCAGCCGCAGCCTTGGCATTGCAAGGTCGAAACTCAGTATTCGCATCCAGAAACTTGAGGATGAGTTGAGCGCGCGGCTGATAGAGCGCTCAACGCGCAATTTTCACGTAACGGAGATCGGAAGAGCTTTATATGAACCCTGCGTCGCGATCCTGCAGGCCGCCGAGGACGCGAGAAATGCAGTCATCAGCGCGCAGGAGCGGCCGCAGGGGCTTGCCCGGCTGGGATGTCCGACGCCATTCGTTGAGCTCGTCGTCACCCGGACGGTTTAAAATTTTCTCAAGCGCTATCCGGATGTTTCCGTTGAGGTGGTCGGAACTGAGCACAATAGTGACCTTGTCGATGCGGGGATCGATCTTGAAATCCGTTCGAGCCGCACGCGTGAAACGCAATCCAGCATCGTCATGCGGCGTTTGCGCAAGACGTCCTCGGTCCTAGTAGCCAACCCGGACGATAACCCGCTGTTGATATTAAGCTTCAAGGTAAACGCTAGGACGCAGCCAGTATGGCGAGGTGTCTGATGTCACGTCAGGGAGAAGCGCGGCTTGCGGAATGCGGGTCCGACCAAGTAGATCGCTCCTGCAATTAGGGAAAGATGGCAAAGTGGCACCAGATGCCAGATCGACCATCCCCCGTATACGACAGCTACCACCACGAACCCTGCCGAGACGAATGGCGCGATATCGATGCCAGAAATACCGCCGTGACGGTAACGGCGAAGATCGAATGGACGACTTGGTAGAGCCCGGCGCGCATGACCCGTTTCGATACAATAGTTTGCTCCCGATCTATTGCCTCATATTGGGGTAAAAGGCCGGATTATCGCGCGAAACCATACCGGCCCGCATTCACACCAAGATGACATGGCGTATTGCATCCTTACGCTCGTACAAGAGAGGTGTCTCAAAACGGCACGGCTTTCACCCGAATTTAAACCTATTGCGGAATGCTTGTGGAGCGGAGAATGCCGCGCTTGGATCGACTCAGCTGCGCGTTCCAAGTTGCTGTCCAACGCGCAGAGTCAATCGAGCCGCTTGGACGGCAGAATGACTAGCAAGCGAATCTTGTCCGGAGGCGACCTCGTTCCTTCCGGTCTCTTTCACAGCGGACGCATCGATCGACCGGTTGCGCACGGTCAGGTGAAAATGCGCCCGTCAACCTTTGGACCCTCCACCTTGGCTTTGCCTCTACGACGTACCACAGGCTGGGCAGCAAGCGCGCTGCGGCCCAGACTGCTGCGACGGTCGCGATTTCTTCCGCCGCCGATGAGATGACCGAACTCCTGAAGCTCGAAGACGAGAACAAGCGCCTGCGCAAGCAGCTCGGTGACAAGCTCCGCGCCGAAAATGTCGACCTTCGCAAGAAGCTCGGCGTTAAGTAATTACCAGCGACGGCGGTTGCTCAGGCTGCCGTCGATCCTAGATCCCTAAGGTCTGGCAACCGGGTTCGCGCCGCGGCCCCGGCTGCAATGTGTTCGGGGTATATTACATGAAATCACCATGGAAACTTCTGGGCCAGTTCATCTCGCGCCGCGATGCGAACAGGGAGATCGGCGAAGAGGATCCCGTCCTGCATGAGGATCCTGCCGACAAGACGGTGCAGGTTCCTGCGTCGCCACAGACCCTGGTCGACCTTCAGTCCCCCTCGACCAACAGCAGCATGGACGAGGGTCGTTCTGCGGGGAATACGCCAGCTGTTGGTGATGGGACAGAGACTGGCAAGACGCCATTGGCAGTAATCGCTGGCGAGACAACGCCCCCGCCCCCGGTCAGGCAGCCAAAGCAAAATGCTCGTGCGCCAGGCGGAGGGGCTCAACAGCCGCAAGCCAATACCGCCGAAACGGGCGCGCCGCCTGCAAATAAATCGAAAACGCCGCCGGTTTCCCCGCCAGCGAAGCGGTCCAAGTTACGGCCTCGCGTTGGACCGTTGAAAGCTGAGCCGGCTTTGGGTTCCGAAGCTGCCGAGCTGGATGACGAGATCAGGCAATTGAGGCGCCAGTTGGCTGGCAAGTTGCGCGCGCAGAACGAACAGCTTAAGGCGATGCATGCGCGTTTTACACGCGGCTGATGGACCCGAATACGTAACATAGGAATGACATGAGAAGACAACAGCGAGCCTTCGTTGTCGAAGTAAGGCAATCGCGCCGCCGAACCCGTGGCGCAAAAGCCTCCATCTGGAGCGGCACTGACCTTGAGGCGCTGACGCGCGAAACTGAAGCGGACAGGGGCGAGGAGCCGGCGCCTGCTATTTCAGCCAAGACCTTGCCCCAAGCGGTTCCATCCGATCATCGCGACAGGTCCGTGTCTTCGGAAGGCAATGCAAAGCAAGCATTGAGTTTACCAGCTGAAGAAGAGGCACGAGAGACACAGCGTGAGGCTTTAGCGCATGGCACCGCTCAAACCGATAGTGCCGGCCTGGATGAGGTTGTCCATACCGTTGCTGCCGCTAGACAGCCCGGCAAGCCAGAACGTGTTTCGCGATCGCCGGTCCGGCAGCGACGAGCAAAACAGGTTGCCGTTCTGCGTGCGGACGAACTTTCCGAACTCGAAGCAGAGAACTATCGCCTGCGGCAGATGCTGCATGCGCGGCTGATTACGGAAAACGCAGAGCTTCGGGGAAGGCTTGCGCGGTTCAACACCTGAAATTCGCTTGATATCTAAGGCCCTGACCGGTTCGGCCAAACGAAGCAGGTCTTGCAAATAGAGCTGAGAAAAGCCAATCGATTGGCGGATGTGCGTGAAAAGCGGCCTTCTCTGTCGTCTCAGCCGGCAATCGCGCGTGACAGGTCGGCGCCGATTGTGGAATGAAGGGCCTCAAGGCCCGCTCACTCTGTCTGATATGATGGCGGCCGGCCCTTGAAAGCTGCCCGGTCGGGTCGCATTTTAAGAGAAGCATTTCCAATCGCTTCCAAGCGAGGCACACTGCAGAAGCCGGTCGTCATTCCGTGCTGCGTGCGACCGATGCAAGTCACTTCTCGAACTTTACGAGGTGGGTGTTGACGCAGTTTTTCGAGACAACGCAGGGCATCATGGTGATCGGAGCAATCATCGGAGCGGGCGGTTTTGCGGCCGGTTCGATCGTGCCGAGCGCGTTACGATGGGCGAGTGGCGGTCGTAGACGCGTCGAGAAGGCGGCCGCGCGCAGGTCCGCGATGCTGACCGTCCTTGCTTTGGACGATTTCGTTGGCGCCGCTTACGCCGCAGCCAACGACGAGCCAGAGTTTAACCCCGTCAACGAGGGTGAATTCGTCTTTCACACTCCAGACCCCATTCTGGTTCTGCCGCCGGCTCAAGATATCATGTTGCTCGGAGACGAGTTTTTCAACGAGACCCTGTGGCTTTCCAACCGCGTCGCCAACCTTGGGAATGCGCTGGACAGTCTCGATCTCTCGAGCCCCGGTTTCGACAGCTTCTTTGAACGTCGCCAGGAAGGATATGCGGTTTTAGCCGCAAAGGCGATGGACCTTATCGAGCGGATATGCGCTGAATTTACACTCCATCTTCCGGAGAAGCCTGACTATTATCAGCAGCGCGAGGGGTTGGCATCGGTCGTGCAGGCGGCCGGCGAACGGCGATCGCGAGCTAAACCAATTTCCGGCCCCCTTCCGGCCAACGGTTCCAATGTGACGGAGCTCTTCCCCAAGACAGGCGGCGAGGGCTGGACGCCGGGTGTCGGCGGCTAGAGGAACGACATTCCGGTAACGTTGCAAAGCGCCATCTTAGCATGCTGCGAGTGTTCATCTGCCGGCAAATCCTCTTCATCTGGCCGCAAAAGAGCGCCAACTCTGAGATTGATTTCCGTTGCCTGTGGCCCGAGTTAGAAAACAATTTTACGTGCTCATGATAGAGGACGCCAGCTATCACGCGGGTTTCGTTCGATAGGTTGGGACAGAGCTACTGTGACGCATGTAAAAGGCAGCGTCCATCATGGCGGATGCCTCGACGAGATGGAAGCTTGTTCATTTGTCCGCACAAGCATTGCCATAGCAGCGACGGCAACGTATCCGGGCTTGCTGGTCGAGGAGCTACGGCCGCATGTGCGTGGGTGCAGCCAGTCCTCGTTGGGTCTTGTTAGCTCCAGGGTCTGGCGCTGAAACTACGCATTTGGACGGACCAATCCCCCGATCGGGGCTACGCATCATTGAACAGAGCTCTGGCGGTTTGCTTGTTTGATGGTGGCGCTGGGTTGGATCGATCTGTTGTCTTTCTGGCCCTTATCGGTTCGCAGGTGCCCTCGGTCTGCCGGAGGAGCAAGACGGCCTCAGCGCTAATCTCTCGTCTTCGAGTTTCCCTGAGTACCAATCGCCGCTTCCTGTCCAACGGTGCCGGGCTGCCCTGCATGTCTTTGTCGGCTGACGGTTTACTCTCGACGAAATCTCTCAAAAGGACGAATGGCGAGTTCGTCCCCAATTCCAAACCGGCCACCTTCAAGCAAAAAAAGCTTCGAGGCTAACAGACGCTCGTTCTATTTATGTTCTTGAAACTCATGCCCGTCTATGTTTGAAAAGCACTCCCATTTCCCTAAGGTGGCGCCATGGACACAGGACAATCGATTCGACCGCCGCAGAAGCAATCGGGCGCGTATTTCACGCCGGATGATATTGCGGCCGCCCTCGTGCGTTGGGCGCTGCGTCATGACGACGATCGGCTGCTAGATCCATCCTGCGGCGATGGCAACTTCCTTGTCCACCACCGCAACTCCGTCGGCATCGAGCAGGACTTCGTATCAGCGCGCTCTGCCATGGACCGCGCTCCCTGGTCGCTCGTGCACGAGGGCGATTTCTTCACCTGGGCGGCGGAGACGTCGGAACGCTTCGAGTGTGCAGCCGGCAATCCGCCATTCATCCGCTACCAGACCTTCAAGGGCGACATGCGCAAACGCGCTCTCGCCCATTGCTTATCGCATGGCGCACGCTTCAGCGGACTGACATCATCATGGGCGCCGTTCTTGGTGTCGACAGCTACGCTTTTGAAGGCCGGCGGCCGTCTGGCTTTTGTCGTGCCGGCCGAGATCGGCCACGCTCCTTATGCTGCGCCGCTAATCGAGTATCTCGTCGCCTCGTTCCGGCAGGTGAAAATCGTCGCCGTGCGCCAGAAGCTCTTCCCGCAACTGTCCGAAGATTGCTGGCTTCTCTATGCCGACGGCTTCGGCGAAAAGACCGATCGCATCGAGCTGTCAGTTGTAGATCAATACAGACCGGCCGCACAACCGCCCGCGGCAACAACCTTTGTCAACGTCGGAGAGTGGCGTTCTATCTGGAATAGCAGATTGCGGCCGTACCTGATTTCGGAAGAGGTAAGAGGGATTTATCAGGTAGCCGCGGCGGACCCGGACAGCCGTCGGTTTTCGGAATTCGCAGCCGTTGGGATCGGTTATGTTAGCGGCGACAACGACTTCTTCCACCTGAAACCGTCCCTGGCTGAGAAACTTGGGATCCCATCACAGTTCCTCAAGCCCTCGGTGCGCAACGCGCGCTCGCTCCCGAAAGACGCTATCACCCAGTCTACTGTGACGGATTGGCAGGCCAATGACCAGGCAATGCTGCTGCTCAAGATCAGCCGCGGACAGGAAGTGCCGGCCACAGTCAGGCGCTATCTCAATAGCAATCCTGGTCGGGAAGCCCGGCAAGCCTATAAATGCCGGGTGAGGGACCCCTGGTATTCGGTTCCCGATGTCCAGGAGCCCGATTACATCCTTCAGTACATGTCGGGCCGCGCAGCGAGCCTTGTCAAAAACGACGCAGGTGTTACCTGCACAAACAGTGTCCACGCTGTGAGGCTGCGCGACCGTAAGCTCGCAGCGAAACTCCTCCCCTCGTGGGAAACGCCTTTCGTCCGGTTGAGCTGCGAGATCGAAGGCCACGCGCTTGGAGGTGGAATGCTGAAGCTGGAGCCGCGTGAAGCCGGTAACATTCTCTTTCCGGCTGGTCGCGTGGTAGACAAGAAGTCCTCCGAGGCAATTTTGGACTCCATCCAGACGCTTCAGCGCTGGAGACACTATGCCGACTGAAATCGAAGGTAATGTCTGCCGTTGGACGACCGAAGCAGACGCGCTCAGGGAATTCGCGGAATTCTCAGGCAAGACGCAAAGTGCTAGCCACATCAAGCCTCTGCATTGGTATGTTGCCTGCCGGCTGGTGATCGAGGGAGGCTTCGATCCAGTCGACATCACGCCGCGACCGCCATTTCGGGTAGAGCGCAAATCTGGCCGCGTGCCTATTCTCCACTATGATCCATCCGTCGCCGGCGGCGGCGAACGAACTGTGCTCGGCGGCCTGAAAACCAAGAACGTCGATGTCGTCGTGACCAGGGAAGGGATCGGCCCCGTACTCGCTGTCTCCTGCAAGGGCGTAACCGGTGCGTTCCGTAACCTGACCAATCGCATGGAAGAGACGATCGGCGAATGCACCAATTTGCATATCACCTATCCGGCTCTCGTCCTCGGCTATCTCGTCCTGCTGCGGGCAAACCGACAAACGGAACGCGCGCTCGATATCGCTGCCGAAGCTGTTGACGACGTCAGCAATGAGACTGCCCCCGCGAAGGCCCTGGCGGCCAACGACATTGCGATTGCAATCGGCGGCGGGCCGGTGGCCGGGATCGTCCGCTTCCACAATGCGCTGCGCGAGCTCGTCGGGCGCCGTGGGATCCGTGACGATGTCAGCCGCTATGAAGCAATCGGTTTCGGCCTGGTCGAAATGGAAGGCCCCACCAAGAACAAGCTTTTCGAACCTTTCCCCCCTGAAACCAGCCCGCTTGCAACGACCAGTTTCTTCGAGACACTCTATCTCCGTTACGACGAGCGCTTCGTTACCAGCGCGCCAGATCTGAGCCGCGTGACACGTAGGCTCGAGTGGGATATCAGTTCGCCGGCTTTGATTCAGATCAACAATCAGATGTACGGCGCCAGAACAGCTGGGTAGCAGTGCCCAGCGTCGCTAAGCCGTGTCGGTACCGGACCTTGTTCAAGATCGGGTTCTACCGCTTGATCCCCGCCACTTGTGATGTATTACGACGACATTTGGCGAAAGTGATTAACCCGCTCATTTTGGGAAGATCGACAGGATGTAGGGTCAACGCCTGAAAATCAGGCATTGGCCGAGTGAGAGACACACTTCTCTTCCTTTTCGCGGGCCACTCCGCACGGAACGAATTTCCTTCCTTGCCGTTCATGAAGGAATCAAGTCGCAGACGGAGCACAAAGATGTCACGCAACAGAGATAACGGCATCGACCTGAAGGCAAGCCGAGCAAAGAAGTCGGCGCGTCAATTCGCGCATGGTGGCAATCCAGCGCATAAAATCCTGCCGGAGCAGGCGGTCAAAAACGACGTGCCGCCGCCTGCAATGGATGACTATACGATGATGATGATCCAGGCGATGGAAGGCCGATCGTGACGACAATACCATCCTCATGAAAAAAATCAGGCGGACGCCGTATCCTTTCACTGCTTGGCGCGTTCTCTCCCGGCAATAGAGGAAACACCCATGACCGAGAATTCGGCATCACAGCCCAGCGACTTCTCCAACTTACGGAAACACGAGCCGCGTCAAGGCTTCGCGCAAACGGCACGAAATTTCCTGACAGCGGAACAGCGTAGACGCGAGGCAAAGAAAGAACGCCACGCGCTGGCACTGGAACAGGCTCAAAACCAGGGTCGTCAACTCTAGCGTAGTCGTGCTGTCTCGACCTACATTCCCGGTGCGGCCGACATATTGAGACGGCCGGCGGTCGATCACCACAGCTCCGGAGCGAGGTTACAGTGAAGATTCGGACAGCAGAGGCTGAAGACGCTCTTCCTATAAGTGAAATGCTCAAGCGGCTGGTTGCTGCCGGAAAGCGGACGGCAAGAGCAGACGTCGAATTCGTTCGCGAGCATTATATCGACAATCCGGCTGGCATCCGCTGTTCCCTGGCCGAGGACGACAACGGAAACCTACTCGGCTTTCAATCGCTGATCCGAGCGACTGATGATAATCCCTATGACACGCCAGTTGGATGGGGCATTGTCGGCACGCATGTCTCTCCAGACGCAGCCAGGACTGGTGTCGGGCGCGAGCTGTTCGGGACGACCCGACAGGCGGCCATCGAAGCGGGGCTTGAGAAAATCGAGGCCTTTATCGGAATAGGCAACGACATTGCACAGGCGTACTACGAGCGGATGGGTTTTCGAACGTATCGGACAACCGAAACGACGGTCTGCAAGTGCTGCTCACTAGATGGTTCTGGTCCCTGACCTCGCATTGCGCGCTGGCGGTTCGAAGACAGAATCCCGTTCCTGCTCTGCATCACGCATCGATCATCACGGCGGATCTCAAAACTTCGCCCCTATCCTACCGAGACTTGGTTGGGCTGACGGATATTCCACGTCTTGACTTTCCGGTGAGGGACGCCACGGGTGCGCGATTTGCAGCTGCACGCGGTAGACCACGAAGGAACGTCCCGTAAGTGGCCGGCGATTGATCGCAACAGCTGGCATCTCGCATTGCGGATGCATGACTTCGATGGGGTCGTCGAGCGCTTAATTGCTTTCGATATCACCGAGGGCCTCGATGGCGATCCCGAGCGCATGCTTTTCTCCAGCAGTTGGGTCGCTGGTTTTCCGTAAAATTAATTTTATGCGATCGTCAAAGGCAGTTGAATGGCGCCCTGACATCCGCCGTTACGAAGAAGCCTCAAAGCGGCCCAACACCCCGGAATAGCTGCCGGCGGGCCGCTCAGTTATCAAAGTATGTGGATTTCCCGTGCAAGCACCGATGCGGAAATCGTCGATCAGAGAATTTACAGTAGCGGGCTGGGCTTGCCCTCTCTTTCGCAATTATTGAGTTCATTTGAAATGTCGCGCGCGTCTGTTTTTCTTAGTTTGATGAAGTCGCGGCCGTTGGAAGCCGCTGGAAGACCGCTCAAGCGATCCACCACCGTCCAGCCGTCCTCGCCCGGGATTGCCTGGTATCGATCCTCTCTGACATGGGTGCGGCTATCGACCGATCTGGCATCCTTATAGGACATGAGAAATCACAGTAGCGATCACGATGAGAAGTCCCATGCCAATTCCCGCCGTCCATAGTATCCCCTTCACCCTGGGATTGGTGCGGATGTGCGTGTTTATGTCAGGCTTTGGCGGCTCCGCGGCAGCCGGCGTGTCAAGGTAGCGTGTCATGCTCTTCTCCATATTCATGCAGTAACGACGGCGAGAGCGGTCTGTTCCCACCGATTGACTCGACAGGAAGGCGACGCGACGCAGACAAGGATGGATGAAATGCGATGCGGCACTCACACGTGCTGGCGTAGAAGGCTTATTCACCTGGAACCTCAACTCAGACACGGTGTTACGGGCATGCTCCACTTGCAGCGCTTTTTGCCTTTCATGCCCTTAGTGCTGAGCGGGGCCAACCATATTGTGCTATCTCGGTGAGCGACAAGCCTGAGGTCGCGCGCGCCATTCATGAAGCAATAGTCAAGGGGTAGGTATATGGCAGCCAGATTTGCGTCTCTGCATTTGGGCGATGCTTTCGTGACAGTGTTGGTACGCCGTCGCACTATTCCGAGATCGTAGCCCGACCGTGCCCGGAACGACCAAAGCGGCCGCGCTTTTTTGGAACTGTAAAAGGCGCTTTAATTAGCGTCTGTCGTCTTCCGGATCTTCAGCGATAATGCCATTCACCTTCATCAAGCGAGCCACCATTGCCCCAGGCACAGCTTCGCTTGAAGGCAGCGTGAAGCCGCGACATCAGGCGTGTGAGGAAAAAACGTCTCATTCACGCGTGCCATCTGCCAAATGTCACATATCAGTGCCAAGTACCGAACGGCGGCTCGTCGTCGAAGTTGCCATTGCTCGCAGCGTCATAGGCGTTAATGCTTCGACCGCCACCGCGGGTGCCAAATGCAGTCAGTTGCACCATTACCTCCTTGGCGTGAACGATGGCCTCTTCCTCGCTGAATGCGTGCCCGTCAGCGACCTTGATCGACACCAACTCCCCGTCGTCGCCAAGAAAGTCTACGCGCCACCCTGTCTTTTCGTGAGCGACTTTGGTTTCAAGAAGATGCATGGGATGAGGCCGCCTTCCTACCTCGGAGATCGGCATCGACGCTCTTCCTCAGAGCATCCATTATGTTGACGACGTTATCCTTCGGAGCGGCATCCGAACGTTTGCCTCTGGCCGCCTTCTTCGGCTTCATCGCCTTCTTCTTCTCGGCTATCAGATTCAGCAGGCTCGTCTGTATTGGATCGCTGACCATGTCGGGCGACCAGTGTGCCGATTTCTGCTTTATGAGTTTCTGTACCAGCGGGATCAGGTCGGGATCGGCTTCGTCCTCGATGTCCTCGAAATAGCTCTCCTCCGGGCGCACTTCGTCGCCGAAACGGAGTGACCACAGGACAATGCCTTCCTCGCGGGGTTCGAGGATGACGGCACGCTCACGGCGACCGATCACGAGTTTCGAGACGCCGACGACGTTGTCCGACTTCATGGCATCTCTGATAACCGCGAAGGCCTCGTTGCCGACGGCGTTATCGGGGGTAAGATAGTGAGGCTTCTCCAGATAAACCCACTCGATCGAATCCGGAGGGACGAATTTCTCGATGTCGATGGTCTTAACGGTGTCGAGAGCGACGCGGTCGAGATCGTCGTCCGTGAGGATCACGTAGTCATTCTCACCACGAGCATAGCCTTTGGCCTCTGCGCCTTGCTTCAGTGCCTTTCCGGTCACGGAGTCGACGTACTGCGAAACGACCCGGTTTCCAGTGTCTTTGTTGAGGGTGTGGAAGCGGACCTTCTCGGACTCGGACGTCGCCGGGGTCATCGCCACGGGGCAGGTGACGAGCGAGAGCTTGAGGTAGCCTTTCCAATAATATTTGGGTGCCATCGATCGATCTCCCTCAGCTTGCCTTGCGCTGCGGGGCAGCCTTGGAGGAGGCGGCCTTCGCGGCCACCCCGCGCGCGGCGCGCTGCCGACCTGTGCCCTGATTGGCATTGGCCGCAGTGCGTTTCGGTTTGGACTCGGTGGACGCCCCAGACTTCAGCAATCCGGCGCTCTCGCGGAGGGCGGCTAGCAGGTCGTTCGGCTTCGAGACTTCGACCTTTCTTGCCTTCGGCAGCGCCTTGCCTTCGATCTTGGTTTTCACCAATTCGGCGAGGGCGGCTTCATAGCGGTCATCGAACGTTGCCGGATCGAACGTGCCCTTCTTCGTGCTGATGATGTGCTTGGCGAGATCGAGCATTTCGCCCTCGATCTGCAGCTTGGGAACTTCCTCGAACGCCTTCTTCGAGGATCGGACCTCGTAGTCGTAGTTCATGGTGGTTGCCACCAGGCCCTTGCCATGGGGGCGGATCAACACCGAGCGCACCCGGCGGAATAGGACAGCTCTAGCAATGGCTGCGACGTTCGACTTCTTCATGCCGTCGCGAAGGGCCACGAAAGCGTCGGCACCCATTTTGTCCGGGGTCAGGTAATAAGGCTTGTCGAAATACACATCGTCGACTTCGGAGCATGGGATGAAAGCGTCGATCTCGAGCGTCTTGTTGCTCTCCGGGATTGTCGCTGCCACTTCCTCGGGATCGATGATGATGTATTGCCCGTTCTCGATCTCGAAGCCTTTGGTCTGAGATTCCCGCTCAACCCGTTCTTCGGTCTCGCTGTCGACGAACACGCGATTAACGCGGTTACCCGTCGCCTTGTTGATCGTGTTGAAAGTGATGCGCTCGGATGTGCTGGCCGCTGTATAGAGGGCCACGCCGCAGCTCACTTCACCAAATTTAAGAAAGCCTTTCCACTGTGCGCGGTGTCCCGATGCCATGACGCTCCACTCCGAATCACTTGGGTCGTGATTCAAAGACGTGCGAGGGTGATTCGTTCCGACTCGAAACGAATCATTTTTCAATGACTTACGGAATCGCGCTCAGAAATTGATTCCGGTGCGCAGCTCGGCGACTGGAGTTCGACTTCAGGTCGTAGACGGTGGAAGATGGCCGTTTCGCCAGGGCGTGGAAGCGGCGGGAGCATCGAGTGCTCGCCGCCGCGCTCTCCGAGGTCCGCCGCCTGCTCTCAAGGAAAGCGTTGGCGACAATAGTCCTATCGACTCTTAAACGGAATCCGTTTCGGCCAATGGAAAGCCCTCTGTAACCATTTCGTCGCACTCGATTTATCCACACCATGGCGGCGAAAGGCGAGAGTGCCCTGAGATCAATCAGTTAGCCTGCGGATACCCTGTGGATAGACAGTGGAAAGGATGTGGGTAGAGCTTGCCCCATCGAAAGCGGGAAGAAAGGCGTCACTTGCGAGGCATTTGCGAATCCGCTCAGATACTGTTCTCGGACGATGGCCCCGCCGCAACGTCGCCATCTCCGAACAAGGGCGCTCCGACGTGATGTCGAGAAGCGCCCTTTTCATTTGCAGGAATGAGGAGCCGTTGCCTATGGTCTCAGTCGCCTTCACCGATGTATGTGAGGACGGGACTGCCGCCTGCCGTCACCTCTCGGACAAGCCTCATCTTCTCCAAATCAGAAATGACACCCCGAGAGAGACGACGGTCTCCGACCAGCCACGTACTGCCGACTTTCCGTTGGTGACGAAACCGTCGGATCGCAGTGACTGCATCGCGCTGCGTCTTCGTCAACGCAGCCTCGACTGCCCTTCCTTTCTGTATAGTCATGGTCGAACTCCTTGACCCGCGAGCTAGGCAGCGATGCGCCTGGCGGCCTTGTCGACGAGCTTCCGATTGTCTCCGTGCTCCTCGATGATCGTCTGTGCGTCCTCGACGGAGATCCTGTGTTTCTTCGCTAGCGTGATTGCGTCGTAAGGTTTTTCGGACGCAGGTGCGCCCTTGGCGTCAGTCATGATGTTCTCCTGTGCTTCTGTGGTGATGCAGCGCTATCAATGGCCCTCTCGAAGGGACTGCTGCCGCTTGGATGAGATATGGTGGTTCTGCGGACGGAATTCCATAGCCGCCCCTCATCGGTAACACTCTTGAGTCAGCTCGAACGGCATTGGCGCGGGAATGTTCAACGGCTCGTTGATGTGTTCTCGTCGCCGACCGGATATTCTTGGAGATCGCCTAGAGCGGGAACAATCCCAGCGTGTCCAGTGTTTACGGTAGCTGGGCCGCGAATGCTGTCATTTTAGGTCCGGGTCGAAGTCATTTGATTCGTAGAAACTCGGAGAAAACGCATGAGTACCCTTTTGATTATTGTCGTGTTAATCCTCGTGCTAGGCGGCGGCGGCGGCTACTATGCTCACGGCCGTTATGGAGGCCGCGGGCTCGGCGGCGTCCTCGGTCTGATTGTCGTCGTCTTGATCGTTCTCTGGCTGTTGGGTGGGCTCCATGGAGGCGCCGTAGCTCCTGTGTGACATACGCGGCGGAGGGGGGGCCGACTGTCCTCAGAAAAAATATGAAACCGTGGGTCTCCTACCCACGGTTTTTTTTGCAAACGTAAGCCACGGAAAGCGCCGTAACAGTTATAACTTCGTGTGGAAACGGTGGGAACACCTGCATAGAAGGGAAATCCGTCGATGGTGACACCATCGACGGAATATTTTGCCCACGGATTACGCGAACGGGCCGCGGCCCATCAGGAGGACATCCTCTTCATCGTCGCGCTGGCGACCGCCAAGAGCTGCAGCGGCACTAGCAATAAAGGCACCGATGAGAAGTGAGATCGATCCGACAAGCGCCGTCGTAGCTGCGGCCTTTCTTGCCTTGTCAGCAGCAGTCTGCGCGGCAACCTTAGCGTCGTCGATTTGCTTGAGGACCGCGTCTACCCGAGTACGGGCGTCCGCCTCTGACAATCCGCTCCGAGCGGCAACGATGCTCGCGATGTAGGTCCTGTCGCCTTCCGGAATCTCGCCCTTCGCGGCGTCGTTCAACAGAATTCTCGAAATCTCGGCCGAAGCCGCGCCGTCGTCCCTTGAAGCATTCGTGCTGACGCGCTCAGGCCGCAGAAGGGCATCTGTGAAATAGGAAGTCGCGAGATCGGGTTGTGTCGAAGTGGTGGACGCCGCTGTAGTCGCTCCAGCCGCCGTTGCCGCAGCACCTGCAGCACTTGCGCCTGCGCCTGCCAGCGAGGTTAGAGACGAAGCCAGAAAACCCACCACGAAAACCGTCGATATGGCCCAGCTGATGAAGCCGTGGGCAGTGTCTCGGAAGAAGACTTCGTCAGTATGGGTGGCTGCCCATTTCGTCCGGAGTCGTCCAGTCAAGTAACCGCCGAGCGCCGAAGAGAGCCATTGAACGACGACAAGCCAAATCGCGGCTGTAATGCCTACGGTGGCCGCGGAGCTGCTCTCCCCAGACCAGGGCGAGACCATCGTCAGGCCAACACCAGAGCCAAGAAGTAAGAGAATGAGCGTGACCCCGATGGCCGCGAAAGCGCCCCCCAAAATCGGGCCCCATGAGATGGCGGATCTGGAGGATTCGACGGGAATACCTCCCTGTGTTTCCAAAAGAGACATCTTTGACCCCTATCTTACGAAGAGAGCGAGAAGAATTATGATCGGCAGGGGAACACCGAGAAGCCAGAGTAGAATGCCGCGACCCATGATGAAAACTCCTTTTGAAATGAATATCTTGCGAGCATGAAACGAGGGAGTTGCACAATGGTTCCAGAGCTTTATTCGGGTTGAGTTGAAGCCGGGACTTGGCTTGCCAGTACATTAAAACCTCGCGGCCTTATGACGATCAGTTTGTAACGACGTCAGCCGTCCGTTGGGTTGCCACCTTGCGTGACCATATCGCTTGCGGCGGGGCGCGCCGGTGGGGCTCACGCAGCAACCAAGCCGATCTGAACTGTTTGATTAAGCAGCTGTAGAGGCGATCAACTCAAGTAACTTGAACCCGAAGCTGGCTTGGCGACAAAACGCTTCCGGACATGTCTACGTCGGTAAAATGAGTGCCGATTTCGTCGTTCCTCACAAAACCAAGGCTTGTCGGCATTCCCCGCTGGTTCCAAAGGCTCCCAATGATATTTCAACCGACGCTCCGTCAGTGACCCTAGATTGATAGGCCCGGTAAATTGAATGTCATTCTATTGTTCTGGCATAAGTGTCACGATCTGAATATAAGGACACTTCACACCGATTTGAGGCACGTCCATGTTATCCGATATAAACACCAAGAGGCACGGTATTGAGAAGATCCTCGCACGGCTCCTAGAACAGTCTAGGGGCGCGGCGGCGCTGCCGAAGAAGACGTCTCACCAATCTGCACTATCAACTCATTTGAACCGGCTTTCTGGCCTAATAAACGGACATGTGTCCGATGACGTGATTCAAGAAAAATCAAATGCCAGATCGGTGTCGGACTTGGTTGAAATGCTAAATCGTCTAGCAGCCAAATCGAGCTGAACGATAGTTTGGACACAACGTCCATGCGTCTTGAAGTTGTTCGACGTAGCATTAGCTTCTCCTTAACAATTCAAGGGGAGCAGCAATGTCCATTGGAGTTGGCCGAGTATTCTCGACTGAAGTGGGCGTAGATTTGCCGGGCGAGCCGGGCATCTACACCTGGGATATACGGTCTAATCTCGTGTTTGCTGACGGCGCTGTCGCTCGTCTTTTTGGTGTCGACCCAGGTGACGCCAAACACGGCTTACCCCTTGATTCCTACCTTGACAAAGTTCATCCCGAGGACCGGCCAGCACTGGCAAAAGCGATAACAGATACGATCGTGGCGGACATCCCGCAGCAGCAAGTTTACCGGGTTCGTAGTTTTGAACACACCTATCAAGCCGTCGCGGCCTTCGGCAGAGCGTTTCATACGCGAGACGGTACACTGGTGGCATATTCAGGCATGGTGATCATCGCAGAGAATGAACAGCAGGATGCCAATCACTGAAGCCGCCAACCCTTGAACTATAGGGTCGGGGAGCAAGCACCTGGCTTTGGATCAAGGCCAGTTGGCGATGGTGGATTACTGGGCGTTGCTGCTATCGGTCTCCAACGGGCGTCCTGACACCGCCCGTCCTTCCGCTTGCTAGCGGCCTTGCGACCCGCTCCATGGCTGCGCTCTGAGGACGGCAGGCTTCAGTCTCAGACGGATGCACAGAGGCTCGCGTCGGGGCTTCGAATTCGAATGATCAGTCATACGGCCACTCTTAAATCAATGACCGTCCAATTTAAGGTGAAATGCCGTCTATCTTTAATCTAACAAACGTCCGATCTTGACTAACATCACTTTTGGCCCCCCGGATCCTCTTCAGATCGATGCGGATGCCGGCATCATCGGGCTTGATCGGCGTTCCTCCGGCATGTCGGAGGGTGCATTATCCTCGGCTTTGTCAGCATCTTCGGCGTCCACCTCCGAGCGCTGCGCGACCGGGCCCCGGATCCTCAGCTTAAAACACGCTCTCACCCTCGAACTTGCCGGTCCGCCAGGCGTGGATCGCGTCATCGAACAGCTGCGGGAACACGTCGCTCGTCGGATTTTCATATCACTTCGCGATGCGGAAGATCTTGGCGACATCGCGGCGCCCATCGGGCGGACTACCTTGCGAAATCACCAAAGATCAGACACGCCCAATTTGCTCCAGCGGACTACAGCGGTCGGGCGACAGGTTCACCTAATCGCCCAGTTTTATCGGGCGGCCGTAAAGACACGGCACACCGGAATGGCACATCGATATTCTGAAGGTGAAAAGCCGGAATTTTAATTGACGATGGAGGACGCTCCAGGCGGAGCTGGAACGTCCGAATTTGTTCAGTTAGAATTCCTACACTTGGCGCATGCCCCCGTCGACACACAGCTCAGCGCCGGCGATATAGCTCGCCTCGTCGCTCAGCAAGAACAGCGTTGCCGCTGCAATTTCAGCTGGACGTGCCATCCGTCTCAAGGGTATGGGCGCGATCAAGGCCTCGCGGACGTCCTCAGGCACCGCTGCCATCATCTCAGTATCAGTAGGCCCAGGAGCGACGACATTTACCCGTATACCCCTGCTGGCCAGTTCGGCCGTCCATGTCCTCGCATAGGATCGAAGCGCAGCTTTTGTCGCGGCGTACGTGCCGTAGGCCGGGATGCCAGCGACATCCGCGATTGAACCTATGAGCACGGCTGAGCTCCCTTCTTGCATTGCTGGCAAAGCTGCCTGTAAAGCGAAAACCGTCCCTCGTACGTTGACGTCGAAGTGACGGTCGAAATGTTCAACCGTTTCCTCGCTAATTTGGGCGGGCTCTGAAATTCCGGCGTTTAGGACGAGCGCATCGATACGTCCATTCGCCTGCTGAACTTGGGCCACGACGTTTACCATGTCTTCTGGAGAACTTGCGTTTGCCGCGATGCCCACTACCTTATCGCCGATTTCGGCGGCAGCCTTTTCGACATCGTCAATCCGACGGCTAGTGATGAAGACAGTCGCTCCCTCGGCAGCCAGCCGGTTCGCGATCGCCAAACCAATTCCCTTTGCGCCGCCTACGACGAGCGCGACTTTGTCCTGCATACGGGCCATTATACGTCCTGCCTTCCTATTGATGGTCGGAAGATGATATACGTCGTAAATCTGATATCAATTACGCACCTTGAGTAGCTTAGATATGGACCAGTATACCGACCTCGAAACCCTTTCTCAGTGCGCTCTCAACAACATGACCGTTGTGCGTCCTGTTCTCGACAAGATCGCCGACAAGTGGACAATCTTGATCCTCACTGTGATCTGCCCGAAACCTTCGCGTTTCAACGAGATCAAACGGCGTCTGAACGGAATCACCCACAAGGCGCTTGCCGATGCATTGAAGCGGCTCGAGCGGAACGGCCTTGTGACAAGGACCGTATTGTCAACGCAACCGATCGGCGTCGAGTATGCGATTACGCCGCTTGGCCATTCGCTCCGCGAGCCGTTCGAAGCGCTTTGCGCATGGTCGCTCGAAAATGGGCCTCACATCGAGGCTGCGTCTGTACGCTACGACAAGGCGGCCAAGGGCTAAGCCACCTCGGCCGTTGAGATAGGCCGTCGGGTGTCGCCCAAGTGGCCATGGGAGTGGCTGCTCAAAACCCTACCGCGGATAGCGCGGAAGGGTACGGAGCTTTGCCAACTTTCTCGGTCGAACTCATCGAGTGGACATATACTGTCGCGCAATTCCAGCAACTCGCGCCCCGTATAGACGTGCGGTTTCAAGATCGCCGACCGACATCTCCTCGGGGGGCGCGTCGGCGTCAGATTGCGCCATCGGGCCGATATACGATCCCATCCGATTTACATCGTCTCGTAGCGACGCCTTGATGTTTGATGGCTTGATAGCCAGGCTGACCCAGGAACCACCGTGTTGCCCCGCCAGAAGAACGAAGTATTGGAGCGTGTTTAGCTTGTCACCGTTGAGGCTGGCGCTGTTCGTGAATCCACCGAAAATCTTGTCTTGCCATTTTGCGGAGAACCATGGCTTCGAAGATGCATCGGCGAATCTCTTAAACTGCCAGCTTGGTCCGCCCATGTAGGTCGGTGCGCCGAAAATGATGGCATCGGCCGCATCGAGCGCCGCCCATCCGTCTTCCGACAAGTTACCCTCGGCATCAATGGCGTGGAGCGCTGCTCCGGCTCCCTTGGCGACCGCCTCAGCCATGCGGTGGGTATGGCCGTAGCCAGAATGATAAACGACGACGATACTTGAAGGTGAGTGGACGGTCATGCCTGGCTCCTTTAGCCGTGTTTTTGCGCCTCGCCGACGGGAGTCGGCGCGGTTTCGAAGTGTTTCTGTTTGATGGTGGTTGAGGTTAAAGGCTTGTCGCCGAGGTTATGAGACCTGGACAGTAATCGCGATCATGAGCAGAAGTAGGAAGACCGCCGGCGCCAGGGTGTGACGGAAGTCACGTGCTCGGACGACAGCGAAGATTGCGGCGATCATAATGCATGATCCTAGCGCAGCGCCGATCGCAAATGTCGGACGGAGGACGAGGAGAATGGCTGTCGTGAATTCCAGCAAAGCGGTAACCCAGCACCACCACCATGGAAATCCGTACCGGACGAATTCATCGCGGATTGTCTTAAGGGCGGTGGCGTTGACGATGCTGCCCACGAGAAATGCCGCAGCGGCCGCGAGTGTCGCCGCATCGCCCAGTGAAAACGATATGAGGTAGGACATTTGGAAAGACCCTTCGGTTCAATCGCCCAGTTACGATAGCGATGAACTTAAATCTAGCGATGCTAGATTGTCAACCATTGCCCTGATTAATTAGGGTCGCTAAAGTCTTTCCTGCATGGATCGACGGTGAAAGAATGGGTATCAGCGAGCGAAAAGAGCGTGAGAGACTGGAACGGGAACAGCGGATCGTCGCCGCGGCGCGAACGCTGGCGCAACGTGATGGTTGGGCTTCCGTCACCGTACGACGCCTTGCACAAGAGATCGAATACAGTCAGCCGGTCCTGTACGCCCATTTTGAAAATCGCGACGCGATCGTCGGCGCGGTCGCGCTCGAGGGCTTTGCGGAGTTAGGCCCGACGTTGCGGGCCTCTGTCCGCGACGGCGCACCTCCGATAGACGCACTCCGAGACGTTGCGACGGCCTATCTCGTATTCGCTTTCGAAAGGCCAGCTCTGTACGAAGCCATGTTCGTCCTGCCGAGTGGCCTTCGATTCGCCAAGTCCGATACGCCCAAAGTGCTGCGAGATACATTTGGCGCTATGATGGTCGTCGTGGAACCGTTTTGCTCTGACCCCGAGGTCGCGACAGAATATTTCTGGGCAGCTTTACACGGATTGGCAGAGCTTGAACGCCACGGTCGAATAAGGGCCTCGCACCGCGCCGAGCGGGTGAGGCTCATTGTTGCAATGTTTGCGACAGGTGACTGACCTTAACCCGCGGCTCCCGAGCGGAGCGAGGCGGGGAGCCTAACAGCTCGGCTATCGCCAAGAGGAGCTGTCATTCCCATACCCACGGCCAAACACATAACCAACCACGAATGCCAGTGCGCCCACGCCGAGAAAAAGACTGGTGGCTGTGTGCGGGTGATCGACCGCGCCCGCCGCGACGGCGCTCGTCTCCCGCTTCACGGCATCCAATGCGTCACTGGCGACCTTACGGACGCCGGTAGCAGGTTCTGACGGAGCCCCAGTGAATCCAACCTTTAGGTCTTCAGACATTTCAGTTCCTCCATGTTCGTGTCTTGCAGGAACAGTTTGGCCGCCAGGATGTTCCCCGCTGTCAGTGTCTGGGTGTTCGTCGAGATTGGGAGCGGGCGGCGGCCCGTCCTTTGCCGAATGCCACCATAGAGCTGGACGTGCCCCAATCTCGGCGGCGGACAACCCACATCCTTAGCCTCGCAGACTGTGATAGCCGCGCATGTTCTTCGACGCCCAATTTTGACCAGCTGCTTGCGCCAGTCGCTTTCCGCGCAAGAACCACCAAGCTGATGCGCGGTCAAGCGCCTAGGCATCAATGTATTCCATGATCGCCCTCAGCTTGCCGTCCTCGACGGTAACGTCGAAAACCCAGATCAGCGAACGATTTGCTTGTGGAAATGAGTGGCAAAGAACATATCAGGAATCGCAGCGGCCACTTAATGAACGACTGGGGGTCGTACAGCGCCTGACGGTGCTCTCAATTGCGTTCTAGAGAGAAAGCCCCAGCAAAAACCGGAGCCTGCAATAGGGGATAGAGCGCTGACTGAAAGACGCAGTTCCAAGAGCATCGCAGCGCTCATGCCTAGCTTCGTTCCCTTACCGCCGGGTGATCTCCGGGCATCCGCGACGGTTGGCAAACTGCATGCGCTCCGGGCCGCGACGGGTATACCCCTGAATGACGATGCTTCGGGGCGTGACGCGCAGGATCTGCGCACGACGAAGGCCCTCTCCACGGGCAATGTCAAGCGCGTCGTCCGGATCGCATCCTCGGTCTCGTCTGCGATCATATCGGTCATCGTCACGATTAGGGTCATAAATCCCGACACCGCCAGGTCCGACTCGCAATTCCATGTCCTGTGCCCCGGCGATAACCGGAGCAACCGTCAGGCCGCTCATTGCAGCGAGCCCGATCAGTATAAACTTGATGGTTCTGTGCATTTCGATGTTCTCCGTTTGATCATCTGAAACATTGGGAGAGAGTAATTGTTCCAGCGGGCAGGCGCAGCAGCGGCTGGAGCGCGAGCTTTCAGACATGAGGGCGAGGGCAGGCGGTCCATGTCGCCTTCCTAAGCATTGCTCTTTGTACGGTAAAAGACAGTCGGTTGTTCTGTATTTTCAAGTCATTAGGTTCCCTTGCATCGAGTCGGATTCACTCCGAACGCTGTGGGGACGAGAATGCCGACTGACGAGCGTCAATACCGGAACGAGTTGCTAAAAAGCCTCGACACAAGCGACCTCACGCTTCTCGCTCCCCATCTCGAATTCGTGACGCTGGACATTCCCTATCAGATCGAAAAAGCCCACGCGCCGGTCGATTACGTCGTCTTTTTGGAATCAGGACTGGCGTCGATCGTCGCCAGACTACCGGGCGGGCGGGATATAGACGTGGGGATTGCCGGGCGTGAAGGCATGACCGGTGCTGCGATTGTGCTTGGTGGCGAGCAATCGCCGAATACGACCTTCATGCAGGTATCAGGCAGTGGGTATCGTATCGCATCCACAAAGCTACAGGAGGTGATCGATACCAGTGCAACGCTGCGCGGTAAACTGCTTGCCTACATTCAGGCATTTCTGGCGCAAATGTCCTCGACCGTCCTTGCCAACGCCCATGCCAAGCTTGAGGAGCGTCTCGCGCGCTGGCTTCTCATGGTTCACGACAGGATGGATGGCAACGCGATTTCGCTAACCCATGAATTTCTGGCGATCATGCTCGGCGTGCGGCGCCCCGGGGTTACGGTTGCGGTTCATATCCTGGAGGGCAAGGGGTTCATCCGCGCCAATCGCGGCAAGATTATTGTCGTCAACCGGCTTGGCCTGATGGACGAAGCCAAGGGCTCCTACGGAGCGGCGGAGGATGAATATCATCGGCTTATGGGTGTGAAAATTCGCAAGACGTCCTAGCGTCCCCAATCATTTCTGAAGATACCATGCCGGAGACGAAAGCCCGGGCGACAAAATCAGTAACTCTCGTCTTCACCGGGCTGCACGTCCACCGCCGGCCCGGTTTTCTCCGGAAGTCGTCCAGGGCCGATGCGCGGCGCCAATCCTATGTCCTCAAGCATCTGGGCCTTTTCAGCTTGCGAGAATTCTTCCATGGCGCTGATAAGCTCTTTACGCCCGCCGCGGCGATAGATTTCAGTCAGCTCACTTAACTTCATGTGTGTCTCGCAAATGTGTTCTGTTCGCGCGCTATAATCAAACCTGGAGGCAAATGTTCCGTGATGGCGTGCGGATTACCTCCACGCCCGTCCGATGTTCCATCAAAGCATTTCGCGGGCGAAGACGGCTGCAACGGTCGAAATCGGGATCGTGATGATGCTGATCAACCCCCAGAGCGCGAACCCTGAACTTGGTCCGTTGAAACAGAAGGCATTCAGAAGCGCGTTCCAACGAATTATCCAGGGCAACGATAGTCCAATCGAAATTCCAATCAGCC
Source organism: Hyphomicrobiales bacterium (assembly GCA_900465675.1). Lineage (GTDB taxonomy): Bacteria > Pseudomonadota > Alphaproteobacteria > Rhizobiales > Rhizobiaceae > Rhizobium. Next base: position 22,087 of record UBJR01000018.1, on the reverse strand, counting down.
ATACCATCACATGTCCTCCTCCAGGAGCCCGATGACAAAGGGCCGAGAAGAGGAATTCGTTCCAGCATCGCGCGAGCGAATGATCTAAAAAGCTCGCCACGACATACAGGTACGTCCCACGAAATGCTCCCGGGTGGTCCGCCAGGTCGCATCAGCGCGGATAATTAATCACAAAAGGTGAACGGCGTCGCGTGACGCAAGCGTGACAACAGCACCAAAACAGGTTCCTGCTCACTCCTCGTCTTGCAGATATTCAACCTCTTGCTCGACGTTGATGAAGAACTCATCGATCATCCACATCCCAGCGAAGGTGAAGAGCATGATGGCGACGATCCAAGATAATCGTAGGCGAGACGGCAGCGTTTCCATTGTCTGAGCATGCTAAAGGTCGGATTTTCTCACAATTTGCCAATATGGATTACGCCTGCACAGCTACACTGCAGGATGATTATCTCTCCCGTTCAAATGACGGCGAGCCGTTTTCGCTTTTCGCGAAAAACGACTCTCCGCGCTGGGGGCAAGTCGCGAGAGTAGCTCGCGGATCTCCGGTGGTTGGACGGCTGGAACACGGACTGCGACCAACAGGCGGGTGGTTCGAAAGATGGGGTATTCCAGTCCGATGCGGCGACCATCGCCTCCGCGGACATCGGCCAATATCTGAGGAGGGGCCGGTCCAGCTTCACCCAAGGTTCGCTCGTGCGAGCTGGTGGACGAACATTTCGACTACCTCCCAACGGTCATCCGTGAGACGCTTGCGAAGGCGACCGGCCGGTGGAAGAGGGAATGAGCCAGAGCCATTCGATCGATGATCTTGATCAGCCCCAGAGCCTGCCGGGCAGCCGGTAACAGCAGCGTCAACGAGATCGGGCTCTATAACGCCGGACGCGCGCTACCTCGTGGTGTGCGCCCGATTTTGGGGAACTGACCTGCCCTGAAGGTCAAACGTCATTGTTGGGCTCTCCTCGTTTCGCCTGCATGCGCCTCGCTACTAGAGCTGGGTATTGTTTGCTTTGTCTATCTCGTCGAGAATCTGCGGGCGCAAACTGGCGTGCTCTGCTCAAACCCCGACGGAGATCGTGTCGAAGTCGGCGGTCGGAAGACGCCCGGCCGCCATCTCCCAAGTGGCGTTCGCGCCTCTTCCAACGCGGCCCTGTTCCGTTTCGAACACGTAGCTCGCCCCCCGGACCGGACGCCTTAGTGGTCGGGTGTTAGGAAATGATAGGGCGGCTGGTTCGTGTCGTCTGTGCGTATGCAGGATCGGCGGCGAAGGACTGGTTTAGCACCACCAGGTCAAAGGTGAGATAAAGTTTGTTAGGCGCGATGGAACTTAGGGACGACGCCGGACTTCCTTCCCCACAAAGGAGAACGGAAATGCCAGACCCTAAAAATTCCCCCGCGGCACGATCGATGGAAATCGAGCAGGAAGCCCAGCGCAAACGAGCTTCGAAGGGCGATCTCGAGACTGGGCTTGAAGACACGTTCCCCGCGTCGGATCCGGTTTCCGCCACGCACACCACCGTGCCCTCCGGTCGAACAGACACTGACGCTGCCGACCGCGTAAAGCAGACGCCGGAAGGTGAGGATGACTATGCGCTGGTCGACCAGGCGCTCCGATCGACGGGCGAAGGTCGTCCTGCGTTCGACGGTGTCCGCGCCGGGAGAGATGGCGTTCGCGCTCTTGGACGGGACGTTGATCGTCTGGGCGACACCGCAAGCGAAATCGCCTCGGGAGCCAAGTCGCTCGCCAAGTCCGAAGTCCGCGGTTACGTGCAGGACATCGAGGCGCGGATCCGCGAGCGTCCCATCGCAGCGGTCGCAATCGTCGCTGCGCTCGCCTTCGTATTCGGAGCGACGCGCTGACGAAGCCGACCCACTCGATGAGACTATAGTCGGCACTGGTCGACGATCTGCCGATGGTTCACCGGACAGACTCAAACGCTCCATCGGGGGATTTTTTGAAAATTGCCACGTACAATGTGAACGGCGTCTTGGGCCGATTGCCTGTCCTCCTGAAATGGCTGAAGGAGGACAGGCCCGACGTTGTCTGCCTTCAGGAACTGAAGACCGCCGATGATAAATTCCCACGAGAGGAGCTTGAGAAAGCCGGGTACGGCGCGGTTTGGAACGGGCAGAAGAGCTGGAATGGCGTCGCGATCCTGACGCGAGGTCAGAAGCCCCATCTTACCAGAAAGGGGCTGCCAGGCGATCCGAGCGACGCGCACAGCCGCTATATCGAAGCCGCCGTCGACGGCATCCTCATCGGGGCGCTCTATCTGCCGAACGGGAATCCCGCCCCCGGCCCGAAGTGGGACTACAAACTCGCGTGGTTTCGACGACTTCAGGAATACGCCGCGGAGCTGCTCGAACTGGAGGTGCCAGTCGTGCTGGCCGGTGACTACAACGTCATGCCGGCGGATATCGACGTCTACAAGCCGGAGCGGTGGCTGGACGACGCGCTGTTCCGGCCGGAAGTCCGCCGGGCCTATGCGGATCTCGTAGCACAGGGGTGGACCGATGCCGTCCGGCATCTGCATCCGCATGAGCGCATCTACACCTTCTGGAAATACTGGAGGAACTCGTTCGAGCGCGACGCCGGCTTGCGGATCGACCACTTCCTGCTCAGCCCGGCCATCGCCTCGTCACTCCAATCGGCAGAAGTGCGCAGGAAGCCTCGGGGCTGGGAACACACGAGCGATCATGCGCCCGTCATGATCGAGCTTGATCTGGCAGCCCTGGTGCACGGCTGATGGCAGCGCAGAACACACCTCTACAGACACCTGACGGCCGATACATCATTGTGCGCGGCCGGCTCTGGCGAAAGACGAACCCAAGCCTTCCCGAAGAAACGCGCACTCGCTTGGTGGCGGAGCTGATGGCTGCTCGAAGGGCGGTAAAGGAAGCCGGCGACGACGATGTGCGGCTGCGTGCGGTGCGCAAGGCCATCGATGCTGCGAAGATTGCGCTCGGCGAGCGGGGGCCGGTGTGGTGGGATGACGGCACGCCTGATCTCAATCGTCACATGGCAAAGACGACGTCTTATGCGGCTTGGCATCGACGAATGACAGGCGGCCGTCAATAACGGTCGAAAAAATCGGATCGACCTTGTCGGCAACGGCCCCCTTCATACGTCTAGTTATCATGTCACGTGAATAAGCGGAGCAAGGGAGAGACATAATATGAGCGAGTTGAGGTCCGCAACGGAACTGGCAGCGAAGCGCGTCAGCAGATTTCCGAACGAAACCGCCGAATACGCCGCGGCGAGAACGGCTCTCCTTGCGGAAGAGATCGAAGCCCGGCGATATCTTACCAAACTGGCAGAACAGCGCATGCGGCTTCCTCCTGGCCCTGTCGTCGAGAAAGACTATCGTTTCAAGGACGAAAATGGCCGCGAGCTGGCTTTGGCCGACCTGTTCGGAAAGCATCACACCTTGGTGACCTATTTTTGGATGTTCGGTCCGCAGCGCGAGAGGCCTTGCCCCATGTGCACGAACTTCCTAGGCGGCGCGAATGGGAACGGCGCCGACGTGAAGCAACGGGTTGCGTTCAAGATCCTTGGGCGCAGCCCGGTCGAGAGGCAGCGGGCGTTTGCGATGGAGCGCGGCTGGCACGACCTCGATTTCATAGAGACCGTCGGCGACGATTATGCCAGAGACCTCGGACTGCTCGACGACAAGGGCTATGAGTATCCGGCATTCACCGTTTACCAGAAGGACGGAAACACGGTTCGCGTTTTTTACAACGGCGAGATGCCTGCCGATGCCGCTGATCCCGGGCAGGATCCGCGAGGCGCTGTCGATATCGCACCCCTCTGGAATATACTGGACATGACGCCGGCCGGACGCGGCACGGACTGGTACCCGAAGCTCAACTATTGATCTGGCGGCTTCGACAGTCGGCGTAGGTGGCGCCGCCACGCCGGCGCGCCGGTGGACTAGCTGCCAGAGCGTCCGTCGTTGAAAGAGCAGGTCTTCTTTCGATATGCTCGCTTCCCTCAAAAGAGATCTTCAAGCTCCTCCAATCAGGCAAAGTCGGAAGCTGTCAAATTGCGAGGGAGGCCGATCAGTTGGCTGCGAGGCGCGAAAGGCCGCCGGCCGGCGCGAGTTGCCCCAAAATGTAAACGAATTCCTTCAATCAGCCAAAGTGATTCAAGGGTCGGCAGCGGCCGATTGAAAACATCATGCTCAATGACCGCAATTGGCGCGAAGGGAAGACCGCAGTCGGCCATTGTGGACCTCTTCCTCGCAAATGTCAGAGATGGACCGTCTCTCCGTTGGCAATCACTCGATGCGTTTGACTTTGACGACTTGGCGGCACTGTGCGACTGTCGTTGGCCAGGACCGGCGTCGACGCAAAAATGCTCGTCGAGAGATTTGAGTCCTCGCGCGGCGAAAGATATCCCCATGCGGATTGTCATTTTCGTGCCCACGGACGTGCATTCACTGGAACTTGCCGGGCTCATGGACGTGTTCGCCGAAGCAAACGCCCGTGTTGGCAAGAACTTCTATGACGTTGCCATCACAGCAGAAGAAGCTGGCTCGATCCTTTGCGCATCAGGGCTCAGGGTTCTGCCCGATTGCACTTTCGATGCGTATCCAGGTGACCCAGACACGTTGCTCGTAGCCGGGAGCGCCGGCGTTCCCCGTTCCCCGGGGAGACAGGTTATCGACTGGTTGACCAATACCGTCCCCGAGACCCGGCGCTACGGCTCCGTATGCACAGGGGCATTCCTGCTCGGCGAAGCCGGTTTACTCGCAGGCCGACGTGTCACCACTCACTGGCAGTTCGCGTCCTTGCTTGGCGAGCGCTTCCCTGAGGCGCAGGTGGAAAGCGATCGTGTTTTTGTCCGAGACGGTGCGATGATCACGTCGGCCGGGTCCAGCGCCGCAATCGATCTCGGGCTTTCTCTCGTTGAAGAGGACCTCGGCCGCGAGGTGGCGCTTTACGTTGCCCGGCGGCTTGTCGTGTTCCTGAAGCGACCAGGTGACCAATCGCAGTTCAGCGTGCATCTGGCGGCGCAGGCAAGCGACCGCAGCCGTCTACACAAAGTCCAGGAATACATTCTGAACCATGCTACAGCGGACCTTTCGGTCACGGCCTTGGCGAAAATCGCGGCGATGAGCGCACGGAACTTCACGCGCGTCTTTTCGCAGGAGGTTGGGATAACGCCATCCGACTATGTCGACCTGACGCGTATCGATGTCGCACGCTTCCTCTTAGAAGGGAGCCGGCTGTCGATCACGTTGATCGCAGAAAGATGCGGTTTTGGATCGGCAAGTGCGATGCGCCGCGCCTTCCTATCGCATGTCGGAGTGACGCCGTCTGATTACCGCGATCGCTTCCGAACGTCTGGCGAAGGAGCAAGATCGAGTTTGTCCGAAAACGGCTGATGGTTGTCCTGGAACCGCCTCGGCTGCGGGTTGCCCCAGCTGGGGTCGGAGTCAATGTTTATGTAATGGCAGACATCGAGAAGCTCCAACAGGTGGACTTTATAAAGCGCGCGCCGGGCCTTGCGTCCATTTCCTCAAGTGCGTGGTGTCCGTGAGCGGCGGCAGGCAAATGTTCGGCACTAAAAAGAGGCCCCGCCGGGCTGCGCCCGCTCGTGCTAGTTGCTCCGCAACTTCGCCATCCCAGCAACCCTTCGCGTCCACGCTACACAATTCGGATCACAAACAAATCTCTTTTGTCGTCACCGCTTGGGGCTTCGCCGAAAAGGTATTGGAGGTGACGTCACTTTGATACACGTGACGAAGCTTCTTAACGCTCTCAAGGGTCTGCCAACCCTGATCGCGCGAGTGGCATCTCACCCAGCCGACGCGAACGGAAGTGCTTTGAGTGGTGCGCAGGGGCAAGACCGCCACTGGACGAAGCTGTCAGCGCACAGTCGTTAGCTATATTCGGACGGCCATAAGAAGCTTGGAGCGTTATAACGCATGCAGGCTGTGGCGAGGACGTTTTGCTTCGACGTCACCTGATGTTTCGTCCCGCCAATCGGCGCGATCTCCGATCGGCGTTACTGTTTTAGTCCTGGCGACCCCGTGGTTCGCGCGTTGGCGATCTACCACCGGAAAACCCTCCCGATGAATATGTCTGCCGAATGAGCCGCGGTGCGACTGAAAGCCTTCATGCCGCGCCGTTCGGACCCGTCGTGGTGCCACGGCATCTCGAGTGGGAGCTCGAGCCTGGGATTTTACCAGTAAATCTCGGTAAACAGCCGCCGTGGGAGGTTTTGGCTCAACGCCGCAATTTCGATTGCGATGGTGTCGCGCTGTGGACATCCGTCTATGTCAGATTGACGTCGCGGGCTCTCTTTTTGAAGAGCCGGCTGTCAATCATATCGATCGCATAAGAAGTGGTTTTGGATTGCAACAAGCGATGCGCTCGCCTTCGTTTTGAGTGTCGGATTGACACCGTCTGACCACAGGGATCGCCTCCGGACATCTGGCGAAGGTGCAAGACCGAGTTTGTCCGAAAGCGGTTGATGGTTGTCCTGAGACGGCCCCGGCTGCACGTTGCCCCGCCTCGGGTCACAGTCCATGTTTCTGTCATGGAAGAAGTTGAGAAACTCAAACAGCCGGACTTCATGAGGCGTGCGCGGGGCACGGCCGACAATGGGCCTCTGAGCGCTGACGCCGTCAGGTCCATTCTTCCGACACTTGTCGAGGAAATGACGGACGGGATCGCCATCGCAAAGCGTTTAGGTGCCAATTCGCCGTTGCTCTACGTAAACAGGGCCTTCGAACATCTGACTGGATACTCTCGAACCGAGGTTATCGGCAAAGACTGCCGCTACCTGCAAGGCAATGAGCGTGAGCAACCCGAGATCGCTCGCATTCGCGCTGCGATCGGGGCGGCCGAGCCAGTGGACGAAACGTTGCAAAACTATCGAAAGGACGGTTCGGCCTTCTGGAATAGTCTTAGTCTTAGGCCCGCCTGGGTTGGGGACGAACTGTTCTACGTCGGAATACTGCGCGATGTATCAGCGCTTCGCCAAGCGCATATAGCGCTGGATCGTGTCGCAAACCTCGACGGGACCACGGGCTGCTTGAACCGTCAATCATTTATCCAAGCTACCGAGGGACGCTTCGCAACCAATGCCGAGACGATCCTTCTGGTTGTGAAGCTGGATGTTGTCAGCTTTCATGATCTCAACACCGGATACGGTTTCGACGTCGGGGATGCTCTGCTCTGTGAAACCGGGCGGCGGCTGCGTGACATGGGCGCTGCACTAGTGGGTCGGATGGGCGCGAACGAGTTCGCCCTCGCCTTCGAGCTCCAGGATGAACCAAGTGCAGACCCGACGGTAAAGCTGGTTTCCGCGTCGCTCGCAGCGGACTTCGTGGTGGCAGGTGCCAGTGTCTCACTGCGCTTCTCCATCGGATATGCCGTAGGCAGGCCAGTGGGCAGTGCCATTTCATTGATCCGGAACGCCGGTACTGCCCTTCGGGCAGCCAAATCTGATCCGTTGGGTGGTCCGCGGCGGTTTCGCGAGTCCGACCACGAGCAAGCCAGCCGACGCGTCAGGATGACACGCGAGTTGAAGGTCGCGGTCGCGAACGACGAATTCGTGTATCACTTCCAGCCCCAGGTAGACCTAATCACCGGTGAGTGGCTCGGCGCGGAAGCCTTGATTCGCTGGAACCATCCCCTGTTCGGCAGCCAACTCCCCGGCGGCTTCATTGAGACCGCTGAGCGATCAGGTCTGTTACTTGATCTGACCGAACGGAGCCTGACCACCGTTGCGACGTTCGCTCGGCGGATCAACGCGCACCGCGACAAGGCACTTCGCTTTTCCGTGAACGTGTCGGCCGGGGAATTTCTCCAGCATGACATGGCTGAAATGCTGAACCGCGTCCTGCATCTGACCAGTGCTGAACCGGAGTGGCTGACCCTCGAGATTACCGAAAGCATGTTCCTTAGCGATACGCCCGGCGTCATGGACGCATTCCAGCAGCTGCGACAGATTGGAGTCGGTCTCTCAGTTGACGACTTTGGCACTGGCTATTCGAACCTGCGCTCCCTTGAGACGTTCCCAGTTACCGAAATCAAGATAGACCGAACGTTTGTCAGCGAACTCGCAACCAGACCCGCCAGGCGGGTGATCGTCCGCGCTGTTATCGAGCTGGGACGCGCCCTTGGCCTGACGGTGGTCGCGGAGGGCGTGGAGACGGAAGTACAGCGTGCAACGCTTGGCGAAATGGGCTGTCGGGTCGGCCAAGGCTACCTATTCGGAATCCCAACCGACGCAGAAAGCTTCGCAATTAACCTGGCACGGATGGGGAGCGAAGCAATGGACGCACCTGCACGTGCGTTACCAGTATCTGTCCATAAATGAATTGGATTCTGGACATGAACAGGCATTACTTAACAAAGATTGCTCCAGTAGATGCCAGAAAACACAAGCGCTTCAAATGCAAAGCCGCTGTGCGGCTTGCTTACAAAAAAACTCTCAAGCAGCCGATTTCATCGTGTCGTGCCGTTATGTTGGAGGTCTCGCAGGGAGGAGCGCTAATCAGCGTCTCTGCAGAAATACCTGAACACTTTTACATCGTGATTGGCAACTTCGAGTACTCCATCGGTTGTGCCGTAAAACGAAGAGAAGAGAGTCTTCTCGCAGTCGAGTTCATAAAGGAACAACCTCGACACATTGTTGAAGCCTTCGCTCTCCTGAGATTTCCGCTGGCACCGTTATTCAGTTTGAAGGGCCTTTTGCGAAATGAGCTGGTACAACCAGTTGGTAGCGCTCTGCAGTGGGAGTCGCCGGCTGAATAATCTTGATGTTCTCGGATCGGGGTATAGTCGACACTGCGATCATTGCCCAATGAAAAGGAAAGTCTGAGAGCTTTCCGACAGCGGCGGCTACGGCGCTCGGGCGACGATCTCCATCGAAGTCCGTTGGCCGGAAAGAGGACCAGGTGACCTGCCAAGGACGCTGCAACCTCACGGCGGTGGCAATCATTGCGGCGTATGTCTTGCTCCGGTTTGCCGCGTTCGCTTTCAATCTGGACCTATCGCCCATAGCCTGCCTCCTGCTCGGCATGGCTCTGTAAGCCAGAGGACGACCGCAATGCTGATGATCCGCTCAACACGCCGATCGAAATGATTGCCATCAATATGCGTAAGGCAATCGGACAAGTAAATTGTGTTCTTGGCCGGTCACAGCCTATTCAACCCCGAAACACATTAACGACCGGAAAACGCGTCTTGATAGAGGAAGTACTGGAACCAGACGGGTGCGATGCGGGTTTATCGCCACCAACAGAATGGAAGACCCACATGAGCGATAAAGAGCAGGCGCCGATGGTGACGTTTAACAGGATCGATAAGAGTGCCTACTTCTCGTTCAACGGGCGACGGTATGAACTGCAGGGGAAGTACAACAGCCTCGATGACGCTCGACAAGTAGCGGAGAAGCAGTGCCGCGCCATGGGCTGGAACGGTTAATTCAAAATTAACCAAAGCCGAGCATGCTTTGTGCTCTTTCCCCCAGGAAGTAGCTGGTATCTATCGGCCGCGCTCCCCAATGAGTGCGGCCTTCTTTTTGTGCGCTAACCGAGTAAATGAACGTGATACGCAATATCCGAGAGAACACGACCATTCTCGAAGTCGTCTTCACCCACGAGGGCGTCGAGCGATATGTCCATAAACTTGCGGTATTGTCTGCAAGATCTGTTGGAGCCGGCATCGCAAAGGCAGTCCAACAGTTCCAAAAAGAATGTCCCGGTGTCGCGCTTACTGATGGCGTCACCATCGCGCTTCGAAATGCGGACTTATCGTGAACTTCTTAAGCTGGTAAAAGACGGCCGATCCGGAACTTCGAGCGGTTTGCGAAGTTAGTGTTTCCTTAGGCGCAAAGGAAACCTCACATGAAAATCATAACTGCAATTGCCGCTGCAACGCTGTTGACTGTGGCGCTCTCTAGCTGCGGCAACACAATCCGCGGCATGGGCAAAGACACCGCCAATACGGTGGACGCTACACAGAACGCTGGCCACCGAGTGAACCGCGCAGCCTCGAACTAAGTGAGGCACAGATAGGGGGTGGGATTTATTCTGCACTCGCTACGCCTTTTGGCTGAATTGCATTAACCGCGGATCTATTTATTCATTACTTGGTCGGGGTAGTAGAATAAGATGATCGAAACCCCTATATGCCAAAAGCCCGTCGCACCGGAATGCGACGGGCTTTTTTTGTCTAGGCCAGTTTGATGGCCGTATGTCTTTGCTTCCGCCATTTCCTCAACGAAGTGATCGCCAAGGCATCGGGAACGGGGCGAGTGAAGCGCCGGCCAGCCGATCTTTACGCACGTGGCCGTAGCTGCGTGCGGGTTCAGTCAGGTGGCCTGAAACGATCCAGCGCGAAAACGCCGACGCAACGCCGCGCATCATCGAGGACTTGATCAAAGGCGTCGGGTCGATAGGCGGGGGTGCCGTCCTTATCTGCGCAACAAGCGCCCTCGGAAGGTTCACGCGATTTTGCACCTCGCCAAGCGATGGAATTGCGTGGTGACAGGTGGAGCTTTTTGCACTCGTTGAAGAATCTCGAACCAATCGAACTCGTCGTGAACATCATAAGGTTCACGCCGGCTACAGCCGTTGCCTTCAACAGGTCGCTTGGAAGCGCTGGGCGGCCGAGCGTCGGCTGACTTGACGAGGAGCCGACGCCTGTCAACGTCTGGCAGCCGGCTAAAACGAAGACTACCGACCAAAACCTCTCGCATAATCAGGGCCGACTGATAGAGTTGGCTTTTCTCAACCAATGGGAGCCGCGACATCGCTAACGTTAGTAATCCAGACCATAACCCACGCCGCGTGACCGACATGGATGCCCTCATCGGAATGCGCCTGCGGGTCGCGCGCCTTTCTGCTGGGTTAAGTCAGACAGTCGTAGCCGACCATCTTGGGATCACATTTCAACAGGTTCAAAAATATGAACGGGGTGCAAACCGCATTGCAGCCACGACGCTCAACAACGTCGCCGCCCTCTTCGGGGTTTCGATCCTTTATTTCTTGGAAGAAGGATCGGGGGAAGTTGCGTCCGCTGAGGTGCCGCTGCGGCCAAAGTCGACAGACTTGGCCATGACCAAACGGGGCCAACGGCTACTGAGATATTTCGCGGCGTCGCCGGACAAGGTTCAAAACGCGGTCTTCAGATTGCTTCAATCCACTGGAGGCGACGAAGGCGAACGCGACGACTGATTGGCGGATGGTTTGATTTATTACCGGCGAGGCCGGCGTTGGCCTCGCCGGGCGCAGTCGTCCAGATTGACGAAATCGACCATCCCGTCTGCCTCTCGGTCTCCAGCGTGTCCAGTAGGATGCCATGAAAATCGACTGCCAGCCTTTGAATATGTCTACGTACTTATCGTCGGCTTTCTCGGAGACCGAGTACCGACGATGGGCATACCCTGATGCTAGCGCCTGATGGGCGTAGACATGCCCGAGTGCCGCACACCCATTCGATTCCGTCAGTGCAGACTCTGACGGACCGCAGCGTCTCTCATGGCGAGGTGTTCGGTAGACAGCGGGGCTTCTTCGCTTGCCCACACCAACATCGCAAGCGCGGCGATAGCCAGGTATCCCAGTTTGCTCGTTAACGCGCTACGCGCAGCTTGAGCACGGGTGCAGCCGGTCCTAGTTATCGAGTTCATTTTGTCGCGCTCGCTCCAGGTTCCTGCCAGGGAACTACCCCTTTATGCAAGTCGGTCCAATCCCCAGATATGGGCTGGACCGGCAGAGCGCCCCGGCTGTGGGCTCAGTCTTCCTAGATTCAAGAATTTCGAACAGCTGGAAAGGTCTGCATTCTGCAACACAGACCGAGATGCAGAGACGCCACTTCACCAATTTTGAGACGTTGCTTCCTAAAAATTGGACACGGATTGGTTCGAAATTCGAATTATTGACTATGCGGACAACTGAATAGCTGTCGACCACGACAATAAGAAATAGGAGTTTCAGTGGGTCTCAATGCTTGCTGTCGTCTGCGGGTCAACAAGATCGTGGCCAAAGGGGTTTGCAGCCACCAGAAGGGCTAAAATCAAGATCGCGGCTGACAAAGAGATCGCGGGAGATGTCATGCTGAACCCTAAGGGAGAGAAACGCGAACGCACTATCTATCGCGCTCACGGACGATAGCTTCCAAGTGTCAAGCATTCGTAAAAGCCAAAGGGTTGCCGACCCATCGAAGTCCTTAGACGTGCTAACGATCGCAACTTTCAAGCCGACCAGATCTGGCGACCTTCGGTCCGAAAACAGCCTCGGAGTAGGGAGTCTCAGGCATCCAACCAACTAGATTGGCCGTGACCATGCGACGACAGCGGGACCGCTGGTCCCTTGCACGGGGTCAGTCTCGGGCAGATGTAGGCGGGCTATCCGGGCGCAAACTGCCTTTGAAGGCGGTGAAGTTTGGATGTCCGCTTCTTGTCCACTGGGATAAGCGCCGACTACCTCAAAATCGTCACTAGCATCAATCCGCATGTGGCCTGTGCCGGCTGGGAGAAGAATACAATCTCCAGCGCTCAAGTCGATTTCGTTCCCATCAGGCCCGCCGATCAGCAGCTTGGCGTGGCCTTTGCCGACGCCTAGCACCTCATGCGCGCCCGAATGATAATGCTGGTAGTCAAACACACCGTTCCGCCACAGTCCCGTCCAGCCATGCGAAGCAAACAGTCTCGCAAACTCCTCCGATCCATCCTTGGTGATGAAGACGCCACGGTAAAGCAAAACGGGAAGGGAAGGGTTGTTAGGAACCCACGCGCTCGCGTCGAAGATCAGTTTTTCGATGCCCACTTGCTGCCTCCGGCCTCCGTGGCTGACAACCTTGCAATGGCTGTCGCCGCTTTGCCCCGTGGTGACGTTCAAAAAAGGTTCCACGCTGCAACGGCGGCCGCGATCCAGAATAATCCACTGACCTCAGCTGCGATCAGATATCCGGCTGTCCGATCGTTCATGCTCTCCTCCATCACTCCCATATTGTGACAATGCAACATGTCGCGTGAAGGTTCCCCCGTCTAGGTCCTTAGCGAGGCCGCTCGCTGTCGATGCACCAGGCTACCGCCTCAAGTCACTAGCGTTTTAGTAGAATTTTGAAACTGAAACGCACCCATATCGCAAGGGGGACAAGTGCAAACCGTAATCCCTGCGTCACCGCCGTGGATCCAATCACTTGAGTGCACCGGCCTAGCTCGACTTGGCCGGCATGACCGAGACGGCCATCGGTCGTCACGCTTCAGCAATTCAAAAGAAAGCCCCGCTTGTGGCGGGGCGAGTCGCGAGAGTGACATAGCCGGCAGAGGAACAAGCCAGCGCCCCATAAACGCGGGTTGACCTGTATTGGTTCCTTGCAGGACCGTTCGACGAACATTCGGCAAAAAGAGTTGCTTCGAAAGTTTAGATAGGATCGCGCAAAAATTTGGCTCAGACCGCAGCCCAAACATCGTCAATGTGATAATGATTACGAGGACGCCCAAACCTCCAAAGGCGTTCCGTATGCACACACTGCTGACCGAGATTTCCATGTGGTCGCTGGAGTGTCATTGCGGCTTTGCAAGGAGAGCCGGGGACATCCTTTGTCTTTCCAACCGGGCCAGCGGATCACTACGCCCGCCCCCCTATCGCCTTTTGCAAAGGAGTTGCCCATGCCTCCGCGTTCATGGGTGGAACGCGTCTCCACCGTTGTGCGATGGGGAGACCATGCCGAGGGAGGTCATTTTCCCGAGATGAAGCGCCCCGTAGAACTGGCAGAGGACACCGAACCCCATTTCGCGGACTGGGTCGAAGTGCGTAAAGACCTGCCTCGGGAGGTAGATTAAACACTATCTCGGTGTCCGGAATTGCGCCGATGCCCCGAGCGACAGCCGGAAAGTTCCCCGGGACAACACCGCGAGTTTGGTCCAGATCAGGTCAAATTCCCCTAAATCTCGAAGGGGGCTAGGTCTTTCCCGCTCAACGCAACTGGAAAATATAAACCCAGAAATCATAGTTGCGTTGACTCTAATACATGGTCAGAGCCTCCATGCGCCGTCTCTAATGGAGGAGCGCAAGATGTCAGTAACGTTGAACACGTCTATATCCTGGAAGAATGCAGCGCCCGACGATGCAACTATGCTGGATAGTCTACAACCCAACATCATAAAAGCTCACGTTCGGGAGTTCTTGACCCTACTCTTTCTCCAATTCGACGATCAAGCGGGTTCGAAGAGCTTTCTCAAGACTTTATCGAATTCGATGATGAAATCGGCCAAGCAACACCTGGACGAAATCGAGGCGTTCAAGTCAACGCCGCCTGTGGCTGGAACACCCTATGTCGGCGTTGGTCTCACAAAGAAGGGCTACGACAAACTCGGAATAACCCAGACACCGGGCGACAGTCTCTTTGGTAGCGGGATGCAGATGTCCGAGCTAAACGATCCCGATGCCAGTACCTGGGACCCGTACTTTGGCGATGACATTCACGCCGTTGTCCTTATCGGAGATATGCTCAACGAGACAAAGGTTGCTGCGCACGACCAAGTCGTCAACCTGATCAACAGCTCCTACGGCGTCAAAATTGTCGGCTCGCAGGATGGGTTGGGCCTGCACAACAACAACGGCCAAGGGATCGAGCATTTCGGCTATGTCGATGGACGCAGCCAGCCGCTCTTCCTCACAGAAGATATCGAGGGCGAGGAGAACGGGACCGATGGGACCGCAAACTGGAACCCCGACTTCCCGCTTGGCCAGGTCATCGTCGCTGATCCGGCGGCCCCCGATCCAACCGTGCATTTTGGAAGCTATTTCGTTTATCGCAAACTCGAGCAAAATGTTCGGCTCTTCAAGGAGGAAGAGGAGAAGCTGGCCGATCGGCTCTTCGGTGCAGAAAACGAAATAGCGGGAGCCATGGTTGTCGGCCGCTTTGAGGACGGCACCCCCGTCACTATGCAGTTCGAAGACGGAGTTGAATCTCCGGTGCCCAACAACTTCAACTATTTCAGCGACAAGAACGGCGCGAAGTGTCCGTTCTCCGGACATATCAGGAAAACCAATCCACGTGGGTCGGGCGGGTTCGAAGATCAGGATGGTGAACGCAAGCACCTAATGGCGCGACGAGGACAGACCTATGGCGTCAGGACTGACAATCCGAATGACGGCCGGATTGACAACAAGCCGGACAAAAACGTCGGCCTTCTGTTTATGGCCTTTAACAGCGATATCGGCAACCAGTTCGAGTTCACGCAAAAGAACTGGGCGAATAACCCAGGTTTCCCACGGGTGCCGGCCGGCTTTCCTTCGCCCGGTGTCGACCCCGTTATCGGCCAGATGCCGAGTGACGGCCAACGCCCAGACATGGAGGGAACGACTGAGTGGGGAAATCCCGCTGCCCTGATGACGACACCCGCTGTGCAGCGAGCCGTCACCATGAACGGTGGAGAATACTTCTTTATGCCGTCACTGGCCTTCCTTAGGGCCCTCTGAGGTAAGGAGGTCAGCAATCATCGCCGACCTCCTTTTTTCACCACGGCTGCTGCGGTCTATCAAGGCACTCAACACAGCTCAATGCTGACAATAGGGCGATTTAAGCTAGGTGACCCAGGCCGCGGCATAAGCGTCGCCAACATTCTACTGGTCAAACTCGACAATGACCCCAGGTTTGACCATGCTGCTCAGCTCTTCGACGTCCCAATTCGTAAGCCGGACACATCCGTGAGAGCCGGCCTTGTCGATCAGTGACGGTTCTGGCGTACCGTGGATGCCGTAGGTCGGTTCCGAAAGATCGATCCAGACGGTGCCCACCGGGTTGTTAGGACCGCTCGGAAGTGTGAGTTTCGTCTTGTTCTTGCCTTGCTGAAAGTTGATTTTGGGATTGTAGACATATGGCGGATTGCGAGCCACGCCGTTGACCTTGTGCTTGCCTGAAGGGGAGGGATTATCCTCGCTGCCAATTGTCGCGGGATATATGGCCAGGACTTTGTCGTTCGCATCGTAGGCAACAAGCTCGCCTGCCTTGCGATGCGCCTCAATCCGCTTAACGTTTCCTGTTCGGGGAGCGCCGATTACGGCCACGGACAACGTTTCGCCAGGGACAAATTGCGCTATCGGGTTCAGCGCATACATAAGGTCGACGTCCATATGGAAACGCTCAGCCAATTTTTCGGCGATGCTGGTGTACCCTAGATGGGTCATTTTTGCCTGTTCGGCGTAGTCTTTCGGAATCTCTGCAACGATGTCGTCGCCGTCATCAGGGGAAATGATGTAGGGCCCGACGACGCCCTTATCATCGGAAAGACGCGCTACAACGTCAGCGTCCAACTTCCCGTCGACCGGAAGTCCCTGCAGCATTTCGAATCCCGAGATGGCTTTCCGAACATTTGCGCCATCCAGTCCGTCAATGACCCCCGGAGATGCGCCAGCACGATCTAGCAACACCTGAAGGTGAATGGTCACGGGATCGGGCTGGTCGTTCGGCGCGCTTTCCTTGCTAATCTCAGACGAGAAGGATGAGAGATCAGCGTTATTAATCACCTCGCGCGATAAATCTTGAGCGTGAACTGCTCCCACCGACGCGAGGGAGATGACGGAGTTGAGAAGGAATGTTTTCATCATTGCGCCTAATGCTGCCAACCCCTCTGATGTTCCATCGTCGCTCACGATCACTGTCGTACGAACGCATGCATTCCATGCAGGTTGCTGCATCTGTTAGATTTTGAGGAGTAATGAAGTCTTGAAGCGATAAGACGTCATCTCGATCGATCCTCGCATGTTGCCCATCGTGCAATCGAGCTTTTGTGCTCACTGCGACTTCTGACCTGTAATAATCTCAGCAAGGCTTACAAATTTCCCGGTCGGATAGCGTCGAAGATAAGCTTCAATCATTTCCGGATTGCCGCTGTCGCGAACGCTTTCCCAAAACGACACCTCCACTGCGGGATCCTCGCTGGTCGTCGGGCCACGATCAAGGCGTGTCCGGGCGAGGTCGGCAAAGGTTCCGTTTGGATAGCGCTCAAGATAGATTCGAAGCTCTGCACCATCATCGTCGTCGCGGATCGACTCCCAGAACGCCACCTCGGCGGCGTCGCCCTCAACGACCATTGTCGCGTCCTTCGACGGCGAGTCGATGGATTTCGGCACTGACAGCATGGGGTCGTAGCCCGGGTCAAACAACACCTTAAATACGCGAATAGGCCGGGGAATGTTCTTGACGCTATGCTCCCCCATGTCCTCGAATTTGGCCGCGACCCGATCGCGGAGGTGATCGCGAACACCCCTCGTCACACAGATTCCGCCAATCTCGGCTAAGCCCTCAAGGCGCGCCGCGATGTTGACACCATCGCCAAAAATGTCTCCATCCTTGACCATCACGTCTCCGATGTTGATGCCAATGCGGAAATTCATCTGATGATCTGGCGCCTCATCGGCGTTCGCGCGGCCGATGGCAAGCTGAATTGCTATCGCGCAGTTGAACGCCTGGACGACGCTTGGAAATTCGGCAAGGACACTGTCGCCGGCCGTTCCGAATATCTGGCCGTTCGCACTTTCAATCAGCCCATCGACCACTGTCCGATGGCTTGTGAGTATTGCAAGGGTTCGCTCTTCGTTGACATGCATCAGCCGCGAGTAACCCTCGACGTCCGCGGCCAAAATCGCGGCGAGTTTTCGTTGCAGGGGTGGTGCTTCCAAGATCGATCCGATCCGACGGTTCGTGTTTTCAATAGAATGTGTAATCTCGCAAGGTTGTTCCGCGACATGGTCTAACGGCGATCTTTGCCCTAAAACGAATGTCCTTTAGCTGACAAGACCGGTTCCCCACGCTTGCACCAAACTCTGGCGCCTCTAGTTTCGAGATGAACAAGAACGCTGGAGAGATGCCGTGACGAAGATCGCAGTGATTGGAATGGGTGCGATGGGCAGTGCTGTGGCCAGGACACTGCTCTGCTCGGGCGCAGAGATCGTCACTCACCTTGAAGGTCGCTCGGCTCAAACACGAGAACGGGCGACGGCTTCGGGGATCAAGGACGCTGATCTAAAAGCACTGCTGGCGTCGGACATCATTATGTCCATCGTTCCGCCATCACAGGCATTGGCTGTAGCCGAACAGATAGGCAGGCTAGCGCGTGCAGAGAAGTCTGTCGGCGTCTTTATTGACTGCAACGCCGTGTCGCCAGAGACGGTGGCCAAGGTTGCTGATGCTTTCGATCAAAGCGGCACGATCGTGCTGGATGGCTGTATCATCGGTGGACCGCCGGAGCCGGGCAAGTACGGCCCACGCCTCTATGTCAGCGGGGCAGCCGGGCAGGTTGTCCCGGTCCTCGTGGAATACGGTCTCGATGCTCGTTTGATAGATAGCGGCTTGGGTGCAGCCTCTGGCCTGAAGATGAGCTATGCGGGCATCAACAAAGGCTTGATTGGATTGGCGACCACGATGCTCTTGGCTGCGGCAAAGAGCGGAGCTGACAGGGCGCTCATGTCCGAACTGGCTGAAAGCCAGCCCCAGCTTTTGGCGAAGCTTTCGACAAGCATTCCTGATATGTATCCGAAGGCTTATCGCTGGGTGGCCGAGATGGAAGAGATCGCCGCCTTCCTCGGCGCGAATGCGCCTGGTGCAAGAGTATTTGATGGGATGGCGGCCGTTTTTCAGAAGATGGCGGTCGACAATTCGGGTGAGCAGGGACTGGCGGCATCTTTATCCGAAATGCTGGCGATGGGATCACCCGAGGGCAGTATCAATCGCTACGATGCACTCAGCAATGGGAACTTTGATGCCGGCAGCAACGGCCTCGGGGCCGTTCCGAACGCTAGCCAACGGTAGATCAGGCGGAATTGGAAGACGAATTAGAGGAGGGGCTCGAAGGCAGTTTCCCGGCCAGTGACCCTGTCTCGGCGACCGTCAGCAGCATCCCGAGCCGAGCCAGGGCTTCTGAGAACTGATAGATGCGGCCGATCCAAAGCAGTTGTCGTAGATCGCATCATCGATCTCGAGGCCGGTAGCAATGGCCCCGCAGACTGTTTGCGAGGTCGGCTGGCAGGACACCGCTCGCGATGGAGACGGACGATAGGGCCTCGATTGCGGCCCATCCATCGCCCGTTCAAAGAAGATTTCGCCCCCGATCAGGACTTGATCAATTCCTGTACCCGCTTCGTGTGTGTGCCTATGTCGAAAGACTTGGTGGTGACCTGCATGCCGGGTTCGAGATGACCATGCCCGAGAACCCCGGTTTCGGCATAGCCAGTCCACGAACATGACTTTGAGTTCGGGACGAAGCTCACACGCCGCGTCGGCGACCTGCCGGCCGTTCATTCCGTTCGGTAGCCCGACGTCTGTGATCAGGAGATCAATCCTCACGTCCGGACGCAGTATCTTTAATCCTTCCGGACCGTCACCGGCTTCCAACGTGCAATAGCCGGCGTCCCCGAGTACATCGACGACCAGCATGCGGACCAATGCCTCGTCGCCAATCACCAGTACGGTCTCTCCACTTTCGGACTGGAAGTCGCTAGGTTCCGCCTTTGCGGTGGCCGGACTGGCTTCCGCAGCCGCGTGACGAGGCAGGAAGATCGTAACGGTGGTCCCTTCCCCGACTGCGGAGTACTGGCTGACGATGGTTGGGAATACGCGATGGCCTGATGGTTATTCGGCGGCCCTGCTTCTAGGTCGCTCGATCACCTCTCGCCATCGCATCACGTAACCATTGACGATGGCTCTATTCACTCCGGAAGCCAGCAATCGTTTTTCGAGATCGTTCGGGTTGAATTGGCCGAGGGCGGTTCGCTCCGGGTAGTGTTTGAGAGTGTACCGAAACAAATCCTCCCAGCTGCGGCGAACTCCTATGGACTCGTCAGCCAAGTCTTCACGGCACAGATTAATGACCTCGATCAGCGTCACGATGTTCTCCAGTCCGCGGGTTCTTTCACCAGTCTTGCTGGTGCCCGGTGACGCTGCAATCTCAGTCCATAGAGATGTTTGCTTCCTTCGCGGCGGCGATAAATGCAAGCCGCGCGTCTTCGTGTGGCACCCTGCGATCCATCGCTGCGAGGCAGATTTCCTGGGCGGCCCAGAAAGCCTTTCCGGAAGTGACTGGCCATCGCGAAATCAGAAGGTCAAATGCGGTCCGCGTGTTCGAAACAGGTATAAAACCCGATCGTGGTCTGATTTGCACTACAACTGTCTTGGACCAGCCCGCCGAAGTCATGAGAGTCCAATGTCTCCGATGTCGATATCAGTCCGTAACACGTTCGGCGAACATACGTTCCGGATCCGGAGGGAACATTAGGGACGGCCAGCCCTTAGACAGAGATTGAATGGAGATCGTTATGTCGGACAAGAGCACGAAGACCGTTACCGCAACTTTTCAGGCTCGCGAGGGTGCCGACCTCGCTATCGAACATCTGGTCCAACACGCGGGGCTAGACCGCGCCGATATTTTTGTGGAACCCAGCGGCCACTCGAACAGCTCGGGAGTAATACCAAACGGTGGCGATGCTCCCTCGGTAAACCACGGCACTAGAATGGATGCTGCGCTCGGCGGCGAAATCATCGTCTCGGTAATGGTCAAAGCCGACAGATACCGACCCTCCATCGCATCTTTGGCGACGCCGGCGCAATCCACGTTTCCAGTCGCTAGGGCTTCGCTGAAAGAAGGAGCGATCAGCGCGCTGCCGTTCTCATGGGACAGTACGCCGGCAGCGGCGGCAAATCTTCTGCCATGGTTGATCCACGCAACGCGGTGACTTGATGACTTTTTAATCAGGTTATGCGCTTTCTGCATGGCTGGGATCGCGCCTTAGCGCTGCAAAATTAGCCGGACCTCCATTACATAGTGGTCATCGAGACAAATGAAGCGCCAAGGACTGGCAGCTGTGTTTCGAAAGCCCACGAAAGGGGATAGTCATGAACGTAGCACGCACTCTGAAGAACTGGCGCAAGTATCGTCAGACGGTCTCCGAACTGGGCCGCATGTCCAATCGCGAACTCCACGATCTCGGTATTGATCGCAGCGACATCCGCAACATCGCACGTGCTGCCTCTCTCTAACCGATAGCGGACAGCCAATTCTGGAGCGCTTGCCGATATTCGGCGGGCGCTTTTTCATTATTCACTGATGTTTCAAATCGGCTTCTCGTCGTACCGGAATTTCTGGCGATCCTATTCTTCCAACGCAAAGACATATCTTTATTTTTATTGACAACTTGAACCCGAACAGCTTGAGGACAGTTATGTTCGCAACCGTACAATCGGTTGAGTTGGCCTACGACGTATTCTCACAGAGAAGAAATGGCAGCGAACATTAAACCTATCGCCGTGGTTGTCGTAGAAGACGAGCCACTCCTGCGGATATCGATCGCCGGTGAGCTTGAGGACGAGGGCTTCCTTGTGTTCGAGGCGTCTAACGCGGACGAAGCTATTGCCATCATTCAGGCGAATCCTACGATCCACGCTTTGTTCACCGACATCGATATGCCAGGCAGCATGGATGGGATTAAGCTCGCCGCCTTCGTTCGCGACAGATGGCCGCCGATCAAGATCATTTTGACGTCTGGGCATCATGACCTGGCGGGCAGTGCGTTTGACATAGATGGAAAATTTCTTCCCAAGCCATACAAGGCCACTGAGGTGGCAAATCATATTCGGCAAATGACGGCGATCTGCTGAGGGGGAGGTGGACCGTCGACCGCCTCGGATCAATCGGTCGCCGATGCGGTGTTCGTCCGCTAATGGACGATGTCAAAGTTAATTGGCAGTGCTGACCGATGGGCCTATGTTGGATCGTCGGTCGGAATGCAATGGCAGCGACCGCTTGGGAGTTGGTACCAGCTCTCGCCCCTCTAACAGGGAGGGCGATCTATGTCGGAGCTATTCCGCGCGATTTCGTTCAATGATGACGTGACCCCGGTATTCGAGGCCATGGCTGAGTACTGTGCAACGCACCGCGTCACTCCGGACAGCATGGAGGGATGCTCCTTGGCATCGCGCCTATTCGACCTTCTGCAGGCCGGATATACGACCAAAACCGAGTTGTTGGCTGCTTTGGGCGAGGCACGGCCATGTTAGTGGTTCGCACGATCCCCAACGCACCTCATCAATCTCTTCCCCCTATCTGTCAATCGGCTCGCAATGT
>UBJR01000003.1 GCA_900465675.1 Hyphomicrobiales bacterium | reverse complement strand
AGCTTGCCGATCTGACCGGCAGTCAGACCACCAATCTGGTCGTTGGTGAGCGCGCCGACCTGGGCAGCCGACAATGCGCCGATCTGATCATCGGTGAATTTGGCAAGCTGGCCAGACGTGAAGGCAGTGATCTGCTTGGTCGTGACCTGCTTGAGCTGGTCGGTGCTGAGCTTGCCGACCTGGCTTTCGCTGAGAACGGCGATTGCTTCGTTCTTCAGACCAGGGATTGCCTTGGCGGCCAGACCAGCAACTGCATCGTCGGTCAGCTTGGTGATGTTCGTGGCGCTGAAGCCCGCAACCTGCGCGGCGCTCAGCAGAGCGCTCTGACCTGCAGTGATACCGGCAACCTGATCGGCAGTCATCGCCGTGATCTGCGTAGCCTTGAGACCGGCGACAGCAGCGTTGCTGAGCTTGCCGATCTGACCGGCGGTCAGGCCGCCGATCTGATCGTTGGTGAGTGCGCCGACCTGGGCTGCCGACAATGCGCCGATCTGATCATCGGTGAGCTTGGCAAGCTGGCCAGACGTGAAGGCGGTGATCTGCTTGGTCGTGACCTGCTTGAGCTGGTCGGCGCTGAGCTTGCCGATCTGGTCATCGCTGAGCACGGCGATGGCTTCGTTCTTCAGGCCGCCGATTGCCTTTGCGCCGATGGCGCCGACTTCGTCAGCCGAAAACTTTTTGATGTCGTCAGCGCTGATCGAGCCGATCTGCGTCGCGTTCAGGCCCTTGATCTGGTCGGCTGTAAGGCCTTCGATCTGATCAGGGGTAAGAGCAGCAATCTGCGTGGCGCTGAACGCCGCGATCTGGGCGTTTCCGAGAGCACCGATCTTCGTGGCATCGAGTGCAGCGAGCAGTTCCGGCTTCAGGCCTGCGATAGCGGTCGTCGAAATCGCGCCGAGCTGTGTGGAATCGAGCGCTTCGATATCTTCGGCCTCGAGGGCAGATATCTGGTCTTTATTGAAAATCTTGAGCTGATCTGCGGAAAGCGTTGCGACATCCTCAGCCGAGAACGCCTTGATGGTCTTTGCAGACAGAGCTTTGATCTGGGTATTAGAAAGAGAGGAAACGATCGAGGTCATGAAATTGCCCTTGCACTGGCGTTAGCGGTGACGGTGTCTTTCGTCTCGCATCCGGGTAGCAAAAGCTGGCGCGCTCCAAGCCATAGCCGGAGGGTTCGCGCCGTGCACACTGCATGGCCGAGACGCATAGACAAAATATTTCGGAAGACATCGCTCGAGGGAGCTAATGTTTAGGACAAGGCATCATGCGCACGGTGCTTAAAGCAACCGTTTCCTAAACCTCGACATTCGACAGGACCAAACCCGAACATCGTTGAGCCTAGACGAAGGGATTCGTCATTGACCGAGGGAAGAATTATGCTGGAAGCACTAATTATAAGTTAATGTACCATTATTGCCGTTAAGTTATGTGTCGTTTCGAGATACAAGAAAGCGGAAAATCACCCTTTATTCACGGCGCGGTCCCAGAACAGACAGATCGCTGCCGGCAGCAGCTACGAATCAAAACCAGGCAAGACCTTATTCTGCGTGGATTGCTGATGATCTCGGAGAAAAACGCACCGCGCTTACCCGCGAAGCAGCAAATGACTTGAATAACAGCCATTTCAACTATCCGCGGAAGTCTATCGCGCTGTTTGTGAAGGCGCGCCCAAGGCGCGCTTGCAGTGCCGCCAGCGCCACTGAAGAATTGTGCCCGATGCCAGCACAATAAAAACCCACCCCGCAGGGCAGCGTATCATTTACGCCACCACCCTGCATAAAGGCTTGCCCCCAAGCCTGCCCTTTACGCCCAACTCACTTCGTAAGCGATGCGTCTTCGGTTATCGTCGTTGCTGCGGTTTGCAGGTACGGGGTCTCAGGAATGGATGCGATGAAGAACATCGTAAACGCATAGACTGAGAACAGCGTCAGAGCCGCGGTCAATCGAATCATGCACTATCTCCTTATTCACAAGGAGGAGTGTGCGCCACTCTGTGCTTTTCCCAAACAGTTTTCTGAACGGCAGATGAACAAAAACTTGTTATGGGCAATTTTAACGATATTTTTACAACATTAGAGATGAAGAAAACTCACCGCAAAACCAGCATTCCGGCGTTCGCCCGCATGCTGAGATGGGCATCGACAAGGCTTCTTTCCGGGCAGGTATGATACCGCCCGCCACATGTCTTACGCAGCGATTGCAGGTCCCGGATCAATGGCGACGACGGCAATTGCGCTGCTTCTGCAAGCGCTGACGACAGAAAACCGATATCGAGCGGCCGCGCGAACGGCGCCATATCAACGGGCGTGCCGAAGCCGTGAATGCTGACGAAGGTGCGGTAGGCGATCGAGCGGAAGTCGGAGAGCATGGGCTCACCCGCAAGTGATTCTTCGACGAAGGGGCGGGTCGCTTCGGATTGGTGATCGCCATATTCCATAACCACAGTGCCGCGGTTGCCCGGGGAGACGCGCAGACTTTCGATGAACGATGCGACTTCCTTGCGTGCGGCAATGACGCGCCGAACATATTCGTTCGCCTTGGCATCGTCGGAATACTTCGCCTCGGCGACCAGGGAAGACGGCACGATCGGCTTGTCGTAGGGACCATGCGTCATCATCGTCTGAATCGCGATCAGCAGCGGCCGGTCGTCCTTCGCGCGCTCCTCGGCGATGATCTTCCGGGCAAAATCGAAATACGGCCGGTCATCCTCCGCTTCGGCTCTGGTGCCGATCGCCTTCATGTCATAAATATCCTGGAAGCCGATCGACGTCAGGAAGGGTCCTTCGTTGACGAAGTTGTATTCCATCGGCATGACGGTCACGGTGCGGTAGCCGCATTTGGCGAGCGTCTCGGGAAAGCTGCCCTTGATCTTGCCGGCCATCAGCTGCGTCACATAGGATGACTGCCAGCCGAAATCCGTCGCCGAAAGCCCGGTCATCACAGCAAAGTTGGTAACCCAGGTGCCGCCGCCATAGGTCTCGACATAAAGCGGACGAACAACGCCGTCCTGCGAGCGGAACGACGCCAGCGTCTCTGCCGGGGCTTTTATCTGCGGAAAGTTCGCGAGGTCCGTCTGGCTTTCGCTGAGAACCAGAACGACGTCGGGGCGCTTCGTGCCGCAATCCACGGAGGCATCCATCGCCCGCATCTCGGCTGCTTCCACGTGATTGGAAAGCTCAATCCTGCCGAATGGATAGCGGATGTCAGCGAGCGAGATGAAAAAAGACGATGCGTTGTAGCCGGAAATGTAGGGCAGGTAGGCCGGCTGATCGGCGACCGCAGGCGGGAAGGTCAGATAGGTCAAGGGCAGAACCGCCGCCAGACCAGCCGCCCGCCACCTGACCTTCAGCCGTAGAGGCCTGTCTAAAGCAAAGATCAGGGCAAGGCCTGCGATGACCGCGAGAAGGATGCAGATCGCCGAGATCAGAATGCCCGTGTAGTTTGACGCGAGGAAACTCACCGCGGATTTGTCGGCGCCGGTGAAGATCAGATCATAGTAGTGAAGCGCAAAACCTTTGAGGTCGTATTTGACCAGCGAAGCCAGCGCGATCAGCACAACGACCGAACCCGCCGCATAGAGCGAGAATGCATATCGCCGCGAGACCAGAAATAGGGCCGCAGCAATGACGAGCGTCATCGAAAACGTATAAGGCATGAAGCGCCAGCGCGTGTCGAGATAGCGGACCAATGCGAAGAAGAGCGCGGCCGCCATCAGCAGGCAAACCGGGTGCAGGATAAGCCGGACGGCTTTCGCAAATATACCGCGCATCGAAACCCCTCATATAAGCACTCTCGGATTTATAATTGCGGTACGCGCGTGTATCCATTCGATTGTCGCGTTAGGGTTAAATTCGGGAATGAAATAGCTGCCAGAAGTAGCACTGATCCGCTCGCGCGTGCGCATTTCGCGTCAAGAGACCGTCCTGATTAATCCTGTGAATAATGGGGATGACGCTGGCATTTCTGGACATTAGCAAATGGAAATGTTTCCTTAACCCTGTCGGCTGAGGGGCCGGCGGTTGAGGGCGCGCATATGGAAATCGAAGAGCTGCTGAACATGCAGGAGCGTGGCATTCGTGACCGCATCCTGGGCTACAGGCTGAGCGACAACCCTATGTCACACCCGGAATTCATGCCCATTTGGGACGCTGCGGCCCTTGAAGTCTGGTATGCGCGTTATGAGGCGTGGCGTTTCGGCTGGTCGATGGAAGACGCCAACCGGCGGCACTGAGAAGATAAAGAGGGCGGCTGCCGCCAAGGCGCCCCCGCTTCCTGGAACGGGCCGCGATCCCCTGTAGCGGCCCGTTTCACTTTTTGGGGCGCTTCAGGGTTGCGCGCGGCAAAATTCCGACACACAACCATGCCAGTCACAAAGTCTGACCAGCAGCATGACAGGACCCCTGAACTCATGAGACGACTGATTATTGCCGCAGCAGCACTGTCTGCAGCGACCCTTTCTTCTTCAGCCTACGCCCAAACGCAGAACTTCCCGAGCGCCGGTGTGACGACCCTTGCCGGACGATGCTCCAAGCTCGTCGTCGGCAAGCTCGATGTGTCCAAACCCTGCAAGAACGAGCTGGCCGCCGTGGCGCTGCCGAATGGCGATGTCACCTTCATCTTCACGGCGCAGGGCAAGATGCTGGGCTTCCAGGGCGACGGCAAGGCGATCAAGCCGGCCTCCAACGGAAATGCACGAATCCCTTTGACCATGGTGACGACGGGCGTCGGCCAGAAGATGACGGGTGAGGTCAAGGTCGCGGGCAGCTGCACCTTCGGCAATCCCTACGGCGGCAAGCCGGTTGCCATCGAATGCACCGCCGAGAGCAAGGACAGCACCTTCGCTGCGACCTTCCAGACCAATGGCAAGACGCCCGTGCAGCCGGCACCTGCCGCGGCACCCGCAACGCCGCAGCCAAAGCCCGCCAAGCAGAAGTGATCAGATCAGGCGCACCAGGCGCCGTTTGCGCCTGGCTTGCGCGCCAGCCCCTCGGTGGTCAGCTGCGCGCCGAAGGAACGTCCATCGCGTGAGATGACCCTTGGAGCGCCGCCATTGGCGCCCTTGCCGGCCGCGTTCATGGCGAACGGCCCGGCGTTCAAAAGCTTGAAAAGCCGCGATTTGGCAGCAAAGCCGAGGCGCCGCTCGTTTTCGCAGCGCGCCGCCGAAACGTCCGGCAGAACGGCATCGGCAACGACGATCTTCTCGCCCTTGTACCAGAAGACGCCGCCGTCGCCGACGCAATTGACGTGTTCGCCCTGCCCGCAATAGCCGAAGGTGGCACTGCCGTTCAGCACGTCGGCGGGCGATGCCTTGACCGGCTGGGCCGCCGGCACGGGAATGGCTGCCGGTGGCAAGGGACGCTGCGGCTGCACCGTTGTCATCGCCATCTGTTTCGGCTCAGGCTTTGCGGCAGGCGCCTTCGGCGCATCCGGGCGGATCGCCGCCGTGATCATCGAAGCGTCAGGAGCCTTTGCCAGCATCGGCTTGACGCTCTTCCAGTTGTCGTAGGTGGCAATACCACCGACGGCGAGAAGACCGATCACCGCCCATGGCATGATGCCGCCGCCGCGGCTCGCGCCCCTGCCCCGTCCCGAAGGTTTGCGGCTGCGGCCGCGCGTCGCTGTCTTCGCCATAGATCCGAATCCCGTGAGGCCCGGATTATTGGACGGCAATCCTTTCCGAAAGGTTGGCGCCGGGAGCCCGTGGCTTCCACTGCACATTTTTTCCGGGTAGGGTGGCGCCCGTCACATAGAGCCCCCATTTGGATGGTTGGACGGACGCCAGATCGATCGGTGTAAGTATGCGTTATTTTCGTTTTATCGCTTGGCCAGCTTCTGTGGCACTCGGATTGGCAGCCCTGATCGGCGCCCATGCGGCGCTCGGACAGGCAACCGGCAATTTTCACGAGGTCATCGCAGGCGAGCTTTACCGGTCGGCACAGCCAAGCGGCGAAGACATCCAGGCATACGCGTCGCGCTATCACATCCGTACGATCCTCAATCTTCGCAACGAAAAGCGCACTGGCTGGTACCTCGATGAATCGGCCGCCGCCGCAGACCGCGGCATCACGCTGATCGATTTTCCGATGTCATCATCCAAAGAACTGCCGATCGAGGAGGCGCAGAAGCTCGCCAAGATCATGGCAGATGCGCCCAAGCCGCTTCTCATTCACTGCGAACACGGCGCCAACCGCACAGGCCTCGCCTCGGCGATCTATGTCGGCGCGGTCAAGAAGATGAGCGAATCTGCCGCTGAGTTCCAGCTCAGCCCCTACTACGGAAACTTCGCCATCAAGGGCCTCAGCCGCTACGCGATGTATAGCTCCTGGGACAAATACGAAGAAACGATCGGCTTTTGACGCGAACAAAGCAGCGGCGGTTGCGTTAGTCAGCGAATTCACCGCTGGAGAACCGCTTCCATGGACCTCGTCCTCGCCGATATGTTTCCGGAATCCCGCATCCACTACCCCGTCATCTTCGCCCGCCTTTTCGGTGCCATTCTCCTCGGCGGCCTGATCGGCTTCGAACGCGAAGCCCGCGATCACCCGGCCGGCTTTCGAACGCATATTCTCGTCAGCCTTGCGGCCGCTCTCTTTGCGATCATCTCGATCGAGGCTGTGCACATGCCGGGCTTCACCGATGATCCGCAGGTTCGCATCGACCCATTGCGCGTCATCGAGGCGGTCACGGCAGGTGTTGCCTTCCTGGCTGCCGGGATGATCGTATTCTCCCGCGGCCGGGTCAAAGGCCTGACGACGGGTGCCGGCATGTGGCTTTCGGGCGGAATCGGCCTTGCGACGGGTTTCGGCTATTGGCCGATCGCGGTCTTTGCGACGGTTGCCGCCGTCTGTGTGCTCTACGCCTTCGGTAAGATCGAAAAGAAACTTGGAAGTGATCAGGGTTCAAAGAGCAACGGCGAGCAATAAGAACGCAAAAACGCCCGGCAATACCGGGCGTCTGATCGTCTTCCATGAATTATCGCGCGTTTACGGATTCGGAACGCGAGGGTTTCGACTCTGCAAATGCTGCGTTCCAGCTCTTGGATTCACGCTTGCCGTCCTTCTCCGAGGCTGTGCGGACTGCCTGCCATTCTTCTTCGTGCTTGAGCGAAATGTCCTGCGGCACAAGATTTGTCTTCATTCGTGTCTCACCTGTCGTTCTTGAAAACTGTTCGCCAAGTCGCAAATTCCGGTAGCCCGGCCTATTTGTCTTTGGCCTTTGCGGCGTCGGCTGCGATCTCGGGACCGCCGCGCGACAGATCGCTGCCGCTCATATGGGCTGGCACATGAACGTCGTGCCTCGGGGATTGCGGCAGCGTCAGATCGACCTGATGCGGTGGCAGCACCTGCGCCTTTTGCATCCGGTTCGGCTTCGCCCGCTTCATGCGGTCGGCAGCCTCGGTTCGCTTGTCGGGGGAGTGGGTCGAAGTCTGCATCATCGGCCTCCTTTTTGATCGCGCCCGCGATCATCCTGATCGCTCAACCTCATCCAAACGGGCGAGCCTGGGGATGGTTCCAAAGAAAGTCAGGCTGCAATCATCCCCTCCCTCTTGACTGCCTGCATAAGTTGATTACCTAAGCGCTTGTCCGTCGTCGCAGAGATGTGCGTGGTTGCCCCCCATGCGAAAACATCGGCAACGGATAAACACTGGTGCCGGGCCCCTCTGGCGAGAGTTTTTACGGCGCTCTCGTGATGTCGGTACCGCCTGCAAAGAGCCGGCGGATTTTCAATCGATGAAAAAGCTCCCCATGCCTTTCGCGCATGCCCGTTCTGGCATGCCGCGTTCTTCCACCACACCCACGTTCAAAAACGATGTCCGCGCCAAAGAGGTGCGGCCATGAACCAGTCTCCCAGTCAAACTTCGACCCTCGGATATTTCCGCTGGTCCTTCATCGTCACTGCCATCGGCCTGGCACTCGGCGCCATTCTCGGCTGGCAATCGACGGGCACGATCGGCGGCATGGCGACCGTCTTCTTCATCTGCGCGGTGCTTGCCGTGCTGGAGATTTCGCTTTCTTTCGACAACGCCATCGTCAACGCCAACAAGCTGAAGGAAATGACGCCAGAGTGGCAGCATCGCTTCCTGACCTGGGGTATCGTCATTGCCGTCTTCGGCATGCGTATCGTCTTCCCGCTGGCAATCGTCGTCATCGCAGCCGGGATCGGCCCGATCGACGCGATCATCCTCGCGGCCCGCGAACCGGCCGAATATGCCCGCATCATGAATGACGCCCACCTGCCGATCGCAGCCTTCGGCGGCACATTCCTGATGATGGTCGGCCTCTCCTACTTCTTCAATCACGAGAAGGACATCCACTGGATTTCCTCCCTCGAGCGGATGATGTCGCGCGGTGCGGCGATCAAGGGCATCGAGATCGCTGTCGTTCTCCTGCTCATCCTACTCTTCTCGTCGCTTCTGGAAGGCGAGGAAGCCACCACCTTCGTGTATAGCGCGATCTATGGCCTGGTGACCTTCCTGGCTGTCGAAGTCATCGGCGGCCTGCTGGATGCCTCGCAGCGGGCTATGAGCGAAGCCGCCCGCGGCGGTCTCGGCGCCTTCATCTATCTGGAAGTGCTGGATGCGAGCTTCTCGTTCGACGGCGTCATCGGCGCCTTCGCCCTGACGCAGAACCTGTTTATCATCGCCATCGGCCTCGGCATCGGCGCCATGTATGTGCGCTCGATGACCATCATGCTCGTCGAAAAGGGCACGCTGACGGAATACCGCTATCTGGAACACGGCGCATTCTACGCGATCCTGATCCTGGCGGTGATCATGTATGTGCAGACGCTGTATCACATCCCTGAGGTCATCACCGGCCTTGGTGGCGCGACGCTGATCGGCATCTCGCTCTGGTCCTCGATCCGTCACAACCGCAGGGAAGCGGCGGAAGGACATGCTCCCAGCCATCACGCCAAGAGCGTAGAGGCCTGACAGCAGGGCTGCGGCGGGGCATCGGCCGCAGCCATCAAGACAAAAATAAAGCCCGCGACCAACCGGTTGCGGGCTATTTTCATGCGGGGGTTTCAGCGGCTGTTAGCGGCGGATGTGATCGAACACATCGGCATCGATACCGAGCACCTTCAGATGACGGCCCTGCGGACGGCGGCCTGCATCGACTGCGGCGCTGACTGCATTTGCGGCACCGATAACGGCGAAGGCGCGACCGAGGAAACCTTCACGAATGGACTTCACGTAAGACATTGTCTTTCTCGCTTTAGCTTCATTATTGACTACTCACATATGATGCAGCGCAGCATCTACCACAAGTCGCGCAAATTCAGCGCTGCCATGCAAAAACGCCTGAGCAGGGGGCAAAACGCAAAAGCCCGGCCTTGTCAGGACCGGGCTCGCTTCATCTTTAAGCTGTCTTATGAGCGCGTCAGGCGGCGCGGGCGCGCCCAGGCATATAGCCTTGCTGGACGCCTGATTGCCCAAGCTTGAAGCGGGCGATCAGATCGCGAAGGCGGCCGCTTTCATGGGCCAGCGTGGCACCGGCCGCACTCGTTTCCTCGACCATCGCCGCATTCTGCTGCGTGACCTGATCCATCTGGTTGACCGCAGTATTCACTTCCGTGAGGCCAAGCGACTGCTCGCGGGTCGATGTCGCGATCGCTTCCATGTGCTGGTTGATGGTGACGACATAGTCACCGATCGCCGTCAGCGCATTGCCCGTTTCGCGAACCAGACGGACACCTGCTTCGACTTCGCCGGTCGAGGCGCTGATCAGCGCCTTGATCTCTCGCGCGGCCTGCGCCGAGCGCTGCGCCAGTTCACGCACTTCCTGCGCGACAACCGCAAAGCCCTTGCCGGCTTCACCGGCACGCGCCGCTTCGACACCGGCGTTCAGCGCCAGAAGGTTGGTCTGGAAGGCGATATCGTCGATGACGCCGATGATGTTGGAGATCTGGCTCGAAGACTGTTCGATCCGCTCCATCGCATGGACCGCATCCGACACGACGGCGCCGGACTTGGACGCGCTCTGATTTGCCTGAACCGCAACCGCCCTCGCCTCATCCACACGCTTGGACGAGTTGGCAACGTTGGTGGTGATCTCGTCGAGAGCCGCCGCCGTCTCTTCGAGCGACGAAGCCTGACGCTCCGTGCGCTGCGACAGGTCATTGGCGCTTTGGCTGATCTCGCGGCTGCCGCTGTCGATCGACGAGGCGCTGGAGGATACGGAACGCAGCACATCGGCAAGCTGCGTGATCGAGGTGTTGAAGTCCTGACGCAGAGCTTCGAAATCCGGAGCGAAGGGCTGGTCCAGCTGGAACGACAGATCGCCCGCCGCCAGATGCTTGAGACCGTTTCCGAGGCCGGAGGTCGCTTGGCGCATCTGCTCGGCCTTCACACGGTCGCTTTCGGCTGCGCGAAGACGCTGCTCTTCCGTCAGGTGGCGCTGTTGCTCGCCTTCGCGTTCGAGGCGCTTGTTGGCAAGCGCGTTGGTGCGGAACACTTCGACGGCCGACGCCATGTCGCCGATTTCGTCCGAGCGTCCCGAGAAGGGGATGGCCGCCTCATCATTGCCACCCGCGAGAACCTTCATCGACGTCGTAATGGCTTCGATCGGCCGGGCAATGCCGGTAATCGCAAAGATAACGGCCGCAATCAGAATGGCAGCGCATCCAGCGATCAGCGCGAAGGTCATGAACAGAGTCGACTGGAACAGGCTGGCGCCTTCTAGGTGGATTTTTTCCGAGCTCGCGGTGTTGAAGTCGAGAAGGTCGTTCAGGTATCCGGCCGCCTTGGCCATCTTGGCCTGCATATCGCCCGAAAGCAGTGCTTTCGCTTCGCCATCCTTGCCGGCTGCCGAAAGCGCCACCATCTGCTGCGCGGCCTGCTTGTAGTCGGCAATGCCGCCTTCGATCGCCTTGATCAGTTCCGCGCCCTTGGCGGTGGTGATCAGCGGCCGGTATTTGTCGATTTGCTTGGCCAGCGCGTCGTTACGCTCGGCGATCAGCGCCTCGGCTGCCTTCATCTCCTCAGGCGTGCCTGCAAGAATATGTGTCGAATAGGCATTGTCGAGACGGTAGAAAGCGCTCTCGATGCTCTTGCCGGTCGCGATTTTCGGGATCCAGTTGGAAGCGATCACCTCGGTCTGGCCATTCAGCGTGCTCATGCCGCTGATCGACATCCAGGCAAGCAATCCGAACATGAGGGCGATAACAGCGAAGATCGCTGACAATAGCATTTTGATGCGGGGGCGTTTCATCTCGGTATCCTGAAAATTTAAAGTCGCAAGTATTCGATTTGAGCAAGACGCAAAGACGAAGCCGTCATGCATCAAACCCAATACAATTGTCTCTAGATACGCATCGACGGATTAAAGCCCTATTAACCCAACGAAACACTTTTCATCTACTAATTGTAAAAACAACGGATGCGCGAACTTATTAAACACTCCGCATTTCAGCCCGATCAAACGGAAAAACCGGCCCGCTTTCACGGGCCGGCTCGCAGGTAGGGGTTGGATGCCGTCTTTTTGTTAGTCTTCGTTTGCGGCAAGCTGGGAAAGGACCTGCCCCCGTCCGCGCAAGCGAAGGATCAGCGGAATGATGAATGCCGCGGCGGCGACAAGCAGCAGGCCGGCTGCGATCGGCGACATGACGAGGGTCGTCAGATCGCCCTGGCTGATCGCCAAGGCCCGGCGCAACTGCTGCTCGGCAAGCGGCCCGAGGATCAGGCCGACGACGACAGGCGCGATCGGATAGCCGAACAGGCGCATGACGTAGCCGAGGATGCCGAAGGCCAGGAGCATGCCGAGCTCGAACACCGACGGATTGGCGCCGATCGTACCGAGCGTCGCAAACAGCAGGATGCCGGCATAGAGCCATGGCTTCGGGATAGTCAGCAGACGCACCCAGAGGCCGATCAGCGGCAGGTTGAGAACCAGCAGCATGGCATTGGCGAGCAACAGGCTGGCGATAAGACCCCAGACGAGTTGCGGATTGGTGGCAAACAACAGCGGACCCGGCTGCAGACCATACTGCTGGAAACCGGCGAGCATGATCGCGGCGGTCGCCGAAGTCGGCAGGCCGAGCGTCAGCAGCGGCACGAGCGTACCGGCAGCCGAAGCGTTATTGGCGGCCTCAGGACCGGCGACGCCCTCGATGGCACCCTTTCCGAACTCTTCCGGGTTCTTGGAAAGGCGCTTTTCGGTGGCGTAGGACAGAAAAGTCCCGATTTCAGCGCCACCGGCCGGCATCGCGCCGATCGGGAAGCCGATGATCGTCCCGCGCAGCCAAGCCTTCCACGAGCGGCTCCAGTCCTGCGCGGTCATCCAGAGCGAGCCCTTCACGGCCTCGACCTTGTCGGCCACCTTGTCACCCTGAGCGGCGATATAGAGCGTTTCGCCGATGGCAAACATGGCGACAGCAAGCGTCGTCACTTCGATGCCGTCGAGAAGATCCGGGATGCCGAAGGAGAGACGCGCTTGGCCGGTCTGCTGGTCGATGCCGACCATGGCAAGCGCAAAGCCGATGAACAGCGACGTCAAACCGCGCAACGCCGAGTCGCCGAAGGCGGACGAGACGGTGACGAAGGCGAGGATCATCAGCGCGAAATATTCGCGCGGACCGAAGACCAGCGCCAGCTTGACGATATAAGGCGCGATGAAGGCGAGGCCGAGAGTGGCGATCAGGCCGGCGACGAAGGAGCCGATGGCAGCCGTCGCCAGTGCCGGGCCGCCGCGTCCGGCGCGAGCCATCTTGTTGCCCTCGAGCGCGGTGACGATCGACGAGCTTTCGCCCGGCGTGTTGAGAAGGATCGAGGTCGTCGAGCCGCCATACATGCCGCCGTAATAGATGCCGGCGAACATGATCAGCGAGCCGCCCGGATCGAGCTTGTAGGTGGCCGGAAGCAGCAGCGCGACGGTCAGCGCCGGGCCGATGCCCGGCAGAACGCCGACGGCAGTGCCGAGCATGACGCCGATGAAGGCGAAGAGCAGGTTCATCGGCTGAAATGCGACAGCCAGGCCCTGCAGAAGGAATTCGAAAGTGCTCATGGGGGCTGCACCTTAGAAGAACAGATGTTCAAGCCAGCCGGCAGGCAGCGTCAGCTGCAGCAGCTTGGCGAAGATCACCCATACGATGAAACTCAGGATGATGCCGACCGGGATCGAGATCCACAGCTGGCGCTTGCCAAAACCGCGCGCGGTCAAGGCGAAGAGCAGACCCGTCGCGATCGAAAACCCTGCGATACGCAGGAAGATCATCTGACAGGCAAGACCGGCAATCACCCAGAGAACGGGCGGCACTTCCTGCTTTTCGCGCTCGGGAAATTCACCGCGCCAGGCTTCGGCAACGGTCCAGAGACCGAGAGCCGCCAGGCCGAAGGCGACGAATTCCGGCACGGTCGACGGGCCGATACGATCGTACTGCGCGATGGCGCTGAGATGAGAGGCATCCCAGAACATGATGCCAGCAATGGCGAAAAGAAACACGGCAATAGCCAGCGCCGCCCAATCAGGGCGGCGCTTCGTTGCCGAGGGGGTGTTGCCCTCAATCATTTTACCAGTCCGATATCTTTGAGGATGCTTTCGGTCGAAGCGACGTCCTTGTCGAGCTGAGCCTTGAAGTCATCGCCCGAGAGGTAGGTGTCGGCCCAACCCTTGGTCTTCAGCACTTCCTGCCAGGCAGCAGACTTGTGCAGCTTTTCGACGTCAGCCGAAATCGCCTTGACTTCTTCGTCCGTCAGACCGGGAGCCGCGGCAACCATGCGCCAGTTCTGGATGGTCACATCGGTACCGGCTTCCTTCAGCGTCGGTGCATCGATGCCGTCGAGGCGGGCATCGCTCGAAACGGCGAGAAGGCGCAGCGTGCCGGCCTTAACCTGCGATTCGAATTCGCTGTAGCTGGAGATACCGGCGGTGACCTGACCACCGAGGATAGCAGCAAGCGCTTCGCCGCCACCCGAGAAGGCAACGTAGTTGACCTTGGTCGGATCGACGCCCGAAGCCTTGGCGATCAGGCCAGCCGTGATGTGGTCGGTACCACCGGCAGAACCACCGCCCCAAGACACAGCGCCGGGATCGGCCTTCAGCTTAGTGACGAGATCGGCAAGCGTCTTGATGTCAGACGAGGCAGGAACGACGACGGCTTCGTATTCGCCGGTCAGACGGGCGATCGGCGTAACGTCCTTGAGGGTCACGGCCGACTTGTTGGTTAGCAGCGCGCCGACCATGACATAGCCGCCGACGATCAGGGCGTTCGGGTTACCGGCGCTCTGGTTGGCAAACTGCGCGAGGCCGATGGCGCCGCCAGCGCCCGGAACGTTCTGAACCTGAACGTTGCCGGAGATGCCTTCCTGCTGCAGCACGGTCTGCAGCGAACGGGCCGTCTGGTCCCAGCCGCCGCCCGGTGCTGCCGGAGCGATGATGGTGTAATCGGCCGCAGCGGCCGGCAGCGCGATGGCGGCTGCGAAGAGAGTGGCAATAAATGTATGTTTCAAGACGTGTCCTCCTTGAGCGCGGATAGATGCCGCGTCATTGCTGTCAGGGATCGGGGAACACGCCACTGGCGAACGAGCGATCGATCGCGCGTGAACGGCAAGTCCTCCCGAAACTTCCTCCGCCTCCACGGAGAAGAAGTGTCCGAACGCACCACAAGAAGCTGTCATTTAGCTGACACCGGCCACACATCCAGAGGCTGATGACACTTTTTTGCCGCAATTTCGCTCGGCATCGCCGGAAACGAAAGCGGCCGGTCCGCATTTACGCGGACCGGCCGTAAGGTCATCCTGTGCTGAAAATCTGCCTTTGCGTCTTAGAATTCAGACCATTCCTGTTGCACGGCAGCGTTGCCGTGGCTGCGATAGACCGGCGCCGGTGCCCGCGGAGCACTACGAGCCATCGCAGACGCGGTGCGGCGCAAGGCTTCCACGTCCGAAGACGAGGCATGATGGCTTTCGCCCGACAGCTTGAAATTGGCGATCAGGTCGCGAAGGCGCACGGCTTCGGTGGCGAGTGTCGCGCTGGCCGCATTGGTTTCCTCGACCATCGCGGCGTTCTGCTGGGTCACCTGGTCCATCTGGTTGACGGCACTGTTGACTTCGCTCAGTCCGGTGGACTGCTCACGCGAGGACGTCGCGATCGCATCCATGTGCTGGTTGATCGAGACGATCAGGTTCTCGATCGTCTTCAGCGCATCGCCGGTTTCGCGAACCAGCTGAACGCCGCCCTGCACTTCGACCGAAGAATTGCGGATCAGATCCTTGATCTCCTTGGCAGCTTCCGCCGAGCGCTGGGCGAGCTCGCGCACTTCCTGTGCAACGACCGCAAAACCCTTGCCCGCTTCACCGGCACGCGCCGCCTCGACACCGGCATTCAGAGCCAGAAGGTTGGTCTGGAAGGCAATCTCGTCGATGACGCCGATGATGCTGGAGATCTGGTTCGAAGACTGCTCGATCTTCTGCATGGCGTTGACGGCGTTGGC
This sequence comes from Hyphomicrobiales bacterium, assembly GCA_900465675.1. GTDB lineage: Bacteria > Pseudomonadota > Alphaproteobacteria > Rhizobiales > Rhizobiaceae > Rhizobium. The sequence goes on along the minus strand of UBJR01000003.1, from coordinate 98,355 downwards.
AACCACCTGCCCAGATCGTGCCGCACTCTCGTTCGCCTGGATAGCGACCTGGCGAGCTTCGTCAGCGCGCTTGGAGGAGTTCGAGACATTGACCGTGATCTCGTCGAGTGCAGCAGCGGTTTCTTCGAGCGAGGCGGCCTGCTGTTCGGTGCGCTTCGACAGATCGTCGGCGCCGCTGCCGATTTCGCGGGTGCCCGTGTCGATCGCACCGGCCGACGAAGCGATGGACTTCATTGTGTTTCCGAGCTGCATGACGGCATCGTTCAGATCCTGACGCAGCGGCTCGAAATCAGGCGCGAAGGCGTCATTGAGCTGAAAGCTCAGATCGCCGGCGGCCAGCCGCTTGAGCCCGGAAGCCAGACCGGCAGTCGCCTCGACCAGGCGTGTCTGTGCGGCGGCTTCGGCTTCGCGGGTCAGGCGGGCGCGGTCGGCCTCGGCCTGCACGCGGCTTGCTTCCGCATCGCTCTGCAGCTTGATGTTCTCGATCGCCGCCTGACGGAAAATCTCGACGGCCTTTGCCATCTCGCCGATCTCATCGCCGCGATGGGCATCAGCAATCGTCAGATGCGTGTCGCCATTGGCAAGCGAACGCATCGCGCCGGTGATGCGGCCGATGGCATTGGCGATACCGGCAATGCCGAAATAGGCTGCACCGCAGACGAGCAGCGCGCTGACGCCGAGAATGACGCTGAGCAGCAGAAGCGTGCGGCTGAACTCCGAACGGTTTTCGGCAGCGGCGCTGGCAGCCAGGGCCTGGTTGGACTTCACCACCTTGTCGACGCTTGCCGCCAGTTCGTCGGCGATCGGACCGAGATCCTTGTCGAAGGCATCGATTGCCTTCTGCTTTTCGCCGGCCTTAACGAGAGCGATCAGATTGTCGCCAGCCGCAACATATTTCGAGGACGTATCGTCGATCGAGGTGAAGGCCTCACGCTCGGCGTCGGTATTGACCTGATCCTTGAAGTCGGCGACGGCTTTCAGGAGAGCCGCCTGCTTGGTCTTGATCTTCTTCACGAAGCCATCGGCACCACCTTCCGTACGGCCCATGACGTAATCGCCGTATGAACCACGCAGCGAGTAACGTGCGAGCTGGATGTCGTTTGCCTTGGACACGCCGGGCAGATAGCTGGTCGCAAAATCGTCGGCGTTCTCGTTGAACGTGCTCAGGCTGCGCAGCGAAATATAGCCCGTCAGGGCAAACAGGATGGCGATCAGCGAGAATATGCCGATCATCGATGCTTTGACGTTGGGACGCTTCATGAAAAGAACCTCTGAAAAGGGGAACCGGGCATCCACGATGCATAGCTCCTGGCAGTGTGGTGAGAATTGGCTTGCAGCATCATGCCGCCCGCACGGCCGTTCGGGACGACGCCGCGCCTGTCGTTTCATAGTGAGAATAACCACCGGTTTTCGATTAATTTTCGCTAAATGCCGACTAGAAAATTTGACAATGAAAACAACGAAATTTGTAAAAACAGATGTAAAGAACAGCATTTTCGGATGATTTCAGATGAACTAAGTTTTTCTTACTTCATGAGTAAAATTTTCTTCTGCAGAAACAGCATCAACATTTCATATTTCGAATACTCTCAAGTAGTGTCGAGGCAGCGGAAAGAAGCCTCGCTGCCACAACGAAACCACGCTTGCGCCGCCGCCGCTTTCGGGAAAAGAATGTCGCATGACCATCCCGCGCGCGCACCCGTTTCATTTCGACCCAACCTATGGCGCCACTTTGCCGGCGCTGGAATCGATCCGTCCGCCGGCAGCGCCGGATGGTTTCGATGCGTTCTGGAATGCGCGATACGCAAAGGCGATCAACGCCGATCCCAAACCCTCGCTCTCCCGCAGCGAGCTGCAGCATGCGGACTGGAATGTCCTCGATATCTCCTATGCATCGACGGACGGAGTCGCGATCGGCGGCTGGCTGCTGCTGCCGAAGCGAAGCGCGATCAAGCGCGGCCTGGTGGTTGGCCATGGCTACGGCGGACGCGATCAGCCGGAATTCGACGTGCCTGTGGAAGAGACCGCCGTCCTGTTCTTCTGCGCCCGCGGCATGTCGCGAAGCGCCCACCCGCCAATTCCCTCAGAGGCCAGCGGCCATGTGCTTCATGGCATCGAGAGCCGCGACAGCTATGTGATCGGCGGCTGCGTCGAGGATATCTGGCTGGCCGTCTCGGCGTTGATCGAACTCTATCCTTGGCTGGAAGGCCGCATCGGCTATTCAGGTGTCAGTTTCGGCGGCGGGCTGGGTGCCCTGGCGATCCCGTTCGACACGCGGATCGATCGTGGCTTTCTCGCCGTTCCGACCTTCGGGAATCGCCCGCTCTGGCTGCGGTTGCCGACGGTTGGCAGCGCTGATTCCGTGCAGCAATATCAGCGCAAGCACGGCAGTGTGCTTGAAACGCTGCGCTTCTTCGATGCGGCAACGGCTGCAACACGCATCAAGGTGCCAATGCTGGTCGCCGCAGCGCGTTTCGATCCCGCCGTCGCGCCACCCTGCCAGTTCTCGGTTGCCAATGCCTTGGCTGGATCCAAGGAGATCTTCGTTCTCGATGCCGGTCACTTCGACTATGACGGTGCCGCCGAACAGAACGAAGAGCTGCGCGCCAAGGTCGCCCTATTCTTCACTGCCGGCGCAGAACCTCATTCCAATGCGCAATCAGCCGCGCCCGCTTCACCTGATCGAGATAGACCATCAATCCCGGACTGACAGGAACCGGCTTCAGCTGGGCGCCAAGCAGTTCCTGCATCGTATTGGCGGTATTGTCGCCGGCAACTTCTGGACTGACGGCCGGGATTTGCAGTTCGCGCGCCATGATCGTCTGCCCCTGCTTCGACATGAAGAAGGACAGATATTGCCGCCCAAGTTCCGGATCGGCAGCGGCCTGCGGCACAAGACCGATGCGCGACATGACGACCGTATAGTCCTTCGGCAAAACGATGCCGACATCGGGATGGCGCGCCGCCCAGTCCGCCGCATAGGAGCCGAGGATATTGTACCCGAGCACGAAGCGGCCGTCAGCGACGCGCTCCAGGATCGCCGAGCTTGTGGAATAGAGCTTGACGCCCGCCGCCCCCATCGCCCCGATCACCGACCATATATCACCGAACTGTTCCTGGTCGCGCGCCATGAACAGGAAGCCGACGCCGGAGCGCTCAATGTCATAGGTACCGATCCGGCCATAGACGCTGTTTCCCTTGCGCTTCAGGTAATCGACGAACTCGGCTCGCGAGGATGGCACCGGCTCATGTACGAAACTCGGCTTGTGATAGACGAAGACGGCCGGCTCGAAGGTCAGCGCATAGGCGGTATTGCGCCAGTTCGCCCATTTCGGCCACTGCCCGCTCATCGGCAGGTTGCTCACCTGCGCATAGCCGTCGTTCGACAGCTTTACCTGCAGGTCCATGGCGGACGAGAAGGCAAAGTCGGCAGTCTTCTTGCCGGCATCGGTCTCCCGCACGATGCGATCGTAGATCTCCCCCGTCAGCATGTCCTCATAGCGGATCGCCACATCGGGATTGCCATCCTGGAAGCCTGTGATCATCGGCTTGGCCAAAGGCTCGTCGAGTGACGAATAGACGGTCAGCACCCGCGCATCCGCCTTTCCGGATTTCGACGGGTAGAAGGTCTGGTTGCCATAGGCAAAGCCCGGACAGAGCATCAGTAAAAGTATGAAAAGTCTCCTCATCCGAAAAGGATTGCATGCGTCGAAAGGAGGAGCAAGCGTGAGCCTCGCCGCAGCTCAAGCAAAATTGCCGGCCTACCGCGACAAAAACTATAAAAGAAGTTAAGCTAAATTAGACCGTTTTCATGGAGGGGATATTGGAACGACGGCTGAGCGCAATTCTCGCTGCCGACGTCGTAGGCTACAGCCGTCTGATGGGGGTCGATGAATCCGGAACTCTTCAGGCGCTCAATCGTCACCGCTGTGAACTGATCGATGTCAGGATCTCCGACTACAAGGGCCGGACTTTCAAGCTGACAGGCGACGGAATGCTTGTCGAGTTCCAGAGCGTTGTGAATGCCGTTGCCTGCGCCGTCGAGATCCAGCGAAACATGGCGGCCCGCAATGAGGGCGTGCCGAAGGAACAGCGCATCGAGTTCCGCATCGGCATCAACCTTGGCGACGTCGTTCTCCAGGACGGCGATGTCTTCGGCGATGGTGTCAACGTCGCGGCTAGGCTGGAAAAGCTTGCGCAGCCAGGTGGCATCTGCGTGTCGAGCTCCGTCCGCGACCAGGTCGGCACGCGCCTTAATGTCGGCTTCGACCTGCAGGGCGAGCATGCACTGAAGAACATCAAGCAGCCAGTGCAGGTCTATACCATCGACATCAACAAGGGTGCCGGCAGCAGCCGCGCGGCAACCCAGCGCCGCAACACCTGCTTCATCGCCGTTCTGCCCTTCACCAACATGAGCGGCGATGCCGATCAGGACTATTTCTCCGACGGCATTACCGAGGACATTATCACCGACCTCTCGAAGGTATCGAGCCTGCATGTCGTGTCACGCCACACCGTCTTCACCTACAAGGGGACGTCGGTCCGCATCAAGCAGCTCGCTCAGGAGCTCGGCGTCCGCTATGTGCTAGAGGGAAGCGTGCGGATGGCAGGCAACCGCGTGCGCATCTCCAGCCACCTTATCGACACCAGCAACGGCGACCACCTCTGGGCCGACCGTTACGATCGCAATCTGACGGATATCTTCGCCATCCAGGACGAGATCGCCAATTCGATCGTCGGCCAGCTGAAGATCCGGCTGCTGCCCGAAGAAAAGAAGGCGATCGCCGAAGAGCCGACGGCCAATGTGGAGGCCTATACCTATTACCTGCGCGGCCGGCAGCTCTCCCACACCTGGACGAAATCATATCTGCTGCTTGCCCGCCGCATGTTCGAAAAGGCCGTCGAGCTCGACCCCGATTATGGCCGCGCCTATGCCGGCATCGCCGATTGCGATGCGGCGATCCGCGATTGGGATCCGGGGAAGGTCTCGGTGCAGCAGATCCTGACGGCGAGCGCCCGGGCACTCGAGCTCAACCCCGACCTTGCCGAAGCCCATGCCTCGCGCGGCCTTGCGCTGCACCAGAACGGTCAGCGGGAACAGGCAATCGAAGCTTTCGAGCGAGCCTTGAGCCTGGATCCGAACCTCTATGAGGCGAACTTCCACTATGCCCGCTTCTTCTTCATGCATGGCGACTATGCCAACGCCGCGCATTATTTCACCCGCGCCGCCCATATCCGGACCGACGATTACGTCTCGCCGATCCACCTGATGAGCGTCTACCGGTCGATGGGGCGTCCTGCCGATACTGAGAACTGGGCGAAGCTCGGCATTCTCCGGGCCGAACGCGCCGTCAGCCTCAATCCGGAGAATTCCGGCCCGTCGCATCGCGGCGCGCTCGCGCTCGCCCATCTAGGCGACAGGGCACGCGCCCGCAACTGGGCAGCGCGCGCGATTGCCATCGATCCGAACGACATCGTCGCGCAATACAATCTCGCCTGCGTCTATTCCGTCCTTGGCGATACCGACGAGGCCCTTGCCCTGCTGGAAAAGCTGCTGCCGCGCAGTTCGGTCTATCACATCATGTGGTTCGAGAACGATTCCGACCTCGACAACATCCGCTCGGACCCGCGATTCCACCGGCTGCTGGATGCCGCCCGCAAGGAGCAGGAGGCTGCACGTACAGCGTGAGAATGAGCACGGCCGATGATGACAGCGGCGCACCCGCCCTGTAATCTCGTTTGCCAACAAGGAAACATCCGTGCGCATCCTGCTGACCGAAGACAATGTCGCGCTTGCCGATGGCCTGTCTGCGATCTTGCGCGGGACCGGTCATGCCGTCGATGTCGTGCATGACGGCGCGTCTGCGAATGCCGTCATCGCCGCCGAAAATTTTGATCTGGTGATTCTCGATCTCAACCTTCCCGAGATGGACGGGCTCGAAGTGCTGCGAAACATGCGCGCCCGGCAGAGCAAGGCCGCCGTGCTAATCCTGACGGCCCGCGGCACGCCGGAAGAGCGGGTCCGCGGCCTCGATCTCGGCGCTGACGACTATCTGATCAAACCCTTCGACATCGCCGAATTCGAGGCCCGTGTTCGTGTCCTGCTGCGCCGTCAGGCAGGGCTGCATTCGGCAACCGTCATGTACGGCCCTGTTTCCTTCGATCTCAATTCCCGCACGTTTTCCGCAGCCGGCATCCAGATCGATATCCCCGCCCGCGAACTCGGCCTGCTCGAAATCCTCTTCATGCGCGCCGGCAAGGTGGTTGCCAAGGAAGCGATCATCCAGTCGCTGACCGCCTTCGACGACGACATCTCGGCCAATGCCATCGAGCAATATGTCAGCCGTCTGCGCAAGCGGCTCGCGCCTTACAGTCTGACGGTGAAGACCGCCCGCGGTATCGGCTACTATCTCGACAAACTGACCGAGGCTGCATGAGGGCCGCCTATTCGCTGCGCCGCAGGCTGCTCTTCTGGTTGCTGATCTCCACCGCCATCATCGGCACGCTGGCGCTCGCCGACACCTATCGGGAAGCAATCCAGACATCCAATATCGTCTCCGACCGCGTGCTCGCAGGTTCCGCACTGGCAATCGCCGAACGCGTCGTCGTGGCCGAAGACGGTACGCTTGAGGTCGATATCCCCTATGTGGCCCTGGAAATGCTGACCTCGGCCGCCCAGGACCGCGTTTTCTACCGAGTCGATGGACCACCCGGCGAGTTCATCACCGGCTATCAAGCCTTGCCCGCACTCGCCGATACGCAAGGCGAGGTCGCGGGCTTTGCAGACGACACGTTCCGCGGCGAGCCGATCCGCGTCGCCACCTTGAGGCGGTCGGCCTCCACCGGCATCCGCTCCGTTCCCTTCTCGGTGACGGTTGCTGAAACCACCATCGCCCGCCGCCAGCTTGCCCGCGCCATCCTGTTCCGCTCGGCGCTGCGCCTTCTCTTCATGATCGCGGGCGCCGCCGTCATCGTCTGGATTTCGGTCACCGTCGCGCTCCGCCCGCTCTACAAGCTCCGCGATGCGATCGGCGAGCGCAGCCCCGACGACCTGCACCCAATCGAGCAACTGGTACCGAGCGAAGTCGAACCGCTGGTCGATACCGTCAACAGCTTCATGGTCCGCTTGCAATCGGCGCTCGAAGCCCTGCGCAATTTCACCGGCAATGCCAGTCACCAGCTGCGCACGCCGCTGGCGATCATCCGCACCCAGCTTGCGCTCTCGGTGCGCGCTGTAACGCTTGACGAGGCCCATCGATCGGCCCTGAAGGGCGATCAAGCCGTCGCTCACGCCGAACGCATTCTTGCCCAGCTGCTGCTGATGGCAAAGATCGACGCAGCGGCAGCAAAAGAAGCACTCACGGCCACGGCCATCGATCTCACCGCGCTCGCTCAGGAAATCACCGGCGAACTGATCCCGACCGCCGCCGAAACCGGTATCGACCTGGGCTTCGAGGGTGACGGCGCTGCGGTGATCCGGGCAGAGCCCCTGTTGATCGGCGAACTCTTGCGCAACCTCGCCGGCAATGCCATCGCCTATTCCGGCAAGGGCGCTGAAGTCACCGTCCGCGTTTCCCGGGGCGGCGATACCGTCACGCTTGAAGTCGAGGACAACGGCCCCGGTATTCCGGCGGAGAAGCTGGATGCCGTGCGCCAGCGCTTTTCGCGCGGCAACGAATCGGGCGCGCCGGGCGCTGGCCTCGGCCTGCCGATCGTCGAGGAGATCGCCAATCTCTTCAACGCCAGCCTGACGCTCGCCAACGGCCCTGATGGAAAGGGCCTCAAGGCTTCAGTCGCTTTCGCAAAACTGTCGTAAAGCCTTTCAGCCGTTAACCTTTGCGCCTTGCATTCTTTCGCTGCATTGCACACTATCCCCTTGGGAACAGCAAAGCCGTGCAACGACGCGGCGCCGGATAAGGCGAAATATGTCGATCAAGGCCAGCATCTATCATTTGACGCACTATAAATATGACAAGCCGGTCCGCCTCGGGCCGCAGGTCATCCGCCTCAAACCGGCCTCGCATTCGAAGACCCGCGTCCTCAGTCATTCGCTGAAGGTTACGCCTTCGAACCATTTCGTGAACCTGCAGCAGGACCCATACGGCAACTATCTGGCTCGCTACGTTTTTCCGGACCCGGTCACCGAATTCAAGATCGAAGTCGACCTCGTCGCCGACATGACCGTTTACAATCCCTTCGACTTCTTCGTCGAAGAGGAAGCGACGAAGTGGCCTTTCGACTATCCGGAAACGCTGCGCGAAGATCTCTCGATCTACATGAAGCCGGAAGAGCCCGGGCAGCGGCTGAAGGCCTTTCTGGAAACGCTCGACTATACGCCCGGCCAGCCGACGGTCGATATGGTCGTTGGCCTCAATGCCCGCCTGCAGCAGCAGATCGGCTATGTCATTCGCATGGAAACCGGGGTGCAGACGCCCGAGGAAACGCTTGGAAGCGCGCTTGGCTCCTGCCGCGACACCAGCTGGCTGCTCGTACAGATCCTGCGCCATCTCGGCCTCGCCGCCCGCTTCGTCTCCGGCTATCTGATCCAGCTGGCGCCTGATCTGAAGGCGCTGGACGGCCCGTCCGGAACCGAAGTCGATTTCACCGATCTTCATGCCTGGGCGGAGGTCTACCTCCCCGGCGCCGGCTGGGTGGGCCTCGACCCGACCTCGGGATTGCTGACCGGCGAAAGTCATATCCCTCTGGCCGCGACACCGCATTTCCGCAATGCCGCGCCAATCTCCGGCGGCTATTTCGGCGAGGCCAACACCGAATTCGGCTTCGACATGAACGTGTCCCGCGTTGCCGAGCATCCGCGCATCACCAAGCCTTTCTCCGATGAAAGCTGGGACGAGCTGAACGCGCTCGGCGAGACAATCGACCGCGTCCTTCAGGCGCAGGACGTTCGCCTGACCATGGGCGGAGAGCCGACCTTCGTCTCCATCGACGATTTCGAATCCGAAGAATGGAATACCGACGCCGTCGGGCCGACCAAGCGCGAAAAGGCCGATGTGCTGATCCGCAAGCTCCGCGAGCGCTTCGCCCCCGGCGGCTTCCTGCACTATGGCCAGGGCAAGTGGTATCCGGGCGAGAGCCTGCCGCGCTGGACCTTCTCGCTCTACTGGCGCAAGGACGGCCTGCCGATCTGGCAAAATCCCGATCTCATCGCAACCGAAGGCATGGATGCCGGCGTCACCGCCGACGACGCCGGAAAGCTTCTGACGGCGATCGCCCGGGAACTGGCGATCGAACCGGAGATGGTTCTGCCCGCTTACGAGGACCCGGCCGAATGGATCGTCAAGGAGGGCAGCCTCCCCGAAAATGTCGATCCGTCCAATTCCAAGCTCAAGGACCCCGAAGAACGCAACCGCATCGCCCGCGTCTTCGAACGCGGCCTGACGGTCGCGACCGGCTACATTCTCCCGGTTCAGGCCTGGAATTCCAAGGCATCGGGCCAGCGCTGGGTCAGCGAAAAGTGGCGCACCCGCCGCGGCAAGATCTTCCTCGTCCCGGGTGACAGCCCGGTCGGCTACCGGCTGCCGCTCGGCACCCTGCCCTACGTTCCGCCGTCACGCTATCCCTATATCCACACCGCCGACCCCTCGATTCCACGCCAGCCGCTGGCAGATGTCGTGGTGCCCGCCGGCCGGGCAATGCCGGAAGCCTCGCGCCAGACGGATGACAGCAGCCAGGCACGCGTCGAGCAGACGATCGGCGAGATCGGCGGCGCAGTGCGCACCGCCATGTCGGTCGAACCGCGCGACGGCAGGCTTTGCGTCTTCATGCCGCCGGTCGAGCGCATCGAGGATTATCTCGAACTGATCGCCGCGGCGGAAAATGCCGCCCGCGACTTGAACCTGCCTGTTCATATCGAGGGTTACTCGCCGCCGCAGGACGAACGCATCAACGTCATCCGCGTCGCCCCTGACCCTGGTGTCATCGAGGTCAACATTCATCCGGCCGCGAACTGGCAGGATTGCGTCGACATCACCACCGCCGTCTACGAGGAAGCGCGCACCACAAGGCTTGGCGCCGACAAGTTCATGATCGACGGCCGCCACACCGGCACGGGTGGCGGCAACCATGTCGTGGTCGGCGGCGCGAACCCCGGCGACAGCCCGTTCCTGCGCCGTCCCGATCTGCTGAAAAGCCTGGTCCTGCACTGGCAGCGGCATCCCTCGCTGTCCTACCTCTTCTCCGGCATGTTCATCGGCCCGACCAGCCAGGCGCCGCGCATCGACGAGGCCCGCCACGACAGCCTCTACGAACTCGAAATCGCCATGGCGCAGGTGCCGATGCCGGGCCACGGCGTTACGCCGCGGCCATGGCTGGTCGATCGCCTCTTCCGCAACCTGCTGATCGACGTCACCGGCAATACCCATCGCGCCGAAATCTGCATCGACAAGATGTTTTCGCCCGACGGCCCCACGGGGCGGCTCGGCCTCGTCGAGTTCCGCGGTTTCGAGATGCCGCCGAACGCCCGCATGTCGCTTGCCCAGCAGCTGCTGGTCCGCGCCCTGATCGCCCGCTTCTGGAAGAACCCGGCCGATGGCGGCTTCGTGCGCTGGGGCACCTCGCTGCACGATCGCTTCATGCTGCCGCATTTCGTCTGGGCCGACTTCATGGATGTGCTGGCGGATCTGAGAGAAAACGGCTTCGATCTCAGCTCTGAATGGTTCAAAGCGCAGCTCGAGTTCCGCTTCCCCTTCTGCGGCGAGGTGGAATACGAAGGCTCGAAGCTCGAAGTTCGCCAGGCGCTGGAGCCGTGGCACGTGATGGGCGAAGAAGGCGCGATCGGCGGCACGGTCCGCTATGTCGATAGCTCGGTCGAGCGTCTGCAGGTTCGTCTCGAAACCAGCAACAGCGCCCGCTACGCCGTGACCTGCAACGGCCGCACCCTGCCGCTGACGCCAACCGGCACGTCGGGTGTTTCCGTCGCTGGTGTCCGCTACAAGGCCTGGCAGCCGTCGTCGGGCCTGCATCCTGTATTGCCGGTCAATACGCCGCTGACCTTCGACATTTATGATACATGGTCGAAGCGTTCGATCGGCGGCTGTATCTACCATGTTGCCCATCCGGGCGGCCGCAACTATGACACCTTCCCAGTCAACGGCAACGAAGCGGAAGCACGGCGGCTTGCCCGGTTCGAGCCGTGGGGACATACCGCAGGCGGCTTCATTCCGCGTGCCGAAACGGGTTCGCAAGAATTCCCTCTGACGCTGGATCTCCGGCGTCCGGCAGGGCTTTAGGCTAGGTTTTAATGGGCAAGAAACCGGCAACGGAACGCAAGGCAATCGATCCCCGCAGCGCCAGCGATGCGGCTCTCGACTATGCGCCATTGCCTGGTGTTGCCGACGAGATGGTCGACAACACCGGTGCGATCCGCCCCGTCTGGCAGCGCTTCCTCTCCGCCTTCGGGCGCGTGCCCAAGCCCGAACTCGCCGAACGCTTCGCCCGTGCCGACCGCTATCTGCGCGATGCCGGCGTCTTCTACCGGGCCTATGGCAGCAAGGGCACCGGCGAACGCTCCTGGCCGCTGTCGCATATTCCTGTACTCATCGACGAACGCGAATGGCAGCAATTGTCCGCGGGCCTCGTCCAGCGCGCAGATCTGCTGGAAGCAATCGTTGCGGATATCTACGGCAAGAACACGCTGGTGCAGGAAGGCTTCCTGCCGCCCAGCCTGATTGCCTCGAACCCGGAATTCCAGCGGCCGCTGGCGGGTGTGAAGCCGGCCACCGGCCACTACCTGCATTTCTGCGCCTTCGAAATCGGCCGCGGCCCGGATGGAAACTGGTGGGTGCTGGCAGACCGCACGCAGGCGCCGTCAGGCGCCGGCTTTGCGCTGGAAAACCGTGTTGCGACGACCCGCGCCTTCTCCGACGTCTATGCCGAAACGCCGGTGCACCGCCTGGCCTCGTTCTTCGGCGCCTTCCGCGACACGCTGCAGACGATGAAACATTCCGGCGACGACCGCATCGCGGTCCTGACGCCGGGCCCGGCAAACGAGACCTACTACGAGCACGCCTATATCGCCCGCTATCTCGGCTTCATGCTACTTGAAGGCGAGGACCTGACCGTCGTTAACGGCCGGATCATGGTACGCACCGTCGCCGGGCTGAAGCCGATCGGCGTGCTCTGGCGCCGCCTCGACAGCGCCTATGCCGATCCGCTCGAACTGAACCAGAATTCGCATATCGGTACGCCCGGGTTGCTCGATGCCCTGCGTGCCGAAACGGTGACGATCGTCAACGGCCTCGGCACCGGCATTCTTGAAACCCGCGCGCTGCTGGCCTTCATGCCCACCATCTGTCGCCGGATCCTCGGTGAGGACCTGCAGCTGCCGTCGATTGCCACCTGGTGGTGCGGGCAGAAAAGCGAGCAGGAGCATGTGGCCAAGCATCTCGAAAAGATGGTCATCGGCCCTGCCTTCTCGCGCGCCCCCTTCTTCGACGACGACGGCGAATCCGTGCTGGGGTCATCCCTGCGCGCGACGGCGAAGGATTCGATCTCCGACTGGCTGAGCACCGATGGCCCGAAGCTCGTCGGCCAGGAAGTCGTCACGCTCTCCACCACGCCGGCCTGGGTCGGCGGCAAGCTGACGCCGCGGCCTATGTCGCTGCGCGTCTTTGCGGCACGCACCGCAAACGGCTGGCAGATCATGCCCGGCGGCTTTGCCCGCATCGGCGCCAGCGACGATGTCGCCGCCATTGCCATGCAATCCGGCGGTGCGGCCGCCGACGTGTGGATCGTCAGCGACAAGCCGGTCGAGCGCCACACGCTGCTGCCCGCCGAAGGCAGCTTCACACGCAACATGCCGGGCAGCCTGCCGAGCCGCGCGGCCGACAATCTCTTCTGGCTCGGACGCTATATCGAGCGCGCCGAAGGGGCGCTGCGCATCCTGCGCGCCTGGCACGCCCGCTACGCCGAAGCTGCCGACCCGGACCAGCCGCTGCTGGCCGACGTCTCGGAATATCTGGCGGCACTCGACATCGACACCGAGGAACCGGTGCCGGAAACGCTGCTGCGCAACATCGACAGCGCCGTCTATTCCGCCAGCAACATCCGCGACCGTTTCTCGCCGGACGGCTGGCTGGCGCTGAACGACCTCGCAAAAACCGCCCGCCGCTTCCGCATGACCGTTGCCGCCGGCGACGACGCCAGCCACGCCATGACCATCCTGCTGCGCAAGCTCGCGGGCTTTGCCGGTCTGGTGCACGAAAACATGTACCGCTTCACCGGCTGGCGCTTCCTGTCGCTCGGCCGCTACATCGAGCGCGGCCTGCATCTGACCCGGCTGCTCGGCCACATGTCCGGCCCCGAAGCGCCCGACGGCGCGCTCGACATGCTGCTTGAGATCGGCGACAGTGTCATGACCCATCGCCGCCGCTACAACGTCAACACCGCGCGGCTGACTGTCACTGACCTTCTGGCGCTCGATCCGCTCAACCCACGCTCGATCCTCTTCCAGGTGAACGAGATCCACCGCGAAGTGGAGCAGCTGCCGAATGCCTTCATCAACGGCCAGATGTCGCCTTTCTACCGCGAAGCGATGCGCCTCCATTCCGGTCTTGCCGTGATGACGCCGGAGACGATGAACGGCGACGTCTACAAGAAGCTCGAGCGCGAGCTAGAAGCGCTCTCCGATCTTCTCGCACAAACCTATCTGGGGTGACGCCGTGCTTTACGACCTCACGCTTCACATGGGTTACAGCTACGACAGCCCGGCCTCCGGCGCCCGCCACATCATGCGCCTGATGCCCCTGTCGCTGCCCGACCGGCAGCGCCTGATCGCCGGCTCGATCACCATCTCTCCGTCGCCGGACGAGCAATCGCATTTCACCGATTTCTTCCGCCATCCGTCGACCTCCTTCCTGCTGCGCTCGCCGCATGAGACACTGGATATCCGCATGCAGGCCCGCGTGCAGGTGGAGAGCCATTCGATCTCGGCCGATTTCTCGCCGACGCTGTCAGGCCTGCCGGAAGAAGTTGCCGGCATCTGGTCCATCGAACCGGAATCCCCCCATCATTTCCTGGGCGACAGTCCGCGTCTGACGGCAACCCGCGCGATCTCCGACTATGCCCGCGAGAGTGCAGCGCCAGAGCGCACCGTGCTGCAGATCGCCACGGCGCTCTGCGCACGCATCAACAAGGATTTCACCTACGACACCGAAGCCACAACGGTGGACTCGACGCCGCTCGATGCCTTCAAGCTGAAACGCGGCGTCTGCCAGGACTTCTCCCATGTGATGATCCTGGCGCTCCGCAGCCTCGGCATCCCCGCAGGCTACGTCTCCGGCTTCCTGCGCACCATCCCTCCCGCAGGCAAGGAGCGGCTGGAAGGCGCCGATGCCATGCATGCCTGGGTGCGTGTCTGGTGTGGCGAAACGCTCGGCTGGGTCGAACTCGACCCCACCAACAACATCCCCGCCAGCACCGACCACATCGTCGTCGCCTACGGCCGCGATTACAGCGACGTGGCGCCCGTGATCGGCGTGCTGAAGAGCTATGGCGGGCAGAGGGCGTTGCAGGCGGTCGATGTAGTGCCGCTGAAGCAATGAGATCCGCCGACCGCCACAGATGTTAATGGGCGGAAGTCACGAAAGCCTTGTCCCCAATATCGACAATGCATTGAAGCGCGCAAATTCTGTGCCGAAATCGTGAGTTGTATAAAATTTTACAATTTCACTTAAGGAGTACGGTAACAATCGGGCTGTAAACCTTCATGTTAACGCAACCCCTTTGCAGGTGACATGATGTCTCCCAAATCTCATTTTTTGAGCCACGTGACGCGCCTGCTGCACGACCGCTCCGGTAATTTTGGCATATTCACGGCGATCCTCGTTCCGATCCTCATCGGATCGGCGGGTGTCGCCATCGACGTTTCAAACATGGTCGCTTCACAGCGGCAGCTTCAGGAAGCTTCGGATTCTGCCGCACTCGCGGCCGCAAGCGCGCTTGCAGACGGAAAGGTCGCGGATGCCACCGCCGCCCAGCAACTCGCTAAGGACTTCGTTGCAGGCCAGATGGCGAACTACCTCAGCGCAAGCGACGCAGCCTATTTGAAAAACAACGTCACCGTGAACGTCGTGACGACGACGACGGCCACCGGCAAAAGCTACAAGGTCAATGTCAGCGCGGCTTATAACATGGGCCTTACACCGCTGATGAGCGTCTTCGGAAAGAAGAGCGTTTCTCTTGCTAGCAACAGCGCGACGACAAGCGGCACCAACGACACAAAGACCGCGTTGTCGATGGAACTGGTTCTCGATCAGTCCGGATCGATGGGCTACGACACGACGACATGCGCGAAATACAAAAGCGACAACAAGACTTGCAAGACCTATGTGATCAAGATTGACGCGCTGAAGGCCGCCGCCGGCAAGCTCTTCGATGCCCTGGATAAGGCCGATCCGCAGCATGCGCTGGTTCGCACTGGCGTCGTTTCCTACAACAACGGCATCCTGCGCGACTCCTCAAACAAGATCATTGGCGTCAGCCCAATGAATTGGGGAACATCCGTTGGACGCACCTATGTTTCGACCCTGCAGGCGACAGGCGGAACTGACGCAACGGAGCCAGTGCAGGTCTCAACCGCTGCGATCCAGAAGAGCACCGACGGCTCGGACGCAGAAAGCAAGGAACACGCCAAGAAAGGCAACACCACGGTCGATCGCTACATCGTGCTTATGACCGACGGAGAAATGACCGGCAACAGCAGCACATGGAACAGCACCAAAGACAAGAATGTCCGCGATGCTTGCGATGCTTCCAAGAAGGCAGGCGTTCAGATCTTCACCGTCGCCTTCATGGCGCCGGACAAGGGCAAGAGCCTGCTGCAATACTGCGCATCATCGAGCAACACTTACTTCGAAGCCGAGACGATGGAAGACCTCGTCGATGACTTCGATAGCATTGCTCAGACAGCGACGAGAGCCCTGACGCTGCTCACCAACTAACCAGCCAATTACCCCAAAACAAAAGCCGCTCCGGAACAAACCGGGGCGGCTTTTCGTTGTGTGCTAATCCCCTGTATCAAATCGGGAAAATCGATTGAAATCAAGTCCCGGGGTGAGGGCGAAGGTGAAGGTTCCGCAAATTTTTGCTTTGGTTAAATCCTTTGTTGCAAGTGCTTGGTAACGGTGCATAAACTGACAGTATTCGTGTGTGCGACAAAGCGATTACCTCAGGCATAACATACTGAAATCAAATCAAAATTGGCGAGACCTGACGATGACAACAGCTTCCAAGCCGACCATCCCCTCCCCCGCTCCTCGCAGCTCCCGGCCTGAAATTCTTGCGGAAGAAATTATTGAGCGCCTCACCTACCGCATCGGCAAGGATGCCAAAGTTGCCAAGCCGCACGACTGGCTGACCGCCACCATCCTCGTCGTCCGTGACCGGATCATCGACAAGTGGATGGAATCCACGCGCAAGGTCTATTCCACCGGCGACAAGCGCGTTTACTACCTATCCCTGGAATTTCTGATCGGCCGCCTGATGCGCGATGCCATCTCCAACATGGGATTGATGGAGGAAGTCAGCGACGCGCTGACCTCGCTCGGCGTCGATGTCAACGTCATTGCAGGACTGGAACCGGATGCAGCACTCGGCAACGGCGGCCTCGGCCGTCTCGCCGCATGTTTCATGGAAAGCATGGCAACGGTCGATGTCCCTGCCTATGGCTACGGCATTCGCTATGTCCACGGCCTGTTCCGCCAGCAGCTTGCAGATGGCTGGCAGGTCGAGCTTCCGGAAAGCTGGCTCGCCCACGGCAATCCGTGGGAGTTCGAGCGCCGTGAAAGCGCTTACGAAATCGGCTTCGGCGGCACCGTTGACGTCGTCGGCGATCATGACGGCGAGCCGCGTTATGTCTGGAAGCCGGCAGAGCGTGTCATCGCCGCCGCCTTCGACACGCCTGTTGTCGGCTGGCGCGGAAAGCGCGTCAACACGCTGCGCCTCTGGTCGGCCCAACCGATCGACCCGATCCTGCTCGATGCCTTCAATGCTGGCGATCACATCGGCGCGCTCCGTGAAAGCAACAAGGCCGAAAGCCTGACCCGTGTTCTCTACCCGGCCGATGGCACGCCGGCAGGACAGGAGCTGCGCCTGCGCCAGGAGTTCTTCTTCTCCTCCGCTTCGCTGCAGGATATCCTGCGCCGCCATCTTCAGCAGTACGACGACTTCACGTCGCTGCCGGACAAGGTGGCGATTCAGCTGAACGACACGCACCCTGCCGTCTCGGTGGCTGAGCTGACGCGTCTGCTTTGCGATGTGCATGGCCTCGATTTCGAGCAGGCTTTCGAGATCGTCCGCGGCACGATTTCCTACACCAACCACACGCTGCTGCCGGAGGCTCTGGAAACCTGGCCGATCCCGCTCTTCGAGCGCCTTCTGCCGCGCCACATGCAGCTGATCTACGCAATCAACGCCAAGGTTCTTCGCGAAGCCCGCCGCGAGAAGAATTTCTCCGACACGGAAATCCGCTCGATCTCGCTGATCGACGAAAGCGGCGACCGCCGCGTGCGCATGGGCAACCTTGCCTTCGTCGGCTCGCACTCGATCAACGGCGTCTCGGCCCTGCATACCGACCTGATGAAGGTCACGGTCTTCGCAGACCTGCACAAGCTCTACCCTGACCGTATCAACAACAAGACAAACGGCATTACGCCGCGCCGCTGGCTGCAGCAGTGCAACCCGGGTCTGACGGGCCTGATCCGCGAAGCGATCGGCGACGAGTTCCTGGACGATGCCGAGAAGCTGAAGCCACTCGAGAAGTTTGCCAGCGATCCGGCATTCCAGCAAAAGTTCGCGGCCGTCAAGCGCGCCAACAAGGTGGCTCTGTCCAACCTCGTCGCCAGCCGCATGGGCGTGAAGCTCGACCCGTCTGCGATGTTCGACATCCAGATCAAGCGCATCCACGAGTACAAGCGCCAGCTGCTCAACGTCATCGAAGCCGTGGCGCTCTACGACCAGATCCGATCGCATCCCGAGATGGACTGGACCCCACGCGTCAAGCTCTTCGCCGGCAAGGCGGCGCCGAGCTATCACAACGCCAAACTGATCATCAAGCTGATCAACGACGTCGCCCGCACGATCAACAACGACCCGGCAGTCCGCGGCCTGCTGAAGGTCGTGTTCGTGCCGAACTACAACGTCTCGCTGGCCGAAGTCATGGTTCCCGCGGCCGATCTGTCCGAGCAGATCTCGACCGCCGGCATGGAAGCCTCCGGCACCGGCAACATGAAGTTCGGCCTCAACGGCGCGCTGACGATCGGCACGCTTGACGGCGCCAATGTCGAAATGCGCGACAATGTCGGCGAAGACAATATCGTGATCTTCGGCCTGCAGGCCGATGAAGTGGCGAAGGTGCGCAGCGACGGCCACAATCCGCGTGCGATCATCGAAAGCTCGCGCGAGCTGTCGCAGGCGCTTGCTTCGATTGCCGGCGGCGTGTTCTCGCCGGACGACCGGAACCGATATGCCCAGTTGATCGACGGCATCTATTCGCACGACTGGTTCATGGTCGCTGCCGATTTTGATGCCTATGCAGCCGCTCAGCGCGAGGTGGACCAGATCTGGAACAACAAGTCCTCCTGGTACACCAAGACGATCAACAATACGGCGCGGATGGGTTGGTTCTCGTCTGACCGCACGATTCGGCAATATGCCGAGGAAATCTGGAGAGCTGGATGAAAACGCCGAAAACTGCCCCTGAGGTAAAGCGTCCCTGGGAAATTTCGGCAGACGAAATCGCGGCGATCCTCGCTGGTTCGCACGCAAATCCATTCGCCGCGCTCGGCGTCCATCAGGCCGGCGATGGTTTCGCAGCCCGTTGCTTCATTCCCGGTGCGGAAGAAGTGACGGCGATGACACTCGACGGCACCGCCGTCGGCGATCTCAAGCAGCTTCATCCGGACGGCTTCTTCGCCGGACCGGTGAAGCTCACCAAGCAGCAACCGGTCCGCTACCGCGCCCGCCGCGGCGATGCCGAATGGGCGGTGACCGATCCTTACAGCTTCGGTCCCGTGCTCGGGCCGATGGACGATTATTATGTCCGCGAAGGCTCACATCTGAGACTTTTCGACAAGATGGGCGCGCATTGGATCAAGCATGAAGGCGCGCAGGGCATCCACTTCGCGGTCTGGGCACCGAATGCGCAGCGCGTCTCCGTCGTCGGCGATTTCAACAACTGGGACGGCCGGCGCCACGTCATGCGCTTCCGCTCAGGCGCCGGCATCTGGGAAATCTTTGCGCCCGACGTACCGACAGGCGTTCCCTACAAGTTCGAAATCCGCGGCAACGACGGCGTATTGCTGCCGCTGAAAGCTGACCCCTTCGCACGCCGCAGCGAGCTGCGTCCGAAGACGGCCTCCGTCACCGCCCCTGAGCTGCTTCAGGATTGGGACGACGAAGCCCATCTCAAGCACTGGCGCGAAACCGACAAGCGCCGCCAGCCGATCTCCATTTACGAGGTGCATGCCGGTTCATGGCAGCTTCGCCAAGACGGCACGTTCCTGTCCTGGGACGAGCTTGCTAACACCCTGATCCCCTATGTCGTCGATATGGGCTTCACCCATATCGAATTCCTGCCGATCACCGAACATCCCTATGACCCCTCGTGGGGCTACCAGACGACCGGTCTCTATGCGCCCAGCGCCCGCTTCGGCGAGCCCGAAGGCTTTGCCCGCTTCGTCAACGGCTGCCACAAGGTCGGCATCGGCGTCATCCTGGATTGGGTGCCGGCCCATTTCCCGACCGACGAACATGGCCTTGGCTGGTTCGACGGCACGGCGCTCTACGAGCATGAGGATCCGCGCAAGGGCTTCCATCCGGACTGGAACACGGCGATCTACAATTTTGGCCGCACCGAAGTCCTGTCCTATCTCGTCAACAATGCACTTTATTGGGCCGAGAAGTTCCATCTCGACGGCCTGCGCGTCGATGCCGTCGCCTCGATGCTGTACCTCGACTATTCGCGCAAGCATGGCGAATGGATTCCCAACGAATATGGTGGCAACGAAAACCTCGAGGCGGTTCGCTTCCTCCAGGATATGAACACCCGCATCTATGCCGAACATCCAGGCGTCATGACCATCGCCGAGGAGTCCACCTCCTGGCCAAAAGTCTCCCAGCCTGTCCATGAGGGCGGCCTCGGCTTCGGGTTCAAGTGGAACATGGGCTTCATGCACGACACGCTGAGCTACATGAAGCGCGAGCCGGTTCATCGCCAGTTCCACCACAACGAGCTGACCTTCGGCCTGCTCTATGCCTATTCCGAAAATTTCGTCCTGCCGCTGTCGCATGACGAAGTGGTGCACGGCAAAGGCTCGCTGATCGCCAAGATGCCGGGCGACGACTGGCAGAAGTTCGCGAACCTGCGCGCCTACTACGCCTTCATGTGGGGATATCCCGGCAAGAAGCTGTTGTTCATGGGCCAGGAATTCGCGCAGTGGAGCGAATGGAGCGAGGCGACGTCGCTCGACTGGAATCTCCTGCAGTACCGCATGCACGAAGGTATGCGCCGCCTCGTCCGCGATCTCAACTTTACCTACCGCTCGAAGCCGGCGCTGCATGCCCGCGATTGCGAAGGCGAAGGTTTCGAGTGGCTGATCGCCGACGACCAGGAAAATTCGGTCTTCGCCTGGCTGCGAAAGGCGCCGGGACAGAAGCCTGTTGCTGTGATCACCAACTTCACACCCGTTTATCGCGAGAACTACGCTATCCGCCTGCCGCTCGAGGGCCGCTGGCGGGAAGTTCTGAACACCGATGCCGACATCTACGGCGGCAGCGGCAAGGGCAATGGCGGGCGCGTGCAAGCCGTCAATGCCGGCGGCACCATCGCCGCCACGATCACCTTGCCGCCATTGGCGACGATCATGCTTGAACCTGAGACTTGAAGACTGGTGGGAGGAGTAGACTATGGTAGAAAAGCGCATTCAGCCACTTGCCCGCGATGCAATGGCTTACGTTCTGGCGGGCGGTAGAGGAAGCCGTCTTAAGGAACTCACCGACCGCCGCGCCAAGCCCGCGGTTTATTTCGGCGGCAAGGCCCGTATTATCGACTTCGCGCTGTCGAATGCGCTGAATTCAGGTATCCGCCGCATCGGCGTCGCCACCCAGTACAAGGCGCATTCGCTGATCCGCCACATGCAGCGCGGCTGGAACTTCTTCCGCCCGGAACGCAACGAGAGCTTCGACATCCTGCCGGCTTCCCAGCGCGTTTCCGAGACGCAGTGGTATGAAGGCACGGCGGACGCCGTCTACCAGAACATCGACATCATCCAGGATTACGGCGTTGAGTACATGGTCATCCTCGCCGGCGACCATATCTACAAGATGGACTACGAATACATGCTGCAGCAGCATGTGGATTCAGGCGCCGACGTGACCATCGGCTGCCTTGAAGTGCCGCGCATGGAAGCCACCGGCTTCGGCGTCGTGCATGTCGACGAGACCGACCGGATCATCGACTTCGTCGAAAAGCCCGCCGATCCGCCAGCCATTCCCGGCAAGCCGGATAGCTCGTTTGCCTCGATGGGCATCTATGTCTTCCACACGAAGTTCCTGATCGATGCTCTCAAGCGCGATGCGGCCGATCCGAATTCCAGCAAGGATTTCGGCAAGGACATCATCCCCTACATCGTCAAGAACGGTAAGGCCGTCGCCCATCGCTTCGCCAATTCCTGCGTCCGCTCAGACTTCGAGAACGAGCCCTATTGGCGTGACGTCGGAACGATCGAAGCCTACTGGCAGGCCAATATCGACCTGACGGCGATCGTTCCCGATCTCGATATCTACGACAAGTCCTGGCCGATCTGGACCTATGCGGAAATCACCCCGCCGGCGAAGTTCGTCCATGACGACGAGAACCGCCGCGGCTCGGCAACCTCCTCGGTGGTTGCGGGCGACTGCATCATCTCCGGTGCCAGCCTCAACAAGAGCCTTCTCTTCACAGGCGTGCGCGCTAACTCCTATTCGAAACTCGAGGGTGCCGTCGTTCTGCCGAGCGTCAAGATCGGCCGCCGCGCGCAGCTGAAGAATGTCGTGATCGACCATGGCGTCGTCATTCCGGAAGGCCTCATCGTCGGTGAGGATCCGATCCTGGATGCCAAGCGTTTCCGGCGCACCGAGAGCGGCATTTGCCTGATTACGCAGCCTATGATCGATAAGTTGGATCTTTAAACATATGAAAGTCCTTTCGGTTTCGTCCGAAGTCTTCCCTTTGATCAAGACAGGGGGGCTCGCCGATGTGGCGGGCGCCCTTCCCATCGCCCTCAAGCGGTACGGCGTCGAAACGAAAACCCTCATGCCCGGCTACCCCGCCGTCATGAAGGCCATTCGCGATCCCGTCGTCCGCCTGCAGTTCGATGATCTCCTGGGAGAGCCAGCGACGGTTCTGGAAGTGCAGCACGAGGGTCTCGATATCCTCGTGCTCGACGCTCCCGCTTATTACGATCGCCCGGGTGGTCCCTATCTGGACCAGACCGGCAAGGACTACACCGACAACTGGCGGCGCTTCGCCGCCCTGTCTCTGGCCGGCGCCGAGATCGCCGCCGGCCTGATGCCGGACTGGCGTCCCGATCTCGTCCACGCCCATGACTGGCAGGCGGCGCTGACGCCCGTCTACATGCGCTACTACCCGACACCCGAACTGCCGAGTGTCCTGACCGTTCACAATATCGCCTTCCAGGGCCAGTTCGGCGCAGAAGTCTTCCCCGGCCTCCGCCTGCCGCCGCATGCGTTCTCGACCGAGAGCATCGAGTATTACGGTCATCTCGGCTACCTGAAGGGCGGGCTGCAGACCGCCTGGGCGATCACCACGGTGAGCCCGTCCTATGCCGACGAAATCCTGACGCCGGAATTCGGCATGGGGCTCGAGGGCGTCATCGCCAGCCGCCGCGATGCGCTGCACGGTATCGTCAACGGCATCGACGCCGACATCTGGAACCCCGCCACCGATCCCGTCGTCCACACCCACTATGGCCCGACGACACTGAAGAACCGCGAAGAGAACCGCAAGTCGATCGCCGAATTCTTCCGGCTGCATGACGACGGCGCGCCGATCTTCTGCATCATCAGCCGCCTCACCTGGCAAAAGGGCATGGATCTCATCGCCGCAACGGCAGACGAAATCGTCGCACTCGGCGGCAAGCTCGCGATTCTCGGTTCCGGCGATCCGGCGCTTGAAGGCTCGCTTCTGGCCGCCGCCGCCCGCCATCCCGGCCGCATCGGCATCTCGATCGGCTATAATGAGCCAATGTCGCATCTCATGCAGGCCGGTTGCGACGCCATCATCATTCCGTCGCGATTCGAGCCTTGCGGCCTGACGCAGCTCTACGGCCTGCGCTACGGCTGCGTGCCGATCGTTGCGCGCACAGGCGGCCTCAACGACACGGTAATCGATGCTAACCATGCCGCGATTGCCGCTAAAGCTGCGACAGGAATACAGTTTTCTCCCGTCACGGCTGAGGGTATGCTACAGGCCATCCGCCGCGCGATGACACTCTATGCGGATCAAAAAGTCTGGACCCAACTGCAAAAGCAGGGCATGAAATCGGATGTCTCGTGGGAGAAGAGCGCCGAACGCTACGCTGCCCTGTATTCAAGCCTCGCCCCGAAAGGCAAGTGACAGAAAATGAACAAGTCCGTATCCACCACGCCCTTCCAGGATCAGAAACCCGGCACCTCGGGTCTCCGCAAGAAGGTCCCGGTCTTCCAGCAGCCGAACTATGCTGAGAACTTCATCCAGTCGATCTTCGATTCGCTGGAGGGATACCAGGGCAAGAGCCTCGTCATCGGTGGTGACGGACGTTACTACAATCGCGAAGTCATCCAGAAGGCGATCAAGCTCGCTGCTGCCAATGGCTTCGGCAAAGTCATCGTCGGCAAGGGCGGCATTCTCTCGACACCTGCGGCGTCCCACATCATCCGCAAGTACAAGGCTTTCGGCGGCATCATTCTCTCCGCCAGCCACAATCCCGGCGGTCCGACCGAAGACTTCGGCATCAAATACAACGTCAACAATGGTGGCCCGGCGCCCGAAAAGATCACCGACGCGATCTATGCCCGCACCAAGGTGATCGACAGCTACAAGATCGCCGACTTCGGCGACGTCAATATCGACCGCATCGGCAAGGAAGAGCTTCCGGGTGGCATGATTCTCTCGGTCATCGATTCGGTCGAAGACTATGCTGCGATGATGGAAGAGCTGTTCGATTTCGGCGCCATCCGCAATCTGATCAGCCTCGGTTTTCGGATCGCCTTCGATGCGATGAGCGCCGTCACCGGCCCCTACGCCAAGGAAATCTTCGAAAACCGTCTCGGCGCGCCGTTGGGCTCGGTCCGCAATTTCATGCCGCTTCCCGATTTCGGCGGCCACCATCCGGACCCGAACCCGGTTCACTGCAAGGAACTCTACGACGAGATGATGGGCGACGATGCGCCCGATTTCGGCGCGGCATCCGACGGTGACGGCGACCGCAACCTCATTGTCGGCCGCGGTATCTTCGTGACGCCGTCAGACAGCCTGGCGATCCTCGCTGCCAACGCGCATCTGGCGCCCGGTTACTCCGGCGGCCTCGCCGGTATCGCCCGCTCGATGCCGACATCGGGCGCGGCTGACCGCGTTGCCGAAAAGCGCGGCATCGGCATGTATGAAACGCCGACCGGCTGGAAGTTCTTCGGCAACCTGCTCGACGCAGGCATGGCGACGATCTGCGGCGAAGAGAGCGCCGGCACCGGTTCCAACCATGTTCGCGAAAAGGATGGCCTGTGGGCCGTGCTGCTCTGGCTGAACATCCTCGCTGTGCGCGGTGAAAGCGTTCAGGACGTCGTCACCCAGCATTGGCAGACATACGGCCGCAACTACTATTCGCGCCACGACTATGAAGCCGTGGATACCGATGCCGCAAATGGCCTGATCGACAATCTGCGCGCCCAGCTTCCTACCTTGCCCGGCAAGGTCTTCGGCAGCCTGACTGCCGAGAAGGCCGACGATTTTGCCTATCACGATCCGGTCGACAAGTCGGTCAGCGAGCATCAGGGAATCCGTATCCTGTTCAAGGGCGGCTCCCGCGTCGTCTTCCGTCTCTCCGGCACTGGTACGTCTGGCGCAACCCTGCGCGTCTATATCGAACGTTACGAGCCGGATTCGAGCCGGCACAACATCGAAACGCAGGAGGCGCTGGCCGACCTGATCGCCGCCGCGGAAGCCATCGCAGACATCCGCAAACGCACGGGCCGGGACGCACCTTCCGTCATCACCTGACCGGGGGCACATGCGGGCGGACAACAGGGCAAAAGGCGGCGCCGTTCTTTTCGAGACCGGCGTCGAGTTCACAGTCTGGTCGCAACATGCCGCAGAGATCCAGCTCTGCCTCTTCGACAAGAGCGGCAACAAGCAGGTCGCGCGCCTGCCGATGGCGCGCGAGGATGGCTACATCCACCGCCTCTTCGTCGATAATCTGAAGGAAGGCGCACGCTACGGCCTGCGCGCCGACGGCATCTATGCGCCCGACAACGGCCTGTGGTTCGACCCGTCGAAACTGCTCGTCGATCCCTACGCCAAGGAGCTCGACCGTCCGTTCCGCCATGATCCGCGCCTCGGCACCTTTGGTGAAGAGACCCAGGACTTGATGCCCAAGGCGATCGTCACACGCGATCAGAAGGCAAAGCCCGGAAAACCGCTGTTCCGTCCCGGCGGCTTCATCTATGAAGTCGCGGTCAAGCCCTTCACCATGCTGCATCCGGATGTGCCTGAGAAGCAGCGCGGCACCGTTGCCGCCCTCGCCCACCCGTCCATTATTGCGCATCTCAAGCGGATCGGCGTCGATGCCATCGAGCTAATGCCGATCACCGCCTGGATCGACGAACGCCACCTGCCGCCGCTCGGACTGACCAACGGCTGGGGCTACAATCCCGTCGCCTTCATGGCGCTCGATCCCCGCCTCTGCCCCGGCGGCATGGCCGAGCTGCGTGACGCCGTCGCCAGGCTGCATGCCGAAGGCATCGCCGTCATCCTCGATCTCGTCTTCAATCACACCGGCGAAAGCGACCGATACGGCACGACGCTGTCGATGCGCGGGCTCGACAACCTCTCCTTCTACCGCCACCTGCCGGGCCGCCCGGGCGAGCTCGTCAACGATACTGGAACCGGCAACACAGTCGCCTGCGATCACCCCTATATCCGCCAGCTGATCATCGACAGCCTCAGGCATTTCGTTCTCGGCGCTGCAATCGATGGCTTCCGCTTCGATCTCGCTCCCGTGCTCGGCCGCACGGCCTCCGGCTTCGAAGGTCACGGTGAGACACTGTCGGCGATCCTAGCCGACGACGTGCTCGCTGATCGCGTCATGATCGCCGAGCCCTGGGATATCGGTCCCGGCGGCTACCAGCTCGGCAATTTTCCGGCACCCTTCCTCGAATGGAACGACCGCGTCCGCGACGATATCCGCTGCTACTGGCGTGGCGACGACTGGAAGACCGGACCACTGGCAACCGCACTTGCAGGCTCGTCCGACATCTTCGGCCGCGACGGCCGTCAGGCAACCCGCACCGTCAACTTCCTCGCCGCCCATGACGGCTTCACGCTGAAAGACCTCGTCTCGTATAATGGCAAGCACAACGAGGCGAACGGCGAGGACAATCGCGACGGCCACAATGAGAACCATTCCTGGAACAACGGCGTCGAAGGCGAGACGAAATATCCTGATATTATCGCAAGGCGCCGCGCCGACCTGATGGCGCTGATTGCGACGCTGTTTGCCAGCCGCGGCAGCATCATGCTGACCGCCGGTGACGAAGGCGGCCGCAGCCAGCGCGGCAACAACAACGCCTACTGCCAGGACAACGAGATCACCTGGGTGGATTGGAAAACGCTCGATGACGAGTTGATCGCCCACACCGCCTTTGTCTCCGCTCTCAGAAAGCGTTTCGTGGTCTTCTCCGAAAGCAGCTTTTTCACCGGCAACGGTGACGTCATCTGGCTGTCTCCTTCAGGTCAGCCGATGACCACAGGAGAATGGGAGTCGCCGAACCTCTCGTCTTTCGGCATGATGGTTGCGACCCGCGACGGCACCGCGCGAAAGACCACCCGGCTTTCAGTGCTGTTCAACCGCGCAAGCGCGCCCGTATCGTTCACACTTCCAGCCGGAGCGGCATGGCGCGAACTGACCCGTTCCGGCAGCAAAAAAGTCGATCAGACGGTATCGCTTCCTGCCCGTAGCGCTATGTTCTATCTGGAAAATTGAGCTGGCCGGTCATCAGGCGCGAATCCTTGTCGCAACCGTCACAAAGGCGCGATAAGGCTTGATGCTCGCGGCTGTTTTGACGAGGATTGTATGGGTAAGGAAATTGCGCTCGCCGACGTGAAAGGTCTCGTCGGCACCAAGACCGGTATCTCCGATTGGATCACGGTCGACCAGACGATGATCGATGCCTTTGCCGGCGCCACCAACGACCACCAGTTCATCCACACCGATCCCGAACGCGCAGCCGCCGAAAGTCCCTACGGCGGAACGATCGCTCATGGCTTCCTGACGCTGTCACTGCTCTCGGCGATGAACTTCGACGCTCTGCCAAAGATCCGCGAACAGACGATGGGCATCAACTACGGCTTCGACAAGATCCGCTTCATGTCGCCGGTGAAGACCGGCGCGCGCATCCGCGGCCATTTCACCCTCGCCGACGCGCGCCTGCGCGGCGCAGCGATGATGATGACGACCTACGAAGTATCGGTCGAAATCGAAAACGAGAAGAAACCGGCGCTGACGGCCAACTGGATCACCATTGCCCAGTTTGACCCGAAAGACCGGCCGGCGGCATGAGACTGGCGCGGTTCTTAATCCGCTGAATTCAATACGGCTTCCAAATGATGGCCATCAGGGTCGACGATAAAGGCTGCATAGTAATGCTCGCCATAGTCGGGTCTGAGGCCAGGGCGTCCGTTGTCGCTGCCTCCGTTCGCCAAGGCCGCCGCGTGAAATAGCGCGACGGCGTTGCGATCGGGTGCTGCAACCGCCAAGTGGAAGCCTGGACCAGGAGGACGCTGCCGTTCGGAGACATGCTTCAGCGCCAACTTGTCGCCACCACCCGGCACACCGTAGCCAACCGCCTGCCCAGCCTCTCCCGGCCGGAGATCTTCCCAAACCCGAACGTAGCCGAGCGGCTGAAGAACAGCATCATAAAATGCCGCCGAACGTTCGATGTCCGAAACGCCGAGGGAGATATGATGCAGCATCGACAATCCGCCCCTAGTGCCCAGCGTCCTCGGCACCTTCGCTGAGAAGACCGAAGACAAAGGTCGCAAAAGAGCGCCAGCATTCGACACGGAACGTATCGTCTTCCGTGCGGAAGAGGATGATTTCGGCCTTGCCGAAGATGGTGCGCGAGCAGGCTCCAACAGGGAAGGTTGCGAGCGACAGGTCCTGAGGGCAGCCGGAGGCGAGAGCCAGCTCGGCACCCGGACCCGAGACGATAATGCCGACATTGCGGTGCGAGACGTCGGTTGCCGAATGCATCTCAGAGACACCGGACAGAGCGGCCATCAGGTCGGCACCGCTTTCGTCGATGACAAGCCATTCGTCCGGGCCGATCCACAGCACCGAGCGTCCACCGGAACGGCCGGATGTCTTCGGCACGTTCGGGATGGTCACGCCAAGCGCTGCCGACAGCGCCTGAAGCGAAGCCTGCGGTGCCCGCAGCGCCACCCGCGTTCCGGGTGCCGCCGAGGTCAACCGGACGGCCGAGGAGCCGCCATGACGGCCAGCGAGAACGGATCTACGAATTGCGGTCTCAGCCATTGATCCGGCCTCCTTCCTTGTCAAAGAACACCATATCCGTCACCTCGACGGCAATAGTCTTGTCGGGCATCGGTATGTAGAGCGTCTCGCCCATCCGCGCCCTGCCGCCGGCAACGAGCGCGAAGGCGATCGAGCGGCCGCAATTTTCCGACCAGTAGGACGAGGTGACATGCCCGAGCATGGTCATCGGCTTCGGTTCGTTCGGATTGGCAACGACCTGCGCACCTTCCTCGAGAACAACGTTCGGATCCTTTGTCACGAGACCGACCAGCTGCTTGCGGCCTTCCTTCGTGAGATCGATGCGCTTCAGGCCGCGGATGCCGACGAAATCGGTCTTCTTCTTGGAAACTGCCCAGGAAAGACCGGCATCGTCAGGGCTAACAGTGCCGTCGGTATCCTGGCCGACGATGATGTAGCCCTTTTCTGCGCGCAGCACGTGCATGGTTTCCGTACCGTAGGCGCAGGCACCGAGCGGCTCGGCATTGGCCCAGATGGCTTCGAGCACGGCCTGACCGTAATCGGCAGGAACGTTGATTTCGAAACCGGCCTCACCGGTGAACGAAACGCGGAACAGACGTGCCGGAACACCCATGACCGTGCACTCGGCAACGCTCATATGCGGGAAGGCTTCGTTGGAGATATCGACGCCCTCGACGAGCGGCGCGATGATCTCGCGGGCCTTCGGTCCCTGAACCGCGATGACCGCCCACTGTTCGGTGACCGAGGTCAGCCAGACGTTCAGATGCGGGAATTCCGTTTGCAGGTAGTCTTCCATATGGTTGAGAACGCGCGGCGCACCACCCGTCGTCGTCGTCACATGGAAGCGATCCTCGCTCAGGCGGCCGACGACGCCGTCGTCGTAAACGAAACCGTCTTCGCGGGTCATGATGCCATAGCGGCACTTGCCGGGCTTCAGCGTATCCCAGGCGTTGGTATACATCAGGTTCATGAACTGGGCGGCGTCAGGGCCGACGACCTCGATCTTGCCGAGGGTCGAAGCGTCGAATACGCCCGCGACTTCACGCGCCGTCTTGCACTCGCGCGAAACGGCCTGATGCATGGTCTCGCCCGCACGCGGATAGAACCAGGCGCGCTTCCAGTTGCCGACATCCTCGAACACCGCACCCTGCGCCTCTTCCCACTGGTGCAGCGGCGTCTTGCGCGTCGGGTCGAAAAGCTCGCCGCGCGAATGCGCGATCAGCGTACCGTAGGTGACGGGCGTATAGGGCGCACGGAAAGTCGTGAGACCGACCTGCGGGATATCCTTGCCCAGCATTTCGGCTGCGACCGCCAGACCGTGCATGTTGGACAGCTTGCCCTGGTCGGATGCCATGCCATTCGTCGTGAAGCGCTTGATGTGCTCGATCGAATGCATGCCTTCGCGAACGGCAAGGCGGATGTCCTTGGCGCAGACGTCGTGCTGGAAATCGATGAAGGCCTTGGCACTGGTATCGGGGCCGGCACCTTCAGCGGCGCCGATCATGCCGCCGGTCCACTGGAAGGCCTGCTCGGCAGCGATGCTGATCTTGCCGCTGCCCTGCTTGCCGGATGCCTGCGCCATCAGTTCACCGGCGGCAAGCGATTCTTCGATCGTCTGCTGCAGATCGTCGGTGCCGTTACAGGCGCCGACCGAGAGGCATTCCTGCGCATAGGTGCCCGGCAGGAAGCGCTCGGTTTCCACATCGAACTTCACCTTGCCGCGAGACTGCGAGAACAGATGCACCGAGGGCGTCCAGCCGGCGGACACCAGCAGCGCGTCGATGGCGATCTTGCGCGGCGAGCTGCCGCCGTTGCGCGCAACGGTCATCGAGGAGACGCGCAGCTTGCCGGCGGTATCGAGCACCGCATGGCCTGCCAGGACCTCGATGCCGAGCGAACGGGCTTCGGCCAGAACGGCGGCACCCGGCTGCGGGCGGCAATCGACAATCGCCGCGATCGCGACACCGGCGCGCTTCAGATCGAAAGCAGCCTCATAGGCCGAGTCATGCGCGGTGTAGACGCCGACCTTCGCACCGACGGCCACGCCGTACTGGTTGAGATACATGCGCGCGGCAGATGCCAGCATGATGCCCGGGCGGTCGTTGTTCGGGAACACCATATGGCGCTCGATCGCACCGTTGGCGAGGATCACCCGCTTGGCACGCACCTGCCACAGACGCTCGCGCGGCAATTCGCGGCCGGGGTTGGAAACGTGGTCGGTAACGCGCTCGGCAAGCGCCACGAAATTGTGGTTGTAGTAGCCGAAGGCGGTCGTGCGGGTCAGCACCTGGACATTGTCCATCGCCCGGAGCTTGGCAGCCGTCTGCTGCGCCCAGCTATAGCCATCCACGCCGTCGATCTTGACGCCGCTGTCATAGCGCAGCGCGCCACCGACATCCGCCTGCTCGTCGCAGAGGATGACGTTTGCGCCGGCTTCGGCTGCAGCAAGAGCTGCCGAAAGACCGGCAACGCCGGCACCGGCGACCAGCACGTCGCAATGCGCGTAGCGGCTGGCATAGTGATCGGGATCGGCTTCGGTCGGCGCGACACCCAGACCGGCAGCCCGGCGGATCATCGGCTCGTAGACATGCTTCCAGGCAGCCTTCGGCCACATGAAGGTCTTGTAGTAGAAGCCGGCCGCGAAGAACGGCGACATCAGATTGTTGACGCCGCCGATATCGAAGGCGAGCGACGGGAAACGGTTCTGCGACTTGACGATCATGCCGTCGAAGACTTCCTGAACCGTTGCGCGCACGTTCGGCTGCTTGCGGGCACTGTCACGCGCAACGTCGATCAGCGCATTCGGCTCTTCCGCACCGGCAGACAGGATGCCGCGCGGACGGTGGTACTTGAAGGAACGGCCGACCAGATGCACGCCGTTGGCAATCAGTGCCGAAGCAACGGTGTCGCCCTCAAGCGCCGTGTAACTCTTGCCGTCGAAGGTGAAGCGGGCGGTCTTGGCAGGCGTCAGACGCCCCTTGCCTACAATACGGTTCGCGCCGCTCATTTCGCGTCTCCCTCTCGGTTGTCTTCGACAACCACGGCTTCATAGGTTTCGACGGGGGCGTGCGGAACGGCGGCAGCGCCGATCTCAGGCTTCGGCTCGCCTGCCTTGTACGTCTTGATGAATTTGTCGCTGATCGTGTCGCGCGCCGCATTGAAGAAGCGGCCGCAACCGTTCATGTGCCGCCAGCGCTCGAAGATCAGCCCCTTCGGATTGTTGCGCAGGAAGAAATACTCTTCAAACGCCTCGTCGGAGATCGACGCGATGTCGGTTGGGCGGGCGATATGCGCATCGCCGGCGCCGCGGAATTCGAGCTCGGAGCGCTCTTCCTGACAGTAAGGGCAGTAGATCAGTAGCATGTGATACCTGTCTTAGAGTTCCGATCCGGAAACGATGGTTCCGGGAGGTTGATTGCAAAGCCGCCTGCCAAGCGCGACATAGGGGCCGATCCGTTTGAGCAGCTGCTCGAAATTCTCATAGGGCTTCAACACATCCGTTATGCCGATATTCGCGAAAGCCATTCCGTATAAATCCGTATCGATCACATAAGCCCTGTCTTTCGAACCGCCCTCTGACGGCAGGAAATAGACGGCCGGCTGGTGGAAAACGAAGGCGCAGGCCAGCATTCCGCTATCCGCCACAAAGGGCCAGTCCTTCTCGCCCCCTGCCCGCTCGATCTTCTGAAGCCGGAAATCCCCGGTTTCCGGCACGACATTGCCAGCGGGCACCGCCCCCATGACAAGTCCCGCCGAAAGAAGGACTTCCGCAATCATCAGTGCGCCACGGCGGCAGCCGCTGCCTCGTCAATGAGGCGGCCGGTCCGGAAGCGGTCAAGCGTCAGCCCGGCATTGAACTTGTGCGCCTCGTCGCGAGCAATAAGATGCGCAAACAGGTTCGCCGAACCCGGCGTCGCCTTGAAGCCGCCCGTACCCCAGCCGCAATTGACGTAGAGCCCCGGTACCGGCGTCTTCGACTGGATCGCCGAACGATCCGGCGTGTTGTCGACGATACCGCCCCACTGGCGCATCATCTTGACGCGGCGGAACATCGGGAAGAGCTCGCAGATGGCATCGAGCGTATGCGTGATGATCTGCAGGCCACCGGTCTGCGAGTAGGAATTGTACTGGTCGGTGCCGGCGCCGATAACCAGCTCGCCCTTGTCCGACTGCGAAATATAGGCGTGCACGGTGTTCGACATGACGACGCAGGGGAAGATCGGCTTCAGCGGCTCGGAAACCAGCGCCTGAAGCGGGCTCGACTGCAGGGGAACGCGGACATCGGCCATGTTCATCACGACGGTAGAGTGGCCGGCGGCAGAAACGCCGATCTTCTTCGCGCCAATGTAGCCACGGTTGGTCTCGACACCGGTGACGCGGCCATCGGGACCGCGGCGGATGCCGGTGACTTCACAATTCTGGATGATATGGACGCCGCGGTCCGAGGCGGCGCGCGCATAGCCCCAGGCAACCGCATCGTGACGGGCCGTACCGCCGCGGCGCTGCAGGGCGGCGCCGTTGATCGGGTAGCGGGCGCTCGCCGAAATATCGAGCGGTGGGCAATAGGCCTTGGCCTGCTCCGGCGTCAGCCATTCATTGTCGATGCCATAGAGACGGTTCGCATGGATGTGCCGCTTGAAGGACTGCTGGTCGTGAACATTGTGCGAGAGCATCATCACACCGCGTGGCGAATACATCACATTGTAGTTGAGGTCCTGGGAAAGGTTCTCCCAGAGCTTCATCGAATGCTCGTAGATGTGCATGCTCTCTTCATAGAGATAGTTCGACCGGATGATGGTCGTGTTGCGGCCGGTATTGCCGCCGCCGAGCCAGCCCTTCTCGAGCACCGCGACATTGGTGATACCGTGCTCCTTCGCGAGATAATAGGCGGCACCGAGACCATGACCGCCGCCGCCGATGATGATGACGTCGTATTCCGCGCGCGGTTCCGGCGAAGTCCACTGCTTCTCCCAGCCCTTGTGGGCTCGGAGGGCTTCTCTCGCAACGGCAAAGACCGAGTATTTCCGCATCCGCCATCATCTCCTTAGGGACAGGCATTCTTCTTCGTGGCCATACAAATCGCAAATCCAAAAGCGGCACAACGTTTCTTTTGCGACGTGGAACGGCTTTTGTTTGACATGCGCGAGATCGTGCCGCGCGCCTGAGACCGTCCAGTTCCGCGTAAATGCAGTCCCTGCCTGGGGTTAACCCAAGAGGGCAGGCAGACCGCGCGGCGAAGCACATGCTAATATCCATATATGTGAGGGATATTTCATGTGGTTTTTGCGATGTGCCGCAATTGCGGCACTCGGTTTTGCGTCATTGATCCCGGTAACGGCCGCGGCGGCGGAAGCCGTGGGCGAAGCTGTGGAGATCAAGACCGCAGTGACCGGCGAACAGGGGCCACTCGAAGTCAACTCCGCCGTCTATCGCGACGATCGCATCCGCACCTCGCAATCGGGCCTGGGGCAGTTCGTCTTCCGCGATGGAACCAAGCTTGCTGTCGGCTGGGGCTCATCGGTCGTCATCGACCGCTACGTCTTCGACGACAGCGATTCCGTGAAGCGTCTCAGCATCAAGGCTGCAAAAGGCACGTTCCGCTGGATCAGCGGCAGCTCCAAGTCCTCGGCCTACCAGATCCTAACCCCTGCCGGAACGATCGGCGTCAGGGGCACCGCCTTCGATTTCTTCGTCGGCCCGGATGGCACGACGGCCGTCGTGCTTCTGAACGGCGCGGCGCAATTCTGCGGGCCCGGCGGCTGCCGGCAGCTGACGCGGCGCTGCGACTGCGTGATCGCCGATCGCAGCGGCGGCATGACCGACGTCAAGCATGTCGATCGCAGCGTGCTGCAGACGCTCGGCACCAATCGCGCCCTTCCGTTTCTGTCCGGCAGTCAGCGTCTCTCGGGCATGCTGGGCACCAGCTGCGGCATGAGCGCCGCATTGCAGGACCGGCGCGACCCGGTGCCCCCCGCTCCGCGCCTGGCGCCGCCGCCACCGCCTCCGCCGGTTCCACCGGAGAAACCGTCAAAACCGGATAAGCCTCACAAGCCCCATAAGCCGGACAAGCCGGATAGGCCCCACAAACCGGACAAGCCTGACAAACCGCACCGGCCGGACAGACCCGACAGACCTGATAGGCCAGACAGACCTGATAGACCTAGACCGGATCGACCGGATAGCCCGGATAGCCCGGGTGGTCACGATCATGGCGGAGATGATCACGGTCACGGCCGCGGACACGGTACCCGCGACCATGATGGCGATCGCGGTGACAGGGGCGGCAACCGGGACGGAAGGGATCGCGGTAACTGGAGCCGCGGCCGTTAGGATTAGATGATCTGCCGTTTATGCGAAGCCGGTGGCGCATCACGGAAATGATCCGCACGGCGGGCGAGCTTGCGATAAAAATCCGGCAGGTGCGGCGACACGGCTCTGGCTTTCAGCCTGATGGCACCAGCAATCCGCCGGAGCGCTGGCGAGCGGCTCCGCAACGCCGAGAGCAGTTCCGCATGCAGCAGTCGCAATTCGGTGAACTCGGCCGACCCGGCAAGTGTCGGGCCGCCGACGACGGCGAAGAGTTCGGTCCGCGTGCTTTTCCCCTTCAGCCCCACCGCGCCAGCCTCCAGCAGCGCCATCTCGCGCTGGCGCTTGGCGGTTTCCTCCGAAATCAGAATGTCGAAACCGACCTCCTTGCAGGAGGATTCGATACGCGCCGCGACATTGACCGCGTCGCCGACGGCCGAATAGTTGAAGCGTGTTTCCGCCCCCATGTTGCCGACGCAGGCGACACCGGTGTGGATGCCGATGCCTATCCCGACTTTCTGATCCGGACCGAAACCGAAGGCATCGTCGGCGTTCAGCCGGGCCAGCGTCTCGCGCATCGCCAGCGCTGCACGCACCGCCTTCGCCTCGTGATCAGCCACATCGACGGGCGCATTCCAGAAGGCCATGATCGAATCGCCGATGAACTTGTCGAGCGTGCCTTCGTTTGCGATCACGTGGTGGCTCAAGGCATCGAGCAGCGTATTCAGAAAGTGGACTACAGCGGTCGGCGGAAGCCGCTCGCTGATCTCGGTGAAGTCGCGCACATCGACGAACATCACGGTCAACTCCCGGTCGTCGCCACCGAGGCGCAGCGCATCACGCGTGTGTTCTATTCTATAAAGCAGCGACGGCGAGAGATAATGACCGAAGGCGCGGCGCACCTCCCGCCTCTCCCGGTCGATGACGAGAATACGGAACGATGTCGCCGCGAAATGCGTGATCGAGCCGCCGAGAATCGGCGCCAGCGGATCAAGCAGCAGGCCGAGCGCCGAGAAGCAGAACCAGGACGCGACCAGCGCCAGCGCCGTGATCGCCAGCCCGCAGGCGAGCGCAACGGCCGGGCTGACGAAGGTGGTTATGAATACCAGCAGCGTCCCGAGTATGGCGATCGCCAGGATCTCCAACCCGTCAGCCCAATCCGGCCGCGACAGGAAGTGACCAGAGAGGATCTGCTCCACCGTCTGCGCATGCAGCGAGACGCCCGGCACATTTTCTCCGAGTGCCGTGGTGCGGATATCCTGCAGGCCGGCAGCAGATGTGCCGATGAAAAGAATGCTGCCGTTGATCGCCTCGGCCACGGCGGGCGGCGGCCCGGTGCCATCGAGGATCAGCCGCGCGGAGATATAGCGTTCTGCCCTGTCGGACGTGACGTAAAGCCAGAGTTCGCCTGCGGCCGTCACCGGGACGACGAAATCACCGATCTTCGCCGAGGTCATCACCCCGGCAACCCCGGGAGCGCCCGCCAGCACATAGGTCGATGCGCCCTGCGCCACCCGCAACGCTTCCATGGCGAGATTGGGATAGAACTGGCTGCCATCGCTGAGGAACAGCGGGACGGCCCTCACCACCGGCGAAGGATTGCCCGGATTGAGGCTGATGTGGCCGATCCCGGCGGCATTCTTCTCCAGCCCCGGCCGAAGCGGCGTTGCCGCCGCAAGATGCGGAAGTGCCGCCGCCGGATCTTCACCGGTAAAGGCAAAACCAGCCTTCACCGGCGGACGGTAGTCACCTTCGTTGGAGAGACCGAAGCCGAGCACGACGGGCCTGGAAGCGATCGAAGCGGCGAAGATCTGGTCGTTGTCGGGCAATTTCGCGATCACGGCCGGGTCGATGCCTTCGGCGTCCGCGGCGATCGCCCGCGGTGAAAGCCGGTCCGGCTCGGCAAACAGCATGTCGAAAGCGATCGCGGCGGCACCCATTTCGGAAAGACGCTCGACCAGATGCGCGAGCCGGTCGCGCGGCCAGGGCCATTGCCCGAACTCCTTGAGCGACGCCTCGTCGATATCGATCACGTGCACAGGCACCGGCTCGAATGGCCGCGGCGCGATCCGCTGATACTCATCGAAAGTGACATCCCGCGCCTGCCGCAGCAGCGAAGGGTCGCCCGCCCGAAGGGCCGTCAGCGCCGCGACGATCAACAGACCGATGAGAACGCCGATTTGCTGCGTACGCGTCATGAACATGCAGCGCTCTTGAGATTGAGCCACGCGGCGGCAGCGAATTTACGACGCTTTCGCATCAATGGCCACTCGCCCTTATGGATGGGTAGGCGGTGCGGCTGGCGGCCCTATCCGCCATTTTTTCCACACCAGTCCACATCCCGGCTGGACTTCCAGAAAGCGATCTGATATCCCGCATCACCAATCGCAAGGCTCTCGCCGCGCGAACGTTATGTTTTTGCCTCTGGCGCTGCGTCGCCTCATGGCGCAACCAAAACCAAAGGAACGTGATTCTCGTGCAGGTACTCGTCCGCGATAACAATGTTGACCAGGCTCTCCGCGCTCTCAAGAAGAAGATGCAGCGCGAAGGTATTTTCCGCGAAATGAAGATGCGCGATTACTACGAAAAGCCGTCGCAGAAGCGCGCTCGCGAAAAGGCAGAAGCCGTTCGCCGCGTTCGCAAGCTGGCTCGCAAGCGGGCACAGCGCGAAGGTCTGGTTGCACGCTAAGGCGTGTCCGTCGTTATTTCGACGTTTTCAGATGCATGTTGGCGGGGGCGATTGGTGTCGCCGCCGCCTTTTTAATTTGCCGCTGAAGATCGCATGTCCGTTCGCCCTCGGACATGACGCATGGGGAAAGCGCACGAATGGCTGATTTCTTGTTCTCTTCGTCCCGGTCCTTGCGCGCGCCCAAGGCGCCGCTTCTGCCGATGTTGGCGGTTCTTGCCGCGGTCGGCCTTGCCGGCTGCCAGACCGAAAACACCTCCGATGCCGTTATCCGCATCGACAAGGCCCAGGGCTCGGAAGGGAACATCGCCTCGTTGACTTCGGTCATCAACGCCAATCCGCGCGATCCGGAAGGCTACAACGTCCGTGGTTCGGCCTATGGCCGCGCCGGCCAGTTCAAGGCTGCGCTGAACGACTTCAACACGGCCCTGCAGATCAACCCGCGCTTCTTCCAGGCCTATGCCAACCGCGCGCTTGTCTATCGCAACATGGGCCAGCAGCAGCAGGCGATCGGCGACTACAATGCCGCCCTGCAGATCAACCCGAATTACGACGTCGCCTATATCGGCCGCGGCAATGTCTACCGCCAGGCAGGCCAGGACGATCCGGCTTTCAACGACTTCTCGAAGGCGATCCAGCTCGGCACCACCGACGGGCGCGCCTATCACAATCGCGGCCTGATCTTCCAGAAGCGCAATCAGCAGGACAAGGCGATCGACGACTTCTCGAAGGCGATCTCGCTTTCGCCGAATTCACCGGAGCCGTATAACGGCCGCGGTATCTCCTATATCGCGCTGAACGACGACGATAACGCGTTTGCCGATTTCAACCACGCGATCGAGCTCAACGGCAATGTTGCCGAATCCTGGGCCAATCAAGCGTTGGTCTACGAACGCCGCGGCGACAAGGACAAGGCGATGCGCAGCTATCGCCACGCTGTCGGCCTCGACCCGAAATACCAGCCGGCGCGAGACGGCATGGCCCGGCTCGGCGCTCCCAGCAGCAACGGCTGATCCTGAAGCATCGGAGACGGCACCATGGCGGCGAAACAGCATGTGATCGTCGCCGGTGCCGGCATCATCGGCGCCTCCATTGCCTGGCATCTCACCCGCGACGGCGCCGACGTCACCGTGATCGCCGAAGACACCGGCGGTGTTGCAACACCCAATTCCTTCGCCTGGATCAATGCCAGCTGGGGCAATCCCGAATTCTATTTCCGCTTCCGCCGCCGCTCGATGACAGAGTGGAAGCGTCTGGCCACCGAACTACCCGGCCTGCCGCTTGCCTGGTGTGGCGGCATATGCTGGGATCTGCCTGAAGACGAGCTGCGCGCCTATGAGACCCAGCATATGCAGTGGGGCTATGGCATCGAGCGAATCGGCAAAGCCGGGATCGCCGCGCGCGAACCCTTACTGACACAGGTGCCCGAGACCGCGCTCCATATTGCCGAAGAAGGCGCCGTCGAGCCGGTCGCGGCCGCCCGCCTGATGCTGGCTGATGCCGGGGCGCGCGGCGCAAAATTCGTCACGGCCGCCGTCCGCGGTCTCCTGAGACGTGGTGAAGGCATTGCCGGCGTCGTCACATCTGCAGGGATCGTCGAGGCCGACCACGTGGTTCTAGCCGCCGGAGCAGGCGCTGTCCCGATCGCGGCTTCGGCGGGCATCACGCTGCCGGTCGATGCACCTGCAGGATTGATCGTTCATTCCCGGCCATTCGAAAAGCGCCTGAACGGCCTGGTCATCGCGCCCGAGCTCCACATACGCCAGACCGCCGAGGGCCGCATCATCGCCGGCAGCGACTTCGGCGGCAGCGAGCCCGGCGCAGACCACAAGGCGACCGCTGCCGCATTGTTCGCCAAGGTGAAAGCCAATCTCGCCGGCAGCGAAAACCTGACCATGGAATTCTTCACCGTCGGCTACCGCCCGACGCCAAAGGATGGTTTTCCGATCATCGGCAACGGCGGCTGCCCGGGGCTCTACGTGGCCGTCATGCATTCGGGCGTGACCTTGGCACCGCTTGCCGGGCTGCTGGCAGCAAGCGAAATTTTCACCGGCGAGACCGAAAGCGACCTTGAACCGTTCCGCCTGGCGCGTTTTGCGTGAGCGTTGGTACGAAATGCGACAAAGCCGTCACCTTCATTTAGGAGGTTGCAACCCCATCCCCCACCCCCTAACATGACCCTGCATCGATAGCAGGCTATCGGGAATCAGAACGCGTTCAGGGCGATGGCGGTAATGCAGTTTTCTGCTTTCCTATCTGTTGGAAAAAGTTCCGGATTCCGTGTGTGCCGGCTAGGTGGAAGAGCCTGCCGATGAGCCTGCGTTCCCGCATGTTTCCAAAGGCCACGATCGGAACCTACCTGGTTGCGATGGCCGTCGCCATCGCCGTGCCGATCTTCGCGTTCGTGACGCTTCTGCTGCTGCAGCTCGAGGACAACCAGCGCGACACGCTGCGCCGCGAGACGGCGCAGGATGCGCTCGCCCTCTCCCGCTCCGTCGACCGGCAATTGCAGGATATGGCCACCACGCTCCGCCTGCTCGCCACCTCGCCGGAGCTTGAGCACAGCGACTACGCATCATTCCACCAGCGCACCGAAACGGCGCTGCGCGGCGATACGCTTTATGTCATCGCCACCGACAAGGACGGCCAGCAGCTGCTGAATACCCGCCGCGATTTTGGCACGCAGCTCGGCAAGATGAGCAATCTCACGGCGCTCAAATACGCCATGGATAGCGGCCGGATCGAGGCCTCCAACGTTTTCCAGGGCAGCACCAGCGGCGAGTGGGTCTATAACGTCACCATGCCGGTCCAGACCGGCAACGCAGCGGCGCTGATCATCACCCAGAACGCCAAGGACCTGGCGAAGATGCTGCAGCCGGAAGGCCTTGCGGCCGGATGGTCGGCAGCCGTCATCGACCAGTCCGGGCACGTCGTCGCCTCGGGCGGGCCCTTCGCCATCGAACCAGGCACCGCCTTCGATCCTCGCATCCTGCCTTCGCTCATCGCGTCCCGCGGCGTCTTCGAGGACCGCAAGATCCTGCCCGACCAGTTGCTCGGCTACGCGCAGATCCCCGGCTGGTCATGGAAGACGGTAATCTGGGGGCCGATCTCCACAGCACAGGCATCCATCCTGACGACCTGGCGCTTTCTGATCATCGGCGGCATTGCCCTCCTCGCCGTCGCCGTTTTCGCCGCCTATGCCGTGGCCCGTCAGGTGCGCACGACAATCCGCGATATCGCCGAGATGGCAAACCGCATGGGCGAGGGCCACATCGTCGCGCCGATCGATACCAGCGTCGTCGAGGCCAACCAGGTGGCCGTCGCGCTGTCCAACGCCTCCTTCGATCGCAGCCAGACCGAGGACCGGCTGCATTTCGTGATGAACGAACTGGTTCATCGCACCAAGAACCTGCTGACGCTCGCCCAGGCGATGATGCGCCAGCTTGCGAAGCAGGCCGACAGCGTCGAGGGTTTTCAGGCAGCCGTTGCCGAGCGGCTGGATGGCCTTGTGCGGTCGATCGAGCTCCTTACCAGCGAACAATGGGCCGGCGCCTCGCTGCGGCGGGTGGTGGATATCCATCTCGACGCCTTTCCGCAGGCCGTCGAGCAGATCGAGATCGTCGGCAAGGACTTCATGCTGAAGCCCGAAGCCGTCCAGAATCTCGGCCTGACGCTGCATGAGCTGGCGACCAACTCGGTGAAATACGGCGCATTGTCGATCCCCGAGGGACGCGTGACCTTCTCCTGGGAGGAGGTCGAAGTGGAAAACCAGACGGAACCGATGCTGCGGTTCATCTGGCGGGAACTGAGCGGACCGGCGGTGAAAGTGCCGGAGCGCTCCGGATTCGGCACGACGGTTATCAAGATGCATGCGGCAGCTGCCTTCCGCGGCACCGTTCAGGTCGATTACCTGGCGGAAGGCCTGCTCTGGGTGCTGACGGCAACGCGCAGCACGCTGGCCCGCGATTAGAGCCGGCGGGAACAATAAAAAGCGCCGCCCGTTTCGAACAGGTCATTCAAAGGAGAAGGACCATGTTCAAGCAAACGATGATCGCAGCCGCCGCGCTGACCGCTGCAGCCTGCGCCACACCGGCGGCAGCTGCCGACTATGTCAGCCTCGGGCGCCTCGTCTGCGGCTCGGACGGCGGTCAGGGTCTCATCATCAAGTCCGAGAAGAACCTGATCTGCACCTACACGCCGGCAGGCGGCGGCGCGAAGGCCGTCTACGCAGGCAAGATCGAAAAATACGGCATCGATATCGGCCAGACCGGCAAGAGCGTGATGATCTGGCAGGTGCTCGCCAAGACCGGCACCGACTTCCCGCAATTCGCGCTTGCCGGCGAATATTACGGCGTCGGCGCCGATGCCAGCTTCGGCGCTGGGGCCGGCGCCAAGGTGATTGCCGGCGGCACAAACCAATCCTTCATGCTGCAGCCGCTCAATGTCCAGGCCCAGGAAGGCCTGAACCTCGCTGTCGGCGTGGAGAAAATGACGCTGGCGCCCGCTGCGACCTGATCACGGGTTCAGCGCGAGGAAAAGGCCTGCTCCGGCGGGCCTTTTCTGTGCCTGCGCCAGAAAAGCAAAGAGCCCGGCGAAACCGGGCTCTTTCCGTATAGTCACGTTCAAATCAATCAATGCCCGATGGACTTGTTGATCTCTTCGGTGACCTTCTTGGCATCGCCGAGCAGCATCATCGTGCCGTCCTTGTAGAACAGCGTGTTGTCGATGCCGGCATAGCCGGAGCCGAGCGAGCGCTTGACGAAGATGCAGGTCTTGGCCTTGTCGACGTCGAGGATCGGCATGCCGTAGATCGGCGAGGTCTTGTCGTCGCGCGCCGCCGGGTTGGTGACGTCGTTGGCGCCGATGACATAGGCAACGTCGGCCTGGGCGAATTCCGAATTGATGTCCTCGAGCTCGAAGACCTCGTCATAGGGAACATTGGCTTCGGCAAGCAGCACGTTCATATGGCCGGGCATGCGGCCCGCGACCGGATGGATCGCGTACTTCACCTCGACACCGGCCTTCTTGAGATTGTCGGCCAGTTCGCGCAGCGCATGCTGGGCCTGTGCCACCGCCATGCCGTAGCCCGGCACGATGATCACCTTCGAGGCATTGGCCATCAGATAGGCGGCATCCTCGGCCGAGCCGAGCTTGACCGTCTTGTCGGAATTGTCGGCCGCACCGCTCGATGTCTCGCCGCCGAAGCCGCCGAGAATGACCGAGATGAAGGATCGGTTCATGCCCTTGCACATGATGTAGGAGAGGATCGCACCCGACGAGCCGACCAGCGCGCCGGTGATGATCAGCGCTAGATTGCCGAGCGTGAAGCCGATGCCGGCCGCCGCCCAGCCCGAATAGGAATTGAGCATCGAGACGACGACGGGCATGTCGGCGCCGCCGATCGGAACGATCAGCAGCACGCCGAGCGCCAGCGCCAGCACGATGATCGCCCAGAAGTCGAAATGGCTTTCGGTGACGGCAAGGCCGATGATGAAGAAGACAATCAGCACCAGCAGAGCGGCGTTGATAACGTGGCGGAATGGCAGCATGATCGGCTTGCCGGACATCCGCCCGTCGAGCTTCAGGAAGGCGATGATCGAGCCGGTGAAGGTCAGCGCGCCGATGGCCGCACCGATCGCCATCTCGACACGCGCTTCGGCATGGATCGAGCCGATATCGCCGATGCCGAAGGAGAGCGGCGTATAGAGCGCCGATGCTGCGACGAGCACGGCGGCAAGGCCGACCAGCGAGTGGAAGCCTGCAACCAGCTGCGGCATCGAGGTCATCGGAATGACGCGGGCGATATAAGCACCTGCGCCCCCGCCGATCGCCAGACCGAGCACGATCAGGACGAAGCCGATGAAGGACGGTGTG
This sequence comes from Hyphomicrobiales bacterium, assembly GCA_900465675.1. Lineage (GTDB taxonomy): Bacteria > Pseudomonadota > Alphaproteobacteria > Rhizobiales > Rhizobiaceae > Rhizobium. The sequence goes on along the minus strand of UBJR01000003.1, from coordinate 54,708 downwards.
GCCAGCACCAGCGTCGTGAGGATGGCGATCCCCATGCCGATCATGCCGTAGAGATTGCCCTTGCGGCTGGTGGCCGGATGGGAAAGACCGCGGAGCGCCAGGATGAACAGCACGCCGGAGACGAGGTAGAGGAAAGCTGCGATATTGGTCATGCGTCCGGCCTCACTTGTCCTTCTTGCGGTACATCGCCAGCATGCGCTGCGTGACGAGGAAGCCGCCGAAGATATTGACCGAGACGAGAACCAGCGCGACAAAGCCGAAACCGGTTGCCAGACCGCTGGCCGAGATGCCGACCGCGAGCAGTGCGCCGACGACGATGACCGAGGAGATGGCGTTGGTCACCGCCATCAGCGGCGTGTGCAGCGCCGGCGTCACCGACCAGACGACGTAGTAGCCGACGAAGATCGCCAGCACGAAGATCGCCAGCTGGAAGACGAAGGGATCGATCGCCCCGCCTGTCGCAGCACTGGCGACTTCGGGGGCATGCGCGGCAGCCGTTGCCACCGCCGTGACGGCCTGGTCGAGCTGCTCGAGGGCCTTGTCCATTGCTTCACTGGCCATCAGTTATCCCCCTTCTTGGCGCCGCCGAATGCCGGATGCACGACATCGCCTGCATAGGTCAGCATCGTCGCCTTGATCAGCTCGTCGTCGAGATTGATGACCACCGTCTTCGTGTCCTTGTTGACCATGGTCTCCAGGAACGTCAGGAGGTTCTTGGCATAGAGCGCCGAAGCGCTGGCCGCGACACGGCCCGGCATATTGGCATAGCCGATGACCTTGACGCCCTCGACCTCGGCCACCTGATCGGCCACAGCACCCTCGATATTGCCGCCGCGTTCGACCGCGAGATCGACGGCGATGGCGCCGGGCTTCATCGCCTTCAGCATCTCGCGCGTCACGAGACGCGGTGCCGGACGGCCGGGAATCAGCGCCGTGGTGATGACGATGTCCTGCTTGGCGATATGCTCGGCAACCAGTGCTGCCTGCTTCGCCTGATAGTCTTTCGACATTTCCTTGGCGTAACCACCAGCCGTCTCAGCAGCCTTGAACTCGTCGTCCTCGACGGCGATGAACTTGGCGCCGAGCGAGGCGACCTGTTCCTTGGCGGCCGGGCGAACGTCGGTGGCCGAAACCGCGGCACCCAGACGGCGCGCGGTGGCGATCGCCTGCAGACCGGCAACACCGGCGCCCATGACGAAGACCTTGGCGGCCGGCACCGTGCCTGCAGCCGTCATCATCATCGGCATGGCACGGTCATAGACCGCAGCCGCCTCGATGACCGCCTGATAACCGGCGAGATTGGCCTGGGATGAGAGAACGTCCATCGACTGGGCGCGGGTGATGCGCGGCATCAGTTCCATGGCGAAGGCGGAGAGACCGGCACTTGCCATCCCGGCAACCGCTTCGTCATTGCCGTAGGGATCCATGATGGCGATGACGACAGCACCGCTCTTGTATCCGGCAATCTCGGCCGCAGCCGGGCGGCGCACCTTCAGGACAACGTCGGCCGAAGCGGCATCGGCAGCCGTGCCGATCCTGGCACCGGCAGCCTCGAATTCCCCGTCCGGAATACGCGACAAACCACCCGCCCCCGCCTCGACGATCACGTCGAAGCCGAGGCCCTTCATCTTCTTGACGGTCTCGGGTGACGCAGATACGCGCGTCTCCAAGTCCGCCGCTTCACGCGCGACGAATACGATAGTGCCCAACTGCCCCCTCCTCCGGGTCAGCCAGACCGCCGCGGGTCTCCCCGCTTATGGCCAAGCGTCAGAAAATCTTTGGAAAATCGCCCCTCCCTGCCGCGATCAACGCAGCAGGACCAGACCGGCGACGAGAATGATAAGGAAAACCAGAATGCCGCCGAGCAGGCCGCCACCGGTGAAGAAACCAGCCGTCATACCGAGCAGCAGGGCGACGAGGAACATCGTGCCGTACTTTGCGGCAGCGATGAACGTATTGTAAGTGGCCTCATGTTCCTTGTAGTCCATCGGCGCGCCAACTTCGACGGGTCCGGTGTGATGTTCGGCCATGAATATCGTCTCCCTCAAATGCCCGGTCCGCACAGTGAGGCAGACCGCCTGAATGCCATGATCAGCAGCGCTTGCAGCGGATCAATCCCTGCTCAGGGCTTACACAAAGCTTCGGGAAAGCGCAATGCATGACAATGCCGCATGCAGTACGCGGAAACGGCTTTCTTGCGCCATAGCCTCAGAGCGGCAGATCAGTGCCAAGCTCGCCCTCGGGCACGAAGCGCGCCGTTGGGATGATGGTCAGCGCCGGCGGCCCCTGATCCGCGACCCGGCCGAACATCATGCGCTGCTCGCTGGCGCTCGACATAAAGAACGGATAGCGCGTCAGCAGCTTCCGTCCGACTTCGAGCACATTGGTTGCCATCAGCGTCAGGTCGAAGCCGTAGATATCGGCCATCCGCGACGCGACGACGGTATCGGCGTAGAAAACCCGCTTGTAGAAGGCAGCATGGGCCGGACGCACATGCTGCAATACACGGTCGGCGCGGAAATGCGCAGCGGCAACGATATTCGGGCGCAGCGTCAGATAAGGCAGCCAGGGAAGCTCGGCCGCCGCTTCGGGATCGGCCGCGAACCGGGCCGGATCGATCAGCGTCATTCCGGCATCGAGAAAGGCATCCATTTCGCCAGGAAAGATGCCGCCCGACTGCGACACGCGATGATCGGGCGTCACGTGATGAATGCGGATCGTGCTGACCAGTTCTTCATAATAATACAGCCCGAAAACATAGGCCTGACGGTCGAAATCGACATCATCGATCAGCGTGGTGGCCGCGACCGGCAGCACTTCGCGCGCCTTATAGGCCCGGAAGCGCAGGCGCTCCACATCTTCCATGTCCTCGGTGCTTTCAATGCGCCGGTATTCGACATGGTCGAGTATTTCCATCAGCTTCCTGCTGAAATCGCTGGTCGTCGAAAAACCGTCTGCCATCGTGCCCACCGCTTGTTAACGGATCATTAAGCATACCGCCCGTTCTCGCGCAATGATTGCAGACAATGTTAATCACATTTGAATCGTTAAGGTTAACGGCCGCCGCGGTTAGGGTCGCTATACCCCTGAATTCTGAGGGGAAATCAGGCGGCGCCGGTCTTGCGGCGGGACGCGGGGCGCAGATTCGCGGAGAGAATGCCGATGTTCTGCGATGGAACAGGCTGCGAGAAGACGTAGCCCTGGATCAGATCGGCGCTGCGCTGCTTGTTGAGGATGGCAAGCTGATCTGCCGTCTCGACACCCTCGACAACGATCTTCAAACCAAGCTCGCGCGCCAGATTGACCGTGCCACGCAGCAGTTTCAGCCTGCGGGTATCCTGAACGATGTTGCGCACGAAGGAACGGTCGATCTTGACGATATCGAGCGGCAGCGTGTCGAGATAGCTGAGGCTGGAGAATCCGGTGCCGAAATCGTCGATGGCGATGGTGATGCCGCGCGAGCGCAGTTCCGCAAGGATGGCGCGCACCGCCGCCGGCTCGTCGATCAGGCAGCTTTCGGTCACTTCCAGATGCAGGCGCGCGGGTGGCAGACCGGTTCGCGACAGCGCCTCGGAGACCAGCGAGAGAATATCGTTGTCACGCAGGTCACGCGCCGAAAGGTTGACGGAGACGGCGATATGCTCCGGCCAGGTCATGCAGTCGGCACAGGCGCGCAGCAGGATGAAGCGGGTGATATCGGAGATGATGCCCATTTCCTCGGCAAGCCGGATAAAGACATCGGGCGGGATCGAACCCCGTTCGGGATGCACCCAGCGCGCCAGCGCCTCCGCGCATCCGATCCGCGTTCCGTCGGTCTTGTACATCGGCTGGTAGACGGCGTTCAACGCGCCCGCCGCGACGGCATCGCGAAGATCGGCCTTCAGCTTCTGCTGCTCGACATAGCGGCCATCCATCTCGTGTTCGAAACCTGCGATACCGCCGCGTCCACGCGACTTGCTCTCGAACAGCGCCAGATCGGCCTTGATACTCCATTCGTCCATTGCGAACGCATTGCCTTCCAACACCGCGTAACCGGCGCTGAGCGAGATGAGGAAAGTCACCTCGTCGGCCTCGTAGTGGCCCTGGATTGCGGCATGCACGCCCCGCATTTCGCCTTCGAGCGAGTCGCGGCTCTTGGCATGCGGGAAGAAGATCACGAACTGGTCGCCCATCAAGCGCCCGACGATAGCGCTTCCGGCCTTCTCCTTCACCCGTTCGGCGATGGCACAGAGCAGCTTATCGCCAGTGATGTGGCCGCGCATGTCGTTGACATGCTTGAACTCGTCGATATCGATGACCATGAAGCCGAGCGGGCCTTTGCGGCGCGGATGGCGGCCAAGATAATCCTGGACGAGCTGGCCGAAATATTCGCGGTTCGGCAGGCCGCTCAACGCATCGAAGCGAACCATGTGCAGGATTTTCTGCTCCGCCTTCACTCTCCTCGACACATCCTCGAAGATCAGCACCGCGCCGCCATCGACCCGGCGCTTGGCAGAGAATTCCAGCGACAGGTCCTCGGGTAAGTGGATCAGCACTCGCGACATGCTCCCTTCCGCCACCTGCGATAGCTGGCGCAGAATGAGATCGGGCTGCGAGGAATCCATGAAACTGTAGCGGGCGCCATAGCGCAGCACCGCACCGAGATCCCGATCCTTCAGTCTTTCAGGGTCGCCGATCTTCAGGAGCTCACAGGCCTTGCGGTTGATCACCTGGATCCGGTTCGACGGGTCGACCATCACAAGCCCGTGCGGCATGTTGTTCAGCGCCGTATCGAAGCGGTCGGCGATCAGCGAGATCTGCCGGTGGGCGATGACATTTTCATAGAGAAACTCGCGCACCCCGTTTGCCATCGCCCGCGTCGTCAGGCCGAAAGGAATCAGGAAGGCCGACAGGATAGCACGGTAGAAATCCAGCGCCATCAGGCTGCAGATGATCATCGGCAGGCAACAGGCAAGCGTTTGCAGGTCGATCGCCCGCTGCGAACCATAGTTGCGCCCGACCACCGATACCATCGACGCCATCGTCACGGCGATACACGCGAGTTCGGCGAAAGGCTCCTTGAGGATGAAAATGGCGTAGCCGCTGCCGATGCCGAGAATGGCGGCAGTCGAGGTCGCTCCGGCGACGTAGATCGTCTCCCAGCGCTCGATATCGGCACGGGTCAGCGATTGCTTGTCCAGCTTGTCGAACTGGCGGAAGCTGAACATGCGTCCGGCGAAAATGATGAGAAATGCGAGCGCCAGCAGATAATAGAGCGGGGCATCGGCTTTTGCCGCCACTGCGGCGAAAGCGACAGCATGAACCACGACACCGGCCACAAGCGTCATGCGGTTCCCGAAGAGGGAACTCACGAACGACAGGTACACATCCTTCGGGACCCGGTTCGGGTTATGTGGCTTCATCCATATTTTCCCTGTGCGCGGGCACGATACTCAGAACCCTTTAAAATTTGATTGCATGAACCCTATGTATTTGGCTGGTTTTTCTAAAACTCCGGGGCGTATTTCAAAAACGGAGTGCGAATACACATCCGGGAGATGCATTATTCTTGACTTATATTAGGGCCAGCATCGGCCGCATACCGGCGAGCCCTCAGCGGCCACAACCATGGCGCCTACGACTAAACTCCTAGACGGGCCATTTCATCTTTCATTTTAGGGAACCCTCGTTTACACAAATTCCAACGAGGAGAACTTGCCGCAAAGGCAATACGGGGAGAAGAGATGGCGGCTCTGTTGAGTGTCAGCCGGCTGATCGATCGATTCAGCCAAGTCATCGGCAAGATTGCAGACTACATGGTGCTCTTCTGCTGCCTGATCAGCGCAGGCAATGCCATCGTCCGCTACACGTTCAATTACAGCTCGAATGGCTGGCTGGAGATCCAATGGTATCTCTTCGCCTATGTCGTCGTGCTCGGCGCCGCCCACACGCTGCGGAACAACGAGCATGTGCGCGTCGATCTAATCTACGGCTCGGTCTCGGATCGCGCGCGGCTCTGGATCGATATCATCGGCCTCATCGTCTTCCTGATCCCGGCCTGCATCTTCCTTTCCATTCTTTGCTGGCCCTATTTCATGCATTCGTTCCAACAGGGCGAAGTCTCCGCCAATGCGGGCGGCCTGATCCGCTGGCCGGTGAAGTTCATGCTGTTTGCCGGCTTCACGCTTCTCAGCCTTCAGGGCATTTCGGAGCTGATCAAGAGGATCGCGGCACTCGCCGGCAGCATCCAGATCGACACGAAATACGAAAAGCCGCTGCAGTAAGACATCCGGGGGAGAAAGCACGTGTTCGATTACGGTATCATTCCGCCCGCCATGTTCGTCGGCATGATCATTTTCATGCTCTATGGCTTTCCGGTCGCCTTCTCGCTGGCCGCTGTCGGCCTGTTTTTTGGCATCATCGGCATCATCACCGGCCATTTCAGCGAAGTGTTTCTGCAGGCGCTGCCGCTGCGCTTCTTCGGCATCGTCTCCAATGACCTGCTGCTTGCCATTCCGTTCTTCACGCTGATGGGCGCCGTGCTCGAGCGATGCGGGCTGGCGGAAGACCTGCTTGAGGGTACCGGCAAGCTGTTCGGCGCCATCCCGGGCGGTCTTGCCTATGCCGTCATTCTGGTCGGCGCCGTGCTTGGCGCCATCACCGGCACGGTCGCGGCTTCCGTCATCACCATGGGCGTCATCTCGCTGCCGATCATGCTGCGCTACGGCTACAGCCCGCGGCTTGCGACCGGCGTCATCGCCGCATCGGGAACGATCACCCAGGTCATTCCGCCCTCACTGGTTCTCGTCGTCCTCGCCGACCAGCTCGGCCGCTCGGTCGGTGACATGTATCTCGGCGCCATCGGCCCCTCGATCCTGCAGGTGGCGATCTTCGTCGGCTACATCCTGATCGTGTCGATCATCAATCCGAAGTCGATGCCGCCGCTGCCGAAGGAAGTGCGTGGCGACTTCGACTGGAAGCTGCTCGCCACCGTTCTCTGGGGCATGATCCCGTCGATCGTGCTGATCTTCCTGGTGCTCGGCACCATCTTCATGGGCCTCGCGACCCCAACCGAAGCAGGCGCCCTCGGCGTCGTCGGTGCCATCGCCCTTGCCGCCCTGCACCGCCGGCTGACCTGGCCATTGATCCGCGAAGCCATGACCTCGACCATGCATATCACCTCGATGGTGGTGATGATCCTGATCGGCTCGACATGCTTCAGCCTCGTCTTCCAGGGCATGGACGGCTCGCGCTGGATCGAGCACATGCTGTCGGGCATCCCGGGCGGCCCCGTCGGCTTCCTGATCTTCGTCAACATCTTCATCTTCATCCTCGCCTTCTTCCTGGATTTCTTCGAGATCGCCTTCATCGTCATCCCGATGCTGGCGCCGGTGGCCCACAGCCTCGGCATCGACCTGATCTGGTTCGGCGTCTTGATCTGCGTCAACATGCAGACGAGCTTCATGCACCCGCCCTTCGGCTTCGCGCTCTTCTATCTGCGCTCGATCGCCAGCAGGGACGTGAAGACCAAGGACATCTACATGGGCGCGATCCCCTGGGTCGGCATGCAGCTGATCCTGGTGGCGATCATTATCTTCTGGCCGCAGTCGGTCACCTACTGGCTGGACAAAGGTCCGCAGGTCGACCCGAACACCATCAAGATCGAAGTGCCCGGCTTCGGCGGCCAGCTCGGCCTGCCGCCGATGGACGCTCCCGGTGGCGCATCGCCGCAAATCCCGGGCCTCACCCTGCCGCCACTGGGCACCCCCGGCCAACCGCCAGCAGTCCCTGCCCCGGCAGCACCGGCGCAGCCCGACCTCAGCCAACCGCCGGTCATCAAGTAAGCAAAAAGCCCCGGCGAAATCCGGGGCTTTTTTTGTCTGGCTGCGACCATCGCCGTCATCCTCGGGCCTGTCCCGAGGATCTACCGTCGCATATTGGTGAGCACAGCAGATCCTCGGCACAAGGCCGAGGATGACGCGCGGAATGTATGTCAAAACAGAAAAACCCCGGACTTGCATCCGGGGCTTACTTTATTCGACTTCGAGGCCCGAAAGCTTACAGCTTGCCGGCGCGCTGCTGGATCATCATGAACGTGTCGAAGGTGTATTCCGAGAGCTGCATCCACAGATAGGCATCACGCTTGAACGCGGCCTGATCTTCATAGATCTTCTTGAAATACTGGTTCTTCGACGACAGGTCCTTGTAGAGGTCCATCGACGCCTGGAAGCAGGCTTCCATGATTTCCTGGCTGAACGGACGCAGCGTCGCGCCTTCGGCGACGAGCTGTTTCAGCGAGCCCGGGTTCTTCATGTCGTACTTCGCCATCATGTTGGTGTTGGCGTAGGCGCAGGCATCGGTCAGTGCTGCCTGATAGTGCTTCGGCAGGCTGTTCCACTTTTCGAGATTGAAGAAGGCGTGGACCGTCGGACCGCCTTCCCACCAACCCGGATAGTAGTAATACTTGGCAACCTTATGCAGGCCGAGCTTCAGATCGTCATAGGGACCGACGAATTCGGCCGCATCGATCGTGCCCTTTTCCAGCGCCGGATAGATGTCGCCGCCGCCGATCTGCTGCGGGATGACGCCGACCTTCGACATCACCTGACCAGCGATGCCGGCGATACGCATCTTGATGCCCTTGAGGTCATCGAGCGTGTTGATTTCCTTGCGGAACCAGCCGCCCATCTGGGCGCCGGTATTGCCGGCGGGCAGCGCGTAGATGCCCTGCGTCGCGTAGAACTCGTTCATCAGCGTGTTGCCGTTGCCTTCATAATACCAGGCATTGGTCAGACGGCCGTTGAGACCGAAGGGGATCGCCGTGCCGATGGCGTAGGTCGGGTCCTTGCCGACGAAATAATAGGAGCAGGTATGCGCCGCTTCGACCGTGCCGGAGCTGACAGCATCGGCCGCTTCGAGCGCCGGGACGATTTCGGCCGCGGCAAAGGTCTGGATCTGGAAGTTGCCATCCGTTGCAGCGGCAACATGCTTGGCGACATCATCGGCACCGCCGAAGATCGTATCCAGGCTCTTTGGAAACGAAGACGTCATGCGCCAGGAGATTTTCGGATTTTCCTGCGCGATCGCCGGTGCTGCCAATGCGCCAGCCGCGACGGCGCCTGCCCCCGTAGCACCCGCCTTCTTGATAAATGAACGACGATCCATCAAAAACCTCCCGTATAGATGGCAATGCGCGGCTAAACTCTTCCCTACCCGTCGCAATGGCGCCGAGCTAAGCATGCAGCCGTTCGCGTTTCAAGCTTTAGTCTATGAGACTTTGGCATCACGGCAGCAATGCGGCGTGACCGGCCTTTCCATCAAAATCAGCAGTTTAGCCTATTCTTCGCGGCCGATATCGGCCACTGCCCCAATTTGGCAAGCCATTGCGCCGAGAAGTTGACTTTGAAGCCGTTCTCGGCTCTCAAATAGGCATAACCAAGAGATTTTCCGGACAGACCATGACCAAGCCGATCGTTGCCGTTCCCGCCGACATCCGAACTCTCGATGGCGCCGTCTGGCACGCCGCCCAGCATCAATATGTCCGCGCCGCACTGAACGCAGCCGGCGTGATGTCGCTGATCGTTCCGGCTTTCGAGAAGGGCTATGATATCGACGCCGTGCTCGACCGTGTCGATGGCGTGCTGGTTTCCGGCTCGGCGAGCAACGTTCACCCCTCGCTCTATGGCGCAGAGGCGAGAGACAGCGACGGTCCGTTCGACCCGGCGCGCGATGCCACCAGCCTGCCGCTGATCCGCCGCGCCATCGACCGCGGCATCCCGCTGCTGGCCATCTGCCGCGGCATCCAGGAACTGAACGTCGCGCTCGGCGGCTCTCTCGCCAGCGAGATCCAGGAACAGCCGGGCATCTGGGATCACCGCAAGCCAGACGGCGTCGATCGCGACGGCATGTACGCGATCCGCCAGAGCGTCTTCGTCAAGGAAGGCTCCTGCATCGCAGGGATCATCGGTTCCGGCGAGGTTCAGGTGAACTCGCTGCACCGCCAGGCGATCGCCAAGACGGCGCCGCGGCTACAGGTCGAGGCATTGGCCGAAGACGGCACGGTCGAAGCCGTCTCCGTCATCGATGCCAAGGCCTTTGCCGTCGGCGTTCAGTGGCATCCGGAATATTGGGCCGAAACCGACAAGCCCTCGAACCAGATCTTCGCGGCCTTCGGCGATGCGGTGCGCGACTATGTCGCCGCGCGGACCGCCTCAAAGGCAATCGCCTAGGATTTGACGGGCGTTTCCGGCACCGGCGTCAACGGCGCACCTTTCTGGAACCAGTTGATCAGGTTGTCGGCCACCAGATCAGCCATGGCGTTGCGCGTCGGCACCGAACCCGAGGCCAGATGCGGCAGCAGCACGGTATTCGGCAGCGCGATCAGTCCTGCCGGCACATTCGGCTCGTCGTAGAAGACATCGAGCCCGGCTGCGCCGATCGTGCCGTTCTTCAGCGCCGAGATCAGCGCCGCCTCATCCACACTCCAGCCGCGGCCGACATTGATGAAGATCCCGTCGGGCCCAAGCGCTGAAAGGATGTCGGCATCAATGATCTTGTGCGTCGAAGGCGTCTTCGGAACGATGGCGATCAGCGTATCGACGGCAGACGCCAGCTCCTTCAGCGACGGGTAATAATCATAGGCGACGTCGGGGTTGCGCGTACGTGTATGGTAGCTGATCTTGACCTTGAACGGCTCGAGCCGCGCGGCAATCTCCTGGCCGATGCGGCCAAGGCCGAACATGCCGACATGCCGGCCTTTCAGCGAAAAGCGCGATAGCGGATAGTTCACGCCGGGCCTCCAGTTGCCGTCGCGCAGCCAGTTTTCGGCACGCGGGAATTCGCGGGCGGTGTTGAGCAGCAGCGCCAGCGCCGTATCGGCAACTTCGTCGTTCAGCACGTCGGGCGTGTTGGTCACGACGATATTCTTCGACGCCGCGTGCTTCACATCGACGCCATCATAGCCGACGCCGAAGCTCGAGATCACCTCGACCGCAGGCAGCCGGTCGATGTCTTCAGCCTTGATCAAACCCGATACCGCCACACCGCGAATGCGCGCCGCCGTCTCCGCATCGATCGCGAGCGCGCCATGCGCATCGCGTTCGGCCGTGATCAGCTCGAAATGCTCCCGCAGCCTGGCAGGAACGCGTTCGTGTATCTTCCCGGGAACGAGAATGGCGATGCGGGACATGGCTTTTCCTCTTGATTACGTGCGGGGTCTGTAGGGGCTGGTCGACTGGCGGATCCGCATCTCAGGCTTGATGAGATGGATGCCATCGGGTTCGTGGCTGCCGGCAAGACGGTCAAGCAGCGCGCGCGCCGCAAGCCGGCCGACTTCGGCCTGGCCGTTCCAGACGGTGGTCAGCGCCGGTGTTGCAATCGATGCTTCCTCGAGATCATCGTAGCCGGTTACCGAGATGTCGCCGCCGGGCACGAGGCCGGCGCGGGCGATGCCGTTCATCAGGCCGATGGCGACGAGGTCGTTCCAGCAGACGGCAGCAGTCGGCTTCTGCGGCAGCGACAGGAAGTGGACGGCGGCTTCGAAGCCACCCTGCTTCGAACGCGGGCCTGGAATGCGCAGGTTCGGATCGACCTCGATCCCTGCCTTGCGCAGCGCGTTGACATAGCCCTGGTAGCGGTCGCGGCCGGTCGAGGTCTGGTCCGTGCCGCCGATCATCGCGATCGAACGATGACCAAGGCCGATCAGATGGTTGGTGGCAAGCGAGATGCCGTAGCTGTCGTCGCCGCGATAGGTCGGCAGGTCCATCACATCCATCGAACGGGCAACGAGGATCGCCGGCATGCCGTTGTCCTCGGTCAGCTGCAGGTCTTCGGGCGGCGTGCCGATCGCCGGCGACATGATGACGCCATCGCCGCCAAGCTGCAGCAGCGTCTCGATGAAGGTGCGCTGCTTCTCTACCGAGTCATAGTGATTGGAGAGAATGAAGGTGTGGCGGCTGCGGTCGAGCTCGCTTTCGATCGCCTTCAGGATTTCCCCGTAGAACGGGTTCATGATATCGTGGACGACAACACCGATGATGCCCGATCGCGAGGTGCGAAGGCTGGCGGCGCGGCGGTTGTAGATATAGCCGAGCGCTCGCGCCTGTTCCTTGATCTTGTCCCGGGTGCTGCCCGCAACAAGCGGGCTATCGCGTAAGGCGAGAGAGACGGTTGCCGTTGAAATACCGAGTGTCTCGGCAATCGTCGAAAGCTTGATCTTCTGAGCCACGCATCCTCCCCAGGCAACGCGCTAGATATGGAGCGCTTGTGCGAACGGGTAGGCGCGCTCCTTAAAATATTTAATTAAAAGATTAAACGCAGGGAGGCAAACCTAAATTTCAATGGATCTCAGTTTTCGTCCGGCTCTTCGAAATGCGCGGCTTCGGCCTGCAGATTACTGTCGATCGCCTTCAGCAGCCGTACGAGATTGCGGATCTCCTTGTCGGAAAAGGCCTGCGTCGCCATCCCATCGCAACGCGATGCGGCGGTCTCGATCGACTGGACGCTGCCGCGGCCGAGTTCCGTCAGATAGACCTTGGTCAGACGCGCGTCCTCGGCATCCGGCTTGCGTTCGACAAAACCCTGCGCCTCCATGCGCCCGATCGTCCGCGTCATCGTCGGCGCCTTGACGCCGAGGCGCTGGGCAAGCCCGCCGGCGGTCATGCCATCCGTTTCCGAAAGCGACAGAATGACGCCGTCTTGTCCGGCATAGAGACCGCTCTCCAGCAGATTGCGGGACAGCACGGTGCGCATCGAGCGCGCCGCCTGCGTCAGGGCGGGCGAGAGATCAGCAAGCGTATATTCGGTCTGGTCCTTCTTCTTGGACTTGTTTTTCTTACCGTCTTTGTGCTTCTTGCCCATCGCCATCCCTTTGATCTTCTGCATTATGACATTGCGCAGCTTCACGTCATAAACAAGGGGCATTGAAACCGCATGACAGTCCCCTCTCTAAACTTCGCGGAAAACGATCCGTCGCTCACGCCTGACGAAAGAAAGGGCTGGATTGCCGTGTTGCCCCTCGGCGCCCATGAGCAGCACGGCCCGCATCTGCCTTTCGACACTGATACCCTGATCGCCGAGGGCATTGTCGAACGCCTGAAAACGGCGCTGCCAGCGGGCCTGCCCGTGACCTTTCTTCCGGCAGAGCCGATCGGCTATTCGATCGAGCATATGGATGTCGAGGGCACGAAGACGCTGACCTATGGCGAGGCGATCCATCGCTGGCTCGGCATATCGGGGATGTTGCATGATCTCGGCATCCGCAAGCTGGTTCTGCTCAACGCCCATGGCGGCAACTCACCGCTGACGACGATCGTGTCGACCGAAGCCCGCGTCCACTTCAACATGCTGACGGTGGCAACCAGCTGGACACGTTTCGGCGTGCCCGATGGCGTGATTGCGCCGGAGGCGAAGGCGATCGACATTCATGGCGGCGATATCGAAACATCGGTTATGCTGGCGCTTTACCCCGACAAGGTGAAGATGCAGAAAGCGGCCGATTTCCCGTCGCGGCAAAGCGAATTCGCAGAACGTTTCAAGCATCTGCGCGCCTATGGTCCGCACGCTTTCGGCTGGAAGATGTCCGATCTCAGCGCGAAAGGCGTGGCGGGCAATGCTTCGGCCGCGACGGCAGAAAAAGGCGAGGCACTGATCGCCCACTCCGTCAAAGGCCTGATCGAGCTGCTGCGGGATATCGATGCCTTCGACGCATCCGAACTCGGCTAAGGCGCTAGAGCGGCAGAATGTGATCTTATAACATTATAAAACCCTTTGAACTGCCGCTCCCAACTCCTTATATGAAACCGACCGTTTTTAGCCCCTGCGGCCGCACGCCCATTTCTTCGAGGTTCTCATGACCGACGCAATCTCCACCCAGCAGAAGCCCATTCCCGTTACCGTGCTCACCGGTTATCTCGGTGCCGGCAAGACGACGCTGCTGAACCGCATCCTGTCCGAAAATCATGGCAAGAAATATGCTGTCATCGTCAACGAATTCGGCGAGATCGGCATCGACAACGACCTGATCGTCGAGTCCGACGAAGAAATCTACGAGATGAACAACGGCTGTGTCTGTTGCACGGTGCGCGGTGACCTGATCCGCGTCGTCGAAGGCCTGATGCGCCGCCCCGGCCGCTTCGACGGCATCATCGTCGAAACGACGGGCCTTGCTGATCCGGTTCCGGTCGCCCAGACTTTCTTCATGGATGACGACGTCCGCGCCAAGACCGAGCTCGATGCCGTGGTCGCCCTAGTCGATGCCAAGCATCTGCCGCTGCGCCTGAAGGACAGCCGCGAAGCCGAAGACCAGATCGCCTTCGCCGACGTTATCCTCATCAACAAGACCGACCTCGTGACCGCCGAAGAGCTGGCGCAGATCGAGGATATCGTCCGCGCCATCAACCCATCGGCCCGCGTCTACAAGACCAACCGCTCCGGCGTCGATCTCGCCCGCGTGCTCGATCAGGGCGCCTTCAATCTCGAGCGTGCGCTGGAAAATGACCCGCATTTCCTCGAGCATGGCCATGACGACCACGTCTGCGGCCCGGACTGCGATCACGATCATCACCACCATGATCACGACCACGGACACGACCATCATCACCATGGCGCCGTATCGCCGATCCATGACGTGACGGTGCAGTCGGTATCGCTGCGCGGCGGCGAAATGATTGCCGAACGCTTCTTCCCCTGGATCCAGAAGATCACCCAGACGCAGGGTCCGAATATCCTGCGCTTGAAGGGCATCATCGCCTTCAAGGACGATGCCGAGCGCTATGTCGTTCAGGGCGTGCACATGATCGTCGAAGGCGATCATCAGCGTCCGTGGAAGGACGGTGAGAAGCATGAGACCCGTCTCGTCTTCATCGGCCGTGAGCTCGACCGCGAAAAGCTCGAAGCCTCCTTCAAGGCATGCGAGGCCGCGGCCTGATGCCAACAGTTGCTCCGCTTGATCTCGACGGCCACATCCTGGCCGTCGAATTTTTAGGTGACACCCCCTTCTTCGCCAATGCCAATGGCACGTTCCACCGGCTGGATGGCGCCGAGAAGGTTTCCGAAGCCCACCAGGGCATGCTCACCTGCATCCGCGATCCCTATAGCGAAAGCCTGATTTCAGGCGGCGAAGACGGCAAGGTGCTGCGCATCGGCGCCGATGCTTCCGTGACCGAGATCGCCAGCGCGCCGCGCAAGTGGATCTCGCAGCTTGCCGCCGGCCCGCAGGGCGCCATTGCCTATTCCTATGGCAAGAGCGCCTTCGTGCGCCTCGCCAATGGTGAGACCAAGGAATTCACCGAAGAACGCACCGTCGAAGGCGTGGCCTTCGCGCCGAAAGGTCTGCGCATTGCCGCTGCCCGCTACAATGGTGTGTCGCTGCACTGGGTTTCGACGGCAGCCAAGCCTGTCGACCTCGAATGGAAGGGCGCCCATACGGGTGTCACCTTCTCGCCCGATGGCAATTTCCTCGTCACCTCGATGCAGGAAAACGCCCTGCACGGCTGGAAGCTGGATATCAAGCCCGGCACCGAGGCCCGCCACATGCGCATGACCGGCTATCCGGCCAAGGTGAAGTCGCTGTCGTGGTCCGCCAAGGGCAAATGGCTCGCCTCGTCAGGTGCTCCCGCTGCCATTGTCTGGCCCTTCCAGGGCAAGGACGGCCCGATGGGGAAATCGCCGCTGGAACTTGGCACCCGCGCCAACATCATGGCAACTGCGGTCAAGTTTCATCCGGCAGAGGATATCCTGGCGATCGGCTTCATCGACGGCATGATCCTTGCCGTTCGCCTTGCCGACAACAAGGAAGCCCTGATCCGCCGCCCCGGCAAGGGTTCGATCACCGCCATGAGCTGGAGCAAGAACGGCAAGCTGCTGGCCTTCGCCTCCGAAGCCGGCGATTGCGGCGTGGTCGATATCTCGGCCTGAGTTGATGGCGGCGCCAGCCGCCTTCACGACGTCTTCGCCGTCTCGATAATATCCGCCAGCAGCTCATGCAGCGCGTCACGATAACCGTTGCGCGCTGACGGGCCGCTTTCCGCGGAAGTCATCGCCACCGTGAGGTTCAGCGACGGAACGATGTAAAGCATCTGCCCGCCATAGCCCCAGGCGAAATGGACCGTCTCACCGCCGATCTGCCGCTCGAACCAGCCATAGCCGTAACCGTCTCCCGAAAAGCGCGAATTGGTTCGTTGCTGCCACGACTGGGCAATCCAGTCCGCGGACACGACCTGCACACCATCAGCCGTCTTGCCGCCATTGCGGTAAAGCTCGCCGAAGGCCAGCAGCGATCGTGCGCTCATCGCCATCTGATTGCCGCCGAGATAGATGCCTTGCGGATCCCGCTCCCATGCGCCGATGCGGAAACCTTGAACGGGCTCCAGCCATTCGCGCGCCAAGGCTAAAGTCGATTTGCCGCCGACTTTGGTGAGGATCGCCGAGAGCAGGTGCGTCGATGCCGTGGAATAGAGCATCTGGCCGCCCGGCGCGTCATCGAAAGGCTGGGCCAGTGCGAAGCGGACCCAGTTTCGGCTGGAGACCCATCGTCCATAGTTCGGCCCCGACATGCGCCCAAGCCCTGCCTGCATCGAGAGCAGGTTGCCGATTGTGATGTCATTGAGCCGCGGATCGGGATTATCAGGGAGATCGGCCTTGAGGATCGGCGTGATCTTCTGATCCGGCCCTTCCAGCAGGCCCTTCGAGATGGCGATCCCGACCAGAGCCGAGATGATCGACTTCGAAGCCGATTTGATATTCGCGGACTCAGAGGTCGTGTGGCCACGATACCCCTGCTCGGCAACGATCTCGCCATTCCTGGCAATAACGACGGTCTTCAGCGGCACCAGTTCCTGTCTGTTACCGAGGCTATTGAGCAATCCTGCCAGCTGCTTGTCCTCCGCGAAAGCGGCAAGCGGCATGGCGATGACAAAGAGGGCGGCGGCGATAATTCTTAGCATGCCCCTCACCTAGGGCCATCGCGACAGAAAATCACCACCGAGCCGAGCCGTTTCACGTGGACGTGAAACGTTATGAAGCCCCTTGCCCCCAGCATGCCCGGCGCGACATAGTCGCGGCCGGATGGATGGAGGAGAAGGTCATGGCAGGCGTCGTCGTTATCGGAGCAACGGGTCACGTCGGCACCTATCTGGTGCCGCGGCTTGTCGAGGCGGGCCACCAGGTCATCGCCGTCAGCCGCGGCACTTTAGAGCCGTATTTGCCGCACGCGGCCTGGAAGAGCATCGAGACCAGGCAGATGGACCGCGCCGCTCTTGAGCGCGACGGCAGCTTCGGCCGGGCAATCCGTGCGCTGAAGGCGGATATCGTCATAGACAAAATCTGTTTCACCCTTGATAGCGCCCGCGAACTCGGCGAAGCGCTGAACGGCCATGTCGGCCATCTGCTGCACACCGGCACGATCTGGACGCATGGCCATTCGCTTGCCGTGCCGACACGCGAAGACGCGCCGAAAGCTCCCTTCGGCGAATACGGCATCCAGAAGAAGGCGATCGAAGACTATCTGCTGGAAGCCGCGAAGCTGCGCGGCCTGCCAGTAACACTGATCCATCCGGGCCATATCGTCGGCCGCGGCTGGGCGCCGCTCAATCCGGCCGGGCATTTCAACCTCGCAGCCTTCGAGACCATCGCCCGCGGCGAGCAGCTGACGCTCGCCAATTTCGGCCTGGAAACGGTGCACCATGTTCACGCCGATGATATCGCAGCACTCTTCATGGCGGCGATCGGCAACTGGCGCGCTTCGACCGGCGAGGCTTTCCATGCCGTTTCCGAACAGGCGCTGACACTGCGCGGCTATGCCGAAGCGATGTATCGCTGGTTCGGCCATGAGCCGAACCTGGCCTACAAACCGTATGATGCGTGGAAGGCAGATGAGACGCCCGAGGATGCCAAGGCGACGTGGGAGCACATCGCCCGCAGCCCGAACTGCTCGATGGCGAAGGCCCGGCATCTCCTGGATTTCCGGCCGCGCTACAGCTCGCTTGAAGCTGTCCAGGAGTCAGTCGACTGGCTGATCGACAAGGGCAAGATCAAGGGCTGAAACAAAAAAGCCCCTCTCCTTTCGGGAGAGAGGCTTGTTACCGGTCAGGCCGCCTTCCGGACCGGCGCGCTCGTCAGCATGCGCCCCGTGGGAACGATCATGCCGGCTGCGCCGTCAAGCCAGCCTTCGACGAGTTCAAGCGCCAGAAAGCGCGAACGTTCGAACGGGCCGGGCATGACGAGATGGCAGGCGCCTTCGGCAAAGAAGCCGAAGCGCTCGTAATAGGCCGCATCGCCGACCAGCAGGATTGCGCCGTGCTGACGGTTCTTGGCTTCGAGAATCGCAGCGCGCATCAGCGCCGCACCAATGCCCTTGCCTTCAAAGGCGGCATCGACGGCGAGCGGTCCGAGCAGAAGCGCATTGATCGGCGTGCCTTCGCTGTTGACGCCGGCTTCGACATTCCAGAGACGGACAGTGCCGATGACATGGCCGTCGCCATCACGGGCGACGAGAGCCAGGCCTTCGGCCGGAATACGGCCGCGACGGATCTTTTCCGACGACTTCTTGCGGCGGTTCGGACCCATGGCACGATCGAGTAAATTCTCGCGGGCTACGACATCCGAGGGATTTTCGGCGTCGATGGTGAAAACAGAGGGCGCAAAGAATGCGCGGACAGAATCAAGAACAGCGGCCATCGTGGCCTCCCGTACCTGTGCATGTCGAATTCAGGCGAAGCCTGAATTGTACGAACATGCGCCACTAAAGGTTTTTGGAGCCAAGCTTTGCGCGGGCCTCGGCCCGCGCGCGGCTCCAATACCGTAGTTAGCGGCGATGAAAAGGAATTGTGAGTTTGCCGCCCCGGCTGGCCACGGGGCGAGCTAGATCAGATAATGTAGGCCTTCAGCGGCTCGAAGCCGTTGAACGCGACAGCCGAATAGGTCGTCGTGTATGCGCCGGTGCCTTCGATCAGGATCTCGTCGCCGATCGAAAGAGTGAGCGGCAGCGGATACAGGTTCTTCTCGTACAGCACATCTGCGGAATCGCAGGTCGGGCCGGCGATGACGCATGGCTCCATTTCGTCGCCGTCGCGCTCGGTGCGGATCGGGTAACGAATGGCTTCGTCCATGGTTTCGGCCAGACCGCCGAACTTGCCGATGTCGAGGAACACCCAGCGGGCAGCATCGTTGTCCGACTTCTTCGAGATCAGCACGACTTCGGTCTTGATGACACCCGCATTGCCGACCATGCCGCGGCCCGGCTCGATGATCGTCTTCGGCAGGTTGTTGCCGAAGTGGTCACGAAGGCTCTGGTAGATCGCACGGCCATAGGCTTCCGCCGTCGGAACGTCACGCAGGTACTTGGTCGGGAAGCCGCCGCCCATGTTGACCATCTGCAGGTGGATGCCCTGCTTGGCCAGCTGAACGAAGACGCGCTTGGCATCGGCGAGCGCCGAATCCCAGGCATCGACCTTGGTCATCTGCGAACCGACGTGGAACGACACACCGTAGGACTCGAGGCCGAGCTGGTGAGCGTAGACGAGAACGTCGACGGCCATCTGCGGCACGCAGCCGAACTTGCGCGACAGCGGCCATTCGGCGCCTTCGCCATCTGTCAGAACGCGGCAGAAAACACGGGCGCCGGGAGCGGCACGCGAGATCTTCTCGACTTCCTCATGGCTATCGACGGCGAAGAGGCTGACGCCGAGCGCATGCGCGCGGGCAACGTCGCGTTCCTTCTTGATCGTGTTGCCGTAGGAAATACGGGCAGCGGTCGCACCGGCATTCAGCGCCATTTCGATTTCGGCGACGGACGCGCAATCGAAGTTGGAGCCCATGTCGGCGAGCAGCTTCAGGACTTCAGGAGCCGGGTTTGCCTTGACGGCGTAGTAGATGGCGCTGTCCGGCATGGCGTGACGGAAAGCGGAGAAGTTGTCACGCACGACGTCGAGGTCGACCACGAGGCAGGGACCGTCGGGACGTCGGGTTGCGAGAAAGTCGCGGATGCGCTGAGTGGTCATGTCAATCCCTTTTCAATTCCAGAGCTCCGGTAAAAACCGGAGGACAAAGGGCATACGGGAACTCGCATTGGAACCAGCCGGTGGAGACCCCGGAACCATAGCAAGCGCTCGATGCGCAAAGGATGAATCGACGCCGCATACGCGACATGGATTCGGCTTTGTCTGCCATGGATTGGAGGGGGTTCCCTACCGCACTTCCGGCAATGAAGGTGTGCCTCTTCAGTAACCCCCGCTGATGGAAAGCAGGGAGAGAACAAAAAGGCCCGCACCGTCGTTGCTTCAGGCGTCCTCGCATTTTCCGGTTGGCCGGAATAGCGACTGGAGGGGTTAATTCCAGGTACCTTACCGATTTCCTCACCAATTCGAGGGTTCGGCGGACACCCATGGGCACGTGCGACTTTGGGCTGAGGACGAGATAAGAATATTCGTCGTCATAATCAAGAATTTTTTTGACCCCTGCCGCAAAAAATCAAAGCCGCGAAAAATGCGCCGAATTGCGTGCCGAGACGTCACGCGTTACACTTATCCTTGGAAAAATCGGAGGAAGTGCCAATGTCGGCCGCCGCAGAACGCATGAAGGCGATGAGAGAGCGGCGGAAGGCCAACCACCTTCGCGAAGTGCGCATCGTTGCGCTCGATGCCCGCTCTCCCGAAGTGAGAAGGCGCATTGCAAAGCAGGTCGCCGCTCTTAACAAGGATGATGAGCGGGAAGTTCTGGAGTGGATTGAGGCAGCTGCCGACCTCCGTGGCTGGACATGGCCGGAATGAAACGTGGCGACATCGTCACGATCGCGATATCCGGCGATTATGGAAAGCCTAGGCCCGCTGTCGTTGTGCAAACCAACGCCATTTCCCAGGAACATGCCTCTGTCGTCGTCTGTCCGATCAGTTCAACAATCGTGGAATCTGATTTCCGGCCGATTCTGGATGTGGCCGAAGGAACGGGTTTGCGAATTCGTTCTCAGATTATGACCGACAAGGTTATCGGCGTGCCGCGAGAGAAAGTCGGAAAGATCATCGGACACATGACCGAAACCGAGCTGCGCCAGCTCGATGCCGCGCTTGCATTCCTTCTCGGTCTCGTAGATTGACCTCCTAGAACCTGGATAAAAGACATATGGACACGCTCACCCGCATACGTGCCTTCATCGATGTCGTCGAAGCCGAGGGCTTTTCCGCCGCCGCGCGCCGGACCGGCCGCTCCAAGGCGCTGCTGTCCAAATATGTCCGGGAACTGGAAGACGAGCTCGGCGCTCTGCTGCTGAACCGCACCACCCGCCAGTTCTCGATGACCGAGGCCGGTCATACCTATTACCGGACGGCATCAGACATCCTGAAGGAGATCGACAATCTCGCCGATCTCGTCCGCGAGAATAACGCGCAGCTGAAGGGGCGCCTGAAGATCTCGGTCCCGCGCACTTTCGTCGATGCCGATGTCGGCCAGTGCCTGATTGATTTCGCCAAGGAGAACCCGGATCTGCAGCTAGAGATCGCCGCCGATGACCGCTTCGTCGATCTGATCGAGGAAGGCTTCGATCTGGCGATCCGCGTCACCAAACTCGAAGACTCCGGGATGATCGCCCGCAAGATCTCCGATTTTCGCGTCCATATCTGCGCGACGCCGGAATTTCTGGAGCGCTATCCTGATATCGAGCATCCGTCCGATCTCGCCAATGTACCGTTCATCGTCGACCGGAACTCGCGCACACAGGCGAGCATCCACTTCTACAATCCGGACAGCACGACGTTTACCGTCGCCGTCTCCGGGCCAATGGAGGTGAACAGCCCGCATGCGACATTACGCGCAGCGCTGTCAGGCCTCGGCATCGCGCTGATCCCTGATTTCATCGCCCGCAAGCCGATCGAGGACGGCCGTCTGGTGACGCTGTTCAACGACTATATCCCCACCGATCGCGGCATTTACGCCGTCTATCCGCACCGGCGCTATCTCCCGGCCAAGGTCCGCATCTTCGTCGATTACCTGCACGGCTGGTTCAAGAAGCATAGCTGAGCCACGGCTGATTCACTTTGCCACCTTGAGACCGGTCCCAATTCCGTCCCATTGTCAGGCAAGAAAACTCCAACCGATTTGGGCAGAGCGATAAGCCGACGCATGAAAAAATCCACGCTTCCGATCGCCGGCCTGCTGGCACTCGCGCCCGTCGCAGCCATGGCGCATCCGCACATCTTCGTGGAAGCCCGGCTCGAGGTGGTCGCAGCACCGGATGGCACGATCCAGGAGCTGAGAAACATCTGGCGCTTCGACGAGGTCTTCTCATCGTCCGTCGTCATGGATTTCGACAAGAACACCGACCTGAAGCTTGAGCCGAACGAACTTGCCGAAGTCGGCAAGACAGTGCGGGATTCGCTGGCCGACTACGACTACTACATGAACATGACCGTCGATGGGAAAAACGTCACGGTCGAGAAGCCCGACATCATCCATGTCGATTACAAGGAGGGCCAGCTGCTGATGTTCTTTGCAGTCAAGCCTTCGCAGCCGATGCCGCTGAAAAGCAAGTTGACCTTCGGCGTCTACGATCCAACGCTCTACACTTCGATCGACTTTCCGTCCGACAACGAACTCGTGCTGGTCGGCGATGGCTTCAAGGGCT
Source organism: Hyphomicrobiales bacterium (assembly GCA_900465675.1). Taxonomy (GTDB): domain Bacteria; phylum Pseudomonadota; class Alphaproteobacteria; order Rhizobiales; family Rhizobiaceae; genus Rhizobium. The sequence continues at coordinate 32,117 of UBJR01000003.1, read as the reverse complement.
GCAAGCATGACGTTCTGCGCCCCGACCCCGACCAGGTCATTTCAGAAAACAAGCAATCCCTGACCGACGCCTTCTTTAACGACCCGACCGGCACCAACATGTCGAAACTCTTTGCCACCAGGCTTGAGATCTCATGCTGAAACGATCCATCCCGTTCCTCATGCCCGCGGCGGCCCTGATGATGGCCGTGGCCGTCAGCGCCGCGCACGCGCAGTCTCCACTCGGGATTGGAACCGCAGAGCCGAGCTTCCAGCCTATCGGCGGCCCGCTTGCACCTCTTCTTGCCTATGTGAATTACGAACAGCAGGCCTTCTACCGGGCGCTGACCGGCGCCCTGAAGGCGATGCGCCAGGATCCCTGGCAGTTGACGTCACTGATCGGCTTGTCCTTTGCCTATGGCGTCTTTCACGCGGCCGGCCCCGGTCACGGCAAAGCGGTCATCTCGTCCTATATGATTGCCAACGAAGTCGAGCTTCGCCGCGGCGTCGTCATCTCCTTCATCTCGGCCTTCATCCAGGGCATCGTCGCCGTCGCGCTCGTCGGCGGAGCGTGGCTGGTGTTGCGCGGCAGCGGGATCACGCTGACTCAGGCAACGCATGCCATGGAGATCGCCAGCTTCGTCATGGTGATTGCCTTCGGCGGCTGGCTTCTCTTCCGCAAGCTACGCTCGATGATCTCAGGCATGCCGAAACGCGAAGTCGTGGCGACGCCGGAAGGGCCGGTCAGCATGATGCTCGACTGGAAAGATAACGAGACGGAAAAGAACGCCTACGCATTCGGCGAGACCCAGGCTCGCAGCGCCGGCCATAATTTCATATCGGGCATGGCCTGCGAAACCTGTGGCCAGTCGCATATACCGGATCCGTCATTGCTTGGCTCCGATACGTTCAGCATCCGCGAAGCCTGGTCGGCGATCATCGCCGTCGGACTGCGTCCCTGCTCCGGCGCGTTGCTGGTCATGACTTTTTCGCTGCTGAACGGGCTTTATCTCGGCGGCATGCTTTCCGTGCTCGCCATGTCCTTCGGCACGGCGATCACCGTCGCGATCCTCGCAACGCTTGCCGTGACAGCCAAGGGTGCTGCCGTTCGCATCGCCGGCCGGGGCTCGGTGACATCTGTCTGGATCGGCAATGCGATCGAGATTCTCGGCGCCATACTCGTCATCTGCTTCGGCGCCCTGCTTCTCGGCGCCTCCCTGCAGGGCTGACGCTCAGCGGCTCTTGTTTCGCTGATAGCGGGCGCGCAACCAGAAGATCGCGAAGAAACCAAGCAGCAGGATCGCACCGACCGCGAAGGCGAGCGGCGGCGAATACTGGCCGATCCACAAAACCAGGGTTGGCAGGAAATAGATGACCAGCCCTGCAACCAGGAGAATGACGGCTGCGGCAACGGCCTGCGAACGGCTTTCGGGGCTCATGCCAGCCGTTCCTTTTCCAGATCGGCGCGAATGTCCTGCAGCTTGCGCTTCTGGTCTCCGTTTCCATCGAAATTATCAGGCGACAGCCATGCCTTGAAGGCATCGTCGAGCAGCGGCCACTCGCTGTCGATCATCGAAAACCAGGCGGTATCGCGGTTGCGGCGCTTCGAGATCATGTGCTGGCGGAAGACGCCTTCGAAGGTGAAGCCATAGCGGGCCGCGGTTGTCTTGCTCGGCTCGTTGTTGTTGTCGCACTTCCATTCGTAGCGGCGGTAGCCGAGGTCCTCGAACACATGCTTGGCCATCAGGTAATGCGCTTCGGTGGACAGCGGTGAACGCTTCATCGCGGCGCCATGAGCAACACCGCCGATTTCGACAACGCCATTCGCGGGATCGGCGCGCATATAGTTCGCCATCCCGACGATTTCGCCCGTCGCATTGTCACGGAAGATATGCGTCAGCCAGCCGCCTTTCTTGGCGTTGTCGAGCCACGTACCGAAATCCTCGATACCGCCGAAATCGTCCTGTGCGAAATAGAGAAGCAGCGGATTGATGCCCATGCCGCCAAGCCCATCCCACAAGGCCTGCAGATGCTGTTCGCGGACGAACGGCTCAACCGTCACATAGCGGCCCTTCAGCGTCACATAGCCGGGGGCGGAAACCTTGTAGGTGGAAAGATCGCGCATGGTCACTCCTCTGGTGGAAGAGTGGATAGGCCAGCCGCCCCGGAAAGGCAACCGGCCCCTTTGTCACTGTGACAGCGTCACCTTCGCGGAAGACACAGTTGCCTCGATATGATCGACCAGCGCATCGGCAAGACCGAGACGGCCCGCCAGCAGATCGAGATAGCCGCGCTCGGCACGGGAATCCGGCTCGATCGTCAGGCGCGAGGCGGTATAAAGTTCCACCTTCTGCTCCTCAGTCCGGGCAGCGCCAACAAGCGCGTCGAGATCGGTTGGCGAGGCCAATTCCTTCTCAATGAAAGCGGCAGCTTCGCCGCTGACATCAGCGGCCTTCATCTTGCCCATGATCAGTGCACGTTCGGCATCATCGATATGCCCGTCGGCCTTGGCAGCGGCGATCATGGCACGGATCAGCACCAGCACGAACTCATTGCTGGCAGCAGGCGACTGCGGGCCAAAACCGGAATCGACAGGCGGAGCAAGAACAAGCGGCGTCGATGGTTGCTGTGAGGGCGCCGCAGGAGCGGCAGGCGTCTGCCCGGCCTGATAATTCTTGTAGGCCTGATAGCCGAGGCCGGCGATAGCGGCCAGCCCGCCGATCGTCAGCGCATTGCCGGCAATGCTGCGGCCGGTCTTGGTGCCGAGAAGGGCTGTCGCCAGCGCTCCGGCCTTCCATGGATTGTCCTTGGCAAGCTGCACCGCACCGCCCGCGCGATCGCGAACACTGCCGCCAACACCCGGGATCTGCGATCCCAAAAACTGATCAAGAAGCTTCTTTGCGTCGAACATTCCCCGTCGTCTCCCTGTTTTAAGGCTGGGATGAAGATAGGAAGTGCAACTGTAAATACAAATGCAGGCGCAAGGCGCCTGCATCAATAGCGATCACTTAAATGTCAGGCCTGCAGCGCTGCAGCTTCGGCTGCAAGCTTGGTGATGCCTGCCCAGTCGCCCGCGGCAACCAGCTCCTTCGGCGCAACCCAGGAGCCGCCGACGCAGACAACGTTCGGCAGCGACAGGTAATCATTGGCGTTCTTCAGCGAGATGCCGCCGGTCGGGCAAAACAGCATGCCGGCGAGCGGCGAAGACAGAGCCTTGAGATAGGCGGCGCCGCCTGCCTGTTCGGCGGGGAAGAACTTGAGGACCTGGTAGCCCTCTTCGCGAAGTGCCATCACTTCACTCACCGTTGCTGCGCCCGGCAGCAGCGGAACGGGAGACTGGGCCGCGGCATCGAGCAGTTCCTGCGTCGCGCCGGGGCTGACGATGAACTTCGAGCCTGCGGCAACGGCAGCTTCCCAATGGGCGGCATTAAGGATCGTCCCGGCACCAACTTCAGCGCCTTCCACTTCGTCGGCAACGGCGCGCACGGCTTCGAGCGCGACCGGGGTCCGCATGGTGATCTCGATGGCCTTCAGACCGCCGGCGACCAGCGCACGCGCCAGAGAAACGCCGGACTTCACGTCGTCGATGATGAGCACCGGAACGACCGGCTGAAGCTTGAGGATGGAAAGGAGCTTCTGTGTCTTTTCGCCCATGGCCAAGATCCTTTGAAACGATTGAAATTCGGGCTCCGAGATACGCCCAAGGGTACACTTTGTCGAGACCAAACCGATCTTTGGCATAAATGGGTTTGAACCATTATTTTTTTGCGCTAGCTTAGCCCCTCGTCACGAAAGGTCACTGGCAATGGCGAAGGAAATCGAGCGGAAGTTTCTGGTACGCACCGATGGATGGCGCGCCAAGGCCGTATCGAAGGCAATTCTCAAGCAGGCTTACGTCGCCTCGATGGACGACCGTTCCGTCCGGGTGCGTATCCTCGATGACAGCAGCGCCCGGCTGACAATGAAGATCGGCCGCAGCACCCTGACGCGCGACGAATTCGAATATGATATCCCCGTCCCCGATGCCGAGGAACTGATGGAAAACGCCATCGGTATCGTCATCGAGAAGACCCGCTACCGCGTGCCCCACGAAGGCTTCATCTGGGAAGTCGATGTCTTTGGCGGCCCCCATCGCGGCCTCGTGATTGCGGAAGTCGAACTGAAGGCGGAAACCGACAGCCCCTCCCTGCCCTCGTGGCTAGGCCGCGAGGTCACCGGCGATTTCCACTACTCGAACCAGGCGCTGGCGACCGAATACCAGTACGACCGCCATGCCCTTCCGCATTCGGCCTGACGCGGATTTTACCGAGAGCTTCAAGGATGCTGCGACCGGCGAACTGCTGGAAGCGATCCGCATGCTCGAACAGCGGCCGGATGGCACACACGAGGCGATTCATGCCTTCCGCAAGAACCTGAAAAAGGTGCGCTCGCTCTACAGGCTGGTGGCCCGCGAGATGGGCGCAATCCGGAAACGCGAGAATATCCGGCTAAGGGATGCCGCCAGGGCGCTCTCCACCATTCGCGATGCCGAAGCGCTGATCGAAACCGTCCGCTATCTGCAATCTCATGCGCGCGATGAAGACGAGCGCGCCTCACTCGAGCGGATAGCAGTCATTCTCGAAACCCGTCGGAACTGGATGACAGAGGCAGAGGCGGGGATCGAGCCGAAGCTTCTGGAAACCAGCGGCATTCTGAAAGAGGCGATCGCAGCGCTGGACGGTCTCTCTTTTCCGGGCAAACGCGACAAGACTGCGAAACTGATTGCCAAGGGATGGGAGCGGACGGCGGCGAAAGCACGAGCCGCACTTGACGCCTGCCATGGCGAGGCGTCCGACAGCGCCTTCCATGAACTGCGCAAGCGAACGCAGGATTACCGCGCCAACCATAAACTCCTGACCGCCCTCTGGCCTACTGCCATGAAAGCCAAGCGCGATGCGGCCAAGGCACTGGTGGATCGTCTGGGACACGTCCACGATCTGTCCGTGCTCAGCGATCTGGTAGAGGCCGAGCCGCAGCTCTTTACCCGCAACGACGATCTTGCGCGCCTGCTCGATGCGATCATCCACCGCCAGCAGGACGACCGCCGCGAGGCGTTGATCATCGCAGGGACCATCTTTGCCGACGATCCCCGTGAAGAAGCAGGGCGCATCCAGCTCCTCTGGCGCGCAGCGGAAAAGTGACTTGATCGCCTTCGCCAACAGGCAATTGCACTGACGGGCCGAAAGCTGTATTTCCACCGCCCATGACCGACAGCATCAATAGCTCAAGCTCGTTCCTCGTGGCGGCGCTCTATCATTTCGTTTCCGTGCCGCGCTTCGAAAGCCTGCGTGAGCCGCTGCAGGCGCTCTGTGAGGCAAACGGCGTGAAGGGCACGCTGCTGCTTGCCCATGAGGGCATCAACGGCACGATCGGCGGACCGGATGAAGGCGTCAGGACGGTGTTGGCCTATCTGCGAGACCAGCCGGAATTCGCGACACTGGAGCACAAGGAAAGCCGCGCATCGAAGATGCCGTTCCTGCGCATGAAGGTGAAGCTGAAAAAAGAGATCGTCACCATGGGCGTCGAAAACATCGACCCGAACAAGGTGGTTGGTACCTATGTCGCGGCAAAGGACTGGAACGAATTGATTTCCGATCCCGACACCATCGTGATCGACACCCGCAACGACTACGAGACGGCGATCGGCGTCTTCCGCGGCGCCGTCGATCCGCAAACCAAGACCTTCCGCGAATTTCCCGATTGGGTGCGCAACAATCCCGGCCTGCACAACAAGCCGAAGATCGCCATGTACTGCACCGGCGGCATCCGCTGCGAAAAGGCGACAGCCTTCATGAAGGAACAGGGATTCGAAGAGGTCTATCACCTCAAGGGCGGTATCCTGAAATACCTTGAGGAAGTGCCGCAGGAAGAAAGCTTGTGGGAGGGCGCCTGCTTTGTCTTCGACGAGCGGGTTTCGGTCGAGCACGGCCTGAAGGAAGGCGAGCACAAGCTCTGCCACGCCTGCCGCAACCCGATCACCGCGGAAGAGATCACCTCACCACACTATGAGGAAGGCGTTTCCTGCAGCCATTGCTACGGGACGCGTAGTGAAGAAGATCGCCTGCGCTATCGGCAGCGCCAGCACCAGATCGCGCTTGCCAGGAAACGCGGCCAGAAGCACATCGGAACCTAGGCTGCACTCGTCCGGCGCGGCGGGCGGCGCTGCTCGCGCCGCTCCTCCAGCATTTCGGTGATCTTGTCGGCCGTCACCGGCCGGCTGAAGTGATAGCCTTGCAGGCTGTCGCAACCGAAGAGACGGACGGCGACCGCCTGGGCTTCCGTCTCGATGCCCTCGGCCGTCACCGGAATATTGAGCGATCGTGCAAGGGCGACAGTTGCCTGCAGCATCTCGCGCTGGCTCTCGCTCTCGGTAACGCCATCGACAAGCGAACGGTCGATCTTGATGCGATCGAAACCGAACTGGCGCAGATAACCGATCGACGAGAAGCCCGAGCCGAAATCATCCAGCGCAATCTTCACGCCGAGCGTCTTCAGCCGTTCGATCGACTGGCGCGTCCGCTGCGGATTCTGGATCATGTAGCCTTCGGTGATCTCGAGCGTCACCCGGCGCGCTTCGATCTCCGTCTGCTTCAGAACGTAGCGCACATAATCGGTAAATGCCGGATTGCGGAACTGGCCGGGTGAGACGTTGACCGAGATCCGCAGATCCGGCCACTGCTTGGCGGTCTCGCATGCCTTGCGCAAGACGAACAGGCCGAGCGCTTCGATCAGGCCGCTGGTCTCGGCAACCGGAATGAAGACATCGGGCGAAATAGGACCGAAGCCTGGACGGTTCCAGCGCACCAGCGCTTCCACGCCATTCATCTCATAGGTCTCCGCATCGATCAGCGGCTGATAGGCAAGCGTCAGATCGCCGCTCTCGATCGCAGCGCGCAGATCGATCTCCAGCGCGTTGCGCTCTTCGCGGTCTGCATCCATCTCCGGATCATAAAGCATCATCCGGGCACGGCCGGCTTCCTTGGCCTTGTACATCGCGAGGTCGGCGCGGCGCACCAGCTCTTCGCGGTCAGCAACGCCTTCGGGCGACATCGCGATGCCGATGCTAGCGCCGATGACGACGACACGGCGGCCGATTTCCAGCGGCTCGGCGAGGAAGTCGAGAATCTGTTCCGAGAGCTGCAGAGCTTCGGCATTGCCGCCTTCAGAATGGAAGGCAATGGCAAACTCATCGCCACCGATACGCGCGAGAACAGCATGCGGTGGGATCAGAACCTTCAACCCGGCCGCGACGGCACGGATCAGCTGATCGCCAGTGCCGTGGCCGTAGCTGTCGTTGACTTCCTTGAAGCCATCGAGATCGAGGTAGAGAATGAGGATGTTCTTCTTGTTCTGCTGGGCTTCCTCGACCATGGCGTCAATGGCGATCCCCAGCCCCTCGCGGTTCCAGAGACCACTCAGCCGGTCGCGAAGCGCCTCCTCGCGGGCGGTGATTTCTTCCGCCTTGAGACGCCGTCCGGCCATCCAGCCGATCACCAGAAGCACGGCGAAGAACAAGCCCACTAGGCCCAAGGCTTTCACCACGGTCGGCCGCACCTGATCATAGCCGATGTCTCCCGGCGACCGCGACGTCCAGACGAGCTTACCGAGTGTGACACCCGCAGCATCATCGATCCTGACGGAATATTTTGCGGCGTAGTCCGCGGGCACGAGCTTCATGCCATGGATCACATAGGTGTCGCCAAGACCGGTCACCTTGGCATCATCGAGATGCCGCGCGAAAATCAGGTAGCGGCGGCTGCCAGCTGGCTTGTCCAACGCGCCGGATTTCTCGCGTACCAGCGCGATGCCTGCAGCGGCGATGCCCGACTTCGTACCGACAAAACCGACAGCCTCCGGATCAGTAAGATCTGCCGCTCGAACCTTGTCGAGCAGGGTCCAGAGCGATGGTGCGAAGAAGTCGTCGAGACGGCCCTCCATCGCCTTGCCATCCCGAAAGGCCATCAGCGGTTTCTTGTTGTCATCGATGACAATGGCCATGTCGAACAGCGAACTGTTGACGGACATCTCGCCGTAATTGCTGATCGTCCATGCCATGCCGCCATCAGCATAGACATTGGCTGCGGCATCGTCCCATGCGGCATAATCGTTGAGAGTCGCGCCAAGCTGCTCTTCGAAGGTCTTCAGCGCTCCAGCGGTGGTCTCCCGCGAGCGCTCGTCGTCGAGCACGTTGGCATTGTCTGCGACGCGTGAAATTGCGGTCAGGATCATCACAGTGACGATCGCGACGATGACGGCGAAGGTCAGCAACACGCCCGTGACGGTCGTGTGCCGGCCTATCCCCAAGGCCTGATTTTTTTGCCCGAATAACTTAGGCATTTATTGCTCCCCGATGGCAGGGACTGTGCCAGTCAAGAGTTCAAGAAACTGTTAAAAATCACGGCAAAACGATTAATCAGCGGGTATTTTAAAGATAAATTTCGCTATCTATGCAAAAACCGCCCCCGGAGCACCGGAAGCGGCTGACTTTGCTGCATATTTTGCGGCCGCACCATGCTGCTTATTCAGCGCCGTGACGCGGAAAAACCGGATCAGAAACCGATTTCTGGACCCCATTCCGGTGGCCAAAACCACTCGTAAAACCAAGAGGCGATTTTCCGCATTTCTTGCTAAACGCCAGAGTAGAGCCAAGGCTTCGGTCAGGCTGTCTTATGGTTGCCCTTGGGGAACTGGCCGGCGAGTTCGCCATACCACTTTCCGCTCTTCTTCACCGTACGAACCTGCGTTTGATAATCGACATGGACGAGGCCGAAACGCATCTTGTAGCCTTCCGCCCATTCGAAATTGTCCATCAGGCTCCAGGCGAAGTAGCCGCGCATCGGATAACCGTCCTTGATCAGGTTGGCGACGACATCGAGGTGATCGCTGACATAGTCGAGGCGCATCGTGTCATCGACCTGGCCATTGACGACATCGGTATTGTCGCAGGCACCGTTCTCGGTGATGTAGCATTCCGGCAGTTCGTAGCGGCGGTAGAGATCCTCGACCAGATGCTTGAGACCGGGCGCATAGACTTCCCAGCCGATATCGGTCTTCACGTCGCTCGCCGGCGCCGCCTCGACAGTCCAGGGGAAATCACCCTTCTTCGAGGCATCGTCGTGGACGCGGTCCGGCTTGTAGTAGTTGAGGCCCCACCAATCGAGCTTCTGGTTGATGATCTTCAAGTCACCGTCTTCGATGACAGGCATGCGATCGCCGAGCGCCTCGACGAACTCCTTCGGATACTCGCCCTTGAAAACCGGATCGAAGAAGGCGCCGTTATGAAACTGATGGGCGCGCTCGGCAGCAGCCAGATCGGCCGGGCTGTCGGAACCCGGAATGATCGACGAGGCGTTGAGCACCAGACCGACAGGAACATTCGGCGCCTCGGAGCGGATCGCTTCGACACCGAGACCATGGGCGAGGTTCATGTAATGCATCGCATGCAGCGCTGCCTGCATGTTGCGTTCGCCCGGAGCATGGATGCCGTAGAGGTGGCTGAGCCAAACGATGCACCACGGCTCGTTGAAGGTTGCGACCGTATCGAGGCGGTCGCCGAGGCGGGCCATGACGGTCTTCGCATAGCGCTGGAATGCATAGGCGGTCGAGCGCGCCGTCCAGCCGCCGTCGCCGGCGAGCAGCAGCGGCAGATCCCAATGGTAAAGCGTCGCGAAGGTCTTGATGCCGCGCGCCTTGCAGCCGTCGACGAGGCGGTCGTAAAAATCGAGACCAGCCTCGTTCACCGGGCCGGTACCGTCAGGGATGATGCGCGGCCAGGCGATCGAGAAGCGGTAGGCCGAAACGCCCATCTCCTTGATCAGGTCGAGGTCTTCGTCGAGGCGGTTATAGTGATCGCAGGCGACATCGCCGTTGTCCCGGTTATAGACGCGGCCGGGCATGTTGCAGAACGCATCCCAGATGGAGGGCTTGCGGCCATCGGCCTTGGAGGCGCCTTCGATCTGGAAGGCGGCTGTCGCCACGCCGAAGGTGAAGTCGCCCGGGAAGCGGGCTGCGAGAAGCTTCGGATCGATCATGATGTTTTCCGTCTTTAGTGCTGTTCAGGTCGGCCGGCGCGGCCATCGTTGGCGGCGGTTTAGCCAAGCCGGAATGTCTTGTACAGGCCTCGAATGTCAAAACTGTAACGTTGCAGATAGATTCCGGCTTCCCGGTCAGCTTCATCCCGCCATCAGAGCACGGTGGCACCCGACGGCATCAGAACCCGTCTCGTGATCCCGATATTGTCCAGAAACACTTCGTCATGGCTGACGACCAGAAGCGCGCCGTCATAGGCCGCGAGCCCGGCTTCTACGGCCGTGATCGAGTCGACGTCCAGATGGTTGGTCGGCTCGTCCAGGATGAGCAGCGGCGGCGGCTTCGGTCCGCCGAGCACGCAGGCAAGCCCGGCTCGCAGCAGCTGCCCACCGCTCAGCGTCGAGACCTGCTGCAGGGCAGCGTCCGCGCGGAACATGAACCTTGCCAGCGCCGCCCGGCAGGCAATCTCATCCGCGCCGGGATTAAGGGCACGGAAATTCTCCCGGACACTGAGCCCGGGATCGAGCAGGCTGACGCCCTGATCGAAGAACGCATACCCGGCAGGAACCGAAACCGTGCCGCCCCACGGGTCAAGCACACCGGTGATCAGCGCCAGAAGCGTCGTCTTGCCGGAGCCGTTCGGGCCTGAGATCGCCACACGCTCCGGCCCTGTCAGCGACAGCGACAGATTGCGGATGGCAGGCCGCCCCGGCGCATATCCGGCCGTGACGCCTTCGAGCCTCAGCACCACACGCGACAGCGGCAAGCCGGTCGGTTCCAGCCTGACGGCGAAAGGCTGCAGGACTTCGATCTTGCCGCGCGCCGCCGAAGCCGCGCCAAGTGCGTGCTCCCGCCGTTTCTCGCCGAGCCGCACTCTCTCACCCCGGGTATTCTCGGCCTTGCGTTTCAGCCCGCCGGCGACAATGCGGGGCATGTCGCCACGCGCCGCCTTGATCCGCCCGCCGCGGTCGCTTCGCGCCTGCCGCTCGGCCACCAGCTGGGCGCTCCGATTGACTCCGTCGATCCGCTTCTCGGCGTCGGCGAGATCGTGTTCGGCGGCGGCAAGCTCAAGCGCCTTGCGCTCCTGAAAAGCGCTCCAGCCGCCGCCATAGCGCCTTGCGCCAAGCGTCGTCAGCTCGACGATCGCATCCATCGTCTCCAGCAACTCGCGGTCATGGCTAACAACAAGCGCGCCGCCGCGCCAATCGCGCAGCAACGCGATCACCGCTTCCCGGCCCTCGCGGTCGAGATTGTTGGTCGGCTCATCAAGGATGAGAAAATCGGGTTCGGCAAAAATCAGCGCCGCCAAACCCGCTCGGGTGCGTTGACCGCCGGAAAGCGACGCCAGCACCGTTTCCGGCAGAGCATCGAGGCCGACGCGTTCGAGGGCCGAAGCCATGCGGGACTCGAGCGTCCAGTCGGCGTGGGCAAGCTCCTCGCCACTCGCCTCGCCACGCTCGGCCCTCACCAGGATGGCGAGCGCATCACGCACGTCGAAGAGATCGGCGATTGTCGCCCCGGCTTCGACCTGAACCGACTGGCGGAGAACGCCGAGGCGCCCGTCGAAGGCAATGTTGCCGGACAGCGGCTGCAGCTCGCCGGTCACCAACTTCAGCAGCGTCGTCTTGCCGGCGCCATTGCGCCCGACAAGTCCTGTGCGCTCGGCACCGAAGCTCAGATCGAGACCAGAAAGAAGCGGCCGCCCGTCAGGCGTCGACCACGAGAGATTGGAAAGAGTGATGGAGGCAGGCATGGATAGAGAACTCCCGGATGGCAAGGCGAGACGGCATTGCGATCTGGGTGAAATCCATGGTGGCACACATCCTGTTGGTATTGCGGGATGACGGCAATCTAGGCAGGCAAGGCGATCAAATCAAGGCGCATGCGGATGGCGCGGTCGCAGCGTGATAACGCTGATGTCAGAAGTCGTGACTTGAGATCGGCGATGCGCCGGGTGAGAGCGGAATGGGAGATAACAACGAAAGGAACCCGATGCTCGCTTCCATCCACCTGCTGCAGCCGCATCTTCTCAGCCTGCTGCGCATCGTCTCGTCGCTCGTACTCTTCAGCTACGGGACGCAGAAGATTCTGCATTTCCCTGCCGCGGCAAGCGTGCCGCCGGTTGGCTCCATGTCATGGATTGCCGGCATGCTGGAACTGGTTCTCGGTTTCCTGGTGCTGATCGGCTTCAAGACGCGGGCCGCCGCCTTCGTTCTCTCGGGCCTGATGGCCTTCGCCTATTTCATCGCTCATGCGCCGAAGAGCTTCTATCCGGCGCAGAACGGCGGCGTCGCCGCTATCCTGTTCTGCTTCGTCATGCTCTATTTCGTCGCCGCGGGCGCCGGCCCCTTCAGCGTCGATGCGCTGCTGAAGCGCAAGCAGGCCACAGCCGCCTGAAGCAAACGGCAAGGCTGAAGCGGTTATCCGCTTCAGCCGAATGCGATCTCAAGGCTTGTCAGCCTGACCCTTGAGCTTGACGGCCATCGTAACGGTACCGCGCACCGTGATGAAACTGCCATTGCCGCGATTAAGATCGGCATTGTTGCTGAGATTGGTGATCTGGCAGCTCTCGCCCACCGTCTCCAGAACCAGCGAGCACTGCCGTCCGGCCATCGCATAGAAGGTCTTCTGCGCCAGTTCGATCTGTTCGGAGGGATTTTGCGTTGCATCGGCCGGAACCGACATCGACATCGTCGATTGAACGTTGACGGTTCCGGGCATGCGCTGCCCGCCAGGAATGAGCTGTTGCGCCGATGCCGGAACGGCTGCCAGCGCCAGAATGCACGTCATGATGCGGAAAGAGAATGTCATCGGGCCTCCCCATATGGTTGCGGCCTTCTTCTTTCACAATCCCCTTAAACGCGAATGAGCGCATTCCCTAAGATTTAAGGGAATGCGCTCATTCGAAACGAACCGGCCGCGGATCAGACCTTGACCCAGCCGCCGTTCTTCTTGGAGGACGCGACGCAGGCTTCGACGAAGGCCACACCCTTCACGCCGTCATCGACGGTCGGGTAGACCACAGCCTTGTCGACGGGCTTGCCCTTCTTGGCAGCGTTGATGGCATGGGCCGCTTCCGTATAGATCGTCGCAAAGGCTTCGAGATAGCCTTCCGGATGACCGGACGGGACGCGCGAGACGCGGGCAGCCGCAGCGCCCGAACCGGCCCCATTGCGGGTGATCAGCCGCTTCGGCTCGCCGAACGGCGTGAACCAGAGATAGTTCGGATCGGCCTGGACCCACTCGATACCACCCTTGGTGCCATAGACGCGAACCTTCAAGCCGTTCTCATGGCCCGGCGCTACCTGGCTGCACCAAAGCATGCCCTTGGCCGGCTTTTCCTTGCCCTTCGCCTTGTAGCGCAGCATCACATGGGCGTTGTCGTCAAGACGGCGTCCTTCGACAAAGCTGTCGAGATCGGCAGCGAGGCTGTCGAGCTCCAGGCCGGAGACGAAGCAGCCGAGGTTATAGGCATGCGTGCCGATATCACCGGTCGAACCGCCGGCGCCGGATTGGGCCGGATCGGTGCGCCAGACCGCCTGCTTGGCGCCCTGCTGCTCGACAGCTTCCGTCAGCCAGTCCTGCGGATACTCTGCCTGCACCAGGCGGATATCGCCGAGTTCGCCATTGGCGATCATCTCGCGCGCCTGGCGGACCATCGGATAGCCGGTGTAATTATGCGTCAGGATGAAGAGCGCACCGCTCTCGTCGGCGATCTTCTTCAGCTTCTTGGCGTCGGCGAGGTTCGACGTCAGCGGCTTGTCGCAGATGACGTGGATGCCACGGCGAAGAAACTCCTTGGCCGCATCGTAATGCACATGGTTCGGCGTCACGATCGACACCGCCTCGATGCCGTTCTTCAGCTTCGCTTCGCGGATCGCCATCTCGCGATAGCTGGAATAGGTGCGCGACGGATCGAGACCGAGATCGCGGCCGGAGGCCTGCGCCTTTTCCGGCGTCGAGGACAGCGCCCCGGCGATCAGTTCGTATTGGTCGTCCAGACGGGCCGCCATGCGGTGCACGGCGCCGATGAATGCGCCAGCCCCGCCGCCGACCATGCCGAGGCGAATGCGCGGTTCGCGCGTCTGTTCGTTTGATGCTTCGATTGCCATTGTGTCCTCCTCGAAAGTATTTCCCCTTCTCCCCAGCGGGGAGAAGGTGGCCCGGAGGGTCGGATGAGGGGGCTACCCGCGAAACGCCTTTCGCTTCCCGCTCAAGGCATTCGTCGCTGACGCTCCTCACCCCCCTCATCTGCCCTGACGGGCATCTTCTCCCCGCTGGGGAGAAGGGAGTTTCAAAGCTTAAATCCCCAGCATCCGCCGGTTGGCGGCCTGATCTGTGCCGCCCGCGGCAAAGTCGTCGAATGCCTTTTCGGTGACGCGGATGATATGTGCCTTGACGAATTCGGCGCCTTCGCGGGCACCGTCTTCCGGATGCTTCAGCGCGCATTCCCATTCGACCACGGCCCAGCCGTCGAAATTGTTGGCGGTCATCTTCGAGAAGACGGCGCCGAAATCGACCTGGCCATCACCCAGCGAACGGAAGCGGCCCGCGCGCTCGACCCAGCCCTGATAGCCGCCATAGACGCCCTGGCGCCCGGTCGGATTGAACTCGGCATCCTTGACGTGGAACATCTTGATCCGGTCTTTGTAGATGTCGATGTTCTCAAGGTAGTCCAGGCACTGCAGGACGTAGTGCGACGGGTCATAGAGCATGTTGGCGCGCGGATGGTTCTTCACGCGCTCCAGGAACATCTCGAAGGTGACGCCATCATGCAGGTCTTCGCCCGGATGGATTTCGTAGCAGACATCGACGCCGCAGGAATCGGCATGATCGAGGATCGGCGTCCAGCGCTTGGCGAGTTCGTCGAAAGCGGTTTCGACCAGACCGGCCGGGCGCTGCGGCCACGGATAGATGAACGGCCAGGCCAGCGCGCCCGAGAAGGTCGCATGCGCCTTGATGCCAAGATGCTTGGACGCCGTCAGCGCCATCTTTACCTGCTCGACAGCCCATGCCTGGCGTGCCTTCGGATTGCCGCGCACTTCAGGCGCCGCAAAGCCATCGAAGGCTTCGTCATAGGCCGGGTGAACGGCAACCAGCTGGCCCTGCAGATGCGTCGAAAGCTCGGTGATCTCGACGCCGTTCTGGCGCGCCACACCGGCAAACTCGTCGCAGTAATCCTTGGAGGATGCGGCCTTCTTGAGGTCGATGAGCTGGCTTGCCCAGGTCGGAACCTGGACGCCCTTATAACCGGTATCGGCCGCCCATTTGGTGATCGCATCCCATGAGTTGAAAGGCGCTGTATCGCCTGCGAACTGGCCGAGGAACAGGCCCGGCCCCTTGATCGTCTTCATGTCAGAAATCCTCCCTGATTAGCGACCGTAAACGTTTATGATAATCTGTCACACGCATTTTGGCGGGAGCAAGGCGCCTCCACGCACTTGCGGCAAATGTGGCTGGATAGCCGGAAGTCAAATGGTGAGCGAACTAAACACGCCTCACCGGCAGCTGCAAGAGGTACGTGCCGCAAATTCGTCCGCATGCGAAATCGGAACATGAAAAATGCGCCCATCCTTGCGAATGGGCGCATCTGAAGGCGAATGATCAGAACGGAGAATCCGGGAAGTAGAAGTCCTTGGCGTTGTCCTTGGTGACGAGCGTCGCATCAAGAACGAAGGTGCCGCGAACCGGAACCTGATCGTAGAGACCAGCAGCCGTCAGTTCCATGGCCGTACCGACCATTGCCGGCGGATAGAGAACGTCGACCGGGATCATCTTGTCGCCGTCCATGACCTTCTTGATCATGTCCTTGGAGCCTGCACCGGCGACGACATACTTGATGTCGGTGCGCTTGGCCTGCTCGATGGCCTGGAGAACGCCGACAGCCATG
This sequence comes from Hyphomicrobiales bacterium, assembly GCA_900465675.1. GTDB lineage: Bacteria > Pseudomonadota > Alphaproteobacteria > Rhizobiales > Rhizobiaceae > Rhizobium. The sequence goes on along the minus strand of UBJR01000003.1, from coordinate 16,181 downwards.
TCGTCGTCCTGGCACCATACAACGTCGATCTTCTGGTACTTGGTCAGGTAGTCCTGCATGACCTTGAAGGCATCGTCGCGGTTCCAGTTGCCGTACTGGCGGTCGAGAACCTTGACGTTAGAGCCTGCAATGCCCTTGTCGAAGCCATCCTGGCGCTGCTGATCGATCGGGATCGGCAGACCGCGGATAACGACGACCTGTGCGTCCGGCGTCTGAGCGGCAATGTACTTGCCGGCGACCTCGCCGAGCGCCGGGTTGTTACCGGCAACATAGAGGTCGCGGACGGAATCGTCGTTGGTCGAAGGAGCACGGTCGACGAGAGCGACATACTTGCCCTTGCCCTTGACTTCCTTGATGGCGTTGACCAGCGGATCCGGATCCGACGGCAGGATGACGAGGGCGTCGATGCCCTGCGTATCAAGGTCCTGCACGGCGTTTGCCTGGCTGGCAGCGTCCGGCGAGGTCTTGACGATGACGTTCAGGCCAGGATGCTCTTCCATCAGCTTCTTGGCGACGCGTTCGGCATGGAACACCACACCAGAGGTCCAGCCGTGGTCTGCGGCCGGAATGGACACGCCGATGGTGAACTTCTTGTCCTGTGCGTATGCGGAACCCGCCACTGCGACGGCCGCAACCGCAAGACCCAACATGAGTTTGCGCATGCTATTCTCCTCCCAACATAACTTCAGGGACTTTCCTACCCGTAAACCGGACGCCCTGTGAGCCCGGCCAATGGCTGTTGCGGTCCGTTATCCCTTCCGGACCAGCGAGCGCTGCACCAGCATGGCGATAATGATGATCGCACCCTGGATCGCACCGATGAGATATTCGCTGATGAAGTTCGACAGCAGCATGATGTTGCCGACGAGCTCGAGAATGAAGGCGCCGCAGATCGTGCCCCAGACGCGCCCTGCTCCACCCTTCAGCGCCGTACCGCCGACGACGACAGCCGTGATTGCCTGCAGCTCCCAGAGAATGCCGGTGGTGGCCGAGGTCGAACCGAGACGTGGCACGTAAAGAAGAACGGCGATCGCCACGCAAAGCCCCTGGATGACGAAGGCAATGGTGCGCACCTTGTTGACCGCGATACCCGAGTAGCGGGCGACATCGCTGTTCGAACCGACGGCAACCACATGGCGGCCGTAGCGCGTGCGGTAGAGAATGAAGGCGGCAACGGCGGTGACCGCCAGAATGACGACGATCGGAACCGGCACGCCGAGGAAACTGCCGAAATAGGCCGGACGGTAGAGCGTCTGGATTTCAGGCGAGCGCAGCGTGATGGCGCCGCCCTGCGACAGCCACGTCGTCAGGCCGCGATAGATGCCCATCGTGCCGAGCGTTGCAATGAACGGCTCGATCTTGCCCATCGTGGTGATCAGACCGTTTGCCAAGCCGCAGAGCGCCCCCGCAACGACAGCGAACACGACGGCGACGACAAGCATCATCGTCGGATCGGCGATGACGCCGGAATTGAGCAAAAGGATCATCAGACTCGCGACGAAGGCCACCATCGAGCCGACGGACAGATCGAGGTCACCGGCGGAAATGACGAAGGTGGCACCGACTGCGATGATCGCGATGAACGCACAGCGCGTCGCGACATTGGCAAGATTGGTGATGCCGATGAAATTCGGATTGACCAGGGCGCCGACGATCAAAAGCAGGAAAAGCGCGGCGAACGGTGCCACGGCGCGCAGATCGACGTCCCGCCAGGAGCGGCGCCGGATCTCTCTGGTCTCCTCGTTGATGCTCATTGTCAAAACCAACCTCCCGACCCAAACCCTGTGGGTATCTTATCGTTGAAACGCGTGCCGAAGCGGCGCCTGCCGGATTGTCAGGCGGCCTTCCTCTTCAGGCCCGCGGCATATCGCATGATTTCCTGTTCGGAGATTTCGTCGCCCTCCAGCACGCCGACAATGCGCCCCTCGCGCATCACACAGACCCGGGTGCAGAGGCCGATAACCTCCGGCATTTCCGACGAGACGACAATGATCGACCGGCCATCGCGGGCCAGCGCCGAAATGAAATGATAAATCTGCTGCTTGGTGCCGACATCGATACCGCGCGTCGGCTCGTCGATGATGATGATGTCGGGCTCGGTCTCCATCACCTTGGCGAGCAGCAGCTTCTGCTGGTTGCCGCCCGACATGCGGCCGGCAACGATATTGGCGTCGCGTACACGGATATCGAAACGGCGCTTTGCCTTGGCCAGCGCCGCAGCCTCGCTGTTGGGGCTGAGATAACCGTGGGCCACATGCTGTCCAAGCGACTGCAGCGTCAGGTTCGTCACCATGTTGGAGCGCAGCAGCAGACCCTTCGACTTGCGGTCCTTGGTCATATAAGCAAGGCCGGCGCGATTGGCGGCATGCACGTCGCCAGACGCAACCTCTTGCCCCTTGATCACGACATCGCCGGAAACGCGCGAACGCAGTCCGGCGATCGCTTCCATTAACTCGGTCCGCCCGGAGCCGATCAGGCCCGAGAAACCGATGACTTCGCCCTTGCGAACCTCGAAACTGGCATCCTGCACGTAACCGGTCGAAACGCCGCTGACGCTCAGCACCACTTCTTCATCGACATTGGGCTCGACCTTGGTCGGGTAGAGACTGGAAAGCTCACGGCCGACCATCAGCTGCGCAATGGATTCCCCATCGAGAATAGAGGTCGGCGCCGTCTTGACCCACTGCCCGTCACGCAGAACCGTGACCCGGTCGGTCAACTCCATGACTTCGTCGAGCTTGTGCGAGACGAACACGAAGCTCGTCCCCTTGTCGCGCAGCTTGCGGACTTGCTCGAAGAGAATGTTGGTTTCTTCGCGCGACAGAACCGCCGTCGGCTCGTCCATGAACACCACGCGCGCATCGCGGCTGATCGCCTTGGCGATCTCGACCATCTGCTTGTCGGCGATCGACAGCGTGCTGATCAGCGCGTCTTCATCGACATGCGAACCGAGCATATCGAGCACACGGCGCGTTTCCTTGCGCATGTAGCGCCGGTCAAGCACACCGAAATGCGTCACTTCACGGCCGAGAAACAGGCTTTCGGTGACCGTCAAATGGTCGGCGAGATTGAATTCCTGGTGAATGATGACAATGCCGAGCGCCTCGGCGCCGCCATTGGGCGGCAGCACGATCGGCTGACCGTCGAGAAGGATCTCGCCTGAAGTCGGCTGCTCGAAACCGGAAAGAACTTTGACGAGGGTGGACTTGCCCGCGCCATTCTCGCCCATCAGCGCATGGACTTCGCCGGCGCGCAGATCGAAGTTGACGCTGAAGAGAACCTGTACCCCATTGAAGGATTTGCAAATTCGCTTCGCGGACAGCACCAAAGGCGCGGCCTCTGCAGGCTCCACAACCATCATTTCCTCCTGCGGCTCCCCACCGCTTGAGAATGATGTAAACCTTTACATATGGGATGTAAAGGTTTACATCATTGATTTACACAGATCTGTGACTGGCTGCCTTTGACCTGTCGGCAAGTCTGTGTAGTGTCGCGGCGAAGACAGCCTATGGCGAGCCCCCAGTGTCGAATTCCACGCCCGCAACGATCGAAGACGTCGCCCGGATTGCCGAGGTTTCCATCGCGACCGTATCGCGCGCGATCCATATGCCTGAGAAGGTTGCGAACTCGACGCGCCTGAAGGTCAACCAGGCAATCGCCATCACCGGCTATACGACGAATGCCATGGCGCGCAGCCTGCGCCTCGGCCGGTCGAACATGATTCTGGTGGTGGCGCCCGATATCGGCGACCCGAATTTCTCCAACATTCTCGTCGGCCTTGAAAACGAGGCGCGCGCCCATGGCTACGGGGTGCTGATCGGCCATACGCAGAACGACGCCCAGCGCGGCCTCGAATATCTGAAGTTCTTCAATTCGAACCAGGCGGCAGGTCTCATCCTGTTCACCGGCATCCTGCCCTTCGGCCACCAGACGATGACCGCCCGGCTGCCGCCGAGCGTCGGCGTCTTCGAACCTGTCTTCAATGGCGGCATTCCCTATGTCGGCGTCGATGATACCGAAGGTGCGCGCAAGGCTGTCGATCTCCTGCTGGCCGAGGGCCACCGCAAGATCGCCTTCATCGGCGATTCCCGCACCCGCCTTGCCTACACGCGCCGCCGCGAGGGCTATGAAGCAGGGTTGGACGCTGCAGGCGTGCCGAAGGAAACGCGCATCGTTCTCGAAGGCGACGGCACGATAGAAAGCGGCCGTCATGCTGTCGAGCAGCTGTTCATGCGCGATACGCTGCCGACGGCCTTCATGTGCGTCAACGACCAGACGGCGATCGGTGTGATGATCGGCCTCAATGCGCGCGGCTACGATATCCCGCGCGACTTCTCGGTGACCGGTTTCGACGACGTGCCGCAGGCCGTGTTCATGAGCCCGTCGCTGACCACCATCCGCCAGCCGCGAACGGCGATCGGCAAGCAGGCGATGGCGCTGCTGCTCGAACTCTTGGGCGACGGCCAGCCCTCCGAGACGGAAATCCTGCTGCGCCCGGATCTCGTCGTGCGCAACTCCGTGTCATCGCCACCGAAGAACTGGCAGAGGCGATAATCGCGCAGCATTGCTGCCAAAATCCGGAAATCGGCGAAAGCCGCCGGAACAATTGCGAGGTTCAGCCGTTTGCTGACCCGGACGCTGGCTGCATCAGTCGATATTGTGGTTTGCACCCAGCGGCTGGCGTCCAATCAAAATGCGAAAGCCGGTCAGGCATTCGTTGTCCTTAATGCCGGGCGCTCGTTCCGGCTCACTTCCATTGAGTAGCAATCTATCGAGGCCAAAGATCTTTTTTGGACTCTCGGATGTTTCCGCTAGAAAATTCCGCCACCCGCCTACATTCAAGAATTGAAACAGCCACATAGGACCTGGGAATTCTGTGCCGCCGATACCCGATCGACACCATGCCGAAAATCAGAAGCGACTTGATGTGCTTGAAGCCTTCGACATTCTCGACACGGCTCCGGAACCGGAATTCGACGACATTGTCTTCGTTGCCTCCTCGGTTTGCCATACGCCCGTAGCGCTGATCAGCCTCGTCGAGATCGACCGGCAATGGTTCAAGGCGGCAGTCGGACTTGAAAGCTGCGAGACGCCGATCGACCAGTCCGTCTGCGCTCATGCGCTATCGAGTCCCCAGCCGCTCATTATCCCCGATCTGACGAAAGACGAGCGAACCAGGGACAATGTGCTGGTGACAGCACCGCCCGGTATTCGTTTCTACGCCGGAGCACCGCTGGTGACCGCTGACGGTACGATCATCGGCACGCTCTGCGTCATCGACACGGTTCCACGCCCTGAAGGCTTGGCCCCGGATCAGCTGAAGATCCTCCAGGCACTCTCCCGGCAGGTGGTGGCGCTGCTGGAGGCACGGCGCATTTCGAGCCGCAAGGACGAACTCTTCCGCCGCCAGAAAAGCATCAGCTCGGCGATGCGCTCGTCCGTGAACAAGAACATGGCGGCGCAGGAAGCCGGCCGTATCGGAACGTTCGATCTCGATATCGCCACAAGCCAGATGCGCGTGTCACCTGAATTCTGCAGGATCTTCGACGTGCCGATCGCCGAAAGCTATCCGGCTTCGACATTCGAAGACATGGTGATTCCCGACGACCAGTCCGTCAAGACGAGTGCCTCGACTCGGATGGACGGCACGGCGCTGCTGGATGTGGAATACCGTATCAGCACCAAGCATCGAAGCGTGCGCTGGATATCGCGGCATGCCGCCTTCACGACCGACGCGGACGGCAAACCGATTGCTCTTCGCGGAACCGTCCAGGACGTCACCGCCGAGAAGCGCGCCAGCGCCCGCGCGCAGGCCCTGCTCGATCTTGGCGACCGGCTGAGAAATCTCGACGATATCGAATCGATGGCAATCGCCGCAGCAGACCTGATGGCCAAGGCGCTGGATGCCACGCGGGCCGGCTTCGGTCTGGTGGATGCAGGCAATGAGACAGTGTCGGTGCAACCGGAATGGCAGGCACCCGGCATAGCCTCGCTTGCAGGCATCCATAGTTTCCGCGATTACGGAAATTTTATCGACGATCTGAAACTTGGTGACACCGTGATCATCGAGGATGTCAGGTCGGATCCCCGAACCAGCGATCACGCCACAGCGCTCCTGGATCTGGATATCCGGGTCCTAGTCAATGTGCCGATCTTTGACCACGGACATTTCAGCCTGGTGGTTTTCGTTCATCATAACCACCCCTACGACTGGTCGAACGAGGAGCTCGCCTTCGTCCGCAGCTTCGGCGACCGCATTCAGCTCGCCATTGCCCGCGTCAGGGCCGATGCCGAGCAGGATATTCTCAACCGCGAGATCAATCACCGACTGAAGAACACCTTCGCGATGATCCAGGCCATTGCCACCCAGACCCTCAAACCGGTGGCCGAGCGGGAACATGTCGAGAATTTCGAGCGCCGCCTGCATGCGCTGAGCCGCGCCCACGATATCCTGCTGCAGGACAACTGGCTGAGCGCCAATGTCCACGACCTCGTCGTCAAGGCGATCGAATCGCTGGGCGTCATCGATCGTGTCACGATCGCCGGGCCGAAAACCGCTGTTGGCCCCAAGGGCTCGCTATCGATTTCCCTGCTTCTGCACGAGCTCGCCACCAACGCTGTCAAATACGGTTCTCTTTCGGCCGAAGGCGGCGCAGCTTATGTGCACTGGACCATTGAAGGTCGAGGTGAACAGGCTACATTCCACCTATCGTGGCGTGAAGAAGGCGGCCCGACCGCCTTCGAACCAACCAAAAAGGGCTTCGGTTCCAAGCTTATAAAAATGGGCCTCATAGGGTCCGGCGGGACGGAAACCAGTTACAGCCCGGATGGCTACTCGGTCAAAATGTCCGCGTCGCTCTCGCAAATGCAAAGGAGCGACTGAGTTATGGGAGATGATCACACAGACACGAGACTACACGTTCTCGTTGTCGAAGACGAGCCGCTGCAGCGGATGATGGCCATCGACCTTGTGGAAGACGCCGGTTTCGAGGCGATCGGCGCCGCCGATGCGGAGGAAGCGGTGCGCATTCTGGAAGCGCGCAGTGATATCCGTATCGTCTTCACCGATATCGACATGCCGGGAAGCATCGACGGAATGATGCTGGCCGCCGCGATCCGCGATCGCTGGCCGCCGATCGAAATCATCATCACCTCTGGCCATATCCGCGAAGAGGAAGTGGTCATTCCGGTGCGCGGCGTATTCTTCCCGAAGCCTTACGATACCCGCCGGGTGACGCAGAAACTCGTCGAGTTCGGCGCACCGCACTGATCGGTCTGTTGTTGTCTCATGAAAAAAGCCGGGAAGCCTTTGCTTCCCGGCTTTCTGTTTAGACGATCGACGCAATCAAACGTAACGGTTGACGACGTTCTCGAGCAGTTCCTGCTTGCCGGAACGCGGCTGCGGGTTGATGTCCTTGCTCTCGACCCAGCCGGTGATCTCTTCCAGCGAGTATTCGCCGCGGAAAAGCTTCTGTCCCTCGGCCGAATCCCAACCGGCATAGCGGTCGGCGAGCGGCTTGGAGAGGGCCTTTTCCTCAACCATCTTGGCAGCGGCCTTGAGGCCACGGGCGCAGCAATCCATGCCGCCGATATGGCCGATCAGCAGGTCTGCCGGGTCGAGCGACTGTCGGCGCAGCTTGGCGTCGAAATTCGTGCCGCCGGTCGTGAAGCCGCCTGCCTGCAGAACCTGGTAGTAGGCGAGCGCCATTTCCGGAACGTTGTTCGGGAACTGGTCAGTATCCCAGCCGGACTGGTAGTCGTTGCGGTTCATGTCGATCGAACCGAAGACGCCGAGCGCGTTGGCCAGTGCCAGCTCGTGCTCGAAGGAGTGGCCGGCAAGGATCGCGTGACCCTGCTCGATGTTGAGCTTCACTTCGTTCTCGAGGCCATGCTTCTTCAGGAAGCCGTAAACCGTCGCGACGTCATAGTCGTACTGGTGCTTGGTCGGCTCCTGCGGCTTCGGCTCGATCAGGATCGTGCCCTTGAAGCCGATCTTGTGCTTGTACTCGACCACAAGGTTGAGGAAGCGGCCCATCTGGTCGAGCTCGCGCTTCAGGTCGGTGTTGAGAAGCGTCTCATAGCCTTCGCGGCCACCCCAGAGAACGTAGTTCTCGCCACCGAGCTTCTGCGTCGCGTCAAGGCAGGTCTTCACCGTTGCAGCGGCAAAGCCAAACACTTCGGGATCCGGGTTGGTCGCAGCACCCGACATGTAGCGGCGGTTCGAGAACAGGTTCGCCGTGCCCCAGAGCAGCTTGGTGCCGGTCGCGGCCTGCTTTTCGGCGAAGTAATCGACGATCTCGTTCAGGTTCTTGGTATTCTCGGCAAAGTTATTGCCTTCCGGGCGCACATCGGCGTCGTGGAAGCAGTAATAGGGGGCGCCGAGCAGCTGGAAGAATTCGAAGGCAACGTCAGCCTTCAGCTTCGCAGCCTTCATCGTGTCTTCGAACCACGGACGCAGGAAGGTCTGACCACCGAAGGGGTCGCCGCCCGGCCAGGTAAACGTGTGCCAATAGGCTACGGCGAAGCGCAGATGGTCTTCCATCCGCTTGCCGAGAACGATTTCGTCCGGCTGGTAGTAACGGAAGGCCAGCGGATTGGTGCTGTCAGGGCCTTCATACTTGATCTTCTGGATATCGCCGAAAAATCCGGTGCTCATTTTGATCCTCCTTGGGTTGTTTCAGTCTTGTCTGTTGTTTCGTGCGGCCCCCCTCATCCGACCCCTTCGGGGCCACCTTCTCCCCGAGGGAAGAAGGGAACTGAGGCGGCAATTGCGTGTCTCTTCTCCCCAGCGGGGAGAAGGTGCCGGCAGGCGGATGAGGGGGGGCCGCCGGCTCTGAGCTTCAATGCGTCAGCGACTTGATCGCCGGATAAAGCGCGCGGTAGCGCTTGTAGGCGTCCTCGTAGGCGCCCGTCAGCGCCGTATCAGGCTCGATCGTGCCATCCGTCTCCGGCGGCGTGCAGACGGCAACCGGGTCTGCCCCTGTCGCTGCGATCAGGCCGAGACGCGCAGCACCGAAGGCCGCGCCGAAATCGCCATCCGCCGGCAGATCGACCGGCACGCCGAGTGCCGTCGCGATCGAGGCCAGCCAATAACGCGAACGCGAGCCCCCGCCGATCGCCGTGACCCGGGCAATATCGGTGCCTGCAGACCGCAGGGCTTCGAGATTGTCGCGGATCGCGAAGGACACACCTTCGAGTACGGCCTGGGTGAGAACAGCACGGCTGCTCTCATGCTCGAGGCCGATGAAGGCACCGCGGATGACCGCATCGTTATGCGGCGTGCGCTCGCCGGAGAGATAGGGAAGGAAGGTGACACCCGACGGCCCCTTCAGCGTATCGCCAAGCTCGCTGGTCAGATCCGCGGCGGACTTGCCAGTCACATGCGAATGCCAATTCAGCGCATCCGTGGCCGAGAGAATGACGCCCATCTGGTGCCAGGTGTTCGGAAGCGCGTGGCAAAAGGCGTGAACGGCACTTTCCGGCTTCGGCAGATAGGAACCGTTGGCCGCAAAGAGCACACCCGACGTGCCGAGCGACACGAAGGCAGCACCATGGCTGACCGTACCCATGCCGCAGGCCGAGGCCGCATTGTCCCCTGCCCCACCGGCGACGACAACGGTACCTGCAATGCCCCACTTGGAGGCGAGTTCGCCGCGCAGCTTGCCGGCTTGTTCCGTGCCTTCGACCAGCGACGGCATCTGCTTTTCATCGAGGCCGGTTGCGGCAAGCAACTCGGACGACCAGGCGCGCTTGCCGGTATCGAGCCAGGACGTGCCGGCAGAGTCCGACATCTCGGAAATATGCTCACCGGTCAGCCAGAGGCGCAGATAGTCCTTCGGCAAGAGAACCTTGGCGACCTTGGCGAAAATCTCCGGCTCGTTCTTGGCGACCCAGACGAGCTTCGGCGCGGTGAAACCGGGGAAGACGATGTTGCCGGTCAGCTTGCGGAAGCGCGGATCGGCATCGAGTGCAGCGGCTTCATGATAGCTGCGGGTATCGTTCCAGAGGATGCAGGGGCGCAGCACCTTGTCGTCGGCATCGAGCAGCGTCGCGCCATGCATCTGGCCGGAGAGGCCGATGCCCTTGACGGCGGCAAGCTCCTTCGGATGCTTGGCCTTCAGACCGGCCACCGCCTCTTCGGTCGCGCGGATCCAGTGCGACGGCTCCTGCTCCGACCAGCCGGAATGCGGACGCGAGATATCGAGTGCGCCATTGGCCGAACCGATGATCTTCTGATCACCGTCGATCAGCATCGCCTTGACGCCGGAGGTTCCGAGATCGAGCCCCAGATACATGTCATTCTCCCTTTGCCGTTACGGCAGATTGTCTTTCAAGAATATGTCGAGGCGGATGCGTTCCTGCGCATCGATCAGCGAAAGCCCGTCCGCCTTTGCCTTCAGAACACGGATGGCGCTGCGCACCTCATGTCCGGCATCCTGGTTCAAGATTGCGTCAATCGTTCCGTCGAGAAGGGCGGCGCGCGTATTCGGCGTCAGCTCATGCGCCACGACAGTCACCTGCCGCCCCGCGCCCTTGGCCTTCAAAGCCTTGATCAGGCCACGGTTACCGGCGCCGAGGCTGTAGATGCCGACGATGCGATCGTTCTTCGAAAGCGCGTCGGAGACCAGCATATGCGCCATCTCCGGATCGTCGCGCCCTTCGATGACGGGCAGGATGGAAAGATCCGGGAATTCCTGCGCCATCAGCGCCGCAAAGCCCTCCAGCCGCTCGCGATGGTCGCGCACCAGCATGGAACCGGCAAGCACCGCGATCTCACCCTTCGCGCCGCCAAGGAAGCGGCCAAGCAAACGGGCCGCCGTGCGCCCGGCTGCGATGTTGTCGACACCAGCATAGTGGTGACGCAAGGAGCCCGTCAGATCGGAAACGAGGGTGACGACAGGAATGCCGTCGCGCACCAGCGCATCGACGGCAGCAACGACTTCGGGCGCATCAGTCGCCACCAGCGCGATGCCTGCCGGACGCTCGGCGCCAAGCGCCTGCAGCGCCTTGACCAGCGCATCTGGATCGAACGCCGGAACTTCGACCGTACGGATCTGCGTGCGCTCCACCGGCGAACGGGCAACGGCATCACGGATCTCCGCCGTCAGTCCATGCATGAAGGAATTGTTGGAGGCAGGAAGGATGAAGACGAAGGAATAGGTCCGGCCCTTGGCGAGATTGGCGGCAGCGACATCCCTGACATAACCGATCTCGCGGATGGCGTTTTCCACCTTCTCGCGGGTCACGTGGCGCACGCCCGGACGCTGGTTCAGCACGCGATCGACAGTCGCAAGGCTGACCCCCGCATGAGCGGCGATATCGTGGACAGTAGGCTTCATCACTCCTCCTGACGAAACCCTTTAGCGCCAATTTTGATGTACGTAAATCAGAAAATCTCGTCGAAGTGGAGGCGTCGATACCGGCCTTTGAAAAGCTTGACTATTTCTTGCCGTCAGCGGCAATACGCGCCTCGATCTCCAAGGCGATCTTCCCTAGATTCCGGCGCTTTCCGCCAAGCGTTTCGATGGCAGTCACGGCAAGGTCGCGGGCGACATAATCGGACTTGTGCCCGAGATTATGGACCACAATCAGCCGCGCGTCCTTGATATCCCTGGCCAGATGGGCGGAGTGGATGGTTGGCGAGACGACACCATCGGTATCGCCGGTGATGATAATCGTCGGCGCCTTGATCTGCCGGTAGCGCAGCGAGGCCTTCTTGGTCCACTCCAGCAGGTTCGCGACATCCGTGGCATTGTTGTAGAACTCCGCCGGACGGAGCGCCAGAAGCGTTCGCGCCTTGGAAATATAGCCGGGCGGCCGCTTGTTCGGCGCAAATACACTATTCGTTGCACCGTTGACCATCGCCAGCCCGACCGGCGGCACGACCAGCGCACTAAACAACGGACCGGTCAACGGCGCCGTCGCGGCGTCGTAATACCAGGCGATCCCGCCCGGCCACGGATAGACGGCAGGCGACAGGAACACCAGACCGGCAACCATATCGGGATGATCAAGCGCGAAAGCTGCAGCAACGGCGCCGCCGAAGGAATGGCTGACGATGATCGCGCGGCCGATACCGCGCTTCTTCATCAACGCCGCAATCGCATCCGCCTGCCCATCCGGGAAGGCATTCTGCGGCCCGCCCCGATCGGAGTGGCCATGACCCGGGCGATCGACGAACAGCAGATCCGCCTTGCCCTCCAGCTTTTCGCGGAAGGAAAACATCGGGTCATAGAGATTGGCGCTGGCGCCATGGATGAAGACGATGGGTGGAAGCGACGGCTTGCCGGATGCCGGAATGAAGACGCTGTTCAGCTTGTAGCCGCCGACATCTATTCTCTCTTCCTTGACGGCCGCCTTGGCAGGCGCGGATGCGAACAGGGGCAGGACGATGCAGAGCCAGGCAATTGCCCTGGCGGAAGACTGAAACATAAGGCGGCATCCGCTGGAGAGATATGCAGCCCTATACGCAAAACGGCCGGCTTTGGTTTCCCAAGCCGGCCGTTATTTTGAAACTCAGACGTCAGTGGCCTCCGCCACCGCCACCGCCGCCTTGCGGTGCGGGCTTGGCAATCATCGCAACGCCGAGAACCATCGCAAGGAACAGCACCGTCAGCATCAGGAAGATATCGCTGAAGGACAGGATCACCGCCTGCTTCGTCGCCAGCCCGACCATCTGCTTGATCGCCACCGACGCGCCATCCATCCCGTAGGAATTGAAGTTAGCGGTCAGATTGTTCAGCTTGTCGATCGCGGCCGGATGACCCCAGTCCATGTTTTCACGCAGACGCTCGTAGTGGACGTCCTGGCGGTTGGTGAGCACGGTGTTGATGATTGCCAGACCCACGGCGCCGCCGAGGTTACGCGTCAGGTTGAAGAGGCCGGAGGCGCCGCGCATACGGGCCGGCGGCATCGTGCCGAGCGCGATATTGTTGATCGGCACCATGCACATCATCAACCCGAAACCACGGAACAGCTGCGGCACGAGAAGCTCGTAGAAGTCCCAGTCGTCGGTCAGGCCGGTCATGATATAGGTACCGGCCGCAAAGCTGACGAAGCCAATGACCATCATCAGGCGCAAGTCCATCTTCGTCGAAAGCTTGCCGGCGATCGGCGCAGTGAAGAACATCGCGAGACCCGAGACGAACATCGTCTCACCGATCATCAGCGAGTCATAGCCGCGGATGCGCCCGAGATAGACCGGGTAGATATAGGTCAGGCCATAGAGACCGATGCCCATGACGAATGAGAAGACCGAGCCGAAGGCGAAGTTCCGATTGGCGAAGGCCCTGAGATCGACCACCGGAAAATCGACGGTGAACGCGCGGTAGAAGAAGACGACACAGGCGATCGCCGAGGCGATGGCGCCGATGACGATATAATTGTCGTTGAACCAGTCGTTCGAATTGCCCTCTTCGAGAACATATTCCAGCGCGCCCAGAAACACGCCCATCGAGATCAGGCCCCACCAGTCGAACTTCTTGAACAGCGAAAGCTCAGGCTTGTCGAAGTCGATGAAGTTCCAGGTGACGGTGGCGACGATGATGCCGGGAATGACGTTGACGAGGAACAGCCAGTGCCAGGAGAAGGCGTGGCTGAGATAACCGCCGACGGTCGGGCCGATGGTCGGCGCCAGCGTGGCGATCAGGCCGATGATCGGCGAGACGACGCTGCGCTTCGACGGCGGGAAGATGGTGAAAGCAGCCGCAAACACCGACGGGATCATGCCACCGCCGATAAAGCCCTGGATCGCACGGTAGACGATCATCTGGTCGATATTCGTCGCGGTGGCGCAGAGCACGCTCGACAGTGTGAAACCTGCTGCCGAAACGGCGAAGAGATAGCGCGTCGAGACGATGCGGGCGAGCGTGCCCGACAGCGGAATCATGATGACTTCCGCGATCAGGTAGGAGGTCTGCACCCAGCCGATCTCATCCGAGCCGGCGGAAAGGCCGGCCTGGATTTCGGCAAGCGAAGCCGAGACGATCTGAATGTCGAGGATCGACATAAACATGCCGAGCACCATCGCAAAGAATGCGATGAGCTTGCGGGGGTCCATCCGTTCCTCGGCACCTACGCCGGGAACGGTTCCTGCAGTGGTAGCTGCGGCCATTGGCCTTACTCCGGCTGGCTGATTACTTTGCCTGCTGTGCGTCCGGCGCCGTGCGCGTGTCGACATCGACGACGACGCTCAGGCCTGCACGCAGACGGCCGGTATCCAGTGCATCCTGCGGGAGCGCGATACGAACCGGCACACGCTGGATGATCTTGGTGAAGTTGCCCGTCGCATTTTCAGGCGGCAGCAGCGAGAAGACCGAGCCGGAGGCCGGCGAGATCGACTCGACGGTGCCGACGATCGCATGATCGTCATAAGCGTCGACATGGACATTGACCTTCGAACCCGGAACCAGATGCTGGATCTGCGTTTCCTTGAAGTTCGCGTCGATATAGAGCTGGCGGGTCGGGACAAGCGCCATCAGGCGCTGACCGGGCGAGACAAGATCACCTTCCTGAACCGAGCGATTGCCCACGACGCCGTCATAAGGCGCCTTCAGAATCGTGAAGGACAGGTCGCGGGCGGCCTTGTCGCGCTGCAGTTCCAGCGTCCGGACAGAACCTTCGGCTTCCTTGCGCTGCGCTTCCAGGATGGTGATGTTGGCTTCGGCCGACTTGATGTTGGCGTCACCGCCAACGAGGTTTGCCTTGGCCTGATCGAGCGCGATGTTGGCGGTATCGAGATCGGCAGCGGTGCCGACCGACTTCGCCTGCAGGTCGCTCTGGCGCTTCTGGGTGATCTCGGCGCCGCGAACGGCGGCATCGAGAGATACCTTCTGTGCCTGGGCCTGGGCGAGAGCCGCCTTGGCACCGTCAACCTGTGCATCGATACGGCTCAGCGACAGCTTTTCCGTGGCGATCTGCGCTTCGGCCTGATCGAGAGCGTTCTGATAGTCGCCGTTGTCGAGGGTTGCCAGAACGTCACCGGCCTTGACCAGCTGGTTAGCAACGACATTGACCTTGGCAACATAGCCGGTGACCTTCGGCGAGATGGTCGCGATATCGCCTTCGATATAGGCATCATCGGTCGAGACCATGAAGCGGCCGTTGGTCCACCATTCGTAGCCATACCAGCCACCGCCTGCGAGGATCGCGAGCGCCACGATCGGCAGCACGAGGCTGCGCTTCTTCTTCGCGGGCGCCTGTTCGGCAGCCTTCACTTCAGGTGCGGGCGCCTGCTGAGGAGCACTGCGAGCCTCCGCGGTGGGGGTGTCCGCGGAGGCTGCAGTTTCCGGCTTAGCCGCTTCGGCTTCGGCGGAATCGCTAACAATGCGTGCGACATTGGTTTTCTGAGTGGACATAGACGGACACCGGATAATGGAGTAGATTTAATCGAACTGAACGGTTCGGTTCAGTTGACATAGGCTCTTTTTACATCCATATCAAGTCATATCGAACCGAGCGGTTCGATTTTAGTAAAGAATCTTCGCAAGTGCGAAAAATGGTTAAGGAGAAGATGACAGAAGTGTCCAAGGTTTCAGCCGCCGAAACATCAGCAGCCACTGGCCGCTGGGCAGCCGGAGAAGATCCGGCCAAGCGCACGCAAATCCTCGAGGGCGCCAAGAGCGTCTTCATGAAGATGGGCTTCGACGCGGCGAGCATGAACGACGTGACCCGCGAAGCCGGCGTCTCGAAAGGCACTCTCTATGTCTACTTCGCCAACAAGGAAGAGCTCTTCACGGCAATGATCGAGACCGAACGCGCCGCCTTCGTGGCCGCGCTGCGTGTCGCTCTCGAGCACCATGATAACATCGAGGAAGGCCTTTACGACTTCGGCCTGAGCTTCATTGCTCACGTGACCAGCGAGAAGGTGATTAGCGCCATGCGCACGGTTCTCGGCGTTCGAGATCGGATGCCGGTGCTCTGTCAGCGCTTCTTCAATGGCCCGGAAAATCTGCGCACGGTCTTGCACGACTATCTCACGCGATATGTGAAGGCGGGTGAGCTCAATATCGATGACGTCGATCTTGCCGCCGGACAGTTCCTCGATCTAGCCAGCGGCAGCTTCTTCAAGTTCCGCCTGTTCGGCAGCATGCCCGAGCCGCCATCCGAGGCCGAGAGGAAGCGTGTTATCGACGGTGCTATCCGCGTCTTCATGGCCGCTTATGGCGGATATCGTTGAAAAA
>UBJR01000019.1 GCA_900465675.1 Hyphomicrobiales bacterium | reverse complement strand
TTTTGTAACAGATTGATTTGGCTCGGAGATTCTCGCGATCTGTTTGATTGCCGCCGATCTCATTCTGCCCGGCTTTGATGCTGGAGCTCCCCAGCCCCGTTATTGCTTCGAAAATACCCGGTTTCCCGCTCGCCTTATATAGGAACGGGGCACCCCAATGCCGGAACGGCTTGCGCAACCCCCGGCGATCGCTAATTTCGCGGCAGTTTTCTTACAGGGACGCTCATCCGATAGCGGTGAGTGGATCGATCGACCGCAGGGGTAACGGACATAGTGTCTCTTCCAACATTGCCAGTCTCCGACGTCCTGCCTGCAATCGGCAGCGCGCTCGGCGAGTATCGCCGTGCCGTGCTTTCGGCGCCGCCCGGCGCCGGCAAGACGACACTGGTTCCGCTCTTCCTGCTGCAGCAGTCCTGGCGCGGCGACGGCAAGATCATTCTGCTTGAGCCGCGGCGGCTGGCGGCGCGCGCCGCGGCAGGCCGCATGGCATCGCTGCTCGGCGAACAGGTGGGACAGACCGTCGGCTATCGCATGCGTCTCGATAACCGGATCTCGGCAGCCACGCGCATCGAGGTGGTCACCGAAGGCGTCTTTGCCCGGATGATCCTCGACGATCCGGAACTATCCGGCGTTTCGGCCGTGATCTTCGACGAATTCCATGAGCGTTCGCTGGATGCCGATTTCGGGCTGGCGCTGGCGATCGACGTCCAGGGCGCGCTGCGCGAAGATCTGCGCATCCTGGTGATGTCGGCGACGCTCGATGTCGAGCGGGTCGCAGCTTTGCTCGGCAACCCACCTGTCATCGAAAGCATGGGGCGCAGTTTTCCTGTCGAGATCCGCTATCAGGACCGGCCGGGCGGCGAACGCATCGAGGACGCCGTCACCAAGGCAATCCTCGACTGCCACCTGAAAGAGGGCGGTTCGATCCTCGCCTTCCTTCCCGGGCAGGCCGAGATCCTGCGCACTGCGGAGCGGCTGACCGGCCGGTTTGGCGACGACACGCTGATTGCCCCGCTCTATGGCAATCTCAGCCAGAAGGAACAGGATGCCGCGATCCGCCCGGCGCCGCCAGGCAAACGAAAGATCGTGCTCGCTACGTCGATTGCCGAGACCTCGATCACCATCGACGGCGTACGCGTGGTTGTCGACAGCGGATTGCAGCGTCTGCCTGTTTTCGAGGCCTCGACCGGAATCACGCGGCTCGAGACGGTGCGGGTCTCCCGCGCGTCCGCCGACCAGCGGGCAGGCCGTGCGGGACGCACCGAGCTCGGCATCGCCATCCGCCTCTGGCATCAGGGCCAGACGGCGGCCCTGCCCGCCTTTACGCCGCCGCAAATCCTGTCGAGCGATCTCTCCGGACTGCTGCTCGATCTGGCGCATTGGGGCGTACAGGACCCTGCTACCCTCGCCTTTGCCGATCAGCCGCCGGCAACCACGCTTGCCGAGGCGCGGACACTGCTTGCCGATCTCGGCGCGCTCGGCAGCGATGGAGGCCTGATGGCACGCGGCCGGACGATACGCGAGCTCGCGCTGCCGCCGCGGCTGGCGGCGATGGTGGTTTCGGCGGGGGAGAACGGCGATGCCAAGGAAGCGGCCTTGCTTGCCGTGCTGATGACCGAACAGGGACTCGGCGGAACGAGCCTCGATCTCGAGGACCGGCTGCGGCGGTTCAAGACGGAAAAAGGCGAGCGGGCCGAATCGGCACGCAGGTTGGCCCAGCGGCTGGCTGCCGGTCTCGACAAGACATCATCGCCGACGCCGCCGACGGCCGGACAGCTGCTGCTGCATGCCTTCCCGGATCGGGTGGCGCTGCAGCGCGGCGCTCGCGGGCGGTATGTGATGGCGAATGGCCGCGGCGCGGAGCTTGCCGAAACCGAACGGCTGGCCGGCAGCCAGATGCTGGTGATTGCCGACCTGACGGGACGGGCTGCGCAGGCACGTATCCTTGCCGCCGCCGAGATCTCGCGAAGCGATGTCGAAGCCGAGCTTCCCGGCGCCATCAAGAGCGGCGAGCAGACCTATTTCGATCTGGCGAGCAAGCAGGTGCGGGCCCGGCGGGCAACGCGGCTCGGCGCCATCGTCTTCGACGAGACGCCCTTGCCGAGGCCCAGCGGCGAAGCAGTCGGCAGAGCGCTGGCCGACGGCGTGCGCCAGCTCGGACTTGGGCCGCTGCCTTTTTCCAAGGAAGCCGCCCAGCTTCGCGACCGGATCGGCTTCCTGCACCGGACGATCGGCGATCCGTGGCCCGACATGAGCGATGGGGCGCTGCTGGCGCGGCTCGACGACTGGTTCGTGCCGTTCCAGGGGGAGGCCCGCGGCATTGCCGAGATCTCCGCAGGCTCGTTGTCGAACGGCTTGATGGCACTTGTGCCGCACGCCCTGCAGCGCGATCTGGCGCGGCTGGCGCCGACGCATTTCGAGGCCCCGACCGGGCAGCGCCATCCAATCCAGTATGACGGCGAGGAGCCGTTGCTGACGATCCGGGTGCAGGAGCTTTTCGGCCTCCGGGAGCATCCGGCGATCAGCGGCGGCCGCCTGCCGCTGCTTCTCGAATTGACATCGCCGGCGCACCGGCCGATCCAGACGACACGCGACCTGCCGGGATTCTGGGCCGGATCGTGGAAGGACGTGCGCGCCGAGATGCGCGGGCGCTATCCGCGGCATCCCTGGCCCGAGCGGCCGGAAGAGGCAGCGCCGACGACACGCGTGAGGCCGCGTGGTACATAAGGACATGACGATGGTGGATGACGCCGAGAGCAAGACGCAGGAAGACAGGCATAGCAGCCGCAGACTCCGGCTGCAGACGATCGTGCGATTGCGCTGGCTTGCAGTCGCCGGTCAGGCGGTGACGGTGTTCATCGTCGCCTTCTGGCTGAAATTTCCTTTGCCGCTAATCGCCAGCTGCTCGCTGATTGCCGCGCTCGCCTGGGTGAACTTCTATCTGACCATTCGTTACCCGGCGACACATCGCCTGGAACCGCCGGCCGCCTTTGCGCTGCTCGGGCTCGATCTGCTGCAGCTTTCGGCGCTGCTTTTCATCACCGGCGGGCTTGCCAATCCGTTCGCCGCTCTGGTCTGTGTCCCCGTCATCATCTCCTTTGCCTCGCAGCCGATCCGCTACAGCACGGCGCTGATCGTCTTTGCGATGGTCTGCATCACCATTCTTGCCTTTTCGCCCTTCCCGCTTCCCTGGTTCGACGGCGTCGAGATCAACGTCCACAACGTCATGCAGTTCGGCGTCTGGTGCTCGATTGCCTCGACGATGGCCTTTGCGGCCTTCTACGCCTACCGCGTGTCGATGGAGGCAAGCCAGCTTGCCGATGCCCTTGCGGCAACCGAACTGGTGCTGCAGCGGGAGAAGCATCTCTCGCAGCTCGACGGTCTTGCCGCCGCCGCCGCCCATGAACTCGGCACGCCGCTGGCGACGATCAGCGTCGTTGCCAAGGAGATGGAACGCGAGCTGAAGGACGATGACCGGTTTCGTGAGGATGTGCAGCTTCTGCGCAGCCAGAGCGAACGGTGCCGCGATATCCTGAAACGGTTGACGAGCCTGTCTGCGGAAGGCGATGCGCATATGCGCCGGCTGCCGCTGTCGTCGATGGTTGAGGAGATCGTCGAGCCCTATCGCGAATCCGGTATCACGCTTGAGCTGATCGAGAAGAGCCCGCGCAAGGGCGAGCCGGTAACCGAGCGCAATGCCGGCATCATGTACGGTCTCGGAAACCTGATCGAGAATGCCGTCGACTATGCTCGCGAGAAAGTGACCATAACCGTCGAACACGACCATCGCCGTGTCCTGATCATCATCGAGGATGACGGCAACGGTTATGCACCCGACATCCTGACCCGGATCGGCGAACCCTACATGACCAGGCGGCAGAAGGAAGACACCGCAGGCGGCCTGGGGCTCGGGCTTTTCATTGCCAAGACGCTGCTTGAACGCTCTGGCGCGGCGCTGGTCTTCGAGAACCGCGATCCCGAAAGCGAGGGCGCCCGGATCCGTGTCGAATGGCCGCGCATGCTGATAGATGCCCATTCGACAAAATGACTTTATCGGCATAAAGACATGAGCAGTTGACGTATATCAGGGCGCGCAACCGCCGGGATTGAAGACCATGAACGAACAGACCAGCGAAATCCTTGCAATCTCCGAGCACGATATCGGTCCCGATGCGAGCCTGTTGATCGTCGATGACGACGGCCCGTTTCTGCGGCGTCTGGCGCGGGCTATGGAAACGCGGGGCTTTGCGGTCGAGACGGCCGAGTCCGTTGCGGAAGGTGTTGCGAAGTCGAAGGCGCATCCGCCGAAATATGCGGTGGTCGATCTTCGTCTCGGCGATGGAAACGGGCTCGACGTCATCGAAGCGATCCGCCAGCGCCGCGATGATACCCGCATCATCGTTTTGACCGGCTACGGTAATATCGCCACGGCAGTGACTGCGGTGAAGCTCGGCGCGGTCGACTATCTTGCAAAACCTGCCGACGCCGACGACGTGTTTGCGGCACTGACGCAGCGCCCGGGCGAAAAGGCCGAACTGCCGGAGAACCCGATGTCGGCCGACCGGGTGCGCTGGGAACATATCCAGCGCGTCTACGAGATGTGTGAGCGCAATGTTTCGGAAACGGCGCGGCGGCTCAACATGCACAGGCGGACGCTGCAGCGTATTCTCGCCAAGCGCGCGCCGAAGTAGGCGCGCCTAAAAACCGTCCTCAGATATCGTCGATGGCGAGCGGCTTGCCGTTCGCCCATTCAGCCATCATCAACCGCTGGGCGGCGGCGCGCGAGAAATTCAGCATCACCGACTTGCGGGTCGCCGGTGCCAGACGGTGTTCAGGCGCCTCGCGGATCATGTGCGCGCCGTAGCCGTCGGATAGAAACAGGCCGCACTCCTCCGGGAAGATGTCGAGCGGAACATCCTTGTGAGTGGCGAAGAAAAGGCGGTCGCAATGGGCGCGGTATTCCGGCCATTTGCGATCGACCCTGAAGTCCTCGATCGACGTCTTGATCTCGATGATCCAGATTTCGCCCTTCTCGGAAATGGTGATCAGGTCGGCCCGCCTGCCGCTTGCCAGCGGCAGTTCGGGAAGCAGCGCGTGACGCATGTCGTGAAGTAAAATCTGAGTCCCGCGGCGCACAAGCATAGCTCTGTCCGATTGCCGGCCATCTATTAACGGATTGTTATTGTAAACGCTCAAAATCGTCATGGATAACCGCCGGAAGAGGGTGCTTGTTGTTGCAAAAAAGCAATGCGCTTTTAATTTGCCGCTGCGGGTAACTTTTGTCGCGATGCAGCATCTTGCAAAGCCGAAGTTAATCGAAAATAAACCATAATCAAAGATGGTTCGGCGACCCCTCCCTGATTGCCCAAAAACTTAAGAGATATCCATGCGCATCCGCAATGCATTCCCTGTATTCGGCCTGATGGCAACACTTGCCCTCGCCGGTTGCTCTACCAGCTCCGAGAGCGCTTCCGTCGAAGATAAGGCCGCTGGCCCGACTGTCCAGACGGCGCAGATTTTCGACGACGCCTATGGCGTCAAGACGGATGCCGGATACTCACTGCCCGCCATCCCGATCCAGCGCGTGAAGCCGGAATTCCGCCGCCAGATCGTCAGCTACCAGAGCGACGAGCGCCCGGGCACGATCATCGTCAACACCCGCGAGCGGCACCTCTACTATATCCTGCCCGGCGGCAAGGCGATGCGCTACGGCATCGGCGTCGGCAAGGCAGGCTTTGCATGGGCAGGCACCGCCTACGTTGCCTGGAAGCAGGAATGGCCGAACTGGCACCCGCCGAAGGAAATGGCGGTCCGCCGTCCTGAGATCGCCAAGTATGTCGAAAACGGCATGGATCCGGGCCTGACCAATCCGCTCGGCGCCCGCGCCATGTATCTTTTCAACGAGCAGGGCCAGGACACGCTGTTCCGCCTGCACGGCACGCCGGAATGGGCTTCGATCGGCACCGCCGCTTCGTCGGGCTGCATCCGCCTGATGAACCAGGACGTAATCGACCTCTACAGCCGCGTCCGTCCGGGCCGCGCGACCTCGAAGGTCATCGTTATTCAGTAAGCGCTTTGCCTGATACGCTACAAGAAAAGGCCGCCGGAATTGCTTCCGGCGGCCTTTCTCGTTTTATTCTTTCAAGTCTCAGGCCGGTTGCGCGGCTTTCAGCTCCAGCCGGCGGCGATGGAGAACCGGCTCGGTGTAGCCGTTCGGCTGTTCTCGACCCTTGAGCACGAGATCGACGGCAGCCTGGAAGGCAATCGAGCGATCGAAATTGCCGGCCATCGGCTGGTAGGCGGCATCGCCGGCATTCTGCTGATCGACGACGGCGGCCATTCGCTTCATCGTCTCGACGATCTGCGCTTTGGTGACGACCTTGTGATACAGCCAGTTCGCCATGTGCTGGGCGGAGATGCGAAGCGTCGCACGGTCCTCCATCAGGCCCACGTTGTTGATGTCAGGGACTTTCGAGCAGCCGACGCCCTGGTCGACCCAGCGGACGACATAGCCGAGAATGCCCTGGGCGTTGTTGTCGAGTTCGCGCTGGATTTCCTCGGGCGTCCAGTTCGGCCGCGGCGCGACGGGCACCGAGAGAATATCCGACAGCTTTGCCCGAGCCCGGTCTTTCAGGCCGCGTTGAACGCCGGCAACATTGATCTTGTGATAATGCGTGGCATGCAGGGTTGCGGCTGTCGGCGATGGTACCCAGGCCGTATTGGCACCCGCTTTCGGATGAGCGATCTTCTGTTCCAGCATCGCCGCCATCAGGTCGGGCATCGCCCACATGCCCTTGCCGATCTGGGCATGGCCGGACAGGCCGCATTCGAGACCGATATCGACGTTCCAGTTCTCGTAGGCCGAGATCCAGGCCGCCTGCTTCATGTCCCCCTTGCGGATCATCGGGCCCGCTTCCATCGAGGTATGGATTTCGTCGCCGGTGCGATCGAGGAAACCGGTGTTGATGAAGACGACGCGCTCCCGCGCGGCGCGGATGCATTCCTTGAGATTGACCGTTGTGCGGCGCTCTTCATCCATGATGCCCATCTTGATGATATTCGTGGGCATGCCGAGCAGCTCTTCGACGCGCCCGAAGATTTCGACGGCGAAGGCGACTTCCTCGGGGCCGTGCATCTTCGGCTTGACGACATACATCGAACCCTCGCGCGAGTTCTTGCGGCGGCCGTTCGGGCCGACGTCGTAAAGCGCGATCAGACCCGTCACGACCGCGTCCATGATGCCCTCAGGCACTTCGTTGCCATCCCGGTCGTGAATCGCCGGATTGGTCATCAGGTGGCCGACATTGCGCACCAGCATCAGCGAGCGGCGGTGCAGCTCGAAGGTGGAGCCATCAGGCGCCGTGATCTCGCTATCCGGATTGAGCTTGCGGATGAAGGACGAACCGCCCTTCGAGACTTCCTCCTGCAGATCGCCCTTCATCAGGCCGAGCCAGTTCCTGTAGACGACCACCTTGTCTTCGGCATCGACGGCAGCGATCGAATCTTCGCAGTCCATGATGGCCGTGATCGCCGATTCCAGCCAGACATCCGAGATGCCAGCCGGATCGGTCTTGCCGATGGCCGTCGACGAGTCGATGACGATCTCGATGTGAATGCCGTTATTCTTGAGCAGGATGTGGGTGGGCGCTTCGGCAGAGCCCCGGTAGCCGGCGAAATGTGCGGCGTCCTTCAGCGGCAACGCTTCTCCATCGACGTCGGTGATCGCAAGCGTTGAACCCTCAACCTTCAGGCTGCCGACATCTTTCCAGGAGCCGCCTTCGAGCGGCACGGCACTGTCCAGGAAGTCGCGAACCCAGGCGATGACCTTTTCACCGCGCTTCGGATTGTAGCCCCTGCCCTTCTCCGCGCCGTCGGTCTCGGGAATTGCATCCGTGCCGTAGAGCGCATCGTAGAGCGAGCCCCAGCGGGCATTGGCGGCATTCAGTGCGTACCGGGCGTTCATGACCGGAACGACGAGCTGCGGACCAGCGATCGAGGAAATCTCGGCATCGACATTGCTGGTCGAGACGGTGAAATCCGAGCCTTCGGGCAGGAGATAGCCGATCTGCCGCAGAAAGGCCTCGTAGACTTCCATATCAACGGGCGCGCCATTCTTGCGGTACCAGCCGTCGATCTCGGCCTGCAGACTGTCGCGCTTTGCGAGTAGCTCGCGGTTCTTCGGCGCGAGATCGTGAACGATCTTCGAGAAGCCGGCGAAAAATGCTTCCGCGTCGAGGCCAAGACCAGGCAGCGCTTCCTTGACGAGAAAATCATGAAGGACGGGCTCGATCGACAGACCGTGCTTTTCAATGGTGCTCATACAATATTCCTCCGGCAGACGGAAAAGGGTGATGGTGCCACTTTGCGCCGCTTTCATTCATAGTCAATTGTTCAATAGTTAGAAAGATTTATGCCTGACCGGAAAGAGTGCGGGGCGTAACCCGCATCGGTAGGCCATTCTGCGGCTGCGTCGTCAGTTTCTGCACCGGCCACGGGTTGGTTTTCTCGGTGACATCAAAGCGGAAGCGCTTCATCAGCACCGCAAGTGCAATCACCGCTTCCTGCAACGCGAAGGTTGCGCCGATGCAGACGCGCGGTCCGGCTCCGAAGGGCAGGAACTGGAAGCGGCCGATCTTCCCGCGGTTTTCCGGCAGGAAGCGTTCGGGCATATAGGCCCGCGGTTTTTCCCAGTAGAGTTCGTGGCGGTGCAGCGTCCACGGCATGATCAGCACCGTCATGCCGGCATGGATATCGACCCGCTCTCCCTTGGCATCGGTCCAGCTGTCATCAGCGATGGCCGCGCGGTTGATAGAGGGCGCCGGCGGATAAAGACGGAGCGCCTCTTCGAAGGCCGCCCGGGTCACCGGCATCAGATCCAGCCATTCGACCGGCTCTGCACCGCTTGCGAGAATGCGGTCGATCTCTTCCTCCATCGCTTCGCGGATATGCGGGCTATTGGCGATGCAATAGAGCGTCCAGGCGAGCGCACGGGCCGTGGTTTCATGACCGGCGCCGATGAAGGTCAGGATATTGTCCTCGATCTCCTCGTTCGTCAGGCCATCAGGCCCCGCCTGTTCGAGCAGCAGCGTCAGGAAATCCTCAGGCACGGCGGCGCGGTCGGCACGCATCTGCTCGAGGCGCAGATCCATCGTCCGGTGAACCATGTTGCGGAACTGATCGAGAATCTTCTGGCCGCCGATCCGCGTGATGCGCGGCACCCAGGACGGCGCCCTCATCAGATCCATCGGATCGACGCGGCCCATGCGATGCAGCAGCGCATTGACGTCACCGGCGAAATTATCCGAGACCGAGGCGATCTCGCCTGAAAACAGCGTATCGGCGAGGATCGCGAAGGTGAGCTCGGTCATATCGGCGGCGATATCGAAATTGCCGCCCGCCTCGTATTTCTCCGCATAGAGCTCGGACTGCTGCAGCATCTGCCCGGCGAAGCCCTTCGCGTGCCGTGGGGTGAAAACCGGGGCAACGGCCTTGCGGGAACGCTTCCAGACAGGACCTTCGGCGGTCAGCAGACCATCGCGCAGGATTGGCCGCAGTACCAGCTGGCGAATATCCGACATCCGGTAATTCGAAGCATTGTCGACCAGCACATGCTTGATGAGGCCGGGATCGTTGACGATGATCGTGCTGTCACGGAAGAAGCGGGTCTTAATCCAAGGCAGCGTGTAGGACGGTTCGCCCCAGAGCTCCAACGGATTGCGCAGGATGGTGCGGATGATCTCCAGCCGTGACGGCGGCACGCTGCGCGGCACCGGTGCGGGTGGGACGAAGGGATCCGGACGCATGTCCATGATATTTCAGCCTTTCGTGGAAGATTTGGGCCTTCCCGGCAAGGCAGAAGGTTAGTTCAGTGCCTTCAGCTCGTCCAGCTTGTCGTTGATCAGCCAGCCGTAATAGTTCTCTTCCGGCCAAACTGTCGCACCGCCGTGGTTTTTGGCTGCGATCGCCGAAGCACGCTGGCGGGAGTTGCCGACATTGTAGAGAGTCGCCGTCAGGCCCGGATTGTCCGAGATATCCATGCCGGCGATCCGCTTGTAGTCGTCGATCGAGGTGCGGACGGAGGCGGCAACGAAGGCCAGAGAAATATCCGGCTGCATGATCGCCTTGTAGACGCCACTGGCATCCTTCTCGCTGAGCTTCGGATAGCCCGAGACGCGGGTGACGAGATCGGACAGCATCAGGGCGGTCAGCGGATTGATTTGCCCAAGGCCGAAAGTCTGCCCGGCATAGAAGGGCTGGAAGAAGACGGCGCTGAAGCGGTTGTCCGGAAATTTCTTGCCGCCGACCGTCTTGCCGCGGAAGTCGGTTTCCCAGACGTCCTCGCGGCAGCTCCAGAGCTGATAGGAATCGCTTTTGCCGTTGCATCCGGCAAATTCCGGGCGGCCGATGAAGGTATCGACATCCTCGCCGTCATAGGCAAAACGGAAGCTTTCGCCTGCGTAAGACGCTGCCTTGACGTAATAGGACTGCAGCCGGTCATAGGCATCGACATTGTAGGTATGCTCACCGACCAGCGCGCCGATGATATGGATCGGTTCGATACCATAGGCGGCGGCGGTCTTGCGGATCTTGCCCATCAACTCGTGATCGGTCGACAGAAGCTCATAGATCTTCTCGTACTTGCGATCGAAGGTCGTCTTGGTACCCTTGGTGCGGCGGACCGAAGCGCCAGGGACCGGCGGCTGCTCGACGTTGCGATTGCCGGGCGGCACGGTCTGCATGGCATAGGCCGGCGCCGAGGCGAAGGCCGTTACGGCGATCAGAAGGCATGTCAAAAGGCGTCGCACGATCCGCTATCCCGTCGAGTTTGTCGTCCTGTCTGCGAAGCGCGGTGACTGAACCAGAATCTTGTCCTAATAAAGCCGCGCCCGCAAAAGAAACCGGGCCCTTCACTAAAAAGTAAAAGGCCCGCTGTCGAGGGTTCGATCGTCAAAATCGCCTACGCGAAACGCAAAGCATTTCGCGCATTGGGAAATTTAAAGGATGAACCGGGAGAGATCGGTATTGTTGGCGAGATCGCCGACATGTTCCCGGACGTAATCCGCATCGATGGTCACGGCGCTGCCGCCACGATCCGGCGCGTTGAACGAGATTTCGTCCAGCACCCGCTCCATGACCGTCTGCAGGCGGCGGGCGCCGATATTCTCGACCGTCGAGTTCAGGTGAACCGCAACATCGGCAAGCGCGTCGATCGCGTCGCTGGTGAAGTCGAGGCTCAGTTCTTCCGTCTGCATCAGCGCCCGGTACTGGCGGATGAGGCTGGCCTCCGTCTCCGTCAGGATGCGGCGGAAATCCTCCTTGCTGAGCGGCCGGAGCTCGACACGGATCGGCAGGCGGCCCTGCAGTTCCGGCAGAAGATCCGAAGGCTTCGAGACGTGGAAGGCGCCCGACGCGATGAACAGGATATGGTCGGTCTTGACCGGACCATACTTGGTCGAAACCGTCGTTCCCTCAACGAGCGGCAACAGGTCGCGCTGAACACCTTCGCGAGACACGCCGGCACCCATGCCGCCATCGCGGGCAGCGATCTTGTCGATCTCGTCGAGGAAGACGATGCCATCGTTCTCGACGGAGCGAACCGCTTCGCGCTGGATGACTTCGTTGTCGATCAGCTTGTCGGATTCGTCGCGGATCAGATCGGTATAGGATGCCTTGACCGTCGTGCGGACCTTCTTGGTACGGCCGCCCATCGCCTTGCCGAACATATCGGACAGGTTCAGAACGCCGATATTGGCGCCCGGCATGCCGGGGATGTCAAAGCCGCCCATGCCCGAACCGGAATCGGCGACTTCGATATCGATTTCCTTGTCGTCGAGCTCGCCGGTGCGAAGCTTCTTGCGGAAGCTATCGCGTGTTGAAGGCGAGGCCGTTGCGCCGACCAGAGCATCGAGCACGCGCTCTTCGGCGCTCATATGCGCCTTGGCTTCGACTTCGGCGCGCTTCTTGTCGCGAATGAGCCCGATGCCGATCTCGACGAGGTCACGGATGATCTGTTCGACGTCGCGGCCGACATAGCCGACTTCGGTGAACTTGGTGGCTTCCACCTTGATGAAAGGCGCGCCGGCGAGCTTGGCAAGACGGCGGGAGATTTCCGTCTTGCCGACGCCTGTCGGCCCGATCATCAGGATATTCTTCGGCATTACTTCATCGCGCAGGCTCTCGTCGAGCTGCTGGCGGCGCCAGCGGTTGCGCAGCGCAATCGCCACGGCGCGCTTGGCGTCGTGCTGGCCGATGATGTGACGATCGAGTTCGGATACGATCTCGCGGGGGGAAAAGGTGGTCATGGCAAATCCGTTTCTTCGGGTGCGTCCAGCGCCATGAAATGGGCAGGACCATAGATGGATGTTCTTGTATCGACGTAGCGAAAGCCGGCTTTCTCGTAGGCCCGGATCGCCGCCTCGTTTTCCGGATGAGGATCGATGACGATCCTTGTAGTGCCCGCGGAGAAAAGCTCGCCGGCGATCTGCCGGATGATGGCGCTGCCGTGGCCCTTGCCGATCAGCTGGGGAATGCCGATCGAGATATCGAGACCGAGCGTGCCTTTCGGCTGGTCTTGATAAGGATGGCCGTCTTCAAGATGCGGATCGTAATGCTGGAGATAGGCGATCGGCTGTCCTTCCAGCTCAACGATCATTGGCCGCGTTTCAATGCTTTCCACGGCTTCGACGACATGCTCAGCATTCTGCTGCGGATCCCCGTCCCACCATTTCGCTACATGCGGCTCTGCGAACCACCGGCTCAGCACAGGGATGTCCCCGGCCTCGACATCGCGGAAATGATAGCGGGGTCCGTCCTCAGCCATCGGTGTCCAGCGTTTCGACGATGATGTTGTGGTTGGTATAGACGCAGATATCGGCGGCGATACCGAGCGCCTTGCGGGCAACCTCTTCGGCCGACTTATCGCTGTCGAGCATCGCAAGCGATGCAGCGAGCGCAAAATTGCCACCGGAGCCGATCGCCATCGTGCCATGCTCCGGCTCAAGAACGTCGCCATTGCCGGTGACGGCAAGGGTGACAGTCTTGTCGGCCACCAGCATCATGGCTTCGAGGTTGCGCAGATATTTGTCGGTGCGCCAGTCCTTGGCAAGCTCG
Organism: Hyphomicrobiales bacterium; assembly: GCA_900465675.1. GTDB lineage: Bacteria > Pseudomonadota > Alphaproteobacteria > Rhizobiales > Rhizobiaceae > Rhizobium. Next base: position 239,046 of record UBJR01000019.1, on the reverse strand, counting down.
ACGGCCGCGCGCATCAGCTGGCCCGGATACTGTTCCAGCTTCTTCTCGAGGCGCTCAAGCAGCGTGAAGGCATCGGCAGTGGCGCCGGCGAAACCGGCGATCACTTCGCCGCCCTTGCCGATACGGCGAACCTTGCGGGCATTGCCCTTCATGACGGTCTGGCCGAGGCTCACTTGGCCATCGCCAGCCATGACCACCTTGCCGCCTTTTCGAACTGTAATAATCGTTGTCATAAAACATCCTTGCCCGGATGCCGGGCGCTTCTGGTCAGGCCGCTCACCGGCCCTGTTGAGACCTATGTAAGTGGGCTTCGGCCGATTGCAAATGGCGCCGTTTTTCTGCCGCCCCGCTTCTGGATATTTTAGGGAACGCCTGATATGGAACCCGCGTCATTCCCGATGGAGCAGCCATATGGCCGAGACAGCAGCAAGCCGCACGGGCGCCGTTTCCCGCAAGACCAACGAAACCTCGGTTTCGGTTTCGGTCAATCTCGACGGCACCGGCAAGTCGAAGATTTCGACGGGCGTCGGCTTCTTCGACCATATGCTCGACCAGCTGTCGCGACATTCGCTCATCGACATGGAGATCGAGACACAGGGCGATCTGCATGTCGACGACCATCACGCTGTCGAAGACACCGGGATCGCGATCGGCCAGGCAATTTCGAAAGCGCTCGGCGACCGCCGCGGCATTACCCGCTACGCCTCGATCGACCTTGCCATGGACGAGACGATGACAAAGGCCGCAGTCGATCTTTCCGGCCGCCCGTTCCTCGTCTGGAACGTTGCGTTCAGCGCGCCGAAGATCGGCACGTTCGATACGGAGCTGGTCCGCGAATTCTTCCAGGCGCTCGCGCAGAACGCCGGCATCACCTTGCATGTGCTCAACCATTATGGTGCCAACAACCACCATATTGCAGAGACCTGCTTCAAGGCCGTTGCCCGCGCGCTGCGTACGGCGACAGAGATCGATCCGAGACAGGCGGGCCGTGTTCCCTCGACGAAGGGCACGCTCGTCTGAGCCCCTTAAGGGAGCTTGACGACATTGACTTCCAGCTATCTGTTTCTCACCGCGCCTGACGGAGCCGATACCGGCCACGAGAAGACGCGCGTCATCCGCGACGGCTTCACGTTTCTTGGTTTCTTCTTCCCATGGCTGTGGCTGCTGGCTCATCGCCTCTGGCTGCATGCCGCCGCCGCTTTTCTCGCACAGGCTATCGGTGGCATTCTGATGGAGCGGCAGGGTCTGTGGCCGGCCGGCTTTGCGATCACGCTCGCAGCCAGCCTGATCGTTGCGCTCGAGGGGCAGAACTTTCGTATCCGCAGCCTCGCCGCCAAGGGCTGGAACGAGGATGCCATCGTTACGGCCGACTCCGTCGATGCGGCCGAAGAGATCTATTTTTCCGGTATCGAGACCATCGAGCAGGACAGCAGCGTGCCGGCACCGGAATGGGAGCGACATCGACGCTCCACCGGCCGCCACGGCAACGCTACGTCTCTTGGTCTCTTTGGTTTTGATGGAGGACGCTGATGCGCGTCGCAATTATCGACTACGGCTCGGGCAATCTGCGCTCGGCAACGAAAGCCTTTGAACGCGCATCGCGCGAGGCCGGTATCGACGCCCATATCGATTTGACGGACAAGGCGGAAGACGTTGCCGCTGCGGACCGGATCGTGCTCCCCGGCGTCGGCGCCTATGCCGATTGCCGCCGCGGTCTCGATGCCGTGCCTGGCATGGCCGAGGTGCTGATCGAGGCGGTCGAGAAGAAGGCAAAGCCCTTCCTCGGCATCTGCGTCGGAATGCAGCTGATGTCGTCGCGCGGTCTGGAAAAGACGGTCACCCAAGGCTTCGGCTGGATTCCCGGCGACGTCAAGGAAATGACGCCTGACGATGCCTCGCTGAAGATCCCGCAGATCGGCTGGAACACGCTCGATATCAGGTCTCCGCATCCGCTCTTCGACGGTATCCCCACCGGATCGGACGGGCTGCATGCCTATTTCGTGCATTCCTATCATCTGGCGGCAGAAAACGCGTCTGATGTCATCGCGACCACCGGGTATGGCGGTCCAATGACCGCCTTTGTCGGCCGCGACAACATGGTGGGCGCCCAGTTCCATCCGGAAAAGAGCCAGAAGCTCGGCCTCGCCCTGATCACCAATTTCCTGCGCTGGAAGCCGTAAGGCTCGCGCGAAGCAAGGACAGACATCATGATCCTCTTTCCCGCCATCGACCTGAAGGACGGCCAGTGCGTCCGTCTGAAGCTCGGCGATATGGACCAGGCGACGGTCTACAATCCCGACCCTGCCGCACAGGCCAAAGCTTTCGAAGACCAGGGTTTCGAATGGCTGCATGTCGTCGATCTCAACGGCGCCTTTGCCGGCGAGAGCGTCAACGGCGCGGCCGTCGATGCGATACTGAAAGCGACGAAGAACCCGGTGCAGCTCGGCGGCGGTATCCGCACGCTCGATCATATCGAAAGCTGGCTGTCGCGCGGTCTGGCGCGCGTCATTCTCGGCACGGTCGCGGTTCGCGATCCGGCGCTTGTCATCGAAGCCTGCAAGGCCTTTCCGGGCCGCGTTGCCGTGGGCATCGATGCCAAAGGCGGCAAGGTCGCCGTCGAGGGCTGGGCCGAGGCCTCGGAGCTCGGCATTATCGAGCTGGCGAAGAAATTCGAAGGTGCCGGTGTCGCGGCGATCATCTATACCGATATCGACCGTGACGGCATCCTTGCCGGCATCAACTGGGCCTCAACGCTGGAACTAGCTTCTGCCGTCTCCATCCCCGTCATTGCCTCGGGCGGCCTCGCCTCTATCGCCGATATCGAGCGGATGCTGCGGCCGGATGCCCGCAAGCTCGAAGGCGCGATTTCCGGCCGCGCGCTCTATGATGGCCGTATCGATCCGGCGGAAGCGCTTTCGCTGATCAACGCGGCCCGCGCCAAGGAGATCGCACAATGACGCTGAAAGCCCGTGTCATCCCCTGCCTCGACGTCAAGGACGGCCGTGTCGTCAAGGGCGTCAACTTCACCAATCTGATCGATGCCGGTGACCCCGTCGAGGCCGCGAAAGCCTATGACGCTGCCGGTGCCGACGAACTCTGCTTTCTGGACATCACCGCGTCATCGGACAATCGCGAGACGATCTTCGACGTCGTTTCGCGCACCGCCGAACAGTGCTTCATGCCGCTGACGGTCGGCGGCGGTGTTCGCACCATTGCCGATATCCGCAAGCTGCTGCTCTGCGGCGCCGACAAGGTCTCGATCAATTCGGCCGCCGTCAACAACCCTGATTTCGTCGCCGACGCTGCCGACAAGTTCGGCGACCAGTGCATTGTCGTCTCGATCGACGCCAAGCGCCGCCGCACGCAAGCCGTCGGGCAGGACAACCTCAGCGCCTGGGAGATCTATACCCATGGTGGCCGCAACGCGACCGGCATCGATGCCGTCGAGTTCGCGCAGAAGATGGTCGCCCGCGGCGCCGGTGAGCTGCTCGTGACCTCGATGGATCGCGACGGTACCAAGATCGGCTACGATCTGGAGCTGACGCGAGCGATTGCCGACAGCGTTCGCGTCCCCGTCATCGCCTCCGGCGGCGTCGGCAGCCTCGACGATCTTGTGGCGGGTGTGAAGGAAGGCCATGCGACGGCGGTGCTGGCCGCTTCGATCTTCCATTTCGGCACCTATTCCGTCGGCGAAGCGAAGCGCTATATGTCTTCAAACGGCATTGCGATGCGGCTCGACTGAGTGAAAGCGATAGAATGAGCGGATTTTCCCTTTCCGATCTGGAAAAGATCGTCGACGAGCGGTCGAAAGCATCTCCGGACGAATCCTGGACGGCCAAGCTTGTCCTGGCCGGGCAGCCGAAAGCAGCCAAGAAGCTTGGTGAAGAGGCAATCGAAGCCGTGATGGCGGCGGTGACTGATGACCGGGTTAACCTGACCTATGAGTCGGCCGATGTCCTCTATCACCTTTTGGTCGTATTGAAGATTGCAGGCATTCCGTTGCAGGATGTCATGGCCGAACTTGAGCGGCGGACCGCTCAGTCCGGCCTCAAGGAAAAGGCCAGCCGGCAGAGTTCATGAGTATCGTGTCGCAAATCATCGGAGCGCCCGAGGCGCTCGATCACTTCCAGGCGAATTCCTATTCGCCCTATCACTTCTTTTCCTCTGAGGAATGGTCGAAGTTCCGCGCCGATACGCCGCTGACACTGACCAGCGAGGAAGTCACGCGGCTGCGCTCGATGGGCGATCCGATCGACCTCGACGAAGTCAGGCGCATCTACCTCTCGCTGTCGCGCCTGCTGTCCTCGCATGTCGAGTCGTCGCAGTTGCTCTTCGAACAGCGCAACCGCTTCCTCAATCTTGAGGGCGTGGCCAAGACACCCTTCGTGATCGGCATTGCCGGATCGGTTGCCGTCGGCAAATCGACGACCGCGCGCGTCCTGAAAGAGCTGCTGCGCCGCTGGCCGTCGAGCCCGAAGGTCGACCTGATCACCACCGACGGCTTCCTGCATCCGAATGCCGTGCTGGAACGCGAAAACCTGATGCAGCGCAAGGGCTTTCCGGAAAGCTACGACACTGGAGCGATCCTGCGTTTTCTTTCGGCGATCAAGGCGGGACAGGCGGACGTCAAGGCGCCCATCTACTCGCACCTCGTCTATGACGTCATCCCGAACGAATACAAGATCATCGACCGGCCTGACATCCTGATCTTCGAGGGCATCAACGTGCTGCAGTCTCGGGATCTGCCGGCTGACGGCAAGATCGTGCCGATGGTTTCCGATTTCTTCGACTTCTCGATCTATATCGATGCCGAGGAGAAGCAGATCCATAACTGGTACGTGCACCGCTTCATGCGCCTGCGCGAAACCGCCTTCCGCGACCCGAATTCCTACTTCCACCGCTACGCCTCGATCAGCGAAAAGGAAGCGCTCGGCATCGCCGAGGGGCTCTGGGCCAACATCAACCTGAAGAACCTGCGCCAGAACATCCTGCCGACCCGCCCCCGCGCCGATCTGATCCTGCGCAAGGGACCAAACCACCTGATCGAACAGGTGGCTCTCAGGAAGCTTTAGCCGGATTCACGGCGTCACACGCCTTAACGTCAGATTGATCCGGCCGCCGCTTTTCAGCAGCGTCGAGGTGGCGGGATAGATGCGATCGACACCGTGGAAGCAGAGGCGGCCTTCGCCGCCGAGGACGATGACGTCGCCGCTTGCGAGCTTCAGCGATTGGGTACTGTTGGTTCGCGTGGTTCCGCCGATGCGAAAGAGGCAGGTGTTGCCAAGCGAGACGGAAACGACCGGCGCGCGGAGATCCTGCTCGTCCTTGTCCTGGTGCAGGCCCATCTTGGCGTCGTCGGCGTAGAAATTGATGAGGCAGGCCTGCGGCGGCAGGTGATAGCCGGAAACGTCGTTCCAGATCTGCATGAGTGCGTTCGGGATGGGCGGCCAGACCTCTCCAGTCAGCGGATGGACCGGTTGATAGCGATAGCCGCGCTCCTTGTCCGTCACCCACCCAAGCTCGCCGCAATTGCTCATACGCACCGACATCGGTTTGCCGGTGCCGGGCATGACGGGCGTGAACAGAGGCGCGGCGGAGACGATCTCGCGGATCGTCTCGATCATCGTCTCCTGACGCGGGCGATCGAGATAACTTGGAAAATGCCTGATGCCGCTGGAGATTTCGAGCATGTCAGTCTCCGGCCGGCCGGCCGCGCATCTTCTTGACCTCGGATCGTCCCGACTTTTCCTTCAAACGGCGCTCAACAGAGCCTTTGGTCGGGCGGGTCTTCTTTCGCGGCGGCGGCGGTGGTTTGGCGGCTTCGAGAACCAGCTCCTTGAGGCGCTCGCGGGCATCCTCGCGATTACGGTCCTGGCTGCGGAAGCGGCTTGCCTCGATCATCAAGACGCCGTCCTTCGACATGCGTCTTCCGGCGAGCTTGATTGCATTCGCCTTGACGCGCTCCGGCAGGGATGGCGAGCTCTCCAGGCTGAAGAACAGCTGGACTGCGGTCGAGACCTTGTTGACGTTTTGCCCGCCAGGGCCACCTGCCAGAACGAACTGTTCCGTCAGCTCCCATCCGGCGATGGTGATCCGGTCGTTGATATAGAGCGCGTCGCTGGCCATTCTCGACCTATCTCACATCATCCGGACTTTTGGAACACGCAAAGAAAAACCCGGCGGTCGCCCGCCGGGTTTCACGTGAATCATCAGCCGTTTAGATTATTCGGCAGCGATCTTCAGGCCCGGGGCCGCGTCGCGGACGCCACCATCGACATGGTCCTCGAACTTGGCGAAGTTGGCGATGAACATGCCAACCAGCTTTTCGGCCTGGCGGTCGTAGGCTGCAGCATCGGCCCAGGTCGAGCGCGGATCGAGGATACCGTTGTCGACACCATCGACCGACACCGGAACGGCAAAGCCGAAGTTCGCATCGGCGCGGAAATCGGCCCTGGCGAGTTCGCCCGAGAGAGCCGCAGCCAGCAAAGCGCGCGTCGCCTTGATCGGCATGCGCTTGCCGGTGCCGTAAGCGCCACCGGTCCAGCCGGTGTTGACGAGCCAGCATTCGACGCCGTGACGGCCGATCAGCTCCTTCAGCAGATTGCCGTATTCAGCCGGATGACGCGGCATGAAGGGGGCGCCGAAGCAGGTCGAGAAGGTTGCTTCCGGTTCGGTCACCCCCTTTTCGGTACCCGCGACCTTTGCGGTGTAGCCGGACAGGAAGTGATACATGGCCTGTTCAGGCGTCAGTCGGGCAATCGGCGGCATGACCCCGAAAGCATCTGCCGTCAGCATGATGATCGTCTTCGGATGCGCGGCAAGACCGGTCTTCGAGGCATTCGGAATGAAGTCCAACGGATAGGCGCAGCGGGTATTTTCCGTCAACGAGCCATCATCGAAATCCGGCTCGCGCTGTTCGTTCAGCACGACGTTTTCGAGAACCGTGCCGAAGCGCTGCGTCGTCGCGTAAATCTCTGGTTCGGCTTCTGCCGAGAGACGGATGGTCTTGGCGTAGCAGCCGCCTTCGAAGTTGAAGATGCCGTTTTCGCCCCAGCCATGCTCGTCATCGCCGATCAGCGTGCGGGCCGGATCGGCCGACAGTGTCGTCTTGCCGGTTCCCGACAGGCCGAAGAAAACCGCACTATCGCCATCCGGCCCGGCATTGGCCGAGCAGTGCATCGGCATGACGCCCTTGGCCGGAAGCAGGTAGTTGAGGACGGTGAAGACCGACTTCTTCATTTCACCGGCGTAGGACGTGCCGCCGATCAGCACGAGACCCTTGGTCAGGTCGCAGGCAATGACCGTTTCGCTACGGCAGCCATGGCGGTCCGGATCAGCCTTGAAGCTCGGCAGATCGATGATCGTTAGCTTCGGCACGAAGGTCTTAAGCGCTTCGAGCTCCGGGCGGATCAGCAGATTGCGGATGAACAGCGAGTGCCAGGCAAACTCGGTGACGACACGCGACGGCAGAGCATGACCGGCATCGGCACCGCCAATCAGGTCCTGCACGAAAAGCTCCCTGCCCTTTGCGTGAGCCAGCATGTCGGCATGCAGCACGGCGAAGTGCTCCGGCGACATCGGCTTGTTGTTGTCCCACCAGATCTGCGCTTCGGTATCGGCATCGCGGACGACAAACTTGTCGCGCGGCGAACGGCCGGTGTGCTGGCCGGTCAATGCGCGCAGCGCGCCCTGGGCGGTGAGTTCGGCTTCTCCACGGCGAATCGACTCTTCATAGAGGGAGGCGGCGGTAAAGTTATAGCGGACGCTTGCAGCGCCCTCCAAACCGATCGTCGCCAGCGCTACCGCCGGGTTATGAACTCCGAACGTTTCCATCGCTCTTCCCTTTGCTCAGGCATACAGCCGTTAAAACTGACGCGAACCTAAGGTGGGAAATTTTAAAAAGCAAGAGAGTGTAATTCGAAAAGTGTAATGATATCATATATTTAATCGATTTAAATAAGAATCGTTATTTTTAAATCGTTTGAACTGGATGGTTTGGTTCAGTATGTCGCACCACCTTTGATTGCAGCCGGAATATTCGAACAATCCGCCCCTTTATCTTTGCCACAATTTGTTCCACCTTTATCCTCCATAAGCGCATCCGGCTGGAGAGGCCGCCTGGGGACATCAAAAATTCCGGGAGATGCGCATAAATGACGGAGACGAACACCATGCCGACAATCGCGCTCGTTGACGACGACCGCAACATCCTGACGTCAGTGTCGATCGCACTGGAAGCCGAGGGATATAAGGTCGAGACATATACGGACGGCGCTTCGGCGCTCGATGGTCTCATCGCCCGTCCGCCGCAGCTCGCCATCTTCGACATCAAGATGCCGCGTATGGACGGGATGGAGCTTCTGCGCCGCCTGCGTCAGAAGTCCGACATGCCGGTCATCTTCCTGACGTCCAAGGATGAGGAGATCGATGAGCTCTTCGGCCTCAAGATGGGCGCCGACGATTTCATCACCAAGCCGTTCTCGCAGCGCCTGCTGGTCGAGCGCGTTCGCGCCGTGCTGCGCCGCGCCTCGAGCCGGGAAGCAGCCGCGGCCGCAGGCACAAGCGGTACCGCGCCGAAGCCCGGTGCAGCACAGCCCGCCCGCTCGCTGGAACGCGGACAACTGGTCATGGACCAGGAGCGCCACACCTGCACCTGGAAAGCCGAACCGGTGACGCTGACCGTGACCGAATTCCTGATCCTGCATTCGCTTGCGCAGCGCCCGGGCGTCGTCAAGAGCCGCGATGCGCTGATGGACGCGGCCTATGACGAGCAGGTCTATGTCGACGACCGCACCATCGACAGCCACATCAAGCGGCTGCGCAAGAAATTCAAGATGGTCGACAACGATTTTGATATGATTGAAACGCTCTACGGAGTGGGTTACCGCTTCCGCGAAGCAGCCTGACGCGTTACCGCGGGGCACATGAGTATTGTTGAGGGCTCGCTGGCCGGATCTCCGGCCGCGCCCTCCGAAAGGGCCTGTCGTTGGCACAGTTGGTGCAGGAAAGGGATCTGGACGATGCGGATGGCGTAACCGGCCGCCGCGTCCGGGGAAGGCGCTGGTCGCATCCCTTCACCATCATCCGCCGGATCTTCGGCAATGCCGTCTTTTCGAGCCTGACGCGCCGCATCCTGTTCTTCAATCTGGCGGCGCTGCTCGTCCTTGTCGGCGGCATTCTCTACCTCAACCAGTTCCGCGAAGGGCTGATTGACGCGCGTGTCGAAAGCTTGCTGACGCAGGGCGAAATCATTGCCGGTGCGGTCTCCGCTTCGGCATCGGTCGATACAAATTCGATCACCATCGATCCGCAGAAGCTGCTGGAACTACAAGCCGGCCAAAGCATCACCCCGGTTCCGAACGACGAGGATCTGGAATTTCCGATCGATCCGGAAAAGGTGGCGCCGGTTCTGCGCCGCCTGATCTCGCCGACCCGCACCCGCGCCCGCATCTTCGACGCCGATGCTAATCTGCTGCTCGATTCCCGCCATCTCTATTCCCGCGGCCAGGTGCTCCGTTTCGATCTTCCGCCAGTCGAGGAAGAGAAACAGACATGGGGCGAATGGTTCACGACCCTGTTCAACAAGGCGCTGCAGCCCGGCAATCTGCCGGTGTACAAGGAAGCGCCGGGTGGCGACGGCTCGATCTATCCTGAAGTGATGAATGCGCTGACCGGCGTGCGCGGCGCAGTGGTGCGCACCACCGAGAAGGGCGAGCTGATCGTCTCGGTCGCCGTACCGGTGCAACGTTTCCGCGCCGTTCTAGGCGTACTGCTGCTATCGACCCAGGCCGGCGATATCGACAACATCGTTCATGCCGAACGTCTGGCGATCATGCGTGTCTTCGGTGTCGCGACGCTGGTCAACGTGCTGCTGTCGCTCGTTCTGTCGTCAACGATCGCCAATCCGCTCCGCCGCCTGTCGGCGGCCGCGATCCGCGTCCGGCGCGGCGCCAAGGAGCGCGAGGAGATCCCCGACTTCTCGGCCCGCCAGGACGAAATCGGCAATCTTTCGATCGCGCTGCGCGAAATGACGACCGCGCTCTACGACCGCATCGATGCGATCGAGAGCTTTGCTGCCGATGTCAGCCACGAGTTGAAAAACCCGCTGACCTCTCTTCGAAGCGCGGTCGAGACGCTGCCGCTGGCGAAATCCGACGATTCCAAGAAGCGGCTGATGGATGTCATCCAGCATGACGTTCGCCGCCTTGATCGCCTGATTAGCGATATTTCCGACGCCTCGCGTCTCGACGCAGAACTGGCGCGCGTCGATGCCCGCTCTGTCGATCTGGAAAAGTTCCTGACCGATCTCGTCGATGTCTCCAGGCAGATCCGCAGCAAGAACAAGGATGTGCATATCGAGCTGGTGATCGAGCGGAAGCCTGGGGTGAAGACCCGCTTCGTCGTCAACGGCCACGACCTGCGCATCGGCCAGATCGTCACCAACCTGATCGAGAATGCCCGCTCCTTCGTTCCCCAGGAAGGCGGCCGGATCATCGTGCGGCTGGTGCGGACCCGTTCCCGTTGCCTCGTCTATATCGAAGACAACGGTCCGGGCATCCAGGCCGAAAACATCGATCGCATTTTCGAGCGCTTCTATACCGACCGGCCTGAGTCGGAAGGCTTCGGGCAGAATTCCGGTCTCGGCCTGTCGATCAGCCGCCAGATTGCCGAAGCCCATGGCGGCTCGCTGCGTGCCGAGAACATTATCGATGCGGAAAGTGCCGAGATTCTTGGCGCCCGCTTCATCCTCGCCCTGCCCGCGGCTGCCAATAGCTGATGAGCGCGCCGGTCAACGTTCACGCGACGGCGATCAAGATCAACGGCACCGGACTGCTGTTTTCGGGGCCATCCGGCTGGGGCAAGTCGATGCTGGCCTTCACCTGTCTGAACGAGGCGAAGCGGATCGGCCTCGACGCCGTCCTCGTTGCCGACGATCAGGTATTTCTCGAGAACCGGGACGGGCAGATCATCGCCCAGCGGCCGGATTCGATCGCCGGGCTGATCGAACTTCGAGGCACCGGCATCGTGGCGCTGGACAGCATTGCCGAGGCCGCCATGCATTTCGCCATCCTGCCCGGCAGCGCCTCCGGCGAAAATCGCCTGCCGCCGGAAAATGAGCAAATAGAGGTCGCCAGTGGCTTTCTGCTGCCGGTCATCCGGCTGCTTGGCGATACCCGGCTGCCGCTCGCGGTTCTGATGGCGAAAGCCCCGGAAATCGGTCGATAATGCCTCATAATCCGGCAGAATTGCCTGCGATCTCCGCATTTTTGTCTTGCACTTCGGCTTTTGATCGCCAAGATGTGCCCCCACCGGTGGACGCGATTGTTGCATTGCGATATTGGGGCCGCCGTTGATATGCCATTGGGAGCAGTTAAATCATGATCGGACTTGTGCTTGTCACTCATGGCAAGCTGGCTGAAGAGTTTCGTCATGCTGTCGAGCATGTCGTCGGTCCTCAGAAATTCATCGAGACGGTCTGCATCGGCCCCGAAGACGATATGGATCAGCGGCGGCAGGATATTCTTCAAGCTGTCGCCGGCGCCGATGATGGTCATGGTGTGGTGATCCTCACCGATATGTTCGGCGGTACGCCTTCCAACCTTGCCATCTCGGTGATGAGCAGCGGCCATACCGAAGTGATTGCCGGTATGAACCTGCCGATGCTGATCAAGCTCGCTGGCGTCAGAGGCGAGAACAACATGGAAAAGGCCTTGGCCGAAGCTTCGGAAGCCGGCCGGAAATACATCAACGTCGCGAGCCGCGTTCTCAGCGGAAAATAACGGGCCTTCATGACCACGACGCAGCTCTCCCGGGAACTCCTCATCATCAACAAGCGCGGTCTTCATGCACGCGCCTCGGCGAAATTCGTTCAGATGGTCGACACGTTCGACGCTGCGATCACCGTTTCCAAGGACGGCATGACCGTCGGCGGCACGTCGATCATGGGCCTGATGATGCTTGCCGCGAGTCCCGGCTCGACCGTGCTGGTCACCGCCAGCGGCAACCAGGCGATCGAAGCCCTCGATGCCCTGGATCAGCTGATCCAGAACAAGTTCGGCGAAGAGATCTGATCCGCGCCGTCATATAACCATATAAAGACTTCTTTATATCTTTATTGCCATGGTCCCTGAAGCCTGATAAACGGCTGGCATGGCCGTGCATAAGGCACGTGTTGGCGCTGCGCGATATTTGCGGCGCAGGTTTGATTTTGAGATGCTTTTCAGCTGGAGACCTCAATGAGCACTGAAAAAGATTATGTCGTCGCCGATATCGGTCTTGCAGATTTCGGTCGTAAGGAAATTACGATCGCCGAAACCGAAATGCCGGGCCTGATGTCCAGCCGCGAGGAATTCGGCCAGTCGAAGCCGCTGAAGGGCGCGCGCATCACCGGCTCGCTGCACATGACGATCCAGACCGCCGTTCTCATCGAGACGCTGACGGCGCTCGGCGCCGAAGTTCGCTGGGCCTCGTGCAACATCTTCTCGACGCAGGATCACGCTGCTGCTGCGATCGCCGCTGCCGGCATCCCGGTCTTCGCGATCAAGGGTGAATCCCTCGAAGACTACTGGACCTATACCGACAAGATTTTCCAGTGGGCCGATGGCGGCTTCTCCAACATGATTCTCGACGATGGCGGCGACGCGACCATGTACATCCTGCTCGGCGCGCGCGCCGAAGCCGGTGAAGACGTGCTGTCGAACCCGCATTCCGAGGAAGAAGAAATCCTCTTCGCACAGATCAAGAAGCGCCTCGCCGCATCGCCGGGCTGGTTCACCAAGCAGCGCGACGCGATCAAGGGCGTCACCGAGGAGACCACCACTGGCGTCAACCGCCTCTATCAGCTGCATGCCAAGGGCCTGCTGCCGTTCCCGGCAATCAACGTCAACGATAGCGTCACCAAGTCGAAGTTCGACAACAAGTACGGCTGCAAGGAATCGCTGGTCGACGGTATCCGCCGCGGCACCGACGTCATGATGGCCGGCAAGGTTGCCGTCGTCTGCGGTTACGGCGACGTCGGCAAGGGTTCTGCCGCCTCGCTCTCCGGCGCCGGCGCTCGCGTCAAGGTCACCGAAGCCGACCCGATCTGCGCCCTGCAGGCCGCCATGGATGGCTATGAAGTCGTTTTGCTCGAAGACGTCGTATCTTCGGCTGACATCTTCATCACCACGACCGGCAACAAGGATGTCATCCGCATCGACCATATGCGGGCGATGAAGGACATGGCGATCGTCGGCAACATCGGCCATTTCGACAACGAAATCGAAGTTGCGGCGCTGCGTAACCTCAAGTGGACCAACGTCAAGCCGCAGGTCGACCTGATCGAGTTCCCGAAGGGCAACCGCATCATCCTGCTGTCCGAGGGACGTTTGCTGAACCTCGGCAACGCCACCGGCCATCCGTCCTTCGTGATGTCGGCATCCTTCACCAACCAGACGCTGGCGCAGATCGAGCTTTTCACCAAGCCCGACCAGTATTCCAACCAGGTCTACATCCTGCCGAAGCACCTCGACGAGAAGGTCGCCCGCCTGCATCTCGGCAAGCTCGGCGTGAAGCTGACCCAGCTTTCGGAAGAGCAGGCTGCCTATATCGGCGTAAAGCCGCAGGGCCCGTTCAAGGCTGACCACTACAGATACTAATCGTATCGCCAGTATCCACAACATCTTGATGGGCGCCGCATTGACATTTGCGGCGCCCTTATTTTTTGCCTCCTACCTTCCCGCTGAATCCCATCCGAAGTATTGTTTTAGAACTCGATTCGTGGCCCGGACTCGTCCGTTTGCCCGAAAATGGGATGTCTTGTCGTGATGCGGCACATTAAAGGACGGAGACAGACCGGGAATGCCGGACGTAGAGAAAAGCCTGCCAGCACAGGTGGATGACGGCGCTCGGCCCGATATCCGCCAGGTAGCGGCAGCACAACACAATACACCTGCGGCGGCCGGGCGGGCCGTGAAGCAGGGAAAAAGCTCGCTGACGCAGCTGGCGAAGATTTGTGCCGGTGGCACGGCGATCGCAGCGCTTGCGCGGCCGGTTCTGGCTCAGGTCGAATCCGAGGCTGCGGCATCGGCACACCTGTTCACGTCATCTCAGGTCGTCGGCGTTTCCGTTGTCATCGGGGTCATCTCCGCCGCTCTGCTTTCCACCCTCTGGCTGGTGCGCCAGCGCGGCAACCTGGAAACCGAGAGCCGCGATATCCGCACCGCGCTTTCGGATGCGCAGCAGCGCATCTCGCAATATCAGGCACTGATTGCCGACAAGAACCGCCGCATCGTCGTCTGGGACGGCAGCGAGCGCCCCGAACTGCTGGGACAGCTGCCGGCCGAAACGGGCGCGCCGCAGGACAACGAATTCCTGGCATTCGGCCTGTGGCTGAAGCCCCGTTCGGCGTCCGAGCTTGACCATGCAATCGATCGTCTGCGTGAAGCAGGCCAGAGCTTCGATATGGTGGTCGAAACCAATCGCGATGAAATTCTCGAGGCGCAGGGCCGTGTATCCGGCGGCCGCGCCTTTGTTCGCTTCGTCGCGCTCAACAATCTGCGCGCCGAACTCGCCGAACTGAAGATCGAGCGCGAACGGCTGATGTCGTCGATCTCGGCCTTCCAGAGCCTGCTCGATGCCATCGACCTGCCGGCCTGGCAGCGCGACGTCGAAGGCCGCCTGACCTGGGTCAACCAGGCTTACGGCGATGCCGTCGAGGCGAAGTCGCCGCAGCAGGCAATCAACGAGAGCCGTGAATTCCTGACGACGATCGCCCGCGAGCGCATCCGCGCCACGGCAACGCCCGAATCGCCTTTTCACGACAAGATTTCGACCGTCGTCAGCGGCAACCGGACATTCTTCGACGTCGTCGATGTCAAGGTTCCCACCGGCTCGGCGGGCATCGCCATCGACGTCTCGGATGCCGAGGCGGTTCGTGCCGAGCTTGAGCGGACGCTGAAAAGCCACGCCGAGACCCTCGATCATCTGGCAACACCGGTTGCGATCTTCGACGGCGAGCAGCGGCTGCAATTCTATAATCAGGCCTTCGTGACCCTCTGGGAGCTCGATATCGCCTTCCTTGAGCGCAAGCCTGACAATGCCGAGCTTCTCGAGCGCCTGCGGGCGGCCAAGAAACTGCCGGATCAGCTGAACTGGAAGAGCTGGAAGGAAACAGCGCTTTCCGTCTACCAGGCTCTCGATACGAAATCCGACCTCTGGCATCTGCCGAACGGCCAGACGCTGCGCGTCTTCGCCACAGCGCATCCACAAGGTGGCGCTACCTGGGTATTCGAGAACCTCACCGAGCAGGTCGATCTCGAAACGCGCTACAACACGCTGGTGAAGGTTCAGGGCGAGACGATCGACCACCTTTCGGAAGGTGTTGCGGTGTTCGGGCCTGACGGACGAATCCGCCTGTCGAACCCTGCCTTCCGCGTGCTCTGGGGAATCACCGAGGCCGAAGCCAAGCCGGGCACCCATATCCGCGCCGTCGGCGAAGCTTGTGCTCCGTCTTATGACAAGCCGGATGGCTGGAAGACCTTTGCCGAGCTCATCACCAGCTTCGACGACGAACGCCGTTCGAGCCAGGGCACGCTGGAACTGTTCTCCGGCCTCGTGCTCGACTATGCAGTGATACCGCTGCCGAATGCACAGACGATGCTGACCTTCGTTAACATGACGGATTCGGTGCGCGCCGAGCGCGCCCTGACCGAGAAGAACGAAGCGCTGCGCAAGGCCGACGAGCTGAAGAACGATTTCGTTCAGCACGTCTCCTACGAGCTCCGTTCGCCGCTGACCAACATCATCGGTTTCACCGATCTGCTGCGCACGCCGGGCGTCGGTCCGCTGAACGATCGGCAGGCCGAGTATATCGACCATATCGCCACTTCCTCGTCTGTCCTGCTGACGCTGGTCAACGACATTCTCGACCTGGCAACCGTCGATGCAGGCATTATGCGGCTGAACTATTCCGAGATCGATCTCAGCGACCTGCTGGACGACGTCTCGATGCAGATCGCCGACCGACTGCAGGAAAGCGGCGTAACGCTTGAGATCACCTCGCCGTCGCAGCTCGGCACCATCGTTGCCGATTCGCAGCGCCTGAAGCAGATCCTGCTGAAATTGCTATCGAATGCCGCCAACTTTTCGCCCGAGGGTGCGGCGATTGCGCTCGAATGCCATCGCGAAGGCACCGATTTCGTATTTTCCGTCGCCGATCGCGGGCCGGGCATCTCGCAGGAGATGATCGCTACTGTCTTCGATCGCTTCGCCACCGGTGCAAAGAGCGGTAAGCGCGGCGGTGCCGGTCTCGGTCTCTCGATCGTCGACAGCTTCGTCAGCCTGCATAACGGCAAGGTAACGATCGACAGCAAGCCTGGCCGCGGCACCACGGTCGTTTGCCGGATTCCATCCGTCAACCTGCCGCGTGCCGTCGCAGCCGCCGAATGACGGCCGACGCTGGCGCGATCTCCCTGTTTCTGGAAGACGAGGCGGCAACCGGCCGTCTCGGCGAGGATCTGGCGCTTGCCGTTAAGCCGGGCGACTGCCTGACGCTGTCGGGTGATCTCGGCGCGGGAAAATCGTCTCTGGCCCGGGCGGTGATCCGCGCCATCGCCGACGATCCGGCGTTGGAAGTGCCAAGCCCGACATTCACGCTGGTCCAAGCCTATGATCTTAGAATTCCAGTTGCGCATTTCGACCTCTACCGGCTCGCCGATGGCTCCGAGCTTGAAGAACTTGGTTTCGATGAAGCGCTGCAATCGGGTATCTGCCTCGTCGAGTGGCCCGAGATGGCCGCGGACGAGATGCCTGGTGATCGGATTGAACTGACCCTGACGCACGAGGGTGCCGGGCGCCACCTGACCATCAAGGCACCGCCGAAGAAAGCCGAGCGTATCCAGCGCGTCCTGGCTATCCGGACATTTCTCGCCGGTCTCGGCTATGCCGGCGCCGGACGCCGCTTCCTGACGGGTGATGCATCGTTGCGCGCCTATGAGGCGGTCTATCCCGCGACAGGCGAGCGGAAGATCCTGATGGATTGGCCGCCGCTGCCGGAAGGACCCGCAGTCCTTGACGGCAAGCCCTACCCGAAGGTCGCCCATCTTGCAGAGAACGCCTATCCCTTTGTTGCCATCGCAGATACTCTGCGGCAGCGCGGCTTCGCGACGCCTGAAATCTACGGCGTCGACTACGACCAAGGCATATTGCTGATCGAGAATCTCGGAACCGAAGGTGTTCTGGACCCCGGCGGACGACCGATTGCCGAGCGCTACCGCGAAAGCGTTGCCTGCCTGGCGCATCTGCATGGCATGCAGATCCCGCAGGATATCGCCGTTACAAAGGATCATATTCACCACATCCCGGATTTCGACCGGACGGCGATGAAGATGGAAGTCCGCCTGGTGCTCGACTGGCATCTGCCGTGGAAGCGCGGCGGCCAGACGGCCTCGAATGCGGAGCGGGACACGTATCTTGCAATCTGGGACGACCTCATCGACCAGCTGGCCGATGCCGAAAAGAACCTGCTGCTGCGCGATTTCCATTCGCCGAACATCATCTGGCGCGGTGACCGGCAGGGGATCCAGAAAATCGGCCTGATCGATTTCCAGGACGCGATGATCGGCCCGACGTCCTATGATCTGGCATCGATCGCCCAGGATGCGCGCGTTACCATCAAGCCTTCGCTCTTCCAGGAGCTCATGGAAGACTATCTGTCGATCCGCCGGGCCCAAGGCGGCTTCGATGAAACGTCCTTCCTGAAGAGCTGGGCGATCATGTCTGCGCAGCGCAATTGCAAACTTGCCGGGCTCTGGGTCCGGCTGTTGCAGCGCGACGGCAAACCCGGCTATCTCAAGCATATGCCGCGTACACTGGCCTATCTTCAGGTCGCTCTTGAGCATGAAGCGCTCGCCCCCTTGCGCGAATGGTGCGCAAGGGCTGGAATAGGCATGAGCGAATCATAAGTTCCGGACCACGATGACAATCAAACAAGCCATGGTATTGGCGGCGGGTCTTGGCACCCGCATGCGCCCGATCACCGATACGATGCCGAAGCCGTTGGTGAAGATCGGCGGCAAGCCGATGATTGACTATACGCTGGACTCGTTGAAGCAGGCCGGCGTCGAACGCGCTGCCGTCAACGTCCACCATTTCGCCGACCAGATGGAAGCGCATTTGAAGTCGTATCACGGGCTCGATATCCTGATTTCCGACGAGCGCGGCGGCCTGCTGAACAATGGCGGTGGCATCGTCAAAGGCCTAACGCTGCTCGACCGGGAGACGATCTTCGTGATGAACGCCGATCTCTTCTGGATCGGTGAACAGCCGGGTGCGCCCAGCAATCTCGATCGATTAGCCGGATTCTTCGATGCCGGCAGCATGGACATGGCGATGCTTTGCGTGCGCATCGAGAACACGACCGGCCATAACGGCATCAATGATTTCAGCATGGCAGCGGATGGCCGCCTGACACGCTACCGGGACGACCAGTCGAACCCCGTCGTCTATGCCGGTGCCTTTGCGATGCGGCCCGAATTTCTCGACGATGCTCCGCGCGAGCCGTTCAACATCAACACCTATTTCGACAAGGCGATCGGCCGCGGCAGGCTTTACGGAATGATGATGGACGGGCACTGGCTGACCGTCGGCACGCCCGAAGCCGTCGATGAAGCAGAGGAAACGATCCGGCAATTCCGGACGTTTGCTTAAGCGATGAGCGAGCGTCATCAGCCGCGCATCCTGACGATCCCGGCAGGAGCGCCGTTTCTGAAAGTGCTCGCGCAGACGCTTTGCGACGGCCGGCTGACGCCGCTCTTCCGGCACGATCCGGACGATCCGCTATCACTCTCCAAAGTCACGATCTACCTACCGACCAGGCGCGCCGCCCGCGTGCTCCGATCCGAATTCGTCGATCTGCTCGGCGGCCGCTCGGCCATTCTGCCGGTCATCCGGCCGCTCGGTGAGACGGATGACGACAGCGGCTATTTCGAGGAGGCGCTGCCTGCGACCCTCGACCTTGCGCAGCCACTTTCCAACACTGCCCGCCTGCTGGAGCTTGCGAGGCTCATCCTTGCCTGGCGGAACAGGCTGCCGGATATCGTCCGCCGCATCCACGCCGAGTCGCCTCTCGCAGCCCCGGCAAGCCCGGCCGATGCGATCTGGCTGGCGCGCAATCTGGCCGAGCTGATCGATTCGATCGAGACCGAGGACCGCGAATGGGCGGAGCTTGCCAATCTCGACGCCTCCGATCATGCACTCTGGTGGCAGCTGACCGCCGAATTTCTGCAGATTGCCAGCGCTTTCTGGCCGGAACGGCTGGCCGAACTCGGGCGCTCGTCCCCTGCCCGGCACCGCAACGCAATTTTGCGGGCGGAAGCGAACCGTCTTGCAACGTCCCGGCCGGCGGGACCGATCATCATCGCCGGCTCGACGGGCTCCGTGCCTGCTACCGCCGATCTGATTGCCGCCGTTGCCAATCTTCCCGAGGGCGTCATCGTGCTGCCAGGCCTCGATCTGTCGATGCCGGACGAGCATTGGCGAATGGTAGCACCGGATCCGCAACCAGGACGAACGGCCAATCCTGCGAGCCGCAGCCACTCCCAATATGGTCTGTCGCATCTGCTGAAACGCCTGAAACTGACACGCAATGATGTCGCCCCGCTGATCGACGCGGAGCCTGACCTGCAACGGCGCGCTGAGATACTATCGCGGGCGCTTGCACCAGCAGAGGCGACAAGCGGCTGGGGCGAGTGGAAGAACGAGCTTCCCGCGGACGCGTTGGCGGCGGGCTTTGCCGACGTGGCGCTGATCGAGGCAGCCAACGAGCGGGAGGAGGCAACGGCAATCGCCATCGCCTTGCGCCTTGCCCTGGAAGAGCCGGGCCGCAACGGCGAAAGCCAGGCAGCGGTGATTACGCCCGATCGCAATCTCGCGCGCCGCGTCATGTCCGAACTCGCCCGGTTCGGCATTATCGCCGACGATTCGGCCGGTACGCCGCTTTCCGCCATGCCGCAGGGGACCTTCCTTCAGCTGGTTCTGGAAGCGACGCTGCGGCCCGGCGATCCGGTAGCACTGGTGGCGCTCCTCAAGCATCCGCTCACGCATTTCAGCCTTGAGAAGACCATTTTGACAAGCGCCGTCGAAGCCCTCGAGCTTCTCGCGCTGCGAGGCGGTGTTGCCGAGGTCGATATCAACACGCTGCCGGCCCTGCTAGAGCGTCAGCTTGCCGAACAGCAGGCCGATCGCTACGCGCCGAACTGGCGGAAGTCGCTGCCATCGGATGCGATCGATCGGGCCCGGAATCTGGCACAGCGGATCGCAGCTGCGACCGAGCCGCTGGCATCGGCAATGGTCAAGCGTGGACCTGACGGGCGCAGCCTGACAGTGAACCTGCAGCTCTCCGAATGGGCCTCAAGGACCGGCCGCGTGCTCGAGGCCGTGGCTCGCGATCACCGCGGCGACCTTGCCGGTCTCTGGAGCGGAGAAGCCGGCGATGCGCTTGCAGTACTGCTCGGCGAAGTGATCGACACCAACGGGCAGATCGAGGCCGACGGTCCGCAGTGGATCGACATCATGACGGCATTGTCGGCCGGACAGGCCGCCAAGCCGCGCGCGCTCAGCCATCCCCGGGTTTTCATCTTCGGTACGCTGGAAGCCCGTCTTCAGGCTGTCGACACGCTGGTGCTCGGCGGTCTGAACGAAGGTTCCTGGCCGGGGCAGACGGCCAACAACCCCTTCATTTCGCGGATGATGAAAACGGAGATTGGCCTCGAGCCGCCGGAGCGGCGTATCGGGCAGCTGGCCCACGATTTCGAGATGGCGAGCGGCACCCGGAAGCTGATCTATACGCGCGCACTCCGCCAGGGCTCGACGCCGACGGTTGCCTCGCGCTGGCTGCAGCGTCTACTGGCTTTGGGCGGCACCGCTTTCGAAGCCGCGCTGAAGGACCGTGGCGAAAAATTCGTGCACTGGGTCAATCTTCTCGATGACGGCAAGACCCAGGCGCCGGCGCAGCGCCCCTCGCCGGTTCCACCCTCCGAACTGCAGCCGAAATCCTATTCCTTCAGCGAAGTCGGCCGCCTCCGGCGCGATCCCTATGCGATCTATGCGCGGCGCATTCTGCGGCTCGACCCTGTCGAACCGTTTAACCGCGATCCCGGTGCCGCAGAACGCGGCACGCTCTATCACGCGATCATCGACCGCTTCGTGCGCGAAGGGCACATCGCCGGAACGCCTGACGGCGAAAGGGCGATGGAGGCTATCCTGAACGATCTTTTCGACAGCGAAGAACTGCCCGCCCATATCGACGCGGTCTGGCGGCCG
Source organism: Hyphomicrobiales bacterium (assembly GCA_900465675.1). GTDB lineage: Bacteria > Pseudomonadota > Alphaproteobacteria > Rhizobiales > Rhizobiaceae > Rhizobium. The sequence continues at coordinate 217,746 of UBJR01000019.1, read as the reverse complement.
CGCTTTCGCGAGGTGGCCCGCAGCTTCCTGACGTGGGAAGCCGAGCGGCGGCCGGGCATCCGCAAGACAGTGACCGAAGTTCGCGGCAGCGTCGAGCTGGAGACTATCAACATCCGGCTAACGGGAATCGCCGACCGGATCGATATCACCGGGCCGAAATCTGCCGATATCATCGACTACAAGACCGGCTACAACCCATCGCCTGCGCAAGCGCGCGCCTTGCTCGACCCGCAGCTGGCTCTCGAAGCTGCCGCGCTGAGCGCCGGTGCCTTCCGCGATGCCGGCAGCCTCATTCCGCAGGATCTGCTTTACGTCCGGCTTCGGCCTGGCAGCCGCTTCCGGGCCGATACCGTCAACAACGAAAATTCGACACGCAGCGACAAGGCGAAGTCGGCGCTCGATCTTGCCGAGGAGTCGATCGATCAGCTCGTCAAATTCGTCTCCCTGCTGCAATCCGGCGAGCGGGGCTTCACGTCGCGGCTTATCCCGGCACAACAGTTCGAGTTCGGCGGCGACTACGATCATCTGGCACGGGTCTCGGAATGGTCGACGGCAGAAGACGAGGAGGCCAGCGGCGATGAATGACATTACCGCTCTCCCCGATAGCGACGATCCGGGCGTCTGGATCGGCTGGACGACCATTCAGCAGGCGATCGCCTCCGATCCGTTACGCTCGGCATGGGTGTCGGCCAATGCCGGATCCGGGAAGACGCACGTCCTGACGCAACGCGTGATCCGGCTGCTTTTGGCCGGTGCCAGGCCTTCGGCGATCCTCTGCCTGACCTATACCAAAGCCGCGGCCTCCGAAATGTCGAACCGCGTCTTCGCGCGGCTTGCCGAATGGGCGGTTCTGCCGGATCAGGAATTGAGCAAACGCATCGCGCTGATCGAGGGAGAAACACCCGATCGCGTCAAGCTCGCCGAAGCACGGCGGCTCTTTGCCAAGGCGCTGGAGACGCCCGGCGGATTGAAGATCCAGACGATCCACGCCTTCTGCGAGGCGCTGCTGCATCAGTTTCCGCTGGAGGCAAATGTCGCTGGACACTTCTCGGTTCTCGACGATCGTGCAGCGGCGACCCTTCTTGCGGATGCGCGCCGCTCGCTGCTGACGGCGACGGGACCGGAAGACGATCAGACGCTTGCCGAAGCGTTCTCATACGTTCTCAACCTCGGCGACGAAAGCGGGCTGGAAGCGCTGCTCGAAGAGATCGTCGCCAATCGCAACGCCATCCGCCGCTTCACGCAGGCCGCCGAAGCGCATGGCGGCATTGCCGCGGCACTGCGCAAGAACCTGAAGCTTTCCGATACGGAGAGCGAAGCCAGCATCGCCGAGCAATACTGGCCGCTACCGGAGCTTTCCGGGCTGACGCTCGATCTCTACATGACGCTGGCGGCACAGAAAGGCGGCGCCAAGGCGCAGGAGGTTGCCTACGGTATTCGCCAAACGTCGAACGAGCGAAGCGCGGCGAAGCGGGCCGAAATTCTGGAGAAGATCTTCCTGAAGGTGGACGGGCAGCCGAAAACGGATTCGCAATTCACCGTGAAGGCGATGCTTGCCGATGCGCCAGAACTGACGGCGGCGATCGCAGCTGCCCGCGATCACGTCGTCGCCTGCCGGGACCGGCTGAAAATCATGCGGATGTATACGGCAACGCATGCGGCACTCGTGCTCGCCGAGCGCCTGAACCGCGACTATGAGTCCCTGAAAAAGCAGCGCAGCCACCTCGATTTCGAGGACCTGATCACGCGCACGGCCGATCTGCTGACGAAGAGCGGCATCGGCCCATGGATCCACTACAAGCTTGACCAGGGCATCGACCACATTCTCGTCGATGAGGCCCAGGATACCAGCCCGATCCAATGGAGCGTCATCCAGTCGCTGGCGGAGGATTTCTTCTCGGGCGAGAGTGCCCGGCCGGTGATCCGGACGCTATTTGCCGTCGGCGATGAGAAGCAGTCCATCTATTCTTTCCAAGGCGCGCGGCCGGAGCGCTTTTCGGAAGAAAGCAAACGGACGCAGCGAAAGGTGCAGGCCAGCGGCCAGCAATTCACGCCGGTGCGCCTGCCGCTGTCATTCCGTTCGACGTCCGACGTTCTCGCCGCCGTCGACCATGTCTTCACACCACCTGAAAATGCGCGTGGGCTGAGCGCCGAGGGCGAGCCGGTCATCCACCGGTCAAGCCGGATCGGCCATCCAGGCGCAGTCGATCTCTGGGCAATGGTAGCGCCCGAAGTCGCCGTCAAGGAAGAGGACTGGACGGCACCTTTCGATGCCACGCCCGAGAGCGCACCGCCGGCGATCCTCGCGCGACGCATGGCGCATACGATCGAGGCGCTGGTCGGACACGAAACGATCGTCGAGAAGGGCAAGGAACGGCTGATCGAGGCCGGCGATATTCTGGTGCTGGTTCGAAAGCGTGACAGTTTCGTCAACGCGCTGACGCGGGCGCTGAAACGGCGGAACAACATTCCGGTCGCCGGTGCCGACCGTCTGAAGCTGACGAGCCACATTGCCGTGCAGGATCTGCTGGCGCTAGGGCGCTTCCTGCTTCTGCCGCAGGACGATCTTTCGCTTGCAGCGGTGCTGAAAAGCCCGCTCTTCGATCTCACGGAAGACGATATCTTTGCGCTGGCGGCGCTCCGAAGCGAACATCTGAGCGTTTGGAGCCATCTGCAGCGCTTCGCCGCCGACGGCCACGAGCGCTTCGTGGCGGCGGCGAAACGGCTTGAGCTTTTCCTGGAGCAATCACGAACCCTGTCCGTGCATGATTTCTACGCCCGTGTGCTTGGCGTTCACGGTGGCCGCAGTCAGTTTCTGGCGCGGCTCGGCACCGAAGTCAGCGATATTCTTGACGAATTCCTGACCTTCACGCTCGATCATGAAAGCTCTGGCCTGCCCGGCCTGCAATCCTTCATCTCGACACTCGAACTCGAGGCCCCGGAGGTGAAGCGCGAGCAGGACAAAGGGCGAAACGAGGTGCGCATCATGACGGTGCATGCCTCGAAGGGCCTTGAGGCGCCGATCGTCTTCCTGGTAGATAGTGGCGGCAAGGCGTTTACCCATACGCATATGCCGAAACTGAGGTTGCTCGAGACAGCCAACGAGGATCCGATGCCGGTCTGGATACCGGTCAGCGATCTCGCCAATTCCCGTACGCAGGCCGACGCAGCCCGCATCCAGACGCTGGCCGAAGAGGAATACCGCCGACTGCTCTATGTGGCGATGACGCGCGCGGCCGACCGGCTGATCGTTTGCGGCTATCGCGGCGTGCGCGCCAATACCGATACGTGGCATGCGATGATTTCCACCGCGATGAGCGAAAGCCATCCGCAGGTGAACGCTGTCGAATTCGAAGGGCCGGACGGCAGCTGGCCAGGCGTGACCTGGCGGGTTCCGCAGGTGGAGCGCAGCTTCGAGCGGGCAGAACAGCTGGCGGAAAAGCGCGAAAAAGACGTCCTGCCAGCTGGTATACTCAAGCCTCTGCCACCGCAGAGAGCGCTGCCGCGACCCCTCAGCCCATCGGGCGCGGGCACCGTCATCGATGAGGAAGCCGACGACCTTCTGGTGACCTCGCCTTTGTTTAGCACCCCGGAGCGGTCCGACAGGTCGCTGGAAAAAGGCCGGCTGATCCACCGTATGCTGCAGATGCTGCCTGACATCCCGCCTCAGGAGCGCCAGCTTGCCGCCGAGCGCTATGCTGGGCGCGCGGCGCGCTTCTGGCCGGACGCGGAGCGGCGCCGGCTTGTCGATTCGGTTCTGAAACTATTGGGCGAAGACAGCCTGCAGCCGGTCTTTGCAGCCCATGCGCAGCCTGAAGTCTCGATCATGGGCACGCTGGACCTCGACGGAAAGCACTATGCCGTATCGGGCCGGGTCGACCGTCTCGCGGTACTGACAGACCGGGTCGTTATCCTCGATTACAAGACCAATCGTGTTCCGCCGGAGACCGAGGAGAGCGTTCCCTTTGCACATAAGGCGCAGCTCGCGATCTACCGGGAAATCCTGAAACCGCTTTATCCCGGCACGGAAATCGAGTGCGTGCTCGTTTATACTGAAAACGCGACGGTTCACCGCCTCACCAAGCGGACCCTTGAATTGGCGCTTGCGGCACTCAAGACAAAGTGAAATACCGGACATTGAAATTATGACACCGCACCATCACATGTGGTTCAACGATAATTCCCGTGAAGGAGCAGCCTATGGCTACCGTGAAAGTCGATATCAATAACTTCCAGTCGGAAGTTCTGGAATCTGCAGAACCTGTTGTTGTGGATTTTTGGGCTGAATGGTGCGGCCCGTGCAAGATGATTGCCCCGAGCCTCGAAGAAATCGCAACCGAACTGGCCGGCAAGGTCAAGGTTGCCAAGCTCAACATCGATGAAAACCCGGAACTGGCTGCTCAGTTCGGCGTTCGCTCGATCCCGACGCTTGCGATCTTCAAGGCTGGCGAAGTTGCCGACATCAAGGTTGGCGCCGCTCCGAAGACGGCTCTTTCGAGCTGGATTTCCAGCGCCGCCTAAGACGCTTTCGCATTCAACGAAAAAGCCCGGCTTCGACCGGGCTTTTTTCATTTTGGTGGCGTGCCGTTATCCGAGAGAACGTCGCCGACCAGATAGAGCGAGCCGCCCATCAGGATGCGTGGCGGCGGCTTGGCCGGATCGAGGATTTCCTTGATCGCATCGAGCGCGTCTCCGACGGTCGACATCGGCTCGGCCACCAAACCGGCGTCGTAGGCAGCATTGGCCAGAATGACCGGGTCGATCATCGCATCGCTTCCGCGGATCGGAACGCAGAAGACTTTCTCCGCCAGTCCGGCAAACGCCTTGAAATAACCGACGGGATCCTTCGTGTTGATCATGCCGGTGATCAGATAGAGCGGTCTTGGCAGCTTTTCCTCGAAATTCGCCATCGCCTCGGCGATCACCTCGCCGGCGCCGGGATTGTGTCCGCCATCGACCCAGATCTCCGCACCGGCAGGTGCGTGCGACATCAGCCGCCCCTCGGTCAGCCGCTGCAGACGCCCGGGCCATTCCACACCCTGAAGCGCCTTCTCCATCATCGCTTCGGTGACGACGAAACCGGCGGCCTTGACGGCGCGGATGGCAGCGGCGGCGTTGGCATATTGATGGCGGCCGGGAAGCCGCGGGAGCGGCAGATCGGCAAGGCCGAACTCATCCTGATAGACGAGACGGCCATATTCCTCGTGGGCCATGAAATCCTGGCCGTAAACGGCGGTCGGGCAATGCAGCCGCTCGGCCGTCGACATCAGCACTTCGAGCGCTGCGTCATAAGGCTGCTGACCAATGACGACAGGATGCTTCGCCTTCATGATGCCCGCCTTTTCGGCGGCGATCAGCTCGACCCGGTCACCGAGATAGGGCTGATGATCCAGGGAAATCGGCATGATGACCGAAACGGCCGGATCGGAGATGACATTCGTCGCGTCGAAGCGGCCGCCAAGGCCGACTTCGATAACAGCTGCGTCGGCAGGCTGTTCGGAAAAGAGCAGGAAGGTGACCGCCGTCAGGATTTCGAAAACGGTGATCTTCTGGCCGCCATTGGCTTCGGCAACGCGGCGTACGGCATCGGCGAAAGCCGCGTCTTCGACCAGCTCTCCGCGTCCGCCCTTGACGCCGATGCGGTAGCGCTCGTGCCAATTCACCAGATGAGGCGAAGTGTGGACATGAACGCTGTAGCCACCAGCTTCGAGGAGCGCCCGGCAGAAGGCAGTAACAGAACCCTTGCCGTTGGTTCCGGCGACATGAATTACCGGCGGCAGCTTGTCCTGCGGATTTCCGAGAACTTCCAGCAGGCGGGTGATCCGCTCCAGCGACAGATCGAAGCCCTTGGGATGCAATCCCAAGAGCTTGTCTATTTCCTGTGCTGCCTCGCTCACGACGGTCTGACCCCTGGGTATCATTCGGCCCTCCGCTCAGGCAGGTTCTGGATCGATCAGGCGCTCGCTGCCAGCGCGACCGCACTGCCGTTGGTAACGACGGTATTTGCCGGCTTCTTCGTCAGGATCTTTAGGACCCGCGCCAGCGTATCGGGGATATCGTGACGCTTGATCACCATGTCGACCATGCCGTGTTCCAGCAGATACTCCGACGTCTGGAAGCCTTCCGGCAACTTTTCGCGGATCGTCTGCTCGATGACGCGCTTGCCGGCAAAGCAGATTTCCGCGCCCGGCTCGGCCAGGTGAAGATCGCCGAGCATGGCATAGGAAGCGGTCACGCCGCCCGTGGTCGGGTTCGTCAGAACGACGATATAGGGCTGGCCTGCTTCCTTGAGCATGTCGACCGCGACAGTGGTGCGCGGCAGCTGCATCAGCGACAGAATGCCTTCCTGCATGCGGGCGCCGCCGGAAGCCGGGAACATCACCAGCGGGCACTTTTCCGCGATCGCACGCTCGAATGCCTTGACGATTGCCTCGCCGGCAGCGATGCCGAGCGAGCCGCCCATGAAGTTGAATTCGTGCACGACGGCCACGAGCTTCAGGCCGCGAACCTTGCCGACGCCGGCGACGATCGTGTCTTCCTGCTCAGTCTTCAGACGGCTATCGCGCAAACGGTCGGTGTATTTCTTGGAATCGCGGAACTTCAACGGGTCCTGAGCCACCTTCGGCTGCACCAACGCTTCGTATTCGCCATTATCGAACAGATCGAGCAGACGGGCCTTGGCCGGCATCTTCATGTGATAGCCGGAGGCCGGGATGACCCACTTGTTGTCTTCCAGATCCTTGTGGAAGACCATCTCGCCCGTTTCCGGGCACTTGATCCAGAGATTTTCAGGAACTTCGCGGCGGCCCAGCATGGAATTGATCCGCGGGCGTACGTAGTTGGTGATCCAGTTCAAGTCGAAAACTCCTGATTGACGACAGCCAATGTGGGGACACTATTCGGCAGCAACAAGGCGCGCCGAACGCGTTCCCGATGAAAGACCGCGGACCAGCGTGGCGACGGCCTGAACCGTATCAGCTGTCGCTTTTCCGTCCTTGGTCAAGCTTGTGGCCACCTGATTGACGATGGCAGTACCGACGACAACGCCGTCAGCCGAAGCGCCGATGACCTTTGCATGGTCGGCGGTCTTAACGCCGAAGCCAACGCAAACAGGCAGATCGGTGTGCTCCTTGATGCGCTTGACGGCACCCGAGACCAGCGACGTATCCGGCAAAGCCGAACCGGTGATGCCGTTCATCGAAACATAATAGACAAAGCCGGAGGTGTTCTTCAGAACGGCTGGCAGGCGCTTTTCATCGGTGGTCGGCGTTGCCAGGCGGATGAAGTTGATGCCCTTGCGGATCGCCGGGATGCACAGTTCGTCATCCATCTCCGGCGGCAGATCGACGACGATCAGACCGTCGATGCCGGATGCCAGCGCATCGTCGAGAAACTTTTCGACGCCGTAGATGTAGATCGGGTTGTAGTAGCCCATCATGACGATCGGCGTCGCATCATCGGACTTGCGGAAGTCCGCAGCCAGCTGCAGCGTCTTCTTGAGCGTCTGGCCGCCCTTCAGGGCGCGCTGACCGGCCAGCTGGATTGCCGGACCGTCGGCCATCGGATCCGAAAACGGCATGCCGAGCTCGATAATATCGGAACCAGCTTCCGGCAGCGCCTTCATGATGCCGAGCGACGTGTCGTAATCCGGGTCGCCGCCCATGAAATAGGTGACCAGCGCCGGGCGGCCCTCGGCCTTCAGATCGGCAAAGCGTTTGTCCATACGTGCGGTCATGACTTAAGCATCCATTCCGAGAATCTTGGCGACGGTGAAGATGTCCTTATCGCCGCGGCCGGAGAGGTTCATCAGGATGATCTCGTCCTTGCCCATCTTCGGCGCGCGCTTGATGACTTCGGCCAACGCATGCGACGGTTCCAGCGCCGGAATGATGCCCTCAAGGCGCGTCAGCGTCTGGAAGGCATCGAGCGCTTCGTGGTCCATGATCGGCACATATTCGACACGGCCGATGTCGTTCAGGTAGGAATGCTCCGGGCCGATGCCGGGATAATCGAGGCCGGCCGAAATCGAATGGCCTTCCTTGATCTGGCCGTCGCCATCCTGCAGCAGGTAGGTGCGGTTGCCGTGAAGAACGCCCGGCGAACCGGCGGTGATCGAGGCGCAATGCTCGTCACCCTGCAAACCCTTGCCGCCCGCTTCGACGCCGACGATCTTGACGCCTTCATCATCGAGGAACGGATGGAAGATGCCGATGGCGTTCGAGCCGCCACCGACGGCGGCAACGACGAGATCCGGCAGACGTCCCTCGGCTTCCAGCATCTGCTGCTTGGCTTCAGTGCCGATCACCGCCTGGAAATCCCGAACCATCTCCGGATAGGGATGTGGGCCGGCGGCGGTGCCGATCAGGTAATAGGTGTCGTCGACATTGGTGACCCAGTCGCGCAGCGCCTCGTTCATGGCGTCCTTCAGCGTGCCGTGTCCAGCCGTGACCGGCTTCACTTCGGCACCCAGGAGCTTCATGCGGAAAACGTTCGGCGCCTGGCGCTCGACATCGGTGGCGCCCATATAGACGACGCAGGGAAGGCCGAAACGGGCGGCAACGGTTGCCGAAGCAACGCCATGCTGGCCGGCACCGGTTTCAGCGATGATGCGGGTCTTGCCCATGCGCTTGGCGAGCAGGATCTGGCCGATGCAATTGTTGATCTTGTGGGAACCTGTGTGGTTCAGCTCTTCGCGCTTGAAGTAGATCTTCGCGCCGCCGAGCTCGGCCGTCAGCCGTTCCGCAAAATACAGCGGGCTCGGGCGGCCGATATAGTGGGCGCCGAGGTTTTTCAGTTCCGCCTGGAATTCCGGATCGTCCTTCGCCTTGTCCCACTCGGCCTGCAGGTCGAGAATGAGGGGCATCAGGGTCTCGGCGACAAAACGGCCGCCATAGATGCCAAAACGGCCGTCTTCGTCAGGGCCGGAACGGAAGGAATTCGGTTTAGGCGTCTCGTTCACTCTTAACTCCCTGAAGCGGTTTCAGGCTGATACGCCTTCTCGACCGCATCGAAAAATTCATCGATCATCGCGACGCTTTTCGCACCCGGTGCACTCTCGACACCGGAGGAAACGTCGATGCCTGGCGCTTTGGTGATGATCAGCGCGTCGGCAATGTTGTCCTTGTTCAGTCCACCGGAAAGCATGTAATCGACGCTGCCGTCAAGCCAGTCGAGCAGGCTCCAATCGAACGAAACCCCGTTTCCGCCGGGCAATTCGGAGCCTTTCGGCGGCTTCGCATCGAAGAGGAAGCGATCAGCGATACCGATATAGGCCTCGACCCGCTTCAGATCGTCGGAGGTGCGCACCGAGAAAGCCTTCATGACAGGAAGACCGTAAACGGCCTTTATGGTCAAAACGCGTTCCGGGCTTTCATCGCCATGAAGCTGAATGATATCGGGGCGCAAAAGTGCAACGATTTCATCGAGATCGTCGTTTGTTGGGTTAACCGTGACGGCCACGATCTTGGCCTTGCCGCGCACCGCGTCCGCCAGCCTTCCAGCGACGTCAGGCTCGATATAGCGCGGGCTTTTTTCGAAGAAGATGAAGCCGATATGGGTCGCGCCGCGCTTCAGCGCGCGATCGATCGTCTCGGCCGTCTTCAGACCACAGATTTTGATGTCCGGTTTCATGGCAGCGAAGTGACACGAAAAGGCAAAAGAGTCGAGCCAATTTGCGATGGAGGCTTAATTTCACGCGGTTTCCGCTCAGTCGAAACTGATGGCGTGAAGCAGGCTTCCGTGGCGCTTCAGCCAGCCCTTGGCCTCGTCCATATCGGGGCAGAGCTTCTCGCACAACGCCCAGAAGCGCGGGCCGTGGTTCATCTCCTTGAGATGGGCCACTTCATGGGCGGCGAGGTAGTCGATCACCGAAGGCGGCGCCATGACGATGCGCCAGGAAAAGCTTAGATTTCCCTCGGAAGAGCAGGATCCCCAGCGGCTGCGGGTATCCTTCATCGAGATTGACTTGATGGGCGCCTTGATCGACCTGGCGTGGAAATGCGCCAGGCGTTCGAGATCGGCGCGGGCTTCCTTCTTCAGGAAGGTGGCGACCCGCCGGCCGAGATGCTCCGGCATTCCGCTGACCCTGAGGATATGATCGCCATCGACGATGACCGCTTCCGTAAGGCCGCGCAGGCTGCCGGTAAGTCTGATGCGGTGGCGGATGCCGCGAAGCAGGATCTCGCCACCATCCTGAAGCCCGGTATCCTGTGAAAACTTGGCGAGCTTGGTCAGCAGCCAGCCCTGATGGCGGTCGAGGAAGGCGTTGACCTCGCGCTGGGCGAGCCCGCGCGGCACCGTCATCTTCAGCGCCCGGCCACCGGGTTCGATCCGCAGCGTGATCCGCGTGGCGCGATCATGCTGCTTGATCGTCAGCGGCATCAATCGGCCGGCGACATCAAGCGTCCGCGTCTCCGGCGGAGCAGGCTTTCGGACGGACGGGCGCCGCGGCTTGGAAAGAAGCGGAAACATGGTGCTTTTCTATACGATTCGGGCAATTCCAGACAAAGAAAAACCGGCATCGATGATGCCGGTTCGCTCGTTCTTCACCAAAGCCTTCAAGGCGTTTGGTATTCAGCGACCGGGCCGTTGTCGTCGCGCTTGGCGTTCTTGCGATCGCGCATGAAGCGGTCGAATTCGTCCTGGTCCTTGGCGCGGCGGAGCTCGCGCATGTAGTTGTCGAACTCTTCGCGCATCTCGTCGAGCTTGCGGCGCTCTTCCTCGATGCGGTCGATCTCGGCTTTCCGCCAGTCATCGAAGGCGACGTTGCCTGTCGAGGAATGCGGGCGGTGGCGGCCATTCGTCGAACGGCGGCAGCTGGCAAAGAAGCCATCGGCAGCGTTGTTGGCATCGCGCTTGAAGCCGCGAAGGCGTTCGCCGAAGATGATATAGGCAAGCATGGCCAGGCCGAGAGGCCAGAAGACCACGAAGCCCAGCACCATCAGGGCAATGGTAGCCGGAGTCCAATCCGGGCGAAGCAATGCTGACTGGTTCATCGTGCGGTATCCTCGCTTTCTGCACCCGGCAGAATACCGAATGCTGGAAATCGATGTGGTTACCGCTCCCCGGCCCTTCAAGACGATTGCCCGCGAAATCGGACAATGCCTTGAATGACAAGGATTAAATCAGCAATCGCTAACTAGCCCGATTTGCCGCCCTTGATCACGCGTTTGACGGCGGGTTTCGACGAGCGCGCATGCTCGCGTACGAAATTGACGATCCGCGGGGCGATCTCCTTGCGGAAACGCGAGCCGTTGAACACGCCGTAATGGCCGACATCCGGCTGCAGATAATGCATGCGCATGCTGTCTGGAATGTTCGTACAGATCGTCTGCGCGGCATGCGTCTGCCCGACGCCCGATATGTCGTCGTTTTCGCCTTCGACGGTGAGCAATGCGACGTTGCGGATCGCCTTGGGATCGACAAGCTTGCCGCGATGCACCAGTTCACCCTTCGGCAGCGCGTGCTTGATGAACACCTGATCGACGGTCTGCAGGTAGAATTCCGCCGTCAAATCCATGACCGCCAGATATTCGTCATAGAAATCACGGTGCTTTTCAGGCTCGCCGTCGTTCTTCACCAGATGCATGAAGAACTCCTTGTGCGCCACAAGGTGCCGGTCAAGGTTCATCGACATGAAGCCGGAGAGCTGCAGGAAGCCCGGATAGACGGGACGCATGAAACCCGGCTGCGGCCACGGAACATTCATGATCACGTTGTCGGCAAACCATTCCAGCGGCTTGTCTTTCGCAAGCTTGTTGACGGCCGTTGGGTTGATGCGCGTATCGATCGGGCCGCCCATCAGCGTCATCGACGCCGGAGAGAGCGGATCATTTGCTTCCTCCATGACGGCAGCGGCGGCAAGCACCGGTACCGAGGGCTGACAGACGGCAACGACATGCGTGTCGGGACCGAGGAAATGCAGCATCTCGATGACGTAGTCGACATAGTCGTCGAAATCGAACGTGCCGTCGGTCATAGGCACCATGCGGGCATCGATCCAATCAGTGATGTAAACATCAGCGCTTGGCAGAAGAGCTTCGACTGTGCCGCGCAGCAGCGTCGCATAGTGGCCGGACATCGGCGCGACGATCAGGATTCGCGGATCGCGATGATCGGCGGGCAGATTGCGCGAGAAGTGCAGCAGATTGCAGAACGGCCTCGACCAGACGATCTCTTCGCGGACTTTGACCTTCTTGCCATCGACAACGGTTTCGGGGAGGCCGAATTCCGGCTTGCCATAGCGGCGCGTGGTGCGCTCGAACATTTCGAGACTGGCAGCGATCGTGCGGCCGAACGGGGTCTGGGACCAGGGATTGAGCGGATTGGCATAGGCCATCCGCATCACATCGGCGGCAGCGCGAAACGGCGCCATTGCAGCGTGATTCAGTTCGTAGAGCTGATAAAACATGAGATGCGCCACCTTTCTTTACCGGAAAAGACGGCGCCTTGGGGGCTGGCACACATTTCTTTCCATTATCTCTGCTGGCACTTCAACGCAGATTAGCAGGCTTTTGTTGCATAGCAACATAGGTGTGCGCACCGCAAAAGAAATGCCGGGGCATCACATCCCCGGCATCATCATGCTCTTCAATCGTTAAGAGACCCGGTTCGGTCAGATATCGGCGACGAAAGTCTGCTTCTGGGTGCCGAGACCTTCGATGCCGAGCTCCACCACATCGCCGGGCTTGAGATAACGCGGCGGCTTCTGGCCCATGCCGACGCCGGGCGGCGTGCCCGTCGAAATCACATCGCCGGGATGCAGCGACATGAACTGGCTGAGATAGGAAACGAGAAAGGCGACACCATAGACCATGGTCTTCGACGAGCCGTCCTGCATCTTCTCGCCATTGACGGTCAGCCACATGCCGAGATTCTGCGGATCGGGAATCTCATCCTTGGTGACCAGCCAGGGGCCGATCGGGCCGAAGGTGTCGCAGGACTTGCCCTTGGTCCACTGGCCGGAGCGCTCGGTCTGGAAGGCCCGTTCGGAGACGTCGTCGGAAACGCAATAACCGGCAACATAATCAAGCGCTTCGGCTTCCGAGACGTATTTCGCGGTCTTGCCGATGACGACGCCGAGTTCGACTTCCCAATCGGTCTTTTCCGAGCCGCGCGGAATGACGACATTGTCATCAGGACCGATGATGGCGGAGGTCGCCTTCATGAAGATGATCGGCTCGGGAGGCACAGTGGCGCCGGTTTCGGCGGCATGGTCCGAGAAATTCAGGCCGATGCAGATGAACTTGCCGGTGCCGGCGACACAGGCGCCGATACGGCCCGGCGCAATTTCCGGCAGACTTTTCGGGTCGAGCGCCGCGATCTTCTTCAGCCCTTCGGGAGAAATCGCAGCACCACCAATATCGGAAACATGGGCGGAAAGATCCCGGATCTTGCCGTCTGCATCAAGAATCGCCGGCTTCTCGCTACCCGCTTGGCCTACACGCATCAGTTTCATGGGATGTCCTCCTCATCGAAAAGAATTCGCAAAGAGCTATGGACCAGTTGTCCAACCATGTCATTACGGGTTTTCCCCGAAGCGGTACGCGGCTTTAAAAAATCTCCGACAAATCTGGGCCTGCCGGCATAATCCCGGTCGGGTTGAGTTTCTCGATCGAATAATAGCCACGCTTGATGTGATCGATGTTGACAGTGGCAGCGATGCCCGGCCAATCCAGCATACGGCGGCAGAATGCCTTGAGATTGGGATAGTCTGCGACACGGCGCAGGTTGCACTTGAAGAGGCCGTGGTAAGCGGGATCGAAACGCACCAGGGTCACGAAGAGACGGATGTCGGCCTCGGTCGGATGATCGGCAAAGAGGAAGGCCCGTCCCTGCAATTGCGGCTCGACCCAATCGAGGCAGGCAAAGACATCGGCAAAAGCTTCGTCATAGGCGATTTGCGTCGTTGCAAACCCGGCGCGATAGACACCGTTGTTCAGCCGCAAATAGATATGCTCATTGAAGCTATCGATCTCCGAACGCTTGTTATCCGGATAAAGGTCGATCGCACTGTTCGCGAGATCGCCGAATCCGCTGTTGAGCATACGCAGAATATCAGCCGATTCGTTGTTGACGATCGTCTGCTGCTGCTTGTCCCAAAGTACAGGGACGGTTGCCCGGCCGGTGAAATCCGGGTCAACTTTCGTATAGATCTCATGCATATAGGTCGCGCTGTTGACGGTATCTCTGGTCGCTCCCGGATAGTCACCAAAACGCCAGCCCTGCTTCGAGAGCGCCGGCTCGACGATGGAAACACTGATGACGTCGTCGAGGCCCTTCAAAGTCCGTCCGATCAATGTGCGGGATGCCCAGGGGCAGATATAGGCGACATAGAGATGGTAGCGGCCGGCCTCGGCCTTGAAACCCGCCTCGCCTGTCGGACCTGCCGATCCATCCGGTGTGACCCAATTGCGGAAGCTGGATGTCTGGCGCACAAAGCCGCCTTTGGCATCTGTCGCCTGTACCGGCTGCCAATCCTCGGTCCATTTTCCATTCACCAGCATCACCGGCTCCTTCGTCATCGCGCGAAGCGAATAGATACCGCGTGTTCGCATGGCTGGGAGGCCCTGTTTTTGGAAACAGACTGTCATGCGATCGCGAAACCGGCGCTTGCCAAGTGAGGGGGCCGGGAAATATGACCATAGGCAGAATGGACCGGAGCCCCCCCATGACCACAAGCAATAGCCGCGAATCCCAATTTCCCATCGAAGCCATGTTTCTCGACCGCTGGTCGCCGCGCGCTTTCACCGGCGAAACCATCAGCGAAGAGCAGCTCCTTACGATCCTCGACGCCGCGCATTGGGCGCCCTCCTCTGCCAACCAGCAGCCCTGGCGCTTCATCTATGCGCTGAAGGGTTCCGAGCATTTCGAAACCGCGCTTGGATTGCTTGCTGAAGCCAACCAGGAATGGGCCAAGAACGCCTCAGCCCTGCTTTTCGTGGTTTCGCGCGGCTTCAGCGGTGATTTTTCAGAGGGCAAGAAAAGCTACACGCATTCCTTCGACGCCGGTGCCGCATGGGGCCATTTTGCCATGCAGGCACGCTTCTCCGGCTTCTATGCCCACGGCATGGGCGGCATCAAGCACGACGAGATCATGACGACGTTTGCTATCCCCGAAGGCTACCGCGTCGAAGCCGGCATCGCGCTTGGCCGCCTTGCGGACAAAAGCGTGCTTTCGGAGCGTAACCAGGCACGCGAGTTTCCAAGCCAGCGCAAGCCGCTGGCAGAAGTTGCCTTCAACGGCAAATTTGTCGCCAACTAAACCAAAACAAAAAAGGCCGCGCAGCTCTCGCTGCGCGGCCTTTTTCTTTGATATCAATTAGATATCGAGGTTTGCGACGCTGAGCGCATTTTCCTGGATGAACTCGCGGCGCGGCTCGACTTCATCGCCCATCAGACGGGCAAACAATCCATCGGCATCGGTCGCATCGTTGACCTTGACCTGCAGCAGCGAGCGGACGTTCGGATCGAGCGTCGTTTCCCAGAGCTGCTCGGCATTCATTTCCCCGAGACCCTTGTAGCGCTGCATCGTCAGCCCCTTGCGGCCGCTGGCGAAGATCGTCTCGAGAAGGGCGCGAGGCCCGGCAAGTTCGACTTCGCCGTCGCGGCGCGAAAGCTTTGGCGGGACGTCGTAGATTTCCTTGAGGCGCGCCGACAGCTGGTCGATAAGGCGGGCATCCTGCGAGCCGATCAGCGCCATGTCGAGAACGACAACTTCCTTGACGCCGCGGACCATGCGCTCGAGACGGAGACCGCCTTCGCTCGTCAGTCCGCCTTCCCAGCCGCGTTCGGTTTCTTCGGCGATGATATCGAGACGCCTGGCGACTTCGGCAGCCAGCCCTTCGGCACGGCTACGATCGCTGACGGCTTCGGCATTCAACGCGCCGGCGATCGCTGCCTGTTCGACAACCGCGCGATTATAGCGCGAATGAAGATTGTCGAGCAGCGTGCGCAGGCGCAAAGCGTCCTGAATGACTTCGCGCACGTCCTGGCCGACGCGGACCTCACCGCTTGCAAGCTTCAGCGCAGCGTCTTCGAGACCCTGGCCGATCAGGTAGTCTTCCAGTGCACTCTCGTTCTTGACGTACTGGACCGACTTGCCGCGCGCGACCTTATAGAGCGGCGGCTGGGCGATATAGAGATGGCCGCGCTCGATCAGCTCAGGCATCTGTCGGAAGAAGAAGGTGAGCAGCAATGTACGGATATGGGCGCCGTCGACGTCAGCGTCCGTCATGATGATGATCTTGTGGTAGCGCAGCTTTTCGACGTTGAACTCATCCTTGCCGATGCCGGTGCCGAGTGCGGTGATCAGCGTACCGATTTCCGCCGAGGATAGCATCTTGTCGAAACGTGCGCGCTCGACGTTCAGGATCTTGCCGCGCAGCGGCAGGATTGCCTGATTCTCGCGCGAACGTCCCTGTTTTGCCGAACCGCCTGCCGAATCACCCTCGACGAGGAAGACTTCGGATTTCGACGGATCACGCTCGGAGCAGTCAGCGAGTTTGCCGGGCAGCGATGCGATATCGAGCGCGCCCTTGCGGCGCGTCAGTTCGCGGGCCTTGCGGGCCGCTTCGCGGGCGGCAGCGGCTTCCACCACCTTGCCGACCAGGATTTTGGCGTCCGCGGGATGCTCTTCGAGCCAGGTGCTGAGCGCTTCGCTGACAAGGTTTTCGACGACAGGGCGGACTTCCGAGGAAACCAGCTTGTCTTTCGTCTGCGATGAGAATTTCGGATCGGGAACCTTCACCGACAGAACCGCCGTCAGGCCTTCGCGGCAGTCATCACCGGTCAGCGAGACCTTTTCCTTCTTGGTGATGCCCGAGCTATCGGCATAAGAGGTTATCTGGCGGGTCAGGGCAGCGCGGAAGCCGGCCATGTGGGTGCCGCCATCACGCTGCGGAATGTTGTTGGTAAAGCACAGCACGTTCTCGTGATAGCTATCGTTCCACCACATGGCGACTTCGACGGTAATCCCGTCCTTCTCGCTGCGAATGGCAACGGGCTTGTCGACCAGCGGCTTCTTGGCACGATCGAGATACGCGACGAATGCTTCGAGGCCGCCATCGTAAAGAAGCTCTTCCTGGCGAATATCGGAATGGCGCTTGTCGGTGAGCAGGATGCGAACGCCGGAGTTCAGGAAGGCGAGCTCCCGGAGACGGTGTTCCAGCGTGCCATAATCGAATTCCGTCATGGTGAAGGTCTCACCACTCGGCATGAAGCTGACTTCGGTACCGGTTTCGCTGGCATCGCCGATCACCTTCAGCGGCGCATCGGCAACGCCATGGGTGAAGCTCATTTCATGCAGCTTGCCCTGACGGCGGATGCGCAGCTTGAGCCAGACGGAGAGCGCATTGACGACCGAAACGCCGACGCCATGTAGGCCGCCCGAGACCTTGTAGGAATTCTGGTCGAATTTACCGCCGGCATGCAGCTGGGTCATGATCACTTCGGCTGCAGAGATACCCTCGCCGGTGTGAATGTCCGTCGGGATGCCGCGTCCATTGTCGGTAACGGTGACGGAGCCATCGGCATTGAGCGTCACGGTGACGATGTCGGCATGCCCGGCCAGCGCCTCGTCGATCGCGTTGTCGACGACTTCGTAGACCATGTGGTGAAGGCCGGAACCATCGTCGGTGTCGCCGATATACATGCCCGGGCGCTTGCGCACCGCATCGAGGCCCTTCAGGACCTTGATGGAATCTGCGCCATACTCGGTGCTAACGCCGTTTTCCGTCGCGGGTGTATCGGTCATACTGTCTTTGAATTTCCCTGTTGTAACGGCCTGGATGACCTTGCGAATCACCGGCGTTTCTCATTCCGGAATATAGGGTTTTTGCGCGCCAATCCCAATGCCGGAGCCCTGAAATCCGGCATTAAACAGGGGATTATGACGGTTTTCCGTCCGCTTTTCCGCCTTTTTCCAACACCGCGTTGAGCTCCACCAAGACGGGCGCGTCAAGGCTGCGGATCTGACCCGCCAAACGGTTTGCAAAGGCCGTGTATTCGGGCGGCAAACCTGACGTATCGATGACAACACGCGGGTCGGAAGAGCGCGCCAGGAGGAAGAGTTCTTCCGCTTCATCCCAGATGATGTTGAAATAGCCGGCGATCCGCTGCAGCAGGTCGAAGGTCGGCAGGCCGCGTTTTCCGTGCTCCAGCGCCGATAGATAGGCAGGCGACACATTCAGCGCTGCCGCCATCTGCTTCTGCGAAACGCCCTTGCGGGATCGCAGCTTGCGGACAGCCTCGCCGAAGGGCGTCGTCATGAGCGATCTCCCGCCCGGCGGGCGAGACGGATGTAGAGAGCGCCCTCGCCGCCATGATGCTGCGCCGCAGATTCGTAGGACGAGATCAGATAGCGGAACTCAGGCTTCGAGAACCACAACGGCACGGCGCGCTTCAGTGCGCCTTCGCTGCCGAGCGAGCTTCCCTTGCCGGTGATGACCAGCACATGCCGCATGCCGCGCTCATGGGCACGGATCAGAAAATCGAGAAGGATGACATGGGCTTCGCTTTGCACCAGTCCATGCAGGTCTATGCGGGCTTCCAGCGCCAGGCGTCCCTTGGCGATCTTACGCTTAACCGGGCGCTCGAGTGGATGGTGCTGACCGGAGGACGGCTTGGCGGCGGGTTGCTGGACCGGAGGCGTTACAGGCGCCGTCGTCATGCGCTGCTTTTCGGTCGCTTCGATTTCCGCCTCGGCGGCAGCCAGGAAGGCATCGAGTTCGGTCAGTTCGCCGGTCTTGCCCGCCATCGGGCGGGTGCTGCGTGCCACCCTGCCCCAAAGAATGCGCTCGTCGGTGCTGAGCTTGCGATCCCTAGCCATCAGAGGAAACGCCCCGCGGCTTCATTGGGTATCAGGATGGCGAAATCCGCATCATTTCTGACCGTTCCGGCCTGTTCACCGGCATCGTCTCCGGAGCCGGTGAAAATATCGCCGCGTGCGGGTCCAACGATCGCCGAGCCGGTATCGAGCGCCAGCATCAATCGCGCGAAGCCGCGTCCGCCATCCAGATGGGTAAGGCTTTCCGAGTGGACGAAGAACGGGAAGCCGAATGTGTGGATCAGGCGATCGACTGCGAGCGAACGGCCGGCAAGGAGCGGAACCTTGGCGGCGGCAATCGGGCCGCTCGTTGCCGCGGCTGGCTCTGCCTCGCGGAAGAAGATGTAGGATCTGTTATGCCAGAGAACCTCGTCAACCTGGTCCGGATGAGCGGCAAGCCATGCGCGGATCGCTTGCATGGAGATCTGGTTGCGATCGATCTCGCCCCGGTCGATGAGAAGCTTGCCGATCGCCGAAAATGGGTGTCCGGCTTTGGCGGCATAGGTGATGCGGCCCATCGTACCATCGGCATACCGCAAGCGAGCCGCACCCTGGACGTGGACGAAGAAGACATCGACCTTCGATTTCGCCCAGGCGATCTCCAGACCGCGCCCGGAGAGAATGCCCTGATCGACTGCCCGCCGGTCCGGATGAGCGCTGATCGAGCCCTTCGACGACAGGCCGAACGCGTAATAGGGATCAAGCCCGGCTGGCCTGTTCGTATCGTCGAGATCGATCAAATCATCGGGGCGCCGATAGAATGGAAAACGATAGACGTCATCCGGCTTGGCCGAAACGGCGATTTCCGGCTCGTAGAACGCCGTCACGAAGCCCGGCATCCCGTCACTCTTCCTGATCAGAAACGGGCGGGAGTTCTGTTCGAAGAAGCGGCGCGCCTGCATCGCGTTTGAAACGCCGGCATCCCGCGCCTTCTCAAGAAGCGGCATAAGGTCCTCGGCGGTCAGGCCTAGCGAACCGGTTCGGTAAGGCTTTACGCCGGAGATCTGCCGGCGACATGCTTCCATGACTTCAAAAAGGCTGGAAGGATCATCATCCTTCCAGCCCTTCAATTCATCGAAGCTGATGGGGTGCAGCGTGAAATCTGCCAGACCGTCACTCATGTTCCGATTCGGTTGCCACGAGTTTCCAGTTGGGGTCGCGCGAACGGGTGTCGCGGGCGAAGGTCCAGATGTCGTTGACTTCGGCAACATCCTCTGCGTTGCCATCGATCAGCTTTTCATCCTTGTCATAGGTGGCCGAAATCAGCTGGCTGGAGATCCGCAATGTCATTTGCGCTTCGCTGCCCTTGACTTCGGCATTGGTGATCTCGGCCTTGTCGATGCCGACAAAGGTCGATTTGACCTTTTCGCCCTTCGCTTCGCGATCGGCGATCGCCGCATCGAAGCCATCGTAGACTTCAGGGGACAGCAGGTTCTTGAGGGTTTTGCGATCACCGTCGGCAAAAGCCATGACGATCATCTCGTAGGCCATCTTGGCGCCATTCAGGAATTCCTTCGGCGTGAACGACGGATCGGCCTTGTTCATGGCGCGCAGCGCTTCGTTGAGCGGCGTGCCTGCCGGAGCGAAGGCATCGATGGCGGCAAAGCGATCTTCTTCCTCGCCATTGCCGTCGCGGCGCGGAAGGGTCACGACCTTTCCGGCATCGGCTGGCTCCTGGCCGGCTGCATCACGGGGCGTGTAGAGATCACGCGGCGGCTTTTCATTTCCGGTGCGACGGCCAAGAACACTGCGGAGCTGGAAAAAAATCAGCACTGCCGCTACCAGGAAAAATAACGTGATGAAGTCGTTTGAACTCATATTGTCCCGCGATTGCAGTTAACATCCCAAATTTCTACTCCCATATAGTCCGCATAGACAGATGATTCAAATAGGAGCCCGCGAGCTTGCGGGTTGAAAGCGATGCGATTGACGATGCTTCCCGGTTTCATGCTGCTTTTGCCCCTGGCGGAAATCGCGAGCTTCGTGATTGTCGGCAAGGCGATCGGTGTTCTGGCAACGCTTGGACTGGTGGTTCTTGGCGTGGTCGTCGGCATGTCGATGCTGCGCCGCCACGGCCTCGGCATCCTGCAGCGCATGTCCGCCGAAGGCCGGAACGGCGTTGCTCCGGGCCGCGAACTTTTGAAGCCTGCGATGCTTGTCATTGCCGGACTGCTTTTCGTCATCCCGGGCTTCATCTCCGATATCATCGCTCTTCTGATCTGCATTCCGGCTGTGCGCGATCTGGCCTGGAAATATGTCAGCCGCCGTTTCGTCGTCGTCGGCAGAACCAGTAGCTTTACCGCGTCAGCAGGATCGGGTGGTGATTTTCGTCCCCGCGGCCCTGCCGGAGGCAAGGTTGTCGATCTCGACGAGGACGATTTCAAGCGGCAACCCGACCCGAATTCTCCCTGGTCGGGCAAGCGGCTTGGCGACTGAACGCTGAATTTGCTCAGGGTTGTAAGCCTTTCCGCGAAATGGTAGATGGCGGCACCATCAAAATGCCCCTTCGAGGAAAATCCAATGGCTGATGAAAACAACGGCGCCGGTGCAGTAAGCCCGAGCCTCACCATTCTCGCTCAGTACACGAAGGATCTCTCCTTCGAAAACCCGGGCGCACCGCGTTCGCTGCAGGCTCGCGACACCGCGCCGGCTATCAATATCAGCGTCAACGTCAACGCCAACCCGCTGTCCGACACTGATTTCGACGTCGTTCTGTCGCTGAACGCGGAAGCCAAGGATGGTGACAAGACGGTATTCCACACCGAACTGGTCTATGGCGGCGTCTTCCGCATCGCGGGCTTCCCGCAGGAACACATGCTGCCGGTTCTCTTCATTGAGTGCCCGCGCATGCTCTTCCCGTTTGCCCGCCAGATCATTGCCGACGTGACACGCAACGGCGGCTTCCCGCCGCTGATGATCGACCCGATCGATTTCGCGCAGATGTTCGCCCAGCGCGTTGCCGAAGAGCAGACCCGCGCCAAGGTTCAGACGAACTGATCTGATTTGTGCTGATGAAATTCGAAATGCCCGGTCAGAAGCCGGGCATTTTTAGTTTGGGCGATCGTATTTCGACCAGATGCCCTTGGTCCCGAGCTTGGCGATCAGCGCGTCGTGCGACGCGGCCTCGGTCTCGCTCAGTCGGCTCTCCAGCGGGCGCGGCCTTTCCAGCACTGCCAGGACGACGTCATCTGTTTCATCGTCGGTGTTTTCGGATCCAGTCGCTGCCGCAACGCCGAGCCCCAGTGCCGTCTGCCGGCCGCCGATCATCTCGATATAGACTTCGGCCAGCAGTTCAGAGTCGAGCAAGGCGCCGTGCTTGGTGCGATGCGAGTTGTCGATACCATAACGACGGCAAAGAGCGTCGAGCGAATTCGGGCCCATCGGATGCTTGCGCCGCGCAAGCGAGAGGGTATCGATCACCCGTTCCGGCAGGATTGGCGGCCTGCCGATGCGGGCGAGCTCGGCGTTCACGAAACCCATATCGAAGGTGGCATTGTGAGCGATCCACTTCGCATCGCCGAAAAATTCGATGATCTCCTCGACGACGTCGGCAAAGCCCTTCTTGTCCTTGAGGAATTCGTCGGTGATGCCGTGAACGGCGAGCGCGTCCGGATGGACCTTCTGGTCACCGGGATTCATGTAGATATGGATCGTCCGGCCCGTCGGGAAATGATTGAAGAGCTCGATACCGCCGATTTCGATGATCCGGTCCAGGCGATTGTCGAGGCCGGTGGTTTCCGTATCGAAGATGATCTCACGCATTCCGGAACTCTCCTTTGGCGATCCTGCTTTGAAGATCGGCAATGATCTCGCTGACCCGCTGCTGCGCCATTTCGATGCCGTGACCGGTGTCGATCACATAATCGGCGCGCCGGCGCTTTTCGGCATCGGGCATCTGCCGCGAGAGAATCATCTTGAATTTGTCTTCCGTCATGCCCGGGCGCGCAAGCACCCTCGCCTTCTGAATCTGTGGATCGCAGCTGACGACAGCAATCACATCGGCGCGATTTTCCGCGCCGGTTTCGAACAGCAGGGGAATATCCAGCAATACGATGCTCTGACCCGCAGCTTGCTGATTGGCCAGAAATGCGGCTTCGCGCTGGCGCACGAGCGGATGAACGATCGCTTCCAGTGCCTTGAAGCCATCAGGGCGCAGAGCGAGTTGCCGGGCCAGTTCGGCGCGATCGACGGCGCCTTCCTTCGATGTTCCAGGAAATTCGGCTTCGACCGCGGCTACTGCCTCTCCGGCATACAGGTCGTGCACGACGGCATCAGCATCGTTGACGGGAATACCGGCGGCGGCAAAGAGCTTTGCCGTCGTCGATTTTCCCATTCCAATGGAGCCCGTCAGGCCGATCCGCAACATCAATGCTTTTCCATGTCGGCGACGATGAGCGCACGAAGGTCGGCGTCGACATCGGGCGTTCTGCCGAACCACTTTGCGAAACCCGGTACGGCCTGATGCAAGAGCATGCCGAGCCCATCGACCGTTGCGAAGCCCTGCTGTTCTGCCTGGATGAGCATCGGTGTCCGCAGCGGCACATAGACGATATCGGTCACGACTGCGCCTGAAGCGAGCGGCGAGAAGTCCATTTGAGGTGCTGCCTCACCATCCATGCCGAGCGACGTGGTGTTGATGAAAAGTCCGGCGCCGGACATCACTTCGTTTAGCGCCTCCGGCGCATGGGCTCGAACCTGGGCACCGAAGCGATCGGCCAACTCCTGCGCCCGGCTGAGCGTGCGATTGACGACGTGAATGTTCTTCAACCCGCGATCGCGCACCGCCTGGATGACAGCGCGGCTTGCGCCCCCGGCACCGAAGATGACGGCCGTGCCGGTTTGGTCCCAGCCCGGATGGCGTTCATCGAGATTGGCGGTGAAGCCGCGACCGTCTGTGTTGGTGGCGTGCAACTTGCCACCTTCCATCCAGAGGGTGTTCGACGCTCCCAACTCTTCGGAAAGCGCATCCGGACAGTCGGCAAGTTGATAGGCCAGTTCCTTATGCGGGATCGTGACATTGCCGCCGGTGAAACCGGAGCTTCCATCTTTCAAGCTGGCAATGAAGCCGGGGAAATCCGCCGGTGCTACTTCATGGGCGCGGTAGCTGCCCGGCAGACCGAGCGTCTTCAGCCAGTAGCCATGGATGAGGGGCGAGCGCGAATGCTTGACGGGGAAGCCGGTGACGAAAGCCTTGGGACCAAATGTTTCACGTGAATCATCCATCGATCGCCCCCAGTTCCCTCAGTTTGGCGAGCAGCGGCACCATGGGCAGGCCGATGATCGTGAAATAATCGCCGTCGATTTTCTCGAACAGCTGGATGCCCTCGCCTTCCAGCTGATAGGCGCCGACGCTCGACAGGGCCTTGGTTCCGACGCGCTGAAGATGCCGTTCGATAAATAGCGGCGACAACTGACGGACGGTCAAAGACGCATGCGCGACATGATCCCAAAGTGCAGTGCCGCCGCTGTAGAGAGCAATTGCGCTGTTGAGGCGATGGGTCTTGCCGCTGAGCGCCGCAAGATGGGCCGCGGCTTGTTTCATATCCGCTGGCTTGTGAAACACCCGGTCGCCAAGCGACATGGTCTGGTCGGAGCCGATCACCAGGGCATCCGGAAATCGCCTGCTTACGTCCTCCGCCTTGGCCCGCGCAAGCACGAGGGCCACCTCATCCGGAGAGGCGCCATTCTTCTCAAGTGGCGCTTCGATCGCCCGCTCGTCAATGCTGGCGGCGTGGGCGTCAAATGCCAGACCGGCGTTCAGCATCAACGTTCGGCGAAAGGGGCTGGAAGAAGCAAGGATCAGCGGCGATGTCATTGGTTCTCGCGATCGGTTCACTGGTGATGATGCGCTTAGCGCAGCTTTGGCCGCAGGGCAACGATCGCCGCTGCCGTCTCCTCGATCGAGCGGCGTGTCACGTCGATGATCGGCCAATTGTGTTTGGCGCAGAGCGAGCGGGCATATTTCAGCTCCTCCGAAATCGCCGCTCGGTCAATATATTCGCCGCGGTCGAAACCAGCAGTCGCTCCGAGCACACGGTTTTCCCGCACCTGGGAAATGCGATCGGTCGTCGCGATCAGACAGACGATGAGCGGCTTGGTCGCCGAGAAGATCGCCTCGGGCAGCGGCACGCCGTAGACAATGGGGATATTGGCAGTCTTGATCCCGCGATTGGCGAGATAGATGCTGGTTGGCGTTTTCGATGTCCGGCTGATGCCGACGATGACGACGTCGGCGTCATTATAATCATCCGGCATCTGGCCGTCGTCATGGTCCATGGTGAAGTTCAAGGCTTCGATACGCGCGAAATAGCCGGCGTTCATGACATGTTGCGCGCCAACCCGGCGGCGCGAGGGAGCGCCGAGATAGATCTGGAATGCCGCCATGACCGGCTCCAGCACATTCACAGAGGCAACACCCATCTCCGCGCATCGTTCGTCGATCAGGGTCGCAAGTTCGCGGTCGACAATTGTGTAAAGGACGATCCCGGGCTCGCCGTCGATTGCGTCAAGAACGGGCAGCAGCTGCCGACGGTTTCTGATCAGCGGATAAACATGCTCGATCGCCTGCGAGGACTTGAACTGCGCCGATGCCGCCCGGCCCGCCGAGATCAGAGTCTCTCCCGTTGAGTCAGATATCAGATGCAGATGGAAGAAGTTCGTCCGGTTCTCCACGTTATTTTCCGCCACCTGTTGAAAAGACTGGATGACCAAGAGCTACGGGAGCCGGAGGGTCCGAGGCAAGGGAAAACATGCCCAGTTTTCCACAATACGGATTCTCAGGAGACGGCTCAGGCCGGCTTGTGGACTTTGTGGACAGCTCTTCTCTGCCCATCTGATGCTCACAGCTTATCCACAGATTGGGCCAATCAGCGGGTCCTTAGAAGCAATTGGAATCCCTTCGTGATTCAAAACTTTCAACAGAAACTGGCGAAGCCGGGCAAATTTGTCCTGCGCCAGCGAGCGACACGCGACAAATCGTATCTTCAGTGGATGGATTTTAATCCTTGATAGTCACCGACTCTAAGAAATAGAAACCTTTTAAAATATCTTTGTTTTTTTATAGGGAAGAAGCGCTTGAGCGAAACGCGCCGGAAAATTCTGAGAGTTCTCGACGGTGAAACTCTCACCCCTCCGCCAGTCTGGCTTATGAGACAGGCAGGACGGTACCTGCCGGAATACAGACAAACGCGCCAGACCGCCGGAAGTTTCCTCGACCTCTGTTATTCTCCCCGGCATGCCGTCGAAGTGACGTTGCAGCCGATCCGGCGCTACGCCTTCGATGCCGCAATCCTGTTCTCGGATATTCTCGTCATTCCCGATGCTATGAAGCGCAACGTTCGCTTTACCGAGGGGCATGGACCGGAGATGGATCCGATCGACGAAGCTGGTATCGCCAATCTCAGCGATGAGGACATCGTTTCCTATTTGCAGCCGGTCATGGAGACCGTCAGACGCCTGCGCGCCGAGCTTCCCACCGAAACGACACTGCTCGGCTTCTGTGGAGCTCCCTGGACGGTTGCGACCTATATGATTGCCGGCAAGGGCACACCAGATCAGGCCCCTGCCCGGCTGTTCGCCTACAAGCATCCGAAAGCCTTCGAGCGTCTACTGATGCTGTTGGCCGACGTCTCGGCGGATTATCTGGTGGCGCAGATCGATGCTGGTGCCGATGCCGTTCAGATCTTCGACTCCTGGGCTGGTGTTCTCGGAGAGAAGGAATTCGCGGCCTACGCGATCCGTCCGGTCGCGCGGATGATTGCCTCGATCCGATCCCAGCGGCCAAAAGCCAAGATCATCGCATTTGCGAAGGGCGCCGGTTATCAGCTTAAGGATTACCGGCAAAAGACCGGCGCTGATGCGATCGGGCTCGACTGGTCGGTGCCGCTTGCCTTTGCCCAGGAGCTGCAGAAGGATGGTCCCGTCCAGGGTAATCTCGATCCGATGCGCGTCGTTGCCGGCGGCAAAGCTCTGGAGGAAGGGATCGATGAAATTCTCGATAAGCTCGGGAACGGGCCGCTGATCTTCAATCTCGGTCATGGCATCACGCCGCAGGCTGACCCCGAGAACGTGCGGCTGCTTGTCGAGCGCGTGCGCGGATCGCGAGGCTGAGGATGGAGAAGCAGACCGACGCCCGGCCAGGCGCCTATGCGCGGCGCCGCGCTCATTTCGCGTTGATCTTCTTTGCGCTTCTGGCAGTTGGGCTTTTCGCCTGGAACCCGGAGAACCTTTATCTCTGGATCAAGGCTCTTCACATCATCGCTGTGATTTCCTGGATGGCGGGACTGTTCTATATGCCCCGGCTTTTCATCTATCACACGGACGCGGAGCCGGGCTCCGCTCAGTCCGAGACCTTCAAGGTGATGGAGCGCCGGCTGCTGAAGATCATCATGAACCCGGCAATGATGCTGACCTGGATTTTCGGGCTCTATCTCGCGTGGTCGGTCTATGGTTTTCAGGGCGGCTGGCTGCATGCGAAGATCGGCCTCGTCGTTCTCTTGACGGGCGTGCACATGTTCTTCAGCCGGGCTGTCCGGGACTTCGCAGCCGACCGGAACAGGCGTTCGGCGCGCTACTGGCGGTTCATGAACGAGGCGCCGACGGCGCTGATGATCCTGATCGTTATCCTGGTGGTGGTGAAGCCTTTTTAGGGGCTGTGGCGGTCTCAGGTTAAATTTGCTTCATTTTAAGCAGCCCCCTTGCGGCGCCTTATCTTAGTCGCTATTTTCCGCGCATCTCATCTTCGTGGCATGTGTTTTGAGTTCAGTCGTCTGCGAGCCTTTCGCGAGACCGAATACGTCCCGACATAGCCTTCCCCCTTTGAAATATAGAGTAATGGTCACTTCATGGCTGAAATGAAGCTTCAGGAACTTAAGAGTAAATCCCCGACCGATCTTCTGGCCTTTGCCGAATCGCTCGAGGTCGAAAATGCAAGTACAATGCGCAAACAGGAATTGATGTTTGCGATCCTGAAGGTTCTTGCCAGCCAGGACGTTGAAATCATCGGCGAAGGCGTCGTCGAAGTTCTGCAGGACGGTTTTGGTTTCTTGCGTTCTGCAAACGCCAACTATTTGCCTGGTCCTGACGATATCTACATTTCCCCCTCGCAGATCCGCCGCTTCTCGCTGAAGACCGGCGATACCGTCGAGGGCCCGATCCGTGGACCGAAGGAAGGCGAGCGTTACTTCGCGCTGCTCAAGGTCAACACGATCAATTTCGACGACCCGGAAAAGATCCGTCACAAGGTTCACTTCGACAACCTGACGCCGCTTTATCCGAACGAGCGCTTCCGTATGGAGCTCGACATCCCGACGTCGAAGGATCTCTCTTCGCGCGTCATCGATCTTGTGGCTCCGCTCGGCAAGGGCCAGCGTGGTCTGATCGTCGCTCCGCCGCGCACCGGTAAGACGGTTCTGCTGCAGAACATCGCGCATTCGATCACCGCAAACCATCCTGAATGCTATCTGATTGTTCTCCTCATCGATGAACGTCCGGAAGAAGTGACGGATATGCAGCGCTCGGTGAAGGGCGAAGTCGTTTCCTCGACTTTCGACGAGCCGGCGGTCCGCCACGTCCAGGTTGCCGAAATGGTCATCGAGAAGGCCAAGCGCCTTGTCGAGCATGGCCGTGACGTCGTCATCCTGCTCGATTCGATCACCCGCCTCGGCCGCGCCTACAACACCGTCGTTCCGTCTTCGGGCAAGGTTCTGACCGGTGGTGTCGACGCCAACGCCCTGCAGCGCCCTAAACGTTTCTTCGGTGCTGCGCGCAATATCGAAGAAGGCGGATCGCTGACGATCATCGCGACCGCGCTGATCGACACCGGCAGCCGTATGGACGAAGTCATCTTCGAAGAATTCAAGGGTACCGGCAACTCGGAAATCGTGCTTG
This sequence comes from Hyphomicrobiales bacterium, assembly GCA_900465675.1. Lineage (GTDB taxonomy): Bacteria > Pseudomonadota > Alphaproteobacteria > Rhizobiales > Rhizobiaceae > Rhizobium. The sequence continues at coordinate 189,035 of UBJR01000019.1, read as the reverse complement.
ACCGCAAGGTCGCTGACAAGCGCATCTTCCCGGCGATGGATATCCTCAAGTCCGGCACGCGCAAGGAAGACCTGCTGGTGCCGCGCCAGGATCTGCAGAAGATCTTCGTTCTGCGCCGTATCCTTGCACCGATGGGAACCACCGATGCGATCGAATTCCTGATCGACAAGTTGAAGCAGACGAAGAACAATCCGGATTTCTTCGACTCGATGAATACATAGTCTTTAGCCGGATTCATCTAGCAAGCCGGTCGCGAATAGCGGCCGGCTTTGTCATTTGTAGAGAAAGAGGCGATTTGGGAAATGCCAGGAGAGACGATCTACGCGCTGTCGAGTGGCGGATTGCCGTCCGGTGTTGCGGTCATCCGCATCAGCGGCCCTGCCACATCCGCCATCCTTGAGGATCTGATCGGCAGTATCCCCGCTCCGAGATTAGCAAGTCTTCGAACGATTCGTGACCGGAACGGTCTACCGATCGATTCGGGCCTGATACTATTCTTCGCCTCCCCGGCCTCTTTCACCGGCGAAGACTGCGCTGAGCTTCAGGTTCACGGCGGCCGGGCCGTTGTGCAGCGTCTCCTATCAAGACTTGGCGAATTCCCGGCGACGCGCATGGCGGTCGAGGGAGAGTTCTCGCGCCGGGCTTTTGAGAATGGAAAGCTGGATCTCGTCGAAGTCGAGGGACTAGCCGATCTTATCGCGGCGGAGACCGAGATGCAGCGCCGTCTGGCCGTTGAGCACAGCTCCGGTCACCTGTCCACTCTATACGATTCGTGGGCGGAACGATTGACGCGGTGCCGTGCACTGATCGAAGCGGAGTTGGATTTTGCTGATGAGGATGATGTACCAGGGTCGGTCTCCGACCAGGTCTGGGCAGAAGTTGCCGTTCTCAGAGCTGCGGTTGAAACACATCTCTCGGATGCAGCAGCCGGTGAAATCATCCGGGATGGTTTTAAGGTCGTCATCGCCGGCGCGCCGAACGCCGGAAAATCGTCTTTGATGAATGCGCTGGCACAGCGCGATCTGGCAATCGTCACGGATGTCGCGGGCACGACGCGGGACGTGCTGCAAATCGATCTCGATATCGGCGGCTATCTTGTGAAGCTCTATGATACGGCGGGATTGAGAGAGACAGACGAGCTCGTCGAGCGTGAGGGCATTCGCCGCGCCGAGAACATGGTTGCCGAGGCCGATCTGGTGCTGTATCTGCATGACCTATCTGTTGGTGCCGCGGTTTCGACACCTGCTGATCCGCGCGTCTTGACCGTGGGGACGAAGGCAGACCTGGCGCCGGCTAGGAACGAGCTTGATCTTTCAATCTCCGCTCAGACCGGTGCCGGGCTTCACGAGCTTCGGTCGATGATTGGCCGCCGGATTGAAAAGATGGTCCGGCCAGATAGTTTCTCGTTGCCGAGCAGGCTCCGCCATAAGGACTCGCTGGCGGAATGTTTGTCGGCGATTGAGCGATCTCTTCGTATGGATGGCGCTGTTGATCTCGATTTGAGGGCTGAAGAGTTGCGGATCGCGGCAAATGCCCTTGGCCGCATCACCGGCCGCGTGGATGTGGAAAACCTGCTTGACGTGATCTTCTCCGAATTTTGTATTGGGAAATGATTCACGTGAAACACCGGACGGATGTTACTTGCGTGAGTTTCACGTGAAACGTCTGAAACAAACTTGGTTTGGCTCATGAAATACGATGTCATTATCATAGGCGGCGGTCATGCCGGAACAGAGGCGGCAAGCGCCGCTGCGCGTCTGGGTGCTAAGACGGCGCTCGTCACCCATCGGCGTGATACGATCGGGGTGATGTCCTGCAACCCCGCGATCGGCGGCCTTGGTAAGGGACACCTTGTTCGCGAGGTTGACGCGCTTGACGGGCTGATGGGCCGGGTCGCCGATGCAGCGGGTATCCAGTTCCGCATGCTCAATCGCAAGAAGGGTCCAGCCGTCCGCGGCCCCCGTACACAGGCTGATCGCAAGCTTTACCGCGAAGCGATGCTGCGGGAAATCGAAGCGATCGACAATCTCGATATCATCGAAGGCGACGCGTTCGATCTGACGACCGCGGGCGGATCCGTTACCGGTGTCATCATGAAAGATAGCCGAATTCTTTCATGCAGTGCGGTTGTTCTGACGACCGGAACTTTTCTTCGGGGATTGATCCATATTGGCGATACGAAGATTCCCGCCGGCCGCGTCGGCGAGGATCCGTCTATGGGCCTGTCAGGCACGCTTCAGCGTCTTGGCATTTCGCTTGGGCGTTTGAAGACCGGAACGCCAGCGCGTCTGGATAGCCGCACCATCGATTGGGCGAGTGTCGGCCGCCAGGGAGCCGATGACGAGTTGACGCCGTTCTCGTTCATGACCGACAAAATTACCAATACACAAGTCGATTGCGGCGTAACCCGTACGACCGAGGCGACGCATCGGATCATCAGTGAGAACATTGGCAAGTCTGCGATGTATTCCGGGCAGATCGAGGGTGTCGGCCCGCGCTACTGCCCGTCAATTGAAGATAAGATCGTCAAGTTTGGTGAACGCGACGGGCATCAGATTTTTCTCGAGCCTGAAGGCCTCGATAATCATACGGTTTATCCGAATGGGATTTCGACTTCTCTGCCCGCCGATATACAGGATCAGTTTATCCGTACGATCCCAGGTCTAGAGGCCGTGACGATCCTGCAGCCGGGTTATGCCATCGAGTATGACCACGTCGATCCTCGCGAGTTGACACCGTCTCTGGAAGTCAAGAAACTATCGGGGCTTTTCCTGGCGGGACAGATCAACGGTACGACGGGTTACGAGGAGGCCGCTGCCCAAGGGTTGGTGGCGGGGCTGAATGCTGCGCGCCTGGCTGGCGGCAGCGATCCGATCTACCTCAGCCGGACCAATTCCTACATTGGCGTGATGATTGATGATCTGACATCGCGCGGTGTTGCAGAGCCTTATCGCATGTTTACATCGCGAGCGGAGTACCGGCTGTCGCTGAGAGCGGACAATGCCGACGTCCGGTTGACGCCTCTGGGACAGGAAATTGGCTGCGTAGCGACGGCGCGATCAGTTCGCTTTGAGGCGTATAAGAGCGAGCTCGACGAAGCCCGGAGGCTGCTTCAGTCGTTGGAGACAACACCGAACGAGGCTCGCAAAGCCGGGCTGATGCTGAATCAGGATGGACAGCGCCGTACGGCCTATGAGCTGCTGTCCTATCCGGATCATGACACTGAGAAGCTCGCTTCGATCTGGCCGGAACTTCGGTCATTGTCCGCCAAGGTGGCCGAGGCGATGGATATCGAGGCGTCATACGCGGTGTATATGAAGCGGCAAGCCGTTGATATTGCGGACATAAAGCGTGACGAAGACCGAACGATACCGGCAGACTTCGACTATTCGGTGCTCTCAGGCCTGTCCAACGAGCTAAAGCAGAAACTGAAGCGCGCGCAGCCGTTCAACATCGCTCAGGCGGCGAGAGTCGATGGTATGACGCCGGCGGCGATATCGCTCTTGCTTGTCCACCTCCGGCGAGCCGACATGGCGCGCGCGATCTGATACACGCGGAAAGAGTCATCGAATGAACCTGAACGGTCAAAGTGTTTCACGTGAAACACAGTCTCGCCTTGAGCATTTTCTTCAGCTGTTCCAGAAGTGGGCAAAGACGATCAATCTCGTCGCACCATCGACTTTGGCCGATGCCTGGGATCGGCATATCGTCGATAGCGCTCAGATATTTCAGTTGAGTTCCGATGCGAAAGTCTGGGTGGATCTCGGAAGTGGCGGCGGCTTTCCTGGTATCATCACGGCCATCCTCCTCGCGGAACAGAAGGACGGCTGGGTGCATCTCGTGGAGAGTAATAACAAGAAGGCGTCATTCTTGCGGCTTGCGTTGCGGGAAACAGGTGCACGAGGTTCTGTCCATGCCGTGCGGATCGAAGATGTATACAGCGAGGTCGGAGATTGCGATGCCATTTCTGGTCGTGCGCTTGCGGATCTCGACAAGTTGCTGGAGTTCTCGCTGCCCTGGATGCGGAAGAATGAGAAATGCCGGGCTTTCTTCCATAAAGGCCGGGATTACCAGAGCGAGATTACGAAAGCGCATGGCCGATGGCAATTCGATCTGGTAGAACATACCAGTGTCGTCGAGCGGGATTCCATTATTCTTGAAATCTCCGAACTCCGGCACTTGGTTTAACGATTTTGGATCATCAAACGATGGCTGGCGAACGCAACCGGATTATTACCATTGCAAACCAAAAGGGTGGCGTCGGCAAGACGACGACGGCGATCAATCTCGCTACCGCCCTCGCCGCGATCGGTGAACGCGTCCTGATCGTCGATCTCGATCCCCAGGGAAATGCCAGCACCGGGCTTGGTATTGATCGGAAGAGCCGATTGGTCTCGTCCTATGATCTCCTTGTGGGCGAAGCCGGTGTTCGCGAAACGGCGCAGCAGACGGCAGTTCCGAACTTGTTCATTGTGCCATCGACCATGGATCTTCTTGGTATCGAGATGGAGATTGCACAGCAGTCGGATCGGGTCTTTAAGCTGAAGAAGGCTCTCGCATCCGAGGAAGCTTTTGATTTTTCATATATAATTCTTGATTGCCCGCCGTCGTTCAACCTGTTGACTATGAATGCGATGGCTGCGGCACATTCGGTGCTTGTGCCGCTTCAATGCGAATTCTTTGCGCTTGAAGGTCTCAGCCAGCTATTGGAAACTGTCGATCAGGTTCGCCGCACGGTCAATCCGCGGCTCGACATTCAGGGTATCGTCCTGACAATGTTTGATGCCCGAAACAATCTTGCGCAGCAGGTTGTCAACGACGTCCGGACGCATCTGGGCGATAAGGTATACCACACGTTGATTCCGAGGAATGTTCGCGTTTCTGAGGCGCCATCTTACGGAAAGCCGGCGATCCTCTATGATCTGAAATGTGCCGGCAGTCAGGCTTATCTGCAGCTCGCGTCGGAGGTCATCCAGCGCGAACGCCAACGCCTCGCGGCGTGAATTGTAAAGCGAGTATCAGACGATGAACGACGATGTCTCAAAGCGCCGTCTGGGGCGCGGTCTTGCAGCCCTTATCGGCGAAATGGATCAGCCGTTGCCCGTCGAGGGTGAAAAGCCGAATGTCAGCGCTGACCGGTTGATTCCAATCGAATTTGTCAGCCGCAACCCGCGCAACCCGCGTCGGTTTTTCGATGATAGCGAGCTTCATGACCTTGCGAGCTCGATTCGCCAGCACGGTATCGTCCAACCGATCGTAGTTCGCACATCCACCGAAGGCCGGTTTGAGATTATAGCCGGCGAAAGACGCTGGCGCGCCGCGCAGCTTGCCGGGCTGGTGGAAATCCCGGTGTTGGTGCGCGATGTTGACGATAAGACCGCGCTGGAAATTGCGATCGTTGAAAACGTTCAACGTTCCGATCTCAATGCGCTTGAAGAAGCGCTCGGCTATGAGCAGCTGATTGCCGAATACGGATATACACAGAATGATCTTGGCGAGATCATCGGCAAGAGCCGCAGCCATGTGGCAAACTCGTTGCGGCTGTTGAAGCTGCCGGATCCCGTTCGTGACCTTCTTGCCGCAGGCAGCCTGTCCGCCGGTCACGCCCGTGCACTTGTCTCGACATCAGATCCGGCTCTGCTGGCGAAGACGATCGTTGCCAAGGGCATGTCGGTGCGCGATGCCGAACGCCTGGCGCAAAACGATATCAAGGCGCAGTCGGAGCCGAAGAACACCGGCCCGCGACTTGACCAGAAGGATTCGGATACGATCGCTCTGGAGCGAACCCTCTCCGACACGCTCGGGCTTGATGTGACGATCAATCACAAGGCGTCCGGCGGCCAGATCAAGATTGCCTACAAGTCCCTCGAGCAACTGGAAGAAATATGCAGGCTGCTGGAGCGCCGTTGATCAGGCCCTTCGGCCTGATTGCAGTGTTGTAGACAGCAAGGTTTGAAGGGCAATACTGTCTTCCAGGCTTTGCCGTTTGCGTGTCTGCAGAATGGCGGCCTGCAAGCGGCCCGTCTCGCGCGCAATGGCGTCTGCCGACCAGGTCCGCAATGCTTGCTCGATAATCGGTTTGCGGCGGAAATGCAGGTGACGTCCTAGCGTTTGCATCACCTGGCCGGGCGGAAGCCGTTTCTCATCCATTTCCGCACGCATGGTGTCGAGCAGCTGAAACTGCTTCAGACATGCATGAATGACGAGAAAGATCGCGGTCTTTGATGCTGTGATCTTCTGCATGGCATGCAGGAAGGTCGATGTGTTTCCACTCAGGATCGCATCGACCGCATCATCGACGGAGACGGCACTGGCGTCCCCGATGATCTCGTTGACGTGATGCTCTTCCACCGTCTCCATACCGCGGCAATAGAGCGCCAGCTTGCGGACTTCGTTGCGCGAAGCGATACGATCTCCGCCAATAAGCTCAACGAGTGCCTGCCGGGCCGCCGTGGTCACGCGCAGGCCTTCTGCTGCGAGCTCGTTGTCGATCAGGGCGTTAAGGGCGCGCGCGTCGTCAGCGTAACAGGGTATCGTCGCAACACTGCGCGCAGTTTCGGCGATTTTGCGAAGCAATGCACCTTTCTTCAGGTCGCCGGCTTCGATGATGACGGAGGTTCCCTCCAGCGGTTTTTCGGAAAGCTGTTGGAGCGAATCGACAAGATATTTCTCGTTCGCTGCGCCGCGGATCCAGATCAGTTTCTGACCGCCGAAAAGACCGATAGATCCGGCCTCGTCGATCAGGCGGCCCGGATCCTTCTGCAGGTCGCCAATATCCAGTTTGATGAGCGAAAAGGGATCGTCGAGAGCGACACCCGTTTTGGCGGCGATCTGCGACGCACGCTCCGACACCAGGCCGCGATCGGGGCCGTAGATGACGAAAAGCCGGTAGATCGTGGCGGAGCGTTGAAGGAAACCTTCAAACTCGTGGGACTTGATCTCCGCCACTGCTCTCTCCTCAGCGGCCGAGTGCGGCGGCGATATCGAGACTTACGAATTCTGCGGCCTCACGCGCCGCACGGTTTTCTGCGTCGCGGACAGCACGCTGTTTTGCGAATTCCTGTCCGGGATAGTCAAGCAGGGCCGTGGCGTAACGGTTGCCGGCCTTGATGACCTGCGTGTCCTTGTTTGAACGGAGCGTGTAGTCGACGCTGACTGTGACGCGTCCTGCCTGTGACGTATCCGAAGACTTCACGAGCAGGGTGTCGGTGACGCTCGAACGAACGTGGATTTCGACTTCATACTCCGGATTCTCCGACTCGCCGGCGCCGCGACCGGCGATGAAGATCAGCCGGTTGCGCACTTCCTGTTCTACCCGCGATGTCGCCTCGGAAAAGCCGACCGACGAGAGTTTGCCTGCCACGCCCGATGATTCCGAGTAGAGCGGACGGACCTGGCAGGAGCCGAGCAAAGCTGCCGATGCAATGATGAGGCCGAGTGCGGCACGGCGGCCGAGTTTCGAAGCGAAATCAGACGACAATGTTCACAATCCTTTGTGGAACCACGATAATTTTCTTCGGCGCCTGGCCATTCAAGGCACTGATAACCGCATCGAGAGCCAGAACGGCTTCGGTTACGGCATTCTGATCCGCGTCGCGAGAAATTGTCAATTCGGCGCGCTTCTTGCCGTTGATCTGCACCGGCAAAATCACGTCGTTCTCGGTCGTCAGCGCTTCGTCATAGGCCGGCCACGCTGCCTGCGCCAACAGGCCAGTATTGCCGAGTGCCGCCCAGCATTCTTCTGCAAGATGTGGGGTCATCGGCGCAACCAGCTGCACGACGATCTGTGCGGCTTCGCGCACGGCCGATCGATACGCGGCGTCGCCTTCACCGGCGGCAACCTTGGTCAGTGGCGAGGCAATGGCATTCACCAGCTCGTAAATGCGGGCGACTGCCTTGTTGAACCACAGCTTGTCATAGTCATTCTGGACGGCTTTTAGCGTCTTGTGAGCAGCTTGCGAGATCGCCAGTGCTTCACCTTCCTTAGCCGGAGTCGCCGGGACGGCAGCAAGAATTTCAGCTGCCTCCGAAATCAGCCGCCACAGGCGCTGCGTGAAGCGGTGTGCACCTTCGACACCGGCCTCCGACCAGATCACGTCGCGCTCCGGCGGCGAATCCGACAGCACGAAGAAGCGTGCAGTGTCAGCGCCGTAGGACGCGATGATATCATCAGGATCGACGACGTTCTTCTTCGACTTGGACATCTTCTCGATAGAGCCAATCGATACCTCGTCTCCGCCTTCCAGCAGGAAAGCGCGGCGGGTACCATCGACTTCCTCGATCCGGATATCCGCGGGTGCCACCCAATCGCCATGAGAGCCGGTTCCGCGGCGATAGGTTTCATGCACGACCATGCCCTGCGTGAAGAGGCCCTTGAAGGGCTCCTTCACATCAACGTGGCCCGTCTCGCGCATGGCGCGGGTGAAGAAGCGCGAATAGAGCAGATGCAGGATCGCGTGCTCGATGCCGCCGATATATTGATCGACCGGCAGCCAGCGATTGGCCGCTGCGGGATCGGTCGGCTGCTTTTCCCACGGTGCAGTGAAGCGTGTGAAATACCAGCTGGAATCGACGAAGGTGTCCATCGTGTCCGTCTCGCGCCGTGCATCCTTGCCGCAATGCGGGCAGGCCACGTGGCGCCAGGTCGGATGCCGGTCGAGCGGGTTGCCGGGCTGGTCGAAGGTCACATCGGACGGCAGCTGAACCGGCAGATCCTTCTTCGGCACCGGCACGACGCCGCAGTCTTCGCAATGGATGACCGGGATCGGGCAGCCCCAGTAACGCTGGCGGGAGATCCCCCAGTCGCGGAGGCGGAAATTGACCTTTCGCTCGCCTTGCGCTGCGCCGCCGATCTGCGTCGAAGACAGCTTCTCCGCCACGATATCGAAGGCTTCGGTCGTGGACTTGCCGTCGAGGAAGCGGGAGTTAATCATCACGCCGTCGCCGTCATATGCGACATCGCCGACCGTGAAGCTGGAAGCGTCACCGTCCCTGGGCATGACGACGGGCACGACCGAGAGGCCGTACTTGCGCGCAAAATCGAGGTCGCGCTGATCGCCGGATGGGCAGCCAAAGATGGCGCCGGTGCCGTAGTCCATCAGCACGAAGTTTGCGACATACACAGGCAATTCCCAGGACGCATCCAGCGGATGCCGGACGCGTATTCCGGTGTCGATGCCCTTCTTTTCGGCAGTCTCCAGTGCCGCGAGAGACGTGCCGGCGCGGCGGCATTCCTCGCAGAAAGCGTCAATATCGGCATTCTTTGCTGCCGCTTCCTTCGCCAGCGGATGGTCAGCGGCAATCGCCAGAAAGGATGCGCCGAAGAGGGTATCAGGGCGCGTAGTATAAACAGTGACCTCGGATTCACCGGCCGGTGCGGTCTCGGGTACGATTTCCCAACGGATCGTCAGGCCTTCCGACCGGCCGATCCAGTTTTTCTGCATCAGACGGACCTTCTCCGGCCACTGATCCAGCGTATCGAGCGCATCCAGCAGGTCCTGGCTGAAGTCGGTGATCTTGAAGAACCATTGTGTCAGTTCGCGCTGCTCGACGAGCGCACCAGAGCGCCAGCCGCGGCCGTCGATGACCTGTTCGTTTGCCAGAACGGTATTATCGACCGGATCCCAATTGACCTTGGACTGCTTGCGGTAAACCAGACCCTTTTCGAGGAAGTCCACGAAGAGATGCTGCTGATGCTGATAGTATTCGACGTCGCAGGTCGCGAATTCGCGGCTCCAATCCAGCGACAGGCCCATGGCCTTCAGCTGCGCCTTCATCGAACCGATGTTCTGATAGGTCCAGGATGCAGGATGAACGCCACGTTCCATGGCGGCATTTTCGGCAGGCATGCCGAATGCGTCCCAGCCCATCGGGTGCAGAACGTTGTATCCACGGGCGCGCTTGTAGCGGGCAACCACGTCGCCCATGGCATAATTGCGAACGTGGCCCATGTGGATGCGGCCCGATGGATAGGGAAACATTTCGAGGACGTAGTATTTCTCGCGCGGATCGGCATTATCGGTCTCGAAGACCTTTGCCTCGTTCCATTTTTGCTGCCAGCGAGGCTCGGCGTCGCGCGGATTATAACGTTCGGTAGCCATAGTATTCAAATTTCCGGAAAATCAGGGGAAGTTGGTGGTGACCTTCACCACGAAACCACCGTAGCGTCAAGTTTTGAGGGTACAGCAAGTGTCCGGCAAAGCGCCGGAAAAGGTGTTTTCGGCCGGGTGGGTCTTGGCAATCACGCATGCCGCAGTTAGTGCATTGCCAGTATTCTCGCAGCATCATGTCGGAGATCGGCGATGGAACTTCAAGAGCGCCTGAACGAGGTGCGTTCGCGCATTGCGGAAGCAGCGAAGCAGTCGAAGCGTCCTGATGGTGCGGTGCAGCTCGTAGCCGTCTCGAAAACCTTCGACGCGGAGGCGATCCGGCCCGCGATTGCGGCCGGTCAACGGGTCTTCGGTGAAAACCGCGTGCAGGAAAGCCAAGGCAAATGGCCGGAGCTGAAGAGCGAAACGGCGGGGATCGAGCTCCACCTGATCGGTCCGTTGCAATCCAACAAGGCTGACGATGCCGTGGCGCTGTTCGATGTCATCGAGACTGTCGATCGGGAAAAGATCGCCCGCGCACTTGCCGATGCGATGAAGCGGCAGGGCAAGACGGTTCGCCTCTATGTCCAGGTCAATACCGGGCTTGAGCCGCAGAAAGCCGGGATCGCGCCTGATGACACCGCGGCTTTTGTCGATCTCTGCCGTGGCGAACTTGGGCTCGCCATTGAGGGGTTGATGTGCATTCCGCCGGCGGAAGAAAATCCGGGCCCGCATTTTGCCCTCCTCGCCAAGCTTGCAAAGAACTGCGGCCTTGAGAAGTTGTCGATGGGCATGTCCGGCGACTACGAGACGGCTGTCGCTTTCGGGGCGACCTGCGTTCGGGTCGGTTCGGCGATCTTCGGTACGCGATAGAACCGCCTTTCGTCGGGCTTCCTGTTCGTCCCTCCCTCCCCTAGATTGGCGTCATCGCTTGCATATCCTGGGGAGGAGCAGATGCAGAGCCTGTATCACCACGTCTACAGCGGCTGGAAAGACAGTCCTGAACGCTTCTGGCGGGATGCTGCCCAGGCGATCGACTGGCTCGTTGAGCCGAAGCAGATTTTCGCTCCAGAAGACGGGGTCTATGGCCGCTGGTTTGTGGGCGGTGAGACCAATACCTGCTTCAATTGCCTCGACAGGCACGTAGAGGCAGGCCGGGGCAACGAGACGGCCGTCATTTTCGACAGCGCGATGAACGGCGCCAGGGCGCGCTACACATATGATCAGGTGCTGGAAGAGGTACAGGCGATTGCCGCGACGCTGCGCGATCTCGGCATCGCCAAGGGTGATCGGGCGATCCTCTACATGCCGATGGTGCCGGAGGCGATCTTCTCGATGCTTGCCTGCGCCCGTCTCGGCGCCGTGCATTCGGTGGTCTTTGGCGGTTTTGCTGCAAACGAACTCGCATCCCGAATCGATGATTGCGGTGCCAAGCTGGTGATTACCGCGAGCTGCGGCCTTGAGCCGGGCCGAGTCGTCGCCTATAAACCGCTCGTCGATCAGGCTCTCGCGCTATCCAGGATCAAACCGGAGCATTGCCTGGTGCTGCAGCGGCCGGAGCTCAGGGCAGACGTGCTCTCCGGGCGCGACCTTGATTTCGAGGTGGCGGTCGGTCAACGCCGAGGAATTGCGGTTGAATGCACACCGGTGCTGGCAACTGATCCGCTGTACATTCTATATACATCGGGAACGACAGGACAGCCGAAGGGTGTTGTTCGCGACAATGGCGGCCACTTGGTCGCCTTGCACTGGTCGATGGTGAACATCTACGGGCTGAAGCCTGGTGAGGTGTTCTGGACGGCATCGGATATCGGCTGGGTCGTCGGGCACTCCTATATCGTCTATGCACCGCTGCTCTCAGGTGTCACGACTGTGATCTACGAGGGTAAACCCGTTGGCACGCCGGATGCGGGCGCTTTCTGGCGGGTCGTCTCAGATTACGATGTTCGCGTTCTCTTCACTGCCCCGACCGCTTTCCGGGCGATCCGCCGGGAAGACCCCGATGGCGATCTTGCCGGCCGCTATCCGAGATCGAAGTTCCGGGCGCTTTTCCTTGCCGGGGAGCGGGCCGATCCGGAAACTCTGAAATGGGCAGAGCTAACACTCGGTGTGCCGGTCATTGATCACTGGTGGCAAACCGAGACCGGATGGCCGATTGCGGCCAATCCCCTGGGGCTCGGCAAACTACCGGTGAAGCACGGGTCACCATCTGTGCCGATGCCTGGATATGATGTCCGCGTGCTTGATGACGCAGGGCATCCGGTTGCGGCGGGCACACTCGGCAACATTGCCATCAAGCTGCCACTGCCGCCGGGTTGCCTTCAAACGCTATGGCAGGCGGACTCGAGGTTTCGAGCTGCCTATCTCGAGGAGTTTCCGGGTCACTACAAGACGGCCGACGCCGGCTATATCGATGAGGACGGCTATCTGTTCATCATGGCCCGGACCGATGACATCATCAATTGCGCCGGGCATCGTCTGTCGACCGGGGCGATGGAAGAAATCTGCGCCAAGCATCCGGATGTCGCGGAATGCGCCGTCGTCGGCATTGCTGATTCGCTGAAAGGTCAGGTGCCCTGCGGGTTTCTTGTGCTGAAGAAAGGTGTGTTGCGCGAATCACCGGAGATCGAATCGGAAATCGTTAAGATGATTCGCGACGAAATCGGCCCGGTTGCTGCCTTCAAGACAGCGATTACTGTCGAAAGATTACCGAAAACGCGCTCCGGAAAGATTCTACGCGGTACGATGCAGAAGATCGCGGACGGCATACCGTGGAAAATGCCTGCAACAATTGACGATCCGGCCATTCTGGACGAGGTCGCAGAAGCCCTGCGGCGCAAGGGGTTAGGTTCCCCGATTATATAGAAAATTTCCTATTCGGTAACAATCATTGACGAGTTATGACCGTCGTTGACGAGTTGTTAACCATGTTCTCATTAGCTTCCACTCAACGGACACCTGATTGCAGGTGAAGCATGAAGCACCGCCCCAGCCGGCCATTGCCGGAATGCTCCTTCATTTTCAAGAGAAGTGGAAAAAGCGATGTCAAGCATCCTGACAAACACGGCTGCAATGTCAGCCCTTCAGACGCTGCGTAACGTAAACCAGAGTCTCCAGACCACTCAGGCGCATGTCTCCTCCGGTCTGCGTGTCGCCAAGGCCGCTGACAACGCGGCATACTGGTCGATTGCCACGACCATGAAATCCGATAACAAGGCTCTCTCGGCCGTTTCCGACGCGCTGGGTCTTGGCGCGGCAAAGGTCGACACGGCCTATTCCGCCATGGACAGCGCGATCGACGTCGTCAGCGAAATCAAGGCGAAGATCGTCGCCGCGACTGAAAAGGGCGTCGACAAATCGAAGATCCAGGAAGAAATCACCCAGTTGCAGGCGCAGCTGAAGAGCATCTCCGAATCTGCTTCCTTCTCGGGCGAGAACTGGGTTGCCGGCGACGGCACAAAGAGCGTCGTCTCGACCTTCGTTCGCGACGGCTCGAATGGCATTTCGGTCAAGATGACCGATTACGTTCTCGATAGCGGTTCGATGGGCAACGTGCTGTTCGGCACTTCCACCGGCGGCATCATCGATACTTCGACGGGCATTCTCGGCACGTCCAACGGCTCGGTCGGTTCGGTATACGCGATGGACATCAGCAAACTGTCTTCCGACGATATTGCGCTCGCACTGAACAATGTCGAGAACGCACTCAAGGCGATGACCAGCGCCGGCTCGCAGTTGGGCTCGATTTCGACGCGTATTCAGCTGCAGGAGAATTTCGTCTCAACGCTCAGCGACTCGATCGAATCGGGTGTCGGGCGACTTGTCGATGCGAACATGGAAGAGGAATCGTCGAAACTGACGGCGCTGCAAACGCAGCAGCAGCTCGCCATCCAGTCGCTGTCGATCGCCAACTCCGCTTCGCAGAACATCCTTTCGCTCTTCCGCAGCTAAGCCCGGAAAAGCGGCCAACAAAAAACCCGCCGGAGCGATCCGGCGGGTTTTTACATTTACGAGAAGCGGCGATCAGAAACGATCGTCTTCGTCCTCATCGTTTGTCGTGGACTTCAGCGACTTCAGCTTGGCGAAGACGGCATCGGCGTCGATTTCAGGTTCTTCTTCGCGCTCGAAGCTCGGCGTCAGACGCTCAGTTTCCTGTGCGGACTGCAAGGTCGCGCCAAGTTCAGCGGCGGTCGGCAGCGGACGGCCCTTCGATGCCTTTTCGACTTCCATGTCGAGGTCGATCTGGCTGCAGAGGCCGAGCGTGACCGGGTCCATCGGCGTCAAGTTCGCTGCATTCCAGTGGGTGCGTTCGCGGATCTGCTCGATCGTCGACTTGGTGGTGCCGACGAGGCGCGAAATCTGCGCGTCCTTCAGTTCCGGATGATTGCGAACCAGCCAGAGAATGGCGTTCGGGCGATCCTGGCGCTTGGAGACCGGCGTATAGCGCGGACCGCGACGCTTGGATTCCGGCACGCGAACCTTCGGCTCCGAAAGCTTCAGCTTGTGGTTCGGGTTAGCTTCGGCGCGCGCTATTTCGTCGCGGGAAAGCTGGCCGGTCGAGATCGGATCCAGGCCCTTGATGCCTTGTGCGGCTTCACCGTCGGCAATTGCCTTCACTTCCAGCGGGTGAAGCTTGCAGAACTGTGCGATCTGGTCGAAAGACAGCGCCGTGTTGTCAACCAGCCAGATGGCGGTCGCTTTCGGCATAAGCAGTTGTTGAGCCATGGATATAGTCCTTCTGTCGTCCGCGCCGGTGTCGCGGTCCGTGGATTGTCACCACAATTTCCGGGAAATATGGGCGGTATATAACCGGAGTGACACAGAATTGCAATTGATGTGGATTGAAATGACCTTTGTCTAATTGCCGGGCCGTTTTGACCTGCTATGAATGCCCTGAATTGAGTCCCGGGCGCCGCTTGAAGCGGCGAAACCGGTGCCCGTGTGAGGAGGAGTTTCCATGTCGGAAAAGATCTATCCGGTTAGCAAACCGGTGAAGAGCCATGCCCTGATCGACAAGGCGAAATACGAAAAGTGGTACGAAGAGAGTGTCGAGAACCCTGACAAATTCTGGGGCAAGCATGGCAAGCGGATCGACTGGTTCAAGCCTTATACCAAGGTCAAGAACACCTCATTCACAGGCAAGGTTTCGATCAAGTGGTTCGAAGACGGACAGACCAACGTCTCCTATAACTGTATCGACCGCCACCTGAAGACACATGGCAACCAGACTGCCATCATCTTCGAAGGCGACAATCCCTATGTCGACAAGAAGATCACCTATAACGAGCTCTACGAGCATGTCTGCCGTCTGGCGAATGTGCTGAAGAAGCACGGCGTCAAGAAGGGCGATCGCGTCACCATCTACATGCCGATGATCCCGGAAGCGGCTTACGCGATGCTCGCCTGTTCGCGCATCGGTGCCGTGCATTCGGTCGTCTTCGGCGGCTTCTCGCCGGAAGCGCTGGCCGGCCGCATCGTCGACTGCGAATCGACTTTCGTCATCACCTGTGACGAGGGCGTGCGTGGTGGAAAGCCGGTGCCGCTCAAGGAAAACACCGATACGGCGATCCATATCGCAGCCAAGCAGCACGTCATCGTCGACAAGGTTCTCGTCGTTCGCCGCACCGGCGGCAAGACCGGCTGGGCGCCGGGCCGTGACCTCTGGTACCACCAGGAAGTCGCGACCGTGAAGGCGGAATGCCCGCCGGTAAAGATGAAGGCGGAAGACCCGCTGTTCATCCTCTATACGTCGGGTTCGACGGGCAAGCCGAAGGGCGTGCTGCACACGACTGGCGGCTATCTCGTCTATGCGTCGATGACGCATGAATATGTCTTCGACTATCACCCGGGCGATATCTATTGGTGCACGGCCGATGTCGGATGGGTTACCGGCCACTCCTATATCGTCTACGGCCCGCTTGCGAACTGCGCGACGACGCTGATGTTCGAGGGCGTACCGAATTTCCCGGATCAGGGCCGTTTCTGGGAAGTCATCGACAAGCACAAGGTCAACATCTTCTACACGGCGCCGACGGCGATCCGTTCGCTGATGGGTGCCGGCGACGAGTTCGTGACGCGCTCCTCGCGCTCCTCGCTGCGCCTGCTTGGAACTGTCGGCGAACCGATCAATCCCGAAGCCTGGGAATGGTATTACAATGTGGTCGGCGACAAGCGTTGCCCCGTCATCGATACCTGGTGGCAGACGGAAACCGGCGGCCACATGATCACGCCGCTGCCGGGTGCGATCGACCTGAAGCCAGGCTCGGCAACGGTGCCGTTCTTCGGCGTCAAGCCGCAGCTGGTCGACAATGAAGGCAAGGTTCTCGAAGGTGCGGCTGATGGTAATCTCTGCATCACCGACAGCTGGCCGGGCCAGATGCGCACGGTCTATGGTGACCACGAGCGCTTCATCCAGACCTACTTCTCCACCTACAAGGGCAAGTATTTCACCGGTGACGGCTGCCGCCGAGATGAAGACGGGTACTACTGGATCACCGGCCGCGTCGACGACGTGTTGAACGTCTCCGGCCATCGCCTCGGAACGGCGGAGGTGGAATCGGCTCTGGTTTCCCATAATCTCGTTTCGGAAGCGGCGGTTGTCGGCTATCCGCATCCGATCAAGGGTCAGGGCATCTATTGCTACGTCACGCTGATGGCCGGCAATGAGGGTACCGATGAGCTGCGTCAGCAGCTGGTCAAGCATGTGCGTGCCGAGATCGGCCCGATCGCTTCGCCCGACAAGATCCAGTTTGCACCCGGCCTGCCGAAGACCCGTTCCGGCAAGATCATGCGCCGCATTCTGCGCAAGATCGCCGAAGACGAATTCGGCGCATTGGGAGATACGTCGACGCTGGCCGATCCAGCCGTCGTCGACGATCTCATCGCCAACCGGCAGAACAAGGCGAGCGCCTGACCCTTCAAAGCCGCCCCGATCATACGGGGCGGCTTTTTTAATCGTTGCTGGCGCAGTCAATACGCGGCTTATGCCCGCCATCGTAGCCAGTGGCCAAACCGGCCTCCATCATTTCGTGAGCCGGATTCCGCCCGTCCTCGAACAGCATATCAGCGACGATCCGGCCGAAATATTTATCGCCGCTGATATTGGTGAGCAGCACATGCGGTGAAACGGCTGCCATCGCATCCAGCGCAAGACGTGCTTCTTCCGCACCGCGCCGAACGGCCGGGCATTTCGACTTTATTTCCGGTGTGTCGATCCCGCGGATGCGAACATAAACCTCGACCCGCTGTTGCGGCCATGGCGTCGCTTCCACCAGTATCGTATCGCCGTCGATGACCCTGATGATCTCGGCCGCGACAGGACCGGCAACCTTTTCGCCGCCCGCGACTGAAGCCGGGATCAGGCATAGGCCAAAAATAATCGGGATCAGCTTCCTCATGCAAGGAATAAATTCCGATTTCCTGACGCAGTCAATAGGAATATTTACTTAGAAATCGATGGCGCGGCCGTTGATCTCGTAGTCGCCGAAGCGTGCAGGCTCGGCGCCGCCGCGGCCGCCGATTTCCGGCGGCAATTCCAGCGGTGCGGCATTGCGCCGGCGTTCCTCGGCTTCGGCAAGCGCCCGCTTGGCGGCAGGTGACAATACCTTGCGTGGCGCGGTGCTGTCCGCGGCTTGGCTTTCGGTATTGTCGTTGTCGGCTGACTGCATGGCGCTCTCCTGCCGGAAAACATTGAAAATGGCGGGCGAATAACCAAATCATAGTGCGCCGGGGCGCCGATTGGAACCCTCAATACCGGTCATAGGAGACGGAGACCTCGATGAACCTCGTTCGCACTGCCATGTTGCTTGCCTTCATGACGGCCCTGTTCATGTTTGTCGGATTTCTGATCGGCGGCCGTGGCGGCATGATGATCGCCTTCCTGCTCGCTGCCGGAATGAACTTCTTCTCCTATTGGAATTCGGGAAACATGGTGCTGTCGGCCTATCGTGCCCAGGAGGTCGATGAGCGGAATGCACCCGAATTCTACGGCATTGTTCGTGATCTGTCGCAAAGGGCCGGTCTGCCGATGCCGAAAGTCTATCTCTACGACAACCCGCAGCCGAATGCCTTCGCGACCGGACGCAATCCGCAGAATGCAGCCGTCGCGGCCTCGACCGGACTTCTTCAGGTTTTGTCGCCGGAAGAGGTCGCCGGCGTCATGGCGCATGAGCTTGCCCACGTCCAGAACCGCGACACGCTGACGATGACGATCACTGCGACGCTCGCCGGTGCGATCTCGATGCTGGGAAACTTTGCCTTCTTCTTCGGCGGCAATCGCGAGAACAACAACAATCCGCTCGGCTTCATCGGTGTTCTCGCCGCCATGATCGTTGCGCCGCTGGCGGCGATGCTGGTGCAGATGGCGATCAGCCGGACGCGCGAATATTCAGCGGACCGGCGTGGTGCGGAGATCTGCGGCAATCCGCTTTGGCTTGCTTCCGCTCTCGGCAAGATTGCCCGCGGTGCGGCGGAGGTTCCGAACTACGATGCCGAGCGCAATCCGGCGACCGCGCATATGTTCATCATCAATCCGCTCTCCGGCGAACGTATGGACAATCTGTTCTCGACCCATCCGAACACCGAGAACCGCATTGCGGCACTGCGGGAAATGGCGGCTGGCGGCATGAATATCTCGACGCCACCCGTGCGGACTGCTAATCCGTCGCGGAAATCGCGTTCGGTTCCGGATACCGGTGTTGGCCGCGGTGGTTCGCAACCGCCAAAAGGTCCGTGGTCTTGACTTCAAACGGCAAGAAGCCCTTCAAAAACAGCAGCAGCCATTCGGAACGTGCCCCCGCCAAGCCCGGCCTGCAGGCGCGGTCGGCCGCGGTCAAGATTCTGGCGGCCGTCGTCGACAAGAAGCTGCCGCTCGATGGCGCGCTTGACCATGAAAACGGCAACCCTGCCTACAAGGCGCTCGGTGAAAACGATCGCGCGCTGGTTCGTGCCATTCTCAACAGCGCGCTGAGGCACATGCCGCGGATCGATGCGGCCATCGCTTCGCTTCTCGATACACCGCTTCCGGAAGGCGCCCGGGCGCTGCATCACGTCCTTGCCGTCGGCGCGGCGCAGATCCTCTATCTCGACGTGCCCGACCATTCGGCGGTCGATCTCGCCGTCGAGCAGGCGAACGGTGATCCCCGCAACCGCCGCTTTGCCAAGCTGGTCAATGCCATTCTCCGCCGTATCGGCCGCGAGAAGGAGGAAATCCTCGCTTCCGTCGCCGATGTCCCGGCAATGCCCGACTGGTTCCTGGCGCGGCTCAAGAAGGCCTATGGCAAGGATGCGGCGCTGGCGATCTCGGAATCGCAGCTGGAACCTGCGGCAATCGATCTGACCGTCAAATCGGATGCTGCGGGCTGGGCGGCGCGGCTGAACGGCGCGGTGCTGCCAACGGGCGGCGTTCGTCTCGCGGCCTTCGATGGCAGCATTCCGTCTCTGGAAGGCTTCGAGGATGGTGAATGGTGGGTGCAGGACGCCGCCGCCAGCATCCCGGCAAAGCTGTTCGGTGATCTGACAGGCAAGCGCGTTGCCGATCTCTGCGCTGCTCCCGGCGGCAAAACGGCCCAGCTTATTCTCGCGGGCGGCAATGTGACAGCCATCGACCAATCGGAGAGCCGGCTGAAGCGTCTGCGCTCCAATCTCGCGCGTCTAGGGCTGCAGGCTGACACCCTTGCGACCGACTTGACCAAATTCCAGCCGGATGAGGGTTTCGACGCGATCCTGCTTGATGCGCCCTGCTCCTCGACCGGTACGACGCGTCGTCACCCCGATGTGCTTTGGACAAAGGGGGCCGAAGAGATCAGCAAGCTTGCCGGTGTTCAGGAGCGGTTGCTGCGCCACGCGCTGACGCTGTTGAAGCCCAATGGCGTCATCGTGTTTTCGAATTGCTCGCTCGACCCTGCCGAAGGCGAAGATGTCGTGGCGCGCGTTCTTGCCGATGTGCCCGGCGTTGCAAGGGTGCCGATCGATCCGGCGGCGTGGCCGGGTCTCGAACAAGCGATCAGTCCGGTTGGCGATTTCAGAACCACGCCGGTGATGCTGCCGATGTCCGATGATATCGCGTCCGGCCTCGACGGCTTCTACGCCGCGATGTTGCGACGTGTTGCCTGATTGCAAGACGGTCTCTTATATTTCATCCTTGTCACAAATTAATGCAGCCTTACCGGTGAAAGCTGCTCTCGTTCACCTATTCTTAATAACGAGGGTCAATAGAAAATAAATATGCAATCCGGCGGGCGTTTTTCGACTTTGTATGTTCGGGAGGCTTGGCGGCGCTTGTCGCGCCGTGCCGCCTTGGTGCGCCTGCGCCTCTTCCGCCATACGATCCAGGCGCCCGAGCGCCTGATTGTCGCGCCAACAGACTTGCGGGCGATCGATTCCCACGTCGCCGACGAGATCATGAACGGGCGGTTTCCGCTCGCGAGCCGCCTTCTCGAGACCAACGGCAAGTCTCCCTTCACCTTCACGCTGCCTTCACGCGCCTTCGCCAACCGGCTGCATGGTTTCGGATGGCTGCGCCACATGCGGGCCTACAAGAGCGAGCGCGCGTCGCTGATTGCCCGCTCGATTGTCGATAGCTGGCTCTCGCTGCATTCCGGCCGGATCGAAGGCGTTGCCTGGGAAATCGACGTGACGGCGCAGCGCGTCATCGCCTGGCTCTCGCATTCGCCTGTCGTCCTGCAGAATGCCGACCGCGGTTTTTATCGCCGGTTCATGCGTTCTCTGGCTTTTCAGGTGCGTTTCCTGCGGCGGATGGCGCCTTATGCGCCGGCGGGCGAGGTTCTGTTCCGGCTGCGGATCGCCCTCGCCATGGCGTCGATCGCCATGCCGACGCGGGCAGGCGCGCTGCGGAAGGCCGCACAGGCGCTCGATAACGAGTTCGATCTGCAAATCCTTCCTGACGGTGGCCACATATCGCGCAATCCGCGTGCCGGTCTTGAGCTGCTGCTGGACCTGCTCCCGCTCCGTCAGACCTATGTCAATCTTGGTCACGATCTGCCGCAGAAGCTGATTTCAGGCATCGATCGGATGTATCCGGCGCTTCGCTTCTTCCGGCACCAGGACGGCGATCTCGCGCTCTTCAATGGCGCGACATCTACGCTTGCCAACGAACTGATGTCGGTGCTGCGCTACGACGAGACGGCGGGCCAGCCGTTCAAGGCAATGCCGCATTCCCGGTATCAGCGGCTTGCTGCGGGAAAGATGGTCGTCATCGCCGATACCGGACCTCCACCAACCGGCGAGCTGTCGCGCACGGCGCATGCCGGATGTCTGTCCTTCGAAATGTCGTCGGGACGATATCGTTTCATTGTCAATTCCGGGTCTCCGAAGTTCGCAGGCCGCCGTTACGTGCAGATGGCGCGTACCACCGCAACGCATTCGACGGTGACGCTCAACGATACCTCCTCCAGCCGCTTCTCGACGTCGGAGTTTCTTGGCCACCGGATGACGGAAACCGTAAAGAACGTAACCGTCGAACGGGCGGAAACCGAGGACGGACGTGACGGGCTGAAGATGAGCCACGACGGCTATCTTCGTGGCTTCGGGGTTCTGCATGAGCGCGAAATCTCGATGAACGCCACAGGCGCGATCGTTACCGGCCGCGACCGCCTTGTGCTGCCTGACGGGCGCGTCAGCGACGATCCGTTGAAGGCCGCAGTCAGGTTTCATGTCCATCCGGCAATCAATCTGAAACAGAATGATCGCGAGTCCGTTCTGATGACCGCGCCGGATGGCGAAAGCTGGCTCTTCTCGTCGCCGGGCAATGAAGTGCTGATTTCGGAAGATATCTTCTTTGCCGACGCCTCGGGCATCTGCGGCTCCGACCAGATCGAAATCGATTTCGATTTTGCCGAAAAGCCCGAAATTCGCTGGTTTCTTTCCCGTAAGAGCTAGTCGGCATTTACGCGGCGGCAGCGCTCGTGCTAACGCGGCGCCATAATCCTATACGTCCCTCGCCGGATGTCTCCCGAACCCCGAACGGAGAAGGTTCATGGCCGTCATTTCCAAGAAAATCCCCGCCCCCGACAAGGTCAAAGCAAAGACCGCGCTTCTGTCTGTCTCCGACAAGACAGGGATCGTCGAACTCGCCAAGGCGCTGTCGGACAAGGGCGTCCGCCTGCTCTCGACCGGTGGTACGCACAAGGCAATTGCTGCCGCCGGCCTTGCCGTCACCGACGTTTCCGAGGCGACCGGCTTCCCTGAGATCATGGACGGCCGCGTCAAGACGCTCCATCCGACGGTTCATGGCGGCCTGCTTGCCATTCGCGACGATGCCGAGCATCAGGACGCGATGAAAAAGCACGGCATCGAAGGCATCGATATCGCCGTTATCAACCTATATCCGTTCGAGGAAGTCCGCGCTGCCGGCGGCGACTATCCGACGACGGTCGAGAATATTGACATTGGTGGCCCGGCGATGATCCGCGCTTCGGCAAAGAACCATGCCTATGTGACCATCCTCACCGATCCATCCGACTATGCCGAGCTGCTGCAGCAGCTTGCCGAGGATGCCGGGCAGACGAGCTATGCTTTCCGCCAGCGCATGGCCGCAAAGGCCTATGCCCGCACGGCCGCCTATGACGCGATGATCTCGAACTGGTTCGCCGAAGCTCTCTCGATCGATACGCCGCGCCATCGCGTGATCGGCGGCGTGCTGAAGGAAGAGATGCGCTACGGTGAAAACCCGCATCAGAAGGCCGCCTTCTACGTTACCGGCGAACAGCGCCCGGGCGTTTCGACGGCGGCGCTGATCCAGGGCAAGCAGCTCTCCTACAACAACATCAACGATACGGATGCCGCCTATGAGCTCGTTTCCGAGTTCCTGCCGGAGAAGTCTCCCGCCTGCGCCATCATCAAGCATGCCAATCCCTGCGGCGTCGCCACGGGGTCAAGCCTCGTCGAGGCCTACAGCCGGGCGCTTGCCTGCGATTCTGTCTCGGCCTTCGGCGGCATCATCGCGCTGAACCAGACGCTGGATGCCGCGACGGCGGAAGAGATCATCAAGCTCTTCACCGAAGTCATCATCGCGCCTGATGTGACCGAGGAAGCCAAGGCGATCGTCGCCCGCAAGCCGAACCTGCGCCTGCTTTCGGCCGGCGGACTGCCCGATCCGCGTGTTGCCGGGCTCACGGCAAAGACCGTTTCCGGCGGTCTTCTCGTCCAGAGCCGCGACAATGGCATGGTCGAGGATCTCGAGCTCAAGGTGGTCACCAAGCGCGCGCCGACGGCTCAGGAGCTTGAGGATATGAAGTTTGCCTTCAAGGTCGG
Source organism: Hyphomicrobiales bacterium (assembly GCA_900465675.1). GTDB lineage: Bacteria > Pseudomonadota > Alphaproteobacteria > Rhizobiales > Rhizobiaceae > Rhizobium. Next base: position 165,675 of record UBJR01000019.1, on the reverse strand, counting down.
CAAGCATGTGAAATCGAATGCCGTCGTCTATGCCAAGAACGGCCAGACCGCGGGTATCGGTGCCGGCCAGATGAGCCGCGTCGATTCCGCTCGTATCGCGGCGCTGAAGGCTGAAGAGGCCGCCAAGGCGCTCGGTCTTCCTGTTCCGATGACGCATGGCTCTGCAGTTGCCTCGGAGGCTTTCCTTCCCTTTGCAGACGGCCTGCTATCGATGATTGCGGCAGGTGCAACCGCGGTGATTCAGCCCGGCGGTTCTATGCGTGACCAGGAGGTCATCGACGCCGCAAACGAGCACAATGTCGCGATGGTGTTTACCGGGATGCGGCACTTCCGCCACTGAGACGGATAACTGAATTGAAAACCCCGGCCTTGCGCCGGGGTTTTTTCGTTCAGGTTTTCTGCTTGTCGGCAGGATATGGCGTGGCAAACAGAAGGATCAGGCCGCCCAGCAGGAAAATTATCAGCGTTGCCATGCCGAGCCGGGCGGAACCGCTAGAATAGGTCACGATCGAGAACAGCAGTGTTGCCATGAAGCTCGTCGCGCGCCCTGAGAGCGCGTAGATCCCGAAATAGCGGCCGGCCTCTTCCAGGCTGACGCTGCGGGCGAGATAGGATCGCGAAGAGGCCTGAACCGGGCCGAAGGCAAGACCGATCAGAAGGCCGTAGAGAATATAGGCCTTCTCGGCGGCGGTGCCGAAAAATCCGCCTGAGTCGGCGACCGGAAGCTCGATCACGCCGAAGAGCGTATAGCCCGGCCCGGTGGAAATGATGCCGATCGTGGCAAGCAGCAGCATCGTCAGGCTGATGACGATCGTCACTTTCGAGCCGATCCGCTGATCGACGCGCCCGGCTATGATGCAGCCGAAGATCGCGACGACGTTAAGGATGATGCCGTAAAGGCCGATCTCGATGGTGGCCCAACCGAACATGCCGGCGGCGAAGGTGCCGCCGAGGATCAGCAGACCATTGACGCCGTCCTGGTAGATCATCCGTGCGATCAGGAACTTCAGGATGCCCTTCCGGTGCTTGAGCTCGGCGATCGTGTTGCGGAGCTCGGCAAAGCCTGTTTTCACCGCACGTCCGAGCGGAACGCCCTTGGGCGCATCGGGCGTGAAAAGAAACATCGGAATGATGAAGATCAGATACCAGACGGCCGAGATCGGCCCGGTGATGCGGGCGTCTTCGCCAGTGTGGGCATCGAGGCCAAACAGCGGATCCATCCCCAGCAGGGTCTTGCCGGTCTCCAGGCTACCAGCCAGTAGAGCGACGACTGCGATCAGCACGATCATCCCGCCGAGATAGCCAAGGCCCCAGGCGGTGTTGGACAAGCGGCCGACCTCATCCTTGCTCACCAGCCGCGGCATCATCGAATCGTTGAAGACGATCGAGAATTCGGCGGCGATCGAGGCCAGAATCATGAAGATGATCGGATAGATGACGGGCGAGCCGGGAGCCGCAAACCAGAGGCCGAAGAGCGCGGTGATCTTGATGACCGCGAAGAATGCGATCCAGGGTTTGCGGGCGCCGGATTGGTCGGCGATCGAGCCCAGGATTGGCGACAGGACCGCGATAATCACCGAGGAGATCGTTGCCGTGTTGCTCCACATGGCTTGCGCATGGACCGGATCAGAGGTCAGCCGGGAGACAAAGTAAGGACCGAAGATGAATGTGGTGACGACTGTGAAGAACGGCTGGGCCGCCCAATCGAAAAACATCCAGCCCCAGATGCCCCTCCCCGGCGCCTTATGCGGCGCCGGAGTTCCGTCTCCCGTCCAGTCAATTCTGCTCACGCATCCGCTCCCATTGTCGCGGCGGACTGTGTCACCTCGTCCGGTCGCGCGCAAGATCGGTCAGAAGGCCCGCGGCGACGGTGATGCGGGCGAGATTCGGCTCGCCGCTATCGCTGAGACTGGAGAGTTCCTCGGTGATGCGATTGATCCTGATGCGATCGACCGCATGCCATGCCTGAACCGGCAGCTTTTCCTTGCCGTGATCCGAGAGTGCGGAGATGACGATGTCGCGACGGGCGCTGGCGATCTGGTCGATGCTGCGCGCAAGTGCCAGATTTTCATAGTGGTCCGAGGTGACGATGCGCCCGCCCGCAGCAAGGAGCCTGCCGATCCGGAAGGTCTGCGAGACGGCAAAGTAGCTTTCCGCAGCACGTGCTAGAGGCTCGCCGGTGCGTTCGGCAATCTGCATGATTTCAGGCACGAGCGCAAAGCCCGGCAGACCAGTAATGTCGGCTGCCAGTTTCTCCGGAAGACCTGCTTCCTGATACTCCGTCTGGCGCGCTTCGAACTCGACAGGAGCCTGTGCCGGGAAAGACGGCTTCAGTTTCTTGAGGGCGGCCTGCAGCCGGCTAACGGTTTCGGCGATATCGCCCTTGGCCATGCCCGTTTTCAGCATCAACCGCGTCAGGACCGTGAAGCTCTGGCTGATTTCGTCGTAGACGCGGTTCTGCGTCTGGCCGGAAATCTTGCCATCAAGCGCGTCCGTTTCGCTCCAGAGGCGGTTGAGGTCGAAACCGTCGCGGGCGATGATCGCAGCGCGGACGACTTCGGCCGCAGAAGCGGCTGTCGCATCGACCATGCTGACGGCAAAGGCTGGGCCGCCGCGATTGATCGCCTCGTTGGCGAGCACTGTGGCGACGATTTCACGCTTCAGCCGGTGGCGGGTGATGTCAGAGCCGTTGGTCTTCTGCATCTTTGCCGGGAAGTAGTTCGACAGCGTCGAGGCAAAATAGGGATCATCGGGCAGATCGCTTATGATCAGGGCGTCGAAGAGAACGATCTTGGCGTAGGATAGCAGAACGCCGATTTCCGGGCGGGTTAGCGGCTTGTTGGCCGCATAACGCTCGGCAAGCGTCGCGTCGTCAGGCAGCGTCTCCACCTTGCGGTTCAGCTGCTTTGCGGATTCGAGCACGGTCATGAAGCGCGCGAGCTCGAGGCCGTTGCCGGTTCCCTTGCGTTCAGTCAACGAGATCGCCAGCGACTGGAGATAGTTGTTGCGCAGAACGAGGCTTGCGACTTCATCGGTCATCGATGACAGCAGCTGGTCGCGCTTCGGGCGCGTTAGGCGGCCGTCATGCATGGCATTTGCCAGCGCGATCTTGATGTTGACCTCGACGTCCGAGGTGTTGACGCCGGCGGAATTGTCGATGGCGTCGGAATTGCTGCGGCCGCCCTTCATGCCATAGGCGATGCGGCCCTTCTGGGTTACGCCGAGATTGGCGCCCTCCCCGATGACCTTGGCGCGGACATCGTCGGCAATGATGCGGATCGGGTCGTTGGCGCGGTCGCCGACTTCCGTATCGGTTTCAGCCGCGGCCTTCACATAGGTGCCAATGCCACCGAACCACAGCAGATCGACCGGGCTCTTCAGGATGGCCGTCATGATCTCGAACGGTGTCGCGACCGTTTTGTCGATGCCGATTGCGGCGGCGGCCTCTGCGGTCAGCGTCACGGACTTCGCGGCGCGCGAAATGATCATCGCACCCTTGGAGAGCACCGACTTGTCGAAGTCCTGCCAGCTGGAGCGCGCGAGATTGAAGAGCCGCTGGCGTTCGGCCAGCGTCTTGTCCATATCCGGATCGGGATCGATGAAGATATCGCGATGGTCGAAGGCGGCGAGCAGGCGAATTTTCGGCGAGAGCAGCATGCCGTTGCCGAAGACGTCGCCGGACATGTCGCCGACGCCGGCGACGGTGAAGGGCGTTGTCTGGATGTCGATATCCATCTCGCGGAAGTGGCGCTTGACGGTCTCCCAGGCGCCGCGGGCGGTAATGCCCATCTTCTTGTGGTCGTAGCCTGCCGAACCGCCCGACGCAAAGGCGTCGTCGAGCCAGAAGCCGGCCTCCTGCGCCAGCGCGTTGGCGGTGTCGGAAAAGGTGGCTGTGCCCTTGTCGGCGGCGACGACGAAATAGGGATCGTCGCCGTCGATGCGCACCGTCTTGGCCGGCGGCACGATGTCGGCGCCCGAGATGTTGTCGGTGATCGACAGCAGCGTGCGGATATAGGTCTTGTAGGCTTCGCGCCCCGCGTTGAAGATCTCGTCGCGTGTGCCGCCTGCAGGCAGTTTCTTTGGATAGAAGCCGCCCTTGGCGCCGACGGGGACGATGACGGCGTTCTTGACCTGCTGGGCTTTCACCAGGCCAAGCACTTCGGTGCGGTAGTCTTCGGCACGGTCCGACCAGCGGAGACCGCCACGGGCGACCTTGCCGAAGCGCAAGTGGACGCCTTCGACCTCGACGCCGTAGACGAAGACTTCACGGAAGGGCAGCGGCTGCGGCAAGCCGTCGACGAGATGCGGATCGAGCTTGAACGCGAGCATCGCTTTCGGCGAGCCATCCTCGTTGCGCTGGAAATAGTTGGTGCGCAGCGTTGCATCGACGACATTGATATAGCGGCGCAGGATGCGGTCGTCGTCGAGGCTTGGGACATCGGCCAGCGATGCTTCGATCGACTGATGCAGATCGCCCAGCCTCTTGAGACGCGGCTTCTCGGCCAGCGCCGGGTCCATCGCCTCATGGAAGAGGCGGAAGGTGGCGGCGGCGATGTCCGGATATTTGTCGAGGGTCGCGGCAATGTAATCCTGCGAATAGGCGATGCCAGCCTGGCGCAGGTAGCGCGAATAGGCGCGCAGCACATTGGTTTCGCGGGCCGAAAGCCCGGCGGAAAGGATCAGCCGATTGAAGCTGTCATTGTCGATGGTGCCGTTGAAGGCGGCAACGAAAGCTTCTTCCAGCGCCGCGCCAAAGCGCGGGAGGTCGATCGCGTTGCCGCTGCGGGCTTCGAGCTCCATGTCGTGCAGGACGACGATGTTGATCGCGCCGTCGGCAGCCGGTACTTCGATGTCGAAGGTGCGCTCGCTGAGGACGTTGAAGCCGAGATTTTCAAGAAGCGGCACACGGCGGGACAGCGGCAGCTGTTCGCCGCAATGGAAGATCTTCAGCGACAGGATGCTGCCGCGCTCGTCGTCGTTGCGGTAGTAGAATTCGATGCGGATCGGCTCGCCGCCGGCGCATGCGGTGATATCGGCGAGGTCACCAGCCGCTTCGTCAGGCGTGAAAGCCTCCTGGAAGGCATTGCTGACGCCGATCTTGGGCGCCTTCGGTCCTGCCAGCATTTCGAAGCGGTTATCCCAGCGGGCGGTGATCGCCCGGATCGCCTCTTCCAGCTTCGCCTGCGGAATGCGCGGCGTCTTGCCGCCGGAGCGGCCGATGATGAAGTGGACGCGGGCGACGCCGCCTTCGGGGAAGGCCGGGTAATAGGCGGAGACGCGGCCGTCATAAATGGTCTTCAGATAGGTACCGATCTTCTCGCGGACGATCGAGTCATATTCCTCGCGCGGGACGTAGACGATGACGGAGACGAAACGGTCAAAATGGTCGATGCGCGGCAGAACGCGGACACGCGGCCGGTCTGCGAGGTCGTTGATCTGCTCGGCAAAACTCGACAGCAGCGTCGTATCGATCTGGAAGAGATCATCGCGCGGGTAGGATTCCAGTGTGTTGTCGAGCATGCGGCCGGAATGGCTCATCGGATCGAAGCCGAAATGCTCTTTCACCTTGGCGATCTTCGATCGCAGAAGCGGGATTTCCGACGCCCAGGATGTGTAGGCTGTCGATGTGAACAGGCCGACGATACGCAGTTCGCCGGTGACGTTGCCATTCTTGTCGAAGCGCTTGACGCCGACGTAATCCATATAGGCGCGGCGGTGGACGACCGATTTGACGTTGGCCTTGGTGACGATCAGAAATTCCGGGCCATCAAGGAAGGCCAGGATCTCGGGCGTGGTCGTCACCGCGTCCTTGCCGGTGCGCAGAACCAGAACGTCGGGATTGGAAAGAATGCCAAGGCCGGTACCCTTGTCGCGCTCCACCTTGGCGCCGGCGCCCTTGCCCGAATAGACGTATTCGCGCATGCCGAGGAAGGTGAAGTTCTCGTCGCGCAGCCATGTCAGAAAGGCGAGCGCTTCGTCGCGATCGGCTTTCTTGCGGCTGGCGCTATATTCCCGGAGCTCATCGATGGCGGTGTCGAGTTTCGAGAGCATCGGTTTCCAGTCGGAAACTGCCTGCTGCACCTGTTCGAGAACGGTTTTGATGCGCTTCTGCAGATCGGAGGACTGCGCCGGTGTCAGCGGCGACAGGTGGATCTGGATGTGGCTGACGCGCGAGGCCGGATCGCTTGGCTCGTCGGCGGAATAAAGCCCCGGCTCCTTGCCGTCTTCCAGCACCAGAATTGGATGCACCGCCATGTAGAGGTCGCGATAGGTGCTGGTGACCTCACCCATGACCGATTCATAGAGAAATGGCATGTTGTGATCGGTGACCGTCAGAATGGAGACCGGAACGCCTGACGGCTCGACGTCGGCTACTGTCTCGATGCTGACGCGGGGCGTCTTGCCGTTCCACGCCTTCAACTCGCGCGCCGAGTGGATGGCGGAGAGAGCGAGCATTTCGGGAGTATAGAGATCGAGATCATCCCCGCTGGCGCGACCGAACAGAATTTCGGGCTGCAAATGCTTGTCGCCGGTGGCGGCAGCAATCTTTTTTGCGCTCTCGATCTGTTTCTCGCGTTTCGGATTGTGTCTGGCAGCCATTTCAGATGTTCCCCGATCTGTTCGATTTGGTGCAAAATATCAGAAGATTTGCCGAAAAAATCTCTAAAAGAGGCCGCTTGATGGCAGCTTGCGTTCGTTCTGGCCCCTGTTTTTGTCAGAATTCGGAAGAATCTCCGCCTATTCGATTCGACTAATATTGTTTGCGGCCGACTTTGGACTGCTGCTTCGCGACCTTTCCACGCAGAGATGAACAATGGTTGACAGGCGTGGCGTAAAAAGTGGATCAACTGCGCATCAGGTTCAGGGCTATCACCATGCCAGAAAATACCACCGCCGGAACGGTCATCGTCATTTCAAGCCATGTCGTGCGTGGTTCGGTCGGCAACCGTGCCGCCGTCTTTGCGCTGGAGACGCTAGGACACCAGGTCTGGGCCCTGCCGACGGTCGTGCTTCCATGGCATCCCGGTCACGGGCGCTCGACGCGGCTGACATTTGCCGAGGCCGATTTCGATGCGGCGATCGACGACCTGACCAGGGCGCCCTGGATCGGCGAAGTGAAGGCAGTGCTGACAGGCTATTTCGGCAATGCCGCACAGGCCAAATCCGTCGCCCGGCTGATCGGCGCACTGCGCCAGGATAATCCCGATCTACTCTATGTCTGCGATCCGGTGATGGGCGATCTCGGCGGTCTCTATGTTCCGCAGGCGACAGCCGAAGCTATCCGCGATCACCTGATCCCGCTTGCATCTCTGGCAACACCGAACCGCTACGAGCTTGCCTGGATGGCCGGCGCGCCGCTCGATGACAACACGGCGGTGATGGAGGCAGCGCTATCGCTCGGTCCGTCGCGAATGCTGGTCACGTCGGCGGTGCCTATGATGACGGGTGGGACCGGCAATCTCTATCTCTCGGGCCGGCATGCGCTGCTGGCCGAGCACAGGCTCATCGATAATCCACCGAACGGGCTCGGCGATCTTCTTGCGGCTCTTTTCCTGTCGCGGCTGCTTTCCGGCATGGACGATGAAAAGGCGCTGCAACTGACAACGGCCAGCGTCTATGAAGTTCTGGCGCGGGCGGTCAAGCGCGGCAGCGACGAGTTGACGCTGGCGAGCGACGCATCGAGCCTCGCAACGCCGATGGCAATGGTGCAGATGCGCCATTTGCTGCATCCGGCACAGCGGCGCAAGAAATAGCAACGACTCATTTTGCACTGCAGCAGTTGATCTTCTGCGCACCAAGCGTTAATCGAAATCCTATGCAGCGTTTTCCTGGAACACTTCTGGACGGTTATCGCAACTTCATGAGCGGGCGCTACGCAGATGCGCGCGACCGATACAAGACTCTTGCGGAAAACGGCCAGAACCCGACGACACTCGTCATTGCCTGTTGCGACTCCCGTGCAGCACCGGAGTTGATCTTCGATGCCGGTCCGGGCGAGCTCTTCGTCATCCGCAACGTCGCCAATCTCGTTCCGCCTTATGAACCCGACGGGCATTTTCACGCCACATCCGCGGCGCTGGAATTCGCCGTGCAGGCTCTGAAGGTGACCGATATCGTTGTGATGGGGCATGGCCGTTGCGGGGGCATTCGAGCTGCCCTCGATCCAAGCGCTGAGCCGCTGTCTCCGGGTGACTTCATCGGCCGCTGGATGTCGCTGGTGAAGGACGCTGCCGAACAGATCGGCAGCAACGATATCATGACCCAGACCGAGCGGCAGACGGCGCTGGAGCGTGTATCGATCCGCAACTCGATCAACAATCTGCGAACTTTCCCCGAGGTCAAAGCCCTCGAGAAGGAAGGCAAGATTGCCTTGCACGGCGCCTGGTTCGATATCTCGACCGGCGAACTGTGGGTCATGGATGCGGAAAGCCGGGATTTTATCCGTCCGGAAGTATAGGCCTTAGCCTATAGGTTTATGAGTTCTTTAAGGAATCCCGTTAAGATTTCATCGACAGGCACCCTCAACCACCGGCTTACGGCGGCCTTCGATGAAATTTGAGACAACCAGCAAGATCATTCTGGCGGCAATCCTGCTGCCGTTCATGTTCATGATCGCCGAAGGCGTTCTGGTTGTCCGTTCGTCATTTCATCAATATCTGTCGCTTGAGAAGGACTACCGCTTCGCCGACGTGCTGGCGCGCGGCGGCACGATTGCGGCGACAGAAATTTTGGGGGAGATCGTCGCGACGCGACAGTATCTCGCTCATCCGGGCAGCGAAACCGCTGCAGCGATGCAGCAGAGCCGCCAGCAGCTCGACGGTGAACGTCAGAAGTTCAAAGGTAGTCTGCCGCCGGTCGACCAGCTTGACGGAAATCTGGGGGCTGAGCTTTCCGATCTCGCGCTGGCTTATAGCCGCATCGTCTCCATTCGCGCGGCGGTCGATCGCGGGCTCTATGCCGGGAGCGATCCCGTCTATGTCTATTGGCAGGCGGCGATGAAACAGCTCGATGTCGTCGATGCGCTTTCGCCGCTCATCCAGGATCCGGTGCTGCTCGGAAAGTCGAACGAGCTGATGGGCGTGCTGCTTACCTATTATGCCGAGCGGTTGATCACCTCACTCGGCACGCGCTACCTCAACGAACACAATTACAGCCTTCGCTCCAGCGACCTCTTCATGCAGGGCAGAACCATGCAGGCGGCGGGCATGGACCATATGGTGTTTCACAGTTCGTCGCCGCTGGTTGCGGCGATCATGGAATACCTGAAGAGCCCCGCGCAGGTTCGTGCCGATGCCGTGACCGACGCGATATTGACGCGGGAGGCGCGTCCGCATGCTGCCGTTCGCGACGAGTGGTCGCGCGCGCAGGCCGAACGCATCGATTTTCTCAAGGGAAAGATCGGCGAAGCCGCTGCGGATATCCACCGCACCGGAGAGGCGCTCGCCAAGCGTTCGCATCTTCACATGACGCTGGTTCTCGTTCTCTGCGGCGGTCTGCTCGTTCTTGCTGGTGTCGTTGCCACGCTGGCGACCAAGGGGTTGAGGATGATCTCGCGCCTGTCACGCGAGCGCGAGGCGCTGGTTGGCGAACTCAGAAGCGCTGCGCAGACGGATCTCTTGACCGGTCTCTACAATCGCCGCGGATTCGAGGCGGCTGCCGCAGCGCTCTTTGCCCAGGCGGAAAGCGGTTCGCGCTGGATCTCCGTCGTGCTTTTTGATCTCGATCACTTCAAGAAGATCAACGATATTCATGGTCATGATGCGGGTGACATCGTGCTTCGCCATGTCGCGGCAACGGCCAAGCAGCATTTTCGCAGCTTCGACCTGCTGGTCCGGCATGGCGGCGAGGAATTTCTGGCCTTGCTGCCCGATGCGTCGCCGGATGAGGCAGCAGAGATTGCCGAGGGCGTTCGCACAGCCATCGAGGCTGCGATGATCGATCTTCCCGGCGGCGAATGTCTTTCGGTGACCGCGAGCTTCGGCTGCGCCGGCCGGACGCTTGGCGGTGGCACGCACAATTTCGAAGATCTCGTCAAGCGCGCCGATATGGCGCTTTATGCCGCCAAGGCGTCCGGACGTAACCGTGTCGTCTCGGGTCCGCTGGTGCCGCAGGCCACAACGGTCAAAGCCGAGGCCAAATGAAAAAGGCGCCGCAAGCGGCGCCTTCAATTCAATTGCAAATGGGTGGCTTACTGGCCGCCGTCGATCTGCTGGCCGATATAGGCGATCGCCTGCTGGTAGACGGTTGCCGCGTTCCAGCCCTGGATAGCGACGAAATTCGGTTCGCCCGGCTGATAGCCGGCACCTGCGCGCCAGCCGTGACCCTTCAGGAAGTTTGCTGTCGATGCCAGCGCGTCAGCACGCGAGCCGACCATGTCGACACGGCCATCGCCATCGCCATCGGCACCGAAGCGGACGACATTGCGCGGCAGGAACTGCGTCTGGCCGATCTCGCCATGTGCGGCGCCGCGCGCCTGCGGGCTCAGATAGCCTTCAGAGACGAGCTGCAGGGCAGCATAGAGCTGGTCGGTGAAATAGTCCGAGCGGCGGCAGTCATAGGCCAGCGTCGAAACGGCTGACAGCGTGTGCTGCGTGCCCATATAGCTGCCGAAGCCGGTTTCCATGCCCCAGATCGCGATCAGCGGGCCGGCCGGCACGCCGTAGCGGCGTTCGATCGACGTGAAGAGAGCCTGGTTGGAGCGCTTCATGCCCTTGCCGCGGGAAATGATCGCCGCACCGCCGCGCTTCTGCATGAAGGCGTCGAAGGACAGCTTGAAGCTCTTCTGGCCACGGTCGGCAGCAATCGTCGGACGATTGTAGGCGACGTTGGCGAATGCACGGCTCAGAACCGACTGGCTGACGCCCTGTGCTGCAGCTTCCTGCTTGAATTGCTGCACCCAGGCATCGAAGCCGGCGCCATTATTGCCGCATTGCGCGGCGTTGGCCGCTACCGGAACTGCATGGAAAGCGCCCACCGCCGCGATGGCCGCCACCAAGAATTTTGTCATGCGCATGAGAAACCCCGATCTCGATCTGCAGTCGCTGGAATGCCGGGCAGAATGCCAGCCAAGGGTGATTTTGTCACGATCACCTTTTGGCGAGATTGGCCGCCTGCCGCACGATTGCCGCCTGGCTGGTTCAAAGAAAGCCCCGCAAGTCTGACGACATGCGAGGCTGATAGCAAGCTATGGTTAATATTCGGTATCAGGCGGCCTGCTTGCGCGGCTTGATGAGGCCACGATTGACGAGAAGCTCGGCAATCTGAATGGCGTTCAGCGCGGCACCCTTGCGCAGGTTGTCGGAAACGACCCACATGTTGAGACCGTTTTCGACCGTCGCATCTTCGCGGATACGCGAGATGAAGGTGGCGTCTTCACCGGCAGATTCGTAAGGCGTGATGTAGCCGCCGTTCTCATGCTTGTCGATGACGAGGCAGCCCGGTGCATCACGCAGGATGTCGCGGGCCTGATCGGCGGTGATCTCGTTTTCGAATTCGATGTTGACCGATTCCGAATGGCCGATGAAGACAGGCACGCGAACTGCGGTGCAGGTGACCTTGATCTTCGGGTCGAGCATCTTCTTGGTTTCGGCCAGAACCTTCCACTCTTCCTTCGTATAGCCGTCTTCCATGAAGCTATCGATATGTGGAATGACGTTGAAGGCGATGCGCTTGGTGAACTTCTTGTTCTCGATCGGATCGGCAACGAAGACGGCGCGCGTCTGGTTGAAGAGCTCGTCCATGCCATCCTTGCCGGCGCCGGAAACGGACTGGTAGGTGGAGACGACGACGCGCTTGATCTTGGCGAAATCATGCAGCGGCTTCAGCGCGACGACGAGCTGGGCGGTCGAGCAATTCGGATTGGCAATGATGTTGCGCTTGGTGAACTGGGTGATGGCGTCCGGGTTCACTTCCGGCACGATCAGCGGCACGTCCTGATCATAGCGCCAGGCCGAGGAATTATCGATGACGACGCAGCCCTGCTGGCCGATCTTCGGCGACCACTTCTTGGAGACTTCGCCGCCGGCAGACATCAGGCAGATGTCGGTGTCGGAGAAATCGTAGTTTTCGAGATTGAAGACCTTCAGCGTCTTGTCGCCGTAGGACACTTCCGTGCCCTGCGAACGCGAGGAGGCAAGTGCTACGACTTCGTCAGCCGGAAAGCCACGCTCGGAGAGGATGTTGAGCATTTCCCGGCCGACATTTCCGGTTGCTCCCGCGACTGCTACTTTGAAACCCATTTTCAGCTCTCTTTCTCTTCTCTCCTCTTGTCCGGTGAGGGGGGAAAGCGCGAAATCATCGCGGCTTCCTGTCCCCAGCCGAGCCGGGGAGAGAGCGGCAGGCCAGAGACGTCAGACGGTTTTCGTCGTCGTTTTGGCCTTGGTTTTGGAAGAAACCGGAACGGCAATATCCACCCCGGCACTCAGTGCCCGGTCATTGCGTGCAGCAATGGCGTGTTCGAAGCGAACCATGGATAATTCCTTTTCCGCCGTTGCTCATAAAACGTTTTCCACAGGAGTCAAGGTTTTTGCGACTGCCGGCGGCGGCTGGTGCCGGTGCGGCAGATTGTCATACCGGTGTCATCGACATGTCATCCCCCAAGGCTATCTCCGGCCCGTTGTTCATTTACTGCAACGAAAACGGGGGTTTTCCATGCGTATGATTTTTGCCGCCCTGGCGGCCACGACGATTCTTGCCGGTGCCGCGCAGGCGACCACGGTTTATCCGCTTGATCGCGCAACGATTCTTGCCGGTTCGCCATTTGACTTCAAGGTTGAGCTCAGCAAGCAGGTAAAGCCCGAGGACGTGAAGATCACGGTCAACGGTCAGGACTACAAGACGGCTCTCGGGGGCGAGGCCAAGGTTGTAGAGCTTGAAAAGGGTAAGGACGACAAGGCACTCGGTTCCGCCGTCATCCTGCGTGGCCTGACGATCGCCGCACCCGGCGACTACAAGGTCGAAGTCTCCGCCGGCGACGAGAAGAACTCGGTTACATGGAATGTCTACGGCACCGGCGACGCGCCGAAGGCCAAGAACGTCATCTTCCTGATCGGCGACGGTCTTTCCGTTGCGCACCGCACCGCTGCCCGCATCATGTCTAAGGGCATGACCGAGGGTAAGGCGAACGGCCGCCTCAACATGGACGATGTGCCGCCGGCAGCTTTCATCGGCACATCGGCAACCAACGCTGTTGCCACCGACTCCGCCAATACCATGTCGGCTTACATGACGGGCCACAAGACAGCCGTCAACGCGATCGGCGTCTATGCAGACCGCACGCCCGACTCGCTCGACGACCCGCGCGTCGAGACGATTGCGGAAGCGATCCGCCGCCAGACCAAGAAGTCGATCGGCATTGTCGCGACCGCCGAAATCGAGGACGCCACACCGGCTGCGGTTGTCTCCCACACGCGCAATCGCAACGACAAGGCCGATATCGTCGGGATGCTTCTCGGCGTGAAGCCGGAAGTCGTCCTCGGCGGCGGTTCTGCCTACTTCCTCGGCAAGGACGTTCCGGGCTCCAAGCGCAAGGATGACAAGGACTACATCAAGCTCTTCCAGGACGCCGGCTACAAGCTTGCCATCGACAAGAACGAGCTTGCAGCCAACGCATCGGCTGAAGGCAACCTTCTCGGTCTCTTCCATACCGGCAACATGGACGTCACGCTCGATCGCGAATTTCTAAAAAAGGGCACTGTCGAGAAATTCCCGAACCAGCCGGGTCTCGTCGAGATGGCAGCGGTCGCGCTCGATCGCCTGTCCAAGAACCCCGACGGTTTCTTCCTGATGGTCGAGGGTTCGTCGATCGACAAGATGTCCCATCCGCTCGATTGGGACCGCGCCGTCGTCGACACCATCGAATTCGACAAGGTCGTCGGCCTTGCCCGCGAATTCCAGAAGGCCCATCCCGATACGCTGATCGTCGTCACCGGCGACCACACCCATGGCGTTTCGATCATCGGTACTGTCGATGACGAAAAGCCGGGCACGGAGATGCGCGAAAAGGTAGGCACCTATGCCGAAGCGGGCTTCCCGAATTATACCGACGACAACGGCGACGGCTATCCCGACAAGATCGATGTCACGCGCCGCCTCTTCCTCAGTGCCAATAACGGCCCCGACCATTACGAGACGTTCCGCCCGAAGCTCGACGGTCCGTTCGTTCCTGCCGTGCAGAACGAAAAGAAGGAATATGTCGCCAACGAACAGTACAAGGATGTTCCCGGTGCCGTGTTCGTTCAGGGCAACATTCCGAAGAGCAGCGACAGCGGCGTTCATGCCGTCGATGACGTCGTCCTGCAGTCGGATGGTCCGGGCTCCGAAGGCTTCCGCGGTTACATGGAGCAGAGCGATGTCTACAAGGTACTCGCCGACGCTTTTGCACTCGGTGTCAAACAGACCAACTGACGGAGCGCGGTGAACCGCCTCTTCCGCGTAATCTTCCCGGCCGCCGATCTGCGGCCGGGAACTTGCAAGGAGTTTGATATGCATAGGATCACACGCCGGAGCCTTTTCGGTATGATGATGGCATTGCCGGTGCTGATGTCTGCAAGATGTGTCGAAGCTGCCGACGCAACGCTCAGCTTCGATGAACTCTATGGGAAATTCGGCGTTCTCGGCCTCGAATTTTCCGAGAAGGTGAAGGCGCTCGCCGGCAGGCAAATCAGCATGCGCGGCTTCATGGCGCCGCCGTTGAAAGCGGAAGCGCAGTTTTTCGTGCTAACGGAAATTCCGATGTCGCTCTGCCCATTCTGCTCGTCTGATGCCGACTGGCCCGACAATATCGCCGTCGTCTATCTCGACGAGAAGCAGACCTTCGTGCAGCCTAGCCAGACGATCGAAGTGCGCGGCATTCTGGAATACGGCTCGTGGACCGATCCCGAAACCGGCTTCGTCAGCCTGCTGCGCCTGCGCCAGGCCGAATATTCGGCGGTCTGATGCTGGCGCTCGAGATCAGCAATCTGTCGGTCACGTTCAGCGGACTCAACGCACCGGCGCTTGAGATCGGCGCGCTCGCGCTGTCTGCCGGCAGCCGGGTTGCGGTGACCGGGGCTTCCGGCTCAGGCAAGAGCACCTTCGTCAACATCATTACCGGGTTGGAACGTGCGGCGCTCGGATCCGTCCGCTGGAACGGCGACGATATCTGCGCTTTGTCCGAGAGCCACCGCGACCGCTTCAGAGCGGGTAACATCGGACTCGTGATGCAGGATTTTCATCTGTTTCCAGGGCTTTCGGCCATCGAGAACATTCTATTGCCCGCCCGTCTGTCGCGTGTTGCCGATGCTCAGATGGTGCTGCGTGCGCATGAACTGCTGATGCGGACCGGCCTTTCACGGCCCAATCAGAACATCGAGACGATGTCGCGCGGCGAGATGCAGCGGGTGGCGATCGCACGTTCGCTTTTGCGCAAACCGGGCGTCATCGTCGCAGACGAGCCGACCGCCAGCCTTGATGCCGAAACCGGCCGCATCATCGGCGACCTGCTGCTTGATCTGGCGATTGCGGAAGGCAGCACGCTAATCGTCGTGTCGCATGATCCGCATCTGTCAGGCCGCATGGACCGCCGCCTGTTGCTGTCCTCGGGACGCATCGTTGAAGACGCCTTCAGCAACGAGGTGGCGGCATGATCCGGTTCATCGCCGCCGATCTTCGTCGCCTCTGGGCGGGCTCCCTCGTCGTGGTCCTGCTGGTTGCCCTGGCAACGGCACTCGGCGTTGCTGTCGTCCTGCAGGAGCGGGCGTTGCGGCTCGGCAGTGCGCGGGCGGCCGACAGGTTCGATCTCGTGATCGGCGCTGGCGGCAGCGAGACTCAGCTTGTGCTGTCATCCGTCTTCCTGCAGCCCTCGCCCTTGCCGCTGATGCCGGGCCGAATACTTTCCAAGCTGACTGCCGATCCGCGGGTCGCCTGGGTTTCGCCGATTGGCTTCGGCGATTCCTTTTCCGGCTATCCGATCGCCGGCACCAGCCTGGCCCTGCCTGACAATCTCTCCGGCGGGTTCAGCGAGGGGCGTGGCTTTGCCGCGGAGAACGAAGCCGTTGTCGGCGCAGCGGTCAGCTTGCCGCTCGAATTCGAGATCAAGCCGATGCATGGCTCTGTTGAGACCGGCGGTCATACCCATACTGAAATCGCCTATCGCGTGACAGGCCGCATGAAGCCGACCGGGACCGCCTGGGACCGGGCGATCCTGGTGCCGATCCAGGCTGTCTGGCATATCCATGGCCTTGAATCCGGTGATTCCGCCGCTGAGGACCACGATCACGCGGATGACCGTGCGCTTGATGATCGCTGGTCCGGCGACTTGCCTGGCCTGCCCGCCGTTCTCGTCAAGCCGAAGTCGATCGCAGATGCCTACAAGCTGCGGCAGGACTATCGCAGCGGCAACACGGTCGCGGTCTTTCCGGGCGAAGTGCTGACCAACCTCTACGCAACGCTTGGCGATGCGAAGCGTATTCTGGTCGCGGTGGCAGCCGGCGCACAGGGGCTGGTCGCCGCATCGCTGATCCTGGTGACCGTCATCCATATCGGCCAGCGCCGCCGCCAGATCGGAGCGCTCAGGGCGTTCGGCGCGCCGCGCCTGGCCATCTTCGGTATTGTCTGGGGTGAGTTCTTTGCGCTGATCGCCCTTGGCATCGCGGGCGGTTTTGCGCTGGGCTATTGCGCAGCGTCTCTGCTTTCCGGTTTCTTCAGCGCCAGCAGCGGTATTGTCATGCCGGTGGGCTTTGTCCGGGCCGACCTGATGCTGGCCGGGGTGCTGATTGCATTTGGCGCCGTTCTTGCTGCACTGCCTGCGATTCTGGCCTACCGGCAATCTCCGGCGGAAGCCCTCAGGGCGTGATAATGCAGGCTGCTACGCGAAGCTTTGCAAACACGTTAGACTAAAGTCATAATCCCAAAGCCGCTCTCTTTATCCGAATTCTTTTCTGCCACACTCTTCGCAGGTGAGCCGCGTCCAGGGGCATACTTTGAGGAGAGTTTGGGACGCGCCTTGCTGCTCATCATTCTGTGGAGGACAGACAATGGCAAATATCGCAAGCGCCGAGAGCGCAAAAGCCCGTCCGATGACTGGCGAGGAAAGGAAGGTCATCTTCGCCTCGTCGCTCGGTACGGTCTTCGAATGGTATGATTTCTATCTCTATGGTGCGCTCGCAACCTATATCGGCGCCACCTACTTCACCCAGTATCCCGAAGCCACGCGCAACATCTTCACGCTTCTTGCCTTCGCGGCAGGCTTCCTGGTCCGTCCGTTCGGCGCCTTGGTCTTCGGTCGCCTCGGCGATCTCGTCGGACGCAAATACACCTTCCTCGTCACGATCCTGATCATGGGTTTCTCGACCTTCCTCGTCGGTATCCTTCCGGGTGCGGCGACCATCGGCATCGCGGCTCCGATCATCCTGATCGTGCTTCGCCTGCTGCAGGGTCTGGCACTCGGCGGTGAATATGGCGGTGCTGCGACCTATGTCGCGGAACACGCGCCGAATGGCCGCCGCGGCTACTTCACATCCTGGATTCAGACGACGGCAACGCTCGGCCTTTTCCTGTCGCTGATCGTCATTATCGGTGTGCAGCAGATACTCGGTACGACGGCGTTCGCGGCCTGGGGCTGGCGCATTCCGTTCCTGGTTTCCATTCTGCTGCTCGGCGTTTCGGTCTGGATTCGTCTGAAGATGAACGAATCTCCGGCCTTTCAGAAGATGAAGGCGGAGGGCAAGGGTTCGAAGGCGCCGCTGACGGAAGCCTTCGGCACCTGGAAGAATGCCAAGATCGCTATCATCGCGCTGCTCGGCGCAACGATGGGGCAGGCTGTCGTCTGGTACGGCGGCCAGTTTTATTCGCTGTTCTTCCTGCAGAACGTTCTGAAGGTGGATCTGCAGTCAGCCAATATCATGGTGGCGATCGCGCTGATCCTAGCGACACCGTTCTTCGTCGTCTTCGGCTCGCTTTCAGACAAGATCGGCCGCAAGCCGATCATCATGGCGGGTCTGCTTATCGCCGCCATCACCTACCAGCCGCTGTTCAAGGCGATGACCTATATGGCCAATCCGGCCCTCTATGAGGCACAGGCCTCGATCCGCGCAACGGTGACCGCCGATCCGGCAGATTGCAAGTTCCAGTTCAACCCGACCGGTACGTCGAAGTTCACCAGCTCCTGCGACGTGGCAACGGCGTTCCTGACCAAGAACTCCGTGCCTTACGATGTCGTACCCGGCCCTGCCGGACAGCCGGCAACGGTCAAGATCAGCGATGCCACCATCACCAGCTTCGACGTCATCGCCGCTGGCGACAAGGCCAAGGGCATGACCGCAGCCTTCGAGAAGAGCACCAACATTGCGCTTCACGATGCCGGCTATCCGCTGAACCGCGGTGCCGCCAAGGTTCCGGATTCCAAGCTCGATGCCTTTATCGCGGCTAACCCGGAGCTCAACCTGAACGCCGAGACGATCCGCGCCGGCGAGAAGGAAACCATGCCTGCCGACAAGCTGGTCGCTGGCAAGCTGCTGACGGCTGAGGAAGCGAACGGCGTCACCGAGATGGCGGTCTATACGGTCGCTGGTGGTGGCACCTTCGCCATGGTGGCTGATCCGGCACGCGTCAACTGGATCGGTACGATCGCCGTACTCTTCGTTCTCGTGCTCTACGTAACGATGGTCTACGGCCCGATCGCAGCGCTTCTGGTCGAACTCTTTCCGACCCGTATCCGCTACACCGGCATGTCGCTGCCTTACCATATCGGCAACGGCTGGTTCGGCGGTCTGCTTCCGGCAACAGCCTTCGCGATGAGCGCGGCCGCCGGCGATATCTACTACGGTCTCTGGTATCCGATCGTCTTCGCAGGCATCACGCTGGTCATCGGCCTGCTGTTCCTGCCGGAAACCAAGAACCGCGATATCCACGCCGACTAAGATCGGATGGATTGAGATGATGGACCCGGCGCTCAAAAGGCGCCGGGTTTTTTATGCGCGGAGCAGCCGTTTCGGAGCGGGCCAGCCGTCAGCGAGCTTGAAGAGCACGCCGTAGTGCGAAAAGACGATGGCGATCATCAACGAGAACCAGCCACCCAGCGCCAGTCCGGCAATTACGTCGCTAGGATAGTGAGCGCTGACCATAACGCGGGTCATGCCGAGCCATAGGGCACAGGCGAGGAAAACGACGCGGTATCGGGGAAAGAGAAGCGATAGCGCGGCGAAGAAGGCGCCGATCGTCGTCGCATGTCCCGAAGGGAAGCTTTCGAAGGCTGCATGTCCGGAGAAGGGCAAAAAGGAAAAGATTCCGTAGTCGTCGAAATGCTGCGGCCGGGCGCGGCCGATCACCCGCTTGAGGATGTTGGCGAGGATGCCGGAGAGCGCGATGGAGATCAGCAGATAGGCGCCGATCCAGCACATCTGCAGCGCTTGAATGCGGGTGCGCAGCGATCTGACGACGCGAAGGGCTGCAAGGCCTTCGAAGAAGAGAAAGGCGCTGGTGATGATGATCCAGCCCGATGTGCCGAAATCGGTGAGGATACGGCCGAGGCGGCGCATGGCGGGCGGCACGTGCCCGGCACCAACCGGACCATCCAGCAGCAGCATGGAGAGCAGAACGGCATTGAAGGTGATGAACAGGCAGGTCTGCCAGCGCAGTTGCGGCATCCGGCAGGTGCTGCGCCGCCAGCGCCTGTCGAGCGAAGAAAGTATCGCCTGCATCCAATTCGATCCGTTCAAAAATCAATATCGAGAACGGTGCGACGGTAGCATCGGGTGGCGACAGTTTTTTTACGAAGGCGGTCAGATCAGACGGCTGAGCCGCGGTATCGGCCAGCCTTCACGGCCGACTGAGAAGACGAGGCCGAAACGGGCGAAAGCAATCGACAGGGCGAAGGCAAGCCATGCGCCGAGCGCCAATCCGGCGGCGACGTCGCTTGGATAGTGGACACCGATGATGACGCGCGTCGCGCCGAGCCAGAGGCCGATGCCGATGAACACCAGCCGGAAGCGCGGAAAGAGCAGCGCCAGAGACATGAATAGCGCGCCAATATTGGCCGAATGCCCGGACGGAAAGCTCTGGTGCAGAAAATCCCAGCTGAAGGGCGTGAAGCTGAAGATGCCTTCCTGCTCGTAAAGCAGCGGCCGGGCGCGGCCGATCAGGAATTTCAGCGGGTTGGCGATTGCGCTGGCCAGAATGACGGAAAGGCCGAGATAGGCGGCCATCTGGCCGAAATAGGCCATGCGGAATCGCCTGCGCACCTTCCAGAGGCGGCGGCGGACTACGTAGCTGGTAACCAGGATCGTCAGCAGACCGGCAAGAATCCAGGCGAGCCTGCCGATATCGGTGACGTCGCCTGCAAACGAGACGAGCGGCGGCGAAAGGCTCTTTACCGCTTGGCCCAGCGGCCGGTCGAAGACGAAGAAGGCGATGGCGACGGCATTGATGGCGAAGAGCGCGAAGGCCTTCCAGGGAACCCGCCGGTGGATCGTGCGCCGCGCTTCGTAGCGCTTCTTCAGATAGGCCCTGCAGCCTGGCTTCGGTCCGGCGGTGTCGCTCATTCTGTCCCTTCGTCGTTGGCACGGGGGAGATAGGGAGACGAGGCGCCAGCTTCAATGAAAAAACCCTCCGCGCGGCTGCGCGAAGGGCCTTGAAAAGCGTTTCACGTGAAATATCAGGCCGAGAGCGCCTTGAATTCCGCAAGGATTGCCGCGCCCATCTCGATGGTGCCGACCTGCTTGCAGCCGTCGGCCATGATGTCGCCGGTGCGGATGCCCTTGTCGAGAACGTTGGCGATCGCTTTTTCGAGGTTGTCGGCTTCAGTGACCATGTTGAAGGAGTAACGCAGGCACATGGCAAAGGAGGCGATCATGGCGATCGGGTTGGCGATGCCCTTGCCGGCAATGTCAGGGGCCGAGCCATGAACCGGCTCGTAAAGCGCCTTGCGCTTGCCGGTCTTGCCATCAGGCGCGCCGAGCGAAGCCGACGGCAGCATGCCGAGCGAACCGGTCAGCATGGCGGCAACGTCGGAGAGCATGTCGCCGAACAGGTTGTCGGTGACGATGACGTCGAACTGCTTCGGCGCGCGGACGAGCTGCATGCCGCCGGCATCGGCCAGCATATGGTCGAGCTGGACGTCCGAATATTTTTCCTTGTGCGTTGCCGTCACCACCTGGTTCCAGAGGACGCCAGACTTCATGACGTTGCGCTTTTCCATCGAGCAGACGCGGTTCTGGCGAGTGCGGGCCATTTCGAAGGCCACGCCGGCAATGCGTTCGATTTCGTAGGTGTCGTAGACCTGCGTATCGATGCCGCGCTTCTGGCCGTTGCCGAGATCGATGATCTCCTTCGGCTCACCGAAATAGACGCCGCCGGTCAGTTCGCGAATGATGAGGATATCGAGGCCTTCGACCAGCTCCGGCTTCAGCGAGGAAGCGGAAGCGAGTGCCGGGTAGCAGATCGCCGGGCGAAGGTTTGCGAAGAGTTCCAGATCCTTGCGCAGGCGCAGCAGGCCAGCTTCCGGACGAACTTCGTAGGGAACGGCATCCCATTTCGGGCCGCCGACGGCGCCGAAGAGGACGGCATCGGCGGCGAGCGCCTTCTGCATGTCGGCTTCCGAGATTGCCTGGCCATGTGCGTCATAGGCCGAGCCGCCGACGAGGCCTTCGTCGGTCACGAAACCTGATTTCATCTCCTCGTTCATGTAGGCGATGATCTTGCGGACTTCGCCCATGGCTTCAGGACCAATGCCGTCGCCCGGCAGCAGGAAAAGATTGCGCGCTGTCATGAAACCCTCCGAAGGAAAAACAAGCTGCGGCTTCTTAGACCCCGGAAATCGGCATTTCAAGCAAGGGAGAGGCCGAATCGGTACGGTTTGCCGCGGTACCGGCCGGCAGCGAAGTGTTGACCCCTGCTTGTCTCCGGGCCAAGAAGACCGTCAGGTTTCAAGAAATGGAATTCAGAATGTCCCCGTCCCCATTGCATCTCAACACCCCTCTCCTGCGTAGCGCCGCCGATTACAGCGCCAGCGGCAAGCCGCTATGGCTGAAGCTCGATGCCTTGCAGCCATCCGGAAGCTTCAAGATGCGCGGCGTCAGCAGGCTCTGCCAGCATGAGGTGGAGAATGGTGCGAAGGAAATCTTCTGCGCATCGGGCGGCAATGCCGGGATCGCGGCGGCCTTTGCCGGGCGGGCGCTCGGCGTGCCCGTGACCATTGTCGTGCCGGAGACGACATCCGCCGAAGTTCGGCAGTTGATCGAGGCGGCCGGGGCTTCCGTTCTGGTTCACGGCTCCGTCTTCGATGAGGCGAACGCCTATGCGATCAAACTCTCCGAAGCCCGGAATGCCGCCTATGTTCATCCCTTCGACCATCCGCTGCTCTGGGAAGGGCATGGAACGCTGATTGATGAGGTTGTTTCCTCAGGAAACCGCTTCGACTGCGTCGTCGTCAGCGTCGGCGGCGGTGGCCTGCTTGCCGGTATCGTTGCCGGGTTGAAGCGCAATGGTCTTGATAATGTGCCTGTGATTGCCGTCGAAACCGAAGGGGCTGCTTCCTTCCATGAGGCGCTGAAGGCGAAAGAGCGCATCACCCTGTCCGCCATCACCTCGATTGCCAATTCGCTAGGTGCGCGGCAGGTGGCGCAGCATGTCTTCGATCTGCCCAGCCATCATCCGATCGAAAGCGTGACGGTGACCGATGCGGAAGCCGTTGCTGCCTGCCTGAAATTTGCGGATGCGCACCGTATTCTCGTCGAGCCCGCCTGCGGGGCCGCACTTGCGGTCGCCGATGTGCATGCCGGTCTGCTGTCGCGCTTCGAAAATCCGCTGATCGAAGTCTGCGGCGGTATCGGCGTTTCGCTCGACAAGCTCAAGGTCTGGAAAGAGCGGTTTCTCTAATCAAAATGAAAAAAGCCGGGCGAGAGCCCGGCTTTTTTGTCCGTCGTTTCCGATGCCTCAGGCGGCCCAGGGGCGCGAAGCGCTGTTCTGCTTTTCGAAGCTGTCGATTGCCTTGCTCTTTTCCATGGTCAGGCCGATATCGTCGAGGCCGTTCAGCAGGCAGTGGCGCTTGAACGCGTCGAGATCGAACTTGATCGAGCCGCCATCCGGGCCGGTGATCTCGAGATTTTCTAGGTCAACGGTCAGAATAGCGTTGGAGCCGCGCGACGCGTCGTCCATCAGCTTGTCGAGATCTTCCTGGCTGACCTTGATCGGCAGGATGCCGTTCTTGAAGCAGTTGTTGTAGAAAATGTCGGCGAAGCTAGTGGAAATGACGCAGCGGATGCCGAAATCGAGCAGCGCCCAAGGGGCGTGTTCGCGCGAAGAGCCGCAGCCGAAATTGTCGCCGGCAACCAGGATCTTGGCGTCGCGGTAAGCAGCCTTGTTGAGCACGAAATCGGTATTTTCCGTGCCGTCTTCGTTGTAGCGGGCTTCGGCGAAGAGACCCTTGCCAAGGCCGGTGCGCTTGATGGTCTTCAGATAGTCCTTCGGGATGATCATGTCCGTGTCGATGTTGACGACGGGCAGGGGCGCGGCAACGCCGGTGAGCTTCACGAATTTATCCATGACCTAGGCTCCAAATTCAGCGGATGTACTTTCGTTGATCAGCATCTAGTCCAGTTTTTTGCCAAAATGAAGGAGAATCTTTCCAAAGTGGCGGCTGCGCGGCGTTTCGCGCAGCCTGCCGCATCGCATGGGCGGCTATTTCGATGCCTCGTTCAGACCCCAGATGACGCCGAAGGGATCGCGCAACTGGCCGTAGCGGTCGCCCCAGAACATCAGCTCGATCGGCATGATGACTTCGGCGCCGGCAGTGACCGCGCGGTTCCACCAGGCATCGATATCGTCAATGACAAGCTGGATGGCGAAGCCTTCATGACCTTTGAAGGGATGGCCATATTCGGGATAGGCATCCGACAGCATCAGCGAGCTGCCATTGATATAGAGATGCACATGCATCGTCCGGCCCTTTTCGTCGGCCGGAACGACATAGGCCTCTTCGGCGCCGAATGCCTTCTTGTAAAATTCCGCAGCCTTGAGAGCGCCATCCACAGTCAGATAGGGCAGCAGGCCATTCTTGACCGGCGGCATCTTGGCGGGTGCGTTTTCCGTCGTGCTCATTCTTTCCTCCGTCTCCTGATTTTGAAGGTCCGGCATCGTAGCCGTCCGTCTCAAGGACGTAGAGATCACACGCGCGCCGACAGCGCCCCGAAGAATTTTTCGTGAAGGCTTAAGCTGGCTCTGAAATCAGAGATCGATGATCGTGCCGCGGCCATCGTTCCAGATGCGCATTTCGCGCTGCTGGGTTTGGGCCTTGGCGCGCACCGGAGCCGGTTTCATCTTCAGCGACATTGCGCGGCCAACCATCAGTACGGTCAGGATGCCGCCGACGGCGAGCGTGACCGAGAAGGTGAACAGCGCCAGCGCCACGAATACGGTGACGCCTGCCAGCATGAGGAAGATGGAACGGATATTCTGCATAATTCTAGACCTCTCTTCGAAAGGAATGTGGTCCTTGATTTCCCTCCTTGCAAGGCAAGCATGGCTTTTTGTTGTCTTGTCAGCCTTCACAAAGCTTGGCACACATTCGTGATGAGCCCAAATTCCCCTGCCCGTTCCTTTACTCTGCGCCGTTCTGTGCTGAGCGTTCCCGCGATCAATGCCCGCGCGCTGGAGAAGACCCATGTGCTGGATTGCGATGCCGTGATCTTCGATCTGGAAGATTCGGTTGCACTGGAAAAGAAGGATGAGGCGCGGCAAAACCTGAAGGCTTTCTTTGCTGGCCCAGCGCTCGAAGGCAAAGAGAGGATCATCCGCATCAATGCTCTCTCTTCCGGCTTCGGCCCTGCCGATATGGAGCTGGTGCGCACGCTTGAGCCGGATGCGGTGCTTCTGCCGAAGGTCAGCGAGCCGCAGGATGTCATGGCGATCAGTGACATGCTTGGCGATGCCGACGCGCCTGATACGCTCCGGATCTGGGCGATGATCGAGACGCCGCGGGGTATCCTGAACAGCGCGGCGATCGCCGAATTCGGGCGCACCGCCGGCTCGAGGCTCGATTGCTTCGTCGTCGGCCTCAACGACCTGCGCAAGGAAACCGGCGTGCTGCCGCAGCCGGGGCGGACCTATCTGGTGCCGTGGCTGATGCAGGTGATCCTCGCGGTGCGGGCTTACGGCCTTGATGCGATCGATAGCGTTTTCAACGATTTCAAGGATACAGATGCCTTCGAGGCCGAATGCGCGCAAGCACGGGCCATGGGCTTCGACGGCAAGATGCTGATCCATCCGGCGCAGATCGATGCCGCCAACCGGCATTTTGCACCCGGCGAGGCGGCGATCCGCGAAGCCCGGGAGATCATTGCTGCCTTTGCCGATCCTGCGACCGATGGCCTCAACGTCATCAATTCAAACGGCCGGATGATCGAGCGCCTGCATCTTGTCCAGGCGGAAAGTCTGGTTCATAAATCCCGCCTCATTGCTGAACGGAAATCATGACATGAAGCTTTACCGCCTTCTGACCGGCCAGGACGATGCCGCCTTCTGCCACCGCGTCACCGATGCCCTCAACAAGGGCTGGTCGCTGCAGGGCTCTCCCTCGGTCACCTTCAACGCCGAGACCAAGCAGATCATCGCCGCCCAGGCGATCGTCAAGGACGTCGAAGGCAAGGACTACCACCCGGATATGAAGCTCTCCGAGCAGTAATACCTATCGGTCGGCTGCTTCTTCGGCGCTTTCTTCGATCCGCTCCATGTCGTCATCGCTGAGGCCGAAGTGGTGGCCGATTTCGTGGATGAGGACGTGGGTGATGATATCGCCGAGCGTCTCGTCGTTCTCGGCCCAGTAATCGAGGATCGGACGGCGGTAGAGGCGGATGCGGTTCGGCAGTTCGCCGGTTTCCATCGTGAACCGTTCCGAAATGCCCCGGCCCTCGAAAAGGCCGAGCAGATCGAAGGGCGTTTCCAGCGCCATATCCTCGAAAACGTCGTCATCAGGAAAATCTTCGATCTCGATCGTCAGATTGGCGGTCAGAGAACGAAATTCGTCCGGCAGGTGGCTGTAGGCCTCCATCGCCAGCGATTCAAATGAGCTGAGCGTCGGTGCATGGCGATCACGCCAATCCTCGCTCTGGTCTATGCGGGCCATCAAAAACCCCTTTCTTTGCCGCCCATATAGAACCTTTGCGAAGGATTTTCGAGTGTGGAATCAACGGCAGGAATAAATTCACATCAAATGGCTGTTGACTCTTTCTGACAGCTCTGGAATCCATAAGAACATAACAGGAACAATTCTGACTTGGAGCGAACGTCATGGCACAGACGGCCGTGACGCGCGAGCGGCTTTTTGCGCTCCGCGAAACCATTGCGAAGCTTGAGGGCAAACCGGTTCCGGCGCTTGCGGCAGCGGAGCAGGAAGCTGTGGCTGCTGGAGATGTGCCACGAAAGAAGGGGAAGGCACCACAATTTTCCTTCGGCGTTCCGCAGCTGGACGTGGCCCTCGAAGGCGGCTTGCCGCTCGATGCCTTGATTGAAATCCGCACCCGGATGTTTCGTGATGCGGGCGTTAGCAGCGGCTTTGCTCTGGCGCTCGCGGCAGCGCTGCAGCACAAGGCCGAGGAAAAAAATCCCGTTCTCTGGATCGCCGACAAGGTCGGATCGATCGAGGCCGGTATGCCCTATGCGGTGGGGCTCAAGGATTTCGGATTGCGGCCGGAGCTCTTTCTGCATGCAAGTCCGCGCAAGCTGGAGGATGCGCTCTGGCTTGCGGAGGCGGCTCTGGAAAGTGGCGCTTTCATCACGACGATCCTGGAAATTCGCGGCAATCCGAAATCCTTCGGCCTTGCCGAGAGCCGGCGCTTTCATCTCAGGGCAAAATCGGCTGGCCGCTCTCTCCTGCTGCTGCGGCAATCAGGGGAGGAAGAGGCAAGCAGTGCCCATGTCCGCTTTCTTGCCGAACCTGCGCCCGCGCGGGAACGGCCTCTGCCGGATGGTTCGATGCTGGGCGGCAGCATCGGCAATCCGGTTTTTCATCTCACCCTGGAGAAGAGCCGCAATCCGGCCCCCCTCTCCCTCTTCCTGGAGTGGAACCCCCATGACCGCCAGTTTCTCCCCGTCGAACAATCAGCCGTCACTCGCTTTCCAGGCGAGCTCGCAGCGCATTCTGGCGCTGCATTTTCCGCATCTCTCCACGGACAGGATCGCCCGCAAGAGATGGGGTCTCTCGTGGCGTTCGAAAGGGCATCCTGACGCGGCGCCGATCGTCTGCTCGGGCCGGTCCGACAATACGATGCGGCTGACGGCGCTTGATGAAAAGGCGGAAAAACTTGGTCTCAGGAAAGGGCTTGGCGTTGCCGAAGCCCGCGCCATTCATCCGGTCATCGACGTCATCGAGGAGGATGCTGCTGCCGACCGGCGCTTGCTGGATGCGATCGCCGACTGGTGCGACCGCTACACGCCGCTGGTCGCCCTCGACGGCAAGGACGGGCTGTTTCTCGATATTACCGGCTGCTCTCATCTTTTCGGCGGTGAAAGGGCGATGCTGAAGGATATCCTCTTGCGGCTCCATCAGATGGGCCTGGATGTGGGTGGTGCGATTTCCTCGTCGCCCGGGCTGTCCTGGGCCGTCAGCCGCTTTGGCGAAGGCGGGGTGATTGCAGAGGATGAGGCGGGTGCTGTTCTCGAACCTCTGCCGGTCACCGCGCTCCGCCTCGATGCGCCTGTCGTTGCAGCCCTTCAGAAACTCGGCCTCCGCTATATCGGCGATCTCATGCAGGCGCCACGCGCGCCGCTCACCCGCCGCTTCGGCGCACTTGTTCTTTTGCGGCTTGATCAGGCGCTGGGCCTGGATGAGGAGCCCGTTTCTCCCCGCCTGCCTGTTGCCAGCCTTTCGGCGGAGCGGCGGCTTGCCGAGGCGATCACGGCCGAAGAGGACATTCTCCTTCTTGCAGGTCAGGTTGCGCATGCGTTGCAGCCTTCGCTTGAGACGCAAGGCATCGGCGGACGGGTCTTCGAGCTGGTGTTGTTCCGGGTGGATGGCTGTGTCTTTCGAATTTCTGCCGGTACCTCCCGGCCGTTGCGTGATCCGCAGCGCATTGCCAGCCTGTTCTGCGAGCGGCTGACAGCAATTCACGATGATCTCGATGCCGGCTATGGTTTCGAGATCCTGCGGATCAATGTTCTCAGGCATGAAAACTTCCAAAACGAACAGGATGATTTCGAGGGAGAACGGCAGACGTCGATCTCACTTGCCGGGTTCGTGGACAAGGTTTCGGCCCGTCTTGGCGAGGAATGCCTGACCCGTTTCGAACAGCGTGAAAGTCATGTTCCGGAACGTGCGGTCTTTGCCGTTTCGGCGATCGAGACCTTGAACAAATCGCCTCAAGAGCTGGCTGTTCCGATGGCAAGGGGCGAAAGACCCGTTCGGCTGCTTGCCATGCCCGAACCGATGGAGGCCTTTGCTGCCGAAGTTCCAGATGGCGCTCCGGCGCATTTTCGCTGGCGGCGTATCCGGCATCGTATCCTGAAAAGCGAAGGTCCGGAGCGGATTGCCATGGAATGGTGGATCGATGGCGTGGATGCCAAGGAGCGTGACTATTTCAGCGTCGAGGACGAGCAAGGCTATCGCTTCTGGATCTATCGCGAAGGTCGTTACGGGCCGGATATGCCGCAATGGTTCATGCATGGAGTTTTCGCATGACACCGGCCTTTTTCGAAATCGGCGCGAGAACGAACTTCTCCTTCCTGGAAGGGGCTTCCAGGCCCGAGGAGATCGTCACTCAGGCGGCCATTCTCGGCCTTTCTGGCATCGGGATCGCTGACCGGAATTCAGTCGCTGGTGTCGTGCGCGCCTATGCCCAGACGAAGGTTTTCCGCGGCAAGTATGAACGGAAGCTGGCGGGCGAGCTGGAAAAGGATGAAAAGGCGGAGGATATTCTGCAGCCCGTTCCTTTCCAGCCGGGCGCTCGCCTGGTCTTTTGTGATCAGACGCCCGACATCCTGGCCTATCCCAAGAACCGGCAGGGCTGGGCGCATCTCTGCCGGCTTCTGAGCGCCGGAAACCTGAAGGACGGATCTGTCAAAGGGACGTGTCTGCTGGAGGAGGCGGATATGATGGAATGGGGCGACTGCATGATGCTGGCTGCCGTTCCTTCCCCCACCATTCTCAATGCCTCTGCCCGCAGGGATCAGTTTTCGGATTGCCTTGGACGCCTCAAGGAACGGTTTGGTGCAAACCTGTTTCTGGCCCTGACCCCTTCCTATAACGGCCATGATGCGCTGACATTTGCGACTTTCGCGAATGTGGCGGCGGAAAACCGTGTTCCGTTGATCGCGACCAATCAGCCTCTCTATCACGACAGAACCCGCAGACCCCTGTCCGATGTCGTGACGGCCATTCGCGAGCACGTGGCGATCCCCAAGGCTGGCTTTCTTCTGGCTCCGAACGCCGAGCGTTATCTCAAAGACAACAGGGAGATGTCTCGGCTCTTCAGAAACTATCCCGAAGCGATCGAGAATACCGGCAGGTTCTTTGCCGGGCTTGAATTTTCCTTGGACGAGATCAGCCATAACTATCCGGCAGAAAATGCGCCGGGGGAAACGGCATATGAGACGCTGGACCGACTGACGCGGGCAGGTGCGATCAAGCGGTATCATCCAGAAGCGGTGCCGGAAAAAATCCAGGACCAGATCGACTACGAGCTCGATCTGGTCAGACAGAAAGACTATGCGGCCTACTTTCTGACGGTTCACAGGATCGTTCATTACGCACGCTACCAGAGGAATATCCTCTGCCAGGGACGAGGCTCGGCGGCCAATTCGGTCATCTGCTATTGTCTGGAGATCACGGAAGTCGATCCTAAAAAAAGCACCCTGCTCTTCGACCGGTTCATTTCCATGGATCGTGACGAGCCACCGGATATCGATGTCGACTTCGAGCATGACAGGCGCGAAGAGGTCATCCAGTTCATCTACGAGGCCTATGGACGAAACCATGCCGGGTTGACGGCGGGGGTGACCACCTACCGGACGCGCTCGGCAGGGCGCGAAGTGGCGAAGGCTTTCGGGCTTTCGGAAGACGTGCAGTCGGCAATTGGTAGCCTGGTCTGGGGATGGTCGGACGATAGCCTCTCCGAGCGCGAGGCGAAGGCTGCCGGTCTCGACATGTTCGATCCGATGACCCGGAATGTGCTGCAATATGCCTCCGAGCTTCTGTCCTTTCCGCGGCACCTGACCCAGCATGTCGGCGGCTTCGTTATCACGCGTGACCGGCTCGACGAAATCGTGCCGATCATGAAAACGGCGATGCCCGGCCGCTACATGATCGAGTGGGACAAGGATGATCTGGATAATGTCCGGATACTGAAAGTGGACGTCCTGGCGCTCGGCATGCTGACATGCCTGCGCAAGGCTTTCACGCTTCTTGAGGATCACTATGAGGTCAGGAAGACCCTTGCCGATCTCGGCAACAGGGAACATGGCGATGAGGGCAGGCCCGTCTATGAGATGATGTGCCGGGCCGATACGCTCGGTGTCTTCCAGATCGAGAGCCGGGCGCAGATGAGCATGCTGCCACGACTGAAGCCGGATCGGTTCTATGATCTGGTCATCGAAGTGGCGATCGTCCGGCCGGGGCCGATCCAGGGCAATATGGTGCATCCCTATCTCAAGCGGCGCGAGCAGTTCAAAAGCGGTGTCAAGATCGAGTATCCAAGCCAGGAGCTGAAACCGGTGCTGGAGAGGACGCTCGGCGTTCCCCTGTTTCAGGAACAGGCGATGCAGATCGCCATCACCGCGGCGGGCTTCAAACCGGCTGAAGCCGACAAGCTGCGACGAGCCATGGCGACGTTCAAGCGCACAGGAACGATCGGGAACTTCGAAAGCCGGTTCATCGAGGGAATGGTTGCCAAGACTTATCCCAAGGAATTTGCAGAGCAGTGCTTCAACCAGATCAAGGGTTTTGGGGAGTACGGCTTCCCCGAAAGCCATGCGGCCTCCTTTGCCCTACTCGTTTACGCCTCCTCGTGGATGAAGGCTTACTATCCTGACGTCTTTTGCGCAGCGATGCTGAACTCGCAGCCGATGGGTTTCTATGCACCGGCGCAGCTGGTGCGCGATGCGCGAGAGCATGGTGTCGAGATCCGCGAAGCCGATATCAATCGCTCGGATTGGGATTGTCTCTTGGAGGCGGCGGTTTTTGATCGGCGCCGGATCGATTTTCGTCATGCCG
This sequence comes from Hyphomicrobiales bacterium, assembly GCA_900465675.1. Classification (GTDB taxonomy): domain Bacteria; phylum Pseudomonadota; class Alphaproteobacteria; order Rhizobiales; family Rhizobiaceae; genus Rhizobium. The sequence continues at coordinate 134,498 of UBJR01000019.1, read as the reverse complement.
CGATGCGCAGCGTCATTCGATCCAAGCGGGCCGTCCGCCTCGGATTCCGGCAGATAAAAGGCCTTTCTGAAGATTCGATGCGGCGACTGGTGGCGCAGCGTGGCGCAGGCTATCGTTCGATCCACGATCTCTGGCGGCGATCAGGCCTGAAGAAAACCGATATCGAGCGGCTTGCCGATGCCGATGCCTTCGGATCCATAGGGCTTTCGCGGCGTGAGGCGCTGTGGGCTGTTCGGGCTCTGGATGCGCAGAGCGCGGCGGAGAGGTTGCCGCTGTTCGAGCGTGCAGCTGAAGATGATCTTCAGATCGAACCGGAGACAAACCTGCCTGAAATGCTGCCTGGAGAGCAGGTCATCGAGGATTACCGCTATCTGTCCCTGTCGCTGAAGGCGCATCCCGTCTCGTTCCTGCGTGAGGAATTCAGCAAGGCTAGCATCTGGCGCAATGTCGACCTGCTGCAGGTCGAGAATGGCAGGCGGGTGACGATTGCCGGCCTCGTCCTTGTCCGTCAGCGTCCGGGCTCTGCCAAGGGCGTCGTCTTCATGACGCTGGAGGATGAGACAGGGGTGGCCAATGCCATCGTCTGGCCAGCGGTTTTCGAGAAGTATCGTGCCATCATCATGGGTGCGCGGCTGGTAAAAATCCGCGGGAAGCTTCAGAGCCAGAGCGGTGTGATCCATACCGTGGTCGAGCATATCGAGGACATGACGCCGGCTCTTGGTATTCTGCAGCAGGAAGCGCGGCGTTTTGGCGCCAGCGACCGCTCGGATGAAGCGTTACGGCCCACTGTCGATCAGCGGCAGAAGAAGATCATGACAAATCTCGAACGGGCGGTCTTGGAAAAACGGATGCTCGACCGGACGCGGGAGCCAGCCACCGGAGAAACTGCCAAAGTGATGCCGCGGGGCCGCAATTTCCATTGAAGCCGGAAAATCCTGCAAGAACAAATCGATATGCCGGAGCGCCGCCTTTTGCTCACGCCGATGTGACATTTTGGGTCTTCGACGACGGTTTATGGGTGTCGATTTTTTCTTGACAGCCACCATCTTCTTTAGCAGAAAACACGATAGTGAATGTCATGTTTGGAATGATGACGTGCTCGTCTGCAGCTGCAATTACATAACCGACAAAGAAATCCGGGAGGTTATCAACAGCCTTCTCGATGAGGACTGTTGGCAGCTTATCGTGCCTGCGAAAGTCTATCACGCCATGGAGAAACGCGGTCGTTGTTGCGGCTGTTTTCCAAACGTCGTGGATATCATCATCCAGACCACCGAGGACTATCACGCCCGTCGCCACTCGACGGAAGACGAAATATTTGATTTCATGTCCCGCCTGAAGAATTTCCATGAAGAAAACAGGAGAGCGGACATTGAAAGGCGACAAAAAAGTCATCGAGCGGCTTAACGAGGCACTGTTCCTCGAACTCGGTGCAGTCAACCAATATTGGGTTCACTACCGCCTTCTCGAAGATTGGGGCTACACCAAGCTTGCCAAGAAGGAACGGGCCGAATCCATCGAAGAGATGCATCACGCCGACCGTCTCGTCGCACGTATCATCTTTCTCGAAGGCCATCCCAACCTCCAGACACTGGCGCCGCTTCGCATCGGCCAGAATGTCAAGGAAGTGCTGGAAGCCGATCTTGCCGGCGAATACGACGCCCGCACGGCCTACAAGAAATCCCGCGACATCTGTCATGACGCCGGCGACTACGTCTCCATGAAGCTATTCGAAGAGCTGCTGATGGACGAGGAAGGTCATATCGATTTCCTCGAAACCCAGCTCGAACTGCTCGGAAAGATCGGCGAAGCCAAGTACGGCCAGCTGAACGCCGATTCCGCCAACGACGCGGAAGGTCACTGAGCCCCGAAACAGCCGCGAAAGCGGTGTCAGATACTGACAAGCCTCGCCAGTTTCTGGCGGGGTTTGCTACTTTTGGGCTAGGATACTCATATTCATAGGCTTTGACGGAGCCGTAACGGCTTTCCGAGATGCTGGCGCCTTCACGCTTCCATGCCGTTTCGATACTGGCGATGCACGCGGCATGGTGCGCCGCTGCCGGCAAAAGCGAAGCTTCCTGAGAAGTATTGCGCCGCCTGTGCGCTTTATTCCGCGGGTTTCAATCCTGCCAGATGCGTGAATTCCGCAACGACCTGTTCATAGACCTTACGCTTGAAGGTTACGATCAGATCCGGCAGCTCGGCCATCGGCTTCCATTCCCAGGCATCGAATTCCGGCTCATGGCCGCCCGGCGGCGGGTTGATGGCGATTTCGCTGTCGTCGCCTTCGAAGCGGAAGGCAAACCAGCGCTGGGTCTGGCCGCGAAACTTGCCCTTCAGGCCGATGCCGATCAGGTGCGGCGGCAGGTCGTAATTGATCCAATCCTTCGCCTCGCCGAGCAGGGAGACGGTTTTCATACCGGTCTCTTCATAGAGCTCGCGATAGGCAGCCTCCAGCGGATCCTCGCCCTTGTCGATGCCGCCCTGTGGCATCTGCCAGAGCTGCGCCGAGCCGTCATACTCGGAATTTCCGATTGGAATGCGCCGTCCGGCCCAAACCAGTCCCTCACGGTTGAGGATCATCACGCCCACGCAGGGGCGGTAGGGCAGGCCATCTGCGGTGATCGGCGCCTTGCTCATCAGGTTTCCTCACGGCTTCCTAGGGTCGTTTGCCAGCGCGGCGACACCGACGATCTCGATGCCGCGCATGGCGGCTTCTTCGCTCCACTTGGAGATGGCGTCAATGCTTTCGTCGAAGGCAGAGGCAACGCCGATCGCCTGACCGTTGCGCTTGGCGATGCGTTCCAGCTCGTCAAGCTTTTGCATGATCGCGTTGACATCGAGCTGGCCGTCAAGCTGAAGATCGGCAAACGCATAGGGAAGCTCGGTTCCCTTGGCGACGGCTTCGGTCTTCGATTGTGCCGAGGAACCGTCATCCAGGAACAGCAGGCCACGCTTGCCAATATCGCGCATCACAGGCTCCATCGCATCGGGATTGGAGAGGAAGCGGCCGCCCTGATAGTTCATGATGCCGGTGTAGTTGGTGATCTCGCCCATGGCGCGGTGCAGGTTTTCGACGTTTTTGGCGGGCGGTTTCGATGTCAGCAGCGTTTCCGGCCCCGGATCGTTTGCCGGGTAATCAAATGGTTCAAGCGGAACCTGCATGAGGATTTCGTGCCCGCCTCGCCGCGCGTCCTGCATCCAGCGCTGCAGGCTGTTGCCGCTGGCTGCAAAGGCGAAGGTGATTTCCTCGGGGAGTTCCTTGATAGCGCGCTGCGTGCCCGTCTGGCTGAGACCAAGGCCGCTGACGACAATGGCAATTCGAGTGCCGCGTGCGCCGGACCAGGGCCGCGCATATTGATCCATCGGCCTGCGGCCATCCGGGCCGATGATTGGCAGACGGCCGAAGGGCGAGTCTTCCAGAAGGCTGTCATTCGGCATGGCGGCCATACGCGGATCCTGACCGACCTGGGTCGCGTCGATCAGAGCAGGGCCGTCGCCGTCACGCGGGCGTGGGCTGTATTTGGTGACGACAGAGCCGTCACCCGTCACCATCTTCTCGACATTGGCGCCGGAATGCGGATCGGAACGCGTCATGCCGTTGGCGGTCGATTGATCCGGTGTCGCTGGTGTCGGGACCGCATCTGTGGCGGGTGAAGCCGCTTGCGTTTCGGGCGCCGGTTTCGGCTGTTGCAGGCCGTCATCGCGCATTGCCGTATAGAGGGAAAAGCCGCCGATGCCGATCAGGCAAAGGCTGGCGATGATCCGGCCGATCCGCAGGATACCTGGCCGCTTCGGGCCAGGTTTACGGTTCTGGCCGAGTGGTGCATGCAAATCCGTTCCCAATTTCCTCGCCCGCCCCAAAACCGGGAAACAGTCAGAATCATCAGGCCGGATGTTACTCCGGCCTGATGTTTTCTCAATTACTTTGCGGAAACCGCCTTGTCCGGGTTCGGCGGGAAGGCCGGATCGGTCTTCTTGCCGCGCAGCAGATCAAGTGCGTAGTTCAGCTGGACGTCGTCCTTCGGATCCGGCGGCACATAGGCGACCGAGCCCGAGCCTTCATCCGTCTCGCTCTGGCCCTTGATGTGGCCGCGCAGGCTGGATTCGCCCTCGGTCACCATCTTGCCCTTCAGATCATCAGGGAGCGGCTCTTCGACCTTGATATCAGGCGTGATGCCGGTGCCCTGGATCGAGCGGCCCGACGGCGTATAGTAGAGTGCCGTCGTCAGACGCAGCGCGCCGTTTTCGCCCAGCGGGATGATCGTCTGGACGGAACCCTTGCCGAAGGAGCGGGTGCCGAGGATGGTCGCGCGGCGCAGATCCTGCAAGGCGCCGGCTACGATTTCCGAAGCCGAGGCCGAACCGCCGTTGATCAGCACGACGACCGGCTTGCCATCCGTCAGATCGCCCGGGCCGGCATTGAAGCGGCGGGTTTCATCCGGATTGCGGCCGCGGGTAGACACCACCTCGCCGCGCTGCAGCAGGGCGTCCGATACCTTGATCGCCTGATCGAGCAGACCGCCCGGGTTAAGACGCAGGTCGAGGACATAACCCTTCAGCTTGTCGGCAGGAACGGTTTCCTTGATCTTGGTGATCGCCTTCTCGAGATCCGGATAGGTCTTCTCGGTGAAGGAGATGATGCGCAGATAGCCAACATCATCCTCGACGCGGGACTTCACGGCCTGGACGGCAACGACATCGCGAACGATCGTCAGTTCGATCGGCTTGTCGGCGCCCTTGCGGATCAGTGTCAGCTTGATCGGGGTGTTGATGGCGCCGCGCATCTTCTCGACGGCGTCCTCGAGCTTGAGGCCGCGAACGGACTGGCCATCGATCTCCGAAATATAGTCACCGGCGAGAACGCCGGCCTTGGCGGCAGGCGTATCGTCGATCGGCGTGATGACCTTGACGAGTTCGTCTTCCATCGTCACTTCGATGCCGAGGCCGCCGAACTCACCCTTCGTCTGGGTGCTCATATCCTCGGCGTCCTTGGCATTCATGTAGCTGGAATGCGGGTCGAGCGAGGAGAGCATGCCGTTGATGGCATTCTCGATCAGCTTGTCTTCAGCCGGCGGCGTCACGTATTGGGCGCGGACACGTTCGAAGACATCGCCGAATACCGAGAGCTCCTTGTAGGTAGAAGCACCGGCCGCCTCGGCAGGCACGCCGGCCGAATAAATGACGCTCATCGCGGTCGCACCCATCAATGCGCCGACCAGAACAAGAGAAGCCCTACGAATCATTGCGTGCCTTTCCAGTGTCTTTGGCGGTCCACCACGGCCGGGAATCGACCGGTTTACCGTCCTTTCGAAATTCAATGTAAAGCGTTGGCCGGTTTGTTTCCAGCGCCAATGCTGTCGCGCTTGCCACTCTTTTCGCGCCCATTGCCGCAAGCGGCTCACCGGCAAAAACGAACTTGCCCTGGCGGGTGCTGATCGTGTCCATGCCGGATAGAACGAGGTGGTATCCGTCGCCTGTATCGAGAATGATCATCTGGCCGTAACTGCGGAAAGCGCCGGCAAAAACCACCAGTCCGTCGGCAGGTGCGGTGACCACCGAGTCCGGATTGGTCGCCAGCGTCATGCCCATCGCCTCGTGGCCGGTGCCGTCGGCATCGCCGAACTGACGCAGAATATCGCCCGCCACGGGCAGCTCCAATTTCGCCTTCAATTCTCCAAACGGATATGCGGGCGCAATGCGGTTTTTATCGGGCACTCCGCTGTCCGCCAGAGCCTTCGCCTGGGCTCGCTGTTCATCGGTCAGGAGCTTGCGATTTTCCTCTTCGCGCCGTGCAGCTTCGGCGGCTTCGCGCACGGAAGAGATTTCCGATTCCATCGAGGCGACGAGGCCTTCCAGCGTCGTCGCCTTTCCTGCCAACTCCTCCGAGCGCTTCTTTTCGGCGTCGAGTTCGGCAGCGCTGCTGCGGCTGTGCTTGTCGTTTTCGGCGAGCAGGAGATCCATACGGCGCTCCTCCTCGATGCTGTTGGTCATCGTCGCCGTCAGACCGGCGCGCTCCTTGGCGCTTCCGGTCTGCAGAGCTGCGAGATTGTTGAGATCGGCCGCCAACCTATCGGTTTCCTTGCGCATTCCCGGCACGACAGCACCGAGCAGGATGGCGCTGCGAACCGAAGCGAGGGCGTCGTCGGGAGTGACCAGCAGCGCCGGTGGCGGGTTGCGGCCCATGCGCTGAAGGGCCGCCAGTACTTCCGCAAGCAGTCCGCGGCGGTCGTGCAGTGAGCGGCGGATGCCATCTTCCTTGACGCCCAGATCGGCGAGCTTCTTCTCGCTCTCGAGGATCTGCTTTTCCAGCGTCTTGCGGCGGGCGGCGGAGTCGATCAGTGCCTGACGGATGCTCGAACTGCTCTTGTCGAGATCGGCGATGCTCTTCTCTAGCTCGTTCACTTTATCTGACGAAAGATTGATCGTCTTCGACAGTGCATCGAGCTCTGCGCGCGTCTGATCGCGCTTCCTCGCCAGCTCGGCGGCGGGGTCAGGCGGTGGCGTGACGGCCTGCGGAGACGGTGCTGCGGCAGCGGGGGCGGCGTCCTGCACATTCTGGGCGGGGGCGTCCTGCGCTTGCGCCTCCATCCTCAAAGCGGAAGGTGGATTTGTCGCAGCAATGCCGGCCGCAAGCAGAGGCAAAATCAGGCTCGTTCGCTTGCGGGCGCTTCTTGTCATGCGTGTTCGGGGCAACTCTCAAAATCGCGCGGAGACTAAGCTGATTTGGCGGCTTTGACCAGAAAGATCGGCACGCCTGATAACACGGCTGCGTGACCCTTAGACGCGGTGATAGGGATGCCCGGAAAGAATGGTAACGGCGCGGTAGAGCTGCTCGGCGATCAGGGTGCGGACGATCTGGTGAGGCCATGTCATCTTGCCGAGGCAGAGCGTCATGTCGGCCCTGTCGTAGAGCGCCGGATCCAGCCCGTCGGCGCCGCCGATGGCGATGGTCAGATCGCGTTTGCCATTGTCGCGATAGGTGCCGAGGGCGTTGGCGAAAGCCTCGCTGTCGAGCGCCTTGCCGCGCTCGTCGAGCAGAATGAGGACGCCGCCTTCGGGAAGGGTCTTCAAAAGCATCCCCGCCTCCTCGCGCTTGCGCGTTTCGGCATTCGAGGCGCGGCTTTCGGCCACTTCGGCAACGCGGGAGAATTCGAGGCCGACCGCCGGGCCCGCCTTGGAAAAACGGTCGAAATAACGGGCCGCAAGATCCTTCTCAGGGCCGGATTTGAGCCGCCCCACGGCAAAAAGACCAATACGCATGTCACCCGCTCCTGTTCAGCATTCCGAAGAACGCAAAACCGGCCTGCTGGCCGGTGTCCAATGTTTCCGGCCTTGCTTGCATGCCGCGTATCAGGCGCCGGTGAAGGCGTGGCGCCTGTTAGTGCAGCGTTTCCTCGTCCAGGTCCGGAGCAGCCCACATCTTTTCGATGTTGTAGAACTCACGGATTTCGGGGCGGAAAACGTGCACGATGATATCGCCGGTGTCGATCAGGATCCAATCGCCTGCATCCTGGCCTTCGACACGCGCGGCACCGAAGCCGTCGTCCTTGAGGTCGGAGAGGAGATGGTCTGCGATCGCCATGACATGACGGGTCGATCGCCCTGAGACAACGACCATATGGTCGCCCAGCGCAGATTTCCCAGCAATGTCGATGGTGACGATATCTTCAGCTTTCGAGTCCTCGAGGCTCACGAGGACGGCTTGCAGGGCGCGGGCAGCGGCATCGGCGCCACGTTCCGGGCTCTTCGGGATAACGGCGAGCGTTCTTCCCTTGGCGTGTACTGTTGTCAGTGCTTTCCCTTTCCTGGAATAACAGACATGCACATCAACTGATTTGGGCGTTCCAAATCATAGTTAAGATAGGCATCAAACAATTAATCTTTCAAGACACGGCCGTGGTTTCATGGCGCGAAGACTTGTCTGCGCGATCAACAATTATGACAGGCCGGTATTTCCGGCGGCTGTGTACAGCGGCCAACGCCACGCGTAAAGTGCAGCGGTTCATTCGGAAAATACTGACTTCATGCCTGATCCTGCGAGACCCAATCTCATTCCAGTGCTGCGCATCAGCTTTCCGCACGAGGACCGGCTCGGGCGCGGCAAGATGGAGCTTCTGGAGCATATCCGTGAGACCGGCTCTATTTCGGCCGCCGGCCGGGCGATGGATATGTCCTACCGGCGCGCCTGGCTGCTGGTCAGCGACATGAACCGCATGTTCAAGCAGCCGGTGGTCGAATCGCAGCGCGGTGGGCAGAAGGGTGGCGGTGCTGCACTGACGCCGTTCGGGGAAGAGCTGCTTGCCCGTTTCCGCCGCATGGAGGAAACGGTTCGCGTAACGCTGGCGAGCGACCTTGCCTGGCTTGAGGGAAACCGCAGCCCCACCGATGGCGCCACGAAATGATCAGGGCTGCAGCGCAACCGTCTTGATCACGGCAAAAACAGACTTTCCGGGCGCCAGCGCGAGCTTCTCCACCGACAGTGCCGTGATGCGCGACAGGATGACATCGCCGCCGCAATCGACCTGAACCTCGACCGTGCCATCGTCGGCAGGCGCCAGTTCGCGGATGGTTCCGACAATGATGTTGAGGGCGCTCAAGCCCTCGGGCTTCGCAGTCGCCAGCATGACGTCGCGGGCCGGGATCAGGATGCGCACCCGCTTGCCCGGCTCGGCCGCGGCACTCGGTACCTGCAGCTCGCCTGTCTTCAGTGTCACCGTCGCCAGCTGGTGTTTCGGGTCGACGCTTGCGACCGTCCCCTCCAGAAGCGCGCCGGCCTCCCGCCGCCCTTCGCTTCCCGATGGCCGGCTCAGAATGTCGGCGGCGCTGCCGATTGCTTCCACCCTGCCGTCGCGCATGACGACGACCTGGTTCGCCAGGCGGGCGACCTCGGCGATCGAGTGGCTGACATAGACGATCGGGATCTGCGTCTCGTCGCGCAAACGCTCGAGGTAAGGCAGGATTTCGGCCTTGCGTGCTTCATCGAGCGCTGCCAGCGGCTCGTCCATCAGAAGCAGGCGCGGGGAAGACAGCAGTGCCCGGCCGATTGCCACACGCTGCCTCTCGCCGCCGGAGAGTTTTGCCGGTGCGCGAGTCAGCAGCGGCTCGATCCCCAGCATGTCGATGATGCGATCGAAATTATCCGCGCGCCCGGCTTTCGGCGCGAACCAGCGGCCATAGGTGAGGTTGCTGCGGACGCTCAGATGCGGGAAAAGCCGCGCCTCCTGAAAGACATAGCCGAAGCGGCGGCGGTGGCGCGGAACGAAGATGCCCTTGGCAGTATCGGTCAACGGTTCGCCATCGAGAAGCACCCTGCCCTCTTCCGGGCGTGTCAGGCCGGCGATGATACGGATCATCGAGGTCTTGCCGGATCCGGAACGGCCGAAGAGCGCAGTCACGCCGTTCTCTGAGATGAAGGCGCCGTCGAGTCGGAAGGCGCCGAGGCGGTGGCGGGCGTCAACGGTCAGTGTCATGCCGGATCCACTTTCCGGCCGGCGAGATAGGCCATGTATTCGGATGCCAGTAGCGCCGCCATGGAGATGGCGACGGCTACCAGCGTCAGCCTGAAGGCGCCGGCATCGCCGCCCGGCACCTGCGTGAAGGTGTAGATCGCGGCGGACAGCGTTTGGGTTTCGCCGGGGATGTTCGAGACGAAGGTGATCGTGGCGCCGAACTCGCCCATGGCCTTTGCAAAAGACAAGATCATTCCCGCGATGATGCCAGGCAATGTCAGCGGTAGGGTAACAGTCAGGAATACCCAGAGCGGACTTGCGCCGAGAGTGCCTGCCGCTTCTTCGAGCTTGCGGTCGACCGCTTCGATGGAGAGGCGAATGCTGCGCACCATCAGCGGGAAGCCCATCACCGCGCAGGCCAGCGCAGCGCCCGTCCAGCGGAACGAGAGGACGATGCCGAGATATTGGTCGAGCAGGCTGCCAATCGGCCCACGTCGGCCGAACAGGACGAGAAGGATGAAGCCTGTGACGACAGGGGGCAGGATGAGCGGAAGATGGATGATGCCGTTCAGAATCGACTTGCCGTAGAAGCGGCCGCGGGCGAGCAGCAGCGCTGCGCCGATGCCGAAAGGCAGGCTGGCGATCATCGCCACGATGGAGACGCGAAGGCTGAGCATGATCGCCGTCCATTCTTCCGCGCTCAGGCCAAGGGCATCCAAGATCCGTCTTCTCCAAAAATAGAAGGCTCGCAGAAATGCGAGCCTTCACGCTAAGCTGCAGAAAGAAATTCTGCAATCATTTCAGTTCGATCACTTCAGGATCGTGAAACCCTGCGCGGTGAAGAACGGTGCGGCCTTGTCGGATTTCAGGAAGTCGAGATAAGCGGCGGCATCGGCATTCTTGCTTTCGGCGAGCAGCGCCACCGGATAGATGATCGGTGGGTGGGAATCGGCCGGGAAGGTGCCGACGATCGCAACGCCCTTATCGGCGGCTGCGTCGGTCTGGTAGACGATGCCGTAAGGCACTTCACCGCGCGAAACGAGTGCCAGTGCGGCGCGAACACTCTCGGCGAAGGCGGCCTTCGGCTCAACCGACTTCCAGATGCCCAGCTTGTCGAGGGCGGCCTGGCCGTATTTGCCGGCCGGAACGGATTTCGGCTCGCCCATTGCCAGCTTGCCGTCGCCGATCAGGCCCGCAAGGTCGAAGCCCTGCTTGATATCGACAGGCTTCGCCTTGTCCTTGGCGGCGACCAGCACCAGACGGTTGCCGAGAAGGTTGGAGCGGGTGTCGTCCTTGATCAGCTTCTTGCCGGCGACATAATCCATCCAGTTCAGATCGGCGGAAATGAAGACGTCTGCCGGTGCGGCGTTTTCAATCTGCTTGGCAAGCGCGCCGCTGGCAGCATAGGAGACCACGGCTTCCTTGCCGCTTTCCTTGGCCCAGGCGGCGTTTGCGGCATCGAGGGCGTCCTTCAGGCTCGCAGCGGCGAAGACGGTCACCTTTTCGGCGGCCGCAGCCGGCTGCGGCAGGGTGCCGAGGCCGATAAAGCCGGCGGAAATAGCGGCCATAGCCAGTTTCATCCAATGACGGCGGTTCTGCATAAAATTCACTCCCCGGTTCGAAATATCGAAGCGAATATATCGATCTGCCTCGCCTTGGCTAGGGATATATTTTCACAAACATATTGATGCGTGGCCACATTTTCTGCCTAAGTATTGCCACAAATGAATCGATAAACTTGGAATTTATCGCGTATAAATTGCAGATATTCTTGCCTATCGTGCTGAAATTCCAAGTAGAATCCGAAATTCGCTACGTTAAGCTTGATAATCCTGCCTGATCTGCTGTTTACTTCGTGCCTATAGATGCGAAAAACGCTATGAAATCACAGGCGAAGAGGATCTGCAGGTTTGATGAACTCGGCGACACGGAAATTCATCTTCCACGATTTACAGACGATCGAAGGATATATCGATCCGCCCGACGCACTTGTGTTCCTCTCTCTATTGCAAAGACAAAACAGCGACAACCTTGACGGTGGCATAGCCGAGATCGGCGTCTTCTACGGACGCTCCTATTATCTGTTCCGGAAGATCTGCGGGCCGGATCAGAAACTGCTGGCGATCGATCTGTTCGACATCGGCCAGACCGGCGACGGCGCTTCGCCGCAATACGGGCGTTTCCTGGATAACGGACGGCGGCTTGGGCTTGCCGTTGACGAGGCGTTGGTCGTCACCGGCGACAGTACCCGGCTCTCGGCAAGCGAGATAAAGGACAAGATCGGAGAAGTCCGTTTCTTCAGCATCGATGGCGGCCACATGTTGCCGCATATCGTCGCCGATAGCCGGTTGGCGAAGGATAGCCTCGCGCCACACGGCATCATCGCCTTCGACGACACGTTCAATCCGGCCTGGCCGGAGGTTACTGTCGGCGTTGCCGATTTCCTGCGGGAAAACGGTGCGGAGTTCTCTGCTTTCTGCATGACCAAATACAAGACCTACGTCTGCCGCCGGGATCACCATCAGTTCTACTATGACACCATCGCCAATGCGGCGGATCTGACCGCCTTCGACCACACGGAGACGGAGTTTCTCGGATCCAAAGTTGCAAGGCTCCATAATCCAATCAGCAGGCGAATGGTCTACGAACTGATGATCAGGTCTGGAATGAGCGCCTTTTCCGAGCGGGTCTACCGATAGCCCGTTTGGATTGCCCGAAAAACGAGCAGGATCATCCGGAATGCTTAGCCTAGCCTTGCATACTGCGCATTGCTGCATTGCGATATACGATGTTCATTTTTCAATCGATTATGATAGAACTTAAGCATCGAAACGGCCACTCCTCCTCCCAAGGCCGTTCGATATGGATCGGCAACACTCCTCCTCCCAGTTGTCGATCAAGTTTATGAAGCCCGACGGATCCTCCCCCGTCGGGCTTTTCATTTCTGCTCTTCTCACAACTCGGATTATTCGGCGGCCTTGCGGATCGCGGTCGAACTCAGCGCCGAACGTGGCCCATGAATGAAGGTCCAGGCAGGCGCCGGTTTTTTCCAGAGCGCTCTTGCATCGTCTTCATCGACACGCGCGTAGTCGAAGGTCTTCGCCATCTTCGACGACAGGAAGGACAGCGTCGATCCCGGGCGGTCGATGACGGCGATCGGGAAGGTCTTTGCGATATCCTGCCATTTCTGCCACTTGTGGAATGTCTGCAGGCTGTCGGCACCCATGATCCAGACGAAGTGAACATGCGGATTGCGGGCTTTCACCTTCGCCAGCGTGTTGGCCGTATAGCTGATCCCCAGCGCCTGTTCGAAAGCCGTGACCTTGATATGCGGATCCGGCGCGATCGCTTCGCTGAGGGCGATGCGTTCGGCCAGCGGTGCCAGGTGATTGCGGCTCTTCAATGGATTGCCGGGCGTAACCATCCACCATAGCTGATCAAGCCCGAGACGGCGGATGGCGATCTCGGCCACCAGCGCATGGCCCTGGTGCGGCGGATCGAAGGACCCTCCGAAAAGACCGACGACCATGCCGCGCTCGGTGTGCGGCATGCGAAGATAGTGCCGGTCTAGTCCTTCTGGAATCACGTCAGGGCCGCGTCTGTCCGGTGCCGCGAACGCGGTATTTGAAGGAGGTCAGCTGTTCGACGCCGACAGGGCCGCGGGCATGCATCTTGCCGGTGGCGATGCCGATCTCCGCGCCCATGCCGAACTCGCCGCCATCGGCAAACTGGGTCGAGGCATTGTGCAGCAGGATGGCGGAATCGATCTCGGTGAAGAAGCGCTCGACGACATCAGAGTCTTCGGCAAGCACTGCCTCGGTGTGGTTCGAGGAGTATGTCTGGATGTGGTCGATCGCGCCCGATATGCCGTCGACGATGGCAACCGAGATCACCGCGTCGAGATATTCCGTCGACCAGTCCTCTTCCGTTGCCGGTTTGGTGCCGGGGATAGCATCGACCACTGCCGCGGAGCCGCGAATCTCGCATCCGGCGGCAGCCAGCGCTTCTAGCAACGGCTTCAGGTGGGTACCTGCCACCGCTTTATCGATCAGCAGGGTTTCCGCAGCGCCGCAGACGCCGGTACGGCGCATCTTGGCGTTGACGATGATGTCTTTTGCCATGGCGAGATGGGCGGATTTATCGACGTAGACGTGGCAAAGCCCTTCGAGATGGGCGAAAACCGGCACGCGGGCCTCGTTCTGGACGCGAGCGACAAGGCTCTTGCCGCCGCGCGGGACGATGACATCGATCGCGCCTTCCAGGCCGCGCAGCATGGCGCCGACGGCCGCCCGGTCGGTGACCGGTACGAGCTGGATGGCGTGTTCGGGCAGCCCGGCTTCCTTCAATCCCTCCACCAGGCAGGCATGGATTGCCTGCGAGGAACGGCGCGAATCTGAACCGCAACGCAAGATGACGGCGTTTCCGGCCTTCAGGCATAGCGCGCCGGCATCGGCGGTCACGTTCGGGCGGCTTTCGAAGATCACGCCGATGACGCCGAGCGGCGTGCGGGTGCGCTCGATCTTCAGGCCGTTCGGCCGGTCCCAGGCGGCGATGATTTCGCCGACAGGATCCTTGAGTGCGGCAATGGTGCGGATGCCTTCAGCCATCTCGGTGACGCGCTTGTCATTGAGCGTCAGCCGATCGACGAAGGAAGCCAGCAGGCTGCCGCCTTCGACATCCTTCAGGTCCTTGGCGTTCTCCGCCAGGATATGCGCCTTGTTCCGAAGGATCGCATCGGCCATGGCATTCAAGGCCTTGTTCTTGCTTTCGGTGGAGGCAAAGCCCAACGGTCGCGCTGCAGCCTTTGCCTTGCGGCCGATGTCGTTCATCAGCACGTCAATGTCAGGGCTCTGCGCAACCGTATCAAGCATAGCTTGCGTCCTTCTTCTGCCTTTCGGATTTCGAACTTATCTGCGCCGTCATCACCATGTCGTCGCGGTGGATCATGGCGGCGCGGCCGGGATAGCCGAGGATCTTCTCGATCTCGGCCGATTTGCGCCCGGCGATCTGGCGGGCCTCGTCGGCATCGTAGCTGACAAGGCCGCGGGCAATCTCGCGTCCGGAGGGGCCGATGATCGCCACGGTATCGCCGCGGCTGAAAATGCCGTTGATCTTGCGGACACCGGCAGGCAGCAGGCTCTTGCCGGCGCCAAGCGCGGTCATAGCGCCTTCATCGATATGCAATTCACCAGCCGGCTGCAGCTGCCCGGCGATCCAAGTTTTGCGGGCTGTGACGGGTGTCCCTGAAGGCGCGAACCACGAGGAGCGCGCGCCGCTTTCAATGGCGGATAGCGGGCTATCGGTCTTGCCCGATGCGATGATCATCGCGCAGCCCGAGGTCGTCGCGATCTTGCCGGCGTCGATCTTGGTGCGCATGCCGCCGCGCGACAGCTCGGAAGCCGCTCCGCCCGCCATGGCTTCGATCTCCGGGGTGATTTCGGCGATCGTCTCCAGGAATTTCGCCTCCGGATCGAGATGCGGTGGCGCCGTATAGAGACCATCGATGTCGGAGAGCAGGATCAGCAGGTCGGCCCCGGTCATGGTCGCGACGCGCGCGGCGAGCCGGTCGTTGTCGCCGTAGCGGATTTCGCTTGTGGCGACCGTGTCGTTTTCGTTGATGATCGGTACGGCGCCGATCTTCAGCAGCTGGTTGATCGTGGCGCGGGCATTCAGATAACGGCGGCGCTCTTCGGTATCGCCAAGCGTCAGCAGGATCTGCCCGGCGACGATCTCATCATGGGAGAGGCTTTCGGACCAGGCGCGAGCCAGCGCAATCTGGCCGACGGCTGCGGCTGCCTGGCTCTCTTCGAGCTTCAGGGCGCCGGAGGGAAGATCGAGAACCGAACGGCCAAGTGCGATAGCGCCCGATGAGACGACGAGAACGTCAGCGCCCTTTTTCTTCAGCGCCGCGATATCGGCGCACATGGCGTCCAGCCAAGCCTTCTTCAAACCCGTCTTGCGATCGACGAGCAGTGCCGAGCCGATCTTGATGACGATGCGGCGATGGCGATCCAGAGACTTACGCGTTGTCATCCGTTTCGCTTTCCTCATCGGAGGCCATATCGCGGTGACGAAGCTTCGGTGCCTTTGCGATCTTTTCAGCCGATCCGGCATTGGCCTCGGTAATGATTTCGCGCAGGGCGCGCAGCACCTCGGTCATGCCCTTGCCGGTCGCCGCCGAAATCTGGAACGGCGTGCGGCCGCAGGCCTTGGCGAGTTCCTTGGTCTTCTTCTTCAGCGTCTCGTCATCGAGCACGTCGATCTGCGACAGCGCGACGATCTCGACCTTCTCGCCAAGCTCCTGGCCATAGGCTTCGAGCTCATGGCGCACGGTCTTGTAAGCCTTGCCGACCTTCTCTTCCTGCGCGGAGACAAGATGCAAGAGAACGCGGGTGCGCTCGACATGGCCGAGGAAGCGGTCGCCGATGCCGACGCCCTCATGGGCGCCTTCGATCAGGCCCGGGATGTCGGCGAGGATGAATTCCTGTCCGTCGACCGTCGCGACGCCGAGGTTCGGGTGCAGCGTTGTGAAGGGATAATTGGCGATCTTCGGGCGTGCGCGGGTGACGGACGCCAGGAAGGTGGACTTGCCGGCGTTCGGCATTCCGACCAGACCGGCATCAGCAATCAGCTTCAGCCGCATCCAGATGGTCTTTTCCTCGCCTTCGAGGCCAGGATTGGCCCAATCGGGCGCCTGGTTGGTCGAAGACTTGAAATGCGCGTTGCCGAAGCCGCCATTGCCACCTGCCGCGATGCGGAAGCGCTGCCCCTCTTCGGTGAGGTCGCAGATCAGTGTCTCGCGGTCTTCCTCGAAGATCTGCGTTCCGACGGGTACCTTGAGCGTGACGTCGCTGCCGTTGGCGCCGGTGCGGTTGCGGCCCATGCCGTGGGTCCCGATCTGCGCCTTGAAATGCTGCTGGAAGCGGAAATCGATCAGCGTGTTCAATCCGTTGACCGCTTCGGCCCAGACATCGCCGCCGCGTCCGCCGTCGCCGCCATCCGGTCCACCGAATTCGATGAATTTCTCGCGACGGAACGACACGCTGCCGCCACCGCCGTCTCCGGACTTGATATAGACCTTTGCTTCGTCGAGAAATTTCATTTTACTTCCAGTACCGGTGGCTATTAACGCGCCTTATTCGCCGCTTTCGATATAGGCGGTTCATGCGGAGGTCAAAGAATATCGTGAAGTTTGCGAGCTATAACATACAGTACGGCTTCGGTCTTGATGGGATTTACGACCTTGGCCGCATTGCGGATAGTCTCGAAGGGGCTGACGTCATCGCGCTGCAGGAAGTGACCAGAGGCTCGGAATCGAACGATTTTGCCGACATGGTCGCCGATCTCGCGGCGCTGTTTCCCGACTATTTCTGGGTCTATGGCGCGCCCTTTGATCTGCATGTCGCGGCTGGTGAAAGCGGCTTTCCGCCCCGCGGCACGCGCTTCCAGTTCGGCAACATGATCCTGTCGCGCTTTCCAATCCTGTCCTCGCGCACGCATCTCCTGCCGCGCAGCCGCACGGTGTCGAAGCTCAATCTGCAGCGGGGGGCGACGGAGGCGCTGATCGACATTCCCAACCGGCCGCTGCGCGTCTATTCGGTGCATCTCGACCATGTTTCGGTCGATGAGCGCATTGCCCAGATCCGCCATCTCAACGACCGGATCAATGGTTTCCGCCTCGAAGGCGGTGCCGTCAGCGGTGCAGGCGAGCTCGATTTCGAGGAGCTGCCGCTGCCGGAGGATTACGTCGTCATGGGCGATTTCAACATGGTGCCGGAATCGCCTGAATATTGCGCGCTTGCCGGCGCAAAGGACGGATATTACGGGCGCGTTCCGCGTATAGGCACGCCTGTCGATGCGCTGGCGGCGCTCGATGGCTATCACCCCAAAGGCTACAGCTGGATGGATCCCAAGGATCACGGAAAGCGGATGCATCTCGATTACTGTTTCGTCAGCGGCGGGTTGGCAGGCAGCCTCAAGGCCGCCCATGTCGATACGGATTCGGTTGGTTCGGATCACTTCCCGGTCTGGGTCGAGATCGAGGTATAGAAAACGCCGCGGCATTCCTGCCGCGGGGTTTCAGTCTCAGTCAGGCGGCCTTGACGCTTTGAAGCGCGCCAGGCTGGAGGACGGTTTCGACATGCGACACCATGGTGTTGCGAGCGAAACTGTAGATCTCCGAGCACCCGCTCATGCGGAAGCCGAGCTTTTCCTGCAGCCGCAGCGAGGCGGGGTTATCGGCAAAGACGCCGGAGTGAACGGGCATCTCCGGCATCCGGCGCGAAAACCGCTCCAGCACGCCGGCGACCGCTTCGCTCATATAGCCGCGCCGCCAGTAGTAGCGGTTCAGCCAGTATCCAAGGTGCCAGCGCCCGTGGCGAAGCTCAACGGAGACCATGCCGATATGGGTATCGTCTCCGCTGGTGATCGCCAGATGCCAATCCTGCAGCCGCCCAGAGGTGACTGGAACCAGCCAATCCAGGGCGTCCTGCCGGTGGTAGGGTGCCGGCACGCGCGCCAGCATTCTTGTCACCGCGAAATCGCTCAGCGATCCGGCAATGGCATCGGCATCGCTCAGCCGGTGCGGGCGAAGCGAAAGCCTGGCGGTGCCGATGACGGGAACAGCGCCCGGTGTCATCGGCTGGACCTTTTGGCGGTCGAGAAGGGCTGCGCTCATGACAGTGCCCCCCAGCTTCTCAGCGACATCCAGGTCTTGCGGTCGAGCCTGTACCATTCGACCGGGACGTTGGATCCGAGCGCTAGCGACGCGGCAAGACCCGAGCCCTGGAACTGGAAGCCGCACTTCTGGATGACGCGGCGCGACGCGACGTTGGTCACCCGGCAACGGGCGTCGATCTGGTCGACGCTTTCGCGGGTACGGAACACCATATCGACTAGCGCGTGGCAGGCCTCCGTGGTGTAGCCCTGCCCCCAGAAGGGTTCGCCGAGCCAGTAACCGATCTCGACGGTGCGTCCATCGGCATGCGGTTCCACGCCGCAGCAGCCCATAAACGCGCCGTTTTCGGCTTTGGTAATCGCATAGACGCACTTGCCGATCTCGCCATTCGCCGTTCGACGTACAAAGTCGGCGGCATCATTGGCGGTATACGGGTGCGGCATGCGCGATACCATTGTGGCGACTTTGGCGTTGTTGGCGAGATGGGAAAGGGCGTCAATGTCTTCCACGTGAGGCGCGCGCATGACGAGCCTTTCCGATAACAAGACAGGGCAATCGGTCCTTAACCGCTCCGGCCTCAGCCGCTCCTTGGGAGACCTCTGGTCTTCCCGGGGTGACCTTGATTGGTCGACCCTGATCAGTTCGCCTTGCATGTTCAGTCCTCCTTATGGACAAAGAAAAAGGGGAGATGGCGCCCCATCTCCCCTGTTTTCTGGACTGAACCTGATACGCTCAGCCGGGTCGATGAGACGCCGGCTGTTTTAGAGCGCTACCGGCTTATTCCGCTGCTTCCGCTTTCGGCATTACAGATACGTACACGCGACCATTGGCCTTCGTTCGGTAGTCTACATTGCCGTTCGTAAGCGCAAAAATGGTGTGGTCCTTGCCGAGGCCGACATTGGCGCCCGGATGCCACTGCGTACCGCGCTGACGCACGATAATGTTGCCTGCGATGACGGCTTCGCCGCCGAACTTCTTCACGCCAAGGCGCTTGGACTGAGAGTCACGACCGTTGCGCGACGAACCGCCAGCTTTTTTGTGTGCCATTGGATTTCTCCTTTAAACCTTAGTTGCCCGAAACCGATTACTTGGCTGCCAGGATGTCCGTGATGCGGACAACCGTGTGATGCTGGCGATGACCGCGCGAGCGCTTCGAGTTCTGACGGCGGCGCTTCTTGAAGGCGATGACCTTCTTGCCACGGTTCTGCTCGACCACTTCGGCCTTGACGGATGCGCCCTTGACGAAGGGTGCGCCGATCGCTGCATCGGCGCCTTCGCCGATGACGAGTACTTCGGTGAATTCAATGGAGTCGCCAGCGGATGCTTCAAGCTTCTCGATGGTCAGCACGTCGTTTGCTGCCACACGGTACTGCTTACCGCCGGTCTTGATGACTGCGAACATTTTTTAATCCTTTCATGTTCGATCCAGCTCTCCCTGCAAACCGCAGGTGGCTGTCTTCTTATCAGTCTGTGTTAAGCAGGGATTTCGGGGCTGAACCCCAAATTCTGTCTGCCGGTGAAACCTCACGCGAGCGCGAGGCGGGCAAGGCACGGACTTTTCCACGCCTATTGCGGAGGCGGGATAGACGAGTGTCAAAAATCTGTCAAGGCAGAAGGATGAAAAAGCGTCGCAATTTCGTCTTGCCAGCCCGTGATTCTATCGCTAAGAGACAGCCCGCGCTTAACGGCGTCAACCAGACCGCGGAGAGGTGGCAGAGTGGTTGAATGTACCGCACTCGAAATGCGGCGTGCCTGCAAGGGCACCGTGGGTTCAAATCCCACCCTCTCCGCCATTTTGATTTCACTCCCCGCCACTTATCCCGCAAATCCTTGGATTTCCACATAAAGTCTCCGGTTGTCTGCGGCCTTACCGGGAGCAGAAAACATGCGGGTATCGCGCGGGGTACAGCCTGGGGTATCGCTGGAACGATCGAACGAAGGTACTGAAATCTCGACGCCGGGAAAGGCGCGCGGGCCAGGACCCTATCTTGTCAGATCAGGGTCCGTTTACATCTTCCAGATAAAGATGCCGAAGGACTTGGGAGGCGGACGTACTCCTCCTCCCGTTCGACTGAGTCTGGGGGCGTGTTCCCATCGGCGGGCAAGGCTGTTTGCCGATCTGTTGGCCGCACGAGCAAGACTGTTGTTCGATACGATGAGGATGCGACACATGAGTGAACCCGAAAAGGGGGCAACGGATACCGACCCGGAGATGAGTCCGGAGGCTTCCGCCGAAGCTCTCATCGAGATGCGCGGTGAACTGAAAGCCTACCTGCGGATCATCAATCAGCCCGATCCACCGCTCACCCCGGAGGAGTTGCAGAAGACTGCCGGAATACGCGATCTGGTCGGTTTGCATCGGGAGCTTCGAAAGCAGGAGAACGGTGAGCCGTATAGCGACCTTATCGTCAGCAATGCTCGATTGCTGGAGCAGACGGCTCTTGCCAAGCTAGGCCAGACCGCCCGCTCATCTGTTGCCCCCGCCGCCATTGTTCATGAGCCCGCTGCCGTTCCACTTCCGCCTGTCATCGAGACGCCGCCGCAGGCGGCACGCGACGAGAGTGGCAAGTTGATTCCCGCTTTCAAGCTTGATCGCAGGACCGTGGCGCGTAAACCATCAAACCTGCCGCGCCTTGGCGAAATCATGGGCGAGTACCTTGAGAAGCGAAAGCTCAGGAGTGGTCCGAAGGGTGCCAAGGACATAAAGACGGCCCGAGCTAGGCTCGACGTCTTCATCGAACTGATAGGCGATCACCCCGTCGATACCTACAATCTCACTGATCTCCAAGCCTTCATCGACCTCATGCAGTTTTGGCCTGGAGACAACAATCTGCGTGATCCTACCATGTCGGCCATGCAGATCATTGACGGCAACCGTGACCTTCATCTGCAACCGCTGACCCTCAAATCCCTTCAGGAAGGCTATGTCGCCGTCGTCAAGGCTGCCATCCGTTCCTTGATGACCGATGGAGAATATCCTGATCCCTTTCCGGGACCGAGACTCGTTTACCCTTCGACCGCTGCGGCAGCGGTCAAATCTGAGCCGCTGGCGACAAGCAAGATCAGCCAGGTGTTCAGCACCGGGGTGGCTTCCGGGCTGATGGAGGACGTGATGCTGCCTTTGCTCGGCCATCTGACGGGTCGCCGCATCGGCCTTCTCATTCACCTGACGGGCAATGATTTCCGCGAGAAGTTCTCGGGTGTCTGGGTGGCGCAGCTCGCCAGCGTCAAGAAGATCGACGGTGTCTGGGTATCGACACCGCACAAGACCGAAGCAAGCACAAGTTATTTTGTTCTGCATCAGTTCCTGAGTGAGATCGGGTTTGTCGAATGGGCCGTCCGGCAGAAGGGTCGCTTCCTGTTCCCTAATCTGATGGGGCTTGCAGATCCCAGCAAGAGTGCATCCTCATATATGAACCGATTGTTCGAGCGCGCCGGAATCAAGCAGAAGAAAAGGAAAGGCGAGGATGGAGAAGGTGGCGGCAGGGAGGTGTTCCATTCATTGCGTGGTGGCAACATCGACGATATGCGGGATGCGAAGATCGAGGGCCGCGCCAGGCGCATGCAGTCTGGTCATCAGGTCGGGAGTGACGAACACGACAACTACGGATTCATGAATCTGGGTGAGCGGCAGGCGCGGCAGATCGCTGAGCTTCCCCTTGATCCGGGAATCGACTTTTCTGTCTTCCGGGGGTTGGATTTCGATAGGATCGCCCGGAAGAAGCGGTTGTCTGGTCCGAAGCCCCGGAAGATGTAGCTCGGGTCGCTTGACCTATGCTCGCCGACGATTGACCATTGAAAAGACCGCCATCATTGGGCTGGAACCCTCCGGCGGTCTTTTCAAGGTGTGTTCGAAAATGTTGAACGTCGGCGCTGAAGTTGTAAAGACCCACAGAACGGGTCGGTGAGCCGGGGGCTGGTAGATAGGCCAGCCCGGACATCAGAACTTCACACCCTGCAGCGTCAACAAATTTGGCCGGGAGATCGGGACAGGTTGCTCTGCCTCGATTGGTCGGTCGATGCCGATGAAATCGGCCAGCACGTTTCCATGCCAACCGCGCGGTCGGCGAAGGCCGCGCACGTGCAGGCCGTCATTGTCGCCGATGCCATCATGTCGGCACGCCGCGAACCGCTCCGCCGGATCTCCTATTCCCGCCGCAAGGGTTGGTGGACGGAGAGCAGCCGATACCGGGGCCGTGAGTTCACCTATGACACCGTCGTGCCTGCTGTGGATGCCCTCGTCGCCGCTGGAATCCTTGTCGACCATGATCTTCAGCCCGGAGGACGGGCGACTGGGATTCAGTCGAGCTATCGGCCCGCAGCCTGGCTTGCGGGTACCAGCATGGTGAAACTCCGTCGGAAGCCGGGCGAGCTGATCCGGCTGAAGGATTCAGTGGGCTCCCTCGTTGCCTACCGGGATACCGAACGGACGCATCGGGAGCGTAAGTTGGTGGAGAAGGTGAACCGCCTGATCGGAGAGGCGGACATTTCCCTGAATGCACCCGACGCCCATTTCGATGGCGACGTGATCCGGTTCGGGGAGCATTCGGTGTATCCGGACATGCTGTCTCTGTACCGGGTGTTCAATGGCGGCTGGACCCACGGAGGGCGCTTCTATGGCGGCTGGTGGCAGTCGGTGAAGTCGAAGGATCGGCAGCATTTCATTCTCGACGGCCAGCGCACGACGGAGGTCGATTACGAGCAGCTTCACCCGAGGCTGCTGTATGCGCTTGCCGGAGAGCACCTGGATGGCGATGCCTACACGCTTCCTGGTTGGGACAGGAAGCTGTGCAAGATCGCCTTCAATGTGCTCCTGAATGCTTCGGGCTATTATCAGGCACATGGCGCGCTGCTTCCATACCTTGACGGCTGCGAAGTATCCGCCCGCGACCTGATCCACGAGATGAAGAATCGGCATCCGAACGTGGCGCGCTACTTCCATAGCGGCATTGGGCTGCGATTGCAGAACGTGGATTCGGAGATGTGCCGCTTCGTCCTGGCGGAGATGTGCGTGAAGAAGGGGATCGTCGTGCTGCCAGTTCATGATAGCTTCATCGTCCCGGAAACGGCGAAGGATGAACTGGTCGTGACCATGAAGACGGCCTTCGAACGGGCAAGGGCGCATGTCGGAGATAAGTAAACGAAAACATATGGATGATGCGGTAATGGACTACAAACGCAAGCGCGTGCCGCATGTGGTAGTCGGCCTGCCAACGCGTGCCTCCAATGTGGCCCATGCTCGTCGTCGATGTGACGACGGCTTCTTGCCGCTCCCACGGCATGGTCCGGCTGAAGGCCTCCTCGAAGAGCCGATGCTTTGACTGGAGACCCTCAAGGGGTTGGGAAGGAAAAGGTTTAGTCGGTCACTAAATCTTCTTGTTCCTGGCTCCGCCGGCAGTCACGATTCTTTCATCAACGCCATTCGGGAGGATCCACATGCAAAAACATCAGTCACCGACCATTGCGCCGGAATGCGAAGGGCAAGCAGTCATCAGGTTCGGCGACGGGACAGTCATGAACATCCTCCCGCATTGCGAGGCCGCGCCGGACGTTCAAACCTCTGATAGCCGCTGGCTTTGTCTTGACTGCGCCGCATATCATTTAGGCGGCTGGGCCGATCCGGATGTAGAGCAGTGGGTTGTTCGACATCGCCGGGACATCGGCTTCGATCGTGATGAGGAAAGCAATGCTCAGGCCGTCGCCTATCTGAACAGGTGACGGCGCATGGCCTTTCAATTCGTCCATCTCGAATCCTACGCAAGAAAGCCGGACACCAAGGGGCGTTCGACAGGATTCGTGCTGGCGGAGGCGCGCCGCGATCCGGCGGCGTCTATCCATGTCCGGTCTCCGGGAGCCCCGATTGTCATTTACGGAGTGAGTCCGGAAGAGGTCGAATCCTTGCACGATGTGGCTGCCGACGCAGCGCGTACAACACCGAAGGGCGGGAAGCCGCGTAAGATTCGCGTTGATCAGCACACCCTGCTGACGGTCGTCGCCAGCCATCCGCATACCGTCGATGAAGTCCATGCCGATCTTCGGAAGCGGGCCGAAGTCGATCATTGGGAGGAACTGACGGTGGACTGGCTTAGGGAGCTGTATGGCGATGCTCTCGTCTCCGTTGTCCGGCATGAGGATGAAACCTACTGGCACCTTCACGCCTACATCTTGCCGCCATCGCAGGACCTGAGGGCAGCGGCGCTTCATCCGGGGCAAGCTGCCAAGACTGCGGTCATGCAAGCCGGTCCCGGTGCAGATGAGGATTCAAAGACGCTGAACCGCCGTGGTGACGCTGCCTACCGTGCTGCCATGCGCGCCTGGCAGGATTCATATTTCGAGACCGTGGCGGTGCAGTGCGGCCTGACCCGCCTTGGCCCCGCGCGACGTCGCCTGACGCGTGCCGAGTGGCAGGCAGAGAGGACGCAGGCGAACGCGCTGCGCGCCTCTCTCGATCGTGCAGACGCTATCCAAAGGAAGGTCGAATCCTTCGTCGCCCGCACGAAGATTGAAACTGAGACCCTGACGGCAACCGCCGTAGCAGATGCCGGAAAACTCCGAGCCGAAGCGGACGCCGCAAAGGCCGAATCCATGCGCCAGATGGAAGCCGCGAAGGAGGCGGCCGCCGCCGCGCTGGTTGCGCAGGACCGAGCGGTTGCCGAACAGCGGCGCGCAAGGAGCATGATGGCGCGTGTCCGGGCAGAGGCGGAACGGGTCCAGAAGGCAGCGGCAAGGATTCAACGGCTACCGGGCCTGCTGCGCTCGCTTTGGGATGGATTCCGGCGATCGAAGGTTCAGGATCGAATCCGTCAGTCGGTGGATGCGGAAATGTCCCTGCTCCGGGATCAGGCAGCGGCGGCAGCCGAACGTGCCAGTGCCGCCGACGCGGCGCGAAGAGCGGCGGAAGAGAGGCGCTGCAACATGGAGCATAGCCTTGCCGAAGTCGGCATCCAGCGCGACGCCGCCTGGCGGGAACTGGCGAAGCTAAGGCTCCCGGAGACGCTGCCGTCTCCTTCCGGGCGACCCCGCCCGAGACCGTGATTTTGGCCGGAAACGGCCTGTGTCCACAAATTGAAGGCCGGATTCAGGCCCGTACAGCGCGTCTGGCGAGTGTTGCCGTATCCGAACCCACCCCGAAACGTTCATCAGGCAACGCGCGCCGGGACTTGAAGTTCATGTAGCCGGCATATCCTCGCGCGTAAGGATTCATGTCGTCTTGACGCCGACAGTCCAGAGGCACCGAAGAGAGGGCCTGGAGTGTTCCGGGACCCAATCATGATGAGCATATCGGAGCGTTCAGCATAGCGCCGCCATCGGCGGGAACGCGGGAATTCGCGCATCCGGCGATCGGTTCCCGGTGGCAGCCACAGGAGTGTCAGCAAAGCGCTGCCCTCGGACGCGGGACTGACTGCCCCCGACTCCGCATTCCATACCCCTCCCGGAACACCACAGTGGACTGGTGCGCCCTTCGACCTTGCGTTTTGGGGCGGCAAGGATTCTAAGTGGGCTTGATTTGATACCGGAAGACGATGGGGGCCACGATGACGGAGCTGAATTTCAAGGGTAAGGAATTCGTCTACAATCATCACTTGTCGGTTCCATTCCGTCCTCTTGAAATTCATCCGGAAAAGGGGATCGGCGAGCCACGGCTCGACGGCAATCTCATCGTCCAGGGTGACAACCTTCATGCCCTGAAGGCACTGTTACCTATCTACGCTGGCAAGGTGGACTGCATCTTCATCGACCCGCCATACAATACTGGAAACGAGGGTTGGGCCTACAACGACAACGTCAATTCGCCAGTGATCAAGGAATGGCTTGCCGCCAACCCTATTGGAGTCGATGACGGCCTTCGTCACGATAAGTGGTGTGCCATGATGTGGCCAAGGCTTCGGCTCCTCGAAGAGCTCCTTGCAGAAGATGGCAGCATCTGGATTACGCTCGATGACAATGAAAGTCACCGAGGAAAGCTTCTGCTGGATGAGATTTTCGGAGAGGACGCCTTCGTTGCCTCGATCGCTTGGCAGGCGCGCTATTCGGTATCAAATGACGCAACTGTTTCGAACTCTCACAACTACATCCTGGTCTATTCTAAGGCGCCAGAGACATGGAAGCATCTGAGAAACCAGCTTCCTAGGGATGAGGATCAAGCTAAACAGTATTCCAATCCCGACAACGACCCTGAAGGTGCTTGGCGCGCCATACCTTGGGACGCTCCAAACATAAGAGAGAACCTCTCCTACCCCATCACGACTGAAAAAGGCTCGATTCGCTTACCGCCGCCGGGGCGCTGCTGGTCGAGGGAAGAAAAGCAGTGGCTTGAGATGGTGGAAAAGGGGCTGGCTTACTTTGGAAAGAACGGTGATGGGGCTCCTTCCTACAAGCGATACCTGAAGTATGCCGGGACGGTAGTTCCGACCACTTGGTGGCCCCACACAAATTCCGGTCATACTGACGAAGCGGCCAAAGAACTCGCCGCATTCAACCTAGGTGTGCCGTTCCAAACACCGAAGCCCGTCCGCCTCTTGGAGAAGATCCTATCTATAGCAACGCGGCCGGATAGCCTTGTCCTTGATAGCTTTGCTGGTTCCGGAACGACGGCGCACGCTTTGCTGAACCTCAACAAAAATGACGGCGGTTCAAGACGTTTTATCCTCGTGCAGATGGATGAAGAGGAAAACGTTAATGCTGATACGCTGACAGCAGAGCGTGTGCGCCGCATTATCAATGGATACGACTTCAAGGGCACTCAGAGGACCGAACTTTTCCGAGAGCGCATAAGTTGGCGGACACTGGAAAAGCCAGGTGCCGTAACGGACAAGGTTCACGCAATCGAAAATCTGCATGGTCACGAATTCGACGGCATCAGGAAGGAAATCAAGGATTCGGAGCTGATCGTGACCGGAGAAAGGATCGTCGCAGAGCGGACTGAAGGACTGGGCGGTGAATTCACCTATTGCAGTCTCGGTGCTGCTGTGGAGTTGGATAAGATCCTGACAGGCGACACCTTGCCGGAGACTGCCGCTCTTGGATCAGTGTTGTTCCACACTGCTACCAACCGCGCCTTCGATCCGGCGGTCGCCCTGCTAGACAAGGGCTATCTTGGCTCCAGCGGCGGACAGCATATTTGGCTGCTCTACAAACCGGACCTTGAATGGCTCAAATCGCCAGAGGCAGCACTGACACTTGCGAAAGCAAGAGAGATGGCGGCTGCCTATCCCGGCGAACGACACCTAGTGTTGGCTCCGGCCCGTTACGTATCCCAGAAACTGTTGGCAGAGGAAAACCTTCCTGTGGAGTTCGTTCCTCTACCCTTCGCGCTCTACCGCATTGAGCGGAGCTAACCGCGATGTTGCGCGAGCTAGACTACCAGAAGCGTGTACTGGAGGTACTGGACGCCTATCTCGACATCTTGGGTGATGAGAAAGGCAAGGCCGATAAGGTGGCAGCGCTTGTGGCCGAACAGCCCGATCTCGGTATCGAGCTCCCAGACTATGCCAAGAAGGCATGGGAGCGCATGGGGACTGCAGGCAGGTTGCCGACGTCGCGCGCCGCCATTCCCTTTTCGCCTAGAGTGGACGGGATCGGGCGTACCGTGCCGAACGCGGTCTTCAAAATTCCGACGGGCGGCGGCAAGACCTATTTGGCGGCCAACGCGCTCTCGCGGATTTTCGGACGGTTCCTGAACAGGAATACAGGATTCGTGCTCTGGATCGTGCCGAACGAGGCCATCTACAGCCAGACCCTGAAGCGGCTGAAGGACCGGCAGGACCCGTATCGTCAGGTTCTCGACCGCGCCGCTGCGGGACGCGTGAAGATCATGGAGAAATCCGAACGGCTTGACGCCCGCGATGTCGAGGGGCAGCTCTGCGTGATGCTGCTCATGCTTCAGTCCGCAAACCGCGAGACCAAGGACACATTGAAGATGTTCCGGGACCGCGGCGACGTCGCGGGATTCACGCCCCCGGAGGGCGATCAGAAGGCACATGCCGAGCTGATCAAGGCCGTCGGCAATCTCGATTGCTACGACGATCTGTTCCCGATGGTGAAAGATTCGCTGGGCAACGCGCTGCGTATCATCCGTCCAGTTGTCGTCCTTGATGAAGGACACAAGGCGGTTTCCGACCTTGCCTTCAAGACGCTCTATGGCTTCAATCCGCGCTTCGTGCTGGAACTGACGGCGACGCCGCACGATGTCCAGCCACGCGGCGGCAACGACCCCAGAGAGGCACGTTATTCCAATGTGCTCGTGGAGGTGACTGGTCTGGAGCTTGATGGCGAAGGCATGATCAAGATGCCGCTCAATCTCATTCCCAAGCAGGGAACGGATTGGAAGAGCACGCTGAATGAATCCCTCAAGCAGCTAGACCTCCTAGATGCCAAGGCTGCCGAATTCAGGGCTGATACCGGGCGCTACATTCGTCCCATCATGCTTGTGCAGGTGGAGCGGACGGGCAAGGATCAGCGCAATGCCGAATTCATCCATTCCGACGACGTGAAGGAATGGCTACTGACGGCAGGATTCGATGAGGCCGAAATTGCCGTGAAGACGGCGGAGACGAACGACCTCAACCAGCCGGAAAATCTCGACCTCCTGTCCCCTACCAACCGCGTGCGGGCCATCATCACCAAGTCCGCGCTTCAGGAAGGCTGGGACTGCCCCTTCGCCTATGTCCTGTGCTCCTTGGCCGCCAGTTCAAACCTCAACGCCATGACCCAGCTTGTGGGCCGCATTCTGCGCCAGCCGGCTGCCATGAAAACCGGACTCCCGGAACTGGACGAATGCTACGTTGTGACCCATCACGCCGGAACTGGCGACGTCGTGAATGCCATCAAGAAGGCTCTTGAAGGGGATGGGCTAGGCGATCTGGTGCTGCGGGTTGTTCAGACGGATGCCACCAGCACCGCGAAGGCTAGTCGCACCATCCAGCGCCGCAAGGATTTCACATCGACCGACATTTACCTGCCTCTGGTTCTGCATTTGGATGGCGAGCATGTCCGTCCGCTCGATTACGAGACGGACATTCTCGCCAATGTGGACTGGCGCGGCTTCGATCCCAAGGACATCGCCGACGGGATACCGGACAACGCCCATCGCCCGGAAGGACAGATTCAGCGCATCAGCCTCACGGATACGAGCGAGCATTTCAAGGCGGAGCGGGTGGCAGCGGCTGCGGAAAGCCTCGTCTTCGATCCTTCCTACGCTGTGCGGATGATTTCCGACCTCGTGCCGAATCCTTTCGTGGGGCGAGCGATCGTCGGGAAACTGGTAGGCGCCCTTGTCGCGCGTGGATTCACCGTCGAAAAGATCGGAGAGCTCGCCGGGCTGATTGTCGAGGAGATGCGCCGCAAGCTGGATGCCGCCCGAACAGGACTGGCAGAGAGCCTGTTCCGGGAGAGGGTCAAGGCCGGAAGGATTCAGTTCCGGCTTCGCCTCGATAGCAAGAACTGGCGTATGCCCTTCGAATACGAAATGCCCGAGCCCGCGAGCTTGCAGCACCTTCCCCGGAGTGATGGCAGTCCTCTGGAGAAGAGCCTGTTCTCTCCGGTCTTTGCCAACGAACTCAATGGCGACGAACAACAGGTGGCCGTCTACCTGGATGAAGACAAGGCCTTGAAGTGGTGGCATCGCAACGTCGCCCGGACTCAATATGGCTTGCAAGGCTGGAAGCGGGCCAAGGTCTACCCCGACTTCGTCTTCGCCGCCAATCGCGACAACGGCAGCACCCGCATCACCGTTCTGGAGACCAAGGGCGACCAGTTGGATAACCTCGATACCGCCTACAAGCGCGAGCTTCTGAAACTCCTCTCGGAGAGCTTCGCCTGGGATTCGACGGTTCCTGCGGGACAGCTTCAGCTCGTGCAGAATGACGGCGCAACGGTCGAATGCTCGCTCATTCTCATGAGCGAATGGAAATCGAAGCTGCCGGAGTATCTGAAAGACAGCGACGTCGCGTAGTCGCCCCGGATTTGCGCCGGTCCTTCTGCTGCCTCATCCTTTCCTGAAGGATTGGGGAGGTCGCCTATGGACAGGGAAATCAAGCAGAGTAAGCGACGGAGAACCTGCGCGGATTGGATTCGCCGCAACGTTGCCAGACGGCGCCGTCGCGATCCTGCTTCGAGAACCGTGCTCCATCTGCTCGGCCTGTTGTCGGCGATGCTGGCCCTGGTTCCGGAAAGTCCCGCTTCCGAGTTTCCTGGACGCGGAAATAATTTCCGCCGGGATCGCCGGATTCCACCCTCGGACTATGGGCTTGGCGCTGACGCATGGGCAAGGGAACGCGGCCTTGAGCCGATCTGGTACCCCGTTGATCGGCCACGGCCCCGCCCCTCTTGGAACCGTCTGGTGAAGGATCTGAACCGTCGATCCGCGAAGGACCGCGCACGGATCATGATCGAAGAGCGCGTTCCGCCGGAGGCCTTGGAGTGGCTGCGGGAGATGATTAAGGCGCAGGACTGGATCGCGCTTCGCCTAGTCGGACATGACCGTCCTGAAGGGGAAATCCGGGACCGGGCGATGATGGCGGCCCTACGATGGGAGCTTGAGCGTCAGACGAGCGCCGTCGCCTCCTCGGGCGCGACTGACGACGCGGGGGCGCCGGGGCCCGCACTGAGGCCGAGGTTTTAGAATTACAAGGTCTCGCAGTCCGCGCTACCGCCCTGAAGGATCCCGATGCTCCGAGACCACACTTCCGGACGTCGCGGTGGACCGCGCCGCCCCCACATGAGATGCAGAAAAATCGTCAAACCCGTTTAAGTTGACATACCGTGACCAGTAGCCGAATTCTTGGCCAGTATTGTTATGATTCTTGAGGGGGATTAATGGCTATATTAGCTGAGCATAAATTGAAAATTCGCTACGAGGGTGGGTTAGCGGATCAAAATGCGCTTCCGGGCTACGATGGGGTAACATCTATCGACGGAATTACTAGGGCCGTCCATATTGCCCTTCATGCCTACATGACGGGAGAGATCACTACTCGGGCAACAGCCTTGAAAAACGCCTCGGTTCTTTTGAAGCCTGCTCGTCAAGGCAGCTTCATATTCGAGTTGATAATCCTTGTTGAGGCCTATCCAGCAACCACTGGAATCGCGGCAGCTCTTGGCGGACCGATGTTGTATGACTTCTTGAAGACCGCATTCAAGCGGGCGACGGGAAGTCTCGATGCGGAGCCGGAGACCACGAGCCTTCGGAAATTGTACGAAAGGAAAGACCCCCCACCTCTGAAACATCCTCCAGTGGATTTCGATGAGTTGGCCGAAGTTCTCGAAGGCAGTCTTCAAGACGCACACCGCCCCATCGGAGCCGATGGAACGATAGGTACCATCTCTATAGGTTCCACGAAGCAGGAGTTGGTCAAATTTGATGAAGGCACCAAGGACTGGGTAAATACTCGTGAGGAAGCCGTAGGGCTGGAAGTTTTGCGAGGGAATGTCACCCGTTACAACTCGATGTCGCGAAATTCACGTGTTTATGTTGATCAGTTCGACCGTATCGTCCCAATGAGACCGGGAGGCGACTTCGCTGTCGGGAATCTCGCGCTGTTAACGTGGTCTCTTCACGGAAGTAACGTCGGTGCCCCCAACAAGCTGGATATGCGCGTTCGCCGTGTGAGTTCCGCAAGCGGCAAGGTGAAACGTTTGCTTCTGTCAGATTGCGCGAGAGCGCCTATTGACTGAAGCTAGTGCCTCGGAGAGAGGACGGCGGCTTTGATCCGATGCGATCGAATGCGCGAATGCCGTTGCGTTGGACATCGCGGGCAAGGGCTTGTCCCGAGTTTTCGGTGGCGCATACCTCTGCGGCTGCGGCTGCGGCTGCGGCTGCGGCTGCGGCTGACGATGCAGGCGCCGCTGCCCCGCCCCCAACGCTGAAACCACGGCATTGGATTTCTCGGATCACTTGCCGTCATCTAATCCGTGATACAGGGCCGCTAGGACCGTAAGATCACAGCCGATAATGGCCGCGATCTTGGACGGGTGCTAAGTGTCGCCAGCGCCCACCGGGGCACCACTTCCCAAACAGCATCAACCCTTCTCTTCCGCGAGTTGGACGAGATTATCAATTCGATCGATGATGCGCGCCCCTCCCTTGAAGTAGGCTGACACTCCCCCTTTCGTGCCGAGGAGCGTCTGCACTTCCTTGTTAAACTCGGAAGGGTACTTCAATGACATGCCAAGTTCATCGACGCGGTCCAGGTAATGTCTGTAGGCTTGCTCAAAAATCTTGAACTCGGCAATAATTTCGCGACTGACGGTGCATTCGGTGGTCTGCGTCATGGTTGGCTCCTTTCATTCTTTTGAAAATTCATGACGGGGCCTATTCTGCATTAACTAGCTGAATTAGCTAGAAATTCTATTTCAAGGACTCGGTGCGGCGGCGTCAATTCTAGGCATTGTGAATCCTTGCGAGTGAGAATTCAGAAGCCTCCGAATCCTTGCAGCAAGGACTCGTCAACTGTCGAATCCTTGGTGCGGTAACGCGGACTAAGCGGCAATCCTTGGAAAAATATTTCTACCGATTCGGGAGAAAAGTCTCCAACGCTCGGAGGCCCTGTTGCTGCATCGCTCTCGCCATCTCCAAGCCTGTGCCCGGAATCCTACTGCGGCGGACGAGGTGCCGTGCCCCGGTTTTACGTTCCCGAAGTACAATTTCGGCGCGATAGAACAGCATGCCTACAGCATCCGTGTGGGCCGTTTCGATAACTAGGACATCGAGCGCAAGGCCCCGGAGTATGGTTGTAGTTGTCTTCATCAAAATCCTCAACAACACATTGATAACAATGAATTTATGTCGGATCACGGCAGTCGAGCCCAGGCTTTTGGGTATCATTTCCGGGGCAAACGATCGGATAGCGATCGGAATGTTAACATTACTGAGACTGGCACGACGGTTAGGCTGTGGTTGACTGTCGCATGGGGCGCCATGCTCGGAAGAGGCATGGCCCCTCCAAGGGGGATGCCGCAGGCCGCAGGCCGTTTCTGAGCGGCCCATGCGATTGTCACCGAGGCGCGGGGCCTCGCGACTATGCGGGAAGCCCGCTCGCCTCAGGCGAGCGACACGAGACCTGTGGCTCGTGTCGAAGGGATGGAGCATCGTCGTGGGGCAAGCTGAGGGGAACCCCTGCCGGGTTCTGGATGATGCGTGATATCGGCCTTGAAATCCTGTCTCGGACGGCGGTCCTTGCCAACGGGGTATCGCTCGGGGTATCACGCCGGGTATCGCAATTTCCGTAGCGTAATCGGGGCTCTATCGAACACCTCGGAAATGCGGGTATCGCGCGGCTATCTGGCGGATTGTCCCACCCTCTCCGCCATCATTTTTCTACATTCAGTTTTGGCCTTGCGGTCACACGCGTGAACTTACTGTTCGCTGCGACGAGGGCATTTTGCCTTGCAAGGCAGCATTCCAATTGCCTCTCCGGACGAACCCATCCCATCTCGTAATCTTCGAAATCCTGACGATCACTCGCTCAAGAATTGCAGACGGTTGCAAAAAATCGAGGGTGGAACTCGGGAGAATGGCTTCAGTATTTCCTAAGCAATAACCGGCATAGTGCTGCAAAAGAGGCCGGAACGCAGTGGAAACGAAACTAACCTGGACGAACAACGAACTGGAAGATCTGGTTCGGCAGCTCAATATTGCGCTCGAAGCCTCCGGCATCGGTATCTGGCAGCATAACCTGTTGAAAAACCAGACACGCTGGGACGAGCAGCTGCAGAGTATCTACGGCATCAACAAGGGTTTGCTCGACGTCGTCTGGCTCGAAAGCGTTCATCCCGACGATTGTAGCCGCGCCAGTGCATTGTTCGAGGAGGCGATCAGGAATAGGAGCGACTATGCTTCCGAATTTCGCATCATCCGCCCGAATGGTGCTGTGCGGCATATACGGTCGCGCGCAAAGTATTTCGTCGATGGCCAGGGAGAGCCGTGTTTCATAGGGGCGGAATGGGACGTCACTGAAGATGTTCTGCGCAACGAGCAGCTTGCGCGCGAGCGCGAGGCCGCCGACAGCAGCCGCGCCGATGCGCGCTACGCCGCCGATCACGACTATCTGACCGGGCTTTTGAACCGGCGGGCATTCGACGAGGCTTTTGCAGCTCTTGGGCGTGAGGCGGGCCGGATCGTATCCGTCTGTCATATCGATATCGATCGCTTCAAGGATATCAACGACCGTTTCGGCCATGCCGGCGGGGACCAGGTTCTTCGCCATGTCGGTTCGCTGCTGACGGCCTGTGTGGGAGACGGCGAGATCGCCGCCCGGCTTGGTGGCGACGAGTTCGTCATCGTCTCGCATCATCTTTCGCCAGGCAGGGATACCGGGATCGTCCGCGATCTGCGCCAGGCTCTGCGACGCCCGCTCGACATAGACGGCGAGCCCTTTGTCATCGAATGTTCGATCGGCCTGGCCAGCGCGCCCTCTGATCAGCTGGCATCGCTGCTCGCCTCCTCGGACCTCGCGCTCTATGAGGCCAAGCGGGGCGGCCGCAATCGCGATGAGCTTTTCTCGCCGTCGCTTGCCAACAAGATAAACGCTGAAAAGCAGCTGCTGCAGGAGTTGAAGACGGGTCTCCGGGCCGGCGAGGTTGTTCCTTACTATCAGGTCCAGGTCGATGCGCGCAGCTATGAGATCTGCGGCCTGGAAGCGCTCGCCCGCTGGGAAAGCGCCAAGGGTGTCAGAAGCCCGGCGGAGTTTCTGCCACTGGCGGCCGCTCACGGCCTGATGGAGGCAATCGACGATGCGATCCTGCAGCGCGCCCTGTTCGACATTAACCGCTGGTCGCTGGCGGACCTCGATGTGCCGCGGGTTTCCGTCAATCTGTCGGCAGAGCGTCTCGCCGATCCAAACCTGCCGGCCAAGGTCAAGCAGCTGCAGATCCCGCCGGGACGCATCAGTTTCGAGCTGATCGAAACGATCTTCTTCGATAGCCTGAGCGGCCAGGTGAAGCGCAATATCGATAAGATCCGGGAGTGCGGCATCGACATCGAGATCGACGATCTGGGCTCCGGCCACGCCTCGCTGCTCGGTCTGGTCGAACTGCGTCCCAACCGGGTGAAGATCGATCGCCAGCTGGTGCTTCCGGTTCTGGAAAACGAGACCCAGCGGCGGCTGATCGGCTCGCTGATCGATATCGCCCGGTCGCTCGATGTCGAGATCGTTGCCGAGGGTGTCGAGACGATCGCCCATGCAGAAGTGCTGGCGAAACTCGGTGCCGACATTCTGCAAGGCTATGCCTTCGGCAGGCCGCAGCCGGTTTCTGCCATCACATCGCTGCTGCAAAACGCTGCAATAACTCCGCGCCGGAAAGCGCTATAATCTCGGCTGTATTCGGATTGCCTTTCAACGCCGTGCGCGCCACCAATTTTCGCTCTGGAATCGCTCAGAGCGAGCTCGCTCCTCCGCTAAAATCCCAAAACGTTACCGCACGACGCGCCTGCGCAGAGCTTTGTTATGCGTGTTTTGCTGCCCTGCAGCATCGGTTTTGCAATTCCCCTTTTTCTCGCCGTTTATCTCCTCTAGGGTTCCCTCATCCGAGACGGCGATAGAGGTGGTGAATGGCAGGTGAAACTGTTCTGGTGGTCGGCGGCGCCGGCTATATCGGCTCGCATACGTGCCTGGATCTGGCCAATAAGGGCTACAAGCCCGTTGTCTTCGACAATTTCTCGAACGGGCATCGGGAGTTCGTCAAATGGGGGCCGGCCGAGGAGGGGGATATTCGCGACCGGGCCCGGCTGGATGAGGTGCTCGCCAAGCACAAACCTTCGGCGATCCTGCATTTTGCGGCACTGATCGAGGTGGGTGAATCGGTCAAAGATCCAGTCGCCTTCTATGAGAATAATGTAATCGGTACGCTGACGCTGCTGTCGGCCGCGCAGGCGGCAGGCATCAATGCCTTCGTGTTTTCCTCGACCTGCGCGACCTATGGCCTGCCACAGAGCGTGCCGCTGGATGAGACGCACCGGCAAGTGCCAATCAATCCCTACGGGCGCACCAAATATATTGTCGAGCAGGCCCTGGCGGATTATGACCAGTATAAGAGCCTGCGCTCCGTCATTCTGCGCTATTTCAATGCTGCGGGTGCCGATTTCGACGGTCGGATCGGAGAATGGCACGATCCGGAAACCCATGCGATCCCGTTGGCGATCGATGCGGCGCTCGGCCGCCGCCAGGGGTTCAAGGTGTTCGGCAGTGACTACGAGACCCGCGACGGCACCTGTGTACGCGATTACATCCATGTACTCGACCTTGCCGATGCCCATGTGCGGGCGGTCGAATATCTGCTGCGTGGCGGCGATTCCGTGGCGCTCAATCTCGGAACCGGGACCGGCACGACGGTGAAGGAGCTGCTCGGGGCGATCGAGGATGTCTCGAAACGGCCTTTCCCGGTCGAGTATATCGGCCGCCGCGAGGGCGATTCGCACACGCTGGTCGCCAATAACGACAAGGCGCGGGATGTGCTCGGATGGGTGCCGCAATATGATCTGTCCGAGATCATTCAGTCAGCCTGGCGCTGGCATTCCCGAACCAATCAGCACTGAGGCGTGCCTTGCCGAAACGTCAGAATATTCTGCTGATCACAGCTGACCAATGGCGCGGCGATTGCCTTTCGGCGGCCGGTCATTCTGTGGTCAGGACGCCGCACGTCGATGCGCTCGCCGCTCAGGGCGTTTTGTTTCGCAATCACTTTGCGGGAGCCGCGCCATGCTCGCCGGCGCGGGCGACACTCTATACCGGTCTCTACCAGATGAACCACCGGGTGTGCCGTAACGGCTCGCCGCTCGACCGGCGGTTCGACAATCTGGCGCTGGCGGCGCGGCGCGCGGGCTACGACCCGACGCTGTTCGGCTATACCGATACGGCTCCTGACCCGCGAGCGCTCGAGGCCGGCGATCCGCATCTGACCAGCTACGAAGGGCTGCTGCCGGGATTTACCGCGCGCCAGCTGCTGCCGGAGCATGAGAAGCAGTGGTTGTCCTGGCTGCGGTCGCGCGGCCATGCCGATGCCGTCAGCCGCGACATTCATATTCCAGTCGGCGCGGGGGCAGGGGATATTTCGGCCGCGGGCACGTCCTATTCGAAGGATGAGACCCAGACAGCGTTTTTAGCTGGCGAATTCATCCGCTGGCTGGGCGAGCAGGATAGTCCGTGGTTTGCGCATGTTTCCTTCCTCAGGCCGCATCCGCCCTTTTCGGTGCCGGAACCTTATGGCGCGATGTACAAGCCCGGGGAAGGGCCGGTCTTTTCGCGCGGACCGTCGGCGCAGGATGAGATGCAGGCGCATCCCTACCTCGACTACGCAATGCCGCGGGCCTCGAAAGGCAGTTTCATTTCCGGTGCCGAAGGTGCGGTGAATGACTGGGGTGCTCAGGATTTCGATGCCATCCGGGCGATCTATTACGGAATGATTTCAGAGGTCGATGCGCAGCTTGGACGTATCTTTCAATCTCTGAAAGACGCCGGAACGTGGGAGGATACCGTCATTGTCTTCACCTCCGATCATGCCGAGATGATGGGCGATCACTGGACGCTGGGGAAGGGTGGCTTCTTCGACGGCGGCTATCATATCCCGCTCGTCATCCGCGATCCGCGGGCGGCTGCAAAAGGCGTGTCGGTCGATCATTTCACCAGTGCGGCCGATATTTTCCCAACGTTGTGCGAGACACTCGGCGCGTCAGCGAAAAACGGCCTCGACGGCAGATCGCTTCGCCGATTTCTTGATGCGAAACCGGTCTCAGACTGGCGCGATGCGGCTTTCTGGGAGTTCGATTTCCGGGAGATCGCCAGCGGCGATGCGCAGGCGCATTTTGGCTTGTCGCCCAACCGGTGCAATCTTGCCGTGATCCGCGACGATCATTTCAAGTATGTGCATTTTGCCGCCCTGCCGCCACTGCTTTTCGATCTGAGGGCCGATCCGATGGAGCTTCGCAACCTTGCCGGCGATCCGGCTTACACGCAGGTGCAACTCGCCTATGCCGAGCGCCTGCTGTCGCTGCGGGCGAGCCATCTCGACCAGACGCTCGCCTATACCGAGCTCACGGAAAAAGGGCCGGTGTCCTACCGGCCCTGAGTGCCTCAGCCGAAGCTGCCGAGATAATCCATCTTGCCGACCGGGGCGCCCTGGTTGCGCAGGATGGCGTGCGCCATGGCAATGTGGAAATAGAAGTTCGGCAGTACGAAGGCAGCAAGATATTCTTGGCCGCTCAGCGTTATCGTCTTGCCGCCGAGGGAGCGCGTCACTTCGCTCTTCTCTGTGCCTTCCAGCATCTCGGGCGTGACTGTGGCGAGGTAGGCTTCCGCCTTTGCCAGGCGTTCGCGAAGGTCGGCAATCGTCGTTTCGTTGTCTTCGAATTTCGGCGCGTCCGTTGATGTCAGACGAGTGATGCCGAATTTGGCGCTATCCGTGGCGCGCTGAAACTGGCCTGAGAGCGGCATCATGTCCGGCGCCAGCCGCGCATTCACCAAGATACTGGAATCAATCCCTTTTTCCTTCGCGTAGGCTTCAGCCTTGTCGAGATAGGTGCTCAGCGTCTTCAGGCCGCGCTGAAAGATCGGAACGGTGAGCGTGTACATGGAAACGGACATGGAAATCTCCTGGAGCAAAGGGATCAGCTTGGTGCTGAGGCCGCATATCTAGGCGCGGCTGATGACGATTGCATCAGCACGTCTCATGCTGTCGCAGATTTTTCCGGCCAGCAGTTGCGTTCGGCATTGCTTTAAAAAGAGTTGACGTCGCCGCAGGAAAATGGAATGAATATTCCGTCAGGCAAATTTTACGGTTTGTTTGTTCCGTTTTGACGGAGCCGCCTCACGGGAGTGGCGGTCAACTGGAATTAAGGCTTTTGGGCTGGGCCCGAAGTTCCGGCGTGAGGAGGGTGCTGCCGGACACCGCTTTGTGGAGGAAATAAAATGAAAAAGTTTATCCTGGGCACTGCGATGGCGCTTGTCATGTCGACGGCCGCGCATGCGGAAACGGTCGGCGTTTCCATGGCCAAGTTCGACGACAACTTCCTGACCGTTCTGCGCAACGGCATGATCGATTACTCGAAGACGCTGAGCGGCGTGACGCTGCAGGTCGAAGACGCGCAGAACGACGTGTCGAAGCAGCAGAGCCAGATCCAGAATTTCATCGCCTCCAAGGTCGATGCGATCATCGTCAACCCCGTCGACACTGACGCAACGGCTGCGATGTCGAAGCTCGCCGCCGATGCCGGCATTCCGCTGGTTTACGTCAACCGCCAGCCCGTCAACGTCGACACGCTGCCTGACAATCAGGCATTCGTCGCGTCCAACGAACTGGAATCCGGCACGCTGGAAACCAAGGAAGTCTGCCGTCTCCTCGGTGGCAAGGGCAAGGCCGTGGTCATCATGGGCGAACTGTCGAACCAGGCTGCCCGCATGCGCACCCAGGACGTTCATGACGTCATCAAGACCGACGAATGCAAGGGCATTGAGATCGTGGAAGAGCAGACGGCAAACTGGGATCGTACCCAGGGCTCCGACCTGGTGACCAACTGGCTCTCCAGCGGCCTCGAGTTCAATGCCATCATCTCGAACAACGACGAAATGGCGATCGGCGCGATCCAGGCCCTCAAGGCTGCCGGCAAGGACATGAAGGACTATGTCGTTGGCGGTGTTGACGCCACGCAGGACGCGCTTGCCGCCATGCAGGCCGGCGATCTCGACGTGACCGTGTTCCAGGACGCGGCAGGTCAGGGCAAGGGCTCGCTCGATGCGGCTCTCAAGCTCGCCAAGGGCGAAAAGATCGACAAAAAGGTCTACATTCCCTTCCAGCTCGTCACCCCTGAAAACGTCAAGGACTTCGTCGCCAAGAACTAAGGCGCCGTGTCACGGATGCGGGCGTCATGCCCGCATCCAGTTCCTGCCGTATCCGGAGAGAAGAAGATGGCTATCAGCCCGTCCACCATGGCTGCCGTGCGCGCCAGCGGGGCCGTTCCGAATGCGGAATTCCTGCTGAGTGCCGAGGGCGTTCGCAAGGAATTTCCAGGTGTCGTCGCACTCGACGACGTTCAGTTCCGCTTGAAGCGCGGCTCGGTGCATGCGCTGATGGGCGAGAATGGCGCCGGAAAATCGACGCTTATGAAGATTCTTGCCGGCATCTATACGCCTGACAAGGGCGAGGTGCGTCTGAAGGGCGTTCACATCCAGCTGAAGTCGCCGCTCGATGCGCTGGAAAACGGCATCGCCATGATTCATCAGGAACTGAACCTGATGCCGTTCATGACGGTTGCTGAAAATATCTGGATTCGCCGCGAGCCGAAGAGCCGTTTCGGCTTCGTTGATCATGGCGAGATGTATCGCATGACCGAGGAGCTGTTTCAGCGGCTCAACATCGATATCGATCCGGATATCGAAGTGCGTCATCTCTCGGTTGCCAGCCGCCAGATGGTCGAGATCGCCAAGGCGGTTTCCTACAATTCAGACGTTCTGATCATGGACGAGCCCACCTCGGCACTGACCGAGCGTGAAGTCGCTCATCTGTTCGATATCATTCGCGCCTTGAGAGCCCAGGGCATCGGCATCGTCTACATCACCCACAAGATGAACGAGCTGTTTGCGATCGCCGACGAGTTTTCGGTGTTCCGGGACGGCAAGTATATCGGCACGCATGCGTCTACCGATGTGACGCGCGACGACATCATCAAGATGATGGTCGG
This sequence comes from Hyphomicrobiales bacterium, assembly GCA_900465675.1. Lineage (GTDB taxonomy): Bacteria > Pseudomonadota > Alphaproteobacteria > Rhizobiales > Rhizobiaceae > Rhizobium. The sequence goes on along the minus strand of UBJR01000019.1, from coordinate 93,700 downwards.
CCGCGAGATTACCCAGATGTTTCCGAAGGAAGAGGTTCCGATCGGCGACGTCGTGCTGTCGGTCAAGGATCTGACGCTCAGCAACGTCTTTCGCGATGTCTCCTTCGATGTGCGCGCAGGCGAAATTCTAGGTGTGGCCGGTCTGGTCGGCTCCGGGCGTTCGAATGTCGCTGAAACGCTGTTCGGTGTGACGCCGGCCAGCGCCGGCACGATCGAGCTGTTCGGCAAGAAGGTTGACATCAACTCGCCCACCGTTGCCATCCAGAACCACATGGCTTTCCTCACTGAAGACCGGAAGGACACGGGCTGTCTTCTGATCCTCAACGTGCTCGAAAACATGCAGATCGCCGTGCTGCAGGACAAGTTCGTCAAGGGCGGCTTCGTGCAGGAGCGGGCACTGGAGAAGACCTGCGAAGACATGGCGCGCAGGCTCAGGGTCAAGACGCCCAATCTCGACGAGCGCGTCGAAAATCTCTCGGGCGGCAACCAGCAGAAAGTGCTGATTGGTCGCTGGCTGCTCACCAATCCGAAGATCCTGATCCTCGATGAACCCACGCGTGGCATCGACGTCGGCGCCAAGGCCGAGATCCACAGGCTGGTGACCGAGATGGCCAGAAACGGCGTCGCGGTGATCATGATTTCGTCGGAAATGCCGGAAGTGCTCGGCATGAGTGACCGCATCATGGTCATGCATGAAGGGCGGGTGACCGGTTTCCTCGATCGCGCCGAAGCAACACAGGTGAAGGTGATGGAGCTCGCCGCGCAGTAAACGCGCCACTCGATTGCCAAAGGGAGGTTTGAACATGAACACAGATGCAGCAGAAGGCCATGCGCCGCTCGCAGCCCGGGTCCGCCGCCGCCGGATACCGCCGGAACTCAGCATCTTCCTGGTGCTGATCGGCATCGCCCTCGTCTACGAGATTCTCGGCTGGATCTTCATCGGCCAGAGCTTCCTGATGAACCCGCAGCGCCTGACGATCATGATCCTGCAGGTCTCGGTGATCGGCATCATTTCGGTCGGGGTGACGCAGGTCATCATCACCGGCGGCATCGATCTATCCTCGGGTTCGGTCGTCGGCATGACGGCGATGATCGCGGCGAGCTTTGCCCAGGCCTCCACCTGGCCGCGTGCGCTCTATCCATCGCTGACCGACATGCCGTTCTTCGTGCCGATCGGTGTCGGCCTGCTGATCGGCCTTCTGGCCGGCTATATCAATGGCCAGCTGATCGCCAAGACCAAGATACCGCCCTTCATCGCCACGCTCGGCATGATGGTGTCGGCACGCGGCATCTCGAAGTGGTACACGAAGGGCCAGCCGGTCTCCGGCCTGACTGATCAGTTCAATTTCATCGGCACTGGTATCTGGCCTGTTATCGTCTTCCTCGTCGTCGCGCTGATCTTCCACATCGCGCTGCGCTATACCCGCTACGGCAAGTTCACCTATGCGATCGGCGCCAACATGCAGGCGGCACGCGTTTCGGGTATCAATATCGAAGCGCATCTGATCAAGGTCTATGCTATCGCGGGTCTGCTCGCCGGTCTCGCCGGCGTCGTGACCGCGGCCCGTGCGCAGACGGCGCAGGCTGGCATGGGCGTGATGTACGAACTCGATGCGATCGCTGCAGCTGTCATCGGCGGCACGTCGCTGACGGGCGGTGTCGGGCGCATCACCGGTACCGTGATCGGCACGGTCATTCTCGGCGTCATGACCTCAGGCTTCACCTTCCTCAGGGTGGATGCCTACTACCAGGAAATCGTCAAGGGCGTGATCATCGTTGCCGCCGTCGTCGTGGACGTCTACCGGCAGAAGAAACGCGCAAAGCACTGAAACATGAAAAAATGACGGGGCCGGATGGCCCCGTTTTCACGTTTGGCGTCTATTTCAGCGGCGCCGCAAATTTCTAAAAAAGGGGCTGGCCTATTTTTCCAGCCTTTCTATTGTTGTCACTTGATATTTGCCCGGAAGGGTAGAGCAGGAAGACAGATGCAGCTCGTATTCGATGGCCATAACGACGTTCTCCTCAGGCTTTGGACACATGAAAGAGACGGTAACGATCCGGTCGCCGAATTTCTGAACGGAACGACCCAGGGCCATATCGATGCGCCCCGCGCCCGCAAGGGCGGTCTGGCCGGCGGCCTCTGCGCCATCTACATCCCGTCCGGCGATCTCGTCTTTGCGGATCCCGATGAAAACGGTCACTACGAAACCCCGCTTTCCGCACCGCTCGACCGTCTCCCTTCGCTGGGGATCGCGACCGAGATGGCGGCGATTGCGCTGCGTCTCGACACCGCCGATGCCTGGCGCCTTTGCCGCAGCGTCAAGGATATCCGCGCGGCGATGGCGAGCGGGATCTTTGCCGCCGTCATGCACATTGAGGGCTGCGAGGCGATCGGGCCGGATCTTGCTGCGCTCGAAGTCTTTTATGCCGCCGGATTGCGCTCGCTCGGCCCCGTCTGGAGCCGCCACAATGTCTTCGGGCATGGCGTGCCTTTTGCTTTTCCGAAAAACCCGGATACGGCACCCGGTCTGACGGATGCCGGTTTCGAGTTGGTGCGCGAGTGCAACCGCCTCGGCATCATGATCGATCTGTCGCATATCACCGAGAAGGGCTTCTGGGATGTTGCCAAGACCAGCGATCAGCCGCTGGTGGCCACCCATTCCAATGCCCATGCATTGACGCCCGTTGCCCGCAACCTGACCGACAAGCAACTCGACGCCATCAGGGAGTGCAAGGGGCTCGTCGGTCTGAATTATGCGACGGCCATGCTGCGCTCGGATGGACGCTCCGATGGCGAGACGCCGCTTTCCGACATGATCCGGCATATCGACCATCTCGTCGAGCGCGTCGGCATCGATTGCGTTGCGCTCGGATCGGACTTCGACGGGGCGACGATTCCCGACGAAATCGGTGATGCTGCAGGCAACCAGAAGCTGATTGCCGCCCTTCGGGACAGTGGATATGGTGAGGACGATCTCAAGAAACTTGCCAGCGAGAACTGGCTGAGAATCCTGGCTTCGGCGTGGAGGGAGAAGGACGTCTGAGCCTGAGAACTGCTTTGTAATCAATCAAAAACAGGGGAACAGAACCAATGATGATTACCAAACTGAACCGCAGCTTCCGTGCCCTTTCTGCCGGTGCTGCTCTTTCGCTTCTCATGATGGCAGCGCCTGCCGCCTTTGCTGAAACGCCGAAGGATACGCTGGTCGAAGGCTTCGCCATCGACGACATCATCACCATGGATCCGGGCGAAGCGTTCGAGCTTTCCACCGCTGAAGTGACCAGCAACAGCTACAGCCTGCTGGTGCGCCTCGATATGGCCGACACCTCGAAGGTCAAGGGTGACCTTGCCGAAAGCTGGACCGTTTCCGATGATGGCCTGACCTATACGTTCAAGCTGAAGCCGGGCCTCAAGTTCGCCTCCGGCAACCCGATCACCGCAGAAGACGTCGCATGGTCTTTCGAGCGCGCCGTCAAGCTCGACAAGAGCCCGGCCTTCATTCTCACCCAGTTCGGCCTCACCGGCGACAACGTCACGGAAAAGGCGAAGGCCGCCGATCCGAATACCTTCGTCTTCACCGTCGACAAGGCCTATGCGCCGAGCTTCGTGCTGAACTGCCTGACGGCAACGGTTGCTTCCGTCGTCGACAAGAAGCTGGTGCTCGATCACGTCAAGCCCGTCACCGTCGATGCCGACCACAAGTATGACAACGACTTCGGCAACGATTGGCTGAAGACCGGCTATGCCGGTTCCGGCGCTTTCAAACTGCGCGAATGGCGCGCCAATGAAGTCGTCGTTCTCGAGCGCAACGACAATTATTACGGCGACAAGCCAAAGCTGAACCGCGTCATCTACCGCTACATGAAGGAAAGCTCGGCACAGCGCCTGGCGCTTGAGGCTGGTGACATCGATATCGCGCGTAACCTTGAGCCAGGCGATCTCGATGCCGTCGCGAAGAATGCCGATCTGGCGACGACAGACGCGCCGAAGAGCACGATCTATTACGTCAGCCTCAACCTGAAGAACGAGAACCTGAAAAAGCCTGAAGTGCAGCAGGCCTTCAAATATCTGGTCGATTACGATGCGATCAGCTCGACGCTCATCAAGGGCATCGGCGAAGTTCACCAAACCTTCCTGCCGAAGGGCCAGCTTGGCGCGCTTGACGAAAATCCGTTCAAGCTCGACGTCGCCAAGGCCAAGGAGCTGCTGGCAAAGGCAGGCCTGCCGGATGGCTTCTCCGTCACCATGGACGTGCGCAACACGCAGCCGGTCACCGGCATTGCCGAATCCATGCAGCAGACGCTTGGACAGGCCGGTATCAAGCTCGAAATCGTCCCGGGTGACGGCAAGCAGACGCTGACGAAATATCGCGCCCGCACGCACGATATCTATATCGGCCAGTGGGGCTCGGACTATTTCGATCCGAATTCGAATGCGGACACGTTCACCTCGAACCCTGACAATTCGGATGCCGGCACCAACAAGACGCTCGCCTGGCGCAACACGTTCGAGGCACCGGATCTCGACAAGGAAGCCAAGGCTGCGCTGCTTGAGCGTGACGGTGCCAAGCGTGCCGCCATGTACCAGGACATCCAGAAGAAGTACCTGGAAAACAGCCCCTTCGTCTTCATCTTCCAGCAGATCGAAGTGGCCGGCTACCGCAAGAGCCTGAAAGACTTCAAGCTCGGCCCAAGCTTCGACACCAACTATGTCGGTCCGATCGCCAAGGAATAATCCGGTAGGATTGGTTCATTGAGCATCGTTGAAACAAAGGTGGAGGCGCGGCCCGCGAAGGGCCGCGCACTTCCGCTCGCCAAAGCACTCGGGCGTTTTCTGATTGCCGCGGTCACGACCTATCTCGGCCTCTTGGCCGTCACCTTCTTCATCGGCCGCGTGGTGCCGATCGATCCGGTCCTTGCCATCCTCGGCGACCGGGCGCCGACCCATGTGGTCGAGCGTGTGCGCCGGGAAATGGGCTTCGACCTGCCGCTCTACGAGCAGTTCTATATCTATCTGAAGGGCATTCTCTCCGGGGATTTCGGCAATTCGGTTCTGACGACCAACCCTGTTATGACCGATATTCGCCGTGCATTTCCCGCGACCATCGAACTGGCAACCTGTGGCACGATCATCGGCGCGGTGATCGGCATTCCGCTCGGTGTGCTGGCTGCGGTGCGCCGCGGCAGTCTGGCCGACCAGGTGGTGCGCGTCATCGGGCTTATCGGCTATTCGGTCCCGATCTTCTGGCTGGCCTTGATCTCACTTGTCGTTTTCTATGCGAAGCTGCGCTGGGTGGCGTTCCCCGGCCGTATCGATATCGTCTACGAATATACCTTCACGCCGATAACCGGCTTCTATCTGCTCGACAGCGCCTGGCAGGGCCAATGGGACGTCTTCTACGACGTCTTCCGCCACATCATCCTGCCTGCCTCGCTGCTTGGCTATTTCTCGCTCGCCTATATCAGCCGCATGACCCGCAGCTTCATGCTAAACGAGCTCAGCCAAGAATATATCGTTGCGGCGCGCGCCAAGGGTCTCTCCGAAACGCGGGTGATCTGGGGCCATGCGCTCCGCAACGCCGGCGTTCCGCTGATCACCGTCATCGCGCTTTCCTATGCCGGGCTGCTTGAAGGTTCGGTGCTGACGGAGACGGTGTTCTCCTGGCCAGGCATCGGCCTCTACATCACCAACTCGCTGCAGAGCGCCGACATGAACGCCGTGCTCGGCGGCACGATCGTCATCGGCACCGTCTTCATCGGCATCAACCTCCTGTCCGATCTTCTCTACCGGACCCTCGATCCAAGGACGCGAAGCCGATGACGGTTCCGGTCAGCCAGACACCTCCGATGAGCCGCCGCGAATGGCTGCTTTCCGACCGGCCGCAATCACGCACGCAGGCGCGTCTCGGGCGCGCCTATGTCACTTGGCGGCAGTTCACCGCCAACAAGCTCGCCGTCGTCGGTCTGGTGATCATCATCGGGCTGCTGTTCGTCGCGGCCTTTGCCGATCTCCTGGCAACGCATTCGCCTGTCATCGGTGATCTCAAGAACGCGCGGCTGATGCCGCCGGGCACTGCCGGCTATCTTCTCGGCACCGACGATCAGGGCCGCGATATCTATTCGCGTCTGATCTATGGCTCGCGGCTCACGCTCTTCGTCGTCGTTCTCGTCGCCATCATCTCCGCGCCGATCGGGCTGATCGTCGGCACCGTCTCCGGCTATGCCGGCGGCTGGGTCGATGCGACCCTGATGCGGATCACCGATATCTTTCTGGCCTTTCCAAAGCTGGTGCTGGCACTTGCCTTCGTCGCGGCCTTGGGGCCGGGGATCCAGAACGCGGTCATCGCCATCGCCATCACCTCCTGGCCGCCCTACGCCCGTATCGCCCGCGCCGAGACGCTGACGGTGCGGCGGTCGGACTATATTTCTGCGGTGAAGCTGATGGGCGCCTCACCGATCAGGATCATCATCCGCCATGTCATGCCGCTCTGCATCTCGTCGCTGATCGTCCGGGTGACGCTCGATATGGCGGGCATCATCCTGACGGCGGCAGGTCTCGGCTTTCTCGGCCTCGGCGCCCAGCCGCCGCTGCCGGAATGGGGTGCGATGATCGCCTCGGGCCGCCGCTTCATTCTCGATCAATGGTGGGTGGCGGCCATGCCCGGCATTGCCATCCTGATCGTCAGCCTCGGCTTCAACCTGCTTGGCGACGGACTGCGCGATGCGCTCGATCCGAAGGAGAGCGGCCAATGACCGAGCTTCTCGACGTCAAGAACCTGCGCGTCAGCTATCCGACGCGCACAGGCGTGATCGAGGCGGTGCGTGGCGTGTCGTTCACGCTCGGCAAGGAACGCCTCGGTATCGTCGGTGAATCCGGCTCCGGCAAGTCTCAGACCGGCCGCGCCATCATGGGCCTCACCCCGAAGCACGCCGTCGTCAGCGCCGACAAACTCGACTTCAACGGCATCGATCTCCTGTCCGCCTCCGCCAAGCAGCGGCGTCTTCTGCGCGGCAAGCGGATCGCCATGGTGCTGCAAGATCCGAAATATTCGCTGGATCCGGTCATGTCGATCGGCCGGCAGATCTGCGAGACGCTGAAGACCCATGAAAAGGTCGGTCGGGCGGAGGCCAAGGAACGGGCGCTTGCCATGCTAGAGGCGGTGCAGATCCGCGATCCCAAGCGGGTCTTCGATCTCTATCCGCACGAAGTTTCCGGCGGCATGGGGCAGCGGGCGATGATCGCCATGATGCTGATCGCCGGGCCGGAGCTGTTGATTGCCGACGAGCCGACATCGGCGCTCGACGTGACCGTTCAGCTCGATGTGCTGAAGATCATGGACAAGCTCGTTTCCGAACGCGGCATGGGCCTGATCTTCGTATCGCACGATCTGCGCCTCGTCTCGTCCTTCTGTGACCGTGTCATCGTCATGTATGCGGGCAGGATTGTCGAGGAATTGAAGGCATCCGACCTGAAGAATGCCCAGCATCCCTATACACAGGGCCTGCTGAACTGCATGCCGGAGATTGGCCAGAGCCGTCATCCGCTGCCGGTTCTTGACCGCAAGCCGGAGTGGGCCGCATGAGCGCAGCACTCTCTGTCGAAAAACTCGGCGTCATCTACGACGATTTCCACGCCTTGAAGGATGTGAGCATCGAAGTCGGAACGGGCGAGTCCTTCGGGCTCGTTGGCGAGTCCGGGTCGGGGAAGTCGACGCTGCTGCGAGCCGTCGCGGGGCTTGCGCCCGTCAGCTCCGGCACGATCCGCATTCATGGCGAGGCGCTGCAGGGCGCCAAGCGCAGCAAGGCCTTCTATCGCAGCGTCCAGATGGTGTTTCAGGACCCCTATGGCTCGCTTCATCCCCGCCAGACGATTGACCGTCTGCTGCTCGAACCTCTGGCGATCCACGGCATCGGCGATGGTGAAACGCGTATTGCCCGCGCGCTTGACGAAGTCGGTCTCGGAAATGGTTTCCGTTTCCGCTATCCGCATCAGCTTTCCGGCGGCCAGCGCCAGCGCGTGGCGATTGCCCGCGCGCTGATCGTCGAGCCGTCGGTGCTGTTGCTCGATGAGCCGACCTCGGCACTCGATGCCTCCGTTCAGGCCGAAGTGCTGAACCTGCTGGAGCAAATCCGGCGCGATCGAAAGCTGACTTTCGTGATGGTCAGCCACGATCTCGGCGTCGTCACCCATATGTGCGAGCAGCTCGCGGTGATGCGCAATGGCGCGGTCGTCGAGCGCTTGAGCTCGGCTGAGCTTGCCCGCGCCGATGTCCAGGAAGAATACACCCGCAATCTGATGATCGCGAGCAAAGGCTTCGTCAAAAGTTGAAATGCAGGTTTTTCAAGTGCTTGAAAAGGCTGCTCCATGCGCGCGGTTAAGGTTAACGTAGCGTTAAAGACGACCATTCGACTAGACTATTGACAGGCCCGTTTCATCTGTCATGATCCCGTTAACGATTGTTAGTTTTCGTGATCATGGAGGTAAGGATGTTCTTTCTCGGTGGCATGACCATGGGATATCTCGAGCCGCCGGTGAAGGCCGAGCGGAGCGAGCAGCCAGTCGTTTCTATTCCTGCCGAAAAGGACCGCCGCTTCATCGATGTCTCCGCTGCCGCGCAGCGGGAGGAAAATGCGATCGAACGGTCGTTGATCTGGGCCTGGCGTACTCTCTGCTGAGCTTTCTTCCAGTGCCGGTTGGATTTTCTACCCGGTTGCCTCTGGAAGGAATTTTATCTCTACCTACCTGATAGAGAATATAAGAATAAAGGTGCAGGCACAAAGCCGCACCAAAGAGAACAGACGGAGGCAACACATGGCAGACCTGGGTATATCGCATACTCACGCGAACCATTATGGTTCCGTGCCGGCAAAGAAGCCGCTCTCCGTGCGCGGCAAGCTGCAGCTTGGCGTTCACGCCGTGCTGCTGACCGCAGCTTTCGCATTCGTCGCTGCGTTCGTATTCGGCCTGATCGGCTGATCTTCGCACCGGCGCTCTGCCGGTGCCATTCCTTCGGAACAATGTGCCATCCGCGGCATTCTCTGCTTACGCATTCAGCGTGCCGGGAATGGACGTAAAAGGCATAGTGTACCGGAACCCGGTCATTATCCTTCTCCTGCCGTTCCACGCTGTCTGGCGTTCCCAGTCAGGAGTTGAGGACGATGGCAAATACAGCCGTACTGAAACCGAAATCGCGTGACGTCTCGGTGAAAACCGGACTGACCGACAAATATTGCGCCGACATGGCAAAGAGCCTGTCGGCGATCTTGGCGAACACCTATCATCTGGTGATCAAGAGCCACATCTATCACTGGAATGTCGTCGGCCCGCTGTTCAAGCCGCTGCACGAGCTGACCGAAGAGCACTACAACACGCTTTTCAAGGCGACCGATATCATCGCCGAGCGTATTCGAGCCCTTGGTCACCTGGCGCCGGCCCGCGTCGGAGACGCTGCGAAATTCGCGCCTGATAATGGCGACTTCAGCCAGCTGACGGCCGAAGACATGGTGCGCGACCTGATCGCAGATCATGAGGCGGCCTGCAGGGCGATGCGCGAAGCCGGCACCGCTGCCGACGACAACAAGGATCTTGTCACCACCGACATGCTGACCGACCGCCTGACGTTTCACGAGAAGGCGCTCTGGATGCTGAAAGCCATCATTGCAAAGTAGGCGTGGGCGCTTTGCGCCTTACCGCCGCCGCGAGGGCGCATGCTATGTCCATGCGCCCTTTCTTTATAATTCATTGATATCGAAAGATTTTCTCAATCTCGCGGAACCATGGTCACAGATCTTCGTTTATATGTCAGCAAACAAGGAGATGGGCATGCTTTATTACGCTCTGGTATTTCTCGTCGTCGCCCTGATCGCCGGCCTTCTCGGTTTCGGTGGTATTGCCGGCGCGTCGGCCTCGATCGCTCAGGTTCTGTTCTTCCTGTTCCTGGTACTGTTCGTCGTCTCGCTTTTCATGCGTCTGATGCGGCGCTGACGGCGCTGAAAGCATCGTTGCGATGATGAAAATCCGGTGCCGGAGCGGCGCCGGATTTTTCATGTCTCCAGTGCCAATTCTTCGCTCTTGACTTGAATTATCCGCTTAGTGTCCAACTTTGAGGAAATGGCTTTGCGGGAGGGACAAGAAGCACTGCCATCATGGTCATAGCTGTGCGATAAAGCAGGGCTTAAACCGTTTCGCATCTAAAAATCGGCTGCCATAGTATCTTTGAGCAACAGTGCTCTGCCGTTCATGCGGCAGTCATATTTGCCGGTGCAAAAGGCTAGCCAAAATTACCATAACTTTGTTTGGATCCAGAACCGAACCCATGTCAATTTCCAATCCGTCTCCGACCCCGTCGCGCGATTCCGAAACGAAGCAGATCGATCATAACGACTCGATCCGTTCGACATACCTCTCCATCGAAGACATCAAGGCGATGGGCGAAATGGTCGCCCGCAGCGGGGCGGAATCGCTTCCCGCCTTTGCGCCTTTCGATTTCTTCGCGCGGCACAAGGAGAACGAAAAGGAGATCCTGCGCGTCTATCGCACGACCGCCGCAGATGTGGAATCGGGCGAGACAATTACGCCTGCCGCGGAGTGGCTGCTCGACAATCACTACATCGTCGAAGAGGCGATCCAGGAAGTCCGCCGCGACTTTCCGCGCCGCTTCTATCGCGAATTGCCAACCGTCAATGTTGGCGGCACGCAGATCCCGCGGACGCTGGTTCTCGCCTGGCTCTACGTGGCGCATACGCACAGCACCGTTTCGCAGGAAAGCCTGACGGCGCTCGTCGATGGCTTCCAGCAGACCGAGACGCTGAAGATTGGTGAGCTCTGGGCTGTTCCGTCGCTGGTCCGCTATGTGCTCGTTGAAAACCTGCGCCGCATTTCGAGCCGTGTCGAACGCAGCCGCCGGATGCGCCGCCGCGCCAACGAGGCCGCCGACGAGCTGGTGCGTCTGGCCGATCCGGCGAAGGCTGCCGAATATCTGAAGACGCTGGAAACGCTTGCCGAGGACAACACGTTCTCGACGCAGTTCCTCTACCGCATGCGCGATGGCTCGCAATCGTCGAGCCTGGCGATTGCCTGGCTCGACGACCGTCTCGCCTCGCTCGGGCGCGATACCGAAGAAGCGACGATGGCGGAACATAGCCGCCTGTCATCCGGCAACGTGACGATGGGCAACATCATCCGCAGTCTGCGCGAGATCGACGACACCGAATGGTCGGTCTGGGTCGAGCAGGTGAGCCATGTCGACCAGCTGCTCTGGGACAAGTCGGACTACGGCATTCTCGATTCCGGCTCGCGCAACAAATATCGCAAGCAGATCGAAAAGCTCGCCAAGCGTTCGCCGCTCAGCGAAATGGAAGTGGCGCAGCTGGCGCTGGATATGACCGAGGAAGCCAAGGCCTCCGATGAGCCGCAGCCGCACGAGCCGAATGTCGGCGGCTTCCTCGCGGGCATGCATCGCCCGAAGTTCGAGGCGCGCGCGAACTATCGCCCGACGCTCGTGCAGCATTTCGTTCGCACCGTCCGCAAGTTCAATTGGCTGTCGATCGCCGTACCCGTCGCTCTGTTGACGATCCTGGCGATGGTGATTGTCGGCAAGTTCATGGCGAATGCCGGCATGAGCCCTGCAGAGATCATCGTTCTCCTGATCATGTTCTCGCTGCCGGCTTCGGAAGGCGCGACGGGGCTCTTCAACACCGTGCTGTCATTCTTCGTGACGCCATCGCGTCTCGTTGGCTACGAGTTCAAGGAAGGCATTCCGGAGGACGCGCGCACGCTCGTTGTCGTGCCCTGCCTGATTTCCAACCGCGATAGCGTCGATGAGCTCGTTCGCAATCTCGAGGTTCACTATCTCGCGAACCCGCGCGGTGAGATCTACTATTCGCTGCTCAGCGACTGGCCGGACAGCCAGGTCGAGGAAACCGCCAACGATCTCGAAGTGCTGGATTATGCGCGCCGCGAGGTCGCAAACCTCTCGGCGCGCTACGCGTCCGATGGCAAGACCCGCTTCTATCTGCTTCACCGCCGCCGCCTCTATAATCCTTCTGAAGGCGCGTGGATGGGCTGGGAGCGCAAGCGCGGCAAGCTGCATGAGTTGAACATGCTGCTGCGCGGCGATGCCGACACCACGTATCTGCCGGGCGCCAACATCGTGCCGGAGAATGTCCAGTATGTGATGACGCTCGATGCCGACACGCGCCTGATGCGCGATGCGGTGACGAAGCTCGTCGGCAAGCTCTATCATCCGATCAACCGCCCGGTGCTCAACCCGAAGACCGGCCGCGTCGAAAGCGGCTATGGCGTTCTGCAGCCGCGCGTCACCCCGTCGCTGACGACCGGCAAGGATGCCTCGGTCTTCCAGCGCGTGTTCTCGATCAACCGCGGTCTCGACCCTTATGTCTTCACCGTCTCCGACGTCTATCAGGATCTGGCCGGCGAAGGCACGTTTACCGGCAAGGGCCTCTATCATGTCGATGCCTTCGAGGCGTCGCTGAAGGGTCGCATCGACGAGAACTCGGTTCTCAGCCATGACCTTCTCGAAGGCTCCATGGCGCGCTGTGCGCTCGTCACCGATCTGGAGCTCGTCGAAGACTTCCCGATCCGCTACGAAGTCGAAACCTCGCGCCAGCATCGCTGGGCGCGTGGCGACTGGCAGCTCCTGCCTTACATGTTCAATCCGAAATACGGCGTCACCGCGCTCGGCCGCTGGAAGATGTTCGACAACCTGCGCCGCTCGCTGACCCCGATCGCCTGGTTCTTCGCGTCCGTGCTCGGCTGGTATTTCATGGGTCCGCTCGGTGCGCTCGTCTGGCAGATCCTGCTGATCTTCTGCCTGTTCGTCGCCCCGACGCTGTCGCTGATCAACGGCATCATTCCGCGCACCAGCGATATCGTCGCCCGCGCCCATCTCTATACGGTCTGGTCGGATATCCGCGCGGCGAACGCCCAGGTGGCACTGCGGATCGTCTTCATCGCCGATACCGCCTGCATGATGGCCGATGCCATCGGCCGCTCGCTGTACCGTCTGTTCTTCAGCCACAAGCTGATGCTGCAATGGCGCACCGCCGCCAGCGTTCAGGCTGGCAAACAGGGAACGATTGCCTCCTATTACAAGGCCATGTGGCATGCGCCGGTGCTGGCGCTGCTTGCCCTCGCCTTCGCGGCGCTCTCGGGCGACAAGGCCTTCCTCGTCGGCATTCCCTTCGCCGTTCTTTGGATCCTTTCGCCACTCGTTGCCTATTATGTGAGCCAGTCGGCGGAAACCGAAGACCGGCTCGAAGTGGCGGAGTCCGACTCCACCGAACTGCGTAAGATCGCACGCCGCACCTGGCGTTATTTCGACACGTTCACGACGGCCGAGCAGAACCATCTGCCGCCTGACAACGTGCAGGAAACGCCGCACGTGATCGTGGCAACCCGGACGTCGCCGACCAATATCGGCGTCTATCTTCTCTCGGTCGTTTCCGGCCGTCAGTTCGGCTGGTTCTCCTTCGAGGAGACGATCGACCGGCTGGAAAAGACGATCGCCACCATCGACAAGATGGAGAAGTATCGTGGCCACCTGTTCAACTGGTATCATACCGATACGCTGCAGACGCTTGGCCCGCGCTATGTCTCGGCCGTCGATAGCGGCAACCTGGCTGGTCACCTGATCGCCGTTTCGTCGGCGTGCCGGAACTGGGCGGAAGCGCCGTCGGCGCATATGCAGGGCAATCTCGATGGCGTCGGCGATACTGCCGGCATTCTCGGCGAAGTGCTGGCCGACCTGCCTGACGATCGCAAGACCGTCCGCCCGCTACGCCGCCGCCTGGAAGAACGCATCATCGGCTTCCAGAACGCGCTGGCTGCCGTGAAGCGCGAGCATGAGTTCGCCTCGATCCGCGTTATCAACCTGGCGGTTCTCGCTCGCGACATCCAGAAGCTGGCTGCCAATCTCGACCATGAGGTCAAGTCGTCGCTCAGCGGCGAGCTGACCCGCTGGGCCGAGCAGCTGGTGAAGGTCTGCGAAGCGCATATTTCCGACAGCACCTACGATCTGTCGAATATCGATCCGCTGCGTCCGCGCCTGATTGCATTGCGCGACAAGGCGCGAGATCTCGCCTTCTCGATGGACTTCTCGTTCCTGTTCCGTCCGGAGCGCCGCCTGCTGTCGATCGGTTACCGAGTCGAAAGCGGCGAACTCGATCAGGCGTGCTACGACCTCCTGGCATCGGAATGCCGCCTGACCTCGCTGTTCGGTATCGCCAAGGGCGATCTGCCGACGGAGCACTGGTACCGCTTGGGACGTCAGGTCGTTCCGGTCGGCTCGCGGGGCGCGCTGGTCTCGTGGTCCGGCTCTATGTTCGAATATCTGATGCCGCCGCTCGTCATGCAGGAGCGCGGTGGCGGTATTCTCAACCAGACCAACAATCTCGTCATCGTCGAGCAGATGAACTACGGCCGGAAGCTCGGCATTCCGTGGGGCATCTCGGAAGCGGCCTTCAATGCCCGCGACCATAACATGAACTACCAGTACACCAACTTCGGTGTGCCGACGCTTGGCCTGAAGCGTGGCCTCGGCCACAACGCCGTCATTGCGCCTTATGCATCGATCCTGGCCAGCCAATACGATCCGAAGGCTGCGCTCGAAAACCTCGATCGCCTGCGTGCGCTCGGCGCACTTGGCAAATATGGCTATCATGACGCCGTCGACTTCACGCCGACCCGCGTGCCTGAGGGCAAGAAGTGTGCGGTGGTCTACAACTACTATGCCCACCACCATGGCATGTCGATCGCGGCAGTCGCCAACGTCGCCTTTAACGGTCACCTCCGCGAACTCTTCCACTCCGATCCGGTGATCGAAGCGGCCGAGCTGCTGCTGCAGGAAAAGGCGCCACGCGATATCCCCGTGATGAGCGGCAAGCACGAGTCCGACACGCCTGCCAGCATCCAGGACGATCTTCTGCGTCCGGAACTGCGCAAGATTGCCGATCCGCTGTCTCGCGACCGCGAACTCGTCTTCCTGTCGAACGGCCACTATTCGATGATGTTGACGGCAACCGGCGCCGGTTACGCCCGCTGGAACGGGCAGTCCGTCACCCGCTGGAAGCCCGACCCGACCGAAGACCGCTGGGGCAGCTTCATCTTCCTGCGCGATACTGTCACCAACGAATGGTGGTCGGCGACCGCGGAGCCGAAGAGTGTCGAAGGCGAAAAGGTCAACGTGCTCTTCGCCGATGAAAAGGCAGAGTTCACCAAGGTCGTCGGCGATCTGACCAGCGAAGTCGAATGCATCGTCGCAACCGAGCATGATGCCGACGGCCGCCGCCTGACGCTGCTCAACATGGGCTCGGAAGATCGCTTCATCGAAGTGACCTCCTATATGGAGCCCGTGCTCACCAGCGACGACACGGACAATGCCCATCCGGCCTTTGCCCGCATGTTCGTCAAGACCGACTTCGGCAAGCGTGGCGACGTGATCCGCGCCGAGCGCAACAAGCGCGATCCGAATGAAGCGAATATGAGCATCGCCCATCTGATCGTCGACAGCGCCGGTCCGCAGCGTCAGACCGAGTTCGAAACCGATCGCCGCAAGTTCCTCGGCCGCGGCCGCAGCCTTTCTGACGCTGCTGCCTTCGATCCGGGCGCGACGCTGTCGGGTACCGACGGCTTCACGCTCGATCCGATCCTGTCGCTGCGCCGCACGGTTCGAGTGCCTGCCGGCAAGAAGGTCAGCGTGATCTTCTGGACCATCGCCGCGCCAAGCCGCGACGAAGTGGACAAGGCCGTCGAGCGCTACCGCCACGCCGATGCTTTCCAGCACGAGCTGGTTCAGGCCTGGACGCGCACGCAGGTGCAGATGCGCCATGTCGGCGTGACCTCGCAGCAGGCCGCTGCCTTCCAGCATCTCGGCCGCTATCTGGTCTATCCCGACATGGATCTGCGCGCCGATGCCGCTGCTGTTCAGGCGGGCATGGCCTCGCAGTCGTCGCTCTGGCCGCTGGCGATCTCGGGCGACTTCCCGATCTTCATGCTTCGCATCAACGATGATCTGGATCTCGATATCGTGCGTGAAGCGCTGCTGACGCAGGAATATCTGCGCTCGCGCGGCGTCACTGCCGATCTGGTGATCATGAACGAGCGCGCCTCTTCCTATGCGCAGGACATGCAGCACGCTGTCGACCAGATGTGCGAAAACGTCCGCCGGATGGGCCAGGCCGATGGTCTACGCCAGCATATCTTTGCCGTCCGCAAGGATCTGATGGAGGAGACGACCTATCACGCGCTGCTGGCCGCTGCCCGCGTCACCTTCCACGCGAAGAATGGCAAGGTGATCGATCAGATCAATCGCGCCATTGCTCTGACCTCGCCTTCGAAGGAAGAGCAGGAAGAGATGCAGAAGGCGGCCGAACGCGCCAAGGCGGCAGCGCCGAAGCGCATCGCGCCTGTCATCAAGCCGCGTCCGGTTGCTGCTGACATCGAGGAGCAGGGCGATCTCGACTTCTGGAACGGCTTTGGTGGCTTTGCCCGCGACGGCCGCGAATATGTCGTCCGCCTTGCCGGCGGCACCGCAACGCCGCAGCCGTGGATCAACGTGATCTCGAACGACAAGTTCGGCTTCCATGTTTCCGCTGAAGGTGCCGGTTTCACCTGGTCGGTGAACTCGCGTGACTATCAGCTGACCAGCTGGTCGAACGATGCCGTGGTCAATCGCTCAGGCGAGGCGATCTATGTCGCCGACCTCGACAACAACGCCATCCTGACGCCCTATGCCGGTTTGTCGCAGCGCGCCGACGCGCGTTTCGAAACCCGCCATGGTCTCGGCTACTCGGTCTTCTCCAGCGAGCAGAACGATATCGCCATGGAGGTCACCCAGACCGTTCATCGCGAAAAGCCGGTGAAGATGCAGCGCGTGCGCCTGCGCAACAACGGCTCCGGCGCCCGCAAGCTCAGGCTTTATGGCTATGTCGAGTGGGTGCTTGGCAATAATCCGCAGCGTACCACACCCTTCATCCTGTCATCGGCAGATGAGGAGACGGGCGCTCTCTTCGCCGCCAACCAGTACAGCATCGATTTTTCGAAGCGCGTATCGTTCTTCGCGGCGAGCGAGAAACCATCGAGCTTCGCGACCAGCCGCCGCGAATTCATCGGCAAGGCGGGTACGATCCAGTCGCCGCAGGCGTTGAAGCCCTCCGTTCCGCTTTCGGGCGCGAAGGAACTCGACGGCGATCCGGCCGCGGTGCTCGCGATCGATATCACGCTTTCGCCCGGCGAAAGCCGCGACGTGACGTTCTTCCTCGGGGATACCGGCTCGAAGGACGAGGCGGCTGCTCTGGTCAAGGATATCCGTTCTGCAAGCATCGACGATGCCGTTCAGGCAAACCGCGATTTCTGGCAGGGCTTTACCGGCAAGGTGCAGATTTCCACGCCTGATCAGGGCATGAACAACCTGATCAACGCATGGCTGCCCTATCAGAGCCTCGGCTGCCGCATCATGGCGCGCTCGGCCTTCTATCAGGCGAGCGGTGCCTTCGGCTTCCGCGACCAGCTGCAGGATACTCTGGCCTTCGTGCTGCAGGATCCGTCGCTGGCGCGCAACCAGATCGTCAACGCCGCTTCGCGTCAGTTCCGCGAAGGCGACGTTCAGCATTGGTGGCTGCCGGGAACGGGTGCGGGCGTCCGTACGCTGATCTCCGACGACGTTGTCTGGCTTGCCTATGGCATCCATCACTATTGCAGCGTCACCGGCGACAAGTCCGTGCTCGACGAAGAGCTGCCGTTCCTCGAAGGGCCGGCGCTTCTCGAAGGACAGCACGACTCGTTCTACAAGCCGGAGATTTCAGAGGACAAGGCGAGCATCTACGAACATGCCGCTCTCGCCCTCGATCTGGCGATCAAGCGGACCGGCTCGAACGGCATGCCGCTGATCCTCGGTGGCGACTGGAACGATGGCATGAACCGCGTCGGCATCCATGGCCAGGGCACCAGTGTCTGGCTCGGCTGGTTCCTTGCCGGTGCACTTCGCTCGTTCACACCTTATGCGCAGGAGCGTGGCGACACGACTCGCGTCGAGCGCTGGACCAAGCACCTTGGCGAGCTGAAGGCGGCACTGGAGAGTGCAGGCTGGGACGGCGGCTACTATCGCCGCGGCACGTTCGACGACGGCAGCCTGCTGGGATCAAAGGAAAGCCTGGAATGCCAGATCGATTCGATCGCGCAGTCCTGGAGCGTGCTTTCGGGCGAAGGCGATCCCGAGCATGCGAAGACGGCGATGGATGCGGTGCTGAACCGCCTCGTCGATCGCGATACCCGGATCATCCGCCTGTTCACGCCGCCCTTCGCCACCTCGGCGAAGGACCCGGGCTATATCAAGGCCTATCCTCCGGGCGTTCGCGAGAACGGTGGCCAGTATACGCATGCGGCGACTTGGGTGGTCATGGCGCTTGCCGAGATGAACCGGGGCGACGATGCGTTCGCCTGCTTCGAACTGCTGAACCCGATCACCCATTCGCGGGACAAGGGATCGGCCGAGCATTATCGCGTCGAGCCCTACACGATTGCCGCCGACGTCTATGGCGAAGGCGCTCTCAAGGGCCGCGGCGGCTGGACCTGGTACACGGGATCGGCCGGCTGGCTCTATCGCGCCGCCGTCGAAGGCATCCTCGGAATCCGGCTGAAGGACGGGCGTCTATTTGTCCGTCCGGCGCTGCCGAGCACCTGGGATGGCTTCTCGGCGGAGGTCGAACATTCCGGTGTGAAATACCGTATTTCGGTCTCAAAATCGTCCCAACCCGGCGGCTACAGTGTTGTTATCAATGGCAACGACATCGCCAATCCCTCTGAGGGATATCCGGTCGGATAGCAGCATTTCCTAAGCTCACACTCCGGCGATTCGTTGCGGCCAAAAGGGAAACCTTTTGGCCGCAACCGCGTTTGCAAATCGGAACCAGGAGAGAATAATGGCGACTCCGCCGGAAAAAGCCATCGGCGCTGAGCGCGTTTCCCGATCTGCGGCCCGGCCGCAACGTGACACAAGACTAGACGTGTTGCGCGGGCTGGCGCTGATCACGATCTTCATCAACCACGTCCCCGGGCAGATTTTCGAATATGTGACGACGAAGAATTTCGGCTTCTCCGATGCAGCCGAGGCTTTCGTCCTGATCTCAGGTATCGCTGTCGGCCTGGCCTATGGATCGGGCTTCAAGTTCGGCCGCAGGCTGGAAATGGCGAAGAAGGCCGTGAAGCGTGCCTTCACGCTTTATCTTGCCCATATGATCACCACCTTCATGACGCTGGCGCTGTTCATTTGCGGCGCCTGGCTCTTCCACCGGCCTGGATTGCTGGTGGAAATCAATATTCTTGCCGTGCTGACAAATCTGAAAGAGGGCATTCCGGCGCTGCTGCTGCTCGGCCACCAGATTGGCTACAACAATATCCTGCCGATGTATGGCGCGCTGATGCTGATGGTGCCGATCATCCTGCTGCTGAATTCCTGGCACCCACTGCTGGCGCTCAGCCTATCGGGCGCTGTGTGGCTGATCGCCGGCATCTATCAGATCGCCCCGCACAACATGATCATTGCCGACTACTGGTTTCTGAACCCGCTGTCCTGGCAGTTCATCTTCACCATCGGCATCGTCGGGATGATGCACGTCAAGCGCGGCGGCTCGCTGCCGCAGCACCCGATCCTGTTCGTGCTGGCATCCGGCTATGTGGCCCTGTCCTTCGCCTGGGTTGTCGGTCACCTCTGGGATCTCGGCAATGCGCTGGCGGCACTGGGTCTCCCAAGCGTTCTGACCGGGTTCGACAAGACCTTCCTGTCGCTGCCGCGTCTGTTGCATGTGCTGGCCCTGACCTATCTCGTCATCAACATCCCGGCGCTGTCGCGCATGCTGCGCCGCCCGGCGGATCATCCGTTGACGATCCTTGGCCGGCATTCGCTGAACATCTTCGTTGCCGGTACGATCCTGGCGATGGCGGGTCAGGTCCTGCTCTATGTCACCAACCGCGATCAGTTTATCGGCCCGATGTTCGTGGTTGCCGGTATCGCCGCGCAGTTCGCCTATGCCTACCATCTGGAGCGCAAGCGTCTGGATGAGAAGGCTAAGCCGGCGATCGGACGCGGCGCCATGCCGGTTCCCGTGCGGATCAATGACGGGCGAAAGTAGCGGCGCCCTACAGGTTCGAAGGTATCAAGCCGGCGGCTCACGAGCCCGCCGGCTTATTTTATGTGCTGCAGGATGTTGACGAGCTTGCCCGCGGGATCGCGGACATAGAAGCGCCGGACGCCCCATGGCTCGTCGGCGGGGCCGTAGACGATCTCGAACTCTGCTTGCCGCATCGCCGAGAGAACGGCATCGACATCATCGACTTCCATGGAGATATCCGGAACAGGCGTGCCTGAGCCGCCCCCGCTGGCAATGCTGAGCTGAACCTGCATCGCGGTGGCGTTGCCATAGGTAATGATCCAGCCATGGTCCATCAGCACATCCAACCCAAGCACTTCACCATAGAAGCGCTGCGTCCGTGCCGGATCGGCTGCCGGCAGATTGGCAATGATGCGGCGTACGGCCATGATGGATCCTCCCTGGTTCTGAAGGGGCGATGCTAGAGCCTTCCAGTGGGAGATTAAAGCTCTCATCCTTGGCTGGTGATGTCCCACGATCCGCTGCTGCCGTCTGGCTCCGCCCCAATCAATCTGCCTCTAAGCTGCAGACACAGGCGTCGTTTAAGCGATGGGCCGCAGAAGTCCGGTGTTGAGAGTGCGAGCAGGTTCATGCTCGACTGGCCACATAAGAAAAAGGCCGGAGGGGCGAACCCTCCGGCCTGATATCCAAGTTCTGTGCGGCCGCTAGTTTATGCGGCTTCGGTCGCATGCGCCTTGCGGACTTCTTCGTCCGTCAGGATGCCGCTGGCGCGGAGCAGGGCGGCAAAGCGGCCGTTGCTCTGGCTCAGTTCATCGAAGCTGCCCTGCTCGACGATCCGGCCGTTGTCGAGGAAAAGCACCTTGTCGGCCTCGCGGACCGTCGACAGACGGTGGGCGATGATGAAGGTGGTGCGGTTCTGGCGCAGGTTGTCGATAGCAGCCTTCACGCGGTTTTCCGTTTCGACGTCGAGCGCGCTGGTCGCTTCGTCGAGCACTAGGATGGGCGCATCCTTCAGGATGGCGCGGGCGATCGCGATGCGCTGACGCTCACCACCGGAGAGACGGTTGCCGCGCTCGCCGACATGGGTGTCATACTGGTCTTCGCGCGTCTCGATGAAGTCGGCGGCGGCGGCGGCTTCTGCTGCCTGACGCATCTCTTCTTCGCTGGCGCCTTCGCGGCCAAGGCGGATGTTGTCGCTGATCGAGCGGTTCAGTAGACCGGCATCCTGGAAGACGGTCGCGATATAGCGGCGCAGCGACTTGCGGGTGACCTTGGTGATGTCCTGGCCGTCAACCAGGATCTCGCCGCTGTCAGGGTCATAGACGCGCTGCAGCAGGTTGACGAGCGTTGTCTTGCCGGCGCCGGTCGGGCCGACGATGGCGATCGTCTGGCCGGCCTTGGCCTTGAAGTTGACGCTGTGCAGGCCCTGCGAGGAATTGCCGAAGCCGAAGGAGACGTCGCGGAATTCGACTTCGCCCTTGACGTCCTTGATATCCACATTGCCGGCAGGCTCTTCGCGGTCACGGACGGAGTCTTCGAGGACATAGAAGTCTTCGAGCTTCGAGCGGGCCTCAAAGATCTGCGTTGCGAACTGGCGCATCTGGTCGAGGCGCGAGATCAGCAGGTTGGCAAAGCCGATAAAGGCAATGACGTCACCGATCTTCAGTTCGCCAGCCTGAACCAGCAGCGTACCGATGACCAGAATGATCATCATGGCGATGGTGGAAGCCATGCGGTTCAGCGCGCCGGCGATCGCCCACCAGTCGAGAACCGGATACTGCGCCTGCAGCAGACGGTCGGTGAAGCCCTTCAGGGCGCGGGTTTCAGCGTCGATACGGTTGTAGCTATGCAGGACCGAGACGTTGCTGATCGAGTCGCTGACATGCGAAAAAACGGTGTGGTAGTGGTTTTCGACCGAGGCCTGACCATCCTTGGTACGGCTCATGACGAGGCGGCCGATCAGCCAGTAGGCAACGCCGAGCACGACGAGCACCGCAGACAGGCGTAGGTCCATCATCATGGCGGTCGGAACCAAGAGCATGATGGCGACGGCAGTTGCCAGGTGATTGCGCATGAATTCGAGCCAGAGGCCGAACAGCGTCTCGCAGGCGCGCAGCAGCGTATGCAGCGCATTCGACGTGCCACGCTGGTGATGCCAGGAGAGCGGCATGGAGATGATCCGGCCGAAGGCTTCGGTCAGAAGCGTGGCGCGGCGGCCATGCGCCAGCCTGTCGGCCTCGCGGGCGACAAGCACGAAGGCGATGGTGTTGAAGACGGCAAAGCCTGCCCACATGAAGAGGATCGGCTTCACGTCACCCTTGCCGGAGATGGCATCGATGATACGGCCGAAGAGGATCGGTTCCGCGATGGTGATGGCAGCCAGAACAATGTTGGCAACGACCACCAGGGATACGCGGAGCTTGTATGCGCCAAGGTAGCGCAAGGCTCTTGCATAGACCTTGAATAGCGACACGGCAGTACCTCTTTTGTGCATCTGCAAAACGGGATGTTGCGACGCTACTAAAATCTACCTGAACCGGCGATTAACACCGTGTTCACCCGGGACTTTTCAGAAGGCGTCAAAAGCAGGGTGCGACGAGATGACATGGGCCGAAAGTTGTTCACCCGAGAACGGTTGTGACAATTTTCGCTTGCATTTGGAAGGCGGTACGTCGCACCTTAAACTCATACGGGTTAAATCATTGAACCGAAGACCGTTGGGATGCCGGCTGCGTTAGTGCCGGTCGACGGCCCTCAACCGCACGCCCTTTTCGGGCAGGGGGCATTTGTGAATATTCATTCGTTGATTCAATTGCTTGTCGTTCTAGAGGAATGCAAGAAGGTCGAGCGTGTCGTCGAGGAGCTGGAGAATGTCCTTCATTCCTACGGCTTCCAATATTATGTGCTTCTGCGCCATCCGAAACGCAGCGTCGATCCCTGGGGCACAGTGCTGGCCGGCGATTGGCCGGAGACCTGGACACAGGTCTATGCAACCAAGAAATATTTCCTCATCGACCCGACCATGCGTTATCTCGGCCAGACGCACCGGCCGTTCCGCTGGCGCGAAGGACTTGCTGCCTACCGGCGCGATCCGCATCAGCGCCGCATGGAGCAGATGATGGCCGACGCGGCACAGCATGGCCTGGGCGACGGCTACGTCTTCCCGGTTCACGGCCGTAGTGGTCTGCTGGGGAGCCTCAGCATCGGCGGCGTCCCGGTCGATCTGTCGCCGGTGGAGATGTCGCTGTTCTGCGGCGTGACCCACAAGGCGTTCTGGCGGCTGCTCGAATTGCGTGGCGACGCCGATGCACTCGATAGCCCGACTCTGATGGAGACACCGCTGACGCGCCGCGAGCTGGAGATCCTGCATTATCTCGCCGACGGCATGACCTCGATCGAAATCAGCAAGCTGCTCAGCATCTCCAACCACACCGTCGACTGGTACATGAACGGTATTCAGGACAAGCTGAAGGCGAAAAACCGCCAGCAGGCCGTCGCTCTGGCTTTTAGGTACGGCTTAATTACCTAATCACGGAGAAATTCTATTTCGTGGCGGCAAGGGAAATTGAACTTTCTGTAACAGCACGTTAAGAATTCTCTTCGCGGGTGCAGCATTGCCCGCGTGATCCGTGCTTTGAGGAGAGTGCATTGCCCATTTCCAAGATTCTTGTCGCCAACCGTTCCGAAATTGCCATTCGCGTGTTCCGCGCGGCCAATGAGCTCGGGATAAAAACGGTCGCGATATGGGCAGAGGAAGACAAACTCGCGCTGCACCGCTTCAAGGCCGACGAAAGCTATCAGGTCGGCCGCGGCCCGCACCTTGCCCGTGATCTCGGGCCGATCGAGAGCTATCTGTCGATCGACGAAGTGATCCGTGTTGCCAAGCTGTCCGGCGCCGATGCGATCCATCCAGGTTACGGCCTGCTGTCCGAGAGCCCCGAATTCGTCGATGCCTGTAACGCCGCCGGCATCATCTTCATCGGTCCGAAGCCGGATACGATGCGCCAGCTCGGCAACAAGGTGGCAGCCCGCAATCTCGCAATCTCCGTCGGTGTTCCCGTCGTTCCGGCAACCGAGCCGCTGCCAGACGACATGAAGGTTGTCGCCAAGATGGCCGAGGAAATCGGCTATCCCGTGATGCTCAAGGCTTCCTGGGGCGGTGGTGGTCGCGGCATGCGCGCCATTCGCGATCCGAGGGATCTTGCCCGCGAAGTGACGGAAGCCAAGCGCGAGGCAATGGCCGCCTTCGGCAAGGACGAGGTCTATCTCGAAAAGCTCGTCGAGCGCGCCCGCCATGTCGAAAGCCAGATTCTCGGCGATACCCATGGCAATGTCGTGCATCTCTTCGAACGCGACTGCTCCATCCAGCGCCGTAACCAGAAGGTCGTCGAGCGTGCGCCGGCGCCGTATCTCTCCGAAGCGCAACGCCAGGAACTGGCTGCCTATTCGCTGAAGATTGCCAAGGCCACCAACTATATCGGTGCCGGCACCGTCGAATATCTGATGGATGCCGATACCGGCAAATTCTACTTCATCGAGGTGAACCCGCGTATCCAGGTCGAGCACACGGTCACCGAAGTCGTCACCGGCATCGATATCGTCAAGGCGCAGATCCATATCCTCGATGGCTTCGCGATCGGCACGCCGGAGTCTGGTGTTCCGAAGCAGGAAGACATCAAGCTCAACGGCCACGCGCTGCAGTGCCGCATCACCACCGAGGATCCGGAGCATAACTTTATCCCGGATTACGGTCGCATCACCGCTTACCGCTCGGCATCGGGCTTCGGTATCCGCCTCGATGGCGGCACGTCCTATTCGGGTGCCATCATCACCCGCTTTTACGATCCGCTGCTGGTGAAAGTGACGGCCTGGGCGCCGAACCCTTCGGAAGCGATTTCCCGCATGGACCGTGCGCTGCGTGAATTCCGTATCCGCGGCGTCGCCACCAACCTGACCTTCCTCGAAGCGATCATCACGCATCCGAGCTTCAAGGATAATAGCTACACGACGCGCTTCATCGACTCGACCCCGGAGCTATTCCAGCAGGTCAAGCGTCAGGACCGCGCCACCAAGCTGCTCACCTATCTGGCCGATGTCACCGTCAACGGCCATCCGGAAGCCAAGGACCGGCCGAAGCCATCCGCAGACATTGCCGAGCCCGTCGTGCCCTACACGAATGGCGGCGCTATCCCTGATGGTACCAAGCAGCTGCTCGACAAGCTCGGGCCGAAGAAATTCGGCGAATGGATGCGCAACGAAAAGCGCGTGCTGATGACCGATACGACGATGCGCGACGGCCATCAGTCGCTGCTGGCGACCCGCATGCGCACCTACGACATCGCCCGTATCGCCGGCACCTATGCGCATGCGTTGCCGAACCTACTGTCGTTGGAATGCTGGGGTGGCGCGACCTTCGACGTCTCCATGCGCTTCCTGACTGAAGATCCCTGGGAGCGGCTTTCGCAGGTCCGCGAGGCAGCGCCGAACCTTTTGCTGCAGATGCTGCTGCGCGGCGCCAACGGCGTTGGCTACACCAACTACCCTGACAATGTCGTCAAATACTTCGTCCGCCAGGCGGCGAAGGGCGGCATCGATCTGTTCCGCGTGTTCGACTGCCTGAACTGGGTCGAGAACATGCGTGTCTCGATGGATGCCATTGCCGAAGAGAACAAGCTCTGCGAAGCGGCGATCTGCTATACGGGCGACATCCTCAATTCGGCGCGCCCGAAATATGATTTGAAGTACTACACCGATCTGGCCGTCGAGCTCGAAAAGGCCGGCGCGCATATCATCGCGCTGAAGGACATGGCTGGCCTCTTGAAGCCTGCCGCAGCCAAGGTGCTGTTCAAGGCGCTGCGCGAGGCGACCAGCCTGCCGATCCATTTCCACACGCATGATACGTCGGGCATTGCAGCCGCAACGGTTCTTGCGGCCGTCGATGCCGGTGTCGATGCTGTCGATGCGGCGATGGACGCGCTCTCGGGCAATACATCGCAGCCCTGCCTCGGTTCGATCGTCGAAGCGCTGCGTGGCTCCGAGCGCGATCCGGGCCTCGATCCCGAATGGATCCGCCGTATCTCCTTCTACTGGGAAGCGGTGCGTCACCAGTACGCGGCCTTCGAGAGCGATCTCAAGGGGCCGGCTTCGGAAGTCTATCTCCACGAGATGCCGGGTGGCCAGTTCACCAATCTCAAGGAACAGGCCCGCTCGCTCGGGCTTGAGACCCGCTGGCATCGCGTGGCGCAGGCCTATGCCGACGCCAACCAGATGTTCGGCGATATCGTCAAGGTGACGCCGTCCTCGAAGGTCGTCGGCGACATGGCACTGATGATGGTCTCGCAGGATTTGACGGTTGCTGATGTCGTCAGCCCGGACAAGGAAGTCTCCTTCCCGGAATCGGTTGTCTCGATGCTGAAGGGCGATCTCGGCCAGCCGCCGTCTGGTTGGCCTGAAGCGCTGCAGAAGAAGGCGCTGAAGGGCGACAAGCCGTATACGGTCCGCCCGGGCTCGCTGCTTGCAGAGGCCGATCTCGATGCCGAGCGCAAGACGATCGAGACCAAGCTCGAGCGCGAGGTCACCGATTTCGAGTTTGCCTCCTACCTGATGTATCCGAAGGTCTTCACCGATTTTGCGCTGGCGTCGGACACTTACGGCCCGGTTTCGGTTCTGCCGACACCTGCCTATTTCTACGGCCTTGGCGATGGCGAGGAGCTGTTTGCCGATATCGAGAAGGGCAAGACGCTCGTCGTCGTCAATCAGGCGATGAGCGGCACCGACAGCCAGGGCATGGTCACCGTGTTCTTCGAGCTCAACGGCCAGCCGCGCCGCATCAAGGTGCCGGATCGCGCCCATGGCGCATCGGGTGCTGCTGCCCGCCGCAAGGCGGAGCCGGGCAATGCCGCCCATGTCGGCGCGCCGATGCCGGGTGTCATCTCGCGCGTCTTCGTGTCGCCAGGTCAGGCGATCAATGCCGGCGATGTGCTGGTGTCGATCGAAGCGATGAAGATGGAAACGGCGATCCACGCCGAGAAGGACGGCACGATCGCCGAAGTTCTCGTCAAGGCCGGCGACCAGATCGATGCCAAGGACCTGCTGGTATCCTACTCTGCCTAAGTCTTACGGGAGGCGGGCCTGTCGCCCGCCTCCCGAGCTCGTCTTGTTGCAATAAACTATCGTGGCGACGCCGTCTTTGACGCCTTTGGGCTTGCCGGGTTTCAACCTTGGCCTAGTATCCAGACCTTTCCAATCATTTGCGGATCAGGAAAGGGTCACAATGAGCAAGCTCAAAATCGCCGTTATCGTTGGAAGCACGCGTATCGGGCGTTTTGCCGATCATCCTGCGAAGTGGATCTCCGCGATCGCCGCCGAGCGTCCGGAGCTGGATGTCGAGGTGCTCGATCTTCTCGATTATCCGATGGCATTCTTCGGTGAAGCATCTGCAAGCGAGGCCGAAAGCGAGACGGCCGAGCGCTGGAAAAAGAAGCTGCGTGAATTCGACGGCTACATCTTCACGGTCGCCGAGTACAATCATGCCCCGACGGCAGTGCTGAAAAACGCCATCGATCTTGGCGATTTCATCCAGAAACCGGTTGCCTTCGTCGGCTATGGCGGCGTCGGCGGTGCCCGTGCGGTCGAGCATCTGCGGCTGGTCTTCGTCGAAATGAGCGCCGCGTCGGTCAGGACCGGCGTCCACATCAGCTTCCCGGAATATCTTTCCGTCGCCAAGGATGGGAAGAGCCTGAACGACTATCCGCATCTTGCCGAGGCCGCCAAGAACCAGCTCGAGCAGCTGATCTGGTGGGGCAAGGCGCTGAAGGCTGCGCGCGCTGGCTAAGACCGGACCTTGCGCCGCCCGTGCCTAGATATCGTAGGTATGGGCGGCGTTGATTGTCGAGATGAAGCGCTTGGTGCGCTCGCGCTCGGGTGCGGTGAAGATTGCCTTGGCGCTGCCGGTTTCGACGACGCTACCCGCCTCCAGGAAGACGACATTGTTGGCGATCTTCGAGGCGAGACGCAGGTCATGCGTCGCCATCACCATCGTGGTTCCCTCGTTTGCAAGCTTACCGAGAACATCGACCACCTCGGCCGAGAGTTCCGGGTCGAGTGCCGAGGTCGGCTCGTCGCAGAGCAGCACGCGTGGCGACGGGGCGAGAGCGCGGGCAATTGCCACGCGCTGCTGCTGGCCGCCTGACAGCGTCGAGGGCCAGGCATCCGCCTTGTGGGCCATGCCGACCTTGGTCATCAGCTCCATGGCACGCTCGCGGGCCTTTTCTTTCGGCCATCTGAGAACGGTGACCAGTCCTTCCATGACGTTTTCGATCGCGGTCTGATGCGGGAAAAGCTGGAAATTCTGGAAAACCATACCGGTCTGGCGGCGGATCTTCTGGATCGATTGCCAGCCGGTGCGCTTGCCGGGCGCGAAATCCAGCGTCTCCTCGCCGATGCGGACGGAACCGGCCGTTGGAATTTCCAGCAGGTTGATGCAGCGCAGCAGCGTGCTCTTGCCACCACCCGAGGGGCCGACGAGCGCGGTGACGCTGCCTTCGGGAATGCGGATGCTGATATCCTTCAGGATGACGGCGTCGCCGAAGCGTTTTTCGATATTGGAGAGCTCGATCATGCGTTTGCCTCCAGCATGCCGCCATAGCGGGCAAAACGGCGCTCCAGCCGCACCTGCAGCGTCGAAAGGACGGAGCTGAGGACGAGGTAGATGAGAGCGGCTTCGATATAGAGGATCAGCGGCTCATAGGTCGTCGCCACGATGCGCTGCGCGGCCTGGAAGAGTTCCGGCACGGTGATGGCGGCGGCAAGCGAGGTGTCCTTGACCAGCGAAATGAACGTATTCGAGAGCGGCGGCACCGCGACACGGGCTGCCTGTGGGAGGACAGTGCGGGTCATCGCCTGGCGCCAGTTCATGCCGATGGAATATGCGGCTTCCCACTGACCCTTTGGCACCGATGAGATGACGGCACGGATGATCTCGGAGCTGTAGGCGCCGATATTGAGCGTGAAGCCGATCAGGGCAGCCGGGAAGGCGTCGAGCAGGATGCCGATGCTGGGCAGGCCGTAGAAGATGACGAAAAGCTGGACGAGCAGCGGCGTGCCTCTGATGATCCAGACATAGAAGCGGGCAATTGCCGCAAAGGGTGCCGGGCCGAACAGCCGGGCGACGGCCGTTGCCAATCCGAGGATCAGTCCGAAGGAGAATGAGAGCAGCGTAAGCGGGATGGTGAACTTGATGCCGCCCCACAAAAGGGTAGGCAGCGATTCCGCCATCAGTTGAAGCCAATGAGGCACGGGACGACCCTCTGAAAAAGATACGTCCGGCGAAATCGCCGGACGCTCTACACTCTATAGATTAAGTCGATGCGCGGGAAAACCGGCGCAACGGAGTTACTTGGAAACGTCCTGACCGAAATACTTGTCGGCGATCTTCTTGTAGGTGCCGTCGGCCTTGATGTCGACGAGAGCCTTGTTGATCGCTTCAAGCAGTTCCGGCTCGCCCTTGCGGATGATGATACCGGAATAATCGGCATTCTCCTGCTGGGCGACGATCTTCACCGGCGCATCAGGCTTGTGCTTCTTGAAGTCGAGGAAGGAGAGGCTGTCGTTGACGGTTGCGTCTGCACGCTTCGTCAGCACGAGCTGGATCGACTGGTCGAAACCATCGGTGCCGACGAGCTCGGCGCCCGACTGCTCGGCAAGCTTGCCGAAGTTGCTGGTCAGGGACTGAGCGGCCTTCTTGCCCTTCAGATCGGCGAAGGACTTGATGCTGTCGTCGTCGGTGCGGGCGATCAGAACGGCCTTCGAGGCAATGTAGGGCTCGGAGAAGTCGTACTTCTGCTTGCGCGCATCGGTGATGCCGACCTGGTTGATGACGGTGTCGTAACGCTTCGCGTCGATACCGGCGATCAGGCCGTCCCACTTGCCTTCGACGAACTCGGCCTTGACGCCGAGCTTGGCGGCGACGGCTTCGCCGATCTCGACGTCGAAGCCAACGAGCTTGTTGCTGTCATCGTGATAGGTGAAGGGCGCGTAGGTGCCTTCCGTGCCGATCTTGAGAACGCCCGCGGACTTGATGGCGGCGAGGTTTTCGCCAGCATGAGCAGCAAAGGCTGCGGCGGAGATCAGGGCTGCGGTGGCGATGGTCTTCAGGATTTTCATTTTTCTGTTCCGTAAAGGAGGAAATTCAATGCCGCATTGATCGCAGAAAACAAGGCGGTGCGAAGCGTAGAAAACTGCAAAGAAAATCGGCAACTGCGAATATTTTTCTCATTTGCCGCACTTTTAGCGCGGCTTGTTTCAGGGCGTCAATAAACGTGTGCCGATGACCCCATTGCATGCATGCGATTATATGTTTATGCACGTTTGTGTTTGTTTGTGCCTGTTCGTGTCGGGATCGAGGATGAATGTGAACGAAATGTTGCTGCGGGAGCGGCAAGGCATCATCTCGCTGAAGCTGCAGACGCATGGCCGCGTGCTGGCAGCGGAGCTTGCCGCCGAATTTGGCGTATCCGAAGATACTGTTCGCCGCGATCTTCGCGAGATGGCGGCGGCTGGACTTTGCGAGCGCGTCTATGGCGGCGCTTTGCCGATTTCGCCGGCGGGCGGCAGTCTGAAGCAGCGGATGAGCGTCGCCTTCGAGCGCAAGCAGTCGCTGGCACAAGCGGCAGTCTCGCAGATCAAGGCGGGATCGACCGTTTTCTTTGACGCTGGCAGCACCAATCTCGCGATCGCCAACGCCCTTCCTCAGGAGATGCTGCTGACGGCAGCCACCAATGCGCCGGCCATTGCCGCAGCGCTGCTCGACAAGACGGGTATCAACGTCATCCTTATCGGCGGGCTGATCGACCGGCAGGTCGGCGGCGCGCTCGGTGCCAAGGCGCTGCGCGACATGGAGCAATTGTCTCCGGATCTGTGCGTGCTCGGTGCTTGCGGCGTCGATCTGGAAGCCGGAGTCACGACCTTCGGCTTCGAGGACGCCGAGTTCAAGCGGTTCGCAGCCTCCAAGAGCCGCCAGGTTCTGGTTGCCGCGACATCGGAGAAATTCGGCACGGCAGCACCCCATAGCGTGCTGCCGGTGGCGCATTGCGAATGCCTCGTGGTCGAGCATGACGCCGATGAAACATTGCTCGCGGCCTATCGCGAGCGGGGGTGCCGCACGGTGCAGGCCGCGGCGGCGAATTGAATTGAAATGACCTGCCAAAGAGGCAGGCGGTGATGAATGAGACGGGACAATGGATAATCAACTACATGCGATGCCGGGCGTGCAGCGCGGATTCATGCCGAAGAGCCGGGTCGCGGTTTCGCTGCTGTTTCTGATGAACGGCTTTCTGGTCGGCTGCTGGGCACCGAAAATTCCGGAATTTGCCGAAAGGCTCGGCATCAGCAAATTCGAGCTCGGTCTGATGATCCTGGTCTTCGGCGTTGGCTCCCTGACGATGATGCCGATTGCCGGTGCGAAGATCGCAAAGCATGGCTCGCGCGTCGTCTCGCTGGCGACGGCCATCTGCCTGCTGCCGATCCTTCTGGCGCTGACCGTTGCGCCGAATGTCATCACCGGCAGCATTGCGCTCTTCCTCTTCGGCGGCTTCGTCGGCGCCATGGACGTTGCCATGAATGCCAATGCGGTAGTTGTCGAGAAGTCGATGCGCCGGGCGATCATGTCGTCCTGCCACGCTTTCTGGAGTCTTGGCGGGTTGATCGGTTCCGGGCTCGGCGGATTGCTGATTTCCAAGATCGGCGTGCTCGGTCACGCCGGGCTTGCGACGGTGCTTGCCGCCGCCTTTCTTGCCGTTGCATGGCCGATGATGCTTTCGGACCCGCCGCATCCGGACGAGAAGAAGGAAAAGACCCGCCTGCCGATGGTGCCGCTGCCATGGCTTCTCGGCTTGATGGCGCTGTTCTCCATGGTGCCGGAAGGCGCGGTGCTGGATTGGGGCGCACTGTAT
The DNA here is from genome assembly GCA_900465675.1 of Hyphomicrobiales bacterium. GTDB lineage: Bacteria > Pseudomonadota > Alphaproteobacteria > Rhizobiales > Rhizobiaceae > Rhizobium. Next base: position 61,622 of record UBJR01000019.1, on the reverse strand, counting down.
CTGCGCCAGGAAATGGGAGCATCCGTCGCTCTGTCGGGCTTCGGTTTCGCTGCCTTCTCGCTGACCATGGCGATCATGCGCTTTGCCGGCGATATGGTGCGCGACAGGTTCGGCGGCGTGATGACGCTGCGTGTCTGCACGCTGTTTGCGATCGTCGGCATGCTAATTGCCGCCCTTGCCCCGACTGCGGAGCTTGCGATCGTCGGCTTCGCCTTCTGCGGTATCGGCATTTCCAACATGGTGCCGATCGCCTTTTCGGCGGCCGGCAACGTGCCAGGCCTGAGACCCGGAATCGGCATCTCGGTGGTGACGACCATGGGCTATTCAGGGATGCTGGTTGCGCCTTCGGCAATCGGTTTCGTCGCCGAGCATATCGGCTTCTCGACGGTGTTCATGGCGCTGCCGGCCCTTCTGGTTGTCGTTCTGATCTTCTCGAGATTGGCGCGCTATGCCGACGGCGCCTCGGGTGGCGGCCATTAGGCCGCCAACAAAAGTGAAGCGCAGGGCGGTTGACAAGCAGGCAGGCATGATCCACCTGAAAGGCACGATTTTCAAAGGGTCCAAGAGCTCTATTCATGTCTTCAGCCACGGATTTTGATCCGAAACCGCGCCGCTCTTCCGTTGCCGTCGATGTCGGCGGAGTGATTGTCGGAGGCGGCGCGCCTGTTGTCGTGCAGTCGATGACCAATACCGATACGGCCGATATCGACGCGACGGTGGCGCAGGTCGCCGCGCTGTTCAAGGCCGGTTCGGAGATGGTCCGCATCACTGTCGACCGCGACGAAAGTGCCGCTGCCGTGCCGAAGATCCGCGAGCGCCTGCTGCGTCTTGGTATGGACGTGCCGCTGATCGGCGACTTTCATTATATCGGCCACAAGCTGCTTGCCGATCATCCCGCCTGTGCCGAGGCTCTCGCGAAATACCGCATCAACCCCGGCAATGTCGGCTTCAAGGACAAGAAGGACAAGCAGTTCGCCGAGATCATCGAGATGGCGATCCGCTACGACAAGCCGGTGCGCATCGGCGTCAACTGGGGTTCGCTCGATCAGGATCTGCTGACGGCGCTGATGGACCAGAATGCCGAGGCGGGCTCACCGCTTTCAGCACGCCAGGTGACCCGCGAGGCCATCGTCCAGTCGGCGCTGATCTCGGCCAATCTCGCCGAAGAGATCGGCCTGCCGCGCAACCGCATCATCCTGTCCGCCAAGGTCAGCCAGGTGCAGGATCTGATTGCCGTTTATTCGATGCTGTCGGAGCGCTCCGACCATGCCCTGCATCTAGGCCTCACGGAAGCCGGCATGGGCTCGAAGGGTATCGTCGCCTCCTCGGCGGCCATGGGCTATGTGCTGCAGCACGGTATCGGCGATACGATCCGTGTATCACTGACGCCGGAGCCGAACGGCGACCGGACGCGCGAAGTGCAGGTGGCGCAGGAACTCTTGCAGGTCATGGGCTTCCGGCAGTTCATTCCCGTGGTTGCCGCCTGCCCCGGCTGTGGCCGCACGACATCGACGGTTTTCCAGGAACTGGCGCAGAACATTCAGAACGACATCCGCAAGAACATGCCGGTCTGGCGTGAGAAATATCCGGGTGTCGAGGCGCTGAACGTTGCTGTCATGGGCTGTATCGTCAACGGCCCCGGCGAGAGCAAGCACGCCGATATCGGCATTTCTCTTCCGGGCACCGGCGAGACGCCTGCCGCACCCGTCTTCATTGACGGTGAGAAAGCGCTGACATTGCGCGGCCCGAATATCGCGGGCGATTTCGAGGCGCTGGTTGCCGACTATATCGAGAAGCGTTTCGGCCAGAAGACCGCGGCCGAGTAAGAAGCCAGCCGCTAGATGCGGCTGGTGAGGAGCTTCAGCCCGGCGAAGCAATAGAAGGCGGACATTGCGCCTTCAATCCAGCGGCGCAGGCTCTGGTAGACCTTCAGCGCATGCGGGGTCGAAAACAGCACCGCATATCCCATGAAGATTGCAAAGCCTGTCGTCAGGCAGATGGCGACGATGAGGACCGCGACCGAACCCGGTGCGCCCTGCGGCATGCCGAGCGCGATGATGGCGAGCCAGGCAAAGATCGCCTTCGGATTGGTGACGTGGATACCGTAACCCTTGAACAGAAGCGCCCGCGCCGATAGCGGCTTCACTTCCTGCGCTTGCTGAAGGTCATTTCCAGCACGCATCGCCTTGAAGGCCCTGTAGGCGAGGTAGAGCAGATAAAGCCCGCCGAAGACCTTCAAAATCTCCAGCGCGATCGCGTAAGTATGCAGCAGCGTCGCCAGCCCGAGGGCTGCCGCGCAGGCCCAGGTGAACGAGCCGCCGAAAATCCCCACGCCGATCGTCATCCCCGCCTTGCGCCCCTGCGTCATCGAGGTCGCGACGATCGCCAGGATGGCGGGGCCGGGGCTGATGACCGCTATCACGTAAGCGATATAGGCGGGCATGATGGACGGGAGATAGGATAGCGTGTCGTGCATGGGGCTGCTCTTCGGCGGGAAAGCGTGAACCTGTCAGAGTTTTCGTCTGCTGTCACGCCGTCTTGAGATCACTTTCATTCAGAGCCGCTTTCAGGATGGCCTTCGCCGTCCAGCGCAGGGTTTTCTCGGCCTCATCCTGCTCGAGCTCGCAGATATCCCGCATCACCACGACGGATTCGATGCCGGTGACCAGCGACAGGGCATGGATGAGCTTGTCGAACTGCTTCGAGGAAATGCGTGCCTGAAGCGGCGATAGTGCCTCCTTCAGCCACGGGATGCGCCGTCCGCCGCGGCGGACCTGCGATTGGCCGGTGACGGAATTGCCGAGCAGGGCCCGGAAGACACTCTCATTTCCGAGGATCATCCGGAAGATATCGGAGACCAGCTTGTCCGTTCGCGCTTCGGCTTCATTTACGCCAGCGCCTTGGGTGGCCGGTTCGATGCTGATGACATCAGCGACACCATCAAGCACCGCTTCGCGGATGATCTCGTCGGGCGTCGAGAAGTAGCGATAGGCGGTGGCGCGAGAAATTCCCGCCAGATCAGCAACATCGGCAACGGACGGGTGTCCCCCTCGCTCGACGATCTGCCGTGCGGCGCGCAGCAGTTCGCTGCGCGTACGGCGCTTCTGGTTCACACGCTCGAATCTTTTTTCTTGACTGTCCATTTTTACCTCATTATGAGACTAATATCTCATTAAGAGTTGAGTGTATCACAAACGCCTGGGGGCACAAGTCAATGAATTCCATTCCGACAAAACCAGACCAATCGGCGGATACGCCGATGACCGTTCACTTCATCGGCAATATCCTGACCTTTCGCGCACGGTATGCCGATACGAAAGGCAGCTTCACCGTGATCGAAGTTCTTACCGCGCCGAATGCCGGCCCGCCGCCACACACGCAGACCGATCAGGAAGCGTTTCTCATTCTCGAGGGCAGCTATGAGATCATGGTCGGCAATGAGACGAAGATCTGCGGACCGGGTGAGTTCGTGCATGTCTCGCCGGGAACCATGCATGCCTTCCGCAACATTGACGACAAGCCGTCGAAGCTGCTGCTGATCAACTTTCCCGGTGATCTGCACGAAGAATTCTTCGTGGCTGTCGGCGAGCCGTTGCCGCCGGGAACGACGCAGTTTCCGCAAATGCTGCCGCCCAACATTCCGAAGATTGTCGAGACGGCCGCCCGCTTCGGCATCGATATCCCGCTCGCACCGGCAGCCTGAGGAAGGAGCGGATATGTTGATCGACAAGCTCCTGTCGTCGCCTGTCCTCGGCATACTCGCCCGTGTGCTGGTGACATTCGTCTTCTGGTCCAGCGGCCTTGCGAAGCTCTTCGACTTTGCCGGTGCCGTCGCCGAGATGGAAAAATATGGCGTGCTGCCGGCAGCGCCGATGGCTGCCCTGGTCATCATGGTTCAGCTCGGCGGTTCGGCGCTGGTGATTTCGGGCTGGAATGTCTGGCTGGGAGCCGGGGCGCTCGGCGTCTTCACGGCACTGACGATCCCGGTCGCGCATGCCTTCTGGACGATGACCGGTGAGGCCGCCTTCTTCGAGATGCTCTTTGCTATCGAGCATATCAGCGTCATCGGCGGGTTGATGGTTGTTGCCATCCTGCGGCGGCCGGTATCGGCTGAGGTAGGGCGCCTGGCAAACGCGTAGATATCGGCGCCGGACTGCCCGGCGCTCTCAATCAGCTCTTGCGGTTGGCAACGAAGCGCGCGGTGGCGGCAAGCGTCGCTGCTGTGTCGCCGTAGGGCTCGAGCAGCGCCGTCGCGTCCTGGACGTGGCGGCGCAATTCCGTTTCTGCCCATTCGATACCGTTGAGGGCAACGAGTGTGCCCTTGCCGCGGCCGGCATCCTTGCCAGTTGCCTTGCCCATGGTCTCGGCGTCCGAGGTGATGTCCAGCAGATCGTCGGCGAGCTGGAAGGCGAGGCCGATCTTTTCACCAAAAGCCCGGAGGCGCTTGCGCTCGTTGTCTGCGGCGCCAGCGACGATCGCGCCGGCCTCGCAGGCGAAGCGGATCAGGGCGCCGGTTTTCATAGCCTGCAATGTAATGATGCCATCGGCGGAGGGCGCCTGCTTTTCCGCTGCCAGATCAAGTGCCTGGCCGCCGGCCATGCCGCCGAGGCCAGAGCCGCGGGCGAGCGCCAGGATCAGTGCGGTCTTGCAGGCGTCGGAAAGCGCGGTCTCGGGCGCTGCGATGATGTCGAAAGCGTAGGTCAGGAGGCTGTCGCCGGCCAGAATGGCGGTCGCTTCGTCGAAGGCGATGTGCACCGTCGGCTTGCCCCGGCGCAGATCGTCGTCGTCCATGGCCGGGAGATCGTCGTGAACAAGCGAATAGCAATGAACGCATTCAAGTGCTGCGCCGACCCGCAGCGCAGTCTGTCTGTCGCCACCGAGCAGGAGAGCGCTTTCGATAACCAGGAACGGACGCAGCCGCTTGCCGCCGTTCAGCACGGCGTAATGCATGGCGGCGCGCAGGCTCTCCGGCCGGGCGATCTCGTCGGACAAGACGTCTTTCGAAAGCAGCGCTTCCAGCAGCGTTTCGATCTCTCTGGCGTTGCTTTTCAACCGTTCGGAAAATGGGTCTGGACTGGCGTTCATGGCCGCTGTTTGGCATGAGCAAAGCCCGCGGCGCAACGGAATTGTAGATGGAGAGATCAAGATTTCCGTTGTGCTCTGGCCTTGGCCTTTCTCAGACGGTATGGAGGACGCAGGGAACAGGTCTGGGCTAGACGTTGGATATAACGCCGGAGAGAGAGGAAAGCATCGCCATGCCGGCTCATCGGCGGATGTATGCATGGCTGCGCGGCCGCTCGCTGCCTGCCCGCATCGTGCTTGGCATCCTGGCTCTATGCGTCCTGCCTTATGCGCTGATCATCCTCTATCTCATTCCCTTCATTCATCCGGTCTCGACGCTGATGCTGCGCGATCTTGTGCTTTTGCGCGGCTACGATCGCCAATGGGTATCGCTGGACGATATCTCACCGGCGCTGGTGCAGTCGGTGATGATGTCCGAGGACGGGCAGTATTGCTTCCACGGCGGTGTCGATTGGGGTGAGATGCGAATGCTGATCGAGGATACGCTGGATGGCGCCTCGACGCGCGGCGGCAGCACGATCCCGATGCAGACGGCAAAGAACCTGTTTCTCTGGAACAGCCGCTCCTTTGTGCGCAAAGGTCTTGAGCTGCCCCTGGCCGTCGCCTCCGATTTTGTCTGGACCAAGCGGCGGTTGATGGAAATCTATCTGAATATCGCCGAATGGGGGCCGGGTATCTACGGCATCGAGGCGGCGGCGCGCTATCATTTCAAAGTTCCGGCGTCCAAGCTGTCACGCCGCCAGGCGGCGCTGCTGGCCGTCTCGCTGCCCAACCCGATCGACCGCAATGCCGGCAAGCCCGGCCGCGGCCTGAGGCGGCTTGCGGCGGTGATCGAGCGCCGCGCCCAGGGTGCCGGCGATTACATCAGATGCATTTATGATTGAGCTGCGAATAATTCATTGGTGAGCAGGGGCGGCGGCCGGTAGATAGAGCTGAAACAGCGCATGGATCGGCTCATGGACAAGCTCACGCTCTATATCGGCAACAAGAACTATTCCTCCTGGTCCTTCCGGCCGTGGATCGCCATGGAGGCAGCGGGCATTCCCTTCGAGGAAGTTCTCACTCCCTTCGACTTCGAGGCAGGCAACCCGCGCTTCAAGGAATTTTCGCCAACTGGTCGTGTTCCGGCGCTGCATCATGGTGACGTCCGCGTCTGGGAATCGCTTTCGATCATCGAGTATGTTGCCGAACTCTATCCCGAAGCCGGGCTATGGCCGAAGGATCGTGCGAAGCGGGCCGCCGCCCGCTCCGTTTCGATGGAGATGCTCTCCGGGTTCCGGGCCATTCGGAATGCCTGCCCGATGAACATTCGCCGTCCGAAAGGCAAGATTGCGCTTGTCGATGGCGTGATGGCCGACGTCCTGCGTATCGAGACGATCTTTCGGGAGTTGCGGGAGCAGTCCGGTGGACCGTTCCTGTTCGGCAGCTTTTCGGCTGCCGATGCGATGTTTGCACCTGTCGTCAATCGCTTCGATGTCTATGACCTCGTGACATCCGGCGATACGCTGAGCTATATGGCGGCCGTCAAGGCGCATCCCGCCTGGCGGAAGTGGGAAGAGGCTGCGCGCGCCGAACCGTGGATCGTGCCGCACGATGAGGTTTGAACGGGAATCAAAGGATTCTCAAAAAATCTGTTTAGGGACTGGTCAAGGCCGTTTATCGCATGTATAAGCGCGCAAAATTTCCGAAATCGCGACATGTCGTTTCGGCCGCCAGTCTGGCCGGAAATGTGTTGCCCGTGAAGTGGAGTACGAGAAATGGCTGTACCGAAGAGAAAAACGAGCCCGTCCAAGCGCGGTATGCGCCGTTCTGCAGACGCACTGAAGGCTTCGACCTATGTTGAAGACAAGAACTCCGGCGAGCTGCGCCGTCCGCACCATATCGATCTGAAGACCGGTATGTATCGCGGTCGTCAGGTTCTGACGCCGAAGGAAAGCGCATAAGCTTTCCTGTTCCTGTTTCTGGTTTTCCAGATTGAAAGGCCGGCTTTTCAGCCGGTCTTTTTGCGTTTGCGCACCACGATATTCGCAATTGTCTTGAAGTGAGACGGCGATCTACGGCAGTATTCCCTGAATAGAGGGAGAACAGACCGAGATGCTTGGTGCAATGCCGCTGATGATCATTCCATTTATTCTTTACAACATGGCAATGCTCGGCCTGATGGGGAGCGGCGGTATTCCGGCGCTTCAGCACGACATCATCGTTTTGTCGATGATCTCAGGCGCGATCTGGAGCATGTCGCTCGGCGATCTCTTCATCGTCATCGCGCTTGTGGTGCTATTCTTCGAGATATTGAAGGCGACGCGTAACGGCTCCGGCAGCCTGATCAATCACATGCTGTCGATGCTCGTCTTCATCGCTTTCCTGGTCGAGTTTCTGCTCGTCCAGGATGCGGCGACCCAGGTGTTCTTCATCTTGATGACGATTGCGCTGATCGATGTGATCGGTGGTTTTGCCGTCTCGATCCGGACGGCGGGGCGAGACGTCTCGATCGGGCTTTAGAGCGTTTCCTCGAAACGCCCGGAGATCAGAGATTGTCCAGCTTGTTCTGAAGCGCCCTCAGCTGTTCCTTCAGCTCGTCGATGTCCTTGGCTTCAGCCTTCTTGGTCTCCTTGGCAGGAGGGGTCATGAAGGGCGAAAACATCTGCATCGCCTGCTGGAACATCTCGGTGTTGCGGCGCACCTGCTCCTCGACCATCTGCATCGGAAGTTGCAGGTTCTTGCCGATCGGCGTTTCGCCGAAGGCGCGGGTCACCTGCTCGCGCATCTGCGATTGCTGCTCGGTGAAGGCCTTCATGGAGTGTTCGAGAAAGCTCGGAACGACCATCTGCATCTGATCGCCATAATAGGTGATCAGCTGGCGAAGGAAGGAAATCGGCAGCAGCGTGTTGCCGGTCTTCGATTCCTGCTCGAAAATAATCTGGGTCAATACCGAGTGGGTGATGTCATCGCCGGACTTGGCATCCTGGACCGTAAAGTCCTCGCCCTTCTTCACCATCTCCGCCAGGTCTTCCAGCGTCACGTAGGTGCTGGTGCCTGTGTTATAGAGTCGGCGATTGGCGTATTTCTTGATGACTATCTGACCCTCATTCTTCGCCATATCAGTCTCCTGAACCCCGTCTGATGATGTGGAAATTCCTCCAATATCGAATGTAGACGCAAAAGAACGCCGGTGACAATCTCTTTGTGCGATGCGGCAACCCCTTTTATTCCCGTCATATTTCGCGTCTTCGTAAGTACGGGCTAAAATTGCCATATGACGGTCTTGGCGTTTGACTCGGGCTAAAAGCTTTGCCAGTTTCGACCTATATAAAGTGCTGAAACGCGAGGAGGCTTTCCATGAGCAACACGTCCATCGTCATCGCCAGCGCAGCCCGCACAGCGGTCGGCTCTTTCAATGGCGCCTTTGCCACAGTCCCTGCACACGAACTCGGAGCAACGGCCATCAAGGGTGCGCTGGAGCGCGCCGGCGTCGATGCCGCAGAGGTGGACGAGGTCATTCTCGGCCAGGTCCTGCAGGCTGGTGAGGGTCAGAACCCGGCGCGTCAGGCAGCGATGAAGGCGGGTGTTCCCAAGGAAGCAACGGCCTGGAGTGTCAATCAGCTGTGCGGTTCCGGATTGCGCGCTGTTGCGCTCGGCATGCAGCAGATCGCAACCGGGGATGCAAAGATCATTGTCGCCGGCGGCCAGGAATCGATGTCGATGGCGCCGCACGCTGCGCATCTTCGCGGTGGCACCAAGATGGGCGACATGAAGATGATCGATACGATGATCAAGGACGGCCTTACAGACGCCTTCTACGGTTATCACATGGGGATCACGGCGGAAAACATCGCCCGCCAGTGGCAGCTTTCGCGCGACGAGCAGGACCAGTTCGCTGTTTCCTCGCAGAACAAGGCGGAGGCCGCGCAGAAGGCCGGCCGCTTCAAGGATGAGATTGTTCCTTTCGTCATCCAGGGCCGCAAGGGTGACGTGACCGTTGATGCCGACGAGTATATCCGCCACGGCGCAACGATCGAAGCGATGACCAAGCTTCGCCCGGCTTTCGACAAGGACGGGACGGTAACTGCCGCCAATGCATCTGGTCTCAACGACGGCGCTGCTGCAGCGGTTCTGATGACTGAAGCTGAAGCTTCGCGCCGCGGTATCCAACCGCTCGTGCGCATCGTTTCCTGGGCAACCGCGGGTGTCGACCCGCAGGTCATGGGCACAGGCCCGATCCCGGCATCGCGCAAGGCGCTCGAGAAAGCAGGCTGGTCGGTCGGCGATCTCGATCTGGTGGAGGCCAACGAGGCCTTCGCGGCACAGGCCTGTGCCGTCAACCGTGATCTCGGCTGGGATCCGGCGATCGTCAACGTCAATGGTGGCGCAATTGCCATCGGCCATCCGATCGGTGCGTCCGGTGCCCGCGTTCTGAACACGCTGGTTTTCGAAATGAAGCGCCGCGGCGCGAAGAAGGGATTGGCAACACTCTGCATCGGCGGCGGCATGGGCGTCGCGATGTGCCTGGAAGCACTTTAAATAGCATGCGATCCATGCCTTAATGGCATTGATCGAAAGTGATAATAGGGGAGCGAAACATGAGCAGAGTGGCTTTGGTCACCGGTGGCACACGTGGCATCGGTGCAGCAATTTCGGTGGCGCTCAAGAACGCCGGTTACAAGGTGGCGGCGAACTACGCCGGCAACGACGAGAAGGCCAAGGCCTTTCATGACCTCACCGGTGTCCCGGTCTTCAAGTGGGATGTTTCCGACTATGCTGCTTGCGGCGAGGGCATCGCCAAGGTGGAGGCCGAGCTCGGCCCCATCGACGTGCTGATCAATAACGCCGGTATCACCCGCGACGCGATGTTTCACAAGATGACCCCGCAGCAGTGGCATGAGGTCGTCAACACCAACCTCACCGGCCTCTTTAACATGACCCATCAGGTCTGGGGCGGCATGCGTGACCGCAGCTTCGGCCGTATCGTCAATATCTCGTCGATCAATGGCCAGAAAGGCCAGATGGGGCAGGTCAACTATTCCGCCGCCAAGGCCGGCGATCTCGGCTTCACCAAGGCGCTGGCGCAGGAGGGTGCTGCGAAGAACATCACGGTCAACGCCGTCTGCCCCGGTTATATCGGCACGGAGATGGTTCTGGCGGTTCCTGAAAAGGTGCTGAACGAGCGGATCATTCCGCAGATCCCGGTTGGCCGTCTTGGCGAACCTGAAGAGATCGCGCGCTGTGTGGTGTTCCTGGCCTCGGATGACGCTGGGTTCATCACCGGCTCGACGCTCACGGCGAATGGCGGACAGTTTTTCGTCTAGAAGCGCCGAGGTTCCGGGAGTTCACTCACCGGGATCTAGCGCAAACGGTTGAAACAAAAACGGGCGCCAAGGCGCCCGTTTTCAAAAGATCAGTCTATTGTTAGCAGCGAACGCGGCGCGTTGAGCCGTTCGAGTAGGCAACGTAGCAACCGTAGCGGTCACGATAGACGCGCTGGCCCGAATAGCGGCCATTGCGCTGATCGACCGAGTTACCGACTGCAGCGCCAACCAGGCCGCCTGCAACGGCGCCGACGGCTGCGCCGCCCCAGCTGTTGGAAACCGCACCGCCAATAAGGGCGCCAGAGCCAGCGCCGATTGCGGTGCCCTGCTCAGTTGCCGTGCACGATGCAAGCGCACCCACGAGTGCTGCAACGAGAACAACCTTCTTCATCATGACTTACAACTCCCCAGTTACATGGCCTTTAGATGCGGCCCATCAGGACAAGGATAATGATAATGACGAGAACTAGCCCCAAACCGCCAGAAGGTCCATAGCCCCAAGCGCGGCTGTAACCCCAATTCGGCAGAGCGCCGATCAAAAGCAGAATAAGGATAATAAGAAGTATCGTACTGAGCATGTTTTCTGTCCTTCAACTCACCGCGAGTTACGAATGGACAATAAACACGGTAGCCGGGTTTTTGTTCCCGGCTAAACTTATGTGCGTGCAATTTCAGGATGGAGTTTTCTTGATGGTGCCGGAACTTATATTCTGCGGGACGGTATAAACGCGTCAGGCTCAAAAAGGTTCCGTTGTTCCGCAGAAAATTTTAACGAAACATCAAACTCAGGGCGGAAAGTGTTAATGGCGCCCGATTTTCAATGCTGATCCTGCAATCAAGGAGGCTGCATATAGCGCCCGTTCGCGCAGTTCATCAATATGCAGTGGCGAACAAAAGCGGAATTTGCGGCTGTCGGCGATTCGTCTGTGATTCGTTCCGGCTTTGACCCGAAGGTTAATTCTGTGGTTTTCGGGGTTTTCCGTCTTTGCGGTTGACGCTGGATGAAAAGAGGCCGTCCAAGACCGCCTGCTGCAAATTGCCGGATTCCGGTGATTCAGCATCTAGTGGGAAAAGCTGATTCAAAACCAATACTTAGCCGTGAACAAAAGCTGAATCACCGCGAGTCTGCGATTCGTCGCTGATTCGTTCTCAAGCTGTTCCGAATCTCAAAACAGAGGCTTAGCGCCGCTTGTTGAATCAAATTAGCAGCGCATTCGCATCATCCGGCTCTTGCGTTTGCCGGTTGCCCTGTCCATGTGTTGTCTGCTGACTTGACCCTGGGGCTCCCCGCCTCACTTGCATGGACCATGACACTGAATTCGCAGCCGATGATACTGAGTGGGCGCGGTGTGACCGCGGTGCTCGGGCCGACCAATACCGGCAAGACGCATTACGCCATCGAGCGCATGGTCGCGCATGGCACCGGCGTGATCGGTCTGCCGCTGCGCCTTCTGGCGCGCGAGGTCTATAGCCGGGTCGTCGAGAGGGTCGGTGTGCAGAACGTGGCATTGGTCACCGGCGAGGAAAAGATATCGCCGCCGCATGCGCGCTTCTCGGTCTGCACTGTCGAGGCGATGCCGCGCGAAACCAAGGCGGCCTTCGTCGCGATCGACGAAGTGCAGCTCGCTGGAGATCTTGAGCGCGGGCACATCTTCACCGATCGCATCCTGCATCTGCGCGGCCGCGACGAGACGCTGCTGCTCGGCGCCGGCACGATGCGCCCCATTCTCCAGCAGCTACTGCCCGGAATTACCGTCATCGAGAGGCCGAGACTGTCGCAGCTGCTCTATGCCGGGCAGAAGAAGATTACCCGGCTGCCGCAGCGCTCGGCGATCGTCGCCTTCTCGGCTGACGAAGTTTACGCGATCGCCGAACTGATCCGGCGCCAACGCGGTGGTGCGGCCGTTGTCCTTGGTGCGCTCAGCCCGCGGACGCGCAATGCCCAGGTGGCGCTCTATCAGGCGGGCGATGTCGAATATCTGGTCGCCACCGATGCGATCGGCATGGGGCTCAATCTCGACGTCGATCATGTCGCCTTCGCGCAAGACCGGAAATTCGACGGCTACCAGTTCCGCAATCTCAATCCCGCAGAACTTGGCCAGATCGCCGGGCGTGCCGGCCGCCATGTTCGCGATGGCACCTTCGGCGTCACCGGGCAGGTCGCGCCTTTTGGTGATGAACTGGTGCAGCGGATCGAGGCGCACGAGTTCGACAACGTCAAGGTTCTGCAGTGGCGGACCAAGGAATTCGACTTCGCCTCGATACAATCGCTGCGCGCAAGCCTGGAAAAGCCACCGAGCGTCCAGGGGCTGACGCGATCCCTGCCTTCGGTCGATCAGCAGGCGCTGGAACATCTTTCGCGCTATCCGGAAATTATTGATCTTGCGACCAAGCCGGAAAGGGTTGAAAAGCTATGGGAAGCTTGTGCGCTGCCCGATTACCGGCGCATCGCACCGGCCCAGCATGCCGATCTGATCTCGACCCTCTTTTCTGATCTCGTCCGCCGTGGCACGGTGAACGAAGATTTCCTCGCGGAGCAGGTGCATCGTGCGGACCGGACGGACGGTGAAATCGACACGCTTTCGGCGCGAGTCGCGCAGATAAGAACCTGGACCTATGTGTCGAACCGGCCCGGTTGGCTTGCCGATCCGACACACTGGCAGGAAAAGACGCGGGAAATCGAAGATCGATTGTCCGATGCGTTACATGAAAGGTTGACGAAACGCTTTGTTGATCGCAGGACATCTGTGCTCATGAAGCGCCTGAGAGAGAATGCGATGCTGGAAGCTGAAATCAGTGTGAATGGTGATGTCTTCGTGGAGGGACATCATGTGGGTCAGTTGAGCGGTTTCCGCTTCACGCCCATCGGTGGAACGGATGGACCGGACGCCAAGGCCGTACAGGCTGCTTCACAAAAGGCGCTTGCTCTGGAATTCGAAGCGCGCGCTGCGCGCATGCATGCTGCCGGCAATGGCGATCTGGCGATCAGTGCCGATGGCCTTGTGCGCTGGCTCGGCGATCCCGTGGCGCGGCTTTCGGGCAGCGACCACATCATGCGGCCGCGGGTGATCCTGCTTGCTGACGAGCAGTTGACCGGAAATGCGCGCGATCATGTCGCCGCCCGCGTCGAGCGCTTCGTCAATCATCATATCAGCACGGTGCTTAAGCCGCTTGACGATCTGTCGCGCGCCGAAGACCTGCAGGGCCTGGCAAAGGGTCTGGCGTTCCAGCTCGTCGAGAATCTCGGCGTACTGTTCCGCCGCGACGTCGCCGACGACGTCAAGTCGCTGGATCAGGATGGCCGTGCCTCAATGCGCCGCTACGGCGTGCGGTTTGGCGCTTACCACATCTTCGTTCCGGCACTTCTGAAGCCGGCGCCCGCTGAATTGATCACGCTCCTCTGGGCGCTGAAGAACGACGGTCTCGACAAGCCTGGCTATGGTGACCTCATTCCGGTTCTGGCGGCTGGACGTACGTCTGTCGTCACCGATCCGAGCTTCGAGCGCACCTTCTACAAGCTTGCCGGTTTCCGTTTCCTTGGAAAACGGGCTGTTCGTATCGACATCCTCGAGCGGCTTGCCGATATCATCCGTCCGCTGCTGCAGTGGAAGCCGGGTCAGGCAAACCGTCCCGAGGGTGCCTATGACGGCCGCCGCTTTACGACGACGACCGCAATGCTCTCCATCCTCGGCGCGACGCTCGAGGACATGGAAGAGATCCTCAAGGGTCTCGGTTACCGTGCGGATGCCGTGAAGGCCGAAGAGGCTGCCGCCCATCTTGCCACGCAAGATGCGTCGGCTGCACCGGCCGCGAGCGAGGCACCAGCCGAAGAAGCATCCGACAAGGCCGATCACGACGATGCGGATGGTGCTGAGGAAGCACCTGCAGAAGCACCCGCTGCCGAGGCTGCGCCTGTTGCTGCCGAAGCGCCTGCTGAAGCTGCCGAAGTGACAGCCGAAAGCGGCGAACCGCAGGAGCCGAAGCCGGTTCTGCTGTGGCGCCTCGGCGGCCGCAACGACAACCAGCGCCCGGTGCGCAACCACGGCGAACGCCGCGGCGGCGAGCGCCAGCAGGGCAACCGTCGTCAGGGCGGCGCGACCGAAGGCGCTGAAGGCAACAACCGCGGCGAAGGCAATCGCGAAGGCCGCGATGGCAACCGCCAGCAGCGCGGCCGCGATGGCGGCAAGCCGCATCAGGGCCGTGGCGATCGCAACGAACAGCGTGGCGACCGTCAGGATCGTGGTGACCGGAAGGATCGCAACGACCGCAACAACAACCGTGGCGGCGCCCAGCCGCTGCGCTTCGAGGCCAAGCCGCCGCGCAAGGAGAAGCCGATCGATCCGGATTCGCCCTTCGCCAAGCTCGCTGCCTTGAAGGAGCAGATGAAGAAGTAATCGATGGGCGGGGAGACACAGCCAGCAAGCGGTTCGCGCCAGCGCATCGACAAGTGGCTGTTCTTCACGCGCATGGTGAAATCCCGCTCCCTGACGCAAAGCCATGTGCAATCAGGGCACGTTCGCATCAATGGCGAACGTGCCATCCAGCCCAGCCAGACAGTCAAGGTGGGCGATCGCGTCGAGCTGCAACTCGATCGCCGGGACGTCGTCCTCCTTGTCAAACTGCCGGGCGAGCGGCGGGGGCCTTTCGAAGAGGCGCAGCGCCTTTACGAGAACATCACGCCGCCTGAAGATGAGACGAAACGTCTCACCGCCTACGAGCAGGCGATCCGCGGCGCGGGGGCAGGACGGCCGACAAAGAAAGAGCGGCGGGCAATCGACAGGCTCCAGTCGGGCGAGGATTAGAAAACTCTGTCTGCGCCGCCGGTTTTTGAAGATGGATAATCCTTGAAATCAGGCTGTAAAGCCGATACGTCACAATCAACTCGCCGGACTGCGTTCTTGCCTCCCAAGCCAGTCAACGCTGCTCCTCCGGCACAGGGAAAGACGCGACGTTCCAGGTTCGTCTCCCCGCTCGCGTGAAATCCTGGAGTTTTTCATGACCTATGTCGTGACCGACAATTGCATTCGCTGCAAATATACCGACTGCGTGGAAGTCTGCCCGGTCGACTGCTTTTATGAAGGCGAGAATTTCCTCGTCATCCATCCCGACGAATGCATAGACTGCGGCGTTTGCGAACCCGAATGTCCTGCCGAGGCGATCAAGCCGGATACCGAGCCGGGTCTCGACAAATGGCTCAAGATCAACGCTGAATATGCCAGCGTCTGGCCCAATATTACCGTCAAAAAGGACTCGATGCCCGAGGCCAAGGAAATGGACGGCGAGACCGGCAAATTCGAGAAGTACTTCTCCGAAAAGCCCGGTTCAGGCGACTGAAGCCAAGCCGCTGAAATCCGCCTGAAATCGGGTTCAGAAGGCGCTTAAACGTTTCAAGTGATGCTTCACTAATATGTGAGCCATGTGTTGCCCGCATGACTCACACGCACCAAATTATTGATTTCCTCATATTTTTGTGATAGGTTCTAGAGACTGACCCATTTGAGGCACGAGGCGTGCCCAAAACCATCACGAAAGCAAATTAAATCCGTACGCGGTTTCCGTGACATATCAACGAGTTGAGCTGTCCGATCGTTAATCGCGTGCACGAATTTCTTTGCTTATGTCTGGTGGGACCAGAGTGAAGTCACCCGACGGGAATTCTACCGTCTCATCCGGGCCTGACTGACCCGGCTCCGGCCGCCGCCGGAAGCGTAACAGGGAGTTTTTGATTAGTATGACGACCCAGCAGAAAAAACCTTCAGCAGCTCGCCACGGCTTCAAGACCGGTGAATCGATCGTGTACCCCGCTCATGGCGTCGGTACCATCACCGCTATCGAAGAGCAAGAAGTTGCCGGCATGAAGCTCGAACTTTTCGTTATCGATTTCGAAAAGGACAAGATGCGTCTGAAGGTTCCGGTCGCAAAGGCGATGAGCATCGGCATGCGCAAGCTGTCGGAAACCGACTTCGTTGAGCGCGCGCTCAAGGTTGTGCAGGGCAAGGCTCGTGTCAAGCGTACCATGTGGTCCCGCCGTGCGCAGGAATATGATGCCAAGATCAATTCCGGCGACCTGATTTCCATCGCAGAAGTCGTGCGCGATCTCTATCGTGCCGAAAACCAGCCGGAGCAGTCCTATTCCGAGCGTCAGCTTTATGAAGCTGCCCTCGACCGTATGGCTCGCGAAATCGCTGCCGTGAACAAGATGTCGGAAACGGAAGCCGTCCGTCTCGTCGAGACCAACCTCAACAAGGGTCCGAAGCGCGGCAAGGCAATCGAAGAAGACGACTCCCAGGACGAAGCCGCATAATAGCACTTTGTTTTTCCTTGCAAAAAACCCGGCCTTCGAGCCGGGTTTTTTATTGGAACTTTTTCCGCGCTGACGCGTTTAAATCTCGTAAGTGCGGACAAAAAACCGGTGGAGCCCACCGTTCGTCCGCTGGTTTGAACGCTGGACGAGGAGTGGGTCATGGCTTCCACATTTTGCCGGAACGGCAACTTGAAGAATCAGATCCTGCCTGACCGTCTGACCGGTACTTGTTGAAGAGATAGGGCCTCCTCCTGAAAAGTCCAGGAGAGAGGCCTTTTGCATTCGAGAGCTGAATTTGATCCGGGCGGCGACGTTCTGGAAACCAACCTTCGTTGTTTTTTGTTTGGGCGCGAGGCCTGATTTTAGGAGACCGATATGAGGAACATGTCTGCAGACCGGCGCATGATCAAAATTGCGATGGCGGCTCCCTATCTTGCCCGCGAGGAAGAGCATCAGCTGGCGATCCGCTGGAAGGACAATGACGACCGCGGCGCGCGCAACCAGATCGCCATGGCGCATATGCGTCTTGTCATCTCAATGGCCGGCA
This sequence comes from Hyphomicrobiales bacterium, assembly GCA_900465675.1. Classification (GTDB taxonomy): domain Bacteria; phylum Pseudomonadota; class Alphaproteobacteria; order Rhizobiales; family Rhizobiaceae; genus Rhizobium. Next base: position 44,383 of record UBJR01000019.1, on the reverse strand, counting down.
AGTTCCGCAATTTCGGCCTGCCGATGAGCGATCTCGTCCAGGAAGGGTATGTCGGTCTGCTTGAAGCTGCAGCGCGGTTCGAGCCCGAACGCGAAGTGCGGTTTTCGACCTATGCCAGCTGGTGGATCCGTGCCTCCATCCAGGATTATATCCTGCGAAACTGGTCGATCGTTCGCGGCGGCACAAGCTCGGCGCAGAAGGCGCTGTTCTTCAACCTTCGCCGGTTGCGCGCCAAGCTGGCGCGTGGCGACACCCAGCTGACCGTGCAGTCGATTCATCAGGAAATCGCTGCTGCGCTCGGCGTCAGCCTTGCGGACGTGCAGACGATGGATGCGCGGCTCTCGAGCAACGATGCGTCGTTGCAGGCGCCTTCGGTCTCCGGGGACGCCGACAGTGCCGAGAAGATGGATTTCCTCGTCAGCAACGAGCCGCTGCCGGACGAGCAGGTGACGAACATGATCGACGGCGAGCGCCGCCGCGTCTGGCTGGCCTCGGCGCTGACGCATCTCAACGAGCGCGAGATGAAGATCATCAGTGCACGGCGCCTGGCCGAAGACGGGGCGACTCTCGAAGAGCTCGGCGCCGATCTCGGAATTTCGAAGGAGCGGGTACGCCAGATCGAGAGCCGGGCGATGGAAAAGTTGCGCAGCGCGCTTGTCAGCGCCGATCCGCATATGGCCGCCTACGCCTGAAAGTAGTCTTTACTCCCAGAAGCACAGACTGGCCCGGTTCGCACCGGGCCTTTTTTATTCGGCGATGATTTTCACGCGGTCGCCGGGTGCAACGGACGCGCCCATCGGCAGGGCGTTGATCAGCTTGAAAAGGTCGAGCTTGCGATCGGTGCCCATCATCCGGGCCGCGAGCGTGGTAATGTTGTCGCCGGCACGTACCGTGACGACGCGGATGCGCAGCGGCTTCAGCGACGACATCTCGTCCGGCGTCATGCGGCGGAAGCTTGCTCTCAGCACGTCCGCCGTCTGCTGCAGCGCTGTGCTGCCCTTCGGTACGGCCGTCAGGAAACGGAAGATCTGCTGGTTGTTGCGGATGACGGTTACGTCGAAATCCCAGCGATCGGCGCTGGCGCGGGCGGTTGCGGCTTCCATGCCGTTGATTGTCGTCGGCTGGATCGTCGACGGGTCGAGGCCGGTCACCCAGCCGCTTGAGATGTAGTTCGTCAGGCTCTGGTTGTTGCTGTCGGCCACGCCGTCGAAGCGGATCGCGACATCGCCCGGGCCGGTCGCCATGACGGCTTCGACCTTGTTGTCGATGGTGAAATCGGGCGGTACGTCGAAGCGGATGCCGAGGCCGCCATGCAGGAAGGTCTGGCCGCGCACATAGCCCTCTTCCGGGCTGTCGCCGTAGAGCAGGCCGTCGATGCCATCGAGATAATAGTCACGGCCCTTATCGCCGACCTTGCCTTCCTGGCCGAAGGCGCGGGCGTGGTCACGCGCAAGCTCGATGCGCTGGGCCGAATTCGGGTGGCTCGACAGGAAGTCGAGGCTCTGGTCGGCGTCGGGATCGGCCGACATGAAGCGGCTGTAAGCGGCCATGCTGTCAAGGAAGCGTGCCGCCGAGTAGGGATCGTAGCCTGCCTCGCCCAGCATGCGCACGCCGATCACGTCGGCCTGCAGTTCCTGCTGGCGGGAGAAGGCGGCGAGACGCAGCTTGCCGCGGGCGAGCGCCTGCTTGCCGGCGATATCGCTCGACAGGACTTCGGCAACCACGCGACTGGCAATGACTTCCGCCTCTTCGCGCTTCTGGCGCTCGATGCCGTGGTTCGCGGTCACGTGGCCCATCTCATGCGATAGGACGGCAGCGACTTCGGAAGCGTCGTTGGCGAGCGCCAGCAGGCCGCGGGTCACATAGAGGTAGCCGCCCGGAAGCGCGAAGGCATTGATCGCCGGCGAATTCAGGATGGTGATGCGGTAGGACTGGCTCGGATTTTCGGAAACCGCCGTCAGGGCGCCGGCAATGCGGGCGACAAGCCGCTCGGTCTTGGCATCCTTGTATTCGCCGCCATAGCTGGCGACGATGCGCGGATGCTCCCGGGCACCCATCGCGGCGCGCGGGTCGTTCTTCTGGACCTCATCGACGATCTGCGGATTTGACGAGGGGGAAACCGTCGGCTGGTAGGACTGTTCGATGATTGACTGACAGCCGTTGAGAGCCATGGCAGCTGCCGTCAAAAGCAGCGCATGCCGTCCCCGTTGACGCAAAGCGGATAGCACGTTCCTGGAAGGCGCGGGTCTCGTCCACGTCGTCATGCTGTCCAGTCTGGCTCTCCGAATCATCTTGCTTTTCGGCCGGCTCGCCAAATGTTCGATCCGGCCACTTCCAACGGGGTTCAACAGGCGTCCATCCCGCTTCTCGCATTGCACAACGGGGGAACAGACGTCATTGCTGTAGCTGATTTCCGCATCGGTTGCATAGCGAGACTCTGCGTAATTATGGCGCCGTTGTAATTTAGCAAGCTTAGCGTGGTTAAGGAGTTCTTTCGCTCCGATGAAATTGTGGCGAAAGTGCCATCGCGGCGTGGATATTCGTCAGCCCTGCAGAAATTGCCGCAATGCGGGCGTGCTCTGATCAGCCAGATATTCGCTCAACGGCGCGGCGAGCGCAATCGCGCCATGGTCGATGAAAACGCCATATTGTGCAATGCGGCGAACCTCATCGGGGTCATGTGAAACGATGATGACGGTCGCTCCGGTCTCGCGCTGCATTGCCGTCAGAAGCTCCGCCATTCCGTTGCGCAGGCTGGGGTCGAGGGCGGCAAAGGGTTCGTCGAGAAGCAGGATCGGCCGCTTGCGGACGAGGGCGCGGGCAAAGGCGGCGCGCTGCCGTTCGCCGCCGGAAAGCGTTGCCGGAAGCCTTTTTTCGAAGCCAGTCAGGCCGACCTGAGCCAGCGCGGCCGAGATGCGGCTGCGGTCCGCCGGTGTGAGCTTCAGGGCCGGATTGATGCCCAGCCCGACATTGGTGAAGATATCGAGATGAGCGAAGAGATTGTTGTCCTGAAAGATAAGCGAGACGGGCCGCTCGGCCGGGTGACTGCCGGTAACATCATGTCCGGCGAGCAGAACGCGGCCGCTCTCCGGCGTCTCGAAACCCGCCAGCAGATTGAGGAAGGTCGATTTGCCGGCGCCCGATGGGCCTGTCACGGCAATGATCTGGCCGCGGGGCAGCGTGCAATCGAAATGGAAGGCGTGGCTGCCGAGCGTCAGGCGAACGTTCTGCATGGTGATATCAGCGGCCGTCATCGGCACCATGTCCTCGCACCTGGCCGGATGTTCCGGCGATCGTCAGCAATAGGCAAATGACGCCGAGGATCAGCGCAAGGCCATCGGCATCGTTGGTTCTGTAGCTTCCCATGCGGCTGTAGACCAGCCATGGAAGCGTGACAAAGCTATCGGATCCGAACATGGCGACAGCGCCGAGATCGCCGAGCGACAGCGCCATGGCGAAAGACAGGGCGGTCAGCAACGGCTTGCGCAGCCCCGGCCAGTCGATGAGCCGCAGCCGCGCCTGGCCGGTTATGCCGAGGCTTGCCGATAGGCGCGCGGTGCGCCGCTGATGGACGAGATAAGCCGGTTCGAGCACGCGCATGACGAAGGGCAGGGCCATCAGCATATTGATCAGGACCACAAGGACAGGCGCAAAAACAGAGGCGTCGCCGAATGGCCTGAGCGCCATGAACCAGCCGGTCGCAAGAACTACGGGAGGCGCCAGCAGCACCATTGACGAGGCTCCGCCTATCGCGGCGTAGAGGGCGCGGCTGCCGCGCTTGGAGCGCTTGTCTGCGCTGATGGTCTGGCGGGCGCGGATCAGGGCTGCTGACACGACAAGGGCCAATGTGGCGGCGGAAAGGGATATGCCGCAGCTCATCGCTGCGGCCTGCCAGAAGACCGGCTCGCCGACCAGCTTCGGGAGGTCGGCTCTCAGGCCGGCTACCAACACGGAGAGCAATGGCGAGATTAGAAAAGCCGTGGCGAGAGCGAGGAGCAGGCCATCTGACAGTTTTGCCATTGGCATTCTGCCATCGAAACGCATGGAGTGGCGTCCGGCGGTCAGCCCTTCATCACGGCTGGCGGGGAGAAACGACATGGCGCCGAGGATGAGGCCGGTCAGGGCAATCTGCAGCAAGGACAGAGCTACCGCTCGGCCCGGGTCGAAATCGAAACGCAGCGACTGGTAGATCGCCACCTCGATCGTCGTTGCCGCTGGTCCGCCGCCAAGCGTCAGTACCAGCGTGAAACTGGTGGCGCAGAGCATGAAGATCAGCCCAGAAATGCCGGGGATCAGGCCGCGGATCGCCGGCCATTCGATGAAGCGGAAAACGGCGCGCGGGCGCATGTCGAGATTGCTTGCCATCAGCCAGTATTCGGAGGGCAGTCTCTCCAGACCGGCGAGCATCAGTCGGCATGCCAAAGGCAGATTGAAGAAGACGTGGGCGAGCAAGATGCCGGTCAGTCCGTAGATGGTGACGGGTTCGGACAGGCCGAGCTTGAGCAATGCGGTATTGAGCACGCCCTGCCGTCCCCAAATGCCGATCAACCCAAGCGCGCCGATCAGAACGGGCAGTCCCATCGGCACGGCCATCAACCGGATGATCCAAATACGGCCAGGAAAGTTAGGTTGCCGGGCAAGTGCCCGCGCGACGGGCAGAGCCAGGATAACGGAGAGCAAGGTCGAAAGGACGGCTTGCAGCAGCGTGAAGCGAAGGACGCGGAGAATGTAGGAATCCGAGATGATGCCGGCGAACGCATTGCTGCCGCCGGAGGCAGCAAGCGAGATGGCGGCGATGCCGATGAAAAGCAGGATGGCGGCGATGCCGATTGCCCCTCCCACCAGCGCATTTCGCCGCTCCGCCGCCGTCTGCAGCATCAGTTCATGCTCATGGCTGCCAGCCACTCGTCGATCCACGCCTTGCGTTTTTTGGCGACTTCATCCGGGCTCATCAGGAAGGTCTTGGACGGATTGACCAGCTTGCCGAAGGCATCCGGCAGCGGCGTGGAGGTGGCCGCAACAGGCATCATCCAGTTGTTGGTCGGGATCGTGTCCTGGAAACCCGGTGTGACCATGAATTTCAGGAAGTCACGAGCAAGATCCTTGTCAGGAGCGTTCTTAAGCAGGCCGGCGACCTCGATCTGGATATAGTGACCTTCGGAGAAAGCGGCGGCCTGATAGCGATCGGTATTCTCGGCGACCATGTGATAGGCTGGTGAGGTCGTGTAGGACAGTACCATCGGCGCCTCGCCCTTGGTGAACAGGCCATAGGCTTCAGACCAGCCGGGCGTCACCGTCAGGATGCGGCTCTTGAGCTTCGTCCATGCTTCGGGCGCCTTGTCGCCATAGACGGACTTCACCCAGAGCAGCAGGCCAAGGCCGGGCGTCGAGGTGCGCGGATCCTCGATGACGATCTTTTGCGATGGGTCGCCATCGACCAGTTCCTGCATGCTTTTCGGCGGGTTCTTGATGGTCTGCGTGTCGTAGATGATGGCGAAGTGGCCGTAGTCATAGGGAACGAAGACATCGTCCTTGAAGTCGCCGGGCACCTTGAGAGCGCTGGTATCGACGCCGCTTACGTCGAACAGGCCGGTATCCTTGGCTTCGGTGATCAGGTTGGTATCGATGCCGAGCACGACGTCGGCCTTGGTCGAGGCGCCTTCGAGCTTGAGGCGGGAGAGAAGCGCCACGCCATCGGCGACGCTGACGAAATTGACCGTGCAGGCGCAGGTCTTCTCGAAGGCTTCCTTGACCTTGGGGCCGGGGCCCCATTCCGAGGTGAAGCTCTCGTAGGTGTAGACCGTCAGCGTCTTGTCCGCGGCCTGCGCCTGCGACAGAGTGACGGTTGCGGCAAGGAAAGCCGTGGCGAATGATGCGATCAATGGTTTGCGGCCGGGCATGGCGCGCCTCCTCCTAAAAAGTTGTGTCATGGGGAAAAGGGCGGTGCCTGGTGTCACGCGTCTAATCCCTCCGCCGGTGTTAGCCGGATCAGGTTCCGCGGGTTGGCTTGAAAGCCTCTCAGCCAGATATCCTTGCGGATACAGGGCACCCCGTTAGAGCGTTGGCAGATGTATAGCGATGAAGGCTTTATGACAAGGGCGCAGCGCGCCCTTGCTTTTACTCGGCGGCTTCGGCCGCCGCGGCCGCGTTCTTGGTCTCGCCGTGGCGCGGCAACTGGACCGGTTTCAGCGAAAGCGCTGCAATCAATCCAATCAAAGCAAAGGCGCAGGAGGTCATGAATAGCGGCGTGAAGGCGCTGGCATAGGCATCGGCGACAGCCTGGCGGCTGGCTTCCGGGAGGGCTGCCATCATCTTTGGCGTCAGCTGCTCGATATCGGCAACGCCCGGAATGGAGACGCCGACTTTTGCAAGCTGCGAGCCGATGATGGCGCCATAAATCGAGATGGCGATCGATGCGCCACCCATGCGTGACAACGTGACGGAGCCGGTGGCGGCGCCGACGTCACGCGCCGGAGCGGCGTTCTGGACGCCGATCACAGGCACCTGCTGCGACAGACCGATGCCGATGCCGTGCAGCATCATCAGCAAGCCTATAATCGGCAGCGGCGTACCGGCATGGACCTGCGTCAGGAGTGCAAAGGCCACAGCGCTGCAGGAGAGGCTGGCGATGGCGAAGGGCTTGTAGCGTCCGGTGCGCGAGATCATGCGCCCGGCAAAGAGCGAGCCGCAGACGAGGCCGCCGGTCAACATGACGAAGAGCAGGCCGGCATGCGAGGGCGACAGGCCCGTGGTCGTCTGCAGGAACAGCGCGAAGTAATTGGCCATGCCGATAGCGATGCCACCGCCGGTAATCGACATGATCAGGAGAAGCGGGAAGGTCGGGTTGCGGAACAGCGACAGCGGCACGATCGGTTCGGCGGCGCGGCGCTCGACGAAGACCCAGGCGATGGCGCAAAGCGCGCCGATACCGATGATCCCCAGGCTCTGCGGCGCCAGGATCGAGCCGAACAGTTCGCTGCCATCGGCCATCAGCACGATGCTCGTCGTCGTCATCGCCAGCAGAAGGGCGCCGGCATAGTCGATCTTCGGACGGCGGTGCGGTTTGCGGTAGGGTAGCATCAGCGCGAGGCCGATCAAGACAAGGAAACCGATCGGGACGTTGACGAGGAAGATCGAGCGCCAGCCGAAGAGATCGCTCATCATGCCGCCGAGAACGGGGCCGATGGCGCTCGAGGCCATCAGCACCAGGCTGGAATAGCTCTGGTAGCGGGCTCGTTCGCGCGGCTCGAAGAGATCGGCATTGACGGCGAAGATCGATACCATGATGCCGCCGCCGCCCAGGCCCTGGAGCACGCGGGCGGCGATCAGCGTGTTCATCGAGACGGCGAGACCACAAACGGCGGAGCCGACGGTGAAGATCGCGATTGCGGTCATCATCACGTATTTGCGGCCGAAGAGGTCACCGAGCTTGCCATAGACGGGCATGACGGCGCTCAGCGACAGCAGATAGGCGGAGCCGATCCAGCCGAAGCGTTCGAGGTGGCCGAATTCGCCGACGATGGTCGGCAGCGCCGTCGAGACGATCTGATTGTCCAGCGTTGCCATGAACATCGCGGTCATCAGAAACAGGAAGAGAATAAGCCTGCGGCGGGGATCCGTCACGAGCGGCTGGGAGGCAAGCTGCATATCCATGAAGACAGTTCCAATCTTGATCGCCAATTTATGTGACAAAAGCATATAAATGTCAATGACACCAGAATGACGCAGGCATATTTCCTTCGCGCAAGCCTTCTGTTATGCTCGGCGCATGAACGAGAAACCCGCCCGCATTCACGAGCTTGATCCGCTGTCACTGGAGAACGAAAGCGTTTCCAGCATCGGCCAGAGCATGACACGCATGAAGCTGATGACCGGGCGCCGGCTGATCGGGCGTCTGGCAATCCAGAGCGTGGCGCCGGATCTCGAACTCTCGCACCTCGATGTTCTTGACGCCGTGCGCCGTGCGCAGCCGGCCGATGAAGTGACGGTCGGGATGATTGCAGAAATGCTGCGGATCGATCCGTCTCGCGCCAGCCGCGTGGTCGCCGACATGGTCAGCCGTAACATTCTTCGCCGTGAAGCATCGCAGGCCGATGCGCGGCGCATCGTCGTGGTGATGACACCGATCGGCCAGCGGTTGCTGTCGGAAATCCGGGCGCAGAAGCTGTCGTTGATCACCGAAATCCTCGACGGCTGGAGCGACACGGACGTCGATGCCTTCGCAGCACTCTATGAGCGCTTCATCGACGGTTATGAAAAAGCCTTCGAACGGCGCGATAAGGGCACTCCCGGTTAAGCCCCGCCCCTTTCCCTCGACCCCTGCTTTGCGCTATGGGCATTGCCCATGACCCAGACGACCTTCACGATCCTGCTCGGCGGCGAGCTGACGCCGACAGAGCGGCTGCGCAGTGCGATTGCCGGCAGCCGGTTCATCGCGGCCGATGGCGGCATGCGCCATGCGGCAGAGCTCGGCGTCGTGCCGGAGCTCTGGGTGGGCGATTTCGATTCCACCGCACCGGATCTCGAAGGTGCGTTTCCGGGTGTGCCGAAGCAGCCCTATCCCGCGGCCAAAGCCTCGACGGATGGTGAGATCGCCGTTTCGGAAGCGATAGCCCGCGGTGCGAAACGGCTGATCCTTGCCGGTGCGCTGGCGGGGGAACGGTCCGATCATGCGCTTCAGCATCTCCTTTATGCCGTCAGCCTCGCCGAACAGGGCATCGACCTGTTGCTCACTTCGGGGCTGGAGGAAGCGGTTCCGCTTCTTTCAGGTTCCATCGAGCTCGACCTGCCGAAGAACAGCCTGTTCTCGGTTCCCGGTTTCAGCGAATTGCGCGGTCTCTTCATCGAAAACGCGCGCTATCCGCTCTCGGATTTCCATTTGCCGTTCGGCTCGTCGCGTACCATTTCCAATGTGGCAGAAGGCAAGGTTCGGTTCACGCTCGGCAGTGGCCGCGCGATCGTCCTTGCCCGCCCCTATGACCTTTCCGGAGTCTGATCCTTGGCGCCTCCCATTCTCAAACTGGACGACATCTTTCTGAGCTTCGGCGGCGCGCCGTTGCTGGCGGGCGCAAGCCTGCAGGTGGAGCCCGGCGACAAGATCTGCCTCGTCGGCCGCAACGGTTCCGGCAAGTCGACGCTGCTGAAGATCGCTGCCGGCATCGCCGAAGCGCAATCCGGCGAGGTGTTCCGTCATCCCTCCTCGACGGTCCGGTATCTTGAGCAAGCGCCTGATTTCGGAAGTTTTGCAACGGTGCAGGCCTATGCCGAGGCCGGGCTTGGGCCGGGCGACGATCCCTATCGTGTCACCTATCTTCTGTCGCATCTCGGCCTCACCGGCGAGGAAGACCCGAAGAACCTTTCTGGCGGCGAAGCCCGCCGCGCAGCACTTGCCCGCGTCATGGCGCCGGAGCCGGATATCCTGCTGCTCGACGAGCCGACCAACCATCTCGACCTGCCGACCATCGAATGGCTGGAAGGCGAGCTGCAGAAGACGCGCAGCGCCCTCGTGCTGATTTCGCATGACCGACGCTTCCTCGAAAAGGTCTCGACGGCCACCGTTTGGCTCGATCGCGGCACGTCGCGGCGTCTGGATCGTGGCTTCGGGCATTTCGAAGTCTGGCGCGATCAGGTGCTGGAGGCCGAGGAGCTGGAACAGCACAAGCTCGGCAAGGCGATCGAGCGTGAAGAGCATTGGCTGCGCTATGGCGTTACCGCGCGCCGCAAGCGCAACATGCGCCGTCTCGGTGAGCTGCACACCATGCGCTCGCAATATCGCGGCCACAAGGGTCCGCAGGGCAGCGTCCAGGCGAGCGTTTCGGATGCGCAGGAATCCGGCAAGCTGGTGATCGAGGCAGACAAGATCACCAAGACATATGGCGAGCGGCCGATCGTCACGCCGTTTTCTATTCGCGTGCATCGCGGTGATTGCATCGGCCTCGTCGGCCCGAACGGCGCCGGCAAGACGACGCTGCTGAAGATACTGACTGGCCAGTTGGCGCCCGACAGCGGCACCGTGAAGCTCGGCACCAATCTAGAAATCGCAACGCTCGATCAGAAGCGCGAGGAACTCAACCTCGACGACACGCTGGCAAATTACCTGACCGATGGCCGCGGCGAAAACCTGCTCGTCAATGGCGAGCAGCGCCATGTGACCGGCTACATGAAGGAATTCCTGTTCCAGCCGGAGCAGGCGCGCACACCGATCAAGAACCTCTCCGGCGGCGAACGTGCCCGTCTCATGCTGGCCCGAATCCTGTCGCGGCCGACAAACCTGTTGATCCTCGACGAGCCAACCAACGACCTCGATATTGAAACGCTCGACCTGCTGCAGGAAATCGTCGCCGGCTTTCCCGGCACGGTCATTCTCGTCAGCCACGACCGTGACTTCCTCGACCGCACCGTGACCTCGACGATTGCGCCTGCCGTTCCGGATGCACCTGATGGCCGGTGGATCGAATATGCCGGCGGCTATTCCGACATGATGGCCCAGCGGAAAGGCGCTCTGGATGAGCGTCGCAGGGCGGAGAAGGCCGCCGAAAAGGTGAAGGCGGAGGCTTCGCCCTCTGCCGAGGCGCCGAAGGGTAAGGGCAAGCTTTCGTTCAAGCAGAAGTTCGCACTCGAGAACCTGCCGAAAGAAATGGCCAAGGCTGAGGCTGAGATCGCCAAGCGCGAAGCGAAGATGGCCGATCCGAACCTGTTCACCAAGGACCCGGCGACCTTCAACAGGCTTGCCGCGGAGATGGAAAAGCTGCGCGACAGCGTGACGAAGATGGAAGAGGAATGGCTTGAGCTGGAAATGCTGAGGGAGGAGATCGAAGGCTGAGTCTCACGTTTCCTTGATTCGCCGGTGTCCCGGTGCGGCTCTAGAGTCCGCTCCGGCAGCCGGGGGATATGCCTGCTATCGTGGCGACAAGGAATAGTCATATGTCTCGCAAGCTTTCTTCCGCATTTCTGACGGCGCTCGCCGCCGCAGCCATCAGCTTTTCAGCCGTTCAGTCCAGCCAGGCCGACGATACGCAGCGTGTCCGCATTCGCGGCATCGTCGAGAGCCTCAACGGCGATGTGCTGACCATCAAGACCCGCGACGGAACCGACCAGTCGATCGCCATGCAATCGGGCTTCCGGGTTGGTGGCATCCAGCGGGCGGCCGTCGATGACATCAAGCCGGGCGATTTCGTTGGCGTCGGCTCGATGCCGAAGGGCAGCGGGCCGAATGACGCGCTGCAAGTGATGATCTTCCCGGCATCGATGAAGGGTACCGGCGAGGGCAACCGCCCCTGGGACGCCAAGCCGAATACCGAGATGACCAATGCGACCGTCAGCACCGCCGTCAAGGCGGTCAACGGCAAGACGATCACGCTGACCTATCAGGGCAAGGAAAAGACCATCGCCATCCCTGATGGCACACAGGTCGTCACCATCGCTTCGGCGACCAAGGACGATCTGAAGCCAGGCGCCGCGGTGATCGTCAATGCCGAAAAGGCTGCCGATGGCAGCGTCTCCTCGAAACAGGTCTCGGTCGGTCTCAGCGGCGTTCAGCCGATGTAATTCGCTAGATAACCGGTGCCGCCGCGGGGCGGCCGGTGCCGGTTTTCGGCGGTGGCGGCGGTTCTTCGGTCTTGGAGGCTATCGCTTCCAGATGGAGGACCTTCGGCTTCAGAATCTCCATGTAGATTTCCGAACGGCCGATATAGATCATCGATGTTTCCGGCAGCGCCGTCAGAAGATTGGTCAGCGTCGACTGCCATTCCGGCTCCAAGCCTTCGAGCACTTCGTCGAACACCACCCAGCGCGGGCGAACCAGCAGAAGGCGGGCAAAGCCGATGGCCTTCTGTTCGTCGGCATCCAGAACCTTGTCCCAGCGCGCCCGCGTGTCGAGGCGGCTTATCAGTTGACGCAGCCCGGCTTTCTCCAGAGCTGCCTCGATATCCTCGTTCTTGTAGGAGCCGGCCGGTTCGGGGAAGGAGAGCGCCTCGCGCAGCGTGCCGCCGGGGATATAGGCGACCTGGGGGACGAACAGGATGTCGTCTGAGGGCGGCAGGCCCATCGTGCCGCTGCCGCAGGGCCAGAGGCCGGCCATCGCCTGGAAGAGAAGCTTCCGATTGACGTTGTGATCGCCGTTTATCATCACCTTCTCGCCGGCCTTCAACGTCACATCGGGCTCGTGCAGGCGGAAGCCGCCGCATTGATCGACCTCTTCGCCCAACTTGGCGGCGATGGTGACGTTCTTCATCACAAGCCTGTCCGCGGCGGTGTCTTCGTAGGCGATGACGTTCTTCGGATTGAGCGGTTCATCCATGTGCTCAAGCGCATGGCGGAAATCGGTGACGCGGTTCAGCGTCGCGCGCCATTCGGCGATCGGGCCGAAATTGGCGACATACCAGCGCAGCGCCGTATTGACCTGGTTGAAGGCGCCGACCGACATCATCAGCTCACCGAAGGTCAGGCCGCCGGAGAAATAGGCGGGCGCGGCGACGATGATCGGTATGACGATGACCAGCCAGCCGTAACCGGCCGAAACCCAGGTCAGGTTGGTATTGGCCATGGTCAGCCGCTTGAGCACGGCGAGAACCGTGCTGATATCGGTGTTGATGCGCTGGCGCTCGTTTTCCTCGCCTCTGGCGACGGTAATCGCCGGCATGTTCTCGTTGGCGTGCATCAGCGAGAAGCGGAGTTCGGCTTCCTTGGAGAAGCGCTCGGCGTTGATCGGCACCAGCTTTCTGCCGACGATCTGGCTGAGGATCGACGCCGACGCGGCATAGAAGACGGCGGCCCAGACCATGTAGCCGGGGATGGCGAAGGAATAGGTGCGGAAGTGGAAGACGAAGCCGCTCGACAGCTCCCAGAGCACGCCGATGAAGCTGACGAGCAGGATCGTCGACTGGATGAGGCCGAGAACGAGGCCGGTGGTGCTTTCGGCAAGGTTGCGGGCGTCCTCATGCAGGCGCTGGTCCGGATTGACGCCGATCAGCCCGCTCGAGGCCAGCCGCAGGGCCCGCTTGTGCTTCAGCCATTGATCGACGAGATCGCGGGTCAAGCCCTCGCGCATATAGAGCGCCGTCATCTGGTTCAGCCAGGCCTGGCCGACATTGAGAAGCAGCAGGGACCCGGCGATCAGGCCGAAAATCTGAAGCTGATGGAAGAACTCGCCGACATCGCGCCGTTGCAGCGAATCATAGAACGGCGCGTTCCAGCGGTTGAGAACGACCTGACCGTAGGCCGTCGCCAAGATGACGAACATAAGGATGGCGGCGAGAGACAGGATCTTGCCGCGCACTTTCGAAGCCCAGAAGGCTAAAAACATCAATTTGAGGCGATAGCCGAGGCTGAGATCGTATCCGACCCTATCTTGCCGCTGGCCGACAGCCCCGCCTTTGGCGTCGTCCGTCATCATGCATTCCTGTACAGCATCATCCCTGATTAACATGGTAGCGCGTGCTGTCCATCAACAGATTCTACCAGTCATTAATGCGTGAGTTACCTAGCTCAAAGTGCAGGTTGCGAATCACGATTGATTCGCGGCGCTGTCAGCGCTATCTAGAGGATCGTGGTGATTTGGCCGGCCGGCTTGCAGCCACGTTAAATAAGTCGCTAAAGGGCCGCGTGCGGACCGGTAGCGATTCTTTTTTCGCCACCGGTTTTTTTATTTGCCGGTTGTCCTGTTCGATCGAGTGAATGCAATGCCCATCAAGATTCCTGACACGCTGCCCGCTTTCGAAACCCTCGTTCAGGAGGGTGTGCGGGTGATGACTGAGACAGTGGCTATCCGCCAGGATATCCGCCCGCTTCAGATCGGGCTTCTCAATCTCATGCCGAACAAGATCAAGACCGAAGTGCAGATGGCGCGCCTTGTCGGCGCCTCGCCGCTGCAGGTCGAGTTGTCGCTGGTCAGGGTCGGCAACCACAAGGCCAAGAATACCTCGGAAGACCATCTGCTGGCCTTCTACCAGACCTGGGAAGAGGTGAAGCATCGCAAGTTCGACGGCTTCATCATCACCGGCGCGCCGATCGAGCTGATGCCCTTCGAAGACGTCAACTATTGGAGCGAGATGCAGGACATCTTCGAATGGACGAAGACCAACGTGCATTCGACGATGAATGTCTGCTGGGGTGCGATGGCGGCGATCTATCACTTCCACGGCGTTCCCAAGCATGAGCTGAAGGAGAAGGCATTCGGCGTTTACCGCCACAAGAACCTGAAGCCGTCCTCGGTCTATCTCAACGGTTTCTCGGATAATTTCGAGATTCCGGTGTCGCGCTGGACGGAAGTGCGTCGCGGCGACATCGAGAAGGCGCAGGGTCTCGAGATCCTGATGGAATCAAACGAGATGGGCGTCTGTCTGGTTCAGGAAGAGGCGAGCAAACGCCTCTACATCTTCAACCATGTCGAATACGATTCGACGTCGCTGTCGGACGAATATTTCCGCGACGTGAATGCTGGCGTGCCGATCAAGATGCCGCACAACTACTTCCCGCATAATGATCCGGCGCTGCCGCCGCAAAATCGCTGGCGCAGTCATGCACATCTGCTGTTCGGCAACTGGATCAATGAAATCTATCAGACGACGTCCTACGACCTCAACGAGATCGGCACGAAAATCTGACGGCTTATCAATCTGTTGATGCTATGCCGCTGCCTTTGCCGCAGCGGCATTTCTTTTTTGGCATTGGCAGTTGCGGTTCGCGGCAAATGGGGGCAGTTTCGCTGCCGGATGCGAACAGATTTCAGGACGATGGTATAATGGCGGAAGAGCTCAAGCGGGAAGTTTTCGGAACGACGAAAGACGGAGAAACCGTCTATCGCGTCGAGATCAAAGGCGGCGGTCTGACGGCGAAGATCATGAGCTGGGGCGCTGTCATCCAGGATCTCAGGCTCGACGGTCACGACGCCCCGCTGCTTCTCGGCTTCGACAATTTTGCCGATTATCCGTCCTACTCCTCTTATTTCGGTGCGACGCCCGGGCGCTGCGCCAATCGCATCGGCGGCGGCAAGTTCACGCTCGACGGCAAGGCCTATCAGCTGGAGCTCAACGAAAAGGGAGTCTCACATCTGCATGGTGGCAGCGATAACATTGCCAAGCGCAACTGGACGATCGTCGAGCATGCCGTGGATCGCGTTGTCCTGAAGATCGTCGATCCCGACGGCCGCGCCGGCTATCCGGGCAATTGCACGATCCAGGCCACCTATCGGGTTCACGGTAACGGCGAGTTCTCGATCGTCTATGAATCGACGTCCGACCAGCCGACACTTGCCAATGTCTGCCAGCACGCCTATTTCAATTTGGACGGCCGCGATGACGCGCTTGGCCACGATATCATGATCGCGGCCGATCACTATCTGCCGACCGACGAGCGGCAGATCCCGACCGGGGAACTGCGCCCAGTCGATGGCACGGCTTTCGATTTCCGCGAAATGGCGCCGATGAAGCGTTTTGAAGGTTCGGAACAGGCGCTCTACGATCATAATTTCTGCCTGTCGAAGGAGCGTGTCGCCAAGCGCTCCGTCGTGCTGGCCCGCAGCCTCAATTCCGGCGTGTCGATGGAAGTGCGCACGACCGAACCGGGCGTGCAGTTCTATGCCGGCTTCAAGCTGAATGTCGCCGTGCCAGGTCTCGATGGCCGCAAGTACGGACCGTTCGCCGGCTTCTGCCTGGAGACCCAGGTCTGGCCGGATGCGATCAATCACGAGGGCTTCCCGAATGCCGTTCTGCGGCCGGGCGAGGTTCTGCGGCAGGAAACGGATTACATCTTCACCAAGAACTGACGCGTTCGATTTGATCGCTGGTTTTGCGAACCCTCGTGATCCGTCACGAGGGTTTCTTTTTTGCGGCGTAGATTCAGCTTGAAGACTGGTTCTAAATAGGTTCTAATGTGCGCCTATGGATAGAACCAGTCTGATAGCAGAGCTGAATGCGCGCGGACTGCGCGACGAGGCCTCGACCGGACCGCTCTACAAGCGGCTGGCCCTGGCATTGACCGGTCTCGTCCAGGAAGGGTTGCTGAAGCCCGGCGCTGCGCTTCCCGGTGAGCGCGATCTTGCCGAGGCCCTGAAGCTTGGGCGTGTCACGGTGCGCACCGCCTATCGCGAGCTGATGTCTTCAGGCGCGCTTGAATCACGACACGGCAGCGGTACCTTCGTTTCGGCGCGTGTCGAGCGCATGGAGCAATCGCTCTGGCGGCTCTCGTCTTTCTCGGCCGACATGCGTTCGCGCGGCCGCTCTCCGGCGGCGAAAATCCTCTCCCGGCAAATCAATCAGCCATCGCCGGAAGAAAGCTTCCTGCTGGGGCTCAGCCAGGACGAGCCGGTGTTGCGGCTCGATCGTCTTCGTCTTGCCGATGGTTTGCCGCTGGCGATCGAGCGGGCCGTGGTTCCGGTCAAGTTCGTCGGCGAACAGGCGGGCGGCGAGGGTTCGCTCTATGACGCCCTGGCTGCCAACGGCCACAAGCCGGTGCGGGCGCTGCAGCGGCTGACGGCCGTGACGCTCGACCCATCCTCGGCCGCGATGCTGAACGTCAAGGCCGGTGCGCCGGCCCTGCTGATCGAGCGGATATCCCGCCTCGAAGACCAGCGCGTCGTTGAATATACCCGCTCGCACTATCGTGGCGATGCTTATGATTTCGTTGCAGAATTGAGAATTGGAGATGAAATATGAGTGAGAACCAGTCGCTGATGCTGCAGGAAGCCGGCCAGTCGCCGGAGGTCGTGGCGACCCTGCTCGAAAAGGAAAAGCCGGCCTTTGCCGAAATTGCCAAGCTTTTCTCCTCGGCTCGGCCGAGCGTAGTGACGACGGCGGCGCGCGGGTCTTCCGACCATGCCGCAACCTTCTTCAAGTATCTTTTCGAAATCACCTGCGGCGTTCCGGTGGCTTCCGTCGGTCCGTCGATCGCGTCAGTCTATGGCGCGCCGCTACATCTGAAGGGCGGCATTCACTTCACGGTTTCGCAGTCGGGCGCCAGCCCTGACATCGTTGCCCTGCAGGAAGCCGCGAAGAAGGGCGGGGCGACGACGATCGCCGTCGTCAACGTCACCGACAGCCCGCTCGGCAATCAGGCCGACATCGTGCTTGGCCTCAATGCCGGACCGGAAAAGAGCGTTGCCGCAACGAAATCCTTCATCGCTTCGGTTGCAGCGCTTGCCGGCGTAACGGCTGCGATCGGCGGCAAGACTGATCTACAGGCGGCGCTCCAGAAGCTTCCGGGCGCCCTGTCGGCCACATCGGGCATCGATACGGCCGCGGCAGAGGATGTGCTTTTCAACGCCAGCTCGCTTTATACGGCCGGCCGCGGCCCGGCCTTCGCGATTGCGCTCGAAGCCGCGCTCAAGGCAAAGGAAACGTCGGGCTTGCATGCCGAAGCCTTCTCACTGGCTGAATTGATGCATGGTCCGATGCGTCTGGTTCAGCCGGGTTTCCCGATTGTTGCCTTCGCGCCTGACGATGCGGCATACGCCAACAACGTTCAGGCGCTCGAACGCCTGCAGAAGCTTGGCGCGACGACGGTTCCCTTCTCGACGCAGCCGCTTTCCGGGGTCAACCTGCGTGTTCCCTCGACCGGCAACGGCCTTCTCGATCCGCTGGTTTCGCTGCTCGTCTACTACCGCCTCATCGAGTCGGTCACGCGCCGCAAGGGCTTCGATCCCGACAAGCCGGCAAACCTGCTCAAGGTTACGGAGACCGTCTGATGTCCCGCAAGATCTTCACCGGCGCCCGGATCTTCGACGGCGAGCGCTTTCACGACGAAAGGGCGCTGGTCGTTTCGAACGGACGCGTCGAGACCATCGCGGCACTCAACGATCTCCCCGAAGGCGAGACCGTGGTGCTTGACGGTGGCGTTCTCTCGGCCGGTTTCATCGACGCGCAGGTGAACGGCGGCGGCGGCCGGATGCTGAACGACGAGCCATCGCCGGACTCGATGTACATCATTGCCGACGGCCATCGCCGCTATGGCACGACAGCGCTGCTGCCGACCTTGATCACCGACACGGCTGACGCCACCAAGGCGGCGATCGAGGCCGCCAAGGAAGCGGTCAAGACCAATCGCGGCGTTGCCGGTCTGCATCTCGAAGGTCCGCATCTGGCACCAGCCCGCAAGGGCGCACATCTTGCATCGCTAATGCGTCCGGTCGAAGACGCAGACGTCAAGGCGTTCATTACAGCGCGCGAAGCGATCGGCACGCTGCTCATTACCATGGCGGCTGAACAGGTGAGCGTGAAGCAGGTGCGCGCGCTTGCCGAAGCCGGCGTGATCGTCAGCATCGGACATTCCGATTGCAGCAGCGAGCAGGCGGAAGAGCGTTTCGATGCCGGCGCCCGTGGCGTCACGCATCTCTTTAACGCGATGAGCCAGATGGGGCATCGCGCTCCGGGTCTCGTTGGCGCGGCGATCGATCACCCCTCGACCTGGTGCGGCGTGATTGCCGATGGCCACCATGTCGATCCGAAGGCACTGCGCACGGCGCTGCGTGCGAAGCGCGGCGAAGGAAAGCTGTTCCTCGTCAGCGATGCGATGTCGCTGGTCGGCTCCGACAAGAACAGCTTCACGCTGAATGGCCGCACCGTTCATCGCGAAAGCGGCAGTTTCTGCTCCAAGGTGGTTCTGGACGACGGCACGCTGGCGGGGTCCGATGTCGATATGGCTTCCAGCATCCGCTATTGCGTGACCTATCTCGACCTGACGCTGGCCGAGGCGTTGAGGATGGCGACGCTCTATCCGGCGCGCTTCCTTCGACTCGAGGGCTATGGCCGCTTGTCTCCCGGATATCGCGCCGACTTCGTGCACCTGACCGACAAGATCGAGGTCACCGCGGCCTGGATCGGCGGGGAGAGGAAGTAGCGATGACTGCGATCACCGATGCTTATTTCTCGAACCTGATCGAGCGGCTCGGCCAGCTGAAATCGGCTCTCGATGTTCCGATGCAGCAGGCCGCCGCGGCGATCCTCGAAGCGGCCCGCAGCGACAAGCGCGTCTATGTCTTCGGCACCGGCCATTCTCACATGCTGGCCGAAGAAGTGCATTACCGGGCGGGCGGCCTCGCCTTCACCGTTCCCGTACTTGTCGGTTCTGCGATGCTGCACGAGGGTGCGGTGATCAGTTCGGTCTATGAACGGACGGAAGGTCTCGTTCGTCCGGTGCTCGAGCGCTATGGCATGCAGCCGGGCGACGTCATCATCATCGCGTCCAATTCCGGCGTGAACGCCGCGCCGCTTGAAGCCGCCGATTATGGCCATGAGATCGGCGCCAAGGTAATCGCCATCACCTCGATCGAATATTCCAAGGCGATCGCCAACGGCCGCCGCAGGCTAGCCGAGGTTGCCGATATCGTCCTCGACAACGGACTTCCGCCGGGCGATGCCGTCATCGAGATCGAAGGGAGCGGGCTGAAGGTCGGGCCGGTCTCGACGGCAGTCGGGGCGACCGTGCTCAATGCGATCTTTGCCGAGGTGGCCTCGGAGCTCGCCAAGTCCGGCGATGCGCCCGTTTATCTCAGTGCCAACATGCCGGGTGCTGCAGCGGTGAACCAGCAGCTGGTCAAGCGATACCGGCCGCGCAATCCGCATCTCTGAAACGAAAAAGGCCGGCGGAGACGCCGGCCTTTTGCTTTGCCCCTGCGGACAATCAGTTCTTTGCGCGCTCGACGTAGGAGTTATCTTCCGTCGCGATGACAACGCGGATGCCGGCATCGATATGCGGCGGAACCAGTGTGCGGATGCCGTTCGAAAGGATTGCCGGCTTGTACGAGGACGATGCCGTCTGGCCCTTGACGACCGGTTCGGTCTCGGTGATTTCAAGCGTCACGTGGCGCGGCAGCTGGAGAGCCAGCGCAATGCCTTCGTGCATCGACAGGATGCAGGTCATCCCTTCCTGAAGATAGGCCTTCTGATCGCCCATCGTTTCGTTGTCGACGACGACCTGGTCGTAGCTTTCCGGGTTCATGAAGTGGAAGCCTTCGCCGTCCTCGTAAAGGAACTGGAAGTTGACGTCTTCGACGAATGCGCGCTCGACCTGCTCGGTCGTGCGCCAGCGCTCGGACACCTTCACGCCATCGACGATGCGGCGCATATCGACCTGGGTCACCGGCGTGCCCTTGCCAGGATGGAAGTTGTTGGCCGTAAGAACGACATACAGCTTGCCATCCACTTCGAGAACGTTGCCCTTGCGGACGGAGGAGGCGATGATCTTGACCATAAGACTTCCTTGTAACTCAGCCTTCGGCGTCGTAGAGGACTGTCGCAATAGCCCTGGAGACGCGATTAATTTTCCTTTGGGGCGGCAACTAACTTAAAATCCGGCGAAAAGCCAGCCCAGCGTTGGCCGTCACGGTGAAGAAAGCAGAGAATGAGCCTGACGAGCGCCAAAGCCTCGCCCTGGTGGACGCCCGACGTCCACGCGGATCGCCGCCCGTTCCTGATCGGGCGCAACGCGATCCAGGCCGCACTGCGTCTTTATTTCGCCGGCGAAGATTTTGTCGAGGTCGATACGGCCGCACTGCAGGTGTCACCGGGCAACGAGGCGCATCTGCATGCCTTCGCAACAGAAGCGCTGACGACGGATGGCCAGCCGGCGCTGTTCTATCTGCACACCTCGCCGGAGTTTGCCTGCAAGAAGCTCCTTTCGGCGGGTGAGCAGCGGATCGCCTGCTTCGCGCATGTCTATCGCAACCGTGAGCGCGGGCCGCTGCACCATCCCGAATTCACCATGCTGGAATGGTACCGGACGGGAGAAAGCTACGAGACGCTGATGATGGATTGCGTGCGGATCGCAGCACTCGCTGCCGAGACCGCCAAGGCATCCAAACTGACGTATCGCGGTGCCGAGGCCGATCCTTTTGCTGGGCCGGAGCGGATTTCCGTTGCGGAAGCCTTCGATCGTTATGCCGGGATCGATCTGCTCGGATCAGTCGCTGCCGATGGCTCGACCGATCGCGAGCATCTGGCGGCTGAACTGCGCCGCAACGGCCTGCGTGTCGCCGAAGACGATGGCTGGGCCGATCTCTTCAGCCGAGCGCTGGTCGAGAAGATCGAGCCGCATCTCGGTTTCGGCCGCATTACCATTCTCGACGAATATCCTGTTTCGGAAGCTGCTCTGGCGCGGCCGTCAGGCCGGGATCCACGGGTTGCCGAGCGCTTCGAGGTCTATGCCTGCGGCGTCGAGCTCGCCAATGGCTTCGGCGAGCTGACGAATGCTGCCGAACAGCGGCGCCGTTTCGAGATCGAGATGGCCGAGAAGGCACGCATATATGGCGAGCGCTATCCGCTGGACGAGGATTTTCTCGAGGCGTTGCAGATCATGCCGGAGGCGAGCGGCATCGCGCTCGGCTTTGACCGGCTGGTGATGCTGGCGACCGGTGCCTCGCGCATCGATCAGGTGTTGTGGGCGCCTGTGGCGGAGTATGGCCGATGAATATCGTCAGGCCGATCAAGAGCGTCGATGACTTGTCGAGCGCCGGTCTGATTGCCGAGGGCGACCGGCTGGCCCTCGAAGAGGTCGCGGCCCGCTATGCGATCGCGCTGACGCCCTCGGTTGCGGCGTTGATCGATCGTGCCGATCCTGATGATCCTATCGCGCGGCAGTTCGTGCCGACGGGCGACGAATTGCAGATTACCCCGGAAGAACGCGCCGATCCGATCGGCGATCTCCCGCATAGTCCGGTCGAAGGTATCGTGCATCGCTATCCGGATCGCCTGCTGTTGAAGGCCGTGCATGTCTGCCCGGTCTATTGCCGCTTCTGTTTCCGCCGCGAAATGGTCGGTCCTCAGGGCTTAGGCACGCTGGAGCCGGAGGCGATGAAGGCAGCCTTCGACTATATCCGCCAGCATGACGAAATATGGGAAGTCATTCTCACCGGCGGTGATCCGCTGATCCTGTCGCCGCGGCGGCTGGAAGACATCATGCGGGAGCTCTCGGCGATTGATCACGTCAAGATCGTCAGGTTTCATACCCGCGTGCCCGTGGTCGATCCGCGGAAGATCGATGTGGCGCTCATCGACGCCCTGAAGGCGAGCGGCAAGACCGTCTACATCGCGCTGCACGCCAATCATCCACGCGAGTTTACGGCCGAAGCGCGGGCGGCCTGCGCACGGATCGTCGACGCCGGTATCGTCATGATTAGCCAATCGGTGCTGCTGAAGGGCGTTAACAATGATGCGGACGTGCTTGCGTCGCTGATGAAGACGTTCGTCGAGAACCGCATCAAGCCCTATTACCTGCATCATCCGGACCTTGCGCCCGGCACCAGCCATTTCCGGCTATCGATCGAAGAAGGGCAGGCAATCGTCGCAGCCTTGCGGGGCCGCATATCCGGCCTCTGCCAGCCAGCCTATATTCTGGATATTCCGGGCGGCTACGGAAAGACCGTGATCGCCGAAAGCGGCGTTCGCAAAACCGCCGACGGTTGCTTCTCGGTCTCCGATTACAGGGGCGGCGAGCACGGCTATCCACCGGCCGGATAGAAGATTTCCGTTCCATTTCTGCACTGACAAGTCGTTCTAGCGGCTCCTTTATTACGCCAAGCCGCCGAGGCAAGTATTTGAGCAGAAACGGCGAAATTCAATCAGGGCGCGATACTCGATAAAACTTTAAGTGTGAATCTTGCTCATCTTTAACCAGACAAATTAGCGGAATATTGGGTTTTCCGGCCTAAAAGAGCGCTCATGATGAAGGCGATGAACGCCTGCTCTGGATCATGACAATCTTGGAGATGTTCGGATGAACAAGACAATCCGCGATATTATAGCCAAATTCGGCAAGCTTCCCGCGTCGATCGACCAGGTCGCCGACGACGCCGATCTCTACGCGGCGGGTCTGACATCCTTTGCATCGGTGCAGCTGATGCTGGCGATCGAAGAAGCGTTCGATATCGAATTCCCCGACAATCTTCTCAACCGCAAGTCCTTCGCCAGCATCTCGGCGATCGAAAAGACCGTCGATATGATCAAGGACAGCCGGAAGGTCGCCTGATGAACTTCCCGGTCAAGATCACGGAAGAGAGCTTTGCGGCACGGGCCGCGCGCGTCGCCGAGATTGCGGCTAAGCACGCCGACACCGTCGATGCCGAAGGCCGTTTCCCGCGGGAAGCTGCCGATGCAATGAAGGCCGAACGTCTGCTCGGCATTCAGATCCCCCGCCACCTCGGCGGCGAGGGCGCGACGACGACCGAAATCGCCGAACTCTGTTCCGTTCTTGGCCAGGCCTGCGCCGCAAGCGCCATGGTTTTCGCCATGCACCACATCAAGCTTTCGAGCCTTGTCGAGCATGGCGCTGACAGCGAGTGGCATGCGGGCTTTATGCGGCGTATCGCGGCCGAACAGCTGCTGATCGCTTCGGCGACGACCGAAGGCGGCATTGGTGGCAATCTGCGCAACAGCATCTGCGCCATCGAGATCACCGGCGATACTTGCCGTCTCGAAAAGGACGCGACTGTCATCTCCTACGGCTCACATGCCGATGCTATCCTGATCACGTCGCGCAGCGGGCCGGAGGCCGCGTCTTCGGATCAGGTGCTGACGGCTTTCCTCAAGGACCAGTACACGCTTGAGCGAACCCATGTATGGAATACGCTCGGCATGCGCGGCACCTGCTCCGACGGCTTCCTTTTCAAGGGCGAGGCGCCGGCGGCGCAGATCCTGCCGAAGCCCTTTGCCGAAATCGCAGCGCAGTCGATGCTTGCCTCCTCGCATCTCCTCTGGAGCGGCGTCTGGTATGGCATCGCGGTCGATGCCGTCTGCCGTGCGCAGGCGTTCGTTCGCGCTGCCGCACGCAAATCGCCCGGCGCTCCGCCGCCCGGTGCGCTACGCCTTGCCGAGGTTTCGAACCTTCTGCAGATGGTCAAGTCGAATGTCGTCGCGGGCCTGAAGGCCTATGAAGACGCAAAGGCCGATCCCGACAAGCTGTCGTCGATGGGCTTTGCCGTTGCCATGAACAACGTGAAGATCGCCTCGTCGGAAACGATCCTCGAGATCGTCAACCACGTCATGCTGATCTGCGGCATCATGGGCTACAAGAACGGCACGCCTTTCAGCGTCGGCCGGCACCTTCGCGATGCGCATTCCGCGCAGCTGATGATTTCCAATGACCGCATCCTCGGCAACACGTCGAGCATGCTTCTCGTCCACAAGCAGGACACTAGCCTACTGGGGTGACTCACATGGATATGCAGACCTCCTTTCTGGACCGGCTTTTCGAATCCGGCCTGCTGATCGATACCGGCGTGGACGGCCTCTACGGCCGCAGCGGCCAGTTCGAAGACGTAATCTCCGCTTTCGAGCGGCTGATCGACAGGTTCGGCGGCGCCGACGGTGCCGAAGCCATGCGCTTTCCGCCAGGCATGAACCGGGCGATCTTCGAGAAAAGCGGCTATATGAAGAGCTTCCCGCAGCTTGCGGGTACGGTGCACAGCTTCTGCGGCGCCGAGCTTGATCACATGAACCTGCTGCAATGCATGGAAGTCGGCGACGACTGGACCAAGGGCCAGGAAGCGACCGAGATTGTACTGACGCCGGCGGCCTGCTATCCGCTCTACCCGACGGTCGCCAAGCGCGGCAACCTGCCGGCAAAGGGCGGTCTTTACGATCTGCAGTCCTACTGCTTCCGCCATGAGCCTTCCAAGGATCCGGCACGCCAGCAGCTGTTTCGCATGCGCGAATATGTCTGCATGGGTACCGAGAGCCACGTGACGGATTTCCGCCAGCGCTGGATGGATCGCGGCGTCGAGATGATGAAGCTGGTTGGCCTCGATGTGGTCATCGACGTGGCGAACGATCCGTTTTTCGGCCGCGCCGGCAAGATGATGGTCAACAACCAGCGCGACCAGAACCTCAAGTTCGAGCTGTTGATCCCGATCACCTCGACCGCCAATCCGACCGCCTGCATGAGCTTCAACTACCATCAGGACTCGTTTGGCCTGAAGTGGGGTCTGAATCTCGAGGATGGCAGCGTGGCGCATACCGCCTGCGTCGGCTTCGGTCTGGAACGCATCGCGCTTGCGCTGTTCCACCATCACGGTCTTGACGTGAAGGAATGGCCTGAAAACGTTCGCAAGGCGCTCTGGGGCTGAGACGTCCGATGAAGGCTGTTTTCCCGGCTATCGCTCCGGATGGCTACGTCAGGCATGCGCTCCATTCCAGCGAGCGCATGTGGCCGGAAACCAATTGCTATATCGATCTCTGGATCGAGGTGCTGAACACGCTCGGCTTGCCGCCGGAAGCGATGCTCGGCTTTACCATGACGCAGGACTTCGAGGGCGACCAGTTCACCTTCTTCAAGGTGCCGCTGGAAGATCTGGAAACACTCTACGGCATTCGCGTCAGCGAACTGGCGATCTTCGATCGCGTCGAGCGTCATATCGAAACGCAGATCGGCCGCGGGCGGCTCTGCCTGATCGAGATGGATTCCTATTACATGCCCGACACCCAGGGCACTGCCTACCGCACCGAGCACGGCAAGACGACCGTGGCGATCAACCGGCTGGATTTCGATGCGAAGCGCGTCGAGTATTTCCACAATGCCGGGTTCTTCGCGCTGGATGGCGAGGATTTTGACGGTCTGTTTCAGCTGAATTCAGGCGCGGACGGGGCGTTGTTTCTGCCCTACACCGAATTCGCCAAGTTTCCGGCGATGCTTCCCGGCGATGCGGAGATGCGGGCGGCCTCCCAAGCGATCTTCAGAAAGCATTTCGCCCGCCGCCCGGCCCGCAATCCGATCCGCGCCTTTGCCTCGGTCTTCCCGCAGCAGGTCGAGGAAATTGCCGAGCGGCCCTTCGGCTTCTTCCACAAATATGCCTTCAACACGCTTCGCCAGTTCGGCGCCAATTTCGAGCTGGCGGCGGATCATCTCGCTTGGCTGTCGCCGGGCAAGTTTGCCAGCGCCGAGGCGGATGCGCGGCAGATTTCCGAGACGGCCAAATCCGTGCAGTTCCAATTGGCGCGGGCCGTGACCCGCAAGAAATTCGAGCCGCTGCAGACCGCGCTTGATCCGGCCGCCGATGCATGGGATTCCATCATGGCTTCGATTTCCGAGCGGCTGTGACACCGGAGGCTTGATCATGCGGGGCAGGTTGGCGAGCGTCGGCGCAGAAGAGGTCCTGCTTTCGGAAGGCTGGAACCTCGTTCTCACGGAACCCGATGCCTATGCCGTGCCGCATGATATCCCGCCGACGTCGCAGTTCATCGCCGCACCGGTGCCCGGCACCGCTGCCGAAGCGCTCGAGAGAGCCGGCCTGTTCGACAGGGAAAATCCGGAGCCTCTGAACACCCGGGATGCCTGGTATGTCTGCCGCCTGTTCGACACGGAACCGGGAGACTGGATTCTGCGGCTGGAGGGACTGGCAACGCTTTGCCACGTGTTCGTCAACGGCCAAGAGCTGCTGTTTTCGGAAAGCATGTTCACCGCTCACGAAATTCCGGTGACGCTTGCCGGCGGCGACGAGCTTGCGCTGTGTTTCCGGGCACTTGCGCCGAAGCTTACCGAGCCCGGGCCCCGCGCTCGCTGGCGCCCGCAGATGATCACGCCGCCGGGCCTCAAGAATGTCCGCACCACAGTGCTCGGCCATATGCCGGGCTGGTGCCCGGAGATCCATGCCATCGGACCGTGGCGGGCGATATCGCTGGTGCGCAGCGGCCCTGTTTCGATCGACAATGTCTCGATCCGCAGCGTTCTGGATGACGATGGCAGCGGGCGGGTCAGCGTTTCGCTTTATTCCGCTGCGGAGGATCCGATCCTTCAGCTGCGCTGCGGCGGGGAAGAGACGGCCTTTGAGAAGATCGGCGAGAACCACTACTCGGCCATCCTCAAGCTCGCCGATGTGAAGCCGTGGTGGCCGCACACGCACGGAACGCCTGAACTCTACGATCTGGCGCTGGTTTCCGACGATGTCGAGTACCCGCTCGGCAAGACCGGTTTCCGCACGATCACCCTCGATCGCGGGGCCGATGGCGATGGCTTCGGGCTTTGCGTCAACGGCGAGCGCGTCTTTTGCCGGGGTGCTGTCTGGACCACCGCCGATATCGTGCGGCTTCCCGGCGCGCGGGCCGATTACGAGCCGTTCCTGCGGCTGGCTGCTGAAGCCGGCATGAACATGATCCGCGTCGGCGGCACGATGGCTTATGAGACGCCCGATTTCTTTGCGATCTGCGATGAACTCGGCCTGCTCGTCTGGCAGGACTTCATGTTCGCCAATTTCGACTATCCGCGCAACGACAAGACATTCATCGGCCACGTCCATGCCGAAGTCGAAGGGTTCCTGCATGGGGTTCAGGCCGCGCCTTCGCTTGCGGTGCTCTGTGGTGGCAGCGAGGTTCATCAGCAGGCGGCAATGCTTGGGCTGCCGCGGGAGTTCTGGGGCGGTCCGGTGACCGACGAAGTAATCCCGGCGATCGCGTCGCGGCTGCGGCCGGATGTGCCCTACGTTCCGAATTCGCCCTATGGCGGGGCCATGCCGTTTTCGCCGAATGCAGGGGTCACGCACTACTACGGCGTTGGCGCCTATATGCGCCCGCTTGACGATGCGCGCCGGGCCGATGTGCGTTTCGCCGCCGAAAGCCTTGCCTTCGCGCATGTCCCGCAGCAGAGAACGTTGCAGCGGCATCTCGATGTGCCCTCCGTTCACAGCCCTCTCTGGAAGGCCCGGGTGCCGCGCGACCGCGGCGCGTCCTGGGATTTCGAGGATATCAGGGATCACTATCTCGGGCTGCTCTACGATATCGATCCGGCCAGGCTTCGCCGCGAAAATCCGGAACGCTATCTCGATCTTTCCCGTGCCGTCACGGGCGAAGTGCTGACCGAGACCTTTGCCGAATGGCGCCGCAGCGGATCACGTTGCAACGGCGCGTTGGTCTGGACGCTGCAGGATCTGCTGCCCGGACCGGGCTGGGGGGTGATCGATTCCACCGGCGAACCCAAGCCCGTCTGGCATGCAATGCGCCGGGCCTTCCGGCCGTTGCAGGTGGTGCTAACGGACGAAGGGACCAATGGTCTCGATGTGCATGTGGTCAACGAGACATCTACTGACCTTGCCGTGGAACTCGAGCTTATCTGCTTCCGCAACGGCAGGCAGCAGGCGGCGAGCGGCAGCCAGAGCCTGTCGATCGCAGCGCGGAGCAAGCAGAAGATCGCGGCGACCGAACTTTTCGGGGCCTTCTTCGATACCACCTACGCCTTCCGTTTCGGCCCGCCGTCGCATGACGTTACGGTGGCGCGGCTGCGCTCGGTGGAAGGTGACCTGCTGGCCGAGGCATTCCACTTTCCGCTTGGTCGGGCAAAGGCGTTTCACGATGCCGATATTGCCGTGACATTGGTGGATGACGGCGGCGCATGGGCACTCGATGTCTCCGCCAATTGCCTTGCCCAGTCGCTTCACATCGATGCTGCTGGGTACCGCCCAGCTGACGACTGGTTTCATTTGGCGCCGGGTATCCAGCGCCGTATCCGGCTGACGCCTGTTGGCACTGGAGCGGGAGAGCCTCAGGGCGAGGTGCTCTGCGTTGGCGGTATGCGCCGCTTTGCTTTCGGCGTGGGTGGTTGAAAAACAGATGCCTATCCGATCTCTCTACCGTGCCTTCCGCTCTCATGTCCTGCAGCGGCTGATCCCGAAATCCCGGGTGGCTTTCGATCCGGCACGGTCGATCGAAGTTGCCGGCTATCTGTCGATGATGGCCGGTGTAGGCGAGTCCGCGCGGCTTTGCGCCGACGCGCTGGCGGCGGGCGGCCGCCGGATTTCGTTGCGTGATGTCAGCACGCATGCCGATGAAGGCGCGTCCGTCGAATGGAAGGCTGCGGCAGTCAATGCCGCTCAACCGGGAACGCGCATCTGGCACCTCAATCCGCCAATGCTGCCGCGGGCGGTGCTCAGCACCGGACTGCGGGAATTCGCCCGCGCCTACAACATCGGTTATTGGGCCTGGGAGTTGGAGACCGTGCCGCCGGAGTGGCGGAACGGCGCGCGCTATGTCAACGCGGTTTTTGTCCCCTCTGAGTTTACCCGCAAGGCGATTGCGCCGCTGACCAGCGCGCCTGTCGTCGTTGTGCCGCATCCGGTGACGGAGAAGCCGGCTGCCGACGGGATGAGGGCGAAGTTCGGCGTCGAGGACGATGCGTTTCTCGTCAGTTTCATCTTTAGCGCCGGATCGTCGATCAACCGCAAAAATCCGCAGGCTGTCATTGACGCCTTCAAGATCCTTCAGCAGCGGTGCCCCAAGGCTTTCCTGCTGATGAAGGGAAGCGGTGATCCAGCGAAGGATCCCGGCCTTGCCGCCCTTTACCGTTCGGCCGAGGGCAATAGCCGGATTCGCATCGTCACCGACAAGCTGGCAAGCAGCGAGATCAACGGGCTGATCCGTGATTCCGATGCCTATATCTCGCTCCACCGTTCGGAGGGTTTCGGCCTGACCGTTGCCGAAGCGATCATTCACAATACCCCTGTCGTGACCACGGGATGGTCCGGCACCGTCGATTTCTGCGACCCGGAAAATACCTGGAACGTCGCGCCATCGCTGATCCCAGTTGTCGATACGCATCCGGAATTTGCGGCGCTGAAGGGTGCAGTCTGGGCCGATCCGTCGCCTGAAGTGGCGGCGGGCTACCTCGATCAGATTTATTCCGACCCGGAGGCGGCGAAGGAAAAGGCCGGGCGCGCCAAACGCTTCCTGGTCGCCTATCTGGAGGCCAATACCTACGAGAAAGCGCTGCAGGCGCTTGCCGGTGCGGGCCGTTAACCGAACTCCTCGGTCCTTATTTAACGGTTTCACATTAGACATGGCTGAGAAGCCAATGGAAAGAGACGGATGTCGAACGGGATCATAGCGAATTCGGTGATGAACGCGGCTGCGGGTATGCTGCTGCTGGCGACCGGTTTTGCATCGTCGATCATCACCGCCCGCCTGCTTGGCCCGGAGGCAAACGGCATCGTTGCCTTTTCGCTCTGGCTTGTGGTCACCGGCGCGTCAATTGCCGAACTGGGCTCCAGCATAACGCTTCTGAAGACGCTGCCGCAATTGAATGTGCAAGGCTACGACAGCAAGCGCCGCATGGGCTTTGCCTCGATCCTCGTCACCTTCATGCTGTTTTCGACGGTGGTGCTGCTCGGGCTCTACGGCATCTTCTTCCTGTCGTCGGAAGAGATGCATTGGGCCGAAACGGCGCCGTCGGTGGCGATGGTGACAGGCGCGCTGTTCTTCATTCAGGCGATCGGCTCTTTCGTCAAATTCTACCTGATCGGCGAAAAGCGCCTCGGCGATTTCTTCAAGCTGACCGTTGGCGTTTCGATTCTTCAGCTCGGTGGCGTCGCGATCGGCGCGGTGCTTTACGGCGTCGAGGGCGTGCTGATCGGCTATGCGCTCGGCCAATTGGTGTTTTTCGTCGCGACCATGCCGATCCTGCTCACTAAGCGGGACAGATGCGATATTTCACTTAGCGTTCTCGCCTCGTCGTCGGTGATCATATCGACGCAGTTCCTGATCGATTCCGTCTTCATCAATCGCCTCGAACTGCTGTTCCTGCAGCAATTCTGGTCGGTCGAGATGGTCGGCTACTACGCGATCGGTCTGTCGGTCGCCAATATCGCCCTGCAGCTGCCGATCCAGATGACCGGCAGCCTGCTGCCCTATTATTCGGAGCAGCGGCACAACAGCAAGGATTCGACGCTGCCCGTCGAGGTCTTCGCCGCGGTCACCCGCAGCATGGCCTATATCATCATGCCGATGAGCTTTGGACTGGCGGCGATCTCGGGTGTTCTCGTTGTCAGCGTGTTCGGCGAAGCCTTCCGCCCGAGCGGTCCCGTCGTCATGCTTCTGGCGTTGGCCGCCCCTGCCTACACCTTCATGCAGATCCTCAGCCTCTACCTGCTGTCCATGGACCGGGTGCGCGATCGCCTGAAGACCAGTGTGATTGGTGGCCTTGTCATGGTAGGCGGTTGTTTACTCCTGGTGCCTACTTTTGCGGCGGAAGGCGCTGCGGTCGTTCGCATCGCTGTTTTTGTCGTGATGTGCGTGATCATGATCAAACAGACCGGCTTTGGAAGTCAGCTTTCGACCCTCTATGTCAGCCTCGCGAAGGTGACGGTGGCGGCCGTGCTTTGTGCATTGGCGGCTCTCGCGGTCCTTGAGCTCGTCCACAATCCTGTTGGCCTGGTGCTGGCGATCATCGCAGGCGGTGTCGCCTATCTGTTCGCACTCAAACTTCTCAAGGTCATTCCGAGACAAGACGCAATTGTCATTCGCTCGATCCTCAGCAAGGTGCCGTCTGCGTTGCGCGGCCCGGCGTTGAAGGCCGCGCAATTCATCGCGCCGCTGCAGTCGGAGAATGATCAGAAAAAGCCAACCGAGGCCGTTCACGAGCCGGCTGAAGGTGCCGGCCGCAGCGCCGCCTTCCCGGTTGCCTTCGATGGCACGATCGGGCTGTTCATGCCGGAAAATCCTGCCGTCACCAAGCGGTCCTCCGCCGTCCTCTTCGTCAGCCCCTGGGGCTTCGAGGAGATGTGCAGCCGCAAGTTCTATCGCGTCGCTGCCGAGCATTTTTCGGATATCGGCGTTCCCAGCCTTCGCTTCGATTATCTGGGCACCGGCGACGCACTTGATTTCGGCAAGCAGCCGGCAACGCTCTCCAGCTGGGAAGCATCGGTTCGTGCTGCGGCTGAAGAGCTGAAATCGCTAAGCGGTTGCGACCAGATCATCCTGATCGCCCAGGGGATCGGCGCCGCGCTGGTGCAGCGTATCGGCGCGACGATCCCAGGCGTCAGTGGCGTCGCGATGCTGGCGCCGGTTCTCAGCGGGCGTGGCTATCTGCGCGAATTGAACATGTGGGCGAAAATTATTCACGCCGATCTAGGCCTCAGCAAGGAACACGCTCCGGCCGATCAGGTAACGATCGCCGGTCTGTTCATGCCTGAAGCGATTGCCGCGGAAATCCGCAAGCTCAATCTGACGGCGCCGGAGAGCCTGGCTGCATCGCATTATGTGATCTTCGAGCACCCGTCGCGCGTCGGCGATTCCAGCTTTGCCACTGCCCTCAGATCACTCGGCGCGACCGTCGACGAGACTGTGTTCGAGGGGTATGACGAGCTGGCGACCAATCCGCTGTTTGCGAAGACGCCGATGCGTGTCGTTGCTGAACTGACGCGCTGGATCGAGACGAACACGGTGCCGGATGCCACGGCGGCAAATTCGGTGGTTCCCGCCGAAAACCAGATCCTGCACGGCGATGGCTTTGAAGAAGTGCCGGTGCGTTTCGGTGCGCATCACCATCTCGTCGGCGTCATCAGCCGGCCAGTTGGGGCATCCAAGGGCAATTCGGTGATGTTCCTCACCACTGCCTATGACCGCCACGCCGGCTGGGGCCGGGCGATTGTCGACATGTCGCGCGAGCTTGCACGCCAAGGCGTGACGTCTCTGCGCTTCGATTCCGCAAATGTTGGCGACAGCGTTCCGCGTCCTGATGCACCGGATCAGATTCTTTATTCGCAGACGCAGATCGACGACGCTGTCTCGGCGCTCGATCTCCTGGAGACCCATGTTCCTGGCCCCGTGATGGTTGCCGGGCGCTGCAGCGGGGGCTATGTGGCCTTCCGTGCCGGTATTGCCGATGAGCGTCTGAAGGCGGTCGTCTCGATCAATCCTTTCGTCTATTATTGGGACCCCGCCGTTCAGGTCGCCAAGGAGCATGTCGTCTCGGTGCCGCGCAGCGTCGACGATTACAGCCAGCGGCTGATGAACATCGAGACCGTGAAGCGGCTTTTCCGTGGTCAGGTCGATGTGAAGGCGGCCTTCCAGAACATCTTCATCGCCCTCGGTCGCCGGGTTTCGCATCGCTTCGCGCCGCTGATCGAGCTGCTGCCGCACAAGGGGCATGTGGCGCGCGAGGTGAAACAGGCCTTCGCATCGTTCGGCAAGCGTAACGTGCCGCTGACGCTGATCTACAGCGAAGCGGATGTCGGCCTCGACCACATGTATTTCCACTTCGGTCCGGGCGGCCGCAAGCTGTCGCGCTATCCGAACGTGCGTCTCGTCATGCTTGAGGATGCCGACCACAATCTGACGCCGCTGGAATCGCGCCGGATCGTGCTGGATGAGATCGCCAAGCTGGCGAAAGCTTAAGCGGCAATCCGCTGGAAAGCCGGGATACCGAGCGATCTGTAGAGATCGATATAGAGCCCGGCGACGTGATCCCATGAATAGGGTCTGGCGGCAGCGATCAGCGCATCGCGCATTGCCGCCGGTTCGGCTGCAATCGTCGCGAAGGCCTGTTCGATTGCGGCCGCTGCATTTTCCGGATCGCTGAAGTCGGCAATCGACAGCGGCATCTTGCGTTCGGCTAGTGCCACATAGGCAGCATTGCGGTTCAGAACCGGATAGAGGCCGGCACTCATCGCTTCCAGCGCAACGAGGCCGAAGCCTTCGTATTCGGATGCTGAGGCGAAGAGCGATGCCGCCGAGATCAGAGACCGTATCTCCGGATTGGCGATGCCGACATGAAGGCCGACCGCACGATCGAGGCCGCGGGCCGCGATCTCGCGCGTGAGATCGGCGCCTTTCAGATCCGATTCCGAGCCGACGATATCCAGATGCCATTCCGGATCACGGGCGGCCAGAACCTGCATGACATCGAGAAGATGGTCGAGCCGCTTGTTGACCGAGAAGCGGCCGATGGTGACGATCCGGCGGTGCGGCTGGCGTGATGCGCTGTCTGCGAACTTGCCGATATCGACGCCGTTCTCAATCAGCACGGTATTGCCGGCGATCTGCGAGAACTGAGCGATATCGGAGGCGCTGCAGCCGATGACACGCTTGTAGTTCATCGCCGAAAACCGTGTCAGCGTCTGGAACCATATCTTCTTGAGGGCCGCATGCTTCTGCGTGTGAAAGAAGCCGCCATGCGTCGTCGCGATCATCGGCTTCCGGTGCAGGACGCGGCTGAGTGCCAGCGCGTCGAAAAAGAAATCGATCGCGTGGACATGGACGAGATCGGCGTCGGCGAGATGGCGCAAGACCTGCGGTGCGATCGGATAGCGGGTGCTGCCGGACCAGGGAATACGCACGACGTGGATACCGTCGATGATCTCATGCGGGGGAAGCTTGCGGTCGCGCGCCGTGAACAGCGTGTCGAGCGTCACGACCC
This sequence comes from Hyphomicrobiales bacterium, assembly GCA_900465675.1. Classification (GTDB taxonomy): domain Bacteria; phylum Pseudomonadota; class Alphaproteobacteria; order Rhizobiales; family Rhizobiaceae; genus Rhizobium. The sequence continues at coordinate 10,282 of UBJR01000019.1, read as the reverse complement.
GGACGCGGTAGCCCCGCTTGACGGTCTCGCGGGCCAGGTTAGCAACGACATCTTCGAGCCCGCCGCGGTTCGGCAGAAACTGGCGCACGACATGGACGATCAGCGGTGCTGAATCTGCCTGCTTTGCCGTTGCGTCCAATATCATGCTCCCTGATCCCGGAACGAGCCGTGCCATAGTGCCGGACGAGATACCGGATCGCCTTAAGGCCCGGTTTACGGAGCGCCCGGCAGCGGGAAATCTTCCGGAAGAGAGTTAATCCTGGAGGTCAGAATGCCTTGAAGGTCAGCGTCGTCAGAGAGCGGACGATACCTGGGATATTGGCGATGTTGTCGTTGATGAACTTGCCGATGTCTTGGCCTTCTTCGATATAGACCTTCATCAACAGGTCGTAGTCGCCGCTGGTCGAATAGAGCTCAGAAACACGTTCCGTCTGGTAGATGGCGTCGGCAACCTCGTAGGTCTTGCCGGGGGCGCATTGGAGCTGGACGAAAATGGGCTTCATGGGGATTTCCTGCGGAGTGAATGTTTGCGCACATAATGCGCGAAACCGCTCCCATGATGCAAGCTCAAGACTTCGCTTCGGTCTCGATCCATGAACGAAAGGCCGCAAGCGGCGGATAATCGGCGCGTTCGGAAGGGTGGGCGAGATAGTAGCGCTCGCGGCTTTCGATTTCTCCATCGATGGCAGCGACGAGATCGCCGCGCTTGAGCTCGTCCTGGATGAGGAAGGTCGGCAGCAGCGCAACGCCAAGCCCGGCGACGGCCGCCTGGGCCGCGGTGGCGAACTGGTCGAAGAGCATGCCGTGAAGGCTCTGGAAGGCAACGCCGTTTTCGGCAAACCATGCCTCCCAGGCATCCGGCCGGGTTGTCAGATGCAGCAGCGGCACGTCCAGCAAATCATGGGCCTTGCCGATGCCGTGATCCCTCAGAAATTGCGGACTGCAGGCCGGAACCGTCTTCTCCGACATCAGCAGCGTCAGTTCGGCACCGGGCCAATGGGGATGGCCGAAATGGATGGCGGCGTCGATCGAATCGAGGCGGAAATCGAAGGGCGAGAGCCGGGTAACGAGATTGATGGTGACGCCGGGGTTCTGGCTGAGAAAGCGGCCGAGCCTTGGCGCCAGCCAACGGGTACCGAAGGTCGGTAGAATGGCGAGGTTCAGCGTTCCGCCATAGGGGTTGGCGCGCAGGTTCAGCGAGGCACTCGAGATGCGGCGCAACGCTTCGCGTATCTCCCTCGCATAGCCGTCGCCTGCCAGCGTCAGCCGGACGGTCTGGCGTTCGCGCAGGAAGAGCTCGACGCCCAGCTGCTCTTCCAGAGCCTTGATCTGCCGGCTGACGGCGCTCTGCGTCAGATCGAGTTCGCGGGCGGCGGCAGTGACGCTGCCGGTTCTGGCAGTGGCCTCGAAGGCCGCGAGCAGCGATATCGAGGGCAGGAAGCGGCGGGATGCGAGCATGGTTCAGTCCATTTCAGAATGACCTGTTTCCGAAACGTCGATATTCACGGTAAAAACCGGTTTGTAAAGAAATCTGTCGCGCATATTCGGAATGAACTCGTGGCCTGATGGAAACCATCCATTCGCGGTGAGATGCCTGCTATGAAGGCATCGGAGAGTGCTTTCGCGGTTGCCGTCGCGGCGCTAGATTAACGGCGGTTTCGCCTTTGGATGGATTGACCGATGCTGAATGATCCGCGCTCGCATGGACTTTGGGAAAAGACTGCTCCCCAGCCGCCCGCAACCGCGCCGCTGACCGCATCCGTGCAGGCCGATGTGGTGGTCGTCGGCGGCGGCTATACCGGGATTTCTTCGGCGCTGCATCTGGCGGAGGCCGGCAGCAAGGTCGTTCTTCTCGAAGCCAAGGAAATCGGCTTTGGCGGCGCCGGGCGCAATGTCGGTCTGATCAATGCCGGCATGTGGGTGATGCCGGATGATCTTCCCGGTGTGCTCGGGCCGGTTCATGGCGAGCGGCTGCTCGACATGCTGGGCAATGCGCCGCGTCTGGTGATGGAGCTGATCGCCAAGCATGACATTTCCTGCGAGCTCGAAACGAACGGAACTCTGCATTGCGCGGTCGGCTCCGAGGGACTGAAGGAGATCGAGAACCGGGCGGCGCAGTGGGGCAAGCGGGGTGCGCCTGTGACCGTGCTGGATGCAGCGGAGACGGCGCGCCGGATCGGTAGCGATGCCTATGCCGGAGCGCTTCTGGACATGCGAGCCGGAACGCTGCAGCCGCTCGCCTATGCCCGTGGGCTGGCGCGAGCTGCAGTGCAAGCCGGTGTTTCCCTGCACACGGCAAGCCCAGTGATTGCGACGGAGCGTCAGGGTGGGAAATGGGTCGTCCGCACCGAACAGGGGACCGTCACCGCTGACTGGATCATCGTTGCGACGGATGCCTATAGCACCGGCCCCTGGGAACAGGTGCGCACCGAACAGGTTCATCTTCCCTATTTCAATCTCGCGACCACGCCGCTTGGCGACAATCTGCGCAAGTCGATCCTGCCCGGCCGCGAAGGCGTGTGGGATACCAAGGAAATCCTCTCCTCCTTCCGCATGGATCAGGCAGGCCGTCTCGTCTTCGGCAGCGTCGGGGCGCTGCGCAATACTGGTACCGCCGTCCACAAGGGCTGGGCGCAGCGTTCTCTGCGCAAGCTCTTCCCGCAGATCGGCGAGGTCGAGTTCGAATGCGAGTGGTATGGCAAGATCGGCATGACCGACAATGCCTTGCCCAGGTTTCACAAGTTTGCCGATAACGTCGTCGGGTTCTCGGGCTATAATGGCCGCGGCATTGCCCCTGGCACGGTTTTCGGCCGGACGCTCGCCGAGCATATTCTTGGCCGCATCAGCGAGGCCGAGCTGCCCTTGCCGCTGACGGATCCGCGCGAGCCGGGGTTCCGGGCGCTGAAGGAAATGTGGTACGAAGCCGGCGCCCAGGTTGCCCACTTCGCCGATGCGCGTTTTTAAGAACAAGAAGGTTGGAAACACATGACCATCGCTAGCCTCGACCTCGCAGCCGAAACCAAGAAGCTGCTTTCCGAACTCGGCGTCGATGCCGCCCGCTATACCGGCGGAACGCTGCGCGTCACCTCGCCGGTCACAGGCAAGGAAATCGGTGCCCTGAAAGAAGATAGTGTTGCCGGCGCCAAGCAGGCGATCGACGCCGCTCACAAGGCTTTCGCCGAATGGCGAGCGGTCCCGGCGCCGAAGCGCGGCGAGCTCGTCCGTCTGCTCGGCGAGGAGCTGCGCGCCGCCAAGGGCGCGCTCGGCCGCCTCGTTTCGATCGAAGTCGGCAAGATCACCTCCGAAGGTCTTGGCGAAGTCCAGGAAATGATCGACATCTGCGATTTCGCCGTCGGTCTGTCCCGTCAACTTTACGGCCTGACGATCGCCACCGAGCGCTCCGAGCACCGGATGATGGAAAGCTGGCACCCGCTTGGTGTCGTGGGCATCATCTCGGCCTTCAACTTCCCGGTTGCTGTCTGGTCGTGGAATGCAGCGCTGGCACTTGTCTGCGGCAATTCGGTCGTCTGGAAGCCGTCGGAAAAGACGCCGCTGACGGCGCTGGCCACGCAGGCGCTGTTCGAGAAGGCGCTGAAGCGTTTCGTCGCCGAAGGTGGCTCGGCGCCGGCCAATCTGGCAACGCTCTTGATCGGCGGCCGGGATGTCGGCGAAGCCCTTGTCGATCACCCCAAGGTTCCGCTCGTTTCGGCAACCGGCTCGACGGCCATGGGCCGCGCTGTCGGTCCGCGTCTGTCGCAGCGCTTTGCCCGCGCCATCCTCGAGCTTGGCGGCAACAATGCCGCGATCATCTGCCCGACTGCCGATCTCGACCTGACGCTGCGCGGTGTCGCCTTCTCGGCGATGGGCACGGCCGGTCAGCGTTGCACGACGCTCCGCCGCCTCTTCGTCCACGACAGCGTCTATGACAAGCTCGTTCCGCGCCTGCAGAAGGCCTATGGCTCGGTGACCATCGGCAACCCGCTGGAGAACGGCACGCTGGTTGGACCGCTGATCGACAGGGCTGCCTACGAAAAAATGCAGTCGGCTCTCTCTGCTGCCAATGCAGCGGGTGGCAAGATCACCGGTGGCGAACGTGTCGAAAACGGCGCTGGCGAAGCCTTCTACGTTCGCCCTGCTCTGGTCGAGATGCCGTCGCAGACGGGTCCTGTTGTCGATGAAACCTTCGCGCCGATCCTCTACGTCATGAAATACAGCGACTTTGATGAGGTTCTCGAACTGCATAATGCCGTGCCGCAGGGCCTCTCCTCGTCGATCTTCACCAATGATATGCGCGAGGCGGAAACCTTCGTTTCGGCGCGCGGTTCGGATTGCGGTATCGCCAACGTCAATCTCGGCCCGTCGGGCGCCGAAATCGGCGGTGCGTTCGGCGGTGAAAAGGAAACAGGTGGCGGCCGCGAATCCGGTTCGGACGCTTGGCGGGCCTATATGCGCCGCGCCACCAACACCATCAATTACGGCAAGACGCTGCCGCTGGCGCAGGGCGTGAAGTTCGACGTCGAATAAGGCGGCCGCATTGCAGCATCGGGGGCGATGACGTAACACCGTCGTCGCCCTTTTGTTTTCCGCCAAGGTTCTTCCCATGCATCTGACGCTCGCCGCTGCCGAAACGCTGGTTATCGAGGCGTTGAAACGAAGCAGGGTCGAAGAAGGCAATGCGCGATCTGTGGCGCGTGCGCTGGTTGCCGCCGAGGCAGCCGGGCAGAGCGGGCACGGGCTCCGGCGTGTTGCCGCCTATGCTGCCCAGGCTAAGTCCGGCAAGGTCGATGGCATCGCCAGGCCGATCCTCTATCAGCCCTATCCTTCGGTCATCCAGGTCGATGCCTGCCATGGCTATGCCTATCCGGCATTTGATCTTGCCGTGCCGGTTCTCACGGACATGGCGAAGGCGCAGGGGATTGCCATGGCGGCCATCCGGCGCTCTCATCACGCCGGCGTTCTGGCGCTGACGGTCGAGCGTTTCGCAGAAGCCGGTCTTGTCGCCATCATGGTTGCCAATGCGACCGCAGCGATGGCCGCATGGGGTGGGCGCAAGCCGCTGTTTGGCACCAATCCGATTGCCTTCGCGGCGCCGGTGACCGGGCAGGACCCTGTTGTCATCGATCTGGCGCTTTCGCGCGTTGCCCGCGGCAAGATCATGGCCGCGCGTCAGAAGGGTGTGCCGATCCCTGCCGACTGGGCTTTCGACCGCGATGGCCAGCCGACCACGGATGCCGTGGCAGCCCTGGATGGCACGATGGTGCCGTCGGGCGAAGCCAAGGGGGCTGCGCTGGCAATGATGGTCGAGATCCTGGCCGCGCCGCTGACCGGTGCCAACTTCTCCTATGAATCGACATCGCTTTTCGACGACAAGGGTGCGGCTCCGGGTCTCGGCCAGATGATCATCGTCATCAATCCGGAAGCCGGCGGCGGCGCATTCGCGGCAGCGCGGCTGACGGAGCTTGTCAATGAAATCTCGTCCGATCCAGGCGTCCGTCTGCCGGGACGGCGTGGGCAAAATGCACGCCGGGCGGCGATCGAAAACGGTATCGATGTCGATGATGACGTGATCGCGGACATCGCTGCGGTGTAGAATCGTTCTAAACTTGATCAATAATTTCAAGTATTTGTGATCGCGGTCTCGTGAAGCAAACTTGAAAATTGAAGTCAGGAAAAATATAGGGTGCCGCGCAGCACCCCACACCCCCAGCAGGGTGCCAATGCCATGGAGGGCATCATGACCAATTCCATCACGCGCCGTTCTGCGCTGGCGCTTGCCGCGTCGCTTCTGGCCGCAACCTCGCTCGCTTCCGGTGCTTACGCTCAGGACGAGGGTATCGTCGTCTATAACGCGCAGCACGAAAGCCTCGGTCGCGAGTGGATCGATGCCTTCACCAAGGAGACCGGCATCAAGGTCACCATGCGCCAGGGTAGCGACATGCAGTTCGCCAACCAGATCATCCAGGAAGGCGACGCCTCGCCGGCTGACGTGTTCCTCACCGAAAACTCGCCTGCGATGACGCTGGTCGATGGCGCCGGCCTCTTCGCACCCGTCGACAAGGAGACGCTGGATCAGGTTCCGCCCGAATACCGCCCTGCTGACGGCATGTGGACGGGTATTGCTGCCCGCTCGACGGTATTTGCCTATGACAAGCGCAAGCTGACCGAAGACAAGCTGCCGAAGTCGATGCTCGACCTCGCCGACCCGGCCTGGAAGGGCCGCTGGGGTGCTGCTCCTGCCGGCGCCGATTTCCAGGCAATCGTCAGCGCGCTGCTGCAACTGAAGGGCGAGGAAGCGACCGCTGCCTGGCTGAAAGGCCTCAAGGACAACGCGACGCCCTACAAGGGCAACAGCGTTGCGCTGAAGGCAGTCAATGCCGGTGAAGTCGAAGGCGCGATCATCTATCACTATTACTGGTTCGGCGATCAGGCGAAGACCGCTGAAAACAGCGCCAATGTCGGCCTGCATTATTTCAAGAACCAGGATCCGGGCGCATTCGTCTCGATTTCCGGCGGCGGTATCCTCAAGTCGACGCAGCACATGAAGGAAGCCCAGGCGTTCCTGAAGTTCATCGCCGGCAAGGCAGGCCAGGCCATCCTCAAGGACGGCACCTCCTATGAATATTCCGTCAGCGGCGAATCCAACGCCAAGCTCGTTCCGCTCAAGGAGCTGAACGCGCCGAAGGTCGAAGCCTCCGAGCTGAACAGCAAGAAGGTCGTCGAGATGATGACGGCCGCCGGCCTCATCTAAGCCCATCTGCCGCAGGACTCGGGAGTCAAAACTATTGCTTTTGGCTCAAGAAAACCCTAGGGCATGATCAATCATGGCAACCGCTTCCTGACGAGGCGGTTGCCTTCCTTTTTCAGCGTCACAAAGGCGTCGGCCTTGCTGCAAGACAACAGATCGCTCGTGACCGGCCTTGCCGGCAATGAAGCGCCGGTCAGCACAATCGCTTCCCTTCGCGGGCGCATGCCGCACGCTTCCGTCGTCGTCTTCGCAACGGTCGTCGCTGCCTTCAGCCTCGTGCCACTCGGCTTCATCGCGTGGATCACCTATGACGTCGGCTGGGACACGGTGAAGGCGCTGGTCTTCCGCCCGCGTGTCGGCGAGCTGATGGTCAATACGGTGCTTCTCGAAGCGCTGACGATCCCGCTATCGATTGCGCTTGCGGTGACGCTCGCCTGGTTGACCGAACGGACGGATATTCCGTTTTCGCGCCTGTGGTCGTGGCTCGCGGTCGCGCCGCTTGCAGTTCCCGCCTTCGTGCACAGCTATGCCTGGATCAGCCTGGTGCCCGGCATGCGCGGGCTGGAAAGCGGCGTCTTCGTTTCGGTTCTCGCTTACTATCCGTTTCTCTATCTGCCCGTGGCAGCCGCGCTCCGGCGGCTTGATCCGGCGATCGAGGATGCGGCGGCTTCTCTTGGGCTTAACCCTTGGCGGGTGTTTTTCCGGACTGTGCTGCCGCAGTTGCGGCTGGCAATCTGCGGCGGCTCGCTGCTGATCGCGCTCCATCTGCTGTCGGAATACGGGCTCTATGTGATGATCCGTTTCGACACGTTCGCGACGGCGATCGTCGATCAGTTCCAGTCGGCCTATAACAGCCCGGCCGCCAACATGCTGGGCGGCGTGCTGGTTGGTTGCTGCCTGTTCCTGCTCGGTCTCGAAATTCTGGTTCGCGGCAACGAGCGTTACGCGCGGGTCGGTTCCGGTTCGGCGCGCCCGGCCGACCGTCGCCGGCTCGGATGGTTCGTCGTCCCGGCCATTCTGCTCCCCGTCGTCGTTGCTGTCCTGACGCTTGGTGTTCCCCTGGTGACGCTCGGGCGCTGGCTCTATCTCGGCGGTGCGGAGATCTGGCGTATCGATACTGTAGGCAATGCTTTTCTGCAGACGATCGTGCTTGCGGTCGCCGGCGGCATTCTGACGACGATCGCTGCCGTACCGATGGCATGGCTCTCCGTGCGGGCTCCCGGACGCTTCCAGCGCTTCCTCGAAGCCTGCCACTATTATGTCGGCTCGCTGCCCGGCGTCGTCGTGGCGCTGGCACTGGTGACGATTACCGTCCGCCTCGTGCTGCCGCTCTACCAGACGTTCGCGACGCTGACCGTCGCCTATGTTCTGTTGTTCCTGCCGCGCGCCATGGTTGGCCTGCGCGCCAGCATCGCGCAGGCGCCAGTGGAGCTGGAGCGGGCGGCGATGGGCCTTGGCCGCACACCGGCCCAGGCCGTTCGCCAGATCACCATGCGGCTCGCCGCACCCGGCTTTGCCGCCAGCATCGCGCTTGTCGCCCTCGGCATCACCAACGAGCTGACGGCAACGCTGATGCTGTCGCCCAACGGCGTTGAAACGCTGTCGACGAAATTCTGGTCGCTGACCAGCGAGATCGATTATGTCTCCGCAGCGCCCTATGCTGTGATGATGATCATCCTGTCGCTGCCGCTGACGCTGCTTCTCTACGTTCAATCGAAACGGACTGCCGGACAATGACGCTGCTCTCGATCCAATCCGCCAGCAAGCGCTACGGCCCGGTAACGGCGCTCGACAATGTGTCGCTGGATGTGCCGGCCGGCAGCCGCACCGCGGTCGTCGGACCGTCCGGTTCCGGCAAGACCACGCTTCTGCGGCTGATTGCCGGTTTCGAACGTCCGGATCAGGGCAAGGTTTGCCTTGATGGCGAAGTCCTTGCCAATGGCCCGTCGGCCGTGCCCGCCCACAAGCGCGGCATCGGCATCGTCTCGCAGGACGGGGCGCTGTTTCCGCATCTGAGCGTCTCCGACAATATCGGCTTCGGCTTCGAACGGGGTGCTGCCGATCGCGACAAGCGGATTCTCGAGCTACTCGATATGGTCGAGCTTGACCGCAACATGCTGACGCGCCGCCCGCATCAGCTGTCAGGCGGCCAGCAGCAGCGCGTCGCCCTTGCGCGTGCGCTTGGCCGCAAGCCGCGGCTGATGCTGCTCGACGAACCGTTCTCGGCGCTGGATACCGGTCTTCGCGAAAACATGCGCAAGGCCGTTGCCCGCGTGTTGCAGGCGGCCGGGATCACCACCATTCTCGTCACGCACGATCAGGGCGAGGCGCTGTCCTTTGCCGATCAAGTGGCGGTGCTGCGCGATGGCAAGCTGGTACAGGCGGGTTCGCCGCAGAAGCTTTATCTGCAGCCGAGAGATCGCGAGACAGCGCTGTTTCTGGGCGATGCCGTCATGCTGCCTGCCATCGTCCGCAACGGCTTTGCCGATTGCGCGCTGGGCAAGGTTGCTGTCGATGGCGATCATCAGGGCAAGGCCGAGATCATGCTGCGGCCCGAGCAGATCCGCGTCGTTCCCGATGACAGCCAGCCTGCCTATCACGGGCGGGTGGTCGAAGTGGAGTTCGGTGGCGCGACCTGCACGGTCGCCGTCTCGCTGGAAGGCGTGGCGCTGCCGCCCATTCTCATCAAGACGTCGAGCGTTGCTCTGCCGGAGACCGGCGATCGCGTCCGTCTCGATATCGCCGGCAAGGCCCACGTTCTCAGCGTCCGCTAAGCTGTCTTTCGGCTCACATCGCTTTCATCGCTCTGTTCCAGCCAGCCGCCGGTAAAGCCGGCGCGCTCGAGGCCGAGGCGAATGACCGGCGATTGCCGCATCAGGCTCCAGATGAAATCCGAGCGGTCGTTTTCGATCGTCATCACCAGCAAGCCCTGGTCGATGCCGACGCAGCGGTCGTCCACCCAGCCTTCGGGCCGCTTGGTCTTCACGGTCGGATTGAAGCCGCCCGGAAAGCGGCCTTCGTAGATGAGATCGGGATAGGTATCGAGCAGGGCCTTGGTGCCGTCTATCGCCGCCTGACGGTCATAGGGAAGCGATGCGAGTGCTGCCCAGGGCGCAATCGTGCCGTCGTCAGGCCCGAGCGGCGCGCCGCGCGCCGCATATCCCAGCACCTTCGGATGGCGTCCGCCACGCATATGGCGGCTCGGCGGCGGGCCATCGGACGCCGACAATCCCCAAACGTCCTTGTTGTATCCGACGAAATGCCCGGGATTGCGCACGGCGTAATCGCGCTGCACAGCGATCGAAACCTGCGTGTTGCGGAAATAGTCCCAATCGCGCGCCGCCATCGGGCGGTCCTGGATGCCGCGGAAATCGATCCAGGCGTGCGAGAAAAAATGGATGAACAGCGGACCGGCATAAAGATAGGCCTGATCCTTGTGGAGCATCCAGGAATAGCTTGAGGTAAAGGCGTCGTAACTTGACTGCGGGATCGGGTGGGTGGGCGAGGCGAGCGCCAGCGTATAGAGCAGCACCGCCT
>UBJR01000021.1 GCA_900465675.1 Hyphomicrobiales bacterium | reverse complement strand
ACATTCCACGCCGAAACACACAGGTGCCTGGCGAAGGGGTTAGAATAGCGACGCCGATTTTTGCAGCCGCCGTCTTCCAGTCTCATCAACTGAGACGGTCGCTCTTGCGCTATGCGCGGTCCGCCACCATTCAGCTTGCCTACACAACGCTTTGCAATGGCAAGACCCATATCGACCAGAGGTTGGCGCGTTGGCTGCTCATGGTCCACGACCGCATGCTGTCAAGCGCATTTCCTCTGACGCATGAGTTCCTATCTGTCATGCTGGGGGTGAGGCGTCCGAGCGTGACCGACGCGCTTCACGTCCTCGAAAAGCACGGTCTCATCGGCACAAGCCGCTCTATGATCACAATTAAAAATCGCGAGGCTCTCATTCTCTTTGCAGGGAGCACATATGGTCCAGCCGAACGAGAATACCTGAGACTGACTGGGCAGACCCTGGGGCAACGAAGCTGGTAAGGTTCCTTTGACGCTTGCTTGTCACGAAGCTGCAGTCGCCTCCCCCACACTGGCATCTCCCAAAAGGTCGGCCAAGTGGTGGCGAGCCCGAGAAACCCGGCTTTTTATCGTCCCGATTTCGCAACCGCCGGAGTGTGCAGCTTCAATATAAGACACACCGGCGGAGACAAGCATCAGTGCCTCACGCTCGTTGCTGGAAAGACGAAGCAGCGCTGTATTCACGTCAATTGCACGCATTTTCCAGTCCTGACTGGCTGCCACCGGCACATCTTGCAATGCCACGTCGGAAATCAGACCGCAGCTTTCGCGTTTAGCAGCCTTGTATCGGGTGGCGTAAAGGTTGCGCATAATGGTGAACATCCAGGATTTCATGCTCGTTCCGGCAGAGTACTGATCCAGATGTTCAATGGCCCGCTTTAGCACTTCTTGAACGAGGTCGTCGGCGTCGTTTTCGTTGGATGTAAAGCGGTAAGCAAATTTCCGTAGAGCCGGCATCAGTTCGACGATTTCGCGGCTATGCGCTGCGCTTGCTGGTAAGTGTAGCATTGACGATCTCCCAAAGAGCCACAACGCAGTGCCCACGTGGACGTTCCCGCCGATTTACGTACGATAGCGAACGCATTTACTTTGTCTCGCCTCAGTTTTACGAATTTGAATTGGTCAATTACGCTTTAATTGTAATAACTTATGGAGTGATATAGCAGGCTTCTCTATGCAAGGGGCTCTTTCTCGAAGCGAATAACATGTCCGGAAACGGACAATTCATGCCAAATAACTGGTAATTCGGTGTATCCGGAACATCGGCCGCTGCTACAGGCCGGCCGATTGGGAGAGAACACGCGCGCTCGGCAACAGAAAGCGACACCATGTTAATCGATGACCTCACAGATGCAGAACAACTTCAGCTTTTTCAAGATGTTTTCACCGAGTGGGCCGAGGCTACGGGTAACTCGCTCGAAACACAGCTGGCCAAACAGGCGGCTTCAATTGCCCTCAATCTGATCGCCTTCGGAGCCGCCACTCGCGAGGCGCTCAGCGCCGACCTGCATCGGTCGATGGAAGTCATCTCCTCTGCATCAAACGATAACATCCAGTCATAGTCTTGAGAGGATTGTTGATGACCTTTAGCGACCTAATAGGCAAACACGTCCTTGTCGTCGACGACGACTATCACCGGGCCAGCGAAACAGTGCTTTCCCTAGAAGATCAAGGAAGCGAAATCGTAGGTCCTTATCCGAATGTGCCGGAAGCAATCGAGGTTATCAATCACGCGGTCGTCGATGCCGCCGTTGTCAGTGTTCGGGTCCAACTCGCAGGCGTGGTCTCCCTAGCTGATCGACTGCTCGCCCATCGGATCCCCTTCGTCTTCATAACAGAAAACGACGAACCGCAGCTGCTACAGCGTTTTGGCAAGGTGCCGGTTTTGAAAGAGCCTCTCAAGCAGGAGCAAATGGTGATCGCATTGGCCGTCGCGGTGGCCCAGTCAGCGACCCGCCATTGACGCTCGTTCATAAGTGAACTTGGAAATGCAGAACATTCGCCGTACTACCTCACGGCGTCACCCCCAGCATCCACCGATGGGCGTATGTTGGATCGTCGGTCGGAATGCAGTGGCAGCGACCGCTTGGGAGTTGATACGAGCTCTCGCCCCTCTAACAGGGAGGGCGATCTATGTCGGAGCTATTCCGCGATTTCGTTCAAGGATGACGTGACCCCGGCATTCGAGGCCATGGCAGAGTACTGCGCAACACACCGCGTCACTCCGGACAGCATGGAGGGATGCTCCCTGGCGTCGCGCCTCTTCGACCTAGCAGGCCGGATATACGAGCAAAACCGAGTTGCTCACTGTATTGGGCAAAGCGCGCAAATCTCAGTGTCTCCTACGGTTCCGACGCAACCAACGAATTTCCACCGATTATGGGACGAAGAATGAAACAGTCGGCTGTTGATCTTATCCTTCGAGGAGAGCGATTCGTCGTTCGGGTGACCGAGCAGGATTTTACAGGCATTCACTTTGCACTTTCCTGGGTGTCAGGATAAAGCGTGCGCCTCGGCCTGCGGCTGCCCGGCCAGCCCGTCTTAAGCTTAGAATCGTAGTCGTAGCGTGCCGTACCCCGCCAGTAATAATTTTCTCAAGTGCAAGGCTGACTCGTTCCCCCTGGCCGAATGGTGAATGCAAATCGCCCGCACCCCCGGTGGGGAACCTTGATTAAGGTTGGGACATTTCGACTGTTCATCAACACGGAAAAGACGCCATGGCTGACAATCTTTCCAAGTACCGCGCCAAGCGAGATTTCAATAAGACCGCTGAGCCCAGCGGGGAGACTACCATTAAGTCGTCAAACCGCCTGCGTTTCGTCATTCAAAAGCATGATGCGACCCGTCTCCACTATGACCTACGCCTCGAACTCGACGGCGTTTTCAAATCTTGGGCTATCACCAAAGGACCGTCGCTCAATCCCCAGGACAAACGATTGGCCGTCGAGGTCGAGGATCATCCCCTCGACTACGGTGATTTTGAAGGCACCATTCCAAAGGGACAATATGGTGGCGGCACTGTCATGCTATGGGACCGTGGATACTGGGAACCAGAAGGAAACAAGAGCCCAGAACAAGCCTTGGCGAAAGGCGATTTCAAGTTCACCCTCGATGGCGACCGCCTTCACGGTAGCTTTGTTCTCGTTCGAATGCGTGGCAAGGAAGGTGAAAAACGTACCAACTGGCTGCTGATCAAGCACCATGACGATTATTCGGTCGAGGAAGATGGCGCAGCAGTGCTCGACGATAATGATACGTCGGTAGCGTCGGGGAGGACGATGGAAGCGATTGCTTTGGGAAAGGGCCGAAAGCCGAAAACGTTCATGACAACAGGAAGTGCCGTTGGGGCAGACGCCGTCTGGGATAGCAGCGAAGGACTTGCCAATGAAGGTCGGAAAGCCGGAACGAACACCAAGGCTAAAGCAGATCGCAAAGCTGCTGTCTCTGACATGCCTGAGTTTGTGGAGCCGCAGCTGTGTGAAACATTGGAGCGGCCGCCAACGTCCTCCGGCTGGATTCACGAGATCAAGTTCGACGGATACCGCATACAGATGCGCATTCAGGACGGCGAGGTGGCTCTGAAGACTCGGAAGGGATTGGACTGGACATCCAAGTATCCTGCTATCGCTCATTCGGGATCAAATCTGCCCGACGCGATCATTGACGGAGAGATTTGCGCCCTTGATGAGCATGGCGCCCCGGATTTTGCGGCGCTGCAGGCCGCCCTTTCGGAAGGCAAGACCGATGACCTTGTCTACTTCGCTTTCGATCTGATGTTTGAAGGTGCCGAAGACCTCCGCGAGCTTCCGTTGTCAGGGCGCAAGGAGAGGTTGGCGACATTGTTGTCCGACGCTGGTGATGATCCGCGCCTGAGGTTCGTCGAACACTTCGAGACCGGCGGAGACGCTGTTTTGCGGTCAGCATGCAAGCTTTCTCTTGAAGGGATCGTCTCGAAGAAGGCCGACGCCGCCTATGAATCAGGGAGGACGAAAACCTGGGCTAAGTCCAAATGCCGGGCAGGGCACGAGGTCGTCATCGGAGCATACGCGACCACGAGCGGTAAGTTCCGGTCGCTGCTCGTCGGTGTCAATCGCGGTAGTCATTTCGTCTACGTGGGTCGGGTAGGAACGGGCTACAAGGCCAGCGTCGTCGCCGAGCTGCTGTCGCGCCTCAAGAAAATGGAAGCATCAAGGTCACCGTTCACCGGGATTGGCGCACCGAAGAAGACCCCGGATATTGTGTGGCTTAAGCCAGAACTGGTCGCGGAAATTGAGTTTGCCGGCTGGACCGCTGATGGACAGGTCAGGCAAGCAGCGTTCAAAGGGCTGCGTGAGGACAAGCCAGCACGCGAGGTGGAGGCTGAGAAGCCAGCAAAACCGGCGGCGACCGATGTCCCGGACCCGACAACCGACAAGCCGACGACACCGAAGCCATCAAAATATCGGAAGGGCGCGAAAGTCGACGTCATGGGCGTTTTGATCTCTAGCCCAGACAAAGCCCTGTGGCCTGACGCTCTCGATGACGACCCGGTTACGAAGGTCGATCTGGCGAAGTATTACGAAGCCGTTGGCCCATGGCTCATCGAACACATCGAGGGACGGCCATGCTCGATCATCCGGACGCCGGATGGGATTGGCGGAGAGCAATTCTTCCAGCGCCATGCCATGCAGGGGACCTCCAACCTCATCGAACAAGTGAAGGTCAAGGGCGACAAGGCACCCTACCTGCAGATCGACCGCGTTGAAGGGTTGGCAGCAATCGCGCAGATTGGTGGCACCGAGCTTCATCCATGGAACTGTGAGCCAGGCCAGCCGGAAGTACCGGGTCGCCTGGTGTTCGACCTCGATCCCGGTCCTGACGTCGATTTCTCGACCGTCGTTGAAGGGGCACGGGAAATTCGGGACCGGTTGGAGGAACTGGGCCTCGTCAGTTTTTGCAAGACGACTGGAGGAAAGGGCCTCCATGTGGTGACGCCGCTATTGGTGCCGAAGGGCAAGAAGCTGTCATGGGATGAAGGTAAGGCGTTTGCACATGATGTCTGCCAGGAGATGGCAAGGGATAGTCCGGACCTTTACCTCATTAAGATGTCCAAGGCTCAGAGGAATGGCCGCATCTTCCTGGACTACCTGCGCAATGATCGAACTTCGACCGCAGTCGCACCGCTTTCGCCGCGCGCTCGTCCTGGTGCGACCGTGTCGATGCCGCTGAACTGGACACAGGTGAAGGCAGGTCTCGACCCAAAGCGATATACCATCCGTACCGTGCCGGGGCATTTATCGAACAGCAGCGCGTGGGAGGGTTACTGTGATAGTCAGCGCTCCCTCGAACAGGCGATGAAGAGACTAAGTAGAGGAAAGACGATAGCCGTATAGCATATCGAACGTCAGGTCATTCGAGTGTCCATCGCTGGAAGGAGGACCGTTGGCAGCAACGCAGGCAACCACTATGCCGACAGTCTCGCACGCGGACGGTAACAAAAAAGGCCCACCGGGTAGCACCTCTGGTGGGCCTTCTTCACGCCAACAGAAGCTTACGCTTTGTCGACAACCTTCTTGACTGCATCCTTAGCTTCGCCTTTGGCCTGCTGCGCGTCGCCCTTGGCTTCCTGCGCAATACCGTTGGCTTGCATCTCGCGGTCGCCAGTGGCTTTGCCGACACCCTGACGGGCTTTGCCTGCGAGTTCGTTCGCCTTACCGGAAACCTTGTCAGCTGTGCTGCCCATCGAATTTCTCCTTTTCAGAAACTGAATTGTATCAGTGGGATGTCAACGGCAGTCTCAAGAGATTGTTCCATCAGGCACTCCTTTGATGCTCCGGCTGATGGATCTGACCACGCTGCATGCACAGCCGGTTTGATCTTCAACAAAACTCGTCAGGAAGGGGGCTGAAGTGTGACGTTAAGCTTCGACGATTCCGGCACCGTCGCCGCGACCGACTACGGTGTAGAGGTTTCGCTCAGAAACGGCACTCTGCAGAGTACGATCAGGTCGTCAACGTCGAGGGCATCGGCCGGCCACCCGTGAGCTCTTCGTCTCTGGTGAGGAGGAGCCTCGATGACTCAATGCGACAGTGAGCGATTCATAGGTCCCACGGGGTGACGGGGACGACAGTCTCTGCCGGAAGTATCGCTAGTCAAAGTTCGGGGCGTGCTAACCGGCGACGTGGCATGGTGCGCCACGCGCTTTGCAGGGATCGGGCCCACACTTTCGACTGTCGGCGAAATAAACCCGGTAGCCTACGTCGAGAAGGGCAGGGGGCGCCGAAGTTCGCTCAAAAATCTGCAGAGACCCATGTCGCATGTCGCCCTGCGGCGAGCCACCTCTGCGAGCCGTCCACGCCCGGCCTTGGGCAACTCCGCTCGGAACGCTGTTCACGTCAAGCGCGACGGTTTCGAACTGCTTGAAAGCGCGTCCATCTCGCATAGTGTTCAAGAAACGAGTTGCAACAGCCTCGCGAACAAATAAATCATTGGAACTTCTAGGTTTTCAACGTGTTTCCGTTCCACCCAACAGGAGGTAACACCAATGAAGAAAATCACCCTTCTCACCGCGAGCCTTGTGCTTGTAGCATCTGCCGCTTTCGCACAGAGCCAGACGCCAACCACCTCGCAGACGACGCCTGCGGTCAACACCGAGCAGAACCCTGGCGCCCCAGTCGCTGGCAAAAACAGCTTCACCGAAGATCAGGCAAAATCGCGGATCGAGGAAGCCGGTTACAAGGATGTATCCGGCCTGAAGCTGGACGACCAGGGCGTCTGGCGCGCGACCGCTTCCAAGGATGGCAAGCCAGCAATGGTCTCTTTGGACTTCCAGGGCAACGTCACGCTCGCCAAATAAAACATAACGGAGAAATTCCCATGAAAACCACGATCACAGGACTTTACGACCATTACGACGACGCCAAGGCAGCCGTGAAGGCGCTCGAAGATGCCGGCGTCCCCTCGGACGATATCAGCATTGTCACCAATAAGGCCAATGGCGACCCCGATATCCAGGGGCAGGGCAACCGAGCGGGCGAAGGTGCAGGCACCGGCGCCGGTATCGGCGCAGTCGCGGGGGGCGCAGGTGGCCTCCTGACAGGCCTCGGCATGCTTGCGATTCCCGGCGTCGGCCCGGTCGTTGCTGCTGGCTGGCTTGCTGCGGCTGCAGCCGGTGCGGTTGCTGGTGCGGTTGCGGGCGGCGCAGTTGGCGGTATTGTCGGCGCAATGATTGATTCCGGCGTGCCGGAGGAGGACGCGAACTTCTACGCAGAGAGTGTTCGTCGTGGCGGCTCCGTCGTGACAGCCCGTGTCGAAGATGACCAACGCGCACCTGCCGAGGCGATCCTCAACTCGTCGCGCGTCGATGTCGCCGCTCGCCGTGCGAGCTACACCGAGCAGGGTTGGACACGCTTCGACGAAGCTGCGGATCCCTACACGCCGGCGCAGATCGCCGCTGAACGCGACCGGTATCGTGACAATCGTCTGTAACCACATCAACACAAAAAGGGGAAGCCTCGCAGCCTATGCGGGGCTTTTCTTACAGGAACGTCGTAGCGCCCTCGTTTCCTCAGCTGCTCTCGTGTCGACTGGTCAATCAGAACGAGTTCCCGATCGCCGCATGCCTTCGCTCGTGAAGTGGACGCACGAACCTGTCCGCCACCGAGCGACCTAACCAGACCCCACCATTGTTGTCCTATAGCGTCGAGGACGACCGAACGACTACAACCACTGGCGTCAGGTTCGCCGATAGAATGGCTTGGGACGCGACAGAGGTCACGGCAGCTCCTCTCAATTGAGGCGCAGAACTTCCGACCAAGCGGCCGCGTCTATCAAGCTTCCATCGTGGGATGGTTTTGCCGTTGGTCGAGTGGCGTCACTCCGACGGCTCGGGATCGATCGTTGAGCAACTTCTAGGGAAGTTTCCGCGCTGGCTAACCGCCGGAAGCAATCAGTCCGAGCAGTTCAAATCCCGATGCCGGCTTTGCGAGAAACGAAATGCCAAGTTCGTCATCGTGATGGGCAAGCGTGATCAATCCGGACGTGACGATGATTCTGATTTGAGGCCAGCGAGTGCGAACCGTCGCAGCCAGACCTAGGCCGTCCACACTTCCGGGCATATCGACGTCCGTGAAGAGAATATCGATCTTGTTATTTCTGAGGTGAATAAGGGCTTCGTCGGCGTTCGCTGCTTCAAACGTACTATGTCCTGCCTCATCAAGGAAATCGACAAAGTTGTAGCGGAGCTGGGGCTCGTCCTCAACGATAAGGACGCTGTGGCTCATTGCGAAACGGTCCGGCGTGTTTGGGCGTGCGCGTGAGATTACCTCTGCACCATCCTTCGAGGCGCGTGTCAGCTCAAGCAGATCACGTTCGAGCACGGCCTGTGCCCAGTGTTTATCGTCCTGCCCAAAGGGACGTCCAGCTTGCTCCCAAAGAGCATAGGCACGTGCGGCGGTCCAATCGTTTCTATTTTGATCCATAGCTAGGTCTCGCAAGCGTGAAGTGGGCATGTGTGCCGGAAATCCAAAAGCGGTCAGCGAGGACTGCTGCTGCCCCCGTTTGCACAGGCGGAGAAAAATGCGGAAGCCTTGATTTGGTTCCGCGAATTTCCGAGAACTTGACGCGATTCCGGGGGTCTGTGAGAGAACGTGTTCACAGTCGGATCAGGAGACATCGGAACCATGTGGATCAGCCCACGTTCCTTACTCCCCAACTTCCTCCGCCCATTCTGGCGCGATTATCGAAAGACTTTATGACACGGATAGCTATTATCGGATCGGGTCCAACTGGCATTTATGCGTTGAAGGGCCTCATCGCGTCGGAGAGGCCGCTTTCCATTACGATCTTCGAGGAGACGCCAGATGCCGGGAAGGGCACGCCGTACCATCCGGCCGTAAACGACCGCGCGATGCTGGCCAACATCGCTAGTATCGAGATCCCGCCGATCTGCGAGAGCCTTGTCGATTGGCTTAGCTCCAGAACTGACGATGAGCTGCGCGTACTGGGCATAGAACGACGAGCGATTGGTGACCGTGAGTTCTATCCCCGCGTCGTGCTTGGGGACTATTTTGCAGACCAGTTTTGGATGCTTGTGAAGCGCGGGATTGCGGCGCGTCACGCCATCGACGTGAAAGCCGGTCACAAAATCCTCGATATCAAGCTCGGGAGAGACGATATCTCCCTGTCATTCGCACGTCGCGGCGGCGAGGCTGGCGAAGCCCAATTCGGTCACGTCATAATGGCCACAGGTCATGACTGGCCGGAAAACACCGAGGTCGCACCAGGCTATTTCTCGTCTCCATGGCCCGCCGACGCGATCCGGCGGATTGGGCCAGTCGAGGTGGGTGTCCTCGGGACCTCGCTGAGCGGAATCGACGCCGTCGTTTCCGTGGCCACAGCCCATGGCATGTTCCTTCGTGACGAGGATGATACGCTCCACTATCAACCAGAGCCCGACAGCGAGGGTTTTCACCTCACCATGATGTCACGCAAGGGATTGCTTCCGGAAGCGGATTTCTACTGTCCAATTCCCTACAGGCCTCTAGACGTGTGCACGAAGAGCGCTGTCGAAAGACTGATTTCCGACGTTCCCGATCGTCTCCTGGACGAGGTCTTCGAACTCTTCAAACAGGAGATTGTCCTGAACGATCCGGACTATGCCGCAAGGATAGGACTGGGACTGTCGACGGTCGAGGATATCGCCGACAGGTATTTCCGGGTCCGTGAAGAGGCAGACCCGTTCGTGTGGGCGGCGAGAAATCTCTCTGAGGCAAAAGCTAACAAGGCAACTCGCTCGACAGTAGAATGGCGCTACGCGATCCTGCGCATGCATGAGGTCGTCGCCCTCGCTGTGCCCCACTTTAATGACAGCGACCTAAAGCGTTTCCACGAGCACTTCAAAACGGTGTTCGTTGACGACTATGCTACCGTCCCCCACCAATCCGTCGAACGCCTACTGGCCCTGCACAATGTCGGCAAACTTCATGTGCGCGCCTTAGGCGACGATTACGATATCCAACGCACCGACGACGAACCTGGTACCATCGTCAGCACGGACACCCAGAGTATGAGCTTTTCGGCGTTCATTGACGCCACCGGCCAGCATGCACTGTCGGCATCGGACCTTCCGTTCCCGAGCCTGCGGCGCGCCGACGTCTTGAAGGACGCACAGACCACAATTCGGGAATTGGACAAGGCCAACACTTCTTTCCGTAGGACCGGGGGCATCGACATCGATGAAGACTTTCGGCCGCGCGTCGGACCCGACCTGACCAATCATCTCTACTGCGTCTCCGTACCGTTTCTCCTTCACAAGCTTCCCTTCGTCCAGGGAATTACCAGCTCGCATGAACTCGGGAAGCGGGTGGCGCGCGCCATCCTAGCCTCAATCAGCAGGGACGAGCGGCTGTTTCAGTTCGAGGGCTCCAGGGAAGCCACGTAGACCACTACAGTGACCGAAACTACTCCCTCGCGGATAACGCCTCCATAGATTTCGAACCGACGGCCGCGCCCTCTGGCTATGGCACGCAACAAGTCGGGGTCTTCATTCCTGATTGCAAGCATGGTGATGGCGCAGCGTTTGGCCATCTCGATGACCGTTCCGCTGTAAGAGCCGGCTTCCGGGTGACCGAACGTTCCAGCGCCACCATCTTTTTATCTAGCCCCTCTCACGGCTTCCGTCGGTGTGTAGTCACTGGTCCTGT
The DNA here is from genome assembly GCA_900465675.1 of Hyphomicrobiales bacterium. Lineage (GTDB taxonomy): Bacteria > Pseudomonadota > Alphaproteobacteria > Rhizobiales > Rhizobiaceae > Rhizobium. The sequence continues at coordinate 66,015 of UBJR01000021.1, read as the reverse complement.
TCCGATCGCGCCATGTTCACGGCATCACCGAAATCAGCCCCCACCTGGTGGTAGTCGTCAGTGTGTTTCGTCATTCGATCCTCTTGGGGTGGCCAGCTCGTGTTTCCGGCAAATGCCGCCCTTCACGGAGAGTTTCGTTTTATCGGAAAATCTTCGACGCGCTTCCAGGAACATTGGACGGACTTCGCGATTATCAGTCGCCAACAGGAGAACGTCGATGGATAAAGATCAAGACCAACGTGAGCGCGCCTACAAGATCTGGGAGGAAGAAGGCCGCCCAGACGGCCAGCATGACGACCACTGGCGTCGGGCGGAAGAGCAGCATGAGAAGACCGAAGAGGAGGCAGCCGCGGTCACTGAAGCCAACCAACACGCCTCCGATGAATTCAACCGCAAAAATAGAAAAAAGGCGTCGCCGATCGACAGGCCGCCATCCAGTGTCGCTCCGGATTGATTTCGTCAACAATACCCAAGCCGGCTTGGGCCACTGCCAGAAATCAAGTTGGCCCACCTTTGTGTGGGCCACTAGCACAGTGTGGACCTCGTCCCGGCTGCAATTTGCTGATTGCTTTCTCGACGCCGCGGCCGTCAAAGAAATCGGATCAATGCCGTCAACTAACGGCCAGCACCTTTTCCAGATCTTCTTCGGATATAGGCCAAGCCTCGATGAGACCATTCGATTTCAAAATAAGCGTCATCCTCCGATGATAGGCTTCCCACATCACGTCAATCGGCTCTTCATCAATTCGCAGGTCAAAGGTCCCCGCCGGGTGTGGCTTGGCCATCCCAGCTAGTTGGAAGGGCCGAGTGATGGAAATGCTTTTAACAGTTGTCTTCATGACATTGATCCGTTTCCTTGGGATCGGGCTCGTGTCGAGCCCGATCGTGAGGTAGGCGGCATCTCGGGACGTTACTAGCGCGAAACGAGTGCTCTTGAAGGCACAGCTATCGCAATTGGGGGCCCAGTGATGTCTTTCATTGTTTGCTGCTGTTGGCTGTAAGGACGATGACCTCCGGCGATGTGGCGCTCGTCCTCGACTATGCCTTTTCCTAACACTTCAACTGAAAATCGATTGGACATTCACTGCTACCGCGTGGATCCGGAAAACTTTGTAAATGCGATACTACGCGCCGAGGTGTTGCCACTTTCAAACAACAGTTTTGATCAATAGACAAAACCACTGGACTATAATGGACGCATCCCCCTTGGCTGGCTATGCCATTCTCTCTCAGCCAATATCCTTTTGATCCGCGCGCAGAACTTGACGGATCGATGCTTCAATCGATGGGATGGTTCTGAGGGGCGAAATGATGAAATCGCCTGGGCCGGCTTTGCTTGGAACGCACCGCACCCCCCTCGTTCTCCCAGGCGGCCAGGGCAGCAGGATCAGAGTTCAAGCGCTGCCGTCGAGACGCCGGATAATTCTCAGCAGCTATGGTCGCGCCTTCAATTCGGCGGATGATCGCGATTTCTGCCAAATGCGGTTCACCGGGGTCGGCTCGGATATCGGACGTCGCGTAATTCGCTCGTTTCAAGATGAGCCTCAGCAGTCTCTGACCTTCAGATATGTGGCTCATTCTCAAGTCCTCTATTTCTGAAGGACGCACGACCTGCCAATGCGAATACCGTAGTTCAGTCGCGCGCGTACTCGTTTCGAAAAAGCAGCTATGTAGCCTTGTTAGTGAACGCGACGCCCTTGAGGCGTTACGCCGTATACGGCATACCGATGCAGGCCCGAAAACGGCAGGATTTTGGATCCCGTATCGGTCATGTCGAAATTTCGGTGCAGCGCGTTAGCAAGCTGAGCCGGATCTTTCACACCTTCACGGAAGAGCTTAATTAAAAGCTTGGCTGCAGCGTTCATATGGCCGTCTGAGTGTACCGAGATATTTCCTGTATAGCCGCAGCTTACAAGGATGCCCTGAAGCATCGTCAGGTCTTCTGTTTCCAGATGGGAAGTGCTGATTTTGGAAGACATCAAGTCCTCCTTTCGGTCGGGGCGAAGCTTGACAGCCTCAATCGGCAGCGCCCGTTCAATGGCTGCCAAGGCAGTCAACCTGCTCTCAACGACAGACAATAGCAAACGAATTCTTGGCGGTGACAGTCACCGCCAAGCCCCAGACTGCTGATCGGGGGGGCCGATACCGTGCAGTAGCTCTATTGGGTCAGTATCCTGAGGCCTGTCCGGCTGATCTAAGCGACACGGGCATATCGCAATGCCCGCCCCGACGGCGCGTAGGGGATAGGGTTCGCCCATACACGAGCGGGTGGGCGAACCCTCTGGCGCCAGCTTGGCGGAAGCGATCCGTTAAAGGGCAACTCTCCTCTCCCGTTATCGAGAGCTATCTCTCGGGCCATGGTGGCGTGAGATGAGCAAGTTTCGCCGCTTTACGCTGATTGCAGAGCGAGAGTATCTCATACTGGATTTCGGCTTGATTGACAGGAACCGACCACCCTGGATTATAGGTCGATAGCTGGTGCCGCCTCGTTAGACAGTGCGCTCTCCCGGTGGCAAATGAAATGACGCTCGCCAGTTACAGCCAGAACCGCTTCGCGTCGAGAAGATCGTCGAGCGATGCTTGCGCCTTTTCGATCAGCGCCTCCTTGTCGGCATGCGAAACCACGGACGCTCTTGCGGGATGCTCAGCGAGGCCATGCTTCTCAAGCACTTCATGCCCGGTAGCCAGATCGTTCAAGGCGCCGAGGTCATCCTGGAGCGCTTCCATCGCGGCAAGAAATTTCCTGTGCCGGCGCGCTGCGCGCTTGTTCTCGAACAGCGAAACGAAGAATTCGGTGGTATAGCGAAGCTTCTTTGCGTCCTTGCGAACCTCATGGCGATGCTCGTCATCGACCTTCATCAGATTGTGCCCGGCCTTCTTTATCCGCTTGCGCTGTTTGTCCAACACACGCACCGCAAACTCCTGAGCACTCGGTATATCCGCCATTGCGCTTCCCATTCCCGAGAGGTATTCGCCACATTCGAGCCATTCGAAGAGGTCGAGCATCAGCGCTCTCGCTCTCGATGAACCCAAGGCTTCAATCGCGTCACGATAAGCGGCCTCTTTGGCCGCTTTCAGCCTGGAGACGATATCGGCATTGGTGGCTTTTACAAGGAGCACATCGACGTTCCGAGCCTCGCCCAGGACCGCGGCAATCCATCGAAGCTCCTCTTTCAGCCGCTCCGGTTCGCTGCCTGGGATGAACATCTTGAACAGCGAGAAGGCAGACCTCAGCCGGCGAAGAGCGACGCGCGCCTGATGCAGAGCCTCTGGGTTCCGCTTCTGGAGAAGTATGTCCTCGTTTAGCCGAAATTGCCGGACGCAGGATAAGGCAATCGCCTGGAACGCGCTGGCCGCATTCATGTCCGGTTCGAGATCGACGCGCTCGGCCTTGAAAGCCTGTTTTTGCGCCTCAATCAGCGCGAAGCCCCGTTCAGCTTTGGAGCGCATGCCGAACCGAAAGCCTGCGACGCCGTCGATCTTTCTCGCGCAAACGAAAAGGTCGCTGATCTTTCCATCCTTCAGTTCGATTTCGGCTTCGCGTATGGGGAAACGACGGTCGCCCGATATGATTTCACCCCGGTCGATGACAACTTCGATGCGCGAGCCGTTTTCCTCAAGGTCCCATTGGCATCGTTCGATCAAAACGTCAAAGACCGGCTCCAGCTTCAGGTTGGTGCCAAACTTGCCGATAAGTGGGCTAGTGTGGTCGAGGACGGGTTCATCCCCCCCGATCGGCGCTTCCCATTCCGATCGCGCAAAAAGCGACCGGGCTGGGCCGGTGGCTTTCACAGTCTGCACGCGCGCATCACCAACCTTTCGTATGCGCAGCGTGTACCCTTCCTGCCAAAGCGCTCGATCCCTCGTATCGAAGTAGGTCGATCGTTGCTTCAAAATCGTCGCAGGTTCGCCAAGCAGGTGGGAACCGAGAAGGCTCTCTGTCGCTTCATCTGAAAGGTCGAGCTTAATTTCGGTCTCGGATGACACGATCGACTCCAGTTCGTGGTGGACGTTCTCAAACGCCGACCTAGCTGTCATAGTTCAGTGGTACAGCGCTTTGATGAAAGTTAGGAAGAAATCGAAAAGCAATATGCTCTCGGATGACCTCTCATTCTCTTCGACCCCGACGTCACCTCGTGACATCCAGCAGGCCGGAGCGATCTGCTATCGTCGCAATGAAAATGGAGTGCTCAGTATCCTCCTCGTTGGCAGTCGCAGGAGCGGTCGCTGGGGCATTCCAAAAGGGCATCTCGATCCCGGTGAGACCAGTCATCTCGCCGCGGGACGGGAATCTTTCGAAGAGGCCGGAGTGGTTGGCGCGGTCGAGAGAGATGTTTTCGGCACTTTCAGCTATACAAAGGATAGCTCACCACATCGCTACCAGGTTGCCGTCCATCTCCTTGAGGTTTCCACACTGGCGGCAGACTTCCCCGAGAAAGCGGTACGAAAACAGAAGTGGTTTACACTGAAGGCCGCAGTTCGTGACGCCGCCCAGCCGGGCCTGCAGGCCTTGCTCGAAAAGCTGGACGCCATGGGCCAATGACGTTCAGCTTCGCAAAATCGCTGTCGACGGCAATCCGCTCGCAAAAGAAAGTCGCCAGAATCTTAGAAGCCGTTTTGCAGCCGCCGGCGCGCAAGCGGAGACGAAGCGTCTCGCCGCGGCTCGTGACAACGGTAGGGTTCGGCACCAATCCCGGGCGGCTCGTCATGAAATCATTTATCCCTGCCAACCTGCCGAAAAAACCGGCGCTGGTGGTCGTGTTGCACGGATGCGGGCAGACACCCGAAAGTCTGGATGCCGCTTCCGGCTTCTCGCGGCTGGCAAGGGACAGGGGCTTTGTTATTCTCTATCCAGAGCAGACGAGAAGAAATAATTCGCAGTTATGCTTCAACTGGTTTCGCCCCAGCGCCATCGCCCGCGACCGCGGCGAGTTGCTCTCCATCAAGCAGATGATCGAATATGCCAGTAGCCGGCATAAGATCAACGCGAACCGCGTTTTCATCGTCGGGCTTTCAGCCGGTGGGGCCATGACCGCAGTCCTGTTGGCAACCTATCCAGATCTTTTTGCGGGTGCGGCGATCGTCGGCGGAATGCCGGTTGGGGCCGTTCGCGACGCGATGTCGGCTCTTCGTGCGATGAAATCTGGCGCTGCCGCGCCCACTGAGGGATGGGGTCGCAGGATCACGACCATCTCGCCTAAACCGCGGTTGTGGCCCCCAATTACCATCTGGCACGGAACGGCTGATCGCGTCGTCAACCCGGCGAACGCAGATACCAGCATCGACCAATGGCTGGGAGCCATGAACATCGATCGCCGATCAGGTGACGTCCAAACAAAGACCTGGGGCCACCTGCATTCGTGGAAGGCTGCCAATGGGTCCGCAGTTTCTTTGTATTCGATCGCAGGCATGGCCCATGGTCTTCCCATCAAATCGCGCGGCGGCGCCCAGCGCATCAAAGACCCCTTCGTGCTCGCGACCAACGTTTCAGCGCCTCTTGAATTGATGCGGTTGTGGGGGCTGCCTAGACGCTGAGTTGGTCACGGCAGTTGCCCGTGGGCGTCCATGACGCTGCCAGCTATTCGCAGTTCTGCTCGCGCAACATCGCGATTGTCCGTTAGATCTGAAGGAACGCCAGCAAGTCAGCATTCAAGACATCGGCATTGACGGTGAGCATGCCGTGCGAAAAGGCCGGACAGGTCTTGGTGATGCCACTCCTTAGAAGCTTGATTGACTTGCACGCAGCATCGGCGAGTGGGACTATCTGATCATCTTCACCGTGCAGTACCAGGGTGGAGACCGATATCGACTGAGATCTTCGGTCTGGTCCGTTTCAGAAAAGCCTTGATGCCGCCCTAGTGTGCTTTTGCGGCGCCCATCGAGCCCTGCCACCACCTGTTCTGGATCACCGCTTCCTGCACAGCTGCGCGTTCACGGTTGAAACCATAAAACGGGGCCACCGGGAAATCACGGACGAATTTCGACCGGTTGGCAGCGAGTGCTGATCGCGGACCATCGAACAATGTCTTCAAGCGTGCATTTATCGCGACGCGGCCACAAGCATTGCTCATAACGAATTAATCGAGTAAGTGCGTTCCATACCAACAATTCCTTGGGTATGTTCTGTGGATATGTATGATATGTTCACGTTAATTCTCAGCGCAAATTAATAATTGGACATAGTCGTATTTCTGGTTTGTTCATCTTTGAGAAAGATTTGCCACTGGCTTGCATAAATGTCCGGTAACGTGCATTTGAGGCGTTTGGCAACAATTGCTTAGAGGCTCTAGTCCTTATCGAGATCGCCGGCCCTTGCGATTCGGATTGGATGGCCGATGGTAAGGCGCATCAGCCACCCTGAAGCAATCTTCTGGGACAAAGTCCGTCGGCAACTTACACTTTCGCGAGCGGCCAGCGATGTTCCGGTTTGCGCGCAGTCGGAAGCACGATCAAGAAACACAGTATGCCCGGCGCGTAGGTGGAGCGTGGCCGTCTTCACAGCTGAACCCGGTCTGCACCATCCTAGCAAGTCTGCCTCGAAGGCGAGTAAGCGTTGATAGATAACAAAAAACTAGTGATGGCAAGAATTCGAGCTGAGATGGCGAAGGGCACGTCAACATCAGATGTTGTAGAGATTGTCGCTGAAATATTCGCCAGACAAACGGCAGCAGACGAAGCGGAAGCGATACGGAACGCCCCAAGGTCTAAAAAGACCTGAACCAATAAAGCTAGGCTGTCGGGTCCAGACCGCCGATATTTGCCATGTATTCTCGTTCCGGCACCCCGTAGGCGTCGCCCGCCACTGCGAGGAGCCCCGCTCGGTCCCGTATGGTTACATAGGTTCTCGCCGCTGCGATAAGGTGCTTTCCCTCAAGAATATGGAGCATTTCTGTAACGCTTTGGCGGCGCACCGCCAGCATGATGCTCATAAGTTTGTGGGTGAGATGGATCTGGTCCCCGTTGGAACGATCGTGACACATCAGGAGCCAGCGCGCTAAACGTGCTTCGAGCTGATGAGCGGCATTTGTGTACGCTGTATAGGCAATTTGGACCGACGCTGCCTGAAGGTATCTTGTCAGAAAATTCCGAAGCGAGACGCTCTCGGCCATCGCCGCCTGGAGATGAACATTTGCGATTCGGAAGCCCCAACCGTCAACGTGCATAAAGACATGATAGGGCAAGGACGAAGTCCCCGCGATTCCGGAGGTGGGCGCCAAGCCTTCTCGTCCGAACAGCGCGATTTCAGATTTGCGCCCATCAGGAGGACCCACAACGATCGAGCCGATACCCGTTTCTGGAAAATAGGTGTAGTCGCTGATGGTACCAGGCTCGGCTAGACTTGCATTACGCGGGAGATCAACCTTCTCCAAGAACGGGCGAACTCTATCGAGATCGCTCCTCGCCAACTTGGCTAAGAGATTATTTCGGAAAAGTAATTTTGCAATCTCCGGCATTGCTCGTCCTCGTGAGGCAAGAGCAATCGGGTCTCAAAGTCGGTGCGTCAGATTGATTGCAACCGATGATCAGAGCCTAGTCTCCGACAATTCGTTTATGTCGGATTATCTTGACCGACAATTGGCCGGCAGCCCTGTGCACTTTATCGGACGTTGGAAACTTCGCGTGTAGGCCTGACGTTCAGCGAAAACGCTCTATAGTCTGTCCGGTATCGTCCATTTCTATCGGGCCCCGGCGCTACGACCCGCTGCCAGAAGGCCTTTAAACAAGAGGTTGAGGGCCAACATAAGAAAGAACCGCGAGAGCTACGGTTGTTCGGGGCCGAAGTGAATCGAGAAACCACGGTCTGTCAGTTGCCGGATTGATCTGAGGAGTGCAACGGGCTCTCGCCTCCCTCCCACCTTCAATTCAAGCTCGCAAGCAAGATCGATTGGGTCGGTCATACCTCCCTGGACAAGTCTGATCAGCAATCTTGCAGCGACATTGGGAGGCGCATTGGCCCATACATTTGTGCTGTGGCCAGCATCCCCCAGAAGTTCTGCGATCAAGCTCAACTGTTCGGTGGTGACGTAGCGCACGTTTCCGGAATACATGACGGCACACACTCACCGTGTCGTCAGCACATCTCGCTCTGCGCTCAACTTTCGATAGAGGGCAGTAAGCTCCGTATGTCTGGATTCCTTGATATTGGGGGACGCCATCTCGGCATCCAGTTTTTTCAGCTCGAGTGCGATTTCCATCGATCTCGCTTCATTGCCGTCTGACGATCTGAACCTGATCATGTTGTTCTCCGTGAAAGGCTGCCGTTGAAATCTGCCAATGCCGGCGGTTGCGTTATCAGGCAGTTCAAGCCATATCCTGGAGACTCAGTGTCAGGTTATTGCTTCGGCGTCGCTCATAGAGTTTGGCTGCCGCTTCCAGCACCGATGCCCGGTCGCTGTCGAATGCGCTGAGGCACCGCGCCGCCGTCGTCTGCTTCAACGCTGACGCCTCAACCAGGAATTTGACTTCAAACATGCCGTCGTATCCGGTGAAGCGTACGCCGTTCTTTATTTCGTCGAAACTTCGGCTTCGGTTGGGAAACACTAGCGACATCTTGGTCCGACCTTTAATTTTCGCAGTTTTAGGGCGCAAACCAATGACGCCAATCAAGCGATCAACTGGCTTCCGCAGTTTGCTGGCGAGCGGCGTTGTTACGTGGCAGTCGTGTCGCGATGCGGTAAGCCTGGGATTGCGAACGGATGTAGCGCTTTACTCGATACGCGGGGTTTCATTTCGTAACGACCAAAGTGATTTTCGAGCTCGGTTTGAAGATCCACCGGATGTTCCATCCCTGCCTGAAACGATTTGATCAGTAGTTTCCCTGCGGGTGTCACGCGCGTGCCTGTCAGCTCGTGGCTTGAGTAGCCCGCATCTTTCAGCACATTTTGAAGAAAGTTGATATCGGCGACTGTTAGAAGGTGAGGCGAGAGTGCGGAAGACATTGCGTCCTCCTTTCAGTCGGGGCTAGGGCGTGATGACCCTAAAGCAGCAGCGCCCTGAACATGGCTTACTGAAGGAAGAACCTTGCGCTTCTAGAGCGAAGAAAGCAAACGAATACGGGCCTTCATCGAAACCGGAGGAATAATCGCTGTCCGTAAAGCGAAGTTGATGGCCGTGGGCCTCATCGTCCAGCCCCAACGAAAAGGCTCTGGACAGAACCGGTTGCGGAAACACAGAAGCCCCATCCGGCGTTTCGCGGGCGATGACGAGGAGTGATATCGAACGATCGTGTATTGTGACTTTTCCTGGCGCTCAATCCGGAAGGGACGCATCCCTCCAGGAGCGAGAGGCAGCTGGCAGATTTCGCTTCAACCAAGTGCAAAGGGAAATCGCAACATGTCGCACATTGACCCGCGCTGTCTTGCCGTCCGTTTGATGCGAGGACCACGACGGGAAGACTATCTTACATTGCATGGAAAATCCTGACGATGAAAGACCCTCGAAGGTTCGGAAATATGAGCAGACGCTACAGCACAATATCGGCAATGCTGCTTTTCTAGTTTCCTGGCCAGTCTCCAATGAGAAGCGAGTTTTAGGAGCACAGAGATCTATATGAAGGCGCTCAGTCGGTCGGTCTCAATGGGCCGATGCGAGCTTCCTCGCGCTCGGACGCAAGCTTCCGAGTTGTTAGCGGCGCAGAGCTAAAAACGCATCTCGATCGTCACTCAGCCAGGGCGTCTTTCGGGAATCCCGCCGCAAGCCCATCGATAAATTTGCGCACCGCTGGCGGCAGGCCGCGCCTTGTCGTGAAAACCAGATGGACAAGCCCTTTCATGCCGCGCCAAGCGGGAAGAACACGCACCAGCTTGCCTTCGCCCAGTGCCTGTCTGCAGCTATGATCTGGAAGTAGTGCCACGCCGAGGCCGGCAAGGGCTGCCGTGCGGACGGCAGTGAAGTCGGCGCAGCCAATCCTCGGTTCGTGTCGCAACGTATGCGTCCGACCCTCCTCGGTCTCCAGGAACCAGTTTACTTCGCCCTGATCGTCGGTGGTCGATAGCGTTGGTTGAGCAGCAAGGTCCTCGACCGAGCCAATGCGGCTTGCGATCTGCGGGCTGGCCACGAGGATTCGGGTCGAGTTTCCAAGTGAGCGCATCGTCAACGAGGCATCGCCTTCCAGTGAGGTGCGCACGCGCAAGGCCACGTCGATCCGCTCCTCGATGAGATCCACCGGTCGATAGCCACCAGCTGCAAGCGAACTTTTGGGTATTGAACAAGGAAGCGCGTGACGAGCGGAGAGATCGCCTCGACGAGCCCGGTCGGACAACTCATGCGGATCATCCCATGCGGCTCCGATTGCGCTTCGGCAACGAGCGCCTCAGCACGTTCGGCTTCCGTCATCATGGCCCTGCAACGCTCGTAGAAGGACTTGCCAACATCGGTTACGCGGAAACGCCGGCTTGAGCGTTCGATAAGACGGATACCAAGGCGAGCCTCCAGTCCTGCCACCCGCCGACTGAGTTTCGACTTGGGTTCGCGCAGTGCGCGGCCCGCCGCCGCGAACCCGCCGTGGGCGACCACTTCCGCAAAATAGACAAGGTCATTCAGATCGTACCGCATCATCGTTCTCCGTTTGGAACGATGGGTAACAGATTTGACGGCTATTTGCATAATCGTTCCGCTGTCATGTTCTTTTCAACGGCACTAGGCCGTCCACAAGGAGCAACACAATGAGAACTTTTGAAAACAAGGTTGTAATCGTCACGGGCGGCACAAGCGGCATCGGACTTGCGACAGCACAGGCATTTTCGCAGGCAGGCGCATCGGTTTTCATCACCGGCCGGCGCAAAGATGCGCTTGATGCAGCCGTCAAGACGATAGGCGGCCGCGTCACCGGCGTGCAGGCCGACATGAGCAAGCTCGTCGATATCGACCGCCTCTACGACGCCGTCCAGCAGAAGCATGGCCATATCGACGTCGTCTTCGCCAATGCCGGAGGCGGCGAGATGGCGCCGCTCGGCGCAATCAGCGAGGAGCACTATCAGAAAACCTTCGATACCAACGTGAAGGGCACGTTGTTCACTGTTCAGAAGGCACTGCCGCTTCTGCGCGACGGGGCCTCGATCATCCTCACCTCATCGACGACCAGCATTTCCGGCACGCCGGCCTTCAGCGTCTACTCCGCGACAAAGGCGGCGGTGCGCAATTTCGCGCGCAATTGGATCCTCGATCTGAAAGATCGCCATATCCGCGTCAATGCGATCTCCCCGGGCGTGACCGATACGGCTGGCCTCAACGAGTTGTTCGGCAACGGCCAAAGCGCCGAGAACACCAAGAACTACCTTGCCGGCCTCATTCCGGCAGGCCGCGTTGGTCAGCCCGAAGAGATCGCTAAGGCCGTGCTGTTCCTGGCCTCGGACGACGCTTCCTTCATCAACGGTGTCGAGCTGTTCGTCGACGGCGGCCAGGCACAGATCTAGGCTCACCGCCGCAAGGGAGAACCATCATGGCTGATATCGCCACGCTTCTTGAGCGCAACCTTCAGGGCATTTTCGGGGAGGGGGACGATACCCTGCGCCGAAAGGTCGCCGAAGAAATCTTTCATGACGATGCCGTGTTCGTCGAACCACACGGGATCTATCGCGGACGAGACGAAATCGTCCGGATAGCTGGGATCATCCGAGCCTTGCATCCGACATTCCGATACTCGACGCTCGGGCGTGCTGACGTGCTGCATGATAAGGCGGGACGCTTGCGCTGGGTGTCGGGGGTGCCGGGTGAACCGCCTGCCTATGCGGGCACCGACTTCATCGTCGTAAGTGATGGCCGGATCGCCGCCGTTTACCTGTTCTTTGATGGTGCGCCTGATCCGACCAGTCCGGCTGTGAACGATGGTCAATGACCGGCGGATCTCCAAGACAAGTTCTCGCCTAGTAAACGGGCATGATACCCCTGCCGTCCGTCACTTCTTGATAATCAAAAAACAGGTCGCGGCGTAATCGATATGCGACGGTCGGGGATCGGCAGAAGAGCTCGACCGTCGTATGGCCCACGATCTGTGGCCAAAACGTTGGCACGCATCGCCTCCGGCGACGCGATCAACCCTTGGTCTGGCTTGTTTTCGTTGAAGCCGGAAGACCTCCCGTCTGCTTCAAGAACACAATGGTTTCAGCGCAGACCTCGCGCCTGCGAGCATCTCGAAGCGACAACAGCCGCCTCTTGTCACCAGGCGTCACATCTGTGCCGCCGGCCCGGGATGCGAGCTCATCGGTTTCAACAAGATCGATCAGGAGATTGCGCATGACGCCATTCATTTCGTGGAGATTGCGCATTTCCAACATCGCCGGTGAAGTCCGCATTCTTCGCGAAATCGCATCGTCGATAGACTTTTCCGTCAGTTTCGTTTTGACGACGAGGTAGCGAGCGGCCAGCACGCCGAGTACTGTAAAAATAAAGATAAAGACGGTGACAAGCATGACGACGGGCTCCTAGTGCCGAATAAATCGTGCTCGGCAACGGGTTGGTCAATGCCCTCCCGCAGAAAGTCGCGAACGGAGTGCCATATGACCTTCAGTGTGTCTCCGGCTGGAGGCAAACACGGTCGCGGTGGTCCGGCCGCTTGTGGGATCTCACCTTTGGCTTTGTGCCACAACGATCGCGGCGCACGATGGGCAGACTGGAGACGATTCGATTTTGAATCTCTGCCGCTAAGCTCCTTGAGTAACGAGGTGATCATTGCAGCAATTTTTCGAGACTTCACAGGGCCTGCTGGCAATTGGAGCGATCCTTGGGGCAGGTCGCGTCACACTTGGGGCGCTGATTCCCACTTTTACGTCCGTCCTTTCCCGCAGGCGCTCAGCCTCTGATGAACGAAGCGCGGCCATGCAGGCGGTTCTGGCTTTGGACGACTTCGTGGGGTCGAGCTATTCAGCCGTTCACGACACCCCGGAATCAATCCGATGAACGAGGACGAGTTCGTCTTCCACATTCCCGATCCGGTCCTGGCGTTGCCGTCGCCGGATCGCTTGGAGCTCCTTGATGAGGAAATTGCCGATGAAATCATGTGGCTTGGCAATCGCGTCCTTAACTTGGGACGTGCCCTTGATGCGCTCGATCTCTCGGCTCGAAATTTTGATGGCTTCTTCGAGCGCCGGCGGGAAGGCTACGCAGTCCTTGCGGCGCAAGCGATGGACCTGATCGACCGTCTGGTCAGCGAGTACGAGCTTCGTATGCCCGACAAGCCTGATTATTATCGGCAGAGGGAGGGCTTTGTCCGCGTCCTGCAAAGCTCGGGGGAAAGCCGGCAAAGCACACGGACGGCGCGTCAGGTCAACAAGACGACCGGTTCCAACGTGACCCAGCTGTTTCCGAAGGCAACCGACGACGCTGACTGGCGGCCCCCAAAATAGACCCGGCGACCTTTTGGCACCTCGCGGCTGAGGCAACGACATCGTATCTATTCCTGCAATCGCCGCCCTCAGGAGCCGACTTTGCTGAAAATCTATCGCGACATTGACGGAGCCGTCAGGGCAGGTGCAGCCGATGACTCATTGCCTGGTCACGTCATCTGGATGGACCTCCTCGATCCCGACGAAGAGGAGATCGCATTCGTCGAGCGGCGTGCAAGGGTAAGAGTTCCAACACGCGATGCCCTGAGCGAAATTGAAGTATCGAGCAGGCTTTCCAAAGAGGGAGACCGGCTTTACCTCAGCGCACCCGTCGTTGGTCATGCTACAACCGAGCACGCCGAGCTCTCGCCGGCAGGCTTTATCGTCGGCCCTGACTTTCTGGTGACCATCCGCTTCGACGACTTGCCGGCTTTCGATGCTGTTGCGGAACGGATAAAACACGATGAAACGCTTGCCAGCGGCATGGGTGTTTTCGTGGCGCTGCTGGAGGCCATCGTCGACCGTGGTGCTGATGTTCTTGAGCATCTGGCCGCCGCAGTAGACCAGGTGTCCCGGACGGTCTTCAAAGGAAATCTCAAAGGTTCGGCCTCTCCCCGCAGTGCCAACTTTACGCTGCGCCGCGCGCTTTCCAAAGTCGGCGCGCTCGGCGATCGATCCTCGAAGGCCCGCGATGTCCTGCTCGGCGTTGGCAGGATGGCTTCATTTACTTTGGATGTGTGTCACGAGATGCTGTCGGACGAATTCCGCGACCAGCTGCACGCTGTGACCAAGGACGTCTCCTCATTGAGCGATTACGAAACGCATCTTTCGGACAAGACCCAATTTCTCCTGGACGCAGTCCTCGGTTTCATCACCATCGAGCAGAACGACATCTTCAAAGTGCTGACGATCGCCTCGGTGGTCGGTGTGCCACCGACCCTGATGGCCGGCATATGGGGCATGAATTTCAAGTTCATGCCGGAGTTGGGCTGGGAGTGGGGTTACCCGTTTGCCTGGACGGTCATCATCCTGAGCGCCATCGCGCCTCTCGTCTGGTTCTGGCGGCGGGGATGGTTTTGAGAATCCCCAGTTTGGGGAATCGGAGGCTGTGAACCATCGACCGGGATGCTTGGCCCCGCCGGCGGCCGCGGGTGAGACTTTAGAAAGCGGGTGCCAGCGAGACGAGCTCGTGTCCTGCTTCCAACAACAGACCTCGCGACCGCTCAACGTCCTGCTGCTTCAGCAACAGGTAGTCGCCATTGAAGGTGGATACCAAGAATATACCGACACCATTTTCCGAAAGTGGGCGTATGACCGACAGGACGATGCCCGTCTCCCCGAACGCGAACGGGCCAATGAACTTGAAAGCCGTCCACCCGCCGTCTTTGGAAACGCCGCCAGGCACACGGTCAGCCAAGCATACGATCGATAGTTCGTCGTCCCCGCGGCTTACAGATCCAAAACCTGGTCCGGACCACCATCCGGGCAACTCTGCAGTGGCGTCCAATTGAACTATCGCGTATTCGCCATCGAGTTCAGCAATCTTGATTGTAGGCATGCAGATTTTCCGGGCAGATCTATTTTCACACGTCAATGTCGTCGTTCTTAGCACACGCATAAGCCAATCCGGCAGCCATTTTTCGACCCCATCAGCGGTATCCGCTCCTGCAATGGACACTCGAATGGCAACCATGAATGTGTCCCTTCCAGATGTGAGAAAAGACTGGGTAGAAGCGCGAGCCAAGACAATGCTCGTCTGCGCCACCAGAGAGTTGAGGCAACGCACACGGAGGAGCCCGCCATCAGTTCACAGGCGCTGGTTCCGTCATTGGCGGTTTTCAGAAGACTTTCGCAAAATGTATCCCAGACATTGTAAACCTCAACGCGCCGGAGAGGAAGCAACCTTGTCTGCTCGGGCATCGTCTTGAGCCGATCTTTAGTCCAGCTCGTGACCACATAGATGTCGCCGTCTTCGTCGAACTCGAGGTCCGAAGTCGGGACGGCAACGGGCTCGACGCCAAAAACCGCTGAGCCGCCAACATTGCAGCCGTGAATGTGGTCAATCTTGCCGACCTATGGTCGTCAGCACCATAGATCGTGGCGCCCGGAGCGCCGCCGGCGTCAGTTCAGAGCATGGCAGACGAATGTGGCTCGTGTGGTCTATGGACAGTTCCTTCATTGTTGGAGGATGGAAAATCTGCAGGTCCGCCGACTGTTCTGAAACTGACAATCGCATCGCAGCACCTACTGTCGGTCTCGATCGTCAACGATTATCTCTCCCGACAGTGAACGATTTTCAGCGTCTCGCGTTCTCTGATCCAACAAGATTATTTTGCCTCGGGGACGTCATGAAGACCATCGCATTGTTGGGTTCTGGAATCACCTGCGCGGTCGGCTCCTGCATTGCGGCAGCCTCGATCGCGTCTATAATTATGGCAGCGCCCGAACGCCATACATTCGCAAGTGAAACCGCATCGGACCTGTGGACTACAGCGCCAGTCAGGATTGATCGGTCGGCTCAGTCGTTCGAAAGGGTTCCGGCTCAGTTTTCGACATACGCCCTCGCGCAACCATCTGCAAAGACGGGTCTTGCCAAAGGCCCGGCCACAGTCGCCGCACCAGTCGTGAACACGGCAATGTCGAGCCAGCATTTGAGCTGGTGCATTGACCGCTATCGCTCCTTCGATGCGAAGACCAATACTTACCGCTCGTTCAGCGGCCAGACTCGTGCCTGCTACTCGCCTTATGAAAGCGGTCCTTCGACCACCGTTACGGCTACTGAAAGTGTCCAGCCTACGTCCGTGACGGCCGCGGCCGCCTCATGGTGCTCTGCCCGTTACCAGTCATACCGTGTCGAGGACAACACCTACCAGCCCTATGACGGCCCGCGAAGGGCTTGCGAGGGTCCGCGTGCGTCTAGCGAGGTGGCATCAAGATAGCCCGAGCACACCGGATACCTTGCGAAACGTTAGCGGCTGACCGCGAATGAAACGGCATCGTCCGATTGGCGTTTCTCCGAGACACGTACGCGTTCTTATTCACATCTCGTGAGATACCGCCGTCCAAGCAAAGGCACTATTTGCCTGGCAACATTGCCTGAAGAACCCCGTCGCGGCGAACCAAACCGTGAAACAGTGCGGCCGCGAGATGCATCACGACGAGTGCGAAAAACGCGAAGGCCAGATAGAAATGTGCGCTCCAGAGCATAGCGTGCAGGCTCGCGCTCTGCGGCAGGATCGGGGGAAGACGGACACCGCCATAGAGCACAATCGGATAGGCCGCTGCCGACATCATCGCCCAACCAATGAGCGGCATGGCGATCATCAGCAGGTATAATGCAAGATGCGACAGATGGGCAGCGAGTTTCATCGGCAGCGGTAGATCTGGTGGCAGAGCCGGGGCACCCGATATGAAACGGACCACAAGACGAACCAGGGCGAGAACGAGGATGAGGATTCCCAGAGTCTTGTGTGTCACCAGCAGCGCAACGTACCGCTGACCGATCGTCGTGACCATCCCGACGCCGATGAATAGCATGGCCAGAATTCCGACAGCCATCAGCCAGTGCAAAAGACGCTGGGCGGCAGAGAAACGTGTTGTGATGCCGGTCATGGTTTCGCGCTCGCTGCTGTTCGGGGGTACTGGCTCGCTTCACTGGTTCGAAGATCATAGGATCTGGCATAGGCAGCCGATCGTGCTGCAGGAAATGGATCATCGGAAACCTCGATGCCGTCCGGCAGAACTGTCGGGTCGAAATTGATATCCCGGCACAGGCCGTCCGCCTCTTGCTCGATTTTTTCCACCACAAGCGTTCCAGCTTCCACCGTCCTTCGTTCAGGCGGCCAGGCCTTTGTCGGATCGGATGTTGGATCTGAAGGGTCGGCGACTGTCAGAACAAGGGTCCAGCGCTGGGGCGACTTGGATACACGGTCGATGATGTCCTCTTCAAGATGATTGGGGCCCAACTTTGCGAAATCCTCAACTGCGATCGTCACAGGCTGAGTTTCGGGCCGCAGTGACCAACGCACCGCGTTCTTGGCCCCGTCACCATTCGTAAAGATGAATGCATTCAGGCTATTGAAGGTCACCTCGGCATAGCTGGCTGTCCAAGGGGCCTTGCTTGCCCACTCGCCGAATGCGGCAAATTCGGGATGTGCTGCCACAAAGCCCTTCATGGCATCAGGGTTCTTGCTCTTTGAAGCCTCGAGCAGGTCATAAAATCCCTGCGGCGTCGAAACCGCGAAGACAGGCGGGTCAATCAGCGCCATGCGCCAGACGTTACCGTCCGGAGCTGAAATTTGCATACCGATGCCGCGCACGCGCACGGTAGGATCTGCTGCGTTGGGATCAGGCGTTGCGAGGTTGAAACGTCCGAGAACCGGATATCGTCCCGCGATGAACAACGGTGCCTTCGAAAGCGCGACAGCGTTGCCATTGGCTTCGAAGTTGCCCGTGAAGCACACCCCCTTCGCATGATTTCTCCGATGCCCCAGCGCGGGTCCGCCAGGAGGCGCCAGAGCGGCCACAAGCTCCATAGATGTTAGGCGTCCGGGTGTGAGCCATCCGGCAGTGTATGCAAAGGCGCCGACGCTGAAGCCCACGACTGCACTGATCAGCACGAGGGATCCGAGAGCGGAATGCTGCGAACCCGGCATGAAAAACTCTCCGTCGTTTCAGTTTTTCTGTGATGCTGGAAATCGATTGCGATGCGACGACAAGTGGTGCTGGGGATGCTTCACCTGCTTTCAGGTTTTGAAGAATGGCATTGTTGTCCATCGCGGTCAAATCGGAGGTCGCGGTGGAGGCGGCCTCAATGCCCCGAATGTGGGACCTGAAAGAGATGACGGATCCTTGCTGTAATCGAGGTCGGGTGCTGATCTGCTGATTGCCTCAAGTCGTTTGAAAGGTGAATCTCGCTTTCGACGCGTCGCGTCAATAGCAGTCCGAGCTCTTCTGCAAGTCCAGGACGGTCTCGCATGACGCCTGCCAGGACCTCTTTGGAGATTTCGTAGACGACGACAAAGGTGAGCGCGCGCATTCTGGCCGGTTCGACCGCACCCATGAGGACCCCACGTTCGCCAAACAGGTCGCCAGGCGCCAATCTCGTGATCTCGCTCATGACCCCTTCAATCTCACGCTCGACGACGACCACCCCGCTTCGCACGATCATCAGGGACGTCAAAGCAGCGTCCTGGGGAGCGATGACGACATCCTGTTTGAAGGTCAGCCGCTTCATCTCCTGCGCAAGGTTCTCCCTTTCGTCCTCTGTCAGAGTGGAGAACAACCCTATCGAGCTCAGGAGCCTCCAGGGAGTTCCCGGGTGTTTGGATGTCGCGTCCTGAACCTGAACTATGCCGGCCGATGCGTTTACCGGTGGACCGAGCTGAATTCCAGCCGCTTTGGCATGCCTGTAGGCAAGGTCGTAGATCTCATTTCGTGCCGCTGCGATCTTCGAGATCCCCGACACGCGGAAGGAGAGCTCAACATCGACGCCTGATGAATCCATGCCGACAATCGAAACGGATGGAGGCGGAGATTTGAGAATGGAATTGGCGCTGAGCAAGACCGCCTGCATTGCCTGTTCAATCGTTGCCGGGCTGCGGGTTGGAAGCATTCGAACTGTCACGGTAGCGCCATGGACCTCATCGGGAGCGGTGAGGTTCGTCAGACGAGCCTTCGCAAGCGCGCTGTTCGGCACGATGATCAGATCATTGGTGCCGCTCAGCAGGTGAGTGGAGCGCCAGTTCGTCTCCACCACCCGGCCCTGAACATTGTCGTCAAGCACAATCCAGTCGCCGACATTATAGGGCCGGCCGAGATTCAGTGCGATGCCGGAAAAAACGTCGTTGAGGGTACTTTGCAGTGCCAGACCAAGGACGATTGCAAAAACGCCGGATGTGGCGATCAGGGTACCGACCGGCAGACTGAAGACGAAGGCAATAATGGAGAGAGCCGCGCCGACGTAGATGATGCCTACAAGCAGATCCTGTATCAGTCGGCCCTCTCTCGGATTTCGCTCGAAAATCAGAAACAGCCGAACCGAAGCGACAAGGACCATTGCAGTGCCGATCCACCACGTCGTTTTCGCAAGGCCGAGAAACAAACGGTGTGTCAGATCCTCGGCCGTCATATCGGTCGACCATGGCGCGACACCGTTGGCGATCAGCAGGACCGTCAGCATCACGAAAAACACGACGTGAGCGGAAAACCGCAGCGCGGGCCGTCCTCTTGCAAAGACTCTCGCTGTAAGAATCAAGACCACAAGGGTCACGAACTGAGAGATCGGGTCACCGAGAACACGGCCTATCAGCGTAGAAAATGGGTCTGACATGGCGTCTCCTGGATGATGCCCGAACCAACCTTACCCCAGCGCCGCATGGTGGCAATCGACGGTCAACAGGAATCTTCGCACCATTCTGCCTATTCTGAACCATTCAAGACCTACCTTCGCGCAGCGATAGTTTTTACCGGGCCATCCGGTCGACCTTCCCGAGCAAGGCTCGGCGACCGATATCGCGGCGTCTAGGATAGATATTGTTTTCATAGATCTTTTCGATGAAAAGACGCAGCTCCCTTCCAAATGAGAACTTCTTCGTGTGAAGCATTTTCCTGGCCGTACATATGCATCCGGCACCGCTTCTTGCTTCACGAACGTTGACAATGCTCGCGTCTGGAGCGCCATCAGCGGCTGCCAAACCGAGCTCTTGCTTCTTCCGTCGCGGGCATGAAGAACGATACTAGCGTGCCCTCAGGGTCTCTGAACTGGAAGGTGCGATTGCCCCAAGGTAGCAGTTTTGGCTCGTGCACCACTTCGACATTGCTCTTAAGGCGTGAGAACTCCGCATCGATATCATCGACCAAAAATTCGAGTATCGCGGACCGGTTGGCGCCCGGCGTGGCGGTTCCGGCCATGAAGAGACCCACGGTCTCGGCTGCGCCGATCGCCAATGTCGCGCCAGGCGTCACTATCTCGGCAAAGACCGGCGCCAGCCAGTCAGCGGCGGTATCCGTCACCAGTTCGTAAAACGAAACGGCGGCGGTGATGTCGCTGACGATAAGGCGGGTGGATGCAAGTCTCATGATCTATCTCTCCAATAACGCCGCTTGGTCGGCATTGAGACCTTGTAAGCGAAGCCTCCTGACAGCATGGTGGCAGCAGGAGTGAGCCATGCGTCGTGCCGACCGTCTTTTCCAAATCATCCAGATCCTTCGTCGCTCGTCGCGTCCGGTAACGGCAACCATGCTTGCCGGCGAGCTGGAGATCTCGATCCGCACAGTCTATCGGGACATGGCCGATTTGATTGGTCAACGTGTCCCGATCGCTGGCGAAGCGGGCTTGGGCTATATTCTCGATTCAGACTACGACATGCCGCCCCTCATGCTCACACCTGATGAGATCGAGGCGGCCGTGCTTGGCGCCCAGTGGGTTGCACAGCATTCCGACCCATCGCTTGCAGCTGCTGCCCGCGATCTGATTGCCAAAATCGCTGATGCCATACCGGAAAGACTGCGCCCCCACATTGCTGAACCGAGCATTGGCACCAAGCCGAAAGCCGGCGATGCCGCAGAGATCGTCGACGCAAGGCAGCTTCGCAGCGCCATCCGCACCGGTATGAAGATCAGGCTCCGCTATCACAGCGAGCGTGGGGAGCACACGGAGCGGATCGTTTGGCCAGTCATTCTCGGTTATGCTGAAGCCTATCGGATGCTGATCGCATGGTGTGAGACCCGAAGCGATTTCCGCCATTTTCGTACCGATAGGATGATTGCCGCCGAAGTTCTTGAAGAGCCTATCGGCTTGCGAAAAGGCGAACTGCGGCGTCGTTGGGAAAGGTGGCGAAACGCCCGGGATCCTTCAGCATTCCCATTCAACACCTGATCAGGTGTCACGGTTGTGCCGCTTGCCGAGCAGATGCACCCACGGGACAAGATGGGCAATCGCCATCAGCACATACATCAGCACCATCCCGCTTAGCATCGAGCCGCCGTCGCTGGCACAGATCGTCATTGTTGATCGATCGCCAGCATTCAGGAAAGCCATGACGCCAAAGACAGGAG
The DNA here is from genome assembly GCA_900465675.1 of Hyphomicrobiales bacterium. Taxonomy (GTDB): domain Bacteria; phylum Pseudomonadota; class Alphaproteobacteria; order Rhizobiales; family Rhizobiaceae; genus Rhizobium. The sequence continues at coordinate 44,635 of UBJR01000021.1, read as the reverse complement.
CGGCGGCAAGGTGTAGAAAGCGGCTGATCGCCGTGGTCCGATATCGGCCGGCGGAAGCGCCGGCCATGCCGTTGTGAATGAACGATCTGCGCACGGCGCTAGACTCCGTAGCGATCGTGATGGCGCCACCAGACGCCTTCCTCATTGCGCCCGAGTGGTGCCCGGTCGAGCCATTGATACATGCCCCAGAGGCCATCCAGCCCGCGGGCGTAGGATGAATAGGTGTGATAAATCTCGCCGCCATGCAAGGCAAAGGAGCTCACACCTGGCCGGTCGCGTGTATAGGTTGCGACATCAGTGCCCGTCATCGAAGCGATCTGCGCGACGGGCCCCTCGCTGCCCTTGAGCTCCCATTGTTGCACCGTCTCGGCGAGCGGTTCGGGCATCGGTGGCTCACGGCGATAGTTGTACTCGATGCCACCGTTCACCTGCTCCTCCGGCGTGAACCAGACATTGAAGTCGTGATTGAAATCACTTTCCGCTGAAGACGCCCAGTCGAAGGTCCATCCCATACGCTTCTTGAATTGCTGCAGTTTGACGAGTGGTCCGCGCGAAACGGCCCAGAAGGCGACGTCATGGTTTTCCAGATGTACGAAAATGCCGTTGAACCCGTCAGCTATCGATGAACAGGAGGGGCAGCCCGCTGTATAGTCCGTGCCGAACATGAAGTGGTAGACGAGGAGCTGCGAGCGCCCCCGGAAGAGCGCCGAAAGAGGCACGATGCCCGCATCTGTCTGCAACTGATATTGTTTGTCGATCTTCACCCAGGGGAGCTGGCGGCGGTGCTCCGCGATTTCGTCGCTGCGCCTTGTCAGCTCTTTTTCTTCTTCAAGAAGGGCAAGCCGGGCTGAAAGCCATGCCTCGCGCGTGCCAGTCACAGTGGTCGTCATCATCTTTCTCCTCATCAAAATTCTGCAGGCGCTTCACGTAGCCGGCAGATCGGCGTTACCCTAGGTCTGATTGACCGGAGGGTGGGAGTTACAAGTGTGACGGGATTCAATGGACTCGATGATCACGGCTGCGGCGCAAGCGCTCGCGGCCGGCGATGTGCTCGGCGCTATGAAACGCGTCGCGCTGCGTGGCGATGCTCCGGCGCTCGCTCTCAGAGGAATTGCACTTGCCCAGCTCGGTGATTTCGAGCGGGCCAAGGCGCTCCTGAAAAACGCTCACCGCGCCTTCACCTCCCGCGAAGAGCTGGCTCGCGCCCGCTGCAAGCTGGCGGAAGGTGAGATCGCCCTTGTGAGCCGCGACCTCAGCTGGCCTGAAAAGGCTCTGGAGATGGCGCGCCAGACGCTCGAGCGGCACGGCGACAGGCCGAATGCAGCCCATGCCCGAAATCTGCAGATTCGCCGCCTGCTGCTTGTCGGCCGCCTCGAAGAAGCGGAGACGCTGCTTGCGATGCTCGATCCATCGCCATTGCCGCCCGCCGCAAGAGCAAGCCTGGAGCTGACCGTCGCCGGCATTGCAGTCCGCCGGCTAAAGATCCAGATCGCCCGCGCGGCTTTTGCGCGCGCGGCATCTGCGGCAAGGGACGCCGATATTCCGGCTCTTGTTGCGGAAGTGCAAAACGCAGCTCATGTTCTCGATGAGCCCGCGGGCCGAAGAATTGTCCACGGCGACGAACGCACCCTTTACCTCGATGAGGTCGAGGCACTCCTTTCCTCTGATGGCCTTATCATCGATGCCTGCCGCTTCACCATCCGTCGTGGCTCCCGAATCGTTTCCTTGGCTGGAAGGCCAGTGTTGTTTTCACTGGCGCGCGCGTTGGCCGAGGCTGCACCGGATGACTTGCCGCGCGGCGTTCTGCTCGCCCGTGCCTTCGGTGCGCGCCATGTAGACGAATCCCATCGTGCCCGTCTGCGGGTCGAAGTCGGGCGGCTGCGCGCCGCGCTAGAAGGGCTTGTGACCATCGAGGCCACACAGGACGGCTTCGTTCTCCTGCCTGCCAACGGCGCCGATGTCGCGGTGCTGGCACCGCCGATCGATAATGAGAACGGTACTGTGCTCGCCCTCCTTGCCGACGGTGAAAGCTGGTCGAGTTCGGCTTTATCGATCGCGCTCGGGATCAGCACGCGCACGGTCCAGCGCGCACTTGAAACACTTGCTGCGTCGGGCAAGGTCGAAAGCGTAGGCAATGGACCGGCGCGGCGCTGGATCAGCACGCCGGCAATCGGTTTCCCGACAACATTGTTACTCCCGGGACCGCTCCCGAGCGGCTAGCGTCGCGAAAATAATGATGGAGGAATAGGCATGAAGCGATCCGCAGCCGAGATCATCCGTGAATACGGTCCTTTCGATAGTGCCCAAAGGGTCAACGGCGTGACCTTCGACGGGCAGCATATCTGGTTCGCTTCCGGCGAGAAGCTCCATGCGCTGGATCCGGAAACGGGTAGCGAGGTAAGCACGATCCATGTTGCATCGCATGCAGGGACCGCATTCGACGGCCGCTCTCTCTACCAGATCGCCGAGGATCGGATCGTCAAAATCGATCCTCAGACCGGCACGGTCCTGTCGACCATTCCGGCGCCCGGAAACGGTGGCGATTCCGGGCTCGCCTGGTGTGAGGGCAGCCTTTGGGTCGGCCAGCATCGCGGCCGCAAAATCCATGAGATCGATCCGGATACCGGCGCCATCAAGCGGACCATCGAATCCGATCGGGTCGTGACCGGCGTCACCTGGGTCGACGGTGAACTGTGGCATGGGACGTGGGAAGGCGACGTCAGCGATGTACGCCGTATTGATCCGGGGACAGGCGAGGTTCTGGTACGCCTCGAGATGCCCGAAGGGATCGGCGTTTCCGGCTTGGAATCTGACGGGAAGGATCGCTTCTTTGCCGGTGGCGGAACGCAATCCGTGGTTCGGGCAATCAGGAGACCGCGACCGTGAAATCAAGGCGCAACGCTGCCCTCTCATGGCAAATGGAACGCTTCGCGGCGTTCGATCATTTCAGGAGTGAATGGATTCGAGCGGAGCTAGGCAGATGCAAATCCAAGGGGTCTACGCCGCACTCGCGACCACCGACATCAAGAAGGCAGAAGAATTTTACAGCTATCTATTCGGTCGGGAAGCCGACGATCGCCCGATGGCGCGATTGATCCAATGGCGCGATGTTGCCGGAGCGAACATTCAGGTATTCGAGGATCGTGATACGGCCGGTTCCGGCCGATTGACGATAGTCGTGCCTGATATGGCCGATGCCAGAAATGCCCTTCGGAAGATCGGTGTGCAGCTTGTGGGTGAAGCCCAGGGTGACTATGGCCGGATTGCACAGATTTCCGATCCAGACGGCAACCGCATCACGCTTGCTGAACCGCCCTCAAGAGCGTTCACTCGTTAGGCTCGCGTCGCCGGCACGGCTTTCACACGGCCAACCGGATCAAGGTAATCCGGACAGCCAACAGCAATTGAGCGCCAACCGGGCAAGAGGTGCGGGAAACCTGGCGATCCATGTGCAGATCAACTGCGATGGTCGCGCACCCGTCGTTATGTAAGCCGTTTCATGCACGCCCTGACAGCCCCCTGGTGTTACGCCGCAAGGTTCTTGCAGGCAAAGTCGCCAGCACTATCTCTTATGTAACAAAGGTGCATGGCGGGATACTCATGGCGAACCCCTACGAAACACTGGGTGTGGCAAAAGGCGCATCGCAGAAGGAAATTCAGACCGCATACCGCAAGCTTGCCAAGAAACTGCATCCAGACCTCAATCCTGGAGACGCTGCATCGGAGGAGAAATTCAAGGCAGCGTCAGCCGCCTACGCAATCTTGGGTGACGAAGACAAGCGCGCCAAATTTGACAGGGGTGAGATCGACGAGACGGGCGCAGGGCAGCAACAGCGGAGCTACTATCGTGACTATGCTGCGGATCAGGCCAGCGGCGCCCGTTATCATAATGCAGGCGGTTTTGCCGATTTCGGTGACAGAGACGACATCTTTTCGAGCTTCTTTTCCGGAGCAAGGAGCAGGGGCAATGCGTCTTACCAAGGTGGCGACCTGCAGTATCGACTGGAGGTCAGTCTTCGCGAGGCGGCGAACGGTGGCAAGAGGACGGTTTCGCTTCCCGAAGGCGGGACCCTGGAGCTCAAGATCCCGGCTGGTGTCCGGGACGGCCAGATCCTGCGCCTTCGTGGAAAAGGCGCACCGGGCCATAATGACGGACCGGCCGGCGACGCCCTCATCGAAATCCACGTTCTGCCTGACAGGCAGTTCTCCCTTGAGGGCGATGACGTCAGGACCGAAGTCCCTATTTCAATCCGCGAGGCGGTTCTCGGCGCAAAGGTGGAGGTCCCGACCCTGTCCGGCGCGGTGTTCCTTTCGGTTCCACCAAATTCCAGCACCGGCAAGACGCTTCGTCTCAAGGGCAAGGGTTTTCCAAACAAGCATGGTGGCCATGGCGATCAATACGTCGTCCTGAAGATCGTGTTGCAGGGCACGCCGGACGCAGAGTTGAACGAATTCATGACCAACTGGGAAGCGGGCAAGTCACATGATCCGCGGCGTACATAGGAGGAGGCGATGGACGAGCTTGAATATTGCCGTACCCTGAGGATTGAAACGTCAACCCTTCAGATGTGGGTCGAGGAGCGATGGATCATCCCGGTTGGATCTCCCGACGCTTTTTCCTACGAGGATGCCGACGTGGCAAGGGGTCGCTTGATTCTAGACCTGATCGGAAGCATGGGGGTCAATGATGCAGGCATCGACGTGGTCATTGATCTTGTCGACCAGCTCCACAGTCTGCGCGAACGGATGCGTTTGTTGATGGATGCCATCGCGACGCAGGACATCGCGGTCCAGAATGCACTCGGCCGCGCACTCAATCGGGGCTGATGCCCGCAGAGAACGCCTGCCAGGTCATTCATTCTTGCTCATCGTGCTCTTGTATTCGAACTCGGCATTGGCTGGGTGGTCGACATATTTGTGCTTGAAGACCTCCGCGTCTTCGGCCTTTTCGAAACCGACCGCCACCCAGCGAGACGCGGCCATATTTGAATCGGCCCAGATGACGAAAATCTCGGCTTCGGGAAATTCGCTTCCCCAGTCATTTGCCCGATCTTGGAACGCCTCGTCGGTTTTGAAGGAAAAGGTGAACAGTGCCTTCAGCCGTTCTTCGTGGGCATGGAAGTAATCCAACACCGACTTCTCGTTGATAGGGAAGGGAGCGCTTTCGAAATTGTCGTCTGTGCCGAACTGCAGCGTCTCCAGATTCTTGCCGCCCTTGTTCCGGCGTAGCGAGAACTCGAAATTGTGGTGTTCCAGGCTGTAGGCAGTCGCTGTCTTCGGATGGCTCCATTCAACGCGGTTCAATTCCATCTGCAAACTCCGGTCTGGCATTTGGTGGCGCGAAAGTGGTCGTGCAATCAAGAACTAGGGCAGGCACAGATTTGGAGGAGGGCCCAACGCCGATGAGCCGTTGTTAAAGGTGTGATCTGCCGTCTGGTCCCTGCCATGTCGCAAGCTCACTAATACCCGCCAGGATGAGATCGAGCCCGGTCAGGAAATCTGCCCTATCATCGTGTGCCGGCAGATGAGCCGCCATACTGCGGGTGAACGGAAACGCAGCGGCATTGAGGTTAGACCAGTCCTTTGCCATTGCGCGGAGGAATAATTCTCGATCGAGGCCGAGGTCGCGGGCCATCTCGGCATTGGCAGCATTCTGCCCCCCAACACCCAGAACATAGTTCAATAGGGCGGCCACGACCGACCACTCAACCGCCGGATCAATCCCCATCTTTCGGATCTGCTGCCCGAACCGTTCGAGGATCCGGATCGATGGCATCGATCCTGGTGCCTGGGCAAGGGCCGTAGCTATCCAGGGCCTTTTATCGACCTCATCGAAGAGAGCGAGCGAAACTTCACGGATTTCCAAAAACGGCGATGCTCCGCAGGTCGGCGCCAAGACGGCTTCGACAGCTGCGTCGCAGGCCGCGATCAGGAGATCGGCCTTGTGGGCAACATGATAATATATCGCTCCGGCCCCGGTGTTGAGGTGTGCGGCCAGCGCCGGGAAGGTCAGGCCGCGTGTGCCGGCGATGTCAAGCAGCTCTATCGCCGCCTCGATAATGCGTTGCCTCGTCAGCGAATCGGACCGTCGTCTGCTGTCTTTTTTCATAGTTGATATTGACACGAATGGAATGGCATTCCAACTATGGAATGACATTCCATTCAAGGAGATTGTTCGTGAACGTTTCAATTATCGGCGCAGGGCTAGGCGGCCTCACGCTTGCCCGCGTCCTCCATATCCACGGCATTGCCGCAACCGTCTATGAAGCGGATGCCGATCGCGATGCCCGGCCTCAGGGCGGGATGCTCGACATCCACGATTTCAACGGCCAGCTGGCGTTGCGCGACGCCGACCTCTATAAACAGTTTCTGGCCCTTGTGCATCCTGGAGGGCAGCAGTCGCGCGCGCTCGACATGCACGGCAACGTCCTGATGGACAATCCTGACGATGGCACTGGCGGCCGTCCTGAAGTTCAGCGTGGCGAACTGCGGCGGATCCTTCTGGATTCTCTTCCGCCCGGCACGGTATTATGGGGACATAAACTGAGGACCGCCGAACGTCTCGGGAGAGGAAGGCATTTTCTTTCGTTTGAGAACGGTTCGACTGCCGTGGCCGACCTGCTGGTTGGCGCCGACGGCGCGTGGTCGAAAGTTCGCTCCCTCGTCTCGGGCGCCAAGCCCGCGTATTCGGGAACGACGTTTGTTGAAACCTGGCTTCACGACGCAGACACTCGCCACCCCGCAACTGCAGCGGCCGTTGGCGGCGGCTCGATGTTTGGTCTCGCGCCCGGCAAGGGAATCATGGCACACCGGGAACCCAATGCCGTGCTCCATGCCTATGTCGCGTTAAATCGGCCGAAGCATTGGATCGATGCCATTGACTTCTCCGATCCCCCCAGCGCGAAGACCAGGATCGCAGCGGAGTTTAAAGGCTGGGCGCCAGAACTGACCGCCCTGATCACCGATTGCGAGCGTAACCTGGTCGCGCGCGTCCTTCATACGCTTCCGCAAGACCACCGATGGGAACGGGTTTCAGGCGTCACCTTGCTTGGTGATGCGGCCCATCTGATGATCCCGTCCGGTGAAGGGGCCAATCTCGCCATGCTCGATGGCGCCGAGCTTGGCAAAAGCATTGCAGCCAGCCCTGGCGATATCGAGACGGCACTTGCTTGCTACGAACAGCAACTCTTCCCGCGCAGCCATTCGGCTGCGATCGAAGCCGCAGAACTGGTCCAGCTGATGTTTGCCGAAGACGCGCCCTACGGCCTTGTTGAGGCATTTGCGCAGGATCTGCTCGGCAAGCCTAAGGCGGCAACCAAGGCCTGATCCGTGGGCCGGCTCCGGAAAAACCCTCGGCGGAGAGGATCGCCGGGACCTTGCAAGAGTGCCACGATGGGGTACCGTGACCTCTATACACCGGGAAAGTCGATGATCTCGATAGCCGACCGATCAGAGATTGCAATTGGCGTCGGGATCATCGCCCACCGAACGCGGTAAAATGCAGCAGACACCAATCCATCGGCTGCAAGGGTCATCGCCCCAAGAAGTGCTTGCGCTGACGCCCACCCGCAAGGTAACCGGAGCAGGTCGGCTCCGGTGAAAAATTCTTATCCATCCCAATCGAGCGCGACCTACCGCCAGAAAATCACAATCAGGAGCCAGTCTTCATTGTCCGATATTTACGCAATCGGCGACATTCACGGACGCGCCGATCTTCTTGAGGCGCTCCTCGGCCATATCGCCGCCATTCAGCGCGCTGGTAGCTCGCAGCCCGTCATCATGTTTCTTGGCGATCTCATCGACCGGGGTCCGCGCAGCCCAGAGGTTCTTGATCTCGTTTCTTCCGCTCTTGATCGCTATCCCGGCTCGCGGCTCGTATTGGGAAACCATGATCATTACCTGCGCTCGCTGCTACGCGACGAGCTCGCTGAGGACGATGCAACCAATTGGATGGATTGGGGCGGCGTTGCGACCGTCAGCGCTTATTCACGCCAGCCGGTACCTAATTTTACTGGGATTGCAACCGAGATACGCGAGCGCTTTCCACATCATATCGGCCTCCTGAACGGCGCGGTGACCCATGAGGTTGCCGGCAGCTTCTGCTTTGTGCATGCAGGTGTGCGCCCCGGCGTCCCTCTCGCCGCACAGACCGATTACGACTTGCGATGGATCCGTGCGGGATTTCTCGATCACGTCGAGCAGTTCGACCATATCGTCGTGCATGGCCACACCATCACGAACTCTCTGTGGCCCGAAATCTACCAAAATCGCATTGCGCTCGACACCGCCGCCTACCGGACGGGCAGGCTCAGCGCCGCCGTCATTCGCCATGACAGGCTTTCTCATTTCCTCTGCACCGGCATTGCCGCTAATGGCGGGATCAGCGTGGAGGAATGGATGTCGTAAGCGGGGCCAGCGATACACTGCACGCTTGCCCGCCAAAGTGTCAGGTCCGAATTTCCCCGATGCCGGATTTCGCGTGCGACTGGGCCACGATTTTTACGGTAGAGCTGGCTCGGCAAGTCGCTCACCCGTTTTCGAGACGATGCTGTATTGGTAGGGCTCACGCGAAGTGATCATGATGGCATCGTCCGGCAGTGGGCGGGCGAGCACCTTTGCTTCGTCCCAGGGTGCCGTCATCCACAGTTCAGTTTCCTCGCGTGTGCGCAGGAGCACAGGCATCGCTTTCTCGTGCACGGGCCGGACGGCGTTATTGGGATCCGTGGTCAGGAAGCCAAAAAGATCATCAGTTGTCAGACCGTCTTTGACCTTTCTGACACTTTTCCATTGCGCCACCCACAGTCCAGCAAAAAACATCAGCGGCTTTTCGGGAGCGGCAGAAAACCATGCGTTGGGTGTCGCCTCTTTGCCAGTCTTGCTTTTTGGATCGGGTTCGGCAAATGACGTTACCGGCACCAGGCACCGGTGTTCGATACCGAACCATCGCTTCCAATGCGGCAGATTCAATTTGCGCACGTTTGGTGTCCCGCGGTCTGGCTCCATGCGGATCAACTCCTCCATGTCGACAGTTAGACCCTTTGCCCTGGCTTTTGCAGCACGCGCCTCCGCCGCTGCTTTTTGCACGTAGAAAGGCGCTGGAAGGCCCCAACGGCAATTTGCGACCTGCCTGCGACCGTCAGCCACGTTCCTGATGACTGGCGCAAGCTGGTCGGTATAGATCTGGTAGGCGGGCATCGGGTTAATCAGGCTCTCGGCGTCCTGAGCCCATTTCGTAACCCAGTCCTTGTCTTCCATGCGATAGAGCGTACACATCGATCCCCGCCTCCGATTTCCTAGACGGTAGCCGATGCGGCTGCACCTGCCAATAAAATCGTTACCTCAGTCAAGCACGGAACTCCTTCGAAGCAGCAAGTCCGCAAGGCCGCGCCATCTGTCGCCGAATGAGACTTGTGGCTTACTATGCAAGGATCTACCAGGTCAGCGAGAGTTGTTCGGTGCACGGCTGCGTCCTAGGCTCCAGGGACGAGAGCGTCACGCCGAGAAGCCGGATGCCTTTTGACACCGGAAAGACTCCTTCGAGCAGAAGGCGGATGCCGTCTTCGATCGCGCCTTCCGAACTTAATCCTTTTGCCAGCGTTCGGGAGCGCGTGATCTGCGCGAAGTCGGAATATTTGACCTTGAGCGTTACGGTCTTTGCGGCAATGCTGTTTGCTTCGCAATAGCGCCAGACTTTGGCAATGAGCGGCATCATGCCATCCATCGCCGGGCCATAGGCATGAATATCGGACGCGAACGTGTCCTCGGCGCCCACAGATTTGCGAACCCGATCAGGCTTGACCTGGCGGTCGTCGATGCCGCGGGCAATCCCGTAGTAGTAGGGTCCTGATTTTCCGAAATGACTGACGAGAAACGCAAGATCCTTGCCTCTAAGATCTGCACCGGTCTCAATGCCGAGGCGCAGCATTTTCTCGGCTGTCGCCGGTCCGACGCCGTGGAACTTCTTCACTGGCAGCGCTGCCACAAATCCCGGACCATTCTTCGGCGTGATAACTGCCTGTCCGTTTGGCTTGTTGAGGTCGCTCGCCATCTTAGCCAGGAATTTGTTGTAGGAAATGCCGGCTGACGCATTGAGCCCTGTCACCGCCTTGATCTTTTCACGGATTTCGAGCGCGATCTCGGTTGCGATCTCTATTCCCTTGAAATTTTCGGTGACGTCGAGATAAGCCTCATCCAGTGACAGTGGCTCGACCAGCGGCGTGTACTCGGAAAAGATCGCCCTGATATCGAGGGAGACCGACTTGTAGACGTCAAATCGCGGCTTGACGAAAATCAGATCCGGGCATTTTCGCTTGGCCGTCACGGATGGCATTGCCGAACGCACGCCGAACGCGCGTGCCTCATAGCTTGCGGCTGCGACGACGCCGCGGGCCTCAGCGCCACCAACGGCGATCGGCTTTCCGCGAAGTTCGGGATTGTCGCGCTGTTCTACAGATGCATAGAAGGCATCCATGTCAACGTGAATGATCTTGCGCACTCGCTCTGGTGCGGGGCTGTCCGGTTCGGCACTCATCACTCATTCCACATCATGCGCCATCCACCACCGGGTCGCATCAGGCCTCCCTGGTTTCCGGCTTCGCCGCCACATCGAGCTGGCACCGGTCTATCCCGTCGGCGGCATTCATTCTCTCGCATCCCAATGCCAGCCGGCGACGCAAGTTACGTATCGGGATTGCCGCGCCATGCCGCTGCACAACTGCCTTGCGATTCATCTCGTCGCTGCGACCACATGCCCGGCATGCGACAATGAGAACCTTGCATCGAACCTGCCGGAGAATAATCCCATCTTTAAAGGAATTTTTTCTTATCTTTGTCATTTTGCCTATCTGTGGACGAGCTCTTTCTACCGCATTGATTTTGCTTCCTGATCGCGCGTCGAGCCGCTGTGGACGAATGTTGGACCACGAGTATCTGCCCAAACATGACGATTGACTCAAATGCCGATCAGGAACAAACAAGGAACATACTTGCTTTTGTGCAGAATGGAAACCCGCTTTTGACAGAGGTCAATTTTGGCGCACGGTGCCGCAAATCTCGTGATCTCCGAGCTTCGGGAACGCATTCAGCATCTCGAAGGTCCATCTTCGCGTCCGAAGCGGGTCCTACCCTTCGACATACCCGACATCGATGATCGCCTGCCAGGCGGAGGCTTGGCCTATGGCGCTCTGCATGAATTTGCCGGCGGCGGCGCGGGAACTGTCGACGGCGCAGCGGCGGCACTTTTCGTAGCTGGCATTGCTGCCCGCACCACGGGCCAGATTGTCTGGTGCCTTGCAAGACCGGACCTGTTTTTCCCTGCGCTGGCGCAGGCGGGCCTCCATCCGAAGCGGGTCGTTTTTGTCGAGTCCGCCAGCGAGGACGACGTCATCGCCAACATGGAGGAGGCCCTGGGCTATGGCGGTCTGGGTGCCGTGGTCGGCGAGCTGGTGCGGTTGCCGATGACCAAGTCGCGTCGCCTTCAGCTTGCCGCGGAGAAGTCTGGAACCATGGGGCTGATCGTCAGGCGCTGGCGGCGACAGACAGAAGCCAGGGACTTCGGCCAGCCGACGGCTTCGGCCACGCGGTGGCGGGTGAGTGTCACTCCGAGCGAGGAGCTTCCTGTGCAAGGCGTCGGTCGAGCACAGTGGCGGTTAGAGCTTATAAGAGTGAAAGCGGGCGAGTGCGCTGAGTATTTCGTAGGAGCGTGTGATGCCAAGGGTCGTATCAATCTATCTTCCGGAGCTGGCGACGGACAGGATCAGGCGATCCGATCCTTCTATTCCCGTTGAGCAGGCCATCGCCGTGATCGCCCGCAGTGGGTCGAAAAGGTGGGTATCGGGCGCCGATGCTGCAGCCAGGAAATCGGGCGTCCGTGTCGGTATGCCTGCTGCCAAGGCCCAGGCGATCTTTCATGGGTTGATGCTGGTCGACGCCGATCCGGTGGCCGATGCAGCGGCACTCGAACGGATCACCCTCTGGGCCTTGGGCCAGTATTCGCCGCTCGTCGCTGTCGATGCCCCTGACGGGATCATCATGGACACCGAGGGGGCCGATCATCTTCAGGGCGGGGAGCCGTTGATGGTCTCCGGGATCGCCAACCGTTTCCGCGCCAAAAAGCTGTCGGCCCGCGTTGCTATTGCCGACACGTGGGGGGCGGCACACGCCTGCGCCCGGGCAACTCGGCAGGAGAGCGTGATCGTACCAGTGGGCGAGACCGTACGTGCCGTCGAGAAGCTGCCGCTCTCAATGCTGCGGCTCTCGTCCAAGATCATTGGCGACCTTCACACGCTTGGCTTCAAGACGATCGGAGAGCTGTCGGCAACACCTCGTGCGCCGCTCGCCCTTCGTTTCGGTCCTGAGATCGGCCGCCGGCTCGACCAGATGTTCGGACGCATCGCAGAGCCAATCGAGCCTATCCGAGCCGCTGAGCTGATCGAGGTCAGCCGTGTGTTTGCCGAGCCCATCGGGGCCGCCGAGACGATCGACAAATACGTCGGCTATTTGATCATCCGCCTGGTGGCTGAACTTCAGCGCCATGGCCTTGGTGTTCGCCGCGCCGACCTGATTATCGAAAAGATCGACGGCACTCGCCAAGCCGTTCGTTCCGGAACGGCAAAGCCGTCGCGTGATGTCGTTTGGCTGAAGAAGCTCTTTCGCGACCGCACTGAGACAATCGAGCCGGGTTTCGGAATTGAGAAGCTGACCCTGGTGGCCGTCAGGGCAGAACCTTTCGAAGAGTTTCAAAAGGTCTCCGCACTGGTCGAGGAGGAGACGCCCGATATCACGCCGCTGATTGACATCTTCGGCAATCGCGGCCAGCGGGTCTATCGCGTCGCTCCTGTTGCCTCCGACGTTCCCGAGCGAAGTGTGGCGCGGATCGCGGCGGCAGCCGCAATCTCGGACGAGACCTGGGTGCATCACTGGCCTCGGCCGGTCCGACTGCTGGCACAACCCGACCGGATCGAAGCGATTGCGCTCATGCCGGACTATCCGCCTGCGAGCATCACATGGCGCGGACGAAAGATGAAGGTCATCCGCGCTGACGGTCCTGAACGGGTATTTGGAGAGTGGTGGCGGCGCGACGGTGAATTCTACGCCGTTCGGGATTACTTCGTCATCGAAGGCGAGGGCGGCGAGCGCCTATGGATTTTCCGGCGCGGCGACGGCGTTGACCCTGCCACCGGCTCGCGCGAGTGGTTCGTGCACGGGATATTCGCATGAGCTACGCCGAGCTTCAGGTCACGACCCACTTCAGTTTCTTACGGGGGGCATCCTCGGCAGACGAGCTGTTTGCCACCGCCAAGCAATTGGGCATCGAAGCCTTGGGCGTCGTGGACCGGAACTCACTTGCTGGCATCGTCCGCGCGCTTGAAGCGTCCCGTGCCACCGGCATCAGACTTGTCGTCGGTTGCCGCCTCGATCTTCACGACGGCATGTCGATGCTCGTTTACCCAATGGACAGAGCTGCGTACTCCCGCCTGACGAGGCTGATCACGCTTGGAAAGAGCCGGGGAGGGAAGGACAACTGCATTCTCCACCTCGATGACGTCGGGGCCTACGCAGAGGGTCTCATCGCGGTCCTCGTCCCCGATCTCCCGGATGAAACCTGTGCCGTCCAACTCCGGAAGATGGCCGAGATCTTCGGTAATCGTGCCTATGTCTCGCTCGCGCTGCGCCGGCGGCCGAACGACCAGCTGCGGCTACATGAGATTTCCAATCTGGCGGCCAGGCATCGTGTGCGCACTGTTGTCACCAACGACGTCCTCTTCCACGAACCGGGACGACGACAATTGCAGGATATCGTCACCTGCATTCGCAACAACACCACGATCGATGAGGTCGGCTTCGAGCGCGAACGGCATGCTGACCGCTACCTCAAGCCACCGCAAGAAATGGAGCGGCTGTTCCAGCGCTATCCAGATGCACTTGAACGCACGATGGATATCGTCGAGCGCTGCAAATTCTCGCTGGAGGAGCTGACATACCAGTATCCTGAGGAGGCGATTGTGCCCGGCATGGATGCCCAGCAATCCCTTGAGCATTACGTACGGGAATACATCCCGCAGCGATATCCCGAAGGCCTCCCACGGAAGGTTTTGCGTTCTATCCGGCACGAGCTCGATCTCATCAAGGAGATGCGCTACGCGCCGTACTTCCTGACCGTGTTCAGCATCGTCAAGTTCGCCAGAAGCCAAGGTATCCTGTGTCAGGGGCGCGGATCGGCGGCAAACTCGGCTATCTGCTATATCCTCGGGATCACCAGCATCGACCCGGAAACCAATGATCTCCTCTTTGAGCGCTTCGTTTCAAAGGAGCGCGACGAGCCGCCTGACATCGATGTCGACTTCGAGCACGAACGGCGCGAGCAGGTCATCCAGTGGATTTACAAAACCTACGGCAAGGAGAAGGCCGCCCTCTGCTCGACGGTCACCCGATACCGCGCCCGGGGCGCGATCCGGGATGTCGGCAAGGCTCTGGGTCTACCGGAGGACATCATCAAAGCCTTGTCGTCGGGGATGTGGCACTGGTCCGAGGAACTGATCAGCGATGACCGACTGAAGACACAAGGTTTGAACCCCGCAGACCGTCGTCTGGCACTGACGTTGAAGCTGGCCCAGCAGCTGATGGGAGCGCCGCGCCACCTCGGCCAGCACCCGGGCGGTTTCGTCCTGACACATGACCGCCTCGATGACCTCGTCCCCATCGAACCCGCGAGCATGGCCGATCGCCAGATCATCGAGTGGGACAAGGATGACGTCGAAGCTCTCAAGTTCATGAAGGTGGACGTCTTGGCACTTGGCATGCTGACCTGCATGCAGAAGGCGTTCGATCTTATCCGCGACCACAAACATGAGCCGCTCGATCTTGCCTCGATACCGCAGGAAGACCCTGCGACCTACGCGATGATCCGCAAAGCCGACACACTTGGAACCTTCCAGGTCGAAAGCCGCGCACAAATGGCGATGTTGCCACGACTGAAGCCGCAGACATTCTACGACCTCGTCATCCAGGTGGCGATTGTCCGCCCGGGTCCCATTCAGGGGGATATGGTGCATCCTTATCTGCGCAGGCGAGAGGGGAAAGAGAAGATCGAGTATCCGACGCCGGAACTAGAGGCCGTCCTCGGCAAAACGCTTGGCGTCCCGCTGTTCCAGGAAAGCGCCATGAAAGTTGCCATGGTCTGCGCCGGCTTCAGTGGGGGTGAGGCGGATCAACTCCGCAAGTCGATGGCGACGTTCAAGTTCACAGGTGGCGTCTCCCGGTTCAAGGACAAGCTCGTGTCCGGTATGATCACAAACGGATATTCCGCTGAATTCGCTGAGAAAACATTCAGTCAGCTGGAGGGCTTCGGAAGTTACGGTTTCCCGGAAAGCCACGCCGCCTCTTTCGCCCTTATTGCCTACGCGTCCAACTACGTGAAGTGTCACTTCCCGGACGTCTTCTGCGCTGCGCTTTTGAACTCCCAGCCGATGGGTTTCTACGCGCCTGCCCAGATCGTCGGAGACGCCCGAAACCACTGCGTGGAAGTCCGGCCCGTCTGCATCAACCGATCCCGGTGGGACTGCACTCTCGAGGAGATCGGCGACACCGGGCGGCATGCCGTCCGGCTTGGGATGCGAATGGTGAAAGGGTTGGCCGTCGCCGACGCCGCGCGCATTATTGCGGCGCGCATGAACCGCGTGTTTGAAAGCGTCGACGACGCCTGGCGGCGATCCAACGTCCCAACGGAGGCGCTCGTCCAGTTGGCCGAGGCCGACGCCTTCCTGTCCTCCCTTGAACTGGAGCGGCGTGACGCGCTGTGGGCGATCAAGGCGCTACGCGATGAACCCTTGCCGTTGTTTGCGGCGGCCGCTGAGCGCGAAGCTGCAGTCATCGCCGAGCAACAGGAGCCGGAGGTCCACCTACGGCAAATGACCGACGGCCACAACGTCATCCAGGACTACGGCCATGTCGGGCTGACACTCCGTGGCCACCCGATCAGCTTCCTGAGACACGACCTCGAAAAACGGAACATCGTGACTTGTTCGGATGCCATGAATGCCTGCGACGGTCGCTGGCTGATGACGGCAGGGCTTGTGCTCGTCCGGCAGAAGCCTGGGAGCGCCAAGGGCGTCATGTTCATCACGATCGAAGACGAGACCGGGCCAGCGAATGTGGTCGTCTGGCCGTCGCTATTTGAGAAGAGGCGTCAGGTGGTATTGGGGTCATCGATGATGGCGATCAACGGCAGGATACAGCGGGAAGGCGACGTGGTTCACCTAGTCGCCCAGCAGCTGTTTGACCTTTCCAGCGATCTAACGGGTTTGGCCGATCGCCATGTCGATTTCAAATTGCCGACGGGCAGGGGCGACGAGTTCGCTCATGGATCGCCTGGTAGTCCGGATTCACGCGATCGGGCGCCTATACCCAAAGTCAGGGATATCTACATTCCAGACTTGCATATCGACACGCTCAAAGTGAAAAGTCGGAACTTCCATTGACAAGGGCAGCCACGCATAGGAACTGACAGTTTGGGGACTCAAATCTCCATTATCTGTTCCGTCACTGATCAACGCATGTGTTGTTCACGGCAACCCGAACAATCGCCGCAACATCCGCGTTTTCGGAAACAATGTCGCGCTGATCGACTGGGATGAAGCGCATGTCGATGCCGCAGATCTTGATCTGGCGCTGCCCGAAAACGCCGCCGCCCTCGACGACGGCGCGTATGATATTGCCGCTCAGGCAGCAGCTGCCTGGGAAGCCGCCGTCTGCTGGCGCGACGACTACGCAGTCAAGAGGCTTGCCGAAGTTCGAGAAACCTGATCGATCCAGAGCGCTGTGGATCGCGACGGACAGGACGCCGACCCGGATCGCCATGTCGAGGCACCCCACTCATCTGAAGGGGACCGCGATGGCGAGAAGCAAGCCGAAACGGCTGCCATTCTTTTCACCTTACTTTTCGGATGCATGGCCCGTTCATGTAGCTGAATGGCTTCCGCAAAGAGCAGTAGAGCCTCTGGCCCAGAGAGTTTTTTCACCTGATCTGCATCGGCCGTCTTCAACGCAATCTTTTTGGCGAGCCCCAGTCCTTGCCCCATCGCCGCGTCGAGCAATGTTTCGGCGGGCACGACAATCATCGTTGCTCGTCCCTTCGGCTTCAATTGCCTTGAAGGCGATACAACACATCACGCTACGTGTCGCTCAAGCATCGCTGCCACTTTCGCGGCCTCAAGGCGCGAAGATGTCTTGTAGGGATAATGTTTCCAGCACCCCTGGTTCTCACCTTTGCCGAAGGGAAAACCCGCCCAGTCGCCGCAATGGCAGCGTCGTGCCACAAGGACAGGCGCGCGCTGCAGGACCGGTCTATCGATATCGCTCACTTTAATTCCTCCAGGTTCCAGCCGCCCTTCGGAGCACTCCATCCTTTGCGGGTGGCGCGAAAATCAGCCTCTTCTCTGGCTTTCTGCTTGGCCTCGGCAGGTCCGTCCGCCCAGACCGTGATACGAAATCGGCCCGTTTTGAAAGTATATCTCGAGAGATCACGGTTGCGGCCTGACGCATAGCCTGCGCGAAAGATCAACCTTGCACTGCTATAGTCGGTCCGCTCGCGAAACGCCGGGAGCTGGGCATCCCACCAGTCGCGAAACGCAGCGCGAAAAAGCGCCTTGCGCGGCGCTACCTTGTCGAGCATGTCAGGTGCTCCGCTCATATACGGGCGTCCATCCCCGGGCAAAGCCGACGCTCATCGAAGCTTCGGCATGCGCCAGTTGCTCCCTCAGATGGCGGCAATCCTCAATCAGGGTAGCGATCGTCGCCAAGGCGTCACCGTCGTGCCATGAAAGCGCTGCGCGAACGTCTTCGCTTGCGGAGACGAGCAGGATAGGTGCAGCGGTCGCCTCCGGCATTAGAGCATCTCCTGATGGCGGTAATGCGCGATGATGCGATCGTAGACACCACCAACAGCATCATCGACCGTCCCGCTGCAGTCAAACCAGAGTGCTTTGACGATCCGATCGGGATTGCGTAGACGATGCAAGCCGCAAGCCCGTCCTGTGTCTTCGTCTATTGCAATTTCGATCTCGCCAAAGGGGCCGGCGTCGGGAACGCAAAAGGCGCAGGCCACAGCAAAGCGCACACTGCCGGCGACCCCCAGGCTGACCATCCGGATCAACTCAGGATGCATTTCGAGCCCAGAAGCCTCCTCAGCAGGCGTCATATACATGTCGAAGCCATCAGCGCTATTATTATCGTTGCTGCCACGGTTCATCCTTCGCGCAAACATCCTCGCTCTCCATTGCTCACTGTCGGATTGGCGGCCGCACTCGCCGTATATGTTCCTATTATGTTCTGTTTTTTTACGGAGTCAACATGACCAATCCGGACTATTGGGCGAGCCAAAGCAGGCGCCTCCCTCGTCACCCGTCATGATGGTCTGCTTGGGGCACCTTTGCGCCAGTTGATTTCGAATTTGGCCCCTAGGCGCAATTTCACCTGATCTGCGCAAGGGAATCGACTAAAGCTGACTGACCGGAAATCAATCCGAGACGGGCACGTGACGCAGCAGTTCGATTTCTTTACAGATGATGATGAGGTTGAGGCACCGGCACTTGGCCCACGGCGACGGCGTAGCGTCAAGCAAGTGGTCACCGCTGATAGCGAAGGCGGCCTTGTTCGGCAGCTGGAGGCAACCGGCCGCTATCGCGTCCTCAAAAGGCTTGAGCCCCGGCCAATCGTGCCGTTTCCACGTCCCGGCTTTTTCCGGAGAGGCGTCCTCGTCGATGCAGAGACGACCGGATTAAACAATCGAGAAGACGAAATCATCGAGATCGGTATTGTCGCCTTTTCCTTTGACGAGCAGGGGGCGATTGGCGACGTGACTGGCGTCTACAGCGCGCTACACCAGCCGACCAGGCCGATTCCGGCGGAAATCACGCGGCTGACGGGGATTACTGACGAAATGGTGGCCGGCCATATGATCGACCCGCAGCAATTGCGAGCTCTGGTCGAACCTGCGGATCTGGTCATCGCCCACTACGCCAGGTTCGACCGGCCGTTTTTCGAAGCATTTTCACCTGTGTTCGATCGCAAAGCCTGGGCCTGCTCGGTTTCGGAAATCGATTGGGCCGCACGCGGATTCGAAGGCAACAAGCTTGGATATCTGATCGGCCAGGCTGGCTACTTTCATGAGGCGCATCGCGCGGTCGATGACTGTTTCGCGCTACTGGAAATCCTCGATCGCGGTCATGGCGATGGCGCCAGCTCGCCGTTCTCGGAACTTTATCTGTCGAGCCAGCAGAACCGTGCGCGCATTTATGCCGAACACAGTCTCTTCGAGATGAAGGATCAATTGAAGATGCGCGGCTACCGGTGGTCAGATGGAAGCGACGGCGGGCCGAAATCCTGGTGGATCGAAATCGAGGAGCACAGGGTCCAGGATGAGATCAACTACCTACGCGCTGAAATCTATGGATGGGAAGAAGCCGACCCGCCGGTGAGATATATGACTGCTTTCGAACGGTTCAAAAGCTGACGCTTGGGAGACGATTGCGACGGTAGGTGAGCTTACTGGCACCACATGATCGACGACCAGGAAGACGTCGGCAGCGACCGGGCATCAGGGTGACCGGCATCACATGACCACAAGCTTCATTGCCCGGTTGGCAAAGGCAGCTAACGAGATCGAGAAACTGCTGCACCTAGAAGTCAGCAGCTCACTCGTGCAATTGTCGAAATTAGTGGCCTGCGCGGAGCGCTCGGAATTGCCGGCCCGGCACACGAAACGATCAGATCACCGCGCTATTCAACGCATCAGCTAATGTGGATTATTCTCAGTTGCTTGGGTGGTCCACAGCGTTGTTGACCGCAGCAGAAACGGTCAGAACCCTGCACATTGCCTCGGATGGAGAGACCAGAAAATTGATCCATGCGCAGGATCCGATCGATTGAGGATCACACCCGGCCTGCAGACGCACCGATCTCCTGAGCTCGGACCCGCCGGTTAGGGGCTCGCCAACAGCCGCAGATGCATCACAGAGTTTCGATCTGACATCCCGACGGCTGACGGTCCGGGGACCGCCTTGGTTTGGCCTCGTTGACCAGCGACGAAGCATTGCAAACACCTGATTCAAATTCGCAGAAAGGACCTTACTTTGACTAGACTAACGCTTGCCGCGGCAGGCTTCGCGCTTTGCCTATCACAGGCAGCATATGCGTCCAGCGATGCGGCCTGGAACGCGCTTTTTGCCAAGGCAAACGGGACATGCATTGGTCAGTCGGGCCTGAACACACCAGAGGCATCTGCCCCTGTTGTCTTCGATGATGCAGCTGGCAAGATTGCTCTGCTCATGCGAGGGCAGACAGGCAAGGGCAAGTCGAAGGTGAACGTCAGTCTCATCTGCCTTTACGACAAGAAGACCGGTAAAGCCTCGATCGCCGAGTACCACTGGCTCGGCAAATAGCAAACGCTGTATCGCGACATCTGAAAAATTCTAGCGGCGCTCAACACTCAGACACTTAGCCTTCTGAGAGCGCCGTCACGAGCGCGATGATCGATCCATGGACCGTTTCATCGCGGATCTTCGCGAGAACCCTTTTTTTCAGGTTCAGCCGGTCAGGCCACCCGTCCAACTGTTCGATGGCATGGACTTCGAAGGATGGCTGCATCTTGGCCGAAATGTCCGAAAAGGGCAGGGGCGACGGTCCCAAAATCAGGGCGATTGCCCATACGCGGCTTGACCTAACGCGATTTTGGCACTTCTCAAATTTTTAAATGTGCTGGAATGTGACCCAGCTGCGCTTCAAGAGTGTTCTTAGACACTCCGATGAGCTTGCGCCTTCCCTGATCCGCCGGCCAAGTTCGATGTCAACCTGCACGGAGCGCGCGCGGACTTTACAGTCATCATGCATACTTCTGAAGCTTCGCGGGGCCTGCGGTTCCATGAGTTTGACAAGGCTTTGTCCAACCAAGGTAGCCTATGCTCGGGGGCAGCACTGGAGCGGACAATTACGGTCAGAAATTAGACGGAACCTTGTCCGCGACATAATGTTGAGCACTTCAACCTGAAAGAGGAGAGGAAGTTGTGTGCCTTTTTTCGCCCTTCAAGAGCGGAATTATTCAGCCGCATGTTGAAGTGGATAACCGTCCAACGGTTCGACAAGAGCGATGATCTCAAAGTCGCTTATCATGCAATGTTGGTCGGAACCCGGAACTGCGATGGTCCAATAATCCGGATCCTCGCCGAAGACCGAGGACACTTGAACGATGGTCGTCTTGCCATCGGTGTGCCTGTCGGAACGAGCCCAATAGAAAGCCTCAGGTACTAGACTCTTCATACCACCTACTCCCACAACTGCCCCGGATCATATCAGGATTTTCAAAAATGAGTATCCCTCGCTTAGCATCATCCCCAGGCGCATATTGCTGCTTTGCCGTTGTGCTTCTGGCTGGGATGTCACGACTGCTTGACATCGCAACTCGAAAGCGCTGTCCAATGGCTTCAGACACCCGGTCGGCCGACTAGGATGACGTAAACATGGAAACCGTATGAGTTGCATTTTTGTCACCGGATCCACTGATGGGCTGGGGCGTGCCGCAGCTGAAACCTTGATGGACGCCGGGCACCGCGTAATCCTGCATGCCCGCTCGAAAGAACGCGCGGCCGTATTGGCCTCAATAACTGGAAACTTGGCGGACATCGTCATTGGTGACCTTTCGAGCGCTGGCCAGACCCGTTCAATCGCCGATCAGGTCAATGCTATCGGCGGTGCTGATGCGGTGATTCACAATGCGGGCGTCTATCACCAAGCGAGCCGCAATCCGACTTCCGAAGGCCACCCGACGATGCTCGCAGTCAACGTACTTGCGCCGTACATCCTGACAGCACTGATCGGCCGCCCTACGCGGCTGATCTACCTTAGCAGCGGCATGCACAGAAACGCCGGGACCTCGCTGGACGATATCGATTGGAAGAGGCGCGCATGGAGCCCAGTCACCGCTTATTCCGAGAGCAAGCTTCATGTTGCAACCCTCGCTGCAGCAGTCGCGAGATATCAGCCTGGCGTCGTCAGCAGCGCGGTTGATCCAGGCTGGGTTCCGACGAAGATGGGCGGAGCAGGCGCGCCTGGCGATCTCGAGGACGGCCATCGCACGCAGGTATGGCTGTCCGTCAGCGACGACGCAAGGGCCAAGGTGAGCGGTCAATATTGGTACCATCGCCAACTGCAACCGCCCTCGGCCGCCGTTGGCGACGTCGGTTATCAAGATCGCCTGATAATGAGGCTTGCCGAGATCACTGGTGTCAGTCTTGGCTGACGAGCGCTGACTACGCACGATATTTGCTTAGAGGCGAGGACGAATGGCCTCCACCGCGCGCGCAAAAGTAGCTTGATAGCGGGGCGGCCGGTTCGCCTCCCGTCAAGAGCGGTCCGCTCTTCTGAGTCTTTCTGTTTCGATGTTTCTTGCAACCCCTATCCTGTTACTGCCGATAGAACCCGGTCGAAGAAATGGGAGGGGTCCTCGCCGGCCAGGCTTGAGGCGTCGAATATCAGCCGCTCCTGTCGCCGAACCGCCCCGGCTTTCGTCGACGCTGCCACAAGCTTCGCCGACGTCTTCTCTGTCAAGGTCATTGCAAGCGCTTTTGGCCCGGCCTCAAGCTTGGCAACACCCAACCGTCCCGCGATAAGCTGCAGTCTTGCCGTCCTCAAGAGAAGCAGTACGTCGTGCGGCGGTTGGCCAAACCTATCTTCGAATTCGTCTGCGAGATCGTTCAATTCACTGACCGCGGATGCCCGCAGCAGTTTGGCGTAGAGGTTAAGTCTGACTGCTGGATCCGACACATAGTCCGACGGGATTGTCCCGACGTTTCCTAGGTTGACGATCGCGCGCTGTTGCACGCCTGACGGCTGCCAGCGAAATCTTGCGACGGCGTCTGCAAGCAGCTTTTGATAGAGCTCGATACCGATCGCTTTCATATGGCCCGCCTGATCTTCGCCAGCGATATCGCCGCCGCCGCGAAGATCGAGATCGCGGAGGCTGATTGCGACCCCAGCGCCCAGTCGGTCGTTTTCGACCAAGGTTGAAAGCCGTAAGCGCGTTTCCTCAGCCAGCTCAGCGTCCTGTTGGGTGAAAAGAGTAACGATGCCCTGGACCGCTCCGCGCCCGACACGTCCGCGCAACTGATGGAGCTGAGCGAGGCCGAACCGATCGGCTTGCCAGATAAACATCGTGTTGGCGCGCGGGACATCGAGGCCATTTTCAATGATGTTCGTGGCGAGAAGGACGTCGCCATCGCCTTGCGCAAAACCGACTATTGCTTCATCCATAGCCGCTGCCGGCATCTTGCCGTGCGCGACCTTGACCGAAAGTCCCGGAACGATCTTCTGCAACAGTATTTCGACCTGTTCTATGTCCTCGATACGCGGCACTACGACAAAGCTCTGGCCGCGGCGCCGGTATTCCCTCATCAGGCCTGTCCGCAAGGACGCCGGGTCGAACGGCGCAATTGACGTGCGGACGGGCCTGCGCCTAGATGGTGGCGTGGTCAGCAGGCTGACCTCTTGAACGCCCACCATCGCCAATTGCAATGTCCGCGGGATCGGCGTGGCCGACATGGACAGAGTGTGAAGAGATGGTGCGAGGCTGTTCATCGCCCGCTTTTCTTTCAGGCCAAACCGGTGCTCCTCGTCCACGATCACCAGGGAAAGACGTGCGAAACGAACCTCTTTCGAAAGGATCGCCTGGGTCGCGATGATGATGCGGATCTCGCCCTCGGCAAGTGCAGCCCTGGTCTTTTTCGCCTCACTTGGCTTGAGCAGTCGAGACAGCATGCCGACTGCGATGCCGGTCCCCGCGAACCGATGTTTGAAGGTGGCAAAGTGTTGTCGAGCGAGCACTGTGGTTGGTGCAATGAGAGCCACCTGTCCACCGCAAAGCGCGACCGCTGCTGCTGCGCGCAACGCGACTTCGGTCTTGCCGAAGCCGACATCTCCACAAACGAGACGGTTCATGGCTTGTCCGGAGGCGAGATCGGAGAGGACAGCCTGGATGGCTTCGGCCTGATCAGGAGTTTCGGAATATGGAAAACGGCGGGCGAAGGCAGAAAATTCGAGACGCGGTGGCACAAATCTTTCTGCTTGCGCAGCCTGCCTCTGTTTCGCAACCGTCATAAAATGACGCGCGGTAGACTGAATGTCTGCCTGGATTTCGTCGCGTCTCCTCTGCCAGACGTCCGTGCGGAGGCGATCGAGTGTGATTGCTTCGGGCTCGGCGCCGTAACGCCATAATTTTCCAAACTCCTCCATCGGCACGAGGAGAGAGCCGCCATCGCGATATTCCAAGCGAGCCGCGTCCCGAGAGACGTCGTCCACGGTGATGTTTTCCAAATTTTTCAGGACGCCGATGCCATGGTCTTCGTGAACGACAACGTCGCCTATTCGAAGCTCTGCTGCCGCCAGAACGGCACTCGAATTCGCTATCCCACCCGCTCTATCGGTTGCGGCAATGACGACGACATTCTGCCCGACGTCGACAAAACCTTGCTCTAAGTCGCAGGCCAAGCTTAAGAGGGTGCCGGGCTGTGCCTCCAAGACCGCCTCCCATGTGTCGACGGACCTTGGCGCTTTCCCGGCTGATTTTGCCAAACGCCGACCGATCGCTTCGGCCGTTTTGCCCTGCCCAGCAATCAAAACCTTCAGCCCGTTGTGCAGATGACCTTGCGCGAATTCGACCAAGGCTTTGCGCTGGTCTGCGCGTGATATTTCTTTTGGAACCTTATGTCCCTTTCCGAGATCAAATCCGTTTGTGAAAACGTTGGTGGAGAGCCGTTTCCACTCATCCCTATCCAGATAGAGAGAACGGGAGGAGGGGTGCTCCATATCGTCGAACGCCTCGCGGGACTGGCGAGCATCTTCGATAATCTCGAGGTGGCGTTGCACACGTTCGGTTGCGCCGGGAGCCAGAAGGAAAGTGGCATCGCCGAGTACGTCAAACACGGTCGGCATGTCTTGATAAAGGCGCAGCAGCAGTTGTTCCATCGTCTCCAGAGCCGGAGCATTGTCTTCTGTAAAACGATCATAATAAATGGCTTCGGATGCCGGACCGAACGTCACTTGGTCGAGATAGCTTTCTGTCCGCTGCGTTATGCGGTCAAAACCTCTGAGTTCCTCGACCTTCTCATCCTCCGACAGAACGATGCGCATCGGACCGGGCGCGCCGGCAGGGTAGATGTCGATGACGCCTTCTCTAACCGCCAGCTCGCCTGGATCGTCCGCGACACCTTCTTCCTGATAGTTGGCCCGCTGGACGAAGTCGGAAAACGCATCACGATCGAACGGCTTTCCCACTACAAGCTCGATATGGCTTTTCGAGATGACGGTCGCTGGCGGAATACGTTGGAGTGTTGCGTCCAACGAGGTCAAAAACAGCCGCGGCCCGCCGCTCCGCGTGCTCCAAATGCGTAGAGCATCCATTCGCAGGCCCATACAATGTGCCGATGGTGGCACCCGGTCATAGGGCAGGCAGTCCCAAGGCGGAAAAACGATCACCTCGATCTCAGGAACCAGCGCACTGAGTGCCTCAGCAATTCTGGCAGCCGCGCCTTCGCTTAGTGCCACATAGCACAGGGGGAGCTCGAAGCTTTGTAAAGCTGCAGCCAGCCTAGTCGCTACGACACCCGGCGGAGGGTTGCAGACTTGGGCGTGATCGGCCGGATCAGGGAGCGTGGAGGCATCTTCATCTCTGGACTCAACGACGCTCACAGGAACCTGCCATTCTCTCGCTGGCGACTTTACCAGCTTGGAGAAACGGCTTCTCGATCAGGGTGTTCCATTAGAGCGGATCTCTTTGCTCATAACCTGACGACCGCAGGTTCAAATCCTGCCCCCGCAACCAATCTTTCCAGATACTTAGCAAGGTAATTTGGCCCTTGAAGCCATCGCGCGAGTTCCTGGTCTAGCCGAGAAACACCCTCAAGCCGTCGCCTTTCTGCATGAAAAACTCGCCCGGCACCGCGCATATGTGCGAGACCATGGGGAGGACATGCCGGAGATACTGAACTGGCGTTGGCGTGGGGCAGGTACCGCGGGTCGGTGATTAAGCAATGACGTTCAGGAAGGCGTCAGATTCACTGGCTAGTCGGGTCTGGTTCAACCACCGAGAGGCGACTGACGTGAAGATTATACGAGGAGTTCTGGTGGCTTTCGCACTGGCCGGCGCTGTCACCCCAGCTTTGGCAGCGACCACAGTCAGGGTCGTTGAGGGAGGGGAGGGAGGTGGTCCGATGACTCTGTCAGTTGATCAGCCAACCATCAAGGCCGGCGATACCGTGTTCATGGTGCATAATGATGCGGTGACGGAGGAACACGAGATGGTTTTGGTCAAATTGAAGTCACCCGACGCGACCGTCCACGTTGTCGCCGGCAAACATCGCGTCGATGAAAAGCAGTTGAAGAGCATGGGGGAGGTCTCCGAGCTCAAGCCTGGCGCTGACGGGCAGTTGAAGGCGAACCTCACTGCTGGCTCCTATCTCCTTCTGTGCAATATCAAGGGCCACTATGAGGCCGGCATGCATGCGATGTTGACCGTCACGAAATAGGGGCTTCCCCGTCAAAGATAAGTATAAGCAGAAACAGTGGCAAGGAGACGACGATGAAGAAATTGACACAAAACCCGACGGCGTACTCCTTGCCGCAACGCATCCTTCATTGGCTGTCGGCGCTGCTCGTCTTCTACAATCTGCTTTTGCCTGACGGCATGAGCGAGTGGCAGCGGGCGATCGAACACACCGGTTCGGCAACTGATGCGCAATTGGCAGGCGCCGATCTCCATGCGTATGTCGGAATTTCGATACTGTTGCTGATCAGTATCCGCCTCGTGCTGCGCTTCATTCAGGGAACGCCTTCCGCGCCCGCCGAGGAACCTTACGTCCTGACCTTTGCAGCCAAAGGCGCCCACGCGACGCTTTACCTGCTCCTTTTCGCATTGCCGATCAGCGGGATGGCAGCGTTCTACTTCGGTTACGACCGCACGGGAGAGGTACACGCCGAGGTGCTGAAAGTTATACTCTGGATCGTCATCGCCGCCCATATCCTTGGCGCGCTTGCTCATCAATTCTATTGGAAGACGAACGTCTTGAGGCGAATGACGGTCGGATGAGCTTGCTGCAGAAGGGCCCCGATTGATCCCGATCAAAGCGTCCTGTCGAAATATAAGCTTCAATCGCCTCCACAGACCAGGAGGTAAGGTCATGCTGGCCAAAGACATAATGACGTCCCCCGTCACGACAATAGACGAGGGGCACAACGTCAGACAAGCGATCGAGATCGTCAACGCCAATAAGATAGGGGCCGTGCCCGTCGTTGACGCAGAGGGACGGCTGACCGGAATCGTGACCGAAAGCGACCTGATCCGGCGCGTGGCATCTTCCTGGACAAGACGTTCCGTCCCACACACGCGTGACCGGGCGGACGCGCTTGCGGACTATCTCAAAGCCAGGAGCTGGCGCGTCAAGGATGTCATGTCGTCACCCGTCATCAGCGCCACGCTCACGTTCAGAATGGAATCCGCCGTTCGTGGTCGGTTCGCACGACGGTCGCGGATGTCGGCGCCTGCACCCCGATTGCGCGGATTACCCAATAGAAGCACCGATTGTACAAGGGCCGGCACTCCCTATAGCGGCCTTCAGCATGCTCTTCCTTGTCGTTTATGTCAGGTGCGCCAGATCGCCAAGTAGCGGGCACGGTGCATCACAGACGAGAAAGAGGACGCGATGGATAACAAAATCGAGGTGACGGAGAGTGCGATGGACGCGGATGTCACGGCGCGCGCTGTGGCGAATATTCCGCGAACAATAGAGAGCCACGGCGTCATCGGCGATCTTGCGACGATCGCGCTCGTCGCGACAGACGGTACGATCGACTTCCTGTGTTGGCCTGACTTCGACAGCCCGTCGATATTCGCTGCATTGCTCGATCCGGAGCGCGGCGGAATGTTTCAGATCGCACCGGACCTTCCCAATGCCCGCGCAACCCAACAATACCTTCCGGACACGAACGTCTTGCTGACACGATGGATGGCGGACGAGGCCAGCGGAGAGCTTACGGACTTCATGTATGTGAAGAACCGGCGTAGCGATGGGTCCAGCATGCTGGTCCGACGGTTCAGAGCGACCCGAGGCACGATGACGATCCGCGCGACCTGCTCCCCGAGATTCGATTACGCCTCCAAACGAATATCCCCGCAGCTTGATGGCGTCACAGCCATCTGGCGACATCCCAATGGCGAGGTGGTGCGGCTGGTGGCGGGCGCACCACTCGGCGAGATCGACGGCGCCGTCACCGCGCAGATCACGCTCCGCGCGGGCGAGGTCGTCGATTTCATACTCGACGACGGCGACGACGAGTTCGATGAGACACCTCAAAAGATGGAGGACCAGACCGTCGCCTTTTGGCAGGACTGGGCAAGGCAGTCGACCTACCGCGGGCGGTGGCGCGAAATGGTCAACCGTTCCGCGCTGACGTTGAAGCTCATGACGTCGCGCAAACACGGTTCAGTGATCGCTGCGGCAACGTTCGGTTTGCCTGAGGCGCCGGGCGGCAGCCGCAATTGGGATTACCGTGCCACTTGGATCAGAGACGCATCCTTCACGGTCTACGCGCTGATGAGGCTTGGCTATCGACAGGAGGCGATGGCATTTAACAACTGGATCGGGCAGCGTGCAGCCGCATGCGACGCTGGCGGCCGCCTGAAGATCATGTACGCGGTAGATGGTGGAGAGGTACCAGACGAGATCAACCTCGATCATCTACGAGGATATGGCGGCGCCACACCTGTGCGCGTTGGCAACAAGGCGTCCGAGCAGTCCCAGCTCGACATATACGGCGAGCTCCTCGATTCAATTTATTTGAGCAACAAATATGGGCATGCGATCTCTCACGATCACTGGGAGGGCGTCCGCGAGGTGATCGAGTACGTCTGCGACCACTGGCAGGATCCTGATGCTGGGATCTGGGAGATGCGCCGAGAGCCCCAGGAATTCCTTCATTCGCGGCTCATGTGCTGGGTGGCGGTCGACCGCGGAATCCGTCTGGCGACGAAACGATCGCTAGCCGCGCCTTTCGTCAAGTGGCAAGACGTGAGGAACGATATCTATAACGATATCTGGACCAACTTCTGGAATAAAGACAGGGGTCACTTTGTCCAGACCAAGGGCGGCAAAATGCTCGACGCCTCGCTTCTCCTGATGCCGCTTGTGAGGTTCGTTAGCGCAACCGATCCGCGGTGGCTTTCAACGCTGGAGGCTATTGGCGCACAGTTGGCTGACGACGGCGTCGTTCACCGGTACAGAAGCGACGACGGCCTCGACGGGGAAGAGGGCGCCTTCTCCGCCTGCTCGTTCTGGTATGCCGAGTGCCTGGCTCGGGCAGGGAAGACTCAGAAAGCTCGCAGGGTTTTCGAAGCGGCCTTGAACTACGCCAACCATCTCGGACTTTACGCCGAGGAGTTCGACGCCCAGGCGCGACTAGCCGGCAATTTCCCGCAAGCCTTTACCCATTTGGCCTTGATCAGCGCTGCATTCTATCTCGACCGGGAGCTTGATGATCGAAACAGCCAAGAATGGCGTCCGTAAAATAGGCCTCTGGTGCATTTTGCTTTGACTGAGCACAGGTGATGGTCGGGCTCGATCGCCGCCGGAACTTGGCTTCATCCTCCGCGTTCTCATAAAACGAGGAGGAATGCCAAATGTCAGTCCCATTCGAGCCAGTCGCGCCGCCACCGAAAGTGCCCCCGCTCGACAATCCGCCGGACCCCTATCGAATTCCGGGCGAAGAACCGCTTCCGGATCCGGAACCGGACGATGGCGGGGCGCCGATCTCAAGAAGTTCCACTCGCTACTCGACATGGGGGATGCTCTGCACGGGCGTTAGACTGCAGCCCGAGGATCGCAAATGAGCGGCGACTGGAAAGACGGTTTACGTGACCAGCTCGAAGACTTGGTCGACTCTCTAGTCGTGAAGGGTGCCAAGCAGTCCGACGTCTATGACGCGATCGTCGATGAAATCGGAAGCCTCCAGAAGGCATACGACCGCGATCCAGACCCGGCCGAAGACAGGCCGGGTGTGGAGGCCGAGGAACCTTCGAACGAATGGCCCGGCGCGCTGCCTTAAGGGCAGGCGGCCCAGGCCACGCTAGGCGAACCCCGTCGGCCCACGACATGCCAAACCAGACCGCGGAATCCGGCGCCTTTCTCCATTCGAGCAACGCGTCGTGTGCTTTGACGGCCTCGCACGAAAGGCCGGTCGCCACGATGTCGTCCATTCGTCGACGATGATTTCTATGTTGCGGAGCAGCCAAAAAGAACACGAGGTGCGTTGCGGCTAGTAACTAGACACGCCTGATGTAGCAACTGCACGAGGCGACGTCTGACGACCGGGTCGTTTTGCCTGTCGCATGGCGACGATGGTCGGCATCGAAAAGCTCCTAAAGGATTTCCTGTATCGAACACGATGCCATCGCGGCGTACGACTCGTGCGTCTCGGGCGGCGGCGGAATAACGACATCTTACCGATACTGGGGGACATGACGTCGCCCAAGGTCAGGGACATGTACGTACGCGATCGTCACATCGATACCCTTAAAGTGAAGGCGCGGAATTTCCAATAGATGTCCCTTCTTGGACGCCGCCCGCGAAAGCACTAGATATCTCAGACCGAAAGACAGGACCATTCGCTTAATGTCGAGAACGAGCCGCCTCTTCGAAATGCTGGGCATGCTTCGCACACGACGAACGCCGGTAACCGCGCTGGAGCTGGCGCAGGAACTTGGGATCTCCGAAAGAAGCGTATATCGGGACATCGAAACGCTTCGTCTGCTCGGAGCACCTCTCGACGGGCAGGCGGGCGTCGGGTTTCTACTGCGCGACGGTTTCTTTCTGCCGAACTTCGCATTCTCGGCCGAAGAGGTTGACGCTCTGATCCTTGGGCTGACCTGGGTGCAGCAGAGAGCCGATCCGGCTCTTTCTCAGAGCAGCGACAGCGCTCTGGCGAAAATCCTCTCGTCTCGGACCGACCGGCTGCATGACGGACACGCGCCGGCACTCGTTTCGGCAGCTTCCATCTCGCAGCGATCCGATCCGGCGCAGGTCGGGATGCTGCGTGATGCGATCCGTCGCCTGCGAAAGGTCGCGATCGCATACGAGGATGCTGGCGGCGCTATGTCTGAACGTGTCGTCTGGCCGATCACGATCGTGTATTTCGACGACGTGCGTGTTCTAGCCGCGTGGTGCGAAGCCAAGTCGGCATTCCGTCACTTCCGCGTCGACCGTGTTCGGTCCGCGTCGATCCTCGACGACCGGTATCCGGAACGACGGTCTCTGCTCATGCGGCGCTGGCGCGAGCAAGATCGGGACTGGCGTTCGTTCCTGACAGTTTCTGACGGTGCAAGAGGTTAGACTTTCCGAAGCGTCCCCAAGGACGCTCTGAATGAAAGGATAGCTTATGGTCGCGTTTTCACCCGACGTCTTTGAAAAGTTCCTCTCTGAGGAGGACGACGCCCCTGTCGTGATGCTGAACCTTCTACGGTTCGTCCCCGAGGGCGGCCGGGAACGGCATCTGGAATACCTCAGAATGGCGGAACCCATTCTAGCCCGCTTTGGTGCACGGATATTGTTCCGTGGCGACGGCCTCGATGTCCTTACGACCGGGCCGGTGGAAGGCTGGGACGCAGTGCTGCTAGTGCAGTACCCGCGGCGGACGGCATTCAGAGAAATGGTGGAAGACGCCGAGTATCAGAAGGCGTTTGAAGTAGGAAAGTCGGCCCTTGCAGATATCGTCCTGCAACCTTTGCAGATCTCGAAAGGACTTTGAATAAACCACCATCGGCTGCCGCGCCGTAGTACCGCCGCAGCCCGCATTTGCTCCGCACGTTCACACCGGAGGGGAAGTGGGGTTTCCGTTCAAGCGGGGTGTGGGTTCTCGGTTCAAAATCCTCATCGTCCGTCTGGCAGCGAACTTGACTTTCCTCGGTGTCGATCCTGCGTCCCTTACGAAGATCATCTTCACCCACGCGTACCCGGATCATTCGGGCGAAACGACGCTGCCGGACGGAGCTTTGCCGTTTCCAAACGCCGATATCAAATCAGCGAAGCCAAGTGGTCTTTCTGTACGGATCCGAACTACGAGACGTCCAGCCGGAGCCGCTTTACGCCTTCGCCCGTGGGGCACAGCGCGACCTCTTTGCCGTGAAGGATTGGCTGACGCACGTCGAGATAGGCGACGAAATCGTGTCAGGTTTGAACGTCGTAAGCACGCGAGGTCACACGCCAGGACACATCTCGCTGGTACAGGGCGGCGACGGCAACCTGCTGAAAGCGGGGCGACGTCATCCCAAACGACATCGTCTCCTTTGGCAATCCGAAATGGCATTTCGGCTTCACACCGAACAGAAAATCGCTCTCGCGAGCCGCGCTACTCGACAAGGCCTCGAATGAAAAGCTCCTTATGTTCGGCTACCACTGGATCTACGCCGGCGCCGGTTTCGTGGAGCCACGGCGCAGGATACATGTTCGTCGCGATGACCGAAAAATGGCTCCCGTGTTCAATTGGGCGAGCCCGAGCTCGACGAGATCGCGACGAAATGAAGAATGCGGTCATGACCTTTGCCTCCGACGCAGCTTGGAAGCTCGTTGCCGTTCCCTGATCGACCCCACCTCAGTGTTGTACTCGCTTTAGTTGTCAGCATATTCGCAAGCGCGAGCTGCATACGCTCAAGCGGCCTGACCCTCATCAGGCGACGCTGGTCTAACTCATGTTCCGTTCGCACATATCCCTTTGGTTGGGACTTAACGCCTGCCTCCACGCGCGACGTATTGGATTAGGCCGAACAGGCTGTCGCTTGTTTCTGTGCCAACCACACCGAGATCTCGCACAGCATCCATATGGTTGCGATTGCGAATGACCCGTATCGAAACGGGGACACCCTGTTCCCGCAACACATTGGCGAAGGCCTCCGATTGCCCGTGGAACGGCCTTGTTTCATTCTCGCCTACCGCCAAGATCGCGCGGCAAGAGGGATCGTACGAATGGCCTAGTGGCGTGAAGGCCGCGACCTCGTCATCCGTAAGAGCAATCTCGGCCTTTAAAAAGGACTGCTGTAAGGGAAGGAGATCGTAGAGGCCGCCCAGCAACAGGGCGCCATTGACAGAGGAACCCGTGGTGCTGCTTTGAAAAAGGAATGTTGAAAGATGGGCTCCTGCAGAATGACCACTGATCGTGAGCAATGAAGGGTCGCCACCGTGCTCTGCTATGTGATGAATGATCCATTGCTTGGCACGAACGACCTGATCTACCAGGACCTTCATCCTCACACCCGGCATCAACGCGTAGTCTACAATCACCGCGATCGCGCCAGCGCGTGTGACTGTATTGGCAATGCAGGAGTATTCACGCTTTGACCACATCCGCCAGTATCCGCCGTGGATGAACATGTGAACCGGAAGATTTTGACGCGGCCCTTCTGGGAAAAAGATGTCCAACGATTCACTCGGGCCATCGCCATAGGCGACGTCCGCTATCATGGGTAACGTTTCCCGCGCCTTGGCACTGGCCGCGACGATCTCTTCGACGATGACATCGAAATCCGCGACATGGTCGCGGATCCGAAATGGGTCGGTCTCCAAAATCACTCCTCCAGGATTAGAAACTCGTGGCGATATATTTGGCTTCCATGAATTCAGCAATGCCATGGTGCTGACCGCCTTCGCGCCCAAGACCGCTCTGCTTTACTCCGCCGAAGGGCGCGGCCGGATCAGAGACGAGCCCCCGATTGAGCGCGATCATACCCGCTTCGATGCCGGAAGAGACGCGTAGCCCACGCGCGATATCACGCGTGTAAACGTAAGCGGCAAGCCCGTATTCGGTGTCGTTTGCGCGTTCGATGGCCTCGTGTTCGGATTCGAACCGGTACAGAGGCGCGACCGGTCCAAAAATTTCCCCTGCCTTCATCTCTGAATCGTCAGAAACGTCTGCAAGCACCGTTGGCGGGTAAAAGAACCCATCACCTGTTGTCGCATCACCGCCGCACAGGACGCGCGCACCTTTCGCCTTGGAATCTTCGACCAGGCGGCTGATCTTTTCTACCGCCTTTCGGGTTATCATCGGGCCGCATTCGGTGTCAGCCTCAACGCCCGCCCCGACTTTGAGCGCAACCATACGCTTCGTGAGACCTTCAGCGAACTGGTCGTAGATCCCGGACTGCACGTAGAAGCGGTTTGCCGCCGTGCAGGCCTCTCCCGCATTGCGCATCTTGGCAATCATCGCGCCCTCGAGCGCCGCATCGAGATCCGCGTCATCGAAAACCAGGAACGGTGCATTGCCACCAAGCTCCATCGAGCAAGATATGACATGCTTGGCCGCTTCAGCGAGCAGCTGGCGGCCGACACCTGTTGACCCCGTGAAGGAAAGCTTCCTGACCCGTGGGTCGGCCAGAACCACCTCGGTCATCGGGCCAGGGGTCGTTGTCGTCAGTACGTTGACGACGCCCTTCGGTACGCCGGCCTCTTCATATATTGCGGCCAGAGCATAGGCTGTCAGCGGCGTCTCGCTTGCCGGTTTCAGGATTACCGTACAGCCAGCCGCTAGTGCCGGAGCTATTTTGCGGGTGGCCATCGCCGCCGGAAAATTCCACGGCGTAATCAGCAGGCAAATGCCAATTGGCTGATAATCGACGATAATGCGGTTGGTGCCAGATGGCGCAATGCCGAATTCGCCGGTGATGCGAACGGCTTCCTCGGCATTCCAGCGAAAGAATTCGGCAGCGTAAGCCACCTCGCCCCGCGCGTCTCGCAACGCCTTGCCGTTCTCCATCGAGATCAACGACGCGAGCATCTCCGAGCGTTCAAGCATCAGTTCGAAGCATCGGCGCAAAATTTCGGAGCGCCTGCGGGGAGGCGTTGCGCGCCACGCAGGTGCCGCTGCCGCGGCGGCATCAACGCTCGCGCGTGCGTCATCTATCGTCGCATCTGGCACGGATGTCAGAACTCTACCTGTAGAGGGATCGATAACATCGATCTGTTGTCCGGACCGAGACTGTCGCCATTCTCCGTCGATGTAGAGCCCGCGAGCGGCGGCTGCGATGTCCGGGACTTGATGATTGGAATTAGAGATCTGCTGGGCAATGGTCATGGGTGTTCCCTCGATAACTAGATGGCGGATGCGGCCAGATCGCCGTCATAGGCCGCTTTGACGAGACGCTTCATCGCGTCGAGGTCGAAGGGCCGTGGATTGTTCTTGATGAGCCGATCAATTCCGAAAGCCTGTTCGGCCGTCCAGTCGAGCTTGTCTTGGGCCAGCCCGAGATCGGCGAGCGTGCGGGTGATACCGATCGCCGCAAACAGTCTGCCAATTTCCTCGATTGCGGCGGTCGCTAGCTGCTTTTCGTCGAGGTCCGGTGTCGCCAGACCGAGCGCGGTTCCGATCTCGGACATTTCGGAAATTGACGCAGACAGATTGTAGTTCATGACGTAGGGCATCATGGTTGCAACACCGAGGCCATGGGCGGTATGCGTCAAAGCACCTGCGGGATATTGAATGGCATGAGCCGCGGCGGTACCGGCTGTCCCGAACGCGCAACCTGCTGCAAGCGCCCCCATCATCACCTCTGCACGCGCATCTTCGTCGGAGCCATCCTTGCAGGCCTTCTCAAGGCTGCGGCCGAGAAGCTTGATAGCCAAAAGGGCGAAATGGTCCGTCAGCGCACTTTTGCCGATAAAGACGTGGTTTTGCGCCAGTGCGTGATCCGTCCCGCGGCGAGCGGCGGTAAAGGCTTCGATCGCGTGGGTGAGGGCGTCGGCCCCTGCGACCGCCGTTAAACCCGGTGGGCAGGTCATCGTCAGTTCCGGGTCGCAGATCGCCGCCGTGGCAATCAAGTAGGGGCTCGATATCCCGACCTTCAAAGTGCGTTCAACGTCCGAGATCACTGCCACGGGCGTTACCTCCGAGCCGGTACCTGCCGTCGTCGGAATAGCAATGACAGGGATCGTCGGGCCTGGAACTTTGTATTCGCCGTAGTAGTCCTTCAGTTTACCGCCGTGGGTCAGCAATAGGGCGGCGCACTTTGCCATATCCAAGCAGCTTCCCCCGCCAATGCCGATCACCATCTCAGGATCAAAATCGCGGGCATATTCGACGCAGACCGATACGCTATCGGCAGGGACGTCCGGTTGGACCCCATCATGGATCAGGAAATCGATGGATGCGGCTTCGAGGGCCTTCACCAACTCGGCAAACACGCCGGTGCCGGCGAGCCGCTCGTCGGTGCAGATCAAGGCACGCCGTCCAAGCCTAGCTGCGACGGTTGGCAAAGCGTGACGTTGCCCTTTGCCAAACAGAATTTCTTGGGGAAGCCGAAGAGCGGCGAAAAGGGTCATTGTCCATGTCCTTTGACAAGCGATTTGCTGGAGTGAGAGAGGGCGTTCAGTTCGTCCCAAAGCCTGGCCGAAATCTCGATGCCATCGGAAAGTGCACCTTCGCGTCGAGCCGACGCGCCGTCGCCTGGAACGGTCACGCGCATGCCTGGATCCGACGGGCGGGAACTGCGTACGCTGTCGAGATAGGCGCTGAAGCAGGCTAGGAACTCGGGTTGTTCACCGACATCAATGGCAATGAGCACATCGCCTTTGTTGCATATGGCGTCGGCGTCGAGCGTCCCTCGGACGTCTGGCGCGATTGCGGATCTCGCAATCGACGCCACCATCAGTTCCAGCGCCATGCCGAGAGCATAGCCCTTGGCTTCGCCAAAGGGTGCGATCGAGCCCGTCATGGCGGCCGCCGCATTAGTTGTCGGTCTCCCGTTGGCATCGCGTGCCCAGCCTTCAGGTATTGGCAAACCGTTTGCAGCATGATGGTGTATCTTGCCCATTGAAACGATGGCGGTAGCGAGGTCGACCACCAGAGGCCTGCCTGCCGTCGGTACTGCGATTGCCAACGGGTTGGTTCCTAAGAGAGCCCGCGTCCCACGGTAGGGGTGCACGAGGGCCTCGCTGGAGGACATGGCAAGTCCGATCAAGCCTTTCTCGGCAAAGCGCTCGACGTAATAAGCGAGCATACCGAGATGGTTGGAGTTGCGGATGCCGGCAACGGCGATACCAGTCTTGTGAGCTTGCTCCGCAATTCGTTCTAGCGCGGAGATAGCGACGACTGGGCCAAGTCCTTTCAACCCATCGACCTCCAAAAATGATGGTGAGCGCCAATGCGCATTGCCCTCGGTGGCTGGGTCGATTAGGTCGCGCTCGATGCGGGTCAGAATACGAGGAAGGCGTTGCAGCCCGTGCGATGGGTGGCCTTTGAGCTCGCCCTCGATAAGCACGCACGCCTGAAGATCGGCGCATTTTGAGGGTGCGCCGCGCTCGACCAGGAGCCGCCCAGCCAGCTCTAAAGCTTTCTCCGGATCAACCTTCACGTCCGCTCCAATTTAAAATCCTATAGGATATGGGATTGCATATAGCGGAGCATCGTGGTAGCGGTAGGTCATGTCAAGAGGCAAAAACATGCAACAAAGAAATCAGACTGCCGCACCTGAAGTGTTCGATACGAGTGGATTTATCCCGCGCGCAAACAGTCTTGCAGGGAGCGTCTACGAGGCGATTTTCGCGCAGTTGATGTCGTTAAAAATCGCGCCTGGTGCTAGGATCACGGTCGATAACCTCGTTAAAGAGCTGAACGTCTCGCAGACGCCTATTCGCGAAGCGCTAGGACGACTAGAGGGTGAGGGTCTTGTCATCAAGACCCATCTCATCGGCTTTAGTGCCGCGCCGCAAATCACCCGACGCCGTTTTGATGAACTTTATCAGCTCCGACTGCTTCTTGAGCCCGATAGTGCGGCCAGGGCGGCCACTGCCATGGATGAGGGCAAGCTCGCATCGCTACGGGCGGCAGCTGGCCTCATGGGCCGTCGTGAAGGCGGTGATGAACGCCTGCGCTACTCGACCTTCGCGCGGCAAGACGCAATGTTCCACGACAAGATCTTGGAGATCGCCGGCAACGAGCTCATTCGCGAGACCCTCAATCATCAGCACACCCATTTCCACATCTTTCGTTTGATGTTCCATTCGCGGGTGACCGAGGAAGCGCTCGACGAACACGAGGCGCTCCTGGGTGCACTGGAGGCGGGTGACTCGTCTGCAGCGGAGCGCGCGATGCGCGAGCATCTGGAGCATTCTCGCGACCGGCTCCTGCCGGCATTCGACTGAGGAGAGCCGAATGCCGAACGTCGTCAGCATCGAGAGGCGGGGGAGGGAAGATGTGAGGGAGATCGGCGAAGCTGTTCGGCATCCGGTTCTGCGCGCGTCGGCTCTGTCGAAGCAATACGGCCCGGTCACGGTCTTGTCCGATATCACGTTGGATATTCTGCCTGGCGAAATCCACGCCATTATCGGCGAAAACGGCGCAGGAAAATCCACTTTCATGCGCTTGCTGTCGGGATACGCCGAGCCGACCGGTGGATCGCTATCGATGGGGACTGGCGAAGTCAGGTTCGCCAAGCCTGAACAGGCCCAGGAAGCCGGTATTGTTCTTGTTCATCAAGAGATCCTGCTTGCCGATGGGCTGACGGTTGCCGAGAACGTGTTTCTCGGCAGGGAGATGATGCGAAATGGTGTTGTCGATGACAAAACCATGCGCCGCCTGACAGCAGAGAAGCTCGCCGAGCTTGGCTGCGTCGCGTCGCCCAACGCACTCGTTCGCGACATTTCGCTCGCGGACCGTCAGCTTGTGCAGATCGCCCGTGCCCTCCTTGACGATTACAAGCTGGTCATCTTCGATGAACCGACAGCTGTTCTCACCGGAGAGGAAGTAGACCGGCTTCTCGTCATCATCCTACGCCTGAGGGCGCAAGGCGCTGCCATCCTTTATATCAGCCATAGGCTCGACGAAGTGCAGCGACTTGCTGACAAGGTCACGGTTCTGCGCGACGGCAAGATGGTAGGGACCTACCCCGGGCAGACGCTCAGCCAAATGGACATGGCGCGTTTGATGGTCGGCCGCGATCTCTCAGCCCTCTATCCCCCAAAGCGGGCACATGCCTTAACCGGGACGATCCTGGCGGTGCGCAATCTCACGGTCCCGGGATTTGCGAGGGACGTTTCATTTGACGTCCGCAAATCAGAAATCCTCGGCTTCGCCGGAATGATCGGCGCTGGTCGAACGGAGCTCTTCGAAGGAATTATGGGCCTGCGTCCAGCCTCTGGCTCGGTCGAATTGTTGGGCAAGTCAATTGATATTCATTCGCCGCGTGCCGCGCTCGACGCTGGCATCGGCTACCTGACCGAGGACCGCAAGGGCAAGGGGCTTCTCCTGCATGAGCGACTCGCCCCGAACCTGACGCTCTCGGCGCTCGGCCGTTTCCATCCTGGCCTTCTCGTGCGACGTCGCCGCGAACAGGAGGCCCTTACAGAGGCGGTCAACCAATATGACATTCGCGTGAAGGACATCGGGGTCAATGCTGGCCAGCTGTCCGGCGGAAACCAGCAAAAGCTTCTTCTTGCAAAAGTCTTGCTCACGAACCCTTCGGTGGTCGTCATCGATGAACCGACGCGCGGAATCGAT
The DNA here is from genome assembly GCA_900465675.1 of Hyphomicrobiales bacterium. Lineage (GTDB taxonomy): Bacteria > Pseudomonadota > Alphaproteobacteria > Rhizobiales > Rhizobiaceae > Rhizobium. The sequence goes on along the minus strand of UBJR01000021.1, from coordinate 5,062 downwards.
ATCGCTAACAAGGCGCAAATCTACGCCTTCATCCAGCAGCTCGTGTCACAGGGGAAGACTTGCATCGTCGTCTCGTCGGAGATGCAGGAACTCATCGGCATCTGCGATCGCATCGTGGTGATGAGGGAAGGGCGTATCGCAGGTGAAGTGTCCGGGGAGGCTATGACCGAACACGCTGTCGCGCTTCTGGCAACGAGCGACACTGCGGCAAGCAACGAGGGAGGTAGAAGATGACGGTTATTACGGGCACCACGGCGGTTAAGCCGGACCGGGAGTGGAATATCAGATGGTCTGATATTGGTCCGTTCCTCGCACTTGCGGCGCTGATGGTCATCGGCTTCGCAATCAATCAGGACTTCCTGTCGGCGACCAATCTTGCGAATGTGATCACGCGAAGCGCCTTCATAGCCATTATTGCTGTCGGTGCGACATTCGTTATTTCTTCTGGTGGCCTTGATCTTTCGGTCGGCTCGATGGCGGCGTTCATCACCGGGATCACCATCATGTTTATGAATCGGATGGCACCAGAGTGGGGCGTGTCTGCAATCCCCGCGGGGATGGTGGTGGCTGTCGGCGTCGGTCTGTTCTGCGGCTTGATGAACGGCCTTATCGTCACGATCGGGAAAATCGAACCCTTCATTGCAACGCTCGGCACGATGGGGATTTTCAGGGCCCTGATCACCTACATGTCGGACGGCGGCACGATCCCAATCGATCGCAGCCTGCGTGACGCCTATCGACCAGTGTATTTCGGCACGTTCGGGGGCATCCCGTATCCCATCCTGATATCGATCGCGGTTGCGGCGGTAGCGTCGTTCATTCTCTACAAAATGAAGTACGGCCGAAAATGTGCCGCCGTCGGAGCCAACGAAGACGTCGCTCGCTACTCCGGTATCTCCATCATCAAGACACGCACGATCGCCTATGCCATCCAGGGTGCGTGCGTCGCGATTGCTGCCATCTGCTACGTTCCACGGCTCGGTGCGGCGACGCCGACAACGGGTGTCCTCTGGGAACTGCAGGTCATCACCGCTGTAGTGATCGGCGGCACGGCGTTGCGCGGCGGCAAGGGACACGTCTGGGGAACAGTGGCAGGCGCGGTCATTCTCGAATTGATCGCCAATCTCATGGTGCTGTCCGACTTCGTCTCGGAGTACCTGGTGGCCGGTGTACAGGGCGTCATCATCATCATCGCCATGCTCATCCAACGGTTCTCGAAATAGCCCGTGTCAGGACCACACGGGTTCACGATCTTAGGTCCAAATTCTGGGAGGAATGGAATGTCTACGAAGAAATGGATTGCGGCTGCGGCCGTTACGACGTTGCTCACCGCAGGGCACGCGCTCGCCGCCGACAAGAAAGTCGTCGCCGTGTCGATACCGGCTGCAGACCACGGCTGGACGGCAGGGATTGTCTACCATGCACAGGCGGCCGCGAAGGAAATCAACGCCGCATTCCCGAATGTCGAAGTCGTCGTCAAAACCTCGCCGTCGGCCACCGCTCAGGTGAGCGCGCTTGAGGATCTCTCGGCGGGCCGCAAGCTCGATGCGCTGGTCATCTTGCCCTATACATCGGAAGAGCTGACCACTCCTGTGAAAGCCGTCAAGGATTCAGGGACATTCATCACGGTTGTCGATCGCGGTCTTAACGACCCGACGATACAGGACCTCTACCTGGCAGGGGACAACATTGCTGTCGGCCGCAATACGGCAAAATTCATGATCGACAAACTCGGCGGCAAGGGCAATCTCGTCGTGCTGCGCGGCATCCCGACCGTGATCGACGACGAGCGCATTCAAGGCTTTCAGGATGCCATAAAAGGCACGGAGCTGAAGGTGCTCGACATCCAGTACGCCAACTGGAACAGCGACGAAGCGTTTAAACTCATGCAGGATTACCTTGCGAAGTATCCGCAGATCGACGCTGTATGGGCAAACGACGACGATATGCTGCTCGGTGTTCTGGAAGCGGTCAAGGAATCCGGGCGCAAGGACATCAAGCTAGCACTCGGCGGCAATGGCATGAAAGACATCGTCAAGAAGGTCATTGACGGTGATGCAATGACCCCTGTCGAAACACCGTACCCGCCTGCGATGATCAAGACCGCAATATACATGACGGTCGCAAACCTGGTCGGCCAAGCGCCGGTTCGTGGGACGGTCAAGCTGGACGCACCGCTGATTACCCAGGAGAACGCCAAGGAATACTACTTCCCGGATTCTCCCTTCTGATTATCCACGTCAACCGGGGCGGCGAGCGCCGCCCCATCGCATGAGCAAGAGGAGTAAAATCATGCCAGGCAAGAAGATACTGATGCTGACAGGCGAGTTCACAGAGGAATACGAGATTTTCGTTTACCAGCAGGCAATGGAAGCCGTTGGCCATACGGTGCACGTCGTTTGCCCAGACAAGAAGGCCGGCGACCTAATCAAGACCTCTCTGCACGACTTCGAGGGCGACCAGACCTATACCGAAAAGCTCGGACACTTTTTTACGATCAACAAGACCTTCTCCGAGGCCGAGACGCAGCTTGATCAGTATCACGCTGTCTACGCTGCCGGTGGTCGTGGTCCGGAATACATCCGTACCGACAAGCGCGTTCAGGCAATGGTTCGCCATTTCCATGAGAAGCAGAAGCCGATCTTCACAATCTGCCACGGCGTGCAGATCCTCGTGGCTGTCGATGGTGTGGTGCGGGGTAAGAAAGTTGGTGCACTGGGCGCCTGTGAACCGGAGGTTACCTTGGCGGGTGGAACGTATGTCGATCTCTCGCCGACCGAGGCGTATGTCGATGGTACAATGGTCTCCGCAAAAGGCTGGACAGCGCTTGCCGCTTTCATCCGCGAGTGCTTGAAGGTGCTTGGCACCGAGATCCATCACCGGGATGATGTGGCTCGGGCTGCTTAGACCAAACCTTGCACAAAATACTCGAACCCCTGTCCGCCTGCGGGCGGACAGGGAGTTCTTGCCTAGGACTGGAGCCGTCGCCAAAGAGTACCAACGATGTTTAAAACCGGAATCTCAGGCCGAATCCGCAAGGTTCAATCGGAGTGCCTCGCGCGATCTCGATCTCGTTGGAGGCAGCCTGGGAACGCAGCAGTGTTTCGATCCCGGCGGGCGCCTCTATCATCTCTAGCTCAGACATTGGATAGCAATTGTCGATGAAGGGGTCATCCGCTGGGCAACCACCTTCGACAAAATCTCGATCCGCTGCAGATCGCGTTCGCTCATCGCTAGCAATCCATCTGCAATCTCCCAGACGTCATTCAGACCCGGGGAGTGTGACATTCCAACTTTGCAGAAACAGGACATTCCAACTTTGCGGCAGAGACGCCAACCGAAGCGCCACCACCTGTAACTAGCAGACGCAGACGGCTTGGTCAGCCGGCACTTGCCACGAGGACATCCAGGCAAAGCGACTTCGCATTCTGTCGCAAGGGCAGAAAGTCCGGGGTGATCATGAGCGCGTCGATCGCGCTTTGAAGGAACTCGTCTCCGAGCCTGTTGACGGCATCGATGGCTGCTGAACATTTATCAGGATAGCCAGCCAATGCAGTACAGAGTTCGGCTTTCCGACCACTTTCGCTGGCTGCTGCGATGTCGAAGATGTCGCGTGGCGTGATGCTGGCGCCGCGGTAGAAGATTTTCTTGCAAACGATTTCTTCGACCGTTTCCAGATTGATCTGCCGGCCGAGAATTTCCTTCTTGATTACGCCGGGCTCCGATTTCAGTCCTGCCACGATGAAGTCGATTTCGCCGATGCCAGTGAAAACCATTTTCTGGAAATGAGACCCATCGCCTTCATAGGCGGCCGGCGGCGTTTCGAAAATCAAATCGTTGGTCGTTGGATTGAAGAGCGGGAGGAGCTGCGGATCGTCCAGGAAAATATCGACGTCATGGCTTTCGCGATGGTTGATCTGCAGCATCATTGCAGTACCGCCGCCGAAGGACCAATCGGTCACCAACACATGGGGTCGATTGACGTCATCGATGAGCTTGTAGGCAATCGCAAAAAGCTCGTCCCAACGGGATGTCATGCGGCCAGAGCGTAAGTCTGCCCCGACCAGGAACCAAACTGCTTTGCCGCCATTGCAAGCACATCGGCCGAGATACCGTTTTCAGACGCGAATTGCATTTGCAGGGAGGGCGAAACGTCCCCAAAAAACGACGAGACGGGACCTGCTGCAGACTTGGCCTTGGTAAAATCCAAAATGCAGGCAACAAGCATCATTTCGTCAAGCGGCTTCGAATAAGGAGCGTTGACGGTTGCGAGAACCAGTTCTGCTGCATTCGTGATCATGTGACGCCACCATCTCCGGCCATCTCTTTCCGGGTTCCAATATACATGGTGCAAGATAGGTGGGCAGTCAAGCGTCAGCGCGGCCACATGGCGCCGGCTCTCGCTCAGTAAGCGCAATGCTAGTGCGTGCCAGCGCGAAAATTAAAGTCTCGCTCGAGGCGATATACAGCCTCCGATCCCGATCTCGGCCGCTGGTCCTAAAGCTATGACGGCGCTAACGGTCACCAGCCAGACGGATGCTGCCGTCACCACGCTTGCCTATGACCAGCAGGGGCGCCTGACGCATCAGCAGGTGCAGGCAGCAGGAGATCCGGCAGCCACCACGATTGATTCTGTATCTTCCCTCGATTTTACGGGCGCGAGCGCAGGCTTGCTGGGTATTTCCTCCAAGGCGGGCGTCGTCGCTAAAGAAGCCAAGCCGATTAGTTCATCGGTTGCCCAACATCTCCGGCAATTGGAAACGTACGGTGCCGAGGGATACAAACTTCTCGAGAATGGGCGGGTGAGATATCATGGAGTGATCGATGCAGCGAAAAAGCCAGTAACGATGATCAGACGGCGGATGGTTCGCGAATGAAATCCAAGCAACGGTTTAACGCGCACGTGGAATCTCCAAAGTGAAGCCATTGAAATTACTGGCATGTCGCACTTGGAAATAGAATGTACCCGGCTACACATCATGTCACAGCTATTTAAAGATGAGACAAAGTACGCAATTTAGAAACGCGACGTTATTCTATTCACTATTACTGGAATTGCAAG
>UBJR01000048.1 GCA_900465675.1 Hyphomicrobiales bacterium | reverse complement strand
CGGGGAGCTGTGGGCGCGGGTGGGGGCGGCGGGGTTTCTAACGGATGAGGAGAAGCGGGAGGCGGTGGGGTATTGAGATTGAGGTGCGCGGGGTAATTTGTTATACGTCGTATTACAAATTGGAGATGCCGCCATGCCGAAGCCTGTTCTTTCCGATCCGATCGCGTTGCGCCTTCCCGAGGACATGCTGAAGGATATCGAGACGATCGCCAAGGCGACGGATCGCACGCGCAGCTGGGTGATCGTGCGGGCGCTGAAATATTATCTGCAGGCGGAGGGGAAGGATGTTCTCGACGTGCTGCACGGCGAGGCACAGATCCGCGATGGCGAATTCGAGGATGCCGAGCGTCTGATGAACGAACTGGTCGCGGCATCGAGGCCTGACGCGGCGTAGATGAAAGTCATAATCTCCAAAAATGCTGCCGACTATCTCCGGCGCGAGCGGGCCTATATCGCCGAGCACGATCCGCGTGCGGCAGAGAGCGTGATGCGCCAGATCCAGGCGGCGATCCGGACGCTTGGTGCTTATCCCAATGCGGGCGTGGCCGCTCTGCCGCTCGCCGGCCGGCGCCGGTTTGTCGTCGCACCCTATGTCACCGATTACAGCATCATGGAGCACGCCGTGCATATCGTTGCCGTCCGCCATGGACGGCAGAACGGTACGAGCATGGAAATAGACGGCGACGGTGATTTCGAGGCGGATGGCGAATGACTATTCAAGCGCGATTGCCTGTCGGCGCGACCTATGTACCCGAGTTTTTCGGCGGCGAAGAGGCCGCATGGCTTGCTGCAGCGCTCGATGCCGGTTCCTGGGACACGACGTTGAAGCGGCGGGTGCAGCATTTCGGTTACCGCTATGACTATCGGGCCCGGGCTGTGACCGGCGATGCCTATCTCGGGCCGCTGCCGGACTGGCTTTCTGGTGTCTGCGGGCGGCTTGCCGGCGAAGGTTATTTCGAACGTCTGCCGGATCAGGTGATCGCCAATGAATATCTGCCGGGGCAGGGGATCAGCGCGCATGTCGATTGCGTGCCGTGTTTCGCGGACCGGATCGCCTCGCTCAGCCTGCTTTCGGCCTGCGAGATGGTCTTCCGGCATTCGGCAGGCGGCGAGCGCTGCAGCCTGATGCTGGAGCCGGGGTCGCTGCTCGTGATGGAGGGCGCGGCGCGATATGACTGGACGCATGAGATACCGGCGCGGTCGGCCGATGTCGTCGACGGCGAGAAGCGGCCTCGCGGGCGGCGGTTGTCGCTGACCTTTCGCAATGTGATCCGGAGCCTTTGAACGGCCGGATACGGATGCGTTGAAGCGGCTGATCCAGCCTGCCAGCAAGACTGTGCAAGCGATTCATAAGATTCGTTGAAACGCGATTGGCGGCGACGCCGGTCCGCATTGGCCGTGGGCCTTTGTGGGCCATCCGCGTGCTCATCCTCAAAGGGGAGTTTGACGATGGCTGACTTTTCCAATGATGGCGGGCTCTGGGCCAGCCGGGCGCTGGGGGCATCGGCAGGGGCGGCGGTGTCGCTGATCTATCTTTTGCCGAAGAGCAGGCGGGAGGCGGCGAGCCGGTTCTTTTCGGGGCTCTCCTGCGGGCTGATCTTCGGCGGGCCGACGGGGATCTGGCTGGTGGAGCGGCTGGGGATCGCCGATCGTCTTTCTGCTTCCGAAGTCATGCTGTCCGGCTCGGCTGCGGCCAGCCTCTGCGCCTGGTGGGTGCTGGGGGTTTTGGCGCGGGTGGCGCAGCGGTGGCGAGCGAATAGCGAGTAGCGAATAGCGAATAGTTTTGGGCTTGCGATCCGGCCGTGGCGGGCGGCATTCGCCGCTATTCGCTATTCGCTCCCCCAAACATTTTCACATCCACAATCAGGAGCACCAACCATGACCGCATCGCTCATGGGCGCGGAGACGCGCAAGTTTGCCAATCTGGAATTGCGCCATCTCAAGCGCGACGGGACGTTTTCGGGTTATGCGAGCGTCTTCGGCGAGGTCGATCTCGGCAAGGACCAGGTGGAGCGCGGGGCGTTTCGCAAGTCGTTGTCCGAACGTGGGGCCGAGGGGGTCAGGATGCTGTTTCAGCATGACCCTTCCGAGCCGATCGGTGCCTGGAAGACGATCCGGGAGGATAGCCGCGGGCTTTATGTCGAGGGCGTGCTGGCCGACGGTGTGGCCCGCGCCGGCGAGGTGCGGCAGCTGATCAGGAACGGGGCGCTGGACGGGCTGTCGATCGGGTTCAGGACCGTCCGGGCGCGCACCGATGCCAAGAGTGGTGTCAGGCGGATACTGGAGGCGGATCTCTGGGAGATCTCGATCGTCACCTTTCCGATGCTGCCTTCGGCGCGGGTGCAGAACATTAAGAATGCGCGGTGGTTCCGCGACAAGGAGACCGAGCTCGTCCGCGCCATGCGCCGGGCGGCAAGGGCGATGCTGACCGAAACCTTCAGATAGGATCGACATATGAGCGACATGACTGCGAAGACGGCGCCGGAGATCAAGGCGGTGCCGGAGACGATGACGGCTGCCTTCGACGATTTCATGGAGGCCTTCGAGGCCTTCAAGGACACCAATGACCGGCGCCTTGGCGAGATCGAGGCGAAGTTCACCGACGATGTCGTCACCCGCGACAAGATGGACCGCATCAACCGCGCCATGGACGAGCAGAAGAAGCTGCTTGACCAGCTGGTGCTGAAGAAGGCGCGCCCGCCGCTGGGGCGTACCGGCGCCGGCGGGCCTGATACGGCCGAGCACAAGGCGGCTTTCGAAAACTATATCCGCCGCGGCGACGAGGCGGGGCTGCGCGAGATCGAGGCGAAGGCGATGTCATCGGGGACGGGCGCCGATGGCGGCTATCTGGTGCCGCCGGAGACCGATACCGAGATCGGCCGCAGGCTTTCGGTGGTGGGCGCTGGCGACGGTGCGGCAAGTCTCGGGATCGGTGCTGAAGAAGCCGTTCTCGACCTCCGGCATGGCATCCGGCTGGGTTTCCGAAACGGCGGCACGGCCGCAGACGGGCAATGCCCAGCTTGCCGAACTGACCTTTCCGACGATGGAGCTCTACGCCATGCCGGCGGCGACCCAGGCGTTGCTCGACGATGCGGCTGTCGATATCGAGGCCTGGATTTCGGGCGAGGTCGATACCGTCTTTGCCGAGCAGGAGGGCACGGCCTTCGTCTCCGGCGACGGCACCAACAAGCCGAAGGGGTTTCTGGCCTATACGGCGGTGGCCGACAGCGGCTGGAGCTGGGGCAATCTCGGCTATATCCCGACCGGGGCTGCGGGCGCTTTCGCCTCCAGCGGCGCTTCGGATGTGCTTGTCGATGCCGTCTACGCGCTGAAGGCAGGCTACCGGCAGAACGCCAATTTCGTGATGAACCGCAAGACGCAAGCGACGGTGCGCAAGCTGAAGGATGCCGATGGCCGCTACATGTGGCAGCCGCCGGCAACGGCCGGGCAGGCGGCGACGCTGATGGGCTTTCCGGTGGCCGAGGCCGAGGACATGCCCGACATTGCGGCAGGGGCGATGGCGATCGCCTTCGGGGATTTCCGGGCGGGGTATCTGGTGGTGGATCGCACCGGGGTCAGGGTGCTGCGCGATCCCTATTCGGCGAAGCCTTATGTGCTGTTTTACACGACGAAGCGCGTGGGTGGCGGGGTGCAGAACTTCGAGGCGATCAAGCTGGTGAAGTTTGCGGTGAGTTGAGTGGGGGGTAGTGAGTAGCGAATAGTTGGCTTGGCGCGGTGGGTGTGGCCCCCTCATCCGCCCTGCCGGGCACCTTCTCCCCGAGGGGAGAAGGGACTTTGCCGCAACGTCTCCGATCCCTTCTCCCCAGCGGGG